>NZ_NPFW01000020.1 GCF_002259405.1 Rhodococcus sp. 14-2483-1-2 | reverse complement strand
AAATCAGTCATAAACATAAAGAGTCAAATCACTAGCAAAAAAACTCAACTAGCATTTTCAAACAACACCCGACAACAACCACCACAAGCGGATGGCTGACACATCGAATGCTTTCACCAAATAAATTCGGCACTGACATTCATCGACACACTGTTGAGTTCTCAAAGAACACGCACACACCGTCGCTGCCGTTTGCACGGTAACTTCGGGGCTTACACGCTCGAACCCCAGACATGACTCATTACTTTCGAGCCTTGCCTGGGTTGTTCAGTGCATACTCCGTACAACCTCGTTGTCCCAGTCCGTGAAGACCGGGTCGGTGTCCGTGTCGCTCTGACTCGACAAAAGTTACGCGAAGACCAACACATACGCAAATCGCCTGGTCAGATGTAATTCTGCGTGAACATCTGACCAGGCAACCCGATGAGGGCTCCGTCAGACGATCGCAACGGCGTCGATCTCGACCAACATCTCTTCCCTCGGCAGTCCTGTGAACACCGTGGTGCGACTCGGGAGTACGTCGCCGGAGGTGTGCGCCGACACGAACGCGCCATAAGCGTCGTTCATGATCGTGAAGTCCTCACGCTTGGTCAGGTACACGCGCAGCATCACGACGTCGTCGAACGTCGCACCACCGGCCTCGACGATTGCTTTGACGTTCTCGAGTGTGCGGGTGGTCTGCGCAGCGACATCGCCTGGGTAGAGGTATTCGCTGGTAGTGGGATCCACCGGCCCCTGTCCGGATACCTGCACGAACGGGCCCTTTCGCACTCCCTGGGAGAACGTGTGGGCGGGTGCCGGGGCTCCTGCGGTGCGAATTTCGATCGTCTCGCTCATTGTTTTCCTTCCGTCGGGCTCTTGTCGGTTGTCGTGCGGTCCTGGAGTTCCTGCGGCTGCCACCCCAGCCCCTCGGATATTGCGGCTGCGGTCCGTTGCACTTCGGGCAGCGTCGCCAGTACTTGGTCGTGGTCGAGCAGCATGTCGGGTACCGACATCGAGACTGCTGCCACGACGTCGCCGGTTCCGTTGCGCACAGCGGAGCCGATGCAGTTGACGAACGTCTCGTGCTCCTCGCGGTCCTCCGCGAATCCCTGTGCGAGCACGACGTCCAGCTCACGTAAGTAGTGCTCTGCCGTTCTGATAGTTCGTTCGGTGAACGGCGTGTAGGTGATGCGCTGCGCAATCTGCTCCCGCTCCACCTGTGGGCGTGCAGCGATCAGTACCTTCCCGACGGCTGTGCAGTGCAACGGCGCAGGCTTGCCGACCCGCGAATACATCCGCACGCTCTGTTTGGCGTCGAACTTGTCGATGTAGATCACCTCACCCGCTTCGTACGTTGCCAGGTGAATGGTCTGACCGGTGATCGTGTTGAGTTCCGCCAGATGCGGCCGGGCAATGCTCCGCACGTCACGCTGTTCGAGCGCATGGTTGGCGAGCTCGAACAACCTGGATCCGAGCTGATATCGGTGATCCGCGTCGTGCTGAACGAATCTGTCGGCTTCCATCGTGCGAAGCAGCCGCAGCACGGTCGTCTTGTGGACCTCGACTACCGACGCCAACTCGTCGAGTGATCGCGGTCCGTCGCCGAGCAAGCCGAGAAGTGTCATCGCCCGCGCGAGACTCTGACTCATTGGAATCCCCCCGAGTGACGCGCGGCAGTCGCTGCGTAGTCCAGCCTCGCCCAATCGACGTCGGCCAGTTCCGCAAGTTCGGTCAGCACCGCGAGGGGAAGCACCGAAGCGATGTCGCCGTGCCCGGTGAGGGCACCCGCCGCACACAGATGCCCGAACCGAACGCGCTGGACGGAACTCCTACCCAACAGCAGTCCGGTCAGGTACCCGCCCGCGAATGCGTCTCCGGCACCGATCTTTTCGACGACGTCGAGCTTCAGCGCCGGCACGTCGACCCGAGAGGTTCCCTCGAATGCCGTCACGGTGTGTGCGTCGTTCTTGATCACCAGATGGTGTGGTTGCGGAAACATCTCGCGCAGCTCGTCGGGATCGGACGTGCCGAACACCAGCGCAGCTTCGTCGGCACCCATGGACACCACATCGCTTCCTCGAACATGTTCACCGAGGACATCTGTGGCTGCGTCCGGCCGAGACTTCCACAGCGCCGGCCGATAGTTCAGATCGAAGCTGACGAGGGTGGGCAGATCCATCAAGGATCTCGTCAGATCGGCGGCGGTATCCGAGATGGCCACGGTGATTCCGGTGAAATGGACCAAGTCGGCACGAGCCACCAGGTTCGCCGCATTCCCGTCGATGTCTCCGGGCGACAGAGCACTCGCCGCCGAGCCGGCACGGAAGTAGGTCATCGCACTGTCTCGGCATGCGAGGTCGTGGCGGTCGTCGGAACCCGAGCCGCGTTGCTTCACGTACATGCCAGTGGGTCGCTCGTGATCGATCGTCACACCGGAGGTGTCCACACCTGCCGCGACCAATTGGTCGACGAGGTACCGGCCGAATCCGTCGTCGCCCACTCGCGAGATCCATGATGCACCGACGCCCAGTTGACCGAACACCCTGGCCACGTTGGCTTCTGCACCCCCGGCGGTGCGGTCGAACGTCTCCGATTTCTCCAGTGGGCCAGGCTCGGCGACCAGAACGACGAGGCCTTCGCCTACACACACCGCTCGTGGTGCTTTCACGTCGATCTCCTCGAACTCTTGCGGGAACGCTGACTTTCGTTGCAGACTACAAACCATATACACATTGCGCAACCAGCGTTGCATAATGCGCAACGCATGTGGATTCACTGAGACCAAGGAGACGACCGTGATCGACATCGATGCCGTCGAGGCGCTCAGCCGCCGAGTGCTCGGACCCGAGCACAAGGCGTTGCCCCCCAGGTCGTGGGGGCACACCGTCGAGAGTTTTCTCGCCACGTCGCCACGGCTCTCCGAGTTCACGACGCCCGTACTCACACTCGACCGGGCACGCATCGCGTCGAACATCTCGGTCATGGCCGAATGGACGGCGCGTGCAGGAATGCTGCTCGCGCCCCACGGCAAGACGACGATGGCCCCTCAACTTTGGAGGCAGCAACTCGACGCGGGAAGCTGGGCCATCACCCTCGCCACCGGATGGCAGGTGCAAGCAGCGCGCGCGTTCGGGGTCGACCGAATCGTTCTCGCCAACGCCGAGATCGACCCCGTTGCGTTGACATGGATTGCGGGCGAGCTGGATTCGCATCCGACATTCGAGTTCTACTGCTGGGCGGACAGCGTCGCAACGGTGAACGAGATGGACCGCATACTGACGGCGCAGGGAACGCGCCCCATCCCGGTCATCGTCGAACTCGGTGGCCCGCACGGTCGAACCGGCGCACGCACGACAGACGAGGCGACCGCGGTCGCTCGTGCGATCGCGTCGTCGCCGCGGCTGGCGTTGGCCGGGGTCGGCGGCTACGAGGGCGCACTGAGCCACGACCGGACCGACAGCGGCCTCGCAGCAGTTCGGGCCTATCTCGAGAACGTCGCAGCCCTCCATCGCGCGTTCGATGCCGAAGGGTTGTACGGCGAGCATGCGATCGTGACCGCAGGCGGCAGCGCCTACCAGGATCTCGTTGTCGAGCAGTTGCAATCTCTCACCACCGGAGACGGTGTAGCTACCGACGTCGTGCTGCGCTCGGGTGCCTATGTGGTGCACGACGACGGCTTCTACTCGCAGATCTCACCCCTCACTCCCGCCCGCACCGACGCGCCGCTGCTGTCGGCGATGCACGGATGGGCTCGGACGGTCTCCCGGCCGGAGCCCGGTCTCGCGCTACTCGACGCGGGCAAGCGGGACTTTCCGTTCGACGAAGGACTGCCTGTCCCCCAATCGGTCCGGGGAGGCGAAACTCTCGACTCCGGTGCCGAAATCACGGCGCTGAACGATCAACACGCGTTCCTCCGTCTACCGGCCGAGGACAGCACGGCGCTCCCGGTGGGATCAGTGGTGCGGTTGGGCCTGTCTCACCCGTGCACCGCTTTCGACAAGTGGCGTCTGATTCCCGTCGTCGACGACGCCGACGGCGACGATCCCCGCGTCGTCGATCTCGTGCACACATTCTTCTAGAGAGTCGAAACCTCATGCCCGATACCCTCTTTCGAGGTGCCGACGTCATCGACGGCACCGGGTCACCGCGACTGCGTCGTGACGTTCTCGTCCGCGACGGAATCATCGCCTCGATCGCCGAACCCGGCACCGTTCTCGGTGCCGACAGAATCGTCGACGCCACTGCGGGGCAGGTCCTGTCCCCCGGGTTCATCGACATGCATGCCCATTCCGATCTGCGTCTGCTGACCGACCCCGACCACTTCCCGAAGATCAGTCAGGGCGTCACCACCGAGGTCATCGGACAGGACGGCATCGCCTACGCTCCGATCGACGACGCGACACTCGATGTGGTGCGGCGTCAGATCGCCGGATGGAACGGCAATCCCGTCGACCTCGACTTCTCGTGGCGTTCGGTCTCGGCGTACCTCGATCGCCTCGACCAGGGAATCACCCCGAACGCTGCCTATCTCGTTCCCCAGGGAACATTGCGATACCTCGCGGTTGGCCCTGATCAGCGACCCGCGACGCCGTCCGAGATCGCCCACATGCAGGAGTTGTTGGCGCAGGGCCTGCAAGAAGGTGCCGTCGGAATGTCGAGCGGTTTGACGTACACGCCCGGAATGTATGCCGACACCAGCGAATTACGCGCGCTGTGCGAGGTCGTCGCCGACTTCGGTGGGTTCTATGCACCGCACACTCGGTCGTACGGCGCCGGCGCGCTCGACGCGTACCAGGAGATGCTCGATCTCTCGAGGGATACGGGATGTGCGCTGCATCTGACTCACGCGACGATGAACTTCGGCGTCAATCGGGGCCGGGCACGTGAGTTCTTGGACCGCGTCGACTCTGCGATCTCGGACGGATGCGACGTCACCCTCGACACGTATCCGTATCTGCCCGGGGCCACCACTTTGTCTGCGCTGCTGCCGAGTTGGGCAATGTCGGGTGGCCCGGATCGCGCGCTCGAACGCCTCGACGATCCGGACATGCGTCGACGCATCGCACAGGATGTCGACGTCGACGGGTCCGACGGCTGCCACGGCGTGACCGTCGAGTGGGAGACCATCCAGCTCAGCGGTGTCGCGAATCCGGAGCTCGATCGCTACGTCGGGCGCACGATGTCCGATATCGCGGCCGACGAGGGGCGCGCGCCGGTAGACGTGTTCTTCGAGTTCCTTCGCCGAGACGCTCTGGCCACCACCATCCTCCAGCACGTCGGCCACGAGGAGAACGTGCGAGAGATCATGGCGCATCCACGCCACATGGGCGGCAGTGACGCGATCCTGGTCGGCGAGAAACCGCACCCACGCGCCTGGGGAACCTTTCCCCGCTACCTGGGTCACTACGTCCGAGACGAGCAACTGCTCTCGCTGGAGGACTGCATCAATCACCTGACCGGCCGTCCCGCTGCGCGGCTCCGCCTGCGCGCCCGCGGCACGATAGCCCTCGGCCACGCAGCCGATCTCGTGCTGTTCGATCCTGCCACCGTGCGCGACACCGCCACGTTCGAGAATCCGAAACAACAGGCCGACGGCATCAGCCACGTCATGGTCAACGGTGCGTTCGCCATCGACGATCGACGTCCCACCCACTCTCTTGCAGGCCGTGCCCTGCGACTCGATTCCATCGGAAAGCAGACAGCATGAATGCACTGTCCACAATTCTCGCGGACCGCGCACTGTCGGTGGTCCGCGCGCCTCACATCTCCGATCCTGTTGCGCTGGCAGATGCGCTCTCGCGCGGCGGAATTCGGGCCCTGGAGTTGACCTTCACCACACCAGGCGTGCTGGCGCTGGTCCGCACGGCATCGAACGCCGGTGCAGTCGTCGGGGCGGGCACCGTCCTGACCGCCGACCAAGCGCGGTCGGCAATCGACGCCGGGGCGAGCTTCGTCGTGACTCCTGGGCTCCGTCCTGACGTTGCCGCGATCGTCACCGACGCTGGAATCCCGCTGATGATGGGCGCGCTCACCCCGTCCGAAGTGATGACCGCCCTCGATCTCGGGGCGGATGCCGTGAAGATATTTCCGGCACGGACCGTCGGGCCCGCGTATTTCAAGGATCTGCTCGGCCCCTTCCCCGACGCGCAACTCGTTCCGTCCGGCGGAGTCAACGCAGGTAACGCGGCTCAGTTCCTGGCATCCGGTGCCGTCGCAGTGACGGCAGGCACCGATGTGGTTTCACCGGCGTCGGTTGCGGCGGCCCAGTGGGACGACATCACCGCGCGAGCGCAGGCGTTCGTGGCGGCTATCAGCGCAGACACCAAGGAAGGCTCGTCATGAATTCTGTCGTCGACTGGCTCAGAACCTCCACGCCAGGACTACTCGTATTGTGCGGCATCGCAATTGCTGTACTGCTCATCGTCATCATCAAGGTCAAACTCGAACCGTTCATCGCACTTCTCATCGTCGGCCTCGGATTGGCTCTGGCTGCCGGTTTGCCCGTCAACGAGATAGTCGGCACCGCCATCAAGAGCAACGAATCGCTTCTCGAAACCGGGTTCGGCGGCATCCTCGGGCACATCGCAGTCATCATCGGACTGGGAACGGTCCTGGGCGCGATTCTCGAAAAGTCCGGTGGCGCACAGGCACTGACCGCCAAGCTGCTGGGCGTCTTCGGAGAACGCGGAGCACCCATCGCAATGGGCCTGTTGGGTCTGATCTTCGGCATCCCGGTGTTCTTCGACATCGGCATCTTCGTGTTGGCACCGTTGGTCTACGTGGCGGCGCGCCAAGGCGGAAAGTCGTTGGTGCTCTATGCGCTGCCGATGTTGGCAGGATTGTCCATGACGCATGCTTTCTTGCCGCCACATCCAGGTCCGGTTGCCCTCGGCGGGTTGCTCGAAGTGAACCTGGGCTGGCTCATCCTGTTCGGATTCATCTGCGGAATACCAGGATTCATCGCCGCCGGCCTGGTGTGGGGTAACTGGATCGGCAAACGCATCATCGTCGACGTGCCCGAGGACTTCATCAACGACGGAAACGACGCGAGCACAACCGAGGGTGGAGGCGCAGGCACGGTCGCCACCAAGCGTCCTGTCGTCACCACGCCGCCGTCGGTGGGCACCATCGGAGCAATCATCGCGGTTCCACTGGTCCTGATCCTCGGCGCCACGTTCGGCAGCATCCTGCTCGATCCCGGCAACCTACTCGAGGTACTGACGTTCTTCGGCACCCCGGCCGTCGCGCTTCTGATCGCAGTTCTGATCGCGTTCTACGTTCTGGGAATTCGACGCGGATCCACGGTCCAGGAACTGAGCAAGCTGACCGGAGAGTCGCTTCGTCCGGTGGGCATGCTGTTGCTGGTGGTCGGCGCAGGCGCGTTCTTCGGAAAGGTCATCTCCGCCACGGGAATCGGCACAGCCCTGGCCGACACCATGGCGGCCGCAGGTCTTCCCATCATCGTGCTGGCGTACATCATCAGCTGTGCGCTCAGGGTCGCCCAGGGGTCGGCAACCGTGGCCATCGTGACGACCGGCGGCATCGTCGGACCACTGGTCGCAGCCCAGGACTACTCGGCTCCGGCCGTTGCGCTGATCGCCATGTCCATCGCAGCGGGCTCGATCATCGCCAGCCACGTCAACGACGGCGGATTCTGGATCATCGCGAAGTTCTTCAACCTGACCGTCAAGCAGACACTGCAGACATGGACGGTTCTCGAGACCATTCTGTCCGTGGTCAGCTTCGCCGTCGCGGGAATCCTCTTCGCAATCATCGCCTAGAGCCAGTGGCGCGGCTATGTGCCCTCGGCTGCACTCAGTCGCGCCACTGCGTCCGCACCTGATCACCGACGAAATGTGTGTTCTCGGCGGACATTTCCCGGCTCCCCGACCGCCCGACGAGGTCATCGATCCGATCGTCCAAGCTGTGCGCGCGGGCCATCGCGTCGGAGGTGCGGGCCTCGGTCTCCGAGGACTCGACCACGTTCGCGAGTCGTACCAGCGCGGCCACCCGTCCGGTCAACTGTTTCCACACCACTTCCAGTGCGCCACGGCGAGATTCGACCTGCGCTGCGGTCTCCTCGTCGACCATCGTTTCACCGATCCGGTTCAGCTCGGTCGCTACCGTTCGCAGCGACGTGGCATCGAGCGAGATCTCGGTGAGTTCGACGAACAGGTCCAGCTGATTGCGCTGGATCTCGAAGTAGGTCGATTGCCATGCAGGCGACCGACGCACTCGATCGAACGAGGTGCCGGCAAGGAACAGCAGGGTGTCGTAGCGATCGACGAAACGGTCGTCCTTTCGGTCCACGAACTGATCCACCATTCCGGTCGCCCACTCGACCCTGTCGGCCACCGGGGTTCTGCGCGCCAGCGTGCTCACCCGATCCGTGGCCGCATCCACCAGTGACAGGCCACGCTCGGCGATCGGGCCGAACTTCTGTGGCGCAGGCGTTCTCGTCAGCGCATCGAAGACCGCGTCCCGTTGGTCCAGATCGAGATGCACACCTTCCCGGCGCTCCTTTCGCGCCGCACGTACTCCGTTGGCGTAGTGCCGATTGGACATCACCACGGTGGTGCGGTGGTGATCGACGCGTTTGGTCAGCTCGGCAGCTCGGAGTCGGTACACGAGCGCCGATCCAGGCTTGCTCGTCGTGTCCTTGGCGAGCCAGCGATCGCGCTCGTCCACCAGAGTGCGCAACGCGCCGAATCCCCCGATCGACGGGAGCGAGCGCCCTGCATGCCATCGGTCGACGAGTACGACTCGGGTGGCCTGGTCCACTCGGCCGGCAGCGATGGCGACAGCGGCCGCGTCGGACAGTGGCTCGGAACGGCCGGGCAACCGGCAGTCGGCGCAGCGGCGGTGGACCTCGTCGTCGAACCGGACACGCTGTTCGGCCGACCCATTGCCATCGAATTCGGACATCGTCTCTCCTAGGTCGCGCCGGATCGCCGGTGTCGTCGACCGATCGCTCGCCATCGAGTGTTCCAGAATTTCAGATCAGTCCGCGCAACGATTGCTCGGTCTGCGGCTTCTTCTCTGCCAGCAGGGTGCGTGCCACGTCGAGGCCCTCCCAGACGTTCCACATCAGTACGCCCCGAACGACGGCATCGTCGTCGAGGTAGTAGACGACGCCTTCCTTGCCCACCGACTTCCAGTCCTCGACGACGCTCAGCGTCGTGGACACCGTGCCGATCGCCTGATAGCCGTTGTCGTAGACATCGGAGTAGAAGTACGGGGTGTAGCTGTAGGGATCTGCGGCACCGGCCATATTGCGTCCTGCGGCCTTGCCCATCTCGGTCGCGTTGTCGACATGCTCGATACGACGGCGTCCGAAGATGGCATCGGGGTAGTTCGCCACGTCACCGGCGGCGTAGACGTGCTCGTCCTCGGTCCGGAGGAACTCGTCGACGATCACGCCGTCGTCGACCGACAGCCCTGCAGATTCGGCCAATTCCGTGTTGGGTCGCACGCCGAGTCCGAACACGACGCCGTCCGCCTCCACGGTCGAACCGTCGTCGAGTTGGAGTTGTACGCGCGCCGACGCCTCGGCTCCGGACACGACCCTCGTTCCCCGGCGCACGGTCACACCGTGGCCTGCGAATCCCTTGTCGAAGCCGGCAGCCAGGGTCGGCGGAAACATGTGTCCCCCGAGTACGGCATCCGACGTCACCAGTGTGACCTTCACATTCTGGAGAGACAGGGCAGCTGCGATTTCGGTGCCGATGTATCCGCCGCCGACCACGGCGATGTGATCGGCGGTCTTGGTCAGCTCGCGCAGCGCCCGGTAGTCGGCGAAGGTGCGGAAGTACACCACGCGGGGGCTGGGAGCCAGTTCGACGCGCGTCGGCGTTGCACCGGTTGCCAGGAGAAGCTGTCCGTACTCGTGGTGTTCTCCGGATTCCGTGGTGACCGACGAGTCGGAGCGGTCGACCGATACGACTCGAGTTCCGGTGTGCACGTCTGCGCCGGTGTCGGAGGCCGTGTCGAGCGAGACCTGATCGCGGCCGAACTCCGGGTCGGTCCACAGCTTCTTCGACAGCGCCGGCCGCGTGTACGGCGCGTCCGGGTCGGTGCCGAGTATGCCGATGGAGCCCGTCGTGTCCTGCTCGCGGATTCCGCGAGCCGCGCTGTCCGCGACCATTCCCCCGCCGATGATCAGGTAGTCGTAACGCATCGTTCACTCCTCGAAAGTCGACGTCGTTCTCTCCCCGGCTACCCGGAACAACGCGAGAAGAATCCTCGGAGCCGCTCCGTCCGGGAAACCCGCAGGTCGAGGAACCGACCGGACTGTATGCAGCATCACACCCCGAAGAGGTTGGCCCAGGCCCATCGAGTGGGCATCTTGGTCTGGGCGACGAAACATCGTTTTTACTCGGGCCTAGCTGTAACGGTTCCGGCCGACCGAACGACTCACACCTCAGGACGCGAACAAAAGGAGACGATGTGACTGTTCAGATCGATTCGCTCGCAATTGGCACCGACAACGCCGATATCGCGACAGCTGACGTCGACCAGCTCTTCGACGAAGTTTCAACGCTGGACGCCACCATCATCGACGCCATCGAGCGTCGCACCCGCCTGGCGCGCACGCTTGCTGCGGCAACGCCGGACGCCACCGAGCCGGATCAGGCATCCGATCCCTATGCAGACCTCGGCAACGACGGCCACGTCTTCTCGCGGATGCTCTCGCGCCTCGCGCAGATCACGCGATAGCCACACCCCCCTTCAGCTTCGCAGTCCGCGACCCCGTCGAGCATCCGCTCGGCGGGGTCGCGTCGTGTCTGCACATCTGCACCCGATGACTTTTCGGATCGAGAGCTGTCAGTACGAACAAGACCGCCGTTCGACGGTTCGACGCAGCAGGCTCTTCCAGAAAAGGTGTGTATTCATGTCCCGTTCGCTGTTCGCCAACATGCCCGTCCGCGACGTCGTCGCAACCCGCACATTCTTCGAGGGTCTCGGATTCCAGTTCAACGATATGTTCAGCGACGAGAATTGTGCATCGATGGTCGTCAGCGATCAGGCGACCGTGATGTTCCTGGCCACCTCGCGATTCGAGGACTTCATCTCGGACTCGATCTGCGACACTGGCTCGGCCCGGGAGGTACTGATGTGCGTCTCTGCCGACAGCCGCGAGGAAGTCGACTCGCTCACCGACGCGGCGATCGCCGCGGGTGGATCGAAGTGGATGGAGCCCCAGGATCACGGGTTCATGTACGGCCGGGCGTTCCGAGATCTCGACGACCACGTCTGGGAAGTGATGTGGATGGATCCGTCGGCCGTCTCGCAGGGCTGACCGAACGTTCGACTAGAGGCGGTCGGGCAAACCGAATCGATCGAACAGCGTCAGATCGAAGAAGCAGGTCACGTGCCCGACCCCTCTGGCATCGACATCGAGAACGTGCAACTGGAACGCGCGGTGCACACCGTCCTCGTCCAGCATGTAGAGCCCGTATGCGGGTTGACCGTTGGCAGAGGTGGCCACCATCCGCATGTCGCCTGCCCCGTTTGCGGGGCAGTTGTTCCGGATGAGAGATCCGATCGTCTCGCCACCCTGATACCACCCGACGAACGGCGGCATTTCCCACACTGCGTCCGAGGTGAACAGCGTGACCAGTCGGTCGATGTCGTAACTCTCGAAACACTCCACGTACTGGGCGAGAAGTTCCTGTAATTCCGCGGATTCGATGGGCTCGACGTTGTCGAGCTCGGGCGCGATCTCGTCGAGCCGCTCCCGCGCTCGCTGCAGGAGGCTGTTCACTGCTGTCGTCGTCGTGGCGAGAACCTCGGCTACCTCCGACGCTTTCCACTGCAACACTTCGCGCATCAGCAGCACCGCGCGTTGCCGTGACGACAGATGTTGCAGCGAGGCGACGAAGGCGAGCCGCACGGATTCCCTCTCCACCACGATCGAAGCCGGATCACTCGCATCCGCCAGTTCGGAATCGGCGATCGGCTCTAGCCACGGAATCTCGTTGTTCTGCACCAGTTCGTCGGTGGGGCCGGAACTCGGTGCACCCAAGCCTGTCGGCAAGGGACGCTTCGCCCGGCCGTCCAGAGCGGTCAGACAGGTGTTGGTTGCAATTCGGTACAGCCATGTGCGCAGGGACGAACGGCCCTCGTATTTGGCGTAACCCCGCCATGCGCGAATGTACGTCTCCTGCAACAGGTCCTCGGCATCGTGGATCGACCCGGTCATGCGGTAGCAGTGCGCGAGCAACTCGCGACGAAAGGGATCGAACTTCTCGACGAAGTCGTCCTTCTGTTCCGAGGCCACGGTCATGCGGTAGAGCGTAAACCGGACGCAGTCGCGCCACAGCTCGAACGCGCGCCGTCGAGAGGATTGCCGACACTTCTGCGTTAACCTCGGCATCGTGACATCGGCAACGAGTATCGACGACTTGGTCGAAGAGCTGTACCTGCAGCGTCGTCGAGCGTGGGAAGCCGCTCTCGTCACGGCGCAGAACTTCCTCGAGACCATCGCCGACGAGATTCTCGAGGACGTCGATCGAGACCGACTCAATGCGCAGACTGCACGCATCAAGGACCCGGGCAGATCGGCCGACAAACTGCGCCGCTATCTGTCCGAGGGCCGCATCGCCGAGCCGACCGACGCCGATGCCGTCGCCGAGGCGTTGCCCGATCTCGTCGGCGTCAAGGTGCTGTGCAAGACCCCGCGCGATCAGCTGACGTTCGTCGCTGCGCTCGAGCGTGCGTGCAACGACCCGGAATGCTCCGTGCGGTTCGCACAACCACCCACCGATTACGTCGCCTTTCCCAAGCCGAGTGGCTACCGCGCGTATCACGCCGTGCTCGTCGTTCGAGTGGCCACGCATCAGGGCGATCTCGACGTCAAGGTGGAAGTTCAGGTCAAGACGCGCCTGCAGGACGCCTGGGGCGAGCTGACCCACGAGGACATGTACAAGCCCGGTGAGGCACTCAAGCCGACCAAGAAGCACACCGACTACGCCGCGCACATGGCCCACCTGCTCGATCAGGTGGATGCGATGGCCGACGATCTGGCCGCGCAGCTCGACTCGTTGACGGCCGCATCGAAGGACGGGGGCGTGCTTGCGGCCGCCCCGATTCCGAAGGATCCGGATTTCATCAGCGCCAGGGTCACCCGCACCGGTCCGCGCTACGCACTCGCCGTCGGACCCGACGGCCGTAGAGGCCTCGTTCCCGCACGATCGGTCAAGGCCGTCATCGGCTCGACCGACCGGATCGCCGTCAACGACTACCTCGAAGTGGGCGACTTCATCGACGTGGTGGTGGAAGATTCCGAGGACGCGCTCTACTACCACCTCACCTCGCAGCCGCCACGACGCAAGCCCGCGAAGAAGCGCAAGCGCTGACCTGGAGTTCTCAGCAACGTCTCACGTCGGTCCGGTAGACATGCCTTCTCGTGACCACTACCGAGAAATCCACGGTCGTCACCGATGCCGACAGTGTCGACACCGCGACCGACAGAACAGCCACCGACAGAACCGCGACCACGGACCGGCGCGCAAGATTCCGCTCCGCCGAGACTCTGGTGCCTGCCGTCTCGTTCGCCGTGCTGGCGACGCTATATGCGGTGATGTCCGTCCTCGGCCATCGCCAGCTCCGTACATCCGGATTCGACCTGGGCATATTCGTTCAGCAGATCGCGTCGTACTCGCAGTTCCAGGCACCGACATCGGACCTGCTCGGCACCGGCTACAACACGCTGGGTGACCACTTCTCGCCCATCACCGCGTTGCTGGGACCTGTCTACCGGGTGTTCCCGCACGCCGAGACGCTGCTGATCGCGCAAGCCGTGTTGTTCGCGCTTGCCGTGATTCCGATCAGCCGACTGGCGGTACAGAGATTCGGCACGATCGTCGGCATCGTGACGGCCGCGGCGTTCGGACTCTCCTGGGGCGTGCAGGCCGCGTTGAACTTCGACTTTCACGAGGTGGCGTTCGCGATGCCTCTGCTGGCCATGTCGATGGTCGCGCTGGTCGATCGGCGCTGGCTGCCGGCCCTTGCCTGGGCTCTACCCCTCGTGTTCGTCAAGGAGGACATGGGCCTGACGGTGATCGTCATCGGGGCATTGGTCGCGCTGTGGACGAGCGGCCGAACGCGCATCCTCGGGGCGCTGACTGCTGTATGGGGACTGACCTGGGTGGTTCTCGCGGTCAAGGTGATCGTCCCCGCCCTCAGCTCGGACAACTCGTACGACCAGGGTTCGAAGCTGCCTCCCCTGGGAGAAGGCATAGCCGACACCGCACACGGGCTGGTTGCCGGCGATTCACGGGCGGCCACCGCCTTTCTGCTGCTCGCTGTCACCGGCTTCTTCGCTCTGCGCTCTCCGCTGCTCCTGATCGCCGTCCCGACGGTCGCGTGGCGCTTTCTCAGTGACAACACCAACTTCTGGAAGCCGATCTACCACTACAACGCGATCCTCATGGTCATCGTGTTCATCGCTCTGCTCGACGCATTGGCGCGTAGCCACCGGCACGGTCAGCTCACCGAACGCGGCCGAAAGCTGATCGTCGCGTTCGTGGCAGCGTTCGCGGTCGTCGCATTGCCGTTCCTGCCCATGTCACGGGTGGTGCAAGCGCAGGAGTGGACGATCGATCCGCAGGCCGAGACCGCCCGAGAGATCTCCGAGTGGATTCCCGCCGGTGATCGCGTTGCGGCGTCGAACAATCTCGTGGCCCAACTCGTCGCCGACCACGACGTGTCGGTCTTTCCGCAGCGCACGACCGATTCGACCGTGCCGGATTGGATCGTCGTGAACCGCGAACGGCCCGCGGGGTGGCCGACGGACGAGACCGGCGATCGTCAGGCGATCAGCCGGGCGCTGGCGAGCGGATACGACGTCGTCTTCTCCGTCGACGGAATCGAGGTCCTGCACCGCGAGTGAGTGGTCCCGATTAGTGTTCGAACGAGTCGACCTCCCACTCGACTCACAGAGACGACTACTGCAAGGCAGGTACAGGACATCGACGCTCGAACCGGCGATCTCGGCGCCACCAAGACCGCATCGAAGCGCTCACCGTGGAATCGAAAGAATCCCTACCGCGCGCAGATTCTGAGCAACCGACGCCTCTCCGGCCCCACGTCGGCCAAAGAAGTTCGACACTTCTCGCTCGCGCTCGGCGAGAGCGGCATCGCCTACGAGGCCGGTGACGGATTCGGCGTGAAGCCCGTCAACGACGCGGCGCTGGTCTCGGCCGTGATCGAGCGTCTGGGTGTGCCTGCCGACACCGCGGTCCACACGAAGTCGGGCGAGATCACCTTGGCCGATGCCTTGACCACGGACTACGAGATCGGCATCCCGCCCATGGATCTGATCGAGGCCGTGGCCGAACGCGCCGGTGACGCCGAGCTCGATCACGTTCTGCAGAACGGCGACCGCGCGTCGTTCGACGCCTGGACCTGGGGTCGCGACGTCGTGGACGTTCTCGATCTCGATCGGTCGGGAGCCTTCGATCCGGCCGAATTCCTCGGGTTGCTGCGTCCTCTGCAACACCGGGTCTACTCGATTTCGTCGTCACCGATCGCGCACGAGGGCACCGTTCATCTGACCGTCTCGACGGTCCGATACCGGTCGGCCGAGCGTGATCGCGGTGGCGTCTGCTCGACGTATCTGGCCGATCGCGTCGAGGACGGACAGCAGGCCGGAGTGTTCCTGTCCGCCAACAAGTCGTTCCGCCTCCCCCCGGACGACACCCCGATCATCATGATCGGGCCGGGAACCGGAGTGGCACCCTTCCGAGCATTTCTGCACGAGCGGCACGCACGCGGAGCCGCAGGCGAGAACTGGCTGTTCTTCGGCGATCAGCATCGAACGAGCGACTTCCTCTACGAGGACGAACTCACCGAGTTCGAGCGCAGCGGTCTGTTGACGCGACTCGATCTGGCGTTCTCCCGTGACCAGCACGAGAAGATCTACGTGCAGCACCGCATGTGTGAGGCCGGAAAGCAGCTGTACGGGTGGCTCGAAGCGGGCGCGCACCTGTACGTGTGCGGCGATGCGACGCGCATGGCCAAGGGCGTCGACGAGGCACTGCACGAGATCGTCGCCGAACATGGTGGCCGCTCCCCCGACGCCGCCGAGGACTACGTCAACGACCTCAAGCAATCCAAGCGCTATCTGCGCGACGTGTACTGACTCGGGTTCTTGTCGGACCCTCTCGCTACGGTCTCGGATACAGGCATCAGTTCTCGTCCGAGAAGAGGGTTTGCATCGTGACCGCATTGCAGAACGGCCATTTCGACTCCACCACCGCGCTCGCGTGGGCCACGTTCACCGAGAATCTGCATGCTCGTCTTCGGACCTTGCCGAGGGGCGACTACATCACGGTTTCCGCCGCTCAGGCGAGCCCGGGCGAGCGTGGGTTGCGCCCGTACATCGATGTGGCGGCGACGGACCGCGGCGTGCTGGTGTCGGTGGCAGCGCTGCCGTCACTGCTGTACCCGGATGCCCCGGACACGACGGCCATGGATGTGCAGCTACTCGACTGCGGATGGCTGGATCGAGGCAAGCCGGTCGCAGACGGGTCGATCATCGATCTCACACGAACCGACACCCGAGCAGATGCGGCGCTCGTCGCGGAGATGATCACTCGCGTGTTCCGAGAGATCTGGAACGTCCCGCATCCGTCGTTCCTGAGCGTGTGGAGCGTGGCGGCCGACGGTGCATCATCGGGGCCGGTCGACCTGCAACGCGGGATCGTCGGTCGCACGACCGGCGCCGCGACCGAGAGTCCGTCGGAGTCGTCCGACGACGTTCCTGCCGAGCTGACGGCACTGCAGACGCTGTGCCAGTTGATCGGTCGGCGCGTCGATGCGCACACCGTTCGATCGGTGTGCGCCGACGGCGATCTCGACGCGTTGAAAGCGCGAGCAGTCTCGCTGCATCGATCGGCCGCTGTTCGGGCCCGCCCCGACGACGCGAGTGCGGAGCACTCGGTCGCGGTATGGAAGAACCTTGCCCGCACCTGGCTGCTGGTCGCGCACAGCATGGACGCCGTGACGAGGGCAGACCGGCATGCGTGCCGGTGACGAAGAGGATCCGACGAACTACAGGATCTTTCGGCGCAGGCCGCTCGCCCGCAGCACCTGACGTTCGACGCCCGCGCGGATGGCCTCTTCGGTACCGATCACCCGTACGTGCGATCGTGCACGAGTAATGGCGGTGTACAGCAGTTCTCGGGTCAACAGCGTCGATGCCTCAGCGGGCAGCAGAACCGACACGGTGTCGTACTGACTGCCTTGACTGCGGTGGATCGTCATTGCGTACACGGTGTGTACCGAGGAGAGCACATTCGGGTGAATCAAGACGTGGCCACGACCTCGCGGAAACGCCGCCATCGGAGTTCCGTTGTCTCCCAACACCACAACGCCGGTGTCCCCGTTGTAGATCCTCGCCTCGTGGTCGTTGGCCGTCACCAACAACGGCTGTCCGGGGTACCAGAGCGAGGGGTCGAGAAACGTTCCGCTGCCTTCTCCCACCCACTCCATCGCCTGCCGGTCCCACCGCGAGACCCCCCATCGACCCTCGCGGTGAGCGCACAGGAGGCGATGTTTCTCCAGCCCGAGCAGTGCTGCGGTGGCATCTCCTCGTACGGCGGCGGCGGTGACCTCGGCGGCGGTGTCGATCACGTCGGAACGCAGGGCGTCGACGTCGTCGGGGCTCTGGAACGAAATTTCCTCCGCGCCGGACTCGAGCAGCGCCATCACGTCGTCGCCCCGGCCGTCTCGCACGGCCACGGCCAGGCGAGCGATGGCTCCGCCGAACCGTCGGCCACGACTGAGCCGAACGACGCCGCCGCGCAGTCGGTCTCGCTCGAATGCGCTCAGAGCGGCTTCCGCGGGATCCTCGGCTGCGGCGAAGTCCACGTCGACGAGCTGCGCCAGAACCGGGTTCTCGATGCCGGTGACCGGCCTGGCCACCAGATCTGCCAGCACTGCGCCTGCGTCGACCGACGTCAGCTGATCCGGGTCTCCCACGAGAATCAACCGAGACTCCGGACGCACGGCTTCCAGTAGCCGACACATCATCGTCAGAGACACCATCGAGGTTTCGTCGACGACGATGACGTCGTACGGCAGTCGGTTCTCGGCGTCGTGCCGAAACCTCGTCTTGCTACCGGGCTTCCATCCCAGAAGTCGGTGCAGCGTCATCGCTTTCAGGTCTGCTGGAAGTCCGAGGAGCCCGGCTTGTTCGGACACGGACTCCTGCAACCGGGCTGCGGCCTTGCCGGTGGGTGCGGCGAGCCCGATCCGCAGATCGCTTCCGTGTTCGCGGACGAGAAGCGCCAGAATTCTCGCTACCGTATGGGTCTTTCCGGTTCCCGGTCCGCCTGCGATGACCGTGGTCCACTGCGTCGCCGCCAGCGCTGCCGCTATTCGCTGTCGATCGGGAGCGGCCGTCGGTGCGCCAGATTCGTCCACGAACAGCGCGGCCAGCGCGTCGCGGATCTCGTCTGCATCGGCGGCCGGGTGGGATTGCGAACGCACGTCGAGGAGATCTCGAACGGTGCTCTCCTGCAAATGGTATCGGCCCAGGTACAGCAGCTCACCCTGATCGGTGTCGACCAGTTTCAGCGGTCTCAACGGTCCATTCGGACTGCCGAGCACCAGTGGACTCACCCTCAGTGCTCCGAGCACGTCGTCGAGCTCCGGCCACGGAAGTGCGCTCGGATCGACGTCCGAATCCTCGTCGACGGTGACGTCTCGCAGTCGTCGCAGATCCAGGCACACCGAGCCCGATCGCACCGAGCGCACCGTCAGAGCAGTGGCGAGCAGTACATGCTCCGACGACTCCCCGGCCAGGGCACCGAGGCGCAAGGCCACGTGCACGTCGGATGCCGACAGCACACCCACGTCGTTGAAGGTGCGCAGGATTCCACTGCCGCGCAGCGCAATCGAGACTCCGGTCATCGGGTCACCCTCCCCGCGAGCAGGTCCGACAGCTCGACCACCAGAGCTGCGGGCGGATTCCAGTCGAACACCCCGCACCCGGCGGGGGTCTGCGGTCCGACCATGCCCCGCACGAACAGGTACCGGATACCGCCGAGGTGTAGCTGCGGGTCGTAGTTCGATTGACGCCATCGCAGATATCGATGCAGTGCAACGGCATACAGGATTGCCTGCAGCGGATAATGCGAGCGGATCATTTCCTCGGCCATCTTCTCGCGCGTGAAGTTGCCGGTGGTCAGATCGCCTCTGGCGATTCGATTCGTCTTGTAGTCCACCACGACGTACCGCGGTCCTGACACGCGAAGAACCGAGTCGATACTTCCGGTGAGGAACCCGCGCAGTGGTGTCGCCTCCAGATCGTCGAGCAGATCTGCATAGGACGCGAGCACGTCCGCCGGATCGAGGTGGTGTCGCAACAGCCGCGCCACGGACTTCAACGTGACAGTGTTCGCCACCGGATCGTCTCCGCCGGCCAAGGGCAGCTCGAAGTCGAGTTCGGCCAGATGGTCTGAGGGCGCTACGTCGGCCAGCGTCCCGAATCCCAATGGTGTCTGCATCACCGGCAGAAGCGCTTGTGCCAATGCCACCGGATCGACCTCCGCCATTCGCGACGCGACCGCGGCAGCGCAGCGGCGCTCGAGTTCCTCGAGCAGATCGGGTGCGGACGTGTCGACGTGTTCGAGTGCCTCGTGGACGAGCGTTCCGAACGCCGCGCCGGCAGGCATGCCGTTCATCGGTGACGCGATTCCGTCCAGCTGTTCGTCGATGTACTCGCCTCCTGGGTATTCGGCGCCCACCGACGTGTCGGCGGGCTCGTCCGTCTTCTCGGGATGCTCGGCCTCGCTGGTCACTCCTACCTCGGGCCGGCCGGGCGCGGCGTCGTGAGCGTGAGCTGTCAACGCGGAGTAAGATGTTCGACGCCACAGGAGGTCGAGGGTTCGATCGAATCGTGCGGCAGCGACGTCGAGGTGCGGTTGCTCGGGACGAATCCAATGTGCGGTGGACGGCTCACCGGGTCCCACCGGTTCGACCGAGATGAGGTCGGCTGCCGACCCGACCCAGGATTGGAGCCGGTTCGCAGTCGTCGCGTCGTCGAGAACCTTGTAGGACGGCTCCGGCAGAGCAATTCCGGGGATTCGTCCGAACAGCATGCGGTGCAGCGAGGACGTCGCGGTGTTGCGGCCCGGTGCCCACCACAGCACGATCCGGCTCTCGGCGCGGGTGAGACCGACGTAGAGCAGTCGCAGTTCCTCGCCTGCTTCCTCCTGGTCGTTGAGAATCTTCCTGGCCGCGTAGCCCGTTCCGGACGGTCCGCCGACGTCTCGGATCCGCTTGCCGTTCTCGTGCAGCAACAGCGTCGACGGCTTGCTGAAGTACAACGTGTCCCAGGCGTAGGGCAGATAGACGACCGGGAATTCGAGCCCTTTGCTGCCGTGTGTCGTCATGATCTGCACTGCTGCGGAATCACTGTCGAGTCGTCGACTGCGGTCGGTCGACCCGCCCGCTGCCGGTTCCTTGATGCGGTCGGTCAGCCAGCGAGTGAGGGCGGTGATTCCGTAGGACTCGGATACCGCTGCGCGATTGAGCAATTGGGCGATGTGCCGCAGATCGGTCATCGTGCGCTCACCGGCTTCGACCGCGAGCAACCGGGCATCGAGTCCGGACTGGGCCGACACCCGCTCGAAGACTGCCGCGAACCCGGCCTCGTCGAACAGCACCGAATACTCGCGCAGCCGACTGCTGACCTGGGACAGCGCGTCCTCGGCCCCGGAGTCGAGCTGCGCTGCGGTCCACCCGAGCAGCGGAGTCAACGCGGCGAGACGTACGCGATCGGTGCGATGAGGTTGCTCGATGGCCTGCAGCAACCACAGCCAGTGTCGGGCACTCTCGGTGCCGAACACGCTGGTGCTGCTCGACACGACGGACGGGACCCCGACCGCGTCGAGTGCGTCCCGAATCAAGGCCACCTGCTTGGTCGTTCGGGTCAACACGGCAATGTCTCGCGGTTCGATCACCCGAGGGCCATCCGGTCGCTCGATCACGGCATGTCCGGACAACAGCTCGACGATGTCCGCCGCAACGTCAGCTGCAACCCGGGATCGGAGTCGGTCGACTGCCGGAAAACCCTGCCGCAGTGGACCGGCGCCGGTTCGCGGCAGATAGCGCAACCGCAAAGGCGGATGTCCGACCATGCGTGAGAGAGGGTTTCGAGGTTCGACTCGGTGCACCACGATGTCCTCGTGACCGAGGGCCGCACCGCCGTACAGATGATGCAGGGCGTCGAGCAACCCCGAATCACTACGCCAGTTGGCAGTGAGCTCGTAGAGATGGTCCGCGGTCTGCACCGCGTCGAGGTAACTCAGCACCTCGGCTCCGCGGAACGCGTAGATGGCCTGCTTCGGATCGCCGACGAGGATGAGCGTCGTGAAGCCGTGAAACGCCCGCCGCAGAATGTCCCACTGCATGGGGTCGGTGTCCTGGAACTCATCGATCAACACGACGCGGAATCGGTCTCGCACTCGCGCGCAGGCGGCCTCGCCGTGGACGGGGTCGGACAACACCGAATGCAGAAGTCCCAGAAGATCGTTGTAGTCACGCAGCCCGAGCAGGCGTTTGCGACGTTCGATCTCACGGCGCGCCTCCCGGGCGAACCGCACACGAAGTGCGGGCTCGCGGTTGTCGTCGTCCTGGTCCTCGGTGTCGGGATACAGAATCGACTGTTGGTCACCCACGGCCGCCAACGCCAACTGCTGAGCGTCCCGCCTGCTGAATGCCGGTGCCTCGTCGTCACCGCTGAACATCTGCAGATACAGGTCGTCCACGACCTGTTCGAGTAGGTCCGAGACCGATTCGACGAACGCCGATTCCGGTTCGCGCTCGCCTGCGATGCCGAGCCCGTCGAGCATGCGCTGACAGAAACTGTGCGTGGTGACGATGGTTCCGGCGTCGAAGTCCGACAGTGCCCGACGCAACCGTCGACGCCGCCGGTCCACCTCGGCGTCGTCGACTGCGGCCAGAAACGCCACGAGTGGATCCCGAGATACCCGAGCGGCGTCCGGGTCTGCCAGGTCCCGGGCGATCGACGCGAACCTGCTTCGGGTGCGATCACGCAGTTCCTGGGTCGCGGCCCGGCTGAACGTCACCAGCAGCAGGTCCGAGATCTCGGCGATCCCTTCGGCGATGTATCGCGCGGCCAACCCCACGATCGCGTACGTCTTGCCGGTCCCGGCGCTGGCTTCGAGGACGGTCGTTCCGGTCGGCATCGGACCGAGCAGGTCGAATCCGCGGGCGGCAGTCATGCGTTCCCCATGTTCTCGGCGGTCAGCAACGGGTCCCACAGTGTTCGAGCGAGAATCCCGAAGCGGCTCTTCTCGTTCGTCGGCTCCGTCTCGTCGGCGAGCGGGGCCGCGGCGAGCAATGTCTGGAACGACAGGGTCGAACCATGGACGTACCGCAACGATCGATCGGTCCCGTCGCCGAAGTCGCCCCGCCAGGCCCACGTTGCCGAGTCGTAGCCGTCCTCGATGGATCCGCCGCCGAACCGCTTCTCCGCGTACGCCGACGCGGTACCGGTCGAGATCGGCAACGGCGACGTCATTCCACGGTCCCGCAAGTCCACCAGCTCCCTCAGGACGGCGACGGGGTCCAGCGGGCCGCTGAGCCGGGAACGACGAGGCGGGCGCATCCCACTCGCGCGGCCGATGGTGACGGCGCTCCACTCCCCTGCTTCCGATGCCGCTACCGCCAGCAACCGCACCCACGCGGCCAGTCGATGCTTGGCGGCCAGGCGGGAGTACGAGGAGCGCGCCAGCGTGCGGCCGTGAATTCCGGTGACGGTGCCGGTCAGACGTCGTCCGTCGCCGAGATCGACCGCGACGTCGATCGTCTCGGCCGGACCCTCGTGGAAGGGAGCGGCCGCGTCGGCGATGATTCCGACGATCTGCCGGATGTCGGACATCTCCCGGCGGCCCTGATGGAACGGCGGGAGGGTGCCGCGCCGCCACTCGGCGTCGGCGAATTCTCCGATGTCCCCACCAGCGAGCACCGCGGCAAGCATCCGATCACCGATGTTCCATCGGGACAACGGATCCAGCTCGATGTCCAGGCTGTCCGCCAGGTCGTCCTCGAGCTCGGGAACGCGGAAGCCGAGCCGTTGGCGCAGAAAGGCCTGCACCGGATTCTCGACGAAGGCGATGAGTTCGGCGAGCTCGACGTCCCCGCGCTCCGCCGGAGGAAGCGCGTCGGGCAGAAACGGTGCCACCGGATCGGGCGTCCGTTGCTGGGACACCGCTCCGGCCAGGGCAACCGTGTCGAAGCTGAACGGGTGTTCGGCCTCGAAGTTGTGCGGATCGAACGGCTGCAACGGATGCCGATGTTCGACGCTTCCGCCCGCGGTCACCTCGAGCACGTCCATCAACTCGCGCAGTGGGATCGCGGGCGGCTTGGCCGAACCGTCGACGGGGTCTGCTCCGGTGTAGAACAAGAGCAGTTTTTCCTCCGCCGACATCACCGCGTCGAGGAGCAGTTGCCGATCCTCACTGCGAATATCTCGTTCACCGACGGCCGGATCGCGGGCGAGGATGTCGTCTCCGTCGATACTGCCCACTCGGGGGAACACCTCGTCGTCGAGTCCGAGCAGCACCACCACTCGGTGCGGCACCGAGCGCATCGGCACCATGGTGCACACGGTCAGCTCGCCGGTACGGAAGTTCGCTCGGGTGGGTCGGCCGGCCAGTCTGCCGGCCAGCATGGCACGCACATCCGCGAGTCGTAGCTCGGCGGTGCCGCCGTGTTCGGTGGCGTCGGCGATCTCGCGATGTGCCTGTGCCAGTTGCCATTCGTCGGCCGTAGGCACATCGGCGAGCAGATCGAGGGCGCGCCCCAGCTGCCGCGTCCACTCGGTCACCGATGCCGGACCGGCCAGTGCGCGGAGCACCGAGGCGAGCCGATCCACCAACTCGGCGAAGCGGCCGGCGAGGGTGATGTCGTTGCTGTCGACATCGTCGAGAGGCAGCGCGAGGTCGAGGTACTCGTTCCGAGTCTCGTCCGCGGCCACTCCCAACAGGATGCGATCGAGCGCCGATTTGAAGGTGTTCTGTCGAAAACCGTTCAAGCCATAGGCTTCTCGTTGCCGAACTGTCAATCCCCAGCGAGCACCGGAGCTCGTCACCCATTCGCGCAGGCGCTCGAGATCGTCGTCGGTGAACGAGAACTTCTCCCGTACCGGACCACTCGCGGCGAAGTCCAACAGCTCGCTCGCCGTCACCCGGCCCTCCGAGAAGTCCAGCACCGTGGCGATGACGTCGAGGACGGGGTTGGTGCGACGCAGGCCCCGATCGGCCAGGCGCACCCGCAACCGGTGTCCGGGATGCACCAGCGCCGCCTGCCCGAAGTTCGCACGGATCAGCGGCGCGTAGGTCTCTACATCCGGGCACATCACCAGCACGTCCCGTGGTTCGAGCGTCGGGTCGCCGGTGAACAGATGCAGCAACGACTCGCGCAGAACCTCCACCTGCCGAGCCGGTCCGTGGCAAGCGTGAATCTGCACCGATCCGTCCACGAAGGTTGTGCCGTCGTCGAATTCGGCAGAAGGAGGCGAATCGTCGGTGATGTCCGCCTGGATTCGTCCGAGCAGGGTGTTCGCTGTTTGCGGGCCCTCGTGATGCACGGTGTGCGTCGCCACCGACGAGATGGTGGCCTGCAGTTCTCGTACGTCTCGCGACAGGCCTGCCAGCAGGGGGTGCTCGACGGCCAGAGCTGTCGTGTCGTCTCGTCGGCGCGTCACCGCCGGAATTTCGGCGAGGGTGCGCCACATCGACGGACTGGGATGCGGAACCCAGATGTGCACGTCGCGAGCTTGCGACAGCGCACTCAATATCTCGAGCTGATCGGTTGTCAGCCGGGTCGGACCGAACACCGACAACCGGCTCGGCAGGTCCACCGACTGCGGTGCGTCCCGGAGTCGGGCGCAGGTCTGCGGCAGGCGTTCGGCTGGGCTCGGGCTGCCGATCCGCTCGCGTATCGCGGCCCACACTCGCGGTTGCCACAGCAGGTCCTCGTCGAGATCGCCGCCGTGGCCGTCGGTGAAGCGCCCGTCGAACCAGTCGCGCAGCATCTGGGGACGCTGAGATCCGTAGGCGCGGAACAGTTCTGCCACATGCGATGCCGTCGACCAGCGGCGTCCCGCCCGATGATCCTCGGAACCTGCACCGAGGTGCTTGAACAGCACTGCCGCCCAGGTCTCGGTGCGACACTCGTCGATCACCTCCAGCGCGGTCCAGAGAACCCGGCCCGGAGCCCAGGGATCATCGTCGGGGTCGATGTCGTCGACGGCAGCAATGGCGCGCGAGACCAACCGCGTCGGGCTCGGGAAGTCGATGTTGGCTGCGATGCCGTCGCCATCCGAACCGCCCAGTGTGCTCGACAGTCGCTGCGTGAGCCACCGCTCGACGCCTTTCGCCGGGACCGACACGATCTCGGGCACGAACGGATCGGCCAGCGGTACGGACAGGATGTCGGCGAGTGCAGCCGCGAGTGTTCCGGCGCGTTCGGCGCGGTGGAGCGTCAACACCGTTGCGGTCCCCTGCCTGCTCGTATCGGTGCCCGATTTCGGGCTCGTGACGACCCTACTCGAGCCACCGACAGATTCTGCGCGATGAGTCGGGCCGTCGGATCCGGTCCATATCTGCGCAACCGAACGATACGAAGGAGAACGCGATGATCGAACATGTACTTGCCGTGGTGGCGGTGCGCGATATCGACTCGGCACGAGAGTGGTACGCGAAGCTGTTCGACCGCCGGGCCGACAACAATCCGATGGCGAGTCTGGTGGAGTGGCGGCTGGCGTCCGCTGCGTGGCTGCAGGTGACCGTGGATCCCGAGCGGGCAGGCTCGTCGTTGTTCAACGTTGCCGTCGAAGACATCGAGGTGTTCGTCGATGCCGCTCGTTCCCGCGGAATCGACTTCGGCAATATCGTCGATGCGAACAAAGGGGTCAGACTGTCCACGGCCTCCGATCCGGACGGCAACTCCATCACTGCGATCGGCGGCTTTCGCGAGCACTACTGATCGAGCGGTTGCCGTTCTCGCACGGGATGTAACGACGAACCCCGTCGATGCGACATGGTGAACGGAAATGCGACCGACCGGTTCGAATAGAACGAGACGGTTGCTTCCGGTCTCGCGGGTGACATCTCGGCCGCGACATCGACACCTCTCGTGACCCGAACGGACCCTCGACATGACCAGCGCCTACCCGCCACCCTTCCAGCGACCGGCACTCGAGCCAGAGACGCCTCGCCGACCCCTGTTCGGAAAGGTATTCGCCTGGGCCGCAATCGTTTTCGGCGCATTTTTTCTGATCGGGGCAGTGTTCTCGTTCGAGTTCGGAGCGCTACTCGTCGGAGCGTTGCTGGTCGGCAGCGGAGTCCTGTACCTGCGCTCGTCACCCGCGCGGGGCCGCAAGGTCTGGGCCGTACCTGCCATCGCCATCCTCCCCGCACTGTTCGTGATGGGGCTGACCACCACGACCGAGCCCGAGACCACGACCGCCATCGCACCGGTCGCGGCCGTGCCTGCGTTGCCGACCGTCACGACGACCACCGCGCCGCCGTCGACAACCACACCGGCCCCGACCACCACCACCGCAGCCCCGACGACCGAAACAGTGGCGGCCATCGTCGAGATACCGACGACGACGGAATACGTCCCGCTGCCCGAGCCCGCGTACATCCCGGAGCCCGTCTACACGCCGGAGCCGGTGTACACACCCGAGCCCGTCTACTCCGCCCCCGCGCCGTTGGCCGCAGTGCCGTCCGCTGTCTCGTACGCCAATTGCGATGCGGTCCGTGCGGCGGGTGCAGCCCCGATCTACGCCGGGGATCCGGGTTACAGCACCAAGCTGGACCGGGACAAGGATGGCGTCGGCTGCGAGAACTGACCAGTCACCCCACCAACCGCCGCGTCAGGTTCGCGGCTTCGCGGGAGTAGGCGACCAGCATGACGAGGTCGACCGACGGCCGGGCAGCTTCGACTGCCACGACCTGCTGGGTGACTGCATCGTGCATCGGCCATCCGTAGGAGCCACCGGAAATCAGGGGAAACGCGATGGATTTCAGGTTCATCGACGCTGCCAGCGCCAGACTTCGGGCATAGCAGAGTCGCAGCAGCTCCGATCTGTCCTCGTGCGGGGAGTAGCGCGGGCCGACGGTGTGGATGACATGGCCTGCTCGAAGTCGGCCCGCGGTCGTGGCGACGGCTGCACCGATGTCGAGGCCGTGGGGCAGGGTGGTGGCCCGCAGAGCCTTGCATTCTGCGAGGATCTCCGGCCCACCGGCTCGGTGGATGGCACCGTCCACTCCCCCGCCGCCGAGCAATCGCGTATTGGCGGCATTGACGATCGCATCTGCGGCCACGTCCGTGATGTCGCCCTGCACGACGTCGATGATCGTCATGAAAGCCCTTTCTTTGCAATGATGTTCGAGGTGATTCGGTCGAGATCGTCGGCGCGCAACTCTGGGTAGCCGTGGACGATGTCGCGCCATTCGCTCGGCACCGCCGATGCGCCCCAACGCGCTCCGAGAAGTCCTCCGGCTATGGCCGCCGTGGTGTCGGTATCACCGCCGGCGCGGACACACAGTTCGAGAGCGGCAGGCAGGGGCCGCTCCGCGTCGTCAGATCGATGGATTGCCCACCACGCCGTCTGCAGAGCGTGGACCACCCAGCCGTTGTTAGGGAAATCGGACGGCTGCCCCTCCTGCGCCTGACGAAGCAGGGGCTGCCAGAACTCGCGGACGTCGGCCTCGGCCTCGTCCAGAAATTCGCACACCCCGCCGTACGTACCGTGACGAACCGCGAATCGAATTGCGTGACTCCACATTCGGCACGCTTGACCGGCGCGGGGGTCGGAGTGGGTGAGGGCACTGATCCGCTCCGCTGCATCTCGGCATCCAGCCGGGTCGTCGAGGTAGGCCAAGGCAATCGGTGCCGTTCGCATCAATGATCCGTTGCCGCCGGTTCTCCCTGCCAACGACGCCGCCACCGCAGTCATGTCGGCACCACTGCGCGACCGCTGCGAGAGCACGAGCCGGGTCTGATTTCCCACATCCGGAGGGTCCTGGTCGAACCAGTCGCGAAACTGCTCGGCGACCTCGTCCACGTCACCGCCCTGCTCGAGTGCACGCGCGACGCAGAGCGCCATCGAGGTGTCGTCGGTCCATTCCCCCGGGGCCCAGTCGAATGCACCGCCGCCGATCATGGCGATGGCCGTTTCGTTCGAGGGATATCCGAATTCGTATCCTGCGCCCAACGCGTCGCCCACGGCAGTTCCGAGCAGAACGCCTCGCGCCCGATCCTGCTCGATGGCTGTCAGTTCCATGACTCCCCCTTAGATCGATGTTGCGCTAATCATAGATCAGATTCGCGCTAAGATACAAGACATGACGTGGCGAGACCGAGACGGCAACACTCTGACCGACTATCCACGCCCCTCCGTAGCAGTCGATGTCGCAGTACTGACCGTCCGCGAGCATCGACTGCAGGTAGTCGTCGTTCCGTCGGAGCGCGGCCCTGCGCTACCGGGCACGTTCCTTCGACCGTCGGAGACTCTCGCCGACGCGGCAGACCGCGCGTTGAGGACGAAGGCAGACCTGACCGATCTCACTTTCCATCAGTTGAGGATGTTCGACGGCCCCGACCGCGACGACCGCGGATGGGTACTGTCCATGGCGCACAGCGCTGCGATAGCGGCTCGATCGCTTTCTCCCACAACCATTTCGATGCCGATCGAGGACTCCAGGCCGGTGTCACCGATGGCCTTCGACCACGGCGACATGGTGTCCGAAGCAGTTCGCGACCTCCGTGATCGTTACGCGCACGAGGTCGATCCCGCACTGTTGACGGACGCGGAATTCACCCTCCTCGAACTTCGCGAGCTGTACGAGATCGTGTTCGACCGCCCTCTACCGAAAGACACGTTCCGACGCCACGTACTGGGGTCACTACAGGGGACAGGCACCACCTCGACCGCAGGCGGCGGCCGCCCCGCAGAGCTGTATCGCCGTGCATCGAATCCAGCCCTTCCTGCGTCTGCGGGCTCGTTCCTTCTTCGCTGAGGGCACGGATCGACGAAACCGGACATGCCAACAGATAAGCTGGGCGTCATGGGATCGAAGCGGCCTGCCAACCGCGGACAGAAACGTGCAGAAAAGACCAAGGCCCGGCAACGGCGTCACCAGCAATCCCGACCGGCCCCGACCGGTGCCGTCACCGAACGCATCGCCGATCTGATCGACGGTTTCGTCGAATGGCTCGACGAGAGCGAGATGTCGGAACAATCGGAAGCGATCTCCCGGCTCGTGTCGTCGACACTGACCCAACTTGCCGGTGCTCGTCAGGGCTTCTCCCCCAGCGCCTGGCTTCCCGCCGATGCACATCTGCTGGTCGATGCGGCCGAACGCATCCTGCAGGAGGAATCCGACACTGCGGAGGACACCGCGGTCAACCTCGTTCTCACCTCGCTGCAGTACCTGACATTCCTCGATGAAACCGACCTCTGGGACGGCAGCCCCGAGGACTACGCGCACTGCATGGAGGATCTCTCGGACTTCCTCGAGGGCGACGAGCCCGACATGCTCGACGCCGATGACATCGACCTGCCCGATGTTTCCCTGGCCCAGGAACTCGCCGCGATCTCGGCGCTGCCGCTGCTGCCTGCCCTCGACGACATCGTCGCGCGCGTCGCCGATGGATTGGCGGTGGGCGACAACGCGGAT
Source organism: Rhodococcus sp. 14-2483-1-2 (assembly GCF_002259405.1). Lineage (GTDB taxonomy): Bacteria > Actinomycetota > Actinomycetes > Mycobacteriales > Mycobacteriaceae > Rhodococcoides. The sequence goes on along the minus strand of NZ_NPFW01000020.1, from coordinate 224,389 downwards.
CTGCAGCGCGCCGTCGGCTCGGCCCCGCTCGATCCCGCCCGGCTCGATGCGGGTGCCGCGGCCGACTACTGGTCGACAGCCATCGCCACCGAATTGATTCGCATCGACGGAGACACCGCCAGGCCGGGAGACAATGCGCATTCGCTGGCCGGCCGTGGCGCCGAGACCGTGCACGAGCTGGTGGCCGAGCACGTGCGCGTGCAGCTGTCGGGAGATGCCGACGACCCCGATGTGTCACGGTCGCTGGCCAACACCTTCGCCGTGCAGACGCTCTTGGCCGCGATGACCGACGAGCTGCCGATCAACAACGAGGGTGAGGACTACGCCGAGCTCGAAGGTGAGGATCTGCGTACGGCGCAGCTGATCGACCACCGCGTTCGATCCCTCATCGAGCAGGGCATCCTCGTCAGGATCGAGGAGGTACTCGCCGTTCCGCACGCGTTGCGCCCGGCGGTGCTGGACGGTGTGGCCGAGGCGCAGCCGTTCGGTGTGATCGACGAGGAATCGCAGGACGACCCGCTCTACGGCTCGGTCGGGGATCCGGCGTCGTCGTGACAGCCCCCGCGAGCGCCGAGACCGTGTCGGTGGTCGCCGCTAGCGTCACCGACTGTGCGTTACGTCAACGCGATCTGGGTAAGGAGCCGACATGAGCGATTCACTCGAGTTCGACTTCGACGTCGACGCTGCCTGGATGCAGTTTCAGCGCAAGCTCGGCGACTACGTCAGCGCGATGCGCGACGGTGATGCGCTGGTGATCGAGTCGCGATACGACACCACCGACGGCGTGCCGGACACCGCCGCCTGCGTGCAGTTCTACGCCTGGGATCTCGACATGGTCCGCTGCGAAATTCCGGCGAACGAGCACCTGCACAGTAGCCGCGAGATCACCGATGAGCAGCGAGAAGCGCTGAGCCAGTTTGGATTTCGCACGGCAGTCGATTCCGAACCCACGGCACCGCACGTGGACCGCAATCGCTCGTGGTCCGATGATCTGGCGAAGAAGACCGTGGCGGTGTTCCGCGACATCTGGGGTCTGCCCCACCCGTCCTTCCTTGGCTCACGCGCCACCGGTCGGTACGACGTCCCGAGTTTCGACGCCTCCGCGCCCGAGGCCGATACGACCGTCGTCCCATTGTGTGTGCAACCGAAGGGCAAGGAACACCTACAGCAACTCGTCGATCGCGCCCTCGAACCATGGTTCGGTTTTCCGCCGGACCACGATCCGGACGGTGACATCCCCCTACGGTTCGTGAACGGCACCGCGTACGTGTCGGTCAAACCCACCGAACCTGTGGTCGAAATCAATTCGACGCTGGTGCACGCCGTGTCGGGGCGAACCCGCGCAGCCGAGTTGCTGGTCGATCTCAATCTGCAGCTCCCCGACGTGATGCTGCACCTGATTCAGGACTGCATCGTCGCGCAGGTGCGAGTGAGCGGGTCACCCTTCGTCGCGGATCACCTGCTGTGGGCAGTGCGAATGCTCAGTCACGTTTGGGAGCAGGTCGACGAGAAATTCGCCGAGGATTTCGGCGGCGCACTCGGGGAACCGACGCCGCCGCCGATCGACACGGACGACTTTCCGGACGGTCTGCTCGAATTGGTCGAGCTCGTCGATCGGTCCGAGGAATCCCTGGACCTCGACACCGTCCTCGGATGTTGCTCCTCCGATCGCGATGTCGTCGTCTCCTACCTGCGCATCAGCGCGGAGCAGGAGGCGTCGTGGCGCGGTATGGCGGTCGCTGCAGATCTCGGCGACGAGCACTGCGACGTCGACGAGGCAGATCGAGAGGCCGGCAAGTGGGGCCGCGCCGTGGCTGCTCTGCGAGAGGTACTGCGCAGCACACCCGACCAGGTCACGCCGGTGGTCGATCCGTCGGCGATCCAGTTGCAGCTGTTCGAGACCGACGAGGTGGCAGAGGTATCCGACGAGCGTTCGGACGAACAGTAGACGTCAGCCGAACAGGATTTTTCCCTCACGCTTCCCTTTCGTGTTAACTGGGGTTACATTAACTCTATGTTCGCACCTCGTTTGGAGAAGCCATGACACTGACGACAGGCACGACGTCCGTTTCGGTCGACACCGACGCCACGGACGAACAGCAGTACATCGAGACACTCACCCTGCTGTCCGAGGGTTCTGTGCACAAGCACTTCGATCCGTACGTCGACATCGACTGGGAGTCCGAGAAGTTCGCGGTGCCCGCGAACGATCCCCGCTGGGTACTCCCCGCCAAGACGGACCCGATCGGTGGCCACGCCTGGTACCGAGCACTTCCGCTCGACAAGCAGATCGAGATCGGCATGTGGCGTCAGGCCAATGTCGCCAAGGTCGGCCTTCAGTTCGAGAACATCCTGATCCGCGGCATGATGCAGTACGTGTTCTCGCTGCCCAATGGCTCCGCCGAGGCACGCTACTGCACCCACGAATCCATCGAAGAGTGCAACCACACCCTGATGTTCCAGGAGATGGTCAACCGCGTCGATTCCGATGCCCCAGGCATGAGCCGGCCCATGAAGATGCTTTCGCCGTTCATCCCCCTGTTTGCCACGCTCCTACCCGAGTTGTTCTTCGTCGGCGTTCTCGCAGGCGAGGAGCCGATCGATCACATTCAGAAGTCCGTCCTGCGGTCCGGTGAAGAAATCCACCCGATCATGCAGAGCGTCATGGCGATTCACGTAGCCGAGGAAGCGCGGCACATCTCCTTCGCGCATCAGTTGCTGCGTCGTCGCGTTCCCAAGATGTCCAAGGCCGGGCGCTTCCTGCTCTCGCTGGCCTTCCCGGTCACGATGCGCATCCTGTGCGACGTCATCGTCATTCCGCCGAAGAAGTTCTGGACGAAGTTCGACATCCCGAAGCAGGTGAAGAAGGACCTGTTCTGGGGCACCGAGGAATCCCAGCACGCGTTGCAGGATTACTTCGGAGATGTGCGCATGCTGGCCACCGACACCGGGATGATGAATCGCGCCGCTCGCCTGATGTGGAAGCTGTGCGGAATCGACGGCAAGGCCTCACGTTTCCGTAGCGAGCCCGACCGCAGCTCCAGCCAGTTCGCCGCATAGCTCTCTCGCCGCTCAGCCATTCTTGCCACTGCCGTCAGGAACCCCTCATGCCCCACGTCGTCACCCAATCATGTTGCAGCGACGCATCGTGCGTCTTCGCGTGTCCCGTCAACTGCATTCATCCCACTCCCGACGAGCCGGACTTCCTGACGGCGGAGATGTTGCACATCGACCCGCAATCGTGTGTCGACTGCGGCGCGTGCGTGTCGGCCTGCCCCGTCGATGCCATTGTGCCGCAGGCGAAACTGACCGAGGCGCAACTGCCGTTCCTGACGATCAATGCGGATTTCTACAAGCAGGAGCGCCCACCCCGGCCCATCTTGGCCCCGGTCACCCCGGCAGCCTCGGTGTCGAGGGATCGCCAGCCGCTCCGAGTCGCTATCGTCGGATCCGGCCCGTCGGCCATGTATGCGGCGGATGAACTGCTCACTCAGCCGGGCGTGAACGTTGATGTCTACGACCGGCTTCCGCAACCACATGGTCTCGCTCGACTCGGCGTCGCACCCGATCATCAGAAGACCCGTCAGGTATCCCGACTGTTCGAAACGATCTCCGCGCAAGAGGGATTCACCTACCACCTCGGCGTGGAGGTCGGCAAGGACGTCACCCACGACGAGTTGTTGGACACCCACCACGCCGTGATCTACGCAGTCGGTGCATCATCGGATCGCGAGCTCCGCATTCCGGGAGCCGAATTGCCTGGGCGCAGTTCGGCAACCGACTTCGTCGCCTGGTACAACGGCCACCCCGATCACGCGCACCGCACGTTCGACCTCTCGCACGAACGCGCCGTCATCGTCGGTAACGGCAACGTCGCCCTCGACGTCGCCCATATTCTGACGATGAATCCGGATGCGCTCGCCCAGACAGACATCGCGCCGTACGCGTTGGACGCCCTGCGCCACAGCGCAGTTCGCGAAGTGGTCATCGTCGGCCGACGCGGTGTGGCACAGTCCGCGTTCACCGTGCCCGAGTTCGCCGGATTGCTGACCGTCCCCGATATCGACCTGGCCATCGACCGCAGCGAACTCGCGCTCGATCCGGTCACCGTCCGACTCGCAGCGACCGACGACCTACCCCACGCCGTGGCTCAGAAACTGCAATTGCTTCGCCACGTCGACGAATCACCCGACCACAGCGACGGCCGCAAGAGAATCACTCTGCGCTACCTTCTCTCCCCCACCAGGATCCTCGGCACCGATCGCGTGACGGGTATCGAGTTCGACCGAATGGGCCTGTCCGCGGACGGCGACGACGTGGTCCGCAGCACCCCGACCGGTGACGTCGACAGCATCGAGGCCGGACTCGTCCTCACGTCCATCGGCTACCGCGGTGTCGCGCTCCCCGGAGTTCCGTTCGACGACCTGGCCGGCATCATTCCCAACACCGGCGGCCGCGTGTTGCAGGAATCCGGTGGGCAGACGTCGATCGGCAGCTACGTCACCGGTTGGATCAAGCGCGGCCCCTCGGGATTCATCGGCACGAACAAGTCCTGCGCCCAGGAAACCGTCGGCCATCTGGTCGACGACTTCAACGCCGGCCGCCTGACGGATCCGATCGAGCTGCCCAGCACCTGGCCGACCGGGGCGAACCGAGGCACGCTGCGACGCTCCAGGGAAATGCTTTCCGCGCTCCGCCGCTCCTGACCGATGGCTCACCCCCTGTTGGGATCACTACGCCTTTCGGTCGCCCTGAGTGCAATAACACTGCACTCGTCCGGAGGGTGTCAAGGTTGAAGCGTCTACTATCGGGGTAGCTACAGTCATCGGCCACCGATTCGCGGCGGGCCAACACCTCGAGGAGCACGAGATGCCGGCCCTGCGACGCATCTTCACCAGGACTGCTGTCCCAATTGTCGGTATCGCTGTGGCGTTGGTGTGCGCGGCACCTGCTCAGGCTCTGCCGACACCCGGCGACCTCTCCGATGTTCCGGCCCGAACCTCGTTGTCGTACGAACACATCCCGACGGGGACCTACGTGGGCAGCGCCGACGACAACTCCGCGCGCCCGGGATTGTCGACGGTCAAGCTCTACATGGCCGATTACGTCGTACGCTTCGGCGACGGTTCGCCCAGAGACCTCGACATGGCCGCCAGGATGGTCCAGGTCAGCGACGACGGTGCCGCGTCCACGCTCGACAACAAATACCCACAGGCCATCTCGGCGACCGCCGCAGAATATGGGCTCACCTCGACCTCGCGGGGCGGTTTCTGGGGCAACTCGTCCACGAGCACAGCCGACACCGTGCGATTCCTGGCGGCGAAGAAGCGCACCGATCCCGCCAGCCCCGTCCTCGCCTGGATGAACACCGCGGCTCCTGTGGCACGCGATGGAATGGTTCAGGACTGGGGCACCGAGCAGTTGCCCGGCGTGACCGGGACCAAGTGGGGATGGGCCGACGACCGATCGAGTGTGGTCGCGTCCGCGTCGATCGGCGATGACTTCGTCATTGCATCCAATACATACGGACCGACCCGATCCAACACCGACGACGTCATGGCGGGGCTCGGCGGCATCGAGCTGACGGCACCGCCCACCGCCATTGCTGTTCCGAATCTTCCCGTGATTCCCGGTCTGCCGTCGGTCGAAGAACTGCTGCAGATGCTCGCTCCTCGCTGACACGTTCGAATATCTGTCGGGCCCCTCCCCTACTCTGCGATTCACCGAACAGTTCGGTGACCACACCGGGGGACGTGGAGGGGGACGACGATGAGTCGTATCGATTTGGACAGTATTTTCAAGTACTCGCACGCGACACATGTGCGGCAGGATGCCGACCCGAGCGAATTGCTCGACAGCGGAATCGGTTTCGCCCAACTCGGATCAGTCGGGAAAGACAGGGTCCGGCTGGTTGCGGAACGCTTGGCCGCTGTCGACGAGCAACAGAGTCGGCCGGTTCACAATCGCGCAGCGCGAACACTCGACGAGGCTCTCGACACTGCTTTCGAGAATGGTTGGCAGCCGGCCGAACTGGTTCATGTCACACTTCAGTGTGCCGGAGGCGACGGCGCGGCGATCATGGGCGAGGCCATCGGCTCACACGCGGCGCGAAGTTCGGCGGAGCGCCTCGCTCCGGATTCCTGGCGAGATCAGTTGTCCGAGCTGCACGTCGAGTACGCAGGGGGCACGACCGCCGATCGCCTCGAGCGGTGGCGTTCGTACAACCGACGATCGTCGGCGCAGTCCTGGTACACCCTGCTGCTCGTACTCGGTTGTTCGACGTGGCTGTTGCCCCTAGAGAAGCTCCTGCCCCCTCCGGCTCGATGGACCTCACAGTCGGCAGCGACCGGCCCCGGACAAGCCACGGACTCGAAGATGCTCGGCAGAATACGAGGGCTGCTGGCCAAAGCCGAGTCGACGCAATTCCCCGCTGAGGCCGAGGCATTATCGGCCAAGGCCCAGGATCTGATGACCCGCTACGCGATCGACAGTGCGCTTCTCGACGCAGGGAACCCTCGCAGCCTGATCGACGATGTCGTCACCCGTCGCATCATGGTGAGCAATCCGTACTCCAAAGCCAAACTGCTTCTGCTGCACTGCGTATGTCATGCAAATGGTGCCAGGACACTGTGGAAGAAGAAGTACTTGCTCGCCAGCGTCATCGGCATGCCCGTCGATCTCGATCTGTGTGAACTTCTGTATACCTCGCTACTCGTGCAATCGGCGCGCGCGCTCGACGAGGTGGCCGATTCGCCAACGGCGAGGACCCGCAGTTTCCGCAACGCATTCTTGATTGCCTACGCTCACCGTATCGGCGAGCGATTGACCGAGGCACGCGACCGCGCCACTGCGTCCGCGACTCGACAACACGGTTCTGCACTGGTGCCCATCTTGGCGGAACGAACCGACGCCGTGGACCGGGCGTTCGCTGCCCGGCATCCGGCGACGAGAACGATCAGGTTCAGCAGCAACAATGCGGCGGGATCGTATGCCGGCCGTGCCGCCGCCGAACGCGCCGACCTTACCGGTGGGCGCGAACGTATCGACAAATCCGATCTGGCCTCCTAGTGCGCGCTACATTGGCTGACATGACAGGTCTGGATACTCCGCTGACGCCCCTTCGCTTTCTCGAACGCGCAGCGGAGGTCCACCCTCACAAGACCGCCGTGGTGGACGGGCCGAGGACTTTCACCTACGAGCAGTTCGCCCACGACGTCACCCGGCTCGCGCACGCGCTGCGCGCGTCGGGTGTCGGCCACGGAGATCGAGTGGCCTACATCGCGTCCAACACTGCTGAGCTGTTGTTCGCGCACTACGCGGTTCCACTGGCCGGTGCCGTTCTGGTCGCAATCAACACCAGACTGTCGCCCGCCGAGGTTCGCTACATCTGCGATCACTCCGGTTCGGTTCTGCTGGTGGGTGATTCGGACCTGCTGACCGGACTCGGAACAGATCCGATCGCTGATTCGGTCCGTGAGATCGTCGAGACACCCGCCGTCGACGGCAGTTACGCAAAGCTGCCGCACACCACTCGATACGACGCCTTCCTCGAGCGAGGCTCCGACGATTCGCTCGAGTGGGAGGTCGACGACGAGACCTCGACCATCACGATCAACTACACCTCGGGCACCACCGGTCGACCCAAGGGCGTGATGTACACCCACCGCGGCGCCTACCTCAATTCGCTCGGAGAACTGCACCACCAGGGATTCGGCATCGATACTCGCTATCTGTGGACGCTGCCGATGTTCCACTGCAACGGATGGTGCACCACCTGGGCGGTCACGGCCGCGTCGGGCACGCATGTCTGTCTTCGCGGCGTCCGCGGCGATGCGATCTGGTCGGCCATCGACGATGGCGTCGACCACCTCGCCGGTGCACCGACGGTGCTGACCACTCTTGCCACTGCAGCGCAGGCACATTCGCTGGATCGACCCCTGACCATCGTCACGGCCGGAGCTCCCCCGAGCCCGACGATCATCGGCAAGATTCGCGCACTGGGGGCAACGCTCGTGCACGTGTACGGACTCACCGAGACCTACGGCCCGTACTCGGTGTGCGAGGCGAAGCAGGAATGGCTCGAACTGGACGGCGACGAGCAGGCCCGACGCCTGGCTCGGCAGGGAGTCGGCATGCTCACGGCCGATCGCTTGCGCGTGGTACGCGAGAAGTCCGGCCCGGGTGGAGCACTGATCGACGTCGAACCCGACGGCGTCGAAATGGGTGAGATCGTCATGCGCGGCAACAACGTCATGAAGGGGTACTACGACGACGCCGCCGGTACGACACAGGCCTTCGCGGGCGGCTGGTTCCATTCCGGAGACCTCGGGGTCATGCATCCCGACGGCTATGTCCAACTACTGGATCGCGCCAAGGATGTCGTCATTTCCGGCGGCGAGAACATCTCGACGATCGAGGTCGAACAGGCACTTGCCAGCCATCCAGCAGTCGCCGATGTGGCGGTGATCGGGGTGCCGGACGACAAGTGGGGCGAGCGACCGAAGGCATTCGTGGTGCTGGTGCCGGGCGCGGAAGCGTCGGAGGCAGACCTCGTAGCGCACGTGAAATCTGCCATCGCCTCCTACAAGGCCCCGCGTGCCGTCGAGTTCATCGTCGAGTTGCCGAAGACATCCACCGGCAAGATCAGGAAGAAGGAGCTGCGCGACGCCGAGTGGGGCACATCCACGTCGAAGATCAACGGGTAGCCCACGGCGTCAGGCCATCTGGACGCCGGCGATTTCGGTGACCCCGCCCTTGCCGTCGAACGACAGCTGCCGAAAGGCCACCTTCTCCACGAAGAACCTGTCGTGGCTCACCAGAATCACCGCACCGGGAAACGCCATCAGGGCACGCTCGAGAACCTGGGTGCTCTGCAGGTCGAGGTGGTTGGTGGGCTCGTCGAGCACGATCACGCCTGCGCCGAACAGCAGACACTGCGCCAGAGCAACTCGTGCCTTCTGTCCTCCTGACAGAACGCCGATCTTCGATTTGAGATCCATCTCGGAGAACTGCAGCAGTGTCAGGAACCGATGGACTTCCTTCTTGGTCGCCGTCAGTGCGAGGCTGCCCGGCATCGCGTTGACCGAATGCGACACGGTGTCATCGAGATCGAGATCGGCCAGCACCTGGTTGTAGTAGATGAACGACGGTGCCTTGGTCTTCCACTTGATCTTGCCGCTGTCCGGTTGCTCGGCACCGACCAGGATGTCGACGAGGGTTGTCTTGCCGCATCCGTTCGGTCCGGTGATGGCGATGCGGTCACCGCGATGCACGGTGAACGAGATGTTCTCGAAGAGTCGTTGCTCGCCATAGCTTTTGGAGATTCCGGTGATCTCGGCCAGGTTGTCGTGCACGTGCAGTCCGCCGTAGATCGCGGTGACCACCGTGTCGACCGGACGCGGACTCTTGCTCTTCTTGATGTTCGCGAGCCGACGCTTGAGCACCCCGCTGGGATTCTTCACTGCTTCCTTGCGATCGCTGATCGCTTCTTGCTCGTAGGCCAGCAGCTGTTGTTCGTTGCTGAACTCACGTTCGAGGTTCTTGAGTCGAAACTGCTTCTGCTGAACGTATTCCGAGTAGCTACCGTCGTACGTCTGCAGGTGATGGTTCTCGATTTCGACGATGCTGGTGACGACCTGCTCGAGGAATGCGCGGTCGTGCGAGACAACGAGAAGCGCACCGCGGAAATCTCGTAGCCAACGTTCGAGCCACGCGATTCCGGCAACATCGAGGAAGTTCGTCGGCTCGTCGAGGAGCAGGACGTCCGGGGCCTCGATGAGGATTTTGGCCAACGCTGCGCGGTTGCGCCAACCACCGGACAGTCGATCGACGGGGAGCTCACGTCGTTCGGCGTTGAACCCGAGCATCGACAGCACAGTGTCGATCTGTTGGTGATAGGTCCAGCCGCCACTGTTCTCCATGGCGTCGAGTAGCTCGGCTTGGCGATCGACGAGCTTGTACATCTGCTTCTCGTCCAGGTCGCCCCCGAGTGCGGCTTCGACCTCGGCCAATTCGACCTCGACCGCGTGGACAGCGACGAAGAGAGATTCGAGCTCCGCTTGGATGCTGCGATCGCCGTCGAGTTCCGAGAACTGCGAGAAGTACCCGATTCGTGCGCCCTCGGTGACATCGACCGTTCCCGTATCGGGAGTCTCACGTCCGAGAAGAAGCTGAAGCAGGGTGGTCTTGCCCGTGCCGTTGCGTCCGATCAGACCGATGCGATCACCGTCGGCGAGACGAAAGAACACCTCGCGCAACATCACCTTCTGGTCGTAGCCCTTGGCAACGTCGTTCAAGCGGATCCAGCTCAAGTGTTCACTTCTCCTGAAAACACGGGTCCGCAGAGTCGTCGAACCGGGCCAGCTCACTGTAGCCGGGCTGGGGCGGCGACTCCGAGCCACAGATCAGGTCGACTCCCACAACCACAGGTAGTAGTCCAGACGCTCACGGTCGAGGTCGATGCCGTGCGCGTCCAAGAATGCCTCGCAATAGTCGCGGCCGTAGTTGTATTCGGTGCTCCAGATCGCTGGTGCCAGGTCTGCCCACCGATCGGCGACGCCCATCGTGCCCATATCGACGTGAGCTGCCCAGGATCCCTCATCGGCGATCAGGGTGTTCGGCATGCAGGCGTCGCCATGGCACACGACGAGCCTGTCGATCGACGGCGATTCGACTGGCAACTCGCGATCGCCGACCCGTGAGACCACCGACCAATCGAACGGGCACTGCCCGACGGGGACGGAATCGTGGAATGCCCGAAGGCCGGTTGCCGCCGCTCGAACTGCGACAGCCGGATCGGCCATCCAGCGATCCGCCACCGCGTTCTCCCAGGGCAGAGCAGCGGTCACCAACCACGAACCCGAATCGTCCGAACCGACCGCGAGGACCTTCGGCACCGGGCTGTACCGAATCGCCCACTTCAGACGTCGTGCCTCCTCCTCCAGATCTATCGAGGTTTCGGCCGGCGTCCATTTGACGTACCGCGCCTCGCCGAGACGAAACGTCAACCCGCCCAATTCATTCGACCACACCGGCTCGACGTCTTCGGGTCCCGCCAACTCTCGCACCACGGTCGGGATCAGGACGTCACCATCGGGCACACTCATCGGTTCGTGATGTTCGCGAGAGAATCGACGGGCGGCGACACCACCACGGGATCGCGACCCGACCACAGATCCAGCACCGCCTTGGGTCGCGCCAGCAACTCTCGCGCGTAGTTGCGCACTACCGCAAGGGTATTGCAGTCGACGCACTCCGCCGTGACTCCGTCGACGTCGAGGTCCATGTCCTCACACAACGCAACTGCTCGCGACACATGGAGGGGTTGGCTGATGATCAGTCCTCGTTCGACCCCGAAGGTCTCCTTCGCCCGCGCGCAGGTGTCGTAGGTATCGATGCCGTGATCGTCTCCGATGATCACGGCAGGATCGATTCCGTGCTCGATCAGGTAATCGGTCATCGCTTGAATCTCGTTGCCGGAGTTGCCGTCTGCGTCACCGGACACCAGAATCGCCTTGATCTTTCCCGCCGCCATCAACGCGATCGCAGTGTCGAGACGTCCGGAGAGAAACCGCATGGGCTTGCCGTCGCGCACCTGTGCACCGAGAACGATGGCCACGGGCGCGTCCGGTGCATCGTCGACGTCGTACACCTTCCCCGCCGTCGCGTATGCCACCCAACCGGCCGAGCCCAGAACGACGGCAACCAGGGCGGCGACCACCGCACAGACGGCACGAACGAGTCGTCCGGCCATTGCTCGGGGCTTCGATTCGGTACTCATGATCTCGTTTCGTCGACGACAAGAACCTCAAACTAACCCACGAAGGTGGAGTCGGATCGACGCCGCAGCGGACCCATACCGATTCCACAGTGAACCCTCATAGCCGCCCTGCTCTGCTGCACGGTTCCACGGCGGAGTAGCGTTCGGTCAGTGAATCCGCTGCTGACCTCTCGACGGTATGTCGACTTGCGTCTGCAAGCCAGCGCTACCTGTTGACGGTTCTTTAGACCGCATCCCCTCCGCTCGGCCGATCGGCCGGCGAGTATTTCTGTCGTCCATCCCTGGCGACACCTCTCCATTTCGAAAGGCATATCCATGTCTGCGCCCAGCGCTACCCGAACGCGCCGTGTCCCTACCTGGGCAACCGCTTTCGGTCCACAAATCGTTGCCGGACTCGTCCTCGGAGTCGTATTCGGACTCATCGCGCGATCCATGCCCGACGCCGCCGACGGCAACGACAACTGGTTGGTCGGCACCCTGTCGACCATCGGTTCGAGCTACGTCAAACTTCTCACCGTCGCGGTGATCCCGCTGGTGTTCACGGCGATCGTCAGTTCCATCGCCAACCTGCGCGAGGTCACGAATGCTGCCCGTCTGGCGATCCAGACCCTGTGGTGGTTCGCCATCACGGCATTCATCGCCGTCATCATCGGCATCGTGATCGGGTTGGTGGCTCAGCCCGGCTCCCGTACCAGCGCAGGTGCCGATTCGGCGGGCGATCCGTCGAGCGTCGGGTCGTGGTGGTCGTTCCTCACCGGACTGGTACCGAACAACTTCTTGGCACTCGGCGCGAAAACCACGGTCGCCGAGAGCGGTACCGCAACCACCTCACTGAGCTTCAACATCTTGCAGTTGCTGGTCATTGCCGCTGCCATCGGCATCGCTGCGCTCAAGGTCGGCAAGAAGGCCGAACCGTTCCTCGCGTTCAACGCGTCGCTGTTGGCCATCGTTCAGAAGGTGTTGTGGTGGATCATTCGCCTGGCACCGATCGGCACCGCCGCACTCATCGGCAACGCGGTGGCGACCTACGGCTGGGACGCGATCGGCTCGCTCGGCGTGTTCACGGTGTCGATCTATGTCGGTCTGGCCGTGGTGTTCTTCGTGGTGTACCCGGTGATCGTTCGCGCCCATGGACTTTCGGTGCGCAACTTCTATTCGGGAGTGTGGCCTGCCACCCAGCTGGGCTTCGTCTCGCGTTCGTCGATCGGAACCCTGCCCCTCACCGAGCGCGTCACCGAACGCAACCTCGGAGTCCCTCGCGAGTACGCGTCGTTCGCGGTACCCCTCGGGGCGACGACCAAGATGGATGGTTGCGCGGCAATCTATCCCGCGATCGCGGCACTCTTCGTGGCTCAGTTCTACGGCATCGATCTCACCATCACCGACTACCTGCTGATCATCGTGGTGTCCGTGATCGGTTCTGCCGCAACGGCAGGAACAACGGGTGCGACGGTGATGCTGACCCTCACGCTGTCCACCCTCGGATTGCCGTTGGCCGGCGTCGGTCTGCTGCTTGCGGTGGAGCCCATCGTCGACATGGGTCGCACCGCAGTCAATGTCACCGGTCAGGCATTGGTGCCGACCATCGTCGCCAAGCGCGAAGGAATCCTCGACCTCGAGCGCTACAACGCTCCGCGGAACGGCGACCCCTTCGTCGACGAGGAAGCGGAAGTGGAACTGGCTCGCTAGCAGCGTGTTTCGAACGATCGATCCCGACGACCGAGCAACTGGGTCGTCGGGATCTGTCGTCTATTTCGGCGGGGACAGCTCCTCTACGGTGACCGCAGTCGCGGTATCCGTCGCCTCGACACTGGCGAAATAGTGTCGAAAGAACTCCCGCATCGTCTTGATGATCTCGATCTGCTGCTTGATCGCAAAGCTCGCGGAGCCTTCTTCACCGATAGCGAGACGGTGGAATTTCGCGCCCAGCATCTGAGCTGAGGGCAGCTCACCGAACCCTTCGGGCGACGACAGTCCGACAGTCATCTCGAACATTTTGTCCAGTTCTTCGAGATAGTCTGAGAACGCTCTATCGCAGGCCACCGCCACATCTGCTTCGACGTGAAGTTCGCCAGCGTTGGCCTGATCGCGCAACGATCGCCAATACGTGAGGTTGTCGGCTAGACCTGAAGTCGTGTCTGTCACTGCAGAGTGCCTTTCATTTCGGCAAGTACGACTGAAGGTCCTCGGCATGCTTGGCGACTTCGATGCAGGGGTCGCCCAGCAAGTCCTTCGAGCCAATTTTGTGGAGGATGAGAATGATCAGATTGCCGCCTGCGTCGAACGCGATGCTGCAACCCTCCGGTGGCACACCGTCCCCAGGGATGTTGTGCTGCACGGCCGCGCGAGGGCCTATTTGGACTGGAACCTGCCCTACGTTCTGCGGACTGCTCAAGTACTGATCGAGCGAATTGATCGATGACTGGACGAGGAAGAAGTACCACGGGTTATCGGACGGCCCATCCCATGCACAGTTCTTCCAGCCGGGATACGTCGTGATTCCCGCGAAGTCCGGTCGCTCGGTGCTGACGTCCAACCCACTTGCAGTCACTGCAGATTTGGGGATGGTACAGGGGTCGAATGGCTCCGGGCCGGCTGTCACCGTCGTCGATTCCAGCGAGGAGGCTTCTCCGGCGGCGGGTGTTCCCTGCGTCGAGTTCGCACAACCCGTCAGCACCAGCGCCGAAGCACAGACCGCCGCGAAGCGACGCCCAACCACTACCCGCATTCGTTCGCCCTCTCGACTCGACGTCACTGAGAGGTTGGACGCGACGCGAGCGCGATCGGTTCCCTATACGGGCTGCGAGGCCTTGATCTCCTGAGACTCGAGCGAGGCGACACTCCTACGTTCTGCTGCCCACACCCACAGAGCGAGTGAAATCAGCGCGACCACTTCGGCGACGACGAGCACCCGCTCCACGTACCCGAGTGTGACGACGCGATACCAAGGACGCGAGCCGGTTACTCCCACAGCCAACGCGTACACGATGGGCATCAGCGTCACGACCGACAGCATGCTCAGGCCCAGCGTGATTCGTGCGCGAACCGCCCACACGCCGTCGCGAATCCACGGGCGAGAGAACGCAAAGACGGCTATCGGGATGCTGACGAACGCCACCGCTGCCCCGAGCCGGTGAATTGTTCCTCCGAGGCTCAGCGACGCGTCGTTCGACCAATCCTGCTTCGGCACAGCAACGACGGCGACCAGTCCGACGGTCCAGAGCATCAGGCAGATCGAGGCGACAGAAGCAGGCCGGGTCAGGCGATGCCGAATCGCAGACGCAAGCGTGAGCGCCGAACCGAATGCGAGCAGAAGCACGCCGATGGTGAACACCCACTGCTGCGCGCCGAGTCCGTACTCGCTGATCGTTCGTCGCAGATGGGAGGGCGTCTGCCATGCGGTGTGCAGATCGAGAACCAGCACCACGAGTGCGCCCACAACGATCGACAGCGCGCCGATCATGGCCGATCGAATCTGCACCCTGGCACTCCTCTCGGACGACGTCGTTCGCCTTCCGCACTCCATATTGCCTGAAAGACCGATTTGTCCCTTGACGGAAGACCGAGCGACCAATAACGTACAACCAAATGGTTGTAGATGAGATGAGTGACGCCGAGGTCGATCGCCTGTTCCAGGCCTTCGCCGACAAGACGCGGCGCGACATCGTCGCGAAGGTCACTGTCGGTGAACAGTCGGTATCGGAGTTGGCGGCTCACTACGCCATGAGTTTCGCCGCTGTGCAGAAGCACGTCGCCGTTCTCGAACGCGCTGACGTGATCACCAAACACAAGCGTGGCAGGGAGCAGATCGTGCGAGTTCGGCTGGAGACCATCGCACACGCTCGCGCCCTGCTCGATACCTACGAGGAGATCTGGCGACAACGCGTCGACCGGATCGACGACCTTCTGTCCGAGGACCGGAAAGGCTGAATCATGCCGTTCATCAGCTCACACAAGGATGCAGAGAACCTGACCATGACCGTGGTCGCGGAGTTCGACGCGAACGTCGAACGGGTGTGGCAGATCTGGGAGAACCCGCGCCAACTCGAACAGTGGTGGGGTCCGCCCACATGGCCTGCGACGTTCGTGTCCCACGACTTCGTTGCCGGCGGCAGAGCGTCGTACTACATGTCGGGGCCGGACGGCGAAAAGGCCGCCGGATGGTGGCTTTTCACCGAGATTTCCGCACCGACCACGCTGTCCTTCGACGACGGGTTCGCCGACGACTCGGGCAATCCGTCGTCGACGATGCCCGTCACCCACGCCACCGTGACTCTCGAAGACGTCGGCGGCGCAACGCGAATGACCATCCGTTCGCGTTTCGACAGCCTCAGCCAGCTCGAAGAACTCGTGGCGATGGGCATGGACGAGGGCATGGCGTCGGCAATCGGCCAGATCGACGCCATCGTTGCCGACTGATCGTCGTGCATGGAACTTCGACCACTGCTACGAACTTCCGCGCACACGCGGCGCAGCCGCTCTACTCCGGAACAGAGCTGACAGTGAACGGCTCGACGGGTTCTCCCCCGCGCTTGTCGAACTGACTGTTCACCACGAGCAATCGATCATCTACTGCTGCAACGGTTGTGGGGTAGGCGAACGATGCGTCGGTGATCTCACCCGTGACCGATCCGCTGCGGCCGTCGTCATTCAGGTCGACCTTGGAGATCAACCCGTCACGATTACGGACGACGTACAACGTGTCGTCGTCCATCTCCATCCCGTCGCCGTTCGTGAGCGTTGCTCCGCCGAGGTCGACCTGCGTGACCTCCTTGGAAGTCTTGTCGATGCGATACAGGTTGCCGGTACTGGACTGCACGACGATCAAGGCAGATTCGTCGTCGTTCTCGACGATGCCGTTGGCGTTGAATCCCTCTCCGTACGCGAACGGTGTGCCGTCGAAGCTCACGAATGTCTCCAACGGAGCGTCCTGCGTCCCGGCCGTCATCTGCTCGACGGGAATGCGGAACAACGCCGGGCTACGCGAGTCCGTGACGTAGGCATCGCCGTTGTCGGCAATCGCGACGTCGTTGAGGAAGGTCGCGTCGGCACCGAGCCCGTTGGTGAACGTAGCAACCAGATCACCGGAGTCGGCGTCGTACACCCACACCTTGCCGGTGGCCCCACCGGCGATCACCAGATAGTCGGGGCGATCGTCGTCGTCGGTCACGTCGATTCCGGCGGCACCGGTGCGTCCGTCGGCACCGCCGGGCAAGAACACAGAGACATCCGGGGATCCGACGGTTCCGCGGAACACCGCGCCGTCGGATGTCGACGTCACATAGAAGGTGTCGTCCGCGGCGGTGATGCCCTCGGGGAACACTCCGGTTCCGGGTAGGTCGTAGACCGTTGCAGAGCTCGAACTCGCTGATGTCGAGGCCGGCGCGGACGAATTGCTCGTGGTGGTGGGTGCTGGATCGGCCGAGTCCGAGGACCCGCAGGCACTGAGCAGCAGTGTGGTGGCGGCAACAGCAGGGACTATCCGGGAGACTCGGTTCACACTCCCGAGTGTTCCATATGTCTCAATTTCCGGGCATTTCGCCTGGTGAGCAGATTTTCGGCCCATCGGTTTCGTACAGTCGTTGTCATGAGCGACCTCTCCTCCCTTGCCGCAGCCGACAGCGACCTCGGAGGGATCGCCGGATGGGCAGTGAGTCTGATGGAAGCCATCGGCGGCCCAGGTGCAGGAATCGCCGTCGCAGCGGAGAACTTCTTCCCGCCCCTTCCCAGCGAGATCATTCTGCCTCTCGCCGGGTTCACCGCCTCCCAAGGCGGCATGACATTGCTGAGTGCGTTGTTCTGGACGACGGCAGGTTCGGTGATCGGCGCACTCGTCCTGTACTGGCTCGGCGTCAAGCTCGGCCGCGATCGGATGTATGCCATCGTCGAGAAGATGCCGTTCGTCGGGACGGAGGATCTGACGAAGGCCGAGGACTGGTTTACTCGCCACGGCCGGTCTGCCGTGTTCTTCGGCCGCATGATTCCGATGGTCCGATCGGGCATCTCGATCCCGGCCGGTGTATCCCGGATGCCGGTTCTGCAATTCACCCTGTACACCACCCTCGGCAGCCTGATCTGGAACTCCATCTTCGTGCTCGCCGGCTACTTCCTCGGGGAGAACTGGCACTACGTGGAGAACTACGCCTCGGTGTTCCAATATGTCGTTATCGGCATCGTCGTCGCGCTGATCAGCTGGTTCGTGGTCAGGAAGGTGCGGTCCAGTCGCGTCGAGGTGCGGTAGCTAATCACAGATCGTCGATGTCGATGAACCCGTCCTGCAGTGCACGCACCAGCAACGTCGCTTTGGTCGGTGCCGTTCGTCCCACTGCCGTGTACTTCGCTCTGATGCGAGTCAGGTGTGTGTTGACGGTTCCCATCGAGAGATAGAGCGAGCGCGATGCCTCCGCTTTGGAATCAGAGATGAGCCACGCGGTGAGTACCTCGATTTCACGAGCGCTGAGTCGTGGGTCGGGTGCGTCTCCGACGCGGATATCGAGCACTGTCATGGAGATCCTTGATTTCGGGCACCGCCGCTGTCCCGGTGGCGCGAACACGGCCAATGACACCCCACTCACTCCGCTGCGTCACTCCGAGGAATGACCGAGGTTGCTCTCACCCGAGAGTGAATGCTGTCACCTGCACCCTCACGGTCGGCCCCACCTCGGTAAAGTCCGCTCCTATGACCGAGCTCGACGCGACCACTGCCCTCTTCGTCGAGGCGGGTGTCGCATTGTTGATCGCGCATCCACAGAGGATTCTCGAACGCGGATTACGTATCGAGGACGTCGTCCACGAGGCCGACTCGTCGACAGCGACGTTCTTCCGCAAGTTCGACACCAAGTCCGACTTCCTCGCCACGGTCGTCGAGCATCTGTCACGAACTCCTCTACCCACCGACGTTCACGGCACCGTTCGCAACCAGATGACGAACAGTGGCGCATCGATTCGAACGGCGGTGTCGGCGCTCGTCGCGCACTACTTCCCGGCAATCGTCGACCGGAAGAGCACCACCGCCACTCTTCTCGATCATGTTTTCCGCGGACCTACTTCCGCAGCACTCGCCGGGAGCTACCGCGTTCGAGACGACGCCGTACTGGACGCATTCGAGGCACTGTTCGATCCCGACGGTGGAGCCTTTCGCCGTCCCTTCACCGCTCGATCGTTCGCTGTGACGATCAATGCCGTCGTCGACGGATTTCGCATCCGCAGTCAGGTGGACGCCGCTTCCGTATCGGCCGATGTGATGTCCGACGCGGTCCTCGCCTTCATCGGGGCCGTCGTCGACACGTCGGGACATCATCAGCACCTCGATGATGTCGTGGGAGAAATCGGCGCAGCGGTGGAAGAACGGCCACTTCCTCGCGATCCGCGTGCTGCGATCGTCACCGCTGCGCGCGACGAGTTCGGAAAGCGTGGCTACTTCATGACGCGGATGGACGACGTCGCCGATATCGCCGGAGTGCCGAGAACCGCGTGCAAGACACTGTTTCCTACCAAGCCGTCCGTCATCGTTGCAGCACTGCAGAGCCGAGTCGATCGCCTTCGTGAGTCGGTGGCCGACGACCACCTGCTCGGCCTCGACGAGCTCACGATTCTGCAGAATCACATGTTGCGGTGCGCGCAACTCGCCGCGGACGAACTCGAATTCATGGACGCTCTACTCGTCGCTGTCGCACACGACACCTACGGCGAGCCGGAGGGACTGATCTCCATCAAGGAGAAGCTCAACCTGCCGTCGATCATCGCACCGGTCATCGCACGAGGGCAGGACACCGGCATCTTCCGAAAGAGCTCCAGTCCAGTCGATCTCGCGGCAGGGATCACCAACACGCTGCTGATGCGCTGTTTCACCCGTCGACAGAACAGCCCGCAGGACAACGCGACTTTCGTCGGTGAACTTCTCCTCGACGGACTCACTGCGCACTGAGCATCGACCAACTGCGTGAGGCAGAAATGCCGCTGACGAATGGAGCGAGGGCCACACCGGCGATGCTGCAACCACTCCCCTGAATCAGTCGTTCGGAATGCGGTACCGGCCACCTTTGACGACGAACACCACGTATCCCAGAATCGCCAGCACGTAGAGCGCCGTCGGGACGGCGAGAACCCAGACGCTGACCGAGTCGCCCACCGTAGTACCGGCCACCCCGACGATCCACGCGAGCAGCAGGGCGGTTGCCGCACCCATCCAGTCGAGATCCTCTGCCATCTTGCGATCGAGCGTGGGCCTGTTCTCGGGCAAAGTCCAGTAGTCGTGCATTCGCCGAGTCGGTAAGTTCACGAGCTGGGCCGGAAGTCTGGGGAGCCACCACCCGACACTCGCGAAGAAGCCGATCAGTACGAACCCGATGCCACCCGTGGTGAGCAGAAACGATGACTTGGGCTCCACGCGGTCGACCCTTCCGGAGCCGGTGAAGTGCGCAGGTAACACGTCACCTGCAGTCACGGCGACCCACATGAGGGCACCGACGAATACGAGAGCTGTGAACGACAGTGCAACGCGCGAAAGCCTCATCCCAGTTCACTTTAGTGCCTTCGGCAGTGGTGTGGTGCTGACCTTCTGGTCGCTCCGCAGGCTACGCTCCTATGCCACCGAAGGAACCTGTCCGCACCACTGCCGGAGGCATCGATGCCCAACAACGAGTTCGGGGACTTTCAGACCCCGATCGAGTTGGCACGTGCGTTGGTCGACACCCTGCCCCGACGACAGTGGACTCGCGTCCTCGAACCCACGTGCGGTGTCGGGAACTTCCTGTCGGTCGTCGGTGAGAGCCACCCCGATGCAGAACGCGTCGGAATCGAAGTGCAGCCCGAGTACGCCGCAGCCGCATCGACATTCGGCAGAATCGTCACCGCCTCGATTTTCGATTTCGACCTGGTACGCGACATCGCATGGACGTCCGATCCGGGCCCGACTCTCGTCGTCGGCAACCCACCGTGGGTGACCAACTCTCAGCTCTCGGTTCTGGGTTCCAGCAACAGACCGACTCGTGTGAACACCGGGAACGCGCGCGGAATCGATGCGATCACCGGAAGCTCCAATTTCGACATCGCGGAATTCATTTGGATCAAGTTGCTCACCGAGTTCGCAGATCGCCCGGTCACCGTTGCAATGATCTGCAAGACCCAGGTAGCGCGAAACATCCTGTTGCACTGCGCTCGGCACGGCCTTCCGATCACCGGTTCGAGTCTGCGCCCCATCGACGCCAAGAAGTGGTTCGACGCCGGAGTGGATGCCTGTTGGTTCGTGGTCGAACTCGGAACCGGCGCAACCGACCACACCGCGCAGGTGTATCCGAGCATGGATGCACTGCACCCCGGCACCAGAATCGGAGTGGTCGACGGACAGCTCGTCGCGGATGTCGACGCCTACGAGCGAAGCAATCAGTTCGATGGCATCAGTCCGCTGATGTGGCGTCAGGGCATCAAGCACGACGCGTCTGCCGTCATGGAACTGGCCGAGAACGACGGCCCGCGAACAAAACTCGGAGCCTCGGTCGACGTCGAGAAGGACTTCCTGTTTCCCCTGTTCAAATGTACCGATGTCTATCGCGACAAGCTGAGGGTGGTGTCGCGGTGGATGATCGTGCCGCAGTCGCATACCGGTGACGACACCGCGCAGTTGGCGGACAGCGCGCCGAAGCTGTGGAAGTACCTGACCGACAACGCGACCGCTCTCGACGGCCGAAAGTCGTCGATCTACCGAAGTCGCGCCCGGTTCTGCATCTTCGGTGTGGGGCCGTACACGTTTGCGCCGTACAAGATCGCGATCTCCGGATTCCACAAGGTTCCGCAGTTCAGGATGGTCGGCCCCTACGACGGCAGACCTGCGGTGTTCGACGACGCCACCTATCTCCTGCCGTTCGAGGACCCAGCGGCATGCGCCGTCGCCCAGGCACTGTTGACCGGCCAGGAGGCCACCGATCTCATTGCTGCACTGGCATTCTGGGACAGCAAACGACCGGTGACGAAGAAGCTGTTGCAGCGCATCGACCTGAGCGCAATCGCACGTGCAACCGACCGGCGCGCCCTGCGGGACCGAGCACGAGCGGTGCACCAGGACAGCAGCTCGATCGATCAGGCCATCGACAACTTCACAATTCGGTCCTGATCGTCTCTGCCAATCGGTCGAGGAATTCGTCGTTGCGTTTGTAGTGAACCCAGGGCCCGATTTTTGTACTCGTCACCAGGTGGGCACGTTGAAGTACCGCCATGTACTGCGAGGCCGTGGATTGGGAGACACCCGCCCTCGACTGAATGTGCTTGAGGCACACCCCCACCTGTTCGGCCGGTTCGAGCTGCGGCGGAAAGTCGCTCGGGTCCTTGAGCCACCGCATGATCGCCAATCTCGCGGGGTTGCCCAGCGCACCGAACACTGCTGCCAGCTCTGCGGGGTCCAGTTCGTCAGCCACCCTCCAAGCCTACTCCGATATCGCGATATCCCGATATGTGGTCTACTGGAGGCATCGCAATATCGCGATATCCAGATAGGAGTAGTTCATGACACGCGTAGCAGTAGTAGTGGGAGCCAACGGAGTGATCGGCGGCAACTTGGTCGATCACCTGCAACGAAGCGGTGATTGGGAGATCGTCGGGCTCTCACGCCGCGGCGGTACCGACGCTGGACGCGTCCGGCACATCGCGGTGGATCTGCTCGACGGCGACGAGACCCACCGTCGACTGGTGGAGCTGACCGACGTCACACACATCTTCTACGCCGCCTACCAGGAGAGACCGAGCTGGGCCGAACTCGTCGCCCCCAATCTCGCGATGCTCGTCAACGTGGTCACGGCCATCGAGGAGAACTCACCGGACCTGGAGCACGTGAGCCTGATGCAGGGATACAAGGTGTACGGCGCGCACTTGGGTCCCTTCAAAACCCCGGCGCGAGAATCCGATCCGCCCCACATGCCGCCCGAGTTCAACGTCGATCAGCAGCAGTTTCTCGAGGCGCGGCAATTCGGCAAGCGGTGGACCTGGTCGGCCATCCGGCCATCGGTGGTGTGCGGTGTCGCTCTGGGGAACCCGATGAACCTGGCCACCGTCATCGCCGTGTACGCCACCATGTGCGCGAAACTGGGCGTCCCCATGCGGTTTCCGGGAAAGCCCGGTGCCTTCGGCGCGCTGCTCGAGATGACGGATGCATCGTTGCTCGCAGAGGCGACGGTATGGGCGGCCACCACGCCGACCTGCGCCAATCAGGCGTTCAACATCACCAACGGCGACCTATTTCGCTGGAGCGAGATGTGGCCGCGCATCGCGGGTCTGTTCGACCTCGACACCGCAACTCCGTTACCGATGTCCCTGGCGGACGTCATGGCAGACAAGGAGCCGCTGTGGGATTCCATCGTCGCCGAGCACGGACTGCAGTCGACTCCGTATTCCGACGTCTCTTCCTGGGCATTCGGTGACTTCGTGTTCTCCTGGGATTACGACGTCATCGCCGACGGTTCCAAGGCCCGTCGCATGGGATTTCACCGCTTCGTCGACACCGAGGCCATGTTCGCCGGGATCTTCGCCGAGCTACGCAGCCGGCGAATCATTCCGCGAGGAGCCACCCTGCGTGGCGTGTAGGTGAGCCGGATAGTTTGAATCGGCACCAAAGCCGATCGAGACCTACGGGAGAACAATGCATCCGTTCGACACAGCAGTGGCACTCGAGACCGTCGCCGACGGCACTTACCGCGGTAGGACGTCGGCACCGTACAACAACATGGTCGGCCCGTTCGGTGGTCTCACCGCCGCAACGTTCGTCCATGCCATCGAGCTGCATCCCGATTGTCTGGGTTCACCGGTCTCGCTGACGGTCAACTTTGCCGGCCCGGTGGCCGAGGGCGAATTCGAGATCTCGGCGCGCGCCGTGCGCACCAACCGCAGCAATCAGCACTGGTACCTCGAACTCGTACAGGACGGTGCCGTCGCCACCACAGCTACAGCAGTGTTCGGAACCAGGCGTGAGACGTGGGACAACACCGAGGCCGTGGCACCGGCCGTCACCTCCCCCGCCGACACGCCCCGAGGCAACTTTCCCGACGCGATCGCCTGGGCGCAGAACTACGAGATGCGTTTCGTTGCAGGCGCTCTGAACGACCAGGAGTCACCGGACTCGACCGAGACCCTCTGGATCCGCGACACGCCTGCGCGCCCGCTGGACTTCGCTGCGCTGACCTCGCTCAGCGATGTGTTCTACCCCAGAATCTTTCAGCGCCTCGGTCGCTATGTGCCGGCCGGCACCATCTCGCTGACGACCCACTACTTCGCGACGCCCGACGATCTCGAGCAACACTCCGACGGGTACATCCTCGGCACAGCACGAGCCCGCCGCTTCCATCAGGGCTACTTCGATCAGACGGCCGAACTGTGGACCGAAGCCGGGACGTTGCTGGCCACGAGCCACCAGGTGGTGTACTACAAGGGCTGACCCACTCCGACCGACTGTTCCAGCACGCGCCGTACTGCTCCGCGGGCACCGCTGTCCTGAAGCGAGCGCTTGGCCCGTTGGTACGCCCCGCGTAGCCGCGGACTTGTCGACAGATCGCCGAAGACAGCAGGATTCGCCAGGAATGCGCCGGGATTGTCGTGGTCCTCCCACGACAATCGTTGCAGATTTTCGGCATTCCCGTCGACCATCGGAATGTCCCCGCGCTCGTGCACTCCGCACCACGCGGCGAGCACCAGCGCTCCGTGGTCGACCGATCGGTCCTGTGCGAGCCGGTCGCGGATCACCGGCAGCACGAACTTCGGAATGCGCGCGGACGCGTCGACGATCTGACGTTCGAGCGTGTCTCGCACGGCGAGGCTCGAAAAACGGTGCAGCAGTTGCTCGATATAGGTGTCGATGTCGATTCCGTCGACCGGGGCGAGCGTCGGGGCGGCCTCGGCTCGCATGTACGACGCGACGAACTCGTACAGGTCGGGGCTGGCCATCACCTCGTGCACGTGGGTGTATCCGGCGAGGATACCGAGATAGCTCAGTGCTTGGTGAGATCCGTTGAGCAGCCGCAGTTTCATGTGTTCGTACGGCGCGACGTCGGCGACGAGTTGCACTCCGACCTCGCCGAAGGGAGGTCGCCCGAACGAGAAGGTGTCTTCGACCACCCACTGCGAGAACGATTCCGACCGCACCGGCCAGCCATCGTCGATTCCGAAGTCGCTGCGCACGTCCTCGATGACGGCGGCCGTCGTAGCAGGGGTGATGCGGTCGACCATCGAGTTGGGAAACGCCACCGTTGCGTCGATCCAGTCCGCCAGGTCGGCGTCGTGCCGACGTGCGAAGGAGGTCAACGCCGTTCGGGTCACCGACCCGTTGTGGACGATGTTGTCGCACGACATCACGGTGAACGGCGGAATTCCGTGATACCGGCGGGTGGCGAGCGCAACGGTCAGGAAGCCGAAGACACTCGACGGTACCGAGAGGTCACCGAGGTCGTCGAGCACCGCGGGATCGGTGGGCTCGAATGCACCGGTGACGTCGTCGATGCCGTAGCCCGCCTCGGTGATCGTCAGTGACACGATCATCGTGGCGGGTGAGCTGAGCACATCGATCACGCCCTGCGGATCGTCCGGCGCGAAGACGAAATCCGCGACCGATCCGATCACCCGAGCGTCGCGTCGACCGTCCGGATCCACCGTGACCAGGGTGTAGAGATGATCCTGTGAGTCGAGGACGTCGCCGATCTTCCTGTCTCCCGGCAACACTCCCACTCCGCACAGTGCCCAGTCGAGATGTCCCGCCGCGAGCAGCCGATCGAAGTACACCGCCTGATGTGCGCGATGAAAAGCGCCGACTCCGAAATGCACCACACCGCAGTGCAGTTCGTCCAAGTCGTAGTCCGGCTTCGCGACGGTCGCGGGCAGGTGTTCCAACGTCGCGCGGCGAAGCTCGGTCATGACAGGTCCTCGGGGTCGGACGAACGTGGTGAGCGGTGGCGCTCCCGGGCATGTTCTGCCACCAGGAGCACCACCGCAGCTGAAGGGGTTACACGTCAGGAATCAGCAGGACGACTTGTAGACGTACTGCGCGCCCTCGCCGTCGATGTTGTCGGCGGTGATGACATGGAAGCCGGTCGAGATCTCGGCGGTGACCGGCTGGTCGTTGATGGCGGCCATGGCCTGCGCGACGCCGTCGGTGCCGATGGTGTCGGGCTGCTGCGCGATCAGAGCCTGCACTGTTCCCTCACGAAGCTGCTTCACCTGTGCCGGGCCTGCGTCGAATCCGATGATCTTGACCTGATCCTGCTTGCCCGCCTGCCGAACTCCGGTCGCGGTGCCCTCGGCTGCGAACGTGTTCGCGGCGAAGATGCCGGTGATGTCGGGGTCTTTGGCGAGGGCGGCCGAGACCAGACGAGCAGCTTCGGCCGGGTCGTTGTGGCTGTACTGCACGCCGAGGTAGTCGAAGGCAGGGTTGGCATCGACGGCTTCCTCGAAGCCCTCCACTCGGGCGTCGGCAGTGGAGATCCCGGGATCGGTGGAGATGACGAGCACCTTGCCGCCGGCCGGGTTGAGCCGCTCGATCGCGTTGAACGCTTCTGCCCCGCCGCCCTTGTTGTCGGACGAGATCGAGGAGACCGCGATGGACGGGTCTTCCAGGGTGGTGTCGACGAGGACGACCTTGATACCTGCTCTGGAGGCTGCCTCGAGGGGTGCCTGCATGGCGGCCACGTCGGTGGGCGCGATGAGGATCGCCGACGGCCGCGATGCGACAACCGAATCCACGATCGGCTTCTGCAGGGTGGGATCGAACTTGACCGGGCCCTGGGTGTCGACGGTGACGCCTGCATCCTTCGCCGCAGCTTCGATTCCGCACTGCATGCTGATGTAGAACTCGTCGCCACTGACGCCCTGGATGAAGGCGATGTTGCCACTGCCGCCACCGCTTCCGGAGTCGGACGAACAACCCGCCAGGAACATGGCGGAGACCGAAGCGACACTCAGTGCAACGACGGCGGTGCGTGATGTGATCATGGTCGACTTTCTTGTAAGGGGTGTGCGATAGAGGGAGTTTCGAGACCGGCCGAGGTTAGGGACTTCGGGACCAGAGTTTCTTGAGGGAGCTGGGCGATTGACCTCGGCTCGCTGCGTCGCGTCGACGCTGATCGAAGTAGACCGCTGCGATGAGGACAGCACCGACGGCGACCTGTTGCCAGAACGGCTGGACTCCGACGATGACGAAGCCGTTCTGCAGCACGGCAGGGATGAACAGTCCGACAACGGTGCCGAACATGGTTCCGATGCCGCCGAAGAGGCTCGTTCCACCGATGACCACTGCCGCAATGACATTGAGGTTGGTCTGCGACTGGCCGGCGATGGCGGTGGTGCCGTACTGCGACAGAGACAGGATGCCCGCCAGTCCGGCGAGGGTGCCGGAGAGTGCGTAGACCTTGACCAGGTGCATGTCCACCTTGATGCCGACGCGTCGAGCAGACTGCTCCTTGGAGCCGACGGCAAAGGTGTAGAGGCCGAACTTTGTGCGATGCAGCACGATTCCGAAGATCACCACGAGCACCAACGCGATGCTCGAAATCAGGGGAATGGTGGTGGCCGGGAAGTTTCCGTAGCCGATGGTATCGACCAGGACCGGTGGGACGTCGCGGATGTCGACACCCCCGGTGATGACCTGCGAGAGCCCGAGAGCTCCGCCCAGGGTCCCGAGAGTCACGATCAGCGGAGGCACGTTGGCCTTACCGATCAGGAAACCGTTGAGCAATCCCCAGCAGAGTCCACACCCCAGTGCCACCACGATTCCGATCGCGGCAACTCCCCATCCGTCGCCGCCGATCGCGGCCATGGTCTTGGCCGAGACGACTCCGGAGAAAACGAGAACGGAGCCGACCGAGAGATCGATGCCACTGGTGACGATGACGAACGTCATGCCGATCCCGAGAACGGCCAGGATGGATACGTTCTGGATGATCTGGCGGATGTTGCCCCACTCGGGGAAGCTGCCGGGAGCCATGATCGAGAACACGAGGCAGATCGCAGCCAAGACCAGCACGATCTGGAACACCTGAACCCGGGCCAACTTACCGAGCGCTTCGACGAGATCGAAGGAGTGCCGAGACGGCTTGTCGCCGGGCGGCATCGGCTCGAGGGAGGGGCTGATGGTCTGGTTGGTCATCGTGTGGCTCCGGTGGTTGCGCCGGTCATCGCGCCGACGAGTTCTTCCATGGTCGTGTTCTTGGCGTCGAGAGTGGCGACGCGCTTGCCCATCCGCAGTACCTGAACGCGGTCGGCGACCTCGATCACGTGCGGCATCGAGTGACTGATGAACACCACTGCCACTCCCCTGTCCGCCACGCGGCGAATGGTGTCGAGAACGTTTCGGGTCTGCACCACACCGAGCGCCGCGGTCGGTTCGTCCAGGAACACAACCCCTTTGGCCCAAGCGACCGCGCGAGCGATCGCAATGGCCTGCTGCTGGCCACCCGACATGGCTCCGACAGGAACGGTGAGGCTACGCACGGTGGCTCCGAGTTCGTTCAACGCGTCCTGCGACTGCTTGCGCATCGTGGAGACGTCGAGAAAACCGAGACGGCCGAGCAGCCCTTTCGCGGGAAGTTCCCGACCCAGGAACATGTTCTGCTGCGCGTTCAGGTGCGGCGCGAGAGCGAGATCCTGGAACACCGTCTCGATGCCCAGTTCGGCTGCCACGGTGGGACTGTCGAGATCGACCGCGGTACCGTCGAACAGGATTTCGCCGGTGTCGACCGCGAGACTGCCCGAGAGCGCCTTGACCAACGTCGACTTGCCTGCACCGTTGTCGCCGATGAGGGCGACGACCTCGCCGGGGTAGATGTCGAAATCGGCGTCGTCGAGGGCGCGCACGTTTCCGAAGCTCCTCGACAATCCCCTCGCCTCGAGGATCGGTGTCGCAACAGGTGCAACGCTGGCCATGGATACTCCTTGGTCGAATCGAAAACCGTCGGATGCGGGATGGATACCCCCACCGGTGCCTGTGCAGCACGGTCGGTGATCGTGGTCTGCGAGGCAGGTCGAGCTCCCTGCGGGGCTCGTTGTGTAAACGAGTGTGACCCACGCAACCCGCATTGTCACGTGTTTCGTGAAAATTCATGTCACCGGTGACATGACACAACGCCTGCACACGGACGGAGCCGCACCGTCGCCCCGCTATCGGACCGAGCGGTACCGTCTCTGAACTGGGAATATTCGCGATCTGCTCAATTTTCGACCCGATGGAACGGCGCTGAGGTACCGTCCATGACACCGATGACATCCAGGACGCACCTACGGCAAATGACATCGATGACATGACCGATTCGGAAACAGTGAAGGTTGACGCACATGGCGAAGTTCGACGGCCGGAAGATCTTGGTGACCGGTGCCAGCGGCGGTATCGGCTCGGCCACGGTGAGAAGGCTGGTGGCCGACGGTGCCGACGTCGTCGCAGCCGGTCAGTCGGTGGACGCACTGGACAAGCTCGCCGACGAGACCGGCGCGCAGCCTCTGGCGTTCGACCTGACCTCCGAGGACAGCGTGCGCGAGGCCGTCGAGGGGCTCGAGCTCTACGGAGTGGTGAACTGCGCCGGCTTCGGCGGCGAGATCGCCACGCCACAGGACACCGACATCTCCATCTTCGACAAGGTCATCGCCATCAACGCGCGCGGCGCTCTCCTCGTCATCAAGTACACCGTCCCCGCGATGATCGCCGCCGGTGCGGGGGCAATCGTGAACGTGTCGAGCCAGGCCAGTCTCGTCGCCCTGACGGGTCACATCTCGTACGGCTCCTCGAAAGCTGCCCTGGACAACATCACTCGGGTTTCGGCCCTCGAACTCGGTCGCCACGGAATCCGGATCAACGGAGTCAATCCGACCGTCGTGATGACGGAGATGTCCGCGTTCTACTGGGGCCGTCCGGAGATCGAGCAGCCGTTCCTGGCACAGATGCCGCTGGGTCGCTGGGCCACCGAGGACGAGATTGCCGCGCCGATTGCCTTCCTGTTGAGCGATGATGCTTCCATGGTGACCGGGGTGTCGCTGCCGGTGGACGGCGGCTACACGAGTCGATGACGAGCAGACGACGAGCAGACGGGGGTAGGTCATGACCACCATGCAGGATGTCGCGGCACTGGCCGGAGTCAGCGCCAAGACCGTCTCACGGGTGTACAACAACGATCCGCACGTCGACCCCGACACGCGCGCTCGCGTCACCGATGCCCTCGAGTCACTGAACTACGTTCCGAACACGATGGCGACGTCGTTTCGCAACGGTCAAGCGGCGGCAATCGGTGTGGCCGTACCCGATATCGACGATCCGTTCTTCTCCTCCATCGCCCGAGCCATCGAGGAACGCGCCCGCGAGGACGACATGGCCGTGCTGGTCACGAGCCTGGGGCACGACGGTGGCCAGGAGCAGGCTCTGGTCGAGTCGTTGCTGCGTAGACAGTTGAGCGGCTTGATCATTGCGCCGACGGGTTCCGATCACGGCTATCTGGAGCGTTGGATCGACAAGACGCCGACGGTCTTCGTCGATCGGGGACCCGACGGCCTCAAGGCCGACAGCTTCGTCGACGACGATCACGGCGGGGCGGTGTTGGCCA
Source organism: Rhodococcus sp. 14-2483-1-2 (assembly GCF_002259405.1). GTDB lineage: Bacteria > Actinomycetota > Actinomycetes > Mycobacteriales > Mycobacteriaceae > Rhodococcoides. The sequence goes on along the minus strand of NZ_NPFW01000020.1, from coordinate 194,053 downwards.
CCGATCATCTGCTTCGACTGGGACACACTCGGATCGCGGTCATCGGCGACAGTGCTAATATTCCCACCAGCCGGAATCGACTCGAGGGGTATCGAGAGTCGTTGCAGGCCCGAGGAATCGAGTTCGACGCTTCTCTCGTTGCGCTCGGCGTCATGGGCCGCGACGATGCCCGCAGCGCCCTGACCGCGCTGACCGCGCTCGACGATCCACCGACTGCGCTGTTTCTGTCCAATGCCCGCGTGGCCATGGCATGTGTGCCGGTTCTGCAGCAGATGGAATTGCTGCATCTGGCGTTCGTCGGATTCGGCGACTTCCCGCTGGCCGATGCAGTGATGCCCCCGGTGACGGTGATCGATCAGAATCCCGCTCGGCTCGGCCGTTTGGCCATCGAGCGACTACTGGGGCGGATCGAGAATCCGAGCAAGCGCTACAAGCGCCGCAACATCCTCGGGGTCGAGCTGATCGAACGGCAATCCTGCACGCCTGGAAGCAATCACCGCTGCGACTGATCCTGGAGCGCATGCGCAACCAGATCGACCTGCAGTGGTGTCGACAATTCGGCATCGATCCGCAGATGCGGAACACGCGGCTTCTCCACCGGGGAATCCGTCGGCCGATGGGCGTCGCGCTCTGCCCCGCGGGCCGCCCGTCGACGCGCCAGCAACTCCGGCGAGCCGTCGACGTGGACGACCATCGTTGCTGCGGGAGCCACCTGCGAGACCAGTCGTTCCCATTCCGTGCCCGCGGTCAATTCGCGGGTGAAAGGCGCGACCAGAACGGGGCGCTGACCGATCTTCACGAGATCCCTCGCCGCAGCGAGCAGTACTGCATACCGGCCGGCACGAACGCGTTCTGCATGCGGCCCCGCACTGTTCCAGTGTGGGCCACCCAACAGCGAATCCAGTTCGTCGAGTAGTGGATTGGTGAGTGTGTCGAGGTCGAGCAATGCCGTGCCGAAGCGGCGCGCCAGCTCGCGTCCGAGGGTGGTCTTTCCACTTCCTGCAGCACCCGCGACGACGAGAACCGGCAGTTGATCCCGATCGATCCCTGAAACGTCTTGACAGACATGAGGCATGACGTGAATCATACAAGACAACGTTGTCTCGCACCGTTGCTACAGCGAACACAATTCCTCCGATCGAGAGTTCACGTGACCGAGCGCGCAAGCATCAAAGACGTAGCCGCATTGGCAGGCGTCAGCTTCAAGACCGTCTCCCGTGTCGTCAACGGCGTGGACACGGTCTTGCCCGAGCTGCGCGAACGCGTCGAGGCCGCGGTGCAGACGCTCAACTACGTCCCCAATTCCGCTGCACGCTCGCTGAAATCGGGATCCGGCAACACCATCGGGATCATCGTCGATTCCATCGACGACGTGTTCTTCGCATCCTTGGTCAGTGCCGTCGAGGATCGCGCTCTCGAACACGGACTGGCTGTCATCGTCGGCAGCACCGGGTTCGACGCCCAGCGCGAACGTGATCAGCTGGCGTTGCTGGCCGGTCAACACGTCCGCGGCATCATCCTGGCGCCGGTCGGCGACCACAGCGATTTCCTCGTGCCGCGTCGCCGAACACTTCCCACGGTGACCATCGACCGCTCGATCGCGGGATTCGATTCGGTCATCATCGACGATTACGGTGCTGCCAAACAGGCCGTCGAGAAACTGGTCGAGGGCGGCCACACCCGAATTGCGTTGCTCGGCTTCGACGATCGACTGCAGACCGCACAGTTGCGCCGTGAGGCGTACTTCGATGTTCTCGCGAACCTCGGCCAGAAGCCCGAGGCCGCTCTCGCTCCCCCGGTGTCCCATGCCGCGGACTCGGTACGGCCGGTGGTGAAGAAGCTTCTGGCTCTGCGTAATCCGCCGACCGCCTTCTTCGTCGCCAACGCGCGGCATGCGACGGCCGTGGTATCGGTGCTGCACGAGATCGATCGCACCGACGTTGCCATGGTCTCGTTCGGCAACTTCTCGCTCGCCGATGCCGTCAGCCCATCGGTGACCTGCATCGACCAGGATCCATACCGGATCGGCACCCTCGCGTTCGATCGCCTGGTGCAGCGCTTCGACGATCCCTATCTCGAAGTCGAGCAACAGATTGCGCCGACCACCCTGGTCGAACGACTCTCACATGCACTCCCGTTACCTGCACAGAAATGAGAACATCCCCGTGAATCCCAGACTCGTTGCGGGACTCGACCTCGGTAGCACCGGCATCAAGGTGCTCGTGATCGACGAGGCCGGAACCGAACTGCTCATCGAGCAGAGTCCGACGCCGTGGCATCACGGCCCGGGCGGAACCACCGACCTCGAGGCGGAGGACCTGCTCGCCACCATCGCGAGTCTGCTCGACGCCGTCGCGCGTCGTCTACCGGAGGTGACCGGCGATCCCGCGTCGCGCATCGATGCGATCGCCGTGTCCGGAATGGGTGAGACGGGCTTTCTTCTCGATGAAGACAACGTTGTCCGAGCCCCGGCGTTCGCGTGGTTCGATCCCCGAGGGCAGCAGCAGGTCGACTCACTACCCCAGGATCTCCGTGACCGGTTCGCCGGCACGACCGGGCTCCCCGTCGGCGTGCAGGTCTCGGTCGTCAAGATCGCGCACCTTCGCGACAACGGACTGAACCTGGCCGGACTGCGATGGTTCAATCTGCCCGAGTTCGTCGTACTGTCCCTCGGTGGCCGTGCGGTGGCCGACTACTCGTTGAGTTCCAGGACGGGACTGCTCGATCAGGACTCCGGCGAGCCGTGGACGGAGATGTTGACGCACTTGGGCGTCGGGGCCGAGTTCCTCCCGCCTCTCGTCGACGCCGGTACCGATCTCGGGGCCGCAACCGGACCCGCCCTTCCCGACGCCATCGTGGGGGCACGGTTGACCGTGGCCGGTCACGACCACCTCGTCTCCGCCGTATCGGGTGGGGCAATCCCCAACGACAGATATCACGTGTCGATGGGCACCGCCGAGGTTCTGCTGCGAGTGCTCGACGCTCCCCTGACTCCCGCGGCTCGAAGCCGTCTGGCCGATCATCTGATCAATTCGGTGCGGCATGTGGTTCCGGGCCAACACGTACTCGTCGCCGGGGTCAAGACCGGACTGTTGATGCGACGGGCGTTGCAGTTGTGCGACATCACCGACCGCGCCGGGCGTGACCTGCTCGATCAGCGAGTGTGCGCATTGCCTGCAGGCGGACCGTCCACCGACGGTGGGATAGAGATCGCCGGGGCCCGCAACGACGACGGCGTGCTGTCCATCACCGTCCGTACGGACGGGGTGAACGCGGCGGAGCTGTTCCGTTCGATCCTGTTGCACGGCAACGACGAGATCGCCCGCCTCATCGCTGCCCTCGACGCCGAGGTTGCCCCCGCTCGGACCACGCTGCTCACGGGCGGCTGGGCGGGTATGACCAGCGTTCGGGATGCCCGCGCGCAGGTGCTACCCGACGTCTCGGTCTCGACTCGCGCCCAGGACACCGCCTACGGCGCAGCACTGTTCGCTGCGCGACTACTGACGCTCATAGAAATCTGAGCCCACATTTCTGCAGTGAGACAACGTTGTCTCACTTGCTCACAGCCCCAATCACCACCACCACCAGGAGAAAACAATGAACGAACTCACCACCCTCGAACGTCGCGGAATGGCTGCCATCTCCACCGCCGACGGCAACATGCTCATCGTCGCCGGAGATCAGCGCAACGGCATGAAGGCGGTCATGACGGACGCTCCCGACGGACCCGGCTCTGTCACGTTCGAGCAGCTCGCCGACGCCAAGGCCGATCTGGTTCGCTACCTCGGCAATCACGCGCCGGCGATCCTGCTGGACCCGGAGGTCGCACTGCCGAAGATCGTCGACGAGGGCGTGCTCTCGCGCAACACCGCGTTGGTGGTCGGCATGGATGCCTCGGGCTTCGAGGAGACCGACGGCTTGCGCTACACCCGCTTCGTCGACGGCGTCACCCCGCGCGTCGTCCGCGATCTGGGCGGCGATGTCGCCAAGATGCTGTTCTACATGCGCCCCGAACGGCAGGGCGTCGATTCCCGTGTCGCCGAGGAGATCCGTGACCTCGTGAAGGCATGCTCCGCCGAGGGACTGCTGCTCATCGTCGAAATCCTGACCTACAAGCTCGAAGGCGAATCGGATGAGGACTACAAGGCCGGCTTCGGCAAGATCATCGCCGACTCCACCCGCATCTCGGTCGAATGCGGCGCCAAGGTGCTCAAGCTCCCCTACCCCGGTTCCGCCGAGGCATGTGCAGCCGTTACCGAAGCGGCACAGGGTGTTCCGTGGGCAGTGCTGTCGGCGGGCGTCGACCACGAGACGTTCATCGAGCAGGTACGCATCGCAGTCGCCAACGGCGCGCGGGGCGCGATGGCCGGCCGCTCACTGTGGAAGGACAGCATGGCCGTCTCCGCCGAGACCCGCGAGGACCTGCTCACCAACCGTGCACTCCCCCGTCTGCGCGAACTGAACGAGGCCGTCGACAACTGACATCGTCCTTCGACCGAGTCCGGACACCCCGTCTCGGGCTCGGTCGACGCCGTTCTGGGTAGCGTGAACCCATGACGCACCCCTCGACGCACCTCGACATCGTCGCCGCTCCCGGCGTGTTCGCCGACCTCGCGACGGCGCAGGAATTGGCCGCCAGGGCGCTGTCGGCCCGAGGACTGACGGGCGGAATCGTCTACACCGCAACCGGTTCCGGCGAGATGATCGTCATTCCCGGTGACGGGATCCCGATCGACACGGCGTCGTACGGCGGTGTCGTTCGGGTCGATCTGGGCCAGTGCACACCGGACAGATCACCGGGCATCCGTACTCACATTCGCGGCCGCGGACTCGACGGTCTGCGATTCGCGATCGACAGCGTGTACTTCCACCGCTTCCACCCCGGAACGATCCTGCACTACGGGGATCACCCCGAGCAACGCGTCGAGCAGCGGTTACCCGAGGGCGACGGTCCGTTTCCTGTTGCCGTGCTGATCCACGGTGGATATTGGCGGTCGCGGTGGGAATTCGACCTGATGGACGCGATGGCCGTCGATCTGACCGCGCGGGGCTACGCCACGTGGAACGTCGAATATCGTCGCCCCGACGAACACGGGTGGGATGTGATGACCGGCGATGTCGCGTCCGCGATCGCAGCGTTGGAGACGGCACCCGGCGATCTGGATCTGTCCCGGGTAGTTTTGTTCGGCCATTCGGCGGGCGGTCAACTCGCACTGCGAGCCGCGGCCGATTCCGTTGGAACACCGGTCGTTCCTGCCCTCGCGGTCGGCCTGGCCGGCGTGCTCGATCTCCGGGTCGGCGATGAGCGCTGGCTCGGCGAGGGTGCGGTGTCGAATGCGATCGGTGCGCGATTCGCCGGTGCGCAGGAGACGTACGAGGCATCGTCGCCGATCTCGAGGCTTCCGCTCGGCGTTCCGCAGCTGGTGGTGTGCGCGGTATCGGACGATCCCAACCTGCTCGAGATCAGTCGGGCGTACTACGCCGCGGCGTCGGCGGGCTCGGATTCGGTCGTCTCGGTCGAAGGACCCGGGGGCCACTTCGCGGTCGTCGATCCCGCGTCGCAGATCTATCAGGACATGGTTCGCGAGGTCGACGGCCGAATCCGAGGTACCCGAGACCACGCGTCCGAGTAAGTCCGTATCGTGCATGGTGTGACGCGCAGCACAACGACGTGCATGCCGAGACTTCAGGAGCGAGATCGATGAAGAGCACCATGCAGGACACCCCACTGTCCATCGGCCAGCTGGTTCGATTCGGGACGTCCATTCACTCCTCGGCCGAGATCACCACCTGGACGGACACCGGTCCGACCACGGTGACCTTCGGGGAATTGGGCAGGCGGGCAGCGCAACTGGCACACGGCCTGCGGTCGATCGGCATCGACGACGATCAGCGCGTCGGAACGTTCATGTGGAACAACGCCCCGCACATGGAGGCCTACATGGCGATTCCTGCGATGGGCGCGGTGCTGCACACGCTGAACATTCGGCTCTTTCCCGAGCAGCTCACGTACATCGTCAATCACGCCGAGGACCAGGTGATCATCGCCGACGCGAGTCTGCTCCCTCTGCTGACGCCCCTGCTGCCGACGTTCGAGACCGTGCGGCACCTCATCGTCGTCGGCGTCGACCCGGCGCAGGTCACCGCACCCGACGGCATCGAAGTACTGGGCTACGAGGACCTGCTGGCGGGTCAGCCCGAGGAGTTCGACTGGCCCGAGCTCGACGAACGATCCGCTGCCGCAATGTGTTACACCTCGGGCACCACCGGTGACCCCAAGGGGGTCGTGTATTCGCATCGCTCGATCTACCTGCATTCGATGCAGGCCTGCATGACCGACGCGATGGCGATTGCGCAGTCCGACAAGGTCTTGGCCATCGTGCCGATGTTCCACGCGATGTCGTGGGGCTTGCCCTATGCCGCGCTGATGGTCGGTGCGTCGCTGATCATGCCCGACAGGTTTTTGCAGCCGGCTCCGTTGTCGGAGATGATGTCGACACTGCGGCCGACGGCGGCGGCCGCGGTTCCGACGATCTGGCAGGCCCTGCTCGCTCACCTCGACGAGCACCCGGCGGATCTGTCGAGTCTGCGTGACGTGGTGGTCGGCGGTGCGGCGTGTCCACCGAGTTTGATGCGGGCGTTCCACGAGAAGTACGGCGTGCACATCTCCCAGGCGTGGGGCATGACCGAGACCTCGCCTCTCGGCACGTCCGGCAAGCCCGATGCCGGCCTGTCCCCGGAGGACGAGTTCGACTTGCGCTGCACGCAAGGACGGTTCGTTGCCGGAGTGCGAGCACGACTCGTCGGCGATGCCGGTGAGGTGTTGCCGTGGGACGGCAAGACCGTCGGCGAACTCGAGGTGCGTGGCCCATGGATCACCGGCAGCTACTACCGCGCCGATGCGGACGACAAGTTCGACGACGGCTGGCTGCGGACGGGTGACGTGGGCACCATCTCCGAGGGCGGCTACCTACGACTGACCGATCGCTCCAAGGACATCATCAAGTCCGGTGGCGAATGGATCTCCTCGGTCGAGCTCGAGAACCAGGTGATGGGACATCCGGCCGTTCGCGAGGCCGCGGTGATCGGTGTGCCCGATCCGAAGTGGGACGAGCGGCCTCTGGTGGCCGTTGTCGTCCGCGAGGGTGCATCGGTGACAGCCGAAGAACTGAAGGAGTTCCTCGACAGCCGCGTGGCGCATTGGCAGCTGCCGGAGCGATGGACGTTCATCGACGAGGTCCCGAAAACCAGCGTCGGCAAATACGACAAGAAGCGACTGCGGAGTTCGCATGCCGACGGTGCTTTGGAGGTCATCGAGCTGGTCTGATCCGTTCGGTGAGTTACACGTTCCTCACGCGACCTGCGAATACCAGTAATGGTCTACCCCTAGCGTCGTAACGGACAGCGACGGCAGGAAGTGGCGAACTGTGTTGATCAACCGTTGTGCATCGGCACTCGCGGTGATATCGGCCGTTCTGCATCTGAGAATGGGCGTCGGCGGCGCGTCGGGCATGTTGGTGACCGCCATGGCGGTGGTGTGCGTTGTGTGCGCCGCCGATCTGTGGCGGTCGACGAACAATCGTGCGTGGGTAGTGATGGCGGCATCGAGTGCCGTCATGCTGCTTGCGCATGCCTCCGGTCCGGCAGGCCACCATCAGCCTGTCGTGACCGACGCTGTCAGCGGTGCCTCGGCGGCCTCGATTCTCGCGGCGGTCGAACTCACGCTTGCCGCCGTCGTGGTTTTCGTTCGCACGCGCGCCATTCCGCCGGAACTTCTCCATCACCGACTGCAGGAGCCTCGATGACCGATACCTTTGCGCCCGTTGTAGTTCATCCCCTCGAACCGCTGACCCCGCAGGAGATTTCGAGGACGTCGGCGATAGTCGTTCGCGAGCGGAATCTGACCTCTACTGCACGCTTCGTCTATATCGAGCTGCTGGAGCCGACGAAAATTGATCTGCAGCAGTCGGATACGGACCGTCGAGCGTTCGTCGTCCTGCGTGACCGTGACGCCCATGCCACGTTCGAGGCAGTTGTCTCGCTCACCCACGACGCCCTGATCAGCTACACCGAGATCGTCGACGCCCAGCCACCCATCACATTGGAAGAGTTCCTTCGCTGCGAGGACGTCATCAAGGCCGATCAACGGTGGCAGGAAGCGATGGTCAAGCGTGGTGTCACCGACTTCTCGCTGGCGATGGTGGACAAGTGGGCCAGCGGCCACACCATGGATGGCGACAACCCCGGTGGTCGACGCCTCGCCCGGCCCCTGACGTTCGTACGCAGCGAAGCGCAGGAGAACGGATATGCGCGACCCGTCGAGAATCTGGTCGTCACAGTCGATATGGACACGATGGAGGTGGTCGACGTCGCAGACACCGGAGTGGTTCCCATCCCACAGACTCCTGGCAACTACCTACCCGGATTCTACGAACGCCCCGGGAATGTCCCGGAGTTCTCCCACCAACGCGCACCGATGAAGAAGATCGACATCACCCAGCCCGACGGTCCGTCGTTCACTGTGGACGGCCACTACGTGGAGTGGGCAAACTGGCGCTTGCGCGTCGGCTTCACACCCCGTGAGGGGTTGGTGCTGCACGATGTCGGCTACGTCGATCGCGGAACTCTACGCCCGGTCATCCATCGGGCGTCGCTGTCGGAAATGTACGTACCGTACGGCGATCCCGGGGACAGCCAGTGGAACAAGAACGTGTTCGACGAGGGCGAGTACGGTTTGGGCGTTCTCGCCAATTCGCTTCAGCTGGGCTGTGATTGCCTCGGGGAGATTCACTACTTCGACGCGTACGTCAACGATCAGGACGGTCAGCCGATCGAACTTCCGAACGCGATCTGCATGCACGAGGAGGACTACAGCATCGGTTGGAAGCACACCGACTTTCGCGACAACGTGGGACAGGTCCGACGCAACCGTCGTCTCGTGGTGTCGTTCTTCGCCACCGTGGGCAACTACGACTACGGCTTCTATTGGCATCTGTATCTTGACGGGTCCATCGAGTTCGAGATCAAACTGACCGGCATCATCTCCACCGGTGCCATCGAGCCGGGCCAGTTCCCCGAGTTCGGCACCCTCGTCGCGCCCGGTCTCTACGGGCCTCATCACCAGCACTTCTTCAGTGTTCGTTTGGACATGAAGGTCGACGGCGAACGCAACAACTTGTACGAGCTCGAAGCCGAGGCAGTGCCCACAGGCCCCGAGAACCCGCACGGGAACGCGTGGCGTCAGACCAAGCGCCACCTCGTCACCGAGTCGGAGGCGCAGCGCGTCGCCGATCCACTCCGGGCTCGTTCCTGGTTGATTGCCAACGCGGACAAGAAGAACAAGCTCGGTGGGCACATCGGGTACAAGATCGAGCCGTCCGGTGCGGTCGCTTTGCCTCTGGCACAGCCCGGTTCGCAGCAGGCTCGCCGAGGCGGGTTCGCCACCAAGCACCTGTGGGCGACACCGTACGCAGAACGGGAGCGCTATGCGGCCGGTGAGTACGTGGCCCAGAATCCGGGACCCGACGGGCTGGTGAAGTATACGAGCGGTGACCGTTCCATCGAGAGCGCCGACCTGGTCATCTGGCCCACGATCGCCGCACACCACGTGGTGCGCCCCGAGGATTGGCCGGTCATGCCGGTCAGCCATGTGAGCCTGCACCTCAAGCCCACCGGATTCTTCGACGGCAATCCGATGCTGGATCTGGCACCCGAGACGCCGAAATCCACCGGGTACTGCTGCACCGAGTAGCCATCCGCGTCCAGGCCCGGGGACCACGGTCTCCGGGCCTGCTTTTACGTCGACGCCTCGGTGACCGACGCACTCACCAGCGACGAGGTGCGCACACTCAATCGCGTTCGGTCGGCTCGGAACAGGTCCACCGAATACTCGACGGGCCGTTCGGACTGGTCGTATCCGATGCGTTCGAGCTTCAGGATGGGCGTTCCCTCGGGTTGCCGGAGCAGCGAGCCCGCGGGCGCACTGATCGTCGCCAATTCGATGGATTCGTCTGCCATACAGACCGATACGCCGAGCCGGGTACGCAGAGCCTCGTACACCGAGTCCAACGGGGTCTCCAGAACTCGGCCACAGATGCTGTCGCTGAGGTACATCTGCTCCAGCGACAGCGTGTCGCCGTCGGCGAAGCGCAGCCGCAGCAGCGATACCACCGGTCCGTCTCCCAACACCTGTGCCGCCTCCGGGCTCGGCTCGGCGATACGCGCCGAGATCACCTTGGTGCCGTCTCGAAATCCCTGTTCGTGCAGCATCTGCGGGACGCCCTTGACGGTGTTGAGGCTCCGCAGCAGTCGCCGGCTCTGACAGAGGGACTGCGCACTTTCCGGCGACGACGAACCTGGCGTCACCGAGGTCAGGAACGCACCGCCGGCTCTCCCCTTCGTCCGTCGGATGACATCGTCGCGTTCGAGGAGATCCAGCGCTTTGCGCAGCGTCGTCCGTGACGTGCCGAGTCGCTCGGCCAGTTCGCGTTCGGGAGGCAACCGGGCAACGGACCGCGATTCGAGCTCGGCCACCAACCGAAGAAGCGCCGCGTGCGTCTGCTCCATCAACAGCACCGAAACACCTCGATTTCCTTCGTCACAACTGCAGAAGCCCATTCAATCTTCAATCAGGCCCGCGCAACACCCCTCGACCTGGGCATTAACGCACGATTAACACGGCGGGTGTCCTATGACCCGCAACCAGGTCACGCGTTACACGACGTTCACGTATCGACGAGAAAACCAGAAATGGTCTACGCCCATCGTTGCACCTACCCGAGAACGCAACATCTACCGAAGGGTGCAACACCGTGGAGGATTCCAGGTCGGCACGCGCCGCTCTCGGCGTGGAGCTCGCCCGCTCGGCGGGCGAGATCGCTCGTCGCTGGTTCGACACCTCAGCCCTCACCGTCGAGCAGAAACAGGACGGTTCCCCTGTTACGCAAGCGGATCGAGACATCGAAACCCACATTCGGGCCGCCGTGGCCGAGCACTTTCCCGCCGACGGCTTCCTCGGGGAGGAATACGGCGAAACCAGCGGCACGTCCGACTACCGCTGGATCGTCGACCCGATCGACGGCACCAAGTCGTTCGTGCACGGAGTTCCGCTGTACGCCAACCTGATTGCACTCGAGGAAGACGACGATGTCGTCTTCGGCGTCATCAATCTCCCCAGCGCCGACATCCTGATGCACGCCGAGCGCGGCAAGGGATGCTGGAAAAACGGAGAACGGGTGCATGTTTCGGACAGGACCGATCTCGACGGGGCCTACGTCATGGCAACCTGGCTCGAAGACTGGCACTCGGACACCATCGTCGACCTGCATGCCGCAGGCGCAGTGTTGCGTACCTGGGGCGATGCCTACGGCTACATGATGGTCGCGAGCGGCCAGGCCGACGCGGTGGTCGATTACACCACCCAGATCTACGACCTCGCACCCATGCCGGTGATCATCGAAGAAGCCGGCGGCACCTTCACCTCGCTCGATGGAGCGCGAGACTACAACAGCGGCAACGGCATTGCGACCAACGGCGCATTGCACGACTCGGTTCTCAAAATAGTCAACCAAGGATGACGCACATGAAAGAGTACATTCGCGGCCTGAGCCGAAAGAACATCATGACGTTCTTCGGCAGCATCTACGCTCTCGCCCTGCTCTTCGCACTGTTCCCGCCGCTGTACATGTGGGGCAGTGGCATTCGCTACGAGATCCTCGGCATTCCGTTCGCCATCATGTACTGGCTGATCGACGGAGTCGTTCTCGGGCTGACTCTCTGGGGTCTCTACATCGTCGAGGACATCCGCGGCGAACTCGACGAGGATCTCCTCCCCGCTACCGCACCGCTGACTGGAGAATGACATGTTGATCATGCTGGGAATGCTCGGCGTCTTCTACGCCGTCGTCATCTTCATCCTCTACACCACCCAACAGAAGACCTCCCCCACCTTCGACGAGTACTCGGTGGGCGGCCGCAGCTACGGCCCCTGGTACGTCGCGATGAGCTACGTCAACTCGTGGTGGCCGGGCTCGGTGTTCATCGCATTCTTCGGACTTGCCAGCGGCGCAGGCGTATTCGGACTGTACGGCCTCGCGTACTCCAGCCTCGGCGTCGCGATGATGTACTTCATGGCCACCCGTGCCTGGCGCTGGGGAGCGAAGTACAACCTGCGATCGCAGCCCGATCTGCTCGGCCTGCGCTTCAACTCGCGCGGCACCAAGATCGTCGCCAGCGTCATCGGCATCGTCTCGCTCTTCCCGTGGGTCGTGCTCGGCATGCAGGCACTCGGTGAGGTGTTCCAGATCGCCAGTGCCGGAGCATGGTCCGTCACCACCTGCCTGTTCGTCGGCCTGGCCGTCATCGTCATCCGCCAGTACTGGACCGTCAAGATGGGCATGCGCGGCCTGATCATGACCGACATGTTCCAAGGTCTGGTCGCCTACGTCTTCTCTGCGGCACTGTGCCTGATTTTGCTCTCCGGTGTCGCCGGCGGCCCGATCAGCTTCGCCACACTCGGCGATGTCGCCGACGAGTACCTTCGCGTTCCCGGAGACGGCGACTCGTACGGCCCGTTCTACCTCTTCGCCCTCATCTTCACCGGAGTCGTCGGATCGCTGTGCTGGCCGACGAGCTTCCAACGGATCTACACCGCATCGAGTGTCCGGGCCGTCAAGTCCGGCACCATCCGCACCGTCCTGATCTCCGGAGTCTTCTACTCCCTGCTCATGCTCGTCGGCATCGCAGCCACGGTCATGCCCGCCGTCGCCGATTCACCGCAGACCGGCTGGTTCACCATCGCCGAGAGCTACGGCGGAACATGGCTTCTCGGCCTCGCGGCCACCATGGTGTTCGCCGCATCCATGGGCCACATCGACGGCAGCGTGCAGGTCTGCGGACTGCAGATCGCCAACGACATCGTCAACTCCGACAAGCGCAAGCTCACCGACAGTCAGCTGACCAAGGTGGCCAAGACGAGCATGCTCGCGTTCATGGCAGCGGCAGCAATCGTCGCCTACGCCACGTTCAACATGACCCGTCTGCAACTCCTCGCACAGATCTCGTATCAAGGCGTTGTGCAGCTTGCCATCCCGCTGTTCCTCGGGGTCTTCTGGCGAGGCGGTAACGGCAAGGGCGCAGTCGCCGGGATGATCTCCGGATTCACCGTCGCGCTCGTCCTCACCGCGATCTACCCGGACGACATCGCCGGACTCGGCAGCCTCACCGGCGGCGTCGTGGGCATGGCCGTCAACCTGGCCGTCTTCCTCATCGTGTCCAAGGCCACCGGCACCACGGCCGAGGAGAAGGCGCGCGTCGACGAGATGTTCGAGGTCGGCAAGCGTCCTACCCGCACCGCGCCGGTCGACCTGTCCTTCGAGAACCAGGTCGAAGAACTGGCCGCCAACCCCGCCCCGGAGAAGATCTAGTGCCCTTCCTCGACGACTTTCAGGCGATGTCCTCGTTCGGTGCCACCGCCGCCGGTGGCCTGCACCGCGAAGCAGCGACTGCGGACGACGGTCGAACCAGGCGGTTCCTCGCCGACTGGTTCGACCGGCACGGCTTCACCACCACCGTCGACGCGGTGGGAAACATGTACGGCACCGTCGAGTTGGTTCCCGGTGCTCCGTACGTGCTCGTCGGCTCGCATCTCGACAGCCAGCCGACGGCCGGAAAGTACGACGGCGCATACGGTGTTCTCGCTGCGGCCCACGCCGCGTACGAGGTAGCCGAATGTGTCGAACGTGGTTCGGTGACTCCGCAATTCAATCTTGCGGTGGTCAACTGGTTCAACGAGGAAGGCTCCCGTTTCTCGCCCAGCCTGATGGGAAGCGGGGTCTTCATCGGCAAGTTCGACGCCGACGACATCCTGAAGGTCACCGACCGCGGTGGCATCAGCGTGCGGGATGCCCTGTCCGATATCGGCTTTCACGGCAACGACGACGCGCCCGAGGCCGTCTCCTACGCCGAAATTCACATCGAACAGGGTCCCATCCTCGAGAACACCGGCACGACGATCGGCATCGTCACCGCCAACTGGGCCGCACGGAAGTACTCGATCACCGTGCACGGCGAGCAGTCGCACACCGGCGCAACTCATATGGCCCTGCGTCACGACGCGTTGGTCGGTGCCTCGCGCATCGTGCTCGCCGCCCGCGAACTGACGACCCACTTTCCGGAACAGGCGCTGCTGGCCTCGGTCGGAGAGTTCGATGTCGAACCCAACTCCCCCATCGTCGTGCCGTCGAAGGTCACCATGGCCATCGACATCCGGTCCTCCGATCCCGAGGTCCTCGACCAGGCCCACGACAAGCTGCTTACAGCAATCGATTCCGTCAACACCGACGGGGAGGTGCGGGTCAGCATCGACACCTCGGCGCTGCGGCCGTCCACGAGCTACCAGATCGAGGGCGTCGAACTCGCCGAGGAAGCCGCCGAGTCCCTCGGATTGTCCTGTCGACGGATGCTCACCATGGCCGGCCACGACTCGGTGAATCTCAAGGACGTCGTTCCGACGGTGATGCTGTTCGTCCCCAGCGTCGACGGAATCTCGCACAGCGAGAAAGAACTGACCCACGACAGCGACCTGCTCGACGGCGTGAAAATGCTGGCCGAGACGGTCGCGCGCATGGTGCGCGGCGATATAGGGGTCGGCCGATCTTCCGCACTCGCCGCCACCAGCCGCACTCGAGCATAGAAAGCAGAGCCAGATGATCGATTTGAGCGGCAAGACTGCACTGGTCACAGGCGGGTCCCGCGGCATCGGACGAGCAGTCGCGACCACTTTGGCGGCGGCCGGCGCGCACGTGGTGATCGCCGACCGCAGCGACGCACTCCGCACCGACGGCGCATCGACATCGAACCTGATCTGCGCTGCGGGAGGCACCGCCGAGTCCGTCTTGCTGGACATCTCCGATTCCGAGCAGGTCGACGCGGTCTTCGCGGACGTCGCAGGCCGATCGGGCATCGACATACTCGTCAACAACGCCGGAGTGCTCAGTGCCGGAACGGTCCTCGACACGACCGACGACGCGTGGCGGTCACTGTTCGCAGTGAACGTGGACGGAACGTTCTTCTGCACCCGAGCGGCTATACGGCACATGGTCGACGCCGGGCGGGGCGGCAAGGTCGTCAACGTCGCGTCGATCAGCGGACTGCGGGCCAATCCAGGATTTGCCGGGTACTGCGCAGCAAAGGGAGCGATGGTCAACTTCACTCGGCAGGTCGGCATCGACTACGCACCGATGGGAATCAACGTCAACGGCGTTGCGCCCGGCTTCGTCGAGACCGACATGACCGCGATCTACGACGCGTCCATCCGCGGTGCTCTGGAGGCGCAGACCCCCAACGGCAAATGGGCAGATCCGCAGCACATTGCCGACACCGTGTTGTTCCTGGCCTCGTCGCTCTCGGACCACATCTGCGGAGAGATCGTGGCCGTGGACGGCGGCTGGCTTGTCGGCACTCCCGTGGTTCCAGTGATACCGGTGGCAACCGCGGTATCAGCATGAAAGGCACGCGATGAATCCCCTGTTGACAAAAACCGTCGACGAGATACGTGCGGCATTCGGCACCGGTGAGCTCACTCCCGTGCAGTTGCTCGATGCCACGCTGGAGCATCTCGAGGCCATCGACCCCGTGATCAATGCGATTGCGTACGTGGACGAATCCGGTGCCCGTGCGGCAGCTCAGGCCGCCACCGACCGCCTCGATTCCGGCCGTGCGCGAGGCGACATGGACGGCATTCCGGTGACCATCAAGGACAGCGTCCATGCGATCGGGATGCCGTGGCGACACGGCGTCGCCGCGAATGCAGACCTGCCGATGTCGACCGTCGACGCAC
Source organism: Rhodococcus sp. 14-2483-1-2 (assembly GCF_002259405.1). Taxonomy (GTDB): domain Bacteria; phylum Actinomycetota; class Actinomycetes; order Mycobacteriales; family Mycobacteriaceae; genus Rhodococcoides. The sequence continues at coordinate 178,215 of NZ_NPFW01000020.1, read as the reverse complement.
CACCGGCTGCGCGGCTCAAAGAAGCCGGTGCAGTCATCGTCGGGAAGACGACCATGCCCGACATGGGGATGATGGCAGCGGGCGTCAGCTCGCTGTACGGAATCACCCGCAATCCCTGGGACCTGTCCCGTAACACCGGCGGGTCCAGTGCCGGCGCGGGGGCGTCGCTGGCGTCGGGCATCGGGTTCGGTTCTGTCGGTTCCGATATTGCCGGGTCGGTGCGGTTGCCTGCGGGACACTGCGGGCTCGTTGCGTTGAAGCCGACGCAGGGCCGCATACCGCATACCGCTCCGTCGACCATGCGATCGGCCGGTCCGATGGCACGCACCGTCGACGATCTCATCGATCTCTACCGCGTCATCTCCGGGCCGGACACTCGCGATACCTGGAGCCTGCCCTACGAGGACACAACCGACATACGCGCGGGCCTGGCTCCTGCCGGACTTCGCATCGGCGTCATGCTCGACATGGGCTACGGTCCCACCGTTTCCGACGACGTACAGGCCGTGGTTCGTTCTGCAGCAACGCAACTCAGTGCAGCGGGTGCCGTGGTCACCGAGATGCCGCCGATCTTCGGCGCAGATCCGTACCCGGCGTTGGATCGCCTGTTCCAGGTTCGCGCGCGCACGGAGCGGGAGGCCATTCCCGAGGATCGTCGATCGCAGGTACTGCCCGCGGTCGCCGACTGGGCCTCGGCCGCGGCAGAGTATTCGGCGGCTCAGTTCTCGCGCGACACCGATGCGGTGATGCGATCGCAGGAGATGATTCGGGCGCAGACGGCCGAGTTCGACTTCGTCATCTCCCCGGTCATTCCCACGGTGGGCTTCGGAGCCGAAGAGGTCGGGCTCGACCCGGCGCAACCGTTGGGCCACTGCAGTTTCACCGCGTGGTTCAACCAGACCGCACAGCCTGCCTCCGCACTCTGCTTCGGCTTCAGCGCACACATGCCCGTCGGGATCCAGGTCGTCGGACCGCGGTTCGCAGACCAGGCGGTGCTACGGCTGACGAAGTGGCTCGAGGGTGCACGTGAGATCGAGATGAATTGGCCGACGGCTGTGGCCGCTGACAAGATCGGAGCACCGGGATGACCGTGCGAGAGACATTGAGCGAGTTGGGTATCTGGACCTCGGGCGAATTGACGCTGGAGCCCGGAACCACCATGGCGAGCCCCAGTTGGTGGGGCGCTGACTCCGAGCGTTATTCGGCGCGAGCCGAGGTAGCGGACTCCGGTGCGGGCTCGGCCGCGTACGTGAAGGTGATGGAACCGCATGCCCGCGACTACATCGATGTCGCAGCAACGTTCTCGGCTGCGACCGCGGCCGGTGACGCGGGCATCGGCCCCACTGTCTTCTTCTCCGACGCAGCGTCCGGCGTCTTGGTGATGGAGGACTTCACCGGACGGTGTTCGACTGCAACGCTCGATCTGTTCGACGAGGATGCGAACGTCGAGAAACTCGTGGCGCTGCGGGCTTCCGTTCACCGGCTCAGCGGAATCACCAGACGTGCGTCGGTGTTCGAGGATCTGGCGCGTGTGCGGGGCTTGGTCGAGCGGGTCGGCGGCGCATTGCCGGCCGACTTCGACTGGATGCTGCGCACTCTCGGGCCCGCCGAAGCGCGAATCGAGAGCGCCGGCGTCGACGCGGTTCCCTGCCACGGCGACGGCAATGTCTCCAACGTCCTGATGCTCGAGGACGGCGGAATGCGGCTCGTCGACTGGGACGTTGCGGCGCTGATGGATCCGTTGCAGGACATCGGTGCGTTGCTCGCAGAGATCCGCCCGTTCGACACCGACGCACGTGAGGTGTTCGAGATGATGTGGGGATCGTTCGACAGTGCGCTGTTCGATCGAGCCCGCATCTACGGCATCGCCGACTCCCTGCGGTGGGCCCTCATCGGCTCGTATGCCGACGCGATGAGGCCAGGCACGCACGAATATTCGAAGTTCTCCGACTGGCAGTTCCTGAGGGCGCGCGCCGGATTGCGTGACCCGCATTTCGACGACCGAGTACGGAATATCTGAGGTGGCCATGAACGAGATCGCACTGGGATCTGCCCACACCGAGCCCGAACGGCAGGTGGAGAAAGCCCTCGCCGCCGTTGCGGAGTGGGAGGGACTGAACATCACCTATGCCCCGGTACCCGGAGGGTTGATGAACAGCAATTGGCGCATCACCGTCGAAGGGAAGCCCAAGCGCTACTTCATGAAGCTCCCCGGTGCCGGAACGGATTCGTTCATCGACCGGTCGCTGGCCAACGAGGCTGCACGTCGCGCAGGCGCTTTGGACATCGGACCCGAGGTGGTGCTGTTCGATCCGGTGACCGGCGTGGAGGTGATCGAGTTCCTCGAAGGCTATCGGGCGTGCACCAACGGTGACCTCAAGCGCCCCGAGATTCCCCTCGGCATGATCGATCTGTATCGCGTGCTGCACTCGGGAAGCAAGCTCAGCATCACGAAGACTATTTTCGACATGATCGACGAACACCTCGATCAGGTTGCCGAACTCGGCGTTCGGTTGCCGCGCGACGCCGAAGTGATCCTCGCCGAATACGGGCAGGCGAAGAACGCGATGCTTGCGTCCGGACTGGATCTGGTTGCGTGTCACAACGACCCGATGCCCGGAAACATCCTCATCGGCGACGGTCTGCCGATGAAGTTGGTGGACTACGAGTTCGCGTCGAACAACGATCGCGCATACGAGCTGGCCGTGATGATCACCGAGATGTTCTACGGCGAGCAGCAGACGATGGAATTGATCGAGGAGTTCTACGGCAAAGCTGAGTGGTCGATGATCTCCCGGGTACAGGTATGCAGCGCACTCGCCGACGTCAAATGGGGATTGTGGGGTTGCATGAACCACAAGCTCAGCACCGCATGGGATTTCGACTACCACAAGTACGGGACCTGGAAGCTTGCTCGCGCACGGATGAAGATGGCGGATCCGCGTTGGGCGTTCTGGCTGCAGGGGTTGTGAGGTGACCACACTCGATCGCGTCGGAGCCCTGAGCGTCAACGGTTTCGATGCATCCTCGGCCGTGGGGCTCAGCACTCGCACGCTCGATCTCGTCGAGCGCCGGAGGCGGGTACTCGGGCCCGCCTATCACCTTATGTACGAGACCCCGCTCGAGTTGGTACGAGGCGAGGGTGTGTACGTCTACGACGCCGATGGCACGCGGTACCTGGACATGTACAACAACGTTGCCAGCGTGGGGCATTGCCATCCCCGGGTGGTCGAGGCCGTCACCCGGCAGATGTCGTTGATCAACACGCACACGCGGTACCTGCACGACGCGGTGATCGGATACGCCGAGGATCTGGTCGGCACCTTCCCCGACCGGTTGGACACCGCGATGTTCACGTGCACCGGGTCCGAGGCCAACGACCTCGCTCTCCGAATAGCGCGGCACGCGACCGGCCGCCAGGGCATCATCGTCACCGAAAGTGCCTATCACGGTGGGACTGTGGATGTGGCGGCATGTTCGCCATCGATGGGTCCGGCGTCCGTTCGCGACGCTCCGTGGTTGCGGACGGTTCCGGCACCGGATGCATACCGGGTCGAGGGCGATCTGGGGACGTGGTTCGCCGAACAGGTGCAGGCGCAGATCGACGACCTGGCCGCGTCCGGGATCGGTATCGCGGCTCTGATGATCGACTCGATCTTCGCCTCCGATGGGATCTTGCCGGAGCCCACACCCTTCCTGAAGCCCGCGGCAGATGTCGTTCACGCCGCGGGTGGAATGTTGATCGCCGACGAGGTGCAGCCGGGATTCGGCCGGCTGGGCGCATCGATGTGGGGCTTCGAGCGGCACGGGTTGCTGCCCGACATCGTGACGATGGGCAAACCGATGGGCAACGGCGTGCCCATCGCCGGACTGGTCATGCAGAGTTCACTGGCCGAGCAGTTCGGACGAGACCTGCGCTATTTCAACACCTTCGGTGGCAATCCGGTGACCGTCGCTGCGGCGCAAGCCGTGCTGGACGTGATCCGAGACGAGGATTTGGTGGCCAATTCGGCCGCGATGGGTGAGCGCATGCTGGCAGGCCTTCGCACGGTCGCTGATCGCGTCGATTCCATCGGGGACGTCCGGGGTGCGGGATTGTTCGTCGGAGTCGAATTCATCGGCCCTGCAGGTCAACCAGATCCGGCCGAGGCGCTGCGACTGGTCAACGCCATGAAGAAACGCGGGGTGCTGATCTCGGCCACCGGCCTGTACGGAAATACCCTGAAAATCAGACCGCCGTTGACCATCGAGGCGGCGGACGTCGACCTGTTCCTCGAACAGTTCGCAAGGGTCGTGGCCTGACGGTTCCGCTATCCGCTCCAGCCCCAGTTGTAGGGGTTCACCACGATTCGATACCAGACATCGGTGTCCGCAACGTTGGTGCAGGGCACCAGGATGTAGGACTGCGACGCCTGCTCGAGCGACAACGCCTTGTTGCAGAAGTACTGTGCGCCTTCGCCGGATTGCTCCGCGCGATAGACGGGGCCGTAGTGCCATTCGTCGGCACTGGCTGTCCCGACTCCTATCGTGGCTCCGGCTGTGAGCGGTAGCGCCAGGAGTCCGGTCAGAACAGCTATGCGTCGGCTGGAGTGGGTCATCGGAGGACCTTTCGTAGGTGGCACAGTCGTCGCCGGCCCCCGTCAGGCCACCGACTCGATCCCTTCCCCTGTGAAGTCGCACGAGAACCGAGTCGCGTTACCCGCCGTCATCGCGCTATTGACTTGGGAACCGGCCCCAACGAAGCAAGCGTCATCTCTGCCACCTGTTCGAGTTGACGCCGCGTTGCCCCGTCCCGGGCGCGCTGGGACATGCCCTGAATTATCACGCCGATGAATTCCGCGACGTCGACCGGCTCCCATGACGGAGGCAGGATGCCGGCGGCGACGTTCTCGGAAATACGATCCGCCAGCAGGGACACGTTGGCATTGCGCATGTCGCGCAATCGATCTGCGATGGTGCGGTTGGCGTCGGTCACGCCGACGGCCGAGCTGATGATCAGGCAGCCTCCCGGACATGATGAATCGGTGTAGTGCGCGGCCGCGTCGTACAGCAGTCTCGAGATCAGCGTGAACACATGGGGCTCCTCGGCGAACGCTCGCTCCATGAAGTCGCCTCGGGTGGCGAGATAGCGATCGATCGTTGCGAAGAAAAGCCCCTCCTTGCCACCGAACGCACTGTAGAGACTCGGCGGGTTGATGCCCATCGCACTGGTGAGCATCGAGACCGAGGTGCCCTCGTAGCCGTGTTCCCAGAAGGCGAACATCGCCTGATCCAGCGCTGAGTCGACATCGAACTTTCGGCCCTGTCCTCGTACGCCGGCCATCAGCCCTCCACATCTCGATCCGTTCTCGCAACTGGGATTCATCGTACTCCTGTAGCGATCATTAAACGAATCGCCTAGCCTTCGACAGGAGGTTCAGTTCTTCATGGAACGAAGGGGCAGACAATGGTCACCGAAACACGCAACGACTCGCCCGCGGTGAACGCGAACGTCGCCATTTTCTGGATGCTGCTCGCAGTGTTCGGAGTGGGAACCGTCGAATACCTCGTGGCGGGGGTTCTTCGAGACATTTCCTCCGATGTAGGCGTGGGTAATTCGACTGCGGGCCTGCTGGTCACGATCTACGCCGTCACGGTCGTGATCGGCGGGCCGCTGCTCACCATCGCGACCACCAGGGTTCCCCGGACCCCACTCATCGCAGCGTTGATGGCCTTGTTCATCGTCGGCAACATCGGAACCGCGCTGGCCCCGAACTTCGCGACCCTCGTGGTGTTCCGCGTCATCACCGCACTCCCCCACGCCACGTTCTTCGCCCTGTGCCTGGTGTTGGCAACGTCATTGGTGGAGCCGGAGTTTCAGGGCCGAGTGATCGCCCGCGTGACGCTCGGCCTCAACCTCGCGACCGTGCTCGGAGTTCCGCTGGGCACACTGATCGGTTCACAGCTCGGGTGGCGCTGGTCCTTCGCCATCGTCGCACTCTTCCAGTTGTTCGTCACCGCCGCCCTCATCGCCTCGACCCGACGCGCAGCACCGTCACACCACACCGGCAGTGCCACTTCGGAACTGAGCGTCTTCACCCGAGGTCCGGTGTTGTGGGCCATCGGGCTCACTGCGCTGAGCCAGGCCGCGCTGTTCGTGGTGTTCACCTACATCGCGCCGTACCTCACCGATCACGCCGGCATCTCCGCGTCCACCGTCACCATCGTGCTGTTCGTCTTCGGCGTCGGCTCCGTCGTCGGCAACCAGCTCGGCGGGCACTTCGCAGACAAGGCACTGGACACGACGCTCTACACAGCGTTGACGGCACTCGCCGGCGCACTCGCTGTCCTGTTCCTCTTCGGCGGCACAGCGTGGTTCGCCTTCGCGTGGATGTTCGTTCTCGGTGCAGCGGGCTTTTCCATCATTCCGCCGCTGGCCTCGAAATTGATCGGCGCGGCCAGTGAAGCACCCCACCTCGCGGCCACGGTCAACATTGCCGGGTTCCAACTCGCGAACGCAGCGGGTGCCTGGATCGGTTCGATAGCGTTGTCCGGCGGCAGCAGCGTGTCGGTTCTGCCTGCCATCGGAGCAGTTCTCGCCGCCGGTGCGGTGGTACTGCTGTTCGTCAGTCGTCGCGCGTCACGGGTGGCTGGATGACAACCTCGCAATCGACGCGCCGGTCTGTGGTCCGGACACGTCGCCGACTGTGGGTCGGCAAGTCCGGAAAATTCTGGGTGCCTTCACGCTCATGCCAGTCAAGTCACCAGTGACAGGATCCTGTTCTTGGCTACTCGTCGACTTCCACGCCGTACCTGACGGCCAGTTCAGCCAATCCGTCGTCGTAACCTTGGCCGATGGGTCGAAAGCGCCATCCACTCCCTCGCCGGTAGATCTCGGCCAACAGCATCGACTGTTCGGTCGTGGCTGCGTCGAGCACGGCTGTGGCGACCGTCGAATCGACTCCATCGAGCGATACCGAGACTGCACCGACGTCGCCGAACGTCTTGTCGCCGTCTATGGCTGCGGCGATGACGATGCGCGCGCATTCCTCGGGAACGAGCGCCAGATCGATCCGGACACCCTGCTCACTGTCACCGTCGATCGACATCGAGACGGCACCGTCCGAGGTGGCCGGAGCGTTGTAGAACACGAAATCCTCGTCACTGGAAACCAACTCGTCGTCGTTGACCAGGAAGGCGACGACGTCGACACCGACCTGATCGGACTCGTCGGCCCGCCACGAACTGTTCAAAGTCAGCATGGTGAAGCTTGGATCCAGATCGACAACACCACCACGTGGCACCAGCGGGTCGATTCGGGACCGCCGCGCCGGAAGCGGAGCAGGCACCTCGATCTTCAGCTCACGGTCTATCGTCGCCGGTGTCAGCAACGTGAGATCCCGTTCTTTCACTTTCGGCATCCGGGGGTCTCCATCGCCGCCGTCCAGGATCAGGATGTCGGTCACGCCAGCGCTGAGATTCACAGCCGGTGTCGCACCGAGTTGGATCAGGCGGGAACGCATCAGCACAGAATCGGCATGCGAACCACCCATGACCAAGACCCTTCTTGTCTGCCAGGGCTTGCCGACTGGATCGGGCTGCTGCACGTTTGGCTTCGGCTGGACTTGCGGCCGAGTACCTTTCGACGTTCCTGGTTGCACATCCCGTAGTAGGTCGAGCAGTTCGGACTCCGAGATTATCCGAAGTCCATGGGCCCGAGCCCGCTCCACCTTTCTGCTTTCGGTCGTGGGATCCGAGCACACCACCACACTGGTGAATCGGCTGACGGAGTTCATCACGTCCAAGCCCGCTTCGGTGACCTGAGCGGCCAAACGCAACCGCGGAATGCGCGTGTCGCCGCTGATCACGACTCGCATGCCCTGAATCAGACCGCCGTCCTCGGTGAGTGGACCGGGGTTCTCCCACGTGCAATGCGTTCGAGGAACGGTATCCGGATACAGCGTCAGACGCTCGGTGCACGTGACGACGGGTAGGGGAAGTTCGAGCGACCTGGCCAATCGAGCACTGTGAGTGAAAATCTGCGCCAGCACGCGGGCATCGTCGTAGGCGTCGTGCGCATTGGACTGCAGCACTTTCCAGTGCGCGGCCAAAGTGGATAGCTTGTGGTTGGGAGTGTCGAGTTGCAGTCGCCTCGACAATGCCACGGTGCACAACCGTTGCTTCGTCGGCATGTCGATGCCCGCACGCATCGATTCGAGCTTCAGGAAGCCGTGGTCGAAACTTGCGTTGTGCGCGACCATGGTTCGACCGTCGAGCAGATCCATGAGCTGCGGGGCGATCATGTCGAACGTCGGCGCGCCGGCAAGCCGTTCGGGCGTCAGTTTGTGGATGTGTACCGGACCCGGATCGCAGCCCGGGTTGACCAGAGTCGACAGTTCGCGTCCGACGCGTCCGTCCTCGTCGACCGTCATGGCGACCACGCTGAGCACCCGATCACGGGATGCCTTCAGACCCGAGGTCTCGACATCGACGACGACCCACTTGTCGCTGCCGCTTCTGAGCGCGTTCCTCACAGAGCTTCCCCTTCGACCGCGTCGGACAATGGAGGTCACTATGCCGCACGGACTGCTCGTCACGAGTCGAATTGGGCTGGCGCAGCCAGTGTGAGCAGATCGCGCCTTAGGCATGGGAACGCATGCATAAGCACCCGGGATGCATGTCCGATGCCACATTCTGCTTGCTTACGCCTTAGACAGAATGCATAAGCGCAATCCACGCTGCACCGAGCTGTCCTGACCCTGACGCCTAGAACACCGACTCGTTCTTCACAGACCCAACATGTCGCGCAGTCGACGCTCGCTCATCGCACCAGCTCGCTCTTCTTCCGGGAAAGAGTCGAGAAGGCGCGAGCCCCCGCGTCTTCCATAAGATGTGCGTGTGACTCCGCACCGCACAGATCGCGACCTCGCCGAAGTGATCCCACTGTTCGGTCGCCGGGGATCTCGTACCACCACGGCGGACTTGGCCGACGACGTCGAGCCAGCAGTCGAGTCCCCGGTCGAACGGGTGACGCCCCACGGCATCGAGCCCGCAACGCCAGACGCCGACGAAGAGTTGGCAGCGCTGACCGCGTCGAAGCCGATAGCGCAGCTTCGCTCGCTTCTCGTCTGGCTCGGTACGTCACGACCGATCACCGGCACGGGTGTTCCGCGGCCAGGGTCGGTTCGCGAGCTCGCGAAAGCCGTCGGAGTGGAGTTGGATGGGCGGGCATCGAGGTCGAGATCGATGCTTGAGATCCCAGGGTTGATGACACTGTGGGATGCGGCGAAGGCGGCCGGACTGATCGAGTTGACCTCCACCACAGCCGTTCCCGGTCCACATGCCCATCAGTTTGCCCACTCACTTGCCAGCTCCCTGGCCGCTCACCGAACGGCACTCTCGCACGTCATCGGTCGTCACTTCTTCAGCGAGGATCCCCTCCGTCCGTCCCCGGCCGTCGATGTCGTTGCCGGACAGATCGTTCTCGCCGCGATGACGAGCACTCCGCGGACGCGGCTCCCGGCAGTCGGCCCGGTCGGTGCCGGGGATCTGTACGAACACATCGCGGCGTTGATACTTCGCGGCATGCTGGAGCAATTCATTGCCGACGGGTGGTTGGTCTGCGACGGCAAGTACACAGTGCCGCAACCTTTTCGCCCGGCAGTTCTGGATGCGATGAAATCACTTCCCTACTACGAAACGGATGACACCAGCCGATGATCATCACCGGGTTGTTTTTCGCGGAGTACGCACGGGTCAGCGAAGACATGCTGGACATTCTCGGCGGCGTCTGGGATACCTGCACGGTTCCACGCGACACCCGCATGCTCGAATGCCGACTGGTCGCGCTGCTGCAGACGGGACCCGACGACATCGGTAAGGACTTTCCCGCGACACTCGAAGTGCTCGACGCGAACGGCGAACACATCGTCAATCAACGTGGCCTTCAGATCCCCGGTGCCGGCTTCACCGGGGAGAATCGCTTCTGGTTCCTACCGATGCAAATGGTGTTCCGCGACGAAGGGCGGCACAACTTCATCCTCAGTGCCGGTGGGGCCACCGCGAGCGTCGGGCTTCGCATCGCCTTCGGCTGACGTCGGGACGCGATGCTCATGGCCGCGCCGCCCTCGCAGTTCTCGGTGCCCCTCGCTATCGGACTTCATTGGCCAGACGCCGTCCAGCGTCGATCAACCACCGTCGTGGATCCGCCATGGCCGCCTCTCCGCCGCCGGCAAGGTCCGTCAGCGACACGGTCCGCACGTCGACGTCCGAATCCACCGCCCCGGCCACCACCCCCACCGGAACCGAAGCCTCCGAACACATCTGGACCACATGTCCGACGAGTTTGCCCGTCAGCGACGTGCGATCGAACTTGCCCTCACCCGTCACCACGAGGTCGGCGGCAGGAACAGCAGCCGACAGCCCCGTCAGCTCCGACACCCGTTCGGCCCCGCCCGATATACGAGCCCCCAGCGCGCACAGCCCAAATCCCACTCCGCCGGCAGCACCGGTCCCCGGCATGAACGGGTCGGCAGGCAAGCCGGCGTCGGCGAGCAGGTCTGCCCAACGCTGCAATGCCCCGTCCAGCATCTCGATATCAGCGGCCGACGCACCCTTCTGCGGCCCGAAGACGTGCGCGGCACCGTCGGGTCCGAACAACACCGCGCGCGTATCGGTCAGCAATTCGATATCGGACGGCACCCCCGCGAGGCCCGACGCATCCACCGACCGGGCGGCCACCAGACCGGCACCGCCCTCCGGAACGTCCTGACCCGATTCGTCCAGCACCCGAACACCGAGCGCTCGAAGCACTCCCAGCCCGCCGTCGGTGGACGCCGAGCCCCCGAGTGCCACCGAGATTCGATCCGAACCGCACTCCCGGATCACGTCTCCGAGCCCGCGCGTCGTCGCGGTCAGTACATTCAGCGACTCCATCATCGCGATGCCCGAGGACTCCGCCAGCTCGATCACCGCCCGGCCGCTCTCGAGCGTCAACCATCGCGCGTCGACGGGCCGACCGTCCGGGCCGCAGACACCGGACACCGACGACCACGTCGGGTCAGCCGAGCACGCTGCAAGCACATCGAGTGTCCCTTCACCCCCGTCGGCCTGCGGCATCGACACCAGGTCGTCACCGGTGCGGACGGCAGCCCACCCCTCGGTCAGCGCCGCGGCGGCGTCGACAGCGTCGATGGTGCCTTTGAAGGAATCGGGGGCGAAGAGAATTCTCATGCGATCAGACTGGGCAGAACCAGATCGCGGTAGCGCTGCTTCATCGTCTCGATCACCTGGTCCCCGTCGGTCGCCCACACAGCAGCGTTGAAGATCTCCACTTCCACATCACCCCGGTATCCAGCGCCTCGAACCCATCGGCCGATGGACTCGAAGTCGATCACACCATCGCCCATCATTCCGCGCGAGAGGAGGGGGTCGGCTTCCATCGGCACCAGCCAGTCGCACACCTGGTACGAGCTGATGCGGCCACGATCACCAGCAATTCGGATCAGTGACTCCAGATCCGGATCCCACCACACGTGGAAGGTGTCGACGACGACGCCCACGGCCTCCTCTGGGTGCGGCTCGGCCATCGACAATGCTTGTCCCAGTGTGGAGATGACCGCGCGGTCGGCCACGAACATCGGATGCAAGGGTTCGAGCGCGATGCGCACACCCCGCTCGAGTGCGTACGGAACCAGCAGGGCCAGCCTCTCCTCCACCCGAGCCCGAGCTCCGACGAGGTCGCGATCGGGGATGCCACCCATGACCATCACGAGCTCGGGCGCTCCGAGTTCGGCGGCTTCGTCGAGAGCGCGACGGTTGTCGTCGAGACCGTCGTCGTCGATCGCCGTGAGGAAACCGCCGCGGCACAGGCTCGACACCCGCAGACCGGCGTCCGAGATCAGCTTGGCCGACTCGCTCACACCGGATTCCTGAATTCGATCCCGCCACGGACCTATTGCACCCAGCCCGGCTCGCGCGGCACCGTCGACGGCTTGCTTCAGCGTCCAGGCGTTCGTCGTCTTGGTGTTGAGAGACAGTGCTGCGTAGGGGTTGTCGAGGTCGAACGGTGCGATACTCACGACGCTGCCCCGTTCAGTTCGAGGTAGAGCCCCATGCGGTGCGCGGCCAGCGATGGATCCGCCAGCAACCCTGCGCGATCGGCCAGAACGAACAGCGTCGTCACATGCTTCACGCTGCGTCCAGATGCCAAGCCGCCCACCATCGAGAACCCAGGTTGCTTGCCGTTGAGCCACGACAGGAACGCAATTCCGGTCTTGTAGTAATACGTGGGAGCGCCGAAGATGTGCCGGCCGAGTTCCTGCGTCGAGCGCAGAATATCCTCGGCGCGAGCCGTATTGCCGAGGTCGAGTTCCTGCAATGCCGTCGACGCCGCGGGGTATATACCGGCGAAGATGCCGAGCAGCGCATCCGAATGATGCTGTCCGTCACCGATGATCAGCTCGGGGTAGTTGAAGTCGTCGCCGGTGTAGAGGCGGACGCCGTCGGGCAGCCCGGCTCGCAGGGCGATCTCGTGCTGGGCGTCGAGCAACGACACCTTCACGCCGTCGACCTTGGATGAGTGCGAGGCGATCAGGCTCTCGAAAGTCGCAGTAGCCGAGGGGATGTCTGAGCTCCCCCAATACCCGGCGAGCGCCGGATCGAACATCGTTCCGAGCCAATGCAATACGACGGGATCGTCGACCTCGTCGAGCAGGGTCGAGTAGACCGACAGATAGTCGTCGGCAGACGTCGCGACCCGAGCCAGAGCGCGTGAGGCCATGATTATGACCTTCGCGCCCGACTCGGTGACCACCGCGATCTGCTCGCGGTAAGCGTCGAGCACGGCAGCAAGACCGTCCTTGCCCGACGGCAGTGTGGCGAGGTCGAGCTGATCGGTTCCCGCACCGCAGGCGAGTGACCCGCCGACGCGAGCGGCTTCGGATCCGGAGCGGCGGATCAGCTCGGACGTCGCGGCCCAGTCCAGGCCCATGCCGCGCTGGGCGGTATCCATCGCGTCGGCGACGCCCAGTCCGTAGGACCAGAGTTCGTGGCGGTAGGCCAGGGTGGCGTCCCAGTCGATGTCGGCGGGAGCCCCAGGAGTGTTGTCCCCCATAGCACTAGGGATGACGTGTGCGGCGGCATATGCGACGCGTGAGGTGATGGGTGCGGTGGGTTTGATCCACTCGCCCGGTTCGCCGAGCGCGTAGAACCCGTGGCCCGGGAGGATGATCGACACCCGGGAGTCGACGGCGGTCACAGCGCGATCTCCGGGACGTCGAGGCGGCGGCCCTCGGCGGACGATCGCAAACCGAGCTCGGCCAACTGAACACCGCGGGCGGCGGAGAGCAGACCGTAGCGGTGCGGTCGTTCGGCGACGACGTCGCGCAGGAACTCTTCCCATTGCAACTTGAAACCGTTGTCCAGGTCGGCGTTCGCGGGGACCTCGAGCCACTGGTCGCGGAACGGTTCGGTGACGGGCAGATCTGGATTCCACACAGGCTTGGGGGTGTGCGAACGATGCTGGGCGACGCAGTTGCGCAACCCCGCGACCGCCGATCCGTGCGTGCCGTCGATCTGGAATTCGACCAGTTCGTCTCGGAACACTCGCACCGCCCACGACGAGTTGATCTGGGCGACAACGCCGTTCTCCATCTCGAAGATGCCGTAGGCAGCGTCGTCTGCGGTGGCGGCGTATTCGTTGCCCTGCTCGTCCCAGCGCGTCGGGATGTGGGTGGCGGTCTTCGCGGTGACGGTCTCGACCTTGCCGAGTATGCCTTCGAGCACGTAGTTCCAGTGGCAGAACATGTCGACGACGATGCCGCCGCCGTCCTCGGCTCGGTAGTTCCAGCTGGGGCGTTGGGCGGGCTGACCGTCGCCCTCGAAGACCCAGTAGCCGAATTCACCTCGTAGGGAGAGGATGCGACCGAAGAATCCTTCGTCCACGAGCCGCTTGAGCTTGACCAGGCCCGGGAGGTAGAGCTTGTCGTGCACGACGCCGGCCGTGATGCCCGCGTTCTGTCCGATGCGGGCCAGTTCGATGGCTTGTGTCAGTGTTTCGGCGGTCGGCTTCTCGGTGAAGATGTGCTTGCCGGCCTTCATCGCCGACGAGAGTGCCTCGGCGCGACGCGAGGTGACCTGAGCGTCGAAGTAGATGTCGATGGACGCGTCGTCGATGACGGATGCGCTGTCGGTGGTGTACTCGGCGATACCGTGCCGGGTGCAGAGCTCCTGGAGCTTGGCTTCGTTGCGGCCGACCAGGATCGGCTCGACCTGGATGCGCGTGCCGTCGTCGAGGAGGAGTCCACCGGCGTCGCGGATGGGCAGGATGGACCGAAGGAGATGCTGACGGTAGCCCATGCGGCCGGTGACGCCGTTCATGGCGATGCGCAAGGTACGGGTTGGTGTGGGCATGAGAGATTGCCCTTTCTGTGCACTGATGACGAAGGACGTGGGACGACGGCGAGCCATGACGGATGGGGCCGTATCGACGGTGTGGCGGAAAGTCCACTACGCGTCGTGAGGGAAAGTCAGCTTCGGAATGCGCTTTCCAAGCTATGCTGTCGAAGTCGATCGGTCAAGAGGTGACCGTCGATCGCAATGATTTCGCAGGGGGGGGTGAGTGTGCATGGCCGCAGTACGACTCAGCGATGTGGCCGCGGCGGCGGGCGTCTCGCAGGCCACTGCGTCGCGGGTGCTCAACGGCTCGTCACGAATACCCGGCGAGGGTGTGGCCGATCGCGTGCGCGCAGCAGCGGCCGATCTCGGCTACATCGCCAACGCTCAGGCCCAAGCGCTGGCCCGGTCGTCGACGGGCCTGATCGGGCTCGTGGTGCACGACGTGGCCGACCCCTACTTCTCGTCCATCGTTCGCGGCGTGCAGAACGAGGCTCGCGCGGCCGACAAGCTGGTACTGCTGGCCAGTACCGAGCGCGATTTCGCTCTCGAACGGCAGTCGGTCGCCACCTTCATCTCGCACCGCGCCGACGCCATCATCCTGGCCGGCTCGAGGCAGAGTGGCGACTTGGACCGAGCGTTGGAACAGGAGTTCGCGGCATACCGCGACAACGGCGGCAGGGTGGTGGTGATCGGGCAACCAGTGCCGTTCGCCTCTGCGGTCGAACCCGAGAATTTCGCCGCATCGGCGGCTCTGGCGCAGGCCCTGCACGAACACGGCCATCGCCGCTTCGCGATCATCGGCGGACCGGGAAATATCCGGACCTCGACCGATCGTCGCAACGGCTTCGTCGAGACACTGTGCACACACGGCCTCACACCGGAAATCGAAGTGGCCGGGGACTTCTCGCGAGACGGTGGCTACAGCGCCGCCCGGCGTCTGGCGGCTGCGCTCGAGCTCTCCCCCGGCCACGGCACACCTCCCTGCGTATTTGCGGTCACCGACGTCATGGCCATCGGGGCTATCGCAGCGTGGCGTGAGCTGGGCCTGAGCGTGCCGGAGGACGTCTGCGTCGCGGGATTCGACGACATCCCCACCCTGCGGGATCACTCCCCGAGCCTGACGACCGTCGCTCTGTCGTTGGTCGACATCGGCGAACGAGCCGTGCAGCTCGCCCTCGATCCGCAGAGTCGTCCCGGAAGCCGGGAGTGGGCACCGGGCACCGTCGTCCTGCGGCGCAGCACTGCCCTGAACAGCTGATTGTCCGAATTGCTTGACACTGTGCGCGCAATCACACTACGTTGGGCGACAGCTTCGGAAAGCGCATTCCAGCGGGAGTAGACGGACCCGCTCTCCTACTAGCTCGAGGACTCCTTATGACGACAACATCGTCGGTCGAAGTCCGTTCTGCCACTGCGTCGGTTCCTCAACCCGCACCGACCCGTCGTCGACGGTTCCCTTCGCTCCGCAATACCTGGTCCGGTCTGTGGCGACCACTGGCCCTCGTGGCTGTGCTCGTCGCAGCCTGGTGGGCCGTCACCGCCTCCGAACTCGTTGCGCCCTACATTCTCCCGTCACCCGGTGACACGTGGTCGACGATGGTGGACAACGCCTCCTACCTCGCCGGCCACACCTGGGTGACCACCTACGAGACCATTGCCGGCTTCGTCATCGCCTCGGTGGTCGGCATCGCCGTCGCGGTGGTGATGATCTACTCGTCCTCGATCGAGAAGACGATGTACCCGCTCATCCTGTTCGCGCAGGTGATCCCGAAGATCGCCATCGCGCCACTGTTCGTCGTGTGGCTCGGCTTCGGTCCGAGCCCCAAGATCCTCGTGGCCGTCCTGATGGCGTTCTTCCCCATCGTCATCGCCGGAATGGCGGGATTGCGTTCAGTCGATCCCGAGATCCTCGAACTCACCTCGACGATGGGTGCGAGCAAGTGGAAGACGTTCTGCAAGGTGCGTTTTCCCGCATCGCTGCCGCAATTGATGTCCGGCCTGAAGATCGCCGCAACACTCGCGGTGACCGGAGCGGTTGTCGGTGAATTCGTCGGTGCCAACGAAGGTCTGGGGTACGTGATTCTCCAGGCCAACGGAAACATCGACACGGCAATGCTTTTCGCCTCTCTCATCATCATGTCTCTGCTCGGCATCGTGCTTTTCCTGATCATCGAGATCGCCGAGAAATTCCTCATTCCCTGGCACGCATCGCGTCGCTCCACCGCGTCCGTCGGCGCTGTGTGACCCGCATGCTCTCCCTACATCGAAGGACACATTCCATGAAGCTCAAGAACGTTCTGGTGGCGACCGTCGCGTCGTCCGCTCTGGTACTCGCCGGATGCAGCGGAGGAGGTGGCGGCGAGGAAAAGGCCCCTGGCACCGACGGTGAGACCACCGCAACCTCGCTGATGCTCAACTGGTATCCCTACGGCGAGCACGCCCCGTTCTACTACGGCGTGCAGGAGGGAATCTTCGCCGAGCACGGTATCGACCTCACCATCACCGCCGGCCAAGGATCCACCAAAACCGCCCAGGCGGCGGGCTCGAACCAAACCGACTTCGGCTGGGCCGACACCGCGGCCGTGATGTCCAACATCGACAAGGGCGTGAAGGTCAAGAGTCTCGGCGTATTCCTGCAGACGACGCCGTCGGCTGTGCAGGTCTACGCGGACGGACCGATTCAGACCACCGCCGACCTCGCCGGCAAGACCATCGCCGTGTCCGCCGGTGACGCCCCCACCACCACATTCCCCATCTTCCTCGACCGCGCCGGAGTTCCCGAGGACCAGGTTCAGCAGCAGAGTCTGGACTCCGCAGGCAAGATCGCAGCGATGCTCTCGGGTCAGGTCGACGGTCTCATCGGCTTCGCTCACGACCAAGGGCCCAACATCGCGAACAAGTCCGGACGCGAGATGCGCTATCTCCGCTACTCCGATGAGGGTCTGAACTTCTACAGCAACGGCCTCATCGCCAACACGTCGACCATCGAGAACTCGCCGGAGCTCGCTCAGGCGATGGTCGACGCCACCCGCGAGTCGTTCGAGGCAGCTATCGCCAATCCTGAAGCAGCCGTGGCGTCGATGGTCGGTAAGGACCCGCAGACTCCGCCGGAGTCGGTGCTGCTGCAGCAATGGCAGGAGACGATCCCACTGCTCACGACCGAGAACACCGAAGGAATGGCACCGGGCGTCAACAGTGACGAGGACTGGGCCAAAACCATCAGCATCCTCAGCGACGCCGGACTCACCGAGACCGGAGCCGAGGCGTCGACGTACTGGGACTCCAGCTTCACCTCCAACGAGGAATGAGACGCAATCATGAACGCCATCACCAGTGAACGGCCGACGACGATGACCGACACCGCGGTATCGGTGGACAACCTGACCGTCCAGTTCTCCTCCAAGCGAGGTGACGTCACCGCTCTCTCCGACGTCGACCTCCAGGTCGGCAGGGGCGAATTCGTCTCCATCGCAGGGCCGTCCGGCTGCGGCAAGTCCACCCTCCTCAAGGTGGTCGCCGGCCTCACCGGTGCCTCTCGCGGTTCGGTGGAGCTGGCAGGCAAGGAGGTGCACGGCCCCCAGCGCAACATCGGTTACGTCTTCCAACGCGCTGCCCTGCTGGAATGGCGGACGGTGCGGAAGAACATTCTGCTTCAGGGTGAGATGCGCGGGATGAACCGGAAGGCCGCGGCCGCGAAAGCCGATCAGCTCATCGAGATGACCGGTTTGGGGGGCTTCGAGGGAGCTCTCCCCCACGAGCTGTCCGGCGGCATGCAGCAGCGCGTATCCCTGTGCCGTGCACTGCTGCACGAGCCGGAGGTGCTGCTCATGGACGAGCCGTTCGGTGCTCTGGACGCTCTCACTCGCGAGAAGATGAACGTCGAACTGCACCGCATCTGGCGGGAAACCGGAACGACGGTCATGCTGGTCACCCACTCCGTGGCCGAAGCGGTCTACCTCGCCAACCGGGTGGTCGTCATGAGCCCGCGGCCGGGTCGGATAGTGGACATCCTCGACGTCGACCTTCCTGTGCATCGGGACTACAGCGCAACGATGGAGAAGCCCGAATTCATCAGTGTTGCAAACACTGTCCGCGATCTGCTGGGAGCGACAACGAGCGCGGACTGAGCGCTCATGCACGAGAGCCCCTGCAGCCCTGTTCGGTCTGCAGGGGCTGTCGTTCGGACGGTGACCGGCTTTCGTCGACGCTCGACGGGTCGATTGCCCTGCTGAATTGACTAGGCTCGGCATTCATGACGACCCTCGATCTATCCCGCGTCATCTCCCGAATCGCCGACGCAGTATCGGGCGTATCGGACGACGGTGACCTCTCAGCGTTGCTCGCTGAACTGGAGATCGATGACCGGACTCGCACCTACACTCTCGACCGCGCTCGCTCGACTCGCGAAGAGCTCACTCGATTGCGCCGCCGTGAGTACGAACTCGGTGCCCTGTTCGCCACCGCACGCGACCTCGCCGAAGTCCGCGACATAGACGGGCTGTTGGAACGGCTCGTGTCCCGGGCCCACGACATGATGGGCAGCGACGTCACCTACTTGTCCGAGTTCGACTCGGAAACGGCGGACCTGCACGTGCGGAAAACGAATGGCTCGGTCACTCCACAGTTTCGGCGTTTGCGGGTGCCTGCTGGTACAGGCCTTGCCAGCCGCGTAGCCGAGTCGAGAAGCGCGCAATGGGTTCGCCGCTACAGCGAATACGACGAGGGGACTCACGACACCGACATCGACGATGCCGTGTCTCTGGAGGGCATCGTCTCCATACTCGGGGTACCGATGCTCTCGGAGGGCCAGGTTCTCGGCGTGTTGTTCTCCGCCACCAGGCAGGAGCACGTCTTCGCGCCCGAACAGATCGCACTGCTCTCGGCGCTCGCCGACCACGCGTCGATCGTCCTTCAATCCGCAAACACCCTCGCCCGCCTTCGCGCGTCCGAGGATGATGCCCGCAGCGCGCTGCGCCGGCTGACGGAACACGTCGCGGTGCGTGATCGCTCCAACACCGTCCATCAAGAGTTGGTGCAGGCAGTGCTCGTCGGTGGCGGATTCACCGAGGTGACAACGACTCTGGCGAAAGCTCTCGGTCGCTACGTCACCATCGTCGATGCCGACATGCGAGTGCTTGCCTCCTCGGAAGCGGGCGTACACATTCCGGCTACTCTCAGCGCACCGAGCATCGTGCGCCTCGCCATCGACCGCAGTCGCGCCACCGGGCACTGCTCGTACATCGAGTCCGACGGCTCCGATATTCAAGTCGTGGCGGCCGTGACCGCGGGCGAGCTCTTCTTCGGCGCAGTCCTACTCAGTACAGGCGATTTGGAGTTGGGGCCGGTCGACGACCGAACGATCGAACGGGCAGCACAAGTGGCTGCACTACTCACGTTGCAGCAGAACGCAGTCGACGACTCCGACCGACGCGCCAGACACGAACTGATCGCGGACGCACTCGACCCATCCGCCGGGCGCCGGCGCGACTTCGATCGACGCGCTCGCGCCCATCACGTCGATGCCGCCACTCTCGACACAGTGCTGCTTTTCGTTGTCCCGCTTCAATCACGTTCGATCGCAACATCTCTGATCACGACACGCTTCCGAGAGGGTGGCTTGGTCAGCACGTACTCGGACGCCCTCGTTGCACTTATACACAGTTCGGCACCTGCCGAGGCGGCCGCGGACGCACGGCAGTCGCTTCTCGCCGGAGGCGTTAGCCCGGTTCTTGTAATCGTTCCTCCGCGAGCCGATTCGGTCGAGCGACTGTCCGCACGGTTCGAGGTCGCCCATCGGACTGCTCGATTGCTGGAAGCCCTGGGCATCGACGACCGGGTGGTCACCACCGAAGCGTTCCTGCCGTACATCGCAATGTTCGGATCGCAACCCGAAGCAGTACACACCTTCATCGACCACATCATCGGACCGGTCATCTCCTACGACCAAGCTCACGGCACCGACCTTCTCGTGACACTGCGTGCGTTCGTCCGCAGCGATTCGAGCCCGACAAAGACTGCGCGCGCCCTGAACTATCACACCAACACGATTCTTCAGCGACTCGACAGAGTGAGACTGATACTCGGAGACAACTGGCGTGACGACGAATCTCTGTTCCGTATCTCCACGGCAGTACGACTCGAGGCCCTGCGAGTATCGACCAGTCCTCACCCATAGGTTCAGCGCCCATTTTGAGCGCCGATCAATGTGTCGAAACTACATATCCTAAGTCACATGCCGTACGTAACGTTGCGCTCGCTCACCAAAGAACCTCGTCTTCACCGACAGGTCCAACCGAACGCGCGGAGGATCGAAGTGCCGATCAGTAGTCGAATTGCAGGATTCAAAGACTTGTCACCGGTGGAACGTCGCCGCGCACTGTCGGATCGCACCGGCCTCGATTTCTCGACGTTCGCCTCACTGGACCCCACCACAGGATTGTCCGTAGAGCAGGCCGACCACATGGTCGAGAACGTTGTCGGTGTGCTCGGCATCCCCGTGGGCATTGCCACCAATCTGGTGGTCAACGACCGCGAGTATCTGGTGCCCATGGCAACCGAGGAGCCCTCGGTCGTGGCGGCCGCCAGCAACGCGGCCCGGATGACTCGTCCGCACGGGGGTTTCACTGTCTCGCACACCGGCCCGGTCATGCAGGCACAGATTCAGTTGCTCGATGTGCAGGATCCCGAGGCGGCTCGATTCCGGATTCTCGAAGCCCGTGACGACATCCTCTCGTTGTGCAACGCACAGGATCCGACTCTCGTCCGATTCGGCGGCGGAGCCCGTGACCTCACGGTCCGCGTCCTTTCCACCCGCACGGGAATTCATGTCGTCGTACACATCGTCGTCGACGTACGAGATGCCATGGGTGCCAATGCGGTCAACACGATGGCCGAGGCAGTAGCACCGCGTGTCGCCGACATCGCGGGCGGCCGGTCGCTGTTGCGAATTCTCACCAACAAGGCAGACCTCCGCATCACACGGGCCCGTGCAGTGTTCGATCGCGACCTGCTGGGCGGGCCGGAAGTGGTGGACAACATCATCCATGCCTCTGCATTCGCAGAAGCGGATCCTTACCGCGCCGCGACTCACAACAAAGGCATCATGAACGGGATCAGCGCGGTGGTGCTGGCCACCGGAAACGACACCCGCGCTGTCGAGGCCGGGTGTCATTCGCACGCCGTCGGTGCCGACGGCCGCTACACGGCACTCTCGCATTTCGAGAAAACAGCGGACGGCCACCTGTCTGGAACGCTGGAAGTCCCCATGGCCGTCGGCCTTGTCGGAGGTGCCACCAAGGCACACCCGGTTGCACGGACGGCAATCGAAATCCTCGGTGTCACGTCGTCGACCGAACTGGCATCGGTGATCGCCGCCGTCGGATTGGCCCAGAATTTGGGAGCATGTCGGGCGTTGTCTGCGGAGGGCATACAACAGGGTCACATGAGACTGCATGCAAGAACCGTTGCTGTCACCGCCGGTGCGACGGCAGACGAATTGGACGATGTCGTACAGCGGTTGATCGGCGACCGATCGATTCGCGTCGAGCACGCCGAACTGGTTCTCGGAGAACTACGCAACGGCAGCTTGGTATGACGCCGGTTCCCGACGCCGCGCGTAGCCCGCGACCTGACGTTCATCGTGATCCGGCGTTACCCGCAGCAGTGCGCGTCTACGAAGTCGGTCCACGCGACGGTTTGCAGGCCGAGCCCCACATCGTGCCGACCGCGACGAAGGTCGAGTTCTGCCGACGACTCGTTGCAGCCGGCGTGACGAATCTCGAACTCACCAGCTTCGTCTCTCCTCGTTGGGTGCCGCAACTCGTCGATGCCGAAGATGTGATGGCACAAGCGAACTTGCCGCAGTCAGTCCGTCAGGTTGTGCTGGCCCCCAACGCACGCGGGCTGGATCGAGCATTGACATCCGGAGCCTCCGAGATCGCCGTGTTCGTCAGCGCAACCGAGACATTCGCCCAGAACAACCTCGGTACATCCGTTGCCCATTCCTTGTCCATGGCCGAGACCGTTGTTGCAGGTGCCGCGGCAGCCGGCGCAGCCACTCGCGGATACGTCTCCATGTGCTTCGGCGACCCGTGGGAGGGGTCGGTGGATCCCGTACGCGTCGCCGATGTCGCCGAACGATTGATCCAGATGGGGGTGGGTTCGGTGTCACTGGGTGACACGATCGGAGTCGCGACGCCCGCGCACTTACATGCTGTGCTCGACGCTGTTGGCGAACGCGGCATTGCCGTCGAGCAGATTGCCCTGCATCTACACGACACCTACGGGCAGGCACTCACCAACGTCTACGCCGGACTCTTGGCCGGGGTAACCGAATTCGACTCGTCTGCAGGAGGTTTGGGCCGCTGCCCGTACGCCCGCGGTGCCACAGGGAATCTGGCCACCGAGGATCTCGTGTGGATGCTCGACGGACTCGGCATCGACACCGGGATCGACCTCCACGCCATGGCCGACGTGTCCCTATGGCTCGCAGAGCACCTGGACCGGCCGAGCACGTCGGCAGTCGTTCGAGCTCTGTCCGCAGCACGCACCGGTGCTCCGCAGCACGGCAACACAACGCTCTCACCCATCCGCTGATTGCATCTCCCCTAGGAACTGACATGTCCAACACACAAGGCCTCCCCGAGGCCGACGCCAAAACCAAAGAGCAGCGCCGCCATGCCGTCATCGGCAGCTCGGTGGGCACCATCATCGAGTGGTACGACTTCACCCTCTACGGCCTCGCTTCGGCACTGGTGTTCGCGCCGTTGTTCTTTCCCGGTGCGGGAAATCTCGCCGGCATGCTGGGCGCGTTTGCTGCATTCGCAGTCGGGTTCGGCGCACGGCCCATCGGCGGTCTGATCTTCGCGCACTACGGTGACCGCGTCGGACGCAAGATGACGCTCCTGGTCACCTTGATGATGATGGGCGTCGCAACGACGTTCATCGGGCTCCTCCCCACAGCCGAATCCATCGGCGTCTGGGCACCTATCCTGCTCATCGTGCTGCGTATCTTCCAAGGTGCAGGTGCCGGTGCCGAATTCGCAGGTGCCATGACCATGGCCAGCGAATCCTCCGACCCCCAACGCCGCGCGTACACTGCCGGATTCCCCGGTGCCTCGGTCTATATCGGAATGGCACTGGCAACAACAACATTCGCCCTGCTCACCTTGCTGCCGGATGAACAGTTCCTGTCGTGGGGCTGGCGTGTCCCCTTCATTGCCAGCGCCGTGATCGTCGCGTTCGCACTGTATTTCCGTTTGCGTGTCACCGAGACCGCCGCATTCGAGGAGGCCGAGAAAGACGGTGCCGTGATGAACTCCCCGTTGGCCGGGGCCATCAAGAACCACTGGCGCGTACTGATCTGCGGCATGGCCCTGTTCACGTTCACGCTGCCGTGGGTCTACATCGTGCAGACGTTCTCGGTCTCCTACGTCACCGGTACGCTCACCGTCAATCCGACAGCGGCATTGGTCGCCTTGATCGTCGCAGAGCTACTGACCATCCCTGCCACTCTGTACTTCGGCAAACTGGCGGACCGCATTGGCCGCAAACCAGTTCTCCTCGGCGCGGCCGTGTTCGGCATCGTCCTCTCCTTCCCGCTGTTCTGGCTGTACGGGACCGAGAACATTCTGCTGGTCGGTGTCGGCCTGGTCCTCGGTCTCGCGATCATCCAGGGCGCAACGATCGGCGTCTCCGCTGCCCTACTCGCCGAGATCTTCCCGACGAATGCTCGCTGGAGCGGTATCGCAATCTCTCGTGAAATCCCGGCAGCCGCAGTCGGCGGTACCGCGCCTCTCGTCGCCACGGCACTCGTCGCGACATCCGGCGGAAGCCCTTGGCTGGTAGGCGCATACCTGATGGGGCTCAGCATCATCGGATTGATCGGAATCGCATTCCTGCCCGAAACTTTGCCCTCGAAGGTCGACGCAGACACACTGGATCCCATCATGGTCGCGGACGTCGAACCCGTCAGCTGATCTGCACCGAGAATCAACGGAAGAGAATTATGACTTCGCTAGCTCCCGACTTCGTAGGCGACGCCGGATCCTTGTCCGGCGTGGTGGTACTCGATCTATCCCACGTGCTGGCCGGCGCATATGCAGCTCAGATGTTTGCCGACTTCGGCGCAACCGTGATCAAGATCGAGAACCCGACAGGTCCCGACGTAGCTCGCGGCTTCCCGCCGTACCTGAAGACCGACGACGACGAATTCAGCGCCTATTACGCCCAGTACAACCGAGGCAAGCTGGGCCTGACGCTCGATCTGCGTGCCGACGAGGGCAAAGCCGTTCTGAAGGACCTGGTGGCCAAGGCCGACGTACTGATCGAGAACTTCCGGCCCGGCACAACAAAGAAATTGGGAATCGACTACGCCGTGTTGGCCGAGATCAATCCCAGGCTCGTCTACCTCGCTATTTCCGGGTACGGCCAAACAGGCTCTCGCAGCACACATCCGGCGTTCGACAATACTGCGCAGGCGGCGGGCGGATTGTGGTCGATGAACGGTCAGGTGGGCGAGGATCCCGTGCGCGTCGGGGTCACCATCGGAGACCTCTCGGCAACCATGTTCGGTGTGATCGGCGCACTCACGGCGCTACGCCACGCGGAGCGGACCGGAGTCGGTCAGCTCGTGGACGTCGCCCAGGTCGACAGCATCGTGGCGATGACAGAAACGGCCGTTGTCGACTACACCGTCGACGGTAAGACGGCGGTGCCATCAGGAAACAAACATGCCTGGGTGAGACCGTACGAACTGTTCCCCTGCGCCGACGGGCAGGTGTTCTTCGGTGGCTACACCGACAAGCTGTGGAACGCCAGCTGCGAACTGTTCGGTACACCGGAGGCTGCGGTCGATCCCGAGATCGACACCATGCGAAAGAGATTCGATCCCGACGTCTATGAGCGCAGAGTCAAGCCGCTGATCATCAGCTGGTTCGACGGACGAAAGCGATCCGAACTCGAAGACCTCGCTGGTGCAGTCATCCCGCTCACTGCCATCAAGAACATCGGTGAGGTGGTGGACGACGAGGGCACCGCGGAACGCGACATGATCGTCGAAGCCGACTACGGGAAGTTCGGCACACTCCGAATGTTCGGGCAACCCATCAAGATGGGCGTTACTCCCGCGAACCCTGCACGCAGAGCGAACGGACTTGGTGAGCACACTGACTCGGTCCTCGCAGGATTGGCCGGGTACTCCGCGGAACGAATAGCCGACCTGCGCAATGATGGCGTCGTCTGATGGCAGTGGTCCGCACCGACGAGATAGGACTTACCCCCGCACTCGCTTACCGGGGAACATTCGCCGCTGATGCGGCAGAGCCGAACCCAACCGGTGAGCTTCCTCCAGGATGGGAGGGGATCTACTTTCCATTCGACGCCGAACTGGACGCGCTCCGGCCCGACGGCTCCCCAGCCGACGACGGAGTGCTACCGGTAGTCGATCTGCCTCGACGCATGTACGCGGGCGAGGACACCGTCTTTCACCGGCCGATCCACTACGGCGATGCTGTAGAGCAAACAGTGACGGCCGGCTCGATCACCGAAAAACAGGGGCGCGGTGGACGCCTCGTATTCGCCGATGTAGAACGCACCTACAGAGTGGATGGCGTACTCGCGATATCGAGTGTCTGGCACGACGTGTTTCTCGACGCCGCGAAGCCCGGTGACACGGCCAAGCCCCCGACACCAGCGCCTGACGTCGAGTGGTTGTGGTCGGAACCGCTTGTTCTCGATTCACGGCAATTGTTCAGGTACTCGGCGATGACCTTCAATACTCACCGCGTTCACTACGACCGAGACTGGGCACGATCGATCGAAGGACTCGATGATCTACTGGTGCACGGGCCCCTGATACGAATGCTGCTGCTGGACTTTGCGCTTCGATCACGGACTGCCGTGCGGCCGCGCAGCTTTTCGATCCAGATGCAAGCACCGATGTTCGTCGATACTGCTGTCCGGATGGTGGGCAACGAGACCGAAAGCGGGAGCGAAGTATTCTTGCTGGACTCCGAGGATGCAGTGCTGGCTCGCGGAAGTGTCCACACCTGAGGTACCCGGAGTCCCCGATCGCTTCATCCGGCATCGTGTACAAATCCTGCGGCGCAGCCGACGCGGTGCGAACGACGCCTCGAACCGGTGGGGCCACAGCGAGCGTCGGGCTTCGCATCGCCACCGGCTGACGTCAGGTGCTGATCGACTCCCGCGAAGCTGCTCTGGCCACTACTCGACGCGCGGTTCGGGCCACTGCCTCGTCGATCAGGAATCCCTTGCTGTCGACGGCCACACCCGAGGTGGCGCGTTCCAAGTCGGCCAGCAGTTCCCCGGCCTCTCGCACTTCCAACTCGGACGGCACGAAGACAGTTCGCACAGAGGCGAGTTGAGCCGGATGGATACATGCACGCCCGACGAAACCGAGACCAGAGAGCGTTCGGGTATCGGCCTCGAACGCATCGGTATCGCGGAAGTTTCGAGACACCGCCGCCGGTGGCGGATCGATTCCCGCCGCCACGCTGGCCGCGACCACCTGGGCACGCACGAACGACAGTGACTCCGCAGAACCGTCGACGCCCAGATCGGCGGCCAGGTCCACTTCCCCGATCTGGAGAAACTTGACCCGAGGGGCACGGGCAATCTCCAGAGCGGCGAACACTCCGGCGGCCGTCTCGATGAGGGGCGAGACCACTGCACTACTGCCACTCAATAGAGCATCGGCCTGCTCTATCTCCCGAGCAGACGACACCTTCGGCAACCAGATACCGGTCAGGTTCGGGTGCAACACCGCGCGAATATCGCTCTCCTGCAACGCCCCGGGATTGACGCGCACCCAGATCTGCACGTCACCCGGCTCGCAGGAAGCAACCCACGCGGCCACCGTCGCACGCGCATGATCCTTGTTCGCCGCGGTGACGGCATCCTCGAGATCCAACACCACCGCGTCGGTACCCGAGTTCAGTGCCTTGTCGAACCGCTCCGGCACATCCCCCGGGACGTAGAGGTACGTCAGAGCGGTCCTCATCCGATGACTCCCGTGCCCGCGACGAGGGACTTCGCGATGACGGTGCGCATGATGTCGTTGGTGCCCTCGCCGATGGCCATGAGAGGCGCATCGCGGTAGAGACGCTCGACGACGAACTCGGTGGAGTAGCCGTAGCCACCGTGGATGCGCATGGCTTCGAGGCTGGCGGTGATGGCAGCTTCGGAGGCGAAGTACTTCGCCATGCCGGCCTCCATATCCACGCGCTTACCCGAATCTGCCTGTGATGCAGCCCAGTACGTCATCAGGCGTGCAGCCTGCAGCTGGGTCGCGATGTCGGCGATCTTGAGCTGAATGGCCTGGAACTCGGCGATGGGCTGACCGAATGCGGTGCGCTGCTTCGCGTATTCGAGGGCGGCGTCGTACGCGGCCTGCGCGATGCCGACGCTGCGTCCGGCGATGTTGAGGCGACCGATCTCGAGACCCGACAGCGCCTGCTGCAGACCACGCCCCTCGACGCCGCCGAGCAGTGCATCGACGGGAACGCGCACATCGGTGAACGTGATCTCACACGACTCGGTGCCCTTGTAGCCGAGCTTGCCCATGTCGCGCTGCACCTCGAACCCGTCGGTCGTGGTGTCGATCAGCAGCAGCGACATTCCCTTGTGCGCGGGCGTCGTGGTGGTGTCGGTCTTGACCAGTACCGGAAGCACATTCGCGTGGCGGGCATTGGTGATCCATGTCTTCGCACCGTTGACGACGTAGTGGTCACCGTCGCGCTTGGCAGTGGTCTTGATGCCTTGCAGGTCGGTGCCGGCACCGGGCTCGGTCAGGCCGACTCCCGTACGCCATTCGCCGGACGCGAGCTTGGGCAGCAGCGTCTTCTTCTGCTCCTCGGTGCCGTGCTTACCGATCATCCAGCACGAGAGGTTGTGGCTACCGAGAATGCCGGCGACGCCCATCCATCCCCGGGCGAGCTCCTCGTAGACGAGGGTGAACGAGACCTTGTCGAGGTCGAGACCGCCGTACTCCTCCGGCGTCGTGATCCCGAACAGTCCCATGGCCTTCATGTGTTCGACGATCTCGGTGGGGTACCGCCCCGTCTTCTCCCACTCGTTCGCGACCGGGATGATCTCCTTGTCGACGAAGGTGCGCAACGCTTTACGGAATGCCGACTGCTGTTCGTCGTACGTGAAGTCCATGATGATGTCCTGTCGATTGGGGTGTCGTCGATCGAAATGTCAAGGTGCCGGCGCGATGGCAGCGGCGAGATCGAGGATGGCGGTCAAGTCGGTTTCGTCGACCAATCCGAGAACGCGGTCGGAGAGTTCGGCGGCACGAGAGTCGTTGCCGCAGTTGGCGAGGAACTTCTCCAGCAGACGGTCGTCGCTCAGCGGGAATCCAGCGGATCCCTGACTGCCGCCGACGGAGGCGTCGAGCACTCGACCGTCGGTGAGGGTGAGAACCGCCCTGCCCGACGCGGCGGCCGCGGGAACCTCGGACGGGAGGTTCGTCACCCGCACCTTCCGGGCGGTGGCCAGAACATCCTCACGCGCGATGGATCCGTCGGTATAGGTCGAGACGGTGATCGCGCCGTCGTGCAGCAGCGCGGCCACACTCCACGGCAGGTCGAACTTGCCGTCGTAGGTGCTGCGCGGTGAGGCGACCCCGGTGTTCGGTCCGCAGACGAACGGACTCGAATCGGGGTGAACGAACACCTCGATGTCGGCCACGTCGCCTGCGTGAACGGCACTGTCCCCGAGCGCCCTCGTCACCGCGTCGAGCGTGACGTGCATCAGCTGGCAACTGGGGTACGGCTTGATGCCGATTCGGGTGGCTTCCCACCGCGTGCCGAGTTTCTCGGTCAGTGCGGCGAAGTTCGTCGGCCGGTCGGTCAACGCAGCGTAGATTCCGCGTCGACCTTCGAGGACCGACGACGGGCCGGTCGCACCGGCTGCCGCGAGCCGAGCGGCCAGAACACCGTTCATACTGGCCGATCCCGGATGCAGTGCCTTGGTGTCGGCGTCGGTATCGAGAAACTCGAGCAGTCCCGAGCTGGACGACCCGGCGATGCCCAGGGCGTTGACCAGTGTTTCGGAGTCGAACTTCGAGAGGTGTCCGGCGACGAGCGCGGCCGTCAACGGTCCCACCGCTGCGGTCGCGTGGACACCCCGTGCGTGAAACCCGTGCGGACTGACTTCACCGAGGCGACACGCGGTTTCGAGACCGAGGGCTGCGGCGGTCAACACATCCGCACCCGAGGCCGACACTTGCTGCCCGACGGCGAATGCCGCGGGAAGAGATACCGCCGTCGCGTGAACCAATGCTCCCGCGTGCGTGTCGTCGAAGTCCAGAGAGTGCAGCATCACCCCGGTTGCGAAGGCAGCCGCCGGAGCGGACAAGCCCCGGGTGCCGGTGAGAGGCCGCGCCTCTGGTGGCCCGCCGAGAGCGTCGGCCACTGTCCAGCCCGGTCGGCCGTAGCCGAGTCTTTGGGCCGCAACGGTATTGCCGACGCCATCGAGTAGGTGACGCGCGGCCGCGTGCCGGACGTCCTCGGACAGATCGGCGACGGTGACACCCGATGCCCACTCCGCCAAGATCGTCGAGGTCACGCCCGCACCTCGTCCTTCGCCGTACCGAAGGCTCCCTCCGCCTTCAGTTTTGCGACGCGTTCGTCGTCGTAGCCCAGTTGGTCGCGCACGATGTCGTCGAAGTGCTCGTTGCGCCGCGGCGCGCGGCGGTACTGCTTGGCCTCGGAACCGAAGTTCACAGGTGAGGCAACCTGGCGCACCGTGTTGTACACCGGATGCTCGGTCTCGACCACAAGATTGCGTGCGAGCGTGTGGGGTTCGGTCAGGGCGTGCTCGACGTCGTTGATCGGCCCGGTCGGCACCCCGGCCGGGCCGAGCTTCGAGAGCCAGTGCTGAACGGTGTTGGTGGCGAACACCTCCTCCAGAATCGGCAGCAGCACATCCTGGTGCTTGCCACGCAGCGAGAAGTTGCCGAACCGTGGATCGGCACCGAGGTCCGGGCGGTCGATGGCGACGACGAGCCGGTCCCAGAACTTCTCCTTCGCACAGCCGACGATCAGCCAGCCATCCGTTGCCTCGAAGGCCTGGAACGGAACCAGAGACGGGTGAGCAGAGTTCTTGGTGCGGATCGGTTCGAAGCCGGCGTTGAGATGCCACGTCGCGGGATACGTGAGCAGAGACATCGCCGTGTCGTACAGCGAGACGTCGCAGTCACCGCCGATGCCGTCGCGCCGGGCCGCGTGCAATCCCGAGAGCAGCGAAATGGCGGCGACGAATCCACCGGAGTAGTCGACCAGCGAGAGACCGGATTTCGTGGGCGGGCCGTCCGGGTCACCGGTGACGCTCATCCAGCCGGCGAGACCCTGCAGAATGTAGTCGTAGCCAGGCTCTTTCGCGCGCGGGCCGGTCATACCGAAGCCGGTGAGACTGCAGCACACGATCGCGGGATTGAGGTGCTTGAGCTGGTCGTAGGTGATGCCGATCTTCTCGGGCACGTCACCGCGGAGGTTGGAGTAGACGGCGTCGCTGGTACGGACGAGGTCCTCGAAGACCGCTCGGCCGCTCGGGGTCGAAAGATCAAGGGAGAGAGACCGTTTGTTGCGGTTGAAGCTCTCGAAGAACAGCGAGTCCTCGCCCTCGTTGTAGGGCGGGACGTAGCGTCCGACGTCACCGCCCACGCTGGGGTCCTCGATCTTGATGACATCAGCGCCGAGATCGGCCAGATGCAGGCTGCCGAACGGGCCCGCGCCGTACTGCTCGAGCGAGATGATGCGGACGTCTTCGAGTGGCCTCATGCGTCGGAATCCTTAATCTGGGGAAGTTCGAGCGGGCCGTTCTGCGCTTCGGGAAAGTAGTTCTGCCCGATGCCACTGTCGCGGGTGGCGACCATGACCGAGCGCTTCCACGAAATGACCTCGACGCCATCCTGATTGAGGCCGCGGGTGATCATCGAGACGATGCCGGCGTAGGGGCGTGATTCGGACTTACGCAGTCCGGTGCAGATGCTTTCGGCGTAGAGCGTGTCGCCTGCGTAGACCGGGTGCGACATCTTGATGTCGGTGAAGGCGAGGTTCGAGATCGCGTTCTGACTCATGTCGATCACCGAAAGCCCAAGTACCACAGAGACTGTGAAGCCGGAGTTGACGATGACCTTCCCATCGGTGATTGGGTTCTGCGACGCCAGGTGCGCATTGAAGTGGTTCTGGTTGGTGTTAAGCGACAGCAGCGTGATCCACGTGTTGTCGGTCTCCGAGATCGTCCGCCCGAAGGGATGTTGGTAGACGTCCCCCACGGCGTAGTCGTCGAAGAAGCGCCCCAGAACGGCCGGATGGATTGCCACCGTGTCTCCTCGTGTCGGTTTGGCGAGTGCCTTACCTAGACCATAAACATCAGATGTTTATGGCGTCAAGGGTTCGAGGAAACCAGCAATAGGCGAACTTCGGGTAGATCGACTCGGTAAAGAGCAGATGTTTACGGGTTGCGCAGTCGATCCATCTGTCGGTACGAGTCGCCGAGGTGGTCGAGATGCTTACGCATCAAGTCCATCGCGGCCATCGAATCACCGGCCGCCACCACGTCGCGCAGACCTCGGTGATCGCTGTCGACGCATTGCCAGAAGCCCTCGGGTGCGTGGTCGCGACCGAATCGGCCGGACAAGACGCGGAAGACGGGAGCGGTGATGAGCTCGAGCAACGGGTTGTGGGCCGCGCGGAGCAGAACGAGGTGGAATTCCTGGTTCTTGGCGAACGTCTCGGGTCCCTGCACTTCATTGGGGTCGAAGATCGACGCATTGAGCTGCCCGAGATGCTCGTCGGTGCGGCGGAATGCAGCGATACCGGCGGCCGGCACCTCCATCAGGTTGCGGACTTCCATGAGCTGGTCGACGGTGACGGTCTCCGCGGCCGCCATCAGAGCGACACCGGTTTCTAGGTGCTCGCTGATGTGCCCCACGCTGGGGACGGCGACGAAGCTTCCCCCGGTCACCCCCCTGGTCGTCTCGATCAGATTCTGACTGGCCAGGGAGCGAAGAGCTTCACGAATGGTGCTACGTCCGACGCCGAACTCGGCGGTGAGCTCGGCCTCTCCGGGGAGCCGCTCCCCTGGCTGCAGCTCACCGGACAGAATGCGGCTGCGCAGATGGCCGGCGAGGACCGCATACGCGGGGACACTCTTGGCGGTGGCCTTAAGCGAAGCCGATTGAGCCACTTCTGCCCCCTGGTTGTCGACGACGGGTACTAGTCGGCTCGAGCTTAGCCTGGCCGATGCTCGGAGATGCAGGGATCGCAACCCTCGATACATCCGCTCTTTCGTAGGAAAACTCCGACACCGACATGGACAAGACTGGATATTTGGACAAAGTAGACGCAATACATCAGAGGTATTGCTTTTCCGTTCGATCATCAGCACTATGACTCATGTCACCTCAGCGGTGACCCAACGACTTCGTAGGACAGGCGGAGCACGCCTTCCCGCTCCACTCGGGCACCGACAGAACGGACGCAGCATGAAACGCATTGGAGTCGACGTCGGCGGGACGTTCACCGACCTCGTCCTGTGGGACGACGACGGCACGGTCGTCGTGCACAAGACCCCGTCCACCAACCACGACCCCTCGATCGGCACAATGGACGGCATCACCGTTCTCGCCGAACGCGCCGGGATCGACCCGTCCGAGATCGACATGTTCTTCCACGGCACCACCGTGGCCACCAACATCGTGCTCGAGCACAACGGCTGCGACGTCGGCATGATCACGACGGAGGGTTTCCGCGACCTGCTGCACATCGCGCGCAAGAAGCGTCCACTCAATTACTCGAATTACCAGGATCTTCCGTGGCAGAAGTGGCAACTGGTGCCACGACGCAACCGTCGTGTGGTCCCCGAACGCATCGATGCCGCTGGAAAGATTCTCACCCCACTCGATGAAGATGCTGTGCGCGAACAGGTTCGACTGCTGCGCGAGCGAGGCGTGCAGGCCATCGCCGTCGCATTCCTGCACGCGTACCGCAATCCGACTCACGAGCAGCGCGTCAGAGTCATCATCGAGGAGGAGTTCCCCGACGTCTTCATCTCACTCTCCAGCGAGGTAGCACCGCAATACCGGGAGTACGAACGCTTTTCGACCGCAGCGCTCAACGCCTTCATTGGACCGAAGACCTCGAAGTACATCGAGAATCTCGCCGGTAAGGCCAAGGCAGCGCAGGTCGGCGAGGACGTGCACCTCATGACCTCGGCCGGCGGGCTCGTCACCTCGCGCAGCGCCAGCGAAATCCCGGTCTCACTCCTGACCAGCGGTGTGGTCGCCGGCCTGCTGGGTGGCTGCGCCATCGGTAAGGCGTCCGGATATCCCAGCGTCATCACGCTCGATGTCGGCGGTACCTCGGCGGACGTCGGCGTGGCACCGGATGGCGCGTTGCGCATGAAGCATCTGCTCGACACCCGGATCGGTGATTACCACGCGATGGTGCCGATGGCCGAGGTCGACACCATCGGCGCCGGAGGCGGATCCATTGCCGTGGTCGACGACGGTGGCATGTTCCGCGTCGGTCCTCGCAGCGCGGGTGCAGTTCCCGGTCCGGCCTGTTACGGACACGGCGGCACCGAACCGACCTCCACCGACGCCATGGTGATGATGGGATGGCTACGCGAGAAGAGCTTCTTGTCCGGAACCATGGAGGTCAAGCCCGAGCTGGCACGCGAGGCGATTCAGACGCATATCGCCGACAAGCTCGACACCCCGCTCGACGACGCCGCGATGGGCATCTTCAAGGTCCTCGCCCATTCCATGACCGAGGCGATCAGCCTGCACTCGGTGCGCAAAGGCTATGACCCGCGCGACTTCTCACTGATCGCCGAAGGTGGTGCCGGCCCGCTGTTCGCCTGGCAGATCGCCGACCAGCTCGGCATTCCGCGTGTGATCGTGCCCGGTCACCCCGGCATCACCTCTGCCGTCGGCCTGCTGACAACCGACATCCGCTACGAGGAGCCGACGACGGTGTGGACGTCGTCGGCCGACCCGAACATCGAACTCCTGCAGGAGCAGATCGAGCGTCTGTCGGCCCTCGCCGTCGCGCAGCTCGAGAAGGACGGCGTTGCGGCGGAAAACATTTCGCTCGAACGCAGCGTCGACTGCCGATATGTCGGCCAAGGCTACGAATTGCGTGTCGCCGCGCCGGACGGCGACATCGACGACGTGTGGGTCAAGACCGTCGCCGAGGCATTCCACGACGTGCACGGACGTACCTACTCACAGCGATTCGACGACAAGCCGGTACAGCTGATCAACGTCCGTGTCACCGGTGTGGGTGCGGTACCCCACGTACAGATTGCCGACATCGCCGTGGGCACCGCCGACTCCTCGGCCGCGATCAAGACGACCACGCAGGCGCTGTTCTGGCAGGACGAGACGTCCGCGCCGCAGTGGGTCGACACCCCGGTCTACGAACGGTCGTTGTTGTTGGCGAACAACGAGATCGACGGTCCTGCGATCGTCGAGCAGTTCGATTCCACCACGATCATCGGCATGAACCAGCACGCCACCGTCGACGCCGTCGGCCACATCATCATAGAGAGGAACCCCGCATGAGCAAGGCGCTGATGCCCACCACCGGAGTGTCACTGGCGGGCGAATCCACTCGAACCTGGAACGACGTCGAGGTCGACCCCATCACGCTGCGCGTCATCGGCGGAGCACTGCAGTCGATGGCCAAGGAGATGGCCCAGGTGCTCTACCGGATGGCGTACTCCTCGCTCATTCGAGAGTCCGAGGACCTCGGCGCGGGCATCTTCGACATCAACGGACGTGAACTGTGCGAATCGGACTCGACTCCGATGCACTGTGGTTCGATTCCCGCCTACATCAAGGGCGTCAACCGTCGCCTCGCCGGAACGTATAAGCCCGGAGATGTGGTGCTGCACAACCATCCGTACCACGGAGCGGCGCATTCACCCGATTACGGCGTGATCATTCCGATCTTCTGGCAGGGCGAGCACATCGGCTTCGCCGGGTGTACCGGTCACGTGTCCGATGTCGGCGGCAACTTCCCGGGCCTGTGCATGGACGTCGTCGATGTGTGGGCCGAGGGCAAGCTGATGGACTCGATGAAGATCTACGAGGCCGGGGTCCGCAACGACTACCTGATTCAGCACATCCTCGACAACGTCCGCACGCCCGAGCAGAACCGCGGCGACCTCGAAGCATTGATCGCCTGCTCGCGGATCGGCGAAAAACGATTCACCGAGCTGCTCGAGAAGTACGGCCTCGATACCGTGATGAGTGCGGGTGAACGCTGGATGGACTACTCCGAGTCCATGCTGCGCAGGAAGATTCGAGAGATTCCGGACGGCAGCTACACCGCACCCATCGGGTATCTCGACGACGACGGCAAGAATCGCGACGAACCGCTCAAGGTGGCCGTGCGGGTGCAGGTCGAGGGCGAGGACATTCTCATCGACCTCACTGGCTCGAACAGCCAGGTGCCCACCGCGTTCAACGTCCCGTTCGAGGGTTCGGTTCTACCTGTGGCCGTCTCGGCCATTCGTACGATTCTGCTCGACGAGGACCTCACCGAGGAATTCGTTCCGCAGAACGACGGGTGCTTCCGGCCCGTCAAGGCCTATGCCCCCGAGGGCACGATCTTCAACCCGGACTTCCCCGCGTCGTGCTTCGCGAGGTTCTCACAGGTGAACCGGGTGTTCGACTCGATCAATCTCGCTCTTGCCCCGGTGCTTCCGGATCACGCGATCGCCGGTTCGTCCGCCGCTCTGTGTGCCATCGCCTATTCCGGCATCGCGCCGGACGGCGAATCCTATTGGGTCTACATCGAAATCAACGAGGGCTCCTACGGCGGCCGCAACGGCAAGGACGGCATGGACGCTGTCGACGCCCTGATGGCCAACACGCGCAACAACCCGATCGAGGAGCTCGAGCTCAATCACGCCATGCGCGCGTTGCGCTACGAGCTGCGCGACGAGGCTCCCGCACCGGGCAAGTGGCGCGGCGGTATCGG
Organism: Rhodococcus sp. 14-2483-1-2; assembly: GCF_002259405.1. Lineage (GTDB taxonomy): Bacteria > Actinomycetota > Actinomycetes > Mycobacteriales > Mycobacteriaceae > Rhodococcoides. Next base: position 141,823 of record NZ_NPFW01000020.1, on the reverse strand, counting down.
CAGTGTGCGCAAGTGGTTGATGGAGACCGATACGTTCCTCGGTTCCGAGGCCGACAACCGGTCGGATCCGCCGGCCGGAGCGCTCGGTGGACACAACGGTGTGTCCGGCTCGTTCACCAGGAACGCCGGGACCGATCGCGAGGAAGTGTTGTACTCCAAGGTCACTCAGGAGACGATTCGTTCCGGTGAGACGCTCGAGATCAAACTGCCCTCGGGCGGTGGCTTCGGAAACCCGTTCGAGCGTGATCCGTTCCAGGTGCTCAGCGACGTCTGGGACGAGTACCTCACCGAGGACGATGCTCGACGCGACTACGGTGTGGTCGTGAACACCGATTCGTGGACGGTTGACGAGGACGCGACGGCCGAGCTGCGCGCCCGGAGCGCGGCCTGATCGAGGACGGGACCTTCGGCGGTGTCGTCCGGTGGATCGACGACCGGAACGACACCCCGGGGCCCCTGTCCGGCCTGAGCATCGGCGTCAAAGACAACATCGACGTGGCCGGCGTCGAGACCACCTGCGCGTCGGAGTTCTTCGAGCACAACGTTGCCGCGTCGGATGCCGAAGTCGTCACCCGCCTGCGGCGCGCAGGCGGGTCGGTCGTCGCGAAACTGAACATGGCCGAGTTCGCCGTCGGCGTTACCTCGCAGAACTCGGCTGCAGGCCCGTCGTACAACCCGTGGAATCGCACTCGGGTGCCCGGCGGATCGAGTGGCGGTTCGGGGATTGCCGTCGCCGCCCGACTGGTAGACGCATCCCTGGGCACCGACACCGGCGGATCAGTGCGCCTACCCGCCGCGGCATGCGGAATTACCGGTCTACGCCCGAGCTGGGGATCGATCAGCAACGACGGCGTGTTCCCGGTGAGCGAGCAGTTCGACACCGTCGGCCCGATGGCGCGGTCGGTCACCGAGGTGAAAGCCCTGTTCGACGTCCTGTCCCCCAGCCCATCCGAGCCCTCGGAGGTCACACGCATCGGCGTGCCCACTGTGTTCCTCACCGCGGACGTGGACTCGGGCGTCGCGCAGACCGTCGCAGCCGCGGTGCGCACGTTCGCCGAACTGGGGTACGAGATCGTCCCCATCGAACTCGCGCATGCAGCCGACGCCCAGGACATCGTCTACACGATCGTGTACAGCGACCTCGCTCGCCGCCATCGGCAGCGGCTCGACACCGTGCCTTCCCGCTTCCAACCCGCCACCCGTGAGCGAATAGCGTTGGGCCTGAGCATCTCCGATGCCGTCCGTGCCCGTGCACTCACCGGCCGAGACCAATTCTACGAGGCCATGACCACCACGTTCGAGATGGTCGACGTGGTGTTGACCCCGGCCATGCCCGTCGACGTTCCCCCGAGGGACGGGGGCGACGACGTTATCGCTCTCTCACGCCGAATGGGTCAGTTCACGTACCCGTGGTCTCTGCACGACGGCCCGACGCTGGCTCTGCCGGTCGGATTCCACCCGTCCTCGGGCATGCCGGTCGGAGCGCAACTGACGGCTGTATCGCGCCGTGAGGGCGCACTGTTCGCCCTGGGCGAGCGGTACCAGTCGGTGACCGGCTGGCATCAGCGAAACGCACCTCATACATCAGATTCTTAACTGACCGGCAAGTACAGGACCATGAAGGAGGCACAGTGCACGTCGGCGGCCAGCCACTGACCGTTCTGCGGTTCAAGATTGCCGTCGTCTTTTAGCACTCGGCGACTCTGCCGTGGCCGACCGTGCGAGACACCGTGGCGTTCGCCCTGGAGGTACGCAGAGTCGGCAAGAAGGAACGTCGATGCCGCGGCTAGAAGCTGCTGTACACCTTGGGGCAAGCAAGTTCGGCGACCAGCACCACCCAGCTCTCCCCGGCCTTCTGCGCCAGCGCGTAGCCATCGCACGCGGCCTGTCCATGGAACCCGATCTCATTCTCGCGGCCGAACCGTTCGGCGCGCTCGACCACCAGATCCGGCTGGTAGTATTCTACGATCTTTTGAAGATCGTAGAAAAGCTCACATGTGGAATCCTGGTTATCACCCAAAGCAATTAGGAGGCGCTCTCCGATCGTGTTCTGGTGATGAGTGCGCGGCCCGGCCGGTTCATCGACGAGGTGGACAACGACCTTCCGGGCTCGCACACGGAAGCCGTCCTGGCCAGTCCCAGCCCCGAGGCTGTCGCGCTGCACGGACGCATCTGTTCGCGATTGCGCGACGAGGCCGACGAGGCCGACGAGGCCGACGAGGCCGACGAGGCCGACGAGGCCGACGAGGCCGACGATACCGACGAGACGATTAGCACTGAACCATGAGTGCGCCTACGCGCGAGACCGCGCGACCTCCGTCGTTCCCGGTTACACCCGACCCCTCGCTACCCAACTCGGCCTGCCTGCATGGGGCTCGACCAGCACCATCGTCGTCGCCTAATTGGTGGCCATCGACATCTTGGCCAGGTTCTTCGCCTCCCCGCTGAACATCGTGCCGGTGTCCGATATGTTCTTCACGGCGGTGGGCCCGCTCACCGATCCAGAATTCCTGGTCGACGCTCTGGGCAGAACACTACACATCATCCTCTCGCGTTCGTGCTCAGCTCCGCGCTCGGCGTCGCTGCCGCATACATGCTGTGACGGTACGACCTGTGAGACTAAGCTTTTCAGTCGAATCTCAACGTCAACAACACCCTGCCGACGTTCGCTGTCGACCGCATCATGGTGGTGCTCTTCGGTGCAGGCGTCACTCCCATCGCCCACCTGTCCACCGTCTCCGCGTTCGGTGTGGTGCCGGTCAATGCCTGCAGCGGATTCAACGCGCCAATCGTCACGAATTTCGGCACCACGCTTATGCTCACGCGGTGACAGGATTTTCGATCGCTACTGCTTTCCTACGCACTACCCAACATAGACAGCAAATATCAATCCAACCAACTTCGGCGAGCGATCCCAGCGCAGCGGATGACCATGCCGGTCGTACTACACCATCGACGTGAAGGTCTGCTGTAGTTGGAATGAGGGCAATTAATCACATTGTAATTCTATCGAAACAAATACGTCGCTTGCGTCAGGGGTAATGAATCAAAAATCAGGCGCGGAGCCTCCTGATCATTTTAATCAGTCCGAAACCCAAATTTCCGATTACGGCCGTCAGAAATATTGTAAACACCCAAGTCAGAAACATAATCGCTTTGAGCGGATCATAGAATCCAGCAGTGCCTAATACGAAGAACTGACCCACAATTTCTACGATTGTTGGCAACAAAATAAGACTGATCCCAGAAACTGCGACGAGGAGGGGTAGAACTCGACAAAGAAGGACGTTACGAACTTTAGCTGTTTGCTCTTTCCTGTCCTGAGGATTTATTTCCGCACGAAGACGTATCGTATCGCTTAGTTCACCATACCAACTAGAAAATACTAAACTAATCGACGCGACGAATAAGCCGGACGCGGCAAGCAAGTTCGAAATATTACTCATATCAAAATCTCGTTGACAAGTTTCGAGTACGTCGATTTACGCATGGAGTAGGCGGCAGCGGAGCCAGGCACTTTCGACACGCGGGACAACGAACCATCATGCCGTGCAACTCGTTCATTGAGCGCTTCGATCAGATCCTCCGACTCACATTGGAACGTTCGCGAACCGTCACCATCAGCCGATTCGACGGAACTCCCGACCACGACTCTTAAAGAACTATTGATGGCCTCGAACAACTCATACTGGTACTTTGCCCGAACGGCACGCAAAAGCGACCGACTCTCCGATGTAGTTGTCTGAAAAACCGCACTCACTTGCCCAGGCGAAGGAATCGCACCCTCGTAGACGTGGCGTACAAGAAGAAAAAGTCTGAACACTCTGATGTCGGAACCTCTAGTGAATACGCGCTGCCCAAGCATCATTCGAACATATTCTTCCTCCGACGCCTTGGACACCTTTCCAAGCTGAGCATCCAAATCGCTTTCGACACATCCCATAGCGCTCGACAACTGCGTCCGTTCTGCGGCACTTAGTTCCATCATGCGGTGTAGCCTACCGCCAATGGACCGCCGATGATAGCAACCTGCAGACTAGCAAAAACCTAGTAACCTGGTTAAGTGCGAGGCCGACGTAAAGTGATCTCCGCGCTCTGCCGCATCGGCCGCAGCCTTGATGAAGCGCGCCGAGTCGTCCACGTTGCGGATGCCCTGAGGGCCATTCCACCTGAGCACATGACTACAGGGTATTACTATGCGATCCACATTTATACCGTTCCAAGGATCCAAGTATTCGAGCGGCGCGGTGGCGACCCTCTGAATCGTCAAGCTCAAAGCTTCCAGAGCGCTACAGTTGGGGTTGCGATAGAAACACTCGACTAACTCCTGTTCCAGCAAGAATGAGTTCAAGGACATACTTAACTGCATACTCCAAAGCCGGATGACTCTTGAGGCCACAACAAGCACCTCGCTCTGTCGACTATCTAAGTCCCCGCAACACTCTAAGAAACTGTCATCAAATTGGCAAGAAAGATCGTCCTGCTCACTCCCCATCAATATCGCTCCGTCGCTAACTCGTGCCGGAATGATATTGACTGAGAAATTTGCTGATCTCAATTCGATCTTCAAACCACTATCCACCGCAACATAGCTAGGGAACCTAACTTCAATCATGGGGAGCAATTCTTGGACTATTTCTTTTCGATGACGGTACCGTTCTTGATCGAAACAAACCAAATAGTCAGGGTCCGAGAAAACTACTGAAGTTCCTTTTGCGTACGAACCGACGGCCCGGAATCGTTCGGCCCCCATGTACACTTGGAGTCGAAGATCCAAGTATTGGCCTTCGGCAGCGTACCAACGGCTCGAATCTGTACCACCTCGATATACGTTGGCTAACCCACGGAGGTAGTCGTAGTCGGCTGTCACATCAATTCCCCAAATCTTTACCTGTCTATCAAACCGGTTCTCAGAACCAACTGACTGATGTCAAACGATTATCGCGTGATTCGACTAGTCACTGTGACGCGCCACCGGCTCCCACCTACCCTCTTAGCGCCGCCATACTGCAGGCGCAGAACTCTGCAGAGAACGACAAACAATCATCTCCCTCCTGGTCACTTAACGCACATTCGTACCTACCGCAGCCGCATTCGACCAACGAGCCTGGACTCGATGGTGCATACTACCGGCGTGGCAGACTATGCGCTAGAACGACTTGGTCCCAGAGATTTCGAGCACCTGACCCAGGCCATGCTACTGGCACAAGTCGGTCCTAATGTAGAAGTTTACGGTGATGGACCGGACGGCGGCCGTGACGCGACCTTCCACGGCGAGTTCGTATGGGACGATGACGGTCAAACACGCTCGTGGTCTGAAGTCACCGTCTTCCAGGCTAAATTTCTACAACGGCCTGTCTCACATCAATCGGATTTCCGTTGGTTGAAGAAACATATCTCCAACGAGATTGCAGCGTGGGAGAAAACCAATCGGCACGATGAAAGCATAGTGCTTTCTGAAGCTCCAGTTCAAAATCGAAGGTTTAAATTCCAAAACATACTTTTCATCACAAACGTGAAACTTACTCCGGCCACCAGTGGCACTCTAGACCGAATGACTGAATTTTTGTCCAAATTGATCGAGCACAAGCCGATAAAATCTATTGGCGTGTGGCACTACGACAAGTTGTGCAGAATTCTGGATTCTTCTCCTGCCATTCGCGGCGCGTACGCCGGATTGATCACTCCAGGCGACCTTTTGGCACGCTTACATCTCACACTACCCGAAGTCAGAATCGTCGACGTTGGGCTAATTTTAATACAACACGCGCGAAATTCCTTGGCCGAGGACCAGGCCATACGTCTAGGTGAGTCTGGCGATCCCGAGCATGGACGCATTCTAATTCACCAGATTGCGATTGACCTGAAAGTAGATTTTCTGAACGGTCATGGAAGCTCCGAGGCAGCAAAATTGGCGATTGAAACAGGAAATCAGCGATTCATCAAGAGGAAAGATGCCGCTGCCGAGATGCCAACCGGCTGTACGCATCTTTTAATATTTGGCGGGCCCGGACAAGGCAAGACCACAATAAGTCAACTCATTACATTGGCCTATCGATTATCATTTGCAAACGACATTGAGCCGTCAATGCGGGTTGAGAACTCAAAATTTAGTAAAGAAATAGAGTTCTTTCGTTCTGAACAAATACCCCTACCGACTAACAGAAGGTGGCCGTTCAGAGTTGATCTAGCAAAATACGCCGAAACAAACGGCGATCCGACTTGGACGCATTTGATTAAGTGGTGCGCCACATTGATATCCGAACGGGCAATATTTGATGTCACACCAACGCAACTCTTGAGCTGGCTGAAACACTGGCCTTCCGTCTTTATATTTGACGGCCTTGACGAAGTCGTGTCATCAGACGCGAGGGAAAAGGTAGCGACCTCGATTAATCAACTTGAGGACGATGCGCGGAGTCACAATTTAGACTTATACATAATAGTCACGAGTAGGCCTCAGGGCTACAACAATGAACTTTCACGTCTTAGTATGCAGCAAGTTACCCTATGTCCGCTTACTAAACCTGTGAGCATCTCGTATGCGCGTCGTTTGATATACCTGCGACACGGAAACGATCCCGTGTTTGCTTCCGAGATCCTACGACGGTTCCATACCGCTAGCGAGTCCAAGCACACTTCCCGATTGCTCAGCACTCCGCTGCAAACCACAATACTCACACTAATTTGTGAAGACTCTGCGAGAGTTCCACAGTCCCGATGGGAACTTTTCAATCTCTTCTACGAGACTCTGTACAAGCGCGAGTCCAATAAGACCGGCAGCGTTGGGCACCTTTTGGGTCAATACAAGCATGATATTAACTATGTGCACGAAGCAGCTGCACGCTGGATCGAATTTGCTTCCAACGATTCAACGCGTTCGGTGGCATCGATCCCGCGTACGGTTATCAAATCAATAACATACGACCGCTTGCTGTCAGAAGGCCAACCCGTCCATGTTGCGCGCGATTTGGCGGCCGAAATTGTTCGTGCCACACTGGAACGTCTGGTATTCCTTGTCCCAATGGCAACAGATTCGGTGGGATTTGAGCTTCGAAGTCTACGTGAGTACTTAGTAGCTAGATCAATTGCGTCCGGCGACGGCGACATAATCATCCGCCGTATACGACTTATATGCAACCATCCCGATTGGCAAAATATCGCGCTTCTTGCGGTGGGCAGCATCTTCTCAAATCGACAGGAATTAAGGGGACCGGCAATTGAGGCAATAAGGGAAACTCAAGCGATCTCAGACGTGGATCTGCTTTCACCTGCAGGCAGCAGCATTGCTTTGGAACTAGTCGCAGACAATGTTGCAAATAATACTCCAAGATATCTTGACCTACTGTTCGATCACGCGCTTCAACTGCTAGACCACCCCGTTCATCATCCACAAGGTTTGCGATGGTTGACCGCTACGCTGGCTATAGCCTCAAGCATGGACGGGAAATATGTTGCATTGACGAAGTTCAGGATTCAACGCAACCTAGGACGATCCATTGAGGAGGCTGCAACAGCATGGGGCGTACTGGCATCCCTCCGTTCAACCAATATTCCGAGCCCCCTTCGTGACGCGGCTATCGGCTTGGATGAGTTCGCAGCCCGCCCTAGAAGCAGAACTGAGATCAACCTACTGAACATTTGGAGTGGGGAAGGGGTCCCCAAGCTGCCTCTCGCTAACACGATCGTGTCGAGGTCCCTTAACCCCATTAGACCGTTGAGGTTGACTGAAATTTCTGGCACTCATGAACTTCAGTTACTTCTGGACGAGCCCGGAAGCTTCAAAGTTTTGCAAGTTGGAGAACCAGACGCTAGTTTTTTGATACTCCCAACCGACTGGTCTGCCGGAGCCTCGTTTAGAGCTAACGTCTCATCGGACCAATTTCGCCATGTCGCTCTACATTTGGACTCAACTTTGTGGTGCATTCGAGTAGCAATCGCATCGGTGCTGTATCAACGTGATACCAATTTTGATGTTTCGGTCTTGTTGACTGAAACTTACGAAGAGAACCCCATTCATAGAATTGAAGGCGAGACATAGTTTGTTGCGCCCTTACCGTTTTACCGATGGACCGGGCTTTTTTGCGTCTTTTTCTAAAGAACTCGGCTAGCAGGTCCCCGATAGTCGGGCCACCGCGTTCCAGATCCACAGTGTGGGTAAGTTTCAGTCGATCTCGCAGCCCTCGACTGGTTGAAGGTTGTAGGCTCCCAACCCGCTACCCGTGAGCGAATCGCGTTGGGACTGAGCATCTCCGAGGCCGACCGCGCCCGTGCACTCATCGACCGAGACCGATTCCGCGAGGCCATGGCCACCACGTTCTCGACGGTCGACGTGGTGTTGACCCCGGCCATGCCTGTCGACGTTCCCCCGAGGGACGGGGGTGACGACGTGGTCGCGCTCTCGCGCCGGATGGGACAATTCACGTACCCGTGGTCTCTGCACGACGGTCCGACGCTGGCCCTGCCGGTCGGCTTCCACCCGCCCTCGGGCATGCCGGTGGGAGCTCAACTGACGGCTGTATTGCGCCGTGAGGGCGCACTTTCCGCCCTGGGTGAGCACTACCAGTCCGTGACCGCCTGGCATCGGACAGTACCGCCACATACATCAGATCTTTAGCCGAGCAGCGCGACTCATTTACGCCTTCAATGCCCAACGAGGCCGTCTTGACGCCCTAAACATCTTATGTTTAGGTTGAACACAGTTGTTATGTACGTCTCACCATGAGTGCTCGTGCGACAGCCGCCACTCCCACTTCGGTAAGCGCTACGCCGATCATCCAGCGAGGACGCAGATGCATTTACGCCGAGCCACGTCCATCATGGCAGCACTGACGCTGTCCACTGCATTGGTGGCCTGTGGATCCGATCCCGGTCCCGACGCGGACCCCGCCAACCCGGTCACGATCGACGTCACCGTCTCGGCAGCGGCCGAAATCTACAGCATCCCTTGGCTTGTCGCCCAGCAGCAGGGACTGTTCGAGAAGCACGGTGTGATCGTGGAGAACATCGTCCCGGGCAAGGGCGGCAGCGCGACCATGCGCACACTGCTCGACGGCAACATCCCCATCGGTGAAGTCAGCTACCCGTCGATCGTCCAGGCGGACGCGGCCGGCTCCGAGCTGCGCATCGTCGGCGGTGGCACTCAGGGGCCGTACCCGATGAATTTCTACGCGCTCGCCTCGAACCCCAACATCAACTCCATCGAGGACGTCCGCCGGTGGGCCTACACCCGCCCCAACTCGGCCTCCGACGCCCTCACCCGCCTCATTCCCTCACTCGCGGGCGTCGACCCGAGCCAGATCGAGCGGGTTGCCTCCGGCGGAATCGGCGAAGGCTTCGCACTGCTCGAAGCCGGCAACGTCGATATCGCCCTCGTTCCCTCCATCGTCGCCGAGCAGCGACCCGAGGACTTCAAGCTGATCGTGAGCAGCCCCGACTACATGTCACGGTTCTTGCAGTCGACGATCACCACGACCAAGGACTACGCCGCGAGCAACCCCGGCGTCGTACGAGCCATCAACGCCGGCTACACCGAGGCGGTCGCGTCGATCGAGGCCGATCCTGTTGCGGCTGCCGAGATCTACGCGGCATACACGGGATTCGACGTCGAGTCGGCCAACGCAGTGGTCGAACGCGCGTCCTCGGTCGGCACGTGGGGCGGCGGATTCGACACAGCGTCCGTCGAATCCGCCCAGGACGGCGTGGAAGCGTCGGGGAGCAATCGCGTACCCAATTTCTGCACTCTGTTCGACCCGGAGTTCCTCGCCGAAGGAGTCGAGAACGATGTCCCCGGCGACTGCGACTCCTGACAGCATTTTCCCACCACCAGAAGGTATCGACGTGACCCACGCAGCGACTCGACCCCGCCCCGACACCACCTCTGCCATCGCCGTCTCATCGTCGGTGTCGCGGCGCTTCGGTGATGTGACCGCCCTCCACGAGATCGACTTGTCCATCGGTCGAGGCGAATTCGTCTCCGTCGTCGGACCCAGTGGCTGCGGTAAGTCCACTCTCCTCGAAGTGTTCGCCGGCCTACAGGATCACGACGGCGGCACCGTGTATGTCGACGGCCAACCACTGACCGGCCCTCGGTCCAAGACAGCAGTGATCTTCCAGGAATCGGCGACGCTGCCCTGGCGGACCGTCCGCGACAACGTCGCGTTCGCTCTCGAAGTCCGCGGCGTCGGTAAGAAGGAACGTCGGTCCCGCGCCGACGAGCTGCTCAACACTGTGGGACTGAGCAAGTTCGGCGACCACTACCCCACCCAGCTGTCCGGCGGTATGCGCCAGCGGGTGGCGATCGCGCGCTGCCTGTCCATGGAGCCCGACCTCATTCTCGCGGACGAGCCGTTCGGCGCACTTGACGAGCAGACGCGGTTGGTCATGTCGTACGAGCTACTCAAGATCGTCGAAAAGCTCACGTGCGGAGTCCTGTTCATCACCCACAGCATCCAGGAAGCGGTACTGCTGTCCGATCGCGTGCTGGTGATGAGTGCGCGGCCCGGCCGATTCATCGACGAGGTGGACATCGATCTTCCTCGCCCACGGTCCGAGGACGTCCTGGCCAGTCCCGACGCTGTCGCTCTGCACGAACGTATCTGGTCGCGGCTGCGGGACGAGGCCAAGAAGACGATGAGCATCGAACCATGAGTGCCCCCACGCGCGAGCGCACGCGCGCATCCGTGGTCCCCGGATACATCCGGCCTGCCCCCTCCAGACAACTCGGTCTCCCCGCATGGGGATGGACCGTGCTCATCCTCGTCGCGGCACTGGTAGCCATCGACATCTCGGCACGGTTCTTCGCCTCACCGCTGGACATCGTTCCGGTGACCGACATGATCTCGACGTCACTGGGTCTTCTGACCGACCCTGACTTCCTGATCGACGAGTTGGGCCGAACGCTGGGCATCATCGTCCTCGCGTTCGTGCTCAGCTCCGTACTCGGTGTCGCCGACGCCTACGTTCTATGGCGGTACGAGCTGTGGGACAGAGCGTTTCAGCCGTACCTCAACGTCTACTATGCCGTCCCGACGTTCGCGCTGTACCCCATCATGGTGGTGCTGTTCGGTGCCGGTGTGGCTCCGATCGCCATTCTGTCCACGATCTTCGCCTTCGGTGTGGTGGCGTTGAACGCACGCACCGGTTTCAACTCGGTATCGCCGATCGTCACCAAGCTCGGCACCACACTGATGCTCACGCGGTGGCAGTACTTCCGATCGGTTCTACTTCCGTATGCGCTGCCGAGCATCGTGACCGGACTCAAGCTGGGGCTCTCGTACGCCGTCATCTCGGTGTTGGCCAGTGAGTTCATCCTGTCGACGCAGGGTCTGGGCCACTTCATCTCCATTGCCTACGACGGGTTCGACATCGCCGACATGTACGCCGGGATCCTCATCGTGGCACTGATCGCCTTGCTCTCGACCTCGCTGATCTCGCTCGCGCTCAACCGATTCGATTGGAGGCGCCGCTGATGAGCAGCACCTTGGACAGAGTAGCCACCACACCCACCGCTCCCCCAAAGGTCACCTCGTCCGCAGGCCGTACCAACGCCCGACGGTTCCTCCCTCCTCTGGTCGTGGCCGTCGTGGCAGTCTTGATCTGGTGGGTCGCGGCGGTTCTGGTCGACAGTCTCATCTTCCCGACGCCTGCCGAGGCCATGGCCTCACTCGTCGAGGACCTGGGCAAGGCAGACTTCCGCGCCAATGTCGGTGACTCGCTGCGCATCCTCATGCTCGCGTTTCTGGCCAGCACGGTCGTCGGTTCGCTGCTGGGCCTTACGCTGGGACTGAGTCCGTTCTGGACCCGAACCATCGCCCCGATCGTGTACTCGATCAACAGCATTCCGAAGATCGTGCTGTACCCGATCTTCCTGTCGTTCCTCGGAATCGGCGCATTGAGCCGGTTCGGGTTCTCCTTCTATGCCGCCTTCATCCCGATGTTCCTCGTCGCAGTCGAGGCCACAGCATCGGTCCAGAGAATTCACCTGAAGATGGCGGCGTCACTGCAGGTGAGCTGGCCCAGGTTGATCCGTCAGATCGTCATTCCCGCGGTGCTGCCGGCATTGGCAACCGGTATGCGGATGACCTTCGGCTTGGCGTTCCTGGGACTGCTTCTGGCCGAGATGTTCTCGTCGTCCAGTGGCATCGGATACGAACTGCTCCGCAACGTCAGCCTGGTCCGGATGGAGAACATCATGGGCACGGTTGTGCTGATCCTGGTGATGGCACTGCCACCCACGATTGCCCTGCAGTGGCTGGAAAGTCGTATCACCTCGAAATACGGCGGTCGGTAACCGCAATAGATCGGCGGACGTCGAGCGCTGCGGCCCGTTACTCGAACGCTATCCCTACGGCCGACCGGACCAATGCCGATACCGCTGGCGATCGGACTCCGGCCGGCCACTCAATGACCGTCGTGATCATCGGCGCATCGGACACAGGCACCGCCACATGCTCGGGCCACTGCCACGCCCGACTCGACGCCGGAATCACCAGCAGCGCCTGACCCTGCGCGACCAGTTGGGCAATCTGCGATTGAGCGCGCACCTCAGGCCCGGGCCCCTTCGGATAGAGCGCCGGCTCGGCGTCGCTCTCCTGGATCGGAATGTCGCGGAGTCGCACTCACTGCTGCCGGTGCCGTGCTCCTGAGGGACGCCGCGGCAGCGCTCGCTGCACCGTCGCAACGGCAGCGAGCACGAGCCGCCGGTACCAGAGTCAAACTGGTGACCAGAGCCGGTGCATCTCACGAGCTCCTACGGCGCGTTCTCGAAGCACACCCCGCTGCCGTCGATGTCACGTTGTGTGAAGTCGGTGAGCACGTAACGGTGTTCGTGCGCCTCATTTGTGCTTGGACGTTCGGTTGCCCCCTCAACTACCGTTGTCGCCCGCCGATACGACCTGACACGCAACACATCATGTTTGCGTCCAACTTATCCAAGACTTACCGCCGTTCACCTGAGTCCACACAGCCTAACGCGGCCGCTGCACCTTGAAAGACGGAACCAACTGTTTCGCAGGTCCAAGAGGAGAACGGCCGTGGGGCCAGTTCCCACCCAAAGGCCGGCGATGCAGTTAGGATCTCAGCATGGAGACCCCGCTCAACGCATCTTCCAATACCGCCGGAGCGTTACTATCAGGCGGCCGTTTTTCGGTGCCTCAATTCCAGAGAGAGTACGCCTGGGAACGCGACGAAATTAGTGAGTTTTTCGATGACCTATCCGGCGCGCTACTGGAGGACACATACTTCCTTGGCCTCATAATCCTAACTGGTGACGGACCAGAGAAAGATATCGTAGACGGCCAACAGCGACTACTAACCATTACACTTCTAGCTGCTGCGCTATATCACGAAGCTAAGAAAAATAAACGACGAGCACTCGCCGATCGTCTACAATCCACTTTCCTGAAATCGATCGACTTCGCATCAGACGAGGAACTACCGCGTTTGAAACTATCCGCCGAAAAAGACGATCGGACACTTCAGCAAATACTTCTTAGACCTGCGTCAGACATCGAAAGCCCCGATATCAATGACGAATCAATTTCCGCTCACCTAACTTCTGCATATCGTCTGCTCACAAAACGAGTCGAGGAGAATCTGCGACCAGATCCATTCAAACGACTTGGAATTTGGGCAGATTTCCTAACCAATAAACTGTACTTAGCCAGCTTCGTCCACCCAGATCCGTCTTCAGCATACCGCGTATTTGAGGTCGTAAACACGAGAGGTAAAGAACTAACAACAGCAGATCTTCTCAAGAGCTTCATTTTGAGCCAGACACCCGAAAACCAAAAAAATGATCGTTATCACGAGTGGCAACGCCTAGCTGCTTCCTTCGACAGTGGCGCACCGACCACATTCGTGCAGTTCATTAGACACGCCGTTACCACGCGCGAAGGTCATGTACTGCCTAGAGACTTGTACGACGCACTTGCCGGACGTAGCGGATCAAAGCCAGTCTTAACGCCAGCCGCTCTCATAGAGCTTCTCCAAGAGTCCTTACCCGCATACCTCCAAATGACGGACCCTACCGCCTCAGGGCCTGTCACCCAGGACCAGTTAGCTGTGTTTTCAGTCTTTAACAGTCTAAACGTTCTATCTATTCGCCCTTTGCTTTTAGCGCTACTGTCTACGCCAAATGCCGTCGAAGGGATGCGAGAACTACTCCGACTCGTGGTTCGACGAATAGTAGTTGGCAACCTAGGCACGGGAAATGTCGAGCGAAGATTCGGACAGGCGGCGCACCGTGTGGCACAAGAGGGCGTATGGGAACCGGCGCTAGAGTCATTGTCAGATCTGAACCACGATCGAGAGGAATTCAGGTCGCAAATACAACGGCGGTCCATGAATAAGAAGCTTCTAACAGTCATTCGACGGTCCATTTTGCAACAAACAATAACGCCCAAACCAGACGGCTATCTTTTCCTAATAAAACCTCGCAGTGCCGAATGGAGCAGCGACGACGAAGACCGCGCAACTTATTGGTCGTCGACTATCGGGAATAGCTTCCTCGCCGATGAGGAACGACGTCCGCAGAACAGCTCGACCTGGGCTGGGTTCAAAAAGCACCTTTTACCACTAGCCGCCGATGGCGAATGGACACGCACGCTCGATGAATACAAAGCATGGAACATAGACTCGATTACCGAGGTTGGCGATTTGCTGGCCGATGAGGCCGCAAGCATCTGGTACACCGTTTAGCAAGCACAATCATCGCCGAAAAACCACGAAAAGGCAGGAAAGTTGACAAGCCCTACCGACATACTACACAACGAAGCGATGACTCTAGTCTGGAACGTGTTGAACAGAAACCACGACGCCGATTTCATGAGTCATTTGTATAATGCAATTCAAAAAAGTGAATCATTTAAAATAACCTCTGGCACCAACTTTGCAATTGGGTTTGATACGAATGCGATATTCAGAGTCGGACTTAACGGCACCAAGGGGGCCGACGCGATTGACTACCTGCGGACAATCCATAATGGACCAGTAGTCTTGCCGGGCCAATGCGTGCAGGAGTTATGGAACAACTCGTTAGCAGCCGTCGAGCCGCAAGCCAAGAAAATTAGTAAGGCATTTGCCAATCTGCAGAACGAGACAACCGGGATACACCAAGCCTTGGGAGCCGCAGGGCAGGCGGTGCAGGACGCGGTGGAGAACCTTCTTATTGAACACAAAGACTGGGTAGACCCGGCTTCCCACGAAACATTTGCTACGACCCTCGAAGCTCTGCTCGACGTAGCGACATGTCAATTCGTTCCCCGATCTCACTTCTACAGTCTCTCCCAGATAAGAAAAGAAACAAAAACTCCACCGGGGTTCAGAGACCATTCAACTAACCACGGGGACTTTTTCGTGTGGGCCGACTTCTTGTATTCCCTTGCCACCATTGACACTTCCACAAGCACGGCAACTGTATTCGTCACGAATGACGTGAAGACCGACTGGTCGCGAAACGGAGTGGCCCACCCAATACTAGCCTCGGAGGCAACCTCCGTGACGGGAACTCCGTTTGTCCTCTGGACAGTACCTGATTTCCAGAACTACGTGAACGAACTTAGCACCTAGGATTTTGCAGACACTCTTTGGATGATCAAAGATATCTGTCCAAGGCGTAGGCGATGGCCGCTTCCGCGCGGTCGCAGCGTAGGGACCCTCTCGCGCTTGAACCCTTGTGTCCAATCCACGCTCTCGTTACGCCATACGACCCCACGAGAAGCCACGCTCAACCTCCATCATTGTGGCCAGAGGGTCGGTGCGTGCCTTTAGTGCGGAGATCAGCATGTACCAAAAACTATGCGCGGAAATTATTCCATAGCACCCGAAATATAATACCGAGACTGACGCAAGAACACGACATCACTTTCGAATATGCACAATTACAATGGCAAGCAGTCGAAACTTCGATTCATGTAAAAACTGCACTCAAGTGCATTTAGCCTACCGAAGATATGTGTCCGCCAGTTCACACACACTTTCTATAAGACGATTGCTACTCTGCTACCAGGCACTTGAAAGAACGGGATAACGTACCATTGACGACTAAATCACTTAATGTATTTTTCCAAAGCGACTTGCCAACCAAACCGTAATGAGCAGAAGGTCGACGCAGTTCGCGATTCATCTTTCGCCAACCTGGTATTAGGGCCTTTATTTCATCGCCACGCTCGTTACTCAACCAAGACGCGAAGTAAGCCGAAGCCTGATGCTCAGGGCTACCAGCACTCTTCCGGAATCCGCTTCCCCACGCGGCACAATCCACAAGGGCGACCAGTTGACCGAGCATAGTATACGTCGCTGACCCTCCGGTGATCTCATTACAAAATCTGCCCAGCCAATGTTCAAGAGCCGAACACATTCCAAGAACTGGCCCAGAAAAATCATCTCCCTCTTGCAAAGAATTTCCGACAACGAACGCAGTCGCAAGTACTGTTTGGAGCTCAGCCGAAAGACAGGCCCAGCTATCGGCACCAAGTACAATCTCCATAAACGTAAGGCCGCCATTTATGTCAATTTGTGACGACCGACCTAGCTGCAGAAGCTGTTGCACCGCCGCTGCGGCTCGCTCCTCGGCCGTACTTTCAGGATCGAATGATCCGTCACTGCCAGTATAGGAAACCGAAGTTAGGGGTATTGGTTCTAGGTTTAGAAAATTGAGCACGGCCATCGAAATCTCCCGGAACCCAGCGGAAGATCCCTCAGGGTCACGAGGGTCAACGCGGACAACAGAAATTTGACCCGGCGGAGTACTTCTTGAGTCTACCAATCGATCAATGCGATAGTCCCCGTCCGGCGCATAAAGCACCAATATTGCGGTTCTGGGACTTAGCTCGTAATTATCTAGATAGCCAATCATCTTGTGAATCTCTTCGCCCGGAAGACCTGATCGCTGACGAAGCTTCGGATCAACGAGAATAGTAGACCTAGCTCTGCTTGCAGATGTCACTTGAAGCACGATGTCCGGTATACCGGTAAGGCTTCTGCCAGTCTGCCGAATCCAACGCGGGCTCTTGTCTGTGCTTACGCTCTCGATAGCACGTTGAAAAAATATTGATACAGACCCCCCGAAATGCCTGATCTCGTATGCAAGGCCGCCATTCTTCCAAGAACTCGACAGACTAACGCCATCAACAGCAAGATCACGAACCAATGCATCTTTAATGGATGACAAACACCAGATTTCAAATAGCCGACGATCAAATTTGTGATCGTAGAAAGACCACTTTATTTCGCCCGGTTCTAGGGTTATACCTTTTTGGAGGGATTGAGAAAACCAGTCCAGAAACTCCGTATAAGCTTCGACATTGGGAACTTCTCGACGACGCACTCGACGACGAGAAGCGGATATTAACCCCTCGATGTGGACTTGATTGCGGATACCGGCCAGCTCCGCACGACAATCAGTGAGGGGGTGCATCGATTGGAGTCTGCGAAGTCGCACATCGAGCTGTTCAGCGTACTTTCGCTCGGTTGAACTAGCTAGTGCCCCACTCTTGATCGCCAACTTACTCAATTCGATACGCATCCAACGCAAGGCCCAATACACGAGAACGTTCTCGGGTGTGACGCCAAACCGACTTACCACGTGGACTGGGTACGCAGGCGGGCCGTCGCCTGCGTGTGCTCGCGAACGAGCCCACCTTGGCAGGTCTACGCGCGCCGACAGGTATCCACGCTGCTCGGACTTTATAAGGCCATATTTGAAACTACACTTTTGAGCCACTACGCTTACAATTCCAATTAGTCTTCGCGCAGCCGCTATCGCGACGCGAAACTCTATTCCATAAAACTCATCTTCATTGATCGCCGCGGACGGCTTACCAAAAATCTCGCTATCTACTAATGTTGCCGAGTCAGCAGAGAAAAATTGGTTTAACACGGGCGCGCAGTAACGCACTGCTGCAATCCGGCTCTCGACAGTGAACCAGCCCCCGGAAACCAATTCAACGGCGCTCTCGCCGGCCTCAGAATCGCTGATCAGCGTCACAGCGCATAGGGGTTGTAGATGTGCTGCAGCGCCCGAACTGACTTCGGCAAGCCGGAATCTTCAAGGATCTTTAGAAATGCATCTAATTGCACTTCTGACAGATTCTCGAACTGAGCTACGAGTCGTTCTGCGACAGCCGCATCTAGACGGGCGGACATATCTTTTTCGGTTCCGCCAAGAACCAAATACTTCATGACATCGACAACCTGGGCACTTCCGACCGGCCAACCACGAACTTCGCTGCTGCCTCGGCGTAGTTTCGCCACGACATTTTGAACTTGTAATTGCATAACCTGAGCATGCTCTGTCGCTTCCCCAGCGAATCCAATTACAGAGGTGGGTCCCTTCCCAGTAACGTAGCAACGGTCGTACCATTCAATAGCCTGATCGTATGCAAGGGCCACTTCGGGCCCCACCGCACCTGCAGGGCTCTGGTCTGGAGCCGCTGCTGGAATTGTCACAAAGGAGAAGCGTCTCTTTAACCCTTGCGAAATAGAATTCACATAATTTGTGTCAAGATCGTTCATTGTCCCGATTATTCGGAACCTCGCTGGCACCCAGAGCCGTCGAGCATCTGGATCGCGCTCAAACCACAACTCCAAGGGTGTCTTGGACAAGTGATCGGGGTCCGTCGAAGAAAGTAGGGTGTATAGAGACCCTATTGCTTTGTCTATATCAGCGCGATTGAACTCGTCAATCAGTAACCACACTGCTTGATGATCGTGTTGCGTGGACGTCTCCGTCCGAACGACATCAGCGCATGCGATCGCAGCTCGTGTATACGCACCGTGAGCAGGCTCTAAGCCACCACTTACGTTTGGAGCTAAACCGCCCACTACGTCGTAAGTCGACCATTCGCTCGTAGCGGTAGTCTCATACGCAATAGTGTCGAAAGCGCTTGACAAGATACGAGCTAGAGTCGTCTTCCCGGTTCCAGGGGGACCCTGGAGAACTAGATTTCCGACCAGTAGCGCGCTAATACAACTATCGAGCAACTCATCCAAGTTATCGAAGTGGAGCGAACTGTTAGAAATTAGTTCTTTACACCGTTGAGCTATTTTCTCTACATCAGCAGACCGAAGGCAATGGCCAGCAAATTCTTGTGTCCATAACAAGGACTCCGACATGTTGGCTTGCTGTTCAGGCTGAGGCACCCATGGTAGATCCGGAAACGCCTTCTCGCTATAACTCGACATCTGGAGCGCTACTTTCCTCAAGGTCATGTCTTGGATACTTCAAAATATGCTCGTACATGTTACGCAGATTTTTGTCGTAACTTAACCTTCTGGATAATGATAAACCGCTATCTGGCGACTCTAAGTGATCGGGTGATCCGACATGCTCAAACAACCCGCACTGTATCGCAAATTTCCTCAGCGGAGTATTTAAAGCCTCTCGAGTCAGCGACAACTCCGGCTCAGCGCCCAAAAACCCTGAGGACGAAATTTTGACTAGTTTTTCGGGGTTTTGCCTCAAATGCGTCACTTGGTCGTATATTCCGTACGGATTCCAGTTCCACGCACTATCGCGGCTGAGGACAGTTACATACTCGGCGTACGTAAGAACACTTCTTGACTGAGAGTCCCTAGTCAAGAGATCAAGAGTGCGAACCAACAGATCCAGCAGATTGACTTTGACGCCAAGAGCCTTGGCTGTGGAGCTGAAATCTCCGCTCGATGCGTTAGGCATTGAATACAGCCACCCGCTGCGAATGGCTAACCACTCATACGCGGCCGTAGGATTCTGGTTGTAGAATTTAAGGTAGCGTTCACCGATTGAGGTTACCTCGGCACTGATACGCGGTCCTTTTACTACCCTCCAAAGTAGGCGCGCATCATTAAAGGTTTCGTCCTTCCTCTCCGATGAGTTCCCGGTGCTACCACTTTGATTCTGGATTTCAACAATCAGTGCTGCGATTCGCTGTGCCGTCTCTAGAGCAGTTCGCCGGAACGCGTTCCGAGGATAATAATTTAGTCTGAGCAGGCTTTCAGCCGTCATTGTGCTAACACCGGCCGAAGAGACGAACCGATGGCGTGCCCAAGCGTAGGTGGTACCGCATTTCCAATCTGTTTTCTGACAGCGGCCTTGGTTCCGGAGAACAGGAAGCTGTCTGGAAAGCCTTGCAGCCGGGCGGCCTCGCGTGCGGTGATGGAGCGGTTTCGGAAAGGGTGTACGTGTTCACCTCGACTGGCGCTATCGAAGCCACCTGTAAGCGTCCGTGCTTGCCCATACCAATCCAACCTGCCAAAGACATCTAGGTGTCCATCGTAATTGCGATGACAGTTTAATTGAAATTCCTCAGGGATTGCAGTCCGACCCTTGCCCATATCCACGAAAGACATCCGGCGAACATTGAGCTGGTTTTCATTGGAGGCCACATGGTTACGAAGCCCCGTGGGCTTCTGAGATAATCCTGCCAATTCTTCACCAATTGTGGGCCACCTATTTGAGCTAAGCGGCTTTAGACCTTTGAAGCTGGAGACAAACTCCTCGTCTATCGATATCAGAACAAGCCTTAGTCTAGTTTGCGCCGTGCCAAAGTTAGCGGAGTTGACATCGTATCTAAATGTTGTAAAACGGTTCGCTGACATTAGTTTTAGATAGTATTCAAGCGACTGCTTTCCCCTTGGACTGTCCAGGTAAGCGACGTTCTCCAACACTACCGCTCGTGGCCGTTGCGCTAGCGATAACGCAATTTCACCATGGCGCTTTACAAGTTCATTGCGGATATCGTCGTTGTCACCTCTCCGTTGCTGAGAGAATCCCTGGCATGGAGGTCCCCCCGCCACGATGAACGGCCGATCTCCAACGGCGTTATCGGCAAGTCGAACGATTTCGTCTTCTCTCAGGTCAAGAACTTCCGCGAGTCCAACATTCGTACGATAGGTCGATACTGCGTCTGGATCTAGATCCGCCGCGAGAGCGGTGTGAAAACCCGAGGCGTGAAGACCGAGAGAAAGCCCACCTGCGCCGCAGAAGAGATCGATTGCCAGCGGTTTAGACGATCTAGCCCTCGCGTCTTCCTCTACACTCTGATCCCTAACGCTAGCCGCATTGATATTATCCTTCACAGTCAGGAGCGTTTTAGAGACTGGTTTTAGGAAGTTCAAAACTGCATAAGCTAACGCCCGCGCAAACATTGGTGGCACAGCTTCGCCGATTTGCCTGTACTGATTGGTGAATGGGCCCGAGAACATATAATTTTGCGGAAATCCCTGAAGTATTGCGGCCTCTCGAACAGAGATATTGCGATCCTGTTCAGGGTGTAGAAACCGGCCACATGAGGGCGTGCTGCTCTTTGCAGTAATAGTAATGGCAGGTGCATCCCATCGAAGTCGGCCGTAGACATCGGAGAAGCCCTGCGTCGCGGATGTTCGCATTTCAAGGTGGCACGCGAGCTGGTCGACCTCTGACAGATCTCGCATGTCGCCACCGTCGTGGGGAATCTTTTGGATACGGTCAAGAATGCGCGGTGTGTGCTTTGGTGCCCTATGCCATGGATCGTGCGTGTCCGTCTCTCCTGAGTCGAGCTGAGGTAGGTGTGCAATTGCGTCGCGAACTGTACGCATTTCTTGTTGAGTTTGAATTGGAGAGGGCATGACGAAGGCATCAGTGCTTCGGGTCGCGACCACCACGGCGCGCCTACGGCGCTGGGGCACTCCATACAATGCGAGATCAAGAACCTCTCCGTGCACTTTGTATCCGGCACCCTCAAATATGGATTTTGCTCTATCGAAATATTCTCGGTATTTTCCGGAAATCATCTCCGGTACGTTTTCGATTACAACCAAATCAGGAAGATGATCAACGCATATTTTCGCGAAAGCGGCAACCAGGTCGTTCCTCGGATCGTTGCGTGGGTCCTTCTTCCGATGGGCGCTGAAACCTTGGCATGGCGGGCATCCAACAAAGACTAAAGGTGTATCTTTAGAGCGAGTAGCAAGTTGCGGCATCAAACGCGACAACAACGATGGATCGGCAGCCAGATCCCGTACATCGCGATTGAAAGTAGGAATGCTTAGATTGAGACTGAGCGTGTCCAACGCTCGCTGATCGATGTCGATTGCACCTATGTGGTTAAACTGAAGAGCACTCTGCCGTGTCGATTGGAAGCCACAGGACATCCCGCCCGCGCCAGCGAAGAAGTCGATAACGAGTACCTGGGTCGCCTCAGGGTACGACTTTTGGTAGCTTGCACCTCGGCGGCGAAACTCTGCATGCACGGGCGTGCCAGGAGTCGCAGAAAGGTTGAGTGCTGTCACCGTGCTCATCCTACGTTCGTACTAGGTTGCGGACTGATAGACGCGCCGGAGCGAGTCGACCATGTGGTTGGGCTTGACTGTAGTACAGGAGTCCGACAGGTCGTCGACCTGCGCTTTTACAGACGTCGCCTACCTCGTGTTCATCACGCGCTGTCGCCTGTCCAGTAATAGCTCTGTGCGTCCCGTCATCCACCGAACTCGCGGCCTGAGCAGGTAATGGTCGCATTGTTGACGTTTGAGGCTGATAGCCGCTCACCTAGATGATGTGCCTTCCCAGACAGAACTGCGCTCGACTGAGCACCTGCAATTGTGTGTTGGCGGGATGCGGACGAGTCTGTCGGTACCCGATGCTTCGATGGCGGTATGTCACGACTCGACGAGGGGTTTCCGCCTCCCACGGCCTGTGTGCAGTGGTGTCAGCACCGCAGTTACGACCTACATGTCCTCGACGACGGTGTGGAGGTGGACCTGGATTGGTGGAACGGCCACCTCGACCGCGCAGGTCACGATCTTCGACTGCGCGGCCGCAACCTCGACGGCGAAATAGTCGAGTACGGCGGTGCCACCGTGCAGCGCAACGATCTACGGATCGGCACCGATCTGGCTGTAGGCGAACACGATTCGCTCGGACTGCTGTTCCTCTGCGCAGCCTGGCAGGGCAGTCACCGGCACCGCAGAGCGATGCGGCGCTTCCCGGACGTCATGAATCCACACCTCAGCCGTCCCGACGAGAACCCCGTCGCCAAGACCCTCGCTGTGCTTGAGAGCTGCGTACGCAACCGCGTCGTGCCCGACCATCCGAACTCGACCTGGTCCGGCTGGCCCGATGCGCCCGGCGTCGGAATGTCCCTGATGGCCACGTTCCTGTGGGCAGTCAGGGCGTCGGTCTACGGCGGCCCGGCGCAGCTGATCGACCAATACGGTGTCTCGACACTTATCCACGAAGGGTGGCTCGAAGATCCGTCCGTCACCGGATTCACCCGTCGACGCTACGACCGCTACGTCGAACTCATCACCGCATGGGCCACCGACATCGGCACCAGCCCCGACCTCGTCGAAATGTGGCTCGTGCAGCGCTGGAGCGCCCGATTGAACGAAGCACGACTCGGTCGCTACACCGCGCCCACCTTGTTCTGAACTGCCGAGCCCGGATCGATGACCCTCGAACGGGCCAATGTTCTTCCCAACGTCGATGCGCGAGTCTCCCAGCGCAGTGAGACGACCTCGGTCGTCGGCTACGTGAAGACTGCGCGACAGGGCCCGTCAGACAAAACCGTTCACGGTGGGTGCGGCCTATGGCACTGTGCAGGGGTGGATGCTCCCGACAAGCCAGCCCATACCCAGCATGTGGTGCTGGCCATGGATCACGGTCAGTTCTATCTCCGTGGCGGCGAGGCCGATCCGAGTGAAATGACGCTTCTGGAGCGGGCAATGGCCGTTCGACCCAGTGCCGGTGACGGTTCGACGGTAGTGGTGCTCAGTCCGCACCAGAACAACTTCGAGATGCCCATCGACATCGAAGTGTTCGGCACACGCCCACAGGACGACGAGGCCGGCTGGCAGCAGGTCTGCGAAGAACGGCTCGAAATCGGACCTGATGGCATATTGCAGATCGACTCGACTCCGATGAGTTCCG
The DNA here is from genome assembly GCF_002259405.1 of Rhodococcus sp. 14-2483-1-2. Classification (GTDB taxonomy): domain Bacteria; phylum Actinomycetota; class Actinomycetes; order Mycobacteriales; family Mycobacteriaceae; genus Rhodococcoides. The sequence continues at coordinate 117,936 of NZ_NPFW01000020.1, read as the reverse complement.
TCGATTGTTCTGTCCCGCCCGGCCGGTATCTGGTGCAGATCGCTGGTCGAAATTTCGTGAACTACGGATGGCCGGGCAGTACGACGCCCGGTGACGAGTGGCGCGTTCGCTTGTGGCCGGACGACGGCGTGGAACCACGCCCCGCCGTTCGCTGGAACATGCCCGGTTACGGAGTCCCCCCTGACACCGAGCCTCCCCAGGAACCCGAACCGGACGACGACCGTCCCGCTTTCATTTGGCAGTTCGCCAGTGACAGTGAGCCCGGTCGGTTGATCGAGCGCAGCGAACTCGACGCCCGCGCCGCAGAACGCCGCGCGGCTGAGTGGGGTGGTGACCCGATCCCGCAGGTCTCGACCTACAACGGTGGCCAGGGCCTGGTTCGGCTCGACAGGGATCTGGTCGTCGACATTCTCGAAGCATCCGAGAACACGGCGCGCTCCATTGCCGTGTGGTGCGCCGAAGCAGCCACCGACCACGCTCGTCTGTCTACCGCATCGTGGGTGAGTCCCGCTCTTGCCGCTCTTCGCGAAGGCCGCGCGATACCCGCGCCGTTCGACGAAATATCCAATATCGGTCTGGCGTTCGCTCAGCTGAATTCGGCCGAGCAGGAAGCCAGCGACGAAATCTCCAGCTCTGCCAGTTTCGTCGGGCAAACATCTCTGTCGACAACGCCAGGAAACCCCTACGATTACCCGACAAGCCCGCGGCACATGGCGATACCGGCGCTCTACAGTGCGCAGGACTCCGACCCCTACCGCGCCGCGGTGGAGACCTTGCACCACGCATCAGCCACATACTCCGTCACCGCGGCTGACCTACATGCCCGACTCAAGGAGGAGTTCTTCGGGCACTGAAACTTCAACACAAGCCGACGACGCATTCTTGATGGACCCAACAACGCCGAAACTAGTTGAAAGCGCAACTGGCGGCGGCTTCATCAACATCACGTTGCGCACCATACAGGTTCACTTCGGTTGCCTCACAGACGATTCAGACAGCGCACTTCTGCACCAGCTGAGCGTCGATACGAATCACGGAACGAACAGCACACCCAACCCGGGGATCAGAGCGTTCGACGCATCGGGATTCTCGCGGTCGTGGGTGACCGTCACGACTACTGGCCCTGCACCCGTCTGAGCCGTCACCTCGAGGGGCAAGCGGTATGCCTGCGGGCCACCCTGATTGGCAGGTTGAGTCCGATCGATCTCATCGTTCCAGTGCCGCAAGCCGGCGGAGCCCACTTCACCGGTAGACAGGTTGCGCCAGTTGACCGTCAGGTGCCGGTACGCGAACTGGTAGTAGTACGGCCGGATGTCGGCAGCAGCGAAACGCACCTCACCCGGCTTCTCACCCACCGTTGCCTTGATCGGGATTGTCTGGATAAGTCCGCCGGGGACCCCTGCCGGGACGAATTCCGGACCGGTGACGACTGGTACCAGTAGCTCGGACGTAGTGGGCGCGGCCGTGGCCGTACCTACGCCCACCCCCAGGACCAGTGGTACCGAGAGTGCTAGGGCTACTGCGACATTTCGTATCGAGCGCTGCATTGCGTGCCTTTCGTGAGTTGTCGGATCAGGGAACGAGCACGAGTCCAGCGCCGGGGAGAAGGGTGTCGAGATACGGAGAGCCCCGTTGGCCGCCGTTCGAGTAGTCCTTGGTGTGCATCACCGTCACCACGACAGGACCCGGTCCGGAACTCGCGACCACCTCAGATCCTGCGAAGGCTGTTGCGAGGCCCGGCGAACGCGACAGATCTACACGCAGCGGTCGGAGTCGGCTCCTCCGGCCAGATTTACACCACCTCAAGACGCTCAGTTCGGCGAACATCGTGGAGCAGCACGGCCGCGGAGACTATCGAATCGCCGCCAAACGAGTTGTGCCGCGACTTGTCTCGATGCTCGCCGCCGCGGATATCGCAGGCGATCTGGGTACCTGACCGCCTACAACACCGCGTGTCAGGGTACGAACAACACACCCAACCCGGGGATCAGAGCGTTCGATGCCGGCGGGGCTTGCCACTGCTCCCGATTGTGAGTGACCGTCACGACCACCGGGCCCGCCCCGGTCTGCGCGGTCACTTCGAGAGGCAGATTGACCGGATATCTCGGCTCCGCGTTGATCGGTAGCGATGGGTTCTCGAGGGCTTCCCAGTGCCGCAGATCGACCGCTCCGACGGCTCCGGTGTCGAGATTGCGCCAGTTCACCGTCAGGAAGCGGTAATTGAACTGGTAGTAGTACGGCCTGATGGTCGCGGCCGCGAAGCGCACCTCACCCGGCCTCTCACCTACTGTCGCCTCGATCGGAATTGTCTGAACGAGTCCGCCTGGGACACCGGCCGGACCGAACTCCGGCCCGGTGACGACAGGAACCAGAAGCTCGGACGTCGTGGGTGCCGCCGTTGCCGTGCCAGCGCCGACACCCAGAACCAGTGGCACGGAGAGCGCCAGCGCAACTACTCCGCGTCGTAAAGATGTTCGCATTGGTTGCCTTTCGATACGCGTTCGGATCAGGGGACGTAGATGAGACCCTTGCCCGGGATCAGGGTGTCGGCGTAGGGCTCGCCGTCGTAGTAATCGCGGTAGTGGGTCACGGTGATCTCGACCCAGCCACTTCCGGTGGGCAGAGCTACTTCGCGCGGGTACTGCTCACTGTGTAGCGGCGGCAGGTCGTTGGGCGGGCCCGGGTTGGGGTTGTCCTGCCAATGCCGCAGTCCCGCGCTTCCACGAAACCCGATGTCCCAGTTTCGCCAGTTCACACCGAGACTTCGGTACGGATACTGGTCTGCATACGGCGCGATATTCGCCGCGGACAACAGCAGAACACCCGGCTCGGTACCGACCGTGGCCTTCATCGGAATGGTCTGGAACAGCCCACCGGGCACTGCGCCCGGAGCGATCTGAAAACCGGTGACGACCGGAATCTGGAGCAACGTGGTCTGCGGCGCTGCAACGGCCGTTCCCGCGCCGATGCCGAGCATCAGCGGAATGGTCAGTGCGATCGATACGACCGCTCGCCGCAATGTGTTTCGCATACAGCACGCCTTTCGATCATGTCGCTCAATCGGATACCGGATCGCTCGTGAGATCGGACCAAGAACCTCAGGTTGAACCTGAAACATCAAGTGGTTCTTGAGTCTTTACCCGACCCACCCTCGCAGCCACAGCGACAAAAGAACCACTCCTATACCGATTCGTGACGGGGTCGTGACACGAAAGACGTTAACAGACCACTTGGCCCGTTCGATTCATTGATCAGAGGTGACGCACTTCGCAGCCACCGGTGAGGACGAACCAATGAGTCGAACCCGCAGATTCGTGGCCACCTGCGCAGTGATCGCAGCGACTGCATTCGCAGTCACCGCCTGCGGCTCCGAGGAGCAGGTGAGCACCGAAGCAGCGCCCGTCACCAGCGCGGCGGCTCCGTCGGCCAACGCGTACTCCGACTCCGACGGTGGCAGCGGCTCAGGCGGATTCGGGCAGGCTCCCGACGTGGTCACCCCAGCAGGAGCAATACCCACCGCCGAGGCCCCACCAGCCGTAGCGCCCGCGCCCAACCGTGACGACGTCAACGTCGACGCACGTGACTTCGAGCAGGCCGGCAGCCAGTACTTCTTCCAGTCCCCCAGCGGGAATGTGTTCTGCGGATTCAACTCCTCCAATGCGCCCGGGACGATCGTGGGCTGCCAGGTCCGCTACTCGGTGCCGGGCAACACCGGCCGCGAGTGTGCAAACACGGCAAACAACACATACGGGGTGAGGATCAACCAGGACGGCACCGTCGATCAGATCTGCACCAACCAGGGAATCTTCGTCGGCGACCCGAACAGCGGCGATGTGCGAGTTCTTCGATACGGCCAGGTCATCGGAGTGACGGGCAGCTTCTGCCGCTCCGAGGAAGCCGGCATCACCTGCTACGACGGCGACAGAGGCTTCATGATCTCGCGCGACGTCAATATCGCTTTCTGATGAAGGAGTTTCGAGTGATCCGCAGATTCGCGCTGGCCGCCGTACTCGCAGCCATCACGGTGACGGGATGTGGAAACCAGGACGCCCCCGCCGCTGATCCGGCCCCCTCCACCAGCATCGCCGCGCAGATTCCCGCGCCCCCGCAGGTGACCATCGCGGCACCGACGGACTCCGACAGTGACGATGCCGGTAGTGCGACACAAGCGCCTCAGGCAACCGAATCGAAGGCGACGGCTGCCGATCCGGCGAACAACACCGCACCCATCACGCCAGTGGACCCGGCCACCTACTCGGTGCCCGACAACCAGGTTGCGTGGAAGTCCCCGTCCGGCAACGTGTATTGCAAGATCGGGTCGGGCCCATTCTCCTCCGGCTGTCAGGCCGCCGATGCTCCGGTGCCTGCAGGTGCCGAAGCCGATTGCGCACCGAGCACCACGTTCACCGTCGACATGCTGTCGAAGGGCTTCTATCTCGACCCGGGGCACGTCACGCCCACGTGTTTCAACCAGGGGGTGTTCGGTGCCGAGGGGCAGAAAGTGTTGGAGTACAACACATCCATCACCTTCAATGGGTTCACGTGTTTCTCCCGCGTCGAAGCGATGATCTGCGACGCGGGCGGTGGGCACGGATTCGTGCTGTCGATGCAGCAGGCGACATCCAACTGATCAGCGAGCCTCTTCCAGTCGAGCCTCCATGACCGTCGCGGCCCGCCGCGTCCCAGTAGTCGATCTACCCGACCGCGGTGCCCTCGAGTTCGACCATCAAACTGGGAATCGCGAGCCGGGTCACCCCGAGCAGGGTGCTGGTCGGCTTGACGCCCGCCGCACCCAATCGCGCTGCCAAGTCGCCGTAGTGCGGCAGCAACGCGTCGACATCGGTGGTGTAGACGTTGAGCCGAACGAGATTTGCCAGGGACATATTCGCCTCGGCGAGAACGGCTTCCATATTGTCGAGGCACAGCGACAACTGCGCGCCCATGTCATCGGGGTGCTGAGGTGAGCCGTCATCGCCCGTCGCTGTCTGGCCGGAGAGGTAGAGCGTCCGAGCCTGCCCCGAGACGACCTCCCCCTGGTTGAATCCCATGTCCACCGACCATCGCACCGGATTGACTGCCGTTCGTTCCATCGACGCGCGCTCCATTCGATCGTTCGGGTGTGTGTGCACCGTCGAGCCTTGCATGGAATTCGGACATCGTCGGCGTTATGGGCCCACACAGTCTCGGGTACTAACGGCGTTCAGGCGACATCCACCCGATCAGCGAGCCTCGTCCAGCCGAGGCTCCGTGACGAAGTCGTTCAGATCAGCCCGCCTCGTCATCTCCCAGTAGTCGACGATGCGCCACGGCAATGTCGAGACGACGCGTCCGGCATCGTTGCGGTACCAGTTGTCCATGCCTCCGTGAGACCAGATCATCTTGGCGTGCGCCTCGTCGTGCTTGCGGACATACTCCGTCTCGACGTCCGCCTTGCACTCGATGGCTCCGATTCGCTTGTCCACCATGTCGATCAACACATCGACGATGTAGCGCACCTGGCATTCGGCAATGGTGATGTAACTGCCCCCGTGGCCCAATACCGTTCCTGGGCCGCAGGTGATGAAGAAGTTCGGGAAGTCCGGGACGGTGATGCCGAGATACGCGTGCGCATCCTCCGGGCCCCAGATATCGCGGATGGACTCACCCGATCGTCCGCGCACATCAATCGGCGTCAACAGCTTGTGCGTCTCGAAGCCCGTCGCGAGGATCACCACATCGACCTCGGTCTCCGACCCGTCGCTCGCGACAACCGAATTCGATGTGATGGACGAGACGGCGTCGGCGATGAGGGTGACGTTGTCGCGCTTGAGCGCGGCGTACCAGCCGTTGTCGAGCAGCATCCGCTTACCGAAGGGCGGGTAGTCGGGAAGTGACTTCTCGATCAGGTCGGGTCGCCCCTCGAGCTCGGCTTCGATGTAGCGAGTGAAGACCCGTCGATGGGCGTCGTTCATCGGGTTGATCGAGCGCTGTGGATGCTCCCACTCGGGATCGACCTGCAGCGAGCTGTGCACACGATCGTTGAAGTTCCAGGCCAATCTCGTTCGGTACCAGAGTCGATACAGCGGAACGACATCCATCAGATAGTTGGCGTCGTCGCCCATCTCGGTGAAGTACACGTCACTCGACGAGACCCATTGCGGCGAGCGCTGAAAGACCGTCGCATGCCCCACCGTCGACGCGATGGCCGGCAGCACCTGCATGGCACTGGCCCCGGTTCCGACTATAGCGACGCGCTTACCGGTCAGATCCAGATCCGACGGCCAGTTTGCTGTGTGGAAGATCGGGCCGTCGAACGACTCGAGCCCGGGAATGTGAGGCACCTTCGGCCGATTGAGCTGACCGGTCGCGGTGATCACCACATCGGCGGTCAGCGTCTCGCCGTCGACCGTCGTGACGGTCCAGCCCTGCCGCTGGGCGTCGTACTCAGCCGTCGCCACCTCGGTGTCGAAGCGAATACGTTGCCGCAGATCGTGTTCGGAGGCAATATCGCTGAGGTACTGCCACACCTCGTCGCGCTTGCCGAAGTGGGTGCTCCACGCCCGCGGCGCGAAGGAGTACGAGTACAGGTGACTGGGGGTGTCGACGCCGGCGCCGGGGTAGGTGTTCTCGAACCAGCCGCCGCCTACGTCGGAGTTCTTCTCCAGCACAATGTGGTTGATGCCCGCCTCATGCAGCTTGATGGAAGCGAGCATGCCGGAGACGCCGGCACCGATCACGATGACCGACAGATCGTTCGGAGCCGCCACCGGGGTATCCGACGTGGTGAAACCCATGTCCTCGGCGACCATGACGCCGAACTCGGGAGGAACCTGCTCACCGACGGCCACGCTGATCATCTCGACGAGGTGCTCCGACTCGGGCGAGGGCACCGCCATGGGCGCGCCGTCGTGGAACGCGCAGATCGCATCGAGCGCCGCGGACCGGATGCGGTCGGCAACTTCGTCGTCGAATCCGCCCGTGTCGTTGTTGTCCATCCCCCGACTACGCGTCGGGCGATACGGATCGGCGAGCCACATGGGATCGCCGGTCAACTGATAGAGCACCGCCACCAGCGTGGGCAGGTTGGCTGCGATGAGAGCCCGCGAGAGTCGGTCCCGATCGACTCCACCCACGGTCTCCGCTGCCGTTGCTGCGTCTGTGGACACCGGTACCTCCTGTTGCGAGCTGCTCCATCCGACTCCGACAGCTCAACTAACCACGGTTAGGCAATTTCGCGCAAGAGATTCGCGATCTCGAGATTCACAGCTTTTTGACCCTTGACAATGTGGCCCACGCCACATGATGCTTCATGGCACTACCTAACAGTGGACAGGCGAAGGGAAACACCCATGGAACTCACCGAGGCGATGCGCACCACCGGCACCTGCAGGCGGTACCTCAGCGATCCCGTTCCCGACGAGGTGTTCAAGGCCGCGTTCGACGTCGCCCGCTTCGGCCCGCAGGGCGGCAACCGTCAGCCCGTGCGGTGGATCGTCGTGCGCGACGCCGCCCGCAAGCAGGCCCTCGCCGATCTCTACCTCCCGATGTGGGACGCCTACTTCGCCGGCATCACCGGTGGAACCGTCGCCGTCGGTGCATTACCCAAGACCGTGCAGGACGCCGACTACTTCGCTCGCCACCTCGCCGAGGTGCCCGCCATCGTGGTGGTCTGTGCCGCGTTGGACGGACTGCACCCCACCGACCACGAACTCGGCCGACTCTCCGTCGTCGGCGGCGCGTCCATCTACCCCACGGTGCAGAACCTGTGCCTGAGCCTGCGCGATCAGGGCGTCGCGACCGCGGTGACGACGTTGCTGTGCCACGAGGAACCCGCCATTCGCGAACTGCTCGGCATCCCCGACGACTACATCACCGCCGCGCACATTGCCGTCGGGTATCCCGAGAAGTCGTTCCCGCGCAAGCTCACTCGCGATCCGGTGGAGCAGATCGTTGCGGCAGAGACGTTCTCGCAGCCGATGTTCGACTCCGCTGCACTCTCCCCTGCCCTTTAACAGCTCGCACCTCGAGGAGTCCGCCGTGCCCGGTACTGCCATCCACCACCGCTCCCCCATCGGCCGCGCCACCATCGGCGATCAACTGCGTCGCCATGCGCGGACCCAGCCGAACAAGGTTGCGTTCATCAGCTACGCGGCGGACGGCACCCGCGAGGTCACCACCTACGGCGAACTGGATTCTCGCGCAAACCAGTTCGCCAACCTGCTGGTCGATCTCGGGGTGACCTCGGGTGACCGCGTCGCATCGATGGCTCGTAACAGCGTCGATGTGGTCGTGGCGTACTACGGAACCCTCAAAGCCGGTGCGGCCTTCACCGGCATCAACGTGATGTATCGCGCCGCCGAGGTGAAGCACCAACTCGAACACGCGGAACCGACTGTGGTGGTGGCCGATCCGGCCCACGCCGAGATCATCTCCTCGGTCAAGCCCGAGACCACCACCCTGGTGACGTTCGGGTCCGAATACGCCGCACTGACAGCGAACACCCCGTCCACCGAGCCGGACGTCGAGATGGACGAGAACGACGTCGCGATGGTTATCTACACCTCCGGAACCGAAGCGGCCCCGAAAGGCGTGATGATCCCGCATCGCAACTTCCTCATCTCCACGGCACCCGCGTGGAGTTGGGGCCTGCGCACCGGGCCGGAGGACACCTGGCTGTTCGTCATGCCCTTCCACACCATCGCCGGACTCGGCTCGATGACGACGCTGACTCTGATGGGTGCCACCCTGGTCCTGCCCGCGACGGTCGACCCGGCTCAATCGCTGCGCATCATTGCCGCCGAGAAGATCTCCGTCATCGCACAGACTCCCACGTTCTACCTGGCCTTGGCCCGTGACGAGCAGTTCGGCCCCGGGGCCGTCAGCCAGGTCAGGCGCTGCCTCACCTACGGTGGCCAGGTGTCACCGCACACGATCAGCGCCTGGGCCGCCGCCGCACCCGAGGCCATCTGGGGCACCTACTGGGGACAGTCGGAACTCTCGCAGCTCGGCTCGGTCGGCTGGTTCACGACACTCGACGACATTCCCGACGGCGACGCGTCGTGGATCGGCAAGCCCGTCACCCACCTCGAGATCAAGGTCGTCGACCCTGCGGGCAACGAAAGCGAGATCGGTGAATTGCTCTGCCGCACTCCATCGGTGATGCTCGGTTACTTCAAGGACCCCGAGCGCACCGCCGAAGTGTTCCGAGACGGCTGGGTACACACCGGTGACATGGTGCGCATCGACGCCGACGGCAACCTGTTCTTCTACGATCGGATGAAGGACATGATCAAGTCGGGAGGGATGAACGTGTCGTCGCAGGAAGTGGAACGCACCATCCACACGCACCCGGACGTGCTGCGTGCCGCCGTCGTCGGAGTACCCGACCCGTACTGGTCCGAGGCCGTAACTGCTTTCGTCATCGCACGCGACGGAGTGACCGCCGACCCGGCCGCCATCATCGAGTACTGCCGCACCGAGTTGGCGTCGTACAAGGCCCCGAAGTCGGTACACATCGTGGCCGAGCTGCCCGTCGACCCGCAGGGCAAAATCCTCAAGCGTGAACTGCGAATGCTGGCGGCGGTCGAGGAGACCGTATGACGCAGCCTGACCCAACTCAGCCGGCCGAGGTCACTGCACTACCCCGTCAGGTCCGCACCCGCCAACGGCGCGATGACATCGTCGCAAACGCCGCGAATATCTTTGCGCGTGAGGGCTACTCGAACGTGGGCATGCGCGACATCGCCGACGCCGTCGGCATCAAGGGTGCCAGCCTTTACCACCACTTCCCGTCCAAGGAAGACATCCTCTTCGCGATCTGTCTGACGGTCACGCAGGAGCCGGCCGAGGAGAACCTGCCGCTGCTCGACGCGGCCGGAACCCCTACCGAGCGCCTGTCGTCTCTGGTGCGTGCGCACCTGGTGCATCTGAACCGTCGACGGGTGGAGTACATCGTGGGGCTGCACGAGCTGGCCTCGCTGACCCCCGAGCACCGCACTGTCATCGAGGACTACCGCCGCCAGTATCAACGACGCGTCCGCGACGTGATCACCGCCGGAATGCGCAGCGGCGAATTCACCGTCCCGGATGCACGGCTGGCGTCGTTCGCTCTGACCGACATGCTCAACGGCATCAGCAACTGGTTCCACGACGGCGGCGAACTGAGCATCGAGGACGTCGCCGACGGTTACGTGGAACTGGCGGTCCACCGCGTTCTCGGTGCATCACATGGGGATTGACGGTCACTGCGACCCCCGCTTCGTGGGCGTGCGCGACGCGTTGGCCGCCAACCTCGACAGCGGCGAGGAGCTGGGTGCATCCATTGTGGTCGACATCGACGGCCACACCGCCGTCGACCTGTGGGGTGGCTACCGCGATACCGAGCGCCGTCTGTCGTGGGAGTCGGACACGATCACCAACGTCTGGTCGACGACGAAAATGGTGACGTGCCTGGCGGCGCTGATGCTCATCGACCGCGGACAGCTCGATCCGGATGCGCCGGTCGCGACCCACTGGCCCGAGTTCGCGGCCGCAGGCAAGCAGGACATCGCGGTTCGGCACCTGTTGTCGCACACCTCCGGCGTCTCGGGCTGGGACCGACCGTTCAACGAAGAGGACCTCTACGACTGGGAACTCTCGACCTCGCGTCTGGCCGCGCAGGCACCGTGGTGGGATTCGCGCACTACGTCGGGGTATCACGCGGCAAGCCAAGGCCACCTGATAGGCGAAGTTGTCCGCCGCGTCACCGGACAGTCGTTGCGGCAGTTCGTCGCCGACGAGATTGCCGGTCCTCTCGGAGCGGACTTCCAGATCGGTGCCGCGCACAGCGACTGGGATCGGATCGCCGACGTCGTTCCACCGCCCCCGCCGACCGATGATGCCGTGCCCGATCCGACGATGGTGCGTCGCAGGACGTTTCTCGGACCGTTGGTGCAGGCCGCGTCCGCGAATACTCCAGCGTGGCGCGCCGCGGACATGGGTGCCTTGAACGGGCACGGAAATGCACGATCGGTCGCGAGAATCCTGTCGGTCATCTCCCGCGGCGGAACCGTGGACGGCGTACGGCTGCTGAGCCCGGAGACCATCGATACGATTTTTGAGGAGCAATCCAACGGAGTCGATCTGGCGCTGGGCATTCCGTTGCGCTTCGGCCTGGGCTTCGCTCTGCCACAGCACGAATCGATGCCCTATATCCCCGACGGGAAGATTTGCTTCTGGGGAGGCTGGGGCGGATCGCTGACCGTTCTGCATCCGGAGTCGCAGCTGACCATCTCGTACGTGATGAACCGAATGGGGCCGGGAATCATCGGCTCCGACCGAGCAGAGCAGTACGTGCGAGCCGCGTACGACGCCATCTGACAACAGTCAGCAGGCTGGCCTCGTGGATATCCCGACCGCGTGCTTTCCGCCATCTAGCTGACATCAGTTCTGGAACGCGAACTCTCGCAGGTTCCTTGGCACCGACACCAGGGTGACAGCCCGGACTAGGCCTCGTCTTCGCACAAAGGTCCAACGACATCTGTGCTTCGACGCATGTATCCACCATTGTTTGTCGGTGGCCCATGCCAGTATCTCCCCGTCAAATCATTTCGAGTCGGGAGAATCGATGAACCACGAAGAACAATGCACATGTGAACCACCGCGATGCTCTGACGACCCATTCTGCAGTGGGTGCGGGGGACGACCAATCCGCGCCGGAGTATCCGCGGAGGACACCCGTTCAGTTGTCACTGTCCACAGCCACGGGGTAGGCGCAGGCGGAAACATCTCGATCGGCGGCGACATGGTAGTGGGAGCGGCTGCAAACGGTGCACTCGACAATGTGGTCAAGACGCCAATGCACCGTGAAAGATCTACGAAAGCTCTTCTCCCGGACAACTGGGTGACCGCAATCGCTGGGCTGTGCACCATTGCGTTGTACGTGAGCAACTTTCGACTCAAACTGTTCGGGGAGGGGAACGGCCACGTTGCCGTCATCCTGCTCACGCTGCTTGCGGGCGGCGTGCTGATGTCCTCGTTGTACATCAGGCTGTGGACCAGGGCGGGACATCCTCTGTTGAGTCCCTTCACCTCCGCGTTCACTTATGAAGTCCTGCAGGACGGGAAGATCTACAAAACTCTGATCTCCGCTGAGTGTCCGTGGTGCGCGACGGTCGGGAGAACTAGTCCGATGCGACTTCGGAAGCTCGGAAAGCCACCTGTCGCTTTCTGGGTCTGCACGGGATATGCCAATCATGTACTCGAATATGACCCGGGTCTGGTCCATATTCCGGACAGTGCGAGCGAGCGTTCACCGCTCCGATAAGGGCAGATAAGCGGTGGTCGTGACGGGCCCCTGACCGTTCGGGCACGGATAGACGGTTAGTGCCGTTCGAGTCTCAACACGTCCGTCTGGTGCAACGACTCCGCCTGGTCCCCGGAGCGCGGCCATGATCCGCAACGAGGGAGACGAATGCGGTTTTGTGTTCTCGGCGCAGCGGCGAACTGGAACTGACAACTACACCCGACGCGCGGGAACGGTGATTCCTCTCGCGTCGAGGATAGGTCGCACTCCTTCGGCGAAGTGGTACGCCTCCTCGAGATGCGGGTAGCCCGAGAGGATGAACTCGTCGAATCCGGCGTCGTGGTATTCGCCGATCAGGTTCGCGACCTCCTCGTGCGACCCGACCAGAGCCGTTCCCGCACCTCCGCGTACCAAGCCGACCCCGGCCCACAGGTTCGGATAGATCTCGAGCGAATCCTTGCTGCCACCGTGCAACGCTGCCATCCGACGCTGGCCCTCGGACTGCGAGGACGAGTGCAGCGCGTGTGCCGCAGAAACCTGATCCTCGGGGAGTTCGTCGAGGAGTTTCTGTGCCACGGCCCAGGCCTCGTCGGACGTGTCGCGGCTGATGGTGTGCAGGCGAATGCCATAGGTGAGCTTGCGGCCCTCGGCGTCCGCAAGCGCCTGCACTTTCTCGATCTTGGCGCGAGCGTCGGCCGGCGGCTCGCCCCACGTCAGGTACGTCTGCACCCGCTTGGCCGCGACGGCAAGTGCCGGCTCGGAGGAGCCGCCGAACCAGAACTCCGGCAACGGATCCGGCGCTTCGGACACCCGCGCATCGGCAACCTTGAAGAACTCACCCTCGTGGTCCACCGAGGTCTCGGTCCAGATGCGTTGGACGAGTTCGAGGAACTCGTCGGTGCGGGCGTATCGCCGGTCGTGGTCGATCCAGTCCCCGAAACGGCGCTGCTCGACGTCGTCTCCCCCGGTGACGATGTTGAACAACACCCGCCCTTCCGAGAACCGCTGCAACGTCGCGGCCTGCTGCGCCGCCAACGTGGGCGGCGTGAGACCGGGGCGGAAGGCGACGAGGAACTTCAGCCGTCGGGTGCTCTGTAGCAACGCCGCCGTGGTCAGCCATGCGTCCTCGCACCACGTTCCCGTCGGGGTCAGCACGCCCTCGAAGTCGAGCCGGTCCGCGGCCTGGGCCACCTCGCTGAGGTAGCGCAGCGATGGGCGACGAAACCCGGTGGGTTCGCGGAGATTGCCGGATGCGTGGGACGCGCCGACGATGGAGCGGCCGTCGCCTGCGGTGGGAAGGAACCAAAAAATACGTGCGGTCACGAGTGAAACTCCTACGACGTGGTCGGTGATCAGTTGGTCGAGGCGGTCGCGTCGGCGATGGCGTCGTTGTAGCGCGTGTCGACGAAGTCTGCGAACGTGTTGCCGCCGGGGATACTTCCGCTCTCGACGAATACATCGAAGAGTGCCTGCTCGGACTCGATCACTTTGTCATCCAATGCAATCGCGGGACGCTGGCTTCGCCCCTGCGCCAATTCACCCGCAGCGGGGTCGATTCCGACGGCCGTGGAGTACGCCGCCGCCCACTCGGCCGGATTGGCCTCCGCCCATGCGGACGCCTTGGCCAGACGAACCACGAAGTCCTGCAGGGCAGTGTTCGTCGCAGGATCGTCCAGCGCCTGCTGCGAGGCGATACCGAAGCCGTAACCGTTGGCCACACCCTCGGCGGTGGTCAGCGTCTTCGAGCCGTTCTGCACCTGCGCGATCGCGGTGAACGGATCCCAGATCGCCCAGGCATCGACCTCACCCGAGGTGAATGCCGTCAGCGCATCCGCAGGCTGGAGGAACACCAACTGAACGTCGTCGGTGGTCAAGCCCGCCTTCTGCAACTGCAGCAGCACGTGACCGTGCGCCGAACTTCCCTTGCCCACTGCGATCTTCTTGCCCCGCAGATCTCCGAACGACCCGAGTGTCGAATCGGCCGGCACGAGAATCTGATCGCCACTCGCATCGTTGGTGTAGGCGGAGACGACTTTGATCCGGGCATTGGCTGCGACGCCGAATACCGGCGGCGTGTTGCCGGTGACCGCGAAGTCGATCTGGCCGGCCGTTGCGGCCTCCACCTGAGGCGGACCGGACGTGAAGGTGGAGAACGCCACATCGTAGGGAGCCGAGTCGAGCTCACCCGACGCACGAAGCAGGGCCTCGGTGCCACCCTTCTGGTCGCCGACGTCGAGGGTGACCGTGGCGAGCTGGTCGTTCGAGACGAGTTCGGGGGCTTCGGTGGCAGTGGTGTCGCTGCCGCGAGAGACGCAACCGGTGAGCCCGACGACGGTCAGCGACAGGGCAGCGAGTATCCCGACGGCGCGCAGCGACCGGGAACGAGCGTGTGACGACATGCGTGAAAAATCCTTCGTATCAGTGAAATCAGTGGACGCCGAGGGCACCGAGCAAGTGACTGCGAATGCGAGAGAATCCGGCTGTTCCCCGGTCGCGGGGGCGAGGCAGATCGACGTGGACGGTCTCGGCCACGGCACCCCCGTCGAGCACCACCACCCTGTCCCCCAACGCAATCGCTTCGTCGACGTCGTGGGTGACCAGCAGAATGCCGAAGCCGTGCCGTCCCCACAGATCGAGCAGGAGAGACTGCATGGTCAGCCGAGTCAGTGCGTCGAGCGCTCCGAACGGTTCGTCGAGGAGCAGCAGTTCGGGCTCCCCCACCAACGCCCGCGCCAGCGCAGCGCGCTGAGCTTGCCCACCGGACAACGTGAGTGGCCATGCGTCCCGTTTGTCGGCCAGTCCCACCTCATCGAGAGTCGCGTCTGCAGCAGTCAACGCGTCGTTGCCCGTGACTCCCGCGGTGTTCAGACCGTAGGCCACGTTCTGACGAACCGACCGCCACGGAAACAGACGTGGTTCCTGGAACGCCACCGCAGGGTGCCCGGCGACGTGCCGCTCACCCGTATGGTCCGTCGAGAGCCCAGCCAGAACGCGCAGGATCGTCGACTTGCCGGAGCCGGATCGTCCGACCAGCGAGACGATCTCGCCGCGCTCGATGGACAGGTCGACGCCCTTCAACACGTGGCTGGCACCGTAGAACTTGTCGATTCCGCGCAGGGAGGCGACGGACGTGGTTGTCGTGGTCATGAATCAGGCATCCAATCGGTAACGAAGAGCGCGCTTTTCGAGTATTCGCACGATTCCGTCGGTGGCGATTCCCATCAGCGCGTAGACGACGAGACCGAAGATGATGGTGTCCACCCGCAGGAAATCTCGCGCATTGTTGATGATGTAGCCCAGCCCCGATTCGGCGTTGATCTGCTCGGCCACGATCAGCGACAACCACGCAATGGCCAACGATTGCCTCAATCCAACCAGCAGCTGCGGGGCGATGCTGGGCAGGATGATCGTGCTGAACCGTTGACGCCACGAGAAACCGAGTACGACGGCCGTGTCGAGGAAGTCGCGATCGATCTGGCGTATCGCCGAGAACGTGTTGAGGTACAGCGGAAACGCGACTCCCAGAGCGACGAGCAGGATCTTGGGAGTCTCGCCGATCCCGAACCACAGAATGAACAGCGGGATGAGACCGAGGTGCGGGAGTGCGCGCAGCATCTGTAGCGGTGGGTCGACGGTTGCCTCGGCGAGCTTCGACAGTCCGACGAGCGCTCCGAGAGCCACCCCGATCAGCCCGCCGAGCAGGAGTCCCTGAACAACGCGCGTTCCGGAAATGGCCAGAGCGTCGGCCAATTCACCGTTGCGCAGCAATTCCAGACCGGCGTCGAAGATCAATGACGGTGCGGGCAGTACTCGTTCGGAGAGAACTCCGGCAGCACTGGCGATCTGCCACAGGACGAGGAGGACGATCGGCGACAGGGCGCGCAGGACGGTCCATCGGTACCGCTGCCACGCAGAGTCTTTCGGCGAGACGGGTGTGGAGCCGATGTCGGAGGCATCGCCGTCGCGCGTGTCCACGGGTCCCGCGGGAGCGGCGTACGACGTCATGACCATGGGTACAGGCCTTCCGGTTGAGTGTGAGCAGGTTCGACTACTCACACTCGGTCACACCGGGGCCTACGACCAGGGTTCGAATCAGCGTGAATACAAGTCGGGCAGAATCGGACATATGACTGTCGAGCCCATCCACACCGAGCGCCTGAGCCTTCGCCTGTACGAACCTGCCGACGCAGACAGGATTCTCTCGTACTACAGCGATCCCGAGGTGTGCCGCTACCTTCTGCACGAAGCGTGGACACACGCCGATGCGGTTGCTGCCGTGGGCAAACGGATGAAGCGCATCGGGCTGCACACCCAGGCACTCGCGATGGTCGTCGAACACGAGGGAACGGTGGTGGGCAACGTCGAGTCATGGTTGATCGATGGATCCCCGGCGCTCGTCGAACTCGGGTGGACGTTCTCCCCCACCGTGGGCGGCCGCGGCTACGCGACCGAGGCGGTCAACGCGCTGATCGAGCACGTGTTCTCGCTACCCCAGATTCACCGCGTCAGCGCACAACTGGACGGACGCAACGACGCCTCTGCCCGCCTGGCCGCGCGGGTCGGGATGCGTCAGGAAGCGCACTTCCGCCAGAACTGGTGGTGCAAGGGTGAATGGACCGACACCATTGTGTACGCGATGTTGCGCGAGGATCGCTGAGTCGGCTGGGTGGAGGCTTCGTGAGCAGAACCCATGACTGACGTCTCGCCGCCGTACCGTCGTTCGTCGTTTCGCCGGTTTCTGACGGCCGCAGTGATCAGTTCGGCCGGCTCGTCGGTGACAGCGGTAGCGATGCCCATCTTGGTAGTGCAGTTGTTGAACGCGACACCCTTCGAAGTCGGTGTCGTGAACGCTGCACAGTTCATTCCTTATGCGGTACTCGGCCTGGTCGCGGGCGTGTACGTCGATCGGTGGCGTCGCAAGCCGATTCTGGTGTGGTCCAGCGTCGGCCGTGCAGTGACGCTCGGCGCGGTTCCGCTCCTGTGGCTCGCCGGCCTTCTCCACATTTGGGTTCTGATCATCGTGTTGCTCTTGTTCGGATCCTTCTCGGTGTTCGGATTCGCTGCGACGCAGTCGTTGCTGCCCCGGTTGGTGCCACGCAGTCAACTGGTGCAGGCGAATGCTCGACTCGACCAAGCCGACGCGGCCGCAACGACATTGGGGCCGACGATCGGAGGCGGACTCGTAGGAGTGCTCGGCGCGCCCCTGGTGATCGCCGTTGACGCCATCAGCTATCTCGTCGATGCGGCACTCAATTCGAGCCTCGATGTGGACGAGCCTCGACCTACTGCTCACGCCCGCAACCTGATCGGCGAAGTACGTGACGGTCTGAAGTTCACGTATCGTCACCGCACGCTCAACCCGCTCGCTGTCTCGACACACGTGTGGTTCCTCGCCAACGGTGCCGCATTGACCGTGCTGTCGCTCTTCGCGCTCCGCTCGCTCGGGTTCAGCGCCTACACCTACGGATTGCTGCTGACGACATTCGGTGCCGCCAGCCTGCTCGGAGCGTCCATTGCCCACACGCTCGGCAAGCGAATCGGCTCGGGTCGAGCAGTCATCCTCGCCCGCACGCTCTATCCCCTCGCCTGGATTCTCGTGGCCTTCGCAACCGACACAGCGGTCGGCCATGTCTTGCTCTTCGCAGCCTTGGGCCTACAAGGTCTAGCGGCGGGCGCGGAGAACGCGAACGAGATGGGGTACTGGCAAGCGCTCACCCCGGATGAGCTACTCGGGCGTGTGAACGCTGCCAGGCGCTCCGTCAACCGCACCATGGCCGCCCTCGGTGCCGTGATCGCGGGCCTGTTGGTCAGCGTGATCGGTGAACGACCGACCCTGATCGGCGTCATCGTCGTATTCGCCATCGCCGCAGCCATAGTGGCGTTCTCGCCACTGCGGCACCCTGAAGCCGAGTTCTGACACCACCATCCCAGGGCTGCGTACTCGACGTGGTGCGTTCATCTCCGGACCATCTCTGGTTCGGTTCCGCGACATCGGCCGGTGACCGGAGTGCGACAGTCTCCGGGGAACTTGACTCGAACTCATAGGAGTTGCACGAATGGCCTCGCTTCGTAGAGCTGCCCTACTGGGCACACTCGCACTGGTCTCTGTCGTCTCCGCGTCGATGGGCGGCGTTGCCACTGCCGCGCCGGCACGGACAGCGTCGCCGTTGTGTCAGGTCGCGGACCTGCTCCCCTCCGGATCGTCTTCAGGCCTCGGTTACCAATGTGCCGAAGCCGGTGAGCTTCTGGATCTCCCAATCGGTGAGGTGCGCGCGACACAACCGTCACTCGGGTACGACGAGGTGTACTACAAGCTCGGTCGGTACACCCTCGGCAAAGACGAGATCAACAAGAAGTTCGACGACTGGTGCGAGGCCAACGGCCAGGAAGAGGCCGCCTCCGCGTCACCCGATGCACGACTGGACAATCCGTCGTCGTTCACCTGCACCGTCCCCGTCGGCCAGGAAACGCCCGACACCATCGCCCCGATGAAGACTGTCGTCATCGGGCCGGGCGGTGTGCCGTACCTGACCGACGGGCACCACACGCTCACCTCGTTCTACGAAGCGGCCGACGGCGGACCGAATCTGCACCTCCGCCTGCGGGTAGTTGCGAACCTCAGTGACCTGAGCACTGCCGATTTCTGGGCGCGAATGAAAGCCGAGAAGTGGGTGTGGAACTACGGCGTCGACGGCAACGAGGTCCCGGTGGAACAACTGCCGTCGGGAGTCGGCCTCGCCAAGTTCCAGAACGACAAGTACCGCAGCCTGACGTACTTCGCCCGCGACATCGGCTTCACCCCCGGAACCATCCCGTTCCAGGAATTCTATTGGGGTGCATGGGTTCGCGACTCCGGCACAGTCGACATCAGCGGCTGGGACAGCAACAACCTCGCGAACTACCTGAGCACCGTCGAGTCGGTGTCGCGCGCCCAGGTCGCCGCACCGAAAAACGCGGTGATCGACAGTGGCCGCACCGCAGCGGAACTCGGTGCACTGGACGCGTGGAACGACGGCAAGGCAGCCACCAAGGGTGAATTCGGAAAGCTGTCGGCCCCGTACTCGGACGACAAGCCGGGCAAGCTGGCCTACGCCTTGCAGTACAAAATGGGGCTGCCCAGGTAGCTTCTACTCAGACTCGGCGGTGATCGGTCTGCTGATTACCAGCGATCGACGTGCAATACCGTCTCGATCGGATCCCTCGGAGCTACCTTGAACGTCTCACCCGTGTAATACGCCGTTGGAATCAGCGCACCCTGATGGAATCCCTCGGGGATGCCCAGCAGTTCGGAGATCTCGGCTTCCTTCGCGAGATGAATTGTGGTCCATGCTGTTCCGAGTCCACGAGCGCGTGCGGCCAGGGCGTAGTTCCACACTGCAGGTAGCAGCGAACCCCACAGTCCCGCTTGATTTCCTGCCGGAAGCGTCTTGCCTGCCTGGATGCACGGAATCAGCAGCACCGGAACCTCGCCCATGTGCTCGCCGAGCCAGCCGGCACTGTCGCCGACGCGC
Organism: Rhodococcus sp. 14-2483-1-2; assembly: GCF_002259405.1. Lineage (GTDB taxonomy): Bacteria > Actinomycetota > Actinomycetes > Mycobacteriales > Mycobacteriaceae > Rhodococcoides. The sequence continues at coordinate 98,163 of NZ_NPFW01000020.1, read as the reverse complement.
TTCTGCACCGAGGCACGTTCCGGGTCGTCGGCGAACAGCGCCGAAGCGGAATGCTTCGACGCCTGATACGCGGTGAACAGTTCGCCGTAGATCGCACCGATGCGGGCACGAAGATCAGGATCGGTGACGACGATCCACTGCCACCCCTGCTTGTTCGAACCGGACGGTGCCTGCAGAGCGATCTCCAGGCATTCCTTGATCAGTTCCATCGGAACCGGCCGCGTCAGGTCCAGACGCTTGCGGACGGTACGCGTCGTGGTCAGCAGCTCGTCGGGAGTCAGATCGACAATCGGAAAGGAAGTCACCTCTCGATCATGCACCACTGGCCGTCAGGCCGGGAGCAGGGTTCTGACGATCTCCCACGCGGACGCGTCGACCCAGGAGGGGTTCGATTGCTGCGGCGATCGGAACACCTCGAGCATCGACAGTTCCTCGGTGGACCGAATGTCCGACGCGAGGAGCGGCGCATCGAACAGCGCGATGTTTGTCGAGACCTTCCACTGCGGGCCGGGGACCGGGGTACCGGTCAGCCGACCCGCACCCCAGATCCCGCGTCGGGGATGGCTGCTGACCCAGAACAGCACCGGTTGCCCAGGTGCCATCAGACGCGTTCGATAGTTGTCGGCGACGCACCAGTTCTCGTGCGCACGTCCAGCGTCGACCATCGGTGCCAGATCGGTCTTGTGCGGATTGCACTTGATCACCCAGGCACCGAGCGTCTGGTCGGTAATCGCGCGTGCCGTCACCGCAGCCAGCGTACCGAGATTCGGACCGCCGTTCCGAGGCATTCTTCGTGTGGGACACACGACGGCCTCCAGGTGCCCGGTAGCTTGGGTCGCATGGATGGAGTCGATGTCATCGTGTCGCACTGGGCTGTCGCGCGCCCCGAGCTCGACGTATCCGGACTGAAGGTCTTCGGCCGGCTGCACCGAAGCTTTCTGGTCTACAAGACGACTATTGCCGCGACATTCGAGAAGTACGGCATCACCGATTCCGGCTTCGACGTGTTGGCATGCCTCCGGCGGTCACTGCCGGATCACCGCCTGACCGCAGGCGAACTCGCCGAACAGACGCTCGTCACCACGGGCGGGCTCTCACTACGGGTGAAACGATTGGAAGACGCCGGTCTCGTCACCCGCACCCGGGACGCCGTCGACGCACGAGTCGTCTACGTCGAGATCACCCCCGCCGGTAGTGCTCTCGTCGATGCCGTTGCGGATGAGCACTTCCACAAGCTGAACACCATGCTCGGCGATTTGAACGAAGACGATGTTGCGACGCTCGCAGCCTTGCTAGGCCGGCTGGAGCATTCGGCCCGGGCTGTCGAACTCGCGAATTCGCCCTCCGATACGCGCGTGGAAGCCACCCCGTAGAAAAAATTTCTCGGCAGTTAGTGATGCGGGGCACACCACTTGTGACCTGCATCTCTTCCATTTCCGGCGCGTAAATCCTGCGTAAAGCCAGCTCGGAACGGCGATCCCTGCGTTGACGTCTTAGCGCTAAGGGATTACAACTGTCTTAGCGCAAAGATAAATGCTTCGCTACAGCCTCAGCCGAACGGACTTCTTCGATGACACTCGCTGCACAACACGTCTCAGCAACCCTCGCTGCCGACCTCACCGACGAGATCTATGTCGGAGGCAGCTGGGTCCGGGGCGCGGGAGATCCGATCGAGTCGATCGATCCTTCGAGCGGAGAAGTGTTCGCCACCCTCCACGCCGCGACGACCGAAGACGTCGACACCGCAGTCCGGAGTGGTTCCGCCGCGGCGCGGGTCAGCGGCTGGTCCACGATGCTGCTGCACGAGCGTGCCGCGGTTCTGCATCGAATCGGCAACGCGGTGGAGGACAACGCCGGCCGCATCGCGGCATTGCAGACCCTCGATACCGGTAAGACGCTGACCGAGACCCGAGCGCTGGCCATGAGCGCCGCCAACACATTTCGCTACATGGCCGCTGCGGTGGAGACCATGGACGGTGCCCTGACGACACCCCGCGGCCCATGGATGACGATGTCCACTCACGAGCCGATGGGCGTGATCGGTGCCATCACACCGTGGAACTCCCCCATCGCGTCCGACGCCCAGAAGATCGCTCCTGCACTGGCCGCGGGCAACGCCGTCGTCGCGAAGCCGCCTGTGTGGGCACCGTGGGTGACGCTGTTGCTGGCCCGGCTGTGCGACGAAGCCGGACTCCCCGCCGGCCTACTGTCGGTCCTCCCCGGCCCCGGCCGCACCGTCGGCGAAACTCTGGTCCGCCACCCCGGCGTCGCAAAAGTGACCTTCACCGGCGGAACCAGCACCGGTCGCCACCTGGCGCATCTCGCGGCCGACAAGTTGATGCCCATCACCTTGGAACTCGGTGGCAAGTCGCCCACCATCGTCTACGACGACGCCGACATAGAACGCGCACTGCAGGGCGTCCTGTACGGCATCTTCTCTTCGAGCGGACAGAGCTGCATCGCCGGTTCACGTATCTTTGTGCATCGCAACATCTTCGAGAGCTTCACCGCCCAACTCGTCGAGCGCGCGAAGCGACTGCGTCTCGGACCCGGAACGGACCCGAGTACCGACGTCGCACCGATGATCGCTCTCCGACATCGAGATTCTGTCGCCGACATGGTCGACGCAGCCGTCGAAAACGGTGCGACGGTGTTGTGCGGCGGCGCGATTCCGACCGAGGGCGCACTGGCAGGGGGTGCCTACTACCCGCCGACCGTGCTGACCGACGTGCGGAACTCCGACGCGATCTGCCAGGAGGAGATCTTCGGGCCGGTCGCGGTGGTGCTCCCCTTCGACGACGACCTCGACCTCGTCGAACAAGCGAACGACAGTGTCTACGGTCTCGCCTGCGGCATATGGACCGAAGACCACCGACGCGCACTGCGCACAGCGAAGTCCATCGACGCCGGCACCGTGTGGATCAACACGTATAAGCAATTCTCGATCTCCACGCCGTTCACCGGGCTGCGCGACAGCGGGCTCGGCACCGAGAAGGGCCGCGACGCGGTACGGCAGTACTCGAACCAGAAGAGCATCTACCTCGATCTTTCCGATACCCCCTTGACATGGGGCCGGAACCGATAAGCACGAAAGGATCAGCATGACAAGCACATTCACCAGTACATCGGCCCATCCTTACAGTCCCGCCTACAAGGTGGCCGGCTTCGGATTCGTCTCCGGCGCACTGTCCGTCGACACCGAGGGCACCGCGGTCCACGGCATCGAACCGGCCCTCGACGCAGCCGTCGCCAGGATGACCGAACGCCTCGCGACGATCGACATGACGCTCGCCGACGTCGTCAAGACCACCTACTTCGTCACCGACGTGACGACCCGCGACGCGGCGAACAGTCACTACAAGACCGTGTTCGCCGAGCCGCGGCCCGCGCGATCGTTCGTCGAGGTCGCCGCTCTCCCCTACGGCGCAACCGTGGAAATCGAAGCCATCGCATACCGACCCTGAAACCCTCCACCATCACTCGAAAGGACCCCATCATGACCGCTCCGGAGAAGACCACATCCGACCTCGAGAACCTGATCGATTCCTGCATCGCCAGCAAGGAAACCCGGTTCGAGGACTGGGACACCCTCGGGTTCCAAGCCGCCAAAGGCGGAGATCGCTTCAAGCGCGCGCAGATTCGCTACATCGGTTCGGGCGCAACGGGTAACCACGAGGGCGACTCCCGTTCGCTTCCGTCCGAGCACTTCACGTTCTCCAACATGCGCCTTCCCGCAGGCGCAGTCGGACCCGAGCACACCCACCACGACGTCGAAGAGGTCTTCTACGTCCTCGAAGGTGAACTCGAGGTCGCTGTCCACGACGTCGAGGACGGCACCAAGAAGGCAGTCCGCCGCCTCGGCTACCGCGATCTGATCCGCGTTCCCGCGGGCGTACCGCGCAGCCTCGCCAACGTCGGCGACACCGACGCGCTGTTCTGCGTCGTCATTGGCGCACCCAAGCCGCAGCTGCCCACCTACCCGCCGAGCTCCGAAATGTTCGGCGTCACTCGCTGACCGAACAAACCTGTACGGAAGGAACTTTCGATGTCCGAGCACACAGCGAGAACTCTGCGCGTGCAGTGCAAGAGCTACGAAGCCGACGGCGTCACCAGTGTCACGCTGGTCGATCCCGACGGCGGCGCGCTGCCGACGTGGGAACCGGGAGCTCACGTGGCTCTACACCTGCCCGGTGGTCTGACGCGCGAGTACTCGCTGTGCTCGGACCCGAGCGACACCAGCCGTTGGACCGTCGCGGTTCTGCGCGTCGAGAAGTCGCGGGGCGGGAGCCTGCACGTCCACGACAAGCTGTCGGTGGGTGCGCTGATCGAGGTCGACGGCCCCCGTAGCGCATTCGCACTCGACGAGAGCGCGCAGCGGCACGTACTCGTCGCAGGCGGCGTGGGTGTCACACCGATCGTTGCGATGATGCGCCGGCTCGAGCAGACCGGCTGCGAGTGGACGATGCTCTACGCAGGACGCTCTCGCAGGACCATGGCATTTGCCGACGAGATCGCCGGATTCCCCGCCGCCACCATCCACGCCGACGACGAACAGGGCGGTCTCCCCGACTTGCCTGCGCTTCTGGGCGAACTCTCGGCCGGAGCAGTTGTCTACTGCTGCGGCCCGGCTCCCCTTCTCGACGCCGTCGCCGCAGCCATGCCCCCTGAGGCAACACTGCGGACGGAACGCTTCGCGGCCCCGGAGATCGTCGCCCGAGAGGGCGGTGACACCGCATTCGACGTGGTGCTGAACCGCACCGGCGAGCGCGTGCCGGTCTCCCCGGATCAGTCGGTGCTCGACGCCCTGCTCGACGCCGGGCTGGACCTACCGAGCTCGTGCACCGAAGGGATTTGCGGTACTTGCGAAGTCGGCGTGGTCAAGGGCGATGTCGACCACCGCGACTTCCTGCTCGGAGAGGCCGAGCACGCGGCGAACAAGACCATGTTCCCGTGCGTATCACGTTGCCGCTCCGCCGAACTCGTACTAGACCTCTGAGGAGCCTCATGAACGTGCCCACTCACCGCCAGCCCGTCCTGACCGATACACCCGTCTGCAACCTCCGCAGTCTGCGATCGGTTGCCCTGACCGTGCCGAACCCCGTTGCATCACGCGACTTCTATCACGAGGTGTGGGGGCTGAGCACCGTCGAAGAAGACGGCGACCGCTTCTGGCTGCGCGCCACCGGAACCGACCATCACGTACTCGACCTGCAGCGCGGCGAATCGAACGCATTGGGGCGCATCAGCTTTGCCGTCGGTTCGCCCAAGGAGGTGGACGACGCAGCTCGTGCCCTGCACCGGATCGGCGTTCCCGTCCTGCGTGAACCCGGCATGCTCGACCACGCCGGCGGTGGCTACGGGCTCCGACTGGTCGACCCCGAGGGTCGCATCGTCGAACTGTCCGCCGACACACATGCGGTGCCCGCGCAGGATCCGAACGGCCGCCGGGCAATCCCTCGCAAGATTGCCCACGTCGTCCTCAACACGGTCGATATCGAACGGACTGCAGCGTTCTACACCCAGGTCCTCGGCATGCGGATCTCCGACTGGTCCGAGCGGCAGATGACGTTTCTTCGGTGCAACACCGACCACCATGTCATTGCGCTCAACCAAGCGCCCTGGACAGCGCTGAACCATATCGCCTACGAGATGCCGTCCATCGACCATTTCATGCGCGGAATCGGAAGCCTGCGCTCTCACGGCATCTCACCGCAGTGGGGTCCCGGCCGCCACGGCCCCGGCGACAACACCTTCTCCTATTTCACCGACCCCGCCGGCCTGGTCTGCGAATACACCTCGGAGGTCGAACAGATCGACGAAGATGCATGGCTCTGCCGGACCTGGCGTCGCACGCCCGAACTGTCGGATCAATGGGGCACGGCCGGACCGCCGACCGCCACCGTTCGAGCCGCGATGGCGGGCATCCCGGACCTCGGTGCACGAACACTGTTCGAGCCGAACCACTCCGACTACTTCATCCCGATACCCGAGCTGGTGGATATCTCATGACCATCGGCTCGATGACCGGTTCTACGTTCGTGAGCGGTCTACACGTGGTCGAACACCAGCCACCCGAACGAGTCTTCGAGCCGGTTGTGCTACTTCTGCACGGTATCGGCGGGTCGGCTCGATCATGTGTGCCGTTGGCGTCCGAATTGGCCGACCGCGGCGTTCAGGCATGGTGCCTCGACGCCGCCGGCTACGGTGAGTCCGCTGATCCTGGAGCAGACCACGATGCCGTCGCCGACGTCCTCCGCGTCGCCGACGCCATTTCACCAGAGCACCCTCTCGTGTTGCTGGGCACCTCGTGGGGCGGGGTGGTCGCCCTGGCAACAGCGCTCGCCCGACCCGAGCGGATCGCCGGACTCGTCCTCGCCGACAGCACTCGCGGCAGTGGCACAACCCCCGAAAAAGCCGAAGCCATGAGAGCCCGCTCTCGCGACCTGGCAGACCGAGGAAGCGCAGTGATCGCTGCCGAACGCGCCCCTCGACTTCTTGCCCCCAGCGCCGACCCCGAGATCGTCGAGACGGTCCGAGCCTCGATGTCCGCGTTGCGCCACAGCGGGTTCGCCGCGGCGGCGGAGTTCATGGCATCCACCGACCACGGCCCGCGGCTCGCAGAAATCATCTGTCCGACAATGGTTCTCGTCGGTGAGCATGACGTGGTGACCGGTGTGAACGAATCCCACCTACTCGCCGAGTCGATACCCGGAGCGCAGTTCCACTCGATCTCCGATGCAGGACACGTGGCAATTCAAGAACAGCCTGCCGCGGCCGCCGCACTCGTCACCAACTTCCTGGAGCACCTGACATGACCGGAACCATTGTCGTCACCGGCGGCGGCCGCGGACTCGGCCGATCCATCGCCGAACGACTCTGCAGCGACGGCAACCGAGTGGTCATCGCCGAACGGAATCCCGACACTGCCCACGAGTGCGCAGAAGCCCTGCGTCACAACGGGTACGACGCCGAGGCCGTGGTGACCGACATCGGTGACAGTGATTCCGTCCGCTCCCTCGCAGAGCGCGTGAGTGCGGAGCACGTGACCGGTCTGGTCAACAATGCCGCGATCGCAGACGGTGTCGGTGGCAAGACATTCTTCGATCTCGACGAGTCCGAGTTCGAGCGTGTCACCTCCGTCAACATTCGCGGTACATGGGCGGTGTCGAAGTACCTGTGGCCCGCCATCGCGAAGTCGACGGGCGCGATCGTCAACATCGCATCCGATGTCGCGATGTACGGGTCGCCGCGCTTGGTGCACTACGTCTCGTCCAAGGCTGCAGTGATCGGCATGACCAGATCGATGGCACGAGATGCCGGCGACTTCGGCGTCCGGGTGAATGCTGTTGCGCCCGGGCTCATCCGGGTGGAGGCGACCGAGAACGTTCCCGACATCCGCTACCGCACATACACCGAGGGCCGAGCCTTGAACCGCGAACAGACTCCCGAGGACGTCTCGGGCGTCGTCCGTTTCCTGCTGTCCGACGACGCAGCGTTCGTCACCGGGCAAACCATCGTCGTCGACGGCGGCTTCATCTTCCGCTGAGGAGCACACCCATGGATCTGCAGTTGAAAGACCGACGAATCCTGATCACCGGTGCCAGCTCGGGCATCGGTCTCGCGACGGCAACGATGCTCGCGGGTGAGGGTGCACGGCTTGCCCTGTGCGCCCGCGACGAGGATCGGCTACGCGAGGCGACTTCGGAGCTGGCGGCCAGTACCGACGTGTTCACCTTCTCGTGCGACGTGACGGACAGACAGTCGGTCGAGAACTTCGTCTCTCACGCAGTCGACAGCCTCGGCGGCCTCGACGGCCTGGTCTGTAACGCAGGCCGCTCGCTGATGAGCACGATCGACCAGACAACCGACGACCAGATCCGAGAAGAGTTCGATCTCAAGATCTTCGGAGCGCTCAATGTAGTCCGGGCGGCGAAGAAGGCACTGGCGTCGTCGGATTCGGGGGCGATCGTCGTCGTCAACGCGATCCTCTCCCGACAGCCGGAATCGCGGCTGGCGATCACCGCCGCCGCGCGGGCCGGTCTGCTCAACCTTTCCCGTTCACTCGCGCAGGATCTGGCTGCGGACAACATCCGCGTCAATTCCGTCCTGCTCGGTCTGGTCGACACCGGACAGTGGCAGCGCCGCTACACCGACAGCGACACCGCGCTCGATTTCGACGAGTGGAGCGCCGAGATCGCTGCGGATCGAGGCATCGGACTCGGACGCTTCGGCACCGCGGACGAGCTCGCTTTCCCCATCACCACGCTCCTCTCGCCGCTCAGCAGCTACATCACCGGCGCATCCCTCGACGTCGGCGGCGGCGTCCACCGCTACGTCTAGCGACCCGAACATTCTCAGGAGAGAGACATGACAGAAGAAGCAGTCGTCCGACGCACGGGCGGTGACGTACTCGTCGACGTGATGCGGCGCCACGGCGTCACCACCGCGTTCGGCGTCATCAGCATCCACAATCTTCCCCTCGTCGAAGCCGTCGATCGTGACCTCGAGTTCGTCGAGATGCGGCACGAAGCAGCTGCGGTCAACGCCGCCGACGCGTATGCCCGAGTCACCGGCGGCATCGGCGTCGCGCTGACGAGCACCGGAACGGGGGCCGGCAACGCAGCGGGATCGATGATCGAGGCGCTGACGGCCGGGAGCCGGGTTCTGCACATCACCGGGCAGATCGAGACCGAATTCCTGGCACCGAATCGGCCGACACCGAGCCGCGGAGTCATCCACGAATTCCCGAAGCAGCCGCAACTGCTCGACGCAGTGTCGGTGCACAGTGTCACCATAAACGACGTCAAAGACGTTGCGGTAGAGCTCGAGACCGCGATCCGCCGCATTCGATCGGCACCCACGGGCCCAGCCAGCATCGAGTGGCCCAGCGATCTGCAGTACCTGGCGACCCCCGAGAAGCAACGTCCTTTCGAGATGACCGACGTTCCCGCGCCGGTTGCCGACGCCGACACGATCGCACGCGCAGTCGAGCTGATCGATGCGGCGAACGCTCCCCTGTTCTGGCTCGGAGGCGGAGCAGCAGGCGCAGGCCCCGAACTCACCGAGCTCGCGCATCGAGTCGGAGCCGGCATCGTCACCAGCAACTCCGGCCGCGGCATCGTGCCCGAGACCGACCCCCTCGTCATCGGCAACTTCGCGACGACGCCGCAGGGGCGCGCTCTGCTCGCCGATTCCGACCTTCTCATTGCGGTCGGCACCCACTTTCGGTCCAACGAGACCGCGTCGTACAGCTTGTCCCTGCCTGACAACATCATTCAGATCGACGTCGAGCCGTCCACAATCGGCCGGGTCTACCCTGCCACCGTCGGGATCGTCGGAGATGCCAGGACCGTTCTGGCCTCTCTCGCTGATCGCGTTGCCTCACAGCCAGGTTGGGCAGCGCGGGTCACCGATGTCCGCGAGTCCGTACGCAGTGATCTGACCGAGTACATCGGCGGCTATGCCGACATCTGTGCGGCCATACGCTCGATCCTGCCCGACAGCTCGCCGATCGCCCGAGATGTCACAATCCCGTCCAGCCAGTGGGGCAACCGCCTGCTGCCGATACTCGAGCGCGAGACCAATATCTTCCCGTTGGGCGGTGGCATCGGCCAGGGCCTGGCGATGGGCATAGGAGCCGCTCACGGTCGACGTGATGCACCCACGTTGGTCATGGTCGGCGACGGAGGAATCGCGGTGCACCTGGGTGAGCTGGCCTCGCTCGCGGGCTCGAACGCGCACGTCATCGTGGTCGTATTCAACGACGGTGGCTACGGCGTTCTTCGGAACATGCAGGAAGCGAACGGGTTTCGTCGATCCGGTGTCGACCTGCACACTCCGCGCTTCGACCTGCTCGCGGCGTCTCTGGACATTCCGCATCGGCTGATCCAACGCGTCGAGACCTTCGCCGACGCGTTGACCGAAGCGGTGGGTCGCACCGGGCCGAGCATCATCGAGATCGACGTCGCCTCGGTAGAACCCACACCGGGGCCGTTCGTCCCGCCCGTTCACGTGCCGAACGAGGTCGAGCGATGAGCACCGTTGCAGCCGTGAGGTGGTGGGACGACGATGCCCAGATGGCCGTCGCGGCAGCCGTTCCGACGCATGTCTTCGCAGCGGGCACCGACGCCCACGCCGCCATCGAGCTTGCCGTGACCCACCCGGAGACCGTTCTGAGCCTGATTCTCGCCGACCCGACATTCGACGTCGAGCAGCATGCGTACCTACTTGCGTCGGTGACGGTTCCGACGCTCGTCATCGCGTCGGCACCGGAGCCCACCACCGATCTGACCATCCCGCAACGACTCGCCGGGGACATCGAGAACGCGGTTTTTGTCGTCATCGACGATGCAGTCACCCCCGTCCACACCGGTAACCGAGAGTCGTTCCACGAGTGGACGTCCTCCTTCGTCACCATCGCCGAAGGTCTGGCGCTCCGTTCCGGAACAGCACTCACCCCGCCCACTCCCCTCGTCGAAGGAGCGTTCCGATGATCACTCGCACAGCCCGCGAGCCGTATCTGGAAACACACCAGACCCACCCGCAGCCGATCACGCCGTACGAGCGCAAGCTCGCCGGCTCGCTGAGCGAGATCTACTCCGGCGGAGTCGACACCCTGGACGGCGTCGTCGCCGGCCTGAACGAACTCGGCCTGCACGGGCCGGACGGCGGTCCGTGGACCGCCGACAACTTCCGCGCCGAGATGCGCAGATTGGGGAAATGAGATGACCACCACCGAAGCTCGTCCGACCGGTCGCCGCTCCGGCCCGACCTACGCCGTCGGAACCCGTCGGCACCTGGACGCCGAGGACATCGCCGCCACCGGTATCCGCGACCGCTGGTACCCGATCCTGCCGTCGCACATGGTCGAAGCGGGTGCGATGGTGCCCGTCCGCCGCCTCGACGTCGACTGGGTGCTGTTCCGGGACGCACAGGGAACCGTCCGCATGCTCGAAGACCGCTGCCCACACCGCAGTGCTCCGCTGTCGGTCGGTCAACACCTCGGCGACCGCATCGCATGCATGTATCACGGCGTGCAGGTGGACGGAACCGGAACCGTCGTGTCTGTTCCCGGCATGCCCGGTTGCGCATTGGAGGGCCGTCGAGCCACCGTCAGTCTCGACGTCGTGGAAGCCGCGGACACCATCTTCGCGTTCGTACCGCTGACCAACGACTCGGTCCCGACGCCGTTCGTACTTCCCGATCGGTTGGCCGACCCCGAGGTGTCGTGGTTTCCCAACTACGCCGAATGGGCTGGGCCGTGGCGGTTCTACATGGACAACGTCTTGGATCCGATGCACGGCGCATTCCTGCACCGAGACTCGCATTCGATGTTCGGTGGCGACGTTTCTGCGCGCTTCCGAATTCGCGAGACCGATCGCGGGTTCTTCTTCGAGAAGACCGACCAACGCGGTGTGAACTTCGACTGGGTCGAATTCGTTCGTGGATCGATGGATTTCGTCGATCTGGAGATCCCTTACGGTCCCGGCGCTGGGCCCGGAGGCGTCTTCGGCATCGTCGGCATGAGTACACCGATCGACCGCGAGAACTCGGCGATCTTCCACTGGCGCACCCGGCGGGTCAGTGACTGGGAGCGCGAATCCTGGCGGTTCCTGTACCGCACCGTTCTCGAGGAGAAGCACTGGCAGGTGCTCGAGCAGGACCGCGCGGTACTGGAAGTGCTTGCGTCGGACGCTGATAGAGAAGAGCACCTGTACCAGCACGATCTGGGCGTCGCGCGCATCAGGCGACTGTATCGCGCCGACGCGCTCGCCCAGGCAGAGAAGCTGTCGAGCGTCAACGCATGAATGAAAACACTTTGATGCTGACGGTCCTGCTGCGGCACGACCAGACTCAGAATCTGGAGCAGCTTCAGGGACGACTGGACGACAACGACTGGTGGCACGGGTTTCCGCCCGAGGGCTGCGAGGTCGTGTCGTGGGTAGTCGCGATGGGCATCGGGCAGATCGTCACCCTACGGTTGCCCGCCCATCGACTGTCCACCGTCAACGTCGAAATCGAGCGCCGGGCATGGGGCACATTCGCCACGGAGTTCTATCCGACCTACGACTTCGTGCCCGTCCGCGAACGCCTCACCCGTGAATCCGACGACCGCAGCAGGGCTCTCTCGTCATGACACGGGAAACCCACCCGGACGTTGCCGAACCACCTCGACCCGGGATGTTCAGCAACGCCCGCGTCGTGGGTGACCAGTTCTTTCTGTCCGGCATGCACGCGGGCACACCATCTGGTCCGGTCGGCGGGTCGGACCCCTATCTTCAGGCCGTCGAGGCGTTCCGGCGCATCGGAGCCCTCGTCGTGGCCTGCGGCGCACGCGTCGACGACATTGTGACGCTGCGGATCTACCTCACCGATATGGCCGACAAGGCCGCCGTCAGCCGGGCACGCGGCGGCGTGTTCCGCGGTGACCTTCCCTGTTCGACCCTCGTCGAGGTGTCGGCGCTTGTCGAGCCCGAACTCAGTGTCGAGATCGAGGCTCACGGTTTCATTCCCGTCGTCCGCACCGCGGACGCACGAATCAGCTGATTCGGCGCATCCAGCGTCGACCTACACATCGAGGACGCATAATGAGCGGACCGACCATGACCAGAAATCCCGCCCCTCCCATCACCCGACCCAACTGGTCGGCGTTGACGCTGGCCTTCATCGCCGTCGTGCTCGACGGCTACGACACGATCGCACTAGGCTTGTCCGTACCTGCTCTCTCTGCAGATTGGGGCGTGGCACCGTCGCATTTCACACCCGCGCTGGCATTGACCAGTCTCGGTGTGGCTTTCGGCTACATCGCGGTGGGACGACTCACCGCACGGTTCGGTTGCCGCAACGTCATCCTGGTGGCGGTCGCGGTGTTCACCGTGGGTTCCCTGCTCACCGCATGGGCTGGGTCGATAGTCGAACTCACCGCTCTGCGGTTCATCACCGGCCTCGGACTCGGAGCGGTCATGCCCGCTGCAGTAGCCCAGACGACAGCACTGAACCCGGCACGTCTTCGTCAGTCGATCGCAGTGTTCGTGACCATGGGTATCTCGCTCGGCGCTTTGATTGCCGGTGTCGCCGGCAGCCAGCTGGTACGTAACTTCGGCTGGCCCTCGGTCTTCATCGCCGGTGCCATTGCATCGGCAATCCTGTTCCCGTTCCTGTGGTTCAAACTTCCCGACGAGCGCACGGTCATCGGAGACGTCCCTGTCGCCGATGCCAAGCACAGCGCATCCGTCGCTCGTCTCTTCGACCCGGACGTCCGCACGCGGACGCTGCTGCTGTGGGTCTTCTCGTTCCTCGTGTTCTCGGTCTTCTACATCTTCTCTTCGTGGCTGCCGACTTTGCTCACCAGCTACGGCTTCAGTACCGGACTGGCACCGTTGGGCTCGGCGGCACTCGGCGTCGGCAGCATCATCGGCGCAGGGATATTGATCGTCTGTGCCACGAAGTTCAGGATGACCTCAGTCCTCGCCGGTACCACCGCTGCGGCGATTGTCTTCCTTGTCATCTCGGCGTTCCTCGGACCGGACAAGGCCCTCCTGCTTATCGTGTTCGGTGGCGTCGGCCTCGGTCTTCAGGCGGGAATGATCGGCCAGGCAGCGGTCGCTGTCTCGATCTACCCCCAACGCACCGCCGCGACGGGCGTCGGATGGACCTCGTCGATGGGACGGCTGGGATCGGTCGTCGGACCCATAGTCGGCGGGGCGCTCATCGGTCTCGGCACTTCGACCAGCACTATCGTGTTGCTCGCCTGCATTCCCGTATTCGGAGCGCTTCTCGTCGTCGTGGCCCTCGGCAGAGTTCGTGTGGCGCAGCGAGCAGACACGCGCGTCGAGGCATAAGCCCGGGTTCGAAACCGTGAAAGACGCACAACCATTGAGCCCGGGGACCGAGAGGCCCCGGGCTCAATGGTGCGAATCGGTCTGCATCTTGTTGTCCGACTGAGCGTCGAACCGAACAGTGTCAGGCCACCGCGTCGTTGCCCTGCGCTGCCGAGACCACCAGATTGTTTGCAGTGAGCCCATTTCCGTTCTTGACTGCGTCGACCCACTGGTCAGTGGACGCCACTGCTGCGAAGTTCGATTGCAGGAGCACCATCAACGCCTTGTGCAGTTGCTCCGCCGAGACGGTGCCCGCCTCGTTCGAGAGATTGATCGCGCCGGTGGCGTCGGACAGGATCTCGACGTTAAGGTCCAGTACCTCGGCGTCGGCGCTGGAGGCGAGGTCGCAGTTGTTGGTCATGTAGCCGACGATCGTGACGGTATCGATGTCGTTGCTCTGCAACCACTTCGCGACGCCGGTCCCGGCGAACACGCTGCTGTACTTCTTCTCGACTCGCTCGAAGGACGGCTGCACGAGCGCCTGGATGTCGGGGTGCAGTTCGTAGGTCGGGGTGCCCTTCACGAACGCGGGTGCGCCGTCGGGCATCTCGTGCTGCACGATCGCGACGGGAAGATCCTGTGCCGCAGCGGCTTCGATCGCCCGTACGATGTTGGCCAACGACTCCCTTCTGGGCGGGTACTGAATCTGCAACACACCCTCGAAGTACTCCTGCTGGACGTCGATGACGATCAATGCTCTGCGCGGTGCGGTCATGATGTTCTCCTTCGACTGGCGTTCTCGGTCGCTTCTTATCCTCCGGTGCGCACCTTGCGTTCACGAGTGGCACGGATGCATACTTTCGATTGATTTGCGCCAACATTCGAGATCGGAGACGCCATGCGGATCGCGCTCTACGCGTTCGACGGCATCACCATGTTCCATCTCGCCGCGCCGTTGATGGTGTTCGGTGAGGTGACTCGACTCGGACTCGCTCCGGATTGGGAGACGCGAGTGTGGTCCGACGAAGCCGGTTCGATCCGCACTGAGGAGGGCTTCCCGGTTGGCGACATCGCTGGCCCCGATACCGTCGACTGGGCTGACATCGTCATCGTGACGTCGTGGCCGGAGTCGTTGCCTTACATACGCACTGACCTCTCGAACGCACTCCGTGGGGCACATATGCGAGGCGCAGAAATCGCGGGTCTCTGCCTCGGCTCGTTCGCCGTCGCAGACACCGGGTTGCTGGCTGGCCGGCCCGCCGTCACGCACTGGACCAAGATGCCCGAACTGCGCGAACGCAACTCGCAGAACGTCCTCGAAGAGTCGGTGCTCTACATCGACCACGGCGACGTGATGACCTCCGCAGGCACTGCTTCGTCGATCGATTCCTGCCTGCATATCGTGCGCAAGCACCTCGGTTCGGCCGCCGCGACGCGGGTAGCGCGCAGTCTGGTGGTCGCACCCCATCGAGACGGCGGTCAGGCGCAGTACATCGAACGTCCGGTCATCGAGGCGTCGGGAGACACTGCGATCGCCGACGTCCTGAGCTGGGCACTCGAACGACTCGACGAGCCGTTACCCATCGAGCGACTTGCCGAACACGCGCGCATGAGCCGACGCAGCTTCATCCGTCAGTTTCAGCTCGAGACGGGGTCCACGCCGGCTCGCTGGGTGCTGGACAAGCGCCTCGAGGAAGCTCGGAGCCTGCTCGAAACGACCGACCGCAGTATCGAGAACATCGCTGCCCTGTGCGGATTCGGCAGCGCCGTCACCCTGCGTCAGAACTTCCGCTCTGCATTCGCGGTGACACCGACGGCCTATCGACGGCAATTCGCCGTCGGATGTGCGCCCACGGATGCGGTCGACAGGCAAGGATGAGCGACGTGATCCTGTGGATAGTTGCCGGAGTCGAGCTCGCCGCCATCATCGCTCTCGGTGTGGTCTTGATCGTGTCGCGTCGAAAGTTGAAGCACACACGTCGGGCACTCGACCGTGCACTCGAATCGCAACAACGTCGCAAGCGACGCGGTCTGGTGCCCTTTGCGATCAGAACTGCCTTCCACACCACGGACCTACTCATCACCAAGGGCTTCGGCGCAACGGTCCGGAACTCCGTCGAAGACCTCGCAGGCTGGGCGAAGGTGGAACGCCCCGATCTGGCACGCATGACCGCCGACGGCGACATCGTGGTGATGTTCTCCGACATCGAGGGGTCGACCGCACGCAACGAGGAACTGGGCGACCGCGGTTGGGTGAAACTGCTCGAGAAGCACAACAAATTGATTCGCAAACATGTCGACGACCACGGCGGTCACGTGGTGAAGAGCCAGGGCGACGGTTACATGATCGCCTTCTCCGACCCGGCCCAGGCGGTGCGCTGCGGAGTGAAAGTCCAGGAAGCGCTGCTGCAGAACCCCGATCGCTGGGACCGCATCCGCGTCCGCATGGGCGTGCACGTCGGCAGCTCGGTGCGACGCGGCGACGACCTGTTCGGCCTCAACGTCGCCATGGCGGCACGCGTCGCGGGACAGGCCGACGGCGGTGAGATTTTGGTCAGCGAACCGGTGCGCAACGCCATCGGTGCGGCTCACGATCTGACTCTCGGTACTCCGCGAGACGTCGAACTCAAAGGAATGAGCGGAAGTTTCCAGTTGTATCCGGTGGCGCTGCCGGTGCAACCGGATACAACTCCGTCCATCAGCGCACGGTAGCGCTGGGGAGCACCGGCACGGTCAAGGACGAACCGCCCCCTCCGGTTCGGACGATGACGTCACCCGCTGGGGCGTCGTCGGTGATGTCGGGGTAGTCGTCGCTGCGAACCTGCACTTGCAGCCGATGCCCGGCCGGCAATCGGAAGTGCGTCGGCCACGCCCGTACGTCCAATTCGTACTCCTGCCCAGGTATTACGGGCTCGGGCGCTACGGATCCGTTGCGATGGCTTGCCTTCAGCCAGCCCTGAGTGATGCGCTCCACGGTGCCGTCCGGTGCCACGTCGTCGACGATGACCGCGAGGTTGCCGTCGGACGCGGTGAAGGCCGCCGAGACCTTCGCCGTCGGGGACCCTGCGATCACCACATCAGCGGGCAGCGGAGTGGTCGAAAAGACCACCGCGGCTTCGGCAGCGTCGGTGTGATCCGTCGGCACTGTGTAGACGCGACTGCCCTGCTCGGTCGACACCGGGCTCAGGCCACCGTCGGTCCCCATCGTCAGCGTCAGCTCGGTCGATTCAGCGGGTGGCCACTGCCCGAATTCTTGCCAGCCACGTTCGACGGGCCCCGAGGAGATCTCGTACGAGTTGACCCGCTGGGCGGGCAGCGGTGCGGAGTCGTCCCCGCGCAGCCACTTGTCCCACCATGCGAGGTATGCCCCCGTGCCGATATCGGCCTTCTGGCCTGCCGGCATCCCATGTTCCCACGGACCGGCTACGACCCACGTCAAGTCCGGGTGTGCACTGTAGTTCTGCATCATCGGGTCTCGGTAGCGGTCGTACCATCCCCCGACTTGCAACATGGGGACATCGATGTTCTGCCATTTCGCCTTGACGCTGCGGTCGATCCAGTACTCGTCGTACAGCGGATGCTCGTCGTACGGACCCTCGGTGGCCGGGGCTGTGCTCGCTTGCCACGTGCGGATGGTGTCGGATCGGATTCCGCCGCGGTAGATGGTGTTCTCGTACCAGTCACTGAATGCATCGACCGGGATGACTGCGGCCAGGTGTGGCGGATTGTTGGCTGCGGCGAGCATCGATGTGTGACCGCCGTAGCTGACACCGGATTGTCCGACCTTGTCCGTCGACCACGGCTGTGCTGCAGCCCATTCGACGAGATCGTAGTTGTCCTGCTGTTCCTGCGGGCCGAACGGATCCAGTACGCCTGGAGAATCGCCGGATCCCCGGACGTTGCACAACAGGATGTTGTACCCACGTTCGACCAGATACGCCGAGTCCACTGCCAACTGGTCGAGCACGTCGTAGGCGTTGAGGTCGTAGACGATGGTCGGGAACTTCTCTGCGACCGGCACGTTGCCGTCATCACCGGGTCGATTCACGTCACACGCCAGCGCGGCACCGTCGCGCATCGGAACCTCCATGCGCTCGGAGGTGACCGAGTATTCGGCCGCACGCCCGTAGATGAAGAACGGGTCTGTCGGTACTTCGCGAGGTGCCGCTGCAGCAGCACCGGCTGCCTGTTCCACCAGCACTACGGCAAGAGTCAGGGCCAGGGGTACGCGGATGTTGCGGATAACAATCTCCATCCATCGGGCGGCTGGGCCGCAAGAGTCGGAAAATGGGGTCAAAGACATTCGGGTACAGCCATATTCAGCAGGTGGTAGCTCAGACACTTGCCATGTCCGTCCAGAACAGGGCTTCCTGTCACTCCCCCACCGAGCACGCCGGGTAGCTCGAACACCAACCCGGAGACCAGGGGCATTTCGGTGCGGCGCACGTCTCCGGTGATCAACGGTGCGAAGTGCGTGGCAACGGCATCGACAGTCAGTTCGCGGGACAGTAGCTCGTAGTGTTCGTCGGTCCGCGGGAAGACAGCCAGAATGAGGGTGTCGCCCTTGTCCCCGGTTCGCACGTCGGCGAAATCGTCGACAGTCCTCATACCGTCACCTCCGTGATGTGTACAGCGGTCGTGACCTGTGCACGTGGAATCAGACACGATCTGATCGCGAGCACCTCGCTGCTGCTGCTCCGTGCGCCGCCTCCCCCGGCAGGGCCGTTGGTGTACAGACTTTCGACTTCCCATCCCACCAACGCAGCGGTCTCCGTGTTGGGCACCTTTGCCGTGACGCGCAGTCGCACTTCGGGGACATCGGTTGGGGCAGCAAGTCCGCGGAATGCTGCACCCGCCCCGATGTACTCGATGCCGACATTCTCCGCCGGAACGCCGTGCACCTCCCACAGTCGTTGCTGCACAATCTCTCCAGCAAGCTGCGCGCGTTGCAGTGCGCGTGGCCCGGCGTAGCTGATCTGCCCTTCACCGAGCCAACCGCCGCGAAATCCGAGGGTCACCTTCAGCTCCTCGGGCCGTGTACTGCCCGTCGCCCCGCACACCGCCACCCGGTCGGGCCCGACTGTCTGGAACGCAACTCCGGTGAAATCGGCGGTCACGTCCGGCGTCAGATAGCTGGCGGGATCACCGACCTCGTAGAGCAACTGTTCGGCGCACGTTCGCCGCGTCAGCTCCCCGCCGGTGCCATCGACTTTGCCGAATTCGGCTGTGCCATCGGCACGCACGTCCCCGAACGGGAAGCCCAGATGTGCCAAACCCTGCACAGGCTTGGTGACCGGGTCGGCGAAGTAGCCTCCGGTCAGTTGGCCCGCGCATTCGAGTAGATGTCCGACGGCCGTCCCTGCACCGAGCGTCTCCCAATCCTGCCCGGCCCAACCGAACTCGTGCATCAGCGGCGCGAGATACAGCGCCGGATCGGCAAGACGGCCGGTGACGATCACGTCGGCACCGACGTCGAGTGCGGGCAGTACCGCATCGGCCCCGATATAGGCGTTGGCCGACACCAGTTCCTCGGAATGCTCCGACAGAGGGCGGCCGGTCTCCCACACCACCGGATCGATGCGACGCACCGCGTCGAGCACGTCGTCGCCGGTGACAGCAGCGATGCGCACCGAACGCGAGCACACCTGCTCCGCCACCTGCGCGACGACAGCTGCTGCCGCAACAGGATTCGCGGCTCCGGAGTTGGTGACGACGGTGATGCCCTGCTCAGTGGTCGAGCCGAGTACGGCGCGCATGCGCGCTGCGAGGAGCGGGTCGTAGCCCGCCGTGGGATCGAGCAATTTTCGTGCCTGCCCTGTCGCAACGGTCCGCTCTCCGAGGCACTCGAAGATCAGATAGTCGAGCTCGCCTCGCTCGGCCAAGATCTGGGCGGGGTCGATGCGATCGCCGGCAAACCCTGCGCCCGCGCCCAATCGGACGGTTCCGGGGGCGCTCACGATACCCACACCGGGATGACGCCCGTCGCGAAGGCGACCCCGAGCATGCCGAGGCTGACCAGCCATGCCCACCCCAAGGTATGCCGGATGTGCCTGCCGATATCGACTTTGGCCAGACCGACGAGGAGGTAGAACGCGCCCGTCATCGGACTGATCGGGAAGCCGACGGTCTCCTCACCGATGATCGACGCCTGAGCGAGATGGATTGCGCTGATGCCGAATTGGTCGCCGACCTCGATGAGTACCGGCAGCACACCGAAGTAGTAGGCGTCGGGGCCGAAGATCAGACTCATCGGGACGGCGAACACCCCGACGATGAGCGGAAGTGCTGGTGCCATCCAGTCCGGAATCACGTTGGCGGCGCTGACGGCCATCGATTCGATCATGCCGCTGCCATCGAGCACACCGAGCAGAACACCGGCGGCGAGCAGCGTGCCCACCATCAGCATCGCGCCGACAGCATGCGCTTCGATACGGGCGGACTGCGCCTTCATGCCCGGGTAATTGATCAGGAGCGCAACGATGGTCGCGATGATGAAGCAGGTCTCTGGAGGCGCGACGGCCGCGATCAGTGCGGCGAGTGTCGCGACAACGAGAACGACGTTGACCCAGAACAGCTTCGGACGTAGCAAGCTGGGCTCGTCAGGCTTGTCAGGCTCTTCTGGGGTCTCGTCACCGACCGAGCCGGGTGAGGCCGGCTCGTCTGATCCGCCGGTAGCGGGTACGGGGATTCGCTGTCCGACGCGGGCCGTCGACTCCTCCACCTCGGCCGAGACATCACCTGCTGCGACCTTCGCCAACCGTGTCCGCTCTCGGCGTCCGAGGTAGTACGCGATGGCCAACGCGAACACCACGCCGGCAATCTGCGCGGGAATCAGCGGCACCCACAGCACGTTGGCGTCGACGCCCAATGTTGCTGCCGCTCGCGCCGTCGGGCCGCCCCAGGGAACGAGGTTCATCACGCCCGCACCCAGTCCGACACACGTGGCCAGCACCAGCCGGCTCATCCCGAGGCGCTCGTAGATCGGCAGCATCGCGGGAACGGCGATGAGGAACGTGACCGCGCCTGCCCCGTCGAGATGGGCGACCAGCGCAAGAGCCGTCGTAGCCACGGCGACAGTCGGCGGTGCGCTGCCTGCCCACTTCACGATGCGCGCGATGAGGGGATCGAACAGACCTGCGTCGCGCATGATCCCGAAGAAGACGATCGCGAACAGGAACATCGCCGCAACGCCGACGACCCCGCCGAGTCCCTCTTTGACGAACCCTGCCACCTCGGACGGCGAGTTGCCGGCCAGGAACGCCGCAGCAAGCGGGACACCTGCAAGCGCGACGATGGCCGCGACGCGTTGGGTGAACAACAGCAGCAGGATGATGGCAATCGTCCCGAAGCCGAGCAGTGACAGCATGTGATCTCCTTCATCGAATACGACGAGTGTTGTGCAGATCACTTACGCAGTCCAACATCAGTTGGGTATACATTCATTCGCTGTGAGCATCAATATCGGTATCGCGCACCTACGGGCCATCGTGGCGCTGGCCGATCTCGCGAGCTTCACCTCGGCGGCGGCGTCCCTCGGGGTATCCCAGCCGAACCTCAGTCGCACCGTCGCCGAGGCAGAGCGCCGCCTGGGCGTGCGGCTGTTCGTCCGCACCACCCGGAGCGTCGACCTCACCGGCGATGGACACGAGGTGACGGCCTATGCCCGTCGGGTCTTGCTCGAGTTCGATGACGGCCTGGAGCAGATCGGACGCTTCGTCTCGGGCGACCGAGGGACCGTCACCATCGCGTGCTTGCCGTCGATCGCGGCGACGTTCCTCCCGCCGTACATCGTGGACTTCCGCAACAGCCATCCCGACGTCTCGGTGCACATCAAGGACGGCCTGCGCGACGACGTGGTGGCCTCGGTCCGCGACGGCTCCGTGGATTTCGCAGTGGTGGCGGCATCGGGTCGAGCGAACGACTTGATGCGCACGACGGTCAGCGCCGATGCGTTCGTCTGCGCGCTACCGTCGAATCACGCTCTGGCGCAGCGTAAGAGCCTGAGGTGGACCGACCTCGCCGGCGAGCCGTTCATCGCTTTCGGCCCCGAATCCAGCATCGCGTCGCATGTGCGACTGGCGCTGGAGAACGCGGGAGTCGACGTCGGACCGTCTGTTCAGGCACACAACGTCGCCGCCGTGGCGGGCCTGACCGCGGCGGGACTCGGCATCACCGTCATCCCAGAATTGGTGGTGCCGATGATGTCGTTCGCGAGCCTTGTCTACCTGCCGATCGAACCGAACATTCATCGCACCATCTCGGTCGTGCAATTGCCGGGGCGACGCCAGAGCGCTAGTTGTTCGGCCTTCCTCGACATCTTGGTGCCGCGCCCGTAAGGAATGAATGGTCCATTCAGTACGTCTGAGCGCGTGAAAGTCACATTGATCCCAAACCGGGGTGGGCGGTGGACCGAATGTTGGTGCACCCCAATATGAATGAATGGTCCATTCACAACGTCTGAGCGCGTGAATGGACCATTCATTCGATGAGGGGGTGAGCCAGAAAGTACTACTGCTTCGCCGACTCCAGAGCCTCGTTGAAGGTCTTGGACGGACGCATCACTGCAGCGGTGGCTTCGGGGTCGGGGTAGTAGTAGCCGCCGATGTCGACTGCGGTGCCCTGGACCTCGTTGAGCTCGGAGACGATTTTCTCCTCGTTCTCCGCCAACGTCTTGGCCAGCGCGCCGAAGTGCTCGGCCAGTTCGGCGTCCTCGGTCTGCTCGGCGAGTTCCTGCGCCCAGTAGAGGGCGAGGTAGAACTGGCTGCCACGGTTGTCGAGTTCACCGGTCGAGCGCGACGGGCCCTTGCTGTTCTCGAGCAGCTTGCCGGTGGCCGAGTCGAGTGCCTTGGCGAGGATGGTCGCCTTGACGTCGCCGGTCTTGGTGCCGAGGTCTTCGAGGCTCACGGCCAGAGCCAGGAACTCGCCGAGCGAATCCCAGCGCAGGTGGTTCTCCTCGATGAGCTGCTTGACGTGCTTGGGAGCCGAACCGCCCGCACCCGTCTCGTACAGTCCGCCGCCTGCCATCAGGGGAACGATGGAGAGCATCTTGGCGCTGGTGCCGAGTTCGAGGATCGGGAACAGGTCGGTGAGGTAGTCACGCAGGATGTTGCCGGTTGCGGAGATGGTGTCGAGTCCGCGAACGAGACGCTCCATCGTGTACCGGATCGCGCGAACCTGCGACATGATCTGGATGTCGAGGCCCTCGGTGTCGTGATCCTTCAGGTACTTGCGCACCTTGCCGATGAGCTCGTTCTCGTGCGGGCGGTACGGGTCGAGCCAGAAGACGACCGGCATTCCGGATTCACGTGCGCGCGTCACGGCGAGCTTGACCCAGTCCTGGATCGGGGCGTCCTTGACGATGCACAGACGCCAGATGTCGCCCTCTTCGACGGTCTGGGTCAGCAGCACCTCGCCGGTGGCCTTGTCGGTGATGTTCGCGACGCCCGCCTTCGGTACCTCGAAGGTCTTGTCGTGCGAGCCGTACTCCTCGGCCTTCTGCGCCATCAGGCCGACGTTGGGAACGGTGCCCATCGTCGTCGGATCGAACTGGCCGTTGGTCTTGCAGAAGTTCACCATCTCCTGGTAGATCCGGGAGAACGTCGACTCGGGGTTGACTGCCTTGGTGTCCTTCGGACGTCCGTCCGCTCCCCACATCTTGCCGCCGGCGCGAATCATCGCGGGCATGGAAGCGTCGACGATCACGTCGCTGGGCGAGTGGAAGTTCGAGATGCCGCGGGCGGAGTCGACCATCGCGAGCTCCGGACGGGTCTCGTGACACTTGTGCAGATCTTCGATGATCTCGTCGCGCTTCGACGCCGGCAGGGTCTCGATCTTGGTGTAGAGGTCCGAGAGGCCGTTGTTGACGTTGACGCCCAGCTCCTCGAAGAGCTCGTTGTGCTTGGCGAACGCGTCCTTGTAGAACACGCGCACAGCGTGGCCGAACACGATGGGGTGCGAAACGCGCATCATCGTCGCCTTGACGTGCAGGGAGAACATGACGCCGGTGTCGTAGGCGTCCTGCATCTCGTGCTCGTAGAAATCGAGGAGCGCCTTCTTGCTCATGAACATGGAATCGATGACGTCACCGTCGGTGAGCGAGACCGACTCCTTGAGCACGATCGGCTCGCCGTCGGCGGGCAGCAGCTCCATCTTGATCTCACGATCACCGTCGACGACCGTCGACTTCTCACCGTGGTAGAAATCGCCCTCGCGCATGTGCGCAACGTGGGTGCGCGACGCCATCGACCACTCGGTCATGCTGTGCGGGTGCTTACGGGCGAATTCCTTCACGGCCTTCGGAGCACGACGGTCCGAGTTACCTTCGCGCAGAACCGGATTGACCGCGCTGCCGAGGCACTTGGTGTACCTTTCGCGGATCTCGCGCTCTTCGTCGGTCTTCGGATTGCCGGGGAAGTCGGGAATCGCGTAGCCCTTGTCCTGCAGTTCCTTGACGGCAGCGAGCAACTGCGGCACCGAGGCGCTGATGTTCGGCAGCTTGATGATGTTGGTCTCGGGCAGCTGCGTCAGCTTGCCCAGCTCGGCGAGGTTGTCGGTCACTCGCTGGTCTTCGTTGAGGTAATCGGGGAACTCGGCGAGGATGCGGTTGGCAACGGAGATGTCACTCGACTCGACGTTGATCTCGGCCGCGCTGGCGAAAGAACGTATGACCGGCAGAAACGCGTGAGTCGCCAGCATGGGCGCCTCGTCGGTCAGGGTGTAAATGATGGTCGGCTTCTTCGCTGTCATGTTTCGCCTTTGCCTCAGTTTCAACGTCGTCTTTTGGATGCGTCCAACCCCGACTTTAATCTTCGAATCTGCTGCTGTGCGGGGCAGTGGGGTATCACTCCATCCACGCGCCGAAGTTACCGACCAGTAGCACTTTTGCAGGTCGGCAGACCCGCTCCCCCGCGCTCGGATCGACCGACCTGGCGCACCCGTACAAAAAGATGGCCGATTTTTACAATCGGGACACCGCACTGCGCAGGCAACATGGAACGCACACCCCGACGACCGACCCGTGAACCGAGCGCACGCGAATCCAAGAGGAACAATTCCTCCGACAACAGGCCGAGAAAAACAGACCCTCGCACCGATCGAAACTCATTTCATCGCGCACCCCGTAGGTGGAATTTCAGACATTCACATTCCCGATAGAGCGCCGCACATCTGCCGAAAGACAAGAGCAGAGTGCGGCTTTTCCATGCCCTTTTCACGACAGCGACCACCGACTCCGATGCGCCAATCATGTTGCATCACAGCTGATTCGGGTGCACAACCTTCCTCACTTCCCACGGGCAGTACCGGTGAGGTGATGGAAACGCAACCGATTCCGCGTTTAATGGATGCGACACAAGCGCTGTTTACATTTCTCTCCATGACACGCAATCGAATGATCTTCAACGCATTCCAGATGAATACCGTCTCGCACACCTATCACGGTCTGTGGCGCAATCCGAAAACCACCCAGGTGCACTTCGACACCCTCGATACGTGGGTCGACCTCGCCAAGACGCTCGAACGCGGCAAGTACGACGCCCTGTTCCTGGCGGACGTCGTCGGGATCGATCCCGCGTACGAGGGCAAGTGGAACGCGTACATCGAGGAGGGGCTGCACATGCCCTGCCACGACCCGGCTGCTCTCTGCGCTGCTCTCATCGGGGCGACCGACAACCTCGGACTGACGTTCACCAGCTCGATCCTCACCGAGCACCCCTTCAGCTTCGCTCGCAAGATGTCGACGATGGACCACCTGAGCAAGGGGCGAATCGGGTGGAACATCGTCACCAGCGCCACTCACTCGGCCGCGCAGAACTTCGGTTTCGACAAGATCGTCGAGCACGACGAGCGATACCGCTGGGCCGACGAGTACATGAAGGTCGTCTACAAACTGTGGGAAGGATCGTGGGACGACGGCGCGGTGCTCGCAGATCGTGAAGCCGGTGTCTACGCCGATGCCGACAAGATTCACCGGATCTACCACCAGGGCGAACGCTACAAGGTCCTCGGCCCACACATGGCGTCCCCGTCCCCGCAGCGCACACCGGTCATGTATCAAGCCGGATCGTCGAAAGTGGGACGCGAGTTCGCATCTCGTCATGCCGAGGCCACGTTCGTCGTGTATCCGACGATCGAGGGAGCGCGCAAGGGAATCGCCGAGCAGCGCAAGGAAACAGTGGCTGCCGGCCGCAACGCCGGTGACCTCAAGTTCATCCAGGGCTTCTCGTTCGTCGTCGGGTCCACCGAGGAAGAGGCCTGGCGCAAGTCCGCCGAGATCGACGAGGACATCAGCTATCGAGGCCTGGCCGCACACATCGGCCGCGACATGGGCATCGACGTGTCCGGCCTGGATCCGGACATGCCGATCGAGCAGACCTCGATGTCGGGAGTGCAGGGCTACGCCCGCATGTTCGAGGACTCCAACAACGGACAGAAGGCCAAGGTCTCCGATCTCGTCGGGGCCCTGTCCTACGCCAGCCGCATGGTGGGCACCCCCGAACAGATCGCGGATCAGCTCGAGCAGTGGCAGGACGCGGGCGTGGACGGCGTGAACCAGATCATCCAGTACTTCCCGCAGTCGGCGGAGGATTTCGTCGACCACGTGATCCCGGTGCTGCAGGAGCGTGGACTCGCGCAGAAGGAATACGGATCCGGCACGCTCCGCGAACGCATGTTCCCGGAGATCGGCCCTCAGCTCCCCGATCGGCATGCAGCCGCCAAGTACCGCGGTGCCTTCGTGCGCGACGCCGAAGTCAGTGGCACGGGCGGAACACACGTCGACTGGGTCACCGCAGGCGTCTGACACGCCACCGCACACTCTGCACGCATCGCTCTCCCCGGACGGGGGGATGGCCGCACTGGGCGGCCATCCCCCCGGCTCGACCACCCCAGCACTGAAGAACGGCGGTCACACATGACCCGGATGGCAACACCACCCTCACTCTCACTCGTCGACGTCTCCGACGACACGAGCCTGCTTCGCAAGACATTCGCACTGTTCCCGTCGGGCATCGTCATGTTGTCGGCCGTCATCGACGACGTGCCGGTCGGTCTCGTGGCGTCTTCCTTTCAGGTCGGGATCTCCGCCGACCCGCCCCTCGTGCTGTTCGCCGTGCAACACACGTCGACCACTTGGCCCACGCTGCGCAGCGCGCCGCGAATCGGGGTATCGGTGCTCAGTGGACTACACCGATCCTCGATCGGTCAGCTGTCCTCGAAGTCCGGAGACCGATTCGACGGGATCGACTCGTTCACCTCCGAGACCGAAGCGCATTTCATCGGCGGTGCCGCAGCGCACCTCGAGTGCAGCATTCACAGCGAGATTCGAGCCGGCGACCACGACGTCGTGGTGATGCAGGTGCACCGCATGGGCAGCGATCCGAGCACCGAGCCCCTCGTATGGCACGGATCCACCCTGCGGTCCCTGACCCCACCCGAACCCACTCACTGACCTCGACGCGAACGGACCCCTCATGCTCACCGCCAATATGGTTGTCGCACTGTCTTCCCCACCGCCCGACGAGTCGGATCCACGGTGGCTGACCGACCCACCGGCCGCCGAGACCGTACACATCCGGGCGGACGATCTCGCCACGGCTCAGCTCGCACGAGCCCGCCTGCGTGCAACGCACAACGACCGTGAGCACCGGACAGATGCGCCGTCGGTCGTTCTCGACGTCGCGGTTCACGTAGCGCACGACGCGAGGACAGCGCGCACGGAACTGGCCGACGCACGAGTCCACGCCCCCAGGACCGTCTGTTACATCGGCACACCGTCGGGTCTGGCCGGACTCATCGCCGACATCGCGGCAGCACACGTCGCAGACGGGGTGACGATCGTTCCCCTGCTCGACACTCATCGCGTCGAACTCGAGCGCTGCCTCCTCGACGAGGTCCTGCCGATGCTGCACACCAGGGCAGCCCACTCCGAATCGACGTACCGCAGAACGGCCTGACGCGCGACGACCGCCACGGTCGAGGTTGTTACGCCGGGGAAATACAGCTGTCGATCAGGCGATCTATCGTCGGTTCCAGTGGAAACGCCGACACCACGGGAGGAGGGCCATCGTGCCGTACTGGTCCACGTCCGGGCTGAGTCCCCAGGAGCAGGTGAGCTACTGGGGTGACGTGGTGTGCGAGGCCTTCACTCCGTTGGCTCCCCATCGAGGCCGCTCGCAACGAGACCGCAGCTCCGTTCCCGACGGCGTCCCGGGTTGGGTCGACTCTCAGGAACTGGCGGTGGTCAACTGCGCCGAGATCTCCTCGGTCACCCAGGTCCTCAAACACGGTCGGCGCGAAGTCACGCGCGCGCCGCTCGACGCAGTGTTCGTCAATCTCCAGTTGGAAGGAACCTGCCTCGCGGAGCAGGACGAACGCCGCTCGCTGATCACGCCTGGTTCGATCACCGTGTTCGACACCACCCGCCCGTACCAGATGGAGTACCGCGAGACCGACAGCAGAGAGATGTGGAAAGTGCTCTCGTTCCGAATCCCGCGGGAGCTGTGGAATCCCGACGCGGTGACGGGCACCAGCATCGACACCACGACGGGTGCGGGTGCACTGGTGGGATCGATGATGTCGGTCCTGTGGAAGGAGAGCTCGACACTCGACCCCGGCGCGCTCGCGACACTCGATCGATCGTTCGTCGACGTGCTGACCGCGGTGGCCGGATCGACGACGACCACCCGCGATTCGGAGACTCGCGACAACGCCACCCGAATGATGCTGCGCCACTACATCCGCACCGCCCTACCGTCCGGCCGCGTCAGCGCCGACGCCGCAGCGCGCGAGGCGATGATCTCGACCCGCACGATGCACCGCCTACTGAACGCGGCCGGCACCACCTTCTCCGAATGCGTGCGCCACGAACGCATGAACGGCGCGATACGAGACATCCTCACTGCCGATCCCGCGGTCACTCTGGGCGAGATCGCTGCCCGGTGGGGCTTCTACGACAGCTCGCATCTGACGCGTACATTCCGCCGTCAATTCGATTGCACGCCCATGGAGTACCGGGCGCGTCACCGCGACGGCGGGCCTCGGACCCCTTCCTGACCACCGTCGGAGCATCCGTTTTGCCCGAATAGGAACAACGGACCCCTCCCCGACCGTTGAACAGATCATGACGACCTACAAAACTGTCAATCCTGCCGACGGCACAACTGTCAAGGAATTCGAGACTCTCGACGCGGCCGGCGTCGAGCGCGCACTGACCGACGCACACGCCGGTTTCCAGACGTGGCGCAAGACCTCACCGAAGCACCGCGCCGAAATTCTGCACAAGGTCGCCGACCTCTACACCGAGCGTTCCGACGAACTGGCCCGAACCATCTCGATCGAAATGGGCAAGCCCCTCACCGAATCCCAAGGCGAGGTGGAGCTGTCGTCGAACATCTACCGCTACTACGCAGACAACGGACCGGCGCTGCTCGAGGACGAGACACTCGACGTCCCCGGCGCGGAAGACACTGTGCTGCAGCGCAAACCGGTGGGAGCCCTCGTCGGCGTCATGCCGTGGAACTTCCCGTACTACCAGGTTGCCCGGTTCGCCGGCCCGAACCTGATGGTGGGCAACACGATTCTGCTCAAGCACGCACCGAATTGCCCTCAGTCGGCTTTGCTGATGGAGGAGATCTTCCAGCAGGCCGGACTCCCGCAGGACGCGTACATCAACATCTTCGCGACCAACGATCAGATCGCCGACATGATCGCCGACCCACGCGTGCAGGGTGTCTCGCTCACCGGCAGTGAGCGGGCCGGCACCTCCGTCGCCGAAACCGCGGGACGCAACCTCAAGAAGGTCGTGCTCGAGCTCGGCGGCTCGGACGTGTTCATCATGCTCGACTCCGACGACATGGACGCCACGGTCGAATCCGCAACCCGGGCGCGGCTGTCCAACGCGGGCCAGGCCTGCAACGCCGCCAAGCGCATCCTCGTCGCCGAGGAGTTCTACGACGACTTCGTCACCAAGCTCACCGAATCGTTCGAGGCAGTGCAGACCGGTGATCCATTGGACGCGAACACCACCCTCGGCCCGCTGTCGTCGCAGACCGCCGCCGACACGTTGATCGAGCAGATCGACGACGCCGTCGCCAAGGGCGCAACACTGCTCACCGGTGGCAAGAAGATCGACGGGCCGGGCGCATTTGTGCAGCCGACGCTGCTCACCGACGTCACCCCGGACATGCGTGCGTACAGCGAAGAGCTGTTCGGACCGGCAGCGGTGATCTACAAGGTCGAGAGCCCGCAGCAGGCAATCGAACTGGCGAACTCCTCGGCATACGGACTGAGCGGCTCGGTGTGGAGCGCCGACCTGGACAAGGCTCGCGACGTGGCCGAGCAGCTCGAGGTCGGCATGGCTTTCGTCAACGAGCACGGCACCACCCTGCCCGGCCTGCCGTTCGGCGGCGTCAAGCGCTCCGGCGTCGGTCGCGAACTGGGACCGTGGGGCATGGACGAGTTCGTGAACAAGAAGCTCGTGCGCATCTCCGCGAAGTAGACCGTCTCTTCCAGCAGCTCCCCGGGCACGGTGCCCGGGGAGCTGTTGTCGGTCATGGGCATACTGTCCCGATGATCGTCGAACATGCCCTGCTGCACGTCATCCCCCACCGAACCGACGAGTTCGAGGCCGCCTTCGCCGCCGCGACATCGATCATCTCCTCGATGCCGGGGTTCGTGAATCTGACGCTGTCGCGGGGCATCGAGCAGCCGCATGTCTATCTGCTGCTGGTGGAATGGGAACGACTCGAAGACCACACCGAGGGCTTCAGGAAGTCCGACGAGTACCAGGAGTGGAAGACGCTGCTACATCACTTCTACGAGCCGTTCCCCGTCGTCTCGCATTTCGACCCGATGGAGGACGCCTAGGAGATAAGTTCGAGTCTCGTTCCCGTCGCCGTTTCGAGGAGATTTTCGTGGCCAACGCTTCGTCGTTCGTATCCAAGCAGGACGACATCGAGATCAGCACCTACACCTGGACCACCTCGGCCGATCCGGCTCGCGGCGTCGTGCAGATCGCACACGGTCTCGCCGAGCACGGCAGCCGCTACGCCCGGTTCGCCGCCGCCTTGAACGACGCCGGATTTCATGTCGTCGCATCCGATCATCGCGGCCACGGAGAGTCGATCGTCGACACCCCTGGCGATTTCGGTGCCGCCGCGTTCGCGGGTTTGTGGGCCGACATCGAGCAGTTGGGCGAATCGCTGCTGAACGAGTATCCGGACCTGCCACTGTTCCTGTTCGCCCATTCGATGGGTTCGTTTGCCGCGCAGCATGTTCTGATCGAACGATCGGACCTGTACGAGGGTGTGGTGTTGTCGGGATCGACGACGCTGGACATCCTCGCGGCCGGGATGGCCGACGCCCCCGCCGGTGACCTGAGTGTGTTCAACGCCGCCTTCGAGCACCGCACCGGATACGAATGGCTCACCCGCGACGAGGCCGAAGTGGACGCCTATGTCGCCGATCCTCTGTGCGGCTTCGATCTTCCGGAGTCGACAGTCCCCGCGTTGTTCGGTGAGGCCGACAAGCTGGCCGACCCGCACAAC
Organism: Rhodococcus sp. 14-2483-1-2; assembly: GCF_002259405.1. Taxonomy (GTDB): domain Bacteria; phylum Actinomycetota; class Actinomycetes; order Mycobacteriales; family Mycobacteriaceae; genus Rhodococcoides. The sequence goes on along the minus strand of NZ_NPFW01000020.1, from coordinate 66,800 downwards.
CTCGAGCAGATCCGTTCCGACCTACCGCTGCTCATCACCTCGGGAACCGACGACCCTCTGGCCGGCGGCGGACAGCTGATCGAGACCCTCGCTGCCCGGTACCGCGAGGCCGGGATGAGCGACGTCACCGTCACCCTCTACCCCGGGGCCCGCCACGAGATCCTCAACGAGACCAACAGGGACGAAGTCACCGCGAACATCATCGGCTGGCTCACCGACCGCGCCGGCTAGACCTACCGCTTCCGTAGCTGCACGGGCTGCCCGTCCTCCGGGAAGGGCAGCGACGTGAAGTTCAGCGGCGCAACGTAATCGGGGTCGACCGACCAGTCGAACCGCAGCAGCAGATGATGCATGATGGTCTTGATCTCCGCGCCTGCGAAGAACATGCCGATGCACTTGTGCACGCCACCGCCGAACGGCTCCCACGCGTAGCGGTGCACTTTGTCCTCGCGACGGTCGTCGGCGAAGCGGCCGGGGTCGAACTTCTCGGGGTCGGGCCAGTACTGGTCCATGTGGTGCGTGAAGTGCGGAGCGACCGACGCATACGTCCCCGCGGGGACGAACTTTCCCTGCACCTCGGTGTCCTTGACGGCTCGGCGCGCGACCACCGGAGTGGGCGAGACCAGCCGTAGGCATTCCTTCATCACCAGGTCGACACTGTGCAGTTCGTCGAGTTGCGCGAGTGTCGGCGCAGCAGTGCCCAGCGCCTCGGATTCCGCACGGCACTTGTCCTGCCACTGCGGATGTTGCCCGAGATACTGCATCATCGTCGACAGCGTGATCGTCGACGTGTCGTGGGCGGCCATCAGCAGGAAGATCATGTGGTCTATCACTTCGTCGTCGGAGAAGCGCTCGCCGTCGTTCCCCTCGATGTGGCAGAGGACCGAGAACAAGTCGTCGGTCTCGGTGGCGCGCCGCGCCGGTAGGTAGCGCCGGAAGAACTGCTCGAGCATGGCGCGGCCGTCGAGACCCCGCTTCCACCGGGTTCCCGGAACTCGATACCGCACGATCGAGGTCGCCGCCTGGACGCACGCCACGAAACTCGAGTTGAGCTCGGCAATCTCGGCTTCGGTGCTGCCCTCGGCCCCGCCCATGAAGATGCTGGTCGCCACCTCGAGCGTCAACGCCTTGAGCGCCGGGTAGACCTGGACGTCGCGCCCGCCCTGCCACGCGTCCAAACCGGTTGTGGTGACCGGATTCAACGCCTCGACGGACTTGGTGAGTCGGTCCCTCGTGAAGGCCTGCTGCATGATTCGCCGGTGCTTCAGATGCTCGTCGGAGTCGAGCAGCATCAACCCGCCGTGAAAGAACGGGCCGATCAGCAGCGACCAGCCGTCACCGTTCGCAAACGCCTTGTCCGCGTTCTGCAACACCTCTTGGCATGCGTCCGGACCGAGAACGGTGATCCACTTCTGGCCGGCCATCGTCAGCCACGACACCTCGCCGTATTTCTCCCACCGACTCCCGAGCAGTTTCAGAGGGTCTCGGATGTACTCCAGGGTGTGGCCCACGACGGGCATACCGCCGTCGCCGAACACCGGTTGAAGTGCCGAACCTGCAGGTGGAGCAGCCAGAGCGCGTGCCATTGTCGACCTCCATCAATCTGACAGAGCGTCCTGTCAGATGGGATGTAGTCTGCGTCACACTTACTCCCTCTGTCAAGATCTACCCATGGCTTCCACGACGCGCCGCTACAACGGCATGAGCGCCGACGATCGCACCGCCGACCGTCGCGCACGGTTGCTCCAAGCCGGACTCGAAGTGTTCTCGACGGCCGGCGCCTTGAACACGACCATGACCGCGATCTGCGCCGAGGCGAAGCTGACCGAGCGCTACTTCTACCAGAACTTCACCAGCAAAGAGGACTTGCTCGAGAAGGTGGTGGAGTCGGTATCCGACGAGATTCGGGCCGCTGCCCTGGAGGCACTGCACTCCCCCGCCCCCACCGTCGAGGAACAGGTGCGCAACGCCATCGCCGCGTTCGTCGGCGTACTCACCGACGACCGACGCAAGGGCCGCGTCGCGATGATCGAGTCGCTCGCCGTCGACTCACTGCGAGACTACCGACGAAAGTCCATGCGCGCGTTCGCCCATCTGGTAGCCGAGCAATCGCGCGAGCTGTTCGGCGAACAAGCTTGGCCGCAACCACAATCCGAAATCAACGGACTGCTGTTCATCGGCGGACTCGCCGAACTGGTCATCGCATGGTTGAACGGCGAGATCGACATCTCCCCCACGGAAATAGTCGACGCCGCCACCCGCCACTTCGTCGCGACCGCACACCGCTGAAGTGCGCCGAAGGCGCACTCTTACCGGTCGAAGTGCGCCTTGGAGATCTGACCGTGCACGCCGACCGTCTTGTCGACCACCTGCGAGACGGTGAAGTTCGCGGCCGCGGAGAGGTACGCATACGCCGTCGCCCGGTCCATGCCCAGATCGGTCTCGAGGAAGTCGAGCGCGTTGACCACGGCGCGACGCATGGCAGCGTTCAGGTCCGAGCTCTGGCCGCCGACGGCACCGTCCGGATCGGACAGGCCGATCGGAATCCACGAGTCTTCGTTCTCGGCAAAGGGATACGAGTACGCGACGGAGGGGGCATCACCGCTGCCCGCCTTGCAGACGGTGAGGCGGAAGGTGCCACGCAGAGAACCTTCCATCGCGGTGAGCGCCACCTCCCCGTCGCCCATCGCCATGTGCGGATCGCCGACGTAGAACAACGCACCCTCCGCGAACACCGGGAGGTAGAACGTCGATCCGACACCGAGCAGACCGACATCGATGTTGCCGCCGCCGAGCGTCGGCGGAATCGAATTCGCGTTGGGCGAGGTCAGACCCGGGTCGCTGGCGAACGCCACGCCCATCATGCCCATGAACGGACGCAGCGGAAAGCGCACGGCCGCATCGCCGTAACGCATCACTCCCTGCCCGTCCTCGACGGCAGTGAAGGTGGAGACGTTGCCGTACTGCGTCGGGTCACCCGACGGCCTGCCGTCGCTGCCGATCGGCGGCATCACCTCGTCCAGGCTGATACCAGCAGGTGCCTCACCGGACGCGGTCACCGCCAGGGAACCCTTGCCGTGCCGACTCGACACCACGCCGTAGGGGACGCGGGGAATCGCCTCGAGCGTCTCGATCTTGAGCACGTCGCCGCGCTGCGCCCCTTCGACGAACACCGGGCCCGTCACCACGTGGGGTCCGTCGACGTCGAAGTTGCGGACCGTCCGGTCGTACCCGCCGGCGATGTCGATGGCGTCCTGCAGCACATCGGATTCCGATACGCCCTTGCCGCCGAAGAACTCGACGGGATCGCGGCCCTGATCCTCGAGAATGCCCTCGTGGCTGAGCGCATCGATGGTCACCGTCTCACCGGACTTCATCTGCAGCACCGATTCGGACTCGACCGTCGGGACGTACCCCCACAGGACCTTGTCGACTTCGGAGCTCAGGTAGTGATCGCCGGAGATGTCGCCTGCGCCGGGCTGAAGAATGCCGACCGGTGCCGGCGCCGACGAACTCGCGGCGGCGGTGCTGGACGAGGACGTCGAACACGCTGCCGTTCCGGCGATCCCGACGCCCGCGCCCAGCGCGGCGACCGCCTGGATGAATCCGCGACGTCCGATCCCCTTGCTGATCGTCTCCGCTGCCTGCTCCGCCATCGACCGCGCCATGATGCCTCCTGAATTGTCCGAATCTCGAACGTAGACCGGAGGTGTTTCTCGGCAGTTACGAACGCGCGTCGCCCCAATTGCTCAGCTGGGGTCGCTGCCGCCGATCGCCGACAACCAGAGGGCGGTGACCGCAGCAAGGAGTGTGACGGCGACGAACTCGGCGAATCCGCCTCCGTCGACAACCAGCCACAGCAGACCGATGAACGGGCCTGCGACCGCGGCGGGGGAGCACCCGGAGAAAGAGTCGACCGCGATATACATTGCTCAACGGCGCAAGCGAGAATAGGTGCTTCCCACTGACGTCGGTAGATTCACAACCATGCCGACAGCTTCCACACCCGACGGATTCGCCTTCGAACGATTCGACGTCACCGACGCCGGATCCATCGCCACGGTCTTTGCGGCCAAGGAACACCGAGCCGGGCTCTACGTTCTGCACTTCACCGACGGCTCGGCCTACGTGGGCTACGCAGATTCGGTCGCCGCGCGTTTCACGGCGGACCTCGACGCGTGGACCGACATCGAGGCACTCGACTTCGCGGCCGGAACCGCAGACCAGCTCGAGCAGTTGCAGGAACTCGTGTCGCGCCTGACCCACCTCCGCGAGCGCCCCTCGGTGCCCGGTGCGATCGGCGAGGCCCCGAGCGCGAAATCCGCACTGCCGAAGGAAAGAGCCAAGCGGGCGACACTGCTCGACACGGCAGTCGGCAAGGCGCGCAAGCAGTTCTGGGAACTCTCCGACCACATCGCGTACCCCGCCATCCGCAGCATCGTGGCCGACTACATCAACTCCTCCATACCCGACCCGGCGAACACCGCGAAGTACCTGTGGCAGATCGCTGCCCTCTCCGACAATCCCGCAGACACCGGGCCTCGACGCTTGGTGACGCTGACGTGCGGCGGCTTCGAGACGCTCCGTGTCGACGAGATCGTGCACGACGACGACACGATCGAACTCGACCTCCGGATCAACACCAACGTTCCGCGCGACCGGACCGACGAGCAACTCGAGGTCTCCAACGAGACGGTCAGCGCCGGGCGCGGACCCTACCGGGACGAACGTGTGTGGTCGTGGTCGATCGACCTCGGCGCGCTGCTGGAAGAGGACGTGGACGTCGACCTCGGCATCGACGACGACACGTTCGACGACCTCGCCTACGGCCTCAACGCCAGGTTGATGCGATCCGGAAACTCAACGGGCGCAGCGGCACACAACCACGACCTCGCGGCCGACCTGCTCGCCGAGGCATACCGGCAGCTCTTCGAGACCGAGTGACCGATCGGCTGTGGTACGTCTCGTACGGGTCCAACCTGTTGCGCGAGAGGTTCCATACCTACCTGACCGGGTCGGACGAGCGTTCCGAATTCGGTGCGCACCCGCCGGCACCCACCGCGTCGCCACCCGCCGAACAACGATGGCTGCGGATCGATCATGCACTGTATTTCGCGGGAGTCTCCCGGCGCTGGACCGGAGCATCCGCATTCGTCTCGACGACGGTCGATCCTGCGAATCATTCTGTAGGGCGCGGATATCTGATCGAGCGAGCTCAGTTCGCTCATCTGGCCGCGGTCGAGAACGTCGTCGCAGCCGTCGATATCGGGGCGACAGAGACACTCGCCATCGGACAGTGGTCGCAGCTGGCAGTGGATCGCGAGGGCGAGAGCTTCCGCGGGAAATACGATGCACTGCTACGGCTTCCGGATATCGACGGAAGACCCGCCTTCACACTGACCAGTTCGACCGTGCGCGAGCCCGGCGAACCGTCGAGTAGGTATCTTTCGACCATTCGCCGCGGACTGCTCGGCGCAGACCTCGATCTGGACGTCGACGCCTACCTCGACGCGGCCATCGAACGATCGGTGCAGATCACTTCAGCGCATCGAGGTTCGTCTTCAACAGCAGTACGTTATAGTCCGACCACCGAGAAGCAGTGAAGTACAGGTCTTTTCCTTTCGACATCGGGTGGATGAACGGCGCGTAGATGCCACCGGCCGTCTGATTGGCGTCGAGGATGGTCCTCGGAGCACTCCACGGCCCCTCCGGATTGTCTGCAGTGCGAGCGACCAGAGTGCGGGAGTTCTCGTCTCCGTACATCATCACGTAGCGGCCGAGGTAGTCGTTCCACGCAACCGACATCTCACTGACCGGGCCCTTGACGATGGCAACTGTGTCACCGACGTTCTTCGACCACTGCTTCGTCGGATCCGGATCCTGCGTCGAGTACTCGTATGCGTCGAGATTCTCGATGTCGTTCGGTGCCACTCGCGAAACGAAGGCGTCGCCGAATCGTCCGTTGGGAGTACCGAACTGGTACAGGTACTTGCCATCGCGACCCAGCACATAGGCACTCTGCTGGAACTTGCCTTGGCTTTCGTGGACGTTGGTGAAGCCCGGGATGGTCACACCCTTGTTGACGCGAATCGTCTTGGGATCCGTCGACCAATTCTGGCCGTTGTCAGTAGATTTCGCGGTCGCGGAGTAGTTCGTGATCCAGCGCCCGGGTGTGCCCCAGCTCTGGACCGACATGTAGTTGATGTACTGGGTGTTGCCGATCGCGATGGCCGCCGTGGGGATCGTCGTGTCCTCCACGCTCGGTAGCTTTGCGCTCGAGATGATCTCGGCTGCATAGTTAGGACTGCCGGCACGCACGACGGCACCGGAGGTGTTGTCCGCAGGATCGGCCGGCCCGATCTTGATGCCCTGCGCCAAGTTCGTCGACGCCTTGTCCGACCGGAAAAGCGCGTTGCTGCGCCACTGCGCATTGCCGGAGGAGCAATCGCCGAACGTGTCACCGAACGCCATCAGGATCTGGCCGGCACCGTTGTCCCAACTGATCCCGAGGTCGGTGCCGGACATCGCGAGGTCGTTGTAGGTGTTGTTCACGCTCTGCGGACCGGTGACCCAGGCGATGCTCTGCGTACTGCCGGTGATCCGAGGAAGCGGCCCCTGAGGGCCCTGCGGGTTCTTGCCCGACATGCCCGCGCTGCCCGACGACCCGAACAGCGGAGACGAGCCCGGCCCGCCGAGCCCACCGCACGGCTCGGCCGACACGGTGGGCGCGGTCAGAGCGCTGAGTCCGCTCACTGCCAGTGCCAGGACAGCCCCGACAGCGATCTGCCGACTACGTACACGCATGGACGAACCCACCGTTTCCCGTGTGACCCACGATACTGATGTGACTGATGGGACGAGTGTTACGCAAATCTACTGATCGCGCAACAAATCGGACGTGTCGGTACTTGACAAAACGCCTACGGCGAGAATGACACTCGTGTGATTAGTCGGCGATCATGCTCGCGTGAGTCGTATCCAGCGCTAGCAGCGCAGCGCCCTGCACAACGACGGCAGTGCCGTGGCCCAGCGCCTGGTCAGCAGTGATCCGGCCGCCGAACCGAGGTTTCCTGACGGCGATGTGCGCACCGGTCGCGATGTAGAGGACGTCGAGACCGGCATTGATCCACAGCAGCCGGCTCAGACTCGCAGCTGTCGGGGGCTTCGAGCTCAGCGCGCCCGCACCTGCGATCGCGAGATCGATCGCACCCCACCCTGCCGTCTGCAACCCGAACGCCCGCCGGGCAGGCGACGACCCGCGCAACGCCAACACCGTTCCGGCGAGCACACTTCCACCGCCCCACACCGCGAGGCGACGGCCGAGCCGCTGGGCAACGATGGGCGCTTCGAGTGCTGTCATGGACTCCAGTGTGCCGCGTTCGAGGGAGGAGCCGGTTCGTAACGCGCGGTCGGTTGCAGCCGATTCCATGAGCACTGAGCATTCGCGCTCGAAACGAACGGAGCCACCATGCTGAAGAAGGTCCTCGCCGGAGTCGCGCTGGCGATCGGCGGCGCAGTGCTCGTCGCGCCGACAGCGTCCGCAGCACCCGACGACAACCCGTTCGGACCCAAGGACTCGACCGCGAACTTCGTGAGCGCCTTCGACCCTGCGGCATACGGCGCAGCGGGCACGAAGTCGTTGATCGTCAGCCCGTTCGGCACGAGCCGACAGATCGACTGCTCGTCGTTCCACGGCCAGAGCTGGTGCACCCAGAACGGGCAAGCCCTGACTCAGATCCGAATCCCGGCCGGATCGTCGGAATGGGACTACCGGACGCTCTACGTCTACAACCCGTTCTGATGATCGCCGGCCGCGTCCTGTGCGGATTGGCTCTCATCGCCCTTACCGGTTGCGCCGCAACGGAACCCGAGCCGACCGTCGAGGCGGCGGTGAACGTTGCGCCGTTGTCGTTTCCACCCCCGCCTCCCTCCGTCGCGCCCACCGACATCCCGACCCCGGACGAAGCGACCGCCATCTTCCGTACCGTTTTCGACTGGACCGCCGAACGGGGCGACCGTGCCGATGCGCTCGAGGGATCAGCGGAGGAAAACGCCGCGGTCTTCGACAGCGGTGGGATCGTGCCGGAGATCGTTTTCGACCACGTTTCTACCGTTGCGCCCGACAGAGTCGAGGCGACAGGAACATCACAGGGGCAACCGACGACGATCGACTTCGTTGTGTCGGATGGCCGCTGGAAGCTCGAACGATCGACGGCATGCGCTGTCACCGGGGCCTGCTGATCACCAACCGAACGGGTCCGAGTCGGATCCGGGCAGCCAACTGCTGCCGGGCCCGGTCCATCCTCGGGCCTTGATCATCTTCTTCGCGGCGCGCTGATTGCGGCCGATCAGGCGATCGAGGTACAGGTGACCGGCCAGATGGTCGGATTCGTGCTGCAGACACCGAGCCAGGTAACCGTGGCCCTCGACCGACACAGGAGTGTTCTCCACATCGACACCGGTCACGCGGGCCCACTCCGCGCGGCCGGTCGGGTACCGCTCCCCAGGAACCGACAGACACCCCTCACCGTCGTCGGGGTCAGGCATCGTCTCCGGGATCGCCGACGTCTCGAGCACTGGATTGACCACGTGCCCGCGATGGCGGACTCCGCCGTCCTTCAGGTCGTAGACGAACACCGCACGCGGGTCGCCGACCTGATTGGCGGCGAGACCGGCACCATGCGCCGCAGTGTTGGTCTCGAACAGGTCCTCCACGAACGCGGCCAACTCCGCGTCGAACACGGTGACGGGTTCGGCGACCGTCGTCAGCCTCGGGTCACCGGCAATGAGAATGGGTCGAATCGCCATTCGACGAGGTTACTGTCGAAGTATGGCTCACTCCCGTCGCTCCCCCACGGCTCACCCCGAGGACAAGGTCTGCGCATCGTGCGGGCGGCGAATCGAATGGCGCAAGAAGTGGGAGAAGAACTGGGATGACATCAAGTACTGCAGCGACGCATGCCGGCGGCACAAGGTGAGCACCACCGACAAGGAACTCGAAGACAAGATCCGTTCTCTGCTCGACGCCCGATCCCGCGACTCCACGATCTGCCCTTCCGACGTCGCACGCGCCCTGTCCGACGACGGTTGGCGGGAGTTGATGGAACCGGTTCGCCGCGCGGCTCGACGCATGGTCGACGCGGGAGAAGTCGAGATCACCCAGAAAGGATCCGTCGTCGATCCGTCGACCGCGAAGGGCCCGATCCGCATTCGTTGGAAGCGTTGACCGGCGTCGCGGAAACGTGTCGGTGGGTGGGTATAGCTTTCGTGGGGTGAAGACATGGGGGGATGTGTTCGGGCTCGGTGACCAGGAATTGGTCTCCGAGCTGGCCGACGTTGCCTCCCTCGAAAACGCGCTCGCTGCAACGAGATTGACACTACTCGCCGAGATGGACCGACGCGGTTTGGCGATGAAGCTCGGGCACTCGTCGGTGACCCGCTGGTACGCACGATCGGTGCGGATCACCGACGGGTCCGCTGCCCGTCAGATGGAGCTGGGGCAATGGCTCACCGAGTGGCCGAGCGTGTCGAACGCCCTCGCAGGTGGTGACATCCACGCCGCGCACGCCTCGGCGATCGCCGACGGCTACGCCACCGTGGTGGTCGCCGACCCCACTCTCGACGAGCAGCGCCGTGACGCGGTTGTCGCCGAACTGCTCGAGACCGCGATGCGCAGCACCGCCGGGCAGGTCAGCTCCCGTGCGCAAGCACTCGCACATTCTGCGGCGGACGACGCCAGAGCCCGACACGAGAAGGACCGACGCGAGCAACAACAACGAGAGCAGGAGAAGCGGGAGCAGGAGCGTCAAGATCAGGCGGGTCGGAGCGATCATTCAGCGACTTCCACCGGCAGGCTTCCCGAGCCCGAACCTGCTGGGCCCGAACCTGTTCCGCCGGGGCCGCCGCCGGTACCGGTGTCGGAGAACCCGGAGCTGAACCGTTTCGATGTCCACCCGCTTGCCAATGGTCGTTGTCAACTCGGCGGCAACGTCGACCGGTTGCTGGCCGAAAAGCTGCTCACGGCGTTGTCGCCGTTGACTGCCCCGCGCCCGGGTCCCGGTGGTGAGCGCGACCCGCGTGGTCCGTCGAAGCGGCGGGCCGACGCGCTCGATCAGATCCTCGACCGGCACCTGCACGGCGGTAGCCGCGGATCGGCGGGCGGGTCGCGGGCGTCGGTGCACCTGGTCGTCCCGCTGCGGGAGTTGCTCGCCGACCGCGGACACACGCAATCGAACAGCGCAACAACGAGTTCGAGGGCATCCGGTACCGGCGGCAACTCACGGGCCGGTGATACCGATACGGGTCCCGTTGCCGACGGTCACGACGGCACGAGCAATGCCGGTTCCGATGCCAGTTCACGGACCGGTGATGCTGCCGTCGGTCCCGATCGTGGCAACGGTCGTCGCGTCAGCGGGAACCGCGCTGATGCCGGCGACGACTCAAGGACCGGCGATACCGACACGCCTCCCCTTGCTGGCGCTGACGTCGGGCACCACGTCCGTGAGACTGCCGGTGCTGGTTCCAATTCCAGTTCACGGTCCGGTGATTCCCGCAGCGATCGTGTCGGTCCCAGCACTGGAGCCGGTGAACATCGCGGGCAGAGGTCTGCGCCCGAGCCCGGTGATGCCGAGTGGCCATTCCACTTCGACTGGACCGGGCCGATCAGTCGCTCCCTCGCCGAACTTCTCACCTGCGACGCCGACCTGACCCCCGTCATCGTCGACCACCACGGCGTCCCGCTCGCGCTCGGCCGCACCACCCGACTCGCCAGCGACGACCAACGCATCGCTCTGACCATCCGCGACACCTGCTGCGTGATGTGCGGCCGCCCCGCACAGTGGTGCCAAGCCCACCACGTGAAATTCTGGGAACACGGCGGCCGCACCGACCTGAACAACCTCGCTCTGGTCTGCGGAGAATGCCACCGCCTCGTCCACCACGGAGACTGGCAACTGTTCATGGGCGACGACGGACACCCCTACGCCATCCCACCCGAATCCGTCGACCCCTCGAGACGACCCATCCCCAGCTACCACCGACGAAAACGTCGCGCAGCCTGACAACAGGTCAGCTGCGCAGCTCACGCTTGAGCAATTTTCCGCTCTGATTGCGCGGCAATTCGTCGACGAAGGTGACGGTCTTGGGCACCTTGAACGGCGCTATCCGACCCTTCACATGGTCGATCAACACCTGCGACGACAACTCACTGCCGTCCTTGAGCACGACAACGGCCGTCACCGCCTCGATCCACCTGTCGTCGGGCGTCCCGATCACCGCGACTTCGGCGACCGCCGGATGGGTATAGATCGCATCCTCCACCTCGCGTGACGCGACGAGAATGCCGCCGGTGTTGATGACGTCCTTGATCCGGTCGACCACGGTGATGAAACCCTCGGCGTCGCGTGTCACCAAGTCGCCGGAATGAAACCACCCATCCGAGAACGCATCTGCCGTCGCCTCCGGTTTGTCCCAGTAGCCGTCGCACAGCTGAGGAGAACGGTAGAGAATCTCCCCGGGGTCGCCGTCCGGCACATCGTTGCCGTCGGCATCGACGACGCGGGTCTCGACGAAGAACACCGCACGTCCGCACGACGCCGGCCGCGCCTCGTGCTCCTCGGGCTGCAATACCGTTGCCAGCGGACCGATCTCGGACTGCCCGAAGCAGTTGTAGAACTCGATGTCCGGGTACCGCTCACGTAGCCGAGTGAGCACGGTGACGGGCATGATCGACGAACCGTATTGTGCCTTCTTCAGCGACGAGAGGTCGCGCGTGGCCAGGTCGGGGTGATTGGCGAGCGGAACCCACACCGTCGGTGCCAGGAACAGAGACTTGATCTTCTCCTCTTCGATGCGGCGCAGGATCTCCGGGACGTCGGGCCTGCGCATCAAACGGACCGTGGCACCCACCGACAGATACGGCAGCATGAACACGTGCATCCCCGCCGAGTGGTACATCGGCATCACGAGCAGCGGATCGTCGTCCTGGGTGAACCCGAGCGCGATGACGCACGAGACGTACTCCGCGACGAGTGCGCCGTGAGACATCATCGCGCCCTTGGGTTTCGACGTCGTTCCGGAGGTGTAGAGCAGCTGAGCGAGGTCGGTCGAATCGGCGGCGGGTTCGAGTTCGGAGCCGTCGCCGTCCGTGCCCAGTACATCGGGAAGTGAGATCACGTGCTCGATCGTCAGGTCTCCGCGAACGGAGTCGAGGGTGGCCGTCAACGCCGGGTCCACGAGAACCACACGGGAGCCCGACTGGTCGAGCAAGTACCGCAATTCGTCGCCCACCAGCGCGTAGTTGATCGGAACGTGCACCAATCCGGCTCGCGCACAAGCGAGGAACGCGACGACGTACGCGTCCGAGTTGACGCCGTACGCCGCCACACGGTCACCCTTGTTCAATCCCAACGCGATCAGTCGTCGGGCGGCGCGGGTGACCGCGGTATCGAGTTCTCCGTATGTGTGGCTGCGTCCCTCGAAGGTCACGGCGAGACGGTCAGGAAATTTCGCGGCCGACCGTCGCAGGACGCCGTCGACGGTGTTCACTCGTGTTCCGCTGCTCATCACCCGACGTTATAGGACGTCCAAGCATCTCGTCCCGTGTTTGGCTGCCCTTACGGTTCGCGCAGCGTCAGCGGGGCATGCGGCAAGGCATGAAGACGAAACAAGCACTCGACAGCCTCGAATCGGCGTCCTTTCTCGACGGTGCCGGCAACGCGATCAACGGCGTTCTCGCGCCCGCCCTCGACGACAGCGCCGTCGGTGGCGCACTGAGGGGACGGTGGATCGGTCACCCCATCCACCCGGCTCTCGTCAACGTCACCATCGGCAGCTGGACGAGCGCAGTCGCCCTCGACCTGATGAATCACCAATCGAGGGCGAGCAAGCTGGTCATCTCCCTCGGGCTGGCATCCGCACCGGCAGCCATCGCCACCGGCTGGGCGGACTGGTCGACGATGAACACCCGCCAACGACGCGTCGGAATGATCCACGCGGCCTCCAACGCGACCGGCGTCTTCCTCTTCCTCGGCTCGTACATACGTCGCCGGAACCAGACCGATGGCATCGCCAAGGCGCTGGCTGCGGCCGGTCTGGCGACAGCCAGCGTCGGCGGCCTCATCGGAGGCCACCTCGCCTACAGCTCGACCGAGCAGGAACCGGCTCCAGCAGGCAAGCACAGCATTCGCCGGTAGTTCAGCAGTTGCTGGGCTCACCGATCTTCACCGCGGACAGCAGAGCATCTCCCTCACCGATCAGCGTCCCTGCGGGCGGATCCTGCGCCACGACAATCCAGTTCGAGTCGTTGACCTGCATCCGACCTTCGCCGGAGGCATCGGCGCTGCGGGAGTAGAAGACACCGGCTGCCTGGATCGCATTCTGCGCGGACTGCAAATTCATGCATACGACCGGAGGCATGGCAACGAGGACCGGCGCGGCCGGCTCCGATGCGGACGGCTCGGGCGCAGTGGTGTCCGGAAGGACGATCCTGTCGACCGACGTCGGCGCGATCGTCGCTGGGGTTGCCGTTGCCTCGACGGTCACCGTCCGGACTTCGGTGCGCACTTCGGGCTCGGTGGAGTCCTGCGATCCGCAGCCCGCGAGGACGATCGCCGGGAGGGCGAGCACGATGGCCGATCGCACGCGGAAACGACTACTACTGGTCATGAATACCTTTCGACACGACCGATGGCCTGATGCAACCGGCGCCCATGTGAGATCGCCAGACCGGTAAGTCTGTTACTGCAGACGCACGAACGGTATTTCCGTACGGCGTACGGTACACTGCGTCGGCCCCGGGCGAACCAGCGTCGGGGGCGGCGAAAGGCGACCTCAGCGCACATGACCCAGGCCCAGCCGACCACCCCAGCCCAGCCATCCAGCACCGAACTGTCCACGATCATGGTTCGCGGAGCACGCGAGAACAATCTTCGCGACGTGAACCTCGACCTGCCCAAGCGCTCGCTCGTCGTGTTCGCGGGCGTGTCCGGGTCGGGTAAATCATCACTCGTGTTCGACACCATCGCTGCCGAAGCTCAACGGCAGATCAACTCCACGTTCACCGCGTTCGCGCAGACCTTCCTTCCGTCCTACGGCCGTCCCGACGCGGATCTGATCGCCAACCTGTCGGCCGTCGTGATCGTCGACCAGAAGCGTCTGTTCGGTGGCCCGCGGTCGACGGTCGGCACCATCACCGACATCGGTGACTGGCTGCGCATGCTGTGGTCCCGCGGCGTCACCCCGACGATCGGGTTCGCGAACGCGTTCTCGTTCAACGACCCGGCCGGCATGTGCCTCGAGTGCGAGGGGCTCGGTGAGGCGAAGGTCGTCGACCTCGGCGAACTCGTGGACGAGTCGAAGTCCCTGCGCGAGGGGCCGTTCCGGCATCCGGACTTCGAGGTCGGCAAATGGCCGTATCGGGTGTTCGCCGACTCGGGCCTGTTCGATCTCGACGTCCCGATCGAGCAGTACTCCGCCCGCGAGCGCCACATCTTCTTCGACGCCAAGCCCGGCGAGGTCGAAGTGCTGAACCCCGACGCCGTCATGAAGAGCTACGAGGGGATCGTGTCCCGGTTCCGGCGCAGCTACCTGGCGAAGGACGCCGATGCCCTCAAGGGCAAGGCCAAGCTCGCGTTCGAGCGCATCGTCACGCGCGGCGTCTGCGAGTCCTGCGGCGGCTCCCGCTACAACGAGGCCATCCGCGGCGCGACCCTCCAGGGCCTGTCTCTGCCCGACGCGTTCGCGATGCAGGTGTCCGAACTCGCCGACCGCATCGACGGCTGGCAGATCAACGGACTGGGCACCGTCACCGCCGAAATCGTCACGCAGCTACGAAGACTCGTCGATCTCGGTCTCGGCTACCTCAGCCTGGACCGGGCGACGTCGTCGCTGTCGGGCGGTGAATCCCAGCGCATCAAGATGGTCCGCCACCTCGGAGCCACCCTGAACGACATGCTCTACGTCTTCGACGAACCGACCACAGGCCTCCACCCCCGCGACGTTCACCGCCTCGACGACATGTTGCTCGCGCTGCGCGACAAGGGCAACACCGTCCTCGTCGTCGAGCACGACCCCGAGGTCATGGCCATCGCCGACCGCATCGTCGAGATCGGCCCCGGCGCGGGAAAGGCAGGCGGCACAGTCGTGTTCGAGGGCACTTACGACGAACTCCGCCGCGCCGACACCAGGACAGGTGCCGCGCTGCGCCGCGAGGGCGTCGAATTACGCACTCCCCGTGCCCCTTCGGGCTGGCTGAGCATCACCGGTGCGAGCACGCACAACCTGCGCGACGTCAGCGTCGACGTGCCGCTCGGAGTGCTGACCGCCGTCACCGGCGTCGCGGGTTCCGGCAAGTCGAGCCTCATCCACGGCCACCTCCGTGAGGCCGCGCCGGACGCCGTCATCATCGACCAGGCACCCATCCGCGGATCGCGCCGCTCCTCCCCCGCGACCTACACCGGTCTGCTCGACCCGATCCGCGCCTACTTCGCCAAGAAGACCGGCCAGCCGCCGTCGCTGTTCTCGCCCAACTCCGACGGCGCGTGCCCCGACTGCCAAGGCAGTGGCGTCATCTTCACCGACCTCGGGTTCACCGACCCGGTGACGAGCACCTGCGAGACGTGCCAGGGCAGGAGATTCCGTTCGGGCGCGATCCGGCATACCGTCGACGGCATCAGCATCGCCGACATCTTCGAGATGTCCGTCGAGGACGCTCAGGACTTCTTCGAGGTCAAGAAGATCCGCGACATCCTCCGCCGGTGCCGGGACGTCGGGCTCGGCTACCTCTCGCTCGGCCAGAACCTGTCCTCGCTCTCCGGCGGCGAGCGGCAACGGCTCAAGCTCGCTACCGAACTGGTCGGGTCGTCGCCGGTGCTGGTCCTCGACGAGCCGACGACCGGTCTGCACCCGTCGGACGTGTCGAACCTGATCGCGTTGTTGTCCGGGATGGTCGACGAGGGCAGGTCGGTGATCGTCATCGAACACAACCTCGACGTCATCGCCGCAGCCGATTGGGTCATCGACCTCGGCCCCGACGGCGGGCACAACGGCGGTCTGATCACCTTCACCGGAACCGTCGACGAACTGGTGGTCTCGGACACCCACACCGGCACGTACCTGGCACGGAGCCTGGGGCGCTGACCGCGACCCGATAGTGTTGGCGCTCCACGAGGCATCGGAAACTCAGGAGTGGCAGTGCAGCGTCGATCGGCACGAATGATCTCAGCCGGGTTCGCGGTCGTCGCGCTGGTCGCGACCGGCTGCGGCAGCACGACCACGGACTCCCCGCCGACCGCCTCCGCTAAGGCGTCGAGCGGGGAGTTTCCGAGGACGATCGCGTCGGGCTCGGACGGCGGGACCGTCACCATCGACGCGATGCCTCGTTCGATCGTCTCGCTCAGCCCGACGGCGACGGAGACCCTGTATGCCGTCGGGGCGGGTGAGCAGGTGGCGGCCGTCGACGATCAGTCGGACTATCCCGCCGACGCTCCGAAGACCGGGCTGTCGGCGTTCACCCCGAGCCTCGAGGCGATCGTCGCGTACGACCCCGATCTGGTGATCACCTCCACCGACCTCGGCCTCGTGACGTCCACTCTGGCCGAGGCGGGTATTCCGACGTTGCTGGTCCCGGCCGCGACGAGCCTCGACGACGCGTACTCCCAGATCGAACGCGTCGCGGGTGCGACCGGGCACGACGCCGACGGCGACGCCGTGGTCGCGCAGATGCGGTCCAGGATCGACGCCGCGGTGGCGAGCGTTCCGGATCGTGATGAACCGCTGACGTACTTCCACGAACTCGACGACACGTTGTACACGGTGTCGAGCGCGAGCTTCGTCGGCCAGATCTACGGTCTGTTCGGCCTGACGAGCATCGCCGACGGCTCCGGCGCAGGCGACTACCCACAGCTGTCCGCCGAATCGGTGATCACCGCGGATCCCGACATCGTGTTCCTCGCCGACGCCCAATGCTGCGGCGTCACAGCCGAATCGGTCGCGGCTCGGCCGGGGTGGGGTTCGATGACCGCCGTCCGAGACGGCAGGATCTTCCCGATGGACGAGGACCTGTCGAGTCGGTGGGGGCCACGCATCGCGGACCAGGTGGAAGCCGTCGCCGCCGTGGTGCAGCAGATTCCGATGTGAACTCGGCGGGTGACCGGACATCGCGATCACCCGCCGCGCTCTACACGATGCTGTCGCGGTGCATCGCCTCGATCTCGTCGGCGCTACAGCCGATTTCGGTAAGCACCTGGTCGGTATCGGCACCGTGCTTGCGGCCGGTGTACCTGATCCGGCCGGGGCTGCCACCCATCCGCCACATGACGTTCTGCATGCGCACGGGGCCGAGGTCGTCGTCCTCGACGGTCGTCACCATTTCGATGGCGTTGACCTGGGGATCGGACAACAGGTCGCTCGGCTTGTAGACGGGAGCGACTGCCGCTCCGGCCTTCTCGAACTCGTCGATCACCACGTCCTTGGTCCGCTCGGCAATCCAGCCGCCGACGTACTCGTCCAGAAGGTCAGCATGGGCGGCGCGCTGACGCCCGGTGGCGAACCACGGTTCGTCCAGCACCTCCGGGTGACCCACCAGCACCAGCACGCGTTCGGCTATCGAATTGGCGCTCGTGGAGATCGCCAACCAATGTCCGTCCGCGGTCTTGTACAGGTTGCGGGGCGCGTTGTTGCTCGACCGGTTCCCGGTTCGCTCCTGATCGATCCCCAGCTGATCGGCGTAGATGACGCCCGGCCCGACCGCAGCCATGATGGGGCTCAACAGATCCAGATCGATCTGCTGCCCCTTGCCGCCGTTGTTGGTGCGGTGCAGCAGAGCCATCGAGACGGCAGACGAACCCGCAATCCCGGCGAGGGAATCGGCCAACCCGAACGCCGGAAGCGTCGGCGGCCCATCGGCTTCGCCGGTCAGATGCGCGAACCCACTCATCGATTCGACGAGCGTGCCGAAGGCAGGCCTCGTGGCGTACGGTCCGGTCTGACCGAAGCCGGTGACACGCAACAGGATCAACCCAGGGTTGAGCTCGGAGAGAACGTCGTATCCCAGTCCCCAGCGTTCGAGGGTTCCCGGCCGAAAATTCTCGACCACCACGTCGGCTTCTGCGGCGAGGCGACGAAAGATCGCTCCGCCCTGCGCGTTTCCGAGGTTCAGGGTCATCGTTCGCTTGTTGCGACTGATCATCGTCCACCACAGCGGATGACCGTCCTTGTCCAAGCCGTGTCCGCGCATACCGTCGGGCTTGGTGGGGTGCTCGATCTTGATGACCTCCGCCCCGAAATCGCCGAGAATCTGCGCGACGAGGGGGCCGGCGAGGATCGTCGAGATGTCGAGTACCTTGATGCCCTCCAGTGGGCCCGTCACAGGTACGGACGGTGCAGGTAGCGGCCTGCGGGAGCACCGGCGACGGCACCGTCGGTGAGTACCCGCTGACCGCGGACGAACGTGTCGGTCACCTTGGCACCGAGCTCGAATCCCTCGAACGGTGTGTACTCCTGCGCCGACTCGGAATCCTCCGGACGGACGGTCCAGGTATGGTCCGGGTCGATCAGAGCGATGTCTGCGTCCATCCCGACGGCGATGTCTCCCTTGCCCGGTAGGCCGTAGCGCCGGGCAGGGTTGAGCGAGGTCAGCTCGGCGATGCGACGCCAGCTCAGGCCGCGCTTGCGTCCTTCGCTGACCAGTCCGGGCAGCAGGTACTCGGCACCGCCGAAGCCTGATTTCGCGGCGAAGATGTCGCCGCGGTCCTCGGCGAACTTCTTCTCGTCCTTGCAGCACGCGTGATCGCTGACGACCCAGTCGATGTCACCTGCGAGCAGGTGCTCCCACAGCGCTTCGACGTCGTCGCGCGGACGCAGCGGCGGGTTGACCTTGCCGCCGAGGCCGTAGGCGGTGTCGATATCGGCCAACAGGTGCCCGATGGTGACCTCACGGCGGAAGTTGACGTGCGGGAACGCCTTTGCCATCCGCATCGCCGCAGTCAACGCCTTGCGCGAGGACAGGTGCAGCAGGTTGATGTTGGGCAGCTGCGTCTCGTCCGCGAGGAACGACGCGATGGTGACGGCGAGGCCCTCCGAGTGCGGTGGCCGTGACGCGCTGTACGCAGCCAGGCCCTCGAGGGTGCCTTCCTCCTCGACGATCTTGGTGTACGCGCTCATGATCTCGGCGGTCTCGCAGTGCAGCGACAGCGAGATGTGATCGGCCTTGTCGCCCATCTGCTCCCGTGCCGCCTGGATGCCGCGCATCACGAACTCGAAGTGCGCCAGGTCGTAGCGCTCCCCCTCGGGCGTCATCAGGAATTCGCTCTGATCGGTCGACCGCCCATGGAGCCCGTGGCTGCCGTAGAACATGAAGATCTTGAACGAGGTGACGCCGTGCTCTGCGATGAGCGCAGGAATTTCGTCGATGTGCTCTTTCGACATCGGCGCTAGGTGGTACGCGTAATCGACATAGGGACGTCCCTCGGTGGCGTCGAGGACCTTCGGGAACACGTCGGCGTAGGAGCCACCGGTGTTCATGTAGTACTGGCCCGTCCGCATGTAGGACAGTGAGGTGGTCACGCCGCCCTGAACACACGCCCGCGACTCGGTCTCGGCGTCGTCACCGAGCGAGTTGTAGATGCCCCAGTGCTGATGTGCGTCGACGACACCGGGGAACGCAACCTTGCCTGCCGCGTCGATGACGGTCTCCGCGGATCCTGCGTCGATGTTCGCCTCGATGCGGGTGAACTTGCCGTCTTCGATCAGCAGATCCAGAAACTCACCGTCGTCGGGAGCGTCGGATCCTGGCCGAACTACACGCGCATTGGTGATCAACAACGTTGACATGATGGTCCTTTCGAGTTTTTTCACAAGAGTTCAGTGGTTCGGAGCGAGCTTGCCGCGAGGTACGCCAGTCCGAGTGCCGGCAGCAATCCGTTACCGGCGAGGTACCCGGCAGCACCGTGGCCGGAGATGCCCATTGCGGCACCACCCGAGGCGAACAGGCCGGTGATGGCCGAACCGTCGGTTCGCAGTACACGTGCGTTCTCGTCGACGACGAGGCCGCCCTGCGTATGGAACAACGCGGGCACGATCTTGATGGCGGCATACGGCCCGGTGAGAGTGTGCTCGAAAGAGCTGCGGCCGAACGGGTCCGGTGCCTCGCCCGAGGCATACCTTTCCACAGCGTCGAGCTCCTCCGCCACTGCCGCAGGTGGAAGCCCTGTTGCGGCCGCAAGGTTATCGGCATCGTCGGCCCACACTGCGGCACCCGAGTCGACGGTCTGCTGGAAGTCCTTGAACGACAAGCACTTGTCGTAGATCGCCCGGTCGATAACGATCCACCCCTCGGATCCGGGCCTGGACGCGAGCGTGGCCGCGTACTCGGAGTAGCCGGTCGTCTCGTCACCGAACCGACGGCCGTTGACGTCGAGCACTACACCGCCGTGCATCACCGTCGCCCAGCCGACGAGCGTCGTGGCCTGCTTCGACAGCGCGGCGTGCCCCTGGTAGGCATCGAGATACGCCGACTCGGCTCCGAGTCGACGTCCGATGGCGAGCGCGTCACCGGTGGAGTGCTCGCTGCCGTGATAACGCGCCGCCGATATCTCGGGGACGTGCTCGGCCACCATCGAAGCATTGGCACCGTAACCGTTGGTGGCCAACAGAACTGCACGAGTGGGAACGACGTCGATACTGCCGTCGGGCATCGTGATCGTCACCGCGTCGACGGCCCCGTCGGAATCGACGGACACGTCGGTCAGGCGAGCGGGAGTCAACATATCGATGCGTGGCTCGTCCGCCACCGCTCGCGCAAGGTGCTCGAGCATCGCACTGCCGTGACGGCCTTCGACAGTGTGGCAACGCAATTGCGAGTGCCCCGGGTACGAGAAATCGGTCACGAGGGTGAGCGGCAGCTTCACATGATCTGCGAGCCATTCCACCAGCGGGGCACTGACATCGGCCAGGGTGGACGCCAGCCGCAGATCGGCAGTGCCCTTGGTCTTGCGCAACACGTCGTCCAAGAACTGCTGCGGCGAGTCCTCGATTCCGGCCTCACGCTGCCATCGCGAACCCGCGCCTGGGATCATGGCGGTCGACATCGCGGTGTTGTTGCCCCGCTTGAAGTGCGCACTGGCCTCGACCACCAGCACGTCGAGCCCGAGCTCGGCGGCTCGGAGAGCAGCAACGAGCCCGCCGCCCGCGCCTGCCACCACCAGGTCGGGTCCGTCCTCGCTCACGCGGTGACCTGCAGTTCGGATCGCAGACCGAGCAGCCGCAGTGCGGTGGCGGTCGGGTCGACCACCTGCGGCGACGCGGGTGGATCGACGAGATCGACGGCGGAGCACGCATTGATGGCGATGGTGCACCGGAGCTTGCTCGCGTGTTCCGAGACCGCTCTCCCCCAGGCTCCGGTGTCGGCAATATCGTGCACACCGAGTCCGAGTACCTCGGTGGCTTCGGCGACGATCCCGTAGAACCCGAGACGGCGGTCCATTTCCGCGGCAATGGCGTCGTTGCGCGCCAGTGCGCCGAGCCGGTGTCCCTGGGACGCGTAGAACGATGCCGTCAACCGGGTCAGTCCGTAGAGCGGCCGCGCGAACGAATCTGCCTCTTCGGCGCAGGGATCGAGCACGCAGTCGGGCAGGAACCCGTCGGCTTCCGTCTCGTGCACGGATCGGAAAGCAGCCGACAGCACCTCCTCGGACCGTCTGATGTCGCGTTCGGTGTCCAGTGCGCTGGGCGCGTCGGCCCCGATGTTGCGGAGCTCGACGGTGATCCCCGAGGGGGAAAGTTGGTCGTACCGATCCTGCCGCCGCTGCAGTTCTGCCGCGTCGACGTCGATCGGGGTGAAAGCCAAGAGGTGCATGTGGGGTGAACTCCTAAATACCGAGGTAGGCAGCTTTGACCCGTTCGTCGTGTGCCAGTTCGGATCCGGTGCCGGTCAACACGATCGACCCGCTCTCGATGACGTACGCGCGATCGGAGATGGCCAGTGCCTGCGCTGCGTTCTGCTCGACGATCAGCACGGTGACACCCGAATCACGGATGCGGACGATCGCGTCGAGCACCTGAGCTGCGAGCTTGGGGGCGAGCCCGACCGACGGTTCGTCGAGTGTCAGTACTCGCGGCTTCGACATCATCGCGCGACCGATGGCGAGCATCTGCTGCTGACCACCGGACATGGTGTCGGCCCGTTGTTCTCGTCGTTCGGCCAGAATCGGGAACAGCGCGTAGACCTGGTCCAGGGATTCCTTCACACCGCTGCGCTTCTGGGTGTAGGCACCCATCTCGAGGTTGTCGGCGACGGTGAGGCTGCCGAACAGTGCTCGGTCCTGTGCCACGTGCACGAGCCCCGCTCGCACGATCCGATCCGCCCGCATGCCGTGAATGGCGTTGCCGTCCAACATGATCCTACCGCCGGAGGTGGACACCAGACCGGACAGTGCGCGCAGCGTTGTCGTCTTACCTGCCCCGTTGGCACCGATCAGGGAAACGATCTCGTGTCGGTCGACCGCGAGGGTCAACCCGTGCAGAATTTCCAGACGACGGTACCCGGCATGCAGGTTGTCGATTTCGAGCATCATGCTGTTTTCTCCTCACCGAGGTATGCCTCGACGACGCGGTCGTCGGCAACCACCGTGCGTGGGTCACCCGAGGTGAGCACGGCACCTTCGTGCATGACCACCAGACGCTCGGACAGTGCCATCACCGCAGCCATGATGTGCTCGACGAACAGCACCGTCTGGCCCTCCTGGTGCACTGTGCGCAGCAGTTCGATCATCGGCGCACGCTCGGCTGGGACCAGCCCGGCGAGAACCTCGTCGAGGAGCACCACACGTGGCTCCATGGCCAGTGCGCGCGCCAGCTCGAGTCGCTTCAATCCCGCCGTCGACATGGCCGAGACCTTGCCGCCGACCTGATCGGACAATTGCACACGATCGAGGACATCGAGGGCGTGACGCCGAGCATCCTTGCGCGACTTGCGCTTCGACAATGCGGCGATGGTGACGTTCTCCAGTACCGACATCGACTCGAACGGGCGCATCAGCTGGAAGGTGCGAACCAGCCCGGCGCGCGCGATCTTGCTCGCCGGCCAACCGGTGATGTCGGTACCGTCGAAGATCACTCGGCCGGTGGTCGGCGGCTGCTCACCCGACAGCAGGGAGAACAAGGTCGTCTTACCTGCCCCGTTGGGGCCGATGATGCCGAGGAATTCGTGCTCGGGCACATCGAGGCTGACGTCGCGCACCGCGTGGATACCCGAGAAGGATTTGCTCAGGTTCTCGATGCTCAACAGGCTCATCGGTTCCACCTCTCACGGATCGTGCCGAAGATTCCCTTGGGCAGGAAGATCACGATCGCGATCAGAATCACCGAGTACGCGGCAACGTCCAATCCGATTGTTCCCTGCAGGAATTCGAGGAAGGCGGGTGGGTTTCTCAGCAGCTCGTTGATCAACTCGGACAGCGGCCCGATCACGGCAGCGCCGATGACCGGTCCCCAGATCGTGCCGATGCCGCCGATGACGGCCGGGACGATCGCTTCGACGGAGACCGCCGAACCGAAGGCCTGTTCCGGGCCGACGAAGAAGTAGTACTGCGTGTAATAGACGCCTGCGACGGCGGTCAGAGCACAACTCGCCGCCACGGCGATCAGCCGATACTTCATCGTGTCGATACCGAGTGAGGCTGCCGCGGTTTCGTCGTCGCGGGTGGCCTGGACGAACTGCCCGGCCCGCGAGCGGGTGTAGAAGATGGTTCCGAGAACGGCAAGGGCCAGGATGACGAGGGGAATCCAGACGTAGTTGGGGCTGCCCTTCTCGAACTGCAGCATCCACCACGAATCACGAGGCAGGATGGGCACATTGAATCCCTCGGTCTTGTTGAAGACTTCGAGGTTCTGCACCAGCAGCAGGAACATCTGCGCGAAGGCGAACGTGGCCAACGCGAAGTAGGACCCGGCGAGCCGGTAACGCAGACACAGGTACGCGATGAGGGTTCCCACCACCGCCGAGATGATCGCCGCGACGACCATCGAGATCCACGGCGAAACGCCGTGCTCGACCAACAGATATGCACCGGTGTACGCACCGATTCCGAAGAAGGCGGCGTGGCCGAAGCTGAACATGCCACCGAACCCGCTCATGATGTTCCATGCCACGGCCATCACGGCGAAGATCAGCGTGCGAACGGCAACCGTCTGCGCCTGCTCACCGAGCAGCAGCGGCAATGCCGCCACTACGACGAAACCGATGGCGAGCGTGATCAATTGGCGACGAAGCCAGGTGTCCTTCAACCGTGGATCGTCCGACACCGGGGTGGGTGCGGTCGTTATCGTTGTCATCGGCGAGCTCCGTACAATCCTTCGGGCTTGAGAAACAGGACGAGAACGAACACCGCGAACACCAGGATCAACGAGCCGGTTCCCGGTAGATACAGCGCGCCGACGGTCTGCACGAGGCCGATGACGAGGCCACCGACCATGGCTCCCACGACGCTTCCGAGTCCGCCGAGAACCACGATGACGAACGCCAGGATGGTGAACTGTTCTCCGACCGACGGCGTCAGACTGGTGAACGGCGTCATCAAGCCGCCGGCGACGGCGACGCAGGCTGCACCGATACCGAAGGTGAGCGCGTAGACCCGACCGATGTCGACGCCGACCAGCTTGGCGCCCTCGGAGTTGGATGCGACTGCGCGAATGGACAATCCGAGCGGCGTCCGCTTCAGTACCGCGGTGAGCGCGACGGCGACCAGAGCAGCCCCGATGAATGCGATGACTCGCGGCCACGACGCGACGGCACCCAGCACGTCGAGGGAACCCTCGATCGGTGCCTGCACCGACTGTGGTCGTCCGCCGAAGATCATCAGCAGCACGTTGATGATCAGCAGCGACAGGCCGAGGGTGACCAGGAGTGGGCCGTCGTGACTACCGCTGATGGTCAATTTCGTCAGCAACGTTGCCTGCACGACCATCCCGAACAGGAACATCACCGGAACGGCGAGCAACGTTGCGACATAGACCGGCAGACCCGCGTTGGACAGGGCGTACACGATGTACATCGCCATCGTCAGCATCGCACCCTGGGCGAAGTTCACGATCCCGAGAACGCCGAAGATGAGCGTCAGTCCGACGGAGATCAGTGCGTACACGCCGCCGAGCAGAAGTCCGGAGACGACCGACTGCGTGACCAAGCCCTGATCTTTACCACCGACGAGGTAGATCACCGCCATGATGACGACGATCGCTGCCGCGACCGGGATACCAGGGCCGATCCCGGCCAGACCTTTCTTACCCGTCCTCTCCGCAGTCGAGGTAGCGGCCGTCACTGGCCGGCTCCCACGGGGAACTCGAGTGCGTCCGTTGCGAACTCCTCGGGGAAGACCTGAGCGACTGCACCGTCGCGGACCTGCATGACGATGACGGTCGCGTTCTTGTTCTGCCCGGTCTCGTCGAACTCGATCGGTCCGCTGAACGCGAGGAGCGGGTCGTCGATCGAGACGCCGGAAATGGCCTCGCGCAGATCTTCCGGGTCGCTGGAGGCGCCGTCGTTCAGACCCGCCGCGATGACCTCGACCGCCTGGTAGGACAGCATCGCTGCGGTCTCCATCGGGCGTCCGTACTGGGCCTCGAACCGCGTACGAATGTCGGTGACGCGGTCACTGGTGGCGTCGTAGTGGTAGTTGGCGCTCAACACGCCGTTGCCGGCCGCGCCTGCATCGCTGGGGAACGAACTGTCGTCGAACGCGCCGTTGGCAATTCCGTAGACACCCTTGACGTTCAGGTTCAGCTGCTGCACCGCACGCGCGATCAACAAACCGTCCGGGTAGTAGCCGGTGGCGACGATGACGTCGGGATTCGATACCGCTGCCTCACGGACCTGAGTGGTGGCGTCGGAGAAATTGGTTGCGGGATAGGTGATTTCCTGCACCGACGAGATCCCCTGATTGGCTGCCTCGGCCTCGAATGCGTTGAAGACGCTGTCGCCGAAGGATCCCTCGATATGCAGGTACGACACTCGGTCGATGGCCTGGCCGGTCTGCTCCTCGATCGCGGCCAGTGCCTTGGCACCGTCGGTACCCATGCTGGAGGCGTTCGGCTGCATCCGGAAGGAGTATTGGTAACCCTGATCGAGGATCTTGTCGTCGACGGCCACGTCGATCACGAGCGGCACCCGAGATCGTTCGGCGACCGAGGCGACGTTCTGAGTGACGTCACTCTGGTACGTGCCGATGAGCGACACCGCGCCGTCGTCGATCAGTCGCTGTGCCTCGCTCTGGCCGACCTCTGCTTTGCCCTGGCTGTCACCCGACACCAACTCCAGCTGCCGACCGTCCAAGGACGAAATACCGCCTGCTGCATTGATATCGGCCACCGCAAGAGCAGCACCGTCGTTCATCAATCCGCCCACACCTGCCAGAGCTCCGGTGGTGGGATGAACCGATCCGATCTTGATGGGGCCGGAGTCGTCCGAGCCGGTGGAGGAACCACACGCTGCTGCACCCACGACTGCAACGGCTGTCAGCACACCTACGAGCTTCTTCATTGTCGAATCTGCCTTCCGCGCCCATCGGCGCCGAGTCGAACCACTGGGCGGAACCTACCGTTCCGCTGAGCGCACCATCAGATTGATGATTGATCTCGCTGAAATCGAGTATGGCACGCATCACGGCCTCAGAACAGGCTCTTCCGTCAATTTCTTGTTACGGGTATGGTTCGCTCAGCGGAACGCCTGCACATCCGAAAGGTGGCACTTATGGTCAGCAAGCCTGCACTGGAGACCTCGACCGGAACCGAGTCGGCCGATCGTGTCGCCGATGTACTGATCGCCTTTGCGCAATCCGACCGGGCGCTCGGCGTGTCCGAGATCGCCCGCACTCTGGACCTGAGCAAGGCTGTTGTGCACCGCATTCTGCAATCGCTCGCGTCGCGGTCGATCGTGCAGCCGGTCGCGGGCGAGTCGACCTATTCACTCGGCCCGGCGGCGATCGGACTCGGCACGAAGGCGTGGAGCCAGCTCGACGTTCGCTCCATCGCCGCTCCGGTATTGCGCGCGCTGCGTGCGAACACACGCGAAACCGCAACGCTGTCGGTACTTGTCGGGCACCGCCGCGTCTATCTCGATCAGTACGAGAGCCCCCAGGAGGTGAAGATGGTCGTCGAGATCGGGCCTCAGTACGCGCTGCACTCGGGCGCCTCGAGCCGAGCCATCCTGGCGTTTCTACCCGACCGATTCGCAGAGGAGGCCTTCCAGGAACTCCGCAGCAGTTCCCCCGACGCCGACGAGACCCGCTTCCGCGCTCGCCTCGCCGAGATCCGCACCAACGGGTACGCAACCTCGACGAACGAACGAAACACCGGTGCAGCCTCGATCGCCGCTCCGTTCTTCGACGCCGCAGGGCACGTACTCGGATCGGTCAGCTCGTCCGGTCCCGCCTTCCGCTACTCCTCGTCCGCGGACGACGAACACATCGTGCACGCCGGCCAGGTCGTCGCGGCAGCCCAGTCGATCACCAGCATCCTGGAAGCGCGCGCAGCCCGATGATCCCTACCTCCGCCCGATCGTTCCTCTACGTCCCCGCGAACAAACCCGAACTGTTCGACAAGGCAGTAAACGGAGACACCGACGCGGTGATCATCGACCTCGAGGACGCTGTTCCGTTGCCGGACAAGGATCGAGCGCGCAACGAGGTCGCGCAGTGGTTGGAGTCGACGCCGTCGACCGGCACCCAGATCTGGATCCGAGTCACCCCCGAGTTCATGACGCAGGATCTCGAGGCCGTCGCCGGAACCGGCGTCACCGGCATCATGGTGGCGAAGTGTGCGACCGAGTCACTGACACGTGCGGACCAATTCCTCGAGATGCGCAACCTCCCCGACGTCGAGCTGATCGGCCTCATCGAGACCGCTCACTCCTTGCGCGCTCTGCCGGAGATGGCTCGGTGCAACAGAGTTCGAACGTTCGGGATCGGTGAGGTCGACCTGCTCGCAGACCTGCGGATCACCCGTTCGGAGTCCACCGAAGCGATGATCGACGCCATCCGCCTGAGCGTTGTGATCGATTGCGCTGCCGCAGGTCTGGCCGCGCCGATCGCTCCGACATCGACCGACTTCCGCGACCTGGACGGATTTGTCGCCACCACAGCACGTTTCGTGCAGATGGGGTTCCGCGGCCGGACGGCACTGCACCCGAGCCAGGTCCCGATCATCAATGCCGCACTCACGCCGTCGGCGGACGATGTCGCTGCGGCCCGTCGACTGGTGGAACTCTACGACGTGGCCCAGGGCGGTCCGACCGTGGACGACAGCGGCCGATTCGTCGACGAAGCAGTGGTACGGGGCGCGCGGGAGATCCTCGCCCGGGCCTGAACTGGTCGAAACCGCAGTTCGGGCACCGCCACAGGGGTGACGGTGCCCGAGGACTGTCCTATTGCTGCGTGGACGATTTCAGATCGGTCAACGGCGCGAGCAGTGTTCCGATGTCGGTCAGGTCCCCGAGCCGATCGCATCGACCGGCCAGTTCCTTCAATTCGACGTCGGAGAGGAACGGCCCGGCGTTGCTGGTGAACTTGGTCGAGACCTCACCGAACGACAGCGGCCGTTGGGGTCCTCCGCGGGTGGTCAGCACCTCTTCGACGACGACTGTTCCGTCGGTCAGGGTTGCGGTCAGTACCGCTGGAAACTGATGCGGGAAAATGGCATCGCATCGGGAATCCGGAACGACGTCGACTTTGGCCATCAGCGCTCGCCGATCGGCTGACTTCGCCAATTCGTCCGTGTAATCCTCGAGCGCAGCACCGAGTCCGCCCCCGCCCAGCAGGCCGACCACCACCGCGTAGGGCCCGCTGAACTGAGCCATGTATCCGGTCTCGG
This sequence comes from Rhodococcus sp. 14-2483-1-2, assembly GCF_002259405.1. Lineage (GTDB taxonomy): Bacteria > Actinomycetota > Actinomycetes > Mycobacteriales > Mycobacteriaceae > Rhodococcoides. Next base: position 37,940 of record NZ_NPFW01000020.1, on the reverse strand, counting down.
GCGTGCGCTTGACGTCGATGGGTTCGCCGATCGTCCGCAGGTTCGCCGCGGGCACTCCGAGCTCCAGCTTCTCGATCTGCTCCGGCCCGATTCCCCTCGCCCGCAGGGCTGCTCCCGCGTCGATCGCAGCATGGGTGAAGTGGTTGGCCGGGTAGGGCTTGAAGAAGATTCCGGGAACGGCCCACTCGGAGCCGAGTCCGTCCAGAATTTCGTCGGCTCGACCCGGCTCGTGCAACCAGGCCTGGAAGAAGCCGAATCGGCCTTCCAGGACGGTCGGCGGTCCCGTGATCCCGTGTCGCGCAAGCCCGGCCGCAGACAGAGCGGAGTGTGCAGCCCATCCGCAGTGCATACGCTTGACCGTTCCGCCGGTGCGGTTGGCCTCGATGATGCCCGACGCCATCGACGCGGCAATACCCATCGTGTCCACGATCCGATCCTCGGATGCACCACCGATGACCGCTGCAGCCACGGCGCTGCCCATGGCACCGCAGATGGAAGTGGCGTGTTGACCGTGCTCGAAGAACACCGAATTCTTGGTCTCCGGATCGAAGCCCGCCATTCCGATCCGCACACAGACTTCGAGCCCGATCGCGATGCCCCGTACGAGTTCTCGGCCGTCGGCCCCGTGCTCTTGAGCGGCCGCGAGTGCCGCAGGCACCACACTGGCACTCGGGTGCAGGATCGACGGCAGATGGGTGTCGTCGAAATCGAGCGAGTGTGCGAGCACGCCGTTGACGAAGGCGGCCATGGCAGGAGGCAGTGCAACGTCGAGCCCGACGGCGGACGCCGTTGCCGACCCACCTTGTTCTCGTGCCCACGCGGTCGCGGCCCGACTGGTATCGAGGTCGGTGGCGGCCACCGCGATGCCGAGCGTGTCCAGTACTCGCATCCCCACCGAGGCGACAACGGCCTCGGGTAGATCCTGGTAGCGGGTGGTCGCGGCGAAGTGAGCCATGTGCTGTGCGAGAGTGCGTTCGGTCATGCGGACCTCACCGCCAACGGCCGGACCGGCGAACCCGTTGCGCCGAAGATGTTCAGCGGAACGAGGAGGAACGTGAACTCGAAGAGTTCCTGCTGCGAGAGCTCTTCGAGGTCGAGTGCCTCGATGATGTAGATTCCGCTCTCCACCAGGAGAACCCGGTGCGCGGGTAGCAGACCATGGCCGCTGCCGGGAGCGAGCCGCTCGAACGCGATGGTGTCGGCACCCGCAGCGTGTACGCCCTTGTCCGCCAGCCACTGCGCACCTGCTTCTCCGACTCCGGGAACGCCGGACGGTCCGCCGACGTAGGGCAGCCCTTCGGCGAACAACTGCCCCCAGCCGCTACGTATCAAGACGACATCGCCAGGTCCGATCTCGACACCCTCGGCTGCACAGGCCGATTCGAGATCGTCGACGGTGATCTCGTATCCACCCTCGCAGCGGCCGACACCGAGGCGCCTCGGGATGTCCAGCAGCACACCGCGGCGGATCATGGGCTCGATGGTGTGCACGCCGTGTTCGACGTATTTCCCACCGAGGCAGGACTGACCTGCATCGGCGCCGCCGTGCAGTTTGCCGTCCTGGCTGACGTGAGCAAGGGCGTCGATATGCGTGCCCACATGCGTTCCGGTGGTGATCATGTCGTTCGCGGCGCTGCCGCCATCCGCTCGGGTCATGTCACCGTGCCTGCGCGGCAACGTGTGCCAGAACTGCGGATGATTGGGTGACTGTGGCATGCCGACTCTCAGCTGCCTCCCGAGATCGACTACGTGCACGCCCCCTTGGACGGCACGAAGAAGTTGATCGGACATTGCTTCATCTCCTCGTTCGACGCTGAGCAGGCACCTCACACCAGCGTAGTTTCGTTTCGCTAGCCGGAACGCTTGTGACTCTCCGAGAGTTGCGCCGACGCTAGGACGAGCGTAGCAGTCTGCTGGTTACCCGTCTCGATCATTGACTCTTTCGTTCTCCACCTTCTACAGTCCGCGAATGGACGGTTCACACGCGTTTCGCTCAACGGAACATATTGCCGCAGTCGATCGTCTGGCTGCCGTGATGGTCGAGCTCAGGGGCGCACCCTTGACCCCACCGCTGAACGACCGGGTTCGGTTGGTCCTGTTCGATCTACTGGGTGTCACACTCGCCGGTGCCCGCTCCGCCGAGATGGTCGAATTGCGAAGGAACTGGGCTGCAGAGACCGGATCGACGCACCCGATCGGTGGGAGCGCAGGTACCACTGTCGAAACCGCGTCCGAGCTCGACGCGATCGCATCGTGTTGCCTCGAACTGGACGAGGGGAACAAGTACGCCGCCGGTCATCCTGCTGCGCACGTGCTCCCCGCGGCTGTCGCCGCGACCAGGCTTTCACCGACGCCGATTTCGGGTTCGACCTTCCTGACGGCCATCGTGGCGGGATACGAGGTTGCTGCCCGATTCGGCTGGGCACTGAACCGCAACAGCTCCTGGCACACCCATGGACACTGGGGTGCTACCGGTGCGGCCACGGCAGCGGCATTCATACACGGTGCCGGTGCGAACGAGGTTGCCGCAGCGATCGACTCCTCGTCTGCGCTGGTTCATGTAGCGCCATGGGCGGTGGTTCTCGACGGAAACTTCTCCCGCAACCTGTGGATCGGCGGTGCCGCGCGGGCGGGCCTGAACGCGGCCAGGCTGGCCCGATCGGGGGCGGTGCACAACTCGGGTGCCATCGAGCACACCTTGGGCGCGATTGTCGGGACCTTGAACACCGCCAGACTGACGGAGGACCTCGGCGATCGATGGCTCACGCTCGAGGGCTACACGAAGCAGCACGCCAGCTGCTCGTACACGCACGCCGCCGTCGACGCCGTGCAGAGTCTGCGCTCGAATGCCGAATGGTCCGCGGAGGACATCGAACATGTGCGAGTGCGAACGCATTCGTTGGCAGAACCACTGTTTCGCCGACACCCCTCCAGCAGGCTGGGCGCCATGTTCTCGCTGCCGTTCGTCGTTGCAGCCGCCGTCGTGTCCGACGCGATAGACGTCGAATCTCTCGATCCTCGAGGTGCGACTTTCGCGGCGGCCGAGTTGTTCAGCGCTCGGGTCGACGTGGCGTCATCGAGCGATCTCGATGCTCTGCTGCCCGCGCGTCGAGCCGCCGAGGTGACGATCGAATTCAAGGACGGACGTACGGTCTCCGCGACCACCCCGAATCCAGTGGGCGACATCGACCATTTCCCGATGGACTGCGCCGCACTGCGGGCCAAGATCTCTCGCTTGGTCGGCGAATCCGATACCACCGTTCTCGAAGACATCGTCGATGCCCTCGGCGCGACGGAGGACGTGGCGGCACTGTTGCGCGAGCTGCCCAAACACTAGCTTCGCCCGAAGCGCACCTCGTCGACGAATGCGTCTACAGCGCAGGACAATGTCTGCCGTAGTGAATCCGGCACGGTGACCGTCACCTGCACCAGATACTGATCGACGATGTGGTGGACGACGACGTACCGGGTCCGGGCGAAGAGCAACCGGCCGTCGCAGTCGTAGCGACCTGCGATCGAGACGGCCGGTAGATCGCAGAACGAGTCTCGGTCGTGACCGATCTCGACCCAGCCGGGCAGCGCCCGCGAGTCACCGAAGCCGCAGTCCAGCAACGATTCCGGATGGACCGATCGACTGAGTTTGCCGACCAGAACGACCGCGTTCGGTACGAATCCCTCGACCGCGTTCACCGGTGAGGACAGCACCGCGGTGGCGTGTGGGAAGTGGTGCTCGGAAACAGCCTCCCAGTCCGGTAGCACCGGGAGCTCGAGCCCGAACCTGTCGCATTCGTCGCGGTGCACCGGCGCCAGTTCGACACCTTGCTGCTGGAGATAGGTTTCCATCGTCCTTTCTCGAACCGTCACTGGACAGTGCTCCTTCCACCGACAGTCGATGCGGCACGGTCGGCGCGGATGCGCTCGCGCAGGCTGGGCGGACGCAGTAACTCCCGCGCATCCTCGCGTCCCAGTTGCTCACGCGCCCAGGGATTGCCGCGACACCACAGAAGCAGCGCGAGCAGTGCATTCGGTTCGACCTTCTTCTCACACGCCATGATGACCAGCTCCGGCTCGTCGGTCTCGCTCGATCGGCGCTGGACTCTGATCACCGGCAGGTCACCTCGGTGCGGTACTGCTGGATTCGGATGCTCCTCCAGGCGCAGATCCGCAATGTCGCTCCAGGGCAGGACCGTCACGTCGTTCGACACCTTCCACCCACGACGTCGATAGATCTGTCGGACAATACCTTCGGGGTGCAGAGAGACCCTGGTGCGGTTGACGACAACGAACCCCAGAACGAACCACGCCAGGCATGCCGGCGCGCCTATCGCCGTCAGCAACTCGGCCATCTCTTGGCGAAGGTCCGGTCCGTCATCCCTGAATACGAAGTAGGACAGGCCCACAACCGACGCGAAGGCGAGCAGACCTGCCCGCGCCACGAAGTCCCCGCGCCCGGGCACCGACAAACCTGCGCCGACGCCTGCAACGTCGACCCGCCGCACGAAACGTGACAGTCGTGCAGATCCGATGCCGGACATCGGCACAGCCATCCCCAAAGGAAGGAGCACGAAGAACGCGAGCCACAACAGTGTCAGGAGGCCTCCTGCGCCCGTCCTGGCAATCACAGGGACGGCGACAACCAGCAGTCCCACCACTACCGTACAGATGCCGAAAACCGCTGCGAGCCAGCCGAGGTGGACACTGCGCCACCTCCGCACCCACACAGGTCCCGGATTTGCTGTCGCAGGCGTGTTCGCGCCTGTGTCCTCACGATCGGTCATCGCAGCGTCCATTCGATGACCTTCGATACGCCGTGGCTGACGGAGCCCCCGACCAGGGCACCCAACGCGACGCCTGCGGCAGCACCGGCCACCGTGCCCGGCCCGGGGAACACCGAACCCGCGGCACCACCGAGTCCCGCCAGGGCGCCGGTCACGTAGGTCGCAGCTGCGAGGCCGGCGGCGGTACTCGCCGTGTTGACCGCGATCGCCTCGGTGGGGCTCACCCCCTCGTCGATATCGTGCGTAATCGAGGGAATAGTTCCCGCCACCGCCCCGAACGCCCCCAACCCCCGACCGATGTTCTTGGCAACATCGTCTACGGAACCGACACCTGGAAGTTCCAGCGCCCTCCTCGTCACGTCGGTCATGCCACCGATCACCGTCGCTGCTACGGTCGTCGGCCAATCCGGCATCCACGAGAACGATCCGTCCGGGTTCTCGACGAACTTCCCGGTCGGGCTACCGAGCGCAAGCTCGGTCAACAACTTCGTGGGCTCGGCCAACTGCCGAGCAGCGTCGAGTGCGGCCCGCTCTGCCTGCCTCAGAGCATCCTGAATATCCTCGGTCAACTGCGCTGCAGCAGAACGCAGTTCGTCGGCCTTTCGTAGCTTTTCTTCACCCAAGACGTCCGGTATCAACGCGATCATCCCGTCGGGGTCGACCACACCGTCGGCCCGAACGGCGAACCCGCTCGTCGTCGCCGCCGACACCTGCGCCTGCAGGTGCGCCTTCGCGGCGTCGACCATTCCTGCTGCGGTCTCGAATGCCTTACCGAGTGAATCGATCTCACCGCACACGGAGCTCATCCGGGAGCATTCGGCCACCACGCGTTCGGCTGCGGCTTCGGCTGCCTCACCGGTCCACGTCTCGGCCAATGTGTCCTGCTCCTCCAGCACTCCGGTGCGCTGGCCGTTGACGCGCTCGACGATCTCCGACAGTTCGATCATCGTCTTGCGCATCGACTCCGGCTCCCAGCCCGCGACGTGCGGCACGGTAGGGGTCACTTCGGCTGGTCCATCGCGGCGAGGCGGCGGGCGAGTTCGTCGTCGGCGATCTCGTAGTTCTGCGCTACGCCGCGGGCGATGTCTGCGACGCATTCGGCCCGGCCGGCCAGGGCTGCAACTGCTCCGGCCGCTGCGGCTGCTGCCGCCGCACATGCTGCGCGGAAGTCACTACCCTGCACCGCATTCTCCGATTCCCGGAACGGAGCGAGAGCATCCACCTCACGGATCACCCCGCCGGTTGCCGACAACACATTCGAGAACTGCCGCAGGATCGCTGGATCCACATTCACTGTCATGACGCTCCCCCGAGTCGCATCGTAAAGACGCCCGGTGAATCGGCGTCATGGGGTTTGACGCCTGTGGGCTCGGATCGGTTCCGTCCGGTCCGATTCCGGAGTCGCAAATGCGGCGGGTACCGTTGGCCCGGCTAACGATCTAGGGGGGGTGCTCGCCATGAACGGCCGTCGACTGTCGTTCGCTGCCGCGGCCGGACTCGCGGCCGCGATGGGCGTCGGGCGATTCGTGTTCACGCCACTACTGCCGATCATGGTCGATGCGGCGGAGGTGACGCCGAGCAGCGGTGCCGTCATCGCGACCGCGAACTACGCCGGCTATCTCGTCGGCGCAATCGTGTTGTCCGTGCGCCCGTCGATCAACACGACGACATCGTTCCGACTGTGGACAGTGGTCCTCGTCGCCAGCGAATTGGCCATGGCCGCTGTCCATTCCACCGCTGCGTTCTCCGCACTGAGGTTCCTGGCAGGCCTGGCGAGCGCAGCGGTCTTCATCGCGTGCGCGAGCACCGTGACGAAACATCGCGCCGACGGTGCCTCCCCCGGTATCGCGTTCGGCGGCGTCGGCGCAGGCATCGCGGCGTCGGGACTTCTGACCCTGCTCGTCGGACCGCACCTGTCCTGGGAGGCGCTGTGGGTGTGCTCGGCGCTCCTGACAGCGGTCCTCATCGCCCCGGCGTGGACGCTACGGGTGCATCCCGAGCCCGCAACGCGGGCTGCGCCCGGCGATATCGACCGCAGGACCCTGACCGTATGGCGGACATTGCTGTTCGCGTACTTCCTCGAGGGCCTCGGCTACATCATCGTCGGCACGTTTCTCGTGGCTGCGGTCGGTGGCCACGGCAGCACGTCGGTGGGTCCGGCGGTGTGGATCGTCGTCGGACTCGCTGCCGTACCGGCGACGGTGCTGTGGCAGGCAGTCGCCCGCCGAACCAGCATGCGCAATGCCCTGGTGGCAGCGTTCGCATTGCAGTCGATCGCAGCAGTACTCCCCGCTCTGACCGGGAACACCGTCGCCGCCGTGTTCTCGGCCCTATTGTTCGGCGGAACGTTCATGGGCATCACGATGCTGACGATGAGCACCGCCCAGACACTGCCCATCGGGCGTACCGCGGCAACACTGACTGCGTTCTACGGCGTCGGGCAGGCACTCGGCCCACTGATCGTCGCGCCTGCCATCGGCGACTCCTATTCGATCGCCTTCGCTGTTGCGACGGGGGTGCTCGTGCTCGGGACTGCCGGCGCCGTACAGGTATCCAGACTGACCGCGTCGCGCTGAGGACGACTCAGTGCTGTGGGTCGTAACCCGGGACTTGCGCCAGAGTCTCGAACGTTCGTGCTCGGCCCCATTCCACGTGTGCGAACGCAACGGCGGCAGCCAATTCCGTGTCCCCCTTGGCGATGGCGTCGACGAGGGAAACATGCTCCCCGTGTCGCAGTGACGGATCCCGTTCGAGATTGGCCATGTTGAGTCGATTGCTGCGCTCGCGCAACGGTTCCATGATGACCGGGAACAGCCGGTTGGCAGACAATGCCTCGATCCCCGAGTGCACCCCTGAGCTCGCGTGATGGAATTCGAGTAGATCACCCCGGTCGAGCGCTGCACCTGCACGGGACACGGCGTCGACCAGCGATGACGCGTCCGCGCCCGCCGCCACAGCGGACGCTGCCCGTCGAGCCACGAGCGGCTCGAGCGCGGACCTGATGTCGTACAACTCGTCGACCGAACTTCTGGTCACTCCCGTCACCACGGCAGGGCGTCTCGGCGACAGCGTCACCAACCCGGCCGCTTCGAGCAATGGAAGCGCCTCACGAATCGGCACCCTCGACACCTGCAACTCGGTTCCCAGATTGCGCTCGCTCAGCGTTTCACCAGGTCGGAGGCGACCGTCCAGAATGCGTGTTCTGATCGCGTCGAACACCGAACGCGACAGCGACTCGCGACCCTCCGTGGATGCCATGATGCTTGTATACCAGCGACCTGAAGGTATACCGCGCATCCACGGGAAGCATTGACAGGCCCCACCCAACGATTACCTCAACAGGAAGGCACTGGTGAGAGGACCTGGAAACACAAGTGTTACCGCCGAGAAACCTGTCGCGGCGCAATGCTCCGTAGATTCTCCGCTGTTGGTATACCACTTAGCGAGAGGCACTGGGATGAGCGTCCCGACCACGAACGAGAAGCCGTCACCGATCGACCCACCGCCCGAGGCAGGCAGCCTCAGCGAACAGATCGAGGCGTCGTACTCGAAGATCGGCCTCACCACAGCGCACTTCGGCATCGTCGCCATGGTCCTGTTCGGTGTCTTCTTCGATGCCATCGAACAGAATGCCGTCGGCATCACCGGACCGCTCCTGCGTGAATCCTGGGGCCTCGGCGGAACCGAGATCGGACTGCTGAACACCGCGACGTTCACCGCCGTCGCCCTCGGGCGCATCCTGGCCGGAGCGGTGATGGACCGTTTCGGTCGTCGAACCCTCCTCGGCGCAAACCTTCTCGTCTTCGCGTTCGGATCGCTACTGTGCGCATTCGCACCCAACTACGAGGTGCTGGTGGGCGCTCGATTCCTTGTCGGGCTCGGACTCGGCGGTGAGATCGCCGTAGCGGTGATCATGCTCTCCGAGTTCTTCTCTGCCAAGCATCGAGGTACCGCGGTCGGCATGATCAACGTCGCGGCCGCAGGTCTGGGCAACATGCTCGCCCCACTGTTCGGGGTCATCGTCTTCGCCATCTTCACCGGTGACGACCGCTGGCGTTGGCTGTTCGGTCTGCTCGTACTGCCCGCACTCGCGGTCGTGTTCTATCGCCGCTCGCTTCCGGAAACACCTCGCTTCCTCGCGGCGACAGGCCGTGTGGCCGAGGCCAATACCGTCATCAACCGCCTGGCGCAGGGCAAGCTTCGCGGCACCCTCGACTCCGAGGTTCAGTACTTGAACGTCGACACCTCGGTCGATGATCACGCCGCACCGCGCGCGCGGTGGACGGAGATGTTCGGACGGCGTTACCGCAGAAGCACTCTCGCCCTCGGCATTGCCGTCTGCATGTCCTACGCAGCACAGATCTCGATGCTCACACTCATTCCCGTCATCCTGACCGAGCGGGGAATGTCGATCTCGAGTGCGCTCTGGTACACCCTCGTGATGCAGTCCGGATCGCTGATCGGCGCGCTGACCGCTGCGCTCATCGCCCGCAAACTCCCCCGCAAGGTGACCCTGACCGGTGGCGCTGTACTCGGTATTGTCGCCGGGCTCGGATTCGGTTTCTTCGCAACGTCCATCGGACTCGTACTGTTCTTCGGTGCCCTGTTCAATTTCTCGGTCATCATCCTCAACACGACGATCTGGCTGTTCGCACCCGAGCAGTACCCCACGCGAATCCGTGGCCTCGCGACGTCGGTGATCCTGGCGCTGGGCTCCCTCTCCGGCGGACTGTTCCCGCTCATCGCCGGAGCCGTACTGGACTCGTCCGGCGTGGGTGCCATGTTCGCGATGCTGGCCGGCCTGTTCATCGTGTGCGGCATTGCCGTGCAGTTCCCGAAAGAGACCTTCGGACAACCCATGCCGGAAGATGGCTGAGCAGTGAAGATTCTCGTGATCAACCCCAACTCGAACGCTGCAACGACGCAGCTGCTCGTCGACGTCGCGCGGCGTTGGCTCCACGACACAGAGTTCACCGTCATCGGGGTCACCGCGGGTACCGGACCGGCGATGATCACCGGCACCGAACAGTTGCGTGCTGCCGGACCGGATGTCGTAACCGCGGCCCTCGACGCGATCGAGCACCATGGCCCGGCCGCGGTGATCGTCGGCGCGTTCGGTGATCCCGGTGCGGCCGAACTCCGAACCCTCGTCGACATTCCGGTCGTCGGGATCGGCGAGGCAGGAATCCTGTACGCCGCACGAGGCGGTCGCCGCTTCGCGATCGCCACCACCACAGCCGATCTCGCCGCCCAACTCGATGCGCTGACTCGTGCCACCGTGCCCGACGGCGATTTCGCGGGTGTGTTCCTCACTGCGTCAGCACCGCTGGTCCTGGCCGAGGACCTCGCATCGAGCGTTGCCGAATTGGGAACGGCGGTCGATGCAGCAGTGGCCGCCGGAGCGAGCGCCGTTGTCATCGGCGGCGGACCGTTGAGCGATTCGGCCCGGCGGCTGGCGCTGCGCACCGACGTGGATGTCATCGAGCCGGTTCCGAGTGCCGTTGCGATGGTCGTCGACAGAATCTCGAGCTCGGTGCGCAGCTAGCTCTCTACCGTCGCCCGAAGGCCCTGGACACCAGCCAGCCCTCGACCATTCCGGCGAGGAAGATGCCCGCGATCGGTGCGTACTTACGCACCGGTTCGGGCATCAGGCTCATCGCATTCAATTCGCCGCCGACCGGGCTCGCAGCAGCAGTCCTCACCGCTGCAGGCGTGGTCGATTCGGCCGTGGCCGAACCACTGAGCAGCGCACCGAGATTGACGGCGAACTGTTGCAGCACCTTGTTCGAGACCGCGACGATCGCGCCCTTGCCGAACGAGACGATCTTTCCGCTGATCACCAGATCGGTGTTCAGGGTCAACCGCGTACGGTCACCGATCGCCTCGACCGCCAGTTTCACCTGGGCCTCGGCGTCGCCGTTTCCGTGCGAGTCGGCTCCTTTGGCTTCGAGTGAGAGCGTCCGGGTTTCGGCATCGACCTCGAGGAACCGAATCGTGCCGGCGTACGACGCGCTGATCGGGCCGACCTTGACCTTGACTCCACCGAGGTAGGTCTCGCCGTCCTTACCGGTGATGGCAGCACCCGGTACGCAGGTCGCGACTTTCTCGACATCGTTGATCAGCCGGAACACGTCCTCGGCCGAGGCGTCGATATCGAGTGTGTTGGTCAGTATCACTTGCGAACTCCGTTCACACAGCCGGCGCAGCGTCGCTGCTCGGCGCACGAGTCGATGGCCTCGACGATGGTTTGATACCCGGTACAGCGGCAGTAGTTCGACGCCACCACCTCGCGGATCTGTTCCTTGGTGGCATCGGGGTTGTCGGCGAGGTAGCCCTCGGCCAACATCAGGAATCCCGGTGTGCAGAAGCCGCACTGCAGACCGTGGTGGTCTGCGAAGGCCTGTTGCAGATCGTTCAATTCACCGTCGATGCCGAGTGATTCGACGGTCCTGATATCGGAGTTCTCCACCTGTGCGGCGAATGTCAGACAGGCACGGGCCGGCTTGCCGTCGATCAGCACGGTGCAGGCTCCGCACACGCCGTGCTCGCAGCCGACATGCGTTCCGGTGAGCTGCAGATCGTGCCGCAGTACATCGACCAGAGTCCGGCGTGGTTCGGTGATCACCTCATGGATGGTTCCGTTGACATTCAGTTCGATCAGTTGCTTGCTGCTCATGGCCTTCCCTTCGCCAGTGCCGTCTGTACCGCCACGGGGGTGATCGGTGTGTCGTTCAGTTCGACTCCGGTGGAGCGCAATCCGTCGTTGACGGCGTTGAGCACGGCGGCCGGTGCGCCGATCGTGCCGCCCTCACCGGCTCCCTTGGCCCCGGATTCGGTGAACAGGCACGGCGTTTCGAGGTGATGGATCTCGATGTCCGGGATTTCGCAGGCAGTGGGCACCTTGTAGTCGATGAAGCTGGCGCACAGTGGATTTCCGTGATCGTCGTACGACACCTGCTCGAACAACGCACCGGCGATGCCCTGGGCGATTCCGCCCCGGCACTGTCCTTCGACGATCTTGGGATTGATGGCGACTCCGCAGTCCTCGACGCACACGTACTTCAGAATTTCCACCTGCCCGGTGCCCTCGTGCAACTCCACGACAACGCCGTGCGTGGCGTTGGAGAACGTACCGTCGTTGAACACGTCGAAGCTCGCCGTCGCCGACAAACCCGGCTCGACCCCCTTCGGAAGCAGCTGCGCCTTCAGATACGCGACGTCGGCGATGTCCCGGTAGGTGACGTACTTCGAATGGTCGTCGCGCTGACGGACGCGCCCCGAAGCAAGCTCGACGTTGTCGTCGCGAGTCTCCAGCAGGTGCGCCGCGATCTCACACAGTTTGTCTCCCAGCTTGTTCGACGCCAACGCCACTGCACTGCCGCCGATGGTGATCGAGCGGGAGGCGAACGACCCGAAGCCGTAGGTGATGCGGTCGGTGTCGCCCTGCACGATCTTGACCTGTTCGACGCCGATGCCGAGTCGGTCGGCGACGATCTGCGCCATCGTGGTCTCGTGACTCTGCCCGTGGCTCATCGTTCCGGTGGTCACGACAACGGTTCCGGAGGTGTCCATCCTGACCTCCGAGATGTCGAACCCGGGCACCACGTTCATCTTTCGAGCCGCGAATGCGCTGCTGCCGTACCCGGTTCGCTCGCTGAAGCACGAGTATCCGATGCCGATGTGTCGGCCGTCTGCGGTTGCCCGCTCCTGGAAGTCGTACCAACCGCCGTCGCGAAGGGTCTGCTCGCACAGGTTCAGCGCCTCGAGGTACGAGCCCGGATCGTAGGTGATGTTGTTGACGCCGGTGTACGGGAAGGCGGTGATCACGTTGCGCCGCCTGATCTCCACTGCATCGAGCTGCAATTCACGAGCCGCTCGCTCGAACAGCCGCTCCATCACCATGACGTACTGCGGCCGGGACACCCCTCGGTACGGCGCGGTCGGTGCCTTGTTGCTGAACACGGAGCGACCCCGCACCCGATATGCCGGAACCTGATACACCCCAGGCATTTCGGCCGAGGCCATGAGCGGTTCGATGCCTGCGGTGAAGGGGTAGCACGAGTACGCACCCATGTCGCACACGACATCTGCGTCGAGGCCGAGAATGTGCCCCTCGGAATCGAACGCGGCTCGCACGTCGTACTGCTGTTCGCGGGCCAGGAACGACGCCGTCAGTGCGTCCTTGCGATCCTCGATCCACTTGACCGGGCGACGGAGCTTCAATGCGGCCGCGGCCACAGCGATCTCCTCGCGGCCGACGACGCACTTCTGCCCGAAGCCGCCGCCCATGTCGGGCACGACAACCCGAACCTGGCGTTCGTCGAGACCGAGGCACTGTGCGGTGACGGTGCGAACCTGGTGCGGGACCTGCGTGCAGATGTAGATGATCAACTGTTCGTCGCGCTCGTCCCAGTGGGCAATGCATCCGCGGGTCTCGAGCGGCAGTGCGTTCTGACGCCCCGTTCTGGACTGCACGGACACCACGGTGTGCGCGTCGTGAAAGATCTCGTCGATGCCCTCGGTGGCGAACATCTGCACGTCCACGACGGTGTTGTTCGGCACCGAATCGTGCACCAGCGGAATGCCCTCGGACATGGCCTGGTCTGCGCAGGTGACGGCGGTGACGGTCCGGTACGACACTCGTGCCGCTTCGAGCCCGTCCTCGACACTGTAGGCGTCGGCGGCGACGACGATGGCCAGCGGCTCACCGACGTAGCGCACGACGTCGTGCGCCAGCACGGGCATATCGGTGGGCACGAATTCGCTCAGCGGACGGGACAATTCGGCGCGGATCGGCCGCAGGTCCAAGTCCGCCGCGGTGAAGACGCCGCGCACTCCCTCGACTCCGGCGACGTCACCGACGTCGAGAGCGGTGATCGATCCGGCCGCGACGGTGCTTCGGACGAACTGCGCGTGCAGCATTCCCGGCATCGCGATGTCGTCGACGAATCTGCCTCGGCCGGTGAGCAATCGAGGGTCCTCGCGGCGTGCGACCGAGGTGCCGACGAATTTGGGTGTGAGAACCTGATCGACGCTCATGTGGGCACCCCCTGCGATACCAGTGCGTCGCTGCAGGCTTCGGCCACCAAGGTGCGCACCAGGGTGCGTCGATACTCGGCGGTGACCATGCCCTCGTCCTCCAGTTCCAGTGCTTCGGCTGCGGCGTCCGCGCAGTCGGCGAACGTTCCTCCTGCCGCGAGCGCGGCCTCGCCGGCGGACGATCGCACGGGAGTCGCGCCCACTCCCGCGAGAGCGACGCGTCCACCCACCACGGCCACACCGTCCAGATCGAGGGATACGGCCGCGCCCACGATCGCAAAATCACCCTGTCGCTCGGCATACTCGGTCACCGCAGCATGTGGTGCCGGGTTCGGGAACACGATCTCGACGATCATCTCGTCGAATGCGAGATCGGTGGAGTAGTACCCGAAGAAGAACGAGTCTGCCTCGACGGTTCGCCGCCCCCGTACGCTCTCGACGACGATGCGGGCGTCGAGCAGGATGGCCAACAAGCACCATTCCGCGGTGGCGTCCGCATGGGCGATGCTGCCGCCGACGGTGCCGCGGGTACGGATCGGGTAGTGCCCGACCCACCGCATGGCCTCGCGAAGGACGGCGAAGTCCGTTCCCACGTCGCCGGATTCGACGTCGTGGTGGGTGGTGAGCGCCCCGATGTGCAGGCCGTCGGATTCTCGGCGGATGTACTGCAGAATGTTCAACCCACCCACGTCGACCAGGTGCCCGGGCCGGGCGAGGCGGAAGTTCATCATGGCGACCAGGGACTGGCCTCCGGCGATGATCTTCGCGTCCTCGCCCAGCTCGGACAGCAGCCGCACTGCACCCGAGACATCGCGCGCCCGGTGGTAGTCGAACTGTGCGGGCTTCATCAGACCCGTGCCTCGCCTGCGACTACCTCGGTGGGTTCGTCGACGAGGGTGTCGAGTTCGCGCCCCTTGGTCTCGGGTGCGAAGTACGCCATCCAGATCACCGCGAACAACACGAACGCGGTGACGATGCCGAAGGTCAACGGCAGACCCAGGATCGGCCACATCACCGAGCCGAAGAGCAGTGGCGCGAAGCCGGTGGCCACCCGACTGACCGAGGAGGCGTACCCGAATCCCGAGGCGCGGATGTTGGTGGGATACAACTCCGAGACGTAGCAGTACAGCACCGGGATGGTCAGCTGGATGACGAAGCCGAAGATGCCGAGCCAGATCAGTGCAGCCGATTGGATGTCGAGCATGACGGCGAACATGACCAGCGCGCTACCCGCGATCGGGCCGGACAGCCCGATGACCCACTTGCGTCCGAAGATCTCCACGATGAACGCCGAGGTGAGCACACCGACGATGCCGACTCCGGTCATGAGCGTCGTACCGGCGAAGGCTGCGAACTCTCCGTAGCCCTCGGCGCGGAGGATGGACGGCATCCAGCTCAGCGCTGCGTAGTAGAGCAGCATGATGGACACGAACAGCATCCAGGCTGCGGCGGTGATGCGCGGGCTGTAACGCCAGACCGATTTGAGCTGTGTCAGAGCAGCTTTCATGCCGCCCGGACCCTTCGGTGCGGTATCGGCGACGATGACGTACTCGACGGCCTCGGATCCGGTGCGCGTCACCATGTCGTCGATGACGGCGCGAGCCTCGGCTTCTCGGCCGACCTTGGCGAGGTAGATGGGCGACTCCGGGATACCGCGTCGGACCCAGAACAGCAGCAGCGCAGGCAGAACCATGAACAGCAGCATGTAGCGCCAGCGAACATCACCGTCGATCGGGACCAGAAGTGTTGCGACGACGCCGCAGATGGTGGCACCGATCGGCCACCAGACGTCCATCGCGGACAGAATCTTGCCGCGAATGCGGCGTGGCGAGAATTCGCTGACCAACGCGTAGTCCACCGGGATGCAGCCGCCGAGGCCGAACCCTGCGAGGAACCGCAGAACGATGAAGATCTCGAAGCTCGGCGCGAAAGCACCCAGGACCGAGAACAGCGCAAAGATCAACAACGTCAACGAGAATGCGCGTTTTCGCCCGACTCGGTCGGCGATCGTTCCCCACACGACGGCTCCGACGGCCATGCCGATCAGGTTGCCGGTGGCGACGAGCCCGCGCTCGGCCTGGGACAGATCCCAGTAACTTCCGAGCAGCGGCGTCAAGAAGCCGTTCAGCGCCACGTCCCAGGCGTCGAACATGTAACCCAGCCCGCCGATGATGAAGATCTTGCCCTGCACACCCCATTTCCAGGGGAGTTCCTGTACTACCTGATCACCAGTCTTCATCGCAGCCTCCGGCGCGGTGTTGTGGTCCGAGGTCGTCATCGGACGAACGAGTAATGGAATTTCTCGTCGTCGCTGTCGTCGAGCGGTGTACCGCTCCACAGCCAGTCGTACGAGATGTCGGACTCCCCATCGAACGACGCCAGTGTCGCGTCCCGCTTCTGCTGCTCGGGTCCATCGGGTATGTGGTAGAAGGTCTTGTTCTGCAGGCTCGCGTCCTGCACCATCCGCGCGTGTCGGGCCCGGCGAAAGACGTAGCGCGCCAACGCGTCGTCGATTCCGCTCGCGGTCACCTTCGCGAGTTCCTCGGCCAGCACGGCGGCGTCCTCCATGGCCTGCGAGGCACCTTGCGCCTGGTACGGCAGCATGGCGTGGCAGGCATCACCCAGCAGCGCGACGCGGCCGTCGGTCCAACGCGGGTCGGGCCTGCGGTAGTAGAGCGCCTGGCACAGCACGTTCTCGTCGGCCTTGGACAGCATCGCGTGGGCACGGTCGTCCCAGTCCGGGAACGTCGCCATCAGTTCCTCGGGTCCGACGAGCCGTGGTCCACCGTCGCGGACCTCGTCGGTACACGGTGCCAGCGCAACGACATTGAGGTATTCGCCGTCACGAATCATGTAGTGCACCAGGTGTCGGTCGGGTCCGTACCAGATTGTGCTCTGGTATCGGTCGACGAGCCAGCGGGTGGCCGGATCCTTGACGATGCGATCACCCGGAATGAGTGCGCGGTATGCCATTTCGCCGGAGAACACCAGCGTGTCGGGCAGACCGATGAGATCGCGCACCGTCGATCGGATTCCGTCGGCTCCGATGAGCAGATCCGATTCGTACCGACGTCCCGCTCCGGTGACCGCGACGGGCCGCATCGGGTCGGTGCGATCGACCTCGACGACCTTCGCGTCGGTCTCGAACACCACGACCGGGCCGGGGCCGTCGGGGTCGAGGCACTGCGCGTGGATGGCGGAGTGCAGGTCTGCGCGGTGGTAGTGCCAGTACGGCGCGTTGAACGTTTTCTTGCAGTACTCGCCGAGTGCGGTGAGCGCGATGACCTTGCCGTTCTCCCACCGCCTGCGCACCTGATCCATCGGCTCGGTCTTGATCGCTTCGAGCTTCTCGCGCATACCGAGGGCGATGAGGATGCGGCTGGCGTTCGGAGCGGTCTGGATGCCTGCGCCGACCTCGCCCAGCTCGGCGGCAGCTTCGAGTACCGTTACCTGGATTCCCCTGTGCCGCAGCGAGAGCGCCGCGGTCAGCCCGCCCAGGCCGCCGCCTGCGACGACCACTTCGATCGGTGCCATGTCAGTTCTCCACCAATCGACCTTCGGTGACGACGTCGATGCCGTCGATGGATACGGTGCAGGCGCGCATCCCGATGTCGAGGTGTGCGTAGGAGTCTCGGCCGAGTACGGGGTGCGGGCCGGTGGACCACAGGAAGCTGCCTGCGAACGCTCGGGCGTCCATGCCCATGATGTCGTCCTTGCCGTACATCGCGGCCGCGAACCAGTCGCCGGTCTTCATCAACCCCCAGCCCATGTGGGACAGGTAGCGCGCCCACTTGTCGTTGGAGTCGTCGAAGAACATGTTGAGCAGTGCCGCTTCTGCGCCGCCGGTGACCTCGTCGATATGGCCGTTGGTGACGGCGAGTGTCGTCCTGTCGCGGACGTATTCCTTGAACGGCAGCAGGATGTCTCCCTCGGACAACACGATCTGTCCGTTGGAGATCTCCGGCCAACACAGCACCATGGTGGACGGCCAGTGGTCCCAGCGTCCCTTGTCGTCGGCGAAGCCCACCTGGAACTCGGGCTGCGAATTGCTCAGTTGCACGGTGAGATCGGTGCCGGCCTCGTTGGTGATGCGCATGGTCGAACCGTTGCGGATCAGATCGACGCCGGCCTGCACCCGTTCCTTGTCTCCGTCCTGCGGCATGTTCCTGATGAGCACGTCCGGGGCGTCGCACACGAAGATGATGCGCGTTCCTGCGGCCAGGATCTCCTGCTGGATGGGCGCGTGGATGAAGCCCTCGCTGGTCAGATCGACCACCAGGTCGGCTCCCTTGAGCATGTCCTGTGCGACCGAACTGTTCATGACCGACACCAGACCGGGGCCCGCACCGGTGTGGGTGCTCGGCATCGGTGCCGGACTGCCGCCGGGAACGGTGGCCGAGAGTACCTGTGCGCCCAAACTCTGAGCCGCCCCGAACGCAGCCGAGACGTAATCACCGCGGCTCGACGGTTCCGCGAGAATGACCACCTGCTCTCCGGGCCGAACTTTGCACAGCTCGAGCTGACGGGTGAAGGCGCGCAACAGATCAGCTGATCGCAGATCGAACATCTCGGTTCCTCTCGTGATCGTTCTCGGTCGTTCGTGTCTCGGTGATACCGCCCAGTCGGGCAAGGTCTTTCAGATAGGGGACTTCGTCGCGTGCGTCGAGCAACTCGCGGCGAGTCACTGTTGCCGACACCGATCCGACGCTCTCGTCCATCTCGACGATGGTGCGCCCCTGTGGTCCGACGATGACGCTGTGGCCCGCGAACCGTGGGCCGTCGCCGGTTTGTCCGGTGAGTCCGGCGGCCGCGACGACGACGCCGTTCTCGAGTGCGCGGGAGCGGGTGAGCAGCTTCCATACGTGCAAACGGACGTGCCCGAAGGCCGACGGTACGGCGATCACATCGGCTCCTCGCTGGACGAGGTCGCGGACCGTCTCGGGAAACCCTGCCTCGTAGCAGATCACGACGCCGATGGTGCCGAACGGAGTGCTGACCAGCAGTCCGCTCTCAGCGCCAGGAGTGAACACCGATTTCTCTCGGTCCCACAGAAAGCGCTTGTGTCCCAGAGCGATCAGGCCGCCCGGCCCCACGACGAGCGAGCTGTCGAAGACGATTCCGTCGGCATCACGAAACGCGATGGCCGTCACCAGAACCGTGTCGGTCTCGGCGGCCAGCGCTCCGAGTGCGGTCGACGTTCGACCGGGTACGGACTCTGCCATGGTTTCGATGCCGTCGAGATCGTAACCACTGGCGAACAATTCGGGCAGAACGATCACCTTCGACCCGCTCGCGGCGAGAGCCTGCACCTCTGCGCGCACCGCGTCGATGTTCTGCTGCCAGGCTCCGATTCGCGAACCGGTCTGCACCACAGCGATATCGAACGTATCGACAACCGACTCGGTGTCGACGCCGCGCAGCCGAGCCGAGGCGGTCACTGCGCCACCCGGTTCATGTCGGTGGTGTAGAACGGGCCCGCCAGCCTGCCGAGAAAACGGTGTTCGAGAGTATCGACGTGCAGGTCGGCAGTGAGCAGGCCAGGCCTACTGGTCACCGCCGTCACGGTCCCCAACACCAGAGTGTCCGTGCCGAGTGCAATTTCCTGCATCGTGCGGCATTCGAGAGAGACCAGGGATTCGAGCACCGACGGGGCCTCGACCGACACCGACGGTACCGCGGTCATGTGCGAGAGCTCGAATTCGTCGACCTCCGCATCGACGGTGGCGAAACTCGCGGTCACCGCATCCACGGTGTCTGCGGACGGAATGTTGACGACGAATTCGCCCGTGTCGCGAATGTTGACCAGTGTGTCCTTGAACTCACCGGGGAACCCGATGCGTTCACCGATGGAGATCATCAGCGTTGCCGGATTGCGCGAGGCGACGTTGAAGAAGCTGAACGGTGCCAGGTTGCGGACGCCGTCGCCGGAAACGGTCGAGATCCATGCGATCGGACGAGGCTGTACCGCGCAGGACAGCAGTTTGTACACATCCCCCGACGACATCGATTCGATGTCGTGGCGGGTGCGATCCGTGAGCTCCAGAGAGTCGCCTACCTGGGAAGTCATCGAAACGAGCCTTCTTTCGCTTGCTGTGCAACCGGTCGTGCAACCGATTGCGTTGCTCTGACGATAGAGGGGTTTCTCAGTCGATGTCGAGCTTTGGGCGACAAATCCGGAACCAATTAATGGCACCGTTACACGGGCACGGGTCGCGTAACCTCCGCCTTACTCCCCGCGCAGACCGGCCCGCGCGGAATCGGTTGCGCTGCCGAGCCGACGCGGGGGTCCGTACCCCTCCGAGGTCCCGTCGACGATGCGAACCTCGTCCTCCCACGGCACTCGGTAGGTTCCGTCGGCGAGGTCGCGAACGTAGGTGTACGGGCAATCGCGCGCCCCTCCATCGAGCGCGGTGTACCCACGATGACCCAGTTGATAGATGTTGTTCTCCACTCCCCACTCGCGACGTGCCGCATCCGCCCTGGCCGGCTCGATCGACACGGTCACCACCCGATCGGGTGTCGAATCGCCGCGCTCGACGATCGTTCCTTCGTAGTCGCACACCATCGCCTCGCCCATCGACGGGATGCCGTTGCCGTCCTCCCCCGCCAGACACACCGACGCCGTGTACGCCAAATTGTGAAAGGCATTGGCCTCGTTGGTGATACGCCAGGACTGCCGCAGCGGAAACTTGTACCCGGCCGTGCGCAGCAGCACGTTGGCACCGCGGTAGCTCGCCTCCCGCGCCATCTCGGGAAACATTCCGTCGTGGCAGATCAACAGCGACAGCACCGACCCCTTGGGACCTGGACAGACCGGTAGGCCGATGTCGCCGGGCTCCCACGGCTCCTTGGGCGTCCAGGGATGCAGTTTGCGGACGTACAGCGCGATGTCACCTCGGTCGTCGACGATGATTCCGGAGTTGAACGGCGCTCCGCCGGGGTTACGTTCCATGATGCTGAAACACCCCCACACTGCCGACTCACGGCACGCGTCGCGCAACCGCTCCACCTGTGGACCGTCCATGTCACACATCACCTCGTCGGACGCCCACGACGACTTGCGCAGACCGTGCAGCGAGTACTCGGGGAACACCACGAGGTCGAGCGCCGAGAAGCCGGCCTTCGCCTCGTGTAACTGCCTGCACACACGATCGGTCGTCGCGTTCACATCGTCCATGCTCGTGATCAGCGGAATCTGCTGCTGAACCAGGCCGAGCGTGAGCGACGTCGGCGACGGATTGAGACCACCCAGACCTGTCATCGAATGTCCGTTCCTCGAGGGCAACTTGTTGCGCAAACGATTGCGCACGGTGCTAGCTTAGGGGTCATCAGGGGTCGGGGCAGCGCCGACGGAGGATCGAGGGGAACCGCCAGTGGACAGCACTACGTCGGGAAGCGTCACGCTCAAAACGGTCGCAGCTGCTGCGGGAGTTCATGTCTCGACCGTTTCCCGAGCTCTGCGACGCGTTGCGCTCGACCCGGCCGGTGCCAGCGCAGGAGACCTGCGATTGTTCGAGCTGGCCCGCGAGATGGACTATGTCCCCAACCCCAACGCGGCGAGCTTGACCACCAAGAAGTCCACCGCGTTCGGTGTACTCGTCCCGCGATTGACCGACGTGGTGCTCTCGGCGATGTACGACGCCATCGAGGAAACAGCGAACCGTGCCGGGTACGAGACCTTCGTCGCCAACACCCACGACGATCCGATTCAGCAGCGTCGACGCATCGATCTGTTGCTCGGCCGCAACGTCGACGGCCTCATCTTCGGCGATGCTCGCCTCGACAGCGAGAACCTCGAGGACCTGCACCGCCGAGGAATCAAGTTCGTGCTCATCAGCCGTAGATACCCGGGGATGACCTCGGTGACGTGCGACGACCATCGGGGCGGTTACCTCGCCGGTGAGCACTTGGCCAGACTCGGCCACACCCGAGTGGGGATCGTGTCCGGTCCGGCGTGGGCCAGCACCGGGATCGACCGATTGGAGGGCTGCCGAGCTGCCCTCCGCGATGCAGGCATCGACGTTCCGGACGAGTACGTACGGGAAGAGGGCTTCGATCCCGAGGCCGGACGACGCGGGGCCACAGCACTTCTGGCATTGCCGACACCGCCGACGGCGATCTTCGCGACCAACGATTTCAGTGCCATCGGAGTTCTCGGCGTCCTGCGCGAAGCGGAATTGCAGCCGGGACGCGACGTTGCGGTCGTCGGCTACAACGACATCTCGATCTGCAGCGAGCTGACGGTGCCCTTGACGACAGTGCACAGCCCGCACCGCGAAATCGGCACACGCGCAGCCGAAATGCTGTTGGCCGTCACCCACGGACTGCCGGTGTCCTCGGTGGCACTCACGCCGACGCTGGTCGTCCGCGACTCCACGGTTCCGGGACGAACTGCACCCAGCCACTTCTCGCCGGTCGGCGGGTAGCCTCAGTCATCTCTGGGTGCTGCCTGGAACATCCCGACGTGACGGAGATCGTAGAGGGCCTTCACCAGCAGGTTCACCTTGACGACCCTCCGTTGCGTGCACTTCTATGTTTGGCAGACCCTCGGTGCAGGGAAGGCGTCGAGAAGGCGCAGCCGAGGCATATCGGTGCGTCACCGAATTT
This sequence comes from Rhodococcus sp. 14-2483-1-2, assembly GCF_002259405.1. Lineage (GTDB taxonomy): Bacteria > Actinomycetota > Actinomycetes > Mycobacteriales > Mycobacteriaceae > Rhodococcoides. Next base: position 15,516 of record NZ_NPFW01000020.1, on the reverse strand, counting down.
TGAGGAGACAGTGAAATGCCCACCACAGTGGCCGATCAGCTCGTTCGAGGACTCGTCGACGCCGGCGTACAACGCATCTACGGCATCGTCGGCGACAGTCTCAATCCTGTGGTCGACGCAGTGCGTCGCACCGGTGGATCGGCCAAGGGCGGTATCGACTGGATTCACGTACGACACGAGGAGGCCGCGGCGTTCGCGGCGTCTGCCGACGCGCAGACCACCGGCACACTCGCCGTCTGTGCGGGTTCGTGCGGACCCGGAAATCTGCATCTGATCAACGGCCTGTACGACGCACACCGTTCCGGCGCACCGGTTCTGGCGATCGCGTCGCACATTCCCAGCAGCGAGATCGGCTCGGGGTACTTCCAGGAGACGCACCCAGACCGCCTCTTCGGTGAATGCTCGCTCTACAACGAATTCGTCTCCACCGCCGCGCAGGCTCCCCGGGTGTTCCGAGCGGCGATCAACGCCGCGGTCACCGGTGGTGGGGTGTCGGTGCTGACGCTCCCCGGAGACATCGCCGAGCTGTCGGCCGCCGGCACGATGGATCCGATCGCCATTCCGTCCACACCGATCGTCACACCGCCTGCATCGGACATCCAGAAACTGGCCGACGCCATCAACAATGCCGAGAAGGTTGCCATCTTCGCCGGCTACGGAGTCAAGGGTGCCCACGACGAGGTGGTCGCGTTCGCCGACACCATCGGTGCCCCCGTCGGACATTCGTTGCGCGGCAAGGAATTCATCCAGTACGACAACCCGTACGACGTCGGCATGACAGGGTTGCTGGGCTACGGCGCGGCCCATGCAGGAATTCACGACGCGGATCTGCTCATCCTGCTCGGCACCGACTTTCCGTACCAGCAGTTCCTGCCCGAAGACGTCACGACCGCGCAGATCGACATCGATCCCACGAAGCTGGGGCGTCGAACCTCGGTGCAGTACCCGATCCACGGTGATGTTCGGGCAACCCTGAATGCGTTGCAGCCATTGATCACTCGCAAGACCGACCGCCGCTACGTGGAGAAGTGGGTGGACAAGCACAACGACCTGATGGGGAAGACCGTCGGCGCGTACACCCGCAACGCCGAGAAGCTCGTTCCGATCCACCCCGAGTACGCTGCCTCGGTTCTCGACGACCTCGCCGCCGACGACGCCGTGTTCACCACCGACACCGGCATGTGCAACGTGTGGACCGCGCGGTACATCAACCCCACCGGCAGAAGGGCATTCGTCGCGTCGATGCTGCACGGTTCGATGGCCAATGCCCTGCCACACGCCATCGGAGCGCAGTTCGCCAATCCGGGCCGCCAGGTCGTCTCGATCTCCGGCGACGGCGGATTCTCGATGCTGCTCTCCGAACTCTTGACCGTCGCAATGTACAAGCTGCCCGTGAAGATCGTGTTGTTCGACAATTCCACGCTCGGCATGGTCAAGGCCGAGATGCTCGTCGACGGTCTGCCCGACTTCGGCGTCGACGTGCCCCAGGTCGATTACACCGGCATCGCCGCCGCCGCGGGTATCCACGCACAACGCGTCGAGCAGCCCGAGGACATCCGCGGCGCACTCGAGACCGCGTTCGCCGTCGACGGACCGGCGCTGGTGCAACTGATCACCGATCCGCTGGCACTGTCCGTCCCGCCGACCATCACCGGCGAGCAGATCAAGGGATTCGCGCTCGCGATGAGCAAGGTCGTGCTCAACGGCGGCGTCGGCGAGGCAATGCGAATGGCCAAGTCGAATCTGCGTAACGTGCCACGACCGTAGACGAATTCTCGTACGCAGCGATGCGATCATCGAGATGATCGGACAGGCGGTTATTGTCGACACACCGCCCAAACCGGACACTCGATCCGGTAACCGACCGTTCCGGAAGGCACAACCATGGCCATCGACTACACCCGCAAGCCCTCGTCCGGGCAATCCTCGGCGTCGCAGGCCGGTGCTCCGGTCAGTCTGAGCAAAGTGACGCTGTCCAAGGCGTCGCCGACGATCAGCCTCACCAAGTCCGGCGAGAAGCAGGGTTCGATGCGGGTCAACCTGAACTGGTCGACCGGCGCACCTGCGGCACAGCCGAAGAAGAAGGGCTTCCTGGCCAAGTTGGCCGCGGCGTCGTACGGCTCCGGCGGTGTCGATCTCGACCTCGGCTGCCTCTACGAACTGCGTGACGGTTCCAAGGGCGTCGTCCAGGCACTCGGGAACAGCTTCGGTTCACTGCAGGATGCCCCGTTCATCGCGCTCGACGGCGACGATCGCTCCGGTTCGGTCAGCGGCGGCGAGAACATGCACATCAACCTCGCCCATCCCGAGAAGTTCGCTCGAATCCTGATCTTCGCGATGATCTACGACGGCGCACCGAACTGGGCAGCAGTCGACGGGGTGGTGACGCTGTACCCCACCAGCGGACCACAGGTCGAGGTACGCCTCGACTCGGCCGAGAACTCCGCGCGAATCTGCTCGATCGCATTGTTGGAGAACACATCTGCGGGGATCACCGTCACCCGCGAGGTCGAGTACATCCAGGGCAGCCAGGCCGACCTCGACAAGAAGTACGGTTGGGGACTGCGCTGGGCGGCGGGTCGCAAGTAATCAGAAAGGTTGCGGCGGAGTCATTTCGAGCCGGACGCCGATCAATCGAACCTCGCGACTGTGGTCGAGGCGGTCGACGAGGGCCACCGCAGCCGAGGTCAGAATCTTCGGATCGAAGGTCGGCGCACCGACGATCGGTGCGCTGACGGTATGCGTCTCGAACGGCGCGTAGCGGATCTTCAATGCCGCCCGAACAGCCGGCCGGTTCTCGGCTTCGATGTCGGCCAACACCTTCGACGTCAAACCGGCGACCTCGTCTCGGATGACCGCCCAATCGGCGACATTGGTCTGGAACGTGACCTCACGGCTGTGCGACCGTGCAACCCACGGCTCGGACGTCACCGGCGCGAGGTCGATGCCTCGCCCTTTCGTGCCGAGCCACGGACCGATCTTCGGTCCGAACGCGGCGGCGAGGTCCGCGTCCTGCGCATCGGCCAGTTCTCGGACTGTCGAGATGCCGAGGGCGGCCAACCTCTTCGAGATCTTCTTGCCGATCCCCCACAGCGCATCGGTGCCGCGATCGCCCATCACCTCGAACCAATTGTCCTGCGTCAGGCGATAGATGCCCTGCGGCTTGTCGAAGTCGGTGGCGATCTTGGCTCGTAACTTGTTGTCTCCGATGCCCACCGAGCAATGCAGCCCCGTCGCGTCGAACACGGCGTCGTGCACTGTCTTCGCCACACCCTCGGGATCGTCGGTCTCCACACCGAGAAACGCCTCGTCCCAGCCGATGACCTCGACCACGTACCCCATCGTCCGCAAAGTGTCCATCACCATCGCCGACGCCTCGTCGTACGCCTGCTTGTCCACGGGCAGGAAGACCGCGTCGGGAATCTTCTTTGCAGCGACGCGCAGTGGCATTCCGGACCCGACGCCCTTCGCACGCGCCTCGTACGAGGCCGTCGAGACCACCCCGCGTTCGGTGGGATCTCCCCGCCCTCCGACCACCACTGCCTTGCCCACCAGATCGGGGTTGCGCAGCACTTCGACGGCGGCGATGAACTGATCGAGGTCGACATGCAGTACCCATCGGCGACGAGCGAAGTCGGTCGAAGCGCTCCCGGTCATGGTGTTCAGTGTGCCCGTGGTGTCTCATGACGCCATGACGAAATCGATTTCTCGCACCATCGGGCGGGTCGTGTTGGGGGCGTTCCTCGTCTTCGCCGGGCTCAGCCACCTCTTCTGGGCGCGCGAGACGTTCACAGCGCAGGTTCCCGAGTGGGTGCCGCTGAGCACCGACTTCGTCGTGCTGGCATCGGGCGTCGTGGAGATCGCGCTCGGCCTGGCGCTGCTGTTCTGGACTGCTCGCGCGCCGCTCGTGGGTTGGGTGGTCGCCGCATTCTTCGTCGCGGTCTTTCCCGGCAACATCTCGCAGTTCGTCACCCACACCGACGCGTTCGGCCTCGACTCCGATTCGGCACGAGGAATCCGATTGCTGTTCCAGCCGCTGCTGATCGTCTGGGCACTGTGGTGCACCGGGGCGTGGGCCCAGTACCGCGCGTCACGTCAGGGCAGCAGTCGGCGTCAGTAAGCAGACTGCCGACCGGCCGGAGCGATGCCGTGGTGCAACTGCGCCACGTCGGGGTGCGCTCGCGTACGTGACTTCCACGCGTTCTCACCGTAGGTGCTGTAGATGGGGTTGTCGGGATCGTTCTCGACACCTCGTGAGTGCTGCGCCAATTCGGCGGGCAGTTCGATCACCGGGACGACGGCATCGAGGGCCGGGCTCAGAAAGTGGGGCACCGATATCCGGTCCGTGTCAGGCCCTGGCGCGACGACCCGATGCCGCGTCGCCCGTAGATAACCGCCGGTCGCCACTTCCAACAGCTCGCCGATGTTGACGATGAACGCCCCGGCCAACGGCGGAACGTCGATCCAGGTATCGGGCGTCGTCTCCACCTGCAGCCCGGTCGAGTCCGGCTCGACGAGCAGCAGCGTCAACACCCCGGAGTCCTTGTGCGCACCGACGCCCTGCGAATGGTCGGGAGTACCCGGATAGCGGACGACCTTCATGAGCGTTGCGGGCGCGGTGGCAAAAGCATCGTCGAACACGTTCTCGGGGGCTCCGAGGGATTGCGCCCAATGTCGCAGGAGGCGAAGTCCGAGACCCGATACCGTGCGTTCCCACTGCTCGAACGTCTCTCTGAAGCCTGTGGGCTGTGACGGCCACAGATTGGGACCCTGCAGGTTCCAGTACCCCTCGGCCCCGTCGATGGCCGGGCGCTCGGGTCCGATGTCGATCTGCTCCCGCCAGTCCACGCGGCCGTTGGTCAGCTCCCCACCCACCCGTGAGTAACCGCGGAAGTGCGGGCTCTTCAGCTGACTGATCTCGTCCTTCACATGGTCCGGCACGGCGAAGAACCGACGCGCAAGACGCAGCACCTCGTGCATTCGTTCGGTCTCGATCCCGTGTCCGACGAGATAGAAGAAGCCGGAACGATGAGCAGCTTCGCGCAGTGACCGCTGGAACGCGCGGGGGTCGTTTTCGGCGGAAGCCAGATCGAGAACAGGAAGCATGTTCGCAATTGTCCTCCCCACCTGACGCGTCGGCCAGCACTGTTGAGATTCGGTGAATATCGGTGCGCGGATGCGAGACTGGACGCCATGAGCCATGAAGCACTCGACATCACAGTCGTCGGTCACGGCGCAGCCACCTATCCGCCCGAGCAGTGCACGCTGTCGCTGACCGTCCGTACCGACGGACGAACGGCGGAGTCGGCGTCCGAACCGGCTCAGCAACTCGTCCGGGAGCTCACGAGATTGGTCGAGCCGCTCTACAACAGCGACGGCGGCCCCATCGATCGGTGGTCGGTCGACCAAGTGCGCCACTCGCGCCACCGCCCGTTCAACCACGACGGAGAACAACTGCCGTACGTGTATCAAGCGGAGGCGTCCGTGGAGGTGCAGTTCAGCCAACTCGATCTGGTGGATGCGTTCGTCTACGCAGCATCCGCACTCGAGGGAGTGTCGATCGACCACTTCGGCTGGGACCTCACCGAATCCAGCAGAACTGCTCACACCCTCGCCGTCCGAGAACTCGCTGTTCGCGACGCCGTCTCCAAGGCCGAGTCCTACGCGTCGAGCCTGGGGAGATCGGGCGTGCAGGCCGTCGCGGTGGCCGACCCCGGTCTGCTGCCAGGGATCGCGGAGAGTGGTGGTGCCGAATCCTCGGCGCGCATGTTCGCCGCCACATCCGCGCCGGCCGGGTTTGCCCTCAAACCGGAGAACATCACGATCTCCGCGAGCGTGCACGCCCGATTCACTGCCTCCTGACGCGTCGCGCCTACGCTCGAACGATGAATCGAGACGATGCCCGACGCCTCTGGCCGCGGCCACCACTGCTGCCTCGTCCGATCCTGATGGATCAGCGATGGGAACGGCTCGTCTTTCTGCACTGGCGGGTTCCGAGTTCGGCTGTCGCCCCGCTGTTGCCCCGAGGGTGCGCGCCCGACGAATTCGACGGCTCGTCGTGGGTGGGGCTGATCGGCTTCCACATGGTCGGAGCCGGCCTCGGTTACCGTCACCCAGTTCCGTACTTCGGCACGTTCGGTGAGATCAACGTGCGCCTGTACTCGATCGACGCGGAGGGTCGACGCGGCGTCGTGTTCCGATCACTGGAAGCAACCAGACTCGCAGTCGTGTTGGGCACCAACGCCGCTCGCGTTCCGTACCGCTGGTCATCGATCGACATCGACGACGACAGTCGAACGATCGGCTACCGCAGCCGACGACTCGCACCGCCGCGCCGAGGCGCAACGACGGACTTCGGCGTCGTCAGAGGGTCACGCGACATGTCCGAGGATCCACTCGCTGTGTTCCTCACCGCGCGTTGGGGATTGCACACCTCACTCGCCGGACGCCTGTTGTACGTTCCGAACGTGCACCGACACTGGCCACTGGTCGATGCGGAGCTGACCCACTGCGCCGACGAGCTCGTGGCAGCGGCGGGCCTACCCGGTGTGAGTACCCGGCCACCGGACTCGGTGCTGTACTCCCCCGGTGTCGAGACTCAATTCGGAAAGCCCTACGTGGTTCTCTCGGGTGGCTCACCGAAACACTGACCCCTTGTTTGCAAGCAACTTCACGCGCTCGACTACCCAGTCCGCGACAATTTGCGGCTTGCGTTTGAGGCGTGTTTCCTTATGAATGTCGATCTCTTGCTCAGCAATGATGTCCCTCAGCTGCTCCAGATTCAGCTCAGCAAGCTTCGCAGCAAGGGCTTCTTCACCACTGTCTCTGTAGATGTCGAACGGATCGAACTGGCCCGCCTGGCGGATCACTTTCTTCGGTGCCGCCTTCTTACGCACGGGCGGCTTCGCCACCACCTCGGCGATGGGTTCACCGCCGCTTACTGCAGAAACAGCAAATGCGCCGGCCAGCGCTTTTGCGAAACGCTTCGATTGCGCGGCCTCCTCAGCAACCACCTGAAACAGTTTCGTCAGCAGTGCTGCGGCAGTCGCGTCTGTTGCATTGAGCTTGAGCAGAGCGCCGCCGAGTTCCTGGATCTGCATGCGCTGCTTGCCATCATCTGGTGTGGTCATAGCTTCGCTTCAGCCTCCGTCATGATGTGTTTGGTGATTTCACGTAGCTGATCGAACTGACCAGCGTTGCCGTACTTGACTTTCAGGGTGCTGTACCTAGAGAAAAGAGCAGATGCCGCTATCGCGTTGGACTCGGCAAGATATACCGGCAGAACGTTCTGAATCTCTCTGTCGCGCCGGAGGTTTCGGACGGTTGCGTTATGTATCGCAGAATTCGACTTGTACTTGGTGATGACGAGTCCCAGTTCGACGATGTCACGGCCCAACTCCCTACCAAACTTCGCAACATGAGTCTGAATCTGCGGAATACCATAGGTCGACAAGACATCCGGGATGGTTGGAATGATGTACCCGTCCGACATCGCCAATCCGTTCAGAGTGATCGGGCCGATGTTCGGAGGACAGTCGATCAAAATGTAGTCGTAGTACGCCGCAACGGGCGCGATGGCATCCCCGAGAATGTTCACCGCTGCGGTGCTTGATCCCTCTGCCACCCGCAGCGCGCTCAACTCCTCTTGGAGAGAGATCAAATCCAGCGACGACGGCAACAGGTCGACGCCCGTCACCTTCTTCACGCTCGAGACTCCACGCTGAATGCTGGCCTGCACGTCGAAGTTCGACGTTCCCTCGATCGCATCCCTGAACGCTGTAGCAAGCGTGAGCCCCTTGTTGTTCAGCTCCCACCACTCGTTCTCGCCGATCATCATCGTCGTCAAATTTATCTGGGAATCGAGGTCGACGACAAGAACCCTCTGACCGAACTCCAGCGACATGAACTCCGCCAGTGCCGCTGTGATGGTCGTCTTGCCTACCCCACCCTTGAGACTGATCGTGGTGATTATCTTTGGCATCGTGCACAGTTCCTCTTCATGACACTTCCCTCATGTTGCATCGACGATTGCGTCCGGACCAGGCTGTCGCACGCGGAATCCGATCCTCGGCGTGGGTTCTGCCAAGTACGGCAAAGCGTAGGAGAAGAGAGTGGCGAAATCACCTGGATCGACCGGACCGGTTTTCGCACGCTTCATGTTCTTGGAGCCGACAGCAGGATCGTTCGCGAAGACCAAGATCAGTCCCCCTCGGGTGCCCTGCCGTAGCTGTCGAGCATGCGGCCCGCCGTCTTTTCCCGGAGCCCCGGCGATGTGCTCGATAGCTTCTCGCTCGCGGACGGCTGTACCGCTGAAACCGGAACGGTACTCACCGTCGAGTCGTTTTCGGTTGACGATGGGAAGTGGTTCATCCCAGCCCTTGACCGCGACTGGCTGACGGGTTTTCGGCTTCGGCAGCAGAATCGCGAAGTCCTTCAGCATGTCTCGTTCGATCGCAGATCGCATCGCCGCCAGATGTGGCTCGAACGTCCATTTCTCGTCCCATACGAATTGACTGACGATCTCCAGGACTTCCTCGGCCAGAACAATTCCGTACTGGGCCTGGAACTTCCGCCGGATTCCGTGACTACCGGTCATCTCGAACGTGGCCGAGTCTTGCATGCTCCTCAGCAAAGGTCCGACTGCTGCAAAGTGGTTCTTGTTGTTGGTTCCGTCGCCGCGCGGCTTTTGCATTGTGAAGCTGAACGCCTGTCCGCCGACGCCGCGGTAGACCTGCTCGGCGTTGTACATCTTGTTCGCGGCCGCAGGCTTGAGCCACGGCTGGGACTGAAACACCATCGGAGGCACGTCCATGGGAGTGACCATCGGCTCCCCGCCTGCATTGAGGTCGGCGAACCGGGCCAGCTCCGACCTGAACTCCGCCTCGTCCGCCACGATCGTCGCGAATGCCTCGTACATGTCGAAGGATCTACCGGCAGGCCCTGGAACGTCGCGCCCGATGAACAAGCGCACCAGGTCACGGTATCCGGGCCGGAAGCCGAACCAGCGGCCCATCTGCATCAGAGTGTCGGCTTGAGGCGTCCGACGTGTGTAGTAGGTAGTGGTCAATCCCTCCACGGTGAAACCGCGACTGAGCTTCGTGCCGCCGACCAGAATCTTCCACACCCCGCGTGCCTCGAAGTTCAGCGCTTCCTGCAGGTAGTCGTCCTGCTTCTCACCGTTAACAATGATGACGGGGCTTGAGCCCTCGGAAATCTTGTTGTAAGCGATACCGACGAAGTCTTCGAGCTCCTCGAACGTTGTTGGGTTGGCGGCACCTACCTCGGTGCGTGCGGCGGAGACAACCGAAAAGTCTTCGACCCACAACTGCTCGAGCCGAACGAGGCTCGACGGCTGGGAGTAGCCGGCCGACTTCCACAGCGCCTTGAACTCGTCCGCAACTGCGGTGTGCTCGGTAGTCTTCACCGATTCATGGACGAGCATCGTATGGTGCCGGAAGGCATTGGATCCCTTGCTTTCCCGGAACAGCTTGATGGCACCGGACAGCACGAAGGAGTCCAACGCTTTGAGCTGCTCGCTTTCACGGCCTTCACCATCCCAGCCCGCCCAGAGGTCACGCACGAACGCCGCCTTGTTCGAGTTGGCGGGCGTCCGCTCGGAATCGTCGAACTCGTCACCGTCGTCGGAGTCATGGAAATCAGCACCACCCATGTACGGCTTCGGACGGTCGAGACTGACGATGAAATCTTTGGGAAAGATCGTCTCACTGTCCTCGACGTCGACGAAGACATTTGCGAAGGGCGTTGCCGTGTAACCGATGTATTGGGCGCGCTTCAGTACGCTCAGCAGGTCGGTAATGCGTGCATTGATGGCCGTACGCTCGATCGTATCGGCAGCCCACCTCGCCGGATTCAACGTGTTCACTGAGGCCTGATCAGCCTCGTCGTCGATTATCAGCGTGGGAATTTGTTCCAACGCAGTACGACTACGCCCCAGATCTTCGACCAGCCGTGTCAGCACGGTCGAGTTCTTCTTGACTACAGCGAGACGGATATTGCTGGCAAACAGGTTCTTCGGATCGTTCAGCGGCCGACTGTGGTCAACGAACTCCCACTCCAACGCGCTAATACCCTTGTTCAGTGTCTTGTAGTCATCGGTTGCGCCAGTGAGTCGTCGTATCGCGGGCGATGTCGACGAGAAGTTCGGATCTTCCTCCAGGCGAACAAATTTTCCGGCATTCCAGTCCGGATCCTGGGCATAGTCACCATCTGCACCGATATTCTGCTGACCGACGAGTTCCATATCGAGGCGGCGCTGAGTCTGACTGCGTAGCAGTTCGATCGTTCCCGTCAGGACGACGACCAGTCGGTATCCGGCGTCGATCGCCTTCGCGACGACACCGGTGAAGTTTGCCGTCTTGCCGCTCTGCACGTAGCCGACGACCAGGCCCTTCGATTGATACGGTTCCTCGCGAACGGGGTCTGCAAGCCGAGCAACGATACTCGATGTCAACGAATCGAGGTCATCGACAGTGTCTGTATCGAGCTTCGAGGACAGCACCCCCCGATAGGCACGCCAATAGAAGTTGTGTTCGAGCTGGCGCTGATGGGTATACCAAGGGGCCCAAGGCTGCTGCGCAGCAATGATGACCGCCCCGCCGCGCCTCGGGAAGGTGCTGTCGAGAATCGGGAAGCCCTCGTCCGGTATTCCAAGCAACTCGTATATCCGCACCCGCCGCTCCGGTGATCCGGGAACGGTATCGAGACACCAAGGGTCAGCTGTCTCCAGATCCCACTTCAACAGGCTCGCACGAACAACAGCGCGCAACTGAGGAACGTCGTCGGAGACCAACACTGTCACGATGTCGTCTATCCCGAAGTCCTCGGGCACCGAGTCGCCGAGACGACCCTTGATCGGAGCCACCAACGGCTCGGGCGGATACGACCCGAACTCACGTCCGATTGCCGCGATCAACTGATCCGAGTCTGTCATCGAAGAGCCCCCATCCGCTCGCGGTGGGCAGACATTGCGGCCACCAGCACGTCCTGCCAGGCCTGCATCTGCTCCTGCTGCTTGGAACTGTGATGATGTACGTCGAACATGCTGTGCACCAACAGATACAGCAATGTTCTCAGTATCGGCACGTCTGTGTTGTCGGTACCCTTACGGCCCAGTATCTCGCGTCGAAAGCGGCCATTGATCCACAAAGTGCGGGTCACGAGATCCACCTCGAAGAACGCATCTCTGGCGAGCACCCGCCAACCGATGCTGACCGGATCCGCACCGTCAACGAATGTGAACGCATCGCTGAAGGCATCCGAAAGTTCTTGAGGGAGGCCCTCGAAGGGCTCGACGACCGAAATAGGTCGCGGCGTGTGGCTGCGTGCCGCCTGAAGTACGGAGGTGGCGTCGGACAGAAGGTTTCTACCGTCGTATTCACGCAGAATGGCCTGCTGCAGTAGAGCGACTGCGGTCGCGTCGAGCACCACGCCGGACTTCTCCGGGTTGATCGTGACATGCGATCGAAGGTCGTCATCGAGATCGATCGCAATCCGCGCCAGTCCGAAATCAGGCCGACCGTGCCAGAGCCCGTTCCAACCGCCGATCTGCAGTAACCTGTCATTTCGATAGAAGTACATGCCCTGCCAGTCGCGACCTGGCGCGCCGAAGAGCTTGAACTCGGTCGACTGACTCCGTGCCGGCCAGATATGTGCCAGGACAGTAGATTTTGTGCCGGTGTCCAGCGGCATCGGATACCGGGCTCCTCCTGACCCCAGATATCCGAACGGATCGATGGGGTTGACGTTATTCAGCGCACCCGCCCGCTTGAAGCCGACGTCGAACACATCGACACCGATCGTCAGATTCTTACCAAGTAATCTGTGGAAGACGATGCCGAGATGACTCCGAATGTCACCGATGGTCGCTTCGAGCCAACTGACCTGTTCATCGGCGTCTGCGGACATCAGGAACGATCTGATGCCGCGCCACTCCACCACGGTCCCCGTGACGAACGGGAATCGAGGCTTGATCGATGCGACAGTCGAGGCGGCGAGCGTCAAATCGATGGAGTGCACATGCTGCGTGTCTGCGCCGTGAATTGAGCGAGCCTGTGCGTCATGGCCGTCAGATTTCGACCACACAAACAAAGACTCCGCCTGACTCATCGAGGCGGCCTTCAAACCGACACCGAAGTGGCCGAGATCGGACGTGCTGTAATTTCGCCGGGTGCCATACGACATCGCGGCATCGATGGTCGCGTGGTTCATGCCCCTACCGTTGTCGATCACCATCAGACCAACGATCGCGGTGCCATCCTGGACGAAGCGAACAAGGACATTGTGTGCCCCCGCGTCGATACTGTTGTCGATCAGGTCTGCAAGCGCAGTCGCCAGGGTGTGATGCAGTCCTATCGACCTGGACAAGGACTGGTCTTGTGCCTTGTTCGTCGCGGCCGACGTCGGAATTTCAGTCATCCGAGGTAACCCTGTGCACCCAAGCTTCTTTCAACAGATCCACGACTTGTTCTTCGCTCCCGGTCTCGTATTCGCGTAGCAACCGGCGCGGACGACTCTCCCCGTACAGACCGATTGCATCAGCAAGTACACGAGTGACATGGCGGTCAGCGACATTCATCGGCTGAGGGTGCCCGATAGCCGCAAGGGCTCGACGGAGCGGATCGGCATCGGGCGGAACAGTTTCGGGACGCACCACTGTGAACGACCTGTCCGGCGAAAACTCCAGCAGCACTTCGTCTCCTGTCTGCGCATCCAAGTCCCGCAGAAAGCGTCGAATCGTTCCTGAAGTCGGCTGAGCTCCGGTCCACCTCACCATCTGAGCGCCAAGCCTGCTGCGTAGTTCGACGGTTCCGCCGCGCTCGCAACCGACCGCTACCGCAACTCCCGCGGGCAGGGCAAACCCCGAACCCCTCAATTGATCCGCAGTAACCACGATTCGGTACCTCCACGCAAGGCCGATTCGATACAACCGACGCGTCTGCTCCGGGGTCTTCCCGTTGCGCTCACGCCGACGTCGACGCACCACGCCGTCGTCCGCGGCCTCAAAGTCCTCGGACGGATCGACCTCAGCAGGCAAGACGGCGTCCGCCCAGGCAATCAGTCTCCACAGACCATCGGACCCCAACACCGCGCGGTCGTCGCCGACGAGTGCGCGGTGCACTGTCTGGGCAGGCTTGCCGCTGTCTACGAGTTCGGCGATATCCGATGCCGCCCGAGCTTGTCCGACGGCTTCAAGAACTCCTACGGCTGCGCCGACAACTGTTCGGGTTCGAGTCAGTGCGGATCCGTGCACTACAGGGATGGCGCACCATCCGAGCCAGGCCTCGAGTTCACTACGCGGCATCGTCACGAGCAATTCGAGGTCATCGAGGGGAACGACGCCATTCGGAGACTCCAGGTCTTCGAGAATGGATCGTGTTCTCATCTTCGCTCCATCGACGTCTGGAGCGGCCGCCCACCCATCCGTCACCTCGAAGTAGTCGTCCAGCCGATCCAGAACCAGCCACAGTGGCACGCTCAGGCTCGGCACAGGTTCGTCGATCTCGGGGTGCACCGCGACCAAGCGTGACATCGAGGCGACCGGCTGGATTTCCACCCGCAGACTTGCCAGCAAGTTTCCGACTGCTGTCCCGTACCCACAGGCCGCGTTGATCTTTGCCTTAGTACGTGACTCGATCGCACCTGCAGCGGGCTTGGACAGATGCAACTTGGCGCTGAGTTCACCCAGAGAGATCGGTTCCGCGGCGAGCAGCCTTTGATGCAGCGCGATACTTTCACGACCGTCGAGCTGCGAGATCAGATTTTCGATCTCGTCGACTGCGTCGCCCACACCGAGGTCCGGAAAGTCCCTCGATGTCACCGATTCGAGCCGCGCCGCAACTTCCTGGACGGCCTCGGGTGAATCGTCGTCGATCTCCACCGACATGAGAGGACGGTCTACTTCACCCCTAACCCGACGCCAAACAGCTAGTTGCGTCAAGTCGTCGAGTAGCTGTGCAACAACGGGTGCCGTCTCGCCATCGATCTGCTCATCGAGGCGAGCGAGCGGGTCGCGAAGGACCGCGCAGTAGAGCAGGCCATGGACGACGTCACGCACCGTCTGCTCGCTTGTGCCTGGTACAGCAAAGAGATCCGTCACTGTGTGCGAGAGGAGCCCAGAGACGGTCGAGGCGGACGTCAAGCGCTTTACGGCGGTGGCCGCTCTCGCCTCCAAGCCCATCAGCGCGATCGGCAATGATTGCGGCAGTGCCGGAACGGCATCCGCCAGGGGCGTGTCCTTGTGGCCAGCGACAAACAGCTCCGCCAGGCCTGCCAGCACATTGTCCAGCGTCACCTCATCCTCATCGACTGTCTCGGACGGGCCGTCTTCCAGCCACCAATCCGTGCCGGGCGCGAGCCTCTCGAGCAGAGCAGCACGATGAGAGACGTAGCCGTCCAACCACGGCATCAGCTCTACCCAGTGCACGTCTGTCAGCACAGCCGAATCGAGAGCATTCACACCCGACATCCATCAACCACTCTCATCGACCTGCGTTCGCAATACCTACAAAGTAGGCCACGCGGTCCGCTTGCACAGCGAGGGGTGCCCCCATGCGTCGACTGTTCATTCAGTCGGATGAAGGGCTCTCGGCAAGCCCTACACGGTCTGCGGCCGATAGAAGATCACATGTCCCGAGGACAGCTCGACCACCCAATCCCCGTTGGCTTCGTCGTCACTGCCTTCGGAGATGGAGCTCGACGTGACGCTCTCCCGCAATACGAGATAGCCGCAGTCGAGCGGAGGATCGAACAGCAGCTTGGTGCCGTCCGAGAATTCGACAGCCGGCTCGTCACCCGTCGACAAACGAACGACGGTGGAGCCGATGGACGGGAGACCCTCGACAGTCGGCGCTTCGGTGCTGGGGTGCTCCGGGGCCGGCCACAATTCGACGGCTCCGTCCGGTCCGCACAGGACGGTGGATCCGTCTGCGGCGCAATACTCCCAGGATTCGACTTCGTCGCGGGGGCGAGCAACCAATTCGTGTCCGCCGGCGAATGCCATTCGCAGCACACCCGAGCGGTCGTAGTCGACGTCCTCGCACACGAGACCGTGCAGAGCCGCGAAGGCTCGTAAACCCTCGAACTGATTGTCTTCGTCGACCGTGAGGTCATCGATCACCACTTCACTGAAGGAAATGGTGGCTCCATCGTCGAATTCGATGGTCAGATCGAAATCGAGCAGAATTCTGCTGACGCGGTGCTGATCGACGGCGAGTTTCATCGACTTCGACTGTGCCACAGAACCGAGTCCTAGTACACAAC
Source organism: Rhodococcus sp. 14-2483-1-2 (assembly GCF_002259405.1). Taxonomy (GTDB): domain Bacteria; phylum Actinomycetota; class Actinomycetes; order Mycobacteriales; family Mycobacteriaceae; genus Rhodococcoides. The sequence goes on along the minus strand of NZ_NPFW01000020.1, from coordinate 237 downwards.
TGCGCACTGCACACCCGATCGTGATCGCGGTCGGTGCAGATCGAGTGGCGAACGGTGTGTACGAGTTCGGTTGTGGGGGTGATGCATTCGAAATGCAGAATGCCCCCGACCTGGTGGTCGGGGGCATTCTGGCAAATTGTGTTCGGCGGTGTCCTACTCTCCCACACCCTGTCGAGTGCAGTACCATCGGCGCTGGAGGGCTTAGCTTCCGGGTTCGGAATGGGACCGGGCGTTTCC
>NZ_NPFW01000017.1 GCF_002259405.1 Rhodococcus sp. 14-2483-1-2 | reverse complement strand
CCACAAGCGGATGGCTGATACATCGAATGCTTTCACCAAATAAATTCGGCACTGACATTCATCGACACACTGTTGAGTTCTCAAAGAACACGCACACACTCTCACCCCACGAACACACAGTCCGTCGGCCTCAAGGGCAACTGTTCCAGCCTATCCCAGCTTGGTCTCGGACACAAGGCCCGACTCTTGGGGGATAAAACCTGCCGAGCCACACGTCCAACCTCGTTCACCCAGTCCGTGAAGACCGGGTCGGTGCCCGTCGCTCTGACTCGACAAAAGTTACGCCACCAACCACACCAACGCAAATCGCCTGCTCAGCGGCGGTCGTGCGCGGCCCGAGCCCTGTGTGGGCAGTCGTGGGACCGCATCTCTGCGACTCAGCTCAGCAATGCGTCCCGTGCGAACCTGCGAGACCAGCTCGGCGAGTCCGCCACCCCTTGCCGGAAGTAGAACCGCGGACCATGGGCCCCGATGAGATCGAGGAAGCTCACCGTGGCCTGCGCTGCGAACTGAGCGTCGAAAACACCGGAATCCTCGCTGGCCCAACCCAATTCGGCGACTGTCTCTATCAGCATCTCGTTGCGGTGCGTCGCGGATGCCGAGGCGGCGAGGGAGATCAGGAACAGAGTCGCCGCGTCGGTCTCGTACGTCTCCTTACCCAGCGGAAGTCGCGAGGCCGCATGTCGCCACATGCCTACCGGGTCGTCGGCCAACGCTGCTCCGAGCTTGGTGCGCAGCAACCTGCCCTTCGATGTGCGGGTCAACCCGAGGTGCCGCGCCGCCTCGCGCAGATCGGTCACCTGATGATGGTCGATCTCGCGATTGCTCGGCCCCACCCACCCGAGACCCCAATCGAGCTCCTCGCGAATTGCCGCTACGAATGCCGGCTTGAGGTAGCCGGCACCGGTCAGGTCGGCTCCCTCGTCGCCGATTCTGTGCAGAAACCACGTCAACTTGGCCATCGCAATCTCGGCGACGGGTAGGTCGACGGAGCTCTCGATGGTGAGTTCGCATCGTGGAAGCAACGCCATGAGTGACGGCACCTCCGCAGGACGCACCCGATCGAACAGCTTTCCGATGGCCGGTGCCGCTGCCACTGCTTCGGCGAGCACCGAACGCCCCACGTCCAACGAGTGCAGCACTGTGTTGACGACATCGGCGTCGAACAGAGCGGGGTCGAAGGCCGCACCCCACCTCGTGAGAAGGGCTGCGTGTTCGGGATCGGACGGGTCGGCTGCGATCTCCAGCGCCTGCGCGTACCGCGAAGGTCCGCCGGATTCCTCGGGTGGGCATGCGCGCGCCCCGTCGAGGCAGACCGATCGGAGGTCGTCTATATCGGAATCGATCTGCTCCAAGAAGATCGTGTGCGTCCATCCGTCACCGAAGTCGTACTCGTACGTCATGGTGGATCCCGGTGCCGTGAGTACGTCGTCGATCCGCACTCGCTCCTCACTCGACGCCTCGTCGTCCGGTCCGTCGTCGAGCGTCTCTTCCATCTCGAATCGACGCGTGGCACCGGCAGTCCTCACGCTGAACGCATGCAGATGCCGGTCCTCCCAACCGAGAGTCTTCTGCAGCACTGCATGCAGTTCGGACAGCAGCAGGTCCGAGCGCACCCGCACCCGACGCCAAATCTGCGGACGGGTGTGATCCACGGTCACCCGAAGCACCAGGTTCGCCAGGCCCCGCCGCGTGGCTTCGGTCGCGCTGGCGTCGGCCGGCTCGTCGGTGTCGGACAAACTCGGCACCACCGACAGGTGCCGGACGCGACCGGTTCTCATCGACATGGAATGGACCCTAGTCGGAGCAGTGCGTCGGACACAGGGGCTCGCGGCTTCTACGTGCCAGTGGTCAAACCGTCGTTGATCGCGGTGACGTCGAAGGCCAACGCATCGAGCTGCGATGCCAACGTGGTCACCGTCAACTGCACCAGGTACTGGGTATCGACGCCCACCACCACATACCGCGTCGTCACGGCGGCCTCGAGTTGCTGCGCGACGTACGTCCCCCGAATGAATCGAGACGGCCAGCCGAGCCACGATGCCGTGCTCGCCTCGCGCTCCACCCATCCTGGCATCGCACGTCCGTCGCCGAAACCCAGTGCCATCAACGCTTCCGGGTCGATCGTGCGCGACAACGCACCGACCAGAAGCACCGCGTTCGGCGCGAATCCGTTCTCCACGAGGTTCGGTTCCACGATCACCTGAGTCGCCCCGGGAAACTGCGCGGGATCGAGCGTCTGCCATCCCGCAGGAATCGGCACGGTGATGCCGAGCTCGGCCGCCGCGGGCCCGTCGAGCGGCGACACCCGCAACGCGTGTGCGTTCAGGTACTCGGCGATCGTGGTGGGCTCGGACGATTCCGTCGACAGGGCGTCGTTCACAGCAGGGCCTTTCGTGGTGGACGATTCACTGACACGCCAGAGGCTACCCGCGCCGGTCCGCTCGTCATCGGATCCTGGAGGCAGTGACCGGCGGGTACCTGAGTGCTGTGCGACTCCAACCATGCGCCGACCGCGTCGAGCATGGCAGTTGCGTCGATGAACGAACCCGAATTCGCTTGCGCCACAATCGCTACCCCGGGTGCAACACTGTTCGTCATCTCGACCACCGGTGCAGTGTCCGGAATGCACGACAGGCCCGCCGCGAACGTCGCCTGATCCTGCATCGACCACTCGGTCTGTCCGAATGCACTGAATTCAGCGCAGAACCGACTCGACTGCTGCACCTGCGGCCGTGGAATCTCCGAGCGACCCCACAGGGTCGTGACGAACGGGCCGGACGTTACGGTCTCGCTCTGCGCGCGGTGAGTTCCTCCAGATAGCGCGCGACCGCATCGTCGTCGTTGGATTCGAGGACGCGATCGACAACGGATCGCACGGGCTCGGCAGCATTCGACGGGCACAACGCCGTACCCGCCCAACTCAGCATCGGCAGATCGTTGCGCGCATCCCCCACTGCCGCAACCGAACCAGGAGAAATCCCCCACCGCTCGCACAACTCCTGCAGCGCACTGGCCTTCGAGACTCCCGCTGCGGACATCTCGATGTACGGGGCGCCTGAATGCGTCAACTCCACTCCGTCGACCCCGACAGCAGCGACGAGCTCGTACAACTCTTCACTCGGCGTATCACTGTGCCGGGCAACGATTTTGACCGTTGGCTCGACGTCGACCGACAGGCCGTGCTCCGAGAGTTCCATCTCGTGCGGCTGCCGGTGATGGTCCGCGAATACGCACAGCTCGGCGTACCGAGGCTCGGCCACGAATCGCGTGGCACCGACCGTCGCAAAGGCCACGCCGGGGACGAGCGAGCGCACGATCGACTTGGCCGAGGCCACCGTCTCGGCCGGTACCGACGTGGTGCCGACGATGGCCGGGTATCCGTCGGCCAGGTCGAGGACAACAGCCCCGTTGGCACCGATGGCCGTCCCGCGAAATCCGCAGGACGCAGCGAGTTCGTCGATCGAGTGGCGCGCGCGAGCAGTGGCCCACACCACCCTGATTCCGGCTGCGTCTGCCGCAGCCATCGCAGCGGCCGTTCGAGCAGACACAGTTCGGTCCGAACGCAACAGGGTGCCGTCGAGATCGGTTGCGACAACGACGACCTCTTCGGTTCTCTTCACCCCACCGATACTGCCAGGTGCCGATCTCTCAGCCGGAGACCAACGTCAGAACGGAAATCTCACTGGGCGCGAACACCCGGAAAGGCGGACCCCAGAATCCCGATCCGCGGCTGGTGTAGAGCTGAGTTCGCGCGCCGTGTCTGCTCAGCCCGTGCACCACCGGTTGGTCGAGCCGAACCAAGGCCGAGAACGGCCAGATCTGACCGCCGTGCGTATGGCCGGAGACCTGCAGGTCGACGCCGGCGTCCACGGCGTCACCGATCTGTTTCGGTTGGTGTGCCAGCAACAGCACAGGCATCGACGGATCGGTTCCGGCAAGTGCGCGAGCGAGATCCGCACCGTGACCGGGCGCACCCGAGCCTGCGGCGGTGGCGTCGTCGACGCCGGCGATGATCAGCGCGTCCTCACCACGATGCAGCACCACGTGCCGATTGTGCAGGGAATTCCAGCCGAGGTCCTGCATGTGATCGAGCCACTCCTGCGCCTCGCCGAAGTACTCGTGATTGCCGGTGACGTACACGCGCGCCGCACTCGCGAGCATTGCCTCCAACGGTGCGGCCTGCGCTCGACGCCGATCGACCGAGCCGTCGGCGATATCGCCGACGTGGGCCAACACGTCCGGTTCGAGTGCATTGACGGCATCGGTCAATCGGTGCGACCACGTCGTTCGATCGAGCGGGCCGAAATGCGTGTCGGTCACGAGAACCACTCGTAGACCGTCGAATCGAGCCCCGAGCCGGTCGATCCTGACCGTCGTGTGTCGCACGCGGGGAGTTCGCATCGCCTCGTAATGACCCCACACTGCGAGGACGACTACGACGACGACGGTTGTCACCGACACGATCCGCGACCGCAGAGGGTCGTCGACCCCAGCCATCCACAGACCGAGCCGCAGCAGCAGCGAAAGTGCCGACCACACGAACGCGATCCAGGCCATGCCCAACAACACGTCTCCGACGCGCGCCCACGCGTCCTTGGAGACCCCCTCTGCACTCGGCCGGTGACCCAGGTACATCGCTGCAGGCAGTGCCACCAATACGCCGATCGCAACCGCAGAGCCGATCGACTGTGCAATCGCCGGCCACTGCGCGCCCGCGAACACGACGGTCCAGGCCGGCAGGCCGACAAGCACCGCGCAGACCACAACAACGATGGTCGGCACGACAACTCGCCGAGATCGCGATCGCGTCGACCCGTCCGGTGAGACCGACTGTTCCGGGCGCTGTGTCTGTCGATCTGTCATCGGCGTCGAACCCTCTTCACTCGTACGTGCGCGAAATCCGAGGCCAAGACTACGTCGCCTTCGCTGCCTCGGCCCGGGCGCTGAGCCCGCCGGTCAGGAGCCGGAGTTACGGCCGACGGCGGGTGGTGTATCCGCGAAGTCCGTTGAGCGGCAACTCGTGTTCGGCGATGCCCTCGTCCTCGGGTGCCTCCAGGCCGCCGCTCGGCTCGACATCGGCCGTCGTCGCTTCCGTGGAATCACCCTGTGTGTCGGCCGGATCGGATCCATCGAGCTCGGCAGCCTCGACGCTGTCCGCGGCCTCGTCCGATGCGACCGTCTCGTCGGCGTCCCCGACCCGGTCCGTGGCCGCTGTCGTGCTGTTCGCGGTTCCGCCGAACTCGGTGGACGAGTCGGCTGCCGACTCGCTGCTCGCCGCGGAGTCGCGCACCCGCGCCGACGCATCGCTCTCTGCGTCCTGTGCAGGTGTGGAGCCGTTGGTCATCGCTGGGCGGCTCGATGCCGACGACGCGATCGGCCGAGCAGTGCCACGGGAACCGCCCGACTCCCCGGTCCCGGATCCGTGGGTGGCACCGTTGGTGGCGGCTGCACCGTTCGACGTTCCCGAGCCGTTGGTCGGTCGAGAACCGTTCGTGGTGCCCGACCCGTTCTCGACTCCGGTTCCGTTGGTCATTCCGGAACCGTTGGTCGTCGACGGTGCCGATCCTGCGCGGTCACCTCCGCGAGCGTCCGATTCGGGCGGCTCCCCGGTGGGGATTTCGATGCGCGGCATCGTCCACAGAGACAACACCGACTCGTGGCGTGTGGACGAGTCTGCATGCGTGGACGTTTCGAAGACGCCGGAATCGTCGAACTGCGAGGACTCGAGCGGGACCGGGGTCCAGGCCTCGTCCGAGCTCTCGAGACCTTCCACGACAACGCTGTTGGGCTTGATTCCCAAACGGGCCAATGTGGCCCAGAGGCTTTCCAGCGCCGCGTCGCGGTCCAGGTAGTACTCGGATTCGCGCACCCGCCAGAAGGTCCAGCCGCACCGCTTGAGCTCCTGCTCACGCTGCAGGTCCGCCAACCGCTGAGCCGGCGTCGACAGGAACGTGTCGCCGTCGCACTCGACGGCGAGACGCGAGGAGTCGCCGGTCACGACCAGGGCGAGACGTCTGTTGTTCACCTCGACGCCGGGATTGACGTGAAAACCTCGCTCGACGAGGTCGTTCCACAACTGCTGCTCGAGCAACGTCTCGAATGGCGCCTTCCGGATCTCGCGCGAGACGTCGACCGGCATGGGATCGGCAGGAGCGGGCGAGACGGAGGTGACGTAGCTCAGCAACGAGTTGCGCAGGTCCGCTCGCTTGAGCCGATCGACAGTCACCGAGTGGAAGAGCCACAGCTGATCCTGTGCCCGCGACGCCGCCACGTTGAACCGCCTCTTGTACTGATTGGCGGTGAGGGTGGCGAAGTTCTGATCGGGTGCCACCACCATCGACAGAAAGACGACGTTGCGTTCGTCGCCCTGGAAGTCCGGCGGCGTACCGACGCGAAGCCGACGCTGTTCCCACTGTTCGATGCCGATCCGCTTGATCAACTCGTTGCGGATCTCGTCGACCTGCGATTGGCCCTGCAGCACAACCACTCCGAAGGTCCGATTGTCGTACGCGGAGTCCTCGAGGCAATGTGCGATCTGTTCGGCGATCGCGATGGCCTCGGTACGGTTGACCAGTGAGGCGTTCTTTCCGGTCACCGTCGCTCCGCGAACGTACGTGTGCCGCAACGGCGGTAGGCGATCCGCACCGAACTGCCGCACGGGAACGAGCGGAGAGTCTCCGTAGAACTGCTGACTCGACCAGTTGATGATCTCGGGCATCGAGCGGAAGTGCTCACGCAACCGCACCACCTGACCGAACCTGGTGCGCAGCATGGAGAACAGGCTCGACCTCGGGGTCAGCGTCGCACGCACATGCTCGGGTAGATCGGGCAGATAGACGTCCAACCGATCGAACACGTCCTCGAGCGTTCCGGTCTGCGGGACATCGGCCGGTGCGCACTGCCTGTCGTCACCCACGACGATGACGCGGGGTGCGAGGTACAGCAGGAAGAGACTGGTGATGTCGGCCTGACTCGCCTCGTCGACGATGACGACGTCGAAACTTCCCGGCACCGGCGGAATCGATGCCAGCACCTGAGAGAGAGGCATGACCCACGCGGGCACCGCACTCTGCGCCTCACGCATCGCCGATCGTGCTGCACTGCGGTAGGTTTCGGCGTACTTGCCGGCCCCCGAGCCGATGCTGGAGATGTGCTCGCGGTAGGTCTGCAGCGCACGCACCTCGACGGCAGTCATTCGTTCGAGACTGTTGCGCCAGGCACTGGCGGCGGCGAGACGTGTTGTGAGGTAGGCGATGTCGGTATCCGCAGCGGCCAGATCCGCTTCCAGTTGCTGCTCGAGACCGCCGTGGTGCTGCTCACCGACCCACTCGCGTGCTCGACGCCACGCCCAGGCCTTCGACATCTGCCAGCTCAGTTCGTCCCATTCGACATCACCAGCGGTGCTCTCGACCAGGTCGAACAATGCGGGTGCGACCTCGGACAACGACGCAGACATCGATTCCAGCAGAAGCTGATCCTCCTGTTCGGAACACGCCTGCGAGTACGCAGCAACGGCGGCAGCCAATTCCAACGGATCCGCAGTGCTCAACGCGCTCACCAGATTCGAGCCCTCGGGCGACGGCCCGGCATCGATGCGAGTGGCGACCGCGAACTGCAGGGCGTCGAGCTCGGCTCGTGCGGCATCGATGTCGATGCGCGCGGCAATGGCGTCGGCGGCCCCGGCGACCTCCTGAGCGTCGGCGAGGCTCCGAATCCACGGTGCTGCAGGCGAAATGGTGTACAGCCGGTGCACCAGGGCGTCACGGGCCGCGACGACTGCGGACACCAGCCCCAGCCGGTCGGCGATCCGCGCCACGTTGTTGACGCGAATCGAACGCGTGCCGTCGAGTGGAACGACGATCGCGAGGTCGGCCAGGAGCACCGCTGCGGTCTGCACGGTCTCGAGCGCACGAATGTGTTCGGCCACCAGACGCGCGGCCATCGCCGTCGTCGCGGGTTGCCCGTCGACGGTAGCGACGATATCGAGAGCTTCGACGGCCTTCTGCTCCTCGCTGCGACGGAATCGGGGCTTCCACTCGATACCCGATTCCAACGCACCGGCGAACGCATCCATGGCCGTGAGTGCCGCCGGCGAACTCGACGAGCACTGCACATCGTGCCCACCGACGTAGCGATCGGACGCAGCTGCCGTCTCGACCATCGCGTCGATTCCACTGACCCGAGACCACAGGTGGGCGGCCTCTCCGGACAGCACGGAATCGGTCAGGCGTGGGTAGGAGCCGTCGAGTTCGACGACCGCTCGCACGCGAGCAGCGAGCTCCTCGCACAGTTGCTCGATCTCCGAGGACACAGCGGGTTCCACGCCGTCGAGCAACGCCACGAGGTCCGCCGCCTGGGGCGAGAGATCATCGATCTGTGCACTTGCGCGCCGACAGAGCGAGGTGAGTTCGGCCGAATTCGGCAGTATCGTCTCCGGACGCGGCAGCACCTGACGCGAGCGGAGTTCACGAGTGCCGTCGGAGCCGGCGATGAGCTTGCGAAGCTGATCGACCTGGACACCGTCGAGGGGCGGTCGATCGGCGAGCAGTGGGCCGGGCAGCCACTCGTGGGCGCCTTCGGCCGCTTTGACCTTACGTACGATGGACGAGACCGTGCCGTCGTATCCATCGGAAACATATTCGTGCACAACGGTTTCCGACTCGCGAAGCGCGCTGACACGATCGAGCAGCTCGGCCCGTCGGGCAAGAGCCGAGGCGCGCTGCGTCGTCAGCGCCTCGATCTTCTGCACCTCGCTGGCCTCGTCGAACGAGGTCTTGCGCTCGGCGATCTTCGCCACGCTGCGGTTCAGCTCGTCCGAACCACCGCGAGAGAGGTCGGTGATGGACACACAGAGCTCCTGCAGCTCCGGCGGGAGCTTGTCCCGCAGCACGCGCAAAGCTTGTGACTTTTCACTAGTGACCAGAACCCGTTGACCGCGCGCCAACAGCCCGGACATGAGGTTGGCGATCGTATGGGTCTTGCCCGTTCCTGGTGGTCCCTCGACCACGACGCCGCTGTCACGCCCGAGCCGTTCGATGATCTGCGACTGCTCGGCGTTGGCCGGCAGCGGAAACAGCGGATCCTCCGCCAGTGCCGCCGACTCCCCCGCCCCAGTGCGTTCGAGCCAGGCCATCCGATCTGCCGGTTCGATGGCGTCGACGAGTTGCGCGAGCCCCAGCGGTACCGGAGAGTCGGCGAACTCGAGATCGGCGATCATCTGCTCGTAGTACTCGACCAGTGCGAACGAGTCTCGAACGCGGAGAACGAGGGCTGGTGAGACGGTCAGGGTGCGGTCGTCGTCGATGTAGGCGAGAGCCCCGGGCGGCCCGAGACGATCGAGCACCTCGATCTCCTGCCGCGGCACCTTCGCCGCCCAGTTCCTCAGGAACTGTTCGACGCCGGCTCCGATGGGTGAGGTGACGGTGTCGTGCAATTCTCGAGCCAGAGCCACCGAGCCGGAGGTGTCGAAATCGTCCGAGCCGGTCAGCAGCTGGCCGTCCTCGAGGCGCGGGGTTGTGCTCGCGGCGAGGCGAACCAACAGGTCACCGGTGCGCACGTCCCGTTCGATGCTGGCCGACTGCGTGATCAGGTGAGTGCGAACGCTGCGCTGCGGATCGGTGTTGCTCGACGTCAGCAGACCCGAGGCCACCACCAGTTCGATCGACTCGGGCCGCGAGGCGAGCTCCTGCATCATCAGCTGCAGAGCCTGGTACAGAGCAGCCTGCGGGCGCCGATCCCGATCCTCCTGCGCCCATTCCTTCCACGATTCCGAGTACTCCTCGAAGGCCTGCTTGATCTCGTAGGCCTTGCGGATGTCGAAGTCGGCATCGGACTCCTGCGCCTCCGCTCGACGGCGGGACGTCACCGAGGATGCGTCGGCCAGCTCGAGTTCGCGATAGCGACTGTCTGCAACGATCTGGGGATCGAGCCAACCCGACAGCAGCGCAGGCGGCTCGGGCGGCTCGTCGACCGCGATGCGCGGCGCGCGCAGGACCACGCCACCTTGCTTGGCCCGTGGGTCGAGCTGCATGGGTACGTCCCCGGCGTGCACCCACTCGACCTGAACGTGGTCGTCGAAACGCAGCACCGGGTTCGAACGCGCCTCGACGATCTCGCGAAGAAAACGCAGCAGGCGCTGAACCCTGCTCTTGAGCTCGTCGTCGTGTTCACGACCGGTAGCCGCTGCAGCCGTCACAGTTTCCCCACAAATACTCGAATGGTCGTCCGATCCAGGGACGGTGTTTGCACACCCGGGCCACACTAGCCGCTGAAAACCAGTTGTTCATCGCGTCCTGAGCACACAAAATACGTTCTAGTGCTGGGTCACAAAGACCCACTTCGGTCGCTGGATCCCCCACAGCGGACCCACCGGCCGACCCTCGGGTTCTCACCCGTCGACCACGACAGGAGCCCCATGCGCAAACTGGTCTACTACGTCGCCGTCTCCCTCGACGGCTTCATCGCTGCACCGGACGGCAACTACGACTGTTTCGTTCCCGAGGGCGATCACCTCGACGCCATCGTGGCCGAGCTGCCCGAGACATTGCCGGTCCACGTGCGTGCAGCGTTCGGCCTGGACGGTCCGCCCGCGCGATTCGACACCCTCGTCATGGGCCGCGAGACGTTGCAACCTGCGCTCGACGTCGGCATCGCCAGCCCCTATCCCCACCTACGCCAGTACGTCTTCTCTCGCACTCTCGCCCCGTCGAACGACCCGACTCTCACCGTCGTGAACCAAGATCCGATCGGACTCGTCAGGAGCCTCGTAGCCGAGGAGTCCGAGCTCGACGTCTGGATCTGCGGAGGCGGAAACCTGGCGGGTCAACTGCTGCCCGAGATCGACGAGCTGTTCCTCAAGGTCAATCCCGTCGTTCTCGGCAGGGGCATCGGCCTGTTCTCGTCCGGGATCGGTCCCGATCCGTTCCCCGCGCAGCAGTTCGAGCACCTCGAATCACGCCAGTTCGACAGCGGGGTGAGTTTCACCCGGTTCATCCGCCGGGATGCGCGCGAACGATGACGTATAAAGACTGAATGCCTGCCGCGCCGGAGCCAGACCGTGAGCTGCCGAATCGGGAGCTGCCGACCACCCCGCGCGGACTGCGAACCCGATCCTCGCTCGTGGCGGCCGCCCGTCGAGTGTTCGAGGACAGCGGCTACCTCGACTCACGTCTGATCGACATCACCCGCGCCGCTCGATGCTCCGCAGGAACCTTCTACACCTACTTCACCAGCAAGGAAGAGATCCTGGCCGCCGTGCTCGAGCAGGCACGGGACGACATGCTGCATCCCGGGACCGAGCGAGTGAACCCGCACGACGACCCGGTTGCCGTGATCGCCGCGAGCAACCGTGCGTACTTCGAGGCCTACCGACGCAACGCGAAGCTGATGGCACTGCTCGAGCAGGTCTCCAACATCGATCCCGAGTTCCGACGCCTCCGCCGTGAACGCGCCGATGCCTTCGTCAGGCGCAACGCCCGCAGCATCGAGAGCCTGCAGAGCCGCGGTCTGGCCGATGCGGAACTCGATCCCCTGCTCGCTTCGCGCGCACTGTCCTCGATGATCAGCCGGCTCGCGTTCAATCACTTCGTCGTCGACGCCGCGGACGGCCACTCGCCCGCGGACTCCGAGGATCTGCTTGCGACCGCGACGAGACTGTGGGTCAACGCGCTGCGACTGCCGCGGGCGAGCGAGGGTGACAGGTGAGGGAGACCGCACTCGGCGACGAGCGAGGCAACTCGAGCCGATCGGCTCGAGTTGTACCCGTCGGTAATGTACCCGCCGGTAGCAACGTAAGTCACCGAATGGCGAATTACGCCTCGCGCCAACGCTACTCGCGAGTACGTTAGCGAGGTGAACAGGCCCCGACAGCCCGTTCTCAGCCAAAGTGCTTGTAACAGAATATGATTCACTTGTTGGTGATCAATCACACTCACGCCGAACGCCGTTGGCGATGCACAGGGCCTCGTTACCGTTAGAATGAGCCGATCGGAGTGCCGCATGATGAACAGGAAATCGACATGCCCGGCACCAATCCACGTTCCATCGAGTGCACCGACGCGGTGCGCCCACACCGAGCGAAGAGAGATACGTTGTTCAAGCGGATTGCAGTAGTCAACCGAGGCGAGGCAGCAGTACGCCTGATCCGAGCCGTCCGAGAGCTCAACGCCGAACACGATTACGGCATCCGCACCGTAGCGCTGCACACCGAAGCGGAGAAGCGGGCCATGTTCGTCCGCCAGGCCGACGAGGCGGTCACGCTGCGCAAGCCCGCCACCGGCTCGGCCTACCTCGACTACGGCGTCCTCGAGGCCGCCCTGGTCGAGTCCGGTGCCGACGCAGTGTGGGTCGGCTGGGGCTTCGTCGCCGAGGACCCCACGTTCGCCGATCTCGTCGCCCGCCTGAACATCACCTTCATCGGCCCCTCCGCCGACGCGATGCGCCTGCTCGGCGACAAGGTCGAGGCCAAGATCCTCGCCGAGAAGGTCGGCGTCCCCGTCGCACCGTGGTCCGGCGGCCCCGTCGAGACCCGCGCCGACGCCAGGCGTCATGCAGCGGCGATCGGCTACCCGCTGATCATCAAGGCCCGCTCCGGCGGCGGCGGCCGCGGTATCCGCAAGGTCTTCCACGAGGACGAACTCGAACTTTCCCTCGAACGCACCCAGGGTGAGGCCGAGCGCTCGTTCGGTGACCCCGTCGTGTTCCTCGAACGGCTCGTCACCGATGCCCGCCACGTCGAGGTTCAGGTGATCGCCGACAGCCACGGCAATGTCTGGGCCCCGGGCGTGCGCGACTGCTCCATCCAGCGCCGCAACCAGAAGGTCATCGAGGAGTCCAGCTCACCGCTGCTGACCAAGGAGCAGGCCGACCAGCTGCGCACCGCGTCCGCCGAACTCGTCAAGGCCGCCGGCTACCAGGGCGCAGGCACCGTCGAGTACCTGTACCAGCCCGAGCAGAAGATCTTCACCTTCCTCGAGGTCAACACCCGCCTTCAGGTCGAGCACCCCATCACCGAATACACCACCGGCATCGACCTGGTGAAGCTGCAGATCCTCGTGGCCGACGGCCAGGCACTGCCCGGCGAGTGCCCCACCGAGTTCGGTCACGCAGTCGAGGCTCGCCTCAACGCCGAGGACGCGGACAACGGCTTCGCACCGGCTCCCGGCACCGTCGAGCTGCTCAAGTTCCCCCTCGGCACCGGCATCCGCGTCGACACCGGTATCGCGCAGGGTGACGTCATTCCGCCCGACTACGACTCGATGGTCGCCAAGGTCATCGCCTGGGGTCGCGACCGCAGCGAAGCGTTGGCTCGCTTGCGCAACGCGCTGCGGGAGACCACCGTCGTCATCGACGGCGGCACCACCACCAAGTCGTTCCTGCTGAGCCTGCTCGACCGCGAGGAAGTCATCTCCGCCTCCGCCGACACCGGCTGGCTCGACCGCACCGAGGCCGGCTCTCAGGTGGGCCCGACCGCCGTCGCCGACATCGCGATCATCGCCGCGGCCATCGACGCCTACGACGCCGAGGAAGGCCGCGAGCGCACCGCGTTCCTCAGCTCCGCACGCGGCGGCCGGCCACGCGCCACCCATGCCATCGGCCGCACCGTCGAACTGAACTACCAGGGTCAGGCCTACAAGCTCGAGGTCGGCCAGACCGGCACGCACCGCTACAGCATCGACGGTGACGGCATCGGCGATCTGCAGGTCGACGTCGAGCGACTCGGCACGTACGAGAGCCGTCTGGTCATCGGCGACCGTCGCTACCAGGTGGTCACCGTCGCCGGAGCCGCGCACTTCCTCGTCGAGGTCGACGGCATCAGCCATCAGATCTCGCAGGACGAGGCCGGGTTGGTCCGCGCACCGGCACCCGCCGTCGTCGTGGCCGTCCCGGTCGCCGTCGGCGACGAGGTCGAAGCGGGACAGACCCTCGTCGTCCTCGAATCGATGAAGATGGAAACCGCCGTCCGGTCTCCCTACGCGGGCACCGTGCGTGAGGTACTGGCCTCGGTCAACGGACAGGTCGACGCAGGAGCGGCACTGCTGCGCGTCGATCAGGCCGGTGAGCAGAAGGTCTCCGAGCAGGCACCGCGCGTGCAGTTCCGCGGTATCGACGACGCCGCACAGCGTTCACCGCAGCGCCGGGCACTGGACCGACTCGACGAACTCGCCGCCCTCATCACCGGCTTCGACGTCAGCGGAGCCCGCGCGCGAAACCTGTTGTCCACCTACGAAACTCTGCGTGCCGACGTTCCTCGCAACGATTCGGGAGTGGTCTCCGCCGAGCTGGATCTGCTCAACACGTTCGCAGACATCTGCGAACTCTCCCGCAACCGTCCCACGATGGACGAGGAGAGCAACGACGAGCGCGTCCACTCCCCTCGCGAGCACTTCCACTCGTTCCTGCACTCGCTCGACGCAGACGTGCAGGGGCTGCCGGATTCGTTCCGCGCCAAGCTCACTCGCGCACTCGCGCACTACGATGCCGCCATCGACGAAGGCCGAACCCCCGAACTCGAAGAAGCCGTCTACCGCGTCTTCCTCGCTCTGCAGCGCATGGAGAACCAGGTTCCGGTCATCGCGGCCCTGCTCGGCCACTGGCTCAGCGACTGCTCGGCGCAACCCGAAGCCACCCCGGCCATGGCCGAGGTCCTCGAGCGCCTCATCGGTGCCACCCAGGCCCGCTACCCCGTCATCGGCGACGTCGCTCGCAACCTGCGCTTCCGGCTGTTCGACGAGCCGCAGATCCGCAGTGCACGCGAGAAGATCTACGACGGCGTCCGTGGCAGCCTGCAGTACCTCGCCGAGAACCCCGACGCGGCCGATTACTCGGCCCGCATCGCGGCGCTCGTCGCCACCCCGGAACCGCTGATCGAGCTGCTGGCACAACGGATCACCGATCCCGGCGCCCTGCTCGAAGTGATCACCCGCCAGTACTACGAGATCCGAACCCTCGAAGACGTCAAGGCCTTCGACCGCGACGGCAAGCACTTCGTCACCGGCAACTTCGAGCTCTCGGGCGAACGACTGCACCTCGTCTCCACGGCTACCGACTTCGATTCTCTCGCAGCTACTCTCGACGCTGTCGAGGACATCGCCGGTCCGTCACCGGAGCACCTGGCCGTGGACCTCTACCTGTCCTGGCCGGACGCGTCGACGGACGGCGACGCCCTCTCGGAACAACTCCAGGCTGCACTGGCCGCGCACCCGAGCACCGGCCGCTGGCGTCGAGTCACCGTGACCGCCTTCGGTTCCGCCACCCGAAAGATGACCTACCGCCGCACCACGGTCGAGGGATCCGAACCCCTCGCCGAGGACACGATCATCCGGGACATGCACCCACTGACCGGTCAGCGACTCGACCTGTGGCGACTGAAGAACTTCGACGGAGTTCGTCTGCCCGCCAGCGCAGGGACGTACCTGTTCCACCTGACGTCCAAGGCCAACCCCTCCGACGAGCGACTCGTCGCACTCGCCGAGATCCGTGGCGTCACAACACAGTTGGACGACGCCGGAAACATCGTCGCGGTACCCGAGATCGAGCGCACCGTCGCTGCCTGCCTCGACGGCATCCGCCGCGCTCAGGCCGGACGCGGCAAGAAGCGACTCGACGCCAACCGCGTCGTGCTCTACGTCTGGCCGGTACTGAACGTGCCCGCCGACCGCATCGCCACCATCGCCCGGCACATCGCGCCGCTGACGATCGGTGCAGGACTCGAGGAGATCACCCTCATCGCGCGCCTGGCCGAGAAGCCCGGCGCAACCCCGCGCGAAGTGGCACTGCGCCTGTCGTACCGATCCGGTGCAGGCATCGTCGCCAAGGTGACGCCGCCGCCGACCGAGCCGATGCGTCCGCTCGACGAGTACACCCAGAAGGTGCAGCGGTCCCAGGCACGCGGCACCGTGTACCCGTACGAGTTGATTCCGTTGCTGAGCAGCAACGGCGGCACGTTCACCGAGTACGACTTCGACGCCGACGGTGTGCTTGCACCGGTCGACCGTCCCTACGGCCGCAACTCCGCAGGCGTCATCGTCGGCGTGGCCACCACACCGACGGCCAAGTACCCCGAGGGCATCACTCGCGTCGCGCTGTTCGGCGACCCGACCAAGGCACTCGGCACCGTCGCCGAGGCCGAGTGCTCGCGAATCGTCGCGGCCATCGACCTCGCCGAGCAACTCGGCGCACCCGTCGAATGGTTCGCATTGTCCTCCGGTGCAACCATTTCCATGGAATCGGGCACCGAGAACATGGACTGGGTCTCGCGCGGCTTGCGTCGCATCATCACCTTCACCCAGGCAGGCGGTGAGATCAACATCGTCGTCGCGGGCATCAACGTCGGCGCGCAGCCGTACTGGAACGCCGAAGCCACCATGCTCACCCACACCAAGGGCATCCTGGTGATGACCCCCGACAGTGCGATGGTGCTCACCGGAAAGCAGTCCCTGGACTACTCCGGTGGCGTCTCGGCCGAGGACAACTTCGGCATCGGCGGCTACGACCGCGTCATGGGCCCCAACGGCCAGGCGCAGTACTGGGCACCGAACCTGCGGGCCGCGTGCGACATCCTGTTCGCGCACTACGACCACGCGTATGCCGCACCGGGAGAACGCTTCCCACGCCGCGCTGCCACCGCGGACCCGACCGAGCGCGACGTGCGTACCTACCCGCACGTGCACCCGTCGAGCGACTTCACCACCGTCGGCGACATCTTCTCCTCGGTCACCAACCCGGACCGCAAGAAGCCGTTCGACATTCGCACCGTGATGCGTGCCGTGGTGGACCAGGACCACTCGGTACTCGAGCGTTGGGCCGACATGGCCGACGCCGACACCTCCGTGGTGTTCGACGCCCACCTCGCCGGAATCCCGGTGTCCGTCATCGGTATCGAATCGCGAGCCATCCCTCGTAAGGGCTGGTTCCCGTCCGACGGCCCCGATCAGTGGACCTCGGGCACCCTGTTCCCGAACTCGTCGAAGAAGACGGCCCGCGCCATCAACGCCGCCAGCGGAAGCCGGCCGATCGTGGTGCTGGCCAACCTCTCCGGCTTCGACGGATCACCGGAATCGCTGCGCAACATCCAGCTCGAATACGGTGCCGAGATCGGCCGCGCCATCGTCAACTTCGACGGACCGGTCGTGTTCTGTGTCGTCTCGCGCTACCACGGAGGCGCTTTCGTGGTGTTCTCCGGAGCGCTCAACGACAACATGGAGGTCCTCGCAGTGGAGGGCTCCTTCGCCTCCGTGCTCGGTGGAGCCCCGGCCGCAGCAGTGGTGTTCACCCGCGACGTCAACGCCCGCACCGCAGCGGACCCGACCGTCAAGGAACTCGAGACGGCGCTGAACACCGCCGAGGACGACGCCACCCGCTCGGCCCTGCGTGTCGAGCTGGCCGCCGTGCGAGCGAACGCACGCAACGCCAAACTGGGTGAAGTGGCAGCCGAATTCGAGGCCATCCACAACATCCAGCGAGCACAGAACGTCGGATCGGTGCACCACATCGTCCCCGCCGCCGAACTGCGCCCGCAACTGGTCGCCGCAATCGAACGCGGAATGGCGCGGTCTTTGGCGAAGTAGGGCTCTGGCTCCACGCACACGCGCGCGCGTTTGCTGGATGCTCGCGGAATGGCTACCTGTTCCGCGAGCATCTGGCGAATGCGCGCGCGTTTGTCGTTTCGGGGGGTCGATTCAGGGCGCGCGTTACCAGTAGGTCACGTCCGTTGCGACGACACCGGTGCATTGACCGGTGAAGATGGTCACCGCGCAGGCATCCCAGAGCCGCGACAGCATCTCGAAACCACCCAACGCACCGCTCGAGCTTCCGGTGCTCGCGCTGCCGGTATCGGCCACCGCGACTGCCGGCGACGCGATAGCGATGACTGCGGCTCCCAACACAACAGCAATACGACGCTTCACGCTGTTCTCCTCTTCTCTTCCATCGGACATGGTTCGCTCGACACGCTAACCTCGCGTCCCAATTGTCACAATCGTCCGAACGAACGATGGCCGGCCGTCAGAGCTCGAGGGTTCGGGCACTGACGAAGCGCCTGGGCTCGCCGGTGAGCGGATCCGTGAAGTTCAGAGCCCGGGCGAGGAGTTGCAACGGCCGGGTGAAGTCATCGGCCGGGACGGAAGAGAACACCGGATAGTACGGGTCGTTCGCGATCGGAATTCCCAACGACGACAGATGGATTCGCAGCTGATGCGTCTTGCCCGTCTTGGGGAAGAGTCGATATCGGGCGGATGTGCCCACCGTGTCGACCAGTTCGATCAGTTCGATCAGTTCGATCAGGGTCTCACTGTTCGGCTCCCCCGGCTCCTCGTATGCCGTCATGACCCCATGCTCTTTGAGGATTCGGCTTCGCACCACGCGCGGAAAATCCAGTGCTGCATCGAATCCCGCAACGGCCTCGTACTCTTTGGTGGCGTTGCGCGAGGAGAAGAGCTCCTGATACGGCCGTCGGGCATGCTTGGTCTTGGTGAAGAGCAACACCCCGGCTGTCGCGCGATCGAGTCGATGCGCGGGCGTCAGGTCGGGGCAGTCGAACTGCCTGCGTAGGCGCACGGTCGCTGTTTCGGTGACGTGCCGACCGCGTGGAATGGTGGCGAGGAAGTGCGGCTTGTCGACCACCAGCAGATCATCGTCCTCGTGCAGGATACCGATCTCGAACGGCACCGGAACCTCCTGCGCTGGAACACGATAGAAGTACACCTGACTGCCGGCGCGATACCTCGTGTCGACGGAGATCGGCCTGCTCTTCTCGTCGACCACTTCGGCGTCGCGAATGGCCCGTCGCCAGTCGTCGTCGGGCATCTCACGTTCGAGATACTCCACAATGGTCGTGGCCGAATCACCATGCGGCAACAGCAGTCTCAGCGGAGCGAGACCGTCCCGGAAGGGCAGCATTGTCTACGCGCAGTCGAGACAGATCAACCGCAGACCACGTCCGGCGTCGCCGTCGAAGTCCTGGTACCGGGACGTCGGATTGCCGCAGGCACTGCAGCGACCGATGACGGCGGTGTGGTCGGAGAAGTTCTGCGCCATCCGCTTGTCGAAGACGAACAACGACCCCTCCCAGAGCGCGTCGTCGCCGAACGTTTCTGCGTACCGAACGATTCCGCCGTCGAGCTGATACACCTCCTCGAAACCACGGGCCACCATCAGCGAAGACAGCACCTCGCAGCGGACTCCCCCGGTGCAATACGTGACCACCGGGGACTTCTTCAGATGGTCGTAGGCACCGGAATCGAGCTGGGAGACGAAATCCCTCGTCGTCTCGACGTCGGGCACCACCGCGTTCCTGAACTTTCCGATCTCGGCTTCGAAGGCGTTGCGGCCGTCGAAGAAGACGACGTCGTCCCCGCGGGAATCGACGAGCTCGTGCACCTGCTCCGGGCTCAGGTGAGTGCCGCCGCCGACAACCCCGTCGGCGTCGACCTTCAGTTCCCCGGGGGCACCGAAGGTGACGATCTCGTCCCGGACTCGCACGCTCAGGCGCGGAAAATCGTTTCCGAGCCCCTCGGACCACTTGATGTCGGCCGACTTGAACGCCGGGTAGCTACGGGTGCCGCGCACATAGCGTTTGACGTCGTCGACGTCGCCGCCCACGGTCGCGTTGATGCCGTGTTCGGAGATGAGGATGCGTCCGGTCAGATTGTTCGACGCGGCCAGCGTCTGCTGCCACAGCCTGATCGCTTCGGGATCGGGCAGCGGAGTGAAGACGTAGAACAGGACGATTTTCGGTACAGCCACGCCGACCAGTATGGCGCGTTACCCGGCAGGTGGTGCCGCCGCCCGGACGCGCTGGGTGCCGGAGTCGACGGTGAAGCCCGCTCCCCAGTAGACCGCGGTCTGCGGATCCTCCTTGGCGGTGAGGAACCAGTGGTCCATCCGAGCCGCCGTCTTGGTGACCTCGAAGACGCCGAAGCCGTGACTGTCGAGGTCCACGAACTTCACGTGGTGATTGAGCGCCTTGAACGCCTCCTCGGCTACCCGGCCCAGCGTGTGCGGCGGAGTACGCGTCAGGTCGTCGATGTTGGCCGAGCTCACCGAGGTGACGACCAGCTCGGTGGCAGCAGGCTCCGTCGTTGCGTAGTGCGCCGCGTCGAGCGGCACCTCGCAGGCCCAGGCCGAGTGGATATCGCCGGTGATGAAGACGGTGTTGTCGACGCCTGCGTCCACGATGGCACCGAGCAGCTTGCGGCGGTCGGCAGTGTACCCGTCCCACGGATCCGCGTTGTACGGCAGGCCGCCCTCGGGGATTCCCAGTAGGGAGGTGACCGCCCTGGCTGCGTCCCGATCGAGCGGCGGGATGAGAGTCGGGGTGATCATCACCGGATTGCCGACGATCTTCCACTGCGTCGGCGACGAGACGATGCCGTCGGTGAGCCACTGCATCTGCTCGGCACCGGTGATGGTTCGGTTCGGCGAATCGACCTCCGGCCCGTTGAACGGCAACACCTGCTGCGAGCGGTAGGTCCGCAGATCCAGCATCGAGAGTTCGAGCAAGTTGCCGAACCGGAGCCTGCGGTACAGATGACGGTTGGTCGCGGTGCCTGCGGCGCGGACCGGCATCCACTCGTAGTACGCCTGCTCGGAATTGGCCTTGCGCGTGTACCAATCGCCCTCAGTGGCCGGAGTGTGGTTCTCCGCGCCGCCGTCGTAGGCGTCGTTGGCGGACTCGTGGTCGTCCCACGTGCAGATCCACGGCACGTCGACGTGGGCGGCCTGCAGATCCGGGTCGGACTTGTACTGACCGTGGCGCTGACGGTAATCGGCGAGCGTGACGATCTCGTGCGTGGGCGAATGCTGGCGGATCACCCCGTCGCGGCCCGGGAACCCGCCCGTCTCGTATTCGTAGATGTAGTCACCGAGGTGGACGATGGCGTCCAAGTCCGTCCTGGCGGCCAGATGCCGGTAGGCCCCGAAGTAGCCCGACTCCCAGTTGGAGCACGAGACGACCCCGAATCGCATCGCGTCGATATCGGCATCGTTGGCCGGGGCGGTGTGCGTGGTGCCGACGGCCGATGCCGCGTCGCTCGTCCGGAAGTCGTAGAAGTACGTGGTGTCTGCTGCGAGGCCGTCGACGTCGACCTTGACGGTGTGATCGGTGTCGGGACCGGTTGCGACGGTTCCGGAGGCAACCACGTCGCCCATCTCCGCACTACGGGACATGCGCCACGTCACCGATACCTGCGGGCCGACGCCGGAGCCCGGGGTGGCGTCGGGAGTGGGGGTGATGCGGGTCCACAGGACGATCGCGTCGGGCAACGGATCTCCCGACGCCACCCCGTGCAGAAAGCCTCGATCGCTGCCCTGCGCGTGGGCAGTCGCCGGCAGGGTCGTGGCCACTCCGGCCACTGCGACCGCCACCGACGACGAGCGAAGAAACGTCCTTCTGGAAAGCGCAGACTCAGCGTGCATCGGGTCAGTCCATGCGATGGACGGTCGATGGTCAAGTAAGGCGCGCCTGGGTCGGCCACAGTGTTCACCGACCGGCCATGAGCCGGATACTGGTTTGCCTTCGTCGCTGCGGGAGAACACTCCGAGAATGGACGCTCTGTGGTTGTTCGGTGATCAGCTCGGCCCGCACTTTCACTCGGTGGACGAGCATGCCGAGCGAGACGTGCTGATGATCGAGTCCCGGCGCGTGTTCCGGCGTCGGAGATACCACCGGCAGAAGCTGCATCTCGTGTTGTCGGGCATGCGTCACCTGGCCGAGGAGCTGGGTGATCGCGTCACCTACCTGCAGACCGAGACATATCGGGAAGGGTTGGCCGAGTACGGAAAGCCCGTGGTGGTGTTCGAGCCCACCTCACACGCGGCGGAGAAGTTCGTCGCCGCGTTGCACGAGGAGGGCCTGGTTTCGGAGATTCTGCCGACGCCGATGTTCGCACTTCCCCGCGCCGATTTCGCGGAGTGGGCAGCCGAGCGCGGCACCTTTCGGATGGAGACGTTCTACCGCGAACAGCGTAAGAAGTTCGGGGTGCTGATGGAGGGATCCGAACCGGTCTCGGGCAAATGGAACCTCGACGCCGAGAACCAGTCGCCGCCACCGAAGGGGCGTCTGACCCTGGGCGTCGAGGAACCCTGGTGGCCGACCGAAGACGCGATCGACGACCAGGTGCGCGCCGACCTCGATGACTGGGGCCTCGACACCGTCGGGGTCGACGGACCTCGCGTGTTCGCGGTGACTGCTTCTGAGGCGTCGGAAGCATTGGCGCACTTCGTGAACTATCGCCTGGACGACTTCGGCAAGTACGAGGACGCAGTGATGGCCGACGACTGGACGATGTCGCACTCGTTGCTGTCGGTGCCGCTGAACCTCGGTCTGCTGCAACCGTTGGACGTGGCGCACGCTGCCGAGGACGCACACCGAGACGGCACCCCGCTGGCGAGCGTCGAAGGGTTCGTGCGGCAGATCCTAGGCTGGCGCGAATACGTGTGGCACCTGTACTGGCATCTGGGGCCGGAGTACCTCGAGCGCAACAAGCTCGAAGCGCGTGAGCCACTGCCGAATTGGCTGACGGAGTTGGACGGCGACGCCGTGGTGGCGAAGTGCCTGTCGTCGACGGTGGACGGCGTGCGCGACCGCGGCTGGGTGCACCACATTCCCCGACTGATGATCCTGGGAAACTTTGCGCTGCAACATGCGTGGGATCCGCGAGCGTTGACCGATTGGTTCGCAACGGCTTTCGTCGACGGGTTCGCCTGGGTGATGCCGGTGAACGTGATCGGCATGAGTCAACACGCGGACGGCGGAGTGATCGCCACCAAGCCCTACGCCTCGGGCGGGGCGTACCTGAACCGCATGACCGACTACTGCAAGCCGTGCGAGTTCAACCCGAAGAAGCGACTGGGCGACGACGCGTGCCCGTTCACCGCCGGCTACTGGGCCTTCGTCCACCGGCACCGCGAGATGTTGGCGCTCAATCACCGGACGGCGCGTCAGGTGTCGTCGATGAACCGATTGAGCGACCTCGAGCAGGTGTTGGAACAGGAACGGCAACGCGAGGTGTACTGACGCATCAGGAAATGCACCGATGTTCGGGTGCATTCGTCACAGCAAAGTGGCCGAGACGCGCGATCTTCGGGTGCCGCCGGTCCTATACCACGACGTACTGACAGGTTCCGATTCGCGAATCATTATGCACAGCAATAGTTTTCGATTGCACTATGGTTGTCAGTCGAATGCTTGTTCGATACACCTGCTCGCATGACCACGGAGATCTGGCAACTGAGCGAGAGTGAACTCCTCGCCGATGCCGCCGCGGTCTCCCACCAAATCCAGCTGCTCGAAGCCCGGCGGATTGCTCTCGTCGCCGAGATCGATACCCGCGTCTCGCGGGAGAAGCTCGGCTTCCCCGGGCCCGCCGGATGGCTGACCTCCACCACCCCTCTCTCACCGTCCAAGGCCACCAAGATCGTCGCCCTCGCCCGCGGGTTGGAGAACTTCTCCGACATCGCCGACGCCGTGAACACCGGCGTGATGTCCGTCGATCACGCCGCGTTGATCCTCACCTTCGCCGAAACCCCACCGGAGAACCTGCCGGAAGAGGGTCGCGATATGGCCCGCGCCGCCTTGATCAAGGCTGCGACCGGGCCCGACGCTCGTACCGGCCGGATCCGTGCAGCGATCACCAGACTCGAAGACAGCTTCGGCACCAAGAAACCACCCGCCGAGAACACCGACCGCAACGAACTCTTCGCCTCCACAACCCTGAACGGGCGGCTGGTACTCAAAGGAGACTTCGATGCGATCACCGGAGAAAAGCTGCTCACCGCACTCTCACCGTTGACCGAACCCCACCCCGCAGTCGACGGCAGCCAGACATCCAAAACCGGAGACGATCGCAGCCCCGCCAAACGCAGAGCCGACGCCTTCGGCCACATCCTCGCCTCGAGCGATCGCCCCATCGAAGGCGGAGAACGACCGCACGTCAACCTGCACATCCGGTTGCAAGACCTCACCGACCTCCAGAACCGCGGCGACGCCGACGACATCACCGACGACGAAACCTCACGCGCAGCAACAGAATCCGACACCGACACCGTCGATCCGGTCGATATCAACACCGGAAACCCCGTCACCCCTGACACCGCAACCGAGCTGGGCCACGAAAACGGCAGCGAAGGCTGTGCAGCGGATCGTGGCGCGTATCGCGACTTGTTCGGCGACGGCACATCGGTCGGGTGGCTCCCCTGGATGGGACCGCTGTCCCGCAACACTTCCCGTCAGTTGGCGTGTGATTGTGTCCTCACCGCGATCGTGATGGACGAGAACGGCAACCCGTTGAATCTCGCCCGCACCGCCCGCACCGTCACCGCCAAACAACGCAGAGCCCTCATCGCCCGTGATCACGGTTGCGCGTTCCCCGGCTGCGGTAAACCCGCCGCCTGGACCGAAGGACACCACATCTGGCACTGGGGCGACGGCGGCCCCACCGACATGAACAATCTGGTTCTGCTGTGCGGATTCCACCACCGCCTCATGCACCACTCCGATTGGGAAGTGTTCATCGGCACCGACAATCAGCCCTGGTTCGTACCACCGGCCACCGTCGACCCGTATCGACAACCCCGACCATCGCACGCCCGAGCCGGCCCCCACATCGCCTGACACGCACATCACACAAGCCCACAGACGACACCAGCCCCGCACCGAAACAACGGTGCGGGGCTGGAAGCGATTGTCTTACAAATCGATAGGATCGAATCAGGGATAAGTCATCGCGGAAGTGGCACATCACCTCGAACACGAGTCGCGTGGCTTCTCCGCTCCGCTCGATCAAGCTATGACGTGCGGGCGTCGAGCTTCGCGACAGCCTCGTCGATCATCGGCACATATCGCTCGAGTGCCCAGGGCACAGTCAGCGGATTGATGATGGACGAGCCGGTGACGAACGACTGATCCGTCGGTGCCACGACCGAACCGCGGGACACGGCCGGGATCTGCTTGTAGGCAGGCTGATTCTCGGTGTCGGTGCGGTTCTGCGGATCCGAGTAGAAGGTGAAGATCAGATCCGAGTCGTTCAACAGATTCGCGTTCTCCAACCCGATGACCGACGAGTCGGTGCCCTCCGTCTCGTCGAGCGTGTTCACCACCGGATCGACCTGCAACCCGAGTGCTCGCACCATCGCAACGCGTTGCTCGTCGGCAAGAAACACTCCGAGTGTCCCCGGCCCTGTGTTGTAGATGTACGAGAAACTCACCCCCGCGTATTCGGGATGCTCGGTGGTGGCGTCGGCGAAGCGGCCATTGATCTTCTCGATCTCTTCCGCCGCCTTCTGCTCCTCCCCCATGGCCTTGCCGATGACGGTGATCTGGTCTTCCCAGGTGATCGTCCACGGCTGCTCCTCGTACGCGACCACCGGTGCGAATGCGCTCAGCTTGTCGAACTGATCCTGCGTAACGCCGGACCACGGGGCCAGAATCAGATCGGGTTCGAGGGCAGCCACGGCTTCGATGTTCAGTTCGGTTCCACCGGTGAACTGTTGGGGAAGTTCGGCACCCAGCTCGGTCACCGCGTCGTGAACCCACGGCAGATACCCGGTGTCGTCGGCACCCCACGAATACTCCTCGACGCCGACGGGAACGGTGCCCAGCGCGATCGCCGTTTCGGCCGAGCCCTGGCCGAGCGTGACGATGCGCTTCGGCTTCTCGGTGATGACAGCCTGGCCCAAGGCCGAGTCGATGGTGACGGTGGCGAAGTCTCCGGAGTCGCCCTGTTCCGACTCGGCAGTATCGGTGCTCGAACACGCACCGGCCACCAGGGCCGACACCGCGAGCGCGGACAGGAGGGACGCGCGGCGAGTGAAACGTCGACCGGCCGTTGAAGCAGAGAACATGGAAACCTCTCGACAGACTAGCGGGTTGAAAGTAAGTCAAGGCTAACCTATAAGAGCCGTTCGAATGCACTGCACATTGGGCGTTCGCTACGGTGGGAGCCATGAGCCTTCCTCGTCCCGCCCCTGATCGGACAGCCGTCGTGACCGGAGCGTCCTCGGGAATCGGAGCCGCGATCGCGCGCGTGCTCGCGTCCCGAGGCCATGGCGTCACCCTCGTCGCCCGGCGTGCCGACAAGCTCGAAGACTTGGCACAGGAAATCCGCGCTCGGGGAGTCCGAGCCGACGTGCTCGCAGCAGACCTGTCCGATCGCAGCGCTCGCGCCGAACTACTGGACCGCATCACCGAGCTCGGCCTCATCCCGGACATCCTGATCAACAACGCCGGACTGTCCACGCTCGGACCGGTCGCAGAATCGGATCCGGATGCGGAAATGAACATGATCGAGGTCGACGTGGTCGCAGTTGCAGACCTCTGCACCCGATTTCTCCCCGGCATGACTCAGCGAGGACGCGGCGCACTGCTGAACGTCGCCTCGACCGCCGCCTTTCAACCTCTGCCCGGTCAGGCCGGCTACGGCGCGTGCAAGGCATTCGTGCTCTCGTACACGCAGTCTCTGACCGGTGAACTGCGCGGAACCGGCGTCACCGCCACCGCACTGTGCCCCGGACCGGTACACACCGGATTCGGCGAGGCCGCAGGATTCGCGAAAGACGATGCCGAGAAAGCACTTCCACCGATCATGTGGGTGGACGCGGAAACGGTGGCCAGGACTGCCGTCGACGACATGGCCAAGGGGCGCATGGTGTCGATTCCGGGAGCGGCCAACCGCATCGGGTCCATCTTCGCGCAGATCACCCCGCGAACGGTGTTGGTGCCCATGCTCACTCGCATTCACCCCGGCCTGGGCAAGAACGCCCGCAAGGGAGCCTCGTCATGAGCCGCGAACTCACCGTCTCGGACAGCATCGTCGTCGCTGCCGATCCGAACACGCTGTACGCCGCGATCAGCGACCCTACGCGGATGGGTGAGTGGAGCCCGGAAAACAGAGGTGCCACCGTCCACGAACCCCGCGAGAGTGCCTACGTGGGAATGGTGTTCGACGGAACCAACAAGCGCGGCCGAGCGAAGTGGGTCACTCGCTGCACCGTCACCGCGGCCGAGCCTGGCAAGACCTTCGAGTTCCGCGTCCACGCCATCGGCAAGAGCGCTCCGAAGATCACAGGCGCGAACGCAACCTGGCGTTACGACTTCGAACCGGTCGCAGGTGGCACGAAAGTGACCGAGACCTGGACCGACGACCGGACGAAGTGGCCCGACGCGCTGGCTTTCGTGTTCGACAAGATCGTCACCAGCGGTAAGACGTTCCCGCAGTTCCAGCGTCGCAACATTCGCAAGACGCTGGAGAACCTGCAGAAGGTCTACGCCTGATCTCGAGCCTGCCGGGTGTACAGGCCGAGAACGTAGGACGCCTGCCCGGCATGCTGAAGGTCGTCGGACACCACCGACACCAGCCGCGCGCCCAGCGTGACCGGCGGATCCCAGTTCTCGTCGACGATCCGGTCCAGATCGTCGGTCGAGATACTGCTCAGGTAGGCAACGGTTTTCGAGTACACGGCATCGTGGTACTCACGCAGCAGCTCGGCGCTCGAGGTGACCTGAGCGACGTCCGAGGACGACTGGCCGTACCCGATGTCCGACTTGTCGAACGATAGTCCGAAACGCTCGAACCACGAGTCCGACGTCCAGACCTGCTCACTCCCGGCCACGCCCGCGATGTGATCGTCCTGCACCCGCGTCAGGTGCCACAGCAACCACGCGATGCTGTTGGCGTCGGAATCGGGTCGATACGTCAGCGCGGCCGCAGGGATGTCGTCCAGTACCGAGTGGACGAGTTCCTTGATGCGGCCGAACGCGTCGGTGAGCAGGTCGTTGTGGTTCATTGATTACGCCTCTTTCGTCGAGCACTGATAACTAGTCATGCATACCCCGATTGCCTCGCAGGGAACATCGGGGCGGCCCGAGCGCGTTAGACCGGATATGACTGCTCCAGCAATTGTGTACACCCGCACCGGCGACTCGTCCGTCCTCGAACTGAAGGATCGCGAGGTGACCGAGCCGGCCGCAGGCGAAGTCCGCGTGCGCATCGTGGTCTCGGGAGTGAATCCGACGGACTGGAAGAACAGAACCGGTTCCGGACCGGGTGAGAAGCTGGCATTCGACGAGGTGGTTCCGAACCAGGACGGTGCCGGAGTGATCGACGCCGTGGGCCCCGACGTCGACGGCGTCTCCGTTGGAGATCGGGTCTGGGTATACCTGGCCCAGCATCAGCGTCCGACCGGAACAGCACAGTCTTTCGCAATCCTGCCCGCCTCCCGGGTGGTACCTCTGCCCGACGGCGTCGGATTCGACGTGGGCGCAAGCCTCGGAGTGCCCGCGATGACGGCGCACCGCGCGCTGACCGTCTCCGAGGACGGACCCACCCGGCTGCACCCGGGCGCACTCGAGGGTAAGTCGGTACTCGTCGCCGGTGGTGCCGGTGCCGTCGGCCATGCCGCGATCCAATTGGCCCGCTGGGCGGGCGCGACCGTGGTGACGACGGTCAGCGGACCGGAGAAGGGCGCGCTGGCGACCGCGGCGGGCGCGCACCACGTGGTGAACTACAAGGCCGGCGACGCCGCCGTCGAAATTCGTGAATTGGTCCCTGCCGGAATCGATCTCATCGTCGAGGTTGCTCCCGCACAGAACGCCGCACTCAACGCGGCCGTGGGAGCGAACCGCGCCTCGATAGCGGTGTACGCCAACAACGGTGGCGACACCGTGACCCTCGACGTTCGACCCAACATGGTGCTCAACACTCGCTACCAGTTCGTCCTCCTGTACACCGTGGGCGACGAGGCTCTTCGCAACGCCGAGGCGGACGTCAGTGCTGCGGCAGCGGCAGGTGTGCTGGAGGTGGGCGAGGCCACCGGTCTACCGCTGCACCGCTTCTCGCTGAGCGAGACCGCCGCAGCGCACGACGCCGTCGAGAACGGAACCGTCGGCAAGGTGCTGATCGACGTCTCCAGCGAATAAGTCAGGTGATGACCGGCAACGTGGACCACGGGAAAACGATCCACCTGCCGGCCATACGCTGCCAGTAGTACTGCTGCTCAACGATTCTGAGATCGGCAGGCGCTGACAAACGCCCCAACATCGGAGGCTGCGACTTCGGGGTGATCGCGACCGGCACAATCGTCGATGCAGGCAACCACAAGTCGGGTGCACGCCCGGTCGGATCGAAGCACACCAGGCTGGTCTCAGGTTCGGTAGAAAGCGTCGAGGTCGAATTCGCGGAGATGATGTTTCGTGCGGTCGATCTCTCCGGTGGTGGCCCAATCGAAGAACAACTGCGTCGCATCGTCAGCGGTGAACACCTCTTCGGGGTACACGGTGAGGGAGCGTTTGCCGCTGAAGAAGGGGATTCCGACGGTGGGTTCGCCATGACGAGGGCCGGGTCGGCCGACGACGAACAGGCGATGAACACCGTCGATGGGAAACCGCATCTCGACCGACATCGCCTGCGCTGACCCAGCTGCTTGGATGTAGCTTTCGCTCATCGCGGTTTTTTCGTCGTCGCTGAGATCCTCGTAGTACCGACCCTCCGGAACCTCCGAGACCGTCAACGCGGATCGCTGTATTCCATCGAACCGCGAGAGCAGCTGACCGAACTGCCAGGGAGCGTCGATCCGATGCTCGATCATTTTTTGCTTGCCGCCGTTGGATACGAACAGAAACATCAGGCTCCCTTCTGAGGCGGTGGTGTCGACTCATCGCCGGTACGGCGACGTCCACACCTGAGGTGTACCCGCCAGACGGGGCGAACGACGGGCGTCGAGACACTGCGCCCAGACAGTCGGGCAGGGGTGACCGGCCGAGCGAGCCGAGCGAGGATCCGGGAGCCAACGCGGGTCAGGTCGGGTAGCCCAGGGCGCGGCGGAGATCGAGAATGTCCTCGAAGTCGACATCGAGTGGCGCGTCACCGAGCCGAACCAAAGTACCGGCCGGCACGGTCTCGATATCGGCGACAGCAGGCAACAGAGTGCGGTCGAGACGCACCTGCGGTGGGATGAGAGTTTCCCACCCGATCTGAAGTTCCTTCGCCCATCGTTTCCTCGCCTCGCGTCGCTCTGTCCATGATGTGCTCGATGCTTTACCGAGGACCAGTTCTTCCTGTGGTCGGGCATATTTGCTGACGCTCCAGCGTCCACGCTCGGCGTTCCAGTGATCGAGGATCGCTTTGAGTACCGCGTCCCCGACGCGGGCGGTGAGCAGTTCGGATGCGTCCCCGACGGCGTGCTCCGGTCGGGGAAGGGTCACGTTGACGACGTTCGGGGTCCGTCCAGTCTTTCCGACGATCAGGTGCAGTGACTGTCTCTGCCGGTGGTCGGGGTGCACGAGGTCGACCGAGTAGCCGGAGACGTAGGACCCCGAGGGTGAATCGTCTCGTTTTCTGCGTTGATAGATCCGGCGGAGTCCCTCGACACTCAGATCCGCCGGGTGACCGCTCTGGTGTTCCCCGAGCAGCAACAGCTCCGGCACGAGAGCGGGATCGATCGCGGCTAGGGTATCGAGGAACGCCCGGGTGGTGGCGGCAAGCTCGTCGACGCTCTGCGAGCGATCACGCCAGAAACCGATCACCGTCGGAGCGTGCAGATCGATCATCGTCGGATCCTTTCGAGCCAGTCGGCAACTGACAGTACGTCGATCTGCTCGAGGTCGTCCTCGAAGCTAATCTCTTCCGCCTCGCGGAGAGGGTTCCTGCTCGAGTTCACTCCTGACATCGGATGTCGAACCGCGGGCGCGCCGCCATCGATACGGGTCGAGAAGGTCAGGAACGCAACGGCTTCGGCCATGCCGTCGCATCCTTGGCAGTCACCTTCGGATGCGCGACGATCACCGCAATGAACGCCGCAACCGACATACCCAAACCATGCGACAACGTCGCAACCACCCTGCCGCCTTCGAGCCATGCACTCGGCTCCTCGTCGAGAAAATAGCGAAAATCTTTGTCGTACGGCGGATTCAACGAATGCCTCACCACACCGGGCCGGCCCCTGCCGCCGGTGGGGATGGAGATGCCGGTCCGACCGGTAATCGAGTCCGGTTTCCGCACGTTGCCAGACCATGGGCCGGTCGCGGCCTCGATGGTGGCACGGTCGGGGTGTCGATCCGTACCCTAAACGGACCGGTTGCCACACTGCTCACAGCGTTTCGAGTCACGCTGCTGAAATGCAATCCGAGCCGACTCGGCGGTAGCGATGAGCAATGGTGTGCCGATCACGATCGCTGTGGCACCGAGCACGATTCGGATACCAGCCGGCATGCTGAGCGCCCAGCCGATACCGACCAGCAGGACGAACCCTATCCACATAACTAACAGCAGCATGGCGGGCCAGCGTGGGCTAGACGGACGTGCGGTCGTCATTTGTGCTGTCCCTTCCTGGGGTCGGAGGTCTTGTCGTAGGGGTAGGTGCGTTGTCTCCGGGGCCGCTTGGGCGCGGGACCTAGGTCACCCACACCGGACGCACAACCGGCGATGAATGCGCCGATCCAATAGCCGACGCATTTGACGATCCACACCACGTATTTCCAGAACATGGTTGCCAACCTTTCAGGCCGCGGCAGGCGAAATCGATACCGCTCGGTCCGAGGTCGTTGTTTGTCGCGTCATCCAAAAATCTTTCCGTTCGGCAACTGTGCCAGTGCTTTCCGTGTCACCTCGATGTGATCGTCCGCTGTGTTGGATCCGGCGTTGCCCGGTCGCAGCACGGCCGCGACGGGTTCACCGGTCCCGTCGGTGCCGTGGTCGACGAACGCGAGCAGGGGATGAAATCCGAAGCCGCGTTTGTAGGCCGGTGCCGCATTCTCTTTCTCCGAATGCGCGGTGACGAAGGCACTGACGGACACCGCAACATCGGAAGCCACGACTTCGGGGTGATCGCGCTCGAGATCGCGACCGGCACAATCGTCGATGCGGGCAACCACAAGTCGGGTGCACGCCCGGTCGGATCGAAGCACACCAGGCTGGCCTCAGGTTCGGTAGAAGGCGTCGAGGTCGAATTCGCGGAGATGATGCTTCGTGCGGTCGATCTCTCCTGTGGTGGCCCACTCGAAGAACAACTGCGTCGCGTCATCGGCGGTGAACACCTCTTCGGGGTACACGGTGAGGGAGCGTTTGCCGCCGAAAAACGGGATCTCGACAGTGGGTTCGCCCTGACGAGGGCCGGATCGGCCGACGACGAACAGGCGATGAACGCCGTCAATGGGAAACCTCAGTTCGACCGACATCGCCTGCGCCGACCCAGCGGCTTGGATGTAGCTTTCGCTCATCGCGGTTTTCTCGTCGTCGCTGAGATCCTCGTAGTACCGACCCTCCGGAACCTTCGAGACCGTCAACGCAGACCGCTGCATTCCATCGAACCGCGAGAGCAGCTGCCCGAACTGCCAGGGAAAATCGATTCGATGTGCAATGGATTGCTGTTTGCCGCCGTTGGACACGAACAGAAACATTGAGCTCCTTGGATGTTGAGTGCCGTCTGAAAAGTGAGTGATCATCCCGCTAGGTCTTGGACTTCGACTATTTTGATCGTCTTGCCGTTCAGTGTGGCGGTTGCGGGGTTCTCCGGGGTGACGAGGTCGTCGAACGCGCGCTGGCCGGCCGTTTTACGAGCGGTTCCGCTTTTGACTTCATATGCGGTGTACGTCCCGTCTGGGTTTTCGGCGAGCCCATCGTAGTACCTGCCGTTACTGGCTCCATCGACAGTTGAACGGACCTGTCGCCGTTCGATCGTTTCGCCGGTTAGCTCTTCACGTTCGTCGAGTGCGGCTTGTTCGGCTTCCTTGCCGCTTCGGCCGTCGTTGCCGTCGGCGTAATGTCCGCCGAGGTCTCGTCCGTCTCCGCGGTCGAGTGCCATTCCCGCGATGAACAAGCCTCCGGCGAGGACTGCTAGTCCGATGGCGGCAGGGACTCCGATACCGGTCTCGCCGGCCCCCACTGCGCCGATTGCGACAGCACCGGCGGCGCGGGAGAGGGAGTCGCTTGTCGTCGGGGCCGCGGGGAGCTGTTGTTCGACCTCGGCCTGCGCCGCAGCATCGTCAGCGGCCTGCTCAGCGGCGGCCTGGTCTTCGGCCATCTGCTGATAGGTGTCGGTGGTGGGTTCGGTGGTGTATGGCAGACCGGAATCGGTGCCGGTGTAGCGGTTGGTGGTCCCGTTACCTTGGTCGACGGTGAGGTCGGTACCGTCCTTGACGGTGTCGGTGGTCGGTTGATAGGGGCTGTATCCGGGGTCGGGATCACCGACGACGGCGATACCGCCGGGTTGACCACTGATCGCATCCTGCCCGTTGTACAACGGTATCGCCGTCATCTCTCTGCCGGTAGCGATGTTCTCACCGCCGGACGGCGGGTCGGCCAGGATCGGATACAGAATGTTCTCGATGCCCACGGTGTCGACGACCTGGACCAGATATCCGTCACGGATCTCGAAGTGCGTGGGAATCGGTGTGCCGTCGGCGTCGTACGCCCACGGCGCGGCGACCGTCGACACCGGGTTTCCATCGGCGTCGACAACGGTCACCGAACCATCCGGATCCACCGACATGCGCCCCCCGGGCGGCACGTCGACAGGAATCACCGATTCGTGCGACGACGACCGGTCGTGGATCAAGAACAACGTACGACGACCCCCACCCGGATCGGAGACGGTGATCTTCGACTGCCCACCCTTGTCGTACTGCATCAACGGCGAAGCAACAGTGCCGACCGCTTGGGACAGTACCGATTCCGGAGTCCGGGCACCGAACGGGGAACGACGCCCACGCACACCGATCCCGCCGGCAGTGAACGCGGCGGCACCGACCAACACCAGTTCGAGATAGCGCTCACGCCCGTCGCCCTGGCCGACCCCCGCAGTCGGGGATCCAGCGTCCGGAACCGGTTGCGCTGCTGCGGTATTCGAATCGGTATCGGTGGGTATCGGTCCCGGCCCCCGATCGGGAACCGCAGTGGGTGCAGTCGATCCCCCAGGCTGCGGCGATGTCGGAGCACCACCACTGGTCGCCGTCGCAGCCGGGACTCCTGCAGGACTCTCACCACCCGCGGCCGCTGGTGCGCCGGGTGTCGCGGTCTGCACCACCCCCGGCACAGGGGCAGGGCCGGGGGCGCGGACGATGGGGGTGCCGTTGTAGGTGGGGAAGTTCGTCGGAGCGTTCGCTCCGACGTTCGGGCCACCGCCGGATGCTTGCGCGCCCGACAGTCCCGCGGTGCTCGTCGGCGGAGCAGTCGTGGTCGTCGACGGTGCGGTCAGGCACGGGTTGATGTACTCGGGCGGGATCGGAGAGCCCGGCGGTAGAGAGGCGATCAAGTTCAGGTAGATCTGATGATCCCGCGCCCGCACCGCCGCACAATCCTCCGCCGGTCCCGCCGAGGCGGGTCCTGCTGTGAGCACGATCGCGGCACCGATCACTGCAGCAGTCCCGGCCAACAATGCCCCGGCAGCGAGGACTCCCGCCACCGACCTACGCAGCATCATTCTCGCTACTTCTTCCGGACTTCGGCGACGAGTGTGTCCGTGCCCCACCAGAACACCCGCCCTGCGATCGACATCCACAGAAAGAACGCCAGATACACCAGGATCGTCCCGTGATCGCCGGCCCATCCGGCGAGGCGTCCGATCACCGCGAACGCCACAATCAGCAACCCGAGCCCGAACACTGTCGCGATCACCGCCGTCGAGGTTTCGTTGCCTGCTGCACCGTGGTGGCGGGTCGGTGGGGTCATCGGGTCGTGCGGTGTGGTGGTCATCGGAGTATTCCTCAATTCCTTTCCCCGCCAACCGGCATGCGGGACACGAGGTGCTTGTCTACCGGGGTGGGCGGCGGAGCAGATGGAGCTTCCGGACCGAACACGGTGGGGTCGAACTTCTCGGTCGACGAACACGGTGGGTGTCAATCGAACGATCACTGTCCGTGGCCGGAGTCAGATAGCCGACCGGGCCGCAGGGCTGTGTCAGAGCCAAGTCGGGTCGGAGTACACGAACACACTGTTGTCCGAGGTCGCCGTCGACACCGCGAACTGCGCATAGGAGCGGACCGTGACCGGACCCATGCACGCATCGACCTTCACATGCACGTTCTCCGCCGTGATCGAGGCCTTCGATGATTCGAGATCCTTGATGCCGAGCGGAATCGTGGTGATCGTTCCCGGCGCGATGGTGGCCTGAATACTCGGGTTCACCGACGCGTTGACACCGATATTCGCCGAGGGAACCCCCGAGATGGACACACCGACCGATGGACCGAACGAGAACCCGAGCCCCACACCGAGTCCGGAGGAGACATCGATCTGACACCCGATCTGCAGGCCCTGTTCGATGTATCCGGTTTTCACCGCCGTGCCACCGGCACCGGTGATGGTGCCGGTGACCTTCGCCGAGACGAACCCCTCCCGCGTGAACGCCGTCGTCGCCACGTTCGGAACCGGGTTCACCGACAAGTTGCTGGCAGTGAGATCCAACGTCCAGCCGTCATCGGTGACCGTGCTCGCGAACTTGTCGGCCAACGGCGTCGGCGTCGCCGACGCACTGCCCGCGAACGCAAGCGAACCCACCATCACTGCCGCCGACACCACCACACAACCAGCCATAGCCCTCGATACGCCATGCCCCCGCACCGTCGAACCAGTACTAGCGCGTGCCATCGTTTCCATGAGCGAGTCTCCGTACACGATTCGGTGATTCCATCGACCACAATAATTGCTGAAAGATAACTGAGGATCTGCCCGGGACGGTACAACACCCCACACATCCACGACAGACCCTCGACACCCGAACCACGCCGGCGACACCCCCACCCGGACGTGACAGAAACACCCCAGGACACGCACGACCAGGCGGTTCACCGCATCACACCAGTGACGCACCTCACAGTCACAGAATGGTGACGAC
The DNA here is from genome assembly GCF_002259405.1 of Rhodococcus sp. 14-2483-1-2. Lineage (GTDB taxonomy): Bacteria > Actinomycetota > Actinomycetes > Mycobacteriales > Mycobacteriaceae > Rhodococcoides. The sequence goes on along the minus strand of NZ_NPFW01000017.1, from coordinate 290,024 downwards.
CCATAGAGAATGGAAATTTCCAGCAACTCTGGCGCAGTAGAGGGCACGCTCTGCAATGTCCGAAGCCGCGCTTCCCCAGCGAGTCGGTTTCGAGCCACTCGACGGGCGCTTCACAGAACTGCTGTTTGCCGCGGATCCGAGGCGGCACCCTCCACGCACCGTATGTACTATCTGTCGTACCGCGATGCCCGCGGGCATGCACTGTGCGAGTTCGAGAGGCAGCTTCAACGGTGACACGACCCCTGAATTCGGCAGCGTCGAGGCCGATCATTCCCACAGCAGGCGTGCTCAGTTGCTGAGAGCGGCAGGCTGCGCAGCGACCTTCCTTCTCGTTCCGGCCACGGTGACCGTTCTGGCCAGAACGGTCGTAGCTCGCGCCGGCCGCACAGAAGGCGTCCAGCACAGCACCGAAGGCTGCAGCGGGTGCGGTCTGGTCGTCTACGACGGCCGCCGAGTTGCTGCGATGATCGCGCCCGAACCTGGCTGGACCATGGGTGACGACGAGCAGTATTGCCCAGACTGCTCGGCCACCAGATTCCACACCTGGGGCTACACGTAGCAGTCGAACACGGTGCGCCGATGATCTTTCGAACTCCGGCCGACACGATCGATCACGTCGACCACCCCGGCCCGACGGCGCAGTCGTCCAGACCGGCAGCTCAGGTGATGACCGGCAACGTGGACCATGGAAAATTGATCCACTTGTCGGTCTCGCGCCACGAATAGTCCGGCTGCACAATAGTTCTCGGCTTGGTGTAGATGACTGCCGACCGCACGTCGGCGGTATGCGCCTTCAGTAGGTCGATGACCAGAGCCAGCGTGCGGCCGGAGTCGGCCACGTCGTCGACGACGAGCAGCTTCTTGCCGACGATTGCGTCGGTGTCCAAAAGCGGTTCGAGGACAACAGGATCGGGCAGGGTCTCCTCGATGTCGGAGTAGAACTCGACATTGAGGGTGCCGGCAGCCTTGACGCCCATCGCGTAGGAGATCGCACCCGCGGGAATGAGCCCACCGCGAGCGATCGCGATGACGATGTCCGGAACGAATCCGTCGTCGACGATCTTCTTTGTCAGGTCGCGCGACGCGTCCCCGAACGTCGCCCACGTCAGCACTTCACGTTCCGGTTCGGTCATGAGTCGTCACTCTACCCAAAGCGATTTTGCCGGGTCAGCAAATTTGTTTGCGTTAGTAATCGCAAACGGGCAGTCTCGAACCATGGCCGACCACACACATGCTCACACTCATCCCACCGACCGGACCCACGCAGAGCCGGATTTCGAGAACGGTGCCTTCGACGAAGCATTCTGGGACGACCTCTACAACCAGCGCACCACCATCTGGAGCGGAAATCCCAACGCCGTGTTGGTACAGGAGGCGTCCGCACTGACTCCGGGCCGCGCCCTGGACATCGGTTGCGGGGAAGGTGCCGACTCACTGTGGCTGGCCGGTAAAGGCTGGCATGTGACCGGCGTCGACATCTCCGACATCGCCCTCGGCCGCGCTCGCGCGGCACACCAGGCCCTCGAGCCGCAGACACTCGCGGTGGATTGGCGTCAGGAAGACGTTCTGGACTGGACTCCCCCGGCCGCAGCGTTCGATCTGGTGTCGGTGCACTTCCTCCAGGTGCCACCGGACGAACTCGAGTTGACCACCCGCAGGTTCGCAGCGGCGGTCGCACCGGAGGGACGCCTGTTGATCGTCGGCCACAGCCCCAGCGACAGCCACGCCTCACAGCATCCGGCCAAGCACCGACTGTTCGCACCGGAACCGGTCGTCGCTGCGGCCGGCGATGGGTTCGAGGTGATCCACGCCGAACACCGCACCCGCATCACGCCCGACGGCGACGAGCGAATCGACACGGTCGTGGTGCTGCAGCGCCGGTAAACTCGGGCGGTGTTCTCACCGTCGACGTATCGAATTCCACTGGCCGTCACGTTCGTAGTGGCGCTGATCGTACTGTTCACCCCCGCGTCCGGGGTGCCCTCGGGATTTCAGCACAGCGACAAGATCATCCACTTCGTACTGTTCGCGGCCCTCGCGTATACGTCGCGACTGGCCGGAATCGACTGGGTCAGGACCGCGCTGTGGGTACTGGCATTCGCGGCGATCTCGGAGGTCCTGCAGGCGATCCTGCCTCTGGGACGCTCCGGATCGGTCGCCGACGCTCTGGCCGACGCACTCGGCGTCGCAGTGGGCTTGGCCGCGGCGAGCCGGGTTCTACCGCAGCGCGTCAGGAAAGCCGCGGACCTGCACTAGACTGATTCTGCACCGGGTTTCCTCGGCCAGCGAGTTCACTCCGGAAGGAACGCCATCACCTCGTCTTCTGCCCCGCACGATATCTACCTCGTTCCACCGGAGCACGAGACCAACGATGCCGTCACCAGAGAATCAGCAGCATCCGCAGCACGCCTGAGCGAACGATCCGACGTGGTCAGCCACGACGGCCGCTACGCCCTGACGATCACCTCCACCACCCCACACCAGGCGATGGTCGAGGATCTACTGTTCGTCCGCGCCGTGCTCGACTCCGCGCGAATCAAGTACCTACTCGTTCGCGGCAACGACGAACGCCCGGTCATTGCCATCGAGTTGGCTGCCCGAGACGCGCTCACCACCGCACTGGTACACGCCTGCCGCGCCGAGCCGTTCTACTCCAAGACCGTCGACGCCCGCGGGAAAGCAGTACTGGTCGCCGACGGCACACTCTCGCCGTCCGCGAACGCACGGATCGTGCGCCTGTACCGACCGCGCGTCGAGCCGTTCAGCGGCTTGTACTACGGCGCGTCGACGGCGGTGCAGATCGAGCTGTGGTCGTTCTCCCCGGCCGAGATCGTGCTGCCGATCGAGAACTCGCTGACCCGACGCAACATCCGGCCCGACGAGGCCGTCCGCGGCACGGTCGAACGCTTCGGACGAACCTGGCCGACCATCGAGAACATGTTCGCCGACCACGCGTCGGACATCAATTTCGACATCGACATCGTGTTCTCCTGGGTCGACGGCTCGTCGGCAGAGTTCCAGGCTCAGCGTGCGCGGCGGATGGCGAACTACGTCGTCGGTGAGGGCGACGATTCGGCTGCCCGATACCGGCAGATCGACGAACTGAAGTACGCGCTGCGGTCGATTCACATGTACGCACCGTGGATCAGGCGCATCTTCGTGGCCACCGACTCGGCGAGGCCGGCGTGGCTGGCCGACCATCCCAAGGTGACCTTTGTGCCGAGCGAGGCCTTCTTCGTCGACACCTCCGTTCTGCCGACCCACAATTCGCAGGCCGTCGAAAGCCAGCTGCACCACATCCCCGGATTGTCCGAGCACTTCCTGTACTCGAACGACGACATGTTCTTCGGCCGACCGGTCAGCCCGTCGATGTTCTTCTCCCCCGGCGGAATCAGTATGTTCATCGAAGCGACAACGCGAATCGGGTTGGGCTACAGCGACGCCGACCGCAGCGGCTTCGAGAACGCGGCGCGGGTGAACCGTCGGATCCTGCAGGACCGATTCGGGATGACCACAACCCGGCATCTCGAACATGCAGCAACTCCGTTGCGCCGCAGCGTGATGCAGCAGATGGAAAACGAGTTTCCGGACGAGTTCGCCTCGACTGCGGCGAGCGCATTCCGAGCGAGTACCAACATCTCGGTGACGAACTCGCTGTACCACTACTACGCGTTGATGAGCGGGCGCGCGGTGGTGCAGAAGGACGCGAAGGTTCGGTACATCGACACCACGTCCGTGGCAGGTCTCGACTTGATGGAGAAGCTGCTCCCCAAGCGATCGGTCGACTTCTTCTGCCTCAACGACGGCAGCTTCCCGGAAGTCGACCTGGATCTGCGCACCAGGACCGTGACTCAGTTCCTGGACAAGTACTTCCCCATCGTCGCGCCGTGGGAACGCGAACAGCGCTAGGCGTCGCTGAACGTCTTCCGGCGAGCACTGTCTGCGATGGTGACTCCCGCTGCACTCAGCCTGCGTGCGGTCTCCTCCGCCGAGACCGGTTCTCCCACAGTGTCGTACGACCCTGTGGGCACCACCGAATGGACTACGGTGTTTTCGTAGACGTGGACGAGATTGTATCCCTGGGCACCGTCGCGTCCGCGTAATCCGCCCGCGGGCACATTGAGATCCTGGGTGTAGCACGTGGCCGACGCCACCGAGACGGGTATACCCGCGAAGGTTGCCGTCGTCGAATAGTGCAGGTGCCCAGCAAGAATGGACCGCACATCGGTTCCGCGTAGCACGTCCGCCAGCCGCGGCTGATCGATCAGCTCCACCAGCACTGCGAGATCGAGCACCGTCGGCACCGGCGGATGATGCATCGCCAGGATCGTACCGAACTCGGCGGGCGTCGCGAGTGTGTCGGCCAGCCAGGCCAATTGCTCGTCGCCGAGCTCGCCGTGGTGCCTTCCCGGGACCGTCGTGTCGAGCGTGACGACACGGAGGCCATCGACGTCGTGCACGCGATCGATGGACTGGCCACTCGGCTCTGCGTCGAGAAGCTTCTGACGGAACGTCGCCCGGTCGTCATGATTGCCTATCGCCCAGACGATCTGTGCGCCGAGTTCCTCGGCCACCGGCTCGACCAACGCCCGCAGCTTCTCGTACGCGCCCGGCTCACCCTTGTCGGTCAGATCCCCCGTGAACACCAATGCGTCGGGCCGCACACCGGAGTTGCGTACGTCGGTCATCACCTGCTCGAGCCGCAATTGGCTGTCCACGCCGCCATACAACCGACCTCCGCCGTCGACGAGATGCGTGTCGCTCACATGCAGCAAGCAGTGATGGGGACGTGGGTACTCGGCCATCCGAGACTTCATCGAACTCTCGCTCACGATCGGACCTACCGTTTCACGTTCACCCGGCCGGGCGAACGCCACTGCTGCAAGCCAAGCATACGAGCGTTCACTGAGAAAAAGCTGGTCGGATCTACGTGGTGAACACCGCACGAACATCCGGCGTGTGACAGGTTGAGAGCATGACGAAACCGAAGCTGACCACCCTTCTCGCAACTGCCGGACTGACAGTGGGGTCGATGGTCGGCATCGGCGTCGCGCCCGCCGCCGCGCAGGAGCTGCCGACCGTGGTGCTGGTGCACGGAGCCTTCGCGGACAACACCAGCTGGGACGGCGTCGCCGAGAACCTACGCAGCCGCGGTTACCCCGTGGTGACTGCGGACAACTCACTGCGCGGACCGGCCGTCGACGCGGCCTCGGTCACCGATGTCGTCGAGAGTATGGACGGTCCGGTGATCCTGGTGGGCCACTCCTACGGCGGCACGGTGATCAGTAACGTGCACGCCGACAACGTCGAAGCATTGGTCTACGTCGCGGCCTTCATGCCGGTCGAAGGCGAACCCGTCGCCCTGGAACTCGACCCCATCCGATTCCCGGTGACCGCGCTGGTGCCGCCGGTGATCGGCCTGTCGATCGTCGACGACTCCTCCAACCTGATCGGTAAGAACGTCGACTCGTACATCACACCCGCCCTGTTCCGGCCGTTCTTCGCCCCTGACGTCACCGAGGAGCAAGCCGCGCGGATGGCTGCGCATCAGAAGACCATCGCCGCCGGAGCACTGCTCGAGCCGAGCGGTCCGCCGTCCTGGGCACACACGCCGTCGTGGGCGTTGATCCCCCAGCAGGATCAGATCATCCCGGCATCGGCCGAGCGGTTCATGGCGCAGCGCGCCGGTGCCCAGGTGACCGAGGTTCCGGGTTCGCACGCGATCCTGGTTTCCAATCCCGCTGCCGTGGCCGACCTTGTCGCCGAGGCGGATTCGGGCAGCTGACACCTCGCACAACGACCTCGGGCCCGGCCACCTGTCGACGGTGGCCGGGCCCGAGGAGTCTTCTGACGAGCGTCAGATCCCGATCAGATCGTGATCGGCGACCTTCGACGCCAGGATGCGCAGGTGCTCGTCGGCACCGCCGAGGGTGTGCTCGATGGCCACCAGCCGACTGGTGTAGTGCCCGACCGGATATTCGGCCGTGACGCCGATTCCGCCGTGCAACTGAATCGCCTCCTGGCCGATCTTGCGACCGGACCGTGAGATCTGCAGCTTCGCGCGCGAGGCGATCGTCGGGTCGACGTTGCCGTCGGCCAACGACATCGTGGCGTACAGGCTCATGCTGCGGGCGAGTTCGAGCAGCACGTACATGTCCGCCGCACGGAAGGTGAGCGCCTGGAACTTGGCCAGCGGAACCCCGAACTGCTTGCGCGCCTTCAGGTAATCGGTGGTCAGCCGCAGCGCCTCCTCCATCGCACCGATCGCCTCGGCGCACAACGCGGCCTGAGCACGCACCTCGGCACCGGTGATGGCCGCTGCCGCGTTCTCGGCGGTGCCGAGCGGTTCGGCCGCGACGTCGACGAATTCGATCTGCGCGGCGCGCTGACCGTCATGGGTGGCGTAGGACTTGCGTGTGAGACCGGTCGCGTCGGCGTCGACGACGAACAGTCCTGTTCCACCGGTGGGCAGCGCGGCACTGACCACGATCACGTCTGCGCTACCGCCGTGCGGGACCGGGTTCTTGACGCCGTTGATCGACCACGATCCACCGTCCTCGGTGGCGGTGGTCGCGACCTCGATGTTGGGCCAGCGGCTGCCGGATTCGTTGTGCGCGAACGCCAACATCGACGACCCCTCGGCGACGGGCGGCAGGAGCCGCGCGCGCTGATCGGCGCTGCCGAGTTCGGAGATCAACCCGCCGGGGACGAGCACGGCGTCGAGAATCGGCTCCGGCGCGAGCCGTCGTCCGACCTCGGTCATCACTGCCATGATCTCCACGGGACCGGCGTCCATGCCGCCGTCCTCTTCGCTGAACGTCAGACCCAGCAGGCCGACCTCGGCCAACTGCTTCCAGACGTCGGTGCTCCAGCCCAGCTCACCGGCAACGATCTTGTTGCGCTTCTCGGTGTCGTACGCCCGCGTGAGCACCTCACGAGTGGTGTCGCGCAGCAGCTTCTGCTCTTCGTTGAGTTCGAAATCCATGTCTTCAGATGCTCCCTTACAGTCCGAGAATCGCCGAGGCGATGATGGTGCGCTGAACCTCGTTCGAGCCGCCGTAGATCGACACCTTGCGGTAGTTGAGATACCCCGGTACCGAGCGCTGCGCCCAGCCTTCGCTCTCGATGTCCTCGCCCGCCTCGTAGGGCAGTGAGTCCGGCCCGGCAACGTCCATCAGCAACTCGGTCGTGGTCTGCTGCAATTCCGATCCCCGCAGCTTGAGGATCGACGACGCCGGATTCGGCTTGCCGTCGTCCGAGCTGGACACCAGGCGCAGCTGAGTCAGCTCGAGGGCGAGCAGTTCGTTCTCGACCTCGGCCATCTTGGCCGCGAACAGTGGGTCCTCGAGCAGCGTGCCGCTGCCGACCTTGGTCTGCGCGGCGTGCTTCTTCGCCTGTCCCAGATGCACTTTGGTGTGTCCGGCGCGGGCGACGCCGGTGCGCTCGTTACCGAGCAGGAACTTGGCGTAGCTCCAACCCTGGTTCTCCTCGCCGACGAGGTTCTCGGCCGGAACGCGGACGTTGTCGAAGAAGACCTCGTTGACCTCGACACTGCCGTCGATCAGCTTGATGGGGCGCATCTCGATGCCGGGAGTGTTCAGATCGATGAGCAGGAACGAAATTCCGGCCTGCTTCTTCGGCGCGTCCGGGTTGGTGCGCACGAGCGCGAAGATCCAGTCGGCGTACTGGCCGAGCGTGGTCCACGTCTTCTGTCCGTTGACGATGTAGTCGTCACCGTCGCGGATGGCGGTGGTGCGCAACGACGCCAGGTCCGATCCGGCCTCGGGCTCGGAGAAGCCCTGGCACCACCAGATGTCGAGATTCGCCGTCTTGGGCAGGAACTTCTCCTTGAGCTCCTGAGAGCCGAACGTTGCGATGACCGGGCCGACCATCGAGGCGTTGAACGCCAGCGGCTCCGGCACCGACGCCAGCTGCATTTCGTCGAGCCAGATGTGGCGCTGCACAGCGGTCCAGTCGCGGCCACCGAACTCGGCGGGCCAATGTGGGACCGCCAAGCCGTTCTCGTTGAGGATTCGCATGGTCGTAACCACCTCGTCCTTGCTCAACTCCTGACCCGTCGCGCTCTTCTCACGAATCTCGGCGGGGACCTTCGTGGTGAAGAACGTCCGCATCTCGTCACGGAACGCGGCCTCTTCTTCTGTCAGGGCAAGATTCATCGACAATCCTCCAAGCTCGTTCACGTATCTTCGTATCGACCGTACTCCCTGGTAACTCTGGGATATTCTCCGCTCACTATGACTCTTCTGGCACTGGTTCGGCACGGTGAAACGAACTGGAATCTGCACGGGCGTCTGCAGGGCTCGTCGGACATTCCTCTCAACGACACCGGCCGTGCTCAGGCCCGCGAGGCCGGCTACGAACTCGAGTACCGCCAGTGGGACCACCTGGTCAGTTCACCGTTGATCCGAGCAGCGGAAACCGCCGACATCATCGGTGCACACCTCGGCCTGACCCGCACCGCCGAGTTCCCCGATCTGGCCGAGCGGCACTTCGGCGAGGCCGAAGGATTCACCGACTGGGATGCGTATTCGCACTGGCCGAACGGCATGTACCCCGGCTTGGAGCCCCGCTCGAATCTGATCGTCCGAGGCGTGCGCGCCGTCGACGACATCGCCGCGCGCTACCCGGACTCCGCGGTGATCGCCGTGGCGCACGGCGGCGTCATCCGGGCGATCTTCGACGCGATCCGGCGGCGGCACTCGCCGCGCATCCTCAACGCGGGCGTCTCCACCCTCGAACACGACGGTTCTCGCTGGACCGTTCGCACCATCAACGGCATCCCGGTCTGACAGAGTTTTCCTCCATGGAGATCGAACGTCGCATCACCGAACTGGGCTTCACCTTGCCCGGTGAACCGACCGCCCCACCCGGTTTCGAGTTCTCGTTCGAATGGGTGCGCGTGCGCGGCAACCGGGTCTTCGCGTCCGGGCATTCTCCGTTGGCACCGGACGGAACTCTGGCCGGCCCGTTCGGCGCTGTGCCGTCACAGGTGAATCTCGACGCCGCAACCGACGCCGCCCGCGACACCGCACTGGCGCTCCTCGGTAGCGTCGCCCGTGCCGTCGGAGATCTCGATCGAATCAGCGCGTGGCTGACCGTCACCGGATCGGTCAACGCCGACCACGGCTTCACTCAGACCACCACGGTCGTCAACGGCTTCTCGGATCTCGTGCTCGCAATCTTCGGTCCGGAGATCGGTGCCCATGCCCGCACCGCACTCGGGGTCGCGGCCCTGCCGATGAACAACACCGTCGTGGTGTCAGCGGAACTGGAGATCGACGGGTAGGTTTTTCTCCACTCGTACATACGGCGAAAGCGGGCGCAGATGGTGCGCAGATCGATTCTGGCTCTGGTCGCGATCCTCATCGGCATCCTGGGGCTGTCCGGCTGCAGTTCGTCCTCACAGTCGCTGCTGGACCGGGTGAAGGACGAGGGCGTACTGGTCGTCGGCACCGAGGGCACCTACAGCCCGTTCAGCTATCAGGGCGGCGACGGACAACTCACCGGTTACGACATCGACGTCATCAACGCCGTCGGTGCCGAGTTGGGCGTACGCGTCGACTTCGTGCAGACCCCGTTCGATTCGATCTTCGCCGGACTGCAATCCCAGCGCTTCGACCTCATCGCCAACCAGGTCTCGATCACCCCTGCGCGCCAGTCGGCCTACGACCTGTCGACGCCCTACACGGTGTCGGAAGGCCAGATCCTCACCGCCGCAGACGACTCCACCATCACCTCTCTCGACGACCTGGCCGGCAAGACCACCGCCCAATCCTCGACGAGCAACTGGGCAGAGGTCGCGGCGGACGCGGGCGCGAACGTCGAAGCCGTCGAGGGATTCGTCCAGGCCGTCACGCTCGTCAAGGACGGCCGCGTCGACGCCACCGTCAACGACTCCCTCGCGATCGCCGAGTACCTGCAGCAGACCGGCGACACCGGAGTGAAAATCGCGGGCGAGACCGGAGACACGACCTTGCAATCCTTCGTGGCTCGGAAGGACAGTGGGCTGATGGACGAGGTCGACGCCGCCATCGACACACTCCGCGAGAACGGCACCATCGCCGAGATCTCGAACAAGTACTTCGGCAGCGACGTCGCCGCACCGACGGCCGACACCGTGGTCCCGGTGAGCGACGACGAGGGTTCGACTGCGCCGTCGAAGACACAGCTGGTTCTCGACAACCTGTGGCCGATGCTCAAAGCCACGGTGACCATGACGATTCCGCTGACCGCCATCAGCTTCGTGATCGGACTCGTGATCGCTCTCGCGGTTGCGCTCGCTCGTATTTCGTCGATCACGCCGCTCGCTGCGGTCGCCCGGTTCTACGTCTCGATCATCCGCGGTACTCCCCTGCTGCTGCAGCTGTTCATCATCTTCTACGGGCTCCCGCAATTCGGCATCGTGATCTCGCCGTTCCCGGCCGCGGTGGTCGCGTTCTCGCTGAATGTCGGTGGCTACGCGGCCGAGGTGATCCGTGCCGCGATCCTGAGCGTGCCCAAGGGCCAGTGGGAGGCCGCGCAGACCATCGGGATGGGATACCGAACGACGTTGCAGCGCATCGTGCTTCCACAGGCACTGCGCACCGCGGTACCACCGTTGTCGAACACGCTGATCTCGTTGGTCAAGGACACCTCGCTCGCGTCGACCATCCTGGTGACCGAGCTGCTGCGCGTCGCGCAACTCGCGGCGGCCCCGACATTCGACTTCTTCACCCTCTACACAGTTGCAGCGCTCTACTACTGGGTGATCTGCATCGTTCTCTCGTTCTTCCAAGGCAAACTCGAAGTCCGACTCGACAGGTACGTGGCCAAATGACAGACCTGCTGGAAGTATCCGCACTGAAGAAATCGTTCGGACCACTCGAAGTGTTGAAGGACATCTCGTTCACCGTGCCCTCCGGCACCGTCACCGTCATCATCGGACCGTCCGGATCCGGTAAGACCACGGTGCTGCGCACACTGAACGCACTCGATCAGGCCGACGCAGGCATCATCCGTATCGGGGACGTATCGGTGGATTTCGCAGACTCCGTCAGCGCGGCGCAGCTCCGACATTTCCGTGCCCAGAGCGGCATGGTGTTCCAGAGCCACAACCTGTTTCCGCACAAGACGGTGCTGCAGAACATCATCGAGGGACCGGTGATCGTGCAGAAGCGCGCCAAGGACGACGCCATTCGGGACGCGCACGCAATCCTCGATCAGATCGGTCTCGACGCCAAGTCCGACCAGTACCCGTTCCAGCTTTCCGGCGGCCAGCAACAACGCGTCGGAATTGCGAGAGCTCTCGCACTGCGCCCCAAGTTGATGCTGTTCGACGAGCCCACCTCGGCACTCGATCCCGAGCTCGTCGGCGAAGTTCTTGCCGTCATCAAAGGCCTTGCCGCACAGGGCTGGACGATGGTGATCGTCACCCACGAAATCCGCTTCGCCCAGCAGGTCGCCGATCAGGTGCTGTTCATCGAGAACGGCGTCGTCCTGGAACGAGGCACACCGGAACAGGTGCTGGTGAACCCGACCGAGCCCCGGACACGTCAATTCTTGCAGCGAATATTGGCGTAGAGGGGCTGCGCCCGTTCTAGAGGTGCGGTAGCACCTTGTCCAGGGTGATCGGGAGGTCACGGACTCGGACGCCGGTGGCGTTGTAGACGGCATTGCCGATGGCCGCCGAGGATCCGACTGCACCGATCTCACCGATACCCTTGCCGCCCATGGGCGCCAGTTCTGTGTCGACTTCCCCGACCCATACGGCCTCGAGATCGGTGACGTCCGCACACGCCGGGATGTGGTACTCCGCGAAATCATGATTGGCGAATCCACCGAACTCGCGATCGGTGATGCCGTTCTCCATCAGCGCCATGCCGAGTCCGAACGTCATGCCGCCGATGAGCTGAGACCTGGCCAGCCGCGGATTCATCACCGCGCCGATACCGAAGACGCCGAGCATCCTTCGTACCCGCACTTCACCGGTGTCGATGTCGACCGCCACCTCGGCGAACTGGGCACCGAAAGCCATGCGCGCCAGCTCCTTCTGACCCTCGACGTCGTCGGTGGTGTCGGCCTCGGCCGAGTTCCCCGGCTCGTACGAACCCTGAGCCTTCAGAGAGTGGCAGACCTTGGTGACGGCCCAGCCCCACGACGAGGTGCCCGAGGAGCCGCCTGCTCCAGGCGCTTTCGGCAGTGCGCTGTCGCCGAGTTCGAGTGTGACGGTGTCCGCGTCCACCTCGAGAGCATCGGCCGCGATCTGGCGCAGCACGGTGCGCGCGCCGGTTCCGATGTCCGACGCGGCGACGGAAACCGTGATCGTGCCGTCCTGCTCCACGCGCGCCGACGCGGTACTCGGTGAGATCAGCACCGGGTAGCTGGCCGTCGCGACGCCCATGCCGACCAGGGTGTTGCCTTCTCGACGCTGACCGGGCGCGGAATTGCGGCCGTCCCAGCCGAACTTCTCGGCTCCCTCGCGGAGGCATTGCACCACGCTGCGTGAGCTGAACGGGTTACCACTGGCCGGATCGACGTCCGGCTCGTTGCGGATCCGCAGATCGATCGGATCGATACCGGTGGCCACGGCCAATTCGTCGATGGCCGTCTCGACGGCGAACATGCCCGGCGCTTCGCCGGGTGCCCGCATCCACCGCGGGGTTCCGACGTCCAGCTGTGCGAGCCGGTGGGTGGTGCGACGGTTCGGAGCCGCGTAGATGTGCCGAGTCGATTCCGAGGTCTGCTCACAGAACTCGAAGATCGTGCTGGTCTGCTGGAACGAATCGTGTGCGATCGCCTGCAGAGTTCCGGTCGAATCAGCGCCCAGACGAACGTGATTGAGCGTCGGGGTGCGATAGCCGACGACATCGAACAGGGCCTGCCTCGGCAGGACCAGCTTCACTGTCTTACCGGTGGCGCGTGCAGCCATCGCCGCGAGGATCGCATTGGGCCGAGTACTGCCCTTGGCTCCGAATCCGCCGCCGACGTTCTCCGCGATCACGCGAACGTTCTCGGGCTCGAGGTCGAACGCCGTAGCGAGGTCGCCCTGGACACCGGACGGTGCCTGCGTCGAATCCCACAGCGTCAGAACGCCGTCGGACCACTGCGCCGTGGTGGCATGCGGCTCCATCGGACTGTTGTGCATCGGCGCGGTGGAGTACCAACTGTCGACGAGGTGCTCGGCCGATGCCAGCGCAGCGTCGGGATCGCCGACGGTCACGTCGGTGGGGAACCCCGCATTGACGGACTCGGGCGCGTAGAGCGTGCTGTGCTCCGCCGTCAATGTGTTGTCGGGAGAGCGGACGTCGGCGTACCGCACCTGCACCTGGGCAGCGGCGGCCCGCGCGGCCTGCAGGGTCTCGGCCACGACGACGGCCACGATCTGACCGCGGTACGCGACGGTGTTCGACTGCAGCACATGCAATTCGGCGTCCTCGACCTCGCCGAGCTTCTCGGCGTTGCCGTGCCACAGGACGGCGTGCACCGCCGGGTCGGTAGCGAGTTCGACGTGCTCGACCGTGCCTGCAGGAACTGTCGCGGGCACGTACCAGGCATACAACTGCCCGACGGCCGGCGGCTGCTCGGCGGCGTACCGAGCCAGGCCGGTCACCTTCGCTATCGATTCGGTGCGCTGAATCGGTTGCCCGATCGATGCGGTCATGACCGATCCCCCGAATCTGTAAGTTCCACCAGGGTGCGGGCGACGAGGTTGGTCACCAGCGGAATCTTGAACGCGTTGTCGCGCAACGGCTCTGCCGCGTCGAGTTCCAATGCGATCGCCCGCCGGAACGACGCCTCGTCGGCGGCCGCGCCGAGCAGCGCGTGCTCGGCAGTGCGAGCGCGCCACGGCTTGTGCGCCACACCGCCCAGCGCGATCGACACCCCACGCACGACGCCGTCCTCGACATCGAGCACGGCGGCCACGGATGCGACCGCAAACGCGTAGGACTGCCGATCCCGCACCTTGCGGTACGTGGAGACGGTGCCGTCCGCCAATTCCGGTATCTCCACGGCCGTGACGATCTCGTCCCGCGCGACCGTGTTGTCACGTTCCGGATCGTCGCCGGGAAGTCGGTAGAAGTCGTCGATCGGCACGACACGCTCACCGTCCACTCCGCGCACGACGACACGCGCATCGAGAGCCGACAGCGCAACCGCCATGTCCGACGGATGCGTCGCCACGCACGCCTCCGAAGCCCCGAGGATCGCGAGATTCCTGTGCTCACCCGTCCGGGCCGGGCAGCCCGAACCGGGTTCGCGTTTGTTGCACGGCTTCGATGAATCCATGAAGTAGACGCACCGGGTGCGCTGGAACAGGTTTCCGCCGGTGGTGGCCATGTTGCGTAACTGGCCCGAGGCTCCGGAGAGCACCGCCCGCGAGAGCACGGGATAACGCTGGCGCACCACCGGGTGCACCGCGAGGTCACTGTTGGTCACGCCGGAACCGACACGAAGCGAGCCGTCGTCCGACACGTCGATGTCGTGCAGCGGAAGACGCGTCACGTCGATCAGCGTCGTGGGGCCCACGACACCGAGCTTCATCAGGTCGACGAGGTTGGTTCCCCCGCCGAGCAGCATCGCGTTCTCGTTCTCGGCGAGGCGGGCCACGGCGTCGTCGACGGCGGTGGCGGCGTCGTACTCGAAGGTCTTCACGATGCGTCCCGTACGGCCGAGACGATATTGCAGTAGGCACCACAACGACAGAGGTTGCCGCTCATACGTTCTCTTACTTCGTCGGAATCGAGTTCGACATCGGCGGCCTCGATGTCCTCGGTGACCGCGCTCGGCCAACCCTGCTTGGCCTCTTCGATCACCGCCACCGCCGAACAGATCTGCCCGGATGTGCAGTACCCGCACTGGAACGCGTCACGGTCGACGAAGGCCTGCTGCACGGGATGCAGTGTGTCGCCGTCGGACAGTCCCTCGACCGTGGTGATGTCGCGATCCTGTTGCGCAACCGCGAACGTCAGGCAGCTGTTGATCCGCCGCCCCTCGACCAACACCGTGCACGCTCCGCACTGCCCGTGGTCACACCCCTTCTTGGCACCGATCAGGTCGAGGTTTTCCCGAAGGGCGTCGAGCAGGGTGGTTCGCGTGTCGCAGTCGAACTCGCGATCGGTGCCGTTGACACGGAGAGTGACGTGGGTCATGGGCGGGTGGATACCCGCGGCCTCGGCCGTCAAACGCTCGACCCCGAGGTCGTGCGCGGAGACTCGTAGTGGACTACGAATTGCCGCGCACGTGCGTCAGCGCTTTCCCTTGAACTTTCCGCCGCCGCGTGGACCGCCGCTGCGTCCGGGAGGGCCGGAATCGGGTTGCAGTTGAATCAACACGCCACTGATGCGGGTGCGGCGCAACGCCTCGACCGTCTCGTCGGCGAGGTCGGCAGGCAACTCCACCAACGAGTGATCGGGACGAATGCTGATGTGCCCGAAGTCGCTTCGACGCAGACCGCCCTCGTTGGCGATGGCACCGACAATGGCACCCGGAGCGACGTGATGCCGCTTGCCGACGCTGATGCGGTACGTCGCCATCTCCTGGCCCGTCTTGCGGTGGTGCGAACTGGCCGCGTCCTCGTCGAACGTGCGCGGTGGTCTCGGTTCGCGAGGCTCGCGCGGTGCCCGCGGCGGGGCCGGCGGCTCGGGCTTGAGCAAGAACGCTTCGCCGTCGCGGGACTGAATGGCCAGAGCGGCTGCGATGTCGACCAAGGGCACGTCGTGCTCGCGCTCGTAGTCCTCGATGAGACGACGGAACAGCGCCAGATTCTCGTTGCCCAGGCTCTCGGTGATGGAGTCCTTGAACTTCGTCACGCGCTGCGCGTTGACGTCGTCGACGCTCGGGAGCTGCATCTCGGTGATCGGCTGACGCGTCGCACGTTCGATGGCCTTGAGCAGGTGCCGCTCGCGCGGTGCGACGAACAGCAGAGCCTGACCGGCGCGACCGGCGCGACCGGTACGACCGATGCGGTGCACGTAGGACTCGGTGTCGTGCGGGATGTCGTAGTTGATGACGTGCGAGATGCGGTCGACGTCGAGACCGCGGGCCGCGACGTCGGTGGCCACCAGGATGTCGATCTGGCCGTTCTTGAGCTGCCCGATGGTGCGCTCACGCTGGGACTGCACGATGTCGCCGTTGATCGCAGCGGCCGAGAAGCCCCGTGCGCGCAGCTTTTCGGCGAGTTCCTCAGTGGCCTGCTTGGTGCGCACGAACATGATCATGGCCTCGAACTCTTCGACCTCGAAGATTCGAGTCAGTGCCTCGAGCTTGCGCTGATGGGCCACCTGGACGTACCGCTGGGTGATGTTCGGTGCCGTCGAGGTCTTGGTCTTGACGGTGATCTCCACCGGGTCGTGCAGGTACTGCTTGGAGATCTTGCGGATCGCGGCAGGCATCGTGGCCGAGAACAACGCCACCTGCTTGTACTCCGGGGTATCGGAGAGAATGCGCTCGACGTCTTCCTGGAAGCCCATCTTGAGCATCTCGTCGGCCTCGTCGAGCACGAGGTACTCGAGCCCGGACAGGTCGAGCGTGCCCTTCTCGAGATGGTCGATGACTCGACCGGGAGTGCCGACGATGATCTGCGCGCCCTTACGCAGACCCGAGAGCTGGATGCCGTACGCCTGACCGCCGTAGATCGGCAGAATATGCAGACCGGGGATGTGGGTGGCGTACTTACCGAACGCCTCGGCGACCTGCAGCGCGAGCTCGCGCGTCGGGGCCAGCACCAATGCCTGCGGCGTCCGACGCGAGACGTCGAGACGGGACAGAATCGGCACCGCGAACGCGGCGGTCTTGCCGGTACCGGTCTGCGCGAGGCCGACGACGTCGTTGCCTGCCATCAGCGGCGGGATGGTGGCCGCCTGGATGGGCGACGGGCTTTCGTAGCCGACATCGCGGAGGGCCTTCAGGACCCGCTCGTCGATTCCGAGATCGGCAAAGGTGATGTCGTCGCCGGCTGGGACGGAAGCGGACTCCGAAAGGGGCGAACTCGTCTCGTCAGACGTCACGGCGGCATCCTGATCAGTTTCTGAAGTGCTCATATGTCGCACGAGTTTAGTACCTGCTCGGCCCCCGCGAACCCTTCTACGCTGATCAGGTGACGAAAACGGCCGCGGCGGCGTGCGGTGCGAGCGGCCTCACACCGGCGACCCGACACCCGAGCGCACGCGCAGGCGGTTAAGTTGTACTCCGAGTCACACTCAACCCCCTCGGACTCGCGGCAAAGTCGACAAACCGGACACCCCGGATGGTGCGCCACGGCCCCGAATGTGATGAAATGCACAACTACCACGCTATTTTTCCGTAAGGGGTCCAGCAGTGCGCGAATATTCTGTGCCGGCGTCGTTCACCATTCCTGACGACGCATCCATGGCCGACACCGTCTACAGGTACGAGAAGGAATCGCCGAATTTCGTACCGTTCCAACGTCTGGTGAACGGCAACTGGACCGACGTCACCGCAGCTCGGTTCGCGGCCGAGGTCGCGGCAGCTGCCAAGGGACTGATCGCCTCCGGTATCGAACTCGGCGACCGCGTCGCCATCCTCAGCGCGACGCGCTACGAGTGGGTCGTCCTCGACTACGCCATCTGGTCCGCAGGCGGATGCACCGTCGCGATCTACGAGACGTCCTCCGCCGACCAGGCGCAGTGGATTCTCGAGGACTCCGCCACCAAGCTGCTCGTCGTCGAGACCGCAGCGCACGCCTCGAACCTCAAAGAGGTCACCGAAGGTGCCAAGGATCTGCGTGAGGTTCTGCAGATCGACGCCGGAGCCATCGACGAACTGACCACCCGCGGTGCCGGAGTCAGCGACGAGGATCTGCATGCGCGACGCCATCAGGTCAGCGCCGCATCGCCCGCGACCCTGATCTACACCTCGGGCACCACCGGCCGCCCCAAGGGCGTTCAGCTCACCCACGCCAACTTCTACGCCGAGGTTCAGGCGACCCAGATCGCGCTGCACGACTCGATGAAGGAGGGCAACCGCACACTGATGTTCCTCCCGATGGCGCACGTGTTCGCCCGTGCCGTGTCCTTCGGCTCCTTCGAGTCCAAGGTCACCGTCGGACACACCTCGGACGTGACGACTCTGGTGGATCAGTTCGCCGTGTTCAAGCCGGACTTCATCCTGTCGGTGCCGCGCGTGTTCGAGAAGGTCTACAACTCCGCCAAGCAGAAGGCGCACGACGGCGGCAAGGGTTCCATCTTCGACAAGGCCGCCGCGACGGCCATCGAGTGGAGCGAGGCCCAGGAGAAGGGCGGAGCCGGGCTGGTTCTGAACCTCAAGCACACAGTGTTCGACAAGCTCGTGTACTCCAAGCTGCGCGCAGCACTCGGCGGCAACTGCACCCGCGCGGTGTCCGGCGGCGGACCTCTCGGTGCCCGCCTCGGCCACTTCTTCCGCGGTGCAGGCGTCCCGGTCTACGAGGGCTACGGACTGACCGAGACCAGCGCGGCCATCACCGTCAACACCACCAAGGAACAGCGCGTCGGCACCGTCGGCAAGCCCATCGACGGCCACTCGGTCAAGGTCGCCGAGGACGGTGAACTGCTGCTCAAGGGACCGGTCGTGTTCAGCGGCTACTGGCACAACGAGAAGGCCACGGCCGAGGCCATCGTCGACGGCTGGTTCCACACCGGCGACCTCGGCGCGATCGACCAGGAAGGCTACGTCTCGATCACCGGCCGCAAGAAGGAGATCATCGTGACCGCAGGCGGCAAGAACGTCGCCCCCGCAGTGCTCGAGGACGCCCTCCGCGCGAACGCGATCATCAGCCAGTGCCTCGTCGTCGGCGACGCCAAGCCGTTCATCGGTGCGCTGATCACCCTCGACCCCGAGGCCATGCCGGGCTGGCTCCAACGGCACGATCTGTCCGCGGACATTCCGTTCTCCGAACTGTCCAAGAACGCCGACCTCGTCGCCGAGATCGACAAGGCCGTCGCCGAGGCCAACAAGAAGGTCTCCAACCCCGAGCAGATCAAGAAGTACACGATCCTCGAGAACGACTTCACCGTCGAAACCGGTGAGCTCACCCCGACGATGAAGCTCAAGCGCAACATCATTCACGCCGAGCGCGGCAGCGACATCGAAGCCATCTACACGTAGATCGACCAGAAGAGAAGGGCCCGGCGCGATGTTCGCGCCGGGCCCTTCTTTTCTTCGTTGTCAGGACATGTGGTCGTCGAGGAACTCCGCCACCACCGACGTCACCTGCAGGTGGATCTTCTCGTGCAGCAGGTCGTGACCACCGTCCTCGAACTCACGCAGGGACGCGTCGGGAACACCGCCGATCCACTCGCGCACCGCATCGATCGGAGCCAGACGGTCGTCCACGCCGTGCACGGCCAGAAGCGGAATCACATTGTCTGCGAGGTCGGTGACCGAGCCGGTCACCGACTTGGGCGTTCCGCACAGCACGGCGCACCGCACTGCCTCCGGATGCGCGCCGAGGGCAGCGATGGCCGTCGCCGCACCCAGCGAATGGCCCATCAGAGCGAACGACAGTTCCGGGTGCTCGGCCTCGGCCATGTCCAGCAACTGCAGCGCGTTCCGAGCGAGTGCGGGGATCTGAGCGGCATCCGTCAACTCACCCTCGGTGAGGCCGTGGCCCACGTGATCGACCGCCCACACGTCGACTCCGCGTCCGTTGAGGACCCGGGCGAAACGGTGATAGTGGCCGCTGTTCTGGCCGAGACCGTGCAGAAAAACGAGACCGAAACGAGCATCGGGAACAGTCCAGTTTCGGTAATGGACAGCACCGGTGGCTCCGTCGAAAAAAGGCATTCGATCATTTTGCCTCCTCACGGCGGCATCCGCGCGCAACGTGACCGGTACCGCGCGTGGTGGTGACTAGGGTGGGCGCGTGTTCCTCATCGGCGATCGCGTCATCTACAGCGCCAGCGACCTCGCCTCGGCAGCGTCGTGCGAATTCGGACTGCTGCGCCGACTCGACGGCCTCACCGGTTTGATCCCGCGCGCAACCGCCGCGCCGGATCCGATGCTGGACCGCACCTCTGCACTCGGATTCGAGCACGAACGCCGACAGCTCGAGACATTCCAGCAGCGATTTCCGGGCGGTGTCCTGACGATGGACCGACCGGGACGCACCGCACAGGAATTGGCCGACGCGGCCTGGGCGACGTTCACCGCCCTCACCTCCCGGACACCCGTGGTGTATCAGGCCACCTTCTTCGACGGCCGATTTCTCGGATTCTGCGACTTTCTGGTGGCCGAGGGCGATCGGTACGCCGTGTACGACACCAAGCTGTCGCGGCACGCGAAGGTGTCGGCCCTGCTGCAGCTGGCGGCCTACGCGGACGCGCTCCGATCCGGCGGGATCGTTCCGAGCGACGAGGTACACCTGATGCTCGGCGACGGCAGCGACTCCGCGCACTCGCTCACCGAGATCCTTCCGGTCTACCGGCAGTCCCGGGAACACCTGCAACACATACTCGACGAACACCACGCCGAGGGCACCGTCGTCGACTGGTTCGATTCGCGCTACTCCGGCTGCGGGCAATGCGAGGCATGCACGGTCGAGGTGGAACAGCACCGCGACCTGGTTCTCGTCGCCGGCATGCGCGCGAGCACCAGGGACAGACTGCTCGACGCCGGCATCTCGACGATCGACGAACTCGCTGCATCGACCGCGAACGTGGACGGCATGTCGTCTCGCACGGTCACGAATCTGCGAGCTCAGGCCGCGCTGCAGGTTCGCCAGGAACACAGCGGCGACGCCGAGTTCGAGATCTTCGACGCCGATGCACTCGGCGTGATCCCCGAGCCCGATCCGGGCGACATCTTCTTCGACTTCGAGGGCGACCCGTTGTGGGCCGAGGCCGGCAGTGCCGAATGGGGTCTCGAGTACCTGTTCGGCGTCTACACCGCCGACGGCGACTTCCTACCGTTCTGGGCGCACGATCGCGCACAGGAACGCCGCGCCCTGATCGACTTCCTCGACTACGTCTCCGCGCGCCGCGCCGCGTACCCGAACATGCACGTCTACCACTACGCGCCGTACGAGAAGACCGCGCTACTGCGCCTCGCCGGTCGCTACGGAGTAGGTGAGGACGCGGTCGACGACCTACTGCGGGACAACGTTCTGGTTGACCTCTATCCGATCGTGCGATCTGCGGTGCGCATCGGTGCCAGGTCCTACAGCATCAAGAAGCTCGAACCCCTGTACATGCCCGCGGCCCGCGACGGAGACGTCACCGACGCGGCCGCGTCGATCGTCGAATACGCGAACTGGTGCGATCTACGAGACCAGGGGAAGGACGCCGAGGCCGCTGCTCTGCTCGCCGATATCGCCGAGTACAACCGCACCGACTGCGAGTCGACGCTGCGACTGCGGGATTGGTTGCTCGCGCGCGCGTCGGATGCCGGTGTGCACCCACGGGCAACGCAGCATCTCGAGCTCGAAGACGGTGCACCCGACACCGCGAGCCCGCTCGAGCTCGAACTCGCCGACTACGCGGGTCTGCCGTGGGAGCGCACCTCGACGCAGCAGGCCGTCGCATTGTTCTCCGGTTCCATCGGGTATCACCGACGTGAACGAAAGCCGTTCTGGTGGGCTCACTTCGATCGTCTGACCCACCCGCTCGACGAGTGGGCCGACGCGGCCGACGTGCTGAAGGTCGAGCGCGCCGAGCTGGTGCACGACTGGATGAAGACTGCACCGAAGCAACGAGTTCTGCGTCGGCAGATCAAGCTGCTCGGGCATCTGAGCACCGGAGCCCTCTCGGGTTCGAAGGTCAAACTGCTGTACGCCGACCCCGCCCCCGACGGACTGCCCAAGCAGCAGCCGAACCACCGTGCCACCACCTCGGTCGACGTTGTGCAGACGGGCTACGAGGGCACCCTCGACGTGGTCGTGGTGCAGGAGAACTTGCGCAAGGGCGTGGACGGGTACGACGACTTCCCCATCGCGACCGCGCCGGAGCCACCCCCGGCAACCAAACATCTCGAGCAGGCCATCGCCACCGCGGCCGCCGAGGTCGGTGCCACCCTGCCGAACCTTCCGCATACGGCCGTCGCCGATCTGCTGGCGATCTCCCCGCCCCGAACCCGTTCCGGCAGTGGACTTCCCACGGTTCGCGGCGGCGACTACGCGAGCGCGGTCACCACGGCGCTGCTCGATCTGGAGAATTCCTACGTTGCGGTCCAGGGCCCGCCCGGTACCGGCAAGACCTACACCGCCGCGCGGGTGATCGAGCAACTCGTGAACACGCATCACTGGCGAGTCGGCGTGGTCGGCCAGTCTCATCACGTGGTGAACAACCTGCTCGACACCATCGTCGACGCCGGAGTGGACCCGGCTCGGGTGGGCAAGAAGGCCCCGACGGTGCACACCGTCCTGGACCCGACGGGCTATTCCCGCTTCGTCACCGACGCCGACGAGGGGTGCGTCATCGGCGGCACGGCCTGGGACTTCTCCAACCCCGGCCGCATCCCGCCCGAGTCGCTCGATCTCCTGGTCATCGACGAGGCCGGGCAGTTCTCGCTGGCCAACACCATCGCCGTCTCGGTGTCCGCACGCAACCTGCTGCTGCTCGGCGACCCGGCCCAGCTGCCGCAGGTCAGCCAGGGCACCCACCCCGAACCCGTCGACGAGTCGGCGCTGGGCTGGATCACCAGCGGTCACCCGACGCTGCCCGCCGACCGCGGGTACTTCCTGGCCACGACGTGGCGGATGCATCCCGATCTGTGCGCGCCGGTCTCGGCACTGTCGTACGAGGGCAAGCTCGAGTCCAACAGTGCTGTGACACAGGCACGTTCACTGGACTCGCTCGAGCCCGGCCTGCATATCGTCTACCTCGACCACCACGGCAACTCCACCGACTCGGTGGAGGAAGCCGACGAGATCGTCACTCACGTGCAGAATCTGCTCGGCCGACCGTGGAGCGACCCGCAGTCCTTCGAGGGTGCGCGGCCCATGGACCAGGGCGACTTCCTGGTCGTCGCGGCCTACAACGCGCAGGTGGCCGTCATCGTCGAACGACTCGCGGCCGCCGGACTCGACGAGGTCTCGGTGGGCACCGTCGACAAGTTCCAAGGACGACAGGCACCGGTCGTGTTGATCTCGATGGCCGCGTCGGCGATCGAAGACGTTCCGCGAGGCATGGGCTTTCTGTTGTCCCGCAACAGACTCAACGTCGCCGTCTCGCGTGGCCAGTGGGCCGCGATACTGATCCGGTCGCGGGCACTGACCCGATACCTGCCGTCCACCCCGGCCGGACTGGTCACCCTCGGCACCTTCATGAGCCTGTGCGAGAACGGAATTCAGCCGAACGCCATGCCCTCACCACGATAAGTGGGGACCGCCTCGACGGACCCGTCGGCGTGCACCAGATGCAGGGTGTCGAATCGCTCGCACAGCTCGCCCGCCTTGGCGTGCCGGAACCAGACGCGATCACCGATCCGGATCTCTTCCGCTCCACTCACCGGAGTCTGCACCTCGCCCGCACCTTCGTTGCGCAGCAGCCTCAGACCGGACGTCACCACTCCCCTGGCCTTTCTCGACCAGGCGATCGGCCGCGGGGACCTCGACGTCGACGCCGGACCCGACGCGATGTAGCCACCACCGAACAGCGTGGCGATCTGCGGCGTCGGCTTGCGCACCGCGGGCAGCGCGAAGAACAGCGAGGGCTCGGCCGAGAATGCGCGATACCGATCGAAGAGCGTCGGCGCGAACAAACCCGATCCCGCGGTCACCTCGGTGACGACCGGATCGGCCGCCGAGAAGTCGATCGACCCGGTACCGCCACTGTTGACGATCTCGATCCGCCCGACGGCCGCGGTCACGGCCTCGACCACCGCCGTTCTGCGCGTGGAGATCTCACGCGACGACAGCGACTTCATCCATTCCACCGCAACATTGGAATCGGGCACACCGGCGATCTGCGCCTCGTAGAACATCAGACCGACCACCCGGAACCCACGCGCCTGCGCCACCCGCGCGAAGGCGGCGACCTGCTCGGGTTCGCGCAGCGGCGAACGTCTGACACCGATGTGCAGCGGCCCGATCCGCAGCGAGGCATCGACGTCGATACAGATACGCGGCTTGAGAAGATCACTGTCGGTCGCGTCGCGCACGATGTCCAGCTGTGCGACGTCGTCGACCATCAGCGTGATGCGCCCCGACAGAACACGATCGTTCACGACCTCGGCGAGGGCGGTGCGATCGACCGTCGGGTACCCCATCAGGATGTCCTCGACGCCGTGGCGCGCCAACCAGATCGCCTCACGCAGCGAGTACGCCATGACCCCGCTCACGCCATCGGCCGCGAGCACCCGATCCAGTACCGCCCGGCACCGAACCGACTTGCTCGCGATCCTGATCGGCACCCCGTCCGCCCGTGCCCGCAGAGCAGCAGCATTGGCATCGAGCGCGGCGGAATCGACTGCAGCCAAAGGTGATTCGAGACCCTCGGTGGCAGCGGCGATACGGGACAGTGGTGTCGTGTCGGTGGTTGCGACACCGGCGATCGAACTCATGCGGCGTATTCCTTCGTCGTCGTTGCCAGGCCTACACAGTCAAACACTCCGCAGCCCAGAAGTCCCAGCGAGCATCTGCCACGCCGGTCCTCAGCAGTCCAAGGCCTTGCTTGCAATCAGCCCCGACAGGTCGTCGATCTGCGCCAGCACCTCGAGATCGTCGCCGTCGACCAACCACCGCAGCACCAGCCCGTCGAGGGTGGCCATCCCGAAACGCGCGATCGACGCCACCGGCTCGATCCATCGCGTCCCGGTGTGGGCGGAACACTTCTCGAAGAACAACCGGGCCTCGGAGTCCCGGATTCGGTACTGCCCACTGGCGATCTCGGCGGCCGTGGCGGACCCGAGCGCGCGATGGCGCAGCAGATAGGTCTTGATCTCGTAGGCGAGCAACTGCCGATCCGGCGACTTCTCGATCAGCAACCACACCGCGCTCAGACCGCCGTGCACCAACTCTCGCAGACCACGAACGCCCGGGAGTTCGCGCGTGCCCACGGCACTGTCCAACGCGGCGTGCAGAATCTCGGTGACATCGACGATGAGGTGCTCCCCCATCGCGATCACCAGATCCTGCTTGGTCTCGAAGTGGTACTGCACGATGCCCTTGGTGACCTCGGCTTGTTCCGAGAGAGCACGCACGGTCAGGGACTCGATCCCGACCCGCTCGGCGACGTCGATCGCAGACTGCACCAGTTGTGCGCGTCGCACATCAGCGGGCAGCCTCGATTGCATGACCCGATACTAGGGCGCTGCCAAGGTCTGTGCCTCGTATTGCCCCACGGGGAACAACCCGAGGTTTCAGGAGTGCGATAGTGATTCGATGATCGAGCGGTCGTGGCAGAACTGGGCGGGCAATCAACACGCGTATCCGGCGCAGCGTGTCGAGCCCGCATCGGTGGACAAACTGCGCAGTGTTCTGCAGCGCGCCGTCGACAGGTCTCGAACGGTGCGATGCGTGGGTGCCGGACACTCCTTCACCCCGATCGCCGTCACCGACGGCGTTCAGATCAGCCTGGATTCTTTGCGCGGGATCGAATCGGTCGCCCGCCACGACGACGGTTCCGCCCAGGTGACGGTGCTCGGCGGCACCCGGTTGCGCGAGCTGACCGCGCGGCTGTGGGACCTCGGCCTTGCCATGACCAACCTGGGCGACATCGACGAACAATCGGTTGCCGGTGCCATCTCCACGGGTACTCACGGAACCGGAGCCCGCTTCGGCGGCATCGCCACGCAGGTGTGCGCGGTGGAGCTGATGACCGCAGACGGCCGGCTCGTTCGGTGCTCTCGCGACGAGAACACGGATCTGTTCGACGCGGCCCGCGTCGGGCTCGGTGCGCTCGGCGTCATCACCCGGGTCACGCTCGACTGCGTTCCGGCCTTCGCCTTACGGGCCGTCGAGGAGCCGTCGACGCTACGGGCAACGCTCGCCGAGCTCGATGCGACCGTCGCAGGCGTCGACCACTTCGAGTTCTACTGGTTTCCGCACACCGACCGGGTGCTGACCAAACACAACACCCGCCTGCCCGGCGACGCTGCGCTGCGCCCGCTGGGGAAGGTCCGGTCATACCTCGACGACGAACTACTGTCCAACACGGTCTTCGAGGGCCTCAACCGCGTGGTGACGCGTATGCCGGCCTTGATCCCCCGGCTCAACGCGGTCTCGGCCCGGGCACTGTCGGCCCGCGAGTACACCGACCGCTCGTACCGGGTGTTCGCGTCGTCGCGGACCGTCAAGTTCGTCGAGATGGAATATGCCGTTCCTGCAGCCGAGATCGGCTGGGTGCTGCGCGAGGTCGATCGCTGGCTCGAGCAGTCTTCGATGTCCATCGCGTTTCCCGTCGAAGTACGATTCGCCGCCGCCGACGACATCTGGCTCTCCACGGCATACGGCCGCCCGACGGCCTACATCGCCGTGCACCAGTACCACCGACGAGATCACCGCGAATACTTCGACGCCGTCGAAGCCATCTGCCGCAGCGTCGGCGGGCGTCCGCACTGGGGCAAACTGCATTCCCTCGGCGGCGATGAGCTGCGCGATACCTACGAACACTTCGACGACTTCCTGCGTGTTCGGGATTCGATGGACCCGAAACGATTGTTCGGCAGCGACTACCTCGAGCGTCTGCTGTCGTGACCGGCTGACCGATGTAGCGTTCCACGCAATTCCTGCTCCACTCCTGCGACCTTCGAGTGGGTTTCCCCAGGCCAACGCGTCGAGTGGAGCGTCCCGTGCACGCAGCCACTGCCCGCACGCTTACATTGGAACGAGTGAGCACAGGAAAACGCGCGCTGTCCGGCATCATCGCCGCCGGAGTCGTCCTCGGTGTCGGTGAATTGATCGCCGTCCCCATCGGACCCAACTCGTCACCGCTGACCGCCGTCGGGTCCTCGGCCGTCGACCACAGTCCGGCCCCGGTCCGTGAATGGGCCATCGACACGTTCGGTACCTCCGACAAGCTCGCCCTGTTCATCGGCATGGCCGTGGTGATCGGTGCCATCGCCGCAGCGGCAGGCATCGCCCGCAAACCGATCGGTGCCGTCGTCTTCGCAGTACTGGGACTGGTGGGCGCACTCGCGGCGGTGACCCGACCCGACGCGACGGCCCTCTCCGCAGTCCCGACCATCGGCGGCGTCATCGTCGGCATCGTCGTCCTGCACGCTCTCATCGGTGCCACCACCCCGGCGACCGAAGGAATGACCCGACGCAGCTTCCTGACTCTTGCCGCCGGTGCTGCGGTGCTCGGCGTCGTCGCCGGAACAGCCGGACGGATGCTGACCTCGGCCCGAGCCGTCACCGCGGATCGACTCGGCTTCATGCTGCCCACGCCGACCCCACAACCCCCGATTCCGGAGGGGGCGGACCTGAAGATCGACGGCCTCGCGTCGTACATCACCCCGAACGACGACTTCTACCGCATCGACACCGCGTTGGTCGTGCCGCGCCTGGCGTCGGATACGTGGTCGTTGCGCATCCACGGCATGGTGGACCGCGAGATCGAGCTGACGTTCGCCGACCTCGCCGAGCGCCAGGCAGTGGAGAAGACGGTCACCCTGACCTGCGTGTCCAATATCGTCGGCGGCGACCTCGTGGGCAATGCGACGTGGATCGGCTACCCGCTGAAGGACATTCTCGAAGAAGCGGGCATCTCCCCCGACGCCGACATGGCTCTGTCGTCGAGCAGCGACGCCTTCACCGCGGGCACTCCCCTGGAGGTTCTGCTCGACGGCCGCGATGCCTTACTGGCTGTGGGAATGAACGGTGCGCCGCTGCCCGTCGAGCACGGCTACCCGGCGCGGCTCGTCGTTCCGGGCCTGTACGGGTATGTCTCGGCGACCAAGTGGGTCACCGACATCGAGATCACCCGATTCGACAAGGTGACGGCCTATTGGACCGATCGCGGCTGGGGCGCACTCGGACCGATCAAGACCGCCTCACGAATCGACACCCCGAGATCGGGCAGCTCCGTGCCGGCCGGGAAGTCGGTGATCGCGGGCGTCGCCTGGGATCAGCACACCGGCATCGAGGGCGTGGAAGTGCAAGTGGACGAGGGCAATTGGGTGCCGGCCACTCTCTCTGAGGAGTACTCCAAGGACACCTGGCGGCAATGGACGGTCGAGCTGGATCTGCCTGCCGGGCAGCATGCGATCCGTGCCCGGGCCACCAACTCCGCGGGAGAGCTGCAGACCAACAAGACCGCCGACACCGTTCCCGACGGAGCGACCGGCTACCCGAGGATCTCGGTGACGGCGAGCTGATCCAGACAGTCGCGCTGATCTAGACAGTTGCGAAGCTCGCGCGAATCGAGTTCTCGGCCAACTGCTGTCGCTCGGCCGCTGTCAGACCCATGCCAGCTTCGAGGGCAGCGAAGTTGTCGTCGACGTACCCGCCGAAGTAGGCGGGATCGTCGGAATTGATCGACACCGACAGGCCGCGCTCGAGCATCTGCCGCAAGGGCAGCTGCTCGACGTCGTCGATCACCTTGAGCCGGACATTGGACAGCGGGCAGACGGTGAGCGGGATCTGTTCCTCGACAAGTCGATTCACCAGTGCCTCGTCTTCGAGGCACCGCACACCGTGATCGATGCGCTCGACCTTCAGCAGATCCAGTGCCTGCCAGATGTAGTCGGGCGGGCCTTCCTCACCGGCATGGGCGACGACATGCAAACCCTCGGCGCGGGCCTTGGCGAACACGTCGACGAACAGTGACGGCGGATAGCCCACCTCGGCGGAGTCGAGACCGAGCCCGATGATCGGGGCCTGCATCGACAACAGATCCTCCAGCAGTTGATTGGCGTGCAGCACCGGCTTGTCGCGCAGGATCGACGCGATCAACCCACTGGTGACGCCGAATTCGCGCTCGCTGGATGCGCAGGCGTCGGCCAATCCCTCGACGACGGCCGCGAGCGGGACACCACGCTCGGTGTGCGCCTGCGGGTCGAAGAAGATCTCCGCGTGCGTCACCCCGGCCTGCGCGGTGCGGCGGAAGTACGCGCGGGCCAGGTCGGCGAAATCCTCGGCGGTCTGCAACACGGCCATGTTCGCGTAGTACAGATCGAGGAACGACTGCAGGTCGGTGAACTCGTATTTCGCCTGCAGTTCTTCGATATCGTTGTACGGCAGCGTGATTGCGTTGCGCTGGGCAAGATCGAAGATCAGCGGAGGTTCGAGCGACCCTTCGATGTGCAGGTGCAGTTCGGCCAGCTGATCATTACTCACTCATACGATTCTACTTGCCCGTGTACGTCGCCTTACCCGGGCCGACCTCGAGGAAGCTCTTCACTGCGCCGCGCAGATCCTCGGTCTCGAAGAGTGCCCCGGAGACCTCCGAGGTGATCTCGTCCGCGTGGGCCACACCACCGGAACGCCACGCTGCCACAATCTGTTTGGTTGCCGCGTGCGCGACGGTGGGGCCGTCGGCCAATCGATGCGTCAGCGCGAGCGCGGCGGCGTCGACGTCGTCGTGGATCTGATTGACCACGCCCCACTCCTTCAGCGTCTGGGCGTCGTACAGATCACCGGTCATGACGAGCTCGCGAGCCCGACCCGAACCGGCCCGCTCGGCCAGACGCTGCGGCCCACCCATCGACGGCGTCAGACCGACGACGGTCTCGACCAGACCGAACTTCGCCTTCGGTCCGGCCAGGATGATGTCGCAGGCCAACGAGATCTCGAACGCCGCGGTGAGCGTCAACCCGTGCGCGGCGTAGATCACCGGGCAGGGCAACGCCTCGAGCGGATGAGCAATCTGCGCGAACAGACCACGCCACAGATCGGCGCCCTGCGCAGCGGACAGGCCCTCGAAGACATGAACGTCGACGCCTGCCGAGTTGACCTTGCCCTCGGCGCGCAGCAATACCGCACGCGGAGGTCGCGCGACGAGATCGGCAACGTTCGCGGCCACCGCGTCGAACATGGCCTGATCGAACAGATTGAGCGGACCGTGGTCGAAGGTGAGGACGGCGACCTCCGCGCCGGCCGCGGTGGTCGATCGAACGAGCGAAGTGGGTGCGTCAGCCATGGTTCGCATAGTGCCACACCCGTCCGAGGACCTTGTTACCACCGAGTATTGTGCGCAGGAAAGTGAACGTTACCGAGAGGAACACCTAGATGAAGCGCAGTCTGTTCGAGTCCGACCACGAGGACTTCCGCGCATCGGTTCGAGAATTCGTCACCCGAACCATCACGCCGGTCGAGGAGAAGCTCGTCGAACAGCGATACATCGACCGCGAGATCTGGCTCGAAGCCGGACGCAACGGCTTCCTGGGCCTCGAGGTACCGGAGGAATACGGCGGCAGCGGAGCCGAGGACTACCGATTCAACGCCGTCCTCGCCGAGGAACTCGCCCGCTCGAGTGCCGCGGTGGCGTCGTGCTTCGGTATTCACGTCGACATCGTCGCTCCGTATCTGGTCAAGCTCACCACCGAGGAGCAGAAGAAGCGCTGGTTGCCCGGCTTCTGCAGCGGTGAGATCCTGACCGCGATCGCGATGACCGAACCCTCCGGTGGCTCCGATCTGGCTGCACTGAAGACCACCGCCGTCAAGGACGGCGACGACTTCATCATCAACGGCTCCAAGACCTTCATCACCAACGGCAACTCCGCCGACCTCGTCATCGTCGCCACCCGCACGACGCCGGAGAAGAAGGCCAAGGGCATCACGCTCTTCGCCGTCGAGAACGGCACCGAAGGATTCTCCCGCGGCCGCAAGCTCGACAAGGTCGGCCAGCCCGAATCCGATACGGCCGAGCTGTTCTTCGAGAACGTGCGTGTTCCGAGCTCGAACATGATCGGCGAATTCGACGGCGGCTTCATCCACATGATGCAGCTACTCCCCCAGGAACGCATCAGCTGCTCGGTGGCCAACCTCGGACACGTCCGCCCCATTCTCGAGGAGACACTGCAGTACGCCAAGGACCGCAAGGCATTCGGCCAGCAGATCGGTTCACTGCAGTGGAACAAGTTCCTGCTCGCCGAGCTCGTCACCAAACTCGATGTGGCACAGGCATACATCGACAACTGCATCGCCGCGCACGGAATCGGCGAGCTGACGGCCATCGATGCAGCCAAGGCCAAGTGGTGGAGCTCGCAGGTGCAGAACGAAATCCTCGACCACTGCGTACAGCTGCACGGCGGCTACGGATTCATGAACGAGTACCGCGCCGCTCGGGCGTGGAAAGACGCTCGCGTGACCAAGATCTGGGCCGGATCGAACGAGATCATGAAGGAACTGATCGGACGCGATCTGGGCCTGTAGTGCGCTTCGCGTAGGAGTGGAGCCTGCGGAACGACCCGATGAGCAGTGGTGCGGTCAGGTGCCTTGGAAGGCGCACGACCGCACCACTGCCGCAGGCACTTACTCGAACGCAGGCCGGGTGTAGAAGCAGACCGCGATCATGCCGACGACCAACACTGCGGCGGGCAGGATCAACGACTGCGCCATCGCGGCGGTGAAGCCGTCCCGCAGCATCTCGGGCACTCGGCCGGCGAATTCGTTTGCCCCCGAAGCCGATCCACCGGTAGGTAGTTCGGCGGCCAAGCGCGATTGGATGAGCGCGCCGATGCCCGCACTACCGAGCACGGAGCCGATCATGCGGGTGGTGTTGTAGATACCCGAACCTGCGCCCGCCTGACTCATCGGCAGGTTACGAGTTGCGGTGGCCGCCAACGGAGACCAGATCAACGCGTTCGCCACGCCCATCGCCGCGATGGGCAGAAGCAGCTTCCAGATCGCGGTGGTGGGCGTCATCTCGTACGCGAACCACAGCAGCGAGGCCGCCAGGATGAACAATCCGGAACCAGCGATGTAGCGGGGATGCGTCTTGTCGACGAGCTTGCCGACATTGGGGGCGAGAATGCCGGTCAGCAGCGCCATCGGGACGAACAGCAGTGCCGAACGGGTAGGGGTGAGCCCGGTGACGCTCTGCGCGTAGAACATGATCGGCAGCATCATGCCGGACATCGCGAAACCCATTGCGGCGATACCGATATTGGAGAGCGAGAAATTGCGATCACGGAAGAGCGCCAACGGGACCAGCGGTTCGCTCTTGTTCACCGCCTGCCAGTAGACGAACCCGGCGAAGACGAGCAGGCCGGTGCCGATGAGGATCCAGATGCCCGTTCCCCAGTCGTACTTCTGTCCCTCCTGGATACCGAACACGATGCAGAACAGTCCGATGGCGCTCAACGCCACGCCGAGCAGATCGAACTTGTGATCGTGGGTGGGCAGCACGGGAACGAACTTCAGCGCCAACACGATTGCGAGAACACCGACCGGCAGATTGATGAAGAAGATCCACTCCCAGCCGAGCGAGTCGACCAGGACGCCGCCGAGGATCGGGCCGACGAGTGTCGCCACGCCTGCAACGGCGCCCCACGCGCCCATGGCCGTTCCGCGCTTCTCGGCGGGGAACACCCGGGTGATCACGGCCATCGTCTGCGGGGTGATCATCGCAGCACCGAGACCCTGGACCGCACGCGCGGCGATGAGCATCTCGATGGACCCGGAGAGGCCACACCAGGCGGACGCGAGTGTGAACAGAACGAGGCCGGCGATATAGAGATTTCGGGGACCGAACTTGTCACCGAGACGCCCGGTGACGAGCAGCGGCACCGCGTAGGCCAGCAGATACGCGCTGGTCACCCAGATGACGTTGTTGATGTCGGTGTTCAGGCCCGTGAGGATCGCCGGCTGCGCGACTGCCACGATGGTGGTGTCGACCAGAATCATGAAGAAGCCCAGGCACAGCGCCCACAGGGCGGGCCACGGCTTGATCTCTCGTTGTGGCGGAGCGGTCTCGACGACGTTCATGTGCTCTCCTGGTTTCGATCCGTCAGGGTCGTGTGGTGTGTGGATATCTCGTGCGGCCACGCCAGCTCGCCACTGTCGACCCGAGCGATGTAACTCGTCAACCAGTTCACTTCGGCTGACAACATGTGGTACGTGTAATCGATTCCGGCCCAGTAGATTTCGGATATGTTGCGGTCGGCCGCCAACCGCTGATAGCCGGACAGTTCCTCGATCTCCACCTCGAGGTCCTCGATACGTGCGCGGAGCAACGCGATCGCCTCGGACGCCGCCAGGTTGTGCATCTCGGACAGGCCGAGGGTGAACTGCGGATATTCACGCACCGGGGTGCGGAGAATCTCGGTGAGGCGATCGACGAGAACTCGTCGGCCTGCGGGCGTGATCTCGTACGTGGTGCGTTCGGGTCGGTTGCCGCCGCGGTCGGTGCCGACCTCGGCGACCAGCGCCTGCCCGTGGAGGCGAGCAACGGCGTGGTAGAGCGATCCGGGTCGAACCTTGACGATCCGATCCTCTTTGCGCTCCAACAGAAGTTGATACATCTCGTAGGGATGCATCGGACTCTCGGACAACAGGGCGAGAACCGAGACGCCCAGCGGGTTCACTGCCTCGCCTCGCATCGAACCTCACCTCAGATCTGAATGTCCCGACTGAATTATTCCAGTTGGAATATAGAACAATAGAACTGGGATTGACAACCCGGACAATGCTCTGACCTGGGGATTATCCGGACATAGAGACGAAAAAGGACACCGACCGCAGTCGATGTCCCGTTCGAACAGACGAAGGCCGGATACTCGGAATTTCTTCCGTGTATCCGGCCCTGTCACCGAGTTTCTGGTGGAGATTACTTCGAGAAGGTCACTCCACCAGGAGAAATCGGGTTACGAAGCTTGAATCAGATGGCGCGGACGCCGGTAGCCTGGGGGCCCTTCTGACCCTGGCCCACCTCGAACTCCACGCGCTGGCCCTCGTCGAGCGACTTGAAGCCGCTACCCTGAATCTCCGAGTAATGAACGAAAACGTCCGGTCCGCCACCATCCTGCTCGATGAAGCCGAAGCCCTTTTCGCCGTTGAACCACTTCACACTGCCCTGCGTCATTCTGTAAACCTTCTGTAAGCGAGCTAGATCTTCACGTCGAAGCTCTAATCTCAAATGCGAGTCTGCCATCTATCGGCGCTGAGCGAAACACCGGGGGCAAAAAAGTTCGAAAGATTGCTTTGGGACGGTGAAACCGAAACGTCGCCCAGCGTCTCTGTGGCTAGGGTTTCAGACGTGGATCTCCCTCTTCTCGATGCCGGCCCGTTCGATCGCCACCGACTCGACATCGTCCGGTTGGCCTGGTGTCGACGGTTGCAGATGGACGATCGTGCCCTCGACACGGATGCGGACCGCGTCGAACATGTCGGTGCCACCGAAGACATCACCGTCCTGCGACTGGCCGAGACCACCCTGATCGCCGGTCCGTCCTGGGCCGTGGACGCCTCGCGGGCGATCGCCGGCCACGCCGGTATCGACCGCACCTGGATCTCGTCGCTGCTGGGCGATCGATCGGAGCGGTACGAGATCGGTACTCACACGCTCGCCTACGGGTCGGACATCGGCCACACCATCGACGTTCACGACCCGCTGATCTCCCACGACGCGGAGCACGCCCGCAACCTCGCCGCGCACTGCAGTGACGCCGACGTCGCCGAAGCATTCGGCGAACCGGTCTCGCGGAACTGGTTCACTCTGCTCGGCGATGACCGACCGGCCGACTCGGCGCACTCCCTTGCCTCGGCCGGCTACTCGGAGGAGCAGCTGATACTGGCCGACATGCGGGTCCTGACGGACCCGGACCATCGCCGGCGGGGCCACGCCCAGGTGGTCGGCAGGCTGGCAACCAACGACGCCATCGACGACGGCCTGATTCCGCAGTGGCGATCGCGACCGGAGAACGCCGTTGCTCGACGCCTCGCCGCGCGGCTGGGTTACGTCGAGATCGGCGTGTGTCACACCGCAGTGCTTCGCGCTGATCGAGGTTGAGTCGGCTCCGAACTGGGTAGCGTCGACAGAACAGTTCGATGCGAGGAGTGAACAGCATGGCCGACGATGCCGCCTACGTGAAGCCGGGTAAAGAATTCACGCGCGACACCAATTACATTCCGACTCGAATCACCGCGGACGGCCGGGACGGCTACCCGGTCGAGCCCGGTCGATATCGACTGATCGCCGCACGCGCCTGCCCGTGGGCGCATCGGTCCATCATCGTTCGTCGACTGCTCGGGCTCGAAGATGTGCTGTCCCTCGGCATTCCGGGACCGACACACGACCCACGCAGCTGGAACTTCCAGGAGGAGCCGGGCGGCGTCGACTCCGTTCTGCAGATCCAGAGGTTGCAGGACGCGTACTTCGCCCGCTTCCCGGACTACGAGCGCGGCATCACCGTCCCTGCCATCGTCGACGTCCCCACCGGCGAGGTCGTCACCAACGACTACCCACAGATCACCCTCGACCTGTCGACCGAGTGGACGCAGTACCACCGCGACGGAGCCCCGGAGCTGTACCCCGAGGCGCTGCGCGGCGAGATCGACGAGGTTGCCAATCTCGTGTTCCGAGACGTCAACAACGGCGTCTATCGCTGCGGATTCGCCGGCTCCCAGGAGGCGTACGACAAGGCCTACGACCGACTGTTCGCCCGCCTCGACTGGCTCGTCGAACGCTTGTCGACACAGCGCTACCTGGTCGGTGACCACATCACCGAGGCCGACGTGCGACTGTTCACCACGCTCGTGCGCTTCGATCCCGTCTATCACGGCCACTTCAAATGCAACCGGAGCAAGCTCAGCGAGATGCCGGTGCTGTGGAACTACGCACGCGACCTGTTCCAGACCCCCGGATTCGGCGACACCGTCGACTTCGACCACATCAAGCGGCACTACTACGAGGTGCACACCGACATCAATCCGTCGGGCATCGTGCCCAAGGGCCCGGACCTGACCGGTTGGCTCGAACCCCACGGTCGCGAATCCCTGGGAGGATCACCCTTCGGCGACGGCACCGCTCCCCCGCCGCCGAAGCCCGACGAGCTCGTTCCGCCCGATCACTGGGTGCGCTGACCCTCCGGATCGACCGGCCACCACACTCGCAACCGAAAGAGAGATCGATGGCAGGCAAAAAGGACGACGCACAGGTGGAGGTCGGGGGCGGAGGCAAGCTCGAACGCGCGCTGGTCAACATTCTCGACAACGCCAGCCGCCTGCA
Organism: Rhodococcus sp. 14-2483-1-2; assembly: GCF_002259405.1. Taxonomy (GTDB): domain Bacteria; phylum Actinomycetota; class Actinomycetes; order Mycobacteriales; family Mycobacteriaceae; genus Rhodococcoides. The sequence goes on along the minus strand of NZ_NPFW01000017.1, from coordinate 253,980 downwards.
GGGACCCGCCGTCGACAAGTACGTCGCGCACGTGCGTCGAGCACACCCGTACGACACCCCGGCACAGATCATCGAACGCCTCGAGAAGCGGTTCCTGCTCGCGGTCACCGGCAGCGGCTCGGCAGTGGGCGGTGCCGCGGCGATCCCCGGCGTCGGGACCGCCGCCTCGCTCGCCGCGGTGGGTGCCGAAACCGCGTTCTTCATCGAGTCCTCGGCGCTGCTGACACTCTCGGTCGCGTCAGTGCACGGCATTCCCGTCGAGAACCACCAGCAACGGCGCGCTCTGGTGCTGTCGGTCGCGCTGGGCGAATCGGGCATGCAGATCGTGCAACGAACAGTCGGCAAGACGGCCAAGAACTGGGGCCCGCTGATCACCTCCCGTATCCCGGGCGGCTCGATGGCGACGATGAACAAGTCGCTGGTGAAGAAGTTCATCACCAAGTACCTCGCCAAACGCAGCGCGCTGTTGGTCGGCAAGATGCTGCCCGCCGGAATCGGTGCGGCGATCGGTGGCGCAGGCAACCGCGCGGTCGGCAAGGGTGTCATCAAGAACGCCCGCGACGCGTTCGGTCCGCCACCGGCCCGGTTCCCGGAGAATCGCATCATCGAGCCGGACGAATGAGCGCTCACGGAATCTTCACGAGTCGGACGCGTTGACACGAGCATGACTTCCACACCTGAACTCGGCACGTACGGCGTCTGGCGACTGCACTCGGCGTTCACTCCCGAACTGTCCCGGGCAATCGAGTCCTTCGGCTACGGAACGATCTGGCTCGGCGGCTCGCCGCCTGCGGATCTGACCACCACCGAGGAGATCCTCGACGCCACCGAGACCGTTGTCGTCGCGACCGGCATCGTCAACATCTGGTCGGACGCGGCCGCCGACGTCGCCGCGTCGTATCACCGGTTGGAAAAGAAGCATCCGGGACGGTTCGTCCTCGGAATCGGTGCAGGCCACCCGGAGGCGACGCAGGAGTACACCAAGCCGTACGACGCGCTCGTGGCGTATCTCGACGATCTGGACGAGGCCGGTGTGCCGGTGGAGCGGCGCGTCCTCGCCGCACTCGGGCCGAAGGTGCTCGCGCTTGCCGCCGACCGCACCGCCGGTGCGCATCCGTACCTGACCACCCCCGAGCACACCCGTGAGGCACGAGAAGCGTTGGGACCGAACAAGATTCTGGCCCCCGAACACAAGGTGGTCCTCGAATCGGATCCGGAGAAGGCGCGCTCGATCGGCCGGCCACCGGTCAACAACCCGTACCTGCATCTGCGCAACTACACCAACAATCTGAACCGACTCGGCTACTCCGACGAGGAGATCGGCGACGGCGGCAGCGACCGACTGATCGACGCGTTGGTTGCGCACGGCACGGCCGACGCGATCGCAGCACGATTGAACGAGCACCTCGACGCTGGTGCATCGCACGTGACACTGCACTCTCTACCCGACATGGCCGATCCACTCGAGACCTACCGAGAGATCGCCGCCGCGCTGCATCGCTGACGCGGAGGGCTCGTGTGCGAGTGGTCGGCCCGGATGTCGGTCACACCCCGTAGCCTCGTGTACCGGTTGCCGCGCGCAGCCGGTACACGAGGTGTTTCACGGTGAGGGGGAGTGCGCACGGATGACCAGCTACTCGGGAGCAGCGCTCGAAGCGCACGCACTGACCAAGCAGTTCGGTACTGTTCGCGCGGTCTCGGACCTGAGCTTCGCGGTTCCACGCGGAACCGTCACCGGATTCCTCGGCCCCAACGGATCGGGTAAATCGACGACACTGCGCATGCTCCTCGGGCTCGTTGCACCCACCTCCGGCGTCGGCCTCGTCAACGGCGTTCCGTTCCGCACGGCAACCCATCCGGCTCGCACGGTGGGAGCCGTCCTCGACTCGCTGAGCCTGCACCCCAAGCGCAGCGCTGCACATCACCTGAAGATCTACACCGCCGCGATCGGCGTACCCGACAGTCGCGCACACGACGTGCTGCACCTGGTGGGCCTCGGCGACGCCGCCGACCGCGCCGCGGGCGGATACTCCCTCGGCATGCGTCAACGCCTCACGTTGGCAACCGCGCTGCTGGGGGATCCGGAAATCCTCGTGCTCGACGAACCCGCGAACGGTCTCGACCCCGAGGGCATCGCCTGGCTGCGCGACTTCCTGAAGGCATTCGCCGCGTCGGGACGCACCGTGCTGGTGTCGAGTCACATCCTGCGCGAGATCGAGCAGACCGTCGACAATCTGGTGATCGTCAGCGCCGGTGCACTCGTCTACCAGGGATCCATCGCGCAACTGCGATCGACGCGTCCGAGCCGTGTACTCGTGGCCGCATCGGACCCCGCGGCATTGGCATTGGCGTTGGCATCGAATGGATTCAACGACAGCCAACTGCTGCCCGACGGACGCATCGGCGTCGCCGGTACCGACGCCGCAACGATCGCTCGCATCGCTGCCGACGCCCAGGTGACGATTTTCGGGACCACCGGTGAACACGTCGACCTCGAGCAGGTGTTCCTGTCGATGACCGCGGGTCAGTACAACGCTGCACCCGTTCAGCAGAATCCGTACGGCGGGCCGCCGCAGGGTTACGGCCCGCCGCCGGGTCACCACCAGGGCTACGGCCCGCCGCCCGGTTACGGTGCGCCGCAGAACTGGAACGGGGGTCCGCGATGAACGCGTTGCTGACGTCGGAGATCCGCAAGGTCACGACACTGAAATTCTGGTGGGCGCTGGCGATCGCACCGCTCGTCGTCGGAATCTTCGCTTCCGTCATCACGTCGGTGATCGCGAACCAGTTGGGCGAGTTCGAGGAAGACCTGGATATCTCGGGCGGGGTCGCCTCGATCGGCCTGTACGTCGCCGCCGGTGCCGCAATTCTGTTCGCAGGCATCTTCGGTGCCGTCAACACCGGAACCGAATTCCGCCACCAGACCATCACCACCAGCTTCCTCACCGCTCGTGGCCGAGACGGAGTGATCGCCGCCAAACTCATCGTCACTGCGCTGTTCGGCCTCGGATACGGGCTGGTGGTGCTGTTGGCCAGCCTGATCTGCCTGCTGATCTTCAACGAGCGGACCGTACTGCTCGACGGCGCGTTCATCGGCGTGGTGGCGTCGTGCCTCCTCGCCGTCGTGCTGTGGTCGCTGATCGGCGCCGGCCTCGGTCTGCTGCTCAAATCCCCGACGTGGGCTGCGGTCGTGCTCGTTGCCTGGCTGCCGTTCGGCGAGGGTCTGCTCTCGTTGATCCTGTTCGGAGTCGGGCTCGGATCGGTCGCCGTGGCGCTTCCGTCGAACCTGACTCTGCCGACGATGGCAGCGACTCAACTCGACGGCGCAGGCGACCTGGCGTCGTGGCCGTGGGCACCGCTCGGACTCGCGCTGTGGGCGGCGATCCTCGTCGGCGTCGGCTGGTTCCTGGCTCGAACCCGCGACATCGGCTGAGGTCTGCGGCAGGAGTGGAGCCTGCGGAACGACCCGGACGGGCGGGAGTGGAGCCTGCGGAACGACCCATACGAGCGGGAGTGGAGCCTGCGGAACGACCCGGACGGGCGGGAGTGGAGCCTGCGGAACGACCCGGGTATCCGGTCCCTGCGGTCGTAGGCGGACCGTGTCGGTTCTCGGGTCTACCGTGGTGAATCGATGGCACACAGTAATGCGGTGAAAGACCGTGCAGCGGCACCCCGACGCAGCTCGTCGACACTCGGTAGCGAAGAACCCGCGTCGAGTACCCGGCGTGGATGGATCAGACGTCTGATCGCGCAGTGCATGCTGCATCGCCGCACCGCACTGGGAGCCCTGGGCGTGACGATGATCGCGGCCGTCATCGACATTTCGTTCCCGCTGCTGACCCGAGTGGCGATCGACGACGCGACCGCAGGCAACGGCGAGAAGATCGCCACCGTTGCAGCCGCCATCGCTCTGTTGGGTCTGGTGCGGTTCGCGTGCCAATTCGGCCGACGCATGCTCGCCGGCCGGCTCTCGATCGACGTCCAGCACGATCTACGCCTCGACCTGCTCGCGTCACTGCAGCGGCTCGACGGGCGCAAGCAGGACGAAATCCGTACCGGTCAGGTCGTCTCGAGATCCATCACCGACCTTCAACTGGTGCAGGGGCTGCTGGCCATGGTGCCGTTGTCGGCGGGTGCCGTCCTGCAGTTCGTGCTGGCGCTGGTGGTCATGGCGTATCTGTCGCCGCTGCTCACGGTCGTCGCGGTCCTCATCGTTCCTGCGGTCGGCATCGTGGTCTACCGAATGCGGCCCACTCTCTTCGCGGCGACCTGGTCGGCTCAACAACGCGCTGCCGATCTGGCTCAGCACGTCGAGGAAACAGTCACCGGCGTCCGAGTGGTGAAGGGCTTCGGACAGGAAGCACGCGCGGTGGATCGCATCGAGACACTGGGGCGCACGCTGTTCGCCGAGCGGATGCGATCGGCCAGGATCAACTCGCGGTTCGCACCGTCGATGGCCACCATTCCTCAACTCGGGCTCGTCGGAGTCATCGCCCTCGGCGGCTATCTCGCCCTGCAGGGCCACATCACGATCGGCACGTTCCTGGCCTTCGCCACCTACGTCGCGACCCTGTCGGCCGTGACCCGCACCGTCTCGTCGGTGGTGATCATGGCTCAGCTCTCCCGTGCGGCCGTCGAGCGCGTCTACGAGGTGGTCGACACCGAGCCGTCCGACCCGGAACCGGCCGAACCCGTCGCGTTGCCCGACGGCCCGCTCGGGGTCCGTATCTCCGAGGTGACCTTCGGATTCGAGCCCGAACGCGACGTGCTCACCGGCCTGGACCTGACCATCTCGCCCGGCGAGACGGTGGCCGTCGTCGGCAACGCGGGCTCGGGAAAGACCGCACTCGCGCTGCTGCTCCCCCGCTTCTACCGCCCCTCTCGGGGACAGATTGCGCTGACGTCCGACGGAACGTCGATCGATATCGACGACCTCGACTCGACGTCACTACGCGAGGCGATCTCGCTGGTGTTCGACGAGCCGTTCCTCTTCTCCGACACCATCGCCGCCAACATCGCGCTCGGCAGGCCCGACGCGACAGCGGAGGACATCGAGCGTGCAGCACGGCTGGCGCAGGCCTCCAACTTCATCGACGCGCTGCCCGAGGGATACGACAGCCTCGTCGGTGAACGCGGACTCACCCTGTCCGGAGGTCAGCGCCAACGCATCGCACTGGCCCGCGCTCTTCTCGTCGAGCCGCGAATTCTGATCCTGGACGACGCCACCTCCGCTGTGGACGCCGAGACCGAGGCCGCCATCTTCGACGCGTTGCGCGGCGTCCGCACGCGCGCGACTCTCGTTCTCGCTCATCGCCGCTCGACCCTGACCCTGGCCGACCGCGTCGCCGTGCTCGACAACGGCCGCATCATCGACACCGGAACGGTCGACGAACTGGATCAGCGTTGTCCGTTGTTCCGGGCTCTCCTGGCCGGAGGAGACGGCGAACTCGACGACGCCCCCGGCGCGGAGCCGATCGTGGACCCGTCCGCCGACACCCTCTGGCCCGATTCGCCGCCGGAGGCGACGGTCGCACCCGGCGCAACCGCGACACCCGCGCCCGGAGGTGGAGGTGGTCACGGAACTGCGATGGCCGGGGCATTCGGCTCACTCGCACCCACGCCGGCCATCTCCCGGGCAGTCGCGGCCCTGCCTCCCGCTACCGAGGATCCGGGCACATCGGGATCCGACCTGCGTCGACCCGACCCTGAATTTCGGCTGTCCAGACTGCTGAGCCCGGTGCGCTCGTTGCTCGCAGCGGTTGTGGTGCTCCTCGCGCTGGACTCACTGGCCTCGATCGCCTTCCCTTCGCTCGTTCGCTATGCGGTGGACAGCGGAGTGGCGAGCGGAGACCCGAACACGCTGTGGATCGCCACGTCGATCGGCGTCGTGTTGGCAGCGGCGAGTTGGTTCGTCGTCTGTTGGACGACGGTCATCACTGCGCGGGCAGGCGAGCGAGTCCTCTTCGGTCTCCGTGTGCGTAGCTACGCGCACATTCAGCGGCTCGGCCTCGACTACTACGAGCGTGAGCTCTCGGGTCGCATCATGACCCGAATGACCACCGACGTCGATGCACTGTCGTCGTTCATTCAGACCGGGGCGTCGACCGCTGTGGTGAGCGTGTTGACCGTCGTCGGTATAGCGGCCGCCCTGCTCGTCACGGACCCCACTCTGGGCCTGGTGGCGTTGGCGGTCGTACCACCCCTCGCCGTGGCCACCGTGATATTCCGGCGCATCTCCTCGGCGGCGTACTCGACGTCCCGTGAGCGCATCTCGATCGTCAACGCCGACTTCCAGGAGAACGTCACGGGACTGCGCGCCGCACAGGCGTATCGGCGCGAGGAGTACGCCGCAACCCGGTTCGCCGAACGCTCCGACCGCTACCGGGCGAGCCGAATGCGATCGCAGACCGCGATCTCGGTGTTCTTCCCTCTCATCACGTTGCTCTCCGACGTCGCCCTCGCCGTCGTCGTGTTCGTCGGCGCACATCAGATCGCCACCGGCACCACCACCGCGGGCACCCTCGTCGCGTTCGTGCTCTATCTCGGGCTGCTCTTCGGACCGATCCAGCAGCTCTCGCAGGTGTTCGACGGTTACCAGCAGGCACGTGTCGGTGTCGGCCGGATCGGGGATCTGCTGCGCACCACCAGCTCCATCGAAACTGCCACCGCCGCGCACGCCACAGCCCTCCCCGGCGGACGTCTGCGCGCCGACATCGATCTCGTCGACGTCGGTTTCCGCTACGCCGGAGCCCAGAGCGACGCGCTGAGTGAGGTAAATCTCACGATTCCCGCCGGCACCACCGTCGCGCTGGTCGGACGCACCGGCGCGGGCAAATCCACCGTGGTGAAACTGCTGGCCCGCTTCTACGATCCGACCTCCGGATCGGTGCGCGTCGGCGGCCACGATCTACGTGACTATCGCCTCTCGGACTACCGGCACCGACTCGGCGTCGTACCGCAGGAAGCGCACCTCTTCACCGGAACAGTCGCGTCGAACATCGCCTACGGCAGGCCCGACGCCACCCGCGCCGACATCGAGAACGCTGCCCGCTCGGTGGGTGCTCTGAGCACCATCGCTGCACTTCGCGGCGGTATGCACCAACCCGTCGGCGAGCGCGGGCAAGGGCTGTCCGCGGGTCAACGGCAGCTGATCGCACTGGCCAGGGCCGAGTTGGTCGACCCCGACCTTCTCCTGCTCGACGAGGCCACCGCCACGCTCGATCCGGCGACCGAACGCACCGTGCTGGCAGCCAGCAGCGCCGTCGCCCGGACCCGAACCGCAGTGGTCGTCGCGCACCGCTTGGCGACCGCCGCACGAGCAGACCTGATCGTGGTGGTCGACGGCGGCCGTATCGTGGAAGTAGGTCGACATTCGGAGCTCCGCACGCGGGGCGGCTTCTACGCGCAACTGTGGACTGCAGCCGAAACGAACCGAGGGAATAATTCGATAGTCCAAGGAGTCATCGACAACGAGGCCGATGGTTACCGGTGAGTACATATCACAGCTACGTCCCGGACGCACGTGAGCTGGACCAACGGTCTAGCCTGGACACGTACGCGCGCTGAACGGGAACGAAGACAGAAACGAGGCGAACTACTGCCGTGAGCAGCAGCTCTACTACCCAATTCGGACAAAATCAATGGCTGGTCGACGAGATGTACCAGCGATTCAAGCAGGACCCTTCATCCGTCGACGCGAGCTGGCACGAGTTTCTGACCGGTTACGACCCCGATGCCGTGACCGACGAGACCGCCGGATCCAACGGTGCGGCCGGCAACGGCGCAGCCTCGAACGGTAGCTCCACCAAGTCCGCGCCTCCCGCAGCTCCCGCGCCACCAGCCAAGCCGGCCGCCTCTGCTCCCGACAAGACCGACGCGCCGAAGGCCGCAGCACCCAAGGCCGCCGCTCCCAAGGCCGAGGCCTCGAAGCCCGCCGCTGCCGCCAAGCCTGCCGAGAAGAAGGCAGCGCCTGCGAAGTCCGCTCCCGCAAAGCCCGCCGCAGCCGAGTTCGGTGAAGAGTCGAGCAAGATTCTGCGCGGCGCTGCCGCAGCGGTGGCGAAGAACATGTCCGCCTCGTTGCAGATTCCGACCGCGACCAGCGTGCGTGCAATCCCGGCCAAGCTCATGGTCGACAACCGCCTCGTGATCAACAACCATCTCGCTCGCACCCGCGGCGGCAAGATCTCGTTCACGCACCTGCTCGGCTACGCCATCGTGCAGGCCGTCAAGGCGTTCCCGAACATGAACCGCCACTTCGCCGAGGTCGACGGCAAGCCGAACGCCATCACTCCGGCAGCGATCAACCTCGGTCTCGCGATCGACCTGCCCGGCAAGGACGGCAACCGTTCCCTCGTCGTCGCGGCCATCAAGAACACGCAGGACTTCACGTTCACGCAGTTCTACAACGCGTACGAGGACATCGTGCGTCGTGCTCGCGACGGCAAGCTCACCGGTGAGGACTTCCAGGGCGTCACCATCTCGCTGACCAACCCCGGTGGAATCGGAACCGTGCACTCGGTGCCGCGTCTGATGAACGGCCAGGGAGCCATCATCGGTGCAGGTGCCATGGAGTACCCGGCAGAGTTCCAGGGAGCCAGTGACGAGCGTCTCGCCGAGTTCGGCGTCGGCAAGCTCATGACGCTGACCTCGACGTACGACCACCGCATCATTCAGGGTGCAGAGTCGGGCGACTTCCTCAAGACGATCCACAACCTGCTGATCAGCGACGAGTTCTACGACGAGCTGTTCCACTCGCTCAAGATCCCCTACGAGCCGATTCGCTGGCGCAAGGATCTGCCCGAGGGCACGGTCGACAAGAACACTCGCGTGCTCGAACTCATCGCGGCGTACCGCAACCGCGGTCACCTGATGGCCGACACCGATCCGTTGCAGTTCACCAAGGACAAGTTCCGGATGCACCCGGACCTCGACGTGATCAGCCACGACCTCACGCTGTGGGATCTCGACCGCGAATTCAAGGTCGGCGGATTCCACGGCAAGGACAAGATGAAGCTGCGGGACGTGCTCAGCGTTCTGCGTGACTCGTACTGCCGCCACGTGGGCGTCGAGTACACCCACATCCTCGAGACCGAGCAGGTCACCTGGCTGCAGGAGCGCGTCGAGGCCAAGCACGTCAAACCGACTGTGGCGCAACAGAAGTACATCCTGAGCAAGCTCAACGCAGCCGAGGCGTTCGAGACGTTCCTGCAGACCAAGTACGTCGGGCAGAAGCGCTTCTCGCTCGAAGGTGCCGAGTCGGTCATCCCGATGATGGACTCCGTCATCGACCAGAGCGCCGAGTACGCCCTCGACGAGGTCGTCATCGGTATGCCGCACCGCGGCCGACTGAACGTGCTCGCCAACATCGTCGGCAAGCCCTACTCGAAGATCTTCACCGAGTTCGAGGGCAACATGAACCCGGCCGCCGCACACGGCTCCGGCGACGTGAAGTACCACCTCGGTGCCGAGGGCACGTACATCCAGATGTTCGGTGACAACGACATCAAGGTCTCGCTCACCGCGAACCCGTCGCACCTCGAAGCCGTCGACCCGGTTCTCGAAGGCCTCGTCCGCGCCAAGCAGGACCTGCTGGACAAGGGCACCGGCCAGGGCGGCTACTCCGTCCTGCCGCTGATGCTGCACGGAGACGCTGCATTCGCAGGCCAGGGCGTCGTCGCCGAGACGCTGAACCTGTCCGACCTGCGGGGCTACCGCACCGGCGGCACCGTGCACATCGTCGTCAACAACCAGGTCGGCTTCACCACGTCACCGGAGTTCTCGCGTTCGTCCGAGTACTGCACCGATGTGGCGAAGATGATCGCCGCGCCGATCTTCCACGTCAACGGCGACGACCCCGAGGCCTGCGCCTGGGTGGCTCAGCTGGCGGTGGACTTCCGTCAGAAGTTCCACAAGGACGTCGTCATCGACATGATCTGCTACCGCCGTCGCGGCCACAACGAGGGCGACGACCCCTCGATGACGCAGCCTGCGATGTACGACGTCATCGACACCAAGCGCAGCGTCCGCAAGAGCTACACCGAATCGCTCATCGGCCGTGGAGACATCTCGCTCAAGGAAGCCGAGGACGCACTCCGCGACTACCAGGGCCAGCTCGAACGCGTCTTCAACGAGGTACGCGAACTCGAGAAGTACACCCCGGAGCCCAGCGAATCGGTCGAACTCGACCAGCAGTTGCCTGCCAAGCTCACCACGGCCGTCGACAAGGCCGTGCTGCACCGCATCGGCGACGCGCACCTCGACGTTCCCGACGGATTCAACGTGCACCCGCGCGTCAAGCCGGTGCTCGAGAAGCGTCGCGAGATGGCGCACGAGGGCAAGGTCGACTGGGCCTTCGGCGAACTGTTGGCGCTCGGATCGTTGGTCGACGAGGGACGCAACATCCGCTTCTCCGGCCAGGACACCCGCCGCGGCACGTTCACCCAGCGCCACTCGGTGATCATCGACCGCAAGACCGGCGCCGAGTACACGCCGCTGCAGAACATCGGCAGCGACAACCCCGGCAAGTTCATGGTCTACGACTCCGCGCTCAGCGAGTTCGCAGCCGTCGGCTTCGAGTACGGCTACTCGGTGGGCAACCCGGACGCACTGGTGATGTGGGAAGCGCAGTTCGGCGACTTCGTAAACGGCGCGCAGTCCATCATCGATGAGTTCATCTCGTCCGGTGAAGCCAAGTGGGGCCAGCTCTCCGACGTCGTGCTGCTCCTGCCGCACGGCCACGAAGGTCAGGGTCCCGACCACACGTCCGGACGCATCGAACGCTTCCTGACACTGTGCGCCGAGGGCTCGATGACCGTCGCACTCCCCTCGACCCCCGCCAACTACTTCCACCTGCTGCGCAGGCACGCGCGTGACGGCATCCGTCGCCCGCTGATCGTCTTCACCCCGAAGTCGATGCTGCGCAACAAGGCAGCAGTGAGCAACATCGAGGACTTCACCGACGGCAAGTTCCACTCGGTGTTCGACGAGCCCACCTACGACACCGGCACCGGTGACCGCAGCGCGGTCAAGCGAGTACTGATGGTCAGCGGCAAGCTCTACTACGAACTGCTCGCTCGCAAGCAGAAGGACAACCGCGACGACGTCGCGATCGTTCGCGTCGAGCAGCTCTACCCCGTGCCGGTCCGCCGCATCAGGGAAGCACTCGAAAGCTACCCGAACGCAACGGAATTCCGTTGGGTTCAGGAAGAGCCTGCGAACCAGGGTGCCTGGCCGTTCTTCGGTCTCGCACTGCCCGAGCTCATGCCCGAGAAGCTGGTCGGCATCAAGCGCATCTCGCGTCGCGCAATGTCCGCCCCGTCGTCGGGCTCGAGCAAGGTGCACGCAGTCGAGCAACTCGAAATCATCGACGAGGCCTTCAACGCAGTCGGCGAAGGCTAGAAACACTCGATAACAACAGCGGCCCACTTCTTCGGAAGTGGGCCGCTGTTGTCGTTGCTGGGCTCCCCGTTCCGCGTCAATGGACCATTGCATACGTCTGAGCTGTGCAACGGTCCATTCATGCAGAGTCAGCGGCTGCGTGAATGGACCCCTGCATACGTCTGAGGAGTGCAAGGGTCCATTGACGCGTGCGGGGGGCGGGCGGGCGCGATCAGGTCTCAGGCGTCGGCGTCGCGTCGGCTCCCAGGAGTGCGGAGATCATCCCCGGTGCCAGTGCGACGGCGGGCAGGGCGTTGACGTTGAGGTCGATCAGTTCGTCGCGACTCAGCTCGGGAGCGGTGAGCCAGTTGATGGTCGTTTCCTCGACGAATGCGATCCAGCCGCGGACGGCCAACACGATGGTGGGGGTGACTTCGATGTCGAGTCCCCCGAGTTGCGCGACGGTTCGCTCGGCCATGGCGGAGCGGGTGTCCTCGAACACCGCGCGCATCTGTGGGTCGCCACTGGGGGTGCCGCGCAGGAGCGAGACGTACATCTGCCGCTTGTCGGTGACGTAATCGACGTAGTTCGCGATGGAATCGCGCAGAATCTCGTACGGTGGCAGCGACGGATCGGGTGCGGTGCGCTCGAGCATGACGCGCGAGGATTCACGCACGATCTCGAGGTGGAATTCCTGCTTGGAGGCGAAGTAGTGGAACAGAAGCCCTCGGGAGACGCCTGCTTGGTCTGCGATGTCCTCGACGGAGATCTGTTCGAGGGGGCGGTCGGCGAGCATCTCGGTGCCGAGGTCGATCAGTTGCGCTCGTCGTTGCTGCGGACTGAGTCTGGTCCTCTTCGTTGTCGATGTGCCGGGGCTGTTCACGAACGCCATGCAACCACCCTACTGAATGTTAGTCAATAACTATTGACTCACACTCAATAAGCTTCTACGCTCCCCTACATGAGTCTTCCCGTAACAGATACTTCGGACCGTGCAACGACGCCGCGTCACGTCGATACGCTGATCATCGGCAGCGGATTCGCCGGCCTCGGTGCCGCGATAAAGCTGACGAAGGCAGGCAAGAAGGACTTCGTCGTCATCGAACGCGGCCACGACGTCGGCGGCACCTGGCGCGACAACACCTACCCCGGTGCCGCCTGCGACGTGCCGTCACACCTGTACTCCTACTCGTTCGCGCTGAACCCGGACTGGACGCGCTCGTTCTCGACGCAGCCCGAGATCCAGAAGTACATCGCCGGGGTGGCGCGCAAGTACGGCGTCATGGACAAGCACGTGTTCGGTACGGATGTGACCTCGGCACGCTGGAACGCCGAGACGAGCCGCTGGGATGTCGAGACCACCACCGGCAACTACACCGCCAAGATCGTCGTCTCGGCCGTCGGCGCGCTGTGTGAGCCGAACCTGCCCGACATCAAGGGAATTCACGACTTCAAGGGCGACGTCTTCCATTCGGCTCAGTGGAATCACGACGTCTCGCTCGCAGGCAAGCGCGTCGCCGTCATCGGGACCGGCGCGTCGGCGATCCAGATCGTGCCCGCCATCGCAGGCCAGGTGGAGCACCTGGACGTGTACCAGCGCACCGCGCCGTGGATCCTGCCCCGCGCGGACCGCCCGTACACCAAGCTCGAGCGCTTCGCCTTCAAGCACGTTCCCGGTTTCCAGCGCCTCTCCCGCACCGGCATCTACGCGATGCGCGAGACCCAGGTCGTCGGGCTGGCCAAGGCCCCGGCCTTCATGAAGCCGCTGCAGTGGGCGTCGGAGAATCACCTGCGCACCCAGATCAAGGACAAGGCGCTGCGCGCCAAGGTCACCCCGAACTTCCGCATCGGCTGCAAGCGCATGTTGATCTCGAACGCGTACTACCCGGCACTCGCTCAGAGCAACGTCGACCTCGTCACCGACGGCATCGCCGAGGTGCGCGAAGGATCGATCGTCACCAAGGACGGCACCGAGCGCCCGATCGATGCGCTCGTCGTCGCGACCGGGTTCCACGTCACCGACTCCCCCGCGTACCACGGCATCACCGGCAAGGACGGCCGCACACTGGCCCAAACCTTCGAGGACGGTGGACAGCAGGGTTACAAGGGCGCGGCCGTCGCGAACTTCCCCAACATGTTCTTCCTGGTGGGCCCCAACACCGGTCTGGGCCACACGTCGATGGTGTTCATGATCGAGTCGCAGATCAACTACCTGGTCGACGCATTGAACACGATCGACAAGCACGACATCGGCACCATCGAGGTGCGCAAGGACGTGCAGGACGAATACAACGTGACGCTGCAGGATCAGCTCGCCAAGAGCGTCTGGATGAACGGCGGGTGCGCCAGCTGGTACCTCGACAAGCACGGCAACAACACGACGCTGTGGCCGGGCTTCACCTTCGAGTTCCGCCGAATCACCAGGAACTTCGATCTCGATGCGTACCGTAGCGTCGCTACCGCAGACCTGCCCTCCGGATCGTCGGCGAACAACTCCGCCGGCAACAACACAGACAAGGTGTCCGCACGATGAGCACATTCACAGGCAAGGTGGCCGTCGTCACCGGCGCGGGCTCGGGAATCGGCCGCGCGCTGGCCCTCGAACTGGCCGGACGCGGAGCGAAGTTGGCTCTGTCCGACGTCGACACCGCCGGACTCGACGAGACCGTTCGACGGGTCGAGGCGTTGGGTGCCGAGGTCAAATCGGATTTCTTGGACGTTTCCCAGCGCGAGACCGTGCTGGATTACGCCGAGGCCGTCGTCGCGCATTTCGGCAAGGTCAACCAGATCTACAACAACGCCGGTATCGCGTACCACGGTGACGTCGAAAAATCCTCGTTCAAGGACATCGAGCGCATCGTCGACGTCGACTTCTGGGGAGTCGTCAACGGCACCAAGGCATTTCTGCCGCACATCCAGGCCTCCGGCGACGGACACATCATCAACATCTCCAGCCTCTTCGGCCTGTTGGCAATGCCGTCGCAGTCCGCGTACAACGCGGCGAAGTTCGCCGTCCGCGGGTTCAGCGAATCGTTGCGGATGGAGATGCTGATCGCCAAGGCTCCGGTGAAGGTGACCGTGGTGCACCCCGGTGGCATCAAGACCGCCATCGCCCGCAACGCCACCGTCGCGGAGAACTTCGATCAGGCCGACGTGGCCAAGTTCTTCGACAGCAAGCTCGCCAAGACCACCCCGATCGACGCGGCGAAGACCATCCTCAAGGGCGTCGAGAAGGGCAAGGGGCGGGTGCTCATCGGGTCCGACGCCATTGCGCTCGATCTGCTGCAGCGCATCACCGGTTCGCGATACCAAGGCCTGATCGCCGCAGTGTCCAAGCGTGCCATGCCACGCTCCAAGAAGTAGGCGGGTCGCATCGTGAAGTCCTTCTACGTTCCCCTGCCGATCGTCGCGGCCGCTCTGAAGCCGTTCTATCGCGTCGCGCTGAATTCGCGCTTCTCGTTCCGCACGCAGCGGCTGATCCTCGAAGCCGGGGCTCCGCTGCAGACGCTCCCGCACGGAACCGTCGCGCAGAAGTTGACGCTCGCCGGGCGTCGGGCAGAGCGCATCACCGTCGGGGCGACCGAACGCGACACCGCGATTCTGTACCTGCACGGCGGCGCGTACACGATCGGTTCGATCAACACGCATCGGTCACTGGCCGCACATCTGGCCCGGGAATCGGCCAGCGCGGTCTACGTGCTCGACTACCGGTTGGCCCCGGAGAATCCGTACCCGGCAGGTCTGGACGATGCCGTGGCGGCGTTCCGCGAGCTGGTCCGAGTGCACGGATTCACTGCGGACCGTATCGCCATCGCAGGCGATTCGGCGGGTGGAGGTCTGACGGTGGCCACCGCCCGACGTCTGGTGGACGACGGCACCAGCCCGGCGGCCCTCGGCCTGATCTCGCCGTGGGTCGATCCCGGTGCGCGCGACGCAGCCAAGGACCGCGATCTCGTGGTCAACACCGGGTGGTCGTACAGCTCGGCCGACGCCTATCTGGGCGCGGGCGACCCACTTGACCAGGGTTTCGCCCCACTGTTGGGAAATCTGGACGGGTTGCCCCCGATCGTCATGCACGTCGGTACCGACGAGGTGCTGTACGCGCAGATCACCGCGTTCGCGGACAAGCTGCGACTGTCGGGTGTCGAGCTCGAACACGTGGAATACAAGAAGCTCTGGCACGTGGCCCATCTACAGGCATCGATCCTGCGGGAGGCGGCCCAGGCCGTCCATCACATGGGCTCGTACCTGGGCCGCAAGGTCAGGGCAACGCAGACGAGCACAGTGTCACAGGTTGCGCTCACCGAGCCAGCGGCCGGCGACCTCGCCTGACGGAACACCACTGCGGACCTCGCCGATCATGTCGGCGAGGTCCGCAGTCGTCAGCTCCCCCGCCACCACCGAGAACGACCTCAGAGCGCTCTCGCTGAGCACTCCGTCGACGTAGAGCGGAACCACGTTCTGCGCCGGGTACACATGATCGTCGTCGGGCAGCGTGGTCAGATCCTTCGCCAACGGGCCGAACGACGCGGTGCGAATCGCGAGCGCGGCCACCGCACCGGAATTCAGGTCGTCGACCGCGAACTGTGCGTCCGGGTACACCATGAACTCGGAGAAACCGGCCCCGGTGAAGGAGGGACTCCCCACGCCTTCCGAGATCACGTCCGTCGGGTGTACCTGCCCCTCGACCGTCCCCACCGTTGCTTCGTTTCGACGCAGAAAGTCCGTCACCGTTTCCCCGTCGGCTGCCGACGTGCCAGGAGCCACCGCAATGGCAAGTCGATCCTCGGCGGTGGCGTAGTCCCCCACCGACAACCCGGCAGGTAGTGATCGGTTCAGTTCGGTGTACACGTCCTCTGCCTCGGTTGCTGCCGACAGAGTGTCGAACGTGCGCAACAGCTCTCCGGTCAGGTCGGGAACCATCGTCACCTCACCGCGGTCCAGCGCCGCGAGGTAGTCGGCCCGATCTCCCAGGTCTTCCTTCACCTGGACGTCCGCTCCCGTCGACCGCAGTCCCCCGGCGTAGATCTGCGCGAGCAGCCGCGAAAGATCCGAGCTGCCCGCTCCGACGACGACGGGCACGGCAGCAGGGTCGGTCGACGCGCCGGCACTGCAACCACCGACCAGTCCAGCGATCGACATCACCAGGGCCGCTGCCAGAACCGACGATCGCACTGTCATTTTCTCCTGTTCACTGCCCGGGTGGTTTACCGATCTCGGCCGCGGGGCACTAGTGCGAACGAGACGGTAGTCGAACCAACCTTATGGGCACGCTGGTTTCGACTACCATCCCGAGCAGCCCGAGTCCTGGTTCCTTCGATGCCCCCGCAGCGCGGGTGGGGTCGACAGGAGATGGGTAGGACTGTGCCCGAACCGATGGAAGGACACCATGACCACCTCCCGAATCACGCGCGCGTTCTCCGCTCCGAGGGCAGTGGCCGCCGTGGCCGCACTCGCTCTCTCGGTCACCGCTCTGACCGCCTGCGGCGGAAATTCGGATCCACTGTCCAGCGGGGGCGGCGAGAGCAACAGCGACACCAACTCGATCATCATCGGCTCGGCCAACTTCCCCGAGTCCGAGACCGTGGCGAACATCTACGCCGAGGCCCTGCGCGCCAACGGTTTCGAGGTGAGCACCAAGCTCAACATCGGCAGCCGTGAGGCCTACATTCCCGCAGTGCGAGACGGGTCTATCGACCTGATCCCCGATTACACCGGCAACCTGCTGCAGTACTTGGACGAATCCGCGACCGCCACGTCCTCCGAGGACGTCCTGGCCGCATTGCCTGCTGCACTGGGCGACGACCTCACCGTGACGGCGCAGGCACCGGGCGAGGACAAGGACGCCGTCGTCGTCACTCGCCAGACCGCCACCGAGCGCAACCTCACCACCATCGGCGACCTCGCCCCGTTCTCGTCCGAGGTGACCTTCGCCGGTACCCCGGAATTCCAGGAACGCGTCGGCGGCCTGCCCGGTCTGCGTGACAAGTACGGCCTGGACATCTCACCCGGCAACTACATTCCGATCTCCGACGGCGGCGGCCCGGCCACGGTCGAGGCACTCGTCTCCGGACAGGTCGTCGCGGCGGACATCTTCACCACCGCGCCCTCGATCGCACAGAACGATCTTGTCGTCCTCGAGGACCCGGAGAACAATTTCGCTGCCCAGAACATCATTCCGGTGCTGCGTACGGCCAAGCAGTCCGACAAGCTCACCCAGGTTCTCGACGCGGTATCGGCACAGATCACCACCGAGGAGCTGATCGCGCTGAACACCTCGGTCTCGGGCGACGAGAAGGTCGAGCCCGCAGCAGCGGCAGCCGCGTGGGTCCAGGACAAGGGTCTGGATCAGCCGGTCAGCTGATGATCACTTTCGAGCAGGTCAACAAGACGTATCCGGACGGCACCACGGCCGTCGACTCTCTGGACCTGGTGATCGAGCCACACTCGTTCACCGTGTTCGTGGGGCCGTCCGGCTGCGGCAAGACCACGTCGATGCGAATGATCAACCGCATGATCACGCCCACCTCGGGCGTGATCACGGTCGACGGTCGCAACATCGCGGACATCGACGCGGTGAAGTTGCGCCGCGGCATCGGGTACGTCATTCAGAGTGCCGGGTTGTTGCCGCACCGCACCGTCGTCGACAACGTCGCCACGGTGCCGGTACTCAACGGCGAATCACGTCGCGCTGCGCGCAAGGCTGCACTCGACGTCCTCGAGCGCGTCGGCCTCGACCCGGCATTCGCCTCGCGCTACCCGGCGCAACTGTCCGGCGGGCAGCAACAGCGAGTGGGCGTGGCCCGGGCGCTGGCCGCCGACCCGCCGATCCTGCTGATGGACGAGCCCTTCAGCGCGGTGGACCCGGTGGTTCGTGAAGAACTTCAGATCGAGATGCTGCGACTGCAGGCCGATCTGAAGAAGACGATCGTCTTCGTCACCCACGACATCGACGAAGCCGTCCGGCTCGGCGATCGCATCGCGGTTTTCGGACCCCAGGGCCGATTGCAGCAGTACGACAAGCCGGAGACCGTACTCGCCGCCCCGGCAACGTCTTTCGTGGCGTCGTTCGTCGGCCGCGATCGCGGCTACCGTGGACTGTCGTTTCGGTCGGCACAGGCGGTGACCATGCACCCGATCCACACGGCGACGGAGGACGAGATCCACGGCCTCCGACTGGACCAGGGTCAGTGGGTCCTCGTCGTCGACGAGCAGCGCCGTCCACTCGGGTGGATCGACGCGACCGGAGTCGAGAAGGTGCGCGACGGCCGGAGCATCGACGACAGCACGGCAGCGGGCGGCTCGCTGTTCCTCGAGGGTGGCGATCTGCGTCAGGCACTCGACGCGGCGATCTCCTCGCCCTCGGGAATCGGTGTCGCGGTCGATTCGGCCGGAGCGGCCGTGGGTAGCGTCGACGGCGCAGAGATACTCGAACACCTTGCTGCACAACGTAAGTCGGAGGACTCCGAGCGCAACCGGCACCACTTCCTCGCCAGCGGGGACACCGAACAGTGACCTGGCTGCTGGACAACTTCGATGTGGTTCTCGGCTACACGAAAACGCACCTGTATCTCTCGCTCGTCCCGCTGCTGGTCGGGTTGCTCATTGCCATCCCGCTGGGCACCGTCATTCGAAACACTCGCTGGGTTCGTCGAATCACGTTGACGGTGGCCAGTATTGCGTTCACCCTTCCCTCGCTCGCGCTGTTCGTCACCATCCCCGCGGTGGTCGGGCTACCGGTGCTCGATCCGTTGAACGTCGTGATCGCCCTTGCGGTGTACTCGACCGCGCTACTGGTGCGCGCGGTGCCCGAGGCACTCGATTCGGTACCGTTCGCCGTGGTCGATTCCGCCGAGGCGATGGGCTATTCGTCGCTGCGGCGAGCAGTGACCGTCGAACTGCCACTGGCGCTTCCGGTGCTGATCGCCAACATCAGAGTCGTGGCGGTCACGAACATCTCGCTGGTGTCGGTCGGCTCGGTCATCGGTATCGGCGGTCTCGGCCAGCTGTTCACCCAGGGCTACCAGCGCGACTATCCCGACCAGATCTTCGCGGGCATCATCTCGATCGTGTTCCTGGCGTTGATCTTCGACGCGGCCCTGTACCTGCTGGGCCGTCGACTCACTCCGTGGACGCGGCTGAGCACGGGCTCGTCGAAGAAGAAGGCACGCGCATGAATCTCTTCTCCGAGGCGTTCTCGTACATTCTCGACGGCGGAAACTGGGCCGGCCCCACGGGAATCGGCACTCGACTGACCGAACACATGTGGTACAGCCTGTTGGCGGTGTTGCTCTCGGCTGCCGTCGCGGTTCCGGTCGGTCTGCTCATCGGTCACCTGCGCCGCGGTGAGGCCGTCATCGTCGGGCTCGTCAACGCGCTGCGGTCGCTGCCGACCCTCGGCATTCTCGTGTTTCTGGTTCTGGTGATCGGATTGGGTCTGGTCCCGCCGATCATCGCGTTGGTGCTGCTCGGCATTCCTCCGCTGTTGGCAGGCACGTACTCCGGTATCGCCAACGTCGACGCCAACGTCGTCGACGCCGCCCGGGCGATGGGGATGACCGAAACCCAAGTTCTGTTTCGGGTCGAGATTCCCAACGCGCTGCCACTGATCCTCGGCGGGTTGCGTAACACCACACTGCAGATCATCGCCACTGCGACCATTGCGGCCTACGTCAACCTCGGTGGGCTCGGCCGCTACATCTTCGACGGACTCGCGCTCTACGACTACGGCCGCGTTCTGGTCGGCGCGATCCTGGTGGCTCTGCTGACCCTGATCGTCGACGGCCTTCTCGCCCTCGCAGTGTGGACGTCCGTTCCGGGAACCGGTCGCCTGCGGCGGATGCCGACCGGACTCGCGAAGGTCTGACTCGTCCCACGACGAAAGACACCGGCGAACCACAGGCCCGGGTGGGGGCCGGATTCGCCGGTGTTTTCTTTCCGTTTTCCTACGCGACGCCCTCGGCTCGCGCTGCTGCCGCAACTGCGTCCGCAACGGCCGGGGCGACACGAGGATCGAGTGGGCTCGGCACGATTTTGTCCGCAGCCAACTCGTCGCCGAGAACCGAGAGGATTGCCTCGGCAGCGGCGAGCTTCATGCCTTCGGTGATGCGACGGGCACCCGCGTCGAGCGCGCCCTTGAACACACCGGGGAAGGCGAGAACATTGTTGATCTGGTTCGGGAAGTCACTGCGACCGGTCGCGACGATGGCGGCGTACTTCCTCGCCACCTCCGGATGGATCTCCGGATCCGGGTTGGACAGCGCGAACACGATGGAGTCCGCGGCCATCGAAGCGATGTAGCTCTCGTCGATCCTGCCCGCGGACAGACCGAGGAACACGTCGGCTCCGGCCAGGGCGTCGGCGGCTCCGCCTGCCAGCGCACGGGGGTTGGTACGCGCAGCGAGATCGGTCTTGACGCCGGTGAGATCCAGGCGATCGGAGGAGACGATCCCCTTCGAGTCCAGCACCACCACGTCCCGGATGCCGGCCAGAAGGAGCATGTTGGCGCACGCCACACCTGCTGCCCCGGCTCCGGAGATGACGACCTTCAGCTCGGAGGTGTTGCGGCCCTGTACCTTCGCGGCCCCGTTGAGCGCGGCGAGGACGACAATGGCGGTGCCGTGTTGGTCGTCGTGCATGACCGGGCACTCCAGCGCCTCGACGACGCGGCGTTCGATCTCGAAGCAGCGCGGCGCCGAGATGTCCTCGAGGTTGACGGCACCGAAGCTGTGGCGCAACCGCACGATGGTGTCGACGATCTCGTCGACGTCGTTGGTGTCGAGCACGATCGGGATGGAGTCGAGGCCCGCGAACTTCTTGAACAGTGCGGCCTTGCCCTCCATCACCGGCAACGATGCGCGAGGACCGATGTCGCCCAGGCCGAGCACTGCGGAGCCGTCGGAGATGACGGCGACGAGGCGATCGGTCCAGGTGTATCGCTTGGCCAGCGCGGGATCGGCGGCGATGGCGCGGCTGACCTGGGCCACTCCTGGGGTGTAGGCGATCGAGAGATCGCGCTGTGTGTCGAGCGGCGCTGCCAACTCGACCGACAGCTTGCCGCCGAGGTGCCCGGCGAAGATCTCCTCGTCGGTGATCGCTGCCGGCCCTGCCGGTGCGGTGTGTGTTGCTGCGGTGTCTTCGACTGCCGTCACGGTGAAAGCTCCTCGCACTGTCGACCTCGACCAGCAAGGCGACGAAATGTCAACGAAGTGAGTGGTGGAAATGAGGGCCGTCGGAGTGCGCCAGTGCTGGCTGCAAACTGCCGAGAGCGTGTCTCGCATGTGAGGCGGGTGTGCCTGCACGATCAGCGATGGGCTGTAGCCCTGTCGGTGCCCCAGTGTGCCACATCGCCACCCCACCTGACCACAGAGTCGAGAGCGGGCAGATTTATGCCACCACGGCTTCTACTGCCACCATTGTGTCCACAGGACGAGGCCGGTGACGACGAAGACCACGATCGCCCCGAGAACAGCCGAGAAACCGCGACGGTGATCGGCGATGCGCTGCGCGAACACGGCCACGACCGCGGCGACGATGTGCGCGGCGACCGAGACACCGCCCGGACCGGGGAAGCCGCGGGAGTGGCCCAGGTACTGCGTGACGGCGACGCCGATGGCGAGTACCACCAGTCCCGCGGTGACGATGCCGCTGAGCCCGCGCAGGAATCGGAGCCCGTACGACGCCCCGGTCATCCGCCGGCCACGAATCCGCGAACCGAATCCGCGATCAACTGCACCGCGATGGCGGCGAGCAACAGACCTGCGATGCGCGCCAACAGCGAGATCCCGCCCTCCCCGAGGAGCCGGATCAGCGCCGTCGAGAATCGCAGCACCAGGAAGAACAGAACGTGAATGGTGATGATGCCCAACGCAATTGCCAGGAACGAACCGACGTCACCGTCGGCCTGACTGACGTAGACGATCACCGCGGCAATGGCACCGGGGCCGGCCATGAGCGGAGTCCCCAGCGGCACGAGTGCCACGTTGACGTCCTCCGCGGCGGTGTCGCCGCCAGCCCCCTTTCCGGTGAGCAGCGACAACGCGATGAGCAGCAGCAGCAACCCGCCTGCGCCCTGCAGTGCCGGGATGCCGATGTGCAAGTAGCTCAGGATCGCCTGACCGCCGATCGCGAACACCGAGATGACGGTCAGCGAGACCGCGGGTGCCTGCCACGCGGCCTTGTTGCGTGCTTCTTTGCTCTTGCGGCCCACCAGTGACAGGAACACCGGGATCGCGCCCGGTGGGTCCATGATGACGAACAGGGTGATCAACACCGTCAGGTAGAGCGTCACGTCGAATGTCATGGGAGTGCCGCCGCAATCAGACGGTCGTATTGTTCTGGGGCCGTGGTGTATTCGCCCAGCTTCACCGTCTTGTTGGTGCCGTGGTAGTCCGAGGATCCGGTGACGATCAGGTCCAGTTCGGCGGCGAGATCGGCCATCACCGCGGTGTCCTGCGGCGAGTGGTCCATGTGGTGCACTTCCACTCCCCCGAGACCGCGCGCTGCGAGTTCGCGAATGTGATCGAGGTCGAGGATGCGACCGCGGGCACGAGCTCTGGCGTGCGCGAGCACACTGACACCGCCTGCCGCGGCGATCATGTCCACCGCGACCTCGAGGGGGGTGTCGACCTTCTCGACGTAGTACTTGCCGCTCGTCGCCAACGGACCGGCGAACGCGGCATCCATGTTCGGAACGTAGCCGGCGTCGATCAGCGCGCGGCCCAGGTGCGGTCGTCCGGCAGCGTCTCCGGCCGAGGCCAGCACCGCGTCGGGGTCGATGGGCAGACCGTCCGCCGCCATCTTCTCGGCAATGGCACGCAATCGAGTGACCCGCTCGCCGCGCAACCGAGCGCGCTCGCCCGCGAACGCCTCGTTCGCGGAATCGAACAGATACGCGAGCAGGTGCACCGGAACCGGCTCGCCGTCCTCGCCTCGCCCGGTGCAGGAAAGTTCCATGCCGCGCACGAGCGTGAGACCGGGCGGCAGTGCCGAGGCCGCTTCGTCCCACCCCGAGGTGGTGTCGTGGTCGGTCAGAGCCACCACCGACAGTCCTGCCTCGGCTGCGGCGTGGACCAGCTCGGTCGGGCTGTCGGTGCCGTCGGACGCCGTCGAGTGGGTGTGGAGATCGATGAGCACCTGCACAGTGTTCCAGGCCCACTCTCTCGTCGTTTTGCTGGCGTACGATTGCCCGCCATGCCGTCCCTTCCACCACGCCCGTCGCTGCCGTCACTGCATCGACGATCGGCCAAGGCCGGTCCCGAGCCGACACCGCGGATTCCGGTGCCCACGGCCCGCGCGATCGTCGACTGCGCGGTCTACGTCGACGGTGCTCGACTTCCCGGCAGATTCACTCACACCTCGGCCATCGCAGAGGTGCGTGCCCGCGGCGAGGGATTCGTGTGGGTCGGTCTGCACGCACCCGACGAGCACCAGATGAGCGCGATCGCCCAGTGCTACGGCCTGCACGAGCTGATGGTCGAGGACACCGTCCACGCCCATCAGCGGCCCAAGCTCGAGCGCTACGACGACGTCGCGTTCCTGGTGCTGCGCACGGTGAAGTACGTCGAGCACGAGTCGGTGACGACCGCCAACGAGATCGTCGAGAGCGGCGAGATCATGGTGATGGTCGGCCGTGACTTCGTCATCACCGTCCGGCACGGAGAGCATTCGGGGTTGGCCGGCGTGCGTCAGCGCCTCGAAGCGAACCCCGAACAACTCGCCCTCGGTCCGTCGGCGGTCCTGCACGCGGTGGCCGACCACGTCGTCGACGAGTACCTCGCGGTGACCGACTCGATCGAGCGAGACGTCGACGGCATGGAGGAGGAAGTGTTCTCGCCGCACCACCACGTGCCCATCGAGAACATCTACCTCCTCAAGAGGGAGGTCGTCGAGCTTCGCCGATCGGTGACACCTCTGTCGACGCCGCTGGCGCGTCTGGTGCAGGAGCCGAGCGTCCCGAAGGCCGTGCGACGGTATCTGCGCGACGTGCAGGACCATCACACGACGGTCGCCGAACGCATCTCCGAGTACGACGAGGTGCTCAGCTCACTGGTCGACGCGGCGCTGGCGCGAGTGACGATGCAGCAGAACCTGGACATGCGCAAGATCTCGTCGTGGGTGGCGATCGCCGCTGTGCCGACGATGGTCGCGGGCATCTACGGGATGAACTTCGACAACATGCCCGAGCTGCACTGGACGTACGGCTACCACTTGATGGTCGCGGTCGTGTTGTGCGTCTGTATCGGACTGTGGCGGACGTTCCACAAGAACAACTGGCTCTAGGAGCTGGGCCCGGTTGGACGATGTCCAACCGAATCGAGCGGTCGTTGGTGATTGTCCCGACTGCTTCCACGTGACGAACCCACCGGTTCGTCCCGGATGAGACTGCAGAAGTCCTGCAGTGTCATCCGGAAGGGATCGATGAGAATCCGCTCGCTGGTACTGGCTTCGGCCGTGGCCATCATCTTTTCGTACGCCCCAGGGGCCGCGTCGGCTCAGCCGGTTCTCGCAGATCCAGCCGGTCCGCCGCTGACCGTCGCGAAGGCCGATCTCGACGAGGCCCTCACCTGCACCACCGATCTGCACGACGCCACCCGCGATCCGGTCCTGCTCACACCGGCCTTCGCCACCGATCAGCAGTCCTTCGGCTGGAACTACCTGCAGTCACTGCCGGCCGAGGGGATACCGGTGTGCAGCCTCTCCCTTCCCGACGAGGGGTACGGCGACCTGCAGATCGCCGCCCAGTACGTGGTGCACGCAGTCCGCACCATGGCCGCCGACAGCGGTCGCCAGGTCGTCATGATGGGTCACCAACACGGTCCACTGGACGAGCTCTGGGCGTTGACGTTCTGGCCGGACCTGCCCGCGCTGGTGTCGGATTTCATCTCGCTCGCCACCCCGTACAACGGCACCGACTCGGCGCGCTCGGGATGCGACGACTCGCAGGAGTGCCCGCCGGCGAACTGGCAGATCGCCACCGGATCGAAATTCCTCACCGCGCTCGCGGCGCGTCCGTTGCCTGCGGGACCCAGTTACACCTCGATCTTCACGACATTCGACCAATTGATCTACCCGCAACCGCACGCGAGCACTCTGGCCGGAGCCGCGAACATCGCCGTCCAGGACATCTGTCCGCTGCGGCCCGTCGAACACTTCGACATCATCGGCGACAACGTCGCCTTTCATCTCGTCCTCGACGCGCTCGACCACGACGGACCTGCTGTGCGCGAACGCATCTCGGACAACCTGTGTTTCAGCACCGCGATGCCGAACCTGCGCTACGACGCGCGTGCGGCGATCACCGGACTGAAGTATCTGGCCCAGGTACCTCGGCATCTGATCGACGATTCCGTCAGTGCCGAACCGGATTTGGCAACCTACGCGCGGTGAGTGGGCGTCAAAGACTGGCCGCGGACCGATTCGGATCGCGCACATCGATCCCTGCCTCGGTCCAGGCCTCCCGCAGGGCTGCGGCACCGCGTAACCGCACCCACGCCGCCTCGGTACCGGTCAACGGCACTGCGGCGAGGAAACGAACCGGATCGTAGGGCTCGGGCAGCGTCAGATCGGCGATATCACTGACTCCGAGCAGCACCGCGGTGAACGGCGCGTTGGTCCACAGCGGCTCGCCCAGGTCCAGCAGCGCATCCTCGACGAGAACGACGCCCTCCACCGCGGGAGAGGCAGCGAGCACGGCCAGGGACTTGTGCACGCCCGACGCCACGCCTGCCCCACCGCGAAGGGCCAGCACCAGTTCGGCGCGGGGGCCGCGCGAGGGATCTGCGACGAGTTCGTTGGGATCGGCCATGGGGTGACGAGAGCAGCCGAGACTGACGTACCGGACCACGTCGGAGTCCGCGCCGAATCTCAGCACGTCCAGCGACTCGAGGCCGAGGAAGGTCACCGACGCCGACGACGGATTCTCGTCGCCGATCTCGGTCACCAGATGTGCGCGTACCGCTGCAATGACACTGTCGCTCACCTGACCCATCCAACACCACCGATGCCCGAGAAGTCCGTTCGGAGGTACCACCGCACCGGAGGTGGGTACCGTCGTACCCGTGGTCTCCGTTCTCGCAGTCGCCGACGAAACGATCGAATCCCTGTGGAGTCCGCAGGTGAAGTCGCTCGGAGTCGACCTGATTCTCGGCGCGGGCGACCTGCCGTTCGATTATCTCGAGTACCTCACCGACGCGTTGAACGCACCGTGCGTGTTCGTGCCGGGCAATCACGACGCGGACCTCACCGGCTACTCGGCCGGACGTGCAGGCTGGATGCGCGCCGGGCTGCCCGCCACCTGGCCCGGACCGGTCGGTGCCGTCAACGTCGACCGTCGCATCGTGTCCGCGGCAGGCGTGCGGATCGCCGGTCTCGGCGGGTCCATCCGCTACAACGGTGGGCCCAATCAGTGGACCCAACGGCAGCAGCGACGGCGATCACGCACCCTGACCCGGACGTTCGCATGGCATCGCAACGTGCGCAAGGATCTTCGGCCCGTCGACATCCTGCTCACCCACAGTCCACCTCTGGGCGTCGGCGACGACACCGACCCCGCGCACATCGGCTTCGACTGCCTGGACGAGGTGACGCGCCGACTGTCCCCACAGTTGTTGTTGCACGGCCACATTCATCCGCACGGTCACACCCCGGACGATCTGACCCTGCACGGCGCGACGGTGATCAACACCGTCGGATACACCCTTCTCGAGATCGAACCGGGCGGCGAGAGAACGGATTTCGAGACACCGAAGATCGTGAGGCGCAGACATGGCACGTGACACCGGATTCCCGGCCGCCGATGCGGAGAACGACTTCACCCGCCAGCGCCGACGCGCCGACGTCGCACGTCTGGTCGGGTGGCTGCGTCGTCAACCCGACGACGTCAACACCATCCTGCCGTTCGACGAGGTCGTCGCGGCCCTCGGCAAGGTGGGCGAGCGTCACCTCGGCCTGCAGGTCATTCGCGTCGACACCATCGTCGGCAGCGTCGATCGCACACGCGACTTCGATCGCTTCTTCCGCCCGACATCGGCGCGCATCCGCGAACGTTGGCAGCGACTCGCGGCTGCTCAACGTCGCGGCGAAGCGATGCCGCCGATTCAGGTCTATCGCATCGGCGGAATGCACTTCGTCGTCGACGGCCATCACCGAGTCTCCATCGCGTTCGCCATGCACCGAACGTCGATCGACGCCGTCGTCACCGAGATCATCACCCGCATCTCCCCCGAGGGCATCACCCGACGTGGCGATCTGCTGATCAAGGATCACCGGCGCATCTTCCTCAGTCGAGTGCCGTTGGTGGGCAAGGCACGCGAGGCCGTTCAGGTGACCGATCCGTTCGATTACGCCCAGCTGAGCGAATCGGTGGAGGCATGGGGCTTCCGGTTGATGCAGGAGGTCGGTGAATTCGTCGACCGCGGTACCGTCGCGCGACGTTGGTTCGGTGAGGAGTACCTACCGGTGGTGCGCATGGTGCGCGCGGCGGAGATCCTCGAGGACCGCACCGACGCCGAGGCGTACCTCTGGATGAGCCGGGAGCGTTACCGCCTGGTGCGCGAACACGTCTGGAACGACGAGATCGTCAGCGAACTGCGGCAGAAGGCGCTGGGTAAGCCCACCCGTCCGCAGTGACCCCGTTCTCGTTTCCGTAGTCGACCGATGTCTGGTAACTACTTAGATGCGTTCAACATTTTTGTTCTCACGCGATTGTGCACTTCCATCACGTAACGAGGTAGTTCGTTCATGTCCACCCGCCGCATTCTGCTGCCCGGACTCTGTTTCGTCGTCATGACCCTCGCCGTCCTGCAGACGATGGTCGTACCCATCGTGGGAACCATCGGCACCCAGCTCGGGGTCAGCACCACCGCAGCCGGCTGGGTACTGACGGCAAACCTCCTCGCCGCGGTGATCGCCACTCCCGTGATCGGACGGCTCGCCGACCTGCACGGCAAGCGTCCCGTCCTGGTCGGTGTCCTGACCGTGGTGCTCGCCGGATCGATGCTGGCCGCCCTGACGGATTCACTGCTGTGGCTGCTCGTCGGTCGGGTGTTGCAAGGCGTCTCGTACGCCCTGTTCCCCATCGCACTGGCCGTACTGCGCGACGAGATGCCGCCCGCGAAACTGGTCGGGTCGATGGCAATCCTGTCCGGCACACTCGGTGTCGGCGGCGGGTTCGGACTGGTGTTGACCGGACTGCTGACCGCCAACGGTGCCGACTACCACCGCGTGTTCTGGCTCACTGTTGCGTTCGTCGTGGTCGCGCTCGCGATCGCCTGGTTCGGCGTTCCCTCGCGGCCGAGAACCAGCGGCGGCTCCGTCGACTGGTGGGGCGCTGCACTGCTCGCGGTGACTCTGCTTCTGCTGTTCCTCTCCCTGACCCAGGGCCGCACGTGGGGGTGGGGTTCGGTTGCCACCATCGGCTGCGCGGTCGTCGGTGTGCTGGTGGGAACCATCTGGTGGGTCTTCGAGAACCGCACCGACGAACCCCTCGTCGCACCCCGCATGCTCACCCACGGGCCGTTGCTCGCCACCAACGTCGCCACGCTCTTCGTCGGCGTCGGGATGTTCGTCAATTTTCTCGCGTGCTCGTTCTTCGTGCAGACCCCACGCGCCGTGGCAGGTTATGGCTTCACCGCCAACGTGCTCGAAGCGAGCGTCGTGTACCTCCTGCCCGGCGCGGCGGTGGGCGTGGTCGCGGCTGTCGTCAGTGGCCGTCTCATCCGGTCGTACGGACCTCGCCGGGTCCTGGTGGCGGGAGCTCTGATCGGTCTGATCGGGTTCGTGTTCGTCGCGCTCGCCCATGATCGGACCTGGCAACTGATCACCGCCGGTATCGTCATCAACCTGTTCGTCAGCCTCGCGTTCGCGGCCCTACCCAACCTGCTCATGGCCGAGGTCAGCGCAGCGGACACCGGAGTGGCGAACAGCGTCAACTCGATCGTGCGCACCGTCGGCACCTCGATCGCAAGTGCCACGCTGTCCACCGTGCTCGCCATGTTCACGATCGACGGAACGACCGTCGCCCGCGAAATCGTCTACACCGCGGCCTTCCTCACCGGTGCTGCAGCATGCGCCGTCGTCGCCCTTGCGGCCCTCGCCATCAAGAGCACCCCGCCGGATCGGGAATCGACCGTCGTTGCCGATTCCGAATCGACCGATGAGTCGGGGCCGAAGCTGGGAGCACTGCCAGGCGTCTGACGACAACCGACGACGACCGCACCGGTCCGACCAGGCCGGGAACAACGAAAACACCGGTCGTCGCCCTTGGGAGAACGCTCGTAATCTCCTGGGAGTCAGCCGTTTTCCCTGTCGCGGGCCCACCGTGTCGACCTAACGTCGGAGAAGTACGAACACCGACGAAAGGGAACACATGAACACCCGAAAGATTCTCACCCGCGCAGCAGTGACCGGGGCTCTGGTGGCCATTCCTCTGGTGGCGATGGCTGGCACCGCGTCGGCCGATCCGCTGTGGACCGATCGGGGCGACAACCACACCCGATACGACGACAACCGAAACGACCAACCGAACCAATTCGAGCTCCCCGAGCTGTTCCCCCAGGCACCGGCACCGCAGCTGCAGAACCCGGCACCGAACGTGGTGCCGTTCGACTTCTTCCAGGGCTACCAGCTGCCGAGCACCGGCTCTGCGTTCTGAGTGCTGCGCAGTGGTGTGGTCGAGTGCCCTCCAAGGCACTCGACCACACCACTGCCGTAGGCACTACAGCGTCAGGTTCGCACCCGAGGCCTGGTCGAACACCGAGATCTTCGCCGGGTCGAACCACAGTTCCACCTGACCACCCTCGGCGGCCTTGGATTCGGCGGCCAGACGTGCAACCACCTGTGCACCACCGAGATCGGCGATACCCGCGTCCGCTGCGAGCTCCTGCAGCTCGCTGGATTCGACCCGCGCGCCCTTGAGCGTGAAGTAGACGTACTTGTCGCTACCCATCGACTCGAGTACGTCGACGGTGGCGGTGAAGGTGGCACCGCTCATCTTCTGGTAACCGTCGATCAGAGCCGCGTCCTCGAAGTGCTCGGGGCGGATGCCGACGACCACCTCGCGGCCCGGGTTCTTGGCCTTGATCGCATCCATCCGCTCGAGCGGGATGTCGATATCGCCCAACGCGGTCGAGACACCGTTCGAGGTGAGCTGTCCGGGAACGAAGTTCATCGAGGGCGATCCGATGAAGCCGCCCACGAACAGGTTTCGCGGCTTGTCGTAGAGCTCTTGCGGAGAACCGATCTGCTGCACAAGCCCGCCGCGCAGCACCACGACGCGATCGCCGAGGGTCATGGCCTCGGTCTGGTCGTGCGTGACGTACACGGTGGTGGTGCCGAGCCGCTTTTGCAGGCGCGAGATCTCGGCGCGGGTCTGCACGCGCAGCTTCGCGTCGAGGTTGGACAGCGGCTCGTCCATCAGGAACGCCTTGGGTGTACGAACGATGGCGCGGCCCATGGCAACTCGCTGACGCTGACCACCGGAGAGATTCGCCGGCTTGCGGTCGAGATGCTGGCTGAGGTCGAGGATCTTGGCTGCCTCCTCGACCTTGCTGTTGATCTCCGACTTCGAGAGCTTGGCGAGCGTCAGTGGGAAGGCGATGTTCTGCCGCACCGTCATGTGCGGGTACAGCGCGTACGACTGGAAGACCATCGCGATGTCGCGATCCTTCGGTGCCTTCTCGTTGACGCGCTCCCCCGCGATGCGCAGCTCGCCGGACGAGATGTCCTCGAGACCGGCGATCATGTTGAGGGTGGTCGACTTTCCGCAACCGGACGGCCCGACGAGAATGATGAATTCGCCGTCGGCGATGGTGATGTCGACGTCGCTGACCGCGGCGGCGCCGTCGGGGTAGAGCTTGGTGACTTTGTCGAGAACGATTTCGGCCATGACGGTTATCCCTTCACTGCGCCGGACGTCAAGCCCGCCACGATACGTCGTTGGAAGAAGAGCACAAAAATGATGATCGGGATCGTGATGACGACTGCTGCCGCCGCGATCGACCCCGTGGGCTCCTCGAACTGAGAGCTACCGGTGAACTGCGAGATGGCCGCCGGGACGGTGACCGAACGTTCTGTTGCCGTCAACGAGATGGCGAGCAGCAGGTCGTTCCAGGCGAAGATGAACACCAGAATGGCGGCGGTGACGATGCCGGGGGCGGCCAGCGGGGCGATGACCTTGCGGAACGCCTGTGCGGGCGTCGCGCCGTCCATCTTCGCTGCCTTTTCGAGCTCCCATGGAATCTCGCGGAAGAACGCCGACAGGGTGTAGATCGCCAACGGCAACGCGAAGGTGATGTACGGGATGATCAGTCCCGGCCAGGTGTCGAACAGTCCCAGCGAGCGGGAGATGTCGAACAGCGGTGTCACCAGCGAGATCTGGGGGAACATCGCGATCAGCAGCGCCGCACCCACGAGCGCCTTCTTGCCCGGAAAGTCCAGGCGAGCAACGGCATACGCGGCCATCGTGCCGATCACCACGGCGATCACCGTGGTGATCAATCCGATGCCGATCGAGTTCACCAATGCCGAGGTGAACTGGTTCGTCTGGAAGATGCCCTTGTAGTTCTCCAGGGTGAACGACTGCGGAATGAACCTGCCGTCCGCGATGGTCGCCGTCGACTTGAACGACAGGCTGATGATCCACAGCAGCGGAACGAGTGCGTAGAGCAGGACGAGGACGTTGACGACCGTCCAACCGACCTTCTTGCGAGGCGTAACAGTGGTCATTACTTGCGGCCTCCGTCGTCGGATCCCGGTGCCGATGCACCGAACAACTTGATGAACACGAACGCGATGATCGCGACGCAGAAGAAGATCAGGATGCTGATCGCCGACCCGAGTCCGAGGTTGAACGCACCGAAGAGGTTGTTGTAACCCAGAATCGAGACCGATCCGGTTTCGTTGCTGCCTCGGGTCAGGACGTAGATGTTGTCGAAGATGCGGAACGCGTCGAGGGTGCGGAAGAGCACCGCGACGAGGATCGCCGGCTTCATCAACGGGATGGTGATCCGCATCAGCCTGGTCCAGCCACCCGCCCCGTCGACCTCGGCGGCCTTGAGCAGGTCGTCGGGCACCAGCGCCAGGCCTGCGAGCAGCAGCAGCGCCATGAACGGCGTCGTCTTCCACACTTCGGCCAACACGACGATCGCCAGTGACGGGAACTGCTCGGTGAGCGGGGCACTGCCGTCGGGCAGCAGATTGGCGAGGTAGCCCGTGCCGGGGGTCCACGCGTAGTACCAGCTGTACGCGGCGGCGACGGTCACGATGCCGTACGGAATGAGCACCACGGTGCGCACCAGTCCACGGCCGAAGATGGTGCGGTGCATGACCAGAGCCACCGCCAGGCCGAGGATGAACTCGATGATCACCGAGATGATCGTGATGCCCGCCGTCACGCCGAACGCCGTCCACCAGTAGCCGTCGGAGAGCACGGTCACGTAGTTGGAGATGCCGACGAATTCACGATCCTCGGGGAATGCGAGGTTGTACTTCTGCAGGCTGAGCCAGAACGCGTAGATGATCGGGTACCCGGTGACTGCGATCATCAGCAGGGCTGCGGGTGCGATGAGCAGCAGACCCAACCGTCGTTCGGCCTTCTTGCCGTCGGAGACGTTCTTCAGAGCCGCCTGCTTGTCGACAGGCTGCGATGCGGGCTGTGACTCGGTGGTGGCGCTCATGGAATCAACCCTTCGGAATTGACGGCCTTGGTGACCAGATCGGCGAGCTTGTCCACGTCGGCAACCGGATCGATGTTCTGCGGCGGGTTGAGCGCATCGGTCAACAGAATCGAGATGCTCTGGTACGCAGGCGAAACGGGCCGGACGGCCGCCGACTCGATGGAACCGAGCACCCCTTCCCATGCGGGATAGACGGCCTGGAACTCCGGATCGTCGTACAGGCGTGCAAGCACCGGCGGCACACCACCGTTGACGGCGTTGTTGCGCTGGTTCTCCTCGTTGGTGAGGCACTCGACGGCCTCCCACGCGAGGTCCTCGTGCTGGGTGGTCTTGGCGACGCCGATGTTGAACCCACCGATGGTGACCTTGGCGGGCTCGCCCGCATCGACCTCCGGATACGGGGCGCTGCGGAAGACCTCGGCGATCCGCGCGTCCTGTTGGTCGGCAGGCACGTTCGACAGGTCGAGGAACGAGACGGCACCGGCGACGGCGTTCTCCTTCAGACCGGGCAGCACGAACGGGTAGTTGACTTGGAAGGCCATCCGTCCCGCTTCCATCCCGAGCCGGGAGGTTCCCTCGTCGCTCTGCGAGACCGACGGGTCGCGGCCATCGGCGGTGGCGACCCGCTTGATGATCTCGAGGGCCTTCTCAGTGGCGGCGCGGTGCTCGGGAGTGTCGTTGAGTGTCACCGTCGTTCCGTCTTCGCCGACGACCGATCCTCCTGCGCTCTCGAGCAGCGAGTTGAACCAGACCATGAAGCCCTCGTACTGCTTGGCCTGGACGCCGATCTCCGAGGGCCTTCCGGCGGCCGCATTGGCCTCGGCCACGTCGATCAGCTGATCCCACGTCTGCGGGGGTACCCCGTCCGGCACCTCGTCGGGCCGGTACCAGAGCAACTGGGTGTTGGAGTTGAGCGGAACCGCGTAGAGCTGGTCCTGCCATTCGGCCGTGGCGAGCGGACCTTCGAGGGTGGAGCCGTCGCGGAGCTTCGCGGACAGGTCGTCGGGGACGGGCAATGCCCATCCGGCTTCGGCGAATTCGGCCGTCCACACCACGTCGAGTGTCATCAGATCGAGCGTCCGGTCGTTGCCTGCGAGGCGCCGCGCGAGCTGGAGACGCTGATCATTTGCGCTCTTGGGCAGCGTTCGCTGCTCCACGCGGTAGCGACCGTTCGAGGCGTCCGAACACACCTGTGCCGCAGCGGCGTACTGCTCTGCGCCGTCTGCGGCAGTGTAGAAACTCAGAACCGGAACCGAACTGTCGGACGAACCACACGCTGCGAGCAACGGACTCGTCACCAGAGCCGCTGCCGCCAACACCCCTATCCTCGTTGCTTTTCCACGCCTACGACCACGATGTCTCGGCACTTTCCGCCTCCGTACGTTCAGTTACTCGCGCAGCACACTGTGTGGGACTGCCGTGCACGAAAGAAACGTAACCGAACTCACTGGCATTGAGGGGAGATTGGGGCTATTCCGTTACCTGTCGGTTGCCTGGTCGTCCACCAGGTGTGATCAGATCGACAGTTTCGCGAGCAGGTCGCGCGCTTTCTCCGCGGTACGGGGTTCGCAGAGGACGTCGTAACGACCGGCGACCAACTGCATGCTCGACGCGAAATCTCGCTGCCCCTTGGTGGCCGCGTACGGAATGGACGCCGAGATCAGGCCGAAGATGATCCCGCCGCCGACGCCGATGAGCAGAGCTCCGAGGATGTTCTCGCTGAAGATACCGAGGACCAGGCCGAGGAAAACGCCCAGCCATGCACCCGAAACAATGCCTCCACCAATCACTTTGGGCCACGTGAGCCGGCCCAAGACGCGCTCGACCTGCATCAGGTCGACGCCGACGATCGTCACGTCCTGTACCGAGAACTCCTCGTCGGACAGGTAGTCGACGGCGCGCTGCGCCTCGGCGTAGGTGGGGTAGGAACCGATCGGCCAACCGGAAGGCGGCGTCGGCAGTCCCTGCCCTGGGCGGCCCGACTGCGAGAGGGGATTAGTCATGACTCCATTGTGCCCCGAAACGGACACCCGGCACACCCGTTATAGCGGTTCACAGCAGGTTGACGGTCGGTCAGGACGTGGGCGGCACGAAGGCGGTCGTACGCGTCATTCCTGCCGCCCGGCCCTTCGCCGAGACGACGAGCGCCATCTTGCGGCTCGCCTCGTCGATCATCTCGTCGCCCAACATCACTGCGCCGCGGCCGCCGCCGGCCGCGGACGTGTGGAACTCGTACGCATCGAGGATCATCTCGGCCTTGTCGTAGTCGGCCTGACGCGGCGCGAAGATTTCGTTGGCCGCCTCGATCTGCGTCGGATGCAGCACCCACTTGCCGTCGAAACCGAGACCTGCCGTGCGGCCGGCCGCCCGGCGGAAAGCGTCGAGATCGCGAATTTGCAGATAGGGACCGTCGATCGCCTGCAGACCGTGCGTCCTGGCGGCGAGAAGAATGGTCATCAGAATGTGGTGATAGGCGTCGCCCGTGTCGTATCCGACCGGCTGCTCGCCGACGACCAGAGTGCGCATGTTGACGCTGGCCATCAGATCGGCGGGACCGAACACCAGGGTTTGCACCCGCGGGCTCGCAGTCGCGATCTCGTCGATGTTGCGCAGACTGCGGGCGCTCTCGATCTGCGGTTCGATCCCGATCGCACCGACGTCGAGTCCGTGCTCTTTCTCGACCTGGGTGAGCAGCAGATCCAGTGCCTGCACGTGCGCGGCGCACTCCACCTTCGGCAGCAGGATGGCGTCGAGAGCGCGTCCGGCACCCGACACGACGTCGATGACGTCGCCGTACGTCCACTGCGTCGTCCAGTCGTTGACGCGAACGACCTTGATCTGGTCGCCCCAGCCGTCGGAATTGAGTGCGTCGACGATGCGCGCGCGGGCCTCGACCTTCGCGATGGGCGCAACGGCATCTTCGAGATCGAGAAAGATCGCGTCCGCCGGTAGACCCTTGGCCTTGGCGATCATCTTGTCCGAACTGCCCGGAACGGCCAACACCGATCGCCGCGGGCCCGAAGTATTCACGACGAGCACAACCCCTGTCTGATTCACCCTCTGTATTGCGAAGCCTCTAACCTTGCCATCATGGCAGCACTGAGCAAGGTATTCGCGGCCAGGCTCGCCGGCCTGGGTGTCCTGGGCCCCGACGGCGAATCGATCGGACGGGTCCGTGACGTGGTGATCTCGATGCGCGTCGGTAGAGCGCAACCGAGAGTGCTCGGCCTCGTGGTCGAATTGGCAACTCGGCGAAGAATTTTCGTGCCGATGCTCAGAGTCACCAGCATCGAACCGAACTCGGTCCAGCTCACGACCGGGAACGTCAGTCTGCGGCGATTCACTCAGCGCGCGAACGAGATTCTCGTGTTCGCGCAGATTCTCGACTCCAAGGTGCGCGTCGACGACCCCGAGCTCGACGAGCTGCACGACGTCGATTCCATCGTCGTCGACCTCGGCATCGAACTCACCCGAACTCGCGACTGGGTGGTCGCACGGGTTGCGGTACGCAAGCAACGGCAACGGCTCGCGCGCCGTGGTGCGATCCACGTCGTGGACTGGCAGCACGTGCAGGGGCTCACTCAGAACGAACTGTCGATGCCCGATCAAGGTGTCGCACAGCTACTCATGCAGTTCGAGGATCTACGCGCGGCCGACGTCGCCAACGCGATGCGTGAGCTCCCCGTCAAACGTCGCATGGAGGTGGCGCGGGCGTTGGACGACGAACGTCTCGCCGACGTCGTCCAGGAACTGCCCGACGACGACCAGGTGGAAATGATGCACTACCTCGGCGTCGATCGCGGTGCCGATCTGCTCGAGGCCATGGACCCCGACGATGCCGCCGACCTCCTCGGCGAGCTGCCCGAGACCGAAGCGGAATCGCTTCTGCGACTGATGGATCCGGAGGACTCGGCACCGGTCCGCCGTCTGCTCGAGCACTCCCCCGACACCGCAGGCGGTCTGATGACCCCCGAACCCGTCGTACTCACCGCATCGACGACGGTGGCCGAGGCGCTCGCCCGGGTGCGCAACCCCGACCTGACGCCCGCGCTGGCCTCGCTCGTGTTCGTGGTGCGGCCACCGACGGCCACCCCCACCGGCCCGTATCTCGGCTGCGTACATCTGCAGCAATTGCTTCGAGAACCGCCGGCGAGTCTGGTCGGCGGCGTGGTGGACAGCGCGCTGCCGCGGTTGTCCCCCGAGGACAGCCTCACCGCCGTGACGCGGTACTTCGCGACGTACAACCTCGTCTGCGGCCCGGTGGTCGACGACGAGGACCACCTGGTCGGGGCCGTGACCGTGGACGACGTCCTCGATCACCTGCTGCCCGAGGACTGGCGAGATCAGGAAGTGGCCGGACAGTGAAAGAAACAGCACGCCAGAGAATGGACACTCCGCGCGGATCGCGGATGTTCAACGTCAATCTCGACTTCGATCTCGGCAAGTCGGGCGAGAAGGCTGCCAGATTCCTCGGTACCGGCCGCTACCTGGCAATCCAGACGGGCATCGTGATCGTCTGGATCTTCCTCAACGTCGTGGCCGTCAACCTCCGATGGGACCCGTATCCCTTCATCCTGCTCAACCTCGCGTTCTCGACCCAGGCCGCGTACGCGGCCCCGCTGATTCTGCTGGCCCAGAATCGGCAGGACGACCGAGACCGAGTCTCGCTCGAGGAGGACCGTTCTCGCGCACAACAGACGAAGGCCGACACCGAGTTCCTCGCTCGCGAACTCGCAGCGCTGCGCATCGCCGTCGGAGAAGTGGCCACCCGCGACTATCTGCGCCGCGAACTGGACGAGGTGAAGGCACTGCTCGAACAGGCGACGGGACAGCCGGTCGCAACTCCGAAGAAGTCACGCAAGAAGGCAGCCGGCCGGGTGCCGGAGGACGCATCGGGCCCGGATACGGCGACATTCGACCCCGAAGCGCACTAGACCCCTCCTCCGCTGATAACAGCCCGGTAACGGAACAGTCTCGAATCAGGTACCCTCGACCCCGGTCATCAGGTCGGGCCCCGGTTGTCATCCGGGGAAATCAGGAGGTACAGCACGCGTGGGTCGTCACAGAAAAGCATCGACTTCCAAGGTCCGACGGAATTCGGTGATTGCTCTGGCAGGTCTCGTCCCCGCAGGACTCGTCACCGCCGCCACCAGCGCCGGAGCCACGGAATACATCCCTTTCGTCAGTGCGAAAACCTCGCCTGCAGCGCAGGAATCCAACTCGGTGGTCGAGACCCCGCAGCCGATCGCCCAGGAGCAGCAGGCGCAACCGGTGGCCCAGGCCGAGCTTCCGGTACCCGCTGCGGTCCCGGCACCCGCCCCGGTCCCCGAGATTCCGCCCACACCCGAGCTGCCCACCAACCTCGCGGTCAGCCCCATCGCGATTCCGGTCGTCAACGTCTCGGCCTACAAGAACGCCGAGCGAATCCTGGCCCAGCAGCAGCCCGGCTGCGGCATCAGCTGGACCGTCATCGCCGGCATCGGCCGCGTCGAATCCACCCACGCCAACAACGGCAAGGTCGACGACTCGGGCGAGCTGCACGAGCCCATCCTCGGTCCACGCCTGAACGGCACCCTCGCGGGCAACCAGGTGATTCGCGACACCGACGGTGGAGCACTCGACGGCGACACCGAATACGACCGCGCAGTCGGCCCCATGCAGTTCCTGCCCTCGACGTGGAACCTCTACCACGCGGACGGCAACGGAGACGGCGTCTCCGACCCGCAGAACCTCTACGACGCGGCCCTGGCCACCGGCATGTACCTGTGCGACGACGGCACCGACATGCGCGACCTCGGATCGACCACCAAGGCGATCCTGCGCTACAACAACTCGATGGCCTACGTGGCGAACGTGCTCGCGTGGTCGGCCGGATACGCCACCGGCATCGTCCCGACGTCGGACCAGCTCCCGCGCATTCACTGATCGGGTGTCCGCGCCTGCCCTGCTGTCCATCGGGAGTCGGCCCACCGCCTAGCATGAGGCAATGGCTGTATTGACCGAATCCGACGTTCGGACCGCGCTCTCGAAGGTGATCGACCCCGAGATCCGCAAACCCATCACCGATCTGGGGATGGTCAAGAGCATCGACATCTCCGACGACGGAGCCGTCGGCGTCGGCATCTACCTCACCACCTCCGGTTGTCCGATGAAGACCGAAATCAGCGACCGCGTCAAGAACGCCGTCGCCGACGTCGCAGGCGTCGGCACCGTATCGGTCGAACTCGACGTGATGAACGACGAGCAGCGCACCGAACTCCGCAAGTCACTGCGCGGCGATTCCGCGGAGCCGATCATTCCCTTCGCGCAACCCGGATCCCTGACCCGCGTGTACGCGGTGGCGTCGGGCAAGGGCGGCGTCGGCAAGTCCAGCGTGACGGTCAATCTCGCCGCATCGCTGACCGCTCGCGGTTTGTCGGTCGGCGTGCTCGACGCCGACATCTACGGTCACTCCGTACCTCGCATGCTCGGCAACGACGCACGACCGACCCAGGTCGAGAAGATGATCATGCCGCCGCAGGCACACGGCGTGAAGTTCATCTCGATCGCGCAGTTCACCCAGGGCAACACCCCGGTCGTGTGGCGTGGACCGATGCTGCACCGCGCGCTGCAGCAATTCCTGGCCGACGTCTTCTGGGGCGATCTGGACGTACTGCTGCTCGACCTTCCGCCCGGCACCGGAGACGTGGCGATCTCAGTCGCTCAGCTCATCCCGAGCGCGGAAATCCTCGTGGTCACCACCCCGCAGCAGGCCGCGGCCGAGGTCGCCGAGCGCGCGGGTGCGATCGCACTACAGACTCGGCAGCGCGTGGCAGGTGTCGTGGAGAACATGTCGTGGCTCGAACTGCCCGACGGCACCCGCATGGACATCTTCGGATCCGGTGGCGGACAGGACGTATCGGACAGATTGACCAAGGCAGTGGGTGCCAGCGTTCCCCTTCTCGGCCAGATTCCGCTCGACACCGCCGTCCGAGAGGGCGGCGACGCCGGGACGCCTATCGTGCTGAGCAACCCGGAATCGCCTGCGGCACAAGCCTTGGAGGCGGTAGCTGCGAAGTTGGCAGTCCGCGAACGTGGATTGGTCGGAATGTCACTCGGCATCGATTCGGCGCGCAAACTGTAAGTCGCGCTTATACCCGACAAACGACGCGGGAAACAGGGTTGGGGCCTTAGGATTTGCCTTCAATCCTACTGTCGATAGAGAGTGGCCTTCATGAAGAAGCCGCATCGGGTCAGGCCGGTCGTCGTTCCGGTTCTGATCGCACTGCTGATCACCCTGTTGGGATCGCTGCTCGGTCCCGCCATGGCATCCGCACAACCCGCCCCGCCTGCACAGAACTACTCGATCGCGACCGACACCACGTTCGCACCCTTCGAATTCCAGGACGAGAGCGGCAAACTCGTCGGAATCGACATGGACCTACTCGCCGCGATCTCGGTGGATCAAGGCTTCGACTACACCGTCGAGCAGGTCGGTTTCGATACCGCACTCCAGGGCGTCACCAGCGGCCAGTTCAACGGAATGATCGCCGGCATGTCGATCACCGACGAACGCAAGGCCACCTTCGACTTCTCCGAGCCGTACTTCGATTCCGGTGTCCAGATGGCGATTCTGGATTCCAACGACGACATCACGGGCTACGAGGATCTGCGCGGTAAGTCCGTCGCGGTCAAGAACGGCACCGAGGGCGCGACCTTCGCCGCGTCGATCGCAGACCAGTACGGCTTCACCATTCGCAGCTTCGACGACTCCGCCACGATGTTCGAGGAAGTGCGTACCGGCAACTCGGCGGCCGCCTTCGAGGACTACCCCGTGCTCGCCTACGGAATCACCCAGGGCAACGGATTCAAGACCGTCACCGAGAAGGAAGCCGGTGCCAGTTACGGATTCGCGGTCGCCAAGGGCACCAACGCCCAGTTGCTCGAACAGTTCAACACCGGACTCGAGAACCTGCGCGCCAACGGCCAGTACGACCAGATTCTCGACACCTACCTCAACGCCGATGCCTCCACCGCCGACACGTCCATCCCCGGTCTGATCGCCAGCAGCTGGCAGTTGCTGCTCAAGGGCCTGTGGCTGACCATCGTGTTGACCGTCATTTCCATCGCCATCGCGTTGGTGCTCGGCGGGATCTTCGGTCTGTTCCGCGTCTCCACCAACATCGTGCTCCGCGGCATCGGCACCACCTACGTCGACATCTTCCGTGGCACACCGCTTCTGGT
The DNA here is from genome assembly GCF_002259405.1 of Rhodococcus sp. 14-2483-1-2. GTDB lineage: Bacteria > Actinomycetota > Actinomycetes > Mycobacteriales > Mycobacteriaceae > Rhodococcoides. The sequence continues at coordinate 212,707 of NZ_NPFW01000017.1, read as the reverse complement.
GCAGGCATTCTTCATCTACTTCGGTGTACCCGCGGCGCTGAACTTCCAGATGTCGGCGTTCACCGCAGGCATCATCACGCTCTCGCTCAACGCCGGTGCCTACATGGCCGAGATCGTCCGCGGCGGCATCCTCGCCGTCGACAAGGGACAGATGGAGGCGTCGCGCAGCCTCGGCATCAGTTACCTCAAGTCGATGCGAAAAGTGGTGATGCCACAGGCAATTCGCACGATGATCCCGTCGTACATCAATCAGTTCGTCATCACGCTCAAGGACACGTCACTGCTCTCGGTCATCGGCCTCGCCGAACTGACCCAGACGGGTCGTCTGATCATCGCCCGCAACTTCGAGTCGTTCAACATGTGGCTCATCGTCGGCGTTCTGTACTTCATCATCATCATGGCTCTCACCAAGCTGTCGAACCGGCTCGAGAAGAGGATCAACAAATGAGCACCGAACTGACCAAGGACCTGCCGGTCGACAGCGGTTCCGGAACCAAGATCTCCATCAAGGGCCTGCAGAAGGCGTTCGGCGACAACACGGTTCTCAAGGGCATCGACGCCGAGATCGCCAACGGTGAAGTGGTGTGCGTCATCGGGCCGTCCGGCTCCGGCAAGAGCACGTTCCTGCGTTGCCTCAACAAGCTCGAGGACATCACCGCCGGATCGGTCGTCGTCGACGGCACCGACCTCACGGCCAAGAACGTCGATCTGGACAAGGTGCGCCAGAACATCGGCATGGTGTTCCAGCACTTCAATCTCTTCCCACACATGACCGCCCTCGAGAACGTCATGCTCGCGCCCGTCGAGACCAAGAAGATGTCGAAGTCGCAGGCCAAGGATTCGGCCGTGAAACTGCTCGAACAAGTGGGCCTGTCCGAGCGTGCGAACTACAAGCCGGCCAACCTCTCCGGCGGGCAGAAGCAGCGCGTCGCCATCGCCCGGGCACTGGCCATGAGCCCGTCGATCATGCTGTTCGACGAAGCCACCAGCGCACTCGACCCCGAGATGGTCGGAGAAGTACTGCAGGTGCTGCGCGACCTCGCCAAGGGCGGCATGACGATGGTCGTCGTGACCCACGAGATGGGCTTCGCACGCGAGGTCGCCGATCGTGTGATCTTCATGGCCGAGGGCGTCATCGTCGAAGAGGGAACCCCCGACGAGTTGTTCGGAAACCCGCAGAACCCACGTACTCAGGACTTCCTGAACAAGGTGCTCTAGCCCGCCCGCCCCCGCCCCCGTTTGCGTCAATGGACCACTGCAGCGCTCAGACGTATGCAATGGTCCATTGACGCGGACGGGTGAGACCGAACGAAGAACGGTTCAGGCTTATGTGGCGTCGGCGTCGATCGGCGGGGTGTCGCCGGCCGACAGTTTCGGCTCGTTCTTGCTCATCGACACCGTGCCGCCGGACGCATTGCCCGAGGACACGCCGTTCCGAGGCGTCGGGCCGCCCGGACTCTTCGGCTTGGCGTCGAAGGGCTTGCCCTTGAAGGTGTCCTCGAGTGGGTTCTTGAAAACCGAGTCGTCGCCGTCGAGCAGGTGCTTGGTGATCACTGCCCGCGGGGTCATGCCCCGGAGTTGATTGAGATCCGCGAGCGGTTTGCGGAGGTCCTCGAAGTCGGTGCCGAGTTCGTCCTTGAGCTGTTGGCTCGCGCCGTTGGCATAATCCTTGACCTGGCGGATCGACTTGGACACCCAGCTGATGGCGCCGGGGAGGCGATCGGGGCCGAGGATGACGAGAGCTGCTACGAGGAGAATGACGAGCTCTCCCCAACCGATGTTGCCGAACACGCCTGCCAGCCTACGTCGTCAGTCCGAAACCGGCGTGACGGAGAGGTCCACCAGCCGCCCCGACCGGACGAGTTGCACCGGAACCGGCTCCCCGATGGTCGTGGCCTGCACGGCGACGACCAGTTCGTCGGCGTCGCCCACGGCTCGGTCGCCGACCTTGGTGATGACATCGCCTTCGACGATTCCGGCCTGCTGGGCAGGACCGTCGGCGCGGACGTTCGCCACTTCCGCGCCTGCCGAGGTGTCGTTGATGACCGAGCGGGCATTGATTCCGATGTCGGGGTGCCGCATGACACCGTCCCGGATCAGTGACTGCGTCACCTCGAAGACCTCGTCGACCGGAATGGCGAAGCCGAGGCCGACCGATCCGCCGCTCTCGCTGCGGATGGCCGAGTTGATGCCGATCACGCGGCCCTCGAAGTCGATGAGTGGACCGCCGGAGTTGCCGGGGTTGATGGCGGCGTCGGTCTGCACGGCATCGATGACGGCGTTGGTGTCGGTGCCTTCACCCGACAGGGCGACGGGCCGATCGAGCGCGCTGACGATGCCCGAGGTGACGGTCTTGTTCAAGCCGAGCGGTGAGCCGACGGCGATCACGTCCTGCCCGACGCGAACGTCGGCGGAACGACCGAGTTCGGCGACGGTGAGGTTGCCGACATCGGTCTTGAGGACGGCAAGGTCGGTCTTGGTGTCGCGTCCGACGATGTCGGCCGGCACCTTGGTGCCGTCGGAGAACGTCACTTCCAGGGTCGAGTTCTCCGGGTCGGATGCGGCCAGTGAGATCACGTGGTTGTTCGTGACGATGTAGCCGGCACCGTCGATGACGACGCCCGAGCCGGTGCCCCCGGTCTCGCCGAGCGTCACCTGGATCGAGACGACGGACGGCAGGACGGCGTCGGCGACCTTGCTGATCTGCCCGCGCGGGATGTCGTCGCCGCTGGACTGGGTCAGGGTCACTTTTTGACTGGTCAACGCCCCGGTGACCTCGGCGGTGAGGCGACCGAACAGCCCGCCGACCAATCCGATGACGAGGGCGAGAACGCCGAGTACGACGAGAGCTCGGACGGACACCGACCGACCGAACAGCACGTCGCGCACACCGAGTTTGGTGCCCGGTGGAAGAACGGGAGGAGGTGGGGAATCGAGCGCCGCGCTGCCGAGGGACACCCGAGCGGTTGGATCGCGCCACGGATCGGCCGGAGCCGACGGGGCCGTGTCGCTGTCGTCCTCGGCGTTCGGGTCGCGCTGCAGCGAGTCCTGGGCATCGTCCGGACGTCCGAACGCCTCGGCGAGGATGGGATCGGGTGGACGAACCGATACGCGCGAGGGAAGTTCCTCGCCGGCCCTACGCGGAGAGAACGAGCCGTCCACATCGTCGGGACGTCCGAACACCGAGGCCGACACCGGATCGACGGACGGCCGATAGACCGGACGCGGTGGCAACCGAGGACCTTCGGGACCGGTCCCTGCGCCCTCGAAATCTGCCGGGTCGGTGCCTGCGGTCTCGGTGCTGGTCGAATTCGATGTCACGCGTCCGGTTACCCCTCGCATACGTCGGTGTGAGAGTTCAGTATCACTCGAGCGGTCGGCGCGACTCGATGCAGGTGAGAAGTCGTCGCGCAGATCTCGGTGCGATCAGCGTCGGCGACGGCGGACGTCGGCGACGGCGGACATGAAGGTTCGCTTGGTGTGGGACGGCCGATCCTCGCCCGCGCAGGACGGTATCTGGCTGAGCAGTCCGAGCAGAGAATGCGGCATCGACATCTCCCCTGCTCCTCGCAATGCCTTCCGTGCCTGCTGCTGGGCCTCGACCTCGGCAGCACATTCGGGGCATTCGGACAGGTGGTCGGCTGCACGGAGGTAGGCAGGCATTCGCAATTCGCCATCGACGTACGCCGCGACGGCCTCACTGGCCAGATGTTCGGTGGAGCTGAATCGCCTCGGCTTGCGCGCCTGCGTCATCCAACCCTCCTCGTAGCTAGTGGACACTTGCGTGACCCGAGTCGACCTTCCCGTGCACTCGAAGGTACTCGCGTAGCGCCTGGCGTCCACGGTGAATGCGACTGCGAACCGTTCCGAGCTTGACGCCCAGTGTCGCACCGATCTCCTCGTACGACAGTCCTTCGATGTCGCACAGCACGATTGCGGCGCGGAACTCCGGTGCCAGCGAGTCGAGCGCGGACTGCAGATCGGGGTCGAGGCGCGCATCGTGGTAGATCTGCTCGGGGTTGGGCCGGTCGGAGGGGACGCGGTCGTAGTCCTCGGGGAGCGCTTCCATGCGGATGCGGCTGCGCCGACGAACCATGTCGAGGAACAGGTTGGTGGTGATGCGGTGCAGCCAGCCCTCGAAGGTGCCCGGCTGGTAGTTGGACAGGGAGCGGAACACGCGAATGAAGGTGTCCTGTGTCAGATCCTCGGCGTCCTGGGCGTTGCCGGACAGGCGGTAGGCCAGGCGGTAGACGCGGTCGCCGTGTTCGCGGACCAGTTCGTCCCAGGACGGCATGGTGGAGTCCTCGCCGGTCGCATCGAACACTGCGGTGCCGCTGAGATCGTCGGGCGCGGGTACGGACTCGGGTAGACGCGCGGTGTCGCGATCGCCGTTGATCTTGTAAATAGTTGGATCCTCCTGCTCAGGACTGCGTACGTCCTTCTGATTCAACCGACGACTACCCTCGGATGTTCCAGCTCACACTTCGCAATCGAGATGGACCTTCGATTCCTCCACAGCCTGACGGACCCGCGTGTGGGTCCGGTATGAAACAGCTGAGGCGCACCTGAGAATGTGCGCGTGAGAATGTGCCCTGGGCACGATAGCCTCGGGACGTGCCGACCAACGCCGAGAAGATGCTCGCCTACGCCGAAGACTCCGCTCAGGAGGACGAGGTTCTGATCGCAGCCAGAGAGCGAGCCGTCGACCTGGGTGCCGCCCCGGTACCGCCGTCTGTCGGAGCGATTCTGTCGATCTTCACCCAGATGCTCGGCGCGAAGACGGTCGTCGAAATCGGAACCGGCGCAGGGATCAGCGGTTTGTGGCTGCTCGACGGGATGCGCGCAGACGGTGTCCTCACGACCATCGACACCGAACCGGAGCACCAGCGTGCGGCCCGAGAAGCGTTCCGCGCGGGGGGAATTGCGCCCTCGCGTACCCGGTTGATCAACGGCTGGGCGCTCGACGTGCTCCCCAGGTTGGCCGACGACACCTACGACTTGGTGTTCATCGATGCCAGCCCGGCCGACCACCCGCACTTCGTCGCAGAGAGTGTTCGACTTCTGCGCCCAGGCGGAGTTCTGGTGCTGCACAACGCATTACTGGGTGGTCGCGTGGCCGACCCGACTCAGCGGGACGCGACCGCGGTGGCCGTCCGCTCCGCTGCCCGGGCCATCGCCGAGGACGAGCGTCTGACGACGGTGCTGCTGCCTCTGGGTGACGGGCTGATCTGCGCGTCGAGAGCGTGAGCGGCTGCGCCGCATGTGAGTGGTAACTCGTAGCGGGCTACGAGGCAGGAGTGGAGCCCGCGAAACGACCCGAGGGCTCCACCACTCACATGCCGCAGGCTCTAGATCCAGACGCCCTTGCCGACCGAGACCACTCCCCCGGCGCTGACGTTGAAGCGCTCGCGATCGCGCTCGTGGTCGACGCCGATGATCTCGCCGTCGCCCACTACGACGTTCTTGTCCAGGATCGCGTGCCGCACGACGGCACCCTTACCGATCTTGACGCCGGGCATCAGGACGCTGCCCTCGACCGTCGCGCCGCTGTCGATCATGACGTTGGAGCTGAGCACCGAGTTGCGGACGGTGGCGGCGGACAGGATGCAGCCGGCACCGACGACCGACTCCTGCGCCAAGCCGCCCTGGACGAACTTGGCGGGCGGCAGGTTCTCGGCCGATCCGCGGATGGGCCAGCGGCGGTTGTAGAGGTTGAAGATGGGGTGCACCGACACGAGGTCCATGTGGGCGTCGTAGAAGGCGTCGATGGTGCCCACGTCTCGCCAGTAGCCGCGATCGCGTTCGGTGGCACCGGGAACGACGTTGTCGTTGAAGTCGTACACCGAGGCGACGCCCGCTTCGACGAGTGCCGGAATGATGTCGCCGCCCATGTCGTGGTCGGAGTCGACGTTCTCGGAGTCGGCCTTGATGGCGTCCACGAGCACCTTGGTGGTGAAGACGTAGTTGCCCATCGAGGCGTAGGTGACGTCGGGGTCGTCGGGGGTGCCGGGCGGTTGAGCCGGCTTCTCCAGGAACTGGGTGATCTTGCCGTTCTCGTCCGAGTCGATGCACCCGAAGGCGAATGCCTCGCTGCGCGGAACCCGGATGCCGGCAACGGTGACGCCTGCACCGGAGTCGATGTGCTGCTGCACCATCTGCTCCGGGTCCATCCGATAAATGTGGTCGGCACCGAACACCATGATGTACTCGGGGTCCTCGTCGTACACCAGGTTCAGCGACTGGAAGATGGCGTCGGCACTGCCGGTGTACCACCGGGGCCCGAGACGCTGCTGCGCGGGAACCGGGGTGATGTACTCCCCGGCGAACCCGGACAGTCGCCACGTCTGCGAGATGTGGCGGTCCAGTGAATGGGACTTGTACTGGGTGAGCACGCAGAGCCGGAGGTAACCGGCATTGACGAGATTGCTCAGTACGAAGTCGATGAGTCGGTAGGCGCCCCCGAAGGGAACGGCTGGCTTGGCTCGGTCCGCGGTCATCGGGTAAAGGCGCTTACCCTCTCCGCCGGCAAGCACAATCCCTAGTACGTGCGGTTGTGTCCTCACCCACTCAACCTATCCGCACCGAGAGAACCTTGCTAGCAGTACACGCACAACTGCTGGGGAATGTAGGTTCGTTCACGTGCGCGTAGCAATGATGACCAAGGAATATCCCCCGGAGATCTACGGTGGCGCAGGAGTTCATGTCACGGAGTTGACCGCGCAGCTGAAATCGCTGTGCGACGTGGACATCCACTGTATGGGCGCGCCGCGCGACACAGCGCAGGTGCACGACCCCGATCCGGCGCTCGCCGGAGCGAACGCTGCGCTGACGACGCTGTCGGCAGAGCTGCGGATGGCGAACGCCGCAGCCGACGCGGACGTGGTGCATTCACACACCTGGTACACCGGCCTCGCCGGTCACCTCGCGGCCGAGTTGTACGACGTCCCCCACATCCTCACCGCACACTCCCTCGAGCCGCGACGGCCGTGGAAGGCCGAGCAACTCGGCGGCGGCTACCGCATCTCGTCGTGGTCGGAGCGCAACGCGGTGGAATACGCCGACGCCGTCATCGCCGTCAGCGAGGGCATGGCCAAAGATGTGCTCGACGCCTATCCGCGACTCGATCCGAGTCGGGTTCATGTGGTGCGCAACGGAATCGACACGCAGCGGTGGTTCGCCGACCACGGCACCTCGACCCTCGACGAGATCGGCGTGGATCGAAGCAAGCCGATCGTCGCGTTCGTCGGGCGCATCACCCGGCAGAAGGGCGTCGGACACCTGATCGCGGCGGCCCATCACTTCGACCCGTCGATCCAGCTCGTTCTGTGTGCAGGCGCCCCCGACACTCCGGAGATCGCCGCGGAAACCGAGCGGGCCGTGGCGCTGCTCGCCGAGCAGCGCAGCGGCGTGTTCTGGGTCAAGGACATGCTGCCCACCGACAAGATTCGCGAGATACTCACCGCAGCAGCCGTGTTCGTCTGCCCCTCGGTGTACGAGCCACTCGGCATCGTCAACCTCGAAGCGATGGCCTGCGAAACTGCCGTGGTGGCATCGGATGTCGGCGGCATCCCCGAGGTCGTCGACGACGGCCGCACCGGACGCCTGGTGCACTACAACTCCTACGAACCCGACGCCTTCGAGCGGAACCTGGCGGACACGGTCAACCAAGTAGCCCTCGACCCCGCACTCGCGGAAGCGATGGGCAAGGCCGGGCGCGAGCGAGCCGTCGCCGAGTTCTCCTGGGCGTCGATCGCGAAGCAGACTCTCGCCGTCTACAACGACGCTCTGGCGCGGCGGCGATAGGTCGATACCGTCACTGATGCGGTGACCTCGGTGGTTTCCGGTAGCTGCGCCAGCGCCGCAGACCGAGCCTCGGGGTCACCGTGGCGCGCCGACGGGCCCATACCGATCAGAGCCTCGATGTCGTTGTGCGAGAGCATCATCGAGTATTCCATCGGGGATTCGTCCACCGGCTCGAACAGACCGGACAACGACTCGCTCAGGCGGCGAGTCTTGTCCTCCTCGACGCCGATCAGACCCAGCGGCCCCCGCAGCTCACGCTGATGCCGGGACGTCGGCGTGACGACCACCAGAACGCCGTCGTCGACGAGAACCCGATGCAGTTCACCGGCATTGCGCGGAGCGAACACGCACGTCACCGCGGACAGAGCACCCGATCGCACCGGCAGTCCGCTCCAGATGTCCGCGACCACGGACCCCAGCCTGGGATGGGACCGCGCGGCGCGCCTGGCCGCGAACTTCGACACGTCGACGCCTATGCCCCTGGCGTCGGCATGGGCGTCGAGAACAGCCGCGAGGTAGTGACCGGTTCCGACCCCGACGTCGAGCACCACCTCACTGTCCGCCGGGACACCCGCCGAGACCGCTGCGGCGATCGGGTCGAAGTGCCCCTCCCCCAGGAACACGTCGCGCGCCGCGATCATCTCGGCCGAGTCGCCGGTGAACTTGCCGCCGTCACCGGTCAGCAGACTGACGTAGCCCTGCCGAGCGACGTCGAACGAGTGCCCTCGATCGCACCACAGCGTCCGATCGGTGTCGCCTGCGCCGAGCCCGGAGTCGACCTCACGCACTCGGCACTGCGGACACAGCAGTACGTCCACGATGTCGGTCAGCATCCGACTCCTCCTTCATCACGACTCTGCCGGACGCCACAGTCGTGAACACAACACAAAGCCCCGCTTGCCGGTACGGCGAGCGGGGCTGAGCGATGATCGATCGACAGGGCGATCAGCCGGTGACACCCTTCAGTTCGTCACCGAGTGCTGCGGCCTCGTCGGGGGTCAATTCGACGACCAAGCGGCCGCCCCCCTCGAGCGGGACACGCATGACGATTCCTCGTCCCTCTTTGGTTGCTTCGAGGGGACCGTCCCCGGTCCGGGGCTTCATCGCCGCCATCCTCTGCTCCCTCCAGATCTGCGCCCACCAGCTCGGCGCCTAGGCCAAAAAGATAAATTCGTCGCGGGGCGACGGGTGTTGTCACCTATTCTTCCCTATCCCCGTCGATACCGGGAACCGGAGTCGGTATTGACGACCTGCACCCAGCACCCCGACAGGTGATCGTCGACCATTCCGGTGGCCTGCATCAAGGCGTACGCGGTTGTCGGACCGACGAAGCGCAGGCCCCGCCGCTTGAGCTCCTTCGCCAGAGCCGTGGACTCCGGAGTCGAGGCGGGTACATCGGAGAGCTCGATCAGGCGCGCCGGCCTGGGTTCGGGAGCGAAGGACCAGAGCAGGGTGTCGAGGTCGGTGTCGTCGAGATCGACGATGGCGCGCGCGTTGCTCACCGCTGCGTCGATCTTGAGCCGGTTGCGCACGATGGACGCGTCGTTCATCAGCCGTTCCACATCGGCCTCGCCGAACCGGGCCACCAGCTCCGGATCGAAACCGGCGAATGCGGTGCGGAAACTGTCACGCTTGCGCAGGATCGTGATCCACGCCAGACCCGATTGGAACGCTTCGAGACACAGACGCTCGTACAGCTCGTTGCGGCCGTGGAGCGGCTGTCCCCACTCGATGTCGTGATAGTCCCGGTACAGGTCGTCGTCGGTGGCACCCCAGGGGCAGCGCATCCGGCCGTCCGGTCCGGCGACCGCGCTCATCGCTCGTCCGGTTCGGCCTCGACCGGGGACGGGGCAACCGTGTCCTGCAGCTGCTGTGCTGCCGACAGCCGCGAACGGAGCATGTCGATCTCGCCGCCGAGTCGCTGCAGCGCCCAGTCGACCTCGCTCGGCTTGTAGCCCCGCAGGGTCTGCTGAAACTTCAGCGCGTGCACGTCGGCACCGGTGACGCCCTCCGCGGGCAGAACGGTCGCGGTGGTTCCCTCGGGCAGCGGGCCCAGTTCCTCACCGCGACCGAACACCGCTGACGCCACGAAGAACAATGCAGCGGCGACGACGGCAATGACGACGACGTAGATCAGCAGCGTCAACATGCCACGATCTTGTCACGTCCCTCGGACACGCTATTTCAGCGAGTTCATCGCCGGTCGGTCCAGCAACGACACCTCGGTCGAGAACGGCTCGAACGAGTCACCGTCGACCCGGAATTGCATCAGACCGGCACCGGAATCGACCATCCCGCACCGATTGAGCATCGTCCCGACGATCTGCCTGCTCATCGCCCCGAGTTCGACCAGCGGGCGGTTGCGGTGCTTGCGCACACCCAGATTCACCTGGCCGATCGCCCGTAGCCCGAGCCTGTCGTACGTGTCGAGCAACAGCCCGATCTCCACGCCGTAGCCGGGTGCGAACGGCACCGCGGACAGAAGCTCGCGCGTACCGGCGTACTCGCCGCCGAGGGGCTGAATGACCCCGGTCAGCTCGGGCCGCAGAGCAGCGAGCAGCGGCCTTGCCACGAGTTCGGTGACGCGTCCACCGCCGTTGGCGTCCTCGGTTCCACTCGTCCGCAACGGACGGCGGTAGTAGCCCTTGACGAGGTGGATGCCGTCGCCCATCAGCAGGGGGCCGAGCAACTTGGGCACGAACGCCGGATCGGGGTTGATCAGGTCCGAGTCGACGAACGCGATGAGGTCACCGGTCGACGCGGCGACCGATCGCCACAGCACCTCGCCCTTGCCAGGTACGGGGTCGACGCCCGGTACCGCTTCTTCTCGGCTGATGACACGTGCACCGGCCGCTGTCGCGCGCACGGCCGTTTCGTCGGTGGACCCGGAGTCCAACACGATCAGCTCGTCGACGAGGCCACCGAGCAACGGGTGGATCGTGTCGATGACGGCGGCGACCGTCTGTTCCTCGTTGAGTGCCGGGAGTACCACCGACACCGTTCGGCCCGCTTTGGCGGCCTCGAGTTCGGCAATGGTCCATTCGGGGGTGTCCCAGCTGTTGGTCTCAGACCACGCTCTGGTCACGTCCGTTCGATCTGCGAGTGTCATGCCAGACCCCTGACCGTCCGCGCCGGGGTTCTCAGACCCTGGATCGCTGCCACCATGTCCACGACTCTTCTGGTCGACGCAACTTCGTGCACCCGGAACATTCGGGCTCCGCCTGCTGCGGCCAATGCTGTCGCTGCCAATGTTCCCTCCAACCGGTCGGCGAGCTCTACACCTAGAGTCTCGCCTACGAAGTCCTTGTTGCTCAGCGCCATGAGCACAGGCCACCCGGTGTTTACAAGATCGTCCACGCGACGCAACAACTCGAGCCCGTGATAGGTGTTTTTCCCGAAATCGTGCGTCGGATCGATAAGAATCGAGTCTTTTTTCACCCCCTCCGCGACGGCGTTCTCGGCGGCGGCGGTGACTTCGGCGATCACGTCGGCCACCACATCGGCGTATCGAACCCGATGCGGGCGAGTACGGGGCACCGCACCGCCGGTGTGCGAGCAGACGATGCCGACTCCCTCGGCGGCAGCGACGCGCACCAGCTCCGGGTCGGCCCCGGCCCACGTGTCGTTGATCAGATCCGCTCCGACGCCACAGGCCAGTCGAGCGACCTCGCTGCGCCAGGTGTCCACACTGATCAGCAGCTCCGGATACGCGTCCCGGATGGCCTCCACGAACGGAACGACACGGCGGATCTCCTCCTCGGCATCGACGATGTCGCCGGGGCCGGCCTTCACACCACCGATGTCGATCATGTCGGCACCCTCTGCGACAGCCCGGTGCACCGACGCCATCGCAGCATCGTCGCTGAAATTCGCACCCCCGTCGTAGAACGAATCGGGGGTGCGATTGACGATGGCCATGACCAATGCGCGATCGTCGGCGACCGGTTTGCCGCAGAGGGTGCTCATGAAATCAATAGTGGCACGCGCGCATCTTTCGAGTGCTCAGCCCTTGGGTGCCTTACCTGCGGCGACCTCGGCGACGTAACCGTCGTACGCCTTCTCGTAGCCACCGGACTTGCCGCGCAGCACGTACAGGTCGCTGTCGCTGTCCTCCTCGTAGCCGAGCTTGCGCAGGGCCACCTTCTGACTCTTGAACGTCGACGTCTGCTCGAGACTGTCTACGACCCTGACGAAGAGCGGCACCGCGTACGTCGGGAGTTTGTCGTAGAGGTGCTCGGCCATCGTCTTGCCGTCGAAGGTCTCGCCCTCGCGCAGCGTCACCGCAGCCATGCCTGCTTTGCCGTCGGTTCCCTCGATGTCGACGCCGTACACGACGGCCCCGTCGATCGACGAGTGCCCACCGAGGGCTCCCTCGACCTGGGTGGTCGCGACGTTCTCGCCCTTCCAGCGGAAGGTGTCACCGAGTCGATCGACGAACGCGACGTGCATGAAGCCCTGCTTGCGGACCAGGTCGCCGGTATCGAACCACGCGTCGCCGTCCTTGAAACCGTCGCGCACCATCTTCTTCTCGGTGGCCTTGTCGTCGGAGTAACCGTCGAACGGCGCCCGGTCGGTGATCTTGGACAGCAGCAGTCCGACCTCGCCGTTGCCGACCTTGCGGAGCTTGCCGTCCTGGCCGCGCTTGGCCTTGCCGGATTCCTCGTCGTACTGGACGACGGCGTACGGCAGCGGGCAGATGCCTGCGGTCTTCTTCATGTTCAGGGCGTTGATGAACGCGATGTTGCATTCGCTGGCGCCGTAGAACTCGGCGACGCGGGAGATGCCGAATCGCTGAGTGAACTCTTCCCAGATCTCCGGGCGCAGTCCGTTTCCGACGATCAGCTTGACCGAGTTGTCTCGGTCGGAGGGCTTCTCCGGCTGAGTCAGCAGGTAGCGGCACAGCTCACCGATGTAGGTGAACGCGGTGGCCTTGTTGACGCGGACGTCGTCCCAGAAATTGCTCACCGAGAACTGCTTGCCGATGGCCATGGTCGCGCCACCTGCGAGCACCGAGGACAGAGTCACCGTCAGGGCGTTGTTGTGGTAGAGCGGAAGGCAGCAGTAGATGACGTCGTTGCTGCGCAGCCGCACACCCATGTTGCCCAACCCGGACATCGATTTGAGCCAGCGGAAGTGGCTCATCAGGCTGGCCTTCGGCATGCCGGTGGTACCCGAGGTGAAGATGTAGAACGCCTTCTCCTTGGCCTGGATCTCCGCGGTGACCTTCGGGTTCGCCGTCGACGCCGTCGCCGCGAGTTCGGCCAACTTCTTCAGCGGCAGAACTGCTCCGACCTTCGGCTGCCCGTCGAGCGAATCGAGAGCTTCCTGTGCGTTCTCGTCCAGCACGAGGACGGTCGCGTCGAGAATGCCGAGGCTGTGCTCGAGCACGTCACCGCGCTGGTTGTAGTTCAGCATTCCCGCGGTGGCACCGAGCTTGACGGCAGCGAGTGCGGAGAAGAGCGCCTCCGGGCGGTTCTTGCTGAGGATGCCGACGACGTCGCCGCGCTTGACTCCGTGGTCTGCGAACACCGCGGCGTACTGGTTGACGAGCTCGTTCGCCTCACGGTAGGTGATCGACTCGCCCTCGAACCGCACGAACGGACGGTCGCTGTTCTTCGCGGCGGCGTCCTGGAAGATCTGACCGATCGACGCTTTGTGGTCGGGCTTACGAGTGAATCCCGCCAGGCCCTTGAGCAGGCTGGGCACCTCCGTCACCATTTTCGGCAACGCGACCGCGAGGTCGGTCACTCCAATTTTCTGACGGGCATCGACAGCCATGAACTCCCCTTTGAAGACGATGTGAGATTTCTTACCCTACTTGAGGGTAACAACTTTGAGCATCTCTCTTCACGGCCGCGCTTTATGACCTGTCACAACGTTGCGCATGCATTCAGAGCTGCATCGACGGTCGTCGTTCTGACCAGGGCGTCCAGAGCGCGCTGTTGCACGAATCCGGTCTCTCGCAGGCCTTCTATCCACTGCATCATGCCGTCGAAATGTCCGAATGGATCGAGCATCACCATCGGCTTGCTGTGCATGCCCAGGTAGCCCGCAGTCCATGTCTCGAACAGCTCCTCCAACGTCCCGATCCCACCCGGCAAGGTGATGAACGCGTCGGCGCGGTCCTCCATGATCTTCTTCCGCTCACGCATGGTGTCGGTGACGATCAGCTCGTCGGCGTCGACATCGGCGACCTCGCGGTGCACGAGCGCTTTCGGAATCACGCCGACCGTGTTGCCGCCCGCTGCTCGCGTCGCCGCCGCGACCGCGCCCATCATCGAGACGTTGCCGCCACCCGAGACGAGCTGCCAGCCTCGTCGACCGATCTCGGTGCCGACCTCGCCGGCCAGGTCGATGAACGACGCGTCGACGGGGCCCGACGCGCAGTAGACGCAGACACTGAGCAAGCGTTCGGTCGATGCACGATCGCTCACTGCTGGGCCTCGCGGACGATCCGGACGGCCTCGTCGACGCTGTCGGTGCAGTGGATCAGTTCGAGGTCCTTCTCGGACACCTTGCCTTCTTTCACTAGAGTCGTCTTGATCCAGTCGAGAAGTCCCGACCAGAAGTCCTTGCCCAGCAACACGATCGGGAACCTGGTGACCTTGGCCGTCTGCACCAAGGTCAGCGCCTCGAAGAGTTCGTCGAGAGTACCGAAGCCGCCGGGCAGACACACGAACGCCTGGGAGTACTTCACGAACATGGTCTTGCGCACGAAGAAGTAGCGAAAGTTGACGCCCAGATCGACCCATTCGTTCAGGCCCTGCTCGAACGGCAACTCGATCCCGAGTCCGATCGAGTACCCGTCGGCCTCGCTCGCACCTCGGTTGGCCCCTTCCATCGCCCCGGGACCACCACCGGTGATGACGGCGAAGCCCTCCTTCGCGAGAGCAGCTCCGAGTTGCCGGGCTCGGGCGTACTCGGGATGGTCTGCGGGGGTGCGCGCCGAACCGAACACGGTGACGGCCTTCGGGACCTCGGCGAGGGCACCGAATCCCTCGACGAATTCGCTCTGGATACGCAGCACTCGCCAGGTGTCGGAGTGAATCCAGTTCCCTGATCCTCGCTCGTCGAGCAGGCGCTGATCCGAGGTGGACGTCTCGGTGTTCCGGCCACGCCTGAGCACGACGGATCCTTTGTGCTTGGCCGGCTTCTCGGTGCCGGGTTCCTCGAAACCGCCTGGGTCCTGGTCGCTGTTCATGGCGTTCAGGCTATCCGGCAGAGAGGTAGCTCCGGAGAACCTGTGTGACGTGGGTGATCTGCTCGACGGGTACACGCTCGTCGCGCTTGTGAGCGAGATTGGGGTCGCCTGGTCCGTAGTTGACCGCCGGGATACCGAGCGCCGAGAACCGGGAGACGTCCGTCCAGCCGTACTTGGCTCGGAACTGTCCGCCCGCGGCTTCGATGAGAGCAGCCGCTGCGGGTCGGTTCAGACCGGGAAGCGCCCCGGGCGACGAGTCGGTGACCTCGAAGCCGAGATCCAGTCCCTCGACCACCTCACGAACGTGTTCGACGGCGTCGTCGACACTGCGATCCGGCGCGAAGCGAAAGTTGACGTCCAGTTCGGCCGCGTCGGGAACGACGTTGCCCGCAACTCCACCGGAGATCCGGACTGCTTGCAGCCCTTCCCGATACACGCAGCCGTCGATATCGACGGTGCGTGCGCGATACGCGGCGAGTCGGTTCAGGACCGCACCGAACTTGTGAATTGCATTGTCGCCCAACCAGGACCGCGCACTGTGCGCCCGCGTTCCCGACGCCGTCAGCCGAACCCTCAGCGTCCCTTGGCAACCGGCCTCGATGAAACCGCCGGAGGGTTCGCCGAGAATGGCGACGTCGGCTTCGAGCCACTCTGGCAGCTCTCGTTCGATGCGGCCGAGTCCGTTCCGGGCGGCCGCGATCTCCTCGCAGTCGTAGAACACCAGAGTCAGATCGTGAGCAGGGTTGTCGATCGTGGCCGCGAGGTGCAGGAACACTGCGTCACCCGACTTCATGTCGACAGTTCCGCACCCGTGCAGAATGTCGCCCTCGGCGCTGTCGTGCTCGCGCCTGGACGGCACGTTGTCTGCGATGGGAACCGTGTCGAGATGCCCGGCGAGCATCACCCTCGACCCGAGTCCGCGGTTGGTTCGAGCCAGAACGGCGTTGCCGCTTCGGATGATCTCGAAGCCCGTGGTCTGCTCGCGGAGCGCCTTCTCCACCTCGTCTGCAATGCGCGATTCGTCCTCGCTGACACTGGGGATGTCCACCAGTGCCGCGGTGAGGTCTATCGGGTCGGCATTCAGTTCGAGCGTCACGGGAGAAAACTCTAGGCCGTGGATCCCGGAATCTCGCGGACCACGCCGTCGAAGCCCGCACCGAACAATCGTCCGCTCGAGAATCCCTGGTCGGAGCGGCCGTAGGTGACGACGCTGGTCAGCCGAGTTCCGGTGCCGATGACACACGTCGCCCCCGGTGCATCGATGCGGACGACGGAGCCGCCTGCGTTGAGCGGCACCACCGGGCGTCCGGAATCGTCGAGGGTGAGCCCGTCCGGAGCCGCGAAGCTGTCCAGTCCCGACAGGTCGAGCACGCTTTCCGGTGCCGAGGGGTTGGCGATCGGGATCCGGCTGACGCCTGGGTTCACGAACGTGCGCGATACGTAGAGGTACCGGTCTGCGGCGTCGAGCACTGCACCGTTGGCACTGGGGAAGCTCGCCCACGCCGGGTCGACCGAACCGTCGGGACCGATCCGGCCGATGAGCGAGCCGAAGTCGTTGGTGGCGTACACCGTTCCGTCGGCGGCGACTGCGAGTCCATTGGCTGCGCTCAGACCCGTCGCGAACGGGGTGACGGTGAGAGTGTTCACGTCGAGCCGAACGATGCCCGCGGCCTTGACGATGTCTCCGACGAAGACGCGGGGGTCGGCTCCGTAGCCGACCAGCAGGGTGCCGTCGGGCATCCATGCCAGCGCGCCACCGCCGCCGCTGGGGACCGTCGCGATGGGGTACGCGGCCTGTCCGGGCGCGTCGATGCGGTACACCCGGCCCGAGACGATGTCGGTGACGTAGGCGCGGCCCGACGCGTCGACGGCCAGGCCTTCGAGAGCTGCCCCGGGGATTCGCGCGACCACGGCCGACGAACCGCCGGCTCCGGCGCAGTTGGGATCGGCGGCAGCGGTGCCCGAACCGACAACGGCACTGCTCACGGCGATCACCGCCGCAGCGATCACCGTCACTGCCGAACGCGTACGTGTGGACTTGCTCGAACTCATGACGTCCCCCAGACTCGGCGACCCCCTGTCAGCCGATGGGCATGTCTACCACGCGCCTGTGACAACCAAACCCAGGGCGATTCCGAGGACGATAGTCGTGGCCAAGGTCGTCACCAATCCGGTGAAGGAGACGCCGCCGGCCATCACCGAGGTCACTCCGCGACTGCGGGAGGCGGTACGGGTGGTCACCGGAGAAACTCTGTCAGCTTCCCCACCGCCGACGCGTCCGCCGGCGTCCCGATGCGATCACGCTCGGCAGTCGAACCGATAACGAACCGACGCTTCGCCCGAATCGCGGTGCACCCACAATCCGCGCGCCCGACACGGCGGGCAGAACAGTCCCCGACCGGAGCCGTTGCCGAGCCCCCACCGCATTCGGCCCACCGCGTATTCTTCGTCCCGTGAGCGC
Organism: Rhodococcus sp. 14-2483-1-2; assembly: GCF_002259405.1. Classification (GTDB taxonomy): domain Bacteria; phylum Actinomycetota; class Actinomycetes; order Mycobacteriales; family Mycobacteriaceae; genus Rhodococcoides. The sequence continues at coordinate 195,242 of NZ_NPFW01000017.1, read as the reverse complement.
ACATGGAGCATCAGCAGTAGGTATCGCCAACATCACGACGTCGGGCGTTGTTCTCGACACCTGGTTTCCGAGCCCGGAGCTCGGGACCGGCTTCGAGACCGGCACCACCCGGCTCGAGGGTTCGGACGTCCCCGAGGAGCTGGCCGCTCTCGTCGGATCCGACGAGGCGCGCGGCGTCGAGGTGGTCGCAGTGCGCACCAGCATCGCCTCCCTCGACGACGCCCCGATCGACGCCCACGACGCGTATCTGCGACTGCATCTGCTCTCGCACCGGTTGATTCAGCCGCACGGGCAGAATCTCGACGGAGTGTTCGGCCTGCTGGCCAATGTGGTGTGGACCAACTTCGGTCCCGCAGCGGTGGACGGTTTCGAGACGGTGCGCGCGAAGCTGCGCGCACGCGGTCCGGTGACCGTGTACGGAGTCGACAAGTTCCCACGCCTGGTCGATTACGTCGTTCCCACTGGAGTTCGTATCGCCGACGCCGACCGCGTTCGCCTCGGCGCGCACTTGGCCAGCGGCACGACGGTCATGCACGAAGGCTTCGTCAACTTCAATGCCGGCACGCTCGGCAACTCGATGGTCGAGGGTCGCATCTCCGCGGGTGTCGTGGTGGGCGACGGTTCCGACGTGGGCGGCGGTGCGTCGATCATGGGCACGCTCTCCGGTGGCGGCAAGAACGTCATTTCCGTCGGGAAGAGCTGCTTGCTGGGCGCGAACTCCGGTCTCGGCATTTCGCTCGGTGACGACTGCGTCGTCGAGGCGGGGCTGTACATCACGGCAGGCACGAAGGTGAGTGGTCCGGATGGGACAGTGGTGAAGGCGGCAACATTGTCCGGCAAATCCAACCTGCTGTTCCGTCGCAACTCGCTCTCGGGCGCGGTCGAGGTGGTGCCGTGGAAGGGCACCGGCGTCGAACTGAACGCGGCATTGCACGCCAACGACTGAGAGTCCACTTCACTCGAATCAGGCTGTAGAGCAACCTCTTCCAGCCCCGCACCGTGTTCTCGGTGCGGGGCTGGAGTCGTTGTGTGGACGGTGCGCTCGGCTCAGGCGATGTGGGGGCCTGCTCGGGCGTGCGATTGTCTGGGTTGTCGGTACGGGTCGACGGTTGCGGGCGGGATGAACCACGGGTGGTTGTCGGTACCGATGAACACTTCCCAATCGGAGTGGTGGATGAGGCGGTGGTGAAATCCGCAGAGCAGAACCAGATTGTTCATGTCGGTGGGGCCGCCGTCGCCCCAGTGCCAGATGTGGTGGCCTTCGGTCCAGGCTGCAGGTTTTCCGCAGCCGGGGAACGCGCAGCCGTGATCGCGGGCGGTGAGGGCTGTGCGTTGTTTGGCGGTGATGGTGCGGGCGGTGCGGGCGAGGTTCAACGGGTTGCCGTTCTCGTCCATCACGATGGCGGTGAGGACACAGTCGCAGGCCAACTGGCGGGAAGTATTGCGGGAGAGGGGTCCCATCCACGGCAGCCACCCGACCGTGGTGCCGTCGCCGAACAGGTCGCGATACGCGCCACGATCCGCGGCAGAGGGTGTATCAGATGCGTCTGCTGTGTCGGGGTCGATCGCGTGTCCGGTCTTGATGTCGACCGGATCCACGGTGTCGGATTCGGCTGCTGCGCGTGAGGTTTCGTCATCGGTGATGTCGTCGGCGCTGTCGCGGAGGTCGGTGAGATCGCGCAGGCTGATGTGCAGGTTCACGTGCGGTCGTTCACCGCCTTCGATGGGGCGATCACTCGAGGCGAGGTACTGGTCGAGGATGTGTCCGAAGGCGTCGGCTCGGCGTTTGGCGGGGCTGCGGTCGTCTTGGGTGCCGTCGGCTGCGGGGTGGGGTTCGGTCAACGGTGAGAGTGCGGTGAGCAGCTTTTCTCCGGTGATCGCATCGAAGTCGCCTTTGAGTACCAGGCGCCCGTTCAGGGTTGTGGAGGCGAAGAGTTCGTTGCGGTCGGTGTTCTCGGCGGGTGGTTTCTTGGTGCCGAAGCTGTCTTCGAGTCTGGTGATCGCTGCACGAATCCGGCCGGTGCGCGCGTCGGGCCCGGTCGCAGCCTTGATCAAGGCGGCGCGGGCCATATCGCGACCCTCTTCCGGCAGGTTCTCCGGTGGGGTTTCGGCGAAGGTGAGGATCAGAGCGGCGTGATCGACGGACATGACGCCGGTGTTGACGGCGTCGGCGATGTCGGGAAACGCAGCCATGCCGCGGGCGAGGGCGACGATCTTGGTGGCCTTGGACGGTGAGAGCAGTGTGGTGGAGGTCAGCCATCCGGCGGGTCCGGGGAAACCGAGCTTCTCGCGGGAGACGCGGGTGTCGATTTCGGCGACGAGCGCGATCCGCCGCGCCTCCAACAACTGAATCTGGTGGGAGACCGCGGCGGCATCGGCGAGGAGTTCACTCTCGCTCAGTTGCCAGATCTCCGTGGTCATGGGAGCAAGTGTATCGAACAAACATTCGACTGACAACCACAGTGCAATCGAAAACTATTGCCCTACAAAAGTATTGGGAACTCAAAGTCTGTCGGTAGCCCATGATAGAGGTCGACTCATCCCCCACACATCACGATTTGTGGGCTGCGATCACGGCTCCTCGATGTTGGAGAATTGTCCAGTTACCGTCCCGTCGCTGCCACAACGTCCCTCTACGGGTATGCACGCAGTCGAGCAGCAGTGTGTACGTCAGCAGGTAGGTGGCTGGGGCAGTTCCCGTGGCTGAAACTCCCCGATCATCACCGCCGCGCCGACCGCCCGGGTCGTACACGTACCGGTCTTCGAGGACCGATCAGACGTGCTCGCGACTGCAGAGCCGACCCGGAGCGTCGATATCCCAAAAACTTTGATCGGCGAGGCACTAGGCGTCGTTGCGCGTGGTGCCGTACTCGCAAAGATAGAAGATCCGTTCGCGCGGTTCGAGTTCCGCGAGTACTTCATGCAACTCAGGCGCAGGGAGGCAATCGGCCCCGGCCCAAAATCGGCCCCGGCGTCAGCCGATGGTTCCCAGCGACGCCAGGGTTTTGACAACAGCCCGCGCCGCTTCGGCACCCTTGGTTTCGAGGTGGGCGGTGAAGAACGCTGCGTGGTCGGCGTGCTCGTGGAAGTGATGGGGAGTGAGCACCACCGAGAACACCGGCACATCGGTGTCCAGTTGCACCCGCATGAGGCCGTCGATGACCGCCGTTTCTACGAAGTCGTGTCGATAGATTCCTCCGTCGACGACCAGCGCGGCGGCGACGATCGCCGAGTACTTCCCGGTCTTCGCCAACCGCTGGGCGTGCAGCGGGATCTCGAATGCCCCCGGCACCTCGAAGACGTCGACACGAGTATCGCCCTGGCCCAGCCGCTCGAGTTCTGCCGCGAATCCCACTCGCGCTCGGTCGACGATGTCCAGGTGCCAGCTGGCGTGGACGAAGGCAATGGATCCGGCGAGTGGAGTCGTCATGGGTGCGATGCTAGCGGTACCGCTCGTCGAGCAAGTCGAGTGTCGCGCCATCGAATTCGCCGCCGAAATACTTCTGCAACACTTCGCCGAAAACGGACTGGCCCTTGGTAGCTTCGGCGAAAAGCGTCATGGACGAATGCAGTTTCAGATTGTCGGGGTAACCGAAGATCTCGTCCACCGTTCGACCCTCGATTCCGACGGTCAGCCGGGCCGCCTTCTTCAGACGCGGACCCAGCACCTCGTGGGACAGATACAGTTCCGCCTCCGTCAGGTCGGCGATGCCGAAGTGCTGAGCAGTCGCACTTCGTCCCAATCCCGCCAACTGCGGGAACACGAACCACATCCAGTGGGTCTGCTTCCTCCCCGCCTTCAACTCCTGCGTCACTGCACTCCACACGGGATCCTGGGCGTCGACGAAGCGTTGCAGGTCGTATTCGGTCATGCACTCAACCTAGGGCACCGATTCGGTTCGCCTCGACAGCAATCTTTCAGCTAATATCTAGACCTGGACGGTGTCGAATTCGCAGACGATGCCGGCTGCCGGATGCGAGGCCACCCCCCGCAAAGCACGACAGGCCTCGCATCCGGATTCGACCGCATCACGTCGCCTCTGCGATCCAGACTCGTCCAGCTCATGAGACAGAGGGGTAGTCGAGATGTATTCGGTGTTGATATTCGCGATCGTGGCTGCGCTTGCATTGATGGCGCTGTCGCTGGTCACGTTGATCGTCGGCGAATCGATCCGAATGATTCGGCACATCGCTCAGGACCGGCCAAGCGCCACCCAACGCGGATTTCGACCGTGAACAGCAGAGCGCGTTTATCGAAGCCGCCGGACGGTTACCATTTGGTTACTGAAATGTCGGCTACCGCCGCGGGACAAGTTGGGTTCACATGATCAGAGGGAAGACAAAGGTGCCGGTCGAAGACGGATCGTTCGCGGCCAGGTTGAACAAGCTGTTCGACACGGTCCATCCACCGGGACGTCGGCCTCACACCAATGCCGAGGTCGCACAGGGGCTGGCCGACGCGGGCCATCGCATCTCCAAACCGTATATTTCGCAGCTTCGATCCGGACACAGGACCAACCCGTCGGAGGAGACCGTGACAGCGTTGGCGCGGTTCTTCAAGGTACGGGCGGATTATTTCTACGACCCGGTCTATCAGGATGCGGTCGATCGCGATCTCGAAATGCTCGCGCAATTGCGGAATCAGGGCCTGCGGCGACTGTCGGCACGCGCATTCGACCTGTCCGACGAATCGCAGAGCCTGCTGACCTCGATGGCCGAAAAGCTACGCGCAAGCGAAGGATTGCCCGCGGTGCCACCGGACAGCACCCCGTAGCGCTCGCTGCCTGGCCGGCCGCGTCCGCTACCGAGCAGTCGTGTCGGTAGCGGAGTCCGGTGATGTCGCGTCGTCGAGCGCGGCGGTGGACGTCGATCGATGCGCCCGGGCGATCAAGGCAACCCACTGCGGAGGGGACCAGTCGGGTGGGGGCACGATCCAGTGGGCACCGAGGATGGGGTGGGCGAGAGGGTCGTGGACCGTCCGAGCTATCCGTGCTGCGCGATCCACCGGATCGGTAGGCGCGGCGACTCCGTCGTCGAACTGTCCGGCACCCACCTGCAAGTACAGCCCGTCCATGACGTCCGACACGTGATCGGACGCTTGCAGCACAGTGGGTGCCCGCGATCGGTCGGAGTCGCGAAGTTCGGGGAATCGGCGGAGCAGGGCGTGGTGTAGATCTTTGATGCGGTAGAGCAGGATCCGGGCGCGTATCCATGTCTCGATCAACACCGACACGGCACCGATCGACATGATCAACGCACCCACTGTGAGCACCCCGCGGTTGGGTTCCGCACCGAGAATCACTGCGATGGCGATCGACAGCGGCGCCACAGCACCGAGACAATAAAGGGCAACCGCACGCCCGATCGGCGTGCGGGCGATCACCCGAACCCCGGCCGCGATCACGGCGGCGAACGCCGGCAGAACCGCGCACCAGCCGGCCACCGGGTTCAAGAGCGAGCCCGCCATCGCACCGGCTGTGGACACCGCGATGACGACGGCACACGTTCGGTACCACCGCCGCAGAAGTGTCGGCCATGCCCTGATGGCGATCACCATCGACGCTCCGGCCCCGCCGGCCCAGCACATCGCCAACGCTGCGGCCGCATTGTCGCGGCCGAGCGTGGCGGCGACGTCGTCGATGGCCACCGTCTGGGCCGCCGCTGTGCACACCATGGCCAGGACCATGCAGATCCGAACCGTGGTGGCAGGTCGCACGACCATTCGGCCCACTCGTGCACCGGCCGCAAGCCAGACCACCAGTGCTGCAATCCACGCCATGTCAGCCCAACGCCTGGTCGAAAGAGACGATCGATCGAGCTGCGCCTCGGGTGTTCGCACGACGCAATCGCTGCAGCAGCTGCCCGGCGAAGGCCTCCGCTTCCCATTCGTCGTCGTTGTCGGCACCGTCCACCACGGCCGATTGCAACGTGCGTTCGCTCAGCAAGTACGCCAGCAGCTCATCGCTGACGGCGCGCAGGGAACTCTCGATGGGTATGCCGTCGTGTCGAAAGACGATGTGGCCCAGTTCGTGGGCGAGCGTGCGATCGTAATTCGGAAGGTCCGTACCTATCACGATCACGTCGCGATCGGGGTAGGCGCGGCGCTGCCCACACACCCCTGGCGGCAGGACTGCGCCCTCGATGACGATCGGTCGCCTGCGTTCGCGGGCGATCGCCTCGATCACGCCGTCGAGCGTGGACCGATCGGCATCCGCTGCAATTTCGCAGACCACGTCCACGGCCGCCGAGATCCGACGATGTGAGCGCGTCACGAGAAAATCTCCCCGCGAGCTCGATCGAGACGCACCTGCTGCGCGCGGGCTCCCCTGGCGCTGATGACACCCGCTCCGGCTCCGGCGAGCATCAGACCCACGACTCCACCTGCCACCGCGCGTGCGTCCAACAGACCGGACGACGCGGTGAGTTCGGTATCCGGATCAGGACCGTTCGCGCCGGGACCCGATGCGCCGGGACCGGAAGCGGACGACGACGGCGAGGCCGCACTGGTCGACGCCGGGCCGGCCGGTTCTGTCGACGGTGCGGTCGAGGAAGATGCCGCCGCCGTCTCCTCGTCCTCGACATCGGGTACATCGAGGCCGGCTCCTGGCGGGACACCGCCTGCACCGCCGACAGGCGGAACGGCTGCAGGCGGCCCGGCTGCAGGAGGCCCGGCTGCAGGAGGCCCGGCTGCAGGAGGCCCGTCGACCACCCCGGACGTCGGCGTGCGTGACGGCTGCGAGCGAGTCGACGACTGTTCCGACTCCGTGGTGGGTTCGTGGGTGGGTCGTGGGCGTCTCGACGACGAGGTGCTCGACGCTGCTGTTGTGGTCGAGGTCGCCGACGTGGTGGTGGACGACGTGGTGGATTCGGTGGTCGTCGAATCATCCACCGTGGTGGTGACATCGATGCTGGTGGGGGCGGGGTGATGGCACGCGTGCAGATTTCCGATACAGATCGGATACGCCGACGAGACGCCGGCCCCGGTGCCGATCATGACGCCACCGACCGTCGCGGCTCCCGCCGCCACTGTCAGCGCCGCGACACGCCACCTGGCCCCAATGCTCATTCGCTGTCCCCGATTGTCGTTCGTTTCGAGCCGGCAGCCAGGATCGGCACGCCACTGCATCGAGTATCGGCCTCGCCGGGCAGAAGTCGAATACTCACGACGTGCTGTAGCGCAGCAACCGCGTCCGCACCCGGGCGTCGACGTCCACTGCACCGTGCCCGGAACGCGTCAAGGCCTGGTACAAACGCGCCCGGTACTGACTTTCGCTCAAACCGAAGCAGACGAAGATCTCCGAAGCATCCGCACCGCCGTACGGCTCCCAGCGAGCCGCGAACGTGATCAAGGCTTCGTCGCGGTTGTCAGCCATCGAAGCGACCCGCATGCGTCTCCAACAGATCAGCGGGCGACGTACCGAAACGACTACCACCGAGCAGCGCGTGAGCTGTCCCGATCGTGCCGATTGCGGTCACTCCCGCCACGATCCCCAGCATCGGCTGGGCGAACATCCAACCCAACGCCGTGAATCCTGCGAGCAACGCTGCCGCCACACCGAAGACGTACACCGCCCGGAAGCTCGCGCTGTCGATAACAGCAAGATTTTCGGCTCTGCTCCATGCACTCGTCACCATGCCCCCGTCCTTCACATTCGACTAGCGAGCAGCGTACCCAAACTGCCCGAAGTCAGCAATTTTCTAGTTATCCATCCGAGGACAGCGGCACCGCAGCAGCGGTCTGCCGACTGGACGGGCAGCACACGGAAACGCCCGCTTTTCATACGCGAGCCGACGTCACGTTGCCTCACTCGACTCGCCCGCGGCCGTTCACCGAGACAATCGGTATCAACGCAGTTCAGATCGCACTTTTCGAAGCGGAGGCATACCTCCGCAGCGGACCACCCGCGACGCCGGCCGTGCTCACCGGACTCCCGCGCCATCGGATCCGTCACGGCCGCCGACACCGACCGAGTGGAGTTGCGAGAATCACAATTGGTAACGGGAAAATAGCTGCGGCGATGGAGCAGACGTGAATGCCGTATCGACACCCCACGCCTCGGTGCCCGTCGTCGCTCAGCGAAGAGAGGCCCGAAAAGTGCTGGCGGCAGTCTTGCTACTGCTGATCGTATCGGCTCTCACCGGAATAGGAACGACGCTCGACTCGTTCTCGGTACCCGACGTCGAGCAGTCGTGGACGACGGTGAGCGGACTGGTCGCGTCCATCGTCTTCTCGATCGTGGGTACGGTCGCGAACAGACCTGTGCACATCGGACGCGTGCAGCTCGACTCGACCGTCGTGTGGGCTGCGTTTGCAGGCCTGTTCGGTATCGCCTTCCAGGTGCACACGGCTCTCCGCATGAGCGCAGTTGCCTCGATACTCGTTCTCGTCGTATACATCCGAACCATGCACCGAGCCTCGATCGCACGGGTTCAGTGTTCGGTACTGGCACTGGCCGTGGCCGGTTCGCTCGCCCTCGGTGAAGCCGCGAGTTCGCCGAGCGAGGTCATCGTCGCCCTCTTCTGTGTGGTCGCGTTCACCGAAGTACTGGGGTCGGCCGGAGCAAGTCTTCGCTCGGCAGCGTTGCGCGACCCACTGACGGGGGTGTTCAACCGCACGGGTGCCGAGCACGGGTTCGCCCGTCTCACAGCGCAACTGCGCCGAAGGACCGACCGCGTCGCGATCATTGCTTTCGACATCGACAACTTCAAGGATCTCAACGACAACTACGGGCATGCAGCCGGTGACCGGGCCCTTGCAGAGCTCGCTCTCTCGTGGTCCTCACGCGCGCCGTCGCGGTCGATCCTCGGACGTGTGGGCGGCGACGAGTTCGTCCTCATCACCCCGGTCTCGAACCACGCCGAGGCGAGGCAGTTGGCCGAAACCATGGTTGCCAGCCAATCGGTCTCTGCCTCTTACGGTTTGGCCGTGTCGACGCCCAAAGACAAACCGTTCGAGACTTTACTGGCCGACGCCGATGCCGATCTGTATCGGTACAAGCGCCGACCGAACGGAGAGGTCGGGTCGCCGCGGAACTCGGCCGGACCCCACCGCCTCCCGTGCAGCGGGCCCAGTGTTCACTTCGGCCCGCAGTTGTGAATGCCCAGTGGCAGCGTGCGCTCGGCGCACACCGGGGAACACACGAGATCTCGGACGTCACCGCCCGCTTACGCGCACACGGCGTGACCGCGGATACCGTCCTTGCCGTGCTGTCCGACCCGAACCGTTTCCTGAACGCATTCGAGCACGATGGACCCGGGTGGACGCACCGGTACGGCGGGCCCGTCGGTGCCGCACTCATCGCGTCGGAACTGGCTCACTACCTCAGGAGCAGGCAGCGCGCAGCAGAGCGCCTCCGGCTCGACCTCATTGCCGAGATGGCTTCCAGCGTCGCTCAGCGCCCCGACCGCCGAAGGGCACGGCCGGGACTTCACCTCGTCGATCCGGGGACGGACCCCGACGAAATACCCCTATCGGGGTCCACCTAGGGGGCTGCTCCTCGAACCGCTGCTCGGGGCCACCGGTCAGGTGAACCCGCGCAGCAGAGTGTCCACGGTCGCGTCGAGCAGATCCTCGGTCGGCACGCCGTCGAGCAGGTCGCCGGTGGCCAGCATCGCGAGTCCGTGCACGCTCGCGAAGGCGACGCGCGCGAGGATCTCGGGTGGAGCCTCGGTGATCACACCGGCCGCCATCGCCTCCTTCAGCAAATCCTCGGTGGCGGTCATACTCTCGTGCGCAACGCTTTTCAGATTCTCACTGGCGTCGGGATGATGCTTGGTGCTGTACATGACATCGAGCAACTCCGGGTGTTCGACGGCGAATCCGAGGTAGGCGCGGGCGACTCCACGGAACCGAGCCAGCAGCTCACCGGGTCCCGTTGCCGCTGCGACCATTCGGCGATTCAATTCCTCGAAACCGTGCAGCGCCAGCGCATCCAGTAGCGCCTGCTTGTCGCGGAAATGGCGCGCCGGGGCACCGTGACTGACGCCGACATCTCTGGCCAGCTGCCGAAGCGACAACGCGTCGACCCCGCCGTGCGCGATGCTCCGTTCGGCCTCGTCGAGCAAGACCGCGCGCAGGTCACCGTGGTGGTAGCGCTGCGTTGCCATGACCTCACCCTAGGCGATGTTGGCGTTGACAACAATGCTGACACTGCCTACATTTGCTGGCATGACTTCCACAGCGCTCATCACCGGAGCAAGTTCGGGCCTCGGCGAGGAATTCGCCACCCGCTTCGCCGCACGCGGCGAGAACGTCGTCCTCGTAGCTCGACGCGCCGATCGGTTGAACACCCTGGCGCGGCGCATCGAATCCGAGCACGGCGTGACGGCCACCGTCGTAGCGATGGACCTGGGTGTCCCCGGCGTGGGCGACACCCTACGAACCACATTGGCGGACAAAGGAATCACCCCCACCACCCTCGTCAACAATGCAGGTTTCGGAACGCATGGAAGGTTCGCCGACGAGGATCCCGCGCGCGTCGCTGCCGAGATCGCACTGAACGTGAGCGCCCTGGTCGACCTGACGCACGCATTTCTGCCGAACCTCACCGGCGCACTGATCAACATCGCGAGTACCGCCGCGTACCAACCCACCCCCAACATGGCCGTCTACGGTGCGACGAAGGCCTTCGTCCTCAACTTCACCGAAGCGCTGGCCTACGAGCACCGCACCTCGTCGCTGAAGATTCTCGCGCTCTCCCCCGGCCCCACGCGCACCGAGTTCTTCGATGTCGTGGGATCGGAAGATGCCGCGGTGGGTAACTACCAGACCTCCGAGCAGGTGGTCTCGACGGCTATGCGCGCGTTGGATTCTCGCCGAACCCCCGCCAGTGTCGTGTCCGGTCTGTCCAACAAGATCAGCGCCGGCAGTGTCCGTTTGGCCCCACGCGCACTGGCCACGGTGATCAGTGGCCGTCTGCTGAAGGCGTGAACCGCTAACCGCGGGTACGACGCGAATCGATCACTCCCGTGTCGAATCCGGCCAGATGCAGTCCTCCGTGGAATCGGGCGTGTTCGATCTTCAGGCACCGATCCATGACGACGTTCAACCCCGCGGCCTCCCCGTCGCGTGCCACCTGCTCGTGCCACAGTCCGAGCTGTAGCCAGATCGTCTTCGCCTGCGCTGCAATCGCTTCGGAGAGAACGTCGGGCAAGTCGTCGTACTTGCGGAACACGTCGACCAGATCCGGCGATTCAGGCAGATCCGCGAGGGTCGGATAGACCGTGGTCCCTTCTATGTCGGTGACCGTCGGATTGACGAGAAAGATCTCGTAGTTGCTCGTCGAGGACAGATACCGATTGACGAAGTAGCTTGCCCGCGAGGGGTTCTTGGACGCACCGACGATCGCGACGGTCTTCGTCTCACGCAGGATGCGTTGCCGCTGCGGCGCGGACGGGCCCTGCCAGGTGCGCTCGCTCATGACCGCGCCTTTCCTGTTGCCAGTGCCAGGGCCTGATCCAGGTCCCACAGAATGTCCTCGGCATCTTCGAGTCCGACGCTGATGCGAATCAACTCGGGACCGACACCTGCTCCGCGGAGTTGCTCATCGGTCAGTTGTCGGTGTGTGGTGCTGCCCGGGTGAATCACCAGCGTGCGCACGTCACCGATATTGGCGACGTGGCTGGCGATCTGCACGCTCTCGACGAACGTCTGCCCGGCCTCGCGGCCACCGTCGATTCCGAAAGCGAACACCGCACCAGGACCGGCAGGGAGATACTTCGCTGCTCGGTCGTGCTGCGGATGACTTTGCAGGCCTGCCCATCTCACGTAGTCGATACGTGGATCGGTTTCGAGCCACTTTGCAACGACTCGGGCATTGGCGACATGTGCGTCCATACGCTGCGGCAGCGTCTCCACACCCTGGATCAGCGTGAATGCCGATTGCGGTGCCAGTGCGCCCCCGATGTCGCGCAACTGTTCGCTGCGCAGCTTCGTCAGAAAGCCGTACTCGCCGAAGTTTCCCCACCACGACAGCCCGCCGTAGGAGGCCACGGGTGCCGTCATCTGCGGGAATTTGCCCGAGCCCCAATCGAACCGCCCGGATTCCACCACCACTCCCCCGAGCGTCGATCCGTGACCACCGAGGAACTTGGTGGCCGAGTGGATCACGATGTCGGCGCCGAACTCGATGGGCCGGCTCAGCCACGGCGTCGCCATCGTCGCGTCGATCACCAGCGGGATTCCGTGATCGTGGGCCACGGCGGCCAGACCCTCGAGGTCGGCGATCTCGCCCGACGGATTGCCGATGACCTCGGCGTAGATCAGCTTGGTCGAATCCGTCACCGCTGCTGCGTAATCGGAGGGATCGGTGCCAGGGACGAACGTGGTCTCGACGCCGAAGCGGCGCAGCGTCACGTCGAGCTGGGTCACCGTGCCGCCGTAGAGCCCGGCCGCGGCAACGATGTGGTCTCCGGTGCCCGCGAGCGCAGCGAACACTGCGAACTCGGCCGCCAACCCACTGCCGAACGCAACCGCCCCGATGCCGCCTTCGAGGCTCGCGATGCGCTCCTCGAAGGCGGCGACGGTGGGGTTGCCGATGCGGCTGTAGACGTTGCCGTACTTCTGCAGAGCGAACAGATCGCCTGCGTCCGCGGAATTCTCGAACACGTAGCTCGCCGTCTGATAGATAGGCACCGCACGCGAACCGGTGGCAGGATCGGGTCTCGCTCCGGCGTGAATTGCTCTGGTACGCAGGCCGAATGTCCGTTCGCTCATGACGTCAGGCCGTCTCGAGAACGGTGTGGATCGGGGTGGGATTGCGCGTCAGATCCAGCACGGGGCAGTGATCGTCGACGGCCTTCTGCAGCTCCTCGTACCGCTCCCGTGACTCGGGACCGGTGACGGTCACGACGACGCGCACCTCACCGAACCCGGGACGAACGTTGTCGTCGAAACCGAAGAATCCGCGAACGTCGAGGTCACCCTCGGCCTTGGCCTTGATGTCGTCGACGACGATGCCGAGCTTCTCGGCCCAGACGCGGTAGGTGACCACCTGGCAGGACAGCAGCGACGCCAGGTAGTACTCGACCGGGTTGGCGGCCTTGTTCTCACCGCCGAGGGCAGGCGGCTCGTCGACCTCGACGCTGAACTTGCCCAGGGTGACGGTGGTGGCGACGGCATCGTGCGCGGTGGCGGAGGCACGGAAGACCGCCTGGGCGTTCTTCGCGTCGGCCTGCACGGCATCGTCGGTGGCAGCGATGACGCCGCCGATGTGGGACACAGATGTGGTCATGGAGGATCCTGTTCGATTCGAGGGTTGCCGGAACTACCCGAGGAGCGCGAAATGCCCGTCGGGGATGGGTTCGATCGACAGTTACGAACAGGAAGACGTGCAGACGAGACCGAAGTCGATGGTGCGACGACGTACGAGCCTTCTGGCTGCGTCGATCACGTGTGTCTCGGTCACGACGCCGACAATAGCTTACGAGAACTGATCCGCGCCGACATCGGTCTCGTCGTCGACGATCGCCGCGACGATACGCGCTGCCACCGCCTCCGGCGTCAGACCTTGCGGTAGTTTCGGTGCCTGCCCGGCGATCGGCCGCGTCGCAAGACCCGTCTCGGTGTGCGGCGGACGCACGTCCACGATCCTGATCTTGGACTTACGTGCCTCCGTGCGCACGCTTTTCAGCAGAGCGGTCACCGCAGCCTTGCTCGCCGAATAGGCACCCATGTTCGGCATCGGCTTGTCCGCCACGACGGCACTGATGTTGAGCACGAACCCGCCCTGGCCCAGGGTGGTCAGCGCTTCTCGAAGCACCCGCAGCGGCGCGAGATAGTTGAGCAGCAACAGTTCGTCGACGGTGTCGTCGTCCACTTCGGTCACCGGCCCGAACGCCACGACACCCGCGGCGATGACGATCCCGTCCAGTCCGCCGTGGTGTTCGACGGCCTCCGCAATCACCGATCGAGCCGAATCCGGCAGCGTCAGATCGGCATTCACCGAGTGATGCTCCGACTCGATGCTCCGGCCGCTCACGGTCAACCGTGCACCGGCTTTCGCGAGCTGCTCGACGACCGGACCGCCGAGACCGCCACTGGCACCGAATACGAGAATGCGTGCACCGTCGAGTGTGGTCATTCCTCGACGTTAACCGCCGCCTCGCGCCCTCGCTGACGACTATGACAACAGCTTCTTCTGGACCTTCCCCATCGCGTTGCGCGGAAGGGAGTCGACGACGCGAATCTCGCGGGGCCGCTTGTGAATCGACAGCTCGGTGGCCACCAGATCGATCAGCACTCGATCTTCCACATCGGTGCCGACGACGAACGCCACGATGCGCTGGCCCAGATCGTCGTCGGGCACACCGACCACGGCCACCTCGTCGACGCTCGGGTGCCCCAGCAACACCGTCTCGATCTCCCCTGCGCCGACGCGATACCCGCCGGACTTGATCAGATCGGTCGAGGCGCGCCCGACGATGCGGTGGAACCCGTCGGGCTCGATGAGAGCGACGTCTCCGGTGTCGAACCACCCGTCCTCGGTGAACGTCGCGGCCGTCGCCTCGGGGTTGTTCAGGTAGCCGTCGAACAGCATGGGGCACCGGATCTGCAGTGCACCGATGGATTCGCCGTCGTGGGGCAGGATTTCGCCCTTTTCACCACGCAACCGTGTCTCGACGCCCGCGACCGGCAGTCCCACCGAGCCTGCTCGACGCTCCCCGTCGGCGCGGGTGCTGATGGTGATGAGGGTTTCGCTCATGCCGTATCGCTCGATGGGAGCCTGGCCGGTGAGTTCACGCAGCTTCTCGAACACCGGGACCGGGAGCGGCGCACTGCCGGACACCAGCAGTCGGGCACCGGACAGGGCGCGGGCCGACGCCTCGTCCGCGGCAACGCGCGACCACACCGTCGGCACCCCGAAGTACAGGGATCCGCGCGCGGCTGCGTAGAGCTCGGGCGTCGGCTTGCCGGTGTGGATCAGCGGGCTGCCCACTCGCAGTGGGCCGAGGACGCCGAGGATGAGACCGTGCACATGGAACAACGGAAGCCCGTGCACCACAGTGTCTTTCCCAGTCCACGCCCAGGCCTGCGCCAACGCGTCCAGGCCGGCGGCGATGGCACTACGCGAGATCAGGACGCCTTTCGGCGGGCCGGTGGTACCGGAGGTGTAGAGCACGAACGCGACCGAGGACGGCTGCGGTTCGGGGTAGCTGTGCCACGACCGTGCATGTTGACGCACCGGCAGGACCTCGAGCCCGGAGGTATCCGGAGGCGCTTCACCGAGCCACGCCTGCGCGCCCGAGTCGCGGAGGATGTGCTCACGTTCGGCCACCCCGGCATCGGGCGGAACCGGCACCACGGTGACACCGGCGATGAGTGCGCCCACGACGGCGAGCACGGTCTTGACGGACGGTGTCGCGTAGATCGCGAGGCGGTCGGCTCGCGAGATGCGCTCGGCCACGGACGTCGCGGCGCCCAGGATATCGGCACGGGAGAGCGAGACCCCATCGATCGTGATGGCGTCGGGAATATCGTCTCCTCGCGCAACGGCGAGTGGGTTCAGTGAACGAAGCAGCACATGGCTACCGTACATACATGGACGTGGACGGAATCGACACCGGCGACTACGCCGAGTACATGACGGTCGCCGCCGGTGACCTGCAGGCGGGTGTCTATCTGATCGGAACCGACGCAGAGCAGGACACAGATTCCGAGGACGACCTCGACCTGGACCTCGACGACTCCGATTCGGACGATGACGACGACATCGATATCGCGCACGTCACCGACGGCGCACCACGGCTGGTCTACTCGGTGCAGTCCGACGACTTCTGGACCCGAGTGGAATTGGCCGATCTTCGAGCCACTCAGCTCTACGAGGAAGCTCACGCACGCAATCCCGAGGTCAACACCGAGCCCAAACGCTTCACCACCGTCGAGGCGTTCGGCAGCAACGAGCTGGTCTACATCCTGCGTATCCGACGCGGCGGCTGGGATGTGGGCGAGCCGGACCTCGAGCCGTGATCCACGCGGCACCTCTGGTCCTCGCAAACGCGCGCGCGTTTGCTGAACGCGAGCGGTTTCGCGTCACGATTCTGCGCGCGTATGGCAAGTGCGCGCGCGTTTGCGAGATCTAGGCCGAGGACGCGACGGTTCCGATACCGAGTGCGACCAGGATTCCGGCGCTGATGCGGTCGATCCAGTCGGTCACCGCGGGCTTGCGCAGCAGCGCGACCGCGCGTGAGGCGAGAACGGAGAACACTCCCATCACCAGCGCGGCGACAACCACCTCGACCAGCCCGAGCGTCATGGCACCGGTGAAGGTGACCACGGTCAGGAACTGCGGCACCACCGCAAGGTAGAACAGTCCTACCTTGGGGTTGAGCGCGCACGAGAGAACTCCGGCGCCGAACGCCGACCACGCGGACGCAGCGACCGGCACGAGCGGCTCGCCGGCCACCTTGTTCTTCCGTCGAGCGCGGAAAGCCTTGACGCCCAGATACAGCAGGTACAGGCCGCCGAGGACTTTGACCACTCGATATGCCGTCGCAGACTGCTCGACGATCGCCGCCAGCCCGACGGCCACCAGCACGGCCCAGAACAGTCCGCCGATCGCGACGCCCATCGCTGCGGCGATGCCGGGCTTGAGGCCGCCGATGCTGTAGCGAAGCACCAGAAACGAATCGGGCCCGGGCAGAATCGCCAGCAGGAAGCACACACCGGCGAAGCTGAGCAGCAGGCTGAGGGTCACGGCTATATGAGAACACCCCGGCGGAGCCGGAGCCAACCGACGTGAGTGTCCACAATTCGAGTCGAGAAACGGGATCCCGCTCGACGGGCCGAATAGTGGACGCTCAGCGCACCAGAGAAACCCGACTACCCGCGCAGGCGACCGGCCGCAGCCTCGATGCGCTCGTCCGTAGCCGTCAGTGCGATGCGCACGTGGTGGGCACCGTCGGGACCGTAGAACTCCCCGGGTGCGGCGAGGATTCCGCGCTGTGCGAGCCAGTCGACGGTGTCGCGGCACGGTTCGCCCCGCGTTGCCCAGAGGTAGAGCCCGGCCTCGGAGTGATCGACGGTGAATCCCGCTGCCTCGACGGCCGCCTTCAGAGTCGTTCGACGGGCGCGGTATCGCTCGCGCTGGATGTTCTCGTGCTCGTCGTCGGCCAGTGCAGCGGTCATGGCGGCCTGGATCGGCAACGGCACCATCATGCCCGCGTGCTTGCGCACCTCGAGCAGCTCGGCGACGAGGGAGGCATCTCCGGTCACGAAGCCGGCGCGGTAGCTGGCCAGGTTCGAGGTCTTCGAAAGCGAATGCACGGCAAGGAGATTGGTGTGATCACCGTCGCACACACGCGGATCGAGGACGGATACGGCGTCGGCATCCCACGTCAGACCGAGGTAGCACTCGTCCGAGACGACGATCGCGTCACGTTCACGGGCCCAATCGACGACCTTGCGCAGGTGATCGACTCCGAGCACCTTGCCGGTCGGGTTGGACGGTGAGTTGACGAAGATCAGCGACGCACGCTCGGGCCCCAGTCGATTGAGGCCGTCGGCCCGGATCGTCCGCGACCCTGCTAGCAGCGCCCCCACTTCGTATGTGGGATATGCCAATTCGGGGATGACGACCAGGTCGTCGGGCCCCAGGCCGAGAAGAGTCGGCAGCCAGGCGATCATTTCCTTGGTGCCGATGGCGGGCAACACTGCGTCGGTCGAAATGCCGGTGATGGAGTAGCGGCGCTCGAGCGCCGCCACCGCGGCCTCCCGCAGCGCCACGGTGCCGACGGTCGTCGGGTAACCGGGTTCATCCGCAACAGAATTCAGCGCTGCACGGATCACCTCTGCGACCGGATCCACCGGTGTACCGACCGACAGATTGACGATGCCGTCCGGATGAGCCGAGGCCTTCTCCTTGGCGGCGGTCAGCGAGTCCCATGGAAAATCGGGCAGCCCCGCTGCCACCGCTGTGCGCACCAAGATCGTCAGTTCTCGCCCATGGGAGGCAGAGCCTTGATGAAGGGAGGGTCGTAGTCGGTCTTGCCGAGCTTCGCCGCTCCGCCGGGAGATCCCAGGTCGTCGAAGAAGTCGACATTGGCACCTACGTACGCGCTCCACTGCTCGGGAACGTCGTCCTCGTAGAAAATGGCCTCGACGGGGCACACCGGCTCGCAGGCTCCGCAGTCGACGCATTCGTCGGGGTGGATGTACAGCATTCGGTTACCCTCGTAGATGCAATCCACCGGGCACTCTTCGATGCACGCTTTGTCCAGTACATCTACGCACGGTTCTGCAATCGAGTAAGTCACTGCTGCTCTCCCCTCCTGTATCGATCGTGGGCGCTCGCGCGCCCTGAGCATCCTAGTATCGCCGTCCGAACCTGAAGCAAACCGAGCAGGGTGACCTCACCTGGCTCGGGCGGCTATCCCCGCAGTCGCTTCGCCGGTGAGCTTTCGCCGATGGCAGCGGCCTTACGGTGGGCGGCGAGCCACTTACGTCCCTGTTTCGCAGCACGCGAGAGAGCGCCGCGCTCGCCGAGATATCCGGCGACACCTCCGACGAGCGGGATGGCACCGAGGACGCGGTAGACCCCACGCGGATGCGGACGCTTCTCCAACTCACCGGAGACGTCGCGCAGCACGTTCGCGATCTGCCACATGCCGCGCAGCAACGCGAACGGACCCGACTTGGGGGACTCTTCCTTCTTCGCCGGAACACTGTCGGCCAGGGACGTCAGATCACGCTTGCACAGCACCGATCCGAGCAGCTCCACGTGCGTCTCGCGGTCGGTCACACCCGATTCGCGCGCCACGGCCACGAGCACCATCGCCTGGTTGGCGAACCCGAGCAGATCCTGGATCGGCAGCCGGTTGACCAGGATGCCGAACACACCGGGAAATGCGACGGCAACGGTGTTGAGGGCACCGATGCGATTGACCCACCACTGCGAGCGAGCGTCACTGTCGAGCTTCTCCCAGCCTGCGGTGCCGGGGAAGTCGGTGGTGTCGAAGGCTTTCGCGAGGAAATCGATGACGTTGTCGAGGGTCGAATCGTCCGCAGAGGACTCGCGGAACGTCCGCCCCTTGAGTCCGATCGGGTCCCGTGTGGCCAGGATGTCCAGCACGGGATGAATGATGGCGACGGCGCTGCTCAGCACCGCGGCGACGCGACGGTCGTCCATGTCAGACAAGCTCCATTTCGAGAAGAGGGACCCGAGGGTCAGATCAGGCCGGCAACCGACACGGCCGGGGCCGGGTCGTATGTGGTGGTGCGCTGACGAACCGGTCGTCCGATGCCGTCGGCGATCTCGTGCAGCTCCGCGACGGTCTTCTCCGAACCGTTCTGCGAACCCGCCATCCGTGAGATCGTCTCCTCCATCAGGGTCCCGCCCAGATCGTTCGCGCCTCCGTTCAGCATCGCCTGTGTACCCGTGATTCCCAATTTCACCCACGATGTCTGGATGTTGTCGATTCGGCCGTGCAGCATGATCCTGGCCAGGGCGTGCACCGCGCGGTTGTCCCGGTTGGTCGGGCCGGGTCGCGAGGCCCCGGCCAGATACAACGGCGAGGACTGGTGCACGAACGGTAGCGGCACGAACTCGGTGAACCCACCGGTCTTGTCCTGGATCTTCTTGAGCACGTTGAGGTGACCGACCCAGTGCGACGGATTGTCGACGTGGCCGTACATCATCGTCGAGCTCGACCGCAGGCCCACCTCGTGCGCGGTGGTGATCACTTCGATCCACTCGGCAGCAGGCAGCTTGCCCTTGGTGAGCACCCAGCGGACCTCGTCGTCGAGGATCTCCGCGGCCGTACCCGGGATCGAGTCCAGCCCGGCTGCCCGGAGTTCGGTGAGCCACTCGCGGATCGACTGACCGCCGCGGGATGCGCCGTTGACGATCTCCATCGGCGAGAACGCGTGCACGTGCATCGACGGCACCTTGGCCTTGACCGCACGCACCAGATCGGCGTACCCGGTCACCGGCAGTTCGGGGTCGATGCCGCCCTGCATGCAGACCTCGGTCGCACCGACGACGTGCGCTTCCCACGCTCGATCGGCGACCTCGGCGGTGGACAGGGTGAAGGCATCGGCGTCGCCCTTGCGCTGGGCGAACGCGCAGAAGCGGCACCCGGTGTAGCAGATGTTGGTGAAGTTGATGTTCCGGTTCACCACGTAGGTGACGGTGTCTCCGTTGACCTGCTTGCGCAGATCGTCGGCGAGCGCGGCGACGGCATCCATTCCCGGGCCCTCGGCCGTTGCGAGCGCGAGGTACTGCTCGTCGGACAACCCGGCCGGGTCCTTCTCCGCTGCCGTCAACGCCGACACCAGGTCGCGATCCACCCGCTCGAGCCCGGCGAGATCGCGCACCTGCTCACGAATGGACTCCCAGTCGCCGAAGGCATTCGCCAGATCCGAGCGGGTCTCGGTGTTGCGGCCCTGGGTGTCGATCTCGGTGTTCAGATCGACCCGGCCCGAGGACTCCCACTCCTCGTCCGGCTCCTGCCATGGCAGACCCGTCGGATTCACTCCCTCGCGCGCCATGCCGGTCTCGGGATCGGCGAGGGCCCGCACGTGCGCGGAGATCCGCGGGTCGATCCACGGAGCACCGGCCAGTACGTACTGCGGCTGCGCGGCAGTACGTTCCACGAGCGTGTAACCGGCCGACGCCGACAGTTCGGCCAGGGTGTCGAGATTCGGCCACGGCCGCTCGGGATTGACGTGATCGGGAGTGAGCGGCGAGACGCCACCCCAATCGTCGACGCCTGCGCCCAGCAACGCTGCGGTTTCCTCCGCTGCGACGAGGTTCGGCGGGGCCTGAATCCGCATCGACGGGCCGACCACCATGCGGGTCACCGCGATCGTCGCCAGGAATTCTTCGAGACCTGCATCGGGCACGGACCGCATCGCGGTATCGGACTTGGCCAGGAAGTTCTGCACGATGATTTCTTGCACGTGCCCGAATGACTTGTGCACCTTACGAATTGCCATGATCGACTCGGCGCGGTCGCGCAGCGTCTCGCCGATTCCCACCAGAATTCCGGTGGTGAACGGGATGTTCAGACGACCCGCGTCGGTCAAGGTCCGCAGCCGAACCTCGGGATCCTTGTCGGGGCTGCCGTAGTGCGCCTGCCCCTTTTCCTCGAACAACCGACGCGAGGTGGTCTCGAGCATCATGCCCATCGACGGGGCGACGGGCTTGAGTCGCGAAAGTTCCTGCCACGACATCACTCCGGGGTTGAGATGTGGCAGCAGACCGGTCTCCTCGAGCACCCTGATCGACATGGCGCGCACGTAGTCGAGGGTCGAGTCGTAGCCGCGGGAGTCGAGCCACGCCTTGGCCTCCGGCCACCGCTCCTCCGGCCGGTCACCGAGGGTGAACAGCGCTTCCTTGCACCCGAGTGCGGCACCCTTGCGAGCGACGTCGATGATCTCGTCGGGATCCATGAACATCCCGTGGCCTGCGGCATTCAACTTGCCCGGCACGGTCACGAATGTGCAGTAGTGGCACTTGTCGCGGCACAACCGCGTGATGGGTACGAACACCTTTCGCGAGTACGACACCGTCTTCGGCCGGCCTGCGGATTCGAGTCCCGCATCACGCACCCGGGACGCCGACGCCATCAGATCGGTCAGATCCTCGCCACGGGCGTGCAGCAACACCGTGGCCTCGTCGACGTTGAGAGACACTCCGTCGCGGGCGCGGCGCAACACTCGTCGCATCGCGGAGGGAGCTGGTACGGAGTCCGGTAGAGAAGTCACCCAACGATCATGCGCCTTCCTGGTACGCACGTGCCACCGCAGGGGTCGGTAGTCCGTCGCCGATCCGAACGTCGCCATTCGGTAACGACTCAGGTCGCCCTCGTTCGTACGGGCGGGAAAGCGCACGCCATCGTGGGAAGCTCCTGTTCATGCGCGCTTTCGCCTGCCCGGCCTGCGGCCGACTCGCCCCCTTCGAGTCGCAGAGCTGCCCATCGTGCTCGACGCTCCTCGGCCTTCATCTCCCGTCCAGAACCCTGGTCGCGATCCCGGACGACGAGGTCGTCGTCGACGGGGTGCGCTGGCACCGTTGCGTCAACTGGTCGTGGCAGTGCAACTGGCTGGTTGCCGAGGACTCCGGCAGTGGGCAGTGTGCGGCGGGCCGTCTCATACGCCGCAGGCCCGAGAGCGACGACACGATCGCACTCGAAAAGCTAGCCGACGCGTCCGCTTCCCTCCGTCAGCTTCTCTTCCAGCTGCTGGATCTGGGCCTACCCGTCGATTCGTACCGACAGCGTGACGGCGGCCTGGCATTCGACCTGTTGTCTTCCCGCACATCCGGTCAGCAGGTCACCATCGGCCATGCCAACGGTGTCATCACCATCGACCTGGCGGAGTCCCTCGACGCACACCGCGAGGCCTTGAGGGTGCGGCTTCGCGAACCGTATCGGACCATGCTCGGTCATCTGCGGCACGAGGTCGGCCACTACTACGAGAACATCCTCGTCGAGAACGGTCCGCTCATCGACGACTGTCGAGTGCTGTTCGGCGATGAGCGCGCAAGTTACTCGGACGCGATCGCACGTCACTACAAGTTCGGTGCACCCGAGGACTGGCAGCAGAGTTTCATCTCGGAGTACGCCACGATGCATCCGTGGGAGGACTTCGCGGAGTGCTTCGCCCACTACCTGCACATCACCGACACACTGGCCACTGCGGCCGAGTCCGGAGTGATGCTGCGCGCCGACCTGGCGGCCTGGGCAATGCGAGACGATGTCGCTCCTCGAACGAGCTATCACGACGCAGATCTCGACGACATCCTCGAGGACTGGCAGATCCTGTCGGGAGTGTTCAACAGGGTCAACAGGTCGATGGGCAAGGGCGACCTCTATCCCTTCATCATTCCGCAACCGGTGCACGAGAAGTTGCGGTTCGTGCACCGCGTCGTCACGACCGCGGCACGAACGGACGGCTAGGTTTGCACCCGTGACAACGATGACCGATCCACAGTGGCAACCGTCTCCGCGTGCACGCCTGCTCTGGGCTCTGAGTGCCGGTCTGCTGTGGCTACCGATCTTCGTCGCCCAGATCGTCTGGGCCGTCGTCGACTCGAATGCGACGACGTGGCCCCACGTTGCCGTTCTCGCGGCGACGGTGGTTTTGGCGGCCCTGCACATCGCGGTCGTGCCGCAGTGGCGGTACCGCGTGCATCGCTGGGAGATCAGCGACACCGCGGTCTACACCCGCACCGGCTGGCTGAGCCAGGAGCGACGCATCGCGCCGATCTCGCGGGTGCAGACCGTCGACACCGAACGCGGACCGCTCGACCGGCTGTTGGGGTTGGCAACCGTCACCGTCACGACGGCATCGTCCGCGGGCGCGGTGAAGATCACCGCGCTCGATCAGGATGTCGCGGACAAGACGGTCGCGCGACTGACCGACATCGCCGGCCGTACCGTCGGGGACGCAACGTGACCGCCGGTGACCCGCAGTACCAGGCAGAACTGCTCGCCGTCGAGGAGGAGCAGCCGTGGCTGCGCCTGGACAAGCGCATGTTGTTGGTACATCCGGTGAACGAGGGCATCAAGATTCTGCCGGTGCTGTTGATCTCGTTCTTCGTCGGTAGCCAGAGCGGCAACCACTTCTGGAGTGTCGGCCTGCTCGCGGTCGTCGTGGTGTTCGCGATTCTGCGGTGGTTCACCACCAGCTACCGGATCGGCCCGGTGCACGTGCAACTGCGCACCGGGGTGTTGCAGAAGAAGGTGCTCTCGATTCCGCGCAACAGAATTCGATCGGTCGACGTGGAAGCGAACGTCCTGCATCGCGTACTCGGCCTGTCCATCCTGCGCATCGGCACCGGCCAACAGGCAGGCAGGGGTGAGGCATTCGAGCTCAACGCCCTCGACACCTCACTGGTGCCTGCACTGCGCGAAGATCTGCTGCAGCGAGTCTCGGGACAGATTCCGACGACCGACGGAACATCCAGCGCACCAGCGGATTCCGGCGTGGAGATTGCGCACTGGCAGTTCTCGTGGGTGCGGTTCGCGCCGTTCTCCATCACCGGCATCGTCACCATCGCTGCGGCCGTCGGCGTGCTGTTCCAGTACGGACTCGGGCAGACACTGGCGAAATCGTCGGTGGTCTCCAACAGCATCGACTCAGCGGAGCGATTCGGAATCGCGATGTTCGTCGTCGTGGCGCTGATGGCACTGCTCGTCGTGTCGAGCGTCTTCGCGTGCGTCCGCTACCTGCTGACCTACGCCAATCTGACGGTGACGGACCAGGGACGCACCATGCATGTCAGCCACGGACTGCTGCGCACTCGCCAGTCGACACTCGATCGCAAGCGGCTACGCGGCACCTCTCTGTCCGAACCGCTGCTGCTGCGTGCGGCCGGTGGTGCCAGGCTGGACGCCATCATGACCGGCGTCAGCGCCGAGAAGAAAGAATCGTCGCTGCTGCTCCCCCAGGCCCCACGCGCCGAGGCGCTACGCATGATGACCACCGTGCTCGGCGAGGCCGGACTGCACGGTAGTGCCGATCGTCCTCTGCTCCAGCACGGACCCGCAGCGCGTCGACGCCGCTACACCCGGGCAGTGCTCCCCCTGCTGGTCATCGCCGCCGGCCTGGGAGTTGCACAGTACGTCGGTGCACCGATCCCGGTCCTGGCGTGGATCGCACTCGGGGTGTTGTTCGTTGCCGCATTCGGGCTCGCTCACGATCGCTTCCGCGGCCTCGGCCATGCGGTGCTGCCCGGTTGGCTCATCACCCGACACGGTTCGCTCGACAGGACTCGCCACAGCCTCGAAGCCGCGGGCATCATCGGTTGGACCGTGCGGCAGACGTTCTTTCAGCGTCGCGCCGGGGTGGCGACCATCGTCGCTGCGACTCCCGCAGGCGTCGGACATTACGAGGTGATCGACATCCCCATCGAGAACGCGTGGGCGATGATCGACGCCGTCACCCCCGGAGCCGGGGACGTCTGGCTGCAACGAACCTGAGATGACGCGGCCGCAGAGCATCGAGGAACTCGACCTCGCCGTGTCCGGGTGCCGCGCCTGCCCTCGCCTGGTGCGGTGGCGCGAGCAGGTCGCCGCCGAGAAGCGCGCCGCCTTCGCCGACGAAACATATTGGGGCAAGGCAGTTCCGGGCTTCGGCCCGGCCGATGCATCGATGGCGATCGTCGGACTCGCCCCGGCAGCGCACGGTGCCAACCGCACCGGTCGGATGTTCACCGGGGACAGGAGCGGCGACGTTCTCTATCGCGCGATGCACGCGGTCGGTCTGGCCAGCCAACCCACCGCCACGCACATCGGAGACGGGTTGACACTGAACGGAGTTCGCATCACGGCACCGGTGCACTGCGCTCCGCCGCAGAACAAGCCGACTCCTGCCGAGCGCGACAGATGCAAGCCCTGGCTGGACGACGAATTACGGTTGCTGCGTCCGACGCTGCGGTCGGTGCTGGTCCTCGGAGCCTTCGGCTGGCAGTCCCTGCTGCCCATGCTGGCGGCCAACGGATGGGAGATACCCAGGCCTGCACCGAAATTCGGGCACGGAGTCGAGCTCGACCTGGGGTCGATCACCGTGTTCGCCAGCTATCACGTGAGCCAGCGAAACACCTTCACCGGACTGTTGACTCCGACGATGATCGAGGATGTGCTGCGGGATGCGGGTCGGCATGCAGGCCTGCTGTGATCGCCTTCATGCGGAACATGAACAGCAACACTCCCGCCGGGCCTGCACCCGCGACGATGAGGAGCATCGTGCGCCAATCGGCGAGGAGAAGAACGTCGTTGCCCGGACCACCGAGCATGCACAGCACGATTGCGAACAGCCATCCGAAGAGCGGTGACGCCACCCAGATCGGCCGTTCCGCTACTTTGCGTGCGGCCAGGACCAAGGCGACGTTGGCGATTCCGCCCAGCACTGCGCTGATGGGGAATTGCACCGACCCGAGATAGGTCGGAAGGAAGAAGACCGACAGAATCCCGGACAGGAAGCCGTCGAACACCAGTACTGCGACGGTCGCCCAGGACACCAGGGCGACAGTATTGGATGCGGCCTTCGAGATCATGCACCCAATACTGCCTTGGCCCGGGTTGTTTCAGTGCATCGCATCCGAGAAACCGGGCATCGGCCCTCAGGAAACCGGCGGGTATCCCAGCGAGGTGAGCAAGTTGCTCGCACCCATGGCGATCTGGCCCAGAACGTACTGGTACAGATCTGCCTGTGCGCCGAACTGCGGCTTGAGAGAATCGACGAACGCCACGATCGCGTCCTGCACTACGAAGTTGTACATGTGTGTTCCGCCCCTGCTGTGATGAGATTCATGCTGTGGTTCGTTCAGTGATGCGAAGCACAGCCTAGTACGCCGGCAAACAGGTCGTTCTCCCTGCCCGTCTCATCGGGGCAGAGTTCGCCGCGGACGAGCACGTACTGCTCGTCCAGCAGTATCGGTTGGGCGATGTCGTTGGACAGTGCGTACTCACTACCCGACGGCGCAACGGTGACCTGAGTGGCGTGTGCGCGCAGTGCGTCGCGCTTGGCGTCGAGTACACCGCGGATGTCGATGCCGGTGGTGATCGTGTTCTCGGGAACGCTGGGTAGCTCGCCGGCCTCGGGCATTCTCCAGTGCGCGGGAATCTCCTCGATGGCTGCGAGTCCCGCCTGCAACTGATCATGGCCGGTGACGGTCCAGTAGAACTTCGACACCTCCCAGGGCGACCCGGCCCCGGGGTGGGAATCCGTCCCGCAGACCTCGACGGCCTCGGTCACCAACGAGTGCACCTGCTGATGATCGGGATGGCCGTAGCCGCCCTCGGGGTCGTATCCGACGACCACCTGCGGTCGGAGCTCACGCATCACCGCGACGAGCGCTCCGAGAGCCTCGTCGCGATCGGCGTTGACGAACGCACGCGGCTTGCGGGCAGCAGACGTACCGGCCATTCCCGAATCTCGCCAACGACCGGCTCCACCGAGGAACCGAGGCGGGTTGCACCCCAGCGCCGCGAGAGCGCGATGCAATTCCAGAATTCGATAGCCGCCGAGCTGATCGGCACGGTCGACGACCAGATCGGCCCACGTCTCACCGATCACTTCCCCTTCCTCACCGAGTGAGCAGGTGAGCACCGTGACGTCCGCCCCGGCTCGAACGTAGTGAGCAATGGTGCCGCCGGTGGTGATGGTCTCGTCGTCCGGATGCGCATGCACCAGGAGCAACCGCTGCGGCTCCGTCATGGAAGGCTCCGTGATGGCAGGCTCCGTCATCGTCTGCTCGCTCGTCGACTTGTTCGTCATGGCTCCGCTGCTCGCTGTGTCGTTGTCGTTCGTGTCGACGGGCTCGGTCATCGGGGTGTCCGCATCCACTGCGTTGCGTCGGAGAAGATCCCGACCTCCACCGGGCCGGTCAGCGAGACGCCGGTGATTCCGGGAACGGCAGCCACCACGGACGAGTCCTGCATGATCGGCAACGTCGACGCCAGCGACCACAGCTTGGGCTCGACGTCGTCGGTGGCCACGGACGGCTCGAGTCCGCTCACCAGTGCCCTGTCGATCGTCGGTTGCAGTTCCGGAACGCACAGTCCGGACAGGTTGCGCGGCACCTCGACGCCGTTGCCACTGCCGTCGGCCGGTTCGTCGACGCAGCCGAACCGTGAGGCGAGGGCCGTCGCAGGGTCGACTCCGGCGCTGGTCCATCCGACCACCGCGTCGACCGTTCCGTCGGTCAACGCCGTCGAATACAGCTCGTCGGCGGGCAGTGGCGTGACGGTGGCGTCGATGCCCGCGCCGATGAGTTCGTCGGCGGCGGTCCCGGCGACCGCGAGCGCGATGTCGTCGTTCTCGACGGCACCGATCACGAACCGCAACGCGGTACCGGTCGCGTCCGCGAGGCGGGTGACACTCGGAGCCGGAGCGCCCGTGCTCGTCGGGTCGGGGCTCGTCGTCGGCGCGGCGGTGGTCGTTGCGCTCGGGTTCGGTGTGGATGTCACCACTGCGTCGGGTGTCGGCACGAACCCGGCCCGGTCGAGCAGATCGAGGGCGGCCGTTCTGCCGATGGGGGCAGGAGCGGTCGCGGAATAGCCGGGATCCGACGGCGAGGACAGCTGCGCCGCCGCCCGAAGATCCGTCGCGCCGCCGCCTGCTCCGACCGTGGCCAGAAGATTCGGGTCGAGAAGACCGAATATCCCTTGCCGCACAGCAGAATCGGACATGTTGGGAGCTCGACCGTTGACCGTCATCGACAGCACGCGTGACTGCCTGATGGTGTCGGTTCGCACTCCGGGAATTGCGGACAGCTGAGCTCGCAGAGCCGAGCCCCCGCGAACCTGGGCGATCTGCGCGTCACTGGACCGCAGTGAGTCGGCCAGCTGAGCGGAGGTTCCCCCGCGGCGGATGAGGATCTGGTCGGGTGATGCGGGTCGGTCCCAGAATCGGTCGTTGCGTTCGAGCAGAATCTCGTCCCGACCCCGGTCGACGGTCTTGATGTTGAACCGGGAACCGGAGACCGGCACGTTGTCCGTCAGGCCCCCTTGGAAACCGCCGGGTGAGTCCTTGAGCAGGTGCGAGGGCACCAGATCGGCGAACAGTCGCTGCCAGGCCGGATACTGCGACGAGAGCGTCACGTCGACAGTCTTGCCACCGCCCGAGGACGCCACGTCGCTGATCAGGGCGTACCCCGCCGGATCGACGACACCGGGCTGCGTGATCATCTGCTGCCACAGGTAGCGGAAGTCCTCGGCGGCGATCGGTGCGCTGTCGGACCACTGGGCCTCGTTGCGCAGCTGATAGCGGATGGTGAACGGCGACTGCGACGTCACCTCGGCCGAGACCAGTAAGGACAGGTCCGGCTCCCAGGTGGTCACCCCGGTGTCGGGGTTCCGGACCGGGCGAAACGGGCTGGGCAGCACCAGCGAACTCACCGCTGCAGTGGCGGGCGACTGATCTGCCTGAAGATGTGGGTTGAACCCGATACCGACGTCGTCGATGGCCACGACGACCGGGTCACCGGTCTCGGCCGGAACCATCGTCGTGCTGACCGGAGTCTCGACACTCTCGATCGGGGGCGGCGGATCCGCAGTGCACGCGGTGAGTACCAGAGCGATGGCAGAAACCAGAACCGTCGGCATCAGCACCTTGCGCAACGAGGATCTCCTTCGTAGTCGGCTACCTTCTGCGACAGAAGCGACGCGCACCGCGAGGGTGGCACGTCGCTTCTGCCGCACGAAGTGAGTCTTACAGAGCAGCCTTGTCGCGAGTCTTGCTACGCGAACGCTCACGGGCGCGCTCGTTGGAGTCGAGGTGCACCTTGCGGACGCGGACGACCTCGGGGGTCACCTCGACGCACTCGTCGCCTGCACAGAACTCCATGGCCATTTCCAGATCCAGCTTCTTGGGCTTGGCCAGGGTCTCCATGACGTCTGCGGAGGACTGACGCATGTTGGTCAGCTTCTTCTCGCGGGTGACGTTGATGTCGAGGTCTTCCTGACGCGGGTTGATGCCCACGACCATGCCCTCGTAGGTGTCCGCGCCCGGCTCGACGAAGAACGTGCCGCGATCGGCCAGCTGGATCATCGCGAACGGGGTCACGGTGCCGTGACGGTCCGAGACGAGCGAACCGGTGTGGCGGGCGCGGATCTCACCGGCCCACGGTGCGTAACCGTGGAAGACGGCGTTGGCGATACCGGTGCCGCGCGTGTCCGTGAGGAACTCGGTGCGGAAACCGATCAGGCCACGCGAGGGAACGATGAATTCCATGCGAACCCAGCCTGCGCCGTGGTTCGTCATCTGCACCATCTTGCCCTTGCGAGCGGCGAGCAACTGAGTGACCGCGCCGAGGTACTCCTCCGGTGTGTCGACCATGAGCTCTTCGAAGGGCTCGTGCAGCTTGCCGTCGACCTGCTGGGTGACCACCTGAGGCTTGCCGACGGTGAGCTCGAAGCCTTCGCGACGCATCTGCTCGACGAGGATGGCCAGCGCCAGCTCGCCACGACCCTGGACCTCCCAGGCATCGGGGCGACCGATGTCGAGGACCTTGAGCGAGACGTTACCGATGAGCTCCTGGTCCAGACGGCTCTTGACCATGCGCGAGGTGAGCTTGTGGCCGCTGACGCGTCCGACGAGCGGGCTCGTGTTGGTGCCGATGGTGACCGAGATGGCCGGCTGGTCGACGGTGATGCGAGGCAGCGCGACCGGGTCCTCCAGATCGGCGAGGGTGTCGCCGATCATGATGTCGGGGAAGCCCGCGACGGCGACGATGTCGCCTGCGACGCCGCGCTCACCGGGGACGCGCTCGACGCCGATGGTGTTGAGCAGCTCGGTGATCTTGGCCTTCTGGACGACGGGCTCGCCGTCGACCTCGCGCATCCAGCTCACGGTCTGGCCCTTGGAGAGCTGGCCGTTGTGAATACGCACCAGGGCGAGGCGGCCGAGGAAGGCCGACGCGTCGAGGTTGGTGACGTGCGCCTGCAGCGGTGCGTCGACGTTGCCCTTGGGAGCGGGGACGTAGTTGAGCAGCACCTCGAACAGCTCGTCGAGGTTCTCGGCGTCGGGCGCGTTGCCGTTCTCGGGCTGAACACGCGACGCCTTGCCCTCACGGCCGGAGGCGTAGAGAACAGGAAGGTCGAGGGCGAGCTCGGCTGCCTCGGACGCTTCGTCGTCGAGGTCGGACGCGAGGTCGAGGAGCAGATCGTGGCTCTCCGAGACGACTTCTTCGATACGCGCGTCGGGACGGTCGGTCTTGTTCACGACCAGGATCACCGGGAGCGAGGCGGCGAGCGCCTTGCGCAGGACGAAGCGGGTCTGCGGAAGCGGGCCCTCGGATGCGTCGACGAGAAGGACGACGCCGTCGACCATGGACAGGCCGCGCTCGACCTCTCCGCCGAAGTCGGCGTGGCCGGGGGTGTCGATCACGTTGATGACGGTGATGGTGCCGTCGGCATTGCGCTTGTGAACGGCCGTGTTCTTGGCCAGGATCGTGATGCCTTTTTCTTTTTCGAGGTCACCCGAGTCCATGACGCGGTCGATCGCTTCGGCACGTTCCTCGAACGCGCCTGACTGCCGGAGCATGGCGTCGACCAGGGTGGTCTTGCCATGGTCGACGTGTGCAACGATGGCTACGTTGCGAAAAGTGGTGGTGCTGTCGATGTTGTCTGCACTGCTTGGGGCGCTCACGCGAAAAATTCTCCTGGAGTCGAATGCGGGCTCTTGTTCGCTAGCGGGCTTATGTCGCTAGAGAAGCGCGCTGCACCGCGAGGTTCTCGCGACTGATCGAGTTTACCCGTAGTCCGACGGTACCCCGCGCCACCCTCAGGTCTGTGACCTGCGCCACCCATTAGTCTTGGTGCTCATGGGCAAGATAAAGGCAGTAGATGTCTCGGGGATGAAGCCCAAGAAAAAATGCTGTCGCAAGAAGGTTCGGTGCATCACTTGCCCCGTGGTCATCATGCGAATGAAGAAGCTCGAGTCGGCAGGCGCAACCAAGAAGGACCTGAAGAAGGGCCTCAAGACCGCCCGGGCGAAGTGAGCAGAATCTGCTGAAGTTCGGGTAGCCAGAGCCGATCCGCGTCGACCAGATCCATCGTCGGCAGCGTCGCCGCATCCACCCACCGCAGGGCCGAATGTTCCAGCGCTGCAGGCATTCCCGAGATGAGTGAAGCGCGGTAGGCGCGCAGCACCAGCCCACCGGGCAGGTCGACGTCGCCGGAGAGCGCCGCTCCGATCGAGCACTCGACGCCCAGTTCCTCACGCAGCTCGCGCACCAGAGCCGCGTCCTCCGACTCCCCCGGCTCGACCTTGCCGCCGGGCAGTTCCCAGAGGCCCGCCAACTCGGGCGGACGGGTTCGTTGCGCGAGTAGCAGGCTGCCGTCGTGCGTCAACGCGGCTGCGACAACCACAGCGGTGGGTCTACCGGACATGCCACCATCTTTCTATGACCGAACTGCTGACCGACCGTGACATCGAGGACGCCCGACTCGCCGAATGGACCGTGTTCGGAAAATCGCTGACTCGCACCGTCGAGCTAGCGTCGTTTCCGGCCGCGATCGAGGCGGTGAACCGCGTGGCCGACGCCGCGGAGGAGGCGGACCATCACCCCGACATCGACATCAGGTGGCGGACGCTGACGTTCACGCTGTCCACGCACTCTGCCGGCGGTCTCACGCAGAAGGATGTGGATCTGGCACGTCGGATCGACTCACTGGTCGGGCCTTCGTGACGCGTCCGGCATAGACGACCCAGCCCAGGAACAGAGCCGCTCCCACGACGTCGACAGCACCGGCCCACGCCTCGAGTGCGGGCCGGGGGATGGTCCAGATCGATTCCTGGAAGAAGCTGAGCAGCCACGGCACCCCCACGGTCACCGTCACCAACCAGTAGCCCGCGACGATCTTCGCCCCGGCGACGCCGCGCAGCGGCCCGTGCACGAGCCAGATCACCATCGGAATCACCCAGATCCAGTGATGCGACCAGGAGATCGGCGAGATCAGCAAGCCGAAGAGTTGCACGATCACCAGCGTGCCCAGGTGGTCTTCGCGTCCGATCGCACGCCATGCCGCGATCGTGAGTCCGGTCGCGACGACGGCGGCGACGATCCACAGCGGGCCCTGCCCGACGTCCTCCCCCGCGATTCGGCTGAGCGCTCCGCGCAGGGACTGATTCCAGACCGAGCCGACGGGGCCGATACGGTCGGCATCGCCCAGCAGCGTGGTGAAGTAGGTGGCCGCCTGGTGTCCGAGCGCCGCGTAGCTGACCGCAACGGTGAGCGCAAAGGCCACTGCCGAGAACGCCGCGGCCTTCCATCTGCGCGTGGCCAGGAAGTACAGACCGGTGATGGCCGGGGTCAGCTTGATTCCGGCAGCGAAGCCGACCAATCCGCCTGCCACCCACCACCTGCTGCTGCGTACCGCGAGAATCGCCAGCAGCACCAGGAACACGTTGACCTGGCCGTAGTCCAACGTCGTGCGCACGGGTTCGGACCACAACCCCAGCGCGGTCCACAACAGTGCGATGCGCACCCAGCGCGGTTCGGCGGCGCGCTCGCCGCCGAGAACCATCGACAGCGTCAGCCTCACCACGGCGAACAGCGCGATCATGGTCGCGGCCTGCCACAGGACACCGACGAGGGTGAACGGCAGGTAGTGCAGCGGGAAGAACACGAGCGCGGCGAACGGCGGGTACGTGAACGGGAGCGGGAAGTCCGGGGTCTGTACCGAATACGTGTAGTCGTACAGATTGCCGCCGAGCAGTGCCGCGGAGCCGTCGACGTAGACGTGGAGGTCCACGAGGTTCATTCCGTTGGGCGTCGCGAAGGCCCAGACGAATCGGCTGATCACCGAGACCGCGAGCAGAACGGGGGCCAGCCGAACAAGTCGGTTCACTGTGCGTGCGGTTCCGTTCGGTATCGATGCCGTGTATCGATCGTCGAGCTTATAGGGCTCCGCTCACGCACCCCAACCACGGATGCAGCCGAGTAACATTTGTATCACCTTTCACACTGATAACTTCAGTAACAGGTTATCGTGTGCGTCTGCGGAGAATTCGCAGCGTGTGACCAATGGACTGCCCTGGCATAGATGCGACGGGGGAGGGCTCGATCGACAACAGCTGTACATCGGGGATTGCGCTACATAGAGTGACCCCTCGAGCACCGGCTGTCGCCGTGGGCCCGCGTCATGATCAGAATGGGGAATATCACCGTGCTTCGTACCCGCGGAACGCGTCGCGTAGTTACAGCCTTGGCCGTAGCCGCAGCCGCCGCACTAGTCGTGCCGACCAGCGCATCCGCACAGCCATTGGTGCCGATGGCACCGGCAGATCTGCCCGCAGCACCGGCCGATCCCGCTGCTCTGATCGCTCAGTTCCTTCCCGCTCCCGGTGAGCCCATGCCCAACCTGGCCGAGGTGGAAGCACTCGCCTCGTTCGCACCGGCCATTCTCGGTGCCGCAGCCGGACCCGCCGATGTGGGAGCCGCTCCGGCCGCCGACCTGCTGGGTCAGGCCCGCGCGCTGCTCGAGACGGCGCAGCTGCCGGACCAGGTCAAGGCCCTGCTCGAGCGCGTCATCACGTTCCTGGACGGCTCCGGCGGCGGCGGACCGGACCTGCCGGCCGACGGACCCGTCATCGCCCAGTTCCTGTACCCGACGCTCGGCATGGGGTGCATCTCCGACACCGCAGATTCCGTCGGAACCGCTCTGGCCGTACCCGGCCCCGCCACTCTGCCGCCTCCCGGACCGGGTGCAGGCCAGGCCGGCTTCGTCTTCACCGCCCTCGGCACCGCACCGATCGCCGCAGAGCAGGCAGCCCCTCTGACGGTGACCTGGCTCAACATCGACAACCGTCGCTCGGGTACCCAGGATCTGACCGGCGCGGCCATGATCAACGCCGACGGTCCGGCGACGTTGTCCGCGATTGCCGACACCGGCCCCGGACGCGTCCTGTCGGTCGTCTCCGGTTCGATCACCACGCAGTCGAAGGAAGACCCGGCGGCAGCGCCGCGCAGCTGCACCTTCCTGCCCACCATCGGTACGGTCTACGTTCCGTAGCTCGTAGCTGCACCACCGACGCAGTTCGCCCCCGGCTTCCATGAGAAGCCGGGGGCGAACTGTTGGTACAGGGCAATTCGGAAAGAATGTGCGCGAGCGGCAGACACCGAATGTCGCACTGCATTCAGAGATTGTCCGAATGAATTACATCGATGGTATTTCAGAGAAAGTTGGTGGCAGATTTCGACCACTGCCCGTAATCGGCTTTGAGAATATTGTTGATGTCGACTTTGACGCCGCCCACGAAATCCTTGTCGATTCGGATCTGATGAATGTGCGCGTCGGGATGAACGAAACCCTTGGGTGTTCCCCAATTGTGCTGCCAATACCACTGGCCGAGTCCGGCGACCGAGGCCAATTCGATGGTCGGTGAATTGGCGTAGATCCCCGTGTTCTCGGCTCCGATCACCGACTGCCAGCCCAGGATGTACGGCGCGATCAAGGTTGCGAACTCCACTGCGGTGGGGTTGTCGTCGATGGACGCGTAGATCGGACGGTCAGCCGGACCGCCTGCAGCCGTGTGGAGTTCGAGGCCACGCGTGGCATGCTTCACGCCCGCTGCGTACCCACCACGCCAATCCGACGTCGCGCCCTTGCCGAACTGGTAGTTCGAGACCACCTCCAGCCCGGCGGAGGTCAGCGAGTCCGCTTCGGACTTACGCATCGGCTTGCCGATCATCCAGTTCGCGTCCGGCCGCCGATCGGAGACGTATCGGACAGCCCCGAGGTGACCGGCCTGCTTGATCGCCGAGGCAGACGGCACCCCACCCGAATAGTCGACGAGTGTGCCGAGTCCGGCGTCGGCGTGCGCGGTCGCCGTGCCCAGCGCAACCAATCCGACGGCAGCCGCGGACCCCGCGGCGGCGTACTTGAACAGTTCACGTCGCGAAACCTGCACAGAAATCTCCATTGTCGTTCGATCGCCGCGGCGCGCCTACCCGAGAAATCGCACAACCACTGCTAGCTTCCATCGTTTGTCGTATCCCACCACAATCCCATCGGTACCGCCAGCCACACTGCTCACACCCATCACGTTTTCCTCCGGCTTCACACGAGCACCTCGAGCATCGACATCACGAACATGAATATGGTGGAGAGGACGATGCACGGACGAACGCGCTGAGGAGTGGATGGACATGGGCGTAACGCTTGCCAAGGGTGGAAATGTCTCGCTGACCAAAGAAGCACCGAATCTGACCGCCGTCAGTGTGGGACTGGGCTGGGATGTCCGCGCCACCACCGGCGGCGACTTCGATCTCGACGCCAGCGCCATCGGACTTCGCACCACGAAGAAGGCACTGAGCGACAGCTATTTTGTCTTCTACAACAACCTGCGCTCCCCCGACGGTGCCATCGAGCACACCGGCGACAACCGGACCGGCGAGGGCGAGGGCGACGACGAGAGCATCGATGTCGACCTGGTGGCCCTGACCCCGGACGTCGACTCCATCGTCTTCCCGGTGTCCATTCACAACGCCGACGCCCTGGGCCAGAACTTCGGTCAGGTCGTCAACGCCTTCATCCGCGTGGTGGACAAGTCCGACGGGCGCGAACTCGCCCGCTTCGACCTCAGTGAAGACGCCTCCACCGAAACGGCCATGGTGTTCGGCGAGCTGTACCGGCGCGGGGCCGAATGGAAGTTCCGCGCCATCGGCCAGGGCTATGCATCGGGCCTGGAGGGAATCGTGCGCGACTTCGGGATCGACGTGGGCTGAGTTCTCCGCGAACTGGCTCGAATGCACCGTCTCGATTGGACAACGGATTCCGGCTGAGCTTGTGACGTCGAGATGATGTGTGGTGATATCAGCGCAACCGCAACATAAGCCACATCAGTCACAGGAGTCACACATGTCTCGTCGCCTCGGCCGCTTGGCGGGCGCGCTCGCGCTCTCCTGCGCGGCATTGCTCGCTGTTCCCGCCACCGCGGCAGCGGATCCGGCACCGGCCGATCCGCTGGCGCAGGCAATCGCCGCACTGCAGGGACAGGGCGGTGCCTCGCTCGACGCCGCGACCGCGATCGCCGACTCACGCACCCCGGTCGCCGAGGATGCGAACGTCGATCCGTTCGCCGCACTGAACGCAGCCAACAAAGCCCTCACCGACTTCGGCATCACGCCGTTCTTCTACCCCACCGCAGCGATCAACTGCTCCGCAACGGCGAGCTCGCCCCTCGGCATCGTTCCCGGTGTCGCGGGCGGAGCGGCAGGACCCTGGCCGCAGCTGACCGCGCCGGCCATCCCCACGTTGCCGTTCCTGCCGTCCATCGAGATTCCCGAGCTCAATGCAGTCGACAAGGGCGAAACGATGTTCGCATTCGTCCCGGCCGGAATCGTGAACGATTCCGAGAACAAGACCGGGATGCAGGTCGCCTGGTTCAACGTCAACACCCTGCAGGGCGGATTCGCCGACTTCGGCGGCTTGGCAACCACTCTCGCTGATTCGATCCTCACCAATTCCGGCGTGCCCGACGCCGCGAAGGACATCGTTCGGCCGTTCGTCATCGGCGCGATCGACTCGCTGCCTGCCGCCGGTGCCCGCGCCGTACCCGTCGAGACCGGATCGGGAACCGTTCTCGCCGCGGTGTTCGGCACCGTGAACCACAAGGCCCTCGACGGTTCGGACAAGAGCTGCTTCTTCTTCCCCACCGTCGGCATGATCAACGTCGCCTAGGGGTTACGCAAGACCACGAAAGGCCCTGCAGCGCACTGCTGCAGGGCCTTTCGGCCTTTACGCTCTGACGACTCGGCCCAGCCGTCCCAGGACCGCCTGCATCTCGGTGTGTTCCGATCGCGCCGCCCAGGGGCGTTGCCTGTTTCTTCCCCGCATCTGCATCGCGGCGCCGGTCACGAGGTCACCGTTGGGGGCGAAATGCACGCGAACGATCTCGTTGAGCGAGCGCCCCAACCCGAAACCCGGTACGACACTGCAGAACCCGTACGGAAACAACGGTGCATCGGGTTCGTTGTACTTTCCACCGACGAACACCGGGCCGCCGGTACGGAAGTCGCGGCACTGCGCGATGAAGCCGTGGAACGCACGACCCTTCTCACGTCCGTAGTACGCGATACCCACCCGCCCGGACCCGGTGGCGGTGATCGCACCGAAGCGAGCGTCGCGCACTCCTGGTGCCGATACCACCACCGGCCTCGACCAGCTGACCGCACCGTCCGAGGACCAGGCGGCATGCAGCAATCCGTCGCGGTCCGGCCACACCGCGTACACGTTTCCGTCGTCGTCGACGGCCATTGACTCCGGCAGCAGGTAACGCGAACCGAGCAGCAGAAAATGCACAGCGTTGTGGTACTTCGCCAACGCCGACCCCGGAACCATCCGAACGTCCCACGTCAGGCCCTCGTCGCGACTGACCGCCACCGCGAACCGTCGACCGTAGCGGCCACCGATGTAGACCGTGCCGTCCGGACCGACGACGCCCTTACCGAAGGCAACGTACTCCCGGCTCGGTAACCCGGGGATGTTCTTCGAGTCGATGTCGAAACCACCGGCCACCTCCCACTTCACACCGCCGTCGAAGGACCGCCAGATGACCTGACGGGTGACGTTGATCAGTGGCCGCACCCGCACTGCGAACGGCGTCGGCGCAGAGAGGTACGTAACCCTTCCCTCCCGTGAAATACTCGGTCCAGCAAATACTTTGGCGTCCGCCCTGGCTTTCGATGCCACTTTTCGCGTGCGCCAGGTTTCGCCCCGATCGTCACTGACTCCGAGGGTGAAGCCCGTTCTCAGCGGATGGGGCGGCACCGCGTCGAAACGGCCGGCGTGCAGGAACAGTCGCTCGTCGACGTCGTCGAAGTACAGATACGGACGATTGCGACTCTGTTGCACACCCTCGGGAACCGATGCACGCCATGACTTTCCGAAGTCGGAGGAGCGCAGTACACCGACACCGTCGACGGTGTACGCGGGCGCGACGAAGACGGTGTTGTCCGCGGCGACCCCGAGGGTGCAGGCCGCGGAGCCGTACTCGGTGTAGGAGATGTCGGTGACGAAGTCGGCCGATGCAGCGGCGTTGGTCGAGGAACGCAGTCCCGCCCGATAGCCCGACGCAACTCTGGGCGTCACGACACCCGCCATGAGGTGCCGCAGCGTTGCGCCCACAGTGCTGGTCGATGCATTGGATCAGGCTAGCGTCGATGCCGCCGGTAGACCTCCAGGCAATCGAAGAAGTCCTCGGCCCGTCCTGGTGACACTTCACAGAACAGGACCGGTCAGTATGGAAAATCTCGATTCGTAGTGGGCCGCATAGGCTCGACGCGTGCCCCGCGCTCGAGCCGACCACCGACGCCCCGGATCGACGCGCCTGCATCCGGCCGATGCTCGCGCGTACTGGATGGCGTCGAAGATTCCGAGCGACCAGTTTCTGCTGTATTGCTTCGACAGCGGGTCCGCGAACGTCGACGCCGAGGTGGCACGACTGTACGAGCGCAGCAGCCGCATGGAGGTCCTGCGTCGACGCATCACCGACGTGGCATGCGGCCTCGACTACCCGCGCTGGACCGAGGCGGGTCCGCGGTCCGACACGATCTCCGTCCACCGGACGACGATCACCTGGTCGGAGTGCCTCGATGCGATCGCAGCCTCGTTCGAGCGTCAGGTCGACCCCCGAGTTTCGGTGTGGCGCCTACACCTGTATCCGAACATCGCCGACGCTCCCGGCGGCACGGCCCTCGTTGCCGTGCTACAGCTTTCGCACGCGGCGGCCGACGGGACATTGGCCGCTCGCACTGCCCGTGACCTGTTCGGCACGCATCCACTCCCACCGGCTTCGGCCCCGGAAGAACTCCCTCCGGTATCAGAGCTGGCTTCCTCGATGGTTGCCGCTGCGGCTCTTCCGCTGCGACTGGCACAGATGGTTCGCGGCGGCGTCCGTGCCCGACGCGACGCGCTGAGCCTCGAACGAGGCACCGACTCGGGTGAGATTCCGCCGCCCACACATTCGCGCCCTCTGACCGCGCTCGACGTCGCCCCCACCGGACGGACGTCCGTGCGGACCATCGTGCTCCGCAAGGCCGACCTGCAGTCCGTCGGTACCACCGTCACCACGTTCGTGCTGACCGCACTGTCTGTTGCGCTCCAACGCTTTCTCGACGATCCAGCGGATCTGGCCGCCGAGGTCACCGTCGCCAGGGATGCGCGGGCCGACGCGCGAAACAATTTCGGAAACGTCGGCGTCGGACTGTTTCCCGCCGAACCGGACATCCGTACTCGCAGCCGACTCGTCGCCGCCGATCTGGCCGCGCGCCGAGTTCGCGCGGATCATCCGCTGTCGCAGGCAGCCCGCGCATCACAGGACGACGTCGAAGCCCACGTGCCGGCTTTTCTCGCCGAATGGGGCGTCGCGCAGTTCGATCCGACCGCTGCCCCTCCGGCGGTCACCGGGAACACCGTCGTGTCCAGTGTCTCGCGCGGTGCCGCAGACCTCACGTTCGGCGGCGGCTCCGTCCGATTCACCGCAGGTTTCCCAGCTCTGTCCCCTGCCATGAGCCTGACCCACGGAGTTCACGGCATCGGCGATACCGTCACCGTCGGCATCACGTCCAACAGCGCGGCCGTACCCGACCCGGATCTGTACGAGGCACTCCTCCGCGACGCCCTCGACGACGTACGCACTGCTCTGGCCTGACCCGGACCGAACTGCCAGACAGTTCTCAGTATTTGTCGGGCGTCCGGCTCAGGTTCGCCCACCAGACTGACAGCCATGAGCCAGGAGAAGGTCACCGTACTCGCCGTCGGAGGTACCGGAGAATCACATCCGTCCGACCACCGGACGCGGGTGACGGGCCTGCTGGCCTGCGTCGTGGGCGAGCTCGACGACCGCTTCGTCGGCCGGTGGGTCGGCTATCCGGCGTCGTACGGTCCGGTCGCATTCGGCGGGCTGTGCTTTCGACACAGCGCAGACATCGGCGTCAGACGCCTGCGCCGCGCCGTCGAGGGCACCAGCGGACCGATCGCCCTGATCGGGTACTCCCAGGGAGCGACCGTCGTCCGCGAGGTGCTCGGTCTGGTGCACGACGGAACGATCGACGGCAGCCGCATCGTTGCCGCTGGTCTGATATCGGATCCTCAGCAGCCGGTCGGTGCCGTCGACGGATGCACCGGACGTGGCGTCGCCGGTGCGGGTCCGGCTCTGCCCGAGTCGATTCCGGTGAAGTGGATCGGTCTGAAGTCCGACATGATCTGCAACGCCAGCGACGACAGCCTGATCCGTGACATCGCGGACCTCACCCGATGGATGTCGTTTCGGACCCCGAAGATCTGGTTGCGTGAACTGTGGATTTTACTGCGCAGCAATAGCTTCCAGAACGCGACCCGAACCCGCCTTCGGCCCTCGCAGTGGGCGAAGGATGTTCGACGCCTCCGCACCGCAGCCGCCGAAGTGGCCGGGTATCTACCGCAGTCGTTGCGCTGGCACCGATTCGAATGGGCCAATCCCGGCGGCGGCAGGCACATCGCATACGCGCGCGAACCGTACGAGGACGACTCGACCGGATGTCAGGTTCTCGCCCGGTGGTTGGGCGAGCAAGCGGATCGACGCGAGGAGATGCTCAGGCCTTCTCGGCCACAGCCGCGAGCTGCCTGAGCCCCTTCTCGAAATCCGGCCCGACGAGCTTGTCCATAGAGAATACTTTTCCGATCAGTGCGAACAGCTTGTTCTGCTTTCCCGACATGCGCCAGGTCACCCGGGTTCCGTCGGCGACGGGCTCGAGCAGGAACGCCGTGACGTTCCGGTTCTTCAGCGGCTTGGTGAACGCGAGGTCGAGCACGATTCGTTCGGGAATCGATTCGGTGATGGTCATCGTCCCCGCGCCGGCCTTGCGGTTACCCGACCACGTGTACGACGCACCCACTCCGGCGTCGGGGCCGGTGTAGGTGCGCTGCAAACCAGGGTCGAGTCCCTCGTAGGGCGACCACTGCTGCCAGTGGTGAAAGTTGTCGATCAGAGCGTGCACGGTGGCGGTGTCCGCCCGGACGAGGGCCGATCGCTCGACGAGTACCGGGTGGGCTTCGCTGACCATGACGGTTCCTTCATTCTCTTTTGCACAGGCAGAAGATGTGCCCCGCGGGATCGCGATACACCCAGAACGAGGGCTGCGCGTGGTCGATGAGTTCGGCCCCGGCGTCGACGACGAAGTCCCTGGCCTGTTCCATGTCGTCCACCACCAGGTCGAGGTGAATCTTGATGCCCTCGCTCGGCCAGTCGATGGGGGTGAAGTCCGGTGCCTTCTGAAAGGCGAGCCGCAGTTCGCCCGGGCCGTGCACCACCACCCAGTCCCCGTCGTCGCGGACGGGCTCCCATCCGAGGATGGTGCTGTAGAACCGGCCGAGTGCAGCGGGATCCGGGCAATCGAGCACCGTGTAGTCGACGGTGATCCGCGGTGGCGTCATGGCGGACAGAGTAGCTGTCAGCCGCCGACAGCAGGAGCGATTGTCTCGAACCACGCCTCGTGCAGGTGCTGCTCCCAGTGGTTCCACCAGTGCACACCGGTGCCGGTGATCTTGACGTTGGGACGCCCGCCCACTGCCTGGAGGAGGGGGACGAATGCCCGACTGCTCATTCCCGCTGCAGTCTCGAGCGGCACCATCTGTGCGAACTTGACGGGGTCGAAGCTGCTACTGGCCGGATTGAACACAGGGTCCGTGGCCGGTGAGCCGCTCCCCGAGGAGACGAAGACTGCCGTGTTGCGCAACGCACCGACGTTGAGGGACGGATCGTTGCGGATCCAGTCCGCGGACGGCCAGGTACCCCACATGTTGCGAGCGTTGCCGCCCATCTCGCCGACGGCGACCGCGATGCCCTGCGCGAACCCGGGGCTACTGGCCGTCGGGTAACCGCTGAACGATGCGACGGCCTTGTAGAAGTCGGGGTGGTGGGCGGCCAGGTTCAGAGCCGAGGTTCCGCTCATCGACAGTCCGGCCACCGCGTTGTTGACGTTGTCGCTGCCGAACCGATCGGCCATGAACGGAGGCAGCTCCTGGGTGAGGAACGTTTCCCACTTCACCCGTCCGAGCTTGGGGTCGTCGCGCTGCCAGTCGGAGTAGAACGTGCCGCCGCCGCCGAACGGGATGGCCACGTTGACGTGCTTGTCGGCGAAGAAGCTCTCGACGTCGGTCTCGATGAGCCAGCCGTTGTCGTTCTCGGGCGCACGCAGGCCGTCGAGCAGGTACAGAGTGGGTGCGGGGCCGCCGCCTGCAGCTTTGAGCACCTTGACGGGGATGTTCTTGTCCATCGACGGCGAGTAGACGTAGACGAGCTCGGAGTCGGCCTTCGCCACACCGGTCCCCATCAGCACCGTTGCCATCGTGGCGACCAACACCGCCACCACAGCGAGCACCAGACTTCGTATCCGAGCATGCAGCATCGAGATTGTCCCCTTGTTCGTATCCGGCCGACCGTCTCGGGGAGGGTAACAGCCCGGTCACGGCATCGCCTCTTCTAGCGCAGCGGGTTGTCGACGATCCACCACGCCGCGTACGGCGGCAACCACACCGAGCCGGTGTCGTCGACCTGCAGATCGTGCTGCGAGAGAACCTCGACCGGGGCCGGAATTCCGAGTTCGATCAGCTGCGCGTGCGGGAACGACCGGTGTTCGGCCGTGACGTTGTAGAGCGCGACGAGAGTGCCGCTGGGATGCCGCCTGCGCACCACGAGCAGACCGTCGTCCGACTCGCTCTGCACGTCCACCGGCGCCTCGGCGTGCAACATCGGCAGTCCGGCGCGTACCTTCGCAATCCGCGCGATGCCGTCGAACACTCGTTGCGCGTCGCTCCCCTGCTGGAATCGGCCGGCGCGATCGGCGTCGGTCACCCGCGGCCGGTGCACCCACCGGTTGTCCTCGGCATGAGCTGGTTCCTGGGCCCAGTTCGGATCTCCCGGGGAGCCGAGCTCGTCGCCGCTCCACACCACCGGAATTCCGCCCCATCCGGCAATGATGGCGTGCGCCAGGAAGATTCGCCCGAATCCGCCGTCGGGATCCAAGCGGGACGGGCCGAGACCGGTCAGTGCTGCCGCGGTTCCGCTGATCCGGCGGTCGCCGGTGTCCGGGTTGTACTGGAACACCAGGCCTTCGACCCACGAGCCGTCGAATTCCCCGGAATACCAGTCGGCCAAGAAGTGGCGATGCCCTGCGCCCGAGAGTCCGAGAGACGCCGCGTCGCCGTCGTCGATGGCCCAGCCGATGTCGTCGTGACAGCGAACGTATGTCACCCAGGTGCCGCTCGGCGGTGTCGGGGGCAAAGATGCCAACGCGTGACGCGCCAAAGCTGTACTGCCCGTTGCCAACATCGACCACACCTGCACCATCAGCGAGTTGTGGTACGCGATGTCCGAGACCCGTCCGGTATGCCGCCCCTGACCCAGGTACGGCAGCAGATCGCGGGGTCCGACGATCGCCTCGGCCTTGAACAACGTGGCCGGAGCAGCGAGTCGAGCGGTGGCGCGCAGGGCCTGGGTGACCGCATGCACCTCGGGTTGGTTCTGGCAGTTGGTACCGAGCCGTTTCCACAGAAATGCGATCGCATCGAGGCGAAGCACTTCGACCCCGAGATTGGCCAGGTGCAGCACGATGCTCGCGAACTCCTGCAGCACAGCGGGATTGGCCCAGTTCAGATCCCACTGCCATTCGTTGAACGTCGTCCACACCCACTCGCCGAGTGTGTCGTCGAACGTGAAGCTGCCGGGCGCGAAGTCGGGAAACACCTCGGGGAGAGTGCGCTCGTACGAGTCCGGGGTGGTGCGATGGGGATAGATCAGGAAGTAGTCTCGGTACTTCGGATCACCCGAGCGCGCCTTCTCGGCCCATTCGTGTTCGCGAGCAACGTGATTGAGTACCAGGTCGACCACAAGACTGATGCCGCGTCCACGTAGTGTCTCCGCGAGCGCCCGCAGGTCCTCGTTGGTACCGAGATCCTCGCGCACCGCTCGGTAGTCCATCACCGCGTATCCGCCGTCGTTGTCGCCGGGCCGCGGTTGCAGCAGCGGCATCAGGTGCAGGTAGGTGACACCCAGATCGGTCAGATGGTCGAGCCGTTCGCCCACCCCGCGCAGCGTCTGTCCGTACCGGTCGACGTAACAGGCGTAGCCGAACATGTCCGGCTGCTGAAACCAGTCCGGTTCGAGCAAACGGCGCTGATCGAGCCGGTGCAGATCCTCCGGGCGGGCGGCGTAGGCGCGCGCAGCGATCTCCACCAGGGTCGCCGCCACGGCGTCGGGATCGGGGTAGACGG
Organism: Rhodococcus sp. 14-2483-1-2; assembly: GCF_002259405.1. Lineage (GTDB taxonomy): Bacteria > Actinomycetota > Actinomycetes > Mycobacteriales > Mycobacteriaceae > Rhodococcoides. Next base: position 150,539 of record NZ_NPFW01000017.1, on the reverse strand, counting down.
CCGTGACCGCGTCGTGCAGATCGGGAAACCACTGCTCGAGACGCAACTCGAACGTCTCGCGTCGGTGTGCGGGAAGTTCGGCGAGGATCTCGCGGGTGACGTCGGAGACGGCGGGGTGAACCATGCACTCATTCTGGCATCGACCCCGGCGTGCGGACGCGCATACATCCGGTTACCGCGGGGTATCAGAGCGGCATGTCATTGCTGACCCGCACGCTGGACACGATCCTCGACCGAGCAGTCGTTCCCGGATACTCCCGCATCGGCGCCACGGTGCGGCGACGATTCTGGGCCGCGGATCCGACGCCGTTCCCCTCCCCCATCGACATGGTGGTGACCGGTGCGTCGTCCGGTCTGGGAGCTGCCACTGCGAAGGAACTTGCGCGGCTCGGGGCACGGGTGCACCTGGTCGGCAGGTCTGCCGATCGGCTGGAGTCCGCGGCCGCCGCCATCCGAGCCGAGGTTCCCGACGCCTCCCTGGTGGTGCGTGAGTGCGATATCAGCAACCTCGACTCGGTGGCCGCCTTGGCCGCGGCGCTGGCGTCCGAACTCACGTCGGTGCACGCGCTCGTGCATTGCGCCGGGGTGATGCCGGACGAGCGGCAGCTGTCCGCGCAGGGGCACGAATCCGCTTTCGCCACCCATGTTCTCGGACCGGTCGCGCTGACGGTGGGACTGCGCGAGCTGTTCGACGCCGGATCGCGGGTCGTGTTCGTCTCGAGCGGCGGCATGTACCCGGTGCCGTTGCAGTCGGCCGACTTCGAGTTCGAGAACGGCAGATACTCCGGTATGACGGCATACGCCAGGACCAAACGTATGCAGGTGGTCGTGACAGAGCAACTGGCCGAACGCTTTTCGCTCGAAGACGATCCGGTGGTGCACAGCATGCACCCCGGCTGGGCGGCCACTCCCGGGGTCACCGGGTCGATGCCACTGTTCGGTTCGGTGATGAAGCCGATTCTTCGCAGCGCGCACGACGGGGCCGACACCATCGTCTGGCTCGTCGCATCCGACCAGGCATTGACCAGTACCGGTACGTTCTGGCACGACCGGGCCCCGCGTCCGACGCACTACCCGTCGTGGCGTGGAGATTCACCTCGCGTGCGAGATGCACTGTGGGCGAGCGTGGTCGAAGCAACGGGCGTCGAGCTCTGACTCGATTCACCGATCGGCTGTCGGCCGCTTCAGCCCACCTACCGCGTTCCGAACGAGCACCAGCAGGGTCAAGCTGGTTCCCCAGCCGATCATGCACAGAATGACACCCACACCCGACTGCCCGGTGGCATCGGTGCTCGCTTCGATGCAGAACGCCGTCGAGAACCCCGCCGTCGTGCCCAACGCAGCGACGTGCCCGCCGGTCTTCGGCCATCGTGACAGATGCGCCGCCAGCAGGCACAACAACACCACCGTCGCACCGCACGCGGCCACCTGCCATGACGGGAACGCGTTCGGGGCAGGGAGCCCAGGTCCACGGAACTCGCCCCGTTGATCGGCAGACCAGCTCAACCAGCCTGCACACGCAGCGAAACCCGATGCGACAGCTATCGATCCGGTGGCCCACAAGCCCAGCGGGCCGGTCCCCGCAGTCTCTCGGCGTCTCGAGAACTTGGCCCACAGCAAGAGAGCCCAGAGTGTCGACGGCACACCGACGAAAACGAAGACTATCCACAGAAATTGAGACCACGAGAAGTCGACTGCCATCCCCCGACGCTATCCGACGAGCACCGATTCGCTCGGATCACAGACCCAGCAGGTCGGCCGATCGTCGCAGGCGCATGAGCACCTGGAGATCGAGAGCATCGTCCGGGTCACGCCACTGCGTACCGATAAGCCGGTCGATGGCTTCGAGCCGTTGGTAGAGCGTGTTGACGTGCACCCCCAAGCTCGACGCGGTAGCCGAATGGTGGCGGCCGTGAGCCAGATACGTCGACAACGTCTCCATCAGCGGCACCCCGCGCTTGTTCTGCTCGGCGAGCAGCGGCCCGAGCTTGTCCTCGGTGAGTTCGTCCAAATGCTCACGGGCCATGTGGCTCAGTAGGATTCGATAGATCCCCAGGCCGCGTGCCGAGGACACGTCGCCATCCCTGCCGAGAGTCGTCAGTACGTCCACTGTTTGTTGCGCTTCTCGGAACGCCGTCGCCAGAGCGTCGGCACCTCGTGCGGGCTCGGAGATTCCCACGGTCGCACGGGTGACGAGCATACGGCGTACAGCAGCCGACTCTCGGGCAGGAACCACCAGCAGAACCCTCGATCCTTGCTCTGCCACAACAGAACCCGGCGGCAGTGCGATGGACTCCAACTCAGGTCTCGACGCGTCTCCCTGCGCAACCGCGACGCAGTACGTCACGTCCGGCGCCAGTCCGGCACGGTGGAACTGCCTGCGTTCGTCATCCGGTGACGAGGTGGGATGGAGGAGTAGGTCGAGCAAGAATGCATCCTGTGCCCGGCGTGCGGATTCTGCTGCCGCACGCTCCTCTGCGAGCGACAGTGCGATGGCCGGTACAGCTCGATCGAGAAGTAAGTGAGTCTGATTGCCGTCGCGTCCGACGGAGATCAACACCCCCAGAAAGTTGCCGGCTGCCACCACCCGACGAGCTGTCATGTCTCCGTCGACGGCAGTGTCCGCGCCTGCTCTGCACCGTTCGACCATGGCTTCGACCTGGACGGACCGGCCTTCCAACGCAGCCGGTACCGACGCGCCGTCGGCCAGGAAGTGCGCCGGGCGTCCGGTGGCCGTCGCCACCTCCCGAACCAGACTCCGCACACCGCCTCCGCGGAGGACGACCTGAGTCAACGTGCGGTCCCACTGCAGGGTCTGCTCCAATTCAGCGGTGCGAAGGGATAATTCGGCGTTGAGTTTTTCGAGCTTGTCGATCGCCCGCACGTTCTCGATGGCGATGGCCGCGTGTGCGGCCAGTGCCGACAGCAGAGCGATCTCACTGTCTGCGAAGTCACGCTCCTGCCGCTTGCACGCGAACAATGCGCCGATCACCCGGTCGCCCACCCGCAGCGGTACGCCCAGCAAGCCGCGCATGTTCTCCGACCGCGCCGCGCTGTCTGCCCCGGTGATATGCCGAAACGCCGGTTCGCTCTGGTAGTCGGGGGTCCACGACGGCGAGGCTCCGCGCACGATGAGGCCGACGAGACCCTCGTCCTGCGCGAGCCTGATGCCCACGAGCTTCGGTGTCAGTGCACCACTGGTGACCTCGATGACGAACTCGTCCCCGTAGACCGAACCCATGTAGGCCAGATCCACGCCGAGCAGTCTGCGCGCCTGGTCCACCACTTCCTGCAACAGAATCCGGTTGTCTCGCACCGTCGTCAGACGCACCGCGATGTCGTTGAGCGCCGACAGCTCGGTGCTGCGCTGTTTGCGTTGATCGAGCAGGGTGCGCAGCCGTAGTGCCGCATGCGCCTCGGCACCGGGAAGGTCCCGGCGATGGGCTTCCAACTCGTCGACGGACGCGTCGTCGAGCAGCAGTTCCATCCATGACTTCGCAGGCGACATAGAGAAAACCTACATTGGCCGAGATGCAGGTCACAGCTAGAGTCGAGTCATGTCGCTCGTCGAACAGTTGTCGGACTCTCTCCCCGCGGACCGCGTCGTTGCCGATCCCGACGTCATCACGTCGTACCAGCACGACGAGGCGGAATGGGCCCCGTTTGCGATGCCTGTTGCCGTCGTGCGCCCCCGCACCGCCGAGGAAGTTCAGAGTGTCGTCCGTGCATGCCTCGCTCACGGCGCACCCGTCGTCACTCGCGGGGCGGGCACCGGACTGTCCGGCGGCGCGAACGCCACCGAGGGATGCGTCGTCCTCGCTCTCGACGGCATGGACGCGATCAAGGAGATCGACCCGCTCGAGCGCTACGCCGTCGTAGAACCAGGGGTGGTCAACGACCACTTGCGGGCAGCGGTCGCCGAACAGGGTCTCTGGTACCCACCGGATCCGGCCAGCGCACCGTGGTCGACCATCGGTGGCAACGTCGCCACCAACGCCGGTGGACTGTGCTGCGTGAAGTACGGCGTCACCCGTGATTACGTCATGGGCATGCAGGTGGTCACCGGAACCGGAGAGCTGGTGAGGCTCGGACGCAAAACCGCCAAAGGCGTGGCCGGATACGATCTTGCAGGTCTGATGGTCGGATCGGAGGGCACTCTCGGCATCATCACCGAGGTGACACTCAAGCTGCGCCCGCTCCAGGATCCGCAGCGGACCGTTGCCGGCTACTTCGATTCGATCGTCGACGCCGGACGTGCCGTCGCCGCGGTGGCCGCCGCCGGATTGACTCCCTCCGCGTTGGAGCTGATCGACAAGCAGTGCCTCATCGCCGTCGATGCCTGGAAGAACATGGGACTGTCGGTGGAGGCGAATGTGGTGCTGCTCGGGCGGATCGACGATCCAGGACTCATCGGAGACCAGGAAGCCGAGAAGATGCTCTCGTGCTTCGACGAGGCCGGGGCCACGTGGTCTGCGGTCTCGACCGATCAGGAGGAGGCCGACGCGCTGTTCGCGGCCCGGCGGTTGGCGTATCCGGCGATGGAGCGCCTGGGGCCGGTATTGACCGAGGACGTCTGCGTGCCGAAGAAACATGTGCCCGAGATGCTCTCACGCATCGAGCAGATCGGCCTGCGCTACGAGACGACGATCGCCAACATCGCCCACGCAGGCGACGGAAACCTGCACCCGTTGCTCATCACTCCACACGACGACCTTCCGGCTCGCGAGCGGGCCCAGGCTGCCTTCGCCGAGATCATCGACGCTGCACTGGAACTCGGTGGCACCGTCACCGGCGAGCACGGAGTCGGGCTGCTCAAGATGGACGGCCTCACGCAAGAACTCGATCCGGTGGTGTTGGACATGCACCGCGCGGTGAAGAAGGCGCTCGACCCGCACGGAATCCTGAACCCCGGCAAGGTGTTCGCGCCGTAACGGTTTCAGCCCTGTGGTTGTGATCGCAGATTGCCGTTGTGCAGCACGGTCACCAGCAGGCTAGGCAGTCCGTTGACCAGCACAAGAACCGCAACCACGACGCCTATGGCCAGCCACGGCTCGGTCAGCCACCACGTTATGGACGACCCGAGCGACGGTCTACGGAGAAACCACCCACCGAAGACGGAAGCCTGAGGGTGAAGTCTCCAGCACTTGCCACGGGCCGCAGTGTTGCAGTCGACTGCCCACGCTGCGATTCTGTGGTCGTGCGAGTAGCTCTGATAGCCGACATTCACGGCAACATCGCGGCGCTCGACGCCGTGCTCGAGGACATCGAACGCCATCACGTCGACTCGGTGATCAATCTCGGCGATCTGCTCTCCGGCGGCCTGCATCCGCGTCGAACTGCGGATCGACTCATGGCCTTGGACATGCCAACGATCGCAGGCAACCACGACCGCTATCTGCTCGAGCAGGCTCCCGATTCCATGGACAGTTGGGATCGGCACGCCCATGATCGACTCGACGACGAGCATCGACAGTGGCTGGCCTCGCTGCCGTTCTCACTCGAGCTGGATTGCGGAATCCTCGCAGTGCACGGAACGCCCACCGATGATCAGCAGTATTTTCTGCACTCGGTGGACCCCGACGGCTCTCGCGAGGCAACCGAAGCCGAAATTCTCGACAGAGCAGCAGGTTTCACCGACAGAGCTGTCATAGCCTGCGGCCATACCCACCTGCAGCGACAATGGACTCTCCCCAGCGGCACACTCGTGGTCAATCCGGGGAGCGTCGGCGTGCCCGCGTACGACGACGATCAGCCCCACCCGCACGTCATGGAATCCGGCTCTCCGCATGCGCGCTACGCGGTACTCGACGATCACGGCCGTGGCAGCTGGACAGTCTCGTTCGAGCTGGTCGAGTACGACCACGTCGGTGCAGCCGCCGATGCCCGCGCGCACGGGATGAGCGACATCGCCGACGCTCTTCTCACCGGATTTGTCGGCCCTGCGCCACAAATGCCGTCACACTGATCGCGTGAAGATCACCGACGCTCAGCGCCGACACCGGCTCGTCGCGCAGCACTTCGCCCGTGCATCGACCACCGAAGCGGTGGTGTCGTCACTCCTCGCGTTGCATGCCACCGATCCGGCGACGGTGTATCTGTCGGCGCTCGCCCGCGCTCGAACACTGGGACTCTCGGATGTTCGTGATGCGATGTACGAGCGCCGGAGCCTGGTGCGGTTGATGGCGATGCGGCGCACGATGTTCGTCGTCGCTCACGACGACGTTCCGATGATTCACGCTGCGGCGAGCCTCGGGGTTGCGCGCACCATGCGGGCGCGCCTGATCAAGCAGGTCTCCACACTGCCCACCGAGCCGGTGATCGACGACGTCGAATCTTGGCTCTCCGCAACCGAAGCCGAGACCGACTCGGCGTTGCGATCGATGGGAACTGCCACCGGTGCAGAACTGTCCTCTGCAGTTGCAGGCCTCAAGACAGCGCTGCTACCGACCACCGACAAGGTGTACGACGTCAAGCGGTACGTCACCTCCGAGGTGCTGGTGATGATGGCCGCCGAGGGAAAATTGGTGCGCGTGGAACCGCGGGGCGCGTGGACATCCCGACGGCACGCGTGGGCACCGATCGATCACTGGTGGCCGGACGGGATTCCCGAACTCGACGAGACCGAGGCCAGAACGGACCTTGCTCGACGGTGGCTCGAGGTATTCGGACCTGCGACCCTCGACGATCTGCAGTGGTGGACGGGCTGGAACAAGACGCAGACTCGTGGGGCGGTCTCGGGCCTGGACACCGTGGCCGTCGAACTGACCGAAGGTGATGGAATCATGTTGTCCAGCACTGTTTTCGAGAAGCCTTCCGGCACGAGCGTCATGCTGCTACCTGCGCTCGATCCCACGCCGATGGGATGGAAGCACCGCGCCTGGTATCTCGGCGAACACAAGGCACCGCTGTTCGACACCTTCGGCAACATCGGCCCGACCATCTGGTCCGGGGGTCGCATCGTCGGCGGTTGGGCGGTGACCGGTTCCGGAGAGGTGGTGACCGAGTTCCTGGAGGGCGTCGGATCGACGGTGTCGAAAGCCGTTGCAGCCGAGGCAGAACGACTCACTATTCTGCTCGACGGCACCCCGGTGGTCCCATCCTTCCCGACACCGCTGGAGAAAGAACTGCGTGGGAAGACGTAGCCGATATCTGCCTGGGCAGCGGGGGCATGCGACCGAACGGCGCCCGAATTCGCGGTAGGGTCAGACCGTGCCGATCAGTCTGGTTTCCATCGTCCTCCCCGTGTACAACGGTTTGCCCGATCTGGATGAGCAGCTCGAAGCCATCGCCGGACAGGACTACACGGGCGATGTCGAGCTCATTGTCAGCGACAACGGCTCGACCGACGGCCTGCGCGCACACCTCGAAGAACTCTCTCTGCCTCTGTCGATTCGTAGGGTCGACGCCTCCGCCAAGCGTGGAGTCTCGTACGCCAGAAACGTCGGAGTGAAAGCCGCACGCGGTGACATCGTTGCCGTCGTCGACCACGACGACGTCGCTCATCCGACGTGGCTGACTGCAATGGTGCGCGCACTCGACAGTGTCGACGCGGTGGGCGGCGCGCTCGAGATCGAATCCCTCAATACGGGGGACGTGGCGGCATGGCGAAATGTCCCGCCGCCCGGCGCTCTGTTCCCCACTGCCTACCTGCCGTACGCACCGGGCAGCAACTTCGCGATGTGGCGGGAGGTTTTCGAGAAGGTCGGAGACTTCGACGAAAACCTCATCGGCGGTGCCGAGGACGTCGACTATTCGTGGAGGATTCAGCAAGCGGGATTGACGCTCGGACATGCCGCCGATGCGTTGGTCGCTTACCGTATCAGAACGACTGTCCGCCGATCGTTCGTGCAAGGCCGCGCCTACGGACACACGTCGTACCTACTGTCGACGAAGCACCGTGCATCGGGCTGCCCGCATCCGTCGTCGTTCGTGAGGATCCCCGTACATGCGGTGTCGATCCTTTATCTTGCGACAGTTCGTAATCCGTGGTTACCGAAGATACTGAGACCGATGCCCGTCGGTTTGTGGGCTCACTACATCGGGATCCACTACGGCGCACTGCGGATTCGAGTGACGACGCTCGGCCGACGACAGCGACCGAGCCTCCGATGACACGCGAGACCATCGATGCGATCCGCGAGGAGACTCTCGCAGTCCTGCGGCCTCACGCGGCACCGGGAGATCGTGTGGCTCACTTGGACTTTCCGAATCATTACAATGCCGGTGACTCACTCATCTACGCCGGTGAGGTCGAGTACTTGAAGCGGCTGAACGTACACGTCGACTACGTGTCGGATCCGTTCACCCACAACGATGCTCTTCTCGAAGAACGAATCGGTGACGGGACCCTGTTTCTGCAAGGCGGGGGGAATTTCGGTGACCGCTGGCCGATCGACCAGAAATTTCGTGAGTCGATCGTTGCGCGGTTTCCTCGGAACAAGATCGTCTGCCTTCCCCAGAGCATCGACTTTGCCGACACCGACGCCCTTACGAGGACCGCGGCGCTGTACGCGGAGCACCCGGATCTGACCCTCATGCTGCGTGAAAGGCGTTCGTACGAATTGGCGCTCGCCCATTTCCCGGGCAACCGCGTCGAATACTGTCCGGACATGGCTTTCGGTGCCGACGTCGCTCGAAGCGCCGAAGGCTCTGCAGTGGACGTCGTGAAGCTCCTGCGCGCCGATTCGGAAAGCCTCGGCCACGAATCGGTGAAGATCGACGCGTCGTCCGTGCAATACGATTGGGGCCTGCGCGGAACGGATCTGGCGATCTCGACGGCGGTGATGCTGCCGACTCTGATCGCGCAACATTTCCCCAGGGCGAATCGGCTGCTCTACCCCGCTCTTCTTCGCTCGTACGAGCAGACAGCGAAGCTCAACCTTCGTGTGGCCCAACGCATCCTGAACCTTGCGCCCGTTGTCCTCACCGATCGACTGCACGCTGCCGTGCTGGCCGCAATGATGGGCAAGCGGGTCGTGGCGATGGACAACGCGAACAAGAAGGTATCCGGCATCTACGACGCCTACCTGCACCGCTTCGACAACGTCCACTTCGCATCGACCACCGACGAGGCCGCCGAGTTGGTTCGGCAGGCTGTGTCCGATAGTCGTAGATGAACGCTGGTCGACACCACGCGGAGCTTCAGAAGGGGTAGCGGCCCTCGGCCCAGGCGCGAGCGGCCGGAGGTGTCACCGCGTCGACAGGTTCTCCGTCGCGGAAGTACTGCGTGTGCAGAATCCGACCCGTGTCGATCGCTTCCTGCCACGCCTGAGTGGGGCCTTCGCCGAACCAGAGCCACGGGGTGATGTCGTCCATGATCACGACCGATTCTGCGGTAGCGAGCGCACGTAGATCGTCGAGGTCTGCGCGAGCACCCTCCACCGAGTGGTCACCGTCGATGAAGATGACGTCGAACCGCATGTCCGGATGCTCCTGCGCATAGGCCGCGATGGTGGTGTGCGAGTCACCCTGAATCAAGGTGTGGCGGCCCGGAAAGTGTTCGTCGATATGGGCTTTCGCGGCGTCGCTGTAGGCGTAGGCGGCCAGGTCGAAGGACACGACGGTCGTATCGGGCGATGCGTCGAGGAACGCCCAACTCGAGAAGCCGGCATTGAACCCGACCTCACAGATCAGCTTGGTACTCGGCCGTGCCGCAAGCGAAGACAAGTATGCCTGCTCCGCCTCATCGGCTCCACGCTCGAAAGGTTCCCCAGCAGTGGCTGTCTGGTGTACCAACGCTTCGAGTTCCTGCAGACCCATCTACGTTCTCCTATCGTCTGATTCGGAGCGTAGTCAGCATCGGTGGCCGGCGCAGACGACGACGCCCACTCGCAGAACACGCCACCACGAACCTGTTGGATCTTCCGTCATGGCGAGGGTCCCGTGAGCCTCGTTGTCCCGCCGGGACCCTCGGTCTACCGAGCGTGCTCGCTCAGTAGACGACAGAACGAACAATCTCGGCGATACGCTGCGCCGTAGCGTCGTCCACAGTCTCGAAATACCACGCCGCAGGCATCAACTGCCCGTCCGCGCCACCGGCAGCACGGAATGCCGCCTTCTCTGTGATGGCCAGATTCAATCGATCGTCGTTGCGCAGCGTCACAAGTCCCGGCGTGCTCGCCGACTTCGCGTAGGCGGGCATTCCGTACCAGATTCGCGGCTTCAATGTGGGGGCCGCGGACACGATGATGTCGTGCACACGCTGCATGACCGAACGCCGCGGTTCGTCCATCTTCGAGATCTTTTCGATCACCTGAGTCAGGTTCTTTTCGTCCTTCGACGACATGTCATGTCCTTTCGTCAACCGATGTCGGGCATCGGCGGAATGAAGATGGCGCATTACTGCGCCGCACCCCATCCGGACATGTCCTGAGCTGGTCAGGCCTCTCCTCGATGTTTCACGTGGTTGCCACGTGGAAGCGCAGTCGGTGGCGCGTACCACCGCGGTAAGAATATCCGACACTCAGTCGTACTGCGCCACCGATTCTACGGATTCGTCGATCAGACGTTGAAGCGGAACTCCACCACATCGCCGTCGGACATGACGTAGTCCTTGCCCTCGATGCGCACCTTGCCCGCGGCCTTGGCCGAGGCCATGGAACCTGCGGCAACCAGGTCGTCGAAGGACACGATTTCGGCCTTAATGAAGCCGCGCTCGAAGTCGGTGTGAATGACGCCCGCTGCCTGGGGCGCGGTGTCACCCCGATGAATGGTCCACGCGCGAGCCTCTTTCGGGCCTGCGGTGAGGTAGGTCTGCAGGCCCAGGGTGTGGAAGCCGGCGCGAGCCAACGCGTCGAGACCGGGCTCGGTCTGTCCGACGGATTCGAGCAGTTCCGCTGCCGATTCCTTGTCGAGTTCGAGCAGCTCGGACTCGATCTTCGCGTCGAGGAACACCGCGTCGGCGGGAGCGACGAGGCGCGCGAGTTCGCCGATCTTCGCATCGTCGGTGAGCACCGACTCGTCGGCGTTGAAGACGTAGAGGAACGGCTTGGTGGTGAGCAGCTGGAATTCACCTAGCAGCTCGAAGTCCAGCTTCGCCTTGGCCGAGAACAGCGTCTTGCCGTCGTTCAGCACAGCCTGCGCTGCCAGCGCCGCGTCGAGTGCAGGCTTGCGATCCTTCTTGATCCGCACCTCTTTCTCGAGGCGCGGGATGGCCTTCTCCAGCGTCTGCAGATCTGCGATCGCGAGTTCGGTTTCGATGACCTCGATATCGGCGGTCGGATCGACGCGACCGTCGACGTGGACCACGTCGTCGTCGGCGAAGACACGAACGACCTGACAAATGGCGTCGGCCTCACGAATGTTGGCGAGGAACTTGTTGCCCAGACCTGCGCCCTCGGACGCACCCTTGACGATGCCGGCGATATCGACGAACGACACCAGCGCAGGCACGAGCTTCTCCGAACCGAACACCTCGGCCAGCTTCCCGAGCCGAGGATCCGGCAGCGCGACCACACCGACGTTGGGCTCGATGGTGGCGAACGGATAGTTCGCGGCCAGCACATCGTTGTTGGTCAGTGCATTGAAGAGGGTGGACTTGCCGACGTTGGGCAGTCCGACGATTCCGAGGGTGAGGCTCACGGTCTATGGAGTCTACTTTGACGACACCACCAGCTCGGACAGTGCCCGGCCAGCAGCGATGCTCGACGCGCCGAGCGGCGCAAGAACGACGTGATCCGCTCCCGCCTCGTGGTGCTCCGCCACCCGATCGGCGATGTCGCCGACACTCCCCCACACCACCAGGCCGTCGACCAATCGGTCGCTGAGCTGGTCGACGTCGGCCTCTGTGAATCCCTTACGCAAGAAGTTCTGCCGACAACCAGGGACTGCGGCGAGAAAGCTCAGCGGCTCCAACGTGCGTACGTCGTCGAGATGCGACGGCGATACGTCGATGGAAATGCCGAGTCTGCCGAGGCCGAGTGTGTCCATGCCCGCGACGCTAGAACCTCGAGTTATGTCGAGGTCAAGGGTCGGGACCTAGTACGAGTTGGCGACGACCAGTGCAATGAAGGCGAAGTACAGAACTATGAGGACGACGAATATCCCCAGCGACAGTTTCCCGAAGAACCCGGCACGATTCGACGAATAGAGCGCGCCCTGAGCGTCACCCATCATCCACAGCGGGTGCACCTTCAGTGCGTGATTGAACGCCGGGATGGCCAACGGCCAGAAGAAGATGATGGCGACCACGGCCCATCCCGCATTGGACGACGGCAGAGTCGGTGCCTGCACATAGGGCTGCGCTGCCGGATAGGGCTGCTGGGTCTGCTGGAACTCCGACTGCTCGTACGGATTCGACATGATCATTTCCCCCGATTGTTCGATGACGGACAGCTGGTTGGACGCTGCACCGACCCGTTGGGTTCCATCGCCGGAGACGGGAATCTCAGACCAGTTCGGCCGTAGCTGTCGCGAGAGCGACGATGGCATCCCAATCTTGTTCTGCGACAGCCGCGGCCGGAGTGAGCCACGATCCCCCGACGCATCCGACATTCGGCAGAGCCAGGTATGCCGACGCATTGGCGGTCGAGATGCCACCCGTCGGGCAGAAGCGTGCGGCCGGGATCGGCGAGTGGATCGACTTCAAGAAATTCGCACCACCCGACGCCTCGGCGGGGAAGAACTTGAGCTCGGTATAGCCGGCTTCGAGGAGGGTGAGCACCTCGGATACCGTTGCGGCACCGGGCAGATGCGGTAATCCGGTATCTCGCATGGCCTTCGTCAGGGAAGGCGTGCAGCCCGGCGACACCAGGAACTGAGCGCCCGCGTCCGCGGCCTGCTTGGCCTGGCCGGGAGTGATGATGGTGCCGGCACCGACGAGGATGTCGGGGACCTCGGCGGCGATGCGCTCGATGGCGTCGAGGGCCACCGGAGTTCGCAACGTCAGCTCGATGACGGGCACTCCGCCGGCCACCAGGGCGCGGGCGATCGGAACGGCATGATCGAGGTTCTCGATGACAACGACGGGGATGACGGGTACGCGGTCGAGCAGAGATGCAGTCACGTTCTTACCTTCTTCTGGAGTTACAGGGACTCAGCGCATGACGAACATTGCGCCCTCGTCGGCAGGACCGACGAGCGCACGCATGCCCGAGAACAGATCACGACCGGTGCTCGACCATTCGTCCTTGTCCAGGACTCGTCCGGCGACCGGTCGAGCCTCGAACTCGTCGAGCGGAACATCGATCGACAATGTGCCGTCGAGAGAGTCGAGGGTGATCATGTCACCGTCGAGAATTTTCGCGATCGGTCCCCCGCTCGCCGCCTCGGGCGTCAGGTGGATTGCCGCAGCCACTTTTCCGGAGGCACCGGACATCCGACCGTCCGTGATCAGCGCTACGGAACGTCCCTTGTCCTGCAGGATTCCGAGAGCCGGGGTCAGCTTGTGCAACTCGGGCATACCGTTGGCCTTCGGGCCCTGATAACGCAGCACGGCAACGAAGTCGCCGTCGAGAAGCCCTGCGTCGAATGCCTCGAGGAAGTCGGCTTGATCGTCGAAGACTCGCGCCGGTCCGGTGACCACGCGGTGTTCGGGTGCCAGTGCAGAAGTCTTGATGACGCACTTTCCGATCGGACCGGTCAGCATCTTCAGTCCGCCGTCGGCGCTGAACGGCTCGTTCGCGCCACGTAACACGGTGTCGTCGTGGCTCATCCGGGTACCGTCCTGCCACATCACCCCGTCGCCGTCGAGCTTCGGTTCCTGTGTGTAGCGCCGCAGGCCCTGCCCGGCAACGGTTTTCACATCCTCGTGCATCAATCCGGCGTCGAGCAGTGACCCGATGACGAACCCGAGTCCACCGGCCGCGTGGAAGTGGTTCACGTCGGCTTTGCCGTTGGGGTAGATCCGGGCCATCAGCGGCACAACGGCCGACAGATCGGACAGGTCCTGCCAGGTCAACGTAATTCCGGCGGCCTTCGCGATGGCAACGAGGTGCATCGTGTGATTGGTCGAACCACCGGTGGCCAGCAGTGCAACGCAGCCGTTGACGATCGACTTGACGTCGACGACCTCCCCCACCGGCGTGTAATTGTCACCGAGCGACGTCAGACCGGTGACGACGTGGGCGGCCTCGCGGGTCAACGCGTCGCGCATCGCGGTTCCTGGGTTGACGAACGACGATCCCGGCAGGTGCAGGCCCATGACCTCCATGAGCAGCTGGTTGGAATTGGCCGTTCCGAAGAACGTGCACGTGCCACTGCCGTGATACGACGCGGCCTCGGCGTCCAGCAGAGCCTCGCGACCCACCTTGCCCTCGGCGTAGAGCTGGCGCGCTTTTGCCTTCTCCCCGTTGGGAAGTCCGGAGGTCATCGGACCGGCGGGCACGAACACCGCGGGCAGATGACCGAAACTCAGTGCGCCGATGAGCATTCCGGGGACGATCTTGTCGCACACCCCGAGCATCAAGGTGGCGTCGAACATGTCGTGGGACAACGCAATTGCCGTCGACATCGCGATGATGTCCCGACTGAACAGAGACAGCTGCATGCCGTCGCGGCCCTGGGTGATGCCGTCGCACATGGCGGGGACGCCACCGGCGAACTGTGCGATGCCGCCGGCGTCGATGACCGACTTCTTCAACACGGCCGGGTACGTCTCGAACGGCTTGTGCGCCGAGAGCATGTCGTTGTAGGCGGAGACGATCGCGATGTTGGGTTTGACCATGCCGCGCAGCGCCTGCTTGTCGGCCTTACCGGAGGCCGCGAAGCCGTGGGCGATGTTGGCGCAGGCGAGTCGGCCACGGGCCGGGCCCTGATCCCCGGCAGCAGCGATTCGAGCGAGATATGTGGTGCGGTCGGACTGGCTGCGGTCTGCGATGCGGTCGGTGACCTGACGCAGGACCGGATGAAGTGTGTCCATGAGTATCTCCGATGTTCGGTCTCTCACGACCCAGCCTAGAGCCGGTTAGGTCCATCAGCAACCCAACTTATGCTTTTCGAAGTCATAAGTGACACTTCTTAGGCTGTTGCCGTAAAAGTTGCCAGTTGGTTGAATGGCGTCTATGTCCATGCCGCGCCTGACCGCTCCACCTGCGACGGCAGGTGAGATCTTCGCTCTCGTGCGCGACAGAGACGCCGAAACCCGCGCGGAACTCGGACGGATCACCGGCCTCTCCCGATCGGCCGTTGCCTCCCGCGTCGCCGCGCTCACCGAGCTCGGCTTGGTCATCGAAACCGAGGACACTCAGTCGACCGGCGGTAGGCCCCCGGCGAGACTGTCCTTCGACATCGACGCCGGTGTCGTGCTCGCCGCCGCGATCGGACGCAGCCGCTCCCAACTGGGCGTCTTCACCCTCGGCGGTGAATTGCTCGCGAGCGACACCGTCGACCAGGAGATCGGCGTCGGACCGGACGAGCTGATGCCGCAGATCACCAAGCGACTGCAGGTACTTCTGGAGGATTCGCACCGAACCGGACATCGCATCCTCGGGGTCGGGCTGTCCATCCCCGGCACCGCCGACACCGCGCGCGGGTGCAGCCTGGACTCGCCGATCATGCACGGCTGGGACGGGGTGCCGCTCGCACCGTTCTTCGCCGACACCACGTCGGCTCCGGTGTTTCTCGACAACGACGCCAACGCGATGGTCCTCGCCGAACGCCGCGACAATCGAGATCGCTTCCAGAACGCCCTGTTGGTCAAGGCCTCGACGGGTCTCGGTGCCGGGATCGTCGCCGGCGGCGCACTGCAGCGCGGATCATTGGGCGCTGCAGGCGAATTCGGCCACACCAAGACCGCAGCCGCCGCAGGGGTCGCGTGCAGGTGCGGCGACAGCGGCTGCCTCGAGGCCATCGCGGGTGGCTGGGCTCTGGTGCGCGCACTGAACGAGCAGGGCCGCGAAGTCGGCCACGTGCGCGGCGTCGTCGACCTCGCGGTCAGCGGCGACCCCGAAGCGCGCAGACTCATCCGCGACAGCGGACGCCACATCGGCGAAACCCTGGCCGGGGCCGTCAACCTGCTCAACCCCGAGGTACTCATCATCGGCGGCGACATGGCGAACGCCTACGACATCTTCGTCGCAGGACTGCGCGAGACCGTCTACGGCAACGCCACCGCACTGGCCACCAAAGCACTGACCATCCAGGCCACCACCCACGGCGACCTGTCGGGTGTCATCGGCAGCGCAGCGCTGGTGTTGGATCAGGTGCTCAGCGCCCGGGCCGTCGACGAGGCTCTCGGTAGCTGACGGATCATCTGGACCGAGTTTCGGCTCGCGCCGGGGCGTGCGACGGCACGATGAGCACGGCAAGCACCGAACCGACGATCAACAGACCCGCCGCGACGGCCAACCCGGTGCTGTAACCGGCTCCGGCCTTCAGCGCCTCGGACGATGCGGTCGACGACGCAGTGGCCGTGGCTGCAATCGTGACCAACACGGCCAGTCCAAGAGTGCCTCCCAATTGCCGCGCCGCATTGAGTACGCCGGAGGCGATTCCCGCATCACCCGGCTCCACTCCCTCGATGGCAGCCGCGCCCTGGACCACCATCGAACCGCCGATGCCGATGCCTCCCAGAGCCGATGGCAGCACGACACCGGTCCAGAAGGCGACCTGGGGCGGCATCAGCGCGAAGCCTGCGAGTCCCATCGCCCCGACGACACCGAACACCGCGAGAGTGAAACGCGGTCCGATCGCAGCCGACACCTTGCTCGCCGAGGCGATTCCGACCACCACGAAGAAGCAAAAGGGAAGGAACATGAACCCGGCGACGTCGGACGCAACGCCCCAGACCTTCTGTATGTACAACGACACGAAGTAGAACGCGGCGAGTTGTCCTGCGCACAACATGAAACCGAAGACGTTCGCTCCCACGACACTGCGAACCCTGAACAAACGCAGCGGCATCAACGGTTGCACCACACGCGATTCGACAAAAACGAACAGGAACAGAAAGACGGCAGCGCACACGAATCCGGCGACAACCGACGCCGCTGTCCACCCGGAATCTGCTGCTGACGAGGCGGCGTACACGAGCGACCCGACCCCCAACGTCGCCAGGCACGCACCAGCGAAATCGAGGCGTCGATCGGTAAGCGTAAGTCTGTGGCTCGGAAGCCGATACGCGGCGGCAAGGCCGACGATCACGATCGGCACATTGACGAACATCACTGCACGCCAGCCGAATGCGTGAGTGAGCAGCCCGCTGAGCACGACGCCGACCGCCCCGCCGCCGGCTCCCGCAGCGCTCCACAGCCCCAATGCGCGGCGACGTTGCCGCCCCTCCGGGACCTCGGTCACCAACGCCAGAGCAGCAGGGGCGAGCAGAGCACCGGCAAGTCCCTGCACTGCCCGTGCAATCAACAACAACGGCGCGTTCCACGCGAGGCCGCCCAAGACGCTCGCCGCCCCGAACAGCGTCGAGCCCACGAGCACGACTCGTCGTCGGCCGACGACGTCACCGAGGCGACCGCCCAACAGCATGAACCCGGCGAACGTCAGCAGATAAGCGCTGACCACCCACTGCAACGCCGAATCACCGAACCCCAGGTCGTAGGCAATGTCGGGGAGTGCAATGTTCACCAGCGATACGTCGAGCGCAACCAGGAACTGAACCATGAAAATGGTGGTCGACAGAGCGCCCACCCGAATCACGGCGCCCGCAGGCACTCCAGGATCGGTCATGATCGAGCCTTTCCAATGTCGTACGCGTACGAAAGTTCGTACGCGTACGAGACGGTAGTAGGCTCACCCCTGAACTACAAGAGCTACGACAAGCAGGTGAACCGATGCCCGCGAACAGCACCGTCGACCGGGCAGCCATCGTCTCGGCAGCACGCAGGATGCTCGAACGCGACGGTGTCGCAGGGCTGAGCATGCGACGCCTCGCACTCGAACTCGGATCCAAGCCGATGACGCTCTACTACCACGTGGCCAACAAATCCGAACTCCTGTCATTGGTACTCACCGACATCGCGAACGAGATCGAATGGGCCACACCCACGGGGTCGCCGCGCGAACGCATGGTCGAGATCGTCATGGACATGCACCGGCAACTCTCATCCATCTCGTGGATCGTGCCCATCCTCCGGACCGGAACAACCGTCGGCACACCTGCTCTCGCGCTGGCCGATCGCTTTCTTGCCGCGGCGCTCGAAACCGGCATGACCGAGCTGCGAGCACTGTCGCTCTGGCGGTCGACGTGGTACCTCGCGACCTCAGAACTGATGTGGCAGGCCGAGCTCGACAGACGCCCCGACGACGAACGCTCGTGGTTCGAGAAGGTCGACCCCACTGCCGTCGCAACGGTTGCACCGACCGTTGCCGGCCTGCTGCCGCGATGGGCGGATCATTCCGCGGCATTCGACCTGCGAGCCGCGATCACCGCCCAGATCGACGGAACCATTGCCGCCTCGGCGCTCGACCGCTGATCCGGCACGCAGAAGACGAGGCGGCTTCGAATCACCGCATCCCGTTCGTCGCACTCCAGCGACCGCCGGGCGCACGACGATGTGCCGATTCGAGGACGCACACCCGCCGCGCACATAGGGTGATCGCAGTCACAAACTGCGAGCATGGAGACCCCACACATGTCATTGAAAGCGCCCGACGATCCACACGTCGAATTGCTGAAGACCGACCCCGACCTCCCACCCGTCGGGGTCGTCGACTCTCATCCCATGACGCCGATCAAGCGTCTGATGCTCGTTGCCATCGGCCTACTCGGCGGTGTCGCGTGGACGATCATCGCAATCGTCCGCGGAGAGAACCCCAACGCCGTCTGGTTCGTCATCGCCGCGGTGTGTACGTACATCTTCGCTTTTCGCTTCTACGCCAGGCTGATCGAACGCAAGATCGTCTTCCCACGCGACGACAGAGCGACACCGGCCGAGATCCTGGAAAACGGCAAGGACTACATGCCGACGGACCGTCGGGTGCTGTTCGGCCACCACTTCGCCGCGATCGCCGGAGCAGGCCCGCTCGTCGGACCCGTCCTCGCCGCTCAGATGGGCTACCTGCCCGGCACCATGTGGATCATCATCGGCGTCGTGTTCGCCGGTGCCGTACAGGACTTCCTGGTGCTGTGGATCTCGACGCGTCGGCACGGCCGCAGCCTCGGCCAGATGGCCCGCGACGAACTCGGCGTCGTCGGCGGCACCGCCGCTCTGGTCGCGGTGTTCGTCATCATGATCATCCTCATCGCGGTGCTCGCGCTCGTCGTCGTCAACGCACTCGCCGAAAGCCCGTGGGGCGTCTTCTCCATTGCACTGACCATTCCGATCGCACTCTTCATGGGCGTCTACCTGCGCTTCCTGCGACCGGGCAACGTCACCGAGGTCTCGCTCATCGGCGTCGTACTGCTCCTGCTCGCCATCGTCGCCGGCGGCTGGGTTGCCGAAACCGACTGGGGCACCGATTGGTTCACCCTCTCCAAGGTGACCGTCGCGTGGCTGCTGATCGGCTACGGCCTGCTCGCCTGCATCCTGCCGGTGTGGTTGCTGCTGGCACCTCGCGACTACCTGTCGACGTTCATGAAGGTCGGCACCATCGCTCTGCTGGCCGTCGGCATTCTCATCGCACGCCCCGAAATCCAGATGCCTGCGATGACAACCTTCGCCACCGAAGGCAACGGACCGGCGTTCGCGGGATCGCTGTTCCCGTTCCTGTTCATCACCATCGCCTGCGGTGCACTGTCCGGCTTCCACGCTCTGATCTCCTCCGGCACCACGCCGAAGTTGCTCGAGAAGGAAAAGCAGATGCGCATGATCGGCTACGGCGGCATGCTCACCGAGTCGTTCGTCGCCATCATGGCTCTGATCACCGCATGTGTCCTCGATCAGCACATCTACTTCGCACTGAATGCCCCCGCCACCCTGACCGGCGGCACTCCCGAGACCGCAGCGACCTACGTCAACGGACTGGGACTGAGCGGCGGCGACATCACCCCCGCCGAACTGAGCCAGGCCGCAACCGATGTGGGTGAGGAATCGATCATCTCCCGCACCGGCGGCGCACCGACACTCGCGTTCGGCATGTCCGAGGTACTGCACCAGGTGTTCGGCGGCGAATCACTCAAGTCGTTCTGGTACCACTTCGCGATCATGTTCGAGGCACTGTTCATCCTCACCACGGTCGACGCAGGCACCCGCGTCGCACGCTTCATGCTCTCCGACAGCATCGGCAACCTGCCCGGAGCCTCGGCCAAGAAGTTCAAGGATCCGTCGTGGCGCCCCGGTGCCTGGATCTGCTCGCTGATCGTGGTCGCAGCCTGGGGCGCAATCCTTCTCATGGGCGTCACCGACCCGCTGGGCGGCATCAACACCCTGTTCCCGCTGTTCGGTATCGCCAACCAGCTTCTCGCCGCCATCGCGTTGACGGTGGTGATGGTCATCGTCGTCAAGCGTGGCCTCTACAAGTGGGCCTGGATTCCCGGGGTTCCGCTGGCGTGGGACCTCATCGTCACCATGACGGCGTCGTACCAGAAGATCTTCTCCTCCGTCCCGGCCATCGGCTACTGGACTCAGCACTCGCAGTTCCGCGACGCCAAGGCGCAGGGGCTCACCGAATTCGGCAGCGCCAAGACACCCGAGGCCATCGACGCCGTCATCCGCAACACCTTCATTCAGGGCACGCTGTCGATCATCTTCGCGGTGCTCGTCCTGGTCGTCGTGTTCGCCGGAGTGTGGGTGTGCATCAAGGCAGTTCGAGGAGATACCCTGCCCGACAACGAGGAGCCCGAGGTGCCGTCGAAGATCTTCGGCCCCACCGGTTTCGTTCTCACCCCGGCCGAGAAGAAGATCCAGGCCGAATGGGACGAGCTGATCGAGGCGGGCACCGTCCGTCGCCCCGGATCGGCGCACTAGATGCGGGGCCTGTGGTGGTGGATCACCTCGGTGATGGGCGACCACGATTACGACCGCTACGTCGCCCATCTGGCCCGCCACCACCCGGGCCAGGAACCACCGACCGTGCGGCAGTACTGGAAGGACCGGCACGCGGAGGCGGACCGAAACCCGGGGGCACGCTGCTGCTGACACGGTGATGTCCGATTTCCGCTAGCACCGACGCGTCCGCGCTGACACAGTAGGTGCATGAGCAGCGAACGGCAGGTGCAAGAACTGGACTTCGATCGGTGTTATCGCGCGGTCTCCTCGCGCGACGCACGGTTCGACGGCCAGTTCTTCACCGCCGTCTCCACCACCGGCATCTACTGCCGGCCCTCCTGCCCGGCCCGCACCCCCAAGCCGGGCAACGTCTCGTTTCTGGCCACCGCAGCGGCGGCCCAACAATCCGGCTACCGCGCCTGCCGCCGCTGCCAGCCCGACGCCACCCCCGGTTCCCCACGCTGGAACATCCACTCGGACCTCAGTTCTCGCGCCATGCGACTGATCTCCGACGGAGCCGTCGAACGCGGTGGCGTCGACGGCCTCGCCAGCACCCTCGGCTACTCGACCCGGCAGCTGACCCGCGTGCTCACGGCCGAGGTCGGTGCAGGACCGCTCGCCCTGGCCCGCGCGCACCGCGCTCACACCGCCCGCACGCTGATTCAGACCACCGACATGTCGATGGCCGACATCGCCTTCGCGGCCGGCTTCTCCAGCGTCCGGCAATTCAACGACACCATCAAGGAAGTCTTCGCAGTCGACCCGTCGACATTGCGTCGAGAAGCACACCGCACCGCCGTGCCGACCGCGGGCGGAACCGTCACTCTGCGATTGCCGTACCGACCGCCGCTGGACCGCGGCTGGATCGAGTGGTTCCTTCGGGGCCACGTGGTCGAGGGCATCGAGTTCTTCGCCGAGGACGGCGAATACGTGCGATCCCTGCGACTGCCGCACGCAGCCGGACTCGTGGCACTACGGGTGATGGACGGATTCGTCAGCGCGGCAGTGACATTGCAGGACATGAGAGACCTGGCCCCTGCCGTCGCCCGAATCCGCCACCTGCTCGATCTCGACGCCGACCCACTCGCCGTCGACGACGCACTGCGCTCGGACCCGCAGTTGGCACCGAGCGTCGACGCCCACCCGGGCATCCGCGCCCTCGGAGTGGTCGACGGCGCAGAGATGTTGCTGCGCACGGTGATCGGGCAGCAGATCTCGCTGAAGGCTGCGGCCACCCACACCGCCCGGCTCGTCGACGCTCTCGGTGCACCGGTCGATCTCGGCAACGACACCGTCACCAGATTGTTTCCCGAACCGGCCGTGATTGCCGAACGGGGCCACGAGGTACTCACCGGACCGGCCGCCCGTGTGCAGACCGTCATCCGCGTCGCCGACGCCATCGCGTCGGGAACCGTCGTGCTGCATCCCGCGCGGGAAGGGCCGGAACTGGAGCGAGAACTGCTCGCGCTCAAAGGAATCGGACCCTGGACCGCCCGGTACGTCGTGATGCGCCTGCTCGGTGATCCCGATGTTCTGCTCGATACCGATCTCGTCGTCCGCCAAGGTGCTCAGGCACTCGGCATCTCGTTGAACGATTCCGCCCGCTGGGCTCCGTGGCGTTCGTACGTCTCGATGCACCTGTGGGTCACCGCACTGGAAAGAAGACAGCCATGACAGCCACCGCCGCCACCCAGGACACCCCGATCGGGCCGTTCAGCACCATCGTCGACGCCGATCAGCGCGTGCTCGCGTCCGGCTGGACCGCCGACGTCGAAGAACTCCGCGTCCTGATCCACCCGACGATGCGACCCGACAGCGTGCGCACCGCGGCCGATCTCGGCGATGTGACGCGCGCCGTCGAGAACTATCACCGCGGTGAGCTGACCGTCATCGACTCCGTTGCCGTCGCGCAACGATCCGGCGAATTTCTCATGCATGCCTGGGGCGTCCTGCGCACCGTCGAACCCGGTGCGCCGGTGACCTACTCCCAGTTCGCCGAACTGTCCGGCAGACCGGCAGCCATCCGCGGTGCTGCGTCGGCATGCGCTCGCAACGCTGCCGCGCTGTTCGTGCCGTGCCACCGGGTGGTTCGAATCGGCGGGGCTCTCGGCGGTTTCCGCTGGGGACTGCCCGTCAAGGAATGGCTGTTGGCACACGAGGCGGCCTGACCGGCCTCGCCTTGGACGGCGGTGGCACACAGCTGGGCAGGCCGAGACGTTATGGTTCTTCACGATCCGCCATCCGCCGAATGTGAGGAAGCCACAGTGACCGAATCGGCAGTGCCCGGTAGTACGTCGAAGTCCAAGACGTCCGGCAGTGATCGTGGTGACCTCATCGGGGTCGGCGGCCTGTGGCTGGCCAAGTGGTCGCTGATCCTCATCTCGATCGCAGCCGGGGCGTGGGTGTTGGGCTGGCTGATCGGGCACCTCTGGGTGATCCTGCTGCCGGTCCTGCTCGCCGTGATCGTCGCGACAGTGCTGTGGCCGCCGGCGAAGCTGATGATGCGTCTGGGATCTCCGCCCGCCCTGGCCGCGTCGGTATCGCTCGTGGTGTTCTTCGTCGTCATCGGCGGCATCATCACCTTGATCGTTCCGTCGGTCGCCGAGCAGGCACCGGAGTTGGTCGACCAGGCATCGGGCGGTATCGCGCAGGTACAGGACTGGTTGAAGGGACCGCCGCTGAACATCGGCGACGACCAGATCGACTCGGCCGTGTCGGCGATCGTGTCGCGTCTACAGGACAGCGGCGAGGTCATCGCCACCGGCGTGTTCACCGGCGTATCCGCCGCAGGCTCGCTGCTGGTCACCCTGGCGCTGGTGTTGGTGCTGACGTTCTTCTTCGTCAAGGACGGACCGAAGTTCCTGCCGTGGCTGCACGGGTTCTCCGGCGGCCGCGCCGGAACCCATCTGGGCGAGGTGCTCTCGCGGATGTGGGGGACCCTCGGCGGATTCATCCGAACTCAGGCCATCGTCAGTTTCATCGATGCATTTTTCATCGGTCTCGGACTGGTCATTCTCGGCGTTCCGCTGGCCCTGGTACTGGCGACCCTGACGTTCATCGGTGGCTTCATTCCGATCGTCGGCGCGTTCGTCGCGGGCGCACTCGCCGTCCTCGTGGCCCTGGTCGCGAACGGGCTCACCACGGCGCTGATCGTGCTCGCCATCATCGTCGCGGTGCAGCAGTTGGAAGGCAATGTGCTGCAGCCCATTCTGCAGAGTCGCAGCATGAACCTGCATCCGGCGATCGTGCTGCTCGCCGTGACGGCCGGCAGCTCGTTGTTCGGCATCATCGGCGCGTTCCTCGCCGTCCCGGCTGCCGCGGTTGCCGCCGTGCTGATCAGGTACCTGTCCGAGCAGATCGACGCGCGCTCGAACGAACCGGATCAGGACGAACTCGAAGACGAAATCCCGCCGCCCGAGGGACTGACCGACGAACAGGCCGGCCTCGACGACGAGGACGAGTCGAAGTCGGACAAGCAGGCTTCAGGTCAGGACGCAACGACCTGAAGCGTCGAACCGGTGCGCTCACGCTTGACGTGGAGGCGGCTGGGAATGCGCTGACGCATCTCGTCGACGTGACTGACGACGCCGACGACGCGTCCGCCTGCACGTAGTTCGTCGAGAACCGCCATCACCGATTCGAGGGTGTCGGCGTCGAGCGTGCCGAATCCTTCGTCGATGAACATGGTGTCGAGGACGACACCGCCGGATTCGGCGGCCACGACATCGGCGAGGCCCAACGCGAGCGAGAGCGACGCGAGGAACGCCTCACCGCCCGACAGTGTCTTGGCCGAGCGCACGACGCCGGTGTAGTCGTCCCGAATGTCCAGTCCGAGACCGCCCCGCTTGCCGCGGACGCCGGCCTCGTCGGAGTGCACGAATTCGTAGCGCCCCGAGGACATTCGACGCAGCCGCGCGGAGGCGGACTCGGCGACGTCCTCGAGGCGCGACGCGAGGACGTACGAGCGCAACGACATCTTGCGAGCATTCTGCCCCCGGCCTGCCACCACGTCCGCGAGGTTGGCGAGCTCGTCGAATTCGGCACGTTGTGGCGCGATGGCCTGGGCCGCGGTGAACAGTTCGGCGATCAGCCGTTCCAGATCGTCTGCGCGCCTTCGACATTCCGCCACCGCCGCGGCGGCCGCCCGGACCGCGTCCTCCAGCTCGGCGCACGCCTGCTCCAACGGACCCAGATCCACCGGCGGCCGACCGGCCACGTCGACGATGGCGGGCTCGCGCAACACGTGCTCCGCATGCGCACGCGCCTCCTCGGCGGTGCGCAGCTCGGTCTCGATCTGCTCGACGCGGTCGGCGGCCAGCACTGCCCCGGCCGCAGCATCGACGGACTCGAAGCTCGACGCCTCCACCCGTCGGTCCAGTTCGGCTGCCAGTGCATCGGCCCGTGCAGTGGCGTCGAGCCAGGCGATGCGCGCCTCCTGAATTCGCCGGGCACCGTCGATCAGGGCCTCCCGCTCCGAGATTCGGTCTGCCAGCGACGCGCCCTCGTTCACTTCCTCGGCCACCGACGCACGCATCTTCGCCAGCGATTCCTCGGTGGCCGAGATGCGCTCGTCCACGGCACCACGCGAGGCGACCAGGTCGTGGAGCGTGACCGTCAGCGCGTCCGATTCGCTCCGCAGGCGATCGAGTTCCGCGGTTGCCGGTTCGACATCGGCGGCACGCGCGCGGGCGTCCCGCAGTGCGGCGGTCGCGGCATCGAGCATCTGGGTCAACTCCGCAGCGGAGGCCCCACCGGTGCGGTCGTGCAGCAGATCCACGTCCCGTTGCGCTCGAGCGACAACCGCGACCGCGTGATCGAGCGCAGCGGCGGCCTTGCGTTCTGCAGCGGCGGCCTTGTCTTCCTGTGCCCTGGTCACCGTCGACGTCGACGGTGCAGCGGGATGCGGGTGCACCTCCGATCCGCACACGACACAGGGCTCGCCCGCTTCCAGACGCGCCGCCAACTCGGCAGCCATCCCGTCGATGCGTCGCTCACGGAGGTCGAGCAGGTGCGACCGGGCCGTGTTGTGGGCTGCTCCAGCGGTGTCTCGGGCACGTTCGGCCTCGGCCAGAGTCGCTCGCTTGCGTACCAGTTCGAGTGCAGACTCGGCTGCCACGCGGGCGCGACTGCAGCGCTCCTCGAGGCCGGGCAACTCTGCCGCAGCCGAGGCGGCTCGTGCCATCCGTGATTCGACCGCGGCGATCTGCTCGGGCATCGAGGCCTGCAATTGCACGGTGCGTTCGATCGCCGCTGCGGTAGTGCGCTGCTGCGCACGATAATCGGCGAGGGTGCCGTCGAGTCGGTCGGCTTCACGGGCGAGACCGAGCAGGGACTGCAACCGCGCGACATCGGTGGTCCAGTCACGCACGAACTGTGCAACGACCGTGCGCTCGGCCGACGGATCCGCCGGCGCGGGTGGCCAGTGCAGCGCGGCGTGGAAGCGTTGTCCCTCCGCCGTCGTCGGTAGCGCACGCTCCGCCGCCGCGAGTGCGGAGGTGGCGGCGTCGGTGGCCAGGCGTGCCAGGCGGAGGTCTGCGGCAGTGGCCGCGATCGGCCCTGCGGCCGCGGAATCGGCGAGCTCGCTTCGGCGTGCTGCTCGTGCCGTCTCGCCCTCCCGGTACTGCGCGAGCTGACCCTCGGCGAGAGTACGTCGCCGCTGCAGATCGAGAACGGTGGTGGCCTTCGCCAGAGCTGCCGACGCACGCCGAGCTGCCGCGTCGATCAGTACCGCCCGACCTTGTGCGAGGGTCCGATTCTGCCGGGCATCGTCGAGGACGTCGGCCGCCCATTCGAGCGGGTCGGGCTGCTCGCTGTCCTCGCCCTCGGGCTCGGGCACTCCCGACGCCTGCGACACCCGGCCGAGCATGATGTCGATGGCGTGGTGGGCGTCGGCGAGCTCGGCGGCGAGCTCCCGACGGCGCTGCGCGAACCACTCTTCGACATCACCGAATCGGCCTGTGTCGAAAAGCCTTTCGAGCAGATTGCCGCGTTCGTCGCTGTCGGCTCGGAGGAATCGCGCGAACTCACCCTGCGGCAACAGCACCACCTGGAAGAACTGATCGGCACTCATCCCGAGCAGCGCGTTGACGGCGTCGCCGATCTCGCTGAGCCGGGTGAGGTTCTGTCCTCGGCCGTCGAGCCAGTTGAGACTGGCCTTGGCGTGTTGCTTGGTGGTGCCCGTGCTGCGGAGCTTGGGCCGCAGGAACTCCGGACTGCGTACTATTCTGATGCGCCGCCCACCGAGTGTCGCCTCCAACGTGACCTGTGGCACCGCACCCTTGGCTGCGTGATCGGACAGCAGGCGCTTGCCCTCCCGACGAGCTCCGGGCACAGTTCCGTACAGCGCGAACGCCACGGCGTCGAGCACCGTCGTCTTGCCGGCTCCGGTCTGACCGTGCAACAGGAAGAGCCCGTCGGCCCCCAGTGCGTCGAAGTCCACCGTCTCGGTGCCCGCGAAGGGGCCGAAGGCGGTGATCTCGAGCGAATGCAGCCTCATGCAGCACCGCGGTCGGCGGTGGTGGCCGTCCCGCGGGTGGCCTCGGTCTCGCGTTGCACGGTGGCCAGAGCGCGAGCCAGGAGCGCGGACTCCGCTGCCGTCGGCACGCTGCGCATGTCCGTCACGAACGAGGTGGCGATGTCGAGATCGCTACGGCCGCGCACACGGTCGCGGTAGCGAAGCTCGCCGGATCCCTCGGGGCGACGCCATTCCAGATGGATCGCGTGCGGGAAACGCTGCTGCAGCGCGCGCATTGCGTCCACCGGACGTACCTCGTCGGTGAGCACGGCGGAGACGTAATGATCCTCGAACTCGCAATACGCTGTGTCCGTTGTCAATTCCTCTACCGTGCCTTCGATGCGGGCGAGTCCGCGCACCACCGGCAGATCGACGCGCTCGACACTGCGAAGCCCGTCCGCGTCGAGATCGAGAATCCATACCGCCTTGCGATGCGACCGCTCACCGAACGAATACGGCAGGGGGGAACCGGAGTACCGAACCCGGTCGGTGAGGATCTGAGGCGAATGCAGATGTCCGAGCGCCACGTAATCGACACCGTCGAACGCCGACGCCGGTGCAGTTTCGATGCCGCCGGAGGAAATCGATCGCTCCGATCCGGTCGCCTCACCGCCGACGATGAAAGCGTGGGCGAGCACGACCGAGCGAACATGTTGCCCTGCTTCACTTCTCGTCGCGAGGTCGCCCCGTACCCGATCCATCGCGGCATCGAGCACCTCGGCATGAGTACGCGCAGTGGGAACGTCGAGTTCGAGGCGAGTGGTTTCGGGCTCGAGGTACGGAATGCCGTAGAACGCAACGGAGCCGTGCTCGTCCTCGATGACGACCGGAGTGGCGACGTCGCCCACCCGCGTCATCAGATGCAGCCCTCCTGCCGAGGCGAAAGCAGCGCCTGCGCCCAGCCGCGCGGGTGAATCGTGGTTTCCCGACGTCGCGACGATCACCGCACCGGCCGCTCTGATCGCCTCCAGCCCGCGATTGCAGACCAGGACGGCGTCGGCGCTGGGAACAGCGCGGTCGTAGATGTCGCCCGGCACCACCACCACGTCGATCGATTGTGCCGCAACCAGTTCCGCGATGGACCCAAGCACAGCGCCCTGATCGGCCAACAGGTCGACACCGTGAAAGGTGCGACCGATGTGCCAGTCCGAGGTGTGCAGGATTCTCATGCGTTCGACGCTATCGGGAACCACCGACAAACTCCCCGAGGTGCCTCGGCCTGTCGGACGTGAGCTCGGTCCACAGGCTTCGCGCACCGAAGTTGTCGGTACCGTCCTGCATCATCTGCTCCATGAACATTCTCACCGCGTTCGGCCTGCTCGTCGCTCTCGGTATCGGCGCGGTCGTCGGCTGGTTGTTGCACGCCTCGCGGATGGGCGATCGTGCGGTCCGAGCCGAAGCCCAACTGGCCGCGATGCGCGAGCACGAGGGCATGCTTCGGCAGTCACTGAGTGCGGTCAACGAGGATTCCGCGCGGCGCAATTCGACCGTCATCGGCCAGCAGGTCTCACACCTGGTCGAGCCGTTGCACGATGCCGTCGACGCTCTCTCCGAGCACGTGCGGCAGGTCGAGCACAACCGCATCCGGGCATACGCGGGACTGTCCGAGCAGGTCACCGGTATGCATCGAGCGTCGATGCATCTGTCCACCCAGACCGGTCAGCTGGTCACGGCACTGCGCGCACCGCAGATCCGCGGCCGGTGGGGCGAGATCCAGCTCGAACGTGTCGTCGAGCTGGCGGGCATGGTCAAGCACTGCGATTTCGACACGCAGGTCAGCAAGGACGGCATCAGACCCGACATGATCGTCCGTCTCGCCGGCGGTCGGCAGATAGTGGTCGATGCCAAAGTGCCGTTCGCGGCGTACCTCGATGCCGCTCAGGACGAGGATCTCGGCGCGCGGGAGAAGAATCTGCGACGCCACGCCAAGCAACTACGGACCCACATCGACCAATTGGCCGACAAGGCGTACTGGCAGGCATTCGAGCCGACACCGGAATTCGTCGTGCTGTTCGTTCCCGGCGACCCGTTTCTCGACGCGGCTCTGACGTCGGACACAGGCCTGCTCGAGTACGCCTTCGGTCGGAACGTGATCCTGGCCACCCCGACCACCCTGGTCGCGTTGCTACGGACCGTCGCCTACACGTG
The DNA here is from genome assembly GCF_002259405.1 of Rhodococcus sp. 14-2483-1-2. Taxonomy (GTDB): domain Bacteria; phylum Actinomycetota; class Actinomycetes; order Mycobacteriales; family Mycobacteriaceae; genus Rhodococcoides. Next base: position 121,061 of record NZ_NPFW01000017.1, on the reverse strand, counting down.
GAAGCAGGAGTCACTGGCCGAGGACGCTGCGCGCATCCAGCAACTGGGACGCGAGCTGTACACGCGAATCGGTGTCGTCTCGACGCACCTGGACAAGCTCGGTGCCCACCTCGGCAAGGCCGTGGAGTCGTTCAATTCCACCGTCGGGTCCGTCGATACCAGGGTGAGCGTGACGGCGAGAAAGCTGCACGAGCTCGAGCTGTTCGACGCCGAGCCGGTGGACATCGCCCGAGTGGACGAGCGACCCAAACTGTCCGATTCGTCCCGCTACCGTCACGACTTCGGTCATGTCAGCGATGCAGTCGGCTGAACAACGGCTAACCTCGGGGGGTGTCTACCTCCCAACGTGCCCGCTCCGGGGTACCGCTGGATCACCGATCCATCCTCGCGACCCTGCCCGGCGTTCCTGCATGGGGTGCCGTCGCGATCGCCGCGGGACTGACTTTTCTCGGATTTCTGATCGATGCCGCACGCGGTACCGAGCTGACCGGTGCGTTCGCGTTCATGTACGTCCTCGGCTGCATCGCCGGCGTCCTTCTCGTCCGCTTCCGCGGTCTGTTCACGGCGATGGTGCAGGCCCCGCTGATCCTGTTCGTGGCCGTGCCGCTGTCGTACCAGTACTTCACCGACAACGCCGGCACCAGCCTCAAGGACATCATCCTCAACGTTGCCATTCCGCTGGTCAACCGCTTTCCGCTGATGTTGCTCGGCACCCTGGTCGCCGTCGGACTCGGAGTACTGCGCATCGTGCTCAAGCGTCAGAACACGCACGCCCCTGCTGTTCGACGCAGCCCGAAGCCCAGCGACGACAAGCCCACCAGAGCACAGCGTCGGGCACAGGCAGAGCGCCCCGAACGATCCCGCAGGCGGGCAGCCGCAGTCGATCGCAGCACCGACTCCGCGGCCGAGGCCACCGACATCGTGCCCGGGCCGTACGTCGGTCGCCGAAGCACCGATTCTCGTCCGCGTCCCGATACCGACCCTCGCGCGAGTTCGACCCCTCGCCCCGGCTCGCGTACTGCAGCGGATCCCACCGCGAGCCCCCGGCGATCGGCTGCGTCGGCACCGGCACCACAGACTCGATACGCCGCCACCGACTCCCCCCGGCACGATTACAAGCCCGAGTACCAGAAGCCCGACTACTCGCGAACGCAGTATCCGCAGGCACAGTCTCGGCAGGTGCCGCGAGAAGCACAGTCCCGGTACTCGACCGAACCTCGTCGCGAGCGATCGGACCGGGTACACGCTCCTCGCGAGGTCGCCGATCCGTACAACACCGGAGCCAGGCCCGTCGTGACTCCTCGGACGAGCGCCCCCGCGAGCGGTTCCACTGCCGCCGACTCCACCGCCGGTAGCGGCCAGGGCAGTCATTCGCTACCAACCCCGCACCGGGACGACATTCCCCCGCATCCGGTGCCGAAGGTTCGCTACCGCGACCGTCACAGCGACTAGCCCGAACACGAGAAACGCCCCGTATCGGTATTCCTGCTCCTGCGCAGGAATCCCGGTACGGGGCTTAATTCGTTGCCGACCTCGCTGCTAGCGAGCTGGGCGCAGCTCGCGGGGCAAGGAGAACACCAGAGTCTCGTTTGCGGTCGTGACCGGCTGTACGTCTGCGTAGCCGTGCTCGGCGAACAGTTCGATGACGCCCTGCACCAGGATCTCCGGTACGGATGCACCCGAGGTGATGCCGATCGTCTCGACTCCGTCGAGCCAGGCCAGGTCGATTTCCTTGGCGTAGTCGACGAGGTAGCTCGCCCGTGCACCCGCGCCCAGTGCGACCTCCACCAACCGCACCGAGTTCGAGGAGTTCTTGGACCCGACGACGATCACCAGATCGCATTCCGGGGCCATCGCCTTCACCGCGACCTGACGGTTCTGCGTGGCGTAGCAGATGTCGTCGCTCGGCGGGTCCTGAAGCGTCGGGAAGCGCTCACGCAGTTTGGCGACCGTAGTCATCGTCTCGTCGACGCTCAGCGTGGTCTGGGACAGCCAGATGACCTTGTTCTCGTCTCGGACGGTGACGCTGTCGACCGAATCCGGGCCGTCCACCAGCTGAATGTGTTCGGGAGCCTCGCCTGCAGTGCCCTCGACCTCCTCGTGGCCCTCGTGACCGATGAGCAGGATGTCGTAGTCGTCTCGGGCGAAGCGCTTGGCTTCCTGGTGCACCTTGGTCACCAACGGGCAGGTGGCGTCGATGGTGCGCAGGTTTCGCTCGGCCGCGGAGGTGTGCACGGCGGGTGAGACGCCGTGCGCGGAGAACACCAGCAGCGATCCCTCGGGAACCTCGTCGGTCTCCTCGACGAACACCGCGCCGCGATCGGACAGCGTCTCGACCACATGCCGGTTGTGCACGATCTCCTTGCGCACGTACACCGGCGCGCCGTGCTGTTCCAGCGCTTTCTCGACGGTCTCGACCGCGCGATCGACGCCCGCGCAATAGCCCCGCGGCTCCGCGAGCAGCACTCGCTTACCCCCGGCGTAGGCGGACTTACCCGCACCGGCGGACTGTGCAATACCAAGATTCAGTGGAACAGCCGAAGACATACTTCCCAGGATACGTGCACCGAGCTCGCCCGCCTCTTTCCACGTCCTCCAGCCCCGGCTGAAGAGGGTCGTACAGCCTGTCGGCTACCCAAAGTTCACCGTTTCGGGCAGTCTGGTGCACATGACTCGAGTCCCCTTTGCAGCGCGTGTGGCTGCAGGCGTCGCCGTGACCGTCGTGGAAGAGGCTCGCAAGCTTCCCGGTTCCGCCCTGATGCTGCCGATGACGGTCGTCAGCGAGGCACTGGCGCGCAGCATGCGATTCCAGCAGCAGGTGACGGCGTTGGCCATCAAGGGCGATCTGGTCATCGCGAGCCTGCCGGTCATCGGCACCCCGACCGAGGAGCAGCCCTCCTGGGCCAGCTTCGACGAGGACGAAGACGAGAACACCTTCCTCGCCCCCGTGATCACCGACGACGTCGATGTCCCCGACGCCCCCGTGGCCGAGCCGGTCGCGGCGAACGGTCGCTTCGCTCTGTACTCGACGCCTCCGCTGGACGAGCCGGTCCAGGACACCTCGGCCAAGCGCGCTCGATCCGCCGACAAGCCCGAGATCGTCGAGATGATCGACTTCGACACCCTTGCCCTTGCACAGCTGCGCGCCCGACTGCGCACGCTCTCGATCGAGGACCTCGAAACCCTGCTCGACTACGAGAACGACACGCTCTCCCGCGCGCCCTTCCAGACGATGCTCGCCAACCGCATCACCACCGCCAAGGCCAAGTGAGCACTCCCCCACCCCAGTCCGGTCCCACCCAGCCAGGCGCGAGCACCGCCGAACAGCCATGGCCGGTGCGTACCGTCGCCATGAAGGTTGCCGGCTGGATCGACAAGCTCGGCTCCATCTGGGTGGAAGGGCAGCTCACCCAGATCAATGCTCGCCCCGGCACCAGGACTGCCTTTCTGACGCTGCGTGATCCGTCGGCCGACATGTCGCTGTCGGTCACGTGTTCGCCGCAGTTGCTCGAGCGTTCACCCGTTCCGCTGACCGAGGGTGCGCGCGTCATCCTCTACGGAAAGCTGTCGTTCTTCACCGGTAGGGGAACGATCTCGCTGCGCGCCACGGACATTCGTGCGGTGGGGGTCGGCGAGCTGCTGGCTCGCATCGAACGACTCAGAGCCCTGCTCGCCGCCGAGGGGTTGTTCGACCCACGCCTCAAACGTCCGCTGCCGTTCCTGCCGGGCACCATCGGCCTGATCACCGCGCGCGCCAGCGCGGCGGAGAAGGACGTACTGACCGTCGCGCAGAGACGTTGGCCCGCGGTCCGATTCGAGGTCCGCAACACCCCGGTCCAGGGCCCACAATCGGTGCCGGCGATTCTGGACGCGCTGAAGGAACTGAACGACGACCCCAGCGTCGACGTCATCATCCTGGCCCGCGGCGGCGGTAGCGTCGAGGATCTGCTGCCGTTCTCGGACGAGGCCCTGTGCCGCGCCATCTCTCGCGCCACCACGCCGATCGTCAGTGCGATCGGCCACGAGCCCGACAGCCCACTGAGCGACCACGTAGCGGACCTGCGGGCCGCAACCCCCACCGATGCCGCCAAACTCGTGGTGCCCGACGCCGTCGCCGAACAAGCTCTGGTCTCGGAACTGAAGTCGAGAAGCGCTGCAGCGCTCCGCAATTGGGTCGAGCGCGAGGCACGCGGCCTGGACATGCTCCGACACCGGCCGGTGCTGGCCGACCCACTGGCCTCGCTCGAGCAACGGCGCGAGGAGGTTCGACGGCTGCTCGACGCGGCCCGACGCGACGTGCAACGCGAACTCACCACCCAGGACACGCTCGTCGAACATCTGCGGGCCAGGCTGTCGACGCTGGGGCCTGCTGCCACACTTGCTCGGGGCTATGCCGTCGTACAGCGGGTAGTCGCGGGTTCGGATCCCGAGGTTCTGCGTTCGGTCGAGGACGCGCCACCGGGTACACAGATCAGAGTGCGCGTGGCCGACGGTGCCGTCACCGCCGCAGTCATGGGGCGAGTCAAATGACAGAAGGAGTACGGATGAGCGAGAACGACAAGCCGGTATCGGAACTGGGCTACGAAGAGGCCCGCGACGAACTGGTGGGCGTGGTGAAGATCCTCGAGCAGGGCGGGCTCGATCTCGACGCCTCCCTGGCCCTGTGGGAGCGGGGAGAGCAGCTGGCCACTCGCTGCGAGGAACAGCTCGCCGGTGCCCGCAAGCGGATCGAGACCGCGCTCGCGAGCACCGAGAAGGACAGTTAGGGCGCGAGCGGTTCGGTGACCTCGAGGGACTCGGCGAGCGTGGTGAAGTCCCCATCGTTCGCGGTACCGCCCAGCAGGATTCGCACATCGCCGAAGTCCGAGACCCAGTACTTCCGCGAGCCTTCCTCGCCGTAGACGACCCAGTCTCGACCCGACACGTTCTGCGCGCCCGACGCGTACACCGTCTCGTCGCCGGCCACGAAGGGAACCAACACTTCCTCGACGGCGCTGGTCTGGGTCAGCTGCAGATACGCACCCGATCCGGTGATGTATCCGACAGTCGACACCGGTCCGCCGTTGTCGCCTGCGATCGTCGGGCGACTGCCCGAGTTGGGCGTCCAATCCTCGGGAACAGCCGGATTACGCACCGGAAAGCCGATTTCCGACGCGTCGTACTGCAATGCGGTGTCGATGTCGAAGTTGGGGATGGGGCCCTGCTGGGGCCCGCCGGGGCTCAGCGAGCACTGACTGGCGATGCCCGCAATCAACAAACACGCGATGACCAGCGGAATGAGCGACCACACCATGTCGCGGCTGTTGTTGAGAATCCGAGGTTTGCTGTTTGCCACCCCACCAGTATCCCCTCTGCGCAGCAGTGCTCGATCGGCGCGTGCCTCACAGACGACCCGACCCCACCGCGGGCATCACAGAAGTGAGATAATCGCGCCTGGGTAACACCCCACCAACCAGGAGGCTACAAACCGATGACGGCCAGCACCGAGTCCACTCGCGCCATGGCGCCAGATCGCAACCTCGCACTCGAACTCGTACGCGTCACCGAGGCCGGTGCGCTCGCCTCGGGTCGCTGGGTCGGTCGCGGCGACAAGGAAGGTGGCGACGGAGCAGCAGTCGACGCCATGCGTCAGTTGGTCAGCTCGGTCTCGATGCGCGGCGTCGTCGTCATCGGCGAGGGCGAGAAGGACGAAGCGCCGATGCTCTACAACGGCGAACAGGTCGGCAACGGCAACGGACCCGAGGTCGACTTCGCCGTCGATCCCGTCGACGGCACCACGCTGATGGCCAAGGGCATGCCCAACGCCATCTCGGTTCTCGCCGTGGCCGAGCGCGGCGCGATGTTCGATCCGTCCGCCGTCTTCTACATGAAGAAGATCGCCGTCGGACCCGACTTCGCCGACGTCATCGACATCACCGCACCGGTCACCGAGAACATCGCCCGCGTCGCCAAGATCAAGAAGGGATCCACCTCCGACGTCACGGTGTGCATCCTCGACCGACCCCGGCACGCCGAGCTGATCCAGCAGGTCCGCGACACCGGTGCCCGCATTCGACTGATCTCCGACGGCGACGTCGCCGGTGCCATCGCCGCCGCTCGCCCCACCTCCCCCATCGACATCCTCATGGGCACCGGTGGAACTCCCGAGGGCATCATCGCGGCTGCCGCCATGCGCTGCATGGGTGGCGTGCACCAGGGCATGTTGGCTCCGACCGACGACGACGAGCGCCAGAAGGCGATCGACGCCGGACACGATCTCGATCGCGTCCTGTCCACCGAAGACCTGGTCTCGGGCGAGAACGTCTTCTTCACCGCGACCGGCGTCACCGACGGCGACCTGCTCCAGGGCGTCCGCTACTCGGGCGGCGGCGCGCACACGCAGTCCATCGTGATGCGCTCGAAGTCCGGCACCGTCCGCATGATCGACGCGTACCACCAGCTCAACAAGCTCAAGGAGTACTCGACCATCGACTTCGACGGCGACACCTCCGGCGCCATCCCGTCCTTCTGACGACCGCTCGACGAAGTTTCCGCTCCCCTACCGAGGCAAGAGGTCAATGACAGAGAACGAACAGCAGTTCCGGATCGAGCACGACACCATGGGAGAGGTTCGCGTTCCCATCGATGCGCTCTGGCGTGCCCAGACGCAGCGTGCCGTGGAGAACTTCCCCATCTCGGGCCGTCCGCTCGAGCGCACTCAGATTCGCGCGATGGGCCTGCTCAAGGCAGCCTGCGCGCAGGTCAACAAGGACCTCGGTCTGCTCGACGGCGCACTCGCCGACGCGATCATCGCCGCCGCCACCGAGATCGCCGACGGCAAGCACGACGACCAGTTCCCGATCGACGTCTTCCAGACCGGCTCGGGCACCAGCTCCAACATGAACGCCAACGAGGTCATCGCGTCGATCGCCAAGGCGAACGGCGTCGAGGTTCACCCCAACGATCACGTCAACATGTCGCAGTCCTCCAACGACACGTTCCCGACGGCCACTCACGTCGCCGCCACCGAGGCAGCCGTGACGTCGCTCGTGCCAGCACTGCGCCACCTCCACGAGGCTCTCGTGGTCAAGGCCACGGAGTGGAAGCACGTCGTGAAGTCCGGCCGCACCCACCTCATGGATGCCGTTCCGGTCACCCTCGGTCAGGAATTCGGCGGTTACGCCCGTCAGATCGAGGCCGGCATCGAGCGCGTCGAGGCCACCCTGCCGCGCCTCGGTGAACTGCCCATCGGCGGCACCGCCGTCGGCACCGGACTCAACGCACCCGACGGCTTCGGTCCGAAAGTTGTTGCAGCACTGGTCGAGTCGACCGGTATCGATGCACTCACCGCCGCCAAGGATTCGTTCGAGGCGCAGGCCGCACGTGACGGACTCGTCGAGGCCTCGGGCGCACTGCGCACCATCGCGGTCTCACTGACCAAGATTGCCAACGACATTCGCTGGATGGGATCGGGACCGCTCACCGGACTCGGCGAGATCACCCTCCCCGACCTGCAGCCCGGCAGCTCCATCATGCCCGGCAAGGTCAATCCCGTTCTGCCCGAAGCTGTTACGCAGGTCGCGGCTCAGGTCATCGGCAACGACGCCGCAGTCGCATTCGGCGGCGCATCGGGCGCATTCGAGCTCAACGTGTACATCCCGATGATGGCGCGCAACCTGCTCGAGTCGTTCAAGCTGCTCGCCAACGTCTCGGTGCTGTTCGCAGACAAGTGCGTCGTCGGCCTCGAAGCCAACGTCGAGCACCTCAAGACCCTCGCCGAGTCCTCGCCGTCCATCGTGACGCCACTGAACTCCGCGATCGGCTACGAGGAAGCTGCCGCCGTCGCCAAGCAGGCACTCAAGGAGAAGAAGACGATCCGTCAGACGGTCATCGACCGCGGACTGATCGGCGACAAACTCAGTGAGGCCGAACTCGACAAGCGCCTCGACGTCCTCGCCATGGCGAAGGTCAAGGACTAGCTTTTCGGTTCGCCCGCCGGACCCCTGAACGCGTGAATGGTCCATTGCACCGCCGAGACGTGTGCAATGGACCATTCACGCTTTCGAAAGGGGCCGAACCTCAGGCGAGGTGAGCGAGTTCCTCGCGTGCCTTCAGCCCGTCCTCGCCCAGATCGGTGCGGTCGAAGATCTTCCAGCCTGCGAGCAGCGGCTTGAACACCTTGTCGCGTTCCTGATCGGCGTCGTAGATTCCGGCTTCGGCGAGTGCGGCGGTGCTGCTGCCCCGCTCGGGAAGGTCGACCTCGGGAATCTTGAACCCGTTGATCCGGTCTGCGATGGCGCGGGCGGCCTGGTCGGGCACCACGGCGAATGCCTCGTCGAGGATGCTGGCGAAGAATGCCGACTGCAGCGCGTCGTCGTCGGCGATCCGGCCGAGGATGGTGGCGAGCACCGGGTCCTTGCCGAGGGCGATGGTGTTGCGGTTACGCAGTGAGGCTGCGGCTTCCTCGATGGCGAAATGCGCGAGGATGTCGAGCAGATGCTGGCTGGGGGCGTCGTATCCGAGCGTCATGTGCTCCATCCGGACGCGCTCGAGGGCGACCGGATCGACTGCGCGGGTGAGCACCAGGAAGTTGCGCAGCACGATCGACTGCCGGTTCTCCTCCGACGTCCACCGGCCGGTCCACTTCCACCAGGCTCCGAGGCCGGTGAGCGCGTGGGCCAGTTCGCGGTGGTACGCGGGCAGGTTGTCGGCCACCAACACGCCGACCGTGGCGGACAGGATCTCGACATCGCTGAGGTGCGACTGCTCCGGCGTCCAGTCCTCGCCGCCGAGGAACGCGAAGTTCTTGCCCTCGTCGAACGGCGCGAGATCGTGGGGATGCCAGTCGCTGGCAGCCTCGATGTGGCGTCGTAGATTCTCTTCGACCGCGGGCTCCAAACGGACCAGCAGATCACCGTCGGACAGGTTCGTAGACATGCGGTAACCGTAGCGCCTACACCTGAGCGCCCGACGTCGTGCCCCTGACCATTGTGAATTCTCCTAACACCAGGTCGTTGCAGGTCTATTCTCAGGTGCATCCAGTCATCGAAGTGAGGACTCCTCATGATGCGGTCGGGTCGAAATTTGCTGTGTCTTGCTGTTGTGTGCTCGATGGTCGTGCTGGTCGGGTGCTCGAACGACGCACCGACCGCAGACAGTCCACCGACATCCGAGCCCGCCCCGCCCAGCGACCTCTCCCCCGGTCAGGTCGCGGGCGTCGATGTTCCGACCGGCCGCATCGACGAGGCGGTCGGCAAGCTCGACGGCATAGCCGAGGAGCTGATGGCGTCGTCGAACATCCCCGGCATGGCCATTGCCGTCGTGCACGGCTCGGACGTCGTCTACTCGAAGGGCTTCGGCGTCCGCGAAGTCGGCAAGGACGATCCGGTCGACGGCGACTCGGTGTTCCAGTTGGCCTCGCTGTCCAAATCGGTCGGTTCGACGGTCATCGCGTCCCAGGTGGGAGCGGGCGTGGTCGACTGGTCGACGCCGGTGGTCTCGCAGTTGCCGTGGTTCGCGCTCGACGATCCGTGGGTGACCGAGAACGTCACGGTCGGCGACTTCTACGCGCATCGAAGCGGGCTGCCCGAGCACGAAGGCGATCTGCTCGAGGACCTCGGCTACGACCGGCGCCAAATTCTCGAACGCCTTCGGGAGGTGCCCCTCGACCCGTTCCGCTCCACGTACCACTACACCAACTTCGGGATCACGGCCGCGGCCGAAGCCGTCGCTGCGGCGTCGGGCAAGGACTGGGACACCCTCAGCCAGGACACGATCTACGGCCCGCTCGGCATGACCTCGACCAGCTCGTCGTTCGCGGACTACATGTCGCGGGCCGATCGGGCCGTACCCCATGTACTGGTCGACGGCGAGTATCAGGCGAAGTATCAGCGGGAACCCGATCCACAGACCCCGGCCGGTGGCGTCAGCTCCTCGGTGAACGACCTTGCGAAGTGGCTGACGATGCTCGTCGCCGACGGCACCCACGACGGACGAGAGCTCGTCGATCCCGACGCCCTTCTGCCCGCCGTCAGCGCGCAGATCGTGTCGAGCCCGTCGGCGACACCGGACTCACGCGCCGGCTACTACGGCTTCGGATTCAACGTCTCCACCAGTGCGGCCGGCCGCACGACGGTGAGTCATTCGGGAGCGTTCGCTCTGGGAGCGGGCACCAACTTCGTCTGGATTCCTTCGCTCGACGTCGCCATCGTCGTACTGACCAATGCCGCACCCCTCGGCATCGCCGAAACGGTCACTGCCGAGTTCGCCGACCTCGTTCAGTTCGGTGAGGTGCGGGAGGACTGGCGAACGCTGTACAAGAATGCCTTCGCCGGCATGAGCGAACCGGAGGGCGAGCTCGCAGGCAAGACCGCTCCCACCAATCCCACTGCGCCACAACCTCTCGCGTCGTACGTTGGGGTGTACCAGAACAGCTACTGGGGACCGGCGACGGTGGCGGAGGTCAACGGTGAGTTGGTGTTGTCCCTCGGACCGAACTCGACGTCGTACGAGTTGACGCCCTGGGACGGTGACACGTTCACGTTCGAGCCGACGGGCGAGAACGCACCGGACGGAACCATTTCCCAGGCGACGTTCAACGCGAATACGCTGACGCTCGAGTTCTTCGACGGCGATGGATTGGGGCGGTTCACCAAATGACCGAGACACAGCAGGCAACCGAGACCGTGATGGATCTGTTCGACGCGTTGCGAAGTCGAGACACCGATCGCGCGATGTCGCTCCTCGACGACCGGATCGTGTGGCACAACGTCGGATTACCGAAGGTACGCGGTCACTCGAACGTGGGCAGGTTCATGGCCACGCTTGCCAAGCCTGCGTTCGGCTTCGACGTGATCGTGCACAACATCGCCGCCGACGGAGCTGTCGTCCTCACCGAGCGCACCGACGTTCTGATCTGGCGGCGGCTCCGGATCGAGTTCTGGGTGTGCGGAACCTTCGAGCTGCGCGACGGCAGAGTGGCCGTGTGGCGGGACTATTTCGACACCGTCGACTTCCTGAAAGGTGTTGCACGAGGAGCATTCCGGGCCGCAGTCGGCCGGTGACCCTTGTGAGCGGAACCTCGTGGTGGACTAAGAGGCAGGAGTGGAGCCTGCGGAACGACCCGCAGGCTCCACGCTCACGAGGGGGTCAGGCTCCCGACGGCCCGAACTCTTCGAGCATCTCCGTCACCAGTGCAGCGATCGGTGAACGCTCGCTGCGAGTGAGGGTGATGTGCGCGAAAAGTGGGTGTCCCTTGAGCTTTTCGATCACTGCGGCAACGCCGTCGTGTCGTCCGACTCGCAGGTTGTCTCGCTGAGCGACGTCGTGGGTGAGTACGACCCGTGAGCCCGAACCCAGTCGGGACAGTACCGTCAGCAGGACGTTGCGCTCGAGTGACTGTGCTTCGTCGACGATCACGAAGGAATCGTGCAGCGACCGGCCGCGAATGTGCGTCAGCGGCAACACTTCCAGCATTCCGCGGGCGATGACCTCCTCCATCACCTCCGGGCTCGCGAGCCCTTCGAGGGTGTCGAAGACCGCCTGTCCCCAGGGGCCCATCTTCTCGCTCTCGCTACCGGGGAGATAGCCGAGCTCCTGACCGCCGACGGCGTAGAGCGGCCGGAAGACAACGACTTTCCGATGCGAGCGTCGTTCGAGGACGGCCTCGAGTCCGGCAGTCAGCGCCAGAGCGGACTTACCGGTGCCGGCCTTTCCACCGAGCGAGACGATGCCGATGCTCTCGTCGAGCAGAAGATCCAGCGCCACTCGCTGTTCTGCCGAGCGACCGTGCAGGCCGAACGCCTCTCGCTCACCGCGCACGAGTTGGATCTGCTTGTCGGGCGTGACGCGCCCCAGCGCACTCTGCCGTCCGGCAAGCAGTCGAACTCCTGTGTGGCACGGCAGGTCTCGCGCCTCCGCCAGGTCGATGACGCCGTCGTTGAACAGTGTGTCGACCGCATCGGACGGCACATCGAGCTCGGTCATACCGGTCCAACCGGACGGCACGACGTCGTGAGCGTGGTACTCGTCCGCGGGAAGACCGACGGCACCGGCCTTGACGCGCAACGGAATGTCCTTGCTGACGAGCACGACGTCCTTGCCTTCGGCCGCCAGGTTCAGGGCGCAGGCGAGGATTCTGGAATCGTTGGAGTCGGTGCGAAACCCGACGGGAAGCACCGACGGATCGGTGTGATTGAGCTCGACTTGCAGTGTGCCACCGGATGTTCCGATGGGAACCGGCTGGTCGAGTCGGCCGAACTCGACTCGCAGGTCGTCGAGCATGCGCAAGGATTCCCGCGCGAACCATCCCAATTCGTGATGGTGGCGTTTGCCCTCCAACTCGCTGATCACGATCAACGGAAGTACCACATTGTGCTCGGCGAACCGGATGACTGCCCAGGGATCCGAGAGCAGGACCGAGGTATCGAGCACGAATGTCCGAAGAGGGGCGGAAACGGAGCGTGAAGTGGTCACGTGGGGCTCCTACGTCTGCGCGGCACCGCGCAAACTCTGTCGCTCGGCCGGTCGGGTCCGATGTGTCAGGTGACACGAGGACCGGGTACCGGCCCTCTCGCGCTCACTAGCTCAGTCACGTATCAGAACCTCCCGCACAGGTAGCTTCCCCGCTGCCTGTTACTGCCGACGGTACCGCCGAAATCCAGTATCGGCTCGCTGGAAGTCTGGCGTGTCGGTGAACAACGCGTTACGTCGACATCGACCCTGGTCACCGGGCGACCGGTATCGAAAATGCCCTCCCCCGGGTGAATCGATGCGACTTCGTTGCACTCAGATCGACTGAAAGCCACATTGATCCGACGCGGATGGGTGAATGGACCACTGCACACGTCTGGGCGGTGCAATGGTCCATTGACGCGGACCGGGGTGCTGCGTGAATGGACCACTGCACACGTCTGGGCGGTGCAATGGTCCATTGACGCGGGCGGGGTGGGCGCGTCGATCAGCCGAGCAATCCCCAGTCTTCGAGGCCCTCGTACAGTGGCTTGCTCTGTGCCAGTTTCACCACGCGGTCCTTGAGGGAATCGCTGGCCTCGCCGGTGGCCAGGGCGGTACCGATGATGTCGGCGACCTCGGTGAACTCGGCTTCGCCGAATCCGCGGGTGGCCAGTGCGCCGGTGCCGATGCGCAGGCCGGAGGTGACCATCGGCGGGCGCGGGTCGAAGGGCACTGCGTTGCGGTTGACGGTGATGCCGACCTCGTGCAGGAGGTCCTCGGCCTGTTGGCCGTCGAGCTCGGAGTTGCGCAGGTCGACGAGCGCGAGGTGCACGTCGGTGCCGCCGGTGAGGACGGAGATGCCCTTGTCTGCGACGTCGGCACCGGTGAGACGCTCGGCGAGCAGCGATGCACCGAGCAGGGTGCGCTCCTGGCGTTCCTTGAACTCGGGCGTCGCAGCGATCTTGAAGGCGACTGCCTTGGCGGCGATGGCGTGCATCAGCGGCCCGCCCTGCTGACCGGGGAACACTGCGGAGTTGAGCTTCTTGGCCCATTCCTTCTTGGCCAGGATGATGCCGGAACGCGGTCCACCGAGGGTCTTGTGCACGGTGGAGGAGACGACGTCTGCGTACGGCACGGGCGAGGGGTGCACACCTGCGGCGACGAGTCCGGCGAAGTGCGCCATGTCGACCCAGAGCAGTGCGCCCACTTCGTCGGCGATGGAGCGGAACGCAGCGAAGTCCTGGTGGCGCGGGTAGGCGGACCAGCCGGCGATGAGCACCTGCGGCTTGGCGGCGATGGCCTGCTTGCGCACCTCGTCCATGTCGATCCGGTGGTCTTCCTTCGACACCCCGTAGGACTCGACCTCGTAGAGCTTGCCCGAGAAGTTGAGCTTCATGCCGTGGGTGAGGTGGCCACCGTGCGCCAGGTCGAGGCCCATGATCTTGTCGCCCGGGTTGATCAGTGCCATCAGCACGGCCGCGTTGGCCTGCGCGCCTGCGTGCGGCTGCACGTTCGCGAACTCGGCACCGAAGAGTTCCTTGGCGCGGTTGCGCGCGAGATCCTCGACGATGTCGACGTGTTCGCAGCCGCCGTAGTAGCGGCGGCCGGGGTAGCCCTCGGCGTACTTGTTGGTCAAGACGCTGCCCTGTGCCTGCAGCACCGCGCGCGGGACGAAGTTCTCGGAGGCGATCATCTCCAGCGTGTCGCGCTGACGACCCAGCTCACCGGCCATCGCCTCGGCGACCTCGGGATCGAGTTCGGCCAGTGACAGGTTGTTGACGTCAGTCATAACAGGAGTCTCCAAGGGACAGCAGAGTAAGGGGGCTCGCCCAGTTTACGAGACGCGTAGTGCACCCGGTGTCAGTGGCTCGTCGAGCAGCCTGCCGAACAGTTGCGCGCGCTCACCGGCCGTCTCACCTCGGTCCAACCAGCCGGCGAGCAGCTTGTAGCCCTCGACATAGGTGCTGATGTACGCCCGCCACAGCGGGGAGGACAGAAAGCGCAGGCTGTGCCGGGCGCGCTGCGGCGATGCCAACGACCATCGCTCCAGGTAGGCAGCCACGTCGTCCTCGCTCTTGTGCTGATCGTGCAGCAACAGCGCGGCGTCCTGCCGCACCCCGAGCAACTGGCTCGACGCAGCCGAGAGACGCTCGGCCTTCTCGCCGTCGAATCGCAGTCCCAGGTCGGCGTAGATCTCCTGCGCCCACAGACCCCAGCCTTCGCCGACGACGGCCCCGAGCGCGTGATCGGCCAGGCCCTCGGCCATCAGACACTGCGGGGTGTTGACCAGGAACAGCGTTTGCTCCAGTTGGCCTGCGCCGACCAACCCGGTCTCCTTGCGGCAGTGCTCGGTGTGGTGTCCCGGGTAGGACTCGTGCGCGATCAGGTGCGGCAGATTGGCCATCTGCTGCTCGATGTCGGAGTTGATCGCGACGGTGGACCGGTAGTCGCCGAGGTAGTAGTTGAATCCCGACCAGGGCTTGTCTCCGACGACCTCGTAGGTGACCTTCTCGGTGTCGGGCAGCGTGTATTCGGCGCGGACGCGGTCGCGCAACGCGGACGAGAACGCCTCGACGCAGTCCTGCAGTCGGTCGGCCGGAACGACGTCGGCACGGCGATGCGCGATCAACCGTTCGCCGAGCGACCCGGGACCGGCGAGAACCTCGTCCATCTTGCGGTGTGCCTGCAGGTACTGGTCCTGATCGCCCGCGGAGATTCGGACGTCGAAGTAGGCGTACACCTCGTCGACGAAGCCGATGTCCTCGCCTGCGAACTTGCGCGCCGAGCATTCGAGCGCGCGTAGGTGGACGTCGAGGAACGTCGTGCGGTCGGGTGTCAGATCGACGTTGCCGAGCTCGGCACGCAGAGTCTGTGCTCGACGGATCAGCTCCCGCGGCTCGGGCGCGGGGGCGTTCTCGGTGATGCGACGCAACTCGGGATCGCCGGTGTATGCATCGACGAATCCGTCTTCGAGCCGGTCGAAACTCAGGCCCAGCAGCAGGTATTCACGAACGAGGGAAGCAGCATCCATATCCGAACCCTAGTACGGCGAACGACCCCGCCCGTGCGCGATCGACCGGCACCGAGCACAATCTGGAACCATGCGACTCGCGCTCGACAGGAGCTCAGCCGAACCCTCCGCAGCTCTGACGTGGCACGAGTGGAGCCTGCGGAACGACTCTGGTCGGAGCTGTGCGTGAGCGAGTCCAGTCCGTACGTCGAGTTCGACCGTGTGCAGTGGCGCACGCTACGTCAATCCACGCCGTTGGTGCTGACCGAGGAAGAGCTCGTCGGTCTGCGTGGTCTGGGTGAACAGATCGATCTCGACGAGGTGGCCGAGGTCTATCTGCCACTGGCACGACTGATTCACCTCCAGGTCGCGGCTCGGCAACGACTGTTCGCCGCGACCGCGACGTTCCTCGGCGAGAAGCACCCCGACCGTCAGGTCCCGTTCGTCATCGGGGTCGCGGGGAGCGTCGCCGTCGGAAAGTCGACGACGGCCCGTGTGCTGCAGGCACTCCTGGCCCGATGGGACCATCATCCGCGGGTCGATCTGGTCACCACCGACGGATTCCTGTACCCGACGGCCGAGCTCATGCGTCGAGGCATACTGCACCGCAAGGGATTTCCCGAAAGTTACGACCGGCGCAAGCTGCTCAGGTTCGTCACCGAGGTCAAGTCCGGGACCGAAGAGGTCGGCGCACCGGTCTATTCGCACGTCTCGTACGACATCGTCAAGGGCCAGTACCACATGGTCCGGCAGCCCGACATCCTGATCGTGGAGGGCCTCAACGTATTACAGACCGGACCGCGGTTGATGGTCTCGGACCTGTTCGACTTCTCGATCTACGTCGACGCGCGGATCGAGGACATCGAGAGTTGGTACGTCAAACGCTTTCTCGCATTGCGCAAGACGTCGTTCACCGATCCGTCCTCACACTTCCACCACTATGCAGGCCTGTCCGACGACCACGCGCAGATCGCGGCCGAGGATCTGTGGCATTCGATCAACCTGCCGAATCTGGTGGAGAACATCCTCCCGACGCGACCGCGAGCGACGATGGTGCTGCGTAAGGACAACGATCACGCGATCAACCGGCTGCGGCTTCGTAAGTTGTAGACCATAATCCATCGATGGCGGTGGAAAAGCGGTCGATCGGCGAGGTTCCGCTGATCGGTCGAGACGGCGAGCTGCAACGAATTCTGCATGCCGCCGGCAGGTACGGCGGCATGGCCGTCAAGGCCGCGCCCGGTGTCGGCCGAACTCGCCTGTTGACCGAGGCGGTGCGGTCGCTGGTTAAACTCGGATGGCACCCTCACCGAGTGGTGACGGTGATGCCGACCGGTACCGGATTCGTCCCCGTCGAATCCGACCGAGCTCTCGCCGCCACGCTGGCGGACGCGCACGGCGGTCGACGCACCGTCGTGGTCATCGACGACGCCCAATGGCTGGCCGATTCGACCATCGAGCTTCTCGCACGTCGCGTCGGATCGAAGGATCTGTTCGTGCTCGCCAGTGTCAGCGCGGGTCGACGCCGCACCCCCGTGCTCGACGCCCTGTGGAAGGACGGTGTGATCGACCGCATCGATCTCGAGCCGCTCACGCTGCAGCAGTGCCGATCGCTGATCGAGTCGATGCTCGGTCGCAACGGCGAAATAGTCGACAGCGCAGCAGTGTTCGCAGTCACCGCATTATCCTCCGGCAACCTCGTGGCGCTGAGAGATCTGGTGGCAACGGCGCTCGAGCGCCGCGCGTTGACGGTCACGTCCCACGTGTGGCACCTGTCCGCTCCCCTGCCCGTGTCGGCCGGTCTGGCCGATGTGGTGCGTGATCATCTGGCCGAGGTGATCGCGCTCGCCGACTACGCCGGTGCTGCCGAAATCGACGACGCTCTCGACATGGTCGCCGTGGCCGGTTCGCTGGCGTTCGGAGCCGCAGCCGCCGTGATGGATCCGCGTCTGATCGAGGAACTCGAATCGGCGGGCGTGCTGACGATCCGCGCCGAACAGAACATCGACCGGGTGATGTTCTCGACGCCCATCACCGCACAGGTGCGCACCGAGGACATGGCCACTTTGCGCAGGCGTCGTCTGAGCCTGACGGTCGCCGACGCCCTCGACGCCTCGACCGACGGGCTCGGCCCACGCGAACGCGTCACCGCTGCACTGCTTCGTATCGATGCGGGCGTCTCGCTCGATGCCCCGACTGCGGTGGAGGCGGCTCGGTTGTCGTGGCGCTACGTACCCCCGGAGACGACGCGCAAGCTGGCCTCGGCCGCTGCAGCGGCCGGCGGCGGGTTCGATGCCCAGCTCGTCCTCGCGTCCGCGGAGAGCCAGCTCGGCATGACCGAATCCGCACAGCAGCGGCTCGACGAGCTTCTTCGGGGGGCCGACAACGACATTCGACGCGCGACGGCCGTGCGCGCGTGTACCGACAACATGGTGCTGCGGCTGGCGGATCCGGCGCGGGCGCTGGCGCTGAACTCCAGTACCGAACATGCCGTCGTCGATCCCGCCATCCGCACGCAGCTGCGAGCGCAGCGCGGCCTGATGATGCATGCGATCGGCGACACGGCGGGTTCGCTGGCCTTGCTCGAACCTCTGATGGACGACCTCGTCGGCGCGACGCTGATCTCGGCCAGCTTCGCCGTGGCTGCCGGTGCCACCGTCGCAGGGCGATTGTCGACCGCGTTCTCCGCGCTCGCCCGAGTGCAGCCCGAGCCCGACAATCCGGCGGCGACGGTGCTGGATCTGACGCGGTGCTTCACGATTGCGTGTGCGGGCAACTTCGAGGAGGCCACGTCCCTCGCTCGCTATCGGTACGACGAAGCCGTCGAACAGTTCTCACCGCTGCAGCAGGCGTGGTTCGGGTGGGCGCGCGGAGGTCTACTGCTCTCCCAGGGCCATGCGGCCGAGGCGATCCGCTGGTGCTCGGAGGCCTACACGCTCGCAGGCACACTCGGCCAGCGATCGATGGAACCGATGGTGGCGTGCGATCTGGTCCGCGCCCTCGCGCTCGACGGACGACCGGAGGAGGCGTCGGCCCTCATCGAGGCCGCGGACCTCGACAACCCTGCCTCGCCGGCGTTGTTCGGTGCTCGCGGCACGCGTCTGGCGGCGCTCGGCTGGGCCGCCGCAGCCCGCGGTGACGTCGACGATGCCTGCGAGCTGCTCATCGCCTCGGCCGAGGCCCATGCCGCTATCGACCACCACCTGCCCGCCCTGTTCTCCTACGTCGATGCCGCTCGGTGCGGAGCGGCCGCTGCCGCGCTGGCTCCCGTCCACCAGCTGGCAGGTCTGATCGAAGGGGACCTGGCCCGCACCGAAGTACGCATGGTCGAGGTGCTCGCCGCACCGTCCACGCCGAACACCGCTGTCACCGAACAGGTGGTGGCCGTGGCCGCGAGCGCCGAAAAGCACGGCCTCGATCTACACGCGGCCGAGATGTACTTCTATGCCCGAAACCTGTTGCTGCGCACTAGCCCTCGCGCCGCAGCAACAGCGGGACGGCAGGGCCGGGTACTGGCCGCGCGCTGCGGACATCCCAGCACGCCGCTGCTGAACGGAACACGAGACCCGGCCCTGACGGCACGCGAAAGCCAGATCGCGTCCCTCGCCGCATCCGGCCTGTCCAACCGCGATATCGCCGCCGCCGTCGTGCTGTCGATCCGCACCGTCGAGACCCACCTCAATCGCATCTTCGGAAAGCTGGGCATCAGTACCCGCGCCGAACTCACATCGCTACGAGGCTCTCTGCTCGATTGACCGAACCGCCGGTGTACAGCGAGGTCTCGATGTCGAGCAGGTACTGCGACGGAGCCACCCCGAGTTCGGTCCGCAGAATCGCCTCGGCCCGCCGAAAGGCGACCACGGCCTCGGCCGTCCGATGTGACCGGTCGAGGGCGATCATCAGCTGACCCCACAGGTGTTCGCGCAACGGGGCGGCCCGCAGCGCGCGCTCGATCTCGGCGATCACCGTCTCGTGTCGACCGAGCTGCAGACGGGCCTCGAACACCGATTCCAACACCGCGGAGTGCACCGCGTCGAGATGTACCCGCTCGTCCACGGCGAAGGCCAGATCACCGAATTCGACGAGCGCGGGGCCCCGCCACAGTGCAAGGGCACGACCGAACTGGCCATCGGCCTCGGCGAACCGGCCGCGACCGAATGCCTCCCGCCCGCGCGTGGCCAGCATCTCGAACTGGCGCAGATCGAGTCGGTCACTGCCCAGATCCAACCGATAGCCCCAGGACGTCGTGACGAGCCGGGCGCCGTTCTCCGCGCCGAGGACCCGACGCAGATTCGCCATGTAGGCACGCAGTGACGTCAGAGCCTTGGCCGGCGGACGGCCGTTCCAGACGAGATCGATCAATCGGTCGAACTCGACGACGTTTCCCGCGTCCACGAGCAGCACCGCCAAGACGGTCCGTTGCTTGAGCCCACCGAGCGCCTTCACGCCGGCCGCGTCACGCACCACCATGGGTCCGAGCACGTTGTAGTCCACGATCGGAAATTCTCCGAGCCCCGGGACTACTGCGCCATCGTCTACGTAGCGGTACAAGCACAAGTACGTAGTGGCTTCGGGTCGTGAGTGGAACTTCGTGGCAGGTCGAGAAGTTCCGTGTACGTCAGATACCGAAGCGCCGGTGCCTGGCCGCGAAGTCACGGAGTGCGCGCAGGAAGTCGACGCGTCGGAATTCGGGCCAGTAGGCCTCGGTGAACCAGATTTCCGAGTACGCGCTCTGCCACAGCAGGAAGCCGGAGAGTCGCTGTTCGCCCGAGGTGCGGATCACGAGATCCGGGTCGGGTTGGCCGGAGGTGTAGAGGTGACTACCGATCTCGTCGACATTGATCGAGGCCACGAGTTCGTCGCCGCTGACGCCCTCGGCGATCTTCTCGGTCACCAGGGACTGGACGGCGTCGGCGATTTCCTGCCGCCCGCCGTATCCGACGGCGACGTTGACGTGTGTTCCCGACCGTCCCTCGGTGAGCGCAGCCGCTTCTTTGAGTCGACGCGCGGTCGACGCGGGCAGCAGATCGAGGGTGCCGACGAGTTTGACGCCCCAGTTCATCTCGGGTCCGCAGATCTCCTCGACGACGTCGGTGATGATGTCGAGCAACGAATCCAATTCGTCCGCGTCTCGGCGGAGGTTCTCGGTGGAGAGCAGGTAGATGGTGGCCATCTCGATTCCGGCGGCATCGCACCAGCCGAGCATCTCGGCGATCTTCAGTGCGCCCATACGGTGCCCGTGCGCGACGTCGGTGAACCCGTTCTCGCGCGCCCAGCGGCGATTGCCGTCGCACATCACCGCCACGTGCCGCGGGTGCTGAACCCCTTCGAGTTGGCTCAGCAGACGCCGCTCGTACACGTTGTAGAGAACGCCGCGGACCTTCTGCGGAATGATCACCACTGCTTCGTCACCGCTGCTCTCATCACCACGAAGGATCACCTTACGCCGACGTCTGCGAGCCGGTCGCCGGTACAGTAGCGTCAGAACCTACGGTGGCGTAGGTTCACGCGGCGGCACGGGAGGCAATCGTCATGACGATGTTCGGACTCGACGAGATACCCGTCAAACCTCGAATGCGCGGCTGGATTCACCTGTACGCGTTCGGCGTGGCGGTGGTGTGCGCGATCACTCTCGTCACACTCGCGTTCAGCATGGTCTCGGTCAGTGCGGGTGTGGCCGTGAGCGTGTATTCGATCACCGTCTGCGGAGTGTTCGGGGTCAGTGCCACCTACCATCGCGTGCACTGGAAGACCACCGCGTCGCAGATCTGGATGAAGCGCGCCGATCATTCGATGATCTTCCTGTTCATCGCAGGTAGTTACACCCCGTTCGCCGTACTGGGTCTACCCGCCTCGACCGGACGCACGTTGCTCGTCGTCGTGTGGATCGGGGCCCTGGCCGGGGTGGCCCTGAAGATGTTGTGGCCCACCGCTCCCCGATGGGTCGGGGTACCGCTGTACCTGCTCCTCGGCTGGGCGATCGTCCCGGTCGCACCCACGCTGATCGACCACGTCGGCTACGCACCGTTTCTGTTGCTGCTCGTGGGCGGTGTGTTCTACAGCGTCGGGGCCGTGCTGTATGCCACCAAGTGGCCCAATCCGTGGCCGACGACCTTCGGCCATCACGAGTTCTTCCACGCAGCAACGGTATTGGCGGCAACCTGCCACCTCGTTGCCGTGTGGCTCGTCCTGTTCTGATCGCCCTCAGCTGCTTCGGGCTGCCTTGTCTCGATACATCAGCGCGTCGGCGCGCTGAATCAGCCGGTCTCTCGACTCCCCCGGCTCACGCACCGCAACGCCCACGCTCACCGACACCTCGAGCAGATTCGATCCGAACGGCACCGGCTCGCCGCAGATCGCCGACCGCACCGATTCCGTGAGTTCGGTGCTGTCGAGCCCCTTCGGCCGGTCGAACGTCACCGCGAACACGAACTCGTCCCCCGCGTATCGACCGACGACGCTCCCGCGCGGCGACCACTGCTGCAGTCGCCGTCCCGCTGCCTCGAGCATCGCGTCACCTGCCGGGTGACCGTGCGCGTCGTTGATCGACTTCAACCGATCGACGTCGACGAAGGCCAGGGCAACCGGCAGGTCCGCGAGAATCCATTCGTCGACGTGGGCGAGCAGGGCACCTCGTCGCAGCAATCCGGTCAGTTCGTCGCGCTCGGCGCGATCGCGCCAGTGAACGGTGTCGTCGGCGACGGGATTGACCAGGTCCAGCAGTGCGACGATGAACCGTCGCCCGGCGATCGTCGAGAGCCCGACATGCATCCAGCACGAGACGACCTCCCCGTCGCCGCGTCGCACTCGACGCAGAGCTCCGATCGGTCGACCGTGTTCGGTTGAGCCCGCGGCGGGGTAGCGCTGCTCGAGCTGGACCGCCATGCGCGTCGCCGACGCGCGATCCCCGAGCGGCACGAAATCTGCCACCGGGCGACCCACCATCTCGTCCACGGTGCACCCCAGCACGCCCTCGCAGAGGATGTTGGCCCCGACCACCTCGTAGTGCAACGAATGCACCATGGCCGCCATCGGCACCGCGGCCACGAAATCGGCGACAGCAGCGCGCTGCGCGTCGGTCACCGCCTCGCGCACGGTGCCTGCACGCACCGCACCCTCATTCATGACACCCTCACTCATGACACCGTCGATCCATTGCTAGACGTTCGACCACCCCAGGCCGAGGAAACTCCCGGCCACAGTACTGTTCTTCCGTCGAAGCATCGACGAGCGTGGTCACCTCTGCAATACGAACGGCAATTCTTCGGCAGAGGTCACAGGACGGTCGCACACGAAGCCACGACACACGTATGCCGTCTCGAGGCCGTCGACGGGTGGTCGGTCCATCAGCAGCACCGACGAATCCGTCACGCCAGCCACCACCACCGAACCACCCGGAGCCAGTGCCCGCACGGTCGAGAGCAGGTCACCGCCGGGTGCCGTCGACACCGCGATCTGAATTGGGCCACGAACAGACGCTTCTGCGACGGCCAGCCAGTGCCCACCGGACCTGGGCGCTCGTTCGAGAATCGAGGCCGACCGCGCCAACGACGCGGTCGCGAATTCGCCGTAGCGCGCCGAGGAACTGTGATCGACCAACGCAGCTGCGGTGAGCAGCGCCTCGGCCATCGTGGATGCGCCCGACGGGGTGGCCCCGTCGATCGGGTCACGAGGCCGGGTCACGAGAGTCTCGGCATCGTCGGCGGTGTCGAACCACCCGCCGACGTCGTCGGGGTCGGAGAAGTGGTCGATCGCCGCATCGACGATCGACGTCATGCGTTCGATCCAGACCTTGTCTCCGGTGGCCTGGAACAGCGCGGCCGCGGCGACGGCCAGGCACGCGTAGTCCTCGAGCACTCCGGTGGCCTCACCGACTGCACTGCCGAGTGAGGCGCGCCGTACCCGCCCCGACTCGACATGTGTGGCGAAGAGCTGCTCGCCGCATTCGACTGCCGCGTCGACCCATCGCGGTTGCCCGAGCCCGGTACCGGCCTCGACCAGTGCGGTGATCGCCAAGCCGTTCCACGCGGTGACGACCTTGTCGTCGCGGCCGGGTTGCGGCCGCGTCGCGCGAGCGGCCGACAACGTGCTGCGCACCCGGGCGAACCGCTCGTAGTCCTCGGCTTCGGCGGGCAGCTGCAGTACCGACATGCCGCCCTCGAACGTGCCTGCCGAGTCGACTGCGAACAGCCCGGCTGCCCAGACACCGTCCTCGAAGCCGAGTGTCTCGGTCAGTTGCTCCGGCGTCCACGCGTAGGTCAGACCCTCGACGCCTTCGGTGTCGGCATCGAGTGCCGCCGCGAAACAGCCGTTCTCCGTGCGTAATTCGCGAAGCATGAACTCCGCGGTGTCCGACGCCACCCGCCGGGCGAGCGCATCGTCGTCGACCCGGGCTGCGTGCGCGTAGAACCGCAACAGCAGAGCGTTGTCGTAGAGCATCTTCTCGAAGTGCGGGACGATCCACTCGGCATCGACGGAGTAGCGCGCGAATCCCCCGCCCAGCTGGTCGTACATGCCCCCGCGCGCCATCGCCGACGCGGTACGGCGAACGACACCGAGGACCTCGGTGTCGCCGGTGCGCTCGTAGTGCCGGAGCAGACCTTCGAGCAATGCACCGGGCGGGAACTTCGGTGCCCGGCCGAAGCCGCCGTACGTGGTGTCCTCGTCGGCGCAGATCGCAGAGACCGAGGCCGCCAGTGAGTCGGCGTCGATCGGGCGCCCGCCCGCGGGCACGCCTGCGCTGTGCTTGCGCAGTTCGGTGACGATGTCGGCGGAGGCGTCGAACACCTCCTGGCGCCGCGTCGACCAGGTGTCGGCGATCGCGGTGAGCAACTGTTGGAACGACGGCATTCCCTGCCGCGGGGCCGGCGGGTAGTAGGTACCGCAGTAGAAGGGTTCGGTGTCGGGCGTCAGGAAACACGTCATCGGCCAGCCGCCGTGGCCGGTCATCGCGACGGTGGCGTTCATGTACACCGAATCGAGGTCGGGGCGTTCCTCGCGATCGACCTTGATGCACACGAAGTGCTCGTTCATCAGTGCCGCGGTCGCCTCGTCCTCGAACGACTCGTGGGCCATGACATGGCACCAATGGCACGCCGAGTACCCGATCGACAGCAGGATCGGAACATCGCGATCGCGGGCGGACTGCAGAGCCTGCGGTCCCCACTGCTGCCAGTGCACCGGGTTGTCCGCGTGCTGCCTCAGATACGGGCTGGTGGACTCACCCAGGGCATTGGCGTCGAGCATCAGGGCTCGTCGGAAACGGCTGGTTTCGGTCGAGTCTGTCCCGGTGGGAGCGGATCCGCTATCCCGCCGCGATCGGTGCCCTCGTCGAGGGCCTGGTCCAACGTCGGATCCTCTTTCTCGAACGTGGCGGGCAGACGCTTGACCTTCTTGTTCATGGACCAGATCAGCAGCGCCGTTCCGACCAGCAGCGCGACCAGGATCACCAGCCCGATCGGCGAGGACTTGCCGAATTCGGGACCGGTGGGCTGCTGGGCGAGGATCGAAACGATCATTTGTCGGTCTCTTCTATTCCGGCGAACAGGTCCGTCTCGGGCAGCGACGTCGTGACCCGAGTGCGGGCCAGCTCGAACTCCTCGGTGGGCCACAACTTCCGCTGGACGTCCAGCGGAACGGCGAAGAAGGACCCGTTGGGATCGATCTGCGTCGCGTGCGCTCGGAGTGCGTCGTCGCGCTGCTCGAACCAGTCGCCGACGGTCACCTGAGTGGTGATGCGGCCGATGATCTCGTCGCGTTGGCCGTCCCATCGCTTCAGCCAGTCGACGAACGGGCTTTCCTCGCCGCGGTCGATGAACCAATCGTGAAAGAGCTGCATGCGCTTACGAATGAAGCCGTGCGAGTAGTAGAGCTTGAGCGGAGTCCAGGGCTCACCGGCGTCGGGGAAGCGCTCGGGATCCCCCGCTGCCTCCCACGCCGCCATCGACACCTCGTGGCA
This sequence comes from Rhodococcus sp. 14-2483-1-2, assembly GCF_002259405.1. GTDB lineage: Bacteria > Actinomycetota > Actinomycetes > Mycobacteriales > Mycobacteriaceae > Rhodococcoides. The sequence goes on along the minus strand of NZ_NPFW01000017.1, from coordinate 95,661 downwards.
CCGGATGTGGTCCGGGTGCGGGTAGCCGCCACGTTCGTCGTACGTGGTGATGACGTGCGGCTTGAAGTCGCGCACCACCTTCACCAGCGCCTCGGTGGAGACCTCCAACGGGACCAACGCGAAACAGCCGTCGGGAAGAGGCGGGAGCGGATCGCCCTCGGGCAACCCCGAGTCCTCGAAACCGAGCCAGGTCTGCTGCACCCCGAGAACGCGAGCGGCCTCGGCCATCTCCTCACGCCGAACCTCGTGGATGCGCTCGTGCACCCCCGGAATGTCCATCGCCGGATTGAGGATGTCTCCCCGCTCGCCACCGGTGAGGGTGACGACCAGAACATCGTGTCCTTCGGCCGCGTAGCGAGCCGTTGTCGCAGCGCCTTTGCTGGATTCGTCGTCGGGATGGGCATGTACTGCCATGAGCCGCAGTCCGGACACGTTCTTCCTCACCTCGGATTCGCCTGATTCTTGCCTGCCCCTATAGTTCCATCTGACGCCGACAGGCCCCCAGCGGCACCCCCGAATCGATCCCGAGAGCGGCCATGACCAACGCACTTCCCGCAGGTAGATACCCGTCGGGTTCCGGTCCCAGCGGAATTCGGCAGGCCCCGAAACGTGCGACGAAGATCGCACTCGTGGCCCTGGTCCTGCTGGTCGGGCTGGGCGTGGCCTACTACGCGTACAGCAAATTCTCGGTCAAACCCATCGAAGGCAGTCAGCTCTCGTTCGACATCGTCGACGACTCCACGATGTCGATCCGTTTCAGTGTCACTCGGCAGGATCCCGAGCAACCGGCCGTGTGCATCGTCCGCGCTCGCTCGCGCGACGGCTCCGAGACCGGCAGGCGCGAGGTGTACATCCCACCGGAGTCGGCGTCCACCACCGTGGAGATGACCACCGAGGTGACGACGTCGGCTGCCCCTGCCGTCGGCGACGTCTACGGCTGCAGCCTCGATGTTCCCGAATATTTACGAGCTCGATAGGCGAACTGCCTGTTCGTGGTAAGGTCGGGTCATACACGGCCACCGCAGAAGGTGCCGTGTATTGCTGCATTGCGGGCAGGGTTCACCTGCGAACGATGACGACGGCTCCAGGATGTGGGCCGACCAAGGGGATCCAACCATTGGAGTCCCCTGTTCGTTGCGTGCCCTACCTGCTCAGAAACCGGAATCCGAGCTCGAGATTCCGACTACGAGGGAGTGATCGAGATGACCGAGACCCAGGTGACCTGGCTTACCCAGGAATCACACGACAGGCTCAAGAGCGAACTCGACCAGCTCATTTCCAATCGCCCCGTCATCGCCGCCGAGATCAACGAGCGTCGCGAAGAGGGCGATCTGAAGGAGAACGGCGGCTACCACGCTGCGCGCGAGGAGCAGGGCCAGCAGGAAGCACGTATCCGTCAGCTGCAGGAACTGCTCAACAACGCGAAGGTCGGCGAGGCACCCACTCAGTCCGGTGTCGCACTGCCCGGCTCGGTCGTCAAGGTCTACTACGACGGCGACGAGTCCGACACCGAGACGTTCCTGATCGCCACCCGCGAAGAGGGTGCCCGTGACAACAAGCTCGAGGTGTACTCCCCCGCGTCACCGCTGGGTGGATCGCTCATCGACGCCAAGGTCGGCGACACCCGCGAGTACACGCTGCCCAACGGCAAGACCATGAAGGTCACGCTCGTCAGCGCGGAGCCGTACCACACGTAAGTCTTCTCGCCGAAGACGAAGAAGCACCCCCGGTCCGCCGAGCGACCGGGGGTGCTCGTCTGCGTGGACGTCAGGCGGTCATCGTCTTCTGGTACTTGCGTACCGACAGCGGCACGAACACCACGAGCATCAACACCACCCAGATCAGGGTGTACAGCACGGGATTCTGCAGCGGCCACACCTCCGGCGGCGGTGCCGTCGGATTGGTGTTGCCGAACTGCTCTCGCACCGCCAACGTCACCGACGAGATCGGATTCCACTCCGCGATCGTCTTGAGCACGCTGGGGAAATTGTCGATGGGGACGAAGGTGTTGGCGATGAACGTCAACGGGAAGATCACGATGAACGACGCGTTGTTGAAGATCTCCGGCGAACGCACGATCAGTCCCACCAGAGCCATCACCCACGAGATCGAGTACGCGAACAACAGCAGCAGTACATAGCCCAGCAGTGCGTCGAAGAACGAGGACGTGATGCGCCAGCCCACGATCAGTCCGGTGATCGACATGATCGTGATGGTGACGATGTTGTTGCCGACGTCGGCTGCCGTGCGTCCGATGACGACGGCCGATCTCGCCATCGGCAACGACCGGAACCGGTCCATCACGCCCTTCTGCAGATCCTCGGCCAACGAGGACCCGGTGATGGAGGCACCGAAGATCATCGTCTGGACGAAGATGCCGCCCATCAGGAAGCTCTTGTAGTCGATACCGGGCACGTCGATCGCACTGCCGAAGACGTACGCGAACAGCAGGACGAACATGATCGGCGACAGCGTCGCGAAGAACAGCAGATCGGGAACTCGCTTGAGTTTGATCAGGTTTCGCTTGGTGATGATTGCCGAATCCAGGAGAACGTTGCTCATTTCTCTTCCTCCGCAGCCTCGGGTTCGCCGGTGGTCTGACCGGTCAGACTCAGGAACACATCGTCGAGGTTCGGCCGCCGCAGACCGACGTCGACGACTCCGATTCCGTTTTCCTCAAGCTGGGCCAGCGCCGTGGACAGGTCCTTCGATCCCCCGTTGACGGGCATGACGATCCGGCCCACCTGATCGTCGAGCGTGGGCGGTTCGACGCCGATCGGAGCGAGGATCTGCATCGCTCGATCCGCCTGGGACCGATCGGTCAGCACGAATTCGACTCGCTCGCCGCCGGTTTGGGCCTTGAGTTCGTCCGCTGTGCCGCGGGCGATGATCTTGCCCTTGTTCAGCACGATGATCGAATCGGCCAGTCGGTCGGCCTCCTCGAGGTACTGGGTGGTCAGCAGAATGGTCGTGCCGTCTCGGACGAGATCTGCGATGAACTCCCACATGGTGATTCGGCTGCGTGGATCGAGTCCGGTGGTCGGTTCGTCGAGGAACACCACCCGTGGTCGGCCGATCAGGCTGGCCGCGATGTCGAGTCGCCGACGCATACCGCCCGAGTACTGCTTGGCGGTGCGATCGCGTGCGTACTCCAGATCGAAGCGCACGAGTAGCTCGTCGGCGCGCTTCTTGGCCTCCGCCTTGCGCAGGCCGAACAGTCGGCCGACCATCTCGAGATTCTCGTACCCGGTCAGGTATTCGTCCACGGCCGCGAACTGACCGGTCAGTCCGATCGTGCCGCGAACCTCGTTCGCCTGCGTCGCGACGTCGAGCCCGAATATTCTGGCCGACCCGGATGTCGCTTGTAGCAAGGTGGCGAGAATACGCACTGCCGTGGTCTTTCCGGCACCGTTGGGACCGAGCACACCCAGCACCGTGCCCTCGGGAACGGTGAAGTCGATCCCGTCGAGCGCGACGTTCTTGCCGTACCGAAGTACGAGGTTCTCTACTTCTATAGCGTTCGCCATTGCCCTGTCCCCGTTTCTCTACTGGTCGGTGTTAGGACTTCCGAACGCGTAGAGATTAACCGGTCTTGATCGGACCGGGCGTCCACAGACCCGAACGCTCGACCTCTTCGGCTGTGATCTGCGCCGCCTGCGCCGACTCGTCGTACGGCATGTACTGCTCGATCGACCCCCAGTCGCGGTCCCAGTCGCCGGACAGATACGACGGGATGGTGCGGGCGGAGGCGACGATGTCGATCCACCCGAGCGGCCCACCGCCGAAGTGGTCCTGCCACGCGTTGGTGATGACGGCACCGCTGCGATCCGGCAGCACCCGGTACTGCGGAACTTCGGCAACCCCGAGGCGGTGATCGAACGGACGCTGGCAGGGGAAGTTGAAGCCGACCTCCCAGTCCAGCATCACCGGAGCGTCACGGCCGACGACCTCGTTCAACGTCTGGGTACGCGGAACTCGGGGCGGGGTGATCGCCAACCACTGGTCGGAATCTCGATCGGTATCGGAGAGCACCAGGCGAATCGTGTTGGCACCGGCGGGAATCTGGTCCATCGGGACTCGCAGGTTGCGCCACGACGGCGTCGGGCCGATGTCGATCGGCGTCACTCGCCCCTGCGCCTGTCCGTCGACTCCGTACTCGAGTTCGAGGCTCTGGCCGTACGTGACGATGCCGTCGGAATCCACCGAACGGATGCGTCCGGCAGCGGCGATCGAGATCAGATCACCGGGATCGGCAGGCAGCGCGTACCAGCCGGTGGTCAACGTGGCAGGAGTATCGGACCCGAACGAACCGAGCACCGGCACAGTGGCCGGATCGAGGCCGAACGGCAATGCGCTACCGCCGGTTCCTGCTCCGGTGGTCGACGTCGGCTGCTGCTGCTCGTCGGTGTCGACGGTGTTCGAGGTACCCGACGCCGAGGATTCCTTGTCGGCGGTGAGGTCGCCCGCCACACCATCGGGGGTGAACCCGTCGTTCTCTGCACCGAGCGCGGCGAAGGCGTCCCCGCTGACCGGTTGCAGCACATCGGCATTCGGATCCGTCTCGAGCAACACGTCGTTCGCGAGCCCGCACGTGTCACCGGTGAGCGCCGAGAGATTCGATTTCGCGACCGAGTACGACGGCCATTGCGCCACAGCACCCTTGGCCATCGACGCGACGGCCACCAGCACCATCAGAGCCGCCCCGACGGCGATCGGCGGCACCGACCACCATCGCGCCATCGGTTTGTCGGCGCGCACATAGGGCGCGCGGAGATGGAACCAGACGGCGGCGAGCAACAGCAGCAGGGTCAGGCCGAGGAACATGGTCGAGATGCCGAGACCGGCAACGAGGATCGGCTTGTCCCAGAACGGGACTCCCCACGCCGAGACGTACCAGTAGCCGTTGGTTCCGGTGAACGCGACGGCCAGCAGAAACGAGACCGACGCGGCGAACAGGAGTCGGTTGCGCCGCGATCGCAGTACCGCCGCACCGGTCGCCACGGCTGCCAGTACCGCAACCGATGCGGCGAGTCCGGCGAAGACACCGAAATGGTGAGTCCACTTGGTGGGGGTGATCATCATCAAGGCCATCGCCCCGACGGTGATGCCGACGATCCGGCGGGCCGGCCCCGTGGCGGTGCCCGGGATCTTGCCACCCTTGCGCAGCATGGCGACGACCACCGCGATCAGCGAAACGACCATCACGAACACTCCGAAGCGGCGCGCGAGCGAGCCGTCGATGTCCATGTTCATCAGCCACTGGTAGCGCAGGTACTCGTCGAACCAGGCCTGGCTCGGTCCGGCCGCGTTGTGCACCCGCTGCATCTCGAGCATGCCGGCCACGGTCTGGTTGCCGAATGCGAACACCAGCACCACCGTGCCCGACGCGATCAGCGGGGCGAGCAGTGTCAGCGCGCCCAGTGCGGTACTGCCGAACTCCCGGGCGCGGGCGACGACGATCTGCAACACCGGCCGAGCCCCGGCGATCAGCGGTGCGAAGCAGATGAAACCGGAGGGGCCGCAGGTGACCGTCAACGCTGCGATGAGTATCGCCGTGGCCGCGGGCAGCAACCTGCGGGTCGCGATCGAGCGCTCCACCGAACACCACGTCAGCAGCACGCCGAGCGCCACGAACGGTTCCGGGCGCAGGCCGTTGTTGTACGGCAGCCAGAACGCGAGCAGTACCAGGCCGCCCGTCCAGAGCGCGGTCTTCGAAGCGCGAGCAGCCGCACCGAACCGCGGGATCACCTCTCGACTGATGACGAGCCATGCCACGACGGCGCAGATCAGCGTCGGCAGACGCATCCACACACTGGCCGTCGAGACGTGCGACATGAGTCCGAACATGTCGTACAGCGGCGTACCGAACGGTGTCTCGGGCACCCCGAAGTAACGGAAATAGTTGGCCATGTACCCGGCGTGATCGGCCGTGCGCGCCATGCCCAGCTGGTAGCCGTCGTCGGAGGTGTTCGCGCCGATCAGATGCCACACGAACAGCGTCCCGATCACCACCGCATCGGCAGCGCCGAACGTCCACCAGCGACGCGGGAGGAAGCGTCGGGCACGTCGGCCGTCGGAGAGGTCGAGGCGGTGCAGCGCTATCAGCGAGATGCCCGTGGCGAGTACGCCGACGATCATCGCGAACCACTTCAGCGCACTCGGGGTCGACGAGAATCGACTGTCGAGCTGCGCGGTCAGTGTCAGGCCGTCGACGCTGCCTCGAAGATCGCTGAAGACTCCGACCAGCTGTGGTCGGACATCACCCTCGCGCGTGGCGGTCTCGGCACCGGTCAGCCCGACGGTCGTCGAGGTGCCGTTCGAGGTGATCGTCAACGCACAGTCGCCCGCAGTCGAAGGGCTCAGTTCCGAGACCGGCTTCTCGATAAGGACGGAATCACGCAACGTCACCTTCAGTTGCGATGCTTCACCGCCCGTGACCTCGGCAACGAGACCGTAGCGATAGGCGTCGGGCGATCCCTTGGGCGAGGTGGACAGCAACAGCCCGCCGTCGGGCAACAGATTCGCGGCAGCACACGGAACCGTCGCATCGACGTCGATCGGCGTGTAGGCGACGAGTGGAGCCTCGACACTGGCGATCGTGTCCGACTGCGGCCACGTCAGGGAGGACTGCTGCTGCTCGATCGGCAACAGCGGTATCGCGATCGTCAGCAGAATTCCCAGGACTGCGGAGACGATCGCGACGAGCCGAGCCATGCAAATATCTCCCACCGATGTCCTGGTCCAGGTCGCTGATCAAGGTACCAGTCGGGTCCGAGCGGGCCGGGCGAGACGAATCCGGCCTGGACAACTCTCGCTGTGGCACACTCTTGACCGTGATCAGCCCGATGGCGGTGCATGTCGAAGGCACCGAAGCCGGACGCATCACCGCGCGGATAACGACCCCATCGGGCATCGAGACACGAGTGACGACGGAGTCGAACTATCCGCTCGACCATTCCGCCACCCCCTGGCTTCCGCCGCTCCTGACAGCCGGCATGCGCAAGGGTTGGGACATCGCTTTCGACGGCCCGGTGGATTCGACGGCGCTTCGCGGTGCATCCGGGGCTCAGAAGGTCTTCCTCGACTGGTATCCCAAGCGTTTTCGTGAGGTATCGATTTCGGCCGAACCCGGTCGCGTCGCTACCGGCGCGACGGGAGTGGGTTGTTACTTCAGCGGGGGCGTCGACAGCTTCTACTCGGCAATCATGGAATCGGACCGCATCACTCACCTGATCTTCGTGCACGGTTTCGATATCGACATCGACGACGAGAATCTGGCGGCCAGAGCCTTGGCCGGAGCCCGCGAGTCGGCGGCGGAGTTGGGCAAGCCGTTGATCGAGGTGAAGACCACGATGAGGTCGGCCTTCGGAAGCCGGCTGCCTCTCGACTGGGGGTACGACTTTCACGGCGCCGCGTTGGCGCATGTCGGTCTGGCGTTGTCGCAACACCTGAGCACCGTCATCATCCCGTCCTCGAACTGCCGCGAGGAACTCACACCGTGGGGCTCTCATCCTGATCTCGACCCGTTGTGGTCGAGTGGCACAGTCGCGTTCGAGCACCACGAGCTCGATCTGCACCGTCTGGGCAAGATTCGTTACATCGGCGAGAACCGGACCGCGATGAACCATCTGCGGGTCTGTTGGGAGAACCTCGACGGGGCCTTCAACTGCGGCAGGTGCGCCAAGTGCGTTCGCACCCGGATCGGGCTCGCGGCCGCAGGTGCACAGTGCACGACCTTCCCCGACACCATCGATGTACGCGCTGTTGCTCGCATGGATCTGAGAAGCCGCGATCGCGGCTACCTGAGAACCTCACTGGCCGCGATGCACGATGCCGGTGTCACCGACGCAGACCTGCAGCGGGCCGTGAACACAGCGATCCGACGAAGTTATTGGACACCGGCGCTCGTCTACATGCGTAGTGCAGGTTCGTATGTCGGCCAGGTGATCCGTCGAAGTCTGCGGCGTTGAATCGGTTGAGTCGCGCGGCAGGTCAGTTCTCCACGTGCACGGCGTACCTGGCCGCGCCGAGGGCATCGAGCACCGAACCGCGGTGGTCGGGTCCGCGGGTCTCGACGGTCAACATCACGTCGACCTCCTCGAGGCCCAGGCGTCCACCGGTACGGGAGTGGACGACGTCCACGACGCTGGCTCCGGCATCGCGCACCACCCCGAGTACGCCGGTGAGTCCGCCCGGCTTGTCCGAAATGGTCACGCGTACAGCGAGATAGCGTCCACCCGCTCGAAGACCGTGGGTGATGACGTGCGTGAGCAGCAGCGGGTCGATGTTTCCGCCGGAGAGAACGGCGCACACCGAGCCGGTCAGTCCGAGTTCGTCCGCGGAATGCGTCATCAGCGCCGCCACCGCTGCCGCACCTGCCGGCTCGACGATGAGTTTCGCGCGCTCGATGCACAGCACCAGCGCCCGAGACAGCGCATCCTCGCTGACCGTGACGACGTCGTCGACCCATCCCTGCACGTGATCGAACGGCACCGATCCGGGCAGGCCGATCGCAATACCGTCGGCCATCGTCGACATCGACGTCAGCGCGATCGGGTGCCCCGCCTTCAGTGATGCGGGCCAGGCGGCAGCGCCCTCGGCCTGCACACCGACGATCCTGATATCGGGCTTGGTCAGCTTGACCGCGGCGGCGACACCGGCCAACAGTCCCCCGCCGCCGGTGGGAATCACGATGGTGCCGACATCCGGCATCTGCTGCAACAGTTCGGTGCCCAACGTCGCCTGCCCCGCGACGATGTCGAGGTGGTCGAACGGGTGAATGAGGGTGGCACCGGTACGTTCGGCGAATTCCCTCGCCGACTTCAGTGCCTCGTCCACCGTGTTGCCCACCAGATGTACCGTCGCGCCGTAGGCCTTGGTGGCGACGAGCTTGGGTAGCGACACTCCCACCGGCATGAACACCGTCGAGTCGATCCCCACCTGCGACGCCGCCCACGCCACACCCTGAGCGTGATTGCCCGCGCTGGCCGCCACGACCCCGCGGGCGCGCTGGTCGGCGTCGAGCCGGGCGATGCGGTTGTACGCCCCGCGCGGCTTGAACGATCCGGTGCGCTGCAGGTTCTCGCACTTGAGCCGCACCTCGTGGCCGGTCAGATCCGACAGAATGCGCGAGGCCACCACAGGGGTCCGGCGCATGACCGGCTCCAGCAGCTCCTCGGCCGACGCAATATCCGACGCGGTCACCCGCACAATTTCCGACACGGTCGCAGTATGCCAGGAACAATTACTCTCGTGACGTCATCCGTCAGCGGTCGTCACTACAGTTGGGGAGCGCGTGCCGCACCACAGCGAGCCGCGACGGGCGCAAAGGATTCTCTCGAGATGACGCAGGCTGGATCCGACGAGGTCGACAACGACCGCGAGATGCGTGGCAGCGTCGAGATCAAGGATCGGGCGATTTCACGGACCGCCATCGCGGCGGCACTGAAGGATCCTCGGGTCACGCGCACCACCGGCGGCTTCTCGCGACTGACCGGTCGCGAACTCCCCCGCGCCGACGTCACCCTCGGCGAGGACACGATCGCCGTCAACCTCTACATCGGCGTGACCTGGCCGTCGCAGATCACCGAGGTGACCGAGTCCGTGCACGCCACCGTCGAGGCCGCGTTGGCGACGATGACGGGGCTGCACGTGCATCGGGTGAACGTCCTGGTATCGGACACCACACCGGACACCGGTTTCTCGTCCACCCCGAATACCGAAGCAACGCAGGCCATCCCACCTCGTCCACCCACGGCCGGGCCGGCCGCGATGCCGGTGGCTCTGTTGTTCGGGTTCGCCCTCCTCGGTGTGGCCTTTTTGGCCGGCAGGGAATTCATGATCGCCGGCAGCCACCTCGGCGGTAGCCCGTGGATCGCCGACGCTGTGTCCTGGATCGCCCGATTGCACTGGCAGAGTTGGATGACGGCCGCCGCGATCGGAGCAGCCGTCGTCGGGTTGTTCCTCGTGTTCATCGGGGTCAAGCCGCGAACGAAGACGCATTCCGGACTGGGCGAGTCGGCACCGACCGTCTGGGCCACGCCGACCGACATCGCTCGATTGTGCAGTGCTGCAGCGCAGTCCACGCGCGGAGTCGCGGATGCACACACCGTCGTCACGCGCAGGAAGATCGAGGTACGAGCCGAGCGGGACGGGACTGTCGATGCCGCGAACGTCGACGCCGCCGTGCGCGAGGCACTCGCTCCGACACTCTCGGTTGCCGCGGGCGGACGACGGCTGACGGTGAAGCAGTCGGTGGCAGCTCCGACGAGGGTGTCGTGATGAAGACATTCGTCGCCGGGGTCGATCGACTCCTCGCGATCGTGGCCGGGTTGGGATTGATCGCGGGCGGTAGCTTCGCGCTCGCCTGGCACTACGACGTGCATTGGGCACGAGAGATGCTCTCTCGCGTCGATCGCGCGCGACTGTCGGCGCTACCGGCACAGGGCTGGTGGGTGCCGACGCTGGCTGTGGTTGTCTGCATCGCTGTGGTCATGGCACTGCTCCTGTTGATCGGCAACTTCTCTCCGCGCACGACGGGAACGGCAAGCGTCATCGAGGAGCCTCACTTCTCGGCACACGTGGACCTGAGCGCCATCGCATCGGGCGTCGCCGCGGAGCTGGCTCGGTTCCCCGGTGTTCGACGCGCCCGCGGTACGGCGATCGATGATCGAGGACTGCCCACCGTCGCTGTGTCGGTCCATGCTGCAGCAGATTTCGATGTCGTCGACTTCACCGCCCGAGCCGAATCACGTGCCGCTTTCGTGGCCGAATCCCTCGCCGGTACACACGTCGCCACCCGCATTCAATTGCACGTGGACAAACGGCGATAACAGTCCCGGCGGTACGGTGAAGCCATGGTTGCATCGACGCGCAGTAAGTTCCGGAAATGGTCCGGCGGCATGCCCCTCGCCGTGCCCGTCGCATTCGGAGCGGTATTGGTCCTTGCCTCCTTCGCCTCGAAGCTCGGCGGCAGTGCGGTCTTCTTCTACGCCCCACTGGTGTTCGTCGCAACCGGCACGATGATCTGGCTCAAAGCGCGTTCCGTCTCGGACCGAAGCGGCCGAGTCCACGCCGCTGTGGGATCGGCACTGCTGGTCGGATCCGGCGTTGTCGTCGCTGTGTGTGGTCTCGCGGGCGGCCTGATGCTGGACTCGCCGACATTCTGGGCATCGATCGCGGTTGCTGCAGCAATCGCGGCACCGATCAGCGCAGGCATCAGTCCGTTCTAGTGCCTGCGGCACCTACAGGCGCGGGTCGACGGGCTCGGATTCCAGTGCCAGGACGGCGAACACGGCCTGGTGGATGCGGTAGAGCGGCTCACCGCGCACCGAGCGATCCAGCGCCTCCATTCCCAGCGCGTATTCGCGTAGCGCCATCGATTGCTTGTGTCCCACGTTTCGGTTGCGCAGTGCAGTCAGTCGATCCGGGTCGGTGTAGTCGGCACCGTAGATCAGCCGCAGATACTCTCGACCGCGAACCTTCGTGCCGGGCTGCATCTTTCCGCGTGGAGCGTTCGCTGACGGTTTGACGACCATGCCCTCGCCGCCCTGCGCCGTCAACTCCTCCCACCACTTCTCCCCTGCCGCAACCGAATCCGGGGTCGACAGATCGACCTCGATTCGACGGGTGGTGGCGAACACCTCGGGAGCTGCTGCCACCAGTCGGTCGGCAACGTCGAGGTGCCATGTGTGCGGACGATCCGCATACGTCTCGACGTTGGACGCCAGCACCTGAAACGGCGCGATCCGAACCCCGTCGAGCCCGTCCGTCGGCCAGACGTACCGCCGATACGCATCGGTGAACTCGCCGAGATTGCTCTGCCTGACGGTGTTCCGCTCCAGCAACTCCTGCACGTCGAGACCGCGCGATCCGGCCGATGCCAGCACCGCCGCCTCGGCCCCGAGATTCGCCCGGGACACCGCAGCGACGGCGGCGTACTCGGCCTTGATCAGGCCCTCCGCTTTAGCAGACCACGGCAGCAGTTCGCAGTCGAGAATCAGCCAGCTCGACGCCAACTCGTCCCACACACCGGCCTTCTCGATCGCGTCGGACACCCCGGTGATCAGCTCACCGGTGAGCGACTCGTCGAACACCGGACGCCCCGTCCGCGTGTACGCGGTGCCGAGCACTCCCTCCGGTGCATCGAACTTCTCCCGAGCGGTGCCTGCATCTCGACACACCACCACGACCACCCGCGAGCCCATGTGCTTCTCCTCGCAGATCACCGTCGACGCACCGAGCGCGCGATACGCGTCGAACGCCTGCGTCGGATACTCGAGATAGCCCTCGCGCTCCGATGTTCCACTAGGGGCCATCGTCGGCGGCAGATAGTGCAGCCACTGCGGAGCGAGCGCGAACCGACTCATCACTTCCAGTGCGCCCGCGGCATTCTCCGGCCGAATCGATACGCGCCCCCGCAGCGACGTCTCGACGCCCGTCGGACCGATCACGTCGGACAGATCGAGCGACGCCGCATCCCGCGTGAACGGACCCATCGGGCGGGCAGGCTCGTACCAGACCTTCTCGGCCGGAACCGACACCACCTCGCGCTCCGGATAGCGCAGCGCCGTGAGCTTCCCACCGAAGACGCATCCCGTATCGAGGCACGCAGTGTTGTTCTCCCACTCCACTTCCGGCACCGGCGTGTGCCCGTAGAGCACCGTCGCCGAGCCCCGATAGTCCTGCGCCCACGGGTACCGCACCGGCAGGCCGAACTCGTCGGTCTCGCCGGTGGTGTCTCCGTACAGAGCAAAGCTTCGAACCCTGCCCGACGCCCGGTTGTGGTACTTCTCGATCAGTCCGGCGTGCGCGACGACGAGCTTGCCGCCGTCGAGCACGAGGTGCGCGACGAGGCCGTCGCAGAACTCGAGAACCTCCCGGCGGAACTGTTCCGTCTCGGCGTCGAGCTGTTCGAGAGTTTCGGCCAGACCGTGCGAGGCAGTGACCTTCCGGCCGCGGAGTGCCTTGACGAGCTTGTTCTCGTGGTTGCCCGGAACCGCCAATGCTGCTCCGGTACCGACCATTCCCATCACCAGCCGGAGTACTCCGACGGAGTCGGGACCCCGATCGATGTAGTCACCGACGAACACGGCCGTCCGTCCGTCCGGTGGCGTCGCACCGACCGGTCGGCCGGCCTCGTCCCGCTCGAGCGTGTAACCCAATGTCGTGAGCAGACTTTCGAGCTCGACGAGACAGCCGTGGATGTCACCGACGACGTCGAACGGTCCGGTCAGCTCACGCCGATCACTGCGCAGCGGGGTACGAACGAACGTCGCCGACGCCACCTCCTCGACACCGTCGAGTACATGGACCGAGCGGAAACCTTCCTTGGACAGGCCCCGCATCGAGCGCTGCAACTGGGACTGTTGGCGACGCAGCACGTCTCGACCGAACGTCCTGTCGGTGCGCTCGGCATTGCGCTGTGCGCACACCGATTCCGGCACATCGAGCACGACGGCGACCGGCAGCACATCGTGTTCGCGGGCCAACGCGATCAACGCCTTTCGCGCCGCGGGTTGCACGTTCGTGGCGTCGACGACGGTGAGCAGACCGGCTCGAAGCCTGGTTGCGACGAGAAATTCCAACAGCGCGAACGCGTCCTTGGTTGCGCTCTGCAGATTGGGGTCGTTGCTCACCATGCCCCGGCACGCGTCGCTGGACACCGTCTCGTACGGACCGAAGTGTCGCGCAGCGAACGACGACTTGCCGGAGCCGCTGATGCCGACGAGTACGACGAGGGACCGATCCGGAATGTCGAAGGTACTCATCAGGACTGTTCCTCTCGGGTGAAGACGGCCATCTGGGTCGGGGTGCCGTGCATCTCGTCGACGGGGCCGATTCCCTCGACGCGCACCTCATATGCGTGATCACGTGCCACCGACGAACCCCACTGCTCGAACTCCGCGCGGGTGAACTCGAATCGGTGGTCGACGTGACGGAAGGTTCCCGGTTCGAGGCCGGGATACAGCACGTTGTACTCGGAGTTGGGTGTCGTGACCAGAACCGTTCGCGGGCGGGCCTGAAGAAACACCGATCGCACCAACGCCGGAAGCCGATCGAGGTCGACGTGTTCGATGACCTCCATGAGCACCATCGCGTCGAATCCCTGCAACCGAACGTCGCGGTAGGTCGCGGACGACTGGACCAGCTCGATGCGTGTCCGCTGCCGATCCGCCATGTCGTCCAGACGCAATCGGCGGTGTGCCTTGGCGAGTGCACGATCACTCACGTCGGCACCGACGATGCGATCGAACGTGTTGTCCGCGAGCAGCTCTCGCAGCAGACGACCCTCACCGCAACCGAGGTCGATCACCGACTTCGCGCCTGCACCCGTCAGTGCCGACAGGACGGCGCGTACTCGCTGCTCGGCCAGCGTCGGATCTCGCGGGGCTGCGTCGTCCTGCGGCGCGTCGGGTACCAGTCGGTCGAGCGCCGAGGCCACCAGTTCGCGGCGGTGCGCCAGGTAGCGAGACGCGATCAACGCCGACTCCGGGTGATCTCCCAGCCAATCCCCTGCTGCTCGAACGAGTTTGTCCGCCTCGTCCTCGCCTACCCAATAGTGCTTCCCGTCGTCGAGGACCGGAAGAAGGACGTACAGGTGCCGCAGTGCGGCCGACAGCGTGAACGTCCCGGTCAACACCAGATCGATGTACTCGGAGTTGCCCCACGCCGGCTGCGTCGAATCGAGCGGAATGGGCGTCGCGTCTACCGTCCAGCCCAACGGACCGAACATCCGTGACGCGAGATCAGCGGCACCCCGTGACGGCGCGGCCGGCATCGAGATCGTCAGATCCATTGCAGCAGAAACCAATTCGGGCATTCCGGTGCACACACCGGCCAGTGTCTGCTTGAACAGTCGCGACAGGGCCACGGCCAATCCGGACGCGGCACCGTCGTTCAACAGGACTGCGACGGTGGTGCGCTGAGCCGAGACTTCCGGATACAGCACGGTCGTGGTGCCCATCGGCAGGTTCCAGCTCTGCACGCGATCGGGGTGCTTGTGCAACAAATACCCGATGTCGGAGGTGTCCGGGAAATCGGTTGTGGCATTTGCAGTCACGGTCAGTAGCACCGCAGCGACGTTACGGGACGGCTGCGCCCGATGCGTCCCATTTTTCGGCCGCCACCTCGGGCCGCGTCAATGGACCATTGCATACGTCTGGGCGGTGCAATGGTCCATTGACGCGGGCGGCGGAGCCGCACGCACGCAAAAGCGGCACCCACCCTTTCGGGTGAGTGCCGCTTCAGGTACAGCTGGTGGAACTAGATCACTTGATGATCTTCGTGACGCGACCGGCTCCGACGGTACGACCGCCCTCACGGATTGCGAAACGCAGGCCGACATCCATGGCGACCGGCTGGATCAGCGTGACGGACATCTCGGTGTTGTCACCGGGCATGACCATCTCGGTGCCCTCGGGAAGGGTCACGACGCCCGTAACGTCCGTGGTACGGAAGTAGAACTGCGGGCGGTAGTTGTTGAAGAACGGCGTGTGGCGGCCGCCCTCGTCCTTCGAGAGGATGTAGGCGTTGCCCTCGAACTCCGTGTGGGGAGTCGTGGTGCCGGGCTTGATGATGACCTGTCCACGCTCGACGTCTTCGCGCTTGATGCCACGAACGAGGAGGCCGACGTTGTCGCCTGCCTGACCCGAGTCGAGCAGCTTGCGGAACATTTCGATTCCGGTGACGGTGGTCTTGGTCGAGCCGGGGCGGATGCCGACGATCTCGACCTCTTCGTTGACGTTGACCGAGCCGCGCTCGATACGTCCGGTCACCACGGTGCCACGGCCGGTGATGGTGAAGACGTCCTCGACGGGCATGAGGAACGGCTTGTCGGTCTCACGGACGGGATCCGGAACGGAATCGTCGACGGCCTGCATGAGCTCCAGAACCGACTCGCCCCACTTCTCGTCACCCTCGAGTGCCTTGAGTGCGGAGACCTTGATGACCGGTGCGTCCTCGTCGAACTCCTGCGAAGCGAGGAGCTCGCGGACCTCCATCTCGACGAGCTCGATGATCTCGTCGTCGTCGACCATGTCGGCCTTGTTCAGTGCGACCAGGATGTACGGAACACCGACCTGGCGGGCGAGCAGCACGTGCTCGCGGGTCTGCGGCATCGGGCCGTCGGTTGCTGCAACGACCAGGATTGCGCCGTCCATCTGAGCCGCGCCGGTGATCATGTTCTTGATGTAGTCGGCGTGACCCGGTGCATCGACGTGCGCGTAGTGGCGCTTCTCGGTCTGGTACTCGACGTGGGAGATGTTGATCGTGATACCACGAGCCTTCTCCTCCGGAGCCTTGTCGATCTGATCGAAAGCCGAGGCCTCGTTCAGGTCCGGGAACTTGTCGTGCAGAACCTTGGTGATTGCAGCCGTCAGCGTCGTCTTACCGTGGTCAACGTGACCGATGGTGCCGATGTTGACGTGCGGCTTCGTCCGATCGAACTTCGCCTTCGCCACTGTGTGTCCTCCTGGACTGATCTGTGCGGACCCCGACGGGGCCGACACGCGTATGTGTTCTTACTTATTACAGGTCGAGCGTGGTCCAGCAAACGAAGAGAATTACTCTCCGTTGACCTTCGCGATGATTTCCTTCGCTACGTTCGCGGGAACTTCTGCGTACGAATCGAAGACCATGGAGTAGTTAGCGCGGCCCTGTGTCTTCGACCGAAGGTCTCCGATGTAGCCGAACATCTCCGACAGCGGAACCAGTGCCTTGACGATACGGGCACCGCTGCGCTCCTCCATGGCCTGAATCTGACCACGGCGGGAGTTCAGGTCGCCGATGACTTCACCCATGTAGTCCTCGGGCGTGATGACCTCGACGGCCATGACGGGTTCGAGAATGACGGGGCTGGCCTTGCGGGCGGCTTCCTTGAACGCTTGTGAGCCGGCGACCTTGAAGGCCATTTCCGACGAGTCGACGTCATGGTACGCACCGTCGAGCAGTGTGACCTTGACATTGACCAGGGGGTATCCGGCGAGAACACCGTACTGCATGGCGTCCTGAGCACCGGCGTCGACCGAGGGGATGTACTCCCTTGGCACACGACCACCGGAGACCTTGTTCTCGAATTCGTAGGTCGCACCGTCTTCGCCCTCGAAAGGCTCGAGCTTGATGATGACCTTCGCGAACTGGCCGGAGCCACCGGTCTGCTTCTTGTGGGTGTAGTCGTGCTTCTCGACCGTCTTGCGGATGGTCTCGCGGTACGCGACCTGCGGCTTGCCGACGTTGGCCTCGACCTTGAACTCGCGACGCATACGGTCCACGAGGATGTCGAGGTGCAGCTCGCCCATTCCGCCGATGACGGTCTGGCCGGTGTCCTCGTCCAGCTTCACCGAGAAGGTGGGATCCTCTTCGGCGAGCTTCTGGATTGCTGTTCCCAGCTTCTCCTGGTCGGACTTGGTCTTCGGCTCGATCGAGACCTGGATGACCGGGTCCGGGAAGCTCATGGACTCGAGGATGATCTGGTTCTGCGGATCGCAGAGCGTGTCACCCGTCGTGGTGTCCTTGAGGCCGATGACGGCGTAGATGTGACCGGCAGATGCGGTCGCGATCGCGTTCTCCTTGTTGGAGTGCATCTGGAACAGCTTGCCCAGACGCTCCTTCTTGCCCTTGGTCGAGTTGATGACCTGAGCGCCGGAGTCGACCTTGCCCGAGTACACCCGGACGTAGGTCAGCTTGCCGAAGAAGGGGTGAGTCGCGATCTTGAACGCGAGAGCTGCGAACGGCTCGTCTGCGGACGGCTTGCGAGTGATCTCCTTCTCCTCGTCGCCGACGGCGTGTCCGATGGTCTCGGCAACGTCGAGGGGAGACGGGAGGTAGTCGATGACCGCGTCGAGCATGGGCTGAACGCCCTTGTTCTTGAACGCGGATCCACACAGGATCGGGTACAGCTCGCTGTTGACCGTCATCTTGCGGATGGCGCCCTTGATCTCGTCGATCGTGAGCTCTTCGCCGCCGAAGTGCTTCTCCAGAAGCGCTTCGTCGGACTCGGCCACGGTCTCGAGCAGCATGGTGCGGTACTCGTCCGCGCGCTCCTTGAGGTTTTCCGGGATCTCCTGGATCTCGTACTTCTCGCCGAGCTTGGTCTCACCACTCCACACGAGAGCCTTCATCTGCACGAGGTCGATGACGCCCTCGAAATCGTTCTCTGCGCCGATGGGCAGCTGGATGACCAGCGGCTTGGCACCGAGACGATCGATGATGGTCTGCACGGTGTAGTAGAAGTCCGCGCCGAGCTTGTCCATCTTGTTGACGAAGCAGATGCGCGGCACGTCGTACTTGTCGGCCTGACGCCAGACCTGCTCGGACTGCGGCTCGACACCTTCTTTGCCGTCGAACACTGCGACTGCGCCGTCGAGGACGCGGAGCGAACGCTCCACCTCGACGGTGAAGTCGACGTGACCGGGGGTGTCGATGATGTTGATCTGGTTGTCGTTCCAGAAGCACGTCGTGGCAGCAGAGGTGATCGTGATGCCACGCTCCTGCTCCTGCTCCATCCAGTCCATGGTGGCTGCGCCATCGTGAACTTCACCGATCTTGTAGGAGATACCGGTGTAGAAGAGGATGCGTTCGGTAGTGGTGGTCTTGCCGGCATCGATGTGGGCCATGATGCCGATGTTGCGGACCTTGAGTAGGTCGGTCAGCACGTCCTGTGCCACGAGTTAACCCGCCTTGGTGTTGGAAGAGGTATTGCCTGAGCTGATCAACGCTCCGGCGGCACCGGATAGTTCCGAATGCCGCCCGAGCGAGGAGATCACCAGCGGTAGTGAGCGAACGCCTTGTTGGCTTCGGCCATCTTGTGAGTGTCCTCGCGACGCTTCACAGCGGCACCGAGGCCGTTGCTGGCGTCGAGCAACTCGTTCGCCAGACGCTCGACCATGGTCTTCTCACGACGAGCGCGCGAGAACGTGACCAGCCAGCGCAGTGCCAGCGTGGTGGAGCGGCCGGGACGAACCTCGACGGGCACCTGGTAGGTGGCGCCACCGACACGACGGCTGCGAACCTCGAGGGCCGGCTTGACGTTGTCGAGTGCACGCTTGAGCGTGACGACGGGGTCGGTGCCGGTCTTCTCGCGAGCCTGCTCGAGCGCCTGGTAGACGATGCGCTCTGCGGTCGACTTCTTGCCGTCGAGAAGGATCTTGTTGACGAGCTGCGTGACCAACGGCGATCCGTAGACCGGGTCGTTGATCAGCGGCCGCTTGGGTGCTGGGCCCTTGCGTGGCATATCAGCTCTTCTCCTTCTTGGCTCCGTAGCGGCTACGAGCCTGCTTGCGGTTCTTGACACCCTGGGTGTCGAGCGAGCCGCGGATGATCTTGTAACGCACACCCGGGAGGTCCTTCACACGACCACCGCGAACGAGCACCATCGAGTGCTCCTGCAGGTTGTGACCCTCACCGGGGATGTATGCGGTGACCTCGACCGAGGAGGTCAGGCGAACACGCGCGACCTTACGGAGAGCGGAGTTCGGCTTCTTGGGGGTGGTGGTGTACACGCGAGTGCACACGCCACGGCGCTGGGGACTGCCCTTGAGGGCAGCGGTCTTCAGTTTCGCGACCTTGTCGGTGCGTCCCTTACGGACCAGCTGGTTGATCGTTGGCATAAACCGGCTTTCTTCGTGTCGATAAACAGGGATCTAGCAGTTGGAGCAAGAGAACACTGCTCCTCACCCGGTACTGCCGCTGCTCCAGTACTGCTATCGCGGGTCTCTTGCACCCCGCGGTCGGGTGTGTCGCATACCCCCACACGTCCAGCCGGTTGCGCGCTCTTCGAGCGAACGTGCGCACGGCTGTACCTCGCATAGGCACACAAACGTTCCGGCCAGGCCGGACACGACCCATAACGATACCCGGCGGCGTCGCCTCGGGTCAAAACACCCCTCGCGCGGGTAGGCAACTAACGACTGAGGTTGAGCGTGAGATCGGCGAGCTTCGCCGCGGCCTGGCATGGATCGGGATGCGCGGCGTCCGGCTGGTACTGCACCCACCACCCGAAGATGCCGTCCCGATCCGCACCCGCCGAGACTCCACACGACGCGGAGTCGTCGGGACGCTGAGCCTGGATTGCCTTGCGTCCCTGCACCGTTGTGTCGGTGACGGTGTACATCATCTTCTCGTCGGCGGCCCGCTCGGCTGCGAGAGTGCCGGACTCGAACCAGTTGAACGTCACCTTCACCGTGCCCGCGGAGCCGACGAGATCCCACCGACAGATGGCCCCGAAGAAGCCGCGCTCGATGGCGTCGGCTCCGGTGGTCTCGGCGATCTGGTCGTCGGAGACGGCGTCGCACTCGGTCAACAATTCGGTGAATTCTTGGCCACCGGAGCCTGCGAAGCTCGCCGGTCTCGCGGTCCCCTCGACGGTCTGGGCGCACCCGGCAACGAGCAACAGGGTCGACGCCGCCGCGATCACTCGTCTGCGCGTCATTGCTTGCGCTCCACGGTCAGCGTCGCGAGTTCGTTTCCGACGTCGCACGGCGGGCGCGCGGCCGGTCCGAGGGAGTACGTGATCGACCAGTGGAAGAAGTCGTCGCCGAACTGCACGCCGATCTCGCACAGAGTGTCCTGCTCGGCCTCGAAGCCGGGGTTGCCGTCGATGTCGATGTCTTTCGCCGGACGGCCGATCAGCTCGGAACCGGCGCGTTCGCGTCCGATGGGGCTACCGCGGTACCAGGAGAAGCTGACGCCGGGCCCGCCGAACCCCGTGGTCTCCCACTGGCAACCGACGGAATTTCGGGTGATCTGCGCGAACGGGCCTGCACCGAACGCGGACTGCACCTCGGCGTCGGTGATCGATCCGCATTCGCCGAAGAACGGGCCGGGCTCGTAGGCCGCGGTGGTCGGGGCGGTGTCCTCCGGCGCCGCAGCGTCGTCCTCCGCACCGCCGCACCCGGCGATGAGCACAGCTGTTGCCGTCACGACCATCGCGAACCGTCTCGTCATCTGCCCCGGGCTCACAGCTACGGGGCCGAGAATCCGCCGACGCCCGGAATGTCGAACAGAATGCCGTAGGCGAGGACGTGTGCGGTGAACAGGACCGGTCCGCTGCCGGTATCGGCGACGACCGGTCCGGAGGGCTCGAACACGCCGTTTCCCTGCTGGCAGATCGGTGCGTTCACCGAGCCGGTGCGTCCGTTGGCGATGTTGACGAAATCGACCTGCAGGCTGGCGAAGTTCTGATAGGACGTGCAGATCCGCGGCTCGGCGGCGCGGCCCCAGATGTTGGTCAGTCCCGGCGTCTCGGTGCTGGCTACCTCGATCGTCCCGATCCACTGATCCGGCACGACGAGTCCGCCGACGGTGACTCCGAGGTTGGGGATCTGCAGAACGGGGACGGGAACCGGTCCCGGCGGGGGTGCAGGCGCGTTCTCGGTGGGTGCAGGCGGTGCATCGGCAGGCGGTTGGGCCTGTGCGACCGGCGCGAGGGCCATGGTGCCCACAGCCGCGAATGCAGCTGCGAGTAGACCGAATCGAGTCCGACGAGCCATACCTGTGTGTCTCCTGATCCTTTGGAAGCGAGTCGCCATACGTTACCGCGAAGCGGCGAGCTTCCGGCCCTGGACGTAGACGCCGACGATGGCGGGCTCGCGCATCGCCATCAGCAGAGCGAACAGGGTCTGGTCGCGGGCCAGCTCGGGGTCGTCGGCACGGACGCCGTGGTCGACTGCTGCCGCGAGCTGCGGCCATGCGGACGGATCGACCACGACGAAGTCGGCTTCCTTGCCCGCGTCGAAGTTGCCGATTCGGTTCTCCATGTCCAGCGCACGGGCCCCGGCGAGGGTTCCGGTGAACAGCAGTTCGGCGGGATGCAGGGACAGTCCGGCGTCACCGGCCTCGGAGATGTGCACCTTGAACGCATCGGCGAGGACCTGCGGCAGCAACCATTCGTCACCGCCGCCGAAGTCCGACCCGATGGCGATGTTCACCCCCGCGGCAACGGTCCGCAGCCACGGCATGGTGCCCGAGCCCAGGAACTGTTGCGAGGTGGGACAGTGCGCGATGGACGTGCCCGTCTCTGCCATTCGCGCGAGTTCGACGTCCTGACAGTGCACCGCGTGCGCCAGGATGGTGCGCCGCCCCAGGAAGCTCTTCCCACCGACCTGCGAGCCCGGCAGGAACTTGCCGTCGTAGGTGTCGAGGTACGTCTGCACCCCGTAGGCGTTCTTGGTGGCGTCGATCTCGCCGGTTCCCGGCCGGTTGTTCTCGTTGAGGTGTGTGTGGAAGTAGACACCTCGCGCGCGGACGGAATCGTAGAGCTCGCCGAGGTTCCTCAGCGTCTCCGTCGTCACCGAGAGCGAGAACCGCGGTACGACGGCCACGTGCAGCTTTGCCGTGTCGACGTCGCCGGTGTCGGCTGCGTGCCACTTCTCGATCTCCTCGGACACCAGCCGGATGGCCTCGTCCTCACCGGTGATCAGGGCCTGCGCCGACGCCGGCCCGGTGGTCTGGACCCCGCGGCCACTGACGATGCGCAGCCCGTGCTTCTCGGTCTCGGAGAACAGCGAGTCCTGCGCATGCGGGAACGCCGATCCGAACACCATCGCCTGCGTGGTTCCGGCTCGGATCCGCGCGGCGCAGAAGTCTCCGGCCGCAGCGGCAGCGAACTCGGGATCGGCGAAGCGCGACTCGGACGGAAAGATGCACGTGTTCAGCCACTCGAGGAGTTGCCCGCCGCCGTAGGAATCCCCGGCGTAGGTCTGCGGGAAGTGAATGTGCGTGTCGACGAATCCCGGCAGTAGGAACCCGGGCCGATGGTCGGCAACCGCATGCTGCGCGAATTCGGTTGGGAGCGAATCGAACTCACCGCAGAACTCGATGATGCCGTCGTCGCCGACCACGAGGGCACCGTCGGGAATCGACACCAGCGCGGCGGCGGCGTCCACCACGGTGGGCGAGCCTGCGACGTGAAAGATGTGGCCGCGGTGCACGCGTGAGATTTCGGAAGTCACCCGCCAGACTCAAGCACAGGTCGATCGGAACTGCAGATCGTGCGGGTCTCTACTGCACTCCCGCTCCTGCGGCGGACAGCCGCGCGTTCAACGACGCATCCAATACCTCTGCCCACGACCGCACGACCTCGGCACGCCGTCGTGCGTCGTCGGTGAGCACATCGGCCAGACCCAGACCGCGGGCGAGGTCGAGGGTGGCCTGAACGAGACGGTGGGTGACGGGATCGTTGTCGTCGACACCGAGGTTCTCGACGGCCATCTTGTGGGCACGACGACCGAACCGTTCTTCGAGTGGGACGATCCGATCGCGCAACTCGGGATCGGCCGAGGCCGCTGTCCAGACCTGAAGTGCCGCTTTGAACATCGGCCCGGTGTAGTACTCGACGAGCCGTTCCACCACCAGTTTCGTCCGGCCCGGGCCCGCCGGAATCTCCTGCGCCTCGCGGCGAGCGCTGTCCATCCGAGTGTCGAACATGTACTCGAGCGCTCCGGTGATCAGATCCTCACGCGTCGGGAAATGATGCTGGGTCGCGCCGCGGGAGACGCCTGCACGTTCGGCGACCACGCCGACCGTCGTTGCAACCCAGCCCTGCTCGGCGAGCGAATCGATCGTCGCCTCCAGCAGTCGCTGACGCGTCACCCTGCTGCGGTCCTGCTTGGGTTCGCGCGCCATCACCATCGCCATACTCCCTACTACCGACGCTCTGCCGACCTGCTTCTCGGCCGCTCTACTTCTCGGCCGCCCAGGACGGGGGCCTCTTCTCCAGAAAGGACATCATCCCCTCTCGGGCCTCGTCGGACGCAAACAACCTGGCCGATTGCTCGGCGACGGCAGTCCCGCGCTCGTCCATCTCGCGCCTGATCGCGGCCGTGGTGAGGCGCTTCGACTCGGCCAGGCCCTGCGGCGAACACTTCCTGAACATGATCATGTAGTCGGCCACCGCGGCAGCGGGGACGGCGTCGGCCACGGTGACCAGACCGATCGCCTCGGCCGTGGCACCGTCGAACGTCTCCCCGGTGAGGAAGTAGCGACTCGCCGCGCGAGAGGTCAGTCGCGGCAGCACGGCCACCGAGATGACCGACGCGGCGAGGCCGAGGCGTACCTCCGTCAACGCGAACGAACTCTCGGGTCCGGCGACCGCGATATCGCAGGCCGCGACGAGCCCCATCCCGCCTGCCCGTACATGTCCGTCGATCTGCACGACGACGGGTTTCGGGGTGTCGATGATCAACCGCATCAAATCGAGCATCTGCCGGGTGAGCAGTTCCGGTGATGCTCCGGCTTCGCGGAGGTCGGCTCCGGCACAGAATGTGGTGCCGGTGTGGCCGAGCACGATCGTTCTGACGTCGTCGTCGTGTGCAGCAGCGATCAGGCCCGCGGTCAGCTCTTCGACCAACACCGACGACAGCGCGTTCCGGTTCTGCGGCGAATCCAACGTCAAATATGCTGTGCTGTTGCTCGACTCGACGAGAACGGCCATCAGTAGCTTCTCGGCAGTCCGAGCGAGTGCTGGCTCACGAAGTTGAGGATCATCTCCCGACTCACCGGTGCAACGCGTGCGATACGGGCGGCCCCGAGCATCGCAGCCAAGCCGTACTCACTGCTCAACCCGGCACCACCGTGGGTCTGGATCGCCTGATCGAGCGCCTTGATGCTGGCCTCGGCGGCAGCGTATTTGGCCATGTTCGCCGCCTCGGCAGCGCCGAAGTCGTCGCCGGAGTCGTAGAGCACGGCGGCCTTCTGCATCATCAGCTTGGCGAGCTCGAGTTCGATCTTGCACTGCGCCAACGGATGAGAGAGACCCTGGTGAGCCCCGATCGGCGTCTTCCATACGGTGCGTTCCTTGGCGTACTTCACCGCTGCATCGATGGCGTACCGACCCATCCCGACAGCCATCGCGGCACCGAGAATGCGTTCGGGGTTCAGGCCGGCGAACAGCTGCATCAGGGCGGCATCGGCCTCACCGACGAGCGCCTCGGCGGGGAGCCTGACGTCGTCGAGGAACAGCACGAACTGATGATCGGGCTCGACGATGTCCATCTCCATCTGCGTCTTCTGCAGACCGGGAGCGTCCGTGGGCACGATGAACAGGGCCGGCTTGAGCTTGCCGGTCTTGGAATCCTCGGTGCGTGCGACGATCAGAACCGCATCGGCCTGATCCACGCCGGAGATGTAGATCTTGTTGCCCTTGAGAATCCATTCGTCACCGTCACGACGCGCCGTGGTGGTGATCTGGTGCGAGTTGGATCCGGCGTCGGGTTCGGTGATGCCGAAGACCATGATCTTGGAACCGTCGGCGAGAGCGGTGAGCCACTCCTGCTTCTGATCCGGTGTGCCGTACTTACCGATGATGGTGCCGCAGATGGCCGGGCTGACGACGACAAGCAGCAGACCGGCTCCGTGCGCGGCCAACTCCTCCTGCACGAGCGCGAGTTCGTAGATGCCTGCGCCACCGCCGCCGTACTCCTCGGGCAGGTTGACGCCGAGGAAACCGAGCTTGCCCGCCTCGTTCCACAGTTCGGTCAGCGGCTCACCCTTGCGCGCCTTCGGCAGGACGTAGTCGATGTAGTTGTAGCGCTTGCCGAGTGACGAGACTGCGTTGCGCAGACCCTTCTGCTCTTCGGTTTCGATGAAACTCATACTTGCTCCACTCCCTTTTCGGTGACCACGGCCAGAACTGCGCCGACTTCGACTTGCTGACCTTCCACTACGTTCAACTCGGTGAGCACACCGTCCGCGGGTGCGGTGACCGTGTGTTCCATCTTCATCGCCTCGAGCCACAGGATCGGCTGACCGGCGGTGACGGTATCGCCCTGCGCAGCAGCGATTCTGATGACACTGCCGGGCATCGGTGCGAGCAACGAACCGGCCGCGACCTCGTCGGTGGGGTCGGTGAACCGCGGGGCCTTGATCAACCTGACCGGACCGAGTGCAGAATCGACGAACACGTCCGATCCGTAGCTGCTCACCTGAAAGATGCGACGAATTCCGTTGTCGTCGAGCGTCACCGAGGTCGGCGTGTGCACGACGAGTTCGACGCCCTCGAGGTCGACGCCCTCCACCGAGGAGGTGAGTCCGCTGCGTCCGATCGAATATTCGACGGTGATGTCGTTGTACGTCTTGCGCTGCGGTTGGGACCGAAGATTGCGCCAGCCACCGGGCAGTCCCCGGTTCACCCGCGCTCGCGCGACGTTGCTCGCCGCGTCGGCCAAGGCAGCCGCGAGAGCCGACAGTTCCTCGGCCCGGCCGTGTGCGATCGGCTGAGCCAGGACATCGAGCCCGTGCCTGTCGAAGAAGGCGGTGTCGGTATCCCCGGCCAGGAATGCCGGGTGCCGCAGGATGTTGACCAGCAGATCGCGGTTGGTCTTCAGGCCGTGAACGGTGGCCTTCTGCAACGCTTTCGCCAGTAGATTCGCAGCCTGATCCCGCGTCTGCGCGAACGAGATGACCTTCGCGAGCATCGGGTCGTAGTGAGTTCCCACCACGCTGCCGGTCTCGACGCCGGAGTCGACTCTGATGCCGGACTTCGCGAGCACCTCGAACTGGACACCGGGTATCTCGAACCGGTGTACGGCACCGCTCTGCGGCTGCCAGTCCTGGGCCGGATCCTCCGCGTAGAGGCGAACTTCGATGGAGTGGCCACGCGTCTTCGGCTGCTCGGCGGGCAACCGCTCCCCCGCGGCGACCCTGATCTGCAAGGCCACCAGGTCGAGTCCGGTCGTGCACTCGGTGACCGGGTGCTCCACCTGCAGACGCGTGTTCATCTCGAGAAAGAAGAAGTTGCCCTTCTCGTCGGCGAGGAATTCGACGGTGCCCGCACCCTCGTAGCCGATGGCCTCGGTGGCCAGCGTCGCCGCATGGAAGAGCTTCTCGCGCATGCCGTCGATGCGTTCGACGAGCGGCGACGGTGCTTCCTCGACGACCTTCTGATGTCTGCGTTGGATCGAGCACTCGCGCTCGCCCACCGTCCACACCGTGCCGAATCTGTCTGCCATGACCTGTACTTCGATGTGCCGACCGGTCTCGATGTACCGCTCGACGAACACCGTTCCGTCGCCGAATGCCGAGAGTGCCTCGCGCCCGGCTGCTTCGAGCTCCGACTCCAGGTTCTCGAGGTTGCGCACGATGCGCATGCCGCGCCCGCCGCCGCCCGCGGACGCCTTGATCAGCACCGGAAGCTCGTTCTCGGTGACCGACTCGGGATCGAGCTGGGTCAGCACCGGCACTCCGGCGTCGGCCATCATCTTCTTGGACTCGACCTTCGAGCCCATCAGTTCGATAGCCTTGACGGGCGGCCCGATCCACGTCAGGCCGGCGTTCTGCACCTGCTGCGCGAAATCGGCGTTCTCGGAGAGGAATCCGTATCCCGGATGCACGGCGTCGGCTCCGGCGGCCGCGGCTGCCGCGATGACGAGCTCGCCGCGCAGGTACGTCTCGGCCGAACTGTTTCCGGGCAGCCGCACTGCCGAGTCGGCCTCACGCACGTGCGGGGAATTGGCGTCTGCGTCGGAGAACACCGCGACGGTGTCGATGCCTTCGGCGCGGCAGGTAGTGAAGACGCGGCGGGCAATTTCGCCGCGGTTGGCTACGAGGACGGACCTTACGGTCATGGCTTCACATCCGGAAGACACCGAAGTTGGCGGTGCCTTCGATCGGGGCGGTGGCGATGGCCGACAGGCACATTCCCACCACCGTGCGGGTATCACGGGGGTCGATGACGCCGTCGTCGTAGAGGCGTCCGGAGAGGAACATCGGCATCGACTCGGCCTCGATCTGGCCTTCGATCATCGCGCGCATGCCGGCATCGGCTTCGGCGTCGAAGGCTTGTCCACGAGCTTCGGCAGCGGCGCGTCCGACGATGGAGATGACACCGGCGAGCTGCGCGCCGCCCATGACGGCGGACTTGCTGGACGGCCAGGCGAAGAGGAATCGCGGATCGAACGCGCGTCCGCACATGCCGTAGTGACCGGCTCCGTAGGACGCACCGAGCAGAATGGAGATGTGCGGCACCGTGGAGTTGGACACGGCGTTGATCATCATCGAACCGTGTTTGATCATGCCGCCCTCCTCGTACTCCTTGCCGACCATGTATCCGGTGGTGTTGTGCAGGAACAGAAGTGGGGTGTTCGAGCGATTGGCGAGCTGAATGAACTGCGTCGCCTTCTGTGATTCCTCGCTGAACAGCACACCGCGGGCGTTGGCCAGAATGCCGATCGGATATCCGTGCAGCTCGGCCCAGCCGGTGACGAGCGAACCGCCGTACATGGGCTTGAACTCGTCGAAATCGGAACCGTCGACGATGCGGGCGATGACCTCGCGTGGGTCGAACGGGATCTTCAGATCTGTGGGGACGATGCCGAGCAGGTCCTCGGGGTCGGCCAGCGGCTCGATGACCTCGGCGCGCGGCTCGGGGCCCTTCTTCTTCCAGTTGAGCCGGGAGACGATGCTGCGCCCGATGCGGATGGCGTCCTGCTCGTCGACAGCGAAATAGTCTGCGAGACCCGACTTTCGGGCGTGCATCTCGGCACCGCCGAGCGATTCGTCGTCCGAGTCCTCGCCGGTGGCCATCTTGACCAGCGGTGGGCCGGCAAGAAACACCTTGGAACGTTCCTTGACCATGACGACATGATCGGACATGCCGGGTATGTATGCGCCGCCGGCGGTGGAGTTACCGAACACCAGGGCAATCGTGGGGATGCCGGCCGCCGAGAGCTGCGTCAGATCACGGAACATGCGACCGCCGGGGATGAACACCTCCTTCTGCGTCGGCAGATCGGCTCCACCGGACTCGACGAGTGAGATGACCGGAAGCCGGTTCTGCGTGGCGATGTCGTTGCCGCGGAAACCCTTCTTGAGGGTCCACGGGTTGCTCGCCCCGCCGCGGACCGTCGGGTCGTTGGCCACGATGAGGCATTCGACGCCGCACACCACGCCGATACCCATGACGGTGCTGCCTCCGACGGGAAAGTCGCTGCCCCAGGCCGCGAGTGGGCACAGTTCGAGAAACGCGGAGTCCTCGTCGATCAGCAGCTCGATGCGTTCGCGGGCGAGCAGCTTGCCGCGCTTCTTGTGTCGCTCGACGTACTTCTGACCGCCACCGAGCAGAGCCTTCGAATGCTCGGCGTCGATCTCGGCCAGCTTGGTGTGCATGGCCTCGGTGGCACCGGAATACTGTTCCGACGCGGTGTCGAGGGTGGACTTCAGCACGCTCATGCCTGATACCCCAATCGTTTTGCTGCCAGTCCGGTGAGGATCTCGGTCGTCCCGCCGCCGATACCGAGGATGCGCATATCGCGGTACTGCCGCTCGACCTCGCTCTCGCGCATGTACCCGAGCCCGCCGAAGAGCTGCACCGCTTGATTGGCGACCCACTCTCCGGACTCGACGGCCGTGTTCTTCGCGAAGCAGACCTCGGCGATGAAGTCCTCGTTCGATTCGAGCGATCGCTCGACGAGGGACCGGGTGTAGACGCGGGCGATGTCGATCTTGCGCGCCATCTCGGTCACGGTGTTCTGTACGGATTGCCTTGCGATGAGAGGCTTTCCGAAGGTCTCACGATCGCGGACCCACTGCAGCGTCAGATCGAGGCACCGCTGTGCGCTGGCGTAGGCCTGCGCGGCGAGGGCGATGCGCTCGGTGAGAAACGCCTGCGCGATCTGCGCGAAGCCGCTGTTCTCGGCACCGACGAGGTTGGCAACCGGGACGCGGGCGTCGACGAACGAGAGCTCGGCGGTATCGGATGCGCGCCAGCCCATCTTGTCGAGCTTGCTGGTGACCTCGAACCCGGGCGTGCCCTTCTCGATGACGAGCAACGAGACACCGGCTGCACCCTCGCCGCCGGTGCGGACCGCGGTGACGATGAAATCGGCTCGGCATCCGGAGGTGATGTACGTCTTGGATCCGTTGACGACGTAGTGCTCGCCGTCTCGGACGGCCTTCGTCCTGAGGTGGCCGACATCCGAACCGCCACCCGGCTCGGTGATCGCGAGCGATCCGATCTTCTCCCCGGCCAGCGTGGGCCGCACCCACTTCTCGATCTGATCGGCGTCGCCCGCTGCCACCAAGTGCGGCAATGCAATTCCGCTGGTGAACAGCGATGCGAACAGTCCACCGGACGCACCGGCCTGATGCATCTCCTCGCAGATCACGACCGCGTCGGCCAGATCTCCACCGTCGCCGCCGACGTCCTCGGGGAAGCCTGCTCCGATCAGTCCCAGAGCGGCTGCCTTCTTGTGCAGTTCGCGCGGAATCTCTCCGTCGGTCTCCCACTGATTCATGTGCGGCGCGATGTCCTGCTCGACGAAACTGCGGACGGTCTTGCGCAGCTGCTGACGCTCGGGCGTCGTCCAGATGTTCATACGAGTTCTCCCTTGTAGGCAAGCGTTTCGGGGATGTCGATGTGCCGCGACCGCAGCCATTCACCGAGTCCCTTGGCCTGTGGATCGAATCGGGCCTGAGAGGCGACGCCTTGACCGAGGATGCCCTCGATGACGAAATTCAGGGCCCGCAGATTGGGCAGTACGTGGCGGGTGACGGTCAGCGGCTCTGCCTCGGGCAGCATCTGTTTCAGAGTCTCGACCGTCAATGTGTGCACGAGCCACGAGAATTCGTCGTCGGTGCGAACCCAGACTCCGACGTTGGCGTTGCCGCCCTTGTCGCCGCTACGGGCCGCGGCGATGGTTCCGAGTGGAAGCCGGATGGTCGCTTCGGGTGCTCTGGGTGCAGGCAGCGCCGGTTCTTTCACGGGCTCCAGTACCTGCGTCTGCTGCGACGGAGCTACGGCACATTCGGTCCCGTCGGCCAGGTGCGCGACGTGTGGCACCTCGGCCGCGTCGACGAAGCCTGCCGTGAACACTCCGTAGGGCGCTCCGTTTCCGGGGGGCGCGGTCACCGAGAATCCGGGATAACTGGCCAGTGCGAGTTCGACTGCCACGGCCGAGAACTGACGTCCGACAGCGTCGGGGTTGCTGTCGCGGGCAACACAGCGCAGCAGGGCGCTGGCCGTCTCCTCCGTCTCGGCATCCGGCTTGTCGGTGCGCACCAGGGTCCAGTCGAGCTCGGCGGGACGGGCCTTGAGCCAGGACTCGAATTGCCGTTGTGCCAGTGCCGCTTTGGCTTCGATGTCGAGTCCGGTGAGCACCATCGTGAATTCGTTGCGGAACCCGCCGAGTGCGTTGAGCGAGACCTTGTAGGTGGGCGGTGGGGCTTCCCCCGTAACGCCGGTGATGGACACCCGATCACTGGACTCCTGCGCCAGGATCGCCGTGTCGATTCTCGCGGTGACGTCGGGGTTCGCGTATCGCCCGCCGGTGATTTCGTACAGCAGCTGAGCGGTCACGGTGCCGACGCTGACAGCCCCACCGGTGCCCTCGTGCTTGGTGATGACGGACGAACCGTCGGACTCGATCTCGGCGATGGGGAATCCGGGACGAGACATGTCCGCGATCTCGGTGAAGAACGAGTAGTTGCCACCCGTCGCCTGCGTTCCGCATTCGATGACATGTCCGGCGATCACGGCCCCGGCCAACGCGTCGTAATCGGTCGGCGTCCAACCGAAGTGGGCCGCTGCAGGCCCGACAATGACACTGGCGTCGGTGACGCGACCGGTGACCACGACATCGGCCCCGGAGTTCAGGCATTCGACGATGCCCCACGCTCCGAGGTAGGCATTTGCGGTCAGCGGGCTTCCGAGACCGAGTTCGGTGGCTCGGCCGAGGAGGTCGTCACCGTCGACGTACGCGATCTTCGCGCCGGAGTCCAGCTTCTCCAGTGCCTCGGCCAGGCCTCGGGGGTTGAGTCCGCCTGCGTTGGCGACGATCTTGACACCCTTGTCCAGTGCCAACCCCAGGCAGTCCTCGGCCTGCCGCAGAAAGGTCTTGGCGTAGCCACGGGTCGCGTCCTTCATTCGATCGCGACCGAGAATGAGCATCGTCAGCTCGGCCAGGTAATCACCCGTGAGGTAATCGAGTTCGCCGCCCTCGAGCATCTCTCGCATGGCGGAGAGACGGTCTCCGTAGAAGCCCGAACAGTTGCCGATTCGTACGGTCATGCTTGCTCTCGTCCTGACTGTGTCCGTCCGGCTCCCGGAGGGCCTGCGAAGGCTTGGGCGATGGTGAGCCAATGCGCGGCGTCGGCTCCCTCGGACGTAATGCCGAGGTCGTCGCGGTGAGCACGCTGGGTGACGAGAAGGCAGAAGTCCAGCGCCGGACCGCTCACACGTTGGGCGGCGTTCTCGGGTCCCCAGGTCCAGAGCTCTCCCGACGGCGCGGTGAGCTCGACGCGAAACGGTTCGGTCGGCGGAGCCTGCTGGTTGACGGCGTAGGCGAAATCCCGTGTGCGGACGCCGATATGAGCGACTGCGCGGATTCGGTCGGTGGGAACGCGGGTGACGCCAACCGCGTCGGCGACATCCTGACCGTGCGCCCAGGTCTCCATCAGACGCGCCGTGGCCATGGACGCCGCACTCATCGGGGGTCCGAACCAGTCGATCTTGATCCCGGACGGCACCTGCATCAGCGCGTCCGTCATGGCGGTCCGTCGGGTTCGCCATGCGCTCAGGAGGTCGGGGTCACGAGATCCTTCCTCGGCGGCCTCGTCGACGAAGCCGGTGGGGTTTTCCCACGCCTTCTTCAGAGTGAGAGCGAACTCTTCCTTGGCCTCGATATCGCCTGATGCGCCGGACGTGGTCCGCTCCGCGACGTGATCGGTCCAGGAGAGGTGCGCGATCTGGTGCGCGACGGTCCAGCCCGCGGCCGGTGTCGGTGTCGCCCACTGGTCCGGGGTCAACTCGGCCACGAGTGCATCGAGGTCGTTGCCCTCGGCGCGGAGGTCGTCGACCAGAGTGTCGAGGTCTGCCATGAGCCCAGCTTCACAGGAGGTCTCGAAAAAAGCAAGCACGCTTGCTTGTTAATCCGTAACCTGGCGTTCGCTTGCCGTCTCTACGGTGACGACCGTGAGAATGTCGAGACTCGTGGCCGTCACCGTTACCCTCGCCGTCATGGCCGCTGGTTGCTCCTCGTCCGACCCTGATGCCGACCGACTCGAAGCCGTTACGACGCCGGTACGCGTGGCGACGTTCAATGCCAGCCTCAATCGGCCGGTGGCCGGGCAGCTGGTGACCGATCTGCAGGGTGAGGACGCACAGGCTCGCGCGGTTGCCGATGTGATTGCCGCGAACTCACCGGATGTGTTGCTGGTCAACGAGTTCGACTACTCGGGCCAGGATGCGGTGACTCTCTTCAACGACAACTATCTCGACGGACAGTATCCGCACTCCTTCACTGCACCGGTGAACACGGGCGTCGATTCGGGACTCGACCTGGACCGGGACGGCACACTCGGCGGCCCGGGTGATGCGTGGGGGTTCGGCCAGTTCCCGGGCCAGTACGGGATGGTCGTGTACTCGAAGTATCCGATCGCCACCGATTCGGTACGTACGTTCCAGAACTTCCTGTGGAAGGACATGCCGGATTCCCTGCTGCCGCGTGACTACTACGGAGATGCCTCCGACGCCCTACGACTGTCCAGCAAATCGCATTGGGACGTGCCGATCGACGTGAACGGCACGACCCTGCACGTGTTGGCGTCACACCCCACTCCCCCGTCTTTCGATGGTCCCGAGGACCGCAACGGCAAGCGCAACCACGACGAGATCAGACTCAGCGCCGATTACATCTCGGGTGCGGACTACCTCTACGACGACAACGGTGTACGCGGCGGGCTGGAGAACGGAGCATCGTTCGTCATGCTGGGCGATCAGAACAGCGATCCGGTGGACGGCGATTCGGTGGCCGGTGCCATCGCGCAGGTTCTCGACCTTCCGCGGGTTCAGGATCCTGCACCCACCTCGGCCGATCACGGCACGGACACAGCAGATTTCGCCGACCCGACGCCGGGCGACCTGCGCGTGGACTACGTGTTGCCCTCGGACGATCTGACGGTGATCGATTCGCAGGTGTACTGGCCTTCGGGCACCGAGCACCCGTCGGACCACCGACTGGTGTGGGCCGACCTCGAAATATGATGGATGCGTGACCAATCTACCGATTGTCGAATTCGCGTACCCGGGGCCCTTACGGGACACCTTGGTTGCGGCCGTCCTGACCGGTGCCAAGACCACCACGGCCAGTCTGTTGGTCCAGTATGCCGACGAGGAGATGCCGAGAGTCGGTGAACGTGGCGCGGTGGTGGATTCGGCGGGTGTCGTCGTCGGAGTCATCGAGACCACAGGTGTCGATGTCGTTGCGCTGAAGGATGTTTCATTCCAGCATGCCTTCGACGAGGGAGAGGGTTACGCCGATGTGGCGCAGTGGCGGGCCGGACACGAAAGATTCTGGCACTCGACCGAGGTTCGCGCGGAACTGGGCGATCCACACTTCACCGTCGACGACGACACTCAGGTGGTCCTGGAGCGGTTCGTACTCGTTCCGGAGTGAAGCGGGGTGGCAGTCTCGGGATCGAGACACTGCGTCGCACCGCTACGGTTCTGCCAGGGCGGAGCGCTCGGCAGGTGTCAGTCCGCCCCAAATACCGTGTGGCTCCTGCACATCGATGGCGTACCGCCGACACTCGGTGAGCGCGGGACACAGACTGCAGACAGCCTTGGCCGCCTGTTCGCTGTACCGCAATGTCGGTCCGCGTAGCCCTTCTGGAGGGAAGAACACGGACGATGCCATCGAGCGGCATCGGGCAGAGCGCTGCCACTCCCAATGGTCGACGCGAGGCGGCGGCAGATCAGGCGACATCACTGGACTCGCGAGGGGTGCGAGGCCGTCGTGTGCTCGATCGTGTACGTCTCCGAACCAGTGAGTTCGCTGGTGAAATTGTCCTTCAGGTCCACTCCGGAGCGGCCGAGCGCGAGGGCCCCGGTCAGCAGCGATTGCGTGATCTGTGCTGCGCGGAGATAACTCTGGCCGTCCGGAGGGTGAATGTTGGACACGCAGTTTCGATCGGCGTCGGTCCGGCCCGGGTACGGCAGGTGAGTGAGGTAGATGCCGAGGCTGTCGACCACCGACAGGCCGGGACGCTCGCCGATGATCACGATGACGGTGCGAACACCGGACGCTGCAGCGATGTGATCGCCGAGTGCAACTCTCGCCTGAGTCGCGATGACCGGAGCCGCGATGGTGTGGCGATCCGACAGTTCGGAGACCAAGGCCTCGAGTAGCCCGGTGCCGTGCTCGCCGAGCGCTCGCGGGGACAGACCGTCGGCGAGTACGAAGCCGATGTCCTTGTTCTCCGAGACGACATGTGCCGAGGAGCGCAGTGTTCGGCCGAGATCGGGTCGGCGTAGATACTCGCTGCGGTTCGAGGCCCTCGAACGAACGGACACCGGAACGCCGATGCCCAGCTCGCTGATGTCGTCGGCGAGCCGATCGACGTCGAGCTCGAGGTGCACAGCATCGCGGGCAGCGGAGTGAGCAGCGTTGAAGTCCAACAATCGTGAAGTCGGAAGGCCGTAACCCGTTCGCCCCAAACCGATCCGTGATGTCGTCGTCGCTCGCAATCGGTCCCAGCTGTCGGTGTCCGAGCCCGCTGGGGACGGTCGATGGTCCGTCATCGATCGGTGAGCGCCATGAGCGGCGAGGCTGCGAGATCGATCGGAGTGATGCGTCCCGAGTCGTCGGCCATGCCGAGAGAGTGCAACCAGCGCTCGAATTCCGGTGCCGGCCTCAGGCCCAGGACGTGCCGGACGTACAGCGCATCGTGGAACGACAGACTCTGATAGCCGAGCATCACGTCGTCGGCTCCGGGGACTGCGATGACGAACGCGGCACCAGCAGTTCCGAGCAAGGTGAGCAGGACATCCATGTCGTCGGAATCGGCTTCCGCGTGATTGGTGTAGCACACGTCGACCCCCATCGGGAGGCCGAGGAGCTTGCCGCAGAAGTGATCTTCCAGGCCGGCGCGAATGATCTGCTTACCGTCGTACAGGTATTCGGGCCCGATGAAGCCGACCACCGTGTTCACCAGCAACGGATCCAACACTCTCGCTACCGCGTAGGCCCTTGTCTCGAGCGTTTGCTGATCGACTGCGAGCCCGCCCGATCCGATATTCGCGTTGGCGGACAGCGCGGATCCTTGACCTGTTTCGAGATACATGACGTTGTCGCCGACGGTTCCTCGCCCGAGCGATCGTCCTGCCTCTGCGGCCTCGAGCAGCATCGGGATCGTTGTTCCGAAACTCGTGTTGGCACCCTGCGTGCCTGCGATGGACTGGAAGATCAGATCCACCGGAACGTTCTTGTCGATCAGATCCATAGTTGTTGTCACGTGGGCCAATACGCACAATTGCACGGGAATGTCGAAACGCAGTCGAATGTCGTCGAGGAGATGCAGGAGCGTGGCCGTGGCGTGCGGCGAGTCGGTGGCCGGATTGACGCCGATCACGGCGTCGCCGCAGCCGAGAAGCAGCCCGTCCAGCGTTGCTGCCGCGATACCGCGTGGATCGTCGATCGGATGGTTTGGCTGTAGTCGGGTGGCAATTCGTCCTGGCAGACCGATAGTGGTTCGGAAGGCCGAGGTGACAGTCATGGCTTTCGCGACGGCGATCAGATCCTGATTACGCATCAGCTTCGATGCGGCAGCTGCCATTTCGGGTGTGATCCCGGACGAGACAGCGGCGAGGGTGTCTGCGCTGTTCGCGGTGGCCGCCGTTGCGAGCAGCCAATCACGGAAGCCACCGACGGTCAGATGGGAGATCGGAGAGAAGGCCGTCCGATCGTGCGAGTCGACGATCAGGCGCGTCACGTCGTCGGTCTCGTAGGGAACGAGCTGTTCCTCGAGAAACACCGACAGCGGAATATCTGCCAGGATCCATTGGGCAGCAGCACGTTCGGCATCCGAGTGAGCCGCACATCCTGCCAGCTCGTCACCGGAACGCAGAGGTGAGGCCTTCGCCATGACCTCGATCAGCGAGGAGAACGTGTAGCCCGTTCCGGATATCTGTTGGTGGTAGCGCATGAGCGGCTTTCCCTTTCTGGCGAGTACCGGTGGACGCTTGTCGAGCGCAGCGTCCACCGGTAGCTGTTCACCTGGTTCGGACCGACCGAGCTGCCGACTTCCGAGTGCGGCGCGAGAACCGATCGAACCGGTACGGTGTGGCATCGATCTCGGCTGGACGTCGACCGAGCTCGGCAGCGAGCAGTGCGGCCGAGCCGCAGGCCATCGTCCAGCCGACGTGTCCGTGTCCGGTGTTGACGAACAGGTTGTCGCGGGGCGTTGCACCGATGATCGGCGGCCCGTCCGGAGTCATCGGGCGCAATCCCGAGCGATACTCGACCGAACTCCAGTCCAATGCTCCGGGAAAGAGTTCCTCGCCGGCAGCGCGTATCTCGGCGAAGTTCGACGGCGCATGGGTCTTGTCGTAACCGGCGAATTCGGCGACGGCCGACATACGGAGTGTCGATCCGAACGGAGACCAGGCAACCAGTGATCGTTCGTCGATACCGCCTGTGTGCGGTGCCCGCGACTGGTCCCGGATAGCCACCGAGAGGCTGTATCCCTTGGCCGGATAGACCGGGACGCGGAGCCCTGCGGTGCGAGCGAGTGTGCTCGACGCACTCCCGAGGGCCAACACGTAGCAGTCGGCGTCGATTTCGCTGCCCCGAGCGGTACGAGCCCTGACGATCGAGGTGCCGTCGGACTCCAACGACTCGATTCTCGTGTTCAGCTCGAACCGGACACCGAGGCGTTCGGCTGCCGCCGCCAACCCCACGGTGAACAGCGCCGGGTCACCGGTGCCGTCGTCCTCGTCGTGAACAGCTCCCGCGAAGTCGATGGTGCTGTTGGCCAGAGCAGGGTCGACCTCGAACGCCTGCTCCCGGGTGAGCAGGCGTTGCGATCTCCCCTGCTGACGCATCAGCTCGGCTTTGCTGCTGGCTTCGTGGAGGGCGGCTGCGTCCCGGTAGAGGTAGAGGATCCCTCCGTCGGTCCGGTGATACGCGAGTGACTCCTCCACCGTCAGCTTCTCGAGCAAGGTTTGGCTGTAGGAGGCGAGTTCGTACTTGGCGAGGGTGTTCTTCAGGCTGCGTGCGGGAGTGCATTCACGCATGAATGCCAGGCCCCACCGGATCAACGCTGGATCCAGGCGAGGTTTCACCCGAATGGAGGTTTGTCCTCCGACCAGCGATCGAAGCAACATTTTCGGTGCTTGCGGAGACGCCCATGCATACGAATGCCCCGGCGCTATCAACCCGGCCGTCGAGGCGGTGGTGTCGTCTGCGACGCGATCGCGCTCGTCGTAGACCACCACCTCGTGGCCCTCGCGTGCCAGATAGAACGCACTCGTCACACCGATGATGCCGCCACCGAGAACTGCGATTCTCATTCGACACCCTCGTCGGAATGCACAGCCACAGCGGTGATCTCGACCAACAGTCTCTCGTCGAGCAGGCCGGTGACGACCGTGGCCCTGGCCGGCCTGTGCCGACCGAACCGCTCACGCCACACCCGGTTCATCTCGGCGGCGTACGCCGCCGACGTCAGGTACACGGTCGTCGAGACGACGTGGTTCAGATCCGACCCGGCGGCGTGCAGTACTCGTTCGAGACGATCGATAGCGACCTCGGTCTGTTTCGTCGGATCACCCTCGCCCACGATCGACCCGTCGTCGGCGAAGGACACCTGACCCGAAACATGGATATTTCGTCCATCTTGCACATACGCGGGGTAACTGGTGGTCTCGTCGGCGATGCCTGCGAGATTTGCAGATACGAGGGTCATATCATTCCTCTTTCTTCAGAACTTCTTGGAAATAGAATCGCCACCCGAGAAAGCCGCACCAGGCAGTGACAGCAATTGCGACAATCGGCGCTCCGTAGAAAAGTATTTCCAACATCAGTGCGCTCCGGTGTTATCGAGGATCGGTTCGTTCGAGGTTTGTGTTCTTCGTGGATACTTCTTGCTCGTCGCTACCGCTGCCACGGTGTAGGCGATGAAGTTCGCAGCGACACCGGGGAGAAGACCGTCGAGACCGAACGGGCTCATCAGTACCCACTGCCACACGACCGTGACCGCAGCACCCGCGGAGATACCCCACAGCGCGGCAGGCGCGGAACGAACACCGAACAGCACTGCTCCGAACAGCGGCACGATCATCGTCGGTGCCCAGAGTGTGTAGCTGTAGAGCAGGGCGTCCACGATGGACGGAACTGTGAGCGCGAAGATGGTGGCACCGGCGCCGACGACCACGCTGAGGGTTCGTTCGATGTTCAGCCGCTTGCGCTGCGAGGCCTCGTGCTTGGCCAGTGGCCGGTAGAGATCGTCGGTGAACACCACTGCGCTGGAGTTGATGTAGCTCGATGCCGTCGACATCACGACCGCGAGGAGC
Source organism: Rhodococcus sp. 14-2483-1-2 (assembly GCF_002259405.1). Lineage (GTDB taxonomy): Bacteria > Actinomycetota > Actinomycetes > Mycobacteriales > Mycobacteriaceae > Rhodococcoides. The sequence goes on along the minus strand of NZ_NPFW01000017.1, from coordinate 56,381 downwards.
GCCGCAACCAACAAGCCGAGCAGGCCGATCGGCATCAGGTTGGTGACGACGGTCGGGAGTGCCGAATCCGGCTCGATGTCGGGGTAGAGCACGAATGCCACCGCTCCGATCGAGGCCGAGATGAAGAAGAAGAAGAACGAGAAGATACCGGCGGTGACGAATCCCTTACGGGCGTGCGAGGAGTCGGGCGTCGAGAAGGTGCGCTGCGCGTACGGAGGAACCAACGTCTCACCGAGCAGCAGGGCCGCGAACAAACCGACGAACTTCATGACGCTGTAATCACCCATCAGCGTCAGGTGATCGGACGGCAGGGCGTCGACGAGAGCCGAAGGCCCTCCCACTGCATGCAATCCGATGAGCAACGTCACGGGGATCAGGACGCCGAGGAACACGAACTGGAGAAGGTCGGTCTGAATGACGGCCCAGGCTCCGCCGAACGCGGAATAGAGGACGGTCACGCCCATACCCAGAATGATCGCCAGTGTCGGCGGTACATCGAGAGTTGCGTTGACGACCGTACCGATCGCCAATGCCTGTGCGCCCAGAATTCCGGTGCACAACACGATCGACAATCCGCCCGTGATGACGCGAGCGGGCTTGCCGTAGTGCGCATGCATCACGTCACCGAGCGTGTGTGCACCGCGGTAGCGTTTGAGTTTGGGCGCGACGAAGAGTCCCACCAGTACGGTCTGGATTCCGAAGGCGCAGAAGGCGAACATGTAGACGTACCCGTCGCGCATCGTCGCCCCGGCGACACCCAACGATGCGCCGCCGCCCAGAAAGGCAGCAGCGAGGCTGCCGAAGAAGACCGGCCAGACAATACGATTGCCGGCAACCGCGAAATCATCGGCATTCGAGACTTTTTTCATGGTCTGTACACCGACCACGATCAGCACTACGAAATACCCGGCTACCGCAATCCAATCCAATACTTGCATGACTTCTCCTCTGTCGACGATGGAAAAATCGTATGACGGAGACCGCTTTCGGGTCTTCATCAAAAAGCCCAGCATCAGCTCCCGTACGTCTATATTCTTGGGCAAGTTGCACACATGCCCAGATTCGGCGTTACGTCGAAGTTAATCGGACGGGAGTTCGTCGTGCTCAGTACCGAGCTGGCGCAGCAGATCGCAGTGGACATCACCGAGATCATCGGGCACAACGTACTGATCACCGACGCCACCGGGATCGTCCTCGGTAGCGGTGAGCGGGGACGCGTCGGGCAATTCCACGAGGCGTCGATCGTGGTGATAGAAACCAACAGCACGCGCAGTCACTCGAGCGCCGACGTTCGGAGCCTGCAGGGCAGCCTTCCCGGCACCACGCTTCCGCTGACCCTCGATGGTCGAGTGGTCGGCACCGTAGGTCTGTCCGGAGCTCCCGAGCTGGTCGAGCAATTCGGGCAGATAGTCAAACGTCAGACGGAAATCCTCATGAGCGAGGCCAGCCGCATCGGAACCAGGGTCTCCCGCCAGCGCGCCGTCGAAGACTTTCTGCGTGACGTCTTCGACTGGCACCGTAGCGACGCGTCCATGCAGAGTGTCGAGAATCGAGCTGCTGCACTGTCATTCGACATCGACATTCCGCGCCGTGTCTTTCTGGTCGAAACCGACAACACGGCACCGGCGACCGAGGTCGGCAAGCGCGCCGACGCCGACCCCACTACCGTTGTGCTGGAATGGATTCGACACACAGCCGACACTACGCAGGAAATAGCCGGCAGACTCTCCCGAAATGTCGTCGCCGTGATGCCTCCAGTGGGTAGCACCACCGACGACGACCGTCGCTGGCAGACGCTCGTCGAGCGGGGCAAGGCCAACGCATGGTCGGTATCGGTCGGGGTTGGGCCGAGCGCGTCCGGCGTCGCTCGATTGAACGCGTCGGCCCAGGACGCACGTGACGCACTCGAGCTCGGGCGGCAGGTTTTTCCCGAACGACACATCCACGACATCGACCGGATGCGTCTGTTGCACGCCGTTCGGGCTGTTCCCGACAGCACCCGTCGCCGATTGGTCGACACGGTGCTGGGCGACATCGTCCATGCCCCGGACTGGGAAGTCCTGAAGCGAACACTGATGACGTGGGGCGAGAGCGGCTTCAACTCGACCAAGACAGCCGAAAAGCTTCACCTGCACCGAAACACGCTCACCTACCGGCTCGTCAAGATCGACAAGCTCACCGGGTACACGACCTCGCCCGGCAGCGATTCCGTCCTGTTGTACATCGCCGCGCTGATGCACGACTCGGCCTGAGCTCCTCGAGCGCCTTCCCACAACGCGGCCGAGCAACTTGTCGGTAGGTTGGTGTATGGGTGCCACTTCTCCAATCCTTCTTCAGTGCAATGGAATTGGAGTTGACCGGCATCGGATTCCGCGCTAGTATCGAACATGCGTTCTACTTCCAGTGGGAACACATGCCGGGGGGCGACTACACAATGACCACATCCAGCTCGACACGCAGTCGATTCGCGGCCTATCTCGGGCCGCAATCGAAGCCGTACATCGAGGCTGCTTCTCTGGCCGAGATTCGAGATGTCGCGACGCTGGAGAATCAGGCGTGCGCACGGAAAGTGGCTGTAGCCGCCGAGATCTGGGACGCGTGTATTCATCAGAACGTGCTCGTCGGTGATGTCATTCAGGACGCGGGCAATTACGCGGCGTCGGAGATTGCGCACGTTCTGGGTTGCTCGAAGACCGTAGCGAACAGGTACGCCGAGATCGGCATGGACTTACGGCTCCGGCTTACCGATGTTGCAGCAGCGTTCGAGGCAGGCGAACTCGACCTGCCCCGGGTCCGCGCGATATACCGCTGCACCCACAATCTGACGCAGGACGCCACGACGGCCGTCCAAGGGGAGGTTCTGCACGCTGCCCGACGCCTGTCACCGGGTCCGCTGGCGACGGAAATCTGGTCGATCATGTACCGCATCGCACCCGAACAGGCCGCCGCTCTGCGCAAGGACTTGGAACGGCACACCAACGTCACGTACACCGACAAAGACGTGCTCTCGACGCTCAAAGCCGACCTCACCGCCGCCGACGCCGCAGCTGCTTGGCAGTTGATCAACGAGATGGCCGCGACCGTGTGCCGACGTGATCCGCGAAACAAGGGGCAGAAGCGTGCCGCAGCGTATGTTGCTCTGCTGCAGCAGGAGTCGTCGATGGCATGCATGTGCGAACCCGATGACGACAATCCGTGCACGGCCGATACTGTGCGTCCTGATCGACGCGCCCCACTGACGGTGATCACCGTCGACCTCGCCACTCTCGCCGGTCTGCTGTCCAATCCTGCTCACCTGGCCGGCCACGGCCCCATCGATGCCGAGTACGCCCGGGAACTAGCAGACAACGCACACTGGCAGATCCTGCTCACCGAAGCCCGCAATCTGGCGGAGAAGCTCGGTTACGGCGAGGACCTGGAGTCACTCGTAAACCTCGATACCGATACCGATACCGATACCGATACCGATACCGATACCGATACCGACAATGGCACGGGCACTGAAGACAAGGGCGCCGAAAGCAGCAGCAGGTCGCAGGTGGTGTTTCATCCCCTTGGGCGTGGTCGCCGTCGCGTCGGCGGTTCGGTTCCTCGGCCCCCGAAGTCCGCACAACCACCGCGAAGCACCTGTCTTGCCACTCCGTATCGGGGCACTTACACCTTTGTTGCCGAACGCGAAGCGGCCATCACCGCAGATCCCGCTCTTGGGCTCGCGCTCCACCCGGACGGTCATGGAGGTCTCGTGTTGCCTCCACCCGGAGCCCTCGTCTATCGCCCGACTGTTGCACTGGCAGAACGTATTCGGTACCGCGACCGCACGTGCCGGCACCCCCGCTGCGACGTCCCGGCCCAGCAATGCGAGATCGACCACATCGTGCCGTACTTCCATCGCGATCCCGAGTCCGGTGGCTGGACCATCGACACCAACCTGCACTGCCTGTGCCGCTACCACCACAGTCTCAAGACCATGGGGTTGTGGACGCCGATGATGCTCGCCGACGGTGTCGAGTTCTGGGTCTCGAATGCCGGCACCACCGCGATCACTGTTCCCGGCACCACGCAACTCGCAGACATGAGCCATCTGCCCGTTGTCTATCGCAGGCCCAAAGGTGAAGCGATGCAGACAGATACCCCGAGCCTCGAGATAGTCCAGCCGCTGCCCGCGCCGGTACCTACGTCGGCACCCGACGATGATCCTCCGCCTTTCTGATCGATCACGGGTCAGTACACAGAAGTTCCACCGCAGTCGAAGCGTCTGCGGTGGAACAACTGTGCCCAACCGGCGTCGCGGGTGTCAGCCCGTGTAGGTGCTGAGGTCGTACACCGTCGCGCTGCCGACGGTGCTGGCGGTGAAGTTCGCCTCGACCCATTCCTGAATCTGCGAGGAAGTACTCGCGGAGTCACCGCCCATGCCGCCGCGCGCCATTCCGCCACCCATTCCGCCCGACACGTAGTACGCCACCTCGTGATTGGAGACGTACTCGATGAACTCGTCGAGAGTCGGGGTGGGATCGCCGCTCCATCCGCCGATCGCCATCACTGCCGTATCGGACGCCAACTCGTATCCGGCTGCAGACATCGAACCGTTCACAGCAGCGGACCACCGCGTGGTCGTGGACTCGAGCAGAGCCGTCAACTCCTCGTCGGTCTCACCCATACCGCCCATCGACATACCGCCCATCGACATACCGCTCGGCAGGTCGCCGCTGCCGAAGCCGGCCGGAAGATCGGCAGCATCAGCCGGCATGCTCGCATCATCGCCCGACGCAGCATCAGCCGGCATCGCATCGCCCGGCATCGCTCCCGTCGGCATACCACCACTCGGCATACCGCCACTCGGCATTCCACCGCTCGGCATGCCGCCTGGGCCTCCGTCGCTGACTGCACCTGTCGGGCCCGCAGTGGGGACGGAACCACTGTGTGCGTTGGTCGTCGTGGCGATGGCGTACGACGCGCCGCCGCCGAGACCGGCCACGGCTCCGAGGATCAACGCAGCGGCAGTGAGCTTTCGGTACCGCCCGGCGAGCAGAATCATCACGGCCGCGACGATGGTCCCCACCAACAGAATCCATTTCAACGCAGGCAGCCAGTCCGCGTTGCGGTGCAGCAGCACCCAACTCCAGGTACCGGCCGCAATCATCATCGTTGCCATACCTGCTCTGCCCCACATGGATTCGCGTCGAAGCCACAGTGCATAGCCGCCGGTTCCGATCATGCCCGCAAGTGCAGGAGCGAGCGCGACGGTGTAGTACGGGTGAATCGTGCCGGACATGTAGCTGAAGATCAGCGCCGTCACCAGGAACCAACCGCCCCACAGAATCAGGGACGCACGCAGCAGATCGGTACGTGGCGCTCGGCCACGAGCGATCAACCCGAAGACCAGCGCCACCAGGGCCGCCGGGATGAGCCAGGAGATCTGGATTCCCATCTCGCTGCCGAACAGTCGGTCAAGACCGGTCGACCCACCGAAGCTGGACCCGGCTGCCCCGGCACTCATTCCGGCCGGAGCCTCCATCCCGCCACCGCCGGTGTTACCGAAGATTCGGCCGAGGCCGTTGTACCCGAGCACCAGATCCATCACGGTGTTGTCGGTGGACCCGCCGATGTACGGTCGGGCGTTCTCCGGCCACAGCTGAACCGTCAACACCCACCACCCCGCAGCGACGATCAGCGCCGCGAACGCGCCGACGAGGTGCAGCAACCGGGCCCGTAACTGCGCCTGTCCTGCCACGAGATACGTGAGACCGAACGCCGGCAACACCAGCAGCCCCTGCAACATCTTCGTCAGGAAGGCGAACCCGAGCGCCACGCCCGCGAAGGCCAGCCACATCGCGGCCCGTCGCCCGGCAGCCGTCTGCAGAGATCGCACCACGAAGTAGCCGCCGAGTGTCATGAGGAGGACCAACAGCGCGTCGGGATTGTCGAAGTCGAACATCAACGCCGCCGCCGGGACCGACGCCAGAGTGAAGCCGGCGAGCAACCCGGCAGTGGGGTTCGCGACCCGCTTGACCGCGGCATACACCGTCGCCACAGAGGCGACACCCATCAATGCCTGCGGCAGAAGCAAACTGAAGCTCGAGAACCCGAACACACGAGCCGACAGTCCCATCACCCACAGTGCGGCCGGTGGCTTGTCCACGGTGATGAAGTTCTCGGAATCGAGCGATCCGAAGAACCACGCCGTCCAGTCTTTGGTACCGGCCTGTACCGCCGCGGCGTAGAACGAGTTCGCGTAACCACTTGCGGTCAGGTTCCACAGGTACAGGGTTGCGGTGGCCGCGAGCAGAACCAGTAACCCGAGCAGGTGCCGGCGGCGATACAGCCACCCGTTCTGCCGGGACGGCTGGCGGGCATGCGATGGAGGCATCGCGCCCGGTCGGTCGAGTTGGGCAGTCATCGCAGATCCTGTTCGTCGAAGTTGTCGACTACGAGAATGTGCGATGGACCGTCGGCCACGCTGGGAGCAGCCTGCGAACTTGCTGTGAGCGAAAGACCTCGCTCAGACGCGATCGGCGTACACGACGATGTTGTCGTCGTAACTCGAGATGTCCGAGTCGAATTGACCGCCGCAGGTGATCAATCGCAAGCCGGGGTGGTCGATGTCTCCGTAGACCTTGTCGGTGGGGAACGCATCCTTCGGATACTGCTCCACCGCACTGACGACGAATCGGACCGTGTTGCCGTCCTGGCTGACGACGGTGACATCGTCGCCCTGTTCGAGTTCGCGGAGCCGGTAGAAGACGCCGGGGCTACCGCCCCAATCCACATGCCCCGCAACGATCGACGGTCCCAATTGCCCCGGAACCGGCGACCCGGTGTACCAGCCGGCGGGGAAACCACCCGCGGGAACTTCCATCGAGCCGTCCGGACGCAGACCCAGACCCATCACATCGGAATCAACGCCGATCGCACCGATCTCGAGCCGCGCGGGCGGTGACCCAGGAGCCGACGACGATTCGGCGGCAACCTCACCCGACGGGGCGACGGCGGCAGGAGCAGGAGAAACCGAGGACATCGAATCGTTCTGCGACGGGCCGGGATCCGAGGGCGTTGCGCAGCCGGCAACCAGCGACAGCAGCAGGAGGAACGCCGCTGCCACCGCCCGCACCACGACCCGGTGTCGGGTCGTGGTGCGGGCGGTTTCGGCCAGAGGTATCGATACCTCGACGGTAGGTCTCACCGATCAGTGCCGACGACGAGTCAGAGTCAAGGCAGAGACTGCACCGACCGCAAGCACGGCCAGCAACGTCCAGATCGCAACGAACGGCGTTGTGTCAGAGGATGACACAGTGCTGCCGTCACCGGTCTCGACGCCACCGTTCGGGATCTGCGTGATCTGCCCACCCGGGTTGTACGTGCCCGGCTGATCCGGGCCACCCGGTGTGCTCGGCTGGTTGGGCTGATCAGGCGTGTTCGGGGTATTGGGGGTGTTCGGAGTGTTGGGGGTGTTCGGAACGTTCGGCTGATTCGGCACGTTCGGCTGGTTCGGCACGTTCGGCTGATTCGGCACGTTCGGCTGGTTCGGGATACCCGGGATCGGCGGGATCGTGATGCCGGGGACGGGAGGCAGGCCTGGGATCGGGGGTACTTCGATGACTATCGGCGGCGTACCTCCACCATCACCCGGGGTACCCGGTGTACCGCCGCCGTCGCCGGGAGGCGTCGTGGTGACCGGAGGCGTGGTGGTCACCGGAGGCGTTGTCGTGACCGGAGGCGTTGTCGTGACCGGAGGAGTGGTGGTCACCGGAGGCGTAGTGGTCACCGGAGGCGTTGTGGTCGTGGGGGGTGTTGTGGTCGTCGGCGGAATGACGGTCTCACAGTTCGGGCTGGTGATGCGGTTCGAGTCCAACGTCACGGCACCGTTCCTGGCGAGCAGGCGTCCGTCGACGGTGGCACCGGTGGTCGCGGTGATGGACGCCAGCGCCATGACGGTACCGACGAACTGGGTGTCGGTGCCCAGTGTCGCGGAGCTGCCGATCTGCCAGAACACATTGCAGGGATTCGCTCCGTTGGTGAGCGATACCCGACTGTTGGAGGCAGTGATCAGCGTCGATGCCGCTTGGAAAATGAATACGGCATTCGAGTTGCCCTGCGCATCGAGTGTCAGGGTGCCGGTCAGGCCGAGAGTCCCCGATCCTCCGTACAGTCCGGCGAGAAGAGTTTGCCCACCGAGCTCCACTCCGACATTCGCCGGGCCGGTTCGACCGGCCGCATCGTTGTAGCCGACGGTGAGATCCGACTGTGCCTGTGCTGCAACGGTATCGCGGTCGTGGATCACTCCACCCGTGACCAAGCCGGGCGGAAAGCCGGTGACACTCGGTGGTTCGCCCTCACCTGGACTGACGCCGACGTCGCCGCTGATGGTCGAGGTGCCGGTATTGGTGACGGTGGAGCCGGCCAGTACGGCGAAAGTCTCTGCGGTTCCGAGGCCCACGGTGGTGGGCTGGGCAACGGCGGGAGATGCAGTGATCATCATGAGTGCGCTGGTGGCCAGGGCAATTGTTCCTACGACGGGAATGAGCGTCTTGCTGCGGCCGGTGGTGGTGGACGCATGGGTGCGCTGCGAAGCATGCATGGATTACATACCGATCTGATGGTGGGGGACGAAGCGGGCTTGCTGCCTCGCTTCGTGGATCACGCACATCGATCCCCCGACGAGTTCGATTGCGCGGTAAGTTATCTCGCGACTTTCGACGATGTTCACTGGCATACACCAGGGGCGTCGAGGTCTCGCGGTCTGTGCACTTCGATGGCATCGCGTGCCGACTTTTCTGCAACACGCGATAGGAGTGAGAGGTAGGCGGAGGCTCCTGGCCCACTCCGCAACAAAGAGTTTCCCCGTATCTCTACGGTGTAGAACTACAGCACACCATGTGTACTCTCACGGGTCAAGCGAAAATGCCTGCAGGACAACAAGTTTGTTTTCGGGTCTGATAACCTTCGATATACCGCTTAGTTCTGATTCCGGAAAGGTGGTGACGCTCGTTGTCACCGTCCAATCGCACGGGCCCACACGTCAAGGACAAGATCGACCGCGAATACGTGGTGTCCGCAGCTCTGTCCATCGTCGACCGAACCGGCCTGGACAGCCTGTCCATTCGCAGCCTGGCGTCGTCGATCGATCGCGATCCGATGACGGTGTACCGATATCTCCCGACGAAGGAGGCACTGCTCGACGCCATCGCCGACGCGATACTCAGCCCGCTCGTCACGGTCGATGTGACCGACCCCGATTGGCAGGGACAGCTGAGAATCTTCGCCCGGCACTATCGCTGTCTTGCACTCGAGCATCCGCACGCGGTGATTCTGCTGTCCACTCGCCCCCATCGAACGCCGCTCGGGCTGGGCACCACCAGATCTTTGAGATCGTTGGAGGGCGTACTGGCACTGTTGACCGCCGCCGGGTTCACCGTGCCCCAGGCATTGTCGACGTACCGGATGCTGAAATCTTTCCTACGGGGACACCTGTTGAGCGAGACGCAGGAGATGCCCGAGAAACCCGACGAGACCGGAGATCGGCTGACCCTCGCCTTGCGCCGCCTCCCCACCGCCGAATTTCCGCTGCTGTCCACGCTTCCAGCGCTGATCACCGAATACGACGGAGCCCTCGAGCTCGAGCGTGGACTCGACGTGCTGTTCGAGGGTCTCGGGCGCACCGCCGAGACCGTCACGCCCGCCGGATCGGGGCAAACCTCTGCACTGGGTCACGGGTGAGGAAGTCCACCGAAATCGCGTTGCTCAGCTCGGGTTTCTCGACCAGTAGCCCATGGGACGTGCCGGCACGATCGACAGTTCGGCGACCGGCACGCTGCGATAGAACTCGGTGGCGTGCTCGATGCTCACCTCGTCGTCGTCGTCGATCATCACCAGCGTGCGGACCGCCAACTCGGCCAGCATCTCGGGCGTCAGCGCCGGCTCTGCGCTGTGCATGTCGTCGAGCCTGCGCACGCCGCGTACCACGTCCGCACCGGACCGAGCTGTACCCAGTTCCCAGAACTCACGGCGTCGGAATTCACGACGTCAAAGTAGACCCGTACCCGCTTCGTTCGCTCGTTCTTCGTCACGCTGCTGCTGCGCCGCAGCCAGCCCCGACATCGTCCGCAGCGGCACCTCCTCGAGGAACAACACCAGCACGAAGCCGATGACCATCAGGATCGACACGGCGAGGAACACGTAGTCCATGGCGTCGGAGAACCCGATCCGGAACGGCTCGGCCAGTGCGGGTTCGAGCTTTTGGATGAACGAGCTGTCCTGCAACGCACTACCTGCGACGGAGGCGTCACCCGACGCTATCGCCTGGGCGAAACCGGATTCCAGCGGGTCGGAACTGGTTGCGGCGCTCTGCACTGCCTGCTGGAACTCCGGCGTCGAACTCGCGGCGATCAGTGCATCGCCGGTCTTCGGGGTCAGCTGGGTGAACAGCATCGACAGGAAGACGGCAACACCCACCGTCGCACCGATCTGCCGGAAGAACGTTGCAGCAGAAGTGGATACACCCATGTCCTTGGGCGGCATCGCATTCTGGATGGCCAGGGTCAGCGGCTGCATCATCGAACCGAGCCCGAGGCCGAACACGCCCATGACGATCATCGTCTGCCACAGCGGCGTATCGGCGTGCACGTAATGGAAGACGAACATCGCGATCGCCATCAGTGCGGTACCGACGATCGGGAAGATCTTGTAGCGGCCCGTCTTCGAGATCATGCGACCCGAGACGATCGACGCGATCATCAGGGCACCGACGAGGGGCAGAGTCTGGTAGCCGGCCAGCGTCGGCGAGGAGCCCTTGACCACCTGCAGATACTGGGGCAGCAGCGAGATGCCGCCGAACATCGCCGCACCGGCAATGACACTGACGGCAATACACAACGAGAACAACGGGTTTCGGAAGAATCGCATGGGGATCAGGGCGTCGTCGCCCATCTTGATCTCGGCGAGTACGAACGCGATGACGCCGACGATGCCGATTCCGAAGCACAACAGGGCCCGAGGCGAACTCCATCCCCACACGCGTCCCTGCTCGGCGATGATGAGCAGCGGTACGAGGCCGACGCTGAGAAGCACTGCGCCCCACCAGTCGACGCGCGCCTCGCGGCGGTACACCGGCAGGTTCAGCACTCGCCACACCACCACGAGCGCGATGATGCCCAGCGGGACGTTGATGTAGAAGACCCAACGCCAGCCGGTGATTCCGAGGATCGACGACTGCCCGGCGAGCAGTCCACCGATGACCGGCCCGAGCACGCTGGACGTGCCGAACACGGCCAGGAAGTAGCCCTGGTACTTGGCACGTTCGCGCGGCGGCACGATATCGCCGATGATGGCCAGCGCCATCGACATCAGACCGCCCGCACCGAGGCCCTGGATGGCGCGGAAGGCGGCGAGCTCGTACATCGACGTCGCGATGCCGCACAGCATCGACCCGACGACGAAGATCGAGATGGCCGTCATGAAGAACGGCTTGCGTCCGTACAGGTCGGACAGCTTGCCGTAGAGCGGGGTCGAGACCGTCGAGGTGATGAGGTAGGCCGTGGTCACCCACGCCAGGACCGAGAACCCGTTGAGGTCGTCGGCGATGGTCCGGACGGACGTCGAGACGATGGTCTGGTCGAGGGCGGCGAGGAACATGCCCATCATCAGGCCCGACAGAATCGTCATGATCTCGCGATGCGAATACTCGCCGGTCGCGGGCTTCACTTCAGGATCGGTAACCATCTCTTGGATTCACCTTTACATAGCATTTACTTGTGTCCTACAACGATATTCGGACCACCAGCATGCTCGCAGAACGCCGTCTCTGCAAAGGTTTATTTACGGCGAATCCGGTCTCGCACCTCACGCATCGTGTGTGGGTGAATGCCCTCGGCAGCGAGCACCCTACGAGTTTTGCGCCGCGTCAACAGAACCCCGGTGATCGCGATGATCCACACCGGGAACTGCGCGAGGAACGCCACCCGGAAGCCGTCGAACGTGTAACCACCCATCGCGTCGAGAATCCATCCGATCGCCGCGATCACCAACAGCGACGCCAGGAAGCCACCGATGTTCACCATCCCCTGCGCCGTCCCCAGATTGGCGCTCGGATTGAACGTGCGGGCGAGGTCGAAACCGATCACCGAACCGGGGCCACCCACCGAGATCACCACGACGAGCAGCACCAGCAACCACAGCGGAGCAGGTCCGGGCAATGCCAACACGATCGCCCACATGGTCGCGTTGCTGATCATGATCGCCAGCACCAGCCACGACCGTCGCATCGGGTACCGCCCGGTGAGAACACCCACCACGATGCCCGACGCCACCGCGGACGCCACCGACACCGTCAGCAACGCTCCGGCCGTCGATGCCGACAGCCCTTGTGCCGACGTCAGATACGGCACACCCCAGAGCAACGCGAACACCGTGATCGAGAACTGAGTACCCATATGGGAGAAGAAGCCGAGCCGGGTGCCGGGGCGTCGCCACACGTCCGCAATGGAGACGAGGGTCTGTCGAAGCGTCGTCGGCTCGAACGCGGGGGCAGCTCCGTCGTCGGGGCGATCTCTGACGAGCGCGAGAACCAGTACGAGTGCAAGGAGCCCGAGCGCAGCCGCGCTACCGAACGCGAACGTCCAACCGGGTCCGTTCAACAGGATCAGGAACGGGACCGCCGAGAGCACCTGGCCGAGCTGGCCGAGCAGGCCGGTCAGCTGCGAGACGATCGGCACTCGTCGCGGCGTGAACCACACCGGCACCAACCGCAGCACCGAGATGAAGGTGAGAGCATCTCCCACGCCGACGAACGCGCGTGCGACCACCGCGACCGGGAGCGACTCCGTCAGCGCCAACGTGATCTGCGCCGACGCCATGATCAGCGCGCCCGCGGCGATCATCTTCCGCGAACCGATGCGATCCAGCAGCACCCCGGCCGGGATCTGCATCCCCGCATACACGATCACCTGCAGCACAACGAACGACGACAGCAGCGACGGCGACACCGAGAACCGATCCGCCGCACTCAGTCCGGCGACGCCGAACGACGTTCGATGCAGCACTCCGATGATGTAGGCGAAGACACCGATGCCCCACACCACCCAGACCGTCTTGCCAATACTCACCGGACGATTGTGTCAACCACGCTGTGGAATAGTCGGAGCCGGTAGTAACCGAAGCAGGAAAAGGAGTGGCGCGATGGCCAAGCAGGTGTTGGTGCTCAACGGTCCGAATCTGAACATGCTCGGAACCCGGCAGCCCGAGGTCTACGGCCACGCCACCCTCGCCGATGTCGTCACCCTGTGCGAGAAGACCGCCGCCGAGCTCGGACTCACCGTCCAGACCGAGCAGTCCAATCACGAGGGACAGCTCATCGACTGGATCCACGCGGCCCGCGGGGTGGCGTCGGGCATCGTCATCAACCCGGGCGGGTTGACGCACACGTCCGTGGCGCTGCGCGACGCACTCGTCATCCCGGAGGTACCGATCATCGAGGTGCACATTTCCAACGTGCACGCCCGCGAGGAGTTTCGGCACCACTCCTTCGTCTCCCCCATCGCCAGCGGCGTCATCGCCGGACTCGGGATCGACGGATACCGATTCGCCATCCAGCGCCTCGCCGCTCTCATCTGACACAGCTCTCATCTGACACAGCTCCAATCCGACACAGCTCTCATCCGACGCTCAGGATCGACTGCCTAAACTGGTCGCCGTGAACACGAGCAAGAACGTCTCCAAAGACATCAAGGCCATGCAGAACGGTGACAAGAATCGTCGGACTCTCGTTCAGGTCGTCGTCGCAGTCGTTCTGATAGCGCTCGTGGCGGCAATTGCCCTCTTCATCGTCAACAAGGATTCGACGTCGGGGGATGCATCGTCCGCGGCAGGCTCCGGCGCGACCGGGGCCCAGCTCACCCCCACGACCTTGACGGACAACGGTGCCATCCGATTCGGCAACCCCGACGCCACCACCGTCGTCAGCGTCGTCGAGGACTTCCAGTGCCCGGCGTGCAAGAACTTCGAGTCCATCAGCGGATCGACGCTGCAACAGTTGGCCGAGGCAGGCAACGTCGCCGTCGACTACCGACCCATCTCCATTCTCGACCGGTTCTCGAACGGGACCATGTACTCGACCCGCGCGGCCGGTGCCTCCATCTGCGTCGCCGAGAACGACCGCGACAACTGGATGAGCTGGCACACCGCCATGTTCGAGCAGCAGCCGTCCGAAGGCGGTACCGGACTGACCGATGACGAGCTCGTCGCGATCGCCGCCTCCGCAGGTGCCGACTCCCCCGCCATCGCGTCGTGCATCACCGACGGCAGCTACACCGATTGGGTCACCACCCAGACGCAGTCGGTCCTCGGCGAAGGCATCAACGGAACGCCGAACGTGCGCGTCAACGGCACCGACATCTCCAACCCGACGCCGGAGAACATCCTCGCTGCCGCTGCAGCAGCCGGTAACTGAGCAGCATCCGGTAATCGACATGAGAACCCGCGCAGGTGCCGCTGTCTTCACCCTGTTCAGCGCTTTCGGGTTACTCGCAGCGCTGACGCTGACGGTCGAGCGATTCAAACTGCTCGAGGACGCGTCGTACGTCCCGTCGTGCAGCCTGAATCCGGTGCTCTCGTGCGGTTCGGTGATGGTGACGAAACAGGCGGCGCTCTTCGGGTTTCCGAACCCCATCCTGGGCATCGCCGCGTTCTCGGTGGCGCTCGTCGCCGGGGTGCTCTGGCTCGGCCGCGTAGAACTGCCCCACTGGTTCTGGCTCGGACTGAGTGCAGGCCTGCTGCTCGGCGAAGTCTTCGTGCACTGGCTGATCTTCCAGAGCCTGTACGAGATCAATGCCCTGTGCCCCTATTGCATGGTGGTGTGGGCGGTGACGATGCCGTTGTTCGTGCTCGCTCTGAGCCGATTGGTCGGCTCCGGCCCGAACAACGGCGGCACAGTCGGCCGTCTCTTCCTGGAATGGCGCTGGACACTGCTCGCGGTGTGGTACGCAATCGTCGTCGCGCTCATCGGAATCCGCTTCTCGGACTACTGGGCATCCCTGCTCTGACAGTTTCGCAAAACTCATGAGTCGAACGTCTGCACCGTGCATGATG
Source organism: Rhodococcus sp. 14-2483-1-2 (assembly GCF_002259405.1). GTDB lineage: Bacteria > Actinomycetota > Actinomycetes > Mycobacteriales > Mycobacteriaceae > Rhodococcoides. The sequence continues at coordinate 41,303 of NZ_NPFW01000017.1, read as the reverse complement.
GGTGCAGCACCCGAGTGAGACTGATCACAGCTCCTGGCTCGGGGAAGATCGTTCGAGTAGCAGGAGTCGATACATGGCAGGCGATCCATTCGCAGTCATCGTTGCCGTCATCGTGTCAGCCGCCGGTGTAGTCGCCGGAACCGATGCCCCGGCTCCGATTCCCGATCAGGCGGTGCAGGATCAGGCAGCGGAGATCGCGGCCAACGCCGAGGATCAGGCGAAGACGATGAGCGATCAGTGGACCGAACTACTGGGCACCATGCCCGAACCGGCCGCCGACATCGCCGATCGCACCCTCTCCGACGCCGCCGAAGGCTTGCACACCGCCGCCGAACCGATGCTCCCCGACCTACCGACGGTGGAAGACATCCAAGCAGTCGGCACAGAAGCAGCCGACACAGAACCAGCCGGCACAGCAGCCGGCGATACGGCAGCGGTGCCGACCGCGCCGGGAGATGCACTGGCCGCCACCACAGCCGCGGCCGTAGCTGCTGCCGGCTCCCCCTCCACGCCACTGCCGTTCAGTGTGTTCTCCTCGAATGCGGTGTCCACCACCGCAGCCGCACTCGGGGCCGGTGCCGTTCAATTCGCCGGCCGTACGTACACCGCCGCCGATATCGCCACCCAGACCGCGTTCATGGCGTCGGCCGAGGCCATCAGGCGCGCGCTGTTTCCCGGTCAACCCGCCACGTTCACCGGAATCAATGTGGGCTCGATCGGTTTGGGTGCGGTGGGAGCCATCACCGCCTTCGTGCCCTGGCTGCAGAAGGCAGGCAACATCTGCGGCGGCGTCAAAGCCACGACCATCGCGGCACTGTATGCCGCCGAGAACGGTTTTCGGCACGGCCCCACTGCTCCGGTCTCGAGCACCGGCGCGCAGGGACCGGGGCAGTTCATGCCCGGCACGTGGGCGACATACGGCAAGGACTACGACGGCAACGGCGTCACCGACGTCAACAGCATCGGTGATTCGGTGATGGCGTCGGGCACACTGTTGTGCGACATCTACGGACAGGTCGACGGTTGGAAGCGCGAGGGCAAGGTGTCCGGTGACACCTTGGATCTGACCCTGGCCGGATACAACGCAGGAGCGGGAGCTGTACTGCGATCGGGCGGTATGCCCTCGGGCACAGTCGATTACGAGACTCAGACCAAGCCGTACGTGTCTCGCATCAGAGCGACCGAAGCGCAGTTCGCCGCCATCCTCACCCCGTTCGCCGGACTCGACCTCACCGGAATCGGCGGCCGATCGGTGCAGCTGGCGATGGACTACCTGGGACTGCCGTACGTATGGGGCGGCGGAAACATCAACGGACCGTCCGGCGGCGGATTCGACTGCTCGGGCCTGACGTCGTATGCCCTCTACAAGGCATCGGGAGGAAAGGTCACCTTGCCCCGAACCTCGGAAACTCAGTGGAACGTGGGCACCGAGATCCCTATGGAGCTCGCGCAACCGGGCGATCTGCTGTTCGGAAACTTCGGACCGGCCGGGCCGGGCCACGTGGCGATCTACATGGGCAACGGCCAGATGGTGCACGCTCCCACCACCGGGGACGTGGTGCGCGTGGCACCGGCGTTCGACGGTATGCGCGCCCGTCACATCGTCTAGGTGCGCGCGTACAGTGCGGTCGTGACCAATGCACGCGTGGAACCGGCCGGCTTCGACGACGAACTGGCACCGGAGCCGCCGCCCGGTGAAGGCTTCGAGACCAACTGGCCGGTGCGGACCGGCGACATCGATCCGAGCAACCGACTACGGTTCGACGGCGTTGCCCGCTACCTGCAGGACATCGGTACCGACAACCTCGACGCCACTCCTCTGGGCAAGACGGATCCCATGTGGATCGTGCGGCGCACGGTCATCGATGTCTTCGAGCCGATCCATTTCCCGGACCGAGTGCACATGCGGCGCTGGTGTTCCTCGATGTCGACCCGATGGTCCAACATGCGGGTGGCATTGACGACACCGAAGGGTGGACGCATCGAGACCGAGGGCTTCTGGATCAACATCAGCAAGGACACCGGAATGCCGACCCGCATCAGCGACGGTGCCCTGGAAATGCTGGCGCGAACCACCGATCAACACCGGTTGCGCTGGAAGGCATGGCTGACCGAGCCGGTGCCGGCGGAATCTCACGCGGACGTTCAGTTCCCTTTGCGCGCAACCGATATCGACCCGTTCAACCACCTCAACAACGCCGCATACTGGCATGCGATCGAGGAGTTGTTGGTGGACGTGCCGGAGCTGGCTGCGGCACCGCACCGCGCCGTCATCGAATACCTGACCCCGGTGCTGGCAGGTGAACGCGTCACTCTGCGCCACCGCTACGACGGCGGCGCGTTGACCGTCTGGTTCGTCGTCACACGAGCATCGGGCGAGCCGACGGTCCGCACCGTGGCCAAGGTTGCACCCAAGGCGTGACGGTCGAGCTTGCCGCGTGGTGTGCGGGGCAGCGAATCCACGACGGCGATCACCACCGGCAGGCTGGGACCCGGCAGCACGGTGCGTAGATGGCGGCGGATCCGATCCACGGATATCGGATCGGTCTGCGCAACAACAACTCCGGCCGCGGGCTCCGCACCGGTTCGGTCGTGGGGCAAGCCGACCACCCCGGCCTCGAGCACACCGGAGATCGACAACAGTGCCGCTTCGATCGGAGCCAGCTCGACGTTGAGTCCGGCTCGAACGATCGTCTCGCTGTCGCGGCCGTGCAAGATCAGTCGTCCCTCTTCGACACTGCCGCGATCGCCGACGGTCATCCACCCGTCGACCGGCCCGTTCGTCAGGGTCGTGTGGCCTCCCACTCGGCTAAGGTAGCCGTCGAACAGCATGTCGCTGCGCACGTGCAGCAGCTCGTCCCTGATCTCGACCTCGACCCCGTCGAACAGCTGTCCGCTGACCTCGGTGCCTGTGATTTCGCGTCGGTCGTAGGAGACGAAACTGAGCTCGGACGCCCCGTAGAAGTGCGTCGTGGTTGCCTTCGGTAGCGCTCTCGCCAGTGCCGCTCGACCCGACTGCGGCCATCGCGCCGCAGACGAGAGCACCTCGCGGACACTGTCCGACCGTACTCCCGAGCGAGCGATGTCCCAGGCGATGGTCGGTACCGAATACAGATGTGTCGGAGCATCTTCGAGAGCGACCGGCACCTTGCGTAGGTCCACCGTCGCACCCCGGGTCAGCCCGTGCAACGCACCGTAGAGAAAGTGGGTGTGATCGAGGGTGCCGGGTGCGGACACCCGATCGCCTGGACCGAGATCGAACAGTGCATCGGAGCGGTCCAGCGTGGCAGCCCACGACGCCTGATTGCGCACGAACAACTTGGGCGGGCCGGTGGTTCCGGAGGTGACGCCCACGAGCAACTCGGAATTCGCTGCGGGAGTAGAGATGGCGGCGGTCGGGTCGGCAGCCACGTCCTCGGGTGCGAACACGTCGACTGCGCCCCAGCCACGCAATCTCGCGTGCTGACGCGGATGCGCGGCAATCAGCGACGGCTCGCACACCGCCGTGACATCGGCGAATTCATGAGCCAGCAGATGTCGATGCAGCAGAACGACACTGACTCCGGCATGCATCGCCGCGACGACGACCACCAATGACCCGATATCCGACGTCGGCAGTACCGCGATACGACGCATCCCTGCCATTGCGGTCGCCGCGCGTGTCACCCGAGCCCAGAATTCCCGGTAGGAGATCTCCCCGGTCGAGTCGACGACGGCCGACCCGCGACGGTCGGAATGCTGCGCTATTCGGGCGGCGAGGAGCTCACTTGTGGTCATCATCATCGACACCGTCGTCATCTACACCGTCATCATCGACACCGCGGGCGACGAGGGCGTCTCCCATCGCGTCGGCGGTGCGCAGAGCACGCACCAGGACCGGCGTTGCCAGTGCCGTCATCGACCACTGCAGTCCGCGTGCTTTGCGGGCCTGCGACACCTCTTGGACGATGGACGCGAGCAACGGGATGCATCGAATGGCCAGGGCCAAGAGCAGTCCGATGCGATCCGGATCGACGCCGAAGCGTCGAACGGGGCCGAGCGCTCGGGTGACGGTATCGAGCATGTCGGTCACCCGGGTGGTGAGGGTGACCAGAGCCGCCAGAGCAACGGAGATCACCAGTACCCCGCACACCACAACGGCGCGCTGCCAGGTGGTGATGATCACCTGGAACACGCCGATGATCAACAACATCCACAGCACCGGACGCAGCTGCGCCAGTGCAACTTTCGCCGGAATACGGGCCACCGCGAACAATGCCGCGACCAGCAGCGCCACCGCACCCACTTCGAGCGGAGTACGCGCGAAGATCACCGTCGACAGGATCGCGAAGATCAGCGCCAGCAGCTTCGATCCCGGGCTCATCCGGTGCAGCAGCGAGGTGCCGGGCCGGTAGAGACCGATCATCCGATCAGCTCCCGATAGGCCGGGACCGCGGCGGCGGGGGTTCCGTCGAATGCGATGCGGCCGTCGTCGATGACGATGACGCGCTCGAAGCTGTCCAGCAGTGCCAGTTGATGGGTCACGACGATGACTTGCTGGTCCATGGAGTCCAGAGCCTGCGCGACGACGCGTCCGTTGCGCAGATCGAGCAGCGTCGTCGGTTCGTCGGCAACGACCACCTCCGGTCGTCGAATGAGGACGGCACCGATCGCCAGCAGTTGTTTCTGTCCACCGGAGAGCAGGTGCGCCGGATGGTCGCGGTGCTGATCGAGACGGAAGCGGACGAGAATCTCTTCCACCCGCTCGGCCACCTCGGCCTTGCTCAAACCGGACCTGCGGAGAGAGAACGCGAGATCCTCTGCGACAGTGGGCATCACGATCTGCGAATCGGGATCGGTGAACACGAAGCCGACCTTCTTGCGAACCTGCGCCCCCTTCTTCGCGGCATCGACGCCGTCGACCGTGACGCGGCCCGTATCGGGCTTGATCAGACCGTTGATCATCCGCGCGAGCGTCGACTTGCCCGAACCGTTGGAACCGATGATGCCGATTCGGCGCTCGTCGAATTCGAGGTCGATGCTGTGCAGCACCTGCCGTTCCCCGAACGAGTGCGAAATGTTCTCGAACTTGACTGTGCTCATATGACCCTGCTCATGTAACCCTGCTCATGTCGCTCGTTCCACCAGCATCGCTATTCCTTGCCCGCCGCCGATGGCGCAGGCCGCCAGGCCCAGTGCCGGGCCCCCGGGTTGCAGCATTCGAGAGGCCAACCGTACCAGCAGAATTGCGCCCGACGCTCCCCACGGGTGCCCCATCGCGATGGCTCCGCCCTCCGGACAGATGCGGCCCTCGTCGAGGCCCAATTCATCCGAGACCGCGAGCACGACCGACGCGAAAGCCTCGGTGATCTCGACGGTGTCGATGTCGGCGAGGCTCACCCCGGTCCGGGCGAGCAGCTTCCCGATCGCCGGCACCGGACCCAGTCCCGGAAGAGCCGGGTCGGACCCTGCGACCGCGCTGCCGAGGATGCGCAACGCCGGCATCCCGGCTGCCCGCTCGGCCGTGGTGACGGCCAGAACTGCTGCGCCGTCCGATATTCCGCACGAGTTGCCCGCGGTCACGGTGCCGTCGGAGGTGAACGTGGGGCGCAGTCTGCCGAGCCGCTGGGCAGTCATGTTGGGGCGGATGCGCTCGTCGGTTACGACATCGTTCACCGTGACGATCTCGGCCGAGAAGTCGCAGGCCGCCGCGCGCGCGAACGACCGTGCAGCGTAAGCATCTTGGCGTTCGCGCCCGATACCTCGGATTCGCGCGAGGTCATCCGCTGCCACACCCATGTCCGGGTCCGCGAAGCCGGGCGGAGCGAACGGCGCTCGGGTGTAGCGGACGGGCTCTCCGCCGTCGACCGGTGGCCAGAATCTCCACGGGCTGGTGCTGGCAGACTCGACGCCACCGGCCAGTATCAGCGTCTCCTCGCCGCTGCGGATACGCGACGCGGCCTGCGCCACCGCGTCGAGCCCGGATCCGCACTGCCGATCGACGGTGACGCCGGGAACGCCGACGCCGAGGCCCGCGAGCAGAGACGAGACACGTGCAACGTCGCCGCCGGGACCGAGGCAGTTGCCGAGAATCACGTCGTCGATCGATATTTCGAGCAAACTGATTTCTGCTGCAACAGCTTTCAGGACAGGTGCGGCTAGGTTCGGGGCGGTGACATCGGCGAAGCCGTGCCCGGCGATACCGATTGCCGAACGTTTCGCCGCGACGATAACGGGGACATTCACAGGAGCGACATTCACAGCAGGGCCCTTCGGGCGATCTTGCCGTTGGAGGTACGGGGCAACTGCTGCACCACCGTCCAGCGTCGCGGCAGTGCTTCCTTGGCCATGATTGCGCGAGCGTCGGCGCGCACGAGGTCGAGGTCGCGGGTTCCGTCGAGTTCGATGACAGCAGAGACCGTTTCGCCGAGAACCGCGTGTGGTGTGCCGATCGCTGCCGCAGCTCGGACGCCGTCGAGTGCGGTCAGGATGTTCTCCACGTCCTCGGCGATCACGGTGGTTCCGCCCACGTTGATCGCTGCATCCCCGCGGCCGCGGACGAGGAGTTCGGAGCCGTTCAGTTCGGCCAGATCACCGACGCCGAACCAGCCGCGCGCACCGAGCGCAGCGTACGGCGAACGAACGAACAGGTACCCGTCCTCGGTGCGTGCGTCGACGTCCCGAAGCAGTCTCAGTGAGGAGTGCTCGCCCACCACCCTCGCCGCCACCAGTGACAGCTCCGCCGAGCCGTAGTACTCGACCAGCCTGATCTCTTGCGTCGAGGCGTTCTGTGCCGAGATCGTCTGCGCGGCAGCATCATCGAGGCCGGTGCCGGCAGCGACGGCAACTCGTGCATGGGGCATCCCGCGGAGGACATCACGGAGTACCGCAGGCACGGCATGGACAGCAGTGGCCTGCGAAGGATCGTCGGTGACGCATGCCCCGAGCCACAGTGCGTGCACCGCGGCGAACAGGTGCATCGTGGCGTGCAGCGGTCCGGTGATCAGTACGGTGTCGGTCGGTCGAATACCGGAGATGTCGGTGAACTCGGGGAAGCTGTCTACCCATGACGCGACCGTGCGAGCGAGCGGTTTCGGGCGGCCGGTGGAGCCCGAGGTCGCCACCAGCAGGAACGCGTCGGGATCGGTGTGCGCAGGGCGCTCGGGACGGGCGGCCGGGTCCTCCACTCGGACCGCGCTGCCCTGCCTGGCCGCCGCGAACACGCAGATCAACGCGTCCGGCAGCTCCAGCGCTGACGCGTCGTGGGATCGAGCGCTGTGGGATCGAACGCTGTGGGATCGAGCGCCGTGCACCAGGAGGTGAGGCCACTGCTCGACCGCTGCGTCGAGTTCGGCGTAGGTGAGTGTGCGACCCGCCCAGGAGATGGCGGTGTCGTTGTCGCGGCCTCGACCTCCCAGCGTGAGAGTCACGCCTTGATCAGGCCCGGGTACGCGCGGTGGACGCTCTTGGCGACGACGGTGGCGACGACGACTTTCGCGATGTCTCCCGGTAGGAAAGGTCCGTTGGACGTGACGGCGGCCCAGAGTCCGACGTCCGTGCGCAGGACGAGTCCGATGATGCCGAATGCGTAGACGACGAGGATTCCGCCGACCGCGTTGATCAGCAGGCCGAGCGCGATCGAGTACTTGGGCAGGATGCGCGCGGTGAGTAGGCCGATCAGGAATGCGGCCGGAATCCAGCCGATGAGGTAGCCGACGGTGGGTCCGGCCATGGCGGCGAGACCGGTACGCCCGCCCGCCAGCAGCGGCAGACCGATCATCGTCAGCGCGAGGAACACCAGGACCGCGGCCGTGCCTTTGCGGGGTCCGAGGATCGCGCCGGACAGGATGATGCCGAGGGTCTGCAGGGTGATGGGGACGCCCGAGAACCCGACGGTGATCGATCCCGGCAGGCCGAGTGCTGCGATGAGTGCTGCGAACACCGCAATCTGCGCCATGTCGCGGGCGGAGACGTTCATTCGCCCGACCTTACGGCTCGGCTGGCGAGTACTGCTGTCGACATCTGACACGGGTGACTCCTCGAGGAGTGGGGCGGCGAACTGCCCCAGAGACTTGAACGGCGTTCAAGGTAGCAGGCCAGCGGCCTGTGCCACACCGGCACGGGTGTTGTTCAGAAGGGTGGCGGGTCGTATCGGGTGCGGTCGTATCGAACGCGTGCATGGACGACGCGACAGTGTTCGAGGTAGGCCCGCCGCTTCTCCGCCAACCTTCTTCGGTCGATATCCGTTGTCGCAGAGCGATAGTCGTCGAGAGTCGGCGGTGTACACCCGCTGTACTCGAGCTCCCAGCGGGTGGGTTCGAGCAGGCTCGCTCCCGGCCTGGACGAGCCCCTTCGGCGTCGGCGGGATGCGCGGGGAGTCGCGATCGACAGCTCCGGCACCGTGACTCTGCACAGACCGAGGGAGTTCGACCACAGAATCGCTCCGCCTGCGAGCATCACCGCCGACCACGCCCCCGAGGTCTTGGCCTGATGATGAAACACGCACACCGGCTGAAGATTGGTCACGATCGTCCAGCCGCCCCGCTCGGGATCGTCGTGATCGAACGGAACCAGATGATCGATCTGACACCGGGACGCCGGCACGTCGCAATTCGGGAACGTACACGTGCGGTACGCAGCACGAACGAACGCGGCGACACGGGCACCCGGCCGATACGTCACCGCTGACTGCGACGGAACGGACTCGCCGCCATGACCGTCGGGAAAGATGCCGCGAGCACGCTCGGGCCGTTCGGCAATCCAGGCAAGCCACCGTGCGACGAGCCCATCGCGGACAGACTCCTCCCCCAGTAGCGGGACTGCAGATGGCAGGCAGTGGGCACCCACAAGACGTGCGGAGGGAAGCTGGGCGGCACCTCGTACCCGACCCATGCCGACCACCCGACGCAACAACGACGGCACCGCCGTCGAGAACGGTCCGAACGAACGCGACTGCAAACCCGACCCATCGCCGCCGACGGAGTCGGCATGGTCGGGGCCGGAGCGCGAAGGACCGTCGGGGTGTTCCGAGGCCGAGCCGTCGGGGCTGCCCCGGGTGGCGCCGCTGCCGCCGTTGCGAGGACCGCCACCGCCTGAACCACCGTCGTCCGGGCCACCGCCGTCTGGACCACCGCTATCCGGACCACCGTCGTCCGGGTCACCGCCATCCGGACCACCGTCGTCCGGGTCACCGTCGTCCGGGCCACCGTCCAGCCCATCAAGGTCAGGGCCGTCATCTTCCCGGCCGTCATCGTTCGATCCGTCATCGTTCGATCCGTCGTCGCCCGTGTTTGTTCGTTCGGGCTTCAGCATCTGGACCAGCTCGGTCAGCAGCGCCTGCCACTTCGCGTCCGTGGCAACGATGCGCGCCACTTCGGGGTCGATTGGTGTCCCGTCGGCGAGGGTCGCGGGCTCCGAGGACAGTCCCAGCAGCGTCTCCACCGCCACCACGATCTGGAGGAGATGCCCGCGCCGAGGAGGAATGTCGTCGACAGCGCCGGCCACCGGGCAGTCGTCGCCGCGATCGCACTGACACGCGAGTGAATGCTCGCCGTGCAGCAACGCCATCAGACCCGCGGCCCGCAGCGTGCCCGTCGATCGTGGGTCGCCCTTGCAGACCGTCCCGACCATCTCGACGATGAGGGCATCCGCTTCCGCTGCTTCGAGATCGGTGATCTTCGCGATGAGCGACGCGATCCCGCCCGGACCGGTGCGGTCGATCCTCACGCCGACCTCCTCGGACTTCGCGGTCTCGCGGGCAGCTTCGGCACCGACCGGATCGGCCTTCATCCACAGCCGCCAGATCCGATTGCGTAGCGCCTGCGGACGCATTCGGCCACCCGAGGCACAGACCTCGTATTCGATCTTCGCGATCGTCTCGTCACTGGCACGATGCAGCACCGAGGTGATGGTGACCACCGTCGACCAGTCGAAGCTGCCGGTCACAAAACGCAAGGCGGTCAACGGCATTTGATGCAGACGCTCCGCGACATCGTGCACCACCGACGCATCACGACGCGTTCCGGTCATCGTCACGGCCAGATCGCACAGGGCACCGCGGACGGTCTCGCCCGGATCTCCGCCGGCAGCTTCGGCTGCCTCGAGGCGCATCTCGAGAACATCGCAGTACGCGAGCACGGTGGCCGCTCGAGCGAGATTCTCGTTGACACGGTTGAGTGCGATGACGTCGAGGAACCCCGCAATGCAGTCATCGACCGGCGGCGTCTCCGCCGCTCCCCACCCCCCGGTATCGAACATGAATTCGATGATACGAGAGGGGTCCGACAAGAAATTCCGAGAACAATTCGAGTCGTATCGGTATAACTGCAACGGTGGCCAGATACACGATCCGTGACATCCGCCCGGGCGACGAAGAACAGCTCGGCGCAGCGCACGTGGCGATCTGGAAGGCGACGTACGCGGGAATGATGAACAGCGCCAGGCTCGATGCGATACGCCCTCGCGATCGCATCGAACGATGGGAGCGGATCATCGCCCGCCGCGACGAGGAGGCGAGCCGCGGTGTGCGGACCCGATGCGCCGTCAACACCAACGATTCACGCATCGTCGGTTTCGCCACCGGCGGCCCGCCACGCGAGCTCGATCCGCCGGCACCGACCGAACTGTGGTCACTGAACGTTGTACCCGAGCACCACGGCACCGGCCTCGCAACAGAACTCATGACCACCGTGATCGACCGGGAGGCATCCACATATCTGTGGGTGGCAGCGGCCAACGATCGCGCGGTGGCGTTCTACCGCAAGCATCGGTTCGAGCTGGACGGCACCGAGAAGTTCGACCCGATCTGGGAGTGCCTCGAAGCCCGCATGGTCAGGGCTTGACGGGCGGTTCTCGTCGGGACTCGTCGGGATCGAGTTTCTCGGGGTTCAGGACCACCTCGGCCACCATCGGAGTCGTTTCGACGGTCGCATCGCCGTACCGAACGGCCACCGTATTCGGCAGGAACGCCTCCAGCGCGCGGGGGGCGAGCCACCACAACAGCGCTGCGAACAGGATCAGAATGTTGATCCCCTGCAGGACGGTCGCCGCATTCTCGGACGGAATCACGCGATCCAATACCTGGATGTTCATCACCAGTCCGTGGATGGCGATCAACACCCACAGTCGCCGGTAGCGGTAGAACACCCAAACCGCCGCGGCACCCCAGCACAGCGCCCACAGAAACCCGCCTCCACCGAAGTACATGTAGAGAAGGCCTCGCATCGTGGCCGACAGAGCCATGATCGCCCAGATCGGGAGTCGGCCCACCAGTAGCAACACCGGCAACGCCACCAGGATCGGCTCTTCGCGTAGACCCACGGCGAGCGCTGATACCACTGCGAGCCAATCGGACTCGACCGAGGCAGGAACCGAGAAGCTGAAGCGGACGATGTCCAGGCGAGACAACACGAGCAGCGAAGCAGAGGCGGCACCGATCGCGGCACACCAGGTGAGCGCCGCCTTGCGCGCGGTGCCACTGCGGGCCGGCCACACCGCAGGCAGCTTCCGACGTCGAGCGAAATACACGAGGGCGATCGCCACCGCTCCTACCACCACCTGTGCTGCACCGACCGCGAGATCGGCCCATTGATCCCCGATCGAGAGCGTCGGGGCGGGCGCGTCGGGTTCACGGAAGCGCCACAGCGCACCCATCAGGCTCACCGAGTAGACGACAACCCAACCGGCCACCAGACCCAGGACCATCACCGTGGTGCCTGCAGCGGTCAGACCACGCCGAGGCGAGCGAGTAGCGAGCCCCGCGTCGACACCGGTCGTCACCAGGTCACCACCATTCCGCTCCATACAGATCGCCGAACAGCTTGTTTATCACGCCTGGGCCGAGAATTCAGTACCGTCCCGGCGATACGAACCGGCGGTGCCACTCACGGCCGAGTGTCACGCTCGGACTCATCGCTCGAATCTTTCGTGCCGACGATGTCGTCTCGTAGTTCCGCGAGCAGCCCCTTCCTCGGGGTGCCGCGACGCGATTCCCATACGTCGACCATCGCGAGCACCACCAGAACACAGCCGATCGGGCCGCCCTGGAACCAGGAGAACCGCAGGTCCCAGAAGAACAGCGCCAGCACAGCTCCGACGACGACCACGACGATGCTGCCCGCATCTCTTGCTTTCATCGCTTCCCTTTCATCGATTCGGACCACAATCAGGTCAGACCAGGTTCAGTTCGATTGCCGCGTCCGCGGCCAGTAGCGCGCCCACCACGAGCAACACCGTCGCCCACACGCCCCCGCTCCAGCGATCCACGCGCCGGAGCAGCGCCGGTGCAATCGACGAAACACGTTCTTGCGCACATACTCTGGCGACGAGCAGCACGAAAGCGGGTGAGAGCATCACGAGCACATACGCCGCCAGAATCAACACCGAGAACCCCCATCCCAGTTCGGCATCACCCACCGCGTCGATCGCCGTGAAGTAGGGCAGCATCGTCGCCACCTCCACCGCGCCCACAGCGACGGCGAGCAGGACCACTCCCCGAACACCTGCCGGGGGCCGCGTCCACCACGCACTGCTCGGGACTCGCCGCCGACGGTCACAGACCAGGCCCATGACCAGAACCGCAAGACCCACCGCCAACCGAATCCACGCGTCGCCGGGAATCGCCACGCTCGAGCCATCGGTGGCCGCCCACACGGCGATACCGACCCCGAGGTAAAACAACCCCAACACACCCAGATGGAGCAGAACGACACGCGCCCGGCACGACGGCCGCAGCATCATCCACAGCGGAACCGCAAGAGTCCCGACGCCGATGCTGTCCACCAGCGCGAGCCCGATCAGCTGAATTGACACAGCTGTACCGTAACAAGATTTCAGCACAGTTGTATCAAAAAGATGTGGGCGTGCTAGAACAGACCGATGCCGAAGATCGTCGACCACGACGCACGCCGGGCGGAGATCGTCGCCGCCGTGTGGCGCGTCATCGAACGAGCAGGGATGGACGGGGCGACGGTACGCAGCGTCGCCGCCGAGGCCGGCGTATCCCCCGGATCACTGCGGTACTACTTCTCCGACCAAGGAGAACTCGTCCTGTTCGCGGCCGAGGCCATGACGCAACGCGTCGTACATCGGTTGGAGGCGCAGCCGAGCGACGGTGACGGCCTCGTCCGCGCTCTCCGCGTCCTCGAAGAGATGCTGCCACTCGACGGGGACCGCCGCGCCGAGGCGTCCGTCTGGCTGGAAGCCATCGTGCGTGCCAGATTCGACGAGCGACTCGCCGCTCTCAAGACGGCCGGTTGGTTCGGTAGCCGGTACCTGTGCCGGCTCGCGTGGGCACACCTGCACGATCTCGATCGACCGAACTCCCCCGCATTCACATTCGAGCGCACCGCGGACGAACGTGCAGCGGCCGAACTGCACACCTTCATCGACGGGCTGACGCTGCAGGCAGTGACGTATCCCGAGCAGCTCGCGGCCGACGAGGTACGGCGGTTGTTGCGTACTTATCTGGAACCGCGGTCCTGAGTCGAGTCGACGGGGAATCTGCGGCCGTAGTACCACCCGATCGCCGCGACGACGACGCCTGCCACGGCAATGGCCCCCAGTACCGAGCCGAAGCCCGAAGCATCCACGACGCGACCGACGACCAGGGGTGCCACGAGAAATCCGATCCGCGAGACCAGCGACACGATCGAGATGGCCGCGGCCGAGGACACCCCGGGAAGCCGCCCGGCCAGGCTGAAGACGATGGGAAACAGTGGGCTCGCGCCCAGGCCCGCAACCGCGAACGCTCCGATGACCAGGATCGGGAGATCCGCGGCCAGAACCGACAGACCCAGGATGGCGAGGAAGGCCACCGCCACAAATGACGCACCTCCGGTCAGCACCGTCGACGGTCCGAACCGATCGACTATTCGGTCTCCGACCAACCGGCCGATCAACATCGCGGCCGAGAACGCAACGAACGCCATACCGGCCGAACCCGGGCCCGCACCCTCTTCCGTCGTCATGTAGACAGCGCTCCACGACTGCGGAAAGTCCTCCATGAGCCCGGCGAGCAGCACCACGGCCCCGAGCAGAGCGAGTGCGGCCGTCGGCCGTGCGAGAACGAGCCCCGGCGCTCGGTCTTCGTGATCGTCGCGCACCACCGGTTCCGGACCTACCAGACCCCGTCCGACGGCAGCGAGAACGAGCATCAACACCACTGCGACCAGCCCGAAGTGCGCTGCGACCGGCATCCGGATACCGGCCGCGGCCGCGCCGGTCACTCCCCCGACCACGGCGCCGACGCTCCAGGCTGCATGGAAGCTGCTCAACAGCGACTTCCCCGCTCGCTCCTCGACGAGCACGCCCTGCGCATTCATGGAAATGTCCATCACTGCGTCCGCTCCGCCGAGCAGCACCAGCGCCGCCAACAGCGTCCACCACGACACAGCCACGGCAGGCAGCACGAACGCCGCGCACAGCAGCAGACCGGAGGCGAGAATCGCCCACCGACTGCCGAACCGTCGAACCGTCGCCGCTGCGACAGGTGCGGCCACCAACCCGCCGAGACCGACTCCGGTCAGCGCCAGGCCGAGGGTCGCGACGTCGATGGACAGCGAGTCCTGGATCTCCGGAATGCGCGGAGCCCAGTTCGCGAACACCGCTCCGTTGACGAAGAACACGACCAGAACGGACAACCGGGCACTAGTCATATTGCCGTGAGCCTAGCGTTCACCGGCGAGCCGAACCCCTTACTCGAGGTAACGTCGTTGGGATGCATGTGTCCGACCGCCTCACCGACCACGTTCCCGAGCGCTGGCTGGAGCCCCTCGTCAAGCACGCAGAGGCCCTCAAGTTCCTCATCGTCGGAGCGATCACCTTCGTCGTCACCGTCGTCCTGTTCTTCGGCCTGAAGTGGACGATCCTGCAGGACAAGCCCGTGACGGCCAACGTTCTGGCCGTGTTGATCGCGACGATCGTGTCCTACATCCTCAACCGGGAATGGTCGTTCACAGCGCGCGGCGGACGACGTCGTCACCACGAGGCAGCGCTGTTCTTCGCCGTCGCCGGAACCGGCCTGGCAATCAACCAGCTCCCGCTCTGGGTGTCGAGTTACATGCTGGATCTGCGGTCGCCGAACGTGTCCTTCCTCACCGAGAACATCGCCGACTTCGTCAGCGGATCCATCATCGGCACGTTGCTGGCAACCGCATTCCGATGGTGGGCGATGCGCAAGTTCGTCTTCCCGGAACCGGTGAACGTTCTCCCCGATCCGGTCGCCCTGACCGTTTACGGTGGACGGCATGGCGACCATTAGGACCCTCGTGCTGATGCGGCACGGCAAATCCGGCTACCCCGACGGAGTACCGGATCACGAACGACCTCTGGCGTCGCGCGGCCAACGCGAGGCGGCACTCGCCGGAGCCTGGATCGCCGAACACGTCGGCACTGTCGACGCAGTGTTGTGCTCGACGGCTCTGCGCACCCGCGAAACCCTGGCCGCTACCGGTCTGGGCGACGCTCCCACCCGCTTCGAACGAGACATCTACGGCGGATCCGCCGACGAGATCATCGACGAAATCCGCCTCGCCGACACGTACTTCGACGACGTGACGGTATCGACCTTGCTGGTCGTCGGGCATGAGCCCGGAATCCCCTGGACCGCACTCGAATTGGCGGTCGACGACGACACCGACGTGGCCCGTGAGGTTCGGCACCGCTTCCCCACATCTGCGATAGCAGTGCTCACCACGGAGTCGTCCTGGGCAGAGCTCGCAGCAGGGACGGCCACGATCACCGAATTCTGCATCCCGCGCGCCGATCAGTGATCAGCGGTTCCTGAGGTACAGGTAGCCGGCACCGCCTGCTGCGATCAGCAGAATCAACGCGGCAGGGAACCCGAGCAGCCACCACACCACTGCCAGCACCACCAATGCGGGCGCGGCGGCAATCAACGCGATGCCGGGATTCTCACGAACCGTCTCCAACGCGGACTGTGCGTGCACTCTGTCGATCTTCTTGCCTGCCATGTCGGACTCCCTGTTTCGTATGTCCTGTATGCGTACTTCCACTGTAGGCGCACCGACAGCAGCTACCCGCGGTCGACGACGGCAATCGTGGCTGTGGACGAATACACCAGACGGTCGCCGGATTCGATCACCCACGATGCCAGGTACCGATTCGTTGCATAGGGGTCCGGCGTCGGCTCGATCTCCAACCGCCGACGTGTCGTACCGTCTTCCAACGCGATCGATTCCACGGTGCCGCCGACGGTGGAGTACGCGAGACCGTCGGCGTACGCCGTGATCGGGTAGTAGTCATCGGGATCGTTCTCCCACCGAACCGAACCGGTTCTCAGATCCAATGCCGTCACATGAGCTGTTCCGGGAGCACGTGCGATCACCACATCCCCGACGACAGCTACGCCATTGGTCGACGCCAACAGCGGGCTCGACCAGAGAAACTGTCCGGTCGTCCGATCGAACGCACTGTCACCGACGACCATCGGCAGCGACAGGTCTGTTGGATCGTCGATCTCGAGGAAGGGATACACCGGCAGCGGAGATCTGGCGACAGTTCGACCATCCGAGGCGAGCGCGACGGTGCCGGCGTACGTCTGGGACTGTGTACACACCGCCTCGGTCATGATCACCAGTGCCGGTTGCACCCGAAAAGGTTGCGACACGCAACTGTCGGGATAACCCCGGTACCACGTGATCGATCCGGTGACCGAGTCGAATCCTATTGCCGTCGAACCGAACCGGCCCAGGCCGTAGTTTCCGTCGATGGTGATGACCGGCCCCGGCATACCCGCGTAAATGGCCTCGCCGGGAAATTCGGTGACCCAATCGCGCCCGACATCGTTCACAGAACCCTTGGCGAGCTGCCGCGTTCCCTCGTAACCTGCTTGCGTGACAGTAGAACTGATCGAGTAGAGCGAGAACCCGTCGGTTCCCACAGCCAACACACGTTGCGGCACACGAACAGAGCGACCAGCACCGGTCGTGGTGTCCACCGTGACAATCGTCGATTCCGGATTTTCCGACTCGGTGCTGGAGAGGCAGACGAGGTATCCCGACAAAGGCCGGTCGGCACAGGATTCCACCCGGAGATCGTCTCGCCGCCATAGTGTGGATCCATCCGTTGCGTCGAGGCCCACCATCGCGGGAGCGTCGAAATTCCCGGTAGCAGGATCCGGCAGACCCACCGAAGCGATATACACCCCGCCCGCATCGATGAATCTCGCTGCGCTGGGGTTGAGCCGTCCGCCTGCACCAGGATCACGAAACTGCGCGAATTCGCGGCCGTAGACGGCCTCTGCAGATCTGGACCACTGGACTTCCGGCGCACGCGGAACCGTCGGCGGAGCTGTGGTCGTCCATGCGGGGGCAGTCGCGATTGCCGGGCCGTCGTCCTGCGCGACAACGATCACCGCAGCAACGACAGTCGCCAACGCCACGGCTCCCGCTGTCCACACCGGCCATCGGGAGCTCACAGGTCCAGGCCCGGTGCCGTCGCGATGGACTCGAGATTGCCGACCGTGACGAGCTCGCCCGCCGATGTCGACGAGATACGGACACGAGTGCCCGACGGCCGGGTCACAGTCACGGTCCTGACGCCGCGCTTCGATCTCTCCGACATCGATCCGTCGGGCAGGCGCACGGTGTCGACCGAGCGATCAGCCGTCGGGTCATATGCGTCGGGAATTTCCGGGAGTGGCTGTCCACCCGTGATCGCCACGGTCACAACACCTTCAGATCCTGACGTCAGAATTGTCCCGGCTGCACACAACGAGTCGTGGGACAACGAACTCCGTTGCATCGGTGCCAGCGGCTGCTCGAGCACGATCACTGCCCGAAGCGCGCGGATTCGAGCCTGGTCCAGGGCGCGGCCGATACGGTCTGCGTCGGCGCGAGTCACCGCTGGTCCATCCTGCGACCCAACTCGCGTGTCACACGGCAGAGGAGGGAGTCGGGTTCCGCCCGGCACCGCTGCATCGATTCGCAGCTCGCTCGACGACACCACGGAGATCAGGTCGTTCATGGACACTGCTTCGTCCGAAGACACGAACTGGCTTGCGTTGGCCTGCAACGTCGTTCCATCGGATGCGTAAGCAGTCGCCGTCCTGACCACCGCTGTTCTACCACCGTCTTCGCTGGTGGACTCTTTCGTGTCCACGACCGTACCGTCGGCCGCGACCTGCCTGCGATCGAGAGTGCCACCGACACAGGGCGGTACACCGGCAGTCGACTTCGAGATCGTCACGGTCACGTCGGCACCCGAGCCGTTGCGAATCAGCAACCCGGCGGCAGTGGAGCTCGCGAACATCGACAGATCATCCGTCGGACCATCGCCGACAGAGCTATCGGACGTGGGACCTTGCACAGGACCGAATCGAAACGCGGATTCGGCACCGAACGCGAACGTACCGGGTGCTGCGAATTCGACGGCGGTCTCGGCCGGCAAGGCAGAAACAAGCGCATCGGACAGCGCAGTAGCTTTGCGCCCGGAGAACCATGGATAGCGGGGGTCGTCGTAGCGTCCTCCATCGAGACGGAAGTACGCCCCTGAAAAATCCCCGGACTCGGGAACGACGACGGCATCACACCCCGGAATCGTGGTCGACGACTCACCCTGGTCGTAGTTCGACGCGATGAACCCGCTCGACGCAGGCGTATCCGGCAACGCGAAGTCCGCAGGACCGGACGCGCGTGACTCCACGACGATGACTCCTGCCGCGACCACAGCGACAGCGACGAAGACCCAGAAAATCTTCGGTTGACGCCCGAGCGCTCCGAGGTGCAACGCGCCGAGGTCCATCACGGCGACGAGCCTAGCCTGCCGATCGCCCGACTCGACGCTCCACGACTTTCGGTGAAGCTACGGCTTTCGGTAGAGCTACGACTTTCGGTGGAGCGCAGCGTCGTACCTTCGGCCGAACCACCAGGTACGACGCCTCCGCGGGGGTATCGCGCGCACGTCGGCTGCGGTGAGATCGGGTCCATGGACAATCCGATTCTTCTCACGATCGCGATCTGCGAAGTCGGCTTCTGGGTTCTGGTGATCGGCGGCCTGTGCCTGCGCTACGTGGCACGAATGCGACGCGCCAGCACCGTCACCCTGGCCCTGCTCCCGGTCCTCGATGTCGTCCTCGTCGCCGCAGTGGCACTAGACCTGCACCGCGGCGGGGAGGTCGAGTTCGCCCACCGCCTCGCCGGCATCTACCTCGGCTGGACGGTCGTGTTCGCGCACTCCACCGTGGCCTGGCTCGACGTACGCTTCGCGCACCGATTCGCCGGTGGACCCGCACCGATCAAGCCTCCGAAGACCGGTCCGCGGGCCTACCGCAACGAGATCCGGGGATTCGTGAAGTGGCTGACCGCCGCCGCCATCGCTCTGGTGATCACCTACGCACTGGCCTACACCGTGGCAGACTCGGATCAAGCAGCAGCACTGAAGACCGTGATCCAGCCACTCGGCATCATCACGTTCTTCTGGTTCGTCACCGGACCTCTGTGGGTGCTGGGTTCCAAGACAGCGGGCTCGAGGAATGCGAAAGATGCGGCAGGAGAACGGAGTCGACTCTGATGCTGAGTGATTCCCGACTGCTGCACACCCTTCGACCGTCCTGGCGACCTCGCAGTCCCGTGGTGCTGCCGATCGAGATGCTCCTGGCCACGCTCGTCTACGCCGGATTCCAACTCTCCACCGGCATGGTCGGCGACACCAGAGACGAACTCGTCCAGAGCCCACCCCTGATCGCAGCGAGTGTCGTTGCCCTGCTGGCGATGACCGGCGTGACGTGCGTTCGCCGGTCCTTTCCGGTCACCGCCTACCTGTCCGTGGTGGCCATCAGCATCGCGCTGATCCTGGTTCTGCCGGACCGAACCCTCGGATTCACCCCGCTGTACTGGTTTGCCATCGCCGCCTTG
The DNA here is from genome assembly GCF_002259405.1 of Rhodococcus sp. 14-2483-1-2. Taxonomy (GTDB): domain Bacteria; phylum Actinomycetota; class Actinomycetes; order Mycobacteriales; family Mycobacteriaceae; genus Rhodococcoides. The sequence continues at coordinate 21,450 of NZ_NPFW01000017.1, read as the reverse complement.
GCAATTCGAGTGACCGGGCCACGCCTGTTCGCCCCCATCGCCGTCGGGCTGATCCTCGAGATCGCGGTCAGCGTCGACACCCGGCTGTCCTACCCGGATTCCACGGGCGGCCCAGGTGGCACGATCGGCGTGCTCGCCGAGCAGATCGTGAACCTCGTCATCAACTACACGGTGCTCATCGCACTGGGCAAGTACATCGCACTAGGTCGAGCCCAGGAACTCGAGAGCGAGGCCGCCCTCGGGCGAGCCGAAATCGAACACCGGCAACGGCTGAACGAGGCCCTGGACAACGAACGAAAAACCATGGCACGCGAACTCCACGACGTCGCGGCGCACCACCTGACCGGAATGCTCATCCAAGCCAAGGCATCGAAGACGCTCATCACGAGCAACCCCCAGCAGGCGCACGAACTACTCACCGGCGCAATCGGACACGGCCAGCGAACCTTCGACAGCCTGCGCCAGATCGTCGGTATCCTGCGCCCGAGCGACACGGCCTACAGCTCCAACAGCGACAGTGCTCCGCAACCGATGATCTCCGATATCGCCGAGCTGATCGAACAGTCTCGAATCTCGTTCGCGTCCATCGACATCGACATCTCCGGCGATGCCGACGAAATAGGTGACACAGACAGCGCGGTGCAGTTGACCTGTTACCGCATCGTTCAGGAATCGCTGTCCAACGCCCGACGCCACGCACCGAATTGCGCTGTGCGCGTGCAGGTGACCGTTCACTCCTCCGCCATCGAGATCACCGTCACCAACACGATCACCTCGGGCAACTCCGTACTGCGCGAGTCCTCGGGTCAGGGATTCGGCATTCCGGGAATGCGGGAGCGAGCCGCACTACTCGGCGGCACCCTCGATGCCGGATTGTCCGACGACCGAACGACGTGGACCGTGCGGGCTCGACTGCCCGTCGGCGGAACGATCTCTCAGCGCGGCGCCGGTGTGATGGAGTCACACGCATGATCACCGTACTCATCGCGGACGATCAACCCGTGGTTCGGCAGGGATTCGAGCTGTTCCTGGCCGGCCATCACGACATCGAGGTGGTCGGCCACGCGAGCTCGGGAAAGCATGCCGTGCAGCAGGTGTCGGCACTGCAACCCGACGTCGTACTGATGGACATCCGGATGCCGAACGGCGACGGGTTGACCGCCACACGCGAGATACTGGCGCAGTTCGAGAACACTCGCGTCATCGTCGTCACCACCTTCGACCTCGACGAGTACGTGTTCGCAGCTCTCGACAGTGGAGCGTCCGGCTTCTTGCTCAAGGACACCGATCCCGACGAACTGGCCGACGCGGTGGTCACCGTCGCCGGCGGCGGCGCGGTGCTCTCCCCTCGATTGACCCCGCGCCTGATGACCGAGTTCACCCGCCGCGGCGTTCCGAGCCCACCCACGTCCGTTGCACCGCAACACGACCTGAGTCTGCGTGAAATGGACGTGGTGCAACTGTTGGCGCAGGGCCTGGGCAACAACGAGATCGCCCGGGCACTGCACCTCGAACAGAGCACGGTCAAGACTCACGTGAGCAACATCTGTCGCAAACTCGACGTCAATACCCGAGTCCACGTGGTGATCTGGGCCTACCGCAACGGCATTGCGACCTAGGCCGCGTTGCGCTCCTCGTCGTCCGAGCTCTCGCCGGCGACCTCGGCCCGCGGTTCGATCGTGGCGGCGGAGTGGTCGGTGTACTGGAAGTGCGGTCGCTTGTCGCCGATGTACGAGGTCATCCACGACACCACCGCGACGTAGCGATTCCGGAAGCCGACCAGGTACATCAGGTGCACCGCGAGCCACATGAGCCACGCGATCGGTCCCGACATGTCGACCTTGCCGAACAGCCGCGCCACAGCGCTGAATCGGCCGACGATCGACATGCTGCCCTTGTCGGTGTACTCGAACGGGGTTCCCGCGTCGACCTTTCCGATGATCATCTTGGCAACGTGCCTGCCCTGCTGCATCGCCACCGGCGACTGACCGGGGAGCTTGTTCAACGACGTCACGTCGCCGATCGCGTAGATGTCCTTCGCCGAGCCGACCGTCAAGTCGTCGTGCACGAGAAGGCGTCCGGCACGGTCGGTCTCGCAGCCGGTGCGCTCGGCGATCGTGGCCGCCAGCTCGCTGGCCTGCACTCCGGCCGACCAGATGACAGTCTTGGCGGCAAAGGTTCGCGAGGTCTTGGTGTCCACGTCCTGCACCGTCACGACGTCGTCGGCGATATCGGTGACCATGGCCCCGGTGACGACGTCGACGCCCGACTTCTCGAGCTTCGTACGGGCGTACGCGCTGAGCTTGCCGCCGAACGCCGGCAGCACTTCCTTGACTCCGTCGACGAGGGTCACCGTGACGTCGTCGGGTTCGATGTCCGGGAACGATCCGGCGAAATAGCGATGCGCGAGATCCCTGATCTGACCGGCCAGCTCGACACCCGTCGCGCCTGCACCGACAACGACGAAGCTCAGCAATTCCTTGCGAGCAGCCGAATCGGTTGTCAGGTGCGCAGTCTCGTAGCAGCTGAGAATCTGCACACGCAGAGCGATCGCGTCGTCGACGGTCTTGAGCGCGAACGTGCGGTCCTTGAACTCGTCACGGCCGAAGTACGCCTGCGTGGCACCCGTGGCGACGATCAATCGACCGAAGCCGATGGTGTGGCTCTGGCCGGCACCGACATAGGTGACCTGGTGAGCTTCGGGATCGACATCGACGACGCGTCCGAGACGCACGTCGGCCGAGTCGTACTGCGCGAGGATGCGCCTGATCGGAGGGGCGATCTCGCCGGTCGAGAGCATTCCGGTGGCGGCCTGGTAGAGCAGCGGCTGAAAGAGGTGTTCTGTGGTGCTGGAGATCAGCGAGAACGTCACACCGGCCTTGCCCAGAGACTTGGCAGCGGCCAATGCTCCGAATCCCGATCCCACGATGACGACGTCGTACGTTTGCACAGCACTTTCCTTTTCGGCTCGAGTCTTTCCCTGGGCGAAGAACTACCTCCATGAAACTCCGACCGAGATGCTCTATCAACGCGGAAGTTGAAATAGCATCTATGAGTAGAACTCATGATTGAATGGCGAAATGGAACTGCGGCAGCTGAAGTACTTCCTCGCGGTCGGAGAGGAACTGAACTTCTCTCGCGCTGCCGAACGCTGCTACGTCTCGCAATCGGCGATCAGCCTGCAGATCTCCAAGCTGGAACGAGAAATCGGTGAGCCCCTGTTCGAGCGCACCTCTCGTACCGTTCGATTGACCGTTGTCGGAGCACAATTGGTCTCCATCGCCCGGCACATGGTGGAGCTCGAGCAGGCCGCCCTGGCACTGACGACGCGCAAGCGCAATCAGCTGCGCCTGACCGGAAACATGACGTTCGCAGCCAACGCCATCTCCGCCATCGTCGCGGTTCGCGAGCGCCATCCCGACGCCGAGATCGACTTCGTCCTGAAACGATTCGCAGAACAGATCGAAGCGGTGACGTCCGGCGACTGCCAGGTAGCGCTGATCCGCGGCAGCGTCGAACGCTCCGGTCTACAGGTGACCGAGCTGTGGACCGAGGACCTCGTCGTCGTCCTTCCTGAGGGCCATCCTCTGGCGGGTGAGAACAACCCGAGCCTGAGCCAGCTCGCCGGCTACCCCCTGCTACTTCCCAAACGGAGCGAGCAAATCCTGCTGCACCGGGTGATCGAGCGCGAGATGAAGCGCAGTGGACTGCCGCTGAGCTTCGGCCCACCCGTGGCGTCCGATCACACCGCCAGCGCCGAACTCCTCAAGAACCCGCAATGCTGGTCCATCCTGTACGCCAGCACCGCCGACAGCACCCCCAAGACCGGCCTGGTCTTCCGCACCGAGGCCGACCGCAGGCTGCGGCTACCGGTGTCGGCCGTCGTCGACGCGACCGTGCCCATCACCGACATTCAGCGCGACCTGGTGGCGGCACTCGCAGCGACGGCACCGGTTCAGCCCGCCACCCCCGCGAGCTGAGCGAACGCGACATCCGCGTCGAACAATTCGGCACGATCGTACGTCGACGTCGAGGCCATGATCTCGTTCGCGCCGGTGCGCTCGACAACCTCCTCCAGACGAGGACGGACCTGCCCGGCCGTGCCGAGGATGCTCGACGCCAACGACGCCTCGATTCGGCTACGCGTCTGCGGCGTCCACTGTGATTCGTCGATCACGGACGCTCGTTCCAGAGCCGGGAACTCACCCTCGCGTCTGGACCTGGCCATCGCCCACGCCTCCGGCACGGCGAGCCTGCGGGCATCGGCCGCGTCCGCTGCGATGGTCACGTCGAGCGAGACAATCACGTACGGTTCGGGATTCGATGGCGTGGGCCGAAAGTGCTTGCGATAGACCGCCAATGGATCGTCACGCTGGAGAACCGGTCCACCGACCACGACCGGAAGCCCGGCGCGAGCGGCAACCTCGAGACCGGCTCCGGTCGCGAGAACGAACACCGGCGGCGACGGAACAGCGGGCCGGGCAGTCACCGGTCCCGAACCGTCGAGATACGAACGCAATTCGGCGATATCGGCCTCGAACGTGTCGGTCCGCTCACTGCGTAATGCTGCCCGAACCGGTTCGGTGAAACCGAGGGAGCGGCCGACACCGAGGTCGATCCGGCCGGGAAAGAGGGACTCCAACATCAGGAATTGCTCGGCCACGACCAGCGGCTGATGATTGGGCAGCATCACCCCGCCGGATCCGACGCGAATGCGCGAGGTGCGCGACGCCACCGCCGCGGCGAGAACCGCCGGTGCGCCCGACGCGATGCCGGGAACGCCGTGATGCTCGGCCACCCAGAACCGGTGCAACCCGATCTCCTCGGCATGCACTGCTCGTTCGACGGTATGCCGCAGCGCCGAGCCGTCGTCGAAACCGGATCGCGTGCGGGATCTGTCGAGGAGTGAGAAGAACACGGATATCTCAACCGACGAGGCGTCGGGCATATTTCTCGAAGTGTTCGTTCACCGCGGACCGAACATGTCCGCAATGGCGCTCATCATTGCTCCATGAACCTCACCATGAAGCTCGAACTCGTCACTCTGGCCGTCACCGACGTGGACCGCGCCAAGGACTTCTACGTCTCGATCGGCTTCGTCGCCGACCACGATGCTCGCCCCTGGGACGGTATCCGGTACGTCCAGCTCACTCCCCCGGGCTCGGCCTGCTCCATCGCGATCGGCGAGGGCATCACCGACGCCGAACCGGGCAAAGGAGCCGGGATCCTATTGGTCGTGGACAACGTCCAGGAGGCCTACGAGCACCTCACCGCAGCCGGCCTGACCATCGATCCACCCAAGGACGAGGGCTGGGGCACGTTCGTGTACTTCGCCGACCCCGACGGCAACACGTGGTCGGTGCAGCAGTTGCCCGCGCAGCCCTGAACCCAGTGCCGGAGTTACTGGTGCCGGAACTGCAGCCGGGCCAGGATGCCGCGGTGGTCGGAGCCGGGAATCTCTATGGCCTCGACCGAGCGAACCGCCATGTCCGACACCAGAACATGGTCGATGGCGATGACGGGTGGGTACCAGGTGTGCGCCGGGTACGTCCTGAGCATCCCGGCTCCGCTCGCCACCGCGGCATCGACGAACCGACCGTCCTGCATATCTCGGTACCGCCGATGATCCTGCGTCGCGTTGAAGTCGCCCGCCACCACCACGGGACCGTCGTCGACGGGAATCTTGGCCAGTAGTTGACGCAGCAGCGCGAGCTCGCGAACCCAGTCGGACGGCTCCCGTGGCCACGGCGGCACGGGATGAACCGCGAACACCAGCGGCCGCCCCGGCATCTCCACCCGTGCCGAGAGCAGCTCGGTCACGAAACCGTCGTGCCGCTGCTCGTCGACGAGCGGAAAGCGACTGTAGATACCGGACCCGTCACCGCCCGCGGCGGCACTGACGTACACATGCGGCAACAGCTCGGACAGTCTGCCGCGAAGCCCCGCGTCGGCCTCGGGCGTCAACTCGACGAGGGTGAGCACGTCGGGCCGGTGTTTGTCGACCAACGCAACCAACGCATCGAGATCGGCCTGTCCCAGCCAGATATTGGCGTGCAGCACCGTCAGAGTCGGTGCCTCGGCCGTCGTCCGGGCGCGGTGCCTGTGCAGAGGAATCTGCGTTGCAACGGCACCCGTCACCACAGCCGCGCCGGCCGCCAGCCCCCACCAGCCGAACGCCACGGCCGCGAGTGCCGTGCCGGGCACCGCGGCGAGCATGAGGACATGTGCCAAAGACGCGGCAACGAGCATCGCCTGCCCCCGCGCGTCCACGCGGTGCGCCACGATGCCGAGTACTGCTGTGACGAGCAGTAACAGAGCCGCCGATGCCGAAACCATGAGCGGAAGTCTTACAGGCAAACCTGAGGCCGAGCTGGGAAGCATCCTCGAGACCGACCGAACTGTTCGCTTTCTCGCCGCAAACACGACAGAATTGACAACGCTGTCCGTGAGTCAAGTAGGGGGACTTTCCGTGAACCGAAGGCAACTGCTGCGGTTGGCCGCTGCCGGAATGCTCGGCGCCGCCGCCGCTCCGGTTCTGAACTCGGCTGGAATGCCGGGCTCCGCCACCGCAGGTGCGCTGCCGATCGGCGCCGAACGCATCCGAGCACTGGTTCCCGAGCTGTTCGCCGACCCCCCGCGCCCACCGGACCACTCCCCCGTCCTCGTCATCGGCTCCGGATTCGGTGCGAGCGCCGCCGCCCTCCGCATGGCGCAGGCCGGCACCCAGGTCACCGTCCTCGAACGCGGACTGCGCTGGCCACGTGACCCGTGGCGCGAGATCTTCACCGCCGACATGACCGCCGACGGACGCGGACTGTGGCAGCAGAGCTCGTTCACCAACATCACCGGAATGCCCGTCGGACCGGTCGACCTGTTCGGCGGCGTTCTCGACACCACCCGCTACGAGAACCTCTCCGTCTGGCGCGGCGCGGCCGTCGGCGGCGGCTCGATCGTCTACACCGGCGTCACCATCGCCCCCGACAAGAAGTTCTTCGACCTCTCCTTCGGCGGACGACTGAACTACGACGAGATGGCCGCCACCTGGTACCCCAAGGCGCGCTCGATGCTCCGGCCGTCGGCGATGCCCGAGGACGTCTACAACAGCCCGAATTTCGCACACTCACGCACCTGGGACGACCACGCCAGGCGGGCAGGCTTCACCCCTCAGGCAGTGGACGGCAACTGGAACTGGAACGTCGTCCGCGACGAGATCGGCGGCCGCTCGAGGCCGTCCGCGACGGTCGGTGCCAGCACCTTCGGCAACTCCAACGGTGCCAAGCACGACCTGACCCAGAACTACATCCCCCAGGCCGAGGCCACGGGCAACGCGACGGTATGTCACAGCCACCGCGTCGCGGCGATCGGCACCGAATCCGGCGGCCGCTACCGCGTCGAGATCGAACGCCTCGACCCGTTCGGCAACGTCGTCGAGACACGCACGCTCACCTGCGACACCCTCGTCCTCGGAGCCGGGTCCATCGGCACCACCGAGCTGCTGATGCGCGCCCGCACCACCGGAGCACTGTCGAACCTCAACGAATTCGTCGGCACCGGCTGGGGCACCAACGGCGACGCCTCGATGACCCGGTCGCTCGGGCCGATGTCCGCAGGACCGCAGGGTGCGCCCTGCGCATCTCGCATCGTCGACGACTCAGGACTGCCACTGACCGTCGAGAACTGGTACGTACCGGGCGTTCCCGTCAACCTCGGATTCATCGGCTCGCTCGGCATGACCATCGACCCGCTGCGCGGAAACTTCGGATTCGATTCCGCCGCAGATCGATTGACACTGAACTGGCCCAAGGGTGGCAGCCGCGACACCGTCGAAGCCCTACGCGCAGTACAGAATCGGATGGCCCAGGCCGGCGGCACCGTCGTCGCAGCCGAACCGTTCACCCGCGATGTCGACGACACCTTCACCGCCCACCCACTCGGCGGTGCCGTATTGGGCGACGCCACCGACAATTACGGGCGGGTGAAGGGCCACCCCGGGCTCTACGTCGTCGACGGTGCACTGATCCCCGGTAGCACCGGAGCCGCCAACCCGTCGCTGACCATCACCGCATTGGCCGAACGCAACGTCGCGCAGATCATCGCCGACGGTCGCTAGCTCAACTCGATCTCGGGGCGGCCCTCGGGGACGGTGACCGTTGCTGCGGTTCGCACCGATGCCCCCGGTGTGGAAACACGATCGAGAACCCTTACCTCCGAACGCCATTCGGTGTTCGTCAGCGTGCTACGGAGATAGCCGCGCCGAGCATTGCCGTACTTGACGTGCGGTGAGGCCTCGGTGATCGCCGCACCGGCGGAGTCGACATCGGCACCGTCCTTGCCCGACGCGATGGACGTGGTCGCGATCTCCACACCTTGGATCGGCGACACCTGATCCTGGTAGTCGCGTCGCAATTCCGACACGATCGTGCGGTGGATGTCGCCGACGATGGACGCGACGTTCTTCGTGCCACGATCCCTGGCCCCGTCCAGAATTCGGTGCCGAGACGCCTCGTATCCGCTCCACGGATCCATCCCGACCTTGCGATCGCTGCCGAGCCCACGAGCCAAGTCCGAGATGACCGTCTGGTGCGCCAAGAAGTTCCACGTCGACGGTGATGCGAACCCGTCGAGAATCCATTGTTCCTGTGCTGCACCGGTTATGGTGCGCGACGGATCGGCCGTCTCGGCGTCCTGCGCATGCTCGCCGTCCCCGTGTGCCTGATCGCTGCGGTACTGGCGCGTGTCCAGCACCGAGAAGTCCACCAGATCGCCGAAGGAGAACCGGCGGTAGACCGTCATGTCCGGTCCGATGGGTTTCAGATTCGCGCGCACCGGAGTGTTCTCCCACCACGACTTGAAGGCATCAGCTCTGCGCAACAGAAACTCTCGCGGATCGTCGTTGTCCTGGCTGATCTGCGAGGCCCAGTTGTTGTCCACCTCGTGATCGTCGAACGTCGAGACGAACGGTGCCGACGCATGTGCGGCAGCCAGGTTCTCGTCAGCCTTGTACATCGCGTATCGGTCGCGATAGTCGCTGAGCACCATGGTCTCTCGCGCTGCCGATTCGGTGCGCGGCTCGCCCTTCCTGGCACCCTCGTCCTTGATCGCGTACTCGTAGATGTAGTCGCCCAGAAAGAACACCACATCGAGATTCGAGGCAGCCAAGTCCTGGTACGCCCCGAAGTAGCCGTCCTCCCATTTCTGGCAGGACGCCCAGGCGAAATCGAGCCTGCTCAGCGACTGCCCGACTGCCGGTGCAGTTTTGGTGCGCCCGACCGAGCTGGCGTGCGGTCCGACGAGAAAGCGATAGAAGTATTCGCGAGCGGGCTCCAGACCACGGACGTCGACGTGAATCGACCAGCCGTCGAACTCGGTGGCAAGCTCGACGCCCTCGCGCGTGATGTTCGCGAATCGCTCGTCCGTTGCGATCTGCCACCGCACCGGCACGACGCCGGGAGTCATTCCGCCCAGTGGCGCGAAGGGATCGGTGGCGAGCCTGGTCCACAGCACCACCGAATCGGGCAGTGGATCGCCGGATGCCACGCCGAGGCGGAACGGGTAGTCGGGAGTCACCACGGACTGTGCGTGCGCCGCCGTTCCCGCGAGTTCCGGAGTGAACGCCAGCGCCCCCACCAACGCACTCCACGTCAGGAACTGTCGACGTGTTGCCCCCGCCCGCAAGGAGATGTCCTGTCCAATCCCAATCTCGTTACCGCGTCTCACCATTGGTCGAGACTCTCGCGCCCGGACAAACTACACCCGTCATCGATTCGACGTGGAGGTGAACACGACGGATCCATCCGATTCAGGACCGAACTCGTCCGCGATCTCGGCAAAACTCGAACGCATGACGAACACCGACCGCACCGGATCCCAAATCGACCACGTCAACATCGGCGTCGACGATCTCGCCGCCAGCGCCGAGTTCTACGGTGCTGCACTCGCACCGCTCGGGATCACCGAGATCATGCGGGTACCGCACACCCCAGAGGCGAACCAACTCGCCATGATCGCCTTCGGCTGGGCGCAGGTGAAGCCCTTCTTCTGGATCGTCGACGCCCCGGGTTCGGCTATCGGACCGCACACCCATCTCGCGTTCAGTGCCCCGGACCGCGCCACTGTCGATGCATTCCACGCGGCAGCGCTGTCAGCAGGAGCGATCGAGCTCCGGCCATCGGGACTACAGCCGGAGTACCACGCGAACTACTACGGATCGTTCGTGCGCGACCTCAACGGCATCGATCTCGAAGCCGTCTGCCATCACGAATGAGTCGACGAATGCGAACTCACTCGGTCAGCTGCTGCCGAACATCGGAGGCAAGGCGGGAAGTGGCGAGACAGGATATGCAGCAACGTTCATGACGACGGTGCCGTCGCAGTAGCCGCCATAGATAGTCGTCGTCCACACGCCCGTAAAGCTGCCATCGGGTTGTGGCGTGTAGTAGGCAACCGAGTGTGCATCGTTGTACTCCTTGGGATTTCCTGCACCCTTCCAGCAGTCCCACACCCAGTCATAGGTATGCACCCAACTCGTCCCGTCCCAGGTGTAGTCGATCGGGCGGTTCTGGAGAGACTCGTTCGCCGGAGGTGGACCGGCGACGACGGAGGCAACGCAGTTCCCGTCGGTGCAGTCGGTGGCGAAGGTGTAGACGTCGGAGAAATCCGGTTCTCGTTGCGACGCCGCTGCGCTCGTGCCCGTCTTGCTCGCCGCGAACCGCATCAGCGAATAATCGCCGGACCACGACGGGTCGCCGCCGGGTGCCGCACCGGCCGGAAGGGCTCCCGCGAAAATCCACGCCATGACCATCGCGAGCACGAGCACAGTCTTTCGCATGGGGCAACAGTAACGGCCGGTACCCCGCGCCGAGCCCGAGACGGCGAAGTTCGCCTCATCGACAGACCGAATCAAGCCTGAACGACCCACACCGAATTGCCGTCGGGATCACGTAGCGCGAACATGGGCGGCGCACCGTCCTCGGTCCCGGAAAGTGCGTCCATGTCGATACCGCCGATCGCAGTCAGACGCGCGTGTTCCGCCCCGACGTCGGGGGTTTCGACTCCGATGGACCCGCCGCCGGGCGAGTCACCCATCGGCGGATTCAGAGCAAGCCGCGCCGTCGACCCGGGCGGTGCCACTTCCAGCCACCGGTACTCGCCCTCGGGTCCGAAACGCGTATCGTCGCGCAGCTCGAAACCGAGCACGCGTGAATAGAACTCGAGGGCGGCGTCCTGGTCGGTGACGGTGAACATGGCCACGCCGATGTTCACGATGGTGCTGGGTGTTTGGTTGGTCATGTCGATACCGACTCGAGGCGCATCGAAAACTCATCGCCCAGCGGCGGTAGCTTCTGTAGGCATGAACGATGCGCTTTCGGAATCTCTCGGATCACGGCGGATCGCTTTCCTGGTGTTCGACGGGGTGAAGATGCTCGATTTCGTCGGCCCCGCAGAGGTCTTCGTCGAGTCGAATCAGCAGCCCGCCGTCGATTACGAGGTGGTGATCCTCTCTCCCGGCGGCGCAGACGTGAGCACCTCCATCGGGACAACGGTGTCCACCCGCCCGGTCGCGGGATCCGGACAGTTCGACACCGTGATCATCTCCGGTAGCGAATTCGATCCGATTCGCCTCGTCACCGCCGAACTAGTCGAGGCCGCAACCGATCTCGCTGCCCGGACCCGTCGGATGGCGTCCGTGTGCACCGGGGCATTCGTCCTTGCCGCGGCAGGCCTACTCGATGGCCGAGCCGCAACGACACATTGGAAGTTCACGTCCGATCTGCAGCGCCTCTATCCCGCCCTCACGGTCGATCCGGATGCCATCTTCGTCCGGGACGGCCACCTGTACAGCTCCGCGGGTGTTGCGGCCGGTATCGACCTCGCACTGGCTCTCGTCGAGGAGGACCATGGACCCGAAGTGGCGCGGGCCGCGGCCCAAGGACTGCTGGTGTACATGCAGCGAGGCGGAGGACAATCCCAGTTCTCGTCGTCCCTCCTCGGCCCGATCCCCCGCACGGGAGCAGTCCGCCGAGTGGCCGACCACATACGGGACAACCCCCGGCTACCGCACACCGTGGCGGAGCTGGCTCGGTTCGCGGCCCTCAGCACCCGTCAGCTCACTCGGCTGTTCCAGTCCGAACTCGGCAGCTCACCAGCCGAATTCGTCGCGTCGACGAGATTCGAGTTGGCTCGCGACGCCCTTCACACCGGCTACACCGTCGGCGAGGCCTCCCGTCGAGCCGGGTATTCGAGCTGCGAAGTGATGCGACGCGCGTTCGTCGCCCGAATCGGGACGTCCCCGCGCAGCTATCAGCAGCGGTTCGCATCCCAGTCGACGATGTCGCAAAACGAGCGGTTCTCGACCCACACAGTGGTACCGCGCAGCTAAGGTCCCGGGCGACACTGCTTCCATGCCAACAATCACAACACCGGACAACGTCGAGATCTTCTACAAGGACTGGGGGTCGGGTCAGCCCATCGTCTTCAGCCACGGCTGGCCACTCTCGTCGGACGACTGGGACGCCCAGATGATGTTCTTTCTGGAGCAGGGCTATCGCGTCGTCGCCCACGATCGGCGCGGTCACGGCCGGTCCCAACAGGTCGGTGACGGGCACGACATGGACCACTACGCCGACGATCTCGCCGCCGTGGTCGAAGCCCTCGATCTGACCGACGCGATCCACGTCGGCCACTCCACCGGCGGCGGCGAGGTGGTGCGCTACCTGGCACGGCACGGAGAGGAACGCGCAGCCAAGGCGGTGCTGATCAGTTCGGTACCGCCGATCATGGTCAAGACCGACGACCACCCCGGCGGTATCGAGAAGTCCTTCTTCGACGACGTCCAGGTTCAGGTCGCCACGCGCCGTGCCGACTTCTTCCGCAGCTTCGCCGAGGGTCCCTTCTACGGCTACAACCGGCCGGGAGCTACTCCGTCGGAGGGCATCATCGCCAACTGGTGGCGTCAAGGAATGATCGGCGGCGCGAAAGCCCACTACGACGGCGTGGTTGCCTTCTCGCAGACCGACTTCAGCGATGACCTGCGTGGGGTGAACATCCCGACGCTGGTGCTGCACGGCGAGGACGACCAGGTGGTGCCCTACGAGAACGCGGGAGTGCTCTCGGCGAAGCTACTGCCCAACGGCACGCTGAAGACCTACCCCGGCTTCCCGCACGGCATGCCGACAACGGAAGCAGCGACGATCAACGCCGACATGCTGGAGTTCTTCCGGTCCTGACGCAGCACGGTCACAACGAACATACGGTCATAACGAAGAACAAAGCCCCGCATCGACCGAAGTCGATGCGGGGCTTTGTCTGCTGGCTCTGTCGTCGTGGGCGGAAACTCGTAGCGGACTACGAGTAAGGAGTGGAGCCTGCGGAACGACCCACTACCCAGCCGTGCACGTGCGACGAAGTCGCTCTAGCGGTATTCGTTGGAGAAACCGTAGTCGTCGAGCGGCACTGCAGCGCCGGTTCCCTGGCCGAAGCCGTCCGGGCTGTAGTACTGATCGTCGTACGACGGCACCGCGTATGCCGCGGCACGTGCCTCTTCGGTCGGCTGCACCGTGATGTTCCGGTACCGGTTGATGCCGGTACCAGCCGGGATGAGCTTACCGATGATGACGTTCTCCTTGAGACCTATGAGCTTGTCGCTACGGCAGTTGATCGCCGCATCGGTGAGCACACGAGTGGTCTCCTGGAAGGACGCTGCCGACAGCCACGAGTCGGTGGCCAGCGACGCCTTGGTGATACCCATCAGGACCGGACGTCCGGCTGCGGGCTCGCCACCCTCGGAGACGACGCGACGGTTGCTCGACTCGAATTCGCTGCGCTCGGTGAGTGAACCGGGCAGGAATTCGGTGGAGCCGCTGTCGATGATCGTCACGCGACGGAGCATCTGGCGCACGATCGTCTCGATGTGCTTGTCGTGAATCGACACACCCTGCGACCGGTACACCTCCTGGACCTCGTTGACGAGGTGGATCTGCACCTGACGGGGACCCATCACGCGCAGGACCTCGTGCGGATCGGCAGCACCTTCCATGAGCTGCTGGCCGACCTCGACGTGGTCACCGTCCGCCAGAAGGCGCTCGGTGCCGTCGTCGTGCTTGAAGACGCGCAGACGCTGACGCTTGGAGAGCTTGTCGTAGACAACCTCTTCGCCGCCGTCGTCCGGGACGATGGTGATCTTGTAGAAACGATCGCCGTCCTCGAGCTGGATGCGTCCCGACACGTCCGCGATCGGAGCCTTGCCCTTCGGCACACGTGCCTCGAACAGCTCCTGCACGCGAGGCAGACCACCGGTGATGTCATCTCCGGCGACACCACCCTGGTGGAAGGTACGCATGGTCAGCTGGGTTCCGGGCTCACCGATGGACTGTGCGGCAACGATACCGACGGCCTCACCGATGTCGACCAGCTTGCCGGTGGCCATCGAGCGGCCGTAGCAGGTGGCGCAGACGCCGGTTCCCGTGGTGCAGGTGAGCACCGAGCGAACCTTGACCGACGTGATGCCCGCAGCGAGCAGCGCATCGATGGCCGGGTCACCGAGATCGTGTCCGCGAGCGACGATGACCGTGCCGTTCTCGTCGACAGCGTCGTTCGCCAACGTGCGGGCGTACGTACTGGTCTCGACGTGAGCGTCGCGGATCATCTTGCCGTCGGCGGTCTTCTCGGCGATCGTCGTGACGATGCCGCGCTCGGTGCCACAGTCGGTTTCCCGAACGATGACATCCTGCGAGACGTCGACCAGACGACGCGTCAGGTAGCCCGAGTCGGCGGTACGAAGCGCCGTGTCGGCCAGACCCTTACGAGCACCGTGCGTGTTGATGAAGTACTCGAGAACCGTCAGGCCTTCCTTGAAGGAGGACTTGATCGGACGCGGGATGAACTCACCCTTCGGGTTCGTCACCAAGCCCTTCATGCCGGCGAGCGAGCGAACCTGAGTCATGTTTCCGGCTGCGCCGGACTTCACGATCATCGGGATCGGGTTGTCGTCGGGGAAGTGGGCCTCCATGGCCTTACCGACCTGCTCGGTCGCGTCCTGCCAGATCTTGACCAGTGCGGAGTTGCGCTCGACCTTGTCGAGTGCGCCACGCTGGTACTTCTTCTCGATCTGATCGGCCTGAGCCTCGAAGGTCTCCATGATCTGCGGCTTCTCCGGCGGCACGAGGACGTCGGAGATCGAGATGGTGACACCCGAACGCGTGGCCCAGTAGAAGCCTGCGTCCTTGAGCTTGTCGACGGTCTGCGCGACCACGATCATCGGGTAACGCTCGGCGAGATCGTTGATGATGGTCGACTGACGCTTCTTCGGCATCTGCTCGTTGACGAACGGGTAGTCCGCCGGAAGCAGCTCGTTGAACAGCACGCGTCCCAGAGTGGTCTCCGCGGTCCATGCCTCGCCGCGGTTCCAGCCGTTCGGGAACAGCTCGTTCTCGACGTCACGCGGCGGGCGCTGCGTGGTGAGACGAACCCGAATCTGCGACTGCACCGTCAGCGCTCCACGGTCGACGGCCATCTGAGCCTCGGCCGGGGAGGAGTACGCCCCGAACTCGGCCTGATCGGTCGACGCGTCGACGCGCTCGCCGACAGCACCGGCGTCGAGACGCGTCAGGTGGTACAGACCCGTCACCATGTCCAGACGCGGCATGGCGAGCGGACGGCCCGATGCAGGCGAGAGGATGTTGTTCGAGGACAGCATCAGCACGCGTGCCTCGGCCTGAGCCTCGGCGGACAGCGGGAGGTGGACAGCCATCTGGTCACCGTCGAAGTCGGCGTTGAACGCCTCACACACGAGCGGGTGCAGCTGGATGGCCTTGCCCTCGACGAGCTGCGGCTCGAACGCCTGGATGCCCAACCGGTGCAGGGTGGGTGCACGGTTCAGCAGCACGGGGTGCTCGGCGATGACCTCTTCGAGAACGTCCCACACCTGCGGACGCTGACGCTCGACCATGCGCTTGGCCGACTTGATGTTCTGCGCGTGGTTCAGATCCACCAGACGCTTCATCACGAACGGCTTGAACAGCTCGAGAGCCATCAGCTTCGGCAGACCACACTGGTGCAGCTTGAGCTGCGGTCCGACGACGATGACCGAACGGCCCGAGTAGTCGACGCGCTTGCCGAGGAGGTTCTGACGGAAGCGACCCTGCTTGCCCTTGAGCAAGTCGGAGAGCGACTTCAGCGGACGGTTACCCGGTCCGGTGACCGGACGTCCACGACGGCCGTTGTCGAACAGGGCGTCGACCGACTCCTGCAGCATCCGCTTCTCGTTGTTGACGATGATCTCGGGAGCACCGAGATCGATCAGACGCTTGAGGCGGTTGTTGCGGTTGATGACGCGGCGGTACAGGTCGTTGAGGTCGGACGTCGCGAAACGTCCACCGTCGAGCTGCACCATCGGACGAAGCTCCGGCGGGATGACCGGGACGGCGTCGAGAACCATGCCCATCGGCGAGTTGCGGCCGGCCTGGAACGCAGCGACGACCTTCAGACGCTTGAGCGCACGCAGCTTCTTCTGACCCTTGCCACTGCGGATGGTCTCGCGAAGAGACTCCGCCTCGGCATCGATGTCGAAGGTCTGCATGAGCTTCTGGATCGACTCGGCACCCATGGCACCGGTGAAGTACTCGCCGTACCGGTCGATGAGCTCGCGGTAGATGAGCTCGTCGACGATGAGCTGCTTGGGAGCGAGCTTGGTGAACGTGGTCCAGATCTCTTCGAGACGATCGAGCTCACGCTGTGCGCGGTCACGGAGCTGACGCATCTCGCGCTCGCCGCCGTCCTTGACCTTGCGGCGCACGTCGGACTTGGCACCCTCGGCTTCGAGCTCGGCGATGTCGGCTTCGAGCTTCTGCGCACGAGCCTCGAGATCGGCGTCGCGCTGATCTGCGACGGCCTTCTTCTCGACCTCCATCTCGGCCTCGAGAGTCGAGAGCTCGTTGTGACGGAGTTCGTCGTCGACCGTGGTGATGACGTAGGCAGCGAAGTAGATGATCTTCTCGAGATCCTTCGGAGCCAGGTCGAGCAGGTAGCCCAGACGCGACGGCACACCCTTGAAGTACCAGATGTGCGTGACCGGAGCGGCCAGTTCGATGTGGCCCATGCGCTCACGACGCACCTTGGCGCGAGTGACCTCGACGCCACAACGCTCACAGATGATGCCCTTGAAGCGGACGCGCTTGTACTTGCCGCAGTAGCACTCCCAGTCCCGAGTGGGGCCGAAGATCTTCTCGCAGAAGAGGCCGTCCTTCTCGGGCTTGAGCGTGCGGTAGTTGATGGTCTCCGGCTTCTTGACCTCGCCGTAGGACCACTGACGGATGTCGTCCGCAGTGGCAAGGCCAATGCGAAGTTCATCGAAGAAGTTGACGTCGAGCACGTAACTTCCTTTCCCCGTTATGGGTGTTGTGATACCGAATCAAAAACAAGAAATATCGCCCGGTGGGCCTGCATCGCTGCAAGCCCACCGGACCACAGAACTACTGTGCGAGGTCGTCGACCGTGGCAGCTTCGTTGCGGGAGAGGTTGATTCCCAGGTTGGCTGCGGCACGCTCGAGGTCTTCGTCGTCACCGTCGGCCATCGTGATGGCAGCGCCGTCCGAGGACAGCACCTCCACGTTGAGGCACAGCGACTGGAGCTCCTTGAGGAGCACCTTGAAGGACTCGGGGATACCGGGCTCCGGGATGTTCTCGCCCTTGACGATCGCCTCGTACACCTTCACGCGGCCGACAACGTCGTCCGACTTGATGGTGAGAAGCTCCTGCAGCGTGTACGCGGCGCCGTAGGCCTGCATGGCCCAGCACTCCATCTCACCGAAGCGCTGTCCACCGAACTGCGCCTTACCGCCGAGGGGCTGCTGCGTGATCATCGAGTACGGCCCGGTCGAACGAGCGTGGATCTTGTCGTCGACCAAGTGGTGCAGCTTGATGATGTACATGTAGCCCACCGACACCGGGTACGGGAACGGCTCGCCGGAGCGGCCGTCGAACAACGTGGCCTTTCCGTCGGATCCGACCATCTGCTCGCCGTCGCGGTTGGGAATCGTGCTCTCCAGCAGGCCGGCGAGCTGATTCTCCTTGGCACCGTCGAACACCGGGGTGGCGATGTTGCTGTCGGCCGGAGCCGCCAACATCTCCTCGGGCAGACGCTCGGCCCAATCGGGCTTCGTGCCGTCCGCGGCGATCTGGACGTTCCAACCGGTCTTGCCGATCCAACCCAGATGGGTTTCGAGGACCTGACCGATGTTCATACGACGCGGAACACCGTGGGTGTTGAGGATGATGTCGATCGGGGTGCCGTCGGGCAGGAACGGCATGTCCTCCTGCGGGAGGATCTTGCCGATGACGCCCTTGTTGCCGTGACGGCCGGCGAGCTTGTCGCCGTCCTGGATCTTTCGCTTCTGAGCCACGTAGACGCGGACCAGCTCGTTGACGCCGGGAGGCAGATCGTCGTCGTCGTCGCGCGAGAAGACGCGGATGCCGATGACCTTTCCGTTCTCGCCGTGCGGAACCTTGAGCGAGGTGTCGCGAACTTCGCGAGCCTTCTCACCGAAGATGGCGCGCAGCAGGCGCTCTTCGGGGGTCAGCTCGGTCTCGCCCTTGGGCGTGACCTTTCCGACCAGCACGTCGCCGTCACGAACCTCGGCACCGATACGGATGATGCCGCGCTCGTCGAGGTCTGCGAGGACCTCGTCGGAGACGTTCGGGATGTCGCGAGTGATCTCCTCGGCACCGAGCTTGGTGTCGCGAGCATCGATCTCGTGCTCCTCGATGTGGATCGAGGTGAGAACGTCCTCTTCCACGAGGCGCTGCGACAGGATGATCGCGTCCTCGTAGTTGTGGCCCTCCCACGGCATGATCGCCAGCAGCAGGTTCTTGCCGAGTGCCATCTCACCGTTCTCGGTGCAGGGGCCGTCGGCGAGGACCTGGCCGGACTCGACGCGCTGTCCCTCGTCCACGATCGGACGCTGGTTGGCGCACGTGCCCTGGTTGGAACGCGCGAACTTGCGCATCCGGTAGGTCTTGCGCGATCCGTCGTCGGCCATGACCGTGACGTAATCGGCGGAGACCTCTTCGACGACACCGGTCTTCTCGGTGATGACGACGTCACCGGCGTCGACGGCTGCACGCAGCTCCATGCCGGTACCGACGATCGGCGACTCGCTGCGAACCAGCGGGACTGCCTGACGCTGCATGTTCGCGCCCATCAGGGCACGGTTGGCATCGTCGTGCTCGAGGAACGGGATCATCGCGGTGGCGACGGACACCATCTGGCGCGGCGAGACGTCCATGTAGTCGATGTCGTCGGACGAGACGAACTCGACCTCTCCACCCTTACGGCGGACGAGAATCTTGTCCTCGATGAAGTGACCCGAATCGTCGACCGGGGAGTTCGCCTGCGCGAGCGTGTGGCGATCCTCCTCGTCGGCGGTCAGGTAATCGACATCGTCGGTGACCTTGCCGTCGACGACCTTGCGGTACGGGGTCTCGATGAAGCCGAACGGGTTGACGCGTGCGTACACCGAGAGCGATCCGATCAGGCCGATGTTCGGGCCTTCCGGGGTCTCGATGGGGCACATGCGGCCGTAGTGCGACGGGTGAACGTCGCGGACCTCGAGGCCGGCGCGCTCACGAGAGAGACCGCCGGGTCCCAGTGCCGACAGGCGACGCTTGTGCGTCAGACCCGACAGCGGGTTGTTCTGGTCCATGAACTGCGAGAGCTGGGACGTTCCGAAGAACTCCTTGATCGCAGCGACGACGGGACGGATGTTGATCAGGGTCTGCGGCGTGATCGCCTCGACGTCCTGAGTCGTCATACGTTCGCGCACGACGCGCTCCATGCGGGACAGGCCCACGCGGATCTGGTTCTGGATGAGCTCGCCGACGGTACGCAGACGACGGTTGCCGAAGTGGTCGATGTCGTCGACCTCGACCGGAACCTCGACGCCGTCGGGTGCGGTCATCGAGGTCTCACCTGCGTGCAGACGCACCAGGTACTCGATGGTCGCGACGATGTCTTCCTCGGTGAGGGTCGACGCCACGATGGGCTGACCCGAGTTGAGGCCGAGCTTCTTGTTGATCTTGTAGCGACCCACGCGAGCGAGGTCGTAGCGCTTGTCCTTGAAGAACAGGTTCTCCAGCAGGGTCTGCGCCGACTCCTTGGTCGGCGGCTCGCCCGGACGCAGCTTGCGGTAGATGTCGAGGAGAGCCTCGTCGGTACCGGCGGTGTTGTCCTTCTCCAGCGTGGCCATGAGGATCTCGGAGAAGCCGAAGCGCTCCGTGATCTGCTCGGTGGACCAGCCGAGAGCCTTCAGCAGCACCGTGACGGGCTGGCGACGCTTGCGGTCGATGCGGACACCGACGGTGTCGCGCTTGTCGACGTCGAACTCGAGCCATGCACCACGGCCGGGGATGACCTTGACGCTGTGCAGGTCCTTCTCGGTGGTCTTGTCGATCGAGTGATCGAAGTAGACGCCCGGCGAACGCACCAGCTGCGAGACGACGACACGCTCGGTGCCGTTGATGATGAAGGTGCCCTTGTCGGTCATCATCGGGAAATCACCCATGAAGACCGTCTGGCTCTTGATCTCACCGGTGTTGTTGTTGATGAACTCGGCCGTGACGAACAGCGGAGCCGCGTACGTCATGTCCTTGTCCTTGCACTCATCGGTCGAGGCCTTGACCTCGTCGAATCGTGGATCGGAGAAGGAGAGAGACATCGAGCCCGAGAAGTCCTCGATCGGGGAGAGCTCGGTCAGGATGTCCTCGAGTCCACCGGCGACACTGCTGTCTCCGCGGGCGGCGGCACGGTCACGCCAACTCTGCGCACCTACCAGCCATTCGAACGAATCCGTCTGTACATCGAGGAGACCGGGTACCTCCAACGGCTCGCGAATGTTCGCGAACGAAACCCTCCTCGGGGCTCCCGGTGTTCCGACAACTGCCTTGGTCTGGCTAGAGACTGCCAAGATGCGTCCTTCCAGCACCTCACGCGGGTCGCTCGTGCAGTGCGACCGCCGCTGTATCTGTTTGCTATATGTGGGGCGAATTTCGGCTGGTGCAACCAGACCGAATCCCCATCACAGCGGCCCGAAAACGTGCTTTCGGGTAACAGCGATCGAGAGGTGGACAGGAGGCAGCCAGCGCAACGTCCAAAGGTACCCCAAATGTGCGCAGAGCGCAACGGGGGCATCAAAAGTAGCACCCGGGGTCCAGTCGTGCGCTGACTCGACGAAAGCGTGTCGCCTGCCGGACGCCCGATGCCGCTTCGGCCACGAAACCACTGGGGGTGCTCCTGACGACAAGAGTGAACCGTGCCGCCCCCTTCGTCAAGAGGTTCGGCCCGATCCGTTGCCCGAGATCGCACTCGAACCAGGCTCACCAGGCTCGTCAATGGACCATTGCACCGCCGAGACGTGTGCAACGGTCCATTGACGCGGTCGGGGGCGGGGCGGTCGGAGG
>NZ_NPFW01000014.1 GCF_002259405.1 Rhodococcus sp. 14-2483-1-2 | reverse complement strand
GCCCTGCTCGGGCCGCAGCAGACCGATCAGCGACTTCAGGAAGACCGACTTACCGGTACCGGACGGACCGAGGAGAGCACTGACTTCACCCTTCGGCAGGGTCAACGTCACGTCCTGCCAGATCTTCTGTACACCGAAAGACTTGGTCAATCCCTCGACCGAAACCTCGACTCCCACGCTGACCTCCACAATTCGTACACATCGACCCAGATGTGGGTTGCGTCACTGTAACCCATGCACGTGTCCGCTCCGACACAGGAGCTTACCGCCCAGTAAGAACTTCCCCGAGTCAGGCTGTAGAGCTTGCATCAGTGTGGCTCATCTCACGCGACACGGTCGCCGACTCGCCAGAACTGTGACAAGTCCCTGCGTTGCAAAGCTGTGACACACCACAAACAATGACGGCCGAAACCCTTCGGAACGCTTCGGACTTCGGCGAGGTCGAGTAAACAGTGGTGCGGAGCGAGTGTCACGCGATCCGGCGGAGTCCGTGACCGATCACAACGACGCGTCATCCGGTGCCACCATGAACACAGAAAAGGGGCCGTTCCCACCGAAGTGGGAACGGCCCCTCGACCCGCTCTCGATTTCAGAGCGTGAAGTACGACTGCAGTGAAGCGGTCTTATTTGACGGAGATCTTTGCGCCGGCAGCTTCCAGCTTCTCCTTGGCAGCCTCGGCTGCATCCTTGGCGACCTTCTCCAGGATTGCCTTCGGAGCGCTCTCGACGAGGTCCTTGGCTTCCTTCAGGCCGAGGCCGGAGACGACCTCACGGACGACCTTGATGACCTGGATCTTCTTGTCGCCGGCCGACTCGAGGACGACGTCGAACTCGTCCTGCTCCTCGGCAGCCTCAGCCGGAGCACCGGCTGCGCCTGCTGCTGCAACTGCGACGGGAGCGGCTGCGGTGACCTCGAAGGTCTCCTCGAATGCCTTCACGAACTCGCTGAGCTCGAGGAGGGTGAGCTCCTTGAACTGGTCGAGCAATTCTTCGGTGCTGAGCTTCGCCATGGTGGCGGGTCCTTCCTGTAAGTACCTGGTCGCTGATCCGCGACTGGTGTTCGGTGATGGTGTGGAGCTGAGCTGTTCGCCGATACCAGCGGATCAGCTTTCGGCGGGAGCTTCCGCCGGTGCTTCTGCTTCTGCAGGTGCCTCGGCTGCGGCGGGTGCGCCGGCAGCCTTCTTCTCCTGCAACGCGAACGCCAAACGCGCGAACTGCGATGCGGGAGCGTTGAACAGGCCTGCAGCCTTCGACAAGTTGCCCTTCATGGCGCCGGCGAGCTTGGCCAACAGGATTTCGCGCGACTCGAGGTCTGCGATCTTGTTGATCTCGTCCACGGACAGCGTTGCGCCGTCCATGTAGCCGCCCTTGACGATCAAGGCCTTGTTGTCCTTCGCGAAGGCCTTGATGGCCTTCGCAGCGTCGACCGGCTCGCCCTTGATGAATGCAATGGCGGTCGGTCCGACGAACAAATCGTCGAGGCCGGTGATACCGGCTTCGGCAGCTGCGCGCTTGACCAGGGTGTTCTTGGCGACGGAGTACGTGGCACCTTCGCCGAGCGCACGCCGGAGCTGAGTCAGACCGGACACCGACAGGCCACGGTATTCCGTGACGACGGCAGCCGTCGAACCCTTGAACTGTTCGGTGATCTCCGATACTGCTGAGACCTTTTCGGGCTTTGCCATACTTCGCCTCCTCTCGTGGGAAGTTGTGTCGATCGCGAGAGGGCCGGAAAACGACGAACGCCCCGGCGCAAGAAGCACACGGGGCGTGAACGAGCGGCAGCCACGAGGACTGCATACAGGTTCCCTACCTCGTTCTCCTGCGTGGGCCGTCCGAAGCGATCTCGGACCTTCAACCGCGCAACTCCCGGAAGCGAATCCTTCGAGAAGGCGGTGACCAACGGTCTTGGGTAGAACTTGATTGGGCGGTCAGGGCACAAGTGCGAGCACTCGTGATCCGAACCGTCGACCAGGTTACAACACGTTCGGTGTCAACTCCAAAACGTTCGATGTTCGCACTGTCATATGCGCACCCCGTACAGGACCAGGTTGCGCTCGTAGCTGCCCACGGCTGCATCGAAGTCACCCGAACACGTGATGAGCCGGATCTCGTCGGCAGGCACCGCACCGAAGACCAGTGCCGTCGGGAACTCGGCTTTGCCGTAGTCCCCGATCTCGTCGATGCGATACTCGGCTCGACCACCCGCCTCGTCCTCGACCGCGACGATATCGCCGGCTCCGAGTTCCGACAGACGATCGAACACCGCGGGGCCGGTCGTCGAGTCCACGTGCCCGGCGATCACCGTCGGGCTGCCGATCGCGCCGGGACGGCCACCTCCGGTGAACCACCCGACGTCGTCGTAGTCGGTGGGCACCTGCATCTCCCCCGATTCGGTGAGACCCAGGCCGATCAACGGTTCGTCGAGATCGATGTCCTCGGCGCTCACCCGCGTCGGGGCCGGTCGCACCGAGTCCACTGCGGGCGCAGTCGGGGCAGCGCCCGACGACGACTGCGAGGCCACGGACGCTGCCGGTGTCGGGGCCGTCGCCGGTGGCGGTGGCGGTGGCGGTGGCGAGGAACAGCCCACCACCACCGCCGCGGCTGCGGCCGCGATCAGGACCGAATATCTCAGCTCCGCACCTCGCGTCGAGCCGCGAACGTCACGCCCGCAACGACCATCGCGCCCAGAGCCACTGCGCCGACGACAGGAACCACCGAGCTCGACGCCGAATCGGACGCCGCGACTGCCGAGCCGCCACCTCCGGTTGCCACCGATCCGACCGGAATCTGGGTCAGCTGTCCGCGCACCGCTCCCGCGGAGAAGTCGACGGTGTGGGTGTCGGCGGCAAATGCCGCGGGATCGGCTTCGATCTGATCGAGGGTGAATCCGGTACCGCTGTCCGCATCGGCACCGGCCGGAGTGAGGCCGGTGGTGAACGGTCCCTGCATGCAGCCGCTGCTGGTACGCGGGCCGTCGCCGATGGGGGTCGGGTTGGGGAATGCCAGACGCGGAGGTCCTGCTGCGCCCGCTGCCGCCTGGTGGATGTGCGTGGCGGTCTTGGCCGGGCTCATGTAGTCGCCGGTCACGCCTTCGAGCGCGATGTCGTAGCAGACGATGTCGAGATCGGAGTTGATGCGCAGCGTGAAGGTGCCCATCGCGCCGGGCTGCCCCGGAGTGGCGACTCCCTCACCGTTGAGCACCTGGTCGGGAGTGGCCATGGCCGTGAACGCGCTGGTGAACGAATCCGGTTCGGCGACAGGCGTATCGGCACCGGCCGGGGCAGCGGCGAACAGCATCAGCGCGGCGGCGGTGGCCGTACCACCGACGACGGCGGTGGCGGTGGATCGGATCGACGTTGCCGGGCGTGGGATCGAGCGTCTGGTCATCTCGTGTGCCTTCCGTGGGAGTATCGGGCAAGCGAGCCCGTGCAAGGTGTACGAGCGCCGATGCCAGAATGTTCAAAGCTCGGTAAAGAAATATTTCCCGCCTTCGGCATGAACGTCCGAGGGTCGACCGACGTATCCACTGTCATGAGCATCGGGAGCGTGATCGAACTGGACTTCGACGTCGCTGCCGCGTACGACGAGCACGCGTCGGCCATGCTCGGGTTCGCCGTCAACGCTCTTCGCGACAGAACTCTGGCCGAGGATTGCGTTCAGGAGACCTTCTTTCGGGCCTGGCGAGCGCGGTCCCGGTTCGAGCCGAGGCGCGGGTCGCTGCGAACGTGGCTGTTCGCTATCGAACGCAACGTGATCGTCGATGTTCAGCGGTCGCTGACGAGGATGCCGATGCCGGCCTCGGACCGGATCGAGGACATCGATCGGGGCTCGGGCGGGGTCACGCGCGACACCAGCCCCGACATCGACGAGCGGCTCCGCATCATCGCCGCGCTTGCCCTGCTCTCCCCCGAGCATCGTCAGGTCGTCGTCGCAGTGCACCTGAGCGGCAGCACCTACGCGGAGTTGTCGGAATCGACCGGGGTTGCCGTACGAACACTGCGCACCCGCACCTTCTACGCACTGCGAGCCCTACGAGACCACCTCGACGGAAAGGAGGAAACATGAGCGCATCACCCGATCGCCGAGCCGAGTTGATCGCCGCTGCCGTCGGCGACGATCTCGACGACGCCGAAACCTCCGAACTGCGCGAGCTCGCCGCGGCGGACCCCACGATCGACACCGAGATCGCCGAATTGCGCGCGATGACGGATTTTCTCGGCCGCCGTGGACCGACCGAGCCCTGGCTCGAATCTCCGACGCCACCCGACCTGCGCGAGCGAATCCTCGTCGCGACGGGCGACTCCGAGGAACAGGCGGGCATCCAGCAGCTCGGCACGCAGCGGTTCGGACGGCAGCGGTTGGGAGTGCAGCGCAGATCAGCAGGACTTGCCGCTGCGGCCGCAATCGTGGGCGTGGTGGTCGGCAGCGGGGTCGTGCTCGGAGTCGATGCCTACCGCCAGGACCCTACGAATCCGCCCACCGCGATCACCGGTCCGCCCGGAACCCTCGGCGCGTACGAGGAGGTCGCGTTCACGACGAGTACGCCGAGCGTCGACATAGAAGGAGGCCTGGTTGCCCACACGTGGGGCACCGAGACCGTCCTGGAGATGGACGGCATCTCCGATCGTGGGCCGTACGAGGTGGTTCTCGTCGACCGATCGGGTGTCGAACTCCCGTCCGGCACGTTCCTCGGTAGTGACATCACCATCGAGTGCCGGATGAACGCCGCGGTGCTGCGCCAGGACGTGACCGAGATCGAGATCCGCACGTCCGGGGGTGCCGTCCTGGCGAGCGCTCAGCTGCCGACGGCCTCGTAGCGCCCGGAGCCGGTGACGGCTTTCCTACGGTCCGAGCCGGGCCACCAGTTGCGCTCGCCGAACAGCTTCATCATCGCCGGCACCATCATCATGCGCACCAGCACCGCGTCGAACAGCACCGCAATGGCGAGTGCGAAGCCGAACTGTTTGAGCTCGAGCACGTCGGCGGTGAGGAAGCTGGCGAACACGGCGACCATGATCGCGGCGGCGGCCGTGATCGGCCTGGCGGTGTGCTCGATGCCGTCGACGACGGCCACGTCGTTGCTCGCTCCCCGCACGAACACCTCACGCATGCGGCCGATGAGGAACACCTCGTAGTCCATCGACAGGCCGAAGACGACGGCGAACACCGTCACCGGTAGATACACCTGGATGTAGCCCGGGCTCTCGAACCCGAGGATGCTCGACCCCCAACCCCATTGGAAGACGGCGACGGTCGCACCCAACGCTGCTCCGGTGACCAGCAGGTTCATGGCGACGGCCTTGAGCGGAATCACCACGCTGCGGAAGACGACGGCCAAGTAGAAGAGCGAGAAGACCAGGACAGCGGCGACGACCCAGGCGAACTTGCCCGAGATCTCGTCGGAGGCATCGACCACGAGTGCGGTGGTGCCACCCACGGAGACGTTCGTGCCATCCGTGTCACCGGCGACGAGTGCCTGGGCACGAAGGGACCCGACGAGATCGGCGGCCTCCGTCGAGTCGATCGGCACCGACGGAACCACGATCAGCAACGACCGTCCGCCCTCCGGCTGAGCCAACGCGTAGGCGACGCGATCGTCGCCGCGCACGAAGTCGGCGAACGCGTTGACGGTGGCCATCTGCTGCGGGCCCAACGGACTGTCGTCCTCACCCGT
This sequence comes from Rhodococcus sp. 14-2483-1-2, assembly GCF_002259405.1. Lineage (GTDB taxonomy): Bacteria > Actinomycetota > Actinomycetes > Mycobacteriales > Mycobacteriaceae > Rhodococcoides. Next base: position 364,089 of record NZ_NPFW01000014.1, on the reverse strand, counting down.
GAACACGATGGTGATGGGCGAGATGGTCCCGGGCGCGAACTTCTCGGTCAGGACCGTGTTGGCCCGTCCGGACGGTTCCGCGCTCAGCGCATCGGCACCGAGGTCGACGCCGTAGGAGATCGAACCGATGGGAATCAGGCAGACGATGAGGACCGCGGCCGACGCGGCCGTGTAGCGCCACGGACGTTCGATGACGTGCTGCGCCCACCGCGACCACCACGTGGGTACGGCGGCGTCGTGCTCGTCGACCGACGGGGGTTGGAATCTGCGCGGCAGTGACCAGGCCCCGATGCGCGGTCCCAGCACGGCGAGAATCGCCGGCAGCAGGGTCCACGCGACCACGACGACGGTGGCGATGGTGAGCGCGACGACCAGCGAGATGCTGCGCACCGCGGGGACGTCGACGATGGCGAGGGCTCCGAGTGCGATCAACACGACCAGACCGGAGATGACGATGGTGTGCCCGGCCGTACCCATCGCCGCCCCTACCGCGCGCTCGGTCCGGTCCGGATCTTCCGGAGGTCCGGCTCGACCGATCTCCTCACGGAATCGACTGACTATGAAGAGCGCGTAGTCGATTCCCAGGCCCAGACCGAACATCGCCGCCACGGTGGTGACGAGAACGTCGAACGTCATCACGTTGGACAACAGCGCGAACATCCCGAACGCCGCCAGCACGCCGATTCCGGTGGAGACCAACGGCACGATGCCCGCGACCACCGACCCCAGCGCCAGAACCAGGACCACGAAGGCGATGGGAAGACCGATGCTCTCGGCCCGCACTGCGTCCTCGGATTCGACGCGGGTGAGATCGACCGTCATCGGCGAATATCCCGTCACCGCCACCTCGACGCCGTCGCCGGACGCCGCGCCGATCATCTCCTGCACGCGTTCGGCCACCGCGATCCGATCGCTGGCCTCCCCGCCGATACCGACGAACGCGAGCGCCGACGTGCCGTCCTCGGAGATCGTCGGGACGAAGCCTGCGGTCTCGTAGGGGTCGACGACTCGCAGCACGTCCGGGGACTGCCGCAGCCGACCGACGACCTCCCCCACTCGCTCACGGAACGCCGGGTCCGATGTGTTCACCGACTCGGAGGTGAACGTGACGACGAGTTGTTCGGAGCCGAACGATTCGAAGTGACGCTCGATCAGATCGTCGGCCCGGCTCGATTCGGTGCCCGGCACCGAGAAGTTGGCCCCGACGAGTGAATTCTGCAGCGCCGGATACAGAACCGCCGATCCCACCGCCAGCAGCGTCCAGATCGCCAGCACCACCCAGCGACGACGCGCAACGAGTCGGCCCCACCGGTCGCCGATGTTTCCCCTGCTCAACTGCCGGTCGCTTCGCGAGATCGTGTCGGTCATCTACGTCAACTCCCGGCTGAAGATGCGATACGTGCGGTGCGGGGCGAGTTTCGTCCGCGACAGGACCGAGCCCCTCATCCACGGACTGTCGTCGAGCACGGGAGCCGCTTCGACGCGGGTGAACCCGAGGTCGCGCATGCGCACCGACATCTCCATGATCAGCAGGGAGGACACCGCTCGATCGGGGCAATCGGGATCGACGAACAGCATGTCCACCCGCACGCCGTCGATCACTTCCGTGCGACCCGGACGCTTGACGTGCCACAGCGTCACCAGGTCTCGCGCCCAGCGCGACTTCAGGTGCGACGCCTTCGCGGCGGCCTGATTGACGTCCGGGATTCCCATCAGGAAGCCGACCGGCTCACCGTCGAGTTCGGCCAGCAGGGTGAGCCGGCGGTCGATGACCGGAAGCATCATCTTCAACAGCTCGAACAATTCCGTGTAGGACAGCGGCGAAAAGCCCCAGAAGTTCACGAACGTCTTGTTGTAGAGGTCCCGCACGATGCGTGCGTCGCGGCGCAGCGTCCGGTACTTCATCGACCGGAACGTCACTTCCGATCGCGCCTTGATCTTCTCGAAGATCTGCATGTGCCGCGCGTATTTGGGGTCGTTGTAGATGATGCACGGGTCGTCGAAGAGGTAGCTGTAGAAGTCCTTGACCGCCATCAGACCCCACTTCTCGAAGTGGGCCGCGTAGTACAGCGGATTGTGCGGCATCCCCACCAGGGGCAGTGCCGGGATCTCGTCGACGACGATGCCTGCGCTGTAGAACATCGACGGACCGAACGGCCCGGATATCGTCCCGAGCCCGCGCGCCGAAAGCCATTGCGCCGCAGCGTCGAGCAACGCCTTCGCGACGTCGTGATCGTCGACGGCCTCGTAGAAGCCGAAGAAGCCGATCGACTCCCCCGTGTACTCGGTGAACGACAGATCGTGGATGGCCACGATGCGACCGACGGCAATTCCGTTCTCGCGCGCCAGGAATGCATTGGTGATACGGGTGGCGGCGACCGAGGGCGGCGGCGCGATGAGCACTCGACGCAGGTCCATCGACTCGTCGGGAAGGCGGTACGGGTCGCCCTGGTAGACCAGGTCCGAGACGGCTTCGAACTCGCGCCAGCCGGCTTTGCCGTCGACCTCTTCGATCGTGATCATCGTTCCTCTTCGCTCCGTTGACTGCCGTCGACGAGGATCGGTGAACGGGCCACCGTCGTCTCCCCGGCGAACACGTAATTACCTGGCCGGACGGTGATCTCGTCGACGAGTGCGTCCGGCACGAACACGTCGCACTGAGAACCGAAGCGGATCATCCCGTACTGCTCACCGCGTTCGACGGTGTCTCCGACGGCGACGTGCGCGACGATGCGGTCGACCCAGAGATCGGCAATCTGCGTCACCGTCACCACGGCACCGGACTCGTGCTCGATCGAGATGGTGAGCCGCTCGTTGGTGAGCAGGTAGTCGCAGCCCTCGTCGTAGGGTGTGCGCCGGGTCAACAGGTTCGCGCCGACACGCGCCATCGACTTGTTGAACGGTGCTGCGGACCGGTGGCGACGCATGCCGACGGTGCCCGACACCGGAATTCGGTTGCGGTGCACCGAGTATTCGGACATGTAGATCCCGATCAGGTAGCCACTGTCGCTCGACGCGACTCCTGCGATCTCGTCGAGGACGATCGTCCGTCCCTTCTTCACGGCGAACGCGGTACTGCCTGCCTCCACGCGTTTGACGTACGTGACGAACCCGTCGGCCGGGGCGAGCACCGCCCGCGGATCGGCCGGTGGTTCGCGGTGCGGATCGCGGAAGAAGAACCGGGTCCGCCAGTACACGAACAGCGCGAACGGAGCTGCCAGCACTGCACCGAGGGCGAGCGTTAACCGAATCCACGACATCAGCTGTGCCGCTGTTCGTCGACGCTCTCCGACCAGGTCACGAAGGCATCGGCTGCCCGGTTCCGCACCGACCCGGGCAGCAACCCGATCACCCCACACACCACGTAGAAGCCCAGTGAGAGAACGCCGTTGGACACCTCGCGGCCGATGGGTACGTCCCGAAGGCGCACCGAGGTGGGTTCGAATCCGTCCGCCACGTCAGTTGACGGCGGCGGGCGTGAGCGTCTTGAGCTGTGCTTTCTCGAAGTAGAGCTCGAAGAGTCGGCGGTGATCGCACCAGGAGATGTCGTGGTCGACGGGCAGGATCGCCTCGGGCTTGTGCACCAGGCGCATGAGCTGATCGATGTTGTCGGCCAGCATCGTCTCGGCGAATCGAGGAGAGATGCGCGCGCTGACGCGCTCCTTGAACTCCTCCCAGCTCACCAGATCGAGCCCGAGAAGGTCGGCGTAGAGATCGTGACCGTAGCCGGTGGGATTGCTCGGCAACAGCCTCGTCAGAGGATGGCTGCGCAACGAGTTGCTCGCCATGACGTCGCACATCACGTCGACCGGAACGTAGTTCATCCCCGGGCCGTCCCAGATGGCACCGGCCGCGATCGCCAGTTCGATGATGCGCCAGAAGCTGTAGACCCTGCCCGGATCACGACCGAGTTCGGTGCTTCCGAGGATGTAAGGAGCCTCGCACAGGGTCACGGAGTAGGTGTCCGACATCGACAGCCACCCGAGCAGCGTTGCGTTGACCCACTTCATCTGCGCGTACCCGGAGTACCACCACGAATCGGGACGACGGAAATCCTCGGGCTTCTGATAGAGGTGGGCACCGATACTGCCCACGTACGTCAGATGCTTGCGGGTGGAGGTGATGCTGAATTCGAGGATGCGCAGCACGCTGACGAACCAGTCGTCGCGCAGCTCGGCGTAGCTCTCGGTGTAATCGGTGGAACTGGCACAGTTGAAGATCTGTCCCACTCCGGCAGCCAGGTCGTAGTAGGCGGTCTTGTCGAGACCGAACCGGAATTTCGTGGGAGTGCCCTCGACGATGCGGATCTTGTCTGCGTCCACCGCGATCTCGTACTGGTCGAAGGTGCGCTGCAGACGCTCGAGGGCTGTTTCCTCCTCGGTGGGACGAACCATCGCGTAGACGATCTCCACCGCCGCATCACGCGTCAGTCGACCGATCAGGTGGGCGCCGAGGAAGCCGTTGGCCCCGAACACCAGCGCGGTCTCGGTCACCGGGGGTGCCATCGCCGCTACCCGTCGGCGGGTGTCCTCGTCGATGAAGGGCCGCAGCGCAGTGGGATCACCGTTGCTCAGGGCAACGACGTCCGCGTACTTTCCGGCGAAGCGAAGCCCCGGGCATTCATTGGTGATCAGCGCATCCGCGTGCGGCCAGACCGGACGCAACGATCCGTCTCCGAACAGTGCTTCTACGTGCATTCGTGCTCCCCTGCAACGATCGGTGTCCCATGTCACTTCGGACCGCCAGAACGTAGCAATCCCGCGGGCTCACGACTCGCTGACCGGAAAAGTCTGGTACCCCCCATAGCGTCACTCAACTTTTGTTGAGAGGGTTCCCAACAAAACACAGCTGGGCGCGACATTTGTTGGAGCAGATTACGACCGATCCGCGTTCCGCAGGACAAACAGGGTCGTTCGAAGGTCTAATCGATCTTCATGACTGCCGTGCAGCCCCACCCCCTCCTGCAACCCGTACGCGATCCCAGCGGCGGCGACGCGGCAGCGGCGTGGGCGGAGATCGTGCGCGAGCAACCGCGCTACCCTCGCGTGTCCATCACGGCGAACGTGCGCATCCCGATGAGCGACGGGACGGCGTTGCGCGCATACGTCTTTCGCCCCGCGGACGCGTCGGGACGCGCGGTCGAGGGCACGTTTCCCACCGTCCTGAACCTCACGCCCTACAACAAGCTGCTGATCAAGGGCATCGACACCATCCTCGAGACCCCGGTTCTCGGCAGTGCCATCAGAACCTTCTCGTCCGCGTTCGACCTGACCGGAACCAGATTCGACGGCATCACCGAGATCACCCGAGTGGTGGCGGGCGGGGCCGCCGACCTGCTTTCGGTCAACCGCCATCTCGTGCGGAGCGGGTACGTCCAGATGATCGTCGACGTCCGCGGAACCGGCAGTTCCTCGGGCACCTGGGACGTGCTGGGTCCCCGGGAACAGCTCGACTCGCTCGAGGTGATCGAGTGGGCCCGACGCCAGTATTGGTGCAACGGCCGGATCGGGATGGCCGGCATCTCGTACTCCGCGATCAATGCGCTGCAGGCCGCGGCCAAGCAGCCCGCCGGGCTCGACGCGATATTTGCGGTCGAGGGCTCGGTGGATATCGTGCGTGAAATCTTTGCCACCGGAGGGGCCACCTCGGCGTTCATTCCACTGTGGCTCGCGGCGGTCAACGGGCTCAAATGGGCACCCGCGGTATGCGGAGTCGACACGTTCGCCTGGCTCCGCGATCGCGTTCGATCCCCGGCCACGAATCTGTTCGACCTGGCCAAAGGCTTTGTCACAGGCGGAGATCCGCGAATCTACGACAACGAGTACTACGACACCATCGATGCCGTCATCGAAGACATCGCGGCACCGACATTTCTGTACGGTTGCTGGCACGACATCTTCGGCGGTTCCGCACCGGACATCTACAATCGGCTCGCTCTCGAACGCGGATTCAAGCAGTTGCTCGTCGGCGACGGTTACCACGGCAACCCGGGAATCGGCTTCGGCGAGCCGGGCTTTCCGCCTCGCCTGGACGTACTCGAGCGCGCCTGGTTCGACAAGTGGCTACGCGACGTGGACAACGGAATCGAGAACTACGGCCCCGTCACCCTGCGTCAGCAGGGTGGCAATTGGACTGCGCACGGACGCTTTCCGGCTCCCCGGGCGCAACCCCGCCGGCTCTACCTGTCGGCAGCGGCTTCGGGCACCGCGCCCCATGCCCTCGCCCACGGCAGCCTCACCGGCGAACCGGCCGCCGAATCCGACGTCCTCACAGTGCGCCCGTCACTGCGAGCCGTCGTATCTCGCGACACCACACAGGTTCTCGCCGGCGTGACGGCAGTCCTGGGCGGCGGCTTCACCTACGACAATCGATTCGCGGAGAGCGCAGCAGTCACCTTCACCACCGCACCTGCCGAGTCGGACACCGTCCTGTCCGGCCCCATGAACCTGCACCTACGCGTCGTCTGCCATGCACCGGAAGCGATGTGGGCCATCATGATATGCGACGTCGCCCCGAGCGGCCGATCGATCGTGCTCAGCAACGGAGCCCTGCTCGCCTCACGCCGAGCCGTCGACGACGAGCGATCGCTGTTCGCCCCGAACGGCGATTACACCCGTCCGTACCATCCACTCACCGAGGCAGCGTTGCTCCCGGTACCCGTGGGCGAACCCATCGCCCTCGACATCGACATCCTCACCACCGAGGCCGTCATCGCGTCCGGCCACCGCCTACGCGTGAGCGTATTCGCCACCGACGCACCGCGGTTCATCCCGATCCTGCCGGATCTGGTCCGTACGCGGCTGCGCAGACAGGACATCGACATCGATCCGAAGAATCCGAGTTACCTGGTGGTTCCGGTACTCGGTGAGCCCGGCTGGTAGGAACGAGAACATGAGAATCGAACAAGGTGTCGCGCCGACGAACTCCGTCGAGATCGCGTACGAGGACATGGGATCGATCGACGATCCCGCAGTGTTGCTCATCATGGGCCTGTCCGCGCAATTGACGTTGTGGCCCATGGACTTCTGCACCCGCCTCGTCGACGCCGGCTACCGGGTGATCCGAATCGACAATCGCGATATCGGATTGTCCACCAAGATGGCCGGGCAGAAAGTGCGAGGATCCCAGATCCTGCGCCTGATCCGGCACGAGTTCGGGATGTCCTCGGACGTGCCGTACACGATCACGGACATGGCGGCCGACGCCGTCGGCGTGCTCGACCATCTCGACATCGACTCGGTGCACGTCGTCGGTGCCTCGATGGGCGGGATGATCACCCAGGTCTTCGCCGGAAGCTATCCCGAACGAACGAAGTCGGTCGGCATCCTCTTCTCGAGCACCAACGAGCCGTTTCTGCCGCCGCCCGATCCGCGCGCGCTGCTGCCGCTCATCGGCGGAGTCGGGAAGGACGCCACCAGGGACGAGATCATCGCGCACTCGGCGAAGACGCTCGCCGCGATCGGTTCCCCCGGTTACCGCACTCCGCTCGAGGAGCAACTGGAGATCGCGCAGGTGATGTACGAGCGGAACTACAACCCGTCCGGAGTCGTCCGTCAGATGGCTGCCATCACCGGCACCGGCAGCCTGCGGCCGTACGCGAAGAAGATCACCGCGCCGACCACCGTCATCCACGGCACCGCCGACAAACTGGTGCGGCCGTCGGGCGGTAAGGCCATCGCCCGCGCCGTCCCCGACGCCGAGCTGACTCTGATCGACGGGATGGCCCACGACCTGCCCGCCGCACTGCTCGACCGCATCGCCGGCATCATCCTGGCGAACTTCGCGCGGGCGCGCGCTGCATAGGCGAGACGGACCCATCACGCGACGAAGGCCGGCACCCGATGGATCGGTGCCGGCCTTCGCAGTGGTGCTGAGATGATTACGCGTTCGCGTCGTCCTCGAGGAGGTTGCGCGTGCGGTTCGGATCGACCTGGACGCCGGGTCCGGTGGTGGTCGAGACGGTGACCTTCTTGACGTAACGACCCTTGGCCGACGACGGCTTCGCACGCAGGATCTCGTCCAGCGCTGCGCCGTAGTTCTCCACCAGCTTGGTCTCGTCGAACGAGGCCTTGCCGATGACGAAGTGCAGGTTGGCCTGCTTGTCGACGCGGAAGTTGATCTTGCCGCCCTTGATGTCGTTGACGGCCTTGGTCACATCGTTGGTGACCGTGCCCGTCTTCGGGTTCGGCATCAGGCCACGCGGTCCGAGGACACGGGCGATACGGCCGACCTTGGCCATCTGATCCGGGGTGGCGATCGCGGCGTCGAAGTCCAGGAATCCGCCCTGGATGCGCTCGATCAGATCTTCTGCGCCGACGACGTCGGCTCCTGCTGCCTCGGCCTCTGCAGCCTTCTCACCAGCGGCGAAAACAATAACCCGAGCGGTCTTGCCGGTGCCGTGGGGAAGGTTGACGGTGCCGCGCACCATCTGGTCGGCCTTGCGAGGGTCGACGCCGAGACGCACTGCGACCTCGACGGTGGGGTCGAACTTGCTCGACGCGGTCTCCTTGGCCAGCTTCGCGGCTTCGAGAGGCGAGTAGAGGTTGTCCTGGTCGATCTTTGCGGCCTGCTCGAGGTAGGCCTTGCTGCGCTTTGCCATGTCTTACTGTCCTTCGTTCGAGTTCAGTGTGGTTGACGAGCCTGGCCGGCTCTCCCACGTGTGATGCTTGGAGGGGCTGAGAATCAGCCTTCGACCGTGATGCCCATCGAGCGAGCAGTGCCGGCGATGATCTTCGCGGCCTGATCGATGTCGTTGGCGTTGAGGTCTTCCTGCTTGGTCTTGGCGATCTCGCGCACCTGGTCCATGGTCACCTTGGCGACCTTGGTCTTGTGCGGCTCGCCGGAGCCCTTCGCCACGCCTGCGGCCTTGAGCAGCAGCTTGGCAGCGGGAGGAGTCTTCAGCTTGAAGTCGAACGTGCGGTCTTCGTAGACCGAGATCTCGACCGGCACGACGTTTCCGCGCTGCGACTCGGTCGCGGCGTTGTACGCCTTGCAGAACTCCATGATGTTGACGCCGTGCTGGCCCAGTGCGGGGCCGACGGGCGGTGCCGGGTTGGCGGCACCGGCCTGGATCTGAAGCTTGATGATCCCGGCTAGCTTCTTCTTCTTCGGGGGCATTTCTTTTTCCTTGTATTCGCTCGGGTTTCTTGCGGTTGCTACTGCAAGTCTGTGCGCGCGGCTTCTAGATCTTGGAGACCTGGGTGAAGCCGAGCTCGACCGGTGTTTCACGGCCGAAGATCGATACCAACACCTTGAGCTTCTGCTGCTCTGCGTTGACCTCGCTGATGCTGGCGGGGAGGGTCGCGAACGGGCCGTCCATGACGGTGACCGACTCGCCGACCTCGAAGTCGACCTCGATGGTGGGCTTCGACGTGGTGTCGCCGCCCTGCTCCGCTGCGCCTGCGGTCGCTTTCGCGTCCTTCTTGGCACCTTCCTGCGGCATGAGGAACTTGACGACCTCGTTGATGGTCAACGGTGACGGCCGCGAGGTGGCACCGACGAAACCGGTGACGCCTGGGGTGTTGCGGACAGCTCCCCAGGACTCGTCGTTGAGTTCCATGCGGACGAGGATGTAGCCGGGCAGAACCTTGCGGTTGACCTGCTTGCGCTGGCCGTTCTTGATCTCGGTGACCTCTTCGATGGGAACTTCCACCTGGAAGATGTAGTCACCGACGTCGAGGTTCTGCACGCGGGTCTCGAGGTTGGCCTTGACCTTGTTCTCGTAGCCTGCGTACGAGTGGATGACGTACCAGTCACCGGGAGCGCGGCGCAGAGCCGCCTTCATCTCGGCAACGGGATCCTCGGGCTCGGCTGTCACATCTGCATCGGCGGTCTCGCCGTCTTCGGCGGGGACATCCTCACCGGTAGCAGCGGCGACGTCGGCCTTGATGGCTTCGTCGGTCTCGCGGTCCTGAGCGGCCTGCTCCGCTTCGAGGCCCTGCTTGGTCGCCTCGACATCGGCGTCGAATGCGGCCACTTCGGTGGCGTCGTTGTGCGGCGTGCTCACGTCAGCACCCTTTCTCTAGTTTCCTGCTCGGTTCGATCGTCGATATGTCACGCAGCTGCGATCGGTCAGCCGAACAGCCAGCCGACGCCCTGAATGAAGAGCAGATCGAGGCCACTGATGTAGGCGACCATGAACGTCAGGAAGACGAGCACGACGCTGGTGTAGGTGACCATCTGCTTCTTGTTCGGCCAGATGACCTTGCGAAGCTCGGCGACGACCTCACGGAAGAACTGCAGCAGACGCAGGAACACGTTCGGCCGCTTGTCGGCTTTGACCTTGCCCGATCGAGTCCTACCGGTCTTGGCCTTGGCCGGCGCGGTGGATGCGGCCGGAGCCTTGGACATCGACACGCCCGAGGCACTACCGCGGGACCTGCTGGTGGATCGCTTGCCGGTGGGCACCACGGCGTCTGCAGCGGATTCACCGGCAGTGGTATCAGCATCGGAAGGACGGCCCTCGGAGCCAGGTGCGACGTCGTCCGAGGCCGAGGAGTTCTCGAACTCCTCCTCCGATCGACCGTCGCGCTTACCGCGCTCCTCGCTCACGTCGTTCCTCTCAGTTGCTGACACCTTGGGCAGGGGCGACAGGACTTGAACCTGCAACCTACGGTTTTGGAGACCGTTGCTCTACCAATTGAGCTACGCCCCTTCGGCCGAAACTTCTCGGCCGCTCTGGTGTCCATCCGGCTCGTACACGCGGCCCACGCACCCTCGGGAAGAGGACGCGGGCAGCGCAGAGCGCCGAATTACCCCAGAAATCTCAGTGTACTGCACACCCTTCGGAACAGATAAATCCCGTCGTCCCGGCCGTGGACTACCTCGACCGGATCGACCATGCTCAGGCCAAGCGCACCGTTGCGGTGGCTCTCCCGAAAATCTTCTTGCCCTCGAACTTCGCGACGATGGCGACGGTCGCAGTGCGCTTCTCGTCGTCCATCGACTTGATCTTGCCGGTGAACTCGACCGACGCCGCAGCGTCCGCCGGGACGTACACCGAGCTGGTGAAGCGCACGTTGTATTCGGTGACCGCACCGGGATCGCCGAGCCACGAGGTGACGAAGCCGGCACCGAGACCCATCGTCAGCATGCCGTGCGCGATCACGTTGTCCAGTCCGGCCAACTCGACGACTTCGTCGCTCCAGTGGATGGGATTGGGGTCGCCCGACACGCCTGCGTAGTTCACCAGGTCGCCGCGGGTCAGGGACACGATGCGCTCGGGAAGCTCGTCACCGACGGACACGTCGCCGAAATTACGAAGCGCCATGCATGATCACTTCCTTGACCGCGTGCGCGATGTTCTCGTCGATCTCGCCACCGGTACGGGCCACGATGGTCGTCCAGGTCGTCTGCACGACCTCACCGTTCTGATCGGTGACGATGTTCTTGGTGGTCATGATGTCGCTGCCACTCATCTGACGAAAGGACTCGAGGTGGACGTCGCAGATCAACCGGTCGCCGACCTGGATCGGCCGGTGGAATTCCAGTCGCTGATCGGTCTGCAGGATCTGACTCGGGTCGTAGCCGGTGATGACCTCTTTGAACATCCGCGTCTGCGCGATGATGCCCACCAGTGAAATGAAGGTCAAGGGCGCGAGGAGACCGTCGTAACCGAGGCCCTTCGCTGCGTCCTCGTCGTGGTGCGCGGGGTGGAAATCCTGAACCGCACGCGCGTACTCACGAACCTTCTCGCGGCCGACCTCGTAGAAGTCGTCGACGCGATAATGAAAACCGACCATGGACGCCGCGTGAGCGGACACATCCATGGCCGGGACATCCTGTGGAGCTTGTGACACGGAAAGACAACCTTTTCTACCCTGGACGCAAGAGCCGTTAGGTGGAGAAGTGTGTCCTAACGCCGGGCGCCGACTGCTGAACGGAACTGCGAACCAGCGAGCCGAGCGGACTAGCGAGATTCGCGGTGAGCCCGATGCGTGCCGCAGTTGGAGCAGAACTTCTTCAGCTCGATGCGGTCGGGATCGTTCCGACGGTTCTTCTTGGTGATGTAGTTGCGGTGCTTGCAAACCTCGCAGGCCAAGGTGATCTTGGGCCGCACATCGGTGGAGGAGGCCACTGGACGCCTACTTTCGGGTAAATCTGATCAGGGTCAATCAGGACTGTTCATGAGTGCTACTGGTCGTGCTTGCCTACTGTGTAGCGGTGACCGGACTTGAACCGGCGACGCAACGATTATGAGTCGTTTGCTCTACCAACTGAGCTACACCGCCTCAGGTGCTCACCGTCCACCATCCCACGCGGGGAACGCGACGTCGAGCCATCCAATCCAGCGAGCCCCCTAACGGAATCGAACCGTTGACCTTTTCCTTACCATGGAAACGCTCTACCGACTGAGCTAAGGGGGCGAGCAACTACGCATGTTGCCGTGCGCTGAAGCCTTCAAGAGGTTACACATTCCGAGCGCCGACTACCAAATTGCGTGGTCAGCGAGCCGTTCTGGTCCCTCTTCACATGGAAACCCCAGCGAGAGAAATCCTCGCCGGGGTTCCAGGTGTGGCAGATGTAGGATTCGAACCTACGTAGGCATAAGCCGACGGATTTACAGTCCGCTCCCATTGGCCGCTCGGGCAATCTGCCGTGATGCGATCGAAGCCCGTACTGCTCTTCGGCGCGGTGAGAAGAATACAACGAACGTCCCCCCGGAACGCAAACCGGGTGGATACGGTCGGTAGCGGGCCGATAAAGTCCCAGCGGGATGTGGACCGACACCACCGCAAAATCAAATTTTCGATTCGACTGGAGAGTGTGAGAAGTGGCTGATTCGTCCTTCGACGTAGTGAGCAAGGTCGACCGACAGGAAGTGGACAACGCCGTCGGACAGGCCGCGAAGGAGCTGGCGACCCGCTTCGACTTCCGTGGATCCGACACCAGCATCGAATGGTCCGGCAGCGGCGAGTCCGAGACCATCGTCATCACCTCCGAATCCGAGGAGAAGGTCAAGGCCGCCCTCGACGTGTTCAAGGAGAAGCTGATCCGACGGGACGTCTCCCTCAAGGCCTTCGAGACCAACGATCCGGCCGCGTCCGGCAAGGTCTACAAGGTCACCGGCAAGCTCGTGCAGGGCATCACGACCGAGAACGCCAAGAAGATCTCCAAGAAGATCCGCGACGACGGCCCCAAGGGCGTCAAGGCCCAGATCCAGGGCGACGAACTGCGCGTGAGCAGCAAGAAGCGCGACGACCTGCAAGCCATCCAGCAGCTGCTCAAGAGCGAGGATTTCGGCATCGCACTGCAGTTCGTCAACTACCGATAGAGCGGCATCTCACCTGGGTCGTTCCGCAGGCTCGGCGTCAGTACGGCCGGTGGCCGGCCATCCGTTCGAGGCGTTCGATGCGGTCGGCCATCGGGGGGTGGGTGGCGAACAACTGCCCTGCCTTGTCGCCGATGCGGAACGGATTGGCGATCATCAGATGTGACTCCGCCGCCAACCGCGGCTCGGGCGGCAACGGTGCCAACTGCACCCCCTGCTCGAGCTTGCGGAGCGCCGACGCGAGGGCCAGCGGATCTCCGGTCAGCTCGGCTCCCGACTGATCTGCCTGGTACTCCCGCGAACGGGAGACGGCCAGCCGAACCAGGGTGGCCGCGATGGGCCCCAGCATCGACACCAGGAGCAGCGCGATCGGGTTCGGGCCTCCGTTGCCGCGTCCGCCGAAGATGTTGGCGAAAAAGGCCAGGTTGGCCAAGCCGGAGATGACAGCAGCCATCGCTCCCGCCACCGACGAGATCAGAATGTCTCGGTTGTAGACGTGCGAGAGCTCGTGCCCGAGCACCGCGCGTAGTTCGCGCTCGTCGAGGATGCGCAGGATGCCCTCGGTGCAGCACACCGCTGCATTGCGCGGGTTGCGTCCTGTCGCGAACGCGTTGGGGTTGTTGGTGGGGCTGACGTACAGCGCGGGCATCGGCTGATGAGCCGTCGTCGCCAACTCCCGCACGATCCGATACATCGCCGGCTGCTCGAGCTCGCTCACCGGCACGGCATGCATCGACCGCAAGGCCATCTTCGCGCTGTTGAAGTACGCGTAACCGTTGACGCCGACTGCCAACACGATGGAGCCGATGAGAATGGTCGCGTTACCGAACAGCGAGCCGATGAAGACGATGAGCGCCGACATCCCGACCAGCAGGCCGAAAGTCTTCGCGCCGTTCGCGTAACCGTTCATGTCTGAAGGTGCCTCCTCGTACCGGGTGTTACTACCCGATTCAACGAAAGCACCCCGACCGGCAGTTCCCGGCCGAGGTCCGAGCCGACTACCCGACGCGCTCGACGGTGTAATTCACCAACCGGCCGAGTGCATCGTTGGCCGGGCCCTGTGGCAGCAGTGCAAGTTCTGCGTGTGCCCGGGCGGCGTATTCGCCGAGTGTCTTCTTGGCCGAGACCATGCCGGGTGAACGCTGGAGCAGCTCCAGAGCCTCGGTGACCAGAGCGTCCTCGGTGACCGGACCGGCGAGGATCTCGCGCAGTCGATCGCCGTCGGCACCTTCTTCGCGCAGCGCGAAGAGCACCGGCAGAGTGTGTACGCCCTCCCGCAGGTCGGTGCCGGGAGTCTTGCCGGACTGCTCGGTGGCCGAAGAGATGTCGATGATGTCGTCGGAGATCTGAAAGGCGGTACCGACGGCGTCACCGAGGCGCTCGAGGCGTCCCACATGCTCGGCATCGCCGCCGGAGAACGTTCCGCCGAAGCGTCCGCACGAGGCGATGAGCGAGCCGGTCTTCTCCCACACGACCTTCAAGTAGTGCGCGACGGGATCGTCGGTGCTCTTGGCCCCGATGGTTTCGCGCATCTGGCCGGTGACGAGTTCTGCGAAGGTCTCGGCGATGATGCGGACGGCGTCGGGTCCGAGCGTGGACACCAGACGAGACGCGTGCGCGAACAGGTAGTCGCCCGCGAGGATCGCCACACTGTTGCCCCAGCGTGAGTTCGCACTCTCGGCACCTCGACGCATCGACGCCTCGTCCATGACGTCGTCGTGATAGAGCGTCGCCAGGTGAACCAGTTCGACGACCGTGGCCGCAGTGACGATCGCCGGATCGGTCGGCGACGGTCCCAGTTGGCCGGTGAGCACGGTGAACAGGGGCCGGAATCGCTTTCCGCCGGCCTTGGCCAGGTGCAGCGCGGCCTCGGTGAGGAACTCCTCACCGTCGGAGAGTTCGCTGATCATCAGTTCTTCGACGCGTGCGAGGCCGTCGGCGACGGATCGCGCGAGCTCCGGGTCACCCAGGTCGACTCCGGCAACGACCGTTGCTACGGCAGCGTCGTCTGTACTCACGATGTTGGTCCCTGTCCTGTCGTCGACATGCCGGCGGCAGCGGCGAAGCGCCGCTGCTCGCCTTCTACCGTAGTGAACCTAGCGTGCACACCGGTGGGACGGTGTCACCGACCACAGGTGACGCTTCACTCACCGAGGTTGCCGGAGATGACTTCGAGCGTCACGGCCATCGCTGCCGACGCCCTGTCGCCCGATGCGTCGGTCGGTGCAGCCATCAGAGCGTCGAGCAGGATCACGTGCGGAATTCTGCTGGTGACCGCGAGTTCTCGCTGGAAGCCGACGTCACGCACGGCCACCACCACGCGTTCACACGGCGGCGAACGGAGACCCTCGACGCACCAGTTCGTAGAAGTCGGGATACTGGAACACGTGAGCACTCCCCACCCCGCCCCACCCACCACGACCGACGTTCTGGTCGTGGGCGCGGGCCCCGCAGGATCGTCCGCTGCGGCATGGGCCGCGCGATCGGGCCGCGACGTCGTCCTGGCCGACGCGGCAGTGTTCCCCCGCGACAAGACGTGCGGTGACGGGTTGACGCCACGTGCCGTCGCCGAGCTCGATCAGCTCGGTCTGGGTGAGTGGGTGCGCAGCAAAGCGCGCAACCGAGGACTGCGCCTGAGCGGATTCGGGCAGGAACTGGAACTCGAGTGGCCGAGCAGATCACTGCCGACCATCGGAAGTGCGGTTCCCAGAACCGAACTGGACGACAGGATTCGCGTCGCCGCAGTCGAATCCGGAGCCGTGATGGCCGAGGGAGCCAAGGCCGTCGCCGTCACCCGCGACGGCACTTCGGTCCGCTCGGTAACCCTTCAGACCGCTGACGGTGCACACGAGATCTCCTGCCGCACATTGATCGTCGCCGATGGTGTCCGCTCGACTCTGGGCAAGCAACTCGGGCGGCAATGGCATCGCGACACCGCATTCGGCGTCGCTGCTCGCGCTTACATCGACTCGGGCCGTAGCAACGACGAGTGGATCAGCTCGCACCTCGAATTACGCGACGCCGCAGGCACTCTGCAGCCCGGTTACGGCTGGGTCTTCCCGTTGGGCGACGGAACCATCAACATCGGCGTCGGCACCTTGGCCACCGCCAAGAGGCCGGCACCAGGAGCGCTGCGCCCCCTACTCGACCTCTACACCCACCAGCGCCGTGGCGAATGGGATCTCAGCGGGGAGTTGCGCTCGGTGGCGTCGGCGCTGCTGCCGATGGGCGGCGCGGTCTCGGGAATCGCGGGCACCAACTGGGCCATCATCGGCGACGCCGCAGCCTGCGTGAACCCACTCAACGGCGAGGGCATCGACTACGGACTCGAAGGCGGTCGCATGGTCGTCGACCTGCTCGATCACCCCGACCTCACCGACGCCTGGCCGAGCCTGCTGCGCGAGCACTACGGGCAGTCCTTCTCCATCGCTCGACGCCTCGCCGGACTGTTGACCGTGCCCAGATTCCTGCCCGCAGCAGGACCGGTGGGCATGCGCTCACGCGCACTGATGAAAGTCGCCGTCCGCTGCATGGGCAACCTCATCACCGAAGCGGACAGCGACCTCGTCGCCCGCACCTGGCGGGCGTCGGGAACCGGATCGCTGAAAATCGATTCCCGGCCGCCCTTTTCGTGACACCAGGGAGCGTCAGGGGCGAATTGCCTTGTGCAGAGCCACAATTCCGCCGGTGAGGTTGCGCCACTGCACGTCGGTCCAGCCCGCGTCGGTGATCCGCTGTGCCAGTTGTTCCTGCGTCGGCCACGCGCGGATGGACTCGGCGAGATAGACGTACGCGTCGGGGTTGCTGCTCACCGCGCGAGCGACTTTCGGCAACGCCTTCATCAGGTACTCCATGTACACGGTGCGGAACGGACCGAACACCGGCGTGGAGAATTCCGAGACGACGAGCCTGCCACCGGGCTTGGTGACGCGGGCGATCTCGCGCAGGCCGGCGTCGAAATCCGAGACGTTGCGGAGGCCGAAAGAGATGGTGGCGGCATCGAAGCTGGCGTCGGCGTAGGGCAACGCCATCGCGTCACCTGCGACCATCGGCACACCTCGTTGCAGTCCTGCCTGCAGCATGCCCTTGGAGAAATCGGTGGCCACGCACCAGGCTCCGCTGCGACCGAGTTCGACGGTGGAGACGCCGGTGCCTGCGGCGAGGTCGAGTACCCGCTCGCCAGGTTCGAGAGCGAGGGCGCGCCGAGTCAGTTTGCGCCAACTCCGGTCCTGCCCGAACGACAGAACCGTGTTGGTGATGTCGTATCGACGGGCGACGCCGTCGAACATCGACGCCACCTCGTGGGGCTCTTTTGCCAGGGTTGCGCGTGATGTCTGGGCCACGAGGTCCAGACTACTCAAGCAACGTTCACTGCCTGTGGCGCTGTGATGCCTTGCACGTCGTAGTAGTGCGAGATCAGCTCGTCGCAGATGGCGGGCCAGGTTCGGTGCAGCACCGATTTGCGGGCCGCGTCACCGAATCGTGCGCGGGTGGTGGGTTCGGCGAGGGCTCCGACGGCGCTGGGAAGCAGTTCGGTGAACTTGTCGACCGGCAGCAGGTAGCCGTTGCGGCAATGCGAGACCAGATCGCGCGGGCCCCCGGCGTCGGGCCCGATGACGGGGACGCCGCTGGCGAGGGCCTCTTGGACTGCCTGGCAGAAGGTTTCGTGTTCGCCGGGGTGGACGAAGATATCGAAGCTGGCGTAGGCCCGAGCGAGTTCGTCGCCGCCGAGTTGTCCGGTGAAGATCGCGCTCGGCATCAGGGTCTGCAACGCTGCGGTGTCGGGTCCACCGCCGACGATCACCAACTGGATCGACGGGTCGGTGGCCAGTACGGCGAGCCGCTCGACGTGCTTCTCCGGGGCGAGCCTGCCGACGAATCCGACGATCAGCTTCTCGTCCGCTCCCCACTGGCTTCTGAGCGTCTGCGACGTGGCCGAGGGTGCGAAGCGGACGGCGTCGACTCCTCGCGCCCACCGGTGCACGCGCGGAATGCCGTGCAATTCCAACGCGTCGACGGCCGAGGTGGACGGAGCCAGGGTGCGGGCGGCGCCGCGGTGCAATCTCCTGGTCCAGCGCCACGCGGCCTTCGAGGTGAGGCCCAGTCCGTAGCTGGCGGCGAAACCGGCGACGTCGGTCTGGTAGACGGCCACCGCGGGCACGTCCAGTCGGTTGGCGGCGGCCAGGCCGCCCGCTCCGAGCAGGAACGGTGACGCCAGATGCACGACGTCGGGGGCGAAGGCGCGCATAGCCGAGACCATCCCGAGGCCCGGCACACCGACGGGCAGCGAGCTCACCTTCGGCACCATGACGGACGGCACCCGATGCACCGGAACGTTGTCGTGCCACGTCGCGGCTCTGGGACCGGACGGGTTGTCCGGGGCGATGACGATGGCGTCGTGCCCCGTCTTGTCGAGGTGTTCGAGGACACGGATCACCGAGTGGGTGACGCCGTTCATGTTGGGCAAGAACGATTCCGCAACGATGGCTACTCGCACGATCCTCAGTGTGGGTGGCCCCGCCGTCGGCCAGGTATGGACAACGTTACGTGTGGGCCAACGTCACACGAATTGCGCGAGCACCCACGACGGATCCGGGTTGGTGCGATGTTCGGAGCCCGCGAACACCGTGGGAACCGTCTCGTTGCCGTCGTTGACGGACCGAACCCGCGCGGCCGCAGCCGGATCCTGGCGGATGCTCGTCCAGACGGCTTTCTTTCCTCGCAGCAGCAGCGCCAACCGCAACCGCAAGCAGAAGATGCACCCTGGACGCCAGTAGATCAGCGGCACGGATCTCTCTGCCGCCTGTGTGCGCGACGCATCGTCGGACAGGGAACTCGGATACAGCACCGGAGTCGTCAGAACGAGAAGGAACACCGCGACGAGCACCATCACCACGATCGACGACGCGATGTTGCCGAAGTTCACCAACGCGAACCCGGCCACTGCGGCGAGGGCAGCGATGGCCCACTGCTTCGCATTACGCATTCTTGGCCTCCTTGCGACGTAGCCAGAACAGCACCGGGCCGGCGATCAGCCACGTGACGACGATGACGGATCCGGCCGGAACGATAGCGACGGCGGCGTCGCGGCCGGCGACGCGAACCAGCTCGACGTCCGGGTCGGCCTTGTAGTACTCGACCTCGATGCGTTGACCGGCGATGAGGTTGGTGGGGTACAGCACCCCCAGTGGCGGGTTGTGTGTCACGCCGTCGGGGGTGATGAAGCTGACGGCCGAGCGCAACTTGCCCGCGGACAGCACCTCGGCGGTGGCGGTGCCCTTGTCGGAATCGATGGTGACGTCGTTGCGCCAGGCTCCGACCACCAGAAGCACGGCCAGGACCGAAATCGCAACGGCGACCACGAGCACGACCAGCCGGGTCCTGTACAGCGTTCGGCTGGCTCCGTCGGTATCGGTCACAGCGATCAGATTACTTCGCAGCCGACGCGACTCCGCTCGGGTAGCGTCTGCACTCATGTCGCGCAGCTTCGAGTTCACCGTCGAATCGTCCAATCCCCCCGCTGACGTGCACGCAGCACTCACCAGCGAGGACCAGTGGGAGGCGCGATTCGCCAAGGCGAAGAAAACCGACGGGTACGAGCTGACCAAGCACGACGACGGCGGTTTGACCGTCGACATCTCCGAAGAGGTCGGTACGTCCGAGCTCCCCGGCTTCGTCACCAAGGTCATCAAGGGCAAGCTGATCGTCTCGCGCACCGACCACTGGGGCCCGCTCGAAGGCGACCACGCCGAGGGCACCCTGATCGGCGGCACCACCGGTTTGCCCGCGAAGGTGAACGGCACCCTGTCGTTGCGACCCAACGGAACCGGCGCGAAACTGATCGTCAAGGGCGAATCGACAGTGAAGATCCCCATCGTGGGCGGCAAGATCGAGGACCTGATCAACAAGATGATCAAGGACATGATCGACCAGGAAACCGGCGAAACCCTGGAATGGGTTGCAGCGCAGCAGAGTTAGCGGCCCACCACGCTCTACAGTCGCGCCCTGATTGCCGCGTGCAGCTCGCGCAGTCCCGATCGCTCCGTGGTCACTTCCAGCACCCTGATTCTCGCCCCGCGTCGCCATCCCCCAACGATCCCTCCGCCGGATCGAGGGCGGAGGCCCGCCACAACGCCAAACGTTGCCAGAGAATCTGTCTCAGACCGTCATCGAGACGCCTGACCCGCACTGACACAACAGCTGCGGGCACGCATGGATAACGAATCGTCGCGCTGCCTTCCGATTGGCGAGCACCCTCCTGCGCTTCACGTGTCGGTACTTCCGGTCACGGCCGGCTCGCTGCCCCTCTGTCATGCAGCTCGTCCCGATGTGGAGGAAGACCATCTCTGGACTCGCCGTAGCGAGGCGATTCGGACCCGACTGCACAGCACGCCCTGAACACTGTGCCGTTCGCGTATTGGTACGCCTCGGACGGTCAATCAGGTTGCCCGCCGGGTAGACCGTTGGTCTGTCGTCGATTCCATTCCCTCGCTGTGATTTCGTAGAGCACCTCGCCCTGATCCGCGCCGGGCAGCGGATCGTGCCACGCTCGGAATTCGGTGCGTACGTGACGCATCCCGATCTTGCGCATCACTCCTCGTGACGCAAGGTTGACTGCCATCGTCTCAGCCCAGATGCGCTGCAGTTCAAGCGTTCTGAATCCGTAGTCGAGAAGGAGCAACGCACCCTCCGTGGCCAGGCCCCGCCCCCAGCACCGACGCATCAACCGCCAGCCGATCTCGGCCTCATCGAAATTCACGGGCACATCGGGTGCCGAGGAGCTTCGTCCGAGATCCCACCAACCGAGAAAGTCGTCGTTCTCGAAGCCGACCCACCACCCGAGGCCCGCTTCGTCGGCAATCCTCTCGGCGCACCGTGGTGCCCAGAAGTCATCGATCTCGTTCGATGTACGCGCACGCCCGAGCAGGAATTCCATCACCACAGGGTCGGAGTCGAGACCGTGCAGGAAGGGCAAGTGCTGCAGGGTCATCGGACGCAGCTCGATCCTGGACGCATTCAGTACAGGACGGGTCATGACGCCAGCGTCACTCAGCGCTCGCGGGCAACGCGGGCGATCCGTCCGACCCCAGGCTCACCGGTCCGCCTCGGCCCGCGAGTATCTGTTCCCGAAGGATGTCCGCATGGCCGCAGTGGTGGGCCAGTTCCCTGAGCACCTGCAGATATACCCAGTGCACGGTACGAGGCCCGGTGTGATGTCCCGTCACGATGGCGTCCAGCGCCAATGGGGCTACGACGGTTCGGGCAGTTGCGCACGCCTGCCTGTGCGTCGAGACGACACCGGCGATGGTGTCGCCGTCGTCGACGACGAAGGACTCCGCGGGACTCCGAACCAGACCGAGGGCAACCCTGGACCCACCCCCGACGCATTCCTCGAACCACACTCGCTGCATCCATGTCACATGCTTGAGCAAGCCGAGAAGCGTTGTGGCAGAGGGAACCAACCGTGCGCGCGCCTGCTCCTCGGTGAGACCATCGACTGTCGCATCGAGCGCTCTCCGGTAGTCCTCGATGAACGCCTCGAGCTGAGCGCGGTCATCCTCCAGCAGCACCTCGAATGCACCCGTCACAGGTTCTCCTTCACAGCGAAGATTCGGCCGGGCAAGAACGACGTCTAGAGCCGCGCCCTGATTGCCGCGTGCAGCTCGCGCAGTCCCGATCGCTCCGTGGTCACTTCCAGCACCCTGATTCCCGTGGCATGGCCGGTGAGTTCGGTTGCCAGATCGGCCAAGTCGACCAGGTGGTGCTCCACGCGGTAGGCACCGCACAGTGCGCCGAGGTCCATGCCGTGAGGCGTGCCGAACACTCTCTCGAACACACCCGCGTACTGCGGGTCGCCTTGTTCGAGGAGCTCGAAGATGCCGCCGCCGTCGTCGTTGGCGACGACGATCGTCAGGTCGTCAGGTCGAGGTTCACCGGTGCCGATGAGCAGGCCGGCCGCGTCGTGCAGAAACGTCAGATCGCCGAGAAGTGCCACGGTGCGCCGCTTTCCGGACATCGCGGCACCGATGGCCGTCGAAACGGTGCCGTCGATACCGGCCACGCCGCGGTTGGACAGAACCTTCACGTCGGGGTTCGGTGTCGCCACCAGGGCCGCGTCGCGCACGGGATTGGACGCTCCGAGCACCAACTGGTCACCTGGCTGCAGGGCGGACATCACCACGTCGGCCACGTGCAATCCCGTCGGCTTGGGATGCTCTGAAAGTTGTTCGTGAACAGCACGTTCGGCCCTGGCGGACAGAGCGGCGCACCGGGCGATCCAGGCGGGGTCGGGCGCGCCGGTGGTGACCGCCCGAGTGCCGGTGGCCAGGACGTTGCCGGAGACGTCGGGCCAGCGCGGTCCGGTGGTGAGCGCGATGACGTCGACTGCAGGGTCGGCCAGCAGAGCCGAGACCTGTCGATGCAACGTCGGCCGCCCGGTGATCACGGCCTGGCGCGGCTTCAACTGCGCAAGAGCCAAGGGATGCAACGGGATTCCATGCAGGGGTGCGGTCGGCTCGGCGACGGTCGGCAACCCGGCCAGCTCCGGACGCACGGCACCGCCGTGACCGGAGACGACCACGGTGTCGACAGTCAGATCCAGTTCGACGGGAACGTCGAGTGTCGCCTGGGTGGTCGAGGTCCACGGCATTCCGTCGGGCCGACCCTCCGGTCGCGCGCCGGGGTCGCCGATCGCAGGCACCAGAGGCTCACGCAGTGGGATGTCGAAGTGCACCGGCCCGGCATTGCCGGATCGTGCTCCGCGCGCAGCCGCGATGACGCGGGAGACGGCGCTGCGCCACTGACTGTTCTGCTTGGGTCCTTCCTCGGCGAGCCCGAGGCTGATCGTCGCGCGCACCTGGGATCCGAACAGGCCGAGCTGCTCGATGGTCTGGTTGGCTCCGGTGCCGAGCATCTCGTACGGGCGGTTGGCGCTGATGACGATCAGTGGAATGCGGGCGTAGTTCGCTTCGAGTACCGCAGGCCCCAGATTGGCGACCGCGGTTCCCGACGTCATCACCACCGGGACGGGCTGACCACTCCCCAGGCTCAGGCCGATCGCCAGGAAGCCTGCGGTTCGCTCGTCGATCCGCATGTGCAACCGCAGGCGGCCGGCCACGTCTGCTTCCTGCAACGCGAACGCCAACGGGGCGTTCCGCGAGCCGGGGCACAACACGACGTCTCGGATCCCGCTGCGCGCCAGTTCGTCGACGACTGCGGTGGCCTGTGCGGTGGACGGATTCACAGTTTCAAGAGTGTCAGACGCGTCGGTCGGACGCCGCAACCGGGCTTTGACAGTATGAAGGTGTGCGTACAGTCTTTCGGCCCGACGAGGTCGCTCCCGGTCGCTTCTACCAGCTCCTGACCGCTTCGGTGGTACCTCGGCCCATCGCCTGGGTCTCCACCGTCTCGGCCGACGGTGTGGCGAACCTCGCGCCCTACAGCTTCTTCACGGTGTCCTCGGTGGTGCCTCCGGTCGTGCAGTTCACGTCGGTGACCCGCAAGGACAGTCTTCGCAACATCGAGGCCACCGGCGAGTTCGTCGTGAATCTGGCGACGGCACCGTTGGTGGATCAGGTCAACAGCAGTTCGGCGAGCTTCGATCACGGTGTCAGCGAATTCGAGGCCGTCGGCATCGAGAGCGAGCCCAGTACCGTCGTGACACCACCGCGCGTGGCGGCCGCTCCGATCGCCATCGAGGCGACGTTGCATCGCGTCGTCGAAGTGGGTAACTGCTTCGTCGTCATGGGTACTGTCGTCGCCCTGTCGGTGCGTCCCGAATATCTGGCCGAGGACGGCCTCCCCGAGTTCGACGCCATTGCCCCGCTCAGCCGCCTCGGTCGCACCGAGTGGGGGTTGCCGCCCGAGGTTCGCGAAATCGAGCGACCTTCTTGATTCGCTGGCTGCTGCTGGTTCTCGTCACGGTCGGACTGACCGTCGGGGCCGATGCACTCGGTGTGCCGTCGG
Source organism: Rhodococcus sp. 14-2483-1-2 (assembly GCF_002259405.1). Lineage (GTDB taxonomy): Bacteria > Actinomycetota > Actinomycetes > Mycobacteriales > Mycobacteriaceae > Rhodococcoides. The sequence goes on along the minus strand of NZ_NPFW01000014.1, from coordinate 339,854 downwards.
CTGCGTTGTTCGTTGCCTTGCTGGTGGCGATCGTGTTCGCGCTCGCCGGGTGGGCTCCGACGAGCGGAACCGAGCGAGCGCCACTCCCCCGCAGACTCGGCATGGCGGCGCAGGCAATCCTCGGCGTCGAGATCGGAACGCTGGTGCAGAGCGACACTCTGAGCTCGCTGGGCGATACCTGGCTGCCGGTACTGCTGGCATGCATCGGCACCCTGTTGCTGTCGATCGCGGCCGGCGCGCTGCTGGGGCTTCGTAAAGACATCGATTCACTGACCGGTTCCTTGGCGCTGGTCGCAGGCGGAGCCTCGGGACTGGTGGCGATCACGCAGGAGCTCGGCGGCGACGAACGAGTCGTGGCGGTGGTGCAGTACCTCCGCGTCGTGCTGGTGACCACAACGCTGCCACTGGTCGCCACCCTGGTGTTCGACGCTCAACCCGGACAGTCGTCGGTCACCGCCGACGTGCACGAGGCACTGTGGATCGACCTCGCCTTCGTCGTGATCTGCGGCGTCATCGGCGTGATGCTGGCGAAGGCGATCCGGCTGCCCGCCCCCGCCCTGCTCGGCCCGCTGATGATCGCCACGCTCGCCGACGTACTCGGGGTGTCGTTCGACGCATCCGTCCCGACGTTGCTGCTGTGGGCGGCGTACATCGTGATCGGATGGCAGGCGGGGCTGCGGTTCACCGTCGCCAGCTTGAAGTCGATCTCGCGGGTCCTGCCCGCGTCTCTGATGTTGATCATCGCCGTCACCGTCGGATGCGCGATGCTCGGCTTGTGGCTGGCGTCCGCGACGGGGACGAGCGGCTACGAGGGCTACCTGGCGACCACCCCGGGTGGTGTGTACGCGGTGCTTGCCATCGCCGCGTCGACCGGCGCGAACGTGACGTTCGTCGTGGCAGCGCAGGTGATCCGGGTGTTCATGATGCTGTTCGCGGTGCCGATGGGAGCGAAGGTCGTCCAGCACTACCGGCATGGTCGACCCGAGTGAATCGACGCGCCCCCATTCGGAGTTAGGGTCCACTAATCTCACCGGCATGGCCAAGTACCTCAAACCCGAGCACCCGGCGTTCTACCGACTGCACGTTCTCGCTGCCGAACGGATCAGTTCCGGCTTCGTCAGGATCACCCTCGGGGGCGAGTCGCTCTCGAGCTACGCGTACATGGGCTACGACCAGTGGTTCCGACTGTTCCTGCCACAACCGGATCAACGCGAACCCCGCATACCCAGCTCGACCTCGAAATTCTGGTACGCCCAGTATCTGACCTTCTCCAAGGACACCAAGCCGGTTGTCCGCAACTACACCGTCCGCAACTTCCGCCCCGCAGGCCAGGGCCGGTTGAGCGAGGGCGCGGAGCTGGACGTCGACTTCGTCGTCCACGGTTCCGAACACGGCGGCCACGCGGGCCCAGCGTCGTCGTGGGCTGCACGCGCCGTTCCCGGGGACCGCGTCGCGATTCTCGACGAGGGACGCATCTACAACCCGGATACCGATGCCTCGTGGCAATTGCTCGTCGGCGACGAGAGTGCCGCTCCGGCGATTCTCGGAATACTGCGATCCTCACCGGAAGACCTGCGCGCCGTGGTGTTCATCGAAGTCCCCACCGAGGCCGACGTCCAGCAGCACCACGTGCCGCCGGGCGTCGAGCTGAAGTGGATCGTGCGCACCGACCCGCATGCCAAACCCGGTGATGCGGCACTGGCCGCAGTGCAGAAAGCCGAACTTCCCGGCGGCACCCCGTTCGTGTACGTGGCAGGCGAACAGGGCTTGGCCACCGGCCTGCGCAGATACCTGGTGAACGAGCACGCAGTACCGAAATCCAGCATCTGCTTCACCGGATACTGGAAGTTCGGTAAAGCCGCCGGATAGCACTCGATTAGTGTCATCTCACATGTCCGGCTTGGGAAAAGGTCACACAGTCGTCACCGACTCGGTCGAGGTCGACGGTGCGTCGTTCGCCTCGCTGCGCGCCCGCCCGCTCCCCCGAGCCGAGCGCTACGAACTGGGACGACGTCTACGCGAAAAGGTGCCGATCGCCTCGCTCGGCGATTGGACCCCACCGGCGGATCGACCCGACCCGGTCAAGCAGATCGAATACTCGCACCAGGGCCGCATCGAATGGCTGATACCGACGCGCCTCGAGCGGATGGTCGAGTCCCCGTACGGATTCCTGCGCGGCACGGCGATCGTCATGGCCCGAGACGTGGCGATGCTGCCGTCGACCGGCATCAACCCGGTCATCAGCGGCGACGCCCACCTGGGCAACTTCGGGTTCTACGCCTCCCCCGAACGTGACCTCGTCATCGATCTCAACGACTTCGACGAGGCCCACCCGGGAGCCTGGGAATGGGATCTACGACGCCTCGCCGCGAGCATCTGGGTGGCCGGGCGGCAGAACGGCCGCACCGAGGATCAGTGCCGCGACGCCGTCACCGCCTGCGTGTCCGCGTACCGAATCGAGGTGGCCCGACTTGCCGACGAGCCGCTGATGTCGCGTTCGTTCCAACGTCTGACGGCCGAGAAGCTGCAGCGCGACGCCACCGAGGGCTCGCTGCGCAAGGAGATCAAACGCGCCACCAAGAAGGCGCGTCGACGCACCAGTGACCGCGTTCTGCCGCGCTTCACCGAGAAGCACGAGGGCAAGCGCAGAATCGTCGAGGAGCCGCCGATCACCACGCGCATCTCCGCCAAGGACGAGGAACTTCTGGCCGTCGGATTGGACGAGTATCTGCTCACCCTCACCCCGCACTGGCGTCGCGTGCTCGGTGGATACACGTTGATCGACGTGGCGCACCGCGTGGTCGGCGTCGGCAGCGTCGGCCTGCGGGCGTACGTGGCTCTGCTCGAGGGCACCAGCGAGGACGACGTCGTGTTCCTGCAGCTCAAGCAGGCCAGACGCTCGGTGCTCGCGCCGTACGTGCACGGCGAATCGGCCTGGCACGATCACCAGGGCCAGAGGGTCGTGGAGTATCAGCAGGATCTGCAGACCGTCAGCGATCCGCTGCTGGGCTGGACGACCATCGCCGGACGGCAGTACTACGTGCGGCAGTTCCGCAACATGAAGGGGACCATCGACCTGTCGTCGATCGACGCGCCGGCTCTGGTCGACTACGCACGGGTGGTGGGTCGGCTACTGGCCAAGGGCCACGCGCGTACGAGTGGGGCGTCGATGATCTCGGGATACACCGGAGATTCCGATGCCCTCGAGGTGGCGTTGTGCCGCTTCGCGCAGCTGTACGCGGATCAGACGGAAGCCGATTGGGAGCGTTTGAGCGCTACGCGCATGTGAGTGTGGAGCCCGCGGAACGACCCGAGGGCTCCACAATCACATGCGGCGAAGCCGCTCAGGCGTGCTTGGCGACCAGGTCACCCACGCGCGGCAGCGCCTCGGTGACGTTCTTCTTCGCCGAGCCACGCAGGCTGCCGTAGAACTTCTTGACGACGGACTTGTCGGTCTCCTCGATGCGGGCATCGGTGACCGAGAGCAGCGCGTCGGATGCGGCGTCGCCGTTGGCGGCGAGATACTGACCGAATGTGCCCTGCGGGGCAGCGTTGTACGACTGCCAGAACGGATCCAGCTTGTCGACGAAATCGGGCCACAGAGCCGAGACCGCATTGTCGATGTACGACGGTCCGACCTTCTTCACTGCGCCGTAGCCCCCCTTGACCGCGAGTCCACTCGCGCCCTTCTTGTCCGCGACCTCGGCGTCGATCAGTGCCAGGACATCGACGCGCAGAGCGTCGGCCTTCGACTCGTCGAGCAGTGAATCCTTGAGTGCAGCAACCACTTCGAAGTTCCTCCCAGATGTGTCAGCGGCCCCACGCGGACCGGGCGCAAGACTACCGCAGAAGGGCGTGGCAGCGCCGAACTCGCTCGATCCACCACTGCGTGCGATCGGCGTCGGCGTCGAGCTCGATCAGGGCCTCGGCATCGGGTTCGAGGCTGCCGACCGGGTACGTTCCGTCGATCACCTCCGGCACGGGTGCGACGTCTCGAACGAACAGTGCGCCCGTTCCCAGACCGCAGGCGAATTCGAGATGCGGCAGCGCAGCGGCGGCGGCCAGCCCGGACGAGATCCCGACAGCAGAATCGAGAGCACTCGACACCACCACCGGCACGCCGTACTCCCCCAGCTCTCCGGCCAGCTCGAGCACCGCTCGCATCCCGCCGAGCGGTGCTACCTTGAGCACGGCGATGTCGGCTCCGCCCGCCCGGACGACCTTCATCGGATCCTCGGCCCGGCGAATGCTCTCGTCGGCAGCGATCCGCACCCCGGGCACCCGACGCCGAACTTCGACCAATTCCGGCACCGACGCACACGGCTGCTCGGCGTACTCGAGCGGACCGTCGGCGGTCAGGGCCGTCAGAGCCGCCACCGCTTCGTCGACGCTCCAGCCGCCGTTGGCGTCGACCCGTACCCGCGGCACCAGCTCGCGCACGGCACGCACTCGGGCGAGGTCGTCGGCCAGAGTCTGCCCCTTCTCGGCCACCTTCACCTTGGCGGTCTCGGCACCGGGAGACCGGCTCAACACCGATGTCACGTCCGATGCCGCCACTGCGGGGACGGTCGCGTTCACCGGGATGCGTCGGCGCAGCGGGCTGGGCGGGCCGTCCCACGCGGCCTCGATCGCCGACGCCAGCCACGGGGTCGACTCGACGTCGTCGTACTCGGGAAACGGTGAGAACTCACCCCACCCTGCCGGGCCGCGAACGAGCATCACCTCACGGGTGGTGATGCCGCGGAACTTGGTCCGCATCGGCATCGAGAGCACATGCGCACCGTCCAGAACGTCGTCGATCGGGGGGATCATTGCTGCCCCGGGAGCAACTGCACCATCAACGCCTCGCAGTCGGCCAACAGGTTGCCGTCCAGATCCGTGAGCCGAGCGTTGATGAACGTCTTGCGTCCCTCGACCCGATCCACCGCGCCCTCGACGACCAGCTCGGTGTTCAGCGGCGTCACCTTGCGGTAGTTGATGTGCAGATACGCCGTCCGGCTGATGGGCCTGCCGTAGGCGTGCTGGATGAGGCCGAAGAGGTCGTCGAACAGAAGGGGCAGCGTGCCACCGTGCGCGGCGGAGTTTCCGCCGAGGTGGAAGCGGCGGAACATGCCCCGGCTGCGGACACCGTCTGCGTCGATCTTCTCGATGATCCACGGCATCAACAACAGCGAGCCTCGGCCCGGAAGCCTCGGAACGCGTCCGGCGGTCTGACGTCCCTCGGCCACCACGTGCGGGCTCAACAGCTCGATCAGTTCCCGAGCCTTGTCCGCAGCTGCCTCGGTCACTTCGGCCGGCAACGAGGTGGACACCGCGAGATCCTGCACCGTGCGCAAGGCCTCGAGCAGCTGCCCGTACTCCGGCCCCACCTTCGCAGGAACGAAACGCGGGAAGCCCCCGTGGTGGTCGTAATCGCGGTCGAGCTCGATCGGGTCGGTCATGACTGCACGCTAGCTGCACCGACCGTTCGGCACGGAGCCAACCCCGGCCACCGTTAAGCTGGCGCTCGTGACCTTCACTCCCGCACTGTGGCGTCCCGTTCCCGGCTTCGAAGACCTGACCGACATCACGTATCACCGCCACGTGTCCGATGCGACCGTGCGAATTGCGTTCGACCGTCCCGAAATCCGCAATGCATTTCGGCCGCACACCGTCGACGAGCTCTACCGCACTCTCGAACATGCACGGGTGAGTTCCGACGTGGGCACGGTGTTGCTCACCGGAAACGGACCGAGCAGCAAGGACGGCGGCTGGGCGTTCTGCTCCGGTGGCGATCAGCGCATTCGCGGACGCAGCGGCTATCAGTACGCGGACGGGGAAACGGCCGACACCGTCGACAAGGCCCGCGCAGGCCGCCTGCACATCCTGGAGGTGCAGCGCCTCATTCGCTTCATGCCCAAGGTGGTCATCTGCTTGGTCAACGGCTGGGCGGCAGGCGGCGGGCACAGCCTGCACGTGGTGTGCGATCTGACCCTCGCGAGCCGCGAACATGCGCGGTTCAAGCAGACCGACGCGGACGTCGGCAGCTTCGACGGCGGTTACGGCAGTGCGTATCTGGCCAAGATGGTCGGTCAGAAGTTCGCTCGCGAGATCTTCTTCCTCGGCGAGACGTATTCGGCCGAGGAGATGCACCGCATGGGCGCAGTGAACAAGGTGGTCGATCACGACGAGCTCGAGAACACGGCCATCGAGTGGGCGGCGAAGATCAACGCGAAATCGCCTCAGGCCCAACGAATGTTGAAGTACGCCTTCAATTTGCAGGACGACGGCCTGGTCGGCCAGCAACTGTTCGCCGGTGAGGCAACGCGTCTGGCCTATATGACCGACGAGGCAGTGGAAGGGCGCGACTCCTTCCTGGAAAAGCGCGAGCCCGATTGGTCGCCGTTCCCTCGGTATTTCTGATCCACTGGCGAATTCGACGTCGCATCGCGCCGGAAGTTCCGCGGGTGGAGTGCGGGCATGGTTCACAGAGCCGTACGACTACCGCTGGATGGCGGACTTCCAGAACTCCCGGCTCTCCGGAAAGCGCATTCGGTGGGCGATGGCCTGCCTCACGCTCGATTGCGGTGGCGTTCGCCGTCTTTGCCCAACCGGGAACGGGCGTCTTCGCTGTTGATCGACCCGCTCGAGGGGGCCCTGCTGTCGTGCAATGCAACTCCTCGAGTACTCCGCATACCTGTTCGCGTGCATGGGCTCTCATATCGACGAACCCAAATGCTCGATGACTTCCGCCAAGCCCACCGCACCGGAGCAGCGTACGAGCAGCGATCTTCATCGACACCGAGTTCGGGCATTGCAGCTCCTCGGCCATGAGGGCGATGTCCGCGGCCGATCGTTCGCGCGCGGCAGGCTGGTCTCAGGTTCGGTAGAAAGCGTCGAGGTCGAATTCGCGGAGATGATGTTTCGTGCGGTCGATGTCTCCGGTGGTGGCCCAATCGAAGAACAACTGCGTCGCGTCGTCAGCGGTGAACACCTCTTCGGGGTACACGGTGAGGGAGCGTTTGCCGCTGAAGAACGGGATCTCGACAGTGGGTTCGCCATGACGGGGGCCGGGTCGGCCGACGACGAACAGGCGATGAACACCGTCGATGGGAAACCGCATCTCGACCGACATCGCCTGCGCCGACCCAGCGGCTTGGATGTAGCTTTCGCTCATCGCGGTTTTCTCGTCGTCGCTGAGATCCTCGTAGTACCGACCCTCCGGAACCTTCGAGACCGTCAACGCAGGCCGCTGAAGACCGTCGAACCGCGAGAGCAGCTGCCCGAACTGCCAGGGAGCGTCGATCCTATGCTCGATCATCTTTTGCTTGCCGCCGTTGGATACGAACAGAAACATCAGGCTCCCTTCTGAGGCGGTGGTGTCGACTCATCGCCGGTACGGCGACGTCCACACCTGAGGTGTACCCGCCAGACGGGGCGAACGACGGGCGTCGAGACACTGCGCCCAGACAGTGGGGCAGGGGTGACCGGCAGAAGGTGCCGAGCGAGGATCCGGGTGCCAATGCGGGTCAGGTCGGGTAGCCGAGGGCGCGGCGGAGATCGAGAATGTCCTCGAAGTCGACATCGAGTGGCGCGTCACCGAGCCGAACCAAAGTACCGGCCGGCACGGTCTCGATATCGGCGACAGCAGGCAACAGAGTGCGGTCGAGACGCACCTGCGGTGGGATGAGAGTTTCCCACCCGATCTGAAGTTCCTTCGCCCATCGTTTCCTCGCCTCGCGTCGCTCTGTCCATGATGTGCTCGATGCTTTACCGAGGACCAGTTCTTCCTGTGGTCGGGCATATTTGCTGACGCTCCAGCGTCCACGCTCGGCGTTCCAGTGATCGAGGATCGCTTTGAGTACCGCGTCCCCGACGCGGGCGGTGAGCAGTTCGGATGCGTCCTCGACGGCATGCTCCGGTCGAGGGAGGGTCACGTTGACGACGTTGGCGAGGGCCTCGGAGCGCGCGGTCAAGATTTCCTTCGCGCTCTGCTCTGTAGCTTTCTCTGCCGCCTGAGCCGCCGATAGCGCCCGCCGGCGCAGTAGCGAGGAGTCGAGGGTGTCGAACGCCAGCTTGGGAAACCTCAGCAGCGCGAACGCGCCGGTCATGAGGATTCCAGCAGTCTGATACCAAGGCATCGGACGATCCTCGGAGCATCACCGAAGCTTGCGAGGAGATTGGACCGCCGTGGCGGAAAACTCATTGCCGTCACGCACAAAGTGAGTCAGACTGTGAAACATGGACGTGAAACGGCTACCTGTAACACTTGATAGTGACGACCAAGCGGAACTCGCCGTGTTCGCCGACCCCGAACGCCTCGAAGCAAGAATCTTGCGGGAATGGGCGCAGCAGCAGCACATCACCATCCGCGACAACTCCGAGTCCGGCATCGCCCGCGCCCTTCTGCGTGTGGGCGCAGAAGCACTTCGCGAAAAGGCCCTTGAAGCCGGATACGACGAACTCGCCAAGGACCAAGCGGAAGGGCGACGTGAGCAACAGGCGCGCCGCCGCCGCTACGTCGAGCGCGTCGACAAGACCTACACCGCATGACGGCACTGCGCGGGCAGATCTACTGGGTTGACCTGGGCGAGGGAGAAAAGCCGTGGGTGGTGGTCTCCAACAACTTCCGGAACCGCAAACTCGACGGGGTTCTCGCGGTGCGTGCGACCACCACTCCGAAGCCCGGGATCCCCACCGCCGTCCCGTTCGCCGCCGCTGACCCTCTTGTAGGTTCGATCCTCGCCGACGACATCGCCCAGATTTTTCACGACGAGATCGCCAACGGACGCCCGGCCGGCTCCCTCTCCCCCGCGACCGTGCTCAGACTCAATAAAGCACTCGCGATCGCACTCGGACTCCCCTGACCGACCCGTTCTACGACTGTGGCCACCGCCACGCGCCCAGGTCTTCGAGACCGGGCGCGTTTTCGGTGAGATCCGATCAGCCGTACACCTGTCAGGAATAGGACCCACGCGGGCGACGCCGTCAATTCTCTCCAGCGACAACGAAACAACCCTGCCAGCCATGCTGACAGGGTTGTTTAATTCGGCCAATGAACGCAGGGGCTAAATTCCGGTCGTGCTCACGATCTGTGACGTGCACACCTTCCAGCCGTCCCCGGAATCGAGCAGGGCGAAGAAAGCGACAGCGTCGGCATCGCCGGTCGGGTCGTCGGGGCGTCCGACCGTTACGCGCGCGAACGTGTACGCGTTCATTGCGCTGTCGACCGTGGTGAATTCGAAGTCGTCCAGGCCGGTGATGCGGACCTCGTCGTCAGTCCGGTTCGTTGCAATCCCGCCGCGTGATTCCGCAGCGGTCCGGAGTGCAACGTCGCCGCAACTTCCCTGTTCGACGGCCTCCCAGTCGCCGGCGTTGTATGCGTTCACGACCGTCTGGACAGCGAGTTCGACCGGCTGGTCGGCGTCGACGGAGGTGAACGATCCCGTCCGACTGTCCTCGTCGCTGTCCTTCGAGTCACCGAAGAGCCACACCGACCCGAACCCGGCGATCACAGCACACACGATGCACAAGAGCGCGGTACTCGTCATCTTGATTTTTCGATCTAAGAATCGCACTCCAAGTCTCCTTCAGTGGTCCGATGCTAAGACGTTTTACGTCTGTTGAATATCCGCCAAGCGAGTATCGCGAAAACTGCGGCGAATGCCACGATTGCAACATAGTCCACAACTGAAGAGTTTCCGTTGGCGATGTTCACTATTGAACTGATTGAGAGTATCAACCCCACTATCCCTATTAGCAGTTCGTACAAGTTGAGTCTTCTCATCGACTTCAGTCCTTCGTTTCTAGGAGAGTGACAATCGAAAGCAGAGACTGATCTATTGGCAGCTGTCATACTTCCACTCCCCGCCTTCCAATGTCCAAAGTCTGGAATATCCTTGGAGGATAGGAACGTCGATCCCATTGAAAGTGATGTCGACACTGGCTTGGCCTGGGGAGCGAGCGGCGACGTGATACTCGATCGATCCCTTGCCGGTGTCCTGCGAGTCTCCGTACACGATTCGGTGATTCCATCGACCACAATGATTGCTGAAAGATAACTGAAGATCTGCCCGGGACGGTACAACACCCCACACATCCACGACAGGCCTTCGACACCCGAATCACGCCGGCGACACCCCCACCCGGACGGGACAGAAGCATCTCCGGACACGCACGACCAGGCGATTTACCGCATCACAGCGAGTGACGCGCCTCATAGTCACAGAATGGTGACGACCCATGACAAGTGGACACTCCGTCACCTCGACCAGAGCAGCGTGCGCATGTTCAGGCCGATCGTCGCAGCCGACCAACAATGAAGCACGACAACAGCATCGGACCGGCGCCGTCGGCCCTCGAGCGGATTTCACACGCGGTCCGGCACAGCGTCGCCAATGCGCTCGCAGGGGGCTGGTGATACCGCGCGCATATGCAGAGCGGCCGGCCCCGAGTCGGTGACAGTCTTTCCACCACAACCCTTCTCGGCCCATCGATCGACGAGCAGCAGCAATCCATTCGTACTCGTCGCACGATCCTCGCCGCCGCGGCAGATCTGATCAACACTGGACACGCTGTCAGCATCGGCGATCTCACCGCGAGCGGCTGGACCGGTAACGAGTTCGCCCGTCGCGCACGCACGGCCACTCGAAAACCGCTGCAACAGAGCTCTGGTGAACGCCCTGACCGCCTCGTCCGAGTCGCCACGGCGCGACCCTGGGCTCACCGCCGATCTACTCCTGGCGGTGATCAGCGCCCACACCGCGACCGGTGGTGACGGCACCACGCACGCCCGAGCCGCGATATCCGCCCTCACTGCAGAGATTCTGCCTCGAGATCACCCTCTCCAGCGCCGCCACAGGTGAACCCGGAATGCCTTGGTGGCGGGTGCGCCTGTATTCCGCGAAAGAACAAGGTAATTCGTTTAATTCGGGGACGGCCACGAATACTGTTTCGCGACTGGAGCACGTGCAGCGGCATGCACCGCAGTGCGATGGATTTCGATGGTGGGCCTTCGCGAGTGGAGTATGCGGGAAGACTGTGGGTGATCGTGGTATCCATGCGGTGTGGACATCCTCGCTTCTCGGACAATTCTCCGGCCGGTCGATTACCAGAGGACTCTCGAGTTCTACCGTGACGGTCTCTCGTTGGCGGTGTGTCGCGAATACCCCGGCGGGACGGTGTTCTTCGCGGGTCAGGGTCTGCTCGAGATCGCCGCGCACCATCGCGGCGACGAATCGGGTTCGTTCTCCGGCGCTCTGTGGTTGCAGGTACGTGATCTCGATTCTGCTACAGAGGAATTAGAGGCCGCCGGCATCGAGATCGTGCGTGAGGCCCGGACGGAGCCGTGGGGTCTGATCGAGATGTGGATCGAGGATCCGGACGCGATTCCCATCGTGCTGGTGCAGATTCCGCAGGATCACCCGCTTCGGCGCGACAACCGCTAGCGCTTCGACGCGTCGTCGGCAATCGCACGTAGCACCGCCGTTGCAGACTGCGGCCGCGACCACAGATACCCCTGAGCCAGAGTGCAGCCGAGCTCGAGCGCAGCGTCGGCCTGTTCGCGGCTCTCGATGCCTTCGACGATCATCGTCAGATCGAGGTCCTTCGCCACGCCGGCCAGCGACTTGATCATCGCCCGTCCGGCCACGGTGTCGATGAATCGCGTCAGGTGCCCGTCGATCTTGATGCCGTCGGGCTGCAGCGTCACCAGTCGTTCGAGTGATGACCAGCCCGAACCGAAATCGTCGAGCAGCACCCGAAAGCCCAGCCGATGCACATCGTCGATGTGCCTGCGCAGCAGCGGCCCCGGTGTCACGGCAGTGGTCTCGGTGAGCTCGAGCGAGATCGACGACGGCGACACCCCGGAGGACGCGATGGCACGCTGCAGCTGACTGACACCGTCGGGATGCGCGAGGTGGCGTCCCGAGATGTTGACGGTCAGCCGCAGGTCAGGACGATGAACGTGCCACTTCTTCATCTCGGCGGCGGCCTGCGCGAGAACACTCAGGTCGACGTCGATGATCAGTTCGCTGGCCTCGGCGAACGGTACGAAATCCGCGGGCACCACCATCCCGCGGGTGGGGTGGTGCCAACGCGCCAACGCCTCGAAGCCGACGATCTCCTCCGTCCGCAGATCCACGATCGACTGGAACCAGGGGACGATGTGACCGTCGGCGATGGAGTCGGCGATGTCGTTGTCGCTACCGAGCCGGATGACGCCCGATCCGACGCGGCGATGCAGGTCGAGCTGCTCCTCGAGTACCGACGCGAACTGTTCGAGTTCCTGCATCTGCTCGCCCGACAGCGGGCGCGGCGTGCGATCGAGCAGGCAGAGGGTACCGATCACCAGGCCCTCTCGCCCGCGCAGCGGAACCGACGCGTAGGACGCGATGCCGTTGTCGTCGAGGATGGCGCGCTGCCGGGTGGTGGCGTGGACTCGGCCGTGCGCCACGACTGCTGGTTCGCCGGAGCGCACCACGTCGTCGCAGAGGGTGTCGGCGCGCACGACCGTGGACACCGGCGGTCCACCGACGTTCACCAGCGTGTACTGAGTGTCTTCGTCGAGCACGTTGAGTTGGGCTATGGCGAATCCGACGCTGCGTGCGGCGAATTCGACTGTCGAGCGCAGAGCAGGCGTCGTCGCCTCGACATCGAGGTATCGACGAGCGGAGTCACTCTGCCGGCGAGACTGGGAGCGCGCGGTGTCCGCGACCTCACCGTCCACCGGCATCACCTCGCAACGTACAGCCGGGCCCATTCTGGAACCGGATCCAAGTGAGCTTAACCGTGCCACATCGGCAGTTTCGACCGATAGCCCGTCCGCGAGCGGTCACAACGACGGATAGCGCGTGTGCAGGAGCCGATGCCGCAGTACCGCTGCGGCGAGTCGCTTGCCTTCGTCGGTCGCGACCGAACCGGAGGTCTGCGATCCGGACACGTGACCCGGTTCCGGCACCTCGAACGCACCGAGCGCGCTCAGTTCGGCCACCAGCGTCCGAGCGAGCGGCTCGGCGTGCTCGGCAACGGGCTCCTCGCCGGAATGGGTCCATCCCTCGGCTCGCAGCAGACGCGCGAGGTCGTCTGCTGTCGCTTCCACGTCGGCGACATCGTGACCGACGATCATGCGCGCCAGTACGACCTCGGCGGCAATCGTGTCCGGATGGTATTCGGTTCCGACGATGCCTGCGGTGAGCACGCGCCAGAGCCCGTCGGAGCTGAGCTGTCGAGTTCGGGCCGTCGGTACCAACCGCCCGGCGGAACGACGCAGCAGACGCACCCTCATCAGGAGGCGTCGGACAATCAGTACCTTCTCCGTGTCGAGTTCGCGGCCGATGTGCATGGGACGTTCGGCCGGAGGAAACACCGTGGTCGCGATGCTCGCCACCAGCTCGTCCGGCAGATACCCTGCGTCGGTCAACGCGACGCCGTCCCCGATGCAGCCGATGAAGCTCTCGAGCCTGCGCACACAGCCGTACACAGGCCGGGCGGCCTCGTGCAACGTCTCGCGCAGCCCCAGATAGAGCTCTGCTCGCGGTGCGCTGTAATTGCTCCACAACTCGATGCGGTGGTCGAGAAGCTGCTCGAGCAGGACGGCCTCGGAGTCGTCCTTGCCTCGATCGGACGTCAGCACAGCATCGGTGACTCCGCGACGACGCATGGCCTGCGCGTTGGCTCCGAGCGGTCGACCACCGGGCTTCGACGGCTCGAACTCGCCGGCGATGGTCGCCACTTCCAGTGTCTCGCCGATCTTTTCGACGATGGCCCGCTCGACGCCGGCCGGTGCGTCCTGCCAGGTGACGAGCTCGGTATCGACGGCACCGATGCCCGATTGTTCGGTGGCGGCGCGATAGCGCTGCAACCATGCGGCGTCGTCGGGTGTTCGCACGAGCTCCTCGGTGACGGCGCTTCGGGCAATCTCCGCGTATCCGACGCGTCCGAGCCGGTCGAGTAGGTCGCCGAGCGCGCGGGCGATATCGACCGCGCGATCCGGCCCCTCGGCCGCGTGACGCAGATACACCCACAGGAAGGTCTGCACGGAATGTTGCGTCGGGCCAGCGGGCGGGGACACGTCCACCAGACCGTCCCACCCCAGTCGCGCGTCGGCGGCGAGCGCAGGATCGACGGAATCGAAGTACGACAGAGCCGCCCACACCGCGTCGTCCATGCCCGATCCCTTCACGATGTTCCACTGTTCCACAGCGACTCGATCCGCGAAGACGAGAGCCGTGCGCCACGCCACAGCAGAATGGGACATATAAGGCAAAAATGTGAACGGAAGATGAACGCAACACGACTTCGAGGTGCCCAAGAAGAACACTTCGCAAGAAATTTCCTCGAAACGTCGTTCGTGTCCCACACTTTCCACCGTGAGCGCTGAATTCCTCGTACTTCTCGTCGTGGTCGTGACTGCACTGGCCTTCGACTTCACCAACGGTTTCCACGACACCGCCAACGCCATGGCGACGTCGATCGCAACGGGGGCACTGAAGCCCAAGGTTGCGGTCACCCTGTCCGCTGTCCTCAACCTGGTCGGCGCATTCCTGTCCGTCGAGGTAGCAGCCACCGTCGCGAAGGGCGTCGTCAATCTCGGCGACACCGGCGGTCAAGCTCTACTGACCATCATCTTCGCCGGCCTCGTCGGCGGCATCCTGTGGAACCTCGCGACCTGGCTGCTCGGCATTCCGTCCAGCTCGTCGCACGCACTGTTCGGCGGCCTCATCGGTGCCACCATGGCCGGTCTGGGCACCAGCGGCGTTGTGTGGGACGGCGTCTGGAGCAAAATCGTCCTTCCCGCTGTCCTCGCCCCGATCGTGGCCGGCCTCGTCGCCACCGCCGGCACGTGGGTCATCTACCGCATCACCAACTCCGTACCCGAGAAGTCCAAGGAGCGCGGATTCCGTTGGGGTCAGATCGGTTCGGCCTCGCTCGTCTCGCTCGCACACGGCACGAACGACGCTCAGAAGACGATGGGCGTCATCTTCCTGGCCCTGGTCGCCTACGGCACCGTCACCCCCGACTCGGAGATGCCGTTGTGGGTCAAGGTCACCTGTGCGCTGGCGATCGCCCTCGGCACCTACCTCGGCGGCTGGCGCGTGATCCGCACCCTGGGCAAGGGCCTGGTCGAAATCGCATCTCCGCAGGGCATGGCCGCCGAGGCGTCCTCGGCCGCGATCATTCTGACGTCCAGCCACCTCGGCCTTCCGCTGTCGACCACGCAGGTCGCCACCGGCTCGATCCTCGGATCGGGACTCGGAAAGCCGGGCGCCGCAGTGCGCTGGAACGTCGCCGGCCGTATGGCCGTCGCCTGGGTGATCACCCTGCCGCTCGCCGGAATCGTCGGTGCCGTCTGCTGGTTGCTCGCCCACACGATCGGCGGGCTGCCCGGCATCCTCGTGGTGTTCGCCATCCTCGTCGCACTCGCCGCCTTCATGTACATCCGCTCACGTCGCGAACCCGTCGATCCCGGCAACGTCAACGCCGAATGGGACGGCGGCCTCGTTCCGGCGCCCACCGACTCTCCAGTGAAGGTCTGAAGTACTCATGGACACTCTGAAGCACACTCTCGATTCGCTCTGGCAGGTTGTTCTCGTCGGTCTGCTCCTGGGCGCAGGCCTGCCCGCGATCTTCGCTTTCGGTCTCAAGGCACTGTCCGTCGGTGAGCCGTCCGACGATGCCGCGGCAGCAGGCACCACCCGAGTTGCTCGCCCCGCCGTGGCCACCGCCGCCGCGATTGCCTGCTTCACCGTCGTGGTCGTGGCCATCGTGGCCGGGATTCTCTTCATCATGAAGAACTTCCTCGACAGCACGTTCGGCATCTCCGTCTTCTGACCCGAGAAAGGACTCCTGTCGTCA
The DNA here is from genome assembly GCF_002259405.1 of Rhodococcus sp. 14-2483-1-2. Taxonomy (GTDB): domain Bacteria; phylum Actinomycetota; class Actinomycetes; order Mycobacteriales; family Mycobacteriaceae; genus Rhodococcoides. The sequence continues at coordinate 324,020 of NZ_NPFW01000014.1, read as the reverse complement.
TGACCGATTCAACGAAGACTGCCTTCCCGGCATCGGTGCTCCAATGGCTTCGGGCGGGCTACCCCGAGGGCGTCCCGCCCAAGGACCGCTTCCCGCTCGTCGCTCTGTTGCGCCGCGCCGCATTGACCGACACCCAGGTACAGGAGATCGTGCTCGAGTTGGTCTCCCCCGCCAACGGAGCACTCGACGACGGGGCTATCTCGCACGACGAGATCGCCACGTACATCCGAGACCAGATCGACGCCGAGCCGACGACCGAGGACATCGCGCGCGTCTCGGCGCGTCTCGCAGCAGGTGGATGGCCTCTGGCAGATCCGGCTTCCCTGTAGTCCATGTCGGTCCCGTCTTTCCTCCACTCGATCGTCGGTTGGCTTCGCGGCGGGTATCCCGACGGGGTACCCGAGGCGGACTACGTTCCCCTCCTTGCACTCCTGACTCGGCGACTGTCCGACGACGAAGTGCAGTCGGTGATGGACGCCCTCATCGCCGACGGTCGGCTGCCTGCGGACAAGGCCGGCATCTCGGTCACCATCACCAAGGTCACCAACGAGATGCCCCGCGACGAGGACATCAATCGAGTGCGCGCGAACCTCGCCGCCGGCGGGTGGCCCCTGGCCGACCCGTTCACCCTCCGCCGCACGGACTAACCTCGAGTCCGTGCTCGAGAGCGTTTCCATTCCGTCGGGACCGACAGCGGCGGACATCATGCCGCGGCTGAGCCGCATGCTCGCCGGCGACGGCCCGGCCCTGCTTCCCGTCCCCGCCGACGATCCTCGCGAGATTCACCGCCTGCACGACGCCCTGGCACCGGGTACCCCCATCGACGACGGCGTCGCCCTGGTCGTCGCGACATCGGGTACGACGGGAATTCCCAAGGGCGCCATGCTCCCCGCGTCTGCACTGGTGGCGTCGGCGACGGCCACCGAGGAACGACTCGGCGGACCGGGGTCGTGGCTGCTGGCGTTGCCCGCGCACCACATCGCCGGAATGCAGGTGCTGCTGCGCAGTGTGCTCGCCGGAACCTCGCCGGTGATCATGGATGTGTCCCGCGGTTTCGACCCGGTCGCCCTGATCGAATCGGTGGGCCGGATGTCGGGGCCCCTGCGCTACACGTCACTGGTTCCCGGCCAATTGGTGAAGGTATTCGAGAATCCCGAGGCCGTGGCTGCGTTGGCCTCGCTCGATGCTGTGTTGTTGGGCGGGGCGGCAACGCCGATTCCGTTGCGGGAGAAGGCACATGCTGCAGGGATCCGCGTGGTTCGAACGTACGGCATGAGCGAAACCGCCGGCGGCTGCGTGTACGACGGAGTTCCGCTGCACAGTACCGTCGTACGCATCGACGACGGCAGGGTCGTGTTGGGTGGACGAACTCTGGCCTCGGGATACCGCGGTCTACCCGATCATCCGGCCTTCGCCGAACCGGGGTGGTTCCGCACCGACGACGCCGGAACCATCGTCGACGGGGTACTGAGCATCTCGGGGCGACTCGACGAGGCAATCTCGACCGGTGGGTTGACCGTCGTCCCTCAGGTCGTCGAGGCAGCACTGATCACACATCCTGCGATACTCGAATGCGCCGTCGTGGGATTGCCCGACGAGCGACTGGGGCAGAAAGTGGTGGTCGCAGTGGTCGCCTCTGCGCCGGTGACGTTGGCAGAGTTGCGCTCTCACGTCGCATCGTCGTTGGACGTCACGGCCGCGCCACGAGAGTTGTTTCTCCTCGACTCACTGCCGACCCGAGGGCCGGGAAAACTGAATCGAGCAGAATTGCGGGCAATGCTGGGGAAGCGCTGAGCAGGCCGCTGCTCGGAAGTCCCCCGGTTTGCGGCAAACGCGCGCGCGTTCGTCAGGTGCGCGCGGAATAGTCCGCGAACAGGTGGCGAAACTGCGCGCGTTCAGCAAACGCGCGCGCGTTTGCGCCGGAGTGGTCACGCGAGCGGCGTGCCTTGATGGTGCACCAGTTCCCATCCGGTGTCCGTACGCCGCCACAGCGAGGTTCGGCGAGCGCGCATCTGCCTAGTTTTCGAAATCCACTGCAGCAGCAGATAACCTGGGCCGATCACCCGTCCGGTCGGTTCGATCACCTCGATCTCGACGGAGATTTCGCTGCCGAGCAGGTCGAGTATCGACGACTTGTCCCAGATCGTGCCCGAGGCTCCGACCTCGGTGAAGTCGTCGGCGAGCAGACGGGCCAGCCTCTCGCGATCGCGTCGACATTCCGCAGTCTGCAGCTCTCGCTCGAGCTCGAGAACCGTCGACAGGTCGTCGTCGGCGTTGGGTCGACCGGCAGAGGCAGGCGGCATGGGGTGCACTGTCTCACGCACGAATGCGCGCGCGTTTGTCAGGTGCGCGCGGAACAGCCCACGAACAGGTCGCGAAACTGCGCGCATTCGGCAAATGCGCGCGCGTTTGCGGCGGAGGTGGGTGGGCGGACAACCGATCGGCCGACGCCTCAGCCCGCCATTTCCTCGTACAACCGTTCGACGTCCGCGTCCGTCCAGCCCGGCGGCTGGAGGATGTCTGCCCACATGTTCACCGCGTCGGCTCCGTAGCTGTGGCCGTGGCCGTCGTCGACGTCGGTGGAGAACACCTGATCGAACGTCAACTGCCAGAAGGTCACGAACGGGAACCACTGCACGCCTGGATCGACGTCGGCACCACGGGTTTCTCGTAGCCAGTCGGGCCGGTTCAGTATCAGATCCGGAGACCACCACACGATGGGATCGGATGCGTGCTGCCAGTACACGATTCGGGGCTCGTCCCATTGCCCGCCGATGTCGAGGTCACCGGACGAGCTGGCGAAACGAACGTGCTCGCCGCCGTCGATGACAGGCAGGATCTCGCGGGATCCGGCGTCGCGCCCACCGGTGATGCGCGCCCACTGAGGCGTGAAGTTGGGATTACCGACCCACAGGGCACCGTCGATGCGCGCGATCATGTCCTGCGCGCCGCTGAACGCATCCTGTCCGCCGTAGGCACCGAGGCTCTCGCCGAACAGCACCAGCTTCGGTCGCGAATCCTCGGGGAGCTCGCTCCACACCTCGTACACCGCCTCGAAGAGAGCCCGTCCGGCATCCTGTGGAGTCTGGCGGTCGGCCAGAAACGCCATCGGGCTCGGCAGGAACGAGTACTGCATCGACGCAATCGCCGAATTGCCGTCGTACAGGTATTCCAAAGGGCGAGCGACGTTCTCGTTCACCCACCCCCGTCCGGTGGTGGTCGCGACGCCCAGTACAGCGCGGGAGAACGCACCCGTGCGTTCGAGTTCTGCCACCACTCGCTCGGCCACGCCCTCGACGGTGTCCGCGGACTCCACGCCCGCGTAGGCACGGATCGGTTGCACCGCAGGCCTTCCGGTGAACTCACTGATCTCGTCCGGCGATACCCCGGACACGACGAAGCGTCTGCCCTCCTGCCCCAGGGAATCCCACTCCTCGTTGGACGCGTCCGAACCCGACAGCTCGGCCGCGGTGGGCTTCTCGACGCCCTCGTGGTTGCCGCGGTCTGCAGTCGAGGCCGAACTCTCCGCGACCGCCACGATGCCGCGAATCAACGCGCCGTTGACGGCGAACACCACCAACAGGGCTACGACGACCACGCTGGCGATCCTCGCGACCGGCTTCGGGACGTACTGCTTGCCCCACCGCGTCAACGCCTGAGATGCCCGCCGCAGCAGACGACCCAACGCCAGCACGGCCACTGCAACCACCACGGAAACCACCAGCACCGCGATGTACAGCGGCCTGCCTGGATCCTCGACACCGACGAGCTTGCGGACGATCTGCTGCCACCACGACCCCAAGATCAGGAACAGCGGAATCGCCACCGCCGCGGCAACGGCCAACGCCCACCACCCGCGGCGACGCCACTGCTCGGACCAGTTCGGTGACACCCCACAGATCCGAACCACCCACGCGATGAGGCATCCGACGCCGTATCCGATCGCGACGCTGATTCCCGTGGCAACCGCCTGCAGATACCAGGCTCTGGGCAGCAGTGACGGAGTCATCGACAGCGCGAAGAACACCAGAGCAAAGAAAATCCCGACTGGATGCAGTGCGCGGCAGTACCGATCCGCCCGTGAATCCTGCCAATGAGAACGAATCGCGGCCGACCGCTGTGTGGTCATCCGCAGATCGTATTTGCCCGCCGACTGGGCCGCACCCTCTTCGACATGCAAGCATTCACCACATGAGTGTTCTGGTCTGCTTCCACGCACATCCCGACGACGAAGTGTTCGGCACCGGTGGCGTGATGCGTCTCGCAGCCGACGCAGGCCACCGCGTCGTCCTGGTCACCGCCACCGACGGTGCCCTCGGCGAGTACCCCGACGGAATCCTCACCGACGGCGAGACACTGGCCGAGCGCAGACGCGTCGAGCTGGATCGTTCGGCCGCTGTTCTCGGAGTCTCCCGAATCGTGCGGCTGCACTACGCCGATTCCGGAATGGCCGGTACTCCGGAGAACGCGAACCCGGACGCGTTCTGCAACGTCGACGTCGACACCGCAGCCCAACGCCTGGCCGACGTCCTCCGCGAGGAGCACGCCGATGTCGTGACCATCTACGACCCGAACGGTGGCTACGGTCATCCGGACCACATCCAGGTTCACGTCGTCGGCAAGCGCGCGACCGAGATCGCCGAGACCCCATTCGTCTACGAGACCACCACCAACCGCGATCACATGCGCAAGTTGATGGAGGCCAATCCGCACTGGGGCGAGGAAGCGTCACCGCCGGACATGGAGACGTTCGGTCTGCCGGAAACCGAGATCACGACGGTGGTCGACGTGTCCAGCGTGATGGACGCCAAACGGGCAGCAATGGAAGCCCACGAAACACAGGTCGGCGACTTCGGACCGTTTCTGCAGATGCCTCTGGAGGACCTCGCCACCGCGTTCGGCACCGAATGGTTCAGAAAGCTACGCGGCACCGGTGGCGTCGGCCTCACGGAGACCTCACTCCCACTCTGACCTGGCCGGACAGCGGACGCAAGCGCGACGTACGCGTCGTGCAAGCGCCCGGGGCGATCGTTGGCCCCATGACCACACCAGCAATCGAGGCCCAGAACCTCGTCAAGACATTCGGTAAGCACCGCGCAGTCGACGGCGTCAGCCTGACCGTTCCCACCGGGGCGGTGTACGGCGTCCTCGGACCGAACGGCGCGGGCAAGACCACAACGGTGAGCATGCTCGCCACTCTTCTGAGACCCGACGGAGGCTCGGCCCGCGTCTTCGGCCACGATGTCGTCGCCGACGCCACCGCCGTCCGGTCGCTCGTCGGCGTCACCGGCCAGTACGCATCGGTCGACGAGGACCTCACCGCGACCGAGAATCTCGTCGTCTTCTCCCGCCTACTCGGGCTCGGTCGCCGCGAGAGCAAAGCCAAGGCCGTCGAACTCCTCGAGGAATTCGGGCTGACCGAGGCGGCGTCGAGACCGTTGAAGATGTTCTCCGGCGGCATGCGTCGACGCCTCGATCTGGCAGCGAGCCTCATCTCGGCACCACCGCTGCTGTTTCTCGACGAGCCGACCACCGGGCTCGACCCCCGCACCCGAGCGCAGATGTGGGACACCATCCGACGCCTCGTCGCCGAGGGCTCGACCGTCCTTCTCACCACCCAGTATCTGGACGAGGCCGACCAACTGTGCGATCGAATCGCCGTCATCGACCACGGCCGCGTCATCGCCGACGACACCGCCGACGGGCTCAAGTCGTCGGTGGGTACATCCGCTCTCGCACTGACTCTGACCGACCGACACCGGATCGACGACGCCCGAGTGTTGGTTGCCGAGCAGCTGGGCGTCGAGGTGTCCGTCAGCCCCGAGTCTGCTCGTCTCACCGCACCGATGACCGACACGTCGATGACCCCCGACATCTTGATTCGACTGCGCGACTTCGGAATCGACGTCACTGAAATCACCGTCACCAAACCCAGCCTGGACGAGGTCTTCCTGACTCTCACCGGCAAGAACGCAGACGAGGACGCAGCATGACAACCACTCTCACGCCACGAGCGTCGACGTACATCGACCCCGCCGACCGACCTGTCGTGCGACACATCGGCCTGGCCCGCACCGCCGCACAGTCCGCCACGATGGGATATCGCGGACTGCTCAAGCTCCGCCACAATCCGGAACAACTCACCGATGTGGTGTTGCTTCCGATCATCTTCACGTTGATGTTCAGCTACATCTTCGGCGGCGCGATCGCCGGAGACGTGAGCTCCTACCTACCGATGATCGTGCCGGGAATTCTTGTCCAGACAGTCATCACCGGTTCCGTCGTCACCGGCACCCAGCTGCGAGAAGACATGGACAAGGGTGTCTTCGACCGCTTCCGATCACTCCCGATCGCTCGAATCTCCCCGCTTGCAGGCGCATTGATGGCCGACGTCATCCGCTATCTCATCGCCGCGGTCGTCTGCTTTCTCACCGGATTCGCGATGGGCTATCACCCGGCGGGCGGAGCACTCGGTCTCCTCGGGGCGGTGCTGCTGGTGATGTTCTGCGCCTGGGCGATCAGCTGGATCTTCGCGCTCCTGGGCACCCTGATGAGCAAAGCCTCCTCGGTCCAGGGCATCTCGATGCTGGTGTTGTTCCCACTGACGTTCCTGTCCAACGCCTTCGTCGACACCAGCACGATGCCGAGCTGGCTGCGCGCCTTCGCCGATGTCAATCCCGTCTCACACCTGGTGACGGCGGTCCGAGAGCTGGCGAACAACGGGCACTTCGGTATTCACGTCGTGTACTCACTCGTCGGAGCCGCAGTCATCGTCGCGATCTTCGCCCCACTGACCGTCAGAATGTACATGCGCAAGGCCTAGACCAGCGCGAGCAACCGCAGAATCTCTTGCAGCGCACCATTTCTGGTGAATTCAGCGGCCCGAGCGAGCCCGGCATCGACCTCGCGGTCACCGGCAATCGCTCGGGCCGCTCTCAGATGCCGATCGATCTGCATCGTCGGGAAGTCCTGCCGACCCACCGCCTTCTTCGACACCGCCGACAACTGCACCCCCAATGCCCGGTCTCCCCTGTGAATCTCGAACGAACCCACCGCACACGCAACCGCGCCGAGCATCGGGATGTCGTAGAAACCGCCCGGCACCAATACATTCCACGGCTTGCGCGTCAACGCCGCCACTGCATCGGACACGTCCTCGGCACGACTGTGCAGAACGTGCGCACCGACGGCTGCACACACCAGAATGGTCATGAACGGATCACTCGGATCCTCCGACGGCCAACCACCCAACGCCAAGGCTCCGCGAAAACCCTCGAGACCCTGCTCGACGGCACCGTCCTCGAGATCCGCCGCAGCCCGCGCCGCCGTCAGCGACGCGGAACTCGACCGCTGCTGAGCGCGATCCCAGCGGGCACCGATGTCGTTGTCCGAGGGTGGATCGAGGGTGATCTCCTGCCCGTGCGCCACGGCTTCCAACTCGTCGATCAATCCGCGTCCCTCGTCGACACGACCGGCCCCGATCAACGCCATCGCAAGAAAAGTGCGCGTCTGCACGCTCTCCTCGAAAGCGTGCATCTCCCACATGACGTCGGCCGAGATTCGGTAGTACTCCACGGCCCGTGCGTAGTCGCCCGACAGCCCGTACGAGCTGGCCAGCGTCTGCGCTGTCGAGCCGACGGCCCACAGGTCTCCCCGACGCCGTGCGATGACGAGCGCCTGCTCGCCGTCTCGGATCGACTCGTACAGGCGACCCGAGTTCTGAGCCAGCATCGAGCGAACGACGTACGCGTTGCAGCGAACGTCGTCGTGTTCGGATCGAATGGCAAGGGCCAGCTTGCGGGCCACACCCCGACCCCCGGCGTGGTGAACCAGAACCTCCGAGTTGAAGCGCAGCCCCGGCGACATCCCCGCCCGACTGTGCAGCAGGTGCCGGAGGTCCACCCTGATGCGAGCTATCCGACGCAGATTTCCGCCGTAGGCGTAGTGCGCCGCCAGCACCAGCAGGGCCATCGCGGCATTGTCGTCGGGCGTGCCGAGCATCCCGTCACGCATGCTGGCCTGCACTCTGTCTGCCCAGTTGAGCACCTCCGAATGCGCCCCACGCATGGCCCAGAAATAGCCCAGTACCGAGAACAACGTGCACACGTTGTCCGAGAACTGTTGCCCGAACGAATGTCTCATCACCGACAGCAGGTTGTCGTGTTCGGCTTCCATGAGCGCGACCATCTCGGCCGGGTGCCCACCGGAGTAGCCGGCGGATACTCGAACCGCGACCGATGTCGACCACTCGCGCAGCCGAACTGCGACGGCTCCGGCCTCGCCACTGGCGTCGAGTTGCTCCTCGCCGTACTCGCGCACTGTCTCGAGCATGTGGTACCGAATACCGATCGGCGTCTCGACAACGCTGAGCATGGACTGATTCACCAGACCGTCGAGCGCAACCGAAACATCTTCCACTGCAGCCCATTGCGCCACCTGCCTCGCGGCGTCGAGATCGAATCCCGCCGGAAATCGACACAGTCGACGCAGCGCCGCCTGCTCGGTGGCGTCGAGCAGATTCCAGCTCCAGTCGATGACGGCATGCAACGTCCGATGCCGTTCCGGCCTGGTTCGATCCGCCGATCGCAGCAGCGTGAAGCGACGGTCGAGCCTCGCGTCGATCTCCTCGACGCTCATCGACTTGACCCGCGCCGCAGCCAGTTCGATCGCCAACGGCAAGCCGTCCAACGTACGGCACAGTCGGGCCACGGCGTCGGGTTCGAGGCGCGCCGACGGCCGGACCGCCCGCACCCTGATGCAGAACAGTTCCGTCGCAGGCGAATTCGAGCCGGTGACACCCAACGACGGCAGTGGGAAGACCGACTCGGCCGTGATCCCCATCGGGGAACGCGACGTCGCCAGCACCGTCACCGCGTCGGTCGACGCCACCAGGGCGTCGACCACCACCGCGACCTCGTCGATCACGTGCTCGCAATTGTCGAGAATCAGCAATCCTCGCCGCGTCGAGAAGACATCGACCAGTCGTTCCCGAATCGAATGGATCCGGGTGACCTGAAGACCACCGACCTTGACGTCGGCCTCGGAGAGCCCGAGGGTCGCTCCGATCGCCGACGCGACATCCTCCTCGCTGCGCAGCGAAGCCAGTTCGACGAACGCCACCGACATGTGAGCCGCAGCGCGGCGACCGAGCTCGTGTGCGATCCGCGTCTTACCCGCACCGCCGGGACCGAGGACGGTGACGACACGAGAACTGCCGAGCAGTTCCTCGATCGCGTCGACGTCGTCGCCTCGTCCGATGAGTGCGTTCGGTGCGGCGCGCAGACCGATGATCTGCAGCATCTTCGGTGCGGTCTGTCCCAGAATTTCGGTGTTCACCGCGGTCACGGCCGGCGACGGGTCGGTTCCCAGACGTTCGGCGAGTTCGGTTCGCAACGCCACGAACACCGTCAGGGCATCGTTGGATCTGCCTGCGCCGTGCATTGCACGCATGAGGTCGGCGGTGGCGAGTTCGTCGCTTGGATCTGCGGCGACTCTCGCCTGTGCGAGCGGGATTGCGTCATCGAAACGGCGCAACCCCAGTAGCGCCGAGATCTGTACGGACCTGAGCGCCGCCTCGAGCAGTTCGGCCTGTACTCGGACAGATTCCGGCGGCTCCCCTCGCCACAGGATCAGGGCGTCGAGCGCGCCGTCGAGGGCGTCCTGCCACTGCGCAGAAGCGAGTCGAGCCTCGGCCGCACGGGTGAGGACACGCGCGCGGCCGAGGTCGGTCTCCTCGGTATCGAGAGCCAACCGATAGCCGCCGCGATCGCTCTCGAGAACGCCCGTGGGCAACACAGAACGCAGCCGAGAGATCTGCGTCTGCAGAGCGTTCTTCGGCGAACGGGGAGGCTCGTCCTGCCACACCTCGTCGATGAGGACCTGCGCCGACCGCATGCGCCCCGGCACCAGCGCCAAGGCCACCAGCAGGGCCTGCGCCCGCGCACCCGGTACCGGAACGAGATCGCTGTCGATTCGGGTCGCGACGTCGCCGAGGATCCCCACCACCGGGAAGTCGCTGGTGAGGTGCTTCGTTCGAGGATGCGCGATGTCGTTGGGCACTGCCACCAGATCGTAGGCCGATGATGGGACCCCCTCGACCTGACGTTCGGATTGTTTCGAGCCTCTAACCAAACCGCGAGACGGTACAGTGTTCACGTCGCCTGCCATGAGGGCGAGTTCTTCATACCTGAACACCGTCACCGAAATGGAGAGGCCGGAGAAGCGATGCGTTCGTCAGTGGGTGTGTCCCTGGGCACGTGCGGCATTCGCACGGCGCGGACCACCGAAGACGGCGCATGGACCGACGGCACCCCGTTCGACGACTGGCAGCTCTCCCCTACGGCATCCGACGTCGCGCGCGTCGTCCGCGGCGTCGTCGACAGTCCGGACGCGCCCCAATCACTCGGCGTCGCCTATCGCACCCCCGAGGAACGCACCGAGATCGCCGACGCGCTGGCCGAGGAGTACGTCTCCGACGTCCACCTCATCGACAAGACCGGCGCGGCAATGGAGTACCTACGCCCAGGGCTCCCCTCCCACCACCGAACGATCGCGTTGTTCGACGCAGGCGAAACCGGAGTCGACGTCGACATCGTGGACGTCGAGTCCGGCCGCTCCTACGGTTCGGCGCGATCCACGGCCATCAGCGGTGCCTCCTTCGATGCAGTGGTCCGGGAACACATACTCGGTCTCGGCATAGTGCGTCCGCCCCAATCTCCGGACGAAGACAGTGCGCTGACGGCCTTCTGCCGCGGAATCAAGGAAGCACTGTCCTCGCACCTGACCACCAGCACACCCGATGGCGAGCACATCCTCCTCGAGCGCCACATCTTCGAGCTGTCGATTGCACGCTCCACCGAGGAGGCCGCCGAGACGGTGCGCCGACTCGGTCGCGAAGCCGAGTTCTATCCCGACGCCGTCATCGCCATCGGCGGGACGTCCAACGTTCCGTTGGTCCGGGCCACCCTCGAACGCTTCCTGCAGCTGCCGGTCATCGTCCCGGACAGGCCCGAGCTGGTCGTCGCCGGTGGTGCCGCAGTGCATGCCACCCATGTCGATGCGACCCACGTGCCGCCCCTCGCCTCGCACCGTCCAGCACTCGCGCGACTCGGCATGATCGCACTACCGATCGCAGGCGTCATCGCCGCGATCGGACTGTTCACCGCACTCGGATCCAGCGACGAGAGTCAACCGCTGAGCACCCCCGCCAGCGTCGGTGATTCGGTTCCGCGAACCACCACGCCTGCGGCATCCAGCACCACGACGGCCACATCGTCACCGATCCCCGACATCCCACCTCCCCCACCGACCACCACCGCGCCTCCGGCTGCTGCCGCCGATTCCTCGCCCTACGTGCAGTACCAGCAGCCGCACTACTACCCGCCTGCACCTCCGCCTGCCCCCACCGTGCCCCTGCCACAGATTCCGGGCGTTCAGATGCCCGTCATCCCGTTGCCGGTATTGCCGCGCCTGCCGTTCTGACCGGCCGCGTTCTCACCCGTCGCACAGATACGGAAAGATCCTCGCTCATGGCCACCACTGCGCAATGGATCGAAGGTGCGCGACCGCGCACACTCCCGAACGCGATCGCCCCTGTCCTCGTCGGCACCGGTGCGGCCGTGTCGCTGGACGGAGGAGTGTGGTGGAAGGCGCTGCTGGCGCTGATCGTCTCGTTGGCTCTGATCGTCGGCGTCAACTTCGCTAACGACTACTCCGACGGAATCCGCGGCACCGACGACGATCGAGTCGGGCCCCTCAGGCTGGTCGGTTCGAAGGCCGCGTCCGCCGGAGCCGTCAAGAAAGCCGCCATCGGTTGCTTCGCAGTCGGTGCAGTGGCCGGACTGGTCCTGGCTGCGACGAGCGCGTGGTGGTTGGTCATCGTCGGACTCGTCTGCATCGCCGGTGCCTGGTACTACACCGGCGGCTCGAAGCCGTACGGCTACAGCGGTTTCGGTGAGATCGCCGTGTTCGTGTTCTTCGGTCTCGTTGCGGTTCTCGGCACCCAGTTCGTGCAGGCCGAGACGATCGACTGGGCGGGAGTACTGGCAGCGGTGGCCGTCGGATCGTTCTCGAGTGCAGTCCTGGTTGCCAACAACCTTCGCGACATCCCCACCGACACCGAATCCGGGAAGCTCACTCTCGCAGTGCGATTGGGCGACACCCGCACCCGCTACCTGCATCTCGCACTACTGGTCGTGCCGTTCGCAATGACCGTCGCTCTGATCGCTCGCACCCCATGGGCACTGGTCGGCCTGCTCGCGCTCCCCTTCGCCGCTCGCGCGAATTCCCCGGTGCGCAAGGGAGCTCACGGATTCGAGCTGATTCCTGCACTGCGCGATTCGGGCCTGGCGATGCTCGTCTGGGGCGCGAGCACCGGCGTGGCGTTGGCCTTCGCCTAGCGCTTGTCGGGAACGAACGCGCCCAGCAGAAAATTCACGATCGAGATGATGATCGCGCCCCAGAACGCCGCGGCAAACCCGACGATCTCGAGGCCGTAGCCGGTCTGCGACGACAGCCAACCCGTCAACAACAGCATCAACGCGTTGATCACGAGAGTGAACAGCCCGAGAGTCAGAATCAGCAGTGGCAGCGACATGAGCTGCACCAGCGGCTTGATGAACGCATTGACGACCGTCAACACGGCCGCGATACCGAGCAGCACCACGATGTCCCACCCATCGCCGCGCCCCGAGCTGGTGACAGTGACGCCGTCCACGAATTCCTTGGCAACCCAGATGGCAACGGCGTTGATCACGAGCCGAATCAAAAAGTTCATGGCGCCATCGTAGGGTTCGTCAGCGCCCGACGGCTACGACGTATTCAACGCTCCAAGTCGATGTCGACAGTTACTCGCCCACGATCGTCACGAGTCGCCACGGCAAGGCCGGAATGATGGACGCCGCCGAGGTCGACATCGACTCGACCGCCGTCGCTCTCGAAATTTCGCCACCAGTTCTTCTTGTCCGGCACGGCCACCGCAACTTTCACGTGATTGCCCGTTCGCTTGTAGGCCACAGGCAGTGAGAACTCCTTGCCGGATTTTCGGCCGGTGTAGGTCAGGATTCCCATCGACCGCCCCAGCACTCTGTCGAGTACCGGCGCCTTCATGACGACCACAAAAACCTTGTTGAACGCTGCTGCCGACTTCTGAAAGGTGTTCACTGTGCCGCCTCCGGGATTGCCCTGCACGTGCTGCCGAGCGTAGCGGCGTCGCAGGCCGATGGAGTCGTCACTGCGAGGACACACCGTCCTCCATCGACTCGGCCAATACATCGAGGGCTTCGAGGACCCGCTCCCGTCGCGCACCCAACGCGTCGAACAATCGGCCGTGAGCCGCGAGCTCGCGCGGAAAGACCTCGTCCACAACATCTTTGCCCGCGTCGGTCAACGTGATCGACGCAGACCTCCGATCCTCTGCATTCTGCACGCGCTCGAGGAAGCCGCGACGTTCGAGCTTTCCCAACGCCTTGCTGACTCCGGCGCGCGTCATGCCGAGCAATTCGGCCAACCGAACTGCCGTCACGGGTTCGGTGCCGTAGCGCAACGGCACCATCAATTCGACTTCGGCCACCGTGACGCCGGCCTCGGCGTAAATCGGTTCGACGGCCAGCTCGAGGAGCGCGACGATGCGCTTGATCTGGGCAACCACCTGCATCGGCGAGGCGTCGAGGTCGGGGTTGAACTCCGCCCACCGTGCGCAGGTCAGCTCACGAAGCGATGCGTCGGTCATCGTCACCACCAATATTGTTAACCGGTTGACAGTTCTGCTACGTTCACAGCCTAATTCATCTCATCGACTCATTCACGAGGAGGCGTCTTGACGTACGACACCGTGGTGATCGGCGGCGGCCCCGCCGGACTCAGTGCCGCGACACTGCTGGCTCGCGCACGACGACGGGTGGTCCTCGTCGACGCCGGGCATCCACGCAATGCGCCTGCAGATCACGTTCACGGTTTTCTGTCGCGTGATGGCGCATCCCCCAACGAGCTACGCGAGGCCGGCCGCGACGAGGTCATCCGATACGGCGGAGAGATTCTGCAGGGCAACGTCACTCGCATCGACGACAGTTTCGCGGTGCACCTCGAGAGCGGCTCGGTCCTCGATTCCAGATCGGTATTGATGTCCACGGGGCTGCGGGACGAACTGCCCGACATTCCGGGCGTACGCGAGCACTGGGGCTCGGGGGTCTTGCATTGCCCGTACTGCCACGGCTACGAGGTGCGAGATCAACCCATTGCCGTGATCGGCGGATCCAATCGACCGTTCACCGTCCATCAGGCCTCGCTGATTCGCCAATGGTCGTCGGACGTCATCTTCTTCACTAACGGGATCGAACTGACCGAAGACGAACGGATCGGACTCGACGCCCGGTCCGTCGGAATCGTGGACGTACCGGTGTCTCGGCTCGTCGCGGAAGACGGCGTAGTCGAAGGCGTGGAACTCGTCGACGGCACCGTCGTTCCCAGAGCGGTCGTCTTCGTCGGCCCGACGTTCGTCCCCAACGACAGTCTGCTCACCCGAATCGGATGCGCGCAGCTGGAGAACGGATGGGTGGCAACCGACCCGACCGGCCGCACCAGCATGGACGGACTGTGGGCAGCGGGCAACGTCTCGGACTCGCCGGCACAATTGATCAATTCGGCAGCAGCTGGCTCTCGGGCAGCGATCGACATCAATCACTACCTGCTGGCTCTCGATGTCGCCTCGGCCGTTCGCTCGCGCTGATCGTCTCGTGATCAGAACTTGTCGGTGCCCGGTTCTACACTTCTCGGCAACGGGTCGAATACGAGTTCGACTCTTCGTCGCTGGGGGGTGACATGGGGCTACGCGAGTCGACGTGGATGGCGGACGATCACTGTGCACTCGCCGACGTTCTCGGTGCGCGCCGGACGATAAACGCCGCCGCAGCATCGGAACTGGCGCTCATGGACGACTACGTTCATGGCCGAACACTATGCGCCTCGCCGTGGGACACAGGAGTGACCGAAAAAGATCTCTACAGCTCGGCGATCTGCGAACTTGCTGCGGCAATGTCGTCCACCTTCGCCGCCGTTCACAACAAGCTTCAAATGTGGCGGCAACTGCGTCCCCTCGTACGGAACAGTTTCATCGACGGCTCGCTCGACATGGAGCGGGTCAAGACGATCCACGACCATCTGCTTCATGCGCGTCCGGAAACAGTCGTCGCCATCGAAGCCGAGGTTCTCAAAGCTGCCGCAGAAATTGCACCGGGCACCCTGGGTCGCGAGATCGATCGACTGCTCACCGAAGCCGATCCAGATTGGGACCGCGAAGTACGCAAGCGTGCCGCGCGCACAGAGAAGCGCATCCGGGTGCGTCGACGGGCACGAGGACTGTCGAGCCTCACTGCCGTGATGACCGACGGCGAAGCCGACGAACAGCTTTCGCGAATCGGTGCCGAAGTCTCCCGCTTGCACCCCGAGGATCCGCGTTCGGACGATCAACGACGGGGCGACGCACAGACTGCACTGATGCGCGGCGAGGCACTGCTGTGCGAGTGCTCGACGTGCCTGACCTCTCGAGGTGACGTCGCGGATCCCGAGGCTCCCGAACACGGTGAGCCGGTGGCAGTGAAGCCCGAACGTACGGACGCAAATGCCGACGCCACCGGTGAAACAGCCACCGAGGGAACGAGTTCCGCACCGCCGGGGCCGGAGCGCCCGACGAGGGAGCAACTGGACAAGTCACCGACGGACCCACTCCCACCCGATGCACCGCCACCCGACGCACCGCCGCCTGATACAACGACTCGATCGAGACCGGGCGGAGGGACCTTGATCGAACGCTGGCGTGCCATCGTCGAGAACAACCCTCGCGCAGTCCACGCCCTACACCCCGACGGACACGGAGGCATGACGACCCCGCCGCCGGGGGCACTGACCTACGCGCCGAGCAGGGCCCTTGCCGCGCAGGTTCGGGCCGAACATCCGTACTGCCTGCATCCTGGCTGCAACGTGCCTTCGGAGCGGTGCGACCTCGACCACATCGTCGAATTCGATCGGCAGAATCCGGAGCGAGGGGGCTGGACGATCCAGACGAACATCGGACCACGCTGCCGGCTCCACCACAACCTCAAAACGCGCAAGCTCTGGCGCACCGAACTACTGCCGGAAGGAGTCCTTCATATCGTCGACCCTCTCGGAAATCACTACTTCACCGCGCCGACCCTGTGAAAACCGATCGCATAGGGTTGGTTCGGTGAGCACTGCGAATCTGACCCGGACCGAAACTCGTAGGCGATCGCGCCACATCAGCGGGGTGAATTACCGCGTTCACCTGGATCTTCTACGCGCAGAGGATGCGGACCTCGACACCTTCGAGACCGTGACAACCATCGAATTCGACGCGACCACGGCTGCGACATGGGTGGATTTCATCGGTGCAGCAGTCGACGAAGTCACCGTGAACGGCATCGACACGGCGGTCGATTACGACGGCTCCCGGATTCAACTGGTCGGGCTCGCCGAGCACAACATCGTCCGGATTCGTGCGCAGGGACGGTACAGCCGGTCGGGTGAAGGACTACATCGGTTCGTCGATCCCGTCGACGACAACGTCTACCTCTACACGCAGTACGAACCGGCCGATGCACGCCGGGTGTTCGCGAACTTCGAGCAACCGGACCTCAAAGCCCCATTCACTCTGACGGTCACGGCTCCACCGACGTGGACCGTGCTGTCGAACCGCGAGGGAACCACCGCCGACACGGTCACCACATTCGCGCCGACCCTGCCGATATCGACCTACATCACCGCAGTTGCGGCCGGTCCGTATCACCGTGTCCAATCGTCCTGGACGCGAGGCGAACTCACCGTCCCCCTCGGCGCCTATTGCCGCGCGTCTCTCTCCGAATACTTCGACGCCGAGGACATCTTCGACACCACGAAGCGGGGCCTCGACTTCTTTCACGACAAGTTCGACTACCCGTACCCGTTCGGAAAGTACGACCAGATCTTCGTTCCCGAGTACAACCTCGGCGCGATGGAGAATCCCGGCCTCGTCACGTTCACCGAATCGTACGTATTCCGTTCTGCGGCAACCGAAGCTCAGTACGAGGCCCGCGCAAACACGATTCTGCACGAGATGGCGCACATGTGGTTCGGCGACCTCGTCACGATGCAGTGGTGGGATGACCTGTGGCTCAAGGAATCCTTCGCGGACTTCATGGGTGCGTACGCGTCGGCCGAGGCCACCCGATTCACCGATGCCTGGGTCAGCTTCGCCAATCGGCGGAAAGCGTGGGCGTACCTGCAGGATCAGCTCCCGACCACCCACCCGATCGTCGCGGACATCACCGACCTCGAGGCCGCGAAGCTCAACTTCGACGGCATCACCTACGCCAAGGGGGCGAGTGTCCTCAAACAACTCGGGGCGTTCGTGGGTGCAGACGCCTTCTTCGCAGCGTCCCGCACCTACTTCCGCACCCATGCTTTCGGGAACACCACACTGACCGATCTGCTGAGAGACATGTCCACCGCGAGCGGACGCGACCTCGACACCTGGGCTGCAGCATGGCTGCAGACCACCGGTGTCTCCACGCTCAGTTACACCGGCGATGCCGTCGAGCAGACAGATCCGCGGCCTCACCGAATTGCCGTCGGGCTCTACGACCTCGACGAGGCCGGGAATCTGACGAGAACCGACCGTCGAGAGCTCGACATCACCGAGGCACGAACGCCGGTCGACTTTCCCGATGCCGCGCTGGTTCTGCTCAACGACGACGACCTGACGTACGCCAAGATCCGATTCGACGAGCGCTCGACTACCACCGTGCGGAACCACCTCGATCGCATCGTCGATCCTCTCGCCCGAGGCCTGGTGTGGTCGGCGCTGTGGAACTCCACCCGCGACGCCGAGCTGTCTGCACTCGAATATATCGACATTGCAACCCAATTCGCACCGAACGAACCCAAGATCGGCCTGCTGTCAGCGGTCACGGCGAACGTGGCGTACACCCTCGAGCACTACCTCCCGAAGGACCGACGGGCCGAACCGATCCGGCAGTGGCTCGAGGCGTCGTGGACGCAACTGCACGCGAGCGAGCCTGGGAGCGATACCCAGTTGGTGTGGGCGCGAGCCACTGCGGCCGCAGCCCAACTCGACGGCTCCCGCGCAGCCGACTTGCGCGCACTTCTCGACGGCACGGCTACGGTGTCGGGCCTACGTCTCGATCCCGACCAGCGCTGGTCGTTCTGGTTGGCCCTGGCCGCAACAGGGAACGCGACCTCGGCCGAGCTCGACGCAGAGCTGGCCTCCGACGACACCTCGTCGGGACGTACCGCGCACACCGCAGCGTCGACGGCGATACCCGATGCCGAGGTCAAAGCGAGGGCGTGGACTGCGATCACCGAGCGCGACGATGCGTCCAACGATGTTCTCGACGCCTTCATCACCGGCTTCGGAGCGGGGCACCGACCGGACCTGACCCAGCCTTACGACAACCGGTACTTCGAGTCCATCTCCTCGTTGTGGACCTCGCGCAGCATCGAGATCGCCAGGCGAATCGTCGTCCGCCTGTTCCCGCAGCAGTCGTCGACGGAGGCCGCGGACAGCTGGATCGCCGAGCACGAATGGGCACCGGCGGCCCTGCGGCGCTTGGTGATCGAGCAACGAGACCACTTGGCGAGGAGCCTGCGGGTGCAGGCGCGGCTAGGGTGATGACCATGCTCATCACCGACTCTCGTCGCTCACTTGCCACGTCCGCACTCGCTGCCGGAGGTCTGCTCGGCGGCTTCGCCGTTGCCCGGAAGTCGCACAATCGTCAGCTCGGCGGAGCGGTTCTGGCAGCCGTCGGCGTGGCATGTACGACTCGGTGGCAGAAGTCTTCCGGTTCGACCCGCGCCGGTGTGCTGGTCGGGACCTACCTCGTTGCGTTCGGTGCTTCGCACCCGCTGGCCAAGAAGATCGGTGCCTGGCCGGCGGTCGGGGCGGTGTCCGCTGCAACTGCGGCGGCATCGATGGCGGTGAGCAAGTAGCTCGCCTCAGAGCACCCCGGTACGAATGAACTGTTCGAGGGCTGCGGTCGGTTCGTCGAGATCCATCCCCTGGTTCGAGACCCAGGTGTCGTCGAAGTAGGTCTGCGAATACCGATCTCCGCCGTCGCACAGCAGCGTCACCACACTGCCACTGCGGCCTGCGGCGATCATCTCCGCGATCAATCCGAAGGCACCCCAGATGTTGGTGCCCGTCGAACCGCCCACTCGTTTGCCGAGTGCGTCCGAGGTGAATCGTGCCGCGGCCACGGAGGCGGCGTCGGGCACTGCGATCATGCGATCGATCACCTGGCCGACGAACGAGGGTTCCACGCGCGGTCGGCCGATGCCCTCGATCCGGGAGGACAGTCCTGTCTCGTAGCCCGCGTCTCCGGACTCGTAGCCGCCGATGAACGCCGAATTCTCGGGGTCCACCACTGCCAACTGCGTTGCATGCCTGCGATATCGGATGTAGCGGCCGATGGTGGCGCTGGTTCCTCCGGTCCCCGCGCCGACGACCACCCAGTCGGGAATGGGGCATTCCTCGAGCCGAAGTTGGTCGAAGATGGACTCCGCGATGTTGTTGTTTCCGCGCCAGTCGGTGGCCCGTTCGGCGTGCGTGAACTGGTCCATGTAGTGACTGTCGGGCTCGGCCGCGAGTCGATGCGCCTCGGTGTACATCTCGCCGGGCCGATCGACGAAGTGACACCTTCCGCCATGGGACTCGATGAGTGCGACCTTGGCCGGGCTGGTGCTCCGTGGCATCACGGCGACGAACTTCAGTCCGAGCAGTCCGGCGAAATACGCTTCACTGACGGCAGTGGAGCCCGACGATGCCTCGATCACCGTGGTGCGTTCGGTGACCCAGCCGTTGCAGATTGCGTACAGAAAGAGCGACCGAGCCAGCCGATGCTTCAGGCTGCCGGTGATGTGCGTCGACTCGTCCTTGAGGTACAGCGAGATTCCCCAGGCTGCGGGGAGGGGGTATCGCAGCAGGTGCGTGTCGGCGCTGCGCTGGGAATCGGCCTCGATCAACCGGACCGCGTTGTCGACCCATGCCCGTGATCCGGAGTGATCGACCGACCTGGTCATTTCTTGCCGTCTTCACCGCGCAGCTTCGACTGCAGGTCCGCGCGGGCGGCGCGCCTGTCCTCGTCGACGGCTGCAATGGACTCGTTCACGCGGATGCGCATGTTCTTGAACAGGAGCAGCGACAGTGGCAGCGAGATCAGCACCGAGAAAATCGCGGCCACGAGCACCGGAACCTCGACGCCGAAGAGTAAACCGACGCCGACGATGACGGCGGCGATCACGATGACGAGCGCCAGTCGAGCGAAGGTGTAGACACCGAGGTTGACGGCGAGAGACTTCTTCGCCGACCTACCTGGCGCGACATTTTCGCTGGTCGGATCGTTGCTGTCGGCATTCGTCGCGTCACTCACGGGTCCCAATCTACCGGGCTCGGCCGGTGCTCCGACCCACCCCCGGCGTGACCGATTTGTCCATTACCTCCCCTTTACCAACCTTGTATCAGTCGAGTACCTAGGGGTTCGAGTGCAACCATGGGGATCGAACGCAGCAGACCGATATCTCCGGTTCGACGCATATGCGCCGAACCGAATCGTAGGAGGACACGACAGATGAGCGCACCCACATTCCACAAGGCTCAGGACTCACTTCTCACGCCGGGTCAGGTAGCCGCGCTTTTTCACGTCGATCCCAAGACGGTGACACGCTGGGCACACGCCGGCCGCCTCGGATCGCTCCGCACTCCGGGCGGGCACCGTCGATTCCGTGAGACCGAGGTCATGCAACTGCTGACCTCTCTGACTACGGAAGCCGGCGCACACCACTGATTCGCAAGTCCCGGAGAGCGAACCGCACGCGGTAGCCGCACCCTGACGAACTCATCGAACATTCTCAGGAATCTTCGACGCTCGACGGGTGCGGGGGCCGTTGCATCACGGCTACCCTCGTAGTAGGAGGTGCGTCGTGATCTATCTATTGGCGTTGATCGGCTTGGTGGCAGTGATCGTGCTGTTCTGGAAGGCATTCGGACCCAGCACCCAGGCTCCACCGACCCGCACTGTCGGACCCGATGACGATCCCGATTTTCTGTGGCGAATCAACCGTGAAGCTCGCCGCGGAGGGAAAGACGGGACCGAGGCCGGTACCGAACCCAGTGAGTAAGGTCCGGTAGTTCTCAGTTGCGGTGGGAAGCGGTGGGCGCGTCGGAGAATCCTGCCGCTACCGCAGCCGCGACTTCCAACAGTGCCTTTCGTGTGCGACCACGAAGACGATCGAGTTCGATTTCCGCCCCCTCCTCGAGATGCGGGTCGAACGGGATCGTCCGCACTCGAGCGCACCGCTGCTCGAAGTGTTCGACAACTTTGTGCAGGTCCACTTTTCCGGCTCTCGGCCGAACCCCGTTGACCACCGCAACCGATTTGGCGACCAGTTCGCGGTAGCCGTGCGCATCCAGCCAATCCAACGTTGCCGATGCACTCCGCACGCCGTCCACCGAGGCCGAGCTGACCACCACCAGAGTGTCGGTTCCCTGGAGAATGCTCTCCATGGCCGAGTGCATCAGACCGGTGCCGCAGTCCGTGATGACGATGCTGTAGAACTTCTCCAACAGCGACGCGGCGCGATCGTAATCCTCACCGCTGAACGCCTCCGAAGCCGCCGGATCCGAATCGGATGCCAGTACTTCCAGCCGATGCACATTCTGCGACGTGTAGGCCCTGACGTCGCTGTAGCGGTCCAGAGACTGTATGTCGCGCAACAGGTTACGAACGGTGGCGGTCGTCTCGGGCGGCACCTTCTGCCCCAGCGTTCCACGATCGGGGTTGGCATCGATAGCGATTACCCGATCACCTCGAATCTCGGCGAACGTCGAGCCGAGTGTGGCCGTCGTCGTGGTCTTACCGACACCCCCCTTCAGCGACAGCACCGCGACGCGATAACACCCGGCAAGGGGCTGATCCACCTGCGCGGTCAAAGCCAGGCGTCGCTGCTGGGTGGCACTGTTACCCACATCCAGACGACCGCGGGACATCGAATACAGCGCCCGACGCCACCCCGACACCGGCGGCGCATTCCCTGATCGGACGAGCAACGAACTGCCGAGATCGAGCGAGGACACCTGCTGCGGGACCAGGTGCTCACCCGTCCGACTCGGGTCAACGGCCGGCATCGCTCCTGGCGCGACCATCAACGCGTCGCCCGGGCCACGCCCAAGCGGCTGAGGCTGGCTCGGATGTGTCTGATGCTGATTCTGCGGTTGCGGCCACTGACCGGGCTGAGGCCCCCACTGATTCTGGGCGTTCCACTGATTCTGGGGATTCCATTGCCCCTCCGGCGCGAACTGCCCATGCGGGTTCTGCGGTACCCAATTGTTCTGCGCCCCACCCAAATTCTGCGCCCCACCCGAAATCTGCGACCCACCGCGATTCTGCGGAGCCCAATGGTTCTGAGACACCGGGTTCTGAGACGCCGGGATCTGCGGCGGGGGCGGTCCCGATACGACGGGTGGGCTCGGGATCTGCCCTGCTTCGGGCGGCGCGGGTGCAGGAATTGGTTTCACGGGGGTCTTCGGCGGTTCCACGGGCGTCGACGGTGTTGCCGTTGCGGTCTTGTCCACCTCGGCCGGGGTCGCGGCGACCGCGGCATCCTTCGCCGGTGCAGACCCGTCCTTCGGTTGGGCAGCGGATTCGGCGGCCCTCGGTGCAGGAACCGGCGGCGGTGTCGGCGCGGGCTCGGGCTGCGATACGGGCGGGTTGTCGATGCTTTCGGGCGGCATGGTGATGGGGGTCGATCGAAATGGCTCTCGCTGCGCCGCGGCCTTGGCCTCCGGCTCGGCTACGCCGGCGGTTGCGCCGGCCGCCAGATCGGACCGAACGGGAGGTGTCGCCGGCAGGGGCACGTGTTCTTCGGGGACGTCGTCGTCCAGTGGCCGGACGGGTTGCCAGTTGTTCTCGTGCCGATCGGCCATGACCGATTCCCCCCAGTTCGCGTCCCACATCGAAGATCCGTGCTCGGATGTGTCCCCCAATCGAGCCGGATCGGACGCTACCAGCTGGCAGGCCAGAGTGGAGCCTGCGGAACGACCCGAAGATTCAGGAGTGGAGCCTGTGAACGAGGAGAAGGTCAGTTCAGTCCCGCGTAGCTGTGCAGTCCCGAGACCACCATGTTGATGATGAAGAGGTTGAAGAGCATGGCGGTGAATCCTGCGATGTTGATCCAGGCGGCGCGGGTGTTGCGCCATCCGGAGGTGGCGCGGGCGTGCAGGTAGGCGGCGTAGATGATCCAGGTGATGAACGACATCGTCTCTTTGGGATCCCAGCCCCAGAAACGTCCCCATGCGGCTTCGGCCCAGATTGCGCCGAGGATGACGCCGGCTCCGAAGAGCGGGAAGGCGACGATGGTCGTCTTGTAGGCGAGTCGGTCGAGGGCTTGGGCGTCGGGCAGCTTGGAGGCGAACTTGCCCCAGAATCCCAGGCTTTCCTCACCGAGGGGCTGCTTGATGCGCAGCAGGAACAGCAGGGAGGCGACGCCGGAGACCAGCAGAATGCCGCTGCCGACGCTGACGATGGTGACGTGGATGGGCAGCCAGTAGGAGCGCAGCGCGGGGACGACCGGAGCGGCGTCGGCATAGAGCTTGGTGGCGGCGAAGAACATCAGCACGATGATCGGTGCGAGGACGAATACGAGCATCGGGCGCATCGTCTTCTTGCGCAGCGCGACCACCGAGGTGAGGGCCGCGGCTGCGGTGGCCATGGTGACGAACTCGTACATGTTGCCGAGTGGGAAGCGGTGGGTGGCGAAGCCGCGGAGCACCACCGAGGCGATGTGCAGTGCGAGGGCCGGGGCGAGCAGTGCGAAGCCCATGCCTGCGAGTCGATCGGAGAGCGGTCGCTTCGGCGTTTCCACGACGCGTCCCGGTCGGCTGTCGGCAACGGGGGCACCGGCGCCGACGAGTTCCTTGGCCTGGACGGCCGTCGCCTTGGCGGAGGCGTACTGGGCGATGAGCAGGACGAATGCGAGCACGTAGATGGTGAACGCTGATTCGAAGGACCAGTCGCTGTACTGCGAGAGGGTCTCGTTGATCGGCATCGGTCAGTTCTCCTGTTTCGAGGTGTCGCCGAGCAGGCGGGTGCACAGGCGGTCGAACTCTTCGCCCCACCCCGCCTGATCGGTGCGTGCAAGTCCGCCGAGGTCTACTACAGTACGTCGTGCCTGGGCGTCGGCCGTGAGTCGGACCCAGATTCTGCGACGCTTGATCACCAGTGAGACGAGCAGTCCGCCCATCATCGTGAGTGCGAAGACGAGCACCCAGGTCTGCGCGGGGTCGTGCGAGACCTGAAGGTTGACGAATTCCTTCGCTCCGTCGAACGTGACGACGGTGCCGTCGCTCAGCGTCGCGGATTCTCCCGGCATCAGGTTGACGCGGTCCTGTTTGACGAGGCGTCCCTGGGCGATCATTTCCTGGTCGAGCGAGAAGATGGACTGCGGCAGTCCGGTGTCGAGTCCGGTGTCACCCTTGTAGATGTCGATGGCGACGGCTGGGTCGTTCATGGCGGGGAAGCTCGACGACAGCAGACTGCCGTGGAACGACGCCGTCGGCGCGAACAGCCCTTCGATGGCGATCTGGTTCTTCCGGCGGTCCAGGGGGTCGGTGTAGAGGCCGCCGGGCGGGTCGACGCGCAGCACTCCGCTGGAGAGGAACGTCGTGGCGTCCGTCGGCTGCCATTGGATGGTGTCGGTGCGGGTTTCGCCGTTGGGGAACGTCACGGTGAAGGTCGGTGCGTAGCCGTGGCCCTGCAGGTAGACGCGGTCCCCTGCCACACGCAGAGGGTGGTTGACCTGAAGTTGGTCGTCGCGCCAGACGTTGTCGGTCAGGTCCTGACCTGCCTGGTACTCGATGTTGGAGGTGAACATCTCGGCCTGGCCGTTGTCGAGGTAGTCGGCCGTGAAGTCCTTGACGCGCACGCACAGTGGTTCGAGGTCGGTGCCGTCGACGAGGTTGCCTGCGCGGAACGAGTCGTAGTTCGCCGGGGTCGAGGTGCAGAAGCCTGGGCCGTCGTCGGCGATGACGATGCGGTTGCCCTCGTAGCCGAGCAGCTTGCCCATGGCGATGGCGGCGAGCAGTCCGACGAGCGAGAGGTGGAAGACGAGGTTGCCGAGTTCACGGACGTAGCCCTTCTCCGCCGACAGCGTCACTGCTCCGCCGTCTTCGGTTCGCTGGGCGACGCGCCAGCCGCGCAACTGAGTGCGCACCTGTGCGGCGATCTCCTCCGGCGTTCCGTCGACGTCGTAGCGGGTGTGGTGCGGCAGGCGCGAGAGGTTGCGGGGCGCGCGAACGGGCTTGGTGCGCAGTTGCTTCGCGTGCTCGATGCAGCGCGGCAGGATGCAGCCGATCAGCGAGATGAACAACAGCGCGTAGATCGCGGTGAACCAGAAGCTGCCGAAGACGTCGAACAGTTCCAACTTGTCCATGATCGGGCCGAGGGTCGGGCGGTTGGCGATGTATTCGTCGACCTTGCCCGCGTTGAGGCTGCGCTGCGGCACCAGGGCACCGGGCACCGCGGCGAACGCCAGCAGGAACAGCAGCACCAGCGCGGTGCGCATGCTGGTCAGGCCACGCCAGGTGTTGCGGACCAGGGCCACTCCCCTGCCCAGCATCGATTGCTTGTGGGGCGGCGACGCTTCGGTGCGCTCTTCGGTGTCGGCGGTCATATCGGCAACACCACATCGGAGACGAAGGCGTCGCGCACCCAGCCGACGAATTGATCCCAGGCACCGGTGACCAGTGCAATTCCTACCGCTATCAACATGATTCCGCCGAACACCTGTATCTGTCGTGCGTGTGTACGTAGCCAGCCGACGCCTCGCAGCGCGCTGACCGAACCGAACGCGAGGATCACGAACGGTAAGCCGAGGCCGAGGCAGTAGGCCACGATGAGGACGACGCCTCGCGCTGCCGTCGTTCCGTCGGTCCCGGCGGCGAGTGAGATGACGCCCGCGAGCGTCGGCCCAAGGCACGGAGTCCATCCGAGTGCGAACACGCCGCCGAGCAGCGGCGCTCCGGCCAACGAGCCGATCTGCTTCGGCTCGAAGCGCACGTCGCGCTGCAGGGCCGGGATCAGTCCGACGAACACCAGGCCCATCGCGATGGTGACGACGCCGCCGATCCGCATGAGCAGTTCGCGGTTGATCGCAAGGACGGAGATCGCTCCGAACACCGACGCGGTGGCGAGGACGAACACAACGGTGAATCCGAGTACGAACAGTCCAGCCGCTCCGGCCACGCGCAACCGGCCGCTGCGCACTTTCGTCTTCACGGCCGCCTCGTCGGCGCTGACGGCCGGGGCGTCGGCTCCGACGACTCCGGCGAGGTAAGACAGGTAACCCGGCACCAGTGGAACGACGCACGGTGATGCGAAGGAGACGAGCCCGGCCAGGACGCAGGCACCGAGGGCCAGGATCAGCGGCCCGGAGGCTGCGGCTTCCTGGAAACTCGCGCCTATCCCGGCGAGATACATCGTCTCGGTCACGGCTGCACTGGCTCCTCGGCTGCCACGCGTTCGACGACGGGTTGCAGGTCCTCGGCGAGCAGCTCACGCAGGAACACTGCCGCGACGCGATGCTGCCGGTCGAGCACAACGGTGGTCGGGATGACCGAGGTGGGGACGCCGCCGAGCGCGTTCAGGGTGCGCATCGGCGGGTCGTAGATCGAGGAGTAGCTCACGTTGTTGCTGACGACGAAGTCCTGCGCGGCGGTCTGCGACTCGTCGCGCACGTTGATGCCGAGGAATTCGACGCCCAGGGACTTGGTGGCCTTGTAGACATCTTCGAGGTCGTCGGCCTCACCGCGGCACGGACCGCACCACTGGCCCCAGACGTTGAGGACGACGACGTCACCGTCGTAGTCGGACAACGAGGTCGTCTTGCCCTCGGTCATCAGATCCGGCCCGGACAGTTCGCCGATGGTGCCGCGCTCGTCGGGCTCGTAGAAGATGTCGGTCTTGCCGCCGGGTGAGACGAACTGAAAGGTGCCACCCTGCGCCACTGCGTCGGTGCCGGTCGAGCAGCCTGCGACAAGAGCGATCGCAGACGCTGCACAGACGGCGAGGAAAAATCTACGCACCGGAGATCCTCGGATCGGATGCTCCCGCGGGCTCGGAGTAGACGAGGTCGACGAGCTGATCCCCCTCGTAGACCAACGAGGTCAGTGACGCGAGCCCGCACTGACGATTGCGCGGGTCGTGCCAGAGCCGGTCACCCTGCAGGAATCGGCGCAGAGTCCACACCGGCAGCTGGTGGCTGACGCAGACGGCCTCGTGCCCGACGGCTTCGACGCGGGCCGCGTTGACGGCGGCGAGCATGCGGTGCGCGATCTGCAGGTACGGCTCGCCCCAGGACGGGGTGAACGGGTCGCGTAGCTTCCACCAGTGCCGTGGTCGGCGCAGCGCTCCGTCGCCGACGGCCACGCGCAGCCCCTCGAATTCGTTGCCTGCCTCGATGAGGTTCTCGTCCTCGGCGATCGTCAGGCCATGAGCCGCGGCGATGGGTCC
The DNA here is from genome assembly GCF_002259405.1 of Rhodococcus sp. 14-2483-1-2. Classification (GTDB taxonomy): domain Bacteria; phylum Actinomycetota; class Actinomycetes; order Mycobacteriales; family Mycobacteriaceae; genus Rhodococcoides. Next base: position 296,451 of record NZ_NPFW01000014.1, on the reverse strand, counting down.
GGCGGTCTCCTGCGCGCGCAGGAGCGGCGATGCCACGACGTGGGTGATGTCGTGGCCGGCGAGCGCGTCCGCCACCGACTTGGCCTGAGCCTGGCCGGTCACCGACAGCTTGAAGCCCGGTAACCGCCCGTACAGGATGCCCTTGGGGTTGTGCACCTCGCCGTGTCGGAGGACGTGCACGATGGTGCGCGTCGTCGAGTGCGGATGTGCTGCGGGGGCCTCGGTCACGTCGGGGTCCTGTTTCTCGTTGGTCGGGTGGGGAAATCAGTTCTGTGTAGACGTCACAGCGGAGCCGTGGCGGCGGCCGCTGCTTTCGCGGCGGCGGGGGCTGCGTCGGCGATGATCTCGAAGGCTCGGTCGTCGAGGGCAGCGGAGACGAACCAGGCCTCGAATGCGCTCGGCGGCGGGTACACGCCGCGCGAGAGGAAAGCGTGGAAGAACGCCGGGTATCGCCACGTCTGCGCGGCCTTGGCCTGCGCGTAATCGGTGACGGGACCATCGGAGAAGAACACACTCACCATAGTGCCCGCGAACTGCACCTGATGGGTGACGCCTTCGGCCGTGAGGGCGTCGCCGAGCAGTGTTCCGAGTCGCTGCGAGTTGGTCTGCAGCTTCTCGTAGACGGCTGCGTCGGCCAGTTGCAGGCTTGTCAATCCGGCGGCGACGGCGACGGGGTTACCGCTGAGCGTGCCTGCCTGGTACACCGGCCCGGCCGGCGCCAGGTAGGCCATCACGTCCGCTCGACCGCCGAATGCGGCGGCAGGCAGTCCGCCGGACATCACCTTGCCGAAGGTGTAGAGGTCGCCCGCGACACCGTCGATGCCGTACCAACCGGCTGCGCTGACGCGGAATCCGGTCATCACCTCGTCCATGATCAGCAGCGCGCCCTGCTCGGTCGCGAGGCGGCGCAGCCCCTCGTTGAAGCCGGCGACCGGCGCAATCGCTCCCATGTTGCCTGCGGCTGCTTCGGTGATGATGCACGCGATCTGGCCGGGATTGGCCTCGAAGGCTGCGGTGACGGCGGCGAGGTCGTTGTAGGGAACGACGATGGTGTCCGACGCCTGTGCGCCGGTGACGCCGGGCGAGGTCGGCAGCCCGAAAGTGGCCAGTCCCGAGCCTGCGTCGGCCAGTAGGGCGTCGACGTGGCCGTGGTAGCAGCCGGAGAATTTGAGGATCTTGGTGCGGCCGGTGAAGCCGCGGGCCAGGCGCACTGCGCTCATGGTGGCCTCTGTGCCCGAATTCACAAGACGAACCTGGTCGACGGGGCCGACGCGGCGCACGATTTCCTCGGCGAGCTCGATTTCTCGCTCAGTAGGTGCACCGAACGACAGACCCGTTGCCGCTGCTTTCTGGACGGCCTCGACGATGGCCGGATGGGCGTGCCCATGGATCATCGGACCCCAGGAGGAGATGAGGTCGACGTACGACTTTCCGTCGGCGTCGGTCATGGTGTATCCGCTGGCCTGCGTGATGAAGCGAGGCGTTCCGCCGACCGACGCGAATGCGCGTACCGGCGAGTTGACGCCGCCGGGGATCACAGCACTTGCGCGGGCGAACAGCTGGGCCGATACGGGGGCGTCGTCGCCGGGGGAAACAGTCACGTCTTCCAGTGTCCCAGGTTCGGCGAAATCACCAACTACAGGGCGTAATAATCGACGAAACGGGGAGTGGACCTGGTTTCGGCGATTGAACGCCCCCGCCTCGGGTATTTACTTTCGATGACAAACACCGATGGCGTCACCACAGTCGCCGAACTGATGTCCGAAGCCGGACTCTGCATGTTCACCACCGTCGGCCGAGACGGCCACCTCATCTCTCGTCCGATGGCGCTGCAGGAAGCCGAGTTCGACGGCGACCTCTGGTTCTTCGCCGCACACGACTCCCGCAAGGTGGCCGACATCGCGGCGAATCCGACGGTCAACGTCTCGTTCCAGTCCGGCGAAGGCTGGGTGTCCCTGTCCGGCACCGCGGCTGTCGTCGAGAACCGGACGAAGGCCGAGGAACTGTGGAACACCCGGGCGGCCACGTGGTTCGAGAAGAACCCCGATTCTCGTGAGGTGGCACTGATACACGTGGCTGCCGAAGGTGCGGAGTACTGGTCGACCCCCGGATCGAAGGTCTCCAACCTGATGGCCTACGCCAAGGCCAAGATCACCAACGAGCGGCCGAATATCGGCGAACACGCGGTCGTCGAGCTCGAGCTACCGCACAATTCGACCGACTAGTTCCGCTCGTGCCGGGGTGCTGTCGGGGGCACGTCCGGATCGCCCACGACGTTCCGGTGGCCTGTGACGTGGCGGTCGTCCGTCACGTTCCGATCGCCCGTCACATTGCGGTCGCCGGCGATGTCCCGGTCATCTGCGACGTTCCGGTCATCTCGCACGTTGCGGTCGTTTGTCATGTTCCGGCCGTTCTTGACGTCCGGGTCGATCCGATTCGCGCGCTCGAACTGCGAATCGACCTCGTCGCGGGACGACGCGGCGACACCCTGATGAGACTGCGCCTGCTGCGCAAGTTTCTCCGCCTCGGCGGCTTTGACGTCGGCCTCGGCCTGCGCCCGACGCGCCTTGGCCTCACTTTCGCGAGCCAGCAGCTCACGCTCCTCTACGATGGCCGCTTGATCGGCCGCCTTCTCGCGAATGTCGTTCGCTTCCAGCCTCTTTCGTTCCTTCCCTTTGCGCGCCACGATCAAGGCGACGGCAACAATCAACACTACGACGATTACTGCAACGATGATCCACACTGCGGTACTCATAATTGGAACTCCCGATCTGTTTCGAATGCCGAAGCGGCAGACGTTCCTCGTCGGTTACCCGAGTAACGAATCAGTAAACTCGCCGAAGATCGTGCGGGCGAGCGCACCGAATTCCTTCTCGTCCAACGCACCTGCACCGCCGGGCACCGATGCGATCAACTCGACGCCCGTCACGAGAGGCAACTCCTCCAGGTTGACCCGCGCCGCCAATCTCGGTTCGGTCGGCCACGACCCGATGACCAGGCCGGCACACGTCACGCCCGCTGCACGCACAGCTGCGACGGTCAGCGCGCTGTGATTGAGCGTTCCCAGCTCCGCCCCTGCCACGACCAGCATCGATGCGCCGACGGCACCGGCGATGTCGAGCAGGGTGAACCCTTCGGCCCCCAGGCGCACCGCCACTCCGCCCGCGCCTTCGACCAGCACGAGGTCGTGGGCCGCGTCGAGCGCGCGCACAGTGTCGACCACAGCGTCGAGTTCGAGCATCGGCCGACCCGATCGGCGGGCAGCGACATCCGGAGCCAGCGGCTCGGGGTACCGCGCCAGCTCCACTCCTCGAACGCCCGAAAGGCGTTGCACCACATCCATATCGGCCTCATCGGAGTAGTCACCTCCGACGCCGGTCTGCGCCGGCTTGCACACCGCGACGGTCCGTCCGCCTGCCCTTGCTGCCGCCGCGAGTGCTGCGGTGATCACGGTCTTGCCGACGCCGGTCGACGTTCCGGTCACGAGCAGAACCGTCACCGCAGAACCGCCGCATTCAACACCGCCGCGAGGACCGACGCGGCACGGTCGACATCGGAGTCGGTGAGATCGGCGCGCGCTGTCAATCGCAGCCGAGATGCGTTCGGGGGAACCGACGGTGGCCGGAAGCATCCGACGCGGACGCCGAGCTCGAGGCAGTCCCCCGCCGCGCGCACCGCACGCTGCGCGTCGCCCAGGACCACCGGAACGACTGCCGATGCGGTCGGTTCCACTCCTGCTGCAGTGGCCAGTTGTGTTGCCCGAGCACCGATTGCAGCCACGCGATCGGGTTCGCCTCGCAGCACTGTCAGCGCGGCCGATGCCGCGCCGACGGATGCAGGGGCGAGACCGGTGTCGAACACGAACGTGCGCGCACCGTGCAGCACCTGAGTGCGAACCGCGGCCGGCCCGAGAACCACTCCACCCTGCGACCCGAGGGCCTTGGACAACGTTGCGGTGATCACCAGGTCGGGTGCCCCGGCGAGGCCTGCTTCGTGGACGGCTCCCCGTCCACCGTCCCCGCGTACGCCCAATCCGTGTGCCTCGTCGACGACGAGCACCGCGTTCCGTCTCCGACACACCGCGTACAGCTCGGCCAGTGGCGCGAGATCGCCGTCGGCGCTGAAGACCGAGTCGGTCACCACGAGGGCCCGCTGTTCGGGACGCTCGCGCAACAGCTCGTCCACATGGTCGGTGTCGCAGTGCCGAGCGACGGCCACTCGCGCCCGAGACAGGCGACAAGCATCGATGAGCGAGGCGTGCGACGCAGCGTCGGAGATCACCAGCGCGTCTCGGCCCGCCAGTGCCGTCACGATCCCGAGGTTGGCGGTGTAGCCGGAGGAGAACACCAGTCCGGCCTCGGCTCCGACGAACTCGGCAAGATCGTCCTCGAGGCGCTCGTGTGCCGTCGTGGTACCGGTGACCAGCCGCGATCCGGTGGATCCGGCACCCCATCGGCGCGCAGCAGCGCAGGCTCCGTCGATGACGGCCGGGTGCCTGGACAGGCCGAGGTAATCGTTCGACGCCAGATCGAGGATCGTGTCCTCGGCCGTGCGGGGGATCACGATGCGCTCGAGGCCGGCTTCGCGTCGGGCGTGCGCGGTGGCGTCGAGCCAATCCAGAGCGGTCATGGCAGCACCATACTTGAACGCTGTTCAAGTACCGTCGCGCGCCACCGCCACCAGTGCATCGGCGATGGCAGAGACCTCCGCGCCGGTGCAGATGAACGGCGGCATCGCGTACACCAGACGGCCGAACGGCCGCAGCCACACCCCTGCGTCGACGGCGGCTGCCGTGGCCCGTGCCATGTCCACCGGGCTGCGCATCTCGACCACGCCGATGCCGCCGAGAACGCGAACGTCGGCAACTCCCGGCAGAGACCGGGCCGGTGCGAGGCCGTCGGCCAGCCCCGATGCCAGAGATGCGACCTCGGCGCGCCAGTCGCGCGCGAGCAGCAATTCCACCGACGCCACCGCGATCGCGCACGCCAGTGGATTACCCATGAACGTCGGCCCGTGCATCAGGCCCCCGGCCTCACCGCCCGAGACCGTCTCGGCCACCTCGGTGGTGCACAGCGTCGCCGCCAAGGTCAGATATCCGCCGGTCAACGCCTTGCCTACGCACATGATGTCGGGCGCGACTCCGGCGTGGTCGGCGGCGAACAACTCTCCGGTCCGACCGAACCCGGTTGCGATCTCGTCGAAGATCAGCAGCACGCCGTACTCGTCGGCCAGGCGGCGCAGTTCCGCGAGATAGCGCGCGTCGTGGAACCGCATCCCGCCCGCCCCCTGGACGATCGGCTCGACGATGATCGCCGCCAGTTCGCTCGCGTGCTCGCGGAGTACCCGCTCGAATTCGGCGACGTAGCCGGCGTCGAACTCCGTGGGCGGAGCCGGAGCGAACACCTGCTTCGCGAGCACATCGGTCCACAGCGTGTGCATCCCGCCGTCCGGATCGCACACGCTCATCGGAGCGAACGTGTCTCCGTGGTACCCGCCGCGCCAGGTCAACAGACGAGTGCGACCGCTCTCACCGCGTCCGCGCCAGTACTGCAACGCCATCTTCACCGCGACCTCCACCGAGACCGATCCGGAATCGGCGAGAAACACCTTGTCGAGCCCCGCGGGGGTGATGTCGACCAGCAACTCGGCCAACCGGGCCGCCGGAGCGTGTGTCAGTCCGCCGAACATGACGTGGCTCATCCGGCCCAGCTGATCGTGGGCGGCGGCGTCGAGCACCGGATGCCGGTAGCCGTGCACCGCCGCCCACCACGAGCTCATCCCGTCGATGAGTTGCCTGCCGTCGGCCAGCGTCAGCCGCACTCCCGACGCACTGTCGACCACCAGCGGCGTCGCACCAGCCGGAAACCGACTGTAGGGGTGCCAGAGATGATCGGAGTCGATTCGACGGACGTCTTCGGAAGTCAGCACGCCAGAGCACACTGCCACAGCACCCGACCGGCCGTACCGAGACTGGACGGGTGGCGAAATGTCCGAATCCACTAGCATCGCAGCATGACGACGCGCACCGTGACGAGACTCGTAGGGGTGGTCGTGGCCGCAACTCTGACGCTGACCGCCTGCGGGGGCACGTCCGCAGCGCCCGTACCCACCACGACCGCTCCGGACTTCGCCGTCGACACCTCCACTCCCGTGGGCGCACTCAACGAACGCATCCTGCGGTGGATCAACGCCGAGAACGCACCCGACCCCGCCGAGGTCGAGGCAGTCACCGGCCCCGAGCTTGCCGAGGCCGTCGCACCGCTGGGCGGGCTCGCCACCCCACTCGAACAGTTGCGCGGCGGCGCGCCGAACGTGGCCACGAGCTTCGAGGCCGGTCCGAACTCCGGCATTCTGCACTTCACCACCGCGGGCATCCCGGCCACGATCACGACGTCGATCGATGCCGACGGCAAGCTCGACGGCTTCCTGGCCCGGCCGGACACTCCCACGGTCTCGTCGTTCGACGATCTGGACGCGGCACTGTCGAAGGTGGCTCCGAACTACTCCTACAGCGCGTCACGGCTCAACGGCGGTGACTGCGAGTCGATCTACTCCACCAACGCGGACTCGGTGCTTCCACTCGGGTCGGTGTTCAAGCTGTACGTCCTCGGCGCACTCACCGACGAGATCGAGGCAGGCACCGTCCGGTGGGACGAACAGCTCACCATTCGTGACGAGACCAAGAGCGCGCCGTCCGGCGAACTGCAGAATTTGCCCGACGGCACGAAGGTGTCGGTCCGCGACGCGGCCGAGAAGATGATCTCGTTGTCCGACAACACCGCGACGGATCTGCTGATGGATCGCCTCGGCCGCGAGCGGGTCGAACGCCAGCTCGGGGTCATGGGGCATCACGATCCGTCGGTGATGACGCCGATGATGGACACTCGGCAGTTCTTCGTCATCGGATTCGGCGATCCGAACATGCGAGCCGAGTGGTCGGGCGCAGACCCCGACTCCCGGGCCGAACTGCTCGAGCAGGCGGACGCGAGGCCGCTCGAGATCGACTTCGAGAACTTCCTCGACAACCCGGCGTCGGCCGACGGGGTCGAGTGGTTCGCCAACGCGCAGGACGTCTGTGCCGCGATGGGTTACCTGGCGACGAGTGATGCGGCCGAGGAGAACCGTCGCATCCTGGCGATCACCCCGGGCATCCAGCTCGACGCGGCGCTGTGGCCGTATTCGGGGTTCAAGGGTGGCAGCTCGCCAGGAGATCTGGCGGGCGCGTTCCTGGCCACCGATGCGTCCGGTCAGGACTGGATCGTCACCGAACAATTCCAGGCCGATGGAGCGATCGATCTGATCCCGTCCAGCTACGCGTTCCTCGTTGCTCAGGAGGCGTTCGCGCTCCTGAAGTAGGTGTGATTTGTAACATCGATGTTACTGCTGCATTACACTCGCGGTCGTGGAGGCACAACACGAACCAGCCCAGCACGCCTGGCCGTCGGGCTTCAAGGAGTTCCTGGTCAGCGAATTCACCGACTTCAGCCCCCTGGTGAACAGGGCTCTGGAGGACAACTGTGCGTCGCTGTTCCACGACGGCCCGTACGCGAAAACGGGCTTCTGGCGCAACTGCAGAGCGGTGTTCAGAGAATTCGTCTGGCCGGTCTGACTTTCCGGCCCTCACGCGCGGCGGCAAAAGGTTACCGTCGAGTATGGCAACCACAACGGATCACCTTCGGAACACTCTGGACGGCCGCTGGCGAGATGTGAAGAACCAGGCGCGTCAGCAACTTGCACGCGACGAGTTCCGTCCGCACTACACGCCGAACACCGTCATCGCCCGCACGAAGGCAATGGAGCAGCTCAAGTTGCTCGCCGCTGCCGGTGCAGCCGACAACGGCTTCAAGAAGGAACATGGCGGTACCGGCGACGTCGGCGCAGCGGTGACGATGATCGAGATGCTCGCGATGAGCGACCTGTCGCTGATGGTCAAGGCCGGCGTCCAGTGGGGACTGTTCGGCGGTGCCATCGAGAACCTCGGCACCGAACGCCATCACGAGGCATACGTCCCCAGGATCATCAGCCTCGATCTGCTCGGTTGTTTCGCCATGACCGAGACCGGACACGGCAGCGATGTGCAGTCGCTCGAGACCACGGCCACGTACGACCCGAAGACGGACGAGTTCGTCATCAATTCTCCGACGCCGTCCTCGCGCAAGGACTACATCGGCGGTGCCGCCGAAACCGCGACCGTCGCCGCCGTGTTCGCACAGCTGATCACCGCAGGCCCGGGCGAGGAGCCCGAGGGTCACGGCGTTCACTGCTTCTTCGTTCCGCTCCGCGACGAGAACGGTGACGATCTGCCCGGTGTCACCACCTCGGACTGCCAGTACAAGGGTGGTCTACCCGGCGTCGACAACGGCCGCCTCATGTTCGATCACGTCCGCATCCCGCGCGACAACCTGCTCAACAAGTACGCCGACGTGTCCGCCGACGGTACGTACTCCTCTCCCATCGAGAACAAGTCTCGACGGTTCTTCACGATGCTCGGCACGTTGATCCGCGGCCGCGTCACGGTCGGCGGCAGTGCCGCCGCAGCCGCCCGCGTCGCCCTCGACATCGCGACGCGATATGCGTTGCAGCGCAGGCAGTTCGCCGCACCCGATTCCGATCAGGAGGTCCTGATCATGGACTACCTGGTGCATCAGCGTCGACTGTTCCCGCTCATCGCCAAGTCCTACGCCCTGCAGTTCGCACAGAACGAGCTCGTGTCGAAGATGCACGAGCTGCAGACCGCGGACAACCCCGACGCCGAGGAGCAGCGCGAGCTCGAGTCCAGGGCGGCAGGCCTCAAGGCCGCGAACACCTGGCATGCGACCGCCGCGATCCAGGAAGCCCGCGAAGCATGCGGCGGCGCAGGCTATCTCGCCGAGAACCGATTGATCTCCCTCAAGGCCGACACCGATGTGTTCACCACGTTCGAGGGCGACAATCACGTGCTCACGCAGCTGGTCGCCAAGGAGCTGCTCACCGCGTACGCGGACGACGTCAAGTCCATGAGCCCGGTCGAATGGGTCAAGTTCGCCGCCGACATGGTGGGCGACCGCGTCGTCAAACGCACTGCGGCCCAAGCGATCATGCAGACCATCCTCGATCGACGTCAGGACAACGAGGAGGAGGGGTCGCTGTTCAACCGCGGCACCCAGGTCAAGATGTTCGAGGATCGCGAGGAGTACCTGCTCTCCACCGTCGCACGCCGGCTGCAGTCCAAGTCCAAGGAGACCAGCCCGTTCGAGGCGTTCAACGCGGTGCAGGATCACGTGCTCCATGCCGCGAGCGCGCATATCGACCGCATCATCTTCGAGGCGTTCATCGCCGGTATCGAATCGTGTGAGGATCCCGCCACCAAGGATCTGCTCGACGAGGTCTGCGACCTGTACGCGCTGTCGGTGATCGAGGCGGACAAGGCCTGGTTCATCGAGCACCGCTACCTGTCCACCGAGCGATCCAAGGCCGTCACGCGCGCCATCAACGAACGGTGCCGCACCCTGCGTCCGCACGCCGAACTGCTCGTCGACGGCTTCGGAATTCCCGACGCTTTGGTCGGTGCCGCGATGCTCGGCGAGCCCGGTGCGGGTAGCGAGGAAGAGCCGGCCTCGAACCCCAGCCACGCGCACTGATGCGTAGCTGGGTTCAGCCGGGAACTACCGCGAAAACCCGGCAGGGACCGCCGGTCGCGCCCGCGTGCTTCGGTGCGCCGACGACGACCGTCGCCCCTGCCGGGGGCACCGCCTCCAGATTCGCGAGCGCTTCGACTCCGTAGCGGCCTGCCCCGAGAACCGCTGTGTGAGCGGGGTATTCGCGGTCGTTCATCCGGTCGAGGCTGAGCGTGTCGACCCCGATTCCGACGATGTTGCGCTCCTGCACCAACATCTGCGCCGCCTCGCCGCCGAAGCCTGGAGCAGCAGGCTCGGCGAGCCTGTTCTGCCAGCGACTGTGCATCACCACCAACGCGCGGTCCGGAATCCGGCCGTGCTCACGCTCCCACTGCGCGATGTCCTCGATCGTCACCGCGGCGTCCGGATCCGACGCGGTCCTGGCCGAGATGTCCACCACGACCAGCGGGGCAATCAGATCCTCCAGCGGCAGGACATCGGCCGTCGCGCCGCCACGGACACGGTGCGCCGGGGCATCGATGTGCGTGCCCGTGTGCTCCCAGTACGAGAGCTTGTTCACCAGGAAGCCGCCCAACTCGTAGGCGGCAACCGGCCGCATCGAGAACGGTTCGCTGCCCGGCCACACCGGAAACGTCGGGCTCAGGGTGTGTGTCAGGTCGATCAGTCGGCCCGCCGGAATGGCCGACGCGACAACCGGTTCGGCGCGCACGGCACCGGCCGTCGCAACGGTCAACGCGGCGGCCCCCAACGACCCGAACAGTGCCCTACGTCCGATTCTGCGGTGAACGGTCTCGACGACCTCGGGGCCGCACATCAGTCGGCAGCGGGGGTGACGAGCAGAACCTTGTCGTTCGATCCGTTGTCGGTGGTCAGCAGGAAAGCCCCGTCGTCGCCGAAGCTGGTGAGCGAGCGCAGTCGACCGTAGGAACCCACCAGGGCGTCGGCCTCGTCGACGTACTCCGTCCCGTCCTCGGAGAGCTTGAGAAACACGAGCTTCTCGTCCTGCTGACTCGATATCACCGCGGCTCCGTTCCAGGAGCCCCATCCCGCGCCGTTCGCGAAGGTCAGACCGGGCGTGGCGATGGCGGGACTGCCCGAGCTCCATACTGCTGCGAGCGCACCGGGCACACGAGTGGGATCGGTCATCGGCACCGACTCGTCGTAGATCACCGGGAGTCGATCGGGGCGGTAACCGTAGTTGCCGCCGGGCACCAGCAGGTTCAGCTCGTCGTCTCGGCTCGTCCCCTGCTCCACCTCGTAGATCTGATCGGTGCCGGGACGAATCGCCAAGCCCTGCACGTTTCGATGTCCCAGAGTGAAGATGCGATCCGGTGATCCCGCGGCCGCCGAACCGTCGGCATCGATGTGCAGAACCTTGCCGCCCAACGAGTTCCGATCCTGCGGAACCGTCGGCGACGCCGTGTCTCCGGTCCCGACGTACAGGGTGCCGTCGGGATGAGCGAGAATTCGGCAGCCACCGTGACGCCCGCCGTCGGCGACAGGAATGTCGTCGACGAGGGTGCCGGTGCGCGTGAGAGCGGTCCACTCCGGGTCGACGGTCCACGACAGGACGGCGATGTAGTTGTCGCTGCCACCGCCGGCACTGCCGGTTCCCGCGCTACCGGTGCCGCCTCCGGAGCCCTGCACGCCCTGGCATGTGTAGATGGTTCTGGATGCGGCGAAATCCGTCGCGAGTGCGATGCCCATGAGGCCCGTTTCACCGGACGCGTAGAGGTCATCGAGGTCGGCGGCGAGCTCGCGGGTGGCACCGTCGACGTCGCGGATCACGAACCGCCCGGAACGCTCGCCCGTCAGCACCGTTCCGTCGGGCGCGACCACCGCATCCCACGGCTTCGCGAGTCCGTCGAGCACTGTGGTGACCGTCAGATCGGGGAGAGGATCGGCCTGCGCCGTCGCGGTAGTGGTACCGGCGAGCGTCAGGAAGACGCTGGCGGCGATTACTCCGGAACTGGACACCAGCTTGTTCATCCACACTCCTGACGACGATCGACGACCGGGCCGATATGACCGATATCACATGATCTTAAACACACTCGAGAGGATGCTTGCCGACTCACGACGCAATTCGGTGCCGGGCAGCAGAACGAGTCCACCGTGATCCCAGCTCACCCACAGTGACGGCAACCTCGGGTCAGCCGACCTCGGGCGTGACGAGCAATACCTGATCGTCGGATCCGTTGTCGGTGGTGAGCAGGAAGCCGCCGTCGCTTCCGAAGGGGGTCAGCGAGCGCAGCCTGCCGTAGGTGCCGTCCAGTGCCTCCGCCTCGGCGACGTACTCGGTTCCGTCCTCCGACAATGCCAGGAAGACGAGCTTCTCTCCCTGCTGGCTCGAGATCACCGCGGCACCGTTCCAGGAGCCCCACTGCTCACCGTCGGTGAACGTGACGTCGGGGGTGGCGATGGTCGGATCACCCGAACTCCACACTGCAGGCAGAGCACCGGGAACCCGATCGGGGTCGGTCATGGGGACCGATTCGTCGTAGACCGACGGGCGTCGATCGGGGCGATAACCGTAGTTGCCGCCCGGCACCAGCAGGTTCAGCTCGTCGTCTCGGCTCGTCCCCTGCTCGACCTCGAAGATCTGATCGGTTCCGGGACGGATCGCCAGTCCCTGCACATTGCGATGACCGAGAGTGAAGATGCGGTCCGGCGCGTCGGCTGCGGCGGTGCCGTCGGCGTTGACGTGCAACACCTTGCCGCCCAGTGAGTTTCGGTCCTGAGGAACACCGGGGCTCGCAGTGTCCCCGGTGCCGATGTACAGCGTGCCGTCGGGATGAGCCAGGATGCGGCAGCCACCGTGACGCCCGCCGTCGGCGACGGGAATGTCGTCGACGAGAGTGCCGGTTCTCGTCAGGGCCGTCCACCCCGGATCGACGGTCCACGACACGACGGCAATGCTGTTCTCGCCGCTGCCTTGGCGCCCCTGGCACGTGAACACGGTTCGAGAGGACTCGAAATCGGTAGCCAGTGCGATACCCATGAGCCCGGTCTCACCGGCGGCGTAGAGATCGCCGAGGTCCGCGCTCAGTTCACGCTGGACTCCTGCGGAGTCGCGGATGACGAACCGGCCGGAGCGCTCTCCGGTCAGCACCGTGCCATCGGGAGCAACCACCACGTCCCAGGGTTTGTCGAGGCCATCGAGCACGGTGGTGACCGACAGGTTCGGCAGCGGCCCGGCAGGCGCGCCCGGGGAGGGAGCAGCTTCGGAAAAAGAGCCCGGCGACGACGAGGTCGCGGGCGACTCGGTCGACTCTGCACTACCTCCCTGTCCGGTGGTGTCCGTCGAACAGGCCGCTACCAGGGCGACGCTGATGGCGATGACCGCTGCGCCGGTGACCGGTTTCTTCACGAGCGCTCCTGACGATGTTCGGTAAGTCCCATTCTTCCGGTATCACCGTTTTCGCGACTTCCGAACCACCGACGGAGCGCAGTCGTGCTCAGGACACCAGTCGATACCCGGCTTCGACGACCGCAGCGTCCACCGTCGCGGTATCGAGCTTCGAATCGCTGCTCACCACGACCGCACCGGAGTCCACATCGACGTCGACGCCGGTGACTCCCGAGATCTCCGATACTTCTTCTTTCACCGACGCCGCGCAATGCCCGCACGTCATGCCCTCGACCGAATATGTCGTCTGCATCCGAAATCTTCCCCTCTTAGTCAGGAACGAACCAGGCGCGCGATGGCCTCGGACGCCTCTTTCACTTTCGCGTCCGCCTCGGGTCCGCCCTGCCTCGCGGCCTCGACGACGCATCCGGCGAGGTGGGCGTCGAGGAGCTTCAACGAGACCGATTGCAGAGCCTTGGTCGCCGCGGACACCTGGGTCAGGACGTCGATGCAATAGCGGTCGTCTGCGACCATTCTCGAAATCCCGGCCACTTGGCCCTCGATACGACGCAATCGCTTCAGCAGGTCGTCCTGCTCGGCGCTGTAGCTGCTCATAACGCCCAGCATACCCCTACCCGGTAGGGGGTGCGCTACTTCGACGCGACTCGACGAACGCCGTCGACCATCAGCAGTCCGGCCACGATGACGGCCAGCGCGGCCAGCGCGATCCAGGAGCCCGAGTAGAACGTCCCCGAATACGCCGGGGACACATCGGGAACCGCGGGAAACTCGGTGGTGCGCACGCCCGCGTTCCAGCACGCCACAGCTCCGATCACCGCGAGCAGAGCACATACCAGCTCCGCCCACCCGAGGGACTTCCTCACAGGTACTCCCGCTTCGCCGTTTCGAGGGCCGCACGCAACCCGTCGTCGTCCTTCGCCCACGCCTGCACCAGTCCGCCGCCCACCAGACGCAGCCCGATGCCGTGACGCTTGCGCGGTACACCCGACAGCTCCCCGAGTACCCGCGCGGTCTCCCACTTCTTCGGCTCGTAGTCACCGTCGGCGTACTCCGCTGGCGGCAGGATGTCGTCTATCTCGTCCAGATCGACGGTCTCGGTTCCCTGCCTGAGCCGACGCGTGGTGAGTTCGACGCTCACGTGCATCCGCGCGGCACGCAGCTGGACGTATGTGAGACCGACGAGGATCAGCGAGAACAGTGCGAGGGCGAACCAGTGGATCACCGGGCCGGATGCGAGTTCGACCGCAAGGACCACGAGGCAGAACACCGGCCCCCACGCCAACATGCGCCACCGACCACCGGGCTCGTGGAAGAGCACGGGATCGTCGATGGGAGTCTCGCTGTTCATGTCACTGTTCATCTCACTGCTCACGGACGAACCACTCCCGCGCCGACGGCCGATAGACGAGAACGGCTGCGACGACCAGCGCGACGGTGATCACCAGCAGCACGAACGGAAACACCAACGCGGCGAACGTCAGCAGCAGCGCGACGGCTCCGGACAGGGCCACGAGGGCGCGTCGGAACCTGCGATCTCCACCGCGAACCGGGCCCGACATCAAACCGACGGCCAGGCCGACCACTCCGAAGATCACGCCGAGTCCACGAAACACCGTCAGGAAGGAATCGATCTGTTCGTCCGTCGCACCGCCGGTGGTGAACGACGCGCGGATCTGGTCGGCGGGGAGCGTCAGGGCGATCATGCACACGACGATCAGCAGCACCGCCGAGGCCAACCACAGCCAGTAGGCGGCGGAAACCACTCGGGGACGGGCGATCGGTGCGTCGGTGTCTGCGCTCACGCCAGACATCCTGCCACCGTGGGCGAGAGGTGCGTTCGGCCGGCAGAGATTCTTTCCCGCCGACGCGACGCGCTCAGCCTGCAGAGATTCCCAGAGCCATGATCGCGATGGCGGCCGATACGGCGAGCAACAGTCCGAGCAGTGCCCAGCCGGGGCGACCGCTCTCGGCGGGACAGGGCTCGCGATCGACGGCCGGTGCTGCGGTCGGCTGCGTGATGCTCGCTGCTGCAGGGGTGTTCTCTGCCATGTCGGGTCCGATCACTCGAGAAGATATCGACAGTGATGCTAGTCACACAGTCGGTACCGACACCGAGAACACGCCCGAAACTATCGTTTTCCCGAAGCGGCGACGAAGTATTCGTTGGATTCCCGACGATGCATCAGGTAGATCGCCCCGGCTGCCAGCACACCCTGGCCGATGCCGAGCACACTCATCACGACGTTCATCGCACCCGAGCTCGACGCAATGGAGAACAGCTCGAGGATCGTGGTGAACACGGTGAACGATCCGATGATGGTGAGCACCATGCGCGCCCACATCTTGCCCGCACGCATTCGCTTGACCCAGAACAGGAACAACGCCCCGAAACCGAGCACGACGAACACCGTGACGACGAGCATCACCGTCACCATCGACTGCGTGGACTCCACCGTCATGTCGGCGGCCGCGTCCTGCGCTGCGAGATCGTCGAGCAGCGACTGTGCGAATTCCTCGCGCGCCCCGAACAGCGTCCACACCGAGAACAGCGCCGAGATCGCGCCGATCAGCGCCACTCCCCACCACAGGTGGCGTGCGGTCTCGACGTCGACGGGGGCCGGACGCGGGGTCGGCTCGAGCTCCGGTCCGGTCTGCGGAAACCCGTGTTCCATTTCCCAGCGCTGCCAATCCGGCTGCGGCGGCGGGTTGCCCGGTGTGTTGCTGTCGGGGTTGTTGTTCGGAGGATATTCGTTCACAACCAGCCCGCCACTTCGGTAGCCCAATAGGTCAGTACGACGTCGGCACCGGCGCGCCGAATGCCGACGAGCGATTCCAGTACCGCTGCGTCGCGGTCGATCCACCCGTTCTGCGCGGCGGCGGTGATCATGGCATATTCCCCGGAGATCTGGTACGCCGCAACCGGAACCGGTGACATCTCGGCGACGTCGCGAAGAATATCGAGATACGACATCGCCGGCTTGACCATCACCATGTCGGCGCCCTCGGCGAGATCGAGCTCCACCTCGTGGGTGGCCTCGCGGCGGTTGGCCGCATCCTGCTGGTACGTCCGGCGATCGCCCTGCAACGAGGACCCCACTGCTTCGCGGAACGGTCCGTAGAACGCCGAGGCGTACTTCGCCGAGTACGCCAGCTGACCGACCTCGACGTGGCCGGCAGCGTCGAGTCCGGCGCGGATGGCACCGACCTGCCCGTCCATCATTCCGCTGGGTCCGAGCAGGTGCGCACCGGACTCCGCCTGCGCGACGGCCATGTCGACGTAGCGCAGCAGGGTGGCGTCGTTGTCGATGGAACCGTTCTCCCCCAGGACTCCGCAGTGCCCGTGGGAGGTGAACTCGTCCAAGCAGGTGTCGGCCATGATGACGGTCGAATCCCCGAGGTCGGCCTTCAGCCGCGCCAGACCCCGATTGAGAATTCCGTCCGGGTCGGTTGCGCCCGAGCCGGTCTCGTCCTTGTCCTCGGTCCTCGGTACTCCGAACAGCATCACGCCGCCGACGCCGGCCGCGACGGCCTCCTCGGCCGCAGCGCTCAGCGAATCCAGCGTGTGCTGGTACACCCCGGGCATCGAGCTGATCGCCCGAGGCTCGGTGATGCCGTCGGCCACGAACATCGGCAGCACCAGATGCCGTGCCTCGAGCGAGGTCTCGGCCACGAGTCGACGCAGTGCCGGGGTGCGGCGCAGGCGTCGGGGACGGTCGGTGGGGAACAAGCGAACTCCTTACGGACCGGGTGTGCCGATCGTCAGATCCGCGGCCGAGTTACCGGCGGCGCGACTTCTTTCGCGGCGGGGGCAGTGCACCCTCGGCCCGCAGGCGAGCCGCGTGCTCGGCGAGAGCCTCGACCAGCGGTCCGACCTGTGCCGACTCGGGCTGCACGTCCACGCGCAGACCGAATTCGACAGCCGTCTCGGCGGTCTTGGGGCCGATGCACGCCACCAGTGTGCGAGCGTGCGGCTTTCCGGCGATGCCGACCAGGTTCCGGACGGTGGAGCTCGACGTGAAGCACACTGCGTCGAAGCCGCCGGTCTTGATCATCTCGCGGGTCTCGGCGGGGGGCGGTGCCGCCCGGACGGTGCGGTAGGCGGTGACGTCGTCGATCTCCCAGCCCCGCTCACGCAGGCCCTCGGCGAGAGTTTCGGTGGCGATGTCTGCACGGGGCAGCAGCACTCGGTTGACCGGGTCGAAGACCTCGTCGTACGGCGGGAAGTCCTCGAGCAGTCCGAGCGAGCTCTGCTCACCCGAGGGCACCAGTTCGGGGTTGATGCCGAACGAGCGCACCTTCGCCGCGGTCGCTTCGCCGACACAGGCGATCTTGACGCCCGAGAACGCGCGAGCGTCCAGGCCGAACTCCTCGAACTTCTCCCACACGGCGCGCACGGCGTTGGTGGAGGTGAAGACGACCCACTGGTAGCGGCCGTCGACCAGGCCCTTGACGGAGCGTTCCATCTGGGCCGGACTACGCGGAGGCTCGACGGCGATGGTCGGGACCTCGATGGGGATCGCTCCGTGGGTGACGAGGCGATCGCTCATCTCCCCGGCCTGATCCTTGGTGCGGGGCACCAGCACGGTCCAGCCGTACAGTGCGCGAGATTCCCACCAGGACATCTTGTTTCGGCCCGAGACGACCTTGCCCACGGTGACGACGAGCGATCCGACGAGCTCGGATCCGGCGTCGTTGAGGGTGGCGAGGGTGGCCTCGACGGTGCGCTGCTGGCGGGTGGTGCCGCGGACGGTGATGGCCGCGGGCGTCTGCGGTGCCAGGCCGTGTTCGACGAGGGCACTGGCGGTTTCGGCCAGGTGACCCGATGTCGCGTGCAGCACCAGCGGGCCCGGAGCAGCAGCGAGCGCTGCCCAGTCGACCTCGCCGCGGACGTCGGCCTCGGTGTGACCCGAGCCGAGTGCCATTCCGGCGTAGCTGGGGACGGCCGATCCTGCGGGCAGACCGGGGAGCACCTCGAACGGCACGTGCGTGCGAGCGACGGCGCTGACCTCGGCGATCACCGAGTCGGTCGTGAGCGGATCACCGGAGACCAGGCGAACCACGTCGTGGCCGTTCTTGGCTTCGGCCAGAAGAGTTTTGGCGACCTCGGCCGGTTCGCCGAGTGCCGGACGAACCTCGACACCGTTCTCGCCCGTCTCCGGGTCACGCGGAACGTCGGCACCGACCAGGGCGGTGACACCCTTGTCGACGTCGGGATCGGTGAATGCGAGCTCGGCCGCTCCGAGCACTTCCCGTGCCCGGACCGTGAGCAGAGCCGGGTCACCCGGCCCGGATCCCACGAACAGGATCCGTCCGTTGGTGTTCTTGCGGACTGGGCTCATCGGTTGTTCTCCAGTGCTGTCTTGTGTGGGTACTGCAGTTCTATCGGGGTTGCGGTGCCCCGTTTCGGAATCAGTCGAGCGGTGGCGATCGACTCACGTCGTACGACGGGACGGGTCGCCGTGCGTTTGGCGCGTCCGCGGACGGGTGCCGTTATGGCCCTAGACATGAGATCCACCCTGCACCCGAGAACCGGCCTGCGCTGGTTCGGTGACCGAAACGAGTTCGCGCGCACCGAGATCGAGCAGTTCGCGGGCCAATTCTCGGCCCAGCTCCTCGGCTCGGTCGGGTGACCCGACGATCGATGCGCGGATGGTGTCGCTGCCGTCGATGGCGGCGACGCAGCCCCTCAGGGACAGTTCGTCGAA
Organism: Rhodococcus sp. 14-2483-1-2; assembly: GCF_002259405.1. Classification (GTDB taxonomy): domain Bacteria; phylum Actinomycetota; class Actinomycetes; order Mycobacteriales; family Mycobacteriaceae; genus Rhodococcoides. The sequence continues at coordinate 277,759 of NZ_NPFW01000014.1, read as the reverse complement.
GATGCGGCCGTCCTCGTCGATGGATTCGACGACCTCTGCGATCGCGCCGACCGGTGCGGTGCAGCCGGCTTCGAGTTCGGCGAGCAGTCCGCGTTCGGCTGCCACCGCGGCGCGTGAGTGTGCGTCGTCGAGGGTGGCGATCGCGGTCACGAGATCGGTGTCCTCGACGCGACATTCGACTGCCAGCGCTCCCTGGGCGGGTGCCGGGAGCAACTGAACCGGGTCGAGTGCTTCGGTGACGACGTCGAGTCGGCCGATGCGGGACAGTCCGGCGCGGGCGACGATGACGGCGTCGAGTTCACCCGACGCCACCTTTCCGATCCGCGTGTCGAGGTTGCCGCGCAACGGCCGAACGTCCAATCCCTGTCCGAGAGCGCGCAATTGAGCGATACGGCGCGGAGCGGACGTGCCGACCTTCGCGTCGGCGGGCAACTCACCGAGTACCAGACCGTCACGGGCGACCAGGGCATCACGAGGATCCTCGCGAGCCGGAATGGCGGCGATGACGAACCGGTCGTCGGCCGCAGTCGGCAGATCCTTGTACGAGTGCACGGCGATGTCGACGGTGCCGTCGGCCAGGGCCTCACGCAGCGCCGCGGTGAAGACACCGACGCCGATCGTCTGCACGGGAGCAGCAGACAGGTCGCCCGCAGTCTTGACGATCACCAGTTCCGCTTCGACTCCGGCTGCCGCGAGGGCCACTCGAACGGTGTCGGCCTGGGTGGTCGCGAGAAGGCTTCCGCGAGTACCGATCTTGACGATGCCGGTCATTCGGCACGCTCCTGACCGGTGGTGCCGCCGGGGTAGGAGTCCGAGCGTAGGTCGGTGCGGCTGGCGGTGAAATCGTCCACCAGTTCCAGCGAGCCGATCTCCATCGGCGTGGCAACGGCGTCGACCGAGCCGGGGCTCAGCTCGAACAACTCGCGCAGCGCAGCGGCGTAGGAATCCCCGCCCGGCGTGCTGGCGAGCTGCTTGACCCGCACGGTGGGCGAATGCAGCAGCTTGTCCACGACGCGGCGCACGGTGCGCGCCACCTCGTCGCGCTGCGGCGAGTCGAGACCGGGCAGCCGCGATTCGAGCCGCAGCAGCTCACCCTCGACCACCTCGGCAGCGCGCTGGCGCAATGCCGTGACGGTGGGGGTGACCTCGGCAAGCCGTTGTCCGGCAAGGTAACCCGAGAGTTCACTGGAGACGATCTCGCGGGCGGCCGACGCGTCGTTCGCCGCGGCACCGGCAGCGGGATCGCGCTGCAGGGACTCCATGTCGAAGACGGTGATGCCCGGCAGACCCGACACCGCGGCGTCGACGTCGCGCGGCAGACCGAGGTCGCAGATGACCAACGGTCGATCCGAGCCGCGGCGGGCGAGCGCGAGGTGAGCGTCGGCGATGGAGACCACGGCCCCCACCGCTCCGGTACAGGTGACGAGGACGTCGGCCTCGGCGACTGCGTCGGCCAGGCACTCGAGGGCGACCGAGGTTGCCGCGATGCCGTTGGAGACGGCGTTCTCGGCCAGGTGGTCGGCACGCTCGCGAGTGCGGTTGACGACGGTCAGCTCGCCGATGCCTGCGCGACCGAGGTGGGCGACGGCGAGGCCGCCCATCGCTCCGGCTCCGAGGACGACGGCCTTGCGGCCGGCGAGGGAACCGTCGAACAGATCGGCGGCGCGGTCGAGGGCGACCGAGACCACCGAGGCTCCGGCGGCGTCGATTCCGGTTTCGCTGTGCACCCGCTTGCCCACGCGCAGGGCCTGCTGAGCCAGTTCGTGCATCACTCGACCCGATGCCTGCTGCCCGTCGGAGGCGGCGTAGGCCGATCGGATCTGGCCGAGGATCTGCTGCTCGCCGATGACCATCGAGTCGAGGCCACTGGCCACGGCGAAGAGATGCTCGACGGCAGCCTCGCTGTAGCGGACGTAGGCGTGCTTGGTCAGGTCCGCGATCTCGAGCCCGGAGTGCTCACCGAGAACTTCGCCGACGGCGGTCAGCGCGCCGTGGAAGGCGTCGACGACGGCGTAGATCTCCACGCGGTTGCAGGTGGACACCACCATGACCTCGGAAATGCTTCCGCTGGCCATCAGCTTGTCGGTCAGTTTCGGGCGGTCGGTGTCCGTGATGGCGACACGCTCGAGGACTGCGACGGGAGCGCTACGGTGCGAAATCCCGACGAGAAGGACACTCACGGTGCAATCACCGATCCGTTTCTTGTCGAACTGTTGACTGGGCTTGGATTGCCGGCGATACGCGGGCCGTGACTGCGGCCGAGGCGTGCCGTGGACGTGAGCGGTGACGATGCGAGCGGTGACGATGCGAGCGGTGACGACGTGAGAGGCGGCGGCGAGACCGGCTGCGGTCGGGGCGCGGTGACGATGGCCGGAGCGGCGATATCGGCAGGCACGGAGACGTTGCGAGAGCTGTTGAAGGAGAGCACCTGCATCTCCACCGCCAGGTCCACGCGGCGCACCTCGACGTGTTCGGGGACGTCGAGAACCATCGGCGAGAAGCTCAGAATGCATTCGACGCCGCCCGAGACGAGCTTCTCGGCGACGCTGTGCACGGCCTCGTCGGGGGTGGCGATGACGCCGATGGTGGCTTCGAGTTCGCGGCAGGCGACCGCGAGTTCGTCGACGTGCCGGACGGTGAGGCCGTCGATGTCGGTGCCCACCCGCGCGGAGTCGCTGTCGAAGAGCCCGACCATCGTGAAGCCGCGTCGAGCGAATCCGCCGTAGCCGGCCAGCGCCTGCCCGAGGTTGCCGACTCCGGCCAGCACGACGCGGTGGCCGCGATCGAGTCCGAGTGCGCTGTCGATCTTGGCGCGCAGGCGGGCCACGTCGTAGCCGACTCCGCGAACGCCGTTGGGGCCGAGAAAAGAAAGATCCTTGCGCAGTTTCGCCGATCCGACGCCTGCCGCGGTGGCCAGTTCTTCACTGGAGACGATGAGAACGCCCTCGTCTGCGAGGATCGAGAGGACCCGCAGGTACGTCGCCAGACGGGTGACCGTAGCCTGAGGAATGACCCGCTCTACGCCGCTGGGCGACGGGCGCTCTTCGGTCACGTCTGGGGCTCCTCGTCCGAACGGCGTCGATGCCGGTCTTCACGCTGATCCTGCGTTCGTGTCTATTTCACGGACGCTGTTCACACCACGGTAACTGCTTGTGAACGAATGAACAAAGTTGCGCACACCGGCCCTCACCTGCACACGCGAGAGCAATCACACGTTCTTAGGGTGCCCTGCACGGGCGAGATCGGCCCGCAACCGCGGCACGTCTACCTCCCAGTAACTGTGTTCGATGCCGTCGAGCAGCACCACGGGCACTCGATCCCCGTACTCCGCACGCAGGTCAGGCGATTCCGCTGCCGCCTCGTCGACGTCGACGACGGTGACTGCCACGTCGAATTCACGGCACACCTCGCTCAACACCTCGAACGCGTGAGTGCAGGAATGGCAGCCTGCGCGGGTGAGAAGAGCCACGCCGGTGGGTGTCGTCTGCATCCGTCCACTGTGACACGACAGCAACGGAGACGAAGGTCACAGTCCCGGGTCCGGACGAGGGCGTCGAGTGCTGCCCTTCGCCTGCGTCCGGGCGACCCCGACTAGGCTTGCGGCGAGCGACTCGACTGGGAGGAGGACGGAAGTGAGCGACGGGGGACCAGACCTGCCGATCGAGGACACGCCCGATATCGACATGGTCGATTCGAACGATCCGAGCCAGGACAAGCAGTTCAAGCGCCGCATCCGCAGAATCCGCAATCCGTTCGGTCCGACCGACGCCGAGGTTCGCGCCAACGTTGCAGGCCAGGCCAGTGCCGATGCCGCCCTGGCGTTGCAGATCGAGTCCGAGGGTGCCGTTCCGCGGGATCTGACTGCTGCGGCATTCTTCGACGTGGACAACACGATGGTGCAGGGCGCGTCGATCATCCACTTCGCTCGCGGGTTGGCCGCACGCAAATACTTCACCAGCGGTGATCTGGCCCAATTCGCTTGGCAGCAGGTCAAATTCAGGGTCAGTGGGAAAGAGAACAGCGAGGACGTGGCCAGCGGACGGGAGAAAGCGCTCTCGTTCATCACCGGACGTCCCACCTCGGAGCTGACCAGGCTCGGCGAAGAGATCTACGACGAGATGATCGCCGACAAGATCTGGGCCGGTACCCGGGCTCTCGCCCAGATGCACCTCGACGCCGGCCAGCAGGTCTGGTTGGTGACGGCCACTCCCCTCGAACTCGCCCAGATCATCGCCAAGCGCCTGGGCCTGACCGGGGCCCTCGGAACGGTCGCCGAGAGCAAGGACGGGGTGTTCACCGGCCGCCTCGTCGGCGACATCCTGCACGGCATCGGCAAGGCGCACGCGGTGCGCTCGCTCGCGGTGCGTGAAGGTCTCAATCTCAAGCGCTGCACCGCATATTCGGACAGCCACAACGACGTGCCGATGCTCTCGCTGGTCGGTACCGCCGTGGCCATCAACCCCGACACCGATCTGCGTGAGCTGGCCAAGAACCGGGGCTGGGAGATCCGCGACTACCGCACCGGACGCAAGGCCGCCAAGATAGGCGTGCCCACGGCGTTGGCCCTGGGCGCGGTGGGCGGCGGGCTGGCTGCGGTGATCGGCCGTCGCAAGGCCTGATCCGTCCGGGTGACGGCGATCAGAGCGTGAGCTGCATCAGCGTCAGGTCGAGCCACCGACCGAACTTGACGCCCACCTGCGGCATCTGTCCGACGGTGACGAATCCGAACTTCTCGTGCAGAGCGATCGACGTGGTGTTCTCGGACTCGATGAACCCCACCAACACGTGTATGTCGTGTGCTTTCGCTCGCTCGATCAGCTCGCTCAGGAGCGCACTGGCCAGCCCGCGACGGTAGAAATCTCGGTGGATGTACACCGAGTGTTCCACCGAGTGCCGGTAGCCGCTCTTGACCCGCCACTGCCCGTACGACGCGTATCCGGCCACCCGTCCGTCGACCTCGGCCGTCAGGACGGGGTACCCGGCGGCGATCCGTCCTTCGAACCAGGCCGTGCGGTCGGCGAGATCGACCTGTTCTTCGTCCCAGATGGCGGTGGTGTTGGCGACCGCATCGTTGTGGATGTCGAGAATCTCGGGTAGATCGGCAGCGGAAGTGTCGCGAATATGCACTGCCACACGATAACCCGAGCGTCTAACCCAAGAAGACGTTGCGCCTCTTGGCCAGCAGTCGATACAACGTGTGCTGAATGGTTTCGCGTACATGGTCGGTCAACTCGAACAGCACCATCGGATCCTCGAAGGCGGTGGAGTCGTATCCATCGGTGGGGATCGGCTTGCCGAACTCGATGTACCACTTGGACGGCATCGGGATCAGACCCAGCGGGCCCAGGTGCGGGAAGAACGGCGTGACCGGAAAGTAGGGCATGCCCATCAACCGAGCCAGTGGTGCGATGTCGCCGATCTTGGGGTAGATCTCTTCCGAGCCGACGATCGAGCACGGAATGATCGGCACACCCGTCCGCAGAGCGGCCGAGACGAATCCGCCGCGACCGAATCGCTGCAACTTGTAGCGCTCGCTGAACGGTTTGCCGATGCCCTTGAACCCCTCGGGGAACACGGCGGCGACCTCGCCGGTACGCAGCAGGCGCTCGGCGTCGGGGTTGCATGCGAGCGTGTGCCCGGCCTTGCGCGCGATCGTACCGACGCCGGGCATCTCGAATGCCATGTCGGCGGCCAACATTCGCAGAGGCCGGTGCGCCGGGTGGTGATCGCGCACGGCGACCGACGCCATCAGCGCATCGACGGGGATGACACCAGCATGGTTGGCGACGACGAGCGCACCGCCGTCGGACGGGATGTTCTCGATGCCCTTGACCTCGACGCGGAACCACTTGTCGAACAGCGGCCGCAGCAACGGGAGCCAGACCGCGTCGGCGAAGTGCGGGTCGTAGCCGAACTCGTCGACGCTGTAGTCACCGGCCAGACGCCTGCGTACGAACTCGGCGACCGAGGAGATCTGGTCGACGATCGTGGACTTGGTGTCGTCGATCATCGACAGCAACGGAGTCGGGATCGACGGCGTCACAGCCGACGCGTCGGCGGGAGCCGGGTCGAGCAACGGCGTCGGCTCTCGAGGATCGGCGTAGGCGGAGGGGTGCCGTTCACGCGAGCCCGCAGCCGCGCGGGCCGAGCGGCCGGACGTGCCGCCGTGCAATGGAATCACTTTGGCCACGTCGCTCACCTGTCCCCTCCCGAACTGCGCAGCGCTGCCAGGGCACGCGCCGTGGACGCGCCCGTTTCGACGGCCGAGACCAGTCGATCTTCGACGCTGTCCACCCATTCGGTTCTGATGACCGGCCGCAGCGCTGCGCCTCGGACGAAGTCGTCGAACGCCTGAACCGTGGTCCACCGCGGCTCGAAGCCGAGGACGGACCGCATGCGGGTGGTGTCGAGTCCACAGCCGAAATGGAAGTAGTCGAGCTGCTCGGTGGTGAACTCGCGCATCATGCCGCCCATCAGGGCGCGGCCGACGCTCTTGAACAGCGGAAACGGTACCGGCACCTGAACGCGGCCTGCTCGGCGAATCGCCTGGGAGAGCATGATCGTGCCGTCGGCTCCGATGTTGAACGTGCCGGCCGACCCGCCGAGGGTCGCGCGCTCGAGCGCAGCCAGGGCGTCTTCCTCGTGCAGCAACTGCATGCGTGCGTCGCGACCGACGATGCTGGGGATGAGCGGCGAGGTCATGTAGCGCGAGATGGTGCCGTTCAGTCGTGGACCGATCAGCGGTGCCATGCGCAGGATCGACACCGCGATGTCCGGTCGTCGACGCCCGAGACCGCGCACGTATCCCTCGATGTCGATCGAGTCCCGCGCGTACCCACCGCTCGGGGGGCGTCGGGCGCTCATCTCCTCGGTGAATTTCACCGGGTCCTTCGCGCTGCAGCCGTACACCGAGGACGACGAACGCAGTACGACCCGCTCGACGGTCGGTGACTTCTGACAGACCGCGAGCAGCTGCATCGCGCCGATGACGTTGAGGTCCTTCATCGTCGCGCGTCCACCGGATTTCGGGGGCTTGGCGACGGTGGCTGCGTGCACGACGGTGTCGACGCCGGCATTGCGAATCACTTTGCCGATCAGCGGATTACGGATGTCGGCGCGGACGAATTCTGCGCGCCCCATGCGGCGCAGCAGATCCTTGCTCGGAGAGACCGCATCGACGGCGATGACACGCTCGATGTTCGGATTCTGGGCCAGCCTGGTGACGAGGTAGCCGCCGAGGAACCGGCTCGCTCCGGTCACGAGGACCACTCGGGGCGCAGCCGATCCACGATCGCTCGGACTCACTGCGCACCCCCAACGTCGGTTCCGCTGCAAAGCCTACTGGATCATCAGGGGTCGGCGTGGGTGAGAAGCAAAGCCCGTTCTTCGAACGGAAGAAGCCCGCCACCGATGGTGACGGGCTTCCTCGTGAAGCAAATGACGGCAGGCTTATTTGCCGAGTTTCCTGCGCTGCACGCGGGTACGACGAAGCAGCTTGCGGTGCTTCTTCTTCGACATGCGCTTGCGACGCTTCTTGATCACTGAACCCATGCGGGTGTCCTCACGTTCTTCTCTAGCGTTTTCGCGCACGCCGTTTGCGTACGCCTACCTGACAACCAAGCCCAAGGGCCTCGAGCCAAAAGCCTTGGTCACCGAGCTGGCGCTGGGGCCACGTACTCGCCCACGGCTGCACACCGGCTGGCTGGCACGACGAGCGCCAATCCTACCGGTGTGAACCAGGACTTACGAAACCGGCCCCACGTGCACTACTAGCCTGCGTCGAAGTACGAGGTCTCGAGATAGTCGTGGACCGCCTTGGCGTGCACACGAAAAGATCGACCCACTCGTACAGCGGGCAATTCTCCGCCGTGCACCAGCCGGTACACGGTCATTTTCGAAACCCTCATCAGCGTCGCCACTTCGGCGACCGTGAGGAACTGCGTTCCGGCCAGAGCCGGTTGACCGTCCGGGGACGAACCCTTGGACGGCTTGTTTATAGACGCCATCAATCCACATACCTCCGGCACGTCTCATGCGGCAGGCTTCCCCTCCTGCCGAACAGACACGCACGTGCTGCCCCCGAGCCTATAGGGACAGATGGGGTTACTGCGACGGGTGTGGGGAAAAGATTTTTTATTCTGCTGTGATGCCCATCTCAATGGATCGGGCATTTGCGGCACCGAGGGCATCGAAAAACGCTGCTCGGAGGCCTTTTCGCTCCAGTTCACGGACCGCTGCGGCGGTGGTTCCGCCCGGAGAAGTCACCGCATATCGGAGCTCGCTCGCGCTCTCGTCGGAGCGATCGAGCATCGCCCCCGACCCCACCATCGTCTGAACCACGAGCGCCGACGCCACGTCGCGGGTCAATCCAAGGCCCACTCCCGCGTCGATCATGGCCTCCGCCACCAGGAAGAAATAGGCCGGACCCGACCCGGATACCGCCGTCACGGCGTCGAGCTGATGTTCCTTGACCACGACCACCTTGCCGACGGCCGAGAGGATCGAACGGACCAGTTCGAGGTGCTCGGCGCGGGCGTACTTGCCCGGTGCCAACACGCTGACGCCCTCGCCCACGAGCATCGGGGTGTTGGGCATGACCCGAACCACCGGGAAGCCGGCGGGCAGCTTGGGCTCGAACTTGGCGGTGGGGACGCCTGCGGCCAGGGAGACGATGAGCTGTTCGCGATCGCCGTCGAGCTCGATCTTCGTGATCTCGGTCAGTGCCGTCTCGACGTCGGCCGGCTTGACCGCCAGCACGATCACGTCGGCACCCTCCGATGCATCGCCGACGGAGGTGGTCAGCACACCGAATTCCTTGGCGATCTCCTTGGCGCGGGCCTCGGACTTCTCGGCGACCACCAGATCGCGCACTGCGTGGCCGGACTCGAGGAGTCCCGCGATCAACGCCTCACCGATCCGTCCGCCGCCGATCACTGCAATTCTCGTCATGCGAACAAGCCTGCCATGTCAGTTCGAGCGCGGCACCATCGCCAACTGTCTGCTCTGCACCACGACGGCACCGGTGGAATCGAGCACAACGTGGTCCTCCTCGAACCAGGTGCTGCCGATGACGGTGCTGGTCGCCGCCACGCGCAGCCAGCCCGGTGCCGGACGGCGGCGCAGATAGGTCGTCAGCTGCACGGTCGGAGCCCAACCGAACATTCCGCGGTTCATGGTCACCGGAGCCGAGATGTCTCCGGTCATCAGAGCGAACAACACCGCCGTGTCGACGTCGGCCTCGTCGCCCGCGAAGGGTCGCACCCACAATCGAATTTCCGCCTCGCCCTGCTTACCGGTCAGGAACGACGCCGAGGACTCGTCGATACGCATCTCGCAGCCCTTGGCCACGTGCACGATGGACGCCATCGGATGATCGCCCGCAACCGCAAGGGTCTCCGCGGGCGGCTCCACGGCCATGGACGCCAACGACGTCGGCGTCTCGTGGTGAGGGTCGTCGGAATCGGGACGACCGAGGGTCACCACCGCCCGCACGGCAACGCGTCCGGCCTGGGTGAGTTCGACGTCGACGTGCGAGACCTGGCGACCGCGCTTGCGCACCACCGTCGTCAGCGCGACCTCGCCGGGATCGGGAGCGGCCAGGTAGCTCACGCTCACCGCGAGCGGCTGGATCTCGGCCTGATCCGGGTCCGTCGCGACGATGTGCTTGCGCGCTGCTGCCGCGCAGACGGCGAGCATCACGCCGCCGTGCACCTTCGGACCGATGGTCCAGGTGGAGTCGATCGCGCCCGCGAAGGACGCGGTGTCGGCGGCCACCTCGAGCGCGGTCAGGGTGGTGGCGGCTGTGAAGGGGCTGGCAGAACTCATTCCCGACAACTTACCGGCGGCATCAGGACAGGTGTGCGCGGGCGAACTGCAGTGCTTGTCCGAGCATCGAGGAACGCTCGGGGACCGTCCGCGCGTTCTGTGTGTTGATCTCGATCACTGCCTGACCCTCGAAGCCGCGGCGTACCAGTTCGGTGCACACCTCCACGCAGGGCTGACTACCGTGGCCGGGGATCAGGTGCTCGTCGACCGATGCGCCCCGGCCGTCGGCCAGATGCAGGTGCGCGATCCCCTCGCCCATCCGGTCGAGCATCTCGAGCGCGTCCGAGCCTGCGGTGGCCGTGTGCGAGAGGTCGAGCGTGTAGTGACCGTGGCCGACGTCCGTCGGGTCGTACGACGGCGAGAACGCCGACAGTGCTGCGCCCGGCCCACCACGTCGTTCGAGTCGCTGCGCGGATTTCTCCTTGCGCCCGAAGAAGCGGTCGGCGCGCATGGGGAACATGTTCTCGACCGCGACCACCACGTGCGAGTTCGATTCGAGTTCGGCGACCTGATCGGCGAAGCCGTCGCTGTACTTGCGCTGCCACCGGAACGGTGGATGCACCACGACCGTCGCCGAGTCCAGCTTCTCGGCCGCCTCGACCGAGCGGGTGAGTTTGGCGACCGGATCCGATCCCCACACTCGCTGTGAGATCAGCAGACACGGCGCATGGATGGCCTGCACCGGAATCGAGTACTCCCGGGAGAGCGCGGCCACCGCGTCGACGTCCTGGCTGACGGACTCGGCCCACACCATCAGTTCGATGCCGTCGTACCCGAGCTCCGCCGCGTAGCGGAACGCCGCCTCGGTGTTCTGCGGGTAGACCGAGGCCGTGGACAGTCCCACCCGAATTCGCTTCGCGCCCATCGGAGTGCCGACTCAGCCGGTACTGAGCTGGAAGGCGAGCGGACCGAGCGTGACGAAGACACCGACGGCGATCGCGATGACGATCGATATCAGATCGTCGGTGCGTCGCAGAATCCTCACCACCGCGACGAGCCCGACGATGACCAGCACCGACAGCACCAGAGCGACCCACGGCAACACGTCCCACAGTTGCTCGAAGCCCTTGAACAGCAGCGCGCCGACGGCGATCGACACCACTGCCTGACCGATCAGCACCAGCCACTGCCGGACGGCACCGCCCTTGCCCTTGACCGCTGCTGCCCGGCGGTCGGTGCGCGAGGCCGCAGTCGCGCTGTCGGCCTCCGTGTCCGACGCGGTTTCGGTGTCGGGCTCGACGTCGGTCGTGGTCTTTTCTTCGTCGTCGATCTCCGGCTTCACGAGATCGACGGTCTCGGTGGCGGCGGCCGCCTGGACCTCCGTCGGCTCGTCGGTCGAGATGTCCTTGTCGGCAGACCCGGCTTCTTTGTCGTCGGCGCGTCGGATGCGCGGGGACACCGCGGTCTTGGCCACGTCGTCGACGTCGACGAGCGCTGCTCGCGGAGCGACGTCGGTGTTCGGCTCGGCCACCTCGACCTGCCGCGATGCCCGGAATCCCACAGGCTTGCGGGTCCGTCCCTGCTCGGCCGGGGTGGATCCGTACGGGAGCCGATCCGGCGTCGGCGTCGAGGGCGCAGCCGGACGCTTGGCGCGTTCGGTGTCGTCGTGCGAACGGTTGAGCAGGTCCCCGGCAACCGTGGTGGAGCCGGACAGCAGCTCCGGCTCGGGCTGTTGCTTCTCGCGCTTGCCTGCCGGTTGGAACGGGGTGGGGCGAGTGGTCTGCGGCCGGGCCGGTTGCGGCCGGGAGGAGCCGGCGGCGGGTGCGTCGTCCTCGGGCGCATCGCTGCTCTGCGGCGCTGCCGGGGCGACGTCGGGGGTCTCGGGCTCGGACGCGTCGGGAGCCGGGGTTTCGACCACCAGGGCGCTGCGGTTGCCGGGCTCGTCCCGAACGACGGGGATCTCACCGGTCAGCTCGGCGACGGAGATGCCGCCCTTGACGCCACGGCGACGGCGACCGCCTGCGCTCAGGTTCGTCTTCTGACCGTTTCGGGCCAGCAGCTCGGCAACCGAGATCTGTCCGGTGTCCTCCGGGTTGGTGTCGCTCATCTCGAACTCCCCACCAGATCGCCGTCGGTTTCGGGGTCCAGCTTCCTCAACATCAAACCTTCCTTCAGCGCCCACGGGCATATCTCGAATGACTTCGTTGTCGATGCCCGCATGCTCGCCTCCGCTACCAGAGCCCCGGCCACCCGTTGTGGCGACCTGTCGGCGCTGACACGTTCCAATTCTGCACGGTCGGCCGTCATGATCCGCGATACGAACGCTACGAGTCGCCTCGAGCCCGCGTCTGCACCGACGTCGAGCACCCCTATTCGCACATGCCCACGGTACTGGGTCTACCGTCGACGTTTGTGACATCAGGTCGTGAGCAGCAGTCGTTCGCTGCAGAGGTCGAGATGGATTTCCCTCGAGAATGGGTCGAGTTCCCCGACCCCGACAATTCGGAACATCTCATCGCTGCGGATCTGACGTGGTTGTTGTCCAACTGGACCTGCGTGTTCGGAACTCCGGCATGTCAGGGAACCGTCGCGGGCCGACCCGACGACGGTTGCTGCTCCCACGGCGCGTTCCTGTCCGACGATGACGACAAACGCAAGCTCGACGAGTCGGTGAAGTTGCTCACTCCGCAGGATTGGCAGCTCATGGACAAGGGTCTCGGCAAGAAGGGGTACGTCGAATACGACGATCTCGACGACGAGCAGTCGCTGCGTACGCGGCGCTACAAGGGTGCCTGCATCTTCCAGAACCGTCCCGGGTTCGAGGGCGGAATCGGGTGCGCGCTGCATTCGATGGCGCTGCGCAAGGGCATCGAGCCGCTCGAGGTCAAGCCCGACGTGTGCTGGCAGCTGCCGATCAGGCGCACCCAGGACTGGGTGACGCGGCCGGACGGCTCCGAGATTCTCAAGACCACGATCGGCGAGTACGACCGACGCGGCTGGGGCGAGGGTGGTCTCGATCTGGACTGGTACTGCTCGGGCTCGCCCGATGCGCACGTCGGATCGAAGCAGGTGTTCGAGTCCTACAAGCCGGAACTGACCGAGCTGCTCGGTAAGGCCGCCTACGAGGAATTGGCGTCGCTGTGCAAGCGTCGCCGTGGTCTGGGTCTGATCGCGGTGCATCCCGCCACCCGTGAGGCGCAGCGCCGATAAGTGCCTCCGGCAGTGGTGTGGTCATGTGCCCTGGAGAGCACTCGACCGCACCACTGCGCGCAGCGCACTACCCCTCGAGCTTGTAGCCCAGTCCGCGCACTGTCACCAGGTGTTCCGGCTTGGCCGGATCGGATTCGATCTTCGAGCGCAGTCGCTTGACGTGCACGTCGAGTGTCTTGGTGTCGCCCACATAGTCGGCTCCCCACACCCGGTCGATCAACTGTCCGCGGGTCAGTACGCGACCGGAGTTGCGCAGCAGGTACTCGAGCAGATCGAATTCCTTGAGCGGCAACGTGATCTGCTCGGATCCGACCATCACCACGTGGCGTTCGACGTCCATTCGCACCGGTCCGGCTTCGAGCACTCCGGTGTCGACTCCACCGTCGACCTCGGCGTCGGAGCCGCGTCGCAGAACCGCGCGGATCCGGGCGATGAGTTCGCGTGCCGAGTACGGCTTGGTGACGTAGTCGTCGGCACCGAGTTCGAGCCCGACGACCTTGTCGATCTCACTGTCGCGTGCGGTCACCATGATCACAGGAACGCCTGAACGCGAACGCAATTGCTTGCACACGTCGGTTCCGCTCATGCCCGGAAGCATGAGGTCCAGCAGCACGATGTCCGCCCCTGCGCGATCGAATTCCGCGAGTGCCGACGGTCCGTCTCCGACGACCGTGGCCTCGAAACCTTCCTTGCGGAGCAGGAAGGCCAGTGGATCGGCCAACGACTCTTCGTCTTCCACGATCAGAACGTTGGTCACTGATTCTCTCTTTCTGTAACCGAAGCGTCGTCTTCTTCTTCGAAGTACGCAGGGATCTGGAGGGTGAAGGTGGATCCGGTGCCCAGCTTGCTCCACAGCGAAATGCTGCCGTTGTGGTTGGCTGCGACGTGTTTGGCGATGGCCAGGCCCAGGCCTGTGCCACCGGTTGCCCGCGACCGAGCTTTGTCGACGCGGAAGAATCTCTCGAAGACGCGTTCCTGGTCTTCCTTGGCGATGCCGATGCCGCGGTCGGTGACGGCGAACGCGACGTTGTCTCCGCGCAGGGCGCGGCTCACCGACACCGGAGCACCGTCCGAGGAGTAGGCGATGGCGTTCTGAATGAGGTTGGCCAGGGCCGTCACCAGCAGCGCTTGATCGCCGAGAACTTCGAGGCCGCTCGGGTGGTCGGTGGTGACGAAGATACCGGCGTTCTCGGCGGCGAGTTTGGATCGGTCCATCGCCTCGTTGACGACGGTGTCGACGTCGACGACCTCGAGGTCGGGGAGCTTCTCTGCACCCTGCAGTCGCGAGAGGGCGATCAGTTCGGTCACCATGTTGCCGAGCCGTTTGGATTCGGCGACGACCTTGCCGCCGAAGTGCCGGACGGACGCCGGATCATCGGCCGATTCGAGCAGCGCTTCGGCCAGCAGGCTCATCGCGCCGACGGGCGTCTTGAGTTCGTGGCTGACGTTGGCCACGAAGTCCCGACGCGTCGCCTCCATCCGGACCTGCTCGGAATCGTCGTCGGCGAAGAGCACCACGAACCGCTTGTCTTCCTTGCTCAGCAGGCGCGCGACGCAGCGGACGGCGATCTTGTCCCGGCCGGTTCTCGGGTTCTTCGAGCTGAGGTCGACTTCGACGGGGTTGCCGTCGGCGAGGACCTTGAGCGCGGCATCCCAGGCCCGGTCGTCGATCAGACGGTTACGCACGAGCCCGAGCTCCTCGGCTCGCGGATTCGACAGCACGACGTCGTGAAATTGGTCGACGACGGCGATGCCGCTCTCGGATGCGAGGACGATCAGGTCCAGTACCTGCGACATCGTGAGCCCGGACGTGGCTCGGCGGCGCTCCGAGTGTCGGGTGTTGAGGTAGGGAATCAGAACACCGCCGACGAGGTATCCCACGAAGGCCGCGGCGATAGCCAGTAGTACGGCCGATGCAACACTCACACCGGAATCGTACGTTCGATGGACAGCTCACATACGCAGGGTGCAGGCATTTCCCTGGTCGTCATAGTCCCCGTCGGCAGTGTTCTTCGATCGTTCACCTGCAGTTACGACAAAACGTCGGTTCGAGCGCCGTAGAGCTACTTACCGCCCTGGTTTGCCACGGCAGCTGCACCTGCGGCCGCTGCTTCGGGATCGAGGTAGGTGCCGCCCGGGTTGGTGGGCTTCAGCTTGCCGTCCGACTCGGTGAGGTCGTACTTCAACGGAATGCCGGTGGGGATGTTGAGTTCGGCGATGTCCGCGTCGGAGATCTCGTCGAGGTACTTCACCAGCGCACGCAGCGAGTTGCCGTGCGCGGCGACGAGGACGTTCTTGCCTGCCTTCAGATCGGCGACGATCGTCTCCTCGAAGTACGGGATCAGGCGCTCGACGACGTCGGCGAGGCATTCGGTCAGCGGAACGCTGTCCAGGTCGGCGTAGCGCGGATCGGCGTCCTGGCTGTGCTCGCTGCCGACCTCGATGGGCGGCGGCGGGGTGTCGTAGCTACGACGCCACAGCATGAACTGCTCGTTGCCGTACTTGTCCTTGGTCTCGGCCTTGTTCAGTCCCTGAAGCGCGCCGTAGTGCCGTTCGTTCAGACGCCAGTCGCGGACGACGGGGATCCAGTGCCGGTCGGCAGCGTCGAGCGCGAGGTTGGCGGTGCTGATCGCGCGACGCAGCAGCGAGGTGTACAGCAGGTCGGGCAGGATGCCCGCCTCGGCGAGGAGTTGGCCGGCGCGCTTGCCCTCGGCCTCGCCCTTCTCGGTCAGTCGCACGTCCACCCAACCGGTGAACTGGTTGGACGCGTTCCATTCGCTCTCGCCGTGACGAAGCAGAATCAGTGTTCCGATACTCATGTGGCCAGTTTCTCATGCTCCGCGTCTCTTGGCCCGCGTGCGACCAGGACTCCGACGACGACGATCATGACGACTGCGGTGAGGGTGATCGGGATGGGAATGATCGGGTCGAACAACACGAGTAGGGCGCCCAGCGGAACCGCGATGTTGACGATGCGGTCCGCGTGGGCGCGAATAGCGATCAGCCAGACACCGAGGACGAATATCGCAATCGGCACCGTGACGGTGAACGACGCGGCGACGTCGCCGAGCTTGCTGTGCTCGGTCAATACGTCGATCTCGACCTCGATGCCGGCCGAGAACGCACCCGCTGCCGCGAAGATGAAGTAGTGCGCGTAGCCGTAGACCACCGAGTTGCCGAACTGGCCGATCGCCCGGTGATGCGGGGGCCAGAAGTAGATCCACCACAGGCTCGCGGTGACGACAAGGGTGAGGACGGAGATCGAGATCAACGGTGCCAGGGCGGTCTCGTCGTGTATCGCTTCGATGATCGCGTTGGCCGACGCGAGTAGGGATTCGCCGAGCAGAATCAGCGTGAACAGTCCGTAGCGTTCGGTGATGTGGTGGGGATGCCAGGGTGTGGTGCCGTTGCGTTCGGCGATCAGCGGCACCGACATCTCGACGCCTGCGAGTACGACGAACACGATGACGGCTGGGGTGCCGTCGAGCAGCAGGGCCCAAAGAATCCACAGAACCTGCACTCCCGCAATGCCTGTCGCGTAGGTCAGCGCAGTCTTCCTCAGTTCGGGACTTTTCGAGGCGCGGACCCATTGCGTCACCATCGCCACGCGCATCACCACGTAACCGAGCACCACGATGGCAAAATCCTGGTCCACGAACGCCGATTCGATTCCGGCGGCGAGCACCAGAACACCGGCCATCTGCACGACGGTCAGCGCGCGGTACAGCCAGTCGTCGTTGTCGAAGGACGTGGCGAACCACGTGAAGTTCATCCACGCCCACCAGATGGCGAAGAACACGAGTGCATAACTGAGCAGACCGTCGGCAAGGTGGTTCTCGGTGAGCGCGTGATGGAGTTGCACCGCTGCGATACTCACGGCCACCACGAACACCAGGTCGAAGAACAATTCGAGTGGACTCGCGGCCCTGTGCGGCTCCTCGGGATCACGCGGTCGCATCGGCACCAGACGAGCTGCGAAGTTGTTCACGATCGCAGACTAAGTCATCCGATTCGTCAGTGTTGTCTCGATTGTGTTGCCGGAGTTGGTGTTACGGACAATTCGGACAGTGTTCGATGGTATGCCGCAAGGATCTACGGGACCTCACACCCTTTTTGCCGACCGAGCGCCTGGGTTCACGTCATAGCGGGGGTGTGAGGTCGAGAAATGGGGTGTGAGGTTGCGAACTCACTCCCCCACGCCCGCCCCGATACCTCCGATCCGAGCGCCCACACTCCGATCGAGCTCTTCGGTCTCGACGAAATAGCGTCGAAACACCGACCGCATCAATTGAACGACCTCGATGTGTTGCCTGATCACGACGGCCGCCGACCCCTCTTCCCCATCGGCAAGTCGCTTGAACTTGCGACCCAGCTGTCGAGCCGAAGGAAGGGTGCCGAATGCGTCGAGATCCACGAGAAATTTGGTCTTCCCCAACATTTCGGCAAGATGGTCGATGTAATCAGCGCAGACCTGATCACACTGGGCAGCAACGCTCTCCGGGATCTCCATCAACCCTGCCTCGGCACGTTCCGAGAGGTTTTTCCAGAACTGCATCGACTCGAATAGATCGCCGTTCTCTGATGCCATCGAACCCCTACCTTTCGATCTACCGTGCCCGCGCCGGTAGGTTGGCTTGCAAAGATTCCGTAACTCGACCGATTTCAGAACACGGTTCGCCTCGGGGCTCGCGCCCCGCCCTACCGTCGAGAATGAAGTACACAACCCCTCCGTGAACCTCGTACGCAACACCGCAGCTGACCTCTTCGTAACTCGCAGTTCGCCGAAACTGCACTGCACCAGCACTATCGGGCGAGGTGAAGTCACCGAACTGCTCGTTCGCCTTCAGATAAGCGAGGTCGTGGAGAGAGGAGAACACTCCCAGGAAATACCACGATTCGGGATCAGGGTCCGTCCAGATGCAGGTCTTCCAATCGTCGGACAGTGGCGCGTCTCCGAACAGGTTCGTACTTTTGCTGCCCACATCCAATCCCGCCGCCGCGACGGCACTGTCCGGGATGGTGCAGGGATCCCATGGCTCGTCCGCCACCGGCGTCGCAACCACCGAGCTCGTTGCCGGCTCTGCGACCGGCGCACCCTCCGTCGCCCCGCCGCATCCCGCGACGAACAGCACCACGCCGACCGCTCCCGCCACCCACCACCGGGTCACGCTCACACCACTCCCCTTCGTCGAACCCACCCACCCCCTTGGACGCAGCGAACATCGCCTTGGTTCCACAACGTCACCACCGAGAGAGGATCAGCCGCAGTTCGACGGTGCCGGCTCACCTCGGAATCGTGCGTCCACGTAGGCGTAGGCGTCGGGCAGACCGACGAGCGATCCGCTGAAGTGCTCGGCAAGCGGATAGGCCCGAAACTGGACGGTGGCTCCGGCCGCACAGTATCGGTCGACCGTCTCCTTCACAGGCGCAAACGGGGTGATGAAGTCGTTGACCCCCTGCCACATGTACACCGGGGCCGTGGGCACGCCCGGGTAGTCCACCAAGCTGTTCTTCTTCAACACCGCCTGCGCGGAGGGCAACGACGCGATGTCCACGTTCGAGAGATCGCGCGCACTGCGAAACGCTCCTCCGACGATGATGCTGCGCCTGCACTCGTTGCTGACGCGATCCCGCAACGCCAGGCCTGCCGCATTCAGGTTCTCCGAGACGGGAAACTCGGTCGGGTATTCACGCTCGAGCCCGAGTGATGCCGCGAGTGCCATTCCGAACGCGGGGTGCGGAATCGGGCTGTAGCCCAGGTTCTTCGCGATCAATTCGAGGTCGGCCGGAATACCGCCCTGCACGGTGGCCACGATGTTCAGCTCCGGCGCATACGTCGGTGCCATGGCTCCGGCCCACGAGGTCGCCAGTGCGCCACCGGAGTAACCGAGCAACGCGACCGGGCTTTCCTTCAGCGGCAATTGCTCGAAGTTCTGCACCGCCCGAACTCCGTCGAGCGTCAACCGACCCTCGTACTCCGCTGCCCCGTAGGCACCGTTCGGGCCGAGGTAGTCCGGAACTGCGACAGCCCAGCCGCGGGCGACCATGCCGAGGTACAGGCTCGGAGCCTCACCGATCTCGTACGTGAAAAGGCCATGCGACGGAGCACATTTGACACCCAGAGCATTGATCACGGCCTGGTACGACACCAGTGGCGTTCCCGCACCTCTACCTCGGGGCATCAGCACAGTGGTCACCGCGGCAACGGGAGCACCTGCGGAGTTGGTCGATCGGTACTTGAGTTGCCAGATGTCGGTGTTGGGGTACATCCATGCGTCGGCCCGACGGCTGGCGAGGATGTCACCCGGCGCATGATCGGCTATGTCGGCCGGTGCAGCGTAGAAGACGTCCGGATCGGGGATCGTCGGCGCGGGGGCTGCCGAAGCTGTTGGCCCCGTTGCGAACAGGGACGCACACAGTGCCACGAGGGTGAAACCCAGGGCAGACATTCTTCTTTTCAAGGCGAGCCTTTCGGTGATTTCTGATCGATCGCCACGGCACTGCGTCACGGCGTTACGGGTAGGGAGAACTGATTGATCGGATCCGTCGAGGAGAAGGTGACGTCCGCCGGGCCGGGTCCACCGGCGAACGACGGATCGGACGCGGTGATGTCGACGCCGATGCGATGGCCACGGTCGAATCGATGGACGATGTTGGGCAGCGAGATCGTCACCGGGTCCGAGGATCCGGTGAGCACGGCGGGTGCGACGAGCCCGTGAATCGGACTCCGCGCACCGTTCGGTGCGACGTCGAGCACGGTGACGAAGACCGTCGCAGGCCCGGACACCGTGGGGCTGATGGACAGCTCCGGTGCGCCGACCACGTCGACGGGTTCGGCGAGCGGCGCGGTAGTCCAGGTCGCGGCAGAACCGGGTAGCGAGACCCGCGGCACGGGCAATTCGGCCGCGAGATTCGGGAGTCCGAACGTGGTGGGCATCGACGCACCTGCACCCCGAATCGTTTGCGTCCACGCACCGTTCGTCGAGTCACCCACGGAAAGCGATCCATTCGACAAGAAGAACGTGCGGCGGGCACCGACAGGAAATATCTCGGATTCGACGTAGGCCGGCGACGCGACGCCGGTGTAGGGCACCCAGTCCCTGAAGTAGGTGAATGCGGGTCCGCGGTCGACGTCTCGATCCTTGAGGAGTCGGTCGAGCCAGTTGCCCACGAGGGCCGCTTCGTGCTGAGTGAACGGGTCGGGCGCCTTGATGTCGAACTCGCCGGGAGCACCCTTCCGATCGTTGTGTCCCCAGGAGTGCCAGATCATCGACGTTTCCACCCCGCGCGAACGCAAGGTCTCGTAGGTGGCCGCTGCCTCGTCCAGACCGAACAGCGAATCCTTCTGCCCCTGAGTGAGCAGAACCGGAACGCTGACACGATGGAGATAGTCCACGGGTGAGACGTGCCGCATGGCCGCCAGAGTTTCGGGGGCCGGTTCCCGGTTCGCAGCGAACGCGAGTGCCGCGTCGCACACCCACTGGGCATAATTCGGGCAACCCTCCGCCCGCGCCGGATCGACGGCGTAACCGGACGGGCCGGCCAGTACCGCACCGGCCGCCAGGAATGCCGAGCCGAAGATGCTCTTGACCGGCCCCACCGGCAGTCGGCCGGTCGCCTCCGGCGCCAGCGAACGCGACAGATCGTTCCAGGTGATCATCGATGCAACCGTGTCCAGCCGCGAATCCATCGACGCAGCGGCCAATCCTGTTGCGCCGGCGTAGGACCCACCGAGGTAGCCGACACGTGGATCACCTGGTCCATCCAGCCGAACCACATCGAGCGCCGGGGCAGCCGTCGTCCGCGCAGGATCGGTGAACACACCGCCGTTGTCGCCGGCGAGATAGCCGATGAGCGACGACGCAGCGATGCCGTCGTAATCGGGATCCGCGAAATAGATCTTGCACGTCGAGCCACCGAAACCCAAGGCCGAGTATGACAGAACAACGTAGCCGTGCGTCGCGAATCTCGCCGCGGCACCCGCTTGGTCGTCCTTGGATCCGCCGAAACCGTTGCTGGTCAGGATGGCCGGAGCCCGGTTGTCCGGTCCCAGACCATCTGGGACGTAGATGTCGCCCACGACGGTGCAGTGTCGATCCCGCTCAGGTCCCACCACGACGTCGAAATATCGAGTCTGCACCGAGAAGTCGCCGAACGATTGCGGGGCCAACACCGGAAGGTCCGCGGCGTGAGCAGGCGTGGAGGCCACGACCAGAGCTGTGGTCGCGGCCACCACGGCGGGTGCGAGCCGTTTCATCGGACGCAGTTGGTCGGCGGTGCGACACCCCGAAACCTGTTGTCCAGGAATGTGAGCGCAGCAGGAAGACCCTCGAACGCCGCCTGAATGTGCTGCGGAGCATGAACGACGTCGAACTGCAGAGTCGCCCCACTCGCGCAGTACCGAGCAGCAGTGTCTCGCAACGCACCGATGGGAATGAGCGGGTCGTTGTCGCTTCCCCACAGCAGCGTGGGTGCAGTGGGAACTCCTGGATACTTCACCAAACTGTTTTCGTCGATGATCTGCTGCGCTTCCGGGCTGTCCACCAAGGACGTAGTGGTCGAGACCGCCAGTGCGCTCTTGAAGGCTCCGGTAGCAAGGATCACCGGGGTGCACGCGTTCGAGACCTGATCCCTCAACGCGAGTCCGGTGGGATTGAGCTGAGCCGTGATCGGTAGACGGTCGGGGTACTCGCGTTCGAGTCCGAGAGCGGCGGCAAACGCGAGCCCGAATGCCTGATGCGGCGCAAAGCCCAACGCACGAGCGATGTTGTCCAGATCGGCCGGCACCCCTCCGGCTGCGGCACCGACGATGTTCAGCTCGGGTGCATAGCTCGGAGCGAGCGCCGCGGCCCAGGCCGTCGCCATTCCGCCACCCGAATACCCGGCCATTCCGACCGGACCGGCCGACAGCCCGAGTTCGGGAACCCGCTGCGCGGCGCGAATTCCGTCGAGGGTGATTTGTCCGCCCAACCTGGCTGCACCGTAAGCACTCTGGGGTCCGAGGTGGTCCGGCACAGCGACCGACCATCCACGCACCAGTGCCAGGTTGAGAAACTCACGCTCCTGCACACCGGTCGTCGGATCGGCCCCGAACAACGATTCCGACGGTGCGCACTGCAACCCGAGCGCGTTGACGAACGGCTGATACGACAGCAGAGGCCCACCGGGTACACGGTTCGCAGGCGCGAGAACTGTTGCCACAGCCGCGATCGCATCTCCTCGGGAATCGGACGACCGATACTGGATCTGCCAGATGTCGGCCCCGGGATACAACGGACTCGAAAAACGCCTGGTGCCAACGACATCACCGTTCTCGGTCCCGGACAGATCCGGCACCGATGCGTACAAGGTGCCGGGTACCGGTGTCGGACCGGTGGGCGCAGCCGACGCGTGCGGTGCAACGACGAACGACATCGACATCAGCCCGACCACGAGTGTCGAGGTCACGAGGGTACGAAGCATGCTGTAACTCTTCTCGATTTCGATCGGCTCGAACGCTCGGTTCGGGAAATGGGTTCTTCGATTGCACTGTTGTGCAGTGGATTTCGCAGTCACTGTGGCACACCCGTGGAGACAATCGACTGGTCGGCGTCGACATCCCTGTGAACGCCTCGCGGCAGGGCGGCCGCGACGACGGTGGCCACCGCCATGGTGGCGGCCAACCCGAACAGCACCGTCCGCTGTGACGTCAGGTAGTCGGCGGCCACCGGATCCGAAGGAAGCAGCGCGAAGTACACGGCACCGGTCGTTGCCGTACCCACGGCCGACCCCACTTGCTGGACCGTCGGCAGAATCCCCGAGGCCGAGCCGAGAGCATGCGGTTCCACCCCGGCCACGATGGTGCTCTGCAGCGGCGCGATCACCGATCCCAAGCCGGCACCGACCAGAACCAGCGGGATGGCCATCCACCAAGGGAAGCCGACTCGATCGAGGAAGTCGGTGGTGACGCCGAGGACGAACAGCGATATGCCCATGGCCGCCGCGCCCGCAGCCACGACGCGAGAGTCCCAGCGGCGGAACGACACCGGTGCGGCCACGGACGCGACAATGGCACCGAGCGCAAAGGGAACCGTGATCGCGCCCACGGTCGTCGCGCTGTCCCCCAGGCCGGTCTGCAGTGTCACCGACATCGTCAGGACGAACCCGGTGAACGTGCCGTACACCAGAGCAGACACAGCGCAGCCCAAGGAGAACCCGCGCTCACCGAAGACCCCGATGTCCACCATCACGTGTGCGCCTGCCGCCCTTCGTCGGCGTTCCCACATGGTGAATCCCGCCAGTGTTGCCAAGCCGATCGCCACGGCGGGCACAGCCGCGACGAAGCTCGAGCTCGCCATGACCGGATAGACGATCATCAGCGCCCCGATCGACCACAGGCCAACCCCTACGGGGTCGAACCGTCCACCGCTTCCGACTCCCGAGTGCTTCGACTCGGGTGGGACGAACCGGCGGCCGAGTGCAATCGCGGCCAGCGCTATCGGGGCGTTGATCAGAAATATTCCTCGCCAGCCTGTTCCGAGCATGTCGAGGTGCAGAAGCAGTGCACCGATGGCCGGTCCGGTCAGTCCGGCCAGCCCTGCGGTGCCGCCGTACAGCGCGAACGCGGTGGTACGCCGAGTGCCGGAGTAGGCGGCGGTCACGATTGCCACCGTTTGAGCCGACATCGCCGCTCCCGCAAGTCCTTGCAGCACCCGAGCGAGAACGAGTAACTCTATGGTGGGCGCGTACGCGCAGAGCACCGACGTCACCGCGAACAGTGCAGTGCCGGTAACGAACACGGTTCTGCGCCCGAACACCTCCCCGGTGCGCGCCATCGTGAGCAGCGCGCAGGCGAATGCGAGCAGGTACGCCGTCGGTATCCAGACCTGCTGCGCGCCCGATGCATCCAGATCCCGGCCGATCGACGGCAATGCCACGGTGACGGCGGTGACGTCGATCATCTGCATCGTGACCGCCAGTAGGCAGGCGCACAGCGTCAGCCACGACCCGCGGCGGCGGTGTGTCATACCCTGCTGACGTCCGTGAGCTCGTGCGCGAACACGCTCGCGATCTCCGGCGTGTAGTCACCCGATTCGACGACGGCCGTGAAGATCTCGAATATCTTGGAGAAGTACAGGTCGATCGATCGATCGGCCTCGTCGGTGCCGGGATAGAGAAACTCGACACCAGTGTGGTCCTCGAAGCGGTTGATCCACATGAAGACTTCCTCGGAGCTGCCGCGGTTTCCGTACAGGCCGGCCCCCGCTGCATCCAGTTCGGCTTCGCCCGGCAGCTTCCGAACGTCGACGTAGGAGATCATCGGCGCGGTCCAGCCCGGCTGCGTCGTGATTCCGTGCTCCGGCAGCGCCAGTTCGAGTACCCGGTGGTAGGAGGTGTTCGCCAGCAGCTTGCCGGAGTCGAATGCCTGCTGCGCGAGGACCGCGAGGGTCAGGAACGTCGGCTTCGCACCGAGATCGAAGCGCACGGGAATCAAGCTCGAATACCATCCGATGGAGGCGAATTCGCCCGGCGTCGACCGAGTGCTCTTGGGCGTCAAGCCCAAGTAGCTGCTCCGGCCGGCAAGCTCGTACTCCGCCAGGGCCGCCGCGGCGAAGATGCCTCCGATGAATTTTGCTCCCACTCCCGCACATGCTTCGTCGACGGCCCGGGCCTTCGCGCCGTCGAACAGTGGGAACGAACTGTGCGAGGTCCGCGTGTAGTCGATACTGCTGCGTCCCAAAGGAAGTGGGAACGTCGGAAGATCGCCGCCGTTGTCCGTCACCAAGTCGATCCAGGTCTGGACGGCCGAGGACTCCAGAGTCGTGGCATCGCTCTCGAGGCGTTCGCGCTGGCAGTACTCGAGGTAGCTGCCCGGGGTGAACAGTCCATCGGACTCCCCCGTCACCGCGTTGCGGTAGAGCTGGCGCAGTTCGTAATACGTCAATGCCTGCGAGATACCGTCGGTGTCGAGGTGGTCCACCGCCGCGTACACCACGAAGTGGTCGTCGTGTTCGATCGTGCCGAACGAGAAGCAATCCCAACTGTCGGGACCGGGAGTGCTGTCCTGAACGTGACGCCGAATGGCCTCGGAGTCCGAGGGAGTGCCGAAATCGGTTGGTTCGAGCACGATGTCGGCGACGTCGACCAGGTGGCGCGTCGCCCCCTCGGCCGTCGTGGAGAACCAGCTGCAGAAGGAATCGTGTCGGGTGACGAACGTGTTGAACGCCCGACCCATCGCCGCGCGGTCCAACGTGCCCTCGATTCGGAACGTCACGAGACACAGCCGGGAGAAGCGGAACGACGAGCCTCGGTTACGGAACGCGGCCTCGAGATACGCCTGCTGGATATGGGAAGGGGGTGCCGGGTGGGCAGGCGCAGCCGCGGCAGCAGCTCGCGAGGAGACGGTGGGCGACCACGTGGTGAGCGGTCCTGGAGCTGGCTTCCACTCGTCGATGAGTCCGAATGCGACCACGACACAACCTTTCGAAGGAGACAGAGCGATTCGACGCGGTGAGTGCGTCGGAGGAGTCAGTGGATCATTCGGGCCGAATCGAAGAAACCCCGGCGACGAGGATTTTGGAAAATCGACAAGGATTCGCGGGATACCTGTGTCAGAAATGAGGAATCGTCAACGTTGTTGTCGATTGCAGCCATTCGCTCTACCGTCGGTGACATACCGCGCCCGTCGGACTACTTGTCGTGCGCACCTCCCACGATGTCAGGAACGGTTGATGCTCAGTCGATTTCGCCTCCGGGAGGCGACTGTCTCGGCTCTCGGCGTCGTCGTGACGGTCGTCGTCCTCGTGTCGAGCTCGGCCGCCGTGGCGTCAGCAGAATCGGAGTCGTCGATCGTCGCCGTGGACAGCGCCGGTGCGCGCCGGGACGTCGTGCAGGTTCACTCCGCGGCGATGGATCGCGATATCACCATCGACGTATTCCGGGCAGAGGTGCGCGGTGCGCCCACTCTCTACCTGCTCAACGGCGCAGCCGGTGGAGACGGCGGAAGCAGCTGGTTCGACCAGACCGACGTCGCCGGATTCTTCGGCACCAAGAACGTCAACGTCGTCGTGCCTCGGGGAGGTGCCGCCAGCTATTACACCGACTGGTTGAAAGACGACCCGGTTCTGGGCCGAAACAAGTGGTCCACCTTCCTCGGTCTCGAACTCCCGCCGCTGATGAACGAACTGCTGGGTGGCAACGGCATCAATTCGGTCGCCGGTATCTCGATGGCAGGAACGTCCGTTCTGCAGTTGGCGATCGCCCACCCTTCGGTGTATCGCTCGGTCGCGTCGTTCAGCGGATGTGCGCGCACATCCGACCCGGTCGGTGCGATGTACGTCAGATCCGTCGTCGAAGCCCGCGGCGGCGGATCGACCACCAACATGTGGGGACCTCCCGGTAGCGACGGCTGGGCGGCAAACGACCCCTACGTGCACGCAGAAGGTCTGCGCGGCATCGCCGTCTACATTTCCAGCGGTACCGGAGCGCCCGGCGCTTTCGATGTGCCCGGTGGACCCGGCATCGGAAGCGACTACGGCAAGCTCGCGCAGCAGCTGGCCGTCGGCGCGGTCATCGAAGCGTCCACGGACAACTGTTCCCGTCAGATGCAGCAGCGACTGCAAGAACTCGACATCGCCGCCACGTACAACTTCCGGCCCACCGGAACCCATTCGTGGGCCTACTGGGAACAAGATCTGCACGACGCGTGGTCGGTGATCGCGCCGTCCATGGGCCTGCCGACGGGCACCCGCTGAATCCCCGACGTTCGCGCGACAACGAAGGAAATTGGATGAAACGATTCGACGCTGTCGGCACACCCGCTCTTGCCGCCACATGGGTTCGACCCCCGTGGCCGCTCGCGGAGATCGTTCGGGCCAAGCGCGGCCGGACCGTGTCGGTTGTGCTCCCGGCGCTCGACGAGGAAGACACCGTCGCCGGCGTCGTCTCCTCGATGACGCCGCATCTGGGCGGCTTGATCGACGAGGTGGTGGTTCTGGATTCGGGGTCGACCGATCGCACAGCGCAACGGGCACGCAGTGCAGGGGCCACAGTGGTCTCGCGGGAGGAGGCGCTCCCGGGCACACCCGTTGTGCGCGGCAAGGGTGAAGTGCTGTGGCGAGGGGTGGCCGCCACCTCGGGCGACATCGTCGTGTTCGTGGATTCCGACCTGGTCGAGCCGGGCTCGCACTTCGTCCCTTCGCTGGTCGGCCCGTTGTTGATGACAGAGGGCCTGGAGCTGGTCAAGGGCTTCTACCGCCGGCCGCTGACGATCGGCGACAGCACGGACGAGGACGGCGGGGGCCGCGTCACTCAACTGACGGTGCGGCCCCTGCTGACCGCACTGGTGCCGGAACTCGCGGGAGTGTTCCAGCCGCTGGGCGGCGAATATGCCGCCACCAGGCAATTGTTGGAGTCCCTGCGGTTCGCCCCGGGCTACGGTGTCGAAATCGGTCTGTTGTTGGACACCTATCACCGGCTCGGCGCGAGCACGATCGGACAGATCGGCCTCGGGACCCGTCGGCACCGGAACCGGCCGACCTCCGAACTGGCCGTCATGAGCCGCCAGATCGTCGCCACGATGTTCTCGCGGCTGGGCCTGACCGACTCGGGAGCCGGTTTCACGACGTTCGAGACGTCCGGAAATCAACTCTCCACGAAGATCGCACCGCTCTCACTCGTCGACCGCCCACCGTTGATCACGCTGGACCAGTACACCCGCACCGCCCGACGTCATGCGATGAGCCAGCCCGTCTGATACGAACGCACCCCCCACCGTCGAACATGGTGAGGGGTGCGAGCGTCGAACTGCGGAGCTACTTTCCGGTCTCCGCGGCGCGCAGGTCCTTGCGCAGAATCTTGCCGGCCGCGGACTTCGGGACGATGTCGATGAACTCGACACGTCGTACCTTCTTGTGCGGCGACACGCGCTCGGCGACGAAGGCGATGATGCCCTCCTCGTCGATGGTGGCACCCTGCTGGCGGACGACGAATGCCTTGGGGATTTCTTCGCCCTCGTCGTCGAGCACACCGATGACGGCGGCGTCGGCGATCTCCTCGTGCGTGAGCAGCAGAGCCTCGAGCTCGGCCGGGGGCACCTGGTAGCCCTTGTACTTGATCAGTTCCTTGAGGCGGTCGACGATGTAGACGACACCCTCGGGATCGACGACGGCGATGTCGCCGGTGTGCAGGTAACCGTCGGAGTCGAGGGTTTCCGCGGTGGCGGTGGGGTTGTTGAGGTACCCGACCATCACGTTCGGTCCCTTGACCCACAGCTCACCGGGCTTGCTCAATCCCTCTGTGGGCAGGTCGATCTCCTCGAGCGTGCCCGGGTCGACGAGCTTGTTCTCGGTGTTCGCCAGCGGCTGGCCCACCGAGCTGAGCGGCATGTCGTCGCGATCGAACGGGATGGCGTGGCTGACGGGGCTGAGCTCGCTCATGCCGTAGCCCTGACGGACCCGCGTGTTCAGACGCTTCGCGACGGCCTTGCCGAGCTCCTCGTCCAGTGGTGCGGCGCCCGAGAAGATGGTGTGCACGCTGGAGAGGTCGTACTGATCGATGAGCGGGTGCTTGGCGAGCGCGACGGCCACCGGCGGTGCGATGAACAGGTACGTCAGCTTCTGATCCTGAATGATCCGCAGGAATTCGACGAGGTCGAACTTCGGCATCGTCACCAGATGCGCGCGCAACTTCAGCGCGATGTTGAGCAGCACCGTCAGGCCGTAGATGTGGAAGAACGGCAACAGCGCCAGGATCGCGTCGTCGCTGTCGATACCCACGCGCGGTTCCATCTGCGCCACGTTCGCGACGAGGTTGCGGTGGGTGAGGATGACGCCCTTCGGCACACCCGTCGTACCGGAGGAGTACGGCAGCACTGCGACGTGCGTGGCCGGATCGAAGGAGACCTCGGGGGCCGGCGCGCCCTGGGTGAGCAGGTCGCGCAGGTTCGGGTGGCCCTCTGCGCCGTCGAGCACGATGACGTGATCGGCGTCGAGGCCGACCTTCTCCGCAGCAGCCTTGGCCTGCGGGTACAGCGGGGAGACGGTGAACAGGAACTTCGCGCCCGAGCCGGTGAGCTGCTTGGCGATGTCCTCGGCCGTGTACAGCGCATTGATGGTCGTTGCGGTTCCGCCTGCGCGCAGGATGCCGTGCAGCACCGACGCGAATGCGGGCACGTTCGGCGAGTGGAGTCCGACGACGTCGCCGACCTCGAGTCCACGTGCGGCCAGAGCGCCTGCGATGGCGTCGATCTGACCGATGAGCGACTTGTAGGTGGTGACCGCACCCGACGTTCCGTCGATCAGTGCAGGCTTGTCGAGGTCGGACTCGGCGATCGATCCGAACAGGAAGTCGTAGACGCTGAGTTCGGGAATCTCGACATCGGGAAAGGGACTGCGGAAGCTCATGGCTCTCCTTCGAAAAACTGCGGCAACAATGACCGAACCCTACAGTGAAAGCGGTCACAACGGACAGCGACCCTACCGCTGAGTCAGGTAGTGCGGGCGCTAACTTCGCGACGCATACGGTTTACCGGCTGCGGCCGGTCCTCGGACGTGGCCCACCAGGCCCGCGACGGCGAAAATGGTCACCAAGTAGGGCAGCATCAGCATGAATTCGCTGGGCACGGGCGAGCCGATGATGCCCAGTACGTTCTGCAGGTTCGACGCGAATCCGAAGAGCAGTGCGGCCAACGTCGCGCGTACCGGATCCCAGCGGCCGAAGATCACGGCGGCGAGAGCGATGTAGCCGGCACCTGCCGTCATCTCCTTGCCGAACGCGCCGACGGAGCCGAGGGTGAAGTACGCACCACCGAGTCCGGCGATGGCACCGGCGAGGCAGACATTCCAGAAGCGGGTGCGTGCGACGTTGATTCCGACGGTGTCGGCAGCTTGCGGGTGTTCACCGACGGCACGCAGTCGCAGACCCCATTTGGTGTGGAACAGCCCGAAGAAGACGAGCGCCACGGCGATATACATCAGGTACACGATGAGGGTCTGTCGAAACAGCACCGGACCGAGAATCGGTATCTGCGAGAGCACCGGAATGTCGATGCGCGCGAACCGGGGTGGCGAGTTCAGTGTCTCGGCGTTCTTGGTGAGCACCACCGAGTACAGGAAGCTGGTCAGTCCGACGACCAACACGTTGAGCACCACACCCACGATGACCTGGTTGACGAAATAGCGGATCGAGAACACGGCCAACAGAGACGCGGTGAGCGCCCCGGCGATCAGTGCCGCCAGTAGCGCGACGTACGTCGAACCGGTGATCGAGGCGACGACGGCGCTGACGAAAGCTCCTGCGAGCAACTGACCTTCGATGGCGATGTTGATGACGCCGACGCGTTCGGAGATCACGCCGCCCATCGCGCCGAAGATCAGTGGAGTACTCAGAGCTACTGCGCCGATGAGCAATCCGGGCACCGGGATGGTCTCGCCGTCGGCTGCCCAGGCCAGGAATCCGAACACGAACAGCACTGCGAACACGGCGAGCAGCCACAGAGGCGTCGAGCGGTACTGCGAGGCGAGCAGCGACGCGTAGGCGGTGATGACGGCCAGCAACACGACCACGACGAGACCGGTGCCGAACGACGGCACGCCCACGGCAGGCAACGCGAAGAAGTCGTCCTCCGACGCCAGCGCGAATGTGCTTGTACCCGAACCTCTCTGGACGACGAACAGCACCAGGGCGAGCAGTGTCACGACGCCGAGGATCGACGGAACCTTCCAGCTTCGACCCAGTACCGCCTCGGCGGGGGCGTCGACGGACGTGGTCACAGTGCACCCACCTTCGCGGTCTCGGCCTTCGCGAGCTTCTCTTCACCTGGTTTGGGCAATCGGAACACGGCTCGAACCAGTGGCGGTGCGGCGATGAACAGCACGATCACCGACTGCACGACGAGCACGATGTCGATGGGTACGCCTTCGGCCGCCTGCATGGCGAACCCACCGGCCTTGAACGCGCCGAACAGGATTCCCGCGAAGAACACGCCCCAGGGTTTCGATCGCCCGAGCAGTGCGACGGTGATGGCGTCGAATCCGATGCCGGCGTCGATGTCCGCACTGAAGCCCGTGGTGACGGTGCCCAGCACCTGTGCCACACCGGCCAAGCCGACGAGCGCACCCGACAGAATCATCGCGTACAGGTAGATCCGGTTGACGTTCATACCGGCGACGCGCGAAGCGTGCGGGTTCTCGCCGACGGCGCGGAAACGGAATCCGAGGCTCGATCGCTCGAGCAGCCACCACACCGCGATCGTCACGAAGATCACCAGTACGAAACCGAGGTGCAGGCTGTAGCGGTCGCCGAAGAGCTTGGGGAACACCGCAGTCGACGCGATGGGCGCGGTCTTGGGATTGTTCGATCCCGGTGCCTGCAGAGCACCGGGAGTGCGCAGCAGGTACGCGACGAGATAGAACGCGATGTAGTTGAGCATGATGGTGACGATCACCTCGTGGGCGCCGGTGCGCGCCTTGAGGAATCCGGCGATGCCGCCCCACACTGCGCCGCCCAGGACTCCGGCGAGTACGGCCACCAGCAGGTGGATCCCCGCAGGCAGGTTCACTCCGAATCCGACCCAGCCTGCGCACGCAGCGGCGATGAGCATCTGGCCTCGGCCACCGATGTTGAACATGCCGACGCGGAAGGCCAGTGCCACACCGAGTCCGGCGACGATCAGCGGAGTGGCGAAGGTCAGCGTCTCCATCAGCGGCCTGATGCCGTTCTCGAATCCGGGACGCCGGAAGTTGTACACCGAACCCTGGAACAACGAGGAGTACGCTCCGGCAACGGAATCCCAGATCGCCTTGAGCATGTCCGAGGGACGGGAGAAGAAGTACCCGGCCGATTCCTGCACGCCCGAGTTGGTGGCGGCGATGAGCACCGCACCGACGATCAGCGCGAGAAAGACTGCGAGAACAGAGATGATGGCGCTGCCGGTGAAGATCTGCCGCAACACGACATGTGACTTCGACGGTTGCTGGGATACCGGCGGCTGCTCGGCCTCACTCACTTCGCTCACCGCCCATCATCAATCCGAGTGTTTCGCGGGACGTATCCCCGGGGACGATTCCCACGATTGCTCCTCGATACATGACGGCGATGCGATCGGCCAGTGCGGCGACCTCATCCAGTTCGCTCGACACCACGATGACCGGGATCCCCGAGTCTCGGGTGGCGACGATGCGTTTGTGCACGAATTCGATGGATCCGACGTCGATTCCGCGAGTCGGCTGCGCCGCGACAAACAGTCGCAGATCGCGGCTCAGTTCTCGGGCGAGCACCACCTTCTGCTGGTTGCCACCGGAGAGGCGGCCGACTGCGGTGCCGATTCCCGGTGCGCGAACGTCGAATTCGCTGAGCTTCTCCGAGGCGAACTTGTCCAGATACTCGCGTTGCACCGCGCCGCGCCGCACGAACGGCATGCTGTTGGAGCGATCGAGCATCAGGTTCTCGGCGATGGAGAATTCGCCCACCAGTCCGTCGACGGTGCGGTCCTCGGGGACGAAGCCGACGCCTGCGTCGAGCACGTCCTGCACCGTCGACCCGACGAGTGAGTTGCCGTCGAGGCTGACCGTGCCGGATACGTTGTCCTGCAAGCCGAGCAGGGCTTCGACGAACTCGGTCTGACCGTTGCCCTGCACGCCTGCGATGGCGAGGATCTCTCCAGCCGCGACTTCGAGGCTGACGTCGTCGACGGTCTTGTTGCCCTGGGCGTCGAACACCGACAGGTTCTCGATCACCAGTGCCGCGTCCCCGGGCGTGGCCGGGTCCTTCGAGACGGTGAGCTGCACGTCGCGTCCCACCATGAGTGCAGCGAGCTCGGTGTTGCTGGCGGTCGGCTGCGCTTCTCCGACGACCTTGCCGAGCCGGATGACGGTGATCTTGTCTGCTACTTCGCGTACTTCGCGCAGCTTGTGGGTGATGAAGACGATCGTGGTGCCCGACGCCGCGAGTTCCCGCATGATCCGCATCAGATCGTCGGTTTCCTGCGGCGTCAGGACGGCCGTCGGCTCGTCGAACACGAGCACCTTGGCCTCACGAGAGAGTGCTTTGACGATCTCGACCCGCTGCTGCACGCCGACGGGAAGGTCGTCGACGAGAGCATCGGGATCGAGGTCGAAGCCGAACCTCGCGGATATCTCCCGCACCAGCTTTCGCGCTGCCACGAGGTCGAGTCGTCCACCGAGCGAGGTGGTTTCGTTACCGAGCACGATGTTCTCGGCAACGGTGAACACCGGAATCAGCATGAAGTGCTGATGCACCATGCCGATCCCGGCAGCCATCGCCTCGCCGGGTCCGGCGAAATTCTGCTCGACGTCGTCGAGCAGAATCTGGCCTTCCTCGGCGCGATACAGGCCGCTGAGCACGTTCATCAACGTGGACTTGCCTGCACCGTTCTCGCCCAGGAGGCAGTGGATCTCGCCGGATTCGACGCTCAGATCGATGTGGTCGTTGGCGATCAACGAGCCGAATCGTTTGGTGATACCGCGAAGTTCGAGCTTCATATCCCTTTACGACCGCTTGGTGCTACTTGGGTGCCGACGGCGACTCGACGGTGATGGACCCGTCGATGATGCCGGCCTTGATCGTGTCCAGCTCGCCCTGCAGTGCGGGGTCGACCTCGGACTCGAAGTCGTGGAACGGTGCGATCCCGACTCCGTCGTTCTCGAGCGTGCCCACGTACGGGGTGTTGTCGAACGCATCGGCACCGGAGTTGGCGACGACCTCGTCGACGCTGGTCTTGAGTCCCTTGGTCACCGACGTGAGCAGCAGGTCACCGACCGAGGGGTCGGATTCGAAGACGTCGGCGTCGGCACCGATGAGGGCGACGGGACGCGAAGAGTCGCGAATGGCCTGTGCCGCACTCTGATAGATGGGACCGCCGACCGGGAAGATGACGTCCGCGTTCTGGTCGATCAGACCCTGGGCGGTGTTCTTCGCGACCTCGTTGGCGGTGAATCCACCGGTGAACGAACCGTTCTGCGAGGGTACGTCCCAGCCGATGACGCGGACTGCCTGGCCCTTCTGCTCGTTGAAGTAGTTCACGCCGTCGGCGAACCCGTCCATGAAGATGGTGACGGTCGGCAACTGGGAGCCACCGAACGTACCGACCACTCCGGTCTTGCTGTAGCTCGCGGCCGCGTAGCCGGCGAGGAATGCGGACTGCGACGCGTCGTAGGTCAGCGGCTTGACGTTCGGCAGATCGATCGTGGAGTCGTCGATGATCGCGAAGTCGATGTCGGAGTTGGCCTCGGCTGCCACCTTGGTGGCGTCGGCCAGATCGAATCCGACGGTGACGATGAGGTTGCAGCCCTGATCGACGAGGTTGTTGATGTTGGGGCCGTAGTCGGTGGGCGACGCGGACTCGACGGTGCGTGGCTCGACGCCGAGCTCTTCGGATGCTTCGGTCAAGCCCTCGAACCCGAGCTGGTTGAACGACTTGTCGTCGAATCCGCCACTGTCGGAGACCATGCAGGGCAGGAAGTCACTCGATCCGCCTCCGCCCGATCCTTCGTCTTCGGGGGCAGATCCACAGCCTGCGATCAGGGCGATGGCACCGAGCGACGCGACGCCGCCGAGTGCTGCCTTCCGCGTACTCGTGCGGGTAACGAATGACAAGATGTCCTCCAATTTAGATGTACTTCGTCTGGGTCGGGACGCTACTCGCGCGGGCGAGGGTGCGCAGGATTTCACTCAGGTGTCCTTGTTCGGCACAGCCTTGTCGGGCACGGCTTTGTCGTGCTCGGCCTTGTCGGGCAAGCTGCCGCCTTCACGGAGTATTCGTGCTTCGTCCTCACGCACCATCACTGCCGGCCCCGCTGCCACCACCGAGGGGTTCGGCGGAGTACCGGGCTTGAACACGTTGAAGAATACGTTGAGTACCACCGCGACGATGCTGGCGGCACTGATTCCGGAGTGGAAGATCGTGACGAACCAGTCCGGGTACTCGTCCCAGAAGTCGCTCGCGACAACAGGTATGAGGCCGAACGCCAAGGTCACGGCCACGATGACGACGTTGGAGTTGTTGTCGTAGTTCACCTTGCCGAGGGTGCGGATACCGCTGGCGGCGACGGTTCCGAACAGCGCGATTCCAGCGCCGCCGAGGACCGGAAGCGGGACGACCCCGACGACGGCCGCGAGAATCGGCGAAAGGCCCAGCAGCGCAAGCACGCCACCGCCCATCGCGACGACGAAGCGGCTCTTGATGCCGGTCATCGCAACCAGGCCGACGTTCTGCGCGAAGGCCGTGGCCGGGAAGGTGTTGAAGATCGGGGCGACGGCAGAGGACACCATGTCGGCGCGCAGGCCGTCGCCGACGCGCTTGGAGTCGACGTCGGTTCCGACCACTTCGCCGACGGCGAGGATGTCGGCGGTGGTCTCGACCATGATCACCAAGATGACGATGGTCATCGACACGATCGCGCCGATTGCGAAGATCGGTGAGCCGAAGGCGAAGGGGGTCGGGACGGCCACCACGGATGCGTCGGCGACGCCGTCGAAGTCGGTCTTGCCGACGATCAGTGCAGCGACGGTGCCGACCACGAGTCCGAGCAGAATCGACAGCCGTGACAACCCCGGAATTTTCGTCATCACCAGCACGGCGAGGAGGGTGAACATCGCCAGCCCGATGTTGCCGGGATCGAGATAGTCGGGATTCGGCGCACCGCCCACCATCTCTTGGCCGGTGATCCAGCGTGCGGCAACCGGCATCAGCGACAGTCCGATGACGGTGATGATGCTGCCGGTCACCAGCGGCGGGAAGAACCGAACGATCTTGGAGAAGAACGGAGCGATGGCCAAACCGATCAGCGCGGCGACCAAGACCGCTCCGAGCACCGTGCGCAGTCCGGTTCGTCCGTCCTCCGCACTACCGATGATCGTGAGAACCGTCGAGACCGACGCGAACGAAATGCCCTGTACCAGCGGCAGTTGCGAGCCGAAGAACGGGATGCCGATCGTTTGCAGCACAGTGGCCACGCCACTGACGAACAGTGCGCAGGAGATCAACAGTGCTTGATCGGCCCCCGAGAGTCCGGCTGCGCCGCCGACGATGATCGGAACAGCGATGACGCCGCCGAACATCGAGAGAATGTGTTGCAGACCGTAACCGAACATCTGCAACACCGGCGGGCGAGCGTCCTCTGGCCTGGTCATGGGTGTCAGGCTAGGAACCGGACGTTACGGGCAGCGACTCCGACCTATTTCGAGCGAGTTACGCTTCGCGCTTGTCCACGAGGTGCTCGAACGCCTTCAGGTTCGCCAGCGATTCGCCGCGCGAGACACGCCACGCCCATTCGCGTTTGATGGACTCCGCGAATCCCAGCTCGAGCAGCACGTTGAAGTCACCGTCGGCAGCCTCGAGAGTCTGCCCCAGAATGCGATCGAGTTCGTCACCGTTGACGGCGTGCAACGACATTCGGCCGACGAGGTAGATGTCCCCCACCTTGTCGATCGTGTAGTGAACCCCGTACAGGCGACGGTTGCGGCGCAGCAGGTATTTGTAGACGCCCTCGAAGTTCTCGTCGGGTTTGCGGCACACGAACGCCTCGATGCGCACCCCGTGATGCCCGACGGTCAGCATCGTCGTCGTCTTGAGTTTGCGTTCCCCTGGCAGTTCGACGGTGAAGACGTCGCCGCGCCGCGTGTAGTCCAGCTCGCGGTCCTTCAGTGCCCGGTCGATCAGTTCGGCAGTCTCGCTCATGCAGTCACAGCTCCTGATCTGCGTAGTGTCGACAGTCCTCGGACGCGTCGCGGAGAGAACTCGCTCGGTCCCTCGCCTCGGTCGAAGTGGAACTTGGCCTGCCGGTAGCTCTCGATGAGTCCGTCGGCGGTGTGCTCCCACGAGAAGTTGCGGGCGTGCCGCGGTGCTGCGGTCGCCATGTCGGCCAAGGCAGCTCGATCCGAGAACATGCCCACGAGTGCATCCGCCCAATCCTCGGTGCGGTGGCCTTGCACCAGGCGTCCGGTCTCGCCCGATCGCACCGCCACGCCGAGTCCGCCGACGTCGGCGGCCAGGACCGGAGTTCCGCAGGCCTGGGCTTCGATGGCGACCAGGCCGAACGATTCGTTGTAGCTCGGCACGGCGACGATGTCCGCGGCGCGGTAGACCTGGGCCAGGCGCGCCGACGGTTGCGGCGGCATGAACGTCACCCGGGGACTTATCCCGAGGTTCTCGGCCAGATCGATGAGACTGTCGGGGCGATCCAATCCGCTGCCGGACGGGCCGCCGACGATGAGGATTCGCAGTGGTGTTGCCGGATTGCGCTGCAGCACTTCGGCAGCCGCGGCGATCAGCACATCGGGGGCCTTGAGTGGTTGGATGCGTCCGACGAATGCGACGATCGACTCGTCGGGATTCAACCCGAGTTCGGCGCGTGCCGCGAGCTTGTCCCCCGGATTGTATTGCGCCAGATCGGCTCCCGGTGCAACCACATCGATCGAACCCTGCTGCGCCCCGTAGATCTCGACGAGAGACTTCGCTTCCTCGGTGGTGTTGGCGATCAGTCGGTCCGCCTCGGCCACCACTTGCTGCTCACCGATCTGCCGCGCGGCCGGCTCGGGCGAGTCGCCCTGCGCCAGAGACGCGTTCTTGACGGCGGCCAGAGTGTGCGCGGTGTGCACCAGCGGCACTCCCCAGCGATCGCGCGCCAGCCAGCCGACCTGACCCGAGAGCCAGTAGTGCGAGTGCACCAGGTCGTAGTAACCGGGTTCGTGCCGAGCTTCCTCTCGCAGCACCCCGGCTGCGAATGCGCACAACTGAGTGGGCAGGTCGTGCTTGTCCAACCCCTCGAACGGGCCGGCGACGATGTTGCGCACCAGCACACCGGGAGCTGCCTCGACGACGGGAGCATCGGTCGACGCCGTCGCGCGGGTGAAGATCTCGACCTCCACGCCCCGTTTGGCCAGCTCTTTCGCGCTCTGCAGCACGTAGACGTTCATGCCGCCCGCATCACCCGTTCCCGGCTGCGCCAGCGGGGAGGTATGCAAGGACAACACAGCGACCCTGTTCAGCTGGCGTCCAGTCACTTCTTCAGTGTGCACGCCTCCACATTACGTCTCGATAACTACCCCTTCCGACGACCGGGCAGACTCAGACCATCCGGGAGTGCAGCCTGCGGAACGACCCAGGCTGTCGAGAAACTCGGTCACCTCGGTGAGGAAGCGCTGCGGATCGGCCACGAACGGGCCGTGGTCGACGCCATCCCAGTACGACGCCACGGCCGTGGGGATCAGTTCCGCGGCGTGCCGTCCGGCAGAGACGTCGACGACCGTGTCCTCGGTTCCGTGCAGCACGAAGGCGGGGATGTCGAGGCTGCGCAGCAGGTCGTCGTGGCCGA
Source organism: Rhodococcus sp. 14-2483-1-2 (assembly GCF_002259405.1). Lineage (GTDB taxonomy): Bacteria > Actinomycetota > Actinomycetes > Mycobacteriales > Mycobacteriaceae > Rhodococcoides. The sequence continues at coordinate 239,471 of NZ_NPFW01000014.1, read as the reverse complement.
CCGCTCGATCGAACAGGGCGGCGCGAACCCGTGGCCTCGTGGACAGCGTCAACCCGAACAACGCCTGCGCCTCCGTGCCCCTGCCTTCTGTCGGCCCGGTCAGCGCGTGCCCGAAACTCCCGAGTGCCTTGATCGCGACGCGGGGCTCCTCGGCCATCGCACCGGGGATCGCCGCTCGCATGGCCGTCCCGACGCGGCCGCCTGCCTCTCCCCTGCCGATGCTGGTGATCGCGCCGACGAGCACGATGCCCGACACCGCGCCCGTGCCGTGTTCGGCGAGGTAGTCGCAGATCACCAGTCCGCCGTACGACCACCCCAGCAACACCGCGTCGGCGGTGATGCCCTCGGCCGTGAGCACCGCGTCGACATCGCCTGCCCAGGTCTTGGGATCGTCGTAACCGGCGGACGGGGCGTCGGAGTAGCCGTGACCGCGTAGATCGACGGCGAGAACGCGGTAGCGCTCCGTCAGGTCGGCCAGCAGTCCCTCGCCCCAGCAGGCCGAGCTCTGTGCCCACCCGTGCAGCAGGACCAGCGGCCGCGCAGCAGGGTCACCGCTGACGCGGTAGACGATGTTGGCTCCGTCGATGCCGGTGGCCTGACGAACTGGTCCTGCTGCACGGGTGCTGAAATCGGGCTCGCTCATAGTAGGTGAACCTACGCCGCGGCCCTGCGCATCGAGGCGAGCGGATCGGAGTACAGGGCGCTGAGCGACACCACGGTTGCGGCGTATTCCTGCACCTTGTCACCGAAGCCGGTCACCCGAATATCCCTGCGCGCCAACGTCGAATACGTGGCGAAGGCCTCCCCCACGTGCGGAATTCCGGCCGGGTACGCGGTGAACGCCTGGCCTCCGAGTACGACGCGGTCCGGATTGAACATGTCACGTAGCAGCGCCACCGTCCGACCCAGAATCTGTGCCCGCTCGACGAGCAACTCCCGCGCGGCCTCCGAGCCACCCTGCGCCGCCTGGTACACCGCCGCGATACTCGGGTTCGGTTGCGGTGCAACGATCCTGCGGTCGACGGCCGCTGCGACGACCGCTCGATCGCTCACGGAGGCCTCGAGGCATCCCCGATTTCCGCAGCCGCACAGCGCCGACGATCCGGTGGGTAGGTGCGCGATGGAGCCCGGACCACTCGTGGGAGTGTGCACTCGGCCGTCGATGGTCAGCGCCATGCCCGCGGTCTCGCGTGCGTAGAAGTACAGCGACGTTCCGCTGTTGCTCTGCGCCGCAACACTGTCCGACAGACGCGGGGCGAGGAGCAGCTCCGAGGCCGCCATGGCCTCGACGTGCCCGGAGACCGAGATCGGCAGTCCGAGTCCACCGCCGATGATGCCGGCGACGCGGCCGTTCTCCCATCCGAGCCGCGGATGGTCGACGGTGCCGCTCGCGGTGTCCACGCGTCCACCGATCGCCACCCCGACCCACAGCGGGGTGCGACGGTGCCAGCGTCCGGCGAAGGCACCGGCGCTGCGGGTGACGGAGGCCAGCGCTGCCTCCGAAGAGCCGGCGGGCGTGGGTATTTCGACGGCACCGAGTATGCGTCCCCGCAGATCGCTGACGGTGATGCCGGTGACGACGGCTCCGATGTGGATGCCGATGGTCGAGAACGGTTCGTGGTTGACCTCGAACGGCACCCGCGGGCGTCCGATCGCCCCCGGAGCCGTCAGGTCTGCGCGCTCACGGAGCATCCCGACGGCGAGCAGGGCCGACACCTGACGGTTGACGGTGGCGATGCTCGAACCGGTTGCGCGAGCAGCACGCTCGCGCGAGATGGGACCTTCGACGCAGGCCACTCGCAGTACCGACGCGGCGGGGCTGTCGGCGATCCGCAGATCGGGTGCGACGAGTTGGACGCGCGATCGAGGCCTCGCGAGAGACCGAAGAGAGGTGGGGCCGGTGTGGTGGTGCAGCGTTGAAACAGACATCCGTTGTGGTCCTCAGCAATGGCAGACCTCCGTCGTGGATGGACAACGACGAAGGAGTGAAGTGATGCAGGTCAAGGAAAGGTGCGGTGGTCGCGAAGAACCACGACACGCGAATCGACTGTCTGCAGCTCGAAAGAGGGAGCTAGAGACGGATTCCTTGGCCGGGACAACACAGTTCCCGAGGAAGCGGCAAGCGAGAACCGAGGGATGCGGTCACATAGGTGACCCGCATCGCGGTGGTCTCACTGGCGGACATGAGTCCAAAATTAGCACCCTCGCGTCCGAAGTCCAATCGGGCATCGGAAAGCACGGGGTACGCCGGGCATAGAATTTCACCATGACCTCGTCCGAACACATTTCCCCCGATGCCCGAATCGCCGTCGTCACCGGAGCGAGCTCCGGCATCGGCGCGGCCACCGCCCGCCAACTCGCCGCCGACGGATTCCACGTCGTGATCGGAGCCCGCCGCCTCGACCGGCTCGAGGAGTTGGCGTCGGAGATCGGCGGCACTGCCCTGGAACTCGATGTGACGGACGAGGATTCGGTCGCTGCCTTCACCGCGGTCATTCCCCGCGTCGACGTGTTGATCAACAACGCCGGTGGCGCGAAGGGCTTGGCCCCGGTGATCGACGCCGACCTCGACGACTGGCGCTGGATGTGGGAGACCAACGTACTCGGTACATTGCGGGTGACGAAGTCGTTGCTGCCCAAGCTGATCGACTCCGGCGACGGCCTGATCGTCACCATCACGTCGGTTGCGGCATTCGAGGCGTACGACAACGGTTCGGGCTACACCTCGGCCAAGCACGCTCAGGCAGTGCTGCATCGGACGTTGCGCGGCGAGCTGCTGGGCAAGCCGGTGCGATTGACCGAGGTCGCGCCGGGTGCCGTGGAAACCGAGTTCTCCCTCGTCCGGTTCGACGGCGACGCAGACAAGGCCGACGCGGTCTACCAGGGCATCACACCGCTCGTGGCAAGCGATATCGCCGAGGTGATCGGCTTCGTCGCATCTCGCCCGTCGCACGTCAACCTGGACCAGATCATCATCAAGCCACGTGATCAGGCCGGTCCGGGGCGCTTCTCCCGTAAGTAGTGCCTACGGCACTTGCGCTCACCCTGCGGGCGCAGGTGCCGTTGTCGCAGGTGTCGTGGTCGCGGTCGCTCCGCCGGCAGGAAGTGCCGACATCGACTCCCAGGTCGACCAGTCGATGGCCCAGTCGTACAGGTCGCCGTCGGCTGCCGAGAGGTCGATGCGCGTTCCGGTGACCTCTACGGGATCGCCGTACATCGCCGTCTGGAAGTACTGCTGAGCGTCGGCGTCGGAGAGGTTGATACATCCGTTGGTGACGTTCGATGCGCCCTGCACACCGGTGGTCAGCGGGTTGGCGTGGATGAATTCACCGTTGTTGGAGATGCGCACCGCCCAGCGTTCGCGGACGTTCTCGTAGAACGGCGGGTTGGACATCAGGAAGTCCTCGTGCTTCTCGGTGACGACGTGGATGCCGCTGCGGGTGACGTTGCGGTCCTCGTTGCCCTCGCCGTAGCTGACGGGAATGTCCATGATCGTCTGGCCGTCGCGGACCACCTGCATGCGGTGGCTGGTCGCGTCGGCGACGACGACCTGGCTGCGTCCGATGCTGAAGTTCAGGGTGACGTCGTCGGCGCCGTACGCGCCGTCGCCGTAGTTCACGCCGTAGAGCTTGGCGTTCACCGAGACCGTGGTGCCGGGTGCCCAGTAGTTGGTGGGACGCCAGTGCACGCGCGAGCCGTTGTCGTCGGGGAACCAGGCCCATGCGCCGGGCGTCGGCGGGTTGGTGGTCACCGTCAATGCCTTCTCGACGGCGGCTTTGTCGGCGATGGCCGAGTCGAACTGCAGGATGATCGGCGCAGCGATGCCGACTTCCTGGCCGTCGCCGATGTTGGTGCTCACCGACGTACGACTGTCGGGCTCGACGGTGGTGAAGGCACCGGTGATGTCGACGGTCTTGTTGTCGCTGCCCAGGGCCGAGCCGGACCACGTGTACTGCACGCCGTAGCCGAGGGGCTCGGTGACGGCGTACGAGGTCTTGTCGGGCGAGAGCGCGCCCTGGACGACCTTGCCGTCGGGGTTGGTCAACGCCACCTGGGTGAGCGTTCCGTCGGTGACCGAGACCGAGATCGGCGCGACGGGACTGACGTCGACGGCACCTGCGACCGGGTTCTCGGTGATCTGTGCGACGGGCGCTGCCTCGGTGGTCGGGGCCGCGGCACCCGAGCCACCCTCGCCCGATCCGACGGTGCAGCCTGCCACGAGGGCCACCAAGGCGACGAGCACGGCGATCAACCACACCGTGCGCGTCCGTTTTGTCTGTTCTACCTGCTCATGCACGTTGTCCAACGTACCTGCGTCTGCGAACTACCCCGATTTTTGGGGGCAGTCTCACAGCTTGCGCGTTCGAAGTTCGTGCCCTTTCGAGGTGAGGCAGCGGCCGGAATCGAGGCTCCAGTCCCACCCGTGCAGATTGCAGGTGAGCTTGTTCCCCTCGACGATGCCGAACTTCGTCAGGTCCGCTTTCAGGTGCGGGCAACGACGTTGGATCTCGTAGCCGCCCATCGTGATCGTGGCCGTGTCGTCGTGCGCCTCGGAGAACCAGCCGTCGGCGTAGGCGATGCGCTCGTCGGTGAGGCATTTGAAGAACGTGTAGAGGAACTCGTTGTAGCCGCCGACGCGTCGGGCACGGAAGCGGGTGGACAGGAAGATCGAGTTGACCCAGTCCGGCTCCTGGTCGCGGATGGCGGTGCGTACCAGTTCCGGCGGGATGGTGAAGCTGTAGCGGAACCGCTCGTTCGAGATCGGTTCGCGCACAATCCGTTTCGGGAAGTCGAGCACAACGGTTTCGTCGCCCATGGTGATTCCGACGGGGTAACCGATGCCGTCGCAGATCAGATCCGTCTGCGCCATGATCGGCTCGAACAGGCCTCGCATCGGCTCGAGCAACGGCTCGCCCTCGGCCGGAGCCCACGCTGCCTTCTCCGCGGCGATGACCGAAGCCTGACGCTGGGCGTAGGCCTCGATGTACTCGGCCTTGCCGGTTGTGAAGATGGCCTCGGCCTCGGCCGTCGGGATCGGGTGCTCGTGCGAGATCAATTCGGAACCGTCGAACGTCGCAGCGGTGCCCGGCATCATCAGCAGGCCCTTGTCGTGCCCGTGCAGTCGCATCTGCTCGAGAAACACCATCTGGTCCGGGAACACGTTGGCCGGGTCGCCGTAGACGTCGTTGAGCGAGCGCAGTTCGTCGTCCAGGAAACACGGCGGGCCCGCCGACGGGACGACCCACGTCGAGCCGACCTGCTCGATGTACTGGCGTGCCCGATCCATCTGACGCTGACGCTTCTGGATGCCGAAATTCTTCTTCGCACGCGAGACCATGTCGTAGACCATCGGGTACCAGATCGCGCCCGAATACTGCAGCATGTGCACGTCCACGGGACCGAAATTCTCGGTCATCACGTCCAGGTCCACCGGCCTCGCGTCGTTCATGTTGAACGCGACGGTCTTGCCGTCCGAGACGACGAGACCCGAGTCGCCGATGGGACCGTCGGCGGGCGCGCGCAGCGCGATGATCATGATGTCCAGATCGCCCTTGGGGCCGGAGATCGTGTGCTTGACCGAGTCCGTCGTCTCGTAGAACTTGTGGAAGCCGAGCTTCTCGAGCTCGTGCTTGAGATCGAGCACCGGGTAGTCCGGCAGCAGCACGGTGGCGTCCTTGTTGACGTGCTCGGCCAGGTTCCTCGGGTCGAAGTGATCCTTGTGCAGGTGCGAGACGTAGAGGTAGTCGCAATCACCCAACTCGTCCCAGTCCAGGCCCGAGTTGTCGGGAAACGGGAACCAGGACGCGTAGAACGACGGGTTGACCCACGGATCGCACAGGATGCTTCCGGCGTCGGTCCGAATATGGAATCCCGCATGTCCCACGCTGGTGACCTGCACTGATTTACCTCCTACGAGCTTTCACTTGCAAAGCTCCATCGTATGCGCCGTTTCGACCGGCCCTAACCCAGCGCGCAGTTGACGAGGTCACATTCGGGCGTGAGCGTGACGCCGAACTTCTCCTGCACCCCGTCTCGCACGTGCGTGGCCAGCGCCATGATGTCCGACGCGCTCGCCCCACCCCTGTTGGTGACGGCCAACACGTGCTTGGACGACAACGCCGCGGTGCCGCGCCCGAATTCGGTGCCGTACCCGCGAGGGAAGCCCGCGTTCTGGATCAGCCAGGCAGCCGGGATCTTGGTTCCCGCGGGGTCGGGGAAGCTGGGTGCGTGCGCTGCGGCCTCGGGCACCTCGGCCAGCACCGGGTTGAGGAAGAACGATCCGACGCTCCACGTGTCGTGGTCTCCTGCGTCGAGCACCATGCCGCGTTCGCCGCGCAGAGCCAGCACGGCCGCGCGCACGTCCGGCACCGGTACGACGTCGCCGATCTGCACATCGAGACGCTCCGACAACGCCGCGTAGCGCACCGGTAGCGACTCGGTCGTCTTCTTCAGCGCGAACGTCACATCCAAGATCACGTACCGCGAGGATCGCTTGAACACCGACGACCGATGCGTTCCGAAACCGCACTGCTCCGGCGTCCACACCGCCGTCTCCTCGGTCTCACGGTCGTAGACGGTCAGGCCGTGCAGCAGCTCCGACGTCGACGCGCCGTACGCGCCGACGTTCTGGATGGGCGTCGCGCCGGTGGTTCCGGGAATGCCCGACAGTGCTTCCATGCCGGACAGACCTGCTTCGATCGTCGCCTGGACGACGGCATCCCACTCGACGCCTGCGTCGACCGTCACGATCTCGCCGTCGATGTCCAGCCGCGAACCGGTCACTCGAATCACCCGGCCGTCGAACCCGTCGTCGCCGACCACCAGGTTGGATCCGCCGCCGACAACCAGCACGTCGGTCCCCGCGCGATCCGCGTCGCGCACCAGGGAGACCAACTCGTCGCCGGTCGTCGCAACGGTGAATTCACGGGCCGGGCCACCCACGCGGATGGTGGTGAGCTCCGAAATTGCAGTAGGCACGGACTCTCACGCTACCGGTCGCGCACTGCTGTCTTCAGTCACCCGGTAACCTGCGCCTATGCCTCGCCCTATTGAGCACAGCTCGACTGTGCCCGCCTCCGCCGACAAGGTCCACGCTGCACTGACGTCCGAGCAGTACTGGAAGGACCGCATCGAGCAGATCGGCGGACCGGGTGCCAGCCTGAAGAGCGTCACCGTCGGCAACGGAACGATCGACGTCGTCATGACCCAGGCCGTCCCCGAAGAGCAGTTGCCGTCCGCGGTGACCGCCTTCAAGAAGGGCGACCTCATCATCGAACGCACCGAGAGCTGGGGACCGTTCGACGGCACCCACGCCGACGGCACGTTCGGAGCGACCGTCGAAGGCGCACCGGCCCGCATCACCGGCACCACCACCCTCGATGCAACCGTCGATGCGACGACCATCGCGCTGGCCGGCACCACCGAGGTCAAGGTCCCCATCTTCGGCGGCAAGATCGAAGCGATGATCAGCGAGCAGGTGCTCTCGCTCATCGACAACGAACAGGACTTCACCGGTAACTGGATTGCGGCGCAAGCAAGCAGCTAACCTGGCGCACTATGGCTCGCCGAATGAACTACTCCGCCCGGTTCACCCACTCGACGCAGCAGGTCTATGCAGCGCTCTCCAGTCGCGATCACTGGGATGCGCGCATCGAGGAGATGCGTAAGTACTCGGAGAACGAGCTGAAGAGCTTCGAGGTGTCCGACGCCGGAATCGACATCGTGATGCACCACGTCATCCCGCGCACCGAACTGCCCGACATCGCGCAGACGGTCATGAAGAAAGACATGGTCATCACCCGCAACGTGCATTTCGACGCCTACGAGGAAGTCACCGCGGGCCACTACGACGCGTCGATTCCGGCCGGACCCGGCTCACTGAAGGGCACCACCTCGCTCTTCCCCACCAACGGCGGTTCGACGCTGCGCACCTCCTCCGAGGCCAAGGTCTTCCTGCCGTTCATCGGTGGCAAGCTCGAGCAGCTCATGCTCGTCAACCTCATCGACCTGTGGCGCGGTGAAGGCGAAGTCACCGCCGACTGGCTCGAAGAGAACGCCTAGCCCTGAGCAGGCCTGAAGGCGTCATCACCCGCGGCACCACCGGCATCAATCGGTTGCGTCGCAGCGACCGGTGGCTGATGCACAACCCCGATGTTCGACGCGTTCTGCTCGACTCGCCGAATCCCCTCGTCGTCGACCTCGGGTACGGGGCGATGCCGAACACGACGCTCGAGCTGGCCGGTCGACTGCGCACCGTCCGGCCCGATCTCCGAGTCACCGGTCTCGAGATCGACCCCGCACGCGTCGTACCGGGGAGTGACGGCGTGGAGTTCGCCCGCGGCGGTTTCGAGCTGGCGGGCTTGCGCCCCAACCTGGTGCGGGCGTTCAACGTACTGCGGCAGTATCCCGAGGATGCGGTACCTGCTGCCTGGCAACGCATTCTGACGGGCCTGGCGCCCGGCGGCCTACTGATGGACGGCACCTGCGACGAGCTCGGTCGACGCTGCGCCTGGGTGTTGCTCGACGCCGATGGGCCGCGCTCACTGACGCTGGCATGGGATCCGTTCGACGTCGAGATGCCGTCGGACATCGCGGAGCGGCTACCGAAGGTGTTGATACATCGCAACATCGAGGGTGAGCTCGTGCACGATCTGCTTCGACGGGCCGACAGAGCGTGGTCGGTGTCGGCACCACTGGCACCGTTCGGGCCTCGAATTCGGTGGCGCGCAGCCATGAAAGTGCTTGTCGAACAAGGCCTTCCGATCACACTCCCCCGCCGACGGATGCGAGACAACGTGCTGACCGTCCCCTGGTCGACGGTCGCACCTGCACCGTGAATCGGGTGCAGCCGACCGCGCTCAGCGCGGCCGGCTGCACCCGATCCCGCGGCTACGTGCAGGCAGACAGTGCCAGTTCGACGCGTTCGGCCACTCGGTCGGTGCTGCTTCCCGCCTCGGAGTACAGCGTCTGCGGGTCGACGCGACCGATCGCGACGGCGTCGCACACCACTTCGTCGAGGGTGATCTGGGAGATGCCACCAGCGGCGAGGTCGAGCACGGTACGCACCGGCGTGGTGAGGTTGAACGTGCCTGCAGATTCGACGTCCCGTGGCTCGAGTCGTAGGCGATGAACCGCCAGCCTGGTGTCGGTCAGTCGAAGGTCGCCGAATGCGCAGACGTGTACGAACTGAGGGTGCAGGTGCCCGAATCCGTGTAGCTCCGCCGCGCTCTGGTGCGAGATCACGGCCTCACCGCCGAACCAGGCGCACCACATGGCGAACACTTCGAGTTCGCTGCGTGGCCACTGGCCGAGCCGGAACAGGTTGCGCTCGACGCGAGTCCACGTGTTCGTGGCCAGATTGACGCGCACCATCGCAGAATCGAAGCCGAGCTCGCCGGCCTGCTCGGCCGTGAAATAGCCGTCCTGACGAGTGGCCAACGAGTGCAGCTCGTGCACGCTCGGTTCTGTCGTACTCATCACGCAAGCCTACGTCACAATGTGTTACAGGTCACAAAGTTTCGCACCGAGAACACGGGTTCGGCGAGTTTCACAGAGCTTGCTCAGAATCATCGGGAAGACTGCCAGGAATGTCATCCACAGCAAGGCGCAGCACCGCACCGCTGATCGCAGTCTCCGTCGTTGTCGTCCTCCTCGTCGCCGTCATCGGTGGCGAGTTGTTCGTGCGTCAGCAGATCAAATCCTGTCTCGCCGGACAGCTCGAATCCGAGCTCGGCAGCCAGGTCGAGGTCGGTCTCGGCCTCAAGCCGGTCCTGCTCTCGCTGGTGGACAAGAAGGTCTCCTCGGTGACCGTCGACAGCAACGACGCGCGCTTCGGACCCGCCGAGGGCATGGTCGTCCAGGCCGAGGCACGTGATCTGAATCTGACGCAGACCGCCGACTCCGGCGGCACCATCGGCAGCTCGAGCGCCGACATCTCGTGGTCGACCGACGGCATCACCCGCACCCTGCAGAGCCAGGGCATCGGCGCGATCGTCTCCGGCGTCACCTCGGATGCATCGGCGGGCACCCTCGACTTCGCCGTCGGTGCTCTGGCGAACCTCACCGTCAAGCCGCAGGTCGTGGACGGCAGGGTCGACTTCCAGACCGTCGACGCGTCGATCCTGGGTCTCGGCATTCCCACCGATCTGGTCGACTCCGTCGTCGGCGTGCTGACCGACAGCCTGCAGGCTTACCCGCTGGACATGGCTCCGACGTCGCTGACCGTCACCGACAGCGGCATCGAGCTCACGCTCGAAGGCGGGCAGTACACGATTCCGATGACCCAGCAGGATCAGAATCAGCCGACTCCCGAGGGTTGCTCGCTCGTCGCGTAATCCTCGCAGTCGCTCTAGCTCAATCCGTCCAGCACCGCGCGGGTGCCCGAGAGTCCCAATCGTGTTGCGCCCGCGTCGATCATGGCCAGGGCGGCGTCCGTGGTGCGGATGCCGCCGCTGGCCTTGACGCCCAGTCGACCGCCGACGGTCTCTGCCATCAATCGCACGGCTTCGACGCTCGCTCCGCCCGCGGGGTGGAATCCGGTGGACGTCTTGACGAAGTCGGCACCGGCCTTCTCGGCGGCGCGGCACACCTCGACGATCGCGTCGTCGGACAGCGCTGCAGATTCGATGATGACCTTGAGGACTGCGCTTCCGGCGATCCCTTCGCGGACGGTGACAATGTCGGCCAACACCGCGTTGTAGTCCCCCGCGATGGCCGCGCCGACGTCGATCACCATGTCGACCTCGTCGGCACCCTGCTGCACCGCGAGCCTGGCCTCGGATCCCTTGATCAGCGAATGATGCTTGCCCGACGGGAATCCGGCGACGACGGCGGTGAGCATTCCCTCGGCGCGAATCGGCAGCATCGACGGCGATACGCACACGGCGAGCACTCCAAGCTCGCGGCCTTCCTCGATGAGGGCGGCCACGTCGGCCTGGGTGGCTTCGGGCTTGAGCAGGGTGTGGTCGACCATTCCGGCGAGGGCGGCGCGGGTGAGTGTCATACGGTCCAGCTTTTCACAGCTCTGCCATTCGTAACCCTGTCGGTCTACGATTTTCGGTCATGACCGCAGCGTCGCTCGCCGCCACCTTCAACGCCACCAGCAGGGAGTTCGACGGCCTGACGCCGCAGGTGTGGGGCCCGGCCGGGCAGTCTCTCGCCTTCGCACTCCGATTGGCCACCGGCGACGCGGTTCTCGACGTCTGTTCCGGCACCGGGGCGTCGGCCATTCCTGCGGCCGCGGCGGTGGGCCCGGACGGTCTCGTGCATGCCATCGATCTCGCCGACGACCTGTTGGAGGTGGGCCGCGTGAAAGCCACCGATCGCGCCCTGCGCAACATCGACTTCGTTCTCGCCGACGCCACCGAGTGGGAGCCGCCGTCGACGGTTCCCGATGCCGGATACGACGCGCTGGCCTGTTCGTACGGCATCTTCTTTCTGCCCGATCCCGAGGGGGACTTCGCTCGTCTGGTGTCTCTGGTTCGTCCGGGCGGTCGCGTCGGGGTGACGGTGTGGCGCAAGGGTGCGATCGAGGCGTTCGCGAGCACGTACTTCGAGGTGATCGGTGCGCACTCGCCGCCGAACGAGCACGACGGGCCACTCGCGCAGGACGGGTACGACAAGCACCCGATCCGTCGAATGGAGACGGCGGATCTTCTGTCCGCATGGCTCACCGCGGCCGGCACCACCGATGTCGAGGTCGTGGAGCTGTCCAACCACGTTCCCGCGACGGAGTTGTTCGTGTGGGATCTCGTGCTGGGCAGCGCGATGCGGGGCGCGCTGACACCGTTCGACGATGCGACCCGGACGCAGATCCGTGCCGAGTTCACTGCGCTGCTGACCGAGCGCGGAATCGATTCGATCGATCTCGGGACACTGGTGGCAACCGGGGTACGGACGCCCTGAGACAATCGGCGGTATGAGTTCTTCCGTATCCGACGATCGCCGCTACGTCCTGTCGCTCGGTTGCCCCGACAAGACGGGCATCGTCGCCCGCATCTCGACCTTCCTCGCCGAGGTCGGTGGATGGATCGTCGAGGCCGCCTATCACGCCGATCCCGACACCGGCTGGTTCTTCACCCGGCAGGCCGTACGCGCGTCGTCCGTGGACATGACCATCGAGGAGCTACGCACCCGTTTCGCCGTGGTCGCCGCCGAGCTCGGCCCGGAAACCGAATGGACACTTCACGATTCGGGTGAACCCAAGCGCGTGGTCCTGCTCGTCAGCAAGGAAGCACACTGCTTGCACGACCTCCTCGGCCGCGCAGCGGGCGGCGAGCTGCCCGCTCAGATCTCCGCGGTGATCGGCAACCACAAGTCGCTCGAGCCGATCGCCGCCGCGCACGGCACCCCGTTCCATCACGTCGAGTTCGCGAAGGAACCGGCCGAGCGCGGGCCTGCTTTCGAGGAAGTGCGATCGCTGGTCGATTCCTACGACCCGCACGCGGTGGTGCTGGCACGGTTCATGCAGGTTCTCCCCGAGTCGCTGTGCACGCACTGGGCGGGCCGGGCCATCAACATCCATCACAGCTTCCTGCCGTCGTTCGTCGGCGCACGTCCGTACCACCAGGCATTCGCGCGGGGCGTGAAACTGATCGGGGCGACGTGCCACTACGTGACGGCCGAGCTCGACGCGGGTCCGATCATCGAGCAGGACGTCATCCGCGTCGACCATTCCGACGAGGTGGCCGACATGGTGCGTCAGGGCCGCGACATCGAGAAGCTGGTGCTCTCCCGCGGCCTGCGGTGGCACCTGGAGGATCGTGTCCTGGTGCACGGCCGCAAGACCGTGGTGTTCAGCTAGGCGGGACCCGAACGATCACAGGTTCCGGAGCCGAACCACTTCGGCGTTGAATTCGTCGATTGCCTCGACGGAACTCATGTGTCCGATGCCCGGGATCACGATCAGTCGGCTCAGGTGATCGTGATCGTCCAGGGCGCGGGCGAGTTTGCGAGCGTGCACGGGCGGGGTCAATCGGTCGGCCGATCCGACGAGCACGCTGGTGGGGACGGACATGTTCTCGAGCGCTTCGTGGATGTCGAGGTCCGTGAGTGCCGCACCCCAGATGCCGCGGGTGCGCGGCGCGCATTCGAGCACGATCTTCTCGCAGAACGCCACCTCGGCGGCAGTAGCACTGGGTGCCATGGAGATGTATTTGATGGCTTGGCGCACCACCGGTGACGGGCGCAGCGGAAGTGCCGAGCTGAGCACGGCCTTCCCCACGGGGGTCGGGACGCGCGGGAAGCGTTGCGGCAGTGGGATGACGGTGGTTTCGCGGACGAGCGAGTCGGTCGCGGTGCTGGCGAGCAGCACGGCACTGACGAGTCGATCGACCTGCTCGGGATAGTTCCCGGCCCACGCCATGATCGACATGCCGCCCATGCTGTGGCCCACCAGGACGGCCTTGTTGTCCTCGGCGACGGTGGCGGAGAGGATGGCGGCGAGATCGTCGGCCAGCACGTCGGGGCTCAGCGGTCGCGTTCCCACGTCGCTGCGGCCGTGGCCACGCTGGTCGTAGGCAATGACGCGGTAGCGGCCGGCGAGGGCGTTGATCTGCGGAAACCAGTAGTCGGCCGAGCAGGTCCAGCCGTGGCTGAAGACGATCGGTTCGGCATCGGCGTCACCGTAGCTGCGAACGTGCAGGTGCGCACCGTCGTCGGTGACCACCTCGGTGACGAGCGGCTCGATCGTGGGATGCTTCAGAAGCTCGTCGGGCCGAACATCGGTCGTCCTGGTGAACGAATGCAGGCGACGCCGCCGGACGACGAATGCACCGACGGAGGCTGCCGCGGCCGCGCCGCCGATTCCGAACAGCACACGTTCGACTACCTTGCGTGAAACCACAGAAAATTCCCCTCTACCTCGACCCCCTGGCGGGTGCGGTAGACGGTACGCCCACCATCTCGTGAGCGGCGATGCGGCTGCCTACCAGCGGGGTCCGCGTTGAATGCTGTCGATCTTCGGTCGCACGTCGACGAGGTACACGCACACGGCGACGACACCGATGATGCCCAGGAATCCGATCACTCCGGAGACCAGGATAAGGAGCAGACCCACGAAAAGAATGGCCAGCCAAGCGTTCTTGGTGAGCTTGTCCACGGCAGGAAAGGCGTCGGCGCGCTGACGCAGGGCATGGAAGATCGCGAATCCTGCGCCTACCACTCCGAGGATCTGCAGAAAGGTCAGGATGTAGTAGCTGAAGCTGCCGGCGATGCTCACGCGGCCAGTGTACGAGAAACGACCCCCGCACCGCGCGGCGCAGGGGTCGTTTTCTTTACGAATGCTTTAGCGAGTGGTCTTCTTCGCCGGAGCCTTCTTGGCCGGAGCCGGCGCGGCCTTCTTGGCAGCCGGTGCCGGTGCCGTCTTCTTCGCGGGTGCCGGAGCAGGCTTCTTGATCGGCGAGTTCGCGCTGCTGCGGGTCTTGGCCTCGACCTTGCCTGCCACGCCGCTCACCTTGTCGGAAGCCTCGACGGCCTTGTCCTTGGCCTCGTCGCCTGCTTCGTCGATGTTCTCGGCGAGCTCGTCGGCGGCCTCGGAGATTTCCTCGGCACCTTCACGAACCTTGTCCGACGCGAGGCCGGCCAGGGCAGCGGCGCGCTCGCCGACTGCGCGGGTCTGCGAGGCGACGGTTCCGAGGGCCTGCTCGGTGAGGTCGACGACGTCGTTGGCAGCGGTGTTGGCGCGCTCGAGGCCTTCTTCGACGGCCGGGGTGCGGCGAATGCGCTCGACGGTCTCCTCGCCGCGCTCGGCGAGCGAGGTGTAGAGGTCGGAGGCGACCTTGAGGTACGCCTCGGCCACCTTGCGGAGCTCTTCGGGGGTGAAGCGCTCGCGGAGTTCGGCGATCTCGTCGGGAAGCTCCGCGGGCAGGTTCGCCAGGCGCTCGCGCAGGCTCTCGACACCTTCGGTGACGTCCTCGGAGATGTCGGCGATGCGGGCGTTGACCTCGCTGGTACGGCTCTCGGCGCGCGAGCGCACCTGAGCGACGACGTCCGCTACTGCCTGCACGACGGCGTCGCCTGCACCGACGGCTGCGAAGATAGGGGTCTTGACGTTCTCGAAGTTCTTGGAATCAGACATCGGGTGTCTCCTGTTCGTCGGGTTCGGGCTCCTGCGTCGACTCGTTCTCACGACAGAACGAGTCGTAGATCTCGATCAGCACTTGCTTCTGCCGTTCGGTGATGTGCTCATCGCCGAGCAGAGCTTCGCGCACCGGACCGTGGGGACGCGCTTCCAAGATCCCGGCCCGGACGTACAGCACCTCCGAGGAGACGCGCAGACCCTTGGCTATCTGCGCTAGCACTTCGGCGGACGGATTGCGCAGTCCGCGTTCGATCTGGCTGAGGTAGGGGTTGCTCACTCCGGCCCGACTGGCGAGTTGCCGCATCGATACCTGCGCGGCTTCCCGTTGCGATCGGATGTAGCTGCCTATGTCCTGTGCTGCAGTCGTGACGACTGCGGCAACAAGATCCCCCGCCTCGGCGACGACCTGCGTCGCCTCGGTCGCCTTTGCGACCAGATCCCCCTCGTCATCGGCCATCTCGGCCTCCTGTTTTCGGTGTCCTACTGGACGGTACCGAAGGGTGCTAACTATTGCAAGCACTCTGCTAGCACTAGTGCCCGAAGATCAGATCCGAGATCGTGTAGATGGCAAGACCGGCGATGGAACCGACGACGGTTCCGTTGATGCGGATGAACTGCAGATCGCGTCCCACCTGCAGTTCGATCTTCTTGCTCGCTTCCTCGGCGTCCCAGCGCGCGACGGTGTCGCCGATGATCGTGGTGATCTCGTCGGCGTAGTTCGCGGCGATGTAGCTCGCGCCACCGAGGAGCCAACCGTCGACCTTGGCGCGCAGGTCCTCGTCGTCGCGCAGACGGACGCCGAGGTTGGCGGTGTTCTCCTTGATCTTGGTGCGCAGCGTGCTCGTCGGATCGTCCACCGACTCGGTGATCAGCCGCTTGGCCACCTTCCACGTCGCCGCAGCGAGGCCGGTGATCTCCTCGCGTCCCATGATCTGTGCCTTGAGCTTCTCGGCCTTCTCGATGGTCACCGGATCGTGCTGCAGGTCGTTGGCGTAGTCGATGAGGAACTTGTTCGCGGCCTGACGGACGTCGTGCTCGGGGTTGGAGCGAATCTTCCAGGTGAACTCGACGAGTTCCTTGTAGACCTTCTCCCCCAGCAGAGTGTCGACGAACTTCGGCGACCAGTTCGGGGAATCCCTCGCGACGACGCGATCGATCATCTCCTGGCTGCCGAGCGCCCACTGGTGAGCGCGCTCGGCGAGCATGTCGATCAACGGCAGCTGACGGTTCTCGCGGAGCAACTCGTCGAGGATGCGGCCGATCGGCGGACCCCACTGCGGATCGGCGAGTCGACGCACGATGGTGCTGTCGATGACGGCGGTGATGTCCTCGTCGTTGAGTACGTCGACGACGCCGTGTAACACGGTCGCCGCCTCGGCCGCGACGCGTTCGGCGTTGTCGGGCTGGGCGAGCCAGGTACCCAATCGCAGCGGAACCTGAGCCGACGCGACCTTCTCGGACACCACCTCGGGCGCGAGGAAATTGCTGCCGACGAACGAACTCAGGCTCGCGCCCAGCTGGTCCTTCTTCTTCTTGATCAGAGCCGTGTGCGGAATCGGGATACCCAGCGGGTGCTTGAACAGTGCCGTCACCGCGAACCAGTCGGCGAGTGCGCCCACCATGCCCGCCTCCGACGCCGCTCGGACGTAGCCGACCCAGGCACCTGCGCCCGTCGACTCCTGCCATCGGCAGAAGAGATAGACGATCGATGCGAAAACGAGAAAGCCCGTCGCGACTGTTTTCATCTTGCGGAGGTCGCGACGTTTGGTCTCGTCGTCGAAGTTCATGAGCTGCACAACCGACATTGTGCCCAGAAATGTGGCAGATCAACCGGACGCAGCCTGCAATGGTGTCGGACAAGGCGCATAGGGTGGGGTTGTGGCGAGAAATACGACGGAGGCAAAGCTGAACGAGTCCGAGCCGAGCGAGGACAAGCCGAAGGTCGAGAAGCCGGACGGCCGAAAGCGTCGGTGGCGTGAGCACAAGATCGCGCGCCGCGAAGAGCTCGTCGACGGCACGTTGGCCGCGATCCGGTTGCGAGGCCGCGAAATCGGGATGGACGAGATCGCGTCGGAGATCGGTATTTCCAAGACGGTTCTCTACCGCTACTTCACCGACAAGAACGACCTGACGAGCGCGACGATGTCGCGGTATGTCGAGACGACTCTCGCACCTCGCATCTACGCTGCGATCTCACACGAGCTCGACGAGTACGAGCTCACTCGCGTCGTGGTGACCGCGTACGTCGAGACGGTGGCCACCGATCCCGAGGTGTACCTGTACGTCATGGCGAACAACGCCGGCAACAACCGCGACGTGGTTGCCGAGTCCGAGCGAATGATCGCCGAGTTGCTCTCCACCGTGTTGGGTGAACGCCTGCGGCAACGCGAGATGGATTCCGGTGGCTCGGTGCCGTGGGCCTTCGCCATCGTCGGTGCGGTTCAGTTGGCCACGCACTGGTGGATCTCCAACAAGTCGATGTCCGCCGACGATCTGATCGACTATCTCTGCATGATGATGTGGGGCGGAATCCACGGGGTCGCCATGGCCGACGGCTCCCCCGCGAAGTTCAAGTCGCAGCCGCATCCTCTGGTCGACGAAGAGCCGAACACGCCTTAGCGCTCGTCGTACCCGTCGTCGTCCAGGGGTACTTCTGCTCGTTGATCCAGCACGTCCCCGGCGTCGGCCTCGATGGGCAGCTCATCCGCGCTCGGCTCGTCGGGCTCGTCCACGATGGGCAGGTTCTGCAGGGCGCGATCCTCGGCCGGAGTTTCGATGGGTGATTCGCTCATGGGTCCATTCGTACCATCGCTCGTCGGTTTGGGATCCGGCCCCGTCGGACATTCGAACGGTATGACTACCGAAACCTTGACCGGACGCCGCATCGCCATTCTCGCCACCGACGGGGTCGAGCAAGTCGAGCTGGTTCAGCCTCGCGAAGCCGTCGAAAATGCCGGAGCCACAGTCACATTGGTCGCACTCGACCATGGCGACATCCAAGCGATGGAGAGCGACGTCAATGCCGCCGACACCTTCACGGTCGACCGCGTCGTCGCCGAGGTCTCCGCGGACGACTTCGACGCACTGATTCTGCCCGGCGGCACCACCAACCCCGATCAACTTCGCGTCGACGCGGACGCAGTGGAGTTCGTCCGCGCCTTCGTGCAGGCCCGCAAGCCCGTCGGCGTCATCTGCCACGGTGCCTGGACCCTCGTCGAGGCCGATGTTCTGAAGGGTCGGACGTTGACGTCCTACCCGAGCATCCGAACCGACATTCGAAACGCGGGAGGAACCGTCGTCGACGAAGAAGTCGTGGTCGACGGCAACCTGGTGTCGAGCCGCAATCCGGACGACCTGCCGGCCTTCTGCGCGAAGATCGTGGAGCATTTCGCCGCTTGATAGGTTAGCGTGCCCTATGCGCATCTCACGTTCGTCGGCTCTGCCTGCGGCAGCCCTCGCCCTTGCCCTCACCCTCACCGCATGCAGCTCCGACGGTAGTGACTCCGACGGCACCACCGACTCGGCCGAGTCCGGTGGCGTCGTCGTGACCGACATGTTCGGCGAGGTCGAGGTACCTGCGAACCCGCAGCGAGTGGTCGCGCTCGGATGGTCGGACGCCGAAACCGCGCTGGCGCTCGGCGTCCAGCCCGTCGGTGCCAGCGACTGGCTCGGCGTCGGCGGAAACGGGCTCGGTCCGTGGGTCGACGAGACCTACGACACCGACCCCACGATCGTGGGCACCTTCGACGTCGACATGGAATCGATCGCGGCGCTGGCGCCGGATCTGATCCTGTGGACTCGCAGCACCAACGACAGAGCCGTCTACGACGACCTGTCCGAGATCGCCCCCACTGTTGCGGCGCCGCCCGGAACCGACGTCGCCTACGGCACCACGTGGGACGGCCAGACCGAGATCGTCGCCCAAGCGCTCGGAAAGGTAGACGAGGGCAAGAAACTCGTCGACGACACCAAGACACTGTTCGACGACACCATCGCGGCCAACCCCGAATTTGCCGACAAGACCGTCGCCGTCGGAACGCTCTACAGCGGACAGGTCGGTGCCTACGTCCGTGGCGACACCCGCGTCGACTTCCTCGAATCACTCGGCCTGACCAACACCCCGGCCATCCAGACCCTCGCCGAACCCGGGGCGTTCAGCATCGAACTGTCGGAGGAGAA
The DNA here is from genome assembly GCF_002259405.1 of Rhodococcus sp. 14-2483-1-2. Classification (GTDB taxonomy): domain Bacteria; phylum Actinomycetota; class Actinomycetes; order Mycobacteriales; family Mycobacteriaceae; genus Rhodococcoides. The sequence continues at coordinate 220,213 of NZ_NPFW01000014.1, read as the reverse complement.
CATCGCCGCGCTCGACGCCGACCTCACCGTCATGTTCCCCATCGGCACCGGACCCGAGGTGATCACCGACAACCCGTCGATCCAGGGCCTTCCGTCGGCACGCGACGGACGGCTCGTGGTGCTCGGTGACACGAACCTGTCCAACGCATTCTCGGCCGCCTCGGTCGCAGGCACCCGATACGCACTCGAGAACGCCGTGCCACTGTTCGCGGCACCGCTGAAGGGCTAGTCACACCCTCCTAGGAGGGCCTGTCACACTCTCCCTGGCGGGCTTGTCACACTCTTCCCGGGGGCTTGTCACACTCTTCCCGGGGGCTTGTCACACTCTCCCGGGCGGGAAGCCACCCGCGGCGATCGGGCCCCAGGTGTCGATCACGATGCGTATCAACGACTTTCCCTGCTTCACCATCGCCGCGCGGTACTCGTCCCAGTCCGAGTGCTCGCCGGCGATGCTGCGGAAGTACTCCACCAGAGGTTCGACGGCGTCGGGAAGATCGATGATCTCGGCCGTACCGTCGACCTGGACGTAGTCGCCGTTCCAGTCGTCACTGTGCACCAGCACCGTGACGGCGGAGTTGCGGCGGATGTTGAGCACTTTCGCGCGCTCGGGGTAGGTGGCGATGACGATGCGGCCTTCCGAGTCCACCCCGGCGGACACCGGGGAGACCTGCAGACCGTCGTCGCGCTTGCGAGTGATCAGGGTGTGGTGGTGCCGCGGAGAGACGAACTCGAGCAGTTGCTCACGCGACACGGTTTCTGCTTTTGCAATGGTAGGGGCCATGAATCCCATGGTAGAGAAGTAGTCTTCCGCCTATGGCCGACAAGTCGAAACTGTGGACGCTCTCTCCCGTCGATGTGCTGCGCGCCAGCGCCTCTCCCCGTGTGGAGGACATCGATTTCACGGCAACTCCGGGTTTCGACGGCGCGAAAGCACACGGCAACGACGTCCTCGAGCAGCGCGGAGCGGTGCTGGCGGCACTCCAGGAGAAGCTCTACGCCCATGGCCGCGCAGGCGGCACCAAGTCGGTTCTGCTGGTGCTGCAGGGCATGGACACCGCAGGCAAGGGCGGCATGGTCAAGCACGTCATCGGGATGGTCGATCCGCAGGGCGTCGACCTCGCGTCGTTCGGGGTACCCACCCAGCAGGAAAAGCAGCACCACTACCTGTGGCGTATCCGCAAAGCCCTTCCACGGGCAGGCCGGATCGGGGTGTTCGATCGGTCCCACTACGAGGACGTTCTCGTCGTCGCGGTCCACGACCTCGTGCCACGGCAGGTGTGGGAGAAGCGATTCGACGAGATCAACGCCTTCGAGAAGGAACTGGTCGACGAGGACACGGTCGTCGTCAAGGTGGCCTTGTTCGTGTCGGCCGACGAGCAGAAGAAGCGATTGCAGGAGCGGCTCGATCGACCCGAGAAGCACTGGAAGTACAACCCGGGCGACGTCACCGAGCGTGGCTTCCTACCGCAGTACCGACAGGCGTATCAGCGGGTCCTCGATCGTACGGACTTCGATCATGCGCCGTGGTACGTCGTTCCGGCCGACCGCAAGTGGTACAGCAGACTTGCGGTCACGGAGATCCTGATCGACGCCCTGGAGAAGCTCGATCTCGATTGGCCCACAGCAGATTTCGACGTCGAGCACGAGAAGAAGCGGCTGGCCGAGAGCTGAACCCGCTTCGAAGACGTGAATGGTCCATCGACCCCCGTCTGGGCAGGTCAATGGACCATTCACGCGTCCAAGGAAACAGTTACAGCGTGGCTGCGTCGATCACGAAGCGGTAGCGCACGTCGGACTTGACGACGCGGTCGTATGCCTCGTTGATCTTCTCGGCCGGGATGACCTCGATCTCGGCACCGATGTGGTGCTCGGCGCAGAAGTCCAGCATTTCCTGCGTCTCGGCGATGCCACCGACCATCGAACCGGCGAAGGAACGACGGTTGGCCAGCAGGTTGAACGCGGGCACCTCGAGGGGCTTCTCGGGAACGCCCAGCTCGACGAGGGTGCCGTTGCGGGCGAGCAGTCCGAGGTACTTGCCCATCGGCAGGTTCGCGGAGACCGTGTTGAGGATGAGGTCGAACTTGCCCTGCAGATCCTTGAGGGCGGTGGTGTCCTTGGTGGCGTAGTACTCGTCGGCACCGTAGGCCTTGCCGTCGGCTTCCTTGGCGTCCGTCTGGCTCAGCACGGTGACGTGGGCACCGAGTGCGTGCGCGATCTTGACGCCGATGTGGCCCAGGCCGCCCATGCCGATGATGGCGACCTTCTTGCCCGGTCCCGCTCCCCAGTGCTTGAGCGGCGAGTACAGGGTGATGCCCGCGCACAGCAGCGGTGCGGCAACGTCGAGCTCGACGCCTTCCGGGATGCCGAGAACGAACTTCTCCGTCACGACGATCTGGGTGGAGTAGCCGCCGTGGGTGAACTCGCCCTCGTAGGTTTTCGAGTTGTACGTCTGGACGACGCCCTTGGTGCAGTACTGCTCGTCGCCGTCCTTGCACGCCTCGCACTCGCCACAGGAGTCCACGAAGCAGCCGACGCCGACGCGGTCGCCCACCTTGCGGCTGGTCACCTCGGAGCCGACCTCGGCCACGATGCCTGCGATCTCGTGACCGGGAACGACGGGGTACGTGGTGCCGCCCCACTCGTTACGGGCGGTGTGAATGTCGGAGTGGCAGATGCCGGCGAACTTGACGTCGATGAGGATGTCGTTCGGTCCGACTGCGCGTCGCTCGATCGTCGCCTTCTCGAGCGGGGCGTCCGGAGCGGTGGCCTGGTAAGCGGTAGCTGAAGTCATATCTACATTGCTACCTACGCATCAGTGAGAGCGCAAGGCAGCTACCGCCTCGACCAGGCTATTCCTGCTCTAAACGAGTCGTTTGCAACAGTAACGTCAGCTGTTCTTGGCGATGTTGGCCCCGAGCCACAGTACGTATGCGCCCAGACCGACCAGTCCGATCTTACGCGTCTTGGGGTACGCGATCGCCGCGCCGACGGCCAATTCGGTGGCACCGTTACGACTGATCCAGGTTCTGGTGTCCGTGGGGAACGGGAGCTTGGTGATTCCCTCGAATGCCTCGGGCACCACGAAGTGGGCGGCACCGGTGGCGGCCAACCCGATCCCGAATGCCTTGGGAACCACACCGTTCGACTTCGTGGACTTGCTCACTGACACGCTCCTGTGATCGAAGTGACTGCGTTTCGCAGACCGACAATAGCGCTCCGGTGTCCGTCGCGGGGCAACCCGCCCGGGGCGGTGTCTACTTTGCGATTCGGCCGTTCTCGTAGCGATAGAAACCGGCTCCGGCTTTCTTGCCGACGCGGCCCGATTCGACCATGCGCAGCAGCAGCGGCGGTGCCAGGAAGAGAGGTTCCTCGAACTCCGAATACATGGAATCGGCAATGGCTTTGACCGTGTCGAGGCCGACGAGGTCGGCGAGTGCGAGTGGCCCCATGGGGTGCGCCAGACCCAGCACCGTCGCCTTGTCGACGTCTTCCTTGGTGGCGAATCCGGATTCGACCATGCGAATCGCAGAGAGCAGATACGGCACCAGCAACGCGTTGACGACGAAGCCCGAGCGATCTGCTGAGCGCACGACCTGCTTGCCGAGGACATCGCCTGCGAATCGCTCGGCGCGGTCGGCCACTGCCGGTGAGGTCAGGTCGGTGGTGACGAGCTCGACGAGTGGCAGTACCGGGACCGGGTTGAAGAAGTGCAGACCGACGACGCGGCCGGGTGCCGTCGTCGCGGCTCCCAGGCTCACGATGGGAATGGAGGAGGTGTTCGAGGCGATGACGGCGTCGGGGTCGGTCACCACCGAGTCGAGTTCGGCGAAGATGTCGGCCTTGATCTTCTCGTCTTCGAGTACTGCTTCGACGACGAGCTGGCGATCGCGAAAGTCGGCGAGGTCGGAGGTGAATCGCAGCCTTGCCGCAGCGTGCTCTCGCTCGCGTTCGGTGATCTTGCCGCTGCTCACTCCGCGGTCGAGGGACTTCAGGATGCGGGTGCGTCCGGCGCTCGTCAGCTCACGAGTCTGTTCGTAGACCAACACGTCGACATGGGCGCGGGCACAGACCTCGGCAATTCCTGCCCCCATCTGCCCGGCTCCGACGATCCCCACCCTCTCGACCGTCACAGGAAGCTCCTAGTCATAGATGTTGCGGCACAACAGGTTCAAGTGAGATGGGGGTAACTCTTCCGGGGTACGCCCAGAACCCAGGCGATACAAATCAGGCGGCCCGCAGCGAATCGCTGGGGCCGCCTGACTGGTGCGCTAGAGGTTCGGAGAGGCGGAACTGCTCAGTGGAACTGGCCTTCTTCGGTGGAGCCCTTCAGTGCAGCCGTCGAGGTGTTGGGGTCGACGGTGGTGGCGATGCGGTCGAAGTAGCCGGCGCCAACCTCACGCTGGTGCTTGATGGCGGTGAAGCCGCGCTCTTCGGCAGCCTTGAACTCGCGCTCCTGCAGGTCGACGAACGCGGTCATGCCTTCGCGGGCGTAGCCGTGTGCCAGGTCGAACATGCCGTAGTTGAGCGAGTGGAAGCCTGCGAGGGTGATGAACTGGAACTTGAAGCCCATGGCTCCGAGTTCCTTCTGGAACTTGGCGATGGTCGCGTCGTCCAGGTGTGCCTTCCAGTTGAACGAAGGCGAGCAGTTGTAGGCGAGCAGCTGGTCCGGGAACTCGCTGCGAACCGACTCGGAGAACTTCTTGGCGACCTCGAGATCCGGCACGCCGGTCTCCATCCAGATGAGGTCGGCGTACGGGGCGTAGGCCTTCGCACGGGCGATGCAGGGCTCGATGCCGTTCTTGACGCCGAAGAATCCTTCTGCGGTGCGGGTTCCGTCGAGGAACTCACGGTCACGCTCGTCGACGTCGGAGGTGATCAGCGTGGCTGCCTCGGCGTCGGTGCGGGCGATGATGACCGACGGGACGTCGGCGACGTCGGACGCGAGGCGTGCCGAGGTGAGGGTGCGGATGTGCTGCTGGGTGGGGATCAGAACCTTGCCGCCGAGGTGGCCGCACTTCTTCTCCGATGCGAGCTGGTCCTCCCAGTGGACGCCTGCGGCGCCGGCCACGATCATGGCCTTCTGCAGCTCGTAGGCGTTCAGTGCGCCACCGAAGCCGGCTTCGGCGTCGGCGACGATCGGTGCAACCCAGTTCTTGACGGACGTGTCGCCCTCGATCTTGGCGATCTCGTCGGCGCGCAGGAGTGCGTTGTTGATGCGACGGACGACCGACGGCACCGAGTTGGCCGGGTAGAGGCTCTGGTCCGGGTAGGTGTGGCCCGAGAGGTTGGCGTCGCCTGCGACCTGCCAGCCGGAGAGGTAGATCGCCTGGAGGCCGGCGCGAATCTGCTGCACGGCCTGGTTGCCGGTGAGGGCACCGAGCGAGTTGATGTAGTCCTCGTTGTTCACGAGGTCCCAGAGGATCTCGCTGCCGCGGCGAGCGAGTGTCGCTTCTTCGACGACGGTGCCCTGGAGGTCGGAGACCTGCTGTGCGGTGAAGTTACGGGTGACGCCCTTCCAGCGGGGGTTGGTGTCCCAATCCTGCTGGATCTCGGCGATGGTCTTCGGGGTGCCGGTGGTCGACATCTTCAGCTCCAGTCTCTTCTGCTTCTCGGCCTGCCTCGAGACGAATCTTCACATCGTTGCCAGGCCCTTCTGGTGTACTCCAAAACAATGGCACACCCGAAAACAGGCGTCTACCAGTTGTTAGTGCCAATCTTGGCTAGCTTTCCCGACACTGTTGCTAATGTTGCAAATTTTCGGTCGGCGCAAACCTCTCCGATCGGACGGCGTGGTTACTCGCCAGTAGCGGTGAATCCCCAGTTGATGAACGCAATGAACAAAAACTCATACAGGACGCTTGTACGGTTTGGCGGGGGCGTCTGAATCGAGTCAGAAACTGCCGATCTTGTGACCGACATCACAGTACCTCGGTCTCAAGATGTGGACACGCGCGGGGCGCTCCACTCGACGCCACTTCCCACGAAATCACGCGCCCGACGCCCCAGAGTGGAGCACTACGTGCACTCATCCACAGACACGCAGCTATCCACAGGGCACTGCATTCCCCCAGGTCGAGCGTCGGAGGACACCTACAGCATCGCCGACGCTGCATCCATGACACCCGACAACACCGACGCAGGCTCCACCCCCAGACTCCAGGGTCATTCCGCAGGCTCCACTCCCGGACCCGCCACCCTTCAGCAGCTCCTCGCCTCCGGGCTCCACCCCAGCACCGTCTCGCGGCGCTTCACCCGTGTTCTGCCGACGGTCCACATGTGCGGGGAACCGTCGACGATGGATCGGTGTCGGGCCGTTTCGTTGTGGCGACCGGACGCCGTGCTCAGTCACCGGTCGGCCGCGTACCTGCGGGGCTGGACGACCGAACCGACCACCCTCGACGCCACCGTCCCTCGCTCGGCGAGGTTGCGGCCACCGCCATGGCTTCGGCTACATCGTCGCGCACTCGATTCCAGGCTCGTCGACGAGGTCGAGTCCCTGCCGTGCACCACGCCCGCACAGACGATTCTCGATTGCCTGGCGGTACTCCCCCGCGCCGAGGCCGAGTTGCTGATCGACGAACGCCTGAAATTCGGACTCGACCCCGCGTCACTGCTCCGCCTGCTCGAACGATTCCCAGGTCGACGCGGCAACGCAGAGTTGGCTCGCCAAGTTCGGCTGGCGGTGACCAGATTCGCCTCGGAACCGGAGCGGGCGTTGGGACGCGCGCTGCACCGGATCGGGCTGTACCTGGAGATGAATGCGGTAGTCGGTCCGTACATCTGCGACCTCGTCGACCGTCGCAGCCGAACGATCATCGAAGTGGACGGGCGTGAATTTCACAGTGCAGCTGGGGTATTCAGCAAGGATCGGCGTAGGCAGAACGCTTTGGTGCTCGATCGCTGGCTGGTGCTGCGCTACTCGGCATTCGACGTGCTGGCCGCACCGGACGTCATCGCCGGCGAGATTGCGTCGGTGATCCGGCGACGTCGGGAATCGAGGCGATGAATGCACAGAATGCTCCACTCCCGGGGCCGCGCACGATATTCATCGCGCACGCCCCCGGGAGTGGAGCACCGGTTGCAGAGAAGGCTCAGACGCGAACGCCGGTGTGCTCGTCACTGCGTGCAATCACCCGAGAGGTGATCGGAGTCCGACGCGAGGAAAGCACCCCGAGCGCACCCATGGCGGCGATCACGAGTCCGCCGACGATGGCGAACAGGTCCGCTGCCAGCAATCCGGACGGGAACACCATCAGCGCGGGCGAGACCGCGAGCAGCAGGCCGAGGCCGACGTGGGTCCAGTGACTCTGTCTGGACGACGATCCGATCGCCCACAGCGCGGTCGATGCGGCGAGAATGCCGAGCACGAGGATGGCACCGGTGACTTCCTGGTCTCCCTGGACGGGCAGCCAGACGGTGGATGCGACGAGTACGGCTCCGGTGACGAATACGACGACGTCCCTGACGATTTCGGAAGTGCGTTGACGGTTGGACATGACCGCTCCTCGTGGTGCGTGGTGAATAGCTCGTATACCGGTATACGCCTTTACTTCGGCTAATGTTCCCGAACAACATCGAATTGTGACTCAGCAGCTAGTTGCCAATGCTGTTAAGTCAATTCTTCGCAGGCGTAGCCTGGCGATATGTCCAAAACCTTCGTCGGCGTGCGGCTTCGGCAGCTCCGCAGCGAACGCAGCATGAGTCAGGTATCGCTGGCGCAGAAGCTGGGAATCTCGGCCAGTTATCTCAACCAGATCGAGCACGACGTGCGTCCGTTGACGGTGCCGGTACTGCTGCGGATTTCCGAGGTGTTCGGCGTCGACACGTCGTTCTTCTCCTCCGAGGACGACACCAGGCTGGTTGCCGAACTCCGCGAGGTGGCGCTCGATCAGGACATGGGCATCGACGCCGATGCGCACGAGATCGCGCAGATGGTCAGCTCGCACCCGCAGCTGGCACGAGCGATGGTCAACATGCACCGCCGATACCGCAATACGACGGCTCAGCTGCTGGCCGCTACCGAGGAGCGTTTCTCCGACGGCAGTGGCAGTGGTTCCATCAGCAAGCCGCACGAAGAAGTGCGCGACTACTTCTATCAGCGGCAGAACTATCTGCACGAATTGGACACTGCGGCAGAAGCTCTTACCTCGAGAATTCGGTTCCATCGCGCCGACGTCGGCGGCGAGATCGCCAAGCGATTGCGGACGGTCCACGACGTGCAGATCGTCAATCGCATCGACCTCGGCGAGAACGTGCTGCACCGGTTCGATCCGCAGACGCGAGTACTGGAGATCTCACCGCATCTCTCCGGCGGGCAGAAGGTGTTCAAGTACGCCGCCGAACTCGCCTATCTCGAATGCGGGGATCTGCTGAAGAGGATGGCCGACGAGGGCAATTTCACCAGCGAGTCGTCGAAGAAGCTGGCCGTGCTCGGATTCGCGAACTACTTCGCAGCCGCGACGGTGTTGCCGTACCACCAGTTCCACGACGTGGCCGAGGATTTCCGGTACGACATCGAGCGGCTCTCGGCGTTCTTCTCGGTCAGCTACGAGACCATCTGCCATCGACTCTCCACCTTGCAGAGACCCGAGCTACGGGGTGTGCCGTTCTCGTTCGTGCGGGTCGATCGCGCCGGGAACATGTCGAAGCGTCAGTCCGCCACAGGTTTTCACTTCTCGTCCAGCGGTGGCACGTGCCCGCTGTGGAACGTGTACGAAACGTTCGCCTACCCGGGCAAGATCATGACGCAGATCGCCGAGATGCCCGACGGCCGCAGCTATTTGTGGATCGCGCGCACTGTGGAGCGACGCGCCGCTCGATACGGCCAGCCCGGCAAGACCTTTGCCATCGGCCTCGGTTGCGAACTGCGCCACGCCGGACGGCTGGTGTACGCCGACGGTCTGGATGTGCAGGGTTCGGCGGCGGCGACGCCCATCGGAGCTGGCTGCCGGGTGTGCGAGCGTTCGAACTGCCCGCAACGTGCGTTTCCGCCACTGGGCAAGGACCTCGATATCGATGAGCACCGAAGTTCGGTGTCCCCGTATCTCGTTCGCTGAGAAGAAAGGAAGAGTGCCATGACTCGAATCGGCGTCGTAATCCGACCCGAACTTGCGCCGGAGGATCTCGTCGAGGCGGCACGTGCGGCCGACCGCGCGGGCGTCGACGAGGTGTGGTTGTGGGAGGACTGCTTCTATTCCGGTGGAGTGTCCACTGCTGCACTGGTTCTCGCGAGCACCGAACGCGTGAACGTCGGCATCGGGGTGCTACCCACTCCGATGCGGAACGTGGCAGCCACAGCCATGGAGATCGCTACCATCGCCCGAGTCTCCCCGGGACGGCTCCGCGTGGGGCTCGGACACGGTGTGCAGTCGTGGATGGGCCAGATCGGGGCGCGAGTGCAGTCGCCCCTGACGTTGCTGAGCGAGCAGATGACAGCGCTCACCGCACTGTTGGCGGGCGAGAGCGTCACCGTGCAGGGTCGGTACATCTCACTCGACAACGTGCAGCTGAATTGGCCTCCGCTGCAACCGCCGCCGCTGCTCGTCGGTGCGACGGGGCCGAAGACTCTCGCCCTGAGCGGCCGTCACAGCACGGGGACCATCCTCACCAGCGAGACGTCACCGGATCAGGTGCGAACAGCCATCGGGCACATCGACGGCGGGCCCGATCACGACGTAGTCGTCTACGTGTCCTTCGGTTCCGAGTCCGATGCGGCCCCGAGCAATATCCGACGGTGGATCGACGCAGGAGCCACCACCATTGTGCTCGAACCCGCCGCGGATAGATTAGATCTTTCCGACCTGTTCGCACACGGGGCATCGTTGACACAGCAGTTCGGTTCGCCGGAGCTGCACTCGCGGTGAGCACACCTACTGCTCTCGCAGGAACCGTCCCGCGTCCGCGAACGCCCGTGCTCGACGCGTCAGCGTGGGTGGCGCAGGTTTCTCGCCGCGCCACAGGCGGTAGAGGGTGCTCATGCTCAGGATGAGTCGTTCCGGTGAGTCCCAGTGTGCGTATTGCCGGAATTCGTTCGATTTCAGCAGGTTTCGGGCGGCCTCGGTTGAGTCGAGTCCGGCGTCGAAGCAGTTGCGTCCGGCCTCGGACACCCAGGTCCAGTAGTTGCGGACGGCGCGGATCTCGTCGGTGCCGCACAGGGGTCCGTGGCCGGGGACGTAGACGGCGGCGTCGAGCTCGAGGAGATGGTCGAGGGCGTCGATCCAGTTCTGCAGCGGACCGTGCCAGAGCACCGGGGTCGCGTCGATGAACAGCAGGTCGCCGGCGAACACGACTCCGACGTCGGGTAGATGGGCGATGAGATCACCCTCGGTGTGCGCCGGGCCCAGGTAGCGCAGATGGACGGATCTTCCTGCCACATCGATGGTGTCGGTGGTCTCGAAGGTGTGATCGGGCAGCCGCGGCAGAGCCCCGGGGAAGGTGGCGTCGCCGCGGACCCGGTTCATGTAGGAGCCCATTGCCCCGACCGGTCCCGGCACCCAACCGATCTTCGCACCGAGAGAGGCGAACGCGTCAACCCCTTTCGGTGGTGTCTCCTCTTTCATGGCATGCAGAGACGCGGCGCTGGTGGTGATGCGCGCAGTGGCGGGGACGGTGTCGTTTCCCCACCAGTGATCACCGTCGGAGTGGGTGTTGAGTACTTCGGTGATCGGCGCATCTACAACCAGTTCGGCGGTGTCGACGGCGACCCGCTGCGCCCAGTTCACATCCCACACGGTGTCGATCAGCATCGACGCGGAACCCGGGCTCACGATCAGTCCGGTGTTGGTCTGTCCCCAACTGCCGGGCGGCCGCATGAAGGCCCAGGTGTCGTCGGCGATCTGTCGGTACCCCACCTCTGTGTCTCCCACCGCCACAGGCTAGCCGGTGAGCAGCTCGTTCAGGTGGGAGTCCCACTGCCGTTCCGGGAAGCACCGATTCAACAGCTCGATCAGGATGGGTACGGCAGTGGACGCACCGGGCGACGCGCCGAGCACGGCCGCTATCGTACCGTCCTGCGAGGCAACCACTTCGGTGCCGAACTGCAGTGCACCGTTTTTCACGATCTGAGCGCGCTGACCGGCGCGGGCGATAGACCAGTCCGCGGAGTCGGCGCGCGGCAGAAACTCACGCAGCGCGGCGATCTTCCTGCTCCGCGTCGCGGTCAACTCGGAGAGCAGCAACCCGATCAACGGAGTGTTGCGACGGGCCATCGACAGCAGCGAGCCGATGTTGTCCGCCTCGATCGAGCGCGGCAGGTCCATCAGGGATCCGTGTTTCAGAAACTTCGGGTTCGCCCCTGCGTACGGTCCGAACAGGACCGATCGCCGCCCGTCGACGATTCGAGTGTCCAGGTGCGGCACCGACATCGGCGGAGCTCCGATGGGCGGTGTCCCGTAGACCTTGGCATCGTGCCGATCCACCAGTTCGGGCCGATCACAGCGTAGGAACTGTCCGCTGATCGGCAACAGTCCGTAGCCTCGCGCCTCGGGAATTCCCGCTCGGCGCAGCAACTTCAGAGCCCATCCACCGGCTCCGACGAAGACGAAGCGAGCACGCTCCACCCGCCGACCGCCCCGCACGTCGAGTCGCCAGGACCCATCTCTGTTCTGGCGCAATCCACGCACTTCACGGCCGGTCTCGACGCTCGCGCCTGCGACCGCCATGGCGTCGAACAGCTGCCGCGTCGCTGCGCCGAAGTCGACGTCGGTACCCGTCGCATCGCGGGTCGCCGCCCACCGCCCCGTCCTGCCCTCTGCCACGAGCGGTGCCCATTGCTGCAGCACCGCAGCGTCTTCGGTGTATTGCATGGCCTCGAACAGTGGGTGAGCACTCATTGCACGATGCCGTGCGCGCAGAAACTCGACGTTCTCTGCACCTCGTACGAGCGTCATGTGCGGCACCGGGCGCACGAAGTCCACCTGGGGCAGTGTCGACCAGAAGCGACGGGTGGTCGCGAACTGCTCGGCGATGCCCACGGCTCGATCGACGTCGACGGTTCCGTCGGATCGCAGTGTCGTGTAGTTGGTCTCGCACAGACCGGCATGCCCGGTGCCGGCATTGTTCCATCCGTCGGATGCTTCCGCGGCCACTCGAGGCAATCGCTCGAGCACTCGGATCGACCAGGTCGGTTCCAGTCTTTGCAACAGCGTTCCCAGTGTCGCGCTCATGATTCCGCCGCCGACGAGGATGACGTCGTCCATCTTCCACCCCTTTCTCGTACTAAGTACAAGTCACGCTAGCACCGACTCGTACACCTGTATAGTTCTGCCGATGCCACGCTTGACCAGGACAGCCGTCGTCGACGCCGCGTTGGACGTCGCATACCGTCGCGGACTGGACTCGCTCACCATCCGCAAGATCGCCACCCAACTGGGCGTCTCCCCCATGGCGATCTACTGGCATGTGAAGAACAAGGACGAGCTACTCGATGCCATGGGTGACCGCGTGTGCCAGGACCTCGAGATCACCGTGGATCCCGCGGCACCGTGGTGGGAGCAGTTACGGACCGTGCTCGAGGATTTCATACGCGCCTTACGCGCCCACCCGGGCGCAGCCGACATCGTGGTTCCTCGAATGCTGTTCTCACCCAACAGTAGAGAGGCGATGGAGTTGGTGTTGAGGGTCCTCGGCGAGGCCGGTTTCTCCCTTCCCGACGCCACCCAGCTGGCCCGTCACGGCGTCCGGGTCGCCATTTCACTCATCACCGAGCCACTGTTCACCGGTGTAGAGGTCGAGCCGGAGCGTCGGGCACACGTCGAGCGGGAGGTGGCGTCCACGATGGAGTCGCTCGATTCCGACGAGTTCCCGAACATCCTCGCGTCGGCCGAACATCTCGGCGATCCCACCTCGCGTCCGGCGTTCGAGAAGCTCGGTCTCGACACCTTCATCGCGGGCGTCAGGGCCCTGGCCCAAGAGACCGACATTCCGTCCTGATTCGAGGCAACGCATTGGACATCTTGTCGGGTGGCGAAGTCTCGTCCGTAGGTGCAGGCTTTGCAGAACCGAAACAGTCGACGCTAGGGGTTCAGTGATGACGGTGCCTGTCCTGCAGAACTACATCGACGGGGCATTCGTGACGCCCTCGGGCACCGAGATGCTCGATGTGATCAGCCCGGTGGACGAGTCGATCGTCGCCCACTCCCCCATTTCCGACGCCGCCGATGTAGAGGCCGCGATGTCGGCCGCTGCCAGCGCATTCGAGACCTGGGGCAAGACGACGCCGGGCGAACGGCAGAAGGTGTTGCTGAAGCTCGCCGACGCCATCGAGGCGCACAGCGACGAGATCGTCGAAGCGCAGAGCCGCAACACCGGCCAGCCCAAGGCCACCATCGCCGCCGAGGAAGTCACCGTCGGCGCAGATCAGATTCGCTTCTTCGCCGGCGCGGCCCGGATGCTCGAGGGCAAGTCGGCCAGCGAGTACATGGACGGCTTCACCTCCTATGTTCGACGCGAACCGATCGGTGTCGTCGGCCAGGTGACCCCGTGGAACTACCCGTTCATGATGGCGATCTGGAAGATCGGTCCCGCGCTGGCCGCCGGCAACACCATCGTCCTCAAGCCCAGTGACACCACTCCCGAGAGCACGTTGGTGCTCGCGAAGCTGTCCAAGGGCATCGTTCCGGACGGCGTGCTCAACATCGTCCTCGGCAACGGCGGCACCGGTGCCGCGATCGTCGAGCACAAGACTCCCGGCCTGGTGTCGATCACCGGTTCCGTCCGCGCCGGCATCGCAGTGGCCGTGGCCGCCGCCAAGCAGCTCAAGCGCGCGCATCTGGAACTCGGCGGCAAGGCTCCGGCAATCGTGTTCGACGACGTCGACATCAGCAAGGCTGCAGACGGTATCGCCGAGGCCGCGTTCTTCAATGCCGGCCAGGACTGCACGGCCGTCACCCGCGTCCTGGTCCACGAGTCCGTGCACGACACTCTCGTCGAAGCGCTTGTCGCCAAAGCGAAGACACTGAAGGTCGGCCTCCCCGACGACCCCGATACCTTCCTGGGCCCACTGAACAACATCAATCACTTCGGTCAGGTGAGCGCCAAGGTCGACGGCATCGGCGCGCATGCCACGATCGTCACCGGCGGCAAGCGCATCGGCGACAAGGGTTTCTTCTTCGAGCCCACCATCATCACGGGCGTGCAGCAGTCCGACCCCATCGTGCAGGAAGAGACATTCGGCCCAGTGCTCACGGTGCAGAAGTTCACCGACGAGGCCGAGGCGATCGCACTGGCCAACGACGTCGACTTCGGTCTCGCGTCGAGCGTCTGGACCTCCGATCATGCTCGCACACTGCGTATCTCGGCGGCTCTGGACTTCGGTGCCGTCTGGGTCAACTGCCATATCCCGTTGGTCGCGGAAATGCCGCACGGAGGATTCAAGTACTCCGGTTACGGCAAGGACCTCTCGGCGTACGGCGTCGAGGACTACACCCGCATCAAGCACGTCATGAGCTCGACGGAGACCATCGCATGACCTCACCGCAGAGCACCTTCCACCCACTCGATCCCCTGTCCAGCGCCGAATTCGCCACCGTGGCCGAGGTTCTCGGCCGCGATCACGGCGTCGGCGACGGCTGGCGCTATGCCTCCATCGAGATGATCGAACCGTCCAAGCCCGAGATCGCCGCGTTCGACGAGGCCGGCACCGTACCTGCCCGCCGAGCAGTTTCGGTGGTGTTGAACCGCGCCGAGAACAGCACCTTCAAGGCCGTCGTGTCACTGGACGATCGCACCACCGAATCGTGGACGAACATCCCGGACGTGCAACCCAACTTCACCGTCGACGAGTGGGAGGAGGCCGATGCGGCCTTGCGTGCCCACCCCGATGTGATTGCTGCCCTTGCCGATCGAGGTATCACCGATCTGGATCTGGTGTTCATGGACACCTGGACCTACGGCGAGGCGGTGACACCCGAGAAGTACAAGGGTCGACGCCTCGGCTGGTCCGACACGTGGGTCAAGGCTGCGGAGGGTGCCAATCCCTACGCCGGACCGGTGGGCGGATTCCACTGCGTGATCGACGTGAACACGATGGAATTGCTCGAGATCGAGGACACGTATCGCGTCGAGCGGCCGGAGATCATGGGCGAGTACGTCCCTCGCCATATCCCGGAGCGAATCAGGAACGCCAGCACACGCCCGCCCTTGAAGAGCCTCGAGATCACTCAATCCGACGGGCCCTCGTTCGACCTCGACGGCAACAAGTTGACGTGGCAGAACTGGTCGCTGCGGGTGGGATTCAACTATCGCGAGGGCATGACGCTGCATGCCGTCAGCTACAACGACAACGGGAACGTGCGGTCCGTCGCCAATCGAATGTCGTTCGCGGAGATGGTCGTTCCCTATCGCGATCACACCGAGGATCACTATCGACGCACCGCGTTCGACATCGGCGAGTGGGGTCTCGGTTTCATGACCACGTCGCTCGAGCTCGGGTGCGACTGCCTCGGCGAGATCCGCTACCTCGACGCGGTGCTGCACAACAGCAAGGGTGAGCCGTACACGATCACCAACGCGATCTGCATCCACGAGGAAGACAACGCCGTGCTGTGGAAGCACGTCGATCACGACGCCGGGGCCGAAGTCCGACGGATGCGTCGCCTCACGGTCAGCTTCCATGCCACGGTCGCCAACTACGAGTACCTCGTCTACTGGCGGTTCTATCAGGACGGCAACATCGAGTGCGAGGTTCGCGCGACGGGCATCATGGTGGTCACCCACTTCGACGAAGGCGGCACGCACCCGTCGGGCACGCTGGTCGACAACCGCACCTACGCGCCCTATCACCAGCACTTCTTGGTCGCCCGGCTCGATCTGGATGTCGACGGCACCCAGAACACCGTCTATGCAAGTGAGACGCAACGCGTTCCGATGGGCCCGGACAATCCCTACGGCCTCGCGCTGACTCAGGTCAATACTCCTCTGACCACCGAGTCCGAAGGTAAGCAGGATTACGACTGGAACACCCAGAAGGCGTGGAAGGTCGTCAACGACAACGTCACCAACGGCCTCGGCACCCGGCCCGCGTACAAGTTGGTTCCGGGAGCGGCGATCCCGTCGATGTTCGATCCCGCGTCGCCGATCTTCCAGCGCGCCCAGGTGATCGGGCACACCGTCTGGGTCACCCCGAACTCACCCGACGAGCGTTGGCCCAGCGGCGAGTTCGTCAACCAGAGCGGCGTCGACCACGGGCTTCCGGAGTGGACCGAAAAGGATCGCAGCATCGAGAACACCGATGTCGTCGTCTGGTACACCTTCGGCATCCACCACATCACTCGGCCGGAGGACTGGCCGGTGATGCCCGCGGACACGGTCTCGTTCTGGCTCAAGCCGTTCGGGTTCTTCGATCGCAATCCCTCGCTCGACGTCGCACCGTCGGAGGCGAAGTCGTGCCACACCGATCCCGGTAGCACCTGTCATTAGCTCGCCCAACCTCAGGGAAGGTCCGCCCATGCGTCTGATCGTGGGGTACCAGGCAACACCGAGTGGAGCGGACGGAATCGCCCTGGGCGCAACGCTCGCGCGTTCGCTGCAGGCATCGCTGGACATCTGCCTGGTGCTGCCGCAGGAGCGTCCGGTGCCGTCCAAGGCGCCGGTCGAGGCCGCGTACGACGACATACTGATCGATCGGGCCACCGGCTGGCTCGACGAGGCACTCACGCTGGTACCCGAGGATGTGCAGGCACGCGCACACCTGTTGTTCGACGAGTCCTTCGCGCAGGGTCTGCTCGACGCGGCCAGGAGTGGAGCCTGCGGAACGACCGAGGGCGACGACGAGTCCGATGCGTACATGATCGTCGTCGGTGCGGCCGGCGACGGTCTGCTCGGACGCCATTCGATCGGTACCGTCACCAGCGATCTGCTGCACGTGGCGCATGTCCCGCTCGCGCTGGCTCCGCGGGGGTATCGGCATTCTCCGCCGCAGCGCATCAGGGAGATCACCTGCGCCATCGGAAACAGGCCGGGGGCAGCAGAACTGATCGAGGCAGCCACCGACCTGTCCGTCACCGCAGAGTTGCCGTTGCGCCTGCTCTCCCTCGTTTCCGCGGACGAGCAATCGGCGCAGGGACAGGGCGGTCTCGCCAAGGCCGAGGAGGTGCTGCGCACGGTGCAAGCGGAATTGCCCGCGGGATCGGACGTGCAGTTGAAGGTGGCGGAGGGCTCCGGCATCGAGAAG
Organism: Rhodococcus sp. 14-2483-1-2; assembly: GCF_002259405.1. Classification (GTDB taxonomy): domain Bacteria; phylum Actinomycetota; class Actinomycetes; order Mycobacteriales; family Mycobacteriaceae; genus Rhodococcoides. The sequence goes on along the minus strand of NZ_NPFW01000014.1, from coordinate 203,043 downwards.
GCCGCTTCTTCGCTCGACTGGCACGACGGCGATGTGTTGATGGTGGGGTCGTCTCGACTCGCCCAGCCTCACCGTCTCTTCCTGGGATCGGTTGCCGCCAAGATGCTTCGGGTCGTTCCCGTTCCGATGATCGTTGTTCCGAGAGAGGCCGGCGATGAATGAGCACAAGGTAGTGGACGTCGAGTCCAAGGGCCTGTCCGCCGGCCAGCTCGGGTTGCTCGCAAGTGTGGTGCTGGGCATCTCGACCATTGCACCCGCGTACGCGCTCACCGCGTCGCTCGGGCCGACGGTCACCGAGGTCGGGGTCCATCTGCCCGCGATCTTCATCGTCGGCTTCATCCCGATGTTGTTGGTGGCGTTGGGCTATCGAGAGCTCAACGCAGCCGAACCCGACAGCGGAACGTCGTTCACGTGGGCGTCGAAGGCCTTCGGACCGTACGTCGGCTGGATGGGCGGGTGGGGCCTGATCGCGGCAACAATCATCGTGCTCTCGAACCTTGCCGGAGTGGCCGTCGACTTCTTCTATCTCTTTCTCGCCCAGGTCACCAGCAACGACTCCTTGGCCGACCTGACCGGGAACAAGCTCGTCAACATCGTCACGTGCCTGGTGTTCATGGCGTTGGCGGCGTGGCTCTGCTACCGCGGAATGCAGGAGACCAAGCGTGTCCAGTACACGATGCTCGGCTTCCAGCTGCTGGTGATGGCGTGGTTCATCGTGGCCGCGTTCGTCAAGGTCGGTGCGGGCGACGGGGCCGAGGACATCTCCTTCAGCCTGGACTGGTTCGACCCGTTCGGCATCCCGAGCTTTTCCGCGTTCACCGCGGGCCTGTCCCTGTCGATCTTCATGTACTGGGGTTGGGACGTCTGCCTGACGGTCAACGAGGAAACCTCGGGCAGCGCAAAGATTCCCGGCCGCGCAGCGCTGGTCACGGTGTTCTTCATCATCGTTCTGTACTTGCTCACCGCAGTGGCCACCCTGCTCTTCGCCGGCACCGGCGACACCGGAAACGGACTGCAGAATCCCGACACCACCGACAACGTGTTCGCCGCCCTCGCCGGGCCGGTGATGGGTCCGTTCGCGATCCTGCTGTCCCTGGCCGTGTTGAGCAGCTCCGCCAGTTCACTGCAGGCCACGTTCATCTCGCCGGCCCGCACGTTGCTCGCGATGGGTCACTACCAGGCCCTACCGAAGCGGTTCGCCTCCATCACACCGCGATTCAGCACACCGGGCTTCGCGACGCTCGTTGCAGGCGGGGCATCGGCCGGCTTCTACGCCGTGATGCGCGTGGTGAGCGACAACGTTCTCACCGACACGATCGCCGCGCTCGGCCTGATGATCTGCTTCTACTACGGCATCACTGCATTCGCCTGTGTCTGGTATTTCCGTGAAGAGTTGTTCACCAGCACCCGCAACTTCTTCTTCAAATTCCTCGCCCCGCTACTCGGTGGCGTCGGCATGGCCGTGGTGTTCGTGCAGACCTCGGTCGATGCCTGGGATCCCGAATTCGGCAGCGGCTCCTCGTTGTTCGGTATCGGCATGGTGTTCCTCATCGGCGTCGGCATCATCGTTCTCGGCATGGTCATCATGGCGGTGGTAGCACTGCGCAAGCCGGAGTTCTTCAAGGGCGACATTCTCCGCCGTGATACTCCGTCGCTGATCGTCGAGGACTGACGATCCCCCTGGCGATCGTCAGGGACGGGAGTGCTCGATGCCGCGCTCCTGCAGACCTTGCACGATCAGCTCGGTGACGCGCACCCAGGCGGGCCGGTCGGCCCACTGTGCCGCGAGCAGCGAGTTGGCTGTCGGGTCGTCGAGACCTCGCTCGAACGATCTTTCGAGGGCGTCACTGTCCCAGGCGTTCACCATCCACTCGACCGTGTCGTCCGCGAGCTGCTGGATCTGTGGGTCCTCGGGTTCGAGCTCGGCAGCTCGAAAGGAACGCACCATGAGTGCCAGATAGCCCGGGTCCATAAGCATGACGCCGCCGAACTCCTCCAGCCAGGGATCGAGCCTGGACCGGTAGACGGCATACGTCAGCACCCAGGCATCGCGATAGTGATCGACGACCTCGGAGTCGATGTCCGCTTCGCGCAGGTGCTCGATCAGGCCGACGATCACATCGGGAAGGACCAGCGCGTCACCGGCACGCAAGCGCCTGAGTCTGTCGCGATCCTTCTCCAGACGTTCGATCCTCTCGCTCAGGTCCGCGTCGATCTCGGCCAAGGCGAGGTCGAGTTATTCCTGCGAGGCGTCGAGTAGCTCGTGGACGCGGGCCAACGGCACACCGGCCGAGGCAAGAGCGACGACGCGTGAGAGCCGCAGGACGGCCTCCCCGTCGTAGAGGCGGTAGCCCGTTGTGTTGCGCTGCGGCTCGTCCAACAGGCCCTGCTGGTGGTAGAACCGCACGGTTCGGGTCGTCACTCCCACGTAGGTTGCCAGCTCACCGATGCGCAGCATGGCGACCATTCTGGCCGATCAACCGTCCACCCGGGCAGAGTGCGGCGGCGGTTCGGTCAGCTCGCGCGCACCCGGACTCAGAAGTGCGTAGGCGGCGACAGCTGTCCAACCGACTCCCATGACGACGGCTCCGAGACCGAGATCTCCGCCGACGAGCACCACCGACATCAGCCCCAACCCCATCGGACCGGCCACGAGCCCGCCCATGTTCAGCCAGCCGAGGACACGACCCCGGACGTCTGCGGGGACCTGTTCGGCCACGTAGACGTTCCAGATCGGACCGAACAGCCCGGATCCGAGACCCATCACGAGCATCCCCGCCGCGACGATCCAGAACCCGTGCAGCTGCGCGAACAGCCAGATACCGGCCGTCATCGCTGCCATTCCCGTCACGAATGTGGCCCGTCGTGATCTGGCGGCCAACACGACGAACAGGGCCGATCCCGCCAGAGCACCGACTGCGAACGCCGACATCGCCAAACCCAGCTGCCCGGGTTCGCCGATCGCGTTGAAGTGGCCGGGCAGCAGCAGACCGATCATCGGCGGGGTCACCAGGCTCGCGAGGAATGCGAAAATCAGCATCGCTCGCAACGCGGGCGTGGCACGGATCAGGTCCAGCGCACTCCCGGAGCCGGCCGTACCGGTCGTGAACGCCTGCCCCATGACCGGAACCAACGCAGTCAGCACCGCAGCGGCCGCCGACGAGGCGGCGGTGACGGCAACGACGTCGATCGGATCCAGCACGCTCAACAGCAGGCCCGCCAGAGCCGGTCCGGCCAGGAACGCCAGCGAGAATCCCGTCTGAAAGAACCCGGCCACCGTCGTGACCGACGTTCCCGAGATCGACGCGACGTCGGCGAGCATCGCCTGACGAGCCGTCATCCCCGGAACGTCGAAGACAGCGCCCGCAACTCCCAGCACCACGAACCACGGCACCGACAACCCCACCGTCGAACTCACCACGATCAGGCCGAGTACCGCTGTGGCGCTGCCGAGATCGGAGACGACGGCCACGTTGCGTGCCCCGAATCGGTCGACCAGCCGACCACCGGCGAACGTTGCCGGTACCGCAGCTATGCCCGCGGCCGCAGCGATCAGGCCTGCCGACGACAGGCTTCCGGTCGTGGCCAGCACCAACCAGGGCAGGACGATCGTGATGGCCGAGTTGCCGAACAGCGACAACGAAGCGCCACCGATGTACAGCGGGACAGCAAGACGGATGCGATTCATGACTCGATGATCGGCATTGACGCTGCGTCAAGGTCAAGATAAACCTGCCCGACGCAGCCCTCCGAATGCAGTGTGCCAGCGTCTCGAACTGCCGGAGTATGCAACTGCTCGGCACTTCCTGATTCGGAACGCGGGCGGCCCCGTTATCTTCTTTCCACCCTCGCCTGCGGGGATGGGTCGACTGCTCCGGTATGGCTTCGGCAGCCCGGACGGAACGCACGTCTACTCGGATGTTGCGCGGGAGCGACCAATCCAACCAGCGGTGGCGACTTCCGTTGTGCGGGTGGTCGTTGTGTCAGTCGGGAACAACGAACAGGTCGTTGCTGAATGATTCGTCGAGCACCACATTGCTGAGTTCTTCGGTGCGATAGGTGCTTTCAGCGCGTAGAGGGACGCCGGTGCGGGCGTCGAAAGCGACCGTGAGTGGCCCGCCCCAGAACCCGGGCGGGAAAACGAACTCCCACGCTCGTTTGCCGCTGACCTCGGTGGGCGTCGCCTGACTGGTGGGGTCGATGACGACGTGAAATGGTGTCTCCGGCTCCCAGCGACGGTGTATGGCCAGGAGGCCCTCGGGCCAGGTGATGGGGTTGAAGGGGCCGCGGTGCCAGTGGTCGACGTGGCTGACGACCGATAGCAGTCCGTGGGCGTCGATTTGGCGTGTGCCGTCGAAGGGCGAGTACCAGAACTCGACTTCGTGGCGTTCCTTGGCACGGCCTTGGGTTTCGGAGAGCACCATCGTTGCGTGAACAGTCGCTTCGGCCGTGGATCGGTAGAGCTGATGTACCTCACCCCAGGTTGCATGGTTCCCGAGGAGCGGGGTTCGTGGGGGCAGTTCGTGAGCGTGTGGGTCCTCCGGTTCGGCGGTGGTAGGCACCATTGCGACGGTGAACACGGCGGACCGGAGTAGTTCTTTGCTCACTTCGACCCCGGTGAGTCGTTCAGCGAGGGCAAAGGATCCCTCGATGTGGAAGAACTCGGTCCTGGTTCCGTGATAGTCGTCGAGATCGATGCCACCGACTTCGGTGATCAGTGCCAACACGGTCGCAGCTTCGGCGGGTGAGGCGGCCTGAGCGCGCTCGAGGTCCCCCGTGGGGATCATCGGCTCGAACGAGACCTTGCGCTGCCCATCACGCCACCACATGAACCGCGAGAGGGCGTTGACGTTGCTGAAATGGCTGACCACCTCGTGGTGCTTGGTCACGGGGCCGAAAAGCTTGTCATCGACGCCGAGGTAGTCACTGTTCTGCTGGATCAACAGCACCCGCCCCTTCCCGATGTCGGCAACGCCCACGGTCTGCACGGTCTGATCCGCGCTCGAGTCCGGTCGGACCAGCCCCAGCCTCTCGAACTCCATCGACCGTTGATTGAAGCCGGCATAGCCCACACCGGTGCGCCGCCTACCGACGGCGCCCAATGCATCCAGAACACCGACGGCGGTGGCATCACGGATCAAGCTCACGACATGTCCGTTGGATCGCCATCCGCCGAATTCTTCGTCTCTGAACCACAGGTAGTCCCGGTACGTAGTCGCCATCAATCCAGCATTGCAGAACCACCCCGCCACACTCGGCTTGCGACCGACACGAACGCCCACGGAGTTGCGAACAAGATTGAAGCACTCGAGCTCCCCCGCACCGCGCACCACCACCGGCGACCTCTGCTGCTCGTTCCCGACTAAGGCCAGTTGTGCTGACGAGCATCCTCTCTGTAGTAGAAGAACGCCGAACCGATGATCGGCAAAAGCCAAGCTGCCAGAATCGAAATCGCCGTACGCCGCGCGTTCAGAGGGGGCCCGGCAGCAGCAGACACATAGGCAGCAAGACCGAACACAGCAACACCAGAAGCAAACCGATACCCATCTTCACGAAGAATGCGTCAAATCCAGCGTCGCAGACGCCAGCGTTCACGCACTCACTGAAACCAGCTTCGGCCAGAAAAGAGCTCACAGCTTCAGGCTAGCCCGCGCACATGACTGCAGTTGCGAAGAAGATGGACGCACTCGAGTACGACAGCTGAATCCAGCTGAATCCAGCTGAGCTGCAGTTACTTCCAGAGAGTCAGCCGTCGAGCATGTCCGGGTGCCCGGGATCGAATCCGGCCAGCAGCGCTCGAAGCCCGTACTCGAAGGCATCCTCGGATCGCTCGCGCAGATCTCCAGCGGTGTCCAGTGCGGCTCTCAGTTCCGGTTCCACGTCGCGGCTGCTGAGCCACGGTGCCTCGGGAGCGGCCAGATCCAACGCCGAACCCAACACGTAACTGTCGAGCACAGTGATGATGCGGAGCACGTCTGCGGGTGCGAAGCCGGCGTCTGTCAGCACCCGCGCCAGCGTGTTGTACATCCCGAACGCAGCACTGCTGTTCACGGCCTGAGCCGTCAGCAGTGGAATCAGCCGCGGGTAGCGTCCATAGCTGTTTCGGTAGCCGCGCGCGATCCAGGCGAGCGCCTCACGCCACGGCACACCGACCTCCGGCATCTCCACCTCGGACATCGCCCGCCCCCGCAGCAACTCGACGATCTCGTCGCGTCCGGACACGTGGTTGTAGAGCGAGGACGGACTCACCTTCAGCTTCTTGGCCAGCTGAGGCATGGTGAATCCACCCGACTCTTCGACGAGAGTCAAGGCCGCCGTCGTGATGCGATCGAGGTCGAGCAGGGGTGCCGACGGTCGTCCCACAGCATTTCTCCCGTATCTGTTGCGTTCGAGGCAGACATCCACGATACTTAACGAATCACATTCGTTTTAACAGGAGATCAGCATGCTGACACTCACCAATCTCACCGCCCCCGAGGCCCTGACCCGCACCACCCCGACCGATCGCGCGCCGCTCCGCGTCGGACTGGTGCAGCATCGCTGGAACCCCGATGCCGCGGCACTGAAAGCCGAACTGCTCGCGGCCATCTCCACAGCCGCGGACCTCGGGGCGAAGGTCGTCTTCCTGCCCGAGATCACCCTGTTGCGCTACCCCGCCGACACCCGGGCCGGAGCCAACCCCGGTAGCGAAGCCGAGGAGTTGCTGACCGGGCCCACGTTCACGCTCGCCGCCGAGGCCGCAACCGCGAACGGCATCGTGGTCCATGCCTCGCTGTACGAGAAGTCCGAGGCAGCAGACGGATTGGGGTACAACACCGCCATCATGGTCTCACCGACAGGCGAACTGCTGGCGAGAACAAGAAAGCTGCACATCCCCATCTCGGCCGGCTATTACGAGGACACCTACTTCAGGGCCGGACCGGCCGAGGACCCGTATCCCGTGTACTCCCCGGCCGAACTCGACGGTGCCCGAGTAGGCCTGCCCACCTGCTGGGACGAGTGGTTCCCCGAGGTCGCGCGCAGTTACGCGCTGGGCGGCGCAGAGATTCTCGCGTATCCGACGGCCATCGGGTCCGAGCCGTCGTTCCCTGCCTTCGACACCCAACCGCTGTGGCAACACGTCATCGTCGGCCACGGCATCTCGAGCGGCCTGTTCATGGTGGTGCCCAATCGCTGCGGCGACGAAGGCGAGATCACCTTCTACGGCTCGTCGTTCATCTCCGATCCGTTCGGCCGCATCCTGGTTCAGGCACCCAGAGACGAATCGGCCGTCCTCGTCGCGGATCTCGACCTCGATCAGCGTCGAGAATGGTTGGAGCTCTTTCCGTTCCTGTTGACACGCAGACCCGACACGTACGGCCGCCTCACCGAGCCGGTGAACACCGACGCCCCGTACGGTGACGGACACCCCGCGACTCCGGTGATCAAATGACAACCACTGCAACGACGTTCACCATGCCGTCCGAGACCGCTCCGCAGGACAAGGTGTGGATGGCGTTCCCGTGCGAGGGGTACTCCCTCGGAGACGACCCGGAGGCGAAGCACGAGGCCCGCTCCACGTGGGCGGCCGTGGCGCACGCTGTTGCCGCGTTCGAGCCGGTGACCGTCGTCGTCGACCCCGCCGAACGCGCCGCGGCATCGACCTACCTCTCGCGCGACATCGACATCGTCGAAGCACCGCTGAACGACGCCTGGATGCGCGATATCGGTCCGACATTCGTTCATGCACAAGACGGTTCGGTCGCCGCCATCGATTGGATCTTCAACGGCTGGGGTGCACAGGACTGGGCGCAGTGGGACAAGGACAGCCGTATCGGCGAATTCGTCGCGAATCAGGCTGCAGTGCAGCGCATCACGTCGCCGATAGTGAACGAGGGCGGCGGCATCGCGGTCGACGGCACGGGCACGGTATTGGTGACCGAGACCGTGCAGCTCGACCCTGGCCGCAACCCCGGACTGTCGGAAGCCGACATCGAAGCGGAACTGGCACGAACCATCGGTGCGCAGCACGTCATCTGGCTGCCGCGCGGACTGACGCGCGATTCCATGCGTTTCGGTACCCGCGGACACGTCGACATCGTCGCGGCCATTCCGTCGCCGGGAACAGTGCTGGTGCATCGGCAACACGACCGGGCTCACCCCGACTACGAGGTCAGTTCACTGATCGTCGACACCTTGCGTGCCACCCACGACGGATCGGGTGAGAACTGGAACATCGTCGAGGTGCCGGCTCCGCGGACACTGCGTGATACCGACGGCTTCGTCGACTACAGCTACATCAATCATCTGGTCGTCAACGGCGGCGTGATCGCCTGCAGTTACGACGACCCGTCCGACGCCGACGCGGCAGCGATCCTGCGCGACGCGTACCCGGGCCGAGAGGTGGTGACCGTGGACGCGAGGCCACTGTTCGAGCGAGGCGGCGGGATCCACTGCATCACCCAGCACCAGCCTTCGGCGAGAAAGCTCGGCTGACAGTCGGGTACTACGAGCTGCGACGAACCTCGAGCTGCTCGCCGACGGTGACGGTGTGCGCCTCGGTCACGCAGTCCAGGCGTCCGTCGAGACGCAGTGAGACGTTGTATTCACCCTGCTTGAGGTTGAACGTGGTGATGGTGATGCTGGTGGCGTTCTCGTCCACGACCACACGCCGACTCAACGACAGCATCCCGTTGTGCAGAACTTCGCACATTTGCCCCGGCAGGACGTTGTCCACGTGAACCGTGATGGTCTTCGGTCCGCCGAGAGCCTCGATCGTGGGCTGCGGCGTGCTCGATCCGACGAGTCTAAGGTAACTCTTGTCTCTGCGCACGGCCTCGACTTCCCTGTTAGCGTGCTCCACCCGAAGGTGAACGTCCGACGTGGTCTCGTTATTGGTTCGTGGCGCGATGGAAGACGGATTGGTTTCACACATCGTCATCGGCCTCGACCCGAGCCTTCCTTTACATCGGGGGCGCAACCGTCCGCGTTACGAACCCGCCTCCGACCAGCCCACCCACAGCCGCAAACATCCAGGGAATCTCGATGTCATCGGTCAGAACATACCTCCCGTACCGCGGATCTGCGAGCAGACCGTTCGAACCGATATCTTTACGTATCTTTGCACCCTGTAAAACTCCGCGCTGCTGATTCGCGGCGCCAGAATCAGTCCGTCTCCTCGAAGCCCTGCAGTTCGGCCTTCTCGGCGGCGAGCTCGGCGTTGCGCACCCGGCGCTGCCTCAGCTTGACGATCACAATGGCCACGCAGGCACCTGCGACCGCACCGGTTGCCAGACCCACCCACGTCGCCAGACTGACGTCGCCGAACGTGCCGAACAGCCGAACGATTGCACCGAGACTGCCGACGAGATACAGGACAACGGCTATTGCGAGCCGTGGGCGGCGAAACTCTTGCGCCGAGTACACCTCTACGCCCCTGGATCGGGCATATCCCTGCACTACCGTCGACGCGACGATCAACGCGAACAGAATGCCCAACGCCACCCACGCCCCGGTGACACCCGCCACATAGGGCAGGATCGCGCCCGCGATCAACCCGATCCACAGCAGTGACTGGAATCCGACGGCCGAGGCCTCGTTCCAGATGTCACGTTGCAGCTCGTCGGCGTAGAACTCGTCGTCGAGGTCACCGACGAATCGGGCTGCTCTGACGAATGCGCTCATGATGAGGACTCTCCTTCGTCTCCGAACAGTGTTTCCACCGTCGTATCGAGTGCGCGCGCCAATCGCAGCGCCAGGTAGACGCTCGGCGCATAGTCGCCGCCTTCGACGGAGACGATGCTCTGACGACTCACCCCGCAGATGCTGCCGAGTTCGGCCTGGGTGATGCGTGCCAATTTGCGATGCGCGCGAACGTTGTTCGTTCCGGGCATACCCAAAAGTCAACTCTGCTTGTCATAAAATGTCAAGAGGAGTTGTCATCTCACGGCATTTACGTCCGCGTAACGCGGGAAACAGACTCGTGACCGCAGAACATACCGACGCAATAACTTCCCTTTACTGTTCGCAATCGCGAATACAACTCCGTATACAAAACCTCCGAAAGGGCCGTAGATGCCTGCTGTCTCGAAGCGCATGTCCTTCAAGCGCGTCATGGTCGTTCCCGCAGCGCTGGCTGCATTGAGCCTGGTAGCCACCGCGTGCGGAAGCAAGGCGAGCGACACCACCTCCGCCGATGGCGGCGGCGGTTCTGCCACCTCGTGTGTCGACACCTCCGGTGACACCATCAAGGTCGGCTCGCTCAACTCCCTGTCCGGCACCATGGCGATCAGCGAAGTGACGGTGCGTGATTCGATCGCGTTGGCCGTCGAGCAGATCAACGCAGCGGGCGGAGTCAACGGCAAGCAGATCGAGGTCGTCGCCGAGGACGGCGCGTCGGAGCCGACGGTGTTCGCCGAGAAGGCCGAGAAGCTGATCAGCAGCGACTGTGTCGCAGCGGTATTCGGCGGATGGACCTCGTCGAGCCGCAAGGCCATGCTGCCCGTGTTCGAGGACAACGACGCTCTCCTCTACTACCCCGTGCAGTACGAGGGACTCGAGGCGTCGGACAACATCTTCTACACCGGTGCCACCACCAATCAGCAGATCATCCCGGCCCTGGACTACCTCAAGGAACAGGGCGTCAAGTCGCTGTACCTCGTCGGTAGCGACTACGTCTTCCCGCAGACCGCCAACCGTGAGATCAAGGCCTACGCCGCCGCGAACGGCATCGAGATCAAGGGCGAGGATTACACCCCGCTCGGATCGACGGACTTCTCCACCATCGTCAACAAGGTGCGCTCGGCCGACGCCGACGCGGTGTTCAACACCCTCAACGGCGACTCGAACGTCGCGTTCTTCCGCGAGTACACCAACGCCGGCCTCAAAGCTGCTGACATGCCGGTCATCTCGGTCTCCATCGCCGAAGAGGAAGTCGCCGGCATCGGTGCGGCCAACATCGAGGGCCAGCTGACCGCCTGGAACTACTACCAGACCGTCGACAGCCCCGAGAACACCAAGTTCGTTGCCGACTACAAGGCGAAGTACGGTGCCGACAAGCCCACCTCGGACCCCATGGAAGCCGCCTACACCTCGGTCTACCTGTGGAAGAACACCGTCGAGAAGGCCGATTCCTTTGCCGTGGCGGACGTTCAGGCCGCGGCCGACGGAGTCAGCTTCGCCGCTCCCGAGGGCGAGGTCGTCATCGACGGCGACAACCACCACATCTCCAAGACCGCCCGCATCGGTGAGATCCGTGCCGACGGACTGATCTACACAGTGTGGGAGTCCCCCGAAGCGATTGCACCCGACCCGTTCCTCGAGACCTACGACTGGGCCGCAGACCTCAACTGACCACCTCCCATGTGAGTGGAACTTCGTAGCCTGCTACGAAGTTCCACTCACATGCTCCGAAGGAGCTCCTCTATGGACGTCGTGATCGGACAGTTGTTCACCGGCCTGTCGATCGGATCCATTCTTCTCCTCGCCGCCCTCGGGCTCTCACTGACGTTCGGTCAGATGGGCGTCATCAACATGGCGCACGGCGAGTTCATCATGGCCGGTTCGTACACGGCCTACGTGGTGCAGCAGATCGTCTCCACCGGCGGCGCATCACTGTTCATCTCTCTGATCGTCGGCTTCCTCGTCGGTGGTGCCATGGGAGTGTTGTTGGAGGTCACGCTGATTCAGCGCATGTACCACCGACCACTCGACACCCTGCTCGTGACGTTCGGCGTCGGACTCATCCTGCAGCAGCTCGCTCGCGACATCTTCGGAGCGCCGGCGGTCAACGTCGTGTCCCCGGGATGGCTGACCGGTGGCGTCGACATCCTCGGTGCCGTGGTGCCCAAGACCAGAATCTTCATCCTCGTCCTCGCGGTCGTCGCCGTTGTCGCGCTGTCGATCGCATTGAAGAAGACCGCGATGGGTCGACGCATCCGCGCGGTGGTCCAGAACCGCGATCTCGCGGAGACCTCGGGCATCTCGAGCCGCAGGACCGACATCTCGACGTTCTTCCTCGGCTCCGGTCTCGCCGGTGTCGCAGGCGTCGCGCTCACCCTGATCGGTTCCACCAGTTCCACTGTGGGACAGAGCTATCTGATCGACGCCTTCCTGGTGGTCGTCGTCGGCGGCCTCGGCCAGATCAAGGGTGCGGTCATCGCCGCCTTCGCTCTGGGAATCCTCAACTCGTTCATCGAGTACAGCACCACCGCGTCGATCGCCAAGGTCATCGTGTTCGTGCTCATCGTGATCTTCCTGCAGGCCCGCCCGCAGGGCTTGTTCGCCGTCAAGACAAGGAGCCTGGTATGAGCGAGTTCATCGCCAAGCGCGGCGCTCTACTGGGATTCGCGCTCGCCGCGATTCTGTTGTTCGCCGTCGCTCCGGCCGTCCTCAGCGACTTCCGGCTGAACCTGCTGGGCAAGTTCATCTGCTACGCCATCGTCGCCGTCGGAATCGGATTGGCATGGGGGCGTGGCGGAATGCTCACCCTCGGGCAGGGTGTCTTCTTCGGCATCGGTGCCTACATCATGGCCATGCACCTGAAGATCTCCGACGCCGATCTGCGTGGTGACGACGTACCGGACTTCATGTCGATCGCCGGAATTCGCGAACTGCCCTCGTACTGGGTGCCGTTCACCTCGCCGATCACCACGATCCTGGGCATCCTGTTCGTGCCGGCCCTGGTGGCACTGGTGCTCGGTCTCGGCGTGTTCAAGCGTCGAGTCAAGGGCGCGTACTTCGCGATCCTCAGCCAGGCACTCGCCGCCGCGTTCGCCATTCTGCTCATCGGGCAGCAGAGCACCGGTGGATCCAACGGTCTCAACAGGTTCCGTACGTTCTTCGGGTTCAACCTCAACGACCCTGCGAACAAGCAGATGCTGTTCTTCATCGCCGCAGGCGTACTGCTCGTCGTCGTCGCCATCACCCGCCAGCTGATGTACTCGCGCTACGGCGAGCTGTTGGTGGCGGTGCGCGATCAGGAGGAGCGGGTGCGGTTCCTCGGGTACGACCCCGCCAACGTCAAGATCGTGGCCTACGTGGCCGCCGCGTTCTTCGCGGGTCTCGCGGGCGCACTGTTCGTTCCGATCGTCGGCATCATCTCCCCCAACGACGTCGGCATCGTCCCGTCCATCGCGTTCCTCATCGGTGTCGCGATCGGCGGTCGCACCACCCTGCTCGGCCCGGTCCTCGGCGCGCTCGGCGTCGCCTGGGCCCAGACCACACTGTCCGAGCAGTTCCCGTCGGGCTGGACGTATGCGCAGGGTCTGCTGTTCGTGGTGGTCGTCGGGTTCTTCCCCGCCGGTATCGCGGGACTGTTCGCGCTGCGCAAACGAAAGAAGGAATCCGAACCGGTTCCCGAACCGAGCGAAGAGCCAGAGAAGGAACTGACGCGATGATCCATGTCGAAGGTCCGCAGCCCACGTTCGGCGGCAACGCCGGCATGTCGAGTCAGTACCTCGAAGTACGCGACCTGACAGTCAGTTTCGACGGTTTCAAGGCCAACACCAACGTCGATCTGACGCTGATGCAGGGCGATCTACGCTTTCTCATCGGACCCAACGGTGCCGGCAAGACCACGCTGATCGACGCCATCACCGGCCTCGTCCCGGCGACCGGCTCGGTCACCAAATCCGGAGTGGAACTGCTGGGCAAGAAGGTGCATCAGATCGCCCGCCTCGGCATCGGCCGAACCTTCCAGACCGCCAGCATCTTCGAGAATCTGACGGTGCTGCAGAACCTGGACATCGCCGCCGGATCCGGACGATCGGTGCTGACGATGTTGCGTCGTCGCGGATCGGTGCTGCCTGCCATCGAGGAGGCTCTCGAGACCATCGGTCTGACGGCCGAGCGTGACAAACCCGCGGGAATTCTCGCGCACGGTCAGAAGCAGTGGCTCGAGATCGGAATGCTGTTGGTGCAGAACGCCGATGTGCTTCTACTCGACGAGCCGGTCGCCGGAATGAGTCACGAGGAACGCGAGGAGACAGGTCAGCTGCTGCAACGCATCGGCGGTGAGCGGACCGTAGTGGTGGTGGAGCACGACATGGACTTCATGCGCATGTTCGCCACCTCGGTGACGGTGTTGGCTGCCGGACGCGTTCTGGCCGAGGGCACCGTGGCCGAGGTACAGGCCGATCCGAAGGTCCAAGAGGTCTATCTCGGCACCGCAGCGGCGGGCGAGGAACTCGAACAGATCGCAGAAGAAGGAGCCGGTCATGCTTGAACTGGTCGATGTGCGTACCGGTTACGGCCGCAGCGAGGTGATTCACGGTGCGTCGCTGACGGTTCCGGCCGACGGTGTGGCCGCGGTGATGGGACACAACGGCGCGGGCAAGACCACTCTGCTGCGAGCAGCGGTCGGATTGCTCAAGGTCAATTCCGGCAAGGTCATGTTCGACGGTGAGGACGTGAGCGCGTTGCGTCCCAGCGCCCGCGTCGCCCGCGGACTCGCGTACGTGCCCCAGGGTCAACAGTCGTTCGGCCAGTTGACCACGGCCGAGAATCTGCAGGTCGTCGCCGACGGCCGCAAGCGCGGTAAAGCTCTCGTCGACGAGGCACTCGATCTCTTTCCGGCGTTGAAGGAATTGCTCGGTCGCAGAGCGGGATTGCTCTCGGGCGGTCAGCGCCAGCAGCTCGCGATCGCGCGGGCACTGATCACCGAACCGCGGATGTTGATCCTGGACGAGCCGACCGAGGGCATCCAGCCGTCGGTCGTCGCCGAGATCGAACGCACCGTCATCGAACTCACCCGACGCGGAGGCCTCGGAGTGTTGTTGGTGGAACAGCACATCGGCTTCGCACTCGAGTCTGCGCAGAACTACTACATTCTCGAGGCCGGCCGCATCACGTCCACCGGCGTGGGCGGAGCCGAGTCCGAGGCGGACGTCCGCGCAGCCATGGCAATCTGACCGGACGCATCGTGCCGCGCAAGGACCTTCGCGAGAAGGTCTATTCGTCACTGCGCCGGGATCTGATCTCCGGTGCCATCAGCTCCACGGAACGGCTCGGCGAGGAGCGTCTCGCCGAGCTGTACGGTGTCTCGCGCACTCCGGTGCGCGAGGCACTGGCGCGGTTGCAGGCGGACGGCCTCGTCACCCGCGACGACGCCGGTCTCCACGCGTACCGCCCACGACTCGGCGAACTGCCCGATCTCTACGAGCTGCGGGCCACCCTCGAAGCCCGCGGCATCACTCGCTCGATGTCCCACCCGGTCGATCGGTCGTCGCTGTCGAACCTGTTGGACACCTGGATCGGCTTGCGTGCCGACCCTCCCGGGACTACCGACGATCTGGTGTCGCTCGACGAGAACTTCCACGTCACATTGTTGGCCGCGTCGGGTAATCCGGCTCTGACCGAGGCGCTGTGTACCGTCAACGCCAAGGTGCGTCCGGTTCGGATACTCGGCGGACTCGACGCCGCCGCCGTCGTCTCGGCGATCGATCAACACATCGACATCGTCGAACGCGTGCTCGCCGGGACCCTGGACTCGGCACTGGAACTGCTACTGGCTCACATCGATTCCTCACGCGATCGAGTGCTCGAGCGGGCCGAGCAAGCTGCGGCGCTGGCGGGAGCCGTCCGAATCTGACGCGTCAGGCACTACCCGAGAGAATCCGATCGATGTCGTCGAGCACGGTCTGCCCACCCATGGGCCCGACACCGGTGATCCAGTACGACAGATCCACCGCGTGTGGATTCGGCAGAACCGCCGCATTGGCGGTGATCGACGCCGGAATCGCTGCGGGGTCCGACGGGTCCGAGGCGGTGACGACGATCAGATCCGCGGCCGCCTGAGCCGCCAGCTCGGGCGAGAGGTCGACCGAGATCTCGTCGGCCCATTCCGGCCTCGGCGGAGTGGTGAAGCCTGCGCATTCGAGGGTGCTCCCGGCGAACGAGGACGGCCCGTACAGGGTCAGTTCGCCGGCGCGTGGACGAATCAATTGTGCTGTCTTGCCGGCGGTGTCGAATTTCTCGGCAATCTCGGCACACCGGTCGTCGTACGCGGTGAGCAGTTTCTCCGCGTCGTCCTCCCTGCCGAGGGTGCGTCCGACGAACCTGACGTTCTCGCGCCACGGATCGGATTGGGATGCCATGAACACCGTCGGCGCAATGGCGGTGAGTTGGTCGTAGTACTCGGCATGTCGAGTCTCCGTGCCCAGGATGAGATCCGGCTGCAGGGCCGCGATGTCCTCGATGGTCGGTTCGGCAACCGTACCGACCATCGCGATGTCCGCGGCTTCGGTACCGAGGTACGACGGCACGCCGCTCGCCTCGCTGAGCACTGCGGTGCCCACGGGCACGACGCCGAGGGCGACGGTGGTGTCGAGCTCGACCGGCTCGAGGGTGACGACGCGCAGCGGGGTCTCGGGAACGTCGACCGTTCCCCGGACGGTCTCGATCGATCGCGTCGCGCTGCCTGCGCTGTCGGAGACGGCGTCGGTGGACGAACACGCCGACGCAGTCACACCGAGGGCGGCGATGGTGAGGGCGAGGGCCATGATGCGGGCATTGGACTTCGTCAAGGGTCCTCCGAGGGGAAATTGTACAGAATGGAAAGGAGGTTAGCCTATCCTTCTGCGTCCCGGTGACGTCCGGCCGGGCAGTCGGTACGGTGTGGCTGTGACCACACCACGCATTCCGTCCGGAACCGCCAAAACCCTCGGGCCCATCAACTGGGTCATCTGCAAGGTGATCGCCAAAGGTGCTGGGGTGCCCAATCCTCACTTGTTCACCACCCTCGGGCGCACCGGTGGTCTCTACCGAGCCTGGCTGTTCTACAGCGGCCACCTGATGCCCGGCGGGAAGATCTCACGCAAGGAAACCGAAATGGTGATCCTGCGCGTGGCGCACCTCCGCGATTCCGCGTACGAGATGGACCACCACATCCGCCTCGGCAAGCGAGCGGGCATCGACCGGGATCTGCTCGAGCTGATCAAGACCGGACCCGACGCACCGGGACTGTCGACGCGGTATCGAACCATTCTGACCGCGGTCGACGAACTCATCGCCACCAAGATTCTCTCCGACGCGACCTGGAATCAACTGGCCACCCAGTTCGACGAGCGGCGACTCATCGAATTCGTCCTGCTGGCCACCCAATACGACGGCCTGGCAACCACTCTCGCGACCCTGCGGGTCGAGCGGGACTACGGCGACCGGCCACCACGCCCGTGAGCGAGTCGGCCGAGACCGCGCTGCACCGCGCGCTCGCCATGATCGAGCCGACGACGCTGCGCGGGCTGGCGCGCACCGACGGCGGCTACGTAGAGCTGCTGCCGGACGTGCCCGCACCGAACCCGTCGCCGGCCAGTATCGCGATGAACAATCGTGTGGTGGCAGCGATCTACGAAAGACTGTGGCGGCCGTTCGGGGTATCCATGATGGGCATCGCGGGCATGTCGATGGCGGCCGAGCGCGCCAAAGCCGTTGCCGACCTCAGATTGCACGGCCCCCAGCGCGTGCTCGACGTCGCCTGCGGCCCCGGCAACTTCACCAAGTTTCTCTCCGACGCTCTCACCGACGACGGCCTCGCCGTCGGGTTCGACATCTCCGAGGCGATGATCGCCCGTGCCGTGGCGGACAATCGAGGACCGCGTGCGGCGTACGTACGCGGAGACGCTGCCCACCTGCCGTATTCGGACGACACTTTCGACGCCGTATGCTGCTACGCCGCACTGTATCTCGTTCCGAAACCCATGACAGTGCTGGACGAGTTGATTCGCGTCGTCCGCCCGGGTGGACGCATCGCGATCATGACCAGCTGCGAGCCTCGTCCGGCCCCGCTGGGCACAGTCGTCGGCTTCGGAACCGGCCTGGCGGGCGTGCGGATGTTTCCGAAGAACCTGTTCGTCGACGTGTTCGAGGCATCGGGACTGACCGAGATTCAGCACGACGTCCGGGGACTGGCCCAGTTCGTCAGTGCCACGAAGCAGTAACGGGCAGAGACGAACCTATGAGCTGATGCTGCGCAGCTACTTCTTCACCCCGGCGCGTTTCTTTCCCGCTGACTGGCCGAGCCGACCGAGCGGAGCAAGAATGTCCTGATAGCGCGGACCGACGAGTCGCGGAATCAGATCGAACGCTCGGGCGTCGGGGCCGATCAGAACTCGCGGCTTGTTCCTTTCCACTCCCGCGAGGATCACCTTGGCGGCCCTCGTCGGTGTCGTCAGGGCGATCTGCTGGAAGCGACGCGAGGCCTCGTCAGGGGTCCCTAGGTCGTCCATTCCACGGGCGTTGGCCACGATGTTGGTCTTGATGCCGCCCGGATGCACGCACGTCACTCCTACGGGATGTCGAGCGATCTTCATTTCCTGACGCAACGCCTCGGTGAATCCCCGCACGGCGAATTTCGCGGAATTGTAGGCACTTTGACCAGGGATGCCCATCAGACCGAAGACACTCGAGACATTGACGAGGTGACCCTCGCCCGACTCGATCAATGCCGGCAGAAATGCCTTGGTTCCGTTGGCGACTCCCCAGAAGTCGATGTTCATGACCCACTCGAAATCGTCCCAGGTCATGTCGAGTACATCGGCACCCAACGCGACTCCGGCGTTGTTGGCGACGAAATTCACGCGTCCGAATTCGCTGAGCACTGCGTCGGCGTGCGCGTGGACCGCTGACCGGTCCGATACGTCCAGCTCGTACGTGACCGTGCGGGCTCCGATCTTCTCGCACAGAACGAGGGTCTCGCCGAGTCCTTCGCCGTCGATGTCGGAGAGCGCAAGCTGCGCTCCACGCTCCGCCAGATCGAGCGCGAGGGCGCGACCGATCCCCGAACCGGCACCGGATACGACGGCGACCTTGTTCTCGAAATTCTTCATATACGCACTTCTTCCACGTTCTCGCTGTCGGTTCCGGCTCCGGTCGGGAGCAGGAATTCGTACTGTGCCGGGTCGAACTTCCTTGTACGAAGCCAGTATTGCCAGGTGAATCCAGGCCAGACCGTCCGGTTGGCACCGTGCGAATCGAGGTACCAACTGGTGCATCCGCCCGTGCTCCACACGCCCTTGTTCAGCTTCGCCTGGATCTCGGCCGTGAATCGATCCTGCGTCTGTCGACGAACCGTGAGTCCGTCGGCAGCCCCCGACTCGACGAATTCGATCGCTCGCAGCGCGTACCCGATCTGTTGCTCGATCATGAACACCACGGAGTTGTGCCCGAGCCCGGTGTTGGGACCGAGCAGGAAGAACGCGTTGGGATATCCCGCGGCCACGATCCCCAGGTGAGTCTCGATTCCGTGTTGTTGCCAGTGCTGCACCAACTTCCGCCCACCGATACCGGCCACGTTCAGACCGTCGAACCCGTCGGTGACATGGAAGCCGGTCGCGTAGATGATGACGTCCACCTCGCGTTCGGTCCCATCCGCGGTGACGATCGACCGTTCGCGTACCTCCGCGATGGGGTCGGTGATCACATCCGCGTTGGGTCGAGTCAATGCCCGGTAGTAGGTGTTGGATCCGAGCAATCGCTTGCACCCGATGCGATAGCTCGGGGTCAGTTTCTTGCGCAGCTCCGGATCCGACACCTCCTTCTCGATGAATCTCCGCGCAGCTGCCTCGACGGGACGAAGGAGATTGGAATGCCCGTTGAGGCCTATCGCCAGAGACTCCGCAGACCAGTAGATCGAATTTCTGAACACCTTGCGCGCCACTGCCGATCGACGAAAGAGTCGTCGGAGAGCACTCGGGATGGCGAAATTCCGTCTCGGGAGCACCCACGCGGGAGATCGTTGGTACAGGTGCAGTTCGCCGACGGTCTCTGCGATCTGTGGAACGAACTGCACAGCGCTCGCCCCAGTTCCGATGACTGCCACTTTCTTGTCGGTCAGATCCACCTGGTGATCCCACCGCGCCGAGTGAAAGGCCGCACCCGTGAACGACTCGACGCCTGCGAGCTCCGGAGTGTTGGGAACGTGCAACGCTCCGATGCCGGAGACGATGAACTGGGCGACGTATTCGTCACCGTTCGTTGTCGTGATGTGCCATCGGTGTTCGCTCTCGTCCCAGTGACCACCGTCGCACTCGACCCCGAATCGGATGTTGTCGTCCAGGCGGTACTTGACCGAGAGTCGTTGTAGATAGCTCAGAATTTCCGGTTGGGCAGACCACATCTGCGACCACTCGGGATTGGGCTCGAACGAGTAGGAATACATGTGCGAGGGGACATCGCACGCGCAGCCCGGATAGGTGTTGTCTCGCCAGGTGCCCCCAACGGACTGCGCCTTCTCCAGAACGAGGAAGTCGTCGCGACCGCGGGTACGGAGCGAGATCGCCATCCCCAACCCGGAGAAGCCACTGCCGATGACCAGAACCCCGGTGTGATGGACGGTCATTGTCGACCCTCCGTTGACACGACTCCGGTCATTCTCCACAGCGCGGCGGTGATCGTCCCTTCGAGCAACCCGACCGAATCCAGGAAGGCGACGGTGTTCGACGCGTCCCGCCGCCTGATCGCTGCCCGGCGACGCCGCGAGGCGAGCACGCCTCGAACCGGGGACATGCCGATGGATCGATACACCTGGAACGAAACACCGAGACGAAGGATCACGTTGGCGAGTACCGCGAGGAGCAACCGGTTGAATGCTCGGGACAGTCTGTTCGACTTCTCCTGCGCTGCTACCACTTCCGATCGGGCGAATGCGAAGCGGTCGGCGCTCTCGAGTCGATGGATCTTCACCGCCTGTCGAACGTGGGGTTCGATTCCCGGTTCTGTCACCGCACCCTGCATCGACCGGGCGAAGGTCTCTTCGACCAGGAGGGTCGACGCATGCGAGGCGACACCGAGGGGCAGGAAACCCAGGAGCTTGACTGCCGTTGTCGTGCCCTTCGGGAGCCTGTAAGGCGGCACTTCCGAGGCCCGAACGAGCCGTCCGAAGGTGATGGTGGTTCGGGAACTACCCGCGACCTCTGCGAGAGCATTACGGGACGCCGGGCTGTTGAGCCCCTCTTCCGCCGCCCGCCGGAGCTGGTTGCCGGTCAACATCGCGGACAGATAGGACACGGTGCTCCATCTGCTCACTGCCTCGTGCAGGGCAAGCGTGCGCCGGTCCTGTTCGGTCAACTTGGTCCAGAGACGAGTTCCGTGCAACGTCACCGATTCACGGGGAAGCGCAAATTCGCCTGTCTGCCAGGGAGATTCCCAATCGATATCGACATGCGGATCGTACTGAACCGCCGACGAACGCGGGCTCATGCCAGATCGTCCGGCATCGCCCTGGTCATCTTCCACAGGCGACTGGTCACCACACCGTCGCACATGCCGGCATCGGCGAAGAAACGGATCATGGGTTCGGAGAAGAACTGCATGTTCGTCTTGTAGGTGGGACTCGCCATGGCGGTGACGATTCCGCGGATCGGGTTGATACCGATCGATCGGTACACCTTCGGGTTGATGAGGGCCAAGTACGTGAAGTTGGCGATCGACGCGAGGATCACGCGGTGGATGGCACGGTTGAACCGATTCGTGGCTGCCATCGCGCGCACCATTTCCTCGCGCGCGTAGGTGATGTGGCGCGACTCCTCGATGACGTGGATTCGCATCATCTGACGCAGGTGCGGTTGCATCTCGGGGTCGTACTGCGCCTCGCGCTGCGCCCGATCGAGTACCTCCTCGATGAGCAACACCCCGCCGTAGGTGGCGGGTCCGAGCGGCAGAAACTGCCCGATCTTGGCCATGAACGTTGCAGGCTTGGGCATCAAATACGGGGTGAGGCCGGTCTTCTCGATCAGCTTTCCGAACATGATGGAGTGCCGGGACTCCTCGCCGATCTCGGCTATCGAATACATCGAATGATCGGAGAACGTGCCTTTGCCGAACACCCGGAGCAGGTTCGCACTGAGCATGCCTTCGGCATAGATGCCGAACGAGAGAATACTGACGATCTCGTGGCGGCCCAGTTCGCGGCGCTGCTCTTCGGTCAGCTTGCCCCACAACCTGGTTCGGTACAGCGAGATTCTGTGCTCGGGCATCCAGCGCATACCGTCGACGACCGGGGCATCCCAATCGATGTCGGCCTCGCCGTCGTAGAACTTGTTGGCGGTCGACTTCAGCAGTCTTCGCGCCGTCTTCTCTCTCGGCCCGACAGTCCGCGCGCGCGAAGTCGACTGATCCTCGGTCATCAGCCGACTCGGCGCCGATCCGGCCTCCCCGGACGTCCCGCCGCCGACTCGCTCACCGACAATTGCACGCTTCACAACCGATCCCCCTTGTGATAGACGAGGCCCCCCGGCCCTTCCGACTACCCCGAACTCACGGTAGCCAGTACCGGCGGTAGTAGGTACTGTAACGAGTGTGGTTCAACTCACCGGACGTGTCAACCCCGAGGATGGGAGACACTCGACCCATTGCAAGAAGATCGACGCACGCACCGAACGCTGGCGCGAACACCGACTGGAGGTACGAAAGAAATTCGTCGCGGCGGCATTGGTCGCGATCGATCTGCACGGTCCGAGTGTCAGCATGGGTGATATCGCGAAGGTAGCCGGTACCGCCAAGCCCAAGCTCTATCGACACTTCGCCGACCGGTCCGATCTGTATTCGGACATCGTCGAGCACGTCCAGCACATGCTGTGGGATCGAATCGCCGGCACGGTCGATCTGTTCGAGGATTCGGTGACCGACCTCATCGATCGCAGTGCCGCCGGCTACGCGGCAGTCGTG
This sequence comes from Rhodococcus sp. 14-2483-1-2, assembly GCF_002259405.1. GTDB lineage: Bacteria > Actinomycetota > Actinomycetes > Mycobacteriales > Mycobacteriaceae > Rhodococcoides. The sequence continues at coordinate 180,402 of NZ_NPFW01000014.1, read as the reverse complement.
TCGGAACATCCCAACCTGTTTCGATTTCTCGTCCACGGCCACTTCCTGGCACGCACGAGTGGACGGCCGAGCACGACCGAATCGGCTACGGACCCAGCGCTGGCCTCCGCTCGCGCCGCATCCGACACCGTAGCTCAGATGCTCTCCGGTCTCATTCACGGACCAGCAGTGGACAGTTCGACGGTCGAGATGGTTTCCTATTCTGCATTCGGCGCGGTGGCGACCGCCACGGACTGGTGGCTCGGCAGCTCGGACGACCACGAACTCGTCATACCGATCGAAGCCTTCACCGCTCATCTGGCAGCCATCGTGCGCGGAATCGTCGAATCCTCGTGTGCGCTCGTCGGCGTCCGCATCGAATCCAATCAACCTGTGCATGTCGCGTTCGTACGCGAAGAGGGAAGAGGAAACCCGTGAGTGATCTCTCCGGCAAGCCCGACTACCGCGGGCCCGCCACATTGACGTTCGACAATCCCGCGGCCGAGTTCGACGTCCAGATCGATCTGCGTGGCCACTCCCAACCCATCGACGGCATCTTTCGTTGGTACGGACGCGTCCGGCCGCACGAGGAACTGCAGGGGTTCATGGAGACCATCGGCAGCAGCCGCAGAGGCAAGCTCAGCACCGACAGCGGGGACGTGCCCGTTCTGGTCTCCGACGTGGACTACTGGGGTCGATACCGCCTCCAGGGCACCGGCATGCCGCCGTATCCGCTCGAACCCGAGGAAGATCAGGACAGCGCGGCCGACGTCGACGTCGACGTGCCTCCCGAGAGCCGGGCGCTCGAACGCGCCGCAGCCCTACTGGAACCCGAATTTCGCTCGGGTGCAGTCACATCCGACGGCTACGTGGAGCTACTCGGCGGCACGCCTGCACCGTCGACGACCACCGCGAGTCGGGCCATGAACAACCGCCTGGTCGCCTCCATCTACGAGAAGATGTGGCGGCCCGCAGGCGTCGCCATGATGGGGGTCGGTGGCCTGTCCATGTCCGCCGAACGCGCCAAGGCCGTCTCGGACCTGCGACTGTCCGGGGACATGCGCGTGCTGGACGTGGCATCGGGACCGGGAAACTTCACCAAGTATCTCTCCGACCACCTCAGCGGAGACGGTGTGGCCGTCGGGTTCGACATCTCCGAACAGATGATTCGCCGCGCCGTCCGAGACAACCGTGGCCCCCACGCCGCCTACATGCGCGGTGATGCGCAGTCACTACCGTTCGCCGACAACACATTCGATGCCGTGTGCTGCTTCGCCGCTCTGTACCTGATCCCGAACCCGCTGACCGTGGTCGACGAACTCGTCCGGGTGCTGCGGCCGGGGGGTCGAATCGCGATCATGACGAGCTACGGCCGCAACACCGCGCCGGTGAGGTCGGTGGTGGGTGCGGTGTCGGGGCGTATCGGGGTCCGCATGTTCGAGAAGGAGCAGTTCACATCGATCTTCGAGGCATGTGGGATGACCGACATCGAGCAGGAGGTGCGCGGACTCGCCCAGTTCGTCAGCGCTACGAACGCCTCCTGACCGTGGGTCAGGTCTTGGGGCCGTAGTCGCTGACGATCCACTGACCGTCCTGCTCGGTGACCGTCACGAGCAGGAGGTTGGGCACCTTGCCGGGGTCCGGCTGCTGCACGTTCTGCGTCGTCTGCTGCGCGTACACCGCCACCTTGTACTCGCCTCCGGACTCGGAATCGATTGCAGCAGAGAGCACCTCGCCGTTGGCGACCACCTGGGACTCGTTCATGATGGCGGTGAGCGCCTCACGAACTCCGCTGTACCGATCCTGCAGAGACTGCGATGCCCCCTGGTCGACGCCGTCGAAGAACGCGTCGAGGTTGCGATAGTCGTAGGTCAACGACCGCGCCGTGTAGTCGGTGGCCGTGTTCAACGCCATCTGTCGATCCTGATCGTGCGCACGCTCGTCGGCCAGATCGCCTGCTGCGGAACGCCACAGCACTCCGAACACCACCGCGAGCGCGACGCCCGGTACCGCGGCAGCGACCACAGCCCACCGAATACGGCGACGTCGGGGGGTCTCGGCGGACACCGGTGTTTCCTCGGTCCGAGTTTCTTCTACTTCGACCATGAGGGGGTCACTCCTATCAGTTCGGAATTTCTACGGAAAGCCTTGCAGGCCCGCCGGGAGGGAAGACGGTCTGCATCACGTCGACGATCGAGCCTGCATCGATCCGCATCGGCTTGATGGGTTCGGTGTACGGCTTGAGGAGTGTCGCTATCAGCGCGAGATCGGGCGAGAGCGGCGTCAGGTACTGGTCGATCTTCGGCCCGATCTTCCCGAGCGGATCGTCCCAGACGTCCGCTCCTACGTACGAGTACTCGTTGAAGCCCTCGAGCAAGTTGGCCACACCCGAACCGGTCGCACCGACGTACGGTGCCGCGTCGGACATCACCGGGCCGTATCCGTACGCGTTGCGTCCACCCTGCTGCGCATTGTCGTACAGGCGGCGAATCTCTCCGCTCTTGTCCCGCAGCGTCGCTGCCAGGAATCGGAATGCCTCCACCAGACGATCGATATCGGAGCCGCGGCCTTCGACGGCTGCCGACGCAGTATCGGTCAGTCCCCTCAAGGCATTCGTATCGAGTTGCGAGGCAAGGGAATCGCCCAGGCTGAGGGCCTCGCTCACGGTGACCGACGGCAGCACGTGATCACTGCCGAGTACATCCCCGTCCGTGAGGTACGGCCCTCCGGTGCTTCGAGGCCGAAGGTCGAGGAACTGCTCCCCCGCCGCCGACAGGTTCGCGACGACGACCTCGGAGTCCGCCGGTATACGGTGGGCGGCATCGAGCGCGAGCGTGACGTCCAGGCCGCCCGGTACCACTGCGATAGCCTCGACTCGCCCCACCTGGATTCCCCTCGAGGTGACCTGCGAGGTGTCCATCAGCCCGCCGGAGGATTCCATGTGAACCACGACGTGGTCGATCGTTCTGGTCGGGTTCAAGTCGAGCACACCCACGACCAGGTAGCCGATGCTCGCAACGGTCATGGCCGTCAGGGCCACGAGTGAGACGAGTGTGCCGCGCTTCATCGGACGATTCCGATGCCGCGCAGGATCCCGATCATCTCGTCGGCCATTGCTCCGGCCCCCTGATCGGTCGACACCGACCGCACCGCGATGTTCGGTGTGGACTCGAAGTACGGAATCAGGCGCTCTCGCAACAGGGTGTTCGCTTTCTCCATGTTCATGGGCACCGTGGTGTCGGCATTGGAGATCGTGATCAAAGCCGGCGCGATGATATCGACGGCATCTCTGAGTTCCGGATACGGGCCCGAGAGAACGTCACCGACGTTCTGCGACATGTACCCCAGCATGAAAATCATGTGAACGACGCTGAACAGGACCTCGGACAACCCGTCCGATCGTCTCGGGCCCAGCTCGAGAACGCGTTCGAGGCCGTCACGTTGCGTCACAACGGTATTCGAGATGCCCTCCGCCGCAGCAAGAATTCGATCGATCTCGCCGGTGTTGTCGCCGATGTCGGTCAGCGCGGTCCGAGCGGCCAGATTGATCTTGTCGACCTCGGCCGGATCGGGCGGAACGGCGGCATTGACGTTGTTCACCGCCTCCTGCAGTTGGACGTAGCGACCGCCGGTCACGAGATTCGACAAGCCTCGCAACACGTCCTCGACGTTGTCTGCCGGGACCGTCCGCTCCACGGGAATGACGTCACCGTCCCGAAGATAAGGGCCGCTCGAGCTCGCGTTCGCGTTCGCGTCGGACGGCGGTTGCAGCGAGATGTAGATCTCACCCAGGATCGACGACTGTCGAAGCTCTGCGACGGTGTCGGTGGGAAGCTGAACATCGGCCGACAGATCCACGGTCGCCACTGCGGTGGAACCCACCAACTCGACGGTGTCGAGAACACCCGCGTCGACGCCCTCGACGATGACCTTCGCCTTCTCGGGGAGATTGAGTACGCTCGCGAATTCGATTTTCAGCGAGTACTTGTCCCCGGCCACATAGCTTCCCGGAATAGGGAGGTCTGCTGGGTCGACGCTGCACGCCGACAAGGCGACAACACAGAACAGCCCGATGATCGTGCGCCTCATCGCCATCCTGCCGAACCCAGCACCAGCTGCACGAGACCGACGTCGATCACGTCACCTCGTTGCTGATCGGCCGAACACGTCGGGCGGTACTTGTTGAGCAGAGCGCAGACCTCGTTCGGCGAGTTGGTGTCGATCTCGAACTGCGGCGGGTGATAGATCACGCGCCCACTCCTGGAATCGTTGTCGTACATCGTCATCAAGTTCTGCCCAATGGTCGGCACCTGCTCCAGAATGTCCTTGATATCGCCCACTCGCCCGAGCAGAACATCGACCACAGGGGCCGCCTGGTCGAGAAATCCATAGACCTTGTCGTCGTATTTCGCGACGTTGCGCGCCAGTGGCGGAATGAACTCGGTCGTGAGAGCGACTGTGGTGCCGAAGGCTTGGGTGAACTCCGACAGCGTCACCATTCCCCGCTTCAGGTTGTCCAGTAGCTTCGCCACCTCCGGCCAGCTCACCACGAAGGTGTCGATGAGGCCGTCGAGATTGTCGATCAGCCGCCGCACGGTGGTGTCTCGGTCGGCCGGATCGCCGACCAGCAGGGCCAGCTGCTGGAGGCTCTGGTTGAGCTGGGCACCGGATCCGCGGAGCGAACCGTCGACCGCACGAAGTGTGTCGCCCAGAACTTCCTCGTGCTTTCCGTCGGCATCGGCCGGACCCAGCAGATCCGCAGTCAGGCCCGACACGGCATTGAGAGTATCGCTGATTCCCAGCGGAGTTCTGGTGCGCTCCAACGGAATGCATTGCGCGCGATCGAATTCGGACCCGCCGGTGTACGGCTTTGTGAATTCCACGTGCCGGTCGGTGACGATCGAACTGGACAGTGTCACGGCACCGACTTCGGCAGGCAGCTCGAGGCTGTCGTCGACATCCATCGTGACCATCACGGAGGCGTCGGTGTTCTCGATGCGCGTCACCGTTCCGACGACCACACCCAGCATCATGACGGAATTGCCCTCGTACAACCCGACCGTATCGGTGAACTCGGCGCACACCGACGAGCTGCCCGCACCGGAATCGATCACCGAGGTCGCCGACGCGACCGAACCGACGAGAGTGACCACCACAGCCGCTGCTACAGCGACCTTCACAGCTCTGTGCCTCATCAGCACGCCCTCCCTGGCAACGGAATGCAGACGCCGGCACCGACGACCGTGTCCTGCGACTGATCGATCACGGGACCTTGACCGCCCCCGATCAAGGCGGCGAGACCGTCCGTACTCTGCTGCATGGTCGTGATCGCCCCGTCGAAATCACCCAGCTGCGCGAAGAGCTTCTGCGTGATCTCCTCGAGCTGGACGATCGACGGCTCCAGCCCCTTCTCGAAGGCGACCACAGGTCGATGGAAAAGCTCGAACATTCGCCCGAGCAGGGCGAAGGCATTGACTACATCTTCGCGCTTGTCGCCGAATCCCTTTGTCAGTGTGCCGAGTTCGCGAACCAGCTCGATGAGCATCACCCGATCGGCTGCCAACGCGCCGACGTACTCGTCCGAGACCACGAGCCCACGCTCCAGCTGTTCCGAGCGGGTGGCGATCACGTCGGTGAGCGAGGACAGATTGTCCACGATGGCACGGGTCGACTGCGGCTGCGTGCTCACTGCCCGGTCCAGTTCGGCCACGGTCTCTCGCAACGTCGGGCCGTCGATATCGCGAACCAACGGAGTTGCCTGCTGGATCGCATCGGACAGTTCGTAGGGAAGCGCGACCCGCTCCGGCGGAATAGGGGCAGAGTCGAGTTCGCCGTCGCCATGCGAGGTGAGCATCACGTAATGACCACCGATCGGCGTGAGCAGCTTCACCGTCAGCGTCGAGGCGTCCCCCACGAAAACATCCGATCGAACACTGAAGTCGACATCGACGTGATCACCCGCGAGCTCGACCGAGCGCACGGAGCCGACGGAAATTCCGGCGATCCTGATTTCGTCACCCGGCTTCACCCCTGCGGCCGAGCCGAACTCCGCAGTGTAGGTGCGATCGCCGAACGGGACCGTGTACAGAACGGCCGCGACGAGGAGGAGGACCAGAGAGAAGGCGACACCGACAGCACCCCACAAGAAATGTGTCTTGTTTTCCGACTGCTCGTCACGAACGCCCTTGCGCAGTACGCGGTTCATCGACACACCACCAAATTCTGTCCGCCGAGCACTATCTGCCCGATCCCCGGAATGTCTTGTTGGCCCTGACTGCACGAGTAGGTCTGGGCACCCGGCGCGGGAATGCTCGCGTTGAGACCGGTCAACAATGCAGGTGCAAGGGCGAGCATCTCGGTCACCTGTTCCGTCTGCGGAAGCATTCGCCGCAGCGCTCCGTCGACCGGCGCGTAACTGTTGTCGTACGCGCTTTCCAGGCCCTCCATCAGACCGACCAGCGGAGTGAGCCCATAGTTGGCCTGATCCAACGAGGCGAGCACCCCGTCCATCTGTGTACTGAGCTTGGACACCAGACCGTGTAGTTGTTCGAGAAGTTCGGCGACGGAGGAGGACTGGCCACCGATCGAGTCCGAGATCTGACCGAGATTGTCGATCAGCAGACCGATGATCGACTCCCGCTGAACCGCGAACTGGGTGATGCGGTCCACGTCGCGGAGCACTGGACCGAGGCCGGACCCGTCACCCTGCACCATGCGCAGGATGTTCTCGGTGAACTGATTGAGCTGTGCGGTGTCGAGCGTGTCGAAGATCGGTTTGAATCCATTGAACAGCGTGGAGATATCGAACGACGGAATCGTGTGATCCACCGGGATCGTCTCACCTGATCCGAGAGGAGCACCGGCAGCCGCATCCTTCTGGATCAGCTCCACGTACCGCTGGCCCAGAAGGTTCTGGTAGCGGACGGCCGCCTGGGTGTTCGCGAAAATCGGTCGTCTGTCCTCGATTTCGAGTCCGACTCGCGCAATACCTCCTTCGAGGTCGACCGAGGAGACCTTGCCGATCTGCACCCCGGACATACGCACGTCGTCACCCACGTACAGGCCGGATACGTCGTCGAACTCCGCGCCGTAGGACGACAGCGGTCCGCCGACCGGGGTACGGAGTGCAGCCACAATGATCACGGCGCACACCGCGGTCACCGTGAAGAAGACGAGCAATTTGAGCGCAGGTCCGGTTACCTTCTTCACCCGTTCCCCTCCTGATATGCGGCAACGGATCCGGCCAGATTGGGCATGGTCCGGACAATCAGGTCGAGCTGCAACTGCGGCTTGCCGTCGACGATGGGGAATGCGTCGGAAACGCCGTCGATCACCTGCGGGACGCGATTGTAGGTGGGCGCGAACGTGCCGATCGACGCCGTGATCGGCACCAGCAGATCGAGCACTGTCGACAACAGCGTGGTCAGGTTCGGATTGTTCTTCTTCAACAAGTCGCCCACCGGAACCATCAGCTGATTGCTCAGACCGTCGTTTGCCGCGATGGTCCTGGCCCTGTCGGCGGGTGCTTCGACGTACACGCTCTTGTCCACCACTCCCACCACCAGATCGAGGAGAGGCGGAATCAAGTCGGCCATGCCGTCACCGAGCTCTGCCCCTCGGTGCAGCTTCCAGGCGAGCGGGTCCATCTGGTTGTTCGCCAACATCTGCGCAGTATCGAAGTAAGGCTTCAGGTTTCGACTCACCTCGACGGACGTGTTCGCGATGAGATCCAGAAGGTTCTGCACTTGTTCGGTGTCGAGTACCTCGGTCAGTTCGGCAACTCGCCGGAACACACCGGTCACCGTTGCACCTCGCAGCTCGCTCGACACAGCCAGGGTCGAGTTCGAGGCGAGCGGATTGCCGGTCCCGTCGGAAAGCAATTCGATCGCAGTGGAACCGAATACGTTGGACGAGGAGAACTGGGCCTGCATGGTGTCGGTCAGCTCGCCCGCCTGACTCGGGTCGATCTCCAGTTCCAGTCTCTGGTGGCCGAAGCCGACCGTCTCGATGTGGTCCACCGTGCCGATCGACAGGCCTCGGAACTTCACCTCAGAGCCCGGGGTGAGACCGTCGCCGACCGATGCCGCATCCAGCGTCAGCTCGAAGGGCGACTCGAAGGCCCCTCTCGCATACGCGGTGAGGCCGCCTGCGAGTACGGCCATGGCCACCGCCACCGCCAGCCCGCGCACACGGAGCGCGGCGGGACCGGCCGATCGACCGGTCAGATCATCGAACACTGCCATCTCTACCCCGAAATCCTTATGCCCGAGTCGAATCCCCACAGAACCAAGGTCATGATCATGTCCAGCACCACCACTGCCACGAGGCTGGCTCGGATGGCGCGACCCGACGCGCGCCCCACACCTTCCGGACCGCCCGAGGCGTAATACCCCTGGTAGCCGTGAATCAGAATGATCGTCACGACGAACACAGCAGCCTTGAGCAGTGAGAACAGCACGTCGATCGGCTGTAGAAAGGCACTGAAGTAGTGGTCGTAGGTGCCGGACGACTGTCCGCCGACGACCCGGACCACGAACGCGCAGGACAGGTAGCTCAAGATGAGCGTCAGCAGATAGAGCGGCACGATCGTGACGATTCCCGCGATCACCCGGGTGGTCACGACGAACGGCATCGATTGGATCCCTTGAGCTTCGAGGGCGTCGATTTCCTCCGAGATCCGCATCGCACCGATCTCGGCCGTCATTCGACATCCTGCCTGCGTCGCGAAACCGATGGCCGCGATCATCGGGGCAAGCTCACGAGTACTGGCGTACGCGGAGATGAAGCCCGTCAGCGGCTCCATACCTACCATGCCGAGTGAATTGAACCCCTCGATTCCCACGGACGCACCCACCGCGACACCCAAGACGACGAGAACCGACACCGTTCCGCCACCGACGATCAATCTTCCACTGCCCCAGGTGATGTCACTGAGGATGAGCAGCATCTGCCGGCGGTAGGCACGAACCGTGTGAGGTATCGCGACGAGCACCTTGACGCAGAACGTCAGTTGATGGCCCAGCATCTCGAGTACCGCGAACGGCTTGCGTCCGAGGTATCTGGCACCGCGCGTGAGATGAGCGGTGCCGTGCACCGTGTACCGAGAAGGAGTCGCCACGTCAGCCCAATCTCTGCGGCATGAACATCGCGACCAACTGAGTGATGACGACGTTGACTGTGAACGCGGACACCACACCGAGGACCACGGACGCATTGACCGCGTTGGCCACCCCGCGAGGACCGTGCGACGCGGACAAACCGCGTTGGCACGCGACAACGATGACGATGACCCCGAATATCTCGGTCTTCACCAGGGCGACGACGAGATCCGTAACCGAGGCGAAGCTCGCGAACGAGCTGATGTAACTGCCGGGCGTGCCACTCTGGAAACCGACGTTGATCGCGTAGCCGGCGGCCAAACCCATGAAGATGATCAGAATGCACAGAAACGGTGCTACCAGGAGGATGGCTGCCAGCCGCGGCGTGACGAGTCTGCGCACCGGGTCGATTCCCATCGTCGACAGCGCGTCGATCTCGTCTCGAATGGTGCGGGCCCCCAGATCGGCAGCGACCGCCGAACCTGCGGCACCGCCCAACAACAGAGCCGCGACGATCGGTGCACCCTGACGGATCACCCCGAGACCACCTGCGGCACCTGCGATGGACGTCGCGCCGATCTGATCGGTGAGACTGCCGACCTGCACGGAGACGATGACGCCGAACGGAATGGATACCAGGATCGCGGGGACCACGGTGACGGTGACGACGAACCACGCCTGGTCGACGGTGTCACGCCACGGATGACGCAGCGTGGCGATATCGCGCACGAGGTGAACGAAGGCCAACACCCCCAGCTCCATCGTCTGACCGAACGTCCTGAATCCACCGGAAACCCCGTCGCTGACGCGTGCGAACGTCGATATCGGCGACGACAATTCCCCACCCCCAAGCTCGTGTTCGGCGCGACTCCCCCGCGCCGAAAACGAAAAGTACCAGCCGACAGTCGCCCAAGTGACGTTTTCCTCACTTACCGACCTATGAGAAATCACAGACTTCGGCCGGGCCGCCTGAGGTTCCGATGCGACCGAGCGCTCGGGTGTGCGCAGCGTCTCGTGGGCATCGTGAGCCTCGAGTACGGACCGATCACCCCGCTTTACTGATACTTTGGATTCTCATCGACGCTGGGAGAACAGATTGACATCCGCCCCGGATCGCACCCGCATCGAATTCCCCGACATCAGCTCGCGCACCTGGGAACACCCGTCGGATCGAGCTGCGCTGGTCACCCTGCGCACCCTCAAGGGTTTCGACACCGTTCTGCGCACGCTGTCCGGGCTGCTGCGCGAACGGCAGCATCGGCTGATGTACCTCGCCACCGCGGTGCGCGTCGACGAACGGCAGTTCAAGGACCTGAACGACCTACGCAGTGACTGCGTGCAGATCCTCGGTGCCGAGGAAACACCGGAACTCTTCGTGGTGCAGTCGCCGATGGTCAACGCGTTCACGATCGGCATGGATCGACCGTTCATCGTTCTCACCACCGGACTCCTCGACATGATGACCTACGAGGAGCAGCGGTTCGTCGTCGGTCACGAACTCGGCCACGCGTTGTCCGGTCACGCGGTGTACCGCACCGTGCTCATGCATCTGATGCGCCTCGCCGGCACCGTCGGTTGGGTTCCGGTGGGCGGTTGGGCGCTACGCGCGCTCATCGCAGGCCTGATGGAATGGCAGCGCAAGTCCGAATTATCCGGCGACAGAGCAGGTTTGCTGTGCGGGCAGGACGTACACACCGCAATCCGAGTACAGCTGAAGCTGGCGGGCGGCGCACGAATCAGTGAGATCGACGTCGACGCGTTCCTCGCCCAGGCAGCCGAGTACGAGGCCAGTGGCGACCTCCGCGACGGTGTGCTCAAGTTGCTCAACATCGAACTGCTCTCGCACCCGTTCTCGGTCCTGCGGGCCGCCGAGTTGAAGAAGTGGGTCGACAGCGGCGACTACGCGGCAGTGTTGCGCGGGGACTACCCGCGCAGGTCCACCGACCACGAAGCCAGGCCGTCCGAGGAGTTCCGCACCGCCGCTCGCTCGTACAAGGCCGGTTTCGATACCTCCGAGGACCCGCTGATCCGGACGATCCGCGATTTCGGCAGTGGCTTCACCGGCGCGGTCGACGCCGTCGGAAACGGAATCGGCGACGTGGCATCGGACATCAAGGGTCGCTTCGATCACTGGCGAAAGTCCTAGGCAGCGCACACAAAACGAACGGCGGCGACCACCGAGGTGGTCGCCGCCGTTCGTCGTTCTGCGGAAGATCAGAAGTTGATCATGTGGCCCGCGAGGCCGTGGATCGCTTCCTGCAGTGCCTCCGACAGCGTCGGGTGCGTGTGGACGTTGCGGGCGAGCTCGTTGACCGTCAGGTCCCACTTCTGGGCCAGGGTCAGCTCGGGCAGCAGCTCGGACACGTCCGGTCCGATGAGGTGTCCACCGAGCAGTTCGCCGTGCTCGGTGTCGGCGATGAGCTTGACGAAGCCGGTGGCGTCGCCCAGTCCGTGTGCTTTGCCGTTGGCGGCGAACGGGAAGTTCGCGACCTTGATGTCGGACCCGCGGGCCTGAGCCTCTTCGCGGGCCTGGTCCTCGGTGAGGCCGAAGCTCGCGACCTGCGGCTGGCAGAACGTCGCGCGCGGCATCATGCGGTAGTCGTCGATCGGCAATGTCTCTGCGCCGCCGATGGTTTCGGCAGCAACGACAGCCTGGGCCTCGGCCACGTGGGCCAGCTGGAGCTTGGCCGTGACGTCGCCGATGGCGTAGATGTGCGGCACGTTCGTCTGCATCGTGTTGGTGATGCCGATGGCACCGCGATCGGTGAGCTCGACGCCGGTCTTCTCGAGGCCGAATCCTTCGACGCGGGGCGCGAAGCCGACGGACTGCATCACCTTGTCGACGGTGAAGGTCTCGCTCTCACCGGACTTGTTGTGCTTGATCGCGACGGTGACCTTGGAGCCGTCGTCGTCGATGCTCTGCACGCCTGCGCCGGTGATGACCTTGACGCCGAGCTTCTTGTACTGCTTCTCGATTTCCTTCGAGACGTCCTTGTCCTCGTTGGGGAGCGCCCGATCGAGGAACTCGACGATGGTGACGTCGACTCCGTAGTTCTTGAGCACGTAGCCGAACTCCATGCCGATGGCACCGGCACCGACGATGAGGATCGAACCCGGCAGGTCCTTCGTCATGATCTGCTCTTCGTACGTGACGACGTTCTTGCTCAGTTCGGTGCCGGGAAGCAGCTTGGTGGTGCTGCCCGTCGCGATGATCGCGTTGTCGAACGTGATCGTCTCGGTGCCACCCTTGGTCAGCTCGACCTCGATGGTGTTGGCATCGGTGAACGTGCCCTTGCCGTCGTACTCGGGGATCTTGTTCTTCTTCATCAGGAAGTGGATGCCCTTGACGCGGCCGTCGGCAACCTTGCGGCTCCGATCGAACGCTGCGCCGAAGTCGAAGGATGCTTCGCCCGAGATGCCGAACAGCTTCGCCTCTTTGGTGAAGAGGTGCGCCAGCTCGGCGTTACGGAGAAGTGCCTTCGAGGGGATGCAGCCGACGTTCAGGCACACACCGCCCCAATACTTCTTCTCGATGATGGCAGTGCTGAGTCCGAGTTGTGCCGCGCGGATAGCAGCGACGTACCCACCGGGACCGGCTCCGAGGACAACGACGTCATAGTGTGAGGTCACGAGTCCCCAGCGTAGTCGTGCCGTCCGACGCTGTCTCGACCTGGTCTTCGTTACCAGCCGGTAGCCACGCGAGCGCCGACCACCCCGACTGCCCGAGTGCTGCTAGAACTGTGGAATGGCAATCTCGGACGACCCGTACCTCTGGCTCGAAGACGTCACCGGCGACGCTGCGCTCGCGTGGGTGCGCGAGAAGAACGAGGTGACGGTCGAGTCGCTCAGCGGCACGGCCTTCGACGCCACCGAGGCGAGTATCCGAGAGATTCTCGACACCGACGCCCGCATTCCGTACGCCCGTCGTCGTGGGCAGTTTCTCTACAACTTCTGGCGCGACGCCGAACACGTCCGCGGCCTGTGGCGTCGAACGACGATGGACGAGTACCGCACCGAGAATCCGGTGTGGGACGTACTGCTCGATCTCGACGCGCTCGCCGACAGCGAGGACGAGAACTGGGTGTGGGGTGGCGCGCAGGTGCTGCGCCCCGATCAACGACTGGCGCTGGTGACGCTCTCGCGCGGCGGGGCCGACGCGACGGTGGTCCGTGAGTTCGATCTCGATTCCCGCACGTTTCGCGCCCAGGAGGACGGCGGATTCGCGCTACCCGAGGCCAAGACCGACATCGGGTGGATCGACGCCGACACAGTCTTCGTCGGAACGGATTTCGGACCGGGTTCGCTGACCGAATCGGGCTATCCGCGGATCACCAAGCGGTGGCGGCGCGGTACCCCACTCGCCGACGCCGAGACCGTGTACGAGGGTGCAGCACAGGACATCTCGATCTCCGCCTGGCACGACCGCACCCCGGGATTCGAGCGCGACTTCGTTCAGCGTGCCACCGACTTCTACAACTCCGAGACCTACGTTCTCGACGGCTCTGCGTTGACCCGGATCCCGACGCCGACCGATGCGTCGACCTCGGTACACGAGAACTGGTTGCTGGTCCGCACGATGACACCGTGGACGGTCGGCGACAACACCTATCCGGCCGGCGCACTGCTCGCTGCGAATTTCGACGAGTTCATTTCCGGCACAATCGCTCTCACCGTTCTCTTCGCCCCGGACGCGCACACGTCACTGCACCAGTACGCCTGGACCGAGAATCATCTGCTGCTGGTGACGCTGCAGGACGTACGGACGCAGTTGCACGTCCTGACCCCACGTGCGAACGAGTGGGACGCCGGCACGATCGACGGGTTGTCGGACCTGACGTCCACCGAGATCGTCGGCACCGACGCCGAGGAGAACGGTGACGAGTTCTTCCTCTCCTCGTCCGGCTATCTGACGCCCGCGACATTGCTGGTGGGCACGGTGGGCGGCGAGCTCGAAGTCCTCAAGCAGGCTCCGGCATTCTTCGACGCCGACGGCCTGACGGTGCAGCAGTTCTTCGCCCGGTCCGACGACGGCACCGACATCCCGTACTTCGTCGTCCGACGCTCCGATTCCGGACCCGGGCCCACACTGCTCTACGGTTACGGCGGCTTCGAGATCTCGATGACACCCGGCTACAGCGGCGCAACCGGACGGGCGTGGCTCGAACGTGGTGGCACCTACGTCGTCGCGAACATCCGCGGCGGCGGTGAGTACGGGCCGTCCTGGCACACCCAGGTACTGCGTGCCGGACGCCATCTGGTGCACGAGGACTTCGCCGCCGTCGCGCGCGACCTCGTCACCCGAGGCATCACCACCACCGAACAGTTGGCCGCGCAGGGCGGAAGCAACGGCGGCCTGTTGATGGGCATCATGGTGACGAAGTACCCGGAACTGTTCGGCGCGTTGGTATGTCAGGTCCCGCTACTGGACATGAAGCGGTACCACCTGCTGCTCGCGGGCGCGTCCTGGGTGGCCGAGTACGGCAACCCCGACGACCCGGACGAGTGGGAGTTCATCTCGCAGTACTCCCCGTATCAGAACGTGGTCGCCGCATCGGATCGTCGGTATCCGCCGATCCTGATCGCCACGTCCACCCGCGACGATCGCGTCCACCCCGGACACGCACGCAAGATGGCGGCTCGATTGGCCGAACTCGGTCACGACGTCAGCTACTACGAGAACATCGAGGGTGGGCACGGCGGGGCGTCGGACAATGCGCAGTTGGCGTTCAAGACCGCGTTGACCTACGAATTTCTGTGGCGGAACCTCGCTCGCAGCTGACGGTCAGCCGGCGAGAGCGTCCTCGAACATCGGCCAGGAATCGTGCAGGTCGTCCTGCCAGTAGCCCCACGAGTGGGTACCGCGCTCACGCAACTCGAAGTGGGCCGGGATGTCGAGCTGCTCGAGGGCCGCTTTCAACCTACGAGTGCAGTCCCCGGTCGCCACCTCGATGGCACCGCCCACGACCATCTGGTTGAGCAACACGAAGCCGGTCCCGTTGGGATTGGTGCCGTCGAGAGTGTCCGATGCCCCGGCCAGTCCACTGCCGTTGGAGATGTACAGCGCTGTCCCACGCAGCTTCTCGGCGTTGACGACCGCATCGTTGCGTACCCAGTCCTGGTTGTCGTCCGGCCCCCACATGTTCGTCACGTTCGCGCCGAGCGCCATGGACACGACCGTCTTGGCGTATGCCCGTCCCAGCGCGTCGGTGGTCGACGCGCATCCGCTGTAGGAACCGACGGCTCGGTACAGCCCCCGATGGTGAGCGGCCAGGTTCAACACCGAGGTCGCGGCCATCGAGATACCTGCAATCGCGTTGCGGCCGTTGGTATTCAACAGTTCGTCGACGAGCGGTGGCAGTTCGGCGGTGAGGAACGTCTCCCACTTGTTGCGCCCGAGCACCGGGTCGTCGTGTTGCCAGTCCGTGTAGTAGGAGTAGGCCCCGCCCACGGGGGTCACCACGTTGACGTTCTTGTCGGCGAAGAACGACACGACGTCGGTCTGGGTGTACCAGTCCATTCCGTCGAGTCCGCCGCCCGCGCCGTTGAGCAGGTACAGCGTGGGACTCGGAGCCGTCCGATCGGGAGACCGCAGAATCTTCAGTGGGATCGTTCGGTCCATCGCGGCAGAGTGAACGAAGGCCGTCATCGCGGTGTCGTCGGCGACCTCGGTGCGCACCACGTACGACTCCGTCGGACCGGTCACCGGGTCGGCCGGGGCCGCGGACGCGATCGGGTGAACTGCCGCCGCCATCACTGCGACCATCGACACCACAGCCAACCTGCGTACCGCAGCGGAGCGAAACGACCCCGTACCACCCCCGCGTCGACCTCCTGAATCCCCCAGGCCGTTCATAGTCGTGCTCACTATCGTCGTAGAACAATTGCTGGTTCAAAGACTTTCTACACCAAAACGAACCGAAAGCAGGTAGGAATGGCAGATAGCGAGTGAAACGACCAAAAGTTAATTCGAGCGAACTACCTGTGCATCCACTCGGCGACGAGGTCGGCGACCGCCGTGGGGTTTCGGATCCACCCGTTGTGTCCCAGTGGCTCGTCGACGTGCACCGAGGTGACCTCGGCACGGGCCAGCTTGCGCACGAGATTGTCCATCGAGCCACGGGGCGCCAGGTCGTCGCCCTCGATGGTCACCGCCAGCACCGGCAGCGTCAGCCGGCCCATCCGTTCCTCGTAGTCCATGTCCGCACCAGCCGGCTCGATCGAGCCGGTCCGCGCGAACCGGGACCAGTCGTCGATCAGAACCCGCGACTGCCGACCGAAGCCGCCGATGCCGATCCGATCCCCCGGCCAGAACCCCGCGATGCTGCTGGTGATCGCCATCGCCGCCGCGCCCACGTACAGCGGGACACCGCGGGTCGTGCCGAAACCGCGGTGATACGGCGACCCCGACGCCACCAGGATCAATCCGCCGAGCCTGCCCCTGATGCGGGCGGCGTACATCGAGCCGAGCTGCCCACCCATGCTGTGCCCGAGCAAATACGGCGTCGCCTCAGGGAACTGCTCGCGAACCACCTCGAAGATCGCCGGAAAATCGACCGACACCAGCTCCTGATACCCGTACCGACTCGCCGAACTCGGCTTCGGCACACTGTCGCCCTGGCCGCGCAGGTCACCGATCGCGGCGTGGAAACCGCGCGCGACGAGCGCCTCGGCGAACAGTCGGTAGTAGCCACCGGGAATGCCGAGGCCGGGAAGAATCACGATCACCGGCGCATCGTCGCGGCCCTCGCCGGGAAACAGTGACACCGGCACCGTCGAACCGTCGGGCATCTGAATGGGAACGGTCTGCATCGGGCAACCCTATGCCGAGGATTCACCGGCCCGCCCGAGCCGTTCCGGGTAGTCGGAACGCACCGATTTCACACTTCTTCGAAATACGAAAGCCGGGCCCGACGGTGTGTCGAGCCCGGCTCACGGTTGTGGGTCAGACGATGGGGCCGGGGATCTCGATGGGGCCCAAGTCGCCTTCGGAGCTACCGAGCGCGAGCAACTGAAGCAGGATGGTGAGCAGTTCCATGAAAACTCCTTGACGAGAAGGGTATTCGCCGACACCCGTACTCACCGAGGATCGGGAGTGACAGGGTGGGCACCGGCCGTTCTACGAGAGAGGCGGGGCGGCTCAGCTCGCGGGAGCGTCGGAACTTCCGCCTGCGAAGAGCTGGAGGAGGATGGTCAGGAGGTCACCGAGTTCAGCAGACATACGAAATGCTCCTTGTTCGAGGGGAATTGTGCGCAGATCGGAAGTGACGGGCGTCACTCGATTACCTCTGCAAGAAGATTTCTACCCGAGCCGGTAACAATTTGTGGATGTATTCACGAGAAAAGTCGAATATCTTGGTGCGCTATCACAAACCGGTCACGGAACCGGCGAAGTCGCGGCCGCCCCCCGACGGCGACCGCGACAGTCACGGACGACTAAGCGGCGCTACCGGACGTCAACACGCCGACGATCTGATCGACGATCGCGTCGACGATGCCGTCGTACACGCCGGATGCGATGTCGGAAATGAACTGCGCTGCTGAACCCATGGGATCTCCTGATGCTCGTGTTCACGTACAGCCGTAGGTGGTACGACCTCCCTCGTTCCTACCGCACGCGCACCTCCGGTGCAGCACCCGGTACCAACTCGAGACACGGAAGAGGCCGCACCGCAAGGAATCACCGGTGACACGACCGAGTTCGCACCGAAAACTATTCGCCGATCACGTCTTTGGCGCGACCGACGAGCAACGGGTCGGTTTCGCCGACGATTTCGGGATCCTTGTTCGCGTAGTCGAACTTGTTGAGCACGAAGCGCATCGCATTGATGCGAGCCCGTTTCTTGTCGTTGCTCTTGACGACCGTCCACGGTGCGACGTCGGTGTCGGTGGCGCGGAAGTTCTCTTCCTTCGCCGCGGTGTAGGCATCCCACTTGTCCAGCGAAGCAAGGTCCATGGGCGAGAGCTTCCACTGCCGCACCGGGTCGACCTGCCGGATGGCGAAGCGGGTGCGCTGCTCGTGCTGCGACACCGAGAACCAGAACTTGGTCAAGCTGATGCCCTCGTCGACCAGCATCTGCTCGAACAGCGGTGCCTGCCGAACGAACTGCGCGTGCTGCTCGTCGGTGCAGAAGCCCATGACCCGCTCGACGCCTGCCCGGTTGTACCAGGACCTGTCGAACATGACGATCTCCCCGGCCGCGGGCAGATGTGCGATATAGCGCTGGAAGTACCACTCGGTCGACTCCCGAGCAGACGGCTTCTCCAACGCGACGACACTGGCACCGCGCGGGTTGAGGTGTTCCATGAATCGCTTGATCGTGCCGCCCTTACCGGCGGCATCTCGGCCCTCGAAGATGATGACGTGACGTCGTCCGGTCTCCTTGGTCCACATCTGCAACTTGAGAAGTTCGATCTGCAGGAGACGCTTCTCCAGGTCGTACTCGGCACGCGTCATGCGCTCGTCGTACGGGTAGTTCTCGCGCCAGGTGTCGACGACGTGCCCGTCCGGAACGGTCAGCAGGACAGGGTCGTCGTCATCGGAGTCGTCGACGACGAAGCCCGAGGTGTCGGCAAGATCGACCGCCTTGGTGATGTCGAGCAAGTCGCTCAGGTTCGTACGTGGAGCCTCACCGTTGCGGAGATCGTTGTCGGTCATGTGCCGAAAGTTAGTGCTCATCGGTGACCGATCGATGGCGATTCGGTGAACACCCGATGCATCCGGTGTCACAGCAGGCGCTACCCGGTCCGCAAGGGGGACGGACCGGGTAGCGCCGTTGTGCACTCGCCGATCGGTTGCGACGGTAGCGGCCCACGCAGCGGTAGGTCCAGGGCTCGGTTCGGAAAAGTCGACGATCTCGTTCGAGCGCCGATTTCGGACCGTTCGTTTGTCGGGGTCGATATGGGTGAAATCCCCGATGCGCCGAAAGGAGTTGCCGATGCAGACTTTTCAGCATGACATTCGAGAGCGGTTCCCCCAGAGAGTTCACCCGGTCCAGTTCACAGAAGATGATCGGAGGTGTATGCGGCGGAGTAGCCGAATATTTCGGCTGGGACGTCAACATCGTCCGACTCGCGACGGTTGCCGGCACGGTCCTGACCGGCGGCACCGTCGTACTGATCTACCTCGCGGCGTTGATGTTGATGCCGCTCCGGTGAAGCCCGAACGCGACGAAGCCCCGGACCTCGACAACAGATCCGGGGCCCCGCGACCGACTACTCGGCGACGCTGGAGAGCCCTTCGGCGCTTCCGGTGAACAGCTCGGAGATCGCGTCGGAGATACCTGCGGCGATGCCGTCGGTGATGATTCCGCCGAGGCCGCCGCCTTCGGTGCCGCCGCCGAGCAGACCGGTGATGAGATCGAGAAGCATGGGGTGAGCACCTTTCGGAGGAACGACGAGGCCTGGTTGAAGATTGGACCAGGCGGCAGAAATATAGCGCGCCCGTTCTGTCCGATCCGCCGTTTGGCCGAAAAAGTCCTGCTCCCTGTTTGTTACCCGAAAAAACTCTCGAGTGCCCGCGAGTGAGCTACTCCTTCCCGGTGATCAACCAACCACACGGTCCTGCGAGCTCGTCGGCCTCGGCTGGTCCCATCGAACCGGGCGCGTAACTCTTCACCTCGGGCGGATCGCTCAGCAAGGGAGCGGCGACGTCCCAGACGTGCGCCAGGCCGTCGGGCCTGGTGAACAACGACCGGTCCCCGCTGAGCACATCGAGGATCAAGCGCGCATACGGGCTCAGCGGCTCGGCGTCGGGCACCGACTTCAACGGCAGCGCCAGATGTCCGACGGACAGATCGAAATCCGGGCCCGGCTCCTTGACCGTCATGGCGATGTCGATGCTGCCGTCACCCGACAGATCGAACGAGAGCACTGCACCGTCGTCGGGCAGCTCGGTGAGCGGACTGTCGGCCGGCTTGCGGAACACCAACGAGACACGCTGCTGGCTCACGCCCAACATCTTTCCGGTGCGCAGCAGGAACGGAACCCCGCGCCAGCGGTCGGTGTCGACCCACAACGTGGCCGCGACGAACGTGTCGACCTTCGAATTCTCGTCGACACCCTCGACGTCGCGGTAGCCGTCGTATTGACCGAGAACCACTTCGGCGGTGTCGAGCGGCCGGAACTGTCCGATCACCGTCTCGCGAGCCGATTGCAGATCCTCGGCCTTCAATGACGCAGGCGGCTCCATCGCCACCTCGGCGGCAACCTGGAACAAATGCGTGACGAGCATGTCCAACACGGCACCGGTCTCGTCGTAGAACTCGGCGCGGTCGTCGATGTCGAGTGTTTCCGGGACGTCGATCTGCACCTGCGCCACGTGCTCGGAGTTCCAGATGCCACTGATCATCCCGTTCGCGAATCGCAGCACGTGCAGGTTCTGCGTCGCTTCCTTGCCCAGGAAGTGGTCGATCCGATAGACCTGTTCTTCTTCGATGACCTCGTGCACGGCTTTGTCGAGTTCCTCGAAGTTCTTCTGCGAGGTACCGAAGGGCTTCTCGTAGACCACGCGGGAACCCTCGGCAAGATCGTGTGCACCCAGGGCCTTCGTGTAATCGACGAAGGTGTTCGGCGGCAGAGCGATGTAGTGCACCAGCTGGGCGTCGTCGCCGACGTCCTTCTTCACCTCGGCGATGACCTCGGGCAACTTACCGGGATCGTCGACGGTGAAGCCGTTCCCCGCGAAACGGATTCGCTCGGAGAACGCCGACCAATCGCCGTCGTCCACTTTTTCGGCGAACTCGTCGAGGACGCTGCGGACGTGATCGCGGAACTCGTCGTCGGAGGAGTCCTTGCGGCCGTTGCCGATCAGGACCCATTTCTCGGGGAGCAGACCTTCGAGGTGGAGTTGGTAGAACGACGGCAGGACCATTCGCTTCGCGAGGTCTCCGGTTGCGCCGAACAGGACGAATACAGTGGGTTGCGAGGACGCCATGACCTCCACTATGCACCGCCCAGTTTGGCAGCGCACAGTGCCGACGAGGTGAGGGTGCATGATGAACAGATCACGGTTTCACGGTGAGATCTACGGGGTAGGTACAACGTCCGGTGTGCGGATCGTCGTCGGACATTGGACGCGATCGCCTCTCGGGGAATTCACCGACGTCATGGTCCAGTTCGCGGGCGGGCGACGCCTGCTTCTCGCGCCCAACGAGGACGTCCGGGAATTCGTCACCGCCACATACACCTTCGACTCCACCGAGATCGTGCCGGTGACATTCGCTGCGGAACCCGGTGAATGCCGGTCGGTGCGAGCGGGTGACCTCACGGTCAGAATTCGAGTCGCCGGGCCCACGGTCCTGGGAAGAGCATTGAGCCTCGTTCCCGACGCGGTGTCCACGGCACCGTGGTTCTGCGCGATCAGCGACCCCATTGCCCGAGTGATACTGCGGGGAGTGCGCACCCGCGGCAGCGCCGGAGGCGGCCGACGCGAGTACTACGGTGCGCGAGGGCAACATCGCGTCACCGACGTCTCGGCATCGTGGCGGGGCGAGGATCTCGGATCGCTCACCCCCGTCACTCCCCCCGTGACCTTCGGCTTCGGCAGCACCCCGGCGGCGCCGTCGGTCACGTCCATCACCACGACGATCGACAGTTAGACCACCATCGCGCCGGACGCCCGCAGATCGTCGAGGGCCGCCGCGGAGGTCTCGGGTGCAACTCCCGCAACGAGGTCGGTGAGAACGCGGACGTCGAGCTTCTCGGTCACCGCGTCTTTCGCCGACGCCAGAACGCAGTAGTCGGTCGCAAGTCCGACGACGTCGATGGCGGTGACCTCGTTGGCGCTGAGTACTTCCGCGAGCGGTGTTCCGTCCTCGGTGACACCCTCGAACGCCGAGTACGACGGCTTGCCCTGCCCCTTGTAGACGTGGACGTCCACGGAACCGGTCGCGTAATCGGGGTGATACTCGGCACCGACCGTGCCTGCGACGCAATGCACCGGCCACGTGGTGACGAAATCCGGTGCGGCCTCGGTGGCGAAATGTCCGCCGTTGTCGCCCACCGCGTCATGCCAATCACGCGAGGACACCACGAGGTCGTACTCGTCGCCGTGGCGCGCCAGGTACGCACTGATCCTGCGCGCGACATCCGCACCGCCGGCCACCGCAAGCGCGCCGCCCTCGGTGAAATCGTTCTGCACATCCACAACCAACAGAGCACGAGTCATGGATCCCAGTATCCTCGACGGGTGCGCGTGTCGTCTCTGGTGACCTACCCCGTCAAGGGATGCGCAGGCTCGACGCTGCATTCGGCTCACGTGAGAGCCACCGGCCTCGAACACGATCGAGCATTCATGATCGTCGACTCCGACGGCGCATTCCGCAGTCAACGTAGCGACCCCGTTCTCGCGGTCGTTCGATGCTCGGTGACGGACGGGGCGCTGACCCTCACACACGCGTCGACCGGTTCGGTGACAGTGTCTGTCGACCGCGACTCCGAGGCGCGCGACATCACGATGTTCCGGGCGCCGATGCGCGGAATCGATCAGGGCGACGACGTCGCTGCCTGGCTCACCGACGTCATCGGAGAACCGTCGAGGCTGGTCGCCGCACCGCGCGACCTCGGCCGCATCACCGATGGAATCTCGCCCGGGTCAGCTCAATTCGCCGACAGCTCCGCCGTGCACGTACTCTCGACCGCCTCGCTGGCCGACCTCAACTCCCGCCTCGACGTACCACTGCCGATGGATCGCTTTCGACCCAACATCGTCGTCGACGGCTGGGACTCCCCACACCGGGAAGACGAGGTGCGGGACGTGACCATCGGCTCCACCCGCCTCGCGTACAGCAAACTCGCCATCCGCTGCGCCGTCACCACCGTCGAACAGACAACCGGCGTGCGCACCGGCCCGGAGCCGCTGCGCACACTCGGCGACTACCGCCGCGGTCGACAGAAGGGCGTCGCCTTCGGCTCGAAATTCTCCGTGCTGCAAGACGGCACGGTGACCGTAGGGGACGAACTACACGTCGAGACCTGGGGCGAGTCGGAGCTGTAGCTCGTCAGTAGTGCGGTGGTTGTCCACTATTTGCCTCCGCAGACGGTTTCCCGCCTATGCGAAGGAATTGTGGACAGCCACGTCACTCGCTCCGGTGGCAACCAGCGCCGCCAACTGGATACGTGCCTGCCCCGCTCGCAGTTCCCGCGAGAACACCGCACCCGCATCGACCAGATCGTGACCACCCCCGCCGCCGCCGTACGTCGGCGAGGTCTCACCGAACGGCACCCGCGTCGTGACGACCACGTGCACCCCGGCAGCCACTGCTTCTTTCACCGCATGCACGACGCGGGCGTTGGTGTTGCCCGAGCCCAGCGCCTGAAGCACGATGCCCGACGCCCCGGCATGAAGGCACGCATCGATCTGCAGGCCGTCGGCCCCGGGATACAGGGCTACGATATCGACCCGAATCCCGGCAACGGGCTTCCACTGCAACGGTTTCGGTCGCGGCAGCGCGGCAGACCGGAACGCGTCGAGCTCGGAGGTGTGCTTCTTGATCGCACCGCGCGCAGGCAGCAACCGTCCACCGAAAGCAATCACCACACCGCGCTCGGACTGCGCCGCAGCCACTGCTGCAGCAATGTTGCCGGGGCCGTCCGGATCGGAATGATCAGCCGTGCGCTGCGCACCGGTGAACACCACCGGACGCTCGTCGTCGTGGAACAGATCGACGTACAACGCCGACTCCTCCATGGTGTCGGTCCCGTGCAGCACCACCACTCCGACGCAGCCGTCCTCGGCGAGCGCGTCGACCACCGAGGTACGGATGGTGTCGAGATCCGCGAAGTCCAACGCCGAGCTGTCCTTCGACATCACCTCGCGCACCTCGACGCCGTCGACATCGATCCCCAGACCGGCCACCGGCCGAGACACACCGTGCTCGTCGCGACTGCTGGCAATCGTGCCACCGGTGGTCAACAACGCGACATGCTCAGTGCTCTCCGGCCGTTCCTGCAGGCTCCACTCCTCAGTCACTGCGCGCCGCCACCTCTCGAATTCTGTTGCGGCACAAGAACCAACCACCGATCAGCATCGGCGCGATGAGCAGGATCGACGCCACCGTCCAGGTACCGACCGGTTTGTCGAAGGCCATCAGCACGAGTACACACGCCAGGAAGCCTAGCGTTGCGTATCCGGTGTACGGAGCGCCGAACAGCTTGAACGCAGGTCGGGTGACCGCACCGGTCTTGGACAGCGACCAGAACTTGAGTTGACACGCGACGATGACGGCCCAGGCGCTGATGATGCCGAGAGCGGCGAGGTTGAGGACGATCTCGAAGGCCTGCGCCGGAACCACTGCGTTGAGCACGACGCCGAGCAGCGTCACCACCGACGTCAGTGCGATGCCGCCGTACGGCACACCCGACTTGTTCATCCGTGCAGCGAATGCGGGTGCCGAGCCGGCGACCGCCATGGAGTGCAGGATGCGCCCGGTGGAGTAGAGCCCGGCGTTGAGTGAGGACAGCGCCGCGGTGAGGACCACGAGGTTCATGATCGCGTCGGCGCCCTCGACGTCGATGGCTCCGAAGAACGTCACGAACGGACTCTCGCCGGCCTGATAGGCGGTGTACGGCAACAGCAACGAGAGCAACAGCACCGACCCGACGTAGAACACGACGATGCGAACGATGACGGTGTTGATCGCCTTGGGGATGACCTTCTCCGGATTCTGGGTCTCCCCGGCAGCGGTACCGACCAGCTCGATCGAGGCGTAGGCGAACACCACGCCCTGGATCACCACGATCGCAGGCAACAGTCCGTTGGGAATCAATCCGCCGTTGTCGGTCAGCACGCTCAGCCCCGGCTCCTGGCCGTCGATGGGAGTGCCGAAGATGACGAAGTAGGTGCCGATCACCAGAAACGTCACCAGCGCAACGACTTTGATGAGTGCGAACCAGAACTCGAGCTCACCGAACACCTTGACCGACACCAGATTGAGCCCGAGTACGAGCAGCAGGCCCGCGAGTGCGAACACCCACTGGTCGATGTCACCGAGCGGAGCCCAGTACTTCTTGAAGAAGTTCATGTACAACGCCACGGCCGTCACGTCGACCACCGCCGTCATCGCCCAGTTCATCCAGTACAGCCAGCCGGCCGCGAAAGCGACCTTCTCGCCGAAGAATTCGCGCGAGTACGAGACGAACGATCCCGAGGTCGGCCGGTGCATCACCAGTTCGCCCAGTGCCCGCAGGATCAGGAAGGCGAAGAATCCACACAGCGCGTACACCAATACCAGCGCCGGCCCAGCGTCGCGGAGTCGGCCGCCGGCTCCCATGAACAACCCGGTCCCGATGGCACCGCCGATGGCGATCATCTGAATCTGGCGCGGGGCCAGCTCTTTTCGATAGCCGGGGTCTTCTTCGGTGAAGGCCTTGCGGGTATCGACACTCCGATTCTCGGTGCTCATCGTGTCACCTCGTCGACGTCTCGGGAGCATCCGCATGCTCGACCGGAGCCACCCGCAGGTTGGCGAGATGCTCGGGGCTCAGGAGCCGATCGAGCTCGTCCCGGGCCAGCAGCCCCTTCTCGAGTACGAGGTCGACGACGTTGCGGCCACTGACCAACGCTTCCTGCGCAATCGCCGTCGATTCGACGTATCCGAGATACGGGCTCAGCGCGGTGATCAGGCCGATGGAGTTCTCGACACGCTCACGCAGCAGGTCCACATTCGCGGTGATGCCGTCCACGCAGCGATGCGCGACGGTACGGCATGCGGCGCTCAGATGCGCCATGCCGTCGGACAGCGATTTGACGATGATGGGCTCGAATGCGTTGAGCTGCAACTGTCCTGCCTCGGCCGCCATCGTGATCGTGACGTCGTGGCCGATCACCTCGTAGGCGACTTGGTTGAGCACCTCGGGGATGACGGGGTTGACCTTGCCGGGCATGATCGACGAACCGGCCTGCATCGGAGGCAGATTGATCTCGTTGAAGCCGGCCCGCGGACCGGACGACAGCAGCCGGAGGTCGTTGCAGATCTTCGACAGTTTCACTGCGACGCGCTTGAGCACACCGGACAGGTGCACGAACTGACCGACGTCCTGCGTTGCCTCGATCAGGTCTGTCGCAGTCACCAGCGGCAGACCGGTGATGGTGCGCAGATGTGCGACGGCCGATTCGGTGTAGCCGGCGGGGGCGTTGAGTCCGGTGCCGATGGCGGTGGCTCCGAGGTTGATCTCGTGCACCAGCAGCGCCGCTTCTTCGAGTCGCGAGCAGTCCTCGTCGATCATGATCGCGTAGGTGCCGAACTCCTGACCGAGAGTCATCGGCACCGCGTCCTGTAGCTGCGTGCGGCCCATCTTGACGACGGTGGCGAACTCGCTCGCTTTGCGGCCGAACGAATCTCGCAACACCTTCATCGAGGCGATGAGCTCGTGCACGGCGAAGATGGTCGCGATGTTCACCGACGTCGGGTACACGTCGTTGGTGGACTGCGAGGCGTTCACGTGCTCGTTGGGGTGCAGCATGCTGTACTCGCCGTGTGCGTGGCCGAGGATCTCCAGCGCGCGGTTCGCGATGACCTCGTTAGCGTTCATGTTGGTCGAGGTGCCCGCGCCGCCCTGAATGACGTCGACGACGAACTCCTCGTGCCACTGGCCATCGAGAATTTCCTGGCACGCCGTGCGGATCGCTTCCCCGCGGGTGGCGTCGAGGATCCCGAGATCCTGGTTGGCCGACGCAGCTGCCCACTTCACCGCTGCGAGTCCGCGCACGAGGTGCGCATTGGTGGAGATCGGACGCCCGGTGATGGGGAAATTATCGAGAGCGCGCAGGGTGTGGATCCCCCAGTACGCACTCGTCGGGATGTCGCGTTCGCCGAGAAGATCCTTCTCGATGCGGGTATCGGCCACGGTTGCGCTCCTTCAGGGGGTGTCCAGCTGTCCGGCTGTCTGACAGGTAGAGTGTGGCGCAGAACACCCCATCGGTCAACCCCAGGCTAGGATTGCTTCATGAACCTGTCGGACAGCTGGGCAGTCAGTGCGCCCACGAATGCCCCATGAGCGCAGCCGAGGCGGTGTTCGCCGACCTCCGTTCGGCGATCGCGTCGGGCGATCTACCCGTCGGACAGAAATTGCCGTCCGAGGCCGCGCTCGCCACCCGGCACAGCGTCAGCCGCTCCGTCATCCGCGAGGCGCTGCGTTCCTGCCATGCCCTCGGCCTGACCGAAACCAAAACAGGTCTCGGTACTTTCGTCATTCGCGACCGTGTCGGAAACGACCTCGACATCGGCAACTATGCAGCCCGCGAACTCATGGAGGCCCGCCCTCACGTGGAGATCCCCGCAGCCGGCTGGGCCGCAGAGCGTCGTACCGACGAGGAGTTGACGGTGCTCGCCGGCCTGGCCGACGAGATGCGTTCCGAGGACGACCACGAGGCCTGGGTACTACTGGACGCGCAGTTCCACACAGCGATCGCGCGAGCGAGCAAGAACCGCGTGTTCGAGTCGATCATCGTCGACATTCGCGACGCGTTGACGCGACAGTCGGAGACCCTCAACCTCGTCGCGCACCGGCAACAGCAATCCAACCTCGAACACGACGCCATCGTCGACGGCATCCGATCCGGCGAGTACGACGCAGCAGCACGCGCCATGACCGCGCACCTCGATGCGGTCCGGGATGCAGTGGAGTCGCTCGCCGATCGGCCGGATCAGTAGTACGACTAAGCTGCGGGCCGTGACGAAGGTATTGAACTCTCTCCCGGTCGGCGAACGAATCGGCATTGCATTCTCCGGCGGCCTCGACACCTCGGTGGCCGTGGCATGGATGCGCGAGCACGGCGCGGTGCCGTATGCGTACACCGCCGACATCGGTCAGTACGACGAGCCTGATCTGTCCGATGTGCCCGAGCGTGGCCTGGCCTACGGGGCCGAGCAGGCGCGGCTCATCGACTGCCGCGAACCGCTCGTCGAGGAGGGTCTGGCTGCACTGACCTGCGGCGCGTTCCACATTCGCTCGTCGCTGCAGACGTATTTCAACACCACCCCGCTCGGCCGCGCGGTGACCGGCACGATGCTGGTCCGCGCGATGCAGGAGGACGGCGTCTCGATCTGGGGCGACGGATCCACCTACAAGGGCAACGACATCGAGCGGTTCTACCGCTACGGCCTGCTCGCCAATCCGCAGCTGCGGATCTACAAGCCCTGGCTCGACGAGGCGTTCGTCGCCGAGCTCGGCGGTCGGCACGAGATGTCGCAGTGGCTCACCCAGCGCACCCTCCCCTACCGTGACTCGGCCGAGAAGGCCTACTCCACCGACGCCAACATCTGGGGCGCCACCCACGAGGCGAAGAAGCTCGAATACCTCGACACCTCGCTCGAGATCGTCAGCCCCATCATGGGCGTGAGGTTCTGGGACCCCGAGGTCGAGATCGCGCCGGAGGAGGTCACCGTCGAGTTCGAGCGCGGCCGCCCGGTGCGCATTAACGGCAAGAGCTTCGACAGCGCCGTCGACCTCGTCATGGAAGCCAACGCCATCGGTGGACGCCACGGCCTGGGCATGAGCGACCAGATCGAGAACCGCATCATCGAAGCCAAGAGCCGCGGCATCTACGAGGCGCCCGGCATGGCATTGCTGCACATCACCTACGAGCGCCTCGTCAACGCCATCCACAACGAGGACACCGTCGCCTCGTACCACAACGAGGGCCGTCGACTCGGCCGTCTGCTGTACGAGGGACGCTGGTTCGATCCGCAGGCGCTGATGCTGCGTGAGGGCCTGCAGCGCTGGGTGGGCAACGTCGTCAGCGGCAGCGTGACACTGCGTCTGCGCCGCGGCCAGGACTTCACGATCGTCGACACCCAGGGCAGCAACTTCAGCTACCACCCCGAGAAGCTCTCCATGGAACGCAGCCAGGGCCAGGCGTTCTTCCCCGGCGACCGCATCGGCCAACTCACGATGCGCAACCTCGACATCGCCGATTCACGCAGCAAGCTCGAGCAGTACGCCGCGCAGAACCAACTCACGGCCTGGGGCGAACTGATCGGCGAACTGCCCGCAGGCGGAGCCGACGCCATCGCAGCCAGCGGCCCCGACGGTTCCGTGGACTCCTCGGCACTCGACCACGCCGCCATCGAGTCCGGCACCGACTGATCTCTGGTTGCCGAACTCGAAGTTGTGGACGGATTTCAGCCGATTTCCGTCCATGACTTCGAGTTCGGCTACTCCTCGGGTTCCGTCAAGCCCTGATGCTCGTCTCGCTCCGCCCATTCGAGTAACTCGTCGATCGCGAACACCGCATCGTCGATGCCGGCGTGCAGGTCACCCAAGTCGGCGAATCGGGCGGGCACCGTGAACATCGTGAACTCGCGCGGATCGACGTCGGCAACCTCGTCCCAGGAGATCGGCGTCGACACCGTCGCCTGCTGATTTCCCCGCACCGAATAGGCGCTGGCGATGGTGTGATCGCGGGCGTTCTGGTTGTAGTCGACGAACAGCTTCGACGGGTCGCGATCCTTGCGCCACCAGGTGGTCGTCACGTCCTCGGGTGCCCGACGCTCCACCTCACGCGCGAAAGCCAGTGCAGCCCTACGTAAGTCCTTGAAGCCGTAGGCCGGGTCGATCCGAACGTAGATGTGCAGACCGTGGCCGCCGGAGGTCTTGGGCCAGCCGACGGCCCCGAGATCACTCAGCACCTCCTGAACCACCCCGGCGACGCGTCGTACCCGGTCGAAGGGGCAGTCGGGCATCGGATCGAGGTCGATGCGCCACTCGTCGGGCATCTCGACGTCGGCGCGGCGGCTGTTCCACGGATGGAACTCGACGGTCGACATCTGGACCGCCCAGGCCACGTGCGCCAGTTCGGTCACGCACAGCTCGTCGGCAGTGCGGTTGTAGCGGGGGAAGGTCACCTGCACCGTCTCGAGCCACGGCGGCGCACCGTTGGGCACGCGCTTCTGGTGCACCTTGTCGCCGGCGAGGCCCTTGGGGAAGCGATGCATCATGCACGGCCGCTCCCGCAGCGCCCGCACGATGCCGTCGCCGACGCTCAGGTAGTAGTTCACCAGATCCAGCTTGGTGGCTCCGCTTTCGGGGAAGTACACGCGCTCGGGGTTGGAGATCCGGACGCTGCGCTCGCCCACCGGAATCTCGATCGACGGTGAGCTACTGGCCATGCGGTCGAGAGTAGGCGATCAGGAACGAAGCTGTTCAGGAACGAAGCGTGATGCCGTATCGGTCGCGTTTGCGGTAGATGGTCGCGCGGCTCATCCCCAGTTCCTCGACCGCGTCGTTCATCGTGACGCCGGGGCGAGAGAGCACGCGAATCATCTCGTCGCGCTCGAACGTCTCGATGCGGGTGAGCCGGTGGGTGGTGCGCGAGAGCACCTCCGGCGGCAGATGATGGACCCCGATGACGTCCGCGCGGACGGCTGCCTTGTGCATCACCGTGGCCAGCTCGCCGACGTTGCCCGGCCATGGATGTTCGCGCAACGCTCGCTCGGCAGCGGCGGTGAGCGTGACCCGTCGGCCCCGCACCCGCCCGGCCAGATGCAGGGCGAGCGGGGCGATGTCTTCGGGCCTGTTGCGCAGCGGCGGTACCTCGACCACGGTGCGCAGCAGTCCCGCGAGTGCCGGGGGCACGTCGTCGTAGTTCGACGCCGTGACGGTGACGGGTACCCCGTGGCCGGCGCGACGGATCAGTTCGGCGAGGGCATCGGCCGCACGCGCGGGAAGCCGGTCGACATCACGAATGACCACTGCCGTATCGGGTTTCGGCAGCTCGGGCGTCCAGAGGTCGAGCCAGGCGTCGACGTCCCGGGCGGCCGGTGCTCCAGCGCTGAGGATGCGGCCGCGCGGGCGTGCTGCGCGCAGTGCGCGAGCGAGCACGGTGGCCCGGCCCGATCCCGGCTCACCGACCATGAGAATCGAACCATGTTCGGCCAGAGCAGCTTCCGCAGACCCGAGTGCGCTCCGCCAACCCGGGGAAAGATCGTCGAGGATGCCGGATCCCGGCCCGCTGTGCGCGGTTTCGACCCGGAACACCTCACCGCGCGGGGCCGGCCGCGGATGCTGGCCCTGCGACCGCGCGAGCATCATCGCCGAGGTGTTCCCCGCAGCCGACTGGGCAAGGGCCAGAAGCAGATCCGAGGACGACTCCGACCAGGTGGTCAGATTGACGCAGCCCTCCACCCGGCCGGTGAGTGGATCGAGAACCGGAGCTGCCGCGCACGTGTACCCGGCGAGCGAGAGCGAGTAGTGCTCGTCCGCCTTCACCACCGCGGGCACCTGATCCGCCAGCGCCAGCGCGAGGCCGTTGGTACCGGCCTGGTCCTCCGCGTACGAGAAGCCGGGTGCCAGATGCACGCGGTCGAGCGCAGCCAGCAGTTCGCGGTCGGCGCTGACCCTGTCCAACACGAGACCATCGGCATCGGTGAGCATCATCGACACCGGTTCGTTCGCCAACGTGTCGCGCAACCCGTTGAGCACCTCGCGGCCGCACCGATAGAACAGGGACTCGTCGTCGTAGGTTCCCGAGAACACCGGAGCAACCTCGTCGAGCGACACCCCGTACCGCTGGCTTCGGTGCCACGACGCCAGAAGTCGATGCGAGACGGCAGCGAGGGGCTCCGAATGGAGTCGGGCCCGCGAGAGACCCCCGGAATCTGCCATGTGATCCAGGTTACATTCGCATGTCGCCATCGTTGCCGGGGCAGCGTCTCGAATTGAGACGCCGAGGCCGAGACGGCGGCTCGTCGCGGACCTACCGTCGTTCCCATGACGACGTGACGCACGTCACGTATCGCAACACCCGGGAGGCACACCGCATGTACACCAAGAACGGCGAGAACTTCTTCATCGTCGACGCCCACATCGCACTGTGGGACGCGCGAGAGCAGAACCAACGCAACATCCACGGCAAGCAGTTCATCGACTGCTTCTACGACTACCACCGCAACCTCTCCCCCGAGAGCGAGCTGTGGACGTACGACGAGTACCTCTACCAGGGCGGCGAGCGCCTGATGCACGACCTGTTCGAGATCGGGTACGTCGATCACGCCATCTTCCAGCCCGCCCACCTCGGCGAGTTCTACAACAACGGGTTCGGGCAGACCGAGGAGGCGTCGGCGCTGGCCGCGGCGCACCCGGACAAGCTGACCTACAACCACCACTTCGATCCGCGCAACGGCGAACGCGGCCTCGACCAACTGCGGGCCGACGCAGAACGCTTCGGGCTGAAAGGCGTCAAGCTCTACACCGCCGAGTGGCACGGCGACTCTCGCGGCTACAAGCTCGACGACGACTGGACGCGGCGCTACCTCGAGGTGTGCCGCGAGGTCGGCATCAAGAACATTCACGTGCACAAGGGGCCGACCATTCGTCCGCTCGACCGCGATGCGTTCGACGTCGCGGATGTCGACCACGTGGCGACCGACTTCACCGATCTGAACTTCGTCGTCGAACACTGCGGCCTGCCGCGCCTGGAGGACTTCTGCTGGATCGCCACCCAGGAACCCAACGTGTATGCCGGCCTCGCCGTGGCCATTCCGTTCATGCACACGCGGCCGAAGTACTTCGGTCAGATCATGGGTGAGCTGCTGTACTGGCTGGGTGAGGACCGCATCTTCTTCTCCTCCGATTACGCATTGTGGACGCCCAAGTGGCTGGTCGAAGGATTCGTCGACTTCCAGATCCACGAGTCCCTGGACGAATACGCACCGATCACACTCGAGCAGAAGAAGAAGGTCCTGGGCTTGAACGCCGCCAAGCTCTACGACATCCCGGTCCCGGCAGAGCTGCAGTTGCCCGACGCCGACGAGACCGAGACCGGACCGCGTCAGCCCGAGCGCGCCGATCTCGCGGCGGTGTGAGATGACTGTCGTTGCAACCCTGTCGAGGCACGACGAGGCCTACGCAGCGCTCGGAGTCGTCCTCGATCCCGAATTGGACGAGCCCATCACCGATCTGGGCTTCGTCCGCTCCCTCGAGGTGGAGGACGGGGCGGTGCACGTGCACCTGCGCCTGCCGACCTCGTTCTGCTCACCGAATTTCGCGTATCTGATGGCGGGCGACGCGAAGGACGTGCTGAACGCTCTGTCGTGGACGGAGATGGTGCACGTCGAACTCGACGATCACCACGACTCGGACAAGATCAATGCCGGTCTCGCCGCCGACGCCGGCTACCGGGGCACCTTCGGACACGAGGCCGAGGAAGACCTCGACGAGCTCCGAGCCACGTTCCGCCGCAAGGCGTACGTGGCCGCGATGGAACGCTCCCTCAACGCCTGGCTGCGCGCCAATTCCGATGCGACAGCGGACGATCTGGCGGCTGTCGTGCTCGGAGATCTACCCGACGACCGCACGTCCGACGCTCTGCTTCGTCGGCGCGAGGCACTCGGCCTGCGGATCGATCCGGCGGCTCCGGCTCTGGTCGATCACACCGGCAAGCCGCACACCGGAGATCTGACGATGGTGATGCGGCGAGCCCGCGCCACCCGCGTCTCGATCGACGGCAACGCGCATTTCTGCCGCGGATTGCTGCAGACTCGCTACCCCGGAGCGGAGGAACAGCAAGTGCCGCGGGAAGAAGGCGCCTTCATCCCACTGACCACCCTCACCGTCCCGCACAGCACTACACAGGAGCATCAACGATGAGCACCATGCGCGCCGTCCAGGTCGTCGGCTATCACAAGAAGCTGGAGATGACCGAGGTCCCGATTCCGGAGGTACAGGGTCCACTCGACGTCATAGTCAAGATCGGCGGCGCAGGTGTGTGCCGCACCGATCTGCACATTCTCGAAGGCCAGTGGGCCGAGAAGTCCGGTGTCACACTGCCTTACACGATCGGGCACGAGAACGCCGGGTGGGTCCATGCCGTCGGCTCGGCCGTCACCAATGTCCGCGAGGGCGACAAGGTGATCCTGCATCCGCTGGTGACGTGCGGTCTGTGTCGGGCGTGCCGGTCCGGCGACGACGTGCACTGCGAGACGAGCGACTTCCCCGGTATCGACACCAACGGTGGATACGCCGACTATCTGCGGACCAATGCTCGAACCGTCGTCAAGATCGACGATTCGCTCGAGCCGTCCGCAGTGGCAGCGCTCGCCGATGCCGGATTGACCGCCTATCACGCGGCGGCCAAGGCATCACGACGGCTGACACCGCGAGACAAGTGTGTGGTCATCGGCGCGGGCGGACTCGGCCACATCGGTATCCAGGTGCTCGAAGCCCTCTCCCCCGCCGAACTGATCGTCATCGACCGCAACGCCGATGCCGTGAAGCTCGCGCTGACTCTGGGAGCCGATCATGCGGTGGTCGCCGACGGCACCCAGGTGGAGCAGATCATGGAGCTCACCGGCGGCTTCGGTGCCGAGGTGGTACTCGACTTCGTCGGCGAGAACGGTTCGACCGCAGAAGGATTGGCGATGACCAGACGGGCCGGTGACTATCACGTGATCGGCTACGGCGAGAACGTCGACGTGCCGACCATCGACCTGGTGTCGGCGGAGAAGAACATCGTCGGCAACCTCGTCGGGTCCTACAACGACCTGTGCGATCTCATGTCTCTCGCCGCGCGCGGTGCCGTGAACCTGCATACGCAGACCTACGCACTGGACGACTTTCAGAGTGCCATCGACGACCTCGACAACGGACGGGTTCGCGGCCGCGCGATTCTCGTACCCTGAAATCGGGTAGTAACCACCGACACAACCCCAACAACGAGGAGCAACGTTGATCTTCATCACCGCCAAGTTCAAGGTCAAGCCCGAGCACGCCGACAACTGGCCCGAGATCTCACGCGACTTCACCGAGGCATGCCAGGCCGAGGAGGGATGCCTCTGGTACTTCTGGTCGCGCACCCTCGACGACCCCACCGAGTACGTCCTGGTGGAGGCATTCAAGGATCCCGATGCCGGTGCCGCCCACGTGAATTCGGATCACTTCAAGCAGGCCCAGAAGGATCTCCCGCCGTACCTGCAGGAGACCCCGAAGATCATCAGCCAAGAGGTCGACGGCACCGACTGGAACGAACTGGGCGAGCTCGCAGTCGACTAGATCGTTCGTCTAGTCCCTTTCGCGATCCCGGACCACCTGGCTGAGAGTCACGACGGCGTCGGCGAACTGCCCGGGTAATTCCTGAGGCGGGTTGTGGCCGCAATCGACCTGACGAACGTCGATCAGGTCGATGAAGTGCGCCGCGTGGTCCGGGCTGCCGTACAGCGAGGCAACGGTGTCCTCGGTCGGATCGATCACGACCGTGGGCACCGTGATCCTCGGTTGCTGCGTCAGCAACTCCTGTGTGGCTGCATAGGCCGCGTCTCCTGACTCGAGACCGTATCGATGCCGGTAGGAATGCACGGACACGTCCACGAAGTCGGGGTTGTCGAACGACGGTGCGGTGGCCGCGAATTCGGAATCGCCGAATCTCCAGGTCGGCGACCAATCCGTCCGCAGTGTCTGTGCGATCTCTGTGCGGTAGGCCGCGAGCCCGGCGCGGCCCCGCTCGGAGTGCAGGTAGTACTGATACCAGTACCGCTTCTCGAGGTGCGGCAGCACGGGCGTGGATACGGCCGCGGCGATGTTCTGCACCAGATATCCGGACACGCTCACCAGGCCCGACACCAACTCGGGCCACAGCGCGGCGACGACGCACGCCGCTCGCCCGCCCCAGTCGTAGCCGGCGACGATGGGTTGGTCCAGCTCCAGCGCGAGGATCAACTCGCGCAGGTCGTGGCCGATCGCGGCCTGCTCACCGGAGCGCATCGTGTCCGCGTCGACGAACCGGGTGGGTCCGAAGCCGCGTAGGTACGGCACCACCACGTCGTAGCCGGATTCGGCGAGCAGCCTGCCGACGTCGTCGTAACCGCGCGGGTCGTACGGAAACCCGTGCATCAGCACCACCGAACGACCGGACGGGTCACCGACGCGGTCGTAGGCCACATCCAGCACCCCTGCACGAATCATCATGGGTCCATGCTCGCATTGCGGGGTGCGCCGAGATTCAGCTACTCAAAACAGCCTGCATACCGGGAGCGAGGACATCGGACAGGTCGGTCCACGGCACGGTGATCGTGACGAGGCCGATGCTGTAGGAACCCACCTGGTAGTCCCCGAAGTGAATCTTCATTCCCTCCGGCGATGCGGTCCAGTTCGCGAAGTTGGCCACCGTCGGCTCGATACCCGAGCGCTCGAAACTCTCGCCTGCGCGGGTGGTCGGAAGAATTGCCGCTGCTCGGTCCGACAGCCGGGCCAGGCCTGCGTCGAGATCGGTGAAAGCATCACCGAGGGAGATCGGCTGTGCGGTGTCGGCGTCGATCGTCACGGTCGCAATCAGTGAATTACCGTGCGCTCCTGGCGGCACGGCGATCCAACCGGTGATCTGTTCGGCACTGATCACGCGCCGCCCAACGTGGGTCTCCCCCGTCGAATAGCCGTCGCTGAGAGCAAAGTCGTTTCCGTAGTCATTGTCGATCTGGTCCTGCAGCGCGGCGCGCATCGACTCGTTGAACTCCGCCGTCACGGCGGGATTCCCGCCACTGAGCTGCGGAATCGCGACGTCGTAGGTCGCACGCACTGTTGATCCGGTGACTCGAGTGCTGCCGACGACGTACGGCTCGGCGGCACTCGAGGTAGTGGTCGGCGTCGTGGACGTCGGCTGGTTTCGCTCCGTGGTGACAGTGACTTCGGTAGTCGTCGGTGCCGACGCCGGCGTGGCAGTTCCCGAGGTGGAGCAGCCCGCCAAGGCCGCGGTCACGGCCACTGCGGCGACCATCGAGCGGATACGAGTCATGCCCGACCCTAACCACAAACCCGACGGGTATGACCGAGAATCGGGTGCAGCCGACCGCGCTAAGCGCGGCTGGTTGCACCCGATTCGAAGCCCCGCAGCACGAAAAAGCCCGACCCCCTCGAAAGGGAGTCGGGCTTGTTCAGCGAGGGGGTGGACTCAGAAGTCCATGCCGCCCATGCCACCGGTCGGATCGCCTGCGGGCGCTCCGGCCTTCTCGGGCTTGTCGGCGACGACGGCCTCGGTGGTGAGGAACAGAGCCGCGATGGACGCTGCGTTCTGCAGTGCCGAGCGGGTGACCTTGACCGGGTCGTTGATGCCTGCAGCGAGCAGGTCCTCGTACTCGTTGGTCGCGGCGTTGAGGCCGTGACCTGCGGGCAGGTTGGAGACCTTGTCCGCAACGACGCCGGGCTCGAGGCCGGCGTTGAATGCGATCTGCTTGAGCGGGGCGGACAGTGCGACGCGAACGATGTTCACGCCGGTTGCCTCGTCACCGTCGAGCTTGAGGTTGTCGAGTGCGGGCGCTGCCTGGAGCAGTGCCACGCCGCCACCGGCGACGATGCCTTCTTCGACGGCTGCCTTGGCGTTACGCACGGCATCTTCGATGCGGTGCTTGCGCTCCTTGAGCTCGACCTCGGTTGCCGCTCCGGCCTTGATGACTGCAACGCCACCGGCCAGCTTGGCCAGGCGCTCCTGCAGCTTCTCGCGGTCGTAGTCGGAATCGGAGTTCTCGATCTCGGCGCGGATCTGGTTGACGCGACCGGCGATGGCGTCGGAATCTCCCGAGCCCTCGACGATGGTGGTCTCGTCCTTGGTGATGACGACCTTGCGTGCCTGACCGAGCAGCTCGAGTCCGGCGGTCTCCAGGGAGAGGCCGACCTCTTCGCTGATGACCTCGCCACCGGTGAGGATGGCGATGTCGGCGAGCTGCGCCTTGCGACGGTCACCGAATCCGGGAGCCTTGACGGCGACGGACTTGAAGGTGCCACGGATCTTGTTCACCACGAGGGTGGAGAGAGCTTCGCCCTCGACGTCCTCGGCGATGATGACGAGCGGCTTGCCGGACTGGATGACCTTCTCCAGCAGGGGCAGCAGGTCCTTGACGGTGCTGATCTTGGAGCTGACGAGCAGGATGTACGCGTCTTCGAGGACGGCTTCCTGGCGCTCTGCATCGGTGGCGAAGTACGCCGAGATGTAGCCCTTGTCGAAGCGCATGCCCTCGGTGAGCTCGAGCTGCAGGCCGAAGGTGTTGGACTCCTCGACCGTGATGACGCCTTCCTTGCCGACCTTGTCCATTGCCTCGGCGATGAGCTCGCCGATGGACGGGTCGCCTGCGGAGATGCCAGCGGTAGCAGCGATCTGCTCCTTGGTGTCGATCTCCTTGGCGGACGCGAGCAGCGACTCGGTGACGGCTGCAACAGCCTTCTCGATGCCGCGCTTGAGGCCGAGCGGGTTCGCGCCGGCTGCGACGTTGCGCAGGCCTTCACGGACGAGTGCCTGAGCGAGAACGGTAGCGGTGGTGGTGCCGTCGCCTGCGACGTCGTCGGTCTTCTTGGCGACCTCCTTGACGAGCTCGGCACCGATCTTCTCGTAGGGATCTTCGAGCTCGATCTCCTTGGCGATGGAAACACCATCGTTGGTGATCGTGGGAGCTCCCCACTTCTTCTCGAGTACGACGTTGCGACCCTTGGGGCCCAACGTCACCTTTACTGCGTCGGCGAGGGCATTGAGGCCTCGCTCGAGGCCACGGCGTGCCTCTTCGTCGAACGCGATGATCTTGGCCATTGCGAAGTGATCCTCCGGATTGGGGGTGACACATTGCTGGCCGAGCTCGGTGCCCGCGACGGACGACCAGGGGTGTCGTTGATTCCCCGGCCTCACCGTGTCCCGACCTGGCACTCACGTGTCGAGAGTGCCAACTGCATTTCTAGCACTCGACCATGGCGAGTGCAAGGTCGACCACTGGTACCGACCGAGGGGTGAACCACCACGACACCCATTCCCGACGCCACCGCCCGAAGCAGCCTCGAGCAGATGCTCGGCCGAGGCGCCATTCGTCACGCACTGTTCACACCCGTACGCGTTGTTAACATCCGAATACTGTGCATCGAACCATCGACGCCAATACCGTTGAGTGACAACAGCTTCGACGCCAAAAAATTCGGACAAAACCCTACAAATCCGACAGTAAGGATCGAAACATGTCCGATACGGTCGACACTTCGTACGACAACTCGGCGATGGACCACGAGGAAGAGGGCTACCACAAGGGCCTCAAACCTCGTCAGTTGCAGATGATCGCGATCGGCGGTGCCATCGGCACCGGCCTGTTCCTCGGAGCGGGCGGACGACTCGCCAGTGCCGGGCCCGGCCTCTTCCTCGCCTACGCCCTCTGTGGAATCTTCGTCTTCTTCATCCTGCGCGCACTCGGCGAGCTGGTGCTGCACCGCCCGTCCTCGGGCAGCTTCGTCTCGTACGCACGCGAGTTCTTCGGCGAGAAGGCAGCGTTCGTCGCGGGCTGGATGTACTTCCTGAACTGGGCGATGACCGCCATCGTCGACGTGACGGCCATCGCGACGTACATGCACTACTGGGGCAGCTTCGAGGTGATTCCGCAGTGGGTCATCGCGTTGATCGCCCTCGTCATCGTCATGAGCCTGAACCTCGTGTCGGTCAAGTGGTTCGGTGAGATGGAGTTCTGGGCGGCGATCATCAAGGTCATCGCGTTGGTGACGTTCCTGATCG
This sequence comes from Rhodococcus sp. 14-2483-1-2, assembly GCF_002259405.1. Taxonomy (GTDB): domain Bacteria; phylum Actinomycetota; class Actinomycetes; order Mycobacteriales; family Mycobacteriaceae; genus Rhodococcoides. Next base: position 140,862 of record NZ_NPFW01000014.1, on the reverse strand, counting down.
TGGGCGTGGTGTTCCTCGCGGGCCGCATCCCCGTCGGTACCCAGATGCCGGGCATCAGTCTCATCACCGACAACGGCGGCTTGTTCCCGTCGGGCGCGTGGCCGTTGGTCATCGTCATCTCGGGTGTTGTATTCGCCTACGCCGCAGTGGAATTGGTGGGTACTGCCGCCGGTGAGACCGAGAACCCGGAGAAGATCATGCCGCGGGCGATCAACTCGGTCATCGCACGTATCGCACTGTTCTACGTCGGCTCGCTCGTACTGCTCGCATTGTTGATGCCGTACACCGCGTACCAGTCCGGCACCTCCCCGTTCGTGACGTTCTTCTCGAGCATCGGCCTCGGCGGCGCGGGCACCATCATGAACATCGTGGTGCTCACGGCGGCACTGTCTTCCCTGAACGCCGGGCTGTACTCGACCGGCCGCATCCTGCGGTCGATGGCGATGAACGGCAGTGCGCCGGACTTCACCAAGAAGATGACCAAGGGCGGAGTGCCGTTCGGCGGCATTCTGCTCACCTGTTTCATCACGCTGTTCGGTGTCGCGCTCAACGCCATCGCCCCCGGCGAGGCGTTCGAGATCGTGCTGAACATGTCTGCACTGGGCATCATCGCCAGCTGGGCCACCATCGTGTTGTGCCAGATCCAGCTGTACCGCTGGTCCAAGAAGGGCATCGTGGAGCGGCCCAAGTTCCGCCTGTTCGGAGCGCCGTACACCAGCTACGCGACGCTGGTGTTCCTGTTCGGCGTGCTGGTGCTGATGGCCTTCGACGCCCCGATCGGCTCGTGGACCATCGCCACTCTTGTTGTCATCATCCCGGCACTGATCGGCGGCTGGTTCCTGGTGCGCACCAAGGTGCTCACCGTCGCCGAGGAACGACTCGGCTACACCGGCCAGTACCCGGTGGTGGCCAACCGCCCGACCGAACCGGAGGAGTAGCCCCCACGCGTGACGGGGCCCGAGGACCGGTGCCCCGTCACGCGTTCAGGAGAATTTGAGCCAGCGCGATCTCGTGAACGGCGATCGTCGCGGCGGCGGTTCCGGAACTCCTGCGGCCACCGCTGCCGCCACCGCGTCACTGAGTGCGACGCAGGTCTCGAAACGATCCGACGGGTCTTTCGCCAACGCCCGCGCGACCACCGCGTCGAGCCCCCGCGGCAACGTGCGTCGACGACGGGTCACCGACGGCGGCTCGGCCGTGAGATGTGCTGCGGTGATGGCCAACGGAGTGGCCAGCGGATACGGCGTCCGGCCGGTCGCCAGTTCGACGAGCGTCGCCCCCAGGCCGTAGACGTCGGTCTGCGCACTCAACACTCCCCCGCGAAGCAGTTCCGGTGCCGCGTACGGGATGGATGCCAGCACCGTCCCGCCTGCAGCGAGCGGGGTCGAATCACCCAGCAGGCGCGCAATTCCCCAGTCCGACAACAACACCTGCTCGTAGACGTCGATTCGCTCGGTGGAGATGAGGATGTTCGCGGGCTTGACGTCCCGATGCACGACGCCCTGCGAGTGGGCGTAGTCGAGCCCCTTGGCCACCTCGGCGACGATGCGCGCCACCCGGGAGACGTCGAGCGCGATCTGGCCGCGGGCGACGAGCCGCGCGGCGCTGTAGCCGTCCACGTAGTGCATGGACATCCACAGTTGGTGCTCGAACTCACCGTGCTCGTGCACCGACACGATGTTCGGGTGCACCAGTTGGGTGGCGACGGTCGCTTCCATCCGAAACTTGTTGCGCAACCTCGGTGATCGCGACGCCTCCCGGTCCAGGATCTTGAGGGCCTCGAGCCGATCGTGGCCGCGCCCGAGAACCAGATACACCTCGCTCATACCGCCGACCCCGAGGCGGCGCTGAACCCGAAAGCCGGCGAACTCCGAACCCGGCTGCAATCGACTGGTCACCGAATCACCTGCCGCACAACATTGTTCACGCCGCGAAATACGAGGGGTGACACAACCGGACATGTCCGCAGCATCGGCAGAACTGTAGTCCGTTCGACCGTTCGGGGCGACTCGGCAGAAACCACACGTTCGCCTGTTTCCCAGTTCGGCAGCCCTCACACGTTTCGCCACCTGCACCGATGTCGTTTATGGTGATTACCGGTACTTGACCGAAACAAGAGAAAAAGAACGGCAAACCGATAGTGGTCAGCCGATTACGGTGACTCGAGTTGTAAGGAAGTCAAGTAAGTGAAAGCAATAAAAGAAGCCTGGGGAGGCCTGCTCAAACCGGTTTTCGTCCCCGCATCGATCATCATCTTCGTGATGATCGCCTTCTCCGTGGTCTACGCGAGCACGGCGGCGGATTCGTTCGAGAAACTGAACGAGGCCATCACCGCAGGAGTCGGCTGGTGGTACATCCTGGCCGCGACCGGTTTTGTGCTGTTCGCCCTGTACTGCGGATTGAGCCGAGTGGGCAACATCCGCCTCGGCCGAGACGACGAGAAGCCCGAGTTCGGCGTCCTGTCCTGGTTCGCCATGCTGTTCAGTGCCGGCATGGGCATCGGCCTGGTGTTCTACGGCGTCGCCGAGCCGCTCTCGCACTACGTGACGCCGCCCGAAGCCGGTGGCATCCCCGGCAGCACCGACGCCTCCGCGCGTCAGGCGATGGAACTCACCCTGTTCCACTGGGGCCTGCACGCCTGGGCGATCTACGTCGTCGTCGGACTCGGCATGGCGTACATGACCTACCGCAAGGGTCGTCCACTGACCGTCCGCTGGTTGCTCGAGCCGCTGCTCGGCCGCAAGCGCATCGAGGGTCCGATCGGTCACACCATCGACACCGTCGCGATCGTCGGCACCCTGTTCGGCGTCGCGACCTCGCTCGGGTTCGGCGTCCAGCAGATCTCGGCCGGGCTGGAGTACCTCGGCTGGGTCGAGACCACCAACTGGTTCGTCATCGTGCTCATTGCCGCGATCACCGGTATCGCCACCTTCTCCGTGGTCAGTGGCGTCTCCAAGGGTCTGAAGTGGCTCTCCAACATCAACATGGGCCTCGCGGCTGCGCTGGCCCTGTTCGTACTGCTCCTGGGTCCGACGCTGTTCCTGATGCAGTCCTGGGTGCAGAACCTCGGCGGCTACGTTCAGGCGCTGCCCGAGCTGGCGCTGCGCACCTCACCGTTCTCCGACGACGGGTGGGCCGGCGGCTGGACCATCTTCTACTGGGGTTGGTGGATGAGCTGGGCACCGTTCGTCGGCATGTTCATCGCTCGCATCTCCCGTGGCCGCACCATCCGTGAATTCGTGTTCGGCGTGCTGCTGGCTCCGACCATCGTCGGGTCGCTGTGGTTCACCATCTTCGGCGACACCGGCATCCTGCGGCAGCGCAACGAGGGAGATCTGCTCGACGCCGAGGGCGCGGTGAACACCAACACCAGCCTGTTCCAGGTGCTCGACGGCCTCCCGATCGCCGCGATCACCAGCGTCATCGCCATCGCGGTCATCGTGTTCTTCTTCGTGACGTCCTCGGACTCGGGATCGTTGGTCATCGACATTCTCTCGACCGGCGGCGAACTGGAAACGCCGAAGATCACCCGGGTCTACTGGGCCGTACTGCAAGGCATCGCCGCAGCAGTGCTGCTGCTCGTCGGTGGAACGAGTTCACTGACGGCGTTGCAGACGATGTCGATAGCCACGGCCGTGCCGTTCTCGGTGGTGCTGGTACTCGCCTGTGTGTCGATGCTCAAGGCTTTCCGCTACGACGTCGCCACCACACCGCGGTACGTACGCGTGACCACCACCTCGGACGTCGCAGGCGACGAACCGACGGTTGCCACGCCTACCGCGCCTCGAAAGCGAGCGACGGCCGGGATCTCGACGACGTTCTCCGGGCTGGCACCCTCACGGGAGGGACTGACGTCCTCGCGCTCCGACGGAAGCGTCGTACTCGCGGTGCACGAGGTCTCCACCGAACAGCTCGAGGTTCATCCCGAGACCGGTGCAGTCGAGTACTCCGGAGACAACGCTCCGGTCGACCCACTCGGCGGCGAAGTGTTCGACACCCAGGAGTTCGCCGACTCGGCCGAGGGGCAGAACCAGAACAACCCCGGCTGACCCGTCTCCACCACTCTCTGACCCTCGCGAGCCTCTCGCGGGGGTCAGAGGTTTTTCGAGGACCACTCGGTCAGCGCCTGCAGTGACGGCAGCAGCGCCTCGCCGGATCGCGTGAGGCTGTATTCCACCGAGATGGGCGGCCCGTCGTCGACGGTGCGCGCCACCAGACCTGCCTTGGCGAGTTCTCCGAGTCGCTCGGACAACACCGAATCACTGATACCACCGACGGCACGACGCAGGTCCGAGAATCCCATCGGCCCGTTCATCAGCGTCGCAAGAAGAATTCCGTTCCACCTCTTGCCGAGGAAGCCGAAGGCTTTCGTCAGCGCTCCGTCGCAGGCACGCGGATCATCGATCTCTCCATTCGTTGCCATGGCTCCACCCTACCGAGGGTGCTACAGTCCGACTCGCTGCTTCTGAATTACTAGTGGCCTCAGAAATGAAAGCGGGACTCATGTTCATCGCAACCGTCATCGTCTCGGTGTTGCTCGCCGTGGCACTCACGTTCTCCGCTATCGGGAAACTGACGAAGAACCCATCCGTCGTCCCGATGCTCGAGCAGGTCGGCGTTCCCGCCGCCAAGATTCCGTGGCTCGCCTACGCGGAACTACTCGGAGCCGTCGGCCTCCTGGTCGGCCAGTACGTCTGGCCCATCGGCGTCGCCGCTGCCGTCGGCGTCATCCTCTACTTCGTCGGTGCCGTCGCCGCGCACGTGCGGATCAAGGACAAGGAATTCGCGCCTGCCGCAGGCCTGGCCGTGTTCGCCGTCGTCGCCCTGGTCCTACGGGTGCTCAGCGCCTGACCAGTCGTAGTCCATCTGGCCCGCGGTGGCGAGAGCGTGATCCGCTCCCGCCCACCGCGCGACCAGATGCAACGCCAGATCCAGACCGGCACTGATTCCGGCGGACGTCGCCAGATCACCGTGGTCGACGTAACGAACACCCTCGTGCACGGTGAGCGCAGGCCATCGTTCCCGTAGCAATTCCAGGTCTTCCCAGTGCGTGGTGACGGGTCGAGCATCGAGCAGCCCGGCCGCCGCCAGTACGAAAACACCGGTGCACACCGACGCCACCAACTCGGCGTCGGACCGAAGTCGCTTCAACCACTGCAGAACACGACTGTCGACCGAGACCGCATCGACGACACCGCCCGGCACCACGACGACGTCGTATCCCCGCGGATCGTCGATCGTGGTGTCGACGCCGATCCTCATTCCGCCCCGAGCAACGACCGCCCTGTCGTCGATTCCGACGAGCGTCACCTCGAAAGGCGCAGCGCCACCGGCGCGTTCGGCCACCCGATTGGCAACCGAGAACACCTCGAACGGACCGCACGCGTCGAGTACCTCGACATCGTCGAACAAGAGAATTGCAACGCTTCTACTCATGACCTGGCCTTCAGCTGCTCGTGGTCGACACGATGACGGGCACCATCACCGCGGCCATCACCGCGGCGTTCACATCCGAGACGGCCTTGCGCACAGCCGCGCCGGCCCACTCTCCTTCGGCGATCTGCTTCGCGCGGTGCTTCAGCTGCTTCTTGTCCGCGTCCACGATCACCTTGTGCGTCAGATCGACCGCCGAGATCAACGAGATCAACGCGGCCGTGTGGGGCGACGGCGTCGTCCCGTCGACCAGCGCGCTGCGCAGGGCATCTCGCAACACCTTCTCGTGCGAGGTGTCACGAGCAGGCCACGTCGTCGTCGGGAACAATCCCCACACCTTGTCCTTCTTCTCGGTCACGAAGCCCTGTGCGACGAGACGCGCAGCCAGTTCCTTCGCCACATTCTTCTGCGATTTCTCGATCACCTTCTGGGGCTTCATCGGCCGCGACGCCGACGCGACGAGATCGAACACCCGACGCAACGCCGGGTCACTCGGAGCTTCGGTCGTGGAGCCTGCGACGACCACATGGTCCTTCTTGATCTCCTCGTCGGGACCGGTGATGCGCAGCGATCCGCTCATCGCGAGCTCGACCACCAACGCACCCGCCAGTACCCGCGGCAACTTCGTGCTGTCGGCCAGCGGCTTGCCCGAGTCGTCGTCGAGCAACAACAGCAGCAGGTCCTCCGCGATCACGGTCATGACGCGAGGTTACCCAGTATGTACGGGTAGTTGTATGCCACCAGTTGCTCGAGAATCGCTATGTCCACATCGGCGAGCTTGTTCACGTACAGGCAACCTGCTCCTCGCTTGTGTTTTCCCAGCTGTTCGAGCAAGACGTCCGATTCGGGGGCGTACGTCGTGCCGTACAGCGACAGACTCGCCTTTCGCGGAGAGAACCCGACGACAAAACACTCGCCCCGACGACCACTGTCCGTGGCGTACCGGTAGGAACCGAAACCCACCATCGTCGGCCCCCACATCACTGCCGGCTCCCCGGTCACCCGACCCATCATCTCCGCAAGAACGAGACCGTCCGCACGGCGAACCGGGTGCTCCACGGCCGCCAGGAAATCCTCGGCCGACACCTCGGTGGGTCGCGTCAGGTTCGCGTTCAATTGATCAGGCTCTGCCAGTTCGACGGTACCCGCTCACGCGGACCGGGAACCGTCTGATCGAGTGGATGATGTTGCGGTGGAGCCAGTTCCGGCCCGTCGTACATCTGCTCGTCGGCGTAGTTGTAGAACCACTCCTCGCCGGGCTCGTAGCTCCGCACGAACTGGTGCCGGGTGGACTCGGCATGTTTGCTGGCGTGCTGGGACGGCGAGGAATCACAACATCCGATGTGCCCGCACTGCGCGCACCGTCTCAGATGCACCCACCAACCCTGCGTCTGCGTGCACTCCACGCACCCCGGGCCCGACGGTGGTACCTGCGGATCGATGCCTTCGATGGTCATGATGCCTCCTCTGTCGCCGGGTTGACGGGTAGCCGCACGATGAATCGCGTGTCACCGGGTTCGGACACCACTCGCAGATCACCCTGATGCTTGTTCACCACGATGCGCCACGAGATGTCCAGGCCGAGACCGGTGCCTTCGCCGACCGGCTTGGTCGTGAAGAACGGCTCGAAAATGCGCGACCGAATCTCCTGCGGCACACCGGGTCCGGTATCACAAATCTCGATCTGGACCTGATCCTCGTCCAACGATGTACGCACCGTCAACGTGCCCTTCGCGCCCATGGCCTGCACCGCGTTGTCGATCAGGTTCGTCCACACCTGATTGAGCTCGGCGGCGTAGACCGGGATGGGCGGCACTGCGGGGTCGTAATCCTTCACCACCCGGATGTCGTCACCGATCTTGCGGCCCAACATGATCAGCGTGCTGTCGAGCAGTTCGCGCACATCCACCGTTCGATACGGCGCACGATCCATCTGCGAATACTGCTTCGCGGCAACGACGAGCGTGGAGATGCGAGTGGTCGAATCTGCGATCTCGTTCATCAGCAACTCGGTTTCGACGGTGTAGTTGAGCCACCGGATCGCACCCTCGAGCAGCGTCGGATCGTCGACCGTCGCCGAGACCCGATCGAGCCACGGAACATCGAGACCGGCCGAGACGAACGTCGGAGCCAGATCCCAACCGTCGCCGATGCCCTTGTCCTCGAACCATTCTCCGAGTTCGTCCTCGCGGTCCGACGCCTCCATCGCGGTCAGCTTCGGAGCCTTGGCCACCAGCTCCACGGCCTCGTTCTGCAGTCCGACCAGATGCGCCATGCTGCCGCGATCGAGAGTGCCGCCGGCGATCATCGCCAACTTCTGCCGCATGTGCGCCACCCGATCACGCAACGCCGAGGTCGCCCGCACCGCAGCCGCCGCCGGATTGTTCAGCTCGTGCGTCAACCCGGCCGACAGAGAACCCAACGCCAACAAGCGTTCTCGCTGTTCGACTATCTGCTTGGTGTTCTGATTGCCGAAGAACAATCCCTCGAGCAGATGCAACGCCATCGGGAACCACTCCCGCACGATGGACGCGAAGCACTCGGCGTCGAGCACGAAGAACCGGGAGCGTTCGGTCACCCGCATCGAACCCTGGTACGTCTGCGGCACCCGATCACCCAGGTAGGCCTGCCACGCACCCGCGTACACCCCGCGCTGCGAGGTGCGATTGACCACCAGATCCTCCCCGCCCGAGAGCTTCGAGAGCACCACGGCTCCGTCCATCAGAACGTAGAAGCACGTCGCCGGATCACCCTCCGAGTACACCGGCCCCGGCTCGATCGTCTCGATACGCCCGTCTCGACAGAGCTCCGCCAACTGTGCGTCGGTGAGCTGCTCGAACAGGAACAGCGTCCGCAATTCGTCCGGATCACATATGGGTGTATTCACGGGTTCGCCAGATATCTGTGCACCAGCATCACGGCCATCGCTCCCTCTCCCACTGCCGACGCGACGCGTTTGGCCGAGTCGGACCGTACGTCACCGGCAGCGAACACACCGGGCACACTCGTCTCGAGGTGATGTGGGAGGCGAGTGGGCGTCCACCCGGCAGGACCACGCCCGTCGACGACGAGATCCGGCCCGGTGACCACAAATCCATGGTCGTCCCTCACGAGCACCCCGTCGAGCCACTCGGTGCGCGGTGCCGCCCCGATGAACAGGAACAGATACTGCGCGTCGACGGTCGAGGTCTCGTCGGTTGCCCGGTTACGCAGCGTGATCGACTCGAGGTGGCCCTCGCCCGACACGCCCACGACCTCGGTGCACGGCCGAACGCTGATCTTCGGATTCTCTTCGATCTGTTTGATGAGGTAGTACGACATCGACGCTTCGAGGGAAGACGCCCTGATCAGAATGGTCACCGACTTGGCCCCGCGCGAGAGATACACCGCCGCCTGACCCGCCGAGTTCGCGCCGCCCACGATGTAGACGTCCTGCTCGGCGCACCGCGCAGCCTCGGTCATCGCCGATCCGTAGAACACGCCTCGGCCCGTGAAGTCGTCGATTCCGGGTGCGTCCAGCCGGCGATAGGCGACACCGGTGGACAGAATGATCGTCTGCGCACTGATGCTGCGGCCGTCGGCGAACCGCACGGTTCTCGCGGCACCGTTGGTTTCCAGACCGACGACGTCCTGGGTGGTGACCACCTCGGCACCGAACTTCAACGCCTGCCGCCGAGCCCGCTCGGCGAGCTGCGCGCCCGACACCCCGTCGGGAAAGCCCAGGTAGTTCTCGATTCGCGAACTCTGACCGGCCTGGCCGCCGGTGGCGGTCCGTTCGATCAGGGTCGTCCGCAGACCCTCGGACGCACCGTAGAGCGCAGCTCCGAGTCCCGCCGGTCCGCCGCCGATGACGACCAGGTCGTAGAACTCCTCGGACGGGGACACCGTCAACCCGAGCCGATTGCCCAGCTCGGCATCGGACGGTTCGATCAACGCATCGCCCTCGGTGGTGATGACCACCGGCAAGCGGCTTCCGTCCACACCGGCGGCGGCCAGCAGCCGTGCACCCTCGGACTCGTCGGACATGTACCAGCGATACGGCAGCTGATTGCGAGCGAGAAACTCACGGATCTCCGACGAGCGCGCGGACCAACGATGGCCGATGATCTTGGTGTCCTCGACGGCCCGGTGGTCGTACGCACACCAGGCCTCGAGTTGGGCGTCGAGCACGGGGTAGAGCTTTTCCTCGGGCGGATCCCACGGCTTGAGCAGGTAGTAGTCGAGATCGATGACGTTGATCGCGTCGATCGCGGCGTCGGTGTCCGCGTATGCGGTGAGAAGGATGCGACGGGCCGTCGGGAAGATGTCCATGGCCTGCTCGAGAAATTCCATGCCGCTCATCTGCGGCATGCGGTAGTCGGCCAACAGAATGGCGACCGGGGTGCCGCGCAGCGCGAGTTCCTTCAGGGCGTCGAGCGCCCCGGCACCGGACTCCGCGCGCACGATGCGGTACTGCTCACCGTAGCGACGACGCAGATCGCGGGCGACCGATCTCGACACTCCGGGATCGTCGTCGACGCTGAGAATGACCGGCTTCATGACCCTCCAGAACTGGTGCTCACCAACGACATGAGCATGCCACCGCGTCTCCCCGAATGGGAGGTAAGCAGGCCTGGAAACAGCTGGGTCAGATTCGGCCGCGTCGAATCAGATCGATTTCCTGCGGGGTGAGCAGCCGCTCGAGCTTCTCGGCCGGCCAGGTACGCGGGCTGCCACTCATCCTGGCGGTCTTCAACAGGGGCAGATCACTGCTGGTACGACGCATTATCGACTGTAATTTCACGGTGGATCACTCCGAACAATTTCTTCGTTGGTCCCGACACTCCGCTTGCTACATCGATCAGTGTCCGCCCGGTGTTAACGCCGCGGTGGGATCTCGTGCGGCGTTTTGCCGCGCGAGACAGTTTCCTCGGCCTACGGTCGGGGTAAACGGCTGCCCAATCTACTGATCGGGGAACGTTCGTGAACACGTCGGGAAATTCTGTGGCCAGTTCCGTGCAGAACAACGGAGCATTCGAGAAAGCTGCGCGAGGCGGCCACTTCGTCAGTGGAGTGCTGCACATCCTCATCGGCTACATCGCCATCCGGTTGGCGTTCGGTCAGGCAGGCAACGCAGACCAGTCCGGTGCACTCGCCGAGCTGGCCGAGAAGCCGGGCGGAAAGATCGCGCTCTGGGTGGCGGTGGTCGCCTTCGTGGCGCTGGCACTGTGGCGCATCGTCGAGGCGATCGTGGGCAAGAAATCCGACGCCGACGCCGGGAGTGCGATGGACCGTCTCAAAGCGGCCGCACTGGCCGTCGTCTACATCGCGTTCGCGTTCTCGACCTACGGTTTTGCCACCGGCTCGGGCAAGTCCAGCGGACAACAGAACGCCGGCTGGTCCGCGCGACTGATGGAATCGGGCGGCGGCAAGCTCGTGCTCATCGCCATCGCGCTCGTGGTCATCGGAGTCGGTGGATATCACGTCTACAAGGGCGTTTCGAAGAACTTCCTCGACGATCTCGAAGGGCACCAGAGCGGGGCCGTCGTCAAACTCGGCATCGCCGGATACGCCGCCAAGGGCACTGCCCTGGTCGGAGCCGGACTCCTCGTCGTGGTGGCCGTTCTGCAATCCGATCCGTCGAAGGCAACCGGCATCGACGGTGCGCTCAAGACCCTCGGCTCGCAGCCCTACGGACAGGTTCTGCTGATCCTCGCCGGAGTGGGCATCGCGCTCTACGGGCTGTACGCGTTCGTCCTGGCTCGCTTCGCTCGCATGTGAGCGGGAGTGGAGCCTGCGGAACGACCCAATTGAGCGGGAGTGGAGCCTGCTACGAGTTATCGCTCATCTGCCTGGTCAATTGTGTCCGTTGACACATAGGATGCGCACGATTGAGTGTGACAGTCAGTTGCATTTACCTCACTACCTGGAGGCCTACGTTGAGCAAGACCCTCGAAGCCACGATCGACATCGCCGCGAGCCCCGAGACCGTGTGGTCCATCGTCTCGGACCTGCAGCGCATGGGTGAGTGGAGCCCGCAGTGCAAGAAGATGAAGGTCTTCGGCGGACCGGTCGGCAAGGGCACCAAGACGCTCAACATCAATCGCAAGGGGATGCTCGTCTGGCCGACCACCTCCAAGGTCGTCACCTTCGAGCCCAACCGACAACTCGCTTTCCGCGTCGTCGAGAACAAGACGATCTGGTCCTACACCCTCACCCCCACCGCGACCGGAACGACCGTCGTCGAGAAGCGGGAAGCCCCCAGCGGCACGTCGGCGGTGTCGTCGTTGTTGGTCAAGCGGGTCCTCGGCGGAATCGACGAGTTCGACGTCGAGTTGATCGACGGCATGAACAAGACTCTGCGTCGCATCAAGACGGAAAGCGAAAAGTCGAGCTAGAAATTACTTTTCTCAGGAATGTTTCAGGTTCGTTTCCCATGGGCATCCGTCGTTTCGACAAGCAACAGAATCGAAACGGAAAGTGGGGGCACCCTATGTTGGGACTCGGATTTGTAGGCTGGATCATCATCGGCGGACTGGCCGGCTGGATCGGTAGCAAGATCATGAAGACGGATGCTCAGATGGGCATCATCCTGAACATCGTCGTCGGCATCGTCGGCGGCCTCCTGGGCGGCTTCCTGCTCAGCACCTTCCTCGACGTCGAGGGCGGCGGAATCATCTTCAGCTTCATCACCTGCCTCATCGGCGCGTGCATCCTGCTGTTCCTGGTCAAGCTCGTGACGGGCCGCAGCCGCGTCTGATCGACTCGCACCTCTCGCCTGCCGGGGCACCTCACGTACGCTGTGAGGGCCTCGGCAGTCGTGCGTTCGACGCATGATTCGCTTTCAGCACCATGAACTGCCAGCACCCGTTATTGCCGACAAGTACAGTCGCCGACAGTTAGAGGAGACCGTGGCACGCCGTCCCGCCCCGATTGGTCAACCGCCCCGCACCGGAGTGGCTCACATCGTCGATTTGGTTCGTGAAACGGTTCCACCGCTACACCCCGCAGGCCTGCCGTTCGTCGGCGGTCCGCTCGCCGTCGCAGTTCTCGGCCGCCGCTCCAAGTGGGTCCGCAACGCCGGTCTCGTCGCCGCCGGAGCCTGCGCCACCTTCTTCCGCCACCCGTCGCGAGTGCCGCCGAATCGCCCCGGCGTCGTCGTCGCTCCCGCCGACGGCCTGGTCACGCTCGTCGACACCGCCGTGCCGCCTGCCGAGCTCGATCTGGGCTCGCAGCCGGTCCCGCGCGTGAGCATTTTCCTCTCGGTCCTCGACGTCCACGTGCAGCGCGTTCCCGTTGCCGGTCGAGTGGTCGAGGTCGTACACCGCCGTGGCCAGTTCAAGTCCGCGGACCTGGCCGAGGCCAGCGAGGTCAACGAGCGCAACAGCATGCACATCAGGACCGACTCGGGACACGACGTCGCCGTCGTGCAGATCGCCGGCCTCATCGCTCGACGCATTATCAACAACGCGAAGGTCGGCGACGCACTGTCGATCGGCGACACCTACGGACTGATCCGATTCGGGTCCCGCGTGGACACCTACTTCCCCGCAGGCACCACACTGCTGGTCGAACGCGGCCAACGTGCGGTCGGTGCCGAGACGGTCCTCGCCGAGCTTCCGCAGTAGAAGCCGACATGATCACCAGACGCGCCAAGCCGCCCGCTGCCATCCGTCTGCTGCCGTCCGTCGTCACGATCCTCGCGTTGTGCTCCGGCCTGTCCGCGGTCAAGTTCGCTCTCGACGGCCAGCTCGGCACCGCGCTCGCCATGATCGGTGCCGCGGCGATCCTCGACGCGTTGGACGGTCGCATCGCCCGATTGCTCGACGCCACCAGCAAGATCGGTGCCGAACTGGACTCGCTGTCCGACGCCATCTCGTTCGGTGTGGCCCCGGCACTGGTGCTGTACGTGACGCTGCTCGAGGGCAGCAGCGGCGGCTGGATCGTGGCGTTGGTCTACGCGGTGAGCATCGTGCTGCGCCTCGCGCGCTTCAACACTCTGCTCGACGAGGACGACACTCCTGCCTACGCGCGCGAGTACTTCACCGGAGTTCCCGCCCCCGCCGGAGCGCTGATCGCCATGGCACCGATCGCGGGCTTCGAGCAATTCGGTGACGGCTGGTGGGCCTCGTTCTACGTCGTCGCCGGTTGGGCGATCCTCACTGCCGGTCTGATCGTCAGCCGCATCCCCACGTTGGCGCTCAAGACCGTCTCGGTGCCGCCGCGGCTGGCCGCGATCCTGCTGGTGCTGGTTGCGCTGCTCGCTGCCGCGCTCATCACCTTCCCGCTGATTCTGCTGATGGGCTTGGTGCTGGCCTACCTGGTGCACATCCCGTTCGCGGTGCGCTCGCAGCGTTGGACTGCCGCGCGTCCGTACACGTGGGACGCCAAGCCGGCCGAGCGCCGCGCCGAGCGTCGGGCCATCCGCCGCGCGCCGGGTAACAATCGGCGGTCGCAGGCTCGTCTGGGACTGCGTCGACCTCGCAGTTAGTGTCTCGCCGCTACTGTTGACCGTGTGACCGAATCTCGCTCGACGACGCCTGAGCTCGTTCTCACTGCACGCCTCAACACCTCGGCGGCCGATGCCCGACGCGGGGTCGTGCGTCTGCATCCGGAAGTGCTCGCGGCTCTGGGCCTGCGGGAGTGGGATGCGGTGTCGCTCATCGGTTCTCGTCGCACGGCCGCCGTCGTCGCCGCGGCTCCCGATGGGTCACCTCAGGGCACCGCATTACTGGACGACGTGACCCTCTCCAACACCGGACTTCGCGAAAATGCTTCTGTCGCAGTCGGACCCGTCACGGTCTACGGGGCCAGGACCGTCACGGTGACAGGCTCGTCGCTCGCCACCGGTTCCATCTCCGACGCCACCCTGCGGCAAGCGTTGCTGGGCAAGGTGCTGACGGTGGGCGACACGGTCTCGCTCCTCCCCCGCGATCTCGGGCCCGGCACCTCGACCACTTCGGCGACGCAGGCGCTGTCGAGGACGTTCGGGGTTGCCTGGACCACCGAGTTGCTGACGGTCTCGGCCGTCGATCCGTCGGGTGGGCCGGTGAGTGTGCAGCCCAATTCGGCGGTCGGGTGGGGCAACGGCACCGTCACCGCTGTCCAGGCACCGGCAGCGTCGGTTCCCGCGCCGAAGACCGCGGCACCACCGGTGAGCGTGGCCGATCTGGTGGGAGTAAGCGCCCAACAGTCCAAGCTCACCGAGTGGCTACGGCTGGCGCTGGACGAGTCGGAGTTGTTGGCGACGCTCGGCGCATCGCCGCATCTCGGGGTGTTGATCACCGGACCGGGCGGGGTCGGCAAGGCGACGTTGGCGCGGGCGGTCGTCGGCGAACGCGCATGCGTCGTGCTGGACGGACCGTCGATCGGTGCACTCGAGGCGTCGGCCCGGGTCGATCGGGTCACCGCGGCGGTCGACCAGCTCGCGGGTTCGGGAGTTCTGCTCATCACCGATGTCGACGCGTTGCTGCCCTCGGATCCCGAACCGGCGTCCACGTTCGTCCTCGACGTACTGCGCCGGGCCGTCGACACTCCCGGCCTGGCCCTGATCGCGACGACGGCTCATCCGGAGGCAACCGATCCCAGACTGCGCGGTCAGGACCTGTGCGATCGTGAGCTCACCCTGACCTTGCCCGACGCGGCGGGCCGCAAGGGATTGCTCGAGCACCTGCTCCGCAAGGTTCCGCAGGGCGACGTCGATCTGGGCGAGATCGCGTCACGGACACCGGGTTTTGTGGTCGCCGATCTGGCTGCACTGACGCGGGAGGCGGCGCTGCGAGCGGCGGCGCGCGCATCGAACGATTCGGCCGCGGCCTCGTTGACGCAGGACGATCTGGTGGGCGCCCTTCAGGTGATACGCCCACTGTCACGTTCGGGGAGCGAAGAACTGGCCATCGGCAGTCTCACGCTCGAGGACGTCGGCGACATGGTCGAAACCAAGCAGGCACTCACCGAGGCGGTGCTGTGGCCGCTGCGACACCCGGATTCGTTCGCGCGCTTGGGAATCGAGCCTCCGCGAGGAGTTCTGCTGTACGGTCCGCCCGGCTGCGGCAAGACGTTCCTCGTACGGGCACTCGCCAGTTCCGGGCAGCTCAGCGTGCACTCGGTCAAGGGCGCAGAACTGATGGACAAGTGGGTCGGCTCCTCGGAAAAGGCTGTCCGAGAACTCTTTCAACGTGCCCGCGATTCCGCTCCGTCGCTGATCTTCCTCGACGAGGTGGATGCGCTCGTGCCCCGACGCGGCCAGAGTTCGGATTCCGGCGTCGGCGATCGGGTCGTCGCGGCGCTGCTGACCGAACTCGACGGCGTCGAACCGTTGCGCGACGTCGTCGTACTCGGGGCAACCAACCGACCCGATCTGATCGATCCCGCACTGCTCCGGCCCGGCCGACTCGAGCGCCTGGTGTTCGTGCCACCGCCGGATTCCGATGCCCGCGTGGACATCCTGAAGGCGTCGGGCAAATCCGTCCCGCTCGCCGAAGACGTGGATCTGGAGTCGTTGGCGCGCGATCTCGAGGGCTACTCCGCGGCCGATTGCGCAGCACTGCTGCGCGAGGCCGCGTTGACGGCGATGCGTCGGTCGATGGATGCAGCCGACGTCACCGCCGCCGATGTCGCCGCCGCTCGGGCGACGGTGAAGCCGTCACTCGATCCCGAGCAGGTGGCGCATCTGCAGGCCTACGGGAGTGCCTAGCGGCTCACTTCCAGCGGCCGAGGATCTCCTCTGCCCGCTTGGCCAGCTCCATCTGGAAGATCGGCCCGAAGCTGATACGTCCGACGCCGAGGGATGCGAAGTGCGACAGGTCGCCCTCGGCCGGGTTGGCGATGGCGTTGATGGGCAGTGGGAGTTCCTCGGCGAGACGCTTGTAGTCGGCGTCGTTGTGGAATCCGACGGGGTAGAGCGAGTCGGCTCCGGCTGCGGCGCACAGCTTCAGACGTGCGATGGCGCGCTCGACGCGGTCGCTCTCGTCGCCGATGGCCTTGACGAACAGGTCGGTGCGGGCGTTGATGACCACGTGCACGTCGGTGGCGTCGGATGCGGCGCGCAGTGCTCCGACGAAGTCGGCATGTTCCTGCGCTTCGCGGAGGCGTCCGCCTTCGCTGTGCACGGTGTCCTCGATGTTGAGGCCGACGGCTCCGACGGAGACGAGGCCGTCGATCAGTCGCTTGGGGTCCTCGCCGTAGCCGGATTCGATGTCGACCGACAGCGGCACGTCGACGGCTGCGGAAATCTGCGAGATGCGGGCGAGCAGTTCGTCGAAGGTCATGCCTTCGTTGTCGGGCTTGCCGATGGAATCGGCGACGGGGTGGCTTCCGACGGTCAGCGCGGTGAAGCCTGCGGACACTGCCAGGTTGGCGGACCAGGCGTCCCAGACGGTCGGCAGGACGACCGGGTTTCCGGGCTGGTGCAGCTCGAGCAGGGTGGTGGCTTTCTGGGACAGGTTCGTCATAGAGGACTCCTTCGCGGTGGCTGTGGAGAACGTACGTTCTCTCAACAACCAACATACGCGCTTCAGTCGATCAAATCGAGTGCTTTCATCCGGTCGAACACCATCAGCGATCCCGGAGCGACGTCGGACATGGCCGCGTACTCGTCGCGGGTGAAGTACCTGATCTCTGCGATTTCATTGGTCGGCGACGGCTCGTTCGCCAGGTCGGCGAGGAAACAGGTGATCTCGAGCGGGGTATTCGGTGGGTGCCCCCATGCCTGACACTCGAACACCCCGAGCAGCCGGACGTCCGTCACCGCCGCATCGAGCTCTTCTCTGATCTCTCGGTGCAGTGCCTGCTCGGGTGTCTCGCCGGGGTCGATCTTGCCGCCCGCCATGTAGAACGCGGATTTGCCGGCCGATCGCGTCTGGATCATTCGACGATCCCGGACGTAGGCCAATCCGGCGGTACGAATGAGCCTCGAATCGGTCACCGATGCGCTCCCCTCACTCACGGACTCGCAGCGTTCTGTACCGCTTGGCACGCCGCCTACCTCGCAAAGTAGGATGGAAACAGACAACTGGCGCGCTGCCGTTCGGCAGCCGCTTCGTTATTTCACAAAGACATACATCTAATTTCACACCGATTTCCAGACCCTACTCATCGCCGCCCAACGACCACCGCTCGGCCCAGTCGCCGACGCGACCGAGACGACGGAGTGATTCTTGCTCGCCATTCTTCTTGCGCACACCGCAGCCGCGCTGCTCGCGCCGCTGTTCGTCCGGTGGTGGGGTCGCAATGCTTTCTTCCCGCTCGCTCTCGTACCCCTGCTCAGCCTGATCTGGGTGTTCGGCAACTGGGGAACCGACCAGAAGCTGAACATCGAATGGGTCCCCGGGTTGTCGATGAACATCGACATGCGGTTCGACTCACTCGCCGCCATCATGTCGCTGCTGGTGTTGGGCATCGGCGCCCTGATTCTGCTCTACTGTGCGCGTTACTTCGAGGACGACGAGCCCCGGCTCGGATTGTTCGCCGCCGAAATGGTCGCGTTCTCCGGTGCGATGTTCGGCCTCATCACCAGCGACAACATGCTGGTGCTCTACATCTTCTGGGAAATCACGACGGTCCTGTCGTTCCTGCTCGTCGGCCACTACGCCGAGAGAGCGTCGAGCCGACGCGCGGCCACCCAGGCACTGCTCGTCACCACTGCGGGCGGCCTGGCGATGCTGGTCGGCATCATCATTCTGGGCCAGGTGTCCGGCACCTACAACCTCTCCGAGCTGGTCGCGAACGCGCCCGGCGGCTGGTTGCCCGGTGTCGCAATCGTGCTGGTTCTCATCGGCGCACTGAGCAAGTCGGCCATCGTGCCACTTCACTTCTGGCTCCCCGGGGCCATGGCCGCCCCGACTCCGGTCAGTGGTTACCTCCATGCCGCGGCGATGGTCAAAGCAGGCATCTACCTGGTGGCGCGCCTGGCCCCTGGGTTCGCCGATTCCGGCCCGTGGCGCGCCACCGTGATCAGCCTCGGACTGCTGTCGATGATCCTGGCCGGCTGGCGAGCCCTGCGCGCATTCGACCTCAAACTGATCCTCGCGTTCGGAACCGTCAGCCAGCTCGGCTTCCTCATGGTCCTGGTCGGCATCGGGTCCGAGAAGGCGATGCTCGCCGGCCTGACGATGGTGATCGCACACGCGATGTTCAAGGCGACCCTGTTCATGGTGGTCGGCATCATCGATCACACCACCGGCACCCGCGACATCCGCAAACTCGCCCACCTGGGCAAGAAGGCTCCCTGGCTCGCCGCGATAGCAGCGCTGGCCGCGGCCAGCATGGCCGGACTACCGCCGATGCTCGGCTTCGTCGGCAAGGAGACGGCGCTGTCGGCAGTGATCAGCACGCCGACACTCGATCCCACGGTCGCAGCCTTCGTCGTCGCAGGCCTGGTGATCGGCTCGATCCTCACCGTCACCTACAGCATCCGATTCGTGTGGGGTGCATTCGCGCGCAAGCAGCTCAAGCGGGCGAGTCCGTCGGTCAAGGCGATGCACGCGCCGTCCGCACTGTTCCTGGCGGCACCCGCATTCCTGGCGGTGCTCGGCCTGGTCGCGGGGTTCGGATCCTCGGTCGTCGACCACATCGTCAGCCCGTACGCGCGGACCCTTCCGTCGTACGGCCAGGAGCCGTACCACCTGGCTCTCTGGCACGGTTTCAACCTTCCGCTCGCGCTCACGGTCGTCGTCGTCACCGGCGGTGTCGGGCTGTTCATCGCCCACCGGGTCGTCAACCGGCTCAAGTTCGAGCATCCCCCGCTCGGCAATGCAGACCGCATCTACGACAACGTGCTCAAGTACATGGATGCCCTCTCCATCCGCCTGACCGGCACAACGCAGCGTGGTTCGCTCCCTCTCACCCAGGGCACCATCCTGCTGACATTGGTGCTGCTACCGATGATCGTGTTGCTCGTCGGCCAGGATTCCGGCCTGGACTACACACTGTGGAACTCCCCGTTGCAGTTGATCATCGGGGCGATCATGATCGCGGGCGGTCTCGGAGCCACGGTGATGCGCAACCGCCTGGCCAGCGTCATCCTCGTCGGGCTCACCGGCTACGGCTGCGGCGTCATCTTCGCCATCCACGGCGCACCGGACCTGGCACTGACACAGTTCCTGGTCGAGACCCTCACCCTCGTCGTGTTCGTGTTGGTGCTGCGCAAGCTGCCTGCCGAGGTCGACGATCGAGGCTCGGCCGGCTCCCGCGGACCACGCGCCGTGCTGGCCGTCGCTGTCGGAGCGACCGTCAGTGTGCTGGGCGCTTTTGCGATGAACGCCCGCAACACGGCCCCGGTGTCGTTGCTCCTGCCGGACGCCGCATACGAACTCGGCGACGGCAAGAACGTCATCAACGTGATCCTCGTGGACATCCGAGCCTGGGACACCCTCGGCGAGATCTGCGTCCTGCTCGTCGCGGCGACGGGTGTGGCGAGCCTGGTCTTCCGCAACCGCCGGTTCGGCAGTGCTCCGCGGGTGTCGGACGCCCCCGCATCGAACGCCTCCTCGTCGAACTCGGACGCGAATTTCTCTGCGGAGACGACGTGGCTGCTCGGCGGCGATCTGATCGATCCGCGGCATCGGTCGTTGATCCTGGAGGTCACCACGCGCTTGATCTTCCCGACGATCATGGTGCTGTCGATCTACTTCTTCTTCTCCGGCCACAACGCCCCGGGCGGCGGTTTCGCCGGTGGGCTCACCGCCGGACTGGCGCTGGTGCTGCGGTACCTGGCCGGTGGCCGCTACGAGCTCGGCGAGGCAGTGCCGATCGACGCCGGAAAGATCCTCGGACTCGGATTGATCTTCGCGGCCGGAACCGCGGTGGCGTCGATGTTCCTCGGAGCACCGGCGTTGTCCTCGGCGACGTTGGAGGTGACGTTGCCGATTCTCGGCGACATCAAGTTGGTCACCGCATTGTTCTTCGACCTCGGTGTGTATCTCATCGTGGTCGGGTTGGTACTCGACGTGCTCCGTAGCCTCGGTGCCCGTCTCGACGCGCAGGTGGAAATGCAGAGCCAAGGCCGAGTGAGCGCCCCATGACCGCAGATCTCGGAATGCTGATCATCACCGGCGTCCTCGTCGCATCGGGTGTGTACCTGTTGCTCGAACGCAGTATCACCAAGATGCTGCTCGGACTGCTGCTGTTCGGTAACGGCGTCAACCTGCTGTTGCTCACGGTCGGCGGCCCCGCGGGAGCTCCGCCCATCGTGGGCCGCGACAACGCGGTCAACCAACAGATGGCGGATCCGCTGGCCCAGGCAGTGATCCTCACGGCAATCGTCATCACGATGGGAATCGCGGCGTTCGTGCTGGCCCTGGCGTACCGGTCGTTCACTCTCAACACCAAGGACGACGTCGAGAACGACCCCGAGGACACCAAGGTCTCGCGGCGTCGCTCGATGGCCGAGGCCCCCGACCGAGATCGTTCGGACGACCCGGTGACGGGTGAGCCGAGCTTCGGCGGCGACGCGTTCGACTCGAAGGGCAACCCGATTCCGATCGAACAACTCGTCAATCGCGAGGATCTCGAGTGCTACGAGGACCTGCACGACGGCGACTTCGACAACGACGACGACAACCCGCAGCTGCGCGGGCTGGACGGACTCGACACCGCCGAGAAGGACGACAGCCGACCAGATGAGAAGGGAGACCACGCATGACGATCTCCCCCGCAGTGATCGACGTTCTGACTCCGCTGCCGGTGCTGATTCCGATGCTCGCGGCGGCGTTGACCCTGGTGCTGGGACGACGGCCCCGCGCGCAGCGATTCATCACCCTCGTCGCGCTCACCGCGGTGGTCGCGATCTCGTCGATGATGCTCTACCTCGCCGACCGCGACGGCACCAGCGCGCTGCAGGTCGGTGGTTGGGACTCGCCGCTCGGCATATCTCTCGTGGTGGATCGCCTGTCGGCGATGATGCTCGTCGTCTCGTCCATCGTGCTGCTCGCGGTCATGGTGTACTCCATCGGCCAGGGCATCCGCGACGGCAGCGAGAACCAGCCCGTCTCGATCTTCCTGCCGACCTATCTCGCATTGACCGCAGGCGTCTGCAACGCGTTCCTCGCAGGCGACCTGTTCAATCTGTTCGTCGGCTTCGAGGTGTTGCTCGCCGCCTCGTTCGTGCTGCTGACGCTCGGTGCGAGTGCGGACCGGGTACGCGCGGGCGTGTCGTACGTGATGGTGTCGATGGTGTCCTCGCTGATCTTCCTGATCGGCATCGCGCTGGTCTACGGCGCAACCGGGACGCTGAACCTGGCCCACATCGCGGTACGGATGGACGACATCAACTCCGGAACCAGAACCGCGATCTTCGCGGTCCTGCTGGTCGCGTTCGGCATCAAGGCCGCGGTGTTCCCGCTCTCGACGTGGCTACCCGACTCCTACCCCACCGCCCCGGCACCGGTCACCGCCGTGTTCGCCGGCCTGCTGACGAAAGTCGGTGTGTACGCGATCATCCGCGCCCACACCCTGCTCTTCCCCGACGGCTCGCTCGACAACGTCCTGATGGTCTGTGGCCTACTGACGATGCTCGTCGGCATCCTCGGCTCCATCGCACAGAGCGACATCAAGCGACTGCTCTCGTTCACCCTCGTCAGCCACATCGGCTACATGATCTTCGGTGTCGCGTTGTCGACACAATCGGGATTGTCCGGCTCGATCTACTACGTCGCCCACCACATTCTGGTGCAGACGACGCTGTTCCTCGTCGTCGGTCTCATCGAGCGTCAGGCCGGTTCGTCCTCGCTTCGACGCCTCGGTGGATTGGCTGCGGCCAGCCCGGTTCTCGCGATCGTGTTCCTGGTGCCTGCCCTCAATCTCGGTGGCATTCCTCCGTTCTCGGGCTTCATCGGCAAGGTCGCACTGCTGCAGGCCGGTAGCGAACAGGGCAGTGTGTTGGCCTGGTTGCTCGTCGCAGGCGGAACCGTCACCAGCTTGCTGACGCTGTACGTGGTGGCTCGGGTGTGGACCAAGGCGTTCTGGCGCGCCCGCGCCGATGCGCCCGAGGGCGACCTGGCCGACAACAGCCCGTCCGCTCTTCTCGACGACTCGTCCGACATCCAGTTCGGTGACCGCGAGGACGTGGGCCGGATGCCCGCCTTCATGTTGCTCCCGACCATCGGGCTCGTTGCCGTCGGCTTGGCCATGACGGTGTTCGCAGGCCCCATCATCGACATCAGCGACCGCGCTGCGGCAGACCTTCGCGATCGTTCGGTGTACATCGATGCGGTGCGCGGTGCCGAATGGGTCGGCGATCAGGCCTACGAGCAGTCGCGCACGAACGAGGAGGGCACCCGATGAAGATGAACCGCTCCGTTCTGCTGCGCCTGTGGACGCTGGCGTGGCTGACGGCGATCTGGGTACTGCTGTGGGGCAACGTCTCTGCGGCGAACGTTCTCGGTGGAATAGCGGTGGGACTGCTCATCATGGTGCTGCTGCCGTTGCCTCGTGTTCCGGTCGAGGGCCGCATCCACGGGTTCTCGCTCGTCAAACTCGCCGTCGTATTTCTCTACTACGCAGGGGAATCCAGCGTCAGCGTGGCCTGGTTGGCGATCCGCCCGAAAGCACCGCCGGTCACCGGAGTGCTGCGCTGCCGCATCGCGATCAAATCCGATCTGGTGCTCACGCTGTTCGTCGACGCGATGAACCTCGTTCCCGGCACCATGGTTCTCGAGATCGACCGAACCAGACGGTTGCTCTACGTACACGTACTGGACATGGGCACTCAGAAGGCCGTCGACGGCTTCTACGCCTACGTCCGAAACCTGGAGAAGCTGTTCATCGCGGCATTCGAGCGAGATTCGGACTGGAAGCCCAGCCCCCTGCACTACCAGGAGTACGAGCAGTATCACGGGGTGCTCGGCGACGATCCTGCCGCACAGGATCCCGACACCCCTCGAGACGACAAGAAGACCGACGACAAGAGGAAGGGGGACTGGTCGTGACCGTCGTTCTCGCCATCGCCGGTGCCCTCCTGTTGGCCGCTGCAATCCTGACCGCGTACCGGCTGCTCGACGGCCCGAGCACGCTCGACCGTCTCGTCGCGATGGACACGATCCTCGCGGTCTCGATGTGCGGTCTCGGGGTATGGGCCGTCTACAGCCGAGACACCACCCTCGTACCGGCCATCGTTGCGCTGTCCCTGGTCAGCTTCGTCGGATCGGTCAGCATCGCACGCTTCAGAGTGAGGGACGAATGAGCACCGTAGCCCAGGTCATCGCATCCGTCTTCATCCTGTTGGGGGCATTGCTGGCGTTCACTGCCGCTGTCGGCATCGTGCGCTTCCCCGACACCCTGTCGCGGATGCACGCGGCCACCAAGCCACAGGTGGTCGGCTTGATCATGGTTCTGATCGGAGCCGTCATCAGCCTTCGCGGCAACGTCGACATCTGGATGCTCGTGCTGGTGGGTATCTTCACCCTGGTGACCGCCCCGGTGATCGCGCACACCGTCGGCCGCGTCGCCTACCGGGAGCAGCGCGGCCGCGACGGACTGCTGATCGTCAACGAGATGGAACCGAACGAAGCGGATCAGTAGCGCACGCGAATCAGGATCGAAGGTCGGTGACCAGCGATTCGACGACGGCTCGCAGGTCACCGTCGGATTTCGCGGCCACTATCCGTTGACGCTGGTACGACGCCCCGAGCCGAGGGATGTCGGCCACCGCTGCCAACTCGTCGACGCAACCGAGTCGCACCGCCGTCGGCGTCAGCTTCTCGAGCAGGTCGTTCAGATCGTCGGTGACCAGACGTTCGTTGCTGTCGGAGTCGAGAATGATCTCGGCGTCCAGTCCGTATCGAGCGGCCCGCCACTTGTTCTCCTGCACGTGCCACGGCGGTATCGACGGCAGGGTCTCCCCCGCTTCGAGACGTTCGTCGAGATGGACGATGAGGCAGTGTGTCAACGCGACGAGAGCCGCGAGCTCCCGCTTGGTCGACGCCCCGTCGCACACCCGGACCTCGATCGTTCCCCACTTCGGTGCAGGCCTGATGTCCCAGTGCATGCCGCCGAGTTGTTCGATGACGCCGGTCTTGAGCTGGTCACGGACGAATCCCTCGAACTGTGGCCAGTTCTCGAACTGGAACGGCAGACCGGCCGTCGGCAGCTGCTGGAACATCAGCGCCCGATTGCTGGCGTAGCCGGTGTCGTTGCCCGCCCAGATCGGTGAGGACGCCGAGAGCGCCAACAGGTGCGGGTACTGCAGCAGCAGCGAGTTGAGAATGGGAAAGACCTTGTCGGGAGACGACACTCCCACGTGCACGTGGACACCCCAGATCAGCATCTGCCGACCCCACCACTGCGTACGAGCGATCAACTCGTCGTAGCTCGGCGAACTGGTGAGCTGCTGGGTGGACCACTCGGCGAACGGATGGGTGCCCGCAGAGAACAGATCGATTCCCAGCGGATCCGCGGCACGCTCGACGAGCGAGAGCGACTCGCCGAGGTCTGCCATCGCCTCCCCGACGTTCTCGCACACTCCGGTGACGAGTTCGACGGTGTTGCGCAGCAGTTCCTTGGTCACCCGCGGGGTGTCCCCGGCCAGGTCGCGGACGCCGTCCATGACCGCCTCGGCGGAGTTGACCAGGTCCCGCGTGTTCTTGTCGACCAGCGCGATCTCCCACTCGACGCCGAGCGTCGGGCGCGGTGAACTCGCGAAGTCGATCCGGGGAGCGCTCAAACTACTGCAGTACCGCGCATGCCGCCCGCGAGCCGGCATCGCCGGTCATCAGAGTCGTCATGTCCGGGACAGCGGCACCGTCGGGCAGGGTGTACCGCGGCGGGATGTTGGCGAAGTTGTCGGCACCCTCGTGCACGATCACCGAGGTTCCGGCACCGTCCGCACGCAGATCGTCGAGTGTGATCGCGTCGGTGGTGGTCATCAGCATCCCGGTGCCGTCCTCGCCGACCTGGATGGACGTCAGGTCGCCGCTGGCCGGGTGTTCGGTGCGGCCGTCGACCTGCAGGTGACCGCCTGCGGACAGGAACGCGCCCGGATCTCCACCGGTCGGTGCAACGGAGTTCGGCTCGCAGGCGGCGACGGCATGCACGTGGAAACCGTGGAAGCCGGGGGTCATGCCCTCGACCTCGGCCGTGACGGTGAGCTTGTCGCCCTCGGACGCGAAGGACACCGTGCCCACCTCGGCACCGGAAGCGTCGCGCAGTGTGCCCTCGATGGTGTCGCCGGACCCCGACTCGGCCGGGCTGTCACCTGCGACGGCTTCTGCCGACGGATCGGCCTCGCCGGTCCAGACCGGCGGGACGGTGCCGGGGACATCGGACGGAACCTCGCCGTTGCTGCAGGCGGAGAGCCCGAGCGCTGCGATCGCGAGGACCGGGGCCACGTAACGCAATGAGCGGGTCGCAGCAGTGCGTCGCTTGAACATGTCCATCGGAAATCGCTCCTCTTTCAGGCAGTTTCGCCGGGCTCGGAAATGATAACGTGCCGACCGATTCAGCCGAATCGGGCACGGAGGTCGACGCTGTGGGACTCGCCGCTGCAGGACTACTGGGTCACGATGACGACGACGCCTGCCGTGGATTCGAGCGAGGTCGGCTTCGGCTCGGCCGGGACGCCGAGCTGCGTGGCGATCGTCTGTGCGGCCTGTTCCTCGCCTGCTGTCGTGCCGTAGTACACCGCGGTCTGCGCGAACTGGGCTTCGCTGAAGTTGCCCGTCTCGGCGACGTTCCACCCCTCGGCGGTCAGCGTGCTCGCGGTACCGGCCGCCAGGCCGGAGACGTTGGAGTTGTTGAGTACCCGCACTTCGACGTCGGCGGGGGCACCCGAGGTGGTGGTGGCTGCAGAACCGGTCGACGCGTCGGCGGCCGGTGCCTGCGCTGCAGGGGCCTGCGCGGTCGGGGCGACTGCAGCCGGTGCACTCGTCGTCTCGGCGGCGGGCTCGGCGGCCGCCTCGTCGGAATCGGAACCCGTCAGCGACAACGCGCCGATCGCTGCGAACAGAATCGCGAGCGAGATCAACACCATGGCCAGGGCACGGAGAGGTGGCCCGGTCTGCTCCGGGTTCGGGCTGCTCACGTACTCGACCCTAGCCGACCGTCGACGACGACTCGGCACGTGGAACGCAAAGAGCTGCTCAGACGTCGAAACCCAGCCGACGTGCCGCACGAGCCTTCTGCCGGCTCGCACGCAACCGACGCAGGCGCTTGACCAACATCGGATCCGCGGCCAGCGCCTCGGGACGATCGACCAACGCGTTCAGGATCTGGTAGTAGCGGGTTGCCGACATGGAGAAGAGTTCCTTGATGGCCTCTTCCTTCGCACCGGCGTACTTCCACCACTGTCGCTCGAAGGACAGGATGTCGTGCTCTCGTCGACTCAGTCCGTCCGCACCGACCTCGTTCGGATCCTGAGAGCCGTCCGAACTTCCCGGTTGCTGAGACTGGTTCGAGTCACGCGCTGCTGCGCCGTCCATCCCACTCCTCGACTTCTCGACTCCCCGGGGTCTGCAAGGTCACCTACCCCGAGAAATCTGCATCCCCCAGTACTGCCGGCACCCGTAGGAGCACCGACCGAATTACACAGTTGTACTTCGGGAATCATTCAACCATGCTCGACGCCTCGAGCACGGCTCCCGCGAGGTACCGGCGCGTGGCGTGTTCCCCGCACCCGGCCACATGCACCAGGCTCTCGGGTCGTTCCGCAGGCTCCACTCGCGCCCCCTGGGTCGTTCCGCAGGCTCCACTCCCGGCCCACTATCCTTGTCGACCATGGCAATTCTTCCCATCCGGATCGTCGGCGATCCGGTGCTGCACACCGCAACCGCTCCCGTCACCGAGTCACCCGCCGAGCTGGCCGAGCTGATCGCCGACATGTACGAGACGTTGGCCGCCGCGAACGGCGTCGGCCTCGCCGCGAATCAGGTCGGAGTCGGTAAGCGCCTGTTCATCTACGACTGCCCCGATCAAGGCGAGGACGGCAAGATCTTCCGTCGCCGCGGCGAGGTCGTCAACCCGGTGCTCGAGACGTCGGAAATTCCGGAGACGATGCCCGACCCGGACGACGACGACGAGGGCTGCCTGTCCGTCCCCGGCGAGCAACACCCCACCGGTCGCGCCGAGTGGGCCCGAGTGACCGGTACCGACGCCAAGGGCGATCCCGTCGACATCGAGGGCCGCGGATTCTTCGCCCGGATGCTCCAGCACGAGGTGGGTCACCTCGACGGCTTCCTCTACACCGACGTGCTCATCGGGCGACATGCGCGGGCCGCGAAGAAGGCCATCAAGCGCGCCGGGTGGGGCGTGCCGGGGCTGAGCTGGACGCCCGGCACCGTCGACGACCCGTTCGGGCACGACGACGAGGACGAGGACTGACCGTCCCGGTGGGTACACGGGTGATGCTGCGCTACCGGCTGCCACCCGGCCACACCCACCCGATGACGGACGTGATCGGCGAACTGGTGTCCATCGACGCCGGTGCGGTCTCGGTGCGCGGCAGAGACGGCGCGCTGGTACAGGTCGCCGCCGAACGAGTCGTAGCGTTGAAACCTTTGGGCCCCAAACCGATTCGAACGTCGGAGATTCGATCGCTCGAGGCCGCTGCCGCCGACGGTTGGCCGGGCGTCGAGCGGGAATGGATCGACGGTTGGCAACTGCGGTTCGGTCACGGATTCACCGGACGCGCCAACTCGGCCGCACCGCTCGAGCCGGGAGCGTCGATGACGGCCGAGACTCTCGCGGAGATCGTCGACCGATACGCCGCTCGCGGACTACCGCCGACGCTGTCGCTCCCCGACCGTCTCGGCAGCGCTCCGGCCGGCTGGTCGACCTACAACGAGAGCGCCGTCATGGCTGCGGACATCTCGAATCTTGCTCTACGCGATGGTGATTCGGCCATCGCCGTGACCGAGCAGCCGACGGCCGAGTGGTTGGATTCCCTCCACTACCAGGGCGGCAAGGCACCCGCGGGCGCAGCGGAGGTGGCCGCCGCAGTCCGGGGAGGAACCCTCGGTTTCGGCATGATCGGCGCGCGCTCGTCGTCGGCAGCCGTCGGTCGCGCGGCCGTCACCACCGCCCCGGACGGTCGTTGCTGGGTGGGACTGACCTCGCTCTGGGTCTCCCCGGATCATCGACGCAACGGCCTCGGCACCCTGATGTGCGGCGAGTTGGTGCGATGGGGACGCGAGCACGGCGCGACACACGCGTACCTGCAAGTGGCCGTGGACAACACCCACGCCGTCGGCCTCTATCGAGATCTCGGTTTCGTCGACCACCACCACTATCGCTACGCCCGGCCCGAGAACGCGATCGGTCCGAACCCTGTCGGAGGCGTTCGATAGGGTTCCTTCCCGTGCGCTTGGCTACTTGGAATGTGAACTCCGTCCGCTCTCGTCAGGATCGAATCGTCGATTGGCTGCAGCGATCCGATGTCGATGTCCTGGCGATGCAGGAAACCAAGTGCAAGGACGCGCAGTTTCCGTACGAGCGGTTCACCGACATCGGGTACGAGGTCGCCCACGTCGGGCTGAGCCAGTGGAACGGCGTCGCGATCGCGTCTCGCGTCGGATTGGACGACGTGCAGGTCGGGTTCGAGGATCAGCCCGGGTTCAGCAAGGATCCCGAGGTCGATCCCGCTCAGGAGGCCCGCGCCATCGGTGCCACGTGCGCCGGGGTCCGCGTCTGGAGCCTGTACGTGCCGAACGGCCGCGAACTCGCAGATCCGCACTACACCTACAAGCTCGAGTGGCTCGCAGCGCTGAAGGCCGACGCACAGGCGTGGGTGGCGGCGGATCCGCAGGCGCAGATCGCGCTCGTGGGCGACTGGAACATCGCGCCCACCGACGACGACGTCTGGGATCCCGCACTGTTCGAGGGCAAGACCCACACCTCGCAGGCCGAGCGTGATGCCTTCACCGCGTTCGGCGACGCCGGCTTCACCGAGGTGACGCGGCAGTTCACCCCCGAGCCCAGGACGTACACCTACTGGGACTACACGCAGTTGCGGTTCCCGAAGAAGCAGGGCCTGCGCATCGACATGGCGTTGACCTCACCTGCCCTGGCGGCTCGGGTGAGCGGTGCGTCCATCGACCGCGAGGAGCGCAAGGGCAAGGGAGCCAGCGATCACGCTCCGGTAATCGTGGAGATCGGCTGAGCGGTCACTCGACGACGAGGTCCATGAACTCCTCGTGCTGCGCCAGGTATCGCCGGACGTAGGTGCAGATCGGCACGATGCGCCACTGCCGATCACGAGCGGTGTTCAGCGACGCCCTCACCAGCACCCCCGCCCACCCGCGGTCGCCGTACTCCTCCTTGACGACGGTGTGCATGAGCGCGACGACCGGGCCGACGCCGCCGTCGTCGCCCTCACCGAAGCGATACCCGAGAATGCCGACGAGTTCGTCGTCGACGAAAAGATCGAACCTGTTGTGATCGACGTCGTCCTCGATGCGAACGGCGGGACGGTCGACCGGAGCGGGCCCGTGGACCCGTCGTGGAAGTATGTGACTCATGTCACTCATGAGACCAGTGTTGTCCATGTGACGCGGGGAGAGTGCACCGATCGTCGCCGAGTCGTGCCCTTAATGTGACCGGGCGACGCTTGCAGGAAACTGAGGTCAGAGCGCGACGAGCATGTCGTTGTACTCCGGATTGGCCGCGGCGAAACGCTGCACATAGGTGCAGACCGGCTTGACCTTCCAGCCGTAGGACCGAGCACTGTCGAGTGCGCGCCGCACCAGAATGCCCGCCAGACCCTGATGACCGAAATCCTCGGTGACGACCGTGTGCATGAAGGACACGACATGAGTTCGCGTCGCACGCTTGCCGTTTCCCTCGACCTCGTAGAAGCCGACGATCCCGACGAGATCGCCGTTCAATCGAAGCTCGAACCGGTTCTGATCCTTGTTGATCGAGACATCAGCGCTAGGAGAACTTGCAAGCATGGGACGCCTCCTTCGCTGTGTGTGGAGTGGTGAACGAATGAAATCTTCTGTGACGTGCACCACTATTAAACATGCGCACGGTGGGTCTGTCACCTTTTCTACCAACAAACCTTCGGATGCGTAGGTTCGTCCGCCGAACCCGACTCGAATGCTGGTACGGATCATAAGCGACCCTGTTCGGCGTTGTGATACAACAACATTCAAGGCCCGCTCATGTTTTCGCCATGTACTCGGCATTCCGTTTCACCGGCAGCGACCCCCGTCTCCGCGCACGCCGGTACTGTCTTCTCTCGTGAAGTTCCTACCGCTCACGCCCAACGGCGAGACTCCTGTTCGCGCGCTGACCATCGCCGGGACCGACTCCGGTGGCGGTGCCGGAATCCAGGCGGACAGCCGAACGATGGCCCTGCTGGGCGTCCACGCCTGCGTTGCTGTCGCTGCGGTCACGGTCCAGAACACCGTCGGCGTGACGGGCTTCCACGAGATTCCGCCGGACGTCGTCGCAGCGCAGGTTCGCTCCGTCGTCTCCGACATCGGCGTCGGCGCAGCGAAGACCGGAATGTTGGCCTCCACCGCGATCATCGAAGCGGTCACGGCCGTCTGCACCGAGGTGGGCATCGGCCGAGATCAGCCGGTTCCCCTGGTCGTGGATCCGGTGTGCGCGTCGATGCACGGGGATGCGCTACTGCACGCCGAAGCCCTCGACGCCATCCGGCACACCCTGTTTCCCATCGCCTCGCTGGTGACCCCCAACCTCGACGAGGTTCGTCTCATCACCGGCATCGACGTCATCGACGACTCCAGCGCACACCGCGCCGCCGAGGCCCTGCACGGATTGGGCGCGCAGTGGGCCCTGGTCAAGGGCGGTCACCTGCGGACGTCCACACACAGCACCGATCTGCTGTTCGACGGCGACACCTTCCTCGAATTCACCAGCGAACGCATCGACACCGGCAACGACCACGGCGGCGGCGACACCCTCGCCGCATCGATCGCCTCGGCCCTGGCGCACGGATACTCCATGCCCGACGCGGTGGCGTTCGGCAAGGAGTGGGTCACTCGCTGTCTGGCCGCGTCCTACGACCTGGGCGCGGGCCACGGACCGGTGTCACCGCTGTGGCGACTGCACGAGTCGGAGGATGCGTAGGTCGTCGGGTGCACCCTTGATCTTCGGAGCGAAGAAGCTGCGGCGATAGGGCTTGGACACCACGTGCAAGGCGTCGAGCACCTCCGGCGGGACCCCCTCGAGGGCCGCCGCGGAGATCATGATGTTGCCGTTGCCGCCGGTCTGCATCACCCGGGCGGCGACGGTGACGTCGACGCCCAGCCAGTCCGATCCCACCTGACGCGGGCTGCCGGTGTGGATGCCGACGCGCATCGTCGGGGTGTAACCGTCGACGTCGACACCCTTCAGTGCCTCGCGGGCCGCGAAGACCGCGTCGACTGCTTTGCCCGCATCGGCGAACACCGCCATGATGCCGTCGCCCAGTCTCTTGACGACGTGGCCGCCGCGGAACACGACCTCGGGTTCGACCGCTTTGGAGACCTTGCGGAGCAGCGTCAGGGTGGCGGTGTCGCCGGCGCGCAGCGACCACGACGAGAACCCGACGAGGTCGGTGAAGACGATGGTGACGTCCTGTTCGCCGCGCCCCCGGCCCGTCCTCTCGAGGATCGCCTGCCACACCTGCAAGGCACCGAGGCCGACTTCACGGGATGCGCCCGGCTCGTCGTCGAGTCCGTTGGCAACCAGAAAGCGATCGGCGACGCGGGCAACGGCAAGGGCTCGCCCCGGCCCGTCGATCGACAGGGGATCACCGAACGTGGGGTCACCGGGTAGTGCGCGACGCACACGTCGTACCGCCCCGACCACCTTGGGCGCTCGGTTGGTGGTGCGAACCCACTCCACCACCGAGTCCACGACTGCGTTCACAGCATCGAGCGTAACTCACAGTTACACATACTCGCCCTTATCCTTCGGCGCGCGCGGCCTCGCGCTCGGCACCCACCGGAACCCCGTTGGGGCCCTCCACCGACTGCGCGTAGACGCCGATGCCGTAGGCCACTGCCGCACCGTTCTTCGCGAGTGCGGCGCGGTCGACGTTCGCCAGGGTGTCCTGGTCGGTGTGGTAGTTCTCGTCGAAGGTCTGATCGGCGGTGCCGCCCCACTTCTCGGCCTGCGCGGCGGTCTTGTTCTCGTCAGCTCCGCTGAACACACCACCGGCGGGGATGCCCACCTCGATGAACGGGCCGTAGTCCGAGCGACCGTCGAAATCGGTCCCGTCGACGGCTACGTCCTCGGCTGCCAGGTGCTCGACGAAGGTGCGCTCGATGGCGTCGGATCCGGCCGGGCCTGCGGGCTCACCCACCTGGTCGGAGTCGTCTCCGTCGTAGGCGAGGTAGCCGGCGTTGTGCGAGCCGATCATGTCGAAGTTCAGGTACAGCGCGATGTTCTGCTTGTCCTCGTCGGACAGGCCTTCGACGTACTTGGTGGAACCGACGAGTCCGTTCTCCTCGGCACCCCAGAACGCGAAACGTACCGCGTTGGTCACCTCGGGTGCACTGCCCATCTGCAGTGCGGTCTCGAGTACTGCCGCCGTGCCGGTTCCGTTGTCGTTGATGCCGGGGCCCTCGGGAACGCTGTCGAGATGCGCACCGGTGACCACCACGTTCTCGGTGGAACCGGTGGTGGTCTGCGCAATGATGTTGCGACTGGTGGTCGTTTCGGTTTCGGTGACGAGTGTCAGCGTCACCTCGGGTGCGGCCAGCACGGCCGCACCGTCCTCCTGGCTGACACCGCCGGTCGGAATCCGGGCAGTGTCGGCGTCGCCGAGGGTGCCCGAATCGAGCGGCCCGGGTTCGTTGTTGACGATGATCGCGGCGGCCGCTCCCAGTTCTGCGGCAACGGTCTGCTTCACACCGAAGGCGCACACTCCTCGCGGCACGACCGCGACAGCTCCGGCCAGGTCGAGACCGGTGTAGTCGGTCGCCTCACAGCCGTCTGCACCGGCGGGAGCGCCGACGACGCGTGCGGTGATTCCCTCGGCGGTGGTGGTGGGCGAGTAACTGAGCGCGAACACCGGGATCTCGGTGCCCGCAAGCGACAGAGTTTGGGTCTGCGCCTCGAAGGTCTCGAATTCGAATTCCGGGGTGGTGACCTCGAACCCGGCCGATTCGAGTTGTGAGACAACATAATCGACACTCGCGTCGTAACCGGCGGTGCCGGCAGCGCGATTTCCGTCGTTCTCGGCGGCGATGGCTTCCAATTGTTCGAGGTGCCCCACCAACGCGTCCTCGGTGACCGCGGCAGAGAGCCCCGGCCCGTCGGGTGTCGCGAAAACTCTGGCCGGTTCCTCGTCCGAGGTGGACGAGCAACCGGCCAGAATCAAGACAGTGACAGCGCTACCTGCAAGTAGGGAAATCCGCATAGCGGACACCCTACCGGCGAGCGGCGTCAGGCGTCCCGACGATTGACGACGAACACTGCCGCTCCGAAGATCACCGCGGTGAAGGCGACGAAGTAGATCAGTCCGCCGATCGGACCCCAGTGGAAGTCGACACCTCCGCTGGATCCGAGGAAGTGATTGGCGTTGAGGAAGGGCAGGAACGGCTGGATCTTCTCGCCGACCGTCGGAATCACCCCGACGAGGTTCTCGATGAGCAGTGGCCACAGAAGCAGGATGGCGATTGCTCCGGCGGACTGCCGCATGAGAGCGCCGACGCCGATGGCCAGAACGACCTGGACGAACGCCAGGATGGCGGTCCCGTACAGGACGCGCCAGGTTCCATCGATGTCGAAGCCGAGCAGCGCACCTGCCTGCTCACCGGCGAGCGCCTTGGCGAGGTAGAGCCCGATGACGGCGAGCACGAACGACAGGATCGCACCGTAGACACCGACCAGCAGGGCCTTGGCCGCCAGTACCGAACCTCGGTTGGTCACGGCCTGGAACGTGGTTCGGATTAGACCGAACCGATATTCGCTGGTCACGGTCAACGCGGCCAGGATCATCAACACCATCGAACCGAAGGTTCCGACGCCGAGTCCTACGACGTCGGCTGCCGTCGTGGGCGGAATGCCCTCGGGCGCATCGGTTTCGGTGGCCAACTGAGCGGCCCAGCCCAGTATCGACGCGAATCCGAGACCGAGCACCACGATGATCGCGCTGCACCACCACGGCGACTTGGTCGAGGTGAACTTGATTCTTTCTGCTGCCAGTACGCCCATCAGAGTGAACCGCCCATCGCTTGCTGAGTGTTGGGGTTTTCGGCTCCCGCGCCGTGGTATTGCACTGTGTCTCCGGTGAGTTTCATGAAGGCTTCCTCGAGCGATCCTCGTTGAGAGGCCAACTCGTGCAAAGTGATTCCGGCTCGACCGGCGATGTCGCCGATCGTGTCGGTCGTGGAGTTCAGCACCACGAGCGAGGGCTGAAGTTCATCGGTCTTGTCCGGCTCGCGCACGGTGAGACCGGCCGTGGTCAACGCCTGACGCAGACCGTCGAGCTGCGGGCTGCGTACGCGCACCGATGCTTCGGAGGCGTGGTCGATGAATTCCTGCACCGAGGAATCCGAGATCAGCTTGCCGCGTCCGATGACGATGAGATGCTCCGCGGTCTGCGCCATCTCCGAGAGGAGGTGGCTCGAGACCAGCACCGTGCGACCCTCGGCTGCCAAGCGCTGCATGAACTTTCGGATCCAGACGATGCCCTCGGGATCGAGTCCGTTGACCGGCTCGTCGAACAGCAACACCTTGGGGTCGCCCAGCAAAGCGCCGGCGAGTCCCAGCCGCTGCGACATACCGAGCGAGAAGCCACCGGCATTCTTCTTGGCGACCTCGGACAGGCCCACCAGACGCAGCACCTCGTCGACTCGCGACTTGGGGATGCCGTTGGACGCGGCCATCCACTCGAGGTGTGCACGAGCCGATCGGTTGGGGTGCACCCACTTGGCGTCGAGCAGGGCGCCGACGGTACGCAATGGTTGCTTCAGGTGGCTGTAGCTCTTGCCCTCGATGGTCGCCGTGCCCGAGGTGGGTCGGTCGAGCCCGAGGATCATCCGCATGGTGGTCGACTTGCCAGCGCCGTTGGGGCCGAGGAAGCCGGTCACGATGCCGGGTTTGATGGTGAAGGTGAGGTTGTCGACCGCCGTCACCGCGCCGTATTGCTTGGTCAGTCCTGTCACTTCGATCATGGGTACAACTGTCCACCATCGACAGCGTCCGCACATCGACCCACAGTCGACTCTTCCATCATCCTTTCGGATGACACACACCCTGAGACAGTCGGTCACATGGGCGGCGTGGGGTCACACGGGCGCGGCCGCAAATGCGCGCGCGTTTGCCAGATGCGCGCGGAATAGTCCTCGTATTGGCCACTATTCCGCGCGCGTTTCACAGATGCGTGCGCGTTTGCCGGATGGCGCAGAACCACAGAAGGTGCCGGGCCGACGACGCAGCTGATCACATGGGCGAGCTGGCCTGCGCCCAGAATCGTTTCGGAATTCGGCCGGCGTGCCGGGCCTGGTACCCCGCGGCGACAGCATGACGCATCGCCGATGCCATCAGCGCCGGATCCTTTGCCCTGGTCACCGCGGTCGCGAGCAGCACCGCATCGCAGCCGAGCTCCATGGCGAGGGCGGCGTCGCTGGCGGTGCCGATGCCCGCGTCGAGGATCACCGGAACCGAGGCGGCGTCGACGATCATCTCGATGTTGTGGGGGTTGGAGATGCCGAGCCCGGTGCCGATGGGCGAGCCGAGCGGCATGACGGCCACGCAGCCGATGTCCTCGAGTCGCTTCGCCAGTACCGGGTCGTCGGTGGTGTACGGCAGCACCTGGAAACCGTCGTCCACGAGTTGTTCTGCGGCCTTGACCAATTCGATGGCGTCGGGCAGCAGGGTCCGCTCGTCGGCGATCACTTCGAGTTTCACCCAGTCGGTCTCGAGCGCCTCACGGCCCAGTTGCGCGGTGAGCACTGCTTCGGCCGCGCCACGGCAGCCTGCGGTGTTCGGCAGCGGGGCGATGTTCAACCGGCGCAGCAGATCCAGCACTCCCGTCCCACCGGCTGCGTCGACGCGGCGCATCGCGACGGTGGTCAGTTCGGTTCCCGACGCGACGAGGGCCTCCTCGAGTACCGCGA
The DNA here is from genome assembly GCF_002259405.1 of Rhodococcus sp. 14-2483-1-2. Lineage (GTDB taxonomy): Bacteria > Actinomycetota > Actinomycetes > Mycobacteriales > Mycobacteriaceae > Rhodococcoides. The sequence continues at coordinate 104,443 of NZ_NPFW01000014.1, read as the reverse complement.
GATTCGCCGCTCCCCCGGTGCCGGTGATGAGCCTGGAGGTGAAGGTGCGGTCGGCGATGACCAGTTGTTCAGCCACCCCAGGAGTGGAGCCCGCGGAACGACCCTCAGCCACCCTGAACCGCCGTGAGGACGTCGATGGTCCAACCCTTTTCGACGCTGGTGGTGTCCCAGCGACTCTTGGGCAGTACCGCTCCGTCGACGGCGACGGCGATGCCCTTCTCGGGCAGCCCCAGGAATTCGAGCAGCCGACGCATGGTCATGTCCTCGGTGAGCAGGTGGTCCTCACCGTTGACGGTGATACCGATCGCGACCTGTGTCATGGTGTCCTCTCTATGTGCGAAAAGCGTTCGGGTGTGGCGGCTTTCGCGTCCGGTAGCGCCTCGCCGGAGATGAGTGCGGCGACTGCGTCGGCGGTGATGGGCGCGAGCAGGATGCCGTTGCGGCCGTGGCCGGTGGCAACGATCACCCGGGGAGACAGCCTGCCGATGATCGGCAGTCCGTCCGGGCTCATCGGCCGCAGTCCGGCAGCGGTTTCGTACAGTTCGTATTCGCCGATGCTCGGCATGAGCCGTTCGGCGTCGGCGATGAGGTCTCGTACCCCGGCGACGGTGACCTGAGTGTCCTGGCCGGATTCGTATTGGGTTGCGCCGACGACCAATCCGTCGCCGCGCGGTACCAGGTAGATCGCGCGCCCGTGCACGGTTCCGCGAACGGTCCGGTTCGGCGGCGGCGCGGCACTCGGTCGACGACGCAGCCGCAGGATTTCGCCCTTGACCGGTCGGACCGGAAGGGTGGGCCACAATGCCGCCGACTGTGCGCCGGCGGCCAGGACCACCTGATCGGCGTCGGGCATGGTGTCGACCGAGTCCGTGGAGAACTCCACTCCCGCATCCAGGCATCCCTGCTCGAGTGCGGCGATCAGTACCCGATTGTCCACCGACAACTCGGTCGGAGCCAGTAGGCCGAGTCGAATGTTCTGTGCCAGAGCAGGTTCGAGCTCGCGCAGCTGCGCCCGTCCCAGAATCTCGAGTTCGTGCCCCTGTTCGCCGACCCATTCGGCGATGGTTCGCAGATCGGCGGCGTCGGCGGAGTCGAGGGCAACCGTCACCGATCCCGCTGCGGAGAACGCCGAGGGGCCGGGGAGGCGTCGGGCAAATTCCGGCCACCGCGCCAACGACGCAGCGCCCAGGTGCAGCAGTTCGTGTTCGCCGGGCCAGCCCTCGGACAACGGTGCCAGCATTCCGCCCGCGACCCAGGATGCGCCCTTGCCCAGAGCGGGATCGTGAACGACGACCCGGTGACCGTCCCGGCTCAGGCGCAGCGCCGTCGACAGCCCGATGACGCCTCCGCCGATAACGACGATGTACACGCGATTCACGTCCTCACTCCCTGCGCCCGCATGATCGGGTTCAGGTATTGACGGTAAGGGCGGCGAACCCACTCTCAGCCCCACGATCCTCGGGACTCCCGCGATATCTCGGCCACTCCGTCGTCGGTGGCGGCCACCATGAGAATACAGTTCGCTTTGTGCATCCATCTCAGACCGCCCGCAACCAGACTCCCCGTGAGCGTCTTGCGTCCGCTCGCCTGTACCTGTGTACCGATGCCAGGCGCGACAAGGGCGACCTCGCGCAGTTCGCCGAGGCCGCGTTGTCCGGTGGCGTCGACATCATCCAGCTGCGCGACAAGAACTCCGCCGGCGAGCGCGAGTTCGGTCCCCTCGAAGCCAAGGACGAGCTCGCTGCGCTGGCGATTCTGCTCGCTGCCACCAAGCGCCACGGCGCCTTGCTGGCCGTCAACGACCGCGCGGATCTGGCGCTGGCCTCGGGCGCGGACGTGCTGCATCTCGGCCAGGGCGATCTGCCGGTGCACTACGCGCGGCAGATTCTGGGACCGGACGTGGTGATCGGGCGCTCGACGCAGAACCGCGCTCAGTCCTCGCTCGCCGCGATCGAGGACGGCGTCGACTACTTCGCCGTCGGGCCGGTGTGGCCGACGCCCACCAAGCCCAATCGCAAGGCCGCGGGGCTCGAGACTCTGCGGGCGACGGCGGACTCGCTCCCGGAGCGGCCGTGGTTCGCCATCGGCGGCGTCGACGCGACCAATGTCGATCAGGTCAGGGCAGCCGGTGCCGATCGCATCGTGGTGGTCCGCGCCATCACCGAGGCCAGGGACCCCCAGGCGGCCGCCCGTTCACTGGTGCAGGCGCTTCAGCCCTAGAGCCCTAGAGCCACGACAGAACCGTGGACGGCGTCAGGACCTGCACCGAGGTGGGCAGTCGATTCTGCAGTCCGCGATCGGCGGTGACCAGCGCCGTCAGGTCCCCATCGAGGTCGGCCTGCTCGGCCAGGGTGTCGTCGCCACTGCCGTCGGCGAGAATCGTCCGGGTGCGCGGGTCGTCGACCACGGCGTCCCTGGCCTGGCCTTCGAGGACGGCTTCGATGCGGGTGAGCCAGCCGTACTGACCGCTCGGCAGTTCGACGGTGCGCGGCAGCGTCTCGGCGAGCGAGGTCAGCAGTGCGCCGGTGGATCCGGCACGGTCCTTCCACCATCCGTTCGGTCGCGAGCCCAGCACGTTGGCGGTATCGAGCAGCACTCGAAGCGGCACGGTGCGCAGCGACGGCCAGCTGGACGCGAAACCCGGGTGCAGCGGGAGTTCGTCGACGATCGACTCCGGCACCCAGCGCAGCTCGGTGCTCTCCCCGTTGGGCACGGTGGTCAACGGATGATCGGTATCGGCGACGACGGTGGTGTAAGACCAGCCGCTCTCGACGCTCGCGGTGACGCGCTCGCTGCGCACACTGACCTGTTCGGCCGAGATACCGGCTTCTTCGTGGGCCTCACGCACCGCCGCGTGCGCGGTGCTCTCGTGGGAATCGCGGGCTCCGCCCGGTAGCGCCCAGGTTCCGCCCTGGTGACTCCACAGGGCACGGTGCTGGAGCAGCACCACCGGTTCGCCGGCGTTCGACGGTGCACGCAGCAACAGTCCGGCGGCACCGTGCTTTCCCCAGTGCCGAGTGCCGTTCTCGCCGATCACCCAGCCGTCCCCGTCACCACGCATACTCACCACCCTAGGTGAATCACCTGCCTGTAGTGGCTGCAGTACCGTCCGCCTACTTATATGCTCGGGTGCGTGATCGCGGCCGGTATTACCCCCTCCGCTGCCGTCCCCCCGACAACGGCTACGCACGTCGGTGTCGCTGCAGGCAAGCCACCGGTTCGATACACGATGCGTTCGACGCCTGCGCGGTTGGTCGCGATGGGAACCGCGCTGGTGGTGCTCGCGTTGACGGTCGGAAATCTCGCGTCCACGGCAGTGACCGATCGAGTCGACACCCTGGGCACCCTGTTGGTGCGCACCGAGCCGTTCGCGAACTCGGCACAGAATCTGTACGGGGCACTGTCGGTGGCCGACGCGGCTGCGGCCACCGCGTTCATCGCCGGCGGTCTCGAGCCGCCCGAGGTGCGCGAACGCTACTCGCAGGCGCTCGGCGAGGCGTCGTCCGAGCTGATCGCGGCCTCGGCCGGAGTGACCGAGAACGACGCGGCCACCAGCGCGGTGCTGACCCAGATCGCCGCCGGGTTGCCGGTGTACAGCGGCCTGGTCGAGACGGCGCGAGCCAACAACCGCAGCGGAAATCCGGTGGGTGCGGCGTACCTCGGCGAGGCGTCGACGATGATGCAGACGAGCCTGCTGCCGCTGGCCGAGAAGTTGTACACCGAGCAGGCGTCGCGGGTGTCGGCCGATCAGGAACGGTTCACCAGTCCTCCACTGTTCGCGATCGGCTCGCTGGTGTTCCTGTTGCTGATGACCGGCCTGGCCCAGTGGTACCTGTCGCGGACCACCCGCCGGACGTTGAACGTCGGATTCCTCACTGCCACAGTCGCTGTCGCCGGGCTACTCGGCTGGATGCTGGTGGTGGGGCTGGTTTCCTCGATCGCCACCGATCGCGCGATCGACCGCGGAGTGTCTCCGCTGAAGTCCTACACGACGGGTTTCATTCTGGCGCAACAGGCCAGAGCAGACGAGACACTCGACCTCGCCCGCCGAGGCGGCGGTCAGGATTACGGAGAATCGTTCGACGCCAACGTCTCTCGACTCACCGAGATGTTCCAGGGCGACACCGCGGTGATCGATGCACTGAACACGTGGTCGGTCTCGCACTCGAGGATCGATTCCGCACTCGAGGTCGGCGATTTCAACGGCGCGGTCTCCATTGCCACCGGCACCGGCGAGTCCGATTCGGCGGCCGCGTTCACCGCGCTGGACAGTGTCCTGGTCGACGGAATCGAGAATGCGCGGAGCGAACTGCGGTCCAACATCGACCGATCGGTGTGGGTGCTGTCCGGACTGCCGGACGGCGCGTACGTGCTCACCGTCTTCGCATCGGTCGCCTTCGGTGTCGGCCTGTTCCCGAGGCTGCGGGAGTACCTGTGAAACGTCTACTCGCCGTCGGCATCCTGGTCACCGCCCTGTTGGTCGGCTGTTCGCCGCCGGAGAACTCTGCGCCGCAGGTCGACACGACATTCACAGAACCGCCACTACCGGAAGGCGCGTCCGTCGCCGCTCGCCCCACCGAGAGCCCCGCCGACGACGAGTGCGCCCGCCCCACAGCCAGCCTGCGACCACTGCCGACAGGCACCGATGCTCCGCCACCGCCACAACCGACCATCGACGCACTGCGCGCCAAGGGCCGGTTGGTTGTCGGGTTGGACACGGGCAGCAACCTTTTCAGCTTCCGCGATCCGATGACCGGTCAGCTGGTCGGGTTCGATGTCGACATCGCGCGGGAAGTCTCACGAGATCTGTTCGGCGATCCGAACCGGTTGGACTTTCGCATCCTCACCTCCGCACAGCGGCTCGAAGCTCTGCAGGATTCTTCGGTGGACATGGTGGTCAAGACGATGACCATCACGTGCGCTCGCCGCAAGGACGTCCAGTTCTCCACCGTGTACTTCCAAGCGCAGCACCGTGTTCTGGTGGTGCAGGGTTCGGGCATCCGCGGAGTCGAGGACCTGGCGGGCAAGCGAGTATGCGCCGTGGAGGGCACCACCTCGCTGCGACGCATCCAACGCGTCCAGCCTGCCGCGACCGTGGTGACGGTACCGATGTGGTCGGATTGCCTTGTGGTGCTGCAGCAACGGCAGGTCGACGCCATCAGCACCGACGACGCGATATTGGCCGGTCTCGCAGCACAGGATCCGTACCTCGAGATCGTCGGTGACAGCCTGAGCCCGGAGCCGTACGGGGTGGGAATCAACAAGGACAACGAGGATCTGGTCCGCTTCGTCAACGGCACGTTGGCACGCATTCGCTCCGACGGCACGTGGAACCGCATCTACAACCGGTGGCTGACCGTGCTCGGCCCCTCCCCCGGTCCGCCCAGCGCGACGTACAGCGATTAGGGGCGCCGACATGGACGACGACGAACAGCAGCAGACGGCCCCGGCGGAGCGAACGCAGGCGGTCTCGCGCACCGACGACAGCGAGCGCACCCGGGCTGTGTCGAGAACACCGGCCGGATCGAACACCGACGGCGTCTCGGGAACGGACGGCATCGAGCGCACCCAGGCCGTCTCACGGTCACCGGTCGACGATCGGACCCCGACATCCGCTCCGTCGCACCCTGCTTCCACCCGCTCCAAGACGGGTCGGTCGAGGTCCGGTCGATCGCGCAGCACCGGCATTCGGCGACGACTCGGCGGCGGTCTGGTGGACGTGCCCCGCGTCGAACCGATCGATCCTGCCACCGCAGTGATGTCGGATCCGTCGGTGCCGCAGCACAAACGGTTCTGCTGGAAGTGCAATGCCAAGGTCGGCCGCAGTGAACCGGGCGGTCCCGACGTGGAGATGGGCATCTGCCCGCACTGCGGCGCAACATTCGACTTCACTCCGTTGCTGGAGCCGGGCGATCGCGTGGTCGGTCAGTACGACGTGCAGGGCTGCATCGCGCACGGCGGACTCGGCTGGATCTACCTCGCCATCGACCGCAACGTCAGCGACCGCTGGGTGGTACTCAAGGGACTGCTGCACTTCGGTGACGAAGAGGCGCACGCCGTCGCGGTCGCCGAGCGACAATTCCTCGCCGAGGTCGCCCATCCCGGTGTGGTAAAAATCTACAACTTCGTAGAGCAACCCCGCAGCGACGGCTCGACCGTCGGCTTCATCGTCATGGAATACGTCGGCGGCCGCTCACTGCGCGACATCCTCACCGCGTGCGGTGACGGCACCCGGCTGCCCGTCGAACAGGCACTCGCCTACGTCCTCGAAGTGCTTCCGGCACTGGGCTACCTGCATTCGATCGGACTGGTCTACAACGACCTCAAGCCGGAGAACATCATGGTCTCCGACGACCAGATCAAACTCATCGACCTCGGTGCGGTCGCGGGTATCGAGGACTACGGCTACCTGTACGGCACTGTGGGCTACCAGGCACCGGAGATCGTCAAGACGGGACCGACGGTGGCGTCGGACATCTTCACGGTCGGCCGCACGCTCGCGGTGTTGACGCTGAACATGCCGTCGAAGAACGGCAAGTACCTCGACGGCCTGCCTTCGGCCGAGGAATCCGAAGTACTGCAACAGTTTCCGTCGCTGCACCGGCTGTTGCTGCGCGCGACGCACGAGGACCCCACTCGGCGGTTCCGATCCGCGGACGAATTCGCCGGGCAGGCCACCGGCGTGTTGCGCGAGATCCTGGCCATCAGGACAGGTGTCGAGCGGCCGGGACTGTCGACGGTATTCAGCCCGCCGCGTACCACTTTCGGCACCGAGCATTCGGTGGGACGCACCGACACCTACGTGGACGGTACGGTGCGCCACGAACGAATGACCGCAGCCGAAGTTGTTGCTGCGCTTCCGGTTCCGTTGGTCGACCCCAACGACCCGAGCGCGCCGCTGCTGGCGGCCGCCGTACACGTGGAACCTCGACAGACCCTGGACTCGCTGCAGCACGCCAAACGCAACGGCATCGAACGCGTCACCTCGGGAGCCGAATCGAGCCGTTCCGGGGGCTCCTCCAGTCCCGTGGAACTGAGTCTCGAGATCACTCTCGCCGAGGTCAAAGCCCATCTGGATCTCGGGAACGTCGTCGAAGCAACCGACATTCTGGCCAAGGTGCAGTCGACCGACCACACCGCGGACCCGTGGCGAGTGCAGTGGTACGCGGGCCTGATCGCACTGCTGCATCACGAATACGATTCTGCGTTCACCGATTTCGACAACGTACTCGGCGCGATGCCCGGTGAACTCGCACCCAAGCTCGCACTCGGAGCCACCTCCGAACTGCTCGGGCATGTGGCCGCAGGCAACGGCGAGGAAGCCGAGAAGTGGCGCGCCCGCGCCGAAGGTCTGTACCGCGCGGTGTGGCGAACAAATCGTGGCATCGTCAGCTCGGCATTCGGCCTGGCCAGGCAGTTGCAGCGCCGCGGCGATCAGACCGGGGCCATCGCCGCGCTGGATCAGGTGCCGATCAGTTCGCGGCACTACTCCATGGCCCGCATGACGAGTGTGTTGACGTTGCTGATGGACCGCTCGCGAGCCGAGCTGTCCGAGTCCGATTTCCGTTCTGCGGCACGGCGAGTGGCGTTGTTACCCAAGGCCGAGAGCCGGGCGCTGCAGATGCGGACGCTGGTGCTGGCGATGGCCCTGGACTGGATCGTCTCCGGCCACGCCGCCACCGCCGAGCGAGAGCCCATTCTCAGCGTGCCGTTCACCGAGGACGGGTTGCGGCGCGGCACCGAGAAGGGCCTTCGCGCACTGGCTCGCAACGCCACCGATCGCGCCCACCGCTTCTCGCTGGTGGATCTGGCGAACGCGATCAGGCCACGTTCGTTGTTCTAGGCGACTTCTCTGACCAGGTCGTCCGCCGCACGCGCGATCGCCAGCTCCTCGTCGGTCGGCACCACCAACACCGTGACGGTGGACGAGTCGGTCGAGATCACCCGAGCCTGCTTGCTGCGCACCGCATTACGCTCGGCGTCGATCTCGATGCCGAAGCCCTCGAGATTCGCGAGGGCGTCCGCGCGCACCGCTGCGGCGTTCTCGCCGACACCGGCGGTGAACGTGATGGCGTCCAGCCGTCCCAGCCCGATCATGTACGCACCGATGTACTTGCGCAGACGGTGGATGTAGACGTCGTAGGCCAAGCGCGCGGAGGCGTCGCCGTCGTCGATCCGCTGCTGCAATTGCCTGAAGTCGTTGACCCCGCACAGTCCGATCAACCCGGAGCGACGGTTGAGCAGGGCATCGATGTCGTCGACGCTCATGCCCGCACTGCGCCGCAGGTGCATGATCACGCCGGGGTCGATATCCCCACTGCGCGTACCCATCACAAGACCTTCGAGGGGAGTCAGTCCCATCGAGGTGTCGACCGCCTTGCCGCCGGCGACGGCCGAGGCCGACGCACCGTTGCCCAGATGCAGCACGATCTGGTCGATGTCGGCGAGGTCGCGGCCGAGGAACTGCGCCACCTGCTCGGACACGTAACGATGCGAGGTGCCGTGGAAGCCGTACCGTCGGATGTCGTGCTCGGCAGCGACGGTCGCGTCGATGGCGTAGGTCGCGGCCGCGTCGGGCAGGGAGTGAAAGAAGGCAGTATCGAACACCGCCACATGAGGCACGTTCGGCAGTTGCTTCCTGGCGACCTCGATGCCCAGCACGTTCGGCGGATTGTGCAGTGGTGCAAGGTTGCTCAGATCGGAGATCTGTTGCACGACGGAGTCGTCGATGATCGTCGGACGGTAGAAGACGGTCCCGCCGTGGACGACGCGATGCCCGACCGCGGTGACCGATTCCAGTTCGACGCCTGCGTCGGCGAGCATCTCGAAGGCCAGGGCCAGACCGGCACCGTGGTCGTCGATGTGCTGGATGCGCTCGACACTCTCGCCCCGGTGGTCGAGTTCGACTCGGCCGTCGGATTCACCGATGCGCTCGACGAGCCCGCTGGCCACGGATTCCCCCGAGCCCGGGTCGACGAGTTGGAACTTGACCGAGGACGAACCGGAGTTGACGACGAGAATGCTCACTTGCCCTCCTGATCGGCTGCGTTGGCAATGCCCTGTGCCTGAATCGCCGTGATGGCGACGGTGTTGACGATGTCCTCGACCAGCGCACCGCGCGAGAGATCGTTGACGGGCTTACGTAGGCCCTGCAGAACAGGTCCGACGGCAACCGCGCCGGCGCTGCGCTGGACGGCCTTGTAGGTGTTGTTGCCGGTGTTGAGGTCCGGGAAGATGAACACCGTCGCTCGGCCCGCGACGTCGGAATCGGGCAGCTTCGACGCGGCGACGGACGGTTCGATCGCCGCGTCGTACTGAATCGGACCCTCCACGAGCAGTTCCGGATTACGTTCGCGCACAAGCGCTGTGGCTTGCCGCACCTTGTCGACGTCGGCTCCGGAACCGGACTCGCCGGTGGAGTACGACAGCATGGCCACCCGCGGCTCGATACCGAATTGGGCCGAGGTCTGCGCCGAGGAGACGGCGATGTCGGCCAACTGCTCGGCCGTCGGGTCGGGTACGACGGCGCAGTCACCGTAGGCGAGAACACGATCGGACAGGCACATCAGGAAGATCGACGACACCGTCGACACACCCTCGGTGGTCTTGATGATCTCGAACGACGGCTTGATGGTGTGCGCGGTGGTGTGCGCCGCGCCCGAGACCATGCCGTCGGCAATCCCCTTGTGCACCATCATCGTTCCGAAGTACGAGATGTCGGCCATGATCTCGCGGGCGCGGTCGATCGTCATCCCCTTGTGCTTGCGCAGCTCGGTGTACTCGGCCGCGAAGTCCTCGGCGTAGTCGCAGTTCTTGGGGTCGAGAACCGTGGCACTGTCGAGGTCGACGCCCAGTTCCGACGCGCGTCGTCGGATGGGACCTTCCTCGCCGAGGATCGTCAGGTCCGCGACCTGCCGCTGCAGCAGACGTCCGGCAGCACGCAGGATGCGATCGTCGCCGCCCTCGGGGAGCACGATGTGCTTGCGGTCGGCGCGTGCCCGGTGGATCAGCTGGTACTCGAACATCTGCGGGGTCGTGATCGTGGGAATGGCGATGTCGAGACGACCAAGAAGGGTTTTCGCATCGACCCGCTGTTCCATCAGGCCGAGTGCGGTGTCCACCTTGCGCTGCGAACCCACCGCCACCCGGCCGCGCGTCTGCGCTGCAGCCGAGGCGGTGTCGAAGGTACCGAGCTCGGTGGTCAGGATCGGCAACCGGGGGCCGAGACCCGCCACCAGACGAGCGATCGCCGGATGGGGCTCGATGCCGCCGTTCATGATGATGCCGGCGAGGGACGGAAAGCCCTCCGCCTCATGGGCATTGACGAGGGCGAGCAACACGTCGGATCGGTCTGCGGGTGCGATGACGACGACACCCTCGGTCAGGCGTTCGAGGATGTGCTCGGCCGTCATGCCACCGACCATGACCCGCAACGCTTCTCGCTGCAGCAACGACGAGTCACCGGAGTACAGTGTGCCGTCCACCGCCTCGAGCAGTTCCGCCATCGTCGGCGCGACGAGGAGCGGAATCTCCGGCAGAGACCACGCAGGCACACCCACCGACGCCAATGCGTCGGTGACCGCATCGAGATCCTCGGGCGCGCAACGGTTCGCCACGATCGCAGCCAAGTGGGCGTGGTGCTGACGCAGTTCGCCCTGACACAGAGTGGCCAACTGTGCGATCTCGTCGGGCGTACGACCGGACCCGCGCAGCGCAAGCAGCACGGGGGCACCGAGATTGACCGCGATGCGAGCATTGAAGCCGAGTTCGCTGGGGCTGCCGACGTCGGTGTAATCGCTACCCACGATCACCACGGCGTCGCACTGAGAAGCCACCTCGTGATACCGATCGACGATCTTGCTGAGCGCGGCATCCTGATCGGCGTGCACCTGCTCGTACGTGACACCGAGAGACTGCTCGTAGGTCAGATCAGCGGTGGTGTGCTCGACGAGCAACTCGAGGATGTAATCGGGCTCGTCGGTCGATCGGGCGATGGGACGGAACACCCCCACCCGGGCCGCGGACGCGGCGAGCATCTGCAGCACACCGAGCGCGATCGTCGACTTCCCGGTGTCCCCTTCCGGTGACGCGATGTAGATGCTCGAGGGATACATGTCCGACGCGTCGGTGCCGCTGGGCTCAGCCATGCCCGCCAGCCTAGTAGGGGTCGTTCCGCAGGCTCCACTCCTGCCTGGTAGGGGTCGTTCCGCAGGCTCCACTCCTGCCTGGTAAGGGTCGTTCCGCAGGCTCCACTCCTGCCCAGCGTTTGGGGTGTTGACACCGGGCGCGGTCGGGTTGTCCCATGAACCATGGCCGAATCACCGTTCCCGGATGTGCGCTGGGGCAGCGAAACCTCGTTCATCCGCAAGCCCGCCGTGAAGTTCGCGTCGACGAAGCCCGGTTCGTGGGTCATCCGGAACCTCGCAGGCGTCGACCGGTGGTTACTGACCAAGTCCGACGGCCGTTTCACCGTCCTCGGACCGATCGCGGCTCCGGTGGTGTTGCTGACCACCACCGGCCGCAAATCCGGCAAACCCAGGACCAGCCCACTGCTGTACTACCGGGAGGACGACAAGATCTACGTCGTCGGCTCCAACTTCGGTCAGCAGCACCACCCGGCGTGGACGTCGAACCTGCTCGCCGACCCGAAGGCCGTGGTGGCCATCGGCGGCAAGAAGATCCCGGTGCTCGCCACCCGCATCACCGGAGACGAGAAGGCTCGCATCTACCGGCAGTTCGACGCGATGGTCGAGGTGTACGGCGAGTACGAGACCCGGACCGACCGCGACATGCGATTGTTCGCACTCACGGCCGATCTCGGTGGTCCTTCGTAACTACCCGAGCTTGCGCAGGCGCGGTGCGAGGTCCTTCTCGAAGAGTTCGAGGAACCGCTTCTGATCGTGGCCCGGGGCGTGGAACACCAGGTGATTCAGGCCGGCATCGGTGTACTGCTTGACCTTCTCCACTGCCTCGTCCGGGTCCGATGCGACGATCCAGCGCTTGGCGACCTGCTCGATCGGCAGCTCGTCGGCGGCCTTCTCCATCTCGATCGGATCGTCGATCGAGTGCTTCTGCTCCGGCGTCAGCGACAGCGGAGCCCAGAAGCGGCAATTCTCCAGCGCCAGTTCGGGATCGGTGTCGTAGCTGATCTTGATCTCGATCATCTTGTCGATCTCACCGGCGTCGCGCTCGGCCTTGCCCGCGCCCTCTTCCACGGCAGGAAGCAGCTTGTCGGTGTAGAGCTCCATGCCCTTGCCCGAGGTGCAGATGAAACCGTCGCCCGCGCGTCCTGCGTACCGCGCCACCACGGGACCACCGGCGGCGATGTAGACCGGGATGCCACCCTCGGGAACGTCGTAGATCGACGCACCCTTGGTCGTGTAGTACTCGCCTTCGAAGTCGACGCGGTCGCCGAGCCACAGCTCGCGCATCAACCGCACCGACTCACGCAGGCGCGCGAATCGTTCCTTGAACTCCGGCCATTCGCCGGTGAATCCGGTCGCGATCTCGTTGAGCGCTTCGCCGGTACCGACACCGAGCATGATGCGTCCGGGGTACAGGCAGCCCATCGTCGCGAACGCCTGAGCGATGACCGACGGGTTGTAACGGAAGGTCGGTGTCAGCACCGAGGTGCCGAGCTGAATCGTGTTCGTCCGCTCGCCGACAGCCGTCATCCAGGCAAGGGAGAACGGCGCGTGCCCGCCCTCGTGCCGCCACGGCTGGAAGTGATCACTGACCGTCGCCGAATCCATACCGTGCTGCTCGGCGAGCACACCGAGCTCGACCAACTCCCGCGGTCCGAACTGCTCCGCCGATGCCTTGTACCCCAGCTTGAGACCCTGCGCCACGCCGAACTCCTGTCGTTGGTCGTCCTAGTTCTTCGATTGTGCACCTGTGGTGGTTCGTCACGCTCTACTGGATCCCCAGAACCGTGACCACTGCAGCCAGCACCGCCACTGCGCCGATACCGATCGCGAAGATCCACAGATCTCGTGATTCGGGCATCGGTGTACCGCTTTCGAGGGCATCTCGAACGCGCATCCACCGTCGCAGACCGATGATCGGTGCCGCCGCGGCGAGGCCGATCAGAACCAGACCGAGGGTCGTCCGAACCCACCCGGTACTGAAATCGGGAACCAGGTGGACGATCGCAATTCCGCCGGCGAGCAGGCCGAGCGACGTCCGCAGCCAGGCGAGAAAGGTGCGCTCACTGGCGAGCGTGAACCGCTCGTCGGGGCGCGTCACGCGTGTGCGGTCATGCGCTCGCGAATGAGATGGGCAACCAGTTCAGGATCGTCGGGGGTGAATACCGGCGAGATGCGGCGGATAGTCAACACCACTGCAGTGTCCTTCTTGGGACGCATCACGTCCAGTGGGAGCCACTGATCGATCCACGATGCGCCCCACAGCCGCCACCGCCCGTTCCAATTGCCGAGGACGGCGGTGTCGACGGCGCGAATCCGGTCGTAGGGGACGAACTTCTTCGTGGCGACGGGGAAGTAGTAGTACCTCAGCGTGACGCCGGCTTCGTCGAGAAGGACCAGTCCATCGTCGTAGATGACGTCGCCATTTATTCGCATAGGTAACGGTATGTCTTCGAGCTCGGAGCACGCAACAGCGGATTCCGGAACTTATCTCGAGCTCGGCGCAGGCGTACGGACCAACGTCAGGTGCGAGGTTCGACGCAACTCGAATCCGATGGAGAGGTAGAGCTCGATGGCGCGCACGTTTGCGTCCGACGCATGCAGGAACGGCTCCTCACCGCGGGCCCGAATACCGTGACCGACCGCGCGAACCAGGTCGGTGGCCAGACCCTGCCCGCGGAACGCCGGGTCGGTACACACGGCACTGATCTCCGTCCAGCCAGTGGGGTGCATACGCTCGCCCGCCATCGCGACCAGCGCGCCATCGCGTCGAATACCGAGGTACGTGCCGAGTTCGATGGTGCGGGGCAGGAACGGCCCGGGCTCGGTGCGACCGACCAGGTCGAGCATCTCCGGGACGTCCGCTGCAGTCAGCTCGACCGCCTCGGCGAAGGGCCGCGTCTCGAGGTGCGTGCCGACGAGCTGCACCAGACCGAAGGTCTCCAGGTGCGACCAGCCCTCGGGCAGTTCGCGTTCGGGGCCGGCGAGCCCGACGACGGTCCGCGGCCCGAACAGGACCGCGATGTCGTCCCAGTCCTGGGACTCGAGGACGTCGGGGTGCACCAGGAACGGAGACACCTCGGGATCGGCACGGATGATCCGTCCCCGCCGGACCGCGAACCGCGAGAGCGAGCCCTCGAGGGAATTGCGAACGGGGTCGTCGAGAGGGTGAGCAGACACGACAGACAGCGTCGCACGAACAGACTCACGCCCCTGCGCACAGTCGGACTCGACACCAATACTTATACCGGTATCGTTGTTCGTCATACGGCGAAAGGCACCACATGATCGAGATTCTTCCCCCCACCAAGATCCCCCTCGCGCGCGAATCCGGCGCACTGGTGGCCGGGATTCTTCGGACCGTCCGCGAACGCGCCACAGTCGGCACCAATCTCCTGGAGATCGATCAGTGGACCAAGGACATCATCGAGGGAGCCGGGGCGACGTCCTGCTACGTCGACTACGCGCCGTCCTTCGGCCGCGGTCCGTTCGGTCACTACATCTGCACCTCCGTCAACGATGCTGTGCTGCACGGCCTTCCACACGACTACGCACTGGCCGACGGCGATCTGCTGACGCTGGACCTGGCCGTGATCCTCGGCGGCGTCGCAGCGGATTCGGCCATCAGTTTTGTCGTGGGTGAGAACAAGCCAGCCCAGGCTCTCGCGATGATCGACGCCACCGAACGGGCGCTGGCCGCGGGAATCGATGCGGCTCGACCGGGCAACAAGATCGGCGATATCTCCCACGCCATCGGCACGGTGCTCAGCGCTGCCGGTTACCCGATCAACATGCAGTTCGGCGGCCACGGCATCGGCTCGACGATGCACCAGGATCCCCACGTCTCCAACTCCGGACGGCCCGGCCGCGGTTACCGCCTACGCCCGGGCTTGATGTTGGCACTCGAGCCGTGGGTCATGGAGGACACCGCCGAACTCGTCACCGACCCCGACGGCTGGACCCTACGAAGCACGACGGGCTGCCTCACCGCGCACAGCGAGCACACCGTGATCATCACCGACGACGGTGCAGAGATCATGACGTTGCCCGCGTAGCTACAGACGTTTCTCGAAGGTGTTCGAGAAGGGCAGCACCTCATAGGGCGGGAACACCGGAATTCGGGTGTAGCCGCTCTTCTCGTACAGACGAACTGCGTCGGGCTGTCGGTCTCCGGTCTGCAGAATCAGCCGCGACAGGCCCTGATCACGAGCAGCGTTCTCCGACGCCATCAGCAGAGCAGTAGATACACCCGAGCCGCGATGGTCGGGGTGTACGAACATGCGCTTCAGCTCGAGGTCCGCCCCGTTCCAGCGCAACGCTGCATGTCCGACGGCCTGTTCCGCACCCTCCTGGTCACGGCGATACACGAGGAACGTCCGGTGCACAGAGCTCTCGTCGACGGCGTTGGCCTGGGTCTTGGACATCAGAGCGGCCCGGTCGGCGTAACGGGGACCCACCTCGGCGGCCATCGAGGCACGAAGGGCTTCGGCGTCGGGATGATCCCAGTCGACGCTGCGGATCGTGAGTTCGGTTCGTGGTCGGCATACATCGGTCACGCCCGATCGCAACACGCCGAGGATCGTCGGGTCAACAGTTGCGCTCACGGTGAGCAGATCCATGGCGAACCTTCGATTCGTCGTCGACCATGTGACTGTGAACGAGAACTGTCGCTGCCACCACTGACCGATCGCCCCAGTATCTGCAGCAACCCTTGTCCCAGGAGTTCTCCAGCCATGACCACCGAAGCCACAGTCGTTGTCCGTATCTCCGATTCCGGAACGTCATCCCTACAGGGGCTGACCCGACCGCAGCTGCACGCACTGGCCGAGGCGCTCCGCAGCGCCGCCAAAAGCTATGCCCCGCATGCGAAAATCCTCACGCGATTCGATGTGAGGGTCAACGAACTGAACGCACCACTGGTCATCGATATCCCGGCCCGCGACGTGATCCTCGGCGGCAGGAGCGTCCGTCTCTCCCACACCGAGTTCGAGATCTTCGCCTACCTGGCGCGGCACCCTCGGGTCGTGGTCGGACGATCCGAACTCAGCACCTCCGACGGCGGACGCAGTGTCGACGTCCACCTCTCCCGAGTGCGCACCAAACTCGGTCAGTTCGGTCGATTGATCACCACGGTCCGAGGAACGGGCTATCGCTTCGACCCGGAACCCGGAATCCGGGTCATCACCCAACCGACGGTATTGCGCAGCGCCTGACCGTTACTGCGACAGAGCAGCAGTTCTGCGGCGACGGTTTCGACGCACCACCACGAATACCAGCAGAGCGACCAGAACCACGGCGATGATCGCACCCAGTGCGGTGGCACCGCGGAAGCCCGGCGCACTGGTATCGAGGGTGCGTTGGCCGGCATGAGCCGCGTTGCTGGTACCCAGGACGATGGTGAGGGTCAACAGGTTCGGAATCGCCGTGACGACAGCCAGGATCACCGATCCGATGGCGAGCTGCTTGCCCGCCCTGCCCTTCCGAACCGACCAGGCGCTCCAGAAGAACACCAGCGGCGCGAACGTGCAGACGATGCCGAACAGCAGGCCCCACAGAATGCCCTTGGTGAACGTGCGGTCGGCCAGGGTCTCCACCCGCAGACTCCACCAGCGCGGAAGGAACGCTGCCAAGATGAAGTAGGCGACCAACAGCAGGACGATGCCGGCTCCGACGAGAATGCCCCGCCTCTTCCAGTTCGCCGAGCTGGTCGACGGTGCGGGCGTGGTCGGATCGGCAGTCATGAGGACATCGTAGATCGTGTGTGGCCGTACCCCACTCGAGTCGAGACCCGATCGTTAGCTTCCATCGTCGACGCGCGTCTCGACGGCTCCGTGTGCGCGCCGAGTTCGAATCACGATGAGCCTAACCATTTTGCTTCGGTCGCCGAAGGGCCATCGTCGAAATTTATGACAACCAGCACTATTCGAACGTCCGTCGTTCCCTTCGTGATCAATGCCAGCGGTACCGGAGTTGCCCAGCACCTCGTCGCCGAGGGCGATGCAGGCCACCGGTTCGACACCGATGCCTACCCCGCATTCGGTGGTAAGGACGAGGCACCCAGCCCGCTGTTCTACGCGCTCGGTGCGTTGACCTCGTGCAACCAGGTGACGTCCGCCCTCGTCGCCAAGGACTTGGGAATCACACTCGGCGAGTTCACGTTTCGCATTCAAGGCGACCTCGACACCGCAGTGCTCGTGAACGGTGACGAAGGAAATGCGAACTTCGACGCCGTGAAGGTCGAGGCCACGGTTCAGACCGACGCCGACCAGGAGACCTTCGACAAGTTCGTCTCCGAGGTCGCTCGCCGTTGCCCGGTGACCCAGCTCTTCGTTCGCAGCGGCCTGGAATTCGTGAACGAGTGGACACGCGCAGACCTCAGCTGAGCGCGGTCTGTATTCCGATCTGCTCGTAGGGCGCTTGGACGAGGCCTGGACCTGTGCCCACGCGGGCTCCTCGTCGAGACCGAGGCGCCCGCGCAACGTCGTCGCCGTGTAGTCGGTGCGATATCCCCTCGCTCGTGACGAGCCGAGACCAGCTTGTCCAGGTCAATTCACGCTGACGTTACGAATGCATCATCAGCCGCGGATACCGAAGTCGACGGCCGCGTGGGTACACGCGGGCTGTGCTCCGAGACGATCGAAGATCGCTGCTACTCGTGCTTTCAGCCAGGTCATGGACCCGACGCTAGGCTCGACGCCCAGATTTGGCACCGGTTGAAATCACGCTGATTCGAACGACCCGAATTGGGATCATCGGCCGGAAGAGCATGTGCGTAGTTGCGCCCGAACAGTCAGGGAATCAGGACGAACTTTCCGCGCGGATGCGTCGATTGCAGTTCAGCGTGTGCCACGGCAGCCTCGGCGAGCGGGAAGGTCTTTGCGACCGTCACCTCGAACACTCCCGCACCGGCCTGCTCCAACAGCACCGGAGATGCGAGGCGTCGACGCTCCATGCTCGCCGGCCCACCGACGGTCGAAAATCCATCCGTCGAAGCCCGTCCGAAGGCTGCCGTCGTCACCAATCTTCCTCGATCCGTGAGCAATTCGAGAGACACGTCGACCGCCTCGTCGGTGCCCACCGTGTCGATTGCCGCATCGATACCGTTCGGTGCGGCTGCTCGGACCCGGTCGATCAGTCCGTCGCCGTATTCGACGGGCTCGGCACCGTACGTCCGCAATGCATCGTGGTTCTGTCGGCGCGCGGTCCCGATGACGGTTGCACCGCGATCCAGAGCGAGCTGAGCCACCACGGACCCGACGCCGCCTGCCGCTCCGTGCACGAGAACAGTGTCTCCACTCTTGATTCTGACGGACTCCAGTGCGTCGTACGCAGTTCCAGCCACGGCGAGTACACCCGCAGCAACGTTCCAGCCCAAGGCTTCCGGCTTCGGAAACACGAACCGTGCGGGAACCAGAATCCGTTCGGCGTACGTGCCGTTCTGGCCGGACACGACAACCTCGTCGCCGACGGCGATCGGCCCGACCGGGCCCTCGACGGCTCCGCCGACCGCAACCACGGTTCCCGATGCCTCGCTACCCAACGCAATCGGGAGTTTGGATTCGTCGGTGCCGAACGCACCGCTGTAGCTCTTGTAGTCGAAAGGGTTGACGCCGATTGCCCTGACCTCGACCAGAACTTCGCCTTCGGACGGTTCGGGCAGATTTCGTTCGACGATCTCGATGGCGTCCGGTCCACCGTAGGACGCTGCAACTGCAACTCGTGTCATGCGCGGTACAACGGTCACCACGACGCGAATGTTCCGCTCAGACCCGCAGGCGCGGGAGTCCCCATTCCTTACCGAGCAATTCGTACGAGCGCAGCCGGTCCGCGTGGTCGTGCGTGGCCGAGGTGATCACCACTTCGTCCGCGCCGGTTGCTTCCTGCAGCCCCTCCAACTTGTCCGATGCCGTTGCCGCGGATCCGACGATCTGGGTGTCCACTCGATCAGCGACGAGCTCGTATTGCTCGCCGGTCAGCGGTGCCACGTTCTTCGGATCCGGGTACTCGATCGCGCCATGACCGCTCCGAATGCTGTGTACCCATTGCGGGAAAGACGCTGCCAGCTCTCGCGCCTGCGAATCCGTTTCTGCAACAACCACATCGGCCGACACCGCCACGTACGGCGAGGACAGCCGAGCCGACGGCACAAAAGCACGGCGATACTCGTCGATCGCTTGGAGAGTCGTCCCCGGGCTGAAGTGATAGCTCGCCGCGAACGGCAGACCGCGGGCACCGGCCTCACGGGCCGTCGGCCCTGCACTGCTGCCGAACAGCCACAGCGCCACGTCGGCCCCGACACCCGGGCGTGCCGTCAGAGCAATCCCGTCGTGCTCGTAGCTACCGGAAAGGAGCGCAGCAAGGTCGTCGAGCTGATCGTGGAAATCCGGGGCCTGAGCGTGCGGCTGCTGCAGCGCAGCCAAAGACGCAGCCAGCAGCGGGGTCTTCCGCGGGGCCGCCGCAGCGGGGGCCACTGGGAACAGTCCACCGGGCTCCGAAGACACCGCTCGCTCGGATCCAGCCTGCTGCGCGCCGGCCAGGTCTGCTGCTCTGCGCTGCCCGGACCTACCGACACCCAGATCGATGCGTCCCGGATACAGGGCGTCGACTGTCCCGAAGGATTCGACGACGGCAGCAGCTGTAGTGAATCCCAGCTGGACCGCAGCCGATCCGACACGAATCCGGTTGGTGGCAGCGGCAATCAGACCGATCAACACTGCGGGTGAAGAACTGGCCGCCGCCACGAAGTGATGCTCGGCCACCCAATAGCGCTCGTAACCCCACTCCTCGGTCTGGCGCGCAAGGTCGACCGTGTTTCGCAGCGCTTGCTGGACGGTCGACCCCTGGCTGATCGGGGACAGATCGAGAACGGACAACGGAACTCGCGTCATCTCGGGTTCTTCTCCCCTGCCTCGACAGCGACGGTCAGTCTGTTCTCGGCAGGCGCGACAGGGCACGTCGCGTAGTCGGTGAACGCACACGGAAGGTTGGAAGCGCGGTTGAAATCGAGAACGACGGTGCCGTCTACCGGAGCGGGCACAGCCAGGATCCGCGCAGCCGGATTGGTGGTCACCCCGGTCGTGGCATCGGTGAACAGGACCTTCAGACCATTGCCGGTGCCGCCGAACGCAATCAGTTGCGCAGCGGTACCGTTCAACTCGAAATCGAGAGTGCCCACGGCCGAGTGATGGTGTTCGAGTCCTTCCACCACTGCTCCGGTCGTGACGGTGACCGGTGAGTTGTACGGCGTGAACGTCCCGGTGGCAACGAACTTCTCGCTCGGCTCGTAGATCGGGATGCCGCTGTAGGACTGCAGGGTCTTCGCTTTCGGGTCGTGTACCCGCAGCGCGACCGAACCGGTCCGACGGATCACCTCGATCCGTCGATCTCCGTCCTCGACCAGGATGCCCGGTGCACCCTCCACCGGATTCAGCGTCGTCACACCGTCGAACCCCTCGACAGTCACCGAATCGGCATCGGCCTTCCAACGGCCGGGAAGGTCCGCGACAGTCTCGAATTCATCCGTCAGCCAATACAAACCGGTCAACGACACCCAACCCAGAGGATCACCGTAGGACGCCTCTCGGTCGGCATGCCATTGCTTCCAGTCCTGCTCGAAATCGCTCATGATGCTCGCACTCCTTCACGCTGTTCGTACGGGTGCCGCAGACCGAGATGGTCGCGCAAGGTGGTTCCGGCGTATTCGGTGCGGAAGCTGCCGCGGTCCTGAAGTTCCGGAATCACCTTGTCGACAAATTCATCGAGGCCGGCTGGGGTGATGTGCGGGACGAGGATGAAGCCGTCGCTCGCGTTGTTCTGCACGTAGCTGTCGATTTCCTCGGCCACTTGTGCTGGGGTTCCGACGAACTGCTGCCGCGTCGTCATCGCGATGATCAGTTCACGAATGCTCAGGTTGTCTGCTTCGGCGCGCTCGCGGTACTGCTGGGCGATGGTTCTGGGGTCGCCGTGTCGCGCACGGCCACGGCTGATCGATACGTCGCCGCTGGGTTCGATATCGGGCAACGGCCCGTCCGGGTCGTAGGCGGACAGGTCCTGTCCCCACACCTGTTCGAGGAACGAAATCGCCGTTTTACCGCTGACCTGCTGATGCCGGATGTGGTCCGCCTTCTCGGCGGCGTCCTGCGCAGAATCGCCGAGCACGAAGGTCGCCGCGGGCAGCACCTTCAGGTCGTCGTGCTCGCGGCCGTACTTGGCGAGCCGACCCTTGACGTCGGAGTAGAATTTCTGTCCGTCCTCGAGCGTGCCGTGGATGGTGAAGATGGCGTCGGCCTTGGCCGCACCGAACTCGCGGCCCTCGTCGGAATCGCCCGCCTGCAACAGAACCGGATGTCCCTGCGGACTGCGCGGCAGCGTGAAGCGACCCTGCACATCGAATTGCGAACCCGAATGCGAGACTGCGCGGATCTCGGACTCGCGACCGAAGATTCCCCGCTCCCGATCGACGACGAAGGCATCGGTCTGCCAGCTGTCCCAGAGCTTTCGCGCGACGTCGATGATCTCGTTGGCACGCACGTACCGGTCGGCACGATCGAGATAGCCACCCCGTCGGAAATTCTCCCCGGTGAACGCGTCCGAGGACGTCACCATGTTCCATGCCGCCCTACCGTCGGACAGGTGGTCCAGCGACGAGAACTGTTTGGCGAGCTCGAACGGTTCGTTGAACGTGGTGTTGATCGTCCCGGCAAGTCCGAGCTTGGTCGTCACCGATGCAAGCGCGTTGAGGACGGTGAGCGTGTCAGGTCTTCCGACCACATCGAGGTCGTGGATCTTGTTGCGGTGCTCGCGCAGTCGCAGTCCTTCGGCGAGGAAGAAGAAGTCGAACAGGCCGCGTTCGGCCGATTCGGCAAGGTGCACGAACGAGTCGAACTCGATCTGGCTCTTCGATTCCGGATCGGCCCAGACAGTGGTGTTGTTGACGCCGGGGAAATGGGCACCCAGATGTATCTGCTTCTTCGTCACAGGCTCTTCCCTTCGAGTGCAAAGCGATTGACGGGACGCGTCAGGCCGAGACGCTCACGCAGAGTCGATCCGCTGCGGGTGTCGGTGGCCGGCAATGATCGGATTCCCGACGGCAACGCGAGCGGCACCAGCGTGACCCCGTCGAGGCCGGCCGCTTCGATCGATCCGAGCAGGAGATGCAGGCTCGAGAGATCACCGATATGCGACACGCTCTCAGCGGCTCTGACGTGGCCCGCCCAGTTGTCGAGCTGCGCGAGTTCTTGAGCGGCAGAATCGGATACCAAGGTCTCCACATCCAGCAGGACGAACACCTCGGCCGGGTCCCGGCCTTCGGCAACGACGGCCCGTCGAATGCGGGCGGCGGTCGTTGCCGCCTCCTCGACCGTGTCGGCGACGATTCGGACGATGCAGGCACGCGCGGCGGCTACCGATACGGACTCCGCGGAGTTGCCGCGAATCACGACGAGCGACTGCCCCTGAGGAGATCTCGGGGTGATCGACGGGCCCTTGACCGAGAAGTTCTCACCCTCGAAGTCGATGTAGTGCAGCTTGTCTCGGTCGATGAACCGCCCCGACTCGACATCGCGGATCTCCGCGTCGTCCTCCCAGCTGTCCCACAGCCTGGTGACGACCTCGATCGCCTCGTCCGCCTCACGCCACAGGCTGCCGTTGTCCTGCTCCGCTTTCCGACCGAACAGCGCCGCTTGCTCGGCACCCGGACTCACCTCGACCTGCCATCCTGCCCGGCCGTGAGAAGCGAAATCCAGGCTGGCGATTTGCTTCGAGATGTGGAACGGCTCGGTATGTGTGACGGTGATCGTGGGGACCAGCCCGATCTTCTCGGTGAGGGCGGCTGCCCGTGCGGCGATGGCTGCGGCCTCGAGAGTCCGACTGGCGAACGAATCGCCCAGGAACGCGAGATCGATACCCGCTCGGTCTGCAGTCTGGAACTGGTCGATCCAGAACCCTGCTGTGAACACCTCTTCGGCGCGAGAGTCAGGGCGACGCCAGGCCTGCGGATGTGCGCCGGTGCCTTTCAGCTCTATCGCGGTCAGGAACAGCTTGTCAGACACTGGTGCTCGCTTTCTCGTGTGCGCTTCCGGGAATGGCCCCGAGTAGCTCGCGGGTGTAATCCTGCTGTGGATTGTCGAACAGTGCTGCGGTGTCGCCGTATTCCACGATGACGCCGGATTGCATGACGGCCACGGTGTCGCTGATCTGACGAACCACGGCCAGATCGTGCGAGATGAAAAGGTAGCTCAGGCCCAGCTCGGACTGCAGATCGTCGAGCAATGTCAGGATCTGTGCTTGCACCGATACGTCGAGGGCCGAGACCGGCTCGTCGAGCACCACCAGCTCCGGTGCGAGAGCCAACGCGCGGGCGATGGCGACGCGTTGGCGCTGCCCACCCGAGAGTTCGGCCGGGCGTCTGGACAGATAGTCGCTGGTGAGTGCCACCTGATCCAGCAGCGTCCGGGCACACTCGGAACGCTCGCGCGAGGTACCGACCTTGAACGCGTCCAACGGTTCTCGCACGATCTCGCCGACGCGCAACTTCGGGTTCAGCGACGCGTACGGGTTCTGATAGACGATTTGAACACGCCGCCGCAGCTCACGCCTGGCCTTGCCACGCAGACCGGTGATGTCCACACCGTCGAACGTGACCGAACCCGACGACGCGGTCTCGAGACCGATCGCGATGCGCGCCAACGTGGACTTGCCGGACCCGGACTCGCCGACGAGCGACACCGTCCGCCCACGTTCGACGGTCAACGTGGCTCCCTTGACCGCATCGAGGTGGACGCCGCGGCCTATGGTGAACCGCTTCGAAACGTCACTGACCGTCAGGATGGGATCGGCTGCCGTCGTGCGCGCGGGTCGTACGGCCGTATTCAGCGACGGTGCCGCGGCCAACAGTTGACGCGTATATGCGTGCGTCGGATTCGCCAGTACCTCTGCGGTGGGGCCGGTTTCGACGATCCGCCCCGCGCTCATGACGATCAGGCGATCGGCTCTGTCCGCAGCCACGCCCAGGTCATGAGTGATCAGCAGGACAGCAGCACCGGTTTCGGCGATCCTGGCGTCGAGATGGTCGAGGATGCGTCGCTGCACGGTGACGTCAAGGGCGCTGGTCGGCTCGTCGGCGATCACCAGTTCCGGGCGGCACGCGAGAGCGATTCCGATCAACACGCGCTGACGCTGCCCACCGGACAGGTCCTGCGGATACTGCCGCGCCCGCACCTCGGGGTTGTCCAGACCGGCTTCGGTGAGGATGCGAATTGCCTCGACCTTCGCGGAGCGGCGATCTGCGAGGCCGTGCACCCGCAGCACCTCGGCAACCTGATCGCCGACGCGAACCACCGGGTTCAGCGAGGTGGTCGGGTCCTGCGGAACGAGCCCGATGTGACGGCCGCGCAACCGGTTCAACGTCTTGTCCGAGGCCGTGTCGAGCCGCTGTCCGTCGAACGTCACCGATCCGCCCACGATGCGGCCGGAACCCGAGAGCAGACCGATGAGGGCGTGGGCAGTCGTCGACTTTCCGGAGCCCGACTCACCGACCACGGCTACCACTTCACCGCGGTCGACGGTGAACCCGATGCCGGAGACGGCGGTCGTCTCACCGTAATTCACGTGCAAATTCTCTACTTCGAGAATGGGGCTCATTGTGATCGCCTCTCGAGTGCGTGCCCTAGGCGGTGCGCGGACACGACGACGGCCACGATCACCAATCCCGGCAGTGTGGTCATCCACCAGGCGGTGGCCAGGAAGTTGCGGCCCTCGGAAATCAGCGATCCCCACTCCGGGGTGGGCGGAGCAGCACCGAAACCGAGGAAGCTCAGCGCCGATACCGCAAGCACTGCCATACCGAATTCGACTGCAGCGAGCGCGATCACAGGGCCGTACGAGTTTCTCAGGATGTGTCTGCGGAAGACATCGAACCACCGCACACCCGAGGCGTAAGCCGCTTCGACGTACAGCGATCTGCGCACCCGCAGCACCTCCGAGCGCATCACTCTGGCGAAATTCGCGATCAATGTGACACCGACGGCGATAGCGACGTTGACGGTGCCGAAGCCCAGAGCGGTCACCAGCGCCAGCGAGAGCAACAGCGTCGGAATCGACAGCAGCACATCGACGATGCGCATCAGCACCGCGTCGACTACTCCGCCGACGGCCCCCGAGACCAGACCGATGATCGAGCCGACCACCAGGGCGATGCCGACTGCCAACAGCGTCGCCGTCAGAGACAGTCCGGAACCGTGGACCACTCGGGTGAAGACATCGCGGCCGATGTTGTCGGTGCCGAACCAGTGCGACGCGCTGGGTGCCTGGAGCTTGTCCGCCGGTGTACCGACCAGCGGGTCGCCGCTGGCGAAGACGGACGGGAACAGCGCGAACCCGAGAGCCAGCAACAGCACGACCACGGAGGCACCGAGCCAGATGTGTTTCAGCACGTCTCGGGGACCCCGGAGCCGCCTGGATGCCGGTGCTTCTTCGACTACCGGGGGAACTGCCGAATGGACGGCGGTCTCGCGAATCAGGATGTCAGACATGAGCTTTCTCCGGTTCTGCACTGGCCTGCACGGGCCGGTATTCGCGCACGATGCGCGGATCGATCAGCGGATAGAGCAGGTCGACTGCGAGATTGACCAGGACGAAGACCAGCGAGGTCAGAACGACGATGCCCTGCACAACCGGAATATCCTGGGCCAGCACCGATGTCTGGGTCAGCCTTCCGACTCCAGCGCGCGAGAACACCGTCTCGACCACCACCGATCCGGCCAGCAGTGTGCCCACCAAGACTCCGGCAATCGTGAAGGCGGGGATCGAGGACAGTCGCAGGACGTGTCGCGTCTGCACCCGAAGGCGTGAGACCCCCTTGGCGCGAGCCACATCCACGAACGCTTGCTTCCACGTGGTGGCCATGCTGGTAGCCAGGACCTGAGCGATGACAGCACCGGTCGGCAATGCCAGTGTCACCGCAGGCAGCACCAACGACGCTGCGCCTGCGTCACCGAACGCCGGGAACCAGCGTAGTCGGAACGAGAACAGTTGTAGCAGCAGTAGTCCTACCCAGAACGTCGGCACCGCCACCCCGAGTGGTGGGAGCGCGAGCAGCAGGTTCTTCAGCCATACGATCTGGGTGTACGTGGCGGCGTAGGCAACCGCGGATCCGAACACGACGGCCAGCACCAGAGCAGTCCCCGCCAAACCGAGTGTGCTGGGCACCGCGTCGAGAATGGCCGTCGTCACCGGCTGGCCGGTGGCGATGGACAATCCGAAGTCGCCCTGCACGGCCCCGACCAGCGAGTGCCAATACTGCACCAACACCGGCTGATCGAGACCGTAGCGGGCCTGCAGTTCAGCGATGGCCGCAGCGTCGGCCGGGGTACCCGAGCCTGCCGAGTCCACTGCGAGACTGACCGGGTCCGCGGGAAGGAGGAAGAGCACGATGAACGAGATGGTGAATGCAGCCCACAGCACTGCCAATGCCTGCAGTACTCGCTGTCCGATGTAGCGGGTCATCGCTCTACTGCCCGCTCAGCCAGGTGTCGAAGAACTGCAGGCGAGCGGAGGCCTCGAACTTCAGATCCTGCACTGTCGACGCCGCGCCGACGGCCTGCGAGAGTTCGATCGTGGGAATCCACAATCCGTTGTCCAACACCTGCTGCTGGGCGGTTGCGAGGATCTCGTTGCGCGCCTCGACGTCGGTGGTCGAGAGCTGCTCCGTCAACGATGCATCCAGATCCGGAATCGGGCCGCGCGCGTTCAAGTTCCGACCGTCCACGGCAAATGAGGTGCGCAGAATGTCACCGTCGGCGCGGGTGCTGTTGTAGTACGTCGCGTCGTAGTCCCTGGTGCCTTGCCGTGCCGTCGCCTCCGAATTGGGCACCAGTTCGAGCTGTAGGTCGACGCCGACGGCGCGCAACTGCTGCTGGGTCAGCTCCAGAATCGCCTGGTTACCGGCGAACACGGCCGAGTACATGACTTTGAAACTCAGCTTCTGCCCGTCCTTTTCACGGACCCCATCGGCACCGGGAACCCAGCCGGCCGCGTCGAGCAGCGACTTCGACTTCTCGGGATCGTAGGTGACATCGGCGAGTTCGACGTACCCCGGCGTGGCGCTGGCCAACGTGCTTGTCGCCGTGCGAAAGTCCGGTCCCAGCACCGTGTCGACGAGTTCCTGACGGTTGATCGCCGGTACGAGGGCGTTCCGGACGGCCGGGTCCTGTAGCGCACCACGAGTGACGTTGGGCTGAATGCCGAACGGAACGCCCGGGTTGGATGCCGTCAGGATCCGGCCACCGGTCGACTCGATCTGTGGCGCATCCTGCGGTAGCGCGTCGCTGACGGCGTCGAGCTGGTCGGAGGAAAGGCTGCCGGTACGTACACCCGATTCGGGCACGATGGTGAACTCGATGCGGTCCAGGTACGCCTCGCCCTGGTGACCGAATACCGCAGAGCCCCAGTTGTATCCGGTTCGCTTGGCCAAGGTGACGGAGCGGTCCTGTTGATAGTCCGCGTAGGTGAACGGTCCCGATCCGATGTTGGTACCCAAGCACCGAGACTCGGCCGACTGCGCCGAGGTTGCAACGGCCTGGATACCGAGCTGAGGCGTCGAACTCGCCTGCAGGAACTGCGCATTGGGTGCCGAGAAGTCGATGCGGACGGTGAGGGGGTCGACGACCGTGGCACCTTGATACCCGGTCAGGTAGCTGGCAGCGAGCGGTGCCTTGGCCGCACCGATGGTGCCGGTGATGGCGTCGAAATTGGCCTTGACGGCGGTGGCGTCGAGCGGGGTGCCGTCACTGAACGTCACACCGTCTTTCAGCTGGAAGGTGAACGACCTCGCGTCGGGACTCACTTCCCAGCTCTCGGCCAACCACGGTTCGATCTCGCCGGTCTCCGGGTTCTGATCGGTGAGTGAGTCGACCACCTGTCGGGTGACGTAGATCGTCTGATTGGTGCCGGACTGTGCCGGGTCGGAGCAGGTGGGAGCCCCGGACAGGCCGTAGCGCAGCGTCCCTCCGGACTGCGGGGGTCCGGCGTCGGCGGCTGAGATGGGGGCGCTACCTGCGCACCCGGCGAGCAGTGTGGCGGTGGCGGCGATTACTCCGGCCACCAAAAGTACAGGGCGAGTGGACACGTGGGTGTCTCCGGTATCTGGTCGATCGCACGCGAACTCCCGCGTCCGAGCCATGTGTGCCCAGGAAGGAGTTCGTGCAGATGATGAGGTGTGGTGTCGATGAGTACGGTGCCGAAATGTCAGCTAAGACAGGTCGAACCGTTCAGACGGCACAGATCGACATGAATCCGACGGCATCCGTCGACGAAACCTGAGGCGACTCGGGTGTTCACGTGTATTCCTCCATCGGTCCCGGCGGTAGCACCCTCACCCGACAAGCGGGGGGTTGCTGCGACGTCATAGAGCCAGGTCTCTCGGTCGCTCTGGATGGTCCTACAGATTCCGATACTACGAGAGGGTCGGCGCACTTGCCAACCGGGGTACGAATCGTCGCGGAATTCGAGAGTGCAATCCCGCACCGATATGAGACCGTGAACCGATGAACGACGAGACCGGGGCACCGCTGGATGGAGGCAACCGAACCGTCGTGCATCGGGTCGGCGAGACTGTGCGTCGCGCAACGGGCGACCACTCGGCCGCCGTGCATGTACTCCTGAAACACATGTTGTGTACCACCGGTTCCCGGCGAACAGCGTGAGCCGTATCTGACTCAGACAGCCATCGGCAGTTCAGAACTTTCGATGTCACAGCGGTCCGAATCCGCAGGCTGTCGAGCAGCTTTCGACCCGTGGACATCGATGCGGTGCAGCCAATAACCGATCGTGTCTTCGGCGGCGAATCGATCGAGTACTTCGATACTCAGCCACGTCGCGACAGAAAGGTCCTCTCCCTCACCATCGAGACCGACGAGGGCCACTTCGTCGCCCACCGCGAGCAAAGCACGCTCGACGTCCGAACTGCTGGTCTTCAGCCACTCCAAGGCGCGACGGAGAAATCTCCAATCCGATTGGGGCACAGTCTCGGAGGCCGATTGTCTGCACAGTTCCGCCGTCGCAACGAGAGCGTCCACAACCGGTGTCGACAGTGCACAATCGAGTTCGACGAGCATGCCCCGATCAGAATCGATCAGGTCGGCCATGTAGCGCCAACGGGCCGCGAGGGACGCATCCTCTGGCCACAGGTCCGTGGTACCGAACTGAAGCCGAGTGATCAGTTCCTTCGGCGAACTGCACGAAACGGCGAAGCGAAATGCGTCGTTCATGTCGATCATCCCCACTGGGTCAACACAACATTGGACACCGGCTCGACACTCGAGTTCGGAGATACAGCCAAGCAGTGGCTTTCGTCACCGACGCAAGCAACGCTGCTGCGGTCGTTCCGTCCGCCTTGGGAGATATTGAACGCCCCCACCAGCATCTACGCGACTCATCGTTACGTAAAATCGACAACGTCACACTTACGAGCAATGTGTAATCCGCCACACAGCTGACCGCTCCGACCACGACCAAGCTTCTCGACCTCCGATCGCAGATGGGAACGTGTGTTCGAGAACCTGTCGGTGGGTCGCGATAGATTCTGTTCATGCTTTCGGGGGACGGCGGATCAGGGGTGGACGGCATCGAGACGGTGCCGCCTGCCCCTGAGGTGTCCGATCCGGAGTTGTTGTTGTTGGTGGATCGGGTCGAGTCCGCGGTGGCGGAGTTGGCGGGGCAGGCGTCGGTGTCGTGGACGAACGCCGACCGGCGTGCGGTGATCGAACGGATGGAAACTCTGACCCGGTCTGTGACGGCGTACTCGTATACCTGGCTCAACGAACTCATCGCTCAACACGGCCTCGATGTGTATGCGGGTTCGGTGCCGTCGTCGGTGGCGTGGATGCTGCGGATCACCCCACACGCCGCGGGTGCTCGGGTGCGTCTGGCTGCGGAATTGGGTGACCGCACTTCCTTCTCGGGTGAAGTTCTGCCGCCGTTGCTGCCGCACACCGCTGCTGCCTTGCGGGCGGGGTTGCTCGACGCCAAGCATGTGCAGATGATCCGGGAGTTCTTCCGCCATCTGCCCTCGAGTGTCGACCCGCAGACGCGGGAGCGAGCCGAAGAGCAGTTGGTGGGTTTCGCTTCGACCAGACGGCCCGACGACTTCGCACCGTTGGTGGCAAACCTGGATTCGATCCTCAACCCCGACGGCGACCACGACGACGAAGACGAGGACGAGGACGGGAAGCCGAGGCCGCGGAAGCGACGGGATGCGTTCTTCTACCTCGGCGAGCAGGGTGCCGACGGGATGTCGGAAGGAAAATTCTGCGTCGACCCCGAACTACGCGCCTACCTCGAAGCCCTGTTCTCCAAAGCCGCGAAACCCGGAGTGAACAACCCCGCAGACCCGACATCGGTCGTCCACGACGAAACCGACGGCGGCGACGACAACGGCGGGGACTGCAGCGCCACTGCGCCGCAACCCGAGTCGACGCCCAGCGATGCCGGGTCCAATGATGCAGGGTTGTGGGACAACACCGGCTGCGACGGTGACGGCGAATGCGGCGAGGGTGCCGACTGTGGTTGCGGCACAGAGCCAGATGACACGCCTGACCCCGACGACACCGACACCGGCGACGACGACGATGCCGCGGACAAGACAGCAGCGCGGGAGGCTGCAGTTGCTCGTGATGTCCGCACCCAACGTGAACGCCACCACGACGCCCTGAAACTGGCGCTCCGGCAGACGCTTGCCTCCGGGACCCTCGGCACCCACCGAGGCCTACCCGTCACCGCCATCGTCACCATGACCCTGAAAGATCTCGAAGCAGGCTGCGGATACGCGATGACCGGCACCGGATCCCGCGTCTCGATCCGCGACGCCATCCGCATGGCCTCCCACGCCCACCACTACCTGACCATCTTCGACGACAACGGCAGAGCGTTGTACCTCGGCCGCTCCAAACGCATCGCCTCCGCCGACCAACGCATCGTGCTCATCGCCCGCGACCGCGGCTGCAGCTTCCCCTCCTGCACCCGCCCCGCAACCTGGTGCCAAACCCACCACCTCACCGACTGGATCGACGGCGGCAACACCGACATCGACGGACTCACCTTCGGCTGCGACATGCACCACGCACTCGTCGGCGACGGACCCGGCAAATGGGCCACCACCAAAACCGGAGCAGGACATCGCTACCCGGGCCGCACCCTCTGGCATCCACCGGCGGGGATGGACCCACGCAGGCGCGGGCTGATCAACCACGCACACCACCCAGAAGAAGTCCTCTACCCACCCGACCAGCACGACGACACCGGGGACGAAGAACCACGACAACCCGCATGACGACCCACGCAAGCGTCAGGGCACAGCTCTGCCTGCCGGACGTGCATGTCCGGCAACGATCTTCAGGCGAGCGCCTCCCAGACGAGCCGATCCCCTTCGACATAGGGCTGATACCGGTTCCAGCCCGACAACCGCATCGACATCGTCGTATTTCGCTCGAGTGCGAATGCCAGATCTTCCAGCATCGCACTCAGCGATCGCCAGATCGGAGGCAGGCGCGCCACGTCCGCATCCGGCCACAAGTTGACGCAGCCATGAAACGGACCGGAACGCGCGTCCACGAACAAGGTGTCGGCATCGTCGTTGGCGAAAGGAATGAACCCGGGAAGCATCGCGCCGACAGCAGTTCCGGCCGGTTTGGCCATCTCGGCTTCTACGTCGATCGGACTTCCGAACGCAGGGTTCCTGGTCACCTCGGCCCAGAATTCGTGCCGCTTCTCGACCTGCGCAACAGACAGCAACTCGAACTGTGGGGGCAGAAGCAGCATTCCTCGGCGGTGGTCGGCTCGCTCGACGCATCGGTACAGCTCTCGAAGTTCCGCGGGCCACCGACCCATCGAAGCCTCGGCCGCTGCGATTGCCTCGTCGCTCGCACCGAAGTACTCGACGCCCAGGTTTGCAGTGAATATCGAGGACAACCGACCCCATTGGCGCGTAACCGAACTCGGACGAGTCGCCTTGATCAATCGCTCGACCTCGGCTGCGCCGTAACCCGGAAGTAGATTCTTGATCTGGGCGGGATCGAGGTCGGCCTTCGTCACACGGCCAGTATGCCGAACCACGACCGAACAGACCCGAAGCCAGATCCCATCCGTCCTCGAATCACGCTGATTCGAAGCGTTGTGCGCACTCGGGAATCGGGTGACGATCGAACGATGTCGAGGAACGCCGCAATTGCCATGATCGAGCGCGGGATCTCCCCTGCCGTCGAATCCTGGGACTGGCAGGTCGACGCACTGTGCCGCGGGCAGGACTCGGAGATATTTTTCTCCCCGTCCGGCGAGGGCCGCTCCGCACGCCGTGCACGCGAGGACCGTGCGAAGCAGGTGTGTGCAGACTGCGGGGTCATCGAGGCGTGCCGAAAATTCGCTCTGGCCGCCAACGAACCGTTCGGAGTCTGGGGTGGGATGACCGTCCGGGAACGAGTGGTGCACCGCGCGAATGCGCGGCGTGCCGAAGAGCGGCAGGCGAGTTAGCGGCAGGAGTCAAGCCGGCGGAACGACCCGATAGTTCAGAGTGAAGCCGGCGGAACGACCCGATAGTTCGGTAGTCGAGCCTGCGGCGCGACCGGGTAGTTCACAATGGAGGGGTGAGCGAAACCGAGAAGCCTCAGCAGTGGACGTATCTGATGGACATGGACGGCGTGCTCGTCCACGAGGATCACTTGATTCCCGGTGCCGACACGTTCCTCGCCGAGCTGCAGGCCAACGAGATTCCGTTCATCGTGTTGACGAACAATTCGATTCGTACCCCCCGTGACCTGCGGGCCCGCTTGGCGTTCACCGGTCTGGACATTCCGGAGAAGTCGATCTGGACCTCTGCTCTCGCCACCGCGACGTTCCTCGGCAATCAGCGGCCCGGCGGTAGCGCCTACGTCGTCGGCGAGTCGGGTCTGACCACCGCCCTGCACGACATCGGCTACACGCTCACCGACTCGAGCCCGGATTACGTGGTGCTCGGCGAGACCCGCACGTACTCGTTCGAGGCCATCACAACCGCTATTCGCCTGGTCGAGAAGGGCTCGCGCTTCATCGCCACCAACCCCGACGCCACCGGACCGTCCCGTGAAGGCTCGCTGCCGGCCACAGGTTCGGTGGCCGCTCTCATCACCAAGGCCACCGGCAAGGAGCCGTACTACGTGGGCAAGCCCAACGCGTTGATGATGCGTTCGGCGCTGCGCGCGATCGGCGGGCACTCCGAGAACACGCTGATGATCGGCGACCGGATGGACACCGACGTGCTCTCGGGTCTCGAAGCCGGACTGCAGACCATCCTGGTCCTCACCGGAATCTCGACGGTCCAGTCCGTCGAGCAGTATCCGTACCGGCCGACCAAGGTTCTCGATTCCGTCGCAGACCTGGTGGGCCGCACGCAGAACCCGTTCTGATGACACTCGAATTCGTTCTCTCCCGGCAGGATCACCACGTCGTCGGGCGGGGTGTCCGGCACGCTTTTCCCGATATCGCCGACGCGGTGGCCGCGGTGCGGGAGGGCCGAAACGTGGTCGGTGCACTCCCGTTCGACATGTCCGACGCCACCGCCCTCATCGAGCCGGAGGAGTTCTATCGACTCGACGGGCCGTGGGCAACGGTCGATGCTCTCCCTCCTCTGCCGACCGTCACCGTTGCGCGCCAGATACCCGACCCGGACGTTCACGTGCAGCGGGTGCGGGATGTCGTCGAGCAAGTGAAAGCCGGTGTGGCCGAGAAGATCGTGCTCGCGCGGGCCATCGAGGTGACCGCGGATTCGCCGATCGAACCTGTCTCGGTGTTGAGCGCGTTGGTCTCCCGCGATCCGATGGGCAACGGTTTTCTGGCGGACCTGTCCCCCACCGCGCCTGCCGGTCGACACATCGTCGGTTCGAGCCCGGAACTGTTGGTTCGTAAGCGCGGCAACATTGTCAGCTGTCATCCGTTCGCGGGGACGGCAGCGCGATCCACCGATCCCGACGAGGAAGCGCGAATCTCCGCGGCATTGGCGGCGAGTGCGAAGGACCAGGCCGAGCACCGATTCGTCGTCGACGAGATCCGGACTGCGCTGGCACCGTTCTGCGAGACGCTGGACGTACCCGACTCACCCCAGCTCAGCCGCACTCCGCAGCTGTGGCACCTGTCGACGCCCATCGTCGGAGCCCTGGCCGATCCCGCGACCACGGCGCTCGACCTCGCGTTGGCGCTGCATCCCACCGCTGCCGTCGCCGGCGTTCCGCGAGCCGCGGCCATGGCTGCGATCGCAGACGTCGAGGGCTCCCGCGGCTTCTACGCCGGAGCCGTCGGATGGACCGACGGCAGCGGCGACGGCGAATGGATGGTGACCATTCGCTGCATTGAGCTCTCCGCGGATGGGCTGACCGGAACGGCGACTGCCGGCGGCGGCATCGTGGCAAATTCCGACCCCGACGCCGAACTCGACGAAACTACGGCCAAGTTCCGCACGGTGCTCAGCGTTTTCGAGCACTGACCCTGCTACTTCAGTGCCTGGTCCAGGTCTCCGATCAGATCCTCGGTGTCTTCGAGGCCGATCGAGATGCGCACCACGCCGTCGGTGATGCCCACTGCTGCACGGCCTTCCGGCCCCATCGCGCGGTGCGTGGTGGTGGCCGGGTGGGTGATCAGTGTCTTGGAGTCGCCGAGGTTGTTGGAGATGTCGACGATGCGCAGTGCATCGAGCACCTCGAAGGCACGCTTCTTGCCTTCACCCTCGGGAGCGTCGAGCTCGAACGTGACGACGGTGCCGCCGCCCGACATCTGCGACTTCGCCAGCTCGTACTGCGGATGTGATTGCAGGAAGGGATATTTCACCCAGCGCACTGCCGGATGGCCTTCGAGGAACTCGGCGATCTGCAGCGCGGAGTTCACCGAATGCCGCACTCGCACCGGCATGGTCTCCAGCCCCTTGAGCAGCGTCCAGGCGTTGAACGGGCTCAGCGCCGGGCCGGTATGCCGCATCAAAGTCTGCACCGGTCCTTCGATGTACTCCTTCGAGCCGAGGATCGCACCGCCGAGAACCCGACCCTGGCCGTCGATGTGCTTGGTGCCGGAGTACACGACCACGTCGGCACCGAGTTCGAGACTGCGCTGCAGCAGTGGCGTCGCGAACACGTTGTCCAGCACCACCGTTGCGCCGGCGGCATGTGCCAGCTCGGAGACGCGTCGAACATCGACCAACGACTGCATCGGGTTGGATGGAGTCTCGAAGAACACCGCCGTCGTCGGCACCGACAGCGCCTGCTCCCACTGCTCGAGATCTTCTCCGTCGACGAAGACGGTCTCGACGCCCCAGCGCGGCAGAATCTCGTTGCACACCACGAAGCAGGAACCGAAAAGGCTACGCGCAGCAACCAATCGGTCACCGGCCTTCAACAGTGCACCGAGCGCGGTGAACACCGCGGACATTCCGCTCGAGGTACCGAAGCACGCCTCGGCCCCCTCGATCAGGCGCAGCCGCTCCTCGAACATCTTGACCGTCGGGTTGCCGTAGCGCGAGTACACGAAGTGATCGATGTCCCCGGTGAACGCCTGTTCGGCAGCGCCGGCACTCTCGTACACGAAACCCGAAGAGAGATACAGCGCTTCGGCGTTCTCGTCGAAGCCCGATCGCATCAGACCGCCGCGAACCCCGAGCGTGGCCTGACCCACACCCTCGGGCAAGGGCTTGTCGAATCCGCCGCCTTTGGGAATGTTCGTCACGACTGCCTCCAGGGCAACCCGACCGCACGCCAACCCGTGGCTCCGCGATGGCCGTCGGCGTCGGTGGCACCTTCGAAACCGTCGAGCACGTTGTAGGACGGGCCGATTCCCGCAGCCGTCGCGGCTTCGGCAGCACCGATGGATCGCTGACCGGAGCGGCACAGGAACACCACGGGCCGATCTCCGTCCACGCCTGCGGCTTTCAGGTCGTCGACGAAGTTGGTGTTCCGGGCACCGTCGGGGAAGCTGACCCACTCGATCAGGTGTGTCGGGCGTTCGATACCGGAGGTGTCGGGAACTCCGACGTACTGCCACTCGGCGCGCGTCCGAACATCCACGAGCACCGCCTCGGGGTTGCTCTGCAGCAACTCCCAGGCAGCTTCCGGGGTTATGTCACCTGCGTAGGTCACTGGATCAGCCTTCCGTCGCTTGCCGTTACGTCACACATACCAAGATCAGACATTGCACACCAGCCACTTGTCGTCCACGCGAACGAACTTCCACACGTCGTCGGTCTGCACTCCGGATTTCTCTTCCTTCAGTGGCACCGTGACCATTCCGCGGTCGCCGTTGACCTGGTACTCGGACGGCACACCGTCGATGGACGTCTCGCCGTTGCGCTCGACCTCCCCAGCTCGATCGGTTCGGTACTGCGCATCGTCACCGGGAATCAGACGCTCGACCTGATCGAAACAGGTGTTCTGGCGCAGCAGGTCCGCGTCGCCGGTGTTCTGCGCTTCGAGGAATCCGTCGAGGCTGTCGGTGAGCAACTGGGCCTGCGTCACGTTGTCCTCCGCCGGGGCGAACTTCGAAGCTGCGAAGATGCCGACGAGCAGAACGACGACGATGCCCGCGGCGATGATGAACGGCCACGCATTGGGCGGACGCTGCTCACCGGAGTCTGCGGCCGCTTGGGACGCGTTGTTGCGCGCTTCCTCACGACTGTCGACCCACTGCTGCCTACGTTCACTCCACGACGCCATGCGGCCAATCTTCCTCGATCCGACGGGCCCGGCACTATCGGGGTCCGACGGGAATGTCTCCTCGCAACGTGATGCGGTGCATCTTGCGGTGCTCGGTGCCGTAGTCGCGGTTGGCGTAGTGGGAGGTGCTGCGGTTGTCCCACAGCACCAGGTCGCCCAGCCGCCAGCGGTGCCGCACGATGTGTTCGGGTTTGGTCAGGTGCGCGTACAGCAGGTCCAGGATTCCGCGGCTCTCGGCTTCCGACACCCCCACGATGTGGGAGGTGAAACCCGGATTGACGAACAACCCCTTGCGGCCGGTTTCCGGATGGACCCGGACGACGGGATGTTCGACGGGGACCAGCGCGGTGACTTCCTTGCCGTCCCACACGTTGCCTTTTCCGCCGCGCTTCTGCGCGAGGTAATAGCCGAATTCGCGGTTGCCGTCGTGGATGGCCGTGAGTCCGTCGATCATTCGGCGGACCGGCGCGGACAGTGACTCGTAGGCGAGCTGACTGTCGGCCCAGTTGGTGTCGCCGCCGTGCGGGGGCAGGACGACGGGACGCAGGATCGAGCCCATCGGCGGTCGTTCCATGAACGTGACGTCGGTGTGCCAGACGTCGGCGAATCCGTTGTCCTGGCTGTCGAGCGCGTAGACCTCGGGGGCGACGTGGCCGCTGTCGTGTACCGGATGACCGGCGGTGAGGTCACCGAGACGACGGCCGAATTCGACGTGTGCCGCGTCGTCTAGCGTCTGCCCGCGCAGCACCAGAACCTTGTGTTCGACGAGGGCCCGGCGCACGGCGTGGATCTGCGCATCGGACGCCGAGGCGACGTCGAGCCCGATGACCTCGGCACCGAACGATGGGCCGAGCTTGTCGACAGTGAGCGTGGAGGTCTGTTCCAGAGTGGTCATGTGTCCTCGAATCTGTGCACGGCCGGGCGCTGATCTTCGACAACGCTGCCGTCGAGAGAGGGGTCCCGTCCTGCTGGAGGAGGGGAAGGGCGTCGGGTCTTGTCACCGACAACACATGTTGGTGCAGGTACGACAGAAGTCGACGGTGAACCGTCGGACCAGGTATGTCGTCTGCACAGAGCAATTCCTACCGGAAACCGGGAAATACGGCAAGTTGCCCTCTGCCCCAGCTCAGGTTGTCCTTAATTTATGCTGGGGTGTCCGCACTTCCCTCGAAGAAGGTAGCTCGCTGCACATGACCGATCAGACTCGTCCACTCCGCGTCGCCATCGTCGGTGCCGGACCGGCAGGCATCTATGCCGCCGACGCGCTCATGAAGTCCGACCACAATGTCAGCGGACCGGGCGTCAGCATCGACCTCTTCGAGCGCATGCCCGCGCCGTTCGGGCTGATCCGCTACGGCGTGGCCCCCGATCATCCGCGCATCAAGGGCATCATCACCGCCCTGCACAAGGTGCTCGACAAGCCCCAGGTTCGCCTGCTCGGCAACATCGACTACGGCACCGACATCACGTTGGACGACCTGCGCCGCTTCTACGACGCCGTCATCTTCTCCACCGGAGCCAACGCGGACCGCGCCCTGAACATCCCCGGAATCGACCTCGAGGGCAGCTACGGCGCCGCCGACTTCGTCTCCTGGTACGACGGCCACCCGGACGTCCCGCGCACCTGGCCCCTGGAGGCGGAGAAGGTCGCCGTCCTGGGCGTCGGAAACGTCGCTCTCGACGTCGCACGCGTCCTCGCCAAGACCGGCGACGAACTGCTCCCCACCGAGATCCCGGCCAACGTCTACGAGGGCCTCAAGGCCAACAAGGCGATCGAGGTGCACGTCTTCGGCCGTCGCGGACCGGCTCAGGCCAAGTTCACCCCGCTCGAGCTGCGCGAGCTCGACCATTCGCCGAACATCGAGGTCATCGTCTCTCCCGAGGACATCGACTACGACGAGGGCTCCGAGCAGGCCCGCCGCAGCTCCAAGCAGATCGACATGGTCGCCAACACCCTGCAGGACTGGGCCATCCGTGACGTCGGCGCTCGCCCGCACAAGCTGTTCCTGCACTTCTTCGAGTCCCCGCACGAGGTACTCGGCGCGGACGGCAAGGTCGTCGGTCTGCGCACCGAGCGCACCGAGCTCGACGGCACCGGCAACGTCAAGGGCACCGGCAAGTACAACGACTGGGACGTCCAGGCCGTCTACCGCGCCGTGGGCTACCTCAGCCAGAACATCAGTCAGCTCCCCTTCGACGAGCAGGCAGGCACCATCCCCAACGAGGCCGGACGCGTCGTCGAGTCCCCGCACTCGACCACACCTGTTCCCGCCACCTACGTCACGGGCTGGATCAAGCGCGGACCCGTCGGTCTCATCGGTCACACCAAGGGCGACGCCAACGAAACCGTCGCCAATCTGCTCGAGGATGCGCCCAGCTTCGTCGGCGCGGCCGAGCCCGATCTCGATGCCGTCACCTCGTTCCTCGAAGGCAAGCAGGTTCCCTTCACCACGTGGGACGGCTGGTACCGCCTCGACGCGCACGAGCGTTCACTCGGTGAGCCCGAGGGCCGCGAGCGCGTCAAGGTCGTCGAGCGTGAGGACATGCTGAAGGCTTCCGAGCCCGACAAGGCCTGAGTGCCTGCGGCAGTGGTGTGGTTGCGCCTGCGGGTCGTTCCGCAGGCTCCACTCCCGTGTGCCCTCTGCGGCACCTGACCACACCACTGCGCGAAGCGCTCTACACCCGCACTGCCAGCAGCTTTCCTTCGGTTTCGATTTTGCGCTGATGCTCGTTGAAATCAGGTGCAGCGCAGACGAACAGCGTCCGGCCGTCGGATCCGCCGAGTCCGCAGGCGAAGACCCCGAGATCGAAATCGAGCTGCTGAAGAATCTCCCCGCCCGGCGCCACGTGCAGCACTCGCTGCCCCAGCGCGTCGGCGATCCACATCGTGCCGTCGGTGTCGATGCAGCATCCGTCGGCGGCAACCTTCACCTCGCCGATGGCCGTAGCCATGTCCGTCGACGTCGGCAGTTCGCCGAATTTCGCCCAGTCACGCCGCTCCCCCAGGGATCCGTCCTCGGCGATGTCGAAGGCACTGACCCTGTTTCCGACCGTTTCGTCCACCAGCAGTTGGCCCGAAGCCGTGAACGCCATCCCGTTGGGGAAGTACAGATCCGACGCGACGACGTGCGCGGAACCGTCCGGGTCGACGCGAATCAGGTCGGCCGTCTCGACGGGCGCGAAGTTCATCAGATCGAAGCCGAAGTTTCCGATGTACGCGCGGCCCTGCGCATCGACGAGCATGTCGTTGAGGTTCGCCTTCACGTACGTCGACAGATCGGCGTGCACGGTCAGCGAGCCGTCGTGCTCACGCAGTAGCAGCTTGTAGTCGCGCATCGACACGATCAGCAGCCGCCCGTCGGGCAACCAGCCCAGGCCCGACGGTTGATTGGGCACCTCGGCTTCGACTCGTACGTCGGAGCCGTCCTCGAGGGCGGACACGACGCGATGGGAGTAGAAGTCCGATACCCAGATCCTCCCCTCGTGCCATCTCGGACATTCGAAGTAGGTGTATCCATCGAGAACGACTGTGGTCTCCGGTTTCATGTTTCGAATTCAAACACCACGAACGGTGGCCGCGACGCCGAATGCGTGAGCTGGCATGCTGGGGACCGTGTTCGACGCCCACCTACACATCATCGACCCGAAGTTTCCGCTCATCGAGAACCACGGTTTCCTGCCCGATCCGTACACCGTCTCGAACTACCTCTACGACGTCGACGGGCTCGGTATCACCGGCGGCGCGGTGGTGACGGGATCGTTCCAGGGCTTCGATCAGAGTTTCCTGCTCGCTGCGTTGGAGACCCTGGGGCGCGGCTGGGTGGGCGTCACCCAGATCGATCCCGAATGTTCCGACGAGGACATCGTCGCGCTGAACGACGCGGGTGTGCGCGGTATGCGGTTCAATCTCAAACGCGGCGAGACGGATCTGCAGATGCTCACCACTCAGGCGCGTCGTGTCCACGAACTGGTGGGCTGGCACGCCGAGCTGTACGTCGATGCGTCCCTGCTGCTCTCGCTCGAGCCGATCCTCGCGAAACTGCCCGCCGTGAGCATCGACCACCTGGGCCTCTCGACGCAGGGCCTGCCGTATCTGCTCGATCTCGTCGATCGCGGAGTGCGCGTCAAGGCAACGGGATTCGGCCGGGTGGACCTCGACATCATCGACACTCTGCAGCAGATTCATCGCGTGAATCCGGCGGCGTTGATGTTCGGCACCGATCTGCCGGGCACCCGTGCCCCTCGTCCGTTCTCGGAGACCGACATCGACATTATTTCTCACGCCGTGGGCGGCGATCTCCCGGCGGTGCTCGACGGCAATGCCCGGGCTTGGTATCGCGTCCCTTAGACGAGTAGCGCTCCGCCGAGCCACACCGCCGAGGCGAGCAGGGCACCGAACAGCTCCACCAGAATGGACAACCCGGCAGCCTTGGTGGCGTGCACGGTGGATCTCCATGCCTCGGAATGGTTTCGATGCCTGGGCACTTCGGCCACGTAGACGCCGGCGATGAAGCCGATGAACAGTCCGACGACGGGGATGACGAAGAACCCCACGATGCCGAGCAGTCCGCCGATCATCAGCGATCGCGTCGGCACGCCTGCCTCCCGCATGCGCCGCCCGGGCCAGGTGTATTTCACGACGCCACTGATCACCAGCAGCACCGTCGCGATCGCGAAGACCGTCCACGCGGCGGCTCCGCCGGTGACCCACGCCCAGACTGCGACGGCCGCGAAGATCAAGATGGTGCCCGGCAGAATCGGGACGACGATACCGACGAGGCCGACCAGAATCACCAGGCCGACCAGGACTTCTCCGAGCGCGCTCATGAGCTCAGTGTGCCCTGTGTCGGGTCAGACGACAGGACGAACCTTGCCTGCTGCCTCGCGTGCCCGGCTCCGCGCCGTCTCGATGTCAGGCGCGGTCGACACTGCAACTCCCATCCGGCGCCGGACGAAACTCGTCGGCTTGCCGAACAGACGAAGATCGGTCTCGGGGACGGCCAGCGCATCGGCGACACCGTCGAAGTGGATGCCGTCCGCATCGACGCCGCCGTAGATCACCGCCGACGCACCGGGCGAGAGCAGCGTCGTGTCGATCGGCAGACCCAGAACGGCGCGGGCATGCAGCTCGAACTCCGAGAACCGTTGCGTCCGTAGCGTCACCAGACCCGTATCGTGCGGCCGAGGACTGACCTCGGAGAAGTAGACGTTGTCGCCCTGCACGAACAGTTCGACGCCGAACAACCCGCGCCCACCGAGTGCCGTCGTGATCCGCTCGGCAACGTCGCGCGCACCGGCGAGGGCCGCGTCGGACATCGGCTGTGGTTGCCAGGATTCGATGTAGTCGCCGGATTCCTGCAGGTGTCCGATCGGCTCGCAGAACGACGTTCCGTCGGTCGCCCGAACGGTGAGAAGTGTTATCTCGTAATCGAAATCGACGAATCCCTCGACGATGACGCGACCGAGGTCGACCCGACCACCCTTCAGTGCGTAGTCCCACGCCGCCTCGACATCGGCCTCGGTGCGAACGACGGACTGCCCCTTGCCCGACGAGGACATGACGGGCTTGATGACGGCGGGAAAACCGATGGTGGACAATGCTTCTCGCACGTCTTCGAGTGAGTCGGCGAACGCGTACGGTGACGTCGGCAGCCCGAGC
This sequence comes from Rhodococcus sp. 14-2483-1-2, assembly GCF_002259405.1. GTDB lineage: Bacteria > Actinomycetota > Actinomycetes > Mycobacteriales > Mycobacteriaceae > Rhodococcoides. Next base: position 61,922 of record NZ_NPFW01000014.1, on the reverse strand, counting down.
TCCTCGGCCGCGAGACGCCTGATGCCCTCGCGGTTCATGGTCAGCTGCGTCGCACGAGCCGTCGGGATCACCACACTCCGACCCCGCGCTTCGACCTCGGCCAGGGCGTCGGTCGCGATGGCCTCGATCTCCGGCACCACATAATCCGGCTGCTGCGAATCGATCAGCGCCAGTAGTTCTTCGGGGTTGCTCATGTCGATCGTGAACGCGTGATGGGCCACCTGATGGCCAGGGGCGTTGTCGTAGCGATCGACGGCGATCACCTCGACGCCGAGGCGCTGGAACGCGATGATCACCTCTTTGCCCAGCTCACCCGAGCCGAGCAGCATCACCCGGGTGGCCCCGGGAGTGAGCGGAGTACCGATACGGACGGGATCTGGGGCAGTCACAGCCCTATTATCCACACCCCGATCGGTTGGACGACCTAGTACAAGTTAGTCTCCATTCACATTCGCAGCTGACGAGTCGGAACGAGGCAAATAACGTGTCGAACACTGGTGGACCACTCGCAGGGCTCCGAGTAGTCGAACTCGCAGGAATCGGGCCCGGCCCACACGCCGCACTGCTGCTGGCCGACCTCGGCGCAGACGTCGTACGCGTGCAGCGCGCCGGGCAGATCTCTCCCCACGACCACCAGCTACGCAGCCGCACCATCGTCGAGGCGAACCTCAAGGATCCGGCCGACATCGAGAAGGTCCTCGGCCTGATCGAGCGCGCCGACGTGCTGATCGAAGGGTTCCGCCCCGGCGTCACCGAACGCCTCGGCCTCGGACCCGACGACGCTCTCGCCCGCAACCCGCGCCTCGTCTACGGCCGCATGACCGGCTGGGGCCAGGAAGGTCCATGGGCGCAGACCGCAGGCCACGACATCAACTACATCTCCGTCACCGGTGTCCTGAATGCCATCGGCCGCGAGGGCGAGCGGCCCGTGCCGCCCCTGAACATGGTCGGCGATTTCGGCGGCGGCTCGATGTTCCTCGTCTTCGGCATCATGGCTGCGCTCTACGAGCGCCAGAGCTCCGGGCAGGGCCAGGTGGTCGACGCGGCCATGGTCGACGGCACCGCTGCGCTCTCGCACATGATCTGGTCCTGGCGTGGCGTCGGAGCCTGGAGCGACGACCGCGGCACCAACCTGCTCGACACCGGCGCGCCCTTCTACGACACCTACGAGACCTCCGACGGCCAGTACATGGCCGTCGGCTCGCTCGAGCCCCAGTTCTACGCTCAGCTGCTCACCGGATTGGGCCTCGCCGATGCGGACCTGCCGCCGCAGATGGACAAGTCGCGCTGGCCCGAGCTGCGCGAGAAGTTCACCGCGACATTCCTGTCCAAGACCCGCGACGAATGGGCCGCGATCTTCGACGGCACCGACGCCTGCGTATCGCCGGTCCTCACCTTTGCCGAAGCCCCGAACCACCCGCACATGAAGGATCGCGACTCCCTCATCGACATCGGTGGAGTCACCCAGCACCGCCCGGCACCGCGGTTCTCCCGCACCGAGAACGGAGTCCCGACGCCACCGCCCGCCACGGCAACCGACATCGCGTCGGTCTGGAGCTGACGTGTGCCGAACTCGAAGCTGTGGACGCTTCTCGGCTGATTTCCGTCCATAACTTCGAGTTCGCGGTCAGAACACACCCGCTCAGAACACCAGGGCCGGCTGTTCCGATTCGGCGCTGGGAGCGAGTGCGCGATACGCCGCAGCCGTGGCCATCACCGCGGCCCGAAGCTCTTGCGGCTCACGGGTGTACGGCAACCTGAGGTAGCGCTCGAACGCACCCTCGACGCCGAATCGCGGGCCTGCCGCCAGCACTGCCCCGAATGCAGGCGCGGTGGCGGCCAGCGCACTCGACACCGGTGCGGGCAGCTGCAACCACAGCGACATGCCGCCCTCGGAGCGGCGGTAGCGCCAGTCCGGAAGATGTTCTGCCAGAGCGTCTTCGAGCACCTCACGACGCTCACGTAGCTGCGATCGACGGAGCTCGAGCGCCGGTTCCGCGTCCTGCAGCAGGAACGACGACGCCAGCTGATCCATGATCGAGGTGCCGAGGTCGTGCGCTGCCCGCGAGCCTGCCAGCTGCGAGACGAGCGACGGATGCGCCCTGATCCATCCGATGCGCAGGCCGCCCCAGAACGATTTGGATGCCGAGCCGATCGTGACGATGTCGGACCCCGAGACCCGCCCGAACGACGCGACCGGCGGTGGCGGAGGGGCGTCGAGCCACAGGTCCACCATGGTTTCGTCGACGATGAGCGTCATCCGGGTGTCGCGGGTGATGCGTGCGAGCTCGGCCCGGCCCTCGGCACCCAGCACCTGCCCGGTGGGGTTGTGGAAGTCCGGAATCAGATACGCGACCTTGGCGGCCGTTTGCCGTGCGGCGCTGCGGATCCCGTCGAGATCCCAGTCGCCGTCGGCCGGGCGCACGGGTACCGGCACCGGCCGGGCACCCACCCGCCGGATGGCTTCGAGTGCGTTGGGGTAGGTGGGGTGATCGATCAGCACCCGGTCACCGGGCGAGGTCAGTGTGCCCAGCAGTAGCCGAACTGCCTGCTGTGCACCGGAAGTCACCATGATCTGATCGGCGGTCGTCGGCAGGCCACGCTCGACGAAGCGTTGCGCGATGGCCTCCCGCAGCACCGCCAGACCGATGGGCTCCATACCGTGCGTCGGTAGATACGTCGGAAGTGCCTGCAGCGCAGATTCGTACGCCGCGGTCATAGTGCCGTCCGCCGCTGCCATCGCTGCGTGAGACATGTCCACGACCGGACCCGAGGGCGATGTCGACTGAATCAACATTCCGTTGGGGGTGGGTGCAGCAGGGAGGGCGACGGTGCTGCGCGATCCCTGCTTGCTGATCAGATAGCCCTCGTCTCGTAGCACCGAGTACGAGGACGTGATGGTGGTACGACTGAGATCGAGAGCCGCCGACAGATCACGCTCACTGGGCAGCCCGACACCGAGCGGAATGCGGCCGTCGTGAATCAGCAGTCGGACGCCATCGGCCAACGCGCGATACGTAGGACGCGACGCCTTGCGCCTACCGGATCCATCCGAGGACGCGTCGCCGCGCCAGCTGCCGAGATCGCGGGCCAGTGACGTTGCATTGAGGACTCTCGAAGCCATGCTCACCAGTATTCGCCCACTGGTCTTCAACTTTCAAGTCCATTGCGCTTTCCACTGGACTGCCGACTGGGGTCAGGTGGATACTGGACCGATGCCGACCAGCACTGTCTTCGACACCGCCATCGGCCTGTGCGGCATCGCGTGGACCGACGACGGAGTGGTCGCCGTCGCCCTGCCCGAGCCGTCGGCCGAGGCGATGTTGGACTACCTGGGCGGCTTCGGTGCGACGAGGGGGCCTCTCGACGCGCTCGCGGCCGACGCGACCGAGCGAATCGTCGCCATGCTCGACGGACGGACTGTCGACATGAGCACAATTCCCCTGGTCCTGGACGTCTCGGAGTTCGATGCCTCGGTCTACACCGTGTGTAGCGGGATTCCCCGGGGCTCGACTCTCACGTACGGCGACATCGCCCGCAGACTCGGCCACCCCGGTGCGGCCCAGGCCGTAGGCGGGGCGCTTGGACGTAACCCCGTGCCGATCATCGTTCCGTGCCATCGAGTGCTCGGCGCAGGCACGGAAGTCGGCGGCTTCTCGGCACCGGGTGGTACGAATACCAAACAAAAAATACTCGGTATCGAGGGAGTCCCGGGATTCGACGAGCCGACTTTGTTCTGAATTGACGCACAATTGATCGAAACTGCTCGTCCGAATAAACCTCCCGAAACAGGGAGTGAGTCCGGATTTCAGGCAGATATGCCGAGAGGCGCGATAGGAGCATCGACCGCTGACACCAATACAGCTTCCGGTCCTGGGCTCACATCGGATTCCTCCGAACGACCGCCGATCGTGAATGCACCCACATCCGGCAGCCACCCGATAGCGCCGCGTTGAAAGAGGTTGTACCGACCCGATCCGGTGGGCGTCGGGCGCTCGTTGCTGATCGGATACCCAAGTGCGCCATACGGTCCCCCGTGACCGAGGTACCAGTCGAGGATCGGACCGTGCACTTCGTGCGCGCCGCCTTCGGGAAGAGCGAACACGGTGGCATGCGTGAATTCGAGCATTCCCCCGCCCTCGGGACCGAGCATGAATTCACCGGCCTGAGCGCCGATCCAAGGATGTTCGTATGCGAAGCGATCGAATTGGTAGCTGAAAACTTCCAATCCGTTGTAATTTTCAGTCATCGCCCGACCTTTCGTCGCCCAACCTGGTCGCAATTATCCACGCCGACGACCAGCGGCGCCCTCCAATTTCGACATATATGTGAAAGAGCTAATTCAGGAGCGCGAGAATGTCTGCCGGAATTCGATCGGTGGCCGCCGGATCGATCACCGACCGCGACCACGAACCGCCGGCGCTGTCGAGACGAACGAGCTGATCGGGCCCGAGCAACCACAGCTGATCCCCCGCCGACCAGTTCACGCCGTAGCCGTATGCATCACTGGACGTGGCGGGACCGCTGTACTGGACTGCTCCGGTGGCGTCGGCGATCTGCAGAGTAGGACCGCCGTCGCTGTCGACGACCCGGGCAGTCGACGCACCCGACGGGGAAGTCACCGGGGCGAACAGAACCGCGGGAGCCGGCGGGATGGTCGTGGTGGTCGGTGGGACAGTCGTTGTTGTCGTTGCAGGAGGAACAGTCGTCGCCGGAACCTCGACCGGCGGCGGAACCGGGGACTCATCGGTGCGCGCGGGATCCGTTGTGGTCGGGACCGGTGCGAGTGTCGACTCCGGAACAATCGGCGACGTCATCGTGGGGGCCTGAGTTGTGGTTCCAGGAACGATCGCTCTCGGAGCGCTGCGAGCGGCAGCGGCGGTGCCTCCGCAACGAGCACTGGCAGCCAGGCCGAGAAGTAGACCGTTGCTCATGGTTATGTTCACGGTGGGACTCGGCTCTGAAAATCTGGTGCCCGATTTGGTTCGGATCGATGCGGTGTAGACGCCGTCGAGCACCGGAGCCAGGGGTAGCGGCAGCAATTCCAGGAGGGCTCCGTTTTCCACTGCTTGAGTTATGACTACCCCGGTAGCAGCGGTCCCGGCTACCGCGAACTCACGGTCGTTCTCACCGGCCTTCTTCAATGTCAACTGGTAGGTGTACTGCGCCCCCCGCGATGGGAAGGTGAGATTCACGAAGCGAATAGCACCGAGAAGCCCCCGCTCGGCATTCGTACAAGTCAGTGAAAGCGGTGCTGGAATCGGCAAGGCCGTGGTGATGGTGCCACTGAGGGCCGTTGCCGTATCTTGTCCCGCAGCAAGGGTTGTCGGAGTGTTCGAGGCACTGATGCCCACGGCCGAGATGGCAGCCAACGCGAGCACCACACCGAGGGTGGGCGTCCCGCGCCCTTGGGCGCTGTGCCGCCCACTCGGCGGTTCCTGCAGTCGATCGTCGTCGTCGGGCTGCGCAAGGGACTCCACAGCGGACCTGCGAAATCCGAACGCGGTCATGAGAAGTGCGCCGACGGCGATGCCGCCGATGAATACAGCGACAGGACCACTGAGCCAGGTGACCGCGTAACCGAGTTTCCCGACGCTGAAGAACACACGATCGGCCTCGGACACCACGTAGCTCTCGGCATCGGGCTCGGCGTTCGCATCACCCTGAAGGAACAGCTGCGCGCTATCGGTTCCGACTGCCCCGATCTCGACCACGCGGTGGGTGATTCCCGTTCCCGACGCATTGGTGACCTTGACGATGTCACCGATCTCGATGTCCCCGACCGGAGTCGTCTTGCTCAACGCCAGAGCGCCGGTGTCGATGGCCGGGGCCATGGACCCGGAACGAAAGATCAAGGGAGTGATACCGAAGAACACGGCTGCGAGCGCAAACATCACGCAGATCACACCGGCGACAGCGCCGACGGTCAGAGCAATTTCGCGAAGCAGACGCGAGCGAGATCGGACGCGGGTAGCGGAGGCGGAGTGGGTAGCGGACATGATCTACGCCGACGTCGCGGTGATGGTGTAGGTGATGGTGCCGGTCGCGGCGGGGTTCGGCTGAGCCGTCCCGGTCGGCATCGTCACGCTGATGCACAGTTGGTCGCTGCCGTTGACGGCGAGCGGACGATTCAGAGCGGGGAACGGCTTCGAGGTTCCGAGGCCGGTGACCGTGCTGACGGGAGATCCTGCGCACGCCACGCCGGATGATGGAGCACCGGTGTGCACCGACGAATTCAGCAGGTTCCCCAGCGCAGCGTTACTGGCCACCACGGAGATGGTGTACGTGTTGGCTACGGAACCGGCCGCGTTGGAGACCAGCAGTCCGGCAGCGACGGTGTCACCGGGAAAGATCGCAGTGTTGGTCAGCGTCGTGGTGAAGGCCGGTGGGTTGTTGTCGACCGCAGGGTTGCCCACTTTGATGTCGAGCCGTCCGGTGGTGAACACGCCCGACGTCGCAGTCGCCGTATCCGACCATGCGGCAAGGGTTCCCACGGCACCGAGGCCGAGGACGATCCCGATCGACATGATCGCTCGAGCTCGTGCGCTGATCAGCGCGGAGCCTGTTCGGCGGAGAACCGCCCTCGGACCGGCGGTGTCACTGTGACGCGACATCAGGGCTGCGCCCCTTCCATATCCGTCCGCGCACCCGATGATTCCGGGCACTCGGCGCTGTTACTGTTGTCCCACTGCACAACGAGATCGACTGCAGCAGAGGACGAGCGGGTGTCGTTTCCGGCCGCTTCGGCCATCGCGATCGTGGCGTCGATGCGCTTCTTCTGTCCGGCCTCGAGGTCGATCCACGCACACGATTCGACCGGCTCGCCGCCGCCGATGGAGACGCTCAGGGCTCGCAGGAACGCCGGGTTGTCACTGTCGAAGGTCAGCCGAAGACGCCCGTCCCGGTCGGTGTCGTTGAACACGTGGAACCGCGATTCACGCGAGTCGCCTGGAACCCACCGAATATCGTTGTCGAAGAGTGCGCTTCGAAAGCTCGTCGCCCAATTCTTCCCGTCGTCGCTGTACTTGACTGTGTGCACTCGGGGAGATCCGGCACCGAGGAACAACACCACTGCGACACCGGCGAAGACGGCCGTACAGGCGACAAAAGTGCTGTGCCTCAAGGCGACTCCTCCCTTCGGCTCCGGTGGCGATCGATACCGGCACCGACGAACATCACCAGTGCGTAACCGAACAGGCCGATCACGATCACCGCGACCGTGATCTTGCGTTGTTCACCGTTGAGCCAGTTGTTGACGTAGCCCATGTACGGCACCGAGTACCAGACTTTTCCGCGAATCTGTCCGATCTGCACCGGGTTCTCGTCGTCGGACCCGTTGTTGTCCCCGCGAGTGACATAGGTGGTGATACCTCGTCCGCTCTGCCTGGTCGCCACGATGCGGTGAGTCACCACTTCGGGCTCACCCGATCGGATTTGATAGGTGATCGCAGTTCCGACTTCGAGCTCGTCCGCGGCTGCCGGCTTGACGACAACCAGACTTCCCGGTGGGTACGTCGGCTTCATCGAGCTGGTGAGAATCGTGTACGGCGTCGAACCGGTGACTTTCGGAATCACGACGGTCACCCCGAGAACGAACAACATCGCTGCCAGCAGCGTGTACGACGCGATCCGGCTCACCCACCACCAGACACCGGTCCGGTTCTCCTCGGACATGTCAGTCACGGTTTCGATCGCTTCCGTGTCGTCGTCGGCATTCATGTCTGGTCCGCCCGGAACGAGAACGTCACCGTCGACGACGCGCTCTGCGGTGGAGTGGCGCCGACGGCGAGCCGAAAGCACCACACTTCGCGGGCACCTGAGGCCAACAGCCTTGCCGCCGGTGGCACCGGAGCTTGCGCACCTCCGGCGTTTCCGCTGTACAACAGTGACGTCGTCCCTGTCGGCATCCCTGTCGCCGGGCAATTGTCCTCGGCCACAACAGTTGTCGCAGTCAGGAACAGAGGGACCGTTCCGGTCGCGGTGGTGCCCTGCAGCCGAAAGTTGAACGGCACGTTGCCGGAGTTTCGAATCGACAGCGGTGCCTGCGAGAAACCGTTCGGTCCGAGATCGGCCGAACCGAGCGCAGCGAGAACGTAATCGTTCACTTCTGCTCCGTTCGGGCCGACCTTGATGTCCAAGGTGCCGGAGTTGATGGTTCCGCCTCCGACGACCTCGTCGTCACGCCACAGCGCGCCCGTCGACTGTGCTGATCCGAAGACCACCACGACGACGGACGCGGCTGCGAGCGCCCAATAACGACCGTGCTTGTTCGTCACTGCTACCGGTCAGGGACGAACCTGGTCGAGCGTGAGGGTGAAGTCGTTGAGGTCGACGCTCTCGTTCTGTGCGATGAGATCCGCAGTCGCTTCATCGAAAGTGATGGTCACCTCGACGGAGATGGTTTGAGGCGATGTGGTCAACGGTAGGTCCACGGCCGAACCGTTCGGAAGGGACGTTCCACCGTTGACCGACACCTCGGTGTCGAGAGCGGCAGCAAGGTCGGCGTCGCCGGCGACATTGGTGAAGTCCGCGGTGATCGAAGCGCGAAGATTGTCTCCTGCCCAATTGACGGTGTACTGGGTCGAGTACTCGAGGACATCACCCGGCACGATGAGGAAGCCAGACGGGTCGGCTCCGAGAGGCGCATTCGGAGTGACCGACGTTTCGGTCCAGTTCGCCGTGCCGGCAATCGGAGCGAAATTCAGTTCGCCGGAGTTGATCTCGCCACCGGTGACCGTTTCGGTGTCACTCCACAGAGCGTAGGATCCCAAACCGCCGAGCAGCAGTACAGCTGCCGCCCCCGCGGCTATGGCGCCCTTGGTTGCCTTGTTCATACGTTGTCGCTTTCTTCGGTGGCCTTGTTCGTGAGGCCGAGGGGGAGGTGACCCGGGGTGGGTCGGTCGGCCGGAAGATGGGCCTCCGCAACTGGGTGCGATGTCCATTGTTTCGGCACGACTTCCTCACCTGTTACCCAAGTGATGGTAAAAGTCCGAGGGAATGTTCAGCCGCCTGTTTCGTACTTTTGGTTTACACATGAACATGGTGTGTAAAGCTACTTTGATTACGGAAACCGTAGCTTTGTGGCGAATTTCCCCAGGTGGCCCCTCCGGTTACAGCGAACGCAGTGGTTATTCGCTCACTTATCCCGAACATTCCGCTGTTTTTTGTTTTTGAAGGACAATCGATTGTCGACGGCAGATCCGGACACGAAAAAGCCCCGAGGCCGTGGGCCTCGGGGCTTCGATTTTCGCGGAACCGTCTACCGCAGGATGTCTCGCCGAACGATGGTTTCGTCGCGGCCCGGTCCGACTCCGATGCACGACATGTACGCGCCCGAGAGCTCTTCGAGACGCAGGACGTAGTTCTGCGCGTTGATGGGCAGTTCCTCGAACGTGCGGGCACCGGAGATGTCTTCCCACCAGCCGGGCATCTCTTCGTAGATCGGCTTCGCGTGATGGAAGCCGGTCTGCGTCATGGGCATCTCGTCGTGGCGGACGCCGTCGACGTCGTACGCAACGCAGATGGGCACCGTGTCCAGGCTGGAGAGCACGTCGAGCTTGGTCAGGAAGTAGTCGGTGATGCCGTTGACGCGGGTGGCGTACCGCGCGATGACAGCGTCGAACCAGCCGGTTCGCCGTGCACGCCCGGTGGTGACGCCCACCTCGCCGCCCTGCTTGGCCAGGTATTCACCGTGATTGTCGAACAGCTCCGTCGGGAACGGGCCCGAGCCGACACGCGTCGTGTACGCCTTCAGGATGCCGAGGACGGTCCCGATCTTGTTGGGGCCGATGCCGGAACCGACCGACGCGCCGCCCGCCGTCGGGTTCGAGGACGTGACGTACGGATACGTGCCGTGGTCGACGTCGAGCAAGGTGCCCTGCGACCCCTCGAGCAGAATCGTGTCGCCACGCTCGAGTGCCAGGTTGAGCTGCAGCCTGGTGTCGGTGATGCGGTGCTTGAAACCCTCGGCCTGCTCGAGCACCTCGTCGACGACCTGCTGAGAATCCAGAGCCCGCCGGTTGTAGATCTTCGAGAGCACCTGGTTCTTGAATTCCAGTGCAGCCTCGACCTTTTGGGTCAGGATCTTCTCGTCGAGCACATCGGCAGCGCGGACGCCGACGCGAGCGAGCTTGTCCTGATAGCAGGGCCCGATGCCACGGCCGGTGGTCCCGATCTTCTTGGCACCGAGGAAGCGTTCGGTCACCTTGTCGATGGCAACGTGGTACGGCATGATCAGGTGCGCATCGGCGCTGAGCAGCAGGTTCGTGGTGTCGACGTCACGCTTCTCGAGGCCGTCCAGCTCGGTGAGCAGCACACCCGGGTCGACGACGACGCCGTTGCCGATGACATTCTTCACGCCGGGCGTGAGAATTCCCGACGGGATGAGATGCAGCGCGAACTTGTCGCCGTTCGGAAGAACCACGGTGTGGCCGGCGTTGTTGCCGCCCTGGTAGCGAACGACCCACTGGAGGCGTTCGCCGAATAGGTCGGTGGCTTTGCCTTTGCCCTCGTCGCCCCACTGGGCGCCGATCAGGACTATCGCCGGCATGTGCTCTCCTACGTTGCTTTCGTGCGAGGACGTGCTGCAGATATTGCTCGATCGAACGCAGCCGTCACCATTTGTCGCAGGCGCGACAGTGGCCGGGGGAACAGTCTAGCCGAGGCGGTGAGCTGGCCCGCATGCCGCTACGGTGGAGCCGAAACGAAGGCACTATGGTCGTTCGAGGGTTCACCCAAGATCTAGGAGCGCCGTGACACCGTTCGTTCTGCACTGCGGAAACCCGCCGTTGCCGATCACGCTGACCGACGTCCCACTGCGCAACGCCGATGCCGTTCCGACCGACGACGACTGCAGCGCGATGTTCGCCGACATCGAATCCGCCCCCGCACCACGCATCATCGTGCTGGGCGACGACGCCTCGCTGGCCGCCGTTCTCACCAGGCTGATGCGCACCGACCGTCTGCACGTCGAAGTCGCGTTCGTACCGGATACCGCGACCGCTGCCGCCCACATCTACAAACTCGGGACCGGATCCCGCGCGGCCAAGGTCGCACTGACAGGAAAGGCGTCGAGCACTCCCCTCATTCGCGACGACGCGGGCAAGGCCGTTGTCGGTCGGGCGCTGCTCGGCGGTGCCGGCGGTGCGGAACTCGAAGGCGAGGCATACGTCGACGACACTCGGTTGTTCTCCGGAGTCGTACCCGGCGTCGAGGTGGCACCCACTCCGGAGTTGCCGGGACTGCGTGCGCGAGTGATCAGCCGTCGACGATTCCTGCCTCGCCGCTGGGTGAGCGGACGCGCGATGCAGCTCGGCTCCCCCGCCGCAGACCTGATGCGCGACGGCATCCCCGGCGACAGAACAGTGAAGAGGTCGACGTTCTATCGTCACCATCAGGAGTGGTTGCTGGTCCGATGACCGTTCCACAGATCCGATGACCGTTCCGCTACGGCGCAGGCCCGTTCTGCCGAGCCCGGTGTTCGTGGCCGTTCTCGCCGTCGCCGGAGTGGGCGGCGCGCTCGCGTGGACGGCCGAGGACGTCACCTCCACCGCCGCGCGCCTCGGGGTGTTCGTGCTGGTTCTCGCCGGGTGGATCGCCTCGGTGTGCCTGCACGAGTTCGGTCACGCGTACACCGCTTTTCGGGCCGGCGACCGGGAAGTCGAACTCCGCGGCTACCTCACACTCAACCCGCTGAAGTACACCCACCCGTTGCTCTCGATCGTCTTGCCGGTGGTGTTCATCGCGATCGGCGGAATCGGACTTCCGGGCGGTGCCGTGTACCTGCGGACCGGCCAGTTCTCGGCGTCGACGCAGCGGCGCATCGCCCTCGCGGGACCGTTCGCCAATGCCGTTCTCGCCGTGGCACTCCTGATCGTCGTTCGCGTGTTCGGCACCGACGGCACCCATCAGGCCTTCTGGTACGGACTCAGCTTCCTGGCCTTCCTGCAGATCATGGCCACGATCCTGAATTTGATTCCGGTACCCGGCCTCGACGGATATGCCGCACTCGAGCCCTCGCTCTCGCCCGCCACCCGTGCATCGCTGGACCAGTTCAAGGGCTACGGACTCCTCGTTCTCGTCGCGTTGCTGTTCGTGCCCGCCGTCAACTCCGCGTTCTTCGGGGCGATCTACACCCTGTTCGGGCTGTCCGGTGTTCCCGAGTTCTTCGCCGGCAACGGCAACTACCTGATGCGATTCTGGATCTGACAGGTCCAGCGGGAAAGACGGCACGATACCGAGCTCAGTCGGCGGGATTCCGTCTGTTCGGGCAGGTTCCGTGCATTCTTTCCCAACACTGTCGGTGCCGGATCGCATAATGTGCGCATGACGACGTGGAACGAATTCTCGGCAGCGGCCCCGACACTCGCGTCGGCGGTGCGGGCTCGATTCACCGCCCACAAGCACCATGTACTCGCGACGCTCCGGGCGGACGGCTCACCGCGCGTCAGCGGAACCGAGGTCGAGTTCGACGACAGTGGCGTACTGCGTCTCGGTTCCATGCTCGGTGCCGTCAAAGCACGAGACCTGCAGCGCGACGGACGGTTCGCGCTGCACAGCAATCCGGGTCACCACTCGATGGAGGGTGGGGACGCGAAGATCGGCGGACGTGCCGTCGAAATCACCGATCCTGCTGTGCTGCAACCGATATTCGACGCATCACCGGGCGAGCTGGTGCCGTACCACGTGTTCGATCTCGATATCACCGAGGTCGTACTGACCTCACTGGTGGACGATCACATGCAGATCGACGTGTGGCGTCCCGGCTCCGACGTGCGCACCGTCACCAGGTGAGCTCCTCCTTGCAGGTTCGGCCGTGCGCGGCGGGTTCGACCTGCACCGTGGCATGGTCGAGGCCGTAGGTGGACAGTAACGATCGGGCTCGGTCGAGCACCATCGACGACGAGCCCTCGCATTCGAGATGCACCGTCGCGACATCCATTCCGGTGGTCAGTGTCCACACGTGCAGGTCGTGAACTCCCGTCACGCCCGGTAGTGCGTTCAGGTCTCCGGTCAATGCGTCGACGTCGACGTGTCCGGGACTGGCCTGGGTGAGAATGCGCAGGGCCGAGGCGGCGAGCTTGATTGCGCGCGGGATCACCCACAGGGAGATCAGGACGCCGACGACGATGTCCGCCCAGGTCCACCCGAACACGAGCATCAGCACGCCTGCCACGAGCACGCCGACACTGCCGACCGCATCGGCCAGGACCTCCATGTACGCGCCGCGGACGGCCAGGGAATCCTTGGCGTCGCCGCGAATGAGCAGCATGACGACGATATTGGCCGCGAGTCCGGCCGATGCGGTGAGAATCAGTGGTACGCCAGGGATTTCAGGTGCATCACCGATGCGAGAGACTGCCTCGTACATGATGAACGCCGCAACACCGAGCAGCAGGACGGCATTCGCGATGGCCGTCAACACCTCTGCCCGATGCCAGCCGAATGTCCGTGCTGCTGCGGCACTTCCCTTGCGAGCGAGCATCAACGCGATCAGACCCATCGACATGCCGAGCACATCGGTGAGCATGTGACCGGCGTCGGCGAGCAGGCCGAGCGAGCCGATCGCCAAGGCCACGGTCGCCTCGACGACGAGAAACACCACCAGGATGACCAGCGCGACGACCATCTTGCGGACGCGAGACCTGGGCGGCCCCGCACCTGCGGACGAGTGACCGCCCACTCCGTGACTGTGCCCGTGACCCGCGCCCATGACTCCCCCTGGTGACCGATGTCGACTTCCGGAAGCCACCATATGCGTACATACGCATATATGCAATGGTGCGCTCGGGTCACAACTCCGGCGGGACGTGCGGATGCTTCACCGTCGGCGGAAGCGTCGCCAAGGCGGAAATGCGCTTGAGCCCGGCGACCTGCAGCAAATCGACGATGATCGACCGCAACTGCGCCAACACCACCGTCGCCGACAGGCCGGCGTTCGAGATCAACTCCGGCTTGGCACCGGCCGCAACCGACCGCAACACTCGCGCAGCTTCTGCCGCATCCGGCTTCTGCCCCGGATCGGCGAGGATCATCTGCCGCAACACCTCCACCGCATGCGCCAACTTCTCCACCTCGTCGACGACCCGCGGATCGAGAATCTCGTCGTCGCGCACCAGCGTCAGCGACCGTCGCGCCAGCACCCGGATATTGCGGACGGCATTGTCGATGGGGTCGGCCGTGGCCGCGAGCGCCGCCAGACGATTGCGGTGATTCCAGTACATCGGCGAGATCCGGGCAATTTCCCGGCCGCCCTTGAGATCGGTACGCAGAGCGTCGATACCCGACTGCGTCGCACGCGCCTTACGCAACGCCTCCTCGATCGGTTTGGGATCGTTCGCCACCAAACCGTCGGCCACCTTCTGCAACACACTCGCAGCCGTGGCCAGGACGTTCGCCGCATCCTTGCGGGCGCGCCACACCGGATGCGTCGGGATCAGCGCAACGATCGCGATGCCCACCAGACCACCGACCAACGCGTCGACCATGCGGTTGGGGCCACCCATGTTGCCCGGCGGGATCAGGGTCGCCACCAGCACCGCGGACGATCCGGCCTGCATCGCGATGATCGGACCACCGTCGAGGAACACCGCAGCCGACATCGCCAACACGACCACCAACGCGATCTGCCACGGACCACTACCGATCAGCGAGATCAACAGATCACCGATGCCGATGCCCACCGTCACTCCGACGACGAGCTCGGCCGATCGACGCAGGCGAGCACCGAGCGAGACGCCCAGCGACACGACGGCGGCGATCGGTGCGAAAAACGGGCTCTCGTGACCGACGATGTCGGTCGCGACGAACCACGCCACGCCTGCCGCCAACGCGCACTGAATGATCGGCAGCAGCGACAACTTCAGCCGAGCGCTGCCCGACTTCAGCCGGGTCCGACCTCGCGCCCGGCTCGCGCGGGCCCGATCAGCCCAGGCCGAGCGCTTCCGCGGCCTTGGGGTCACAGTCTTCGAGGAGGTCGAGGCAGCGGGCGTACTCGTCGTGCTCGTTGATGTCGCGGGCCGCTTTGGCAAGGACTGCGACGCATCGGAGGAATCCTCGGTTGGGCTCATGGCTGTACGGGACCGGCCCGAATCCCTTCCATCCGTTACGACGCAACTGATCCAGACCTCGGTGATAACCGGTACGAGCGTAGGCGTAGGCCGTGATGGTGGCACCCGACTCGAGCGCGGCCTCGGCCAGGTAGGCCCAGGCGATGGACGCCGTCGGATGCGCCGCCGCGACGGTCTCGGGCGCTTCGTGGTTCAGCAGTGCGGATTCGGCCTCGTCGTCTCCGGGCAACAGTGTGGGTTGGGGTCCGAGCAGGTCACCGAAAGAAGTCATGGCGCTCATTGTGCCCCTACGTCACCGAATCGTGTCCGAACACCCCCGCATCGCTCGCGTCGAGCTGCGGAGACGGTCGATAGGCTGCCAGCTGACGAAATTCGAGACAGACCGCTCTTGCAAGAATTCGGTGAACGAGGGAGAACGCATGCCGGACGAGAAGAAGAAGGTGCCCTCCGAGGCCGACGCAGCCACCGAGAAGATCGATCTGGGCAAGAAGAAGCAGGTCGACGAGCCCGCCGACACTCCGACCCAGAAGATCGCCACTGATCCAGCCGAGGAGCCGGCAGCACCGGAAGCGACGCCGGTGGCGACGCCGGTCGCGGCCCCGCGTCGTATCCCGCCGCGAAACCAGTCCGAATCTCCAGCGAACGATGGCGCGGCAGAGAAGAAATCGCCGGCAGCTGTGCCGCAACCGGTCGGTCCGAGAAAGATCGAGCCGCAGCGCTCAGCCCCCAAGCAGGTCGGTCCTCAGCGCATCGGACCCCCGCCGACGGAACCCGGCAAACCGAGTCACAAGAAGTGGTGGGCGGCGCTGGTGGCCGCGGTTGTCGTGATCGCGGCAGTGGCCGCCGGTGCGTACGTGCTGATCGACCGCACGAGCGTCGAGGACTCACCGGAAGCGCAGATTCGCACGACCGTCGAATCGTTCACCCGAGCATTGGCCGGCGGCGACCTCGCCACGCTGCGCAGCACCTCGTGCGGTGACCTGGCGACGTTCTACCGAGACATCCCGGACGCGGAATTCGCCGATGTTCATCGTGTCTCGCTCGAGCAGGGGAACATACCGAACCTGGACAGCATCGACGCCATCCAGGTCAGCGACGACACCACCGCGATCGCTCAGGTGATCGCGCACACCGACGCCAACCCGAACGATCGATCGCCGCGCACCTTCGACCTGCGCCTCGAAGGCGATCAGTGGAAGGTGTGCAGCTGACGCTGTATGTGCGCGGTGGAGCCTGCGGGTCGTTCCGCAGGCTCCACTCCTACCTCGTAGCCTGCTACGAAGTTCCGCTCACGTGAATCAGCCTGCGGATACGCTGCGGCCTGCGGACTTGAGGTCGTTGCACGCCTCGACGACGCGGGCCGTCATGCCGGCCTCGGCCTTCTTGAGGTAGCTGCGCGGGTCGTAGGCCTTCTTGTTGCCGACCTCGCCGTCGACCTTGAGCACACCGTCGTAGTTGGAGAAGAAGTGTCCGGCGATGGGACGGCTGAACGCGTACTGGGTGTCGGTGTCGACGTTCATCTTCACCACGCCGTACTCGAGCGCCTCTTCGATCTCGCTCTTCGCCGATCCCGATCCGCCGTGGAAGACGAAGTCGAACGGCTTGGAACCCGATGCCAGGCCCAGCTTCTCCGTCGCGACCTTCTGGCCATCTGCCAGCACCGACGGCTTGAGCTTGACGTTGCCCGGCTTGTAGACGCCGTGCACGTTGCCGAACGTCGCCGCCAGCAGGTAACGCGAGCCCGCGTCGCCCGCGCCGAGGGCCTCGACGGTCTTGAGGAAGTCCTCGTTGGAGGTGTAGAGCTTGTCGTTGATCTCCGCCTCGACGCCGTCTTCCTCGCCGCCGACAACACCGATCTCGACCTCGAGAATGATGTTGGCTGCTGCAGCGCGGGCGAGCAGATCCTTGGCGATCTCGAGGTTCTCGTCGATCGGGATGGCCGAGCCGTCCCACATGTGCGACTGGAACAGCGGGTTCTTGCCTGCGTCGACGCGCTCCTGCGAGATCGCGATCAGCGGACGCACATACGTGTCCAGCTTGTCCTTGGGGCAGTGGTCGGTGTGCAGAGCGATGGTGACGTCGTACTTGGCGGCGATCACGTGCGCGAACTCGGCGAGCGCCACGGCACCGACGACCATGTCCTTGATGCCCAGTCCTGATCCGAACTCGGCTCCGCCGGTCGAGAACTGGATGATGCCGTCGCTACCCGCGTCGGCGAAGCCCTTGATGGCGGCGTTGATGGACTCGGAACCCACACAGTTGATTGCCGGAAAGGCGAACTTGTGTTCCTTCGCCCGGCCCAGCATCTCGGCGTAGACCTCGGGAGTTGCGATAGGCACGGCGTCATTCCTCCATTGAAAAGTTCGGTTGTGTCCACTGCAGTATGGCAACCCCCGGGCGCGGTGTCGTGCGTACCCGCATCCCCTGGGTCATTCCGCAGGCTCGCCGCGGCTGACGGACAGGCCATTGCATCCACAGCGGAAGGACACCGACTGTTCAGGACTTACCAGTTTCGGCCGGTAGTGTGGGCGCGGTGAGTCTCCTAGCTGCCTCGGAAACGATGACGACGAACCTGGCCCTGTTGCCGGGATTCCTCGACCCGGTGAACCTGCTCAACTCCTTCGGTCACTGGGTGTTGATCGGGCTGCTGCTGGTGGTCTTCATCGAGTCGGGGCTGCTCTTTCCACTGCTACCGGGCGATTCGCTGCTCTTCACTGCCGGGCTGATCGCGGCGTCGAAGTCCACCGAGATCGAGCCGTTCGCGTCCATCTGGACCCTTGTCATTCTGATCCCGATCGCGGCGATCCTCGGTGATCAGGTCGGCTATCTCATCGGCACCAAGGGTGGCGCGGCTCTCTTCAAGAGCAACGATTCGCGGTTCTTCAAGAAGAAGTACATCGACGAATCGCACCTCTTCTTCGAGAAGCACGGTCCGATCACCATCATCCTGGCGCGCTTCGTGCCGATCGTGCGGACGTTCGCGCCGGTCGTCGCCGGTGCGTCGCACATGAAGTACTCGCTGTTCCTCACCTACAACGTCGTCGGCGGCATCCTCTGGGGCGCGGGCGTGACGGTGCTGGGGTACTTGCTCGGACAGATCGCGTTCATCCGCGAACACGTCGACATCATCTTCCTGATCATCGTCGCCGTCTCCGTCCTGCCCATCGTCATCGAGGTCGGCAAGCGCATGATCAAGGCCCGTAAGACCCCTCTGGGCGAGGCCACCGATGTGATCGAGGCAGACGCCCCGGACACCAAGTCCTGATCGTGATCCTCCGAAAGTGATCTAGTCCATGTCTTCGATTGCCACAGCGCTGCCGACGGTGTCCGTTCAAGCCGTCGGTAGCTTCGGTCCGCTGGAAACCGCAGGCCCGCTCGTCGTGTGGATCATCGTGATGACTTTCGTGTTCATCGAATGCGCGGTGATCATCGGGTTGTTCCTGCCGGGCGATTCGATGCTGATCACGGCAGGAATCGTGATGGCGACCCATGCGTCGGGCACCGGTCACATCTGGGCGCTGTCGCTCGGTGCGATGGTCGCCGCCATCGCAGGCAACCAGGTGGGGTACTCGATCGGTCACCGGACCGGCTCGACCCTGGTGGCCCGCAAGAACGGCAAGTACCTCAACACCAAGAACCTGCACAAGGTCAATCTCCTGCTCGAGAAGCACGGCTTCTGGGCGGTGCTGGTCGCACGGTGGATCCCCTGGGTGCGCACCCTGTGCCCGCTGGTCGCTGGCGCCGCGAAGATGGATCACCGTAAGTACACGATCGCCAGCACCCTCGGTGCCATCATCTGGGCTCCGGTGCTGCTGCTGATCGGGTTCTACTTCGGCTCGTTCATCGAGGGCATCCCGTGGCTGATGCCCGCCGTCCTGATCTCCATGGTCGTGCTGCTGGTCGTCGGAACCGGACTCGGTATCTGGCAGTACCGCAAGGAAATGGCACGCCCCGAAGAGACCATCGAGGTCGAAGAAGTCGTGGAGTAGCGGCCCTAGAATCCTGCAGCTGCGACGCGGTAGGCGGCTTCCATGAGCATCCAGCCGCCGAGTTGCACCGAGAGGTCCCGTTCGGGCACGTCGGACGGTCGGACCGTTCCTTCGGCGAACGTGGCGATGTGCAGGCCTTGTCCCGGGAACCGGGCTTCGCGGGTCCAGTCGGCCCCGAACAGTGGATTGTCTTCCACTTCGAGGCGGTTCTCCCACGCCGACTCGGCCGAGTTCAAGACGATCGCTGCTGCGAGTTCGCGTGCGCGGTCGTCGGCGTCGGAGTCTCCGGGTAGCTCCACCGCGACCACCGCCAGGTAGCGCGCGAGGATCGGGTTGAACAGGCCGCCGTCTCCCCCACCGCCGCCGGTGATGACGAGGTTGCGGGTCAGGTGGTTGTCGACGGCGTCGACCAGAGCATGGACTCGCTGCGCGTGCCTGGGTTCGCCGAGCCGAACGGCGAGTTCGGTCTCGAGGCCCAACGTGACGCCCTGGCAGTAGCTGTAGACGGCGCGTTCCATCTCGCCGGGCTCACCGGCGTCGACGAGTGCGCGAGTGGAGTGCATTCCGTCCAGAATCAGGCCCGTGCGCGCGTCCTTGAGGGTGCGATCCATCCAGTCGGCCATCTCCTGGGCACGCCACAGCCGCCCGGTCCGCGCGAGCATGATCGCCGCCGGACCGTTGGCGGGTGCGTTGTAGAAGTCGGACTTCTTGCGCCACGGAATGCCGCCACCCTCGGCCGGAGCCCAGGCGTCGAACAATTCCATCTCGATCTGCTGGATGCCACCGCGATTGCCGACGAAGTGCTGCCGCTGAGCGCGTTCGAGCGCCAACCCGAGCCACGCCATGTCGTCGTAGTAGTTGTTGGTCCACCCGCTGACGTTGCGGGTGCGGTGTGCTCGGGTGATCTTGTTCAATCGCCGACGGCGCTTGGCGGTGAGATCGCGATCTGCGGCGTCGACCGCGCAGTCGAGCAGATGGGCCTGCCACCAGTAGTGCCAGCGCAAGAACATCCGTTCCGTGCGCACCGGTGGCCAGGCCACAACTCCCAACGTCGTGCCCGGCAGCCCCCACAGCCGACGCATGTGCCGCGCGACGACGGCCCCCTCCGCAGCGTCCGCACGCTGCGACCACAACTCCTGCATACCCACAATCCTGCCACTACCGTTGCTGATTCGTTACATCCCGCCCCGGAAAACCGCGGCGGTTTCACCACGCAGCGTCGAGGTCTCCATGCCGCCGAATCCACGAGTGCATGGCGATTCCGGCGGCAACACCGGCATTGATGCTGCGGGTAGAACCGAATTGGGCGATCGATACCGTCATCGACGCCGATTCGCGGGCACTGTCGGTGACCCCCGGTCCCTCCTGTCCGAAGAGCAGCAGGCAGTGACGCGGCAACTCCGCGGTCTCGATCGGTACCGACCCCGGGGTGTTGTCGACAGCCACGACGACGAGGTCCTGCTCCTCGGCGAACGCCATCAGCGCCTCCACCGAGTCGTGGTGATGGATGTGCTGGTAGCGGTCGGTGACCATCGCACCGCGACGGTTCCACCGACGACGCCCGACGATATGGACCGCCTGCGCCGCGAAGGCGTTCGCGGTGCGCACCACCGTCCCGATGTTGGCGTCGTTGGTGAAGTTCTCGATGGCTACGTGCAGCGGATGCCGTCGGGTGTCGATGTCGGCGACGATCGCCTCGCGTCGCCAGTAGCGGTAGGCATCGACGACGTTGCGGCGGTCTCCGCCTGCCAGCAGTTCCGGATCCAACCGTGGATCGTCGGGTGGCGGTTCGGTGTGCGTGTCGAACCACGGTCCGACGCCGTTGGGGTTCTCACCCCATTCGGTGGGGCCGGCATCGTCCGACGACGGTTCGCTGTCGATCGTGTTCTCGCTCAATAGACTTCGTTGCTGTCCGGTGCGATGCGGAAACCGTGTCCGGTGGCATCGTCGACGCACGAGATGCCGTTCTCGGCGGACGTGCAGGTGAATCCGTTCTCGGCGATGGTCGCGCCCACCGCGAGCGGTGGATCGATCGTCTCGCCACCCGAGGTGTAGACCACGCCGCCGGAACACATGAATGCCGCCGGGCCTTCGTTGGTGACTCGAATACCGTTGCCCCAGTTGATCATGCAGTCCTCGGGCCGCGGCGGCACCGGAGTGGTGGTGCCCTGACACCCGGCCTCGGTACGACTCGACAGCGGCACGATTCCGCACTGGAACAGGCCGTCGGGGGAACTGAAGTAGTACGCACCGCCGATGGCGGCGTACGTCGTCTGCGGTTCGGCGGTGGGCGGCGGCTCGACCGGAGGCGGAGGCGGCGGGAGCGCCTCTTCCGTGGTCGTCACCGGCGCAGGGGTGGTGGTTTCCGTCGTCGTCGGCGGCGCGAGGGTTGTGGCCGACGCCTGCTGCGGCGGCTGGGCAGCGGACTCACTGCTGCAACCGGCGAGAAGGAGCGCCGTCCCGGCCCCGATTCCGACCAACCAGGCTCGCACCCAACCCATTTGCCTTGTTCTGCTCGACCCTGGCCTGCTCGAACCCCGCGTACTCAGCATGAAGAAACCCCGACCCACCTTTCGACACCGATTGCTCGAAAGACCGACGATACCGGCGTCGGGGCCGGCATCGTCCGACGAGGAGTTCTAGGTGTGGCTCAGGCGCCGGTTGACCTCGCGAGTGAGCCATGCGGGCGAGAAGCGTGACCCGAGCGAGAGCGCCTTGGACGGCAAACCGACCGGGAAATGCACCTTGTGCAACCGACGCTTCACCGGACGGGTCGCGTCGTAGATCGCGTCGGACACATCTTTCACGGTGAGCTTGATGCCCAGCGAGCTCGTGGTGCCCGTCGACACGCCCTGGGTCATCGCCGTCTGGACGAACAGCGGCCACATGGCCTTGACCGAGATGTCGTACTTGCTCCACTCGAGATCCAGCGCCTCGGTGATGCCGCGCACCGCGAACTTGGACGCACCGTAGGTCACCAGCTCGGGCTGACCGTAGATGGCCGACGCCGAGCACAAGTTGACGACCTGCGCGCCTGCGGTGTCCTTGAGGTACGGGAAGGCCGCGAGGGTGCCGTAGATGACGCCGTTGACGTTGATGTCGATCTGACGGCGATGTACCGAGAGCGGCATGTCCTCGAAGGCACCCGCGGCAAGAATTCCGGCGTTGTTGATCAGAATGTCGAGTCGACCGTCACCCTCTCCGACGAACTCCTTCAACCGGGTTTCCCACTGGTCGGAGTTGGTTACATCCAAGACGCCGGTAACTACGCGACCGCTGAGCGAGGCAGCTTCCTTGCCGAGCGATGCCAAGCCGGTCTCGTCGATGTCGTAGGCACCGACGAGGTAGCCGTTGGCTGCGAACTTGAGAGCAGTTGCGCGGCCGATACCTGCAGCTGCGCCTGAGATGAAGACAGTTGGTCGAGTCACATCGATCACCGTACATGTAACCCTACTTACCGGTAACCCCCTATCGTCGAATATCCAACAGCCGCTTTCGGCGGCGCAGGAGCACCGAAGTGAACAACGCGAGAATCGTGCGATCCGTCGTCGTGGTGACGATCGGCTACGCACTCGTACTGGCGATCTGGATCGGTTGGTTGATGGACCGCACCCCACCGGGGACGCTTCCGTACCAGCTGGCGGCCCTGGTCGCCGGATTCGGCGCGGCTCTCGGTCTGGCCATGATGATCGCCGGACGACCGACGCGTGAGCAGAAGGAACTGATCGAGCACGGCGTGGAAGGGTGGGCGACGGTGGATGCCATCCGCCGCATCGACGACGACACCGCCGAGCTGGACCTGGAATTCACCGTGCCGGGCTCGAGCAGCTACTTCGGCAAGATCGTCTACGACATCCCCCGCTCGGACACCTCACGCTTCGAGCCGGGCACCGTCATCGCCGTTCGCGTCGACCCTGCCCACCGCGAGCGAGTACTGCTGCTACCCCGAAGCCAAGGCCTCGACGAGTAGGACCTGCGCCGCAAGGTAGGTCGACAGGACGACCGCTTCCGCGGCGCGGCGCTGTCGGTCGTCGGTCAGAAAGAGCCGCCTGAACACGATCAGCGCATCGGAGACGGTGAACAGAACGCCACCGATCACCAGCCTCGGATCGCCGCCGCGCGAGACGGAACGAGCAGACAGGGTCGACGTGGTCGCGAGCACTGCACCGTACGCGATCAGGGTCGACGCCACCGCGGGCTGACGCCTGGCGAGCAGCACCGACGCGGCCAGCCAGCCGGCGTACCGCGGAATCGCGTCGATCGGTGCCGGACGCGCACCCCTGCGAAACAGCAGATACGTATAACTGCCCTGCATCACGGCGAACGCACGCGCGCCCCACTCCAGAGCGGAATCGTCGTCGGGGTCGATCAACAGCACATCGCCGACCGTGGCCGCCGCTAGACCCGCCAAGAGCACCCGATCTCGAGCTGGATCCAGCCCGGCGGCCAGTGCCGGGACCATCAGCGGCTTGGCCATGCGCTGCACGCGCATCGACCCTGTCCACGCGCCGACCACGGTCACCGCACCCGCCACCAGCGCAGCCGCACGAGCCCGCCGAACCCGACCGACAACCATTGCAAGGACCTCCACCGAAATCTCGTCACAGTCGACGTCACATGTGACGCTGACCCCTATCGCTTGATACTCGCAGGTCGCGTCGCCATCGTGGAAAGGTCGGTCGGATCATTTCTAGGCAGTGGGGACCATCATGCGCCGCAAACTCACCGGGCAGGACAGTTCGGGCCGCTCCGCCTTCGCCGGCCACCCCAACCCGTTGCTCCGCGACTGCGACGTACGCCAGGCACGCATCGAGCACTGGGTGACCGCGCTGCTGATCCTCATGATTCCGGTGTCGCTGTGGATCGGGGCCGCGGCCCACACCGATCAACAACAACGGCTCGAGGACCAGAAGAGTTCGATCCACCTCGTCACCGCGACCACGACGGCCGTCGCGGAATCCGCACCCGTTGCTTCGACCGAGTTCGGCTCGTCCGGCGCAGCTGCGACCGCCGTCGACGCACGGTGGGTTCATCGAGGCGTCGAGCACACCGGACGCGTCAGCGTCGACACCGGATCGCCTGCGGGCACCACCACGCAGATCTGGGTCGACAACAGCGGCAATGTGACCATGCGGCCACTGACCTCGTCCGACGTTGTGGCCGCGGCCATTTTCAACACCATCGGTAGCTGGGTGCTCGTGGCGTCCCTTCTCATCGGCTTCCATCACCTGATGCGCTTCCGCTACGACGGTCAGCGGGACGCCGAGTGGGACCGCGACATCGCCGATCTTCTGCGCCGACACTGACCCGAGCCCCTGGTCAGCCGCATGATCGGTCGCGCGTTGCGATAGATAGTTAGTGTATGTAACAATAATCCGGTGAGTCACTCCGACGCAGACATCCGGGACCTCCTGTCACAACTGGTCACCAGCTCGTCACGTTTTGTCCGGTTGGCCGCACGATTCGGCAGCGACGAATGGCCGAGAGCGTGGATGCGAGCACTGTCGTTGCTCGAGGAATATCAGCCACTGCGCATCAGTACGTTCGCCGAGCTCGACCGCTGCTCCCAACCGTCGGCGACGGCGTTGCTTGCCAAGCTGAGCAAGAGCGGCCTCGTGACCCGAACCGCCGATCCCGACGATTCCCGTGCCGTCCTCATCGAGATGACCGACGCCGGCCACCGATGGCTCGCCGCGAGTCGACGCCACATCGTCGACGGACTGGTGCCGTACCTGTCCGACCGCGACCCGGAGCAGATACAGAAACTGACCGACGGACTGAGTGAGCTTCGCAGCATCCTCGAGCCTGTCGATCGCGGAATGAGAGGAACTTCTTCATGACCACCAGCACCTCCCCCGACAGCCTGCTGAAGCAACCGCGTGCGGTGTGGGCAGTCGCGTTCGCCAGCGTGATCGCGTTCATGGGCATCGGCCTGGTCGATCCCATCCTCAAGCCCATCGGTGAACAACTCGATGCCTCGCCGTCACAGGTGTCGTTGCTGTTCACCAGCTACATGCTCGTCACCGGCGTCGCGATGCTGATCACCGGAGTGGTGTCGAGCCGCTTCGGACCCAAGCGCACCCTGCTGGTGGGGCTGGCGATCATCGTCGTCTTCGCTGCGCTGGCAGGCACGTCCGGCTCGGTCGGTGAAATCATCGGTTTCCGCGCCGGCTGGGGACTGGGTAACGCCCTGTTCATCGCGACGGCGCTGTCGACCATCGTCGGTGCCGCATCGGGAGGTGTCGCTCGCGCGATCATCCTCTACGAGGCCGCACTGGGTATCGGTATCGCCACCGGCCCCCTCGTCGGTGGAGTTCTCGGCGGGTTCAGCTGGCGCGGACCGTTCTTCGGCGTCGCGGCGCTGATGGCCGTCGCATTCATCCTGCTCATCGTCATGCTCCCGGACACCCCGAAGCCCGCGCACACCACGTCGATCCTCGATCCGTTCCGCGCGCTTCGCCACCGCGGTCTGCTCACCGTCGGCATCACCGCACTGCTCTACAACTACGGATTCTTCACCCTCCTGGCGTACACCCCGTTCCCGTTGGACATGGGCACCTACTCCATCGGCTTCATCTTCTTCGGCTGGGGACTGTGCCTGGCGATCGCATCGGTGTTCATCGCACCGAAGCTGCAGCGGGCCTTCGGAACGCTGAACATGATGATGCTCGCGCTGCTGCTGTTCGCCCTCGATCTGGGCGTCATGGCGATGTTCACCGAGAACAAGACCGTCCTGATCGTGGGAACCGTCGTCGCCGGGTTGTTCCTCGGAGTCAACAACACGCTGATCACCGAGACAGTGATGATCTCGGCACCGGTCGAGCGGTCCACGGCATCGGCTGCGTACAGCTTCGTTCGATTCACCGGCGGGGCCGCAGCACCGTACCTGGCCGGAAAACTGGGCGAGTCGAACATGCACGTCCCGTTCTGGGTGGGTGCAGCCTGCACCGCCCTTGCCATCGTGGTTCTGGCAACCGGCCGGAAGGTGCTCGCTCACGTCGACGACCACGAACCTGCACCTCACAGCATCGACGAGGCTCGTGCGGTGACGGTCGGCGACTGAAATACGTTCACCCGACGGGTTTTTCGCGGCGGTCGAGATCTTCGGATCTCGACCGCCGTTTGCTGTCGAGAATCTCTCTCGTCACATGAGTCCCATCAGTAACACTTTCATAACCAATTCTCAGGTAAAGGCTTGAACGGTTCCCGAGACCGGCCGGTTGGTTTACGGTCACGTCAACACGGTTGTTCGTGTGACTCACCAACTACACCCGTTCCGCGTGGGAGGGCGGGTGCGCGCAGCACGATGCTGCCACTGACCGAAGGGCCACAATCTTCATGTCGCAGAAGTCGATCGCCAGGTCCAAGAAGGCGCGCCTCGCCGCTGCCGGGGCCGCCATGGCACTGTCCCTCTCCATCGCCGCACCGGGAATCGCCAGTGCGCAGGATCCGACACCCGAAAGCTCCTCAGTCGAGCAGCCGGCCACCGAGGGCGGCACCGAATCCGGAGCTCCCACCGCCGAGCAGGGCGCAACCGTCGAAGGATCGGCCACTGTCGACGGGCAGATCGACGCGCCTGCTCCGGCCGTCACCCCGGAAGACGCCGCAGCCGCGGCGGCCGCAGCCGTCCCAGCCCCCGAAGTACCGTCGGCCATCCGCCCGCTGCCCCAGGTCACCGGCGGCGTCGTCTTCAACGACGACGGCACCGCGACGGTCAACCTCGACGTCATCCCGCAGCTGTCCGACGCGGAGAAGCAGGCGATCGCCGACGCCGAGGCCGCAAGCAAGGCAGCGGTGGAAGCCACCGCAGCCGCCCAGGTTCGGCTCGAGACCGCCAAAGCAGCCGAGGCCACCGCGAGCACGGATGCCACCAAGGCCGAGGTCGCCGCCGCCGAGGCCGACGTCAAGGCCAAGACGGCCGCCGCGGAGGCCAAGGCCGCCGTAGTCGCCAGCACTGCCGCCAGTGCTGCGGTCACCGCAGCCAAGAACGACGCTGCCGAGCTGAAGACCACGGCCGACGAGGCCAAGGCCGCAGCGGACCAGGCCGCAGCCGACGCCGAGGCAGCAGAGAAGCTGGCCGTCGAGCTCGAGGCCGCAGCGGTATCGGGCGATCCCGAGGCCACCGCAGAAGCCGAGGCAGCTCGCGCCGATGCGAACGCCAAGGCCGAGCTCGCCGCCAGCGCCAAGGTCGAGGCCGATGCGTCGACCAAGGCCGTCGAGGATTCCGTCGCGGCACTGCAGGAGTCGTTCAAGAGCCTCAACCTCGCCAAGATCGCTGCTGCCACCAGGGCCGCAGCCGCCACCGCAGCGAAGTCGCTCGCACTGCACGTCGAAGCGCAGACGGCCGCTGCCGTAGCCGCGATGGCCGAGCAGAACGCTCTGAACCTCGAAGCTGCCGCCGAGGCCGCCGCGGGTGAGGAAACCGAATCCGAGAAGGCCGCAGCCGACGCCCGGGCCGCAGCGGACGCCGCCAAGGCCGACGCCGATGCCAAGGCCGACGCAGCCACCGCAGCCCAGGCTGCACTCGACGCTGCACCGTCCGATGCCGACATCGCAGCCCTCGAAAAGGCTGCAGCCGACGCCGCACAGGCCGTCGTGGATGCCAACGCAGCCGTCACGGCCGCCGACGCAGATCTGGCGACCAAGACCGAGGCAGCCGCTGCAGCCAAGACCAAGGCCACCGAGGCCGCGACCGCGCTGAAGACCGCACAGGACGAAGCGACGGCCGCGAAGGCCAACTCCGACGCCAAGGCCAAGGTCGAGGCCGATCTCAAGGCCGAGGCCGCCGAATTGGCCGCCAGCGGACCGAAGTTCGAGTGGACGATCAACCTCGGAAACACCGTCCGCGAGGACGTTCCGGTCACCGAGGTCGACGAGAACACCGTCGTCGTCGACAAGACCGGAGTCTCGCTGGTCGGTGTCAGGAACGAGGACGGATCGTTCACCGTCGCGGATTACTTCACCACCGACGAGAACGGTGTCGTCAGCGTTGCCGGCGATCTGCCGCCGGTCGATCTCGCTCTCGGCGATTCCTCCGACGAGGCGTCGGGCGGATCGGACAGCTCGTCCAACACCCCGGCGATTCTGGCCGGAGTCGGCGTGGTCGTGGTCGCGGCAGCAGGCGGAGCCTTCTACCTGCGTCGCCGTAGCTCCACCGATGCCACCTCGTAACACCCGCTGGCTGTGGACGGCGATCCTGACCTTCGTTCTACTCGTATCAGCTTGTGCGAGTGACGAAGTCGGGATCGCCGCGCCCGATCGCTCGCCGGTGCAGTCACAGATCTCGGTGGCTGCACCGGCGAGCGACGTCGCTCCCGCTCAGCCGGAACACATCGAACTCCGGTCCTCGGACGGCACTACCTATCTGAGCAGTCCCATCCATCCCGACCCGCTCTACCGCGGCGGCGACAGTGGCCAGGTGCTCAACCCCGTCGACGAACTGCCCGCGTGGTGGGCCGAGAGCGGCATGCCGGGAACCTCGACCGAACAAACGGTAGTGGTTGCGGGACATAACTATTCGAAGCGTGATGCCCCGTTCAAGGCGTTGCGCGTGGTGACCCCGGGCGACACCGTCGTGTTGCGCACAGCGAGCGGCACCCTGCAGTACGCGGTCGAATCGGTCGGCCCTCTGCCGAAGGGATCCCTACTGGCGGACAACGAACTCCGACGCTCGGTGCCGGGGCGATTGATCCTCGCCAACTGCGACGTCCAAGGCGGCGAACCCACCGACGACAACTTCGTCGTCGTCGCGCAACTGGTTCGCTGATAGGCGCTCTCGCGACCGGGGCTACAAGCCGAGGTCTGCCAAGCCGAGGAGGGATCGATATTCCAGGTCCTCTGCGGCGATGACCCGATCGGCCCCGGTCGCCCGGTCCACCACCGTGGCCACTCCGACGACCGTCGCGCCCGCGTCGCGCAGAGCCTGCACGGCAGTGAGCGGAGAATTACCGGTGGTCGTCGTATCCTCCACCACCAGAACACGTTTGCCGACGATGTCCGGTCCCTCGATCTGACGTTGCATGCCGTGCGCCTTCGCTGCCTTGCGCACCACGAACGCATCGATCGGACGCCCCTCGGCATGCATGATCGACATCGCCACCGGATCTGCACCCATCGTCAGACCGCCGACCGACACGAAATCCCAGTCGGCAACCAGATCACGCATCAACGATCCGATCAGCGCACCCGCCCGATGATGCAGGGTCGCGCGACGCAGATCCACGTAGTAGTCGGCCTCCTTGCCCGACGACAAGGTGACCTTCCCGTGCACGACGGCAAGCTCTTTCACCAAATCGGCCAGTTCCTGCCGGTCCGAATTCGCGGCACTCTCGGCCATGTTCGGATTCCTCTCGTCGCACCACGGATCTTCGATAGGTCGGTACGAACTTACCCACCGACCCGCGCAACCGCTCTCGCCGGCTCCGATGCCGGAGCTCGGGGCGTTCCTGCCGCTAGGCAGCGACCTCGGCCGATGGCTGCTCGTCGAGCAGTTCCTTGGTCTCCACGAACGGTTCCGGTGCGGTCAACGAGCGAGACCTGGCGACGAGCGAGGACGGGAACGTGCCGATCGCCTGCGACAACCGGTACGCATTGTCGTTGTACACGCGCACAGCGCCCGCGATACGCCGCTCGGTGACGTTCAGTTCTCCGGCCGGGCCCTGGAACTCCCAATTGCCCAACACATTCTGACGCGCATCGGCGTCGGCCAGCACGGCGTGGAACGCGGCGGACAACGCATTCTCGGCAGCGGCCTGCGCCTGCAGACCCAGGCTGCGATCGCGCACGGCCCTGGACCACGAACGCGCACCACCGAGCTGACGCAGCACATCACCGGACAGCCCGGTGGCCTCCGCCGCGGCAATGAACGGGCCCAACTGCTCGTGCCGCCGATCGAGCTCGACATCGACCAGCCGCAGACTCTGTTCCGTCTGCACGCGGTACCGGCCGAGTCGACGCACCGTGATCACCACGTAGCCGACCAAGACAACGACACACAGGACCACGACTGCCACTACAACACCCGAAGAAACCGTCACGGGGTACGAATTTAGCCGCGTAAGCGCATCTGCGCCCGTAAACACGCCCGAACTTTCATCAGGGCTGATTGCGTCGGCGCTCCGAGTCGAACGGGATCGGACGCGACGCGGGCTGGCGCGGCACCGGACGCGACGGACTCGCCGAACGTGCAGCCTGCGGGCCGGCCGCATCGGGCCTCGGCGGACGCGGCCTACGTCCCGACTCCTGCGGACGCGAATCGGGGGTGCGGGGCTCCTGAGTACGGGGCTCTTCAGTACGGGGTTCTCCTGCACGGGGCTCTGCTATCCGAGGAGGTCGAACCCGCGGCTCGGGACCCTTAGGTGCAGGAGTTCTCGGCTGGACAACACGGGTCTCCGGGCTCGGCACCGCCTGGATGCGGGGCTCGGCCACTCGAGGCTGGGGATTCTGCGGCACGCGCGCTTGCTGAGTGTGCGCCTCCTGCACCAGCGGCCTACCCGGATCGCTTCGGTCACGGCCGGGGTCACCGGGTCGAGCGCCGTAGACCGCGCTTCCGCGAACCGGGGGCAGCACGTGCAACATGCCCGACAGTCGTGCGACCGCGTCGATCGCGGCATCCCAATCGCGGCCGGCACTGCTGAGCGGCAGAGATCCGAGCGTCCAGTCCTTCTCGCTCCACAGCAGCTGCAGATTCGCCGGGATGGACTCGGTGAACGCAGCCATCCGCTGGTCGCAGACACGGCGAGCGATATCGACGTCGGTGGCGAACACCACACGCGGGCCGATGGAGCCGAGCAGTTCCATGTCCTCGTCCCGCGGCGGTGGCGTCGAGCGGGGCCGAAGGTCGATGTCGACATCGGAACCGACCGAGCGCTGCACGGCCACGATGGTGCCCGTCTCCTCGACGTCGAAGAGAACGAACTCCTCACCGCGCCGAACGCCGGTCACCACTCCGAGAGCCACGTCGAACTCGGGCTTCGACAGGGCAGCGCGAGAGAACCGAGTGACCAGTTCTCGATCGTGCGGTCGATACTCGTACCCCTGAGCCTTGGCCCACATCTGCCGTACACGTCCGGACTGATCTCGCTTGGACCTGTCGATGTAGAGCAGCGCCACTGCACCCATCAGTGCAATTGCCGCAAGGCCGAACCACATTGCCGTCATCGCGAACCACCTTAATCGACATCCACACCTTCGCCGCCCACCACCGCCGGGTCCTGTGAACGGTCCCTACGGCGACTCGCATCGCCTTTGGGGTCATTCCGCAGGCTCCACTCCCGCCCCCTACAGGTCATTCCGCAGGCTCCACTCCCGCGCCTATCCGCCGAGATTCGGCGTTTCGATGATGACGTTCGCGCGGATCGTTCCGTCCTCGACGGCCTCGCCCTGCACCACGACGAAAGCACCGACGGTCAGCGACGCCAGGTCGCTGCCGGACAACGAGATTATCTGGGTCTGGGGTGTGGTCTGCACCGTCACCGGAGCGCCGTCGAGTCCGTCCAGCGTCAGAGTCGAACCGTCGTTGGCGCTGATCGTTCCCACCGACGAACCCAGTTGACCGAGAATCTCGGGAATTCCCCCGGGGATCAGCTCGGGCGTGGTGGCGGTGCCCGATTCGGTGGGCTGCGGCGCTGTGGTGGGCGCGCTCGACGTGGGCGGCCTGATCGACGACGACGTCGACGGACCGGTGGCGGTGGTGCTGGGCTCGTCGGATCCCCCGCTCAGGAAGGAAATTCCGAAGAACACGACGATGGCGAGGACGACGAGTCCGATCAGCGCCAGAACCCACGGCCTGGGCCCCTTGCTGCCGGAATCGGTCGCGTTCGGATCCCCGGTGGGCGGCGGAGCGCCGTACTCCGGCGGCTGCCCGAATTGCTGAGTGTGGCCGAATTGCTGAGTGTTGCCGTACTGCGGGGCCTGGCCGTACTGCGGGACCTGGCCGTACTGCGCAGTCTCGTAACCCGGGGGTTGACCGTACTGCTGGGTCTGGCCGTATGCCTGATTTGCCGCCGCCTGCTGCTCCGGGTCGTAGGGCGGGAATGCCTGCGTGGGCTGATAACCGGGCGGATAGGCCTGCGGGTTCGGGTTCTGACCCGCCTGTGTCGGATACTGCTCCGTCGGTTGCGAGCCGTCGGGATACTGCTGGGCCCCGGGATACTGCTGGGCACCGGGGTACTGCTGTCCGTAGGCTTGCGTCGATTCTGCTGACTCCGGCCCGTCCGCCGCGTCCTGATCGCGTTCTCTGGGTGACCGCGGGTCGTCCGGATTCGTCATCCCACGAGCGTACCTACCCGGTACACCCCGGTTGAAGGCAAAAACAGGCCCGCACGAGCAGTACTCGTGCGGGCCTGTTCGGGAAAAGACCGCGGCTAGCCCAGGATCAGGCGCTCTCCGTCAGGGCTGACACCGACCGACACCACATCGCCGTCGTGGACGTCGCCGGCGAGCAGCAGCTTCGCCAGTTGATCCCCGATGGCCTGCTGGATCAGTCGACGCAGCGGCCGCGCTCCGTACAACGGGTCGTAGCCGCGAACCGCGAGCCACATCTTCGCCGGTGACGACACGTCCAGCGTCAGTCGACGAGCCGCCAGACGCTTGGCGAGGAAGCCGAGCTGGATGTCGACGATCGACTCGAGCTGATCCTCGGACAACGCGTCGAACACCACCACGTCGTCGAGTCGATTGACGAACTCGGGCTTGAACGACCGCCGCACCGCGTCCATCACCTGCTCCTTGGTACCGCCGGCACCGAGGTTGGAGGTGAGGATCAGGATCGTGTTGCGGAAGTCGACGGTCCGGCCCTGGCCGTCGGTGAGCCGGCCTTCGTCCAACACTGCGAGCAGGATGTCGAACACATCGGGGTGCGCTTTCTCGACCTCGTCGAAGAGCACAACCGTGTACGGACGCCTACGCACGGCCTCGGTCAGCTGACCTCCGGCCTCGTAGCCGACGTAGCCCGGAGGTGCACCGACGAGCCGAGCGACGGCATGCTTCTCGCTGTACTCGCTCATGTCGATGCGCACCATCGCGCGTTCGTCGTCGAAGAGGAACTCCGCCAACGCTTTCGCCAGCTCGGTCTTACCGACACCGGTCGGTCCGAGGAACAGGAACGATCCCGTCGGACGGTTGGGATCGGCCACCCCGGCGCGGGAGCGTCGGACGGCGTCGGACACCGCTTGTACTGCATCCTTCTGCCCGACGACTCGCTTGCCGAGCTCGTCCTCCATGCGGAGCAGCTTCGCGGTCTCACCCTCGAGCATCCGGCCCGCCGGAATTCCGGTCCAGGCCGCGACGACGTCGGCGACGTCGTCCGGTCCCACCTCCTCCTTGAGCATCACGTCACCCTGAGCCGGCGAGTCCTCGGTCTTGGCTGCGAGCTCCTTCTCGAGAGTCGGGATACGTCCGTAGCGCAGCTCGGCGGCCCGGCCCAGATCGCCGTCGCGTTCGGCGCGGTCGGATTCGCCCCGCAGGTTCTCGAGCTCCTCCTTCAGGACCCGCACCGAGTCGATGGCGTTCTTCTCGTTCTGCCAGCGGGTGCTGAGCCCGGCGAGCTTCTCCTGCAGATCGGCAAGTTCCTGGCGGAGCTTGTCGAGCCGAGCCTTCGACGCGTCGTCGGTCTCCTTCGCCAGGGCCATCTCCTCGATTTCGAGGCGACGGACGGCACGTTCGACCTCGTCGATCTCGACCGGGCGTGAGTCGATCTCCATGCGCAGCCGGGACGCGGCCTCGTCGACCAGGTCGATGGCCTTGTCCGGCAGGAACCGGGCGGTGATGTACCGGTCACTGAGCGTGGCCGCGGCGACCAGGGCGGAGTCCGTGATCCGGACGCCGTGGTGCACCTCGTAGCGCTCCTTGAGTCCGCGCAGGATGCCGACGGTGTCCTCGACCGACGGCTCACCGACGTAGACCTGCTGGAAGCGTCGTTCGAGGGCGGCATCCTTCTCGATGTACTTGCGGTACTCCTCGAGGGTCGTCGCACCGACGAGGCGCAGTTCACCGCGGGCGAGCATCGGCTTGATCATGTTGCCCGCGTCCATCGCCGATTCACCGGTCGCACCTGCTCCGACGATGGTGTGCAGCTCGTCGATGAACGTGATGACCTGACCTGCGGAGTTCTTGATGTCGTCGAGCACGGCCTTGAGCCGCTCCTCGAACTCACCGCGGAACTTCGCGCCCGCGACCATCGAACCGAGGTCGAGGGAGACGACGGTCTTGCCGCGCAGGCTCTCCGGTACGTCGCCGGCGATGACGCGTTGCGCGAGTCCTTCGACGATGGCCGTCTTGCCGACACCGGGTTCGCCGATGAGCACCGGATTGTTCTTGGTGCGCCGTGAGAGAACCTGCACGACGCGCCTGATCTCGGTGTCGCGGCCGATGACGGGATCGAGCTTGCCTTCTCGGGCCAGCGCGGTCAGATCGGTGCTGTACTTCTCCAGCGCCTGGTAGGTGTTCTCGGGATCTGCGCTGGTGACCCGAGCACTGCCGCGAACGGCTTGGAAGGCGTCGCGCAGCTCGTTGGGTCCGGCTCCGTGCCCGGTCAACAGCTTGCCGACGTCGTCGCTGCCGGTCGCCAGGCCCACCATGATGTGTTCGGTGGAGACGAACTCGTCGTCGAGTTCGGTGGCCAGATGCTGTGCGGCGGTGATCGCGGCGAGGGTTTCACGGCCGAGTTGCGGAGTGGTGGTCGAACCGGATGCCGAGGGCAGGCGGTCGACGAGGTTCTGCGCTTCTCGACGCACCGTTGCAGGGTCGACGCCGACGGCCTTCAGCAGTGGTGTGGCGATGCCGTCGGTCTGATCGAGCAACGCCACCAACAAATGTGCCGGACGAATGTCCGGGTTACCGGCCGCGGATGCGGCCTGCAGGGCAGCGGAAAGTGCCGCCTGCGACTTCGTGGTGGGAGTGAAACTGTCCACCGGTCACCTTCTTCCGAGAGTGGGATTCGAGACTGTCGCTGGGTACAACCATAGACAAGTTGAGTCTGTTCCGCTCAACCTTGTTCTTATCCACATTCGGCGAAATGCGGGATATCCTCGATCGGTCTACTTTGGTGACGGTCGACGGTGGCTGGGTCATCGGCAGTGATTCGGTGGGGTGGAGGTGGATCTATGCTCGACGCACGCACGATCTCCCTCGTTCGCACCGGATTCAAATCCGTCGTGGCCGCCCAGGACGGGCCGGCGCGGCTGTCCCGGTCCTTCTACGGCCATCTCTTCGCCGAGCATCCCGACTTCCGCACCCTGTTCCCGGCATCGATGGACGCGTTGCGTGAGCACTTCGTCATGGCCCTCGGCTACGTCTTCGAGCACCTCGACGAACCCGACCGCGTCGAGCCGTTCCTCGAGCAACTCGGCCGGGACCATCGCAAACACGGAATCTCCGGCGCGCATTTCCGCGCGGGCAGCTCGGCTCTGATCAACGCGTTCCGCACCTTCGCCGGCAACGAGGTATGGACCGACGAGGTCGAGACGGCCTGGAACGACGCTCTCACCGTGGTGAGCAATGCGATGGCCGACGCCGCCGACAACGACGAACTGCCGCCGTTCTGGAGTGCCACCGTCGTAGATCATCAGCGCGTGCTCGACGACCTCGCGGTGGTGCGGCTGAAGACCGACGGCGAGATCCCGTACTTCCCCGGGCAGTACGTCAGTGTGCAGATTCCGCAGCGGCCCAAGCTGTGGCGGTACCTGTCCCCTGCCATCCCCAGCAATCCGTACGGTGAGATCGAGTTCCATGTTCGACGCGTCTCCGGTGGCTGGGTGTCGCCGGCGATGGTCACCGAGACCGCCGTGGGTGATCGCTGGGCCATCAGTCCGCCGCTGGGCGGGATGCACGTCGATCGCGCGATCCGCGAGGACGTGCTGATGATCGCGGGTGGCACCGGATTGGCCCCGCTGCGCGCGCAGGTGATGGAGATGGCGCAGCGCAGCAACAATCCGCGGGTGCACCTGTTCGTCAGCGGAACGTATCCGTGCGATCTCTACGATCTGGACACTCTGTGGCAGTTGTCGCTGTCGAATCCGTGGCTGACGGTGGTTCCGGTGACCGAGGAACTCGAGAATCCGTGGTGGTATTCGGGCACACCTCGCGAACTACCGTGGGGAATGCACCACCGTCTGCACGGCGCGGTGGGCAAGGTCGTCACTCGATTCGGTTCGTGGGCCGATCGGCAGATTCAGATCTGCGGGTCACCGTCGATGGTGCGCACGACGATCTACGCCCTCCGCAGGGTCGGCACGCCGATGGAGCACATTCAGCACGACCCGTTCTGAAAAGCCCTGCGCCGCAAGCCCTCAGCTGGACAGCGACTTCGGCGGCATGTCCTCGACCACTCCGCCGGCCACCAGTCGCGGCGTCCAGGTCTCGGTCACCAGTCGACCGTCTCCGGTGATGATCGCATCGGGGTCGGGGTCGATCAGGATCGGATATCCGGTGTCGGCGGTGGCCTCGACGTTCTGCACCAGGAGGCCGTTCTCGATGGTGTAGTGCACGCGAACCGGTTGCAGGTCGGAGTCGAAAGCCCAAGGGCGGCCGATGAATATCACTGCATCGCCCACATCGTCGAGTACCGACACCGAGCCGTCGCGCTCGAGCCGCAGGCTCCACCGGGGCGGCATGGACGTCGAGAACTCGAATCTGTGCGGAGCTCGCGCGTCGAGCAGGTGGATCATCAACAGCGCGCCGTCCCGAGGATCTCGTTGCGGCACAATGACTTCGAACGATCCACATTCGTAGAACCTGGACCCGAACGGCCCCGGGATGCCTGCGCCGAGATGGTCTGCGATGGCGAGTCCGAGTCGAACGAACCCGGAGCCGTCCTCGGCCCGGAGCGTGATTCCCTCGGACGGGTGCGGCGTGGGCGACTCGTCCCGCGGCGCGTAGGACAGCACTGCGCGAAGCAGTGGCTCGACCACCTCCGCGTCACCGTCTCGTGAATCGAACGTTCGCCGTCGACGATCGGTCATCTCCACCCCCTCCGCCTGGCAAGACAGTCTGCCACCGAGGCTCTGATCACGTGTCCGATTCTACGGAAAACCATCCGATCGATCCGGTGTCCGAGGCACCGGGCTGCCCGGACTCGCCCCGGCACGTCGCCCGACGCATGAAACCGATCAGTACGATTTTCGACGAATTTCTGCAGGTCAGCCATGGTTAGCCGGATCCTCGGCAGCGGCTACTATGAGCCGGTTCGGTCCGCGGCGGACCGATCTGCCCGGGTGGGCAGCGGCTGTATCAGGAAGGCACACACATCCCCGATGTCCGCTGATTTCGCCGCACGCCTGAACCATCTGTTCTCCACGATCCACCCGACCGGACGCAAGCCGCACACCAATGCCGAGGTCGCCGACGCTCTCGCCCTGCGCGGGCACCAGATCTCCAAGCCGTACATCTCGCAATTGCGGTCGGGGCAGCGCAACAATCCGTCCGCGGACACCGTGGCGGCACTGGCCACGTTCTTCAAGGTCAAGCCCGACTACTTCTTCGACGACATCTACGCGGCCAAGGTCGATCACGACCTCGAACTGCTCACCCAGCTGCAGGGATACGGCCTACGCCGCCTGTCCGCCCGGGCATTCGACCTGTCCGAGGAGTCCCAGAATCTGCTCAGCTCGATGGCCGAGAAGCTCCGCGTGAGCGAAGGACTCCCCGCAGTGCCGCCGGACAGCACCCACTAGGACCCGGCCTTCGCCGCTGATTTGGGTCGTTCCGCAGGCTCCACTCCCGCCGCCGCGATCCTCGCCTGCACCTCCGGACGCCGCAGTGGCGGCACCGTGGGCGGTGGCTGACGCCGTTCCGGAAGCGCATCGAGGAGCCGGTGCGTCGTTGCCGTCACCTCGGCGACGGCACGCTCGAACGCGTCACGGGTGGCGTCGGACGTCTTCTGCACGCCGCTGATCTTGCGGACGTACTGACGCGCGGCCGCTTCGATCTCCTCGTCGGTGGCGTGGGGTTCCAAGCCTCGCAGGGTGGTGATGTTTCGGCACATGCGTCGACGATAACCCCGCAGCTCACACCTCGAGAAGGCCTGCAACGGCACGAAGACACAGCGCACGGACCTGTTCCCGGTCGAGAGTTCTGCGCTCGACCCAGTCCAGGCACACCGCTCGCACGAAGGCCACCCACCCGCGCAACGCGGTGCGGACCATGTCGTCGTCGCGAAATCTTTCGGGCAGAGCAGCCAGGATCCGCTCCTGCTGAATCTCGAACTCGCGCGTGAGGATGTCGTCGATCCGTCGGTCTCCCAGCAGGGACCCGCGGTTGACGGCTCGAATGCCGTGCGCGTGCTCGTCGGCGTAGGAGATGTAGGCCTCGAGCCCGGCGGCGATCTGCTCGAGGACCGGAAGCGAGGTGTCCGGTGCGGTGAGGTCGAGGTTCCGCTCGGACTCGGTGCGCACGATCTCGACGAAGAACTCCCGCTTGGACGGGAAGTAGTGGTACATCAGCCCGCGTGAGACGCCCGCCAGATCGGCGACCTCTTCGATCCACACGTCCTCGTAGGGCCGCTCGGCGAACAGTGCCGAGCCGATCTCGAGGAGTTGCGCACGCCGCTGCGCCGGCGTCATCCGCTTGCGAGGTGTGGTCATGGGCCTCGAACTTTACTTGACACGAGTTCAACAGTGAGTACGGTCACTATTGAACACCGATTCAACAAGCCGAACGATGGAGTGGCGATGTCGACAGAGTTCGCGGTACGAAACGGCGCTCTACCGCATCCCCCGTACCGAGTTCCCGTGCTCGGCGACATCGTCGGCGTCGACCCGCGCACCCCGGTTCAGGATTCGACCGCCATGGCCGGCCGCCTCGGCCCGATGTTCGAGCGGAACATCCTCGGTCGACGCTTCGTCTTCGCCTCCGGTGCCGACGTGGTGGGCGAACTGTGCGATGAGAAACGGTTCGAGAAGTTTCTGCCTCCCGGCGTCGAGAATCTGCGCGACATCGGGGCCGACGGGCTGTTCACCGCCTACAACCACGAACCGAACTGGCAACGGGCCCACGATCTGTTGCGTCCGGCCTTCACCGCCGGTGCCATGCGCGGCTATCACGAGATCATGGTCGACGTCGCCGACGATCTGGTTCGGCACTGGGAAGACCGCGCACGCGCCGGCGCAACCACCGACGTGTCCTCGGACATGACGAAGCTGACGCTCGAGACCATCGGTCGCACCGGATTCAGTTACAGCTTCGGCTCGTTCGAGCGAACCGAGCCGCATCCGTTCGTCTCCGCCATGGTCGGTGCCCTGACCTACAACCAGAGGCGGGCACTGCTGAAGATCCCCGCGTTCGCCAAGCCCCTGTTCGCCCGATCCGACCGCGAATACGCACACAACAAGCAGTACCTGGCCGACGTCCTCGCAGATGTCGTCCGGACCAGGCGCCGGTCCACCGAAGACTTCGCCGACCTGCTGCAGATCATGATGGACGCGGCACGTGAGGTGGACAATCCGAATGCATTGAGCGAAGCCAACATCGGCTACCAGATCCTGACGTTCCTGATCGCCGGACACGAGACCACCTCCGGTGCACTGTCGTTCGCGCTGTACTACCTGGCGACACATCCGGAGGTCTTCGAGCGGGCCCGCGCCGAGGTCGACGAGGTCTGGGGTGCGGGTGAGCCCGAGTTCGGGCAGGTCCCCAAGCTGCGGTACGTCCGCCGAGTCCTCGACGAATCGCTGCGCCTGTGGCCGACGGTTCCCGCGTTCGGCCGGGGAGCACGGACGGAGACCATCGTCGGCGACGGCTACCGAATGGCGGCCGGGGACTGGGCGATCGTGCTGGTGACGGCCCTGCATCGCGATCCGGTGTGGGGCGATCGCCCCGACGAGTTCGACCCGGACAACTTTCTACCCGACCGCATCAAAGCCAGACCGGCCCATGCCTACAAGCCATTCGGCACCGGCGAACGCGCCTGCATCGGAAGGCAATTCGCCATTCACGAGGCGGTCCTGGTCCTCGGAACGATTCTCCAGCGTTTCGATCTGCGAGCCGACCCGTCGTACCGCCTGCGGGTCGAGGAGCGACTGACCATGATGCCCACCGGCTTTCGGGTACAACCGACGACCCGACAGTAGTCAGTCCGGCAACAGCGGAACCGAGATTCCCGGATCGCGACCGAGCAGCACCCCGCGAGTGAGCGAGGTAGATCCGAATTTCTTGTGCACCCCGTCGAGCGCGCGGTCGAGAGCCGATGCCTCCGGCGGCGTCCGTACCGACGGTGCGTCGAACTGCAATTCGAGTTGTTCCGCGCCGCCCTTGTCGATACTCGAAACGGTGACACCGACGAGGGTGATGCCCTTCTCCGAGATCAACGGTGCCGCGTCGCGCAGCAATTCGAGTGCGGCGTCGAGAATATCCCTGGTATCGGCGGTGGCGCGATCGAGCGTGTGCGATCTGGTGGCGCGAGTGAAATCGGCAAAACGTAAGCGCAACATCACGGTTCGACCGGTTCGCTCCGCTGCGCGCATACGGTGCGTGACGCGATCGACGAGCCCGATCAACGAGGCCTCCACCTCGGCTGCGTCGTGCCTGCCGCGGCCGAGTGCCCGCTGTGCGCCGATGGAACTGCGGGACTTCCCGGGCTGGACGCGTCGCGGATCTCGGCCCATGGCCAGCGCGTACAGATGAGCACCCGCACCCTTGCCCAGCACCGAAGCCAACGAACGCTCGCCGTAGGCCGCGATGTCGCCGACGGTCCGGATGTCGAGGACGTGCAGTTTCTCGGCGGTCACTTTGCCGACACCCCAGAGCCTTTCGATGTTCAGC
Organism: Rhodococcus sp. 14-2483-1-2; assembly: GCF_002259405.1. GTDB lineage: Bacteria > Actinomycetota > Actinomycetes > Mycobacteriales > Mycobacteriaceae > Rhodococcoides. Next base: position 21,109 of record NZ_NPFW01000014.1, on the reverse strand, counting down.
GGATGCAGGAACTCGAGTTCGCCGCCGGGCGGCACGAGCAGTAGGCCGTCGGGTTTGGCGAAAGCACTGGCCACCTTCGCCAGAAACTTGGTGGTGGCGATCCCGACGGTGATGGGCAGCCCTACCTGTTCGGCGACCTCCTGCCGCAGACGTTGTCCGATCTCCGTGGCACTGCCCGCAATCTTCTGCAACCCGCCGACGTCGAGAAACGCCTCGTCGATGGAGATGCCCTCCACCAGCGGGGTGGTGTCGTGGAAGACGTCGAACACGTCCTTGCTCGCCTGCGAGTACGCCTCCATGCGCGGCGGGACCACGATGGCCTGCGGACACACCGCGCGTGCCTGCCCGCCGCTCATCGCCGTACGCACCCCGAAGGCCTTGGCCTCGTAGCTGGCGGCGAGCACCACTCCCCCGCCGACGATCACCGGCTTACCGCGCAGCCGCGGATCGTCACGCTGCTCCACCGAGGCATAGAAGGAGTCCAGGTCGGCGTGCATGATGCTCGCCACGGGCCTGCCGGTGGACTCCACCGTTCCATGCTTGCACAGGCCACCGACACCGATGCCCGGGTCACTGACAGACGTGCTGCTCCGCGGCCTGGACTATCGGCTCGGCCCAGGGCTCGCCGGTCCCTTTCTCGTAGGTCGCACCGAGAGAATCGGTCACTTCCGCGACGGCCTCCTCCTCGGACAATCCCTGCTGAGCGCGGGTCTCGCAAAAGCCCGGAATGTAGATGCCCAGTGCGAACACCTCGTTGACGGTCGTGCCGATGCCCTGCCCGTAGAGGTCGTCGAACAGTTCGGCCATTCCCGGGGTCTCGAGAAATCCGTCCCTGGCCTCCTGCACGTCACGAGAGATGCCGCTGCCGGTGTCCGTCGACGTCATCTCGTAACCACAGCCGGTCACCGAGCTCAGTGCCACCATGCACAGTGCAGCACTCACCGATGTCCAACCCGCACGCCGCTTCACGAGAACACCCCTGCAATCACGTAGGTCAGCGCGGCGACGGCAGCCGCCGCGGGCAGCGTGGTGACCCACGCCGCGAGCATGTTTCCCGCCGTTCCCCAGCGCACGGCCGTCGTGCGTTTGGTCGCCCCGACGCCCATGATCGCCGACGAGATGACATGCGTCGTCGATACCGGCGCTCCCAGTCCGATCGAGGCCACGTACAGAACCGCGGACGCGGTCGCCTCGGCCGCGAAGCCCTGGGGTGGGTCGAGTTCGATGATCTTGCGGCCGAGGGTGCGCATGATCCGCATCCCACCGGTCGCTGTTCCGAGCGCCAGCACCGTCGCGGTGAGGAAGTAGCACCACAGGGGAATCGTGTAGTCGACCTGATTGCCGGACACGACCAGAGCCAGAACCACGATGCCCATCGTCTTGGCTGCATCCTGCATACCGTGCCCGAAGGCCATGGCCGCGGCCGAGCAGGTCTGAGCGCGCCGGAACCCCCGGCTGGTGGCACTGGGAGACGACCGCCGGAACATCCACAGAATGGCCACCATCACGGCGCTTCCGAGCACGAAACCGACTGCAGGAGAAACGATCATCGGGAGGATCACCTTGGTCGCGACGCCTCCCCACAGCACGGTCATGCCGCCGGCCAGTGCAGCTCCCACCATGCCGCCGACCAATGCGTGCGAGGACGAGGACGGCAACCCGAACCACCACGTGATCAGATTCCAGGCGATGGCACCGACCAGGGCGCACCCGACCACGAGCAACGCGTCGGATCCGACGTCGAGGGCGATGATTCCCTCCCCCACAGTCGAGGCGACCTTCGCGCCGAAGAAGGAACCGAGCAAGTTTCCCACCGCGGCCATGACCAGTGCCGTCCGCAGTGTGAGTGCGCGCGTGGACACCGATGTCGCGATGGCATTGGCCGAATCGTGAAAGCCGTTGGTGAAGGTGAACGCCATCGCCAGGGTGATGACCAGAACGAGTGCTACCACCGCGCACTCACGTCTCTTTCAGCACGATGGATTCGATGACGTGCGCTACCTTCTCGAAAGCGTCTGCGGCGTCTTCGAGTTCGTCGCCCACTCCCTTGAGTTTCATCACTGTCAATGCGTCGAAACGGCCGTCGAACAGATCCGCCAGAAATGTCCGATAGGCATGATCGGCCCGGTTCTCGAGCTCGTTGATCTCGATCCAGTAGCGCTCGAGATCCTTCATCGACGCCAACCTCGGCATGGCTTCCGCCGTGACCTTCGCCGACCGGTCGAGGATGTCGATCATGTCGTGCATGTGTGGGGTGAGTTCGCCGATTCGGTAGAGCGAGAGCAGATGTGTCGCCGCTTCCATGTGGTCCATGACGTCGTCGAGGCTCGAACCGAGGACGTAGATGTCGGTGCGATCGAACGGGGTGATGAAGCTCGAGTTCAAGGTGCGGAACAGGTCGTGGGTGACGCTGTCGGCTTCGTGCTCTAGATCGACCATGCGACGCGCCACAGCATCGATCTCCGGTGCGGATTCGAGCAGTTCGGTCAACGTCTTGGCTCCGGTGGCCAGCAGCTGAGCAGAGGAGTTGAACAGGTCGTAGAACAGAACGGACTTGGGTTTGAAGCGTTCGAACATCTTCCGTCTCCTAGGGGTACGGCGGCTACCGGCGAGCGCCGGCGTAGGGCTCGAGCAGATCCGACGGCACGCGATGGTCGGCATCGGCGGGAAGGACGAGTTCGGGCGCACCGGCGCGTGATCGCGGTGCCATCTCGAACGCCTCGATGGACTGGCAGTACTTCGAGACTCGGATGACGGACATGTTCATCCGGGCCGTCATGTCGGTCACCCAGTACGGCACTCGCTCGTTGGCCTTGATCTCCAGGATCGCGAGCTTGGGCGGAATGATGAAACGGTTCTGGGCACCGGAATCGAAACGGAAATCGCGATCCCGACCGTGCACCTTGTGGTCGATCGTCACCCGCAGACCGAGATCGGCCTCGCGGCCGACGTAGGCCTCGCGTAGATAGCCGGTGGTGACCATCGGACGCAGGTCGAGGTTGGCGATCAACGTGCTGACCTCGTTGACGAACGGACGTTGACTCGGATCGCACTCGATCTCCTGACGGGCATTGAGCCAACGCTGAGAGACGTCGTAGGGCAACGAGATTCGACGCTTTTGCGTGACCCTGTTGACGCGCTGCTTGATCTCGATCTGCACCGGTGTGTCGTCCGTGCATTCCGACGGTGCCCCGTACAGCCGCACCCGCACCTTGCGTCGGAACTTCAGGCCCTCGATCTTCTCCCAGTAGAACCGCAGGTCGGTGGTGTCGTAGTACAGGGAGGTGACCGGGTAGCCACCCTTGGGCGAGAACGGATCGGTGTCCATCCGCGCCGTCAACTCTTCACGAACCTGTTCGACGTCGGCTTCGGCGACGAAGTACTTGATCTCGTACCTGTTGAACGAGTGCAGCTTGCTGGCAGTCTGCTGATAACCGGTGGGCTCGGTATTGAGGTCTTCCGGCGAAGCACCCTGTTTCTCCAGTGCGGCCTTGGGCCGAAATTTGTCGAACAGACTCATGGAGCGATCCTTCCTTCGGTGGGTGTGATGGTCGGGCGACGCCGCGTTCAGTTCGGCTCGGCGAACACGATCGGGGGTAGTTCGGTGGCTCCGTCGGCCTCGGACGCGAGCAGTAGTTCACCCGCGTCGGTGAAGGCGACGGCCTCGCCCTGTGGTTGATCGGGGCCCTCGACGACACCGGCGGGAGCGCCCGAGAATGCTGCTGCCACATCGCCGTCGGCGATATCGAAGACGAACAGATCCTTCTTCGTTCGCAGTGCCCCCACGGTCGCGTCGGCATCGACGGCTGCACCGGTGATCGGCCGACTCGATCCGTCCGCAGCAGTTGCGGCCACTGCTCCGACGCGAACCAGATCCACGGTGTCTGCTGCGCCGGTAACGGATTCGTCGGACAAGTAGATCGTTGCGGACGCACCGCCCGAGACCTTGGTGATCAACACCGGTTGCCCGGTAGGCGTCAGAGCGAACGCCTCGACGTCGTGTGCGCCGTCCGGGTAGCGCAGAGAGACGGAGGTGCGACGATCGGACCGGACATCGACGCCGATCAGGGTGACGCTCTCGCGTTCACCGTCGTTGTCGCCGGTGTCGGCGAGCCACACGATCCCCGCGCTGTCGACGGCCATGTCCTCGACGTCGACCGTCTCGACTCCGACGTCGACCCACCCGGTCACCTCGCAGGCACGGTCGAGCACCGCCAGCCGGTCGTCGCTGCCGCGGTCCCCGATCGCGTAGCCGGTATCGCCCGTCCACGCCAGACCCGACAACTCGGACAGGCCCGAGTCGGTGGGGGTGCACCAGGTTTCGAATCCCGCGGCGGCTGAGGGTTGGGCTGCCGGGGGTTGGGTCGCTGGGGGTTGGGCCGAGGTGCACGACGCGAGCACCGAGGCGCCGACCCCGCACACAGCGACCATCACGCCGACCCGCCGTCTCCGAGTGTTCACCTGACTGTCGCCTACCCGCCACGCGATCGAGCGTCGACGGTCACCGCTCGGGAGCAGCATCAGGTCATGAACGGTCGAACTTCTGTTCCCGAGTTGTTGGTTGCCACAGGCACTGCGCGCACGCTGTCGCAGGCCGCCTCCTTCGTAATGGAGGGAATGGTCCTGATCAACGGCATGCCGCTGCGCGACCCCCGCCGCGAGGTTTCCCCGGCAGACACCCTGACCCTGCGCTGACCGCCGGGACATCACGACGATCCCGTCACGACAGGATCGTCGGCGAGTGCGTCGATTCGGATCTGCAGCCGTGACTTCAATTCGGCAGCGTCGGCGTCGATCTCCTCCTGGGTGAGCCCGGCCGACGTGGGAACGGATGCGGCAACCTCGTCGACGATGTCGAGTACTCGACCACTGGCCCACAACTCGTCGTAGATCGTGCGGTACGCAGCGTCGTATTCGTCGGTGAATTCCGTCGAGTCCAAGAACATGTCCTTGAGCGAATTACCCAGCATCGGTCCACCTTCGGGCATGCCCCCACCCTCCGGGATCTCCATTCCCTCCGGTGGTGTGAAGCCCTCGGGCATCTGCGGCATGCCACCGCCTCCGGCTCCTCCGCCACCGGGAATCATCGAGACTTCGTCGTGCGCCCCGGCGGTGGAATCGGAATTCAGAGCCAGGTTGAGATCCCACGACACGACGGAGAACTTCTTCGTGTCCAGGTCGTAGTAGAGGTAGAAGTTCTTTCCCGGTCCGCCCATGTCGTCGCCGTTGCCCAGCAAGTTCTGCAGTGCAAGGTAATTCGCCAGCGAGTCGACGTCGACGTAGTCGGCCAGATGCGCATCGAATTCGGCCTGGTCGGCACCGTCGAGCCACTTCAGCAGCGTGATGATCGGTTGCAGGTCCGCTGTGCCGCGGGCATTGATCTGGGTGAACTGCTCGGCGTAGGTGGTCTGATCATCGCCCTGATACGTGAAACTCGCATTTGCGCCGGTCTTGTACAACACCCCGTCGCCGTCGTGCAGAGAATTGGCGTAGTCGTCATCGGGAGCGACGACCACCAGTCGCGTCGTCTCGGTCGAGTCGTTCACCGAATACGTGGTGTAGGTGAAGTCCTGGGTCGCCTGGCCCGAAGCCTCGGTGATCGCAAGAGAAACCGACTCGTTCAACGCCGGAGTGTACGGCCGCAGCGAGAGCGTGGTGTGACCCTGATACGCCCGGCCCTCGGAGTACTCGGCGAAGTCGATCAGAAACGGAAGATCCTCGGGCTCATCGAAACTGAGCGGTTCACCGAACATGGCCATCCCGGCACCACCGGGCATACCCCCGCCCTCGGGCATGGCTGCACCCTCCGGCATGGCTGCGCCCTCCGGCATTCCCCCGCCCTCGGGCATGGCTGCGCCGTCCGGCATGGTTGCACCCTCCGGCATTCCCCCGCCCTCGGGCATGGCTGCGCCGTCCGCAGGAGCTGCTGCGCCGTCCGCGCCGGCGTTGCCACCACCGCGTCCCGGCATCGTGCCGTCGTCGTTGCTCAGCGTGCTCAGCGTCGAGTTGCCCTTCAACCGAATACCGACGTCCGAGATCAGGGTGCCGTCGATGGTGATGTCTGCGGGTACCGATTCCTTGACACCCTCGTTCTGGAACGAGTCCTTCAGGGTCTGGTAGTCGCCGGCGTCGATATCCACCGAAATCGAGTGCGACACAGTGGTATCGAACAGATCGACCGTACCCTGGACGTTCTCGGTGATCTCGGAGGCGATGACGGTTGCATCGCCGGTGATGTACGGGCGGATCCGGGTCGACCCGAACACGGTCGCCATCACCACGACGAACACCAGCAGTGTGGCAGCAATTTTCCAATGCTGCCGCACCGTCCGAGGCACTCGGTGGACGAGCCTCCTTCGCAGGGTTGTCGGAGCGGTGGGAAAGTTCGCGTTCGGGTCGGCCACGATCAGATGTCCGTCTGGTCGTATCCGGTGAGTACCGAAACCCGTTGTCCGGTATTGACCTCACTGAGCGCTGCGATCAACTCACCGGGTTTCTTGCCCGATCTGAGTTGGGCCGTGAAGTACAACTCGGTCAGCGCACCCGATCGCACCGATTCGGTACTGACGAGCTCGAACTCTTTGCAGTACTTGATCAGTACGTCCTCGACGAGATCGGTGTAATCGGCGTCGGGTGGAACCTGCACCTTGACGACCTGACGCTGCACATCGAGTTTGAACCAGTTGAACTTGCTCATCACCACCATGACCAAGCAGATGGCAAACGTGGCCGCAATGGCCAACACGTAGAAGCGAGTTCCCGTGGCCATGCCGATCGCCATGACGAGGAAGATGAAGCCGACATCGCGAGTTTCCTTGATGGCGTTGCGGAATCGGACGACGGACAACGCACCGACGAGGGCGAACGCCCGTGCCACGTTCGATCCGACGACCAGCATGATCAAGCTGATGACCATGCCCACCGTGACGAGAGTTTGTACGTAGGACTGGCTGTACGAGACGTTCTTGTGGGTGAGTCGGTAGACCCAGCCGATGATGGCCGACAGAACGAACGACAGTGTCAGAGACACCACGATGTCGAACGTCGAGAACGTTCCGCTCAGGTCTTGAATGTTGAAATTCATCGCATTCCGATCGAGTTGAGTCGAATTCCGCACTGGTTACCGGGGAGCGCGTGACCCACGCGCCTACATCCGCAATCAGTGCTGTTTACCGTTTGTTCGGATGCCGTTAACCCTAGAGACAATCTGGACGGAATTTCCACCTCAGAAGCTGGCAGTTTCCTGCCAATTCAGCCGTTCATTTCCTGGCAGCAGTGGAACTTCGAACGAACTCGATCCGGCGCCCCAGTCGGACGCCGGTCGGTTCAATTTTTCAGTTGCGTTGCGGGTCAATCGATTACGTGTACATGTTGTACAAACGCCGTCAGACGGTCGTCGAGCGAAGTGACGGCAGAATTACTTCGTCGATTATTCGCGTTCGGTATTCCGAATCCAAAGGCTTGGCGTCGGTCAATGGGCCAGTCATGATTGCGCTGAAGACCATGTACTGCAGAAAGTCTGCCGATCTCGGCCTGCTCGACAATTCCCCCCGCTGCACCGCGCGCACGACGACCGACTCGAGGAATCTGGCCTCGGGTTCGAGGAACGTTCTCCGCACCGCTGCCGCCAACTGTTCGTCGACCATCACCGCGTGGTGGATCGCCGCAGCGAAACGTTGATCGTGCTCTGCCCCCTCGGACACCCGATTCATCAACTCGAGCAGATCTCCGCGAAGGTCTCCGGTATCGATGCCGACGAACGGGGGCGGGCCGACCGATTCGATGGCCGCGACCACCATCTCGGCCTTGCTCGACCATCTCCGGTAAAGGGTGGCCTTGCTGCACTGCGCTCGCTCGGCAACCAGGTCCATCGACAGCGAGTCGTAACCGACCTCGCCGAGGCACAGGAGTGCGGCGTCGAGAAATTCGCCCTCGCGTTCCACACTCACCCTCGACCGACGTGGGGCGTCGACGCTCATCCGTGGCCCCCTTATCGAATCGAAACAGTTTCGTACCGCTTACCGAGCGTAGCGCTGAGGCATACTTCTGTCACTGGACGCGCAGCGCAGGTGACCTACATCACGTCCGTGTGACATTGTTGAAGCCGTCGGATCGGCGTGAACGGCTGGAGAAAATCGTGACGGCCTGGTGGCGGTGGTACGCAGCGCTCGGCGCAGTCGGCTGCGTCGTCTACTTCCTCGTCCCGACGATCGTCTGGGCCCAGTCGGTCTTCGCCCTCGTCGGGGCCTCCGCCGTCGCTGCCACCGTGATCGGTACCAGGATGCATCGGCCGGCCAACCGCAGAGCCTGGCTGGCCATCGCCGCCGGAACCGCACTGTGGGTGCTCGGCGACATCGTCTACGAATGGATCCACGTCACCCGCGGCAGCGTGCCGTATCCATCACTGGCCGATGCGCTGTACCTCCTCGGCTATCCGATCTACGGCTTCGGCCTGTTCCTGCTGGCTCGCCACAAGTGGCGAGCGAGCGAACGCGGCCACGTAGCCAACAGCGCCATCGTCATGGTCGCGTTCGGACTGCTCACCTGGGTGTTCGCCGTGCAGCCGTCGCTCGGCGGCGAGGGTATCTCCGGGATCGCCGGTCTGGTCGACGTCGCGTACCCCGCAATGGACATCTTTCTCCTGGGACTCCTGGCGCACTTCGTGGGCTCGAGGCAGTGGCGGGCCCTGTCCTATCGGCTGCTCACCGTGGCCGTTGCGCTGCTGGTCGTCACCGACACCGTGAACAATTTCGCGATCGTCTCGGATTCCTCGTCCGACAGGTCTCTGTTCGACGTCGGCTGGATCATCTCTTACGTCCTGATCGGCGTCGCCGCCCTTCACCCGTCCATGCGGCGCATCACCAACCCGAACATCGAATCCAACGCCCACCTGATGGCGTCGTTCACCACTCCCACGGTCGTCGTGCTGACCGCGGCCACCCTGACTGCGCCGATCGTGATGTTCATCGAGGTCGTTCGCGACGAGCCGATCGCCCAGTGGGGATGGGCGGTGCTGCTCTGCGCTCTCGCGTTGGTGGTCCTGGTGATCATTCGCATCACCGATCTGTTGCGGTTGTTGCACACTCAGACCGTCCAGCTCCGTGCCGTCGCCGATACCGATCACCTCACCGGCCTGGCCAACCTGCGCGCCCTCGAACATCGACTCTGGGGCAATGCGGGTGAATCGACTGTGTTGACCGTCGATATCGACCGATTCAAGGAGATCAACGACACCTTCGGACGCGGCCTCGGCGATCAGGTCCTCGTGCTGGTCGCCGAGCGCCTGCGAGGGGTCGCCGATGACTCGATTCTGTTGGCGCGCTTGGCCGGTGACGAATTTGCCCTGTGCGGGTCGTCGGAGTCGATGGATCCGGCCGCGTTGGCACACGAGATCCAGCTCCGGTTCGCCACACCCTTCGAGGTGGGGAACATGACCCTACTGATCGAAGCGAGCGTCGGCGTCGCGTCGACTTCTCCGACCGGAGACGGTGAGGACGAGACGACACCCGATCGCCTCGTCCAGCGCGCCGACCTCGCCGTCCAGGCCGCGAAAGCAGCTCAGTCGCGCGTCGCGTACTACGACCGATCGATGGACCGGGACAAGAGCGAGCAACTCATCATGCTCGGCGAACTCACCACAGCACTTGAAACGGATCAACTGCGACTGCACTATCAACCGCAGGTCGACCTCACGACGATGACCGTCGTCGGCGTGGAAGCACTGCTGCGGTGGCATCATCCGAACGGCACAGTCCTGTCCCCCAGTGCATTCCTGCCCACCGCCGAACGCACCGGACTGATCCGGCCACTGACGAGCTACGTCCTCACCCACGCCCTCGCCCAACGCAGGCAGTGGATGTCCGACGGACTGGAGTTGAGCATCGCCGTCAACATCTCGACCCGCAATCTGTTCGACGACACCCTCATCGGACAGGTGTGCACGGCGTTGAAGGAATTCGATTGTCCACCTGGTCGATTGACCTTGGAGGTGACCGAGACCTCGGCGATGACCGACCCGGTCGGCGCTACCGAGGCGCTGTCGATTCTGCATGCGATGGGTGTGCAGGTCGCCATCGACGACTACGGCACCGGCTACAGCTCGCTCGCGTACATCGAGAGGTTGCCGGTACAGGAGTTGAAGATCGACCGCACCTTCATCGGCGGCATGGCACACAACCCGGCGCACGAAGCCATCGTGCGATCGACCGTCGAACTCGCCCGTACGCTGGGACTGTCGGTGACGGCAGAGGGAGTGGAGGACGAGGTGACGATGACGACGTTGCGCGAGCTACGGTGCGGACGAGCGCAGGGTTACCATCTCGGCCGTCCCACCTCGGCAGACCGACTACCCGCCCTCGTCGCCGAAATCGACGCGCGTCTGAACACTGCTACAGGAGAACGGATATCATGACCGAGGCAGCTCTGTCGGTGTACGCCGCGATTCGATCTCGCCGCGACGTTCGCGCCGAGTTCGACGGAACCGTCGTCGACGACGAGACTCTGCGCCGAATCCTCGGCGCGGCGCATCAGGCCCCGAGTGTCGGCAACACCCAGCCCTGGGACTTCGTCGTCGTCCGCAAGCCCGACACACTGAGCGCCTTCGCCGCGCACGTGGCCGGATGCCGACAAGATTTCGCGGACAAGCTCGACGCCGAGCGCCGAAAGACGTTCGACCCCATCCGTATCGAGGGAATCGAGACGAGCGGAACCGGTGTGGTCGTCACCTACGATCCCGACCGTGGAGGACGGCACGTCCTCGGCCGCGACACCGTCGACGACACCGGCCTGTTCTCCGCCGTACTCGCCATCGAAAACCTCTGGCTCGCAGCAATAGCCGAGAACGTCGGCGTCGGCTGGGTATCGTTCTACGACGAGCCGTATCTCACCGAACTGCTCGACATCCCCGCGCCGGTCCGCCCGATCGCCTGGCTGTGTGTGGGCCCGGTCGAGTCGTTTCAGGAGGTACCCGATCTGGAACGCTTCGGCTGGCGCACCCGCCGCCCGCTGGACGACGCCCTGCACTTCGAGCAGTACCGCCGATGATGCGCGCGCGGCTGGTTGCGGTGGCCACTGCCTGCCTGCTCGTGGCCGGCTGCTCTGCAGCCGAGTCCCCGACCGAACCGTCCACTCCGGCAACCACTCCCGCTGCCGAGCCTGCACAGGCCCCGGATTCGGCCGACCCGATCGGCACCGTCGTTCCACTTGCGGGCGCTCCCGAAGGTGTTGTGGTCGGAACATCCGGGATCGCTGCTGCCGGGGTGCGTGAGCCCGACGGCGTTGTGCTGTTCGACGCGGCGACCGGTGCCGTGCGGCAGATGGTCACGACGACGGGTGCGCCGCGTCATCTCTCACTGGCCGGTCCGGATGGCCCGGTGTTGGTTCCACTCGAGGGCAGCGACGAATTGCTCGAGATCTCACTCGCCGACGGCGCAATTCTGTCGACCGTCACCGGAGTCGGCCGTCAACCACACGATGCAGTGCGGACCTCCGACGGCACGATCGTGGCCACCAACGAGATGGGCGGCGGGGTGATATTCCTGCGTGACGGTTCGGTCGTGTCGGAACTACCGCCGGGTCCCGTCCAACCCGGTGGTGTCGCCGCTCTCGGTCCGTTCGCGGCCGTCGCGGACGTGCAGGGCAACGGTGTGTGGGTCTACGAAGGCGCAACGCAGCGGGAGGTGGCGCAGGCTCCGATCGGCGTCAAGCTCACGCATGCGGTGACGGTGAATCAGACGGTGGCCGCGTTCGCCGACACCGACGGCGGTGCGGTCCTTCTCGCAGCGGTCGATGCTGCCGGGGGCATTCGTCAGATCGCGTCGATCGATGCGCCGGGCAACCCGTACGGGTTGGCCGTCGATCCCGAACGCCGGTTGCTGTTCGTGACTCTGACCGCATCGAACGTACTGCGAGTGGTCGACGTATCGGATCCCACTGCTCCGCGAACTCTGGGCGATGTTCCGACGGTGACGCAGGCCAATTCGGTCGCTGTCGATCCGCGCACCGGGGACGTGTTGGTGACCGGCAGCGACCCCGGCGCGAGCAGTTCGATTCAGATCATCACTCGCGCGGAGTTGCCTGGCAGCTAGGCCGTCACCAGCCGTAGGACCCCGGGATTCCTTTGAACGGCCCGACGACGTCGTCGGTGATCCAGCCCTCGTAGAACCCGCCTTCCTGGGGCCGGACCGCTTCGCCGTCGATCTCGCAGTCGAGGCGACTGGGCGAGAACGCCAGGTATCCGGCGATCTCGGCGAACCGAGGAGTGGGGTTCTCGTAACTCCACCCCGCGGCGGGTGCGACGGCATCTCCGCCGTGTACGTCCCAGTAGGTGGCGGCACCCTTCCATTCGCAGTGCGTCGACCGGGCCTCCGAGGGGGTCAACGCACCCGGAACCACGTCTGCGGGCGAGATGTACCAGGTCGGTGGGTGGCTCGTTTCCAGTACTCGGTACGCGGCGGTGGTGCGGGCGACCACCTCGCCGCCGAGCCGAACGACGAGGGAACGGTTCGAGGACTCGAGCTTGGGCGGACGGGGGTAATCCCAGACGGACTCCTGGCCCGGCTTCGGCTTCTCGGGAACAACGGATCTCGGCAGATGTGAACTCATACTTCGATGGTGCCACCGGCTGTCACGGGGCGTCGACGGGATAGAGATCGTCCACCCGTTCCTCGTCGAGAATCCAGCGATCGACGTCGTCGAGAGGCTCGACCGTGCGCACCGAGGTGACCGAAGATTCGGGCGGGCGGTGTTCGGTGCGGACCGGTTCGGTGCGGACCGGCTTCTCGGCGCGTTCTGTCGGCGCGGGTGCCGGTATCTCGGGTGTGGGAAGTTCGGGCGCAGGTGTCACGGGTTCGGCCTGCGGGACGAAAGCCCACTCGTCGACGGCAGGTTTTTCGTCGTCGACGATGTCGATGGTCTTCGGCAGTTCTGCGGGTACCCGAACGAGGATGCCGAGTCCGTGGGTTGCGGCCAACAGACTCACCGGGGCGACGGTCGCAATGGCCGCCGACAGAGCGGGATGCAGGGTTCCGGCGTCGGAAATGAAGGCGTGCATGGCATTTGCGCCGATACTCACCAGAGCCGCCGTGATCAACACGCCCCAGAAGAAGCGTCGGCCACTGTGCTGATCCTCGAATTGGGCGAGCGCGATGACGGAGATCGTGGCCTGCAGGATGGTGCCGTCGACGATCACCGGCCACAGCCACGACAGCGAACGCGGAACGCCTGCCATCGTGGCGAGATCCCACAGTGCAGCGAAACTCAGCACGAACGACGCAATTCCGATGACGGTGGTGATGACGACCGCACTGACGAGCGTCGCACGCAGGACCTTGTTCATGGGTCGTCATGAAACACGAAGCCACCGACAAGTTCGGTGGAGCAACGTGCCGGTTCATCGCGTGGTGAATGCACCGCCGTTGATATGGAGGTTCTGTCCGGTGATGTGCCGGGCACCGTCGGATGCGAGAAACAAGGTCGCTGCTGCGATGTCGTCAGGCTTGCCTGCTCGCTGATCGTGTGTAGCCGCAATCAGAGCGTCGCGTCGTTCGTCGCTGAGCTGTCCGTGAAAGAACGCAGTGTCTTCGATGTAGCCGGGCGAGATCGTGTTGGCGGTGATGCCGCGCGGACCGACCTGTGCAGACAGCCCGGCAGTCCACGCTGCGACCGCAGCTTTGGCGGCCCCATATGAGGAGCCTGCATACTCCGCACCGATGGAGCCGACATTGACGACGCTGCCGCCCGAGGGGATCAGCGGTAGTACGGCCATGGTGGTGAGGACCGCACTGATCAGGTTGGCCTCCAGATTTGCTCGCCAAGCAGCCGCGATCCCGCTCAGCGATTCACCGCGCCCGGAGGCCGACAGATCGGTGTTGCCGCCGGCCGTATTGACCAGCACGTCGACACGTCCTCCGAGCCCGCCGCACAAGGCCTCGACATCGGTCGGTGACGACGCATCGCACCGGACGCCTCGCGCACCGATCTCCTGCGCGGACTGCTCGACGGTGTCTGCGGTCCGGCCGGTGATCACCACCGAGTCACCCCCGGCCAGGAACCGGACGGCGATCGCCTTTCCGAGACCGCTCGAACCGCCTGTGACGAGAACGAGACGGGACATGGCAGACTTCCTTTCGTTCACGTTCAGCGCTAAACATTCCGGTCGAATGTACCCAACGAGAAGATGGAGCGCGATCGATGCACGAGGACGAGGACTATCCGGTAGGTACAGGCACGCCGATCTCCGCTGCCGAGATAGCGGCCGCGTGGCGAAGAGAATTGCCCGACGCGCCGACCTCATCCATCGAGGTCATCACCCCGCTCTGGCAAGCGGCAAAGCGACTGGCCGACGACCGGCGACGCACCCTGGCGAGAATCGGCGTCGAGCCGGCGACCTTGGACCTGCTGAGCACGCTTCGGCGTGCCGGTCCGCCCTACGAACTCACCAGCAGACAACTGACCGCGCGATCGCTTGTTACCGCCGGTGCCATCTCTCAACGGCTCGCCCGTGCGGAGCAAGCCGGCTGGATAACCCGATCACCGTCCGATGCGTCGCGTCGCGCAGTCGCAGTGACACTCACGGCCGACGGCCACGCGTTGATCGAAGCAACGGTGCGGGATCTACTCACACACGAAGAGACTCTCGTTGCCGACCTCACCGATCACGAACGCCGAACTCTCAGCAGACTTCTGGACAGACTCGGGCACTGACGGATACAGAAATCCCCGAACACTCTCTGCGGCATAGGAATTGACCGAACATTGCCGAGCTCTCGCCAAACGGGGCAGCAGCCGGTCGACTCAGCGAACCCAGGCGGGCGGTACCCATGTCTGCACAATCGGGAGCCTGGCCTGCGAGCAGTGAACTCGGCCGGCGATCTTCGCTTCGGGCCCTCCGAGGTGGGTGAGCAACCAGCTGATGAAGATGATCCCGAGATCGTCTACGAAGTCACCGATCGGCGGCGCCGCAGGATCAAGCGGTTCGGACGGCCCCGCGGTAGAAGTCGGCGCGATCGTGTGCAGACATTCCGCCCCACACGCCGTAGGGCTCGTTCGCCTCGAGGGCGTGCTGGCGGCATTGTTCGAGTACTGGGCAGCGGCCGCAGACCTGCTTGGCGGATTTCTCGCGCGAGGTGCGAGCGCGGCCTCGTTCACCTTCGGGGTGGAAGAACACGGACGAGTCCAATCCGCGACACAGGCCGTCGAGTTGCCAGTCCCATACGTCTGCGTTGGGGACGGGAAGTTGGACTGGCCTGGCGGGTGCGCCTCGCACCATGAGCTGTCTCCTCACTGAAAAGTGAACAAGCTCACTATCTCGCATTCGTCATACTTTTACAAGTCCTTTCAGTCATTCGTAGTACTTAAAAGCAAGCATGCTTGCTTGAATTCCCGTTCGGAACCGAAGGGCACCCGACTCTCGGGCGGGCGTTACCGGATATCAGCGGCATCGGATGCACCGACAGAGCTTTCGACCCTCGACCACGTGCGATATGTTGATGCCAGTCGACCTATTCGGGGTGCAACCAATTCCAGGACGAGGACAGTGATGGACGTCGGTGATCAACAGAGTCGAGAGCTGGTGTTCGCAGCTCTTGCCGATCAGGTCCGTCGCGAAATCCTGGACACCCTGGCCTCGCACGGTGAGTGCAGCGCAGGGTTCATCAGCGAACACATCTCGTCGGTAGGACGCACCACCGTGTCGGCTCATCTGAAAGCCCTCAAGATGTCCGGGGTCATCGTCGAACGGCGTGCCGGTCGGAACCGCTTTTTCTCCGTGGACCCAGCCGGTCCGGCCAACGACGCTCTACAGTTTCTGCGTGATGTGCTCGAGCGGTCCCTGGTGGCGGCACAGGCACCCAGCGATGCGCCCAGTACCGACCGCACCGATGACGCCGCATCGGAAGCTCGGCCTCGCCGGCGCGCGTGACACCGGGAGTCCGCGTTCGATCGACATGACCGTGGTGGCGTGATGTCCGACCTGTCCGTGACGGCGCAAATCCACGTACCTCACCCGCCCGCGGTTGCGTATCAGCAGTTTCTCGACGGGAACCTGCTCGACCTCGAGTGCACCCGGCTGGTCGTCGGGGCCGCGGTGTCGGTGTCCCTGCCGGTGGGCGGGACGGGAGCATCCGGCATGCCCATCACGCTGCTCGGCCACGTCGCGGCAGTGCGACCGGCGAAATCGGTGGTGGTGGTCCATCATCAGCCTTGGCGAGGCCGGTTGACCTTGCGATTCCACCCCGACGGCACCGGCACCCGATTGGTACTCGAGTCCGGTCTCGATCGAGACGGCGTGGCCTGGCTGGCGCACAAACGTGGTTACGGTCCCCCCGAACCACTTCGGCCGGATCGCCACCGCATCGGACTCCTCGTCAGCAAATCAGGATCGGCAGCGGTGTTCGCGCAAGCCACCGAGACTCTGGCTCGATTGGCCGTCGACGAGATCAATGCCGATGGCGGAATTCGCGGTCTACCCGTCGAACTGCT
This sequence comes from Rhodococcus sp. 14-2483-1-2, assembly GCF_002259405.1. GTDB lineage: Bacteria > Actinomycetota > Actinomycetes > Mycobacteriales > Mycobacteriaceae > Rhodococcoides. The sequence continues at coordinate 4,630 of NZ_NPFW01000014.1, read as the reverse complement.
GATAGGCGACGACGCATCCGACTCACGGGCGGGGGCTACCGCCACGCGCCGCCTGCTTCGCAGTGGCTGCCGCATCATCTTTGCCTGCGTCACCTCGGCAACGTTCAACGCTGCGGCGTCGGCGTTGACCGACAGCGATGTGCTGGTGGTGCATACCGTCCTCAACGAAGGCGGGCGCCCGGATCCCGGCATAGTGCGGCTCGGCGAACGCCCACTCGCGCAGGCGCGCGCCGGAATTCCTGCGTTGATGACCGAGACCGACAGCCGTACATGGTTTTTCGTCGGACACCGGTACTCCTGGTCGTACGGCGCGCACTGGGCTGCGCGACGAGTTGTCGCAGAGAACAACGGTTCGGTCCTCGGCGATGCGTACCTGCCCCTCGGGACCGAGGATTTCTCCTCCACCATCGCTGACATCGAGCGCTCCGGGGCGGAGCTGATTCTGTCGTCGCTGGTGGGCCACGACGAGGTCGTCTTCGAGCAACAATGCTTCGACGCGGGCCTGCGGTCGACAACGCGCACGTTGGCCCTGGTGCTCGACGAAGCAACCCAACAGCTGATCGGCACCTCGGCCTCCGACGGAGTATGGGCGGCGTTCGCGTACTTCCAGGGTGCCACCGACCTGCACAGAGATCTCGAAAACCGCTACAACGCACTGCAAGCCGGCCCGAAGCCGCCCATGAGCTCACTGTCCGAAACGACGTACGAGGCGATCGCTGCCTACGCTCGGATACTCGGGGCGACCCGCAGCGAGCTCGATCGAGAGACGCTTCGTCGACGCCTGTCGGACCGGTCGACATCGAGTCGCGTCGACGAAGGTCCGACGGGGCCCGCCATCATGCTGGCCGTGTCACAGGGCGGCATCTTTCGGCCGCGGTAGCCCACACACCGGCGAGAAGCCGATACGCACTTCTCGTCACCCCTGAATTCGCGTGAACTCGACGCAACACAGAATTTACCGGCCAATATGTCGATACATATTGACGCATTGACTAGAACTGCTTTAGCGTCGCCTGATCCGAGTACAGAGAACCTCGGTGGGTAGGGGCGCGTTCGTCCCTCCGACACACCGACACGACTTGCTGTTTCGACAGGAGACGACATGACAGTTTCACGCCCGGATCCGGATGCGATCGGTTCGGCCGCAGAGCATTTCGGGATCGATCTGAGCGCCTCGGACCGTGAGGAGTTCGCCGGGTTGGTCGACGGGGCTCTCGGGTCCTACGACGTCGTGGACGAGTTGTACGCACAGATCGCGCCCAGCATCCCCGATCGAGAACATCGAGTCCTCTCCGAAGCCGAGAATCCGCTCGGAGCCTGGTACGTCACCACCGCGATCCGATCGGCCGAGCCGGTGGACGACCGCCTCGCCGGAAAACGCGTCGCCATCAAGGACAACGTCGCCGTGGCCGGGGTGCCGATGATGAACGGCTCACGCACCCTCGAAGGCTTCGTCCCCTCACGCGACGCCACCGTCGTCACGCGCCTGCTGGAATCCGGGGCCGAGATCGTCGGCAAGTCGGTGTGCGAGGACCTGTGTTTCTCCGGTTCGAGCTTCACCTCCGCGTCGGGACCGGTGCGAAACCCGTGGGATCTCGGTCGCGAAGCGGGTGGGTCCTCCAGTGGCAGCGGTGCTTTGGTCGCCAACGGTGATGTCGACATGGCAATCGGCGGCGACCAGGGTGGGTCCATCCGCATTCCGGCCGCGTTCTGTGGAGTCGTCGGCCACAAGCCGACGTTCGGCCTGGTTCCGTACACGGGAGCCTTCCCGATAGAGCGCACCATCGACCACGTCGGCCCGATCGCCCGGACGGTCGCCGACGCGGCCCTGATGCTGTCGGTCATCGCCGGATCCGACGGCAACGATCCCCGCCAGCCCGCGGACGTATCCACCGTCGACTACACCCTGGGTCTCGACCACGGGGTGGAGGGGCTCCGAATCGGCGTCGTCACAGAAGGTTTCGGCCACGAGTCCTCCCAGCCCGCGGTCGACGCCGCAGTCCGAGCTGCAGTGCAGCGCTTCGCCGAGGCCGGTGCGGTGGTCGAGGAGGTGAGCATTCCGTGGCATCGACACGCCTTCCACGTCTGGAACGTCATCGCGACCGACGGAGCGGCGTACCAGATGCTCGACGGTAACGGCTACGGGCTCAACGCGAGTGGTCTGTACGACCCGGAACAGATGGCGTACTTCGCCGGCCGACGAATGGAGCACGCCGACGAAGTGTCCGAGACCGTCAAACTCGTTGCGCTGTGCGGACATCACGGGACAACCACACTGGGATCGGCGATCTACGGTAAGGCCCGCAACCTCGTTCCGACGGCTCGTGCCGCGTACGACACCGCGCTCGAAGCCTACGACGTACTGGTGATGCCCACTCTTCCCTATACCGCCACCGAGTTGCCCGACGCCGGCATCGACCGTGCCACCTACCTCACCAAGGCCCTCGGGATGGTCGTCAACGCAGCCCCGTTGGATGTGACCGGACACCCGGCGCTGTCTGTTCCGGCGGATCTGGTCGACGGCCTCCCTGCCGCAATGATGATCGTAGGCAAGCACTTCGACGACGCCACGGTGCTGCGTGTGGGTCATGCATACGAACAACTCGTCGGCGGGTTTCCCACGCCCGATTCCGCGCGAAGCCGCGTTGCCCTCACGTCGCCCTGACGACCCATCACATCGAAGGAGAAACAGATGAACGGAGTATTCGACCTCGGCGGAACCGATGGAATCGGAACCGTTGTCGTCCCCGAGAACGAACCGATATTTCGAGCGGAATGGGAAAAGGTCGCTTTCGGCATGTTCTCCATGTGCTTCCGTGGCGGATTCTTCGGAGTCGACCAATTTCGTTACGGCATGGAGCTGATCGACCCCGCGGTCTATCTGAAGTCGCCGTACTACGAACATTGGATCCACACCGTCGAGTACCACGGTGAGCGCACCGGAAAGTTGGACCTCGACGAACTCGATCGCCGAACCGAGCACTTCCTGAAGAACCCCGATGCTCCGCTGCCCGATCATGCCGATGATCCCGAACTGTTGGCCTTCATCGACGCCGTCGTACCCGCAGGCGCACCGGCCAAGAGGGAAAGTGACAAAGTCGCACGCTTCGCGGTCGGCGACACGGTTCGCGTGCTGCGCGGCTCACCCCGCGGCCACACCAGGAAGGCGCGCTACATTCGCGGCGCAACCGGGAAAATCGTGATGGCACACGGCACATTCATCTATCCCGATACCGCGGGCAACAACCTCGGCGACTGTCCCGAGCACGTCTACAACGTCCGCTTCGAAGCCGACGAACTGTGGGGCACGGAGACCGCTGACGCCAATCAAGCCGTGTATTTCGACGTCTGGGAACCCTACATCGAACTCGTGAAAACCGAAGGAGCACAGGCAGTATGAGTGGACTTGTTCGTAGCCAGGAAGAGATCGCTGCACGCGTCAAGGCGTTGGAATCGATGCTGATCGAGAAGGGCATCATGACCACCCAGGCCATCGACCGTCTCGTCGAGATCTACGAGAACGAAGTGGGCCCGCAGCTGGGTGCCAAGGTCGTGGCCAAAGCATGGTCCGACCCGGAGTTCAAGGCCCGACTCCTCGCCGACGCGACCGGCGCGTGCGCCGAACTCGGCATCGGCGGATTGCAGGGCGAAGACATGGTGGTCGTGGAAGACACCGCCGAAGTCCACAACGTGATCGTCTGCACGCTCTGCTCGTGCTACCCGTGGCCCGTTCTCGGACTGCCGCCGAACTGGTACAAAGAGCCCCAGTACCGGGCCGCGATCGTGCGCGAGCCGCGCAAGGTACTGGCCGAGAGCTTCGGTTACACGGTCTCCGACGACGTGGAGATTCGTGTCTGGGACTCGAGCAGCGAGATGCGGTACTGGGTACTTCCTGCGCGTCCGGCGGGTACCGACGGATGGACCGAGGATCAGCTGGCCGAGTTGGTCAGTCGCGACAGCATGATCGGCGTCGGTCCCGCTATCGAGGCGACGGCATGACGACGACAATCCGCCCGGACGCAACCGAACTCGGCGATGCACGCCGCCGGGTGGAGAAGCTCGTCTGCAGCCTCCCCGATGTACCGGGTGGCGACACCGCCTTCACCAAACCCTGGGAGATACGCGCCTTCGCCATGGCCGTCGCGGCCTACGATGCCCGCCAGTTCGAGTGGTCGGAATTTCAGCTCTCGTTGATCGAGTCGATCAAGTCGTGGGAGGAACGGAACGATCCGGCCGAGGAATCACCCTGGTCCTACTACGAACACTGGCTCACGGCACTGGAAACACGACTTTCCGGTAGCGGCTTGCTCAGCGACGCGGTTCTCGACGAACGAACCGAGACAGTGCTCGCAACGCCACCCGATCGCGACCACCACAAGGCGCATCTCGAACCCGTGAGCATCGATCCGGCCCGCACCTGAAATCTCGAAAACACACTCGACCACCACCCGAAAGCGGTACATCCCATGACCACCTTGTCCGCAGCACCCGACACCGCCCTGCAGAAGATCGCGGCCTCGACCGTGATGATCGCAACGATCCTGCTCGCCTTCGTCGTGCTCTACCTCGTCGGTTTCGATCAGGGCGCGATCTCCCGCAGTGGCATGTACATGCACGAGTTGATGCACGA
>NZ_NPFW01000002.1 GCF_002259405.1 Rhodococcus sp. 14-2483-1-2 | reverse complement strand
GGAAAACCCCGTCAACGCCCACAAAGCAGGCACCATCACCGGCCTGACCGTCACCGCAGGCGACGCCATCACCCAAGGCACCGTCCTCGCAGAGATCAAGTAGGGGAGTGTCCGATGACTGCCCTCGCTGAATCGTTCGACGGTGGTACCTCGCCGGTCCATTCCACCGAGCTCGAAATCGTGTCCACAGTGCTGCGCATGGCGTCGGCCGCGCGCGTTCGTCTGGCGGAGGCACTGGACGCACAGGGGCTGAGCTGGGCGAGGTACGAGGTGCTGGAACTGGTGTCCAGGCGAGGGCCGATGTCCTACAGTGCGCTGTCGCGGGAGTTGGTACGGCACCGGACGAGTATCACCGCCACGACGGCCAGTCTCGTGGAGTCGGGGCTGCTGGTGCGGAGCGTCAATCCGCGAAATCGGCAGCAGTACATGGTCGAGGCCACCGACTCGGGGCACCGTGCGGTCGTTCGTGCCGAGCGTGCGCTCGAGCGCGCTCGGTCGAGGATGGCAGTCGATGCCGATTCGGCTCGGACGCTCGAGGTGTTGCGCGGCATCGAGAAACAGTGGAACGGCAGGCGTTGACCGGCGGATGACAACAGCAGTCCGTCGACTCTGACATTCGAGTACCCCTGGAGGTGATACCCCCAGGGGTACTTGCATACCCCCTTGGGTATGTGCGAGGGTGGGCACGTTCGATCGTTCCGGGGTTTCGTCTACCTCGTTCGATACCCCCACCCGTATAGGAGCACCATGTCGCTGCGCGATGCCGAAGTTGTTCGTCCACCGGATGATCGGCCTGTGGCCGAGCCGGGCCTGCTCGGCCGCGCGGGCGGCTCGATGGTGACGCACCGTCGATGGGTGTTCGGCGTGTGGCTCATCGTGCTCGTGGCCCTCGGTTCGTTTGCGCCCTCGGTGTTCTCGTCTCTCGCCGGAGCGGGATGGCAGGCGAACGGATCCGAATCCGTACAGGTTCGAGAGCTGGCCCAGCAGCACTTCGGCGGCAATTCCTCGGCGGCGGTGCAGGTGGTCGTCCACTCCGACACGGCACCCATCACCGATGCCGCCGTCCAAGATGTGATTGCCGACGTGTCCGACGTATTCGCCGGTGACTCCAGATTCGGGGACGTCGTCGCCCCGCAACCGGGTATGACGATCAGCCCGGACGGCCGAACCGGCATCGTCATCGCCGGCGCGAACGGCACGACCGACGAGATGGTCAAAGCCGTCGACGATGTGAAGGAACGGTTGACCGCGCTCTCGAGCGACGGAATCGAGGTGTACCCCACCGGTTCCTCGGCCCTGTGGTCGGACTTCAACAAGGCGAACCACGATGCGATGATCCAGGCCGAACTGTTCTCGTGGCCGGTCACTTTGGCGATCATGGTGCTTGCCTTCGGATCACTCGTCGCCGCGGGATTGCCGCTGCTGCTCACCGTCGCCGGGCTCGTCGCATCCGCCGGTGGTCTCGTCCTGCTGAACGGCGTCACGCCGATCTCGGTGTGGGCCATGAACTTCGCGATGATGTTCGCCCTCGCGCTCGGAATCGACTACGCGCTGTTCATCGTCGCTCGATTCCGTGATGCGTTGCGAAACGCCGACCCTCGGGCGGCAGTGGCCGAAACCATGGACACCGCAGGCAAAGCCGTCGTGTTGTCCGGTCTGACGGTGTTGGTGAGTCTGTCCGCAGTACTGCTCGTCCCTGCGCCTGCGGTGCGCACCATGGCTGTCGGGATCATGCTGGCCGTCGCCTTCGTGTTGCTGGCGACCATGACGCTGCTGCCTGCGGCATTGGGGGCGCTCGGACCGAAGGTCAATGCCGCATCGTTGCCGTACGCCAAGCGTCAGGAGCATCGATCCCCGAAGTTCGCAGCATGGGGCGAGTTGTTGCACAAGCACCCGTGGCCGTTCGCCGTCGTCTCCGTGGGGATTCTGATCGCCCTGGCACTTCCGGTGCTCGGCTTGAAGGTGGCGATGCCGTCCATCGCCGTGGTGCCGGAGGATGCGCCGGTGCGGCAGGGCTACGAGTTGGTGCAGGCTCAATTCGGCCCGGGCGCACCGGGTTCGCTGCAGATCGTGGTTCCCGACGCCGATGCTCTCGACACCGCGACTGCCGCTGCGGGGGTCGACGGGATCTCGATGGTGACGCCGCCACAGACCGCGACCGACGGATCCGGATATGCACTGCTGCAGGCAATTCCGTCGGTGGATCCGTCCGACGAAGCGATGGGCTCGATTCTCGCGGATCTGCGCGCCGCGCTGCCCGATTCGGCACTCGTCGGAGGAGCACCTGCCGAGAACCTGGATCTTCAGCAGGCCTTGAACGACTACCTGCCGATCGTCGTCGGGATCATCCTCGTCCTCGGTTTCGTGCTGCTTCTGGTGGCGCTGCAGGCCCCGCTGATCGCGCTGCTCGGCACTCTGGTGAGCCTGCTGTCGACTGCCGCAGCCTTCGGAGTCGCCAAATTGATCTTCCAGGACGGCCACGGCGCGTCACTGCTCGGCTTCACGCCGCAAGGATTCCTCGACGGCTGGGGCCCGGTGTTCTTCTTCGCGATGATCTTCGCCATCGCCATGGACTACACGGTGTTCCTGCTGGCCACCGCCAAGGAACACTACGAGCGCTCGGGTGATTCCAAGGTTGCTCAGGTCGACGGGTTGGCCCACTCGGGGCGGGTCATCTTTGCCGCAGCAGCGGTGATGGTGGCAGTGTTCTTCACGTTCGCACTGTCCGAACCGTTGCCACCCAAGGAGATGGGCATCATCCTCGGTGTCGCTGTACTGCTCGACGCATTTCTCGTTCGGCTCGTGCTGCTTCCTGTCCTGTTGCGGTTGACCGGGCACGGTGCCTGGTGGTCGCCGGCGTGGCTGCGCGCGGTGCTGCCCTCCATCCGCTTTTCGCACTGATACAACAATCTCCGAGGAGTCACCATGAACATCGCATTGTCCACCACATTGACCGACACCGATTTCGACACTGCGATCGACAACACGAGGAAGGCGTTGTCGGAGCAAGGATTCGGTGTTCTCACCGAAATCGACATGCAGGCCACCCTGAAAGCCAAGCTCGGCGAGGACATGGAGCGCTACGTGATCCTCGGCGCCTGCAACCCGGGACTGGCTCATCGCGCCGTCGGAGTGATGAAGCAGATCGGTCTGCTGTTGCCGTGCAACGTGGTGGTCCGAGAGAACACGGCAGTGGTGGGATCCGTCGTCGTCGAGGCGATGAACCCGGCAATCATGGTCGAGGTCACCGGTGAGCCCGAGTTGGGTGCGGTCGCCTCCGAGGCCACCGCGAAACTGCAGGCAGCGATTGCGGCACTGGGCGGTACCGGATCCGATCACGCTTGATGCCCCCGGGGGTACCATCGGGTTCATTACCACAACCATCGAGGGGATCGACATGATCGGCGACGAAGACAGCATCGCACTGGTATTGAACCGGCTCAAGCGTGCGCACGGTCAGCTTGCCGGCGTGATCGGGATGATCGAGAACGGACGCGATTGCAAGGATGTGGTCACTCAGCTCGCCGCGGTCTCCCGCGCACTGGACAAGGCCGGATTCAAGATCGTGGCCACCGGTCTGCGTGAATGCATGACGGGTGAGAGTGCGGGCGAAAAGGAGCCGATGACCGAGGCCGAACTGGAGAAGCTGTTCCTGGCACTGGCCTGAGGTCGGGTCGAATCCCACGAGGGAGCGACGGGAGAGCGAACAGTGGGCGTCGTGTTCGCTCCGGGGCGGCGTTGCGGTCGACATCCGGTGAATTGGGCTGCATACTTGACTTTGTCCAGAAAAGCGGAGGATAGTATTACTGTGATGCCGATCTCACCGTACGCGGAGCTGTTACGCACCGCCGATATGCGCGTGACCCGACCCAGGGTCGCGGTGCTCGAGGTCGTCGGATCCAATCCTCATGCAGACACCGACACGATCCTCGGACTCGTGCGATCGGTGCTGCCCGAGGTGTCTCGGCAAACCGTGTACGACGTGCTCAATGCGTTGACCGCGGCGCGCCTCGTACGGCGAATCGAACCGGCAGGATCTCCCGCCCGGTACGAATCTCGTGTCGGCGACAACCACCACCACGCGGTGTGCCGCTCCTGCGGCGTCATCGCAGACGTGGACTGCGCGGTCGGCGAAACGCCGTGTCTCACCGCATCGGACTCCGTCGGTTTCACGATCGACGAGGCGGAAGTCATCTACTGGGGCTTCTGCGCACAGTGTTCGACTGCTCGGGGGCAGTCGACAGCTCCTGTTTCGTTCCCTCCCGGTTCTCGGATACAGCAGAGTTCGTGAACCGACCTCGATCACAGCCCGATCGTCACACCCTGGAAGGAAGCACGTGTCAGAAGATCACGTAACACGCGAAAAAGAGATGAACGAGGACCAGCCACAGGAGTCGGGTGGCAAGTGTCCCGTCATGCACGACTCGATGCCGATGCCCGTCGAGGGTGGCGGCAACCGTGAGTGGTGGCCCAAGGCTCTGAACCTCAAGATTCTCAAGAAGAACCCGGCCGTCGGCGACCCGATGGGTGCCGATTACGACTACGCAGCCGAGTTCAACTCCCTCGACCTCGCCGAGGTCAAGCGCGACATCGAAGCCCTCATGACCAACTCGCAGCCCTGGTGGCCTGCAGACTTCGGTCACTACGGCCCCTTCTTCATTCGCATGGCATGGCACGCAGCGGGCACGTACCGCAAGCAGGACGGGCGCGGCGGTGCCGGAGCGGGCATGCAGCGCTTCGCACCCCTGAACAGCTGGCCGGACAACGCCAGCCTTGACAAGGCTCGTCGTCTGATCTGGCCGGTCAAGCAGAAGTACGGCCGTAAGCTCTCCTGGGCCGACCTCATCGTGCTCACCGGTAACGTCGCCATCGAGTCGATGGGCCTGCCCACCTACGGTTTCGCCGGCGGCCGCGTCGACGCCTGGGAGCCGGACGAGGACGTCTACTGGGGCCCGGAGCAGACCTGGCTCGGAGACGAGCGCTACAACGGTGACCGCACGAGTCTCGAAAACCCCTTGGCCGCAGTGCAGATGGGCTTGATCTACGTCAACCCCGAGGGCCCCAACGGCAACCCGGATCCGGTGCAGTCCGCACTGGACATCCGCGAGACGTTCGGCCGGATGGCCATGAACGACATCGAGACCGCGGCACTCGCCGTCGGTGGACACACCTTCGGTAAGACGCACGGTGCAGCGGATCCCGACGAGCACATCGGTGCCGAGCCCGAGGGTGCACCCATCGAGCAGATGGGCCTCGGCTGGAAGAACAGCTACCAGAGCGGTGTCGGTGCGGACGCGATCACCAGTGGCCTCGAAGTCATCTGGACCCCCACGCCCACCCAGTGGGACAACAGCTTCCTCGAGACGCTGTACGGATTCGAGTGGGAGCTGCACAAGAGCCCCGCAGGTGCGCACCAGTGGCGCCCGAAGAACGGCGAGGGCGCAGATCTCGTTCCCGATCCCGCCGATCCCACCAAGCGTCGCCACCCGTCGATGCTGACCTCCGACATCGCGATGCGCGTCGACCCGATCTACGAGCAGATCACCCGTCGCTGGCTCGATCATCCCGAGGAACTCGCAGAGGAGTTCCAGAAGGCCTGGTTCAAGCTCACCCACCGCGACATGGGCCCGGTCTCGCGCTACCTCGGCCCCGAGGTCCCGTCCGAGACTCTGCTCTGGCAGGACCCGATCCCGGCCGTCGATCACGAACTGATCGGTGAGGCGCAGATCGCCGAGCTCAAGCAGGCGATCCTCGGCTCCGAACTGACTCAGGATCAGCTGATTTCGGCAGCCTGGGCCGCGGCGTCGTCGTTCCGGGTCAGCGACAAGCGCGGCGGAGCCAACGGTGGCCGTCTGCGCCTGCAGCCGCAGGCAGGCTGGGAGGTCAACGAGCCCGACGAGATCGCACAGGTCATTCGTGTGCTCGAAGGAATCCAGCAGTCGTTCTCCGGAACGGTCTCGTTCGCCGATCTCGTCGTTCTCGGTGGCGTTGCCGCGCTCGAGCAGGCGTCCGGTGTCAGCGTGCCGTTCACCCCGGGTCGCATGGACGCGACGCAGGAGCAGACGGACGTCGATTCGTTCTCCGATCTCGAGCCGAAGGCCGACGGTTTCCGTAACTTCCTCGGCAAGGGCCAGAAGCTTCCGGCGGAGTACTCCCTCATCGATCGGGCGAACCTGTTGTCGCTCAGCGCACCCGAGATGACCGTGCTCGTCGGCGGACTGCGTGTGCTCGGAGCCAACTTCGGCAAGTCGTCGCACGGCGTCCTGACCGACAAGGTCGGAACGCTCACCAACGACTTCTTCGTCAACCTCCTCGACATGGGAACCGAATGGGTCCCCACCGCGGAGGACGGCATCTACGAGGCCAAGGACGCGGCGACCGGTGAGAAGAAGTGGACCGGAACTCGTAACGACCTGGTGTTCGGATCGAACTCCGAATTGCGTGCTCTCGCAGAGGTTTACGCCTGCGACGACGCAAAGGACAAGTTCGTGGCGGACTTCGTCGCTGCCTGGGACAAGGTCATGATGCTCGATCGGTTCGAGCTCTCCTAGTTCTCTCTACCGAACTCGAAGTTATGGATGGAAACCGTGCTCGATCCATCCATAGCTTCGAGTTCGTCGTTATCGGTCCGTTACCTTTCGTTGCCAATTCGTGTCCTTCGTCCCCGACTCGCTGCAATTTCCGAGCGGCAGGCTACAAGACATGACACACGACGAGGGGGCGGCCGGAGCCGTCGACCACAACATGGACGAATCACGCAAGGGAGCATCCGGATTCGGGTCGTTCCTGGAGATGTTCCAGGACGCATCGACCGACAAGTCCGACCTCGAGCGCTGAGTCGGCGAAAAATTCAGCGAGTCCCGATCGTATTGGCGACCGATCCGATTCGCTGAATACTCAGTTCGACGCGATCGCCAGGGGCGATCCAGCGGTCGAGTTCCAGGCCGCATCCGCGAGGAAGCGTGCCGGACGTCAACAGCTCACCGGGATAGACGTTTTCGCCGCGACAGGCATACGCGAGAGATTCGCCGACCGAGTAGCGCATGCCTGCGGTGCCGGTCGTCGACCACAGTTCGCCGTCGACCGTGACGGTGGCCGTCAACGAGTCCAGATGCGGCGTCACCTCGTCGGCGGTGACGATGTCGGCTCCCATGGAGCTGGCGAACGTCTTGGTCTTGACCACCGGACCGAACGGGGTGCGGCGCTGCTCCTCCCACTGGGTATCGCGGGCACTGATGTCGTCGAACACCACGTAGCCGCCGATCGCCGCGGTGGCCTCACGTTCGGATGCGTCGCGGACGGGCCTGGTCACCACGGCTCCGAACTCGAGCTCGAAATCCAGCGCCCGACTGTAGGACGGCCACTCGACCGGAGCCTCGTCGGCTACGACGGTGAGGTGGTTGCCGGTGTAGTAGACCGGATGATCCTCGAATCCCGGCCCCGGTCGAAGCGCTGGAAACGTCGATCGAGTGACGGCTTCGAATCCGCGGATGAAGGGAACGGCTTTCGGAAGGTTGCGACGAACCAGGTTGTGCGCAGCCAGATCCCAGTGAGCCTCCCAGCCGAGGAAGCAGCGAAGCGACGCCGGAACCACCGGAAGTGTCGGTGCCGGTCGGTCGATCACCGCGACTGCCTCGGACACCGCGCGCTGCACCACGGCCGAGGCCGCGTCGCGCGCACGTTCGCCGGCATCGAGAAACCCGAGCACGGTGCGGGTGAGTGCGCGTAGAGACTCGTCGGCACCCAACGTCGACACGGCGGCATCGAGATCGACCCACACCCCCGACTCGGGTGCGTACACGGCCAGGCGATCTGTCGAATCGGTAGCGATCAGGCGTCGCAATCGCACGTCAGGAAATCCGATCTCTGCGGGAGGGGGCCCTACAACGGTCGAGGAACCAGGAGTGTAAGCGGCAGCACGGCCGTGATGTCAAGACCTCCTAGTCGAGGACTAGCGTGGACACATGAGATCGCCTGTTCCCGAATATCTCGCGTCCGTGTTGGAGGACTGTCGACAGTTCGACGGGGGGACGGTGACCGAGGGCAACCCGGTTGTGGCCGCGGCGGATCCCGACACGTTCGCAGTCGCCCTCGCCACCGTCGGGGGATCGCTGCACGGAGCGGGTGATACCGACACCGAATTCTCGATCCAATCGATAGCCAAAGCCCTCGCGTACGCGGTCGCCATCGAGGACAACGGCATCGAGGCGGTGCTCGAGGCCGTCGACGTCGAACCGTCGGGCGACTCGTTCAACGAGATATCCCTGGAATCGGAGACCGGAAGACCGCGGAACCCGTTGATCAATGCCGGTGCGCTGGCGGTGCATTCGATGATCCGAGGCCGCGGGAGCGAAGAGCGGGCGGGGCGAATGACGGATCTTCTGAGCAGGATGGCCGGACGCGAACTCTCCGTCGACCGTCAGGTGTACGAGGCCGAACTGGAATCCGACGATCGGAACACCGCGATCGCACACCTACTGAAGTCGGTCGGCCATCTCGGAGCCGAGCCCGCCGATGTCGTCGACGGCTATGCGCGTCAGTGTGCGGTGACCGTGACCTGCAACGACCTCGCCAGGATCGCCGCGGTGATGGCGAACGGCGGGAAGGATCCCGAGACGGGCGAACAAGTACTCGACCCAGCGATCGATCGCCACGTGCTGGCGGTCATGGCGACCTGTGGAATGTACGACGGCAGTGGCAGCTGGCTTGCGACCGTGGGGATCCCGGCCAAGAGCGGAGTGGCCGGGGCGATCATCGGTGTGTTGCCGGGGCAGGTGGGGATTGCCGTGCTGTCGCCGAGACTGAACGAGCACGGCAACAGCGTGCGTGGGGTGGCGGTGTTCGAGAAGCTGTCACGCGATCTGGGTCTGCACATGATGCATGTCGCACCCAGCGGTGAATCGGCCGTCCGTAGCGTGACCGAGTCGGAGGGCGTGACCACCGTCGAGCTGCAGGGCGATCTTCGATTCGCGGGTGCAGAGGCGGTCACTGCTCGGTTGGTCGAAGGTTTCGGCGAAACCACCTGTACGACGGTCGATTTCAGTGAGGTCCGTGCTATCGACGGCTCGGCTCGACGGCTCCTGCGCGATGCGTTTCGTGCGCTGGAGGACGACGGTCACCGGGTCGTCGTCCGCGACCCCGACGGGTTCATGGAGTCGCCCGACCGGTCAGAGTCGGCCGGCGAGAATCATGTTCCAGTAGGACAGCGGTAGACCGTATCGGTCGAACGCCCAGGCGGAGCGCCTGGGTTTGAGCGGATCGACGAACGACGGCAACGATGGCGTCAGCGTTCCGGTGCGATCGAACTCGGCGGCGATCAAGCTGTGTGCGCCGACCGCGATGGGCGCGACGGTGTAGCCGTCGTACTCCGACAACGGTTGCCCGCTGCGGGCCGCGATCAGATTGTCGACGAGAATCGAAATCTGCTTGCGCAGTGCGCCACCCGAGGAGTCGGTGTCGATGGCTGCGCCGTCACCCGCGGCCCAGACCTCCGGATACACCCGGTGGCGCAGAGTCCGTCCGTCGATGTCGACGACACCGTGCGGCGCGGACCCGCTCAGGTTCGATTCCTGCAGCCACTTCGGACCGCGGAACGGCGGTACGAGGTGCAGCATGTCGTAGCCGAGGCGCTCGTCGACGCCGTCGTGGTCCGTGACGGTGATGTGTCCGCTGTCCGGGTGCAATGCCGTCACCGCAGTGCGGGTCAGGATTCGCACGCCGAGCTCGCGGAGCCGTGCGAGCACCGATTCGTCGAGTTGCGGGACACCCAGTAGTCGATCGCGGTCCACCACCAGCGTGATGTCGATTCCCGGCATGCGGCCGGTACGGGTCCAGTGGTCTGCGGCGAGGAACAACGGCTTGAGCGTGGTGCCGGTGCACCCGACCGGTGGGCGCGGCACGGTGAACACCGCGCTGCTGCGGGCAGGCAGATCGCGTACCAGCTGCCAGGTGCGTTCGGCTCGGTCGAGGTAATTGCTGGTGACACTGGGGGATCGGAGAGCAGCCCACACCCCGGGCAGCGCGTCGTTGTCGACGTCCAGGCCTTGACCGAGCACCAGATCGCGGTAGCCGTATACCGTGCCCGAAGCACATCGCACCAGACGGTTCACCGGGTCGATCGCTGTCGCCGAGTCTTCCAGCCACACGCATCCGGTCGGAATCACCGAACGCTGGGTGCGCTCGGCCTCGGCCAGCGCCGCCTGACCGGAGCCCACGTACGACAACAGTGGGCGATAGGTGTGCACCTGCTTGGGCTCGAGCACCGCGACGTCGGTGATGCCCTTCTTCAGCAGCCGCGCTGCCGCACTGATGCCCGCGTTGCCGCCGCCGACGACGAGCACGTCGTAGGTCGTGTCAGGGGTGGTCACAGCAACACCTTTCGCGGATCGACGGGTGCCCGTACCGTCACCGAACGGATCACCTGGGGTCCGCTGTCGGCATGATCACTGGCTCGGTCGTCGATCGACGCACCTCGACGCGATCCGGTACGAGATCGATTCCGGACTGCTGCAGAGCTGGTGAAAGCATCACTGTCAGTTGCTGATTCCATCGTCCGAGTCGAATGGCGGTGGCGTCGAGCACGGAGTGGACACCCGCGGCAACGCCTGCCACCGACGACAGGTCGAGAATCAACGCTCGCCCGCGCTCGGCGGCCTCACCGAGCGTCTCGGCCAGAACAGGAACGTCCGAGTCACCGATCGTGCCGATCACTCGCACGACGATGTCGGCACCTGCGCTCTCGTCGACCGAGAGCGTCATCTCGGAATCGAGGCTCTGCGAGTCGGTCAGTGACGGAATCACTTCCGCGAGCGGGGACGTGATGGACGGTACGACGGTCATGAACACTCTCCTGAGCAGCCGAACTCTTGCCCAGCGCGCGGGGGAGTCGACAGTCGACATACGGGGACCGCGGGCTACTCCTCAACCACGCTTCACAGGACTACCCGGGGTTGAGTGTTCGTAAGCCTCGAAACGGCAACGGGTTTGACTGCGGGCCCGACGGGAATACGACAACGATCGCTACACCGTGGGAGGCACGCCGATGACGACAGCCGAATCCGATTCCGTTCGAACCCTGACGTCGGTGCACGCCGATCCCGGCGTGTACGAACCGCAGGAGGATTCGCTTCTGCTGTGCGAAATCGCGGCCACGACGGGTGTTGTTCCCGGGGCGCGAGTACTGGACATGTGCACCGGAAGTGGTGCGGTGGCCATCACCGCTGCACTGTTGGGTGCACGTGAGGTGGTGGCATTCGACATCGCACCCCGTGCAGTCCACTGTGCCCAGCGCAACGCGCGCTCGGTCGGGGTCGAGGTGGACGTCAGAGTGGGATCCTTGGCCGAGGCTGCCGAACTCGAACCGTTCGACGTGGTGCTCTGCAATCCTCCGTACGTTCCCTCCGAGGTCGTGCCGACCGGAATGGGGTTGCACCGTGCCTGGGACGCAGGCGAGGACGGCCGGATGGTGCTCGATCCACTGTGCCGAGCCGCTGCCTCCTTGCTGGCTCCGGGCGGGGTGTTGCTCGTCGTCCACTCGGAGTTCTCCGGACCGCGACGCACCGTGAACATGCTCGCCGACAACGGATTCTCGGTGGCGGAGGTCAGCAGACGAAGGATCGACTTCGGACCGGTGATGCATCGTCGCGCACAGTGGCTCGAAGCTCGTGGCGTACTGGCTGCCGGTCGTCGAACAGAGGAGTTGGTGGTTGTTCGTGGCGACAGACGATGACTCGGCAGCTGCTCGCACCACGGTGAGAATCGTTCGCGGCGGACCGATGCTGATCGACGGACCGGTGAACATCGAACTCGACGACGGTACGCGAGTGGAGTCCGATCGCTTCGTCGTCGCGGTGTGCACGTGTCGGCGCAGCAAGAACTATCCACTGTGCGACACGAGCCACCGAGCGAAGAGGCGACCCTCTCAGTCCAACGAGGACTGACCGGCAGACCATCGCCTCATCACGTGGTCGGCGAGTTCGTTCTCGACGAAATCCAATGCACGCATTCCGAACACCACGTCTTCCGCGAGTTCGGGCTCGTGGCGCAGAAGACTGCCGACCACGTCGTGACGTAGCACCTGCTCGTGCACGGCGTCGGCCTCGACGTGCTCGGCGTAGAACGCAATGCATGCCGCGGGGGCGTCGAGCCTCCGCAGCCCCTCGACATAGCGCTGCGAGCCGGGCGACGAGGTGATCTCGGTCGCGGCGAGGTGGCCGACCGTGGCACCGCGCAGACCCCGGTGCAAACCGAACAACGACATGAGATTGACCCAGGCCAGTGTCTGCGCCGGAACGCGATCGACGTAGCCGAGGTACGACGCATCGAGGTTTGCGGCCACCATCGATTCGGCCCACAGATGCTGGTGCAGTCGGTCGCCCTTGCCGCCGCCGTACTCGTCGAATTCGACTGCCACGTACGACGCCTTGGTCAAACCCGTCAATCGAGGGATGGCCCAGGCATGCGGATCGGCTTCCTTGAGGTGGTAGACGGACCGGTGCACGAAGTACTCGCACATCTGCTCCCATGTCCCCTCGTCGCGCAGGAACCATGACGGACCGGTTCCCGAGGTCGCCTCGACGGACAGCGCATCCATCTCCGCAACCGCGTCCGTGCCGGGTTCCACGTTCTCCCGTACGTACGTCAGGAAGGCGGATTCGAGCGCGGCTCGGAGTCGAAGGAGTTCGGGGTCCCATTCCCAGGCGTCTGCGACACCCTCGAACCCGCGGTAGTGCAGCTCGTAGCAGATGAGGAGTGACAGTTGCACGTCTCGTGACGTGGGATCGACCTCGGTCGGTGCCGGCGCGATCGCAGTCCCGTTCGGCTCACCCGCGGTCAGGCATCGGGTGATGGCCTCGGAGATCGGCCCACAGGGGGTGGGCAGTGCGGGAGAGCGAGCAGTGGACGGGTCGACTGAGAACAGCGCGGTCATAGTGGTGGCTACCCGCTGCGGGGCGGTACCAACCACTCACGGCGTCTGTGTTTGTCACCTGTCACAACAGGCAATGCGCAGTGCACGACATCGAACTTCGGAGTCGTTCCATCGGAAGGACCACATGCGCGCAGTGACCTGGCAAGGCAAGAGGAAAGTCAGCGTGGACACCGTTCCCGATCCGCGGATTGAACTGCCGACGGACGCGATCGTGAAGATCACGACCACCAACATTTGCGGTTCGGACCTGCATCTGTACGAAACACTCGGTGCCTTCATGGACGAAGGTGACATCCTCGGCCACGAGCCGATGGGCATCGTCGAGGAAGTCGGTTCGCAGACAGGCGATCTGGCAGTCGGAGACCGAGTGGTCATTCCGTTCCAGATTTCCTGTGGGCACTGCTACATGTGCAATTCGAGCCTGTACACCCAGTGCGAGACCACCCAGGTTCGTGAGCAGGGAATGGGCGCGGCACTGTTCGGCTTCTCCAAGCTCTACGGGCAGGTTCCCGGCGGTCAGGCCGAGTATCTCCGCGTTCCGCAGGCACAGTTCACCCACATCAAAGTGCCGGAGGGTCCGCCGGATTCGCGATTCGTCTACCTCTCCGATGTGTTGCCGACCGCATGGCAGTCCGTCGAATACGCGGCAATTCCCGACGGAGGATCGGTGACGGTTCTCGGTCTCGGGCCCATCGGAGACATGGCAGCGCGCATCGCACAGCACAAGGGTGCGCGAGTGATCGCCGTCGACCTCGTTCCCGAGCGACTCGCCCGCGCCGAGGCACGGGGAATCGAGACGGTGAACCTGGCCGAGCACAGCGGTGGCGTCGGCGACGTCATTCGCGAGATGACCGACGGTCGGGGCACGGACTCGGTCATCGATGCGGTGGGCATGGAGGCGCACGGATCTCCGGTCGGCAAACTCGCGCAGCAGATCGTCGGAATGCTCCCGGACGCGGTCGCCGCGCCGATGATGCAGAAGGCCGGTGTCGATCGGCTCGGCGCGTTGTACTCGGCGATCGATATCGTCCGCCGCGGCGGAACCATCTCGATCATCGGGGTGTACGGAGGTATGGCCGATCCGCTGCCGCTGATGACCATGTTCGACAAGCAGATTCAGCTCCGCATGGGGCAGGCGAACGTCAAGAAGTGGGTCGACGACATCTTGCCGTTGCTCGGTGACGACGATCCTCTCGGTGTCGATTCGTTCGCCACACACGAGCTTTCGATCGAGGAAGCTCCGCATGCATACGAGATCTTCCAGAAGAAGCAGGACGGAGCGATCAAGGTCTTGCTGAAGCCCTAGTCGAGTGCTTCGAATACAGCGATGCGGCCCGGAAGTTCACGGGCCGCATCGGTATTCGCAGAAGGATCGGTCGATCGTCGTCAGTCGACGGAGATGACATCCTTGGCGATTGCTGCCACGCGCGTCTGTCCTGCGGACACGACTCCGTGGCGGTTCTTGTGTGCCTCTTCGTACGTCACGACGGTGCGAACGTCGGCCGGGTTCGTGAGGTCCTTGATGGCGGCAACGGCGTCCGAAACGTTCAGGTCGTCGTAGTCCGCGATCGGCAACTCGTCGGCATCCAGGGTTCCGCCGGCCGACCGTGCGGTGTGGATCGCGTCGGCGACCGAATCGACTCCCTCGCTGCGGGTGACGTCCTCGGCTGCCTCGAGTGCTGCGTCGCGACTTGCCGTCAGAGTCCTGACAGCCACGTCACCGGCGTGAGCGCCGCGGCCCAGAAGCGCTGCGAGGCGGTCCGGGGTGGCGCGAGCTGCGTCCAGTGCGCGATCGAGTCCGCGAGCCGACCAGGTTGCCGGTGCGTTGACGATCTTGACCGCGGTGCCTGCGGCGGCCTGGAACGGAGTACGACGCAACGCTGCGGGTCCGCCGAGGGCGTCTTCCGCGAGTACGGTCTCGAGCCACTCCACCGTTGCGCTGTGCGCCGTGACCAGCCGAGACGCCAGTGCGACGACGGTGGGCTCGTCGGCTGCCGTTGCCAGTGCCTTGATGTACTTGGCGCGGCCCAGGAGCTGCTGCTCCAGTGCGAGATCGCCCAGCAGGGCCTCGTCGAACGGCTGTGCCTGCTCCGCGACCGTCTTGACGGCAGCGAGTGTGCGGCCCAGGAACGGTGCGACGAGTTCGGGCAGTCCGCCGAGTCCGCGAAGGGCTTCCTCGATGGCTGCTGCGCGCTCGCGTCCGTTCGCGGCGTTCTGAGTCAGCTCCCTGCGTACCGCCTCGGTGCGCGCCTGAACGACGCGAGTTTCCGCGATCTGGATTTCGGTGTTCGTCAGCTGCAGTGCGATGCGCAACTGCGCGATCAACGTGGATGTGCTCATGGTGCTCCCCTTTCGGTCGGGTGGTCGATTTTCTCTGGCCGATGCCTGTGGGTCACAGCGTGATGCTCGGCCCTGACAGCAGCGTTACCCGTGAGTAGGCTCGGTCAAACTGATGTGTGCGATATGTGAACATCGACACGTACCCTCCGGTCTCGTCTTGCGCTCGCCTGCTCCGGCGGTTTCGATCGGCTGCCGACTGGACATCCGACATCGATGAACACCGCGCTGTACACAGCAACTGTCTCTGCCACCGCAACGGGAGTCACCTCCGACGACGGCGTCCTCTCGCTCGGTGTGCGCGAACCCGAGCAACTCGGTGGGCCGGGGCAGTGCACCAACCCCGAGCAGCTGATGGCCGCCGCACTGTCGAGCTGCCTGGTCGAATCTCTGCGTATCGCGCTCGGAACCGTCGGAGGCAGCGTCGACGATCTCGCGGTGAGGGGCACCGTCGTACTCACCGACTCCGACGCATCCGGTTACGACGCGAGGTTCGCCCTCGCGGTTTCTCTCCCGGGCACCGACGACGCCGAAGCAGTGTTGGCGCAGGCAAAGTCGATCTGCCCGTTTCTCAAGGTCATCGACGGAGTGGACATCACCCTTGAATGAGGCCGTGACGGTCGGCGTGTACTTCGGTGCCCGCGCGAGATGACCGCGTGATGACCTCGATACGCACCCGGGCAGCGCGGGGAGTCGGCGCGATCAAAGCTGGATTCGCCCGCGAGGACACCACCTTGATCGCGGGCGGACTCACCTTCTACGCCGTCATCGCCGTGGTGCCGCTGCTGCTTCTCACCATCCGCGCCTGCACCCTGTTGGTGTCGGCGGACTGGGTCCGTGGCGGATTCGACGCCATGTCGGCGTTGCTGCCCGACGCCCTCGGTGCGCGCGCGGCAGTGGATGGATTGGCTACGGCCGGAGTCGAACTCGGACCGATCGGCGTCCTGATCGCCATATTTCCCGCGACGTTCTACGGTGAGGGTCTGCGACGGGCGATCGTGCGGTTCGCACCGACTCGGGAATCGTTCACCGGTTGGCGCGGTCGGCTTGCGATGGTGCCGTTCTTCGCCGCGGCACCGGTCCTACTGGCCGGCGTCCTCTGCGTTGCGCGGTTGCTCGACGCATTGACCGGGGGCGGCGGAATCGGTGCCATGACGCTGCGCGTGTTCCTCGGCTTCAACTGCCTGTGGTTGATCCTGTCGGTCCCGTTGGCGTGGACCTATCGCGTGATCGCGCCTCGCGCGGTGGGCTGGCGGGCGTTGATCGTCGGATCACTCGTCACCTCGTCCATCGTCACCGGATTCGTACACGGATTCATCTTGTTCCTGGCGATTCCGGTGGACCTGGGTGCGCCGTTCGGAGGCCTCACCGCTATCGGCGGCGGGGTGGCAATCATGTTGTGGATGTTCGTGTTCCATGTGCTGGCTCTCGCCGGCTGGCTGGTCACTGCCGAGTTCGATCGGCTCGACGATGCAACCCGAACATCAACTGGGTGAACCCGACGACCGCGAGTGCGCACGTCACCGACATTCCGATGGTCGCCGATGTTCCGGCAGCAGCCGGGGCGGCACCGGCGACAGTTGCCGTGACCGCAGCCGCTATCACCCGCGAGGGACGCTCCCACACCGTCAGGAAGCCGACATCCTCGATGCCGGAACCCACTGCGCGGGCACGGGCCATCTCGTGCAGCAACGTCGTCACGCCCACCGCGACGACGAGCGGCATCGGGGCTCCGAGAGCAAGACCGCTGGCCAGTAGCAGCAGGTCGCTGCAGCGATCGGCGACGGTGTCGAGCAGGTACCCCCATTGGGATTGGGAACGGCCGATCATCGCGACTCCGCCGTCGATACCGTCGAGCAGGCCGGAGATCACGATCAGTACAGCTGCGATCAGTGGTGCCGAGGTGCCGGGTCGCGACAGAGCCACTGCCGCTCCTGCCACGACGACGGCGGTGAGGGTGACGGCGTGAGCGGAGACGGACGCGCGCACCAGCGGCGCGCTCAACGAGTAGACGACACGGAGCCAACCCGAGACCAGCGCGGACGAGGATGGATCGATGTGGTTGTGCAGCGTCGACCACGTCGACAGATACTCCTCGCGAGTCGCCGGCCGTGCCGGAATACGCTGCTGCTTCGACGTACTGCGCTGATTGACCATCGAGGACCCTTGCTCGGCACTGACTGAGAGGAACTCGACGAGCGGGTGACCGGCGTGTGCGCGTCGAGACTTCGAGGCGGAGTACCCGCCCACAGCGTTCTCAATCCGCACCCCGGCCGAGTCCTCAGTCGTCTTCGGAGTTGCTTGCTCTCCTGCGTGCTTTCAGTCGCGAGATCTTGATGCCGACGGCAGCGAACACGAGCAGCCATCCCGAGATCAACACTCCGCCACCGACGAACGCCGCTCGGCGCAGCGGATGTTCGTCGGCATACACGTATCCGACTGTGCCCCAGATCAATGCAACCAAGGCGATGATCGCCATCATCCAGATCATCGAATACAGCGTTCTGTTCATTGTCCACCCGACCTTGCTGTTACGTCGTCCCCGACGAGCGCGGACTCCCATTCTTCCATCAGTGGCCACCACACCGTATTCGCCATCACCAGGACAGATTCGGTTGATGTTCGCCGGTCGAGATCCCGAATTCGACGGCCGTGCGGTGCATGTGCCCGAAGAGCTCTCCGGCCACGTCGAGCGGATCGCGACCGAGCGCATCGGCCCACCGCGCCGCACGCGCACTCGAACGCGAACTGCGACACTCGACGACACCGCTGCCGCCGACGTCCACGGTCATGCGATCGGCGCCGGTTGCCAGCATTCGGCGCAGAGCGTGATCACCGAACAACACGAGTCCGCGCACGTGCACGACGACGTGGCTGCGACCGGTGTCGGCAGGGCGACCCAGATGAATGCGTGGGTCGACGTCGCCCCACGGCTCTCGCAACGTCGCCGCGTCCGGACCGTCCATCCACACCGCGCAATCTTGCTCGCGCAGAACGGAACCGACGGTGGCGAGCAGCGAAGCCGAACTGTGTCCGGCGGAATCGACGATCACGACGATCTCGGGCACGGCGTAGACGAGGCCGTGCGTGCGAGCGGCAGGGTCGGTGATGCGCGAGGACAGCATCAGGGCTTCGAGATTCTTGCGTTCGCGATCCCCGCCCGTCCGCTCGGCCCATTCGGGTCCGTCGTGCCAGGCGACCGCTCGGGGCAGGTGCGCAAGGACGGCGCCTGCGTCGTACGCGCGATGTGCGAAATCCCAGTCCTCTCCGCCGTATCCGACGAATGTCTCGTCGAATCCACCGATCTCGGAGAACAGCTGACGGCTGCACGACATGACGGCGCTGATGATGTACCGGTACGAACGTCGATCGGTGTCGAGCAGGTCTCGTGAGTGGGAATACCCGTCCCGAAGCCACGCAGGCTCGGACAACTCCGGCGGTCCGGCCGATCCGCCGCCGAACCATCCGGCCACGTCCTCGGCGGACCAGCCCGTCAGATCGGCGTGGCGTCGCCGACCCACGGTGAGGGCATCGGGAAGGGCCCCTGTCAGCCGTACCGATTCCGCGATGTACCCGGGTTCGGGGACGGTGTCCGCGTCCAGAAAACACAGGATCTCCCCGTCGGCGACCGATGCGCCGAGATTGCGCGCAGCCGCTGCGCGAAAGCCGAGATCCTCCTGTCGAACGACGGTGATGTCGAGAGCGGGCCGAAAGGCATCGACGTCCGGTGCTTCGGGGGACCCGTCGTCGGCCACGATCACCTGTAGCAGGGAGGCCGAGTAGCTCTGCAGTGTGAGCGCAGTGAGTACGAACTCCAGCTGACGCTGCTGGCGAAAGTACGGGATCACCACGGACACTCGCGGATCCCGATCGACGGGCTCGGCGAGATCCCACCGATTGCTCGGTACCACCCACCGGCCGTCGGGTAGCTCCGTCGCCGTTGTCGCACATCGTTCGTCGAACAATCCGCGGTACAGCGCGGCGGCCTGCTCGAGCGTGGGGTAGGTGACCACGTCGTGCTGTTGCCATGTCCTGTCGGGATGGAGCAGAGCCTCTGCCATCGCAGCGGCGAGAGACTCGACCGAATTCTCGTGAATCCACAGCGCGCCGGGGGAGTTGGCCTCCATTTCCTCCACGTATCGACCGCGCGGGACGAGTGGCCGACGGCCTGCCGCGATCCAGGAATTGATCGAACCCGATGCCGATACGTGTCGGTGGAATGCGACGGGAATCGCAACCGACCGCAGGAGCTCGTTCAGCGCGACATCGGGAACGAAACCGGTGGAGGTGAACGATCGCCCGAGTTGCTCTGCAGCACGACCGAGTTCGCCGATCATGGATTCGTGGCCCGGTGACGCGGACCCGATAGAGAGAACGTCGACATCGGTGTCCAGCGACGTCATGGCATCGAGTACCTCCTCGTGCCCCTTGCCCGGATAGACGAATCCGAGTATTCCGACGATTCTTCGCGGGGCGACGCGGTCCTCGGTCCGCGCCGCCGCGCGTCCGATCGGGAGCGGGATCACCCGAACGTCGTGCCGACGATCCAGGACGTCCTCGAGCAGCAGCCGCTCGTGCATGCTGGAGACGACGACGGCCGAGGCGCAGTGTGCCACCCGTCGATAGCAGTCCTTCCGCGCCTCGAACGCGTGGCCGTCGGATGCCTGCGGAACATCGTGCACCGTGACGGTGATCGGTGCACGGTGCCGCTGCGCGAAGGCGACGAAAGCATCCGCTGCCTCCCCTGCAGTTCGGCCGAACAGCCGGTCGGTGAAGTGCACGTGGAGGGGAGTGTCGAGCGGAGGATGCTCGAGATCCGACACCACCGGACTCGCTGTTGCGGAGGCCAATTCGCGTGCGCAGCGGACGACACCGTGCTCGTTCGGCCCCATCACCAGATGATGTACCGTGCCGGTCACGGTGCCAGCTCCAGTGTTCGGATCAGCTCCGCGTGCCGTTCGAGCGCCGCACCGACGAATTCGGGACGATCTGCGTACCACTGCAGGTGAGCGCGGTGAACGGAATCCGGCGACAGAGGAGCGCCGTCCACCGACCAATTCGGCCGCGAATCACCCTGCAGGCCAAGTGCATTCAGCACTCGTCTCTCGACTGGCGCGCGAACACCTCCGAGCAACTCGCGTCCCGGATCCCGGACCGTGCTGCCGGTATTCAACTGATCGAGTATCCGTTGGGCAAGGGCACAGAGCACCACATTGGTCGCATGGTTGATCGTGTGGGTGGCGTTGCTCCCGGCACCTCCGAACAGATCGGAGGCGACGATATCGGTGTCCCGGCGTTCGCGTCGCCGCAACTCGTCGAGGCTCGCCTCGGCTGCCTGTCGCAGACCGGCGTCCGAGACCGATCGATCCCAGTCCTCGTCGCCGCCGAGGCCGCGACGGGCGGCGAGAATCGTCCGTAAGTCGTGGTACGGCACCATGTTCGGGACCGCAGCGGGGTCGCTCGGGTGTCGAACGATGACTTGGAAGGGGTGCAGCCCCGCGTATCTGAGCACCGGCCACCGGACGACGGTGGCGTCGGGTGCGAGTGCTTCCGTGAGGTCGGGCACCCCCAGCGGCAGTGACCGATAGCCGGCTCGTACCGGCTGGGTGAGCAGCACCGACGCCTGACGCACGAGGCGGTCGACGTGGGGCAGGTCCGAGGATTCCAGCTCGTGCACAGGAGGGATGCGCACCGTGCGCAGCGGCATGGCCGGATCGGAAGCGAGGAGGATACGCAGCGCCTCGGCCTGGCAATTTCCCCAGACGAGCAGAAGCGGTCTGTCGTCCTGGGCGCGGAGACCCGGGTTGTCCGCCAGTTCGTAGAAGTCGCCGTAGTGGCGGGTGCGACCGTCCATGCTTGCCCCGACGTCGTGTGCTCGTTCGTGTTGGACCATTCTCTCGTCAACGTAGACCCGGTGAACGGGCTTCGCCAACCCCGATTGAATCCGGGTGCAACTGGGTACTGGCAACGTATCGCGTGTCGGGACCAGGCACGATCCGCCTGCTCGTACCCGAAGGAATTCATGATTCGCGTCGCATCGGTTCCGTCCTCGCACGCCTATGTCCGGCACCTGCAGCCCGTCGTCGGCGACGCCGCGCAGTCCGGCGACACGTCGGTGGTCGTGCTGCCCGATCCGGCCCCCGCCCGAGTCGACGTACCCGGCCAGTGGTGGCCCCCACGACTGCTCGATGCTCAGTGGCTCGCCGAGCAGACCGACGTGCACTTCGATGTTCTGCACGTGCATTTCGGGTTCGAGTCCTTCACGCCGGACGAGCTCACCCGTACGGTCGACCATCTGCGCGCCCACCGTCAGCCATTGGTTCTGACCGTCCACGACCTGCACAATCCCCATTTCGCCGACAACGCCGATCACCTGCGACAGTTGGACGTACTGGTTCGCGCCGCCGCCGCCGTCATCACCCTCACCGCGGGAGCCGCTGCCTGGATTCGCGAGCGGTGGGGCGTCGAGGCAACGGTGGTCGACCATCCGCACGTCGTGCCGCTCGAGCGGATGGCTCTACCGCGCGCGGCGTCGGACTCGTTCGTCATCGGCGTACACGCCAAGAACCTGCGGTCCAACATGGATCCGTTGGCTGTGATGGATGCGGTGGTCGAGGCCGCTCGATCTCTGCCCGACGCCACCGTCCGGTTGGACATCGACGAGGCCGTGTTCGAGTCCTCCAGCCATTGGTACCGCCCGACGGTCGGCGCAAAGTTGCTCGACTACACGAGTTTTCCCGATGTCGACGTGCGAGTGCACCGACGTTTCGACGACGATGCGCTGTGGGACTATCTGTCCTCGATCGACGTCTCGGTGCTGCCGTACCGATTCGGCACACACTCGGGCTGGCTCGAGGCCTGCCGCGATCTCGGTACCTCCGTTGTCGCGTCCGACTGCGGCTTCTATGCAGATCAGGCCCAGGTGCACAGTTTCCGAATGGGAATCGATTCGTTCGATCCCGACACCCTCGTTGCTGCCGTGCGGGCATCGCAC
Organism: Rhodococcus sp. 14-2483-1-2; assembly: GCF_002259405.1. GTDB lineage: Bacteria > Actinomycetota > Actinomycetes > Mycobacteriales > Mycobacteriaceae > Rhodococcoides. The sequence goes on along the minus strand of NZ_NPFW01000002.1, from coordinate 397,932 downwards.
GCCGATCGAACGCCGGCAGTCGATTCCGACGTTCGCGCGGAGCAACGACAACGAATCGCCGCAACTCATGCAGCGATCTATTCAGCAGTGACAAAGGAGATGCGTTGAACGAGAGCCCACTTCGCATCGCGGTGCTGGCGTCGTCGAGTTTTCCGGTGGCCCAGCCATTCGCAGGCGGTCTGGAGGCACACGTCTACAACCTGGTGCGCGCGCTCGCCGAGCGTGGACATCAGGTGAGTCTGTTCGCTGCAGACGGATCGAGCGTCGACCTCGACGCGACGCTGTTGCCGGTCCGAACGCTGGATCTGACGCCGATCTCCGTCGCCGACGTTTCGATCACTCCCACCGCGATCCGCGAGCATCACGCGTACCTGGCGGTCATGTTGGAACTCGCCGGGACGCTGTCTCGGTCCTTCGACATCGTGCACAACCACAGCCTGCACTACCTTCCGCTGGCGATGTCGGCGACGCTGTCGGTACCGATGGTGACGACACTGCACACACCTCCGTTCGCGTGGCTGGAGTCCGCAGTTGCGTTGGCCCCTCCCCGTGCCAACACATTTGCCGCGGTCAGCGAGTTCGCTGCCTCGCAGTGGGCCGATGTCACCGACGGAACCGTCGTCATTCGCAACGGAATCTCGTTGGCGGACTGGCCGTTCGGCACCGGCGGTGACTACGTGGTGTGGTCGGGTCGGGTGGTCCCGGAGAAGGGGCTGCACCTGGCCATTGCGGCTGCGAAGGAAGCGGGCCGCTCGCTGCGTATCGCCGGCCCGCTGAGCAATCTCGAGTACTTCCACGAGTACGTCGAGCCGATGCTCGACGAGAACATCCAGTACGTCGGACACCTCGATCAGCCCGCCCTGGCGGCATTGGTGGCGGGTGCCGAGGTCGCGCTGGTCTCGCCGGTCTGGTCCGAACCGTACGGCCTGGTGGTGGCCGAAGCACTGGCCTGTGGCACTCCGGTCGCCGCGTTCGCCAGAGGCGGCATACCGGAGATCGTCGATGGCTTGTCGGGAGTTCTGGTGGCGGCCGACGACGTTCACGGCCTCGCCGCAGCGATCCCCGCGGCGGCAGCGCTGAAGAGGTCCGACGTCCGGGCGCGGGCGGAGAAGGTGTGCTCGATGGATCGGATGGTGGACGAGTACGAGGCGCTCTACCACTCGACACTGGCCGCGTCCGCCGACTCCGTCGACGAACGACTCGCGATCGCATGATCGGCTACTACGCGCATCACCATGGGGTCGGTCATATCACCCGTTCCGACGCCATCGCACGCTCGATGTCGGAACCGGTGACCGTGCTGTCCTCGAGAACTCGACCTCCGGGGCATGCGGCGGCCGAATGGCTCTCGTTACCACTCGATGTGGACGACTCCACGGACGCTGTGGCACAAGATAGTTCGGCAGGCGGAGTGCTGCACTGGGCTCCTCACGGCGTGGACGGTCTGACCGAGCGGATGGCGATCATCGCGGAATGGGTGGCGCGCGAGCGGCCGCGGGCAGTGGTGGTCGACGTATCGGTGGAGGTCGCGATGTTCCTGCGGCTCATGGGCGTTCGCGTGATCGTGATGGCAATTCCGGGGGAGCGGAACGATCCGATCCACAATCTCGCCTATCGGGCAGCGACCCGCATCGTCGCGCCGTGGTCCCGCGAGGTCTACGACCCGGCCTGGCTGCGCCCCTTCGCCGAGAAGACCACCTATGCAGGCTCGATCAGCCGGTTCGCCGAACGTGAGCGCGTCGGCGCCCACGCCGATCCGACGGTGGTGGTTCTCGGTGCCGCCGGTGGCACGGCGCTGACCCGAGACCTGGTGGACTCGTGGTCGGCAGTGGACGCCCGCTTCGAGTTCCGCGCACTCGGCGTCGCAGGCGGCGACTGGGTGGACGACGTGTGGCCGGTGTTGTGTTCGGCAGCACTCGTCGTCACGCACGCCGGCCAGAACGCTGTTGCCGACGTCGCCGCCTCGGGCGCGCCCGCCATCGTGGTGCCGCAGGCTCGACCCTTCGGCGAGCAGTCGGCCACCGCGGCGGCACTGGCGCGCGGACCGTTCGCCGAAGTTCTCGACTCGTGGCCCTCCGTCGCTCGGTGGCACACCACCGCGAATCGCGCCCGCGAGATCGGTGGTCGCGGGTGGTCCGCGTTGCGTACCGAGGGAGCGCCCGCCCGTGCCGCCAGGGCGATCGAGCTGGCCGCACCTCGAACGGTGCGACAGTGAAGACCGTCGTCGTCACCGTGGTGTCCGGTCGACACGAGCACCTGGCCGCTCAGGTGCGCGGTCTGGGCACATCGACGGAAGAGCAGGTGGAGCACGTCGTCGTCTCGATGGGCGACCACGCGATCGTCGACGTGCTCGCTCGATCGGGTTCGGCGGCGACGTGTATCGACATGCCCGCGCAGAGTCCGCTCCCGCTGGCTCGCGCCCGCAATCGGGGCGCGGCCGCAGCCCTCGAACGGGGCGGAGAACTGTTGGTGTTCCTGGACGTCGACTGCATTCCTGGCCCCGACATGATCGGGCGATACCGCCGGGCGGCAACGCTGCCCGGCAACGAACGATCCCTGCTCTGCGGTCCGGTGACCTACCTGAAAGAGAAGGACATCGGTGTCGAGGGCGAGGCTCTGACGTCGCTGACCGCACCGCATCCGGCGCGGCCGAACCCGCCGGTCGACATCGTCGAGCACGGAGACAACTTCGATCTCTTCTGGTCGCTGTCCTTCGCGGTCGGGGCAGCGACCTGGACCGAACTCGGCGGCTTCTGCGAGGACTACACCGGCTACGGCGGTGAGGACACCGATTTCGCAGCCAGCGCGGAGGCGTCGGGCATGGGGTTGCGGTGGGTCGGCGGGGCGCACGCCTACCACCAGTTCCATCCGGTCTCCGATCCTCCGGTGGAACATCTCGACGACATCGTCGCCAATGCGCGCACGTTCTTCGATCGATGGGGTCGGTGGCCGATGATCGGCTGGCTCGACGCCTTCGCCGCTCGCGGCCTCGTCGAGTTCGACGGCTCCGGGATTCGCCGCACGGCCGACCGATTCGTTTAGGCTGGGTCGAAATTCGGCCGAATGGAGTCTCGACGTGCCTACGCCTTCTCGTCCGTTGCGGTCGCTCGGATTTCTCACGATCGGGCTGTTCGACGAGTCCGATCCGGCACGCGGCCACGAATCGACGCTGAACATCATCGAACTCGGTGAGCAGTTGGGCTTCGACAGCGCGTGGCTTCGGCATCGTCACCTGCAGTTCGGAATTTCCTCACCCATCGCAGTCATGGCTGCGGCATCGCAGCGTACCGACCGGATAGCGCTCGGTACGGCGGTGACACCGCTGGGTTGGGAGAACCCCCTGCGGCTCGCCGAAGATCTGGCGACCGTCGACGTGTTGTCCGGTGGGCGGATCAATCCCGGAGTCAGTGTGGGACAACCGATGCAGTTCGAGTGGGTCAAACATTCGCTCTATCCCGACACCGCCGATAGCGAGGATTTCGGGTACGAACGGGTATCGAGGCTGCTCGGGTTCGTTGCCGGAGAGCCGGCGTCGGCGTGGTCGGGGACGGAGGGTATCGAGTCGTATTCCGCTCGCGTGCAGCCGTATTCACCCGGTCTGCGCAGTCGAATGTGGTACGGGGGAGCGAGCCTGCGGTCGGCGCAGTGGGCCGGTGAGAACGAGATGAATCTTCTGGTCAGCAGTGTGGTGCGCGCAGAGGAGTCGACCGATTTCGACGACATCCAGCTCTCGCACATTCGGCGCTTTCGGGAGTTCCACCCGGCCGGGGGCGATGCGAGGGTCTCGCAGGGTTTGGTGGTGATTCCGACCGACAGTGCGAGTCCTTCGCAAACGGCCAAGTACGAGGAGTACGCGCGTGGGCGATTCGCGCGCACGCTAGAGCCGCAGGGTCCGGCTCGGATGTTGTTCGCGCCCGACCTCGTCGGGACTTCGGACAGGATCGCCGAGAAGTTGTACGCCGACAGGTCGTTTCGTGAGGTGGACGAGGTGGCGTTCGCATTGCCGTTCAGCTTCGACCACGAGGACTACGTACAGATCCTGACCGACATGGCACACACGCTCGGGCCCCTGCTCGGATGGGTGCCCGCGCAGCAGTGAGGGCGACCGGCGTCGATGGCCGATCGCCCTCACCGAGGTGAACTAGCCGCCGGTGATCGGTGAGTTGAATGCACACGGGATCGACTTCGTGGGGAAGCCCTTCGGATCCAGTGCATTCTTCACGATGCCGATCGCGCGAGGCGAGACCGAGATCGACAGGTGGTCGGACAGGTCGATTCCGCAGCCGTCCTGCAGGGTGATGTTGTTGACCGTGGCGCCGGGGCCTGCGGTGAGGAACGTCGTCTTGTACGGGGTGACGACCTCGTCGTACTTGGTGCCGATCACGGTGTACTCGATGCCGGGGTCGGTGTCTCCGCCCACTGCCAATCCCTTGACCAAGTCCGAGTCGATGACCTGATCCGAGGCTGCGGGTCCGGCGATGGCCCCGACGACGCCGAGCACGTTGAGGCCGATGTTGTTGATCGTGCGGCCCAGGGTGCCGATTCCGACGAGGGTCGTTCCGTGGTTCGAGCCGGCGACGCTGACGACGGTGTTCACCTTGTTCTTCGTCGGGTCGGCCGGGTTGGCACCGCCTTCGAAGCGCAGGTACTGACGGGTGACGAGTCCACCCTGCGAATGGCCGACGATGTCGACCTGTGCGGAACCGGTGGCAGTACGTACTGCATCGACGTAGGTGGCGATCTCCTTGGCGCTCGACGCCACGGACGCGGTGCCGCGCAGCGACGGGAGGTTGCCGACGACGCTGGCGTCGCCGTCTCCGTAGTTCAGCGCGAAGATGCAGTAGCCCTCCTTCTTCAGGGCAGGCGACATACGAGCGAAGTTGTTGTACGCGTTCTCCCACGTGCCGTGCAGTAGCACGACCGGGCGCGGGTGGGCTGCGGACGGCTTGCAGTTCCAGTCGTTCGCACCCTGAGGCGCGACGTCGGGGTTGACGAGGCTGTAGAGGAATCCGGCCAGGAAGTTCTTCTGTTCCGGTCCGTAGCCCTTGGTCTCGGTCCGGGGGTCGTAGGTGATCGTCGCGGGAGCGGCGGATTCGATGTTCGGCTGGGCGATGCCCTGGTCGGCTGCCTTGGGCGATGCCTCGGTCGGACCGGGCGGAACAACTGTGTCGCCCTGCACGGTGGCGGGCGGAGCGGGCGTGGTGGCGGGCTGTGCCTGTGCTGCAACACCGGCACCGAGGGTGAGTGAGCACGCCATTGCCGCGATCATTGCAGCGCGCACCGTCGTTGCCTTCCGCGTCGTGCGGAAGGTGGTCCGAGAAGTGGTCATGGAGCCTGACTTTCGACGAGGTTGTTGGACAAGGCGGAACAGTAAACGCGGATTTCGGTCGATTGCGCTCTCCTGCCAGGCGTTTGGAATCCGCCCGCAACCGATGTCTCATATGTGAGAGAACGTCACAAGTGAGCTGATGTCCCGATTCAAGATGGACTGCCGGATATAATCGTCGAAACAATCCGCAGGTTTGATTTTTGTTCTACTGTTCGTGTGTCCGCATCCCGCTCGGCGTCGGTCGATACGGATGCAGTCACGCGAGGTCGGGGCCGAGCGATCGTCGAACGATGCCGGCGGGGCGGGGAAACAAACCTGAAGCAGGTTTCGAGTTCGAGGGGTGGGGTCTTCGGTGACGGCAGCAGGGAGCGTGCAGGTGTCGCAGGAGGAGTTCGTCAGTGGGCGACGGGCGTCCGATCGTCTGCGGACGCCGCGAGAGACGGCCGCACGCATGCTGGATCAGCACTTCGGCGAACCCGAGGACACACCACCGCCGCGCGAGTGTGCCCGCGGTGAGCTCGACGACATGACGACGACCTGCTGCGAGCTGGCGATCGGAGTCCTCGAGTCCGGTCGGCTGCCGATACCCGGTGCGATGGACGTCTTTCGCGACGCAGCAACCCGGTGGGCGCGTGACGGCGTACCGCTCGGCCGTATTCAACATGCGATCAACGAGGGCTGCGCACTGGCTGTGCGACAGGCACCGCGCGCGGTCGACGAGGGTGCCGACGATCGGCTCGTCGACGGAACCGTCCTGATCATGGAGCTGTTGGATGTCGTCACCGCAGCCGTGGCCGACGCCTACCTGGCCGAATTCAGGACGCTGACTCAGAACGGTCCCCGTCACGACGTGGAACTGCTCGACGCGTTGCTCACCGGTGACGGCACGGCCCGCAAGATCGCCGACCGGATGGGTACGCTGCTCGCCGAGGACTATCACGTTGTCGCCCTGCACTTTCCGACCCACGTCGACGAAGGTGGCCGACGGATCGACGCCGCGATGATGGCGGCTCGAAAGCTACGAAGAATCCACACTGCGCTGGCCACGTTCGACGCGACCTGCGCGCCCATCGCGTCCATCGGTCCCACCGGCGGTACCGTCCTGCTGCCCGACGTCCCCGGTGTCGACATCGGCGAACTGGTCGATCGTCTGGCCGAAGCGGGCCAGGTGCCGGTGACCGCGACGACCGGGTCGGCCGCGATCGACGACATCGCCACGACCTCGCCCCACCTGTACGAACTGCTGAGTCTCGTGCGTCGCCTCCGGTACGCACCCGGGACGTACCGGATTTCGGATCTCGTGTTCGAGTACCAGGTGAGCAGGCCGGGCCTGGGTCGCAGACATCTTGTGACACTGATAGATCCGCTGCGCGATTCGGTCGACCTGTTGCCGACTCTGCAAGCGTTCGTCGACTCGGACTCCAACCGAAAGAAGACGGCCACCTGGCTGACGGTGCATCCCAACACCGTCGACTACCGCTTGAAGAGGGTGGAGCAGCTCACCGGACTCGATCCGATGAAGCCGTCCGGTCTGCGAAGGCTGCACGCTGCTCTGATCGCAGACCGCCTCGAAGCCCGCCGCCCGGTGGACGAGCGATCACTGTGACCGCGCCGGACGGCGCGGTGCTCGCAGCGTCGGCGGCGCTCGATCAGGTGGAGTCCGTGGCGGCTCTGTTTCAGCCCGTCGTAGAACTGGCCACCGGGGCAGTCGTCGGATACGAGGCTCTGGCCAGGTGGCCGTCTCCTAGTCTGGCCGTACCCGAGGACGTGTTCGCGCTGGCGCGAGAGCGCGGGATGGTGGGTCGCGTCGATGTCGCGTGCCGCGCCGCTGCACTCCGCGCGGCGCGCGAGCGCGCGTACTCGCGTCGGGTGCGCTTCTTTCTCAACATCGAGCCGGGCTGTTTCGTCGACGAACGCGACGTCGATGTCCACCTCGATGCGATCGGCGACGACCTCGACGTCGTCCTCGAGATCACCGAGCGAGACCTCGACCGAAACGTCCCGTTGTTGATGACCCTGGTTCGAGGAGCCCGCGCTCGCGGCATGTCGGTGGCCATGGACGATGTCGGTGCCACACCTGCAACGTTGGAACTGTTGGACTCGGTCGCGCCGGACATCGTCAAACTGGACGCGTCGATCGTCCGGTCCCCGTATCGCTCACGTGCCGCGGTGCGACAGGTGCGGGCCTATGTTCGGTCGAGTGATGCCGTTCTGCTGGCCGAAGGAATCGAAACCCCTAGGCATCTACGTCGAGCCGTGTCGCTGGGAGCAACCCTCGGTCAGGGCTGGCTGTTCGGCCGTCCGATGCCGCTGCCGAATCCGCCGATCTGACGAGTGGCCAAGGGACGAGGAAACCCCGCACCTTCACGGCCTCGGCCTTGGTGCGGGGTTTCGGTACGACCGATCGAGACGATCAGTTCGTGAACTTGTCCTTGATGTTGCCTGCGGCGTCCGAGACGTCGTCGCCGACCTGCTTGGTCTTGCCCGACGCCTGATCCTTTGCGCCTTCGGCAGCAAGGTCGTCGTTGTCGGTCTTGTGGCCGATCTTTTCCTTGGCTTCGCCCACGAGCTCTTCTGCCTTGTGCTTTGCCTTGTCGATGAAATCAGCCATGGTGAACTCCTCGAAATCGATTGTTCTATCCGTTCACGAGGAGCTATACCCGTGACAGCCCGCAGTAATCATCGAAGCGCGCGCGGGTAGTGCCGGGGTGATCGGGGTAGTCCTCGCCAATGGATACAGAGATCGGTGCACAGCCGTCACACGAGACCCCATCGGCCGAACATCGGCGCCCGAGCGGCGTGGACGACGCGACCGTGGCCGCAGTGGGAAAGATGTCCGAGGCGCTCGAGTGCGTGGAGCGGGCCCGGGGACATCTCTACTCGTTCCACCAACTGATGGGACATTCCGACCTGCTGCTGGGCGAGGCCGTCGAGGCACTTGCCGATGCAGATCACGACGCGATCGCGCAGCGAATCGACGACGACATGATCGGTCGAAACATCGCACCGGGGCGTTGGACGTTCCAGCTCGTCGAAGAATTCGACGACGGGTACTGGAGTCCGTTGCGCGAGCACGAGAGGGCCGTCCGGGACGAGTTGCTCGACGGACGTCGCCACGTCTTCGAGGCCGAGATGAAGGAAAAGCGTCGAACCCACGGCCGCAGCGGGCACGAAGCGAGGCCGGCCGACTGACCGCCGGTTCACGAAAAAGCACCGACCCCGCCGGTTGACGGCGAGGTCGGTGCTGGAGTGTGAGTGTCTAGCCTGCTTGCTTCGCCGCGTCGACCTCGCTGGTCGCGTTGGCGGTGGACAGCTGACCACCGGAGTTCTCCAGGTGTGCCCGCACGAACCAGTGGAAGAGTTCGAGCTGCGCGCTCTGGCCGATGAGCATGTCCTCGGTCACCGGGTCGATCTCGCCGACCTCTTCGATGTTCTTGCGGGTGGTCTCGATGACACCGGTGTAGACCAGGTCGAGAGCTCCGAGGTGCTCGATGGCCGTCGCGCGACCGATCGAGTAGTCGTCCCAGGTGCGCTCGGAGACGATGGTGCCCGGTGTGCCCTTGGCGGAGGAGCCGAGGGTCGCGATGCGCTCGGCGACATCGTCTGCGAAGCCACGAACAGCCTCGACCTGCGGGTCGAGCATCTCGTGTACCGAGATGAAGTTGGGTCCGACGACATTCCAGTGAATGTGCTTGAGCGTCAGATGGAGGTCGTTGTACGCGTTCAGTCGATCTTGCAAGATCTCGGCGACGCGCGCGCCCTTTTCCGAGGTGAGTCCGGGAACGGTGTACGAGTTCTTTTCAGCCATGATCAGTGATTGCCCCAACGCCCCGGAACACAAACATGCCCCGCCGAACAGATCGGCGGGGCATGTCTCGTGCGGTGCTTCTACTTGTCGAGTCTCGGTGAATCCGTACCGGAGGTTCCCGTCGGCGACGTGCCGGCGGTGGATGTTCCATCCGTCGGATCGACGATCGGACTGTTGGCGGCGACCTCGTCGATCTTGCCTGCTTCGTCGTCTTCCTTCGGCGGGTTCTTCAGGCTCAGGATGATCGAGCCTGCCAGGACCACGATGATGACCACCAGGCTGACCAGCGAGGGGATCTCGGGGATCGAGGTGCTGATCACCTTGTGTCCGGCCTGCAGGATCAGCTTGACGCCGATGAAGGCGAGGATGATCGCCAGTCCCTTGGACAGGTAGTGGAACTTCTCGAGCAACCCTGCGAGCAGGAAGTACAGGGCGCGAAGGCCGAGGATGGCGAACGCGTTCGAGGAGTAGACGATGAACGGGTCGTCGGTCACCGCGAGAACGGCAGGAACGCTGTCCACTGCGAAGACCAGGTCGGCGGCTTCGATCGCCACCACGACGGCGAGAAGTGGCGTGGCCACCCGCTTGCCGGCTTCCTTGACGAAGAACTTGGTGCCCTCGTATTCGTCGCGGACAGGAATGATCTTGCGAAGCAGGCGAACTGCGATCGAGGTGCTCGGGTCGTACGAGTCGTCCTCGTCCTTCATCAGCTTGTAAGCGCTGTAGAGGAGGATGGCTGCGAAGACGAACAGAACGGCAGCGAACTTGCTGACGATGGCCACACCGGCGGCCAGGAAGATCGCACGGAAGACCAGGGCACCGATCACACCGAAGAACAGCACGCGGTGCTGGTACTCACGCGGAACCTTGAAGTAACCGAAGATCAGCGCGAAGACGAAGAGGTTGTCGACCGACAGACTCTTCTCCAGCAACCAAGCCGTCGTGTATTCGACTCCGGCCGTGGTTCCCAACGTGAAGAACACCACGATGCCGAAGATGATGGCCACACCGACCCACAGGGCGCTCCACCACGCGGCTTCCTTGAAGCCGATGATGTGGGCACCGCGGTGCGCCAACAGGTCGATGGCCAACAGGATCAGGACGACGGCACCGAATGCCGCCCATGCCCACCACGGGACGACGTTCATGAACGGCCACCTCTACTAGTGAATTTGCTGCCGAGCTGCTTCAACTTCGCCTGATTCTCGGGCTTGGTCGCGTACCGACGTGCTTGATCGATCATCTTCTTGCCCTGCGGGCTGCGAGCGAACGATGTCAGCTTCTGTGTCAACGACATCTGTCACATGCTCCTTTACGTTTCTCGTACGTCCGAATTCGATGGTGTTACTGGCCGCGAGTGGACCCGGTGCGGCTCGACAAGTCGTTCCGCGGGCTCCACTCGTGCGGCTTCGACCTCGACTACTCCAGTGTGACTGTTCACTTTCCTGCAGGCATGGTCGTTTTGCGGACATCTTCTGTCGCATTTGGTTGCCGGATACCGGCAATGTAAGCATCTTTGCTAGGTCAAGATGACAGACGGGTGGACGGCCAGTCGAGCAACATTGCGCCGAGCACCGCTGTGTGCAGCGCAAATGCCTCGACGGGGTTGCCCACATCCTGCCCGGTCAAATCCTTTATTCGCGACAATCTGTAGGTGACCGCGCGAACGGACAGATGCATGCGGCGCGCAGTCGACGCAGAGTTCGCGCCGGTGTCGAAGTACACCTGCAATGTCTCGAGGAGGGGACCTGCTCCACCGCGGGCGACCAGGAGCGGGGTCAGCAACGTGTCCACCAGGTCGGCGATAGCCGCGCGATCACTGATCAGCACCCGATAGACGAGCAGATCGCGGGCATCGACAACGGGTGCGTCGAGCCCGAGTGCCGAGGCCAGTTCGAGTGCGTCGAGCGCTTCTCGGTAGGACGCCGCAACACCGACAGCTCCACCTCGAGCGCGGCCGACCCCGATCTGTGTCCGGCCGTACTCGCCCGCCCGGCGGAGATCGACCGATTCGTTCGACGCGAGGGCGGGCGTGCCGAGGGCGCGTCCCACCCGGGTCAGTACGTGGTCGACGGCGTCCAGGTCGGGTGCCGGAAACACGAGGATCAAACGGTCCTGCTTGGTCGCGACGAGTAATTCGGCATCGCCCTTGCTCCCCTGCACGGTGCGCTCGACGAGGCCGATCGCGGAGCTGGCGTCGGTGAACGGAGTGGTCGAGGTCACGACGGCCACCGCATGTGGACTCGACAGGTCCAGCCCGAAGGCCTGTGCACGCCCGAGCACCCCGGCCACATCGGAGGTGCCCGAGAGCAGATCGTCGACGAATTCGCGTCGGGCGAGCACCTCGGCGCGCACGAGAGTGCGACGCGCGAGCTGATAGCCCTCGGCCAGTTCGGCCACCGCGTCGTCGACCGCACGCAGCATCACTTCGCCCGCGGTGACGACGCCGGAGGGATCCTCGGCGGCCGCGGCGACGGCGGGCAGCTCGCGCCACAACCGCCACGCGGAGCTCAAATACAGATCGAGCAAGGCGCGCAATGCGACTCCCGCCCGCGCCGCGGCATCGCCCTGCGCACGAAATTCGCGTAGCTGCTTGCGTCTGAGGGGGACGCCCGCATCCACCGCGTCGGTGAGAACGTGCAGAAAGCTGCCCAGTAAGGCGACGTCGAGTCCGCCTGCGTCCGACGCGGCGAGCGCGGCGACCGTGTCGAGCGGTACCGCGTCCCGCTGTGTGGCCATGTGGTGTCTTGCTCCTCGTCGACTCCCATCATGGTAAGCCGCCGACACCGATCGGTTACACGGGTGTGGAAGCATCGTTGCGCTCGACTCGACGTTCGACTTAGGCAGGTAGATGATCAAGCTCGGCTCGACAGCCATCGTCGCGATCTCGTGCGCGCTGTTCTCGACTGCGTGCTCGGCACCGTCGCAATCGGGACTCGTATCCTCGGATGGACTCGTGTTGGCCGACGGCTACGAACTCGGCGGGTACAACCCGGTCGCCGGGTACGGCGCTGCCGGCGAGGCGAAAATGTACGACGGGTTGTTGCGCATCGGCGGCGCCGACGGTCTGCCACCGCTCGAACCCGCACTCGCCGTCGAGGTTCCGACGGCCAACGACGATGCGACGGTATGGACGGCGACGCTTCGCGATGGGGTGGTCTTCTCCGATGGGTCCACGTTCGACGCAGCAGACGTCGTCGCTACCTACGAGGCGATTCTGGATCCGGCTTCGGCGTCGGAGGCGCGGTCGTCGTTCGACATGATCGACGACGTCGTCGCGGTCGACGATTCGACCGTCGAATTTCGACTTGCGTACTCGTACGCGCCGTTTCCGACGAAGTTGCTCATCGGAATCGTCCCGTCGGAGGCCGTCGCGGATCCCGGGCTCGCCGCCGAATCGCCACTCAACCGCGCTCCTGTCGGAACCGGCCCCTACGTCCTGGTCGATCTGTCACCGGATCGAGCGGAATTCGAGGCCAACGAAAACTACTGGGGCGGAGCGCCCGAGGTGAAGAAACTCACCCTGCTGTACGTCCCGGACGACAACACCAGAGCCCAGCGGATGGCGGCAGGCGACATCGACGGGACGAACCTGCCGCCGCTTCTGTCGCAGAGTCTGGACGGACGTGAAGGCATGACGTTGTCGTCCAACGTCTCCGCGGATTGGCGGGGTGTGTCGTTACCGACGAACTCACCGGTCACCGGAAACCGAGACATGCGGCTCGCCCTCAATCTCGCCGTGAATCGACAGGCGATGATCGACGGGGTCCTCGGCGGATACGGCCGACCGGCGGCCACCCCCGTACCGTCCGTGTTCGGCGAGTCCTACGAGCCGACTGCGGTGTTCGAGTACGACCCGGCCGCTGCCCGGCAGATACTGTCCGACGGCGGCTGGCTCCCCGGTCCCGATGGCATTCGCGCGCGTGGTGGGCAGCGCGCGGAGATCACCGTGATGTACAACTCGACCGATACCGTACGGCGAGATCTGGCCCAGGCCTTCGCGTCCGATGCGGTGGCGGTGGGGGTCGAGGTCACCCTCGAAGCGTTGTCCTGGGACCGGATCGACCCCAGAATCGGCGTCGATTCCACGCTGCTCGGCGGTGGAGAAGAGCCCTACGATGCCGATACTCAGGCCTATCGCGCACTCGACTCGTCGTTCGTCGCGCCGGGCGTCGGAAGTATCTACGACAACGCGGCCGACTACTCGAACTCGACGGTCGACGCCGCCCTGGACACCGGCAGGCGCAGCCTCGATCCCGCGGTGCGCGCGGAGGCGTATCGGGAGATGCAGCGCGCCTACGTGGCCGATCCGGGATACGTCTTCCTCGTCTTTCTCGATCACACCTACGTATCCAAGGATTCGGACTGGACGATGTCCGGACCGGTGCTCGAGCCGCATTCCCACGGCGTCACGTGGGGTCCGTGGTGGTCGTTGCAGACGTGGACTCGCTCTTCGTGACCGTCGATCAGCGGCACTTCACGACCTCGCGCGGCATCGGCGTGATGGTTCGCCGTCGACTGATGCTGCTGATTCCGGTGTGCGGCGTCGTCTCGCTCGGTCTCTTCGCCGCCGCAGCGGTATCCCCGTTCGATCCACTCGTCGGCTACCTCGGAACCCGATACACGACGACGACAGAGGCGGACAAGGCATCGATGACGGCTGCCCTCGGCCTCGATCGGCCGTGGTTCGTCGCCTACTGGCAGTGGTTGCAGGGTGTCGTCACAGGAGACCTCGGGCAGTCGCGATCCTATGGACAACCGGTGAGTCAGGTTCTCGTCGAACGTATTCCGTGGACGATGTTGTTGGCGGGAGTCGCGCTGTCGGCTGCAGTTGCGATTGCCTTCACGGTCGGCATCGTTGCCGGCATCCGTGCCGGTGGCCGGTTGGACCGCCTCGTCGGCACTGCATGCATCACCGTCCAGGGGGTGCCGCCGTTCGTGTTCTCGCTCGCCGCGATCGCCGTGTTCTCGCTCGGTCTCGGGTGGTTGCCCGTGGCCGGAATCTCCGACGGTGGCAGCGATCCCACCGTCGGCGGAGTGCTCCGCCATCTACTGCTTCCTGCATCGGTTCTGGCCCTCTCACAGGTTCCGTGGCTGCTGCTGTCGGTTCGCGAGTCGATCGTCTCGGCACGAGGTGAGGACTTCGTGGCCGGTGCGGTAGCTCGCGGCATCCCCACCGCGCAGATCACTCGCCGACACATCGTGCCTGCCGCATCGGCCCCCTTCGTCAACGTCGTCGGAGTTCGGTTGCCCGAGTTGGTCGTCGGGGCAGTGCTGGTGGAAGAGATATTCGGGTGGCCGGGGGTCGCAGGAGCCGTCGTGCAGTCGGCGCGAGATCTGGACATGCCGTTGCTGGCCGTCCTGACTCTCGGGACCACCGTTGCCGTCATGCTCGGCTCGCTGCTCGCCGATGTACTGGTCGTGCGTCTCGATCCGAGGGTGCGCGCGGATGGCTAGGCGAACGGCAATCGCGGGCGGGTCCCTCGCCGCTCTGGCCGTGTACGCGATCTTCGTCCCCATCTTCGCGGGGGTGGACGATCGGGTCGTCGACTTCTCGTCGGCCAGGCTCGGCCCTTCGGCGCAGCATCCGTTCGGCACCGACTCGGCCGGCCGAGACCTGTTCGTGCGCAGTGCATCGGCCATCGGCACATCGTTGCTCGTCGCGGTGGCCTGCGCGGTACTGGCGACGGTCCTCGGCTGCGTCGTCGGTCTGGCCGCGGGGGTGTGGGGTGGGCGGGTCGATCGAATCGTCATGCGCAGCACCGACGCCGTCAACGCGTTGCCCCACCTGCTGCTCGGCATCGTGATCGTGGCGATGTTTCGCGGTAGCGTCGTCGCCATCGTGGCGTCGATCGCATTGACACACTGGACGCAGGTGGCTCGCATCGTGCGATCGGAGATCCTTCGGCTGCGCGAGCGCGCGTTCGTCGACGTGGCAATCGTGGCCGGAGCCAGTCGGTTTCACGTGGCGACTAGACACTTCGTTCCCGCCGTGTTGCCCCAGGCCATGATCGCCGTCGTCCTGTTGCTCCCACACGCGGTATGGCACGAATCGACGCTGTCCTTCCTGGGGTTCGGCCTGCCTCCGCACGAGCCGAGCCTGGGTACTCTGCTCGAGGAAGCCCGCAGTTCACTGCTGCTGGGGAGTTGGTGGACCTTGGTGTTCCCCGCCGCGATCCTGCTCGTCGCCACGCTGTCCGTAGCCGTACTGGGCTCGGCACTACGGGCGCGGGTGACGCCGGCGCGGCCGTCGGAGCTTCGCCTGTGACTCGTGGCCTCTCCGTCCGACGCCTGTCCGTCCGCATTCCGATCGGTCGACGGTGGGTGCACGCTGCCTCCGATGTCGATCTCGAGGTACCGGCCGGGACGGTGACCGCGCTGGTCGGCGAGTCGGGCTGTGGCAAGTCGATTCTCGCGGCGACGGTGATGGCGATGTTGCCGGTCGGGACCACCGTGAGCGGGTCGGTCGTGGTCACCACCGCGGAGCGAGAATTCGACGTGACGAGAGCGGCAGGGTTTCGGGGCAGAGACGTCGCGCTGATTCCCCAGTCCGCGGCAACGCATCTCACGCCCACCCGTACCGCCCGATCGCAACTCGACGAAACGATCGCCGCACACGGAGCCTCGTCCACGCCCGATCGGCTGGCGGAGCGGGTGGGGCTTGCTCCGGCACACCTCGATCGCTACCCGCATCAACTCTCCGGCGGAATGGCGCAGCGGGTCGCTCTCGCCGGAGCGCTGGCCGCGGATCCCACGGTGATCGTCGCAGACGAGCCCACCTCGAACCTCGACCGCGCCGCCGCCGACCACGTGCTCGCCCTGCTGCGGGCGGCCGCCGACGACGGCGCAGCCGTACTGCTGATCACCCACGACCTGTCGTCGTTGATCAGGACGAAAGTCGCCGACCGCATCGCCGTCATGTACGCCTCACGAATCATGGAAACGGGCCCTGCCGCGTCGGTGCTCGAGGAACCGCTGCACGAGTACACCCGGGACCTGCTGGGCGCGCTGCCGTCCCGAGGGATGACTCCACTACCGGGATCGCCGCCCGAGTTGACGGACCTACCCGACGAATGCGTCTACCACCTCCGCCGTCCACTGTCTTCACAGTCCGGTGGACCCACGGAAATGGTGACGGTCGGCGCGCGGTCGTACCGAACGAGAGTGCACCGATGAGCCTCGATGCGGTGGCCGTGAGCGCCGGCTACCCAGGTGGCTGTGATGTGTTGACGGAGGTCACCGTCTCTGTCGAGCCGGGAACGATCACGGGACTGACCGGCCCGTCCGGTAGCGGGAAGACAACCCTCGCGAGAGTGCTTGCGTTGCTGCAGAAACCCCACACCGGAACGGTGCTGCTCGACGGAACCGCCGTGCGAGGCGTCGGATATTCGGTACCCGCGAGCTCGCGTGCACGGATCGCGTTGCTGTTCCAGTCTCCGCGGCAGGCGACCGATCCACGGATGACCCTGCGATCGATCATCGAGCAACCGGGGGTCATCGCCGGGCGCACAGTCGATGTCGCAGATCTGGCAGAGCAGGTGGGTCTGACCGCCGATCTGCTGACCCGTCGGCCGCACCAGGTCAGCGATGGGCAACTGCAGCGCGCCTGTGTCGCACGGGCGTTGGCCCAACGGCCGCGCTATCTGATCTGCGACGAGGTGACGTCGATGCTCGACGCGGCGACGACGGCGTCGATTGCGAGGGTGCTGCAGCGTCAGGCCGTCGATTCGGGGGTCGGTGTCCTCGTGATCAGCCACGACGCGGATCTGTTGGACGCACTGTGCTCGTCGGTGCACCACCTGAGCTGAGAACGACCTGGAGTGCTCGCGGAAATGTGCGAGTCGGTTCGGTGTGCGAATCACTCGATCGGGGAGCAGAATCAGCCGAACCGGTTGATTCGAGAGTTTCTCTCCAGGTTGGGAGTCGCCTACATGACCTCGTCGAACAGACCTGCATCGAGTCTGCGATCGCAACTGCTTCGTAAGAAGCCGATCGTGGATCCGGACCAGCAGAGCAGTGGCGGACTGGAACGGACCATCGGCACCTTCCAACTGACGATGTTCGGCGTCGGTGCCACCATCGGTACCGGCATCTTCTTCGTCCTGTCGCTCGCGGTTCCCGAAGCCGGTCCCGCAGTGGTGCTCTCGTTCCTGGCCGCGGGTATCGCGGCCGGGCTCGCCGCCATCTGTTACGCCGAAATGGCATCGGCGGTGCCGGTTTCGGGCTCGACCTATTCCTACGCGTACGTGACGATGGGCGAGGTGGTCGCGATGGGCGTCGCCGCCTGCCTGTTGCTCGAGTACGGAGTGTCCAGCGCTGCCGTCGCCGTCGGGTGGAGCGGGTACCTCAACGAGCTGTTGAACAACCTCTTCGGCTTCACCATCCCGCATGCGTTGTCCGCTGCGCCCGGTGACGCCGACCCCGGCATCATGAATCTGCCTGCGGTTGTGCTGATCGTGCTGTGCGCAGTTCTGCTCATTCGCGGTGCGAGCGAGTCGGCGGCCGTCAATGCCGTCATGGTCGTCATCAAACTCGGTGTGCTGGCTCTGTTCGCGATCGTCGGGTTCACTGCCTTCGACTCCGGCAATTTCTCCGACTTCATGCCCTTGGGCGCAGCAGGTGTGACGGCTGCCGCGGGCACGATCTTCTTCTCGTTCATCGGACTCGACGCGGTGTCCACCGCGGGCGACGAGGTGAAAGATCCGCAGAAGACCATGCCGCGAGCCATCATTGCGGCACTGATCGTCGTCATCGTCTTCTATCTCGTCGTGGCCGTGGCCGCCCTGGGGACTCAGCCCTGGACCGACTTCGCCGGCCAGGAGGAAGCCGGGCTGGCGGAGATCCTGCGCAACGTGACCGGGCAAGCCTGGCCGGCAACGATTCTGGCCGCAGGTGCGGTCATCTCCATCTTCTCGGTGACCCTGGTGACGATGTACGGACAGACTCGAATCCTGTTCGCCATGGGTCGGGACGGTATGTTGCCCAAAGCTTTTGCCAAGGTCAGTCCTCGTACGCACACGCCGGTCAACAACACGATCGTCGTCGCCGTCGTGATCTCGATCCTCGCCGCGTTCATTCCGCTCGACAAGCTGGCGGACCTGGTGTCGATCGGCACCCTCGTCGCGTTCATCGTCGTGTCCATCGGAGTGATCGTGCTGCGCCGCTCGATGCCCGATCTCGAACGGCCGTTCAAGGTTCCGGGATACCCGGTGACTCCGGTGCTGTCGGTCCTCGCGTGCCTGTACATCCTGTCCGGACTGCACTGGACCACGTGGTTCTGGTTCGGACTCTGGCTCGCGGTGGTGTTGACGTTCTACTACTTCTGGGGTCGGCACCACTCGACGCTGCGTGGTGAAGAGCAGGGCGCACGATGAGCGTCCTGATCGCTTTCGCACCGGGGAAAGGCAGCGTCGGTGCCCTCGATCTCGGTGCCCAGCTCGCTCGGTCGACGGGCACCGACATCGATGTGGCGACGGTGGTTCCCAAGCCGTGGTCGACTCCGTCGATGGCACGGGTCGATGCGGAGTTCGCCGACTGGGCTGCGACGACCGCAGCCGAGTCGGAGGCGAAAGCGCGCCACTACCTCGAAGATCGAGCACCCGACATCGCCGCGTCGTTCCATCGATTCGCACACCGCTCGGTGTCGACGGCGTTGACCGAGGCGGCCGAGAGCATCTCGGCCTCGGTACTGGTTCTCGGGTCCTCGGGCGACGGCGCTCTGGGGCAGGTGGTCGTCGGGTCGACGGCAGACAAGCTGCTGCATTCGTCCCCGGTGACCGTGGCGCTCGCTCCTCGCGGCTATCGGATGCGCGAACGCGCCACTCTGACCCGGATCACGTGCGCGTTCTCCGGTGACAGCGAGGCCTCGCGCGTCGTGGGCCCGACCGCCGAACTCGCCCGCGACGCGGGCATTCCGCTCCGCCTCGCGTCGTTCGTCGTCCGCGGGGCGACGATGTATCCGCCCGAAGTCGGCCTACGCGTCGAGGACGACGTCGCCACCGAACTCGCCGTCGGGTTGAGCGAGGCCTTGACCGCAGCGATGGACGACGCAGTCGCAGTAGGGCTTCCGGTCGAACAGGTGACAACCGAACTGGCCATGGCAAGTAGCTGGCGCGAGGCTCTCGACGAAGTTCACTGGCAGGACGGCGAAGTGCTGGCCATCGGATCGTCCGGGCCACTGGGGCCGATAGCCCGAGTGTTCCTCGGGTCGCGGGCGACCAAGATCATCCGGCACTCACCGGTGCCGATCCTGGTGCTGCCACGGCGGTGAGATGCGGGCGAGTCATCGGTTGAGGGCCAGCACCGACAACAGCTCGTAGGCAACATGTGCCGCCGCGATTCCGGTGATCTCGGCGTGATCGTAGGCGGGTGCCACCTCGACGATGTCGGCACCGACCACGTTCAGGCCGACGAGTCCGCGCAGGGTGTTGAGCAACTCTCGGGACGTCATGCCACCGGCCTCGGGAGTGCCGGTACCCGGCGCATGTGCCGGGTCGAGAACGTCGATGTCGACCGAGACGTAGACCGGGCCGCCGTCGAGACGTCGGCGCATCCGTTCGACGATGCTGGCCACGCCGTCGACCTCGTAGTCGTCGGACCGAATCACCTGGAAGCCGAGCACACGATCGTCCTCGAGGTCCTGCTCGCTGTAGAGCGGGCCGCGAATGCCGATGTGCTGTGAGCGTTCCAGATCGATCAGACCCTCTTCGCTCGCTCGTCGGAACGGGGTGCCGTGTGTGTAGGGAGCACCGAAGTACGTGTCCCACGTGTCGAGGTGCGCGTCGAAGTGCAGCACCGCGATCGGCCCGTGATCGCGCGCGAGCGAACGCAGGATCGGTAGTGCGATGGTGTGGTCGCCGCCGAGGGTGAGAACCGACGAACCGTCGGCGCGCAGGTCCGTCACCGCGTCGTGCACCGTGGTCAGTGCCTCGGTGATGTCGAATGGATTGACGCCGATGTCACCGAAATCCGCCACCTGTTGGCGGGCGAAGGGAGAGACCTGCAGCGCTGGGTTGTAGGGCCGCAACAGTTTCGACGCTGCCCTGATGTGTCCCGGGCCGAAGCGTGCGCCGGGCCGGTAGCTCACTCCGGAATCGAACGGGACGCCGAGGATGGTCACGTCGGCGCGAGACACCTCGTCGAGCCTGGGCAGCCGTGCGAAGGTGGTCGGCTCGGCGTACCGGGGCACCTTCGTGGCGTCGACCGGGCCGATCGGTCCGTGCTCGGGATTGCTCGGGTTCATCGAGAATTCCTTCCGAAGTCGAGGTGACCGGTCACCGTGGGGTCGACCATGTCGCCCGCCAAGCGTTACGCTGATGCCCGGACTTGTCAACACGTGTTTCCTGAAAGGTGGAACGGTGTCGGTAGCTACCGCGGTCGTCGGTGATGCGCCGCGTATCGGTGCGCGGCTCAAGGAGGCGCGGCAGAAGAAGCGACTGACTCTCGATGCACTCGCCGACACCTGTGGAGTGACCAAGGGGTATCTGTCCAAGCTCGAACGCGACCAGGTCAATGCGTCGGTGGCGTCGCTGGTCAAGGTCTGTGCCGCTTTGGAGCTTCCGGTCGGCTCCCTGTTCGACGACGCCCCGTCCGGCGAGGTGGTTCGGGCACAGTCGTTGCCGCGCATCATGTTCGGCGGAGAGTCGATGACCGAGTACCTGCTGACACCGGTGGGGGAGCGTCGGGTGCAGGTGCTGCTGAGCCGCATCGACGCCGGCGGCGGGAGTGGAGCCGAGGCGTACAGCCTCCCGCTCGACGTCACGTTCGTACACGTGATCACGGGTGAGTTGCGGGTGAGCTTCGAGGCCGAAGCGGACGGTACGTTCGCGGGCGACGAGGTGCTGCTCGGTCCTGGAGATGCGTTCACCTTCTCGCCGCGTCGCAGGCACAGTTTTCGAGCCGAAGGCAGGGGCGGTGCTCAGGTCCTGTGGGTGTTGGCACCCGCACTGCCCGAGGAGTTGCCGACGAGGAAACAGGAGTTGCCGCAATGACCGTCACCGTGTCGCTGTTCCAAGGGCCGGAGAACGCCGGCGATGTCGACGCGAACCTCGCCGCACTCGACGACGCAGCGAGGAGCGCGGCCGCGGCCGGCGCGTCCATCCTGGTGACTCCGGAGATGTCGGTCAGCGGGTACGACATCGGCGATCTGGTGCTCGAACGAGCCGAACCGTTCGACGGTCCGATCTTCGAGAAGGTGTCCGCAATTGCTCGATCTCGCCGCGTCGCAATCGTCTACGGATATCCCGAACGCAGTCATTCGAAGCTCGGTGGCGAGGCGGTGTTCAATGCGGTGCAGGTGGTCGATGCATCCGGTCGGTCGGTGGCGCGCTACCGCAAGACCCACCTGTTCGGTGAACTCGATCGCGCTCACTTCACTCCCGGGCCGGAACTGTTGGTGCAGTTCGACTTCGGTGGACTGCGGTGCGGCCTGCTCACCTGCTACGACGTCGAATTTCCGGAAACCGTTCGCGCGCACGCCGACGCCGGAACGCAGTGGCTCATCGTCCCGACCGGCCTGATGACCCCGTTCGAGATCATCGCAACCCACGTCGTCCCGACTCGGGCGTACGAGAGCCAGCTGTTCCTCACCTACGTCAACCGCTGTGGCACGGAGACGAGTCTGACCTACTGCGGACTGACCTGCGCCGTCGCGCCGGGAGGCACCGACCTCGCGCGTGCAGGCGCGCACGAACAGTTGCTGACGGTGGATCTGGATCCGGCCGGACTCCAACGATCACGCGCCGTCAACACCCACCTGGCCGATCGCCGAACCGACCTCTACCCGACAGGACCCTCGCGGGCCGAGCAGGAGACCGACCGATGACCACACCCGTCACCCCGGACAGCGCAATCGAATCCGAGGACGATCAGCCGCTCACGATGTTCGGTCCGGACTTCCCGTTCGCCTACGACGATTACCTGGCGCACCCGGCCGGCCTCGGCAGCGTTCCCGACGCTGCCCTCGGTACCGAGGTCGCGGTGATCGGGGGTGGTCTCGCGGGTATGGTCGTTGCGCGCGAGCTGCTCGAACTCGGGTTGAAACCCGTTGTGTACGAGTCCGATCGGATCGGCGGGCGCATGCGTTCGGTGCCGTTCGACGGGCACCCGGGTGTGGTGGCCGAGATGGGCGCGATGCGGTTTCCACCGTCGTCTACCGCGCTGTTCCACTACCTCGACGCCGTCGGGCTCGAAACGACGCCGTTTCCGAACCCGCTGGCCGAGGTGACCCCGAGTACGGTGATCGATCTGAAGGGCGAGAGTCACTACGCGCAGAAACTCGACGACCTTCCGCCGATCTTCGCCGAGGTGGCCGAGGCGTGGAACAGGACGCTCGAGGATCACGCCGAACTGATTCCCCTGCAACGTGCCATCCGCAGGCGGGACGTGGAGACGATCAAGCGAATCTGGAACGAGCTGATCGTGAAGTTCGACGATCAGACCTTCTACGGATTTCTCGCTGCGTCCGAGCACTTCTCGTCGTTCCGAATGCGAGAGTTGTTCGGCCAGGTCGGCTTCGGAACGGGCGGATGGGACACCGATTATCCCAACTCCATTCTCGAGATCCTTCGTGTCGTCATCACCGCAGCGGACGATCACCATCGCGGAATCGTCGGCGGATCACAGCAACTGCCGCTGCGGCTGTGGACCGACCCGCCCGCGACCATGGCGCACTGGCCCGCGGGTACCTCGGTGGCCTCGCTGAACGGCGGCACCACGATGTCGCGGGTCACCGAGATCAGGCGCACCGACGGCGGCACCACGATCCACGACGACCGCGGCAACATCCGCACCTACGCTGCCGCCGTGGTGACCGCACAGAGTTGGATGTTGCTCAGCAACATCAGATGTGACGACGATCTGTTCCCCATCGACCACTGGACCGCCATCGAACGCACTCACTACATGGGGTCGACCAAAGTGTTCGCACTCGTCGATCGGCCGTTCTGGAAGGACAAGGATCCGGTCACCGGGCGAGACCTGGTCAGCATGACGCTGACCGATCGAATGAGTCGCGGCACCTACCTACTCGACCAGGGCGAGGGCAAGCCCGGGCTGATCTGCCTGTCCTACACGTGGTCCGACGATTCGCTCAAGTTGCTGGCCCTCGACCCGACCGAGCGCATGAACATCATGCTGCGCTCACTGGAGGAGATCTATCCCGGCGTCGACTTCCGCAGCCACATCATCTCGACCCCGGTGACGCTGTCCTGGGAAACCGAACGCGATTTCATGGGTGCCTTCAAAGCCAATCTGCCGGGCCACTACCGCTACCAGGAAAGACTGTTCACCCACTTCGTCCAGCACCAGCTCGACCCCAGGCACCGAGGAATCTTTCTTGCCGGTGACGACATCTCGTGGACCGCGGGCTGGGCCGAGGGTGCCATCCACACCGCGCTGAATGCGGTGTGGGGCGTCGTGCATCACTTGGGCGGTTCGTCGGCAGAAGGCAACCCGGGACCGGGCGATGTGTTCGAGTCGATTGCTCCGCTTCGGTTGGACGACTGACCTTTCGGGGCCAGCGACCTGGGTGTGCGCTCGTCGAACACGAACAGTGCCAGAGCGATGGTCAGCATCAGGGCAACCACCCAGATCGCCCGTAGCCCGAACAGCTCGACCGCGACTGCGCCGAGCAGCGCCCCGCCGAAGAATCCCGAGATCACTGCGCCGAACCGTCGGGCGCGGGTGCCGGCCTCCAGATCGTGTTCGACCACTCGATGGAATGCAGCCATCGCCATACTGCGGAGATTGCCTGTCGTCATGGTGGTGTTGAACGGCGAATCCACCAGCACGCGAAAGGTGGTCACCTGCACGCCTGCAACGTGAGCGAGGATCACCGAGACCACCGCATCGGGCACGGTCGCCGGCAGAAATCCGACGACGAGGACCACGAGGATCTCGAACACCAGCACTGCCCGCACCGGTCGTCGCACGATCTTCGCAACCGCGGGCAGCGCGATGAACTCCGCGGTCGCGACGCCCAGGACGAAGGCCGCCAACGGGGGTAGGAACGCCAGTGCCTCGACCCAGCGGCCGCCGGCGACATCGACGCCGAGCAGCACCACGTTGCCGGTCTGCGCGCCGGCGAACACTCCGCCACGGGTGATGTAGGTGTACGCGTCGAGGAATCCACCGACTGCCGCCAGCAGTACTCCGAGCCGAACCGACTTCGCAGTGGCGACGGCGGTATGGGGTTCGGGACGAGGCGTGGTCATCGGGAAATCCTGACACGAAGGCCGATATTCACGTTGTCGCGGCAAGCAGCGAGAGCAACAATTCGGCTCGCACCCGCGCCGACGTCAGATCCACCGCGAGCAATTCCTCGCACCGCGTGATCCGGTTTCTCAGCGTGTGACGATGAACCGACAGGTGTGCCGCAGCGGTTTCCCAATGCCCGTTCGCCTCGAGGAAAGCCCGAAGTGATCCCACCAGATCGGCGGAATGGGTGCGGTCGTACTCGGCCAGTACCGCGATGGTCACTGCAGCCATGGCGCGCAACGACTCCTGTACCGGTTCGGAGGCCAGCAGCATCGATCCGGTGAATTCGACGATCCGGTCGTGGGGACCCGCCGCCGCGCAGGCGAGTGTGGCTTGCCGCAGCGCCGCAGGTGACTCGTCGATGTGCAGCCGGGAACTGATGCCTGCACACGTCGACCGCGGTAGTGATTCGACGAGGTGAGCAACGAACCGGGTGTCGTCGGAGCCGCGCAGCAGCAGTTCGCAGCCGGTGTCGGTGCGACGGGCGTAGGTCGGCCGCGCGCGGAGCCGGCACTCGGCATCGACTGCTTCGGCGATGCGTTCGGACGGTCCGCGGATCACCGCAACCCTGATGTGGGAGTCGTCGTCGGCAGCATCGGCGAGATAGCTCGGTAGGGCCGTGTCGTCGGTGGGCGGGAGGTGCCCGTCGAGCAACAACCCGAGTGCGAGGGTGTTGAGCCTGGACTGCTCCGCGCGCAGTCGTGCCGGCTTCTCGAGGTCGAGCGTCACCAGTGATACCGCGTGTCCCAGCAGGATCTGCTCGACCCCGGTCATCGGCCCTGTGGTGCGAATGGCCAGGAAAGTCGGAGCGCCACCGGTGATCGCAACCGCATGCAGGGTCACTGTGCGCCCCGGTTCGCTCGCCGACACGGTGGCGGGAGAGGACGACGGCCGGATACTGCGGGCGATCTCGCGGGCCTGCTCGACGAGGTCGGAAGCGTCTGCGGGATGAAACGGCTCGGTGCGCCGGCCGATCAGCGCCACCGATGTCGACGTGGCAACGGCGAGCTCACGGACGATCGCGTTCACGCCACCGTGCAGTGCTGCCCGAGTGATGCGGTTCTGCACGGACGCCGCGCGGACGACCTGCTCGTACTCCTGCTCGGAGATTCTCTTCATGACCGCGCGAATGACGGCGGCGAAGGGAATGTCGTAGGGGACTTCCACGACGGGTAGGCCCACGTCCTCTGCCGCATCGAGAATGTGCTGGGGAATCGTGCTGTGCGACAGACCGATTCCGAATCCGAGGCAGGCGACGCCCGCGGCGGCGAGGGTTCGGACGTAGGTGCCGAGAGCTGGGCCGTCGGAGTCGAACCCGAGCCCGGTCGTCAGAATCAGCTCACCGCCGGACAGCCACGGGCTGGGGTCGGTGAGCTCGGTCGCCTGCGCGAAGGTGATGGGTACGGCGCTGCGTTCGGGTCCTCCGCGGTGACTCAGTCGAAGGTGTCGTTGCCTCAGCAGCCAGGACATCTGCACGCTCACCTGTCGAACTGTAAACCCCGGGTCGACGAAATGGAGTGCAACCTGCCCATCGAATGGACGAATTGGCAGCAGGCCTGGGCGGTCGACCGGTCGCATACTTGCTGGACCAGCCCACACGAAAGGTGCGACCATGGCCTCGATCGAGTACCGACTTCCGCAGGAGCGCAAGATCGTCACCGCCTTCCCCGGGCCGAAGTCGGCGGCGTTGGCGCAGCGCCGCAAGGCCGTCGTCGGTGCAGGCGTGGCGTCGACGTTGCCGGTGTACGTGGCCGACGCGGACGGTGGCGTCGTGGTCGATGTCGACGGGAATTCGCTGATCGACCTCGGGGCCGGAATCGCCGTGACGACAGTCGGTGCATCCAATCCGGCAGTCGTTGCTGCAGTGCAGGATCAGGTCGCACACTTCACCCACACGTGTTTCATGATCGCGCCGTACGAGGGTTACATCGAGGTCGCCGAGAAGCTGGCCGAGTTGACGCCGGGCGATCACGACAAGCGCAGCGTTCTGTTCAACAGTGGTGCCGAGGCCGTCGAGAACGCGGTCAAGATCGCACGTCACGCCACCGGGCGGTCGGCTGTCGTCGTGTTCGACCACGCGTACCACGGTCGTACCAATCTGACGATGGCGCTGACGTCCAAGTCGATGCCGTACAAGAGTGGGTTCGGGCCGTTCGCTCCCGAGGTCTATCGAGCGCCGATGTCGTATCCGTTCAGGGAGGGCCTGAACGCCGACGGTTCCGCGGTGACCGGTGCCCAGGCTGCGGCCCGGGCGATCTCCGTCATCGAGAAGCAGGTCGGCGCGGGTAATCTGGCGGCCATCCTGATCGAGCCGATCCAGGGCGAGGGCGGCTTCATCGTGCCCGCAGAAGGATTCCTCCCGGCACTGGCGGACTGGGCACGCGAGAACGGCGTCGTGTTCATCGCAGACGAGGTGCAGGCCGGATTCACCCGCACCGGTGCGTGGTTCGCGAGCGAACACGAGGGCATCGTGCCGGATCTGATCACCATGGCGAAAGGTATCGCAGGAGGTATGCCGCTGGCCGCGGTCACCGGCCGTGCCGATCTGATCGACGCCGTGCACCCCGGTGGACTCGGTGGCACCTACGGCGGCAACCCCGTCGCCTGCGCCGCGGCACTGGCGTCCATCGAGCAGATGGAGACACTCGACCTCAATGCACGCGCCCGCGACATCGAACGCATCGTGTTCGAGCGACTGAATGCGCTGCGTACCGAGATCGGCATCATCGGTGAGGTGCGTGGTCGCGGAGCCATGCTTGCGATCGAACTCGTCCTGCCGGGTGGGCGTGAGCCCAACCCGGAGGCCACCAAAGCCGTTGCGGCGGCGGCACTCGAGGCCGGGGTGATAGTGCTGACGTGCGGCACCTACGGCAATGTCATCCGGTTGCTGCCGCCACTGGTGATCTCCGACGACTTGCTGAGCGAGGCGCTCACCGTCCTCGAAGATGCGCTTCGCGCTGTCGCACAGGGGAACTGACATGTCGGCTTCCGCCCTGATCTCCTCGCTGCCCACCGATCTGTGGCTCGGCGGCGTGCAGGCGACCTCTGCGTCGGGTGCACGATTCGCCGTGCTGAACCCGGCGACCGGCGAGGAGTTGACCACCGTCGCCGACGCGACCGCGGCCGATGGCATCACCGCGCTCGACCGTGCCGCCGAGGCGCAACCGGGATGGGCGGCAACGCCCGCTCGTGAGCGAGCCGAGATTCTGCGGCGCGCCTTCGACCTGCTGCAGGAGCGTGCTGCCGACTTCGCTCTGCTGATGACCCTCGAAATGGGAAAGTCGTTGGCGGAAAGCCACGGTGAGGTGAAGTACGGCAGCGAATTCCTACGCTGGTTCGGTGAGGAAGCCGTCCGAATCGGTGGACGGTTCACCCCCGCCCCTGCGGGTAACGGCTCGATCCTGGTCACCAAGTCGCCGGTCGGCCCGGTCCTGGCGATCACCCCGTGGAACTTTCCGCTGGCCATGGGCACACGCAAGATCGGCCCGGCACTGGCGGCGGGCTGCACCGTCATCGTCAAACCGGCCGAGGACACCCCACTGACGATGCTTTTGCTCGGACAGGTGTTCGCCGACGCAGGGTTGCCGAGTGGTGTGTTGTCGATGCTTCCCACCTCCGACGCCGCCTCCGTCACCGGCCCGTTGATGGACGATCCGAGGCTGCGGAAGATCACGTTCACCGGATCGACCGGAGTCGGAAAGCTGTTGGTGCGCAACGCAGCAGATCGACTGCTGCGGACGTCGATGGAACTCGGTGGCAATGCTCCCTTCATCGTGTTCGACGACGCAGACATCGACGCCGCTGTCGACGGAGCGATGCTGGCCAAGATGCGCAACGGCGGCGAGGCCTGCACGGCGGCCAACCGCCTGTACGTCGCGAACTCCGTGCGTGAGGAATTCACCGCGAAGTTGACCGCGCGGATCGAGGCACTGACGGTCGGTCCGGGTGACCGCGAGGGCACCGACATCGGGCCGCTCATCAACGACAAACAGCGTCGAACTGTCACCGCCCTCGTCGACGACGCCGTCGCGAAGGGAGCACGGGTGCGCACCGGCGGAGCTGCACCCGAGGGGCCCGGATTCTTCTACGCGCCGACGGTTCTCGACAGCATCCCGGCCGACGCGAATCTGTTGCAGGACGAGATCTTCGGCCCGGTCGCAGCGATCGTCGGATTCGACACCGAGGACGAGGCCGTGGCCGCAGCCAACGACACCAGGTACGGGTTGGTGGCGTACTTCTACACCGAGAGCCTCGACCGAGCCCTTCGGGTGTCGGCGGCTCTGGACACCGGCATGGTCGGCGTCAATCGCGGTGCGATCTCCGACGCCGCAGCCCCGTTCGGTGGTGTCAAGGAATCGGGCTTCGGACGCGAGGGCGGGTCGGAGGGTATCGAGGAATACCTCGATACCAAGTACATCGCGCTCAGGTAGCGGTGCGCGTATCGCTCCACTCCGCGACCGAGGGCGCGGGAATCCGCGACTTTCGGCCGGGAGTGGAGCGAGAGGGTGCGAGCCGGCGGTCAGTTCTGCGCGGCGGCGATTCGATCCTCGGCCAAGCGATCGGCTGCGGCTCCGAGCAGGATGCCCTCGGCGCGAGCGATGGCGAAGATGCCCGCGACCGTGCTGCGGATCTTGCCGATCGTGGCCATCACCTCGGTCGAATCCTTGCCGCGCAGTTCGCCTTCCACCTGGATCAGGCCGCCGGCGTTGGCAACGTAGTCGGGTACCCAGACAATCCCGCGCGCAGCCAGCATGGCTTCGACATCGGGTGTGAGGAGTTGATTGTTCGCTGCGCCGCACACGATGGACGCCGACAGCCGGGCCACCGACGAGGCGTCGAGAGTGGCACCCATGGCACACGGTGCATAGACGTCGATGTCGGCACCGATGATGTCGGAATCGACGGTGACACCGGGGAAGTCGGTGACGATGCGATCGAGGGCGGGCGCGTAGGAGTCGCTGACGATCACCTCGGCACCTGCCTCGCGAAGCAGTGCGACGAGGTTGTAGCCCACTTTGCCCGCACCTTCGACGCCGACGCGCTTGCCGGTCAGATCGTCGGAGCCCCAGGTCGATTCGGCTGCGGCCAGAAGGGAGAGGAAGACTCCGAGCGCGGTTTGGGGGCCGCTGTCTCCGGTGCCGCCTGCGGTGGTGTTCTTGCCGACTACGTGCGCCGTCTCCTCGGCGATGATGTCGAGATCGTCGCTGTTGGTGCCCACATCGCCTGCGGTCACGTACGTTCCGCCGAGCGACTCGACGAACCGGCCGTACGCGCCCAGTAGCGTCGGGGTCTTGATGGCGTTGGGGTTGCCGATGATCACCGCTTTCCCGCCGCCGAGATCGACGCCCGCAACGGCGGCCTTGTAGGTCATTCCCCGGGAGAGCCGTAGTACATCGGTCAACGCATCCTGCTCGGATGCGTAGGGGTAGAAGCGAGTTCCGCCGAGAGCGGGTCCCAACGCAGTGGAGTGGACCGCGATGATCGCGCGCAACCCGGTGTCGCGATCCTGGCAGAACACGACGCGCTCGTGTGCGGAGTCGCGCGGCATGTCGGGACGATCGAACACGCCCGTCGGCAGGGGATCGTTCGAGGTGGGTACGACGGCGGGGTGGTCGGCAACGATGGACACAGGCAGTCTCTTTCGGTGATGAGGCGGCGGTACCCGGAAATGGATGGTGTCCGGGAACATGTCCGTCGAAGAGTGCCGTGAACGTGCACGCTGGTCAACCACCGTTGCCGAGAACGTGCATGTTGCACTGTGGCGCGTGAATCGACTCGGCAGAGCTGGTCTGGCTGCTCAGCGTCGGCCCTCCTCGGCGAGCTGCTCGAGCAAGGGCTTGGTGCGGTACTGGATCAGCTCCGACATCGCGATGGACATGTTGGTGCGCTCGACGCCGGGGATGTCGAGGATGAGACCTGCGATGCGATACAGGTCGTCGGCGTCGACGGCGGCGATGCGGATGTGCATGTCCGCAGCCCCGGACAGCCCGAACACCTCGAGCACTTCCGGAATGGTGCGCAGGTGTTCGGTCACCGCCGCCAGGGTGTGCTGGTTGACCTGTGCGGTGACGAATGCCTGCAGCGGGCGTCCCAGCGACTTCGGCGGAATGCGGTGATCGATCGGGGTCAGTGATCCTTTGTCGTCCCATCGACCGAGGCGTGCCTGGACGGTGTTGCGAGACAGGTTCAGTGTGGTGGCGAGTTCGACACCGGTGGCTCGTGGCCTCGCGCAGAGGGCGAGCAGGAGCCGGGCGTCGGTCTTGTCCAAATCGGTCATTGCGCACTTCCTGTCGCTCGGTCGTTACCCGATATTGTGCACGCTGCGCAGTTCTGAAGTCATCGCTTGTGCAGTGTGGATGTCGGTGGTGTCCTTGTGAAGGACATCACATCAGGACGGAGAGTGCCACGACCATGAACACCAACTCGCTGGTTCAGCTGATCAAAGAATCGGGAACAGTGGTGCGCAACGAGACCTACTCGCCCCTCGTCGCCGACATCGACACGGCCGCGATGATGGAGATGTACCGCGATCTCGTTGTCGTCCGGCGTATCGATTCCGAGGCCACCGCACTGCAGCGACAGGGCGAACTGGGCTTGTGGGCTCCGTTGCTCGGGCAGGAAGCAGCACAGGTCGGATCCGCTCGTGCGCTCGACACCGAGGACTTCGTGTTCGCCAGCTACCGCGAGCACGGAGTTGCTTACTGTCGCGGAGTAGACCCCACCCAGATGCTGCGGTTCTGGCGCGGATCGACACTGTCCGGCTGGGACCCGTACGAGTACCGCATGACTACACCGGCGATCATCGTCGGATCGCAGGGTCTTCACGCGACCGGTTACGCGATCGGTATGCAGCTCGAGGGCGCCGAGGGCGCAGCCATCACCTACTTCGGTGACGGCGCGACCAGCCAGGGCGACATCTCCGAGGCGCTGGGCTTCGCCGCCAGTTTCCATGCACCGGTAGTGTTCTTCTGTCAGAACAATCAGTGGGCGATCTCCGAACCGGTGACGGTGCAGACGAAGGCGACGATCGCCGCCCGTGGTGAGGGATACGGAATTCCATCGGTGCGCGTCGACGGTAACGACGTCCTCGCGGTTCTGGCGGTGACCAGGGCAGCGCTGGCGCGGGCGCGTGAAGGCAGTGGCCCGACGCTCATCGAGGCCGTCACCTACCGCATGGGCCCGCACACCACCTCCGACGATCCGACGCGATACCGCTCGGGTGCCACCGACGACGAATGGCGCGCCAAGGATCCGATCGACCGAATCGAGAAGCTGCTCATGCGAATCGGCGTGTTCGACGACGCGTTCGCCGCCTCGGTGAAGCGCACGGCCGACGACGTCGCCGCCGAGCTTCGTCGCGGATGCCTGGAGACAGTCGAACCGGCGGCGATGTCGGTGTTCGACAACGTCTACGCCGACCCCCACCCCCTCCTGGACGACGAGCGAGCCCAGTTCGCCTCGTACCAAGCCGGATTCGAAGGAGCCATGTCATGACCACCCTGGAACGGCCCACCAGTCTTCCGTTGGGCAAGGCCATCAACGCAGGTCTGCGACGAGCGATGGAGAACGATCCGAAAGTCCTGCTGATGGGCGAGGACATCGGCAAGCTCGGCGGCGTCTTCCGCATCACCGACGGCCTGCAGAAGGACTTCGGCCCCGGTCGTGTACTCGACATGCCGCTGGCCGAATCGGGCATCATCGGCACCGCAGTCGGACTCGCGATGCGGGGATTCCGCCCCGTGTGCGAGATCCAGTTCGACGGCTTCATCTATCCGGCGTTCGACCAGATCGTCTCGCAGGTCGCCAAACTGCACTACCGCACCAGTGGAAACGTCAAGATCCCGATGACGATCAGAGTGCCCTACGGTGGCGGAATCGGTGCCGTCGAGCATCATTCGGAGTCTCCCGAAGGATATTTCGCGCAGACCGCAGGCCTTCGCGTCGTCACCTGCAGCAATGCCGCCGACGGTTACTCGATGATTCAGCAGGCCATCGCCAGCGACGACCCGGTCCTGTTCTTCGAGCCGAAGCGCCGGTACTGGGAGAAGAGCCCGATCGATCTGGAGTCGCGTGATCTCGACGCGTCCTACCCTCTGCATCGCGCGCGGGTGGTCACCGAGGGCACCGACATCACCCTCATCGCCTACGGCCCACTCGTTGCCACCGCCCGCAAGGCCGCCGAAGTCGCTGCCCACGAGGGAATCTCGATCGAGGTCATCGACCTGCGTTCTCTCTCGCCGATCGACTTCGAGACCATCGAGGCCTCGGTGCGCAAGACCGGACGGCTGGTCGTCACGCACGAGGCCCCCGTGTTCATGGGCCTCGGCTCCGAGATCGCCGCTCGGATCTCCGAACGCTGCTTCTACAACCTCGAAGCGCCGGTGCTGCGCGTCGGTGGCTTCGGTACTCCGTACCCGGCATCGAAGCTGGAGAAGTTCTATCTCCCCGACGTCGACCGGATTCTCGACGCAGTCGACCGCTGCCGCTCGCACTGATCTCGCGCTCACCGACCGCCGCCGATACGTACCGAACAGGATTCGACGATGCCCACCATCAAGAGCTTTCCGTTGCCCGACCTCGGGGAAGGACTCACCGAAGCCGATCTGCTGACCTGGCTCGTCGCCGTCGGTGACACCATCGAGCTGAATCAGAACATCGCCGAGGTCGAAACGGCCAAGGCCGCCGTCGAACTTCCCTCACCGTTCGCGGGCGTCGTTGCTGCCCTTCATGTGTCGGAAGGTGACACCGTCGAGGTCGGCGTCCCGATCATCGACATCCGCGTCGATGGAGGCACCGACGATGTCGCAGCTACCCCCGAGCTCGCCGCCGATGTGGACGAAGCGAGTCCGGTGGAGGACAGCGAGGAACGCGTCCCGGTTCTCGTCGGCTACGGCGTGGCGAAGGAAGGGTCGAGTCGACGCGGCGGCCGAGGGACCACGCCGGTCGCTCCGACCTCGAGCGGCCAGAACGGTAAACCGCTCGCTACACCGCCGGTGCGAAAGATTGCCAAGGACAACGCTGTCGATCTTGCCGAGGTACCCCCGACCGGAGCTCGCGGCGACGTCACCCGCGACGATGTCGAGTCGTATCTGCACGGAGCAGACACTGCAGGGGAGCCGACCCCACTGCGGGTCGGACGCGAAGTGCGCACACCGATCAAGGGAGTGCGCAAGCACACGGCGGATGCGATGGTGCGCAGTGCATTCACCGCTCCACACGTCACCGAATTCGTGACCGTGGACGTCACCGAGACCCTGACATTGCTGGAGTCCCTGAAGTCCTCGGCTCACTTCGCCGACGTGCGGCTGACTCCGCTGGCTCTGGTCGCCAAGGCGGTTCTCGTTGCGTTGAAATCGAATCCCTCGCTCAATTCGTCCTGGGACGAGGCCGCTCAGGAGATCGTCACCAAGTACTACGTGAACCTCGGCATCGCCGCGGCGACCCCACGCGGATTGATGGTTCCCAACATCAAGGGCGCCCACGAACTCTCGTTGGTGGATATCGCACGCGCACTGGCAGAGCTGACGCGCACGGCCAAGGAGGGCAAGAGCAGTCCTGCCGACCTGGCCGACGGCACCATCACCATCACCAACGTCGGAGTGTTCGGTGTCGATGCAGGCACTCCCATCCTCAATCCCGGCGAAGCTGCCATCCTGTGCTTCGGTTCGATCCGCCGCATGCCCTGGGAACACGAGGGTGCCATCGCACTGCGGTCGGTGACGACACTGTCGCTCTCGTTCGATCACCGTCTCGTCGACGGCCAGCAGGGATCGCAGTTCCTCGCCCTCGTAGGCCGGTTGCTCAGCACTCCGATGGATATGATCGCCCTGAGCTGATTCACGCAGCTCGGCTCGATGGAGACGGCTCTACGGGAACAAGGGTGCGAGTGTGGCCGAGGCGATCGACGAGTACTTCCTGCAGCAGGTTCGGTCGATCCGGCCCGGTCGGTCGGTCGACGCGGATCCGCAGCGACTGATCCTGTACTTCGACGCGCAACTCGCGAGCCGGCATCTCGACTTCGCCGCGCGCTGGTTGCAGTCCGCGGGCTTCGGCTACTACACCATCGGCTCGTCCGGGCACGAGGCCAACTCAGCTGTCGGTGCCGCGACCACGGTCACCGACCCGGCGCTCCTGCACTACCGATCCGGCGGCTTCTATGCCGCACGCGCACAACAGTATCCGGGTTCGACGCCGATCCAGAACGTGCTGGCGAGCCTGATTGCCTCGACATCCGATCCCATGTCCGGTGGCCGCCACAAGGTGTTCGGGCATCCGGACCTGGGCATCGTTCCGCAGACATCGACCATCGGTTCACAGGTGCCGCGCGCGGTCGGTCTGGCGTTCGCACTGGGGCGGGCGAAGGCACTCCGGCATCGAACCCCGTGGCCCGAGGACGCCATCGTCGTGTGCAGCTTCGGCGATGCCTCGGCCAATCATTCGACGACGGTGGGTGCGCTGAACTCTGCGGCCTATTGCGCACACCAATCCGTTCCGATGCCGATCCTGTTCGTCTGCGAGGACAACGGAATCGGGATCAGTACCCGATCGCCGCGGGGGTGGATCGCGCAGTCGCTCGGCCGATTACCGTCGATCGAGTACGTGCGCGCCGACGGCGATGATCCGATCGAACTGATGCGCACCGTCGACGCTGCGGTAGCGACGGTACGGGCGAGGCGGCGTCCGGTGGTCCTCCACCTCGAAACGGTGCGGTTGATGGGCCACGCCGGTTCCGATGCCGAACTCGCGTACCGCACCAACGCAGACATCGTCGGTGACTACGCACGAGATCCGTTGCTCGCCGGCGCACGCGCGCTGATCGGGGCCGGTTTGCTTTCGGCAGCCGACGTCGAAGGCCGCTACGAGGCGATGCGCGAGACCGTCATGACCGAGGCCGAGGCAATGGTCGAGTCCCTGCGGTCCGGGGCGTCGTCGCGCCTGGCTACCGCGGACGCGGTGATGGCCCCGCTCACCGAACGGCGACCGACTGCGGTAACCGCCACCGAACAGAGCCTGCGACCTGCAGAGGGCGGGTCGCGTCTGACGCTTGCAGCCATGATCAACAGGACGCTCACCGACATCATGGCGGCGCGACCGGACGTCCTCGTGTTCGGCGAGGATGTGGCCGTCAAGGGTGGCGTCTACGGCGTCACGAAAGGTTTGCGCAAGAAGTTCGGCGCAGCACGGGTTTTCGATACGCTGCTCGACGAGCAGACCGTGCTCGGCACCGCCCTCGGTGCGGCGCTCGCGGGATTCGTCCCCGTACCCGAGATTCAGTATCTCGCCTACCTGCACAACGCCGAGGACCAGCTTCGCGGCGAGGCGGCGTCGCTGAAGTTCTTCTCCGACGCCCAGTACACCAACGGGATGGTGGTGCGCATCGCCGGTCTGGCGTATCAACGCGGTTTCGGCGGACATTTCCACAACGACAATGCGGTCGCCGTTCTGCGCGACATTCCGGGCATAGTGGTTGCTGTCCCGAGTTCGGCGGCGGAGGCCGCCGGTCTGCTCCGAACGTGTGTGGCACTGGCCGTCGAGGAGGGGCGGGTGTGCGTTTTCCTGGAGCCGATCGCGTTGTATCACCGCACCGACCTGCTCGACGGTGACGGGGCATTGCGTTGTGCCGACCGTGCTTCGACCGAATTCGGCACGGTCGCAACGCATGGCGATGGCGTCGATCTGGCGATCGTCACGTTCGGGAACGGCGTGGTGATGAGTAGACGAGCCGCGTCCACGTTGCGCGAACACGGGATCGCTGTCACGGTTGTCGATCTGCGATGGGTCGTTCCGCTCCCGAGCGAGGATCTACTGCACCGGCTCTCGGAATTCGATCGGGTGTTGATCGCCGACGAGACCCGGCACGACGGGGGAGTGGGCGAGGGCGTCGTGACCGCTCTGGTCGAGGGAGGCTACGACGGTGCCATCCACAGAGTGTCGAGTGCGAATTCGTTCGTACCACTCGGTGCCGCGGCCGATCTGGTCCTCCTGTCGGAAGACCGGATCGTCGCCGCGGCCCTGAAGCTGATCGAAGTCGAGTGACTCAGTGAACCGGTTGGGCAGGGGCGACGGCGTCGCGATCACTGCGCGCCGGTGCCCGGATGAAGAACGACGCTGCCACCGCCACCAGTGACACGGCCCCGCCGTAGAGGAAGGCGGTGTGGATCCCGGCCTCGGAGCCGCCCACAGCGGTTGCGCCGTCGGCGATTCGGGCTGCTGCGGTGTTCGACATCACGGTGACGAACAGTGCGGTACCTGCGGCACCTGCCAACTGCTGAACCGTGCTGAAGATGGCACTACCGTGCGAATACAGCTGGGTGGGAAGCGATCCCAGCGATGAGGTCATGAGCGGCGTCATGATGAGCGCGAGGCCGGCCGAGAGCAGCATGTGGATACCGATCACGAGCGGAAGGGCGGACTGCGCGTCCAGGACGGTCATCGACCACAGCGCGGCGCTCACCACCATCGCACCTGGAACGACCAACGGGCGCGGTCCGATTCGGTCGAAGATGCGTCCGACGAACGGCGCGAGCAGCCCCATCAGCAGTCCGCCGGGGAGCAGCATCAGGCCGGTGTCCAGGGTGTCGAGACCGCGGACGTTCTGCAGGTACATCGGTAGCAGGATCAGAGCGCCGAACAGGGCCATCATCGAGATCGCGATCATGCCGAGGCCGATGCTGAAGGTGGGGGTACGGAACGGACGCATGTCCAGTAGAGCTCCACCCTGATCTTGCCGGGCGATCTGACGCAGCACGAACACCACCAGGGCAATCGCTCCGACCACCAGTGGCAGCCATACCGGCACCACGGACTCCTCGGCCGAGTGTCCCAGGCTGCTCAGGCCATAGACGATCCCGCCGAAAGCCAACGCGGACAACACGACCGACGGCGGATCGAACGACGGCCGACCGGTCTGGGTCACGTTCTTCACCAGAGTGGTCCCGATGGCGAACGCGACGAGTGCGATCGGCAGGACGAGCCAGAACATCCAACGCCAGTTCAGCGAATCGAGGATGACTCCCGAGATGGTCGGACCGATGGCGGGGGCCACGGCGATGACGATGGAGATCACGCCCATCATCGCGCCGCGCTTGTGCGCCGGAACCACCGTGAGCACGGTGGTCATCAGCAGCGGCAACATGATCGCCGTGCCGCTGGCCTGGGTGACGCGTCCGAGCAGGAGCAGCTCGAATCCAGGGGCAGAGGCTGCGAGCAGCGTGCCGACGGTGAACAGAGTCATCGCCGCCACGAATACCTGGCGCAGTGTGAAGCGCTGGAACAGGAATCCGGTGATGGGGATGACCACCGCCATCGTCAGCAGAAATCCGGTGGTGAGCCACTGTGCGGTGGTCGCCGTGATGCTCAGGTCGACCATCAGGGTGGGCAGCGCCACGCTCATGATCGTCTCGTTGAGGATCATGACGAACGTGGCGATGACGAGGATGCCGATCAACAACTTGCTGCCCGGCGCGAGCTGCCCGTCGGGTGCGTGGTCGGTCTTTGGTGTGGTCATGTGTCGAGAACTTTCGCGTATGGGTTCAAAGGTGCAAAAAAATACTGTCGAGACAGCCTGACTCATTGTGACAGTGACTGTCAACTTGAATATTACTGGTAAGTTGACGGCAAGAATACCGAGAAGCGGGCGATGGGTGGAGGACGATGAGCGAGCACGTACCGGATCTGCGAGAGCGTCGTCGCCGAGAAACCCAGCTCGAGATCACCCGTGCCGCGCTCGAACTGTTCGAGACGCAGGGCTGCGCCGCGACGACGGTCGACCAGATCGCACGTCGGGCCGGAGTATCGCCCAGCACGTTCTTTCGTAGCTTCGCATCCAAGGAAGAATCGGTTCTCGGCCTCGCCCCGGAGTTCGAGCTCGACATCGACGCCTGGCTGGCGTCGTCCGCACCCGAGGACATCACCCTCACTGCGATCGAAGCACTCTACGAGCGATCGGTCGAACGATTTTCCGCCGCCCCGCACGAGGCGCGGGATCGACTACTGCGTACCCGACGGCTCATCGGGCGTGACGACCACCTCCGAGCCGCTGCCTTCGCGACCGAGGCCATGACGCTGTGTCGCGTCACCGACTCGGTGGCCGCCAAACTCGGTGGCCACGAATCACGTTCGTACGCACGGTTGCTGATCGAGGGTGCCGGAATGGCCATGCGCATCGCCTTCGACGACTGGGCCGAGCGCATCGACGCCGGGCAGGACGCCGACCTGGTGGACATCTACCGAACCACGCTGCGCGATCTACGACGCGTCGTGGCCGGCTGACCGCGCAGGTCGTGCGCGGGACTTCGTAGCAGGGTTCGAGTTTTCGTGCACGTGGCGCGAAGCGCCTCTCACCCCAGGCGACTGGGCGACAGGTCCGCTTCGTCGAGTCCGCGGGCGATGACGTCGGCCGGAAGTGGTTCCCCGCGAACGATCGTCGCGCCGACCCTGGCCAGCGCCGCACACGTCTGGATTCCGTATCCGCCCTGACCGGCGCACCAGAAGAAGCCCTCGAGCTTCGTGTCGAAGCCCACGACCGGGGTGCGATCGGGGACGAAACTGCGCAGACCCGCCCAGGACGAGCGCAGATGTCGTCCCGTCAGCGTGGTCGCCTCGGCGATGTCGTCGAACGCCCGCGCGATCTCCAGCTCGTCCGGGCGGGCATCGCTGGGCTCGGTGGGCGTCTCATCGGCAGGTGAACACAATAGTTGTGCGCCTTCCGGTTTGATGTAGAACTTCTCGTCCATATCGCTCAACGTCGCAAGATTCGCGGTGTCGAGATCATCGGGCGCGGCGACCATGAACACCGACCGACGCATCGGGACGAGTCCGATCGAACCGGCACCCGCCAGTGCGCCAACGACATCCGCCCATGCGCCTGCTGCGTCGACGACGAGCGGCGCAGTGTGGACCGAACCGTCCGTGGTGTGCACGTGCCACAGTCCGTCGATGCGTCTCAGTTGCGTCACACCTGCCCCGGTGTGGACTCGACCACCTCGATCGCGCAGCCCCCGCACGAACCCCTGATGCAGCGCGTGTACGTCGACCTCCATCGAATGTGGTTCGTACAGTGCACAATCGATCAGTTCGGGGCGCAGCGGCGGAAAGAACGCACGCGCGTCGGTAGGAGAGACCAATTGGGCGTCGGGTGTCAGTCGGCTGACATCGGCGTACATTGCCGCGAGCGCGTCACCTCGCCCGACGGCCGCGATCTGCAGCAGCGGACGCGGGGCGAGCAGTTCGGACCGGAAGTGCTCCGGCGGGTTCATCAGGAATTCACGACTGGCGGTCGTCAGAGCACGAATGGTGCTGTTGCCGTAGGTCTCCAGGAACAGCGCGGCCGAGCGGCCGGTGGTGTGGAAGGCGAGGGTCTTCTCGCGCTCGAGCAGTGTGACGCGTCGGTCGCTCGCGAGTTCGTAACCGAGCGAGACGCCCCCGATTCCGCCGCCGATCACGATGACGTCGGTGGAGTTCGGTTCTCGCTCGGACGTGGTCATGGATTGCTCCCGTTCGTTGTCTCTGCGGTCCACTGCGCGCCGGGGCCGATCGCCTCGTCGAAGATCAGCCAGGTTCGCGTCGACAGTATCCCGTCGAGTCCCTGCAGCTTGTCGAGCACCAGATGGCGTAGTGCCGACGTGTCCGGAGCCCGAACCAGGACGAGCGCGTCGAAATCTCCGCCCATGAGGCTGACGTGTTCGACGAACGGGAAGGTGCTCAGGTCGTCGGCGACGGCGCGCCAGGAATCCTGCCGAATGGACAGAGCCACATACGCCGACGCGCCGAACCCCGCTTTCTCGTAGGAGATGCGTGCGGTGAATCCCTCGATGACCCCTTCGTCGACGAGACGGTCGACGCGCACGTAGGCGTGTGCTCGCGAGATGTGGGTGGCCTCGGCCAGGGCGCGCATGGACATCCGGCCGTCCCGGCTGAGCTCGGTGACGATGCGTCGATCCACGTCGTCGAGTCGGTACTCGGGTCCGTGCTGTGCCATCCGTCCACTCCAGGTCGCTCGAGATGGGTCTATGTAGACGAATTGTCACATCCTTTGGCACATCGAGCCATCGATCTTCGTTTCCGCCCACGATTTGAATGTCGGTCCATCTGGCCGCACTCTGTGTAGAACACATCGATCCGCGACGAACACGAGCAGAAGGGGTACCGCATGACCACGACCGACACGCTCGATCACGTCACGACCTCGGTCGCACGACGCGTCCGTCAGGGATACGAAGCCGACTTCGTGGAGTGGACCGATCGCGGTATGGATCTCGTCCGAACCTTTCCCGGATTTCTCGGTGGCGGCTGGCTGCGCAGTTCCGGTGATTCCAGCGACTACCACGTGGTCTATCGATTCGAGACACACGACAACCTCGACGCCTGGCTGCGCTCGGATGCCAGACGCACCTGGCTCAGCACCGGCCGTCCCATCGCCGACGACGTTGCGACACATCGACTCTCCGGTGTGGAGGGATGGTTCGAGCCGCAGTCCAACCTCACCGACGCCGTCCGGGTCATCGGTGGTCCGCCGCCGCGGTGGAAGCAGGCGATCTCGATCGGCGTGGCCTTCTACGCCGTCAGTCTGCTCGTCAACATCGTTCTCACGCCACATCTGACGGACCTGAACGTGGCTCTGCGCACTGCACTGGTGGTGATGATGTGCACGCCGCTGATGGTCTACGTGGTGATGCCGTTCGTCACCGCCCGGCTGCGTCGGTGGTTGGTACCGCGCTCGTAGCATCACCTTCGATAGGGTCGAAACCATGCGCAACGCCCCGGTACACGATCAATTCGCCCTCGACGGGGCCTGGAACTTCCGCGATCTCGGCGGTACGCGCACCACGGACGGGGCGACGATCCGGCCCGGATTGTTCTATCGCGCATCCGAATTGAGTGGGTTGACGGAGATCGGGCAGCGCGCTGTCGCGGATCTGGGCATTCGTACCGTGTTCGATCTCCGCGGCGATTCGGAGGCCGAACGGAGCGGCGTCGACCGAGTTCCCGACGGCGTCGAGTCGATCTCCGTGCCGTACGAGAATCTGAAAGGTGAGCGAGCCCCACACGAGGCAGCTCCGATTCAGGACGAGCAGACTCAAGTGGACTACATGATGCGGGCGTATGCCTCCTTCTCGACTCTCGACGGAGCGTCCCACGCGATCAAGCGGGTGGTGGACGAGATCGTGGAGCAACGCGGCGGCGTCCTGGTGCACTGCGCAGCGGGCAAGGACCGGGCAGGGTGGACGGTCGCGACGGTGTTGCGGGCGGCCGGCGTCGACGAGGACGACATCGTCGCGGACTATCTGAGAAGCAACGACGCGATGGAGCCGTTGCTCGCGCACGTCCGCCGAACCTGGACCGGACTCCACGACGTTCTCCCCACCGAGGCGATACTGGGTGTCCGCGCGTCCTACCTGGAGCACGGCCTGGAGGTCATGGCGAGGTCGCACGGCTCGTTCGACGGGTACCTGAACTACCTGGGCATCGATCGGGATCTCCGACGACGTCTGACTGCCTCGCTCGTACAGGACTGAGCGGTACCCTCTGCGTCATGCGAATCGGACGGACGGCCCCGGATTTCGAGCTCCCCGATCATTCGGGTGAATCCCGTGCGCTCTCCGAGCTGACCGAGTCGGGTCCGGTCGTACTGTTCTTCTACCCGGCGGCCAACAGTCCCATCTGTACCGCCGAGGCATGTCACTTTCGTGACCTGGGAGCAGAATTCGAACGGTTCGGTGCTCAGCGAGTAGGGATCAGCACCGACACCCGCGACAAGAATCAGCATTTCGCTCTGCAGAGGTCGTTCGACTTTCCGTTGCTGTCCGATCCCGACGGTGCGGTGGCCGAACAATTCGGCGTGCGACGCGGCGGGTGGTTCACTCGGCGGCGTCGGCTTCGAGAGCTCGAACGCGGCCACTCGAACGCGGGTCGACGCGGGTATCTGAGGCAGTTGCTGTCCGTGAAGAGGACGACGTTCGTGATCGATCGGCACCGAGTGGTGCGGATGATGGTGCAGAGCGAGCGCGGTCACGTGCATGCGACCAAGGCGCTGGAGTACCTGCGCTACCTGTCGTGAGAGTTGTTCGTTGTCGTCCGAACGTCAGTCGTTCGCGCCGCTGAACAGGGCGGTGTAGACGGCAGGCTTCGAGGCTTCGGCGTGCGCATCGGTCGATGCGTCGTCGGGATGGCTGAAGAGTGCCTCGTTCTTGTCTTTGTGTTCCATTCCCCGAGCATGCCCCTGATTCGCCGCAATAGCCACTTGCCGCGCGGAACGACCGTGTCCGACCGGTCGGGTTCGGGTGGGATACTGCCCGTGTGCCCGATGAATCCCTGTTCGACGCCCTGCGGCGTGAGCCCGACGCCGAGGCACCCAACCTCCATGCCGTCGACGCTGCGGACCGCCTCGTCCTCGATACCGTCGACGAACTCCCCGGAATCGACAGGACGACGCCGATCGCGGTGATCGGCGACCGGTACGGAGCTCTGACCCTCGGAGCCGTTTCTCTCGGGTTCACCGCGGTACGCGTTCATCAGGACGCCGTCACCGGCGCGCGGGCGCTCGAGCTGAACGCCGCGCGGGTTGCGATGACCGGGTCGTACACCCAGCACGCATTGGGTGCCGAACTGCTCGACGGCGTCGGGGTGGTGTTGATGCAGTTGCCGCGAGGTCTGGCCGAACTGACCGAGATCGCCGAACACATCGCCGCACATGCGCCGGCGGACGTCGTCGTCCTCGCAGGCGGACGAGACAA
Organism: Rhodococcus sp. 14-2483-1-2; assembly: GCF_002259405.1. Classification (GTDB taxonomy): domain Bacteria; phylum Actinomycetota; class Actinomycetes; order Mycobacteriales; family Mycobacteriaceae; genus Rhodococcoides. The sequence continues at coordinate 354,806 of NZ_NPFW01000002.1, read as the reverse complement.
GCACATGACCCCGGCGATGAACGACGTCCTGCGGAAGTCGTTCGAGACGGTCACGGCCGGCCGCGGCCGGCAGAAAGCCCGAGTGCTCACCGCACGCGGCGCGGTGGCGTCGGGCATGACGTATCCGGTGAGCAAGCGGATTGCCGACCTGGACCTGACTGTGGTGGCGCACGGTGCGGTGTTCGCGGGGGCCGGTCTCGACATCGGGACGCGATACCTGTTGGAATACGTTCCGAAGATGCTCCCGCGAGCCCGTGTTGCCGTCGACTTGGGCTGTGGCACAGGAATTCTCGCGACCGAGTTGGCCCGAACGAGGCCCGATCTCGAGGTGATCGCCACCGATCGCTCGTCCGCAGCGATCGCGTCGGCAGCGGCCACTGCGGAGGCGAACGGGACGAGTGTCGCGGTGATCGCGGACGACGCGATGTCGACGTTCGAGTCGGAATCGGTCGATCTGGTGGTGTGCAACCCGCCGTTCCACGAGGGTGCGGCGGTGCACACGGGTGGGGCCAGCAAATTGTTCGTCGCGGCCGGTCGGGTTCTGCGGCCGGGCGGTCAGCTGTGGACGGTGTTCAACACCCACCTGAACTACCGACGTGAACTGGCCGACGCCGTTGGCCCCACCGACCTGATGGGGCGCAACGGCAAGTTCACCGTCGCTCGCTCGGTACGCCCGAGCGAGCAACGGTAGACGGTCAGCTGACCGGGCCGCCGTCCTCCGGGGTTCCGTCGATCTGTCCCCGGTTGCGTCCGAGATCCTCGACGAGAGTGCCCTCGACGATCTCGGCCTGACGCTGGCCCTCCGCGTAGTCGATGTCGGGATCCTCGTCGGATTCCTCGATGACGTGGTCGACCAGTTCCTCGGTCAACTCCTCGTCGGGGGTCTCGGTGATCGGGCGGTCGAGATCTTCCTCGACGGCGACATCGGGTTCTTCCTCGCTGAGCTTGAGGTCCAGGCTCTCGCCCTCGGCTGCCTCGCGGGCGGTGGTGCCGAAGCTGTTGGCCTCGCTCCAGTGGTCGGGAGGATCGACCACGGTGTCACCGTCGTCGTTGCGCACCTCGTCGGAGTCGACGCTTTCACTGGGGTCCAAGGTCTGGTCGGGTCCGTCTTCGATTGCCATTTCCTCATAGTGCCCGTTTCGATTCGGTGTCACACACGCGGTCGTCTCCGCGTGTCGGGGCCCTACCCGGTAGAGTCCGATTTGTCCGTCGTAGAAGTTCTCCTCCTGGGAACTTTTGTCCGGATGTCAGACGTTCTACTGATGACCGACGGGGAGATCCCCGGTGGGGATCAGAACTTACGAAGGGAAGAGACACGGTGCGCACCTCCAGCAACCCGGTGTTCCGCAACCTGCCCAAGCAGCAGGGCGGCGGATACGCCACATTCGGATCTGCGACGGCTGGAGCCTCGCAGGCCGCAACCTTCGGCCAGCATCCCGGAACGCAGGCCGATCCGTACACCACGCAGCCCGCACAGCGGGCCATGACGATCGACGACGTTGTCACCAAGACCGGCATCACCCTCGGTGTGCTGAGCGTGACGGCGATCATCTCGTACCTCCTCGTCTCCAACAACACCGACTTGGCCATCCCGTTCGTGATCGGCGGCGGCCTGATCGGCTTCGGTCTGGTCATGTTCGCGACCTTCGGTCGCAAGATGGACAACAAGGCCATCGTTCTCGCCTACGCGGCCGCAGAAGGCGTGTTCCTCGGCGCACTGTCGTTGATGTTCACCGGCGTGGAGTTCGGCGGAGTCGGTGGATCGGCCCTCATCGGCCAGGCCGTCCTCGGAACCTTCGGCGTGTTCTTCGGCATGCTGATCGTCTACAAGACCGGCGCAATCCGTGTCACCCCGCGGTTGACCCGCATGGTCGTCGGTGCCCTCATCGGCGTCGTCGTGCTGATGCTCGGCAACCTCGTCGCAAGCTTCTTCATGGAAGACGGCTTCGGACTCCGCTCCGGCGGACCGCTGGCCATCATCTTCAGCCTCGTGTGCATCGGCATCGCCGCGTTCAGCTTCCTGCTCGACTTCGACCAGGCCGATCAGCTGATCCGTGCACAGGCTCCGGAGAAGGCAGCCTGGGGCGTCGCCCTCGGTCTGACCATCACGTTGGTCTGGCTGTACGTCGAGATCCTGCGTCTGCTGAGCTACTTCCAGAACGACTAGTACTCACGCGAAAAGCCCCGCCACTCCATCGGAGGAGGGCGGGGCTTTTTCGTTGTGACTCGGATCAGCTCAGGCGTTCCAGCACCATCGCCATACCCATGCCGCCGCCGACGCACATGGTCTCGACGCCGAACGTCTTGTCGTGGGTGGTCAGGTTGTTCAGCAGGGTGGTGGTGATGCGGGCACCGGTCATGCCGAACGGGTGGCCGATCGCGATGGCACCACCGGAGACGTTGAGCTTGTCCTCCTCGATGCCGAGGTCGCGTGCAGAACCGAGGACCTGAACAGCGAAGGCCTCGTTGATCTCGAACAGGTCGATGTCGGAGATCGACATGCCCGCGATCTTCAGCGCCTTGCGGGTGGCCTCGATGGGGCCCAGGCCCATGATCTCGGGGGACGTGCCGGTGACTCCGGTGGAGACGATGCGAGCCAGCGGGGTCAGGCCCAGTTCCTTGGCCTTGGTGTCGCTCATGATGACGAGCGCTGCTGCGCCGTCGTTGAGCGGGCACGCGTTACCGGCGGTGATGGTGCCGTTAGGGCGGAAGACTGGCTTGAGCTGGCTGATCTTCTCATAGGTGGTGCCGGCGCGAGGGCCGTCGTCGGTGTTGACGACGGTGCCGTCGGGCAGGGTCACCGGGGTGATCTCCCGCTCGAAGAAGCCGGCGTTGATGGCCTCTTCGGCGCGGTTCTGGCTGCGGACGCCCCAGTGGTCCTGATCCTCGCGGGTGATGCCGGTGAGCAGTGCGACGTTCTCGGCCGTCTGGCCCATCGCGATGTAGGCGTCGGGTAGCTCGCCGTTCTCGCGGGGGTCGGTCCAGCTGTCCGCGCCCTCTTCCTGTGCCTTCTTGGTGCGGGCCTCGGCGTCGGCGAAGATCGGGTTGTGGCTTGCCGGAAGCGAATCCGAGCTGCCGTGGATGAAGCTCGACACACTCTCGACGCCTGCGGAGATGAACACGTCGCCTTCGCCTGCCTTGATCGCATGCAGCGCCATGCGGGTGGTCTGCAGCGAGGACGAACAGTAGCGGGTGATCGTCGTTCCGGGCAGGGAGTCGTAGCCGAGCTCCACTGCGACGATACGAGCGAGGTTGTTGCCCTGCATGCCGCCGGGCAGACCGCAGCCCAGGAGCAGGTCGTCGATGTCCTTGGGGTCCAGCGAAGGCACCTTGGCCAGCGCGGCGGCGACCATCTGAGCGGTGAGGTCGTCGGGACGAATGTCCTTGAGCGACCCCTTCATCGCCCTGCCGATCGGTGAGCGCGCGGTGGCGACGATGACTGCCTCTGGCATGAGATCTCCTTCGAATCGATACTGCTTACCTGCTCTGTTACCGCCGAGTAGGCGATGTCTCCTGACCGAACTTACAACCCCGCCCGACCGCCGCCGCCACGACGTACGAGATCCTCCGATGCAGTGACGATTTCGGCGTCGAGCTCCGCGGTTCTGCGACGCAGGAAGCGGTCGAGTGCGGCCGTGGCGCGGGGGATGGCCTTGCGTGATTCGGCGGCGGCGGACACGGTCGGCAGCTCGGGCAGCGGGCCACCGTGCCACACCCCGAGCGCCGATGCGAGCACCGGCAGAATCTGCTGCGCGGCGAGCTCGTAGCCGGCGGCCGACGGATGGAAGCGATCCGCCGAGAACATCGTGTCGGGTGCCGCGAGAAACTCGGGGGAGAGCAGATCCGCCAGCGCCACCGGATGCCCGCCGGCGCTGAGCGTGCGGGCCGTCTGCGCGTGCGCGAGGCGTCGACCCCAATTGCGGACGACGGTGCGCAGCGGCTGCGGGATGGCCGTCACGACACCGAGGTCGGGGCACGTCCCCACGGCGACGACACAGCCCTTGGCCGTCAGCCGCTCGACCGCGTCGCCCAGTCGTGCCGCCGACGCGGGAATGGAGAACTTCTTGGTGACGTCGTTCGCGCCGACGAAGATGACCGCTGCATCCGGGGGCGGGCCCGCGACGAACATCGCGTCGACCTGGCCTTCGAGCCCCTTCGAGGTGGCACCGGCAATTGCTTTGGTACTCAATCGAATTCGTTGCCCGGTTTCCTCGGCCAGTCCGCGGGCCAGCAGAACCCCGGGAACTTCGTCGGCGACGACGCAGCCCACGCCTGCCGCCGTGGAGTCGCCGAAGATCATCAGATGAATATCTGCTGAACTTCCCATCCGCCACCGTTCGGGGGCCGCGCATCCCGCTGTGTAGACGCCGTCGGCCTCCGGTGGCTTGGCGGTGGTACGCCCGATGACGCCGCGCGCCGCAGCGGCCTGCGCCATCAGATGTCGGTAGGCGGCCCAGGACGCAGTCCCTGCTCCAGAGCCCGCAAGTACCGTCGCGGCGCTCGCTTTAGCAGCGGTTCGCCATCCGCTCGCCGTCACAGATCGATCCCTCTCGTCGCGCCGTCGACACCATCGTAGGCGGGCGTCGACAGCCGTGGCCGAGAGTCGAATACCTGCATCTGGGAAGATGGTGCAATGCGCATCGCTCAGCACATCACCGAACTCATCGGCAACACCCCGTTGGTGAAGCTGTCCACCGTCATCGGCGACGGCGTCGGCACGGTCGCGGCCAAGATCGAGTACCTCAACCCGGGTGGTTCGTCCAAGGACCGCATCGCGGTCAAGATGATCGACGCGGCCGAGGCATCCGGCGAATTGAAGCCCGGCGGCACCATCGTCGAACCCACGTCCGGCAACACCGGCGTCGGTCTCGCGCTCGTCGCGCAGCAGCGCGGCTACAAGTGTGTGTTCGTGTGCCCCGACAAGGTCGGTGAGGACAAGCGGAACGTGCTGCGCGCCTACGGAGCAGAGGTCGTCGTCTGCCCGACGGCTGTCGCACCCGAGGACCCCAACAGCTACTACAGCGTCTCCGATCGACTCGTTCGCGAGATCGAGGGAGCCTGGAAGCCCAACCAATACTCCAACCCGGCCGGACCGGCCAGCCACTACGAGACCACCGGCCCCGAGATCTGGGCCGACACCGACGGAAAGATCACGCACTTCGTCGCAGGCGTCGGCACCGGTGGAACCATCTCCGGCACCGGCAAGTACCTCAAGGAGGTCTCCGGCGGCAAGGTCAAGGTCATCGGCGTCGATCCCGAGGGCTCGGTCTACTCCGGCGGCACGGGACGCCCGTACCTCGTCGAAGGTGTCGGTGAGGATTTCTGGCCGACGGCCTACGACCCGTCCATCCCGGACGAGATCATCGCCGTCTCCGACGCCGATTCCTTCGACATGACCCGTCGCCTCGCCCGCGAGGAAGGCCTGTTGGTCGGCGGCTCGTGCGGAATGGCCGCCGTTGCCGCTATCCAGGTTGCCGAACGCGAAGGTCCCGACGCGTTGGTCGTCGTTCTGCTGCCCGACGGCGGGCGCGGCTACCTGGCGAAGATCTTCAACGACTCGTGGATGTCGTCGTACGGATTCCTGCGTTCGCGTCTGGACGGCACAACCGAGGAGACCTCCGTCGGCGCAGTGCTGCGCGGAAAGTCCGGTGCGCTGCCGGATCTGGTGCACACCCACCCGTCTGAAACCGTGCGTGACGCCATCGAGATTCTGCGCGAGTACGGCGTCTCCCAGATGCCGGTCGTCGGAGCCGAGCCACCCGTCATGGCAGGCGAGGTAGCAGGCAGTGTCACCGAACGGGATCTGCTCAGCGCAGTGTTCGAGGGTCGCGCTGCATTGGCCGATCCCGTTGCGAAGCACATGAGTGACCCGTTCCCGCTGATCGGTGCCGGCGAAACCGTCTCCGACGCCACCAAGGCGCTCGGCGAATCCGACGCGCTGATGGTCGTCGAAGAAGGCAAGCCCGTCGGCGTCATCACTCGCCACGATCTGCTCGGATTCCTCAGCAAGGGTGCCTAGCGGCAGTGGTGTGGTCGAGTGCCCCTGCGGGCACTCGACCACGCCACTGCCGCGTCAGCGCACCGCGCTGGTGCCGGTCAGCGCCTGCCCGATCACCAGTTGATGGACCTCGGACGTGCCCTCGTAGGTCAGGACGGATTCGAGGTTGTTGGCGTGACGGAGCACCGGGTATTCCAGCGTGATTCCGTTGGCGGCCAGAATCGTTCGGCATTCACGTGCGATCTTGATGGCCTCGCGGACGTTGTTGAGCTTGCCGAGTGACACTCGCTCGCCCGGCAGTTCGCCCTTGTCCTTGAGTCGACCCAGATGCAGAGCGAGCAGTTGGCCCTTGCCGAGTTCGAGAGCCATATTGGCGAGCTTGGCCTGGGTGAGCTGGTAACCGGCGAGTGGCTTGTCGAACACCGCGCGGGTCTTGGAGTACTCGACGGCCGATTCGATGCAGTCCCGCGCCGCGCCCATCGCGCCGAAGACGATGCCGAAGCGCGCCTCGTTGAGGCAACTCAGGGGTCCGCGCAGACCGCGGGCCTCGGGCAGCATCGCGTCTGCGGGGAGTCGGACGTCGTCGAACACCAATTCGCCGGTGATCGACGCACGCAGCGACAACTTCTTCTTCACCGTGTTGGCGGTGAATCCCGGTGTGTCGATGGGGACGACGAATCCGCGGATCTTGTCGTCGGTCTGTGCCCACACCACGGCGACGTCGGCGACGGGTCCGTTGGTGATCCACATCTTGCTGCCGTTGAGGATCCAGTCGTCACCGTCGCGCTTGGCGCGGGTGAGCATGCCGCCGGGGTTCGATCCGTAGTCGGCCTCGGTGAGCCCGAAACAGCCGATCAGCGATCCCTCGGCCATTCCTGGAAGCCACTGCTGCTTCTGCTCCTCGGAGCCGTACTTCCAGATGGCGAACATCGCCAGCGAGCCCTGCACCGAGACCAGCGACCGGATGCCGGAGTCGATGGCTTCGAGTTCGAGGCAGGCCAGGCCGTATGCCGTTGCCGAGGTTCCGGCGCAGCCGTAGCCCTCCAGGTGCATGCCGAGCAGGCCGAGCGAGCCCAGCTCCTTGGCCAGTTCGCGCACCGGGACCGTGCCTTCGTCGAACCAGTCGGCGATGTGCGGCCGGATGCGCTCGTTACCGAACTTGCGGACGGTGTCCCGGATCTGCCGCTCCTCGTCGTCGAGGAGTGAATCGATCGCGAACAGTTCGTCGACGCTCTGGGAGTTGGCCACGGTGCCTCTTTCCGCTGGGGGTTGTCTTCGCAGGTTACCCACGCCCCCGCCTGACGACGAAGGCCGATTAGGGTGGAGGACATGAGTGAGCAGCGCAGCAAGGCAGACAACACCTCCTGGCAGGGCTTTTCCACCAAGGCGGTTCACGCCGGCTACGAGCCGGATCCGCTGACCGGCGCAGTGAACGTGCCGATCTACGCCAGCTCCACCTTCGCCCAGGACGGCGTCGGCGGGATGCGCAGCGGATTCGAGTACGCGCGCACCGGCAACCCGACGCGTCGGCCGCTCGAAGCCAATCTCGCGGCCATCGAGTCCGGCACCTACGGGCGCGCGTTCTCCTCGGGCATGGCGGCCACGGACTGCCTGCTGCGCTCGGCGCTGCGTCCCGGTGACCACCTCGTCATCCCCAACGACGCCTACGGCGGCACCTACCGATTGATCGACAAGGTCTTCACCCAGTGGGGCATCGAGTACTCGGTTGCCGCAGTGTCGGACGTCGACGAGGTCCGTGCAGCGATGCGTCCGAACACCAAGCTCGTCTGGGTCGAGACGCCCACCAACCCGCTGCTCAACGTCGGTGACATCGAGGCACTCTCGGGCGTCGCGCACGAGGGTGGGGCCAAGCTCGTCGTCGACAACACCTTCGCCTCTCCGTATCTGCAGCAGCCGCTGAGCCTCGGTGCCGACGTGGTGCTGCACTCGACCACCAAGTACATCGGCGGACACTCCGATGTGGTGGGCGGCGCACTGGTCACCGACAGCGAAGAACTCGATACGGCGTTCGCGTTCCTGCAGAACGGCGCGGGCGGTGTTCCCGGACCGTTCGACGCATTCCTGACCTTGCGCGGCATCAAGACTCTCGCGTTGCGGATGGAGCGACACAGCGACAACGCCGAGAAGATCGTCGAACTCCTCGACGGGCATCCGGCCATCTCGCAGGTCATCTACCCCGGGCTCGAATCCCACCCGTCCCACGCGGTCGCCGCGAAGCAGATGCGACGCTTCGGCGGAATGGTCTCGGTGCGCTTGGCCGGTGGCAAGCAGGCAGCACTGGACTTCTGCGCGAAGACCGAGATCTTCACTCTCGCCGAATCCTTGGGCGGCGTCGAATCGTTGATCGAACACCCCGGCGCGATGACCCATGCGTCGACGGCCGGTTCGTTGCTCGAGGTGCCCGACGATCTGGTGCGTCTGTCGGTCGGCATCGAGGACGGTGCCGATCTGGTCGGTGACGTCGAGCAAGCGCTGGCATGATCGTCGCACTGATCGACTCGGGCCTGGGGATGCTTCCGACGGCTGCGCGGCTACGACAAGCGCGCCCCGAGCTCGATCTGGTGCTGATGATGGACCCCGACAACGCTCCGTGGGGACCCAAGCCGGACGGTTGGGTCGTCGACCGGGTGGTCGGCACAGCACAGCATGCGGTCGAACTCGGTGCCGAGGTGGTCGTGCTTCCGTGCAACACCGCCAGTGTGACGGCGCTGAGTCACGTCCGGGCTGCGCTCGGTGACACGATTCCGGTGGTGGGTACCGTCCCGGCGATCAAACCCGCTGCAGCGGTGAGCGATCGGATCGCGATCTGGGCGACGGCGGCCACGACCGCCAGCGCCTATCAGGGGCGTCTGATCGAGCAGTTCGCCTCGCACCGAACGGTGACGAGTGTGGCGTGCCACGGTCTGGCGGATTCGATCGATCGCGGTGATGTTCGCGGGATCGGTGCGGCCATCGCCGCGGCCGTGGCAGCCACGCCCACGAACGTCGACTCGATCGTGCTGGGGTGCACGCACTACCCGCTGGTGTCGGCCGAGATCGTCTCGCAGCTGCCGAGCGGCATCACGATGTTCGACAGCGCCGAGGCAGTGGCAAACCAGACGGTGCGACGCGTCGACGAAGTAGGTTCCAGCGGTTCGGGAACCGGACGTGTATCGGTGTGGTTGAGCGGAATCGAGGGCGGTTTGCCTGCGAGCGCCCAGCGATACCGCGAGGGACAGCTGCTGCTCGACGGTGCGGGAGCACACCGACTCTGAGTCGTCGGGAATGCGAGACCTTCCTACGCGTTGTCCTTCACTGAGGTAACGGTCGCTGCGGTGGAGGGACAACACATGGTCGACGTGGACGTGCGGGGTAGTGCAGGAAGGACTGCGGTGAGGATGCCGCACCGATACGCCTTCTGGGTGGTCGGTACCGCCTTCATCGTGCTGATGGCGTCCTCGGCAGCACCGTCACCGTTGTACCCGGTCTACCAGCAGTCCTGGGGATTCAGCGCGATCACGCTCACGGTCATTTTCGCCGTGTATGCCCTTGCTCTGCTGCTCACGTTGCTCACCGTCGGTAGTTTGTCGGACCACATCGGGCGTAAACCGATTCTGATCGCGTCGCTGTTGCTGCTGATCGTCGGCCTGGTGTTGTTCATCGTCGCCGACAGCGTGCCGCTTCTCATCGCGGCGCGCGTCGTGCAGGGAATTGCTGCCGGTGCGGCTACGGGTGCCATGAGTGCGGCCATCATCGATCTGCAGCCCAACGTCTCCACCGGGCCGTTGCTCAACAGTGTGGCCCCATCGTTCGGCCTGGCGGCCGGGGCGCTCGGTGCCGGCTTGCTGGTGCAGTTGGCACCGGCACCGGAGATCCTCGTGTTCGCCCTGTTGATCGGCGCGGCGTCGGTTCTTACGGTGGCACTGCTGTTCGTGCCCGAGACCTCGGCGTTGCGCGGCTTCGATTCCCGGCGTCATCTCGCGTCGACGCTGCTGCCGAGGGCATCGATGCCGAAATCGGTCCGGGCACCCTTCGTCGTCATCGCTCCCGCGCTGTTCGCCACCTGGTCCCTCGGCGGGTTCCATCTCTCGCTGGGGCCGTCGATCATCGGCACCGTCTTCGGTATCGACAACCACATCGTGGGCGGGTTGGAGATCTTCGCACTGTTCGGTTCCGGTTCGATAGCAGCTGCCGTGGTGCGCAACGGATTTCCTCGCCGGGTGATGATGATCGGTGCGTCTGTGCTCGCAATCGGTGTGGCGCTGACCTTGGTTTCGGTCCAGATCGGCTCGATCGGGCTGTACTTCGTCGGTGCCGTCATCGCCGGGTCGGGTTGGGGAGCAACATTTCTCGGCGCGATGCGTACGCTCGGTGCCCTTGTCCCCGCCGCGGAGCGAGGCGGGGTCTTCGCCACGACATTCGTCATCAGCTACCTCGCCTTCAGCGTGCCCGCCGTGGTCGCAGGACTGGCCGTACACCGACTTGGGCTCAGCACGACGGTGGAACTGTACGGAGGATTCGTCATCACGCTCGCGCTGATCTCGGTTCTCGGATTCTCGCTGGCGCAGCGGCGAGATCGGTAGTGCGCCAGAGTCCGTGAGTCTTCCTCTGCCGAGGGTGAGCGAGTACTCCTACCCGATCGGGTAGTTCGGTCGGGTCGTTGGCAGGGTTCCCGCCTCGAGGTGTTCCCACGCGGTGCAGGGCAGTGGAGTGTGTTCACCAGTGAGACGCCGATCACAAAAGAAGGCGTCTTGTCACTCACACTCACCGAGGAGACACCGATGGTCATCGAGCTCAACCAGATCTGGGAATTCCCCATCAAGGAGTTTCACCCGCTGCCGCGCGCCAAGCTGGGAGTCGGCGCCCACGACATGATCGGTGTCGAGGCCAAGGAACTCGGGTTCAAGCGCTCTCTGCTCGTCACCACCGGACTGCGCGGTTCCGGAATCATCGAGGAACTGATCGGCAAGATCGAGTACCAGGGCGTCGAGGTGGTCCTCTACGACAAGGTCGAGTCCAACCCCAAGGACTACAACGTCATGGACGGTGCCGCGCTCTACCAGAAGGAGAAGTGCGACAGCGTCATCTCCGTCGGTGGTGGCTCGAGCCACGACGCAGCCAAGGGCATCCGCGTCGTCGTCGCCCACGACGGCCGCAACATCAATGAGTTCGAGGGCTTCTCCAAGTCCACGAACAAGCAGAACCCGCCGCACATCGCGGTATCCACCACTGCCGGAACAGGGTCGGAGACGTCCTGGGCCTACGTCATCACCGATACCTCGGACATGGAGAAGCCGCACAAGTGGCTGGCCTTCGACGAGGCGTCGACACCGACTCTGGCTTTGGACGATCCGCTGCTCTACTACACCTGCCCCCAGCAGTGGACCGCGTTCTGTGGCTTCGACGTCCTTGCACACGGTGCCGAGCCGTACGTCTCGCGTCTGGATTTCGCGCCGTCGCTGGGTAACGCGATCTACTCGATCGGTCTGGTGTCCAAGCACCTCCGCGAGGCCGTGTACGACCCGGGCAATCTGAAGGCCCGTGAGGGCATGATGAACGCTCAGTACATCGCGACACAGGCGTTCAACTCCGGCGGACTCGGTGTCATCCACTCGATCTCGCACGCGATCAGCGCGTTCTACGACAGCGCCCACGGCCTGAACAACGCCATCGCATTGCCGCGCGTGTGGGAGTACAACCTGCCCTCGCGCTACGAGCGCTATGCCGAAATCGCTGTGGCCATGGGCGTCGACACGAAGAACATGACCACCGTGCAGGCAGCCGATGCTGCCGTGGAAGCCGCCATCAGGCTCGCCAAGGACGTCGGCATTCCCGACAACTTCGGATCGATCCGTTCCGCGACGTACGACAAGAACCGGATGAACACCGGAAAGTACGCGGGTAAGGGCGACGTCATCAAGGGCGACGAGAAGTCGGTTCTGAAGATCTCCGAGCACATCCAGGAGGACTGGTGCACCCCGGGCAACCCCCGTGAGGTCACCGTCGAGTCGATGATTCCCGTCGTTTCTCACGCGATCAACGAGTCGTACTAACCGCCACCCATGTGAGCGGAACTTCGTAGCAGGGAACGAGGTTCCGCTCACATGCGGCGCAGCCGCCTTCCGAAGGGACACACATGACCTCGCTGTCGACAGTGCGTAGCGACGACACCGGCACCGTTCGATTCACCGACGCGGCTCATCTGCAGCGCGCGCTCGGCGAGCAGGACTACATCGCCGACGACGACCTCGCCACCGTGGTGCATCTGGCGACAGCACTCGATCGCCCGCTCCTGCTCGAAGGCCCTGCGGGCGTGGGCAAGACCGAGCTGGCCAAGTCCCTCGCCGCGGCGAGCGGACGCAAGCTGGTTCGGCTGCAGTGCTACGAGGGCCTCGACGACAACCGGGCCCTCTACGAGTGGGACTACGCCAAGCAACTGCTGCACGTGCAGATGCTGCGCGAGCACATCGGTGCGCTCACCCAGCACGTCACCGATATCGACGACGCCTCGAAGATGCTCGCCGCCAAAGACTTCGGCCTCTACTCCGAGCCCTTCCTCGCCGTACGCCCCCTGCTGGAGTCGGTGCTCTCGGAGGAGCCGGTGGTGCTTCTGGTCGACGAGGTCGATCGCACCGAGGAATCGATGGAGGCGTTGCTGCTCGAGGTTCTGGCGGAGAAGCAGGTGACCATCCCCGAGGTGGGTACGTTCACCGCGCGCAGCGATCCGTGGGTGATATTGACTTCCAACGACACTCGCGAGCTGTCCTCGGCGCTCAAGCGTCGCTGCCTGCACTTTCACCTCGACTACCCGACGGCCTCGCGCGAACGTGAGATCGTCACCGCTCGCGCTCCCGAGGTGCCCGCACACATCGTGGCCGAGATCGTGGCACTGGCAACAGAATTGCGAGAGCTACCGCTCCGCAAGAGCCCGTCCATCTCGGAGGTGATCGACGCGGCCCGCATCGCGTCGGTCCTCGGACACACCGACGACACCCGCAAGTATCTGCTCGCCGCGCTGGTCAAGTACTCCTCGGACATGAAGATCGCGCTGGCCGGACCGGTAGCAGAAACATCCTCTGCAGCAACGTCACTCGGCACGGTCGTCAACACGACCGCGACGGCTTTCCGAGGGCACGGTGGACGCGACAAGGGCGGCATCGGAATACGACGATGACTGCTGTACAGCCGGACACGCCGTCGGTAGTACTCGATGTGTTGGCGGCGGTCTTCGGGCGGACGCTGCGGCGCTTCGGAGTGGCGGCGTCGCCGGCCGAGGTCATCGAGGTTCGACGCGTCCTCGGTCTCCTCGGGGGCCGTGACCTCACGATTCTGCGTGCCGCTCTGCGCGCGACGTGTGCCAAGTACGACCACGAACAGCACGGTTTCGATCTCGCCTTCGAGTCGATGTTCGAGGCCCCCATCGACAGTGCTGTGGACGAGCATCGTTCGTCCGTGGGGGCTCAGGTCGCGGGCGGACTTCCGACGGACCTGGACGTGGGAGCGGATCAGGAGGCCGCCAAGTACGCCGAGTACAACGAGCGTGCCGTCGAGATCGGGGATCTGCTCGATGCCCCGGAAGCGGACAAGGGCTTCAACCCCCACAAGGACGACGACGACATCAGCCTCTCGTCCGAGGATCACGATCTGTCGATCGACACCGACGGCGACATGGGACGGCGGGGCGTCACCTACACCGTCGACCTGGAGCGGTCCGGATCGACGGCGGCAGGGGAGTTGGCGTCGAGCACCAGTGGAGCGGTTGCGGGACAGCTGAACTGGGAAGATCCGGCGAGCATCCTGGCGTGGTTCGATGCCTACGATCCGAGTGGCGTCTACGGCGACGGGGATGATTACGGTCCGCTGAGTGCAGCGATGCTCGACCGCATCACCGATGCCGTCGAAGCCTTCGTTGCAGCGCTGGGGGATCTGGCCGGGACGATGTCGTCACCGGCGCCGGACGACGGTGCCGCGCAGGCGATCGGCCGGCACGCCGAGATCGAGCGCGCGAGTCACGAAGTGCTCAAACACATGCGGGGCACTCCTCGCCCTCGGCCGCGCGAACATTCACGCGGCCCGCTCGACATGCGGCGCACCGTCCGGTCCAGTCTGCGTACCGACGGCATCCCCTTCCGTCTGGTGACGAAAACTCCTGTACCCGGGAAGGTTCGATTGCTGGTGTTGGCGGACGTGTCGTTGTCGGTTCGGCCCATCACCGCGTTCACGCTGAGGCTCGCGCAAGCCATGCATGCGCGCGCACACCGATGCACGGTGATGGGGTTCGTCGACGCACCGGTGGACGTGACGACCACCCTGCTCGGCAGCACCGGCGACGGCGCACTCGCTGCCGTGCTCGCCGATGCGCGACTGGACCTGGAAGCGAGCAGCGATTACGGCAGAACCTTTGCGGACCTGTTGGCTTCGCACGGGGACGTGCTGGACAAGCGGACGGCCGTGATCGTCGTGGGGGACGGCCGGTGCAACGGCCGTCCGTCCGGACTCGATGCGTTGGAGAAAATTCGGTCCAAGGTCCATCGGATCGCGTGGATCACCCCCGAAGCTCGTCGCTACTGGGCGCAGGCAGCGTGCTCGATGGAGGAGTACGAGCAGATCTGCGACCGGGTCGTGGTTGCGAGGGACGGGGAACAGCTGACTGCGCAGGCAGCCGAACTGGGGCATGCGCTGTCGTGACCTGACCGAGTGCACCGTGGACCTACCCGATCGGGTAGGTCCCAACCTGGCCGGGCGCTGGTGGGATCGAACCGGCCACGCCCGTAAGGTTGTAACCTGAATCACAGGTCCGGATATTTTCGGACCGAAGGACAGCGAGGGTGAGAACGGTGGACCAGGCAGCTACTGCGGACGTCGGCAAGGCGCTGCACGACCTCGATGCCCAGCGCAGCCGGACCGAGGCACCTCGAGTTCTCAAGTTCCATGCACCCGAGATCGTGTTCGGTCCGGATTCTCTGGGGGAGGTCGCGCACGCGACACGTCGTCTCGGTGGGGTACGGCCGATGCTCGTCACCGACTCGGGGTTGCTCGACAGTGGCTGGGCGGGACAGTTGGTCGACCTGCTGGTTGCGCAGGGCCTCGAACCCCAGGTCTGGAGTGCGTTGACACCCAACCCCAAGGACTTCGAGATCGAGGCCGGGCATGGCTACTACGCCGACTACGGCTGCGATGTGCTGGTGGCGATCGGCGGAGGATCGGTCATGGATGCGGCCAAGGGGATTGCCATCCTCGCCGGAAACGGTGGCAGAATTCTCGACTACGAGGGCGTCGATCAGGCCACGCGGCCGATCCCGCCGCTGGTGATGGTGCCGACGACCTCCGGCACGGGAGCCGACGTCTCTCAGTTCTGCATCGTCACCGATACCGCACGCTCGACCAAGATCACCATCCTCGGCCGTGCCCTCGTTCCGGACATCACCGTGATCGATCCGATGTTGCTGACCACGATGCCCGAATGGCTCAACGCCGCCACCGGTTTGGATGCCCTGACACACGGGATCGAGGCATTCGTCTCCCTCGGTCACAACCAGCTCACCGACCATCACGCGCTTCGAGCCATCACCATGGTGATGTCGCAACTGGCCCGCACCATCGACGAACCTACCGACATGGTTGCCCGCGGATCGATGGCGCAGGCAAGTCTGGAAGCAGGTCTGGCGTTCACCAACGCGATCCTCGGTGCCACGCACGCCATGAGCCATCAGGTGGGTGGACTGCTCGACCTGCCGCACGGGGTGATCAACGGGGTGCTGCTGCCACACGTCATCCGCTTCAACGCCGCAGAGGATCCGTTACCGTACGTGGCCATCGCGACGAGCCTCGGACTACCCGAGGGTAGGGCAAGGCCGGAGGAGGCCGCCATGGCCGTGGCAGACCGCGTCGACCGCCTCGCGCGCCAGGTGGGTGTCCCCACCGGTCTGGCGCAGATCGGTGTCAGCGAATCCGATCTGGACGTATTGGCAACCAATGCATTACGGGACGCCTGTATGTCCACCAATCCGCGCTCGGCCACGCACCGCGAAATGGTCGATCTGTTCAGGAGTGCGCTGTGACATCCGGGCCCGACCTGTCGCTGCTGACGGGACTGCGCTCGGGCAAGAACACGTTCTATCCCCAGTATCGCGGCGCGGCAGAACGTCTCGAGCGTGTCGTCTATGCGCTGGAACTGATTTCGCGGGCGCTGGTGCGCACGGTGGACGGTCCGGAAACATTGGTGTGTGCCGTGGCCGAGGCCGCGCGCGCCCATCTGAGTGCCCGCTGGGTGGTGTTCGCTCTCGCCGATGGAGCCTTCCCGGACGCCGGTCCTCGCCGGTTGGTGCTCGGACCCGACGCCACACCGTTTCTCGTCGACAACGTCGAAGGGCCACCGCTGCCGGACGACGTCGTCGACTGCCTCGAGTCGATCCGCAAGTCGACGTGCGGCGACGGGCTGACCCCGGTGATCGCTGCTCATCACGCCTTCGTGCCGATCGCGTTCGATGGAGGCGTTGTGGGCGCTTTCGCGGCATGGACCGGCGAGCAACGCGTGCTGGACGCCACCGACGCCGCGGTGCTGAGCATTCTCGCGAGTCAAACTGCTGTGGCACTGCAGAATTCGGCTCTGTTCCAGAGTCGACGGCAATTGCTCGAGCGCACCGAGAACGCGTACGCCCAGGCGAACCGCACAGCGGCCGATCTCGCAGCCCGCAATGCCGAACTGTTGCTGACGCAGCGGCAACTGGGTGCCGCACATAGGCATCAGGTCCTCGACGACGAACGGCACCGGATCGCTCGCGAACTGCACGACAGCGTTACCCAGGCCGTGCTGTCGGCGGGTATGCAGATCGAAGTGTGTCGCAGCGACATCTCGGCCGAAGAGCGCGGGGACAGGTTGGATCTGGCCAAGGATCTGACGCGTCGAGCCGTCGAACAGCTGCGGTCGGCGATCTACGCACTCAATCACCCTCAGGACGCCGATCGGACGTCGCTGCCCGAGATGCTCGAGCAACTCTCGGTGGTTCACATGCCGGACGAGTTGCAGGTGTCGTTGCGGGTGGAGGGAACTCCGGTCGAGCTCAGCAGCGAATGCGAGCACGCCCTTCTGCGCATCGCCGGCGAGGCACTGTTCAACACTGCGGTGCACGCGCATGCGTCGCGAGCGATTCTCAGACTGACCTACTCGTCCGATCAGGTGCAGTTGTCGATAGCCGACGACGGTGACGGCGATCCGGCCCATCTGCGGATGATGCTGCATCTGTCCGAGTCCACCGACGTCGACGGTCGGCATCGGGGATTGGCGAACATGGCGGCCCGTACCCGTGAACACGGTGGTGTCTTCGAGATCAGACGTGCCCGTACCGGGGGAGTGCGTGTGGCAGCACGCATTCCGTTCCAGAGACAATCCGAGAAGGGCCGAGAACAGTGAGCGTTCCGACGGTACGTACGGGCATGGGGCAGGTGGCCGCACCCACGGTCCGCATCGTGCTGGTCGACGATCATGCGATTCTGCGCGACGGGTTACGGTCGGTGCTCGAACGTGAGTCCGACCTGACGATCGTGGGGGAGGCGTCGACGCGGGAGGAGGGCTTGACCGTCGTCGCGCGGGTGGAGCCCGACATCGTGCTGATGGACCTCAAGCTCTCGGCCAGCTCGGATTACGAGGGCTTGGCTCTGTGCGCACAACTGGCCAAGGCGCACAACGGGATCGGACTACTGGTCCTCACGACCTTCCTCGACGACCGACTCGTGGTGGAGGCCGTGCACGCGGGAGCGCGGGGCTACGTGGTCAAGGACGTCGACACCACCGAGTTGGTTCGCGCGATCCGCGCCGTCTCGCGAGGTGAGAGCGCCTTCGACTCGCGGAGCGCCTCGGCCGTCGTTCGTTCTCTCAACGGCACGCCGAGCAGTATCGAGCGCCTGACCGAGCGTGAACTCGAAGTGCTTCGTCTCCTGGCAACGGGATTGTCCAACAACATGATCGGAACCAGACTCTTCATCTCGGCGACAACCGTCAAATTTCACGTCAGCAACATCATGCGCAAGCTCGCGGTGTCGAGACGAGCCGAGGCCGTGTACGCGGCGAGCAAGCAGGGTTTGATCTGAGCGACGACCGATGAGGCACCGAGCGCAAAGTAGACGGCGCTCCGCGTCCTGTTCGGCGCGTTCGGAAGGTGCAGGCTTCGGATAACACACACCAGTGATATCCATGCCGAGGAGCACCCATGACCGTTCAGGAAGACACACGCCCAGACGACGCTCCCACGGATCGCCCCACGGAGCTCACCGTTCTCGGGGCCTGCGGCCAGGACTGTCCGGACTCCTGCTCGATGGTGGTCACCGTCGCGGACGGTGTGGCGACCAGCGTCAGCGGTAGCAAAACCAACCCGTACACCAACGGTGGGCTGTGCGTGAAGGTGGACAATTACCTGGACAAGGTCTACAGCCCCGATCGAGTTCTGTACCCGCTCAAACGGTCCGGACCCAAAGGCTCCGGCCGCTTCGAGCGAATCTCGTGGGACGAGGCCGTGGCCACCATCGCGGAGAAGTTCACCGCCATCGCCGAGGAATTCGGTCCGGAAGCGATCATGCCGTGCAACTACCTCGGCACCCAGGGGATCACGCAGGGGCTCAACGTCGGGGACGCATTCTTTAACCGCCTCGGAGCGACGGTCGCCGAGCGCACCTACTGCGACGCCGGCTCGTGCACTGCCTACGCGATGACGGTCGGCGACACGGCGGGCGTCGACCCCGAAAGCTTCGTCCATTCCAAGTTCATCCTGATCTGGGCGTCGAACATCATGAGCACCAATCTGCACCTCTGGCCGTATGTGGCCGAGGCGAAGAAGCGCGGTGCCAAGGTCGTGGTGATCGATCCGGTCAAGACCAGAACCGCGAAGGCTGCAAGTTGGTACATCCCCATCCGGCCCGGCACCGACGGCGCACTCGCACTGGCGATGATGCACGTGATCATCGACGAGGGACTGACGGACGCCGACTACATCGAGCAGCACACCATCGGCTTCGACGAGTTGGCCGAGCGCGTGCAGCAATACACCCCGCAGTGGGCATCGGAGGAGACGGGCATTCCCGTCGAGGACATCTACACGTTGGCAAGGGAATACGCGCAGAGTCAGCCGTCCGTGATTCGTATCGGCGTCGCGATCGAGCGCAGTGCCGGTGGTGGACAGAGCGTTCGGGCCATTTCGTGTCTCCCCTCGTTGGTGGGGGCGTGGCGCAAGCCCGGTGGAGGAATTCTCCAACTACCCCTGTGGGCATTCCCGGTCAACTGGCCCGAATTCCTGCAGACGGATCTGCAGACTCCGGGTACTCGCGTGATCAATCTGTACCAGCTCGGCGAAGCACTGACCGGCGGGCTGAATCTGGATACGCCACTCAAGGGCCTGATGGTCTACAACTCGAATCCGGTGGTGGTGTGCCCCGATCAGAAGCGGATGATCGACGGGCTCAGCCGCGAGGATCTGTTCACCGTCGTCAGCGACCATTTCATCACCGACACAGCCGATTACGCGGACATCATCCTGCCTGCCACCACTCAGCTCGAGCAGGACGACATCAATTTCTCGTGGGGCCACCTGTTCGTCACCTACAACAACCGTTCGATCGAGCCGATGGGTGAAGCAGTCCCCAACACCGAGATGTTCCGGCGATTGGCCAAGGCAATGGGGTTCACCGAGCCGGTGTTCTCCCGAACCGACGACGAGCTCATCGGTCTCGCCTACGACTGGAATGCCCCGGCGATGGAGGGCATCACCATCGAGTCGCTCAAACGGCTCGGCTGGCAGAGACTCAATCTGCCCGGTCCCGACGAGTACGCGCCACACGCCGACGGAAATTTCAGGACCCCCTCCGGCAAAACGGAATTCCTGTCCTCGGCAGCGGCGGGCGGCAACTTCGTTCTTCCTCTGTTCCGGCAGGGCTCGAACGATCACCAACCGGGCCAGCCGGTCGATCCGCTGCCGCACTACATCGCGCCCCGCGAATCGCTGCGCACCAACCCCGAACTGGCGCAGAAGTATCCGCTCAACCTGCTGACTCCCAAGTCGCACGCCTATCTGAATTCGAGCTTCGGGAATTTGGACATGCATCGCAAGGTGCAGAAGGAGCCGACATTGCTCATCAACCCAGTCGATGCCGAGCGTCGGGGAATCGCGTCGGGGGATGTGGTGCGGGTCTTCAACGATCGTGGAGAGTTCACCGTTGTTGCCAAGCCGGACAAGACGGTCATGGAGGGCGTCACGGTCTGTGCGATGGGCGCGTGGCGCAAGAACATGCTGTCGCTGTCGACTCCGGCTTCGCTGAACCCGACCGTGTTCGCAGACCTCGGAAACGCCCCGACGTTCTCCGACACCCTCGTCGAAGTGCGACCACTCGACGCCTGATCATCGTCACCACTACGAACAAGAGGATTTCGCCATGGCCTACGTCGTCACCGAAGCGTGCATCGACCTACTCGACAAGGCATGCACCGAGGAGTGCCCCGTCGACTGCATCTACGAGGGCGCTCGGATGATGTACATCAATCCCGACGAGTGCGTCGACTGCGGAAAGTGCATGCCCGCGTGCCCGAACGACGCGATCTTCTGGGAACACAAGATCCCGGACGAGCAGAAGCGATTCGTCGACATCGCAGTGGAGTTCTGCGAGGACGCCGAGGCCTCCGGCGGCGCGGAGGATCTCGGGCCGGTCGGGCACGACCATCCGACGATCGACGAAGTGGCGAAGAAGTGAGTGACACAACGGTTTCCGAGTGTGACCTGATCATCGTCGGAGCCGGCCCGGCAGGGCTCTACGGTGCCTACTACGCGGGCTTCCGAGGACTGACGGTCACCGTCGTCGATGCCCTGCCACACCCCGGCGGCCAACTGGCCGCGCTGTACCCAGAGAAGAAGATCTTCGACGTCGCGGGCTTCCCGGCGATCAAGGCACAGCATTTGGTCGACGCATTGGTGGAGCAAGCAGAGCAGGCGAAGCCGACGTATCTGATGGGACACGTCGCGACAGAGCTCGAAGAATCCGAAGACCGCGTGCGGATCACGACGGACAAGGGTGTCACCGTGGTCGGGAAGGCCGTGCTGGTGGCAGCGGGGATCGGGAAATTCACGCCGAGACCGTTACCGACGGGATCGGAGTTCCACGATCGTGGGCTCCGCTACTTCGTGCCGAGACTGAACGAGTTGGCCGGCGAACACGTGATGATCGTCGGAGGCGGCGATTCGGCGGTGGATTGGGCACTGAGCTTGGAGCCGATCGCAAAATCGGTCGTACTGGTGCACCGGCGCAACGACTTTCGAGCGCACGCCCACAGTCTGGGTCTGCTCGAGCGGTCGAGTGTCGATGTTCTCACTCCGTTCGAGGTCGAGGAGATCACAGGCGAGGACGCTGTCGAATCGGTGACGATCGTCGACGGTGCCGGGGTGGAGCGGCGACAGCTGGCGGTGTCGAGTGTGGTTGCCGCACTGGGATTCAAGGCGGCGCTCGGACCCATCGCAACGTGGGGGTTGGACAAGTACCAACGCGACATCGCCGTCGACCGAACGATGCGCACCAACCGGAGGCGGGTGTTCGCGGTGGGTGACGTTGCCGGACACGAGGACAAGGTCAAATTGATCGCGGTCGGCTTCGCGGAGGCAGCCACCGCGGTCAATCACATCGCTCCGCTGGTGGACGGCTCGGCACCGATCGTGCCGGGGCACTCGAGCGACTCGATTCACTGACCCCAGCGGGTCCTACGGGTCAGTTCGGTCGCATCGAGCGGGTGATCGCTCGTGGGTCGTCCGAGTGGGCGCACGCAGCGGCGCGGTACTGACGGGGGCTCATGCCGTATTGCTCGCGGAATGCCCGGCTGAACACGGCGAGATCCGCAAATCCCCACCGTCGACTGATCTGCCCGAGAGAACGGTCGGCCGACATGCTGGCGATGATCTCACGACGGCACCGCTCGAGTCGCTTGACGCGGATGCTGCGGGCCACCGTCGTGCCACTGGCGGCGAAGACGCGGTGAAGTTGGCGGGTCGAGACGAGCATCGCCGCCGCGACCGCGCCGGGCGAGAGCTCGGGGTCCGCGAGATGATCGTCGATGTACCGCTGTGCCGACCGCACGAGTGCTGCAGTAGGGGAGTCGATCGTCGGGTTGGTGGTGGTGTTGCGGGCGATCACGCTGACCAGATCTCCGACCTCGTCGGCTATCGCCTGGGCCCCGGAGGCACCGAGTGCCGAGCGGGTCGACCCCAGGTCGTGCAGAAATCGTCCGAGGAGGCCGCTGAAGCCGGCCGACCCGTCGAAGGCCATGGCTGTCATGTCGCTGGACTCGCGGTCGTCGAGTCGAAGCATGTGCCGTGGCCAGGTGAAGACCTCGAGCTCCCATTGGTCGTCGTCGGGGTGGCCGTCGATGATCCAGTCGAACGGTCGCGAGGTGTCGTAGATGGCGAAGTCGCCGCGTGAGAGCGAACATTCGCGACCGTCCTGAACCACGATCGCGCGGCCCCGACGGATCATCCCGATCTGCACGTACTCGATACGGTCCTTCTCGATGAGCGAGTCGGTACGAGCGATGCGTTGTGTCGTGGATCGAACGCTCGAAACCTGTAGGTGCGCAAGCGACATCGAGCGAACGGCCCCGGTGAATCGGCTGTCGGCCACATCGGCGACATCGAGTGCTACGAAGTGTTCGTTCAACATGTCGCACCAGTCCCCGCGGCTGGTCGTCCGGGCCGGGATGGAGAATCCGGATCTGGAGAGCATGAGAACCCCTTGTCGTAGGAGCCCACCGTGATCGACTCGTCGTGATCGTGTCGATCACCGCGATGGAGGGGCTTCGTTCGAGGTTAACGCGCAATGTTTCGGCTCGATTGGCTGTTCGTAACATTGCCGGAAAGTCCTGCGACGACGTCGCAGCGTGGTCTCTGCGGATCAACTAGCCGTCACTGACGGTCAACTGTGGATCACCCGATTCGGCAATCCTCGGTGCACACGAGGTGGAAGGGGTGTGCCGTGGGCGAAGTCGACACTGTCCGAGAAGTGGATGCGAATACGACTCCGAAAGCACGCGCGACCGATACGTATGTCGCCGTGGTAGCCGACGATCTGTCGGTCGAGGCGACGATCGACTGGGCGACACTGCCGCAGTGCGGGGCCGTCGTGCTCTTCACCGGGGTGGTTCGCGAATACTCGACGGACGTCGCGGGTCGCCCCGCAGATGGTGTCGTGTCGATCGACTACCAGGCCTACGAGTCGGTGGCGCGAGTGCGACTGTTCGAGATCGCGGCCGCGGCGCGAGACCGGTGGCCGGGAATCGGACGTATCGCGTTGCTGCACAGAGTCGGATCGGTTCCACTCGGTGAGGCCGGCGTCCTCGTCTGTGTGTCCTCGGGTCATCGCGTCGATGCCTTCCTGGCCGCGCAGTTCTGCATCGACGTTCTCAAAGCGTCCGTGCCGGTGTGGAAGCTCGAACAGCGGGCCGGAATCAGTGACTGGGTCGAGACCGGAGTGCAGATCGAGGGCGTCGAGCGGGCGGCTTCGCAGTGGCTGCCCACAACCTACGGACGTTCCTCGTGACAGGACTCGACGTGGGCGTTCGCGATACTCGTGGGCGAGTCCTTCGCGATCTACGGATCTCGGTCACCGATCGGTGCAATTTTCGCTGCGTGTACTGCATGCCCCGTGCCGAATTCGGCCCCGATCATTCGTTCCTGAATGCGAGCAGGCTGCTGTCCTTCGAGGAGATCGACAGAGTTGCTCGCGCGGCGGCAACCATCGGAATTCGCAAGGTACGTCTCACCGGCGGTGAACCGCTGCTACGCGCCGGAATCACCACGCTGATAGAGCGATTGAGTTCGATCGAGAACATCGATCTGGCGATGACCACCAATGGTTCACTGCTCGCTGCGCATGCCGAAGAACTCGTGGCGGCCGGTTTGCGCCGTGTCACCGTCAGCCTCGATTCAACGGATCCGGATACGTTCGCCCGGATGAGCGACACCCGCGTGCCTGTGCAGACCGTGCTCGACGGCATCGACGCGGCTGTGCGGGCCGGGATGTCGCCGGTCAAGGTGAACGTCGTGGTGCGCCGGGGAGTGAACGACGGCTCGATCCTGGCCGTTGCCGAACGGTTCCGAGGCACCGACGTCGTGGTGCGCTTCATCGAATACATGGATGTGGGCGCGACCAACAGGTGGGAGCTGGCCCAGGTCGTCGACGTCGAATCGATCGTCGACACGATCGGACGGAGCCATCCGCTGGAGAGAGTCGACGCGGAATACGACGGTGAGGTGGCGGTGCGGTATCGCTACCTCGACGGCAGCGGCGAAATCGGCGTGATCGGTTCGGTATCGGAACCGTTCTGCGGAACGTGCACCCGCGCGAGGTTGTCCGCTGACGGCAAGGTGTTCACGTGTCTGTTCTCCTCGACGGGAACCGATCTGCGGGCCCTGCTGCGATCGGGAGCCTCGCAGGACGACCTCGTTGCGCGCTTGTCGGCGCTGTGGCTGCGCCGCGACGATCGCTACTCGGAGCTACGAGCCGGAACGAACGACGGTGCAGTGCGCGACCGCATCGAAATGTCCTACATCGGTGGATGATCGGAGAGTGAGAGGTTCATGGCCGAAGTCCTGATGTTCGCAGCGGCCCGTCAGATCGCCGGTGAGGCGGCGCGAGAGATTCCTGGGTCGACCGTCCGAGGGGTGCTCGATTCCGCGGTCGAACGGTACGGCGCGCCCTTCGCGGATGTGCTTGCTGTGTCTCGGATCTGGATAAACGGTCGTTCGCTGGGTCGTAGCGAGGATTCGCCGTGCTCGGACCGGGATGAGATCGCAGTGCTGCCTCCGATTTCCGGCGGATGAAGTCGGCAGGAGTCGATATTCGTCCGACGTCGCATCGGACGGTCGACGAACATCGCTGTGCTGTGGACCGACTGGGCGTGTCGCCACGCGTTCGCTCGGTGCCGATCCACAGTGCCGTGGGACGAGTGTTGGCCGAGGACATCGTTGCCGACCACGCGTTGCCGGCGTTCGACAACTCGGCGGTCGACGGATTCGCCGTCCGCGCTGCCGATGTGGACGGTGCGGGCCGTGCGCCCGTTCGGTTGCTCGTCTCCGCTCGCAGCGTCGCAGGCAGGCAACCGGTGCCGCTGCACGTTCTGCCGGGTCAGTGCGTCCAGATCATGACCGGGGCCGTGGTGCCGTTCGGTGCAGACGTGGTGATCCCGGTCGAGAGAACCAGCGGATTCGTCGAGTCGTTCGGTTCGGCCGAGGTCACCGTCCACTCGCTCGATTCCAAGAGCAACATTCGCGCCCGGGCGTCGGATCTGGAGGTCGGTGATATCGCTGTCGGGGTAGGGACGATGGTCACCCCCCGCCCAGGTCGGCCTGTTCGCCGCTCTCGGCCGCACCCACGTTCGGGTCGAATCGTCTCTGGTTGTCGCTGTGCTCTCGACGGGATCGGAGATCCGCGGCCTCGGGACCGAACTCGCGAACGGTGAGTGTCACGATGCCAACGCCGCGATGATCGTCGCCGATCTCACCCGGTGCGGTGCCGACGTGCACCTCGAACCGGCTGTGGCCGATGACGTGGACGCATGTCGGGCGGCACTCGCCCGGTGCGCCGACGCTGCGGACGTCATCGTCACGACCGGTGGTATCAGCGCCGGTACCGAGGAAGTGGTTCGGCTGGCACTCGCGGATCAGGGGGTCGACTTCGTCTCTGTCGCAGTCAGGCCGGGAAAGCCGCAGGCGTGCGGTCGATTCGGCGGAACTCCGATCGTGTGCCTGCCGGGAAATCCGGTCAGCGCATTGATCTCCTACGAACTGTTCGTCCGGCCGGTGGTCGTTGCGGCACTGCGAAACCCGCAGGCGGAAAGAACGATGAGAACGGTCAGGGCGCAGGGGCAGACGCCTCCTGCCTCGGCGATACCCCGGGTGATGCTGGGCGTCGTCGACGGTGACGACGCCACGATCATTCGATCGCACTCGGTCGGTGCGCTGGCCCATGCCAACTGTCTGATCGTGATTCCGCCCTCCGACGGCGGCCTGGGTCCGCCGGATGAGTACCCCGCCTGGATGCTCGACTCGGTCGCGTCGACGCTGTGAGGTACCTGCCTCCGAAGGCGCGGGGAACCTCTCCGCGCCCTGCACGCCGGTGTGAGGAGAGTGCACGCATTTCGTAACGCAAATGCCTCGGATGGCTTACGCCCAAGGCTTACCGTGTGTGCACTCGAACCTAGCGCGGAGTGCATCATGACGTCGTATTGGACAACCCGGGGACTCGGCCCGGCCGATCAGATGAGCTATTGGGCCGATGTTCTCTGCCAGGCATTCACCCCTCTTGCACCGTGGCGATCCCGGGACCACGTCGAACACAGTTCGTCGCGTTCCGGACTTCCCGGATGGGTGCGCTCCGCGGCGATCGGGGGTGGCAACGCAGCGGAGATCGCCTCCTGCACACAGCGAATCGATCACGGACGGCGCGAGGTCGCCCGCGCGGACGAGGACGTCGTCTTCGTCAATCTGCAGCTCGACGGCCACTGTACGACCACTCAGGACGGGCGGCAGTGCACGGTCTCCCGAGGCGAGTTCGCCATCGTCGACTCGACTCGCCCGTACCGGCTCGAGTTCGTCGAGCCCGGCAACGACGAACTGTGGCGAGTGCTGTCCTTCCGACTGCCGCGCCCTCTGCTGGCAGATGTGGTCGGCCCGTCGGCAGCGACCACTGCGCGGCGTTTCGCAAGTTCGTCGGGTTCTGCTCGCCTGCTCAGCTCGTTGATGGTGGAGACCTGGCGGACCGATTCCTCGCTGCAGACCGCCGAGCGGCAGATGATCGGTGCTGCCCATGTCGATCTGCTGCGTGCAGTACTGGGAGGGACACAACGGGGCACTGGATGCTCGTCGGAGACCGACGAAGCACTTCGGGTGTCCGTAGTTCGGTACATCGACTCCAGGCTTGCATTCGGCCGAGTTCCCGCTACCGATGCTGCCCGCCATGTCGGGGTATCGGTACGCACGCTCCATGCGCTCTTCGAGAGGACGGGAACCACGTTCGGTGCCGTCGTACGTGAGCATCGCGTCGAAGCGTGTCGCCGTGAGCTTGCCGATTCACGTGACACTCGATCGATCGGAACGATAGCTGCAGCGTGGGGTTTCTCGGATTCGGCCCATCTGGCCAAGACCTTTCGATCGCGCTTCGGATGCAGTCCGGTCGAATACCGCGCGTCGGTGAAGACAGGGGAAATGTCGCAGTTGGCGTAGGGAGACTCTCTGTTCGGGAGTGCAGAACGGTACCGACGACGGCGCAGTCCGGTACAAGACCGGGATGCATCGGGCCGTGAAACATGGTGTGCAGGGCAGCGTCGCCCGATTCCGTTCTTCACCCCCACCAGGACAGACATCGAGGAGTCTCACATGACCCTGAGTTTCGAGCTCAGCCCCGAGCAGATGGCAGTGCGCATGCAGGCGCGGCAAGTGGCGGACGACATTCTGAGCGAAGTAGCGCCCGCTATTTCCTCCATACCGCGCCCCGAGGATCGCTTCTACGCACTGCAGCCGGTCTACAAGCAGCTGGCCGGTCTCGGATTCGTCAAGGGACTGGTTCCCGATCAATACGGCGGCGCGTACTTCGACAATCTCACCTTCGCGCTGGCGGCGGAGGAACTCGCTCGGGTCGACATCAACACTCCGACTGCATTGCTGGGCACGGGATTGGGACTCAACCCGATCATCAACTTCGGTACCGAGGAGCAGAAGAATCGCTGGCTCCCGTTGTTCTGCGACGGCGAACCCCGATTGGCTGCGATCGCCTACACAGAGGTGACCGGCGGAGCGAATTACGACTCGGAGGACCCGACCGTCGGAATTCGGACCTTCGCGCGCCGCGAGGGCGACGAGTGGGTCATCAACGGTGCCAAGCACTACACCACCAATGCCTCGGGCTGGGACGGTCAGGGTGCCGACCTGATCAGTGTGGTCTGCCGTACCGATCCTGCACTGCCGCCGTCGGAGTCGCTCGCCGTCATCGTCGTGGAGAAGGGAACGCCCGGGGTCGAGATCACCGACATGATCGACACCATCGGACATCGCGCCACCAATTCGCCGCGGGTGGAATTCCGCGACGTACGGGTGCCGGTCGGCAACCTCATCGGCAAGCCGGGCGACGGGTTGGACATCGTCGCCACGGCCTTCTCCTGGACCTGCTCGTCCATCGCTGCCGCGTGCGTGGGCAGGATGCGAGCTGCATTCGACTACTCACTGCACTTCGCCAAGACCGACCACCGCTCCGGTCCGGTACCGGTCATCGAGTATCAGAACGCCGGATACATGTTGGTGGACATCAAGACTCGTATCGAGGCGGTCCGCTACTTCGCGTGGAAGGCCGCCGACCACTTCGACCGCACCGGCGGACGCGATCGTGAATTGGCGAACGAGGCAAAGATTTTCGCGTCCGAGACGGCCGTGCAGGTGGTGTACGACGCGATGCGTCTCGTCGGCGTCGATGCGTACACGAACCTGACACCGATCGCCGCGATCATGGAAGATGTCCTGTGCTTCCCGGTCTACGACGGCGGCAACATGGGGGTTCGACGGCGCAACGTCCACAATCTGCTCAAGGCAGACGGATTCGACTCACTCGCCGCTGCAGAGAATCGACTGTCGGTACCCGAGCACGCCTAGACCCACAGAGGCAGTGGTGTCAGGATCCATTGCGATCCTGACACCACACCGGTACTGCCATGCGCTGTCTCCAGCGGCCGGTCGGCCAGGTCGCAGGGGGCGCCATGTCCTGCGAGCGTGCTATCGCACGTCGCCCCCGAGGCCGTACCCCTGCATCGATCGAGTGAATTCGAGCGGATCGCCGTCGACGAACGTGTCCGGGGAAAATGCACCGTCGGCCATGACACCCCACGCCCGACGTCGCTGCATGGCCAGGTTGCCCGCGTCGTACAGGGGAAAGACCATCGCCTCGCGGTACAGCTTCTCCATCGGGAACCGCCGGTCGAGGGCATTGACTCCG
The DNA here is from genome assembly GCF_002259405.1 of Rhodococcus sp. 14-2483-1-2. GTDB lineage: Bacteria > Actinomycetota > Actinomycetes > Mycobacteriales > Mycobacteriaceae > Rhodococcoides. The sequence continues at coordinate 325,804 of NZ_NPFW01000002.1, read as the reverse complement.
ACGATTCGCATGCAGTCGTAGACGACCTTCTGCATGAGGTCCCCGCAGAAGGTCTTGTTCATACCTCCGAGAGCGTGCCCTTGTCCAGGGTGCTTGTCCATGTAATGAGCTGTCTTCCAACAGAAGTAACGGCCCGCCTCGATGCGCGCGGCCACCTCGGTGAGCAGATTTCCGACGGCCTGATGATTGATGATCGGTGAGATTCCACCGCCGGTGTAGGTCTTGGCCCACTTGAGAGTGAAGTCGTAGGCGCTGCGTGCAACGGCCACGGAGGCAATGCCTGCGATGGGGGAGGACCAGGTGAAATTGCGCTGGATGAGCATGTCGCCGTCACCTTCGGCCAGGATGTTCTCGTCCGGCACACGTACGTCGCGAAACGTCATCGTGACGTTCTGGCACGTTCGGTGGGCCATCTTGTCGATGACCTCGTATTCGATTCCCTTCGTACCGCGTTCGACGACGAACACGCTGAGAGATCCGGCTCCACCTCTGGTTCGATCGGTGCGTGCCACGCAGACGTTCAGATCTGCGCCCTTCAGGTCCCAGCCGCCCGCGTTGCACGGCCAGTGCTTCTCACCGTTGAGGGTGTACTCGGCTCGCCGTGGGTGATGATCTGCCGTCAGCTGAATTCCGGCCGCAGGATTCGGATGGTCGAAGTTCGCGGTCCCGCCGCGTTCGCTGACGACCCACCCCGCCAGGAAGGTGCCGTCCGGGTCCGAGGTTGCTCTGCCGAGCCACTTCTCGCGCTGACTCTCGCTTCCCAACCAGAGGATCGGCATCAGTGCCAACCCGTTCACCAGCAAGGTGGTGGGGAAGCCGGGGTCGACGGCGCAGAGTTCTTCGATCGCGATGAGGAAGTCGATGTTCGACGCTCCGCCACCCCCGACGTCGCGTGGCAGGAACATCGTCGTGAAGCCGGCTTCCGCGGCGGCCCGATAGACCGGTTTCATGGCGACGAATGCTTGCTGTGGATCGGCGGTGGCGTCGGCGTATTCGGAGGCCGGTCGCAGAACGCCGGTAGCGAAATCTCGTGCGCGTGCCTTCAGCCGCTTCTGATCGTCGGTGAGGTCGAAGTCGATGGGCATAGCAGATCCTCCGTGCCAACAGCGTCGCCGCCGTGAAATGTCGCAGTGAACCCCGGTGTAGTGCGTTCCTGCCCGCGACGGCGTCGGCCGACAGCGCGGGATCGATCAGTGCGCGGTCGGCCGTCCGGACAGGCCGAGTGCACCGCGCAGCCCGTAGTCGTTCGCGGCGATCTCTTCGAGTGTCGACCGATCCAAGACCTCGAAGTACGCATCGAGCGCTCGACTGAACACGTCTCGTGCTCCACAGACGCCTGCGACGCGGCAGTACCGAACAGCGCCGAGGCACTCGACGACTGCGTAGTCCGTTTCCATCGTTCTCATGATCTCGCCGACGGTGATGTCCGACGGGTCCTTGACGAGAACGACCCCACCCGCTCGGCCGCGGACGGTCTCGACCAATCCGGCACCGGCGAGCCTCTGGACGACCTTGTCGAGATGGTTCCGTGAGATCTTGTGTGCGGCAGCGATTTCGCTCACCGATCCGCGGCGCTCGGGCGCGACGCGGAGGTACAGCAGCACCCGCAGTGCGTAGTCGGCATGACTCGTGTGTTTCATCCTGCTCGCCTCCGTTGCGACTGGTCCGGACTCTACAGGTGCCGGTGGACTCGTCGCCCGTCGAGCAGGAGGGCGATGCTCGGTCGGGCGGTGGGCGGGCTCGACCACCGCCCGACCGAGCGATCGATGCGACGTCAGCCGGCCAGTGTTCCGATGCCCTCGTGCTCCTTGCCGAACCTGACGTATTCGTCCTCCATGATCGCGCGCGGGTCGAACGCCGGATCGGCGATGATTCCGTGGACGCGCCTGCGTTGCATTCCCATGTTTCCGCCGTCGTAGATCGGCAACACGGCGGCCTCGCGCAGGATCTTGCCGAATCCGTTCTTGGTCTCGAGGCTGTTCACGCCCACGATCTGCATGCACTTGTACACGCAGTCGAACATCAGCTCGGTGACCTGGATCTTGTTCATCGCCCCGACCAGTTCTGCGTGCTGATCGTGCTTGTCCAGGTAGTCGGCGGCTCGCCAGGAGAAGTAGCGCGCCATCTCGATCTTCGCCGCGACGTCGCCGAGTACGTAGCCGACGTTCTGGAACCCGATGATGGGCTTCAGGCCGCCGCCCGTGTTGGTCTTGGCCCAGTCGAGCGCGAGTTCGTATGCAGCGCGGGCCATTCCGACGGCTGCGATAGCCGCCACAGGTCCCGACCACGCGAAGTTTCGATTGATCACCAGATCGCCGTTACCGGCAGCTCCGGGCAGAAGGTTGGCAGCAGGGATGCGTGCGTTGTCGAAGACGATCTCGGCATTCGAGGCCAGTCGGTGCCCGATCTTGTCGAGATGGCGGTACGTCACACCGGGAGTGCCGCGTTCGAGAATCAACGCGGACAGTCCCGAAGTGCCACCCTTGTCCGAGTCGGTGCGCACGATCAATGTGCCGGCATCGGTTCCCTGTTCGTCCCATCCGGCGGACGAGGGCCAGTACTTCCGGCCGTTCACGACGTAGTCGTCGCCGTCGAGGACGGCGGTCAGGCCGACTCCGGCGGGCCGCGGCAGGTCGATATCGAAATTGGCTGTGCCGGAGGGGTTTCCCGGAGGTTCACTGGCGGTCCAGCCTCCGAGGTATTCGCCCGTCGGGTCCGACGTGGCCGCGGACAGGTACTTCTCCTTCTGCTCGTCGTTGCCGTACCAGGCCACCGGCATCAGGCCGAGACCGTTACAGAGAACCGTGCAGGCGAATCCTGGGTCGACGACGCAGATCTCCTCGGCGGCGATGACCAGATCGACGCACGAGACACCGCCGCCGCCATATGCTTTCGGGAGCATGCACATCGCGATACCTGCGTGGTATGCCTCGACGTAGGCAGGTTTGGTCATCTGGAAGCCCACGAGAGGGTCGAGCTCTGCATCCGCGGCCGTGATCACGGGAGCGAGCACGTTCTCCGAGAACTCTCGGACCTCGTGTTGGAGCTTTCGTTGTTCGCTGGACATGGTGAAGTTGATCGTCATGGCTGACTCCGTTGTGTGAGAAACGATGTGGTGACCCGACCGGTTCGCCGCCTGCCCCGTTGCTTGCGACGCAGCAACACGATCACAAATCGGTATTACAAATACCGGTTTAAGTGATTGCGGCTGTGTTTCCCTTCGTTTCCGCATCCTCACAGCGGCCACCAGCGACCTCGGTGTCTCGTTCCTGCCCGTCCCTCGCGTCGGACCGTCGAGCGCGCAGCCGTGAGCGAGGAGAGCTCAGGCGAACTGTGGTGCCGTGGCCTTGTCGATCACGAGCCACCCGCCGTGGTGTTCGGACGTCCGAAACTGCCGGCCTGTCGACCGACCGAGCTCGACCAACGACGCCTCGTCGAAGGTGCGGACGTGTCCGTGGCAGGCGGTGGTCTCGGTCTCGAAGGGCACGGCAACCACAACACGAGTGCGTGCGATGCGTAGCGCTTCTTCCACTATGCGGGAGCCGGTCTCGGCGTCGACGTGTTCGAGGAGATGCAGTGCAGTCACCGTGTCGACACTGCCGTCGGCAACGGGAACATCCGCAGCGTCGCACACCACGGTGTCGAGCGTGATCCCGAGGTGCGGGGCAACGGTGGCGAGCAACCGCATGGTGCCCGCCGACAGGTCCGTCGCAGTCACCGAGTGACCCTTCATCGCCAGGCGTAGCGGAAAGAAGCCGAAACACGAACCCAGGTCGAGCACCGATCCGACGACCGATTTCTCGGCGCGTTCGTGGACCGGTGCGAAGTCGGCGGTTCCCGAGAGCAGCTCGTCCAGCGAATTTCGGTAATAGGTGGCCCATGCGTCGACCGGATCGGAGACGGCGGTGCGGACGATCCCGACCAGGACCAGCTCGAACTCGCGCTGAGAGAGACCCACATGACGCGCCTGTGCGGTCACGATCGGAACGAGGCGCTCACCGATGTCGGCCGACGTCAGGCCGTGGCCGACCTGCACGGTCGACCCTGTCCGGGCCGCGTCGAACTCCAGTCCGGGAAGATGCCGAACGACCACGTTTTCGTGAGCCCACACTCCATCCGGGCTCGGTGCCAGTGCATCCAGCTCGGTCATCGAAAGCCATTCTGTTCGTCGGACGCCCGGTGAGGTCGTCCCCTCGGTGAGGTCGAGCGTTCCACACGACGCTCGGCGAATCTGCCGCTCCGGAGCAGTTCGGCCCGCTCGGACGCTGCGGACCCCGCGCGCCGGACGGGCGGCTACCTACCCGGATGGTCAGTTGCTTTCGACGGCCGACCGATTCCTCCCGTCATGCCGGTCCCTCGGACGGTCGCCGGTGTCAGTCCGCTTCCTCGCCGATCCACTGTGCCAGCAGGTGGTGGATGTGCCGGATCTTGACTTCCTGGTATCGAGCCAGCGGCAGCGTCTTCGACTGCGCCGACTTCAAGCCCTTCTGCACCTTGGGCATGTTGTACGCGTCCTGGTCGAACACCCGCGCCGAACTGCCGAGCACGGTTGCCTCCAGCCACGACTGCTCCGGTCGCAACCACTGGGTCTTGGCAGGCTTGGGCCGTTCGCCCTTGAACGGTGCGAGTAGGTACACATCCATGATCGAGGTCTCGTGGTCGTCACCGTTGGGTCGGAATCGGTAGACGATGCGTTGGTATGCGCCCCAGGGATGGAAGTTCGGGAACACGGTGTAGTAGATGCTGTCCAGTGATTCCGCGTCGGACATGTTGTCCGCCTTGACATCACCGATGATCTCGCGCAGACCCTCGCGGGCCAGCATGCCGGACATCTCGCGCGCGGTGACACCCTCGGGGAGCGTCACCATCGGGTCCTCGTCGATGCGGGCATCGATCATCGAGTCGAACATCTCCTGCTCGGACGGGACGAAGTTGATGTGCGGGCTCGGTACGCCGTTCGCCGTGATACCGCGGTTGAAGTTGCCCCAGCTGTCGTACTGGCTGTTGGAGTCACCGGTGCCCACGACGCGCTGTGGGTGAGTGGTGATCACGTGGAAAGCTTCGGAGAACGCCTCTTGCGCGATCTTCCAGTTGGCCGCAATGACCTGCGCAACGTGCGCTTGGATGAAGCGATCTTCCAGAGGCCAGGCCTCGAAGTGCTTGCCGAGGTCACCGAGAAAGCTGTCCAGTGATTCGGACTCGGGGTCCATGTTGACGAACACGAAGCCGCCCCAGGTGTCGACCTTGACCTGCGGCAGATCCATCTTCGACTTGTCGACCTGGGGGAAGTCCCAGGCACAGGTCATCGACTTGAGCGAGCCGTCGAAGTTCCAGGCGAAACCGTGGAAGGGGCAACGGATTTCGTTTCCGGCCGGGCCGTCCTCTTCGCGGAGGGTGCGGCCACGGTGCAGGCACGAGTTGTAGAACGCACGGATGCCCATGTCCTTACCGCGGACGAGGAGAATCGACTTCTCGCAGATCTCGTACACGAGCGTGTCGCCCGGCTCGGGAATCTCTTCTTCACGGCACGCCATCTGCCATACCTTGTACCAGACTCGATCTCGCTCGAGTTCGTGATACTTGCGACTGATGTAGCGCGACACCGGAACGAAATTCTGGTCGGCGTATTGCTCGTGCGACTCTTCGCGCAGGATGTCCGGCACCGGATGAGTATCGGTCTCGAGCAGTCGTTGGTACCCCGTCCCGTTCTCGACGGGTGGTGTGGCGCGCTCATCGATATCGGTCACAGCTTGCCTCCCTGTTCCAGCGTGATGGCGAGGGCGTCCTGCGCCTGTTTGTCGGCCTGCATCTTCTCGAGCAGCTTCGCAGCGCCCATGAAACGTCGGTTCTGGGTGATGGGAACGGGAGCGCGGGGGCCGAGCCCCACCCATCGGGCCAGTTCGGGATCCACAGCCTTCACCTCGCCGTGGAGGTAGCGACCTTCCGGATCGAACGTGCCGGTCTTGCCGTCGCGAGTGGTGACCAGGACGTTGAAGTCGTCGTCGAACTCGTAGATCGCGTGGCTCATCGGATGCTTGATCTGTCGCATCGCAATCTCCTTGATGATCAGTAGAGGTGTTACTTAATGCTCTATCCACTAACTGTATCAGCGAACAGTGACGATGAGCACAGTTTTCTTTACTGCGACTCCAATAACTATTGCCGAGCGGCCCATCGGAGCGCTGCCCCCACGAGCCTGCGGTAGACGGGGTCCGACAGGGTGGGAGCCCCGTCGCCCGGTTGCAGGTAGGCCAGCCGGCTACGACCGTTCGTCTTGGTCCACCCGACCAGCGACGAGCCGGGCGCGTGCTGCCATCCCGTGCGATCGTCGCGCCTGCCCGCCATGGCCGAGGCGGTCGAGAAGTGAACGGCGTCGGTCATCTCGGCGTCGGTTCGCAGCAGTGGTGTCACGTCGTCCTCGAAGACTTCGCACAGGTAGGTCTCGTCGGTCAGGTCGAACGACTCGGGAATCCCTGCGACGATCGGATGGTCGGTGTCGACGACGGAGATGTGCTGCGGAACCGCGTGTCGATAGCCCGAATCGGGTCGCTCGACGCCCCGCACCACGCCTGGTCGATACAGGTAGCGGCCGCCGACGAACTCGGCCCACTCGTCCCAGGCGGCCCACGATGCGATGGCGTGGTGGAGCACGACATACCCGTGTCCGGACTTCGGTGCGGCCCTCACTGCGTCGCGTAGTGAATCGGGGGGCGCGGACGGCCGGGGCAACGTGCCCGGCATGTCGTAGTGCAGTGAGACGTCGAACGCTTCCTGCCCCGGATCCGCGTCCGGGTGCTCGAACCAGGTGACTTCACCGGGCATCGACTCCAGAAATCCGGCGAACGCGTCACGATCGAAGGAGTGTCCACCGGAAAAAGCCGCGATACGCATGAGGGACGTCCATTCAGAGTCTCGACTGTTGTTTCAGTCAAGTTACTCGACGGTGGTGCCCGTCCGTCGGAGGTTCAGCGACCCTCGATCATTTTCGCGCACACATCGGTGGTGGCCGACCGGAGACGCGACACCGCGATGTTGGACAAGGGCCCGCCCTCGATCCTCAGGGGCTGGATGGCGATGGTCGTCGCAATCATCGTGCGTGCTCGCAGCGATCGCGCGGCGTGCTGCGCCGCGGCCGATCGCTTGTTCGCCGGTATCTCGGCGTCGGGGAAATAGTCGAAGGCACGACGGACGTGCCTGTCCTCGTATTCCTTCGTCAGTAGACGTGTCCCCGGCGTGGCACCGCCGGCCACCTGCAGAAACAACATCCGGGCCGCATTGGGATGTTCCTCGGTCCAGTCCCATACGGCATCGACGACATCCTTGAACGCAGCGGCATCGGCCTCGGTGTCGTCCGGTCGAACTGCCTGGGCTGCGGCGGTACTGGCATCCATCGCGTATCCCAGTGCGGTATCGAACAGCTCTTCCTTGCTGGCGAAGTGGTAGTAGACCGCAGTCGGGACCATGCCCGCTGCCTCGGCGATCTCCTGAATCGACGTCTCCGCGAATCCTTTGCGGGAGAAGACGCGCACCGCTGCCTGGACGATGAGGTGGCGTCGAGAGGGCCGGTGGGCAGATCCTTTGAGGGATGCGGCATCCGGCTCGGACGCAACGGGAGAATCGGCGGCAGTCTCCGGCTCGGAACTCTCGTCGACTTTCGACTGTGAGCTGCTGGTTCGTCGCGGCACAGCGTCCTCCTCGGCACCCGGGTCACTGCATGGTGCCATGATCTACGTCATGGCAGCAAAGGCAGTGAAGCCGAAATCGACGGTGACGCCCCCGGCGGACAAGGGTGCCAAGCGTGCGGCGCACCGGCCGTCGCGACGCGAAGTAGTGGTGGACGCTGCCATGCATCTGTATTCGGTCAGGTCCATCGAGGACGTGACCGTGGCCGATATCGCTGCGGAGGCCCAGATGACGTCGGCGGCCGTCTACTACCACTACCCGTCGAAGGACGAGGTTCTGCTCGCCGGGTTGCGTTTGTTCGCGGATGGCCTTCTCGGCGAACTGCGGGCAGAGATCGCGGCCGATCCGGACGCTGCTCTCGGTGACATCATTTCGTCGTTGCTCGAATGGACGGATCAGCACCGTGCTGCGGCATTGGTGTACTTCACCCGATCGCCCGGTTGGAGTCTGTCCATCGAAACTCTGCGAAGAGAAGTGCGTTCGGTGATGCTGGCGCTGTTCTCGGCCGAATTGCGCACTCGAAGCGGCATCGCGTCCAAAGCGAAGCAGGGTGCGGCCGCTGTCGCGTTGACGACCCTGCTCGAAGTGTCGGCCTCGTCGTGGCTCACCGAGGACGCGGTCCTGGCCGATCTCGGACGTCGTCGATTCTCCGAGGAAGTTCGCGAGCTCGCGGCCGACATCTCGAGCGTCTGAAAGGGCTCTCGCGGCACCGATTTTGCGAAGTATCTTTAGAGCGACGACAGTTTGTGGTTGACTTGGGTTCATGCCGCGCGCCAGGTCGATCGATCTCGACAATCCCTTTGCCCCGCTGACCGGGCTCTGTGAACTGATTCTGGTTCGGCACGGTGAGCAGGTACTGAGCAGAGAACTCAGTGCGCGGGAGACCGTCGACCCACCCTTGTCCGAACTCGGTGAGCGACAAGCGGAGGCGGTCGCGAACCGACTCGCGCGCACACGGGTGGATGCGGTCTACAGCTCCCCGTTGCGTCGCGCACTACGTACCGGCACTCTCATCGCGAGCAAGCACGGGTTGGAGCCCGTCGTGCGTGACGAACTCTCCGAATACGAACCGTGGCAGAAGTTTCCGGCCGACCAGTCTCCGTTCGAGGTGCTACCGCACGAGGAGGTCGCGGCCATGTTCCGCGATCACATTCGCACTCGTCGCTACGGTGCGTTCACCTACGCCGAGGACGGCGCAGAGTTTCATGCGCGTGTTCTCCGCCAGATCTCGTCGATCGTCGACGCGCATCTGGGCAGGCGAGTGGTGATCAGCTGCCACGGTGGTGTCATCAATGCCGTGCTCGCCGACGCATTGGGTAGCGCATTCGACATGCCGGTCCGAGTCCACCACACCTCGCTGAGTGTGGTGCGCGGTGCCGATACGCGTCGCGCGGTCCAATCGGTGAACGATTTCACTCATGTACTCGACTTCCAGTCGCACGTCGGAGCCATGAATCTATAAGTCCTGCAGTCGAATCACGTCATATTCAAGGAGTCTCACATGGATCTCGATCTTCGCGGAAAACGCGCAATCATCAGTGGCGCGAGCCGCGGCATCGGCCTGTCGATCGCCCGCACACTTCTGGCGGAGGGTGCCTCCGTCGGTGTCTGCGCCCGCGGCGAGGAGCATCTGAACGAGGTTGCCGGAGAACTGTCCGCATTGGGGACCGTCTTCCACAAGGCGGTCGACGTGGGTGATGCCGCCGCGGTTGCATCGTTCGTCGAGGATGCAGCCGGTGCCCTCGGTGGAATCGACATCGTCGTGGTCAACGCCTCCGCTGCAACGGGCAAAGGCGCGCAGGCATGGCAGAACAGCTTCGACGTCGACCTGATGAGCCTGGTGAACTTCATCGAAGCGGCCAAGCCACACCTCGAGAAGTCCGGCTCCGCATCGGTGGTCACGATCAGCACGACGTCCGCGCTCGAGGCCGGACCGATCAGTACGGCCAACAGCTACGGTGCACTCAAGGCCGCTGTCCTGCAACATTCGTCGGCGCAGGCCCGCGCACTCGGACCTGCCGGTATCCGAGTGAACGCGGTATCACCGGGCCCCGTCTTCTTCGAGGGCGGTGCCTGGGACACCATCAAGACGAGTCGTCCGGCACTGTACGAGGCTGCCCTCGAGTCGGCCTCGCTCGGTAAACTGGCTGCGGCACAGGACGTTGCGAATGCCGTGGCCTTCCTGTCCTCGCCCGCCGCCGGGCACATCACCGGAATCAACATGGTGGTCGACGGCGGCTTCACCAACCGCTTCGATTTCTGAGCGCGGCGTGACACGTGAGCTGACGGGCACCGCCGACGTCGTCATCCTCGGCGGCGGTTCGGGCGGGTACGCCTGTGCACTGCGGGCAGCCCAGCTCGGCATGTCGGTCATCATGATCGAGGCCGGCAGGCTCGGCGGCACGTGCTTGCACACCGGATGCATTCCCACCAAGGCGCTGCTGCACGCGGCCGAGATCGCCGATTCGGTCCGAGAGGCATCGACTTTCGGGATCGAGGCGACGCTCGACGGCGTCGACATGACTGCGGTGAACAAGTACAAGGACGAGGTGGTGGCCGGCCTGTACCGCGGACTGCAGGGGCTGGTGGCGTCCCGTGAGATCGAGCTCGTCGCCGGTCGCGGACGTGTCGTGGACAATCGCACCGTGCAGGTCGAGCTCGCCGACGGCGGAACCGGCACGTACCGCGGTGAAGCCCTGGTGCTGGCCACGGGCTCTCGACCGAAGTCGTTGCCGGGCCTGAACATCGGCGGTTCGGTCATGACCAGCGATCGTGCTCTGGAGTTGAATGTCGTTCCGGACAGTGTCGTCGTACTGGGCGGCGGTGTGATCGGATGCGAGTTCGCCAGCGTCTGGACCTCGCTCGGCGCGCACGTGACCGTTGTCGAGGCCGCCGCGACGCTACTGCCGACGGAGGATCCGTGGACAACCAAACAGATAGAACGAGCCTTCCGCAAACGAGGTCTCACTCTGCGTACCGGGACTTCGTTCAGTGGAGTCACCGAACGACCGGGCGGCGGCGTGCACGTCGATCTCAGCGACGGATCGCAGCTCGAAGCGGACCTGATGCTCGTGGCCGTCGGCCGCGGGCCGCGTACTGCGGACATGGGGTTCGAGGAGGCGGGAATCGAGCTCGACCGGGGGTTCGTCGTCATCGACGAATGGCTACAGACGACGGTTCCCGGGGTCTTCGCGGTGGGCGATATCGTGGCCGGTCCGCAACTGGCACACCGTGGTTTCGCTCAGGGCATTCTGGTTGCCGAGCAGTTGGCAGGGTTGGACTGCACTCCCATCGAGGACACCGGAATTCCGCGAGTCACCTACTCGAACCCGGAGGTTGCGTCGGTGGGATTGACCGAGAGCGAAGCCGCGAAGCAGTTCGGTGAGGTCGCAACGGTGGTCTACGACCTCGCCGGTAACGGCAAGAGTCGGATCCTCCGCACGTCTGGCGGGGTCAAGCTCGTCCAGGCGGGACCGGAGGGTCGCGTGGTGGGAATCCACCTGGTGGGCGAGCGTGTCGGTGAACTGATCGGGGAGGCTCAGCTCATCTACAACTGGCAGGCGACCGCAGGGGACGTCGCCCAGCACGTACACGCCCATCCGACCCAGGCAGAAGCTCTGGGGGAGGCGCACCTCGCGTTGGCGGGGAAAGCGCTGCACGCGCACAGCTGACGAACAAGGAGAAGCAATGCCGGGACCGGCAGGCCGACTCGATGCTGTTCTCGTATGCGGAGGGCAGTGGCACGACTTCGATTACGCACGCCTGCAATTGTTGTCGGCAGTGGCTGAGTACGAGCAGGTTCGGACCAGAGTCTTCGAGGACTACGACTGCATCGAGGCGGTGGCCACGGCCGACCTCCTCATCACGTACACGTGCAATCGGGTTCCCGATCAAGCGCAGCAGAATGCTTTGGCGCAGTTCGTCTCTCGCGGTGGACGATGGCTGGCCCTGCACGGCACCAACTCGGCGATCGAGAGGACTTCACCCGGATCGGCGAGCAAATACGTGACGCCACGATCTCTGAGCACCATTGCTCCCGTGCTGGGAAGCCAGTTCCTCGGTCACCCACCGATCGCGCCGTACACGGTCGAGATCACCGATCCGGCCCACCCGTTCGTGGCCGGGATCGACTCGTTCGAGGTGACCGACGAGCTCTACGTCAGCGAACTCCATCCACCGATTCAGGTCCTGGCACACACTCGATTCGTCGGTGAGTCGACGGGTTTCGAGGAAGGACACACCGCCGACGACGAGCCACGTCCGGTGCTCTACCTCAAGGATCACGGTCGCGGAACTGTCTGTTATTTCACGCTCGGTCACTGCCGAGGGCGATTCGACGTACAGGATCTCGGCATCGACGATCTGGGCCGGGTGGACCGGGGGAGCTGGACGGTTCCGGAGTTTCGCACCGTGTTCGAGCGCTGCCTGTCGTGGGCCGTCACCGGAGATGCAGCGGCCCACGACTGACCGAGTGCTCAGATGATGTCGACGGTGTCGAGAATCTTCTCGGCGTAGGCTCGGTCACCCTCGATCGAGACATGCGCTCGCCACGGACTTCGTGTGGTGCCCCAGAGCACGAAATCCGTTGCAGTCGAACGGACCACGGTATCGACACTCGAGATTCCGGATTCGACCGTCAGGAGCTGCGAGCCGGGCCGAAGGGTCCATTCGCCGCCGCCGGCACCGGTGAGTTGTACGCCGAGCGGCCGGTCGAGGACGCCGCTGACCGGGGTGCACATCTGCGGTAGGCCGGTCCACATCCAATCGACGGCAGTGCGGACCAGGTCGTCTTCGGGATCGGGTGTATCGCGTGTCACCGGACCGTCGGGTCCGAGCAGGTCGACGTAGAGATGGCACCACATGTCGAACGCGAACGCATCCGAGAGTTGATGGGTGCGATAGGTTCCCAGATCGGTCAGTGTCATCGGGGTCGCTGCCAGCTCGCTGCCCTGCATCGCCTCGAGCACGCCGAGTGCGCCGTCCGCGTTGGACAGGAATTCGTCGGCCACCTGCGCGCTCGACCAGTCGCGTCGTGCATCGACGAGTAGGTTCTGCGCCTGTTCCGCTGTCGTCGGAACGGGTGCCGACGGGTCGTGGGCCGGCGGGTCCACCATGATCTTGAAATTCGATCCCGTGTGCGCGACGAGGTCTTTGACGGACCATCCGGCGCAGCGACTGGGGGCAGCCCACTCGTCCGCGGTGAGCCCTCTGATCACCACCGAATAGCGCTCGGCGAGTTCGCGACTGGCAGACAATCCGGCTGTGCTCATGTGAAACTCCTCGGGAAATTCGCCGCGATGGGAATCGTCAGTAGGACGCAGTGCCGCCGTCGACGCTGAGGATGGCACCGGTGATTCCGGCACCTGCGTCCGATGCGAGCAACATGGCCATTGCCGACACTTCCTCGATCGTGTTGGGGCGCTTGATGGCCGACTCCTCGGCGAACAGAGCGACCATCTCCTCGAACGACATTCCCATTGCGGCGGCGGTGCTGGGGCCGTTGTTCTTGATGATGTCGGTGATGACAAGTCCGGGGCAGATCGAGTTGACAGTGATCCCTTGGGTTCCGACTTCACGGGCGATCGACTTCGTCATTCCGTTGATGGCGTGCTTCGCCGCGACGTATGCCGTGAACACGGGCTTGCCGTGCTTGCCTTCGACGGACGAGATGTTGATGATGCGGCCGTACTTGTTGGGCAGCATGTGTTTCAGGGCTCGGCGCGTCGCCCAGAAGTTGGAGTTCAGGTTCCAGTTCATCACCAACGTCCACTCCTCGTCGCTGAGATCGACCGTGGGCTGCAGGTCCTTCGCGCCACCGGCGTTGTTCACCAGTACGTCGATTCGACCGAAGGTGGAGACCGTCTGCTCGATGAAGTTCTCGACGTCCGCTTGAACGGTGACGTCTCCTGCGAAGAACGCGGCGCGATCTCCGACACCGAATTCGGCGAGGGCCTTGCCACCTTTCTCGGCCGAGCGGCCGTTGAGTGAGACCTTCGCGCCCTCGGCCAAGGCCGCCTCGGCGATGCCACGACCGATGCCCTGAGTTCCACCGGTGACGGCAACAACCTTGTCTTGCAGTTTCATCGAAGTTCTCCTCGGAAATGTCGGACGGGATCTCGGACAAGTAACTTGTCATCGTCTACAGTCTTGCATGTAGAGTGGCGGAAGTCACAGCAATGTGCAGAACGAATCAAAAAACTATCCATCGAGACGTCGACGATGACGTCAGAGACGAGAAGCGACATGTCCGAACAGCGTTGGTTGGTCGATACCGAGCCGAGCACCCGTCTCCCCGTGTACACACGTTTGAACGCGAGTGACGTGCTGTCGGACCCGATCACGCCGCTCGGCGCAGATCTGGGCTGGATTCAGAACATCCTGCCGGGATGGAACTTCGGCTATGCCAGCTTCGGTAGCTACTCACTGGCGGAGTCGCCCGATCTGACGGCGTCGGCGGCCATCTTCTACGGCCATCTCTACGTGAACATGTCGATGTCGCGATTGACCGGCATTCGCGGTGGATTGCCCGTCGAGTTGGTCGACCAGCTCTGGTACGGCGGGGACCCCGATATCCCTCCCTACGTGGCACATCCGGACGACGAGAACGCGGACGCAAGCCAGCGCCTGCAAGCCCGAAATGCCTGGGCGCTCTCGACCGAGGACTTTCCCGAACTGGAGGAGGACCGAACCCTCGCCGACCGCTTGCGTACCGAACGGCCGGACCTGTCGGTGCTGACCCCGGCTGCTCTCGTCGCGCGCGCACGCTCGGTGATGCCCCTGGAACGAGTGGCGTGGCGCGGCGAGGTCGTTGCCACCAACTGCTCCGCGGTGGGCCCCGCCGTACTCGGTCAGTTGCTCGGTGCCGAGCATCAGGACCTCATCGTGACCCTCGTCGGTGCCGCAGGCGACGTCGATTCGGCGCTGCCGTCGTATGCACTGTGGGATCTGGGTCGACTGGCACGGGCCGACGACAGGCTGATGGCCGCGTTCGACGAGGGCGTCGAGGGTGTCGGTGCGCGCGTGCGCGGGATCGACTCCGCGTTCGACGCACAGCTCGAACAGTTCCTGCTCGACTTCGGCTACCGCGGACCCAACGAATGGGATCTCGGATCGGTGTCGTGGGAAACCCGACCCGAACTGGTTCTCGGTCTCGTCGACCGGCTTCGGCTCCAGGACGACGCGGCCTCACCACATGCGCGGCTGGCCGACCACGCATCGGCCACCGACACGGCGCTGAAGAAGGCCGAGGACATCGTCGGCGACGATGCCGACGGACGAGCAACTCTCACTGCCGCGCTTGCGTCGGCTCGTCGTTTCGCCGCATGGCGGGAGCGGGCCAAGACCAACTGCATCAAGGTCTTGCACGAAGCGCGGGTTCCGCTCGTCGAGCTCGGACGCCGACTGTTCTCGGAGGGCCGTCTCGAATCGGCCGACCACGTGTTCATGGCCGTCGACGCCGAACTCGACGTGTTGGCGAGTGCGCCCGAGTCGATCGCACCGGTACTCGCGCAACGCCATCGCGACTGGAAGGAACTGTTCGGCCTGGAACTGCCGACGTTCCTCGACGGGCGCGAGGCATTCCCGCCGTTGTCCTCCCTCGGTCGCAAAGGCCAGTCGGCCATCGAGTCCGTGCAGGTGGGCGATGTGCTGCAGGGTTCGGGCGCGTCACCGGGCGTCACTCAGGGCCGCACTCGGGTGATCACCTCGATGGCGGCACTGGGCGAGTTCGAGGTCGGTGAGATCCTCGTTGCGCCACAGACGGATCCGTCGTGGACACCGTTGTTCATGGTCTCCGGTGGGGCGATCACCGACGTCGGGGCCATGGGCTCCCACGCGATGATCGTCAGCCGCGAACTCGGTATCGCCTGCGCTGCAGGAGTTCAGGCGGCGACCCGTCGCATTCCCGACGGTACGCTCGTGGAGATCGACGGATCCAAGGGCACGGTCACCATTCTGGAACTGACGTGAGTGGTGTCGTGACCGCGACCCGAGCAGTCTTTCTCGCCGAGCGGCCCTCGGGCGAACCCGAAGCCCGACACTTCGACGTTCGGGAATTACCGCTACCCGAACGCGCTGCGGATCAGCTTCTCGTCCGCAACATCTTCATGAGCGTCGATCCGTCGACGCGGGGACGCCTGGGGACGTCGAACATGCAGTACACCACCAACATCGAGGTGGGTTCGCCTCTCGACGGCTCGGCGCTGGGGGTGGTGATCGAGGGCACCGACGAGGTGCCCGCGGGTTCCTACGTCCGGCATCGGCTCGGCTGGCGCGAACACGCGGTGCTCGACACCGCTGCGGCCACGGTGATCGCCCCACGCGGTATCGAGCTGCACCACTGGCTCGGGATACTCGGCCAAACCGGATTCACGGCGTACTGCGGACTGCAGCGCGCCGGCGAGATCCGAACGGGAGACACGGTGTTCGTGTCCGCAGCTGCGGGCGCAGTGGGAAGTGCCGCGGGTCAGTTCGCGAGATTGCTCGGTGCGACGCGGGTCATCGGGAGCGCCGGGGGACCGGACAAGGCAGCCCTGCTGCGTGATCGGTTCGGGTTCGACGTAGGAATCGACTATCGCGCCCGCCCTGTCGGTGCGGCGCTGCGTGATGCGGCACCGGACGGCATCGACCTCTACTTCGACAACGTCGGCGGCGATCACCTCGTGGCGGCGCTGTCCGCGCTCCGACAGCAAGGACGCGTCGCACTGTGCGGCATGATCTCGAACGGCGGTCCGGACAGTCCACCCCTCGACCGTCTGATAGAGGTGATTCTGAAGCGAATCACCATCAAGGGCTTCATCGTTCGTGATCACGAGGACCTCAGGAGCGAATTCGAGGACCGCGTCGCGGGCTGGCTCGCTGCCGGCGACATCGTGGCCGAGTCCACGATCCACGACGGCCTCGACAATGCGGCCGACGCATTCGTGTCGATGCTCGGCGGCGGCAACATCGGCAAGATGCTGGTCCGGGTGTCCTGACCGGTCGTCTCGTCGGACCATGCCCGACGCTCTAGCCGGCGATGGTCCGGTCGGTAGCCCAGTACGGTGCTCGCAGTGCCTTCTTGTCGAGCTTGCCCATGGCGTTGCGGGTCAGCTCGTCGACGATCACGTACCTCTTGGGGCATTTGTACGACGCCATCGACGCCTTGGCGAACCCTGCGAGCTCGGCGGTGTCCAATCCTGTATTCGGTTCCGGGACAACCAGAGCCAGTAGGGCTTCGCCGAAGTCGGCATCCGGTACTCCGATGACGGCCACCTCTGCGACGGCGGGGTGCGAGGACAGGACTCGTTCGCTTTCGGCGGGGTAGAGGTTCACGCCTCCGGACACCACCATGTCGGCGATTCTGTCGGTGATGAAGACGAACCCGTTCTCGTCCACGTATCCGACGTCGCCCAGGGTTGCGACACCCGGCAGAATGTATGCTGCAGCGGTCTTTTCGGGGTCGGCGTGGTACACCACGCTGCGTTCGGGTGGGGTTCGGAAGCCGAGTACCCCGGTCTGTCCGCGGTCGAGCTCGTTCCCGTCGGCGTCGACGACGACCGCTTCGAACGGCGGTACCGCTCGACCGACCGATCCCGGATGAGTGAGCCAGTCGGGTGAGTCGATCTTGCACACCGTGCCGATTTCGCTACCGCCGTAGGACTCCACCAGAACCGGCCCGAACCAGTCGATCATGGATCGCTTGACATCCGCCGGGCATGCCGAGCCGGTGTGCGCGACGTACTCGAGACTGGAGACGTCGTACGTCGAGCGAGTGTCGGCATCGAGTCCGAGCAGTCGCTGGAAGTGGGTCGGGACCATCAGCGTGGAGGTGACGCGGTGGCGATGGATCGACTTCAGGGTCGTCTCGGCGTCGAAACGGCCCATCACCACCACAGGGTGGCCGGAGAGCAGATGGCGAACGGCGGTCAACGGCCCGTTGTGCTGGAGCGGTCCCACCACCAGGTGAACCCCGTCCGGGTAGCCCGAACGCGCAGCCACCCCGTCGGCGAATTCGGCAGCGCTCCGGCCCGTGTTCGGCAACCATCGCACCTGGGTGCCACGAGCTCGTCCGGTGGTGCCGGACGTGTAGACCAGCGGCGGACGCGCAGGACGCTCGGTCGGGGGTGTGGATGCAGCGGTGTTCTGTCGCGGCACGACTGCCTCGGACCAGGCCACCGTGTCGACGCCGCCGTCGCAGCTGTGCACGATCAACTCGCGGAGGTGTGCCGCGGCCGCGGCACCGCGGGACGAGGTGAGACCCGCGGGCCCCGTCACCACTGCGACGGTTCCGGAGTCGAGGAACTGCTCCGACATCTCGTCGGGTGTCAGTTGTCGGGAGACGGCCACCGTGCCGACGCCCCGCGCAATGGCAGCTACGTGCGTGAGCAGGGTGGGAGCGGAGTTCTCGCCGATGACGGCAATTCGTTCGTCGGAGTCGGGGGCGATCTCGAGAAGGTGTTCGCCGAGTGCGTCGAGGACCGTCAGGACCTCGGACCACGTCATCGAGGTGGTGTCGTCGATCAATGCCGGGCCAGACGGATCGACTCGGGCTCGATCTCTGATTCGGTCGAGCATGGGATCGATCCTCCGAAGGGTGTGGCGCAATGGGTTAAGTAACTTTATAGTGATTCTACTTACATTGCGCTAGGGTTGTGGCCATACTGGTGAAGACGTAAACAAAGTCTGCAGAGAATGAGGTGTACGTGGTGACTTCGACCGCGACCGACCCGACCCGCGAGGCCGTAGAGCCCATCGGATCGAACGATCCGACGCCGAGCCGAGAGGTTCTGCTCGATCTGCATCGCAGGATGGTGCGAATCAGGCAGTTCGAGACCGAGGCCGGGCGGTTGATGGAGGGCGGTCGGATGCCGGGCTTCCTGCATCTCTACGTCGGCCAGGAGGCCGTTGCGGCCGGCGCGATGTCGAACCTCAGGGACACCGACCAGATCACCTCGACCCATCGTGGACACGGCCATGCCGTCGCCAAGGGTGCCGAGTTCAAGCCGATGTTCGCCGAGTTGTTCGGCCGCGTCGACGGTTACTGCAAGGGTCGTGGCGGCTCCATGCACATCAACGACCTGTCGATCGGCATGCTCGGTGCCAACGGCATTGTCGGAGGCGGTATTCCGATTGCAGTGGGTGCCGCGTTCGCGGCGAAGTACCGCGACGAGGATACGGTCGCCGTACCTTTCTTCGGCGACGGAGCAAGCAACATCGGGGCGTTTCACGAGGCGGCCAACATGGCGGGAATTCTCGAGCTGCCGGTCGTCTTCGTCTGCGAGAACAACGGATACGCCGAATTCACGGCACTCCGTGACCACATGAAGCTGGAGAATGTGGCCGATCGCGCGGCTGCGTACGGGTTCCCGAGCGAGATCTGCGACGGTATGGACGCCATCGCCGTGCGTGCCGCAGTCGGTCGCGCCGTCGAGCGGGCGCGAAGCGGTGGCGGTCCGACCCTGGTGGAAGCCAAGACGTATCGCTACTACGACCACCAGGGTGTGAAGGGTCTTCGCAAGACGTACCGCACCCAGGAAGAGGTCGAGGCCTGGAAGGAACGTGACGCCATCAAGTTGCTCGAGGCGCGGGCGGTGACCGAGGGACTGGTCACCGAAGCCGAGTTCGCCACCGTCTGGGCCGAGGTGGATGCCGACATCGCCGAATCCGTGAATTTCGCCGAAGCCAGCCCGTTCCCGGACCTGGCCGACTTCGCCCTCAATGTCTACAGCGACTGAAGATCTGAAAAGGCTGAGCATGTCTACTGCAACGGAAACACCCAACGCAACTGCGACGGCACCAGCCGCTGCGGGCCGAGTCACCACCTACGTCAAGGCCTACAACGAAGCCGTCGCTCAGGTCATGCGCGAGGACGAGGACGTCTTCGTCATCGGTGAGGATGTCGCCGGATACGGCGGTGTCTTCCATATGTACGACGGCCTGCTCGACGAATTCGGGCCGAGGCGCATGGTCGACACACCGATCGCCGAGATGGGCCTGATCGGACTCGGCGTCGGCGCGGCCGCGCGCGGTCTGCGCCCCATCGTCGACATCATGTTCATGGATTTCCTGGCCGTAGCGCTCGATCAGGTCGTCAATCAGGCCGCCAAGATGAAGTTCATGTACGGGGGCGAGGTCAAGGTCCCCATGGTCATCACCGTCGCCTACGGTGCCGGTGTCAGCGCGGGGGCGCAGCACTCGCAGAGTCTCGAGGCTTGGTTGGCGCACACGCCCGGTCTGAAGGTGGTCATGCCGTCGAACGCCCACGACGCAAAGGGATTGATGGTCTCCGCCGTTCGTGACGACAACCCCGTCGTGTTCATGCTCAACAAGGTGCTTCTCGGTGCCCGTGCCGAGGTTCCCGAGGACCTCTACGCAATTCCCCTCGGCGAGGCTGCCGTTCCGCGAGAAGGCGACGACGTGACCATCGTGGCGTTCGGGCGCATGGTCACCGAAGCGCTGAAGGCCGCGGACATCCTGGCCGAGTCCGGGGTGTCGGTGGAGGTCGTCGATCCGCGGACGGTCCAGCCTCTGGACACTGCCACCATCGTGAAGTCTGCGTCGAAGACCAACCGCATCCTCGTGGTGCACGAGGCCGTGACCTTCGGTGGAATCGGAGCCGAGGTGGCCGCGCAGATCCAGGAGGAGGCGTTCGACTACCTGGACGCGCCCGTACTTCGCGTCGGTGCTCCCTTCACGCCGGTGCCGTTCAGCACACCACTCGAGAAGGCCTACGTTCCCGATGCCGACCGCATCGTCGCAGGTGTGCGCCGTCTCCTCGAAAGGAACTGATCGTGGCTCAGCAGATCGTGCTGCCGAAGCTGGGTCTGACGATGCAGGAGGGCGTGATCGGCGAGTGGGTGGCCGAATCCGGCCAGCGCATCGGTCTGGGCGACGTTCTTCTGCGGCTGGAAACGGACAAGGTCGACGTCGACGTCGAAGCGGAGGCGGAGGGAATCCTGGCGACGACCGCGCAGGCCGGTGACGTCTTGCCCGTCGGCGCGGTGATCGGGTGGCTTCTCGGCGACGGTGAGTCCGCGCCCGGCGGTAACGCCTCGGTCGCGACTGCGGACGAACCGACGGCCGAAGACGGTGTCGCAGTCGAGACCGCAGTGTCCGGACGGGGCAGCGAATCGCGAATCAAGTCGTCGCCCAACGCACGCCGCGTCGCCGGGATGTCCCACGTCGACCTCGCACAGGTGCGAGGTTCCGGCCCGGGTGGGCGAATCGTCTCCGAGGATGTCGAGGAGTTCCTCGCCGCAACGCCTTCGGCCAGTCCAGCGCAGGCCGCTTCCTCCGAGCCGGTCGTGATGCGAGAGGCGGCGCAGCCCGAGAAGGCCGTCGGCGCGGACAGTGCGGCCGGCCACTTCGTCGGACCGGTGCTCCGTCGCCGTGCAGCCGAGCTCGGAGTCGATCTGGATCAGCTCGCCGGATCCGGCATCGGGGGTCGAATCACCAAGGGCGACATCGAGAATGCTGCCGGTGCCAAGGCCGCAGTGCCGGTTGCGCAGCGATCGGTCCCGGTGCCTGCCCCTATCGAGAAAATCGGTCCGAAACCCGGTGACGTCATTCCGCTCTCGGGCATGCGAGGCGCGATCGCTCGCAACATGCTCGACAGTCTGCACTCCATGGCGCAACTGACGCACGGCTACGAAGCGGATGTGACTGCGCTGGTGCAGGTTCGGGCCCAACTGGCAGCCGAGTCCGCGCGCAGCGGGTCGAAGCCGCCGAGCCTCAACGCGTTCGTGGTCAAGGCAGCAGCGCTGGCACTGAAGAAGCACCCACTGCTGAACGCGGGAATCTCCGACGACAAGGTGACCCTGTTCGAGGCCATCGACATCGGCGTAGCAGTGTCGGTCGAGGGTGGCCTCGTCGTCCCGGTCGTCCGGGGAGCGGATTCGCTGTCGATCGGCACAATCGGTTCTCGCACCACCGAATTGGCGGCATCTGCCAGGTCGGGGAGACTGGGACTGTCGGACATGGAGGGTGCGACCTTCTCGGTCAGCACACTCGGGGCGTACGGGGTCGATTTCTTCACGCCGGTCGTCAATCCCGGTAACGTGGCGATCCTCGGAGTCGGCCGCGTGAAGGACGGATTCCGCTGGGAGGGGGAGACTCCCGTCAAGACTCAGGTGATTACCCTGAGCTTGACGTTCGACCATCGAGCCGTGGACGGAGCTCCCGCGGCGGAATACCTCCGCACCGTGAGCGACCTCTTGGCGCGCCCGCTGAGCCTGTTGGCGGAATAGGCCAGCGGGAGGACATGGAATCGACTGCGATCGACGACGGGCTGTTCGTCGAACTCGACCCACCACTGTTGGCCGGGAGTTCGTGTGGCGACTGCGATGTGGTCGTCTTTCCGGCAGCCGAGCGGTGCCCGGGGTGTACCGGCGAGAACGTCACGCGCACGGCGCTGCCCGATCGAGGAACGATTTGGACGTGGACCACCCAGACGTTCGCGCCGAAACCGCCGTACCAGCCGCCGTCGTCGGGATTCGAACCGTTCGTCGTCGGATACGTCGATCTCGGTGCGGTTCTGGTCGAGTCGCGAATAGTCGGTGAGGTCGCGATCGGTGACGAGGTCGAGTTGTGTTTGCTCGACGTCGGCGGGGGCCAGGTCACGTTCGCCTTTGCCCGGGCAGTCTCGTGAGTCCGGCCGACATCTTCGTCGTCGGAGCGGGGATGCATGCCCTCGGGCGGCACGACGGTGTCTCCGGCATGGACATGGGGGAACATGCACTTCGTGCCGCACTGAAAGACGCCGGAATCGGGTGGTCCGATGTCGATGCGGCCGTCGGTGGCAGCAACGTCTCCGGCAAGCCGGACTCGCTGGTGTCTCGGCTCGGGCTGACCGGAATCCCGTTCACGACCGTCAAGAACGGCTGCGCCACAGGGGGAGTCGCGCTGTCGACCGCGGCCGACATGCTCACCGCCGGTCGAGCGGGGATCGTCGCAGTCGTCGGTTTCGACAAGCACCCGCGAGGAGCATTCGCATCCGACCCCGCGGCCTACGGTCTCGACCCCTGGTACGCGCAGACCGGTCTGATGGTCACCACGCAGTACTTCGCCATGAAGACTCGTCGGTACCTCCACCGGTACGGACTCGACGAGTACGCCCTCGCCGCGGTATCCGAGCGGGCCTTCGCCAATGGTGCGGCGCATCCGATGGCGTGGCGTCGCACTCCACTGACCTCGGCTCAGGTGCTGGCGTCCCCGATGATCAACGACCCGCTGACCCAGTACATGTTCTGTTCGCCGGGCGAGGGCGGCGTGGCACTGATTCTCGCTCGGGGTGAGCGGGCACACGACATGTGCGAGCGGCCGATTCGGCTGGCATCCGTCGAAGTCCGAACGAGACGACCGGGATCCTTCGAAGTCTTCTCACCCTGGTTGACCACCGATCCGGTGCACAGCCCGAGTATCGACGCGGCCGCGTCTGCATTCGCCGGAGCGGGTGTGGATCCGGCCGACGTCGATGTGGCGCAGTTGCAGGACACCGATTCCGGGTCCGAGTTGATCCACATGGCCGAAACCGGGCTCTGCGAGCACGGTGAGCAAGCACAGTTGCTCGGCTCCGGAGCGACCGACTGGGACGGCGACCTTCCGATCAACACCGATGGTGGATGTCTGGCTGGAGGTGAGCCGATCGGCGCATCCGGATTGCGGCAGGTGCACGAGGTGGTGCGTCAACTGCAGGGTCGAGCGGACGGGCGTCAGGTGCCCGGCGGGCCGACCGTCGGATTCACGCATGTCTACGGGGCACCGGGTCTGTCGGCCTGCACCGTGCTGACGAGCCGATAGCGAAAGGCGAACCATGACAGAGGTTGTCGATACGATTCCCGAGCTGCTGGACTTCCGGTCGGAGTTTCGCTCGTGGTTGAGTTCGATCCTGTCGTTGCGGCCGACACCGTCGGCGGACGACCGCGCGGATCTTGCCGTCTTTCGTAATCTGTCCGATGCCGACGAGTCGGCCTTGCTCGACGCCGCCAGAAGCTATCGGCGCAGGCGCTTCGACGCCGGCTACGGCGCGGTGACGTTGTCGGTCGAGCACGGTGGACGCGGACTACCCGCCTCTTTCGCGTCGGCGATCGCCCAGGCCGAGCGCGAGTTCGAAGTTCCCCCGTCGACCGAACTCATCAGTGTCACCACGGGTCTCGTCGGTCCCGCAGTTGCGATGTTCGGCTCGGACGAACAGCGAGCGACTTATGCGAATCCGCTGCTGCGCACGGACTTGCTCGCCTGCCAACTCTTCAGCGAGCCCGGTGCAGGATCCGATCTCGCGGCGCTCGGATGTAAGGGGGTGCGCGATGGTGACCACTGGGTCTTCAACGGGCAGAAGGTGTGGTCGTCGGGCGCACGGTTCGCAGACCTCGGGATGCTCCTGGCCCGCACCGATCCTGACGTGCCCAAGCACAAGGGAATCACCGCGTTCCTGGTTCCACTCGACCTCGAGGGCGTCGAGATCCGCCCGATTCGGCAGATGAGCGGGGGCGCATCCTTCAACGAGGTGTTCCTGCACAACGTTCGAGTTCCCGACAGCATGCGCCTGGGCGACGTCGGCGCGGGGTGGAAAGTTGCCGGTGCCACTCTGGCCTTCGAGCGCACCGCCTCCGGTTCGGTGACCCGCAAGAAGGGCGGCTCGGTCGCAGAGTTGGTGACTCTCGCACAATCCCTCGGCGTGGCCGGCGATCCGCTGGTGCGTCAGGACATCGCCGACGTGTACATCCGATCCGAACTGCGCGCCGCCACCGCCGACAGGGTAGCGAGGGCCGCTGCGGCAGGGGTCTCGCCGGGACCGGCCGCGTCGGTCGGAAAACTGATGGCATCGGACGTGCTGAGCAAGATCGGTGAGATTGCCGCAGACCTGTTGGGAGAGAACATCTCCGCCCGGGTGAACGACGATCTCTTCGCGTGGTCCGAGCACGTGTTGGGTAGCCCGGGTTACCGGCTGGCGGGCGGCACCGATCAGATTCAGCGAACCATCATCGGCGAGAGAGTGCTCGGCCTACCGTCCGAGCCACGGGAGAATCGTGATCGGCCGTGGTCGGGGCGCGACAAGCGCTGATCTACCGGGTGGAGGTCTCACCAGGCGAGGGCGAGGGCCAGACGTTCCCGGTGGAACGCGGAACCACCGAAGAGTTGAGCGTCTGCGCGTGCACGTCGAAAGTACAGGTGGCAGTGGTGCTCCCAGGTGAAGCCGATGCCGCCGTGCAGTTGCACCGCCTCGGCCGTCACCGTTCGGTACGCGTCCGAGCACCACGCCTGGGCAACCGAACCGGCTTCGGTGCGGTCTTCGGCTTCGACCGCGCGGGTCACCGCTGACCGACTCGACTCCACCAGCACCAGTAGGTCTGCGAGCGAGTGCTTGACCGCCTGGAAGCTACCTATCTCGCGGCCGAACTGCCGTCGTTCCTTGGCGTACCGGACCGTGGCATCGAGACTGGCCTGGGCACCGCCGAGCTGCTCGGCGGCCAGCACTATGCAGGCGAGGTCGAGGGCCGGAAGTAGTGCTGTGGCAGCGCTTCCGCCAGTTGTGAGACGTCGTGCCGAGGTATCGGTGAGGGTCACAGAGGCCTGAGCGCGGGACAGATCCAGTGTCTCGACGCGGGAGATCGACGCGCCGTCGGCAGACGCCTCGAGGACGAAGACATCGGGGCCGTCGGGAGTTGCCGCCACGGTGACGATCCATCGCGAGCCTGCGGCACCCGGGACGGCTGGCGTGTGCCCGCTCACTGTCCATCCGTGGCTGTTCTCCGAGGCGGTGAACGGCAGGTGGTCGGGCGACCACCACCCGCGCCGGTCGAGCCCGGCGAACGCCGCAGGCTGCCCTTCGGCGATGTCGGACACCACGTCCTCGGCGCTGCCTGCGCCGGCGAGCACCTGCCCCGCGAACAGGGTCGAGAGAAAGGGGACCGGAAGCAATGCAGCGCCGAGCTCCTCGGCGACGACGACCAGTTCGGCCAATCCTCCGATACCACCGCAGGATTCGGGCAAGCCGAGGGCAGCCGTTCCGATCTGCTCCGCCAGTATCGACCAGGCGCGCGTGTCCCATCCTGGGCCGGCCGGATCGAGTCGACGGCACAGGCCGTGTCCGCCGAGTTCGGTGGCAGCAGCGCGGACGGCAGCTCGAAGGGCGTCGAGTTCGGCGCTCATGGTGTGGAATTCACCGGTTTTCGAGGGTGGCGTGCGCCGCGGCGAGCCGGGCAACCGGGACCCGCCGAGGTGAGCACGAGACATAGTGCAGGCCGAGCGAATTGAGGAACGAGATGGACTGCGGATCGCCGCCGTGCTCACCACAGACACCTAGTTTGACGTCGGGACGAGCGGTGCGGGCACGGTCGACGGCCATGGAGACCAGAGCGCCGACACCGTCCCGATCCAGGACGGCGAACGGGCTGTCGGTGAGCAGCCCATGTTCGAGATAGTGGGCCAGTACCGTCTTCTCCACGTCGTCGCGGGAGAACCCGTAGGTGAGCTGGGTCAGGTCGTTCGTCCCGAAGGAGAGGAACTGGGCCTCGGCGGCCAATGGTTCGGCCAGCAGGGCTGCGCGGGGAGTCTCGATCATGCTGCCGACGAGATAGGGAACGGTGACGCCGGTGTCGGCGGCAACGGTCGCAGCGGCCCGGTGCACCTGTGCGATGGCCTCGGTCAGTTCGCCCGGCAGCGACACCAGCGGAATCATGACCTCGAGTTGCGGTGTCATTCCTTCGCCGTTCACCACGACCCACGCACGGAACAGAGCTTCGGCCTGGGCGGGATACAACCGGGTCTGCACCATGGCGAATCGAACTCCGCGCAGACCGAGCATCGGGTTCGATTCGTGTGTGGCAGCCGCACGTTCGGCTTGTTCGCGGTCGCGATAGTGGCCGTCGGCCGGGAGGAACTCGTGCAGCGGCGCATCGAGCAAGCGCACGGTGACGGGTCGGTCGCCGACGACACGGAGCAGGTCGGTGAAGTCCGATTGTTGCGCGGCGGTCAGGGCCGCAATGGCCTCGATCTCCTCGGCCTCGCTCTCGGCCAGTACCAGCCGTTGAACCAGCGGGAGTTGATCGCCGAGGAACTGGTGCTCGGTGCGGCACAGTCCGATTCCCTCGGCACCGAGGCGAAAGGCGGTAGCGGCGTCGTCGGCATTGTCCGCGTTGGTGCGGATGCGCAGTTCGCGGATGTCGTCCGCCCAACCGAGCAACACTTCCAGTTCCGCTGACGGCTCGGCCGGCCGAATTGCCACGGTACCGACGTAGACGTCACCGGTACGGCCGTTGACCGAGACGGTGTCGCCCTCGGCGAGGGTCACGCCGCCGGCCGTCACGGTGGCGCGCTCTCTGTCGATGCGGATGGTCGCCGCGCCGCAGACCGCCGGACGACCGGCACCGCGGGCAACGACGGCGGCGTGGGATGCGAGCCCGCCGTTGGACGTGACGACCGCGGTGGCTGCCAACAGAGCGGGCACGTCGGCGGGGCTGGTCTCGGACGCAACGAGGATGACGGCCTTGCCCTGCGCTGCCAGAGCAAGTGCTCGATCGCTCGACAGTGCGATCTCGCCGACGGCAGCACCCGGTGACGCGGGGAGTCCGCGGACGAGCAACTGCTCGCTACCGGTGAGGGTGAGCTGAGCGTGCAGAAGGTCCTGCATCAGGTCGGGCTCGAGCATGCGCACTGCCTCGCTGCGGTCGATCGATCGCGCGTTGGCCAGATCCACGGCGAGATTGGTGACCGCACGTGGGCCTGGATGGTCCAGCGCCCCTGCACTCAGCAGGGCGAGCTGGCGATCGCGGACCTCGAACTCGATCTCGGCGACACCGCGCAGATGCGGCTCGAGAGTCGCGAAGATCTGATCGAGGATCTGTTCACCACCGGGAGTACTGGACAGTGGTTCGCCAGGACCGGGATTGGGATCGGCCTTGCGGACACCCAGGTGGAACACGCCGTGGGGTGCGTACTTGCCGGTCTCGAGATCGCGGCTGACGGCGGAACCATGGCCCGAGTCGTCCCAGGGGCCGAGTCGCAGAGCACGGACGTGCAGTGCAAGGCCCAGATCGTCCGGTAGGGACAGAGAGCGGCGGGCCCGCTGCCCGCGGGGAGAGGCCCAGCGAGCCAACATGGCGGTCGCTGCGAGGCCGAGCTGCTCGGCAGGTTCGGTGGGAAACGGACTGCCCGTCGCACGTTCGATCAGTTCGAGAAGGGCGGGTACGCGAGAGTGACTGTCGGGGTGGTCCTCGTCCAGATCGTCGAGATCGTCGGTGTCGACGTCGAGGGCACCTTCGGCGACGAATCGAAGGGTCGCAGCCCACGAGTCGTAGATGTCGCGATCGCGTCCGATCACCTCGACGTGTGCATCGACGTTCAGGGGCGAGAGCCCGATGACCGAGATGGCAGGAGGCAGAGCCGACACCGGAACCGGTGCGCTGCATCGCAGATGCAGCAGCATGGGTCGGCGCTCGGTGCGCACCGACGGCCAGATCCCGCGGACTGCCAACTTCTCCAACAGATCGATCGTGGCGCTCGCGGTGTCGGGAACGCGCAGGCCGGCACCGGACCCGATCGGCACCGTCAGCCCTGGTACGACCGGAAGACCAAGCGCGACAAGGTTGTCCATCTCGACGCCGTGAACCCCCAGCGCGTCGGCACCGAGACCGCGAGCACGGCCTTGCCCGTACGGCACTGCTGCGCGCGCGGAGGTGAGTACGGAACTGTCGGACAGGGTCATTCGGCGCTACCGCGGACGAGTTCCTCCTCGAGGGCCTCGTCCTCGGCGCGGGTGAGTCCCAGCATCATCAGCACGTGCTGATGGAGCCACATCCACACGGTGTGGTAGCCATCGGTCAGGGGCGACGTCATCGACGCGGTGTCGCCGTTGTCGAACCGTTCGAGTGCGACATTCAGGCGGTCGCGGTACTCCAGTAGGACTGCACACTGCTTCCCACCGCGGCGGAGCAGCTTGGCCACGGATGTATGAATGTCCTCGAGCTGGTCGCGGATTCTGGCGTCGTACTGTGCGTCGCCGTGGTCGTTGGCCGTGCCGTCCGGACGGCACTGCCATGCGGTGCACAGTTCCCGCAGCCGACGGTTGACCGGTAGGAATGCGCGCAGGAAGTCGGTGACCGCAGAGTGCTCGTCGCTTCCGTCTGTGAGACGAACCTGCGCACCGGCAGCGGCGATTCCGGCCTGCGTCGGCATGACGATCGGGCCCTTGGCCACGGCGTCACCGGCATCGACGACAGCCTGTAGCTCGGGCGTGACCGGCCCTCGAAGCATGCCCTTCACAACGAGGTCGACCAGAGCGGTCGATTCGGATGTGGTGGTCGCAAGGTCGTTCATGGTGCTCCTGGCGCTCTCCGGTCCCCCGTGGGGAACAGCCTTCGGCAAGTGACGTACGTCTACCGTAGGCGGGACTGTGACGGTGCTCATAACCTACTCAAATAGTAGTGGATGTCAAGAAACTTTGTCCAACTCTGTACAGGTTTGACTGCGGCTAGTTACTTGACAGCATGTCGCCTTTGGCGGCTAGGCTGCGTGTGATGGCCGCCACTCGGCCGACCGCCGTACGGGAAGAGGGATCGCGACATGGACGACCGAACCGAGCTCTACATCGGCGGGAAGTGGGTGGCCTCCGCGGGCGGGGGCACCATAGACGTGCTCGACGCCACGACGGGTGAGCTGCTCGCTCGCGTACCCGCAGGAACGGAAACCGACGTCGACGACGCTGTCGCCGCAGCGCGCTCCGGCTTCGATGTGTGGTCGCAGTCCTCGATCGAGGAGCGAGTCTCGGTGTTGCGGCGGATCGCCGACGGGCTGGTCGAACGCGAGAGCGAGCTCGCCGAGATGATGGCGCGCGAGGTCGGGACGCCGATCGCGCGGTCTCGAACCGTACAAGTGGGGCTCGGAGTCACGATCTTCCGATCGATGGCGGACATTCTCGAGGACACCTCGTTGGAGGAACGTCGCGGGACATCGTTGATCCTGAAGGTCGGCATCGGTGTCGTCGGCGCGATCACGCCGTGGAACTACCCGCTCTACCAGCTCGCCGCCAAGGTCGCGCCTGCCATTGCAGCCGGATGCGCCACGGTGGTCAAGCCCAGCAGTGTGGCCCCGCTGGTCGCGTTCGCGGTCGCCGAGATCGCCGATTCGACCGCTCTGCCCCCGGGCGTGCTCAATATCGTCAGTGGGGCGGGCGGCCGGGTGGGGGAGCGACTGGCCGGACACCCGGACGTCGACATGGTGAGTCTGACCGGCTCGACGGCAGCCGGTGCTCGCGTCGGACAGGTAGCTGCAGCCGGAATAAAGAAAGTGACTCTGGAGCTGGGAGGCAAGTCGGCTTTCGTCATCGCTCCCGACGCCGACTTCGATGCAGCTCTGACCGCCGCGGTGCGCGGCTGCTACGTCAACAACGGGCAGACCTGCACTGCGACGACGCGGCTGCTGGTACCCGCCGATCGCCTCGAGTACGTCGAGGAGAAGCTGGCGGAGTTGGTCGGCTCGCAGCGGATCGGTGACCCCCTCGACGAATCCGTCGACATCGGACCGATGGCATCGCGTGAGCAGCAGCAATCTGTCCTCGATCACCTCTCCGCAGTTCCCTCGAACGCTCACTTCGTGGTCGGTGGGCCGGGCGACGTGCCCGACCTGGACGATCGACTGCGGTCGGGATTCTTCGTCCGCCCGACGGTGGTGAGCCGGGTCGACAACGATTCTGCGATCGCCCGTGAAGAGGTGTTCGGCCCGGTCCTCACGGTGCTCACCTACGACGGGATCGACGACGCGGTCCGCATTGCCAACGACTCCGAGTACGGGTTGTCCGGAGCCGTGTTCGCGGCCGACGACGACGCAGCGATTGCCATCGCCCGCAGGTTGCGCACCGGTCAGGTGGGCATCAACGGGGGGCGCTTCAATGCCCTTGCACCGTTCGGTGGCATGAAGAAGTCGGGTATCGGACGAGAGCTCGGACCGGATGGACTGGACGAATACTTCGAGAAGATCTCCCTACAGTTGCCTGCGACATGAGCGCCGAGGCGACCGGTGACATCACCCGGCTCATGGCGCGATTCGCGCGAGGGATCGACCTACGTGACTGGGATATGTATCGATCCGTGTTCACCGACGAGATCGACGTCGACTACACCAGCTACCGTGCGGGTAACGGTGGGCACTTCCGCGCCGAGGACTGGGTGCAGCGCGGGCGGATGCTGTTCCCGGGGCTCGTTGCGTCGCAACACTTCTTGTCGAACTTCGACATCGCGGTCGAGGGTGATCGGGGCACGGTCATCACCTACGTGCGTGCCGAGCACGTACTCCCGAACACCTCCGGCGATGCCGTGTTCACCATCGGCGGGTACTACACCGATTCGGTGGTGCGAGTCGGCGGTGAGTGGAAGATCTGCCGAAAGCAACTGACGGTTCTCTGGAACTCCGGCAACCCGCAGGTGCTGACGCTGGCCCGTGAACGAGCGGCTGCCCTACTCGCCGAGGCCTAGACGCGTCAGAGGCGGCGAACGGGATCGGTCCCGTCCCAGTTCGTGGCGGCGTCGGCAACACGCCGGTACAGCTCGAGAATGCTCGGCCGTGGCTCGTAGATCTCCAGGAGATGTCCGAGCTGCGGCCGCGCATCGTGGAACGCGAAGTTGTTGCCGTGCGGGGTGGACGCCGACAGTAGGGCCGGCCAACCACGCTCGGTGAGTTGCCGTTGGTGCTCGGCGAACGACGCGACCATGATCGCAACGTGGTGCACACACCCGCGTGCTCGCGTGGTCTCGGCGAATTCCGGCGGTTCGGCCGAGTGCGTGTGCACCAATTCGATCTGCATGCGGCCCCATTGCCCGTAGGCCGATGAGTGGTCGAAAGCCCCCGTTCGGCCGTCGGAGCCGTACGCGGCCGTGATGACGTTCCGTCGCACGAAGAACGGCCCCGCTCCGGTACGGGCGGAGAAGTCGGCGGCCGCTTCACTGACGTCGTCGACCATGTACGCGATCTGAACCACACTGCCGAGCTCGAACTCACTCATCCGATTGTCTCGCTTTCCATGTGCAACCGTCGATTCTGATGCTTGCTAACTGATGATCGACTGCAGATACGACGCCGCAGTTCTCGATCGCGGCGGTTACCGCGATCCTCTCCTCGTCGATGATTCCTGCACCGAGGCGCACAATGTCGAGTTTTGCAGATTGCTGGACTTATCCCTGTACATAGTTGAGTATGACGTGGGTAACACAAGCGGATCTCAAGTAACTCGAGTCACAGGCGGGCTTTCATGACCGATGCACTGAGCATCACCAGTCTTTCCAAGACCTTCGGCGGGCACCGAGCACTCGACCGTGTGGAGTTGTCGCTGGCCCCGGGTGAGATTCGAGGGTTGGTCGGTCAGAACGGGTGCGGGAAGTCGACACTGATCAAAGTGCTGGCCGGATACCATGATCCGGACGACGGTGCCCGGATATCGGTCGGCGGTCACGACCTTGCTCTCGGTGTTCCCGGCAGTGGCGAGGCCGCTGGCCTGCGATTCGTCCACCAGGAACTCGGGTTGGTCGAAACCCTCGATGTCGTCGACAATCTGGCACTCGGTCACGGCTACCTGACCACCGCGATCGGGACGATCGACTCTCGTGCCGAGCGAGCCCGGGCTCGCGCCGCCCTCGCCGAACTGGGAGTCGACCTCGACCTGAGCAAGCTCGCGGGAGCGCTGAGCATGAGCGAGCGCACGATGCTCGCGATCGCCCGTGCGGTTCAGGACAGGTCGGGTCAGGCCGCCGTCCTGGTACTCGACGAACCGACAGCCAATCTTCCCGCAGCAGAGTCTGTTCGGCTCTTCGACTTGGTGCGCAGGATCAGGGATCGCGGTGTCGCGGTCCTGTTCGTCTCGCACCACCTCAACGAGATCTTCTCGCTGTGCGACAGCGTCACCGTGATGCGGGACGGCGCTGTCGTGAGCACGCGTCCACTCGACGGTCTCGACGAATCGGGGCTCGTCGAGTTGATGATCGGGCGGCGCATCGACGATTTCCTGGCCGAACCGGAGGAGACATCGGATCCCGAGGGGCATCCTGTGCTCGAGGTGTCGGAGTTGAGTTGCGGTGCGGTGGAGAACTTCGGGTTCGCGATCAGATCCGGTGAGGTCCTCGGCATCGCCGGTATCACCGGCTCCGGTCGTGAGCAGATCGTGCCTGCGCTCTTCGGTGCCGAGTCTCGACGCGGGACGGTTGCCGTCGACGGTGTGGTGGTCGAACAGGGCCGCCCTGACCTCGCCATGTCGGCGGGCGTCGGATGCGTTCCTGCCGAGCGGCTTTCGAATGCTGCATTCGCTACCGCTTCCCTTCGCGAGAACGTCTCGGTCGCGGACCCGTGGGGTTTCTCTCGGGGTGGGATCGTGCGAGTGAAGCGGGAGAAGTCCGATGTTGCCACGTGGCTCGAGCGACTCGGTGTACGTCCGGCCGGTGACACCGAGCGCCATCTCGGCACTCTCAGCGGAGGCAATCAACAGAAGGTCGTGCTGGCCAGGTGGCTTCGACGCAGTCCTCGCGTGTTGCTGCTGGACGAGCCGACTCAGGGTGTCGACATCGGTGCTCAGGCCGATATCCATGCACTCGTGGACAAGGCCGCTCAGGACGGTGCCGCCGTGCTCGTGGTGTCCACCGACCACGGGGAACTGACGCGCCTGTGCGACCGGGTGATCGTCCTCTCGGTCGGCCGGGTGGTCGACGAATTCTCTCGCCCCCGCATCGACCCGGATCGACTGACGGCCTCGACTCTGAAGAAACCTGTGTCCGCCGCAGCGCGGTCCGGCGCAGAAGATCGGTGAAAGGATCACCATGACAACACAATCCCACGAAGGCACCGCAGCGTCGCCGCACACTCCGCCGCCGGGCACCGAGGGTGGTGCGGCGGGGCGCACGTCGAGACGACGGCCGAATCTCGGACTCGATCGCTTCAGCGGTCTCTATGTGTGGATCGCCGTCATCGCGCTTTTCGCGCTCTGGATTCCGGACACCTTCATGACCCAGGGCAACTTTCGCATCATCGCGGGCGACCAGGCCATCACTGCCATGCTGGCCATCGGGTTGATCGTGCCGCTCGCCGCCGGAGTGTTCGATCTGTCCATCGCAGGCATCATGGGGTTCTCGGTCGCGATGGTGTCCTACCAGCTCTCGCAGGGCATCGGCACACCCATCGCGGTCGTCACCACGGTGCTGTGCGGTGCGGTGATCGGAGCCGTCAACGGTTTTGTGGTGGTCAAGCTCAAGGTCGACTCGTTCATCGCCACTCTGGGAATGTCGAGCATCCTGCTGGCGGGAACCTATTGGGTCACCGACGGAAAGCAGATCACCGAGGGATTCACCGATGGCTTCCTCGACCTGGGGAGCAAGCCGTTCCTCGGCCTGCCGTTGCCGTTCTTCTACATGATCGGCGTCGCCGCCGTGATGTACGTCGTACTCGAGAAGACCCCGTTGGGTCGCTACTTCTACGCCACCGGTGGCAACCGTCAGGCCGCACGGCTCGCCGGACTACGAGTCGAGCGAATCATGTTCGGCGCGTTGATGACGTCGGCCACCATCGCAGCCTTCACCGGAGTGGTCCTGGCGGCCAAGCTCGGCACCGCCGCACCCGATATCGGCCCGTCGTACCTGCTCCCGGCGTTCTCGGCCGTCTTTCTCGGCTCGACTCAGATACGCGCAGGCCGGGTCAACGTGCTGGGCACGCTGATCGCCATCTACCTGCTTGCCACCGGTGTCAAGGGACTGCAGTTGGCCGGTGCTCCCAGCTTCGTCAACGACCTCTTCAACGGACTCGCCCTCATCGTCGCCGTGGCTCTCGCGGCTCGGACCGCCCGCCGTACCTGACCTCCCTCCTCTCGAAAGGTGATCACGTGAAATCAACCAACTGGACGAAGGCGTTCGTGGCCCTCGTATCCGCGAGCCTGCTGGCGTCCGCATGCAGCAGCTCGGACGAGACGACGGCGACCGGTGCAGCTGCCGACGTGGCAGGCGCGCAGGCCGTCGCCGATCGGTACGAGGCCGCCCCCGCCGGTCTCGTTCTGACGACGCCGTTGAGCAAAGCTCCCGACAGCGGCAAGTACGTCATCAGTATCGAGACCCCGCAGCCGATCTCGAGCGCGAAGAACGACGCCATCCAACAGGCGGCGGACGTCCTCGGTTGGCGCTATCAGCGCGTGCTGATGGGTACCGACGCCGAGGCGGCACCCAAGGCGATGGATCAGGCCATCGCGCTGAAGCCGGACGCGATCCACATCTCGGGTACCCCACTCACGATGCTCACCCGGCAGATCGAATCTGCCGATGCCGCAGGCATTCCCGTCATCGCGGACAGTATCGCGGGCCCGCCGGTGGCCGGTGTCATCTCCACGGCGTTGGACGGTGACGCTCAGGTCGAGGAGTGGGGAAAGATGGTCGCGAGTCAGGTCGTCGCCGACAGCGACGGGCAGGCGAACGTCGCCATCTTCTCGATCACCGATTACTCGATCCTCAATGTCTTCACCGACGCGTTCACCGCACAATTGAAAGCCCAGTGCCCGGACTGCACGACCCAACTGGTGAACCAGCAGGTCACCGATCTCGGCACCAAGACCCCGCAGAGCGTGGTCAGTACGCTCCAGCGTGACCCGACCATCAACTACGCGGTCTTCTCCTTCGGTGACCTCGTGCTGGGTGTCGATGCGGCCCTGCGTGGGGCAAGCCTGACCGATCAGGTGACCTTCGCCGGTCAGACGCCGACGCCGGACAACCTCGAGTCACTGAAAGGCGGCGACAACAGTGTCTGGGTCGGCTTCCCGGTGCAAATTCTCGGATGGCGCGTGATCGATACTCTGGCAAGACAATTCAACGGTGACGACCTCGCCGCGGCCGATGCCGCGTTCCTTCCCACGCAACTGCTCAACAGCGACAACATCGGTTCGGCAGTCCTCGACGAGGACACCGGCTACTACGTCGGCGTAGCGGATTACCAGGGTGAGTTCGAGACACTCTGGCAGAAGTGACGCCACGGATCCTGTCTCTGTCCCACCTCTCGGCGCTGCATCTGGCACCGCCGGAGCTGATCGACTGCGCTGCGTCGGGCGGCTTCGGCGCGGTGGGCGTCCGAGTGGCGCACACCGAACGCGACCGGGGATTCTGTCTCCCGGCCGGATCGGCGCTGCTGCGTGAGACCAAATCTGCGTTGGCGCACAACGGGATGCGAGTTCTCGATGTCGAGGTGGTCAAGCTGCATCCCGGAAGTTCGAGAGGGGACTGGTCGTCCATCCTCGACGCAGGTGCCGAGCTCGGTGCCCGGCACCTGCTCGTCACGGTGCTCGACGACGAGCGCAACCGGGCAGCGGACAACTTCGGCGAGATCTCGGAGCTGTCCGAGGACGTCGGTCTTCGGTGTTGTCTCGAGCCGATGATCTTCTCGTCCATTCGAGACTTCTGCGCCGCTGCCGACTTCGTCGCCGCTGCCCGGGGCAGCAATGGCGGTGTTCTCGTCGACGCCCTGCACTGGGTACGGGCGGGGTCGGCGCTGTCCGATCTCGATGCCGTCGACGAGAACTCGTTGCCGTACTGGCAGATCTGCGACGCGACGTCGGCGGAGCCCTGGGACGATCTGAACGCAGCGATCACCGAGGCTCGAACCGACAGGCTCCCGCCGGGACAGGGCGCCTTCCCGCTGGTCGATCTCGTGCGGGCACTCCCTCCCACGGCTGCGGTCAGCGTTGAGGTCCCGTCCGCCCGTAGCGCAGGCGATACGCGGGCGTGGATTGTGGAACTGGGTCGAGCCACTCGAAAGGTGCTCGACGAAGCGGAAAGTGAGAAACTGGAGACATGACCAATAAACTGAATTGCGCGCTGTCGTGACCGGCACCTCGGAGCGAAGGTACGTCCACGTCGTCGCACCCGGCACAGCCGAGACGACTGTCGACGCTGCACCCGTGCCTGCCCCGGACGGTGTCGTCGTCGACATCCGCTACTGCGGGATCTGTGCAACCGACACACACGGATACTCGTCCGCGGCCCTGCCGCCGGCCGTGTTCGGCCACGAATGGGCGGGCACGATCAGCGCCGTGGGCGAGAACGTGACCACCTTGCGGGTGGGTCAGCGCGTGGTCGCAGGTGTCGGGCCTGCATGCGGCGTGTGTGCCCAATGCAGGGCAGGTCACGCCGCTCACTGCGACCTCGCATTCGCAGAGGCCAACGGTATTACCGATGACGCCCCCGCACACGGCGGATTCGCCACCACCCTCACGGTGTCCGCACGCAGGGCCATCCCGGTGCTCGACGCGCTGTCGGACGAAGAGGCCGCGTTGATGGAGCCGGCGACCGTGACGTTCCATGCCGTCAAACGTGCCGCGATCACGCTGGGCTCCACCGTCGTCGTCCAGGGAGCGGGTCCCATCGGTCTACTGACCGCACAACACGCACGTACCGCTGGGGCAGGCCGAATCCTCGTCAGCGAGCCGTCATCCGCACGTCGAACGGCGGCAACGGATCTGGGCTTCACCGACGTGGTGGAACCGGCGGATCTCGCAGCGTTGCTCGCCGACGTCACCAGTGGGCTCGGGGCCGACGTCCTGTTCGAGTGCACCGGAGTCGCCGCTTTGATGCAACCGTCCGCCGAGCTGGTCAGACGGGGCGGGACCCTGGCATTGCTCGGGTATCCGGGCACCGATTCCTCTGTCAGCTATGGCGATTGGCAGTCTCGCGAGCTCACGGTGATCGGCTCGCTGGCGTACTCGCACGAGGATTTCCTCGGTGCGATGACACTGGTCGCCGAAGGTCGGATCGATGTGAAGTCCTTGCACACCGGCACGATCGGGCTCGGTGAACTGGTCGAGATGTTCGCCGAGCTCGACTCCGGGACGAGTCGGCACGCCAAGGTGCTGGTCGACCCGAGTCGTTGACGCGGTGGGTCAGACGGGAGCCGGCACCGGCACCGTCTGACCGCTCCCGCAGGTCGCTCCACCGTCGACCGGGATGGCGACACCGGTGACGAACGACGCCAGCGGTGAGGCCAGGAATGCGATGACCTCGCCCACCTCGCGAGCGGTTCCCCAACGGTGAAGGGGCACCATCGTTCTGAGCGCTTCGTAGCGGTCGGGGGTGTTGTCCTCGATGCGTCGGGTCATGCCGGTGCTGATGGGTCCCGGGCAGACGGCGTTGACGCGGATTCGGTCGTTCGCCAGGTCCAGGGCGAAGGATCGTGCGAGGTTCACAGCGCCGGCTTTGGCCGCGGCGTACGGCCACCGGTTCGGCTCACCACCGAGCGCGGTTGCCGATGCCGTGATCACGATCGAACCGCCGCCTGCTCGGCGGAACGCAGGAATGGCTTCGCGCACACCGAGTACGACCGCACGAAGGTTGACTTCGATCGAACGATCGAAGACCTCCATGTCGAGGGTTTCGATGGATCCGGATGCAGGCACACCGGCATTGAGTACCAGGGCGTCGAGGCGTCCGAACGAGGTCTCCGCCTGCTGTACTGCCGCACGATTGTCGTCCTGGTGGGTGACGTCGCCGACGAACGGCACCGCATTGTCGTTGCCGGACAACCAGTGCAACGACTCCGCGGTGGTGTCGAACGCAACGACCGAGCCGCCGTTCTCGAGAATGATCTCCGCGGTCGCACGGCCGATACCCGATCCCGCACCTGTCACCACCGCGACGGTGTTCACGACGCGCTCGCCGTCGCCGGAGTCGACAGATCCGCGATGTCGTCGAGAAGGACTGCCAACCGCGCCGGTGCGTCGACCCAATCGTTCGGCGAACGCATCTCGTCCCAGAAGTTGGGCTCGACGATCAGGTGTTCTGCGCCTGCCGCCAGCGCAGTGCGGATGTCGGTGCGGACCCCGTCGATGCCCTGGCCACCCGATCCCACATCGTCGGTGGGCCG
Source organism: Rhodococcus sp. 14-2483-1-2 (assembly GCF_002259405.1). Classification (GTDB taxonomy): domain Bacteria; phylum Actinomycetota; class Actinomycetes; order Mycobacteriales; family Mycobacteriaceae; genus Rhodococcoides. The sequence continues at coordinate 287,278 of NZ_NPFW01000002.1, read as the reverse complement.
CTGCAGATACGAACGGAGGAACAGTCGAATCGGACTCGCATCCTCCGAGCGCAGTTCCCGCATCGTCTCGAGTTGTTCGAGCAGAGCCTCGGGGCTGCCACTGCTGGGGTTCCAGATGTCGAACAGTGCTGCGGTGCGCTTCAATCCGGTCGCCGAACGCAGGCCCGAGAGCAGTGGTGGGTGTGGCTGCTGCACTGGTTTGGGTCGGACGATGGACCGCGGGATGCTGAAGAACTCACCCTCGAATTCCACCGGGTCGGGTCCCCAGCAGGCCTGCACTGCCCGCACCAATTCGCCCATCCGACGGCCGCGGCTGCGCGGATCGACGTCCATCAGAGCATGTTCCTCGTCGGACCATCCGGCCCCGAGACCGGCGACGAGTCGTCCGCCCGACAGTAGATCCAGAGTCGACAAGCGTTGCGCCAGTTCGACCGGACGATGGTAACCGGCCACCAGGATGCTGCTGCCTATCGTGATCGTCCTGGTACAGGCAGCGGCGAACGCCATCAGTTCGGTGGCACCGAGAACCGAGCGGTAGGCGGGATGCACGCTGGTGGTGTGGCGCCCGCCGTAGATCGATTCGTTCTCTTCGGGATAGAACAGGTGCTCCTGAACCCACAGGCTCGAGAAGCCCAGTTCCTCGGCCGAGGTGGCGAAGGCGCGGACAGCACCGGCATCGACATGTTCACCGAGCTGAGGGAGGGACAAGCCGATTGCGAGAGTCACAGTACGGTCACCGTTCCCGTGTTTCCGTCGACTTCGATCATCGCACCGTCGGGGATTTTCAGGGTTGCGTCCTGCACCGAGACCGCGCAGGGAATGCCCAGTTCGCGGCACACTATCGACGAGTGAGTGATGGTGGCACCGACGTTGACGACCACGCCGCCGGCGAACACGAAGAGAGGGGTCCAGGCCGGATCCGTCTGTGGGGCAACGATGATGTCGCCCTCGGCGAGGTCGCCGACTTCGTACGGATCATGGAGGATGCGCGCTCGGCCGCGGCTCACCCCCGGTGCGCCGCCGACTCCGGTCAACGAATCGCCGGGAGCTGCGATCTGCGCCTTGTTCTCGGTCCTTCTGGGCCACTGCGAGAGTGGCAGCGGCTCGAACAGGAAGAAGGGCGGCTCGAGGTCGAAGAGTGCGAGGTACTGCTCGCGCCGCTCGGCAACGGTGGTTGCGAAACTTTCGGGATCGGCGACGAAAGCATCGAGTTCGTCGTCGAGCAGCATCGTGATGTCGTGATGGTCGTCCATGATGCCGCGGTCGACCATACGATGCCCCAGTTCGTACAGGGCCGTGCGCATCTCGCCCATCACCTTCACACAGGCAGTCTTGGTTCGCTCTCGCCAGGGCATGAACTTGGTGATGGATTTGGCAGCGTCGAGGAAGCTCTGACGAGTTGCATCGTCGGGCATCTTGGCGGCGAGCTCCGCGGTGAGTGCGATGCGCTTGGACTCGTTGCGCCGTCCGATCACCTCGGGGTCGGATTCGTCGGGACTGAGCCGCATTCCGTTGATGGCCAGCAGGGCGAGCACCGGCTTCGATTCCCAACTGTCGGAGCGGATGTCCCACTCGTTCGGCGCTCGCGATCCGAACTTGTACAGAAAGTCGTCGAAGTCCTGTCGGAACTGCTTCGCATCGGGGGAGTCGCCTGCATCGACGGCGTCGAGGAGAGTGGTGAGTCCGTTGTCGAACAGGGAGGTCAGTTCCGCGGACTTCGCCACCGACCGACCCATGTTCCACAGGGCGTACGACGGTTCTGCCGAGTCGACTCCGCCCAGCCCGCTGAGGAGGTCGCCGAGCTTGTCGGCTTCACCGATGGCCTCGAGCAAGGCTCCGGCCACGGCAGGCCCCATCGTCGAGAGTGTGGTGGTCACCGGGTGGTAGGCGTAGCAGAAGACGAGGTCCGGAACGAACGATCGCGCGTGGTCGACCAGTTCGCGATCGCTCAGTGCCGACATGTCGGGGCGAGCGGCGCGAGCGGCGTCCGCCCGACGCTTCGCCTCCTCTGCCTCGGGAAAGGTGTCGGTGGTCAGTGCCCACGCGGTCTTGTCGGCCAATCCCGCTGTGAGCTGGTCGTTTTGGTGCCACGGTTGTTCGACGTAGTCGGGGATGTCGGGGTGATCGCCGACCCACAGGCTGTTCCAGACCGGAACGGTCAAGCCCGGCAAGCGGGCTCCGTTCAGCTCGGTCATCGAGAAGTTGGTGTAGTGGTAGCCGCCGAAGTTACCGATGATCTGCGGCATGGTCTCGTCGATCTCGGAGGGCAGGTGAGTGCCGAGGTGTTCCACATATCCTTCGCGCCAGCCGATGTTGAGGCCCTTGTTCCAGACGAGGGTCACGTTGAGCGGACTCGACGGGTCGGGAAGTACCTCCCCGGCGTTGGCTCGCGTGTACACCGGGTACTGCTCGCTGAACTCCCAGTCGGTGATCCAGCTGTCGCGATCGTTCTCGACGCTCACTGAGTGCTCCTCTGCCGTTGATGCCGGACTGTATTTCAAGTCACACTATAGAAACTATGGGGTAAAAGAAACATGTACAGAGATATTTGTCCGCAAGTCCGACGGGTTCGCCGACGTCAGGCGAAGCGCAAGTAACTTGAGAAGTGAATCAGTAACGATTTCGGTCGTGGACGAGCGCGGCCGCGACGGCCTCGACGTGAACGGTGGTGCTTCCGAGCAGTAGCTCGCTGGTCTTGGCCCGGCGGAAGTACTGGTGCAGTGGGTGTTCCCACGTGAAGCCGATGCCGCCGTGGATCTGGATGGACTCCTCGGCGGCAAAAGTGGCGGCCCGGGACGCGAGCACTCGCGCGGTCGCTGCGGCGACGAGGAACTCGCTCGTGCGTCGCGTGTCGGCACCCGCCGCATCGAGTACAGCGGCCTCGGCCAATTCGATCGCGATCAGCATGTCGGTCAGACGATGCTTGATCGCCTGGAAAGATCCGATGGCCCGGCCGAACTGTCGCCGGGTCTTCGCGTACTCCACCGACATCTCGAGGCAGGCGCGCGCCGCACCCACTTGCTCGGCGGCAAGGGCCGTGATGGCTACCGCTTGTGCCGTGGCGAGACCGGTCGGCAGGTCTCGGCCGGTCACCCGATGTGCGACGGCATCGGAGAACTCGACTCGCGTGAGACCGCGCGTGAAGTCCAATGTTTCTCGGCGAGTTCGGGTTACCCCGTCGGCGTGCGCATCGATCGCAGCGAGGTGAGGTCCGTCCGATCCGTCTGCGACCACGAACAGCACATCGGCATCGGAGCCGTCGACGACTGCTTCCTGGGCACCGTCGAGAACGACGGTGTCGTCGGCACCTTCGCGCGCGGTGACGAGCGAGGTGCCGAAGGGAAATCCCGTCACGAGTGCCGCAGTGGCGGTGCCATCGGCGATCGACGGGAGGTACTGCGCGCAGGCAGCATCGGAACCGGCATGCAGAAGAGTGAGCCCGGCCAAGATCACCGACGAGAAGTACGGAGCGCGTCCGAGCGAACGACCGAGTTCGGACATGACGACTGCAGTGTCCTTCAACGCGAAGCCCGCACCACCGACGTGCTCGGGGAACGGAATCTCGGTCAAGCCCATCTCCAGAAGTGCAGGCCACACATCCTCTCCTGCAGCAGTTCTCGACAACGATGCCCGCAGGCTGCTGCTCAGATCCTGCTGTTCTTCGGACAGTTCGAGTGTCATGCGAGGCCTTCCCGCGGTTCACGCGGCAAGCCGAGTCCGCGTTCGCCGATGATGTTGCGCTGAATCTCGTCGGAACCCCCGGCAATTCGGTATCCGGGTGCGCCGAGAAGATGCTCGGTCCAGGCAAACGTGTCGGGTACCCCGGTGTCTGCCAGAATCCTCGGCCCGAGGAACGACGCTGCCGCGTCGCCGATGCGTTTGAGGTTCTGGGTCCAGACCAGCTTGCCGATCGATCCTTCCACTCCCGGAACGGCTCCGGCCAGTTCTCGCTCGGCGTAGCGAGCCACCAGCAGCGCCGAGGCCCGCTCGTAGATCGCCGCGTCGGCGAGCTGTTGACGAACCAGTGGGTCTTCGGTGATGCCCGAAGTCCGTGCCAACCGCAGCAGGTCGGCACTGTTTCCGCCGGCGCTGACAATTCCTGCGCTCGAACTTCGCTCGAAGCCGAGCGTCGTGAGGGCGACCGTCCAGCCGTCTCCCTCGGCACCGAGGCGCAGTGAATCCGGCAGCTCCACATCGGAGAAGAACACTTCGTTGAACGTCGAGCCACCGGACATCTGACGGATCGGTCTGATGTCGACACCTGGGCTGTCCATCGGCACCATGAATGCCGTCATTCCCCGGTGTTTCGGGACGGTCGTATCGGTGCGGGCAATGAGAAGACCCCACTCGGAGAACTGAGCTCCCGAGCTCCAGACCTTCTGGCCGTTCACCCGCCAGCCACCGTCGGTCTTCACCGCCTTGGTGGCCAGTCCGGCGAGGTCGGAACCGGCTCCAGGCTCCGAGAACAGCTGACAACACAACTGGTCGGCTCGGAGGAAGGCCCTGACGAATTGCTGCTTCTGCTCGTCCGTGCCCAGTGCATGAATTGTCGGAGCCACCAGTTCGACTGTGACAAGGACGCTTTCGTGCCGCTCGGGCGCTGTGAAGTCTCGTTCGAGACCGACGTACGCGCGCTCGTGGCTTGCGGTCAATCCCGGACCGCCCCATTCCGGACCCCATGTGATGGCTCCGAAGCCCGCGTCGATGCGAACCCCTTGCCATTGTCGGGCGGCGTCGATGAGCTGCCGCTCTTCGTCGTGGCTCCGATCGTGGAAGATCGCATAGTTAAGAACGGCCGATTCATTGCTCCGCCGCGCCAGGTTTTCTTCGAGCCACGCTTCGGCCTTTTCGGTGAAAGCCTCGACGTCGATACCGCGATCATCCGGTGTCATGCTTTCTTGCCTCCTGCCATCTCGGCAATGCGTGCCTCGACCGCCGCCTTCGAGTCGGGGTGTTCGGACAGGCGGAGTGTGAACGTCTGTTCCAACTCGTATCCGCGCTTGAGATCGAGGTTCTCGCAACCGTTCAGCGACTGCTTCGCGAGAGTGAGTGCGTAGCGACTCTTCGACGCAATGGATCGCGCGCGCGTCATGGCCGTGGTCATGCAGTCGTCGTGCGCGACGACCTCGATCGGAGCACCCCAACTCCGTAGTGTCTCCGCGTCGACTGCGTCGGCCGTGAAGAACAGACGCCGCATGGCTTGCTGCGGCAGCATGCGCGCCGTGAACCGGCCGCCGCCGAGGACACCGACTCCCATTTCCGGAAGCCCGAATGTCGCCCGCTCGGACGCGACCACCAGATCGCAGACCGACGTCAAGCCGAACCCGCTTCCGAGGCAGGGCCCGTTGACGGCCGCGATCACTGGGAGTGCGCAGTCCAGAACTCCGAAAATCGCTCGGCGCACTTCCCGCATCTCGATCTCGCCGCCGATCGAGTCCATGACCCGAAAGCTGCCGAGATCGTTTCCGGCGCAGAATATTCTGCCTCGACCGGTGAGCACCACGGCGCGAATGTCCTGGTTGTCGGACAGCGCCTCGAAGACCGTGGCGATCTCCCCGTACATCTGTGTGTCGATGGCGTTGACCTTGCCGCGGGCCAACTCGACCACCGCGATGCCGGGTTCCGGCTCGGTCACCGTGAGATGTTCGATTCCGTTCGGCTGGAGAGGCATTGGGGTGTCCTATCTTTCGTGTGCTGCGGCAAAGGTGATCGCAGCCATCTGAGGCGGCACCGTGACGCGGTCCTGCGTCCAGTTGCGCAGTGCGAACTTCTGAATCTTTCCGCTGGCCGTCTTGGGTAGTGAGTCGACGATGAAAACGCTCTCCGGGATCTTCTGTACGGCGATTCGGCGCTGTACGAGGAACTCGCGCACTTCCTCGAGACTCAGATCTCGGTGGTCGCGAGTGACGACGAAGGCGCAACCACGTTCTCCCGTCACAGGATCGGGACCTGCGACAACGGCGATCTCGAGCACATCGGGATGTGTTCCGAGTTCGTTCTCCACGTCGTAGGCGCTGACCTTTTCGCCGGACCGGTTGATGATGTCCTTGATTCGCCCGACCACATGAAGGGCTCCGCTACCGTCGAAGCGGCCGAGGTCGCCGGTACGGAAGAATCCATCGTCGGTGAACGCTGCGGCGTTGAGAGAGGCATCGAGGTAGCCGAGGAAAGTATCCGGTCCACGCCAGACGATCTCGCCGACATCGCCGGTCTGCGCGATCCCACCGGAGGCGTCGGTAACGACCACCTCGGTTGTCTCGATGGGGCGACCGTCGGATTTCATCCGCAGTGCAGGCGGGTCCCACCGGTCCGCGGTGGTGACAGACGGCCCCTCGGTGGCCCCGTACATCCGGACGACGGTACCGAGGCGGGTGGTGGCCGCCGCGGTCAGAGCATCGGGGATGTCGGCTCCGCCGCAGACGATATAGCGGATCGACGGGGTCGACGAGTGAGTCGCTTCGGCGGCGTCGAGCAGGCCTCGGAGAAACGGTGTCGAGAAGATCATGAAGCTGCACTGTTCGTCGATCACTCGCTGCAGCGCTGTTGCCGGGTCCCAATCGGCCTGCAACACAACGGTTGCGCCCACTACGAACGGGAGAACCAGAGCACAGTTGACTCCGGTGATGTGCGTGACCGGAGACGGATTGAAGACAACGTCGGTTTCGTTCAGTCCGAACCACCGCACCATCGACAGGTTTTCGTACACCAGGGTGTTGTGGCTGTGGAGTACGCCTTTGGGGTCTGCGGTCGTTCCCGACGTGTAGAGCAACAAGCAGATGTCGTCGGGCGACGGAGAAGTCGCGGCATCGAGTTCGGCGACCATTGCGTCCGTGGCCTCGCCGATCAGGTCGGTCCACCTGGTTCCAGGTCGGTCGTCCGCGTAATCGCCTACGGTGACGATCGATTCGAGGTCCGGTAGCTCGGCGGAGAGGTCGCTGTACATGTCGGCGACGTCGACCCCGCGCAACTCGGCGGGTACGAAGGCGATCCGCGCCCGCGACTGTCCGAAGATGAAGCGGAGCTCGCGAAATCGGTAGATCGGCACGATCGGATTCGCGATGGCTCCGAGCTTCATCGCGGCATGGAAGACGACGATTGCCTCGGTGCAGTTGGGGAGCTGGAACGCGATCACATCGTCGGAGGTGATCCCTCGGGCGTGCAACGCAGCCGCCAGTCGAGTCGCGTCACGGTCGATGTCGGCGAAGCTCACGCGCCGGTCGCCGTCCACCACAGCAGTGGCGTCGGGATAGAGGCGGGCGGCACGTGAGAGGTAGTGCCCGATCGGAAGATCTCGCCACAGCCCGCGTTCGCGATACGACCGGGCGAGGTCGCGGCCCGGCGGCCGAGTCGGCAACATGGTCGGCTCCTGCCCTAGTCCTTCAGTTTTCTGACAATCACTACAGTAACTAAGCTACCAAACTATGTATAGAGTTAACCCGCATCACACCGAGATCGATGAGGTCAGGCCACAGACATGACAGCTGAGGAGAGTGTCGCTCCGCGGGGGCGATCGCCCAAGGTCTCCGCGAGGATCGCCAACATCATCGCGGACCGCATCCTCGACGGGGGCGTGGTGGAGGGTGAGCGGTTGCCCACGGAGAAGGACATGATGGCCGAGCACGGTGTTGCTCGGACCACGGTGCGTGAAGCGCTGCGTCTGCTCGAAAGCCGCGATCTGGTCACCATCAAATCGGGAATCGGCGGCGGGCCGGTGGTCAAGCGGCCGAGGCTCGAATCACTCGGCAACACCATGAAATTGTTCCTGCAGTTGGACGGGGCCAACATCAGCGACGTCATCGATGCTCGTCTGATGCTCGAACCCATCATCGCTCGCGAGGCCGCCTCGAACGTGAGCGACGAGCAGATAAAGATCATGCAGGGTGCGCTGGATCGAATGCGCGAGGACCCGGGTGACTACGGCAATTTTCAGGAGAACAACGCCGAGTTTCAGCGGGGGGTGTACGACGCGGCCGGAAATCCGGTCCTGAACATTCTGATGGAAACTCTCTGGCTGTTGGTGCGCGACGCCGAACCGAACGAGCATCCTCTCGCGACGCGGCTGGCGGCGATCGAGATGCAGCAGGACGTCCTCGATGCGCTGAGCCTGCGCGATCCCGACGCTGCTGCGGCCACGATGAGCGCGTTCGTCGGCGAATCGGCGAAGTACTACCGTCGCCGCCTGCGGGCCATCATTTCCCGTCCGGTTCGGTGGCAGATGTAGATCTCCGAGACACCAGTGGTGTCGGAACGGGTCTCGTCGCGGACTCCATCGAATCGACTCCGCGCTCGGTTTCGACCGCTTACTCGACGCGCTCTCCGTCCAGTTCGCCGGCGGTGGTGCCGCTGGACGCTCGGAGCGGACCGACACCGCCGAACAGAACCGACGCTCCTGCCGTCAGAAGTTCGGGAAGGTCGTTCTTCTCGTCGATCAGCCAATGCTCGTACGCGGAGATCGCCACGCCCAGGAGCATCCACCCGACGGTGCGCGGAAGGTGGTCGGCAGGGGCTGAGTTCGTTCGTGCTGCCACGTACTCGGCAATGACCTGACGCCAGCCCTCGTACATCACCATCGAGTAGCTCTGCAGTGCTGGATTTCCCAGGATCAGCGCCATGCGCTGTCGATGGACGGCAGCCTCCTCGGGCGGAAATGTGTTGAACTGCAACAGGGCCGATTGTAATCCGTCCGCGAGTCCGATGTCCTCGGGCAGCCCGTTCAGGTGGGTCCTCAATGCCGAGAGCTGAGCGTCGAAATCGCCCCAGGGAACTGCGTTCTTGGATGGGAAGTAGCGAAAGAACGTGCGCCTCGCGATGCCCGCGGCATCGGCGATGTCGTCGACGCTGGTCTCCTCGAATCCCTTGGCGGCGAACAGCTCGATTCCGAGATCGCTCAGCTCGCCCCGCGTTGTGGACGGGCGTCTACCTGGCTGATTGGAGGGTTTCGCGCTCCTGACCATTTTCTTCTTTCCATCCTCTGGTTTTCTGCACTCAGTGTCATTATGTTGGTGACCCAAGCCACTGTCGACTCCGATTGTGGTCCGCAACAATCTCCGGAGGTTTCAGATGTCGAAGAACAACGAGAACGCTGTGGTCGGTACGGCTGTCGTCGAGTCCGATCTGGTCGAGGAGTCGTTGGTCGAGGAAGTGTCGATCGACGGCATGTGCGGCGTGTACTGATCATGACCGCTGCAGTGCGCGAGGACCTCGACGAGTTCGATCTGGATGCGCGGTGGGTTCTGCATCCGCAGGTGGCGTTGCGTCCGGAGTCGTTCGGGGCGTTGCTGTATCACTTCGGAACTCGCAAGCTTTCGTTTCTGAAGAATCGCACGATCGTGGCGATCATCGAATCGCTGCCCGAGCACTCGGACATGCGGTCGGCGATCGCAGCCGCGGGGATCACCGAATCCGCGTCGGCTCCGTACGTGAAAGCACTCACCACGCTGGCGGACTCGAACATGATCACCCGTCCGTAGAACCTGACCCTTACCAGCCTGACCCTTACCAGCCTGACCCATTTCGACGAAGGACGGCCCCATGACTTCCACTCTCGAAAGACCAGCTCCGGTTGGAAAACTGGTCGATCAGTTCGAGCTCGGGCTCGACGCACCGATCTGTCTGACGTGGGAGTTGACCTACGCCTGCAACCTGTCGTGCGTGCATTGCTTGTCCTCGTCGGGTCGCCGTGACCCGCGCGAGCTCAGTACCGAGCAGTGCAAGTCGATCATCGACGAGCTGCAGAAGATGCAGGTGTTCTACGTCAACATCGGTGGCGGTGAGCCGACGGTGCGGTCGGACTTCTGGGAGCTCGTCGATTACGCGACGGCCCATCAGGTGGGGGTGAAGTTCTCCACGAACGGGGTCAAGATCGACAAGAAGGTCGCTGCGCGTCTGGCGGCGTCGGACTACGTCGACGTACAGATCTCCATCGACGGCGCGACCGCCGAGGTCAACGACGCTGTGCGCGGGCCGGGTTCGTTCGACATGGCCTGCCGGGCTCTGGAGAACCTGAAGGAAGCCGGCTTCCGGGACGCGAAGATCTCGGTCGTGGTCACCCGGCACAACGTCAGCCAGCTCGACGACTTCAAGGCTCTCGCCGACAAATACGCTGCAACACTGCGTATCACCCGGTTGCGGCCATCGGGACGCGGTGCGGATGTCTGGGACGATCTGCACCCGACGGCCGGTCAGCAGCGCGAGCTCTACAACTGGCTCGTCGCGAACGGTGAAGGCGTATTGACCGGTGATTCCTTCTTCCACCTCTCGGCATTCGGTGACGCTCTGCCCGGGCTCAACCTGTGCGGTGCAGGCCGTGTGGTGTGTCTGATCGATCCGATCGGCGACGTGTATGCGTGCCCGTTCGCCATTCACGAGAACTTCCTCGCCGGCAACATCGTCCGCGACGCGAAAGACGGAATGGGCGGATTCCAATCGGTGTGGCAGACATCGGAATTGTTCCAGGAACTGCGCTCGCCGCAGACCTCGGGCGCGTGCACCAAGTGCGCCCATTTCGATGCGTGCCGTGGTGGATGCATGGCAGCGAAATTCTTCACCGGCCTGCCGATGGACGGCCCGGATCCCGAATGCGTCATCGGTAACGGCGAAATGGCGTTGGCAGCGGCGGGGGAGATCCCCAAGTCCAGCGTCGACCATTCCCGTACCGGGCAGCGCAAGACCCCACGAAAGTCGGTGCCGCTGACGTTGATGATGCGTCCGCCGGCGAAGATCTGCGACGAGAACCCGCTCGCAGGAATGGAACAGGAACACTGATGGCGAAGAGCGAGTGGTTCGAGACCGTTGCCGAAGCGCAGCGGCGTGCGAAGAAACGCCTACCGAAGTCGGTGTACGCCGCGCTCGTGGCAGGCTCCGAGCGCGGGTTGACGATCGACGACAACATGGCGGCGTTCGGCGAGCTCGGCTTCGCCCCGCATGTGGCTGGGTTGTCGGACAAGCGGGATCTGTCGACGACGGTGATGGGGCAGTCGCTGTCGTTCCCGGTGATGATCTCCCCGACCGGTGTGCAGGCGGTTCATCCCGACGGTGAGGTCGCCGTCGCGAGAGCTGCTGCGGCGCGGGGGATTCCGATCGGATTGTCCTCGTTCGCGAGCAAATCCGTCGAAGAGGTCGCTGCGGCCAACCCGCAGACGTTCTTCCAGATGTACTGGGTGGGTTCGCGTGAGATCCTGCTGCAACGGATGGAGCGTGCCCGTGCCGCGGGAGCTGTCGGGTTGATCATGACCCTGGACTGGTCGTTCTCCAACGGCCGCGATTGGGGCTCTCCGTCGATCCCGGAGAAGATGGACCTCAAGGCAATGGTGCAGTTCGCGCCCGAAGGCATCATGCGCCCGAAGTGGTTGTGGGAGTTCGCCAAGACCGGCAAGATTCCCGACCTGACGACCCCCAACCTGACTCCACCCACCGGTGGTCCCGCGCCGACGTTCTTCGGTGCGTACGGAGAGTGGATGGGTACTCCGTTGCCGACGTGGGAGGACGTGGCGTGGCTGCGTGAGCAGTGGGGTGGGCCGTTCATGCTCAAGGGCGTCATGCGTGTCGACGACGCCAAGAAGGCTGTCGATGCAGGCGTGACCGCTATTTCGGTGTCGAATCACGGCGGCAACAATCTCGACGGCACACCTGCTCCGATCCGGGCGCTGCCTGCGATCGCCGAGGCCGTCGGCGATCAGATCGAGATCACTCTCGATGGCGGAATTCGCCGTGGCAGCGACGTGGTGAAGGCACTGGCGTTGGGTGCGCGGGCTGTGTTGATCGGCCGCGCGTACTTGTGGGGTCTGTCTGCCAATGGTCAGGCGGGTGTGGAGAACGTGCTCGACATTCTGCGCGGCGGAGTCGATTCCGCTGTCCTCGGCCTCGGCCACACCTCGGTACAGGATCTCTCACCGTCCGATGTCGTGATGCCTCTCGGATTCGACCGCAAGCTCGGGGTCTGAGCGAGCGCGTGTGGTTCGAGACCGTTGCCGAAGCGCAGCGGCGAGCGGCGAGGCGTCTACCGAAGTCCGTGTACGCAGCGTTGGTGGCGGGGTCCGAACGCGGTCTGACCGCGGCAGACAACACAGCGGCGTTCGGTGAACTCGGGTTCGCCCCACACGTGGCGGGGTTGTCGGACACGCGCAATCTGTCGACAACACTGATGGGACAGGCTCTTTCGTTTCCCGCGATGATCTCGCCGACGGGTGTGCAGGTGGTCCACCCGGACGGTGAGGTCGCTGTGGCGAGAGCGGCAGCGGCGCGAGGTCTGTCGATGGGATTGTCGTTGTTCGCGAGCAAACCGATCGAGGACGTCGTCGCCGCGAATCCGCAGACGTTCTTTCAGGTGCATTGGGTGGGTTCGCGGGAGTTGTTGCTGCACATGCTTCATCGTGCACGTGCCGCGGGTGCGGTCGGGCTGATTCTGACGATGGACTGGTCGTTCTCGGAGGGCCGTGACTGGGGTAGCCCGGTGATTCCGGAACGCCTCGATGCCAGGGCGATGCTGCGGTTCGCGCCGGAAGCTCTGTCGCGGCCGCGGTGGCTGACGCAATGGGTGCGGTCGGGCACGATCCCTGACCTGACCGCACCCAATCTTGCCCCGCCCGGTGGGCCGGCGCCGACGTTCTTCGCTGCGTATCGGGAGTGGAAGTCCACCCCGCTGCCCACGTGGGAGGACATCGCGTGGCTACGCGAGCAGTGGGACGGGCCGTTCATGCTCAAGGGCATCTCGCGGGTCGACGACGCGCTGCGGGCCGTGGACGCAGGCGTCACCGCGATGTCGGTGTCCAATCACGGCGGCAACAATCTCGACGGTTCCCCGGCGTCGATTCGGGTGTTGCCGTCCATCGTCGGGGCAGTGGGGGATCAGGTCGAGATCACCCTCGACGGCGGTATCCGGCGGGGAAGTGATGTCGCGAAAGCACTGGCGCTCGGTGCGCGAGCTGTCCTGATCGGACGCGCGTACCTGTGGGGTCTGGCCGCGAACGGTCAGGCCGGGGTCGAGAACGTGCTCGACATCCTGCGCGGCGGCCTGGACTCCGCGGTCCTCGGTCTCGGACGTGATTCGGTGCACGACCTGTCACCGTCCGATGTGGTTGTGCCGCCTGACTTCGAACGGTCGAATCAGCGCCCCGGTCTGGGATAGCCGACGCCGATCCGAGTCCGGGATCCAGAATCGAGGGGCTGAATCGACTCGCCGGTCCGACTGCGAGGTTACGGATCGAGACTCACCACTCGGACAGGTGAGTGTGACCGTCCTGGAGCGCACGTGCGAAAAGGGCGGCCTTCGTCGGCGCGCTGCGGCCCACAGCGGCGTACTTCTGTCGAACTCGGGTGATGTGCGTGTTGATCGTGCCCACCGAAATGTAGACGGACCGAGCTGCGACCGTCTTCGAGTCGGAGGCGAACCAGGCGAGCATGACCTCGATTTCGCGGGCGCTGAGCGCAGGCTTGCGGAGACGAGGGTCGAGCGGTGTGGGGAGTGCATCAGGTCCCCGCGGTGCAGGCCTTCGGAACGGATGATGCACTGCCGATGCCAGCGTTCGTTCGAGCACGAGAATTTCCCCCTCCAGTCTGCGCCTACCCCCGACCACACCGTCCATCGTCGACGGGAGTTCGTGGCGGAACCAGCCGGACGAGCAAGTCCGTACAAGGTCAATACGGACGGCCATGGACGCCGTACGTGCGTCATTCAAACACTCAATTTGGTGTTTGTCCTGCTCAGCGTGACGAATGAGTGCCGCTGTCGACGACTTTCCAGTCCTATAGTTTGCGCTCATGATCCCCGACCGCCCGGATCCCTCGTCGATCTCGGACCGCACCGAATTCGCGGCCGCACTGCGTGCGGTCAGGGTCGAGGCGGGCGCAACGGTCCGAGAGGTCGTCGAGCGTTCCGGTGGTTTGCACGGCACCATCAGCGGCTGGTTCTCCGGCCACCACGTTCCGACCAAAGCCAGCGCCGAGATGTTCGCCGCCGTACTCATCGCATGCGGCGTCGACGCCGAGGACGAGCGCGCACTGTGGTGGGATGCGGTGTCCCGGGTGCGGTCCATTCCGGGCAGACGCGCCGTCGATCCGGTGAAGGGCGACCCCCCGTACAAGGGCCTTGCAGCGTTCGAGTCAGCCGACGCCGAGTGGTTCTTCGGACGTGACGATCTCATCGAGCGCCTGGGCACTCGCGTCCGTCGCGCCCTCGACTCCGGTGGAGGCATTGTCTTCGTCGTCGGTGCTTCGGGCTCGGGTAAGTCCTCGCTCCTGCGTGCAGGTCTGGCATCGAGGTTCCCTGGTTCGGACGTCCATTCCGGCGTCGGCGATATCCGTGCCTTCCCCGAGCGAATGGGATCGTTCGTGCCGGGTTCGGTTCTCGTCCTCGATCAGGCCGAGGAGCTGTGGACACTGGCGACATCGCCTGAGCGCGAGAACTTTCTCCGTGTGGCATCGGCGTTGCCGAGCGCGGGGTCGGTTCTCGTGGTCGGACTGCGGGCGGATTTCTATCAGGACGCCGCGTCCGAGGACGCGCTGCTTGTTGGACTGTCCGACAACCCGGTTGTTGTCGGGCGTCTCACCGAGCCACAACTGCGGGAGGTCATCGTCTCGCCTGCCGCGAAGGCGGGTGTCACCGTCGAGGGTGCTCTCGTGCAGGTCTTGGTCGGCGAATTGGGTCCGCGCGGATCGCAGTTCGCCCACGACTCGGGTGCTCTGCCGTTGCTGTCCCACGCTCTGCTGACCACGTGGCAGGCGTCGAGAGGCAGCACGCTGACCGTCGCGGACTATCTCGAAACCGGTGGGATCGGCGGCGCAGTGGGGCAGAGCGCCGAGGAAGTGTTCGTGGCCCTGACCGCCGAACAGCAGCGCGAAGCACGACGCATCTTCATGCGGCTGGTCAATCTCGAGGACGACGTCGTCACTCGTCGCCGCGTGGATCGTGTCGAGCTGTTCCAGGGAGACGAGAACGCAGACGCGGTGACCGACGTCGACGTCGTCGTCGAACGGTTCGCCGCGCGCAGACTGCTGACCGTCGAGGAAGAGACCGTCCAGGTGACCCACGAGGCGTTGCTCACGGCGTGGCCGCGGCTCGGTGAGTGGCTCGACGACGATCGGCAGTGGCTCGTCGAACACCGCCGGCTCACCCAGGCGGCGGAACTGTGGGAGAACAACGACCGCGACGACGGCTCGCTGTTGTCCGCATCGAGGCTGCTACTCGTGCAAGAATCCATCGGGCCGGTGCGTCGGCGAGACCTCAATTCCGTGGAGAGGCACTACCTAGAAGCGAGCGCCGACAGGATCGAGCACCAGACCCGAAGCGATCGCCGTCGTCGACGCACCCTCGAGACGCTTGTCGGAGCGCTCGCGTTTCTGACCGTGCTGGCCGTGACACTGGCGGTGACCGCGTTCGTTGCCCGATCGGACGCCAACAGTCGGCGGGTCGACGCCGAACACGCCGAGGCGGAGGCCGTCTCCCGTCAGATCGCCGGTGTCGCACAGCAATTGAGGAGCCAAGATCCCGGTCTCGCGGCCTACTTCGCGTTGGCGTCGTACGAGGTGGACCGAACGTCGGAGGCGCGATCGGCATTGCTCGATTCGTCCGCGATCCACACTCCGGTGCGGCTGCTCGGGGTGGAGGGCGAGGCGGTGACCGCGGTCGACCCTCGCGGAAGCATCGTGACAACAGCCGGTTCCGACGGACATGTGCGGATGTGGTCCCTCGCGGAAGGACACGCACAGCTCGGCGAAATCGTCTCCCGTGACGTGTCGGCGTTGGCGTTCGATCCGCGCGGTGGCGTTCTCGCCGTGGGTGGGTTCTACGGCGTCGAACTGTGGGACGTGTCGGACCCGGTAGAACCGATTATGTTGTCGCGCAACGATATCAACGAGGTCCGGAGCCTGTCCTACTCTCCCGATGGCCGCTTGCTTCTCGTCGGTACCCAGGACGAGACGATGCCGCTCCTCGACGTCTTCGAGCCCGCTCGGCCGGTCGCAATGGCCGAAGTGACTCAGCCCGGATCGCCGACAGCGACGGAATTCAGTCCCGACGGTCGGTACCTGGTGACGGTCGGTCCCGGTCGCGCGATGCGGTTGTGGGACGCGACCCGACTGACCGCGTCTCCAGCAGCCCCTGTCGTTCCGCTGATCGACGTCCCCTCGGACGGGTCGACCTACACCGCGCTACAGCTGGCCTTCTCTCCCGACGGCAGCACGTTGATCGCGGGTACCACCGGTCGCGAGGTTCTGCGCTGGGCGGTCGACGGCGGTCGGCTGTCTCCACTACCGGCGTTGACGGGATTCACCAGTTACGTCAACGATGTGGCGTTCAGCGGAGACGGGGTGTTGATCGCTGCAGCGAGTTCGGACAATTCCTCGAAGGTGTGGGACGCCGCATCGGGAACGCTGCAGCGGACGCTGCCCGGCCCGATCGAGGTGACCTCGCTCGCGTTCGCGCCTGATCTCTCGTCGATCGTCACCGCCAGTGGCGATGGAATCACCCGGATCTGGCCACTCCCCGGACCGGCCCTTGCCGACGCCGGTGACACGATCTACCAGAATCCCATCGGAGCGTCGGGGACTCGTCTCCTCGTCGGAGCCGGTAGCCGAGCCCCTGCCACGACTCTTTGGGACGTCTCGGATGTGGAACATCCGGTGGCATCGGAACCGTTGGTGGTCGGTGACGGTATGGAGCAGACGGGTGCGGTGGCGCTCGCCGTCGACGGCACCCGTGCTGCGGTCGGCACGACGACAGGCGGATTCCAGCTCTGGGACACAACCGATCTCGCCGATCCGGTGGCCCTCGGCACCGTTCGGACGGCAACCACCAGCTTGACCGCAGTGTTGGTTTTCGACCGCACCGGCACCCTGCTGGTCGCGTCCGGCCAGAACTCGAGCGATGTGTCGTTGTGGTCGCTGGCCGAACCCGCAACCCCACGAGCGTTGTCGACCCTGGAGGCGGGGAACTACCCCGCGGGTATGGCGCTGTCGCCCGACGGTTCGGTACTCGCCATCGCCAGTGTCGGGGGCGTGGTCGAACTGTGGGATGTCGGCGACCCGACCGAGCCGCGCCGGACGGCCGTGCTCGGCGGGTTCGGAAGTAGCGTCCAGGCCGTGGCCATCTCACCGGATGGGCGAACTCTTGCCGCAGGCAGTGCGGATCGCTCGATTCGACTGTGGGACATGGAGAACTCTGCCGAGCCGCAGCACCTGTCGCGCATCGTCGGGCCGTCCAGCCCGATCTACTCCCTCTCGTTCGACCGGGCCGGTGCACGCCTGGCTGCCGGCGACGGGGGCTCGACGCTGTGGTTGTGGAACGTGGGGGACCGCACCGCACCCGAGCAGTATGCCGCGCTCACGGCCTACGGCCGGCGCGTCAACGATGCGGTGTTCGCCGCGGACGGGCAGGTGGTGTTGGGCGGTGGCACGGCCCGCGACGTCCGAATGTGGCGGACCGAGCCGGAGGACGTACGCACTCGCCTGTGCGGATCAGGAGGATCGGTGGTCACGGAGGCCGAATGGGCCCAGTACCTCCCTGGCGTTCCTCACCGAGAGTTGTGTAGCAGCTGACCGAGTGGGGATGGTGTACTTGCGCAATGACCGACAAGGTGCCGAGGAGCATTACGACGTCTGCTCTCGTCGCACTCGTGGCGTCCTGCGTCGTGATCTACGTCGGGTTGTTCGACGACTCGATGTCCACGACCCTGCAGGTCGTACTGCTGCTCGTCGGCGTACTGGTTGCCGGCGCAGCAATCGGCTACACCGTCGCCAAGCTCGGTCGGTCCAGGTAACACTCAGGGCCTACTGAATCCCTCGAGCATCCCCGTGTAGAGCTTGGGCGGTGGGACGGCGAATTCGCCGCGCTTTCCGGTCCGCAGTCCGAGGGTTACGAGGGACTGCACGAACAGTGTTCCCGCGGCAACCCCGTCGACGACGGGTACTCCGATCTCGGCCGAAATGTGTTGGCACAGATCGGCCATGCCTGCGCAGCCGAGCACGACGGCATCGCTGCCGTCCGTCTCGACGGCGACGCGGCACGCCTCGGTGACGATCTTGCGGGCGTCGGGGTCGGTCTCGAGATCGAGGACCGGCATGTCGCACGCATGGATACCGAGGCAATGGCGGCCGAAGCCGTAGTGATGCGCCAGATCCTGTGCCCGGCCGACGGTGCGGCCGAGGGTGGTGACGACACTGAAACCGCGGCCCAGGAAACTCGCGGCGTGCATTGCCGCTTCCGCGATACCGATGACCGGTCCGGACGCGGATTCGCGGGCCGCGTCGATGCCGGGATCGCCGAAGCAGGCGATGACGTAACCGTCGACCCCCGCGGCCTCGCCACTGGCGATCTCGGCGAGAATGCCGGGGACACTGAGGGCTTCGTCGACGTGACTTTCGATGGATACCGGCCCCATCGAGGGACTGACCGCATCGATGACGGTGCCCGGGCCTACTACGGCCCGGGCACAATCACCGATCGTTGCGGTCATCGAACCGGTGGTGTTCGGATTGATGACCTTGATGAGCACGTACGAAATCCTATGCCTTGGCTGGAACGTCGAAGTCGGTGACAGCGAGCTTGGTCTTCGTCGCCAGATAGAAGTACATGACGAAGCCGATGCCGCAGCCGATGAACCAACTGTACTTCGAGGCCGTCGACATACCGGCGATCTCCATGCCGTCGATTGCCCCGTTGAAGAGCACGGTGAACATGGCTACGAGCGCGCCCACGATTGTGGAGTACACCGCTGCCGGGTTGTAACCCTTCGAGTACCAGTACAACCCGGTCGGCGACATCGAGAACAGTTCGTCGACAACGACTTTCTGCTTGCGGACGAGGTAGTAGTCGGCGATCAGGATGCCGAACAACGGTCCGATGAACGCACCGAGAGTTTCCAGGGTCAGGTGAATGACCTCGGGATTGTTGTACAGGTTCCACGGGGTGATGAGCACCGAGCCGATGGCGGCGATCATGCCGCCGGCACGCCAGCTGATCTTCTGGGGGCTGACGTTGGAGAAGTCGAAGGCCGGCGAGATGAAGTTGGCGACGATGTTGATGCCGATGGTGGCGATCGTGAAGGTCAGGGCACCGAGGACGATCGCGAACGTGCTGTCGATTCGGGCGACGGTCTCGACCGGGTCGGTGATCAGCTCACCGAACACCGGCAGCGTCAGCGAGGCGGTGACGACGACGAGAATCGAGAACACCAGGAAGTTCACCGGCAGGCCGAGGAAGTTGCCCTTCTTCACTGCGGCATAGGACTTGCCGTAGCGCGAGAAGTCGCCGAAGTTGAGCATCGGACCGGAGAAGTACGAGACCACGAGCGCGATGGCGCCGAGCATCACCGGGATCGAGCTCAGACCCGTGTGCTCGACCTCGCCGAGGTTGAGGTCGATCGCGCCCCAGCCGGCTTTCCAGATCAGGTAGCCGCACAGCATGAACATCACGACGTAGACCGCAGGGCCGCAGAAGTCGATGAACTTGCGAATGGACTCCATGCCACGCCAGAAGACCGCGGCCTGGACAACCCAGAGGAACAGGAAGCTCGCCCAGCCGAGCAGGGAGAGTCCGACGAAACCGTAGTCCGCAGTCACCGCGTACGGAGCCAGCGACGGGAACAACTTGATCAGCACGATATCGAGTGCGGCCGAGGCCAGGAATGTCTGAATGCCGTACCAGGCCACCGCGATCAGACCGCGGATGATGGCCGGAATATTGGCACCGAGGACGCCGAAGACGCTGCGGCAGATGACCGGGTACGGAACCCCCGATACCTGGCTGGGCTTGGCGACGAGGTTGCAGAAGAAGTAGACGATCGTGATGCCGACGAGGAGCGCGATCAGCACCTGCCAACTGGCCAACCCGAGCGCGAACAGGCTGCCCGCTGTCACGTACCCACCGACCGAGTGCACATCCGACATCCAGAAGGCGAACAGGTTGTACGAGGTCCAGGTCTGCTTCTTCAGCGGAGCCAGATCCTCGTTGGTCAGCCGCGGGTCGTAGCTGTCCTTGATCAGTCCACCACCGACGGGGTGCCCCGCGGCTTCCACAAGATCTCCCGTTTGGGCGGGACCGTGCGCTGTATCTGTCATCGATGCTCCTGACGGCATGGCGTATGAGGTGAACGAAGGAGATGAATGAGGAAAAGTTAGCGGCGTAGTGTTGCGCGCTCGTGACGTAAGCGATATATCTTTAGCGGATTTTCTATCGCGACTGGTCGGACGGCGGATCGGCGAACAATCCGTGGTCGTTCGACAGTGTCGAAATGACCGAATTGAGACGCGTGTGATGATGCTGCGCGGCGCGCAGTAGACCCGCGGAATCACCGGCCAGGAATGCCGCGAGCATTTCGGCATGATCGCTGTGCAGTGACGCTCTGTCCGACCCGGCGACATGAACCATGGGTTGCACGGGTTCGGTGATGTTCCAGGCGGATTCGAGCATGTGCAGTAACCGGTGCATCCGAGACGGGCGCGTCAGCGACAGGTGGAATTCACGTGAGAGTCGGTGATACTCCCGTGAGTCGTCCTGGGCCAAGGAGGCCTCGAGTTGTCTGTTGACCTCGATGAGGTGTTCGCGGTCGGTATCGGTCGCCAGATCGACCGCGACCGGTAGTGCCGCAGTCTCGAGAACCTCACGCACGATGTACATTTCGCGAAGTTCGGCCGCGGTCAGCTGAGCGACCGTGTAGCCCAGGTTCGGTCGATGATCGACCAAGCCCTCGCCGATGAGTGTCTTGAGGGATTCGCGCACCGGAATTCTGCTCACTCCGAAAAGTTCCGCTACTTCATTGAGTGGAATCGGTGTATTCGGAGGCGCATCGCCGGCAAGAATGACTCGGCGTAACTCTTGTAGAATTGTCGGCTGCGGGCCACCGGGTGCCGATATCGACAATTGCGAGAGCAATATGGATCGGCGACGGGGTGGCACGAATCGAAGATTATCGTCGCAGTGTTTCGGCGGCGTGACGTCCTCGTTCCATCCGATAGCATCTGCACTCATGGCCACGGACCCCCTCGGTACGCAGTACTGGCCGGACATCGACGGGTCTCGGACCCTCGTGGTGCCGGTCGGCTCGACCGAGCAGCACGGTCCGCACCTCCCGCTCGACACCGACACTCGTATCGCAACAGCCGTGGCGCACACCATCGCGGATGCCGTCGTGGCCCCCGCGATCGCGTACGGAGCCAGTGGCGAGCACGAGGGATTTCCCGGCACAGTCTCGATCGGGGCCGCAGCGCTCGAAGCGGTCCTGGTGGAGTACGGGCGCTCCGCGTGCCGTTGGGCCGAGCGGGTGGTCTTCGTCAACGGACACGGAGGTAACGGCCCCACTGTGCGGTCCGCAGTGCTGTTGCTCCGGTACGAGGGACGCGATGTCGTGTGGTTCCCGTGCGCGATACCCGGAGCAGATGCTCACGCCGGTCGCACCGAAACGTCGTTGCTGCTGCACCTTTCGCCCGAGGTGGTGGACATGAGCAAGGCCGAGGTGGGGAACGTGGCCGACATCGCCGACCTGCTCCCGTCGCTTCGCGTCGACGGCATGGCGCCGATCACTCCCAACGGCGTGCTCGGCGATCCCACCGGGGCCGATTCGGAGGAGGGGAGGCGCTTGTTCGAGGCCCTCTGCGTCCGCGCAGGCGATGCAGTGCAGAGATGGAGTCCCTCCGAGCACGGAGTGATCACATGATCGAACACGGTGAAACGCCTGCTGGGGGACCGGTCGACGATTCCGGAAAAACGGGGCATGGGTATGTTCCGTCCGATTTCACGGGTGGCCGACACTTCGGCGTCCCGTCCGCTTACGATCTCCTGATGGGTGAAGGTCGGTTGCCTGATGGCTTCGGGGTGCGAGTGGATCCACGCGTACGCACATTCTCCGAAGGGCGCGTCCTGATCGGTGGTTCACCGACCCGCATGCTCAAGCTCGCACCGACCGCTGCGGCGATGATCGGCGATGGATTCATCGAAGTGACCGACTCGCAGTCCGCTCTCGTCGCTCGCAAATTGCTCGACTCGGGTGTCGGGAACCCGCGCCCGATGTCGATCCCGTCGCCGTCTGACGTCACCGTCGTCGTACCGCTCAAGAACAACGAGGCGGGGTTGGAGCGGTTGATCGCGGCGCTGCACGGATTGCACGTCATCATCGTCGACGACGGGTCGGACGTCCCGGTCGCAGTGCCGAGGGTCTCGTGGAGTGTGGGCAGCGTGACGGTGCTGCGGCACGAGCACTCGCGCGGACCGGCTGCGGCGCGGAACACTGGCTTGCGTTGTGCCACAACAGATTTCGTTGCGTTTCTTGATTCGGACGTTGTCCCGCGTAAGGGGTGGCTCGAGGTGATGCTGGGCCACTTCTCGGATCCGGCAGTCGCTCTGGTGGCCCCTCGCATCGTCGCACTCGAGTCCGAGGGCAGCGCGCTGGCCCGGTACGAACACGCCCGCTCGTCGCTCGACCTCGGCCGCAGAGAAGCTGCAGTGCGCGCGGGCAGCTCGGTGTCGTACGTCCCCAGCGCCGCGATGTTGATGCGTCGGTCGGTGGCGATGGACTGCGACGGATTCGACGAGTCGATGCACGTGGCCGAGGACGTGGACCTGTGCTGGCGATTGCAGGAAGCGGGGTGGCGGCTGCGCTACGAACCCGTCGCCCACGTCGCGCACGAGCATCGCGTCACCTTCGTCGAATGGTTCGCCCGCAAGCTGTTCTACGGGACCGGTGCCACGCCGTTGTCGGCACGTCATCCGGGAATGGTGCCGCCGATCGCGATGTCTCCGTGGACGTTGGTCGCGTGTCTGCTCGCCGCGAGTCTGACGCGAATCGGGCTTGTCGGTGCTGCAGCCACACTGGGCGTGACGATCGTGCGCCTGCGAAAGATGTTCGTCGGTCTGGATCAGCCCACGCGGATCGCGGCCATTCTCGCCGCCGAGGGTTTTGTGGCGGGGTTGTGGCAATTGGCGTCGGCCCTGTGTCGACATTATTGGCCGATCACCCTGCTCGCCGTGTTGCTGTCGAGTCGGATTCGTAGAATTGCGCTGGGATTGGCTGTGGCAGAGGCCTTTTCGGATTGGTACAAGCATCGTGAGCTCGGCGGCCTCGATCCTGTGCGCTATGCGTTCTACAAGCGAGCCGATGACGTCGCCTACGGAGCGGGGCTGTGGCGCGGTGCACTGTCCGCGCGCAGTGTCGACGCGCTCAAGCCACGCCTCGACGGCTGACGTGGTGCGAGCCCGGTCGGCTCCGTCGACGGTGTGAACCCGATCGAGTTCGCCGACGTCATCGTCGTCGGAGGTGGCTCCTGCGGCTGCGTTCTCGCGTCGCGGCTCAGTGAGAATCCCGATCGGTCGGTGCTGTTGCTCGAAGCCGGACCGGCGTTCTCCGGCGTCGACGATGTTCCGGCGGCCCTGCTCGACGCGTCGACGCTTCCCATCGGCCCCGGCAGCGAATGGGTGGGAACCTACACGGCCGAACTCGCCTCGGATGTCTTTCGCACGATCGCCCGAGGCCGGGTGCTGGGAGGCTCCGGCGCAGTGAACGGCGGCTACTTCATGCGTGCCACGCCGGGTGACTTCGACGCCTGGCCGCAATCGGTGTGGTCCTTCGATCAAGTGCTGCCGTTCTACATCGGCTCCGAAACCGATCTCGATGCCGGAGCGATCGGGCGGTGGCACGGTTCCCGCGGACCGATACCGGTCTCGCGCACCCCCGCGCAGGACCGACATCCCCTCACGGCGGCATTCGTGCAGGCCGCGACGAACGCGGGACTTCGATTCCACGAGGACATGAACGCTCCCGATGCAGCCGCAGGGGGAGTGGGTAGCGTGCCGTCGAACATCCGCAACGGGATCCGCGTAAGTGCTGCTCTGGCATATCTTCTGCCGGTCGTCGGACGAAAGAACCTGAGGGTGCAAGGGAATACGACGGTGGCGTCGTTGATGTTCAAGGGAAACAGGGTGATCGGGGTCGAGATCATCGCCGACGGCGTACGCCGTGTCGTCGAGTCCGACACCGTTGTCCTCTCGGCCGGCGCGGTGCACACCCCCGCGTTGCTGCTTCGATCCGGCGTGGGACCGTCGGAAGGCTCTGCTGCGCTTGGCGTTCCGGTGATCGCCGACATTCCGGGAGTCGGCCGAGGTTTCAGCGATCATCCCGAGGTTGCCGTCCCCGTCGTCGTGCCGAACGAATTCTCGACGGTATCCCCGGTTCTGGAAGCGGTGCTGCATGCGGGCGACGTGGAGATCAGGCCGTACACGAGGAGATTCGATCGACTGATCTCCGGTCTTCCACCTGGGCCGCACGTGTTCGGTGTCGGCCTCATGCGCTCCACGGCACGAGGGAGCATCGCGCTGCGCAGCACCGATCCGTTCGAGGCACCGGACGTGAGATACCGCTATCTCGAATCGGCGGGCGACCGGCGAGCGATGCGAGGTGGCGTCGAACTGGCGCGAGATCTGCTCGCATCGCCGTCCATGGCCTGCCGGGTCGAAGTCCCCGCGAGCGACGACCCTCTCGCGGCACTCGGTACGTCGCTGCACCTGTCCGGCAGTGCCAGGATGGGACCCGAGTCCGACCCCGGGTCGGTGCTCGACGACCACTGCCGTGTGCGCGGAGTGGACGGTGTCCTCGTCGTCGACACGTCGGCGTTTCCGGTGGTGCCCAGCCGTGGCCCGCATGCGACGGCCATCATGTTCGCAGAACGCGCCGCTGCGTTGATGGGAGTGGAGCCGGCGGGATGACTGGTGACCGTTGCAGACCACGGGGTGCGCGTCGAGGCGTAGCGTTCGTGGTCTGGGGACCGTTCAGGTTCCCCAATAGATGGGTTACTGCCATGTCGGACAAATCGCCCCGCAACACGATGACCAAGAAATCCGGCAAGTCTCTCAAGGACAAGCGCGCGGACAAGCGGGCCAAGTCGAGTGGTGACACCAGCAACGACATCATCACCTCGGCCGTCAAGAAGAAGTAGGCACTCGGGGTCGGCGCGACCGGCCACGGCCGCGCGCGTCGACCACGGCTGTATCCTTGCTTGTGAGCTGGGTTACAGCGATGTGGACAGGTCACGGAGGAAGCGTCGAATGGCAAGCCGATCGGACAGTGGTGGCAACCCCTGGGTCGCAGTGCGCCCCGGCGAGGACATCGCTGTGCTCGCACGCCAGATGTCCAGTGCCCATCAATCTTTCGTCGACGATGTTCGCACCCACGGTTCGACCGTCAGGTCCGTCGTGCTCGATTCGTGGATGCGCAGTCGGACCAAGGGCGTCGATCCCGACGGCGGCAACGACACTCCGGCACTGACCGGTGCGGACCTCGAGCGCTACCGCAACGGGCATCCGATGGCCATCATCCGTCCGGTCATCCGCAAGCTGCTGGTCGAGGACGCGTCGGACACCGGTCTGCTCGTCGCCATCTCCGATGCCGAGGGACGCCTGCTGTGGGTCGAGGGTGATTCCGCGGCCAAGGACCGCGCGCTCACGATGGACTTCGCCGAGGGGGTCGATTGGAGCGAGGAGAGCAAAGGCACCAATGCCCCCGGTACTGCGCTCGCCGTCGACCACAGCGTGCAGATCTTCGCGTCCGAGCACTTCTCTCGGTCGGTGCACGAGTGGAGCTGCTCGGCGGCACCGGTTCACCACCCCACCAGCGGCCACATCCTGGGCGCCATCGATATCACCGGTGGCCCGCGCGTTGCGGTGCCCGAGGTGCTCTCGTTGGTGCGCGCCACCGTCGCCGCCGCCGAATCCGAGCTACGCCTGCATCTGATGAATTCTCCGAAATCTTTGGGCGACAAAGCTCCTCGGCTCGAGGTTCTCGGATCGGGACGGCCGGGTGTGGTGCGCGGTTCCGGCCGGATACCGCTCTCTCAGCGACACGCGGAGATCCTGCTTCTGCTCGGTGAGCATCCCGAAGGCCTCAGCTCCGACCACCTCGCCGTGCTGCTCGACGAGCAGGAGCTCGACTCCGTGACGATTCGCGCCGAGATGTCGAGATTGCGTAAGGCATTCGGGACCGCAGGCCTGGCGTCGCGGCCCTACCGTCTGGTCGGCGAGCTGTCCTCGGACGTCGGCGACATCAGGCGTGCCCTCGACCGCGGCGACGTCGACGCTGCGCTCCGTATCTACTCGGGCCCGGTGCTTCCCGGATCGTCCGCACCCGGCATCGAGGAGATCCGCGAGGAACTGCGGTCCCGGATGCAGGCAGCACTGCTCCGGCTCGGAGATCCGGTGCTGCTGGCGCAGTGGACATCGTCCATTCACGGTCGCTCGGACGTGATCGCGTGGGAGGCGTACAGGGCCACCCTGAGCAGCGATTCCGCACTCTACGGGCAGGTCAGTGCGCGCATCGATCTACTCGACCGCGAACTCGGAATCTGACCGTATCGTCACTGGCGGTTTCTCCGGCAGGTGCAGCGACACAGATGCCGTCGCATCGGCAACGTAGTTGCAACGTTGCAACCCCTAGTGTCCTGAATCACACACCGCATCAACTGTGAAGCACGTGTCGATCAGGAGGATTTTCAATGTCCGTCTACGCCCGTCCAGGTACCGCCGATTCCGTCATGTCGTTCCAGTCGCGCTACGACAACTGGATCGGCGGCGAGTGGGTACCGCCGGTCAAGGGTCAGTACTTCGAGAACCCGACTCCCGTCACCGGTGAGAACTTCTGCGAGGTCGCCCGTTCCACGTCCGAGGACATCGAGCTCGCGCTCGATGCCGCACACGCCGCGGCCCCCGCATGGGGCAAGACCTCCGCTGCCGAGCGTGCCGTGATCCTCAACAAGATCGCCGACCGCATTGCCGAGAACCTCGAGTCCATCGCACTGGCGGAGTCCTGGGACAACGGCAAGCCGATCCGCGAAACCCTCAATGCCGACATTCCGCTCGCCGTCGATCACTTCCGCTACTTCGCCGGTTGCATCCGAGCGCAGGAGGGGTCGCTGTCCGAAATCGACAGCGACACAGTGGCATACCACTTCCACGAGCCGCTCGGTGTCGTCGGGCAGATCATCCCGTGGAACTTCCCGATCCTCATGGCCGTGTGGAAGCTCGCGCCCGCTCTGGCCGCGGGTAACGCAGTGGTGCTCAAGCCCGCCGAGCAGACTCCCGCGTCGATCCTGCACCTGATCTCGATCATCGGCGACCTTCTTCCCCCCGGTGTCATCAACATCGTCAACGGATTCGGAGTCGAGGCAGGCAAGCCGTTGGCGTCGAGCCCGCGGATCGCCAAGATTGCGTTCACCGGTGAGACCACAACCGGCCGCCTGATCATGCAGTACGCGTCGCAGAACCTGATTCCGGTGACCCTCGAGCTCGGTGGCAAGAGCCCCAACGTCTTCTTCTCCGACGTGCTGCAGGCCAACGACGACTACCAGGACAAGGCGTTGGAGGGCTTCACGATGTTCGCCCTCAACCAGGGTGAAGTGTGCACCTGCCCGTCGCGCTCGCTGATCCAGGCGGACATCTTCGACGAGTTCCTCGCCCTCGCAGCCATCCGCACCAAGGCTGTGCGACAGGGAGATCCGCTCGACACCGAGACCATGATCGGCGCGCAGGCATCGAACGATCAGCTCGAGAAGATCCTCTCGTACATCGAGATCGGCAAGGGTGAGGGCGCACAGGTCGTCACCGGTGGCGAGCGCGCCCAGCTCGGCGGCGACCTCAACGGCGGCTACTACGTGCAGCCGACGATCTTCACCGGCAAGAACAACATGCGCATCTTCCAGGAAGAGATCTTCGGGCCGGTCGTGTCGGTGACGTCGTTCAAGGACTACGACGACGCGATCGACATCGCCAACGACACCCTCTACGGCCTCGGCGCAGGCGTCTGGTCTCGTGACGGTGGCGTCGCCTACCGCGCCGGACGTGACATCAAGGCCGGTCGCGTGTGGACCAACACGTACCACCAGTACCCCGCGCACGCCGCGTTCGGTGGCTACAAGCAGTCCGGTATCGGCCGCGAGAACCACAAGATGATGCTCGATCACTACCAGCAGACCAAGAACCTGTTGGTGAGCTACGCGCAGAAGGCACAGGGCTTCTTCTGATGAACAGCCCTCGGCCGCCCGCGCGGCTGAAGACAACCGTCGAGGCGATGGACCTGCTCCGTCGCCTCGGCGGTATCCACGGCGAACTGATGATGCATCAGTCCGGTGGATGTTGTGACGGGTCGTCGCCGATGTGTTACCCCGCAGGGGAATTCATCGTCGGCGATCGGGATGTTCTCCTCGGGTACATCGACCTCCGGCTCGGGGTGGGCGAGATCCCGCCCGATCTGCCCAGTGGGACCGATGGTGTGCCGGTGTGGATTTCGGGATCGCAGTTCCAGGCGTGGAAGCACACTCAACTGGTACTCGACGTGGTTCCCGGCCGCGGCGGTGGCTTCTCGCTCGAATCGCCCGAGGGAGTGCGCTTCCTCAGTCGCGGGCGGGCCTACACGGACGAGGAGAACGACATCCTCGCCGAGCATCCGCCGCTCGTCGGCGTCGACTGGGAAGAAGGTCGACGGCCCGAAGTTCCCGACGATCCGTTGGTGGTCGCCGAGGCCGTCGACGCATGTCCCGTCCCGGGGATGCTCCAGGGCTGAGTGCCTCCGGCAGTGGTGCGGCTCCGCTTCTGGGTCGTTCCGCGGGCTCCACTCCCGTGTGCCGCATGCGGCACTCGACCGCACCACTGCGTGGAGCGCATACAGTGCGAAAGATGAAGAGCGCACCGAAGTCCGACGCGGCCGAGGGCGGCGAGAGCCTCCGTACCGTGATCATCGCTTTCGTCGCCAATCTCGGCGTCGCGATTGCCAAGACGTTTGCCGCGGTGTTCACCGGATCTGCATCGATGGTCGCCGAAGCAGCGCACTCGTGGGCCGACACCGGCAACGAGATCTTCTTGCTCGTCGCCAATCGTCGGGGATCGCGCGGACCGGACGATCGTCGGCCGCTCGGCTACGGACGCGAAACGTACTTCTGGTCGACACTCGCGGCGATCGGACTGTTCGTCGCCGGTGCGGCCGTCTCGGTGTGGCACGGCATCACCTCGTTGTTCGCCGGTGAATCGAGCAGCGAGAACTACCTGGTGGCCTATGTCGTGCTCGCCATCGCGTTCCTGCTCGAGGGCGTGTCGTTTCTGCAATCGGTGCGTCAGATCCGCGGCGAGGCCGCCGAGTACGACCGGGACTTTCTCGACTACGCACTCGAGACCTCGGACCCGACGCTGCGTGCAGTGTTCGCGGAGGACAGTGCCGCACTGATCGGCATCGTCATCGCCGGTGCCGGAATCGGCCTGCATCAGCTCACCGGATCGGCGGCGTTCGACGCCATCGGCTCCATCCTGGTGGGTGTACTTCTCGGAATCGTCGCGTTCGTTCTGATCGATCGAAACCGCCGATTCCTCACCGGCGAACCGGGATCGAGAGCATTATGGAACGCGGTGGTGC
Organism: Rhodococcus sp. 14-2483-1-2; assembly: GCF_002259405.1. Lineage (GTDB taxonomy): Bacteria > Actinomycetota > Actinomycetes > Mycobacteriales > Mycobacteriaceae > Rhodococcoides. Next base: position 257,903 of record NZ_NPFW01000002.1, on the reverse strand, counting down.
AGCGGATCGAAGAACTTCCCGACGTGGCGTCGGTCAGGTTCGTTCGCATCGAGTTCGTCGGTCCCAAACAGCTCTACGTGGTGGCGAGTGTCGATCTCGTCGGTGATTTCGCAGAATCACGCATCGCGCACACGCTCCGGCGGCTGGAGCGTGAGTTGGAAACCAACAGAGCTGTGGTGGACGCAGTACTGACAGTCGCCGAACCGGACGAGGGAGACATCGGCGACGTCAACGCAGTCGGGTACCAGCCGTAATTCGCCCGTCATTCATCGATGACGCGCCGCTTACATCACGGGCCTATCTTGAACCGATTCGCGCGCCACACGTGTTGTGAATCGACCCCCTCGGGCGTGACCCCGCTCCGAGCGAACTGGTGACGAGAGGCTTGCAATGTCCGTAGTAGACCCCCAGTCGTCTCATCCGAAAGCTGGCTCCCACGAGAGCACTCAGTCGCACGTCGAGGGCGGTGACTACCTGGCCAAGCGAACTCTGAAGAAGGGGACGGCCGGCTGGGTCCTGCTGGCGGGCCTCGGAGTCAGCTACGTCATCTCCGGCGACTACTCCGGATGGAACCTCGGTCTCGCCGAGGGTGGCTTCGGGGGTCTGCTCATCGCGGCCATCATCATCGCGGGGATGTACCTGGCCATGGTCCTCGGTATGGCCGAGATGTCGTCGGCGCTGCCCGCAGCAGGCGGTGGCTACACCTTCGCTCGCCGCGCTCTCGGACCCTGGGGCGGATTCGCCACCGGCACAGCGATTCTCATCGAGTATGCCATTGCTCCCGCCGCCATCGCGACGTTCATCGGTGCCTACGTCGAATCCCTCGGGCTGTTCGGCATCACCGACGGGTGGTGGGTCTACCTGGTGGTCTATGCGGTGTTCATCGGAATCCACCTCTCCGGCGCAGGCGAAGCCCTCAAGATCATGTTCGTCATCACCGCGATCGCCTTGGTCGGACTCATCGTCTTCGCCATCGCCGCCATCGGACAGTTCGACGCGAGCAACCTGACCGACATCGCGCCGACCGACGCAGCCGGCGCCTCGGGATTCCTGCCGTTCGGCTACCTCGGCATCTGGGCTGCCGTCCCGTTCGCCATCTGGTTCTTCCTTGCGATCGAAGGTGTTCCGCTGGCCGCAGAAGAGGCCAAGGATCCGACCAAGAACGTCCCGCGCGGCATCATCGCCGCCATGGGCGTGCTGCTCGTCACCGGTGCCGTCGTGCTGTTCCTGGTGACCGGCGCAGGCGGTGCCGACGCCGTCAAGGAATCGGGAAACCCGTTGGTGGAAGCCCTCGGTGACGGAACCGCCAGCAAGATCGTCAACTACATCGGCCTGGCCGGACTGATCGCGTCCTTCTTCTCGATCATGTACGCGTACTCGCGTCAGCTCTTTGCGCTCTCGCGTGCCGGGTACCTGCCGAAGACACTGTCCATCACCAACTCTCGCAAGGCCCCGACGCTCGCCTTGATCGTCCCGGGCGTCATCGGCTTCCTGCTCTCGCTGACCGGTCAGGGCGGAATGTTGCTCAACATGGCCGTGTTCGGCGCGGCGCTGAGCTACGTTCTGATGATGGTCAGCCACATCGTGCTCCGACGCAACGAGCCGAACATGGAACGCCCGTACCGAACCCCCGGCGGCGTCGTGACCACCGGATTCGCATTGATCATCGCGGCGCTCGCCGTGGTGGCCACGTTCGTCGTCGATTCCACAGCGGCGCTGTGGTGCCTGGGAGTGTTCGTCGCGTTCATGGCTTACTTCGGCATCTACAGCAGGCATCATCTGGTCGCGAACTCGCCGGACGAGGAGTTCGCCGCTCTGGCCGAGGCCGAGGCCGAGCTGGAATGACGATCTACACCCAGCAGGTCTCGGGCACCACCTACACCTTCGACGGTCTGGTGGACTTGATGGCCAAGGCGACGCCGCTTCGATCGGGTGACGAATTGGCCGGTTGCGCAGCCGAATCGGATGCCGAGCGCGCGGCAGCGCAGTGGGCGTTGTCGGAGGTCTCGCTCGATGTCTTCCTGCACGATCTGCTCGTCCCGTACGAAACCGACGAGGTCACCCGCCTCATCATCGATTCACACGACCGCATCGCCTTCGGGGCCGTCTCGCACCTGACCGTCGGAGGTCTACGGGACTGGCTGCTCCAGGTCACCGCGAAGCCGGACGCGGCGGCGACGTTGCGGTCGGTGGCCGCCGGACTGACTCCCGAGATGGTGGCAGCGGTCAGCAAGATCATGCGCAATCAGGATCTGATCGCAGTGTCGAGAGCCGTGCAGGTGACGTCGGCGTTCCGTACGACGATCGGGCTACCCGGAACGCTCACCACGCGTCTGCAGCCCAATCACCCGACGGACGATCCGCGTGGAATCGCTGCGGCCACCCTCGACGGACTGCTCCTCGGCTCGGGCGATGCGGTCATCGGGATCAACCCCGCGACCGACTCACCTCAGGCCACGGCGGACCTGCTCCATCTGCTCGACGAAATCCGCCAGCGCTTCGAGATCCCGACGCAGTCGTGCGTGCTCTCGCACGTGACGACGACGATGGAACTGATCGACAAGGGAGTTCCGGTCGATCTGGTGTTCCAGTCCATCGCGGGCACCGAAGGCGCCAATTCGAGCTTCGGCGTGAACATTCCGCTGCTACGCGAGGCCAACGAGGCCGGCCGATCGCTGCACCGCGGAACCGTCGGGAACAACGTCATGTATCTCGAAACGGGCCAGGGCTCGGCGTTGTCGGCGGGCGCGCACATCGGCACCGGTGACCGACCCGTCGATCAACAGACCTTGGAAACGAGGGCGTACGCGGTGGCCCGCGATCTCGAGCCGCTGCTGATCAACACCGTCGTCGGATTCATCGGGCCCGAGTACCTGTACGACGGTAAGCAGATCATCAGGGCCGGCCTGGAAGATCACTTCTGCGGCAAGCTGCTGGGGCTGCCGATGGGAGTGGACGTCTGCTACACCAACCATGCCGAGGCCGACCAGGACGACATGGACACCCTGCTGACGCTCCTCGGCACCGCCGGGGTCGCGTTCGTCATCGCGGTGCCGGGTGCCGACGACGTCATGCTCGGATACCAGTCGTTGAGCTTTCACGACGTGCTCTACGTTCGGCAGGTTCTCGGTCTGCGACCGGCACCGGAATTCGAGTCGTGGCTCTCCCGATTGGGCATGGTGGACGCCGACGGCAGAGTCCTCGACGTCGATGCCGCGGGATCGCCACTTCGAGCGTTGATGAGTGCGCGATGACAGACCCATCGGGCGCAGTGCCCGCGGAACGGCAGGAAGTGGCAGGAGTGGAGCCTGCGGAACGACAGGAAGGCGAGTTCTGGGGCGAGTTGCGCGCGATGACGCAGGCTCGAATCGGATTGGGGCGCATCGGTGATTCGTTGCCGACCACGCGGGTGCTCGAGTTTCGCTCGGCGCACGCTGCGGCGCGGGATGCGGTGCACATGCCGCTGGAGGTCGAGGACTTCGTGGGCCGGGTGGAGCAGGTCGGTCTCGGTGCACCGTCGGTGGTGACGTCGTTGGCGACGAGTCGCGCGGAGTATCTGCGACGGCCCGATCTGGGTCGGCAACCGAAAGATCTGTCGGACGTGGTGAATTCCGAGGACGAGATCGGAATCGTGTTGAGCGACGGGTTGTCCCCGCGCGCACTCGCCGATCATGGTGTGCCGATGCTGGAGGCGTTGAAAGCCGAACTGGCCGATCGCTATTCGATAGCGGCCCCGGTTGTCGCGACCGAGGCACGGGTGGCGCTGGGTGATCACATCGCCGCGGCGATGGGTGTGCGGACGGTGCTGGTGCTGATCGGGGAGCGTCCGGGGTTGTCCGTTGCGGACAGTCTCGGTATCTATCTGACGCATCTGCCGAAACCCGGGTGCACCGACGCCGATCGCAACTGCATCTCCAACATCCATCCGCCGGAAGGTCAGGGGTATGCGCAGTCGGCACGAATCGTGGCCGGTCTGTTGGCCGGTGCCAGGAAGCTCGGGCGGTCGGGTGTGGCGTTGAAGGACACCTCGCGAGCCGATGTGCTCGAGGCGACCGAGGCCCTCACCCTGGAGTGACATCACCCCTATCCGGGGGTGGCCGAGGGTGACGGCGGTCACTACCGTGGGGTGTATGGACAGTTATTCTTCCGGTGCGTCCGACACCGCGGTGCTGGACGACACGATCGGCGCAAATCTGGATCGAACTGCGGCGCGGTACTCGGATCGTGATGCGTTGATCGATGTTGCGTCCGGGCGGAGGTGGACCTACTCGGAGTTCGTCGCCGACGTCGATCTGTTGGCGGCGGGATTGCTCGTGGCCGGAGTCGAGGTGGGGGACCGCGTCGGAATGTGGGCACCGAACTGCCCGGAATGGGTTCTGGCGCAGTATGCGACGGCAAAGATCGGCGCGGTGTTGGTCAACATCAATCCCGCGTATCGCTCGCACGAGTTGCAGTTCGTGTTGAAGCAGGCCGGGGTGTCGGTGTTGTTGTCGGCCACGGAGTTCAAGGGTTCGAACTACGCGGCGATGATCGACGACGTGCGTCCCGAGGTGGAATCCCTGCGTGAGGTGCTGTTCATCGGGAGCATCCAGTGGGAGGCGATGACCGATCGCGGGCATCGAGCGTTGGCGAAGACTCCGCACATGATCACCGATGTGTCCGAGCGGCTCGGTGCCGACGATGCGATCAACATCCAGTACACCTCGGGGACAACGGGTTTCCCCAAGGGCGCGACGCTCAGTCATCGCAACATCCTCAACAACGGTTTCTTCGTCGGCGAGCTGTGCCATTACACCGCCGAGGACCGCGTGTGCATTCCGGTGCCGTTCTACCACTGCTTCGGCATGGTGATGGGCAATCTCGCGTGCACGTCCCACGGCGCAGCGATGGTGATTCCCGGGCCGTCGTTCGATCCGGTGGCGACGTTGACGGCCGTCGCCGCGGAGAAGTGCACGTCGCTCTACGGAGTCCCGACGATGTTCATCGCCGAACTGGCACTGGAGAATTTCGAGGACTTCGACCTCGGCAGTCTGCGTACCGGCATCATGGCCGGATCACCGTGTCCCACCGAGGTGATGAAGCAGGTCATCGAGCGGATGGGGATGGCCGAGGTGTCGATCTGCTACGGCATGACCGAGACCTCGCCGGTGTCCCTGCAGACGCGGAGCGAGGACTCCATCGAGCAGCGGGTGTCGACCGTCGGACGCGTCGGTCCGCACCTCGAGGTCAAGATCGTCGACCCGATCGAGGGCAGCACACTGCCGCGCGGCGAGGCGGGCGAGCTCTGCACCCGCGGCTATTCGGTGATGCTCGGCTATTGGGAGCAGCCGGAGAAGACCGCCGAGGCCATCGACGACGAGGGGTGGATGCACACCGGCGACATCGGGGTGATGGACGACAACGGCTACGTGGCGATCACCGGGCGGATCAAGGACATGGTGATTCGCGGCGGCGAGAACATCTATCCCCGCGAAGTCGAGGAGTTCCTCTACACCCACCCCGATGTCCTCGACGCACAGGTCATCGGTGTGCCCGATCCGAAGTACGGCGAGGAGCTGATGGTGTGGATCAGGATGAAAGACGATGCCGTGCCCCTCGATTCGGCTGCGATACGGTCTTTCTGTGACGGACGGCTGGCGCACTACAAGATCCCGCGGTACGTGCACGTGGTCGACGAGTTCCCGATGACGGTCACCGGCAAGGTGCGCAAGGTCGAGATGCGCGAGCGATCGCTCGGTCTGATCGAACAGCTGCCGTTCGGCTGACATACTCGCTTCCATGATCAGTGCGCTGTGGACGCCGACGGATTCCGATCTCGCCGAGGCTCGGGTGACCGAGTTCGCGCGCTTCGTCGCGCAACGTCACGATGTGCTTCTACCGGACTACTCGGCTCTGTGGCGATGGTCGACGAACGAGTTGGAACTGTTCTGGCGAGCGGTGTGGGACTTCTTCGAGGTCCGCTCCTCCAGCGTGCCGAAAACGGTGCTCGCAGAGCGAGATATGCCGGGAGCGCAGTGGTTTCCGGGTACGCAGCTGAACTACGTGGACCAGGTGATCAGGCATGCTCGACCCGGTCGCGCCGCCATCGTCCACGCCCGCGAAGACGGTTCGACGCGGACCGTGACGTGGGAGGAGATGATCGATCGGGTCGGGGCGCTGGCGGGGACGCTCGCAGGCGCGGGAGTTCGACGCGGCGACCGCGTCGTCGGATATCTGCCCAACGTCCCCGAGGCGGTGATCGCATTCCTGGCGACCGCGAGCCTGGGTGCGGTGTGGTCCGCGTGCGGGCAGGACTACTCGGCCTCGGCGGCACTCGACCGTCTGGGCCAGCTCGAACCCACGGCGCTGATCACTGCCGACGGGTACATGTACGGAGGGAAGTTCAGGGACAAGGCCGCCGATGTCGACGCGCTCACGTCGGGGCTGCCGACACTGCGGGTCGTGGTGACGGTCGGCGAGGCGTCGGGAAACGCGGTGAGTTGGTCTTCCGCAACAGCTCAGAGTCGCGAATTGAGTCCGTTAGCAGTGCCTTTCGATCACCCGCTGTGGGTCGTGTTCTCCTCGGGTACCACCGGTCTACCGAAGGGGATCGTGCACGGTCACGGCGGTGTGGTGCTCGAGCATCTCAAATCCGTTGCGCTGCACTCCGATCTGGGCCCCGAGGACGTGTTCTTCTGGTACACCAGCCCCAGCTGGATGATGTGGAACTTCCAGGTCGCCGGTCTACTGGCCGGGTCCACGATCGTGTGCGCCGACGGCAATCCGTCGTTCCCTACGCCGGATGCGCTGTGGGACATCGCAGCCAGGCTGGGTGTGACGTATCTCGGAACCAGCCCCGGCTATGTGCTCGCGTGCATCAAGGCCGACGCGCATCCCGGCACCGATCACGACCTGTCGGCTCTGCGAGCCGTCGGGATCACCGGATCTGCGATGCCTGCGACGTCGTCGATCTGGTTGTCGGAGAACATCGGAGCCCACGTGCCGGTCTTCTCCATTTCCGGTGGCACCGACGTGGTGTCGGCATTCGCCGGGGGAGTGCGGACCGCGCCGGTCTGGGCCGGGGAGCTGTCGGTGCCGTTCCTCGGCGTCGCGCTCGACGCCTACGACGAGGACGGCCACGCAGTCCGTGGCACCGTCGGTGAGTTGGTCGTCACCGAGCCCATGCCGTCGATGCCGCTGTACTTCTGGAACGACGCGGACGGATCTCGTTACCGGGACGCCTACTTCGACACCTATCCGGGAATCTGGCGGCACGGCGACTGGATCACCATGACCGATCACGGCAGTGTTCTCGTACACGGGCGGTCGGATTCGACGCTCAACCGCAACGGAATTCGTATGGGGAGCGCCGACATCTATCAGGCCGTCGAATCTCTGGACGAGGTCACCGAGGCGCTCGTTCTGGGCATCGAGCTACCCGACGGCGGATACTGGATGCCCCTGTTCGTGGTGGTCCCGGACGGCGTGACCGACGAGTTGCGTGAACGCATCGAATCCGTCATCAGAACGCAGGCGTCGCCGCGACACGTTCCCGACGATGTCATCGCCACGCCCGCGATACCCCACACTCGAACCGGGAAGAAGCTCGAGGTACCGCTCAAACGGCTCTTCCAAGGTGCCACTGCCGCAGGCACTCTCGATTCGAGTGCCGTCGACGACCCGGCTGCGTTGGCGTGGTTCGTCGACCGGGCGACCGAGTTTCAGCGACTCCAGCGCGCGAGATAGGCCTTTTCCTCCGGCGCGATGCGGCGCAGGGTCTCGGCACCGACGTCGACCATCGCCATCCGGGTCGTCGCCACCACGGCGGGCGGCGATTCCGGTGCCGCGCCCGCGGCGCGGACCTCGTACCCGATGGTGAAATCGACAGCGCGCACCTTCTCGAACCACAGTGTGACGTCGAGCGGACCGTCCGAATGCCGGAGCGGCTTCTTGTACGCAATGGTCACATTCGCGATCAACGCACTCTTGATCAGAGACTCGTTGGCCTCGCCCTCGCTGAGCAGCCATTCGATGCGCGCCTCTTCGAGCAAGGTGACCATCCGTGCATGGTTGATGTGCGCGAAGGCATCCATATCGGACCATCGCACCGTCACGCTCGCGTGATATCCGACGGGACCGGCCGGCTCTGTCTGCATCGCACCAGGCTCTGTTTTCATTGCTAGAGGATGGCATGCGCGCCCGTGACCACGACGCTCTAGAGTCCCAGGAGTGATTATCGCCAATGTCGCACTGGATGGTTCCGGCGTGCTCTTCGACATAGAACTCGCAGGATCGGTCATCGCGTCGATCACTCCGGCGGGCACCAGGCGCGCACGGGGCGAGGAGGTGCTCGACGGTGGGGGCGGGGTGGCGTTGCCCGGGTTCGTGGACTCTCACGTGCACCTGACGCAGTGGGCGGCTGCCCGTAGGCGAATCGATGTCGGGTCCGCCGCATCGGCTGCCGACGCGGTCGCCCTGGTGTACCCCTACGCGCGTACGGCAGGCGAATCGGTGGTGCGCGCCAACGGCTTCCGTGACGCACACTGGCCGGAGGAGCCACACAAGGACCTGCTCGAGAATGCGCTGCCCGGTGCTCGCGTGGCGATGACGAGCATGGATCTGCACACGTTGTGGCTGAGCCCGGCGTTGCTCGACGATCTGGGTATCGATCACCCCACCGGTGTGCTGCGCGACGTCGACGGTCTCGAAGCGGTCATGGCGCTCGAGGAGCAGGACGATCCGGCCGAACTCGATCGGGCCGTGCTCGACGCGACCGCCGCACTGGCGGTCCGTGGCGTCACCGGCGTCGTCGATTTCGAGTTCGCCGACAACAAGACGGTCTGGGATCGACGGCTGTCGGCCGGTTCTCCTGCGGTGCGAGTCGACACGACCGTGTGGCCGCAATGGCTCGACGAGGCACTCGAGCGCGGCGAGCGCACCGGCGACGTCTCGGCTCTGTCGGAACTGATCCGCCGCGGACCGCTCAAGGTGATGCTCGACGGTTCGCTCAACACCCGAACCGCGTGCTGCCACGATCGGTACCCGGGCATCGACGGGGACGACGCGTACGGGCTGTTGCTCGAAACTCGGGACGATCTGTACCGGCTCGTCTCGCGGGCGTCGGGAGGCGGAATCGTGCCTGCCATCCACGCGATCGGTGACCGCGCCAACGGCATCGCCCTCGATGCATTCGAGCGCGCCGGCTGCGGTGGCCGCATCGAACACGCGCAACAGATACTGCCGGACGACGTCGCGCGCTTCGCTGCGTTGGGCGTCGTGGCATCGGTGCAACCGCAGCACGCGATGGCCGATCGCGACATCGCCGAGGACCTGTGGGCCGGACGGCGCTCGGTGGCCTACGGTTACGGCTCGCTGCACCGAAGCGGTGCGACCTTGCTCTTCGGTTCCGATGCCCCGGTCAGTCCACCGGAGCCGTTGGCGGGAGTCGCCGCAGCGGTGTTCCGTACCGACGACGACCGACCCCCGTGGCACCTGGACGAAGCCGTGCCCCTCGAGGTGGCACTGCGCGCGGCGTGCGGTGGCCGCGGCGCGCTCCGAGAGGGGGATGCAGCGGACATCGTCGTTCTGGTCGAGCATCCCGTGCACCGCTCGGTGCACGATCTCGCCGAGACCGACATCAGAGCCACGATCTGCGCCGGTGCGCTCACTCACGCAGCTGCTGTGTAGGAGCACGGAGGCGAAGCCCACGGATCGATCTTGTCGGTGTGGCCGCGTAGCGTGACTGCGATGACGTCGATCACCGATCCGCGCGTACGCGAGTTTCTGTCCGCGGGTACCCGCACCGGCAAGCTCGGATACCTCGCCTCCGACGGAAGGCCCCTGGTGGCACCCATCTGGTTCCTCGTCGAGGGCGACCAGATCGTGTTCAACACCGGGGCCGACACGGCGAAGGGAAAGTCGATTCGCCGTGACCCCCGCGTCGTGCTGACCGTCGATCTCGAAGAGCCGCCGTACGGATTCGTCCAGGTGCAGGGCATCGCGTCGGTCGACGAGAACCCCGCGGAGTTGCTCCGCACCGCCACCGAGCTCGGGGCCAGGTACATGGGCCGCGATCGCGCCGAGGAGTTCGGCGCACGCAACGGTGTTCCGGGCGAATTGATCGTTCGGGTGACACCGAACAAGGTCATCGCCGCTTTCGACATGACGGCATGACGACCGACGGTCGCCGCACGTTCGGCACTGTAGATTGACCGGGTGCCGAATCGAGTCGGAGTGTGTCGGGTCGGCTCGGATCGGGTATCGACTTGTAACGGTCCGGTACATACGTACGGATATGTACTGAAAGGTAACTTCGAGTTGCTCCCGGTGAGAAAATAGAGAACGAAGTAAGCAACTTGCTCGACGTGTTCGGTGCCCGCCGATCGCTGCCGGTTCGGCAGCCGGTGGGGGCGCGTGTGATTGTGGGAAAGAGAGGAATCGATTGGACCCGCTAGGTGTGGAAGGTGCTGGACACGACGACGGAGTCGGCAGTCCTGAGCATTCGTCGTTCCCCCTGTCACCGGCCCAATTGGGAATGTGGTTCGCGCAGCATGTGGACCCCTCGGTACCCGCGAACATCGCCCAGTACATCGAGCTGCACGGCGAGCTCGACGTGGAGTTGCTTCGTCGATCATCCTCACAGGCGGCACTCGAACTGCAGTCCGGATTCGTGCGCATCGTCGAGATCGACGCCGAGCCCCGGCAGATCGTCGATCCCACCCTCGACGACTCCCTGAACTACCTGGACCTACGCGGCGAGGCCGATCCTCGTGCAGCGGCCCTGGCGTGGATGCACGGCGACTACAGCGCGCCGATCGACATTCTGCGCGACCGACTGATCGCCGCGACCGTGCTGCGCCTCGAGGACGACGTCTGGTTCTGGTACGAGCGCGTGCATCACGTCGTGCTCGACGGATTCGGTGCCGTCACGTTCATGAACCGTGCGGCGGAGCTTTACACCGCGGCGGTGGAGGGCACCGAACCGAGCAAGAACCTGGCGTCGGACCTGACGAAGGTCTACGACATCGACGTGGCCTACCGCGACTCGAGCCGTTTCGAGGCCGACCGCGAGTACTGGGCGTCGCGGATCGACGGTATCGACGGAGTCACCACCCTCGCCGGTCACACGGCTGCACCGGCGGCGACGAGTCAGATCGACAGCACAGCCCTGTCCGCCGAGACGATGGACGGACTCGAAGCCCTGCGAAGCGAGACCGACACGACGATGGCAACCATCGTCATCGCCGGCTTCGCCGCCTACCTCGCGCAGATGACCGGACGCGAGGACGTCGTGCTCTCGCTCCCGGTCACCGCGCGCACCACCGCGGTGTTGCGCCGTTCCGGCGGCATGGTCTCCAACGTCGTTCCCCTCCGACTCGACGTGTCGGGTGACACCACCGTCGAGACGCTGCTCGCGCGCGTCAACGCCGAGGTCTCCGGGGCCCTGCGGCACCAGCGATACCGGCACGAGGACATTCGGCGCGATTCCGGAGCGGCCAGCGGTCAGGCCTCGTTCTTCGGTCCGTGGGTCAACATCATGCTGTTCTTCGGCGAGGTGCGCCTCGGTTCGATGGTCGGCGGCATCAACATTCTCTCGACCGGCCTCATCGAGGATTTCGGGCTCAACCTCTACACCAGCGTTGCCGGGTCGACCACCCACATCGACTTCGAGTCCAACCCCAATCTGTACGGACCCGAGCAGTCCGGGCGGAACCACGAGAGGTTCGTCGAATTCTTCGCCCGGTTCGTGGCGGCGGGAGCCAAGAGCGCGGTGTGGGATCTGGCACTGACCGACGGTGGCGAACGCGAACTCGTCGTGGCCGAGTGGAATGCCACCGAGCACGAGACCGAGCCACGCACGCTGCTGTCCGCCTTCGAAGCGGCTGCGGCCGCACACCCCGACGCGACGGCCCTGGTGTACGAGGGCGAGTCGGTCACCTACGGTGCACTCTCCGCGCGAGTGAACGGCCTGGCTCGTCACCTGATCGATATGGGTGTCGGCCCCGAGACTCTCGTCGGACTCTCGATCCGCCGTTCGTTCGACCTCGTCGTCGGGATGTACGCGATCGTGGCGGCGGGCGGTGCCTGGGTGCCGATCGACCCCGACCACCCTGCCGATCGTACCGCGTACATTCTCGACTCGGCACAGCCGCGATGCGTGCTGATTTCCTCGCACGACGACGTCGAACTGCCCGAGGGAACCGAGACGGTTGCGGTCGACCTCGTCGACTGCGCGTCGCGGTCCACGGCACCCGTTCGGGATGCCGAACGTACTGCGCCACTGCGACTCTCGAATACCGCGTACGTGATCTACACCTCCGGTTCGACCGGACGGCCGAAGGGCGTCGCGGTCGAACACGCGGCGATCGACAATCAGATGGAGTGGATGCTGTCGGAGTATCCGATGGATGCATCCGACGTCTATCTGCAGAAGACGGCCACCACCTTCGACGTCTCGCTCTGGGGATTCTTCCTGCCTCTGCGGGTCGGCGCGACAATGGTGCTCGCCACTCCCGACGGGCATCGCGATTCGGTCTACGTGGCCAACAAGATCGCCGAACATCGGGTCACCATCACCGATTTCGTGCCGTCGATGCTGACGGTGTTCGTGGCCAATGCGCCGACGGGTACCTGCAGTTCGTTGCGCCACGTGTTCGTCATCGGCGAGGCATTGCCGGTCGAGACCGCAGCGTCGTTCCGCGCACTGTGCTCGGCGGGGCTGCACAATCTCTACGGCCCCACCGAGGCCGCGGTCTCGGTCACCTATCACCCCAGCGGACCGCAGGACACCCGCACCGTTCCGATCGGTGTGCCCGAGTGGAACACCAAGGCCTTCGTTCTCGACGGTCGGCTACGACCGACCCCGATCGGCGAATCGGGCGAGCTGTACCTCGCGGGAGTTCAGCTGGCGCGCGGCTACGTGGGCCGACCGGATCTGAGCTCGGATCGCTTCGTCGCCAACCCCTTCGGCACCGGCGGCGAGCGGATGTACCGCACCGGTGACCTCGTGCGCTGGCGTGGCGACGGAGTGTTGGACTACATCGGCCGGACGGACTTCCAGGTCAAGTTCCGCGGACAACGCATCGAGCTCGGCGAGATCGAAACGGTTCTGCTCGCCAACGAATCGATATCGCAGGCAGTGGTATTGGTGGTCCAGACGGTCACCGGTGATCAGTTGGTGGCGTATGTCGTCGCGGCTCCGGGACGATCCATCGAATCCGCCGCGGCGATCGAGTTCGCCGGCCACGCCCTACCGTCGTACATGGTGCCTGCAGCGGTCGTCGTCCTCGACGCCCTGCCACTGAACACCAGTGGCAAGCTCGACCGAAAAGCGTTGCCGGAACCGGTGTTCAGCAGCGCGAAGAAGTATCGGGCCCCGCAGAGCCGGGCGGAGTACGTCGTCGCCGGTATCTACGAGGATTTGCTCGGTGCCTCCAAGGTCGGTCTGGACGAGGACTTCTTCGAGCTCGGTGGCAACTCTCTGATCGCCACCCAGTTGGTGACGCGAGTCGGCAGCGCTCTCGGAGTTCGCCTCGGCGTCCGTGAGCTGTTCGAAGCTCCCACGGTCGGCGCGCTGGCGGCCAGGGCCGAATCGGCGGCTCGGCTCGGGGCGGACACCCCGGTGCTGGAGTCGCGGGAACGGCCCGAACGTATTCCACTCTCTCCTGCGCAACAGCGTATGTGGTTCCTCAACCGCTTCGACCCCACCACCGCGGTGTACAACCTGCCGTTCTCCGTCCGTCTGACCGGGCCGCTCGACGTGGTCGCCCTGTCGGCCGCATTCGCCGACGTCGTCGACCGACACGAGACCCTGCGCACCGTCTACCCCGAGGTGGACGGCTCACCGGAACAGGTTGTGCTCACGGCGGCGCGGACTCCGGCGACGATTCTGCCGGTCCGCATCGAACGCGACGAACTGGGCGGTCGCCTGCACGAACTGGTCGCCAAGGGATTCGACGTCACGGTCGATACACCGTTCCGCATCGCACTCTTCGAGATCTCACCGACCGAGCACGAACTCGCGATGGTGCTGCACCACATCGCCGCCGACGGGGCGTCGTTCGGTCCGCTGGCGCGGGATGTGCTGGTGGCCTACTCGAGCCGGGTCAAGGGGCGCGCACCCGAGTGGACGCCGCTCGAGGTCCAATACGCCGACTACGCGCTGTGGCAACGAGCGGTGCTCGGTCCCGAGACCGATCCGCTGTCCCTGGCTTCGCGCGAAATCGCGTACTGGAGCGCGACTCTCGAAGATCTTCCCGATCAGTTGGCACTGCCGTCGAGCAGGCCTCGCCCCGCAGTGTCCTCGAACGCGGGCAGCAAGCTTCGGGTGGACGTGCCTGCGCATCTGCACGCCTCGCTGGCGAGCCTGGCCCGGGCGAACAACGCCTCGCTGTTCATGGTCATGCAGTCCGCGTACGCGCTCCTGCTCGCCCGGCTCAGTGGCACCACCGACATCGCCATCGGTGCGCCCGTGGCCGGTCGCGGAGAACCAGCACTCGACGACCTGGTCGGCATGTTCGTCAACACGCTCGTACTGCGCACCGAGGTCGATCCGGCGTTGACGTTCGAGGAACTCCTCTCGCGCGTTCGTGACACGGACCTGTCCGCGTTCGCGCATGCAGACGTGCCGTTCGAGCGCCTCGTCGAGGTGCTGAACCCGGTGCGTTCGACGTCCCGGCACCCGCTGTTCCAGGTCGCGATCTCGCTGGAATCGGCGATGTCTCGTGAACTCACCGTCGGTGGCCTGCGCGCCACAGCCGCCGAATTCGACGTTCCCATCGCCAAATTCGACGTACAGCTGTGGCTGACCGAGCATCTCGACGACGGGGCACCCGCGGGTATCGACGCGGTGTTCGAGTACGCCACAGATCTGTTCGACGCCGATCTCGTCGAGAGTTTCGCTCGTCGCTTCCTGGCGATTCTGGACGCGGTCACCACGGACTCGACGGTGCCGGTCGGCGACGTCGCGATCGTCGATGCCGCGGAGCACCGGTCCGTGGTGTCGCAGTGGAACGCATCGGGAGACGACGTCTCTCGTGAGCTGACCCTGGTGGATCTGCTCGACGCCGCTGCCGCACGTCACCCGGACGGCGTCGCGGTGCGCTTCGGTGACTCGTCGATGACCTATGCCGAGTTCGACGCGCACTCCAACCGTCTTGCCCGCGTTCTCATCTCCCACGGCGTCGGCCCCGAAAGCCTGGTCGCCGTCGCCCTTCCGCGGTCCGCGGAACTCGTCGTCGCGCTCGTCGCGGTGATCAAAGCCGGCGGTGGATACCTCCCCGTCGATCCGAGCTACCCACTCGACCGAGTCGAGTACATGCTCGACGACGCTCGGCCCACAACCGTTCTGTTGTCCGGCTCGAACCGAGTGGAACTGCCGTCCGACGTCGAATCTCGTACCGGCGCAGCATTGCTCGACATCGACACCGTCGATCTGTCGTCGGTGTCCGGCGATCGTCTCACCGACGAGGACCGGACGAGTCCGCTGCGACCCGACAACGTCGCCTACGTCATCTACACCTCGGGTTCGACAGGCCGCCCCAAGGGCGTGATGATTCCGCATCGCAACGTCGTTCGGCTCCTCGACAACACCGATTCGGTCTACGGCTTCGGTGCCGACGACGTGTGGACGATGTTCCACTCCTACGCCTTCGATTTCTCGGTGTGGGAGCTGTGGGGCCCGTTGCTGTACGGCGGCACGTTGGTCGTCGTCGACTACTTCACCTCGCGGTCGCCGGAGGCATTCCACCGCTTGCTCGTCGACGAGCAGGTCACGGTGCTCAACCAGACGCCGTCGGCGTTCTATCAGCTGTCCGAGGCCGATCGCACGACGGCAACCGATCATGGCGAACTGTCACTGCGCTACGTGATCTTCGGCGGTGAAGCCCTCGAACAACGGCGTCTGACCGGGTGGTTCGAGCGGCACGGGCACCGTTCGCCCCAGCTCGTCAACATGTACGGCATCACCGAGACGACCGTGCACGTGTCCTATCGTGCGCTCGATGCCGCGTCCGTCGAGACCAGTGCCTCGGTGGTCGGCAAGCCCATCGCCGGACTGCGGGTGTTCGTGCTGGACATCCGCCTGCATCCGGTTCCGGTCGGGGTGCCCGGCGAAATGTACGTTGCCGGTGGACAACTCGCCCGCGGTTATCTCGGTCGCCGGGAGCTGACGTCGGTTCGCTTCGTGGCGAACCCCTTCTCGTCGGGAGCCGACGACGGATCGCTGCTGTACCGAACCGGTGACCTCGCACAGTGGAACGCCGCAGGAGAACTCGAATACCTCGGTCGTTCCGACGATCAGGTCAAGGTCCGTGGTTTCCGCATCGAGCTGGGCGAGGTGGAGGCGGCGGTGACCGCGCAGCCGACCGTCACCCAGGCCGCCGTGGTCGTTCGCGAGGACTCGCCCGGTGCAGCTCGACTGGTCGCCTACGTGGTGTCCGCTGCGGTCGAGGGTCGGCCGATCGTCGACATCGAAGACATCAGAACCGGTATCGCCGAGGTACTTCCGGAGTACATGGTGCCGTCGGCGTTCGTCGTGCTCGACGCCATCCCACTGACCGTCAACGGCAAGCTCGATCGCCGGGCACTGCCGGCTCCGGTGTTCGAGGTGCGCGAGTTCCGTGCCCCGACGACACCGATCGAGGAGATCGTTGCCGACGTCTTCGCGGACGTTCTCGGGGTGGAGCGCGTGGGTCTCGACGACGATTTCTTCGAGCTCGGCGGTAACTCGCTGATCGCCACACAGGTGGTCTCGCGCCTGGGAGTCGCTCTCGATGCCACCGTGCCGGTGCGCATGCTGTTCGAGGCGTCGACCGTGGCGCTGCTCGCAGTACGGGTGGAGCAGGCCGCAGGGGAGGGCGGCCGCACCGCACTCGTCGCGACCGTGCGGCCCGAGCGAATTCCGCTCTCGCTCGCGCAGCAGCGAATGTGGTTCCTCAATCGATTCGATGCCGACTCCACCGCGTACAACATTCCGTTCGCACTGAGACTGACCGGCGAACTCGACGTCGCCGCGCTGCAGGTTGCGATCATGGACGTGATCGACCGGCACGAATCGCTGCGCACGGTCTACCCGGACGCCGCGGCAGGCCCGCAGCAGTCCATCCTCGACGCCGCTCAGACGGTGCCGAACCTGATGCCCATTCCGACGTCCGCAGCCGATATTCAGCGGCAGGTCTTCACACTGGCGTCGACGACGTTCGACGTGACGGTCAACGTTCCGATTCAGGCCCGCCTCTTCGAGATCGGTCCTCGCGAGCACGTCATCGCCATGGTGGTGCACCACATCTCGGCCGACGGCTGGTCGATGGGTCCGCTGGCCCGCGACCTCATGATCGCCTACGCCTCGCGTACCGCGTGGGAGAACCCGGCGTGGATGCCGCTCGAGGTGCAGTACGCCGACTACAGCCTGTGGCAGCGTTCGGTTCTCGGCTCCGAGGACGATCCGCAATCGCTGATCTCCGGTCAGGTCGACTACTGGGCCGACATGCTTGCCGGTCTGCCCGATCAGCTGGATCTGCCGACCGATCGGCCGCGCCCGAATCGTCAGTCCTACCAAGGATCGTCGATCCGATTCGATGTACCGGCCGAGGTCCATCGAGGCCTGTCCTCGCTGGCCCACACGCACAACGCATCGCTGTTCATGGTCGTCCACGCGGCTCTGGCGGTGCTGCTCGCACGCCTGTCCGGCACCGAGGACATCGCGATCGGTACTCCGGTCGCAGGCCGAGGCGACGCAGCCCTCGACGACGTGGTCGGCATGTTCGTCAACACCCTCGTGTTGCGCACCGACATCGAGTCGGGTCGGACGTTCTCGGAGCAGATCGGGCGCGCCCGCGAAGTGGCGCTCGGCGCGTTCGGACACGCCGATCTGCCGTTCGAGCGTTTGGTCGAGGTGCTCAATCCGTCCCGATCGCAGGCGCGGCACCCCCTGTTCCAGGTGATGCTCTCGTTCGAGAACCTCACCCGCACGCACGTCGACCTACCGGGTCTGTCGGTGGACAGCGTCGCCCTCGATGCCGAGGTGGCGAAGTTCGACCTGCAGCTGACCGTCACCGAGTCCATCGGAGTGGACGGTCGCGGACAGGGCATGGCCGCCGAGTTGACCTACGCGACCGACCTGTTCGACGCCGCGACGGTGAGAGGGTTCTCCGAACGTTTCGTGCGGATACTCAGTGCCGTGGTGGCAGATCCCTCGCTGTCGGTGGGAGACATCGACCTTCTCGACGACGGCGAGCGCGACCGAGTCGTGACAGCGTGGAACCGCACCGAACACGAGGTACCGGACCGGGTGACGCTGGTCGACCTGTTCGATCGTCAGGTGGCCGAGACTCCGGATGCCAGAGCATTGGTGTTCGAGGGTGAGCGGTTGACCTATGCGGAGTTCGCGGGGCGTGCGAATCGTCTTGCGCGACTTCTGGTGTCGGCCGGGGTTGGGCCTGATTCGCTGGTGGGGCTCGCGATCGGGCGGAGTCTGGACCTGTTCGTGGGTATGTACGCGATCGTGAAGGCCGGTGCGGGATACGTGCCGATCGATCCATCGCAACCGGCGGATCGGAACGAGTACATCGTTGCCACGGCGGCTCCGGTTCGGGTGTTGTCGACGACGCGTGATCACGTGGAGTTCGCGGGGGTCGAGACGATCGACATCGACACCGTCGACGTGTCGGGTCTGTCTGCGGCACCGTTGACCGATGCCGAGCGCACGGCACCGTTGCGGGCGTCGAATCTCGCGTACGTGATCTTCACATCGGGTTCGACGGGACGTCCCAAGGGCGTGGGTGTCTCGCACGAGGCGATCGTGAATCGGTTGTTGTGGATGCAGCACGAGTACGGGTTGACCGCCGAGGACGTGGTGTTGCAGAAGACTCCGTCGACGTTCGATGTGTCCGTGTGGGAGTTCTTCTGGGCGCTGCAGAACGGGGCGTCGGTGGCCATCGCTGTTCCGGACGGTCATCGGGATGCGCTGTATCTGCTCGATGTCATTGCTCGCGAGCATGTTTCGGTGGTGCACTTCGTGCCGTCGATGATGTCGGTGTTCGTACCCGAGGTGGAGCGTCGCCGAGCGTCGGGTGCCTCGCTGCGGTTGGTGTTCGCATCCGGTGAGGCATTGGCTCCCACCACGGCCCGCGCGCTACGGCGGGCAATCGCTGGAGTGGAGTTGCACAACCTGTACGGCCCAACCGAGGCTGCCGTCGACGTGACCTATCACGCTGTCACGGACGAGGATTCGGAGGTGATGCCCATCGGAGCACCGGTGTGGAACACCTCTGTCTACGTGCTCGATTCGCGACTGAATCCCACTCCCGTCGGTGTCGCAGGTGAGCTCTATCTCGCGGGTACTCAGCTGGCACGTGGATATGTGGGACGCTCGGACCTGACCGCGGACCGCTTCGTGGCACATCCGTTCGCTACCGGCGGGCGGCGCCTCTATCGCACCGGCGACGTCGTGCGGTGGAACCGCAACGGCGAGCTCGAATACGTGGGACGGTCGGACTTCCAGGTGAAGCTGCGCGGCCTGCGCATCGAACTCGGCGAGATCGAATCGGCATTGCTGGCACAACGCTCGATCTCCCAGGCGGTCGTCGTGGTCCGCCACGAGCAACTCGTCGGGTACGTCGTACCGGCCGGTGCCTCGGTGGAGACCGGTGCCGTCCTCGGCGCGCTGCGGTCTCGGCTCGCGGAGTACATGGTGCCGTCGACGCTGATCGTGCTCGAGGAATTTCCGCTCGGCGCGAGTGGAAAGCTCGACCGTAAGGCGCTACCCGATCCCGCTTTCGAGGTGACCGAGTACCGGGAACCGACCAACGACATCGAACGCACCGTTGCCGAGGTCTTCGCCCAGGTCCTCGGAGTCGAGCGTGTCGGTCTCGACGACGACTTCTTCGAGCTCGGCGGAAACTCCCTCATCGCAACGCAACTGGTCTCGCGACTGGGCGTGGCCATGGACACCAGAATCGCGGTGCGAGAGCTGTTCGACACCTCCACGGTGGCCGATCTGGCCGCGCGGTTGGGCACACTGGTCGCCACGGGAAGCCGCCCGCCGTTGGTGCCTCAGCAACGGCCGCAACACATTCCGTTGTCGCTCGCGCAGCAGCGAATGTGGTTCCTCAACAAGTTCGACGTCGAATCCGCAGCCAACAACATTCCGATCGCCGTGCGACTGTCCGGTCTGCTGGACCGCCGCGCAATGCAGATCGCGGTCGCGGACGTCGTGGCTCGGCAGGAATCCCTGCGCACGGTGTTCCCGGAGACCGACGGAACCGCACACCAGGTCATCGTCGACGCAGCCTCGGCCACGCCGGATCTGACTCCCATCGACATCGCCGCACACGAGGTCGCGGATGCGTTGCGAGAACTGGCGACCACTGGATTCGACCTGTCGAAGGACCTGCCCTTCCGAACCAGACTCTTCGAGGTCAGCCCCACCGAGCACCTGTTGGTGTTCGTCGTCCACCACATCGCGGCCGACGGGTTCTCGCTGGGCCCGCTGACCCGAGACGTGATGAACGCGTACGCGGCTCGCTCGCTGAACCAGGAGCCCTTCTGGTCTCCGCTGCCGATCGACTACGCCGATTACAGCCTCTGGCAGCGCCAGGTACTCGGTTCCGAGGACGACCCGCAGTCTGTCGTCTCGCAGCAGATCGACTACTGGACAACCGCTCTGGCCGGCCTGCCGGACCAGCTCGACGTGCCGTCCGACCGCCCGAGGCCCGTCGTGGCGTCGAACAGTGGTGCGCTCGTGCGCTTCTCCATCGACGAGGATCTGCACCGCGCACTGATCGATGCCGCCAGAGCAGAGAACGCCTCGCTGTTCATGGTGGTGCACACCTCCTTGGCCGTACTGCTGTCGCGGTTGTCCGGCGAAGCCGACATCGCGATCGGCACCCCGGTCGCCGGACGCGGTGAAGCTGCCCTCGACGACTTGATCGGCATGTTCGTCAACACGCTGGTGTTGCGCACCGAGATCGACACGGCGCGTCGATTCGACCAGGTACTCGCCGACACCCGCGAGACCGACCTGTCGGCTCTGGCCCACGTGGACGTACCGTTCGAGCGACTGGTCGAAATCCTCAACCCCGCCCGATCCACGGCTCGTCATCCCCTCGTGCAGGTGGTGCTCGCGTTCCAGAACCTGGGACAGAAGGATCTCGAACTGCCGGGACTGTCGGTCTCCGGTGTCGATTTCGAGACGCTGGTCGCACTGTTCGATCTGCAGTTCACCTTCGTCGAGTCGATCGGACCCAGCGGCGCTCCGCAGGGCATGACCGTCGACGTCACCTACGCCACCGATCTGTTCGACGAAGCCACGGTCGTCACGCTGGGCGATCGCCTGATCACAGTTCTCGAAGCCGTCGCCGACAACCTCTCGACCGTGGTCGGCGACATCGAACTGCTCGAGCCCGTCGAACGCAGGCGTGTGCTGGTCGACTGGAACGACACCGAGCACGAGGTCGACCGAGCACAGACGTTGGCCTCCCTCGCCGGACAGGTCGACTCGTCCTCCACCGCACTGGTTTTCGGAGACGACACGCTCACCTACGGAGAATTCCAGGAACGGGTCGCTCGGCTGGCGCGCTTCCTGATCGACCGTGGTGTCGGACCCGAGAGCGCAGTGGGCATCGCTGCCCGTCGCTCGGTGGAACTGCTCGTCGGAATCCACGCGATCATCGCCGCCGGTGGCGCGTACGTACCGATCGATCCCGATCAGCCGGCCGAGCGGATCGCACACATTCTCGGAACCGCGGCACCGGTCTGCGTGCTGACCACGTCACGAGACACGGTGGAGGCCGACGGCGTCGAGGTCCTCGACATCGACACCCTCGACTTGTCCGGCTTCTCCGACACGCCGATCACCGACGCGGACCGAATCCGTGCGCTGGCACCGTCGAACACCGCCTACGTCATCTTCACGTCGGGTTCGACCGGGCAGCCCAAGGGCGTGGCCGTCACCCACGAGGCGATCGTGAACCGCCTGCTGTGGATGCAGTCGGAATACGAGCTCACCACCGACGACGTCGTGCTGCAGAAAACCCCCGTCACGTTCGACGTGTCGGTATGGGAGCTGTTCTGGCCGTTGCAGATCGGCGCCACGTTGGTCATCGCGAAACCCGACGGTCATCGTGATCCGCAGTACCTGCTCGAGACGATCGAGGCGCAGTCGGTCACGACGGCACACTTCGTACCCTCGCTGCTCGAGGTCTTCGTTTCCGTCGTGGCAGCAGCGCCGTCGACTGCTGCCACCTCTCTGCGGACTCTGTTCGCGTCCGGAGAGGCGCTGCCCGCGGAGGTCGGCGATCGGCTCCGACGGGTGCTGCCGGGCGTGGCGCTGCACAACCTCTACGGTCCCACCGAGGCTGCCGTCGACGTCACCTATCACGCGGTGTCGGAGGCGGACGTCGACCTCGTGCCGATCGGTGTCCCGGTGTGGAACACCAGAACGTACGTCCTCGACGCGCGACTGTCTCCGGTCGCTCCCGGGGTGGCGGGCGAGCTGTACCTCGCCGGAGTTCAACTGGCCCGCGGATATCTCGGACGAACGGACCTGACGGCCGATCGATTCCTTCCCGACCCGTTCGGAGAACCGGGCACGCGCATGTACCGCACCGGTGACCTGGTGCGCTGGCGTGCGGTGCCCTCCGGTTCGGGACGGTTGGAATACCTGGGCCGCACCGACTTCCAGGTCAAGCTCCGCGGACTGCGAATCGAACTCGGCGAGATCGAGACCGTGCTGCGCAAGCATCGGTCCGTGGAATCGGCCGTCGTTCTGGTTCGGCAGACAGCTGCCGCGGGCGATCAACTGGTCGCCTACGTCGTACCCGCTGTCGGCGGAACCGTCGACGTTGCCGAACTGACGGAGTTCGCGTCGCGCTCGCTCGCGAGCTACATGGTCCCGGCCGCGACCGTCGTACTCGACGCACTGCCGCTGACGCCCAACGGCAAGCTCGATCGTCGTGCGCTGCCTGAGCCGAACATCGAGCAGCGTGCTTTCCGTGCGCCGGCCACCACATCGGAAACCGTTGTGGCAGAAGTGTTCCGCGATGTCCTCGGAATCGATGTGGTCGGTGCGGACGACGAGTTCTTCGCCCTCGGCGGCAACTCCCTCGTCGCCACGAGAGTGGCGTCGAGAATCGGCGCGGCACTCGACACCACGGTGACCGTCCGGACCATCTTCGAGGCCTCGACCGTGTCCGCCCTGGCGGCCAGGCTCGACGAGCTCTCGGGTTCGGGCCGTCGAATTCCTCTGGTGCGCACCGATCTGCCGGATCTGGTACCGCTCTCGCTCGCGCAGCGCCGCATGTGGTTCCTCAACCGGTTCGACCCCGAGTCCGCGACGGAGAACCTCCCCGTCGCCATCGATCTCGGCGGCGCCCTCGACATCCCCGCCTTGCGCGCGGCCGTGGCCGACGTCGTCGAGCGGCACGAGTCGCTGCGAACGGTCTACCCGGAGGTCGACGGTGTCGCTTCTCAGGTGATCGTTCCGGCTGAGCAGGTGGTTCCGGATCTGGTGCCCACGGCGACCACCACGGCCGAACTGCCGTCGGCGTTGGCGGCGCTGGCCATGGGCGGGTTCGACGTCACCACTGCGCCGCCGTTGCGTGCCGCGTTGTTCGAGCTGGACTCGGACCGCCACGTTCTGGCGTTCGTCACCCATCACATTGCCGCAGACGGATTCTCGATCGGTCCCATGACTCGGGATCTGATGGTCGCGTACGCGGCGCGCAGCGCGGGCACCGAGCCCGGTTGGGCTCCGCTCGCCGTCCGCTACGTCGACTACACGCTCTGGCAGCAGGCCGTTCTCGGCTCCGAGGACGATCCGACGTCACCGGTCTCGAACCAGATTCGGCACTGGACTCGGGCACTCGCTTCGCTGCCGGACGAGGTCACCTTCCCCGGCGATCGAGTCCGCCCGGATCGGTCGTCGTACCGCGGCGGCAACATCACCCTCGCCCTCGATGCAGACACGCACGGACGCCTCGGCGACGTGGCCCGCGCCAACCAGAGCTCGCTGTTCATGGTGTTGCACTCCTCGCTCGCCGTGTTGCTGGCAAGACTGTCCGGAGAGACCGACATCGCGATCGGTACACCGGTCGCAGGGCGCGGCGAGGCCGCACTCGACGACGTCATCGGAATGTTCGTCAACACGCTGGTGCTGCGCACCGATATCGATCACGGCGGCGCATTCACCGAGCTTCTGGCGCGGGCACGCGAGACCGACCTGTCGGCGTTCGCCCACGCCGAGGTGCCGTTCGAGCGGCTCGTCGAGGTACTCGACCCACCGCGGTCGGCGGCTCGTCACCCGCTCGTCCAGGTGATGCTCACCGTGCAGAACATGGAGCAGACCGAGCTCGAACTCCCGGGCCTGAGCGTGCGCGCAGTCGACCTCGAGGTCGAGACGGCCAAGTTCGACGTTCAGTTCACGTTCACCGAGAACCACGTCGACGGCGGCATGACCATCGACGTCACCTTCGCCCGCGACCTGTACGACGACAGCACGGCGCGTGCAATCGGCGAACGTCTGATCCGCGTCCTCGAGTCCGTGGCACTCGACCCGGGTCAGCGAATCGGCGATGTCCCGGTGATGGACGAAGCCGAACGCGGCCGTGTTCTCGCACTCGCCCAGGACGCGCCTGCCGTCGCCGATTCGCTCGACACGATCGTCGATCTCTTCGCCGCTCGGGTGGCCGAGGACCCCGACGCTCCCGCAGTGGTGTTCGAGGGTGCCTCCACGAGCTACCGACAGATCGACGAGTCCTCGACGGCACTGGCGAGAATTCTCGCCGCCCAGGGGGTCGGGCCGGAGTCGCTGGTGGCCGTCGTGCTGCCGCGGACCGCCGATCTCGTCGTGGCACTGCTCGCGGTGCTCAAAGCCGGGGGTGCCTACGTACCGATCGACCCGTCTTACCCGGCGGACCGCATCGAATTCGTCCTCACCGATTCTCGTCCGGTGGCCGTCCTGACGTGGACGGGTGTGGAGGTGGCGCTCCCCGCAGCGCTTCCCAGGATCGACATCGACACCGCCTCGGCCGAGAGCGACCTGCCGGCGACCGATCCGATTCCGGCGACCGCGGCTGCGACGGCGTACGTCATCTACACCTCGGGCTCGACGGGCAAGCCCAAGGGTGTGCTGATCCCGCATCGCAACGTCGTACGGCTGTTGGCGAACACCGCGCGGCACTTCGGTTTCGGTCGAGGCGACGTGTGGACGCTGTTCCACTCGTTCGCGTTCGACTTCTCGGTGTGGGAACTGTGGGGCCCGCTGACCACCGGCGGTAGCGTCGTCGTGGTCGACTACTTCACCTCCAGATCGCCGGAAGCATTGCGGGAGTTGCTCATTCGTGAGCGTGTCACCGTTCTCAACCAAACTCCGTCCGCGTTCTACCAGCTCGATCAGGTCGATCGCACCGCAGGCTCGGCAGATGCCTATTCGTTGCGGTACATCGTGTTCGGTGGCGAGGCGCTGGAACTGCGACGACTGGCCGGTTGGTTCGATCGTCACGGCGACGACTCCCCGCAACTGGTCAACATGTACGGCATCACCGAAACCACGGTCCACGTCTCGCACCGTGTCGTGGACGCGCGGTCCGCGGCGCAGGCATCGGGATCCCTGGTGGGACGCGCCATCTCCGGGCTGTCGGTGTACGTACTGGATTCGCGGTTGTCGCTGGTACCCGCAGGCGTGCCGGGGGAGATGTACGTCTCCGGTGGTCAGGTCGCGCGCGGGTATCTCGGCCGAGCCGGATTGAGCGCGACGAGATTCGTCGCCGATCCCTTCGCAGGTGACGGATCCGTGCTGTACCGCACCGGCGATGTCGCTCGGTGGTCGACCGACGGCGAACTCGAGTTCGTCGGTCGCGCCGACGACCAGGTCAAGATCCGCGGTTTCCGAATCGAGCTGGGCGAGGTCGAATCCGCCGTTGCGTCCGCTCCTGCCGTCGGGCAGGCAGCGGTGATCGTGCGCGAGGACACTCCCGGTGCCGCACGCCTGGTTGCTTACGTCGTGCCCGCGGCCGAGTCGACCATCGACATCGACGTCGTCAGGGCCGCGATCGGGGAGAACCTTCCCGAGTACATGGTGCCCTCGGCCTTCGTGGTGCTCGACGCGATTCCGTTGACCGCCAACGGAAAGCTGGACCGACGAGTCCTGCCCGAGCCGGCTGCGCGCACTCGTGAGTTCCGGTCACCGACCACTCCGGTGGAGGAAATGGTCGCCGACGTCTTCGCCGATGTTCTCGGCGTCGAACGTGTCGGTCTCGACGACGACTTCTTCGAACTCGGCGGCAATTCGCTGGTGGCAACACAGGTGGTGTCCAGGCTGGGTGCCGCAGCGGACACGACTGTTCCCGTGCGCGCTCTGTTCGAGGCACCGACGGTCGCGGCTCTGGCTGCGCGGGTCGAGCAGGGTTCGGGCGCAGGCGCGCGTCCGGCGCTGGTGGCATCGGCGCGACCGAGCCGAGTGCCGCTCTCGCTCGCGCAGCAGCGGATGTGGTTCCTCAACCGCTTCGATTCCCAGTCCACGGCGTACAACATCCCGTTCGCACTTCGGCTCAGCGGACGTCTCGACGTCGACGCGTTGCAACGTGCGGTCTCCGACGTGATCGAGCGTCACGAGACTCTGCGATCGGTGTACCCGGATTCACCCGAGGGTCCGCATCAGGTGATAGTGCCGATGTCGGAGGTTCCCACCACCCTCGAGGTGATCGACACCGACGCGGAGTCGGTGACCACTCGAGTTCTGGAACTGCTGTCGGCGACGTTCGACGTCACGACCCGGGTGCCGCTGAAGACCGCGCTCTTCCGCGTCTCGGACACCGAATTCGTACTCGGCATGGTCATCCACCACATCAGTGCCGACGGTCTTTCGGTGATGCCGTTGTCCACCGACGTCATGACCGCATATGCCGCGCGCACCCGCGGTTCCGATCCGGCGTGGGCACCGCTGCCGGTGCAGTACGCCGACTACGCGCTGTGGCAGCGACAGGTTCTCGGGTCCGAGGAGGATTCGGAATCGATTGCTGCGCAGCAGATTCGGTACTGGGAGAATGCTCTGGCCGAGTTGCCCGAGCAGATCGAACTACCGCTCGATCGTCCGCGTCCCGCCGAGCAGACCTTCCGGGGCAGCCGCGTCGATTTCCGGATCGACGCAGCCGCGCACGCTCGACTGACCGAACTGGCACGCGCGCACAACGCGACGGTGTTCATGGCGGTGCACGCGGCGTTCGCCGTGCTGCTCTCGCGCATGTCGGGATCGCCGGACATCGTCGTCGGAACCCCCATCGCGGGTCGTGGCGAAGCGGAGATCGAAAACCTCGTCGGCATGTTCGTGAACACGTTGGTGCTGCGGCTCGACGTGGCTGCCGGAGCGAGTTTCGAGGACCTTCTCGACGTAGCTCGAGAAACCGATCTGCAGGCCTTCGCCAATTCCGACATACCGTTCGAGCGGCTCGTCGAGGTCGTCAACCCCACCCGGTCGACGGCCCGTCACCCGCTGTTCCAGGTCGGCTTCTCGTTCCAGAACTTCGCGCGCCGAGAATTCGAGCTCGACGGACTGGACATCTCGGCACTGGACACCGAGACCGGAACGTCGCAGTTCGACCTGCACCTGATCGTCTCCGACGCCCCGCGCGACGACGAGGCGTCCGGTGGCTTCGATGCGTTGTTGACCTACGCGACCGATCTGTTCGACGAGCGCACCGCTCGCTCGCTCGTCGCGCGGTTCGAGGCCGTTCTCGACGCCGTCGCGGCGTCGCCGTCGACCCCGGTCGGGGACCTGGATCTGTTCCTCGACGGTGAGCTGCCCGCCATCGTCGACGAGTGGAACGACACCGACCGTGAGTTCGATTCCGCAGTCGGCGGCACTCTCGCCGATCTGTTCGCGGACTCGGCAGCGCGTCACGCCGACGCCGTTGCCCTCGTGCACGACGACGGCACGCTGACGTACGGCGAGCTCTCCGAGCGGGTGTCGCGTCTGGCCCGTCACCTGATCGGCCTGGGTGTCGGACCCGAAGTTCCAGTCGGACTTGCCATCAGGCGATCGGTGGATCTGCTCGTCGGCATGTACGCCATATCCGTGGCCGGTGGTGCCTACGTCCCGATCGATCCGGATCAGCCGGCCGAGCGCAACGCGCTCGTGTTGGAGACCGCTGCGCCGCTGTGCGTACTGACATCCGGTGCCGTCGGGCCGGAGATCTCTTCTTCGGCAACGGTCGTCGATCTGGCACAGCTCGATCTCACGAGCCGGTCGTCCACGCCGGTGGGGACCTCCGAGCGCCGCGGTGTGCTCTCCGCCGAGAACACGGCCTACGTCATCTTCACGTCCGGCTCCACCGGGCGACCCAAGGGCGTGGCGGTCTCGCACGGTGCCGTCGTCAACCAG
This sequence comes from Rhodococcus sp. 14-2483-1-2, assembly GCF_002259405.1. GTDB lineage: Bacteria > Actinomycetota > Actinomycetes > Mycobacteriales > Mycobacteriaceae > Rhodococcoides. The sequence continues at coordinate 229,549 of NZ_NPFW01000002.1, read as the reverse complement.
TTGAACTGGCTGCGCGCGGAGTACGGCCTGAACGAGACCGATGCTTCGCTGCTCAAGACCGCAGCGACATTCGACCTGTCGGTGTGGGAGTTCTGGTCGCAGCTGACCTCGGGTGGGCGGCTCGTCGTCGCGAACCCCGAGGGTCATCGCGATCCGGACTACCTGCTCACGCTGGTCCGTCGGCACGCGGTGACGACGTTGCATCTGGTCCCGTCGATGTTGTCGATGCTCGGCACTGTTGCCGCGGGCGAGCTGTCACCCGATCTGCGACGCGTCCTGGCCATCGGTGAAGCACTACCCGCAGCGGTGGCGCAGGATTTCCGACGGCACAACGGTTCCGCCGAGCTGCACAACCTCTACGGCCCGACCGAGGCAGCGGTGTCGGTGACCTCGCACCCGGTCACCGATGCCGACACCGTGGCCGTGCCGATCGGCGTGCCCGAGGCCAACACCGCCGTGTTCGTGCTGGACTCTCGCCTCCATCCGGTTCCTGCCGGAGTCACCGGAGAGCTCTATCTCGCCGGTGCGCAACTGGCGCGAGGATACTTCGGGCGAGCAGACCTCACCGCCGAGCGGTTCGTGGCGAATCCGTTCGACGCGAACGGAACGCGGATGTATCGCACGGGCGACCTCGTACGCTGGCGAGTTCCGCTCGTCGACGGTGCGCCGGCAGCGGCCCGCCTCGACTACATCGAGCGTGCCGACTTCCAGGTCAAGATTCGCGGATTCCGCATCGAACTCGGTGAGATCGAGGCTGCCCTGCGCACACAGGCAACGGTGGCCGACACCGCCGTCGTGGTGCACTCCGGCGAATCGATGGGGGACCAGTTGGTCGCCTACGTCGTCGGACAGTCCGGAGCTGTACTCGACGTGGCGAGTGTCGAAGCCGAACTCGCTCGCGCCGTGCCGTCGTACATGGTTCCTGCGGCGTTCGTCGTCCTCGATGCCCTCCCGCTCAACGCCAACGGCAAATTGGATCGACGGGCCCTTCCGGCACCGCAGTTCGAGGTTGCCGAGTTCCGTGCCCCGGTCACTCCGATCGAGGAGATCGTCGCGGCCACCGTGGCGGAACTACTCGGTCTCGATCGCGCCGGACTCGACGACGACTTCTTCGCGCTCGGTGGAAACTCATTGGTCGCAACGCAATTGGTCTCGAGGCTGGGCCAGGCGCTCGACGCCCAGATTCCGGTGCGAGCAGTGTTCGCGGCGTCCACCGTTGCAGGTCTGGCCGCTCACATCGCCCCGCTCGTCGGTGGCGGTGCGCGCCGGGAACTGACCGTCCGTGAGCGACCCGATCTGCTTCCGCTCTCGATCGCTCAGGAAAGAATGTGGACGATCAACCGGATCGACCCCGGTTCCTCGGCGTACAACATTCCTGTCGCGGTCCGGCTGACCGGCACACTCGACATCGACTCCCTGCGCGGGGCATTCGACGACGTTCTCGGACGCCACGAGATTCTGCGCACGGCATACCCCGATTCGGTCGACGGGCCGGTGCAGCAGATCGGTTCCGTCGCCGACGTGCGGGTCGACCTGACGCCCGAGCGGGTGGAACCTGATGCTGTGATCTCGCGCCTGACCGAGACCCTCGGTGCCGGGTTCGACGTCACGAAGTCGGTTCCGGTGCGGGCCGCGCTGCTGCAGGTCGCCGAGAACGAGCACGTACTCGCGGTGGTGGCACACCACATCGCCGCCGACGGCTTCTCGATGGGTCCGCTGATCCGTGATGTCATGGTGGCCTACACCGCTCGGGTTGCGGGGGAGATGCCGGCATGGACGCCGCTACCGGTCCAGTACGCCGACTTCGCGCTGTGGCAGCGTGACGTGCTCGGCAGCGAGAGCGACCCCGAGAGTCCGCTCGCGAAGCAACTGGCGTACTGGACGACCGAGTTGGCAGGAGCGCCGGAACAGTTGGCGCTCCCGCTGGATCGGCCGCGACCGCCTCGCCCGACGATGCAGGGTGCCTCGTACGACTTCTCGTTCGGCACCGACATCGCATCGGCGATCGAGAAGATCGCGCGCGAACACTCGGCGACGACGTTCATGGTGGTGCACAGTGCCTTCGCCGTGCTGCTCTCGAGGCTGAGCAACTCCTCCGACATCAGCATCGGCACTCCCACTGCAGGTCGCGGTGAACAGCAACTCGACGAGCTCGTCGGCATGTTCGTCAACACGCTCGTGTTGCGAACTCGACTCGATCAGAGCGGCACGTTCACCGAGCTGCTGCAGCAGGCCAAGGACAAGGACCTGGCGGCGTTCGGCCACGCGGACGTCCCCTTCGAGCGGCTCGTCGACGCACTGGGCCGGGCACGGTCGAGTGCCTACACCCCGCTGTTCCAGGCCATGCTGACCTTCCAGAACCACGTGACCGGAACGTTCGAGTTGCCGGGTCTGCGGGTGCAGGCCTTGCCCGCGGGCGACGACCAGGCCAAGTTCGATCTGCAGCTGACCGCAGTCGAAAGATTCGACGACACCGGCGCTTTGCGTGACATCGACGCGACGTTCACCTATGCGACGGCGATCCTCGACGAGTCGTCGATCGCGACGTTCGCCGATCGACTGCTGCGGATTCTGAACGCCGTCGTCTCGGATCCGGATGTGGTGCTGCGGTCCATCGACATCCTCTCCGACGAGGAAAAGGCCGAGTTCGCACCGCGAACCAAGCCCAAGACGGTGGACGATCTACCCGAACTGGTTGCCCGGGCAGCGAACGTCGCACCCGATGCGGTGGCACTCGAACACGAATCGACGACGATCGATTTCGCTGCTCTGCACGCCAAACTGGCACAGATGTCGGCAACGATGGGCTCGGCTATGAAGCCGCAGGCTCTGGTGACGGTCACACTGTCGGCACTGGTTCCGGGTATCTTGCCCGCCCTCGGTGCTGAGGGGCTGAACACCGCTCTGGCATCGTTGATCGAACGGGCGGAGTCGGTGATCGCGTCGTCGTGACGAGAACCGAGCTCGCCGGTTGTGCACGTGGATCGATCAGGAGGAAAAGTTAGATGGCGGTAGGACGTCGAAGCGATGCAGCTCTGACGGTCGAGGACCTTCCGCGCTTGGTTCGGAGCGTTGCAGCGGTCGAACCCGACCGCGTAGCGCTCGTGCACCTCGGTACGGAACTGACCTACGCCCGCCTGGACGAGGAGATCACCACCCTCGATGCGGCCATGGGCGGCGTCCTCGGCCCCGACGCGCTGGTCCCGGTCGTGCTGTCCAACACTCTCGCGGGCCTCATCGAGGCCACCGAGGGTGGTCTGGACGCCGTCGTGTCGACCGTCGTCGCGGATGCAGTGTCGGTTCTCGGCGACGACGATTCGACGTCGAGCCCGGCCGATCCCGAAGCCACCACGCTGTACACGTTGTTCGCCGATCAGGCCGAGCGCACCCCGGACGCACCTGCCCTCGTCTTCGGCGACGAGACTCGAACCTACGCCGAGTTCGCAGCCTCGGTGGAGCGTCTCGCCCGAGTGCTGATTGCACGGGGAGTCGGCCCCGATTCGGCGGTGGGACTGTCGATTCGCCGATCGTTCGATCTGCTGGTGGGTATGTACGCCGTCTCCGCAGCAGGCGGGGCCTACGTTCCGTTGGACCCGGATCATCCGATCGATCGACTCGGGTACGTTCTCGACACCGCGAACCCGGTCCTGGTCCTGACGACCACGATCGACCTGCCGCAGTTGCCCGAGGGCACCGTCACCGTTCTCGTCGACGACGTCGACCTGACCGATGTGCCGGGAGGGCGGATCACCGATGCGGATCGACGTGGCACCCTGACCGAGGACGACCTCGCCTACGTCATCTTCACGTCCGGTTCGACGGGACGTCCGAAGGGTGTGGCGGTGAGCCACCGCGCCATCGTCGCCAACATCTCCTGGCGTCAGCGCGAGTACGCGATGAGCGCTGCCGACGTCGTGTTGCAGAAGACTCCGTTCACGTTCGACGTGTCGGTGTGGGAGTTCTTCTGGCCGTTGCAGATCGGTGCCACGCTCGTGATCGCCGAGCCCGACGGACACCGCGATCCCGCCTATCTCGCCCGCATCATCGGCGAGCGCAGCGTGACCGTGACGCACTTCGTGCCGTCCATGCTCTCGGTGTACGTCGCCGAACCCACTGCTGCGCAGGCCGATTCGCTTCGGATGGTGTTCGCCTCCGGTGAGGCCCTCCCGGCGCGGACCGTCAACGCGTTCCACTCGATCTCGAACGCGGAACTGCACAACCTCTACGGGCCGACCGAAGCGGCCGTCGACGTCACGTACTACCGAACCCAGCAGGTGGAAGAGGCCTCGGTACCGATCGGCGCTGCCGTCGACGACACCGACCTCTACGTGCTCGACGAGGGTCTGCGGCGCTCACCCCGTGGAGTCGAGGGAGAGCTCTATCTCGCGGGCGTGCAGCTCGCTCGCGGATACCTCGGCCGCACCGACCTGACGGCCGATCGATTCGTGGCCGACCCGTTCGGTGAGCCGGGTGACCGCATGTACCGCACCGGCGACCTGGTGCGCCGACGCGGCGACGGCCTGATCGAGTACATCGGCCGCACCGACTTCCAGGTCAAGCTACGCGGCCTCCGCATCGAACTCGGCGAGATCGAGCAAGCGCTGCTCGCCGAGCCCGAGGTGACTCAGGCCGCTGTGCTCGTTCACGCCGACCGGTCGCAGGCACAGCTGGGCGAGCAGCTCGTCGGTTACGTCGTCAGTACCGAACCCGAGCTCGATCACGACGGCCTCGCGGACGCGGTGCGCCGTCGTATGCCCGAGTACATGGTGCCGTCGGTATTCGTCGTCCTGGACGAGTTCCCGCTCGGTGCCAGCGGAAAGCTCGACCGAAAGGCGTTGCCCGCTCCCGATTTCGCGTCGCTCGTACGCGAATACCGCGCCCCGAGCACCGACACCGAAACGGCCTTGGCGGCGATTTTCGAGACCGTGCTCGGCATCGATCGCATCGGCGTCGACGACGACTTCTTCGTCCTCGGCGGAAACTCGCTCAACGCCACCCGCGTGATCGCGCGAGTCAACGCAGAACTGGGCACCGCGGTGGATGTGCGGTCGTTCTTCGACGCACCGACCGTCGCCGAACTCGCCGCGGCAGTCGACGCCGCAGGCTCGACGCACGCGCGACCGGCGTTGGTTGCGCAGCAGCGGCCCGAACGTGTGCCGCTGTCGCTGGCCCAGCAACGGATGTGGTTCCTCAACCGATTCGAGCCGGACTCGGCTGTGAACAACATCCCGGTCGCCATCGCGTTGAGTGGTGAACTCGATTTCACGGCCCTGCAGTCGGCCTTGGTCGACGTGTTGGATCGGCACGAATCGCTGCGGACGGTCTACCCCGATCACGACGGTATCGGCTTCCAGCGAGTGCTCGAATCGGACTCGGTGGCAGTGGAATTGGAGCGAGCGACGGCCACCGGAGCCGACGTCCCCGCCGCGCTGCTCGAATTCGCGCTCAGGCCCTTCGATCTGGCGGTACAACTGCCCTTCCGTGCGGTGCTGCTCGAGACGTCCGAGACCGAGCACGTGCTTGCGTTCGTGGTGCACCACATCGCGGCCGACGGATTCTCGATGGGCCCGCTGACGCGAGACGTGGTGGCGGCCTACGTTGCCCGCTCGAACGACCAGGCCCCTCGATGGACTCCGCTCGAGGTGCAGTACGCGGACTTCACGCTGTGGCAGAGGGCCGTCCTCGGTAGCGAGGACGATCCGGATTCGCTGATCTCGGCGCAGGAGAACTACTGGCGGCACCAGCTCGGTGGTGCTCCCGACCAATTGGAGCTACCGACCGATCGTCCTCGCCCGGCTGTCGCCACCACCAACGGCGGCACGCACACGTTCGAGATCGACGCCGACCTCGTCCGCGAGCTGGAGAAGCTCGGACGGGACCACAACGCAACGACGTTCATGGTCGTGCATGCCGCACTGGCGGTGTTGCTGGCCAAGCTCGCCGCCGCCGACGACATCAGTATCGGTACTCCGGTCGCCGGCCGTGGTGATGCGGCCCTCGACGACGTCGTCGGGATGTTCGTCAACACACTGGTGCTGCGCACCGAAGTCGATCCACGGACGTCGTTCGACGATCTGCTGCGCGAGACGCGGGAGGTGGACCTCGCCGCGTTCTCGCACGCCGAGGTGCCGTTCGAGCGTCTGGTGGACGTGTTGGCCCCGGTGCGCTCGCAGGCACGGCACCCGCTGTTCCAGGTGATGTTGACGTTCCAGAACCTGGACCGAAGCTCGGTGGAACTGCCCGGCTTGACCATCGCGGCGGTCGACTACGAAGCAGACCTGGCGAAGTTCGATCTGCAGGTCACGCTGTGGGATTCGGCACCGGCCGGCTCCGAGCCCGCAGGCCTGACGGTCGCCCTGACCTATGCTGCGGACCTCTTCGAGAAATCGACGATGGACCGGTTCGGTGAGCGGTTCGTTCGTGTTCTTCGTGCGGTCACCGCAGCGCCCGCCGTAGCCGTCGGAGAGATCGACCTGCTCGACTCGGTCGAGCAGAAGTCCGTGCTGGCGTTCGGTTCGGGGCAGGCGCACGAGATCCCCGGCGGAACAACGCTGGTGGATCGGTTCGACGCTCGCGTCGAGCAGACCCCCGACGCGCAGGCCCTGGTGTTCGAGGACGATCGGCTGACGTACGCCGAGCTCGACGCGCGCGCGAACCGCCTGGCGCGGTACCTGATGTCCGTGGGTGTCGGGACCGATTCGACGGTCGGCCTCGCGGTAGGCCGCAGCATCGAGCTGCTCGTCGGCATGTACGCGATCGTCAAGGCCGGTGCCGCGTACGTACCCATCGATCCGGCTCAGCCGGCGGAGCGCAACGAGTACATCGTGAGCACGGCCGCGCCGGTACGGGTGCTCTCGAGCACCCGAGACCACGTCGAGTTCCCGGGTGTGGAGACGGTGGACATCGACACCGTCGACGTGTCGGAATTCTCGTCGGCGCCGGTGACCGATGCGGAGCGGACGGCACCGCTGCGGGGAGAGAACCTCGCCTACGTCATCTTCACCTCGGGGTCGACGGGTCGGCCGAAGGGCGTCGGCGTATCGCACGCGGCGATCGTCAACCGGTTGTCGTGGATGCAGCACGAGTACCCCCTCGGTCCGCAGGACGTGGTGTTGCAGAAGACACCGGCGACGTTCGACGTGTCGGTGTGGGAGTTCTTCTGGGCGTTCCAGATCGGCGCATCGGTGGTCGTCGCCGTTCCCGAAGGCCATCGGGATCCGTCGTACTTGCTCGATGTCATTGCGCGCGAACAGGTTTCGGTGGTGCACTTCGTGCCGTCGATGATGTCGGTGTTCGCGCCGGAGGCACTGCGCAGGCCGGACGCGGGAGCGTCGCTCCGTACGGTGTTCGCCTCGGGGGAGGCGCTTGCGCCTGCTACTGCACATTCGTTGCGCCGCGCACTCCCGCAGGTGTCGGTGCACAACCTGTACGGCCCGACCGAAGCTGCCGTCGACGTGACGTATCACGCGGTCACCGACGCGGACACCGCAGTGGTGCCGATCGGCTCGCCGGTGTGGAACACCGCTGTGTACGTTCTCGATTCGTCGTTGCGGCCGGTTCCGGTCGGAGTGTCGGGAGAGCTCTACCTGTCGGGTGTCCAGCTCGCCAGGGGATACGTGAGCCGACCCGATCTGACCGCGGACCGCTTCGTTGCCGATCCGTTCGCAGTCGACGGTGAGCGGATGTACCGCACCGGCGACGTGGTGCGATGGCTGCCCGCCGGTGAACTGGAGTACGTGGGCCGGTCCGACTTCCAGGTGAAGTTGCGTGGCCTGCGTATCGAACTCGGCGAAATCGAATCGGCTCTGTTGGATCTGCCCGAGATCGCTCAGGCCGTGGTGCTCGTCCGACGAGAACAACTGGTCGGCTACGTCGTCCCCACCGACGGCCCGGTCGATGTGGACCGGGTACGCACCGCGCTACGTGGACGTCTGGCCGAGTACATGGTGCCGTCCACCGTCGTGGAACTGACCGAGTTTCCGCTCGGCGGAAGTGGCAAGCTCGATCGAAAAGCGCTGCCCGATCCGGAATTCGAGGCAACACCCTACCGAGCACCGTCCGATCCGATCGAAGAGATCGTCGCGAACGTGTTCGGCGCGGTTCTCGGACTCGACCGAGTCGGTGTGGACGACGACTTCTTCGCGCTCGGCGGCAATTCTCTCGTCGCCACTCAGGTCGCGGCACGACTCGGTGCCGAACTGGGCACGACGGTGCCCGTCCGAACGATGTTCGAGGCAGGCACGGTGGCAGCCTTGGCTGCTGCGTTGGAAAGCCACGTCGGCCACGGAGCATCCGCGCCCCTGGTGCCGCAGGAACGCCCCGAACGAATTCCGCTCTCTCTCGCCCAGCAGCGGATGTGGTTCCTCAACCGATTCGAGCCCGAATCGGCGGTCAACAACATCCCCGTGGCGATCCGGCTCACCGGAGCACTCGACGCTGCGGCCCTGAACGCGGCGGTCATCGACGTTCTCGACCGGCACGAAGCACTGCGCACGGTCTACCCGAGTGTGGACGGAGCGGGGCACCAGGTAATCCTGCCTGCCGCATCGGTGGCACCGGACCTGACGCCCATCACACCGTCCGCCGACGGTGCGGTGGCCGACCTGATCGCTTTCGCCTCCGAAGGATTCGACGTCACCCAATCGATTCCGTTGCGCGCCAGACTGTTCCGAGTCACCGACGACGAGTACGTGCTGGTCGTCGTGGTTCACCACATCAGTGCCGACGGGTGGTCCATGGGGCCGCTGACCCGCGACGTGATGACGGCTTACCTCGCTCGTGTGGCCGGCGACGCTCCGCAGTGGACGCCACTGTCGGTTCAGTACGCCGACTTCGCGTTGTGGCAGCGCGCCGTGCTCGGCGACGATGCGGATCCGAGCAGCCTGATGGCAGCACAGGCGAACTACTGGCGTTCGGCACTGGCGGACCTGCCCAGTGAGCTGACCCTGCCGTACGACCGGCCGCGTCCTGCGGTCCAGACGTACTCGGGCGGGCGGTTCCAGTTCGACATCGATGCGGAGCTGCGCGCCTCGCTCGACGATCTGGCCCGGTCGACCGGAACCACCCTGTTCATGGTGCTGCACGGTGCACTCGCTCTGTTCCTCGCTCGTATGTCGACGTCGGACGACGTTGCGGTGGGTACCGCCGTCGCAGGCCGCGGCGAGGCCGTCCTGGACGACGTGATCGGTATGTTCGTCAACACCCTGGTGCTCCGCACATCGGTCGATCGAAGCAAGGGATTCACCGACCTCCTCGGCCACGTCCGGGACGTCGACCTCGATGCGTTCGCACACGCGGACATCCCCTTCGAGCGTCTCGTCGATCTGCTCGAACCCGAGCGCACGACAGCCAGGCACCCGCTGTTCCAGGTGGCGATCGCATTCGAGAACCTCCCGCCGAGCGAATTGCACCTACCTGGTCTGACGGTCTCGGCTGTGGACGTCGAGGTCGACACCGCCAAGTTCGACCTGTCGTTGACGCTGCACGAGAAGTCCGACGGCACCGGTCTGGCCGCCGGCTTCCTCTATGCGCGAGACCTGTTCGACGAGAAGACGATCGAGGTGTTCTCGCGTCGTTTCCGTTGGCTGCTCGAAGCGATCGTGGCGACACCGAACACCCCGGTGGGCGATCTGTCCATCCTCTACGACGACGAGTACGACCGGCTCACACACGTCCACGGTGACGACGTGTTGGCCGGTGGCACTCTGGCCGAGATCTTCGCTGCCGGAGCCGCACTCGACCCGTCGGCGACCGCAATCCGCTACGAGGGCCGCTCGATCTCGTACGCCGAACTCGATGCGACGTCCTCGCAGCTCGCCCGGGTGCTCATCGAGCGCGGGGCCGGCCCCGAAGCCGTTGTGGCTCTTGGATTCCAGCGCTCCTACTTCATGGTGCTCGCGGTGTGGGCAGTGGCCAAATCCGGGGCTGCACACCTACCCGTCGACCCGACGTACCCGCAGGATCGCATCGCCCACATGGTCTCGGACTCCGAGGCCGTACTCGGCCTGACCACCCGGGCGCACTCGGATCGGCTCGCCGACGGACAGCAGGATCTGCTCTGGCTGAGCGTCGACGACGAGGAGTTCGTGGCCGAGGTCCGCACCCGCTCTGCCGAGCCGGTCACCGACGCCGACCGCCTGCGACCCGTCACGTTCCAGAACCCGGCCTACGTCATCTACACCTCGGGCTCGACCGGCAAGCCGAAGGGCGTCGTCGTCACGCACGCCGGACTCGGCGGTGTTCTCGACGCAGCAACCGACCTGTACCACCTGAAACCGGCCTCGAGGTTCCTGCACGTCTGCTCGCCCAACTTCGATCCTTCGGTCCTGGAGTGGATGGCGGCGTTCTCCGTCGGCGCGACGTTGGTGGTCGTACCGGCATCGATCCTCGGCGGCACCGAGTTGTCCGAATTGTTGAAGGCGGAGAGGGTCACTCATACGATCATCACGCCCGCGGTGCTCGGCACGATGAGTCCCGACGGGATCGATTCGCTCGAGGTGCTCTCGGTCGGCGGCGACGTGACCACGCCCGAATTGCTCGCCCGGTGGGCAGGGGACCGGAAGTACTTCAACGGGTACGGACCGACCGAGACCACGATCATCTCCAGCTTCGCCGAGTTGACGCCCGGCGAGCCGATCACCATCGGTCGACCGATTCACGGCATGTCCGTGCTGATCCTCGATTCCCGACTCGAACCCGTTCCGACCGGTGTCGCGGGTGACCTCTATCTGTCGGGCGGTGCGCTCGCTCGCGGTTATCTCGGTAGGCCCGGTCTGTCTTCCGAGCGCTTCGTGGCCAACCCGTACGGCATCGACGGCGCACGGATGTATCGCACCGGCGACGTGGTGCGGTGGACCGACGACCTGCAGCTGCAGTTCGTCGGACGCACCGACTTCCAGGTCAAGGTGCGCGGCTTCCGTATCGAGCTCGGCGAGATCGATTCCGCGCTCACCGCCGTTCCCGAGGTCGACTTCGCCGTCACACTCGGTCACGAACTGCCGTCGGGCGTCACGACCCTCGTGTCGTACGTTCTGCCGACGCGCGGGTCCGTCGTCGACGTCGACGAGTTGACCGCCTTCGTCGGAAAATCACTGCCGGCCTACATGATTCCGTCGTCGATCATCGTGCTCGACACCGTTCCACTGACCCCTGTCGGCAAGTTGGATCGCGCCGCACTTCCCGCACCCGTGTTCGAGGCCCGTGAATTCCGAGCACCCACAACCGCGGTCGAAGAGATCGTTGCCGGAGTGTTCGCCGACGTCCTGCACATCGATCGAGTGGGATTGGACGACGACTTCTTCGCCCTGGGCGGTAACTCGTTGATCGCCACCCAGGTGGTCTCGCGACTCGGCGCGGCCCTGGACACCGTCGTGCCGGTGCGCGCGCTGTTCGAGAGCTCGACCGTCGCCGCGCTGGTGGCGCACGTGAAGAGCGCTGTCGGTTCGGGCGGTCGAGCTGCACTCGTGGCGGGTCCGCGTCCCGAGCGCCCACCGCTCTCGCCGGCGCAGCAGCGGTACTGGTTCCTCAACCAGTTCGACACGACGTCGTCGGTGGACAACATTCCGTTCGCCGTGCGGTTGTCCGGCGAGCTCGACGTCGCTGCGCTGCAGTCCGCGGTAGGCGACGTCGTCGAACGCCACGAGTCTCTTCGTACCCGGTACCCGGACTCGGCGCAGGGCCCGTTCCAGCAGGTGCTCTCGGCGTCCGAGGTGCCGATGGACCTCGCCGTCCGCGACGTGGCCGGTGCGAATGTCGTTGCGGCTGTTACCGAGTTCTTCGGGCGCGGCTTCGATGTCACCGTCGAGGTGCCGGTCGACGCGCGTGTGTTCCGCGTGGGTGAGAACGAGCACGTCCTGGCATTCGTCGTACACCACGTGTCGGCCGACGGTGCGTCGATGGGCCCGCTGGCCGTCGACGTCATGACCGCGTACACCGCGAGATCTGCAGGGGCGGCCCCGGACTGGGAGCCGCTAGAGGTGCAGTACGTCGACTTCGCATTGTGGCAGCGAACCGTGCTCGGTACCGAATCGGATCCTGATTCCGTTGCAGCGCAGCAGGTGTCGTTCTGGAAAGATGCGCTCGCCGAGCTCCCGGATCAACTGGTACTGCCTACCGACCGCCCGCGCCCGCCTGCGCAGAGTTTCCGCGGCGATGCGGTGCGGTTCACCGTCGACGCAGGCACGCACGCCGCTCTCGCCGAGCTCGGACGTACCGAGCAGGCAACGTTGTTCATGGTGGTGCACTCGGCATTCGCGGTGTTGCTCGCACGCCTGTCCGGTTCCGAGGACATCGCCGTCGGAACGCCCATCGCCGGCCGCGGCGAGCGGGCTCTCGATTCGATGATCGGGATGTTCGTCAACACTCTCGTCTTCCGGTCGACCGTCGAATCGTCGATGACCTTCCGTCAGTTGCTCGCTCAGGCCCGCGAGCGGGACTTGGCCGCGTTCGCGCACTCCGACGTTCCGTTCGAGCGTCTTGTGGAGGTGCTGAACCCGGTGCGGTCGACGGCACGCAACCCCCTGTTCCAGGTGGGCCTGTCCTTCCAGAACCTCGCCGAGTCGACGTTCGAGCTGCCGGGTCTGACGGTGAGTGCCGTCGAGGCGGATGCTGTGACGGCCAAGACCGATCTGCAGCTCTCCATCTCGGATCGTTACGACGCGGACGGCTCGCCTGCGGAGCTGTCGGCCGAATTCGGTTACGCCACCGATCTCTTCGATCGCGCCACGGTCGAAGCCTTTGCCGACCGGTTCGTTCGCCTCCTCGCCGCAGTGGCCCAGGACCCCTCGGCCGTCATCGGCGATCTCGCTCTGCTCTCGCCCGAGGAGCACACCCGGATCGTGCGCACGTGGAACGACACCGATCACGATGTCGATTCGTCGCAGACCCTGGTATCGCTGTTCGACCGACAGGTGCAGGCGCAGCCCGACGCGATCGCGGTGGTCCATGCGGGAGAATCGCTGTCGTACGCCGAGTTCGATCGTCGAATCAACCGGTTGGCTCGCGTCCTGATCGGTGCAGGCGTCGGTCCGCAGGTGACGGTTGCCCTGGCGATCAGGCGCTCGGTGGATCTGCTCGTGGCGATGTACGCCGTCGCCAAGGCAGGCGGGGCGTACGTACCCATCGACCCGGATCAGCCGGCGGACCGCAATGCCTACATTCTCGAGGTGGCCGCTCCCGCCCTGGTGTTGAGCACTGCGCGTGACGATGTCGACTTCGAGTCGATTCCGGTTCTGCTCGTCGACACCGATCCTCGACTGCTGGGTGCAGAGGTCTCGGACGCGCCCGTCACCGACAGCGAGCGCACCTCGCCGCTGCGGCCCGCGAACACCGCGTACGTCATCTTCACGTCCGGATCCACCGGCCGTCCCAAGGGCGTCGCGGTCGGTCATGCCGCCATCGTCAACCAGCTGCTCTGGCAGAGCGCCCATTACGGGCTGGGCAACACGGACCGGGTACTGCTCAAGACTGCCGCGACCTTCGATCTGTCCGTGTGGGAGTTCTGGGTCGCCACCGTCTCCGGTGGTGCGATCGTGGTCGCCGACGCCGAGGGCCACCGCGATCCCGCCTACCTCGTCGATCTGATGAACCGGGAATCGGTGACGACACTGCACACCGTGCCGTCCGTTCTCGACGCGTTGGTCACCGCGTCGGCGGGAGTCCTACCGCGGCATCTGACACGGATCCTGGCGATCGGCGAGGCGCTGCCCGTCGCGACGGCCGAGCGCGCACTGCGCAGTTCTGCTGCGCGACTGGACAACTTGTACGGACCGACCGAGGCAGCGGTGTCGGTGACCGCGCATCGAGTGGCGACCGTCGACGGCACCACGGTTCCCATCGGTGGCCCGGAGTGGAATACCCGTGTCTACGTTCTGGATTCGCGTCTGGCTCCCGTTCCGGCCGGCGTCGCCGGCGAGCTCTACCTCGCGGGTGCGCAGCTGGCCGACGGGTACTTCGCGCGGCCGGATCTGAGCGCCGAGCGTTTCGTCGCGGACCCGTTCACCCCCGGCGGCCGCCTGTACCGGACCGGTGACCTCGTTTCCTGGCGCGCCGACGGCGAACTGGAGTACGTCGGCCGTACCGACTTCCAGGTGAAGATTCGCGGTTTCCGTATCGAACTCGGCGACATCGATGCCGCTCTCGGATCGCTCGACGAGATCCGTGACGTCGCCGTGATCGCTCTCGCTGACACGGGATCGGGCGCACGGCTGGTGGCCTACCTCGTGCCCGCCATCGGGGTGACACTGGATCAGGACGGCATCCGCCGGACACTCGCCGAACGTCTGCCGTCGTACATGATTCCGTCGGCCTTCGTCGTGCTCGACGCTCTCCCACGAGGCGTCAACGGCAAGCTGGATCGACAGGCGCTCCCCGAACCACAGTTCGAGACAGCCGAGTTCCGCGCACCGACCAACCCGGTGGAAGAGACCGTCGCGGCGGTCTTCGCCGAGGTACTCGCTGTGGAGCGCGTGGGTCTGGACGACGACTTCTTCGCGCTCGGCGGTAACTCGTTGATCGCCACCCAGGTGGTCTCCCGGCTGGGGGCGGCGCTCGATACGCAGGTGCCGGTCCGCTCGATCTTCGAGTCGCCGACGGTGCAGTCGCTCGCACGCGCGATCGAGTCCGAGGTGGGTACCGGCGCGCGCCGGGCACTGACGGCTCGAACACGACCGGACTCGGTGCCGCTGTCGATGGCTCAGCAGCGCATGTGGTTCCTGAGCCAATTCGATCCGACCTCCGCCGTGAACAACATCCCGGTCGCAATTCGATTGTCCGGCAGCGTCGATGTCGATGCACTCACCAACGCCGTGCACGACGTGCTGGCGCGGCACGAAATTCTGCGCACCGTGTACCCGGAGGTCGACGGACGAGGCCATCAGGTGGTGCTCGGTACCGCGGAGGCCGGCGTGACGGTCGTCGTCGACGACGTGGACGAGAGTTCGATCGAGCAGGCCCTGCGCGACTTCGTTTCCGCGGGGTTCGATGTGACCCGAGCTGTTCCGGTGCGAATCCGGATCCTGCGGGTGAGCGAGACCGAGCACGTATTGGCGTTCGTCGCCCACCACATCGCCGCTGACGGGTTCTCGATGGGACCCCTGACGCGCGACGTCATGGTGGCCTACACCGCCCGTGCCGCGGGGGAGAGCCCGCAGTGGGCACCACTTCCGGTGCAGTACGCGGACTACGCGTTGTGGCAACGCGAGGTGCTCGGCTCCGAGGACGACCCCGATTCGCCGTTGGCGAAGCAGCTCGCCTACTGGACGTCGGCTCTGGCCGGTGCCCCGGCGCAGCTCGATCTCGCGACCGACCGGCCGCGCCCGGCGGTGGCGTCGTATCGCGGTGCGGCATACAACTTCTCGATCGACTCGACACTTCAGTCGAACATCGCTCGGGCCGCCCGAGCAGGAAACGCCACGAACTTCATGGTGGTGCACACCGCGCTCGCGGTGCTCCTCGGCGCGATGGCGGGAACCGACGACGTGACGATCGGAACCCCGGTCGCAGGTCGCGGTGACGCGGATCTGGACGAGCTCGTCGGCATGTTCGTCAACACGCTCGCCCTCCGTACCGCGATGAACCCCGCGGCAACGTTGCGCGAGCAGCTCGCCGCAGTTCGTGAGGCCGACCTGGGTGCCTTCGGACACGCCGACGTGCCGTTCGAGCGGCTCGTCGACGAGCTGGCCCCGGACCGCTCTCAGGCTCGTCACCCGATCTTCCAGGTCATGTTGACGTTCCAGAACCTGAATCGTCAGACGTTGGCCCTGCCCGGGCTGAGCGTCGAGGGAATCGATCTCGGTAGCGCGTTCGCGAAGTTCGACCTGCAGGTGACACTGTGGGAGAACACCGACGAGCACGGTGCTGCGGCCGGCATCGACGTGCAATTCGACTATGCCACCGATCTTTTCGACGAGTCCAGCATGGCGTCTCTCGGGCGACGGCTCGTGCGGGTGCTGCACGCGCTCACCGACGCACCGGACGGAGTCGTCGGCGACATCGACATCCTCGAGGAAGGCGAACGTACCCGCGTCCTCGAGGAATGGAACGCGACCGCGCACGAGGTGGATCCCGGCGCAACTCTGGTGTCGCTGTTCGAGACCCGAGTTGCGGCGTCGCCGGAGAACATCGCCACGAGCTTCGCCGACGATCGCGTGACCTACCGCGAGTTCTCCGAGCGGGTCAACGCGCTCGCGCGCCTGCTCATCGCCGAGGGAGTCGGCCCGGAAACCGTGGTGGCCACGGCCATGCGCCGCTCGATCGACATGCTGACGGGTATCTACGCCGTGCTCGCCGCCGGTGGTGCCTACGTCCCGGTCGACCCGGACCTTCCGGCCGAACGAATCGGCTACATCCTGGACACGGCGGCACCGGTGGTGCTGCTCACGACCGAGCACGACGGCGCAGGTCTCGTCACCGACGCCGCCACGATCCTGGTCGACACCGTCGACACGACAGGTCTGTCCACGGCACCGGTGACCGATGCCGAGCGAACCGCACCGCTGCGACCGGCGGACACCGCGTACGTCATCTTCACCTCCGGCTCCACCGGTCGCCCCAAAGGCGTTGCGGTCAGCCACGAGGCCATCGTCAACCGTCTGCTGTGGATGCAGGACGAGTACCGTCTCACCGAGCAGGACAAGGTCCTGCAGAAGACTCCGGTCACGTTCGACGTATCGGTCTGGGAACTGTTCTGGCCGTTGCAGATCGGTGCCGAACTCGTCATCGCGGTGCCCGACGGCCACCGAGACCCGGCATACCTGGTGAGCACCGTCGCCGAACGCGGCATCACGGTCGCGCACTTCGTCCCGTCGCTGCTGGCCGTGTTCGCCGCCGCGGACGGTGTCTCGAGCTGCACCGGTCTGCGTGCGGTCTTCGCCTCGGGCGAGGCGCTGCCTGCATCGGTTGCCTCCGCCCTGCGCGCTGCACTGCCTGCCACCGAACTGCACAACCTGTACGGCCCGACCGAGGCCGCGGTCGACGTCACCTATCACCGAGTCCTGCCGTCGGACACCGTGTCGGTTCCCATTGGTGCACCGGTCTGGAACACCCGAGTCACCGTGCTCGATGCACGCCTGCACCCGGTCCCGGTCGGGGTACCCGGGGAGCTGTATCTCGCCGGGCGGCAACTGGCCCGCGGATACCTCGGCCGTCCGGACCTCACCGCCGACCGGTTCGTCGCCGACCCGCACGGCAGTGTCGGCTCGCGGATGTACCGCACCGGCGACCTGGTTCGCTGGAACGCAGACGGCGAACTCGAGTACCTCGGCCGCACCGACTTCCAGGTCAAACTCCGAGGCCTGCGGATCGAGCTCGGCGAAATCGAAGCCGCGTTGACTGCCGACCCGTCGGTCGACCAGGCCGTGGTTCTCGTCCGCCGGACCCCGTCGGCAGGTGAACTACTGGTCGGGTACGTCGTTCCTGTCTCCGGGGAGACGATCGACACCGCCGCGGTCACCACCTCGGTCGCCACCCTGGTTCCGGAATACATGGTTCCGGCCGGGCTCATCGTGCTCGATGCCCTCCCACTCGGGCCGAACGGCAAGCTGGACCGCAGAGCACTACCCGAACCGGAATTCGGCAGCGATGCCGAATTCCGTACGGCGACAACCGACACCGAACGCGTCATTGCCGAGGTCTTCGCGGACGTGCTCGGCCTCGACACCGTCGGCGTCGACGATTCGTTCTTCGCGCTCGGCGGCGACAGCATCGTCTCGATTCAGCTCGTCTCTCGCGCGAAGGCCAGGGGAATTCAGTTCGGGCCGCGAGATGTGTTCGAGCGCAAGACTGTTGCCGGTCTCGCCGAGGTCGCCGTGATCGTCGGTGAGGGCGCTGACGCGGCCGTGCTCGAAGAACTCGACGGCGGCGGCGTCGGCTGGATGCCGCTACCTCCGTTCGGTGTGGCGATGATCGAGCGCGGCGGCGGATGGTCACGCTTCCATCAGGCCGTCACACTGGAGCTGCCGCTCGGTATCGACCGAGCCGGGATTCTCGCCACGGTGACCGCAGTGGTCGATCGACACGACGTGCTGCGGTCGACCCTGGTGCGCGACGACCGCGGCTGGGGTCTCGATGTTGCGGGCACCGGTACCGTCGACGTGGATGCACTGCTCACCCGGGCCGATACCGGCTCGGCTGCGTCATCGTTCGACGATGCAGTCGGAACGCTCGACCCCACGGCCGGGCGCATGCTCGCCCTCGTCTGGGTCGATCGAGGACCCGAGGAAGCGGGCACGCTGACCGTCGCGGCGCACCACCTCGTGATCGACGGAGTGTCGTGGCGAATTCTGGTTCCCGACTTCGTCTCCGCCTGGGCTCAGGTGTCCGGGGGAGTGGACCCGAGCCTCCCCGAGGTCGGAACCTCGATGCGGCGGTGGACGCATGCA
Source organism: Rhodococcus sp. 14-2483-1-2 (assembly GCF_002259405.1). Taxonomy (GTDB): domain Bacteria; phylum Actinomycetota; class Actinomycetes; order Mycobacteriales; family Mycobacteriaceae; genus Rhodococcoides. Next base: position 211,172 of record NZ_NPFW01000002.1, on the reverse strand, counting down.
CTGGTCGACGCGGCAGCGAGCGAGGCCCGGCTGGCCGAGTTGCCGCTGTGGCGCTCGATCGCCGACACCGAGGATCCCGTGCTGGGCGACCGGCCCTTCGATCCCGCCGTCGACGTCGTGGCGACGCTCGAACGGGTGAACATCGAACTGGCACCCGACGTCACGCGCACCTTGCTGACCACCGTTCCGGAGATCTTCCGCGGTGGTGTCGGCGACGGGTTGCTGGCCGGGCTCGCTCTGGCCGTCACGAGACTACGGTCGGAGAGCGGCGTCACCGCACCGGCAACGCTGGTGCAGCTCGAAGGCCACGGCCGCGAGGAAGCGGTGGTTCCCGGAGCGGATCTGGGACGCATCGTCGGCTGGCTGACCAGCCTGTTCCCCGTCCGCCTCGACCTGACCGGAATCGATGTCCAGGCTGCGTTCGCGGGAGGGTCGCAGCTCGGCGATGCCGTCAAGGCCGTCAAGGAACAGATGCTGGCGCTGCCCGATCGAGGCATGGGCTGGGGACTGCTCCGTTACCTGAACTCCGAGACCGCTGCGGAACTGGCGGAACTCGGGACCGGACAGATCAGCTTCAACTACCTGGGTCGGGTCGACACCGGCGAGGTCCCGGACGAGATGAAGGCGCTCGGCTGGTTGCCGGCCGCCGACGGTGAGCTCTCCGCGCCCGGCGACGCCGACATGGCCGCGAACAAGACGATCGACATCAACGCGATCGTGCTCGACACCGACGAGGGTGGGGTCCTGAGTGCGTCCTTCGCATTCCCGACCGGAGCCGTGTCCGCGGACACGGTCGAGCGTCTCGCCGGGCTGTGGTCCGACGCGTTGTCGGCGCTGGCCACGTACGCCGAGGCACCCGGCTCGGGTGGCCTGACCCCGTCGGACGTTCCGCTGGTGCGGCTCTCACAGCCCGACATCTCGTCGTTCGAGGCGCGGTACCCGGATCTGGCGGACATCTGGTCGCTGTCGCCGCTGCAGCAGGGACTGCTCTTCCACGCGTTGTTCGCCGATGCGTCGATCGACGTCTACACCATGCAGGTCGTACTCGATCTGGCCGGCGAGGTGGACGCCGAACGGTTGCATCGCGCTGCGCAGACGCTGCTGGACCGGTACGACAATCTGCGTACGTCGTTCACCGCGACCGCGGACGGCGAGACGGTGCAGATCGTTCAGCAGAACGTTCGGCTGCCGTGGAACACGATCGATCTGTCTCATCTCGACGGGCTCGAACGCGACGCTGCCGTCGCCGACGCACTGGCCGCGGATCAGCGACGGCACTTCGACGTCTCCACGGCACCCCTGCTGCGGTTCCTGCTCGTCAGGATCACGCCGACCACGTACAAGCTCGCGATGACCAACCATCACGTGTTGCTCGACGGGTGGTCGTTGCCGCTGGTGATGAAGGAACTGTTGTACCTGTACGCGGCGCAGAGCTCCACGGCGGCGCTGCCTCGGGTGCGGTCGTATCGCTCGTACCTGGCGTGGCTCGATCGACAGGACCCGGCCGTGTCTCTGAGCGCGTGGACTCGGGCACTTGACGGTGTCGAGGAATCGACCTTCGTCGCACCGCCGAGTGTCGGACGAGAGATCTCCGCACGCTCGGCCGAGACGGAGCGATTCGTCGATGCCGAGACCACCGCGTCGCTCGTTGCGCTCGGTGGCAGACTCGGCGTCACCGTCAACACGCTGGTGCAAGCGGCATACGGACTGTTGATCGCACACATCACCGGCCGCACCGATGTCGTGTTCGGTGCCACGGTCTCCGGTCGTCCCGCTGCTCTTCCCGGCGTCGAGTCGATGATCGGGCTGTTCATCAACACCATCCCGGTGCGGGTGCGCTTCGATCCCGCCGACACGGTGGAGAACTACCTGGTCCGGATCCAGGGTGAACAAGCAGATCTTCTCGACCATCACCACATGGGGCTGGTCGACATCCAGCGGGCGATCGGCGTCGGGAATCTGTTCGACACCCTGACCATCTTCGAGTCCTACCCGGTGGACGAAGCGCAACTGACGCAACAGGCTGCGGCCATCGACGGCATGACCGTCGAGGGCGTGAGCTCCAACGACAACACCCACTATCCGCTGACGTTGCTCGTCGTGGCCGAGGACCGAATCTCGTTCACGCTCAAGTACATCAGCGATCTGTTCGACGCTGCGTACGTGGAATCGATCCTGTCCCGGCTCGTCGGTGTTCTCGAGACCTTCGTCTCCGACACCGCGGCGGCGGTCGGCGATATCGATCTGCTCGGCTCGGACGAACGAACTCGAGTGATCGACACCTGGAACGACACTGCGCACGAGGTCGACGCCGGCATCATGTTGACCGCGCCGTTCAGGGCTCGGGTTGCGGCGAACCCGGACGCCACGGCCGTGCTGTACGAGGGCACCGCAGTGACCTACGCCGAGTTCTCGGAGCGGGTCAATCGTCTTGCCAGAAAACTGATTTCGCTCGGCGTCGGCCCGCAGTCGCTCGTCGCTCTCGGCATGAGGCGAGGCATCGACCTGATGGTCGGCATGTACGCCGTCCTCGAAGCCGGCGGCGCATACGTACCCATCGATCCGGACCACCCGGCCGAGCGCATCGAGTACATCCTCGACACCGCGGTGCCCGTCGCCGTTCTCTCGACCAGCCACGATCGGACGGGACTGCCGGAACGGTTCCCGATTCTCGAACTGGACACCCTCGATCTCGCGTCCTACCCGGCAGACACCGTGGCCGACGCCGACCGATTGGCACCGGTACGCCCGGAGAACACCGCCTACGTCATCTTCACGTCCGGGTCGACCGGGCGACCCAAGGGCGTCGCGGTGCCGCACCGCGCGATCGTCAACGAGATGGCGTGGATGATCGACCAGTACTCGCTCGACGAGAACGACGTCTACCTGCAGAAGACGGCGACGACGTTCGACGTGTCACTGTGGGGCTTCTTCCTCCCACTCCAGGTCGGTGCGAGCGTCGTTCTCGCGACCGCCGACGGCCACCGCGACCCGGCGTACGTCGCGGAGCGCATCGCCCGGCACGGCGTCACCGTCACGGACTTCGTGCCGTCGATGCTCACGGTGTTCGCCGCGTACGCCACCGAGGAGCAGTGCCGGTCGTTGAGACACGTCTACGTGGTGGGTGAGGCACTGCCCCCGGAGACGGTGAAGGACTTCCGCGCGATCACCTCTGCCGGGATCCACAACCTGTACGGCCCCACCGAAGCCGCAGTGAGTGTGACGTACTGGGAGACGTCTGCCGACGAGGGCGCGACCGTCCCGATCGGTGCGCCGGAATGGAACACCCAGGCCTACGTTCTCGACGGCAGGCTGCATCCGGTTGCCGCAGGGACCGCGGGTGAGCTGTATCTGGCGGGGACGCAGCTCGCCGACGGATACCTCGGGCGAGTCGACCTGACGATGGACCGCTTCGTCGCGAACCCGTTCTCGGCTGCCGGCGAGCGCATGTATCGCACCGGAGACCTTGTCCGATGGCGATCGGGGCCGGGCGCTGCAGGAGTCCTGGAGTACATCGGGCGCACCGACTTCCAGGTCAAGTTCCGTGGCCAGCGGATCGAGCTCGGTGAGATCGAGACCGCACTGTTGGCCCATCCCGACGTCAACCAGGCCACGGCCGTGGTGGCGACCACCGGTGCCGGTGACCAGCTCGTCGGATATGTAGTGCCTGCGCCGGGTAGAACGCTGGACCCGGCCGAGGTACGCACCGTCGTCGGCGGCGCGCTGCCGAAGTACATGGTGCCGGCGACGGTGATGGTGCTCGCGGAATTCCCGCTGAACACCAGCGGCAAGCTGGATCGAAAGGCACTGCCGGAGCCGGTGTTCGAGGTTCGCGAGTTCCGTGCTCCCGCAACGCCGGTCGAGGAGGTCGTGGCGGAGATCTACGCGGAGCTGCTCGGCGTGCAGCGGGTCGGATCGGACGACGACTTCTTCGATCTCGGTGGTAACTCGCTGATCGCCACGCGAGTGGCGGCACGGGTGTCTGCTGCGCTCGGGAAGAAGGTCGGTGTCCGAGACCTGTTCGAGGCCTCGACGGTCTCGGCACTCGCCGCGCGCGCCGAATCACGCATCGACGACGCGAACGGTGTGCCGCTGCGTCGCCGACCGGCCGGACAGACCGTTCCGTTGGCGCTCGCGCAACAGCGCATGTGGGTACTGAACCGACTCGACCCCGAGTCCGGGGCCTACAACATGCCGCTGGCGCTCCGTCTGCGAGGCGAGCTGGATGTCGCGGCACTGCAGAGCGCCGTGTCCAGCACCGTGGAACGCCACGAGGCACTGCGCACGCGCTACCCGGAAGATGCGAACGGTTCGCCGTACCAGGAGTTCGTCGACGCCGGATCGGTCGTACCCGATCTGACTCCGATCGACGCGACCGACGACTCCGACACCGCCGAACGGATTCGCGCACTCGTCCACGAGGGCTTCGACGTCACCGTCGCACCCCCGGTCCGGGGAGCACTGTTCCGCTTCGACCCGGACGAGTACGTCTTCGTCATCGTGATGCACCACATCAGCGGAGACGGCGCATCGATGGCACCGCTGGCCCGTGACGTCATGACTGCGTACCTCGCTGCCGCGTCGGGAACCGACTACACGCCCGAACCGCTGACGGTGCAGTACGCGGACTTCGCGGTATGGCAGCGGCAGGTGCTGGGCTCGGACAGCGACCCCACGTCGATTCTGTCGCAGCAGTTGGCCTTCTGGGCGGACGAGCTCAGCGGGATCACCCCGGTCGTGTCGTTGCCGTGGGATCGGCCGCGGGCGGCTACCGCCAACCTGCGCGGAGCCAGTGTGAGTGTCGAGCTGGACGAGTCGGTACACACCGGGCTCGCCGCGATCGCGCGGGAGAACCACGCGACTCTGTTCATGGTGTTGCACGCGGTCCTCGGGGTGCTGTTGTCGCGGATGAGCGGCTCTCGCAGCTTCGCCGTCGGCACGCCCATCGCCGGGCGCGGGCACGAGGCGCTCGACGGACTGGTGGGCATGTTCGTCAACACGCTGGCGCTGCGGACGGACGTGGACCCGGATGCGACGTTCGCAGAGCTGCTGACCGCTCTACGCGAGACCGACCTGCGGGCCTTCGCGAATTCGGACGTCCCGTTCGAGCGGGTCGTCGACACCATCGCACCGGACCGGAACGCCGGGTACACCCCGCTGTTCCAGACGGTGCTGTCGGTGGAGCCCCACGGCGAGGCGCGCTTCGAGCTGCCGAACCTGGTGGTCGAACCCGTCAGCGGCTTCGAGCCGACGGCGAAATTCGACCTGCAGGTCACGGTGGAGACCCAGCACGCCGACGGGAACAGCGGCACCGGAACCCTGAACGTCGAATGGGTGTATGCCGCCGATCTGTTCGACGAGTCCACGGTCGCGTCGCTGGCGGAACGATTTGCACGCATCGCCGGTGCTGTGGCGGCAACACCCGCGGTCGTCGTCGGCGACATCGACGTGCTCGACGCCTCCGAGCGGGCGGCACTGACCGAGACCCCGCAGACCGCTGACTCCACTGCGGCACCGGCACGGTCGGACCTGACCTTGCCGCAGGTACTCACCTCGACGGTGGACGCAGATCCCGATGCGCCCGCGTTGTCGTCGGACGGAGTCGAGACCACCTACCGTCAACTCGACGAGCAGTCCTCACGTATGGCTCGGGTACTGATCGAACGTGGCGTCCGAACCGGAGTCGTCGTCGGCGTCACTGTTACCGACGCTGTTGCGGCAGTCGTGACGCGGTGGGCGGTGGCGAAGGCAGGCGGAGCCGTGGCTCCGATTGCCACGTCGAACTCTTCCGACGTTCTCGAGCGGGCAGGCGCATCCGTCCTCGTCCTCGACGGTGACGACGCGCCGAGCCGGACCGGGTCCGTCACGACCATTCACCTCGGGCAACCGGACGTCGTCGACGCCATTGCCGCGAGTTCCGCGCGGCCGGTGACGTATTCGGACAGAACGGCCGTTCTGGGACCGGACAGCCCGGCGTTGGTCGTGGACGAAGACGGCACCGTCATAGATCATGGAACGCTCGCTGCGCTGGCGACGAATGCGGTGAGCGACTGGTCCGTGGCCTACGATTCACGGCTGGCCGTTCCCACCCGGTTCGACACCGCTGCAGCAGTTCTGGCCGGCGTGATCGCTGCGGCGGCAGGTGCAGCTCTGGTGACCGACCGGGCGGAATCGGCAGAGGACGCCGCCGACCTCGTGTCGGCCGAGTGGGTGACCCATGCGTTCCTCACCGCCGCAGACATCGTCGGGGTCGATCGGCTGCAGCCCGAGGACACCGAGGCCCTCGTTGCGATCGTGTCGGTCGACGGTGACGGTGCCGAGATGAGCGGTGTCGACATTCCGGTGCATCGTCTGCCCGGGTCGATAGGAACCGTCGACCGATAGGGTGAGGCGAACTGCAACGCTCGCCGCGTCGTGGACGATGAACGGTCGTATCGGCCGACGCGTCGTCCACGACCACGCGCGGGGCAACACTGGTGAGGAGTCTTGGATCAGATGAGTTCGGATGGATCGACCGGTATACCGTCCGAGTGGGGTGGCCGAGTGGGGGGACGGCCGAGTCGCCCCCGGCCCACTCGCGCCCGGCCGACCCGAAGTCGACCCGCTCGTACGGTGTCGCTGCCGACCCTGCTCGCCGCGGCGGTGGAGAAGAATCCGGACGGCACGGCGGTGGAATTCGGTACCCGATCGCTCACCTATCGAGAGATCGACTCCCGGTCGTCCAGGCTGGCCCGGTTGCTCATCGAACGCGGGGTCGGCCCCGAGGATTTCGTGGCACTGGCACTGACCCGTTCGATCGAATCTGTCACGGCCGTGTGGGCCGTGGCGAAGACCGGTGCTGCATTCGTGCCCATCGACCCCAACTACCCGGCCGCCCGAATCACGCACATGGTGAACGACTCCGGCGTGCGAATGGGTGTCACTGCAACACAATTCGAAGAGGCGATGCCGACGTCGGTGTCGTGGATCAGCCTCGACTCGTCCGACACCGAAGGTGCACTCCAGGGGTTGTCCGACGATCCCGTCGTGGCGGACGACCGACGGGCACCGATTCGCCCGTCCACGCTCGCGTACGTCATCTACACCTCCGGCTCGACCGGTCTGCCGAAGGGCGTCGCCGTCTCCCACGCCGGGCTGGCACCGCTGACCTCCACTCAGGTCGAGATCTACGGGCTGGACTCCGATTCGCGCACACTGCATTTCGCGTCCCCCAGCTTCGATGCGTCCGTGCTGGAGCTACTGATGGCTGTGGGCGCCGGTTCGACGATGGTCATCGTCCCGCCCGGTGTATACGGCGGTTCCGATCTGGGTGACATGCTCCGCCACCACCGCGTCAGCCATGCGTTCATCACCCCGGCAGCGCTGGCCTCACTCGATCCGGCAGAGGTGCCCGACATGCGAGTCCTCGCGATCGGCGGCGAGGCCTTCACCTCGGAACTGATGTCGAAGTGGGCACCGGGCAGACGTTTCCACAACGTCTACGGCCCCACCGAAGCGTCGATGGTGTGCAACATCTCGCCACCGTTGAACGCGGGCGAAGCCGTGCTGCTCGGGCCGTCCACCAAGGACATGGGCTACCACGTGCTCGACGACCGGTTGCGGCAGGTGCCCGCCGGGGTGCCGGGGGAGCTGTATCTGACCGGTGCCGGCCTTGCGCGGGGATACCATCGACGATTCGCGCTGACCGCGGCGCGTTTCGTCGCCAATCCGTATGCGGCCGAGGGTAACTCGGATCAGAGTCGGCTGTACCGCACCGGTGACCTGGTGCGCTGGCGGGAGGTGGCGTCCGGACGGGCCATCGAATACCTGGGCCGCAACGACTTTCAGGTCCAGATCCGAGGCTTCAGAATCGAACTCGGTGAAATCGACGCCGTTCTCACAGCGCAGGACGGGGTCGATTTCGCTGTGACTCTCGGTCACCGCAGTCCCACCGGCGCAACCGTTCTCGCAGCATACGTATTGCCGGTGGCAGGGACGGACGTCGACCTGGACCGGGTGCTGGACGAGGCCGGGCGGAGTCTGCCTGCGCACATGGTGCCTTCGGTGATCACGCGGATCGATTCGATCCCGCTGACTCCCACCGGCAAGCTGGACCGAGACGCACTGCCGGAACCGGTGTTCGAGGCCGCGGAGTTCCGGTCCCCGTCGACCACTACCGAACATGTGGTGGCCGATATCTTCGTCGAGCTGCTCGGGGTCGAACGTGTCGGCCTGGACGACGACTTCTTCGCGCTCGGGGGTAACTCCCTGATCGCCACACAGCTCGCGGCTCGATTGGGTTCGGCTCTGGGCGTCCATGTTCCGGCGCGCTCGGTGTTCGAGTCCTCCACCGTCGAGGCCTTGGCGCAGGCCGCCGATTCGGCGGACGGTCCGGTTCGAGCTGCGCTCGACACGTCGAGGCAGCGGCCCGAGCGCATCCCGCTCTCGTCCGCACAGCAGCGCATGTGGTTTCTCAACCGCCTCGACACCGACTCCGCCCTCAACAACGTGCCGGTCGCTCTATTGCTCCGCGGAGAACTCGATGTCGACGCGTTGCAGGCCGCCGTGGGAGACGTGGTCGGTCGACACGAATCGTTGCGCACCGTGTACCCGGAGATCGACGGTGTCGGGTACCAACAGGTGCGGGACGAGGCCGAGACGCACGTCGGGATGGACGTGGTCCGCATCGCTCGTGACGACGCGCTCGCTGCGGTCACACAGTTCTTCACCCGGGGATTCGACGTCACCGTCGAGATCCCGTTTCGTGTCCGGCTGTTCCACATCACGGACCCCGCCGGTGCAGCACCGGAGTACGTGCTGGCCTTCGTTGCACACCACATCTCGGCGGACGGGCTCTCGATGGCCCCGCTGTCCCGCGACGTCATGACGGCGTACCTCGCGCGGCACGGCGGATCGGCACCGCAGTGGGCACCGCTGCCGGTCCAGTACGTCGACTACACACTCTGGCAACTCGACATGCTCGGCTCCGAATCGGATCCGAAGTCGTTGGCCCGCAAGCAGATCGACTATTGGCGTCGCACGCTCGACGGCCTCCCCGAGCAGTTGGATCTGCCCTCCGACCGGCCGCGCCCGCGGGTCGCATCGGGACAGGGGGCGGTGACGGCGTTCGAGATCGACGCTGCACTGCACGCCCGTGTACTCGACTGTGCACGCGAGCACGACGCCACCGCGTTCATGGTGGTGCACGCAGCGTTCGCGGTGCTGCTGGCCACGTTGTCCGGGACGTCCGACATCGCCGTGGGAGCACCGGTGGGTGGCCGCGGCGACGCACGGTTGGACGACCTGGTTGGCATGTTCGTCAACACGGTGGTCCTGCGAACGCAGATCGCTCGAGACGCCTCGTTCGGTGCAGTACTCGCTGCCGTACGTACCTCCGACCTGGAGGCATTCGACAATGTGGACGTACCCTTCGAGCGTCTTGTCGAGGTACTCGATCCGGTGCGATCGCAAGGGCGGCACCCGCTGGTCCAGGTGGCGCTGTTCTTCCAGAACTTCTCCCAGGGATCGTTCGAGCTCCCCGATCTCGGCGTCGAGGCATTCGGGTCCGGGGCGGCCTCGGCGAAGTTCGATCTCCAGGTGACGCTCACCGAACTCGGAGACGGCGCAGGTCTGGCCGGCGAGCTCATGTACGCGACGGATCTGTTCGACGAGGCGACGGTGGCGTCGTTCGGGCGGCGGTTGGTCGCTGTTCTCGAGGCGGTGACCGCTAGTCCGGATGTCGTGGTCGGTGACATCGACGTTCTCGATCCGGATGAGCGTGAACAACTCTCGTCGCGGGGGAACGGCAGCACAGTGGCTGTCGATTCGGGCGAGGTGTTGTTGGATGGTTTCGACCGCACGGTGGTCGATTCGCCGGATGCGGTGGCATTGGTGTTCGGTGAACAATCGTTGACGTATCGGCAGTTCTCGGACCGGGTGGATGCGACTGCGTCGTTGTTGCAGGAACGTGGTGCCGGGCCGGGTGTGTTGGTGGGGTTGGCGATGCGGCGGTCGGTCGAGCTGGTGGTCGGCATGTATGCCGTGCTTCGATCCGGTGCGGCCTATGTGCCGGTGGATCCGGATCAGCCGGCCGAGCGCAACGACTACATTCTCGATACGGCGTCGCCGGTTGTCGTGTTGTCGACGGCACGGGACGAATTCGTCACGGGGACAGCGATTCCGATCGTCGACATCACCGATCCGCCTGAGCCGTCCGGGTCGGTGGTGTTTCCGCGCGCCTCCGGGGACGACCTGGCGTACGTGCTGTTCACGTCCGGGTCGACCGGTCGTCCGAAGGGCGTGGCGATCGAACACCGGGCCATCGTCAACCAGATGTTGTGGATGACGCAGGAATACGGTCTCGATCCGTCGGATGTGTACCTGCAGAAGACGGCCACGACGTTCGACGTCTCGCTGTGGGGTTTCTTCCTGCCGCTGCGAACCGGCGGTCGGTTGATCGTTGCGGCCCCGGGTGCGCAACGTGACGTCGAGGCGGTCGCCGCCGATATCCCGCGGCACGGTGTGACCGTGACGGACTTCGTGCCGTCGATGCTGACGGTCTTCGTCGAAGCGGTGTCGGCGCAGTCGATCTCGTCGTTGCGACATGTTTTCGTCATCGGTGAGGCGTTGCCCGCGGGTACCGTCGATGCCTGGCGGGCCGTATCGGATGCGCGGGTGCACAACCTGTACGGTCCGACCGAGGCGGCGGTGAGTGTCACCTATCGCGACGTGTCCGAGGACGGGGCGTTGTCCGCATCGGGGGCCGGTTCGGTCTCCATCGGTGTGTCGGAGTGGAACACGTCGGTGTACGTGCTGGATTCGCGGTTGCATCCGGTACCGGCGGGCGTGCCGGGGGAGTTGTACTTGGCGGGTGTGCAGTTGGCGCGGGGTTACGTTGCGCGGCCCGACTTGTCGGCGGAGCGGTTCGTGGCGAACCCGTTCGGCGATGCGGGGGCGCGGATGTATCGAACTGGTGACCTGGTGCGGTGGTCGATGGATTCCGATCGGCTCGAGTACATCGGTCGCACCGATTTTCAGGTGAAGTTCCGTGGGCAGCGAATCGAGTTGGGAGAGATCGAGACTGCGCTGACGGCGCGGTCGTCGGTGAGTCAGGCTGTCGTCGTGGTGTCGCACTCGGCGGTCGGTGAGTCGTTGGCGGCGTACCTGGTTCCCACTCCCGGCACCGACATCGATGTCGAGGCGGTGCGGTCGGAGGCGGTGTCTGCGCTGCCGTCGTACATGGTTCCGTCGGCCTTCGTCGTGCTCGACGCTCTACCTCTCAACGCTGCAGGAAAGTTGGATCGTCGTGCGCTGCCTGCTCCGGAGTTCGAGACCCGAGAGTTCAGGGCCCCGCAGACACCGGTGGAGGAAGCTGTTGCCGGCGTGTTCGCGGACGTTCTGGGAGTCGAACGTGTGGGACTCGATGACGACTTCTTCTCGCTCGGCGGCAACTCTCTGCTGGCTGTCAAGTTGGTCTCCGCGCTGAAGGGGGCCCTCGGTGGTCGGTCTGTTCCTCTGAACTGGTTGTTCGTGGACGCGTCCGTCGCCTCGCTTGCGGCGCGAATCACTGCTGCCACGGCATCGGGAGTCGGCGGAGCGGAAGCAAGCGGGCTCGAGGTCCTCATACCTCTACGGGTAGGTGGTTCTTCGGCCCCGCTGTTCTGTGTCCACCCCATCGTGGGTCTGTCCTGGGCCTTCGGCGCTCTGGCACCGCACATTGGCGACGACCGCCCGATCTACGGATTGCAGTCGCCCGCGCTGTCCGGTGCAGAACCTGTGCCGCAGTCGATAGAGCAGTGGGCTGCCGTATTCGTGGACAAGATTCGCGCCGTGCAACCGTCGGGCCCGTATCACCTGCTGGGGTGGTCCATGGGCGGACTGATCGCGCATGCGATGGCCGTGCAACTGCAACGTGAGGGCCACGAGGTCTCGACGCTGGCCATGATGGACTCGTTCGTTGCGGGTGGATCGGACCACCTCGTCGACAGGCCGGTGTCGGTGGACGAAATTCTCGGCGGGCTGGGTATCGGTACGGACGATCACCCCGAGATCGGTGAACTCACGGTCGACTCCGTGGCCGAACTGTTGAAGTCGATGCCCGCACCCTTCGACTCGATTTCCCGCGAACGGGTCTCCGGGATACTCGACGGCATCGCACGATCGGCAGAGCTCATCGAAACTTATGTGCCGCAGACCTTCACGGGTCGGGCGCTGCTGTTCGCATCGGTCACCGACGATCCCACGGGCAACGTGGCGGCGGCGACGTGGCACGGTGCGCTGAGCGAGGGCGTGACGGTCGTTCCGGTCCATGCGACGCACTGGCAGATGGCGTCGTCGCCGGCATCGACCGAGATCGGGCCCGTGCTGGACGCGGAATTGCGCCGGTAGGCCGCTCGGCAACGACGAAGGCCTCACGACACCGTGTCGTGAGGCCCTTGTCGTTGCGTGTGGAGAAACGCTCAGCAGGGTGCAGGCGTGGTGGTTGCGTACTCGGGATCGAGTGCGGTCTTCACCATGTACAGGGGAGCGGGATCGGCAACGAGACCGACGTGGGACGTCGTCGCCGCGGGGCACACGTCCTGAACCCAGACGTTGTGCACCATCGCCGGGTCGCCGGACTTGAGGAAGGTGTTCGCGGGCGGCGTCGAGACGGTGTCGTTGCGCGTGGCGATGACGGTGTACTCCACCCCGGGTTCGACGTCTCCACCCTCGTTCAAGCTCGTAAGCGTCGTCGAACCGACGAGTTGCTGTGCACCCGCCATGTTGTATGTCAGGGGGGTGAGTGCGTCGCCGGGCAGACCGAGCGACGTGAGCAATTCGGAGAGTTGCTGCAGACCACCGAAGGTCGTGCCGTGATTGGTGGCACCGAGGGTGACCAGCGTGTGCACCTTGTTGCGGGCTGGGTCCTGCGCATCGGTGCCGCCATCGAACTTCATGTACTGCCGAGTTGCGGTGCCGCCCTGCGAATGGCCGACCATGTCGACTTGCTCGGCACCGGTTGCCGCGAGTACTTCGTCGACGAAACGGCCGATCTGTCGGCCTGACTCAGCGATGTCGCCGGAGCCCCAGATGGTCGTGCCCGGGTCGAGGAGGAGCGAGACGCCGCCGTAGTTGGGGGCGAAGACGCAGTAGCCCTCGCTCTTCAACTGCGGTGCCAGGATCTTCCACGTGGACGCATCCATCTTGGTTCCGTGGACGAGCACAACCGGACGGGGATGGGCCGCGCTGGGAACGCAGCCGAAGTCGTTGGCACCCTCGAGCGTAGGCGTGGCGGACACCGAGGTGCCGGTGGGCGACGGTGCAGCGACCGCTGTGCCCGTCCCGGTGAAGGACAGGGCACCGGCCACCGCGACAGCAATCGCTGTGGGCAGTACTCTCGTGAACTTCTTCGGCATGGCCTCAATCTCGTCTGGGGCGTGGATCCGCCGCTGTTCGCAAGCATCTGCGTCACCGACCGTAACAGCCGGACACGCGTACGTAACAGGCGTGCTGGTCAAGGGTGCCCGCCACGCAGGCCGGTCGGCGAGCGCGTGTGGTGCACATCACCAACCGATGGCTCCGTACCTGATCCCTGCGCGAAGCTCGCCGACTCGGATCACGAACGCGCGGAGCCAGTGGCCCCGTGACATCCCGGTCAGCGACGTCGGCAACAAGGGATTGCGCAGCAGCAGCGCCATCCACCAGGACGCGACTCGGCGCACTTTCAGTGCCGGGCACCCCTGTGGCCGGTAGATTCCGCGAAGCTTGGAGAAGCCGAACCCCAGACGAAAAGACTGACGCAACATGGGGCGCAGCTCGGCGCGAAGTCGATACGCGACGACCGGCTCGTCACTGAATCCCAGGGTGTAACCCGCGAGTTGCGCGCGCCAGCTGAACTCCACATCCTGGCTCGCCCTGAAGCGATTGTCCATGCCGCCGAGATCGCGGTACACCGACGCCCAGCAGGCCATACTCGCGCCGATCGCGAACGGCAGGAAATCGGTGCGGCCCTGCTTCTCCGGCTCCGTCGTGGGCGTCCACGACAACGCCCGGGCGCTGTTCAGCGTGACGGTTTCGACTGCAGTGCCGACGACATCGAACGACGACGCCTTCTGCACGAGCGTGGTGAGCCACGACGTGTGCACGACATCGTCCGAGTCGCAGAACGCCAACAGATCGCCAGAGGCGCTCTCGGCACCGCGATTGCGTGCGTGCGCCGCACCGACCTGCTGCGACGCGTCCACGCAGGTCAACTGCAGTCGATCCCGCAGGGGATGCGAAGCGACGTGATCGCTGACTCGTCCGTCGCCGGCGTTGTCCGAAATCAGCACGTCGAACGGACAGTCGACATCTTGCTCCGCCAACGCCTGCAACTGTGCGTCGAGCAGGGGATCCAGCGAGCCCACAGGAATGATCACCGAGATCGACGGATGTGCGGTGTGCATATGGTTCACGACGTCACCTCCGTTCCGGGCCGTGGGTCGACCGGAGCCACTTCGATCAGCCGTCCGACGATGCCTTCTTGTATCCGCGAATTGCCGGGATCAGAAACACCGCGGCCATTCCGAGCGACCACGCAAGAGTCTGCAACACCGGTGTCAGGACCGGACCGCCCATTGCCAGGTTTCGCATCGCATCGACCGCCACCGACATCGGCTGTGCCGCGACGACCGGTTGAAGCCATGGTGGGTAGGCCAGCACGGGTACGAAGCCGGCGTTGAAGAACATCAGAAGCGTGGCGAAGATCGACACGACTTCGACCAGGGGTGCGTCGCCCGCGACGGTGGCCAGGAATGTCACCATGACCGCGAACCCGATACCGAACACGATCGGCACCAGAATCAACAAGATGCCGGCCGGAATTCCCTGGGTGAATCGGAACCCCATCGCGACACCGGCGCAGGTGATGACGATGGTGGTGACGAGCACTCGAACTGCTTCGGCGATCATCCTGCCCAGCAGACCGGCGGCACGATGCGTCGGTGTCGTCCAGAACCGGGACAACAAACCAGACTTACGTTCGCCCTTGAGGCCGACCGCACTGACGATCGATCCGAACATCGCTCCGACGAGAGCGATCATCGGCACCTGGCCGTAGATCGCCGGCGCTCCGGTGGCCGCGGAGATCGAGTTTCCGAGCACGACACGGAACATGACCAGCATCAAGGCGGGGTACAGCAACGCCTGAATCATCGTCGACGGATCGCGCATCCATCGCATCAACAGTCGCTTGGCCTGGATCAGACTGTGGGTCCAGAGGGCGCGGACAGACCTTTCGCCCAGGACCATGTTGGGTTCGGGGAAGGTCAAGCTGGACACGCGGGTCGTGTTCACCGACGCTTCGGACATCGTCATGTCGGACTCTTCACTCTGGCCTGGAGCTCGCCCAGATGGCGAGCGGTACGAAGAACAGGATCAAGCCGGTCACCCACGCGAGCGACGGCCACAACACCTGGAAGGTGACTCCGCCTTCGGCCATATCGCGCATTGCGAAGGAGAACTGCGAGATCGGCTGGTTGCGTACGAACGGTCGGATGAGTTCCGGGAAACCACTTTCCGGAACGAACCCGCACGACGCCATACCGAGAATGAGCTGGGGGAGGGTCAATACCTGGCTGGTTGCTTCGGGACTCTTCGACAGAGTGCCGATCGCATCGGCCCCGATCGACAACGTGGTGCTGATCAGCATGGCGAGTGCGCAGAACAGCAGGGCCTGACCGAACCCTGCCGTGAAGCGAAAGCCGATGACATAACCGAAACCGAGGGCGGATACGAGCGAGACCAACGAGCGGACGACGCCGCTCGAGATTCGTGCCACGAGGGGCACACCCCGCACGACAGGCATGGTCTTCAACCGCGAGTTGAGGCCGCTCATCGCCTCGGCCGAGGCGCGCTGTGCCGCCGAGATCGCGGTGAACGCCATGGCCTGCAACACGATGATCGGCATCAGGAACTGGGCGTAGTCGATGCCCTGCAAACCCATGACGAACTTGAGAGGGAGGTAGAAGCCGACGGTGAAGATGAGCGGGGCGATGACCGCGACCAACAACTCACCCTTGGTCAGCATCGTCCACAGTGCACGCCCGGTCAGTGCCTGCCACTGCACGAATCCCGACGGTTTCGTCCTCGACCGCCGCTTCGGCTGCCGAGCCGTCGAACCGACATCGGTCCGTTGCACGGTCCTGGCCTGCGAATCGGCTACGCCTCGCGTCGTGGCCGTCATGGCGTGGTGCTCGTCTGCGAGTGCCCGGTGAGAGTGAGGAACACGTCGTCGAGCGACGGACGGCGGAGTGCGATGTCGGCGAGCACGATTCCCACCGCATCGATGCGGCGCAGAATCTCCGACAGAGTGGCTGCTCCGTCGGGTGCGGGAACGGAGAGCCGGTCCGAGGCAGCAGTGATCTCGGCGTGGACCGCAGCGGGGACCATGTCGCCCAGGGCCTCGGCGGCTGCACGGAGCTGGCCGGGATCGAGTGGAACGACCTCGCAGTAACTGCCGCCGGTCATGGCCTTGAGATGGTCCGAGGTGCCCTCTGCGATGACCGTGCCCTTGTCGATGACGATGATGTTGTCGCTCAGAACGTCTGCTTCTTCGAGATACTGCGTCGTCAACAGCACGGTGATGCCCTGCGCCTTGAGTGCTTCGACCAACGACCAGACGCCCTGCCTGCTGCGTGGGTCGAGTCCGGTGGTCGGCTCGTCCAGGAACACGACCTCCGGTCGCACGACGAGGCCGCAGGCGATGTCGATGCGGCGACGCATACCGCCCGAGTAGCCACGCACGGGGCGTTTGCCGGTGTCGGAGAGGTCGAACTCGTCGAGCAGCGCCTTGGCTCGGGCCTTC
The DNA here is from genome assembly GCF_002259405.1 of Rhodococcus sp. 14-2483-1-2. GTDB lineage: Bacteria > Actinomycetota > Actinomycetes > Mycobacteriales > Mycobacteriaceae > Rhodococcoides. Next base: position 194,371 of record NZ_NPFW01000002.1, on the reverse strand, counting down.
GCGGCCTTCTTGTCCAGACCCATCAGACGACCGAAGAGCTCGATGTTCTCGCGGCCGGACAGTGTGTCGTCCAGAGCCGCGTACTGCCCGGTCATCATGATCGAGCGACGTACTGCCGGCGCGTCGGCCGCGACATCGTGACCCGCGACGAACGCTCTGCCGCTGTCGGGTGCGATCAGGGTGGAGAGCACCTTCACGGTCGTCGTCTTGCCTGCACCGTTCGGGCCGAGGATGCCCAGTACGGTTCCACGCTCTGCGGAGAAGCTGATGCCGCGCAACGCCTGCACATCGCCGAAGGACTTGTGTACGTCCTCCACGTGTACGGCTGCGTGTTGTGCTGACGACATCGAATCTCCGAGCTGTCGGGGGAGTGGTGGGACCGGACCCCGTGGAGTCGAGGGCCACTACTTGATAGCGAAATTCGCCGTGGATGTTACTTGTGGGTCGTCGCTGCGGGACCTTCGCAGTCAGTCCCAGTCGATATCGATACTGTTCTCGACGTCGAGTTTTCGGCACAGAGACCGCAACCCGCTGTAGTCCTGAACCAATGCGCGTCGGCTCTTGTCCTGCTCGACGTCGGCGAGCATCGCGTCGCCGCCGCGCACGCCTTCGAGTTCGAGAATGCGTGCCCAGGTGGAGAAATCGCTGCTCGAGAACGCGTCCATACCGTCGACCAGGCCGTCCAGGAACTTCTGCCGGTCGTCGGTACCGAGTCGGTCGAAGACGATCGCAGCCATGTCGTCGGCGATCGATGCATGGCAGTACTCGTCGCGGTTGTGCAGTTTGACGGTTGCCCGGTTGATGGGCTGAATCACGTCGTCGTCCTCGATCAGGTCCAGGTACGAGGTGATGGAGATCTCCGCAACCGTCATGAACGCGAGCGAACTGATCGCGGCAGACCAGGGGTCGTCACTGGTCGCCTGCGCCGCCCGCTGCCGGCGCACGGTGGAGCTGAACGGCAGTGAGCGTTCCGACAGAGCCCAACCGCGTCCGCGCCTGGTGGCTGCGCTCGCGTTGAGGTGCATCAGGGTGTGGTACTGCTCGTCCACCATGGCCTGGGTCACCGCCACCGCGAGGGTGTCACCCATTCCGGTCTCGAACACGTCTTGCGCCAACAGGGCGAAACCGGGATGAACGACATGCTGCTCGACGTCCATCACGTTCTTGTTGAACGCGATCCAGCCCCACGCCCGAAGTCGATCCTGCTGCTCGGGAGTGGCACCGGTGAAGGTGTCGTGCTCACCGAAGGGGATCAGAGCGTCGGGGAAATCCTGCTTGGACGCGTCGAACAGGTCGTCCAGCTCGGGTTCGGGCTTCTTGACCGTCGCGCGTTGCGACCAGTTCTTCGCCAACCGTGCGACGACTGCGCTCTCGACGAGATCGTCGGAGTCGAATTCCGGCAACGACGGTTGCTCCAACATCGCGTGCCTCTGCTTCCGCACTCGTCCTACCGCGGCTATCGGCGATCACCGCTACCTCGAACGATACCGAACATCTCCGCACACAGAGCTCGATACCGATCTCCGTTCCCGCCCAGAGCGGCCTCGGCCTGCACCAACAGGCGAGCGAAGTCGGCCTCGGAACCGGAATCGACGGTCTCGCTCACCGTCTGCGTGGCTCGGCGCAGCGCAGCCCTGGCATCGGCGGCGTGCGGATTGCCTGCCTGGACGTCCCAGTAGACCTCGGGCTCACCGCCGGTGATCCGAGCCAGCACCGCGAGCATCGTTGCGTTCGGGGGAGGCGCAACGGCGTCGATGTCGACGAACGGAAGGTCCAGTTCGGCCAGAGCCAGGCCGAACGCCAGCACACTGGCGTGCGTGAGCGCCTGCGTCGCCGCGGCGAGGCGATCGTGGCGTGCTGCGTCGAGCAGGACCACTCGACCGCCCCACCGCGCGATGCTCTCCAGGAAGGCATCCACCGGCGGGCCTGGTCGGTGCACGACGGCGGCGACGGGGCGTCCGGTCATTCCGAGCGACGGGGCGAACATGGGATTGATTCCCACCGCGGATCCGATCGGACGTGCGTCCTGTACATGGTCGGAGAAGCCGGACTTCACCGACAGAGTTTCCACCAGCAGCGCGTCGGGGTGCACCGCGGACAGGTCGGCCCGCAGTGCCACGGATTCGGGCACCGCCAGAATCACGGTGGCAGCCTTTTCCAGTACCGATTCGACCCGGCGGTCGGGGGCGGTGACATCGCCGGCGAGCACCGTCGAACTACCGGGTACCGAGCCGCCGTGCACGTCCACGATGGTCACCGGCACGCCGTCCGCGATCAGGAGGCCGACCATCAAGCGGCCGACCGCTCCCGAGCCTCCGACCACGACCACGGAGTCGTCGGGCTTCGACCGTGTCCTCGAATTCATCGTTCGAGTATGTCAACGCGATGCGGCGGAGACCCAGATCGTGATGTCCGCGTGCACGACCTCGATGCCCGCGGTGTCTCGGATCGCCACGGGCACGACGATGTCGATGCCGTCGGTGATCGTCCCGAAGTCGGGGACCTCGTCCAGTTCGGCGACCGCGCGCAGTGATGTGGTGGCCTTCGTCAGGTACTGCACGGTCATGGATTTGGGAATCCACCGGTGCGAGGTGGGGACGGTCGCCTCGGCGAGCATGCCCATGGCGACCTCGGCGAGATTGCAGGCGGCGATGGCGTGGAACGTGCCCAGGTGGTTACGAATGCCGAACCACTTGGGTGCAGTCACCTCGCAGCGTCCCGGCTCGAGCGCGACGACACGGGGCAGTACGGATGCGAAGTACGGAACCCGCAGGCACATGCCGACGGAGAAGAGAGTGGAGCCGATAGTGTTGTTCGGTAGCTTCGACCAGGCGCGATAGGTCGCGCCGGTAGTGTTCTCGACGGTGGTCATGGCGCTACCTTACTGCTCGGTAAGGTAACGCGGCGGCAATCGATCGGGCCCGAGTTGATCTGGTGCCCGGTCTGCGGCATACTGGTCGGGTTGCCTGGACACGGGACGCGCATGCGTGCGGCCTGAAACAGGTGAGTCGGCCGAAAAGCCGACTGAGCAAGAACATGAGACCAGCGCTCCACGTGAGCGCGTCCGGAACACCAGCTCGATCGGTGCGGATTTCGTTCGATTCGGATGGTTGAGGCGAAAGTTTCAGCGCAGAAGAATGAGCGGAATCGCGACACGCCCGACCGCGTGGACCGGAGAACCATGACAGATGAAGAGCGGCAACGGAATCAGGTCACGCCTGGTCGTCAACGTTTTTCACTGTCGTGTGTGCACGAAGGCAGTTCGAGTCGGTGGGTTTCCCACGGCTCGGGGACTGTGCAGACGAGGTGGAGCAGGCCGAACGGCCCGTTCTACGACCAAGCGGCAAGAAAAGGACACTAAGCGTGGCGGGACAAAAGATCCGCATCAGGCTCAAGGCCTACGACCATGAGGCGATCGACGCGTCAGCGCGCAAGATCGTCGAAACGGTCACCCGTACGGGTGCCCGCGTCGTCGGACCGGTGCCGTTGCCGACAGAAAAGAACGTGTACTGCGTCATCCGTTCGCCGCACAAGTACAAGGACTCGCGCGAACACTTCGAGATGCGTACTCACAAGCGGCTCATTGACATCCTCGACCCGACACCGAAGACGGTGGACGCGCTCATGCGCATCGACCTCCCGGCCAGTGTCGACGTCAACATCCAGTGAGCGCGGAGACAACGATGACTGATAACAAGAACCGGCCTGCAACAGGAATTCTGGGCACCAAGCTCGGAATGACCCAGGTCTTCGACGAGAACAACCGCGTCGTTCCGGTGACCGTGATCAAGGCAGGCCCCAACGTGGTCACCCAGATCCGCACCCAGGAACGTGACGGCTACAGCGCCGTCCAGGTCGCATTCGGTGCGATCGACCCGCGCAAGGTGAACAAGCCCACCACCGGCCAGTTCGAGAAGGCAGGTGTCACGCCGCGTCGCCACATCGTGGAGATTCGCGTAGCCGACGCCTCGCAGTTCGAGGTCGGCCAGGAGCTCACCGCTGCAGTGTTCGAGGACGGCGCATACGTCGACGTCACCGGCACCAGCAAGGGCAAGGGCTTCGCCGGAACCATGAAGCGTCACGGCTTCAAGGGTCAGGGCGCGAGCCACGGCGCACAGGCCGTGCACCGTCGCCCCGGATCCATCGGTGGCTGCGCAACACCCGGTCGCGTCTTCAAGGGAATGCGCATGTCCGGACGTATGGGTGGCGACCGCGTCACGACGCAGAACCTCTCGGTCCACAAGGTGGACAGCGAGAACGGTCTTCTGCTGATCAAGGGAGCGATCCCGGGCCGTCGCGGCAACGTCGTGATCGTCAAGTCTGCATTGAAGGGTGGTGCACGGGCATGACCAGCCTCGAGAAGAACACCGAGACCAAGCTGACGCTCGATGTCAAGGAAGCCGGCGGCAAGACCAACGGCACCGTCGATCTCCCCGCGGAGATCTTCGACGCTCCGGCGAACATCGCGCTGCTGCACCAGGTCGTCATCGCACAGCTGGCAGCTGCTCGTCAGGGAACCCACTCCACGAAGACTCGTGGCGAGGTTCGCGGCGGTGGCAAGAAGCCGTACCGGCAGAAGGGCACCGGCCGCGCCCGTCAGGGCTCGACCCGCGCTCCTCAGTTCGTCGGCGGTGGCACGGTCCACGGACCGCAGCCGCGCGACTACAGCCAGCGGACCCCCAAGAAGATGAAGGCCGCCGCATTGCGCGGAGCCCTCTCCGATCGGGCCCGCAGCGAGCGTCTGCACGTCATCACCGAACTGGTTGCCGGACAGGTTCCGTCCACCAAGGGTGCGAAGACGTTCCTCGCCGAGATCTCGGACCGCAAGAAGGTCCTGCTCGTCGTCGGCCGCGAGGACATCGCAGCCTGGAAGAGCGTTCAGAACCTGGACGGCGTGCACCCCATTGCACCCGACCAGCTCAACACCTACGACGTGCTCAACGCCGATGATGTCGTTTTCAGCGTGGAAGCGCTGAACACCTTCATCGCTGGGCCTGCAAAGAACGAGGAGGCAAGCAAGTGACCACGATCGCCGATCCCCGCGACATCTTGCTGGCACCGGTCATCTCCGAGAAGTCCTACGGACTGATCGAAGAGGGCACCTACACGTTCCTGGTGCACCCGGACTCGAACAAGACGCAGATCAAGATTGCCGTCGAGAAGATCTTCGACGTCACCGTGACCAGCGTCAACACGATGAACCGTCAGGGCAAGCGTAAGCGGACCCGGTTCGGTTACGGCAAGCGCAAGGACACCAAGCGCGCGCTCGTAACGCTCTCCGCCGACAGCAAGCCCATCGAGATCTTCGGAGGTCCGGTCGCGTAAGCGACTGGGACTCTTCGGATATAGAGGACGAGAAGACTCATGGCAATCCGTAAATACAAGCCGACAACCCCGGGCCGTCGTGGCTCCAGCGTTTCCGATTTCGCTGAGATCACGCGTTCGACCCCCGAGAAGTCGCTGATCCGCCCGCTGCACGGTCGCGGTGGACGTAACGCACACGGTCGTATCACCACCCGGCACAAGGGTGGCGGTCACAAGCGTGCGTACCGTCTCATCGATTTCCGTCGTAACGACAAGGACGGCGTGCCGGCCAAGGTCGCTCACATCGAGTACGACCCCAACCGCACCGCGAACATCGCACTGCTGCACTTCGCAGACGGCGAGAAGCGCTACATCGTCGCACCCAAGGGCATCGCCCAGGGCTCGCCGATCGAGCAGGGTGCCAACGCCGACATCAAGCCCGGCAACAACCTGCCCCTGCGCAACATCCCGACGGGTACGACCATCCACGCGGTCGAACTCCGTCCGGGTGGTGGCGCGAAGATGGCCCGCTCCGCCGGAGCGAGCATTCAGCTCCTCGGTAAGGAAGGCCCCTACGCCACGCTGCGTATGCCGTCCGGTGAAATCCGTCGCGTCGACGTGCGCTGCCGCGCAACCGTCGGCGAGGTCGGCAACGCCGAGCAGTCGAACATCAACTGGGGCAAGGCCGGCCGCATGCGCTGGAAGGGCAAGCGCCCGACAGTTCGTGGTGTCGTGATGAACCCGGTCGACCACCCGCACGGTGGCGGCGAGGGCAAGACCTCCGGTGGACGCCACCCGGTCAGCCCCTGGGGACAGCCGGAAGGCCGTACCCGCAAGAACAAGGCGAGCGACAAGCTGATTGTCCGTCGTCGTCGTACCGGCAAGAACAAGCGCTAGGAGGGAGTTCAGAATGCCACGCAGCCTGAAGAAAGGCCCGTTCGTAGACGATCACCTCCTCGCGAAGGTTGACGTCCAGAACGACAAGGGAACCAAGCAGGTCATCAAGACCTGGTCCCGTCGATCGACAATTTTGCCCGACTTCATCGGTCACACTTTCGCCGTCCACGACGGTCGCAAGCACGTACCGGTGTTCGTGTCCGACTCCATGGTCGGCCACAAGCTCGGGGAATTCGCACCGACCCGCACGTTCAAGGGTCACATCAAGGACGACCGGAAGGCGAAGAGGCGATGACCAACTTCACCCCCACCGCCAATCCGACTGCCAAGGCCGTAGCGAAGCACGTTCGCGTCACGCCGATGAAGGCACGTCGCGTCGTGGATCTGGTTCGCGGGCGCTCCGTCGAGGACGCGCTCAACATCCTCAAGTTCGCGCCGCAGGCAGCGAGCGAGCCGGTCGCCAAGGTGATCGCCTCCGCAGCGGCCAACGCCGAGAACAACCTGGATCTCGATCCCAGCACGCTGATCGTCGCCACTGCATTCGTCGACGAGGGTGCAACCCTCAAGCGATTCCAGCCGCGCGCTCAGGGCCGGGCATTCCGGATCCGCAAGCGCACCAGCCACATCACGGTGATCGTCGAAAGCCTGCCCAAGACCGGCGGAACGTCTCGCAACCGTCGTAAGGGCCAGGCGTCCAAGGAAGGGGCTCAGTAGTGGGTCAGAAAATCAACCCGCACGGCTTCCGCTTGGGTATCACCACTGACTGGAAGTCGCGCTGGTACGCAGACAAGCAGTACTCGGAGTACGTCAAGGAAGACGTCGAGATCCGCAAGCTTCTTGCCACCGGCATGGAGCGCGCAGGAATCGCGAAGGTCGAGATCGAGCGCACCCGTGACCGTGTTCGCGTGGACATCCACACGGCACGTCCGGGCATCGTCATCGGTCGTCGTGGCGCCGAGGCCGACCGCATCCGCGGAGCACTCGAGAAGCTGACCGGCAAGCAGGTTCAGCTCAACATCCTCGAGGTCAAGAACGCCGAGTCCGAGGCTCAGCTCGTGGCCCAGGGTGTTGCCGAGCAGCTCAGCAACCGCGTCGCATTCCGTCGCGCAATGCGTAAGGCCATCCAGTCGGCCATGCGTCAGCCGAACGTCAAGGGCATTCGTGTTCAGTGCTCCGGCCGTCTCGGTGGTGCCGAAATGTCTCGCTCGGAGTTCTACCGCGAGGGACGCGTTCCCCTGCACACGCTCCGTGCCGACATCGACTACGGGCTGTACGAGGCCAAGACCACCTTCGGCCGCATCGGCGTGAAGGTCTGGATCTACAAGGGCGACATCGTCGGCGGACGGCGTGAACTCGCTGCCGCTGCGGCTCCGGCCGCCGGTGCAGACCGTCCCCGTCGTGAGCGTCCCACTCGTCCGCGTCGCAGCGGTGCCTCGGGCACCACGGCGACCAGCACCGAGGCCGGCCGCGCGGCATCCGCAACCGAGGCTCCGGCCTCGACCGAACCCACTCAGGAGGGCTGACGCATGTTGATCCCCCGCCGGGTCAAGCACCGCAAGCAGCACCACCCGAAGCGTTCGGGTGCCGCCAAGGGCGGAACTCAGGTGACATTCGGTGACTACGGCATCCAGGCTCTCGAGCCCGCCTACATCACCAACCGTCAGATCGAGTCCGCTCGTATCGCGATCACTCGCCACATCAAGCGTGGCGGCAAGGTCTGGATCAACATCTTCCCGGACCGCCCGCTCACCAAGAAGCCTGCCGAGACCCGCATGGGTTCCGGTAAGGGTTCGCCCGAGTGGTGGATCGCCAACGTCAAGCCGGGTCGCGTGCTCTTCGAGCTGTCGTACCCCGACGAGACCATCGCGCGTGAGGCACTGACTCGCGCCATCCACAAGCTGCCCATCAAGGCACGCATCATCACCAGGGAGGAGCAGTTCTGATGGCTACCGGAACCCCAGCCGCAGAGCTCCGCGAGCTCACCGGTGAAGAGCTGGTCACCAAGCTGCGTGAGTCGAAGGAAGAGCTGTTCAACCTTCGTTTCCAGATGGCTACCGGCCAGCTGGACAACAACCGTCGACTGCGCACCGTCCGTCACGAGATCGCGCGCATCTACACCGTCCTGCGCGAGCGTGAGCTCGGCTTGGCATCTGGTCCTTCCGAGGACACTGCAGGTGACGCGGCATGAGCGAGGAAAAGACTGTGACTGAAGAGCGCAACAACCGTAAGGTTCGGATCGGCTACGTCGTATCCGACAAGATGGAGAAGACGATCGTGGTCGAGCTCGAGGACAGGGTCAAGCACCCCCTCTACAGCAAGATCATCCGTCGCACCACCAAGGTCAAGGCACATGACGAGAAGGGCGACGCCGGCGTAGGCGATCGCGTTCAGCTCATGGAGACCCGCCCGCTGTCCGCCACGAAGCACTGGCGACTGGTCGAGGTTCTCGAAAAGGCCAAGTAGTACCTGCACCACAAATGCCCGCTCCCTTCCTGGGAGCGGGCATTTTGTGTTTCGGCCGCGCGGCCTATCTGCCCAGCAAGCCGCCGAGCGCCCCGCCGACACCTGCCTGTTCACCGCTACCGCTGCCGCCGACCAGTCCGCCCGGCGGTTGCTCCGACGGCTGAACCACGACGAATCCCTGACCCGCGAACTCGAGGGTGAATCTTTCTCCTGTGGTGCGCCCGATGAGTGTGCCGAGGCCGAACGAATCGTTCTTCTTGACTCTCGTCTGCAAGGAAGACGACCATGCGACCGCAGCCTGCGGATCGGCGAAGGTGGGCTGGTCGACGTTCAGCACCACCGGAATCCCGTCGGTCGTGATGGCGATCCGACCGCGCCCGGAGAAGACACAGTTGAAGAAGCCCGCGTTACCGCCCGCTGCAGCTCCCTGTACACGTTTGATGTCGTAACTCAGTGAACTCTCGAAGGCGAGAACGTTGGCACCGTTGATGGTCAACCCGTCGGTACCGTCCAGATCGATGAGGTGCACGTCCTGTGCGGCATTGGCGAGGAAGAGGTCGCCCTGACCCGTGACTTTCATCAGAGGGACACCCTCGCCCGAGAGCGCCTGCTTGAGCGCCCGGCCGATGCCACCCGAGCCCTTGGCCTCGAACTGCAGATTGCCCTGATACGCGACCATCGAACCGGCCCGGGCCATCACGTCGCCGTTCATCCCGATGCGGCACATCTTGCTGCCCTGCTTCTGAATACCCGAACCGGGAACCTCGGCGTGGGCGGGCGTGAACAGTTCACTTCTCATGGCCAGAACTCCTCGAGGGACGGGTGAATGCACGGGTGGCGAGGTGGTGGTCGGTGATGGCTCGTGCGGAGCGTCGGGCGTCGGCTCGTCGTGCTCGACACTGATACCGAACGCCGTGGCCAACCCCGCGAGTCCATCGGCGTATCCCTGGCCGACGGCGCGGATCTTCCACTGCTCGCCGCGCCGGTAGAACTCGAGACACACCAGCGCGCTCTCGTCTCCGAGCGCATCGGCAGTAAATCCGATCAGCGCGGTGCCCGACGCATCGGACACCGTCACCGCCGTCGGGCCTGCAGCGGCGAACGTTGCGGGTCCGGTTCCGTCGAGGGACGCCGCCACGGCCACGGTATCGACGCCGGCCGGGACGGCGGTGGCGTCGAACATCAGTTGGTGCCCGGTCGGTACACGGCGGTACTCGACGCCGGGGGCGGTGGGCTGGTTGTAGAACACCAGGTCCGCGTCCGTACGCACCCGACCGTCCGGCCCCAGCAGCAGCGCGGAGACGTCGACCGAGGTCGACGCCGCGAGCGTCACCGTCAGGGGGCCGGCCGGAGCGGGGCAGTTCTCCCCGCGAGCGAGGGTCTTCATCGAACCCAGTGTGCCACTGTCACGGCGTCAGGACTGCCGAGCCAACTCGATGACTTCTTCTTCGGTCGGCGGGCTCTTCGGGTGGTAGGACAGGCACAGGGGAGTGGCCGTGCGTCGGAATTCCGCGCCCTCCACCGCCGCGTAGAACTGACCGGCGGGCAGGCGTCCGACGTCGGGAACCGAGCCACCTTTCACCCGCGCCATCTCCTTGGCCGCATCGACCTGCGATGGGCTGTTGAGCAGGCCGTAGAACTGAGTCGACGCATTGCCAGCGATGCGGTTGTGCAGGCCCTTCGGGGATTGCGTGGCGAACACCAGGCCCAGTCCGTACTTGCGTGCCTGTGAAGCCAGGGCCAGGGTGCTGTGGGTGGCCGCGGTGCTCCGGTCGGACGGCGCGAAGTTCTGCGCCTCGTCCATGACGAACAGTCCACCGAGGGGTCGGTCGCCGGCGGGGTTCTTCTTGATCCAGGCGAACAGCCCCATCTGGAGTTGGTTGACGAAGCTCTGCTTCTGCTCGTCGGTGGTCAGGCCCGCGAGGTTGATCACCGATACCCGGGCTTTCTTACCCTCGGCCGGAGTCAGCAGAACAGCAGGATCGACCGGCGTGCCCGCGCCGGCGAACATCGGATCGTTCGCGGCGGCGGCCTTGAGGTTCTCGGCCAGACCGGCAGCGATGCGGACCGCGTCGCGCATCTCGCTCGCGTCCTCGGGGAACTCTTCCAACAGGTCGATGAAGTCGGACAGATCCCCGCCCTGCGGACGACGACCGAACTGATCGAGCGCCGACTTCAGTACTGCTCGACCATGTTTGGCCTTCTGCGACGTGCCGAGTACACCTGCGGCCGGTTCGAGCGAGGCCAAGGCGGACTCGACCGAGGCCTCGAACTCGTCCGCGTCACCCACGACACTGGCGAAGTCGGGAAGGGGCTGGAAGCTGAGCGGACGACCGGCGGACTTGCGCGGCGTCCACACCACGACGTCGGTGTCGCGCAGGTACGCCGTTGCCTTGGCCTCGTCACCCGGTGGCCAGGTCCTCTCGTCCTCGGGCCATGCGGTGCCGAGCCGAGCGAGGTCGTTGTTGACGTCCAGCACGATCGCCGAAACACCCTGCAGGGCGCACTCTTCCACCAATCGGCGGATCAGAACCGTCTTGCCCGAGCCGGATCCCGCGAAGATCGCCGTGTGCTTGCGCAGCGCTTCGAGTGGAATGGCGACGTCCGCGCCGGTGCTCAGTTCGGCACCGACCACGATGGACGGTCGCCGCGCCGCGGCGGGCTGCGCGGCAACGCTCGGAATCTCGGGTTCGATCAGGGCGGTGTCGTCGTCGACGACACTCACAGCGGGAAGCACGGCCCCGAAGAGTTCGACATCGTGTGCCGGCTTGCGTGCGAGCAGCCAGGACGTGAGCGCGGGGGAGTTCTCGGCCAACAGGATCGACAACGCCGCCAGCGCCCTGCGGTCCTCGTCGCCGAAGGGCACCACGATGCCTCCGGCGCGGCGCAAGGCCGCGATCGTCTGCTCGGTCTTCGCGCCGTTCGGCCACGGCTCGTTTCTGATCAGGATCAACCGTCGCCTCGGCATGTCGATGCGTAGGCCCGCCGTTGTCACTGCTCGCTCGACTCGTGCCAGCGCGGCGCGGGCGTTGCCGGACGTGACCGCGCGGAAGCACCAGTGCTCCTCGTCGTCGGTATCGGTGTCGACTGTGTGGCGCAGGCGGGCGTGCAGCGCGGGCTTGCCGCTCGGCGGTGGGTCCTGGGCCAGGCTGTCGTCGGACGACTGATGCTCGTGAATCCACGCGGTCAATCCCGCCGACAGTAGTGCCGGAACGATCGAGTCCTCGCTGTCGGGTCGCAGTGGAACCGAGACGTCGACCTGCTCGCGCAGTTGCTTGTAGCGATCGTCGAGGATGTCGAGTTCGTCGACCCGTGCCTGGGGTAGGTCCGGCGCATCGGTCGGACCCGACCTGTCGGTGAAGCTCTCCAACTCCGACGCGACGCCGGTGTCGAGGCAGTGCCTGATGTGCCGGTCGACGGCGATGAGAAGCTGGCGCGGAGTGAAGTCCGGAGCCTGCTCGAACGCGTCGGGCGCGACCGGCCACGTGGGGTGAGGAGGGACGAACCCGGCTTCGAGGAAGCATGCTGCCAGACGTCGTCCGAGAAGCAGGCGGCCGATGTCCGACGAGGGAATCGGCTTGAGCGACTGAGTGACTCGGAAACGGTCACGCATCGGCGCGACTCCGCGCGCGGCGATCAGTTCCCAGGCGCTCGACAGCGCGGAGAGCACCGAGGCTGTGCGAGGGAGGGTCTCGCGCAGCGACATCAAACCGTGCGCGAGCTGTTCGACGACCTTGTCTTCCTGCGCGTCGGCGAACTCCTGATCCGATCCCGTACGAGACTGCGCCACGAGCGTGTCGATCTGGTCGATCGCGAGAATCGTCGGACCGGTGATGGCGAGCAGGCGCGAGATGTTCTCGGCGATGCCCTGATGGCCGAGCTCGGCCCGGCGAATGCCCCAGGCCGAGAACTCGTCGGGATCGACGTCGTCGATCGACTGCAGGTACGCGTCACCGAGATCCTGAACGGCCGAGTCGGGGGCGATGGACAGCACGAGCGCGCGCAACGTGTGCTGCGACGTCCGTCGATGGCGGGGGTGGACCTTGTAGACCGCAGTGACGAAGTCGTTCAACGTGTCCGCGTCGATCATGTTCTCGCCCATGATCTTTGCGCGCTGATCGTCGGGGATCTCGCCGATCTCGCACAGGCGTCGGAGGAGTAGTGCCAGCTGACTGTCCGATCCGCGGCCGGACGGACGCATCAGGTCGTCGAGCATCCCCATCAGCGTCGAGCGCCAGAATCCAGCGGCGTCGAGCAACCTGATCAGGAAGAAGTAGCCGCCCTTGAGCTGCACTTCTTCTCGTACCTGGCCGAGCAGGTGTGTCTTGCCCGAACCGGCCGGGCCGCGCACGACGACGCCCAGCGGACTGGCGTCGTCGGAGGCGTCCGCGTCGTCGTAGGCATTCATCACCTCGAGGAACACACGTTCGTGCATTCCCGGCACGTGCACGTTCGACTGCGAACGCCACACGTCGTCGGGTGTCGGTGCCCAGCTCAACCGCACCGATTCGAGAGCTCGGATCTGCTCGTTGTCCGTCATCGTCGACTCAACGCCCATCATGGTTCGATCGAGAGAAGGTGGTTCTGCTGGTTACCGACGACGACGGCCGCCGCGCGCTCTTCGTCGGTCAGAGTCTTCTGATTCTCTTCGGGAATCAACGCCACGTCCGCAGCGCGGCGCAGGCGCGCCAGTGCGTCGTCCAGATCGGTTCTGGGTATGTCCCGCAACTCGTTTCGCAGCCTGGAGAGTCGGACAGTGCTGCCGGGTTCGCGCGCGAGCCGTGCGTAGGCCGCGCGAATCGAGGCTTCGATGTCGACGGTCGTGTCGGTCCTCTCGACGGGTGCAGGCTCGTCCGATCGGGGTGAGAACACATCCGCCGGGCGGCTGTCGGTGCGATCGAGCCACCGACGCAACCCCGCCAACACGGTGAACATGGCCTTTCCTGCGCCGGTCGATCGAGCCGGAGGTTCACCGCCGATGAGGTCGCCGCAGGTGCGCCACCCCTTGTCGGTGAGTTCGAGTGTCATCGGGCGCACAGATGAATCCACTTCGATCAGACCGGCGTTCTTCAGCTTGTCGCGGGACGGCTTCGCGAGCTCGGGGCCCATCGCTCTGAGTTCGGAATTCTTGACCGGACTTGCCTCGGCCATCAGGACGAGCAGCACAGCCGCTTCGGTCCCGTTCAGGTCTTCGGTACTCATCGAGGATCCCCCTTCGATCGTCTTCTCGATACTGCCTCGCGGATGGTAGCGACCGCACGTTGCGGATCGTCGATCACCTGAGCGTTGGTGAAGCGCAGCACCATGTAGCCGTGTGTCTGCAGCTCGTTGTCACGGACGCGGTCCTCGGCGAAGCGTTCGGGTGCGCGGTGTTCGCTGCCGTCGATTTCCACGACGATCTTCTCGGTGCGCCACAGTACGTCGACGGTGAACGGTCTGCTGAGCTCGCCGAGCCGAATCGAGCGATTGTGCTCCCTTCCGGTGGCCCACTCATGCACGTCCAGCGCTCGGTACAAGCGCTTCTCCGGATCACTGGCCGGGTGCGGATGTCCGGCGATCGGTGGATAGCTCAGTGGGCGAAAGCGATCGAGGACAGTGCTGACGCCGGTGGGCACTGCGGGTGCTCGCACCGACACCGACGGGAACCGATCCATGCCCGACGCTCCGTCTCCGATGACCCACACCGCCATCTCGGCGTGCGTGCACAACCATTCCGCTGCTGCGGCGACGACTCCGGCGTCCGTTCCGACGGGCACGACCGACACGAGGGCAGCAGTGCTTCGCTGCTGAGCGGAGGCGACTACTCGAGCCGACCCTGCGGCTCTGGTCTCGACGGTGAATGCGGTTCGACGCGGCGACCGTCCCGCGACTGCGGCGTCGGCGAGGGCCCCGACGTACGGACCGAAGTGCGCTGTGTCGCCGGCGAACCGTATGGCGGCGACGCGTGCAGCGCGCCGATCCAACGTCGCCGAGCCTTCGTGGTGGTCGAATTCCGTGAGCAACAGCGGAACCGAGTCGACTGCCGCCTTCTCGAGTTCTGCGACCACCGCGTCAACGAGATCGACGGCACGGTTCGCCGTCGCGGGATCGACCGCGAAGAACACGATCGAGGGCGCGTCCGACGGCAGAGGGTTCACGGACTCGGCGAGTTCCCGCTCGGTGGCACCGTGCAGTCGGACGACCCGATCCAGTGGCAGACTCGACCACCAACCGCCGTCGTCGCCCGTAGACGTCATCGCCGCGCCCCGCTGATCCGAAGATGTCCCATCTCCGAAACCGTACCGAGAGTTCTGTGTTCGCAGGCGACGGCCGGTGCTCGAGCGATGGCGATTTGGATCCTGGAGGCCCGTTCCCCTACACTTGACCGGTTGCCTGTGGCAGCGGTGTGCCTTCGTGCGCTCGCTCCCGGCAGCCGACCGCGCGTGTCGGGACGGAAATCCGGCACGTACGTACATCCAGGTCAAGGAGAAGTTAGTGATTCAGCAGGAGTCGCGAGTACGCGTCGCTGATAACACGGGCGCGAAGGAAATCCTTTGCATCCGCGTTCTCGGTGGTTCGTCACGTCGCTACGCCGGAATCGGCGACATCATCGTAGCTACGGTGAAGGACGCCATTCCCGGTGGAAACATCAAGAAGGGTGAGGTCGTCAAGGCCGTCATCGTCCGCACCATCAAGGAGCGTCGCCGTCCGGATGGCTCGTACATCCGTTTCGACGAGAACGCTGCGGTGCTGATCAAGCCCGACAACGATCCCCGTGGAACTCGTATCTTCGGCCCGGTCGGCCGTGAGCTGCGTGAGAAGAAGTTCATGAAGATCGTCTCGCTCGCCCCGGAGGTGCTGTAAATGAAGGTGCACAAGGGCGACACCGTTCTCGTGATCGCAGGCAAGGACAAGGGCGCCAAGGGCAAGGTCATTCAGGCCTACCCCGCTGACTCCAAGGTTCTGGTCGAGGGTGTGAACCGCATCAAGAAGCACACCGCGGTCTCCGCCAACCAGCGCGGCGCATCCTCGGGTGGCATCGTCACTCAGGAAGCCCCGATCCACGTATCGAACGTCGCAGTGGTCGACTCGGACGGAAACCCCACTCGCGTGGGCTACCGGACCGATGAGGAATCCGGCAAGCGCGTTCGTGTTTCCCGCAAGAACGGGAAGGACATCTGAGATGACTACCACCGAAAACATCGCGGGCGAACAGCCCCGCCTCAAGGCGCGCTACCGCGCCGAGATCAAAGACGCCCTGAACACCGAATTTGCATACGAGAACGTCATGCAGATCCCCGGCATCGTCAAGGTCGTCGTCAACATGGGTGTCGGCGACGCCGCCCGTGACGCCAAGCTGATCAACGGTGCAGTTGCCGACCTCGCTGCCATCACCGGCCAGAAGCCGGAGATCCGCAAGGCTCGCAAGTCCATCGCACAGTTCAAGCTGCGCGAAGGAATGCCCATCGGCGCACGCGTCACCCTCCGTGGCGACCGCATGTGGGAGTTCCTCGACCGTCTGGTCTCCATTGCCCTTCCCCGAATCAGGGACTTCCGCGGCCTCTCGGGCACGCAGTTCGACGGCAACGGAAACTACACGTTCGGCCTCAACGAGCAGTCGATGTTCCACGAGATCGACGTGGACAAGATCGACCGTCCGCGCGGCATGGACATCACCGTAGTAACCACCGCAACCAACAACGAAGAAGGCCGCGCGCTGCTCAAGCACCTCGGCTTCCCGTTCAAGGAGAACTGAGTCCATGGCGAAGAAGGCATTGGTCAACAAGGCCAACAAGAAGCCGAAGTTCGCGGTGCGTGCATACACTCGCTGCAACCGCTGCGGCCGTCCCCATTCCGTGTTCCGCAAGTTCGGCCTCTGCCGTATCTGCGTGCGCGAGATGGCACACGCCGGAGAGCTTCCCGGAGTTCGCAAGAGCTCCTGGTGATCTGAGGCCTCCGGGCTTCACCACACCACGCTGATGGGCGTGGGTTCCGACAGGAACCCACGCCCATTTCGTGTTTCTCAGGGCTCCCGACTCATACCGACCACAGGTCGTGTCGTAGCTCCAGCGAGCGGACCAGACCTACCGCCGCATGATGAACCTCGTTGTCGACGATCAGCAGCAAACCACGCTCGGACATCGCCGACGCGAAGGCGTCGGCGGAGACGGTCCTACATCCGGGCGGCATATCCGAGTCGCCGAGTTCCCGATAGGTGTCGGCAATCGCTACTACGTCCGCGACCGGATCGAATCCCCAGACGGTCACGAAATGTCCTACGCTCCAATCGAATTCGGTCAGTTCGGCAGTGTGTACATTCGCCACCAGGCCGAATCGGAAGGGCGCGTCGGCAAGGCGAGCAAGTAGCAGGCGCAATCCCTCGGCACCGGGCCCCCTGATCGGAACGACAGCAACGCGGTGGTCGGTCGCAGTCTCGATGCCCGCCGCAAGACCTGCCGCTGTTGTCCCGGCCGTATCGGTCGATACGGCCCTCGGCAACACATCCCACCCATCGGTGAGCCGGGGCGTTCCGGGAGGACGGGCCGACTCGATCTCGCCCGGCCAGATCGCGGATCCCGATGCCATCGCAAGTGCGGTGACGTCCGGTGCGTCGTCGCCGATGACGGCTGTCAGCGCTACCGATGCCGAGAACGGTCCGCAGAGTTGATCCGGTTGCGGCAGAACACGATCGAGTGCAGAGACGATGGAACCTGCGCCGGGGAACCGTCGCAGCATGTCAGTAGATCCAGCGCAACGATTCGAGCAGTTCGTCCTCGGTATGGCTCTCCGCCCACGCTGCATCGGCGTCCCGGCACGCAACGAACGCGCCCAGAAGTTCTTCGCCCAACACGGCTCGGACCAGTGCTGACGACAGTAGGTTTTCGCGCTGCTGCGCGTGGGTCGTCGCGAGTGGGGAGATGCCCGCGGCGTCGCGTCGGGCATCATCCCAGCTGCCAACATCTTCCTGAACCGGTGGCGGCAACTGCGCGCCATCTGCCACACCCGACAGGCCGGCCGCGATCGTGACGGCCAGCGCCAGATACGGATTGGCGGACGCGTCGCACGCCTTCAACTCGACGTTGGTGTGTTCCGGGCCGAGAAGGGGAGTGGCCGGCACGAGTCGCACTGCAGCCTCCCGGTTTTCGACGCCCCAAAATCCGAAGGCACCGGCCCAATAGCCGGGTCGACGGCGCAGCAAGGACCCCGAACTCGGTGCCGTGATGGCCGTGAGTCCCGAGAGTTCTCGAACCAGGCCAGCGATGTACGACCGCCCGGTCTCGGACAATCCGTGCTCTCCGTCCCCGGTCAACGCGTTGTGTCCGTCGCGCACCAGTGATGTGTGCAGGTGCCATCCGTTACCCGCACTGCTCGACGAGGGCAGAGGCGCGAAGCTTGCCCTCAGCCCCTGAGCTTTCGCCGCTGAGTGGATGGTCTGCCGCGCGAGTACTTGCGCGTCGGCCGCAGCAAGTGGGTCGAGTGGACTCAATGCGATCTCGATTTGGGAAGCGCCGTACTCGGCATGAATCTGACCGATGTCGAGGCCATTCGCAGACAGCGCCTGGAGCAACAGAACGACGAATTCGTCGACATCGCGTACTGCGTTCGCCGAGTAGGCGGGTCCGCGATGAGCGGACAGGCCGTCCGATTCGCGAGTCAGCGCGAACTCGATCTCGAATCCGGCCCGCACCTCGAAACCGGCATCGGCCGCCAGTTGCACCTGCCGCTCGAGAACCGCGCGTTGATCGTAGGGCCAGGGAGAGCCGTCCGCCGAGAGCTGCCGACCGTGCACCCAGGCCAAACCTGGTTGGCCGGCAAGTGGGACCACGCTCGACGCGTTGTCGATCACCGGAATCAACCGCACATCGCCGGACGGAGTCGACAGTGCGTCGTGGGCGAACGTGATCCCGTCGTGCGAATCGAACACCGCGAACACCGCGGTGACTCCTACTCCGCGTCGCGCGACTGCCGTCAATTCTGCGGTGGGCACGGTGCGTGATCGGACGATGCCGTTGTTGTCGACCCAGCCGATGGTCACGCCGACGATGTTGCGGTCGCGCAGAGTGTGGGTGAGGTGGTCGATGTCGACTGCCTTCGAGTCCGCATGGTCCGACGTTAGCGAAGAAGTGCTCGTCGGGGTGTCCGACTGGGCCTGCGGGTTGCGAAAAGGCTTGGCTACGCGGAAGCTGAGCGGTTGCCCGCGCTTCATCGTCTCTGCGGTTGAGCCCAGGGCGGCGTCGACGCGGCGGTGAGTCTCACGGACGACATTGGAAGAGGTTGAAGCGTGCCCGAGGCCTGCATCTGAACCTCCGGACCGTGTCAGGGCGCGTTGTGATGTCAGGTGCCGAATGACAGTTACTGGTTGTCGACAGTCATGCTCCCGAGCACGTGAATTTCGGGCCGGTTTTCAGTCGCGTTACAGCTGGCCTCCAGGTGCCAGACTGCCCTTCCTCAGTCGGTGAACAGGCCGATGAAGTACTCATTATCGGAGCTGATCCTGAAATCGCCCTCGATGTACTTGGCGAACTTCGGCACGTCGGCCAATGGGACTGGGTACGGTCCCATTTCTAGTGGAAGTTCAGTTTCATCGACGTCAATCAGTTCTCTGATTTCGTCTCCGGTGATAGCAGTCAGGGGATAGCTGTCCGCGATCAAATCGGTTTGGTTATCGTATGATTCCAAGTACCACATTGTCCTCTCCTTGTTGGTAGTAGTCAGATCGTGCTGCCTTATTCTCGAGCGGTCGTGAACCGGCGTCGTCTCCGGTTCGAGTTACCAAGATGTCGGGCCTCGGTTGGTCATCGACCAGGCTTTCTAGTGGGATCTGGGGGCTTGGTTTGTGCTCCGGTATTCGGATCGAATTCGCCTAAGTGCTTGCCGTTCTTGCTGTATTTCTCGACTGCGCCGTGTTGGCTATCCCATTCGTAGATGTTCCCTTTGTCGTCAGTCCACCGCGTTCTGCGGTTGAGCGGTTTTCCTCGTGTGGCGTTTGGAAAGCCTGGCAGACCGCCCCGGGGCGCGGGATGGTAGTGCCAATTTCCCCCACCAGTGTTTGCGTTGAAGGTCGTCGGACTTGCTTGTAGGAGCGGTTGCACGTCCATCGCAATTCCGATGGCCGCCGCCCCGGTTGCCACGGTGACACCGACGGCAATTGCGGACGCCGCTTCCACTCCGGTGAGGACGGCGATGACACTTCCGGCGATGACGCTGCCCGTCGCGCCGGTAACGGCGACCGTTCCCACGCCGAGGGTGAAGAAGCCGGCAACTGCACCGGCGATCGTGCCGGCAACGATGGCGGTTCCCACGATATCGATGACGCTCTGGTGAGCGTCCTGAATGGTCGAGGCCCATTCGCCGCAAGCGCTCGCGAGAGTGTCGAACTGGTCGGCGACGTTGTGCGCAGCGCTGTAGACACCGTCCATTCGGGCGAGGGCCTGCGGCACTTCGTCGGAGGCAAGTTCCTCCATGTCGGTCCACGCGGAGTTCGTGGCGTCGCTCGCTCGTCTCAGCTCTTCGGCGGCGGTGCGCCACGCGCTTCCGAGACCCCGCAACTTCTCCGGATCACCGTTGGGCCACATGTGGCCCTGAAGCCATCGCGTGATCAGCCCCCACCCCATCGGGGCGTCGGTGTCGCCGCCGTAGGAACCGTTGAACCGCGGTGTACTCGTATGAGGAAGTTGTGGGGGAGCGGGCAGCGGCGGGGTCGGCGGAACGGTGTTCGCATTCTCTGCGTTGGCGTGGTTGACGCCGGTTGTTGCAAGCAGGTCGTGGAGCTTGCCGAACGCATTCGCGATGTCGGTCCCCGCGGTGACTGCGTCGAATGCCGCGGAGTCGTAGCTGTCTGCCCAAGACTTTCCGGCGTTGTCGGTGCCTGCGCAGCCCCAGTTCCGGTGGAGTTCCGCGGCGAGATCCGCTATCGCGCCGCTCGAGATGGTCTTGGCGCTGCTGTACTGGGAGGCCGCATCGGTAAGGATGTGCGGGTCGACGCTGATCGGGGCCATCAGGGCCACATTCGCTTGTTGTGGTCGACGGCTGCGCGGTAGCGATCATGGGCGCCTCGCGCCAGCGTGCCGAGTTGCGCCAGCGCGGTTCGCATATCGTTCAATTCCTGCCGGAGCAGCTCGTGCTTCGAGCGGTGAGCCTCAGCCGCTTCGCCCTCCCATTCGATGCCGAGATCGTTCACCTCGCGCTCCACATCGGCGATAGCCGATTCGATCGTGGCTCCAACTATGTGTGCGCGATCGACAAGAGCGAGAATCTGCTCGACGTCGGCGACGTAGCGCGCCGTCAACGGTCCAACCGAAGGCCGGAATCCACCACGTGTTCATCGATCACGTTGTCCGATGCGGCATATTCGGTCGCAATGCCATCGAGCAGCCACGCGTCCTCGGTGAGCGCGCCGCATATCTTCCGAGCCGAATCGACCCACTCCGCCCACAGAACTGCATGGGAATCGGCCGCAGCGCCTGTCCAGGAGGTCTCCAGCAATTCCTCTGCGGCGAGACGGACGAGATCGATGTCATCCCACAACACGGCGGCGAGGCCGGACATCCGAGCAGAGGCACGGCGGATCCGATCGGGATCGGCTTTCACAGGGTCGTGCGGGACGAACCCGGCCATGGTGGGACGTCGACCGTCCTCGCAACAGAATCGGTTGTGCGCATCGAACCCCCCGGAGCGATGAAATGATGTCGGAAGACTACTGCACCGAACCGACTGGCTCGGCCGTACCCGCCCCGTCCTTCCGGCATGGTGTTCGTCGAGCGCTACCACGCCCGATTTTGAGAACGGCACCCGGTTCCCTACACTAGAGCGGTTGCCCGGGCTTCGTCGTGCCTGCACGCGAGTCCTTGCAATAGAAACGCAACCTCGAGTTCTCCGTACGTCAGCATCGAAATGCGGAAGCTCGAAACACCTGGCAGTGCAGCGATGCATTGCTTGGAGCGCAACCCCTGACCGGCAACAGTCGGTCAGGACATGTTCACTTCGTTGTAGGCCCACGATGTGACGAGCCAGGCCCGCCGGGTTCTCGAGAATCCAGGGGCACCAGCTCGCGCATGCTGCATGGGAACCGCTGCGAGAAAGGTGCACAGGTCACACCATGACGATGACCGATCCAATTGCAGACTTCTTGACCCGTCTGCGTAACGCCAATTCGGCGTACCACGACGAGGTGAAGCTTCCCCACTCGAAGCTCAAGGCGAACATCGCCGAGATCCTCAAGCGCGAGGGCTACATCTCCGACTACCGCACGGAAGACGCCGAGGTGGGCAAGACCCTCATCGTCGATCTGAAGTACGGCCCGAGCCGTGAGCGCAGCCTCGCCGGCGTGCGACGCGTCTCCAAGCCCGGTCTCCGGGTGTACGCAAAATCCACCAATCTGCCCAAGGTTCTCGGCGGCCTGGGCGTGGCGATCATCTCCACGTCCACAGGTCTGCTCACGGAGCGTCAGGCGGCCAAGCAGGGTGTGGGCGGAGAAGTCCTCGCCTACGTCTGGTAGGGGAGGCCACCACCATGTCACGTATTGGAAAATTGCCGGTACCGGTCCCCGCTGGAGTCGATATCACCATCGACGGCCAGAACGTTGCGGTCAAGGGCCCCAAGGGTGCCCTGAGCCTGACGGTCGCCGAGCCCATCCAGATCGCTCGCGCCGACGACGGCACCATCGCCGTCACCCGGCCCGATGACGAGCGCAAGAGCCGTGCACTGCACGGACTTTCGCGCACTCTCGTCGCGAACCTCATCACCGGTGTCACCAACGGTTACACCAACAAGATGGAGATTCACGGCGTCGGTTACCGCGTCGTACTCAAGGGCAAGGACCTCGAGTTCGCACTCGGTTACAGCCATCCCGTGCTGATCGAAGCACCCGAGGGCATCACGTTCACGGTCGAGTCGCCCACGCGATTCACCGTTGTCGGCATCGACAAGCAGAAGGTCGGTCAGATCTCTGCCAACATTCGTCGTCTGCGGCGTCCGGACCCGTACAAGGGCAAGGGCATCCGCTACGAGGGTGAAGTGATCCGCCGCAAGGTCGGAAAGACGGGTAAGTGATATGAGCCAGCAAACAGCAGACAAGGCGAACGTCGTCAAGCGCACTCCGCGTGGCACCGACGTCTCGACGAAGCGTCGCCTGTCGAAGGCACGTCGTCACTTCCGCCTTCGCAAGAAGATCTCCGGCACGCCCGAGCGTCCCCGCTTGGTCGTCAACCGGTCCTCGCGTCACATCCACGTGCAGTTGATCGACGACCTCGCCGGCCACACGCTGGCCAGCGCGTCGAGCATCGAAGCCGATGTGCGCGCCCTCGAGGGCGACAAGAAGGCCGTCAGCGCGAAGGTCGGCGAGCTCATCGCCAGCCGCGCGAAGGCAGCCGGCGTCGAGGCAGTCGTGTTCGACCGCGGCGGCAACAACTACAGCGGCCGCATCGCGGCACTCGCAGACGCAGCCCGTGAAGGCGGGTTGACGTTCTGATGATGACAATGACTGACAACGGAAGGACAGCCTGATGCCGGGACGTCAACGGCGTGACGGCGGAAGCGGCCCCGCCGGACAGAACAGTGGCCCCAACGCAGGTGGCGACAACAACCAGCGCGGCGACAACCGCGGTGGCGGTCGTGACCGTCGTGACAACGGCCGTGGCGGCAACGCTGCGGACAAGTCGAACTTCATCGAGAAGGTCGTCACGATCAACCGCGTCTCCAAGGTGGTCAAGGGTGGTCGACGCTTCAGCTTCACCGCCCTGGTCATCGTCGGTGACGGCAACGGACTGGTCGGCGTCGGCTACGGCAAGGCCAAGGAAGTTCCCGCGGCCATCCAGAAGGGTGTCGAGGAGGCTCGCAAGAGCTTCTTCCGCGTCCCGATGATCGCCGGCACCATCACGCACCCCATCCAGGGCGAAGCCGCAGCCGGCGTCGTCATGTTGCGTCCGGCCAGCGCCGGTACCGGCGTCATCGCCGGTGGCGCTGTGCGTGCCGTGCTGGAGTGCGCCGGTGTCCACGACGTGCTGTCGAAGTCGCTCGGTAGCGACAACGCCATCAACGTCGTGCACGCGACCGTCGCAGCCCTCAAGGGTCTGCAGCGTCCCGAGGAAGTTGCGGCTCGCCGCGGCCTGACCCTCGAAGAGGTTGCACCCGCCGGAATGCTGCGCGCACGCGCACAGGCAGGAGCGGTGAAGTAATGGCTCAGCTGAAGGTCACCCAGATCAAGAGCACCATCGGCCAGAAGGCGAACCAGCGTGACAGCCTGCGTACTCTCGGGCTCAAGGGCATCCGCCAGACGGTCGTCCGCGAGGACAACCCGCAGAACCGCGGACTGGTCAACACGGTGCGCCACCTCGTAACTGTTGAGGAGGTCTAACCATGACCATCAAACTGCACCACCTGCGCCCCGCAGCCGGATCCAAGTCGACGAAGATTCGCGTCGGCCGCGGTGAAGGTGGCAAGCGCGGCAAGACCGCAGGTCGCGGTACCAAGGGAACCGGCGCACGCAAGAACGTGCCGGCACGCTTCGAGGGTGGCCAGATGCCCCTCCACATGCGGCTCCCGAAGCTCAAGGGCTTCACCAACCGCAACCGTGTCGTGTTCCAGGTCGTGAACCTGCGCGACATCGAGCGTTTGTTCCCCGAGGGCGGTCAGATCGGTATCCCCGAGCTCATCGCCAAGGGCGCCGTTCGCAAGAACGAGCCCGTCAAGGTTCTCGGCGACGGAAACCTGACCGTGAAGGTCGAGATCTCGGCCAACAAGTTCACGGGCTCCGCCAAGGAAAAGATCGCCGCTGCCGGCGGTTCTGCAACCGAGGTATGAGCATCGGTTCGATGTGCTGAGTAGTAGCGCATCGACCAGCAGTTCGTGACGATGGCCGCAGCCACAGCTCTCGCAGCTGAGCTGCGGCCATCGTTGCCTCGGCACCACGTGCCGAGGTCGACCGAACGGACAGGGTCCAACACTGACCGTCGGGCGGTTCGATACGCACTGTTAGAGTTCTAGAGTTCACAGAAGTTCGTTTCGATGCGGGCGACGCATGTCGCTTGCAGTCCATGCTCGTGAGGCTCACGGGAGCAGCAGTTGCGCTCCCGACGATGCACTCGCAGCGTCAATGCAGTCGTGCCAGGAGGATCTTTGCTTTCCGCCTTCGTGTCGGCCCTCAGGACTCCTGACCTGAGACGGAAGATCCTCTTCACGCTCGGTCTGGTCGCCCTGTATCGCTTCGGTGCAACATTGCCGTCGCCGGGTGTCGACTACGCCAATGTCCGAGCATGCATCGACCAGGTCTCCGGTGGAGACTCGGCGGGCATCTACTCGTTGATCAACTTGTTCTCCGGTGGAGCGCTCCTACAGCTCTCGGTGTTCGCGATCGGCATCATGCCGTACATCACCGCCAGCATCATCGTGCAGCTGCTCACCGTCGTCATCCCGAAGTTCGAGGAACTCCGCAAGGAGGGGCAGTCGGGGCAGGCCAAGATGACGCAGTACACGCGTTATCTGTCGATCGCGTTGGCCATCCTGCAGGCGACCGGCCTGGTGGCACTCGCTTCGCGTGGGCAGCTCCTTCAGGGATGCCAGCAGGACATCATCGCCGACCAGTCCATCTTCGGCCTCGTCATCATCGTGCTCGTCATGACCGCAGGTGCAGCCGTCGTCATGTGGTTCGGTGAGGTCATCACCGAGCGCGGCGTCGGTAACGGCATGTCGCTGCTCATCTTCGCCGGAATCGCCTCGCGTATCCCGTCCGAGGGCAACTCGATCCTCGAGAGCCGCGGCGGGTTGGTGTTCGGATTCGTCTGTTTCGCAGCGTTCCTGATCATCACCGGCGTGGTCTTCGTGGAGCAGGGTCAGCGTCGAATTCCCGTCCAGTACGCCAAGCGCATGGTCGGTCGAAAGATGTACGGCGGCTCGTCCACGTACCTTCCGCTCAAGGTCAACCAGGCCGGCGTCATCCCGGTGATCTTCGCGTCCTCGCTGCTATACCTGCCGAACCTCATCGCCCAGCTCACCTCGGCGAGCACCGCGGTCGATCCGAGTTGGTGGCAGCGCATCATCAACGAGTACCTGGTGAACCCCGCGAACCCGGTGTACATCGCGATCTTCTTCGGTCTGATCGTCTTCTTCACGTACTTCTACGTGGCGATCACGTTCAACCCCGAAGAGCGCGCCGACGAAATGAAGAAGTTCGGCGGCTTCATCCCGGGCATCCGTCCGGGCAAGCCGACCGCCGACTATCTGAACTACGTCCTCAGTCGCATCACGTTGCCGGGCGCGGTCTACCTGGGCACCATTGCCGTGCTCCCGAACCTGTTCCTCGACATCGGTAGTTCGGGTGGAGGACAGAACCTCCCCTTCGGTGGCACCGCCGTGCTGATCATGGTCAGCGTCGGCCTGGACACCGTGAAGCAAATCGAAAGCCAGCTGATGCAGCGTAACTACGAAGGGTTCCTCAAGTGAGACTTGTTCTGCTCGGTCCCCCCGGTGCCGGCAAAGGCACCCAAGCCGTCCTCCTGTCCGAGAAGCTGGGCGTTCCGCACATCTCCACCGGCGACCTGTTTCGCGCGAACATCGGTGAGAAGACGGCCCTCGGACTCGAAGCGAAGAAGTACCTCGATGCCGGCGATCTGGTTCCCAGTGAGCTGACCATCGACATGGTCCGCAGCCGCCTCTCCGAGCCGGACGCCGTCAACGGCTTCCTGCTCGACGGCTTCCCTCGTTCGGTGGGTCAGGCCGAGGCACTGGTCGGCATCCTGGCGGATCTGAACGCGAAGCTCGACGCCGTACTGTCCTTCGTCGTCGACGAGGATGTCGTCGTCGAACGCATGCTCTCGCGTGGACGCGAGGACGACAAGGAAGACGTCATCCGGAACCGGCTCAAGGTGTACCGGGACGAGACCGCGCCGCTGCTCGACTACTACGAGGGTCAACTCGTCACGGTCGACGCGATCGGTGAGGTGGACGAGGTCAACGCTCGCGCGCTGAAGTCCATCGAGGACCACGGCAAGTAATGGCGTTCGGCCGTAAACGCAAGGTCGTGCCGTTCCGCAGTGCCGGCGAACTCGACGCCATGGCTGCGGCCGGCGCGGTCGTCGGCGCTGCTCTGGTTGCCGTCCGGGCAGCGGCGGTACCCGGTGTGTCGACACTCGAGCTCGACCGAGTGGCCGAGGCGGTCATTCGTGACGCTGGTGCCGTGCCGTCGTTCCTCGGTTACCACGGCTTCACCGGCAGTATCTGCTCGTCGGTGAACGACCGTGTGGTGCACGGCATTCCGTCGGCAGACGAGCTCTTGGTCGCGGGCGATCTGGTGTCCATCGACTGTGGGGCGGTTCTCGACGGTTGGCACGGAGACTCTGCATGGACATTCGGTGTCGGCGACATCATCGAGGCCGACGCCATGCTCAGTGAGGCTACGAGGCTGTCGATGGAAGCCGGCATCGCCGCGATGCTTCCCGGCAACCGGCTCACCGACGTCTCGCACGCCATCGAATCCGGAACCCATGCGGCCGAGCACGCGCACGGACGCAAGTACGGAATCGTCGACGGATACGGCGGTCATGGAATCGGCCGTGAAATGCACATGGACCCGTTCCTCGCGAACGAGGGTGCCCCCGGCAAGGGACCGGAGCTGGTCGTCGGATCCACCCTCGCGATCGAGCCCATGTTGACTCTCGGTACGTACGACACCGACATCCTCGACGACGGGTGGACGGTCGTGACGACCGACGGATCCCGGTCCGCGCACTGGGAACACACCGTTGCCGTCACCGAGGACGGGCCCCGCATTCTGACCCTGCGACCCAGCTAGGTCCGACCCGGCCAGGTCACCAGGCCAACGATCCGTAGCGTCGACCGCCGCGGACCAGGCCGAGGTGCGCAGCCACCAGACGGAGCCAGAGTCGAGTGGGCATCTTGGTCACCGCAGTCGGAAGCAGTGGGTTCCGTACGCCGAGCATCAGCAGGGCGACGGAGATCGATCGGGCCCGGAAGGGCGGGCAGCCGTGTGCTCGGTAGAGGCCGCGCACGTGAGCCGATCCGTATCCCAGAGCGCCTGCTTGTTTCCAGTTCTCCCGGTGGCCGGTGCGCAGTCGGTACGAGACCAGCGGTTCGGCGATGAAGTGCAATCGACAGCCGGCGTGCTGTGCGCGCCACGAGAACTCCATGTCCTCGCTCGCGTGTACGTGCTCGAGCATGCCGCCGAGCTCACGGTAGGTCGATCTGCGGCACGCCATGCTGGCACCGATGGCGAACGGGAGGAACGTCGACTTGCCTTGGTCCGACGGCGGTGCGAAGGGGGTCGATGCTCGCGTGGCAACGGAGTTCAGTGTCTCCGTCTCCAAACCGGTGCCCACCAGGCCGTACTCGTCGAGGCCTGCAACGATGCGTCGGAGCCAGGTCGGATGCACCGCGTCGTCCGCGTCGCAGAATGCGAGCAGTTCGGTGCGGGCGGCGTCTGCGCCCCTGTTACGAGCGAACGATGCGCCCGGTTTTCCTTCGGCATCGACGTACTTCAGGTCCAGGGCACCACGGAGGCAATGGTTCTCGATGTGTTCGCGAAGGCCGTCGGTCGACCCGTTGTCGCTGATGATCACCGTGAACGGATGCTCGTAGTCCTGTCGAGCGAGAGCTCGTAGTTGATCGTCGAGAACATCCTTGGCGTTGTGGACTGGGATGATGACGGATACGACCGGGTTTCCGGCGCGCGTGTCTGATTTCAAGAGGGGTGCCTTGTAGTCGTCGTCGCGGAGACGGCCGTCGCTGCGAGCGCAGGCGGGACGGCCCGAAGTTGCGCGGCTGTGATGCAGCCCGGCAGAACGGTAGTCCAGGAAATCGACGAGGGGCAAACGATGACCTGGAGCATGGACGCGGGACGCATTTGGCCAGACGTGCTTTACCCGGTAGCATGGATCGACGGTGCGCCCTGCGTACCGGATGTTCGCGTGCCCTGGTGGGCTGCGAACCGTTCCGGCGACACATCGTCCCGTTCATTCGGGTCGGTCAGTGGGCATCACGGTAACGGAAACAGATGCAATCAACCAGGTGTGAGAGCCAGGATCGCGGAGGATATGGCCAAGAAAGACGGTGCTATCGAGGTAGAGGGCCGAGTTGTCGAACCGCTGCCCAATGCGATGTTTCGCATTGAGCTCGAAAACGGCCACAAGGTACTCGCTCACATCAGCGGAAAGATGCGTCAGCACTACATCCGCATCCTTCCCGAGGATCGCGTCGTGGTGGAGCTTTCGCCCTACGACCTCACGCGTGGACGCATCGTTTACCGCTACAAGTAACAGCTTCCCCGGCCACGTCCGGTCGGGGAGAACCATGCTCGGGGCCAATGCATGCAGCGGGGCCGAGCTACACACAGGAGATCAACGACGTGAAGGTTCAGCCGAGCGTCAAGAAGATCTGCGAAAAGTGCAAGGTGATTCGTCGTAACGGACGCGTCATGGTGATCTGCGACAACCTGCGTCACAAGCAGCGTCAGGGATAACCACCGAGCATTTCGCACGTCGGCTTGGCAACAGCTAGAAGATGACCTCCCAGCACCAACCGCGACACACGCGTCGCGGCATACCCCCGGCACGGAGGCCGGGGCCCCACTGAGTTTGTTGAAAGACGCTTCACACCCCAGCGGTGAGAAGGACACAGGGGACGGACTGGGAGCAGACCTCCGGACAAGAAAAGGAAATGCCACATGGCACGTCTCGCAGGTGTGGATCTGCCGCGCGAAAAGCGCATGGAGATCGCACTGACTTACATCTACGGCGTCGGCCGTACCCGCTCCAAGGAAATCCTCACAGCGACGGGCGTCAGCCCCGACCTGCGAAGCAAGGATCTCGGCGACGACGATCTGCGCAAGCTCAGCGATTACATCAACGAGTCCCTCAAGGTCGAGGGCGACCTGCGCCGCGAGGTGCAGGCCGACATCCGTCGCAAGATCGAAATCGGCTGCTACCAGGGTCTTCGCCACCGTCGTGGTCTGCCCGTCCGTGGACAGCGCACCAAGACCAATGCGCGTACCCGTAAGGGACCCAAGCGCACCATTGCCGGCAAGAAGAAGGCGAAGTAATGCCCCCCAAAGCACGCGGTACCGGTCCGAAGAAGGCGCAGAAGACGCGTCGCAGGGACAAGAAGAACGTCCCGCACGGATCTGCGCACATCAAGAGCACGTTCAACAACACGATCGTGTCGATCACCGACCCCGCCGGAAACGTCATCTCATGGGCGTCCTCGGGACACGTGGGCTTCAAGGGCTCGCGCAAGTCGACTCCGTTCGCCGCACAGCTCGCAGCCGAGAACGCTGCGCGCAAGGCACAGGAGCACGGCGTCAAGAAGGTCGACGTCTTCGTCAAGGGTCCCGGCTCCGGCCGTGAGACCGCGATCCGCTCGCTTCAGGCCGCTGGCCTCGAGGTCGGCACCATCTCCGATGTCACCCCTCAGCCGCACAACGGCTGCCGTCCGCCCAAGCGGCGTCGGGTCTAGCGGGAAGGAAAGGTTTAGAAAATGGCACGTTATACCGGTCCTATCACCCGCAAGTCGCGTCGTCTGCGCGTCGACCTCGTCGGAGGCGACCAAGCGTTCGAGCGTCGTCCCTACCCGCCCGGCCAGCACGGCCGCGCGCGGATCAAGGAGAGCGAGTACCTGCTCCAGCTGCAGGAGAAGCAGAAGGCTCGCTTCACCTACGGCGTCATGGAGAAGCAGTTCCGTCTGTACTACAAGGAAGCCAACAGGACCGTCGGCAAGACCGGCGAGAACCTGCTGACCATCCTCGAGAGTCGTCTCGACAACGTCGTCTACCGTGCCGGACTGGCACGTACGCGTCGTCAGGCCCGTCAGCTGGTCACGCACGGTCACTTCCTGGTGAACAACAAGCGCGTCGACATCCCCAGCTACCGCGTCTCGCAGTACGACATCATCGATGTCCGTGAGAAGTCAGCACAGACGCTGCCGATCCAGATCGCCCGCGAAAGCTACGGCGACCGTCCCGTCGCCCCGTGGCTGCAGGTCGTTCCCAACCGTCTTCGCATCCTGGTGCACAGGTTGCCGGAGCGCGCACAGATCGATGTGCCGCTCCAGGAGCAGCTCATCGTCGAGTACTACTCGAAGTAAGGCGCAGCACGCATGTGAGTCTCCCCGCGAGGCTCACATGCGTCTTCGCCTCCACACGTGGGCGTCAAATAGCGGACGCCCGTACAGGAGGAACACACAATGCTCATTTCACAGCGCCCGACGCTGACCGAAGAGGTCATCGCCGACAACCGCTCGAAATTCGTCATCGAGCCGCTCGAGCCCGGCTTCGGTTACACACTCGGCAACTCGCTCCGCCGCACCCTGCTGTCGTCGATCCCCGGCGCTGCTGTCACCAGCATCCGTATCGACGGCGTCCTCCACGAATTCACCACAGTCCCCGGAGTCAAGGAAGATGTCACCGACATCATCCTGAACCTCAAGGGCCTCGTGGTGAGCTCCGAAGAAGACGAACCGGTCACCATGTATGTCCGCAAGCAGGGCCCCGGCGCTGTGACCGCAGGCGACATCGTGCCTCCGGCCGGCGTCACGGTGAACAACCCCGATCTGCACATCGCGACCCTGAACGACAAGGGCAAGTTGGAGATCGAGCTCGTCGTCGAGCGCGGTCGCGGCTACGTCCCCGCCGTTCAGAACAAGGCATCGGGTGCCGAGATCGGCCGTATTCCGGTCGACTCGATCTACTCGCCCGTGCTCAAGGTCACCTACAAGGTGGAGGCCACCCGCGTCGAACAGCGCACCGACTTCGATCGGCTCGTTCTCGACGTGGAGACCAAGAATTCCATCACCGCGCGGGACGCGCTCGCTTCGGCGGGCAAGACCCTGGTTGAGCTCTTCGGCCTCGCCCGTGAGCTGAACGTCGAAGCAGAAGGCATCGAGATCGGACCCTCGCCCGCCGAGGCCGATCACATTGCTTCCTTCGGACTCCCCATCGAGGATCTGGACCTCACCGTCCGGTCCTACAACTGCCTCAAGCGCGAGGGTGTTCACACCGTCGGCGAGTTGGTTGGTCGTACCGAGTCCGATCTGCTCGACATCCGTAACTTCGGGCAGAAGTCCATCGACGAGGTGAAGGTCAAGCTGCATTCGCTCGGCCTCTCCCTCAAGGACAGCCCCGCGTCGTTCGATCCGAGCACCGTGCCTGGCTACGACGCCACCACGGGCACGTGGAGTGACACCGACGCCGGCTCCTTCAGCGACACCGAAGGTGCCGAGCAGGACTACGCCGAGACAGAACAGCTGTAATCAGCTCGCTGGAGCTCTTACTAGGAGATTCATCATGCCCAAGCCCACCAAGGGCCGCCGTCTCGGCGGGTCGGCGTCGCACCAGAAGGCCATCCTGGCCAACCTGGCGACGTCACTCTTCGAGCACGGCCGCATCACCACCACCGAGTCGAAGGCCAAGCGCCTTCGTCCCCACGCCGAGAAGCTCGTCACCCATGCGAAAAAGGGTGATCTGGCGCATCGTCGTGAGGTTCTCAAGACGATCAACAACAAAGATGTCGTGCACAAGCTGTTCGCCGAGATCGGGCCTTTCTTCGCCGATCGCGACGGTGGCTACACGCGCATCATCAAGACCGTCCCCCGCAAGGGTGACAACTCGCCGATGGCCATCATCGAGCTCGTCAACGAGCAGACGGTGTCCAACGAAGCCGATCGCGCTCGCCGCGTGAAGGCTTCGCAGGCTGCTCCCGCCGCAACCGAGGCTCCGGCCGAGGACGCGACCGACGAGAACGTCGTCGAGGCTGTCGAAGCCGACGCGACCGACGCCGAGGTTGCCAACGCCGACGCAGTCATCGACGGCATCGAGGACAACGACGCACACGCGTCGGACGCCCCCGAGGCCGAGGAAGCAAAGAAGGACTAGTCCTTTTGAGCTCCGAGCACGATCGAAGCGGGCCCGCCATTCCCTCCGGGGAGGGCGGGCCCGCTTTTTCGGTACCCACCAGATTTCGGCTCGACATCTCGTACGACGGCACGAGCTTCTCCGGGTGGGCGCGCCAACCGGGCATTCGCACCGTGTGTGGAGTGCTCGAAGAAGCTTTCTCCACGGTGCTGCGGCAACCGATAGAGCTGACCGTGGCGGGGCGAACCGACGCGGGAGTCCACGCAGCGGGACAGGTGGCGCACTTCGACGCCGTCGACGTTCCGGACGATCTCGACCGACTGGTCCGCCGAATGGCACGGTTTCTGCCCACCGACGTTCGCGTGCGTGCCATCAGCGCCGTCTCCGGTGATTTCGACGCGCGATTCTCGGCGTACCGCAGGCATTACGAATATCGTTTCGGCACTGCGCTCTACGGCGTCGACCCCCTCGATGTCGCCGGTGTCGTCTCCTGGCCCAGGCCTATCGATCTGGACGCGGTGCGCGAGGCGTCCGCGGGATTGATCGGCCTGCACGATTTCGCCGCGTTCTGCAAGCGACGTGACGGTGCCACCACCGTTCGGGAACTGCAGCGCTTCGACTGGGAGCGCGACGGCGACCGTCTCACCGCGTACGTCAGCGCCGACGCGTTCTGCTGGTCGATGGTCCGTAGCCTCGTCGGTGCAATGCAGGCCGTGGGGGAAGGGCGTCGAACTCCCGACTGGGCGCGGTCGCTGTTGACTCGCCGGGAGAGGGCGAGCGAGGTGGCGGTGGCTCCGGCGCACGGATTGTCCTTGGTTCGAGTCGACTACCCGCCGGCCGACGAGCTGGCTGCCCGTAACGCGGCCACCCGAGAAGTGCGCACGGCGATCACCGATGACAGTTGCTGTGGGGGAGAGGGCTGACCGAGCGTCACCGGGTCTAGTGTCGGAGCGATGCAGCCGATACAGCTCGCCATCGTCGTCGGTAGTGTGCGTGCCGGTCGAGTAGGACCGACCGTCGCGGCCTGGGTTCGAGGTGTTGCAGCCGAACGCACCACCGTCGAGGTGGTCGACGTCGACTTGGCCGATTTCGAGTTGCCCAACTCCCTGGCTCCGTGCGAGGACTCCGAACGCTTCACCGGAATCATCGGTGCCGCCGACGCCTTCGTGTTCGTCACCCCCGAGTACAACCACGGCGTACCCGGTGCGTTGAAGACTGCGCTCGACACGGTGAAGTACGAGTGGCGCGGCAAGCCGGTGGGGTTCGTCTCGTACGGCGGGCTCGGCGGGGGAGTTCGAGCCACCGAACAGTTGCGGCAGATCACCGCCGAACTGCACATGGTCTCCGTTCGAGACGCGGTGTCGCTGCATCGGGTGCGCAAGCGGTTCGACGAATCGGGAGGCATCGACGATGCAGCCGCCGTCGACGCTCTCGGGCGTCTTCTCGACCAACTGGAGTGGTGGGCCGACGCGGTGGCCGGCGCTCGTGGGCGTGCCGACTACCCCGGCTGAGAATCGGTCATGCTCGAACCGCGGGGCGCAGACTTCTGGGCCGTCCGATGAAGGCCGTTTCCTGCGGAATGGTGACCAGAGTCAACTCGACGTCGAGTGGACCGGACCGGACTCGAATTCGATCACCCGATGCGTGGGGTTGGACGATCGTCAGATCCGCCTCCGAGCGCTGCATGCTTCGCTCCTGTTCGGGGCGGCCGGTCCGCGGTAGGTGCTCGGACAACGAGATCACGGTGACGCCCGACGGTCCCTGTTGCGCAGGCGGTGCCGAACCGTCGGCGAAGTCGATGAGGATCACGTCGTACGAGGGACGGGATCGGGATGTGGTTCCGTCGACCAGTAGTCGATCGGGATCCCCGATGGCGTCGAGGAGTGCGCGCCAGGCGTGGGGGCGATCGGTGCGGACGAGGACCCTGGCACCGGTGGCGATGGCGCGGAACAGCAGTTGCTGAGCGAGGTAGAGCTCTCCGACGATGCGCACTCGCGTCAGTCCAGGCCCGAACAGCCGCACCGCGACACCGTGTCCGCGGGCGTCGGATCCCAGCAGCTGGCCGCAGCCACTCACCGGGAGCATCAACTCGTTCACCGTCGAGACATCGAGGATTCGGCTGGGAGACAACGATTTCGGTGCAGGTACGGCCAGTGGAAGCTGGGCGAGAATACCGTCGCGTTGACTTCCGCTCATCGAGCTCAACGCGCGTACGCGAGGCTTCGTGATCGGTGTCCGGGCGGCGAATCTGCACGACGCACGGACGTGCACCTTTCCTGGGTCGCGGGTGGGCTGCAGGTGGAAGGACATCGTCGTTCCGAGGGACGGTGTTGCCCACAGGGTGGTGATGTCCTCGGCAGTGATTGCGCTGCAATCGATTCCGAACCCCGTACTCGACGCACCCGGCATGGGTGCCGTCGACCATGTCTGAGTCAGGTCGTCGGTGCTCACTCCCCGGCAGAGCTGCGACACGGCCGACCGAAGTTCGGAGCTCGTCAACAGTCGCGAGGACAGACCGTGGGCGTGCAGAGCGCGGAGGACACGCGTGGTCGCGACGACAGCGGTGCGGGCTGCGCCGGCCCTGCCTCCGCCTCTGACCTCGATCGCCCGAACATTCGCGCGCAGGTCGAGAGTGACCGCCACCCAGACGGTTCGCACCGCTACGGCCGGTAGCGGACCGATGAGTCCCTCGTACACCTCGGTGGCGACAGAACCTGCCGAGCTGCGGAAACCGAGGGCGACGACATCGATCGAGCAGACCTCGATGTCGTGCTGGGTCAGACACGACGCCAACGCGTCGACAGGGAGCGCGTACTGCGTCTCGGCGCTCGCCCTGCCGAGGACCGTGGTGGAGTGCCCTGGCGGGACGATCTCGATGGTGCAGGTGACGGTGTCGCGCTGCCAGTGGACGCCGACCGGGCCGCCTGCGGTGTCGGTGTGTTCCGTGGTCACGCCTACATCGGGGGCGCGATCGGCGAGAAACCTCCCGATGGCCCGGACCCAGTCGACGACCGGTCTACGCCGAACGGCCACGAACGGAACGAGCGCTACTGCCACAGCGGCGAGCAGAGCCCATCCGGTCCGCACCTGTGCCGCATACAAAGCCAGACTGATCGCCACGGCTGCGGTCTCGGCCACGATCACCCGCCGGACCGTGGGCGCGACGAAGGGGACGGCGGCGCGCCCACGCTCTGCCCAACCGATACGCGTCATCGAAACCCTCCCCCCGAAGGTCGCAGTGCCCCATCGATGACCGCCAACGCGGTCGCCGAGGTGTGCGGAGGAACTGTACTGTGTCGCGTGACCCGAATGGGGATCGGGTCGTCTGCACAATCCTGGGGAGGAATCATGGCGTCGACGCCGACAACCAAGTGGCAGGTCGGCGGTTACCGCTTTCTCGTCCGCAGAATGGAACACGCACTGATCAGACGCGACGTTCGGATGCTGCACGATCCGATGAAGTCGCAGTCGCGGGCACTGCTGGTGGGTGTCGTCATCGCCTGCATCGGTTTGGCGGGATGCGCTGCGCTGGCACTGTTTCGGCCACAGGACAAGATCGGCGACGCGTCGATCGTGGTCGGTAAGGACTCGGCCGCCATGTTCGTGAAAGTGGACGACGTGTTTCATCCGGTGCTCAATCTCGCGTCGGCTCGCTTGATCGTCGGCAAGCCCGACAACCCGCTGACGGTCAAGGAATCCGAATTGTCGTCGCGACCCCGCGGCGCGCTG
Organism: Rhodococcus sp. 14-2483-1-2; assembly: GCF_002259405.1. Lineage (GTDB taxonomy): Bacteria > Actinomycetota > Actinomycetes > Mycobacteriales > Mycobacteriaceae > Rhodococcoides. The sequence continues at coordinate 158,145 of NZ_NPFW01000002.1, read as the reverse complement.
GTGGGTATTCCCGGTGCTCCGTCTGCGCTGCCGTACGACGGTGACGGCAGCGCGGAAACGTGGACCGTCTGCGACACCGTCGACCCGATCGCAGGAGTGACCTCGACAACGGTTGTGGTGGGCGATCCTCGATACGGTGAAAGCACGGCTGCGCTCGCCGATTCCGAGGCGTTCCTCTGGACATCCGACGGCACTGCGTATCTCGTGCACAACGGCACCAAATCGCCGGTCGATCTGAACAACAGGGCAGTGGTCCGCGCACTCGGACTCGAGGATGCGACACCGTCCCCGGTCAGTGCGGGTCTGCTCAATTCCGTGCCCGAATCGCCGCCGGTCGCAGCACCGTTCGTTCCCCGAGCGGGTGAGGCTCCTGCGTTCCCGTTCGACGGCCGGACGATCGGTTCGGTCGTGCAGGTCGCCGGTCGCGACGTTCGGTACTACGTGGTTCTCGAGGACGGAATCCAGGCGATCAACGAAACTGCGGCACTGCTGATCAAATTCACCGATTCGCAGGGCAGTCCGGATATTGCCGCCGTCAATCCCGACCTGCTCGCGAACGCTCCCAAAACCTCTTCAGGACTGGAGGTTTCGACGTTTCCGGCGACCACGCCTGCGATCGTCGATACCGGTGAGCGCCCTGTCGGGTGCTTGACGTGGGAACCACTCGGAGCTGCCGACGGCGGACCGTCGGCTCGACTGATCGAGTCCGCCGGTCGCGGATTGCCGCTCGAGACCGGTTCCCAACCGGTTGCGTTGGCTCAGGCAGATGGCGGCGGCGACGCCGTCGACCAGGTCTATCTGGCACCCGGTAGCGGCGGGTTCGTGCGCAGTACCGGAATCTCCACGTCGAGTACACGTCAGGGCAGTGTCTTCTTCGTGGCCGACACCGGAGTGCGCTACGGCGTCGACGGTGCCGAGGCCGCGTCGGCGCTGGGGTTCGGACCGCCGGCACCCGCGCCCTGGCAGATACTCCAATTGCTCGGCAGTGGGCCCACTCTGGGGCGCGGCCAGGCCCTGACGATGCACGACGGTGTCGCTCCCGACCCGCAGGCCGCGGCACTTCCGACGAAGTAGCGTCCGGCTCAGTCGAGTCTGCCGCGTCGGCGCAGAGGCACCGACAGTGCCAGCCCTAGTGCCAGGATCACCGCCACCAGCACCGAACCGGTGACCGCTGTGGTCCGCGGGCGATGATCCGGAGTGGGCGGCGGCAACGGCGCACTCATCGCAACACTGTCCGCAGGGACCGGGAGGGGAGCAGGCGTCACCGAATCGGTCACCGCTGCAAGCGGATCGACGATGCCGTGGCCGACGAGGGGATTCCACCCTTCGGCCGGCGCATGCGCCGTTCGTTCGATCCGGTCCACCACCTCCAGCGCCGACAGCTCGGGCCGGTGAGCGCGCACCAGCGCCGCCACCGCCGCAACCAGCGGTGCCGCAAAACTCGTTCCCGTCATGGGAAGCACGCCATCGGTGCCGAGGGTGCCGTTCGCCAGTCCGTTGCCCGTCGGCGACAGCGAGGTCATATTCGAGCCCGGAGCGGCGACGTCGACCCACGGACCGGCCAGGCCGAACGGAGACGGTGTGCCATCCGACTCGACCGAACCGACAGTCAATACGTCGTCGAACCACGCCGGAGTGGCGATGGTCGCGAAGGATGCCCACGGGTCGGCACCGGGCCGAAGCGGGTCGGTCATCGGGTTCTGTGCCTGGCAGGCAGCGCTGCCGAGATTGCCCGCTGCTGCGACGACGACGACATTTCTTTCTCGGACGGCGTAATGCACGGCCGCACCGAGCGGACCGTCGGCCACGCCGCCTCCCGCAGGCACACAGGCGACCTCGGAGATGTTGATGACCGAGGCGCCGGAGTCCACCGCGGTGCGGATGGCCATCGCCATCGTGCGTACGTTGCCGTAGCCCGCTGCATTCTCCGGTTCGGCCCCCTGCTCCTCCTCCGGCCTGTTGTCGACGATCTGAAAGACATTGCTGGACTGACGAATCGACAGTATGCGTGCATCGGGTGCGCCCCCGGCGAATCCGCTGCCCGGTGCGGTCTGCGCGGCGATCAGGCCGGCGACCATCGTTCCGTGCGCGTCGCAGTCGAACAACCCGTCGCCTGCGCTGACGTAGTCACCGCCGGCGATCAAGCCCGGTAGGCGCGGATGAGCGGTGACTCCGGTGTCGATGACGGCAACCACTTGACCTGCCCCACGGGTGATGGGCCAGACCGATGCGAAGTCGAGTGCCTTCTGCGCGGTCGGGACGTCCTGGGCATCGGCGGTCGAGGACGGAAGGGCGCAGGCATTCTTCTGTTCGGTGGGTTCGAGTGGGCCGGGAGGACTCGGTGCAGGCAGCTGGAACGGGTCGATCACCGGACGTTCGGCGAGTGCCGGATACACGCCGATGACGGCGTTCGACGACAGGGCAAGAGCAGTGAACGCCGCGATGACGATCGTTCGCTGTTTGCGCGGCGTCACAGCCCGCGGACGACGCTGTACAGACCGCACACCCACACTGCGATCGGAATGACCAGGGCGATGGTGGCATATTCGAGCAGCTCGGCCGATCGCCGCATCACCGGCGAGTACGTGCGGGTGGGCACGAAGGCCCCGAAGGTCGATGCCGTCACCGCGCCTGCCAGTGCCACACCGAACAAGGCGAGAGCGTATTCGGGTGATGCAACGACCGCACCGGCGAATAGCGCCAGCAGAATCGCCGTTCCGCCTGCGACCAGCGGAACTGCGTGCGTCACAACGGCATACGTGCGTCCGCGCAGCAGCAGGACAAGCGCACACAGTGCCGCGAGCGCGACTGCCGGCCACCGGACGCCACCGTCGGAATCCGCTGTAGCCGAAACGAGCACGCCCGCCACCACGGCGACGGTGAAGGCCGACAGCAGACCGGTCAGGTAGCTACGCGCTCCGGCCGCGGCGATCTGCAGATCGGCGAACGAGATCGCGTCGAGTTCAGCTTCCTCCACAGTGTCCAACGGTGCGCCTGCAGTGGGAACCGGGGGAAGCGGCAACTTGGCCTGCATCATCGACACTCTGGCAGAGAGCGCAATTCCGGCCAGGCCGGTGAGCGCAGCGGCAGTGCCGATCGCCGGTTGCGGGATGGTGGTGAACAGTGCGCACACCGCGGCAGCGAACGTCAGAAGTGACAGCACTATCGCAGCGGTGAACAGTGCGAACCCGGTCCCGCCGATACGAAGTGACAGGAGGGCGATCGCGCCTGCCATGGCCGAACCCAGCATCAGCTGAGCCGCACCGAACTGCCCGGGTACCAGCACAGTTCCGCCGGTGAACATCAGCGCGACGGCACACCCACCGAAGAGGACAGCGACGGAGTGCTGGCGATAGACCCGCCCCAGAATCACCCCCGCGATCGCGAAGAGAATCGACGCAGTGACCGCAGCGAGTCCCTCGACAAGACTGCCGACGTGCTCGGCTCCCGCCCGGATCGGCCCGCGCAACACGACCGCGCAAGCCGAGATCACCAGGACTCCGGTGACGACCGAACCCACCGTGCGCGCCGTACGCGCAGTCCAGTGCGCAACATCGTCACTACCCGATCGCGCAACGGAATACATGAGGTCGTCGAACAGCGGAACCGGCGCGGGCCGCTCGGCCACACCCAACACGAGCAACTCCCCGTCGCGCACCGACAACTCGGCCAACGTCGCAGTCTGCGACAACGGTGGACACCCGATCCGCGCAAGCGTCCATGCCACGGGCAACCCGTCCGACGAGGGATCCTCGTCGCCGGGATCTCCCGCTCTCCCAGGTCGTTCCGCAGGCTCCACTCCCGCCGCAATCATGTCGACGATCCCCGGAACGAGAAGCGAAACCGGAACGTCGGCCGGCAGCGCCATGTCCACCTGTGTGGACCTGGCCAACACCGTCACCCGGCAGACTTCCTGGGCAAAGACGGACTGCGCGCCCGATGCTCGCCTACTCGCGTCCGATGCACTCGGTGACTGTGTCGGATCGGCAGGTGCCGTGCGTGACGGCGCAATGCCGGCCGATGGACGGCTGTCGGCGCGTGTCATGAAGATCCCCCCGGATACGTTCGATTCGCGTTCCGATGCCCGCCCCAGTGGGCATCGGTGTCCAAACCTTACGACATCGCGGCGACAAGCCATTGCTCGTCGGGATCTGCCGGCGGAGTGCGCAGCTCTCAGGCAGGAACCAGGTCACTCACCTGTGCGAGCAACTCGAACGAGCGAAGCCACGACGCGCGGTCGGACACACCGGACGCGACGATCAGCTCGTCCGCCCCGGTGCGTTCGGCGAATCGATCCAGGTAGTCCTTCACCATGTCCGGCGTACCGACGGCCGAGTACTTGGTCATCTTCGCGATCTGTTGGCCCGCAGGCGCTTCGAGGACCATGTCGGCTTCCTCGTCGGTGAAGGTCCGGCCGCGGCCGAGCAGTAGGCTGGCGCGACTGCGCTTGGTGCGGAGGAACTGCGCCTGTGCATCGGCGAGCGAATCGGCCGCGATCACGTTGACACCCACGATCAGGTGCGGCTCCGACAATTGCGCGGACGGTCGGAAGTCACGTCGATAGATCTCGACGGCCTGCTCGAGGGCGTCGGGTGCGAAGTGCGAGGCGAAGGCATAGGGCAGGCCGAGTGCAGCGGCGAGCTGCGCGCCGAAGAGCGACGACCCCAAGATGTACAGCGGTACTTCGGTACCTGCGCCGGGAGTCGCGCTCACTCCTGGGATCAGGGACTCCGTCGACAGGTAGCCCTGCAGTTCCTGGACATCCTGGGGAAAGCGATCGGCCGACGCGGGATCGCGCCGCATCGCTCGCATCGTGACCTGGTCGCTGCCGGGGGCGCGGCCCAGACCCAGATCGATTCGTCCCGGGTGCAGCGTCGCCAAGGTGCCGAACTGCTCGGCGATGGTCAACGGCGCGTGATTGGGAAGCATGATCCCGCCGGATCCGAGCCGGATTCGCTCGGTGTTGGCGGCGACGTGGCCGATGAGAACCGATGTGGCCGACGACGCGATCGTCTTCATGTTGTGGTGCTCGGCGTACCAGATGCGTCGGTATCCCCAGTTCTCGGCATGCTGAGCGAGTGTGACGCTTGCATCGAAGCTGTCGCGGACTGTTTCGCCCTCGCCCACATGAGCGAGATCGAGGATGGACAAGGGTACGGACACGGTGGGGCCAGCCTTTCGTTCGTCGAGCGCGCGGCGAGGAGCCGCATTCAGGTGCAACGGTGTCGGGCAGCGTTCTATTTCTCGTCGGACGGACCGGTGGTCCCGTGGGTCCGTCCTACGAGACGGCAGCTGTGGACCGCCCGGTCTTCGATGCGTTAGCCTGTCGACCTGCGGCCTCGGGGGGAGGCTGCCGCGATGCAGTTCTGGGGGCGTTGCCGTGGGGGCGGATCGATGAGTACCGTGCGCTTCGTTCGCGGTGCCCGACGCGAAGTACCTCGATCTCCGGGCGGGGAAGTCACCCTGCAGCCGCCGCCCGAAATTCCGCGCGCGGTGCCGGGCAATCTACTGATGAAGCTGATGCCGCTGGTGATGGTCGCCGCGATGGTCGGGATGGTCGCGCTGATGTTCACCTCCGGGGCAGCAGCGAACCCGATGATGCTGATGTTCCCGGCCATGATGTTGATGTCCATGGTGGGGATGTTGGCCGGCGGCGGGAAGTCCGGCGGAGCGCGCACGGCCGAGGCGAACGAGGACCGCAAGGATTACCTCCGCTATCTGGATCAGCTCCGCCGCGACGTCGCCGAGACCGAGCGAGCGCAACGCCGAGCCCTCGAATGGAGTCACCCGGCCCCCGACACGTTGTGGTCGATCGCCGGAACCGAGCGCATGTGGGAACGGCGACTGTCGGATCCGGATTTCGCACACGTACGAGTCGGCCGTGGGGATCAGCGGCTTGCCACTCGACTGGTTCCGCCGGAAACCGGGCCGGTGGAAGAACTCGAACCCGTCTCGGCCGTGTCTCTACGTCGATTCGTGCGGGCGCATTCGGTGGTGGCCGCGCTGCCGACTGCGGTGTCGCTGAGGGGATTTGCGGCGTTGTCCGTAGCGGGCGACCGCGACGGAGCCCGCGCGATGGTGCGCGCGATGTTGGCCTCGCTGTGCAGCTTTCACGGACCCGATCACGTCGCTGTCGCGATCGTCTGCGGCCCGGACACCGTGCAGCAGTGGGAGTGGGCCAAGTGGCTGCCGCACACTCAGCACGACGCTCTGCGCGACGGGGCCGGGTCCGCTCGGATGATCTTCGGCAGCTTTCTCGAACTCGAAAGTGCGCTGGGCGACGTGCTGTCGATGCGAAATCGGTTCGCGCGCGGAGCTGTGCCGGTTGCAGGCGTCGTGCAGTTGGTGATCGTGGTGGACGGCGGGCTTCTCGACAACCGATCGACCGACCTCACCGACACGGGCCTCGATTCCGTCACGATCGTCGATCTGTCCGGCATGTGCCCAGGACTCGCCGCGTCGCGTGGACTCCGATTGTTCGCCGAGAACGGATCGATAGGCGCGGTCAGCGGAACCACGGTCGAGGTGTTCGCCGTCGCGGATTCGATGAGCACCACCCAAGCGCACGCCGTCGCTCGACGCCTGTCGCCGTATCGTGTGCCGTCGTCCTCGTCGGTCGTCGATGTGGTCGACGACGACGGAGTCCGGATCTCGGGATGGAACAGCCTGGTCGGTATCGCCGATGTCGGCGCACTCGACACGGATCGAGCGTGGACGATGCGGCGCGGACGCGAGAGGCTGCGGGTACCGATCGGTGTCGCCCCCGACGGCAGCGCCGTCGAGATCGACCTGAAGGAATCCGCCGAGAACGGCATGGGACCTCACGGATTGTGTATCGGAGCAACAGGTTCCGGAAAATCGGAGTTCCTCCGCACACTCGTGCTCGGCTTGGTGTCGACTCACTCGCCGGAACAGCTGAACCTGGTGCTCGTCGACTTCAAGGGCGGCGCGACGTTCGCGGGCCTGGAATCGGCACCGCACGTGGCCGCGGTCATCACCAACCTGTCCGAGGACTTGGCCTTGGTGGATCGAATGCGCGACGCGTTGGCCGGTGAAATGAACCGACGGCAGGAGTCGCTGCGCTCGGCCGGGAACTTCGCGAACGTCTCCGACTACGAGAGGGCGCGCGCCGCGGGAGCGGATCTGGCACCGATGCCCGCGCTGTTCGTGGTGGTCGACGAGTTCTCGGAATTGCTCAGCCAGCAACCGGAATTCGCCGAGCTGTTCGTCGCGATCGGCAGGCTCGGACGTTCGCTGCACATGCACCTGCTGCTCGCCAGCCAGCGCCTCGAAGAAGGAAAATTGCGCGGTCTCGACAGTCACCTGTCGTACCGCATAGGTCTGAAGACGTTCTCCGCGAACGAGTCTCGATCAGTGCTCGGAGTTCCCGACGCCTATCACCTTCCCGCGCAGCCGGGTGCGGGCTACCTCAAGTGCGATTCGGCCGAGATCGTCAGGTTCGCTGCGGCATACGTCTCCGGTCCGTACTCGCCGCCGCGGTCCGGTCCCGGCGCTCGGCCCTCGCTCGGGGGCGACATCAGGCCGAAACCCTTCACCGCGTACGCGGTACCGCTCGACTCCATCGATCTCGGCCGCATCGAGGCTGCCGCTGCGCCGGAGGTCGAACAGGATCCGGTCGACTCCGACAGCACCGGTGCGACGGTGCTCGACGTGGTCGTCGGACGCATTCGGGGTCGCGGAATGCCGGCCCACGAGGTGTGGCTGCCACCGTTGGACACCTCACCCACCTTGAACCGGTTGCTGCCCGGATCGGTTCCGACCGAGCGCATCGGTCCGCTCAGCACGCTGCGGGCCCCGATCGGCATCATCGACCGGCCTTTCGATCAGCGCCGCGATCTGCTGACCGTCGATCTGTCCGGTGCTGCGGGCCACGTCGCCATCGTCGGTGCCCCGCAATCGGGTAAGTCGACGGCGCTTCGGTCGTTGATCCTGGCTCTCGCGATGACGCATTCGCCGGCACAGATCCAGTTCTACTGCTTGGACTTCGGCGGCGGAACGTTGGCCGGGCTGGCCGATCTGCCACATGTCGGATCGGTGGCCAACCGCCTCGATGTCGATCGGGTTCGGCGGACCGTGGCCGAGGTCGCCGGTGTCGTTCGGCAGCGGGAGAAGACATTCCGTGATCGCGGGATCGACTCGATGGCCGAGTTCCGACGGCGACGTTCAACGCAACCCGTCGACACCGAGGATCGGTTCGGCGACGTCTTTCTCGTCATCGACGGTTGGCCGTCCATCAGGTCCGATTTCGAGAGTCTCGAACAGCAGATCGCCACCTTGACGACTCAGGGCCTCGCTTTCGGTCTGCATCTGATCCTCACCGCGTCGCGGTGGGCGGAAGTTCGGCCTGCGACCAAGGACCTGATGGGTACCCGATTGGAACTGCGGCTCGGCGACCCGTCGGATTCGGACATGGGGCGCGCCAAAGCGGCGAGCGTTCCCGAGGGCCGGCCGGGCCGGGGCATGACCAGGGACGGTCTGCATCTGTTGATCGCACTTCCACGGGTGGACGACGTCTGCTCCGTCGACGATCTGTCTCGCGCAGTCGGTCGGTCGGTCGCCGCGATCGCGGCGGCATCTGCGGGAACCCAAGCGCCGCCGGTGCGGATGCTGCCGGAGCTGCTCGAGAGATCCGCGGTACTCGATCAGCTCGGTGATGCGTGGCCACGAACCCGTGGCGATATCCCTGAGCTCGGAGTTCCCATCGGCATCGACGAGGCAGAGTTGGCACCCGTGGTGGTCGACTTCGCGGAGAATCCACACTTCGTCGTGTTCGGCGACAGCGAGTGCGGCAAGACTTCTCTGTTGCGCGGAATCTGTCGATCGCTCGTCGAGGCGAACTCGTCCGGCAGCGTCAAACTCATCGTCGCGGACTACCGCCGAACTCTCCTGGGCGCAGTCGATTCCGAGCATCTGGCCGGGTATGCGGCTTCGCAGGCGACGCTGACGGCCATGCTCGTCGACCTCGCCGGCCGCATGGCCGATCGCATGCCGGGTGCAGACGTGACCCAGCAGCAGCTTCGTGAGCGGTCGTGGTGGAACGGCCCCGAGGTGTTCGTCGTCGTCGACGATTACGACCTGGTCGCCACGTCGTCGGGAAATCCGTTGGCCCCGTTGGTGGAACACCTTCCCCATGCCCGAGACATCGGGCTGCACGTCATCGTGGCGCGTCGTTCGGGCGGCGCAGGCCGGGCGCTGTTCGACCCGGTGATCGGGCGGTTGCGTGATCTGGTGACGCCGGGACTGGTCATGAGCGGAAGCCGCGACGAGGGGAACCTGCTCGGGACGGTACGTCCCAGTGCCATGCCGCCCGGACGTGGGGTGTTCGTCGACCGCTCCGGCCAGTCACTCGTTCAGCTCGGACATTCGAGTTGACGGGCACCTCGTGGCGTTATGCCGCAGTGCATCTGGGCTACACGGAGATTTCCGTCGTTGCCACGGGCGGAGTATTCGAGGGCCCGAGAGAGAGCGTCGGATCGGCGTTCGCCACGGTGGAGGGTGGCCGTCTGGTGTTCGGCCGGGGCCCGGCCGAAGACGAGATTCCGCCCCTGCTCTGTATCGACGATGCGTCGATCCCGGTGGGGGCCACGGTGTGGGACCGGGAGGCGGTACTCCACGGAATCGTGTGGTCGGCCCTGCAGAGCGCCGGAGTGCACGACCGACTCGACGTGCTCGAGATCGCGTATCCGTCTACCTGGGGCGAGCAACGCTCGGGCATCGTTCGGGCACTGTTTGCGACCTCGGCAAACGAGGTGGTGCTCGTGGAGACGGCCGAGGCCGCCCTGTCGTGGTCGGGTGAACGAGCGCCGTCCGCCGCGGTGGTCGTCGAAGTCGGAGCTCTCGACACGTCCGTCGTCGTCCTCGACGAGTCGGGGGCGCACGGCGGAGACACCGGCGCGATACTTCCGTTCGGTACGGGTGACGACGACGCGTGGCGACGAGCGGTCGGCGACTACGTTTGGTCGTCGGTCACGCGCTGCCCCGACGAGGTGTACGTGGTGGCGGCGACCAGCGCCGGGGCGGATCCCGTCGTCGATCACCCCACACAGTGGTTGACCGGCCTCGACATCGCCAGGTCGCTGTACCGGCGAGCCGGGGCGGATCTCGTTCCGGCACCGTCGGTCCGTGCCGCGACGACGCGATCGGCGGCATGGCTCGACGACGTCACAGCACCGACGCGGTCCCGGCAGAAGCGGCGTCCCCCGATGCTCGGGGCCGTGGGTGTCGTGGCAGCGGTCGTCGTATTCGGTTGCGCAGCCGTGTATTTCGCCGGACAGTCTCCGGGCGGTTCCGATGTCGTGGCGGCACAACCCTTTTCGCCTGTCGCGGCCCCGAACGCTACGTCCTCGTCCGTCGTCGAACCGCCACCGACCACGATCGCCGACGCGCCGACGCCGGTCGAGACGGTGACGTTCGTGTCCGGGCGCGTCTCGATGCGGTTGCCCGGTACCTGGACGAAGGTGGACGACCCGGATCGTATGGTGCTGATTCCGCCGAACCCGCCCGAGCGTCGGATCGTCGTCACCGTGGCAGAGCTGTTGCCGGGTACGGCACAGGAGCAGGTCGCCGACGAGCTGCGGTCGGCCATCGATGCTCGTGGGCCGGATTCCACCATCGGATCTTTCGAATCCACACGCGATTTCGGCGGCCGCGTCGGAATCGCTTACACCGAGAGGCCGATCGACGACTCGACGGTGCTCTGGCGTGTGTTCGTCGAGTCCGACCTACAGGTCAGCATCGGTTGCCAGTTCGAGGGAGGCGACGTGTCGGTGATCGACGCCGAATGCGGGCAGGCAACGCAGACGTTGGAGATCGTCCCGGCGTCGTGAGAGCCGCCCACAGTTTTTCGCGCACGGCCGGAACCGAATCGAGGGGGCGTTGCGTCAAAGGAGATGTAGGGGAGTGAGCGGGCCGACAGTGGCCTCTCGGTCGAGCAGCACGTGCGCCGCGGGTGCACGTGAATCGAGTATCGAAGACAAGGAGTCGAAGTGGGATATCCAGGGGGACCGGAAGCTATGGGTTCGTCGAACGGCGTCACGGTCACACCGCAGGAGCTCGTCGCTGCCGGAGCGACGATCGAAGGCCTGAGCGTGTCGATCAACGCGTCCAATTCGGCCGTTCGCTCGATCGTCGAGCAGACCGCCGAGGCGTGGGTCGGTAAGGCGGGCAAGTCGTTTCAGGACGTCATGGCCCAGTGGGACACCAGTGCGCAGAAGATGCGGAGTGCGCTCGAGCAGATCTCCGCGGACATCAAGACCAACGGCCACGGTTACTCGGACGCCGACGACGACAACGTGTCGGCCGTGAACCAGGTGGCCGGATCCCTGAACTCGGGACTGTCCTCGTTCACGTGACGCCGCATCCGGTGACCACACGACCATCCACACGACCATGCTCGACCAAGGAGACCGATCCGACATGAAATACGACTTCGCGCAGATCGCGGCGCTGACCGAGGCGATGAACAAGCAGGCGAACGTGACCAAGGACCTTCTCGGGGACGTGGACAGCACCGCGAAGCGGCTCTACCAGTCGTGGGAGGGCGACGCGATGACGTCCTACTACGAGCTGCAGCGTCAGTGGAACTCCGCATCCGACGAGCTCAACCTCATTCTGTCGAGCCTCGTCGCGGCCGCGCGCACCGGTGGCGAGACGATGCACGGCGTCGAGATGGCCAACAAGGCGCGGATGGCTCGCTGACCCATCGTCACGAAAGCGGATGCCCCGACCGAGACATCGGTCGGGGCATCCGCTGCGTCTGGGGCCCTGCGTCCTGTTCACGATGCCGGCCGGGGTGTCTACTGGTCCGGTGACGGACTTCGCAGCGGTACTGGGGGCCGAACGGTCTCGTGCCGAGCATCGACGGGTGTCCCTGCGAGCAGAACTGGCGTCGGTGATCGAAGGATCGCGGTTCACGACCGACGACGACGAGCACGATCCCGAGGGGTCGACGATCGCATTCGAGCGAGCGAAGATCGCGGCGCTCATCACCGACACCGAATCCGAGATACGCGAGATCGACGCGGCGGTGTCACGGCTCTCGGCCGGGACGTACGGTACCTGCGAGCGGTGCGGCGGCGAGATCCCGGCGATCAGGCTCGAGGCGCTGCCCGCTGCCCGTCGGTGCATGCAGTGTGTGCGCCTGCGCTGACGACGTCGACGAGTTCAGGCCTCGACAGCGGAGGCGTTTTGACCTGGGCGTCCGCTCCCGGTATCGTTCCCCGTTGGCGTGTATGGGCTCGCCGCGCACTCCTGTGCGTATCGAGCTCTTGTCCTCGGGTCTCAACTGGCCGCCGAGGGCATCCACTCGTCTTGGCCAGCAGCGACATCATGAAGACAGGAATTTTCTGTGTCTACTTACGCCCCGAAGGCCGGGGACACCACCCGGACGTGGCATGTGATCGACGCCACGGACGTCGTGCTCGGACGCCTCGCCGTCCAGGCCGCGACTCTGCTCCGCGGTAAGCACAAGCCCACCTACGCACCCAACGTCGATGGCGGCGACTTCGTCGTCATCATCAACGCCGAGAAGGTTGCCATCAGCGGCAACAAGCTCGACGGCAAGTTCCACCACCACCACTCCGGCCATCCGGGCGGTCTGAAGTCGCGCTCGACCCGTCAGGTCCTCGAGAGCAACCCCGATCGTCTCGTGGAGAAGGCCGTCGTCGGCATGATCCCCAAGAACAAGCTCGGTAGTGCCATCGCGAGCAAGCTGAAGGTCTACGCGGGACCGAATCACCCGCATGCCGCTCAGCAGCCCGTTCCGTTCGAGATCAAGCAGGTGTCCCAGTGACGGCGCCGGAGGGAAATGACGTGACGTCGCAGGAGAACATCGAAGAGATCGCCGCCGACGAGTTCGTGGCAGTCGAAGATCCCGAGGTCGTCTCGGACATCGAAGCTGCAGCCGCTCCGGCCCCGATCGTGTTCGATCGCCCGATCCAGACCGTCGGACGCCGTAAGGAAGCCGTCGCTCGTGTTCGGTTGTCCTCGGGCACCGGCGGATTCAAGCTCAACGGCCGCACCCTCGAGGATTACTTCCCGAACAAGGTGCACCAGCAGCTGATCAAGGCTCCTCTCGTTCTGGTCGACCGCGCGGAGTCCTTCGACATCGTCGCGCTGCTGCACGGTGGCGGACCGTCGGGACAGGCAGGCGCATTGCGTCTGGCCATCTCGCGTGCGCTGATCGAACTCGCACCCGACGATCGCCCGCCGCTCAAGGCCGCGGGCTACCTCACGCGTGACGCGCGTGCAGTCGAGCGCAAGAAGTACGGCCTGAAGAAGGCCCGTAAGGCGTCGCAGTACTCCAAGCGCTGACGCGTCTTACCCGCTTCATCCTCGAGGGCAGGCATCCAGCAGTATCGGACGCCTGCCCTCGAGGCATTTCACACCACATTCTCTCCGCTCGAAGGGGTTCTTGGTTCATGGCGCGATTGTTCGGCACCGACGGAGTTCGGGGACTGGCGGGCGGGGTTCTGACCGCTGAGCTGGCGTTGAGAATCGCGCGCGCCGCAGCCGCCGTGTTGGCACCGAATGTCGACGGCGTCAGGCGTGTGGCAGTGGTCGGTCGTGATCCGCGTGTCAGTGGCGCGATGCTCAGCGCAGCCGTGTCCGCCGGACTCACCGCATCGGGTGTCGACGTGATCGATGTCGGCGTGCTGCCCACACCCGCAGTCGCCTTCCTCACCGCCGAATACGACGCGGCGCTCGGTGTGATGATCTCGGCATCGCACAATGCGATGCCCGACAACGGAATCAAGATCTTCGCCGCAGGCGGGCACAAGCTGGACGACGACGTCGAAGACCGGATAGAAGCTGCCCTCGATCCCGAGGGGCGCTCCCGGAACGACGCACAGCCCTACGACGCCACCGGTGCCGCGATCGGCCGTATCGACGTCGCACAGGACGCGGCAGCCCGCTACACCGAGCATCTCGCCGGATCTATGTCGCATCGACTCGACGGCGTGACCGTCGTGGTGGATTGCTCGCACGGTGCCGCCTCGGTCGTCGGGCCCGAGATCTACCGACGTGCCGGTGCGACGGTCGTGGCGATCAATGCAGAACCCGACGGCATCAACATCAACGACGGGTGCGGGTCGACGCACCTGGAGGGGTTGCAGAAGGCCGTCGTGGAGCACGGTGCGGACCTCGGTATCGCGCACGACGGAGACGCCGACCGATGTCTCGCCGTCGACGCGGCGGGTTCGGTGGTGGACGGTGACGCGATCATGACGGTGCTGGCCATCGCGATGCACGACGCGGGCCACCTGACCGACGACACGTTGGTCGCCACGGTGATGAGCAACCTCGGTCTGCACATTGCGATGCGCGAGGCCGGAATCACGTTGCGCACCACCGCCGTCGGAGATCGCTACGTGCTCGAGGAGCTCCGCCGCGGCGGCTTCGCACTCGGGGGTGAACAGAGTGGACACGTTGTGCTGCCCGCAGTCGGAACAACCGGAGACGGGATCGCCACTGCACTGCGACTGATGGAGCGGATGGCGCAGACCGGGCGTTCCCTCGCGGATCTGGCGTCGGCCATGCGGACACTGCCGCAGGTGTTGATCAACGTCCGCGTGTCGGACAAAGCAGCGGTGGCGTCGGCACCGTCGGTATCGGACGCCGTGGCGTCGGCCGAGCGGGAACTCGGGGAATCGGGTCGAGTTCTGTTGCGCCCCAGCGGTACCGAACAGTTGGTGCGAGTGATGGTCGAAGCGTCGGAACTCGACGTCGCGACCCGACTCGCCGAAGAGCTGGCGGGCCGGGTCGCGTCGGTCTGACGTCTCAGGCGGTCAGTTCGCGCAGTGCGGTCAGCTGTGCGACGCGGCCTGCGGTGTTCTCGGCGAGCGGCGCGACGTTGAGAGTGGTGACACCCGCTTCGGCGAAGGCTGCGACCCGCTCCTTGACGAAGCTCTCCGGGCCGATGAGGTTGACCGCGCGAGCGAGCTCGTCGGGAACCGCCGCAGCGGCCTCCTCCTTCTTGCCGGCCAGGTACAGGTCCTGGATCTTCTCGGCCTCGGCCTCGTACCCGTATCGCTGAGCCAGGGAGTTGTAGAAGTTCTTGCCCTTGGCTCCCATGCCGCCGATGTACAGCGCCAGGTGCGGCTTGACCCAGGGGAGGTACTTCTCGGCATCCTCGCCGATCGCCAGCGTGGGACTTGCGAACACCTGGAGTTCGCCGAGCGACGGATCACGCTTGGCCTTGCCTGCCGCGAGAGAGTCGCCCCAGACGTCGGCGGCCTTCTCCGGGAAGTAGAAGATGGGCTGCCAGCCCTCGGCGATCTCGGCGGTCAGCTCTACGTTCTTGGGGCCCAGCGCGGCAATGACGACCGGAATGCGATCGCGCACAGGGTGATTGATCAACTTGAGCGGCTTGCCCAGGCCTGTTCCCTGGTCGGCCGGCAGCGGGATCTGATAGTGCTTGCCCTGATACTGCACCTTTTCACGACGCCAGACCTGGCGGCAGATCTCGATGACCTCGCGGGTTCTGGCGATGGGTGCGTCGTACTTGACGCCGTGGAAACCTTCGACGACCTGCGGTCCCGATGCGCCGAGCCCGAGTACGAATCGACCCTCGGAGACGTAGTCGAGACCGGCCGCGGTCATGGCGGTCAGTGACGGTGTCCTGGTGTAGATCTGGAAGATGCCGGACGCGATCTTGATCGTGCTCGTCTTGGCTGCGAGGAATCCGAGTTGGCTGACGGCGTCGAACGAGTAGGCCTCGGGCACGAAAATGATGTCGAGACCTGCCTTCTCGAGCTCGGCGACCTCGGCAACGGTCTCGTTGAAACCACCGCTGTAATTCAGCATCGTTCCGATGTGCATGGGACTCCTCGTTCGGTGAGCAGCTGGTGCAGCCACTTCAGGTACCTGTTACGGACATTTCACATCGGGACGTTACCGCTCCCTGTGGAACCGATGTGAGTCGGCGCACGTCATAGTGAGATAGGGGCACTTCGAGGGGGGAACGGGAACGTATGAGCGACGGAGTTCGGGTGGACGCGGACCGAGTTCGCGGCGTGGCAGATGCATTGGCGTCGTCGGCGGAGGCGCTCGGTGATGCCGCCGATTCGGTCGCCGACGCGGGCTTCGGCGCAGCCGCGGCCGGACGGAACTACGGCGACCTGGGCGCTGCCTATTCCCAGGCGCACCTCGGGCTCGGGCGTGCAGTCGGGGCATGGAGATCTTCGGTCGAGGACATTGCCGGTGCCCTCACCACCGCGATGAACGAGTACGAGCAACAGGACGACGCCACCGCATACGCGATCGAGACACCCCGGTGACACTTCCTTCGGCCTCGTCCGGTGACGGGGCGTCGATCGACGAGATTCTCGATGCGAACGCAGAAGGACTGCTGTTCTTCGAGCGTTTCCTGCCGCTGGTCGGCCGTGTCCCGGGCGTCGAAGTTCCGCAGTATCAGGACATGTGCGCCAGGTACGACGAGCAGCGCGGACTGAACCTGGGTGCGCTCGGTAACGATGCCGACGCCGTCGGGGCGGTGTCCGCAGTACTCGCCGATCAACTCGAGGAACAGATTCAACTTCGCCGAGTTCTGCAGTTGCGCTGGCACGGTGACGCAGGGGAGGCAGTGCAGACCTATCTTTCGGCCGAACAGGAGAAGGCGTCTCAGTTCCTCGCGTCGATCGAAGATTCCCATCAGACGATGTGTGCGGCCGTCGACGTTCTCCGTGACGCAGTGACCGACAAGGCAGAGCTCGTCGGCGGCCTCGACATCGACCTAGTGGACGGCAAAGACATGGACCTGATCGATGCGATTCTGCTCGCGTCGGGAATCGAGTGCCTGCCGGTGGATCGAGAGTCGGTGTTCCCACGATTGGCGTCTGCGTTCGAGGATCTGAACGACGGGGCGAGCAGCGTCGATGTCTCCGACGAGTTCGCCGCCGAGGTGACCGAACGCTGCAGGCGCTGGATCGACACCGAGTTCGTTCCGCGGGTGCAGGGTACGTGCGAGGCAGTCCTGGCAGCGTGCACCGCTACGGATATCGCCGTCAGAAACTGTCTGGCGTTGGTGGTGGACGTTCTGGGCAGTGTCCACGAGCCGTCGTTCGGTGAACTCGACGAGCGTGGTTGGGCAATGGAACCCGGTGCAGCAGCGAGGTGGCCGGGGCCCGACGGCTCTTGCGCAGACCCGGATCATGCCGGGATCGGTTCCGCGCCTTCCGCTTTCGGAGCCGCACCGGCGGCTGTCGTACCGGCGGCTGTCGGGCCCGCAGCGACCGGACCGGTGGCGACACTGCCCGGCGAGAACGCACTCGTCGGAGCAGACAGCGTGGATCCGGCCGGATCTCTCACCGCCGACGGTGGTGTGGGTGAGGAGCTGGGGGATTCTCTCGACGGGCTCGTGGATCGAGTGGTCGCCGAGATCATCGACCGAGTCGACAACGCGTTGACCGAGACGATCGACGGCGGAGATCTCGAAAGCTCGGGTGACACCGCCGTCGACAGTCGGGCAGGTGACGGCAACCCCGAGGAGGCTTCTCCGGACGGGAGTGGCGACCAGCGACCCGAACCGACTCCGTTGCCGCAGCCCGAGCAGTCGTGGACCGCGGCCACCGACGAGCGCGGCCATCTCGAGGCCGAGCTCGACGGGCATCGGGCCCGCATCGCGCTCGAACACGACGGCACGGTGTCCCTCGAACTCGAGACTCCTGGACTCGGAACGCGCTCGTTCGAGCTCGGAATCGGACCGTTCGGCCTACCCGAGATCGTCGAAGTTCCCGGTGTCGCCGACGCGGTGGACGCACCGGCCTCGGCTGCACCGTTGCCGACCGAACCGGTGCCCGCGGCCGAATCCGCGGCGGCAGAGGAACCCGTGCCGCCTGCCGAACCCGTGCCGCCTGCCGAACCGGAGCCTGCCTCCGGGCCGGTTCCTGCGGTCGAACCTGCGCCTGCGACCGCACCTGTGCCGCCGTCCGAATCCGTTTCGGATGCACAGGCGCAGTGCTCACCCGAGGCACCCGACACCGAGCAGCCTGCTGTGCAGCATCCGGTGGTTGCGGATCGACCGGTCACCGATCCGCAACCCGCCGACACGGGTAGCGGTGCAGGCCTGAGTGAAGCAGGGGAGCTGTGAGCACCGACAGTGCGTGGCGTCGGGAGTTGCATCGAATACGCGATGAGCACCGGATCGCGATGGCGCGGGCGGCCGAGGCGTTGAGTCGGGCACAGGCCCCGGCAGTGGACCGAGGCGGACGGATTTCAGCGACGGCGAGCGGAGCGGACTCCGACGTCGAGTCGATGTCGGATTCGGTGCTGCAACCGGCTCACCTGGACCGGCGAGCACCCACACCGCACGTCGAGACCGATCCCGACGAACGGCCGAGGTCCTGGCTGGTGTGACACCGGTCGGTGAAAAACGGGACTAGCCCCGGCCGAGCAGGGCCTTGATCGACGCGGACGCCTTGGGCTTGGGCTGCGCGTCGAGCGGCGCGTGCGGATCGACCGCTCTGGTTCCGTCGATCTCACCTGCCGATCCGGCCAACTCCTCGTAGTCGGAGTCACCTGTCAGGTGGAACAGCAGAAACGCGGTGAGTACGGCACGGGTGCGTTGTTGGGTCTTGCGGTCGGGCTTGTTGATGCCCAGTGCGCCGAGGATCCGCCTGCCTTCGACGAATCCGTCTGCCGTCGAGCCGTCGATTCGTCGGAGCACGGACGGTCCACGCCAGGACTGGGCGAGAGCGAGTGAGTTGTCGGTGAGCGAATCGGCGTTCGAGTTGTCGCCGACGACGAGCCCGGGGATGGCAAGTCCGGCGGCTGCCTCCTCGGACGACGGTGCCGTCGGTGCCGGGAACAGTGCGGCTACGGCCTTGATGTCCGCTCGCCGAGAGGCTGCGAGAACAGCGGTCCCGGCACCCATCGCGTGGCCTGCTGTGGCGAGTTTGTCCGGATGCACGCTGATGTTGCCGGGGCCGAGACGCACGCCGGTCATGATGTCGAGCACAGTGCCCAGGTCGGTCGCGAGTCCGCGGTGCGAGGGTACGAGGCCGCGCTCGGTGTCCGGTGCCGCAACCACGATGCCCCAGGACGCCAAGTGCTTCAGAGTGTCGGTGTAATGGCTGGGACGCAGCATCCAGCCGTGTGCGAAGGCCACGCCGGGCAGGCCGAAGCCCTCGGCGGGGGTGTAGACGACACCGGGTTGCCCGGCGAGGGCCAGGTCGCCTCGGAGCACCTTGTGCGGGCCGCGCTTGGAGAGAGCAGATGCCAGCTTCTTCGGTTTCGCCACGAGAGATGACGCTACCGAACTGCGGCGCGTCAGGGGGACACCGGACACGGCAACCCGAGCGAATGGGTCGTGCGCGCCCCGCCGAGTACCCTGATTGTCCATGTGCGGAATCGTGGGTTACGTCGGCCACCGCCCAGCTCTGGGTGTGGTGGTCGAAGCGCTTCGGCGTATGGAATATCGGGGCTACGACTCCGCTGGCATCGCAATTCTGGACGGTGCGGGAGCGACAGCCGTCGAGCGCAAGGCAGGTCGACTGGCGAATCTCGAAGCCGAATTGGACGACATCGGCACCGATACATTCGTCGGCACGACCGGCATGGGCCACACCCGGTGGGCGACGCACGGCCGTCCCACCGATCGCAACGCCCATCCCCATCGGGACGCGTCCGGCACGGTCGCCGTGGTCCACAACGGCATCATCGAGAACTTCGGTCCGCTGCGTGCCGAACTGGAAGCGGTCGGGATCGAGTTCCTGTCCGATACCGACACCGAGGTCGCAGTGCACCTCGTCTCGCGTGCCTACGCCGAGGGTCCGACCGCGGGCGACTTCGTGGCCAGCGCCAAAGCTGTTCTGCGTCGTCTCGAGGGTGCGTTCACTCTGGTGTTCACCCATTCCGATCACGCGGACACGATCGTCGCGGCTCGTCGCTCCACGCCCCTGGTACTCGGTGTCGGCGAGGGCGAAATGTTCCTCGGGTCGGACGTGGCTGCCTTCATCGAGCACACGCGCGACGCCGTCGAGCTCGGCCAGGATCAGGTCGTCGTCATCACCGCCGACGGCTACGACATCAGCGATTTCGAGGGCAACGAGGCGCAGGGGCGTCCGTTCCGAATCGACTGGGATCTGGCAGCCGCCGAGAAGGGCGGCCACGACTACTTCATGCTCAAGGAGATCCAGGAGCAGCCCGCCGCTGTGGCGGACACGTTGCTCGGTCACTTCGACAACGGTCGAATCGTGCTCGACGAGCAGCGACTGTCCGATCAGGAACTGCGCGACGTCGACAAGGTGTTCGTCGTTGCCTGCGGTAGCGCGTACCACTCGGGCCTGCTTGCCAAATATGCGATCGAGCACTGGACCCGGTTGCCGGTCGAGGTGGAACTGGCCAGCGAATTCCGTTATCGCGACCCGGTTCTCGATCGTTCGACCCTCGTCGTGGCCATCTCGCAGTCCGGCGAGACCGCGGACACCCTCGAAGCCGTTCGGCACGCCAAGGATCAGAAGGCGCGTGTTCTCGCGGTCTGCAACACCAACGGCTCGCAGATTCCGCGGGAGGCCGACGCCGTCCTCTACACGCGGGCCGGTCCGGAGATCGGCGTCGCGTCGACCAAGGCCTTTCTCGCCCAGGTGACCGCGAACTATCTGGTCGGTCTGGCGTTGGCGCAGGCTCGCGGCACCAAGTATCCCGACGAGGTCGCCCGTGAATTCGCCGAACTCGAAGCGATGCCCGAGTTGGTGCAACGGGTGCTCGAGACTGTCGAGCCGGTTAGGGCGCTCGCGCGAGAGCTCTCGACGGCCACGACGATTCTGTTCCTCGGCCGACACGTCGGCTATCCGGTTGCTCTCGAAGGTGCGCTCAAGCTCAAGGAGCTGGCGTACATGCACGCGGAGGGCTTCGCGGCCGGCGAGCTCAAGCACGGTCCGATCGCGCTCATCGAGGACGGTGTGCCGGTGATCATCGTGATGCCCTCGCCCAAGGGTCGGGCGGTGTTGCACTCGAAGATGCTGAGCAACATTCGCGAGATCCAGGCGCGTGGTGCGCGAACGGTCGTCATCGCCGAAGAGGGCGACGAGGCAGTGCGGCCTTTCGCGGACAACTTGATCGAGATCCCGGCTGCGTCGACGCTGCTGCAGCCGTTGTTGTCGACCATCCCACTGCAGGTGTTCGCCGCCGAGGTGGCTCAGGCGCGCGGCTACGACGTGGACAAGCCGCGCAACCTGGCCAAGTCCGTCACCGTCGAATAGCGCTCGGCATGCGCGGCTACTACACACCCGAGCAGATTCGGAATGCGGAAGCGCCGCTACTGAATTCCCTGCCGAACGGCGTTCTCATGCGTCGCGCCGCCTATGGTTTGGCCGCTGTGGTGGCAGCCGAGCTCACGGTGCGCACGGGCGGCGTCGCGGGACGCCGCGTGACGATTCTGGTGGGCACGGGAGACAACGGCGGCGACGGTCTGTGGGCGGGGGCGTATCTGCGTCGACGCGGTGTCTCGGTGTCGGCTCTGCTGCTCGACCCGACGCGGGTGCACGCCGAGGGCCTCAAGGCCCTGCGATCGTCCGGCGGACGTGTGGTGACTCGGTGCGGACCGGCGGACATCGTGGTCGACGCCATCGTGGGGATCTCCGGCAAGGGCCCGCTGCGGCCCGATGCTGCTGCGGTGGTCGAGCGGATCACCGCCCCGATCGTGGCCGTGGACGTTCCCAGTGGAGTCGATGCGGAGACCGGTGCCGCGCCGGGGCCGGCGGTGACGGCCGAGGTGACGGTGACGTTCGGTGCCCGCAAGCCGGTTCACGTGCTGGCCGTACCTCGGTGTGGCCGAATCGAACTCGTGGACATCGGCCTGGATCTGCCGGCACCTGCGATGGCGTCGTTCGAGCCGTCCGACGTCGGACGGGTGTGGCCGATCCCGTCGGCCTCGGACGACAAGTACTCGCAGGGCGTGGTGGGTGTCCTGGCCGGTAGTGCCACGTTCCCCGGTGCCGCACTGCTCTGTGTCGGTGCGGCGGTCGCGGCCACCTCCGGAATGGTCCGCTACGTGGGAAGCGCAGGGGCAGAAGTCGTTTCGCACTGTCCGGAGGTCGTTGCCGCCCCGGACCTCGACGCGGCGGGAAAGGTGCAGGCGTGGGTGGTCGGTCCCGGTTTCGGCACCGACGAGGATTCGGCGGAGATCGTGCGTCGAGTGCTGGAGACGGATCTGCCGGTCGTCGTCGACGCGGATGCGCTCACGATCCTCGCACGCAACGAACGCTGGGTCGCCGGACGCACCGCACCGACTCTGCTGACCCCGCATGCCGGGGAGTTCGCGCGCCTGACCGGATCCGACCCCGCACCCGACCGAGTGGGATCGGTTCGAGATCTCGCCGCGCGTTGGGGCGTCACCGTTCTCCTCAAGGGGCGAGCGACGATCGTCGCCGATGCGGACGGCACCACGTTCGTCAACGATGCCGGGGGATCGGCTGCATCGACCGCCGGTTCGGGCGACGTACTGTCGGGCATTCTCGGGGCGCTGCTCGCGTCGGGAATGGCACCGTCCACTGCGGCTGCCTGCGGCGCGAAGGTTCACGCACTGGCCGCGGCCCGTGCGGCTCACGGATCGGACGGAGAGTTCGCAGCGCCCATTTCTGCGAGTCCACTGTGTGAGTCCATCCCAGACGCCATCCGGACCGTGCGCTCGCTCACAGTCTGACCGTGGTCGTGCGTGGCCCACGTCCGATGCCGGGTGTGTCACGAGTTGTGGCACCCTGATCCGTCGTATCGGCGGCTCGGATGGCACTATCGAATGTTGTGAGTATCGGCTGCGGCGACGAGAGGACCGATCCTCGGACGGGTTCGGGTGCTGTGGCGTCCGTGGACCTCGACGCAGTGGCTCACAACGTCCGCGTGTTGCAGCGGTTCGCCGGGGACGCCGCCGTGATGGCGGTCCTCAAGGCAGACGGATACAACCACGGTGCCGTCGAGGTCGCACACGCCGCAGTGGCAGCCGGTGCACAGGAGCTCGGCGTCACCACCATCGGTGAGGCCCTCGAACTCCGCGCTGCGGGTGTGACGGTCCCGGTGTTGGCGTGGTTGCACCGAACGGACTCCGATTTCGCTGCGGCGATCACCGGGCAGGTAGGGATCGGGGTGTCCACGGCGGCCCAGCTCGATGCTGTGGTCGAAGCGGCACGCCGAGTCGGTTCCACCGCTGATCTCTCGCTCAAGATCGACACCGGACTCAATCGCAACGGGGTCCCGGAATCGGATCTCGATGCAGTCCTGGACGGTACGGCGGCCGCCGTCGCGGAGGGAACTGTGCGGTTGACGGGAATGTTCTCGCATCTGGCCTGCTCCGACGAACCGGGGCACCCCGCCAACGACGCCCAGGCCGAGCGGCTCCGCGACGCGGTGCGGCGCGCGACCCGGCGCGGAACGCCTCCCGCCGTCGTGCACCTGTCCAACTCTGCAGCCACGCTGACCAGACCCGATCTCGGTTTCGACATGGTCCGCCCGGGTATTGCTCTGTACGGCTTGTCGCCGGTGCCCGAGCTGGGAACGTTCGGGTTGCGCCCGGTCATGACGCTGTCGGCGCAGGTGGCGAACATCAAGAAGGTGAGCGAAGGTGAATCTGTGTCCTACGGCTACACCTGGACCGCTCCTGCCGACACCGTGGTCGCACTCGTCGCTCTCGGATACGCCGACGGGGTCGTTCGCCGCCTCAGCGGGCGGTTCGAGGTGACCATCGCAGGTCGTCGCTATCCCTCGGTGGGGCGAGTGTGCATGGACCAGTTCGTCGTCGATCTCGGTGGTGACCGCTCGGGTGTCGCGGTCGGCGACGAGGCGCTACTGTTCGGATCAGGGGACAGGGGAGAGGCGCACGCTCAGGATTGGGCGGATGCGCTCGACACGATCAGCTACGAAGTCGTCACCGGCGTTCGTGGACGCGTCCGACGACGGTTCGTCGGCGCTCGCGTAGGGGAGGCGACGGTCTAGATCATGCTCGGATTGCTGGAGAGTATTGCGATTGTAGTGCGGGAGACGGCGTTTCGGTCCAACAAGGATCCGTTGGCCACCGAAAACCTCGACCTGATGGATGCCGATCGCGGCAGTATCGTCACCGCGGACGACGGTGTACCGCTTGCGGTACGCGAAGTGGGTCCGTGTGACGCCGAGACCACCGTGATCTTCGTGCACGGCTACTGCCTGCGCATGTCGTCGTGGCATTTTCAGCGCCGCGCGCTCGAACAGCAGTGGGGTTCGACGGTACGCATGGTCTTCTACGACCAGCGCGGTCACGGACGTTCGGGAGTGCCGAGCCCGGAGAGCTGCACCATCGGTCAACTCGGCCTCGATCTCGACGCGGTGATTCGCTCGGTGGTACCCAAGGGTCGCATCGTTCTGGTGGGGCACTCGATGGGCGGGATGTCGATCCTGTCCATGGCGCGGCAACGATCGGACGTGTTGCGCCAGCGGGTCATCGGCGCAGTTCTGATCTCGACGACAGCGGCCGGTCTCGCACAGTCCGGGGTGGGTCGTAGTCTGCAGAATCCGGCGGTCGACGCGTTCCGGCTCGCGGTGCGGACCTCGCCCGGTTTCGTGCAGTTCGGTCGCGGTGCCGTGCGTGCGCTCATTTCACCGATACTGCGGGCGGCGTCCTACGGCACCAGGGTCTCCCCGCGGCTGGTGGCATTCTCCCAGTCGATGATCGACGACACCTCCGTCGTCACGATCGTCAACTTCCTCGAGACTCTCGAGTTGCACGACGAGTCCGAGGCCCTGCTGGAATTCGAGAACATCCCGGTGTCGGTGGTGTGTGGCGACGAGGACTGGATCATTCCGTTCGCCAGCTCGGAGGCTCTGGCTCGGGCCCTGCCGCGTTCGGAGACGGTACGTGTGCGCCAGGGTGGGCACCTGGTCCAACTCGAATTTCCCGAACAGGTCAACGGCGCGATTCAGCGGCTCGTGGCACGGGCGACGGAGGCCGCAGGCAAGAAGCGACGGTGGGGCGTTGTCTGACGAGCGGTTGACCTTGCCGGTGAACGTCGAATTGGTCACTGCCGCAGACACTGCCGAGTTCGGTGCACGGCTCGCCGACGTTCTGGTCGCCGGCGATCTGGTGATTCTCGACGGCCCGCTCGGGGCCGGAAAGACAGCGATGACCAAGGGGATTGCGGCCGGACTCGGTGTCCAGGGCCGCGTCACCTCGCCGACGTTCGTCATCGCCCGCGAGCACCGGGCCGGGTCACGGCCGGGTGGACTACCGCCGGTTGCGCTGGTCCACGTCGATGCCTATCGGCTCGGCATGACGGGGCAGTCGGCGGTCGACGAACTCGATGCCCTCGACCTCGATACCGACCTCACCGACGCCGTCGTTGTGGTCGAGTGGGGCGAGGGGTTGGTCGAGAAGCTGACGGACGGCCATGTGTCGGTGCGTCTGACGCGTGATCCGGATTCCGATGTTCGGCGCGTGACGGCGAAACGGGTGAACAGCGGATCGGATCCGCGAGAACGACGCTGACCGGGTACCGGGTGCGCGGCCGTATCCCTGGTGACGGGTAATCTGAAACATCGTGCTTGTACTTGCCGTCGACACCTCGACCCCCGCCGTCACCGCAGGTGTGGTGAGCCTGACCGAGCCCGGCGCCGGTGCAGTGGCCACGACCCTCGCCACACGGGTTCGGGTGGACGCGCGATCTCATGCAGAAATCTTGACGCCCAACATTCTCGAGTGCTTGGCCGAGGCCGGAATCACCGCGGCCGAGTTGGGGGCCGTCGTCGTCGGCGTCGGTCCCGGCCCGTACACCGGGTTGCGGGTGGGCATGGCGACAGCTGCGGCATTCGGTGACGCGCTCGGTCTTCCCGTGCACGGCGTCTGCAGTCTCGACGCCATCGCCGCAGATGTCTCCGAGCCCGGGTCCCTGTTGGTGGTGACCGACGCGCGCCGGCGCGAAATCTACTGGGCGCGTTACGAAGCCGGGATTCGGGTTGCAGGGCCCGACGTTGTCGCCCCGGCCGAACTGGATCGTGTCGGAGTCGACGCGGTCGCCGGATCGGCACCGCATGCTGCGGCATTCGAGCTTCCGATTCGTGATGTGCAGGCACCGTCTCCGGCCGGATTGGTCGCCGTTGCCGCTGCCGACATCGGCAGCGGGATCGTCCCGGGCCCGCTCGTCCCGTTGTACCTGCGTCGTCCCGACGCCAAGACGCTCGACGAGCGCGCCGCAGCGAAGGCTTCGAGGTGACGGTGTCGATCGAGTCGATGACGACGGCGGACGCTGCTCGGTGCGCGTATCTCGAGACCGTGCTGTTCCAGGGTGACGACCCGTGGGCGGAGGATGCATTCATCGCGGAACTGGCGGCGCCACACAATCACTACGTCACGGCGCGAGAGAACGGCGAGGTCGTCGGCTACGCAGGCATCTCCCTGCTGGGGCAGCCCAGTCGCGGCGCGTTCGTCGTCGGTGAGTCCGAGGTGCACACCATCGGTGTCGATCCGTCGCATCACCGCCGAGGAATCGGCGGGCGACTGCTCGACGAATTGCTCCGAGTGGCCGACGAGCACGGTGGGCCGGTCTTCCTCGAGGTACGTACCGACAACGAGCCCGCCATCGAGTTGTACCGACGCGAAGGGTTCGAGATCGTCGGTACCAGGGTCGGGTACTACCAGCCGAGCGGGGCCGACGCCTTCACCATGCGTCGGTCCGAGAAGACGGAAGGATCAGCCCGATGATCGTCATGGGTATCGAAAGTTCTTGCGACGAAACAGGAGTCGGGATCGTCCGGTGGGGCGGGGCGGGGACGTGCGAGCTGATGGCCGACGAGGTGGCCTCCAGCGTCGACGAACACGCGCGGTACGGCGGAGTGGTGCCCGAGGTGGCGTCGCGCGCGCATCTGGAAGCCATCGTGCCGACCATGCGGCGGGCTCTGGCGACCGCTGACATCGAGCGTCCCGACGCCGTCGCGGTGACGATCGGGCCGGGGCTGGCCGGGGCGTTGCTGGTCGGGGTTGCCGCTGCGAAGGCGTACGCCGCGGCCTGGGGCGTGCCGTTCTACGCGGTCAACCATCTCGGTGGCCACGTCGCGGTCGACACGCTCGAGCACGGCCCGATGCCGTCGTGCGTGGCGCTGCTGGTCTCCGGAGGTCACACTCATCTGCTGCACGTCGACGATCTGTCCCGGCCGATCGCCGAGCTCGGGACCACGGTCGACGATGCGGCCGGTGAGGCCTTCGACAAGGTTGCGCGGCTCCTCGGATTGGGCTATCCCGGTGGCCCGGCCCTCGATGATGCTGCGCGCGAGGGTGATCCGGCCGCGATCGCGTTTCCCCGGGGAATGACCGGTCCGCGCGATGCCCGTTACGATTTTTCGTTCTCCGGGGTCAAGACGGCCGTCGCTCGGTTCGTCGAGGCCAGGCATCGTGCCGGAGATCCGATTCCTGTCGCGGACATCGCCGCGTCCTTCCAGGAATCCGTCGCCGATGTACTGACGATGAAGGCCGTCCGTGCGGCAACCGATGTCGACGTCGACACGATCGTTCTGGGTGGGGGCGCCACCGCCAACTCTCGCATTCGTTCGCTGATCGAAAGTCGTTGCGCAGAGCAGGGTTTGACGCTGAGAATCCCGAAGCCGCGACTGTGCACCGACAACGGGGTGATGATCGCCGCACTGGGCGCTCACCTCGTGGCAGGCGGAGCCGAGCCCTCGGCGTTGACCGCCGTGACCGATCCCGGCCTCTCGGTCGCGACCAGTCAGGTGCCCGGCTGAGCGTCCTGCGTCGCCGCGGTGGTCGAGGACGAACGCGGAGCCGACGGCTCGGCTGCCGACAGTGGGTCCGTCGTGGATTCGGACACCTCGGGAGCTGCAACCGGCGGTGACCATACCGTCGGTGGTGCCGTCAGTTCCGGCGTGGGCTGCGAACCGCTCACATCGGTGGTCGGCACAGTGATCGATTCGGTCGGTACCGGAGTGAACTCGGGTGTGACCTCGGGCGTCGGACTCGGGACGATCTCGGTCGTATCGCTCGGGTCCGAGGGCTCGATCGGTTCGGAAGGCCGAACCGGAGTCGTGGTGACCGAGGTCGGCGGTTCCACCGGGATTGGGGTGGTGACGTCGGGTGACACTGGATTCGACGTGGGGTCGACCGGCCAGTCGATCCGCGGGAGGTCGGGTGCAGGCCGCAGCGTCGGGGTACTGGTCGGCGGAGCGGTGGTGGTGAACCGCGTCGACGATCCGGTGGCGTCGACCGACGTTGCCGTCGGGTCGGATCGATCGCCAGAAGTGAGTCCGGCCGTGGGCGGGGTCTCGTCGGGGGAGTAGCCCTCGGTGACCGGTGTACCGGAATCGTTCGACGCGGTCGCGGATCGGGCTGCACTTCCGGCCGGTGAGACGTCGGCATCGTCGGCAGGTGTCATGGTCTGCACACCGTAGGCCAGTACCAGTCCACCTGCGACGACGGCGGCCGCGATCGCGCCGGAGTATCGGCTCATTCGGCTTGCGGTGTTGCGCGTGGCCGAGACGAGTTGGTAGTCGCTGCCGACGGCCGATGCGGCGACGGCAGCAGCGCCGACGGCGAGAACAGCATCGGGTTCGGACAGTCGAACGACCGGGGCGTGGAACACGTCGGTGAGCGTGGCGGCGAGCAGGGGAATGTGTGCCCCACCGCCGATCAGCACGATGGTCTCGGGTTCGTGGGTGCTCTCGTCGAACACCCCGCGGACGAACTGCGCGGCGGTGTCGAAGATCGGGCTCACGGCGGCATCGAACGCGTCACGGGTGACCGCCAGCGGCATTCCGCTGTACCGCTCGATGCGGACCTCGTCCTCGCGGGAGAGTTGTTCCTTGATCGATCGGTACCGTGCAGACCCGATTCCGCGGTCGTCGCGGATGTCGTCCCGAAGGTTGTCGCGGGTCATGTCCTGCACGAGGTTCTTGACGAGCACGTCGAGTGCGTCGCCGCCGACGGCGTCCGATCGGCCGTGCGCCAGTACCTTGTCGGTGGTCCGATCGGTGACGGTGACCGACATGCCCGAGGCACCGAGATCGACCAGCGCGATCGAGTCGTACCGATCGATCAGGCCGGTGGTCGCCAGGTGCGCGGACGCGGCTGCGGACTCGGGCACCAGTCGGACATCGCGGGTGGTGTGGGCCAGCGCTGCGCGAATACCCGCAGCGTGCTCCTCGGTGCGGTAGGTGACGGCGATCGCGTCGGGGGCCCGGTGGCCGGGGATGAGCGAGGCCATGAGTTCGATGGCCGAGGTGACCAGATCACCGATGTCGGTGTTCGCTTGGCGATCGGTCGAGACGGTGCGGTACTCCACCGTGCGACTACCGTCGGTGTCGACGGTGACGAGGGCTGCGCACACGACCTCGGATCCGGTGGATATGCCCACTCCTACCCGCATGCTGCACCTCCCGCCCCTGTGTGTCCGTCAGGAATCGACTGCTCTGTGTGCCGTGTCGCGGCACAGCTGTCGATCGTTATCGTTCGGACAGCTTCGTTATCGTAACGTTACTTCGCGGTCCGGCGCGAACGTAATATGCCGCTCGGTCGGTTACTCGCCGAGTGTTCATGGCCTCTCACCAGTGCGTACGGCGGTGTCGCGGATGCCGGGAAAACGGCGAGAAAAGACTCCGGTGTTCGGCGTTTCGGACCCGAATTCGCCCGATTTCGGATCTCCGCAGTCGAGCAGGACGGTGCGTGATCAGTCTCGTGCGCACGCGCGCAACCACCGCGTCGCGAACCTGGCGAACCCAGCCCTTGAGTGCTGGCACTCTCGTGTATAGAGTGCTAGTTGGCACCGAGCGAAGTCCCGGCACCCGCGACGACGGGAACGAGTTCAGGCCGTGATTGTCAGAACCGCACGAGAAGTACTTACACACAGCTGTCCGGGGATCCGACCCCGGACGCGTACCCCATAACTTTGGAGGGCTCAACGTGGCGAGCGTGAAAATCAAGCCGCTCGAGGACAAGATCCTCGTCCAGGCCAACGAGGCCGAGACGACGACCGCCTCCGGTCTGGTCATCCCCGACACAGCCAAGGAGAAGCCCCAGGAGGGCACCGTCGTCGCCGTGGGCGAAGGCCGTGTCACCGAGAAGGGCAACCGCATCCCGGTCGACGTCAAAGAAGGTGACACCGTCATCTACAGCAAGTACGGCGGCACCGAGATCAAGTACGCCGGCGAGGAGTACCTGATTCTGTCGGCACGCGACGTGCTGGCTGTCATCGCCAAGTAGGCCACAACGCATCCCGCCCCGGTATCCGATTTTCGTGTCGGTCCCGGGGCGGTGTGCGTTCGATCGAGTTTCTTTACTCGAAGGAGTAACACCGAAACATGGCAAAGCAAATCCAATTCAACGAGGAAGCGCGCCGCGCACTCGAACGCGGCGTCGACAAGCTGGCCGACGCAGTCAAGGTGACGCTCGGGCCGCGGGGACGCCACGTCGTCCTGTCCAAGGCCTTCGGCGGTCCGACCGTCACGAACGACGGTGTCTCGATCGCTCGTGAGATCGACCTGGAAGATCCGTTCGAGAACCTCGGTGCGCAGCTGGTCAAGAGCGTCGCTACCAAGACCAACGACGTTGCAGGCGACGGAACCACCACCGCGACGGTCCTCGCGCAGGCGCTCGTGCGCGGCGGTCTGAAGAACATCGCCGCAGGTGCCAACCCGATCGCGCTCGGCACCGGCATCTCCAAGGCGGCCGACAAGGTCGCCGAGGCTCTGCTTGCCGCCGCAACCCCGGTCGAGGGCAAGCAGGCGATCGCTCAGGTCGCCACCGTGTCCTCGCGTGACCCCGAGATCGGCGAACTCGTCGGCGAGGCGCTCACTCGCGTCGGCGCGGACGGCGTCGTCACCGTCGAAGAGTCCTCGACGCTGCTCACCGAGCTCTCGGTCACCGAGGGCGTTCAGTTCGACAAGGGCTACCTCTCGCCGTACTTCGTCACCGACGTCGACGCGCAGGAAGCAGTTCTCGAGGACGCGTACGTCCTGCTGTACCGCGAGAAGATCACCTCGCTTCCGGACTTTCTGCCTCTGTTGGAGAAGGTTGCCGAGAGCGGCAAGCCGCTGCTCATCATCGCCGAGGACACCGAGGGTGAAGTTCTCTCGACGCTGGTCGTCAACTCCATCCGCAAGACGATCAAGGCCGTGGCAGTCAAGGCACCGTTCTTCGGTGATCGCCGCAAGGCGTTCCTCGACGATCTCGCGGTCGTGACGGCCGGGCAGGTCATCACCGCCGATGTGGGTCTGAGTCTGAAGGAAGCCGGCCTCGAGCTGCTCGGTCGCGCTCGTCGCGTCGTCGTCACCAAGGACGACACGACCATCGTCGACGGTGCGGGCACGCAGGACGACATCGATGCGCGCGTCGGTCAGCTCCGCCGCGAGATCGAGAACACCGACTCCGAGTGGGATCGCGAGAAGCTCGAAGAGCGTCTGGCGAAGCTCTCGGGCGGCATCGCGGTCATCAAGGTCGGCGCTGCCACCGAGACCGAGCTCAAGGAACGCAAGTTCCGCGTCGACGACGCTGTGGCTGCGGCCAAGGCTGCCGTGGAAGAGGGAATCGTCCCCGGCGGCGGCTCGGCTCTGACTCAGGCAGCGTTGGCTCTGGCCGACGACCTCGGCCTGACCGGCGACGAAGCCACCGGTGTTGCCGTTGTGCGTACCGCGCTCAACGCACCGCTGTTCTGGATCGCCTCCAACGCCGGCATCGACGGTTCCGTCGTCGTCAGCAAGGTGGCAGAACTGCCGAAGGGTCACGGATTCAACGCCGCGACCCTGACGTACGGCGACCTGCTGGCCGACGGCGTCGTCGACCCGGTCAAGGTGACTCGCTCCGCCGTGGTCAACGCTGCGTCGGTTGCACGCATGATCCTGACGACCGAGAGCGCGATCGTGGAGAAGCCGGAAGAGGCCTCCGAGCCTGCTGCCGGTCACGGACACGCTCACTGACGTTCGGTGACACGAGAAAGCCCCCAACCCGAAAGGGTTGGGGGCTTTCTTGCGTGTTCGGGTGACTACACCGCGATGCGGCGGCGGTTGTGACGAGCGTGCAGTTCTCGCTCGGTCTCGGACATCCCGCCCCAGATCCCGTAGGGCTCGCTGACGTTGAGAGCGTGTGTACGGCACTGAGCGAGTACGGGGCAGCTGCGGCACATTTCCTTGGCTCGCATCTCGCGCTGCGCTCGTGCGCGGCCCCGCTCGCCGTCCGGGTGGAAGAACATGGACGAGTCGACGCCACGGCACAGGCCGTGCATCTGCCAATCCCAAATGTCGGCGTTCGGCCCAGGGAGGTGATTCGGCTGCGGCATGGAAACTCCTAGGGTGGTGTGGCTTCTCGGATTCGTGATCCGAATGCCGACAACGTTATGTGGATCGACGAAATCGAGTCAATAGTTCTCTGTCGTGGGCAAATGCATAGTTATGGGGCAAAGAATTAACACGGGCGATATTTACTTCGACTCACCCGCATGCGTGTCCTTCCTGTTGAAGAATCCGTCGACACGCGAGACGATGGGGAGTGCACCGGCTTTCCGGCTGCAGATGCGGTGTGGCGGAACGCAGGCGTCCGGCATCGGTCGACAGTGATGCCGCTCGATCCGACCGGGCCGCCGTGGTCGGCATTTCCGCTGATCAGAGCCGTTTGCGTGATGTCGAGGGTGGTTAGGTTCCGTGCGTCGGATTCGACGTCGGTGCATTCGGTCCAGGAGGCGCGAAGTGCTCGACGCGATCGCGCGGATCGCCGGGCGACGGTCGAGCGGGCGCACGGACGGCAGGCGACGCCTCGGTGGCCGATTGTTCGATCGAGTGCGCTGATTAACCTATTCGCCACACAGCGTTCAGATTCTCGACTTCGAGTCGGCCCGAGTTCACATTGTTAATTCCTTGAAAACTGCATTCTGGGCGAGCGAAACGACGCGCTGATGCTCCTTTCGGACCGATAGTGAATTCGACCGTGCAATTGCGTCGCTTCGAATCGGTAGGACTCACGCGCAGTTCGTCATCGGAGAAGGCCCTACCCTTGCGTCCGTGCCAACAGAGCCGAGCTCGCTGTTCACCGCGACGCAGTCCGAACTCTCCGACGCGGCTTTCGGCGGCAACCCCGGCCGATTTCCGCTTCCCGCAGCCGGCGATCCTTGGGAGAGCTGGTTTCGCAGTGTCGCGTTGGCGGGCCAGGGGCGGTACAGCGCCGCCGTAACCGAGCTCCGGCGGCATCGACCCACCAGCCCGGAACTCCGGTCACTGCACGCGTCGACCAGAGCGTCGTGGTTGCGTCAGGTGGGCCGACACGAGCGGGCCCGGCGCTTCGACGGCATCGCAGTCTCTCTCGTCGGACTCGTGGGACCGTCGACGTCCAGGGACTCGGTGGAGGCCCGTAGCGATGCGCTGATCGGTCTCGCCGCGGATGCACTGGGAAGTGGACGTTTTCACCTCGCGGACACCCTGCTGGCCCGCAGTGCGGAGC
Organism: Rhodococcus sp. 14-2483-1-2; assembly: GCF_002259405.1. Classification (GTDB taxonomy): domain Bacteria; phylum Actinomycetota; class Actinomycetes; order Mycobacteriales; family Mycobacteriaceae; genus Rhodococcoides. Next base: position 124,733 of record NZ_NPFW01000002.1, on the reverse strand, counting down.
AGCGGCAGGGCCCCGTCGGTCGGGGGCTGTGGCGTCCGGCACTGCGGGCGGCGTGGGTGGCAGCCGAGCTGGCGATGATGCGCGGCGACGGCCCCGAGGCGATCCGACACGCCGAGGCCGCTCGAGCTCTCGCCGACGATGCCGATTCGTTACGCCACATCGTCAAGACCGACCTGGTGGGTGCGGCGGCGCTGAGCTGCATCGGTGAGACCGACCGGGCGCGTGAGTCGGCCGTCCAGGTGGCCTGCGCTGCGGAGATGGCCGGTCTGCTGCCCCTGCGCTGGGCCGCCACGATGCTGTGCGAGGGAACAGGCGGCGTCGACGCCGGGATGGTGGCGTCGGCAGACCTGGCCGCCGACATCGATCGTCGGGGTGGTTCGACGGTCGGTTGACCAGGACCTGGGTCGAAGGCGGACCGAGTGGTTCGGTTGTGGCTCGGTGGTGTCGCTATCCTTGGTCTCGTTCCACCACCACGTGGAAGCGCTCCCAGGCGGGTGCGTACCTGTAACGCGGGGAAAATTGTCGACGATGAACAGTGCGGGTGAGGAGTTGGACTCTTTCGTCGTTGCCGCAGCGCAAGGCGATCGACTGGCTCTGTCCCGGGTCCTGGAATTCATCCGACCACTCGTCGTTCGGTACTGCCGGGCACGGGTCGGTTCGGCTGAGCGCGGTCAGCTTTCGGCCGACGACGTGGCGCAGGAGGTCTGTTTGGCAGTCATGACCGCCTTGCCGCGATACCAGGATCAAGGTCGTCCGTTCATGGCATTCGTGTACGGCATCGCGGCTCACAAGGTCGCCGACGCCCATCGCAGCGCCTCGCGTAACAAATCGGACCCGGCCGCCGAAGTACCAGATGTCGTGTCGATGGAGCACGGACCGGAGCAACGCGCTCTCGAATCCGAGTCGAGTCGACAGATGACTGCACTGCTGGACACCTTGCCCGCCAAGCACCGCGAAATTCTGGTGCTCCGACTCATCGTCGGGTTGTCGGCCGAGGAAACAGCAGCCGCCGTCGGCAGCACTGCAGGCGCTATCCGCGTGGCTCAGCACCGAGCTATCGCAAAACTGAAGAACGAAGTTGTGAGAGCAGGTGAAATGTATGGCTAGGGACAATGGTCACGGTGGCCCCGGTGAGACGCCGCGTCGCGGAATCTCGCGAATCGGTGGGCACGTGAACCCCACTGGACCGAAGCAGAACGATCCCTATGCCGACATCGGCGCAGACGGTGGTCCAGTGGACCTCGTCGCCGTACGTCGTGACGATGCGTTCATCGATGCGATCAGTGGTGACGGACCGATTGCCACCGATGACGCAGACGAGTACCAACTCGCCCTTCTGTTGGCCAATTGGCGAGCAGACGTGATGGCCCCGGCGATGCCGGCCGGCCCCTCGCTCGATGTGGTCGTCGCCTCCGTCGAACGCGAGAAGCTCGCCGCCGACATGGCGCGCTCGAGCTCGGCCAACCGCGGTGGACGGATGCGTTTGCTGCGTCCCATCGCCGGTGCCGCAGCCGCGATCGCGGTCGTGATGGGTGGCCTGGTGGTCATCTCGTACAACTCGACACCGGACGATCCGCTGTGGAGCGTCAAGTCGGTCGTGTTCTCCGAACAGGCCGATTCGACCGTGGCGCAGATCGACACGACGTCCAAGCTGCAAGAGGCGGAGAATCTCCTGTCCTCAGGTAACACCACTGCCGCTCGCGCACTGCTCGACGGCGCGTCGAACAGCAGTTCCTCCGTGCTCGACGACGGGCAGCGCGCCGAGCTCGATCAGTGGCTGGCGCGTCTACTGCAGGAGCTGCAGGCTTTGACGCTGCCCGCGCCTGTTCCGCTCCCGGCCGAGGTCGTCCCGGCTCCGGTGCCCAGCTCCGAGGCCCTGTTACCGCCGGCTCCGGTGGATCCGGTCACGCCCGACACCACGGGTGCTCCGATCACGCCGGCTCCGACCACAACGACGCCAGAGGTGCCGCCCACGACGACGACTCCGAGTCCCTCGACGACGACGGACGTCACGCCGACGGTGCTTCAGGAGCCCGATCAGCCGACGGCGACCGCCGGTGGCAGCAGTTCGTCGGACAACCGCGACCGCATGTCGGTCCCATCCGGCGGCAGCTGACAGGGTTTTCCGGTCCCGCCCGAACAACGAAGAAGCCCGACACGATGATCGTGTCGGGCTTCTTCGTACGAAGTGTCGGGAGTCAGCTGTCGAATCCGTCGCCGTGCAGCGCGTCGTTCATGGATGCGTCCGCGAAGCCGCGGCAGTAGTCCCAGGTCACGTAGGCGTCGGGTACGGGGTCGTAGGCGGGCTCGTGCGGCCGGACCGTTCCGTCGACGAGCAGCTGGAGCAGATTTGCGCGCAGCATGTCCCAGTCGTGGTAGTGGTCCTGCTGGCAGTCTTCGCAGCACACGACGAGGCCGCGGATGCCGCGGTGGCCCAGGAGAGCCTCGTAGACAGCCAGGTCCGCCAGGTCTTCTTCGACGGCCAGGCGCTCCTGAGGATCGAGGGGCTGGCCTGGCTCGATGGCGTCGAGGGCGGCCGACGGGTCGGCTGGGTCTCCGGCGAACGGATCCGGGGGTAGACCGGGAGGCAGTTGATCGCGCACGCCTCCACGGTACGCAGGACTGGTGGGTCTGCGCCAGCCGTTCGAATGCGACATGCCGGACGCGTTCGTCGCCGACGATGCTGCGGACCGGGATTTCGGTGCTCGACGGCCACCCACAGCGGGAGGCATTCGCACTGGTTGTGCCCTAGCCGATACCATGGTTCACGGCGCTGAACAGATGAGTGCAAGTGCCGAAACTCCATCCGTTCTCCAACACCGCACCGCGGTGCGCCTGCGAGCTCTCACCGGCCGCACGCTGCGCCGAGTTGCACACAGGCTCTAGGGAGGGCCAGATTCGCATGAGTAGTCCCGGAGCCCACGTCCGCACAGGCGGCGACGATCCCAACAAGGTCGCGATGCTCGGCCTCACGTTCGACGACGTCCTGCTGTTGCCGGCCGCTTCGGACCTGATTCCCAGCTCGGTCGACACGTCCAGTCAGATCACCCGCGAGATCCGCCTGCGGGTGCCGCTGGTCAGCTCCGCCATGGACACCGTCACCGAGGCCCGGATGGCCATCGCCATGGCCCGCGCGGGCGGTATGGGCGTGCTGCACCGCAACCTGTCACTGCAGGATCAGGCGTCCCAGGTCGAGACGGTCAAGCGCTCGGAGGCCGGGATGGTCACCGATCCCGTCACCTGCAAGCCCACCGACTCGTTGGCCGAGGTCGACGCCATGTGCGCGCGCTTCCGTATCTCCGGTCTTCCCGTCACCGACGAGACCGGCGCACTGGTCGGCATCATCACCAACCGCGACATGCGGTTCGAGGTCGATCAGAATCGCCGCGTCGCCGACGTGATGACCAAGGCCCCGTTGATCACCGCACAGGAAGGCGTCACCGCGGAAGCGGCGCTCGGCCTGCTGCGTCGCCACAAGATCGAGAAGCTGCCGATCGTGGACGGCAAGGGCGCACTCACCGGCCTGATCACCGTGAAGGACTTCGTCAAGACCGAGCAGCACCCCGATGCCACCAAGGACCGTGACGGTCGTCTGCTGGTCGGTGCCGCTGTTGGCGTCGGGCAGGATGCCTGGGCTCGGTCCATGGCACTGACCGACGCCGGCGTGGACGTGATCATCGTCGACACCGCGCACGGTCACAATTCGCAGGTGCTCGAGATGGTCAGCAAGCTCAAGGCCGAGGTGGGCGATCGCGTACAGGTCGTCGGCGGCAACGTGGCCACCCGCGCGGGCGCACTCGCCCTCGTCGAGGCAGGTGCGGACGCGGTCAAGGTGGGCGTCGGACCGGGATCCATCTGCACCACCCGCGTGGTCGCAGGCGTCGGCGCTCCGCAGATCACCGCCATCCTCGAGGCCGTCGCCGCGTGCAAGCCGCACGGTGTGCCGGTCATCGCCGACGGCGGTCTGCAGTTCTCCGGTGACATCGCCAAAGCGCTCGCTGCCGGTGCCTCGACCGCCATGCTCGGATCGTTGCTGGCCGGAACCGCGGAGTCCCCGGGCGAGCTGATTCTGGTGGGCGGCAAGCAGTTCAAGAGCTACCGCGGCATGGGTTCGCTCGGCGCGATGCAGGGACGAGGGGGAGCGAAGTCGTTCTCCAAGGACCGCTATTTCCAGGACGATGTGCTGGCCGAGGACAAACTCGTCCCCGAGGGCATCGAAGGTCGCGTCCCGTACCGCGGACCGTTGAACCAGGTGATCCACCAGCTCACCGGTGGCCTGCGTGCTGCGATGGGCTACACCGGATCGACGTCGATCGAAGACCTGCAGAAGGCTCAGTTCGTGCAGATCACTGCGGCCGGGCTCAAGGAAAGCCACCCGCACGACATCACGATGACCGCTGAGGCCCCGAACTACACCACCCGATAGTCGCTTCGGCCGTTTCTCGGCCGATGCGATTCGCTCTCGAAGTAGAAAGGTGCGCGCGTGCGCGACCTCGTTGAAATCGGCATGGGCAGAGAAGCCCGCCGCACCTACCAGCTGGACGACATCGACATCGTGCCGTCCCGTCGGACTCGGTCGTCGAAGGAGGTGTCGACGGCATGGCAGCTCGACGCGTACCGCTTCGACATTCCCCTTCTCGCGCATCCGACCGATGCTCTGGTCTCGCCCGAGTTCGCGATCGAGCTGGGTCGACAGGGTGGGCTGGGGGTCATCAACGGTGAAGGACTGTGGGCGCGCCACTCGGACGTGCAAGCCAAGATCGATCAGCTGATCCACATTGCCGAGACCGATCTAGATCCCGACGCGCCGATCGCCTTCCTGCAGGAACTGCACGCCGCGCCGCTCCGGCCGGATCTGCTGGCCGCAGCGGTCGGTCAGGTCCGTGACTCCGGGGTGACCGTCGCCGTTCGGGTGAGCCCCCAGAACGCTCGCTCGCTCACGCCTGCCCTCGTTGCATCGGGCCTGGATCTGCTGGTCATCCAGGGTACGATCATCTCCGCTGAGCACGTTGCTCACGGCGAGGACGAGCCGCTCAACCTCAAGACCTTCATCGCGGAGCTCGATGTTCCCGTCATCGCGGGCGGCGTGAGCGATCACCGCACCGCGCTGCACCTGATGCGTACCGGCGCGGCAGGCGTCATCGTCGGTTACGGCTCGGTCGAGGGTGGCACGACCACCGGTGAGGTGCTCGGCATCGGCGTTCCGATGGCCACCGCCATCGCAGACGCCGCCGCGGCGCGCCGGGACTACCTGGACGAAACCGGCGGGCGCTACGTGCACGTCATCGCCGACGGCGACATCACCACCTCCGGTGCCCTGGCCAAGGCCATCGCCTGCGGGGCCGATGCTGCGGTTCTCGGTGCTCCGCTGGCCGTCGCTGCGGAAGCTCCCGGCGGGGGTTGGTACTGGCCGTCGGCCGCGGCGCACCCGTCCATGCCGCGCGGCGCGCTGCTGCCGATGTCTGCGGGGGACCGTCCGAGCCTGGATCAGGTGCTCAACGGACCGTCGCGCGAGTCGTACGGCTCGATCAACCTCGTCGGCGGACTGCGTCGATCGATGGCGAAGTCCGGGTACTCCGATCTCAAGGAATTCCAGAAGGTGGGCCTGAACGTCAGGGCCTGATCAAGTCTGCTCCAGCAGGGCGCGCACTCCTTTTCACACCGGGGTGCGCGCCCTTTCTGTTGCGTGTCGTCCACGTAAGCCGACCCTGGGTTGGTGATACCTCTCGTAACAGCTAGAATCGGTTGTGGCGGTAGTCACATGGGGATGTGCATACTGTTCGACAGCATCGGATGTAGCGGAGGTCACCATGGGTTCAGCTGTTCGCGCAACGGATTACGACGTCTTGATCGTCGGTTCGGGCTTCGGCGGGAGCGTCACCGCGCTTCGGTTGGTGGAGAAGGGATACCGCGTCGGCATCCTGGAAGCCGGACAACGCTTCGAGGACAAGGACTTCGCGAAGAACAGCTGGGATCTCAAGCGCTTCCTGTGGGCACCGAAACTCGGCCTCTACGGCATCCAGCGCGTGCACCTGCTGCGCGACTGCCTCATCCTCGCCGGTGCCGGAGTCGGCGGCGGCTCGCTGAACTACGCGAACACCCTCTACAAGCCCCAGGCACCGTTCTTCGAGGACAAGCAGTGGGCGCACATCACCGACTGGAGCAGTGAGCTCTCGCCGTTCTACGACCAGGCCACCCGCATGCTCGGTGTCGTGCGCAACCCACACATGACCCCCGCCGACGAGGTGATGAAGTCGGTTGCCGAGGACATGGGCGTTGCCGACACCTTCATCCAGACCCCGGTGGGCGTGTTCTTCGGAGACGAGCCCGGCAAGACCGTCCCTGACCCGTACTTCGGCGGTGCAGGCCCCGAGCGCACCGGATGTATCGAATGCGGCGAGTGCATGACCGGTTGCCGCCACGGAGCCAAGAACACCCTGCTGAAGAACTACCTCGGCCTGGCCGAGCGCGCAGGAGCCGAGATCGTGCCGATGACGACCGTCACCGGTCTCGTTCCCCGATCCGACGGCACCTGGGACGTCGACACCGAACGCACCGGCGCTCGGCTGCGTAAGGGCAAGAAGACGTACAGCGCAGCCAATGTCGTGTTGGCGGCGGGCACTTGGGGCACCCAGAACCTGCTGCACAAGATGAAGGACACGGGCGCGCTGCCCGAATTGTCGGACACACTCGGCGAACTGACACGTACCAACTCCGAGTCGATCGTCGGAGCGGCCAAGCTGGCGGTCGATCCGAACATGGACCTCACCCGCGGAGTCGCGATCACGTCCTCGTTCCATCCCAGCCCCAACACCCACATCGAACCGTGCCGCTACGGCAAGGGCTCGAACGCGATGGGCATGCTGCAGACACTGATGACCGACGGCGGCGGGAAGATTCCGCGGTGGCTCAAGTTCGTGTTCGCGCTGATCGCACACCCGATCCAGTTCCTGCGCGTCGTCAACGTCCGGCACTGGAGCGAGCGCACGATCATCGCGCTGGTGATGCAGAACCTCGACAACTCGATCACCACGTTCACCAAGCGTGGCCCCTTCGGCCGCAAGATCTCGAGCAAGCAGGGGCACGGTGAGCCGAACCCGACGTGGATCCCCGAGGGCAACGACGCCACTCGACGCATCGCGAAGAAGATCGGCGGCGTCGCAGGCGGTACCTGGGGAGAATTGTTCAACATTCCGCTCACGGCCCATTTCCTCGGTGGCTGCGCGATCGCCTCGGATTCCGAGCACGGCGTCATCGATCCGTACCACCGCGTCCACGGCTACCCGACGCTCAGCGTCGTCGACGGGGCTGCCGTATCGGCCAACCTCGGTGTGAACCCGTCGCTGACCATCAGCGCGCAGGCCGAGCGTTCCGCCGCGCTGTGGCCGAACAAGGGCGAGCTGGATCTCCGTCCGGCACAGGGACTGCCGTACCAGCGTCTCGATCCGATCGCCCCGAACTCTCCGGTCGTCCCGGTGGATGCTCCGGGTGGTCTGCGACTGCCGATCGTCGAGATCAGGTCGGGCTCCTCGGCGAAGCCCGTCGCGCATTCGGGTGTTGCATGAGCGCAGCAGCAGTCCCATTAGACTGACCCGGTGACCGACTCCTCTGCACACGATCCCGCACACGCACGCCCGGTTCTCGTCGTCGATTTCGGCGCCCAGTACGCGCAGTTGATCGCCCGCCGTGTGCGCGAGGCCAATGTGTACTCCGAGGTGATCTCGCATACCGCGACCGCCGAGGAGATCGCGGCCAAGAACCCTGTCGCGCTTGTGCTTTCCGGCGGACCCTCCAGCGTCTACGCCGAGGGTGCGCCCGAGCTCGATTCCGCGCTCCTCGACCTCGGCATCCCCGTGTTCGGCATCTGCTACGGATTCCAGGCCATGGCCCAGGCCCTCGGCGGAACCGTCGAACACACCGGAACGCGGGAGTACGGTCGCACTCAACTCAGCGTGGACGGCGGTCGTCTGCACGACGGTCTGCCCGCCACACAGCCGGTCTGGATGAGTCACGGTGACGCCGTCACCGCGGCCCCGGACGGCTTCACCGTCACGGCCACCAGCGCTGGCGCGCCGGTCGCTGCCTTCGAGAACGAGGGCAAGCGCATGGCAGGCGTGCAGTATCACCCCGAGGTTCTGCACTCCCCGCACGGACAGCAGGTGCTCAGCCGATTCCTGCACGAGACGGCGGGCATCGCCCCGGACTGGACTGCAGCGAACATCGCCGACGCTCTGGTCGACGCTGTGCAGGAACAGGTGGGCCCCACGGGCAAGGCCATCTGTGGCCTCTCGGGCGGTGTCGACTCCGCGGTGGCGGCGGCACTGGTGCAGCGGGCCATCGGTGACCGTCTGACCTGTGTCTTCGTCGACCATGGATTGTTGCGCGCCGGCGAGCGTGAGCAGGTGCAGCAGGATTTCGTCGCCGCGACGGGTGCCAAGCTGGTCACCGTCGATGCGGTCGACACCTTCCTCGGTGCGCTCGAGGGCGTCTCCGACCCGGAGGAGAAGCGCAAGATCATCGGCCGCGAGTTCATCCGGAGCTTCGAGGGTGCCGTGGCCGAGGTGCTGGGCGAGAACGCCGAGCACGGCGACGCGGTCGAGTTCCTGGTGCAGGGCACGTTGTACCCGGATGTCGTCGAGTCCGGCGGCGGTTCGGGTACCGCGAACATCAAGAGCCACCACAACGTCGGCGGCCTGCCGGACGATCTGCAGTTCGCCCTGGTCGAACCACTGCGTGCGCTGTTCAAGGACGAGGTGCGTGCGGTCGGACGCGAACTGGGATTGCCCGAGGACATCGTCGGCAGGCAGCCGTTCCCCGGACCGGGTCTGGCGATCCGTATCGTCGGTGAGATCACCCGCGACCGTCTGAACACGCTCCGCCATGCCGATTCGATTGTCCGAGAAGAACTTACGGTCGCCGGCTTGGATCAGCAGATCTGGCAGTGCCCGGTGGTGCTGTTGGCCGACGTGCGCAGTGTCGGGGTGCAGGGCGACGGCCGTACCTACGGGCACCCGATCGTGCTGCGTCCGGTCTCGAGCGAGGACGCGATGACGGCGGACTGGACCAGGCTGCCGTACGACGTGCTGGAAACCATCTCGACTCGGGTGACCAACGAGGTTCCGGAGGTCAACCGAGTCGTTCTCGACGTGACGAGCAAGCCGCCGGGCACCATCGAGTGGGAGTAGTGGCGTCAGCTCTTTCTGCTGGGGCCCAGTAGTAGCGCGAAGCCCACGACCACCGCGGCGACCACGAACACCCAGCGGAACTGGACGTCGCTCAGTGCCACGATCGCATCTCGGCCGATGAGTGCTGCGACCGAGACGACCATGGCCGCCAGCCCGGCGAGAAGCAGGAGTGCCGAGGGACCGCGTCGGCCAGAGGTGCGAGCCTCGGTGTCGGAATCACTGTCGCCGTAGTCGTGGCCGATGCGATCGGTCCTGTTCTTCTTCACGGGTTCCCCACTTTCAGCTCGCCGATTGCCACATCGCCCACGATCGTCAATGTCGGGGTATCGGTGCTCGTTCCCGGGCCGAACCGGGTATCGGTGGGGCACGACCCCACGGCCGACTCGCACTCCACGGTCACGTTCATCGAATCGGGCACGGTGACCGACGCGCTGCCCAGTGCCACATCGATCTCGACGGTGCGGTCCTCGGTGAGGTCGAGCCCCGTGAGGTCGAGGTCCAGTTCACCGAGGCCGACGTCGTAGGTATGGGCGAGATCGGCAACGGTGAGCGGTGCGATGCGCTGCGTTCCCGACGCACCGTCCACGTGCATCGGACCGACCGCTGACGCCAGGACGACGAAGCCGGCCAGGGGTGCTGCGATCACCAACAGTCCGTAGCCCTTGCGCAGGAACGCGCCGAGTACGAGTCCCACGGAGATGACCGCGAGAGCGACGGCTCCGACGCGGCCGGCCGAGGCCCAGTCCCCTCCGGTTGCGGCACCTACCGCCGCGGTGATGCCGGCTGCGAGCAGCGCCAAGCCGACAAAGCTTGCCGTCCAACGTGATCGGCGTTTACGTTCGATCGGCGCAGGCGGGAAGGTGCCCGCCGGTTCGGGAAGATCCCAGGCGAAGGGGGCCACACCGAGTGGATCCCACGACGGGGGAGTCACGGTGGGAAGGTCGGCCGGCTTCTCGGTCGACTTCTCGGCGAATGTGGTCGACTTGCTCAGGTTCACGGTGTGCGCGTCTGCGTCGATTCCGGTGTGCTCGACGGGCTTCGGCGTCGGAACGTAGCTCTTCGGCAGGGTCGTGTACGGGGTGTAGCGCTCGTGCTGGAACTGGGGCGGACGGTACTGCGCGGCCGTCCACTGCTCGGCCGATGCGCTGGGAGAACCGAAAGGCATCGGGGCGTAGCGATTACGGGAGAACTCTGCCGTCCGCATGTACGGGGGCGGCTCCGGGCACCGTTGGTGCAGCAACCACAGTCCACCGAGCATCGCCACCAGAGAGATCAGCCCCGAACCGCCGAGTCCGACACCGACCGGACCGATGGTCGACACCGCGATGACCAGTGCCACCGCAACGACCACCATCTTGGTCGCCGAATCGGAGCTGTGTCCTCGCCCGACCAGCGACTCCGCGCCCGACGCCGTGTCGCCGGCGCGATTGAGCACCAGCCACGCCGCCAGATACAGCACGATGCCGGTGCCGCCGAACAAAGTGGAGACGACGAACGCGATCCGAATCAGAACGGGGTCGACGTCGTATCGATAGCCGATACCGGCCGCAACACCCGCCACATGCCCGCGTTGCGGCAAGCGGTGCGGACGGGTGCGCCACATCTGCTGAAGTTGATCCGAGACGGTCACGTTGCTCATGCCAACCATCGTGGCCGCCGCGACCACGAAACACATCAGGGATACCCCTGATCTTCATCCCCGAAATCGTGTTCACCTCGACAGACCGCGAAACATCAGGGCGAACCCTGATGCGACACTCGCCCTGTCCGTGCCAGGATCGAGGCGTGCACCCTGTCGACAATCCACCCGTTGACGCCGCCCGCAACGCACCACCCGTAGCCGGCGACGCGCCGGTCACCCCTGCCATCCCTGTCACCTCGATTCCTTCGGCTCCTGCCTTTCCTGTTTCTCCTGCACGTTCTGCTCCTGCGCCCTATCGACGACGCGGCGGCGGACGCATCGTCGGCGGCGTCGCCGGGGGTCTGGCCGACCATCTCGGCGTCGACGTGTTCAAGGTTCGGGTGGCCTTCGCGCTGCTTGCCGCCTCGGCCGGTGCCGGCATCGCCGCCTACGGATTGATCTGGATGTTCACGCCCGCCGGCGACGACACTGCGCACCCGAGTGCCGCCGAACGCCAGCGTGCGCTCGGGTTGGCTGCTATCGGTCTCGGCCTCGCCGTCGGGCTCGCTTGGCTGCTCAGCGGTACCGCTGCATCGGTCATCGTGCCGGTCATCGTCGTGGTGATCGGGGCGGCCCTGGTATGGCGCGAATTCGACTCCGAGGGACCGCGAACAGCTCTCGGTCTGCCCAAGCATCCGACCATGTTGAGCTGGGCGAGGGTCGTCGGCGGAGCGACGTTGATCGTGCTCGGCCTCGCCGTGGTGGTGCTCGCCCGCGTCGATCTGGCCGCGCTGCGCTCGTCCCTGCTGGCGGTGGTGGTCACTCTCGTCGGCGTCGGCCTGTTGACGGTACCCATCTGGTTGCGCACCTGGCGCGCGCTCGGTGCCGAGCGGTCCGCGCGTATCCGCAACGACGAACGCGAGGAAATCGCGTCGCACCTGCACGATTCGGTGCTCCAGACACTGGCCCTGATCCAGAAGCAGTCCGATCAGCCGCAGGAGGTGATGAGGTTGGCGCGCGGTCAGGAGCGGGAATTACGCAAATGGCTGTTCGACGGCGGAGACACCGACAACTCCAGCTTGGCCGACGCGCTCAAGACCATCTCCGGTGAGGTCGAGGATCAGCACGGCGTGACGGTTCGACCCATCACTGTCGGCGACGTGCACCTACTGCCCGACGACGTCGAGTCCGGCCTGTCCCGTGAGAGTTTCACCGCGCTGCTGGGTGCCACACGAGAGGCTCTCGTCAACGCGGCCAAGCATTCCGGTGAGACCAATATCGATCTGTTCGCCGAGACCGAACCGGAACAGGTCAGCGTTTTCGTCCGCGATCGCGGTACCGGGTTCGACGAATCCGAGGTACCCGAGGATCGACAGGGCCTGGCGAAGTCCATTCGGGGACGCATCGAGCGCCGCGGTGGCACTGTGCAGGTACGGTCGACCGTCGGCAAGGGAACCGAAGTGCGAATCTTCATGCCCCGCAACGGCACCGCCATGACCACCGAACCATCCGAATCCAGCCAGCAGGAGCAGCCGACGTGACCGAACCTTTCCGCGTTTTCCTGGTCGACGACCACGCGGTGTTCCGTTCCGGTGTGCGAGCCGAACTCGCTCGCGAGGCGGACATCGACGTCGTCGGGGAAGCCGGAGGCGTCGCCGAGGCGGTCTCGGGCATCGAATCGACGAAGCCGGACGTGGTGTTGCTCGACGTGCACATGCCCGACGGCGGCGGTGTGGCCGTGTTGAACCGCATCTCCGAGGGGCCGGTATGTCTCGCCCTGAGTGTGTCCGACGCCGCCGAGGACGTCATCGCCGTCATCCGTGCCGGGGCGAGGGGGTACGTCACCAAGACGATTTCCGGCTCGGAACTCGCCGACGGTGTTCGACGCGTCGCCGGTGGAGACGCGGTGTTCAGCCCCCGTCTGGCCGGATTCGTCCTCGATTCGTTCACCGGTCGCAGTGCCGGCCCGGAGCCCCCGTTGGATCCGGAACTCGATTCACTGACGCCCCGTGAACTCGAGGTGTTGCGGTTGCTTGCGCGCGGCTACACCTATCGCGAGATCGCCGAGGATCTGTTCATCTCGGTCAAGACCGTCGAGACGCATGCCTCGAATGTTCTCCGAAAGACTCAGCAGTCCAACCGGAATGCGCTCACCCGATGGGCGCACAAGCGTCGAATCGATTAGTCGTCGGGATCACGCTTGACCTTCGACCTACCCGAAGCCTCAGGATTTCACCATGACTGATTCGGACGAAGAATTCCTGACCATCGGTGCGTTCGCTCGCTTGAGCGGGCTGACCCCCAGCGCCCTACGGTTCTACGACGACTGTGCATTGCTGGTCCCGGCCCTCATCGACGCCAAGTCCGGCTATCGCTACTACACCCGAGCACAGGCGAAGCGGGCGAACATCATTCGCCAACTGCGCGAGATCGGCATGCCGCTCGACAAGGTGGCCTCCGCCCTCGACGGCGCCGGAGCTGCAGCGGTCGAGATCGTGGATCGGCACGTCGACGAGCTCGCCGCACGCGCACGGGCAGCAGTCGAGGCCGCAGTCTCCATCCGCCGGTTGTTCGACGAAAAGTACTGCACAGCAACGGTATCTGCCGCCGAGTTCGCGTCGGCGGTGAGACAGGTCGCGTCTGCGGCCGGAACGAGCGAGGAGTTTCCGGTGCTGCGGGGCGTGCTGATCGAGGTCGACGGCGGCACTGTCACCCTCACCGCAACGGATCGGTACCGACTCTCCACTCGCAGCCTCGTCGCACAGAGCTCGTCCGGTGCATCCTGGTCGCGTATTGCAGCGGTCGACTCGCTCGGGGCTCTACCTACGTCGGGGAACTGTGTGCTGACGGCAACCGACGACGCGATGATGCTCGAGTCCGAAGGCGTACAGCACACTGTGGATCTCGTCGACGGCGACTATCCCGACTGGCGGACGATCATCGACGGTCTGGCTCCGACCGCGACGAGGGTTGTGGTGCAACGAGATTTCGTTCCCCTCGACAGCGGCACGCTGCGGATCGATGCAGGCCCGGACGGCCTGACGGTCGAGGGTGTCGCCGTTCCCGCACGGGTCACCGGTTCCGAGACGACGGTGTTCTTCGACGCGGCCGTCCTGCAGGCTGCCGTCGCGTCGGCCGTCGGACCGGATCTGATGCTCGATATCGCCGCGCCGGACCAACCGATGCTGGTGCGGTCGGCAGTCGACGGCGCGCTGACGACACTGGTGATGCCCGTTCTCGGCTGATCGATGGTCGACGGCACCCGAAAGTCGGTGGAGAAGTGTCGACTTTCGATGACTGGGTACTTGCTTCCACACTCGATACCGTGGGGGTATGGACGACAAGATGCTCGGGGAGATCTCGCCGGCGGTGCTGTGGTTCTCCCGAGGCGACCGGTTCTTCCTGGTTGTCGGTGCCGTGATCGTCGGGGGCCTGCTGGGGTTCGCGCTGCCCTATGTGGCGTCCTGGGGAGCGTCGCTCACCTGGATACCGTTTCAGGGTCCGCTGGAGTTGATCGCCTCGTGGTCGCAGTGGTGGGTGAGGTACGTGTGTATCGGGGTGGGAGTACTGCTCGGGCTGGCTCTGGTGGCGGCCGCGTTCTACGACTCTGCACGGGTGGCGGTGTCGGAGGTGCAGGTACGCATCACCGAGAAGGGCGAAACCCTCACGGTGTCCAGGTCGCAGGTCGGGACGGTCTTCGTCGACGGCAAGGAACTGGTTCTGCTCGACGGTGCCTCGCGTCAGTTGGTGCGGGTGCCGATCGAGGAGAAGCGTGATGCCATCGAGGCGGCGTTCGTGGAGCGAGGTTACTCGGTCGCGACCGGCGATCCGTACGACGATCTGTATCACCTGTGGGTGCCCGAAACTCCTGGTTTGGCACCGGAAGTGAACGCGGTGCTCAAAGCTCGGGATATGGCGCTGAAGAAGAAAGCGGGTTCCGACGCACGCGAATTGCGTTCGGAGCTGGACAGACTCGGCGTGGTGGTGCGCGACAGAAAGACCAGCCAGTACTGGCGCCCCCTGGTTCGATCATGACGGCGCAGTCATGACGCTGCTGCGACGGCATCGAGAACGCGTATGGGATGTCGCCGCCATCGCGTTCGCACTGGTGTTGGTGTTGTCTGTGGCCGCAGGCACCGAGGGGATGACCACGACGCGCACGGTCGTGTCGATCGTCGTCGGTGTTCTCGGCTCTGTGTTGCTGTGGTGGCGGCGTCGATGGCCGATCGAGATCGCCGTAGCGCTGGCGGTGTGCACGATCCTGACCGATGCAGTGGGTGGTGCCGAGCTGGTCGCCATCTTCACGGTTGCGTCTCGACAGTCGTGGCGGGTCACCACCGCGGTGGTGGTTCTGCATCTCGCGGCGTCGATGATCTGGACGACTGTGTGGGCCGAACAGTCCGTCCTGTACATCGGGATCCTCAGTGTGGCTCTTCTCAGCATTCCCGCCGCGTGGGGCTCGGTCGTCAAGGCCCGCCGCGAGGTGATCGATTCTCTGCGTGAGCGGGCCGAGCGAGCGGAATCCGAATCGAATCTGCGTGCCGAGACCGTCCGGGGACTCGAACGGGAGCGGATCGCGCGAGAGATGCACGACGCTCTTGCACATCGGATTTCGTTGGTCAGCCTCCATGCCGGAGCGCTCGAGGTCCGGCCGGACGTCGGTGCAAAGGAAGTCGAGGCAATCGCGTCGACCATCAGACTCAATGCACACGGTGCCCTCGAGGATCTGCGGGAGATATTGGGAGTGCTTCGATCGGGTGTCGCGGCCTCGGCGCGTCCACAACCGGGTGTGGTGGACATCGGCGAACTGATCGAGGATTCGGAGAAGGCCGGTACTCGGGTGACGTTCGTCGACGAGATGCCCTCGGACACAACGCTGACGCCCTCTGTTTCCCGCACCGTTCATCGGGTGATTCAGGAAGGTCTGACCAACGCCAGAAAGCACGCGCCCGGCCTGCCGGTGCGCTGCGGAATTGCGCTGGTGGGTGGTGAGCTTAGAGTGTGGCTCGAAAACGGTCTCGCTACAGAGAGTTTCGCGGCAGTACCCGGTTCGCGGTCGGGAATGATCGGTCTGAGCGAACGTATCGAGTTGGCCGGTGGACGAATCGAGTACGGAATCGCGCGTCGCGGCGACGGAGTGGTCTACCGTCTGGAAGCGTGGTTGCCGTGCCCGAAATAACCGATGGTCCCGATGCGCTCACAGTGGTGCTGGTCGACGACGACGCGTTGGTCCGCGCAGGCCTGTCGCTGATCCTGAGCTCGGATCCCGGAATCAGGGTGATCGGTGAGGCGTCCGACGGTCGCAGTGGCATCGAGGTAGTGCGTGCGTCGACTCCCGACGTGGTTCTGATGGACGTGCGGATGCCGGTCATGGATGGGCTCGCGGCCACCGAAATGCTTCGCGCAGAGGGGTTCACGGCAGCCATCGTGGTGTTGACCACCTTCGATACCGACGAGTATCTGCTGCGGGCACTGCGGGTGGGCGCAAACGGATTCCTGCTCAAGGACACACCGCCGCGGGACATCGTCGACGCGGTGCATCGCGTCGGAACCGGGGAATCGATGTTGTCGCCGACGGCGGTCGGACGCTTGGTTGCCCACTGGCGTGAGCAGGACGCTCGATCGCACGACTCCACCACGGCGCGGGCACGAGCCCTGCTCGATTCTCTGACCGATCGCGAACGCGAGGTTGCGGGTGCCGTCGGGTCGGGGAAGTCCAATGCGGAGATCAGTGCCGAGTTGTACATGAGTGTGGCGACCGTGAAGACCTACGTCTCGCGAATCCTCACGAAACTGGAGTGCAGCAACAGAGTTCAGATCGCGATCATCGTGCACGAGTCGCGTTGAGGGCGCGACTACAGTAGAAGGGCGATCACCAGAACCAGAACGATCACGACGACGAGAACGAGGGCGGCGAGAATCGCGGTCGACGGAATCGACGTGCGGTCACCGATGACGTCCTCGATCCGCATCAGGACGTCGTCGATCGGGTTCTTCTTCTTTTTCGGCAGGTCGAACGGCGGTGGCGAGTACGTCGAAGGAACCGGATTGGCTTGGCTCTCACCGGGTTGCACGGCCGGTAGGCCCGCGATGGTTCTGCCGAACTCCCGCGACGGACGGCGAGATTCGGAGACCGGTGTCGAGCGCCTCGCCCATGCCGGGACCACGCCGTCCGCAGACGTCAGAGGCACCCCGCGCAGCTGAGCGATGGTGCCGCGCTTGCTGATCGCGGCGACGATGATCTCGTCGCGGGCCTGCGCCATGGTGGGGCGTCGGGCAGGATCGGGCTCGAGCATGTGCAGCAACGGGCCCGTGAGATCGCCGCTACGGGTGGGAGCGATGATCTGCCCCTTGGCAACTCGGTGCAGAAGTGCAATCGAATCGTGATCGATGTCGAACGGCGGTTTGCCTTCGATGGCCGTGTACAGCGTTGCGCCGAGGGAGAACACGTCGCTGGCTGCGGTGGGATCCTGTCCGCGCGCGACCTCGGGTGCGAAATATGCCGGGGTGCCGGTGATCACGCTGTCGTCGGCTTCTTCGACGTCTCCCTTGGCGCGGGAGATGCCGAAGTCGCTGATCTTGACGATGCCCAGGTCCTTGCCGCGATCGGCGATCAGAATGTTGCCCGGCTTGATGTCTCGGTGCACGATTCCGGCCTCGTGCGCCTCGGTCAGTGCGTCGGCGATCTGTGCGCCGATCTGAGCGACCTCGAACGGTGGTAGCGAGTCGGTGGTGCCGAGTGCCTGCGCGAGACTGCGCGAGGACAGGTATTCCATGACCAACCACGGCTCACCGTCGACGAGGGCGACGTCGTGCATCGCGATGGCGTGGGGGCTGGAGAGTCGGGCAGCGATCCGGCCCTCGCGCATGGCCCGGTTGCGTACTTCCACGGCCTGCTGTGGGCTCAACCGAGTGGTGGACGTGACCTGCTTGACGGCCACCTGACGGTGCAGAAGCGTGTCGGTGGCGAGCCATACCGCGCCCATGCCTCCACCGCCGAGTTTGCCGGCGAGGCGGTATCTGCCTGCCAAGAGGTAGTCGGGCCCGACGCCCCGTCCAACACGCTGCTGATCCGTCACGTCCACAGGTTAGTTGACGATGACGGGACGTGCCTGCAGCCGAGGAACGGAGGCATCTACCAGGGACTTCGCCATCACCTTGACGAGTTGCCGTCCGAGCGGCTTTACTGAGTGCAGATCGAAATTGTGTTCGAATACGCCACTTCCCGCGTTCGTCGAACACCGATGTTTCGGCTCGATTTTCTACGCCGCGAAGGGGAGTGACATGACTGTATCGGGAGCTTCCGTCACGCCGGATGCGCTCGACGGGTTGTCGCTGCCGGAGCGCGTGGCGTTGCTGCGTAGCCGGATGGCTGCCGTGCCTTCCCGGGGCGAAACGGCGTCGGTGCGCATCGAGAATTCCGACCCCGTCGAGCCCGTGCACCCGGAACCGTCGACGCAGCGTCCAACACGTCAGCGGCCCGTTCTTCCGGTGCCGTCTGCGCTGATCGAGGTGCTACCGCACGGTGGGCTGGTGCGTGGAACGGTGGCCTCGGTGTCCGGCGCAGGCTCGCTCCTGATCGGGTTGGTCGCTGCGGTGACCGGTGCCGGTGGCCATGTGGCCGTCATCGGGCAGCCTCGTTTCGGCATTCTGGCCGCGGTGGAGATGGGCGCACAGTTGAGCAAGCTGGCCCTGATTCCCGATCCTGGTCCCGACCCGGTGGAAGTGGCGGCCATTCTGCTCGACGGTGTCGACCTCGTCGTGCTCGGTCTCGGCGGTCTGTCGGTATCGCCCACTCGGGCCAGGGCCGTGGTGGCCAGAGCGCGTAGCAAGGGGTCGACGCTGCTGGTGACCGATGGGCACTGGGACGGCGCAGAGCTACGACTGGACGCATCGGTGCACGGATACGACGGCCTCGGCACGGGCCGGGAGCTCGGCCGCGGCCGACTGCGCGGCGTCCGGTTGTCGGTGTGCGCGCGCGGCAAGGCGATGCGGCCCCGCACCGTTCGACTCGACCTGCGTTCGGAGAACGGTCGCATCGAATGGCATGCCGAGAAGCTCGAACAGAATCCATTGTCGATCGCGGTCTCCACATGAGCATCGACCGTCCCAGCCGAGTTCTGGCGCTGTGGTGCCCCGATTGGCCTGCCGTTGCAGCCGCTGCCCAGGCCGATCTTCCTGCGACGCATCCGGTGGTCGTCACCTCCGCCAATCGGGTCGTCGCGTGCTCGGCGACGGCACGGGCATCGGGCATCAAGCGCGGCCTGCGCCGTCGGGAAGCGCAGGCGCGGTGCCCGGATGTGCATGTCGCTCTGGCCGATACCGATCGTGATGCGCGACTGTTCGAGCCCGTGGTCTCGGCCGTCGCCGCCATTGCACCGGGAGTCGAAGTGCTGCGACCTGGCCTGCTGGTTCTCTCTGCCCGCGGCGTCGGACGGTATTTCGGTACCGAGCATCGGGCCGCGGAACGGTTGATCGACGAAGCGTCGGCTGCCGGTGTGGAATGTCAGATCGGTATCGCCGACGAGCTGTCCACTGCGGTCGTCGCCGCGCGGTATACACAGGTGGTGCCGCGCGGCGGGGGTGCAGGATTTCTCGCGCCGTTGCCGGTGGCAGAACTCTCGGCTGAACCGAGCATGTCCGCTGCCGATCGCGGTGAGCTGGTGGATCTGTTGCGCCGCTTGGGTTTACGAACCATCGGCGATTTCGCTGCACTGTCTCCGGGTGATGTCGCCTCGCGGTTCGGTACCGATGCGGTGTTGGCGCATCGCAGTGCCAGGGGCGAGCCCGAACGTCCGCCGTCGGCCAGGGCTCTGCCGCCGGATCTGGATGTGGAGTACCTGTGCGATCCGCCGATCGATCGGGTCGACGCAGCTGCGTTCGCCGGGCGCGGGTTGGCCGAGCAGTTGCACACCAAGCTCGCTGCCGCTGCCGTTGCGTGCACTCGTCTGTTGGTGCATGCCAGTACCGGTAACGGCGAGAATCTGTCGAGGATCTGGCGGTGCGCGGAGCCGTTGACTCCGGAGGGGACAGCCGACCGCGTGCGGTGGCAACTGGACGGCTGGATCACCGGGCGCAGCGAGAACAAGCCGACGTCCGCGATCACCGTTCTGCGGCTCGAACCGATCGAAGTGGTGGCCGCAGGTGAGCTGCAACTTGGTTTGTGGGGCAGTGTCGGGGACGAGGACGAGAGGGCGCGTCGGGCGTTGGTGCGCGTGCAGGGTCTGCTCGGTGGGGAATCGGTGCTCGGTGGTGTGCTCAGCGGCGGCCGCGGGCCGGCCGAGCGGATTACGCTGCGTCCGCTGGGCGACGAGTTGGTGCCGATGTCCGATCCGTCGGATCCCTGGCCGGGACGTCTACCGGAGCCTGCTCCGGCGGCAGTGATCGAGACACGTCCGACGGTGACGCTGATGAATCGGGCGGGAACCGGAATCGGCGTCACCGATCGTGGGGTGTTCGATGCTCCGCCGTCGCGATTGCGCTGGGGAACCAAGGAATGGGGACTGACGGGTCTGGCCGGACCGTGGCCGGTGGACGAGCGATGGTGGGACAGTGGCCACGCGTCGACGGGTCCGACGGCGCGAGCCCAGGTGGTGCTCGACGACGAAAGGGCCTTGCTGCTGGTCTTCGACGAGGGTCGGTGGCGGGTGGAAGGAATCTACGAATAGCGGCACCGCTACCGTCGAAGGAATGCAGATGATGTCGGAGACGGTCGACCTCGATGGCGTCGATATCGCGTATCGCTCGTTCACCCCGCTGGGGCACGCGAACTCGAATGCGGCACCGGTGATGCTGGTGCACGGCATGGGCGGTGACAGCACAACCTGGGATCGGTTCACCCGTGCACTCACCGCGCAGGGCAGCCGGGTGATCACCGTCGATCTGCGCGGACACGGCAAGAGCGCGCACACGTCCACGTACGAGTTCGATTCCTTCGGGGCAGACCTGCTGGCGCTGATCGACCACCTCGGGCTGAACGAAGTCGATCTCGTCGGACATTCCCTCGGCGGATACGCGGTCTCGCTCGTTGCGCAACGTCGCCCGCAGCTCGTTCGTCGTCTGGTACTCGAAGAGCTGCCGATACCGATTCGGCCGGGGGACGCTCCGCCGACCCTGACCGGCAAGATGCCGTCGGTCACCGAACTCTGGCACGCAGCGACCAGCGTCGTTCTGCATCCCCGCGCGGTACTCGCCTTCGATCGCTCGATGACCTCCACTGCTCTCGAACAGTTCCGTCGTCCGAATCCGCAGTGGTGGGCGTCGTTGGCCGACATCACTGCTCCGACGCTGGTGCTTCGGGGAGGTCCGGGCGGCATGGTCGATCCGGTTCGGCTCGACGCGATGGTCTCCGAGATTTCGACCTGTCGCGTCGAGGCGTTTCGCACCGGACACAGCATCCATCGCGACGGATACTCGGCGTTCGAGGCCGCCGTTCTCCCGTTCCTGACGCATTAGGGTTTCGGACATGACTATCGGTGCGCTCGATCGCAGAATGCTGGGCTGGTCGGCACTGTTCGTCGTATCCCAGGCCAACATTGCCCGACTTCTCGGCCCCGCAGCTCCGAAAGTGCTTGCCGTGCAGACGGCGTGGTCCGCCGAGCGTTATCGACAGATCCTGGCGAGCATGGACGAGACCGAGATCGCCAGGTTCCGCAGCCACTATCTGCCCGACTTCGTGCATCCGGCGATCTACGCCGTCGCACTGCGTGCAGGCGCACGCAGCCTGGCAGCGAAAACCCCGCTGAGCCCTGCGGCGACGACGGCATTGGCCGTCGCACCGGTGGCCTCCGCTGCCGGTGACTACATCGAGAACATCGTCGGATTGATACTGGTCGACAACCGCGAACAGATCACCGACACCGTCGTCCGCGCCACCACCGTGGTCAGCACCGTCAAATGGGTTCTGGCGATCGGCACCCTGACATACCTGAGTCAGGGATTCCTGCGCGTGTGGGGGAGAGCTCTGCTGCGGTGAATTCTGCCGGTCACCAGCTCGTGCCGGGTACCAATCTTCCGACGCGTCGGATTACTTTGCCGATGCGTGCGCTCGGAGTCCTCGGATCGTATCGGCGAACTCGGTAGGGCACTTTCCCGTCTTCGATCGTGATCGGTGTTTCACCCTTGGCTGCAGCGGATTCGGGGAATTTGCGGTAGTGCTGGTGCATCGTGCGGTCTTTGCCCTTGGGGGCGAACATGGCACCGAACTGCCCGAGTGTTCCCAGCGGAGTATCGATTCGCTTCGGCTTGTCGCTCAGTGCACGAATCACGATCGCGGCGGCCTTCTCCGGTGAGAAGACCGGGCCGACGTTCTTGTCGCCCGTCGGGGTGATCATCGGGGTGTCCACCAGGGGCATGTGGATGGTGGTGTAGGTGATTCCGTCCGAGAGTGTCTCTGCGGCAGCCACATCGGTGAAGCCGTCCAGCGCCGCCTTGCTGGCCACATAGGCGGAGAAACGGGGAGGGTGGCCCAGAACGGCAGCGCTGGAGAGGTTGACGACGTGTCCGAAGCTGCGTTCGCGCATGTGTGGCAACAGTGCGAGCACCAGTCGTATGGCCCCGAAGTAGTTGACGGCCATGGTGCGCTCGTAGTCGTGCAACCGATCGGTGGATCGATAGAGTGCGCGGCGGATGGATCGACCGGCACTGTTGACCAGCATGTCGACGTGATCGTGTTCGCTCAGAACGGTTTTCACTGTCTGGTCGACCGATTCGCTGTCGGTGACGTCGCACGAGTAACCGTAGGCGGTGCCGCCCGACTCGCGGATGTGCTCGACCACCTCGTCGAGTTGGTCCTGACCGCGCGCGAGCAGAATGACCACCGCGCCCTTGCGGGCAGCTGCTTCTGCGCTGGCTCGGCCGATTCCGGACGAACCACCGGTGATGACGATGTGACGGCCGAACAGCGGACCGCGTGGGTCGTTTCGGCGGTTGCGCTTGGGATCGAAGTTCTCCCGCCAGTGCATCCACACGCGATCGGCGTAGGTCCGCAGTGGTGGCGGTGTGATCGAGCTGCCCTGCAACGCTTTCTGCGTCGATGCCGACTCGAACACGGTGGGCAGAGTCAGGTGTTCGAGCATCACCGGTGGCACACCGAAATCGCGGAGGGCGGCATCGCGCTGCTTGCGTACGGCTCTGGACTTGGGGGAGACGACCGGAGCGACCAGTGCCCCTGGCACGTCGACGATTCTGGCGCGAGATCCGGCCGCCGACGAGAATGCGGCGTAGACCTCTGCCATCGACTGCGGCTCCGGATTGACCAGATGGAACACGCTGCCGGGAGAGGTGTCTCTATGCACGAGCTCGACGATGGCGTCGGCGACGTAGTCGACCGGAACGAGGTTGGTAGCGCCCATCTTCGGCACCGTGATCGGTAAGACGGACGGCAGCTTGGCAAGTTCCGCGAAGAACGGGAAGAAGTAGTACGGGCCGTCCACTTTGTCGATGGCACCGGTCTCCGAGTGGCCGATGATCGCGGCGGGCCGGTAGACCCGCCAGTCCGCAGCGCTGTCGCGCACCAGCTTCTCGGACTCGAATTTGGTGCGGTGGTAGGCAGTCGGAAAACCTTGTCCGAGGTCGAAGTCGTTCTCGGAGAACGTTCCTCGATAGTCGCCCGCAACGGCGATCGACGAGATGTGGTGCAGGCGGGCGCCGGTCTTCTCGGCGAGGCCGATCACCGAGGCGGTTCCGGCGACGTTGGTCGGGGTCTGCTCGTCACCTGCGGTCAGGTCGTAGACGGCTCCGAGGTGGAGGATGTGATCGACGTCGGCAGGCACCTCCCGGAGTCCGAGCTCCGGCTCGGTGAGGTCGCCGACCAGCGGGTGAATTCGGTCGCCGCCGTCGAGGTGCTGTGCGAGTCGCTCGAGGCGGGCCACCGAATGCGGACGCACCAGCACGTGGATCGCAGCGAGCGCATCACGTTCGAGCAATCGGGGCAGGACGTTCTTCCCGAGAAACCCGGTACCGCCGGTTACGATGTAGTTCGCCATGCGAGCCGACCTTACTCCGAAGTAAGTTCCGGTGCTAGTGCCCGATACCGGCTTTTTCGTGCACTTTCTTCATCCAGGCAGGTGCCCACCAATTGGCCTCGCCCATGAGTTTGATCAAGGACGGAACCAGCAACATACGGATGATCGTCGCGTCGATGATCAGAGCCAGAATGACTCCGACGCCGAGGAACTTCATGATCGACAGACCCGAGATCGTGAAGGCTCCGGTGACGACGATCAGAATCAACGCCGCCGCAGTGACGATGCGTCCGGTGCGTTGAGCGCCGAAGATCACCGCTTCCTCGGTGCTCGCTCCAGCCGCGCGAGCCTCGACCATGCGCGACATCAGGAACACCTCGTAATCGGTCGACAAACCGAAGATGACCGCGAGAATGAGCACCACGAACGTCGACTCGAGCGGTCCGGGGGTGACGCCGAGCAGGTCGGCTCCGTGGCCTTCCTGGAACACCCACGTGAGTGCGCCGAAGGTGGCAGCCAAGCTCAGTCCGGCCATCAGGACCGCCTTGATCGGCAGCACGATCGATCCGAACGCGAGGAACAGCAACACCAGCGTCGAGACGACCATGATGGCGATCATCACCGGTAGCCACTTCGCGATCGCCGCATTGCCGTCGTCGACATTGGCTCGTCCGCCGCCCACGAGGATCTCGGTGCCGTCCGGGGGAGCGATCGAGCGCAGCGCCGCTACTGCGTCGGATTGGGATTCGGCCTCGCTCAGCCCATCGGTCGGTTCGCTGTAGGACGCCCGCAACGTCACGAAATCGTCCTTGGAGCCCAGGAATTCGGCTCGGGCGATACCGGGCGTGGATTCCACAGCGGAGGTGAGCGCTGCAATCGGTGCGCCCTGAGGCTTGACGCCGTCCAGGCCGCGCAGCACCACGGTTGCGCCCTCGCCGGTGGATTCGAAGTCGGAACCGAGAGTTTCGAATGCCATGCGCGCAGGGTTGTCCTTCGGCAGCGCCGTGTAGTCGACCTCTCCGAGTGAGACCTTCAGGATCGGGGTGGCGATGATCAGCAACCCGGCGACGATGACGGCAGCGACGATGCCCGGATGCTTCATGACGCGGGTGACGACGCCGCCCCAGAACTTGTGTGCGCGTGCATCACTGCGATCGGATGCAGTTCGTGACCATGTCCAGGAGTTGATGCGGGTGCCGAGAATGGCGAGCAGTGCCGGGACAGCGGTCAGTGACAGGACGGCCGCGCTCGCCACCGCCGCCATGGCTCCGAACCCGAGGGACCTGATCACCGCCTGCGGAAAGACGAGCATGCCGGCGAATGCGCAGATCAGGAGTAGTCCGGAGAAGACGACGGTCTTGCCCGCGGTGGATACCGTGCGGATGGTCGCGTCGATCGGCGTCAGTCCACCGCGCAATTCTTCGCGGAACCTACTGACGATGAACAGTCCGTAGTCGATGGCCAGGCCGAGTCCCAGCAACGACGCGACGTTGATGGAGAACGAGCTGACTTCGGTGAACTCGGTGAGCACCCGCAGGATCGCGAGCGAACTGAGCACGCTCAGAATGCCGACGAACACCGGAACCGCTGCAGCGACCACGCCGCCGAAGATGAAGATCAGTAGCAGCAACGTGATGGGAACAGCGATGATCTCGGAGCGGATCAGGTCGCGTTCGAGGGTTTCGCTGAGCGAGACTCCCACCACCGACGCGCCGGCGAACTGCGATTCGATTCCGGGCACTTCGAGCTGTGGAGGAAGTTCGCCGAAAGTATTGAACGTGACGCCCGAGTTCGCGCCGAGAGACACCGTGGCCAACGCCTTGGTTCGGTCCTTGGAGACCAGGAATTCCTTGCTGACCGGGTCTGCGCTCCAGTACGAACTGACGTTGCCGAGGGTGTATCGACTGCTGAACTCGTCGAGCGTCGCCTGCACCTGCGGTCCGATGTCGTCGATCGTCCTGCCCTCGGGGGCGGTGTAGATCGCGACGATGTCGGGGGTCGGTTGGCCGATGCCCTGCACCAGTCGCGCGACCTCGGACGATTCACTGCCTGCGTCGGCGTAACCGCCCTCGCTCAGTTTCGAGAAGACGCCGAGTCCGAAGATCCCGCCGACGGCGACGACGGCGACGACAACAGCGAGTGCCCATCGTTTGTGCGATACGACGAACGATGCCCAACGCGTCACGTCTGTGCTCCGGCTCTGTGAAAGGGATTCGGTGAAAAGGGTCGATGGCGATTCGACTCTAGTTGATCCGTGTCGGACCCTCGTGTTCTCATTAGAACAAGTGTTCGATGAGACGGCAGTGTGAAGGTGGGTGGGCTCGATGGGATGGAACGACGGACCACCCACGTGGTCGGAGATGGAACGAGTTCTGTCCGGGCGTCCCAAGCCTGCGGCCGAGGGTGATGGTGGCGACAGCCCGGCCTGGTCCCGGAAACGAGAAGCCTACGAGGGGCCTCGCCACCGCGAGCCGGTGCGCCCGGCAACGCCGTACGCGGAATTGCATGCGCACTCGGCGTTCAGCTTTCTCGACGGTGCCTCGCAGCCCGAGGAGATGGTCGAGGAGGCGGTACGCCTTGGCCTCGAGTCCATCGCCATCACCGATCACGACGGTTTCTACGGAGTCGTGCGCTTTGCCGAGGCGGCCAGAGCTCTCGGCATCGGAACCGTGTTCGGTGCCGAACTCTCGCTGGACACACATCGATCCCGAGCCGGGGAGACCGATCCCGACGGCACTCATCTACTGGTGCTCGCTCGCGGCCAGGAGGGGTATCGCCGGCTCTCACGTCGGATCGCAGCTGCACACCTGGCAGGTGGGGTCAAAGGTAAGCCGCAGTACGACATCGACGAACTCACCGAATCGGCGGGCGGTCACTGGCAGATTCTCACCGGTTGCCGAAAGGGACATGTCCGGCAGGCGCTCTCGCGTGGTGGTCCGGAGGCGGCAGAGGCCGCGCTGCGCGCTCTCGTCGACCGGTTCGGATCCGATCGTGTCACCGTCGAACTCACCCGGCACGGCGTCGCGGACGACGACGAGCGCAACGACGCTCTCGCGACGCTGGCTCGGCGGTACGGCCTTCCGACGATCGCCACCACGGCCGCGCACTACGCCAGTCCTCGCAGCAGGAGATTGGCCATGGCGATGGCCGCTGTGCGCGCACGGAGCAGCTTGGACGAGGCTGCCGGTTGGTTGGCACCGACCGGCGGCGGACATCTACGTTCCGGGGCGGAGATGTCGGAGCTGTTCCAGCACTATCCGGGCGCGGTGCGCGGTGCCGTCGAGCTCGGTCGTGAGTGTTCGTTCGATCTGACGTTGATCGCGCCGCGCCTGCCGCCGTTCGATGTGCCCGACGGATACACCGAGATCAGCTATCTTCGTCGACTCACGTTCGAGGGGGCCGCACGCCGGTACGGCTCGCAGTCGGCGAACCCGGCGGCCTATTCGCAGCTCGAGTACGAGCTCGACATCATCGAGAGGCTCGAATTCCCCGGCTACTTCCTGGTGGTCCACGACATCGTCCACTTCTGCAAGACACACGACATCCTCTGTCAGGGAAGAGGTTCGGCGGCAAACTCGGCTGTCTGTTTCGCGATCGGCATCACCAACGTCGATCCGGTGGCGAACAAGCTGCTGTTCGAGCGGTTCCTCGCACCCGAGCGTGATGGACCCCCCGACATCGACATCGACATCGAATCCGATCGACGCGAAGAAGCGATCCAGCACGTCTACGCCAAGTACGGCCGCACTCATGCCGCTCAGGTGGCCAACGTCATCACCTATCGCGGCAAGTCCTCGGTGCGAGACATGGCCCGTGCGCTCGGCTTTTCGCAGGGGCAGCAGGACGCATGGAGCAAGCAGATCACCCGTTGGTCGGGAATCGGAGATCAGGAGGGCGACGGTATCCCCGAGTCCGTTCTCGAACTCGCGCGGCAGATCGAGGGCTTCCCTCGCCACCTCGGTATTCACTCCGGTGGCATGGTGATCTGCGATCGGCCGATCGCCGACGTCTGCCCGGTGGAATGGGCGACGATGGAGAACCGCAGTGTGCTTCAGTGGGACAAGGACGATTGTGCCGCAGTGGGTTTGGTGAAGTTCGACATGCTCGGGCTCGGCATGCTCTCGGCGCTGCACTACATGATGGACCTGATCGCCGAGCACAAGAGCATCGATATCGAACTCGCCTCGATCGACCTGTCCGAGCCCGAGGTGTACGAGATGCTGCAGCGAGCCGATTCGGTGGGGGTGTTCCAGGTCGAGTCCCGCGCGCAGATGGCCACTCTGCCGCGGCTCAAGCCGCGGAACTTCTACGATCTGGTGGTCGAGGTGGCGCTGATCCGTCCCGGTCCGATCCAGGGTGGTTCGGTGCACCCGTACATCAAGCGCCGCAACGGACTCGAGCCGGTGATCTTCGAGCATCCGTCGCTCAAGAAGGCGCTCGATCGAACTCTGGGCGTTCCGCTGTTCCAGGAACAGCTGATGCAGATGGCGATCGACGTCGCCGGTTTCAGTGCCGCCGACGCCGATCAACTGCGCCGCGCCATGGGATCGAAACGGTCACCGGAGAAGATGGAACTGCTGCGGGGGCGGTTCTACGACGGGATGCGCGATCTTCACGGCATCACCGGCGCGGCGGCGGACCGAATCTACGAAAAGCTGTCGGCTTTCGCCAATTTCGGCTTCCCCGAGAGCCATTCGCAGAGCTTCGCCTCACTGGTGTTCTACTCGTCGTGGTTCAAGTTGCACCATCCGGCGGCGTTTTGTGCAGGTTTGCTGCGCGCCCAACCGATGGGTTTCTACTCACCGCAATCTTTGGTCGCCGATGCCAGGCGGCACGGTGTGCTCGTCCACGGTGCAGACGTGAACGCCAGTCTCGGCCATGCGAATCTCGAGGGAGACGGCCTCGAGATTCGTATGGGGTTGGCGGATGTGAAGTTCATCGGGACCGCAGTGGCCCAGAAGATCGTCGACGCGCGAGAGACACACGGGCCGTACACCTCGTTCCTGGACCTGACGGGACGCGTCGAACTGTCGGTTGCACAGGCGGAAGCACTGGCCACGGCAGGCGCACTCGGGTGCTTCGGCATCACACGTCGAGAGGCGCTGTGGGCTGCGGGCGCGGCAGCGGGGGAGCGTCCGGGCCTGCTTCCTGGCATCGGAGCATCGACGAAAGCGCCTGCGCTACCGGGAATGTCGGATCTCGATCTGGCCTCGGCCGACGTCTGGGCAACCGGTGTGTCACCGGATTCCTATCCCACGCAGTTCTTTCGCGATCGGCTCGATTCATTCGGCGTGATTCCCGCGAACCGGCTGCTGCAGATTCCGGATGGCGACCGAGTGCTCGTCGGCGGAGCGGTGACGCATCGCCAACGGCCGGCCACTGCCGGAGGCGTCACGTTCATCAACCTCGAGGACGAGACCGGCATGGTCAACGTGGTGTGCTCGGTCGGATTGTGGGCCAAGTACCGCAAGTTGGCGATCACGGCTCCGGCGTTGCTGATTCGAGGCAAAGTACAGAACGCCGAGGGGGCGGTGACCGTGGTGGCCGATCATCTGCAACTGATGGATCTGCGAGTCGCATCCAGATCCAGGGACTTCCGATGAGGCACGAAGTGCACAATCGAGGGGTGAAGCTACTGCTGATTGCCGACACTCATCTCCCGAAACGGGCTCGCGCATTGCCCGACGAGGTGTGGACCGCTGTGGACGACGCCGATGTGGTGATCCATGCAGGCGACTGGGTGAACCTGGCTGCGTACGAGGAACTCTCGCAGCGGTCACGTCGACTGATCGCGTGCTGGGGCAACAACGACGGCGAGGAGCTGCGAGCTCTGATGCCCGAACGCGCCGACGTCGTACTCGGCGGGGTGCGGTTCACCGTGATCCATGAGACCGGTGCCGCGACGGGACGGGAACGACGTATGGCAGCGGCATACCCGGACACGGACGTGCTCGTATTCGGGCACAGTCACATACCGTGGGACACGGTCGCAGACAACGGTCTACGGCTGCTGAACCCGGGATCGCCGACGGATCGGCGTCGGCAACCGTTCTGTACGTACATGACGGCCACAGCCGAAGACGGTGCGCTCACTGACGTGGAGCTGCACCGCATCGCCCCTCGATAGAGGTGACCGAAGTACTCACATTCCGCCGGCCACCCTGATGACGGTTCCGGTCGCGTATCGCGCATCCTCGGACAACAACCACGACACCGCACCGGCGATCTCGTTCGGCACACCGGGACGGCCGAGGGGAATGCTCGACGCCATCTTCTGTGGCCGTTCACGATCGCGGTGGAAGTCGGTCTCGATGATGCCGGGTGCCACTGCATTGACGCGAATATTCTGCGCAGCAACTTCTTTCGACAGTCCGACCGTCAGAGTATCGACAGCCGCCTTGGCCGCCGCGTAGTGGACGTACATTCCAGGACTGCCCAGGGTCGCGGCAGCGGAGGAGATGTTGACGATCGAGCCACCCGATCCGGTCATCGCCGCGATCGCGTACTTGCAGCAGGTGAGTACCCCGACGAGATTCACGTCGAGGTCCGCTCTGATGGTCTCGATGTCGTTGTCCACCAGCGCCCCCACAGCCCGTGCCGAACCGGCGTTGTTCACGAGACCGGTGACTGCGCCGATCTCGGCGGCTGCGGTGAAGAGATCGATCACCGCCTGCTCGTCGGTGGTGTCGGCGCGTACGGCGATCACCGTTCGGCCGTCGGTCGACAATTCGGCGGCCAACGCTTCCGCGGCAGTGGCGTCGGAGCGATAGCCGATCACCACATCGTGCCCGTCGGACACCAACCGCCTGGACACCGCAGCACCGATTCCACGGCTTCCGCCGGTGACGACGGTCAGGGCAGGACTCATCTCTCGACAATAGCCACCGCGCAGCAGGCACAATTCATGCAGGCGCGATGCGCACGCACGGGAAAGAGGGAACCGACGTGATCGATCGACCGGAATTGGCAGCGTTTCTACGGCAGCGACGGCAGTCGCTGCAGCCGGAGGACGTCGGGCTGCCACGGGGGCAGCGCAGACGCACACAGGGCCTCCGCCGTGAGGAGGTCGCTGAGCTGTGCCACATGTCTACCGACTACTACGCACGACTCGAACGAGCTACCGGGCCCGCCCCGTCGGCGCAGATGATCGCCTCCATCGCACAGGGATTGCACCTGTCACTCGGCGAGCGTGATCACGTGTTCCGACTCGCCGGGCACAATCCTCCCGTCCGCGGGTCGTCGAGCGACCACATCAGCCCGGGAATGCTACGAATTCTGGACCGCCTGAACGACACGCCCGCCGAGATCGTGTCCGAAATCGGAGAGACGCTCCGTCAGACACCGCTGGGCGCGGCACTGACAGGTGATGCCTCGCAGCGCACCGGCCCCGAGCGAAGTCTGGGGTATCGCTGGTTCACCGACCCCGAGGCCCGGCAGTCGTATCCGCCCGAAGAGCGTGCAGTGCTGTCTCGGGTGTACGCGTCGGGGCTGCGCGAGATCGTCACTCTTCGCGGACCCGACTCGAGAGCTGCGCACCTGTCCACAGAGCTGCTCGAGGTCAGCGAGGAATTCCGAACCCTGTGGGCGAAACGCGAAGTGGGCGTTCACCCACCCGAGTCCAAACGATTTCTGCACCCGACGGTCGGCCTGCTGCAACTGAACTGCCAGACCCTTCTCGACCCCGAACAAGAGCATCGTCTGCTGGTGTACACGGCCGTCCCCGGCAGTGAAAGCTACGCCAAATTGGAGCTGCTCGCGGTGGTGGGAACTCAGGTTCTGTCCTGACGCGATCCACGGTGTCGGCCGTATCAGTGGATCGGGAAGTCCTGGATGAGCTCGTGGTAATCGTCGAACATGGGTTCTGCAGATCGAATCCGCAGATCGACACCAGCACAGGAGCTTGTCATGGGCCGCACAGCACACACATCCCTTCCCGATCTGACGGGGAAGATTGCCGTCGTCACGGGAGCAAGCGACGGGATCGGAACGGTCATCGCCACGCAGCTCGCTCGCTCCGGTGCCGAGGTCGTCATGCCGGTGCGCTCGGCCACCAAGGGGGAGCGGGCAGCCGAATCGATCCGAGTCGCGGTGCCGGGAGCGAAGGTCACCACTCGGGCGCTGGATCTGTCGTCCTTGGAATCCGTTTCCGCCCTGGTGGACGACTTGTCATCCGATGGCCGGGCGATCGACATACTCGTCAACAATGCAGGTGTCATGCAGCCACCTGCGCGTCAGGTCACCGAGGATGGATTCGAGCTGCAGTTCGGTACCAATCACCTCGGCCACTTCGCGCTCACCCTCGGTCTGCTGCCGCTGCTGCGGAAAGGTAATGCGCGGGTCACCCATCAGACGAGCATTGCGGCACGGTCGGGGACCATCAATTGGGACGACCTCAACTGGGAGCGTTCCTACGACGTCATGAAGGCCTACAGTCAATCGAAGCTCGCGGTGGCTCTGTTCGCACGCGAACTCGAGGCTCGTAGTAGTGCAGGCGGCTGGGGAATCACCAGCAACATCGCTCACCCGGGAATTTCGCCGACCAACTTGCTTGCGGCACAACCGGGATTGGGGCGACCGAAGGATTCGGCCGGCAGACGATTGATCGGCGTTCTTGCCCGCGTCGGCATTGCGGGCACTGTGGACAGCGCAGCGCAGCCAGGACTGATTGCGGCCGCGGGTAGCGACGCGCGTGGGGATCAGTTCTTCGGTCCTAAGCGAATCATCGGCGGGCCACCGACCGAGGTCGGCATGTGGAAGCCCATGCGCAGGATGGACGATGCACATCGCTTGTGGGATGCCTCGGAACAACTGACCGGTGTGCGACTCTCGTCCTGAACGGCACTGGTTTCGAACGGCACTGGTCCTGAACGGTTCTCGGCCGTCACTGCGGGGTGGGCGCGGGCTCCCGGGCATGGTCGACCAGGTCGTGCACCAGCCCGTTGATGACGTCCATCTGAGTGATGACTTCGACGCGCAATCGGTCCTGCTCGTCCTCCGGCATGTCCGGGGTGTCCGGCCGGTCGAGGGACATCAATAGATCGATGTTGGTGCGCAATGCTGTCAGCGGCTCCATCAGTTCCGCGCCGGCATCGATGATCAGCTGACCCTGCCGTGCTCGCGAACGAGACAGGGAGGCCAACATCTCGTTGAAGCTGTTGGCCAGTGATGCCAGTTCGTCGTCTCCGTTGACGTCGATGGGCTCGAAATCTCCTGTGCGGGCGACGCGTTCGGTAGCGGCCCGCAGTCGCCTGACCGGTCGGAGTCCGGTGCGTGCGACGGCGGCACCGGCTACGCCTGCCAATGCGACGAGAAACGCCCCGACGAGGACCAGGGCGAGCGTGAGCTTGCCAAGAAGAGGTGACGCTCCGCTGAGAGCCTCGGCCACCAGGATCGTTTCGCCGGAGTCGGTGCGCTTGGCGGAAATGTAATAGCCCCGTACCTCGCGCAAGGATTGATCGACGTCACCGTCGATGACCGATATTTCTGCATCGTCCAGAACGCCGTCGGAATTGGTGAACGGCTCGGAGCCGTTCGTGGACGTCACCAAAGTTCCGTCGCTCATCGCGAAGGCGACCTTCACTGCGGTTCCCTCGGTGTCTTCGATGCCGAAGCCGAAGATATCGGCCGGAACGCCTGATGCTGCGCTGGCAATGATGGCGTCGCTGTTGCGTTCGACGCGGTCGATGATCTGTGAGCGGAGGGCCTGCTCTGCGACGAGATAGATCGCAAGAGCGCTGACTGCGACTGCCAGGGCTGCCACGCTCATCGTCAACACTCGGATGCGGCCGTGCAACGACAGTGCTCGCGGGCGAGCGGTTGCACGTGAATTGCTCATTTCTCGAGTATGCCGGTCGACGAGTGACGACCATTCTGCAGGCCACGCGGACCGACGTGGACAGTCGGCGAAGGTCGACGGTCCATCGAGTTCGTGCACCTGGGTTCGGCTTGCCGACCTTGGCGCGAGCGCCGGCACGGTCCGCCGTCCTCAGTGGAAGCCCGATCTTCAGAAGGGCGGGGTGTCGGTGTCTTCGGCTGTTGGTTCTGTTTCGGGGTCCTGGTTGTCGGGTGGGTTGGGGTAGGCGATGATGCCGGATCGTGTCGGTCGGGTGGGGATGTGTGGTGTGAGGTCGTTGCCGAGGATGGGGACAGCTGTGCCGTTGGTGGGCAGGGTGATTCGGGTGGTCTCGGATATGGATGTCCAGAGGATGGCTCCGCCGGGGAGCATGGTGGCGGTCCAGTAGCCGGCGGTTTTGACGCTGTGGTGGTATTCGCAGAGGCATTGGAGGTTGTTGATGGTGGTCCATCCTCCGCCGAGTGGGTTGGTGTGGTCGAAGGGGGTGATGTGGTCGAGTTGGCAGCGTGCGGCGGGGCGGTGGCAGCCGGGGAATCGGCAGTGTTTGTCGCGTAGTCGGACGGCTGCGGTGGTGAGGGTGTCGGGTCGGTAGATCAGGGCGCGGTCGGTGAGCGGGTCGCGTGCGACGGGTTTGCCGAGGGTGGGATCGGCTGCGATAGCAGCTTCGAGTGCAGCGGCGAGCGATGCGTTGCCGAGGTAGATGCCACTGGCTGTACAGCTACCGCGGTTGCCCGAACGCCCGAGTCCCGACTGGTTCAAGGCGGCGTGGTTCAGGGCGGCGCGGTTCAGTGTCGGGAGATCGAGGGCAGAGCTGAGCCGTGTGCCCCGGCCGACGGGGGTGTGGGTGCAGAACAGGGCTGCGGCGGAGGTCAGCGATTGGGTCCGTCGTGGCCTGTCCTCGTCTCCGCTGAAGTCGGGTGGAGCTGGATCTGCCGCTGGATGGGCAGGGGTGTCCTCGGTCTGACCCTCCAGCGGAGCCGGTGAGGTTGTCGTCCCCGGCGGCGGCGCAGGTGCTTGTGCTGGATCGGGTGTCGAACTCGATGTGTCGACCGGACCTCGGGCCGATGTTGCAGGCGATGATGCTGGACCGGAGCCGCGGTCGGGTTCTGTTTCCTGACGGGAAGCAGATGATCCTTCCGCTGCAGGCGCTGGCGCTGGAGTGGTGCTCGCATCGGTGTCGGTTGTCTCGGTCGTGTTTGTCGACGAAGCCCTGTTCGGCGCCGATGGTGATGCTGCGGTCGACTTCGTTACTGACTTCGCGTCGGGCTTTGCTTCCGCCTTCGTAGTCGCTGTATCCGACGCTGAGTCCGACTCCTGCTGCTGGTCTGTCGGTGTTCGTTCCCATTCCCCTGTCTCCGGGTTCTGGTGTGCGAGGCCGAGGGATTCGGCGAGGGTGACTGCTTCGGTGAGCAGGATCTGCCAGTGGCTGTTGCGTGCCAGCTCCTGCGCGAGGTCGGGGTCGATGGAACCGTGTCCGGCGAGGTAGGCGGGGTTGGCGAGCAGTCCGATGAGGGTGGCGATGTCGACGGTGATCATCGTCAACGGCACCCGCCGATCCGGCAACACGGTGTCTTTCTTCGGGCAATCCTCGCGGTGGCACAGGCATGCCAGTCGGGGTTCGCCGTGCATGCGGGCCATGAACGCATCGCAGAGGCGTTCTTTCTTCCCGCGCGGGTCTTTGGGGCAGAGGGTGTCGGCCATCTCTTCGAGGAGTTGCCATGCGGCGGCGGCTTCGGGTGCGGTCAATTCGGCTCGGATGCGGGCGAGTTCGCCGCCGGGACTGTAGGTGACGGTGCGGAATTTCTTCGCGAACTCCCGCAGCGCTGCTGCTTCCTCGGGTGCGACGCGCAGCAGGATGTCCCAGATCGCCTGCTCGAGCGGGCCCGGGGACGACCTCCGCGCCGCCTCGACGACCTCTTTCTCGACCGACCTGACGATGGCGTCGGAGAGGTTGTCGAGGATCCGGCATGCGGTCCGCACGCGGGGGAGGTCGATCTCCCCTGTCTCGAATGCTGCTCGTAGCAGTGGGAGTCGGGTGTGCAGGGCTACTCCGATGGATACATACGATTCGGCGACGGTCGCCGAGCAGCCCAACGCGACAGCCATTTCGGTGCGTCCGTATCGGCTGTAGTGCTTGTGTTCGGTGTCGCGGGTGATCCAGTCGCAGTGCACGCGATAGCAGGCGGTGATCTTGCGGGCCGCGTGCCGATTCTCTTCACGCGCGGCAGCGGTCAACGCCTCCAGTGACACAGTCGGTATTGCACCCATTTTTTCACCCCCCGGTGAGCATCAATTCAGAACGTGCGTTCGAACTGAAAGAAGACTATCTCGGCCCACCGACAAGAACGGAAAGGCACTTCGGGGGGACTGGCTCGGCTGGTCAGGGGCGGTGATCAGCCGCGGGTGTGCCCTCGTTCCAGTGTCCCGTCCATAGCCGGAGCGGTTCGAGTGCCGGCTCCAACTCATCGCCAGTTCGGAGAGGCAATAGGTGCCGGCGAAGTCCTCGAGCAAACGGAGCGGGCGGCTCCCCGAGGGATGTGCGGAGCGGCCCAGGAAGTCCGGTCACACCGTGTATGCAAGAGGAGCCGACTACCTCGACGAGTTCGTGTCGGGGTAGTCGGCTCCGTTGGACTGGATTTTTCTCTGCAACCGGGCGATCAGCTCCCGAGGACGCAGAACTGGCCGCTGGTGAGGTTCAGTGCCAGTGACAGGGGGCCGACGCAATCGACGCCCTGAGCCTCCGAGGTGGCACCGGATCCCCACCCGGCGACTGCGAGGGTCGTCTGTCCGGCGTCGGCCCACGAGTGAGCGATTCCGCCGCCGAGTGCCAGTGCGTAGGCCGTCCCTGCATTCTTGCTCGCTCCGAGGGCGACGCCGTATCCGTTGGCGTAGGTGGCCGTCGAGCCGGGGCCGTCGTTGACGCTGACTGCGGTGCCGCTGTCGGCAGCACCTGCGGTGGCCTGTCCGGTGCCGTTGGAGGTGGCTCCGCAGCTCGCGGTGTCGTCGACCTGGATGTCGTTGGCCGACGGCGGGGACACGCAGTTGACGGGGGCTGCCGACGCGGTGGCCGTGCCCGACAGGGCTGCGACCGTCAATCCCGAGCCCATGGCGAATATTGCTGCGGTGCGGGCAATTCGACTACCGAACCGACTGGACGTGCGCGCGGAGGAGGAGTTGGAGGACGAGCGACGGGGCAGGGAAACAGAGAACAAAAGAAAGCTCCTTCACGAGCGAAACGGGCCGGTGCGGCACACGGTACCCCGCCCCGCGAGTCCATGGCAGCAAGCCGGTCAGGTTTGTGTAACGGTGCCGCTGGCATCCGGGGATGAATCGTCGTAGAAGTCCGGTTTCGCGCACCCTGACTGCAGCGGTCGTGGTACCCAGATGCGCGTTCGGGTTGCTGTTGTGCTCTAGCGCCGATCCATCGAAATCGTTTCTGCCACTTGCTGGTTCGGTTTCTACGCCAAGGTTGGTGATGGTGCTCGAGATGGCAGGCGGCTCCGCACGGCAGCACGCTCCGGCACCGGTCGAACGCAAGGAAATCGTTACCGGGTACCTCCCGACGATCCGGCCGCGGCCGCGTCGAACACTGCCGATCTCGTCGAGGTGTAATCGGCACTGCCGAGCCGGCAGGGCGAACTCGACAGTTCGGTGTCACAGAAGTACTACCTCTCGGACCGGATCGATTTGTCGACGCTCACAATCAGTTTCACCTCCTGCGTCGAAGACACGCCGGCGAACCCGGACAACTTCTGGGACGCGATCGTGTCCGGGCGGCACTGGCCGACCGGCTGTCTACGGACCCATCGGGCTTCGTCGCGGCCGAGAACCCGACCCCCATGTCACGGACCGGTGGCACCGCCGTACGTCGCGATCTTGTATTCGGTTGCCACGAGCGATAGTTGCAGTTCTCGGATACGTCGTCGGACGGTATCTCGATGCTCGACGAGCATGTCGAGTCGTTCCGGAACGGTGTCTTCTCCGTCGTCGACGAGTTCGACATAGCGCTGCAGGTCGCGCATCGGCATCCCCGACAACCGCATACGGGTGAGGAACACGATCCGTCTGACGGCCGCGTAGTCGTACCGTCGATGGTCGAGTCCGTCGCGAGCAACCTCGATCAGGCCGCACCGCTCGTAGTACCGCAGGGTGTGCGCGGAGATATCGAGGAGCTCGGCGACCTCTGCGATGCCGAGTGGTTCGGCGAGCTCTCCGGGTTCGACGAGATCGTGCACCAGTTCGACGGTCAGCGATGCCTGCGAATCTGCCACGGCCGCCAGAGCCCTGTTCATCAAATCCGTCGTCGCCATGAGTACAGAAGATAGTCCGGGCGGTGCCGTCAGACCGGGCGGACGGATTCGGGTACACCCGGGAAGTCCGCGCTCGAGGACAGTTCGGCGTGGGCCTCGAGTGAGGCCAGTTCGCGGCGGTACGACTCGCGCAGCCGTCGGACGGCCTCGCGGCCGAGAGGAATGCGCAGGGGAGCGGACTCGGCCCCGACCAACTGACGGATGACGAGAGCGGCTCGGTGCGGGTCGCCTTCCTGTCGACCGTCGGCCGCGAGCATGTCGGCCCTGACATCGCCGAGGATGTCGGCGTACACATCCACGGGGGCTGCGCGTTCGAGTACGTCGGCGCTGTTGAAGCCGGTCCGAAATCTGCTGGGCTCGACGATCAGAACTCGGATACCGAACGATGCGACCTCGCCGGCAAGCGCTTCGGACCAGCCTTCCAGGGCGAATTTGCCGGCCGAGTAGGACCCTGCTCCCGGAAAAGAGATCCGGCCGCCCTGGCTGCTCATCTGCACGATCGTTCCGGTGCCCCGCGCCCGCATTCCCGGCAACACGGCGCGGGTGAGAGCGGCGGGACCGACCACATGCTGGTCGAGCATGTCTCGCAGCCGGGCATCGTCGACCTCCTCGGCGGAACCGATCTGCCCGACGCCACCGTTGTTGACGAGTACGTCGACGCGTCCGAACCGGTCGATCGCCGCCTCGACCACGGCGGGGGCCGACTCGGTGTCTCGAACATCGAAGGCGATCGGGAGCAGTGGCTCTGCGTGCTCGTCGAGCAGGTCGTCGATGCGTTCGGGGCGACGCATCACCGCGACCACGGTGTCGCCCGCTGCCAAGGCGGTCTCGGTCAGAGCGCGCCCCAGACCGGAGGACGCCCCGGTGACGAGCCACGTGCGTTGTGGAGTGATTGTTCGAGTCATGAAAGGCAAGCTAGGGCTTCGAGCGCGCTCGAACGCAAACCCGTCAGACGCTGCCTTCGTACCCGTGTTGCCGCCATGCCTCGTACATCGTCACTGCCGCCGCGTTCGCCAGGTTCAAGGATCGACGGCCCGGAATCATCGGGATTCGCAGTCGATCGGTCACGTGTGGGTCGTCCAGGACGTCGTCGGGCAATCCAGTCGGTTCCGGTCCGAACAGGAGGACGTCGCCCGGTTCGTACGCGACGTCGGCGTAGGACCGGTCCGCGTGGGCGGTGTAAGCGAACACGCGAGTCGGTGCCAGCGCAGCCCAGGCCGAGGGGAGATCGGTGTGCACCGTCACCGACGCCAGATCGTGGTAGTCCAAGCCTGCCCGCTTGAGCTTCGGCTCGGACATGTCGAAGCCCAGCGGGCCCACCAGGTGCAGTTCGCAGCCGGTCCCGGCGGCCAGGCGAATTGCGTTGCCGGTGTTCTGTGGGATGCGGGGTTCGAAGAACATGAGTCGAAACACCCGGTTCACTCTGCCATCACGAGCCCGGGAAGTATGGGGCAGGTGGACGACGAACAGACGATCGGTGAGGACTTTTCCGACACGCGACTGGACGGGCAGGAGTGGACCGGCAGGCAGTTCGTTCGGTGCACATTTCGCGACGCGGACATGAGCGGCGTCCGAACCGACTCGGTGGTGTTCACCGAATGCGACTTCACCGGCACCGACCTGACCGAATCGATTCACACGAACTCCGCATTTCGATCGTGCACCTTCACTCGGACCAATTTGCAGCACAGCACCTTTCGTCATTCGACCATGATGGGATCGACGTTCGTCGACAGTCGCATGCGTCCGGCGACGTACGACGAGGTCGACTTCACCCTCGCGTCACTGGGCAACGCGGACCTTCGCGGCCTCGATCTGACGGGGTGCCGGATGCGGGAAGCGAACCTCGTGTCCGCAGACTTCAGGAAGGCCACTGCGCGCTCGGTCGATTTCGCAGGTGCCCGTACCGTCGACGCCAAGTTCGACGAGGCGGATCTGCGCGGAGCCGTCGCCGACGCATCGCTGTGGGTCAGCGCGAGCGTGCGCGGCGCGAAGATCGAGCTGATGCAGGCCGTGGCGTACGCGGCAGCGCACGGGCTCGTCGTCGAGGGCTGACGGTGGGGATCGGACCGGTGCGCCGCTACTGACGCCGAACCTGGAACAATGACCGGGTGACTGCAACGATTCTCGATGGCAAAGCGACCCGTGACGAGATATTCGTCGATCTCACCGCCCGCGTGGCAACGCTGCGTGAGCAGGGCATCACCCCAGGTCTTGCGACCGTGTTGGTGGGCGACGATCCGGGTTCGGCCGCGTACGTCCGGGGCAAGCACAACGACTGCGCCAAAGTAGGCATCACCTCGATTCGTCGTGACCTCCCCGCGGACATCACCCAGGCGGATCTCGAGGCCGTCATCGACGAACTCAATGCCAACCCCGAATGCACCGGCTACATCGTTCAGTTGCCGTTGCCGAAGCATCTCGACGAGAACGCTGCGCTCGAGCGAATCGGTCCGGACAAGGACGCCGACGGTCTGCACCCGATCAACCTCGGCCGTCTGGTGCTCGGCAAGGATGCCGCACTGCCGTGTACACCTCGCGGGATCGTGCACCTGCTGCGCCGCTACGACGTTGCTCTCGACGGTGCGCACGCGGTGGTCATCGGCCGCGGAGTGACGGTCGGGCGACCCATCGGTCTGCTGCTCACGAGGCGTTCGGAGAACTCGACAGTCACGTTGTGTCACACCGGAACTCGTGATCTGGCCGCCGAGGTCTCGCGCGCGGACATCGTCATCGCCGCTGCCGGAGTGCCCGGATTGATCACCGCGGACATGGTCAAGCCGGGTGCTGCTGTGCTCGACGTCGGGGTGACCCGCACCGAGGACGGACTGCGCGGCGATGTCGCCGACGGTGTGGCGGAGGTGGCCGGATTCCTCTCGCCCAACCCCGGCGGCGTCGGACCGCTGACGCGGGCCTTCCTGCTCACCAATGTCGTCGAGCGCGCCGAACGCGTCGCCGCCGAGAGCTGAGCGAACCGACGTGAACGACGCAGAGGATGCGCGAAGCGAGCCCGACGCGGGATTTCGCGCGGCAGTCGCGCGCAACCTACCGATCGTCGCAGTCTCGGTCGTCGTCCTCGCCGCGCTCGTTCTGGTGCTGGCCGATCGCTGGCGGCGCGGCGCGTTCATCTTCGGATGCGCAGCGCTGCTGGCGGCCGTCCTGCGGCTGTGCCTGCCCGAAACTCGTGTCGGCACACTGCAAGTGCGCAGTCGCGTGTTCGATGTGCTGGCGCTGGGCTGCGTAGGCGGAGCAATCGTCTTTCTGTCGCTGTCGATCGATCCGCTGGGAACCGACTGACGTCAGGGCGCAAGAGCCCGGTCGACGAGAGCGGTGTCAGCGCCGACCGAGGCGGGCCAGCTCCATCGTCTCGGCGAGCAGTTTCGCCACCGAATCGGCCTCGGTCAGAAAGCCGTCGTGTCCGTCACGCGACTGGATCACTTCGAGTCCGCGGCACTGGGGGAGTTCACGAGCGATCTCCTTCTGCAGTCGCAACGGATACAGACGATCGGAGTCGACGCCGCCGACGATGGTCGGAACCTCTGTGGACGCAAGAGCTTCGGCCACTCCGCCGCGGCCACGGCCGATATCGTGACGGTTCATCGCTTCGCTGAGCAGGACGTACGTCGCCGCGTCGAACCGGTTGACGAGCTTCGCAGCCTGATGCTCCAGATAGCTCTGTGCGGAGTATCTACCACCGGCCCACGGGTCCTCGTCGTTCTGCGGTGAGTTTCCGAACCTGATGTCGAGTTCGCTCTCGGTCCGGTACGTCAGGTGCGCGATGCGCCGCGCGATGCCGAGTCCGGCCGTCGGCGAGGTGCCGGTGTCGTGATAGTTGCCGCCGAGCCATCCTGGATCGGCCTTGATCGCGGCGATCTGTGTTGTCTGGGTACCGATCTGGTCGGCAGTTGCTCTGGCACCGACCGCGAGGACCAACGCGGCCGCCACTCGGTCGGGATGGCCCACGATCCATTCGAGGGTGCGCATCCCGCCCATCGAACCGCCGACGACGGCAGCGAACCGCTCGATTCCGAGTACGTCGGCCACGGCCGCCTCGGCGGCGACCTGATCGCGGATGGAGATGTCGGGGAAGCGAGACCCGTAGGGCGTGCCGTCGGGAGAGAGGCTGCTCGGTCCCGTGGTCCCGCCGCAGCCGCCGAGCACGTTGGTCGCCACGACGCACCACTCGTCGGTGTCGATGGGGCAACCGGGACCGACCATTCCGTTCCACCAACCGGGCAGAGCGTGATCGGCGTCCGGCGGACCCGACACATGCGAGTCCCCGGTCAGGGCGTGTTCGACGAGTACCACGTTGCTGCGGTCGGTGGCGAGCTCGCCCCACCGCTGCACCGCGACGGTCACCTGGGGGATTCGAGCGCCGTTCTCGAGATCGAGACCACCGATGTCGATGGTGCCCAACCGCCCGTCCGGAGACGGAAGAACCGCCTCCGGACGAACGCCTGTGTCGCAGCTGTGACTCAAGATGCCGCCGCGCTGAATCCGACCTCGAGATCGGCGATGATGTCGTCGATTCCTTCGATGCCCACGGCGAGACGCACCAGGCCGGGAGTGACGCCCGAGGCCAGCTGCTCTTCCGGAGTCAGCTGGGAATGCGTGGTGGATGCGGGATGGATGACGAGTGAGCGCACGTCTCCGATGTTAGCGACGTGGCTGTGGAGAGTGAGTGCGTTGACGAACTTCTTGCCCGCGTCCACACCACCCTTCAGCTCGAACGCGATGATCGCGCCCTGCCCCTTCGGCAACAATTCCTGCCCGCGCTGGTACCACGGCGACGACTCGAGTCCCGCGTAGTTGATCGAGACGACGTCGTCGCGACCGGCGAGGAAGGCGGCAACCTTCTGTGCGTTCGCCACGTGCCGCTCGATCCGAAGGCTCAACGTTTCCAGACCCTGGCTGATGAGGAAGGCGTTGAACGGCGAGACTGCAGCACCGATGTCACGCAACAGCTGAACGCGTGCCTTCAGTGCGAACGCGGGCGCGCCCAGATCGGCGAACACGACGCCGTGGTAGCTCGGATCCGCGGTGGTGAAGTTGGGATGACGGCCCTGCGTCCAATCGAAGGTGCCGCCGTCGACGATGACGCCCGCGATGGCCGTTCCGTGTCCGCCGAGGTACTTCGTCGCGGAGTGCACCACGATGTCGGCACCGTGCTTCAACGGCTGCAGCAGGTACGGCGTCGCCACGGTGTTGTCGACGATCAGTGGAATGCCGTTCTCGTGGGCCACGGCCGAGATCCCTGGGATGTCGAGAATGTCGTTCTTCGGGTTCGAGATCGACTCGCCGTAGAACGCCTTGGTCGACGGAGTGATCGCGGCGCGCCACTGCTCGAGGTCGTCGGGATCGTCGACGAACGAGACGGTGATGCCCAGCTTGGGGAGCGTGTAATGGAACAGGTTGTACGTGCCGCCGTAGAGCCGCGGGCTCGACACGATGTGGTCGCCCGCCTCCGCGAGGTTGAGAATTGCGAACGTCTCTGCGGCCTGACCCGATGCGAGCAGCAACGCCGCGACTCCACCTTCGAGGGCGGCGATGCGCTGCTCGACGACATCCTGGGTCGGGTTGATGATGCGGGTGTAGATGTTGCCGGGCTCGGCCAGTCCGAACAGCGCGGCTGCGTGGTCGGTGTTGTCGAACGTGTACGAGGTGGTCTGGTAGATCGGCAACGCACGAGCCCTGGTGGTGCCGTCCGGGGTCTGACCCGAGTGGATCTGCTTGGTCTCGAAACTCCAGTCGGCCGCGGGATCGGTGAACGGATCCTCGGTGGGAGCTCCGGTGGCGTCGACGACGTCGGGGGTGGAATCGGTCATGGCTGGTGATACTCCGTTTTCTGAGACGAGTCTGTTCGAGACGAATCGAATGTCGAATGAAGCTCGAGAAGTCGAGCACTACGGGGCGTATCGGTACAGCAACACATGAGAGAACCTCCTGACAGGCTTCGGCCCCTGGGGACCGAAGGTTCAGTGGGTCCGCTTCCTGCGGACCCGCGCTTGTCGATACGGCACTCGCATGCCGGATCGGCCTGGTCGTTCACCCGGGGCACCCCACCGCGGTTGGAGGGTTGCCGGCCAGCAAGCCGGGGCTCGATGCTGGCACTCATGACCTGGCGAAGATCCTAGCCGGTGATGGCCCTCCACCGGAACGAGGGCACGCGCACCGCGCTCGGGTGGAGCTCGAGCAGATGCTCGGGTGAGGACAATCACCGCTCATCGACGCGAAACGAGCTGCCTCGGGGAAGACAATTGATCGGAGCGACGTTGCCTTCTGGGTCGGACCCGGTCGGTCTCCGATCGCAGGCTCGAATCCCGGCCGCTTCTTCTGCCCCCTATTTGCACACGAAGGTTGTACTGCTGTGACTGTCACCGATTCCGCTCTTGCCCGAGTCAGCGCTGTGCGCGGCAAGGTGTCGAGTGGTCTGAGTGTCAGTCATCGACCGCACTCGACCCGCCGCAAGCTCGCGATGTTGGCACTGTCCATCGGCGGCTTCGGGATCGGCACCACGGAGTTCGCGTCGATGGGCTTGCTGCCGGACATCGCGACGACGATGGGGATCTCCGAGCCCTCGGCCGGCCACATGATCTCCGCGTATGCGCTCGGCGTTGTGGTCGGTGCGCCGACCATCGCGGCACTGGCTGCTCGCGTCCCCCGGCGGATGTTGCTGCTGGCGCTGATGGTGGCCTTCACGCTCGGCAACCTCGGCACGGTGTTCGCGCCCAGCTTCAACGAGCTCGTTGCCTCGCGCTTCGTCG
Organism: Rhodococcus sp. 14-2483-1-2; assembly: GCF_002259405.1. Lineage (GTDB taxonomy): Bacteria > Actinomycetota > Actinomycetes > Mycobacteriales > Mycobacteriaceae > Rhodococcoides. The sequence continues at coordinate 80,035 of NZ_NPFW01000002.1, read as the reverse complement.
CGGGTCTGCCACACGGTGCGTACTTCGGAGTGGCCGCGCTGGTGGCTGCCCACCTCGCCGAACCGGGTAAGCGAGCCAAGGCCGTCGCGATGGTCATGATGGGACTCTCGGTCGCAAACGTCGTCGGCGTCCCGGTGGCGACGTGGATCGGGCAGGCGCTGGGATGGCGTAGTGCATTCACACTCGTGGCCGTCATCGGTGCCCTCACCGTCGCCGCCCTCGTCCTCTGGATGCCACGACTCGACGCGATGCCGACCACCAGCCCCATCACCGAACTGGGCGCACTGCGCCGCAGCCAGGTGTGGATGACCCTGTTCGTGGGCATCGTCGGATTCGGTGGCATGTTCGCGGTGTACACCTACATCGCGTCGACGCTGACCGACGTCGCCGGTCTCGCCCGCGCGCTCGTTCCGGTCGCCCTGATGATCTACGGACTCGGAATGGTCGTCGGAAACTATGCCGGCGGATGGCTCGCCGACCGCTACCAGCTCAAGGGCACCTTCGTCGGTCTGGCCGCGACGGCCGTGTTCCTTGCCGTGTTCGTCGTGGCCGCACACAATCCGATCACCGCGCTTCTGGTGGTGTTCCTCATCGGCGCGTCCGGCTCCTCGGTGGTGCCGGGCCTGCAGACGAGGTTGATGGACGTGGCCGAGGACGCCCAGACGCTCGCCGCATCGCTCAACCATGCCGCGTTCAATCTGGCCAACGCCATCGGAGCGGCAGTCGGTGGAGCCGTGATCGCCGCGGGCTTCGGCTACACGGCACCCGCCGCCGTCGGCTCGGGCCTGGCGGTGGCCGGTCTCGGTGTACTGGCCACCGCCATGTGGATGGACAAGCGTTCCGCGGCGTAGGAGCGCCCGGGATCAGCCGGTGATCGTTGCCGGCGATCCACCGAGAGCGTCGTCCAGAGCCGGAACCAGCTTGTCGATCACGTACGGCAGGCTCAGCACGCTGGTGAAGTAGATCGCGCCGGCCGTCACGCCGTCGGTGAAGACCAGGTTGCCGTCCTTCACCGGCTCGAGTGCGTCGTACATCGCCTCCTTCTCCAATTCCGTGCGGTCGCCGGGCTCCTCGGTTCCCCAGATCAGCACGTCGGCGGCGTTGAGGACCGACAGGTTCTCGAGCGGGATGCTCGCCTGCGCGCTGCCGTCGGCCGGAACGTAGGCGTCGATGTCGTCGGGAATGACGAAGCCCAATTCGGTCAGGAAGTCGGTGCTCAACCCGTCCTGGTACGCGATCGCCTTGCCCTCGTAGAACGCGTTCTGCAAGAAGATCGCCTTCGTGCCGGCAAACTCCGGGTGTGCGGCCGCAGCGTCGGCGAACTTCTGATTGACGCCGTCGATCAGGGCATCGACCTCGGTCTTCTTACCGAGCGCACGTCCGATCTTCTGCGCCTGGACGTCCCAGGGCTCGAAATAGGCGGTCGACGCGTCCGACTGGGCGAGCGTCGGCGCAATGTCGCTGAGCGTGTCGTACGTGTCAGCGGTCAAGCCGGCATTGGTGGCGATGATCAGATCGGGCTCGAGTGCGGCGATTTTCTCCGTCTCGAATCCATCGTCGTTCGAGAGCACTTCGGGCTGAGCGTCGCCCAGAGCTGCCTGCGCCCAGGGCCAGGTTGCGTAGGGCTGTTCGCCGTACCACTCCGTGACGCCGACGGGTATCACGCCGAGCGCCAAGACGGTGTCCTGCTCGGTGTAACCGGCCACCACGATACGAGTCGGTTCTTCGGGCACAACGGTCTCACCGAACGCGTGCTCGATCGTGACCGGGAAGGCGGCCGAATCGGAGGACGCACCGACCGTCGGTGCCGGCTCGTCGGTGGAGTTCGAGCAGGCAGTCAGCAGTCCCACGGTGGTCAGCGCAATGGCGCACACCGCCCAGGTTCGGTGAAGTGGTCGGATGTGCATCGATACGCCTTTCGTAAGGGTTGGCTAACATCGGGAAGGGTAGCCCACCCTAATTTCAGCGTGTCGGTGAGTCCGTCGGTCGCCGCGCCGTCGAACGCCTGGCTCAACCTTCACCGAACCTCCACATTTCCCGACGGACTCCTCCACGTGCGCCCTCTAGGGTCAGTTCTCATGAGCCGCACAGTTCTCGTCGTCGACGACGAGCCCACGATCTCCGAGGCCGTTGCCGCTCGGCTGCGCGGCGAAGGGTACGAGGTCGTCACTGCCGCCGACGGCCCGTCTGCCGTCGACGCGTGCGCCCGGATCGATCCCGACGTGGTGGTGCTCGATCTGATGCTGCCCGGGTTCGACGGGCTCGAAGTGTGCCGCCGTATCCAGGCGTCCCGTCCGGTCCCGGTGTTGATGTTGACGGCCAAGTCCGACGAGACGGACATGCTCGTCGGCCTGGGCGTCGGCGCGGACGACTACCTGGGAAAGCCGTTCAGCATGCGCGAGTTGGTCGCTCGCGTGCACGCCCTGGTCCGGCGTGCCGAGCGTACGGTGGCCGCCGAACCCCAGGCGGTTCGAGTCGGTGACGTACAGATCGATCACCGGGAACGGCGGGTGACCACTCCCTCCGGTGACATCCACTTGACCAGAACGGAATTCGACATCCTCGCCTTTCTGGCTGCTCGGCCGCGCAGTGCCGTGTCGCGGGAGACCCTACTGTCGGAACTGTGGGGCTGGGATGATTCGGCCAGCAGCAGGACGGTCGATTCTCACGTGAAAGCGTTGCGTCGCAAACTCGGTGGCGATCTCATTCGGACCGTCCACGGCGTGGGCTATGCCGTGGAGTCGCCGCGATGACCCGCATGCTGCCGCGCCCGTTGGATCCGTTGCGGTCGTTCAAGCTCAAGGTCTCGCTCGTCGTGGGCATAGTCCTGGTGCTCGCGAGCGTCGTCTTCTGGATCGGAGCGGGCTGGCAATTCCGCTACACCCTCCTCGCAGCGCTCGTCGTGTCCTTGGCCGCAACACAATTCGTCGCCCACGGTATGACATCACCGCTGCGCGAGATGACCTCGGCCGCCAAAGCGATGGCGCGAGGCGATTATTCGACGCGAGTGCGGGCAACATCGAAGGACGAGGTGGGCGAGCTCGCCACGGCGTTCAACACCATGGCAAGTGATCTCGAAGCCGCGGAGAAGTACCGCCGCGAACTCATCGGCAACGTTTCGCACGAGCTGAAGACGCCCATCGCTGCCCTGCGTGCCGTGCTCGAGAACATGGTCGACGGGGTGACCGACGCGAATCCCGCAACGCTGTCGGTGGCGCTGCGCCAAACCGAGAGACTCGGAGATCTGGTCAGCGAACTGCTCGATCTGTCGCGGGTGGAGGGCGGTGTGCTCACCATTGCCCCGGAGGAGTTCGAGGTCCGGCAATTCCTCGAGGACGCCACCTCCGTTCACAGAGAACGAGTGTCGATCGTCGTCTCGCCCGGCGATGCGACCGTCCTGGCCGACCGGTCGCGTATGACGCAGGTGATCACCAACCTCGTCGACAACGCCGTGCGGCATTCTCCTCATTCGAGCACCGTGACGCTACGCGCCCATCGAATCGGCGGGGCGTACGCATTCGACGTCGTCGACCAGGGACCGGGCATCGCGCCCGCCGACCGCCTTGCCGTGTTCGACCGATTCACTCGCGGCGGATCCACCGACGGCGGAACAGGTCTCGGCCTCGGCATCGCCCGCTGGGCCACCGAACTGCACGGCGGAACCATCGACGTTCTCGACAGCGAATTCGGCTGCCACATCAGAGTGGCCATCCCCGAGCACTGAATTCATCGATCCATCCGAACCGCGACTGCTCGTCCCCGGACTGCGGCCGCCGACCTGTCATGCCCGAAACACAGAAGAGGGAAGAGTCATGAGCACGATCGACATTCCGATTCATCCGGCAGCGAAGCACAGGCGCTCTCCCTGGGGGCCGCGCACCTGGCCGGTGCTGCGGTATTCGCAGCCACCTCGTGCGGCGCTGCTCGGGTCCGCCTTTGCCGGACTGATCGGTGCAGTGACGCTGATGGACAACACGTTCGGCGTGCTGATCACCGCCCTGGCCTTCGTGGGTGTTGTGCTCGCAGCCCGCAGTGGCAGGCTCTCGCGGTGGGAGTGGGCCGGCGTGGCAGGAGTGCTGGCATTGGCGAGCGTGTCTGCGCTGCGCGCGGCCGAGTGGATCGTGACGATGTCGACGACGCTCGCCATCGTGGTCGGAGTGGTTGTGCTCTCCCGCGCCTGGACGTGGACGGGAATTGCACTCGGCGCTCTCCTGCCGGTGTTGCTGCCGGTGCGGGTGGCACGGTGGACTCGACGCGGAGCCGGTTCGATCGATCTGGAGGGGCCTCGGCCGGTGCGTATCGGCATGGTGGCCGTCGTGACCGTGGCGCTCTTCGTCGTGTTCGCGGCGTTGTTCGGTGCGGCCGACAAGCGTTTCTCGGATGCCCTGGGCGCGGTGACGCCCGAGTTCGATGCCGCATCGATTCTCGGACGCACCCTCGTCTTCGTGCTCACCGCAGGTGGTGCGCTCGCTGTCTGTTACGTCGCGCTGCATCCGCCTCGGTTCGATCGCCTCGCGCCGTCGCCGCGTCGATCGGTGCAGTTGTGGGAGTGGATGGTTCCCCTCGGGGCGGTGGTGGCCCTGTTCGTCGTGTTCGTCGGGTTCCAGGTGCCGACGCTGTTCGGCGGGCAAGGGCACGTGGTGACCACGGAGGGTCTGACCAATGCCGAATACGCCCGGCAGGGCTTCTGGCAATTGCTCGCAGTGACGGTACTGACACTGCTCGTCATCGCGGTCACGGTGGCGAAGGCTCGACGCGAGGATCGCCGTGATCGAAGTGCATTGCGGGCCCTGCTCGGTGGGCTGTGCCTGCTGTCGTTGGTGATCGTTGCGTCGGCCCTGCATCGAATGTCGTTGTACGAGCAGCAATACGGCTACACCACCCTCAGGTTGTTCGTCACGGCCGTCGAGTGGTGGCTGGGTTCGGTCTTCGTTCTGCTTCTGGTCTCGGGCGTGCGGATGTCGGGGCGCCGGCTTCCACGAGCAGTAGGCGTCGGTGCGGTTCTGACCGTGCTCACGCTGGCGGCTCTGAACCCGGATGCGTACATCGCACGGCACAACGTCGATCGCTTCGAGCAGACCGGACGTATCGATACGTCCTACGTGGGTGGGTTGTCGGCCGACGCCGACGCCGAGCTCGAGCGACTGCCCAGCTACGTGCGTCCCTGTGTTCAGGCTCGCGGGCCGGTGTTCGTCGGCGATACCTGGCACCTGTGCACGGACCCCTCGGTATCTGTACCCTGAGCAACGACTCGAATCATCGGGTAGGCGTCGGAACGGGGAGGTGCGCGATGAGATACCAGAGCATGGTCGTCACCTCGCTGCTCCTCGTGGCGCTGTACCTGACGATGCCGACCGCAACCGCGGACGTGGCCCTGATCCTCGTCGCGGCGCTGGCAACGCTGATGCTGCTCGCACACCGTGTCGATGTGCCGGCACTGCTGCGCCTGCTGCCGAATGCCGGCCCCGCCGCAGAGGAACGCCACCTTCGAGGGTCGTTCCGGCGTCAACATCGCCCGGATGCTCCGGGCCGCCCACAGCCACGTGCACCCGGTGCACTGGTGGGGGCACTGTAGCTCGAAAGTTCCCCCACGCCATCGCAACCCGTTGTCCGCGAGGCTGTCCCAAGGAACCGAAGATGCTCGATTCTCGAACCCCTCACCTGGCGATTCGACGCTACGCCGGGACACTGGTCGGCGTTCTCGCCGTCCTGCTGGTCGTCTTCACCGTCGTCGACGCCCAACCCGCCGCACAGATAGCGATGTTCGGTGCGTTGGTCGCGGCGTCCCTTGTCGTCCTCGGTGCGCCGTCCGATCTGGCAGTGATCGCACCGCTGTCGTCGGATTCCGCAGGCGCGGACGGGCGGCGGCTTCGGGGATCGTTCCGCAGGCAACAGCAACCCGATGCGCCCGGTCGCCCCATGCCCAGAGCACCCGGTCCGGTCCCTGGACCGGACCGGTGGCTCCAGTTGATCTGAGCCACTGCGAGATCCGGTCGAGACGCCGACCGACCGACTTCTCTCACAGTGAGGTGCTCCACCATGCTCGATTTCGTCTACTATCCCGTCTCCGCGGTGCTGTGGTTTTGGCACAGAGTCTTCGGGTCCGTGCTCGGCCCCGACAACGGCTTCGCCTGGGCCTTGGCGGTGATATTCCTGGTCTTCACACTGCGTGCGCTGCTGATCAAGCCGTTCGTCGGCCAGATTCGTTCCCAGCTCGCCATGAAGAAACTGAAGCCCCAGCTCGAGGCCGTACAGAGGAAGTACTCCGGGGACCGTGCTCGGCAAGCAACCGAAATGCGGAAGTTGCAGCAGGAACACGGTTTCAACCCCTTGATGGGGTGCCTGCCCCTGCTGGCGCAGGGCCCGGTCTTCATCGGTCTGCTGCACGTGCTGCGCTCGTTCAACCGAACCGGTACCGGATTCGGTCATCTCGGTATGACTGCGCAGGAAAATGCGAACACCGCGAACTACGTCTTCAGCGCTGTCGATGTGCAGTCCTTCCTCGACGCACGACTCTTCGGTGCGCCGATCTCCGCTGCCGTCAACAGCTCTCGGGAGGTGCTCGAGGCATTCGGTCCGTTCGGGGGAGTGCCGTCGGTGTGGAGCATCGCGTTCGTTGCGGTTCCGTTGATGATCGTTGCGGCGGTGGCGACTCATCTGAACTCGCGGGCGTCCGTCGCCCGGCAGGACGCAGCGGCGCTCGCAAACCCGCAGACCGCGATCATGAACAAGCTCGTGCTCTGGGTGTTCCCGGCAGGCGTGCTCGTCGGCGGCCCGGTGTTGCCGGTCGCGGTGTTGCTGTACTGGGTGAGCAACAACATGTGGACCTACGTCCAACAGCACATCGTCTACCGACGCATCGATCGTGAACCGGTGGTGGTGCCGGAGGTGACATCGGTGGTCACCGCGCCGAAACCCGGGGCGAAGCCGAGGCGTCGATAGCAGGCCGGGCAGGAATGAACCCAGGTAAGCAGCCCGTCCGCGCTCTGTCGGTGGGCTCCGCTACCGTCGTCGGCGTGCCGATCACTGTTTCCACTGTCAACGTCAACGGAATTCGCGCAGCTGTTCGCAAGGGCATGCTGCCGTGGCTCGAGGCCACCGATGCCGACGTCATCTGCCTGCAGGAAACCCGCGCCAACGACGGGGAGCTGACCAAGGCGCTGGCCCCGGCCCTCGATGCGGGCTGGCACCTGGCCTCGGCCGAGCCGTCCGCGAAGGGACGCAACGGGGTGGCCTTGCTGTCGAAGGCGGCTCCCGATGCGATTCGTACCGGCATCGGGGCCGTCGAGTTCGCCGATGCAGGTCGGTACATCGAGGGCGATTTCGGCGATATCACCGTCGCGAGCCTGTATCTGCCATCGGGCGAGGTGGGTACCGAGCGGCAGGACGAGAAGGAACGCTTCATGGCGGCGTTCGCGAAGTATCTGGCCAAGACGGCCAAGGCCGCGACGTCCGACGATCGGGACGTGGTGGTGTGCGGCGATTGGAACATCGCCCATACCGAGGCCGATCTCAAGGCATGGAAGACCAACCGCAAGAACTCCGGCTTCCTGCCCGAGGAACGCGAGTGGGTGACGCGGTTGCTCGCCGAGAAGGCTCCCTGGACCGACGTCGTACGTGCACTGCACCCGGGCGTCGAAGGTCCGTACAGCTGGTGGTCGTACCGCGGCAAGGCCTTCGACAACGACGCCGGCTGGCGAATCGACTATCAGCTGGCCACGAGTGATCTGGCCGAGCGCGCCAAGGAAGCGAGCACCGAGCGGGCCGAGGCGTACGACCAGCGATGGTCCGATCACGCGCCGGTGACTGTGCGCTACCGCTAGAGCGGAGCCTGCGGAGTGACCCGTGTTCCGGTGCGGAGTGACCATCTCGGCAGGCAGGGAGTTGGCGTCGATGGGGTCGTGAAAAGATTGCGGTATGTCTTCTTCCGACTCCATCGACACTCCGCAGGGTCCGCGTCGGCGGGTGCTCTCCGGCATCCAACCGACTGCCGATTCGTTCCATCTCGGTAACTACCTGGGTGCGGTGCGGAACTGGGTGGAGTTGCAGGACGAGTTCGACGCGTTCTATTTCATCCCGGACCTGCATGCGATCACCGTTCCACAGGACCCGAAGGAACTGCGCCGCCGCACCCGAGTGGCCGCTGCGCAGTTGCTCGCGGTGGGAATCGATCCGGAGAAGTCGACGCTGTTCGTTCAGAGTCAGGTACCCGAGCATGCGCAGTTGGCGTGGGTTCTGAACTGCATCACCGGATTCGGCGAAGCGGCGCGGATGACTCAGTTCAAGGACAAGTCGGCCAAGCAGGGACGCGATCACACCAGCGTCGGACTGTTCACCTACCCGATTCTGCAGGCCGCCGACATCTTGCTCTATCGGCCGAATCTGGTTCCCGTGGGCGAGGATCAGCGGCAACACCTGGAGTTGACTCGTGATCTGGCGCAGCGTTTCAACACGCGGTTCAAGAAGACGTTCGTCGTGCCCGATGCGCACATCATCAAGGGCACCGCGAAGATCTTCGATCTGCAGGATCCCACCGCGAAGATGAGCAAGTCCTCGTCGAATCCGGCGGGCATCGTCAACATTCTCGACGATCCGAAGGTGTCGGCGAAGAAGATTCGTTCGGCAGTGACGGACAACGAACGCGACATCGTGTTCGATCCGGAGAACAAGGCGGGCGTCAGCAATCTTCTGGTGATTCAGTCCGCGCTGTCGGGCGCGAGTATCGACGATCTCGTTGCCGGCTACGCGGGTAAGGGATACGGCGACCTCAAGTCCGACACGGCCGACGTTCTGACCGAGTTCGTCGTTCCACTGCGGGAGCGGATGGACGGGTTCATGGCCGATGTGGCCGAACTCGACCGCATCCTCGCGGCCGGTGCGGATCGAGCCAGGGAAGTGGCGAGTCGAACGCTCGCTCAGGTCTACGACAGGGTGGGTTTCCTGCCGCCGGGTGCATAGCATCTACGGCACACCGAGTTTGGGCGTGCTGCATTTCGGCAAAGAGTAGTTCGAGGCGCAGCACCGTGGCGACACGATCCGACAGCAGGCGACGACAGCGAGAAGGTGAGTGCCATGCCCGATTTCAAGGCGATCCTCGACGACCGGCGCGAACGGTGGCCGTGGCTCGATCACACTGTTGTTGCTGCGCAGCGGTATCAGGGTCAGAAGGGCGACTACTACGCCGCAGGCATGACGTACTTCAGTGTGCTGGCCCTGTTCCCGCTGCTGATGGTCGCGTTCGCGATCGCCGGGTTCGTGCTGGTGAATCAGCCCGAGTGGCTTGCCGAGATCCAGTCGCAGATTGCCGAGAACGTGCCCGGCAGCTTCGGTGAGACCATCAATTCGCTGATTCAGACGGCCATCGAGTCTCGGACGAGCGTCGGCATCATCGGTCTGCTCGGCGCCCTGTATGCCGGTCTCGGTTGGATCGCGAACCTACGCGAGGCACTGACCGCCATGTGGGAGAGCCAGCACGAGCAGGGTGGTTTTCTGGCCACCAAGGCCAAGGATTTCGCCGCGCTGCTCGGGCTGGGGACCGCGCTGGTGCTGTCGTTGGCGTTGTCGGCGCTGGCCGGAGGTGACCTGATGCGCAGCATTCTGGAGTGGGCCAATCTCGATTCCATCCCAGGAGTGGGCGTCGCGCTGCGCGTCTTCTCGATTCTCCTCGCGCTTGCGGGCACCTGGGCATTGTTCACCTGGGTGATCTCGCGGCTGCCGCGCGAGCCGGTGTCGTGGCGCAGCGCAGCGAAAGGTGCACTGCTCGCTGCCGTCGGGTTCGAGATCTTCAAGCAGCTCGGTGCCCTCTACCTGGCATCGGTGACGAGCGGGCCCGCGGGCGTGGTCTTCGGTCCCATCATCGGCCTGCTGGTGTTCGTGTTCACGACGTCACGGCTGGTGCTGTTCTCCACGTCGTTCGCTGCGACGACACGCGAAAGCTTGGCCGAAGCGCATGTTCCGGCGCCGGAGCCGGCAGTGATCAACACGAGGGTCGAGGTCAGCGAAGGACCTGGCGTGACGGGCGGTCTGGCGCTGGTGGGTGCCGGTGCCCTCGCAGCTCTCGGCGTCGCGGGATTGCGCAACCGGCGTCGCTGATCAGCGGTTGCGCGAAAGCCGCCGAGCTCCCCACAGCAGCCCGATCACCACGATCGCACCGATGACACCTATCGCGATGCGAACGACGGTGTCGCCCTGTGCCTGCATCTCGGACTGGCGGGAGCTCGACCCCGACGCCGATGCGGGTGGCTGGGCGAGAGTCGGCGTGGCCTCGGGCGCACGTGTGCTCGTCACCGCGGACGTCGACTGCGGCTCCACGAGTTCGCCTATGCCGCGGCTCGAATCGAGAGCGAACCCGTAGTCCAACAGGCGCGCCGCTTGCTCCCAGGGCCGGATCGGCAGCACATCGCCCTTCATGATCGTCACGACGAGACGTCGACCGCCCCGCTCTGCTCCTGCGACGAATGTCTGGCGAGCATCGTCGGTGTACCCGGTCTTGCCTCCGAGTGCGCCCTCGTAGTTGTAGAGCAGCTGATTGTCGTTGGAGAGGGTGAACCCGGGCCGGTCCTGGTCGTCCGGGATCGTGGGGTCCTTCGGGTAGCCGGGAAACTGAACGTTCTCGGTCGAAATCAGTTGTGCGAAGGTCGGATCACGCATGGCCTCGCGGTAGATCAACGCCAAGTCGTAGGCAGAGCTCGCCATGCCAGGACCGTCGAGACCCGACGGCGTGGCGGTGCGCGTATCGAGCGCACCCAGTTCTGCGGCCTTGGCATTCATCTTGTCCACGGTGGCCGCGTCGCCGCCCAACTGCCTGGACAACGCATGCGCTGCATCGTTTCCCGACGCCATCACCAGGCCCTGCATCAATTGGAGATTGGTGTAGACACCGTTCTCTCCGATGCCGACGGCACTGCCCTCTGCATCGGCGTCCTCTGCGGTCGCGGTGATCCGGTCGTTCAAGTTCAGCTCGTCGAGGGCGACGATCGCAAGCAGCACCTTGATCGTGCTCGCCGGCCGATGCCGCCCGTGCGGATCCTTGGCGGCCAGAACGGAGCCGGAGTCCATGTCGGCCACCACGAACCCGGTCGCCGAGATATCCGCAGGCAACGGGGGAGCCCCGTCCGGCAGCACCGCTCCACACTCGGCGAGCCGATTCCCGCCGACGGCCTCGGCGGGAATCGGGAGTGGTTGCGGGGCAGTGCTTCCAGGTTCCGGTACCTCGGACAGGTCGATCGCCGGGGGAGGAGACGCGGCGTACGGGCAGCTGTCGGTGTCGGGCGTCGTGAACGGCGGTGTCGTCGTCACCGCCGGTGGCTCGCCGGCGGGTTGCGCCAGAGCCGGTCCACAACCCATGCCGACGAGAACCATCGACACTGCCGACACGGCCACACACACTCGAATCCTTTTCATCGCGAATCACCATAGGCGCTCAGGGGTCGGGTGACGTGGCGACCCACCGGCGAGGGTCGCCCGAACGACCGCTCCGGATCTTGTCCCGACACCGTCACCGACAACGGCCGAATGTCGATCTCGCGTCGCCGCACTTGCCCGTCGCCAGTATGAGAACTCGCTCATGTTGTGCTCCTTCGCTTCTCACGTTCGACAGCGATCGTTGAGTCATCACCGAAACGGTGGCCCACAGAACCCGGATCGAAGGAGCAGCCATGAGAATGCCAGGAAAGTTCATGATCGTCGGTGCAGCAGCCGTTGTCGTCACCCTCGGAAGCGTCGGCGCACTCGCTATCGCCGACGACGGCCCCACCCAGCAGCGGCCGTCCTCGATCTCGGTGGAACAGCCTCTGTCGGAGTCGGATTCGGCTCCGACCCCGCCGGCAGCTCCCCAACAGCCCGCACCGACCCAGATCCCGAACGACCGCTACGACGACGACTGGGATGATCGCAACGACGACGACCGGTACGACCGCAACGACGATCTCAACGATCTCGACGACCGCGACGACGACTGGGACGATCTGGACGACCGCGACGACGACTGGGACGATCTGGACGACGACCGGGACGATCTGGACGACGACAACGACGATCACGACTGGGACGACTGACACTCCAGCAGTGGCGTCGGCACCGGCCGACGCCACTCATGTCTCGGCGAGTCGGTATCCCATTCCGCGGACGGTCTCGATTCGGGCGGCACCGAATTTCGCCCGAAGGTATCGGACGTAGACGTCGACGACATTGGAGCCCGGGTCGAAGTCGTATCCCCACACCTGCGACAGGAGTTGCTCTCGCGAGAGGACCTGGCCGGGGTGGCGCATGAAGGTCTCGGCCAGGGCGAACTCTCGTGCCGACAGGTCGACGGTGCGGTCTCCCACCACAGCTCGCCGGGTACGCAGGTCGAGGGTGAGGTCGGCGACCGCGAGCTGTGTGGTGTCGACGGTTCGTTTGGTGCCCAGGCGAACTCGGATGCGCGCCAGCAGTTCCTCGAAGCGGAACGGCTTGGCCATGTAGTCGTCGGCACCGATTTCGAGACCGGACACCACGTCCTGGACGCTGTCGCGTGCGGTCAACACGATCACCGGTATCTCGCACTGTTCTCCGCGCAGTCGCTGCAGTACCTCGAAGCCGTCCATGATCGGCAACCCGATGTCGAGTACCACCAGATCGAAGTCGCCGCTGCGCGCGTGTTCGTACGCGGATCTGCCGTCGGAGACGGTCGTCGTGCTGAAACCGCTCGCTCGCAGTCCCTTGTGCACGAACGAGGCGATGCGAGGTTCGTCTTCGGCGATCAGGATGCGGGCCATGGTCGATCCTTCTGCGGGGGAGGGGAATCGGTCAGTGGAATCGTGATGGTGAACGTGGCCCCGTGTCCCGGTGCGCTGCCGACACTGACCCGTCCACGGTGGGCCTGTGCGATGGCGGTGACGATGGACAAGCCGAGACCTGCGCCCTCGGTGCGTCTGGTTCCGTTGCGACCGCGGGCGAAGCGCTCGAAGATTCGTTCCTGTTCGTCGCGCTCGATTCCAGGGCCCGAGTCGGTGACCCAGAACCGGATGTCACCGTCGGACAGTTGCGATCCGATGCCGACGCGACTGCCGGGCGTCGTGTGGTGAGTTGCGTTGTCCGCCAGTGCCAGCAACGCCTGAGTCAGTCGTTGTGCGTCGAGCGGTGCGTGGACGGTTGCGCTCGCCTCGAGCACCCACTCCCGGTCGGCGAGGGTGGTCACCTTGTCGAACACGCTTCGGGTGAGCGCGTCGACGTCGGTGACCACAGGGGTGACGAAGCTCGTCTGGTCGGCCCGGGTGAGCAGCAACAGGTCGGCTACGAGCCGGTTCATCCGATCGAGTTCGTCGTCGACCAGCGCAACGGTATCGCGAACGTCGGCGGGGTCGTCGTGGTCGAGCACATCGAGATGACCTCGGACGATGGTGATGGGAGTGCGGAGCTCGTGGCCTGCGTCGTCGAGGAATCTGCGCTGACTGGCCGCACCCGACTCGATTCGGTCGAGCATCGAGTTCAGTGTGTCGATCAGGGCTCCGATGTCGTCGCCTCGACCCGTTGTTCTGGCATCGGTGATTCGGCCGGACAGGTCGGTCTCGGTGATCGTTCTGGCGGTGGCGGTGATGTGTCTGATCGGAGACATGATGCGGCCCGCGACCAACCACGCCCCGACCGCCGCCAGCACCGAGGTGACGCCGCCGACGACGAGCATCAGGGTCGCGGTCTCGTCGGCGGAGGCGCGTTCCTGGTCGGCGAAGTAGGCGGCGACCACGACCCCGGTCACCGGGTCGCCCGCCAGGGAGACCGGCACCGCGAGGTACACCACTTCACCTGCCGCGCTCGAATACGAACCCTCGACGGGCGCGGTGACGGTACCCACCTCGGCGGTGAAGCCGTTGTCGTCGGACAGTCGCACCGGTGCCTGCTGCCTGCTCTGCACGGCGAACGCACCGTCCACGTAGCCCAGGAACTTCTCGTTGGGGCGGGCGAGGTTGTAGGTGATCACCACGCGGAGCACGTCGTTGATGTCGTCGAACGGTGCGCCGGTTCCAGGATCGACGCCCGCGTCGGTGAGGGTGGTGAACTCGGCGATTTCGGTGCGCAGCGATTCGCGCATGCGATTGTCGGTCGCGCGAATCATGAGCAGCCAGGTGGTGACGGTGACAGCCGCCAGCGATGCCAGCACCAGCAGGAGCACCCACGAGAAGATGCGGCTCCTGGCGCTCGTCGGGCGTAGGGCGAGCAGTCGCGTCCGCATCACGTGGTCGGTCTCGCAGCAAGGTCAGTCGTCGTCATCGTCATCCCAGTCGTCGTCGAAGTCATCGTCCCAGTCGGCAGGCGGTAGCGGAGGCGGGGGCACGAATCCGTCCGGTGCCACCGGTTGTGGCGCGGGAGTGGGCGTGGGTTCACTCGGTCCAGGTAGAGGGGGAACGGGTTGTGGGGTACCCGGGGCGGATTGCACAGGTGCGGCGGGTGCAACGATGGGTGCGGGCAACGGGGTCTGCTCGCCCGTCGATCGAGTCGTCAGCAATGCCGTGACGAGCACGGCGAGCGTGAGCAGTCCCAGGGCCGAGACGATGATGGTTCGCACACGGCCGAGTCTGACGACGGTGGATTGTGGCTACGTGAATCGGAGATGAGAGTTCTCTCATGTCGTCCGAGGTTCGGTGGTGCACACCCCGGTTCTGTTGTGTGACGAATAATCGTCGAAGATGCGTGACGGGTACCAATCGTTTCTTACAGTGATCAGGTCGGCGGCTCGGATTCGTCGGTGTTCGAGAGCCGGTTGTTGGAAAGGGAAGTGCAATGAGGTTTCGGCAAAGACGCGGGCCGATCGCGGTCGGCGCGGTCTGTGCGGTCGCAGCACTGACTGTCGCGGCCTGTTCGAGCACCGGTGGGGCTCCTCGATCGTCCGACGACGGAAGCAACGCGGGAGTCGCCGACACTCCGTCGGCGACGATCGCGATGATCACGCACGAGGTTCCCGGCGATACCTTCTGGGATCTGGTTCGCAAGGGTGCCGAGGCCGCCGCGGCCAAGGACAACATCGAACTGCGCTACTCCGCAGATCCCGAGGCACCCAACCAGGCCAACCTCGTCCAGAGTGCGATCGACTCGAAGGTCGACGGAATCGCGGTCACTCTGGCCAAGCCCGACGCGATGGCCTCCGCAGTCGAGACGGCAAGCGCCGCAGGCATTCCGGTCGTCGCGTTCAATTCCGGCTACGACTCCTGGAAGGACATGGGAGTCCAGCAGTACTTCGGCCAGGACGAGACCATCGCCGGACAGGCTGCTGGAGCGCGCCTCACCGAGGACGGTGCTCGCAAGACGCTGTGCATCATCCAGGAGCAGGGCGCGGTGGCACTCGAGGCGCGATGTGCAGGCGTCAGGCAAGGCTTCACCGGAGGCACCACCGAGATCCTCAACGTCAACAGCAAGGACATGCCGTCCGTGGAGTCGACCATCACGGCCAAGCTGCAGCAGGATCCGACGATCGACCACGTCATCGCCCTCGCCGCTCCGATCGCTCTGACTGCGGTGCAGTCCAAGACCAATGCGGGCAGCGACGCCACGATCGTCACGTTCGACACCAACGCAGCACTCGTCGATGCGATCGAGTCCGGCGACGTGGCGTGGGCCATCGATCAGCAGCCGTATCTGCAGGGTTACCTGGCCATCGACTCGTTGTGGCTCTACCTCAACAACGGCAACACGATCGGTGGAGGTACACCGGTGCTGACCGGGCCCGCGTTCATCGATTCGACCAACATCGACGCGGTCGCCGAATACGCCCGTAACGGCACGCGCTGAGTGCGTCGCTCCGGCGCGGAAGGAAATTCATGTCCACACAGGCCGATCCGGCTCTGTCCGAACACACCGTGATCGCAGACGAGCGGGTCAAGAAGCAGAAACCGTTGCAGCGATTGCTGATTCGACCGGAGGTCGGTGCCCTGTTCGGCGCGGTCGCCATCTTCGTCTTCTTCTGCATCGTGGCACCGCCGTTTCGATCGCCCGAGGCTCTGGCCACTGTGCTGTACGCATCCTCGACCATCGGCATCATGGCGATCGGTGTCTCCCTGTTGATGATCGGCGGAGAATTCGACCTCTCCACCGGGGTTGCGGTGACGTTCTCCTCGATCATGGCCTCCATGCTGGCCTACAACCTGCACCTGAACGTCTGGGCGGGCTCTGCATTGGCGCTGGTGTTGGCACTTGCGGTCGGTTTCCTCAACGGATACCTGGTGATGACGACGAAGATTCCGTCGTTCCTGATCACGTTGGCGTCGTTCCTGATGCTCACCGGCATCAATCTCGCCGTCACCAAGCTCGTCACCGGCCAGGTCGCCACCCCGTCCATCTCGGACATGGAGGGATTCGACTCGGCCAAGGCCTTCTTCTCGTCCTCGTTCTCGCTGCTGGGTGTCTCGGTCCGCATCACCGTCGTGTGGTGGATCGTGTTCACGCTCGCCGCGACCTGGGTGCTGATGAAGACCCGGACCGGCAACTGGATCTTCGCAGTCGGCGGAAACCAGGAATCGGCGCGTGCGGTCGGCGTCCCGGTCACCCGGGTCAAGATCGGCCTGTTCATGTTCGTCGGCTTCTGCGCCTGGTTCGTCGGCATGCATCTGCTGTTCGCGTTCGACACCGTCCAGTCCGGCCAGGGCGTGGGCAACGAGTTCCTCTACATCATCGCCGCCGTCATCGGTGGATGCCTGCTGACCGGTGGATACGGTACGGCTGTCGGTGCTTTCATCGGAGCGTTCATCTTCGGCATGACCAACCAGGGCATCGTCTATGCCGGCTGGAACCCGGACTGGTTCAAGTTCTTCCTCGGCGCGATGCTGCTGTTCGCAGTGATCGCGAACAGTTCCTTCCGCAACTACGCGGCGAAAAGGTGACCATGACGTCCTCTGCGAACACGCCCCTCATCGAGCTGAAAGGCGTCGGCAAGAGCTACGGCAACATCATCGCGCTGCACGGGATAGACCTCCGCGTCGGTGCCGGTGAGGTCACCTGCGTTCTCGGTGACAACGGCGCAGGCAAGTCCACTCTGATCAAGATCATGTCCGGTCTGCATCGGCAGTCGGAGGGGGAACTGCTCGTCGATGGCAAGGCGACGACGTTCGGTTCGCCGAAGCAGGCGGTGGAACAGGGTATCTCCACGGTCTACCAGGACCTCGCGGTCGTCTCCCTGATGCCGGTGTGGCGCAACTTCTTCCTCGGCCAGGAACTGCGCAAGGGCACGATCTTCAAGACCCTCGACACCCATGCCATGCGCGCGACGACGATCGACGAACTCCGCAAGATGGGTATCGATCTCCCGGACGTCGATGCCCCCATCGGCTCCCTGTCCGGTGGCCAACGTCAGTGCGTGGCCATCGCTCGCGCCATCTTCTTCGGTGCCCGGGTGCTCATTCTCGACGAGCCGACCGCCGCTCTCGGCGTCAAGCAGTCCGGCATGGTTCTCCGGTACATCTCGGCGGCCAGGGAGAAGGGCTTCGGCGTCGTGTTCATCACCCACAATCCGCATCACGCGTACATGGTCGGAGATCACTTCGTTCTCCTCGATCGTGGACGTCAGACGTTGGACTGTGCGCACCACGAGATCTCGCTCGACGACCTCACCAAGGAAATGGCGGGCGGCGACGAACTGGCGACCCTCTCCGACGAACTGCGCCGCTGACCGGCGAAGGCCGCGGTGCATGCGTGAGAATCGGGCGCGGCGGGTAGAAGATCGGTAGCGGTGCCCGATGAGAGGTGCCAGACGAAGGAGCCGAACATGAGCGAGCACGAGCCCCTCGGACCACTGTCGCCGGACTTTCTCGAATCCGATTTCTACGGGTATCAGAGCATGCTCGACGAGGCCGAGACCGAGGTGGTCCTGCGTACCCGCCGGTTCCTGCAGGAGGAGGTCGCGCCGCGGGCGAACGAATTCTGGGAGAAGGCCACCTCGCCGGTGCACCTGATGCCGAAAATCGCCCAGCTCGAGATCGCTGGTCTCGGCTACGCGTTCGACGATCGCAAGGCCTCCCGCAAGCTGCTCACCGGCTGGCTCGAGATGGAGTTCGCGCGGGTCGATCCGTCCACCGGAACGATGTTCAGCGTGCACAGTTCGCTGGCGATGAGCAGTATCTCCATTCTCGGCTCCGAGGAGCAGCGCCAGCGGTGGTTGCCCGCCATGCGCCGGATGGAGACGATCGGCGCGTTCGGACTGTCCGAACCGCACGGTGGCTCCGACGTCGCAGGCGGACTCGAGACCACCGCTCGACTCGACGGAGATCACTGGATCCTCAACGGCAGCAAGCGCTGGATCGGCAACGCTACCTTCGCAGACCTGACCATCGTGTTCGCCAAGGACGAGGCCGATGGCGAGGTCAAGGGCTTTGTGGTCGAAAAGCATTTCGAGGGATTCCGGGCCGAGAAGATCGAGGGCAAGTACTCGCTCCGCGCGGTGGAGAATGCGGACGTCCACCTCGAGAACTGCCGAGTCCCGGTCGCCAACAAGCTCGCCGACGCCAACTCGTTCGCCGATACCGCGAAGGTGCTCCGCTTGACCCGTGGGGGAGTGGCGTTTCAGGCCGTGGGCGTGATGATGGGCGCGTACGAGCGGGCCGTGACGTACGCGCGCGAACGCGAACAGTTCGGATCTCCTATCGCGTCGTTCCAGCTCATCTCCGACCTGATCGCACGCATGACCGCGAACATCACCGCCTCGCTCGGCATGGCGATTCGGGTCTCTCAGCTGCAGGACAACGGCGTCCACTACGACGAGCATGCGGCGCTCGCGAAGACGTTCTGTACGACGCGGTTGCGCGAAGTGGTGAGTTGGGCCCGAGAAATTATGGGCGGCAACGGAATTCTGATCGAGCACGACGTCATCAGGTTCTTCGCCGACGCCGAGGCGCTGTATTCCTACGAGGGCACCGCGCAGATCAACAACCTGATCGTCGGCCGTGGTGTGACCGGCTTCAGCGCGTTCGTCTGAGACCGGAAACGGAAAGCGCCCCTTCGCGTATGCGAAGGGGCGCTTTCCGTTGTGGATGTGCCTGCTAGCGAGCGAAGAGCAACGCGCGCTTGACTTCCTGAATCGCCTTGGTCACCTGGATGCCGCGGGGGCATGCGTCGGTGCAGTTGAAGGTGGTGCGGCAACGCCACACACCCTCGACGTCGTTGAGGATGTCCAGGCGTTCGGTTGCACCCTCGTCACGGCTGTCGAAGATGAACCGGTGTGCGTTCACGATCGCAGCGGGGCCGAAGTAGCTGCCGTCGCTCCAGAACACGGGGCACGAGGTGGTGCAGCACGCGCACAGGATGCACTTGGTGGTGTCGTCGAACCGGGCGCGGTCCGCTGCGGACTGGATCCGCTCGCGGGTCGGCTCGTTGCCCGTCGTCATGAGGAACGGCTTCACGGCGCGGAACGCGTCGAAGAAGGGCTCCATGTCGACGATGAGGTCCTTCTCCACCGGCAGACCCTTGATGGGCTCGATGGTGATGTTCAGCGTCTTCGACGAGTCCTTGGGGAGCATGTCGCGCATGAGCACCTTGCAGGCGAGACGGTTGACACCGTTGATGCGCATCGCGTCGCTGCCACATACACCGTGTGCGCACGAGCGGCGGAACGTCAGTGTGCCGTCCAGGTAGCCCTTCACGTACAGCAGGAGGTTGAGCAGACGGTCGGTGGCCAGGGTGGGGACCTGGAAGGTGTCCCAGCGCTGACCGTCACCGTTCTCGGGGTTGAAGCGCGCGATCTTGAGGTTGACCATCACCGCGCCCTCGGGGACGGGCGGCAGATCGGACTCGTTGGACTTCTTGTCCAGTGTTGGTGCGCTCATATCAGTACTTCCGCTCCATCGGCTCGTAGCGGGTTTGGATTACCGGCTTGTAATCCAAGCGGATATCGGTCAGCAGACCTTCGCCCTCTTTGTAGGCCATGGTGTGCTTCATGTACTCGGCGTCGTTGCGCTCGGGGTAGTCCTCGCGAGCGTGTCCGCCGCGCGATTCCTTCCGGTTGAGTGCGCCGACGACCGTGACCTCCGCCATTTCGAGCAGGAAGCCGAGTTCGATGGCCTCGAGCAGGTCGCTGTTGTAGCGCTTGCCCTTGTCCTCGACGGTGATCTTGTTGTAGCGCTCCTTGAGGGCGCGAACATCCTTGAGCGCCGTCTCGAGACGTTCCTCCGTACGGAACACCGATGCGTTGTTGTCCATCGACTGCTGCATCTCGGTACGGATATCGGCTGCGCGCTCGTGACCGTGGTCGGACAGGATCAACTCCAGCCAGTCCTGCACCATCTTCGCCGGCTCCTCGGGGAGCGGGGTGAAGTCGACCGAGTTCGCGTACTCGGCCGCCGCGATGCCGGCACGACGTCCGAAGACATTGATGTCGAGCAGCGAGTTGGTGCCGAGACGGTTGGCTCCGTGCACGGAGACACAGGCACATTCGCCGGCCGCGTACAGGCCGGGGACGATGTCCTCGTTGTTGCGCAGAACCTCGCCACGGATCTTGGTGGGGATACCGCCCATCACGTAGTGGCACGTCGGGTAGACGGGCACCGGTTCCTTGACGGGGTCGACGCCGAGGTACGTGCGGGAGAACTCCATGATGTCCGGGAGCTTCTCGTCCAGAACTTCCTCGGGAATGTGCGTGACGTCGATGTAGACGTAGTCCTTGTTCGGGCCGCCACCGCGTCCTTCGAGCACCTCGAGCACCATCGAGCGCGCGACGATGTCGCGGGGCGCGAGGTCCTTGATGGTCGGTGCGTAGCGCTCCATGAAGCGTTCACCCGACTCGTTGCGCAGGATGCCGCCCTCGCCACGCACGGCCTCGGAGATGAGGATGCCGAGGCCTGCGAGACCTGTCGGGTGGAACTGGTGGAACTCCATGTCCTCCAAGGGAAGACCCTTGCGGAACACGATGCTCATGCCGTCACCGGTGAGGGTGTGGGCATTTGAGGTGGTCTTGTAGATCCGGCCCGAGCCTCCGGTGGCGAAGATGATCGACTTCGCGTGGAAGATGTGCAGCTCGCCGGTGGACAGCTCGTAGGCGATGATTCCGGTCGCGACAGGACCGTCGTCGGTCTCGGTCAGACACAGATCCAGTGCGTAGAACTCGTTGTAGAACTCGACGTCGTGCTTGACGCAGTTCTGGTAGAGCGTCTGCAGGATCATGTGGCCGGTGCGGTCGGCCGCGTAGCACGCACGACGCACAGGAGCTTTGCCGTGATCGCGGGTGTGGCCGCCGAAGCGCCGCTGATCGATCTTGCCCTCGGGCGTCCGGTTGAACGGAAGACCCATCTTCTCGAGGTCGAGAACTGCGTCGATGGCTTCCTTGGCCATGATCTCCACGGCGTCCTGGTCGGCGAGGTAGTCGCCGCCCTTGACGGTGTCGAACGTGTGCCACTCCCAGTTGTCTTCCTCGACGTTGGCCAAAGCGGCACACATGCCGCCCTGAGCCGCGCCCGTGTGCGAGCGCGTGGGGTAGAGCTTGGTCAGTACGGCTGTGCGAGCACGGGGTCCGGCCTCGATCGCAGCACGCATACCGGCACCGCCTGCGCCGACGATCAGTACGTCGTAACGATGTTCCTGCATGTAAGCGTCAGTGTCCTTAGCTCGCCGTGATGTTGGGATCGAACGTGAAGATGACGTAGGTGCCGACGCCCATGATGAGGATCATCGACAGCACCAGCAGCGTGGTCAGCCAGAATCGCGTCGAGTCCTTGCGGGAGTAGTCCGCGATGATCGTCCGCAGGCCGTTGCCGCCGTGCAGCTGCGCCAGCCACAGCATCGTCAGGTCCCAGAACTGCCAGAACGGGCTGGCCCAGCGGCCGGCGACGAATGCGAAGTTGATGCGGTGCACACCGTCGTCGAGCATCAGCATGATGAACATGTGGCCCAGGACGAGCACGACGAGTGCCAGGCCGGAGAAGCGCATGAACAGCCATGCGTAGAGCTCGAAGTTGCCCTTGCTCTGGCGCCGCGGTGAACGCGGGTTGGCCAAGCTGGCCGGACGGTCGTAGTTCGTGCCGAGGACCTTCGCCTCGGGACCCTGCGTCGACATCAGTGACCACCCGCCGTGAACATGTTGTAGAAGATTCGTCCCGCGCCGGGGATCATGACGACGAGCCAGACGACTGCGATCGCCCACAGCATCGGCTTCTGGTACTGCGGTCCCTTGGACCAGAAATCGATCAGCATCACGCGGATGCCGTTCAACGCGTGGTACAGCACTGCCGCGACGAGACCGATTTCCATCAGA
The DNA here is from genome assembly GCF_002259405.1 of Rhodococcus sp. 14-2483-1-2. GTDB lineage: Bacteria > Actinomycetota > Actinomycetes > Mycobacteriales > Mycobacteriaceae > Rhodococcoides. The sequence continues at coordinate 57,831 of NZ_NPFW01000002.1, read as the reverse complement.
CCGACGAGCGGGGTCTTGTAGGTCTCGATGATGGCGTCGTACGTCTCGGGGTTGACCCGGACCATCGCCGTGTCGAGGACGTGGACGAACAAGAAGAAGAACGTCAACACACCAGTGATGCGGTGCAGAACCCAGGACCACATGCCCGGATCCCCGCGGTACAGGGACCGCTTGCGCTCCTTGACCGGAGCGACTTCCGTCGTGCTACTCATCGAGTGCAATGCCTCCAACGTCGTTGGTGGACGCATCGAGCCCCGGTGGTCGGTCTTGCCTGGCTCGATTTGTCGCGATTCGGCCCTAGTGCTGGTTGTACTAGCCGCTTACTCGAAACTGTAAACCCATTCGAAACACGGAACTAATTCGACTCGAGGTTCGTACGGTGCCGAAATCCGGTGTTAGGTTTGCCTTCCCAATTGATGCACGCACTTTCGGGCGGATCTCTGCATCAATTCAGACGCCGTGATTGGATGGTTCACCATGGACGAAATCGACTGGAAGACGTTGCGCGACAATGCTCATGAGGCCATGGGTCGTGCCTATGCCCCGTACTCGAACTTTCCGGTCGGTGCAGCAGCTCTGGTGGACGACAATCGGATAGTCACCGGGTGCAATGTGGAAAATGTCTCATACGGTTTGGGGCTGTGCGCGGAGTGCGGGTTGGTGTCGAACTTGCACTCGACCGGCGGCGGCAGACTCGTGGCCTTTTCGTGCTGCGATTCCAGGCGTGAAATTCTGATGCCGTGCGGGCGATGCCGACAGCTGCTGTACGAGTTCGGCGGCCCGGATCTGCTCGTCGACACCGTCTCGGGACCGGCTCGACTGGCAGAGTTGCTCCCGAACGCTTTCGGCCCCGACAACCTCGACGAAGGACGCGTGAACAACCATGCCTGACGCCGTATCCATCATCAGTGCCAAGCGCGACGGACGCGTTCTCGACGACGAGCAGATCGAATGGGTGATCGCGGAGTTCACCCGCGGATCCGTCGCGCCGGAACAGATGTCGGCTCTCGCGATGGCCGTTCTGTGGCGCGGATTGTCGCGTCGCGAGCTCGGTACGTGGACGAACGCGATGATCGCGTCGGGCACACGAATGGACTTCTCGGCGCTGCCGCTGCCCACCGTCGACAAGCACTCGACCGGTGGTGTCGGAGACAAGATCACGCTGCCGCTGGCTCCGCTCGTCGCCGCCTGCGGGGCCGCTGTGCCGCAGCTGTCGGGTCGAGGACTCGGGCACACCGGCGGAACACTCGACAAGCTCGAGTCCATCCCCGGATGGCGAGCGGATCTGAGCGGCGAGGAGATGCATCGCATTCTGGCCGATCCGGCGATCGGTGCCGTCGTATGTGCTGCCGGTGCCGATCTGGCTCCGGCCGACAAGAAGCTCTATGCACTGCGCGACGTGACCGGAACGGTCGAGTCGATACCGCTGATCGCCAGCTCGATCATGAGCAAGAAGATCGCCGAGGGCACCGGGGCACTCGTGTTGGATGTGAAGGTCGGTGCCGGTGCGTTCATGAAGAACGTCGACGACGCACGTGAACTGGCCACCGCGATGGTCGAACTCGGAACCGATGCGGGCGTACGCACTCTGGCGGTCCTCACTGCGATGGACACCCCCCTCGGGCTGACCGCAGGCAACGCGCTGGAGGTTCAGGAATCGGTCGAGGTCCTTGCCGGAGGTGGCCCGGCCGACATCGTCGAGCTGACGATCACGCTTGCGCGCACGATGCTCGCCGCTGCCGGGATCGAGGGGATCGATCCGGCCGACAAGCTCGCCGACGGTTCGGCCATGGATCGGTGGCGAACGATGATCGCCGCGCAGGGCGGCGATCCCGATGCCGCACTACCCGTCGCCCGCGAGAGCCAGGAATTCACTGCTACGCACGACGGCGTCGTGACCGGACTGGACGCGATGGGCGTCGGACTGGCGGCGTGGCGGCTGGGGGCAGGCCGAGAACGTCAGGGTGAGCCGGTGCAGAGCGCAGCCGGGGTGCGGCTGCACGCCAAGCCCGGTGATCGGGTGCGGGCCGGGGATCGGCTCGCAACCCTGTACACCGACACCCCCGAGCGTTTCGAGTACGCGCAACAGGCACTCGAATCCAGCTGGGAGATAGGGGCCACGGCCACGCAGCCGAGGCCCCTCGTGATCGACCGCATCGGGCTGTAGCGAGACCGGTCAGATCAGGTTGCCCGCCTCGGTCAGCACGCTGCGCAGGATCTGCTCCATCTCGTCGAACTCCTTCTGACCGCAGATCAGCGGCGGAGCCAGCTGCACCACCGGGTCACCACGGTCGTCGGCGCGGCAGTACAGGCCTGCGTCGAACAGGGCCGTGGACAGGAAGCCGCGAAGGATGCGTTCGGCTTCGGCGTCGCTGAACGTCTCCTTCGTGGTCTTGTCCTTGACCAACTCGATGCCGTAGAAGAATCCCTCGCCGCGCACGTCTCCGACGATCGGCAGGTCGTGCAACTTCTCGAGCGTTGCACGGAACGCCGGTGCGTTGTCTGCGACGTGCGCGTTGATGCCCTCGCGCTCGAAGATGTCGAGATTGGCCATGGCAACGGCGGCGGAGACGGGGTGGCCACCGAAGGTGTATCCGTGCGCGAAGCTCGAGGTGCCGTCGTCGAACGGCTCGAAGAGCTTGTCGGAGGCGATCATTGCGCCGATGGGCGAGTAGCCCGAGGTCATTCCCTTCGCGCAGGTGATGATGTCGGGTACGTAGCCGAAGTCGCTGCAGGCGAACATCGACCCGATGCGGCCGAAAGCGCAGATGACTTCGTCGGACACGAGCAGAACGTCGTAGCGGTCGCAGATCTCGCGGACGCGCTCGAAGTATCCGGGCGGGGGAGGAAAGCACCCGCCGGCATTCTGAACCGGCTCGAGGAACACCGCGGCAACCGTGTCGGGGCCTTCGAACTCGATGGCCTCGGCGATGCGATCCGCAGCCCAGATCCCGAACGCCTTCGGATCGGTGTCCAGGGGAGCAGGGGCGCGGTAGATGTTGGTGTTCGGCACCCGGAACGCACCCGGCGTCAGCGGCTCGAACGGTTCCTTGAGCGCCGGGATTCCGGTGATGGCGAGCGCGCCCTGCGGGGTGCCGTGGTAGGCGATGGACCGCGAGATCACCTTGTGCTTGCCGGGCTTGCCGACCTTCTTGAAGTACTGCTTGGCGAGCTTCCATGCGCTCTCGACGGCCTCGCCGCCGCCGGTGGTGAAGAAGACGCGATTGAGATCGCCCGGGGCGTACCCGGCGAGCCGCTCGGCGAGCTCGATCGCAGGTTCGGTGACGTACGACCACAGGGGGAAGAACGCCAACTCCTTGGCCTGCTTGGCGGCGGCCTCGGCCAGTTCCTCGCGTCCGTGGCCCACCTGCACCACGAACAGCCCCGAGAGACCGTCTATGTAGCTCTTGCCGTTCGAGTCCCAGATGGTCGAGCCCTCACCGCGGGTGATGATCGGGGGTGTGACCCCTGCGCCGTGGCGGGTGAAGTGGCCCCACAGATGCTTGGCTGCGGAAGCGTCGAGTTCGGATGTCGTTCGCGTCATCGTGTTCCCCAATTGTATTGCTGCTTGACGAGTTTGAGATAGACCAGCGTTTCGGTGCTGGTGACACCGTCCAGGCTGCGGATCTGTTTGTTCAGGATCTGCAGGAGTTGTTCGTCGTCCTCGCACACCACTTCCACGACGACGTCGAACGACCCCGCGGTGAGGACGACGTAGTCGATCGCATCGATCGCCGACAGTTCCTCGGACAGTGCATGACTGTCACCGGTGCATTTGATGCCGATCATGGCCTGCCGCTTGAACCCGACCTGCACCGGATCGGTCACCGCGACGATCTGCATGACGCCGGAGTCCGTCAGGCGCTGAACTCGTTGACGCACAGCCGCTTCCGAGAGTCCGACGGCTTTGCCGATGGCAGCGTACGAGCGACGCCCGTCCTCCTGGAGTTGCTCGATGATCGCCTTGGAGACGTCGTCGAGTGCGATGGGTGGTTGCTCGGGCATGGATCGATCTTGTCACTGTCGTGGCCGTGAACACAACCCGTCGACGATGAAAAACGTGTCAATTGTGGATTCAGACGACAGAATCAGTTGTCGAAAGGCTGGAAACAGAGAGAATCCGTGGGTCCGACGGTACTGTCGCAGGCATGGCGAACATTCCTGGTTGTTGGATCGACGGACGCGCGGTCGACGGTAGTGGTGATCGGTACGAGGTCGACGATCCCGCGACCGGAGCTGTCGTCGCCGAGGTCGGTCTGGCGACCGCCGAAGACGTCGATTCGGCTCTCGCGCATGCCCGATCGGCCTTTCCCTCGTGGTCCAGCGCCACCCCCGCACACCGCAGCGCTGTGTTGCTGGAACTGGCGCGTCTCGTTGCGGCCGACGCGGAGAACTTCGTGTCCGAGGAAGTGGCGCAGACCGGTAAATCGACAAGGTTGGCAACGGAATTCGACGTTCCGGGGAGCGTGGACAACATCGAGTTCTTCGCCGGAGCTGCGCGGCACCTGGACGGTAAGGCTGCTGCGGAGTACTCGGGTGAGCACACCTCCGCCATTCGGCGTGACGCTGTCGGAGTGGTCGGTTCGATCACGCCGTGGAACTATCCGCTGCAGATGGCGGTATGGAAGGCGATACCGGCGTTGGCGGCCGGGTGTTCCATCGTGCTCAAGCCCAGTGAACTCACGCCACTGACCACGTTGCGGTTGGCGCGGTTGGCCACCGAGGCAGGCGTGCCCGACGGGGTGTTCAACGTCGTCACCGGAACCGGTCTCGACGCCGGAGTCGCGCTGTCCTCCCATGCAGGACTGGACCTGATGACCTTCACCGGCTCCACTCCCGTCGGCAGGCGCGTCATGGCGCAGGCCGCCGCGCACGGAACTCGGGTGCAGCTCGAGCTCGGCGGCAAGGCACCGCTGGTGGTCTTCGACGACGCGGATCTCGATGCCGCTGTGCACGGTGCCGTCGCCGGATCGTTGATCAACGGCGGTCAGGACTGCACGGCAGCCACGCGCGCCATCGTCGCCGAATCCCTGTACGAGGACTTCGTCGCCGGAGTCGCCGAGTTGATGGGTCGCGTCGTCGTGGGAGACCCGACGGATCCGGCAACCGACATGGGTTCGTTGATCTCCGTCGCGCATCGAGATCGGGTGGCGGCGATGGTGGATCGGGCTCGCGACGCGGGGGCCAGGGTGGTGACCGGAGGCCGTGTCCCGGAGGGCCGGGGTGCGTTCTATCCGCCGACCCTGATCGCCGATGTCGGTGAGCAGGACGAGATCTATCGCGACGAGGTGTTCGGTCCGGTGCTCACGGTGTCCAAGCATCACGGCGACGACGATGCGATCCGGCGCGCCAACGACACTGCGTTCGGACTCGCCGCATCCGCGTGGACCCGAGACCTGTACCGCGCGGGCCGAGCGACGCGGGAGATCGCCGCCGGCTGTGTGTGGATCAACGACCACATCCCGATCATCAGCGAGATGCCACACGGCGGATTCGGGGCCTCGGGCTTCGGAAAGGACATGTCCAGCTACTCGCTCGACGAGTACCTCACTGTCAAGCACGTCATGACCGACATCACCGGTGTGGCTCGAAAGGCTTGGCATCGAACGGTGTTCGCGGCGGCCGATCCCGAAGCGCAGGAGGACGCCCGATGAGCGCATCATGGGCAACCGAGCCCACCGACCGCGGCGTGGCGATGGTGGCGGGCGCGGCACCGGAGTCCTACTGGCTCGATCGGCCCGAACGCCCGGCACCGCGGACACGGCACACCGGTTCGGCTGCAGCGGATCTGGTGATCATCGGCGGCGGATTCACCGGACTGTGGGCGGCTCTGCAGGCGGCAGAAGAGAACCCGAACCGATCGATTGTGCTGCTCGAAGGCGACCGCATCGCCGAGGGCGCAACCGGACGCAACGGCGGCTTCTGTGCGGCCAGCCTGACGCACGGCCTGGGCAACGGACTCGACCGCTACGCCGACGAACTACCCGAGCTGCTGCGGATGGGCACCGAGACGCTCGACGCGATCTGCGCGACTGCGGAGAAGTACGGGATCGACGCCGACATCGAGCGCACCGGCGAGCTCGACATCGCCAATTTCGACTGGCAGGTGAACGACCTGCGGGAGCTCGGTGACGAGGGTGCGCGCCTGTCGCAGCCGATGGAATACCTCGACGCCGCTGCAGTGCAGTCCAGGATCACCTCACCGATGGCGCGCGGTGCACTGTTCGACCCCGATGTCGCGATGATCGACCCCGCGAAACTCGCCTGGGGCCTGGCCGACGCGGCCGAATCGCTCGGCGTTCGCATTCACGAGAACACTCGGGCGCTGTCGATCGACAAGTCCGGCAACGGTATTCGAGTGAAGACGGGCTACGGCACCATCGAGGCCGGCAAGGTGCTGCTGGCCACGTCGGCGTCGAAATCGTTGCGCCGCAAACTCCGTCACTGGATCGTCCCGGTGTGGGACTACGTGATCATGACCGAACCACTGACGTCGGCGCAGCTCGCCGACATCGGCTGGTCCGGCCGCGAAGGATTGGCCGACTCCGGCAACCGATTCCACTACTTCCGGTTGACGGCGGACAACCGCATCCTGTTCGGCGGGTGGGATGCGCACTACTTCTACGGTAGCGACACCGACCCACGCCGAACCCAACACCCCGAAGAGTTCGCATTGCTCGCCGAACACCTGCTGCAGATGTTCCCGAGCCTCGAAGGAATTCGCGCCACCCATGCCTGGGGCGGATCGATCGACACGTGCTCGCGGTTCAGCGCCTTCTGGGATCTCGGAATGAACGGACGGGTGGCCTCGGTGGCCGGGTTCACCGGACTCGGCGTCGGCGCGTCGCACTTCGGGGCCCGCACCGCGCTCGATCTTCTCGACGGCAAGGACACCGAACGAACACGCCTGAAGATGGTGCGCAGCATGCCGCTGCCGTTCCCGCCCGAGCCCCTCAAGTCGATCGGAATCAACATCACCCGCGCGGCATTCGCCCGAGCCGACCGCAACGGCGGAAAACGCGGCCTGTGGCTCAAGGGCATGGACGCGCTCGGTCTCGGCTTCGACAGCTGAGGTGCCAAAGGCAGTGGTGCGGTCGAGTGCTACTCGGGGCACTCGACCGCACCACTGCCTCGGCACTAATCGTGCGGAACGACGACCACCGGCACCGGGGCAGCACGCAGAATCTTGGCCGCGCTCGAACCGAGGAACACCCGCTTCGGAGTCGCCAATCGACTCGAGCCGAGGAACAGCACATCGCCCGGCTTCCAGTCGAGGTTGCCCATCGCCTCGTCGAGCGTCGACCCGTCGGCGACGACCGACTCCAGACCGTCGATGTCGGGGAGTGTGCGCACCGCGTGGTCGAGATTGTCCTGCGCGGCAGCGACCTGTCGTCGACGGGTGTCCAGTGACGTCTCGTCGCTCGGTGCCCCGGTCGGCTCGAGCGAGACCAGTGACACCAATCGGACCGGAACGTGCGCCGCGCTGGCAATGGTGATCGCGAAGGGCAGCGGATTCGGGGCCGATGCCCGGGTGGGGACGGCGACGGTCAGGTCGGTGATCGGTGCGTTCGAGAGCCGATAGCCCCGAGGGGCAAGTGCCAGCGGCACTTCCGAGGCATGCAGCAGTTGACTGGCGACCGACCCGATCGAGTGCCGGTTCAGCAGGCCGTCACCCGCACCGCCGACGACGATCATGTCGGCATCGGTGTTCACCGCGAAGTCGATCAACGCGCGGGCGAACGACTCGTGGGAGAGAACGTGTGTGGTCACCTCGATGCCCGACGGCACCTGAGCGGCCGCGTCGTCCACCCAGCCGCGCGCCTTGGCCTCGAGAACTTTGCGATACGGTCCGCTGCCTTCCATGACCGGTTCGTCGACGGCCATGACCAGCACGATGTCCATGGACGCGTCGAGGGCGCGGGCGAGGGCGGTGGCCAGGGCTACGCCGTCGTCGCCGCTGGGGGTGGCGAGGTAGCCGACGGTGATCTTCATGAGTTTCGGTCCTTCTCTTCTAGTAAGTGTCCGGAACCTTGACTTCGGTGGACGCGGTGAGTGTCTTGCCCTGGAAGAAGTCCCTGTTGCCCACGAAGCACAGCAGCATGAGCGGGATTCCGAGTACCAGCATGCCGACGCCGAGGACGAACACACCGCCGATCGGACCGTAGACGGTGTAACCGTAGTCGGGCTTGATCATGTCGATTGCGCTCTGCACGAACGCCCACGTCATCGACAATCCACCGAGGAACGGGAAGATGCCGCGCATGAACAGGTTTCGCACGGACGTCAGCAGCGTCCGGCGGAAGTACCACGTGCACGCATACGCGGTGATGCCGTAGTAGAACGCGACCGCGAGCCCGAGCGAGGCCACCGAATCCTGCAGCGCGTTGGCGCTGACGAAGGTGAGCACCAGGTAGAACAGCAGGGCCGCGGCACCCATCACGAGCGTGCCGAAGCCGGGCGTCATGTACTTGGGGTGCACGCTGGCGAACCGCTTGGGGATTGCCTCGTACACGGCCATCGACAGTGTTCCGCGGGCCGTGGGCAGGATGGTCGTCTGCGTCGAGGACAGCGCCGAGATGGAGACCGTCAGCAACAGCAAGGACGCGACGATCGACCCGGCGACCGGATCGCCGAGAATGGTGAGCACATCGTCGACGTTGTCCGGGTTGTTCAAGCCGATGCCGGTATCGCCGAAACCGGCGAACGACTGCACGGCGTATCCGACGAGAACATACGTAGCAACGAGGATCAGCGTCGTGATCACTGCGGCGCGTCCCGGCGTCTTCTCCGAGTCCTTCGTTTCTTCGCCGACGGCAAGGCAGGCATCCCATCCCCAGTAGATGAAGATGCACAGGATGATGGCCTGGGCCGCGTCGGACATCGTCACTCCGGTGGGCACCAACCAACTCCACTGGGGCGTGATGGCCTGCGGTCCTGCGGTTCCGGTACCCACCTTGACCAGTGCTGTCACCGAGACTCCGATGAGCACTCCGAACTGCACGACCAGCAGCACGTTCTGCATGCGTTCGCTGATGAGGATGCCGCGGAAGCTGATGTAGGTCATCGAGACGATGAAGAACGAACCGAGAGCGACCTTGGCCGCGGTCGACTCCGCCAACCCCGACAGGCCCAGGAACTCGAACAGATAGATGGCTGCGATCTCGGCGACGTTGGCCAGCACGATGATCGCCGACACGGCCAGCCCCCACCCGGCCATCCAACCGACCCAGGGTCCGAAGGCCTTGGTGCCCCAGGTGAACGAGGTTCCGCAGTCCGGTGTGTCGCGACCGAGTTCGCGGTATGCGAAGGCAGTGAGCAGCATCGGAACGAAGGCGATGAGAAACATGGAGGGCGCTTTGTCGCCGACGGCCAGAACCACGTAACCGAGGGTGGCGGCGAGGCTGTAGGCCGGGGCTACCGCCGACAAGCCGATGACGATGTTGCCGACCAGCCCGAGAGCGCCGGTGTTGAGCCCTTTACCCGGAATGGTGTTCGGCGGTTCCACAGTGGACATAGGTCTCTCCGAGGTTCGAGTCGACCGAGGACGTCGGAGGGGACCCGACGGAATCGGCTGCGCGTGTGTGCTGAACACTACGATTTCCGTCGCCGATCCGCTGTGTATCGACGGAATTGTTTTCATTGGAGTAACAATGCAACGAAATGGGTCGCGGAAGGGGCGGACGTCGGGGGAATCCGCGGACTCGCCGAGTGGCGATGACAGGCGCGCGTGCGCGGGAGCCGCACGCTACCGTCGACACATGAGCACCGCGGAGAACACTCAGTCCTCGATCGGTGGCAGTGCGCCACTCGATCTCGCGTCGATCAGGACAGCTCCCAAGGCATTGCTGCACGATCACCTCGACGGCGGACTCCGCCCGCAGACCGTGTTGGAGCTGGCCGACGAATGCGGCTACGGCGATCTTCCGGCCACCGACGGCGCGGCGCTGGGCGAGTGGTTCCGCGACGCCGCGGACAGTGGCTCGCTCGTGCGGTACCTCGAGACGTTCGCGCACACCGTCGCCGTGATGCAGACCCCCGAAGGGCTGTTCCGAGTGGCGCGCGAATGCGCCGAGGATCTGGCCGACGACGGCGTCGTGTACGCCGAGGTGCGCTTCGCACCGGAACAGCACCTCGAACGCGGACTGACCCTCGACGAGGTCGTCACCCATACGCTCGCCGGCTTCGAAGCGGGGATCTCCGCGGCCAAGGTGCGGGGCAAGAACATCACGATCGGCACCTTGCTCACCGCGATGCGGCACGCGGCGCGTTCGCGGGAGATCGCCGAACTGACGGTCCGGTTCCGCGACCGTGGCGTCGTGGGCTTCGACATCGCCGGTGCCGAAGCGGGCTTTCCTCCCAGTCGCCACCTCGACGCCTTCGAGTACATGCGAGCGAGCAACGCGCACTTCACCATTCACGCGGGAGAGGCGTTCGGTCTGCCGTCGATCCAGGAAGCGGTGGCATTCTGCGGCACCGACAGGCTCGGTCACGGGGTCCGGATCACCGACGACATCACCGTCGGTGCCGATGGCACGCCCGAACTCGGTCTGCTCGCCGCGTACGTCCGCGACACGAGAATGCCCCTCGAACTGTGCCCGAGCTCCAACGTCCAGACCGGAGCCGTCGAATCCTTGGCCACGCACCCGTTCGATCTGCTCGCCCGATTGCGATTCCGAGTCACCGTCAACACCGACAACCGGTTGATGAGCGATACCTCGATGAGTCGCGAGATGGCCAAGCTCGTCGAGACCTTCGGCTACGGCTGGAGCGATCTCGAGCGCTTCACCATCAACGCGATGAAGTCGGCGTTCCTGCCGTTCGACGAGCGGCTGGCGCTCATCGACGACGTCATCAAGCCCGGTTACGCAGTTCTGATCGGCTGATCGACCAGACCCGGCGGCCTGCTACTTCTTGCGCAGTCGGCTCTCGAACTCACGCTCGAGGGCGCGCCATGCTTCGGCCTCGACGTCGAACGGTGCGCTCGGAGCGAGCCGATCGGGACTGGGCTCGAGGGCGTACGAGACGTACCAACCCAGCGGGGTGGACGTGGCGAGAGCCTCGTCGACCGAATCGTCACCGGCGAAATCGGCGGCGTCGGTGAACAATTCGACGGCCAGGTCGAGTTGTTCGACGTCGACTGCGGTTGGCCCGTCGGCGAGGTCGTCGGCGAGGCCGGGCAGCACGTACACGTTGTCGTCGGTGATCGTGATGTCGAGGGAGCCGTCGATGGCCGCGGTCTGAACATCGGAGTAGGTACTGACCTGCGCCAGATCGTGATCGTGATCGTCGGCCAGATACCGGGCCAACGAACGCTCGGAACCGAAGACGCTGATGGCACCGCCGCGGCCGAGGAACACCGGCTTGTCGCCGAGGTAGCACCGCAGGGTGTAGAGCGTGTCGTCCGAGGTGATGATGCGAATCGGGTCGATGCCGACCGTGGTCCAGAACGTTTCTTCGGCTGCGGCCGCGGCGATCGGATCGCGGTCCACCTCGGCGGAGTCGTCTTCGTCTTCGTCGTCGTCCGAATCGGAGTCGATGTCGTCGGTGACGTCATCGGCGTCGACGGCGTTCTCGGCGGCTGCGGTGATCTCGGCTTCGGCGACGGCTACGGCTGCGGAGTCGACAGCGGGGGAGGTGACGATGGAGTCGACTGCGTCGAGCACGTCGTCCCAGTGTTTGGCGACCGCTGCACCGATGCGGTCCCACAGTTCACCACCCTCGCGACCGAGGAAGTTCTCCACGCCTCCGCCGACGGCACCGACGAAAGGGTTGGAGCCGAAAAAGCTTGTGACAGGTCGCAATTCGCAGACATCGCCGATGGAGGAAACGATGTCGAAGGTAGCTTGCAGTTCGGCGAGAACGTCGGCCTCGGGATCGGAGGCCACCAACTCCGGCACCGCCACCAGATCGAAGCGGTGCAGATCATCGGGCTCGAGCTCGTGTGCGGCGAGTGCGGAGACCACCGTCCACGACGGATGATCGACGAGATCGTTGTCGTCGTCGGATCTGACGAATGCCGCGAGCTCTGCGACGGTCGAGAATCCGTACAGGTCTTCCTCGTGTCCGAGGAATGCCTCCCACTCGTCGTCGCCTTCTCGCCACTCCGGTGCCCACAGTGTCGAGAAGTCACCGGCGGTGAGACCGAGTTCGATCGGGATGATGTCTCCAGCCATGGCGCGAAGCCTATCTCAGGAGTCTGTGAACGAACCCTGCAGACTTTGCAGGATCGCCTCGCGCTGGTCGAGCGCCGCACGTGCAGCGTCGGCAGCCACTGCGGTGATCGTCGACGCGAGTGCGTGAGCGGCAATCGATCCGAGGTTCTCGGCTAGTTCGAGCTCGACCAGGGCTCCTGATCCATCGGCGACGGCGGTCACCAGGTTGTCCGGCGAGGTGAGTCGAATTCTGATGCGGTCCAGTCGCTCGTGCGTTTCGCGGAGTGCATCCAGCCGGTGCTGGGCGCTGCCGACCAGAGCGTCGAGTTCGGTGGTGTGGGCGTGGGTCATACCTGCTTCAACCAACTCTTGGGTGCGGGGTCCTCTGCGAGATCGGCGTTCGCTTCGGCGGCGACTCGGGCACGGGTGGGCAAGCCGAGACGATCGAGAACCTCGGTGGGAACGCCCTCCTCGGCGAGGAGGGTGCGGCGCTGGGCTCGTGCTGCGGCACTCGCCCGTACACAGTGCTCGAGAATTGCCGACGCCAATGCGCCTCCGCCGTAACGCAGTTCGCGTTCGTCGATCGCGATCCCGATCGGCAGTCCGTGTTCGGTGGCGCGCACGGTCACCGATCCCGATCGCGTACCCGATACCGCGCTGACGACGGTGATGTCCGAGTCCGTCACTGGCCGGCCCTTCATTCGGTCGGACGGTAGAAGCCCTTGAAGCCCATACCGCTGTTGGTCGTTCTGATCGGTCCCACCTGTACGGGGTCGCCTGCCTCGACGAGCTGACCGTTGCCGATGACCATGGCCACGTGCCCGTCCCAGACTGCGAGGTCACCGGGCATCACCTCACCCGGTGCCACGGCGGAGCCGATGTCCTGTTCCTGTGCCAGACGCGGGATCTCGACGCCCTGCTGTGCGTACGCCCACTGGGTCAGCCCGCTGCAGTCGAGCCCGCTGCCCGGCGTGGTGCCGCCCCACGCGTAGGGCACACCCTGCTGGGTCAGCGCGCTGCGGACGGCACCCGCGGCCTCGGGATTGGGTGCGGTGACGGTGCTGCCGTCGGGTAGTCGTATCTCGACTCCCCGGCCGGTGCTGTCCGGGGTCAGGGAGGGATCGGCGCCCGGATTGCCCAGGTAGTTCTGTGCGCCGCCGATGCTCGGCGACTCGGCTCCGGCGGCAGGGGAGGAGACGGACTGCGCGAACGTCTTCGCCAGCTTCTCGCCTGCCTCGATCACCTGTGATGTCGCGGACGAGGTCATGAGATTCGAGGGGGAGCCGGGGGTCGGTGTCGGTCCGCCGCCCACGGGGGCGGGAACTGTCGGGGGAGCAGCCAGTTCACCGACTTTCGCGGTGTGGACGGCCAATTCGCCCCGAACGCGCGCCACCACCACGAGAGCTCGCTCGAGGTGTTCGATGGCCGCCGTGATCAGCATGGTCTGGCCGGCCGGGGTGGCGATGATCGGCCCGGCAGACAGTGCGATTCCTACGAACGATCGGACGATCGACTGCAGTTCCAGGAAGCCTTGATAGGTGTCGCGGCAGGCCTGATCGACGACGGCAGCGATGTCGTCGGCGTGGTCGGCGAGGGCGATGGCGCTCCTATGAGCGTTCTCGGCGTACCGAATGGCCGCGTCGGCGGCGTCACCGTTCCAGTTCGCAGCGAGCTCGGTGATCGCGACCCTGCCGATTCCCTGCGCCGCCTCGATCGCAGCCGAGGACACACGCAGCACGTCGGCCGGACCGCCGGTGGGGAGCTCACCGTTGCCGAAGGCTCCGAGCAGATCGACGATGGGACGGGCCAGCAGATCGATCATCGGCGTTTACCTCGCGTCCTGCGCGACACCGGCGGCCGAGGCCACGGTGGTATCAGCGGCCGAGGCCGCAAGGGTTGCGCCGGTGCCTGCATCGGTGAGGGCGTACGACACCGCGGATGCGGCGGCCGCGGAACCGATGCTCGCCACCGTGCCCGCCAGGCGCACCACGGCGTCGGTGTGCGCCAGATGGGTGCCGGTGACCGCACCGAGAAATTCTTGTCCGATCAGACCGAAGACCGGAGCCAACACAGCGGGGCCGCATGCGGCGGCAGCAGCACCTGCCGCGGCGATCTGTTCGGCCATGGTCGACGCCACCGCACCGTATGCGAGGACCCCCTCGGTTTCGACGACGAGCTCGGCCATCGGTGCCCCCTGAGAATGCGATCGATCGACGGTCGCCGAGTGCGACGCCCAACTGGTTCGACGCGGGTACTTGCCATTCGGTTCCCCCGAGTTGCCGTTCGCGTCCTGCCACCGAAGTCCTATCCTTGTCGGCATGGAAACACACGTGGTCGATCACCCACTGGCCGCAGCCCTGCTCACCACGATGCGGGACGAGCGCAGCGACAACGCCACGTTCCGGTCGGCTCTGCGCCAGCTCACCCACATGCTGGTCTACGAGGCCACCCGCGATGCTGCGATCGACACCTTCGAGGTACGTACACCCGTCGCAGTCACCGAGGGCACCAGGCTGGCACGACCGCCGTTGCTGGTCCCGGTCCTGCGCGCAGGCCTCGGCATGGTCGAGAAGGCCAGCAGCCTCATCCCGCAGTCTCGCGTCGGTTTCGTCGGAATGGCCCGAGACGAAGAAACTCACCAGCCCGTGCCGTACATGGAATCTCTGCCCGACGACCTGTCGCAGACGCCCGTCTACGTACTGGACCCGATGCTCGCCACCGGCGGATCCATGGTCCACACCATCGAACTGCTCGTTGGCCGTGGCGCGGCGGACGTGACCGCCATCTGCGTCGTTGCCGCTCCCGAAGGAGTTGCCGCGCTCGAAGCCTCGGGTCTGCCGGTGCGACTGGTGGCAGCGAGCATCGACGACGGTCTCAACGACAACGCCTTCATCGTTCCCGGCCTCGGTGACGCGGGCGATCGCCAGTTCGGTCCGCGCTGACTCCCTCTGTCGCAGGTCGATTGGTTCTCGGCGTCTCCTGGCCCTCGGAGGCAGCACCTGCACCGCGCCCGAGATTGCGGGTGCTCGACGTCGACACCGAGCAGATCGAGTTCCACGAACTGGTCGGCTGCAGGCTCGGCTTCCGTGCGCCGGGTGCGTCGACCGATCGGTACTGCACCGGGCGCATGGCATTTCGGGCCGACGGCCCGCCGCGCTACGTGCCGTGCCCCGGCCGGGAGCGGGCCGTCGCGTCGGGGCAGTGCGCGACGTGCGCCGACAAGGACAGCTTTCGATTCGTGCACACCGTGCATCGCAGCGGATTCGTCTCGCGTGATCTGGAAAAGCATGTCATGCAACCGCATTGGCTGTATCTGGCGGCGTTCGCCAACGGCACCTTCAAGATCGGGACAGCGGCGGACACGCGCAAATGGGGTCGGCTCGCCGAGCAAGGTGCCATCTGCGCGCAGTACGTCGCCCATGCCGACGACGGAAAGGCCGTCCGGGTTGCCGAGGATCTCGTGACCGAATCGATGGGGCTACGGCAGGCGGTGAGGTCCGCGGCGAAAGCCGCCTCGCTGTGTCTGCCGATCGACGTGGACAGGCTCGATGCCGCCACCGCTGCCCGGGCCCAGCAGGTCCGCGAGATGCTGACCGAGGCAGGCATTGCCGGATGCACCCCGATCGACGAGCCATGGGCTCCGCCCGCAGGCCGGGAGGCGTTGAGCGAGAACGTCAGCCGCGTCGCCTACCCCGCCGATGTCGCAACCGGCTCGCACGGACTCGAGATCAGGACATGCGTCGGGCAGGCGGTGATCGCGATGGTCGACGACGAGACCTACGTCGTGGATCTCGCGGCACTGAAGGGTCGGCGAATAGAACTCGGGGCCTTCACGTCCGACCTGCCCGCGGTGCAGTCGGCGCTGTTCTGAGGGTTCGTGGTCGCCTAGGGCGTGTCTCCTAGATGCGAGTGTGGTTGTGCTCGAGAATGTTTCTCGTGTCGAGATTGCAGAGGGTTCACCGATGAGTAGTGCGTTCTGATCGAACCGTTGTTGCCCTCGTCCGATGATCACGGTATCGGCCGCTCTCGCGGTGGATTGGGCACCAAGATTCATCTCACCGATGGGAACGGTTTGCCGTTGGTGGTGCTCGTCGGTGCTGGGCGAGCGGGTGGCAGTCCGATGTTCCCGATTTTGCTCTCGCACTTGCGGATCGAGCGCGAGGGGTCGGTACCGGCGCGTACTCGTCCGGACGCGGTGCTCGGCGACAAGGCGTATTCCTCGCGTGCGATCCGAGCGTTGCTGCGGTCGCGGCGGATCGAGGCGGTGATCTCGGAACCATGAGATCAGCAGGGCCACCGGCGTAATCGGGGCAGCGGTGGTTGTCGGCCACCAAAGTTCGATGCGCAGAAATACAAAGGCCGCAATCTCGTCGAGCGCTCTTTCGACGCCGTCAAACAGTGGCGAGGGCTTGCCACCCGGTACGACACACTGGCGTTCAAGTATCGGGCGGGTGCGGTTCTACATGCGGTTTTCCTCTGGTGCGTCGCATCACACTCTAGGCGACACGGCCTAGAGGTGCTGGGCGAAGTCGGTCAGTTCGGCCAGGATCTCGGCTGCTGCCGCCCGCGCTCTCGGCAGGTCCTCGGGGCCGTCGACCGGCTCGATCACCTCGAGGTAGGCCTTGAGTTTGGGTTCGGTGCCGGAGGGCCGCACGATCACCCGCAGGCCCGATCCGCTGATCTCGACTGCGTCGGTCCGTAATTCGTCGTCGCGCTGGGCGTAGTCGAGCACGGTGACGGCCCGCCCGGCCAGTTCCGTCGGCGATGCGCTGCGCAACCGGTGCATCATGTTCCCGATCTCGGCGAGGTCCTCGACCCGCCGCGAGACCTGCGCACCCAGGTGGACCCCGAATTCGACCGCGAGGTCGTCGAGCACGTCGAGCAGGGTGCGACGATCCTGCTTCAGGTCGGCGGCGAGATCTGCGAGCACCACCGCGGCCGAGATACCGTCCTTGTCTCGCACCACGTTCGGATCGACGCAGTGCCCGATGGCTTCCTCGTAGGCGTACACGAGGCCCTCGCCCGCGCGGACGAGCCATTTGAATCCGGTCAGGGTGCGGGCATAGCGAGCGCCGCGCGCCGGAGCGAGCGCCGAAAGCAGTTGCGACGAGACGATAGTGTTGGCCACCAGTGAGTCGGCGGGCGCATCGGCGAGGAGATGGTTCGCGAGCAGGGCCCCGGTCTCGTCGCCGGTCAGCATGCGCCACCCGCTGTCCGTGGGCACCCCGACTGCACAGCGATCGGCATCGGGGTCGAGGGCAATCGCGATATCGGCGTCGATGTCCGCCGCCAACGCGAGCACGGCGTCGGCAGCTCCGGGCTCCTCGGGGTTGGGAAACGTGACGGTCGGAAACGCTGGATCGGGCTCGAACTGCTCCTCGACCACCTGGATATCGCGGAACCCCGCACCGCGCAGTGCTGCCATCGCGAGCTCACCGCCGACGCCGTGCAGTGGGGTGAGTGCGATTCGGATGTCTCGACGCGTCGAATGTGGCAGTGCAACAACCGAATCGAGATATCGAGCCGCGATGTCGGAGCCGCCGGGCTGGACGATCGCACGCGGAACCTCGATCGCGTCGGGAGTGGCCGCGATGAGCGCTTCGATCTGGGCGTCGCTCGGCGGGATCAGTTGCGAGCCGCCGCGGAGATACACCTTGTACCCGTTGTCCGCGGCGGGATTGTGCGACGCGGTGATCTGCACGCCGAGCTCGGCATCGAGTGCCCGTACCGCGAAGGCGACGACGGGGGTCGGCAGCGGCCGAGGCAGCATCACCACGGAAAAGCCCTGGGCGGAGAAGGTTTCGGCGGCCGCGAATGCGAACTGTTCGGAGCCGTTCCTGGCGTCGCGACCGACCACGACCGTGGACCCGCCCAGACCGTTCTCGATCAACCAGGCCGCGATGCCGGCCGAGGTCTTCGTCACCACCGCCACGTTCATTCCGTTGGGTCCCGCGCGCACCGGGCCACGAAGACCTGCGGTACCGAACGTCAGGGGACCGCTGAACCTGTCGGCGAGTTCGGCATCGGGCAGACCGTCGAGTTCCTCGCGAGCAGCGGGGTCGGGATCGCCTGCGATCCATCGTTGTACTCGCTCGGTGAGATCCTCGGTCACAGGCGGGAGACCAATTCGTGCAGGAGCGATCCCATGCGGGCAGCGGACTCCTTGCCTGCAGCGAGTACTTCGGTGTGGTTCAGGTGCTCTCCGGTCATGCCGGCCGCGAGATTGGTCACCAGCGAGATGCCCAGGACGCCTGCGCCTTTCGCTCGTGCGGCAATCGTCTCGTGCACCGTCGACATACCCACGAGGTCTGCGCCGAGCGTGCGCAGCATCCTGATCTCGGCGGGCGTCTCGTAGTGCGGACCGGGCAGGCCTGCATAGACGCCGTCCTCGAGCGACGGATCGATCTCGGCCGCAAGGGCCCGGAGTTCGGGGGAGTACGCGTCGACCAGATCGACGAACTCGGCCCCGACGAGGGGCGAGCGAGCCGTCAGGTTGAGGTGGTCCGAGATCAGCACGGGCTGTCCGACGCTCATGCCGTCTCGGATACCGCCTGCAGCGTTGGTGAGCACGACGGTCGTGGCACCTGCCGCGATCGCGGTACGCACGGGATGCACGACGCGTCGCAGGTCGTGCCCCTCGTAGGCATGCGTGCGTCCCTGCAGCAGCAGGGTGTGGGTGCCGCCGACGTCCACCGAGGTGATGGTGCCGGAGTGGCCGGACGCCGACGGTGGCGCGAAACCGGGCAGGTCGGCCATGCGCACGGTTGCGGTGGGGGAGCCGAAGACGTCGGCCGCCGCCTGCCATCCGGAACCGAGAACGATGGCCACGGTGTGGGTGTCGACTCCGGTTGCCGCGGCGAGTGCGTCGGCGGCGGTGCGCGCAGCACCCTCGGGATCGGTCACGGGGTCGGTCGCATGTGCGTCGGTTGTTGCCACGATGAACAACAGTAGGAGATCGACGCCACGGATGTGCGACCGGCGGAAGTTACCGTTGGGTAGTATCCGCTGCATGCCTTATCTCGAACGCGACGGCGACGTCCACATCCTGTTCCTCGGTGCCCAGAACGGGGCGGACAATCCCGAGAATCGGTTCCATCCGGACTGGATCGACGCCACCCATGCGTTGCTCGACGAGGTCGAGGCCTCGACCGGTCCGGCCGCGCTTGTCACCACGTCGGCGGGCAAGTTCTACAGCAACGGCCTCGACACCGACTGGCTGTTCGCCAACCTGGACAAGATCACCTGGTACCTCGACCGCGTGCACACTCTCTACACCCGGCTCCTGGCGTTTCCGATGGCCACCGTCGCCGCGGTGCAGGGGCACGCATTCGGCGCGGGCGCGATGTTCGCCACCTCCCACGACTTCCGCATCCAGCGCGTCGATCGCGGCTTCTACTGCTTGCCCGAGGTGAACCTGAACATGCCGTTCACCGTCGGAATGTCTGCTCTGATCAACTCCCGGCTGCCCAAGCAGACCGCCGTCGAGGCCATGACGACCGGTCGCCGTTACGGCGGTGCCGACGCCGTGGCCGCCGGAATCGTCGAGGCAACGGCATCGGGGGAGTCGCTGGTGTCCGACGCGGTCGCGAAGGCGGCGGCATTGACGAGCACCCGAGGTGCGAACCTGGCCGGGATCAAGAGCCGTATGCACGTGGATCTGCTCGCCGCGCTGAACACCGCGACCGACGACAGCAACTTCAGCTTCGGGAAGTAGCAGGACCGACTTCACCCACGACTGAAGCACAGCTGTTCCGACACTCGGTCGCGCTAGTGACACACTGTCTCTCGTGATCGACGAATCGAACAGTGCTGCCGTGGGCGAGGCGATGGGCCGCGCCCTGGCCACCGCCACCGACGAAGTGGTCGCGCTCTCGCACTCGATCCACGCGGAACCGGAGCTGGCGTTCGCCGAACATCGCAGCGTCGCCAAGATCCTCGATACGCTCCGAGCCCACGATTTCGAGGTCGAGACGGCCGTCGCAGACATGGACACCGCGTTCACCGCGTCGTTCGGCAGCGGCGATCTGGTGATCGGTATCTGCGCGGAGTACGACGCTCTGCCCGAGATCGGTCATGCGTGCGGGCACAACATCATCGCGGCCTCGGCTGTGGGTGCCGCGCTCGCGCTCGCGCCGGTCGCCGACGCTCTCGGCATCACCGTGCGAGTGCTCGGTACCCCGGCCGAGGAGACCGGCGGCGGCAAGGTGTTGATGCTAGAGCGAGGAGTGTTCGACGGCGTCGGCGCGGCGTTGATGGTCCATCCCGGCCCCTTCGACATCGTGGGTGCGACCTCGCTGGCGCTGGCGGACATCGCCGTGAAGTTCACCGGCCGTGCCGCGCACGCCTCGGCAGCTCCCGAATGGGGAATCAACGCGGGTGATGCGGTGACCATCAGTCAGGTGGCACTCGGGCTGCTGCGGCAGCACCTCTCGCCGGGTCAGCAGTTGCACGGCATCGTCAGCGACGGGGGTGTGGCACCGAACATCGTGCCCGGCCACGCCGAGTTGCTCTACTACCTGCGTGCGAACACCACCGAATCGCTGCACGCTCTGACGGCGAAGACGTACGCGTGTTTCGAGGCAGGAGCGATCGCCACGGGGTGCACTCACGAGATCCGCACGGTGTCGCCCACCTATGCGGCGTTGACACCCGATTCGTGGCTGGTCGCAGCTTTTCGGCAGGAGATCGAAGCGTTGGGCCGGTCGCCCCTGGCTCCGGATTTGGAAGGATTTCGCCCGTTGGGCAGCACAGACATGGGAAACGTGACGAATGTTCTACCCGGTATTCATCCCGTCGTCGGACTCGATGCAGGAGGGGCGGTGACGCATCAGCCGGAGTTCGCCGCGGCGTGTGTCACCGAGTCGGCCGATCGAGCGTTGCTCGACGGAGCTCTCGGTCTCGCCAGAACTGCTGCGCGTGCCGCAGCCGATCCCGGTACTCGCGCCCGTCTGCTCGACGGCGTGATCGCTCGCTCGGCGGCGCAGTCGTGAGTACCCGCGAAGACGCGATCGATCGGTGGATCAACGCGCATACTTCCGATCTGTCTCAGTGGCGTCGGCACATTCACGCCAATCCGGAGCTCGCTCGACGCGAATTCGCCACCACTGCGTTCGTGATGGAGCATCTCGAAGCAGCGGGTCTGTCGCCCAAGCCGCTCCCCGGCGGAACGGGGTTGATCTGCGATATCGGACCCGACGGTCCCCGGGTGGCGTTGCGGGCGGACATGGACGCCCTGCCGCTGCAGGAGAACACCGGCGCGGTGTACTCGTCGACCGTGCCGGGGGTATCCCACGCCTGTGGGCACGACGCGCACACCACGGTGCTGCTCGCGACCGGGCTGGCGCTGGCGTCATTGCCGGACCTGCAGTACGGGGTGCGCCTGATCTTTCAGCCCGCCGAGGAGGTCATGCCTGGCGGTGCCCTCGACGCGGTGGCTGCGGGCGCGCTCGACGGCGTCACCAAGATCTTTGCGCTGCACTGTGATCCGCGACTCGAGGTGGGGCAGGTCGGCCTGCGCCTCGGTGCGATCACCTCTGCGGCCGATACCGTCGAGCTTCGGCTGGATTCACCCGGCGGACACACCTCTCGGCCGCACCTGACCACCGATCTCATCTACGCACTGGGCACCGTCATCACCGGTCTGCCCGGGATGTTGAGCAGGCGAATCGACCCGCGGACCAGCACGGTCATGGTGTGGGGAGCGGTGGTCGCGGGCCAGGCCCCCAATGCCATACCGCAGACCGGCATGCTGACCGGTACCGTCCGCACCGGCGACCACGAGACCTGGGCATTGCTGGAACCGTTGGTCCGCGAGATCGTCACCGGCTTGCTGGCACCCACCGGGGTGCAGTTCGAGTTGCACTACCGTCGCGGCGTGCCTCCCGTGGTGAACGATGCGGCCTCCACGCACACGTTCGAGAAGGCGATCGGCCGGGTCGGACCCGACGCGTTGGCCGACACCGCGCAGTCCGGCGGTGGCGAGGATTTCTCGTGGTACCTCGAACGAGTACCGGGCGCGATGGCTCGACTAGGTGTGTGGCCGGGCACCGGACCGCAACTCGACATCCACCAACCCACCTTCGATCTCGACGAACGAGCACTGGCCGTGGGCGTGAAGGTGATGACCGGAATCGCGCTGGATCCGACCTAGAGGCAGGAGACGAGATGGCATTCGACGTGTCGCCGATCGGAATCGTTCGATCGGACCGTGCCGAGGTGGTGGACGACAACTGGGGATCGGTCGAGTCCGTCATCGAACTCCACGACGCTGTCCTCGACGCCGACGCGACCCTCGGTCTCGCTGAGTTCTCCCACCTCGAAGTGGTCTACGGCTTCCACCTGTGCGATCCGGCCGCGACGACGACCGGTTCGCGGCACCCCCGCGGTGACACGACGCTTCCTCGGGTGGGCGTCCTCGCTCAACGGGTCAAGGACCGGCCCAATCATCTCGGGGTGTCGCGGTGCGAGATCGTCGACGTGGACGGACTTCGCATCCGAGTCCGAGGTCTCGACGCGATCGACGGCACACCGGTGTTCGATGTCAAGCCGTTCCTGCAGTCGATGGTTCCCGAGCGTGAGGACGTGAAGGAACCGACGTGGGTGGCGTCGGTCATGAAGAACTACTTCTGATCCGTCTCTCGAGCTACGAGGCGGTACCGGGACCGACGTTGCGGCTGTTGCGGGTTCGTAGGTCTCGTACGTATTCGGCTGGGGCACCGGCAATTTCGGCTGCCTCTGCCATGACGCCGAGGTAGCGCGCCGACGGCAGGCCGCCCTCGTAGGCGTCGAGTACGTACATCCAGGCGAGCACCGGCTCCCGGCCGGTCTCGATGCGCAGCCGGATCTTCCGGTGAATACCGAGTTCCGAGCCCTCCCAGCGATCCAGGCTCTCCTCGTCCTCCTCGGATACGTCGTAGAGCACGACGAAGACCTGGGAGTCGGGATCCTCCACGACCGTGGCCAGTGCGCCTTCCCAACCGATGTCGCCACCGCCGAAGGTCAACCGCCATCCGTGCAGCCACCCGGTTCCCGACAGGGGCGAGTGAGGGCATCGCTGCAACATCTGCTCCGGATGCATGTTGGATCCGTAGGCGGCATAAATTGGCACGTCGGCCAGCCTAAACCGTATCGGTACCCACTGACGCCTCGTGGTCGTGTTTCGGTGCGTCGCCCCAGGTCCGCCCTCCTGCGGGGCGAGGCAGGCCGGCCCTGAAGACGCGGGAGGGCAGCCTCTGGAATACCGTTGACGCGACACGACGAGAGATTTCGAGCATGCGAGAAGAGGATCAATGACCCGGATTGTGATCATCGGTGGTGGTCCGGCAGGGTACGAAGCAGCGTTGGTTGCCGCACAGCACGGCGGAGAGGTGACGCTCGTCGATTCCGACGGTATCGGCGGTGCCTGCGTTCTCTGGGACTGCGTGCCGTCGAAGACGTTCATCGCCTCGACCGGCATTCGCACCGAGATGCGTCGAGCCAGCGACCTGGGCATTTCGCTCGATCCATCGCAGGCCGCCGTCGCGTTGCCGAAGATTCACGACCGCGTGAAGAGCCTCGCGCAGGCGCAGTCCTCCGACATCGCCCACCGCGTCACCTCCGTCGGCGTGCAACTGCTGGCCGGACGCGCCGAGATGATCGACACCCATGTCGGGATGGCCTCGCACCAGATCAAGGCAGTGCTCGCCGACGGCGAAGAGCGCATCCTCGACGCCGATGTGGTGCTCATCGCGACCGGAGCCCGCCCCCGCGTGGTCAAGGGAGCCGAACCCGACGGCGAACGAATCCTCAACTGGCGTCAGCTCTACGACCTCGAGGCCCTCCCCGAGCACCTGGTGGTCGTCGGATCCGGTGTGACCGGTGCCGAGTTCGTCTCCGCCTACACCGAGATGGGCGTCAAGGTCACCGCGGTCTCGAGCCGCGACCGCGTCCTTCCGCACGAGGACGAGGATGCCGCGCTGGTGCTCGAGGACGCGTTCAACGAACGTGGCGTCACCCTCGTCAAGCACGCCCGCGCCGATTCCGTGGTCCGCACCGACAACGGTGTTCTCGTGACGCTCTCGGACGGCCGCACCGTCGAGGGCAGTCACGCGCTGATGACCGTCGGATCGGTGCCCAACACCTCCGGTCTGGGACTCGAGAACGTCGGCATCGAACTCGACAAGGGCGGGTACCTGCGGGTGGATCGCGTCTCGCGTACTGCCGTCGCGGGCATCTATGCAGCCGGTGACTGCACCGGTCTGCTGCCGCTGGCCTCGGTCGCGGCGATGCAGGGACGCATTGCGATGTATCACGCACTGGGACAGGCCGTCAGCCCGATCAAGCTCAAGACCGTGGCCTCGGCGGTGTTCACTCGGCCCGAGATCGCGTCGGTCGGCGTCGCGCAGTCCAAGATCGACGCCGGTGAAGTACCGGCGCGCGTGGTGATGCTGCCACTGACCACAAATCCGCGAGCGAAGATGAGTGGACTCAAGCGTGGTTTCGTGAAGATCTTCTGCCGCCCGGCCACCGGCGTCGTCATCGGTGGCGTCGTGGTCGCCCCGAGTGCGTCGGAGCTGATTCTGCCGATCGCGATGGCCGTGCAGAACAATCTCTCGGTCAACGACCTGGCCAACACCTTCTCGGTGTACCCGTCGCTGTCCGGTTCGGTCATCGAGGCCGCGCGTCAGCTGATGGCGCACGACGATCTGGACTGATCTCATAATGTGAGAACTGCGTTTCATATTTCGGTAGCACGTGAGACAGTCGGAAGGAGCGGACACACCCGTCCGCTCCTTCTTCGACTCAGCGGATCCGCGGGCCGTTCTCCCATTCCTGCTGCCCCGGAGTTCCTCTCATGTCCACTACGTACCGTTCCGCCGGCCTGGCCAGGCGTACCGATTCACTCACCAGCTCGGCCATCCGTGATCTTCTCGCTCTCACTGCACGCGACGATGTGATCGGCCTCGCCGGTGGTCTACCCGCCACCGATCTGATTCCGGTCGACCGCATCGCCGCAGCAGCGGAGGCTGTGCTTCGCCGCCCCGACGCAGTGCAGTACTGCGAGACATCCGGCCACCGCAGTCTGCGTGGCGTCATTGCGGCCAGGGAATCGCTCGTGCGCGGGGGAGCGCCAGTTCCGGTCGAGTCCGTCATCGTGACACACGGTTCGCAACAGGCCCTGACGTTGCTCGCGCAGGCCCTGATCGACCCGGGTGCTGTCGTCGTGGTCGACGAACCCGCGTATACCGGTGCGCTGCAGGTCTTCTCGATCGCCGAGGCGAGCATCGAGTCCATCCCCATCACCGATACTGGAATGGATACCGACGAACTCGAACGCAGACTGACGGCGGGGCTGCGTCCCGTGGTGGTCCATACCGTCGCCAACTTTCACAATCCTCGCGGAGTCACGATGAGCGAGCAGCGTCGACGCCACCTCGCGGCGCTCGCGGATCGCTACGGATTCTGGGTGATCGAGGACGACCCGTACGGTGAGATATATTTCGACACAACGGAATTCGGAATCGGCGCTCCGCCGCCGATCGCGTGTCACAGCGACCGCGTCATTCGACTCTCGAGCGCGTCGAAGATCCTGGCTCCGACGCTTCGTGTCGGCTGGTTCGTCGCCCCGCCCAGCGTCTGTGGGGCGGTGGAGCTGCTCAAGCAGGGCGCAGATCTGTGTGGATCCTCGATGACGCAGTCGATGGCAGCGGAGATGCTCGCCGACACTCCGTGGCTCGATGCGCATCTGGACGTTCTGCGGCGCGAGTACGCCTGCCGTGCAACGGCATTGACTTCTGCTCTCGTCGCCGAGTTCGGTGATCGCCTCAGCGTCTCGCGCCCTGCGGGTGGGATGTTCGCCTGGGCCACCTTCCTGGACGGAACCGACACCGGCGAGTTGCTCGACGCGGCTCTCGATCACGGAGTTGCCTTCGTGCCGGGCACGGCGTTCGCTACGGGTGCGCAGTACCGGCACTCGCTCCGGTTGAGTTTCGCCGGATCGACACCGACCGTGCTGGCAGAAGCAGTGCGGCGATTGGGTAGCGCGCACTCGGCGTCGACCCGAGCGACCTGACCCGAGTGCCCCCACCACGGCAGGTTCTGCGCTCGAAGGACCTGGGGCGGTAGCCTGACGTGCAAGCAATGCGGGGATTTTCGATGGAGAGGGAGCGTTCGAGATGAGCAACCGATCGAATACGAAGTTCCTCGGACCCGACCAGCGGGTGGAGGCGTGGGACCAGCTCGGAACCGAGCAGTTCGACGTGGTGGTGATCGGCGGTGGCGTCGTCGGCTCCGGAGCCGCACTCGACGCGGCGACGCGGGGACTGAAGGTGGCCCTGGTCGAGGCGCGAGATTACGCGTCGGGAACGTCGTCTCGCTCGTCCAAGATGTTCCACGGCGGGCTTCGATACCTCGAGCAGCTCGAGTTCGGGCTGGTGCGTGAGGCCCTGCACGAACGCGAACTCTCCCTGTCGACGCTCGCACCGCACTTGGTCAAGCCGCTGAAGTTCCTCTTCCCGCTCACACATCGGTTGTGGGAGCGTCCGTACATCGCCGCGGGTATCTTTCTGTACGACCGTATGGGTGGGGCCAAATCGGTGCCGCAGCAGAAGCACCTGACTCGATCCGGTGCGCTGCGTATGTCGCCCGGTATCAAACGCAAGTCGTTGATCGGCGGGATTCGGTACTACGACACGGTCGTGGACGACGCCCGGCACACCATGACCGTCGCCAGGACGGCCGCTCATTACGGCGCAGTGGTGCGAACCTCCACGCAGGTCGTCGGTTTCCTGCGTGAGGCCGACCGGGTATCCGGTGTGCGCGTGCGTGATTCGGAGACCGGTGCCACCACCGAGGTGCGTGCACACGTGGTGATCAATGCCACCGGCGTCTGGACCGACGAGATCCAGTCGCTGTCCAACATGCGCGGACGGTTCCGGGTACGCGCCTCGAAGGGCGTGCACATCGTGGTGCCGCGCGATCGAATCGTCAGCGAGGCCGCGATCATTCTGCGCACCGAGAAGTCGGTGCTGTTCATCATTCCGTGGGGTGCGCACTGGATCATCGGTACCACCGACACCGACTGGAACCTCGATCTGGCACACCCGGCCGCCACCAAAGCCGACATCGACTACATCCTGGGCGAGGTCAACTCGGTGCTCGTCACGCCACTCACCCACGAGGACATCGACGGTGTCTACGCGGGCTTGCGGCCTCTTCTCGCCGGCGAGAGCGACGAAACCTCCAAGCTGTCCCGGGAACACGCGGTTGCCCGGGTTGCACCCGGACTCGTTGCGATCGCGGGCGGCAAGTACACGACCTACCGCGTGATGGCCGAGGACGCAGTCGATCTGGCGGCCGAGGACATCCCGGTGCGAGTGGCGTCCTCGATCACCGAGAAGGTGCCTCTCGTCGGTGCCGACGGTTACTTCGCCCTGGTCAATCAGGCACCGCATCTGGGCGAAATGTACAACTTGCATCCACATCGGGTGACGCACCTGCTGGACCGATACGGCTCGCTGATCGACGAGGTGTTGGCGATGGCGGACGGCAAACCCGAACTGCTGCAACCACTCACCGATGCGCCGGCATACCTTCAGGTGGAGGTGGTGTACGCCGCGGCAGCGGAAGGCGCACTGCATCTGGAGGACGTGCTCTCGCGTCGCACCCGAATCTCGATCGAGTACTCGCATCGCGGAATGAACTGCGCGGGTCAGGTTGCGGCGTTGATCGCACCGGTCCTGGGTTGGGACGAGGCCACGGTCGACCGTGAGGTCGAGACGTACCGCGCCCGAGTGGAGGCCGAGATCGAGTCGCAGCGTCAGCCCGACGACGCATCGGCGGACGCCCTACGAGTCGTCGCTCCCGAGGCTCGCCAGGAAATACTCGAACC
This sequence comes from Rhodococcus sp. 14-2483-1-2, assembly GCF_002259405.1. Lineage (GTDB taxonomy): Bacteria > Actinomycetota > Actinomycetes > Mycobacteriales > Mycobacteriaceae > Rhodococcoides. The sequence goes on along the minus strand of NZ_NPFW01000002.1, from coordinate 29,811 downwards.
CGTTCGCACGATCTAGCGCAATCGGACCAGCGTCCGGGGTGCGCGCGCCGCCATCGCGCCGGAAACGGCCATGATCAGCAGGGTGAACATCGCAAGTGTCAGCATGCGATCCATGGTGATCGGCGAAGCTGTGAACAGCCTTGGTCGCACCTGACAGGGAGCTTTCAGAGTTCTTCGTGTCGTCGCCGAGCAGGGTGGGAAGACGACGCGAGTTGCGATCGGAGGAACGCCCTCTCGGCCGGCGACGGGGCGAGAGCGAGCGCAGTCGTTCGTGCACTTCTGGCCTCCTCCGCGCGGTCCAGGCGATCGAGCATCACAGCTCGACAGGCATGCCACAGGTAGTGGCCGCTGAGAGAATCGATCGCGTCGAGTGCATCGAGCCCGGCGGCAGGCCCCTGGCTTTCTCCCACGGCGACACCACGGTTGAGTGCCACGATCGGTGTGTTCTCCACAACCACGAGCGCGTCGTACAACATGACGATCCGCGACCAATCGGTGTCGGCGTACGTCGCTGCGCCGGCGTGACATGCTGCGATGGCGGCCTGGATGGTGTACCGACTGTGCCGAGAGTCGCTGCGACGCAGTGCACTGTTCATCGATCGAGCACCCTCCTCGATCGCCTCTCGATCCCATCGAGATCTGTCCTGATCCTCCAGCCTGACCAGGCCGCCCGATTGGTCGGTCCTGGTCGCCCGGCGCGAGTCGGTGAACAGCATGAGGGCCAGTAGCCCCTGAAGTGACGGCTCGTCCGGCATGAGGTCGATCAGCAAGCGGGCCAACCGAATTGCCTCGTCACACAGTCGAGGACGCACCAGCGTGTCGCCGCCGTGATGGCCGGCGGTGAACATCAGATACACCGTGGTGGCCACCGCGTCGAGTCGTTGCGGTAGCTCCGCCGACTCCGGTACTCGGTACGCAATGTTGGCTGCGGCGATCTTCTTCTTCGCGCGTGTGAGCCGTTTGGCCATGGTTGCCTCCGGCACGAGCATCAGATGAGCAACATCGGCAATGGCCAGCCCGCAGAGGGTGCGCAGACTCAGCGCCACCTGCGCCTCGACGGAGAGCGCCGGGTGGCAGCAGGTGAAGACCAACCGCAACAGATCGTCGGCGATCGCGGACTCATCACCCTCGGTCCAATTCCGATTCAGCAGGGCGAGATCGGCCGCCTCTCGTTCCTTCGCGGAGCGCCCGGCCTCTCGTCTGATGATGTCGAGCGCCTTGTTGCGAGCCACGGTCGTGAGCCAGGCACGCGGATTGTCGGGCACACCCGATCTGGGCCAGTGAGCAAGTGCGGTCACCACAGCCTCGGAGACTGCGTCCTCGGCGACGGCAAAACTGCCGGTAGTGCGAACGAGGGTCGCCAGGACCCGGCGACCCTCGTCACGGACCACGGCCGACAGGTGCTCGGCCGGCGTATTCATCGAGTCATCGGAATGACCGGCCGGACTTCGATTGCTCCGTTCCACGCCGCTGGGATCTGTGCGGCCAGTGCGATCGCGGCGTCGAGGTCCTGCGCCTCGAGGAGGAAGAACCCCGCAAGCACCTCTGTGGCCTCGGCGAAGGGACCGTCCGTTGTCAGGACGTCACCTCCCTTCCCTCCCGACACGCGCACCGTGGTGGCGGTCGAGGTGGGGTGGAGGACCGCTCCGCCGGTGATCGCGGATCCTGCCGCGGCACTGAATGCACCGTATTCGGCCATCTCGTCCGCAACTTCGGGCGAGGTCCAGTCGGCGTCGTGGGTGTAGACGATGGCTGCGTACGTGGTCATGAAGGCTCCTTCGAATCGTCGTGGTCGGCGCCGTTCGTCGACCTACACACGAAGGACGAACAGGGTTCGTCGAAAAGGACACCATGGACCGGACGATCTCGCCAGATCTCAGTTCTGACAGTGCGGGCAGTGGTAGATCTGCCGTTCCTCGAGTGGGTTGTCACCGATGAGCCCGAATTCGATGGTTGTTCCGCACCGTCGGCACGGCTTGTTCTCGCGCCCGTACACCCAGAAGTGTCGGCCCGGGCGCCGATCCCCGGTAGTGACGCGTTGGTTGCGATCCTTGTTGGCCATGATCAATCGATAGGACAGGTCGATCGTCTTCTTCAGGTCACCGGCTTCGGCGACCGGCGTGCGCGGGTCGATGCCACGGAGAAAGCAGATCTCGTTTCGATAGACGTTGCCGAGCCCGGCGATGTTGCGCTGATCGAGTAGAGCGAGTCCGACGGGACGAGCCGGATCCGACTCCAGATTGGTCAGGGCGGCTTTCGGGTCCCAGTCGGGACCCAGCAGATCCGGTCCGAGATAGCCGACGACCTCGTCCTCGTCCTCGACGATGTCGAGGACTCCGAGCTCGAAACCGATCGCCTGCGCGTTCGCGGTGTTCAAGATGATCCGCGCCTGGAAGGCCGGGCGACGCCACCTCGCACCGGGTGCATAGACGTGCCAGGTGCCCTCCATCTTCAGATGCGAATGAATGACGTGGCCGCCGACTCGAATCAGCAGATGCTTACCGCGTGAGGCGACGGAATCGACGGTCTCTCCGGTGAAGTCGACTGTGGCGTAACGGGGTACGCGAATGTCGCAGGTGGTGAGCTGCCTGCCCTCGAGTGCTGCGCGCAGGGTGTTGGCGGCGCGCCAGACGGTATCGCCCTCGGGCATCGATGTCGGTGTCCTCTCTGGTGGTCTCGCAGGTCGTGGGTAATTCAGCGACGCAGGCGAAGGCCGCGTGGGGTGGCCGAGAAACCTGCTTCGGTCAAGGTCTTGGCGAAGTCGGTGCCATGAATGTCGTGACCGTTGATCCGCTCGACGAGTAGCTTGTCGACACCGCCGCGTCGAACGGTGGCCGCCAATGCGGTTGCTGCAGCGCCGATGTCCTCGGTGTTCTCACCGAACGTCAGCACCGACTTCCCGCCACGTTCGACGAACATCGTCAATTCGCCCCGGACGAGGACGACCAGTGCACCGGCCTTGCGACCCGGCCGATGCTTCGTCGTCTCGTCCGGCTTCTCCCCGACACCGGCCTCGCCGCTGCCGGCTTTCGGCCAGGGCAGTGCTCCGCCGTAGGGGTTGGCCGGATCGCAGGACGCGAGCACGACGGCGGTGGCGTTCTTCTTCGGTTCGTCGTAGCTGCGCAACCGGTCCACCACGTCGGAGGTGGAGAACTGCGCTCCGCCGAGTGAGTCGACGAAGTAGCCGCGACGGCAGCGACCGGAATCCTCGAATCCGGTGAGCACCTTGTACATCGTGGCGAATCCGCCGGGCACGCCCTCGTTCATCACCGAACCGCGGGTGACCACCCCGTAGCGCTCGAGCAGCACGTCGGCGGTCGCATGGGCGCGGACGGTCAGATCGGGCTCGAGCTCGGGCAACCTCGACCACCGTCCACCCGCTGTCGGTGGACCGGTGCGAGTCGGAAGAGCGGGGCGTTCGAACTGCCGGTACGAGCGCAACCGCGGTGTGCGACGTGGTGCTCGGTGACTCGGGGCCGAGCGGGTGGTCGTGGAGTTCAACAGGGCGCGCAGCGGGGCGAACGTGTCGTTGCTCAGACGGCCCGCCCACACCAGCTCCCACAGAGCAGCCTGCAGTGCGGTGTCGTCGGTACTGCCGACGGTGTCGGAGAGTTGGCGGAAGAAGTACGCGCCGCCGCCCGCGACAGCGTCCTGAATGCGAATCTGCAACTCCGACAGGTCGGATTCGGCCGCAGCCACGAGGGTCAGCGGAGCGGTATCGGCCATGTGCAGGCTCACCCAGCCGTCCTTCGACGAGATCGCGCCGTGCCCCGCCCACAACACCTCGCCGGTGGAGGTGAGCTCGTCGAGCATCGCCGGGCTGTAATCCGTCACCCGCGACGAGAGCACGAGAGATTCCCAGGCCGAGGCCGGAACAGGAACGCCTGCAAGCTGTTCGATGACGGTCGCGACGCCGTCGATTCCGCTCAGGCGTCGGCTGTCCACGTGCTGCCACGCCGGCAGGAAGCGGCCGAGGGTGGCGGTGGAGACGGGTTCGACTTCCTGCCGGGCCGCAGCGAGCGACCGCCGCCGCAAACGCCGGAGGACCTCGGCCTCGCACCATTCGCTGCCTGTGGCACCGGGGCGAAATTCGCCCTCGACGACGCGCTTGTCGACGGCGAGTCTGCGCAGAACGTCGCGTACCACGGCGGTACCGACCCCGAAGCGCGCTGCCGCGTCGTCGAGGGTGAACGGTCCGTGGGTCCGGGCGTACCTGCTGATCAGGTCGACCAGCGGGTCGTCGACGGGTTCGATGAAGGCAGCCGGAGTTCCGATGGGAAGAGGGACGCCCAATGCGTCGCGCAGCCGAGCGGCGTCCTCGATCGCCGTCCACCAGTTCTTGCCGGCGAACGAGACCTCCATCGCCCGCTTGGCATCGGCGAGCTCGGCGAGCCACTGCGGGTACTCGTCGCCGTCGGTTCGAAGACCGACTTCCTCGACGGTCAGCGGACCGAGCAGCCGCAGCAGGTCCGCGACGCCTTCGATGTCCTTGGCGTGGCGGTCCTCGGGGAGGCGCTGCAGTTCGAGTTCGGTGGTGGTGATGACGCTGTCGTCGAGTAGCTCTCGCAGTTCGACGCGTCCGAGCAGTTCGGCGAGGAGCGCCGAGTCGAGTGACAGTGCGGCGGCTCGGCGTTCGGCCAACGGGCTGTCGCCCTCGTACATGAATGCGCCGACGTAGTTGAACAGCAGCGAATTGGCGAACGGGGACGGTGACGGCGTCTCGACGTCGACGATTCTGATCTGGCGTCGGCCGATTCTGGCCAGGATGTCCTCGAGGGCGGGTAGGTCGTAGACGTCCTGGAGGCACTCGCGAACGGTCTCGAGCAGGATCGGGAACGTCGGGTACTTGCGTGCGACGTCGAGCAGCTGAGCCGAACGCTGGCGCTGCTGCCACAGCGGCGCACGCTTGCCCGGATTTCGGCGGGGGAGAAGCAGTGCGCGAGCGGCACATTCGCGGAATCTCGATGCGAACAGAGCCGATCCGCCGACCTGCTCGGTGACGATGTCGGCGATCTCGTCGCGCTCGAACACGAACAGTTCTGCGCCCGGTGGCTGGTCGTCGGTGTCGGGAAGCCGGACGATGATGCCGTCGTCGGATGCCGTGGGGGCGGCGTCGATGCCGTATCGCTCGATCAGCCTCGCGCCGACTGCGAGCGCCCACGGCGCGTGCACCTGCTGACCGTAGGTGGAATGCAGGACCAGCCGCCAGTCGCCCAGTTCGTCGCGGAACCGCTCGACGATCATCGTCTTGTCGGTGGGGAGTTGGCCGGTGGCCTCGAGTTGCTCGTCGAGCAACGCAATGAGGTTGTTGACCGCGTTGGCGTCGAGACCGTCGGAGCTCAGTCGCTCGGCCAAGTGGCTGCGATCGGTGGTGCTACGCAGGAACTCGCCCAGGGCCTGGCCCAGCTCGGCGGGCCGACCCAGGCCGTCGCCGTGCCAGAAGGGGAGTCGACCGGGTTGGCCGTACGCCGGGCTGACGAGCACCCGATCGTGGGTGATCTCCTCGATGCGCCAGCTGGTGGCACCGAGGGCGAACACGTCACCGACTCGCGATTCGTAGACCATCTCCTCGTCGAGTTCGCCTACCCTGGACTGCTTTTCGCCCACCATGTACACGGTGAACAGGCCGCGGTCCGGGATGGTGCCACCGGAGGTGACTGCCAGTCGCTGCGACCCGGGGCGGCCGGTGAGAGTGTTGGCGTCGCGGTCCCACACGAGCCGTGGCCGTAGTTCGGCGAACTCGTCCGAGGGGTAGCGGCCAGAGAGCAGGTCGAGAGTCGACTCGTAGGCAGATCTGGGCAGGGTGGCGAAACTGCCTGTGCGACGGACCGAATCGAACCAGTCCTCGGCGTCGATCGGTTCGAGAGCGCAGGCCGCCACGGTCTGCTGTGCCAGCACGTCGAGTGGGTTGGCGGGAACGAACAACGCCTCGATCTTGCCCGACGTCATGCGTTCGACGGTGACGGCGCAGTGGATCAGGTCGGTGCGGTGCTTGGGGAACAGCACACCCTTGGAGATCTCGCCGACCTGGTGACCCGCGCGTCCGACGCGTTGCAACCCGCTCGCCACCGAGGGCGGCGCTTCGACCTGGACCACCAGATCGACTGCGCCCATGTCGATTCCGAGTTCGAGGCTGCTGGTGGCGACGACGCAGCGCAGCCTGCCGGTCTTGAGATCGTCTTCGATCAGCGCGCGCTGATCCTTGCTGACACTGCCGTGGTGGGCTCGGGCCAACAACGGATCGGCACCGTGATTCACGTCGTTGGGGGTGCCGACCTGCGAGGGCGGTTTGTGCTGTGTCTCCACGCCGTCGCCGATCCGTTCGGCATACACCTCGTTGAGCCGCGCGGTGAGTCGTTCCGCGAGCCGTCGCGAGTTGGCGAAGACGATGCACGATTTGTGCTCGAGGATGAGATCGACCATCTTCTCCTCGACGTGCGGCCAGATCGATCCCTGAGCCGGGGGAGCGGCGGAGGTGTCCGCATTCGGGTCGGTGACGCCCAGTTCGGTCATGTCCTCCACGGGCACCTGAACCGTCAGGTCGAAGGTCTTCGGGGCGGGTGGAGCGACGATCTCGATGGGAGCGGCACCGGCGAGGAACCGGCCCACTTCTTCGTGGGGTCGCACCGTCGCGGACAGGCCGATGCGTTGCGCGGGCTTGTCCAGCATCGCGTCGAGTCGTTCGAGAGACACCGCGAGGTGCGCGCCACGTTTGGTGCCTGCGACGGCGTGCACCTCGTCGACGATCACGGTGTCGACCTCGGCGAGGATGTCTCGCGCGGCGGAGGTGAGCATAAGGAACAGCGATTCCGGGGTGGTGATCAGAATGTCCGGCGGCGTCTTGATCATGTTCCTGCGGTCGGCGGCGCTGGTGTCGCCGGATCGCACGCCGACCGAGATCTCCGGCGGGTTCAGGCCGAGTCGCTTGGCGGTCTGGGTGATGCCGACCAGCGGTGCGCGCAGGTTGCGCTCGACGTCGACGGCGAGGGCCTTGAGCGGCGAGATGTAGAGGACCTTGGTCTTGCGGGTGCTGTCCGCACCCAGTTGCGCCAGCTCGTCCAAGGCCCAGAGAAAGGCCGAGAGCGTCTTGCCCGAGCCCGTCGGAGCAACCACCAGGGTGTGCGAACCACTCGAGATCGACGACCATGCGCCCAACTGTGCGGACGTGGGAGCAGGAAAAGCGCCGGTGAACCATTCACGGGTCGGCCGCGACAACTTCTCCATCACCGACAGCTCGCTCGCTGTCTCGGTGCCCGTACTGTGCCTGGCCATCCCATCATCATGCCCCCGGGCGCCGACAGATAATCCTCACGCAGTTCCCCGATCGCGCGGCGGTGTCGATTCGAGCGTTTCGGGTACACCGCTTCCATGACCGACGACCTAGAGACCATGCAGAAGATTTCCGCGAAACTCGACGCTCTGCTCGGCAGCAAGACCAACGGCCTGCAGAACGAGGTGCCGCCGGGTGCGAGCATCCAATCGGACGAGGACGATGCCGAGCACGGACCACTCGGTCGCGACTATCACCTGGCGAGCAAGTACGCGCAGGCTCTGGCCATCAACGAGCCCCAGGTCATCGACCGCGAAGAATTCGATCGCCTGGTCGCCGAGTACGGCTGACCAGCACCGCTGTGTGACACCAGCCCCGGCCCGCTATCGGGTCGGGGCTTCGTCGTGTTCGCCGGCCGCACCCGACCGTTCACGATCGAGCAGAACCGGCAGAATCCCGCGCTCGGCGTCCGATGGTGAACGCTCCGGTGCGGAAGACGTGGCGCGGAGCCCGGCTCCGGATCTACAGTCGACGGGGTGACCGAACGCAAGAAACCAGGAGTCACGTTCGAGTCCTGGGTGGACAAGCAGATTCGTGAGGCGCAGGACAACGGTGCGTTCGAGGGGCTCGAGGGCACCGGTAAGCCGATTCCGGTCGGCGATCCCGGCGACGAGCTGTGGTGGGTGCGCGGCTACCTGAAACGGGAGAACCTGCCCGCCGATGCGTTGCTGCCCACCGCATTGCAGTTGCGCAAGGAGATCGAGCGGTTGCCGTCGACACTGATCGGCATTCGGCGTGAGGATTCGGCGCGAGACGTGTTGGACGAGTTGAACGCTCGCATCGTCGACTGGATCCGGTTCCCGACGCCTCCGGTCGTGCCGCTGGCACCGGTCGACGTCGAGACCTGGATGGAGAGCTGGCGAACCAACCGAGCCGAGGTGGACCGACTCGAGCGCGAGCATCGCTCCCAGTCGGCCGAACCCCCGACTGCAGGACTCGATACAGCGGGAGCGTCGTGGTGGACGCGCGTCCGTCGGACATTCACCCGGCGACGCTGAGCCCCGTCGTCGCTGTGCACTGGGCCAACGCATCGGCGGCCGTCGACACGAACCGAATGCCGGCTGTTCCGTCGACCCGGATCTTCGACGGCAGCAGCGCGTCGGGCCGGGTCGGTTCTTCCATCGTCTTCCAGCCGGTGGCCCGCCTGAGAATGCCGCCGACCAGAGTGTCCGCCGCATGACGGGTTCCGCTACGTACAGCGATCGGCGCGGTATCGAGTTCGATTCGAGCGAATCGTAGTGCTGCATCCACGGCCTCGGTGGTCTGCGCTGCCGACGATCGCCCGCGCGGACCGGTGCTCAAGCCGTGCCCGGGTAGATCGAGCACCACAGTGTGTGCGCCCCCGGCGGCGATGTCCGAGGCCAACGACGTGAGATAGCGCGCATGCCTACCGGCGTCGGCGACGAGTACCACCGACTGTCCGGATCCGACGGATGCTCGATGGATCTCCACGTGCACGCTTCCGTGGCCGGTGTCGAGCTGCCGATGTTCGACCCGCAGTGCTGCGACATCCTCGCGGCTCAGCGCAACGGCCTCCGATGCCGGGCGCAGCGCCGCCTCGCAGGCGATGCCGCGAGCCAGGGCGTCGCCGCGTCGCACGAGCGACTTGCCTTGCAGCAGAATCATCACCGCCGCGCTCTCGTGTGCCGTGAGCGTCGGTGCCCAGCCGGTGGCTCGGCCGAGAGCAGAGGAATCGACGATGGGTTCCCCTGGTGTGACCCACTGCCCGGAGAAGGGTGTCAAGCCGAGTCTGAACGCGACGTTCGCGACGCGGGTTGCGGCCTTCTGCGGTACGTCGAACATCAACTGGCCCTGCATCGCAGCGAGTTCGCGAACACCGACCCAGTCCACCGGACCCAGGTTGTACGGGCCGATCAGGTCGGTCTTGACCGCGCGGTGGAAGGCGTCGGCCATGTCGTCCTGGTACAGGAATTGGTACGACGCCCGATCCGCCTCCGGGAATGCACCGATCGGCCCGGTGAACTGGTCGATTCCGTCGTTGGCGAAGTCGGGTCCGATGATGTACGTGCACCGCAACATGGAGATGGTCATCTCGCCGGGGTGCCTACGGAGCCACCACTCCGCGTAGTGCTCCACCTCGGCCTTGTCGTAGAAGTAGTAGCGGTTGGGATCGCCTGCGGGATAACTGTTCTCGGTGAGCGGCTCGGGAGCGATGTCGGCACCGTATGCGTTGATGCTCGACGCGATCACCACTCGCGCCACGCCCGCTCGATATGCCGAATCGATGACGTTGCGTGAGCCGCGGAGGTTGATGTCGTGAGTCTCGGCCTTGTCTTTGAGCTCCTCGACCACGAACGCGAGATGCATGACGACGTCGCAACCGGTGAAGATGTCCTCGAGGTCCGGTGACCTGATATCGGACCGGAGCGAGGCGAACTTGGGGTGTTCGAGTCGAGCTGGGCGACGAGAGATACCGACTACCGAATCCACCTCGGGATCATCGAACAACCGCGGCAGTATCGCGGCCGCGAAATCGCTCGTTGCCCCGGTGACCGCAATGCGCAGGCCACGAGTGTGCTCACTCATTCGGGCAGCCCTGCCACGGCCTCGATGATCTGCTCCGTGGCGGTCGCCAGCTGCTGTTCGGTGTGGGTGGCCATCGCGCACAGGCGAAGAATCGCACCGGACTTCGGCACGGCGGGATGCAGTGCGGCGCTGGTGAAGATGCCACGGTCGTACAGGTTCTTCCACAGATTCATGGCTACGAGATCGTCGCCGACGTGGAGAGAGACGATGGGGGAGGCGGTATCTCCGTGCGGGGTGGCGGAGCGGCCTGCCACGTCGAGCCCAGCCGATTGCAATCCGCCGCGAAGGATCTCGGCATTGTCGAGTACGCGCCGAGCTCGATCCTTACCCTCGTCGCTTCGGATCAGACGGACGGATGCCAACGCGGCACCCACTGCAGCAGGCACGCCGGAGGTCGTGAACAGGAAGGCGCGGGCCTTGACTCGGAGGGTGTCGATCAAATCGCTCGAACCAGTGACGAACCCGCCGGTGGAGCTGGGGCTCTTCGACAGCGATGCCATCGTGACGTCGACGTCCTTGGTGATGCCGAAGAGTTCGGCGGCTCCGGTGAGTTCCGGCCCGTAGATGCCGAGGCTGTGTGCTTCGTCGACCATCAGTGCCGAGTGATAGCGGATACACAGCTCGGACACCACATCGAGCGGTGCAAGGTCGCCCTCCATGGAATAGAGGCCGTCGACGATGACCAGCACGGCTCCGTCGTCGACGACGGGCTGTTGAAGTTTGGCTTCGAGATCGACCATGTCGTTGTGCTTGAACTTGACCACCGAAGCGCCGGAGAGAGTGCTGCCGTCGCGAATGGATGCATGTGCCGCCGAGTCGACGATGATGGTGTCGCCGGGTCCGACGATCGCACTGATGGTTCCGAGGTTGGTCTGATATCCGGTGGTGAAGACCAGCGCGTCGTCGGTTCCGTGCCACTGGGCAATTTCGTTCTCCAGCTCGAGATGCAGATCCATCGTTCCGTTGAGCAGCCGGCTACCGGTCACCGCGCTTCCGAAGGTGTCCAACGCATGCTGAGCTCCCTCGACGACCTTGGGGTGGTCTGCGATCCCGAGGTAATTGTTCGAGCCGAGCATGAGCTTGTCTTTGCCCTCGACTCGGACGACCGGCGCCACGGCGGACTCCATCCTGCGAAAGTACGGAGCCACGTCTGCTTCCCGAACGGCGCGCAGCAAGTCCACACGCTCGTCACCGCCGAGTCTTTTCATCAATCTGTTGACAGCCATTATCGACCAGAACTCCTCACAGAGTCGGATTTGGTTTTGTCTTCAATCTGTCGCGAATTCATCAGTCATTCGGCGCGGTCGACAAACGCGATGGGTTTACGGGCGAAGAATAATCATCGAATGTTTCGGTCGAACAAATCAGGAAGCGCTGTCAGGAAAATTCCTCGAAAAGTGATCGAAGTATCTTTTCGGCTCAGGCGATTCTCAGAAAAAGGGTGTTTGTATCCGCAGGTCGAGGGGTATCGTCGACGATCAGCGCGAATTCGACTTCTGCATTTCTTCATCCGCCAATTTGTATCCGTGACCGTTATGTCGCGATCAAACTATGGCACAACCGTAACAATCGATGACACAGGAGATTAGCTATGACCGGCCTGATGGTGCGCGAAAGAGAAACTCTCGAAAAGTACATTCCGGGTTTGTTGGCATATCTGGACGAGGCACCGCTTGCACAATTGGAAGCGCGCGATTCCAACGCTGTCGACAAATTTCGCGAATTCGGCGGCACCGGTTTGGTGGTCCCGGCCGAACTGGGCGGTCTCGGCGCTCCGGCCATCGACGCGGTCCGGGCACAGAGGGCCATCGGGTCTCGCTCGCCCTCGCTGGGCGCGGGAACCACGATGCACCATCTCTCGCTGGCCTCACTGACGGAGTTCGCTCGCGGTGCCACCGAGGACGACCGCGCGTTGATCAAGGGATTGGTCGAGCAGAAGGCGATCGTCGCGTCCGGATTCTCCGAGGGCGTCACCGGTGGCAGTGTGTTCATTCCGACGATGACAGCCGTGAAGAAGGGTGACAACTACATAGTCAACGGAAGCAAGAAGCCCTGCAGCCTGGCTCGTTCGATGGATCTGCTGACCTGCAGTGTCGAGATCGACTCCGGCGATCGCGCCGTCGCTCTGATTCCGGCAAGCCTTCCCGGTATCAGCGTGAAGCCGTTCTGGACCACCGACATCCTGGCCGGCGCGCAGAGCGAGGAAGTCGTGCTCGACGACGTCGAAGTGCCCGCGAGCCTGGTCCTACCCAACAAGGACGACGATCCCGATGGCGTGCACGAGATGACCGGTTACCTCTGGTTCGGCATGTTGATCTCGGCGAACTACATCGGTGCAGCGACATCACTGCTGGAACGCATGATCGAGCAGGACAAGGGCGACCACGAGGGCTACGTTCGCGCAGCGGCCGAACTCGAGACATCGATGGCGGCCATCGAGAACGTGGCTCGCGCCTTCGACGAAGGCGAACGCGGACAGGACATCTCGGTGAGGTTGTTGTTCAACCGCATCGCAATTCGCGACGCTCTGGTGCGGAGCAGTTCGGCTGCGATCGAATCGCTCGGCGGAATCGGCTTCATCAAGTCTCCCGAAATCGCGTACGTCGCAGCGGCATTGCACGCCTTCGCATTTCATCCGCCGTCACGGCGGTCCATCTCGGAGACCCTGGCCCGCTTCCACGCCGGAGACGAGTTCGCATTCGTGAAGTAGGGACTACCGCTCTTCGTCTCGCAACTCGTCGTTGAGCTTGTCCTCGCCGCGATTGCGGAAGAACTTGAACCCTGGAATGCCGATGACCGCGCGTCGAACGTCCTTGGTGACTCCGAGGAGCTCGTGAATCTCGGGGGACACCGTGTCGAGCGTGGCGAGAATGGGAAGCAACGCTTCCATGTGATCGAGGAGCCCGGGCAGTTGATCGACCATGGCGATCGCGGCGTCGACTTCCTCCTCGGAGAGGTTGTCGACGAACTTTCGCGCCATGGGTTCGGATTTCTTGGCGATGGGATCGAACAACTCGATCAGCTCCAGCGCGGTGTGCGAGGCGACCGACGCCGACGCGACCACCTCGTCCGCGGCACCGGTTGTCCGCTGCACGCTGGCGACCACGGCGTCGGCGGAGTCGATCACGTGATCGATGCGTGTCATCAACATCTCAATACGCGTCAACAGTGCTTCGATTCGGCCGGGCAGGGTAAGCGCGAAAGCGGTCGTGGTGAGCATCCAGCCCGCACCGGCCCGAGCGACCGCGACTCCTCGTCGGAGCACCGTTTCGGTACCGAGGGGATCGGGGAGAACCACACCTGCCAAGACCAGAGCCATAGGAGCGACAATGCCACACCGACACAACGCCTCGAGTGCCGTTAGCCTCGAAGCATGAGAGCTCTCGTCACCGGTGCCAGCGGGTACATCGGGTCGCGGTTGGTGGCAGCTCTGTTGGCCGACGAGGCCGAGGTCGTGGTCGGCTCCCGAACGCCGGACAACCTGCGGACCTTCGACTTCTTCGACTCCGTCACCGCAGTATCGCTCGATGTGACCGACGACCGGTCCTGCGCTGCCGCGTTCGCGGAATCCGGCGACATCGATGTGGCCTATTACCTCGTGCACGCGATCGGCGAGTCCGATTACCGCGCGCAGGACCGACGTTCCGCCGAGCAGTTCGCCGCAGCGGCCGCGCGGGCGGGAGTACGCCGAATCGTCTACCTCGGCGGTTTCGTACCCGACGACGACCAGCTGTCGGAGCACCTCGCCAGCCGGGCGGACGTCGGCGAGGCTCTGACGGTGGACGGTGTCGAGCTGGTCTGGCTCAGAGCGGCCATCGTTCTGGGTGCAGGTTCGACGTCGTACGAGATGTTGCGCTACCTCGCCGACCGCTTGCCGGTGCTTCCGCTGCCCAGTTGGCTCGCCGAGCCCGTGCAGCCCATCGCCGTCGACGACGTGCTGCACTACCTGGTGGCATCCGCCGACGCCGAGGCAGTTCCCGCGGGTTCCTACGACATCGGTGGGCCGGATGTGGTGCCGTATCGAGATCTGGTGTTCGCGTACGTCGAAGCTGCAGGTCTCCAGCGCATCGGCGTTCCGGTGCCGCTGGTGCCGACCTCGCTCGCAGGCAAGGTCATCGGAAAGATCATTCCGGTTCCCGCCGGACTCGCCGAGGATCTCGTCGGGTCGCTGCACAACACGATGACGACGTCGGAGAGCCGGATTCGTGAGCTCGTTCCCGACCCTCCCCGAGGTCTGACCACGATTGCCGACGCCATGGCCCGTAGTGTGCGGGGAATGGTCGGTGACCCTCCCGGTGTGTGTGCGCTGAAGGATCCGCTTCGGCTCGCGAGCACCGATGCGGCGTGGAGCGGCGGTGACGCTCTGGGGATCAGGCGTCGGGGTGTCGCGGCGTCCTCGGACCGCACCTGGGGGTTGATCGAAGCTCTCGGTGGGCGACGGTTGCTGTACTCGAAGCCCGTTGCGGCAGCGGTGCGTACCAATCTCGACGTGATGGCCGACGTGAATCGACGCGCGAGGTCGGCCGTACGCCGACTGACCGATACCGAGGAGGCGTGATGGGAACGTGGTCCACGACCGCGCTCAACGTGATGAAGTCCGCTCTGGTCGACCCGGTCGAGCGCGATCACAAGGAGTCCGACGCGGCGTTCCGCAAGCGGCGGATCATCGTGCTGATCACACTGGTGATCGGTGCCACCGTGCTCTACTTCTCGCTCAAGGTCGAGCCGGGTGATCCGGCGTTCTACGCACTGACCCTGGTATTGGCGGCAGTGTGGACGGTCGGTGGATTCCTGTCGGGCCCACTGCATCTCGGACGCATTCAGGTCGGGGGATCGATCAGGCGACCGATCGTCACGCCCATCCTGATCGGTCTCGCCGTCGGCGGGGTGTTCATGCTCGGCGGTCTCGTGGTGCGGCAGATTCCGCCGCTCGCCGATTTCACCGAGAACGTATTGGCTCACGCCCGGGTGGGTTCGCTGGTGCTCATCGTGTTCATCGCGCTGCTCAACGGCGTGGCGGAGGAGATCTTCTTCCGAGGAGCGCTGTACTCGGCCATCGGCGTCAAGCATCCGGTGATCATCTCGACGGTCGTCTACGCGATAGCCACCCTCGCGTCGGGCAACCCGATGCTCGGCTTCGCCGCAGTGCTTCTGGGATACGTGATGGGCCTGCAGCGGCGCGCGTCCGGCGGAATACTGGCACCGATCCTCACGCACGTCAGTTGGTCGGCGGTCATGGTTCTCGCCCTACCGCCGCTCTTCGTGTGATCTCTGCCGGTCGAGCAGAAAGAGGCACAAGCACCGATTCGACCAGCAGAAACTGATGTGGGCGCTGATTCGTCTCGGATCTGGGCTACATTGCGCAGGTGAGTGAAAATCTCGATCGCGTCGATCGCTTGATCATCGACGAGCTTGTCTCCGATGGCCGCGCCACTTTGGCGACGTTGGCGGAGAAAGCTTCCCTGTCCGTCTCGGCCGTTCAATCCAGAGTTCGGCGGCTGGAGTCCCGACGTGTCATCCGTGGGTACACGGCGCAGGTCGACCCGGAGGCCCTCGGCAGGCCGCTGTCGGCGTTCGTGGCCATCACTCCGATCGATCCGGCGCAACCGGACGATGCCCCCGCCAGGTTGAAGCATCTGTCGGCCATCGAGTCGTGCCACTCGGTTGCCGGTGAGGAGAGCTACGTTCTACTCGTGCGGGTCGAGTCGCCGAGGGCGCTCGAGCGCTTGCTGCAGGAGATCCGCGCCACCGCCAACGTGCAGACGCGCAGCACGATCATTCTGCAGACGTTCTACGACCGCTGACCGCCCGCCACACCCGGTCCGACGACATGGGTAGGTCGTACAGTCGAGCGCCGACGGCGTCACGAATCGCGTTGGCCAGGGCCGGTGCCACGGGATTGTACGGAGACTCGCTCATCGACTTCGCACCGAACGGGCCCAGACGGTCATAGGTGTCGGCGAACAGAACTTCGGTGCGAGGTATGTCCGCGAGCTGCGGAACGTGGTAGCTACGAATCGAATCGGTGGTGACGAGACCGGCACCGTCGGTGCGGATCTGCTCGTACAGCGCGCTTCCGATCGCCTGGGCGACGCCGCCCTCGACCTGCCCACGGCACTGCTGCGGGTTCATCACGGTTCCGGCGTCGGCGCTCTGTACCGACTGCAGTATTTTCACGGTCCCGGTGTCCTCCTGGACCGCCACCCGGAACGCGTGCACGTTGAACGCCAGCGAACGCGGCAGCCC
This sequence comes from Rhodococcus sp. 14-2483-1-2, assembly GCF_002259405.1. Classification (GTDB taxonomy): domain Bacteria; phylum Actinomycetota; class Actinomycetes; order Mycobacteriales; family Mycobacteriaceae; genus Rhodococcoides. The sequence continues at coordinate 13,688 of NZ_NPFW01000002.1, read as the reverse complement.
GCCACTGTTGCCCTCGGTGACGAGGGAGCCTCCCGCCATCGCCAGAATGTCGTCGAGGGTGACGAAGCGATCTCCGCAGCGCACGCCCTCCGGTCCGAGTGTGCAGTCCGAATTTCGGTGTCCGGTCGCGGTGGCGGCCAGATCCAAGATGCGAGCCGACATCGCGCGAACCGCCGCATACAGGGCCTTGCCTGCCACCACGGTGCCCGCCGATCCGAAGGCACCCGTGTCGTACGTGACCGAGTCGGTATCGGATTGATCGACTTCGATGCGGTCGACGGACGTGCCGAGTTCACTCGCCGCGATCTGAGTGTGGACAGTGGTGGTTCCGTTGCCGAATTCCGCAGTCCCGACTCGTATCTCGTACCGACCCTCGGGCAACAGTGCGACCGAGGTCTCGGCTCGGTGACCACGCGGCGGAATGGTCGCGATCATGGCCACCGCCATTCCTTCGCCGACCTTCCAGCCCGCCGGGGCGTGCTCGCCGTTGCCCCGCCGCAGAGCGGCTTCGGCCAGGTCGATGCACTGATCGAGGCCGTAGCTGCCGAACTGCAGGTCGTCTCCTTCGTGATGGGCGGCCACGATGTCGTCGCCGGGGACGATCACGTTGCGTCTGCGGAACTCGAACGGATCGACGTCGATCTTTCGCGCCAGATCGTCCATCGCCGATTCGATCGCGAACATCACCTGTCCCAATCCGTAGCCCCGGAACGCTCCGGACGGAATGTTGTTGGTGTACACGGTTTTTGCGTCGACTCGTTTGTTGGCGCACCGGTAGATCGCCACCGATTCGCCGCAACCGTGGAACATCACGCCGGCACTGTGGTTCCCGTAGGCACCGGCGTCGGTGAGAACGTCGATCGACAGGGCGGTCAGCGTACCGTCGGCGCTCGCGGCGGCCGTGACGTCGACGCGGAACGGATGGCGGCACGGCGACACGGTGAACTCGTCCGTGCGCGTGAACTCGAACTGCACCGGTCGACCGGTACGCAGTACCGCCAGCGCCACCACGTCTTCGGTGAGCAACTCCTGCTTGCCGCCGAAGCCGCCGCCGACGCGCGCAGTGAACACGCGGACGCGGTCGCGTGCCAAACCGAAGATCTCGCAGATCTCGTCGCGGACCAGAAACGGAACCTGAGTGCTGGTGCGTAGATTCAGTTTTCCGGTCTCGTCCAACCAGCCGATGGTGCCGTGGGTTTCCAGGTGTACGTGCTGAATCCGTTGAGTGGTCCAGCGGCCGGTGACCACCGCCGCTGCGCTGCGAACGGCAGCGTCGACGTCCCCGGTACTGCCGTGCAGCTCGGCCACCAGATTGCGAGACGGATCCGCGATCCGAGCCGTGGCGTCCTTGTCGCCGTGGATCTTCGGCGCATCCGGTGCGAGCGAGGATTCCGGATCGAACACTGCGGGCAGCACGTCGTACTCGACGACAAGAGCGCGACACCCCTCCTCGGCCGCTGCAACCGATTCTGCGACCACGATCGCCACTCGCTGGCCGATGAAGCGCACGACGGTGTCGAGAACATGGGTGTCGTCCGGATCGTCGACGCGGCGGTCGTGGCGGGCCGTCGAGAAGGCGGTCGACGGGCTGTCTTTCGCAGTCAGGATCAGGTGCACCCCCGGTACCTGCTCCGCTGCGGTGGTATCGACGGAGACGATCCGGGCATGCGCGTGTGGACTTCCGAGAACACTTGCGTGCAGCAACCCGGGAGGGGTGTGGTCGAGTGTGTAGGGCTCGGTTCCGGTGACGATGCGCGTGCTGGCGGGTGCCGCGAGGGATCGTCCACACGCCGGGCCGTCGACGGACTTCTCGGTGTTGACCACCCCGCAGACGGCGTCGGACACGGCGCGATACCCGGTGCAGCGACACAGGTTTCCCTTCAGCCGTTCGGGAAGCTCGTCCAGATCTTCCTCGGTCAGCGTCGAGGCGGTGACGACCATTCCGGCAGTGCAGAACCCGCACTGGAAACCGGCCGCGTCGACGAATCGCCTCTGCATCGGATGGAGGTCGTCCGGTGTACCGAGCCCCGCGACGGTGGTGACGGACCGGTTGGCGGCACGGAACGCGGGAAAGATGCACGAGTGCACCGGTTCGCCGTCGACGAGCACCGAGCATGCGCCGCAGTCGCCCGCGTCGCATCCTTTCTTCACCTCGAAGTGGTCGTGTTCACGGAGCATGGTGCGCAGGCACTGACCGGGCCGCGGAGTGACATCGGTCGGTACACCGTTGATGTCTACGATCATGACAACTCCTCGCGAATCTGCTGCGCTGCAGTGCAACTGATGTGACGGCGCCAGTCCGGAGCCCCGTGGGGGTCGTCGTACCAGTGCTGGGGACCGATGGTGGCGGCGAGCGCGTCGTCGAGTTCGCCCGCCGTCGGCAGGCTCGGGAAGCGCAGAACGAACGGACGGACGGTCGACGCGCTGACGGTCAGAACGAATTCGCCGCCGTCGTCGACTCGCCCGATCACCACGGCGGCCGATCGCCCGAGCGGTGACAGTGCGAGCTTGCGCATCGCCGTTCTGGACCGGAGCGCGTGCAGTGGAATATCGATGCTGCGCAGCACGTCTCCCGATCGAAGTGCGTTGGCGTGCGGGCCCGTGACCAGATCAGCGATCGCGATGCGGTAGTCGTGATCGGGCCCATCACCCGACCACACCTGCCCGACACCGTCGAGGGCGGCGGTCAACGAGATCATCGCTCCGGCAGGCAGGGCCAGCGCGATGTTGCCGCCGACGGTGGCGGTCTTCCAGATCTTGAACGAGGCCAACAACGCTGCTGCGCAGCGGGGAAACAATGCGGTGGCCGGCCACGGAGAGGCGTAGTTCGCCAAAGTCTCGATGGTGCAGGTCGCAGCGATCTCGAGCCCGGTCTCGGTGACGGTCAACGGCTCCCAGCCCAGGGCAGTGACATCGACGAGGGTGGCCAAGTGGTCCTGCTTCTCCGAGAACAGCCAGGTACCGCCGGCAAGGACCGCGGTGTCCGCGCGTCCGGGCGGAAGGTCCGCGCGGGAGCCGGGAAGCAGAATGTCGTCGACAGTGCCGAGATCCATGGCCTTCGTTCACCTCGTTCTCGCCGGCAGATCCACCACGCCGGCAGATCGACCACCCGATGTGTCATCTGGAACTGTAGTGAGTATCTGTTACCGATCTTCGGTCGTCCGGCGATACGCCCGAAACTCGGAGGAAACAACCCACACATACTGTTTCTTCCTACGAGCTCAGCTGTTTCGAGCACGCTCAGCGAGGGCCGGGGCCGGGGGAGGAACAGCACAGTGCAGGTCAAGGACTTGCTCGACGCCACGCAGCTCGGCATTCGATTGCTCACCTCCGATCCGGACGCCCTGGGTCGCACGCTGCGATGGACGTACACGACCGACCTGCCGGACCCGTCGCGCTACATCGCGGGTGGCGAACTGGTGATCACCGGCCTCGTGTGGCATCGGACGGCCGCAGACAGCGAGGTGTTCGTCCGGGCCGTCACCGAATCAGGGGCCTCGGCACTGGCCGCCGGTGAAGGGCTGCTCGGTCACATTCCACCGGACCTGGTCGACGCATGCGAGCGGCACGGACTACCCCTGCTCGCGGTACCCGACACCGTCTCGTTCGGTGAGGTGACCGAGTTTCTCGTCGGCCGTGTCACCGGAGATCGCATCGCCTCGCTGAACACCTCGCTCGTCCGGCAACGCCAGCTGCTCACCGCGATCGCGGACGGCAGAGCCCTCGACGAGTTGGCGCTGCACACCTCGAGGGAAACCGGGATGGCGTGTCTGATCTTCACGGCGACCGGACGTCGGCTCGTGGCCGAGGTCTCGGCGTTCTCCGACGCCGACGTGGACACGCTGACCCACGCTGCGCTGTCCTCCGAAAGACTGCCCACGACAACCACTCTCAGTGACGGCGGCGTGTACAGTATCTTCGGCATCGGGCCGTCGCTCGTGCAGCGGACCACGCGATGGTTTCTCGCGGTCGCCGGAGACATGGCGACGTTCCCACCCGCCATCGCCGATGCGTTCGGCCAGCTCGCCGCCATCGCCGCGCTCGATCGTGCTCGACGCGAGGAGGGACGGCTGGTCCGACGCGAAATCGCCGACCAGGCAGTGGCGTTGATCGAAGCCGACAGCACCAGACCCGAAGCCCTGACGCGGCTGCGCCAGGCAGGAGTCGACCCGGACCGCTCGCTGGTCGTCGTCAGGGTCGTCCACAGCGGACGGATCGACCTGCGCGAGATGCTGCGAACGGTTCTCAGCGACACACTGACCTCCTTCGGTGGGGGTTGTGTCGGGTGCAGCACGCACGGGGACATCGTCGCTGTCGTGAACACCGACGATCCGAACTTCACACAGACACTGCGAACCCGATTGACTCGCTTGGGTTCCGGCATCGGGCACAGCCGGCTGCTGGCGGGGGTCAGTTCCGAAGCGACCGGGATCACCATCGACGGCGCGCTGCGATCGGCCCGTCACGCACTCGAAGTCAGCAGGCAAGGGTCCAGCCCGGTGACCGTCACCGCGGGGGCCCAGCTGACATCGGCTGTGTCGATGCTCTCGGCTCTGCCGGACGACGTGCGTCGGTCCTTCGTCGAACACGTTCTCGCTCCGTTGCTCGACTACGACCGGCGCACCGATGCCGGACTCACCGACACCCTCCGCGAGTTCCTGGCCACCGGTGGATCGTGGAATCGCACAGCCGAGACGTTGCACGTCCACCTCAACACCGTGCGGTACCGAATCAAGCGCGTCGAGGAATTGCTGGGCCGCGATCTGAGTTCCACCTCGGACCGGCTCGATGTCTACCTCGCGCTTCAATCCATCCCGCGTTCGTCGGCCACCGGGGCCGCATAGGATCGAACGATGACTGGCTTCACCGGAATACCCTTCGCGGCCCTGGACTTCTACGAGGACCTCGAAGCCGACAACAGCAAGCTCTGGTGGAGCGAGCACAAGGATGTCTACGATAATTCGGTCAAGGGACCGATGACCGCGTTGCTCGCGACACTCGAACCGGAGTTCGGTACTGCCAAGGTCTTCCGCCCGTACCGTGACGTTCGCTTCTCGAAGGACAAAACCCCGTACAAGACCCATCAGGGCGGATTCGTCGCTCGCGGCGACAGCCTGGGCTACTACGTCCAGATCGACCCCGCCGGATTGTTCGTCGCAGGCGGCTTCTACAACTCCTCGACCGACGGCGTTGCCCGCTACCGCCGCACCGTCGACGACGACGTCCGCGGAGCCGAACTCGAGCGGATTTTGGCGACGTTGACCAAGGCCGGATACGAGATCGGCGGCGACAAGCTCAAGACCAAGCCGCGGGGATACGAGCTCGACCACCCGCGCATCGACCTCTTGCGCCACAAGTCACTCACCGCGGGCAAGCATTTCGGCTCACCCGCGTGGCTCGAGACACCCAAGGCCGCGACGAAGGTGCGCGATGCCTGGCGAGTTCTCGCACCGTTGGTGGAGTGGACTGCGACACTGCACACGTGAGCTCAGCGCACTATCCGACGACAGAGTATGTCCGCCAAGCACTTCCAGCGTCCGGGGCATCCTCGCGTTCGACGGTTGCCTGAATCAGACCGTACGGCCGATCGTCCGCGTTGAACACCTCGAGATTGTTCTCGATGCCGAACTTGCCCAGGTCGTAGACGAAGTGATGCTTGTTCGGTGCGGACATGGTGATCTCGGCGATGAACGGATACTTCTCCAGCACCGCCTCGCCCATGGCGTAGAGGGTCTGCTGGAGGGCCAGCGACTGTAGATTGGCGAACCGCTCGATCATGGCCGCCTTCACGCCCGCATAGACGGCGTCCCACTCGACGTCGGTGGTGGTGTACCGCCACTGCGCTGTCAGCGATGTCGCCATCACCCGGTCGGTCGTGGGCTCGAGAATCGTCAGGTCGTCCTCGAGGAATCCGTGGAACTCCGAGCCCGTGGACTTGAGGATCACCATCTCCTTGAAGCCGCTGATCACCCACGTCTGCTGCGCGTCGCCCTTGCCCTCGACGGTCACCGCCGACGTACGGATCTCCTCACCCTTGCGTGTCCACGTGTGATCGTGCTCGACGCCGTCGATCACCGCCCGAGCCCAGGCGTATTCCTCGAGTTCGATGCGGGCACCGTCGACGGGCTCCACGTCGTCGACGTAGTGACGAGCCAGATCGAGGCCGTAACTCTCCAGGTGCAGTAGGCCCTTGGTCTTGGCGTACGCGTAGGCGGTCTGCTTCTGGGTGTCGGTGGGAAGCACATTGGACTGATCGCCCACCAGATGCGCGGGAGAGAAATCGCCACGCAGAGCGCTCGACACGTTGATGTCATGGATCTCGTGCCGGGGCGAGTCCCGATAGATCCGCACCACGCGGTTCTCCGCCTTGCCGTACTGATTGGATCCGAGGACGATCTTTCCGGTCAGGTCGGTCATGTCAGCTCCCGCGATAGGTCGAATAAGCGAAGGGGGACAACAGCAATGGGACGTGATAGTGAGCATCGGGATCGGTGACGGTGAACGAGATCGACACCTCGGGGTAGAAGCTCGGTGTCTTCGTCGCCTCGAAATAGTCGCCGGTGTCGAAGGAGAGTCGGTATATGCCCGGATCGATCGGCCCCGGTACGACTTCCCCGATGCGTCCGTCCCCGTCCGTGGTGGCGGTGGAGATCTCGCCCTTCTCGGGGTGGAACAGCCGCACCCGCATTCCCACCGCGGGTGTTCCCGAGGTGGCGTCGAGTACGTGCGTCGACAGCCCGGTCACTGCTCCGGACCCAGCATGCGGCCGAGGCGAATTCGATTGATCTTGGCCAGTTCCACGCGGAGCACCCGTCTTTCGGTTTCGGCATCGTTGTCGAGCCTCTCCTCGAGGATAGCGAGCAGGTCCTCCGCGGATCTGCCGGTGGCGCACACCAGGTAGACGTGCCCGAACTTCTCCTCGTACGCACGGTTTCCCGCCGCCAACTTCTCGCGTACCTCGGTACCCGCAGTCGTCACCGCAGCCTGCTCACGTTTCGAAGACGGGTTGTCGGCCTTACCTCCGATCCGTGGATGGCCGTCGAGCGCGTGGTCGATCTCCGCCTCGGGTAGCTCGGCGAGCACTCGATCTGCTCTGTCCAACAGCAGGTCTCGACTGTCGAAGGGGCGACCCTGGGCCACTCGACGGGCCCAGATCGACGATGCGCAGCACTCGTAGAGTGCATGCATCGCCTGCCGATCACTGAGTCGATTGAACCCGTCGAGCCCTATCCATTCGTGCAGCACATCTCGCTCGCTATCTGAAGTCGTTGATGCGCCCGAACCGCGCGGCGGCGATCGGGTTGGCATCGGCCACGAGATCGTCGAATCGGTAGTTCGCGATCTTGGCAATCTCGATCATCGCGAACGACCGCTCCGCCGACGGTGCGTTCTCGACGCGCGACCACCCGTTGGCCAGGACTCGATCGTAACGCTCCGTCTCCCGTGCACAGATCACCAGCGGGAAGCCGAAGTGCTCGCGGTATTCGGCGGCGAGTTGGACGATGTTGTCGTGCTCGTCCTCCTCCAGGTTGGACAGGCCGACGTGGTCCGCTGCGTTGAGGGTGCCGGTGGCGTCCTCGCTACCGAGATCGGGGTAGCTGTTGATCAGCTCGATCTGTTCCTCGGTGGTGCCGGCCAACAGTGCCTCCTGGAACGCCTCGCGCAGACCGTGCGCATCGGCGAAAGGCCGCTGCTGGTAGGCGCGTTCGACCACCCACGGCGTGCCCTGCACCAAGCCCCCGAACGTGGCAGCGAAGTCCTCGGAGGACATCTCGTTGACCTTGTCGAGGGTGATGCCCTTACCCGGACCACCGGCGACGGCCTGCCCACGATTGCCGATGTGGAAGAACAAGACGTTGAGCACGATTGCCGAGACCGCGCCGAGAACGATGCCACTGCCGAACAACATTTCGAGCCAGGCGGGCACACCCTCGGAGACCGTCGGTTGAATGGTCACGAGCATCGCGAGACCGAGGCTCGTGGCGACGATGATCAGGTTGCGGTGATCGGTGAAGTCCACCTTCGACAGGGTCTGGATTCCGACCACGGCGACGGTCGCGAACAGGGCGAGCGCGGCTCCGCCGAGCACCGGCGGCGGAATGGATGCCACGACGGCTGCCGTCTTGGGTAGCAGGCCCAGGAGAATCATGATGCCGCCTGCCGTGGCCACCACCCAACGGCTGCGCACACCGGTCAGGCGCACCAGGCCGACGTTCTCGGAGAAGGCCGTGTACGGGAACGAGTTGAACGTACCGCCGATGACGGTGGCCACTCCGTCCGCGCGCAGGGTTGCTGCGATGTCGTCCTTCTTGATGCGCTTGCCGACGATCTCACCCGTCGCGTACACACTGCCGGTGGTTTCCACGGCGATGATCAGCATGACGACGATCATCGAAATGATGGCGATGACACTGAATTTGGGCACACCGAACAGGAAGGGCTGCGTGAAGCCGATCCAGGACGCGTCGGAGGTGCCGTCGAAGTTCATGTCTCCCAACGCGAATGCGACGGCGCTGCCGATCACCAGGCCCAGAAGCACGGCGATGGTGGCCATGAAGCCCTTGAAGAATCGTTGGATCAGCACGATGATCAGCAGCGTGCCGATCGCGTACGCCATCCACCGTCCGTTGGTCGGATCCTGTTCGTGAGTAGCAGGATTGGTCACCGCATCGTTGACGGCCACCGGGAGCAACGCCACACCGATGATCGTGATGACGGTGCCGGTCACCACCGGTGGGAAGAAGCGCAGCAGCCTACTGAAGTACGGTGCCATGAAGAACGTGACGAGCCCGGCGACTATGACAGCGCCGTAGACGTACAGCAACCCCTCGGTGCCGCCGCCGTTCGCCATCGCGATCGCGATCACCGGAGAGACACCGGCGAACGTCACGCCCTGCAGGAGCGGCAGACGGACACCGATCTTCCAGAATCCGACCGATTGAATGATCGACGCGATGCCGCAGGTGAACAGATCCGCGTTGATCAGGTGAATCAACTGCTCGTTGGTCAGTCCGATCGCGCTGCCGATGATGATCGGCACCAAGACCGCGCCTGCGTAGAACGCGACGACATGTTGAAACCCGTAGGCGGCAAGTTTCGGAACGGGGAGCACTTCGTCGACAGGATGGACAAGTTTGCGTGTGGTGGGCTTGACGGACATGGGTGGGCACCTCGCGGAAGCAACAGGGCAGGATTCCTGCGACGCTGCAGGAGAAGTGCACTAAGAATCAGCCATCACGCCTATCCTCGCTAGTCGAGCGAGCACAAACTTCGGGTCGTACTCGACGTGGACGTTGTGCGAACATCCAAGACTGCACCCACCTGTGAAAGGAGCGACCGTGTCGGACCTTGCCGTCGGAGTGCTACTCGCCGCCGGTGCCGGAACGCGATACGGATCGCCCAAAGTGCTCGCCCACGACGGGCTGTGGCTGAGGACGGCGGTGCAGGCATTGCGCGACGGCGGCTGTGATCGCGTGTTCGTGGTGCTGGGCGCGGCGGATGCGCCCGTGCCCGACGGCGTGATCGCGGTGCACACACCCGACTGGCACCAGGGCATGAGCGTCTCCTTCATCACCGGGCTGTCGGCGGCGTCGGACGCGGACTACGCGGTGGTGCACGTGGTCGATACGCCGGACGTGGGACCCGAGGTGGTGCAGGCAGTACTCGCCGCAGCGGGGGAAACAGGTCTTGCCAGGGCCGTGTTCGACGGCCGTCCCGGGCATCCGGTCGTTCTGGCGCGTCGACACGTCGACGCAGCCGTGGCATCGGCGTCGGGAGACGCCGGTGCCCGGGACTTCCTGCGGGGAAGAGACGACGTGATTGCCGTCGAATGTTCGCAATGGGCAACGGGAATCGACCACGACTATCGGTGAGCGGCCGGTCCGAGAATTCGGGCGGCAACGGCGTCGATCATGCCGTCGAACTGGTGACCACCGGTCGGGAACTCGATCACTGTCGCCGACGGGAGAGCCGTCGAGTTCAGCGCGAGGTGAGAAATGGGAACCACGTCGTCGTCCCGGCAGTGGACGAGTGTCAGGTCGGTCTCGGGTTCCGGGTCGGTGAACGCGTAGTCGGCAACGTCCCACCCACACGGAGTCCAGTCCGGCATCGCCAGCAGAGTGGCCTGCAGGGGCCATCGGCGTCGATGTTCTGCCAGGACCCTGACGAGGATCGATGCGCCGAAGGAATGCGCCACCACCGAATCGTCCGGTCCGAGCCGGTCCAGGTGTTGCCGAACCGGTTCGGCCCAGTCCTCGAAACCCATGGCGGTGTCGGACAGCTCCGGCATCCGAACGTCGAGACGCAGAGCCCTGGCCAGCCCGTGTGCCAGCTCCGCGTCGTCGACGAATCCGCCGGCACCGTGAACGAACAGAAGTCGACCGACCATGCTGGGGTCCTTTCCTCGGCAGTGTTGTCATCGAAGATGACCGAACTGCGGTCGTGAATTCACCGGTTGACTCGGATTCGGGGTCCGTGCGAGAATCGGCGGCAGCGTCGCGTGTCGATGACGGACTGCGTCAGACATGGAGGCGTCGTACTGCCCAGGAGGCAGCGCATGTCCATTTCGTTCGATCACACCATCATCGTTGCGAAGAACAGTTCCGACTCTGCGGCGTTCTTTCGCACGCTGTTCGCTCTGCCGGAGGCACCGTCGTGGGGGCCGTTCGTCAACGTGCAACTCACCGACGGCACGCTCGTTCAATTCGCCGAGCCTCCCTTCGACGATATTCAGTTTCAGCACTATGCCTTTCGGGTCAGCGACGATTTGTTCGACGCGGCCTACGCCAGGCTTGTCGACCAGGGCGTCGAGCACTGGGCCGACCCTCGGATGACCGAACCCGGCACCGTCAACACCGACCACGGAGGCCGCGGAGGGTATTTCCGCGACCCGACCGGGCACTTCTTCGAGATGCTGACGCACTCGTACTTGCCGATGCCGGGTGAGCCGGTACCGTAGCCACTGTGGCCGAGCAACAGCATGTTTCGATGACGAGAGCCGCCTACGACACCGTTGCCGAGAGCTACGCAGACATCGTTCGCGACGAACTCGACGGCCGACATCTCGAGCACGGATTGTTGGCTACGTTCGCAGCTCGGGTTACGAGCGGACAGGTGCTGGAGGTGGGGTGTGGATCAGGCCGCATCACCGAGCAGCTGTACCGCCTCGGCCTCGACGTAGCGGGGATGGATCTGTCGCCCAACATGATCGAGGTTGCTCGGCGCGAACATCCGCACCTGCGATTCGGTGTCGGGTCGATGGAGGCGTTGGACGCGGGGGACGGTTCCGTTGCCGGGATCGTCGCCTGGTACTCGATCATCCACACTCCTCCCACGCAGCTGCCTGCGGTGTTCGCCGAACTGCATCGAGTGCTGACGCCCAACGGGCCTCTGCTACTGGCGTTTCAATCCGGCAACGAGCGAGTGCGACTCGAACATGTTTATGGACACTCGGTCTCGTACGACGCGTACCGACTCGACCCCGACGCGGTCGCGGGCATGCTCGTCGAGGCCGACTTCGAGGTGGACGTGCGCGTGCATCGTGCTCCGATGGGATACGAGTCGACATCGCAGGCATTTCTGATAGCACGTAAAAGGAACACCGTCGGACCCGACGACCGGTAGCGTCGGTCGGGCGAAAGGTGGCTGTCGATGTCGATCACGGTGATCCACACGTCGGCCGCAGTGCTGTCCGTTCTGGTCGGAGCAGTGGTTCTGTTTGCCCGCAAAGGCACCGTTTTTCATCGGGCGTGCGGACGCACGTACGTCGTAGCGATTCTGGTGATGATCGTGGCGTCCTTCTTCGTCACCGAGATCGGTGACGGATGGAGCGTGTTCCACGCTGTGTCGATCCTGACAGCCGCGCTGGTGCTGTTCGGCTGGTGCCAGCCCGTGTTCGGGCGCTCTCGTACGGGTTGGGTGCGGCGGCACATGCTGTCGATGCAACTGTCCTATCTGGTGCTGATCGTGACCGGAACGGCCCAGTTCTTCGACCGTCTGCCTCTTCCGAACGACGCACTCAACGCCATCGTCTTTCTGCAGTTGCCCCTGATGGTCGGGATCGTGGCTATCGTCCGTCGTAGTCGACGACCGATCGGCTTCCACGATTCGCTACCGTCGTCTCCGTGATTCCCGGACCGGACGCAGCCTTGCCACATCGCCGCGTGCGGATCTGCTCTTGTGGCTCGACTTGCCACGTCGGACAGTCATGCGGCAGGTGATGTTTCGGACGCTACGCCGCAGGCTCGGTGGGCGCGAGCTGTGGAACGGCAACTTCGAACCGTCACTGCATCGCATCTTCTTCGACCGCGACCACGTCGTTCGATGGGCATGGAACACGTACCGGTCGACTGCCGAGCGAGTGCAGCGACTGAGTGTGTGCCGCCCGGAGCTGACGATTGTTCGCTTCCGTTCGCATCGGGACGTGGACGCGTGGATTGCGCACCAGCTGATTCCTCTGACCCGATAACTGTCGTCAGCAGCCCAATTGCGTTGCGAGAGAATCGATCGAGTCGGCGCTGTGAGTCCAGTCGGATTCCGCGGCGAGGTCGGTGGTCTGACTCGGTCCGTGTTCGAGCGGACGGGCGATGAATGCCGTTGCAAAGCCGCAGTCGGCAGCGGCAGCGAGGTCACTGTTGTGTGCGGCGACCATCATGCACTCGCTCGGCTGAAGACCCAGAATGTCCGCGGTGCGGAGATACGCGTCGGGCATGGGCTTGTACGTCTGTACCGGTTCTGCGCCGAGGATCGCGTCCCATGGCAGTCCGGCATTCTTGGCCATGTCCAACAGCAACGAGATGTTGCCGTTGGAGAGCGGGGCGATGATGAAATCGGTACGCAGTCGCGTGAGCCCTGGCACCGAGTCCGGCCACGGATCCAATCGATGCCACGCGTGATTCAAGGATGCGACATCACTGTCGTCGAGCCGAATATCGAACTCCGACAGTACGACTCGAAGCGACTCGAGATGGAGTACATCGAGCCGGGTGAACGGTCGACTGCCCGATCGAACCTGTTCCATCGCCGGTTGATACAGGCTGCGCCAGCGGTCGGCGAATGCATGACTGTCGACGTCGGGACCACACACGGATTCGACCTCGCGGGCCACGCTGGTGCGCCAATCGACCACCGTGCCGAACACATCGAACAGAAGCGCCTTCAACGATCCCTCTTCTTTTTCTTCTTCTCGTCCTTGGAATGGCCACCTGCCGACAGCAGCGCACCCGCCAATGGAATGAGAAGGAAGAAGAGCCACTTCTGATCGAAGTCGGTGAGGAAGAACGATGCCAGTGAACCGAAGATGACCAGGGGCATCACCACTGCGCGCCAATCGATCCCGGCACCGCCCTCGGTCGGTGCCGGAGACTTCCCGAGCTGGGCGGGTGTGTGCGACGTCGAAGCAGCGGGGAGATCGACGAATACCGTGTCGATCTCCCCACGCGTCGTCGCCGAAGCAACGACGGCGCTGCGCTCGTCGAATTCGGGCACAGTCAGCCGACCCTCACTGAAGTGCAGACTCAGTGCCTCGAGGGCCTTCTCCCGATCGGCCGTACCGATCCGAATTTCCGGAAGCTCGGACATCGCTACGTCATTTGATCTCTGCGAGGACGGTGCCTTGGGTGATGGCGTCGCCTGCGGTGACGGTCAGGCCGGTGATGGTGCCTGCTTTGTGGGCGTTGACGGGGTTTTCC
>NZ_NPFW01000015.1 GCF_002259405.1 Rhodococcus sp. 14-2483-1-2 | reverse complement strand
CCGACGGCCTGGCGCACCGGAGTACCGGGGGTGGCCTTCATCTGCGGGACGATGCCTTCGACGTCGTCGACGCCACCGGCGTGGTGCCCGGCGTCGACCATGGCCTGCTCCTGCGCCATCTGCGCCTCGTCCTTCTCCTCCGACATACCGATCGGACCGATCATCGTTCCGTTGAGGAACTGCTTGACCACCGGCTCGTCACTCGTCAGCAGCACCTCACGCGGGCCGAACATCACCAGCTGGCGACGGAAGAGCATGCCGATGTTGTCGGGCACCGTGCGAGCGAGGTTGATGTTGTGCGAGACGATCAGGATCGTCGCGTCGATCTCGGCGTTGATGTCGATCAGGGTCTGCGAAATGTAGGTGGTACGAACGGGATCGAGGCCGGAGTCCGGCTCGTCGACGAGGATGATCTCGGGATCGAGAACCAGAGCACGGGCCAGGCCTGCGCGCTTGCGCATACCGCCGGAGATCTCGCCGGGCAGCTTGTCCTCGGCACCGAGCAGACCCGTCAGTTCCAACTTCTCCATGACGATCTTGCGGATGTCGGACTCGGACTTCTTCGTGTGCTCGCGCAGCGGGAACGCGACATTGTCGTAGAGGTTCATCGACCCGAACAGTGCGCCGTCCTGGAACAGCACCCCGAACAGCTTGCGGATCTCGTAGAGCTCACGCGAGGAGCACTGCAGGATGTCGGTTCCGTCGATGAAGATCTTGCCCTGCTCGGGCCGCAGCAGACCGATCAGCGACTTCAGGAAGACCGACTTACCGGTACCGGACGGACCGAGGAGAGCACTGACTTCACCCTTCGGCAG
>NZ_NPFW01000023.1 GCF_002259405.1 Rhodococcus sp. 14-2483-1-2 | reverse complement strand
GCGCTCCCCGGCTCGCTTCGCTCACCGGAACGGGGCGGGTCGCTGCGCTCCCCACCAGGGAGCCGCTACGCGGCTCGACGGTGCTCCAATTATGCCGCCGACCATCGTGTCGCTGCGCTCCACTCAGAATCGAATCAGGCTGCTCTTCAATATGATTCAACGTCACAACCGAAGCGGACTCACCGACACCGAACACCCGGGGTTGCGCTGCGCGCGTCGTCAACCTCACCGCGGCTGCTCCTCGAACCCGTCGAATCATCATGTACTCATGCTACCCCAACACACTCCACGAAGCAAGGACCAGCACACACCAAAATATGCCCACTCTCATTACTACGCAATGGAATACGACTATCTTGCGAAGGTTGCATGCGCGAAGCATCGGAAACACCTTTGCCATCAATCATATTCCGATACCTGTTGCACTGCAACACTATTCGAGCGAAACACCAAGGTCGGCGCATAACCATTACGGCACAACACATTCCGCAGAACACCACAAGAAACACCACCACCGAGCCTCCACCCCACCAGGACTCAAGATCACCGACCCAACCCCCAAAGGGGACATGTCATCACCCCAGCTCACAGCACCCAAACCACCACCCACCATTCCGCCGGCCCCCACCACAAACAACACCCACCGACCACCAGACACACCACCGCCACCACACCCAGTACACCGGCCCCCAACCGACGGCCGACGCGGGAGATCTACACCCCACCCGAGAAAGGGGGGCGTGTCATCACCGCACTTCAGAGGGCCGAAACCAAGCGCCGAGCCCACACCCGCGACGCGATCGCGCTCACCCTCGAGACCCTGCAGCTCGCCGCCCTCACCGCGAACCTGACAGGACACCACAACCTCGCCACGATCATCGACACCATCGCAGCCACCACCCTCCCCTGGGCGCACGCAGACGACGACAGCGACGGTGAGGACGAAGACGCCGAGGACGGAACGGCCCACTGAGCAGAACCGACACGAGGGGGTACTAAAACAGCCACCAGAACGCCCGTGGACACCCGAGCCCGTGCTCAGGAGGGTCGGGGACGCCCCGGCACGGGCTCGGTAGCGCCAAGCGGGCCGTAAAGCCGCCTAATCGCACACCTGAGGCTGCTCAATCAACGTGAGGGTGCGGCCCGGCGGCGAGTTGGAGCGCTGGGGAGCGGATCATAGATCCGTGGGCAAAAAGACCAAGACACCGAGTTCGGACGGCGATCGACGACAAGCTGGGAGCGATACCCTCAGCCGCTTCGTGCTGCGTGCTCGGCGCGTGCAAGCACATTCTCTAGTTGCGGACTGGGACAACCTGCTTCAACAGGCACACGGTGGCTTCGACGGCCATCTGGACATGGCAGGGAAGATGACGATAACGCGACGTCTTCCAAAAGACGAAGAAGTTTTCGAGTCCCTCGCGTCACGAGTGCGTCCCCTGACTGTCAGAACCGAGCCCGTCTACTACGTAAAAGTTTTCGACGCACTGAGCGAACTGCTTAGTGAGGTCGACGACGAACTGCGGTCCCGAATCGAAGCGCTCAGAGCAGCATGGGACGACGCAGAGATCCAAGGCACTCAGATTCAGGCGTACGCGTTGCAGTCCGCGCGACTCGATGGAAGCTCGGCAACCCCACGGGTCTCGGACACTCAACTCGCTGCAGCGTGGCTGTATGCGGATCTAGTCCACGCTGACGCTCAAGGCGCGAAAAAGGAGGCCCTGGCATTCTCGATGAGCGAGCGGTACGCCGCAGCTGTGCGCGTGTTCTCGCACATGGCAGCTTTGACAGTCACAACCCTGGACTTGATCACCTCACTGCGGGCAGACGGATTGCTAACGGTGGATGCGGAAGCGTGGGACGACGAGGTTGTCGTCGGTGTCACCGAACTGACCGAGGAAGGACGCATGTTCGTAGCGTCCGAGGTGGATGACCTACCCGATCTTCGTGAGGCGATCAGCTTATCGGACCAGTGGAGCGCGTTCACTGTCACTGACCTGCTCCGACAGGAACCTGCAAACCAGGTTCGTGTAGTTCTAAGAGATGAGTCCGATGAAGCGTTGATGTCGTTCGACGCAGCTGTGGTCCGGCGACACAGAGAATCCGACTCTCTCGAATGGGACGTGCTGGTTGCCGGAAGCGCAGTGTTCAAGTTTGCGTTCGAGCAGCGAGACGGCCAGTTGACCGCGGCGCGCTATATCGGCTGGGACACCATTGAGACCAGCAACGAACTCAAGCTCGCCGCTACGCGATTCATGCTCAAAGTCCATAGTGCGGCTGCGCTCACGTTCGAAATCGGTGAACACCGTTTGATGCGGCTCGATGCACCCTCATTTTCCGACGACATGAAGAACGAGCTGGTGGTAATCGAGGAGACCGTAGCGGACATTGTCGCTGTTGAACACATAGTCGAGCAGGTCTTCGATCCGTGTATCGGAAAGTTTTTCGACACAGATCGCGTCTTGCTACGCCGCGTCCGTTTGATGATGGAAGGACACCTTGTGCACAGCGCACTGGGGTCAGTGAGCGTCACCGCACCTCTCGGGAAGCCCCCACAGGTCATCGTCGCGGCTCCCGCCACACGGAACGTCGGCGGTGCCGAGGTTCCAGCACCCCAATACGTCATGCGGCATCCGCACATGTCGATCGAAGAAGTTTCGTCCGACACGGCGAACAACACCTCGTCGTACAAGATCGAGCCACCTCCGGCCGATCGCTTCTCGATGTGGATTCCTGCCGTATGCCCAGTGCGAGGCGACCAAGACCTGGAGAACATCGAACGGCTGAATCTCAACGGCATCGACGAAGAGAAAATCGACTATTGAGCAATGTGCTAACTGCGTCTGTACAGGGTGGCGAGACGGACCGGACAGAGCCACTGGGCGGTGAGCTACCAGGACAGTCGGAAGCTCCTCAGATCATTCGATTCGATGGTGTCGCCGTCCCATACGAATTGACCATCGGAAAGTTCGGCGTGTTCGGTCAGATTGTCGAGGTGAAGCGACTGACCATGATCGCGACTGCTCAGGCTCAAGATGAGGCCAGTTTCATCGTCGATGACCATTGTCGTAATGAGTCCAGTGGGCGACGTCAACTCGGTCGACCAGGCCGGACGGCCAGCGTGGTCGACCACTGTCGGGCCATGAGCGACATGCTGAGCTGGTGTCCGCCGGGTCAGGAGCGATCGCGGGCCGAAGAGATCTCGCGGAGTGAACAGTGCGCCGAGACGGATCAGGCTCGTGGTGCGTTGGTGGACCATCTGTCCATCGATGCGGGCGACGGGGACCGTGTCGGTGGAGCTCGACGATGCGTAGACGATCTCGCCGTTGCGTTCGACCCACCAGCGGTCACCCCGGCCGTGGCGGAACTCGAAATGATCGTCGACGAAGCCCGTGTCGATCTCACCGACGACGTGCAGCGAGCCCGACAGGATGAGGTCGGTCGCCGCAGTATTGCGCGCCGTGAGTTGTTGCCACGTCGGTGCATACACCGTCTCGAATTTACACCTGGCCTCGTTCGCTTCGACCAGATTCACGAAATCGACGAGTGAATGTGGAAGTGCACCTGATTCATCTATTTCGCGTTACGAATGGCAGGCCGCCTAGCTGTAATGAGCAGGGACGTTGTGGACGGCGTGGCAGCGACAGATAGGTGAGGACCTCCGGTATCGGTGTGGTTACCACAACTGCACCGACAACCGAGAGGTCCTCGTGTCACACGCTAATGCCTTGCTCACCCCGAAGGGGCGATTGAAACTCGCGACATCGATCGTCGACGACGGATGGTCGATCCGCCGAGCGGCCGAACGATTCCAGGTTTCACCGACCACAGCCAAGAAATGGGCCGACCGCTACCGCACCGGCGGCGCGACGGCAATGGCCGATCGCTCGAGCAGACCCCACCACAACCCGAACCGGACACCGACCCGCACCGAACGCCGAGTCATCAACCTGCGCTTCCTCCGCCGGTGGGGACCACCGCATCGGCTACCACCTGCACATGCCGCACAGCACCGTCTCAGCGGTCCTACGCCGCTACAAGATGCCGCTGCTTCGCCACCTCGACCAGAACACCGGACTTGCTGTACGACGCCCGCAGCCGCATCGCTACGAGCATCCCGCTCCCGGTGATCTGATCCACATCGGCATCAAAAAGCTCGGCCGAATCCCCGACGGCGGCGGACATCGCAAGCTCGGCCGCGCGATCGGAAAGCGGCACAACAAGAAACAGGGCCGCGGCTACTCCTACGTCCATCACGCCGTCGACGATCACAGCCGGCTCGCGTATTCTTCAGATTCTCGGTGACGAACGCAAAGAAACCGCCTCGGGGTTCTTCGAGCGCGCCAAAGCCTACTTCGCAGCCCATGACATCACGGTCGCGCGTGTGCTGACCGACAACGGATCCTGTTACCGCTCAACACTGTTCGCGCAGACCCTGGGCCCTGGGATCAAGCACAAGCGAACCAGGCCGTACCGGCCGCAG
This sequence comes from Rhodococcus sp. 14-2483-1-2, assembly GCF_002259405.1. Classification (GTDB taxonomy): domain Bacteria; phylum Actinomycetota; class Actinomycetes; order Mycobacteriales; family Mycobacteriaceae; genus Rhodococcoides. Next base: position 454,986 of record NZ_NPFW01000023.1, on the reverse strand, counting down.
ACCAACGGCAAGGTCGAACGGTTCAACCGAACCCTCAACCAGGAATGGGCCTACGCGAACACCTATCTCTCCGACGAAGCCAGAGCGGCGACCTACCAAGACTGGATCCATCACTACAATCACCACCGACCCCACACCGGCATCGGCGGCAAGTCACCCATCGAGCAACTGACCGTCCACAACGTCCCCGGGAAGAACACCTAGCTCGTCGACCCGCCGAATTAGGGTAGCCTACGGTTATGGGTAGAGGCGTCGAGGGCATCATCATGAAGGCGTACAAGACGGACGACTACAAGTTGACCGTGACGTCGAAAGAATCGGTTACCGACAAGTACATCCGTGTCCATTTCACCGGCGGTGGTTTGTTGAAGAACCATCCGGTTCACCCGGCGCAATGGGTGCGAGTGTGGTTCGACGACGGTAACGGCAAGGAGAGCCAACGCGGCTACACCCTGGTGCAGCAGAACCCCGAAGACGACACCTTCGCCATCGAGTTCGCTGTGCACTACGGCCCCGCGTCGAAGTGGGCCGAAACGGCCGAGCCGGGCGATGTTCTCGAGGCCACCTTGATGAAGGGTCGCAACGGGTCGACCTTCGCCATCCCCGACCCTATGCCGTCGGAGTTCGTGATATTCGGTGACACAGCATCAATGCCCGCAGTCAACACCATTCTCGATGCGATCGGTGGAACGCCGGCGAAGGTGTGGTTGGAATGGCAGTACGAATCGGACGCTACCCTGCCCGTTCATGCCGGTGCCGATACTCAGGTGACCTGGCTGCAACGAATCGACGACGGCCGACTGCTGCGTGAGGCAGCCGAAGAACTGTCCCCCCAGCCGGGTGCCTTCGCCTGGGTCGCATGTGACGGGAGGACGACACGATCGATCGTCAAGACGCTGAGGACAGTTCACGGCTTCACCAAGGATTCGATCAAGTCGCAGGCGTATTGGAAGTAGGCGGTCGAATCGACCGATCGTCAGGTCAGGCTGTAACCGTATTCAACCTCCACCCACGCGATCGTGAGCGCTCGTTCCAGAAGTCTGCATAGCGGCCGCCCAACGCGAGAAGTTCGTCATGAGTGCCGCGTTCGACTATCCGCCCGCCGTCGAGGAACAGAATCTGGTCTGCATGAGCGATAGTGACCAATCGGTGCGCGACGACGATGACCGTCTTGTTCTTCGTCAGTTCGTGGATACCGCGGATCACGACGGCTTCGCTGTGCGGATCCAAGGCGCTGGTCGCCTCGTCGAGCAAGACGATGGGTGCGTCCTTGAGCAGTGCCCGCGCGATCGACACGCGCTGACGTTCGCCGCCGGACAGCGTCGTACCCCCCTCGCCGACAGGGCTGTCGTACCCGTCGGGTAGTCGGTCGGTGATCTCGTCGACGCGAGCAATCGAACCGGCTCGGTGGACGTCCTCGTCCGAGGCGTCGGGGCGACCGATACGGATGTTCTCCGCGATCGAACGGTCGAACAGGTAGACGTTCTGAAAGACCAGCGACAGCTGGTCCAGCAGCGTCTCCGCAGATTGTGCACGTACGTCATGGCCACCTACTCGGATCGACCCCGAGTCGACGTCGGCGTAGCGTGCGACGAGCCGTAGAAGCGTTGTCTTACCTGCACCGCTCGGCCCGACGATCGCCGTGGTCGTACCAGGCGCGACCGTGAAGCTGACGTCCGAGACGACCGGTTTTTCCACGTCGTACCCGAACGAGACCGACTCGAACGCGACTTCCGGTGCACCGAGCACAACGGACGAACGATGCTCCGGCAGGACGGGTTCGGCCAAGAGATCGGAGGCGCGGTCGACCGAGGCCGACGCAGACCGTAGGGCATTGCCGATCTGTGCCGCCTGGTTCAGCGGTTCGATGAAGCGAGCACTCACCGCCACCAATGCGACGGCTGCTGCCGCGGACACCGAACCGCCGGTGACCTGTCCGACCACCACGTACGTCAGTGCGAGGAACACCGCCTGTACCACCAGTCCGAACACGATCACCCCGGTAACCGCCGAGGCCACGTTGCGTACCGCAGCGTTCTTCTGCGCTTCCAAGGCGGAGTCGAGCGCGCGGTTTCCGCTGCCCACCGCTCCGAACGCCCGCAGGATCGGTTGTGCCTGCGCAAATTCGACGACGCGAGTATCCGCTTCGGCAGCAGCGACGTGGGTGCGCTCGTCGGCGCGGAGGTACGCCCGGTTGCCCAACCGATTGACCGCGAACAGTACCGGTGCGGCAATCAGCATTGCGACCGCAATCCTCCAGTCGACGAACAGCATTCCGCAGGCCACGCCGAGAGGGACGAGAATGCTGGTGATCAGTTTGGCGCTGAGATATGCCACGGCACCTTGAATCTCACGAACGTCGTCCACCACGATGCGTGACAACTGGGCAGCATTGCGGGTCTCGAACCACCCCAGCGGTAGTGAATTGAGCTTGTCGCCGAGACGGGTCTGCAGTCCGAGTTGCATACCCACTGCAATCTTCAGTCCGAGAGTCGCCTGCGTGAACGTGAGAATGCCCATCGCTGCGACCACCCCGGCCATGATCGCCGTCCAGAACCACGCCCTGCCGGTATCCCCGTCGAACAGTGCCTCCAGGACCGGTACCAGGAGGCAATAGGCGGCCGCTTGGGACAGGGCCTGCGCAACGGTGACCGTGATCAAACGCGGAGTGAGGGTGGCGTATTCGTCCGGAACGAGCCGGAAGGCCTTGTCTATCATGAAGTTCCCTTCAGCATGACACGTGAGATTGCGTTCAGCGCCAGTTCGTTAATCTCCCACAAGCGTTGGTACTGTCCGCCAGCGGATTTCAGATCGTCGTGGACACCTCGTTCGACTATTGCGCCGTTTTCCAGAACCAGGATCTGGTCGACGCCGGTGATGGTGTGCAGGCGATGTGCGATCACCAACACCGTCCGTCCCGCGACCAGTGTCGCCAACGCATCCTGCACCGCCGCTTCCGATTCCGGGTCGGCGAACGCGGTTGCTTCATCGAGAACCAGTACCGGGGTGTCGGCGAGCAAGGTCCGCGCTATCGACAGTCGTTGCGCTTCACCACCGGAGAGGCTTGCATCCACACCGATCTCGGAGTCGTATCCACGAGGCAGGTCGGCAATGCGGTCGTGGATCTGAGCGGCACGCGCAGCGGCTTCGAGCATGGACTGGTCGGCATCGGGTCGCGCGATCAACAGGTTCTCGCGAATGCTGCCTTCGATGAGGCGGACGTCCTGGAACACGAAACCGACTGTCCAATAAAGCTCTTCGGAGCTGAAGTCACGGATGTCGACTCCGCCGATGGTGATCCGGCCACTGTCGACGTCGTAGAAGCGTGGCAGTAGTGCCGCCAGTGTGGACTTGCCCGAACCGGAAGGTCCGACGAGTGCAGTGATGGTACCTGGCACCAGTTCCACGGTGACGCCGCGCAACACCTGGTGGTCCGCACGGTAGCCGAAGTCCACGGCGTCGAATCGGACGGTTCTGTCCTGCCCGGGTGCGGCGTCGGTATCGGAGAACGGCAACTCGGCTTCCCGCTGAACGCCATGGAGTCTCGACGCGGCCACCGCGCCTTCGCGCAGGGTCTGACTGCTGTATCCGAGTCCCATGACAGCACTACCGAGACCCAGACCGACGAGCAGGAAGGGCAACACGTCGATCGGTGCGATCCACTCTTGCGTGACGCCCACCGATCCTCCGAGGACGATCACCAGCATGACGAAAACGGGGGATACGACGATGTCGGCGATCGCCTGCAATCGGATCATGGGAACTTTGAAGCGTCCGAGACTCTTCGCCTGGCCGTCGATCGCGTCTTGAAAAGCGCTGTGCGCCTTTCCGGCCTGGCCGAATGCGCGGACGACCTGAATGCCGTCGACGTATTCGATCGTCGTCGACTGCGCAGTGCGTTCCCATCGGTTGTAGACCGCGAGTCGATCGCGGCTGCTCTGATCCATCATGCGACTCAACAAGATTGCGTACACGATCAGAGGAACTAGCAACAGCAGTGCGAGACGCCATTCGACGCTGAAGAGGTACATGAGTGTCACGATCGGAACGACGACGGCACCGACGAACTCGAGCCGCGCATGGGCGACGAGGTAGTGCAGTGCCTCGACGTCGTCCTGTAGGTAGCGCTTCACTTCGCCGGAGTTGTGCGAGTCGAACCATCCGAGGGGAACTCGGGTCAGTTTTTCGGCGAGTGCGCGCCTGACGGACAGTTGGAAGCCTGCGTCGGTGAGGTGCGACAGGGTCATCGCTACGGCCTGCAGAACGATCCGGAGTCCGAGTGTGATCACGGCGGCACTCAACAACTGCGAGACCCGGGTGGTGTCGACCTCTTCGCTCAGCAGCTCCCGGCACAGTTCGACTATCAGGACGAACGGAACCACCGCGCAGACCGAGGCGACCGCGACGATCACGCTTGCTGTGTTCAGCGCGGTGCGTACCGGAGCCAGGATCTCTCGTCGCGCGTCGGCCTCCTCTTTCTTCTTCTGTTTCGCCACCGTCCGCGGAAGGCGATTTCCAGCTTCGCCTGCTGCGAGTGGTCCGCTTCGAACCGTCATCTGCACTCACTCTTCATGGCAGTTCGCGGGGTGACCCGCCGATCCGTCATATCTTCACACATCCAAGCAAGGTTAGCCTCAGCTTGTTGAACCGGTGAGTCTGTTTGTCTGGTCACCTGAGCGTGCGGCGTCGCTTCACCTACGTGACGGAGGCCTCTGTGCTGTAGGTTATGAGGGCAGGGTTACCTAACATTCCTGCTGTTCCAGTGAAGGACTGCCCGCATTGCTCTGAAGGGAGGCCGCATGACTCACCTGGACAACCTCGGCCGCGAGGCCATGGTCTACGTAGAGAACTTGACGAAATCGTTCGGAGAGGTCAAAGCACTCCAAGGCGTGGATCTCACGGTGCACGAGGGAAACATTCTCGGCCTGTTGGGACCCAACGGGGCCGGGAAGACAACCACGATCAACGTGTTGACCACTCTGGTTCGCCCGGACGGCGGTGTCGCACGAGTCGACGGAATCGACGTGACCACCGACCCGGGCGCAGTTCGTTCACGAATCGGCCTCACGGGTCAATTCGCAGCTTTGGACGACAACCTCACGGCCCGTGAGAATCTCGTGCTCTTCGGGCGACTGCTCAAACTCGGCGGCAGGCGGGCTCGGATACGAGCCGACGAACTGTTGGAAGAATTCGGGCTCTCCGACGCGGCGGACCGACACAGCGGAACGTTCTCCGGAGGTATGAAACGTCGCCTCGATCTCGCGGCGTCCATGGTCGGAAGCCCGAGAGTGCTCTTCCTCGACGAGCCGACGACCGGCTTGGATCCCCGAAGCCGAAATGCACTGTGGGAGGTTGTCCGAACTCTCAAGGCGTCGGGAGTCACGATCGTGCTGACGACGCAGTACCTGGCCGAAGCCGACGAGCTCGCGGACGACATCGTCGTCATCGATCACGGCCGAGTCATCGCCGCGGGGACGTCGTCGGAGCTGAAGACCAGAATCGGCGGCAGCTCCGTCCGAGTGCGCGTGCACGGCGAATCGGACCGCGCACGAACGGTATTGAGCACGCGGTGGCCGGTGACTCCCGCCGATGACGATACATTGGGAATTCCGGCAGAGGGCTCGGACACCCTCGTCGACGTCGTCCGCTTGTTGGACGAGAACAACATCGCCGTCGCCGAAATCGGTTTCCAGGAGCCGAGTCTCGACGACGTCTTCCTCGCCCTGACCGGTTCCACCAGGATCGAGGTGCCTACGTGAGCACCTCGACGTCGGTGCACCCCTCGACTGTCGGGGACACACTCTGGCTGGCGGGCCGTCACCTCCGCCTGATGTCCCGCAGGCCTGCGTCGATCGTCGGTGCCCTGGTTCTCCCCCTGATCTTCACGCTTCTGTTCTATGCGGTCTTCCGAATTCCGATGGAACGCCTGGGCATCGACTATGCCCAATATCTGCTTCCCGCCGTCGTCATTCAAGCTATGTTCTTCAGCGCCATGTCGGCGTCGGTGTGGGCCGCGGAGGACGCGGCCGGCGGCATGGTGAATCGGCTTCGATCCATGCCCGTCGCCCGGTCGGCCCCGGTGCTCTCGCTGCTGGTCGGTGAGCTCGTGCGATCGTTGATCAGCATCGTCGTCCTTCTGCTCGCCGGGTACGGGCTCGGATTCCGGTTCGAGAACGGCGTGCTGACTGCCGCGTTGTTCTTCCTGTTGGCGTTGTCGTTCGGTGCCGCAACATCGTTGCTGTACCTGGCAATCGGATATGCGATCGCCAAAGCGGACACCGCACAGTCGGTCGGGGGGCTCCTCTACTACCCGCTGCTGCTGCTCTCCAATTGCTTCGTACCGACCAGCGCGTACCCGGATTGGCTCGAACCCGTCGTCGAACAGCAGCCGGTCACCCGCGTCGCGGATGGGCTTCGAGCGCTGTCGACAGCAGGTACCGCGGGTGCCACGAGCACCGTTCTCATCGCGTTCGCATGGTGCGCAGCATTGGTGATGGTCGGCGGCTATGCAGGATCACGAGCATTCGGAAGGATTCGATGACCACCACCGATATTCCGCGGGCGAGCCTGATGCTCGACACCGCGCTGATGACGCGTCGCGCGTTCACACTGATGCGACGGTCCCCGACGACGCCCATGGCTGCCATCGGGTTCCCCGTCATTCTGATGCTGTTCCTCAGCGTCAGCTTCGCCGAGGTCGTGATGCCCGGCGCAGGATTCTCCGAGTACGTGGACTACAGCACTCCACTGTTCATCGCGATGGGCACCACCTTCGCCACTCTCGGTACCGCCATCGACGCGCACACGGATCGAATCTCGGGCTTTCGCAATCGTATGCAGACACTTCCTGTGTCGCCGATCGCCCCGTTCGCCGGGCGAGCCATCGCGGACCTCGTACGCAACCTGATGACCTCCGTCGTCGTCACTGCCGTCGCATTCGCTCTCGGGTTCCGTTTCGGCCCGAAGGCCGACCTACTCGATGTGCTTGGCTTCCTGACGTTTCCGCTCGTCTACGGGTTCGGACTCGCATGGTTCATGCTCGCGGTCGCAGAATGGATGAGTTCCGCGGAGGCCGTCAACGCAGCCCTCAGTGCTGTCCTGCTGGTTTTCTCGTTTCTGTCCACCGGATTCGTGAAACTCGGCGACTTACCAGGATGGGCCGAACCGATCGCGGAAGCCAATCCGATTTCCAAGATCGTCGAGGTGATGCGCGGCTTTGCCTCTGGTGCAGCAGATTCGGGTGCGGTGCTCGCCGCGAGTGCTTGGGCGATCGGCATGACGGTGGTGTTCGGATCGGTTCTGATTCTGATGACCCGTCGAAAGTAAGGGACTCACTCGGTGGCAGCGGCCTCGAGCGCCGGCCGCATCTTGTCGAATACGTACGGGATCGAGGTCGGCGAAGGTTCGTTGATCGCGGTGATGTCGGTCTGCGAAAGCAGCGACACGGCAGCATTTTTCACGGCGTCGAGGTTTCCGTAGCTCGGCAGTCCGACGAGTCGGTCCTCGAGCTCGGGAGTGCTCGCGCTGATGACGAGGATGTCGGAGTTCAGCAGGGGCACGTTCTCGGTACTGATCGGGAATCGCGGCTGCCCGGTTCTCGCCGACTCCTCGGCGAGTGCCGGAGCGACGACGAGGCCGAGCGAGGAGAACAGTTGTGCCGCACCGTCGGTCGCACTACCGAACGCCTGGATCTGGTCCGGCCCGTACATGAACGCGAACGCGTAACTCTTGCCCGACAGTCCCGGATACTCGGCGGCGAGATCAGCGATGTCGGCGTCGACGCCGGCGACGATCTCGCGGCCCTTGTCCGGCTCGTGCAGGATGACACCCATCAGAGTCACCATGTCCTCCCACGGGTCGATCTGTTCACCGCTGATCTTGTCGATGGTGGGTGCGATCTGGGCGAGCTTGTCGAATTGCGATGCCTGCGCGGCGAACCCTGGAGCGACGATCAGGTCCGGTTCCAGCGCCGCGATCTGTTCGACGATGTCCCCGCTCGGATCGATTGCCGTCGACTCGGCCAGCCGGTTGCCGAACCACGGTGCAGGGTCACCGGTGGTGACTTCGAGTGCGTCGTAGTACCCGACGGGAGTGATTCCGTAGGACAGCGCGACGTCCGTCCACTGCCCTCCCAGGGTGACTATTCTCGCAGGGGTGCCGTCGACCGTGACCTGCCTGCCGTCGGGCAGGTTGATCACGACCGGTGCGGCTGCGGGCTCTTCGGAAGCGGACGTGCACCCTCCGAGGAGTAAGGCCACGCACGTCAATACCGCAGCGGTCAGCGTCTTGTCACGCACGATTGATCCGGTGTCCTTTCGGGTCAGACGGAGCACGGGAGCATCGCGTACGAGGCGATGCCGCACACACTCGAGTTGGACAGCTTCCATTTGTCGCCGGCCCAGATCCAGGCCAGCTGCTGTGAGCGAGTACCGCTGCCGGCCAACGACATCACGAGAGTCGCGCTCATGGTCTGTCCGTTCAGTTCGACAGGTCCTGCCATCTCGTAGGTGAAGGCACCGCCTGCGACGTTGATGAACGCGGCGACGGCATCCACACTGGGCAATGCGGCTTCACCGCCCTCGATCTCGTCCGCGCGCGCGAAGCGATCCCCGCCGACGTTCATGATGGTGTTGATCTTGGTGTTGAGTTGTCCAGGGCTGAGCGCGGCGGGCGCCGGCACCTGCGCCTGCTCGGGCACCGCCGTCTGCTGAGGTTCTTGCTGTGTAGCAGTAGGTGCCGCGCCCACGCCTGCTCCCCCGCCGCTCGGGGCGACCTGCTCGGCCGGTGCGGGTGCCGCCGCCGTCGGTGCCGCCGGCGCGGCCGCCGGCGCGGCCGCGGGCGCAGGGACCGCCTGGGCCGCCGTTGCGGCCTGCGGCGCCAAATTCACGACAGTAGGCTGCGCAGCAGTCACCGATTCGTCTCGATTGCCGTGAACCATGACTGTTCCGACGACACCGATGGTGACGATGAGCGCCGACACGATGGCCGAAATCCCGGCCGACGCAAGAATAGTGGGGATATCGAGGCTGCGCCCTTGGCGCTGTCCCTCGGTGTCGTGTGTGCTCGACATCGTCTGTCCGTCTCTCTGTCCGCGGCTTTCGTTGCGCTGCGGGTATTCGTGTAGTGGCCATCCGGCCATAGTGAAGGCTATCCTTGGTTACGGACGCATGGTACCCGAAGCTCGCACAGTCCTCTCGATGTTCGATTTCGGCACCTACCTGCGCATACCCCGCACCCGAGCAAGGACTTCGACAACCGTGACCGAAACCTTCCCTGTCCTCGCCCGCGAACTCCGCGACATCGGTGACGATGTTCGCGCTGTTCCCGCTCCGCCCATCCCCGTCGTTCCCGAGCCGTATTCGATTCGGGTTGCCCAGACGGACATTTCGTCGCCGTCCGCTCCTGACACCGAGATGGTCACCGAGTGGATGAACCGACCCCACCTGGCCGAGGCCTGGGAGTACGACTGGCCGCGGGAGAGGTGGCACGCCCACCTGCAAGCGCAGCTCGACGGTTCGTACTCCAGGCCGCTGATCGGGTCGTTCAAGGGCAAGGACATCGGCTACCTCGAGATCTATCGCGCGGCCAAGGACCAGATCGCCGGCGTCTACCCGTCGGATCCGCATGACATCGGAATGCATGCGGCGATAGCCGAACTGTCGGTCGTGAACAAAGGATTCGGAGCTCTGCTACTACCCAAGATCATCGCGAGTGTGTTCGAGCTCGACCCGAAGTGTCGTCGCATCGTCTTCGAGCCCGACTACCGCAACACCGTCATGCGTCGGTTGTCCGAGTACGCGGGTGGCGTGTTCCTGGGCGAACTCGACATGCGGGCCGACCGTCGTATCGCGTTGTTCGTCGTGCCACGCACACCCGACGATGTTCCGGATATGAGCTGAGGGATTCTCGGGTCGGTCAGCTGATCGTCCGCGCCAACGCCTCGTACCCATCGTGATCGGGCTTCATGGCGTTGGCGACGAGTTCCCACAGCACCTCGTCGGTTCCGCCGCCCACCCGCGCGAGTTTCATGTCCCGCCACCATCGGCCGATCGGGGTCTCGTCTGCGAGAAAGCCGGATCCGCCGAAGATGTGCATGCATTCGCTCATCACTTCTTCGCCCAGCCGTGCGGCGGACACTTTCAGGGCGGCAGCGGTTCGCAGGTCGAGCTTGCCCTCGGCCGCGACGCCGTTCAGTGCGTATCGAAGGATGTCCACACGCGCCTGCAGATCGGCCACCCGGAAACGAAGCGCTTGATGATCGAACAACCGCTGCCCGAACTGTGTTCGACTCTTCATGCGCGCCAGCGTGATTCCCAGTACGTGGTTGCACGATGCTGCAACCTGACCGGCGATCGACAGTCTCTCGTGGGCCAGTCCCCAGCTCACCGCTGCAAGTCCTGTGCCCGACCGTGCGATGAGATTGTCCGCGGGCACCCATGTGTCCATCTCGACCGCGGCCGTGTCCAGCGGTCCAGCACTCACTTTGCGGTACGGCGACTCGATCGTCACCTGTGTGGTCGGCACGAGGATCAGCACGACGTTGCCGTGACGACTGGATGCATTGTGATCGACACTGCGTGCGACCACGAGGATGTAATCGGCGATGGGCGAGAGTGACACGAATTTCTTACGGCCACGGACGCGGAATCCGTCCAGTTCGGTGGTCACCTCGGTTTCGACGATCTGGAGGTCGGACCCTCCTGAGGATTCCGACGCGGCGAGACACAGCACCGCTTCACCTCGAATAGCTTGTGCTGCAACAGATTTGAGGAGTTCTGTGCGACCGAACCGCTGCAGGATTGCGATGGCGGAATCGTGGAGGCTCACACCGACACTGATCCCCGCCGAGCCCAGCTTACCCAGCTGGTAGGCCAGTTCGAGCAGCTTGGGGACATCCGGAGTGGCCCCGTGTGCCCACTTCGCCTCGAACACGCCCTGTTCGCCGAGTCGTTCCAGGAGTTTGCGAGGGAAGCTCTCGGCTTCCTCCGCCTCGGACGTCCATCGGCGGATCTCATCGTCGAAGACTTCGGCCAACAGTGCGCGGTAGTCGGGATCGTTCATGCCAGCGCCCCCGTTTCGACGAGCCTCTTGACCTCGAGGCGACGTAGTTTGCCCGACGTGGTGCGGGGGAGAGTTCCAGCTTCGACGAACACCACGTCGCCCGGAACGATTCCGCATGCCGACGCCACCGCGCCGATGACGGCGCTGCGCGCCGATTCCTGGTCTGTACCCCTGTATTCCGCGACCATCACCAGCCCGGGCCGGGCCGTGTTCTCCCGCGCCATCGCGACGACGCCACCGCTTCGGACACCCTCGACCTCGGCAGCGGCTCGCTCGATCTCGATCGGAAACAGGTTTCGGCCGGCGACGATGACCAGCTCCTTGGTTCGTCCGCAGATGACCAATCGGCCGTCGACGAGGTAGCCGAGGTCGCCGGTCCTGAACCATTCGTCCTGCGCCAGCGGTGGGTGACCGAGATAGCCGGACATCATCGACGTTCCGCGCGCTTCGATTTCACCGACCTCTCGTCCGGAGACCGACGGTGCCCGAGTCGACGCCTCCACCACGCGAATCTCCATCCCGTCGATGGGCTCCCCCAGCACTGCGTACCGCCTCGTGGCACCGTCGACCTGGACCTCGTCGTAACGTGCGCCGTCGCCTGCAGCGGGCATGGTGATCGCACACGTGGACTCGGCCATGCCGTACGCGGGCGCGGCTGCTCCCGGGTCGAAGCCGAAGCGAGCCGTCTGTTCGAGAAACACGTCGAATGCCTTGGCGTCGATGGGTTCTCCCCCACTGATCGCCACGCGAATCGCCGACATGTCCACGTCTTTCAGGAACTTCCCGTATCGACCGACGATGTCGTATGCGAAGTTCGGTGCAGCGGTGACGGTCGCCCTGGATTCGGTCAGCCAGTCCAGCCACTTGAAGGGCGCTGCCGCGAAGGCGGAATTGGACACGATCCACGTCGACATTCCGCTGACCATGTTGGCAGTGAGGAACGCTAGTCCCATGTCGTGATAGAGCGGCAGCCAGGTGAACCCGATGTCGGTCCGGCCGTCCACCTCCAACCGCTGCAACAGCCCCTGCGCATTGGCCAGTACGGCGTCGGGCGACAACACCGCGGTGCGTGGCTCACCCGTCGACCCGGCGGTGCTCTGGAGAATTGCCGGGCCGGTGGGAGTTCTCCGCTCGATGCCCAATCCTCCGTCTTGCGTGCAGAAGTCGGTCGCCGGCACCACCGTCAGAGAACTCGACACCGATGCCAGCAGCTCGAGTTGCTCGCCGTTGCCGAGTACGGTCCGCACGCCCATGGCTTCATATCGCGCAACGGTCGTCTCGGCCCACCGCACGGTGTCGGCACCGCGGATGGGACCGGGCGCAATCGTCACTGCGGTCCCTGCCAACCAGGCACCTTGGATCGCCGCGATCACATCGAAGCCAGGGTCGCCGATCAGCCCGAGCGGGCTCGGGTCCTTCGCAATTTCCCTGGCCATCTGCTCGGCGCGGGCATGGACGTCCTGCCACGGATGCCGGCACCACTGCTTCGATGTCGAATCGAACACGACCAATTCGCCGTTGGATTCGGTCATCGAGGTCCTGACAGCGGCAGCAAGCGCGCTGAGCTCGTTCATCCGCGCTTGGCCAGCACAGCGTCTTCGAGGTCTGCCACGGTATTGCAGCTCATCAACTCCTCTTCCGACAGTGTCACGCCGAGCTTTTCCTCGATGGCGACCATGCCCACCGCGAAGCCGACGGAATCGAGGCCGACCTCATCGATCAGGTGTGAGGTCCGGTCTATTCGTGAGGTGTCGACCTGCAGTTCTTCACGAAGGATTGCTTCCAGCTCAGGGCTGATGGTGTCGGACATGGGAACACTCCACTTCTCGAAGGGGTAGTACGTGGTCAGGTGGTGACCAGAGAGGTCACGTCGTCGAACGAAGCGCCGGCCAACAACGCTGACACCGGTATCTCGCGGTGCAGCGCCGTCTTCACACTCTTGTGAAAGTCCAGTGCCTGAATCGAATCCATACCGAGGGCGACCAACGGCGTGGTCGGGTCGAGATGGTCGTCGTCGGCCAAGCCCATGATGCGGCCCAGGAGCGAACGTAGGTCCGGTGCGTTCGACGACGGTGCAAGCGAGGTGCTGGCCTCGACCACAGGTGTGTCCTCGACGGATTCGCCGCGTCGGGGAAGCAAGGACGCCACACCGAGGAGCTCGCAGATCGACCCGATCGTCGACCAGTCCGCGCCCAGCGCAAGGCTGTTGCGCGACTCGGCCGTGAAGCCGACGTTCAGGGCGTCCTCGGGCTCCATGGGGAGGATTCCAGCCTCCGCAGATCTCGCGATCAGTGCGTGATAATGGGCGTCTGTGCGACTGTCGTCGGCCCAGACGCCCCATTGCACGGACACCGCATCGAGACCGCGTGCTCGCATCCGGTGCGCCAAGGCGTCGAGCATTCGGTTCGTCGAGGAGTACACGGCCAATCCTGGGCCACCGAACGTCGCAGATACCGACGAGCACAGCAGGATTCGGCAGTTCGGTGCCAACTCGAGGCCTCCGGCCACCGTCTCGATCCCGATGAGTTTGGCGGCGCAGGCCCTGGCGACCGCGGCGCGATCGATATCGGCACCCGAGGCGTGGACGTAGTCGACAGCGGCGTGAACGAGGAGGGTGGCCGGGCGTCCGGCTCGCTTCGCGGCGAATGCGGCAACAGCCTCGGGATCGGTGATGTCGCACGCCTCCACGGCCACGTTCGCGATCCCCGACCGTCCGCCGCGTCGGTTGACCAGCGTGATCCGGCCGGCCCCTTCGCGAGCGAGACGCTCGGCGACCGCGCGACCGACACTGCCGGTACCGCCGACGATCACCACCTCGCTGAGGTCTCCGAAGTCGGTCGCGGCGGGGGCATGCACCAGGCGCTGTGCGTACAGCTTCCCCTCGCGCAGAGCGAGTTCCGCTTCTCCGGCGGTGTGCAGCGCGGACATCATCGCGGCGGCGAGCTTCGGGGTGAGGGCACCGTCCTCGATGTCGAGATGCCGGAACGTGGTGCCGATGTGCTCGGACCCCAGCGACCGCGCAGCGATCCCTACCGCACTGTGCAGCAGGTGCGGTACATCGTCGGGCAACACGGCCTGACCGCCGACCGTGACGACCCAGAAGTTCGGCGCACCAGCGGGTTTCAGCCACTCCGAATGTTGCTCCAGCATTTCGCCTAGAGCCTCGGACGCCTGCTCGGCGTCCATGCCCTCCAGCGGGGGCATCAATGCGACGACGGCATCGAACCCCGCCTCATCGTTGCTGCGATCGCCGACCACAGCGGTGGCACCGTGGCGCACCGCTTGTGCCGCCAATTGCTCCGCGAGCTCACCGCATCGTCCGCTGTGATCGAGGATCGCCACTCTCTGCGGGTTGGTCAATCTGCGTCGCGTGAGCGGTTCCCAGGCCTCGACGAGACGCTCCGGGACCGGGTGGCGCACCGGGACGGGCGCGGTCTCCACCGACCGGTCGGCCCAGTACCGCTTCTGATTCATTCGGCTGTTGGGGAAACCTCGCAAGGGCAGCCGCACCTCGGAGTCCGAGGGGTCTCGGAGCGCATCGAACCGAAAGTTCTCGTTGTCGACCGCGACGGCCGCCACTGCACGCGAGAACTCGGTCAGGGTGGCCGCCGTACGACGTGACGTGCCTACCACGAGTCGGCCCTCGGAGGCCCCCAATGTGTCTTCGACGGCCAACTGCAGGGCCGGGTGATCGGACATCTCCACGAACGTGTCGACACCCGCATCCGCCATCGCTTCGACCGCAAGATCGAATCGAACGACGTTGCGCAAGTTGAGGTACCAGTACTCGCCCTGATCGATCTCCGAGGTGATTCTCTCGCCGCCGAGCGTCGAGCTGTAGCAGGGGATTTCCGGCTCGGTGAACCGCGTGGCGGAGCATGCGTCGTGCAACCTGCTCTGCAATCGATCCCGTACCCGAACGATCGCGGACGTGTGCGCGGGGTAGCTCACACCGATTTCCTTGGCGAAACTGCCGGAGCCGCTGACGCTCTCGACGATGTCCCGAACGGTCGCCGCGTCGCCCGCGACGCAGATGGCACTCGGTGAATTGACGACTGTCAACTCGGCCCAGCCGCTGCGTCGGGCCATCAGAGCTTCGGCTCGATCTCGGCGGATGCCCAGAAATCCCATCGAGTAGTCGCTCGGCGGGAACTCCGCGACGAGTTCGCTTCTGATCGCGGCCGTACGCAACGCGTCCTGCCACGTGAGGGCTCCGCTGATGTACGCAGCGGCGATCTCGCCCTGTGAATGGCCGACGGTCGCGTCGGGAAAGATACCGACCGCCTGCCACATTCGCGCGATCCCGATCATGTGCGACGCCAGTGCGGGCTGCACGATGCGCACGCTGTCGTCCGTACCTTCACCGAGTAGAAAGCTGCGCACGGAGATGTCGAACTCGTCGACCAGGAGATCTTCGGACGCGTCGACGACGTTGCGATATGCGGGAGACAACTCGTAGAACACCCGGCCCATTCCGAACCGCTGGCTACCTTGACCGGGGAAGACGAACGCGGTTCGACGGGTCGTCGCAGGCCGTTCGCCCATCACCACTGCCGAGTCGGGGTTACCCGCGACGATCGACTCGAGGCTCGCGCGCAGCGCTGCGGTGTCCGTTGCCATCACCAGGGCGCGGTGTCTTCTGGCGGATCGGGTTCGGAAAAGCGTCGACGCCACGTCGGTCGGCGACACGCTCGGGTCGGCGCGAAGGTAGTCCGCGATCGCGCGCGCCTCGTCTCGTAGGAGATCGCCGCTGTGCGCCGACACCAGCACCGGTATCGATCCGTCGGGAAGGATATGACTAGGCACGCGCGTACTCCTTCTCGTCGACGGCGACGACGAGGTGCGCGTTGCTTCCGCCGATTCCGAACGCCGATACCGCACCGTGCCGAACACCGCCCTCCGCGGGCCACGGTCGAACCTTCTCGACGAGCCTCAAACCGGATCGGTCCCAGTCGATTTCGTCCGTCGGGTCGTCTGCGTGCAACGTCGGTACCAGTTCGCCACGGTCGGCACAGGCGAGTACCTTGATCAATCCGAGAACACCTGCTGCAGCTTGAGTGTGACCGAAGTTGGATTTGCAGGACCCGACATCGACGCGGGTGCCGGCGGCCGATGCTGCGGCGCCGTAGGTGCGAGCGAGAGCGTTCAACTCGATCGGGTCACCCACCTGCGTTCCGGTGCCGTGGCCCTCGATCAGCGAGACCTGTTCCGCGCGAACGCCTGCGACGCGGAGCGTTCGGTCGATCAGTCGAACCTGCGACTCCCCTCGTGGCACTGCGAGCGCGGCACCGGACCCGTTGTGGTTGGTCGCCGACCCGCGGATGCACCCGTGGATTCGGTGGCCCGCCAGGCGTGCGCGTGAGGCGCGTTCGAGGACGACGACCCCGGCACCCTCGGACCACACGGTTCCGCTGGCCGATGCCGTGTACGAACGACAGTGGCCGTCCACCGACAACGCGTTGTTCTTGGCGAACTCGACGAACATCATCTCCGAGCCCATGACGGTCACTCCGCCCGCCACGGCCCAGTCGCACTCCCCCAGTCGGATCGAGTTGGCGGCCAGATGCACCGCGGTCAACGACGCCGCGCATCCGGTATCGACGGTCAGGCAGGGGCCGAGGGATCCGAGGACGTGAGAGATGCGGCCTGCGACAGCACTGAGCGAGCTTCCCGACAGCTGATATCCGTTGTGCTCGTTGACTGTAGACATCGAGGGGCCGTATTCGGTGATCATGGCACCCATGAAGCAGCCCATCTCGTCACCGTCGATCGACTCGGGATCGATACCGGAGTTCTCCAGTGCACGCCACGCGACGCGCAGACCCACCCGTTGCTGAGGGTCCATTGCGATCGCCTCACGCGGTGTGATCCCGAAGAATCGAGGGTCGAAAGCTGCTGCCTCGTCGAGGAATCCACCGGCGTCGGAGACGGTTCGCCACCCTTCGGTGCGCCCCAGTGACGCGAGCCGGTCCAACCGCCATCCCCGATCGCGCGGGAACCGCCCGATCGTCTCTCGTTCGGCGTGGAGTACCTCCCAGAACTGGTCGACCGTCGACACTCCGCCCGGTGCTTCGACGGCCATGCCGACTACGACGACATCGTCGTCGGCATACGTACCGGTATCGCTGCGAGGCAACGTCATCGGGCGATCTCCGCGACGTCGGTGCGCTCCGGTACAGCGAGCAATTCGGCGATGGATTCCACGTTGTCGTTCAGGTAGAAATGTTCGCCGTCGAAGAGCGAGACCGTGACCCCGGCGGTGGTGTGCGCTTCCCAACCGTAGAGATCACCGACGCCGACAATCGGATCGGCGTCGCCACCGAGCGCCAGCACGGGGGCGTCGACGGTCGCGTTCTCTGGGCAGGAGTACGTGTCGACGACGCGGTAGTCGGCGGTGAGTGCAGGGATCGCCATGCGCATGATGTCGCGGCTGGCCAGAATTTCGGTACCCGTGCCACCCAGCGCGACGAGTCGGTCGAGAATCTCGTCCTCGTCGGTCGGGTGCGGCGCTCGGTCTGCCTGTCGGCCGGGCGGAACCGCCGCCGACACGGCCAGAAGACGAACCGGAATTCCGGCGGCTTCGGCAGCGCGAACGAACTCGAACGCGACGAGTGCGCCCATGCTGTGCCCGAACACGGTCACACCCCGTCCACGGTTGTGCGGCGACTCCGTGAACTCGGCCAGCGCTTCCTCGCCGAGTTCGCCGACCGACCCAGCGGCTGGCTCACCGATGCGGTCATGCCGGCCGGGATACTGCAACGCCACGACGTCGAAGTATCGGCTGAATTGCTCGGAGAACGCCCGGTACGCCGATGCCCCTGTCCCTGCGTGCGGACAGATCACGAGCGGCGGTGCGGACGCCGACACCGGTGTGTGAAACTGCCTGATCCAACCGAGTGCGGTGGACATGTCTTCTCCTTGTCGGAAGTGCGAACGCGTCACCACGTGCGGCGCATGGTCAGGTACGCCTGATCGTTCTCGTCGAGCACTGCGGCGTCGGCGAGCCGCGCGTCCGGGTGCTCCGCGATCGACCGCAACGTGGCCGAGTAGGCGGACTGGATGATCTCCACGTCGAACATGTCGAAGGAGTCGGCCGCATAGGACAGGACGATCCGAAGACCGTCACCGGGAAACACTGTGAGCCGCAACGCATGTTCGGATTCGCCCCGCGCACTGAACGAGACCAGGTCGAGTCCGCGTCGCGCCAGGAGACGTTCCATCTCGGCGCGGCCTGAGGGGTAGGACTGGAAGGCGATCATCGTGTCGAACAATCTCCGTACACCGGTGACCTTGTGCGCTTCGGTGATCGAATACTGTTCGTAATCCATCAGTTCCACGCGCTGGCGTTGGACGACGTCCAGATGCTGTCGCCAGGTACGGTCGTCGGCCATGTCGAACACTCGCGGTACCGTGTTCGCGAAGGACCCGATGGCGCTGTCGATGTCGTCGATGTCGGTCGGGCGGCCCGCTACCACTTCGCCGAACACGATCCGATTCTGGCCGGTGAACTGTCGCAGTACATGTGCCCATGCGAGCTGGCAGACCGAGCTCAGCGTGCTCGCCCCATCCGTGGCCACCACCCGCAGACGTTCGACGATGTCGGCATCGATCTCGAACTCGTGATCGACGGGCATCTCACCCGACGCGTGATCGGGTGCCACGATCGTCGGTTCCTCGACAGGTTCGAGGTATCGAGCCCAGGCTTGTTCGGCGGCGTCGCGTCGATCGCGAATCAGCGTGAGGAACTCGGCGAACGCCGTCGACGGTGGCAGAGCGTCGGATCCGACACGGGTGGCGTAATCGACGAACACCTCACCGGGCATCAACTGACCCGACCATCCGTCCGAAATGATGTGATGAGCCGTCAGCACCATGAGGTGCTCGTTCTCGGGAAGGTGAACGACCATCGCCCGCAGCAACGGGCCTGCCGCAACATCGAATGGGCGCGCCATGTCCTCGTCGAGCACGCTCTGGAGGGCCGCCGGCACGTCGGCGACGTCGTTCGTCAGATCCAGCTCGTGCACGTCGAGTTTCACGTGTGCGGGCACGATGCCGAGCGGTGTGCCGGCTCGCGACACCCCGATGGACACCCTGAGATTGGGATACCTGCCGGCGACGAGGTTCATCGATTCGACGAGTCTCGGAGTGTCGAGCTCTCCGCGCACCCCGATCAACATCTGGACCGAGTAGATGTCCTTCTCTGCGCTGGTGATCCCGGCGAGATACATCGCCTCCTGCATCGGTGCCAACGGGTAGACCTCCACCACGTCGCTGTACTGCCGCTGCCAGTCGTCGAGATCGAGCTGGGTGACGCCGTCGGCGAGAACATCGCTTGGAGTGAGGTACAGGCGGCGGTCCCGGCCCAGTTCGGCGGTGATCTCGGCCAGCGCGCTCACCCAACCGTCGGCGATCTCCCGGGCAGCGTGGGTCGAGAGGATCCCGCCGGGGAATCGGAACGACGCTTCGAGCCGCGCATCGTTTCCGTCGACGAGGGTCACCGTATTGACATCGAGGATTGCGGCGGCAGGCATGTTCTCGTCGGCATAGCCCGTCAGGTACGGAAACTCGGGTGCCGGTCCCCATTCGCGCGTCTGCTCGTCCCCGACCGCGAACCGACCCATGTAGTTGAAGCTGATCCGAGGCTCTGCGCGCTCGGCCAGCAGGGGCCGAGTGTCGTCGTTCGACCAGCGCAGCAGACCCCAGCCGATCCCGGCGTCGGGGAAGGACAGCAACTGCTCCTTCACCGACTTCACCGCCTCGACCATGTCGGTTGCGGTGTCGGTGAACGTGACCGGGTAGATCGACGTGAACCACCCGACGGTGTCGGACAGATCGGCGTCGCAGAAGAGCGATTCCTCGCGTCCGTGACGCTCGAGGTTCACCGACAACGGGCCGTCCCCACGGTGACGCCGGACAGCGAGCAACAGCGCCGCGAGCTGAATGTCGACGAGTTCGCATCGGAAAGCCCGCGCGACGGTGTCGGTGAGGGCTGTCGTCTCCTCCACTCCGAGGGTCACGGTCACTTCGCGAACGGTCGACACTCTGTCGACGGCGGGGTCGAACGGCCGCGTTCCCAGTGCAGGTTCGGGGATGTCCTGTCCTCGCCAGAAGTCGAGTTGTTCGGTGAACTGCGGCGATCGCGCGATCTCGGCGACGCTCGTGTTCCATGCCGTCACAGAAGTGCTGCGCGGTGGGGTGACGGTGTCTGCGGACCAGAATCGACGAAGGTCGTCACCGATGATGCGCCATGAGACGCCGTCGATCACCAGGTGATGGATCACCAGCAACAATCGCCCGAACTCGCTGTCGTCATGCACCCACACGGCCTCGACCATGTGACCGGCCGCGGGGTCCATTCGGCCACCCGCTGCTCGGAGTTGTTCTGCCAGTGTTTCTTTCATGGTGGCGCCGGGTCGGAGAACAACCTCGGTGAGTGCAGGTGCCACCGGGTCCTCCGGTACCGAGAAGACCGGGTGTCCGTGTGCGCCGACGACGACCGAGGCCGACAGCATCGGATGAGCGGCCACCACTGCGTCCAACACCTCCGCGAGGCGCTCTGCAGTTGAGCCGGCAGGAGTGACGACGGCCGTCGCCTGGCAGTAGCCTGCGTAGTCCGTGACCTTGTCGATCAGCATGGAAGCGACGGGTCCAAGCGGAATTTCACCGTATTCGCTCTCGACCGGGGAGAGCGGCCGAGCGTCGCTCGGTGCGATCTGCTCGGTGGCCGCAGCGATCAGCCCAATGGTTCTCGCCTCGAACAGTGCCTTGGTACTGACGTGGAGCCCGCGTTTCTTGAGTGCTGCGGCCATGCGGATGGCACTGATCGAGTCTCCGCCGAGGGAGAGGAAGTCGTCGTCTGCGGCCATCGCGGTGGATTCTGGGATATCGAGGGTGGACCGTACTATCTCGGCAACGATGTGTTCGGTCTCGCCCTGCAGCGGACGCCCGGTTCCCGATCTGTCGCCGAAGTCGGGGATCGGCAACGCTTTGTGATCGAGCTTCCCGTTCGAGGTGAAGGGCAGCGACGCCATCTTCACCAGGATCGACGGCACCATGTAGCTCGGCAACCTGTGCGCCAGGTAGCTCTTGATGTTGTCCGCGTGCTGCTCGTCCGAGATCTCCTCGGCACCGGTGTCCGCGATGTAGTAGGCAGCGAGAACCGGACCGGTCGCCCGCGGAATCGCCGTTGCTGCAGCGGACATCACGCCAGGAACCTGGCGCAGAACGGTGCCGATCTCGCCGAGCTCGATCCGGTGGCCACGAATCTTCACCTGGTCGTCGGCGCGGCCGATGAACTCGAGACGCCCGGTCGAACTCCACCGCACCAGATCACCGGTACGGTACATGCGATCTCCGGGTGCGGAGAACGGGTTGGCGACGAACGCGCCCGCCGTCAAGCCGGGGCGCTCGTGATAGCCGATCGCCAATTGCACTCCACCGACGTACAATTCGGCCGTCACGCCCTGGGGAACACGGCGGAGCGCGGAGTCCAGGACCCAGACGCTCGAGTTCGACTCGGGGACACCGATCAGCGACGAGCGGAACTGCGAGTCGTCGGTGATCCCGCTGAAATCCTCGTACGTGATGTCCATGGTTGCTTCGCTCGGACCGTAGAGACCGATGACAGGACAGTCGAATGCGCGTCCGGCCTCCTCCGCCAGCCAAGGCGAGACGGCCTCTCCACCACAGAACAGAAAGCGCACGGACCGCAATCTCTCATCACCTGTGCCGGCGTCGAGAAATGCTCGGAGCATCGTCGGAACGAACGAGAGCACGGTGATTCGATACTTCTCGATGAAATCGGTGAGGGCGTGGGCATCCATCCACCACCAGCCGGGCTGCGCCAGAACCAACGACGCTCCCGACGAGACCGCAGCGATGATCTCGCACACCGACACGTCGAAACCGATCGGCGTCTTCTGCAGAACGCGCTCGGTTTCGATCATGCCGAAGTGGTTGCGCATCCACTGAACTCGGTTGCTGACCGCACGATGATCGATGACGACACCTTTGGGCTTGCCCGTGGTTCCGGAGGTGTAGATCAGGTATGCAGGCTCGTCGGGAACCGTCGGTCGTTCCACCTCGTCGGCGCGCACCGATGTTCCGTCGGTGGCCTCGATCTCGGCGAGCACCGCGGGATCTCCGAGATCCAACACCGGAACGTCGAGTGAGGGTGGCGTGCGTTCGTCGACGAGGTGTCTGACCACGACGGTCGGCTCTGCGTCGTCGACGATGTACTCGACCCTCTCGGCCGGGTAGTCGGGATCGATGGGAACGTAGACGCCGCCGGCGCGCAGGAGGCCGGCCACGACAACGGCGAGCCACTCGCTACGGTCGGCGTGTACCGCGACGAAATCACCGGGTCGTACTCCACGAGCGATCAACGTGCGTGCGAATCGATTGACTGCGGAGTCGAATTGCGCGTACGTCAGTTCCACCTCGCCGAATACGACCGCGATTCGATCCGGATAGGTCTGCGCAGCCTCACGCGTCATGGCGTCGACGGTGGTCGGGGTGATGTCCATCGGTGGTCCCGACGTCCACCGGTCGATGCGAGCAGAATCTGCTCTCGACAACTCGGCCAGCTCCCCGACCGTCGTGGACACCGTCGCGTGCGTGAGCACCTGCTCTATGTACTCGTGCAGGCGCTCGATCGTCTCGGGGTCGAACAGGTCGGTCTGGAATGTGATCTGTACGTCGACACGGTCGCTCAGCAAGAATGTCTCGACGGCGACAGGCAGCAACGCCGATCCGTTGTCGACGAGCTCCCAGCTGGTGGTGCAGCCCGGCAGGACCGGCCCGTCGATCTTCTGGTCGAGGAAGAGCACCATCGTGTCGAACAACTGGGTGCCGACGGTCGGATTGACGCGCTTGGCGATTCGCACCACGTCCTCGTACGGGAATCGCTTGTGCCGGAACACCTCGGCATCGACCCGATGGATGTGATCGACCAACTCGGCGAACGTGCGATCATCGTCGGAGACGAAACGGAGGGCGACCATGTTGCTCAGATTGCCGATCAACAGCTCCTGGCCCGCAGCTTCACGATTGGCGACGGTGGTGCCCACGACGATGTCGTGTTGACCGGTGATCTGACGCAGGGCGATGTAGTACACGGCCAGAAACACCTCGAACGGAGTTGCTCGAAGTCGGCTACTGAGCCCACGCAGATGTGTTGCAGCCGAGGCGTTCAGGCTGCGATCGAGACGGGCTCCTCGCGACGAGGCCTGCGCAGGACGGCGGTCGTAGGGCAATTGCAACGCATCCAGTTCCGGAGTCCACGTGTTCTTCCAGAACGAGATGGCCTGTGTCCAGTCCGTTCGTCGGTACTCGGCGATCTCCCATTCCGCGAAGTCCGCCACTTGCAACGCGAGCGGTTCCACCGTGAGCTTTCCGTCGAGCGCCAGACGATAGAAACGCTCGATGTCGCGAGACAATGCCTGCAGAGTCATGCCGTCCCAGGCGATGTGCTGCATCAGCACGATTGCGACGGTGCGGTTGTCGCCCATCCGCGCCACGGTCAGGCGTAGAGACGGGTCGGCCTCGAGGTCGAGCGGTTCGGCGACGAGAGTGTCTACAAGGTCCCGGTAGCGCTGCGCTGCATCGACGCCATCGCCGAGATCGACACGATCGGAACGGTAGGGGAGGTGCTGGTGAATTCGCTGAAACGGCACCCCGGATGCATCGGAATGGTATGTGGTGCGCAGGATTTCGTGACGCTCGACGACCGCAGAGAACGCCTGTTCGAGGGCGAGATCGTCGACGAGACCGTCGAATGTCAGGGCCAGGCACAAGTTGTAGACCACACTGCCCGGTACCAGTTGCTGGTAGGTCCACACTCCCTGCTGCGCGGCCGACAGTAGGGCGCGATCCGGATCCGAGCGGGTCGGGACTACTCCACCGCCGGTGTCCATGCCTTCATCCAGGAGACGAAGCCGCAGCGCGGCTTCTACAGCGTCCAACGATCGCATAGACATTTCCTTCTGTGAAACCCCGGATAAGATCAAGGAAGCCTAACCTAATATACCCACGCGGTGTCGTCTCTCCACTGCAGAGACTTTCAACTCAAAACGGTTGGTGCAGAAAATTACCGAGACGAAAGACGCCTGCGCAGCGCATCCAGCGAAGCCTCGTCGAGACCGGATGTGGCCATCGGTGCCACCTCTGCCGGAACCGCCGCCGGGAATTCGCCCCTGGCTTCGCTGTCCATGTGAGCGGCCAATTCCGCTACCACAGGAGCCGCGAACACCATGTGCGCCTCGACGACGAATCCCGAACGCTTCAAAGCCGATACGAGACGCAGCGCCGCGAGGCTGTCACCGCCGAGTCCGAAGAAACTGTCTTCGCGCCCGATCGCCATGTTCTCGTCGAGCGCCAGAACGTCCCGCAATGCAGCGACGACGGCTTCCTCCGTCGCCGTGCGAGCCGGACCGCCGAATCCCGATTGCCGCTCGGGTTCGGGCTCCGGGAGTGCGTCGCGGTCGACGTCACCGGAAGCAGTGAGCGGCAGCCTTGCCAGACCCGTCACTGTCGCCGGGACCGCTGCCGCGGGCAGACATGTCCTCAACGCATCGAGCGCAGCGTCGGCCGAGGCTGCGTTGCCGGTCACGTACGCGTCGAGACGTATGTCGTCGGCAGTTCTCCGTGCTTCGACCACCGCTGGTGCCACCCCCTCCATTGCAGCGAGGGCAGATTCGACGCCGTCGACGTCCACGGCCCGACCTCGAACGACCGCCCACCGTCCCGAAGGCGAACGCCGCGCCGGCGGCGGACCACCGTCGAGGAGTTCGCGAAACCGTGCTATGAAACCCTCGATATTCTCGACGCCGCGCAACGCCCGCGAGGTCCCGATCCATACCGCCCAGCCGTCACCGGTCGATGCGATGGAGACGGCCAAGTCCACTCCCGCCGGCACACCGCTTCGATGATCGATCGGTTCTGCGCGGTGCCCGTCCAGGCGCAGTTGCGGTGGGCCTGCGGGGCGAATCTCGACTACTACCTGAAATGGTGAGACCCCACGTGTGCGAGATTCCTCGGACACAATCGCTCCGACTCGCTCGATGCGGGTCGAATCATGTTCTCGCGCAGCATCCAGACGCTCTGTGACGTGAGCGAGAACCTCGTGCCGAGTGCGTGTGTCGTCGACCTCGATTCGACAGATCAGGTGGTTGGCGAAATTGCCGATCACCGACCGGGTCAGTGATTCGCGCGCAGCGTCGAGCACCCCGATCGAGATGTCCGAAACACCCCATTCGCGATGTACCGCAATGGCAGTGGCCGTCAGTGCATCGTACGTAGGATCCACTGCCTCGAGGCAGGGCAGATCGAGAACTCGTTCCCACACGAACTCGCCTTGTTCCGAGTTCGTCGCCAGCGCGATGAAGCCCGCCGGAGCGTCCGAGAGTCGGTCGGTCCAGTACGTGAGGTCGGCATCGTCGGCTGCTGCGGAGGCTCTGATCTGATACGCCGAGAAGTCGCGATATTGCGCTGGCGGGCTGTCTTCGTCGTCCGAATTATAGCCACGTGCAATGGTTTCGGCGATCAGCGCTGTCGACGCCTCGTCGGCAGCGATGCGGTGAACGGTCAACGCCAGCACGGCTCCGGTCGCGGACGGATGCAGTCGCATTCGGACGGGGATCTGCGTCGCCAGATCGAACGGTGCCGAGGGTTCACCAGGTGCATACGGAACGTCCACGACGTCGACGAGCGGGGTCGGAATATCGACCACCTGTTGGTAGGGAAGCCGTCGATCCATCGGGTAGACGGTGCGCAGGATCTCCGCGTTCTCGAGCAGCCGTACGCACGCTCGCTCCAGCCGTTCGTGATCGGGAGCAGGAGCGATCTCCCACGCTACGGTCGTATGCGATCGGGCGGGACCGTTCGATCGTTCTGCTCGAACCACGGCTTGCTGTGTCAGCGACAGCGGAACACGAACCACACCGGCGGGCGAGGTTCGTGAACTGTGCTGCCTCCCGGCACTCTTCGGCAGAGCTCGAACATTTGACTCGGACATTTCGGATCTCCCGCGACGATGCCGCGCCGCATGATCGAGCGACACGTACAGCTGAGGAGATTAGCATAGGCTTAGTTAAGTAATCCCGGCGTCGTCAGTTTCCTTCGACACGCACATCGACTCGTGGAGCGAAGAATATGACCGCTGATTTCGCCGATATCGTCGCGCTGTCACCGCTGCAGCGCAGCATCTACCTCGTAAGCGCAAGTGCCGCGGGAATCGATCCGTACAACGTCACGTTCTCGGTGCGGATCGAGGGGATGCGCTCCCTCGACTCCGTCCACATCGCAGTGGACGGTCTGGTCTCACGCTATCCGCATCTCGCCGGACGGGTCGTCGCAGAGGGTCTGCCACACCCGGTCCTCGTCGTGCCTACGGAACCGGAGATCGGCTGGGAAGAAGTCGATTACGAGTCCGATCCGGATCCCGCAGCGCGAGCGAGGGCACGCTGGTCGGCCGAGGGAACCCGCCGGTTCGACCTCGAACGCGGACCCCTCGCTCGGGTGGTCGCAGCGCGGGTCGGTGACGGCGATTTCGAACTCGTCTTCGTCGTTCACCACGTCGTCGTCGATGGCTGGTCGGTGCCTGTACTGTTCGCCGATCTCGTCGCACTGCTGCAGGGTGCGGGCGCGACTCTTCCGCCGCCACCGCAGATCCGTGAACATGCTGCCTGGATCGCTTCCCGTGACGACGACGCAGCCGTGCGCGCCTGGACAGCGGAATTCGCCGGCCTCGAATCGATGCCTGCTCTCGCGCCGCCGACTCCGTCCGACGCGCAGTTGCCGGTGACCGGGGAGGCCCGCCTCGGCGGAGTTCGGAGCGCGGCACTGCATTCCTGGGCGCGTCAGCACGGGCTCACGACCAACACCGTGTTCCAACTCGCCTGGGCGCGCATTCTCTCCTCGCTCGTCTCCCGCGACGATGTCGTGTTCGCTCAGACGACGAACGGCCGAGACCCGTCCCTGCCGAACGTCGAGCGAATGGTCGGTGCCCTGATCGCGACGATGCCGGTGCGGGTTCGCCTGGGCGAGGACTCTCCTCGTGACGCCGGAAGTGCGTTACAGCAGCGGATCTCGCTCCTCCGTAGACACGAGCACATCGGTTTGGGCCGCATAGCACGCGTAGCAGGCGTCGAGGCCGTCTTCGACACTCTGCTCGTGTTCGAGAACATGCCCATGGTAGGCATGGACACCGTCATCGATCTACCGGGCTCGGCTCGACTGGTGACCGGGCGCGTTGACTCCCTCAGTCACTTCCCTGTTGTCGTCATGCCCATCGTCGTCGACGACGAGATCATCGTGCGTGTCGAGATTCGTCCCGACCTGTTGGATCGGTTCTCACCGGACGATCTCGCATCCAGATTCCTCCTCGTCGTCGAACGACTCACGCAGGCAACGAGCCTCGCGTCGGTGGACACCTCGATCGACGGAGATCACGCTGTGACGACCGGCCCCGCAGGTGACGGACGAATCGATCGATCGGTCACCGAAGTCCTGCGCGAGGTCGTCGCCCGGACGCCGAACGAGATTGCCGTCGTCGACGACCTCGGAACGCAGACCTTCGCCGACTTCGGAGCCGCCGTCGATGCGCTCGCTTCGGACCTCGTTTCGGTGGGTGTTCGCCCGGGTGATGCGGTCGCGGTCGCGCTCGGACGGGATCGTCGAGTTCTGTACGCCCCGTTCGCAATCGCCGCGGCCGGTGCATTCTGTGTGCACCTGGACCCCGCGACTCCGCGGGCTCGAATCGAGCAGATACTCGAGCTCTCCGATGCTCGACTGCTGCTGGCGGACCAGGGAGCCACAACGGTGGTCGCAATCGCAACGCCCGATACCGCCGGTCGCATCGGCTCGGGACCCGTTCTCGCGCTGCCGAATCCCGCTCATCCGTCGGCACCGCTGTACGCAATATTCACCTCCGGCACGACCGGCGTACCGAAGGGCGTACTCACGTCTCACTCCGCCCTACTTTCTCTGTGGCGTCACCACGACCGTCAGGTCTATCGCCCTACCTCCTCGACACTGAGACGTTCCCTACGGGTGGGGCACAACTGGTCGACCGGATTCGACGCCGCGTGGCAGCCGACGATCGCGCTGCTGAGCGGACACACGGTGGTACTCGTGTCCGAGGAGGTACGCGCCGATCCTGCCCGACTCGTGGAGTTCGTCATCGACAGTGCAGTGGACTTCATGGAGTTCTCGCCGTCGATGTTTCTTCGACTCGCGGCCGCCGGGCTGCTCGCGGGTGTACCGGGTGCCCAGACGTGCCCACTGAAGATCCTGGGCCTGGGCGGTGAGGCGATCTCGGTCGATACCTGGCAGCGATTGAAATGCCTGTCCGGCACTCGCGTTCTCAACTTCTACGGCCCGACCGAGGCCACTGTCGACGCATCGATGGCGGACGTTGCCGACCATGCCCGTACCACCATCGGTGGTCCACTCGATCGCATGACCGCCTCAGTGCTCGATCACCGTCTGAGACCGGTTCCCACCGGTGGCGTCGGCGAGCTGTATCTGGCAGGCCCGCAAGTGGCCACTGGGTATCTAGGCATGGCGTCACTCACCGCAAGCACGTTCGTCGCCGCCGAGAACGGTCGACGGCGTTACCGCACCGGTGATCTGGTGCGCTTGGACACCGATCCAGGTCTGGTGTACCTCGGGCGCGGTGACAACCAGGCGAAGATCAATGGATACCGAGTCGAACCCGGTGAGGTGGCTGCAGCTCTCCGGCAGTTGGACGAGGTGCGGGCTGCCGAGGTCGTCGTGGACGTACGCAGAGGTCGTACACGTCTCGCGGCACTCGTCGTCTCGGGTGCGTCCACTGCGCATCTGCGTGCAGCTCTCGCGAAACGACTGCCGCACTTCATGATTCCGACAGTCGTGGTTCACGTGGCCGCGATCCCGCTCAATCGCAACGACAAACTGGACACCTCGGCGGTGACGAAGATACTCGACCGGGCCGCATCGGCCGACACTGCGGCGGAGCCGGTCACCGTCGCGGAGAAGATTCTGGTGCAGGCAACAGGGTTCGGCGTGACCGACAGCCTCGCCGATCTAGCATTGGACAGCCTCGGGGTCATGGACCTCGTGACCACCCTTCGGCGCGCCGGTTACACCGTTGCGCCTCAGGATGTCCTCGGTGCCGTCGACCTTCGTGAGTTGGCGACACTGCTCGACGAGTGACCTCACATCTGGATCAGCTCGCTATCTCGACGAGTATCCCCGCTACTCGCTCGAGCTGCCCTCCTGCGTCCTGCATGCGCAGGCGTTCGGCCAGTACACGCACGGTTCGGCTGTCGAACACGTCGCTGATCGTGATGTCGGTGACCAACAGCATGCCTCGAACCTTGGCGACGAAAATCGTTGCCATGATGGAGTTTCCGCCTGCCTCGAAGAAGTCGGTTTCCACACCGAGTGACTCGACCTCGAGGATCTGCTCCATGAGGTACGCCAACGCGGCCTCCACGTCGTCGGCTGCCGGCACGAACGACGCCCGCACCGCGCTCTCCGCCGATTCTCGGAGTACGCCGAGTATGTCGGCGCGATCCACTTTGCCGTTCCCGGTGACCGGCACGACGTCCAGGATCGTCACCGAATCGGGGAGCATGTAGTTCGGCAGCTTCACCGACAGACCCTTCGTAATCGTCTCCGAATCCAGAGCGTGCCCATGTGCGGCTGCCACGATTCTCGCGGAGGCACCGACACCGATCACTGCGGCCACGGCGGTGTCGACGCCGGCCAGCTGCCTCATCGCCACCTCGATTTCGCCGAGCTCCACTCGGTAGCCACGAACCTTGGTCTGATTATCGGCGCGGCCGACGAAATCGAGGGTGCCGTCCGGCAGGTAGCGTCCTATGTCCCCGGTGCGGTACCACCGTTGTCCGCCATAGGAGACGAACCGATCGGCTGTGCGTTCGGGGTCGCCTCGATACCCGTGGGCGACGCCGCGTCCGCCGATCCAGATTTCGCCCCGTACCCAGTCGGGGCAATCCTCACCTCGCGAGTTGACCACCCGACACGCGACCCCGCTCATCGGCCTGCCGTAGGGCAGGTACGTCCACTCCGGCGACTGCGCGGTGACCTCACAGATCGTCGAGTGGATCGCGGTCTCGGTCGTACCGCCGAGTCCGACGAACCGGAGGCCGGGGACCGCTGCTCGTAGGCGTCGAGCCACCGCTGCGTCGACGCGGTCGCCTCCGGTGAGAATCAACCGCACACTGGAGATCTCGGCGGTGGATGCCGTGTCCGCGAGCATCGTGATCAATCCCGGAGCTGCATTGACGACGGTGACCGAGAACCTGTGGATCAGCGCGCTCCACGCCTGCGCATCACGGTTGACCGAGGCCTCCACACAGGCGAGCGTCCCACCGATCCCCAACGGAGCGAAGATATCGAACACGGACAGGTCGAATTCGAGCGCGGAGAGCCCGATGAGGCAATCGTCCGCAGTCAGATCGAAATGGCCGATGATGGCGTCGATCGTGGCGGCCGCGGCGGTATGTGGCACCTCGACGCCCTTGGGCTCCCCTGTCGATCCCGATGTGAACAGCACGTACGCAATCGATTCCGGTGAGACGACCGCGCGAGCTGTAGCGGGCGCCGCGCGAAGAGCATCGACGAGTTCCAGTCGCGGAGTCGTGTGGGGCAGCTCGGTACCGCCGTCGACGACCGCGATCCGGACGCTGCCACATTCGACGATCTTCGACGTCCGCTCGAGTGGCTGATCGACGCCGATGGGAAGGTAGACGCCGCCCGCCGCAAGCACACCCAGCACCGCCAGGACCTGGCGGTGCCCCTTGGGAACCACAACGGCCACGGTGTCGCCCGGCACCACCCCGGCAGCGGCCAGGCACTGCGCGACCCGCAGGGCATCGGTGGCCAGTTCGCCGTAGGTGTACGACTCGCCATCGCCCCACCGCAGTGCGATCCGATCGGGGCGGGCAAGGGCTACGTCGAAGAAGGCGTCATGAAGGGTGCGGGATGCCAGGCTCGCCGAAACGCCGGCATTCGCTTGCGTGCGGCGCGCCGACTGCGCGGCCGGTAACCGGACCGGTGCGACCGAAGTCCAGTCGAATGCCACATCGAGTACGTTCTCGATCAGCTCGACGTAGCGTGCGAACATCGTCTCGATCACGCCTGCAGGCAGCGCGTCGCGGCGCACGTCCCAGTTGACGAGGATTCCACCGCCGGTCTCGACCACCTGCGCGTCCAGATCGACCTGTGGTCCTTGCGACAGGATCCAGACCGGTTCTCCGAACACGTCGGTCACGCGCTCGGAGAACAGTTCTCCGAGACCGAGACCCGATGTGAAGACGACGGAGGGAGTGATGGGACCGCCCCGGTTTCGTCCGAGGTCTCGGAGCACGTTCAGGCCCTCGTACGCACTGTGCGACGCGGCCGTGTGAAGAGTGTGCTGGAACTGCCGAGCCCGCGTGAGTGCGGACTGTGCGTCGGTGAGATCGACGTCGAGAAGCACCGAATTGGTGAAGTCACCCACGACCTGATCGACAGCTGGGTGCAACTGCTCTCGGTTGAACAGCGGCACGTTGAGGAGAAGGTGTCGCGAGGTCGACCATTCGGCGAGTACCTCGCAGAACATCCCGCCCAACACTGCGGCCGGCGTGAGCCCGTGACCGAACGCAACCTCGTGCAGGCGCTTCTTCTGCGCGGCGTCGAGCAGATGGTGCAGGCGCACACTACGTCCGACGTCGGCGCGGTCCACTTCCGGGATCGTCGGTAGTGACGGGATGTCGGGCAACGTGTCGATCCGATCGCGCCACCATCTCCGGTCGCGCTCGAGCACAGTACGGTCTGCCGCGCGTTCCCTGTCCGCCAGGTACCGTCGATACGTGTAGTCGATCGGCGGGAGCGTATCGGCGTCGGCTGCATAGAGTTCGGCGAGATCGGCAAGGATGCGTCGGTAGCTCATGGCGTCGGCGGCGAGCATGTCGACGTCCACGTGTACGCGGTGCCGGCCTTCCGGCAGCACGCTCACGCTGAAATCGACGACCTGGCCGGCTCCGACGTCCATGAACTGGTGACTCTTGACCTCGCGGGTCTGCGTCAGCACCTGCTCTGCCGCATCGGGTTCCAGGCAAGACAAGTCCTGGACAGACCAGACCCGAGACGGGGCTTCGGCAAGGATCCGTTGAGTTCCGTTGTCGGTGAGGGCGACTCGCAGCATCTCGTGGCGAGTGATTACTCGTTGGACGGCGCGGCCGAGCCGATCGACGTCGATTCCGGTGCCGTCGAATTCGACGTAGAGATGCGCAGCGACTCCGCCGAGACTCAGACCGCTCTGCCTGCCGACCCAGTATGCGTGCTGCATCGTGGCGAGCCCGAACTCCGGGTCGCTCTCGTCGTCCACGGTTTCGGTCGTCGTCGGCTTCTCGTCTGGCGCGCCGAGCAGCGCTGCCCACGCCTCGACCGTCGGTGCCAACGCCAGTTCGGAGTAGTTCACCTGATGCCCGAGTTTGCGCCACCGGCCCGCGATCTTCATGAGCTTGAGCGAGTGCATGCCGAGCCCGACCAGATCGTCGTGGTCGCCGAACGAACCGGAATCCATCCCGATCTCCTCCGACACCACCGCCCGCACGTCGTCCTTGCTGATCAACTTCTTGCTCCGTTCGTCAGTGATGTTGTGAGCGTTGTCGATTCCATGAGCCCAGCGCAGACACGGTCGGACAGAAGACCGAGGCAACTGAGGTTGGGGAAACCGGGTCCCTGCCGTAACGCGGCGAGCGAGGGGAGGAACAGGGCGGGACCGAGTCCGTCGACCGCCATGGACCGTTCGATCGACATCTGTACTCGCTCGGACGTCGCAGGCCCACCGATCGCGAGTTCGAGTCGATCACGGGCAGATTCGTCGAGGAGATCGAGCATCCACAGGTCTCTTCCACCCCGTGCATCGATGACATAGTCGAAGTTCTGGCTGACGTACCCACTGGCAGTGTCGATCCCGACTGTGACATGGTCTCCGACGGCCTGTACGCCGCTCACTCGGCCTTCGACATGACCGACCCTGGTGTCCAGACGCAGCTCTTCCATTACGCGGGTGGACAACACACCCCGATCCGCTCGATTGATCAACTCGCGCCGCTGCACCAGGCTGAGGGCGTTCCACCGCACGCTGTCCGTGAACACACTGTTCTCGAAGTATCCCTCGCCTCGGGTGAACAGACTTGCGCGCGGCGCGATTACGGAGATACTCATCGCGTCGAGAGTGCTCATCTGGTGCAGGATCGCGCCCGCCGTCTCTCCTGCGCCGATGACCGCCGCTCGGTTCACGACGGGAACCGAGCGATCTGCGACCTGGTTCCAGAACTTCGAGGGGCCGGCGATGCGATCTCCGAGGTGCTCCCAGTCACTGTGCGCCGCACCAGGACCGGTGATCATCACGGCGTCGGCGACGAGCGGCTCCTCGGTGGCACCGCCGCAGCGGATCACCCAGCGATCGTCGACGATCGACAACTGTTCGGCTTCGGCCAGGACCACCTCGGCGTCGGCCTGCTGTGCTGACCACTGAAGATACCGCGCCCATTCACGATGACGTGGTGCCGGGCGGCCCCTGTCGATCCACTCGCCGAACGTTCCGGCCGCGATGAGGTGCGAGCTCCAGGAAAATCGACTCATGGAATGGTCTACATGACGGTTGAATCCTCTGAAATCCACGGAACGGTAGGGGAATCCGAGATCCTTCTCCGGATTGGTGCCGAGCCGATGAGTGCCGTCGGTCCAGCCTCCTACGACGGTCCAGTTGGCACCGATACCGTGTTTCTCGACGATCGTCACCCGTGGCGCGGGGAGACCGAGATCGCCGAGGACCTTCGCTTTCGCGGCGACGGCCAACGCCTTCGGGCCGCCGCCGATCACGACCAGCAACGGTGTCTTCATCGTGTACTCGCTTTCGGTACGGCACGCGACAACGCGCCACCGATCTGCCGATAGGGGTGTTCGGCGAGGTCGGCGACGATCCGGGGCAGTAGCGACGTGAGCTGCTCGCTCGTGTACCGACTCTCGGAAAACTCGATCCGACAGGCCAATCCGGCGGGATCGTGGTCGAACGTGACTGTCAGGTCGGTCGTACCGGCAGGATGAACGCTGGGCAGCGTCGACAGAACACCGGAAAGACCGAATCTAACCCGCGGTCCGGACGTTCGCCCCAGTACCGCCGTCGGCCCATGCGACGCCTCGAAACCTGGTGATACGTCGTTGTGGTCCAACCCGGCCGAGATCCGCTCGGCAATGTGAGTCAGGACTGTGGCTACGTCCTCGGATCCGGTCATACGGGTCCGGACCGCGATCTTGTTGACGAGGGGGCCGACCATCCCGTCCGCAGCCGTAGGAACGTGACCCGGTATGGGGGTCCGGACGACGATGTCGTCGGCCCCGGACAGGGCCGCCACCAGCGCGGTCGTGACGAGAATTGCTGCAGCAACGGCGTCATCGACCTGCGCGGCAAGCGAGTCGAACTGTTCCATGAGGAGCGGATCGGGGGCCAGATCCACTGCTCGCACAGAGGCCGGTGGACCAGGCACGTACTGCGGCTCCGAGGGAAGTTCGGTTCTCCAGTATTCGGCCTGTTCGGCCAGCGACGGTAGGCGAGCCTGCCATGCCGCGAAGTCCGGGTACTGGTGTACGAGAGGTGACCACATCGGCGGCGACCCCGCACATCGTGCTCGATACGCGGTAGCCAAGTCCGCGAACAGGATCGGTGCCGACCAGCTGTCACACGCGATGTGGTGCACGACGAGGATCAGCAGCGACTCCGCCGGTGAACGAACCACCAACTCGGCGCGGATGGGTAGGCCGGTGGTGATTTCTATCCGGCACTGCGCTGCTCGCCACAGCAGCTGTTCGCTCGGTACGTTCGAGCGAGACCGAGCAACAGTCGGGCTCTCGTCGAGGTATCGACGAACAGGGACCCCGTCGTCGGAGGGGAACGACGTGGCCAGGATCCGGTGCCGTCGGACGAGGTCGGCAAGCGCCTTCTCGAGTGCGTCGATGTCGACCGGTCCGGTGATCTCGGCTCCGAACACCAGGTTGTCGGTGTCGTCGACGGTATCGAGGTGGGCCAGCCAGATCTCGATCTGAGAGATCGACAACGGAGAGCGGAGGTCGTCGTCGACCGGAACGATCGGGGGCCGCAGGGCAGAGGGTGGACGACGCAGTCGCACCACGGCGAGGTCGATCATCTCGGCCAAGGCAGTGACGGTCGGTGACGAGAACACCTCTCGCACCGGTATGTCCACGCAGAATTCCGCTCGTATCCGGGCGGTGAGTCTCACCGCGGACAGCGAGTGTCCTCCGACATCGAAGAACGAATCGTCGACGTCGACGGAGTCGACACCGACGAGCGATGCGAACATCGCGGCGAGCGCCGCCTCGGTGTCCGTCCTCGGAGCGCGACCGGAGGCGACCGTCTCGAACTCGGGGCAGGGCAACGACGCACGGTCGAGTTTGCCGTTCGTGGTGACAGGGATCCGATCGACCGTCACGACTCGCTCGGGAATCATGTAGCCGGGAAGCAACGCTGCGGCCTCCGTCCGAACTCGGTGTTCCAACGCTGAGTCCTGGTCGGTGACCACGTAGGCCACCAGCACAGTGCCTCGAACGGGGTGATCCACCACGTCGACGAAGACCTGATCGACGTCGGCGATCAACGCGATGACGGCCTCGACCTCACTGCGCTCGATGCGGAATCCGCGGATCTTTACCTGTTGGTCCACGCGGCCGATGAACTCAAGCCCGCTGTCACGAGACCATCGGCCGAGATCGCCCGTTCGGTAGAGACGCCCACCCGTCGAGAACGGGTCGGCGACGAACCGCTCCGACGTCAGAGCCTGCCTGCCGTGGTAACCCAGCGCCAGTTGCGTTCCGCCGACGTAGAGTTCACCGATCACTCCGAGTCCGACCGGACGCATTCGTTCGTCGAGTACGTAGACCTGGGTGTTGTCCTTCGGAGTTCCGATGGGCACCACGCATGCGCCTTGGACCGATGTCACCTCGTACTGGGTTGCTGCCAAGGTCGTCTCGGTGGGGCCGTAGAAGTTGTACAGACGGGCGTCGAACATCGCGTTGAACTGATCGGCGAGCGGCCCGGGTAAAGGCTCACCTCCCACGGGAACTCGGCGAAGCGACGTCCACCGATCGACCCCCGGCAATGTCAGAAACGTCGCCAGCAGGGAGGGCACGAAGTGCATCGACGAGATGTCTCGCGCCCGCAGCACGTCGGTCAGATATCCGACGTCGGACAGTCCGCCCTGACGTGGGACCACCAGTCGCGCACCGGATCCCAGACACCCGAAGATCTCTCCGATACTGACGTCGAACCCCGGTGACGCGACCTGAAGAACCGAATCACCGATGCCCAGTCGGCCGTTGTCGATGATCCACTCGAGGTATTCGACGATGGCCGCATGCGAGACCACCACGCCTTTGGGCGGCCCTGTCGACGCAGACGTATAGACCATGTAGGCGGGGGCACCTGGATGCACCGAAGGGAGGTCGGTCTTGCCGACGTGGGAACCACTCGCGCCGAGTGGGCGCGCGTCGCCCACGTCGAGTCCTGCCGTATCACCGAGCACTGCCGTTGCCCCCGCGTCGTCGAGAATGTACTGCAGTCTGTCCAGCGGAAGGGTCCTGTCGAGTGGGAGGTACACCGCACCGGCCTTCAGGATCCCCAGGGCCGCGACAACGAGTTCCACGGAGTGCGAAAACAACGTCGCCACAGTCGAACCCGGCTCCACGCCTTCGCTGATCAACCAGTGCGCCATCGTCGTCGATCGGCGGTCCAGCTCCCGGTACGACAGAGAGATGGCGTCGTCGACGACAGCGTCGGCATTCGGCGTCGAGATCAGTTGTTCTGCACAGAGTTCGACAAGTGTCTTCGGTTCGACGGGGCGAGCAATGCCGCGCGAGCGCGCGAGGATCGCATCCCGTTCGGGCTCTGTCCACAGTGGGACGTCAGCTACGGGTGTTCGTGTACCACCGAGTAAGAAGGCGTCCAGAACACGCCGAACGGAACCGAGAATGTTCAGGACCACGGCTTCGGCCAGTACGTCGGTCTGGTACTCGAGACGCAGCACGCACTCCTCCCCCATCTCGAACTCCAGACTCAGCGGAACCTGAGTACAGCCCACATCCGAGGTGAGAACCCGCGCGTGCACACCAGCAGGCTCGAACAGTGCCGTCAGAGTGCTTCTTTCCGAGAAGCAGAGTCGTACAGCGGAGTTGGTGCCTCCAGCGCGATCCGGATTGACCCGTCGCACGATGTCGTCGAGCTCGACATCGGCGTGTCGTCGAGCCTGCCGATGGTCGTGGGACACCGCGTGCAGCACCTCCCCGATCGACCGGTGCGGGTCGATCGTCGCGCGTAGAACGAGAGTGTTTCCGACATAACCGATTCGGCCGACGGACAGTGAATCGTCCCGATTGTCGATCGGCACGGCGATCGTGAACTCGCGGGCACGGCAGTACCTCGACACGACGATCTCGAAGATCGCCAAAAGGATCTCGAAGACCGACGAGTGCGTCGTCTCGGAGGCGGCCACGAGCGCGGCTGTCGACGATGCGCTCATGGTCGACCGGACGATCGCGGAATCGCTTCGCGCGGAGCGCGTCAGTCCGTTTTCACCGGGGAACTCGATCGATTCCGGGACGTTTCCGAGCTTCTCGTTCCAATATTCGACCGACGCAGATGAGCCTGTTTCGCAAACGAATTCGATAGGTGATACGAGACCGTGCCCCTGATATGCGTCGGTCAGCGAGGATAGGTACGGTGCCCAACACCCGTCGTCCCACGCGATATGGTGCGCCACGACGACCAGCACGTGCTTCGAGGGTTCACACTCGACGATGCTGACGCGTATCGAGTGTTCGCGTTCCAGATCGAAGACGTGGGCGAATTCGCGGCGAACCACGATCTCAAGTCGGTCCTGCGACTCGATGCGTCCGACGGAGACTAGCCCCACGCCGTGTTCCTCGATTCGGGCAACCGGATTACCGTCGAGATCCTCGGTGTAGACGGTCCGCAGGACAGGGTGGGTGCCGGCCACGAGCCGCACTGCATTGTCCAACGAGGTGATGTCGAGGGCACCGGTCAGCTCCAATGCCAGTCCGAGGTTGAGCGCGATGTCTTGTGGGGCGAGTTTGTGCAACAACCACATCCGTTGACGACGGTGGTCGATCGTCATTTGTTCGACCTCTCGGAGACCGTGCGTTCGACGAGGTGCGGTGCGACACTGGCAAGTTTCTCGCAGGTTTCCTCGAACTCTCGATCGGGGTTCGACTGCGCGACTATGCCTGCACCCGCCCTGATCCAGGCCGTGCCGTCCTCGCGGAACACCGTTCGGAGTGCAAGCGCCGCCTCTACCTCACCGTTCGAGGATGCAGTGACCACGGCCCCGGAATACAACCCGCGAGCGTTGCCTTCCAAACGATAGATTGCCTCGACGGCTTCGGATTTCGGGACACCGGATGCCGTGACCGCCGGAAACACTGCTTCGATCCCGTCCCACGGCCCAGCATCGTTCGCGAGGGTTCCACGCACCGTCGAGGCCAAGTGTTGGACGCTTCCGCGCTCGCGAACAACCATGAACGTGGTGACGGCCGTCGTACCCTGCGTGGCTACGCCGTCCACTTCGGAGAACGCGGTGCGGACGGACACCGCATGCTCGGCGATCTCTTTGGCGTCCGACAACAGGTCCTCACGTGCAATGAGGTCGAGTTCGGGGCTTCGCCCGAATGCCCTGGTGCCGGCAAGCGGCTCGGCGATGAGGGTGCGGTCCGCGTCGACCGACCCCACCAGCTCGGGGCTGAAGCCAGCGGCTTCCAGCCCACCGATACGAATCAGGAACGAACGTGCCGGACTGTTGGACATGCGGCCCTGTACGTAGGTCCTGGGTAGGTCCACCTCGAACGGCACGATGATCTTTCGAGACAAGATCACTTTTTCGTAGCGGCCGGAACGGATCTCGGAGATCGCCTGCGCAACGGTGTCCCGGAAACCCGTGTCGTCGACGTCGACGTCCACTGCGCGTGTCCGAACCGATTCGTCGGGCACCGACGCGGCGAGCTCGGTCAGTCTGCGCTCGGTTTCGGAGTCGGCTCCCGCGAAGCTGATTCCGTCCGATCCCACCCATGCTTCGAATTCGGGTACCAGTAGGTGTGCGAGCACGGACGACGCGTCCACGTGCTCGGCGACTCCCAGGCTGGGCGCACCGAAATCGAAGCCGAGCCAGCCATACGCGCGCCAGTCGGTCAACCCGAGCTCTGCGAACGCTGCTGCCAATGCCAGTGCGGGTCGGCCCGACCACGGCGCCACTCGTACGCCCTCTGCGGTGACAGTGCGAACATCGCTGCGTCGCAGAATGATCGACGCTCGCGACCCGCTTGCGTACACCCATCGGCCGTGGCGCTCGTAGACCACGTAGTCGGCGGTCTTCTCCGCTGCGGCCCACGCGGCGCACACTCGTGCACCGTGCATACCGTCCGTGCTGTCGCGGTCGCCTTCGAACTCGATTACTGCAGTCACCTCGCTACTCCCCGACCTCGATCGCGTGTTTCCGACATTGGCCGCCGTCGACCACGAAGTCGTCACGGAACCTGCAATCCGGTACGACGAACAGAATCGAGAATCTCGCCGGAACCGACCGATATGGGCGAAAGCACTACGGACACAGCTGCACGTTCCTCTCGGGTGCGGCTCTGATTTCCGATCGAACATCGACCTGAAATGGAACGTGGCACCGCGCACAAAAACCCGACAAATGAATGAGGTAACCCTAAGCTAACATAGCGGGCATGCGAAACGTGAGAGAGGCGACAGTGGATCTGCTCGACGGGTTCGACCCGCACCGCGCCGAAGACGAGCTGAAGTACCGCGAACTCGGAATCTTCTCCGACGCGCCACTGTGGACTATCGTCTCGTCGAGCCTCGCGCAGGCACCGCACTCGCCCGCGGTTACCGATGACGTCACGACTCTCACCTACGAGCAGCTCGACAACGCCACGCGACGGCGAGCGGCCGGCTTACGCGATGTTGGGCTGCGCCCGGGCGACCGAGTGGTCGTCCAGTATCAGAACTCGGTCGCGTTCGCCGTGACACTCCTCGGATCATTGCGCGCGGGAGTTGTACCGGTGTTGGCGCTTCCTGCACATCGAATAAACGAAATCTCCCATCTGGCTTCGGTGTCGGGCGCCCGTGCTTATATCTGCCACGATGTCGCCGCTGGTTTCGACTACCGCGTGCTCGCCGCGGAGCTCGTCGAACGCGTTCCGTCCGTCGATATCGTGCTCGTCGAAGGCGATCCCGGCGTGTTCATCAGGGTGCCGGACGGAGATCCGAGCTTTCCGACCGATATGCGCTCTCGATCCGACACCCCGGCACTGTTCCTGGTGTCGGGCGGGACGACCGGCCTCCCGAAACTCATCCCGCGCACCCACAACGACTATCGGTACAACATCGAAAGAAGCTGCGCCGCAGCGGCACTCGATGATCAAGACACCTACCTCGTCGTGTTGCCTGCTGCGCACAACTTTCCGCTGGCCTGCCCCGGGTTCCTCGGCATACTGTCTGTGGGCGGGCACGCGATTTTTACCCAGAACGCCTCTCCCGAATACGCTTTCGAGCTGATCGCCCGATACGGAGTCACCGTTGTGGCGTTGGTTCCCGCGCTGGCACAG
This sequence comes from Rhodococcus sp. 14-2483-1-2, assembly GCF_002259405.1. GTDB lineage: Bacteria > Actinomycetota > Actinomycetes > Mycobacteriales > Mycobacteriaceae > Rhodococcoides. Next base: position 414,231 of record NZ_NPFW01000023.1, on the reverse strand, counting down.
GTATGGACCGCCGCTACCGACTGGGAATCCGCTGACGTGTCGCCGCTGCGGTTGATGCAGGTAGGCGGTGCCAAACTTGCCGAGCCCGATGCCGTCGCCGCGAATGCTGCGTTCGGTGGTGCGGTTCAGCAGGTGTTCGGAATGGCCGAAGGATTGGTGTGCTACACCCGAGCCGAAGACGACGCGACGACTGTCACTCGGACACAGGGCCGGCCGATGAGCGAGTACGACGTCGTGCGCATTGTCGACGAACGAGGTTCGGACGTACCCGATGGGGTGGAGGGCGAACTGTTGGTCCGGGGTCCCTACACGATTCGCGGCTACTACCGCGCAGAGGAACACAACGCCCGATCGTTCACCACCGATGGCTTCTTTCGAAGCGGCGACCTTGTGCGGCGTATGTCATCCGGGCACCTCGTGGTGACCGGCCGCATCAAGGACACCATCGTGCGAGGTGGTGAAAACGTCGCAGCCGACGACGTGGAAGAGAACCTGCTTGCGCATCCCGGAGTGAGACAGGTTGCCGTCCTCGGGTTACCCGACCCCGATCTGGGCGAACGCATCTGCGCGGCAATGGTCGTCGACGGACACGAACTCGACCTCCCTGCGGTGCGACGGTTCCTCTCCGACCGAGGATTGGCCACCTTCAAACAACCCGACGAAATCCGAATTGTCGCTGCACTTCCCGTAACTGCGGTCGGCAAGATCGACAAGCGGACTCTCCTGGCCCAACTGTCGTGATCGAGCGCTCCGGTGTGGCCGAGGACCCGAAGACGAAGACGTCATGAACGCTCGTGCGCGCATAACTACCAGCGATGTGGATCGGATACGTTCGGGTCCCGGACGTTTCGTGCTCTCGCGTCCTCACGGAACGGTGTCGATCTCGCAATCGCTCGCGCAGTACCGTGATGTCACGGCAGCGTCCAGTGCGCTTCGTTCGAACGACGTGGGAATCGTGGCCGGTGCCCTGCCCTTCGCTCGGGGCGAGGCATGCGCTCTCTACGGGGCGAGCGACTGGTCGTCGTCACCCGCAATCTGGTCGCCGAACCAGGGTGCGAATGCTCTTCCCCACTTCGATGTGTCCGTATCCGATGCGGGTGCGCATGTAGACCGAGTGCGGGCAGCAGTGAACGTGCTCCGCGATGGCAATTCGGCTTTGCAGAAGGTGGTGCTCGCGAGAACACTCGAACTGGTCGCCCGCGGCAGCGTCGATCCAGTGTCCATCCTTGCCGCTCTGGTTGCTGGAAACCCATCGGGCAACGGATTTCATGTCGACCTGTCGGCTGCCGGCGGATCCTATGCCGGGAGGGCTCTCGTAGGTTCGAGCCCGGAGGTGCTGATCCTGCGCGAGGGACGCACCATCTCCTGTCATCCCCTTGCTGGGTCTGCCCCGCGCTACGCCGATCCCGACCAGGACCGGCGGCGCGGACGGGAATTGGCCGAGTCCGCGAAGGACCTGCGCGAACACGCATTCGTCGTCGACGCCATCCGCGATACTCTCGCTCCACTGTGCACAGAACTCGACGTTCCCTCTGGCCCGACACTGACGACCACTCCACAACTCTGGCACCTCGGCACACCTGTTCGAGGCACTCTGCGAAGCCTCGACACAACGGCTCTGGATCTGGTGCTGGCCCTGCATCCGACACCTGCGGTCTGCGGTACACCGACCGACCTCGCGTACGAGATCATCGACGAACTCGAAGGTGAGCGAGGCTTCTACGCCGGTGCCGTCGGCTGGTGCACAGCCGACGGCGACGGCGAGTGGATGGTCTCGATCCGGTGTATAGAGATCGGGCAGAGCCGTCGCACGATCACGGCCTACGCAGGAGGCGGCATCGTCGCAGAGTCCGATCCCGATGCGGAACTCCGCGAAACGATCACCAAGTTCGGAACCGTCATGACAGCACTCGGCGTCAGATCATGAGGATTGAGGACGACCCGAGTCGCCGCGACGACCCTTCAGCACGCCACTCGACACCATCGATGGCGAACGCAGCACGGACCGCGCCATGGCCACCAGTGAGCCGGCGGAGCGGGTGCGAAGGTTGCCGAGCTGGGTGCTCAACCATGTTGCGATGCACGCTAACCGAGTTGTAGCGTCGCACCTCGAACACAGTGGACGTCGCAGCAACCACGCCGTTCTCGCCTCCCTCGAGGAAAGTGGCCCCGCGAGCCAGGCCGGACTCGCCCGTCGGTTCGCGATCGATCGCGGTGACCTCGTCGAACTCCTGGACCGGATTACCGAAGAAGGGCTCGCGCACCACGAACCCGACACACCGGACAAGCGCCGCAACGTGATCACGGTGACGCCGAACGGCCGGGACAAGCTGCCCCAACTCGACGAGGACATTAAAGCCGCGCAAGTGCGATCTGCTCAGACCACTCGATCCTGCCGAACGTATGGCACTCATGGACCTGCTCTAGCGGCTGTTGTTCAACCCTGGCACTGAACAAGGTGCCACCCCGACATTCGGTATCGACCCGTCAGAGGCGCACGCAGCGGAACCAAACAATCCGAGAACGAGTAGCACGCAGAGGACCGGAAGAGTCGATCTAGCTAAGGCCGCTACAACGCGTCAAGGTGTGTACGGCGGCAGTGGCTCATCGAGCGGGTGCAGGAATGACCCCCGACTCGTCCGCACTCTCGGATATGCGCAGGAGTACCGTCTGACTCGACCCCGACTCGATGAGCACGCCGCCGACCGGCCAATGCCGTTCGCGAGCTCGCCCGCAGCCACCTCGGGATCGGTCATGATCGCGCCTTTCCAATGTCGTACGCGTACGACTGTTCGTACGCGTACGAGACGGTAGTAGGCTCACCCCTGAACTGCAAGAGCTACGACAAGTAGGTGAACCGATGCCCGCGAACAGCACCGTCGACCGGGCAGCCATCGTCTCCGCCGCGCGCAGGATGCTCGAACGCGACGGTGTCGCAGGGCTGAGGATGCGTCGCCTCGCCGTCGAACTCGGATCGAAGCCGATGACGCTCTACTACCACGTGGCCAATAAATCCGAACTCCTGTCATTGGTGCTCACCGACATCGCGACCGAGATCGAATGGGCCACACCCACGGGGTCGCCGCGAGAACGCATGGTCGAGATCGTCATGGACATGCACCGGCAACTCTCATGCATCTCGTGGATCGTGCCCATCCTCCGGACCGGAACAACCGTCGGCACACCGGCTCTCGCGCTGGCCGATCGCTTTCTTGCAGCGGCGCTCGAAACCGGCATGACCGAGCTACGAGCACTGTCGCTCTGGCGGTCGACGTGGTACCTCGCCACCTCCGAACTGATGTGGCAGGCCGAGCTCGCCACACGCCCCGACGACGAACGCTCGTGGTTCGAAAAGATCGACCCTGCCGCCATCGCAGAGTCTGCACCCACCGTCGCCGGCATGCTGCCGCGATGGCCGCAGCATTCCGCAGCTTTCGACCTCCGAGCGGCGATCACCGCTCAAATCGACGGAACCATCGCCAACTCGGCGCTCGACCCCTGAACGCAGCAACACCGAAGTCGACTGCTAGCTGAATACGACGCGGCCAACAGTGGTCATTCACGAGGCAACAGTGCGCGAAACCGCGAAAAGGTCAATCCGCTGCAGGCCAGTCGAACGTCGGGCAGATCGTCCATCGCGAGACCTTCGGATTTCTCGCCTATTTGTCACTGTTGCTGGAGCGTGACTGTCGAGGGGGACGATGCTGCCTGATCCGGTGGCGTGAGCAAGTGTGCAAGGAGTCGAGCGGGGGCATCGTGCTGCACCATGTGTCCACTGTCGTCGATCCAGTGAAAATTACTGCGAGGCAAACGCTTACGGAGTCTCAGCGCGTAGTCTGCGTCGAGCCATCGATCGCGTCGGCCCCACAGGATCGTTGTCGGTGTCGCGAGATCACCCAGTAATTCATGGAACTCGTCGGTGTCGGTTTCGTCGGCTTGCTCGTACTGCCGGTAAAAAGCATCCTGACCTGCAGTGCCGGTCCATGGGTCGACGAACGCGTCGAGGACACCTGCGCTGAGACCGACATGGCTTCCGTCGCTGATCTTGCTGGTCACCAATGCCTTGTGTGGGTACTCGGGAAGGGCCGAGAACGCTGCAGCATTGTTTTTCACAGTGCTGAAGAATCCCCCGGAAGACCATCCATCGACGCTGACCGCGTTGACCAGCGTCAAGTCACGAAACATTCTCCGTCCCAACAGAGTCGATCGGAGCGCGACAGCACCTCCGACATCATGGGCTACCACGCTCGGGCTGCCCAGACCCCATTCGTCGAGGAGGTCGCCGAAGATGTCGGCTTGCTTCGCCAAACCGACGTTCTGGCCGATGTTCTTGTCGGATTGCCCGAACCCGAGCATGTCCCACACATACACTTGCCGGGTCAGGGCCAGACCGTGAGCGATGTCTTTCCAGATCAGCGACGAGAACGGTGTTCCGTGAAGTAGAACAATGGGATCACCGGTCCCGAAGGTGGACCATCGCACGGTGCCCTCGTCTGTATGTAGTTGTCGATCCAGGTTCCATGCGGTCATGCTGATTCTCCTGTCTATGCCGTCGGTGAACAAGCCTCGTCGTCCGGTACGCGGCGCGTGCCCCCTGGGGCGAGTCGGGTTCATGATCAGGGTCGTGCGGATACCGGACGGATGCGTGGTGAGAGGTACGTGAGCGCCGTGGCTACGGCCATAGCTGAGGCAGCGGCCATGGTCGTTGCAGGCCAGCCGCCGAAGGTCGCCAGCATGCTGGCGACGACGGTTCCCAACGCACCTACGCTGTAATAGATCAGCATGTAGACCCCGAGGAGAGTGCCCGCGCGACGGTCGTCGACAGCAACAACCGCGGCCTGATTCGCGACCTGGGCACCGAAGCATCCGGCGTCGAATACAGCGAGTGCCACCGCCGTCCAGACCGGATTGCCGAGGGCCACGGTGAGAAGGAGCGCAGCAATGGCTGCGACACTCAACGAAGCCAGCATGACTCGGCGGCTTCCCCAACGGTCAGTGAGCTTGCCCGCCGGCCATGTCGCGGCCAAACCGAGAAGCCCTGCCAGGCTGTACAGACCGATAGTCCTCGCGTTCAATGAATACGGCTCAGCCGACAGTGCCAGGGACAAGCCGACCCAGATGAGATTGAATGCGAAGAACCAGAGTGCTCCACTCGCGGCCGCCAGCCGCAGCGATCGGTGACGCATCAACAGTGCCGGGGCGGTCCGCACTACCGACTGCCGACGACCTGCGCCCGACGGCACGTCTCTCGGCAGGATTGCCAGAGCTGCCGACGCTGCAACCAGGCAACATCCGGCGAAGATCGCCAGCATCGCCCTCCACCCCCACGCGGATGCAAGTATTCCTCCGACGAGCCGACTGGAGACGATGCCCGCCGAGATCCCGGCCGCGACGACGCCGAGTGCGGTACCCCGCTTGACCGGGTCGGCCAAGCGGCCGACCACTGCACTGGACTGCCCCGACACCGAGGTCAGCGCCCCGATCAGGACGAACACTGCAATCAGCACCGCAGCGCTGCGAGCCCACGCAGCACACGTCAGAGCCGCCGAGAGTGCCAGCAACTGCACCGCGATCACTACAGCGGGCCGCATCCGATCGACGAGCGGAACCAGCATCAGCACGCCGATGAGATACCCGACGAGCGATCCGGAGGTGACGAACCCGACGACCGTCAACGATGTTTCCAGATCGGCCGCCACCTCGCCCAACGCCGGTGCGATGGCGTAACCGTTGGCGATCGCGATCCCCGCTACTACCGCTGATACTGCAAGTTCGGCGCTGGTCAGTGGGCGATCTATGGCCGAATCAGCAATGCGTGCAACACTTTCAGACGGCACGGTGACGTACCGCGATGCACTCGACTTCCACGAGTATCTCCGCGTCGACGAACGGCAGCGCGTGCACCAACGAAAATGCCGGCTTGACCTCGCCGTACACCTCGCCATGAGCACGGGCAGCATCTTCCCAATTCTCGAAATCGGCGACGACGAGGCGACTCTGCACCACCTCCGACAATTCGAACCCCGACTCGGCGAGGACCGTGGTCACCGAGGCGAGCGCGGAGAGAGTCTGCCGGTACACATCCGGGCCCTCGCCCGCAGTGCCCGAGATGTAGATGGTGTCGCCTGCGATCACGGCACGTGAATAGCCCACCGATGATTCCCACGGCGATCCCGACGAAATACGTGTATGCATCATTCTCCATTTCACTACTTCGGTAGTAACGTCAACAGTACTACCAGGGTAGTAAGGAGATGGGCAAGAGGAATACACTGCTCGTGTGAACGACACACCGACATCGAAGCTGCAATCGGCGCTGATGCGGCTCGGATTCTCCCAATACGAAGCCAAGGCCTACACCGCTTTGGTGGGGCAGTCTCCGATGAACGGCAGTGAAGTCAGTAAGCGAGCAGGTATGCCGCCCTCCAAGGTGTACGAGACCCTCGCCCGCCTCGAAACCAAAGGTGCAGTTGTGGTGAACAGATCAGAACCTGTTCTGTACGGCGCCGTTCCGCACCACGATTTACTCACCGGGCTCGCAGCGCGATTCGAGGCCGATGTCGCGGCGGCGATCGACGAGCTCGATGCCATGCCCGCTGCCGACCGCGCGGGGTTGGTGTGGTCGCTCTACACACGAGAATCGATTCTCGACGCATTCGTGCGTCTCGTCGATACTGCGCACTCGCAGCTGTTCGCCGGTATCTGGGATGAAGAGCTCGACGCTCTGGGCCCTGCCCTCGAGCGTGCGGCGCAGCGCGGGGTGCAGACGCATGTGGCGATCTACGGTCCACGCACCCTCCACGGTCCGAAGGTCTACGACCTCTCCAAATGTGGGGCCAGTGCACGACTGAGGCTGTCCGGTCGACGCCTCGCTGTGGCCGTCGCCGACGATGTCGACACCGTGGTGGCCGAATTCGGCGACCGCTCACCAGCGGAAGCAGTGCTGACCACCAATCCGGTCACAGGCCTGCTCGCCGTCGAATACATCAAAGCCGACATCAGTGGACGGCTACTGATCAACGCAATGCCCGACGCAAACTACCGACAACTCCTCGAAACCCACGACATGCAAGCGATACTCGCAACTACACCCTGATCAGATGGTGAATTCAGGCGCGCCGTCGACGACACAACTACTACCGGACCAGCCGGCTCCACACATGCAAAGGTGCCTCAGTGGACGCTCCCTCTCAGTCCGGATAGGGCCGCGCTTGCGGGCCATCAGGGCTCGCGCCCGGGGCGGCGGGATCACGTCCCGGCATTGTCGTCACGACCGGCGCGCACCGACAGCTGCAACGGCCCCGAGCGCACAGAAACCCGCACCGAGAGCCATCGGCGCTATCGGTCCGAGCACATCGATACCGACAGCACCGGCCAACGCGCCGCCGGCAATCGAGACGTTGAAAACCAACACGTACAACGACGTCGCCGCTTCGCGACAGGCCGGTGCAGCATCGAACACAGCAGTCTGCAACAGCACCGGTAGCGCCGAATACGACAGCCCCCACACACCGACCAACGCCAACACGCTCGGTGCACCCACCGGAGCAGAGAGAACCAGCAGCACGGCGGCCAGGACGGCAACACCCACCATCAGCATCATCGACGAGCGCGCGGACACGAACCCCGCTAGCGCGTTCCCCGCAACCCCGGCAATCCCATAGACCACCAGGTACCCGCCGACCACGTCCGAAGAAACACCCACACCGCCGAGAAGGTAGGGCGCGATATAGGTATAGGCAGCGTAGTTTCCGACCACCACCGCTGCGGTGATCAGAAGAACTAGCCTGATTCGACTGCGCCGCAGAACATCTCGGACGCTGCTGGCAGCCTGGGCGGATCGCAACGCGGGCAAGGCCGGCAACAACACGACGACGGCGGCACCGGCCACCGCCGTCAGAGCGGCGAGGGCCGCGAACGCCCCTCTCCACCCCACCCACTCCCCCATCCAGGTTCCTGCCGGAACACCGAAGACGAGAGCAAGTGAGATACCCGAAAAGGACACCGCAGTAGCCCGCACCCGCTGAGGCGGCGGAACCAGACGCACTGCTACCGCAGCGACGACCGACCATATCAACCCGTGCGCAATCCCGACCACGAACCGCACCGCCAGAAGCTGCGCATACGACGTCACCAGAGCAGTCGCAGCGTTACCGAGCACGAACACAGCGACGATGATCAGCACCACGGTGCGGCGGTCGACCGCACGCGTCCACCTGGTCGCCACAGGCGCGAGGACGCCGGCGACAATGCCGTACAGGCTGACGGACAGACCTGCGACACCTACACCGACCCCCAAGTCGTCCGAGATCGCAGGCAGGACCCCGATGGGCAGCATCTCCGTGGCGGTCACAGCGAACACCGCCAATGCGAGGGCTGTGACGGCGGCCCAGGCCCGTACCGGTCTCAATGCTGTATTGGTGGATCGGTTGTCGAGGTCGCGCCACGCCGCGGGATTGTCGGTCACGGGACTCCTGATAGTTGGTCTCTGCGGGACACCGGACGTCCGCTACTCTGACCGATAAGGGAACCATTCGGAAGTAGGTACCTGAAAGTGCCCTACTTCGCCAGCGGCAGGAATCCACGATGCACGCACTGCACGACGACACGGCAACGGTTGATACGTCCGCGGTCGAACACGATTCGTTTCTGGTCACCTGCACCAGCCGACAGCTCCTGTCTCGACTGGCCGACAAATGGGTGACCCTGGTGTTGTGCGCGTTGATGGACGGCCGGGCGCGGCATTCCGCGCTGGCGCGTCGGATCACCGGCGTCAGTCAGAAGATGCTCACTCAAACTCTGCGCAACCTCGAACGCGACGGCCTCCTCACCCGCACTGTCACCCCCACTGTCCCACTCACGGTCGAGTACGAATTGACCGCTCTCGGAATGTCATTGGTCGGCGTGTTCCTACAACTGAAAAACTGGGCCGACGAGAACATGGACGATGTCGCCCGCGCCCGCGAGGACTTCGATACCCGAACCTCCGCACTGTGAGGCGAGCGCGCACTCCGGATCGTGCATCACGATCCGGTACGTGGCGAACCGCGTAGCAAGTGGGCACGCAGGAGCCACTAGCGTCTGCGCGGCCCCGCATGCCCTTGTCGGCTCGGCGCAGCAGAGACTCGAGACCGTGCGGAGTCGCTGATAGCAGCTTCGAGTTCAACTTGGACGATGACGCAGTCGAACGACCCTCATAGGACCTGGAGATGTTCCTTGCCATTCTCCGATCCTTGGTCTCAACCTGTCAACGCATCACTGATGTCGACGGTCGGTGTGCGGCGAGAGCCGGGACGAGATCGTCGAGATGACTGGCTACAGGTATGAAAGTCCGGGCGGGACTTGTGGCAATGACCGAACGCGCCCGATCGGTCGGGGCACGTTGGAGGCTGGAGAATCCAGAGGGCGGGTGGACGGTTGGATGTGGCGGGTGGGTCAGGATGTTGTCGACGCGTCGACTGGCGTCTCCCGCCTTGCGGTCGTGGCCGCCGCCAGCCGGTCGAGGAGGTCCCGTTCTGGACTGTTCGGCGCAGATGTGTAGATGACTAGCATGTGGTGGTCATCGGACGCTGGTATGTGAAAGGTCTCGTAGCTGAGGCTGATTTCCCCAATGATGCTGTTGTGGAACTTCTTTGGTCCATGGGTCTTCTCGTGGACGTGTTGGGTGGCCCACAGTTTTGCGAATATCCGGTTTCCTACGGTGAGTTCGCCGATGAGATGTTCGAGTGCTGTGTCTCGGGGACGGCGTCCAGCGGCCATCCGCAAGATGCCGACCGTGGTACGGGCCGCATCGTTCCAGTCCGGGTGAATCTCAGGTGCTCGCGGGTTGAGGAAGATGTGCCAGGCCATGTTACGTTGCGCAGCCGGCACATTCGGGAAGTTCTGCGATCAGCGCAGTCGCCAGGTCGTTCCAGGCGAGGACGTCGTTGCGTTCGTTCAGGATCATTGCTGGTGCGTCCTGGATGCCGGCCACTGCATGACGCAGTGACGAACGTAGTGCTCGCAGACCAAGTCTCGACGCTCGAGGCACAGATCGCAGCCACCACGCGCGCGAAACGTGTCCTAGAGCATCACTTGACGTGCAAGCAGGAGCGACCGATGCAGTGTCCATGGTTGCTCAAACAGCTCGATGTAGACGTCCAAGCGGCGCTTGACTTCAAGTTCACTTGAACCTCCATAGTTGGGGCGAACTTATCGCCTGACTACGGAGGTCGACCATGTCGGCACGTCGATGGCTGCCGCTCGAGGCCGCATGCATCGGAACTTTCCTGTTGTTGATCTATGCCACGATCACGACGATCGCGGTGCCTGGCATTGCCGTCGATCTCGGTGGCAGTACCGGCGCGATGTCCTGGGTCGTCGACGTCTACACATTGGCACTTGCTGCAGTCCTTGTGGGCATGGGCGCGCTCGGCGATGCATGGGGCCGCAAACGACTCCATGTCCCAGGTCCGATCGGACGAGTGCGGCCTTCACCATCGTGCAGTGACACTTCCAAGACTGCGTACGTACTGGGATTAGTGACGCAAGTGCGGCTCGCCCAGCGACTCTGCAACCCGGCTGCCTTCGCTCCGAGTGCCGGTGACGGCGTCGAGTGCGAGATCGAGCCGCCGCAGCAGCTGCGCGTTGGCGGCGACGATGATCGTCGACAGCGACATCAAGATCGCGCCGATCGACATCGGCAGTACGAACCCGACCGGTGCGAGCACCCCCGCCGCGAGCGGAACGGAGATCAGGTTGTATCCCGCTGCCCACCAGAGGTTTTGCTTCATCTTCCGGTACGAGGCGCGCGAGAGTTCGATCACCGACAACACCGACCTCGGGTCGTCGCTGGCGAGGATCACTCCCGCCGATGCGATCGCGACGTCGGTGCCGGCCCCGATCGCGATACCGACATCGGCTTGCGCGAGCGCTGGGGCGTCGTTGACTCCGTCGCCGACCATCGCCACCGTGCGTCCTTCACTCTGGAGTTCAGCGACGCTGTGCGACTTGTCTTCCGGTTTCACCCCGGCGAAGTAGCGGTCCACACCGAGCTCGGTGGCGACGGACTTCGCGACGGCATCGGCATCACCGGTGATCATCACCACCGCGACTCCGCGGGCGTGGAGCGCGTCGATCGCGGTGCGTGATTCGGGCCGGATCTCGTCGGCGAGCGCAAGGGCACCGATCACGGCACCGTCGGCGAGGACGTGCAGGATGATCGCCCCGTCACCGCGCCACCGGTCGGCGACAGCAAGTTCGGATCCGTGTTCCTGCTCGAGCAGCGCGGGCCCGCCGACCTGCACGCGGGTACCGTCGACATTCGCAGAGACCCCGACAGCGGGGGACGACTGGAAGTCAGTGGCCGCCGGGACGGTCAGGTTCCGTGATCGTGCGGCACCGATGATGGCGCGTGCGAGTGGGTGCTCTGAGTCGGCTTCTGCGGCAGCAGCCAAAGCGAGGACATTGTCGGCGGTGCGCCCGTTCGTCACCTCGATTGCGGTGACGGTGGGTTCACCCTTGGTGAGGGTCCCGGTCTTGTCGAAGAGCACGGTGTCCACCGTGCGCATGGTTTCGAGCGCGAGCCGATCCTTGACCAGGACGCCGCCGCGGGCGGCGCGTTCGGTGGCGATGGAAACCACCAGCGGGATCGCCAGACCGAGTGCGTGCGGGCAGGCGATGACCAACACGGTGACGGTGCGGATGACGGCGTCGTCGGGCATCCCGAATAGCGTCCACACGGCGGCGGTAATGACCGCTGCCCCGAGGGCGAACCAGAACAACCATCCGGCTGCGGTGTCGGCGATCCGTTGGGCCCGCGATGTCGAGTTCTGGGCGTCGGCGACCAACCGGCCGATGCCAGCGAGGGCGGTATCCTCCCCTACTGCGGTGACCTGGACTCGGAGACCGGAGTCGGTGGCGACAGTGCCGGCGACGACCTGCTCGCCGTCGCCGCGACGGACGGTGCGTGATTCGCCGGTGATCATCGACTCGTCCATGCTCGCCGAGCCGGAGACGATGATGCCGTCGACTGGTACTCGCCCGCCGGGGCGCACGACGACGACATCGCCGAGCTGGAGCTGGTCCGGGGATACCGGCACCACATCGTCGCCGTCGACGCGTTCTGCGGTGTCCGGTAGCAGTGCTGCCAACGAATCCAGCGCGGATGTGGTCTGCGAGAGAGATCGCATTTCGATCCAGTGTCCGAGCAGCATGATCACGATCAGCAGGGCCAGTTCCCACCAGAAGTCGAGCTGATGATCGAGCAGGCCGAAGCTCGCTCCCATCGATGCAAGGAATGCGACGGTGATCGCGAGGGCGATGAGCATCATCATTCCTGGTGCACGTGAACGGATTTCGCTGATTGCTCCGGTGAGGAACGGCGAGCCACCCCACGCGAACATCACAGTGCCCAGCACTGGGGAAATCCAGGCAATCCACGCCGCGTCGGGCAGTGAGTATCCGACGAGCATCGCGAACATATCGGAGGCAAGAATGACCGGGGCTGCGAGGACCGCCATGATCCAGAACAGGCGACGGAACATACCGACGTGATCGCCGTAGCCGGGATGCCCACTGTGGCCGTCGTGACCGCCGTGCTCCATGTGCTCGCCACGTCCCGAGGGGGGCGCGCGATGCCCGGACATGTCGTGGCCCGAGTGCGGGTCTGCAGTCTCGGCCATCCCAGTGTCGTCGCCGGCATGTGTGTGGTTGTTCATCGTGCGAGTCCTTCCGTCCACCGAGTTCGGTGGTTACGCAGTGCGCGGGTCCGAGGGTTGCGGTTCGGCCGTGTATCCGGCCTCGCGAACAGCGGCGATGACCTGGTTCTGGTCGAGCTCGGCTGCGCTTGTCACCGTCAGGGTTCCCGCCGACGCCGATGCCTCCACTGAGCCGACCCCTGCTACGGCGTTGACTTCTTCGCGAACCGAGGCTTCGCAGTGCCCGCACGTCATACCGGTGACTCGGTAGTTAGTGGTGATCATGTCCGCTCCTTCAATCGTGAATGCATACCCCCCGGGGGTACATTGTTGACATGTTGGACCATACCCCCTCCCCGTATACTTGAAAAGGCCTAATACTGCAACAGAGGCTGACCAACCATGCGCGCCCTGACCGGTCAGTTGGTCAACAACAAACCGTAGCTACAACAAATCCACTGTCCCCGTCCAGTTTTCGCCCATGCGTGAAGAAGCCCAGGGGCCTTGACGTCCATCGCGAGACCTTCCGATCTCTCGCGTGTTCAGAGGTGTTGTAGACGTATTGAAAGACCACATCGGAGGGCCCGGTCGCTTCCGTGATGCCTCGACATCTCAACAAACGGGCCGATACAGCGTCGACAAGTGTTCGATACCGTTGAGAGTATGAACGAACAGGATGTGACGCTGAGGGTTCCGGACCTCTTGGACGCAGTCGAATTGGCGGAATTACATGTGGCAGTGTGGCTCTCCACCTATGGACATCGTCTTCCGAAGTCCCATTTCGACTCCGCTGCCGTACAGCGCCGCGAAAAGATGTGGTCGATCATTCTCCGCAACTGCGATCCATCCACCTCGCTCGTCGTCGCCGAACACGCGGGTGCCCTGGTTGGGTTCGCGCACGCGGGCAATCCGTTCGAGAAGTTGCCAGCAAGGCCCCTGCAACTGCATTCCCTGTACGTAGCGGACGGGTACCGCGAGTTCGGCACCGGCCAACGACTGCTCGACTATGTGGTCGCGGATCGACGCGCCCAGTTGTGGGTAGCCGACGAGAACGAGCGAGCGCGAAAGTTTTACGAACGCAATCGATTCCGAGCGGACGGAACGCGAGCAGCCGATCTGCTACCCGAGATCCGAATGGCCCGTTGACGTGTAACCAGGAGGTCACTCGAATCGAGGCAAATTTCGTTTCCTAGATGTCGCGCATGACGATGCACGACTCGCCCCCTGGTCGGGCTCGTCATTCGCCGACATCACGCGCACGCACTTGGCGCGGTTACGTACAACAACACCGAAGCGGCTAGAGACCCTCGGACCGGACTTTGAGCGGCACCCCGTCACGGAAGGATCCTCCGGACGAGCGAGCCAGCCACGGTGAGCGCGACGCTGACCAGGACTCTCTGAGGGGGATCGACGATGCGGCGTGTGGGCGGCTCGAAAGTGACGGGCCAGTTCTCGTACAGGTCGGGGCTCATTGCGCGACCGCCAGACCATATGGCCGGTGCGCGGTTGCCGTGTCGACGCTGGTCGGGGTCCAGCGCAGGCCCTGTTCGCCGAACGTGGGCGCGGTGAGGGTGTAGCGGCCGGTGCGCTCGGCGATACCGCGACCGCGCACGGTGGTCTCGAGGGTGATCGACCGGATACGGCCCCTACCCTGCTGCTCGATTCCGCCGTACGCGACAGGCCTCGAGGAAATTGTCAGGTCGAGACCGGGCACATGTCCGTTCGTGATCGCGAGAACCCTTGCGTGCGTACGGTTTCGGGCCAGCAGGGCACGCGCTCGGGTCGGTGGTACGTCGCGTCCGTGCACGGTCGTCACGACCAGATCGAGGCCCTCGATACAGATGCTCGCGGCGTCGAGGGGGTCTGCTTGGCCTGGGTCGATCAGTTGCATCTTCTCCAGGTCTCCGCTGGATCCGCGATCGGGATCGGGATCGGGATCGGGATCGGGATCGGGATCGGGATCGAACGCGCCCCGTCCGTGCTGAAAAGCTATTCGATACAGTTTATCATGCACGTCGAATATGTTGTCTTGCCACATTATTCACTAAACAACCTGCAACAGCAGCGAAACCCCCACCGAAATCGAACAGCCAGACCCTGTCCGGATCCCCACCACCGCACACACGCCACCAGGCACCCCAACCGAACGTCAAAGACCCCCAACAATCCGCCGGCGCGATCCCACCGACGAACCCGCCGGCAGATCCGCGGTGGCGCGTCCGAAAGAGCCGCCGGCAACGAACTCACCCACCAACACCCCGAGAACAAAGGACACCAACACCCGCACGAACCGGTATGGTGGTAAATATGACAGCCTCAAGGTCCGTCGTTTACCAGGAAGCGGACGGACTCGAAAGGGCACTGATCGACCTAGTTCGTGTCGGTGCGCGCGGACATGCAGCTGGTGTGCGTCAGCTTGCCAGTCGCCTGATGCGTGCGGTTCCACCGACAGTTTCCGATGCTGGAGCATTCCGAGTCGCAGTCCACGAAGCACTGTCTGCAGCTCAGCCCTCCACCGGTCTGCGATTCGACAGCGGCGCAATTCCGGCAGATGCCGAGGGCACGCACCCACTGGCAAATGTCGATGCCATGCCGGTAGCTGATGAACTGGTGGTCAGCGACCACCTAATCGCACAACTGGGCGAAATCGTGGCTGAACGCGTGCGTTGCGATGAATTGGCTCGGGCGGGTGTCTCGGCAAGCCGGACGGTACTGTTTTCTGGTCCACCAGGGGTCGGCAAAACGCTCGCCAGCCGTTGGATCGCACAGCAACTCGGACTTCCGTTGGTTACTCTGGATCTCGCGTCCGTTGTCTCAAGTTACTTGGGTAGTTCGGGCCGAAATATCAAGTCTGTTCTCGAGTTCGCGAAGTCAGGCCCGTGCGTTTTATTCTTGGACGAGTTCGACGCCGTCGCCAAACGACGTGACGATGACACCGACATCGGTGAGCTGAAGCGGGTCGTCAACGTGATGCTCGTTGAGCTCGACCGGTGGTCCGAGACGAGTCTGCTGATTGCTGCGACAAACCATCCTCAGCTGCTCGACGAGGCTATTGATCGCCGGTTCGACCGCGTACTGAATTTTCGGCTTCCTGGCGATTCGGAGCGGAAGATGCTTCTGAGCAACGCCAATCGCGGCGACGTGCCCTCGGAATTAGTTGATCTCGCCGCAGCAATGTGGGAGGGGCGGAGTCATTCTGTGATCATGCGCTTCTGGGAGCTTTGCCGCAGGAAGGCGATTCTTCACGACCTTGCGCTAGAGCAGGTCGTGGTAAACCAACTCACCGAGCAGTTCTCGACGAGTGAGAGTCGAAATCAACTGTGGCGTTACGCTCATGAGCGGATGGCTATGTCGAACCGCTCAATCGCGACACTCGCAGGTGTCAGCCACCCAACGATCGCCGCCGGCATCCGGCAAGCAAAGGAAACGGCGTGATCGATAGCGGTGCCGGTGGCAGTGGTGTCCGCCGATTGCTGGTCAATGGAGAAGCGCTCCGTCTGGAGATCGAACCCCCTCCGACTGGTGGCGGCCCAAAATACGAACCGTTCACGTCCGAACAAGCCCGCGAGTGGCTCCTCCCGCAAATTCGTTCGACGCGCGCCGACATTCACATGCTTTCGGACTCTTTTCGGGGGCCGGACCGAGTTTATGTCGAAGCTAAGCTGATCCCGAATTACCTCGCCCCGACTTACTACCCGGAAGCTCTCCTCGGGTTCATCGGCGCTGTCCCCGTAGGCGCACGCGCCGATGTCGGCCAACTCCGCACAGCGTCCAAGGTGCGGCAAAGTGGTACGCGTCGGCTCATCCTCTCCCTCGACGATGCGGCCCTCGAACGGCTCGAGAAGCTAGTCGATGCCCCTGGCGCTGACCGCAGCGCGCAGCAAGCGTTCGCTCAGATACGACGTCTCGAAGAAGTCTCACCGCCCACCGTAAGTACCGTTCTCCGAATAGGTTCCGATCACGACGCCGCGGGGGAACAGATTTCGCTGTGGGAGTCGGTGTTGCACCCTCGGGCGGTGCGGTCCGGCGAACCGATGCCGATCGACGACAACGGGTTGGAGCGTTGGGTCTCGTTGGTGGAATCGCGGGGCGGTGCAGTGCACCGCGAGTTCGTCCGCCGAGTGGGCGGGCTGACATTCGTACCAATACGTGCAGCGTCGACCCAGGTGTCTGTGCTAGCGCAATTCAATCCTCTGCGAGTACTTCGGCCCATGCCCGCGATTCGGCCGCGTCCGAGCTTCGGGCTGCGTAGTGGAAGTCCTGTCACTCCGCCGGCCGCTCGTGGCGCAGTATCTGATGTGACCACCGTTGCGGTATTCGACGGCGGGGTGCACACTCCGGACTCATCAGGGCTGTTTCCGATCCCGGTTCTCGATCTCACTCCTGAGGAGGCCGAAGCTGACGCCCTTGATCACGGCACTGGTGTGACCGGTGCCGTGATGTATGGATTGCTGAAATCGGGTGAACAGGCTCCGCAACCGCCTCTGCCGGTGGAGAGTTTCCGAATCATGCCGCCTCCATATGACCCGGGTGACCTCGACGGGTATTGGGTCCTTGACCAGATCAAGGAAACTTTGGCCGAGGACCGACACAAGCTGGTGAACTTGAGTTTGGGCCCCACTCTTGCGGTTGAGGACGACATGGAGCCGAACAGGTGGACGGCCGAGCTGGACCACCTGGCGTGGGAGCGAGACATTGTCTTCGTCGTCGCAGCCGGCAACTACGGAAATGAGGACCAGGCAACTGGGTTGCACCGGGTTCAGGTGCCGGCCGATATGGCCAATGCGGTGTCTGTCGGTGCCTGCGACGTACCTGCCCCGGACCGGCCCTGGGCACGGGCACCGTATTCATCAATGGGACCGGGCCGACCTGGTAGCCGTACCCAGCCGCTGGGAGTGCAGTTCGGTGGTGTGGACGGCCGCTTGTTCGATGTCCTACGCGTCGATGGAAGCTTTCTCGAAGCCAGCGGTACAAGCTTCTCCGCGCCGGTAGTTACCCATGCCCTCGCAGATCTCACCACGCGGCTCCCTCGAGTGAACAGCAGTGTACTTCGTGCGTTTGCCGTCCACTTCACCGAGCGTCATCGCGCTTATAAGGCGAGACGGGACGAACTTGGTTTCGGCCGTCTGCCGCTCTCGTTCGCTGATGCGCTGGACTGCACACCTGACGAGGTCCACGTACTGTTCGTCGACCAAATTGCTCGCGGTGACACCCTCGGCTACCAACTGCCGTTGCCGAGATCCTTCCCTGGGCCGGTGAAGATGTCGATCACGCTGGCCTACGCGTCCCCAGTGGAACCAACCCAGCCGACCGAATATACCTCAGCGTCTCTTGAGCTCACTCTGCGGCCGAACCGAAACATGTTCCGTTTCTCGCCTCCGTCAGGTTCCTCGGACAAGCCGCGTACCGTCGACTTGACCTCGACCGACGCACGCACCTTGTTGGTATCCGGGTGGACAAGCGGCCAGGAACCGGTGACCAAAACACTGTCGAGTTCGGCCAGTTTGAACGAGGCAGACCTACGCGATGCGGGCAAGTGGGAGACCCTGCGGCATCACCGGGTGAACTTCCCGGCCGGAGAAGTCGACGACGCCCGAATCGAAGTGCGATATGTTGCGCGACGCGCGGGCGCACTCGACGGGTCACCCACCGAGGTACCGTTTGCAATTCTCGTGACCGTCGGCGACCCAACAACCAGCGGCACACTCTACGACGAGGTCACAACGCAGTTCGCGGCTCTTCGACCCGTTCAGCGTGTCGCAGGTCGTGTCCGGCTGCGTGGCAGTCGTTCGAGCGCCTGGTATTAACACGGAGCATCGACGTGACGACGACACTCATCCGCGACGAAGCGCTCGCCCGCGGATCCCTCGGGCGGTCCGCGCTCCACATGATGCGCACCGTCGTCACAGAACAACTTCCCAGATTTCCTCTCCTTCGGGAGTCTGGGGACGTGGACGACTTCGTCAACGGCTTTTTCGAGGATAAAGGTGCTGGCTTCGCCAACGTCATCACCTCACTGCCCGATGACAGAGCCGCCAAACAAGAGACACGCAAATGGGTCGAGCGGTGGCTTATCGACCGCACACGAAAGCAACCTTGGGGCGCGCTTCGCAACCGGCTCGAGAAGCGTCTCGAACGCTCCGATATGTTCACTCCGTCAGCGGCGAAACATTATTGGTTCCTCACTGGCGACGAGGACATCGACCGCCCGGTTACCGACACCGAACTCCACATACTCGCAGCCGAAGCCACGGTTGAGGTAGTCTTCCCGACTGGAAGCGGCTCCATGAGGCTTGGGCGCGTAGGTCAGCTGGAAGAGATGCTGCGGCGGCTCCTCGTCGTAGCAGGCAGACTGCACGTGAGCACTCTCACTCGCATTTGCGCAGAACGGTTTCCCTCAGTTTTGGAAACCGGAGATGCCCTCACCGCAACGGTCGATGTGGACTGGGAGATCATCGAAGGCACCACTCCAAGTCTCGAGAGCACTGATACCACCGAGGCGCAACTCAGCAATGAGTACCTTGCCCGACAGCTGCTTCCGCTCCTGAGCAACAACGAAGTCATCGCGCTCCGCGTCGGCGTAGACGCGGCAAAATTGGCCAGTGAACTAGGAATCGGGCGCTCCAGCGCCTACAACGTCATCGGCAAGCTTCGGGCCCGCCTCACGGAGCTGGCGGGCGACAACGGCCGAAGCCGAGACGTTCTGACAATCCTGCTCTTTCTCGTGTTGAACGATTCGCTCGATGTCCCGTCACGGGACCGTGTGAAGATGGAGGACTCTCATGCCGTCTGATGCATCCGAGCGATGGCTCGCGATCTCCGAACGTTTTCCGATCGGCCCGAAACGGCACAGCGGCCTACTCCGAAGCGCACAGCCAACCGATGACGTCGCGCCAGGTCAGCTACGTCAGGCCTATTGGCGAGATGTCAGCGTCGTGGTCATCGTTGAGAGCATCGACGATGCAGCTGCGCAGGCCGTGGTGTTTCCAGCCACCTTGGAACCAAAGGTCGAGAATCTTGCGGCCGTAGTAATCGAGGATGATGCCAGCCCTCTCCACGGCCCCATTGTGGTCTGGCCGGACACTGTAGCCTCGGTTCCTTTCGCGACCCTGGGCGCGGAAATTGCAGTGCTCCCCAAGCCCCTGCTCCGGCTTGTTAAAGAAGCCACGTCAAACGACCAGGTGATGTCAGGAATTCGTAGAGGGCACGCCGAGCCCCACATCTCCTCCGGCGCTGCGCTCGCCGTCGCCAACCTGTTCGACGCGCTCGACGTGCTCGAGACTGCACCGTCGTGGCAAGCCGCCGCCGCGGCTACTTCTATCCCCCAATCACACCTCCCGTTGACGACCATCTTGAGCGCTCTGCAGGTGCCGCAGTCACGCGCCACCGCAATTCAGGTGGGCAACGAACCATTGGCCCTCGACGAAGCCGAACGACTCGCGACCGCCGCCAAAATCTCAGTCAGCGAAGTCCTTGAGCGAACTGCACCACTACCGGACGACCTTCGACGGGAGCTGCAAGAACCGCGCTGGCGTCCCCATGTCCACGAGCGAACTACCAACGGCGACGAGGACTACGCGCGGACACTTCTTGGACACGAGGCCTACCAATACCGCGCTCAGAAGACAGAATACGAGCAGTGGAGACACTGCATCGAACACGTTCTCACCAGAAGCCTTAGGTAGCCTCGCGATCCGAAGGTACCGAGCCGTGGACGATACGCAAGTTGTCCCGTCTATAGCTGTCGAACGGGCAACACCGCCCGGCAGAGAAGACAGAGAGGAGCCCACCGTGGCCCCCAAGGACAACGCCCGAATTTACATCGACGGCGAACCGATCGACCTTAAAGAGCAACGCCTCAATGGCGCTCAGCTGCGTGCACTCGTCTCCCCGCAGCCAGAGAACCTGTGGCTCGATATCGATGGCGCACAGGATCACCCAGTCTCCCCGACGGAGCCGGTCGCTCTCACGCACGACATGCGGTTCTTCACAGACCGGCCCCGCACGATCTACATCGACAAGACTCCCTACGAAGTTCGCACGGCGGTGCTGACCGAGAGCCAACTCCGGGCCCTGCCTGCACCCGCGGTTCCTGATGATCACGGGATCTGGAAGGACATCCAGGACGACCTCGACGATCCGATCGATGCCGGTGAGCTCGTTTCCGTTGTCAACGGAGATCGGTTCTTTACCAAACCTCTTCCAAAGAGGGAGATTCGAGTCACCATCAATCGCCGTGCCGTCGTCCTCGATGGCATCCGGCAGACTGGCGCGTCGATCAAGAAGTCCGCGGTCGATCAGGGGGTGCCTATCAAAGCCGATTTCCTCCTTGCCCGCAAGAACGGTCCAAAGTTCAAGCCGGTCGGCGACGACGAGCAGATTCGTGTCCGCAACGATGACGAGTTCCGCGCCAACGATGGGGATGACAACTCGTGAGCACGACGACGACCGATGCAATCATGGAGGCGATTGAGGAGCTCAGGCAGACATTCTCGGACGGCACCGTCACTTTCGACAGCGACGGTGCGGGTGGAGCTTGGGTCACGATCAACGCCGTAGACCTCGGGCCGGTCTACGAGCAGGAGACCTCCTGGATAGCATTTCAGATCACCTTTCCGTACCCGGAAGCTGATGTGTACCCGCTGTTCGTACGACCTGACCTTCGTCGCAAAGACGGAGCCGCCCATAGAGACGGGTTCCAATCGGTTACATGGGGCCCCCATGGTGTGCCCGGAACACAGCTATCTCGACGTAGCAACCGACTCGACCCTGCTATCGACACGGCCGCAACGAAGGTACTGAAAGTACTCAAATGGCTGAACGAACAGTGAACGGCCCATGGTCGGTCGTAATAACCGGGGACCAGTGGGCAGTTTTGCATGCGCACCTGTTCCCCGGCGACGGGGACGAGCACGGTGCGATCCTGCGGTGCGGTACCGCCCGAAGTGCCCGCGGAACAAGGCTTCTCGTGCATGATGTGGTGCCGGCAGTCGATGGCATCGACTACATCGAAGGCAGCCGCGGCTACCGGAAGCTGACGGCGGAGTTCGTCGCCGACACCATCGATTCTTGTGCGGAGGAAGGCCTCGCCTACCTCGCGGTGCACAACCACGGCGGACGCGACGGCGTCGCTTTTTCCAGGACGGACATGTCATCCCATGAACGCGGGTACCCCGCTCTGCTGGACATCAACGACGGCGTCCCCGTCGGTGCCCTAGTATTTGCGAAAAACGCTGTCGCTGGGGATATCTGGACCGATGACGGTAACCGCCACAGCATCACACATCTGCGCGTAACAGGGCGGCCCCAGCTGACCATCACTCCCGAACCGGTACCGGCGCGAACGGCGGATCCGACATACGACCGTCAGACCCGTATCTTCGGTGACCGCGGACAAGCGATCCTGGCCGATTCCAAAGTCGCCGTAGTCGGCCTCGGTGGCATTGGCTCGCTCATCGCCGAGTACTTAGCCCGACTCGGGGTAGGAGAACTCGTGTTCATCGACCCGGACCGAATCGATCCGACGAACCTACCCCGTGTCGTCGGTGCCCGCCGAGCCGATACCTGGCCCGTACTCCAGGACGACGCGCGCCCACGTTGGATGCAACGACTCGGTGCCCGCCTGGCGACCCCTAAAGTGAAGATCGCCGCCAGAGTTGCCCACCAGGCATCAAAAACGACACGTATCACCGCCGTACCGCGCTCAGTCGTCGACGCCGACAACGCCGCACTACTGACCGACTGCGATCATATCTTCCTCGCCGCCGACTCCGCGCTCGCCCGCCGCCTGGTCAACTCCGTCACCCACCAATACCTTATTCCCAACACACAAGTGGGCTCGAAAGTCACAGTTATCGACAATGACATTGCGGACATCTTCTCCGTCTCCAGGATGAGCAGCCCAGGTAGCGGGTGTCTACTCTGCAACGGCCTGATCCCCGCATCGCGACTCACCGAGGAAGCCACCAGTGAGGTCCAACGCCGCCGACAACGGTATGTCGACGATGACACCGTCCACGCACCGAGCGTAATCACTCTCAACGCCGTCGCTGCATCACGCGCCGTCGACGATTGGCTCATGACCATCGGCGGCCTCACAGACCCGGATGTAAGCGCTGACCACTGGGTTACCTACCACCCAATGACCGACGAGGTCGTGGAGAACGAACCCGCCAAGTCACCGGACTGCCGCCACTGCGGGCCATCTCGACTCGCGCTCGGCGACGGGTCAAAGTTACTAGCGCGTCCGTGACAACACCCTTGCACGAATTTAAAGAAATCGAGCGTGTCCGAAGCGGTCTACAGCTAGCCGGGCATTGGGTGAAGTATCAGCGACTTTGAATCAGAGGTCATTTTATCACAACGGCGGATTGGTTCACCTGCGATACGTATTACTTTCGCTAACCCATCTCACTTATGCGGAGGGCAATAGCGCGCTCGATAAGCGATCGATTGGTGACCGATGCATTATCGATGAATACCGTCCGCCGGAACTGTAACTCCCCGATTCCCGCCGCCAATTTGCCCAAAACTTCGTCAGCGAAACTGGATGAAACTACCCCAACACCCTTGAAATCGAGAACCACAAATTGCTGCCCTGCAGCAGCTTTTAGGTAATTCTCCAAGCGTGTGCGAATCTCAGCGCCGCGTTTCCTCGAACCAAGCGATTCTTCTATCTCACTAACCGAGACGCGGTACACACTGCTTTCGTCTTGAATAGTTTCAAGCAGATCATTAATGGGATATGCACTACCCAGAGCTTCGTCGATTCGCACCTTCTGAGAGCAGTCCAGCTGTCAATCTACAATAGTGGACTCATTATCTTCCTTATCGGGCAACGCTCGCCAGCGGTCGGTCGACAATGCGCTGACACCATCCCTAAACGACCATGACCCCATCCGGGAGTGACATTGAGAGAACTGCCGTTAACTTCGACAGAGCGGCGTAGCCCATACAGACCGTTCCCCTGATGTGCACCCCCCTTGCTTGTTGCACCTTGCTCAAGCGCGTATTCGATCGAATTAGAGGGGTCTTTGAGAACATCTAGAGGCAGTTTGGCTCTTTCGGACCACCACAGAGATTTTTGAATTCCTATCCCGGTGTCAGCGACGGCTACGGCACAGCGTCGTTCAAATCGGTGGAGTTGCATCATGACAAATCCCGAGCCGGCGTGACTGTGCGCGAATACATTATCCATAACTTCATACAGGCACCAGTTGATGGCGTCAATGACACCTTCCTCGCATTGCACCTGCTCCGTCAGAGCCTCCATGTACATTCCTGCAATCTTTTGAGCGTCAGATTCGTTGTCGTAACGTCACACCGAGTGGGTCAAAGTGTCTCCTACGGCTCGATCGCACGAACTCTACTGTCAACTGATCCTCGATACAGCGGATGCGACGATCGACGGGCATTTCGCATTTCGATCTTTAGGACCGAGTCCTTTCTAAGATAGGCCAGGTGCGCCGCGAACGGCACTGCCCCGTTGGAGTAAACATTACTTAGACTAGTGAGGTCGGTGATCAAGCCGCGATCCGCATTTCTACGAGCTCTTTCCAAAAGCTGAGTAGCCCGCCTTGGCCCATTCAAACCAGGAACGCGCCAGACCCATGGATCCCCTACTGCGAAACTTGACAAAACAGCCTACCTCTCCTATTAAGTGCAAGATCTTATCTGCATGGCAAGTAATACAGCGTACTAGGCTGACGTTTGTTCGTAGTGCGGGTCGAGGCGGGCCGTAATCCAGTGAGACGTCGACAGTGCGCTCCCACTTCTCTCGCAATCGGAGCGGCTGGTTCGCACGCCCGTTAAACTGGTCTACACATCAACGTATTTCTTCAATGAGAGGATTTTTCACTGTGGCCAAACAGGTAACAACTCAATTGGTCGACGATATTGACGGCACGGTCATCGACGACGAGTCGAGCGGGACGATCGAGTTCGCGGTCAGCGGCGTCGAGTACGTAATCGACTTGAAGACCAAGAACGCCACCGAGTTTCACCGCAAGCTCGATTACTACATCCAGCACGCCACCCGTGTCGGTGGCCGCAAACGCAAGCCATCCCCCGCTGTCGCGGCGTCCACGCCGACAACGTCTACCGCCGCCACCCGACGTGATCCCGCGCAGACGCGTGCGATCCGGCAGTGGGCGGCTGACAACGACTACCAGATCAGCGATCGTGGCCGGATCCCCGAGAGCATCGTCGAGGCCTACGACGCCGCGCACTGACCCAGCTCACCCCAGAATTCGGCACCCTGACGCGTGCCGGAGACAGCCGAAAAGCCCCCGTCCACGTGGATGGGGCTTTTCGTTGCGTATCGCACCGCTACAGGTGCGCCTCTATTCGCTGCTCAGAGTGCGGCACAGTGCGCTCACCGGCGGGTTGTGCGGATCGCATGTACGGCGATGGCCCCGAACACGATGGCATTGGTGACCGCGAGCCACATCGGTACCGCCCCGGCCGCTCCTGCGTATGCCGACATCGCGATCACCAGCACGAGGCAGATCCAGGACAGCATGTTGTATGCCTGGTGCCGTGCGTGCTTCGACGTGGACTTCATCTCTCGCCCCTCGAGTCGATCCGCAATCGAGGTGTCATGGTGCCGGTCGGGCCCGACAGGTTCGATCCAGCCGCCGGGGTTCGTCACGCGCCGTCGGTGTCCACTCGCAGGTAGCCCTTGCCGGTCGCGGTGGTGTGCAGGCTGTCGATCTTGATGCTCACCACGCGGCCGGGTTCGGTGACCACACCGGTGTCCTGGTCGTACGCTGAGACAACGGTGCACACCGCTGCGGCGTACGCGGTTCCGACGGCCTCGAAACGGTCGATGCGCAGTGTGCGGCGGGTGGTCCGCGCCGGATGGTCGAGCCAGTTCTGTCCGATCTTCAGTTCGTCTCCGTGGCGGTTGGTCATGCTCTCGGTCGTAGATGCTCCCTTGTGGCGTATGGGCGGTCTGTGGGGCTGCTGGGGCGATCAGGCGACGTCTGCGGCACGCGATACCGGAGTAGTGATCTCGTTGGGGCTCTGGGGTGGGTAACGATCTAGTCGACGCTCCGAGTGCGACGCCACCGAGTTCGCTGAGCATGTCCTCGACGATCTGGTCCGTGTGCCCAAGTTGCTGAAGCGCCTTCTCCTGAGCCTCGCTGGACGGCAAAGCTTCGATGATGGCCATGCGTACTGAGACGGCTTGTTTGACGTTGTCGAGGCGTTCGTGTGTGAGCTCCACTTTCTCGTCGAGCTTGGGCAGCCACTCCGGGGTCGATTCCCGCAGTACGGTGTGCAGTTCGAGGATCACCGGATCGTTGGCTCCCTTGGCCACGAACGGTCCTCGCAGTGCTTCGACATCGGCGGGTGTGGGACAGATGGATTGCGAGATGCGGCGGCAGGACATGGCGGTTCCTCTCGGTTTTGCGGGTCACTGATGGGGTCGGTTGCGGGTGGGCGTTGAGGCTCTGCTGGCGCACCGCGTATGCGGTCGCCCGACCTGTCGCGGCTCTTGCGGCGTCCGCACCGAGCGCCGCAGGCGTCCCTGCGACGGTTCGAGGTACCGCTGCTGAACAGACCAACGCTGAAGCCTCTGATGGGATCTGGTTCGGCCATGTTCCTCTTCCTATCTTCGATCTGCTCACCGGTCGTCAGTGAGGCAGGACGCTACGCACGTGTAAAAAGCTTCCAACGTGGTTGTGGATAACTTTCTGGAGCTGCGCCGCCATGGCGGTCTGCGACTGTGTCGTATGGCCATTCGACGCGCCGGTCGGAACGCGTGGGCGACCTCAGTTCGCCGTATCGAGCCACGGATCATATTTCCGACACTTTCCCAATCTTTCGGGTGCACGGGATCATCGCTGCAGGTGGAGACCGGTAATGACACTGATTGTTCGAGTCTGTCGGTGAGCTCATGTTGAATTGGTTCCATATGTTCAGACAGCGGAGAGGTTCGGTGGCAGTCGGGTGTTGGTCACGTTTCGTAGGTCCTTCGACCAACTCTGGCCTAGCGAGCAGGACGTTGCACAAGTACTTTCGACGCTGGCATTGCCAGGCATCGTGATGTTCGAAGCGCAGGCCTCGCGCACCCAATCCGGGAAAGCGCAACAGATCGACGCCGTGCTGTGGACGCCGCATTTGGCTGCTGCAATCGAAGTGAAGGGCGTAAAAAATGAGGTTTGCGGTCATGTGACCACCGATCCGACGGGGCCGTGGTTGGTGGACGGAACCCCGCTGGACTTGTATTTGCACGATGGCGATGCCAATCCCGTTTCGCAGACAGAGGAATCAGCCACAGCCATCAAGAACACACTCGCCAGAGGTGGCGTTGGCAAATACTTCATCAGTGCCCTGGTAGTGCTGGTTCCCCGACCTGGGAAACGGCTGGAGACGCCAGAACCACCAAAGAAGCGTCAGAACATGGTTCGGTCAATTTCCACGTCTATCACCGATGTTGCCCGCTGGGAACAATCGTTGGGGTATTTACCCTCCGATTCGCGCATCTGGACTGTGGACAAGGTACTCGAAGCTATGGAAAAGCTGGGAATGGCCCCCGATCGACTCCCTTCGACGGAAGTGTTACGTGCACAGGGTTTTTCCGACACTGCCACTGCCGAACGTCAGGGAGCATTGAAGCCGGCGATAGCGAAACGACTCGACCCGACAACTCCGACAGAGTGTTTGGAGGCGAAGTCTGCAGAACAATCCTCGAGAGCTGCCCCCGTCTCATCAACAGACAATCCTGCGGCGCGGAAAGTTTTCGTCGACAGATCACCGGTCATTCAGAATCGAGTGCCGAAGGACACACCGTCGGTGGTGTCCAACCCAACCTCCATTCAAGACGTCCCACCCGCATCATCAACGCCTCAGGATGCGGGTGCCACCCCACAGCCAGCTGTAGATTTCGCAGCCGAAGTCCGCAAGTGGGCGTCACTTCCGGGGTGGTTGCGGAGATGGGTACGCCGCCTTCGCATCCCTCGAAAGGCCTGCGCGGCTGGGGTCGTGGTGATACTCGTCGGGGCGGCGTCGTGGAGCGCGGGACCATCACTGATGCAGTTGATATCTGACCTGGTGAAAATTAGCCCGCCCGGGACTGTGGAACCCGTTCAATTCATGACACCTTCGAACAACATCGGATGCGCGATCGGCGCCGACCAGTTCGGAAGATTCGTCCGCTGCGACGTCAGAGCTGGCCGCTTTACGCCGCCACCCCCGCCTCCAAGCTGCCCACTGAAAGACTGGGGCACCACGTTCGTCATCCGCACGGACGGACCGCCGCGGTTCGATTGCGCCTCGAACTTTCTGCTGGACGGTCCGCCAGCGCCGGTTCAGCCGTACGGTTCAACTGTTTCGTCGATGGGTTTCAGCTGCTCGATCGAGACGACGGGAGTGAAGTGTTCACGGAGGAACACGACAATGTCATTCACAGTGTCCCAACAGTCGTTCAGCTTCAGCGACAAATAATGAACTGCGGCGCGCCCGGCTGTCTCCGTGTAGCGAAGTACATCGTCGGTGATATCGGTGGAGAATCTTCCACCCCAGAGCTTTTCGCTCATTGATCGGTACCCCTCTGTGTGCGTGATGTTCGGTTTCGGTACAGGAAAGTTCGGGTCAGGGCACGGCAAAGCCAAGACCTGCCGGGATTGGACTGGCTGCGGCGTGAGCCCGACCGGGCGTCGTTACGCAGTCAGGTCGAGCTCGGGTCAAGTAGTTGAAAGAGCGAAGGGAGAAGGGCTCGGACGGCGGGAGTGTCTACTCGAAGGCCAGCCGGACGCCGAAGCCCACCAGAACAACACCCAGTCCACGCTCGAGCCAGGCCCCCACGCGGCCCTTCTCCAGGAACCGGCGAGCGGACGAGGCGAGAAGTGCGTACGAGGACAGACATATCAGCGCCACCACGAACTCGATCGACATGAGCAGCATGGACCACACGAAGACGTTCCCGTCGCGCGGAATGAACTGAGGAAGGACCGCCAGGTAGAACGCACCCATTTTCGGGTTCAGCAGGTCTGCGACGAAACCGGTCATGAAGGCCCGCGACCACTTCGGCTGGTGCGCACTGTAAGTCGCGGCATCGACGTCGGTGAAGCTGCCCTTCCGTTGCCAGATGCTCTCGATTCCCAGGTACACCAGGTAGGCGGCACCTGCGATACGTACCGCGTCGAATGCCCCGGGGACGCTGGTGAGCAAAGATGCCAGCCCCACGGCCGCAGCGATGCCCCACGCCATCGACCCGGTCGCCGCACCCAACGCGACGGCGACGCCGTGACGCACACCGCCGGTCAGCGAATGCTTGACCGCCAGCATGACGTCAGGGCCTGGAATTATTCCGAAGACGATAGCGACAGGGAGATAGGCCAGAACGGGGTTGTTCACGGCGAGAACGGTACGACCACCCCGGTTTCAATGCACGTTTCCTAAGTACCGCTGATCTAGGTTTAGTATTTGTGGATGTACAACCACGATCAGCTCGCCACACTGGCCGCCATCTGCGATTCCGGGTCGTTCGAGGGGGCTGCAACGGCGTTGCACATCTCGTCTTCTGCTGTCAGCCAACGTGTTACTTCGCTCGAGCGAGCGTCGGGGGCCGCGCTGCTGCAGCGAACCAGGCCGGTACTACCCACCAGAAACGGGCAAGCTCTGCTCCGACTCGCGCGACAGATCGAAGTCCTCACCGTCGACGCCGACGCCGAGCTCCGCGGCGGCTCCACGACAACGAATACTGCTGCACCACTGCGTTTTTCGCTGGCCATCAATGCCGACTCGGTCTCGACGTGGTTCCAACCGGTGATGAAAGCGATAGCCGTCGACCGACGAATACTGCTGGACCTCCACATCGAAGATCAGGACCACACAGACGCTCTACTGCGTCAAGGCGCGGTCATGGCCGCCGTGACGACCTCACGCACCGCAGCACCTGGCTGCACGGTCGAACCCCTCGGAGCCATGGTCTATTGGCCCGCGTGCGCACCCTCACTAATCCGCGACGCCGACGCCGACTACTGCGATCCCAGCCGCCTCCCGATGCTGCGATTCGACAAAAAAGACGACCTACAACACGCCTATCTACGCAAGATCAAAGCGCACCGCGAGCCCCCGATCCACTACCTCCCATCGAACCGAGAATTCCTGACTGCAGCTCGACTCGGGCTCGGGTGGGGCGTGCTACCGGAAGGACAAATCGCGCGCGACCTCGCCGACGGGACACTCGTGCACCTCGACCCCGACCACAACGTCACCATCCCCCTGTATTGGCAACGGTGGCACCTGCCATCCGAGACCCTCGACAGGATCACAAGCTGGGTACGCGATGCAGCCCATCACGCATTGATCGAGACACCCGTGCAGCCCACACCCTCGAGAACTACCCCGAGTCGCGGTTAGCGGCTCCCATGGCGGCAGTACAAAGAACTACAGCGGCGGGACGACGAGGACCGTGACGCCGGTCTCTTTCTGCCATCGCTCCAGGAGGTCGGTTCGGTCGACGAGCGCATCGGTCGAGTTCACGCTGTGAGTCGCCGAATCCGCGCGGGCACCGGCGGAATCGAAGATCGCCACGGCGCGGTGGTCGTGCTCGAGGTCGTGCCGAGCCCAGTACCGCACTCCTGTGAAGCCGGCCGCGAGCAGCGATGCCGCCCACCGCTGCGTCAAGGGGTAGTCGGAGGTGTCGAAGATTTCGGCGGTGACCCCGTACGCCGCTGCTTTGTTGCTGGTCAGGTCGGCAACGACGAGATCGCCTGCCGACGACACCGACGAGATGGACACCTCTTCGATCGAGTAGTCCGGCACCGACTTCATGCCACCGAACTTCTCCAGCAGGGTGACCACTTCGTCTTCGGCGACGTAACAGGTGCCGTGGGTGCCGGCCAGGTCGAAACGGCCGGCACCGTTGCTCGCGAACCACCACGGACCGAGACCACTGCTGTGCGACCGGACGAACACGGTGCCGGCCGAATACGTGTGCGTCGGGAACCCGGCCAGCTGCGCTGGCGGGTTCGGTTCGGACAGGTGGTTCGTGGCGCGCTCGGCGCTCACGCGGCGTACGCGTCGGCGGCTTGCCGAGCAGCTCGCACGACCGAGGGGACATCGTCGCCGTCGATCAACGCCTGGCGGGGTGTGCGCCCACCGAGTTCGGGCTGCGCTGTGGTCAACCACGACGCCGTCGCCCAGCCTCGGGGATCACTGCCGGACCAAGCCCGCAGAACATCCGGGATACCGAGAATCGGTTTCGCCGGTCGCTGATCGGTGAATGTCGCAGCGGCGTAGCCATATTCGCCGTTACTTCCCGTCAGTCGCAGTACCCGAGATTCGCCGACAGCCTTGTGCAGCGCCTGGCGGGTGGCCCATCCCGCCAGCTCGCGAGTCTGGGTCGCGGTGAGGATGTCACCGACACGCTCGGCCCATGCACGGCGCGCTCGAAGGCCACTGAGCACGTGAACGATTCCGTCCTTGACGTAGTCGACATCGTCGGCACCCACGGCGTCACCGAGCGTGGATGCAAACACCCCGGTCATGCGCTCGACCAGGGCGTCGGACTCGACATCGATTCGTGGTGCTGACATGACCCCATCATCCCCGTCGGCGCACGATGCGTCAACCGCGTCAACGAACACACTCGAGCTGCGGACATATATTCCTCAGATCCGAAACTCGCGCCGTTTTTAGGTTGACGTTTGTCAACCTTAACGATAGCATTTGGTTTACAAACAGATGGGGAGGTGAGAAGATGGACAAGGACACACGGAAGGTTCTGCAGGAGCTGGAGCGGCAAGGCTTCACGGTGCGGATCTCGAAGGGTGGCCACCCGATGATCTACAAGGACGGCGTGCGGATCACGACGTTCTCCGGATCGGCGAGTGACCGCCGTTCCTTCCGGAACGCGTTGGCTCCGTTAAAGCGAGCAGGCTTTCAGTGGCCGCCAACACGGTGACCGGTGGCCGGGTCGGGGATGGACCTAGCATCCCCGACCCGGCCACCGTGATCGTCGCACAGCTCGACACCACCCACGAAGCGAGAGGAGCACCAGCGATGACCACCACGACATACAACGTCGTAGCCGAGCTCGATGTGCCGTACGGAGAAGACGCTGCCGACAGCGCGATCGAGTTGGTGGCCGACTACGCCGGTGCCGTGGCTCGATCGGACTTCGGGTGGACCGAGGTCACCTTCACCATCCCCGCAACCGGCCTCAAGCAGGCGAGCACGACGGCACTGGCCATCCTCGACACCACCCCGTGGGGGGCGCGCTCACTGCGGGTACTGACCACCGAGGACTACGACCGCATGGTCGACCGCGTGGACGCGCCCATGCTCACCCCCGCCCAGGCAGCCGAGCAGCTCGGAATCTCCCGTCAGGCCGTGCACAAGCTCATCACCACCCAGAACCTGGCGGCACGCCGCGTCGGCACTCGCTGGCTGGTGCCGGCGGACGCTGTTGCCCGCCGCCTCGAGACCGTGCAGAGCCGATAGCGTCCACCAGCGGAAACGACACGTCCACGACCGCCTGGAGCCACCGACTACAGAGCCACGCTCGCTGCCACCGTGCTGTTGCCGACGCCGACGAACGTCAGATCGCGGTGAGCGTTGAAGTAGACCTCTCGCGCTTCGGTGTAGGCGAGGCAGCGCAGCCCTGCCAGCGCAGAGACGGACTCAGCAACCGCGGGATGTTCGGATGCACGCCCTGGGACGATGGTCCCGCTCGAATCGACTGTGATGTAGCGGTTTTCGAACAAGGCGTCGCACCCGAGGGTGCACGTCAACATCGCCACCGAGGGGAAGTCGAGGCGCTCTGCGTCGGTGCACAGGGCGCGAGGCTTGATGTGTCCGGCCACCAGCAACGAGGCCGGCAGAGTCCGACCGCAGATCCCGCACTCCCCGTCCGTACGTCCCTCGAACAGGCTCAGACGCAGCGCGGTCTGCTCGACCCGACGCGCAGTCCATCCTGCGACGTCGGTGGCCGCTATGGGCCACTCGGTGCCGACACCGTGATCGTCGTCCGTGTCGACGGAGTCGAGCAGGCCCAGTTCACGTAGCAGTGCACTCCCTTGCTCGGTGGTCAGAGCCGACAGGTATTTCTGCTGCGGGACGCCGTTCTTGTTGAGCGGTCCAGGTTTCCCGTGGGGTAGCAGCTCGGCGACTCGGCTGAAATGCAGCTGCAGGTCGGTGACGATCGGTTCGACGTCCACCTGCCAGCCGTCGTCGAGGTTTTCGTGCTCGGTCGGGTAGTCCGGTGGCCGCGATGCCTCCCTGTACCGCGAGCTCGCGGTACTGACTGCGCGCAGATACTCGCGATAGTGGTGAAAGACGATGTCGCCCGGACGTATCTGCTGGAGCAATGCTCGATCCTGCGGCAGCCGGCCGTTGACGTTGACGCACGTCCACAACGAGCCTTGCGCGATCGCGGCCGGGTAGTTGCTTCCCTGGCTCGCCCACCAGAACGCCATCGGTGATGTCCTACCTTCTCGATCGAATCACTGCGCGTGGATGCTCTCGTTGGGTATCGCACCCACTGGGGTGCATGACCACTTGACGTTGATGTGACCTGCTCTCCGTTGTTTGTCCGGTCATCTGTGTGCTGCCCTTCACGTTCGCGGCCAGCTCGTCGCGAATCCGCGACTGCCTACGTGCTAGGGCGGTCGTCTTGTCGTCCGGATCGTGTGCGGGTGAGATCGGTTCTGGTGCCGCGGCCCGGTCGATTCCGCGCCCAATTCTCGATTTCTTTCTTGTCCCACAGCACCGTTCGCCCGACCTTCTCTTTCGGGGCTGGCCCTTGGCCGCGCTTGCTGTAGCTGTAGAAGGTGTCCGGCTTGATCGCCGAGCCTGACACCTCTTCGATCAGGGCCAAAGCTTCGGCGGTCGTCAACAGGTTCTTGCCGACCATGTCAGAGCCGATCGGTAGAGGTTGTCGGATGAGTGTGCATACCCGAACAATACACGCTCAGTGTGTGTCGTTGCCTCTATCGGAAACCGGCATTCGACAGCTCCGAGCGAGCGCGTGATGCGGTGTGGTCCGAACGCACGGCGCTAGGCGGCTGCGCGGCCCTCTGCGAGCCCGAGCAGGACGCTACGGGTGGCGTGCGCGTCCGAGAGGGCCCGGTGACCGCCTGCGAGCCTGAGGCGCGTTCCTGCGGCCACGGATCGTGCAGCCATCACACACTGCCACCGGGCACGATCGGTCATGTCGCATACGACATTCGCTCGGTGGCAAGCCGCAGCGATGCGGCCGTGGTCGAAGTCTGCGTTGTAGGCCAGGATCACCCGCCCCGACACTGCCGCACACATCCGCCAAGCTACGTCGCACCAGGGAGGGGCGTAAAGAAGGTCGACTGCTGAAATGCCGTGCACAGCAGCCGCTTCGGGTGCTATTCGGACAGGTCCCGGGTCTACCAGGGTGTCGAGCAGGACATCACCGGAGGACGCGTCGATGACAGCGACCTCGATCACGGCACCGTCGAGATCGGTGGTTTCGACATCGACGATGACCGCTGCGCCCGGAGCGACCATCCCCCGCGCCCATGTGCGCACCTCGTCGACGGACGCACCGCAGAGGATTTCGCCCGACGTAGCCCTCACCATGCGACGCTCCTCCACACACCCGTTATTCGCGGTCATCTCGATATGGAGTCTTCCCGACGGCACCGACACGAACGGTTCGAGCCACCCTCTGCCGGATTTCTGCTGCGCCGCGCGGATCGACAGCCGGGGATGGGCGGGGCAAGGGGGTGGTCGCCGGAGCGGGACTCGAACCCGCAGCATCCTGCGTATGAGACAGGCGCTCTACCGACTGAGCTATCCCGCTGAGGGTGTTCCAGGGCATGATCTGCGACATGCTCGAGGTGCTGAAGGTCCTGATCCCGCTGATGGTGGGCCTGTTCGCGGGGTGGGTTGCGACTCGGAATGCGCGGAAAACGCCGCACGACAATCTCAAGTCTCTGGTCGACATCGTCG
This sequence comes from Rhodococcus sp. 14-2483-1-2, assembly GCF_002259405.1. GTDB lineage: Bacteria > Actinomycetota > Actinomycetes > Mycobacteriales > Mycobacteriaceae > Rhodococcoides. Next base: position 379,624 of record NZ_NPFW01000023.1, on the reverse strand, counting down.
GCAAGCTGGACGACCCCGCTCAAAGAGCGGTGATCGAGGTCTCGGTCGCACGCGAGATTCGGAAGCTGGACCGCCTCAACAAGTCCCGTGAGGAACCGTTCTTTAAGTGGCTGTGGATTCAGATGACCGGTAGCGAGATAAATCCGCTCGCCGGGCTCGGCTTAGGTGTGGTGCTGGTCGGCGCAGTGATTTGCTTGGGCATCTACAACTCGAAGGCAAGCGACGGCAAGGTGGAGATCCCGTACCTCCCAGCAGGGCTGTCAGCCCTGGTCTTGCTCTGGCTGATCGTCGCAGCTTACGTGTCGTACAGGATGGGTAAGGCAATGGCGGACGAGGATGATGACTGATGCGGCGGAGAACGCAGGAAGAATGACGTTGGTCAGACTCTCGCTTACGGTCGGGTCGGGAACAAGCTGCGGCCGGGGATTTGCGGGACGTGTCGTTTCACCAGTTCAGAAGGCCTGCTGCCTAGCACTCGAATTCGGATCAATTACAGCACCAGAACGATTCGGTCGGGGTCTGCGCACCTGGGATCTCGTTGCACCACAAGCAGGTGGTGTCGTGGTCGATACGGCCGAGAACTCCCTCGGCCTCTTCGATCAGCAGCGGCAGCCCGACTGCCCCTGCGAGCGCCAGCGCCTCGGTGGCCAAACGACGCGCACGCGGATCGCCGGCGGGAAGGTGTGTAGCGCGGCCGATCAGCGTGGTGATGATCTGATGATCGCTGTCGATATGGGCTGGTAACGGCCGAATCATCGGTATCCCCAAGTGTCTTCACGCACCGCAGCACAGTCAGGGCAGTAGTTCTCGTCGACGACGATGCTCCACCCGGCGATGCGGCCCTTCATCGCGGCACCACATCCGGCGCAGGCCGCGGCGTGAGCGCCGTCGGTGATTCGAGCGCACTCCGCAGCGTCGATGGCCCTACCCGCGGTGACCGCGATGAGCACTGACACCAACGCCCACCCTGCTACCACGGCCGCCCACATCATCGCTCCTCTACTTCGTCTGTGGGATAGGACCATTCGATTCGGGTGACCAGGTCGGCAGGGCCGATCGCGGGGTGGGCGGCGCAGAAGAAGTCGACGAACTGCTCGGGGGTCATGTCGGGAAAGCCCTCGGCGGCGACATCTTCGGCGGTGACAGTGTCGAGTCGCTCTCGGCGGACGGACACCACGTCGACCGTGACGATCCGGTCGAGTGGTTCCCCCGCACGTCGGCCCATCACTTTGCGGCACAGGGTGACCCGATCTCCGACAGAGAGCGCCGTCCAACCGGCTCGCCGTGTGACGGTTTTGCTCCGGTCGAGCACCTGGTCGGTGGTGAGGGCGACGGACATCAGACGCGGCATAGCTGGCTCCTCTCATATCGACTGATGCTCAATTTCTTTTGCGACAGATCAGACGAACGACAATCGTTGAACGAGTCGCAAGTTCGAGGACATCTCGTCAGTTCTGAGCACCGAATTGATAGATCCCGGTGATGTATCGAGGCCCGTGAACGATGGCCAGCCCGATCACCGTTGCGACGGCCAGACCTGCCAGCACCCGTGGCCCCATGTCGACGATCAGGACGCCGATCCGGATGACAGCGGGACGCGCTCGAACCGTCGCTATTGCCAGCGCAATCGACAGGGCGAGGCAGCCGACGCCGACGAGGTCGACCACCACAAGGTTCTCCTGCAGCACTGCCAAGAACGATGAGGTGAACGCGTCGGCCGAGACGCCGCCGCGACGCAGCATGTTCGACCAGCCAACGTTATTGAACGCGGCCGACGTCGCGACGAGCAGCGCAATCCAGAGAATCAGCTGGGCGACACGACGGAACATATCGATTGGTGTGACGATGCCGGTGACGTCGAGGAACGTGTTGCGGGCGATGCCGTACACCCGAGCGGTGCGGATGCCTTCGCTGCGTTCCCGCTTGCTCAGGGTGTAGCCGCACGATTGCCCTGATACGAGTGCGTCGACGACGCGGAGGGCCTCCGCCGCTGCGTTCTCGACGTCGATGTCGTCACAGTCGTGGCCGAACGCGATGCGGCACTGATTCTGCGCGTCGACAATCATCGAGACGACCTGCTCCGGGGGCGTCGCGGCGGTCACAATGGCATCGGGATCGGGTACGACAGGTGCACTCGACGCGAGCTGTAGATCGGCGACAACGGCAGCGACCGGACCTAAGCGGGCAGTGAGATTGCGAGCAGTCATGGTCAGCCTTTTCTGTAGTGACTGAACAGAGTTCGGTGGATACGCTCGGTCGTCGACTGCAGATCACCGGCCTGCTCTGAATAGTCCGAGACCGATCGGCGGTCGAGCGGGGGGCGAGCTGTTCCGTATCGAGCAAACCCAAGGGGTGCGGCCTGTGGTCGATCGACTGTTGTGTCGGGGCGGCGGGGGCGGTACGGACGGCCTAGATGGCTACGACCGGCGTGGGGGCCGAGACTCATTCACGTAATCCTCTCTGTAACAACGATTGCCACTTCTCCGCTCAGGTCGTGTTGTAGGTCATGAAGGGCAGGCGATGGTGGCTCCGATGTAGATCCGGCCGTGGGTGTTCCAGGCGGCGGGTGTGTCGGCGGCTGCGGTGATGTCTACGCGCCCGTCCGGGTGCCAGGTGACCGCCTGGTCGGCTCCTTCGATCGGTGTGGTGTGCAGTTCGGACGCTGGTAGGCCGCGGCTGGTGTTGTCGACGGTGACGGTGTCGGTGCTGATTTCGATGTGCCAGTCGTCGATATCGAGGTGTGCGGCCGAGGCGTCGGTGCAGCTGGCGTGCACGCGGTCGGCGGCGATTGCGGGTGTGATCACGCTCAGGCCGCTGCGGTCGGTGCCGTCGGGGTCGGTGGTGCCGGCGACGATCGCGGCGAGGTCGAGGGCGTTGCCGGTCACCGAGACCCCTGTCCAGGGTTGGGTAACGGTCGCTGGTCGGTCATCGCTGGGCGAGCTGCAGCCTGCTGTTGCTGCGATCGCGAGTGCTGCGACCACCGGCACTGCTCTGGTGAAGCAGTGCCGGTGGGCACGATGACCGGTGCCGATGTGCACGAGTTCCGTAGTGGCGTCGGTCATCGTGTGTCCTTTCGGGGGTTGTGGTGGGGGCGTATTCGGTGTGTCCGTGTTCAGCGGACTATTGGAGCCAGCTGAGCAGCACGCTCGGAAGCCACCAGATCTGTTGGTAGATCCACATGTCTCTTCTCTCGCCTCCTTTCGCTGTCGTCGTTGTCGGTTGGCTGGGTGGTCATTGTTGGAATGTGGCGACGAACCATGTGCCGTCGAGGTTTTCGGTGGTGATGGTCTGGGTGAACGAGTTCGGGGGTTGGCCGGGCTGCAGGACTGTCATGCGGGCGAGGTGGATCGTGGCGTCGACGTCGGTGATCGCCAGGCAGTAGGTGGCCCCGGCTGGGACGGCGTCGATGTTCTGTTGAAGGCCTGCGGCATCGAGGACCGACGATGTCGGTGTCGCCAATGCCCGTGCGGCGGCTCCGTCGCGGCGGATGTAGTAGGCGTACTGGAACGCACGGATCACTCCGGCACCGCTCTTCTGGTCGCCTCGTTCGGCCGCGCAGTCGCCGCCGATGCTGGCTTCGGCGGTCGGCGTAGCCGTAGCCGTGGTGGTAGCGGCGGTGGTGGTGGGTTCAGCGGAAGGCAGGTTCAGTACAGGGAGTCCCGAATCTTGTTCCGGCATAGCGTTATCGACGGTGTTTGTCTCGGGTGCTGTCGTGTCGTCGGCGGTCAGTGCCGATACACCGAATCCGGTGCCCACCGCTATCGCCACCACGACTCCTGCCACGAGTACGGGTGTTCGGCGCAGTCGTTTGCGGCCGGGCTGCGTGGCCGACGTCGACGACGTAGGGGCAGCGTCGTGGAGGAGGTCGGTTACTGCGGGGTGGCGGGTGGTGCGGCGCATCGGGATCGGTCACCTCGTCGTCGAGAAGAAGAATGGAACTTGGGTGGGCGCTGGGCCGGACCGTCCCAGGGGGTGTGGGTGTAGTCCGGTCCAGCGCGGGTGCCGCCGGGTCCCCGTTCTGCGGCGGGGAGCGTGGAGCGGGGACCCGGTGGCGGTCTCGATATCTGACCGGGTGCTGCTGGGGTCAGATGGGCAGACCGGCGATGGCGGCGTCGATCGCCGAGCGCGCCTGGTCGATCGCGGGTGCATTCTGAGTGTCGGCCGTATCGACCGCCTCGAGCACCTGACTGCCTGCCGGTGTCGACGCTGCCGCATCCCGCACGGTCTCGACCGCTGCGGGGGCCTGCTGGACTGCCTGCTCGATCGTGCTCTGGGCGGTCTCTACGGCCTGTGCAGCCCCCGGAATGGCCGGGGTGATGTCAGCCAATGGTGCGGGGGACGCTGAGGGCGCAGGGGACGCTGAGGGCGCAGGGGCTGCCTCAGGCGCGGGTGCCGGCAACGGCGCGGGTTCGTCGATGACCGCGGGTTCGTCGATGACGGCGTTCTCGCCGCCGGCTGCTGCGGCCCCGATCAGCGCTCCCACGCCGGCACCGACAGCGGTGGTGGTGGCCACGATCGGCGCGGAGATCGCTGCGCCGACACCAGCACCGGCGAGAGCTGCAGCACCCGGTACGAAGACGTAGCCGATCGGACCGGCCCACACGATCGCGGGCGTGAGCACTGGGGTGGCTGCGACTCCCAGTCCTGCACCGATCGCAGCGCCACCCGCGGTGATCGCTGCTCCGGGGACGAGACCGACCGCGAATCCGGCCGCGGCACCGGTCAGTGCGCCGGCCGCGGTGCCGGCCGCGAGACGATCAGCTTGTGGTGCGTCGGCGAGACCGGCGTTCATCAGAGCGTTGGCACCGTCGGCCTGGATCGCCTGGGTGGTGTTGTTGAACTGGTCGGCGAACACTGGGTCCACGAAATCCGGACGTGCGTAGGCGGTTCCGCCGATGATCACCGTGTTCTCCGGTGCTTTGACCGGACGGATGACTTTCTTCTGCACCGTCGGAATCGGTGCCGGTGCGGGCTCGGGTGCGGCTGCGGGGCCGGCGTCCGGGGCGTCGGTGGTCACTGTCGGCGCGGTGGGCGCGGCGTAGTAGGCCGTGTCGTAGTCGGCGGCGTAGGAATCGCTGCTGTAGTCGGTGTTGTAGGACCGGTAGCCGTATTCCTGAACGGTGGGGGATGCGGTGTAGCCCGGCAGGTAGTTCTGGTTCTGGGCCGGAATGATTTCCGGTTCCGGAGCCGGTGCCGGTGCGGGTGCGGGGTTGCCGCCTCCAGTCACTCCACCTTGACCGCTGTTCCCTCCGGTGACGCCGCCCTGTCCGGCGGTGCCGCCGGTGACTCCGCCCTGGCCGGGATCGGCAGAGGCGACGGGGGCCAGAACGAGACCGGCCGCAGTGGCGGCGGCGGCGACCAACATCGCCACACCGACGCGAGAGGCCGGTCGTCGACGATGCCGGCCGACTCCGGGGCGGGGTCGAGGGAGTTCGTCGCGGAAATGGTGGCGACCGTCTGCTGCGGTTCGCTCATCGACGCGGTCAGCCGAGAGTGCGTAGTTCGGTGAGGCGGTGGTAGCTGTCGGTGGTTGCATGGGTATCGAATGTCCCTTCTGGACAGGGTTGTTCGTCGTGGGTGACCACCAATCGACAGCGAGAGCTATCGCCTCGGGTGGTCGACCGAATCAGTCCATCGCCGCCCGTTCCTGCAGCACGGCGCACGTTCTCTCGTATCGAGTCGTAGCTACCGCGTTCAGGTCGGTGACGGAGCCCTCAGGGCTGTGGATCGGCCGCGCGATGCTGCGTGGCGCGCGTTGTGCGTGGGGTGTGCTCGGCTGGGTCATGTCGTCCTCGGTCCGGTCAGCGCGGTGATGACGTGTGCTCCCAGACGCGTCAGTGCATCTCGGGTGGGAAGAGCGAGACTGGCGGAGGTGATCGGCTGGCCGGAGGCGAAGACCGGCTCGTACGGCATGCGGAGCACGACCTCGATGCCGTCGCCTCGGGTGAGCTGTTCGATCTGGTCGGCTTCGATGTCCGGGGTGTCTCCTGGTCCGTCGGTGATGATCACCATGACCCCGGCGAGCCCGTGGGGTCGGCGGGCCGCGATACGCCCGATCATGCGGCGAGCGACCGCGACGACGTCGGCGCGGAGCGGTACCGGAATGAGTACGACCTGAGCCGTCGCGACTGCCCACTGCCAGCGGCCGGCGTTCTCTCCGTTGCCGGTATCGACAACCAGCAGATCCCGAAAATGCGACAACAGCGTGGCCAGTGCGTCGGCGTCGTCGAAGCCGAGGTCGAACCCGACATCGTCGCGTCCGATGAGAACGTCCTCACCGGACGGTTGACGCGTCAAGTAACGGCTCAACATCGCCGAGGTGATCGCCCCGCCGGTGTTCTCGTGCAGGTCGAGCAAGCCGACCGTGCCGTAGTTCGGATGACCTGGGGTGACGATCCGGTCGGCGAACGAGTTGTTCGACTCCCCCAGATCGACCGCGGCAACGGTTCCCGGTCCACGGTGGGTCGCCATCTGAGAGGCGAGAGCCAAGCTGAGCGGGGTCTTGCCGACCCCGCCTTTGACGTTGATCACCGAGACAACCGCCCTGTCCGGGACCGGGCCGGAGATCGTCGACTCCGCTGCCCGTACGCCTTGCTCGTCGACACTGGCTGTGAGCTTGAGTCCGAGGGCAGCGTTGAGCCGCCCCCGCATTCCCCGGCGCGCAGGGCCTGTCGGCACCACGCCTCGAAGGCTTGCTGCCGACGCCTGCGGCGCGGTGCCGATGGTGTCGTGGTGTGGGGAGTAGTGCTCCGAGGTCGGGCGCGGTTGGCGCGTTGCGGGCCGACGGTCGGAGTCCTCGCTGTCGAAACGTCGTCGCGGTGCCTCGTGTGGTGGTGGCTCAGGGTCGGGAGGTGGAGCGTCGCCGGGGACGCGCACCACCGATGAGGGGCGTGAGGCGGGGCGGGTGGCTGCGGTACCCATCCCGGTGGTGGCTGGCTCTCGATGTTCGGACAGACCCGTGGCGACGGTGCGCACGCTCTGGTCGGGGTCGACTTCCACACGCACCGGTGCGGTCTCGGGTCCAGCGTCGATCTCCAACGTCACCGTCGTGCCCGTTGCACGCGCTTGAGCGTTCGCGTGCTCGAACACCGCTGTCATCAGTGCGTCGTTGTCCGCGCCGCGTAGATCGACACTCGGTTGCGGCCCGTCGAGAACTTGGGCTGTCGCGTGCAGACCCGATGAGTCGATGGCGACCCTGATCGGTGTTGCTGTCATCACGAGGCCACCGACTCCCCGATCCCGCCGTCGAGTTCACCGAGCAGCTCGCGCACCAACTGCTCCAGCTCGGACAGGGGTGCAAGGTTGGCGTCTTTCTCTTCGCCGTCGGGCAGTAGGTCGATCAGGGCTCGGCGGCGTTCGATCCCCGCGCGTAGTTCTTCGAGCCGTGGTGTGGAGATGGTGTCGCCGTCGGGGCTCAGGTTACGAAGCCATTCCGGTGCAGACTTGCGCAGCGCCGCTCCGAACGCCTTGATCAACGGATCGGAGCGTCCCTTGCTGACGAAGGGCGCGTTGATGGTGTCGATGTCTTCACGGTTGAGGAGTACTGCTCGTTCGATCTGTCGTGCGGCCATTGTTGGGTGCCTTTCTCGGTTTTCAACTGGATGGGTGTGCGGTGACCCGTGAGGGTCGGTCGGTTGGATCAGGTGGGGGTCGGGGCGAGTTCGGGGGCGGCGAGCATGACGGTGTCGAGGCCGCTGTAGGTGATGACATCGACTGTCCGGCGGGAACCACCGGACTCGGCGGCGACCTGCACGCGCACTTCGCCTTCGTCCTCGACCCGGTACCCCGACTCGCGGCCCGACCGGACAACAGGTCGCACGACGTCGACTGCGAGAACGTCGACAACGCGCGGCTCGGCGCTTCCGGGTAGCTCGAGGACGATCGACATTCCCGGCTCCAGGCTGTCGACGGCGACGCCGTCTGCGATGGAATCAGCCAGCGCGTAGCGTCCCTCGATCTCCGCGCGGGACGTGCCGGCCGTGACCGCGATCGGCTCATGCACATCGGCACCCATCACCTCGACGAGAGCGTGCTCGTCAGCGAGGTAGACCGCCAGCTCGTCGGAGAAGCAATACACCGGGGCGTCGGAGTCGGGGAGCAGCGACTCCACCGCCGAGAGGTGTTCGGCGCTGAGCTTCCCGCGCACCGCCGAGTGCGTGTCGACGCTGGGGGTGAACCACACCTGTCCGACCGCCGGTTCCCCACCGACGCCGACAGTTCCGCGCCCTGCGATGGACGTGTCGACACCGTCACCTGCCGACGCGATGGCCCAGACCATGATGTTTCCGTCGGTGCTCATCCGTCCAAGCGATGCCCGGGACTGGAAGTTGTCGCGCACGCCGCCTGCGTCCTTACCGAACAGTTGCGCGTCGGGGCGCTGCACACCGAGTCCGAGCCGGATTCCGGTCGAGCGAGCCAAGGCAACCAGCTGTCCGATCCGGCCCAATGGGTCGGCGCGCTTGATGATCTCTTTCTCCATGTCGTTGCCGTTGGCTTTCAGGTGCGACCAGGCGGCGGAAAGGATGAAGAACTCGTCGAGGATCACCACCAGCGGCGGCATCTCACCGCCGTCGATGCGGTGCTTCTGCATGTAGCGGGTCCGGGTGATCATCTCCGCATACAGCGCTTCGATAAGCAGCGCTGCGCGCAGAGCGTCGAAGACGACCGCGGCAACACCTCGGTAGCCGAGGAACTGATGAAGTTCGATCCGTTTGGGATCGACCAGGATCGAGGCCACCCCGCGCAGCGACAGCTCGGTGATCAAGGTTGTGAGCAGAACGGTCTTGCCACCACCGGTCGGGCCGACGACGAGCATGTGTGGGGCGTTCGATTTCGAGGAAATGTTCCAGTACGCGACAACCAGTTCGTCGTCCACTTCGGCAGTGGCATAGGGAATGTGCATACGCCGACCGGACAGTGCCGTCGCCTTGCTCAGCGACAGTGCACCGGACTTGCCGTCCGCTCCGCTCGATGCGCCAGCGCCGAGGGCAGCCTCTCCCAAGGGCCACGCCAGATCCTGCGGGCCGATTCCTCGGTCGTCGAGAGCAGGCACCGGAAGCTGCGATGCCATGACTGCGGCGCGGTGCAGGATCATCGTCGGCAACGGTGCACGTAGCGCCACTGTGATGGCCGGGCGATCCTTGAGCCACTGCACCCGCCACAGTTGTCCGGACGGGTGGTCACCGAGCGCTTCCAGTAGCGAGCCGGTCAGTTTGCTGCGGTTTGCCTTGTCGCCGGAGGCGAAGGTCCGCTTGTAGGAAATCTCGAATCCCACGTCGTCGCCGTCCTCGCCCGTATCCGTGACCAAGACATGGGCGTCTTTGAGTGTCTTTCCGTCGCTGAACAGGTCGGCGATCATGATGTGTCGCTCGCTGCGCAGGTCCGGTGCAATCAGTGTCCGGGTGATCGAGATCGACGCCTTTGCCGCCGCGTAGTCGACACGGTATTCCCACTGCCCCAGGGTTGCCCATGCTTCGCTGCGGCCACCGGTCCAACTGCTCAGGCGACCACCGACGACGATGTCGACCACGGCAACGGCACGTGCTCGTGCTCGTGTCTCGGGCGGGACACCGTCGTACAGGGCGGTGACGGCAGACCGGAGGTAGCCGAGCTTCTTTTCATCAATCACCGAACCTGGGTCCAAGGAAATCTGAGCGCGTGGCGTCGAGTGTCGAGATGTTTTTGGTGCCAGGCGGATTGCTTGCGGGGTTCGCCCGGTGGTTTGGGCGCAGACCGCTGCGAACACTCGCCTGTGGCGACGGCGGACCACGCGCACTGCATCGAAGACAACTGCGATCATCACTACCGCGATCATTCGTGATCGCATCTCGCTGAGGGTTTCTGCGAGCGTGATCGAACCGGGATACATGTCGGTGATGTTGGGGGTTGTCAACACATTCGGTGCCCACCACACCAACACCGCGAGCCCGGCCGCGAATGCAGACAGCGGAACGTACGGGCGAATCCAACTCGGCTCTTTGCTGTTGGCGGATTTGGATCGGGAGCTGACAGGGCTGCGCTTCTGGTCACCGAACAGGTCCTGAAAGAACGCGCCCACTGGGTCCTTCGATGCCATGCCCCGCTCCTCTCTCGAATCTCGCAACCGAACCGCTGGGCCACATCGGGGCGTGTCCGAGCGGAACATCGAACTGGGCACCAGTGAAACCGCAAAGCAACTCGACACCAAGAACGTGTGCACGCGGTCGGGCGTGTCGCGGTCTTCGCTACCGCCACGCGGAGGGCGAACCTGCCTTTGCAGAACGCTTTTCGATCGTCTCGTTGGGGTGTGCACACCGCGTCCGCACTGCGGTGCACACGCTGGGTACGTTGTGGAAATACATGCGGTCAGATGGGGGTGCACATGTGGTGCGCACACCGCCGCACCCAGTTCGCGACACAACGATTTCACGGTTGCGCAAGCCCGTGGCAGGCACCGAACGCACCCATGCTGCGCAGTCGGGCGTACCCTTGGCGGCACCTCGGCCGACGCCCTGCTGACCTGGGTGTTGCCCAAAGAGGTTTCGCGAGCGCTGTTTTGGAATTACACTCCCCCCAAGGAACGCCGGGGGGAGTGATCCCCGAAGGGGGAGGCTTGCACCGCCGCCGAATCCACCCCTGTGCACACGCGTCGTGCACGGCCCGGTTCCCACTCCCGTGCTCACCGTCTACGCACACCCACGTCCGCGCCGTTGACTCCCATGCCGGACACCGGCGTAGTTCGCGACAGCGCGCCAGTGCTAACCCGAACTGACTCAACAGTTCCTAGGGGTCGAGGCCGACAGCGTAGCCCCGCACGGGTACACGCACCGCCGACTTCACATACGCCGCAGGCCGCGCCGACGACGATCCGAGACGGACGCAGGTGACGTTCACGGCCCGGCCATTGCCCGCGTCCGTTGCAGCACTCACACACAACGCGCTCCAATACAGAACGCCACACCTCGGCTCGACCGACTGGTTTCTGGCCGGGGCGCGCGGCATGACAACTGCCCTCCAAGTGCGCATCACCAACCACCGCAGGTTTCCTTCACGTGCACATCTCCGAATGCGCACCCCCCGTACACATCCCATCCCGCCACGGGCCGCACCGTTGTGCGCGACACGCCCGAGCGCGTGCACGTGTTCTTGGTGTCGGGTGGGTTCCCTGTCACGGTCGTGGTTGCAGAGCTATTCGAATCCAATTGGGAGCGGCCATGTTCTACCAACTTCTCGACGCGGCACACGCCGTGCATTCCACGGTGGGTGTCAGCGAATCCATCGACACCGGCGTGTCTGTCCTCGCGCAGGCTCGGGACGGAGGGGGCGGGATCGAGACCAAGGGCGTCGGAACGTTCCTCCAGTCGCAGGTTCTCCCGCCACTGTTGGGGCTCGGTGCGATCGTGCTTCTGACCAAGGGCATGAAGTCCAATTGGTCGGGTGTGGTGACGGTGGTGGCGTTGTCGACGATGGGGTTGATGTGGTTCGGGTTCTCCGCCCGACCCGACATTGCCTTGAACACCGGTACAGCGCTGGCACGGCTGATCGTCCCCGGCCTCTGAGTACAGCAGCACAGCGCCATTCCCCGATCCCTGACCGCAGAGAGCGAAGAACCCTATGTCTGTCATGACCATCCTCGGCGGCGTCGTCATCGGCGTCGCACTTGTCATAGCCATCCGTCGTGCCATCAAAGAACGTCGCGGATAACGATTTCCGCTTGCCATCGACCCCACACCCCACACCCCATCGGTGGAAGTGAGCGCATCGTGATCGAGACCGACGACGAAATGTTCCGCGTGGACCAGCACTACCTCGGGCCACCGGGGAGAGCCTTTCCCCGGCCGATACGACATCAAGCCGTCGGGTTCGGTGCAGTGGTCGCCTTCGGCATGTATCTGGTGCTGTATCCGATCATCAGTCTGCCGATCAACACGTGGACTCTCACGGCATGGGGCGGGGCCACCTACTGGCTCACGCGCAGATCCCTGGAATACCTCGGCCACGAACGAACAACCACCTCGATGGTGCGCTCAGCGTTCAACGACCTGACCTCACCGCGGCCGGAATCGACGAAACGGTCCACGCGCCAGGCACACACTGTGGCGCTCTCGGAACAGCTCGCACGTATCCGCATCGACCCCACACCTACACGTAGCAGCGAGAAAGCGGCCTCCCGGTGACCTACCCCAACGATCGCTATGACCGCCCCGATTTGGTGCCACCGCCCGGTGCTTTGCCGCCGGTGCTTCCCGCGTCGTGGTTACGTGCCGCGCAGAACGCCGGTCTCCACACCGCCGATACCGACAACCGGGCCACCGAGCGCCAACAGGGCCGGCGCGAGGGCCGATTCCGAGATTCCGGCGCAGACGCCGAGTACGCGTGGTCGAATTCCGCTCTCGCGCAGCACTCTGCCCCGATCGCGTATACCGACGACGGCGTCGCCGGCAACGAACAGGACGCGCCGTCGGACAAGCTCAGTCGTGCGCAACGTCGCCGCGCTCGCAAGACAGGCAAGCAGGCCGGTGCACACTCCTCGGATGCCCGTGCCAGCGAACAGCCGGGTGGACGAGCACGGTTGAAGAAGTCGATGCGCTGGCGGCTGCGGGCTGTACTCGGCAACGTCACCGTCACCGATACTCACGCCACGATCTGGTTCGTCCAGTCCCCCGGCACCTGGAACATGCGTCCGATGACCGAACAAGCCCAGTTCATCCGTGACGAAGCGCTCGTGCTCGCCGAGCTACGCGCCAAAGGTGTCACACGATTGCATCGGCGGACGGTGCTCGAACCGTGGCCGGTCACCGACTGGGCGCAGGCACATGCTGCGCTGGCCGAGAATCCCTTGCCCGACACCCCCGAAGGGCTGCCGTGGGGGGACTATCTGGTCGGGCACCAAATGGCGATGCTCGACGGGTCCCCGACCCGTAAACGGCGATACTGGGGCATCGAGCTGCACCGGCGTTCGCTTATGGCCCGTGCCATCGTCGACGCCGCCGACATGTCCGCCGGCGTTCCTTGGCTGGGTCGGCGTCTCGCACAGTGGTCCGAGCAGGTGCTGCGCGACGAACAGGCTGCAGCCGCCGAATACATCGTCGACCTCGAGCGCGTCATGCTCTCCCCCGGTGTCGAAGCCATTCCCGCTGACGCAGCTGCGATGGACTACCTTCTGCGGCGATCGGCCGCGGTCGGCACCGCCTTGTCCGATCCGGCCCCTGCAGGTGCACCCGCGGGGTGGGCGTTCGAGGACCTGCCCGCACTGAGCGAAATTTCCGAGATGACCTACACACCGGGCGATGGTCACACGGTCGTCGAAACTCAGGTCGACGGCCGCAATCACCGCTCGTACGTCACCGTCCTGACTGTCGGCCGCATGGCGGCACTGCCGATACCGGAGCAGGCCTCGCCGTGGCAGATCCAGGGCGACGAGATCGGAGTACCGATCGAATGGTCCGAGCGGTTGACCCTGCACACCCGCGAGGAAACCCTCGCTGAAATCCGCAAACAACGCAACGCCATCGAATCGCAGTACCGGCATTACACGGTCGAGCACGACGAGACACCTCCCGATTCCCTGGCCTCGCAGCACAAGCTCTCCCGTCAGCTCGAGACCGAGATGCGCAACGGCGGCCCACTCTCGACCAGAGTGTCGGGATGGTGGCGCGTGGCGGTGTCGGGCAACTCCCCTCAGCAGGTGCGCGACCGGGTCTCCTCGCTACAGAAACGCTACGGACCCAACATCGAACTTGTCGTCGAGAACGGTCAATTCCATCTGCTCAAGGAGTTCATGCCGGGCGAGGCCATCGCCAACACCGCCCACAAGCGGCGCATGAGCGTGATCACCGCCTCTGCAGGCCAATCCGCTGCTTCCGACCGCATCGGTGACGAGGAAGGTGTCTATCTCGGCGAGACGGCCTCCATCAGCGCCAGGCCGGTCTGCTGGAACCTGTACGCCGCGCACGACTTCTTCGACAAATCAGGGCTGACGCCGATCGTAGGAACCCAGGGTGCCGGCAAGACCCACCTCGCCGGGATGCTGACCTACCAAGCCGTGCGGATGGGTGCGCACGCGGTGATCCTCGACCCGTCGGGCAGGTTGCAGAAGCTCGCCCACCTGCCCGAGCTGGCACCGTTCACCACCGTCTACGAACTCACTGGCAGCGGTGCACGGCGAGGCCTGCTCAACGTCTACCAGGTCGTGGCAGAGCCGAACCCCGACGATGCTGCCTACCGAAGCGATCACCCGGCCTACGCCGACACCCCCGATCCCCGTGCCTCCGCCGCCCGCGCCTACCGCGCCGCGTGCGAGGCTGCCGAAGCCGAACGCAAAGAACTCGCCGAATCGGTGCTGCTGGACATGCTCGACTCCGACGACCGCACCGACCGCGACACCAAGGACGCCATCCGTACCGCTATCGACGCTGTCGGCGGCGGACCGTACAACGCCCTCGACGACGTTCTCGACCAACTCGACCACCTCGCGGCCGTGCCCTCCGGCACCGGCATCAACGACGGAAGTTCCGCGGAGCCCGGTTCGGCCGTCGCCTCGGCCGAGGTACGTGCTGCGGCCGGGCGGGCAGGACGCCAACTTCGCACCATGTCCAAACTCGCTGCCGCGCAGGTTCTCTTCCGCGGCGAGAGCGCTGGGCCGAGCGATCACACCTACTCCGCGATTGCCGATTCCCGCGTGACGATCCTGACCATGCCCGGTCTGCAGATCGACGACAGCGGCGATCCCAGTCGCCAGACCGCCACCGAACGCATGGCGACCCCGCTGATCAGGCTTGCGGCATGGTTGGCGATGCGTCTGGTCTACGACAAGCCTCCTGCGTTGGCGAAGTTGCTGTTCCTCGACGAGAACCGGTATCTGAACCAGTCCGCGGCCGGGCGCACCCTGAACATGCGTCTGTCCCGCGACAACCGCAAGTTTCGGGTGCGGGCGTTCGTGCTCTCCCAGCTCGCGGCGGACTTCCTGAATCTGGCCGAGGGAAACAGTGACCAGGACCAATCGCAGCAGACCGACGAGATCATCATCGGCCGTATCGGTTCGTCGGCCGGCGCTCGGGAGAATGCACTGAAGCTGCTCGGGCTCGACACCGACGAAGGATTCGAGGCTGTCTTCGACCGTCTCGGCGGAGGCCGGTCGAGCACCTACGACAAGCGGACCAACGAGGCCCGCCGGCAGCGAGCCGAGCGAGACGGCACCGACCAGGCCCGGACCTACCTGGTGCGGCTCGGCGGAGACATCGAGCTCGTGCGGACCTCCTGGACCCATTTCACCCACCTCGCCCACGTCGCCGCTGTCCTGGACTCGCGCGCCAAAGCCCACTGACCCTGGCCCCTTTTCGGCCTTGTCTCCCATCCGACCGACTGCCGCACCTGCCGAAGGACACTTCATGCCACGAGCGTTCACAAGATCGCCACAGTCGTACTGCGACGGCGCGGGCTTACGGCGTGTGCCCCTGGTATTGAAGCTGGTGCGTTTGGCCGTGGTGGCGGCACTGCTGGGGTTGTCGTTGGTGTTCGGTCCCGCTCCGGCGGCGTGGGCGGACGGGTTCGAGTGCAAGGAAGTCCCCGCCCCGCAGTCACCGAACGCCACCCCACAGGCGGTGTTCGACTCGTCGTCTGCTGAGGCTCCGACCGGACCTGGTTTCGACGGCACCGGATACGGCACCCATGGATGGGCCGGGCTCAAGTGGTACACCTACGACCTCGGTTGCGGTGAAGACATCACCGGAGTGTCGTTGGTGCGCAGCAAGACCGACCTCGGCAACACTTTCCTCACCATCGGTCAATCGTTCGCCGCGGCCGCGTTCTGGCTCGACGACCAGGCCAATACGCCCGCCGAAGGGGAGCAGAACGGACGTCAGGGCGCGATCGCTCAGTTCGACGGCATCGTGTATGCCATGTCGGATGCACTGCGGCCGGCGATCTTCGGGCCCTGGCTCGGTATCGGTATCGGTGTGGCGGGCTTGATCGTGCTCTACCGGGCATTGCGGTCGGATGCCGCTGGTGTCACCCGGCAGCTCGCGATCGGTGCCGCCGGTCTCGCGCTCGGCGGGTTGATGGTCGGAGCGCCACAGAAGGCGATCTCCATTGCTGACAACACCTTGATGTCGTTCGTCACCGACACCCAGGGCCAGATCTTCGAGGCCGCTGGAGTCGGCGGTCCCGATCAAGATCCGCGGTTGGTGATCACTGACCACATCATCAATCCCGATATTCGGAAAGGCTATTTCGGCTCCAACGCCAGCGAAGAGACCATGGCGAAATTGTGGCCGACGCTGCGAATGTCGTTGGCCTACACCTACGACGAACAACAGCGCATCAAGGATGACAATTCCGCGCAGAAGGAGATCGACGAGGCGAAGAAGAAGATGTTCCAGGATCAGGTGGTCGCGCCGCTCGAAGAAAATGGCCTGTCTTACTACACCTTTCAGGGAAAAGACTCCTCGCGCGTCTCCATCGGGTTCCTGTCGATGGTCAAGACCGCCATGCCGTCATTGTTGTGGATCGGCGCGTCGGTGCTGAAAATATCTGCGTTACTGGCGATTCGGTTGGCTGTATTGACCGCGCCGGTGTGGATTCCGATGGCCGTGGTTTCCGGGTCGTTGCTCGCCCGCATCGGGCGGATCGTCGGTTCGATCTATCTGTGGGCGTTCGCCGCCGCAGTGATCATGTCGATCTATCTGTTCGCCCTGATCAAGCTCTATGACGACGCGGTCCAGGTCGACGGGACGTGGCGATTGTGGTTCTTGATCATCCTCACCGCAGTGTTCTGGATGGTGATGCGCCCGTTCAAACGACTCTCGCAGACCATCACCCAGAACAGTCGCGGAGCGATCGGCGGTGCATTGCACGGTCGACGCCACGGATCGTGGAAGCAGAACCTGATCACAGCCGGGTCGATGATCGCCAATCCTGCGATGGGTATTGCGGAGAAGGCGATCGAGCTGGGCCGCAGTGGTCATCAGAACGCCTCGAAAGGTTTCGGTGGGCAATGGGATTCGCTGATCAACCCCAATATCGCGCACGTTCGACAGGAGGGACGCGCAAAAGCTGAGGCTCGCACCGACGACTATCGCATCCGCTCCCGGGAAGCGCAGATGGCAGCACTGCACGCTCCAGGTCGGAGCAGTTCGGTGACCGCAGATCTGCGTAAGGCCCCACTCGACGATGTCGCCGGCACCCGGTTGCCCGGTATCGACCTGTCCTCGGTGTCCACCCGTTTCGACCATTCCTCGGTACATGGTTTACGCGGCGACACCACCGTCGACTCGAATGGTCAGCCGTTCACCGATGGCTACGACCTGGCCTCTACCGGCGACGGTGCAGAACTGTATGTTCCGCAGCCCACTCGTGATCGGTGGAGCGGCGGAGCGGGGGCAGTCATTGCACCGGTCACCGTCTACCGGCCTGACAGCTCATCTGAGGCACAAACAAGCAATTCGGGTACCGGAAGACCGTGGGTGAGCGTTACTCGCGCACAACCAGCTTCTGCGAGCACTCGTCCGAGCAGCGGCACCGCTGTACTCGAACGAGATCAACTCGGCCGCGCGCACCTCGACCGTGCGCAGTTGGGTCACCGCAGTCCTGGCGACGACCGGCCGTCACCGACGTGAGCTCGCGATGAGGCACACCGCCAATCCGATCACCACCGCCATACGAAGCTGGGCCCTCCGCAGCCCGGCTCGACTGGCACTCGGACTGCTCATCATCGTGGTCGCTTTGGTCGCCATCCGCGGCGTGATCACCGCCGTTACAGGCGGCACAGTCAGCTCCGCTACCGAGACAGTGGCAGCCGACTCAGCCTCATCGACCACCCCGGCACCCTCGGCGGTAGCCGAGGTCACCGAGTCCGAGGTTCTAGGACTCTCGTCGACGTCGGTCACCGACACCCCGGCCCGCGCCGCGATGTTCTACGCACACGTATTCCTCGACACCGCCGCTACCCCGACTCAGTGGACGGTGCGCCTGTCGACAGTCACAGACCCCGGCAACATCACCGACCGCATCGCCGGCGCACGCCCGACCGCGCCAGTGACCATTCTCGGACCCACCCGCACCACCCGCACCTCAGGTGAAGCCGGTACACGAGTAGCGATCGACACCAGCGCCGGCACACTGACCGCCACACTCACCGAGACCGATGACCGCTGGCAACTGAAGTCACCGCTGCCGACCATCGACCTTACCGCGCTACCCGCGCCGTCGACCACCACACCTCGTCCCGCCACAACGCCTCCGTCACCGAGCCGGCCCGCCACGACATCCGCGTCGGTACTGCCCAGCACCACGCCCGCGCCAGCCCCGGCCATTCCCTCACCTCCGTCGACACAACCCGCGCCGACGTTCGCCCCCGCCCCCGTTCCCGGACCTATCCCAATTCCGGATCTCGACACGCCCCTGCCCGGAGCCCGCCCATGACCAACCTCGCGATCGCTACCCGAACACGTTGCGCAGCAGTCGCTCTGGCTCTGTCGGTGACCGCAGGAGTGTTGTCTGCATGCACTACCGGCGCTGTGATCGACCTACCCCACCCGTGCATACCCACCACCCGCAGCACCTCCGCCGACAGTCCCGGTCGCGGCTCCACCGGCAACGGCACTCCCTCTGCCGCAACAGATCTCACCGAATCCGCTCCGATCCGGCTACCCACTGCACCCGGAACCACCACGGTTACCTCTGGATTCGGGCCACGATGGGGGACCATGCACCGCGGCGTCGACTTCGCCGGACCGGAAGGAACCCCGGTCTACTCCGCCCTCGACGGCACTGTCATCCTCGCGGGATCGTCCGGAGAAGGCCCCGGAGTGGGTTTCGAAAATTGGATCGTCATCGACTCCCTCGTCAACGGCAGCGCCGTCTCCACGGTCTATGGACACATGTGGCCGAATGGCATTCACGTCAAACCCGGCGACAAGGTCACCGCCGGACAACACATCGCCGAGATCGGTAATGCCGGAGGATCCACCGGTGCACACCTGCACTTCGAGTACTGGCCCGGCGGCAAACTCACCGGCGGCGCAGCGATCGACCCGATGGGGCCACTCTCCGGTGCTCCGGCACCGGACGGCGCACCCGCCCCCTCAGCCTCTCAACCGGCCGGTCCCGACGCCGCCACCTCGACAGCGGCCGTACGTTTGGCGTCGGCATCGGCCGGCTGCACCAACAACGGCTTCGGCACCCCAGGCGCGGGCCAGCTCAAAGCAGGCTCCGTACCGAAGGAATTCGAGGAATGGTTCCGCAAAGCAGGATCACTGTGCCCACAAATCAGCCCAGCCTTGCTGGCCGCAGACACCAAAGCAGAAAGCGGATTTCGCGTCCAGACCAGTCCATCCGGTGCCCGCGGGTACACCCAGTTCATCGACTCCACCTGGGCAAGCTACGGCAAAGACGAGGACGGCAACGGCGTCATCTCCCGTTCCGACATCGGCGACGCGGTGATGGCACAGGGCCATTACATGTGCGACAACGCCGCTCAGATCGACGCCTGGATCGCAGACGGATCAGTCAAAGGCGACCCCAAGTCCCTCTACATTGCCGCGTACAACGCCGGATCCGGTGCCGTCAAAAGCTCCGGCGGCATGCCATCCGGACACCCCGACTACGAGAACGAGACAAAACCCTACGTAGCCAAAGTCCTTGCCTACGAAGCAGAATTCACCGACCCCAACGCAGGCGGAGCGTTCATCGCCTCCCCTGCATCCCCAGCTGGCCCACAGGTCATCACCGCAGCCCGTCAACACCTCGGGCTGCCCTACGTCTGGGGCGGAGGAAACATCAACGGCCCCAGCGGCGGCGGATTCGACTGTTCAGGCCTGACCAGCTACGCCATCTACTCGGGCACCGGCGGACGGGTCACGTTGCCGCGCACCTCCGAACAGCAATGGACCGTCGGCACCGAGATTCCCGTCGACCAGGCAGGCCCCGGAGATCTACTGTTCGGCAATTTCCAATCCACCGGGCCAGGGCACGTCGCCCTAGCCCTAGGCGGAGGGCAGATGATCGAAGCCCCCCAAACAGGTGACGTCGTCAAACAATCCCCCGTCCGCTCCGACATGAAAGCGCGCCGAGTCCTATGACCTACCGAAAGCTCGCGGCCGTCTGCGGCCTCATCATGCTAGTCGTCTTCGCGGCCGCGCTCTGGCGGCACAACTCCATGGACGACACCACCGCCACACCCGCACCCACACAGCCGTCGACGACGGCCCCGGAACCGACAGAAAGCTCTGCGACCAACACTGCACCCGATCCGATGGAGTCGGGAACACCCGATGCTGTTGCAGCACAGGCGATGACAATCGCCCACACCTGGACTCCGGGTCTCGACACGAGCCCGAACGACGCATTCCGGCGCGCGGCCGAGTACTTCACACCCCGCCTCACCGACCTGATCACCACCAACACCGGGACGGACGTGCCCCCCAGCCTGCAATGGGAGAACTGGGCCACCGAACACGCTCGCATCATCGCCGACACCACCATCGGCTGCTCCGGCTGCCCACCCGACACCGACAACACCGCCCACCGCGTCGCCACCATCACCCAGACCGCCACCACCGAGACCACAACCACCGAGACCACAACCACCGAGACCACAACCACGCGAGTCGAACCGGAGACCACCATCTGGTTGACCCTCGTCCGCACCGACACGGGCTGGTTGATCGACGAACTACGCTACTGACCACTCGACTACGACAAGACAGGACGGCACATGCAGATTCAGCACAGATCCTCAGCGGCGCTCGGCCTGTTCGTAGCTGTGGCGATCACGGCGTCGGCGTTGACAGCATGCGGCGAAGACACCGCACCTGCCGCCCCCGATACCGCCACCAGCAGCGTCGAAGCCACGCCCGAACTCGATCCCTTCGAGTACGACGTCAACAACTGGAAGAAAGACACCGTCACCCGAATTATCGACATCGGCCGCGAGCGCAACGAAAGCGACACGGCCGTACTCGCAGCCCTCACTGCTTCGTACGGCGAGGTCACGTGGTGGGCAGCTCTCGACGGGACTTCGGAAGATCTGTTCGGATGGAAGAGTCCTGCGGTCGTGGTTCCCGGCGCAGGCCGATACCGCGCCCAGCGGAACGAAGCCCCGTACATCACAGGTGCGATCAACCGCTTCTACCAGCGAGGTCACGATCTGAACCTCACAACGGACGACCCGGTCGACTACGCCATCGCAGTCCAGACCACCGACATACGACCGGCAAGCTTGGGTGACGCAACCGTCACGTATTACCAAGACCGGGTCACCCAACGTGGCGAACCAAACCGATTCGCCGACGAAAATGCGGTCCGAACCAGGTACGCCGAAGCACTTTCGTATGCAGAAGCTGCATTTCGTCAAATTCGATAAACCTCGGCGGTATTCCAAGTACACGGACCACCTGGTTCGATTTAGTGGTGCAATACTCACTGGTAACCTGCAGCCAAGTTGGACAGTCGGAGGGTTGTGAAGCATGACGGATGTGTACTCGATTGAGGCATATGAATCGCTTATAGCTATCGGCGCAACTTACGTCGTTCGCATCGATATCCCGCAATCGATACAGTCGCCCGATACCAGAATCATTCAGAGTGGCGCGGACTCCCCTCAAGCTTGCAGGCTATTTGTCGATGAGACCCTCGCGGAAGTCATCGACGACATTACGTGGACCATGAACACGCAATGCCGGATTTGGGAGAGTCAGCGACCCAACAATATACGCCTTGTTTTCGATCAATTCACTGCGCCGGAGATGGTTGTCAAAGGCGTAAGAGAATTCGCCTCTAGCACTTCTCTGCGCGAGCCGATCACTCCCCCATCTGCGCATGAACAACGTACTCGCCGCGATCTCGGGGGTCCGTTCGACTCGGACCACGCCTTGTTAGTAGCCATCAACAGCAGAATGTTCGGCCGTCAACAGGGTGCACGGTAGTGCCTGATACAGCCTTTACGTCACCCGAAAACCGTTCGCGCACTTCAGGGGAATGGTATCTGATTGGAACGTACGACCCCAACGATTTGGTGGTAATCGCGTACGGAAGAGACCCCGCCGAGACGCCTTCCAATTCAGGATTTCAAAGAGTGGACCGGCTTACGTTTCCTAAGCCCATTCGGCTGAACCTCATTGTCAAACCGGTCATGAAGGCTATTACCACCGCTCAGGATCAAACAGAAGACCTGACTCATCGCGGACAGAAGATGACATCAATCGCTGAACCGGTAGTTTCGGGAACTGGCCACGTTCACGCCGTGTGGGTCTGGGTGGGGCTGGCCGGTGAGACCGCTTCCTCTCATGTTCCGACCGGAGCTTGGGAATGGCGGCTGGACGGTGATGCCTTTGTCGTTATCTACGGTCCCGGCATCCCAGATATCTATGGGCATCCAGAGTGGGTGGTGGGCAACGAGTATCCGGTCCACGAGACTGTCGACAACGCGGTCGCTGTACAGCAGTCGGAGTCCGCGAGGTTCCTGGAAGAACAGCAGGAGGGAAGCCGGCACCGCTTACGGCTTGCGATCCGCAGACAGGGCATCGGACAGGTCGATGACCTTGTGATGCTCCAGGCCGCGACCCAGATCCTCAAGCGTGACGGTCACGTAGTCTGGGCGGGAGTGACATGGGATGTGACCCAATACGACCACCCGGAGCAGATCGCCGAGTACGCCGCATTCGGCGTCCTCATGAAGGACATGGACGGCTGGGTTGCAACAGTGATCTGGGACCCAGTCTGGCCCGCTCCCGTACAGATCGTCAGATGGTTTAACCATAAAGTGCCTGAGCAGTTTTGGGTGGACTCGACGACAATGCGATTCAGAGTGCACCCCTCTGATCGCGGGCTGATTCGACGCTGGACTCAAATTCTCGACAAAGCTGGAAGCGCGGGCCGCGTCGAGGGAGAGCTACGCGTCTGGGGGGTCGATCAACGATGGCACGAAGTGTCTGTTGATGTAGCTCGCATTCAGGGCGTCTATCCGGCCTCGGCAGTTGTGCGCATAACGGATGCCGATATGAGTTGACTCCGCCTGAGTGTTGTCTTACCGTAACCGTGCGCTCAGATTGTTAGTCTGAGTATTCGTTCGGGTTGAGTCCCACCCGGCGATGCTTCTGTGGTAGTCGAACCATGCGTAAGTGTCGTCAGGAGTGAGTGACAATGTCAGCCATAATGTCAAGGCGTTCCGTCGCGATACCAGTTCCGTTGAGCGCCTCTCCGTACAGCGGGATCGCACTTCGCCTGTATGACGCATTTGTGCTCAATTTCACATCTCCATTTGCGTGGGGTTGCCGCAAGAAGACGATCAGCGAGCTCTACCGTCAACGCGTTAGCGTGCGGCATGCCGAGGTTGGTGTGGGTTCGGGTTATTTCCTGAAGAGGTTGCCCCGGAAGCAGTGGGAGTCTCTTGCGCTGATCGACCCCAATAGGTCCGCACTGTCATTCGTCAAACGTCGCCTGCCTGCAACGCTGAGTGTCGAATACAATGCCGATATTTTACGATGCGAAACACTCCCGTCGGTGCGCTTCCAGTCGGTGGCGGCGAACTACGTCCTACATTGCCTTCCTGGCCCAATGGCTGAAAAGGACATTGCGATAGAGAATCTGGCCTCGTTACTTGTAGACGACGGAACGCTTTTCGGCGCAACAGTTTTGGGTGCTTCCGAAAAGCACAATGCGCTGGGACGAATCGTGATGGGTGTGTGCAATCGGACGGGAGCTTTCGGAAATGTCGATGACACAGAGGAAGGCCTCAGGAGGCTACTCAGCCAGCATTTCATGACGGTAGACATCAGACGTGAGGGCACGGTTGCAATCTTTGTGGCTTCACAGCCACGGCGGTCGATGCGATCGTTAGTCGATACGCGAGATGCTCAATGAAATCTCGGGATGCGCAGCATGCAGCGTGCGAGTCGCCGGCACCATGGACCCAAGTTCCTCGCGGCCCAATCCCACGTGTTGGTGGCTATCGGTGGACGAGAGACAAGTCAGACTGCGGAGTCTCGTGGACGATGTCTGACGCGCTCGTACGCGGTGCGATACTCCTCAACGGGAAGATCGAGCGCTGCCGCCAACTTGGTGGCAGTGGAATCGGTCAGCCCAATTTGACCGCGTTCAACCAAAGCAACGGTCGATGTGCTCACTCCCGCTCGCAGACCGAGAGTGGGCTGCAGAAGTCCTCTGAGGATGCGCAGGTCTCCTGGGTATCGCTCGTTTTCGGGTACGACGACGACGTCTCCGATTTTGCCGTCCAAGACCTGCATGGTTCGTGCCAGCAGATCGACCTGCGGGGATACGGCACCCTCTTCCCACTGCCGCAAGGTGGTTTTCCCGATTTCAGCGAGCCGCGCGAGTTCGGAGATCGACAGGCCCGACGTTTTCCGTCGATCAGCCAAGAGATCCGGCCTGAAGCCGCGGAGCACACGACGGCTCACAACATGTCCCTCAGCGTCATGTCTGGACACCATGCAGCAACTCCCCTAACATCCACTCAAGCCGTTCAATTAGAACGTGCACAGTTAACCACGCGACCTGAGTTCAAACGGGCGACCTTCGAGGAGAGAAAAGTGAAATCAGAAAGGCCCCCCGACTAGAAGCCGAAGGGCCTTCCCACCAGCCCACCGTCCCTAAACGGTGGGTCAGCGGACGAAGCCGGGGTTGGAGCCCCATTGGCTTCTAATGCAGCACCCAGCAAAGGACAACTGCAATGAACACGTTAGTCGGCGCGCGATCTGCGCGCCCAGTTCCACGCACCTCAGTACCTCAGGATTACCCCCCAACACTTCCCTGCGCCGAGAGCCCGGGGTCGTGGGATGTCGATGTAGCGCGGCCGTCCGAACTGATTGCTGCGGCGGAGCAGTGCGTGGGGTGCCCAATTTTCGCGAAATGCGAGCGTGACGCCCAGGCCGGCGCTGCTGCGTCGATGGTGTGGGCCGGGACCATCTACGACGAGCATGGAAACGCCGTCGATGCCGCCACTGTGCGGACCTGGAAGCGGCACAACCGGGCATGGGGTCGTCGTTCACCTGTCATGGCGACTGGCATCGCCTCATGACCGGCCACAGCGAGACGATCAGCCGCGAGCACCTGGTAACCCTGGCCAACGAAGCTGTCCGGTTCCCGGAGACGGTCACGATCGAGCAGATACGTGAATTGGGTGAGTTCGCTCGCGCTGTTCTCGCACGCGGGTCTGATTCGGTCGACGGCTCGGCCCGCAGCGCACAGGCTGAGCGATGAACGAGAGTCTGCAGTCAGAGATTGCCGCAGCGGTGGTCGCTATGCAGCTCAACCCGGATATGCCGACCGCGTATTGCCGACACGCAGCGCACGGGCCGCTGTCGAAACTCGAAGTCGATGCATCCGGTGCACCCATGTTGGTCTGCGCACGGTGTGGGTCCGGTGCTCCCCTGACCGAAGAACAGGTCCGGTGTGCGTTGGGGGCCACCGCGCTACCCACAGCACCGGTAACAGCCGAGTTCGGCATTCCAGCTCCCACCATAGCCGATGCTGTTCCGCTGCGGCGTGCACCGCTACGGGTGGAGACCGCGTTCGGGGCGGTACGAGCGCAAACGGTGTTCGCGCTCGTCGTCGCCGCGCTCGCAGCGTTGACATGGTCCACGAAGATCGGGGCCGGATGGGCACTGGTCGTTTTCGTCGCGTCTGCCATCGCCTTCGACTCCGTGATCGCTCGGCTCTCCCGGCGTCGTGAACGAGACCGGGCGGCGTGGTTGCCCGGTCAGGACATGCGGGTAGTCGATCTGCAGCCGGGGACCTGGATCGAGACGCCGTTGAATCTGCGTGCCACTTCGGCGGAGATGGCCGCGTACGCCCCTCGGTGCGCGGCCCGCGTGCAGTCGCTCATGGGATTGCCCGATTCCCCGCAGACCGGCTATCTCGAGCTGACGCTCGCCGATGGCCGCGTCTACACGGTGCCGGGGTCGGCACCGGTTCGCACTCTGCACGTCGAGCCCCTCGTAGCCAGGAGAGCACTGTGATCGGATCAGCATCCCTTCTTCCTCAAGTTCGGTCCGTAAAGCGTTTGGGTGCAGCGCATTACGTGCTGTGGTCCATCGCGCTCACAGTCGCGGTAGTGGTCGGGTCGGTGACGTCTGCAGGGCAGGCGTCAGCTGCGCCTGCTCCGTCGAGCTCGTGCGGGGGGACGTTCAATCTGTTCGTTCCCGGAACGTGGGAGACCAGCGAGAATGCCGACCCGGCGGTGCCGGTCGGGATGCTGGCCCCGATCGCGAATGCCATCTCCGGCCGCAACTCGAATGCTCAGGTCTACACGCTCCCCTACTTGGCCCGGGCGTTCGACAACGGTCACACCTACGGTGACTCGAAAACCGATGGAACCGGCCGTGCCACAGACGTTCTCAAGGGAATCGCGGCATCGTGCCCGAACACCTACTACACCTTGACCGGGTACTCCCAGGGCGCGGACATCGTCGGAGATCTCGCCTCGCAGATCGGTAACGGCGGTGGCCCTGTCCCGGCCGAGAAGGTACTTGCTGTAGGCCTGCTCGCCGATCCAGGTTCGGGCACCACCGGTGAGGCCACCGTCGGCCCCCGCGCCTCCGGAAACGGAATCGCCGACCCTCGCCCTGCCGGAATGGGTGCGTTGTCCGGTCGGGTGGCGTCGATCTGCGACCCCGCCGACATGTACTGCTCGATCAAGAAGGGCACCAACCCCGTGTTGGGGACTTTGGGCAGCGTCTTGTCCAAGACCACGACCGGTACATCAGCCGAGAGCGGTACGGGCACGGCCGGGACGTCTGTGCCCAGCTCGGCCGGCCCGGATGCCGGACGGTTGGCTGCGGCGCTGACCTCGGATTTCTCCAAGGCCGATTTGCCTGCCCTGGGCACCCAGGTCAATTCCCTGCGCGATCAGTTGTCCACGGGCACGGTCGATCCCGCCTCGGTCGCTCAGGCTGCGACCTCGGTGGCCAACACCGTCTCTCCGTTGGCTGAGCTGATCTCGAGTGGGGCTGCGAACTCTGCGGCGACCAGCAGTCTTGCCGCCGCTCCGGCCGGCAGCGCTCAGCGCAATGCCGCGACGGTTCTCGACGGTGCCGCCCGCAGTGATCTGTCCGGTGCTGCCGCGACTGCGACGTCCATCGCCTCGTCTGCGTCGAAACTGGCGTCGACGAGTACTGCAGGTGGCTCCGCCGCCACACAGGCGGACGGGCTTCTGGACGCAGCTGTGAAGTTGACCGGTCAGATCGCGCCGTTGAACGGAACCAACACCGATGCACTCTCGTCGGCGCTTCCGGTGCTTTCGACTCTCAAACCGTCTGTGGTGCTCGATCAGGCCCTCAACGTCGCGACGGGGGTGACCTCGTTGAACGTTCCCGCGATCCTCGACGGACTCTCCAAGCTCCCGGCACGGG
Organism: Rhodococcus sp. 14-2483-1-2; assembly: GCF_002259405.1. Classification (GTDB taxonomy): domain Bacteria; phylum Actinomycetota; class Actinomycetes; order Mycobacteriales; family Mycobacteriaceae; genus Rhodococcoides. Next base: position 352,280 of record NZ_NPFW01000023.1, on the reverse strand, counting down.
TCGCAGCGCTCGATGCCCGCGGCGCGCACCAGATCGCCGGCGACCTGAACAACCAGTTCGCGCCGTTGGTGAAGATGGCGTCCGGTGTCGATCTGTCCTGGGTTTCTCAGGTCCTGTCCGTCATTCCGGATCCGTCCGGGTACACCCAGATCGCGGCGATGGTGGTCAACATTCTGTCGAAGGTCGATGTGATCAAGCTGGCCAACATCGTCGGGGGAATCCAAGAGGTTGCGTGGAAGGCAGTGGAGAAGCTGCTCCCCCCGCCCGGCGGCGTTCCGGACCTTGCCGGTGCAGCCGCGGCGATGACCGGACTGGTCCCCCTCGGCCTCGATCTCGCCTCGGTCGCGGTGGGGATGCTGACCGGCAAGGTTTCCAAGACCTCCCCACAGCTGTTGGGGCAGCAGTCGAACCCGGCGGTCACCTCGATCACCGACAGCGCGGAGAAATTGGACCTGGCGGGTCTGACCGGCTCGCTGACGCAGATGGCTGCTTCGCCGGGGGCCGATGATCTGGCCACCCTGGTCAGCGACGGCCTCACCGCTGCGACGTTCTTCGCCTCCGGTGCCCACCAGTCCTACGGGTCGATGGTCGTCGACAACGCGGGCCGCAACGCCATCGACTGGCTGTCGGACTGGCTGAACTTGCAGATCGAGCGGGTGTCCGCATGAGCGCCCAAAGCCCCCGCGCGCACAAGCCTGCTTCCCGCTGGATCTGGTGCACCGATTGCGGTCACCGGGGCTACCACACGCGATCCGACGCCAAGGCGGTTCGCAAACACCACCGCGGCAAAGGGTTGACCATCTTCACCTGCCCGCACCGCACCGGAGACGAGACCGATCTCTTTCACCTCGGGCACCAACCCGTAGCCCTCGGCCGGGGACGCGTCGATCGCCGACGTATTACCGCCGACAAACGCACCGCCCACACCCACCGCACTACCGGCACCCAGCCAACCCCATCAGCCGTATCGGACGCCCAGGAGCGTGAGCTGTGAACGAACACCAGAGCACCCCGACCCTGATTCCAACACCGACGCCGGCCGACGCCGCCGCATGGTTGTGCACCGTCGCCGACATCACTGCCCTGATCGCAGCAGTCGGTGCATATCCGGTCGTGCTCGATCGACACCAGCGCCGATGGACGATCGTCGAGATTGTCGGCGACCACGGCGACCGAGAGCTGCGGGCTCGTCCGCTGGCCAGTCCGAACCAATTGATCCCGCCGGCAGGAACCCCAACGGCCACAGCGCTACTGGAGGCCTGCGGCCCCCTGCTGCCGACAACAGCGTTCTCGGACCCCACCACGGCGGCGATGCTGCACTCCGACATCGACCACGTCGACCAGCGCACCTGCGACCTGTTGTGGGGCCGTCTGCCCGCACGTGAATGGGTCGGTGCACTCGCCGCCGGATGGGTGGACAGCCTCGTGCCGGACCACCCGGCAGCGCGCTGGCAGTGGTACGCGCAGATCCTCGACTCACCCCTGTGGGGCATGGCCACCATCGCAACCGGTCACCGCGAGCTGTGCCTCGCGGTCGCGAAACTGTGCCGAACGATGTCGGCCCTACCCACCGGGTCGACTCACACGGACTCCGACGACGAATACGCTCAGCTGCAGCAGCAATGGCAGGCCGTCGATGCAGCGGTCATGTCCGCGATCGGCGATCACGACCCCACCCCTGCCGACAGGGCGACCAACGCCCCTGCCTGCGACCGAGGTGTGTTCGAGGCACTCGACACCATCATCGAGATCGCCACCGATGCCCTCGAGTGGCTCCATGGACGACCTGCCGTGGGCCTGGAAGTCTCAGTCGCCGCGTTCGACGCGCTTCTGCACGCCCACTCCCCTGCTGTGGGCCGAGCACTGCTCATAGCGCTCCTCGCCCACACCCTCACCGATTACCCCGCGCACTTTTCCCGCGTCGACGTTCGCGGCACCGTCCCCGTCCCGGCCGGCGCGCACGCGATCCACGAGAGAGCCGCATCATGAGTGCACCCAGCCTCGGTCGACGCAGCGCGCTCGGCCTCGTCGCTGTAGCAACTGCTGCGGTCGTAGTGCAGCAGTGGTCGCCATGGACAACCTCGCAAGCATCGACGACAGCGATCGGCCCAGTCGCTGCCTCGTCCACACCAGCGCCACGAGAGGCCCCTTGGGCGGATGTGGTCTCGGACAGGTCTCCGGGAGGCACTTCGCTCGAAGACCTGATCGCCGGGTTGCGCGTGGTCGATGCGTTGCCCGATGTCGACGGGTACGACCGCGGCTGCGGAACGGAGAAGAAGACCGGTAGGCACGAGGCATGCGTGTTCGGTCCGGCCTGGACCGACGACAGCGCAGCCCCGTCCTCGCACAACGGCTGCGACACCCGCAACGATGTCCTGGGCGCACAGCTGACGAACGTGACGTTCAAACCCGGTACTCGGGACTGCAAAGTCGTCTCCGGAACGCTGGCGGACCCGTACACCGGAGCGGTCATCGACTTCACGTCGGGCCGGGATACCTCGGCCGCGGTGCAGATCGATCACGTCTTTCCGTTGTCGAGAGCGTGGAACGCCGGTGCTGCGAGTTGGCCGATCGATCGCAGAACCGCATTCGCCAACGACACGGCATTGAACCTGCTCGCCGTCGACGGGCCCGCGAACAACTCCAAGTCCGATTCTGGGCTCGATACCTGGCTACCTCCGAACGCCGCGTTCGGCTGCGACTACGCCACCCGCTATCTGACTGTCGCCGATGCCTACGAGCTCGCGGTCACCACCGGCGACGTCGAGGCCGCACGCACCGTGTGCGGATCGACTCCGCAGGGTCCGTCGACGGCAGCAGGCCAGGTCGGATGAGCGGGATGTGGGCGGCAGCGCTGTTGGGTGCCGCGGGCCTTGTCGGTGGGTTCATCGCTGTGTTCGGCGGCGGCGCACCCACCACCAGCTGCACTGATCGGCCCTCGGAGGCAGTCCCCGCTGCTCACGGTGCGCCTCCCCCGGCAGTGGAGGTTCTCGAGCTTGGATGTCGAGTGCATATGTCTACCCACCAGAGAGGACGGCCCGCGCAGTGCCCGATGTGACCTGAACGAGAGCGGCCCCAGCAATTACATAACTGCACAGCGCGAACCACCCCCAAGAACGACAAAACCCCCACCGTGACTGGAGGGGGTGTCGGAATCAAAGAAAACCCTGGCCGGGGTTTTCGACATTTTCAGTTGTCTTGGGCTGGTAGACGAAGTTGACGCTTCGACTACCGGTTCGTGCTATCCCCCGAAAGGGACTTACCAATGCGTGGTATGTCTCAGGGTAGCGCATACCCTGAATCAGCAACAGATCAAGCTGCTTCTATTTTCGGCGCGTCGCATTCGAGCGCCGCCGCCGACTTTCTGTCGTTCCCGACGACAGCTGACGACAATGCGTGGGACAAAGCTGTCCGAACCGCGATTGCCAATGTCGAACGAGTCGAGACCCTCAACGCCGAGAGCGCTCAACGCGGGAACTCGTGGGCAATTCCCGTCGAGCCTGGCCACTGCGGACGGGTACCTGCCTGGTCCGGGCGCGCGCAATGGCAGCGGCAAGTTCGTGCGCTCCTGCACTCGGACACCGGGGCCGAGCTCTGCAAGTCCAATAGCGTCAGCACAGAGGCGACGTTCGCAGTCGCGGTCGTCCACGCCGGGCTTGCCGAAACCCGCACCGGGCGCGGTGTCACAGCTGCGCGGACGACGATCGCTCAGCGGGCCGGGGTGAGCGACACGGTAGTCAAACGTGCACGCAGAGTTCTCACGACTCTTGGCGTGGCCGTGGAATTGGTACGCGGCCGGTACCTCACCACGCTGGAGGCGATGGCCGCTGAAGCTCACCATGGACGGCGACAGATCCGGGCTGCGTCGGTGTGGGCTCTCAGCTCCCCTGCCGATATGGTGCGCGCTGCGGCCGCACCTGCGTGCGCCACCGCCGCCAAGAAAATCACCCGCGCGGCACGCCGGACTGCCGCATACCGAGCACGGATCGCGGCCGATGCAATTCATCCACAGAAACTGAGTCGTGACCCCCTATCCCCCTCCGGGGGATCTTCTCCTAGATCTTTCTTTTCGAAGTACTCACCAATGCGCGCACAAATGCGCACGGGCACAACGAACAAACCGGGAACGGACCCCCGACCGCTTCACCTACAGCGCGCGGCTGGGCAGCTCCTTGCCCACGCCCCGGCGCTGAACAAAGCTCGCCATGTCGGGATCATCTGCGATGTTCTCGACAGTTGCGCTGTTGACACCACACGCTGGTCCGGCCGCGATATCGCTCGCGCACTGACCGAAGACACGCAGCAGCGCGGATGGGTCTGGCCGTCGACGATCACTGACCCGGCTGCGTTCCTGCGGTCGAGACTCGTGCGTATGAACTGGTCGAAATCCACACCGACCGAACTGAAAGTGGACGCCGATCGTGCTCGGATGGCCGAACAAGCAACGAGGCAGGCAGAGCTCCAGAGACGCGCCGCGAACGCCCGGTGCCGACGATGCGGGGTACTTCACGCATACAGCGAGCGAGCATCATGCAATCCCCTTGCAGGTGGCGGTCACCTGCAGTCAGACAGTCGAATGACAAATGTGTAATTTGCTGGTCCCGCTCGGCGTGTCATCCACAGCTCATCCTGATTCTGCATCAGGATGACAGGCAGCTCGGGACCGAACTTAGCCAGTCAGAAGGAGGCGCGTCATGCCGATGCCCAGTAAGGGTGACCGGAAGCCGTTGACCGTCAGACTCCCCTCGGAGCTGATCAAGTCGCTGGAGGCTCAGCGCAGTTCTGCCGGTGCTACTTCTCTCAGCCAATACGTCTCCGACCTACTGGCAATTGCCAGTGATCGAGAGGACCTTGCGCTCGAACTCAACCGGGTCCACGACCAGGGGGTGCTGCCACTAACCGCGTAGACAATGACCCACTGACCAACAGTGGGTTTGTAGAACTGCATCTACGCAGCACCTTAGAAACGAAAAACCCCCGGCGTGCAGGCCGAGGGTTCTCGAGATCGAAGAACCGAGCTACCAACTCGATTCCCGGTGTTGCGCTTCCCCACGAAAGGGACTGTCTTGCTGGACAGGTCTCAGGGTACATCGCGCCCTGATATAGGTACAAGATTTAGTGCACGTGTCGACCCGTCGATGTCGTCGCCCGACGACATTTGGACATCTCTGTCTCCGCTCGTGGCCGCTCGGCGGTCCATGCGTGTGTGCGATGAAGCCGGAAATTTCGATACCGCGCGCACTTTGACCAACCGCAGGCCGGCAGTACCTGCCGCTGTGCCCATCTACGCCCGCGGCCGCACCACTATGTTGGCCTTGGACTTCGACGCCAAACACAGCTCTCCTGCTCAGGTGGACGCTGATGTCGAACTCGTCCTCTCATGGCTTCACGAGTGCGGCGCACGAACGGTTACAGATCGTTCCACCAGCGGCGGCCGCCACGTATTGGTTCCGTTGGCAGCCAATGCACCACTGCGCGTAGACAATCTTCGCGAATTGATGAGCCTTCTGGCCGACCGGCTCGTTACGTTCGACTGCACTCCGATGCTCAATGCTGCCACCGGCTGCATCACTCCACCCGGCTCCCAATGTCGCGAAGGCGGCCACCGACGACTCGATGGCCCACTCGACGATGCCATTGCCGCTTTCAATGACCGGTCCGAGCCGGGCGTTGTAGCCCGTCTGGTCGCCATGCTGGGAGGCGGTACAGAACGTCGACACCTCACCCCGGTAGCAGCAGTAACAGCCTCGCTGATTCAAGACGAACGACTCATCGGTGCAGGCAAGGAACGTCGCCTACATCCCCGTTTCCACCGTGCCACCCCAATGCCGGCTGCCGTCGAACACTTCGCGACAGCCGGAAAACTAGACCCAAGATGGCGCACCAAATCCGAAGCACGTCAATCCGTCATCACCCATGCAGTCCTTCGCGGTGCCAGCACCGCAGACATCAGCGAAGCCATCAGCACAGACCAATGGCCAGGTGTGAGCGCCGCATACGACCGTTACGGTAAACAAACCCCAGCCGCTATCGAACGCGACGTAAACAAAGCTCTGACCTGGGCAGCTGCCAACGCACACCAATTCCATGTAATACAACACAAGAACAAGCACACAGGGGGTGACGGTTCCTTCCTGAAAGATCTAGTTCGAACCAACTGGCTTGCACGAGCACTACTGTGGATCGACCGAGAATTCTCAGGAAGGAACCGCCCGGCCCTACAAGCTGTCGTGCAAGCACTTGCCTACGGATCCGCTCTGGCCGGAGAATTGGTCGAGGGCGTGCCCGTAGTTGCTATCGGAGGCCGGAGCTTGTCTCATGCAGCAGGGTTGCTGTCTGAAGATTCAGTGTGGGCCGCACTGAGAGTGCTCCGAGATGCGCCAGGTTCACCTGTACTGCTCGTCGCCCACGGGACTGGCCGAGATGCCGATCGCTACGCGCTGACCACGCCAGTAACCTCAGAGCCGGACTCTGCTCATCTGGTACGAGCACGGGTCGAACCAGTACATCCAGCGTGGAGCGTCCTGGGGTTGCGTGGCCGCGCCGCATACGAATTGATCAGTGCCGGACTGGCCAACAACGTCGAAGATGTACTGACGCGCGCACATCTCAAGCAGTCCACCGGTTACGCGATTCTGATGGACCTCATTGTCTCTGGGTTGATTCAGCGCGATGGCACAACCCTCGCCCTCGGCAAGCGTTCGTTGGACGACGTAGCGTTCGCCCACGGCCTCGTGACGGTCGCCACCGACCGGGTTATCCGACACCGTGCTGAGCGACTGCTTTGGCAAGTCTGGCTGGACAGAAGGTTTGGCCCCCCTCCGCCTGACATCGCTCCTGAACGAGAGTTTCCGCTACAGCAGCACGTGGGTGACTTCGACTCCGACCTCGACAGATATCTGGCGTCCGTAGTGGCAGAAGGTCCAAGGGACAGGGATCCGACAGCAGAGGCACTCGAGTTGTTGCATGATCAGCTCGGGGCTGTCATTGTCGGCCGTGATTCACCGTGATGGTGTGATCAGCCACTTTGTCACCGCCTATTTGCGGTGTGCTCGACTTGACCCAGTTCTATTCCTGCTGTGTAGGTCAAATGACCGGTGCGTCGAGTTGGCGGCGGATGAAGGCCGCCATTCCGGGGATGGCGAACGCAACCAGGCCGCGGCGGGAGACCAGATGAGTCCTTGGGTATGCATGAGTCACAGTGCGGTGCCATCGATTGCGGGTTTGATCCGAGGTCCTCGGCGAGAACCACCGTTCGCGGAGTGTTTGTTCCGCTGCGTGCGATGGCAACCAGATCTTTGCCTCGGTGGCCGTAGCCACGTCGAGCTGGAGAAGCCGAAATCGAGCGAGGCGTGGCCGGCGAACTGACGACGGACAGCACGAGAGATATCTTTACCGATGAGGCGCGCCTAAGGGCTTCGGCGGTAGGCCCAGTCGACCTCTTCGATTGCGCCTCGTTCAGTGGCGATATTGAGAACACCACGCTGGGGTCGACCTTAGGATGCTGTGGACAGCGTGCAAGGGCTTCGTAGCCGACGAGCACCTCATGACGTACGCCGGCCCTTCTTGAATCACAGTTACCGCACCGCCCAGGTATCTTAACGGACGTTAGCGAAGGCCGACCAGATCCCAGACGGCCCGCGACCGAGTGTGTTGGCTCGCGGGTGCATTGAATTCTTACCCTTGAGGCTGATGCCCTGCAGCGGCGCTCTGTTCATCCAGGACGCGATTCGTAAGTTCGATTGAGGCGAGGTAGACCCAGAAGATCCAATCGAGGTAGAAGTCGTCGTAGTCCCGACGCTGTTTCGCATCCTGGTGTCTGATATGAAAGTTGTTGGCAATGTTGAATAATGCCCCTCGATCATCGGATCCCATGGATTCTGCGATGACGCCGCGCCGCCGCTCTTCCAAGACCAATGCGAGCACGGCTATCGCTGACCGCTTTGAGTTTCGATCTGAGCCTCTACTTCGGAACAACTCTAAAGCGTGTCGGACCTGGTCCGCTGGTCCATCGTCTTTACGTACCGAAACTGCCGATGTTAGCGCAGCGCGCCCGTCATCGGTTGTGGTGACCAGTCGACCAGAATCGTCCCCATTTTCCGCAAGCCGCAATCCGAGGGTGCTGTTGTCGAAGATTCTGTTGACGCGCCAGATGTAAACGCCGCGTCCGGAGCTGACATCGAAGTTCCCGTAATGCCAACTACACCCGGCATACCCGTGCATGGAGCGAGTCAGCGGACGCGCGATGAGGTCATGAAGGACCTCGACCACGTCGAAGAACATGTCAAGATCTTCATTTAGCGCAGATCGATCGAGTGGCCAAAGGGTATCCACGCCCAGTTTTTTCCACAGCACGTTGTTGGGGTCGACGTACGATTCTTCGTCCGGGCAGTCGCTGCCGAAGTTCTTCTCGAAGTAGCCTTTCTGGCTCAGTTCGTCGATGAGGTCAATGAACTCGCGAACTACCGCGGAGCTGCTGAGCCTGATCGCAGATCTATCTGCTGGGCCTGCCTTGCGTTCACGCCAGTATGGTCGACGAGGTTGGCTGTCCTCCAGGAGCTGGTCGGCCCGGGTCATGAGATCTTTGAGGTACTCCTGCTCTGGGGTGAAAATCCGCCGAGGTGCTTTGGCGGAGGTTGCTTGTGGACGAGACGAAGACCATGGATCACCAAACCCGCCTGACAGAGTGTTCGCTTCTTCTCCGACCGTTCTGAAGGCGACCGCAGGGCCGTCACTGTATCCACCGACAAATGCGTCCTCAAGGAGCAGTTGGCAACGGTCGGTCCAGTCTCTGCGCTCCTTGCGGCTAAGCAGTTTGGATGCTTCCTCAACGAATATGGCACGCGACCACACGAGTTGATGGTCAGGCTCAGTCAGACGGCTCGGCATGGTGTTCATTATCGACGCGCATCACCGCTCACGCTCTATGGTGCCCACTTCGTCAACGAATGCGTTTCTCACTCTCCTGAACCAAAGCATCTGATTTTTTCGTGATGCTACAAAAAGAGCCCCGGTCATCGCCTAGCATCTTTCCGGATCGTTGGTGCGGGCGATCAGTTGATGACACTGATGGCGTCAACACGGTGCGGAGTTTCGGTGGGCGTCAGTGATGAACGGCCGCGCTGTCACAGTGACGAAACAGGTGCGTGTTCGGAGTCCTAGGGCTATTCGACTGTCTGGTCATCCGCGCGGGTGACCACAGCACTCAACTGAGATGGTCTACGTATGGGTCTACGTATGGGTGAGTGCATGGGTGTAGGTATGGCTGTATGTACGGGTAGGTGTACGGCTATATGTACGGTTATGCGAAAGGCGTGGAGGGACGCGGTGTCATAGGCGGGTCGGTTCGTGAAAAAGTCGGTCTCGTCATCAAAGAGCGGAAGTTGACCAACTAACTCCAGGGTCAGTGCTCGGTGAGGTGTTGTTTTGAATGGCCGTCGATCGGGGCTGATCGAGGCGCGGAGATTGCGCTTGGAGCGCGTGTCAGGGGAGGTGGCCTGCCCGGTCGAGCGTCGCGGTCCGCACTCGAAATCTTTGACCGCACCGTGCAAGAGGGTAGCGAAACCCCTCCCCTAGTCTGACGGCTGGCCAGTCCGTGTATCAGCCCCTCTCACTGTCTGTGGCTTGCCGACAAGTAGTCTTACCTCCGTTTCCGTGGTGGCCTCGCGATCCAAGCGTGGCGGGGCGAGGAGTCGATTGCTGACAGTCCCGGTTCGGATGATCGTTCGCGTATGCGCCTCGAACTTACTTGGGTAGAGTTCTCGACATGGTTTGTAGTGTTCGGCAGTTCGACCTAGCCCAGTTGGCTATATGACCTCGACGCCGCCTCTGACGTGCACTTATACTGAGTCAGGGTCCCGGCCAGTCGTAAGCCCATACGCAAGCCCATATGCATGGGCATACGCAGGGTGGTTGGTATGGCAGGTGGATAGGGCTGTGTCCAGGACCGGAGTAAGTGCTGTGCATTGAGCATTAAATCGGCTGCAGTGCTGTACCTAGTTAAGGGGTGTCAAATGACTATTTGTATGGCCGTAAGACTTCTCGTATGTCAGGCTGGTGATAACGCGCTACATCAGAGCGATGGTATGGACGTAGCTATGGCTACAACCATGGTCGCGTACAGGGCCTTCAATAACGCCGGTTGCCGAGCTTGACGCAACGTCGTATACCCGACTGTATGACAAGCTGTGTAGAAGGCTGTTTAAAAAGACGGATTTACGGTCATTGCGAGGACCATGTTCATAGCCGTAATGCCGACTGGATCCAAGACCGTGTGTAGAGCGCATCATCAGAACGCGTCAAAGGCTGCGCTTCAGGCTTCTGTGCGGTACTCTCAGCCGCGTGACTGCAATAGGAGCTTCGCGGACAGTGCTGGTCGCCAACCAGAAGGGTGGTGTCGGTAAGAGTTCTATCGTGTCTGCCGTGGCAGGCATGGTCGCTGCTGCAGGACGGCGCGTGTTGGTGGTCGACGCCGACCAGCAGGCGAATGTCAGTTCCTCGGATCTGGGTGTCGCGGGGGACAACGGGCGTGGCCTCAGCATGGCGCTGCAGTTCGCGGAGCCGCTCACACCGATGAAAGAAGTGCGCCCCAACTTGGACGTGATTCCTGGTGGACCCGCGCTCGCAGTGGTCACTTCTGTAGCTGCTACTGCTCAGCAGACTGGAATCGATTTGCGCGGCAACCTGGTTCGGACTCTGAACGATTTGCGAGAAGCTGAACAGTACGACCTGGTTCTCATCGATTCCGGTCCCGGTGACGCTCCATTGCTCGAGGCGTTGCTGGGCACGGCCAGGTACCTTCTCGTGCCGACCAAAGACGACGATGCCAGCCTGTCCGGCGTCGAGTTGCTCGCAAAGCGCTACCTGCGCGCCAGGAAGAGTGGATCGGAGATTCAATTGCTGGGTGTTGTGCTCTTCGATACGAATCCTCGAGCAACAGCTCGAAATCGCGAGGTGTTCGACCAGGTCCACGACCTACTCGAAGGAAGCGGGGCGGATCCCTTCGAGACGTTCATCAGATCCGACCGTGCTGCGGCCGTCGACCTTCGCACGCGTCACCTCACACCGCTCGAGCTGGTGGAAGTTGCGGAAACGGATCAGAAGAACCGCCTCCAGCGCTTGCGGCAAAAGGGTAAGGCGGCAGATCGGTTGTGGTCCAGGGATCCCTCCGGTCTCGCGGCCGACTATCAGGCGTTGACTCGGGAGATCCTCGGTCGAGTGGCAAACGCCGAGCGCAATCGCGTCGAGGGCGGTGTTGCATGAGCGCCAGGAAACGTCGCGCTGCGTTCGACCCGAACGCACTCGACGACCTTGATGACCTGCTTCCGCCACTCAATCTTGTTCGTGATGCCGCAGCGGCTGGCAGCAACAGCCAAGGTTCTTCGGTCGATGTCCTAAAGCCCGCGCAGGCAAAGTCTGCTCAGGCCGACTCCAATGGTGATGCTGAAGGTAACGAAGGCGCTCCGGCCGAGTTGGCAGCTGGGGGAGCTCAGGATCAGGCCACATCGAACGAGCTCGGTGAACTCGACCGGTCGCAATTACCGACCGACACCCCAAACGAACCTGCCTCACATGGAGAATCAACCCAGACCGATTCTGCGCGAACCGAAGCCGGAAGCAAGCAAACCGCGTCGAGACGTGCGGACGCGCGACGTAAGACAACCAAACGGGACGCCTCAACCAATACGAACCGTGTCGCTCCACCCGAAGTTGCGCTACCAGAGGAGATTTACAGCGCACTCCGTTCGCTAACGCTCTCCGAACGAGGTGCTAATCCAGCTACCGCACGTTCCTACGGTCAGGTGGTGCTCGACGCCGTCGAGCACCACGCCGATGATCTGAAGGCCTACTGGTCCAGATCTGCCCCCGTGCCAAATACAGGATTGTTCCGAAGAGCAGAAGTGGGACGCCCCACCCGTCGCCGCCACAGTGCACCACGGGCGCGTGTCCCACTTGCCGGTGTAATCGACACCGATGCGGCGGTTCTGGACCAACTGGCCACCGATTGGGGGGCAGGCAGTAGAAGTGCGCTTGTTGAGCAGGCACTACGCTTGTACCTCGAAGTTGATTGAAGGTCAACCAAACTCAACCGCACACCAACCTCCGTTGAACCGACATGCGCTCACCTACCGGGGTCGGGCGATGACCGATCCAACGTTCGAGTCCCATGATCGACCTGCGTTCATCGATGTCACTCGAATGTCTATCAACAACAACCTGAACGGAACTCGCGTGAACGTTCGCAGCGACAATGGAGACGACGTCATACCTTCACCAACGGGCACGACGCACCCATACGTCCTGAACACGGCGCTGATCACCGGCATCACACTGACGAGCATCATTGCCCTGTCGTCGTTCTGGCTGTCGTTCGCAGCACTCCGAGACTTGGCCGTGTTGGCCGGAACCGATCCCCGGCTAGCGTGGCTACTTCCTGTGGTCATCGACGGCGCGATTGTGGCCACGACGGTGATTGCGCTCGGTCTTTCCCAGCACACAGACCGCCAAACAGTAGGTGGGCGACGATTGATCCAGGTAGTTCTCATCACCGCTGCCGGCGCATCGATTCTCGGCAATAGCTACCATGCAATTCTCGAACCAGACGCACTACCCTCTGCTGTAGCGGCCGGAATCGCCGCTGTAGCACCAGTATTTCTCCTCGCGATGACAGAAGTACTGATGGTCATCCTGCGTGCGCCTCGCACGTACCAGGCATTGAAAGTGCGAGCCGGCGGCGAACAGCCGCAATCAAGGGAGGACGCGTTGGGCTCCACACCGCGTACACATCCATCACTCGAGAGTGGAGGTCTCACTCCGCCTGTGTGGGCGACCGTGCTTGTCTACTTGGAACACCCCGATTGGTCCTACGGCGATGTTGCCGAAGAGCTTGGAGTCGACGCCTCAGCGGTCTCTGCTCACCTCGCGGACTGGTTCGAGCTACAGAAGGAGACAGCTCAGCAGTGTGGCGGTCGATCCCAGACCGTCGAAGTCGAGTCGGCCCGCATGCTCGACGAACGTGCACGACTGTCAGTGCTCGCATAGGGGCAGCGCCGCCGTCCGCGGTCCCCAGCGCCACGCTGAGCAGCTTCCAGAAATGTGCGCCGCTCTAGCCAAGAGACTCCCCAGTCGGCATCTAGATGTGTCACACAATACCCACTCGTACAGGCGCGCAACATGTTCAGGGAAGGAACCCTCGATGGCAGCGGAAGAGGACGGCAAGCTTTTCGCACCCGCTGACGGGCAAATGCCCTTGTTCGAAATCGCCGTCGACCCAGTCGACCCCGCCGGCGTCGTCAACGACGACGCATCCCCAAAAGTTTCAGCATCAGAGATGTCACAGGCCCCCAAGTCGACCCCAGGAGAATCGTCCAGCGCACCTGAACCGAAGCCTGACCACAACGATCTCGACCCCTCCGACGAAGAGAACCCGAACGAGACCCCAAGTTCTGGCACCGAAGCAACTAGCTCGGAGAGGTCATGGGAATCGTTGGCAGTCAGCGCCGATGCGGACGGTCACGCCATAATCGTCACCGCCGCCGGCACCTACAGCCCCTCGGGAGAGCGACTGACCGGTCCGGTGGAATCGGTCGACAATCTGGTGAAACTGATTGCCTGGGCAGCACTCACACCGCACGGATTGACCGCGCAAATCTGGTTCGTCGGCGTTGAGTCCTGTGCACAGCTCGGATGGACTATCGACCCCGGCAACGAGGACGACGTCGACGACCTCGAGCAGCTGCGCGTGCGTGCCGCAGAAGACCTCACGAAAGCGATCGCCGCGACCCTCCCACCGCTGATCGCCGCAGGCTGGGAACTGCGCGGGGACCCCGGCTTCGTCACCCATCTGACGCGCCGGGTCGGGAATGCGACACAGATGGTCGACGTCCTCCTCGAGCCCTACGTCTGGACCTACTGGAACAAAGACTTCGGCTGGGGAAACCGGGTCGGAGACATGGGAATCCTCGGCAGCCCGACCGCCGGCACCTACCTGCCCGACGACGATCACGCTGCCGCGAGGGAACTCGGTCGGCGCCTGGCATGGTCCGTCCGCCACCTCGACACTCTGCCCGGCCCGACTCCGGCCCGAACCGCTGCCGCCATCGTCGACAAGATCCGCCGCGAGCGTCTGCGCACCGGCAAAGGAATTGCCGTCACCACCGCCGGCACACTCCCGCCGATCACCGACCTGCCCCGCGGTGACCTCGAGCCCGCAGCCGGCTGGTCACGACTGCTCGATTCCGACGACCTCGACGACGTCGAGTCGCTGGTGACGATCGACCAGCGCGCCGCCTACCTGGCATCGGCAGGAATGCTCTCTCTCGGCTACGGCACCCCGCGCCACCTGACCGGCGACGACGCGGTAGCCGCGGCGAGGAACGCGCCGATGGCGTTCGGACTCTGGCGGGTGACATTGCCCGCGGCCGACCAATACTCCCTGCCCGCCAAACTGCCGCTGCCGCACCCCGAGATACGCCGCGATCGGCCGGTGCATACGTGGATCACCACCGTCAGCCTCGATGGCCTGTGCTCCCCGGTCGTCGACGGCGGCATGGGCCTGGACATCGACGACCTCGACATCGATCAGGCGTGGGTCTACCCCGAGCAGGGCCGCGCCCTCGACAAGTGGGCGAAGGTCCTACGAGCAGCCCGCAACACCGCGGTCGAGACCGGTGACGCTCCCATGAAACGTTTCCTCGGTGCCTGCTACAAGGGCTACGTCGGACGGATGGTCAACCCGGACATGTGGACCGCCACCCGGATGCAGCATCACCACCAACCACTGTGGCGGGCCGCAATCATGGCCCACAGTCGATGGCGTGGAAGGCGGATCGCGATGCGCATCGCCAGCGAGACCGGACGTTGGCCTATCCGCACCATGACCGACTCCTGGGTGTATCTAGTGGGGGAGGGACAGAACGTCGCCGACGACGGCCCTCAGCTAGGAAAAATGACCCTGGAAAAGCACGTGCCACTCACCGACGAGATGATCCTTGCCTTTGCGTCGGCCGAGACCACCCACGAGGTCAGACTTGCGATCGCCGCGGCCTACGCCAACCACCCGACTGCCGACGTCGACGAAGCCTCCATCGACGAGCTCGACGAGCTCGACGAGCAGGGGCAGTAGATGGCGCTGCATCTTCCCAAGCCACGGTCGACATCGACCCCGCAGAAGAGCACGACCGGCATCGACGGCATGAAGGTCAAGATCGCGGCCGCGGCCGCGGCCGGAGTCGCTCACTCGCAGGAAACCAGCAGAGGGCTCAAAGGGCTGACCTCGAAAGTGTCCGTGCGAGAGCTGCGGACCCAGATCGGCAGCGAAGGCTTGCGGCAAGCTGCCATCGATGCCGGCCGAACTCCGCCCTCGAACCGAACCTTGCGCCGCTGGGCGCAACAAGGACGCATCCCGCACGCAGACGTCGCCGAACGAGCCCAACGCCGCGGTGCAATCAACCGTCTCGGTGGCATCAATTCCGTTGCGGCACAGATAGGCCGCAGCCCCTCGGCGGTCCGCAAATATCAGTCCGGCCAGACCAACGAACTGCGCAACGACGCCAAATCCAAACTGGTTTCGGCCAAAGCGAAAAACGTCATGCACACGGCCGGGATCCTCAAACCCGACGGCACCACCAAAATCGCAACCATCTCGGTCACCGGCCGCGTGCACGTACGCAACGGAGACGAACAAGGCTACGACTACCGCACCCGCACACTCGATTTCGGCAACTCCGAGACCCCGTTCTCCGAAGAAGAATCACGTGCGATGGCAGAAGCCCTCGCCACCGACGACCAAGCCCGAGTCGTAGCCATCCTCGAACGGCACGCCACCCTCGACTACCCAGAAAACAAGGGATTCGACGACTACAGTGACCAATTCGGATTCCACTTCGACGCCATCGACAGCATCGACGTCACCTGGCACTGAACACCACTAGGTGTCTCTATCCTCACTTAGGAGACGGTGTGAATCGACGCTGCGATCCGAATGTGTTGGCCGAGATCGCCAACGGGCAGAAGATGCGGACCACCTTGGCAAGCTTGATGACTGGGCTAGGGGTTTAGCGCGCGGGACAACTTAGTCGCAACTTGCTCGGTCGAGTTTCTATACCTGGCCGATTCAGTGGCATATGAACGATCTGTCGGATGAAATCCGGCCGGCCCGACCAGATTGAGCTGAGACGTGGACGTACAACGCGAACCGGGCTACAGCGCTGGAGAGGGCTGTAACCCACCGCGGCGCGCCTTCGCTGTAGGGACGCATCGCTGAAATTCTTCGACACCCGTCACTTGACTCCCATTCACTGGACCCAGGGTTCGAACGGTTAGGGCTTGAACTCGGACCTGCAGTTACCTGGCGGTGTAGAACCGATGGTGTTGTTCCAGATGTCGGGTGTCCGTTGCTGGTACGAGCTACTACTTTGTCTCGTTCGGGTGGCTTGTGTGCACCTGATCCAAGAACACCGTTCGGTCCTGGACGTAGAACCAGATGCGGGCGGTACCCTTCGCGGTTGGGTTATGTTGCCAGCGTTCGTGATTGCGGTGCCGCGCCGGATAACACCGAGCTCACACTGCGCCTGACGAGCTGATGGCCGCGAATGACGCGATGAAGTCAGCGATGGAATCGGCCGTGGTGACAGAGAGAACGGCCGCCGCGGCGCGGGTCTTTGCCGAGCAAGCTCAGGAGAAGCTCCTGGCAGCGCAGGCAGCGCTTGCCGACTTGCGCGCTATCCGCGATATTTGGATCGAGGAGGCTCAGACTTCCCAGCGCAAGCACGCGAAATCCCGGCAGCTGGCTGACGATCAGGCACGAGCTGTATCGCTCTGCAGGGTGAGATCACCGGCTTGCGTGCCGCAGTCATGGCGGGGTCCACCACGAATAAGTAGACGCAGCCTTGTATAACGGCTGCGGATGTCGGAGGGCCGCGGCACTATAGGCGTCATGCAGCACGATGAGATCGCGTCGCTCCAGCGGCTCAATCCCGCCTGGCGGCTGCTGAGCGCTGCAAACGCGCCACTGGTCATGTCGTTCCTAGGCGCAATCTTCGTCGACGAAAACGTCCGGGAGATTGCCGAGACCGATCTGGTGAACCGGCTCGACGACGAGCTGTACGCACTAAATCAGCGCCTAGGGGACGGAACCTACCCAAGGACGGCAAAGGACTATCTTGCCGATTGGTACTCCTCGGACAGGCGATGGCTGCGCAAGTACTATGTCGTCGGAAGTGACGAGCCGCACTACGACGCAACCCTGGCCATCGAGCGCGCCCTCGGCTGGGTCAAGGGCCTGCGCGAGCGCGAATTCGTGGGCACCGAATCGCGCATGAACACCGTCTTCGAGATGCTTCGCCAAATCGTCTACGGCTCAGACACGGACCCGGAGGCCCGTCTCATCGAGCTTAGGCGACCGTCGCCATCCGATCGAACCGCCACACCCGACTGACCCCGCCGAGGCCTCGGCAGATGCGGTCGAGTCCGTCGACGACGTGGGGTTGGGTCATGTTCGGCGCGAGGACCCGCGCCATTTGCCCGAGCACGCCAAGGTTCCGACGAACAGATGCGCCATCGAGCCCCACTCCCAAGACGCGAGCGGGTTCGGTAGGTCGACCCAATCCCATTGTGTCTCTTCACCTGGCGGGTGATCGATGACTGCGCTCGGTGGCGGTGACGGTGACGGTGGCGGTGACGGTGAGGCAGGCCTGGCAGATCGGACGGAGTTTCAGTTCACGGATCTTGCGGTGCAACGTTTGATACGACATCGCATAGCCGACGTCTTCGAGCTCGTCGCACAACGTGCGGACCCGCAGGTGCGGGTCGTCGATCAAGCGTGCGATGACGTAGGCCAGGAACACCTCGAAGGGGTCGGGGATGCTGCGTTACGCACTCCAGGGGTGGTGGTCCCGTTGAGGTAGGACCTGATGGTCTTGCGGTCGCGGCCGGTACGGCGCGCGATGTCGGCGATCTTCCAGCCTCGTTGATGCAGGGCGTGTATTTCCACGTCTTCCTCCCGTGTAAGCATGAGGAGCGGGTCGCCTTCGGGTAGCTGGCGGCGTGAAGAGTCCAGTTGCATACTGCCGCTTCTTGGATGGAGACATCGAGGTGGCGCGCGCCAAGGTGCTTCCGGGATCCGGTGAGTACCGGGGCTACACATCGTGGGTCTGCCCTCCTGGTGGTGCTACCGAAATTGACCTCATCGAAGTTCGCGTCGACCTTCGCAATTCGGGCAGTGGATACGGGCGAAAGGCTGTTGCAGGGGATTGCCCAGCGTTTCGGTGAGCCCGTCGTTGCGATGTCTCTTGGCAAAACATCAGATGGGTTCTGGCAAGCGCTTGGGTGGACCGCTCATCCTCACCCAAATGATGACAGCACCCCCTCCTGCCGAACGTTATTCACCTCCATCTAGTGCGGGCTGGGATCGCAGCCACTGCAAGTCGCGAGCAAGTCTCCGGAGCGCCGCGTCCAACGGGCAGGACCGCTGCAGGAACTAACTGTTACACCGATTCGCCGCGGTTTCCGTGAGGGCCGGCGGAGCATTGACTCCACATACAACGCCGATTCAGAAGGACCCAGGCTGAGTTCGAGCTACGCATGGCTGCCCGACCACCATCTGGCCGTGGCTGCGACGCTCGCACACGCCGACGAGCTCATCGGAGAAGTCGCCAGCCTTCTCTTCGACTATCAGACGCAGCCGGAAGGAACCATCCAGCTGCGAGAGGTGCCGATGATCACGCACAGTCAGACTGTCGTAGTGAGCATGTCGCCGATGCCGCGCAAGATCGTCCTCCTGGTCGCCGACGCCCTGGTCGTTCTACGAAACGCGATCGAGCACACCTTGTTCGCCGAGGTCGAGTACCGCGATGGCACACTCGACGAGAAGGCAGCCAAGGTCGTCGAGATGCCGGCGGCGCAGACCTACGATGCATTCAGCACATGGCTGAAAAGCCGCGCAAAGAACGGGCCTCCCTCTCTGCAACGGGGTAGCGAGTTTGATCAAGCGCATCGAAAGGCTCCAACCCTTCCACCGGACGGTGAGCTCGCACGATCACCCGATGGCGCTGCTGACGTTGCACACGAACCACTCGAAACACCGAGCACCAGCGGTCACGGCCGTCCGCCTCGCCGCCATTCATCGCGAGGACCTACCGCGACCGGGCCTGCGTGACTCGGTGTCGAAGACCCTCGAAGCCAGCTCTCAACCGAGATTTCAGCAGGGTCGGTTCGATAGCAGTCCCGTTACCGTTTCTATCTGACCGAGCCATAGCTCGCTCTCGGATGACCGAAGACCCAACAGCTTTGAGATGACCGCGAGGTCCTGCGCAAGGTCCCGGCTGAAGATAGGTTCGTGGTGAGCGATGCGGTTACGCAACTTCCGGATCTGCTCGAGGTCGTCGTAGATTCCATGCCGCTGTTGCCGTACCGATTGTGTAGTGCCGATGTTCGGAAAGGTGTGTCTGAGGGCAGGTATCCACAAGCGGGCGTCGTTACGACCGGTGAACATCTTCTGCCAGAACACGAACTTCAGCTCCGGGATAACTTTGCCCAACGTCGGCTGTCCGCGTCGTGCGTTCAGTAGATCCTGAAGGGGTTTATACCCGCGGCTCGGGCGCGGGAGGCTCTGCTCAAAGCCTCGTGACCACGGCCACTGCGGCCCATAGAGTCCTTCGAGAACTTCCGAGACGGCGTTCCGCGTAGCTACTTCGCATATATGCAGCGGGGTCATGAATGCACCGCTGACTTCCGCGTTCCAACGGTAAAGGTCCAGAGCAAGGCCACTATCGCCCGACGCGGCAGCGTCATAAGTGGTCATTCGCGCGACCGACAGAGCCTGCCTGACCGCCGTAGAGGTCTTGACTGCGTCGCCGGTTGCGCTCGTCGTCTGTGACATCTATAGTTTGTATCACTAGCTCTGGGCCTCGTTGGCGTAAGCCTCCCCCCGGAGACAAACGATAGAACAATAACCGCCCGGCCGCATGGTCGGGCGGTTATTGCGTTCGTGAGTTGGTGTAAGCGTTCGCGCTCGAACTATTTCAGGTACCGATACAGCGTTGACCGTGAGACGCCCGCGACGTCTCGGATGTCGGCCAATGACATGCCGCCGGCCCGCATTCGCTTGGCCTGGTTGATCTTCGCGTCCGACATCGCTCGCGGCCGACCACCCAAGCGGCCCTGTGCACGCGCGGCCGCTAACCCGAGCTGAGTTCGTTCACGGATCAGGTTGCGCTCGAACTCCGCCAACGCTCCGAAAATCGAATAGATCAACTTTCCACCCGACGTGGTCGTGCCGATCGACTCAGTCAACGACCGAAACCCCACACCGTCGGATTCGAGATCCTCGACAGTCTGCAAAAGGTGGGGGAGTGATCGCCCGAGACGATCGAGCCGCCACACCACCAGAGTATCCCCGTACCGCAGATGCGAGAACAGGTCCGACAACTCCGGCCGAGACGTCGTCGCCCCACTCGCCGTCTCCACCCACACTGTCAGTTTCAGAAGTGGGCTGCATGGGTTGCTGGGGTTTCACCTCCGATTGCAGTCGTCTTCTGACATTCTGAGTGCAGAAGTGGACTTCACGATCGGCCACCTGGGCTCGGGTGTTCGGAGGCTGCTATGGATGCGGACAAGTTCGACGTCGTAGAGGCTGGCGTCCTGACCGCGTCGGCCGAGCAATGGGCGCAGGCACGTTCGCGGTTCGCCGTACTCGTGGAGCTCGTGGATCGATCCTCGATCGGTACCGCAGTGGTCGAAGATGCGGCGCAGCAGCTGGGGGTTTCGCAGCGGCAGGTGTACGAGATGCTGTCCAGACTTCGCAGTGGGGGAGGGGCGGTCACCGATCTACCGATCTCCGCTCCTGCAGGTGGGCGCGGCCGCCCCCGCGTCTCGGCCGACGTCGAAGAGGTCATTGGCGAGCACATCAACCGCCACTTCTTGGATCGCCAGAAACTCAGTGTCGCTGCACTACATCGTCGTATCGCGCTGGCCTGCCATCGGGCCGGCCTGCCGGTCCCCGCCCGAAACACCGTGAACGCACGGATCGCGGCACTGCACCCTGGACGGGTCGCCCGATCACGCGGCGGCCCGGACGCCGCCAGGTCCCGGCAGTCCGCAGGCGATCAACCACCGCAGGTCACAGCTGTCCTCGAGCAGGTCCAGATTGATCACACAGTGGTCGATCTGATGATCGTCGACGAACACGATCGGGCACCGATCGGGCGCCCGTACCTCACGCTTGCCATCGACGTATTCAGCCGCTGCATACCCGGGTTCGTGGTGACACTCGACCCACCGTCGGCAGTGTCGGTCGGGCTGTGTCTGGGCCGTGTGTGTTCGGACAAAAGCGTGTGGATCGACACACTGGGGCTCGGTGAGGATATGCGGTGGCCGATGGCCGGTAAACCGGGCCGCTTGTATGTCGACAACGCGTCCGAGTTCAAAAGCGAAGCCCTCCAACGAGGCTGCGAGCAACATGGCATCGCCCTCGACTACAGGCCCCCTGGGCGTCCCCACTACGGGGGGGATTGTCGAACGCATCATCGGCACTGTCATGACCCGTGTCCACGAGTTACCCGGGACGACGTTCTCGAACCCAACGCAGCGGGGTAGTTACGACTCGGATGGCAAGGCAGCGTTGACGTTACGTGAAGTGGAACGCTGGCTGGTATTGGCGGTCGCTGCGTATCACGCAGATGTACACACCGGCCTGCGGCAGAGCCCGGCTGCGCGGTGGAACAGCGGTACCGAGGCTGGTGGCGCGCTGCCGGCGACAGTGGTCGACGAGACCGCGTTCCTGGTGGACTTCCTTCCTGTCATACGGCGTCGCCTGACCCGCGCCGGGTTCGTCATCGATCACATCCAGTACTTTTCGAACGCGCTGAAACCGTGGGTCGCGCGGCGAGAGAGGTTGGGTCGGTTCGTGATCCGGCGGGACCCACGAGATCTGAGCAGGGTGTGGGTCCTGGACCCCGATAGCGGCGGCGGATACATCGAAGTTCCGTATCGAACGATGTCGCATCCGGCGGTGACCTTGTGGGAACACCGGGCAGCAGTGACACGACTGCGCGAGGACGGCCGATCGAACATCGATGAACACGCACTGTTCTCGATGATCGAGAAGATGCGCGAGATCACAACATCGGCGCAGAAAGACACCAGACGGGCTCGACGTAACCGCAACCGTCGAACCCATCTAACCAGCGTCGCAACACCAGCGACGGTGCCGTGTCCCCCGAACGCTGGTCTCGGCACCGACCACGATGCCGCTCCGGCCTTCGACGACATCGAAGAATGGTGAACCGATGAACAACGATTCCACACACGTCCCGGCAGACGACGACGGCGATGTCGGCAGCAGAGACGAGTCCGAGGTCGACAGCGCGGACCTCACACACCTGCGCAGTGCAGTCAGGGCGATCGCGGTCCTGCCTGCAGCGCAACGCATCAGGCACATTCGCACCGAACGGTGGATCGGGTATCCGCGCGCACGAGCGGTGATCGAGCATCTGGAGACTCTGCTGGACTGGCCGGATCGACAACGAATGCCGAACCTGCTTCTCATCGGACCGACGAACAACGGCAAGTCGATGATCATCGAGAAATTTCGCCGCACGCACCCCGCCGTCAGCTTGCCCGATCGCGAGCAGATTCCGGTGCTGTGCATGCAGATGCCGCCCGATCCAGCACCGGCGCGGTTCTACCTGGCGATGCTTGCGGCTCTCGGAACTCCGGTGCGCCCGCGCGGCCGAGTCCACGAACTCGAACAGCAAGCGGTGAGGTTGTTGCGCGCGACCGGGGTTCGGATGGTGATCATCGACGAGCTGCACAACGTTCTTGCCGGCCGCGACAGCGTGCGCCGAGAATTCCTCAACCTGCTCAGGTTCCTCGGCAACGAACTGCGGATCCCGCTCGTCGGAGTCGGCACCCGCGAGGCGTACCTCGCTATCCGCAGCGATGCGCAGTTGGAGAACCGCTTCCACCCCATCACCTTGCCGATCTGGACCAACGACCCCGATACCCGTTCCCTGTTGGCGAGCTTCACCGCCAGCTTCCCGCTGCGTACGCGGTCGCACCTGACCCCGACGGAGATGACCGACTACCTCCTGACCCGGTGCGAAGGCACCATCGGGGAACTGGCGACGCTGTTGACCGCAGCCGCAGTGACCGCCGTCGAGTCCGGGGAGGAAGCGATCACCGCGCAGGTGCTGACGAGGACTTCTTACTCCGGTCCGACCGAGCGCCGCCGACTTTTCGAACGCAGTTTGGCATGACACGCACCAATATTTCTGCAGCGCAGGGAGAGTTCGATGACGGCGAGCATCGGCCGTGGCCCTTACATCCGCAACCGCTGCCCGGTGAAACCGTGTCGTCGTGGCTGGCCCGGACCAGCGAACTGTATTCGATGATCACCCGCGCCGACCTTCTCGATTCGCTCGGTCTCGACACCACCGGTGTCGATCTCGACCGCTTTATACCCGAGCCGGTGTTGACCGCGCTCGCCGGGAAAGGCGCGTGCACCGTGGATCGGCTGCGGGAGATGACCTTGGCTGGATACACGCCCTGGCTACTCGACAGCACCGACCCCACCGAGTGCGACTTCGACACCTACGTCCACCAGTTCTCGGTCCTCCTGCCGCCGGGCTTGGCGGTGCCGGATCGATATCGACGCAGACCGCCCGTCGGCACATGGCTTCCGTGGGTGAGCGCGCTGACCACGCGGGCATGCCCTCTATGTATCGACGCCCTCGACACCGACGCCGACATCGTCGTCACGATGGCTCATCAGTACCCGATGCTGACCAGCTGCACGAAGCATCTCTGCCGACTCGAGTTCTGTACGGTCATACCCGGCAGGTTGATCTTCTGGGAGAGGACACCAGCCGGTTCGGACGACCACGCACCACCTTTACCGGTACCGGCGGCCGTTGCCGAAATCGACAGACGCAGTGTCGCCGCGCTGACGAACGGATCGGTCGAGCTCGGCGTCGGCCGTGTTCATGCAGCGGTGTGGTTCCGGCTGCTTCGCACCGTCGTCGACGAAGTTGTGACACCGTTAATTCATGCCGGGTGGTGGGCGAGAGGATTGCGGGCGATCTGGGAGTCGACCGGTCGTTCTCGGCCGCTTCAGACATCGCGGGTTCCGTTCGAGAACCTGAGCTGGGACGGGCAAGCTGCAGTCCTGGCTGCCGCCGCGACGGCGATAATCGCAGTCGAGAACGATCAGATATTCGCCGGCGGAGCCGATGCTTGCCTGCTGCAACCACGACCGTACGAACCGGTCGATCCGGGGACCGCGCCGACGAGATCCCACTTCCAGGCACGCGCTCACAGTGCCTGGGACGATGTGGTGGCCGCGATCGACGCTGCTGTCGCAGAGGCGCGGGTCAACAGCGACGCCGCCCGTTCGCTGTTCGGATTCGCTCGTACTGGATGCCGCACCGAAGACGACGTCGACGAGCTGGCCTACGCCTTCTTGGAGCTCGGTATCCGACTGGACTGGGCCTGAAGCACGCGAGATCGCCGCGCGTTCTTCACGCTTTTCAGCCGACCTCGACGGACGTGTGTAGTCACCCACGGTTTGTGTGCGGTGACTAACGAGAATTTTCCTTCCCGCACCGTCCCTGAGGAAACGCCAGGTGAGCGTGTTTTCGGTCCGAAAACCGTGTCGGAGGTGCTCGCTACAGTCCTGCCCATGACAGAACACCAGCTCGCGGACGGCTCGAACACGGTTCCGGCTGTCGTGTCGGGTGGTGCGGCGGTGTTCCCTGATCTCCCGCCGGAAGTTGCCGCTCGAATCGAGCGCTCGATGGCCGCATCCCGCTCCGCCGGCACCCGGCGGGCCTACACCTCGGCGTGGCGACGATTCGAGACCTGGTGTGCCGTCGCCGGGCACCACGCGTTGCCTGCGCATCCGGCGACGGTGGCTGCCTATCTCGTGGCCGCGGCCGACACTGTCACCGTCGACGGGACGCGGGCGTACGCGCCGTCGACGTTCGGCAAATGGGTCGCCGCGATCGCCGACCGCCACCGCGGGGCCGGCCACGACAACCCCGCCGCGCACGAAATGGTGCGCGCCACCTTCGCAGGTATCCGCCGGGACTACGCGTCGGCGGGGGAGCGGCCCCGCAACCCCCGTGCGCCGCTGCTGACCTCCGACATCACCACGATCGTCGACCACGCACGACGCAGTGCGGCCGGGTGGGCGTCGGAGGTGCTCGAACGCCGCGACACCGCGCTGCTGCTGATGGGCTACACCGGCGCGTTTCGTCGTAGCGAACTCGTCGCGTTGGAATGTCGCGATGTCCGCCGCGACCGCCTCGACGGCGCGCACGTACGAATCCGTAAGTCCAAGACCGATCAGGATGGCACCGGAACCGTGAAGGCACTCCCGTTCACCGGTCGCCACGAATCCTGCCCGGTCTGCGCGTGGGTGCGCTGGCTGCAGATCGTCGCCGCGTTCGACACCGGCGGCAGAGTCGCCGTCATTCGGTTACTGACCCGCGCAGCACAATTCGACTCCCATCTCTGTCGCGGCACCCTGCCCACTGCCGACAAGCGGTCTCCGCTGTTTCGGTCTGTTCGCAAGAACGGCAACCTCTCCGAAACCGCCCTATCCGGGGCGGCAGTCCATGCGGCGATCCGCCGCCGCGCCGCTCACGCCGGCTACGACCCCGACACTGTCGCCCAGCTCGGTGGACATTCGCTGCGTGCCGGGTTCGTCACCCAAGCCTTCCGCAACGGAGCAGACGCCCACGCGATCATGCGGCAAACCGGGCACGTCACACCTGGCATGGTCGAGATGTACGCCCGCGAGAACGCACCGCTGCTCGGTAATGCCGTCACCGATCTCGGACTCTGACCCGCTAATGCCGGCCACATCGATGCTCCTGCAGAGGGATCTGCACACCTGGACGCTGTTCGAGGACTGGTGCACTGCCCATGATCTGTCGGCGTTGCCGGCAACGCCGCAGACACTGGCGTTCTTTCTCGGCGCGCACCCCGCCGCGAACACCACACACCGCAGACGTGTCGCCGTCATCGGTGCCTTGCACGACAGGTTCGGTCACTCCTCGCCGGGTCGAAGTGAGACCGTCCGTGCCGCCATCGACACCACACGCACTGCGCGGTTGAACGAGCTCGCATCGAGACTCGGGGCGATCGTCGCCCAGCTTCCGGTATCTGGTTGGCCTGCAGCAATGTTCGCGCGCCGCGATGCACTGATACTGGTGCTCGCATCCACGGGTGTGCCGTACTCGTACATCGCGGATCTACGGGTCGGTGACGTCACCTGGGACCTGACCGACGATATCCTGCACCTCGGCACAGCTAACGGAAGCAGCACACGTACTCCGCCTGCTGTCGCAGTAGCTGGGGTATCACCGGTTCTCGTGCTGCGACGGTGGTGCGAAGTTCTCGGCTTTCTGAACCGGTACCCAAGCACGACCATGCTGGGTGAACGGCTGCGGCCGGGCAACGAGACAGCGCTGATCGGGTACGACACGAACGTTCTCTCGCACGGTGGTAGGCCGCTGCTGACATCGATCGATCGATGGGGCCACACCCCCTTGATCGCTCCTACGATCAGCGCCCACGCTGTCGCTGACATCGTCGCAGCGCATCTGCGTGATGCTGCACCCGACCACCTTCTGCCGGCGCGAGCAACCGGCAGTTCGATCGAGTCCGGTATCGCGCTTGATGAAAGCGAATCATATTCGCCAGCAGTGCATCTGGATACGCAGTACTACGAACGAGGAATCGCAGCTCGTGCCGCCGCCCATGCACATCTCGGATCGCTCACGTCGGTCCTCGACGACGTCGAAGACCGAGCAACGTCTCTACTTGCTGCGCTCTCTGAACTTCTCGATGTCCCCGAAGACGACGATCACTGCTGACATACCCGCGCGGCCATGCTCGGCAGGCGACGCTGAGCAGGGCTGGTACATAAAACCGATGCAAGACACGAGCGTGGACCAGGAGCGTTCGACCAGGCCGAGATCTCCGGCTTCGCCCATGAAACGATCGGATGCTGGTCGGTGTGTCAGGGAGTCGCACGTGAGCTCTGCGTAAATTGCACATGCGATCTGTCCGCGGCCAGGTGATTCGAGGGGGCTCGTCCTCGTGTGCGCTGTTGGCGGGTGCACAGCGCGCCCGCTGAACCAGTTCAGCTCTCCTGCTGGGGAGGCGCTATCGTCTGTGCAAAACCATGGAGAGCCAGGATCTAACGTCGGCGAGTGACTGAATTGATTTGGCGCTGCGGTACGGGGGGTGATTGCGCCTTCGATGCTGCTGACCAAGAGGCTGGCCAGTGTCGAGGTCTCGTGGGGGTGTGCGCCGGCGGCCATCCAGGCTGCCTACTACCTCCGTACGCCAGGTGGCGAAGACGGACGCCGAGGCCGCCTGGATGGCCGGCTTCTAGGCTGCTTCGAGGACTTCGAGCCCTTCGATCTTGACAAGGCAAGACCGAGATCCCCCAGTGCGGCCTTCGGGCGTCAGCGACGACACGCTTCATACCGGCGGAGCGCAGCTCGTAATGCCTCCCCGCATCCTCGTCCCTGCAGTGGGATCCACAGTTGACGATCCCTACTTCAGCAGGCGGTTCACGCGTAGGAACCCGGGAACGTCGACGCTATGATGTAACAGTGGGAGAAGGGCGCGCGCCCGTCGTGGTTTGGCCTCGAAAGACGGCGTTGAGAGGCACGCACTCGATCAACATGAACAATGGGCGCGTGAAATTTTGGTTCCAGAAGTCGTCCGACGCGCGTTGTTGTGCGGTCGGTCTGGGTTCTCGAAGTGTGGTTATCGCAAATCCTGCGCTTGTGATCATTCCCAGATATTCCTCAAGGGAAAAAAATTGCTGGAATGATTCCACGGGTGATTTACGGCCTGCTACCTGAAAATGTTGTTCGACCGTTCTGATTCCGAAATAGTCGTCGATCGAGGTGTTGCTTTCAATGTCTTCTCTATCGGTGCGCGCTGCATAGAAGCAGGGGTGCATAGACATTACAATCATTTTTCCTTGCTCATTTAGCACGCGGCGAAATTCGGTGAATCGTCGAGATGGATCCGCAATACCGTTGGGTAGTCTGTTTACTACCACGAGGTCGACACTGGCGTCAGGCAAGGGGATCTGTGCGACGTCTGCGTGGTAGAAGGTGGCACGTGCTCCACCGGAGTCAGGGTGGTTTCGAGCCGCTGTTACGAGCTCTTCGCACGTATCGACGCCGTACACCTGGCCGCATCCACGTTTGATAAGTTCCCTGCTCAGGTATCCTTCGCCGCAACCGGCGTCCAGTACATTGAGTCCTGTGCAGTGCCCGATGAGGTCGAGCAGAGCAGGATCTGTCAGGTCTGTTTGAAATGTGTCCAAACCGTCTCGAACAATCTTTGTCCAGTAGGCCGCGTTTCGTTGATACCTTGACGAAATTTCGGTGTCACCCAGCATTGGCATCCTTTGGTTTGGAGGTTCAGGAAATTCGTTTCAGCAGTGCAATACAAGCGGTGAGTGCATTTCTATCTGAAATACCATGGTCTATTCTTAGCTCTAGAGCTTCTATCAGTCGGGCTTTCGCGTGCCCGAATTTGGGGTCATGGGCCAGAACTGCGGGGATTGCGGCTGTGATGAGGTAATGGAGGTAGGCTTCGCTTCTGCTATTTACGTCGGACAATACGATATTTGCCGTGTCGCTCAGAGACAGAGTCGAGGGAATCGAGAAGTCTGACGTTTGGATTAGGTCCGTACTGTACGAGGCCATCGACCAAATTTCGTTGCGTTGCAGTAGTGAACTCGACTCCAAATTGGACCGGTAGCGAACGGACTCAGCTATATCGTCGCTGTTCAAGATGACGCCGATGGCGGCACTTCGGTATGAGAAAGCGGAGCTGCGTTGGGGTGTTTCGTGGGAGGTCGCGATTGGAGGGGCTCCTTCCATCTTAGTCAGTTTGTGGACGAGAATCCCCGAACCAACGGTTCTGTGCAGAGAGTTTTCATTGCCGGTGTTGGTCTCGACCATGCGTGCTGCGTGTGTGACGAAGGAGGCGGGATCTGACAACAACGCTTCCGGTCCTGAATTGAACAGTGCGTCGAGGGCAGCGTCGGGTTGGGCACCCCAGCAGCGTGTGAGCTTCGCGTATGCAGAACGGTGGTCGCCATGAACCACGCTTGCTGCTGCGGCGAGCGCCGTTGCCACGTGAATCCCAGAGCCCTGTCTGACGAGGGCATCGATGGTAGTCGCGGACACTTCGAGTCCAATATCGACGCACTGCCGCAGTGCATTGTCGATCCTGCGAGTCCTGCTGCGGTGGCTTACATAGTCCATGAGGCCGGGGATGACTGCTAACAGGCTCTGCAAGGTAGTTCCAGAAATCTTGTCCAACCAAGCGCTGTCGAACCACAGCCTGGAAAGGGTGCTGGTGGTTGCTTCAGACAAAAGCGCTACATCTGACATGCTCAAAGAATCCGAGGCGGCCAGGGAGTTCAAGGTTCGCGGTGGCTGGTTCCAAGCTGGGGCCGGTAGGACCGGCGTCACTGGATCTCCGGGGCGCTCGACGCCGTGGCCCCTTACCACCTTGCGACCTCGTAGTCAACCGCTTTCCCGTTGACGTGACAAGCGTAGCGATCGATCGTTCTCACCCCAATGATCATGTCGTGGTCATTTGTTGGTCAAGCATCTCAATGCTACTGAGTAGTCCGTTTACGGGGTTCTCCGTCAAGGGTTCTGTGCCGGTTCCTGCGGGGCGGAGTCTCGAACAACGATGTCTTGGAGCTCTCGTACGTACAGGCCGGCTTCTGCGGGCATACCTTGAGAATGGGATCGCCATGGCCCATTTGAAGCGAATCAAACGGCGTTACATCGGGAATTCGGATGTAACTTTTCGGCGGTCTGCGAAACATGCTTCGACCGACCTTGACCTAGTGCGTACTCCCAGCCGTTACCCAGGGATCCTCGCGGTTCCCATGCTCTGACTGTCGATGACCCGGCCTTCGCGCCCTTTGCAGGATACGACCCTTTCAAGCCAGCAGCCCGATGTGGATATCGTGAGTGAGGAGCAATACGTGCACACCGCCTTGCAGCACGAGTCGATCGTGCGAGCGAAGACTAGATTCATACACTCGGAAGTCGAACCTGCAACTTTGGACGAGATACTTCCTCGCGTTGTTCTCGAATCATGGCGGCGGTCCCTGTCTGCGGGGATTGCCCCGACTGGACCTGCGTTGCCAAGGCATTTCGGTAGAGGTGACAGACACACCGAAGTGGCAGCTGCCGCAGCTGCGGAACTTGATTCGGTGGTGGCATACGGTCGTGGAGAATCGTTTCGTATGTTGTTCGCGGATCATCAGGGATTGATCTTGTTGAAAACAGATGCCGACAGAGCGTCCAGTAAAGACTTTGATGTGATCGGCATGTCGCCTGGACGGCTGCACCGTGAGGACAACATCGGAACATCAGCGATCGGAATCGCCCTACGTCTTGGCCGTCCAGCGCATCTGCACGGTCCGCAGAACTATCACAGTTCACTAAGCAACTTTTCTACCTACGCAGCGCCTGTATTTCATCCGAGAACGGGTGAGGTCGAGGGGTTGGTAGGTCTGGTGTGTCGCGCTGACCGGGCAACCAATCTGTTGTACAACATCACTGTTCAGACCGCTAGGAATATTCAGACAGAAATGTCCGCTACTCGAGACGAGGAAGCGAACATGCTGGTTGCAGCCTACCGAGGTAACTCGGACAGTGATCACGTTGCTTGTGCTGCGATTGGATTGTCGATCGAAATTACCAACATTGCGATGAGACAGCTCCTGAGTGCGAGAGAGATCGAGGAGTTGAGGCGCTACCTGAGTACCGGCAACCTGCCACGGACCCGAACTGTGCATCTCGATACTGCTGCGGGCCAACGGGTTACCCTGCGGGTCAGGCCGGTTGAAACAAGGTCCGAGCGGATCGGGATCCTGGTAAGTCTCACCTCCCGAACCGATGTGTCGCGTCCGAGCAGTGCGGCCACATCGGTTGACGAAAAAGGTGGAGGCTGCGGGCGGATCAGGGAAGCTGAACGATCGGCAATTCTCTCTGTGCTTACCGAATGTGCTGGAAACCGAGCTCAAGCAGCCGCAAGCCTCGGAATTGCGCGGTCATCGCTTTACCGAAAAATTGAAAAATACGGCTTGGAAAATGTATGAACGGGCCCCAGGTTGCACTGCACCCGTCCCAGAATGAGACGGTAAATGTCTCAGATGCGGACACCATTCAATTTTCCGCACCGAACAGAATAATCCAGCATTACGGTAGAACCCGGATTGAAAACAGTCCGTCCGATTTCGTGAAAGGCACAAAGAATGTCGCTCGCTACAGCGTACAAGACCTACACCTCCGACGAAGAACTAGCCTCCAACGGCATCGCAGGCGCATCGGCTCCCGCGTCCACACCCGCATTGGCGATCTTGCTGATGCGCGCCACGATGATTTCGGCGCGCTCTTCGACCCAGTGCGCAGCTGGGATCGCGGGTGGCACTCCGAACATCGGAAACACCATCAAGCGGGTCTGCTAGTCGAATCAATATCGGACCGGGCGGTTACTCGATTGCCCGGTCCGATATGGACTTTCATGAAAATATTATTGTATGTAACCGGCGCAGGCTCAGCGGCAACGACAGTTTTGAATCTGCACGCGCTGCGTCTCGTGAGACCGTATGCCGACGTCAAAGTGGTGTTGACGAGGACAGCCCTCCGCTTTGTGACCCCTGACGCTTGCGCGTTGCATTGCGAAACCGTCGTAATAGATGATTGGTCCGAAGTGCATATGGCTGAACACGTCGATCTAACAGTGTGGCCTGACTGCGTAATCGTGTACCCAGCCACTCTAAATTTCGTGACGCGGTTCGCCGGTGGGGCGTCCGACACTCCCATGATGCTTGCGTTGCAGTGTACCCAGGCACCTATTCACATCGCTCCATCGTTACCCCCCGGTGGCGCAGAATCACGCGCCTTCGCAACGTCAGCACACACCCTGACCTCAGACCCTCGAGTGCGTCTACAGCCGACTGAGATGGCTCACAGTCACGCGCTCAATGCACCGTCCACAGGAGGGATCATCAGCTTTATGGATGTGCTTGAAAGCGTTCCAGAAGCAACTTCCGCATGGGGCAAATGATGGAGGTAGTTGAATACGCTGGATTCAGCAACAACTTGGTCGCGGTCCACTCACGTAAACCTGATCAGACACTTGAGATTACGCGACTCCGGTTCGACGAATACGCGGACTGTGGTTCGCTTCCTGGCGAAATGGGGTCCACCCACGGCGTATTGATTGGTACGCAACGAGGAAACGAGTTCCGTTACGTGGTCCCTGCCGGGTACACACACAGCCAAGATGGAGACAATCACTGCACGGTCGAGAGTGCGCTTGTTTCGGTATGCCAGACGCTTCAGGACCTCCACCACGCAAAGCCTCGAGAATCAACTGGGACGCGCGACGCGGGCCGTCTTCGACCATGGATGCGCAGGTTGACACGGTACGGGCAAGAGCTGTCGGGTGGGACGAGTTGGACGTCAAAGCTAGTCTGCGACCTCATTCCCGGCTCCTATTTTGCGCAGATGGACGCCGATATGTATCCGGCAGATCATTCAGATGACCGCCACGTTCTGCATGGTGCGCCATCGCTTGCTCTCACTTACGCAGCGGCTGGCGCGGGGACGATGCTGCTCTCCGGTGAAGATTGTGGTGTCGGTATGCGTGAGTTCGACTGGGGACATCTCCTCGGAGAGGTCAGGGAATTGGAGTCGAAGCCGGGGGGTATCAGCTCCGACCAGCAAGCAGGGTCGTGTCTGAGCTCGGTGGTACTCGCAGCTGCTGTCGACTGCGATCGGGACACTGTCGAGCGATATGCAGCCCACCGACAGGTGCTTCACGCCTTGGATTACATCACCTCGTTTATGACCGCACAGATGGATCTACCCGATGATGTCTCACAGCTCCTGAAAGGAATATCGTGGCAGACAGTCTCCTAGAGGTCGGCGATCACCGAGTCCTGTACGCGGCCGACGACCTCGCCTCACACCCAACTGCCGCAGCATTGGTCGCGCAGCTCGGATTCGGTGACATGATTACCCCTGTTCAGCTATCGGGGCGCAACTTGAACTGGTTGGGGTCAACCAACACCGGACAGGGGTTGTTTGTCAAGAAAGAGTTGGGCGACCAGAGCAGGGGCCCTTCGCGAACTATGACATTTTTCGATTGGTTGGACGCAGACTTCTACGACACCGATTTACCCGTCATCCGCCCACTCGCCATGTCAGCCGATGGATACATCCAGGCCTATCCGGCGATTCACGAGGGGCGTACCGGACAGCAATTGGCGGTCGCCGGCGAGCTCGACACGAAAATGCTGGAGGGTGTGGGGTCAGGGCTTGCGTGGCTGCATCACCGCGGTCAGAGCGAACGATCCCGCCACAACGCAGCGAGTCCACTCCCCTCCAGCTTTGGGGCCGACGCGATCGACGTGGAGATCTTTCACGGTATGTCCGCGGCACAGCTCGAGGCTTGGACGATTATCCATCGGCAGGAAGAACTCCGCTTGGCGTGTGTTGATCTATTGCTGGGAGACACCGAGAAAACACACGTACCGATGTCGACCATTCATGGAGACCTCAGGCTTGATCAGCTCCTCGCTGCCCCCGACGCTGAGAACACGTGCTGGATAATCGATTGGGAGGAATTCGGATACGGCTCGATTGCGCGTGACCTCGGCTCTTTGGCGGGTGACATCCTCAACGTCACCGTCATCGGTGCCCTGTACTCCAAATCGGGCCGCATCGAGAACGACATCGACGACCTAGTAGCTACTGGCGTTTCCCGCGCTTCGGCGCTGATCCGCGCATTTGTGCATGGCTATTTCGGCCGTGCGCAGAGTCTTGGATCGATCCGCGATTCGAGGGCGCTCAGAGCATCGATCGTGCGGTACGCAGGGTGGCACCAATTCGATCGTCTCGTGACCAGCTCAGAAGGGCTGATCGCGACTGCCCCGGCGGCGAGAGCGTTGGCAGGCATCGGGCACGCCCTCATCGTGGATCCAGAACAGTTTTTGCCAGATTTCGGTCTCGAGATGAGGTCTGAATGAACGCAACTTTGGATGCAGCAGGTGCTGCCAAGCTGTTGTCGGCACTGATCGAACCCGGGCACCTTACCGAAGGCGGTCTGCTGTTCGAGCTGAACAACGTCAAGTACGAAGGGCCCGCTCGTGACTTGCGCGTGCGGCTGGCCTACGACCTCTACGGGCTGATGCACGCGGGCACAGCGGCGGCCCGGCATCCTGACCGCGGCGGGCATGCGATGGCATTGGGGAAGAAGGAAAATCAAAGGTCCGATCTGTCAACCAGATTAGCGGAGCAGTACAGCAGCCGTCGGTTCAACATCACTCGACAGTTGTTGTCGATCGATCGGGATTCGATAACATATTCCGAAGGGGGGTTGAGGGTGCGTGCGTCGTCTTCTAACGTTACAGCCCAACGAGACACGGAGGTCGACATAGCGATTGTTCACCACTCCGGTGCTGTATCTCCCGGATACTTTTACATTTACGGACGCCACTCTTTGAATCCTTTCGCGATGAAAGCGAAAGACAAAAGAGTTTACATCTCGGTCAGCAATGCAGACGCTGCGTACTCGATTTTTGTCGAGACGGTCAAGTACCTCGACAACGCCACGATATCCTTCGATGCGAAAATCCTATCGGACTCTGTAAGTTACCCACGTAATGACGCCATTGTCCTTTACGTCGAAGACGTACATCCGAATTTGCTCACTGCCGTGAGCGCTCTCCTTGAGGACCACAGACCTCATCTCACCACGGGTTCCTCGCTTTGTCGCTACATATCGACGGGGCTTCGCGTGGCTGACGAACCCGGGCGTGATCCGGGTGCCGAACTTTTGAGCTTCGGCCAGCATCGTTGCCAAGCACTAGCCCACGCAGTCATCGATCACCTGAGTACCGCCATCCCGCTCCACAAGGCAATCCGCGCCTCGTGTCTATCGCACCGAATCGACCCTGACGACCTGTCATCCAACCTGCTCGCTGGTGCGGCATGAGTACAAGTCAACAGCTCCTCGACCTCAGCTATCCCGCCTACCAGGCCCGCAGGTCGCAAAACGGTCTGATACTTTCGGTCATTATCGAAGGCGGCTCGTGTGATGACCTCTCACACGGTGTTGGGTTCGCGCACATCAGAGAACACTGGGCTTTGGAATCGATGAAGGCTCGCCTTGGAAAAAACCTTGTGTTCTCCACCGCGAAGACATTGCATTACCAGACCGAGTTCATTCTGTATCTCGATCATTCCATAACAGCGCCAATCGTCGATATCGAATGGGTAGATCTGACCAACGAGTTTTTGCACCATGAACTCGGCAAAATTCATGACGAAATCCTTCTTGCCGAGTCGGACCCGAAGAACGTGGCGATCGACCAGTTGCTGCCACGCCTTCTTCTGGCCTATGGGGAGGGGACCGATTGGGGGTTCGGTGATCGGATGGTCATTGGCCGTTATACCGCCGACGCCGTCTCGAAGGCCGTCGGCGCAACATGGAGCACACCGAAAGTGCACTGCACAGCGTCCTGCGACATAGGCGGACAGGGGTTTGAGACGAACACCAGCATCACCGAAACGCAACTCGAGGATCTTTCGATTTCAAGTAATCGAGGGGACGTACCGCGAGGAGATGCCTCCGCGGTGGTGTCTTCGTGTTACTTCGGTTGGCGCGTTACGGCCCATTCCCCCGGATGCCTGAGAGATCTGGAAGACCTCCGCCACATTCTCACGAGGGTGGTCTTGCCGGGCCTGAAGCGCGACACTTCTGCCGCGACGATTATGTTCAGAGCCGGTCAGTTCGGGGAGCTGTACACGGCGCGGAATACCGACTATTTCGTAATAGCTGTAGACGGCAAGAGTCCAGCTTCGATCGAGAGCATGCGTCGCGACGTAGACACCGTACTCGATGCCACGCTGACACTCTTGACCTCGTTCTCCGACGCCGATTCGAGCGAATTCCTGACCTATATCGACCGAATCAGACGTATCTACGAATCTCGCGCTACTCAGCACATTCACCAGCGGACCGTCCTTGCCAATCGCGGCAAAGCACTAGGCATACCCGAGCACCCACACCTGCAGCGAGGTGCGCGAGATAAAGTTGCGAGCATAGCGCTGGCAGGCCGGTTAATGCGACTGGTCGCCGGACTGATCTCTCAGTCGCCGACCTGGGTCGGGGTCGCCGAAAGGGGTCATGTTGTCCATTGATATCGCAGAGCTTCGAGACCACATCGATCTGCCGATGCACATTGCTATCGATCGTTCCACGAACGACGTGGAGCTACGTTTCGTAGTTCGGTTGAGCCACCTGGACACGCTGGACACCGATCGGACGTTCATCGCAATCGAGACGGAAGTAGCCGAGAGAAGCAAGCACGGAAGATGGTTTTCGTGGTTTTCCGAACGGGGTGCGCTGGTCGCAGTCAGCGGCGATGCAGATCTGGCGATACTGGCCGTCAGCTGCCTTGGGGAAACATCCCAAGAGGTTGTGGCCTGGTTCTGCGACGTCGTAACCCTCGTGTCGAGGCTTCGATACGAATCGGGTGATAGTCTGCGGCAAGACCCGCGTGTGAATAGCCCCACCTTCCGCGACGTGCCCGAACCCGCTCGCCAAATAGGGGATCTCGTGGCTACATGGCCGACTTTGGAACCATCACATTCTGACGCGCGTGTCAGAGTCATCTGCGACGCGATAAAGAACTCCCGTTATACACTGAACTCGCACAATTACCAATGCAAAAACGAGGCTTCGGACGTAAAATGGAGAGAAACGAAATTTGTAGTTGTCGGCGGAAATGTGACAGGAGTTAAATCATGGAACGCTTGAACGAGAACGAAGACCAAAGCATCGAATCAATGGTGATCGACACGCTTCTTTACGGTCAGGTCAATCTGCATTACAGCGACGGCGAGGTCGAGGCTGCGTACCAGGAAAGTCCGCACACCACTGTCAAAATCTCTCGTGTAGGCGAGCGTACCCACAAAAAGACGCCGATCGGTACACGAACTGCCTCAGCCGTGCAGGCTGCAATCGATGGCAGAACCATCACCCTGAACCCAGGTCGAGCGAGACTCCTCAAGCGCTCTTACCGAGTCGGCATCGAGTTCGACGATCGGGTTTTGACGCTGGCTGCCAAAGACCTCGAAGAGAGTTTCCTTCTGGATGGTCGATCTGATCGTGGCGATAACTCGTTTGGAGTCTTGACGCGGGGCTATGGAGGGGCGATCGATGTGATGTGGTCGCTCCCATTCAAGTTCGCTACCAAAACAGTTGAGCCACCGACACCGTCACGAGAGGACGTGCTCGTAGGTATCTCCGCAGCCGCTGCCTTCGGAACTGGC
Organism: Rhodococcus sp. 14-2483-1-2; assembly: GCF_002259405.1. GTDB lineage: Bacteria > Actinomycetota > Actinomycetes > Mycobacteriales > Mycobacteriaceae > Rhodococcoides. Next base: position 314,874 of record NZ_NPFW01000023.1, on the reverse strand, counting down.
GGGCTATCTGCGACCACAATAGTTATGGGCGCTCTAGGCGCGATATTCCCTTGAGGCCCTGTGAAATGGAGTGTAAACAATGAATCCACAAATCGTTTCTCGGTTGGCCATCGTCGTGCTATATCTAATAGCCATCTTTGCATTCAACACGCCGTGGATCCTGTCGACCATAGTTATGGTGGTTCTGATTGCCGTATCGCAGAAGATGCTGCCCGGTTCTAAGAATAACAGCGTGGAGGCCGGCGAGAATAGTGCAAGCTAAGGTCGTGGTTGCCGCTACTGGAGTATACTCTGCACAAGACCCACGTTACATCGTGAACCGAATTGCCGAATTCATGGTGAACAGCCCTACCCAATCCTTGATCGAGCGCAGTCTCGAAGAAGTTGGTCTACGACCGCATTCTTGTGTGTCTACTGTCGAATCCACGCAAAACGGCAATGTCTTGCTCATAGAGTTTGATCTTGTCAGCGATGCAGCGGCCGAACATCGTAACCGCGAAATCAGAGCAGCTATCGACGCTGTCGGATCACACCAGTTCGTAGAGTCCGATCTATCGAGGGCGAAGGTGGAAGCGGTGAAAATCCTGTACTCCACAGTTGGTGGGATGAATGAGTATCTTGACGCGACGTGCGGATTCCTAGTGGACTCGGGATGTTCGGACTCGTTGAGTTCGTTCGTCGGCGCGATCGAACGATGCACGTTACAAGACGTCACAGGGGTCATCGCTGATATTTACCGAGGCAGCCAGTTTGTCATCGACGACGCGCAGATTGGGGCCGGTGCGGCGTGAACACTGATTGGCTACCCGTGAATGCTGATGTTTTGAAACTGTGGCATCGCAGATTGTACATTGCAGTTCTAATCACTGGAATTGCGACGATCTTGATTCTGCTCAACTGGTTGGACTTCAGTCCCGCAGTCTCGATCATCTCTGGGCTACTTGCCTGCTTTGCCGTGTTTCTTCTGGGTTGGTATTACCTATTCCGACGGCTCGCATCCACAAGATGGTCGGTTAGTGGGGTGACAGCGGAGTACAAATCTGGATTGTGGTTCCATAAGTATAAATGCCTTCCCCTGATCCGGGTACAGGCTGTTGAGGTCCACCAAGGACCGGTTGAAATGTCGCTAGGGCTTGCAAGGGTGCTTATACGTACAGGATCGTCGTTCGGCACCGTAACGATACCGGGGTTTGCTCCGGAGGCCGCAGAATCACTGAAACTTGAGATCATGCATCGCCTTGCAGTCCGGGAGGCCGGGCAATGAACAATTCCCAGACGACACAACGACTGCCCACCGCTGCGCTGGTCGGATTCCTACTTCGAGGCCTGATCGTCGTCTCGCCGCTAATCCTTGCATTTTTGGTTTTCGGGATCGTTCAAGGGCATGCGCTTATTTCCCTTATACCTGGCGTGTTGGTAGGAGTCGTGTCGGTCTGGCGTTGGTTTTTCACCCGCTGGGGCATCAGCAACGAGACGATACAGCTTCACGTAGGAGGTCTCCACCGAAGACGGCTTTCGTTGACGCTGGCTAACGTGAGCACGGTGCGTGTCACCTCGACGGTCATTCACCGCACGCTGGGCCTTCGTGAGCTTCGTATCTCGGGACGAGCTGCCGGCGGGGACGCATGCGCGATGCGCCTCGTAGGGATCGGTTCCGTAGATGCACGCGTGGTTGAGGTGGCCGTGGCCCATGCAACAGAGGGCAGGCGCACATCTGAGAGTGCCCATGAATTTCAATTCGAAAATCGCTGGTCCGGGGCCAACATTATCAGCATCCCCGGTTTGGCACTGGCGATCGCAATCTATTTCGCAGTTACGGAATTGTTTGGTGGCACCGAGGCTGTGCAGTATATCAAATTGTTCATTAGTAGTATTGCGTCATTTTCCGGTTGGTTGACCGCCGGTGTTTCCTTGTTCGTGATTCTAGTGGCGTTCAGTATATTGTCGTCGTTTTGTCAAAATTATAACCTGCGGGCCGAAATCGGAGCCGGCGAGTTCACCTCTATTCGCGGTTTATATGCTCAGCGAGAAATCGCAGTCGCGTTTGCGGATGTCGTCGGCTTGGAGATCAAATCGCCATCCTTTTTTGGTTTCACATTCAGTCGAGTCGACGCGATCGTCAGCGGGATCGGTGGAACGAAGCACGGTGCGGAGACGATGGTACTCCCACTGGTTCCGACGGTCCGAGCGCTGGACCTGGTCTCGCGATTCTCAGTTCCAATGGTTGTATTGAGCATGAAGCTCAGACGTCCAGATATGCGAGCTTACCTCGCCGCAGTGATTGGCGACATTTTGCTAGCGACCACGACTGTCACGGCGATGTCGTTTGTCGCGACGCAGCTTATCCCGCGTTTCGATCTGCGTTATTCTGCATTGGTGAGCGCAGTATGGGCAGGCATAATTTTTGTGCGGCGATACTTATTTAGAGCTGAGTTCTGTCAGGGTTGGGCGAAGATACGCTCAAGAATTGTGTGGCGAAATATCGACCTGATCGACTTAAGGCGAGCCGAGCTGCTTGAGGTTCGGTCAGAGGGTGTCCAACGCCTGTTTAAAGTTGGATCAGGCCGATTGTTTTTGCCAGGTGGGAGGTATTGGTATCAAACACCGGTCATGCCCCTGGCCAGGCTCGATGAATTGGTACGGGAGGTTGCTCGGTCTGGCAATGATTTTGGCGTGCATCAACTGGCCGAGGAACGGACAGCGGAGGGTCGAGAACTTACCCGCAGAACAGTCAAAGTCAATTGATGAAGTCAATGAAATGCTGCCTGCGACAATTACGCACCGAGCTTGGGCTGAGTCGAGTTGAGCTCGCAGAACTGTCCGGTGTCAGCGCATATACGATTGGCGAACTCGAACGTGAATCTCGCGGGCCGTCGCTCGACGTAGCCATGAGGCTGGCTTCGGCCCTCAACGTCCCGGTTGAAGATATGTTCTCGGTGACACGCGTTGGTGCAACGTCAACCCGATCCAGCTGACCGCCAAACGCGCAAGGTGACCGCAACCGAACCGGGCCTGTCCACATTCGAGCAACTGCACAGCAGATAGCCGCCGAGGCCGAACATGTCGTACTCTTCACACGCTGAGCGCAGACGCTGTGTCGTTCGCTCCTCTCGGTCCTCGCCGCCAGAGCGCGGGTCACCCACCGCAGGGAGCTAACGAACAACGAACCGTAACGACAGGTTCGTAATGTCTGCATGCAGAAGGGCAGTCAGTCGCGGCGCACCTGAGGTGACTAGAAAATGTTTGCAGAGATAGCGGAGTGAAGTCATCTTCTGACATCGTGCAGTCGTCTTCTGAAACTGACAATCCGTGTCAGTTTCAGAAGTGGGCGTCATGTTTTCCTGGGGTTTCACCTCTGATTGAAGTCGTCTTCTGACATTCTGAGTGCAGGAGTGGGCTTCACAATCGGTCACCTGGGTTGGGTGTTCGGAGGCTGAGATGGATGCGGACAAGTTCGACGTCGTAGAGGCGGGTGTCTTGACCGCGTCGGCCGAGCAGTGGGAGCCGGCACGGGCGCGGTTTGAAGTGCTGAGCGGGCTGTCGGATCGAGGCTCGATCGGTGCCGCTGCGGTCGAGGATGCAGCGCAGCAGTTGGGGGTCTCGCCGCGGCGTGTGTACGTGCTGTTGTCCAGGCTCCGGAATGGGGGAGGGTCGGTTACCGATCTGTTGGTGTCCGCTCCTGCAGGTGGGCGCGGACACTTCCGCGTGTCGGCCGAGGTGGAAGACGTGATCGCCGAGCACATCAACCGTGAGTTTCTGGCTCGACAGAAACTCAGTGTCGCCGCACTGCATCGTCGTATCGCGCTGGCCTGCCACCGCGCTGGACTGCCGATTCCAGCCCGCAACACAGTCAACGCGCGGATCGCAGCAATGCACCCGGGCCGCGTCGCACGCTCTCGTGGCGGACCGGACGCCGCCCGATCGCGGCAATCCGCCGGCGACGTCCCGCCGCCAGTGACGGCCTTTCTTCAGCAAGTCCAAATCGATCACACCGTGGTCGATCTGATGATCGTCGACGAATACGACCGGGCACCGATCGGACGTCCTTATCTCACGATTGCCATCGATGTCTTCAGCCGCTGCGTGCCAGGGTTCGTCGTCACACTCGATCCTCCGTCCGCAGTGTCGGTCGGATTGTGTCTGGGCAGGGTGTGCTCGGACAAGAGCGTATGGATCGACGCACTGGGCCTCGGCGCGGATGTGCGGTGGCCGATGGCCGGAAAGCCGCACCGCTTGTACGTCGACAATGCCTCTGAGTTCAAAAGCGAAGCGCTCCAGCGTGGTTGCGAGCAACACGGCATCGACCTCGGCTACCGACCACCCGGCCGGCCGCATTACGGCGGGATCGTCGAACGCATCATCGGCACCGTCATGACCCAGGTCCACGAACTGCCCGGCACCACGTTCTCGAACCCAATGCAGCGGGGCAGCTACGACTCGGAGGGCGCAGCAGCACTGACCTTACGAGAATTGGAACGCTGGCTGATCCTGGCGATCGCGGCGTATCACGCGGACGTGCACACCGGCCTGAGCCGGAGCCCGGCTGCGCAGTGGGCCAGCAGCACCGACGCCGACACTGCTCTGTCGACGTCAACAGTGGTGGACGAGACCGCATTCCTGGTGGACTTCCTTCCGGTCATGCGGCGCCGCCTGACCCGGACAGGGTTCGTCATCGACCACATCCAGTACTTCGCCAATGCTCTGAAACCATGGATCGCCAGGCGAGAGAAGCTGGGCCAGTTTGTGATCCGCCGTGATCCACGAGATCTGAGCAGGGTGTGGGTCCTGGACCCCGACAGTGGCAGCGGGTATGTCGAGGTGCCGTACCGGACGATGTCGCATCCGGCGGTGACGTCGTGGGAACACCGGGCAGCGATCACTCGCCTTCGGGAACATGGCCGAGCGAGCATCGACGAACACTCGCTGTTCGCGATGATCGAGCAGATGCGTCAGATAGCCACGTCCGCACAGAGGGACACCAAGCGAGCCCGCCGTAATCGTACCCGCCGCTCTCATCTGAGCAGCATCGCCACACCACCGGCCGCGCAGAGCCCGCCCGAGCCCTGCCAAGGCACCGACGACGTGTCGGTTCCACTATTCGACGACATCGAAGAGTGGTGAAACGGTGAACAACGACCCCCGAAACGCCTCGGCAGGCCACGGCACCGACCGTATCGGCGACGACATCGACGTTGATCGTATGGATCTCACCCACCTGCGAAGTTCGGTCAGATCGATCGCGGTTCTGCCTGCAGCGCAACGTATCAGGCACATTCGCACCGAACGGTGGATCGGGTATCCGCGTGCACGGTCGGTGATCGAGCATCTCGAGACGCTGCTGGGGTGGCCGGATCGACAACGCATGCCGAACCTGCTTCTAATCGGACCGACGAACAACGGCAAGTCGATGATCGTTGAGAAGTTCCGCCGCGCACACCCCACTGTCAGCTTGCCCGATCGCGAGCAGATACCGGTGTTGTGTATGCAGATGCCCCCGGACCCAGCACCCGCACGGTTCTACCTGGCGATGCTCGCTGCACTCGGAACGCCGATCCGGCCACGGAGCCGAGTCCACGAACTCGAACAGCAAGCGATCACGCTGCTACGAGCGACCGGGGTTCGGATGCTGATCATCGACGAGCTGCACAACGTCCTCGCCGGCCGCGACAACGTACGCCGAGAATTCCTGAACCTGTTGCGGTTCCTCGGCAACGAACTGCGCATTCCTCTCGTTGGAGTCGGCACCCGCGAGGCGTACCTCGCCATCCGCAGCGATACACAGTTGGAGAACCGTTTTCACCCCATGACGCTGCCGATCTGGACCAACGACACAGACACCCGCTCCCTGCTGGCGAGCTTCACCGCCAGCTTCCCGTTGCGTGCGCCCTCGCACCTGACATCGGCAGAGATGACCGATTACCTCCTCACCCGGTGTGAGGGCACCATCGGCGAACTGGCCACGCTATTGACCGCGGCCGCAGTGACCGCAATAGAAGCCGGAGAGGAATCAATCACCTCGCAGGTGTTGACCCAGACCGCCTACTCCGGGCCCACCGAACGCCGCCGCCACTTCGAACGGCACCTGGCATGACACCAGCCGATACTCCTGCAGCGCATACAGCGCTCGACCACAGTGCACATCCGCGGTGGCCGCTGCACCCGCAACCACTACCTGGTGAGACTCTGATGTCGTGGCTGGCCCGAACCAGCGCACTGTATTCGTTGATCAATACAGCGGACCTTCTCGACGGGCTCGGTGTCGATACCTCGGGCGTGAACCTGGACCGACACACACCCGAGCCGGTGCTATTCGCGCTTGCCCAGAGAAGCTCCTGTACGGCCGACCGGCTGCGGGAGATGACGTTGGCGGGCTGCACGCCCTGGCTGCTCGACAGCACCGACCCCGGGGAATGCGACTTCGACACCTACGTCCATCAGTTCTCTGTCCTACTGCCACCGGGACTGGCGATGGCTGATCGACGTCGACGCGCACCGCCCGCTGGCACGTGGCTTCCCTGGGTGAGCAAGCTCGATACGCGGGCATGCCCCTTATGCATCGACGACCTCGACACAGACGCCGATATCGCGGTCACGATGGCTCAGCAGTACCCGATGTTGACCAGCTGCACGAAACATCACTGTCGACTGGAATTCTGCGCTGTGATACCCGGGAGACTGGTTTTCTGGGACAGAACACCAGCAGGCTCGGACGAACACGCACCACCGATACCGGTACCAGCAGTCGTCGCAGAAATCGACCGGCGCACAGCCGCCGCCATGACGAGCGGGTCGGTCGAGCTCGTCGCGGGCCGTGTTCATGCAGCAGTGTGGTTCAGGCTGCTGCGCACCGTCGTCGATGAGGTATCGACACCGCTGGTTCGCACCGGATGGTGGGCGAAGCCACTGAGCGCGATCTGGAAGTCCACCGGTTGTTCCCGCCCGCTGCGGACATCGTGGGTTCCGTTCGAGCAACTGCCGTGGGACGAGCAAGCGAAGGTTTTGTTTGCTGCCGCGACCGCGATCATCGCGGTGGAGAACGATGAGATAACCGCGAGCGGAGCTGACGCCTGCCTGCTGCGCCCGCGACGGTACGAGCCGGTCGATCCGGGGACCCCTCCGACGGGGTCTCTCAGTCCGGTACCCGCCCGCAGCGCTTGGGACGGTGTGATTGCGGCGATCGATGCCGCTGTCGCCGCCGCTCGCGTCGACAGCGACGCCGCCCGATCTCTGTTCGGATTCGCTCGAACGGGGTGCCGCACCGAAGAAGACATCGATGACCTGGCCTATGCCTTCGTAGAGCTGGGCATTCGACTGGACTAGAGGATGCGAAATCGGGCATTGTCCGTACCGACACGGCCGCGACGTGATGGCCGCGCCCGCGGGTGATCAATCAGCGGGTAAAGACGCCGAGATCTTAGTACTGGTTTGCCTACCTCCTGTGGAGGTTAACTCGACGGCACCCTCACCAGGGGCCATTGTCGCCAGTCTTCGTCCATGGTCGGTTCAGTGTGCCGGGCGACCTGGGGCGGGGCGCACAGGGGGCCAGTCGACGTAATTCATTCGAGTCCGTGGCCTGATGAGGCTAGGTTCGAGGTGTGTTGCGAATCGTCCCATTTGAGACAAATCATCAAGCTGGAGCCCTCGATGTTGCCCTTCGCGCGTGGGGGCCGGTGTTCTTACTCCTCGAGGGCGCTGTACCGACTTTCGTCTATCAATCCTTCTATCCAGAAGGGTGGAGAAAGCGTCAATACGACGATCTGGCAACGGTTCTCGCGCAGGAACCGGAGAACATAGATGTCGCGATCGACGGTTCGACGCTGGTGGGGTGGGTCTGCACACGGCTACATCCGGAGGACACCATGGGCGAAATCTACGTACTTGCCGTCGATCCTGATTGGCAGCGTCAAGGAGTTGGTCGTCTGCTGATGCATCACTCCACAGCTCGCGCGAAGTCCGCTGGCATGCAGATGGTAATGGTTGAGACAGGTGACGACCCCGGCCACACTGCCGCCCGCCGAACCTACGAGTCCGACGGTTTCGAGCGGTGGCCGGTCGCACGCTACTTCAAGGACATATCCGACTAGAGCCAGCAGCTCACGACCTGCTATCGAAGCTCTCTTCGTACCGCGACCTAGCCGCGACTGATCCGTTGCGGACACATCTCGCTGGCGCTGCACCGGACGGCAGGTGAGGATAAGGTGATGAGCCGCCCGGTGCTGAACTCGTCCAGGATCGAATTGCGCCCAATGACCCTGCAGCACTTGCCCTTGCTGCACGGCCTCGACTCAGACCCCTTGGTGATGGAGTTCCTCCTGGGGCGAGCACGAACGTCCCAGGAGATCGATGAATTCTGGGCACCCCGATGCGCCGACCGTGTTGCCGATCAAGTGGGGCTCGGGTGGTGGGTCGGCTTCGAGGGCGGCACTTTTCTCGGCTGGTGGGACCTCGGCCGTAGTGGTTCGGCAACTGACGCGCCCGTGAGCACCGATCAGGCCGAGATCGGCTGGCGGGTGATGCGGAAGCATTGGAGGAAGGGACTGGCTACAGAGGGGGCCTTGTTGCTGCTCGACTACGGATTCGGCACGCTCGGACTGCAACGTATCTGGGCCGAGACGATGGCGGTCAATTACGCGTCTAGGGGTGTGATGAGCAAGATCGGGATGGACTACGTGCGCACACAGGTCCGCGAGTGGCAGGACCCGCTGCCCGGCGCGGATCATGGGGAGGTGCTTTACGAGATCACAGCGACGCAGTGGGAACGTGGACCGACAACCGAATCACTCGGCGAGGCAAACTGAGCGATCGGATATCGCCGGTTGCCAAACAGCGGAAAGCAGCGTTCGCGGTATCAGGGGCACCGGTGGGGGTGCCTCGTCGAACATTTCGTCGCTGGGGGCGGTGCGCGGTGTGCATACTGCGGGGCGTGTCTGGCGCTGACCTTCGATCGAATACGGCTTCTAGCCTTGACGTCTCAAGCAAGCTATATCGAGACTGGACCGGCACCTTGCTTGCACCTACGAACGCGGGAGTAGTACGTACAAATGGCAACCTGGGCGGACTTCGAGCGCGATCGGCCAGAGCTAGCGGGCTTGATCCGGGCACGATTCGAGCAAGGGCGCGACCACGTGCTGGCCACTCTTCGCGCAGACGGTTCCCCTCGCGTCAGTGGCATCGAGATCGCATTTCTGGACGGTGAAATCCAGCTCGGCATGATGCACGGTTCGCGAAAACTTGCGGACATCCAGCGGGATCCCCGCGTGGCCCTGCACGCAGCAACACTCACCGCAGCGGGAACGGACGGGATGCCGGTGGACGCAAAGCTCTCGGGCCAGGCGGAAATATACGTCGACCGCATAGACGAGGACCATCCCGATGCTGCTCAACTCCGAATAGACCTATCGCACGCCTCATACATCCAAGTCGACCCCGATACGGGAGCGATGAAGGTCGACACATGGCAAGGCAACTGAATCTAGAGCGGAAACTGTGGCTCGATGCCAACCCTGAACCGGCCTGAACATCGAACTCCTGCGGGGCGAACGTAATCGCGCCGCGCATACGGATAATGAGACCGTGGACTATGACTTGGCTGTCCGATCGGTACTGACCTGGGCGATGCAGAACGACAATGTCAGGGCCGTCGTTCTCACTGGATCCGCCGCAACGCAGGCGCAACATCCGCTGTCGGACCGGGACCTCGAACTGTATGTCCGAAACGCAGAATCGCTGGAGAACGACGATTCCTGGTGGCTCGACCTCGGTGACGTGCTCGCCGTGGAACGGTTGGAGAACGGAGACGACCAGCCGACACGCCTAGTCTACTACGTTGGTGGCAAGCTCGACTTCACACTGGTGAACGCAGTCGAAGCGGCCGGCGAATACGATCGGCCGTTCCAGGTCCTTCTCGACAAGGACGATCTGACCGTATCCTTTTCACTGCGTGCGCACGAGCCCAATCTCCCAGACCAGGGACAGTTCGACGAGTGTTGCAACTGGGCTTCGGCTGCTGCGCTGATGGCAGCGAAAGCCATTGTGCGAGAAGAACCGTGGTCCGTCATCACACGGGATGCGGACCTCAAATCCGAGCTGTTGCGGATGATCGAATGGGATCACAACATCCGGTACGGAACGACACGCGATGTGCGGTATCTGGGCACGCGAATGCGCCAGTGGATGGACCAAGACATACAGGCCCGCCTTGTCGGGTGCTGGGCCATGTTCGGCGACGACAGCGGCCAGGCCCTCACCGCGACACTTGAGTTGTTCCAGGAGCTGGCCGATCGAATCGCAAGAGCGACGAATCTCGGTGGCTTCCATCACGCCGCAGTACGCAAAGAAGTCGACCGCATATTGAACGCGAACCGCGACGTCGCCGACTGACTGAGGCCGCGTAGAAGCCGAACGTCCTCCTACACGGTTTTCGGCTGCTCACTAAGCGGCCGGAGCAGTGGACCACACGGGCGTGCGTGTGCTGCTACTTCGCCTTGCTCCAAGTAATGGCGTATCGCCAGAGAGGGAGCCTGCGCCACGTCATGCCTGGTAGCACCGTCGCCGCGATCTGTTTGACCTCGGTGTAGGTGTGCGGAAACTGCATGCGAACGGGGGCGTTGTGTTGCCAGAAGCCTCGAGTGCGTGAAAGAACCTGATGTTGCACAATCCCAACGGCCTCGAAGGCATAATCGGACAGGGTTGAACTACGGGCGCAGCCGATCACGACCAGCACGCCACCGGGGGCGGTGAGGTCTGCGAGGCGCTGCAGGCCAGCTGCTAGATCGGGGAAGTGATGTACGGTCGCGACGGCGGCGACGAGGTCGAAGTGCGCTGTGGGCAAGGCGGTGGTGAGGGCGTCGCCGGTCATCCAGGTGATGTCGGCGGAGGTGTTGGACCGAGCGTGGTTGACGATGTCGGCGTCAGAATCAATGCCGATGACTTCGGGGATCTTCTCGGCGAGTTGGACGGCCAGTAGACCGTCGCCGGTACCGACGTCCAGGGCGGCGTGCGCGGTGGGTGGTGCCGCGTCGAGAACGATGTCGTAGTAGTGGGTGTTGTGGTTCCATCGGTGTTGGGTCATGGTGGTGCCTTCCGGTGTGGCATGGACGACCAATGGGCGTGAGCTGGCTCTAAGCGATTCACCCAGAGTCCACCGCTACGGTGGCGGGCTGCCTGACGGCTGGCACCCGGCTAGAAGGCCGAGTTCGGCAGTAGACAACGACGGCGTTCTGCCGCCCCAGCTGGGAACGAGACGGCCCATGCTGGCTGTCGTGGCAATTCAGTTGGTGGAGGCGGGGGTTGCTTGCTCGGTTGCGCACCGTTCAGCGAGCCGGCGGGTACGAGCGATTACGTTTGTCAGCTCATTGGTTGCGGCATTGATGATTTGGGCTGCGTCTTTTTCACTAGCAACGTCGTCGAGGGTCTGCTGGACAGTCACCAAGTCGTCGACTATCTGACCGAAGGCTTCGGCGGTAATGGCTTTCCACGCGTCGGTGTTTTGGCGCTGTGCGAGTAGCGCTCGGACGACGTCGATCACGACGGCTCGCTCGCGGTCGTTGAGCGTGTCTGTGGAGGCTGGGAGTTCGTCGGCCAGCGGGCGGCCAGGTGTCGGTTGGCCGGCCGCTGCGAACGCCACTTGCTCGGTAACGCCGGCCAGCCAACCGATCGCACGCACGGTGGCGGCAGATGGGGTCCCGCGGTAGGCACCGCGCAAAATCTGGGATGCGGTACTGCGGTTCAGTGACATTCCCCGTGGCCTGGCTGCCTCTTCGGCCTCAACGAGGGCCTGGATGTCGCGCAGCGGGGCTCCGGTGCGGTCATCAATGGCCTGGCGCAGTAGATCGGCCAATGTTGCTTTGGTTGTGGTCTCGTCCATTGGGTGTTTGTTGCCCTTCCCGACTGCAATGTCTATCGTCCATAATGACAGATGACAGATATGAGGGGAAGGGACCCGATGACCGAAAACGATCCTGATCACGCACTGCGGGACTGGAAGCGCAAAGTCTTCGACGACAATACCGCCACCATCCCCCGGGTGTTCTTGAATGTCGCACGTCGTCACGTTCACCCCAGCGCACATGCCGTCGGCTACACCAACTCCGAACATGGGATTCATACGGTCACGTGGCTGAACGGATCCCAGTACGGGGTGTTGACCTGCGAGGGAAGCAACGATGACTCGAACGTTGCCATCACCGGTGCGGTGATACCGCTGTCCGAACTCAAACAAGTCGACATCGCCATCGAGGACCAGCACTACGACGAGGTATCGCGGCGAGTGACCCAATGGACTCGACGAGCCACCTTTACCTTCAGCGGAAAGAAGGACTTCACTCTGCATTCGGTCGAAGCTCCCGATCAGCGACCCGACAAAGTCGGAGACTTCATCGATCGCGTCCTGGTGGCGCTGGTCTCCTACGGCCAGCCGGGCTGAGCAGGACCGGGCTCGCAAAATCGCTGTACGACTGCGTAAGCGGCGTCGCTTGGCGGGCAACGTAGAGATCGCTTGCGGTGAGATCCCGCTACGCCGACCCATCATGGGCAGGCGGCCGGATGCGCAACACGTTTGAGATACCCCCTTGATTCACGCAGTCCTGAGCAAAGTCGTGAACGTGCCAGTGAAAGTCCGCCTCTGGCTCTGCTGCGTTTACGGTGGTCTCGACCGGCGTGTAACGGTGCAGAGGGATCGAAACGCCGTTGTAGGTTCGGCCGCTGGCGTCTTCGGTTAGGAGCGTCAGCGGCTGCTCACCTGTCCACTCGATCCCCAGGCGTAAGTCGTACTCGTCGTTGTCGGTCGCCTTCGCGGCCTTTCTCACCAGTGCCATCAGATCAGCAATGGCGCATTCGACGGCGGAGGACTCGATCTGCCAGCCCTCGCGGTAACCGTCCATGCTCATGCGATGCGCGCCGGCAGCGGTGGCGACCGTTACAGAACCATCATGGTGGATGCTGATCCATGCTTCTTTCCAGGTCGAGCGTTCACCTGTTGCCGTGTTCACGGCCACCCAGCGACGCAAACCAGGACGCAGGTTGGTGCGGTCGACGTTCTCCATCGGGTGGACGCCATTGCGATCGGCATAAGTCAGGGTCAGCTCCTCTGCCTCGGCCAACACGGCTCGAGCTTCCTCACGAGTCAGTCGTTCGCGGAAGCGAGGGATGCGCGGGTGAGCAACTGCGATCAGCCAGGCACGCTCACCGAAGTTACGACCCGCTGCCGCCTCGCTGTAGAGCGCGTCCAACGTCTCGGTGGCATGTCGGCGCTCATCGAAGCGAGCCCGGTACATCGCCTCGATCTGGCGCTCTTTCATCCAGACGGTGTCCGAGTCGTTTCTGATCGGAGCTCCGAAGTAGTCGTTCCTGTAGATCAGGTGCGGTCCGTCGATACTCGCGGGAACTTCCACCACGACGGCCCGCGGGTCGGTTCCGATGCGGTGCACGTTCAGCCCGAACACCGGTGGCGAGATACCGGTGATTGCAGCGCTCCTCAAGGAGCGTTCGTAGGCCTCGTCGAGATCGCCCACGTCGACTCGTTCGGTTGCGGCCTTCTGCGTCTCACGAACGCCGAACACGATGACGCCGCCACCGCTGTTCGCCATTGCAGCAACATCTTTCGGGAAGTCCGTCTGTGACAGGCCCTTCATGGGCGGGAGCTCTGACTTCCAGTCAAGATCGTCGGTCTCGGCTGCACCTGCGCCTACCGCTTCGTCGAGCATGGCATCGGTCAACGGTCCCGGCGGCAAACCCAGGACACGGTGCAGCGCGGTGAAGGTCATGCTCGAGAGCATAGGGCTGCGCAGCGACACCGCTGACGGGATCCAGTGGCCGAGTCTCGCCGATTTCATCGACATGCGGCTGAGTTGTCTTCTACGGGTTCGAGTGTGCGTTTTGACCATCGTCATACCGGACGAGTGCGAACGGGCTACTGAGAGTGATTGACCACGACGTTCTCTCAGCTGAACCGTCCGCTGGAAGTGTCCACTTGATTGGTCCGGCTTCCCGTAGTCTCTACTGGACAGATCGAGTCCAGCAGGCCGGAGGAGCATGAAGATCGGGTACGCGCGGTGCAGCACCGCCAGACAGGACACCTCCGTCCAAATTGGTCTGCTCGCCAAGATCGGTGTCGAACGCGATCGGGTTTATATCGACCACGCTGTCAGCGGCCGTCAAGCGAAACGCCCCGGACTCGAAAACGCCATCAACGCCAGCCGTGAAGGCGACGAATTCTGCGTCACCAAACTCGACAGACTTTCTCGATCAGCCGGAGACCTCCACGAAACCGTGAACCGCCTCGCCGCCAGGGGAGTGGCACTATTGATCGACGGCAAGGTCTACGACCCAGCTGATCCCATGGGCAAAATGTTCATCGGGATGCTGGGTCTCATGGCCGAATTCGAGTCCGACCTGATCCGAGCCCGCACCCGCGACGCGATCGCGGCCGCAGCAGCGGCCGGCAAGATGAAGGGCCGGCCGCATACCCTGACCCCTGAAGAGCGGGCATACCTACTCCAGGTATACGAAACACGGCAGTTCAAGATCGAAACACTCTGCAAGAACACCGGATTGAAACGATCCGCCCTCTACAGCAACCTCACCCTCGCGCGGGAAGAACGAGACGCCCTAGCGGTCGCGAGAGGTGATTAGTGCAGTCCACTTCTGAAACAGTGCAGTCGACTTCTGAAACTGACAATCGGCCGACCGAGCGACCAGCCGCTGGATGGTGTCAAAAACGTAGGCTAAACCTTGGCGTGTCAGAACCATTGAATAGATGAGTTGTGGCACAGTTGACCGCTGTGGGCCACAAATACGGGTACGCCAGAGTCTCGACCGCTGAACAGAACCTCGATCTACAGAGCGACGCGCTGAGAGCTTTCGGTTGCGAACGTATCTTCACCGACACTGCGAGCGGGTCCACCACCACCCGGCCGGCGTTGACGGAACTGCTCGACATTCTCCTGCCCGGTGACGTGCTCACAGTCTGGCGACTCGACCGGCTCGGCCGCAACCTTCCCCATCTCATCGAGCTCATCGCAGACCTCAAGGCCAGGGGAGTGGCGTTCGCATCGGTCACCGAACAGATCGATACCACCACCGCCGGCGGAGAACTCATCTTCCACATCTTCGGTGCACTCGCCAGCTTCGAGCGACAACTTCTCCGCGAACGCACACACGCAGGCCTCGCCGCAGCCCGCGAGCGAGGGAAGGTCGGCGGTCGCCCACCCGCGCTCACGGTCACCAAGAAGCGGGAGGCAACCCGAATGCGTAACCAGGGCAGCACTATCGGCGACATAGCTGAAATCCTCGGAGTGAGTCGGCGAACCCTGTACCGCCATTTTACGCAATCCTAGAGCTGAGGGGAGAACTACGCGGTTGGCACTCCCGCTCCGACCTCGACGGAATCACTCGCCGGTGACGCCTCACGCTGCGCCTGAGCGCTGGCCAGCTCACGGGCCTCTAACACGTTCAGATCTTCGCCGGCTTCGTTCTTCCAGCTGATGCGTCCATTGTTGCTTCCACCTACGAGCACTGCGCCGGCAGCGGATGGACTGTCGAAGAGCTCGTCGTCGCGAAAAATGAAAGCGTCATCTTCGATCGTCGCGCGGCCGCTGGCGATAAGAGACTCGCGGGTAGTCCTGACGCGCTCGGTAGCTGCGCCACGTAGATCCGGTCGGCCACGGGAACCTCGTTGCACAACAATGCCTTCGGAAGTCAAGTATCCCTGCGCGTCGCATCCGGACTCACGGAAGAACAGAGGCTGGTTTGGCGATTCTTCACCTGCTCTGGATTCACCCTTCGTTGGACGAATCGAATCGAGGATCGGTGCACCAAGGGTGGTCAGCAGGACGGAGATCGTGTCCAGAAACTCGTGGCAATCCGCCTCGAGCGGTGCTGGTGTGAACGGGTTGCTCGCATCGTTGCCATTGGTCAGCGTGTACCGGTCTGCGCGTTGGGCGGTTCGGATCGACAACCACTCCAGATAGGAGACGTGCGTGGACGTCCATTCATTGGTCAACGACACTGCAACCATCGCGCGGGTCCAGTTCTTCTCGCCATGCTCACCTAAGCGTTTACCGACGTTCCCGGTCTGGCCGATGTACGCGGTCCGCTCGTCATCGCTACCTCCGAACAGGTAGTACACCCCGACCTGCATCGATGCCGGTAGCTTTGCAAATTCGCTCAGCAGCGATCGCGGGATGTCGAAGACCCGGACAGTCCTAGTGGTCAGGCTCGCGACCCGAATACCGGCGGGATCCCCACCGGGTAGATAGATCTGGATTGTCTGAGCCCGGACCATCAGGCAGCCTTCTCGATGTCGAGTTCGCGAACGATGCGCATGGTCTCGACGGCGACGGTGGTGACTTTCTTGATCAGTTCGACTATGTAGGTGGGGTTGTCGTGCTCGTCGCACCATAGGTTCGGATCGTTCACGATGCCCGATGGCTTGTCGGTCTTGACCTGGTAGCGGTCGATGATCCATGCCAGCGCTGACCGCGAACCGAGCATGTACTCCTCGGCTTCGGGTGGAATGCCGGTGAGGCTGACCTTCGAGTTGTAGACGATTGCGGTGTGGTCGGCCTTGTTGCGCCACTTCAGTTTCTGTACTCGCCATGTCTCACGATCGTGTTCGTCGACACCGGCCTTTATCTCGACATCGAGTGGGTAGGGATCGACGTCCTCGTACTGCATATGAAGGGTGCCGAGCTGCTCGCCGGCGTTAGCGAGCTGGGTGAAGCGCTCCAAGCTTTCAGGGGTGGGGATGTGGGGGAGCATTTTCTTCAGATCCGCCGCGTACGTCTCCCGGTAGCCGGGGACATGCAGCTGCCCATACACCGACCAGAAAACCTGATCCTTGGTCACCGAAGCGTCAAGCGCGGTCCGGTAGACCTCGAGGATCTCATCGGTGATGTTGTCCACCCGCCGGTAACCCCACTCATCGACCCCAAAAGTATCGGCCGTCGATCCGAAGTCGAACCCGCCGCCCGCAGCACCGTCGATGCGTTCGTAGGTGTAGCGAGGGAAGAACTGACCAGTGTCCAGGAGGTGCAGGTTGGGAATCAGATTGGTCGCAAATGGAGTGAAGTCGAAGTGTGATGCCGGTCCAGTCAGAACGATGCCGTAGTTCCGGTGGTGGGGCGTTGGGAACATCGAAGGGAGCCTGCCAGGGCGGTCATTCAGGGACTTGTCGAAGTAGACATGGCTTCCTTGGAATGGCCGGTAGGCGCTTTCGCGGTATGCAGAAGTCTCTTCGCGAATGACCCTGCGCGCGTCGATAGATGACAACAGCGAGCTGCTCCACGAGATACTTTGGGGATCGCGGTTCACCACGTCCTGAAGGCGTTCGTTCCCCCGTTGAGCCTCTGCGCGATGAAGTTCCGCTTGATAGAAGGTGAGCGTCCTGCCGACCTGTTCGTGGAGCGAGTTCAAGGAGAAGCTGTAAACCCAGCTATCTCGGTTGGTCTTAAGTCCGCCCGAGAAAGTTCGGAAGACGACGGCTCCCGTAGCACCGCGGCTCGCGATCGCCGGCCATGAGCTGAAAGCACTGTCTCGCTGGCTGATCCAGTCGCCATGCGCGTTCGGCTGCACACTCTGCCATTCGAGGTTCTCGATAGTGCTCGTGTCAACGAGACGGAGTTTTTCGGCGCGGTCGAGATAGTCGCCGATATCTCGGTAGTGGATCTGTACGGGTCCTGTGTGCTTTTCGTTCTTAACACCGACGAAAATGACGATGGTGGAACGGCTTCCGGAGCCGAACACCTTGCCGCCTTCTCGTCGGGAAAGTTCGCCGGCTGTGCGTTGGTTACCGCGTAGATTGTAAATCCACAGGTGGGCGAACTCGTCGGCCATGCTCAGCCGCACTCCGTCGGCCGTGTTGCCGTCGATCCATCCTCCGTTGGAGACGAATGCGACTATTCCGTGGTCGCCGACGCGGTCGGTGGCCCATCGGTAGGCGCGGTAGTAGGAGTCGTAGAGGCTGTTCTTGAGCTGCGCCGTCGAGCGGCCGGCGTAGGTCGCGGCGATACGGGCGTCGAGAGTGGGGTAGCTGAGGTTGGCGTTGTTGTCGTTGGCGCTGTCCTGCCCGACCGAGTACGGCGGGTTACCTACGATGACATTGATCGGGGCTTCGACCTGTTTGACGATGCGGTCGTTGTTCTGCGGGAACATGATCGCGTCCATACTGTCGCCGTCTTCGGAGATCTGGAACGTGTCGGTGAGTACGATTCCCTCGAACGACTCGTACTGCCCGTCCTCGCCATTTGGGGTAGCCAGAGCGTGATAGGTGGTCTCGATGTTGACTGCCGCAATGTAGTACGCGAGAAGCATGATCTCGTTGGCGTGCAACTCTTCCCGGTACTTGCGTGCAAGGTCGCCGGGGAGAATGAGCCCGGATTGCAGGAGTCGGGTGAGGAAAGTGCCGGTCCCGGTGAACGGGTCGAGGACATGTACGCCGGTGTCGGTGAGGCCCTTCCCGAAATGCTCCTTCGAGACGTGGTCTGCGGCGCGGAGGATGAAGTCGACGATCTCGACGGGGGTGTAGACGATGCCGAGAGCGTCGGATTGCTTCTTGAACGCAACACGGAAGAATCGCTCGTACAGCTCGGCGATGACCTGCTGTTTGCCTTCAGCGCTGGTCACTTCGGAGGCCCGGATGCGCACCGAGTCGTAGAACGAGTCGAGACCGTTGGTCTCCGATTCGAGGTTGGCGTCGCCGAGAGTGTCGAGCATCTGCTGCATGACGATCGAGACGGGGTTGTGCGCGGCGAAGTCGTGGCCGGCGAACAGGGCATCGAACACCGGCTTGGTGATCAGGTGTTGGCTGAGCATGCTGATTGCGTCGTCGCGGCTGATGGAGTCGTTGAGGTTGTCACGTAGTCCGGTGAGGAACCTCTCAAACTGCTCCGTCACTTGGGAGGATGCACCGCTGAGAAGCGCGTTTATGCGGGCGATCTGGGCGGCGGCGATGTCGGCGACGTCGGCGGCCCATTGTTCCCAGTAGACGCGTGTGCCGACCTTGTCGACGATGCGGGCATAGATAGCTTCCTGCCACTCCGAGAGTGCGAACAACGCCATCTGCGACGCCACCCCACCACCGCCACCTTCGCCGTTGTCCTGCTTCGGATCCGTGTCCGGGGTGGGGTGTCCGTCGCCGATCGTTTCGTCGGAGTCGGTGGTCGGGCCGATGTGTCCGCCGAGGAGGCGATCGTTCCCCTGGCCGGCTTTTGCTTGTTTTGTGGTGGCGTTGAGGGCGATGGAGTTGACCATCGCGTTGAACCGATCATCATGCGCTCGAAGGGCGTTGAGGACCTGCCACACCACCTTGAAGCGGCGGTTGTCAGCGAGGGCCTGCGACGGTGACACTCCGGCGGGCACGGCGACGGGCAGGATGATGTACCCGTAGTCCTTTCCGGGGGAAAGGCGCATGACGCGCCCTACGGACTGGACGACGTCGACGACGGAGTTGCGGGGGTGCAGGAACAACACGGCGTCGAGGGCCGGGACGTCGACGCCCTCGGACAGGCAGCGTGCGTTGGACAGGATGCGGCATTCACCCTCGGGGACTGGCGCTTTGAGCCAGGACAGTTGCTCGTTGCGCTTGAGAGCGTTGAAAGTGCCGTCGACGTGGCGGGCGGAGACGACGAGGTCTCGGTTGGTGGCGTCGACCTGTTCGCCGTCGTTCTCGTTTTCCTCGAGGAGGGCGCGGTAGGCGTCGACTACGTCGGGGAACACTTCGGCGACCTGCTTGGAGGCGGCGATGTCCTTGGCGAACGCCACGGCCCGTTTCATCGGGGGTGCGCCGATCGCGAACCCGTCGCCGTCAGGGGAGCGGCCGGCGCGCTTAGCGAGACCGTTCCAGCAGCCGACGATCTTGGAGGCATCGTCGAGTTGGAGTTCGGCGAAGTTGCCGGCGAGCTGTTTCTGCATAGGGGCTGCGACGAGGTCCTCGTCGACGGTGAGCACGATGACTTTATAGTCGGTGAGCAACCCGCGCTCGACGGCGTCACCGAAGGACAATCGGTGCATCTCGGGGCCGAAGATGTCGATGTCGTCCATCGACGACAACTCGGCGGAGTGGTCGGCGGCTTTTTCCTTGACGGCGTCGTCGAAGATCCGGGGCGTGGCCGTCATGTACAGCCGCCGTGATGCTTTGAGGAACTTGGCGTCGTGGACGCGGACGAAGTTCGATTCGTCCGCGCCGGCGACGGTGACACCGGTGGTGCGATGCGCTTCGTCGCAGATCACCAGATCGAACGCATCCACCCCCAGTCCTTGCGCCGCAGCGACCGTCGGCAGGGACTGGTAGGTGGTGAACACCACGGTCAGTCCTTTGGAGCGTTTGCGGTGCGCCATGTGCGATGCGAGGTTGTCGGGGTCGGTGGTCACCGGGATCGCGACGTCGACGGTGCTGTAGTCCTCGGCGGAGCGGGAGACTTTCGAGTCCGAGCACACGGCGAACGCGCGAATGTCGAGCTGGGTTTGTGCGGTCCACTCTCGGAGTGTCTGCGAGAGCAGGGAGATGGAGGGGACGGCGAACAGGATGCGTGCACTGCCGCCGGCTTCGGCTGCCGTGCGTTCGGCGATCTTGAGTGCGGTGAACGTCTTTCCGGTTCCGCAGGCCATGATCAGTTTCCCGCGGTCGTTGCCGGCGGAGAATCCGGCGAAGACAGCGTCGATCGCCTCGACCTGGTGTGGGCGGGGTTCGTTGCGGATCGCTTCACTCAACTCGACCGTCAGTTCGCCCTGCGGCCATGCGATGTCCCAGTCGATCGGGGCTTCGGCGATCTCGGCCAGACCGATCCGTTGGACGGGGATGGTCTGGTGGTTGATGGCGTCTTCGGCGTTCTTTCCCCACCGGTCGGTGGTGGAGATGATCACGCGGTTGGTGAACGACCGATCCCCATCGGCGGTGGGAAATGTTTGTCCGGAGGCGGTGAAGAACGAGTCGAGATCGCCTTTGCTCAACGTGGTGGTCGGTTCGTAGAACTTGCACTGGATCGCGGTGTAGTCGCCGGTGTCGCGTTCGCGGGCGACCAGGTCGATGCCGGTGTCGGCCTTACCTTGACGGTCGGGCCAGTCGATCCACCGCCACACCTGCTCGTACTGCTGCGCCAGCGTCGGATCGAGCTCGAAGTATCGAACCATCAGCTGCTCGAACTTGGTGCCCCGCTCCGAATTCGACGGCTCACCGCGGAACGCTTCGATAACCTCGTGCACACTCGCCATGACTACCGAAACCACCTCAACGTCGGGGACGATCAGACCGAGTATGCCGCTTACATCGACGACAACCGCCATCCACGGGGACTCTTCGGCGTTTCGGTCACTGAAGAGGTCGTGGCCCAGCGGAGTCTTCCTGGTCGAGCCGCAGACGCAGGACGCTCCGGTGTCGAATCCTCGAGTGCGAAGGGGCGTGCCGCCACGAAGCCTGCTCGGTCGGAGTCAGGATTGTTCGCGCGCGGCGGCCTGGACAGCACTGGCGAGTCCGGAGAACGAACATTCGACGGGATCGTGCGAGAGCAGACTGCTCAACACAATCGACTTCTGCTCCCCGAACGTGGAGTTGAGGCGCTGGGTGGACATCACGTAGAAGTCCCACTGGTCTAGGTCGAGCGGGTCAGCGGTGGCCCGATCAGTCTGTTTGAAGACGCAAAAGACGTAGACGTCGGCCTGCCGCTTCCGTTGCGCGGCAATTGTGTTCGTCGTCGCGTCCCAGCCGTTCGTTGGCTGGATCCCGAAGCTGATCGTCGACAACCTCTCCTGCTTCCAACTTTGCAGGTACGCAGACGATTTCACCTCGACGCGAATTCCCCCTTCGGTCAGTAGATCAGAAGCATCCCACTCCACTCGGACTCCATCGGCTACGCATCCGAGTGCGAGTCCGACGATGTATTCGGCGAGAACACCGCGTTGGGCGTTCCCGATGAGATCCGAGCACGCCCAACGCCAGAACTGGTGAAGATCCGATCCGATCGACTGCCCCTGCTGCGTGAAGGGCTCGTCGCCACTCTTCGGTGCTGTCACGAGTGAGTCGAAGCGGTTCGTGAGCTCGATCGACGAGCATTCGGCCACGTCGGCCGCATACCGGGTCCCGTGGTGGTCGTGCAGCATCGCACTCGATGGGTCGACATGCCGATGAACTCGAAATCGATGGCCATGAAAATTCTCCCTCGATCGGACAGGTGAACGGAACTAGCTCTTCCGAGGTCTACTCATGTGCCGCCAGATCGAGTGGTCGAGTGCCGACACCGGCATGTCCATTCGCCTCGCAGCGTCGGTCACCAGCCGTGAGACTTCTTCGCTCCCGAGTCTGCGACCCAACGCCTCCACCACGAATCGAGTGACGAGAGTGTCGGCTTTGACGCCGTCGTGGCCGACCAGCATGAGGAAGTAGTCCCACGTCACCGGGCCCAAGCCGCGAGTTCCGCAGTACGCGGCTCGCTGCGCTGCCGAGTCCCGATCGATGTCGGATGCGTGGCGCGCGCCCGACGCTGCGAGCCGGCCGGCAGCAGAGACGATCGCCTCAGCCTTCGGCACACCCCCGGTCTTCTGCTTATTGCCGAGCACCGTCTGAAGCCACTGCGGGTCGGCCTCGCCCAGTACACCGAGGTCGTCCCAACTTTGCCTGCCGGACTCGGCCTTGTACCGCTTGATCGCGCCGCGTACGCCCGTGTCGGCAGAGACTCCGTAGACCGCTCTGATCGACAGGACCGCATCGATCAACGCCAATTCCACATGCCCCGGCCATCCGTCCGGGGCAGCGTGCATCTCAGTGATCTCAGCCGTGAGGTAACCGACGAGCACCTCGACATCGCCTGCGTCCGTCGTCGCCATTTACGGTGGATCCCTTCTGGGTCGATGAGAGCGGACGTTACCGGCCAGCGCCGACCTATTTACACAGATCTCGTCATCGACGCCCACAGTCCGTCGTACGGGCGAGGGTAAGGCAGTCGACACACGTTCCGGTGCCGCCTGCGACAGTCAGGCGGACGTTCGGCTATCCGCGGATGACGATCTCGATGGCGTCGACATCGACGTCGTACGTCTTCGCCAGACCGGCCTTCGCCTGCCGGATCGTCAACGCGGCGACCTCCGTCGTCGGTGCTTGCGTACTCGTGGACTGATCGTCGAATTTCTCGAAATTCGCATCCGCCAGGTCGATTCCCAGATCGTCCAACGTGGTGTACCGCACCGGATTTCGGTCACCCGTCCAGACATCAGGGACGCTGATGTGGGCGTACTCGCTGAACTGAATCTTCCACCGGTCGGGCCTATCGTCCGTCGCGGGAACCAGCCGAGAAATCCGCCCCACCAAAAAAGCGCTCCCATGATCCTCGGTGCCGTCCGCATACGCCTCGACGTTGTGTGCATTCTGCGTGCACACCACGTACTGGCACTTCCTGGCTCGCGCTGCATCCAGTTTCCACGACTGCGACCCACCCTCACCCAGAATCGAGTCGAGGCTCTTGCCGGTGAACACTGCCACTGTGTCTTCGTTGGTTGTCATGCCGAGAACGTAGCAAACTATCCAGCTTCGTGGCACGAACTATAGCTAGTTTTATTAATAGTCTGAAGCATCATGCCTGTTGGAGCACGCAGAAGTATGCCTCACCAGCGAGCCTCGCGGCGCTACCGCGACACCGAGCGTGGTCGGTCCCCGTCGCTCCCGCACAGTTACCCGAAGTGCTCCACAGGTGGAAGGTTGCCATCTGGCGACATCGACGAGCGGTCGCGCATTCCGCCTGCCGGCGGTGCCGGCCACCTGCGGTGTCCCCTGAGTGGAGCTCCGCTGCGCTCCGCACCGTAGAAGAGCATCGTTCTTTCGGGCATCTGGCTGCCATCGAGTCTGCGTCACCCGTGCCCGCCTTACCCACCCCTGACTCCGCGATGCTCCGGCCCTGCGGGCGCCTGCGCCCTCATCGTCAGCCTTGGAGCGTGCCGCCCCGGGAACTACACCGGTGTCCTCGATAACCTCGAACGCTTCGACGGCACCGCTACCCACCTGCTCTACATCTAGAACCGTGCAGCCCCGGACTCCCCTAAAGCCGTTGCAGGAGAATAGTTTCCGTCGGCACCCACTGTCATGCTCGACGTCATGCGGATCAGAACACTCACCGGCCCACCGCTGCCCAGCCAAGGTTGCAGCGACGTGTCTGCTGCGCCCTCACAGAAGATGCGGGCTCAAACTCAGGAGTGTGAGCCCGTGCCATTGGCGGACATCGACGAAGTCAGTTTTCCCTGAAGACGTGCAGACCCAACACCGAAGGCGCATCATCTCCGATCTCGTTGGCAAGGTCACCCTCGTCGACCTCGTGCGTCGAAACGATGAACCGAGGTGTCAACTCCAGACGATGCCGCTCGATCGATCCGCCGGACGAATACTGCCGATACGCCCTGTACAGAACATTGGACGGAAACTGGATGCCTTTCAGACTCGGGAACTGCGTCCAAACCTGACCGTCCGTCGTTTCCACCCGTACTCGGTACTGGGCGTCACAGTCAGATAACCCCGCGACGGCGTCGTCATCGCGGACCCATCGCCCTCGTACAAGCTCACCACGCCATCGGAGACGATCGCGTACTGCTGGTGTGACACCGAGATAGTTGCTGTGTCCATCAGGGCTTATTCCTCTCGACAGTGCGCCGGCTGGTCGCCGAGAATCCGACGACCAGCCGACACCGCTTGTTGTGCTGTTGCGGGGTGTTACGCCCCAGCCTCGATGTAGAAACCGTCGCCTTCGATAACTCTATTCTTGGTGAAGAACCAGGATAGGTAAGAACCTGCGCGGCTGTTCTCGCTCTGGGTGATCAGGCACACGCTGAATCCGCTCGAGTTGTTGATGCCGGGTTTGGCCTTGTCATCCTTGATGTCGCCACACCCGGCGAAGGTGCGGCCCGGACCTCCTGCGTTCGGGCCTGACGAGCGTGGTCCCTGGTCTGTCGATGCGAATGGGTATTCATCGCAGCTCAGACCGTTGCGCGGGCCGGTGATTCCGCCGCAGCTGCGGAGGGTCGCGAAGCGGTCGGCACCGCGTATCGGGGACAAGATCGCGGAATCGATCACCGCCGCACTGGCCGAGCAGACCGTGATCGTGCCGGGTGCGGAGAAATCGAACTTCGTACTGAAAACCCTTGCGCGGCAGCTGAGCGAGGTACGTCGTGCCCGCGCCGAACTCGAGGAGCAGTTCGAGTCCGAACTGAACAAACACCCAGCTGGGTTGATCCTGGCCCTCGATGCCGGGCGTCGGCGTTCGGATCGCCGCGACGATCCTGGTGGAGATCGTTGACGTCGATCGGTTCGACAGTGCCGGAAACCTCGCCGCTTACGCGGGCGTCGCACCCCGCACCCACCGCTCGGGAACCTTGATTCGCGGTGAGGATCGACAACGCGGCGGCAACACCAGACTCAAACGTGCACTGTACCTTTCGTCGTTCGCCTCGCTCCGTGAACCAGCTTCGCGTGAGTACTACGACCGCAAACGAGCAGAAGGCAAAGACCACCGATCGGCGCTGGTCCGTCTGGCCAGGCGTCGAACAAATGTGCTCTACACGATGTTGAAGACGGGATCTACGTACGAACCCCGGGAAGTCAGGCCGGGGCGAGTGGCTGCTGTTGCGGGGTAGCGCCTTGTCCCGACAGCGTGACTGCTGTCTCGCCGCCGTCGACGGCGTAGCCGTGCGGGATCTCCTGCACGCCGACGACTCCGACGCCGTAAGCATCGACGAGCTGCAATTTGCGATCGGCGAAGGCGGGTCAATGCTTCGGCCGCATTGTTGGCCTGCCTAACCCGCCGCATACGGAGTAGTCGTCGGGGTACTCGAACTGCACCGTCGATCACCGGGCCTTTATACCGTGGCAGGGTAGAGGCGGTGGCATTGATAGCAACCGCGCCGGAAAGCGGGATTTCCCGTCCGGCATGCGGGAAGGGCGTTGTCGGGCGCGCTAGCCCTGGGTCGGGGCTGTCGGTGTCGAAACGATTTGCACAAGAACGGAAGTCGGTGAAGATGGGGCCGCGAAGACAACTCTGAACAAGTCGGCACAAGCCCTTGACAGCAACAGGCCACACCATTACTTTCTCTTTAAGAAGCGATGGGTTAGGTCGCCGTCTAACCCGCACCAACTACGTCTGATGTGGGGATGAAATGTTCGACACTCTAACCAAGGACCTGATGGATCTACGTTCATACGAAACCGGTAGCGCCAAGACGTTAGCTGCCACAGCCGCAGCCAAGTGCTGCTGCAGCTGCAAATTCTGCTGTTCATCGAGCAAGGTCTGCTGCTGCTCCTGCTGCGGCAATCCCTTCAACTGACCGGATGTTTCGCGATTCATCAGCGGGATGTCCAGCAGTCGGTCCTGGATGGCGCGATCTAGTTCAGTTGCTCATGGCCGGAGTCGTAGTTACACCATTCGCTCCACGTTCGTTATCGGCGTGGAAAGGCCTGCCGTACGGGAGTTCTGGGATTTCAGCGCGGGTCTAGTGTGCGCTAAAAGATTCTCTGCACAAACAATCTCTTTGCGTCGCCCGTCAATTGGGCGGTGCCGCATGCGCGAACACACGCCGCAACCGTAGGAGCGTCTTTGTCTGAGAGCGCCACGTCAATGAATGAGTCTGTGCTACCGACACGGCCACTGTTGCAGCCGTGGAGGGACTACGCAGTCACTTCCGACCGCGTAATTTTGAGACACGCCGAGGGCGCGATTGTCTTCGAAGGTCGGGCGAGCATCACGTTGCTGCCGGAGTTGCTCAGTCGTCTCGACGGATCACGTACTGTCCCAGAGCTGGTGTCAGAGCTCGGCGAGCCGGCCGAAGCTGCTGTACTGCAGGCGTTGCACCAGCTTGCGGGGCACGGCCTACTGCACGAATCGGACTCGACGGCCGTCGACGGTACCGAGCGTCGGCGCAGCGCCCGGGCTCTCGCCGAGGTCGCAGC
Source organism: Rhodococcus sp. 14-2483-1-2 (assembly GCF_002259405.1). Classification (GTDB taxonomy): domain Bacteria; phylum Actinomycetota; class Actinomycetes; order Mycobacteriales; family Mycobacteriaceae; genus Rhodococcoides. The sequence goes on along the minus strand of NZ_NPFW01000023.1, from coordinate 287,960 downwards.
CGGACCCGCCCTCACACTGGACGAAATCGACGATCGCCTTGCCTCAGCAAACTTTGTCGTTATCGGTGACGGACCGCTGGCCGAGGCCATTGCCTCGCTGCTCGTCACGAGTGGTGTCGGCTCGGTCGATCGGCTCTCGGAGAGGGAGGGTCCTGCGGCCCTCGCCGAAGGCAAGGAGCGGTGGGTTGGAGCGCACGTGCTCGTGGCCCCCGGTTCGCCGTACGCCCGCGCACTGAGTGATGTCAATCGCTGGGCGCTGTCCACAGGTGTGGATTGGATGCAAGTGTTGCCCTACGACGGGCACCGCAGCGTCATCGGACCGGTCTTCGCCCCCGGCCAGACTGGTTGCTACCACTGCTTCCGTCTTCGGCGGCGTGCCGCGATCGATTTTCATCAAGAAGCAATCGAAATCGATGCCGCCGCAGACTCGGGCTCGGTCAGGCGCTCGGGAGAATGGCGCGCGCCCAGCCAGGATCTGGCAGTTGCCGGGCAAGCCGTCTTTTTTGCTCTGTGGCACGTCCTCCCGCAGGACAGCACTCCTCTGCCGCTGCTCGGCCGTGCAATCGCGATGGGGTGGACCATGGTGGGGCCAACTATCGAGGACCATGTGCTCTACCGGGTGCCCCGATGCCGTGAGTGTGGCCGCGCCCGCGATACGGGGGTGCCTCAGCCGTGGACAGCGGCCACGCTGTCAGCCCCCACCCACGCTGGGACCTCAGCTCAGATGGGGCCGCACGACGCGGAGGTGTTCCTGCCTGGGCCGGCGGCTCCAGGAGTGGAAGCCGACACGTCGGCGATGAGTCGATGAGTACCTCGGCTGGATCCTCAGTGGAGCAGACGACGAAATCAGTTGCGGCTCTTGCAGGCCCGTGGTCGGACATGCGCGCCACCGAACCTTTGCTGCAGTCGATGGACTCCTCGCTCATCGGGATCTGTCGTGAGCTCGTCGAGCTGACTCACAGTGAGGACGACGTGCGCAGTCACTACGCCGGTGCCTCTACGTCTCGATCGGACGAGGTACTCGGTCATCCGTCGAACAGTGCAAACGGCGGAGGCTCGTTTCGGCGGGCAAGTGCACGCAGTGCCGCGATCGGCGAGACCATCGAGCGCTACTCCGCGGCGTACCTGCCACCATCGAGGGTCCACTTGTCGACCTGGAACGAGTTGCAGGACCCTGCGGTGGATCCGCAGGAAGTAACGCTCTTCTCTTCTGCCCAGTACACGCAGGAGAACTTCGGATTCGTCCCGTTCACCCGCGACACCCCCGTCCGATGGGTGGAAGGATTCGATCTGCGCCGCGAGCGGGCTGCATGGGTCCCTACGCAACTGTCGTTTTTGAGCAGCAGGCTCGCCTTCGGCGAGGAGCGCATCGCCTATTCGACCAGTAATGGCCTGGCGGCTGGACCCACGCGTCGTGAGGCGACCGTTTCTGGGCTGCTCGAGCTCGTCGAACGCGACCCCCTGATGATCGCTTGGCACGCCGGCCTCTCACTGCCGCTGCTGTCGATACACGACGACGCCGACTTGACGCCCGTTCTTCGTCGACACTTCGACCCGACCGGGCTCGAATACTCGGCTGTCGACCTCTCCAGCATATTGGGCATACCGACCGTGTTGGGCGTCGTACGGAACCACCATTCCGACATCGGCGCACTGGCCCTGGGCGCTGCAGCACGTCCGACGCTGCGCGAAGCAGTCGTCGAAGCACTCCTCGAGGCGTTCCAGACGCGGACATGGTGCAAATCCCAACAGCTCAGCACACCACGTCTGCCCGACGACGCCGAGCTCGCGACCAGCATAGTCACCTTCGACGACCACGTCCGTTACTACGGAGAGCGTGACCGCGCCGAGTTCGCAGCATTCCTTGTCGCTTCCGCCGAAAAGCGTGACCTCGACTCCACTGCGCCCCTGGCCACTGCCAGCCCCGCCGCACTGGTGGAAGACGTGCTCGACCGCCTTCCGCCGACCATCGATGTCTATGCAGTGGACCTCACCTCGCCAGACGTAGCCGAAGCGGGACTGAGCGTGGTCAAGGTCTACTCCCCTCAGCTGCAGCCGCTCGATGTGGGCTGGCGGACCAGGCTGCTCGGAGGTCGGCGGCCCCGCACTGTCCCAGTAGAGCTCGGACTACGAAAGACCCAGCTCGACGAGGCCGATCTGACACCCCATCCGCATCCGTTTCCCTAAGGAGCCAACACCGTGGAGGCGACCCCGAATGTCACCGACCTCATCTTTTCCGGCGATCCGCCGGGTGTGGGCGATCCGTCCGAGGACTACGTCGAAGTCAGCAAGCTGCACCGTCGAATGAGCACCGTGGAGGTCCCCGGGGTGTACATGCTCGAAACGAACCCATGGATGGTCGAGGCAACGGCGCGCTCGGGGCGGACGTACGACCACCGCCCGGTTGTGCATCTGCCACCCGTTGCCGACGAAGCCCCGGACATCAGGCTTCGTGTGTCATTGGGAGGACGCCGGAGCCCGGAATCGTTCACCGCCGGGGCATCTCCTACGCTCGATCAGCTCTCGGCGTGGTGCTGGTCGGCCGCCGGTCGGACCGCAGCGATCAGCACGGTCCATCACGGGCGGACCTACCCGAGCGGGGGAGCTATGTTCCCGTGCGATGTGTTCATCTCCCTCGAACCCGGAGAAGCTGTGGAAGGCGGCACCTACTACTACGACCCGGGCGGTCACTGTCTGTTTCACGTCGGCTCGGCCATGCCCGCCGACTTCGCAGCGACGACACCACAACCGGAGACTTTCGACAATGCCTCTGCCGTGTGGATCCTCGCAGGGGCACTATGGCGAAACCGGTTCAAATACGGACAACGCGCACTGCGCTTCACTCTTCTCGAAGCCGGACACATCGCGCAGAACATCGTGCTGGCAGTAATGGCGGACGATCACGCCGCCCGCGCCATCGGCGGGTTCTTCGACGACGAGCTCGCCGACCTTATGGCGATGGACGGCGTGCACGACGTCCCGCTTTACATGGTGGTCAGCGGTCAGCCTGGGCAGGGTGGCTGAGATGGACCAGTACGAGCGCGGCATGTCCTTCACGACCGGCGGTGACCCCCGGTCGGCAGTGCCGGCGGTGATATTGAGCGATGTCCACAAGAAGTACGGTTCCGTTCGGGCGCTGGACGGGATGTCACTGACAATCCAACGCGGTGATGTCACTGCGCTGCTGGGGCCCAACGGGGCCGGTAAGACCACGCTGATGGAGATCATCACAGGTATTCGACTTCCCGACAGTGGTTCAGTTGATGTACTCGGTGCCGACCCGGGCCGTGACCGGATCGGGCTCGCAGCTCGGATCGGCGTCCAAGTACAAGAGTTCAACTTGCAGTCCACTGTCCAGGTACGCGAAGCCCTGGCCTTTTTCGCCACGTTGCACGCAGAGCCCGAGGACGTCGACGAGCTTCTCGAACGCTTCGGTCTGGTGGAAAAGGCGACTGCGCGATTCCCGACCCTGTCCGGAGGTCAGAAGCGGCGTTTGGCCATTGCAAAGGCGCTTGTTGGACGCCCTGAACTCGTCGTGCTCGATGAACCTACTTCGGGACTCGACCCGCAAGGACAGGAATTCCTACGGCGAGAGACCCGCCGCTTGCGGCAAGAAGGACGGACGGTGTTGCTCAGCACTCACGACGTCGACGACGCCGCTCGGCTCGCCGAGGCAGTGATCGTCGTCGATCGCGGTCGGGTAGTGGCAGCCGGTTCACCGCGGGACATCGTGCAGGCGCACTGCCGCAGTGTTCGCGTAGTCGTCGACGCCGCCCCTGAGCCGCACTGGGCCGGGCCGGACATCACAGTGTCCGACGATATCGGTCGGACAATTGTCTACGCGAACAGCGTTCAACAGGTTCAGGAGTTGGTGGGGGACGCGACGATTCTGGAGCACCGCGAACCGACACTCCACGACGCCTACTTCCACCTGACCGGCACCGGTCTACGGTCCTAGGAGCAATCATGAGTACTGCCGCACCTCGGCGACCGGCCAGCGTGCCGGAGTGGCGCCAGATCCTCTCCGTCACCCGACTCGAGATGACGTCCTACCTCAGATCCTGGGGTGGGCTGCTGTTCGTGCTTCTGATGCCCACCGCACTGCTGCTTATCGCTCTCGGAGTCTGGTACCCAACCGAAGCGCGGCAGATCACCGTCCCCGACATGGCGGTGATGTCGGTCCTCGCGAGCGGTCTGTTCTCGATCGGAGTCGCGGTGACCGAGCAGAGAAAGGACGGCACACTCAAGACATACCTGTCGTCCCCCCTACGGGCGCGTACCTACCTCGCAGGGCAGGTGCTGGACCGCGTGGTGGTGACCTTCACCGGGAACATCGTGATGCTGCTCGTCGCATGGCTCGCATTCGACATCACCAGTACTGGTTCGCTACTGCTGTACTTGGTGATGGCAACGTTGTCGCTCGCGACGATGTTGTCTTTCGGCTTCTTGCTGGCCTCACGCTTCAAGACGATCGAGACGGCCGGGGCGCTGTCGAGCGTTATCTTCTTTGCCGTCATGATCGGCAGCGGGTTCTTCATGGACCCGTCGCGTTTCCCCGGATGGCTGAAGACAGTCGTGGATGTCCTTCCGTTCAAGCCGATCGTCGATGGTATGCGCGCCACGTGGAGCGACCCCGATCTTGCCGGGGTGGGAGTGGACATGCTCATTGTCTCGACGTGGTTCGTGGTGTTTCTGGTGGGGGCCGCGCGTCTGTTCCGCTGGACCCCGGACGACCGTTGACCGTTGAGCGCGAATCGCTTTGCCGACGTTTTGCTGGGACCGGCACTCTTCACCCTGTGGTGGCTCTCTTGGTCGATGGTGTGGTGGTCGATCGTGCGACGCGAGGAGCGGCGACCTATCGCTCTGCTCGCATACGAGCTGGCACTTGTACCACTTGCTCTCGTGTCCGTCGTGGCCATGTCCACCGGGGTCATCACCGCGGTACCGGCCACCTGGCCGGCGTCGGCGGCTGTGGCCGTCGGAGTTGTCAGCGGGATACTGGCCTGGGCCGTCCTGACCGGCTGGAGCAACCCCTTACGCCTGGCCGCCTGGCCGCCGGGTCGCCGACTGATCGTCGGCGTGGGCACCAACGTCTGGAGCGCCATAGGCGAGGAAATCGCATTTCGTCTGCTGCTGTTGTCCGGTGCCGTTGCAGTGCTGCCCGCGCCGTGGGCGTGACTCATCGTCACCATCGTGTTCGGTTTACACCACTTGCCTGTAGGTGGGCCACGGATCGCTCTGCTGCATTGCGGAACAGGTGCCGTCTTCGGTGGAGTGCTGCTGGCAGGCGGGGGGCTTGCGGCGGCCGTTTCAGCGCACGTCGCCTACAACGTCCTTGCGGCGCTGGCCCGTGAAACCGATCTCAGACGCGCCCGATCCAGCCAGCATCGGTTCGGTCTACGTCGAACGCCCGAGGTAAACGGCCCCATCTGAAGTTCACCCAAGCATCCATCGAGCGAGGAGCAGGCATGAAGGGTTACGACGCCAACACATTCGGAGACGTCATCGCTGACATCTACGATGCGCACTACGCGTTGGAAGTCGCACCGAGCAAGGAAAAGCTCGCGGTGCTCGAAGGCCTTGCACGTTCCGGGACAGGGATGCGTACCGTCCTCGACGTCGGATGTGGCACAGGTTGGATGACGAAGGCCCTCGCCGAGCGAGGCCTCGACGTCACAGGTCTGGACTCCTCGCAGGAGATGTTGCTCAAGCTCCGGCAAAACGACCTTGCCGGGCTCGTGACCTGCGAACACGGCGATGTGACCAAGGATCCGATCGATGGACGGTACGACCTTGTATATCTCCTTTTCGAAACGTTCATCATGCTCGGCAATCACACAGCCCAGCGCGCCGCCATCGAGAACATTGCAGGTGCCCTCGCTCCCGGCGGAGCCCTGCTGATCGAAATTTCGATCATGGAGCTCGATAAGTGGTCGGACTACGTCGACAGCTCCGTACGTGTATCGGCTATGACCGCCGACCACGTCGGCATCGGGGTGTCACGCTACGACAAATCTGCCGGTCGACTCGACTATCAAGACATCCTCATTTCGGAGTCGGGTATCCGGTTGCTGCCGGTCACGATGCACCCAACATCCCCGGCCGAGCTGAACGAGATGGCGCGCGGTGTCGGTCTGCGTAAAGAAGCCCACTGGTCGGATTGGGCCGGCACCAAATACTCGAAAGGTATGCCGAGCCTCGTTGCCGTGTACCGGCGTGGCTGAACATTGGGCAAGTGTGCTGGATATAGTGGGGTGGGTACTCGGCATTGTCGGGTTCATCTGGGGCACGATCGTCATTCATGAGTACGGTCACCTGCTGGTGGGACGTTTGGTGGGGCTGCCGCGGGGGGCCGCTCGCGTCGTGATCGGCGCGAGGCCGCCGCACGTAGCTCTACGCACCCCGGACGGCTGGATCGGTCCCGACGACCACCGCTACGTACACGCGTTCACCCGATACCGTGACTCCGCTGTCGCGGGATGGCTCTTCGCCGCCGGAGGACTTCTGATCGAAACACTCGCAGTCCTCGCTGGCGGAGCACTGCTCACACTCGCGGGACTGCCGTCCGTAGCCGCCGCCTGGTTAGCGGTGTCGACACTTCTCATCCTCCTCTACCTCGCCGCCGATTTCGCAAGCTGCCGTCGAGCCAATGCACCGGCCGGCGACTACGCGGCCCTGTGGGAACTGAGCGCTGTTGCAACCACGTTGTTCGTGGCGGGCATACTCGCCAGTCGGATGACTGGCTTTATCGGCCTGCTTTTACGAGGGCTGACCGAGTACTGATGACCGCGTAATCAACCCGGCCCCAGTGCGGCGGCGACCTTGCTATCTTGAGAAGCGTCGTCAGATCGGCTGAGTCGACCAGCGAAAGCTCACACGCGGACGCAAGCCAGTCCGGCATCTCGGTGGCGGGGCTTGCGAAGGAGATAGAAGCACTCGAGCTCCCCCGCTCGGCGCACCACCACCGGCGCCCGCTCACTGCGATGCAGGCGGCTCACCGAAATCAGTGAGCGGCGTTGTATGCCTCTTCGATATCGGCCGGGATGCGGCCACGCTCGCTGATCTCGTAGCCCTGGTCGAACGCCCACTGCCGAATCGCGCGTGTCTGCTCCGGATCACGCTTGACCGATCCGCCGGCCGCTGTCGCGGTCGACGCGGCAGCGGGGGAGGGCCTACGCTTGCGTCCACCGACACGCGTCGCATGCCCGACGTAGTAGTCGAGCTTCTTGTGAAACTCGCTCGCGTTCTTCGCCTTCAGGTCGATCGAGTGCTCGACGCCGTTGATCGCGAACTCGATCGTCTCGCCGGACTCGTCGTCGATGACCGACCGTCGATATCGTCCACCAATTGGGTTGTCACTCGTTTGGCCACAGCCGGAAAACCTTTCATCGACACATTCGCAATGCGCAACCGCATTCGTCTCCACGAGGGTAACCAGCGTCGATATCCGCATTCTTCATCGACACGAAAAGGCGAGCCGGGATCCATTTCCCTCAGTAGGGCCTATGGAGTGATGGCGACGTACACGATCAGGTTGTGCCCGAAGAGCAGCACTTGACGCCATACGAGTCGGTACACGTGCACCGACAATGCCGACGGTAGTTGCTTGATCAGTCCCTCGTTCGCGATGAACACGTCACCACCCTCGACAATCGCGGCACTGATGAAGTTCCACAGTATGAGCCCGACAGCCACGTGCGGCAAGAATGTTGTCAGGTCCAGACCCAGCAGGACTGAATACAGCAGGCCCATAGCAGCGGCCTGTACCGCAGTGGCGATGGTGATCCAGAACGGTCCGATCACTGACCGGCGGTAGCGTTGCTTGATGTCTTGCCAACCCAGGTGCAACCACAGTTCTCGTTGATGCAGTCCCGTCTTCAGGTCGCTGAATGCTTGAGTGAAGCCGTGCGAGCCCGAGACGGGGTCGGTCATGCGTTTCCCTACGTCGTAAGTCGGTGTTCTTATCAATAGCGACAGGGCTGATTCTGTCAACTTGATCTGGCCCCGGGGCGGCGGTCCGGTGTCCACCACGTGCGAAGAGTGGAGCCGCAGAGGGTGTATGCAGACTTGCGCATTGAGTCATACGGGGCGGCTGACCGGGCGTGCAGACCTCCTGTCCGTGTTTGCGGTGCATCGTCGAGGACGTGGTCGAGGAAGCATTTCACACCGTCGGCTGCCTCCGTTACATTCCGGGTGTGTTTGTTACACAACAGTATTGGATGTGGACGATGTGTAACACCACGAGTCGGTCCGACGGTTACCGTGATGGACAAGCGCTGCTTCACGCAGTGCACCAACACTTCCGAAGAGAGTCCATCAATGGATCTGATCACCGCATTCAACGAATGGATCAACGCCGAAACCTACGCGCGCAACCCGTTCGCCACCGCCATCGCTGTGACTCAGTTCTTCGCGGTGAGCTTGTTCAACCTCTTCACCGGCGGACCGATTCTGTAGTAAATAGCCGGTTTCAATGGGTGCTGGAGACGTTGCACCGTTGGCATGTCGACTTGTAGGTCGATAGTTCACAACGAAAATGGGCCGCACACAGCTCGACTGGTTTGGTCGCCGCTCGGATGCCGGTGCGGCGAACTCCTCGACGAACAGGACCTCAACTGATGCGATGGCATTCCGTGGCAGCTGCCACGCCTATTTCCGAAACCAAAATGTCGAGTGCGCCCTGCCGCGATATGCCGGGTATGCGGGGCACTGCGGTAGCGATCGTGTATGCAGCGTTGTGCGCAGCGGCTCTCTTGACACCGGCCGTCGCGCAGGCCCAGGCGGTCGATTCTCCGGCACCGGGTGCTGTGGTGGACTATGTTCGGCAGGAGCCCGGCTGGGGCGGATACACCGACGCTGCGTTGCTGCGGTACGTCACCTCCGGGCCTACCGGTGTGCCGGAAGTCGCCTCAGGCGTCGTCTTCACCCCGAACGGTATAGCACCCGAAGGTGGCTGGCCGGTCGTAGCGTGGGATCATGGGACCGCCGGTCTGACACCCGATTGCAGTCTGACAACGAATCGTGCCGTGAACGAAAAGACAATCGTAGAGTCTGTGATCGATCACGGATACGCCGTCGTCGCACCGGACTACGTGGGGCTGAGCGCAGACTCCACCACGACCCACCCGTACCTGAATTCGGCCACAGAAGCCACCGCCACCACCGACATAGTGAAAGCCGCGGTCGCAGCCGATCCCACATTGTCCTCGACTTGGGCCGTGCTCGGAGCGTCCCAGGGCGGGCATGCGGCCCTCAACACCGGCCGTATCGCCTCGGCACAGGCACCACGGCTCGACTTCCGCGGAACCGCTGCGTTGGCCCCGGCGTCGAACATCGAATCACTGTTCACCGCTGCTGGGCCGTGGATCCCGACGTCGGAGATCTCGACGTCGTTCGCACCGCTGCTGGCAGCGACACTGTCCGGGTTGCGTACCACCGGGCCCGATGTCGATGTCGACTCCTACCTCACTCCCCGTGGCCGAGAAGTGGTCGATAGTGTCGCTACCGCATGCGTGAACGACTGGGGCACAGCGACTGGTGGTGCCGGCATCGCCGACATACTCGACCGACCGTTGAGCGACCCCGCCATGGCCGAGGCTCTGCGGCATTACATGGCCGTTCCCGCGAGCGATTTCGACCGCCCCATCTTCATCGCTCACGGAACCCGCGATACGACGGTCCCGTACCCCCTCACCCTCACCCTCGCAGCCCAGATGTCGACTGCAGGAACACGCTACGAACTGAAGACCTACGACACCGACCATGAGGGCATCGTCGCAGCGCTAGCCGACGCACTGGCCTTTCTCGACACCGTCATGAATCCAACGGCGCGCTGACTGTGTTCTGTCCGTTGGGGACCCGCACAGCACTCGACGTGCGGTGAATGCTTTGGACACGCCTGGAATTCGGTGCAGGTGCATATTCTGATCGGGTGATTCGTTACGTGAGGTTCGTCGTCGAAGCTGTGTGGTGGTTGCTGCAGATGGGATTGTTGCTGCTGATCGAGATCGTGTCGGTGGGTTTCGTCAATCCTCAGTACCCTTCTGCGCCACGGCCGGACCGCAATCTCCGAGGGCACGTCCCCAAGCCCAAACGAATCGGCCATCGATCGAAGTGAAATCGCCTGGAGTCACACGAAGATCTGTGCGGCCGTCGATCAGCCGCATCGACTCCTGCAGTACTGCCGAGATACGACGCTAGGGTTCAGCGATGAGCACGATCGGGTTCTTGCATACCTCGCCAGTCCATGTTCCGACATTCGATGGATTGACACACCAGAGTTGGCCACTGCTCGGAACGATTCATGTGGTGGACGAGGCGTTGTTGGCTCAGGCGCGGGCGGAAGGGCCGGAGGCGACGCAGTCTGCTGTGCGGACGCGCCTCAACGAGCTCGAGGACCACAGCGCTGACGTCATCTGCTGCACCTGCTCGACAGTCGGTGACATCGCGGAAAAGTCCGAGATGGGCGTGCCCGTCTTTCGAGTCGACCGCCCGATGGCTCGTCAAGCCGTCGCACTGGGGTCAAGGGTCTGGGGCCAAGGGTCGGAATCGTTGCCGCACTGGAATCCACCGTAGGCCCGACGCGGAGTGTGATCATTGGAGAGGCCGAGGCCGCGGATACCCAGATCAGTATCGACCTCGTGGTCGCCGGTGAGGCGTGGTCATTGTTCCAAGCTGGGGACCTGGACGGATACATTCGAGTGATCGCCGAAAGTGCCTTCGCGCTGGACGGAAGGGTCGAGGTGATCGTGCTGGCGCAGGCGAGCATGGCACCTGCTGAAGGGCGTCTTCTCGGCTTGTCGGTGCCTGTGTTGTCGAGCCCACGCCTCGCTGTCGAACACGCGGCGAAACGTTTGCGTGTCGAGTCCGACCCGGGGACCGGGTCATCGCGGTGGTAGGGACCTAGCTGCGAGGTAGTTCGGTTCGATTCCGTCGCCCAGTCGTCCTTCGCTTCGAGCGGCGAAATAGCGCCCGACGAGAACACCGAAGATGACGACGATCAGCAGCGCCCACCCGAACGTGGTTCGGAGGTAATCCAGGGCACGGCCCGTTTCGATCCAGCGCCCGGACAGCCATCGGTCGTAGTTCATGAACCCGTAGATCGCGAGCCAGGCGGGCCAGTTGCGGAGTAGCGAGTTCTTCAGCACCACAGTCATGAGCAGCGGGAACAGCATCATCGAGTAGTGCATCTGTCCCAGCGAGCCCAGCAACCAGTGCGCGGTCAGGATCAATCCCGAGGTGGTCGCGAAGAAGAACAGGCGGTCCTCGCGGCAGTACCGGTACAGCAGCCACAGCGACACCAGAACCATTATTCCCAGCACCGCGCGGATGCCGAGGGTGAGCAGTTCGGGAACACCGTAATAGCGACCGTTGCCGACAGCAGCACTGTTGAAGTAATCGCGGGTCTGCAACAGGTACGGCAGCGTCCGGTCGATGAAGTTCATCGGGTCGACCGACAGCGGCCAGGCGATGGCCATCATGACAACCGGGATCGCGATCGAGGTGATGAACACCTTCCACTGACGCGTCATCAGCGGAAGCAGCAGCAGCGGCGCAAGCATCGGCTTGATCGCCAGAGTCAGACCCATGGCAACGCCCGCCGACAGGTCCTTGCGCTGGAGTAGAAACCCGAGGAACGCTACTTCGCCGAGGAGGACGAAGCCGTTGAAGTTGGTGAACACCAACGTGTTCGTCACCGTCTCGCTGACGAATGCGGCGAGGAGGAGTGCGGGGGCTGCAACCGAATCGAGGCGGAATCCGAAGATGCGCAACAGGATGTACAGCGCCAGCAATATCGCGATCGTGCTGGCGATGATGAACAGCCAGCGGGATCGCTCGGGATCGATGACGGCAATGGGGGAGAGCAGCATCGTCGCGCTCGGCTGATACAGGTAGTGCGGATCGACCGAGTCGAAATTCGCCGTGTACACCGGCTGGCGGTTGAGGAATGCCAGAGCTGCGCTGTACACGGGATTGAAGTCGTTGGTGATATCACCGTTGACCGCCTTGATGACCACCCGCTGGATCACGGTCATGATGGCGATGGGCCGCAGGGCGTACTTGATTACCTCGGCGGTCGTCCGCCCTGAACGCGGCTCCAGAAAACTGAGTGACACCCGCGAATGATGCCGGGCGGGAACCGGCCCCGAGGGTGGCTGTCTGTGGGCAGCACGTCCGTCGGCGTACCCGCGCTGTGGAGTGGAAACGGGTTCGCAGTTGTATCCGGCCGATCAGGTGGGCAACTGACCCAGATCCGTTCCTCGGGAGGGGAATCCGACTGGCGACTCGACCGGCCGGTCGGTCGGTGGGCAGGCGGGCCGACCTGACCGGCAGATGGCGAATCGCTGTTGACGAACGGGTTTGGCTCCAGTGCGGAGTGTTGGCGCGCCCGTGGGCGTGACGACCTGGTGGGTCATGTGCCAATGTTGCTGTGGTGCGACAACTTATCAGCGACCTCGGGCCAATCCAGCTGGGGCGCTTCATGCCGGGCGACTTCGCCGATGTACATGCGTTCGCTTCAGATCCTGTGGTGTGCCTCCATCAAGCCTGGGGGCCGAACACGGTCGAGGACACACACGAATTTCTCGACGACGCCGTTGCGGTTGTCGATGGCAGGTATCAGCTGGCGATTCTGTCCGGAGGCGTTGTGGTCGGTTCCGCTGCTGTGTGGACCACGAGCACAGTGCACGGAACCGGTGAACTCGGGTTTACTCTCCATCGTGATTTCTGGGGGCGCGGCTATGGCACTTTGGTGGCCCAAGAGCTGGTGCGACTGGGATTTCATCGGCTCGGTCTCGAACGCGTTGCTGCGACCTGCCGACCAGAGAACATCGGTTCGGCGCGGGTGCTGGAGAAGTCGGGATTCCGCCGCGAAGGACACTTGCGGGATGCCGTGGTCATCAGAGGTATTCGGCAGGATTCACTGGTGTTCGGACAGCGTGCCGCCGACTATCCGGGACCGCTAAGTCCCTGAAACATCCATCCTGTCAGACGGTAGTTCCGTCAGTCTCATTCTAAGAGAATGTATGTGCCGTCGCTCGATGGAGGAGTGCGCGCATCGTCGTTTCGAGCGCAAGAAGTTGGCGTGGATTTCGGGACTGTGTCCGTTGACCCGCTCGACGACGGCAAGGGCCTTCGAAGCTGCCGTACCTCTTGGCAGTTGAGCCGCTTAGGGCAGATATCGAAGGTCATTGCTGTCGCTGACCGGTGAGGCGTTCGACGAAATTGGTGGCGCTGTAGAAATCCAGGCGGAAAGTATCGACGCCGACCGCGTATACATCGCCTCCGATGACTGCCGGTGTCTGTGCCAGCAACGGGTCTGCGATATAGGTTGCGGTGTCGGAGTCGTCGGCGTTGACCAGGATGACGGTGTTTCCGATGAAGGCACGAGTGAAGTTCTCCGGTGCGACCGGAACGATGTCTTTGCGCGTGCTCATGGGTCCGTTACCGGTGACCGGGAGCTCCGCGAGGCTGAAGCCTAGTTCGGTCAAAAGTTTGCCTTGTGCGGATTCGGCGGTCCACACGTTCGCGCCATCGGGCCCGTTGTAGACCAGCGCGGTGGTGGGTTGCGGTGGAAGCGTCATGGTCTTCTTGGCGTCGGCGACGGTCCGTTCGAAGCTGTCGATGGTGGCGAGGGCGTTGTTTTCGTGGCCGGTGGCCTCACCCATGATTGTGGTGACGTCCTGCCAGGTCTTGTTGCCGTAATCGAGGACTATGGTCGGCGCGATCTGGCTCAGTTGATCGTAAAGTTCGGCGGCCGAATCGGCACCAGTCTTGGACACGACGATGAGGTCGGGGTCGTAGGCGATGACGTTCTCGACGTCGAGGTCTCCGCTGGGCAGCGGCTCGACGCCGCGTTCGTCGGCGACTTCGCCCCACTGGGTGAAGAAGCCTTGTTCATCGGCCACTTCCGAATTGGGGGAGGTGGCACCGCTGGCGACCACTGGCGCGCCGACGGCGAGGAGACTCCCGGTCAGGGTGACCGCGGTGGAGACGATCCGCTCCGGCTGTGCCGGTATTTGTACTGGTCCTTGTTCGGTGTCGACGGTACGGGGCCAGGTTGAATCCGCGGACGCTGTTGATGACGCACCCGCCACGGCTGACGAGTCATCGGTAGAAGAGCATCCTGCGAGGGCAAGTGTCGCGGCCAACGTCAGCAGCGTCGTTCGTGCGAGCGTGCGCGTCGTGTTGTGCACCGTGGCTCCATCCTTCTTTCGTGGTGGTTAGGTTTGCCTAAGGTTACGCGACGTGACGGGTCGGTGTACGAGTGCACTACCGACGATCAGATCATGGACCTACTACGCGGAGGGCAGGGTGTGTTCGGTATCGACATCGGCCACACCACCGCCGATGTCGCCGCAGCCGTCGTCGATCTCCCGTCCGTCCCGACTACTGAAACCGTGGCTGCGGCTGCGAACGAGCGCGGGCATGCAGCCATGGTGGTGGATGAGTTGGCCGCACGCGGGGTCGCCGGTCGGCGCAGCGCCTGACTTCGAGAGGAGAACGATGCATCTTCTCGGTTGCGGGATGCATCTCGAACTATCCGCGTCGCATCCACCTGCGCCTGTCGAAGAAACGGGACATGGTCGACGTTGATCGTCACCGCATTGACCCGGTTGGCGGCGCTACCCGCGCCCGCCTGACCGCATTACACCAACCCGACGACCCCGAAAGAACCCCTACCTCGAGCAGATACCGAGCGCTACCGATCGGTACCGGTCGCTCCATCGTGCGCCCACAGGCTCAAAACACAATCCCGGCCCGCTCAGGCCAGCACATCACTGTGGAGAAAGATCGAGGCTAAGACGAAGATTGAGCCCAGCCCCGCTTCTGAGCCGCGGTCGCAGCGAGGAAGAAGCCATCAATTCCAATGATCCAGAGCGTACTGGTGCGAGCGTTTCGGGTAAGCCGACCTTACAGTCGGCGTAACGGAGCTTCGACCAATCCCTTGGCAGTCACACGGGCAACGGTGAGGACGACCGCCGGAACAACCATGACGACGCAATAGGCAACAAGTGCAACGAAACTTGCGATCCAAGTCGTAGTGTGGCTAGCGATTACGCCGGTGGAATGCTGATCTGCCATCGCGCGATCACGCCAGCGCGGTAGACGGCCGGTTCCAGACTGCGTACGGGCAGCAGCCCGCGCGCGAGCGGCTTTCGTGTCGAAGGCGAAACTGGAGATGAACAGCGCGACCCCGACTACGAACTGCGCGACCGAAAAGCCTGGAGTGGCGAGAATTCCTGTTGCACGATCGAACACGGTCCGTCCACCTGCGAGCAGTGCGACACCGATTGCGACGTAGGTGGTCAACACTGCAGTCAGGTAGAGCAGGACGCGATGTGCACGAATCCGTCCGGGGACTGTCAGGAGCCAGACGGGAACGAGGAGAGTGCCGACGCTCAACGAGTCGGTCAGTGCCAGGACGACCAGCGCACCCAGTTGGTCTAAGGGGATAACGGTCACTGCGGTCCTGCCCGAAGCTTCTTCTCGCATACTGCAATTGCGCCTGCGCCCTCCGCCCGATCCTCAGCGACCACGGCACCGTCTTGCACGATACGGCACGCGATCCAGCTTGCCTGCTCTGATGCGGTGGCTTCGACCGTCGATCCCGACAACGGAAAGGGCACATCGAGAGGCACCTCGAACGTTGCTGCGTACGGCAATGGTGTGTCTTGCTCTCTGACGCGTTGCGGATCTTCCCTCGCGTCGACCTCGACATGCAGCGTACCGGCCATCGCAGCGTCGCTGGTGACCTCCACCTCGACAACCATCGATGTTGTCGGTTCGGATTGCGACCAGGGGGCGCAGCCGGTCATCGCAAGTGCGCCGAACACAGTAGTCAGGCTCAGCAGCTTCGTCTTTTCCATTATTCGAACCCCTTTTCTCTTGATGCAGAATGTGTTGACTGATTAGCACAGCCATTCAAGCATTTGGGGGTTGGGCTTGGGCCGAGACAATCACGAGCTCACCATGCGGAGGGGCCTCGCGGCCGGTTACCGTGTCCGTGCGGACCGTTCGTGTCGAGCACGGCTGCGCGGTGACTGGATCACTATTTACATTGCCGTACCCCACACCGCGCCGCCGTGGAGCACCAGCTCCGGTGGCGTTCCGCGTCCCAGCACCCACCCGGCCACGCTTACAGGCATGCTCTAGCGGGCCACACGCACCCCTACGGGCTGCACCGAATCGAACTCCGCTCCGCTCTCAAAAGAGCGAAAAAAATCGAATTTCTTTGTGACGTAGGTGGCTTCTCCGAGCATCCATCACCCGTGCCCGCCGCCTCAACCCCTCGCTCCGCTGCGCTACGGCCGAAGGCTCCGAACACTTTTCGTCGAGCAGTCGCTGCGCTCCCACGAAAACTGCCGTTCACGTCGGGCGCACCCGAGGCCATCGTGTTCGCACGGCGAGACCGGCGCCGATATGCGCAGTCACCTGCTGCGCCGTCGGACCTCCGCGCTCGTCGACGCACCGACCCAGTTGGAACTGCTCGGCCTAGGTGGCACCGGGCCCGCTAACCGGGCAGACGTTGATGGACTACGTGAAGCTTCGCAGGACGCTCGACCCTGGAACTCGCTCAACACTCACTCAACACTTTGATCTCGGTTCGGGTGGTTCCACCAGAACTTCGGTGGATACTTGCATCGCGGAAACGGCTGGCCGGATGGTGTAAGTGGATCCATATCGGTCCGCAAATCCGTGTGAGTTACTACTAAGAGGTTAGGGGTTGCGAATCCCCCTGGGGCGCACAACGAAGAGAGCCTCAACAGCGGTTGCCCGCAGTTGAGGCTCTCTATTGTTGTTCAAACGTGTTTCCCGCCCGACGCAAACGCTCTGTGGTGAGCGTGAACTGTTGGTGTGCTTCGAGTTGCTGTGTACGGTGGCGGCGCTTCTGCGATCCCTTCTGAGCCGGTCTCGTCAAAGTCGTAGAGCGGCCCACGGGGCGCTATTCGTCGACGACCGCTCCGGCGCAGTTGACCAATCCACCGTCAACCAGGTACTCCGATCCGGTCGAGTACGTTGACTCGTCCGATGCCAAGTAGACCACGAGGTTGGACACCTCGATGTCCTCCCCGATGCGCCTGATCGGTGCTGCAAGTGAAGACAGGTCCATCCCCTCGGTCATTGGGGTCTTGATTGTGCCGGGGTGAACCGAATTCGCTCGAACGTTCTTGCTGCCAAGTTCGGCCGCAACGGTTTTCGTCAAACCCCGGACGGCGAACTTCGAGGCAGCGTACCCATGCTGCCCGGCGCTGCCGGTGATTCCTGCAGTCGAGGAGATATTGACTATCGACGATGGTGCTGAATCGACCAGCGCGTTGCGGGCTGCCTTGATTCCGAGAAACTGTCCGGTCAGGTTGACGGCAAGGATTGCGTTCCACTGGTCGAGCGAGTAATTGTCGAGAAATCCAAAGTTGACGATTCCCGCGTTGTTAACCAATACGTTGAGCTTGCCGAATTCGGAGATAGCGGTGGAAACGGCGGTGTCCCAGTCATCTTCGCTCGTGACGTCCAAGTGTACGAAACGTGCACTGTCCCCCAGTTCATCTGCGAGGAGCGAGCCCTGGTTGTCGAGGATGTCACCGATCACGACTTGACCACCTTCCCGTACGACGGCGCGTGCGTGGCTCGCTCCCATGCCCTGTGCGGCGCCGCTGACGATAGCTACTTTTCCTGCGAGTCTGCCTGTCATGAGTTAAGTGCTCCTGGTGTCGGTTCGGTAGAGAGTAACGGCCGAAAACAACCAATCGGCCGTTTGAGAATTGCAGCCGCAGTCGCATCCGACGACCACGGAAACGGGTTACATGATCACCTTCGGCCCTGCTGTCGAATTGGGGCAAGGTGGTGACTGCGCTTCAAGTCGAGTAGTAGCTACTCTTGGACGATTGGGTGACCGCTATCACAGTGGGTGAGCGGCATGTTGTGCGTACGCAGCCGACCGCATTCCGACTCACGACCGCAGACTCTGTGGTCACCCGTCTACATGTAGGAGACCTGACCAATGACTGCCGCAGCCGAGCCCACGACCAGTTTGTTCACTACAGCTGACCATTACCACACTCCACTTGGTTCGGACGGGACCCCGCATGCGTTCTTCGAGGCGCTGCGCGACGAGGCCGAGACAACACCGATCGCGTGGAGTGAGGCCTACGGCGGACACTGGGTGGTCGCGGGCTACAAAGAAGTTCAGGGCATCATCCAAAACCCAAAGGCGTTCTCCAACAAGGGCGTGACTTTTCCTCGCTACGAGACCGGGGAGTTCGAGCTGATGATGGCCGCTCAGGACGATCCGGTCCACAAGAAATACAGGCAGCTGGTCGCTAAGCCGTTCTCACCCGAAGCAACCGACCTGTTCACCGAACAGTTGCGTCAGACAACCCACGCCTTGATCGACGATCGCATCGAACTCGGGGAAGGTGACATCGCGTCCTGGTTGGCGGACGAGATTCCGGCCCGACTCACTGCCATCCTCTTAGGTCTCCCACCCGAGGACGGAGACACCTATCGTCGGTGGGTGTGGGCGATCACCCATGTCGAAAACCCTGAAGAGGGTGCCGAGATATTCGCGGAGCTGGTCGCCCACGCGCGGAACTTGATCGACGAGCGACGCAGGAACCCGGGCGGCGACATCATGTCACGAGTAGTCATGTCCGAGGTCGACGGAGAAAGACTCTCCGACGACGACCTTGTAGGTTTCTTCACTGTTTTGCTGCTGGGAGGCATCGACAACACTGCTCGATTCTTGAGCTCTGTGTTCTGGCGTCTCGCATGGGATATCGAGCTCCGACGTCGCTTGATTGCTCATCCTGAGCGGATACCTGCCGCAGTTGATGAACTGTTGCGTTTCTACGGTCCCGCCATGGTCGGGCGTCTCGTAACCGAGCGGATTACAGTCGGAGACGTCACCATGGAACCGGGTCAGACCGCCATGCTGTGGTTTGCGGTAGCCAACCGCGATCGGTCGATATTCCCTAGCGCCGACAACATCGTTCTCGACCGAGACACGAATCGTCATCTCTCCCTCGGACACGGTATCCACCGCTGTCTCGGCGCTCATCTCATCCGTGTCGAGGCGCGAGTCGCGGTTAGTGAATTCCTCAACCGCATACCTGATTTCGCTCTGGACCCAGACAAGGAGTGCGAGTGGCTCATGGGTCAGGTCGCAGGAATGCTGCATGTACCGATCGTATTTCCCAGGGGCAAGCGATTGAACGAGTGACCGAAAGACGGCGAGCGTGCAGGCAGGAATCTGACGACCGGCAAGGGTTCACAAGGAGGGAAACACTTTGCTCGACCACCCAGCGACCATACAGGTCCTCGGTCCATCTCAAGACAAACGTCGTTCTCCGCACATTGCGATCGTGGGCAGTGGTCCGTCCGGCTGCTTTACTGCGCAGATGTTACGCAAGCAATTGCCGCAAGCAGCAATTGCAGTTTTTGATCGCCTACCGGTTCCGTACGGTCTCTTACGCTATGGGGTCTCACCGGATCATCAGGGCACCAAAGCAGTTACCCGTCAGTTCGACAAGATGTTCGGAAGCGGCGAGGTCGATTTCGTAGGAAATGTCTCTGTTGGAAAAGACGTCTCGCTCGACAGGATGCGAACACTGTTCGACGTCGTTGTACTGGCGACGGGTCTGGCGACCGATCGTGCCGTGCAAGGCGTCTCGGGAGATCGGGTCTACGGTGCTGGCAGGGTTATGCGTTGGTTCAATTCTCACCCGGACGAACTGCTGTTCGAGCCTCACTTCGGCGATCGGGTGGCGATCATCGGCAACGGCAACGTCGCGGTTGATGTGCTTCGCCTGCTGTCGAAGGGTGCTTCCGCGTTCGTCGGTAGCGACCTGGATCCGCTCAGGCTCGGACACAAGCCGTCACATATCCATGTCTTTGGGCGTTCGGCTTTATCGGCGGCGAAGTTCGACAGCGTGATGATTCGAGAATTGGCTTCCATTGACGGCTTGGCCGTCACCGTAAATGTTCTCGATTCGCTCGATCATCAGGACCCAGGGGTGCGGGCAAAGGCCGAGGCCTTGCGGGATTTAGCTGACGGAAGCGCCTTGGAGCGACCCCGAGTGCGGATCGAATTCAATTTCGGATGGCAGCCTCTCAACCTGGAGATCGCCGGTGGTGCACAGCAACTCGGTTTGATAAGCACCGATGGCCTGTCCACGGCACGGCAGATCGAGGTGGACAGTGTGGTGACAGCCGTCGGGTTCGCCCCGCAGGACTGTCAGCCTGAGTCGGGCCACACCTCGACCGGATCGGATCCAGAAGGCCTGTATCGCGTCGGCTGGCTAGAAAGGGGTTCGGCCGGTGGGATACCGCACAACCGGGCGGACGCAAAACTTCTCAGCTCGCGCATCGTTGCGGATCTGGCTGACGAGACAACAAGCACGGGTAGGCGTGGACTGCGTGCGCTGGCTCCCGAACTGCACGATAAAACAGTAGATTTCGCAGGTTGGAAGCGAATCGACGAATTCGAGTCGGCACAGCAGAGGGAGGGGCGTTGCCGGGTAAAAGTGCCTGACATTGCCACGATGATCGAGATCGCCCGAACCTGAGCCCCGAAACTTAGTAGAGAAAGCATGGATAGCTATGAGTGTCGTCGTACTTTATGGAACCGAGACCGGCAATGCCGAGGAATGCGCAATCGAGATCAGCAGAGTCATGGGCGAGGTCGCTCCGGTCGATGTTCACGATATGAGCGACTACAGCCCGCAACAGCTGCTCGCATCGGGAGCTGGCACTGTGGTCGTAGTGACCGCAACGCACGGCGAAGGCGAGTTGGCAGGCGGCGGGGTGCGGTTCTTCGACGCCCTCCTGGCGATGTCTGCGCGGTTGGAAGGTGTCCGCTTTATGGTTTTCGGTCTCGGTGACAGTTACTACACGACGTATAACCGAGCGAGCGAGATAGTGGTTGAGCAAATGAGCGCGCTGGGTGCTACGCAACTTGGGGCGACCTTTCGTTACGACGCATCGAGCGGAGACGACCCAGAGGAACTCGCTGGAGAATGGGCCAGGGAAATGCGAGCGGTCATCGCGGCGTCGGTCGCGTCCTGACCGCAGGCGACAAAGTGACGTGAACGGTCGAGTCTGCCGAAGTTGCACACAGGCAAGGAGTGTTGGAGTTGAGTGGTTAGGATGTCAGAGCAATTAGTGGCTCCGCCGGTCGCAGATCAGTGGCCATTAGTGGGTCGAACAGGTGAGGTCGCCGACATCTGTGCACGCCTGCAGTCGGGCCGCGGTGTGTTGTTGGCAGGTTCGGCTGGCGTCGGCAAGAGTCGACTCGCAGCAGAGGCACTCAAGGTCCTCGGTGGCCAGGGCATCCGCACAACGCGGGTGAGCGCGACATCGTCCAGCTCGAATATTCCACTCGGCGCGTTCGCGCCGTTGGTTCCTGCGAGTGCGTGGATTCAGAAGAACGGCGGAGTCACGCAACGCGCCGACTTGCTTTCCAGATTCGCCGACATGACTCCGGCGGGCTTCGGCAGCACATGCGCCGCCGATCCCGCGGCGTTCTGCGCGCGCTCTCGCTGGCTGTAAGCCGAGAAGCTATCTGCACGGCGTAGCTACACGACAGTCTGTGCTACTCAAGGTAGAGGTGGTTTAATAGGTGAGGATGGCCTAATCTAGGTGGAAGGTGCTTCCGCCGATGGTGGTGCGCGGCCTTCTTGCCTCGATAACACTTAGGAAGGCTTTTCAGCATGCCGAAGTCCTCTCGTTGGATCTCTGTGCGCTCTTTGCCTTCCCTTAGCGGATGCGGCCCGGAAGGTCCGTTGATGGGGTCGGCACCCTTTTTGCCTGGCTCACCGATGAGTGCGCCGTCGGATGTGACCTGCGACTCCGCCGGGGGCCGGTGGGGGAGGTGCTGACCTTCGAGTTCATGAACGACGATGTGTGCCCCGCCGGGTTCGTCGCAGCTCCCGATGAACTGCGGATCACGATCCACGCGCTGGTCATCCAGGCCGACTGGCTGCGCTGCGACCTGTCTAACCCCGTTCCCGACGAGCAGCAGCGAGGGACGTGTCAGCCTTGGCCGATCAGTCGATCCTCGAACTCACGTCGCCAGTCGATTCGGTGTTCGCCATCCGCCCGCTCAAGGCACGGGCCGCCGCCGTCCATGTGATATGCCGAGCAGCCGAGAACCTGCTCTCTGGGGACCGGGTGTTGCCGATCGAAGAGACTGTCGACCTCGGAGACCTCGATCGTTTTCACCGTCCACGGCTCCGACCTACGCCACTGTGGCCCACGCCCCGCACTGATCCAGAGAGCAATACCCACCTTCAGGGCAGGTACGGCCGTCGACGAGTGCGTAACTTCCACTGACCCCTTCACCCTCCAAGCAGAAAGAAGAGAACAACAATGACAATGCCCCCTTTGAGACGACGAGGCGCGGCACTGGCTGCCGCCGTGTTGAGTGCTGCACTTGTCCTCACCGGCTGCGGGAGCGGCGGTGGCAACGACTCCGGCAACGCGCAGAGCGGATCAGCAGAGGGCTATCCCGTGACTGTCGACAGTGATCTCGGTGAGGTCACACTGACCAAGAAGCCCGAGAAGATCGTAGTCGTGGGAGACGCGCGCTATGTCGATGTGCTGGCTGCACTCGGCGAAGCGCCGGCAGTATTCGGGTCGGGTGAGGACGAACAGACCACTCTCAAGTCCTACCCATGGTTGGAGGGGCAGTACGGGGCATACGACGACAAGATTTTCCCCGCTTACGAGATCGACGCCGAGGCTATCGGTGCCCTACAGCCAGACCTGATCATCCTCCAGACCTTCGGCAATCTCGATGAGGGCCTCCAGAAGCAGCTCTCGGCGATAGCTCCTGTTTACGCAGACGACAACCCGGAAAATTGGGAGAACGCAGTGACCACCATGGGTGCGGTCACCAACAAACGTGAGCAAGCTGAGAAGCTCGTTTCCGACATGAAGGCCGAGTTCTCCGCCGCTCGCGAGCGCATCGCAGGTTTGCAGGGCAAGACGTTCTTCGCCGGTTCCATGCTCGATGGCAGTCTGTATCCCCTCCCTGAGATGGGTATCTTTGCCAGCGAGCTGGGACTGATTCCCGCGGACAACATGCCCGTGATCCCCGACCGAGGTGATCCCATCTCGGCAGAAAACCGTGACCAAATCACAGCCGATGTCGTATTTGTCGCCAGCTTTGCCAGCGGCGCTCATAAAGACCTCGAAAGCGATCCGCGGTACGCCGACCTGCCTTCCGTCAAAAGCGGAACAATGGTCATTCTCGAACCGCTGATCGGCCTCGACAATATGACCGCCGTTGCACCCACAACTGTCCCGTGGCTGCTCGAGCGAATCCTGCCGGGCCTGGAGAAGTCCGCACTGAACACCGTTCAGTGACGGACCGGCCAACAAAGTCGTGCGCACGTCGATCAAAGTCGTTGCCTCCATCCCGGATTCCCGGGATGGAGGCAACGCGCCGCACGCTGCCACGGTGGAGCGCCGCCCGGTCGCCGCCACCAACTCCCGTCGACTCATAGGCTTCGTGGCGTGCTTGCTCGGACTCGGATTTCTGCTGCTGGTCAGCGTCGCGGTCGGATCGAAAAACATTCCGCTGGACACGGTGCTGGAGGCTCTCGGTAACAAAACCGGCCAGGGCGATGCCTACGTAATCTGGGATCTGCGCATCCCCCGTACCGTCGTCGCACTAGCGGTCGGCGTGGCCCTCGGCGTGTCGGGTGCTCTGATCCAGGCCCTGACTCGTAATCCTCTCGCGGACCCCGGCATTCTCGGTGTGAACGCCGGGTCGGCGTTCTTCGTGTCCGTCGGTATCGCGGTGTTCGGGGTCGCCTCGATCAGCGGCTATGTCTGGTTCGCGTTCGCCGGTGCTCTGGTGGTGACGGTGGCGGTGTACATCATCGGCTCCGCCGGACGCGGCGGTGCCGATCCGGTGCAGCTCGTCCTCGCCGGTGTCGCCCTCGGTGCGGTCCTCAGCGGACTGGTCACCGCGATGGTGCTGCTCAGCCCTCGTGCATTCGAGCAGATGCGTAACTGGAACGCCGGCAGCGTTACCGGACGAGGATGGGACGTGCTGCTACCGGTGCTGCCGTTCCTCGTCGTCGGGCTCGTGCTCGCGGCTGTGGCAGCTTCGGCGCTGAACGCGGTCGCCCTGGGCGACGATCTGGCCAGGTCCCTGGGCGCGAACATCATCCGCACCCGGGTCATCGTCATCCTCGCGGTGACGTTGCTCGCCGGTGGTGCGACAGCGATCGCCGGCCCGATAGGGTTCGTCGGACTCATGATCCCGCACGTCGCCCGCTGGATCGTCGGCCCGGACCAACGCTGGATCCTTGCCTACACCCTTCTGCTGGCCCCGTCGCTGGTCGTGGCTGCCGACATTCTCGGACGCGTCCTCGGGCCAGGCGACAGCGAGTTCCCTGTGGGTATTGTCACCGCGTTCGTCGGCGCTCCGGTCCTGATCATCCTCGTCCGGAGAAGGAAGGCGAGTGGACTGTGAACACCACGGTCGGAAATCCGTCGCGACGGGTGAACTTCCGCCACCGCACGGTGGTGGTGCGTCGCTCGCGATTCGCGGTGCGGTGGCAGCTTCGGTCGATCCTCGTCTGCGCCGTTCTCCTCGCGGCCACGGTGGTGGTCTCGGCGTGGGCGGTGACGCTAGGAAACTACCCGATCACCCTGGACCAGGTATGGGGTGCGCTGATCAACGACCCCGACGTAGGCTTCGCCCGCACGGTCGTCGTCGAGTGGCGGTTACCGCGAATTCTCGCCGCGGCCGTGTTCGGGGCGGCGTTGGGTGCATCGGGTGCGGTGTTCCAGTCCCTGACACGCAACCCGCTTGCCAGCCCGGACATCATCGGTTTCTCCGCCGGTTCCTTTACCGGCGCGCTGGTGGTCATCATTCTCATCGGCGGTTCTTACCTACAGGTCGCCGGCGGGGCGCTCGTCGGCGGAATCGCCACAGCAATCACGGTGTATCTGCTCGCGTGGCGTGGCGGGGTCCAGGGCTTCCGGCTCATCGTCGTCGGCATCGGCCTCAGCGCGGTGTTGGGTTCCCTCAACACCTGGCTCATGCTCACCGCCAAACTCGACGTCGCCATGTCCGCAGCTGCATGGGGTGCCGGCTCACTCAACGGCACCACGTGGGAGCAGGCCACCATCGGCAGCGGGGTCATCGTCGTGCTGACGGCGGGACTACTGGCCTTGGCACCGGCGATGCGCCAGCTCGGACTCGGTGACGATGCTGCCAAGGCCACCGGCATTCGGGCCGAACCTGTCCGACTGGCCGTTGTCGTGCTCGGCGTAGCTCTCACTGCGACCGTCACGGCGGCCGCGGGGCCGATCACCTTCATCGCGCTGGCGGCCCCGCAGATTGCCCGACGCCTCGCCCGCACCCCCGGGGTCACGATCATTCCTGCCGCATTCACCGGCGCTCTCTTGCTGGCTGGTGCCGATGTCATCGCCCAGCACCTGCTCCCGGTCGTCCTACCCGTCGGCGTCGTCACAGTTGTCGTCGGTGGCGGCTATCTGGTGTGGCTGATCATCCGCGAGGTACGACACCGTGCCTGATACGCCACCCGATGTCTCCGAAAGGACCGACATGTCCCTCGCGACCAATCCCGCCACCGACACGACTCCGCACATCACGGGGCCCGGACGATTGCACGCCCAGAATGCAACGATCGGATACGACAAACGCATCATCTCCCAGGCGCTGTCGGTGTCGATCCCCGATGAATCGTTCACCGTGATCGTCGGGCCGAATGCCTGCGGCAAATCCACCCTGCTCCGCGCCCTGTGCCGATTGCTCAAGCCGTCCGAAGGACAGGTAATTCTCGACGGGGCGGACATTCATTCGTTCAAGGCCAAGGAGGTGGCACGGCGGATCGGGCTTCTGCCGCAGACCTCGATTGCTCCTGACGGGATCTCGGTCGCCGATCTGGTCGCGCGAGGACGTTATCCGCATCAGGGACTGCTCCGGCAGTGGACCGAGGCCGACGAGCAGGCTGTCGTGAGGGCGATGGACAACGCCGCCGTCACCGACCTCTCTGATCGATTGGTCGACGAGCTCTCGGGCGGGCAGCGGCAACGGGTGTGGGTAGCCATGGCGCTTGCACAGGACACCGACATTGTGTTGCTCGACGAGCCGACCACCTTCCTCGACATCACCCACCAGATCGAGCTGCTGGAGCTGTTCACCGATCTGCACCACGTTGGCCACACCCTGGTCGCCGTCCTGCACGATCTGAACCACGCCGCCCGCTATGGAACCTATCTGATTGCGATGAAGGATGGGGCCGTAGTTGCCGAAGGCACCCCCGCGCAGGTCGTGACCGTTGAGCTGGTCGAAGAGGTGTTCGGTCTGCGTTGTCTGGTGGTGCCCGATCCGGTGGCCGGCACACCCCAGGTCGTGCCACTGGGTAGAAACCGGACTCGGCCCTAAGGGCAAGCGTCGAGACAGGTGCGCGAGAAGCTAGCTTAGCCTAAGCTTCATTGCGGTTGGCGCTGCTCTCGGAGCAGTTGGGCAGAGTGAGTCCGTCATTCTCCACTTGCCGATCAACCGCCATGACAGAGAGATATTCGCGCGGCTAGGCCTGGACTTGAATGTCGAAGAGTGGAGACGTGTTGTCATTGACGACTGGTGACTATGTGGAGTTGACGCTGGGCCAGCAAGGAACCTGGGTGGCCCAGCAGCTTGCTCCAGGTGCTTCCGTGTTCTACACGGGTGGGGCGATCTGGCTGAACGGTCCGATAGATACGACCAGATTCACTACCGCAGTCGACATCGTGTTCGCCGAAACCGACGCTTTGCGGGTTCGCTTCGGCGACGCCGGCGGTGCCCCTTTTCAATACGTCGACACGTCGATGACCCTCCAGACGACGATCGTTGCCGGGAACCATGACGACGACCAGGTCCGGGCGATCGCTCGTCAGCGACTATCCGAAATGCCGACCACCTATTCGGAGCCTTCGACCAGTTCCACTCTTGTCGGCCGGGCGAATGAGACTTGGGCATGGCTGTTCATTTCCAACGACCTGCTGGTTGACGGATACAGCGTCTCGCTGTTTGTCCGCCGAGTCGCCGAAGTCTATTCAGCGTTGCTGGCCGAGAATCAGGTCCCCGCTCGGTGGTTCGGCAGTCTTGCCGAGGCGTCCCGCGCGCTCGGCTTGCAGTCGCAGAAAGTGCAGGCCCTGGAGTATTGGAGTCAGACGCTCAAAGCAGATGAGGTCGAACCGCATTCTGTCGGACGGCAAGGCCCAGACGATCTTGCTGAGGTATTCGCATTCTCCTACCGGCCCAGTGTCACCTCGATCAGCGACGAAATGTACGCGCGCCTCAAAGAAATGGCGCGAGAAGCGCGAGTCTCGTGGACCGACCTCCTCATAACGCTCTGGGGCGCTTACACCGCGGTCGCCGTTGGTCGTAGCTACGTCGCCTTACGGGTGCCACTGATGATGCGTGACGGTCGCCATCTACTGAAAACTCCGATCGCGATTGCACGTGTTCTCCCGCTCGTCACTCCGCTCAGACCGTACGACACACTCGCCGACGTTGTTCAGGTGGTCGCCCGGCAGATGAGGGAGATGCGCCGTCACGTATCCGTCGAAGATCACCAAATAGCTCGGCTGTGGTCGGGCAGCCAAGGGTCGTATCTCGCGTTGCCGACGGTCAACATCAAAATCTTCGACGAGATGCTGCACTTCGGTACCGTCGACGCGGTTTCCGAGACGATCAGCCCTGGACTGGTTGGGGCGCTTGATCTTGCTGTATATCGCAATACCGATGGGGGCCTTCGGTTAGCGATTTCTGCAGCCGCCGCCACCGAAGATGCGTCCAATCACAGTGCGCTGTTCGGAAGCTTCCTCGATGACGTGCTTCACGGATCGGTTGATCGGACCGTGTATGAGCTGCTGGTTACTCGACTGTCCGGGTCGGAGTGGCGGCGGCTCGAGGGGTGGTCGCGCGGTGAGGTGCGTGCGGTGTCCGAGGCGACCCTCGATGGGTTGTTGCGGGATCAGGCCAGCAAGACTCCGGATGCGGTCGCGGTCGTCGCTGATGGTGGACCTGAATACAGGTATCGCGACGTCGATGTGCGGGTCAACGCGTTGGCGCGGTTGTTGATCGAGCAGGGTGTGCGGGTGGGTGATCGGGTGGCGGTCGCGTTGCCGCGTTCGGTCGAGCTGGTGGTGGCGTTGGCCGCGGTGTTGCGAGCTGGGGCGGCGTATGTGCCGATCGACCCGGACTATCCTACGCAGCGTGTCCATCAGATTCTTGCTGATGCTGCCCCACGGGTGGTCGTCACCGACCATGCCACCATCGGCACGTATGCCTCCGAGTTCACCGAACACTCGGCACGTGTCCTCGTCCTCGACGATTCGGTGGTGCAGCGGCACCTCGACGCCGGCGCGACGACCGCGCCCGCCCTCTCGCGCCCGCTGTTGCCCAGCGACATCGCCTACGTCATCTTCACCTCCGGCACCACCGGACGCCCCAAAGGCGTTGCGGTGCCCCATGCCGCAATCGTCAACAGACTTACCTGGGGCAATAAGGTGCTCGAGCACAAACCAGACAGTGTGGCGTTGTCGAAAAGTGGTGTGGGGTTTGTCGATGCCGTGACGGAGCTGTTTGCGCCGCTGATCGTCGGTGCCAGAGTCGTGGTGGTGCCCGCCGAAGCCA
Source organism: Rhodococcus sp. 14-2483-1-2 (assembly GCF_002259405.1). Classification (GTDB taxonomy): domain Bacteria; phylum Actinomycetota; class Actinomycetes; order Mycobacteriales; family Mycobacteriaceae; genus Rhodococcoides. The sequence goes on along the minus strand of NZ_NPFW01000023.1, from coordinate 259,300 downwards.
CGCATGATCCGGCGCACCTGCTCGATGCGGTCGCTCGCCATCGTGTGACACACCTGTTGACCGTGCCCGCCCTGGCCGACCTACTGGCTAGCCGCGAGGGCGCAACGGAGGCGCTGGCCTCCGTCCGATGCTGGGTCTCGTCCGGGGAGGCACTCGGGCGCGGCATCGCGAACGCATCGCACGAAGCCGCACCACAAGCGACACTGTTGAATTTCTATGGTTCGACCGAAGTCGGGGGTGATGCCACCATGAGCACCTTCACCGACGCCGGGCAACCACCGATCGGCATTCCGGTGGTGAATACGACTACGTGGGTGCTGGATGGATGGTTGCGTCCGGTGCCTGTCGGTGTGGCCGGCGAATTGTATGTAGGTGGTGTGCAGGTTGCCGACGGGTATATCGGTCGGGGCGGGTTGACGGCTGCCCGGTTTGTGGCGGATCCGTTCGGTGACGAGGGTCGACGTTTGTATCGCACCGGTGACGTGGTGCGCTGGAACCTTCAGGGACAGTTGGAGTATCTCGGTCGGTCCGACGACCAGGTCAAGATCCGCGGGTTCCGGATCGAACCCAACGAAATCCGCGCCATCCTCGAGCAGCATGCCTGGGTATCGAGTGCGGCAATCGTCGCCGTGGATCACCCGGCGGGCGGAAAGTATCTCGCCGCCTACGTGATCGCGTCGGGAACAACGCCGCTCGAAGACCCGATGCTGCTCGACACCCTGCGCGAGTACAGCGCTCGCAGCATGCCCGAGTACATGGTCCCAACCGCGTTCACCCGCATGGACACATTTCCACTCACGGTCAACGGCAAATTGGATCGGCGCGCACTACCCGAACCAGACCTAGCCGCCACAGGCACCGGCGGGCGGCCTCCCGAAACCAACACCGAGATCACCCTGGCGTCGGTGTTTCGCGAAATACTGCGCCTCGGTGATGATGTCGACCTCGGCCTGAACGACGACTTCTTTCGCCTAGGTGGGCATTCATTGCTGGCGACCAGGGCCGTCGCGCACGCGAACTCGAGGCTGGGTTCGGCACTAACGCTGCGGGATGTGTTCGACCATCCCCGTATCGGCGAGCTCACCCGGATCGTTGACGCCGCCGATGTGGCCGATGCTACCGGTCTGCTACGGGTGGGTGACCTTCCCCGCCCGGAAATATTGCCGGTTTCCTATGGGCAACAAGCACTTTGGGTGCTCGATCAATGGGGCGGTCCGGACGGACGGTACGTGGTGCCGATGGTACTGCGGCTGCGCGGCGATCTTGATCCGGATGCTCTGACGGTCGCCGTGCAAGACGTGGTCAGGCGTCACGAAGCACTGCGCACACTACTTGTAGACATCGACGGCACGCTGCGCCAGGTAATTATTCCCGCGGATGACGCGGCTGACCGACTCACTGTGTCTGTAGAAGATTTCATTGGCGCAGATGCTGCGGTCATCGACGCGCGGGTAGGTGAGGTGGCGCAGGATGGGTTCGATCTTGCGGCCGATATCCCGATCCGCGTCGCATTGCTGTGCATCGGCGACGACGAATGGGTGCTTGTTATCGCGGTCCATCACCAGGCGGTAGACGAATGGTCGTTCCCGTCGCTGCTCGGTGGCCTATCGATCGCATACCAGGCGCGGACCGCTGGGCAGAAACCCGGCTGGGATCCGCTGCCGATCCAGTATGCGGATTACGCGGTCTGGCAACGAGAGGTACTAGGTGCGGCGTCGGACTCGAATTCGCGCCTTGCTCATCACCTTGAGTACTGGTGTGACGTACTCGCGGGCGCACCGGACGAGTCCTCGATCACGGCGAACCGGACGCGACCGGCACCGCCGACCCATCACGCCGCATATCTGAAGTTCACTATAGATTCACAGGTGGTAAACGGTCTGCGGCAGGTCGCCGCTGACCACAGGGTCAGCATGTTCATGGTCGCCCAGGCCGCGACCGCGCTCACCGTCTCGGCGCTGGGCGCGGGCGCGGACGTGGTAATCGGTTCGCCAGTCGGTGGACGCACCGAGGACGGCCTTGAAGACCTGGTCGGCTACTTCGTGAACACGCTACCGATCCGCCACCGATTCCATGCCGGTGACTCGATCGCCGACGTACTGAGGGCGACCAAGAACACCGTGCTCGCCGGATTCGAACACCAAAACGCACCCTTCGAGGAAATCGCCCGAGCTCTAGGAGTTGAGCGGACCAGCAGCCGAAACCCGCTCTTTCAAATCCTCCTCACGCACCGCGTCGGCGAAAGCCCTCGCAACGACGACCTGTACCTCGGAAATGTCAAGATCGAACCGACTTTTGCCGCGGTGGGCGCAGTCAAAACCGATCTGGACCTCGACATCCTCGACACCGCCGATGCTCTGGCGGGGAAGCTTGCTTACGCGACCGAGCTGTTCGATGCACCGACTGCCGAGCAATTCGTCGCCGTCTTAACGTCGGTGCTAGGAGCGATCGCCGCCAGTCCGGATACCCGGATCGGTGATCTCGACCTGCTGTCCGGGTCGGAGTGGCGGCGGCTCGAGGGGTGGTCGCGCGGTGAGGTGCGTGCGGTGTCCGAGGCGACCCTCGATGGGTTGTTGCGGGATCAGGCCAGCAAGACTCCGGATGCGGTCGCGGTCGTCGCTGATGGTGGACCTGAATACAGGTATCGCGACGTCGATGTGCGGGTCAACGCGTTGGCGCGGTTGTTGATCGAGCAGGGTGTGCGGGTGGGTGATCGGGTGGCGGTCGCGTTGCCGCGTTCGGTCGAGCTGGTGGTGGCGTTGGCCGCGGTGTTGCGAGCTGGGGCGGCGTATGTGCCGATCGACCCGGACTATCCTACGCAGCGTGTCCATCAGATTCTTGCTGATGCTGCCCCACGGGTGGTCGTCACCGACCATGCCACCATCGGCACGTATGCCTCCGAGTTCACCGAACACTCGGCACGTGTCCTCGTCCTCGACGATTCGGTGGTGCAGCGGCACCTCGACGCCGGCGCGACGACCGCGCCCGCCCTCTCGCGCCCGCTGTTGCCCAGCGACATCGCCTACGTCATCTTCACCTCCGGCACCACCGGACGCCCCAAAGGCGTTGCGGTGTCCCATCGTGCAGTGGTGAACCGACTACTCTGGGGCCGAGACCAGCTGGGTTACACGGCCACGGATCGGGTGTTGCTGAAGACTCCGTTCACGTTCGATGTCTCGGTCCCGGAGTTCTTCCTACCGTTGGTTACCGGTGCAGCTGTGGTCGTGGCACGCGATGGCGGACACAAGGACCCGCACTATTTGCTCGCTGTCATCGAGCGGCACGAAGTGACGATCACGCATTTCGTGCCATCGATGCTCCAGGCATTCCTCGCCTCGGAGCCGAGTCGAACGGCGGTGCAGTCGCTGCGACGAGTGTCCTTCTCGGGTGAGGCGTTGACGGTGTCGGCGGCCGTCGATGCCGACGTGCTCTTCGAAAATGCTGAGCTGCACAACCTCTACGGGCCGACGGAAGCGGCAGTGGAAGTGACTGCCCAACCCCTTGCCGGGGTCGATTTGTCCGAAGCCGCGGGAGTGCCGATCGGCATTCCGGTGGTGAATACGACTACGTGGGTGCTGGATGGATGGTTGCGTCCGGTGCCTGTCGGTGTGGCCGGCGAATTGTATGTAGGTGGTGTGCAGGTTGCCGACGGGTATATCGGTCGGGGCGGGTTGACGGCTGCCCGGTTTGTGGCGGATCCGTTCGGTGACGAGGGTCGACGTTTGTATCGCACCGGTGACGTGGTGCGCTGGAACCTTCAGGGACAGTTGGAGTATCTCGGTCGGTCCGACGACCAGGTCAAGATCCGCGGGTTCCGGATCGAACCCGACGACATCGCCGCTACGCTCGAACGGCACCCTCGTGTGGCTACCGCCGTCGTGGTGGCACTCGATCACCCGGCGGGCGGAAAGTACCTCGCCGCCTATCACACTGGCGAACCCATCACGGCGGAGCTGTTGCGGGACTGGGTAGCGGACCGGCTACCGGAGTACATGATCCCGGCGGTCTTCATCCAGCTCGAGTCGTTCCCTGTCACCTCGAACGGGAAGCTCGACCGCCGGGCCTTGCAGAGGGTAGACCTGGCAGAGCTGGCTGATGCCGGTGGAGGCCGTGACCCCGAAACACCGACCGAACGCGCTCTGGCTGTCATCTTCGCTGAAGTGTTGAACCTGCCCGAGGTCACATCTATCGGTGCCGAAGACGATTTCTTCCGTTTGGGTGGGCATTCGCTGTTGGCGACCCGAATGGCGGCGCGGGCGAACGCGCTGCTGGGGTCGGGGCTGAGTCTGCGGGATGTGTTCGATCACCCCAGCGTCGGCGACCTGGCCGCGATCATCGATACCGCAACCCACAATGATGCCCTGCCAGCTCTGGTTGGCGGTGTGCCGCGACCGGACACGATTCCGGTTTCATTTGGGCAGCAGGCGCTTTGGGTGATCGACCAGCTCGGTGGTCCGAGTGGGCGATATCTGGTGCCGTCGGTGGTACGTCTTGCCGGTGAGGTCGATCTTGAGGCGCTCGCAGCTGCGCTGCGTGACGTGGTGGTCCGGCACGAGCCATTGCGGACCGTGATCATCAACGACGACGGCCCGCTGCGCCAAGTGATTGTTCCGGCAACCGAGCTCGGTTCTCGACTGGCCCTCGTGGCCGAGGATCTCGTCGGCGCCGGTGAGCAGGCGGTCGACGCCAGAGTGCAGGAGACCTTGCATGCGGGATTCGATCTCGCGGTAGACATCCCGGTCCGCTGCAACATCCTTCGGGTCGCCGACGCGGAGTGGCTGTTGGTGTTGGTGTTGCATCACCATGCGGTGGATGAGTGGTCACTGCCGGTGTTGTGGGGCGATCTGTCGACTGCATATCAGGCCAGGATCGCCGGTGCGGCACCGACGTGGGCTCCGTTGCGGGTTCAGTACGCGGACTATGCGCTGTGGCAGCGGGAGGTACTTGGGGACCCGGCTGACTCGCGATCCGCCATCTCCCGGCACCTCGAATACTGGGAAAGAGCCCTCGCCGGAGCGCCTGAGGAAGCCACGATCGCCTCGGACCGGCCCCGCCCGGCCGTTCCCACTCACCGTGGCGAGGACATCGCGTTCACGATCGACGATGACGTGGCGGCGGGTTTGCGGCGGGTGGTCGATGCCCGAGGTGTGTCGATGTTCATGCTCATGCAGGGGGCCGTGGCCTTGGCGGTATCCGCCGTGGGGGCGGGCCATGATGTGATCATCGGCTCCCCGGTAGGTGGGCGAACCGAGGACGGGCTCGACGGGCTCGTGGGATATTTCGTCAACACCCTGCCGATCTGTCATAGGCTCAGGCCCGACGATACGGTCGGCGACGTATTGGACCGCACTCGGCGAACTGTGCTGGACGGTTTAGCCCACCAATCGGCCCCGTTCGAGCAGATCGCGTCGGCGGCCGGTGCCGAGCGAGCGGCCAACCGAAACCCTCTCTTTCAGATCATGCTTACGCACCGAGCCGTCACAGGCGACCGAGACGCGATGGCTTTCCCCGGTGTGAGCGCCGCGCGTCGGTCGGTATCGCTCGGTGCGGTCAAGACCGACCTTGACCTTTATGTGTTCGACAGTGTCGACAAGCTCACTGGCCTCATCACATTCTCGACCGAGCTGTTCGATCGAGCCACGATCGAACGGTTCCTGACAGTGCTGCGGAATGCGTTCGTGGTTATCTCCACTCGACTTGAAACGTCAGTAGTGGACTTACAGCTCCTGCCATCAGCTGATCGCGCCGACATCGAAGTGTGGTCGTCCGGTGCCCGGTGCCCGGTGCCGTTTACCACCGTCGATTCCTTGATGCGGTTGCAAGCTGCGGCGACACCGGACGCAGCTGCCGTGGTGGCGGACGCGGACGGGACACAATGGTCGTATTTCGAGTTCGACGAGCGGGTCAATCGACTAGCCGGCCTGCTGATCGATCAGGACGTGCTGGTAGCCGATCGGGTTGCGGTGATGCTGCCGCGGTCTGCGGATCTGGTTGTGGTTCTCGCCGGAGTGTTGCGTGCGGGGGCAGCGTACGTGCCGATCGATCCCGACTACCCCGGTGGGCGGGTGCAGGCGATCGTGGAAGATGCGACCCCAGTATTGGTCATTACCGACCAGAGAACCGCTGACTCTCAGCGGGAGGCTTTGCAGGGCGTTCGGGTGGTGGTGTTGGATACGGAACCAGTTCGTGCACAACTAGTCTCCGGACAATCGGAGCCGCCGGTTTTGTCGCGTCCGCTCACGCCGGCGGACCCCGCGTATGTGATTTTCACGTCGGGTACCACCGGACGGCCTAAAGGGGTGAAGCTGTCACATAACGCGGTGGTGAACCGATTGTTGTGGGCCCGTGAGGAACTGGAATACACGGCGGCGGATCGGGTGTTACTGAAAACGCCCGCTACCTTCGATGTTTCGGTGTCGGAGTTCTTCCTACCGTTGATCGTGGGGGCGACGATCGTTGTGGCTGCCGACAAGGCACACGGTGATCCTGAATACCTCGTGCAGGTGATCCGACGCCGACAGGTCACCAGTGTGCATTTCGTTCCGTCGATGCTGCAGGCATTCTTGGACGCCGCCACGGAACCAGGCTCCTTCCCTTCGGTTCGAGTCGCGTTGTTCAGTGGTGAGGCGCTGCCGGCGTCGGCCGCCACTCGGGCGCGAGAGATCTTCGATCGTGCCCGGCTGTACAACTTGTATGGCCCGACTGAAGCGGCGATCGATATCACCAGTCACCATATCGACGGACCGCTGGAGAACATCGAGCACATCGTGATCGGTCGGCCGGTCATCAATTCGTCGGTGCGGGTGCTGGACGAGTGGTTGCGTCCGGTCCCGGTGGGAGTGGTGGGTGAGCTGTATGTCGGCGGGGTGCAACTGGCGGATGGCTACGTGGGCCGGCCCGGTTTGACGTCGGCCCGGTTTGTTGCCGACCCGTTCGGTGCCGGTGGTGTCCGGTTGTACCGGACGGGGGATCTGGTTCGCTGGAATGCCGGTGGCGCCTTGGAGTATTTGGGCCGTTCCGACGATCAGGTGAAGGTCCGGGGGTTCCGGATCGAGCTCGATGAGATCCGGTCGGTTCTGGAACGGCATCGGTGGGTCTCTGGTGCGGTGGTAGTTGCCAGAGACCACCTTGCGGGCGGCAAGTATTTGGCAGCGTATGTCACGAGTTCGACCGACTCCGGCGCTGTTGAGGAGAGCGATCTGTTCGGCGCGCTGCGTGAGTACATTGCAGCGGTGGTGCCGGAGTACATGATTCCGGCCACGTTCACTCGGCTTGATACGTTCCCGGTCACGGCGAACGGCAAACTGGATCGTCGGGCGCTACCTGAGCCTATCCGCGGCGACACCGCTGGTGGCCGACAGCCGGAGACCGAAACCGAACTCATGCTGGCGCAGATTTTTCGTGACGTATTGCGCCTGGACGAGGCGATCGAGTTGTCGGCCGATGACGACTTCTTCCGCCTCGGCGGAGACAGCATCATGTCGTTTCAGGTCGTAGCTCGTTCGCGACGGGCCGGGATGCAGTTGAGTAGCCAGGAAGTCTTCACGGCCCGTTCAATCGAAGGATTGGCCCGGGTGCTTGATGACAAGGCGCGGGCCGCGGATCGTGACAGCCCAACTCCGACCGCTGACTCGGTCTCGGAGTCGATGCTGTTGCCTATCGCCGCCGGAAGGGTGGACCAACCAGGGTTCGACTCGTATACGCAGTCATTTGTCTTTGTCACCCCGCCCGATATCGATGCTCAGCAGGTCCGCCGGATCTGGGATCGGGTTGCCGCACATCATCCCGCACTACGCGGCCAGCTTGTGTGGGATTCTGCGGACCGACCAAGATTCGAGATCCGGCCCGAGGACGCTGTCTCGGAGGCCGGTCAGTTTGCGTCCGCGGCAGTCTCGTGGGAATGGTCGTCAGCAGAGTGGTTGCAGCGGGTCCGTTCGACCACCTCGACCTTGTCGCAGCAATTGGATCCATCAGATGGTGTGTTGTGGCAGGCGGCCTGGTTCACGAGCGAGTCGGAACTGACCGGCCGGCTGTTGCTGGTAATTCATCACCTGGTCGTCGACGGGGTGTCATGGCGCATCTTGGGCGACGATCTGCAACATTCGTGGGACCAGGAGATCGGGCGCACGACGGACACGCTGTTGACCTCGGGCACGACAGTGCCGGCATGGGCCGCGGCGCTCGAGGTCCGTGCCTCGGATCCGGACGTGCTCGAGCAAATCGGATACTGGGCAGAGGTGACCGCTGCCGAGGATCCACTCTTGGGCACCAGCCAACTCGATCCGGCGCGTGATACGCGCCGGACTGCAGGGGCAGTGCCCATTTCGATATCGCCGGATGTCGCGAATGCGGTGCTGACCAGACTGCCTCAAGTCCTGTCGGCAGAGCCCAACGAGATCCTCCTGGGTTCGCTGGCAGTGGCTGTCGGTGCCTTGCGGGCTCGGCGCGATGTCACCCAGCGCAGCTTGCTGGTCGCTCTCGAGGGCCATGGACGCGAGGAGACTTTCGTTCCCGGGAGTGACCTGTCCCGGTCGGTCGGATGGTTCACCACCTGGTACCCAGTTGCGTTGAACACCAAAGAAATCGATTTTGTGTCAGCATTGACGGATCACCGTGTTGCCGCTGATGTGGTGTTGCGCGTGAAGGAACAGCTCAGTCAGATTCCGGACCGGGGCATCGGGTACGGCGTGCTGCGCGAGCTGAACTCGCGGGCAAAAAGCGCACTGCGCACGGGGGCCGTGCCGCAAGTGGTCTTCAATTATCTGGGTCAGTTCGGTGCCGACGGCAACGGTAGCCGCGGGGTGTGGTGCACCGCGCCCGAGGCACCGGGAATCAGCGGCTTCGCCGACCCGACTATGCCGTTGGCCAGCGTGCTGGAAATCAATATCGCCGCCGTTGATGGTGGCACCGACGGCAAGTGGACTTTGCAAGGCGGCATTTCCTACGCATCCCACATCCTCGATGACGCAGATGCGCGAGAGCTCCGAGACCTATGGATCCAAGTACTCACGTCGCTGGCGCACGAACCCACAACCAACGAGAATCAGGCTAGCCTAGCCTGACTAACACCCGAGACGTATGCGATAGATTTCTGGAAAGGGCTCGGATGATTTTCGTAGGATCGGGGACACTGCTGTGGCGGGCGGTGGCACACGCGCTCTCGGTCGGTGGCGACGTGACACTGGTCGTCACACCTCCGGGCGAGCAGGCACCGCCAGAGCTGGATGGTCTGCGTACCGTCACCACCACCGATGTCAACGAACTTGCCGGACTGTTCGGCGAAGTGGCCGAGCCCGGCGACATCGTGTGGTCCACGGGAAACCCGTTCATCTTCCGGTCTCCGATACTGGACCTGGGTCTTACGATTCTCAATGTTCACGGTGGTCCGCTGCCGGACTATCGGGGCGTGCCGATGGTGGCGGCGACGTACGCAATCCTCAATGGAGAGAACCGATTCGGCGTGACGGTCCATCGCGTCGATGCCGGTATCGACACCGGCGAGGTCGTCGCTCAGAGCATGTTCGACCTCGCACCGGACGTCACCCTCGAACAACTCACCCTGGACGTGAGCCAACGCTGCCACGACATTTTCGTCACTGCTTTTGATCCGGCTGGGACTGCGAGGCAATTAGCCACCGACCCGCAGCGCACTGCGGCGCAGCCGAAGGGCTCGTATTACGGCAGCAAGCAGCTCGCGACGGTGGGCAAGCATCGCGATCTCGAGACCTTTGTAAGAGCAACGGATTTAGGGGTCTTAGCCGCCATATACTGGGACTACGCCATCGTCTTCGAGTTGGCGGATGGCAACGACGATCTGACCACGGAAGTCTCCGATCTCCGATATTGGAGGCACCTGGGCTGGTCGACTCGCTCCCCGGTGCCGATCGCTACCGACGGTGGGCGCGATGCAGTCGCCGCCGGCCGCCTCATGCGGAAGTTCGGGCTCGATGCCGACGAGCACCCCCCTATCGCGGTGTGCGTCGCGGCTACCGGAATGGCGATCCGGCAACTCACCGGCGACGCGGCCGTGCCGCTGGTCATTCCCGTCGCCGCGCCCGCGGGCGCGGTGCCACTGCGTATCGCGGCACCGGAAGCGGCTGAGGCCGACCTGGCGTATCTGCAACAGGTTCGCGAGTCCATTGCCGAGGCGGACGCGCACTCTGCTCTTCGGCTCGCAGACATCCATACCGCACTCGCCGATGACGCCGATGACGCCGATGCCGCCGTCGATCCGGGGAGCTGGGTGATGGTGGCGCTGAGTGAACGCGCCGGAACCGAATACCCTAAGCCCGGCATCGATCTCGTATTCGACTGCGACGCACACACAATGAGCTGCACCTACGACCCGAGTCGATACGCACTGGGGACTATCGAACGTCTACTCGGTGAGATCGACACCGCACTGGTGCAGCTTGGGTGGGTTACCGCCGGCGATGCCCGCACGATCGACGCCGAGATCGCGGCCGGGATCGCCGCGGCCCGGTCTGCCCTGCGGGACGAGTCGCCTGGATCGCTCAAACCCATTGATCTCCTTGCTGATTCGGATGCTGAGTCCAGGCTCAGGGCCGCCGACATTTGGCATTGGACGCACACCCTTGATGTCGGGCAGATTGCGGTGCCGTTCGTCGTCGATGCGTATGTCCGGTGTGTCACGGCATTCGGCTACGACCGCGGCGTCTCGATGGACAGCTCCGATATCCGGTCGTTCATTCATGTACTCGACGGTGCCATGCCCGAAGTGATCGCATCGGGCACGTCGCACCTGTTGATCGCCGCGCACGAGCCACCCGAGTTCTGTGTGGCGGCCGCAGGTGATCTCGATTCATCCGCGGTAGACATCTTTGCCCGCAGCGTGGCCAGGACGGCTCTTGCGCTCGCCGCTGGCGAGCAAGTCGCATTGGCCGCTCCCGATGGTGATGACCTTGTGGCAGCCCGCGCAGCGCGGGCTGCGTCGCAGGAGATCCGCGAGTCCACATACTGGTTCGACAGCTGTCCCTCTGGCTTTACACAGTCCGGCGTCGGCGCGGCCACAGCGGAGATATGGTCCGGCCCGATTCGCACTGCGCGCGCCGAGGGCCGCACCGGCCTGGACACCGATGGCATCGTGGCTCGCACGCTGATGTGGCTCTCAGCCGAGGTTGGCGATCTCGTTGCGGACGGGACGGTCGTGGATGTCGAGCGCACGGTACGTGACGTGTCGACTGCTGCCGTACCGGGCCGGTTGAGCGTTCGCTACCCGGTGCTGCTGGACCCAGATCGAATCGTCGCTGTGCCGCCTGGTACCGACGCTGTGCAGGTAATGCGCGCTGAGGGAATCTTGCCGCCCGACAGCTCGTCTGAGATCGATTATGGGCTGCTCCGCTGGCAGGACGAGAGATCGCGCAGCACCTTCGACCACCTTCCACCATCGAAAGTTCTGATCCGGGTCGCGGACACAGCGAGCGAACTGGTCGCTGACGAAGACGAATCCGACTGGTGGGGGACCTACGTGCTACTTGTCACAATCCTGCGCCGACCGGTTGCGGCCCGAGCTCGACGCCGCAAGATCGGCATTCTCGTGCAGTCCCGGTGCAGCCGGGAACTGGACGCGATCGCGCTCGTCGGCGCGTTGGCAGGCGGCGGGGAAACGGCACCCGCCAGCGGCTGGGACACGGGCACGGTGGTCGATGCTGTGGTCAATGCGCATGCCGTACAGCAGCCGCTCGTGCAGATTTCCGCCGCCCAGCACGCAGATCTCGAGACACGATTCGGCGAGATCGCGGAGGTGCTGCCGTTGTCGCCGCTGCAGGAGGGCTTCTTCTACCATCTGCAGCTTGCGAACGAGTCAGGCACTCCCGATCTTTATGTCTCCTATGCGCAGTTCCGATTGATCGGTGCACTCGATACTGCGCGGATGACGGCGGCGGTGGCAGCGTTGCTGGCCCGCACTCCGAATCTGACGGCAGGTTTCGCACGCGTGGATGACCGGGCGGTGCAAGTGATTCCCGCCGATCCTGAGCCTCCCGTGCGGGTCGTCTACCGGTCGCAGTGGTCCGGTCAGGACCTCGACGATGTGCTGGAGCAGGAGCGGTCGACCCCCTTCATCGCTGATCAGCCACCGCTCATTCGGTTCCTTCTGTTGGAACTGGCTGAGGACGAGTGGATTCTGTCGATGACGAACGAGCATCTGCTCATCGACGGATGGTCCTTCGGCCTCGTCTGGAGCGATCTGTTCGCGCTCTACAACGACCCTTCGGCCCAGTCTGTGCCGGACCGGACCGGATACCGAGACTATTTGGCCTGGTTGGAAGAGCATGACCAAACCGCAGCTCGTGAGGCCTGGCGGCAGTATTTGACCAGCGCACCCGGGATCGCCGACGGTGATTGTCCTGAACCCACCATCGTGGCTCCTACTGCGCTTGATGTCGCCGCGGACGCTGCTGCTGCAGCGGATGTCTATCGGTACCTCGATGCGGAGTTACACCAGCGAGTCTTGGCGGCGGGCCGCAGTGCCGGAGTCACGATCGGCACGTTCCTGCAGGTTGCCTGGGGTATCACCCTCGGACGCCTGGTCAATCGCCGTGATGTGGTGTTCGGCACCAGCGTGTCGGGCCGGCCGCCAGAATTGGCTGGCGCTGAATCGATCATCGGTTTGCTGTTCAACACCGTGCCGGTGGTGGTGTCTGCGCCGCCGACCGCTTCGGTCCGCGACGTCCTTGCCGGGCAGCACTCGCGCAACGCGGGGGTGCTCGAGGCGGCTCATGTCCCGCTGAGTGAGATCCAGCGGATCGCCGGGTACGACCAGATGTTCGACACGTTGTTCATCATGCAAAACATGCCCGCCCTGGCCCCCGATGAAGAGGAGTGGATCGGTTCGGGGGAAAGCAGGATTCGGCCGGCAGATTTCGTCTTCCACGACTCCACGCACTATCCACTGTCATTTGCGGTTTACCCAGGTGAACAGATGCGGGTGCGTTGTTCCTTCCGCAGCGATGTGTTTTCGGAGAGCGACGTCGAGACGATCATCGATCGGCTGCTCGGCACCTTGGACGTGATGTCAGCCGATATCGACGCCCCGGTCGGTCGGATCGGGGCCACCGTGTCGTCGGAGCTGACACGGTTTGCTGAATGGAACGATACAGATTGGCAGACAACTGATCTCGTTGTCGGCGAGCTGCTGGAGCGCCAGGTTGCACGGACACCTGACGAGACGGCGATCGTGGCGGGCGATACCCGACTGACCTTCGCCGAACTCCTGGACGGTTCCCGCCGCTACGCCGCCCTGCTGGTGGACACTGGGGTGAGGACCGAGGATCGTGTTGCCCTGCTGCTGCCCCGGGACCAGCGGGCCGTTCTCGCACTATTCGGCGTATTCCTGGCCGGCGGGGCCTACGTGCCCATCGAGCCAGATCATCCAACCGAGCGTGTCGCGTACATCCTCGACGCGGCCGATCCCGCGGCGATCGTGACCACCCGTGCGCTAGTTGATCGGTTGCCCGATAGCTACGCGGCACGAGCTGTGGTGCTCGACTCCGACGATGTCCAGTCCCAACTCGCCGTTGCCGACACCCCTGCTGTTCCGACGGCCGTACATCCGGACAACCTCGCGTACGTGATCTTCACTTCGGGCTCCACAGGGCGTCCGAAGGGGGTCGCCGTCGGGCACCGCGGTTTGACGAACATGTACTTCAATCACGTCCGGAAAATTTTCGACCCGGTGGTCACCCATCAGCAGGGTCGCCGGATGCGGATTGCGCACACCACCTCGTTTTCCTTCGACGCGTCGTGGGAGCAACTGTTCTGGTTGCTCAATGGGCATGAGGTGCACGTGATCGACGAGAGTCTGCGCAAGGATCCGCAACGGCTGCTCGAGCACTACGACCGCGAACTCATCGATGGATTCGACGTCACACCCTCGTATGGTCAAGTGCTGGTGGAGGAAGGCCTGCTGGATCGTCCCCGGCCAGCTGGTCGGTCGACCGCTGAAGCTGATCCTGGAGTGGTGTTCGTTTCTTTGGGCGGTGAGGCGGTTCCCGAGGCACTGTGGACGGCGCTACGCGACGCACCGGGTGTGGAGAGCTACAACCTGTACGGGCCTACCGAATACACCATCAACGCTTTGGGTGCCGACCTCGCCGATAGTCCTACGTCGAACGCCGGGCGGCCAATCGACAACACCCGAGCCCACGTCCTGGACGCCAATCTCAAGCGGGTGCCGCCGGGCACCTCCGGCGAGCTCTACTTGGCCGGCATTGGTATGGCCCGCGGCTACTTTGGTCGCTCCGGGTTGACCGCGGAGAGGTTCGTGGCCGACCCGTTCGGCAGCGGTGGGCGTCTGTACCGCACGGGCGACCTGGTCCGCTGGCGCAGCGATGGGCAACTCGACTTCCTCGGACGCACCGACGATCAGATCAAGATCCGCGGATTCCGGGTGGAGCTCAACGAGATTGCTGAGGCTGTCCGAGCGCAACCCAGTGTCAGCGCGGCGGCAGTGGTGCCGTTTCGCGCCGACGGCACCGAGGACATCCGCCTCGCCGCCTACTACACCGCCAGCAGTGACGTCACGGTCGCCGAAGTGCGCGACTTTGTCGCGAACCAACTCCCCGGCTATATGGTGCCAGTCGCGTTCACAGAGCTTGCAGTCTTGCCCTTGAACACGAACGGGAAGGTCGACCACGCCGCCCTACCGGCACCCAACCTCGTCTCCGGTGATCACCTCACGCCACCAGCTAACGAGATGGAAAGTGAGATCCGCGCGATCGTCGCGGCAGTGGTAGGCGTGGCAGACGACACCGTCTCGGTGGACGCCTCGTTTACCGACATCGGCGTGGACTCGTTGCTGCTGGCTCGGCTCACCTCACGGATCAACGCCAAGCTCGCAGTTGCGCTCACGCTCCGCAGTCTCATCGAGCACCCCACGGTTGCCGACATTGCTCTGCTGGTCGGCGGGGTGGCTGACGATGGGCGGCAGGCCCGGCTACGGATCGCCGACGTCGTGCGCCCGAACGGCCCGGTCCCGGCCTCGTACGGACAGCAATCACTGTGGTTGATGGACCAGCTAATGGGACCGTCGGACCAGTATGTTGTGCCAGTCCTGATGCCGTTGGTAGGAGAGATGAACATAGCCGCCCTGGGCCTGGCCGTCGCCGACGTCGTCGGTCGCCACGAGGCGCTCCGCACTCTGCTCGTTGCCGATGAGCAGGTGGAAGTGCGACAGGAGATTGTGCCGGCACCGGAAGCGGCCGAGAAGCTGAGTCTGCACATCCTGGACGGAAGCCAGTGGGATACGGGGCGCGTCAACGAGTGCTTGCAAGCGTTGATGCATCAGCCTTTTGCGCTCGGCGTTGACCTGCCGATTCGTGCGGTGCTGATCGGGCACGCCCATGGCTGCATTCTTGGGATGGCGGTGCACCACTCGGCACTGGATGAATGGTCGATGCCTGCGTTGTCCCGTGATCTGGGCACCGCTTATGCGGCGCGTTCGTCAGGGCATGCACCGCGTTGGTCTCCACTGTCGATTCAGTATGCGCAGTACGCAATCTGGCAGAGACAGCACCTTGGAGAACACGCTGACCAATCTTCGCTACTGGCACAGCAATTGCGGTACTGGGAGCGCACGCTGGCCGGTGCGCCCGAGGTATCGGGGCTTCCATCCGTCCGGTCGCGACCGTCCACTCCGAGTTGGTCGGGTATCTGGCGGGAGAGCACGATCGCGGATGCAGTGGTGCCAAGGCTGCGAGAGGTTGCTCGCCGACACGATGTGTCGATGTTCATGCTCACCCAGGCGGCAGTCGCATTGACTGTGCGGTCGTTGGGTGCGGGCGATGACCTGGTGATCGGGTCTCCGGTCGGAGGGCGTACCGACAGTGATCTCGATGATCTCGTTGGGTATTTCGTCAATACGCTGCCGCTGAGATACGACCTATCCGGTAGGCCGACTTTGGAAGGGGTGCTCGCGCGGGTTCGTTCGGTAGTTCTTGCTGGTTTCGAAAACCAGGAGGCACCATTCGACGCAATAGTCCGAGCGGTTGGTGCCGAACGAACCGAGTCCAGGACGCCCCTGTTTCAAACGATGCTGATGTATCGCGAAGAGGGCAAGGAGCCACCGGAGTTCGCGGCCGGAATCGGTCTGGGCTCGGTCGAACGTGTTTCGCTGCAGACGGTGAAATGCGATGTGGAACTGTACATAACTGTCTCTGAGGACAAGATCTCGACAGTCGGAGGTTACGCCCGTGAACTCTATGACGACGCGACGATCGAACGGTTCCTCAGGACGCTCAGTAGGGTACTGATTGCGTTCGCAACCGACACTGCTGTCCCGATTTCCCAACTCGATCTTGTCCCGGACGTCGATCGTGAACTGGTGGCCGAATGGTCTCGTGGGCCTCGAGTTCCCAAGTCTCCGACCGCAATCGTCGATGACCTCATTCGCGTCCAGTGTGAGACCACCCCAGAAGCGGGTGCGGTCACATTCGGGGACGTGACGCTCTCGTATCGCGAATTGAACATTCGAATCGATCAAATGGCGCATCTTCTGACCCGCCGTGGGGTGCGAGTGGGCGACCGGGTCGCGATCACACTGGACCGCAGCGAACACCTTCCTATCGCGTTGGCCGCCGTGGTTCGAACCGGTGCCGTCTACATCCCGGTCGACCCGTCGTACCCTGTCGACCGGGTCCGCTTCATCCTCGATGATGCCGCTCCTACCGCCGTGATCACCGATCGTCACGTCATAAACGGAGACTTGTCGCAGATCCTGGGGGACATGCCAGCCGCTGTCGTGGTGGACGACCCGACCGTGGCCGACGAGCTATGTGCCGCACCGTTCGTCGACGTCGTTCCTTCCCGTGCGCTACTGCCCGACGACGCCGTGGCACTGATCTACACCTCCGGCTCGACCGGCACACCGAAGGGCGTCACGATCACTCATGCCGGCCTGGTCAATCGTCTGCGATGGGCGATCGACCAGTTCGGGACCGGCGGAGTAGGACTCGCCAAATCCGCAATCGGATTCGTCGATGCGTCCACGGAGATCTTCTCGATGCTCGTCCGTGGCGGTTCACTTGTGGTCGCCGATACGGATTCTGTGCGTGACGCCCAGAGAATCGCGAGTCTGATCGATCGTCACGGTGTCACCGACCTCGTGACCATCCCGGCTCTTGCCGATGCTCTCATAGCGGCAAGTGACGCCGGAGCGCGACTGTCCAGTGTTCGGAGATGGATATGCTCCGGCGAAAGGCTGACAGGACACACCGCTGCCACGCTGACATCGCTCATTCCCGGTGTTGAGTTGATCAACCTTTATGGAACAACCGAAATCACCGGTGATGCAACGATTTTCGCCATCAATTCCGCCGAATCAGTCGACCAAGGAGACAGCGGAGTCTCGATCGGTGTCCCGACACCGAATACTGAGGCGATCGTCCTCGACCGAAACCTGCGGCTTGTGCCCCCGGGGGTGCCCGGCGACCTCTACCTCGGTGGTGTGCAAATGGCTCAGGGCTACCACAACCGGGCCGCGCTCACCGCCGATAGATTTATTGCCGCACCGCACAGTGTTGACGCCGGTGCCCCTGGCACCCGCCTCTACCGGACCGGAGACCTCGCCCGGTGGGATGGTCAGGGACGTTTGGAGTACCTCGGGCGTAGCGACGATCAAGTCAAGATCCGCGGTTACCGCATCGAACTCGGAGAGGTCAGCTCCGCGCTGACGACCGCATCGATCAACGCAACGGCTGGCAATGGGGCATCAGACGGTGAGCCCTCGGGCAGGGTGGTCGCGACGACTGTGGTCGATCGGACAACTGACGGTCTGGCCCGAATCGTCGGATACGTGGCACCGGTAGGTGACACGGTCACCGACGACCTGGACGGAGAAAACATACGCCACGAGGCGGCTCGGCTCCTGCCCGCATACATGGTCCCGGCGATCGTCGTCGTCGTTGATGCCCTGCCGCTGGGTGCAAACGGCAAAGTAGATCGCGACGCTTTGCCGCGGCCTGAATTCGGCTCCCCGAGCACCACACAGAATCCACCGACGACTCCCACCGAGGAGATTCTCTGCACGATCTTCTCCGACATCCTCGCTCTCACATCTGTGGGCATCGATGACAACTTCTTCCTGCTCGGTGGGCACTCACTGTTGGCGATCCGCCTAGCGAATCGGATCCGAAGTGGCACGGGCACGGCGGTGACACTGCGAGGTATTTTCGACACGCCGACGGTGTCTCAGATCGCGAAGGCGATCGAGTCCGGACATGACGCGGGTGAGCAACCGCCTTTGGTGCCGGTGGCTCAGCCGCCTGCCGAGTTGCCGCTGTCATTTGCCCAACAGCGAATGTGGGTGCTCTACCAAGTTCAGGGACCGTCACCGACCTACAACGTTCCGATGTTCTGGAAAGCACCCTCGGGACAGTTGGACGTTGCCGCACTGCGAGCTGCCATTGCCGACGTCGTCCGGCAGCATTGCACCTTACGTACGTTGTTCCCGTCGATCGATGGTCGCGGAGTTCAACTAGTGCAACCCCCGGACGTGCACGTCCCGGTCGAGTACGAGCGTGTCACCGAGGATCACCTCACCGACGGTGTTGCTACGTCGTTACGGCACGCGTTCAGGCTCGAATCAGAGATTCCGTTGCGAGTCAGTGCTTTTGACTTCGACGGCGATCACCTCGTGGTTATCGTCATCCATCACATCGCAACCGACGAGTGGTCGGCTCGACGCCTGCGAGCCGACCTCGACGCGGCGTATGACGCCCGCCTGGCGGGGCACGCCCCGTCGTATCGGCCGCTCCCGGTCGACTACATCGACTACACGCTGTGGGAGCGCGAACGAGTCGGAAATCGCGACGATCCAGAGAGCTTGGCGGCTCGGCAACTCGGTTTCTGGCGCGAAACCTTAGCCGGTGCCCCGCAAGAACTACCGCTTCCGTTGGACAGGCCGCGACCTGCCCAAATCAGTTATCTCGGTGGAGCGGTCCCGGTGATCTGTGCACCGGAGCGCGCCAGGTTACTGCGAGCGATTGCCGATCGGCATCAAGTCAGCATGTTCATGCTCATTCATGCCGCGGTGGCTATCACGTTGCACCGCAGTGGTTCTGGCAACGACATCGTCATTGGTACTCCGATCTCGGGCCGCAGCGACGAGCAGCTCGAGGATCTCGTTGGATTCTTCCTCAACACCGTTGTGCTGCGGACCGACCTATCCGGAAATCCCTCCATCGGTGACACGCTCGCCCGTATTCGCGAGGCCGACCTCGCCGCGTTCGACAACCAGGATGTCCCGTTCGAATACGTTGTCGATGCAATCGGGCCTCGCCGGACCATGTCGATGCACCCGCTGTTCCAGGTGATGGTGGTCTACATCGGGTCGGTCGAAGCGGCCTCCTCGGTAGTGCGGCACACCACTGGCGGAACTCTTTTGGAGTTCGCCAATTCCACGGGCACGGCGAAGTTCGACCTGTCGTTCGACTTCACCGAGTACGAATCGGGAGGTTTCGGTGGTGTTGTCGAGTACTCAACGGACCTCTTCGATGACCGCACGGTCGTAGCGATCACCAAGCGCTTCGATCGCGTACTCGACGCGATGGTCGAGCTGGAGGATGCACGGATAGACAGCATCGACGTCTTGGGAGATGAGCGTTCGATCGTGATGAGGCCACCAGTTGCGGTGAGCCCCGCCGATAATACGCCGGAGACGATCGCCGAGCTGTTCTCCATGCAGGTGCAGCGTGACGGTGGTGCCCTGGCGGTGATCTCCGGGTCGACCGAATGGACTTTTGCCGACTTGGATATCCGAGTGCGTCGAGTGGCCGCGAAGCTGCAATCGTATGGTGTCGGACCGGAATGCGTGGTTGCCATCTGCCTGCCTCGGAGCGCGGACTACGTCGCGGCGATCTTCGGCGTGTTGGTTGCCGGCGCGGCATACCTGCCCATCGATCCATCGTCGCCGGCGGCACGGTCGAGGTCGATGGTCAACGACTCAGGCGCGGTGGCGGCGATCGTAGATGACACGACCGACGACAGCGTGCCTGCCGATCTACGGCGCGTGAATCTGTTGCAGTTACGGACCGGCAACGATCCAGGCCCGATCGGAGCCGATCGTCACGCCGACAATCCGGCCTACGTTCTGTTCACCTCGGGGACCACTGGTCGTCCGAAAGGTGTTGCGGTCACGAACCGCGGATTGGTCAATCTCTATTCATCGCATCGGGGAATGCTGCACGAGAGGGCTGTTCGTAGCACCGGGCGCCAACACCTACGAGTAGGACATGCCTGGTCGTTCGCATTCGATGCTTCGTGGCAACCGCTGTTGTGGATCCTAGGCGGCCACGCCATCGATATTGTCGACGAGGACACCCAACGTGATCCGGATGCCCTGCTGGCCCGGCTGAGTGCGCGCGAGTGGGACTTCCTGGAACTGACACCGACCTATATCGAGCAGTTGCTGGATCGCGGTCTCGGCACCGAGGTCCCGATCGCAATGCTCGGATTCGGTGGGGAGGCCGTGTCGGCTTCGTTGTGGTCGAAGCTGCAGGCGCTATCGGAAACCGTTGCCGTAAACCTTTATGGCCCAACCGAATCCACCGTCGATTCCGCCGTGGCAGTCGTGACGGATTCGGAGCGCCCGGTAATCGGTCGTCCTGTCGATGGTACGTCGGCGTACATACTCGATGATTTTCTACGGCCCGTGCCCGTCGGTGTCGAGGGTGAGTTGTATTTGGCGGGAGCAGGTTTGGCTCGTGGTTACATTGCCCGCTGGGGGCTGACCGCAGAACGGTTCGTGGCCGATCCGATTGGGAATGGCCGCATGTACCGGACCGGCGATCGGGCTCGGTGGACGTTCGATGGCCTGATCGAATATCGCGGGCGCGGCGACGACCAAGTCAAGATCAGGGGCTTCCGGATCGAACTCGGGGAAATCGAGTCCGTCCTGCGGGCGATTCCCGGAGTGTCGGATGCGGCTGCCGTGGTGCGCGAACGCCCGGGCGGGCCGCCTCGACTGATTGCCTACGTTGTCGTTGACGTTGACGTTGACGTTGACGTTGACGTCCGTCTGGAGGCGGCGCGCGTGCTCCCGGACTACATGGTGCCCGCTGCAGTGGTTGTTCTCGACAAGCTCCCGCTGCTGGCGAATGGAAAGCTCGACCGGGCGACGCTCCCGGAGCCGCCGGCACCCACGCAGGGGATGGAACCAACCAGTGATATCGAGCGAACGTTGTGTGACATCGTTGCCGGTGTTGTGGGGGTCGAGTCAGTCGCTGCGGACGCGGACTTCTTCGAACTCGGTGGGGACAGCATTGTGGCCATGAAACTGGTCAGCGACGCCCGCGCATGCGGCTTGCGGATCTCGCCGCGGGACGTGTTCATCTCCCGTACCGTGATCGAACTGGCCAAGACTGTCGAAAACATCACCGATATGCGTTCGGCCGATATCGCGACCGGGACCGCGCCGATCACGCCTGTGATGCACTGGCTACGCGGCATCGACGCAATTGCCCCCGGAACCACCGACGGATATCACCAAAGTGTGGTGTTGCAGACGCCGGGTGGTGTCGATGCCGGGCAGTTGGATGCGGCATTGACCGCCATCGCGCGCCATCACGACAGCTTGCGTGCGCGTATTCGCGCTGACGGTGAGCACTGGAATCTGGACATTCCAGAATCAGATGATGGTCGGTCTTGGTTGAGAAGGAGACACGCGACCGGTGACTGGCCCGCCGATCTCCGGTCGGCGGCGCTCGAGGCGCGCTCGCGGCTCGATCCGCAAGCTGGTCAGATGATGATAGCTATCTGGATCGATGCTGGACCGAAATCTCCAGGGCGGCTCATCCTCGCCGTGCATCACCTTGTCGTCGACGGGGTGTCGTGGCGAACTATCGTTCCCGACTTGGTGCGCACCTATCTCAGACTTGCCGACGGGCAGTCTCCGGATCTCGGGGAAAAGGGCACCTCTTTCCGAACGTGGAGCGCGTTGCTCACTGAGCAGGCCGCCAGTAGGCGCGAGGAGATACCGCTGTGGAAGTCGATGCTGCAAGAAGCGTCGCCGCTACCGCTATCACGCGGCATCAACCCCGAGGTCGACACCGTCGCGGCGGTCAAGGCGATCAGCAGTCAGCTAGAACCCGAGGACGCGGTGCGAGACCTGCTGAGTGTGGCACCACATGCCTACGGGGTGGGAGTGACCGATCTGATGACCGCGGCGCTCTCTGTCGCGCTGGCGCAGTGGCGGCACAGTGTGTCCGAATCATCGATAGATGAGCTCGCCACTGCAATAATCGATTTGGAGCGACACGGACGCGAGGAAGGTCTGGGCGATGTCGAATTGTCGCGGACGGTAGGCTGGTTCACAGTGATCCATCCGTTCCGCTTGGAAGGAACCGCGACCGAGTATCAGGCGCTCCTGCAAGGAGACCGATCTGCGGCGACAGCCCTTGTGCAGCGCACAAGTACGTCGATGGCATCAATCCCTGACTCCGGCATCGGCTTTGGAATGCTCCGCCATCTCCTCCCAATGAGTCCCTTGATGGAGATTCCGTCGCCGCTCATCGAGTTCAACTATCTCGGGCGGTTCTCCGAACTCGCCGAGGAAGATTGGTCGTTCGCACCGGACGGGATATCGGCGCACGTTGGACCAAACCCCGACATGCCTGCCGGCCACATGCTGGAAATCAATGTCAGCGCGTTGGACACCGCGAGCGGTCCACGGGTCCGCTCCGAATGGCGTTACCTATCAACGGTGCTACCAGTCGAACAGGTGCAGACGTTAGTCCATACCTGGCAGAACGCTCTGACAGCTTTGGTTCGCCTGCATCCGTGACGCACTGGGTGCCGAGGTCGGGCATTATTTGATGCGTGGCCGCTTGTCGGTCGTTGAAACAGGAGCTCGGTAGGCAAAATCGGGGCCTGTCATGTGTGGAACAGGAGTGACTCGGAACCGACACCCAATTTCAATTTCATTTCGTTGCTGCGTCGTATCGGAGTTGCACTCGTGCATGTGGTCGAGGGTTCCCTCACCGCACAGTCACGGTGCTCGGCGGGGGTGTACCGCTTCGGCATGTACCTCGTCCTTGCACACAGAACGACGCGGCGTTGTCGCTTGCCAGGGTGGTAAGACACCTGATTGTCCGATGGGCGGGACCGCCGTGGTGAGTTATGGAAGACGGGCGTTGTCGTTGCTTTCGTCAGCTGTTGGGTCGAGCGCGTAGACGGTAGGAGGTTCTTCTATGATGGTGGGGACCGTGAAAGCTCAGTCGGGTGATCGCTGATTGCGCGTGGGGGAGTCCGCGGTCATGGTCAGCCGCTCAGATGGCCGACGCTCGAAGCTTAAGATAACGGCCGTCTTTCTTGTGCCGCTCGACGAGCCACACAGCTCGGAGGGCGACGCCTTCCCCGGTTCGGATACCGCTTCCCTCGCGGCGTCACCGGTCAAAGGAGGTTTAGATGACGTGCCATGCCGACTCGGATCTGATGTTTGTGGCGCTGTACCGACACGCTGTCGGTCGTCCCTTGCCTCAGACGCACGAACCGACGCGCCGCCCCATCACTGCTCCCGCGATCAAGCCTGCGCCTGTCGGATAGTTTCCGCTGAAAAGCCCCCCCAATGCCTCTCCGCATGCGAAGAGACCGGTGATCGGACTACCCGACGACGTGAGTACTCGCCCGTCGATGTCACCACGCAAGCCGCCGAAGGTGAAGCTTATTCCGCACGTCACTGGATATGCGTAGTACGGCGGAGATTCGATCGCCGACGACCAATTGCTCTTGACCGGTTTGACGGACGCGCTTCGACCATCTTTGACCGTTGGATCGAGCGGCTGGCCAGTATCGATCGAGGCATTGAATTCACATACCGTCTGTACGAATTCCTCGACGTCGACATCCATGGCCAGAGCAAGCTCCCTGAGATCGTCGGCGACCATGGGGACGATGCCAGGCATTTCATACTCGTACCCCTGCAGCATTGAGCGCGACGTCGCATCGAATACCTGGAACGCTACGGAACCTGGCTGCTCCAGGATCAGTTTGCCGTACTTGGCATAGGTGTAGTTACGAAAGTCTGCTCCTTCGTCGACGAACCGTCTACCGCGGCGATTGACAAGAATGCCGAGCGGATAACCATACCGGCTTAGTCTGTTCGTCAAGGCACGGTTGCTTTCGTTCTGCGGGTAGGACGCATCCCACGGAACACTGTGACACGTCGACCAGTCGCCACCACGACCCGCACCGATTTTCAAGGCCGCATCGATCAGGTCGCCCGTGTTGTATGGCGTACCCCGCACCTTGGCGTGTTGCCACCCGTCTCCCAAATAGCGCTGACGCCAGCGCGGGTTGGCCTCGAATCCGCCGCTGGCAATTACTACCGACTCCGCCGACACGCGTCGGTCACCCACCCGAACGCCAACGATCGCGCCGTCCTCGGCGATCAAATCGGTGACCGCGCAGTCATAACGAACCTGCACTCCGAGCCGCGAAGCGGTTCGCTCATGGTCAGCCATCAGCCCCGAGCCGCCGTCCACGGTAGACACGTGCGACCCGCCCCAGAACACGAAACTCCCGTCCGGGCCGACGTTGGCTTGTCGGTCGTACATCAGGCGAAATCGCAGCCCCAGAGCGTGTAGCCACCCGATCGCATCACGCGAGCCTTCGACGACAACGTTAGCCAACGCCTTGTCACCCCGGCCTTCTGTGACCCGCTCCAGGTCGGACAAGAACTCAGCCGCCGCATACGGCGGGACCTCGGTGTGTACGTGCCGTTCATCAGGTTCGAGAATTTGCAGCAGGTCATCGATTCCGTTGTGCACAAACCGAATTGAACCCAGCGTGAAATAGCTATTGCCACCGGAGTGTTGGCGCGGTGCCTTTTCCAGCACTAGTACGCGTCGGCCCCGTTCAGCTGCCGCATGTGCGGCACAGTAACCGGCATTGCCGCCGCCCACGACCACAACATCAGGGTCCGGCATTTCCATGTCGATGAGGTGTACTCAGTCCAGCCCTAGTACCGCGTCGAGCCCAACCGTAACCCCGGCGAGGGTCGGAACGGCCCGCAGCGAGGCAAGCACTCCCGGCATGAGCGCCTCACGGTTGACTGAGTCGTAACGCAGTGTCAGAAGTTCACTTGCAACTCCGAGCAGCACCTCTTGCGACGACATGAACCCGCGAACTCGAACGGCGTGGACGCCGATGCCTTCGATGCGACCACCTCGAGCGCCGTGAGGGTCAAGCTCAGTAGCGTCGGGCGATGGCGTGCAGCCGGCCTTCGCGCGGGCCTGCGCCATCAGCTCGGCCGTGCGCAATGCGGTACCCGATGGAGCGTCCACTTTTTCTGGATGGTGCATCTCGATGATTTCGACCGATTCGAAGTGCGGGGCGGCCTGTTCGGCAAACCGAGTGACGAGGACGCCGGCTATCGAGAGATTGGGGATGACGAATACGTTGACATCTCCATGGCCTGCAACGCTGGCGCGGATCTCATCCACAGCGGCCTCGTCGAAGCCGGAAGTTCCCACAACGACATGGACACCCCGTTCGATGCACCACCGCACGTGTTCGCGCGCGACCTTCGGCGGGGTGAAGACGAGCGCAATCTCAGCGTTGTTGTCCACGACACCTTGCAGGTCGTCGTCGATATCGATTTCGGCAACCACGCTCATGTCCGAAGTCGCCTCGATGGCGCGGACCGACGCTGTCCCCATACGCCCACGGGCCCCTAAAACTGCGATTCGAGTCATAAGGCAAGCGTAGCCTAAGTTCGGACCCCGCGCTATCGTTTGCGGGTAGGTATGGTTAACCTAACTTGCATTAGAGTATGCAACCTGCCTAGCGGAGGAAACTGATGAGTATCGAACCGTTGGCACTGGATGGAGTCGTTCCATTCCCGCCGGAGACCACCCAGGAGTACCTCGCAAAGGGGTACTGGCACGATCAAACGCTACCAGAGCTGCTATTTTCCACCGCTGAGCGAATTCCTGACAAAATTGCGGTCATCGACACCCAGGCTCAACTCAGTTATGCGCAGCTTGCGCAGGAAGTGTTGCAACTCGCCGCCGGTCTGCAGAGGTGGGGGTTGAGTCGAGGTGACCGGGTCGTTGTACATCTGCCCAACACCTATGAGTACATCGCAATCGTCTTCGCTCTCTGGGAGCTCGGCTTGATACCCGTCGTCGCGCCCATCGCGCACCGACGTGCCGAGATAGACCATTTCATCGAGATTGCCGAAGCACGCGCATACATCACGGTCGCTTCAGACAGAGGCACCGATCTTGCCGAGCTGGCTGCCGACCTCAAGCAACGGTGGCCCCATCTGAAGCACACCGTGGTCGTGGATCGGAAGGGCGGCAGCGACTACGGCGATTTGCTGTCGCACGGTTCACTCGACCACGTGCGGCGTTGCCACCCACAGGATGTCGCGTTACTGCAAATGTCCGGTGGCACCACAGGCGTCCCCAAGTTGATGCCGCACACCCACCAGACCTACGGTTATGCGTTGCGCAGAAGCGTGGGAGAGCGAGGGATCACCGAAAAGACGGTTCACCTGCTGGTCATCCCGATCTGTCACAGCATGTCAACGCGTTCGCCTGGCTTTCTTGGCGCGTTCAGCGTTGGTGCGACCATTGTCATAGCTCCCAATGGCAGCCCCGACGCGGCCTTCCCCCTGATCGAGAAGCACCGAGTGACCAGAGCTTCGCTCGTGCCGCCCATCCTGTTGACCTGGCTGAACTCCTCGTTCCGTAAGAATTACGATCTTTCCAGCCTGCAGATACTGATGTGCGGAGGCGCCAAATTGAGCGAGGAGGTGGCCGGCCGAGTCGAACCCGAGTTAGGCGTGGAGCTATCGCAGAGCTTCGGAATGGGGGAGGGGCTGGTTGTCAGCAATCCTGCCGGAGTAGACCGGGCGACCAGCGTTCGATACCAAGGCCGGCCAGCGTCCGAGGCCGACGAAATTCAGGTCATCGATGACGAAGGTAATGACGTGCCCTTCGGGCTTCCTGGTCATTTGCTGACTCGCGGCCCCTCGGTAATCCGCGGTTATTACCGAAATCCCGAACAGAACGCGTTGGCGTTCACGGCCGATGGTTTCTACCGTACGGGTGACATCGTGGAACGGGACGAACGTGGCTTCATCAGGGTAGTAGGTCGATCCAAAGATCAGATCAATCGCGGCGGCGAAAAAATTGCACCCGAGGAATTGGAAAACGCACTTCTCGCACATGATGGTATACACAACGCATCGGTCATCGGTATCGACGATGCTGTGCTCGGCGAACGCATCAAAGCGTATCTGATCCCCCGATCGCCAGAAAACGCGGGTGATCTCACTTTGGGCAGTATGCGCCAGTTCCTGCGAGAGCGGGGCCTAGCCGCATACAAACTCCCCGATGTAGTGGAGGTCGTCGAAGAATTCCCGTACACCGCGGTCGGCAAAGTCAGCAAACGCTTGCAGCGCGCCCAGAACTGAGCGGACACTAAGTAAACCACCATGACTAACTCACAGAACACACGTGTCATCGTCGTCGGTGCGGGTCCGGTCGGAATGGTCTGCGCACTGGCGTTGAACCGACGCGGCATCCCGGTCACTGTTCTCGAATCAGAACCGGCACCGGTGATGGATCAGCGAGCCGCAACCCTTCACCCGAGCACCCTGGAGATGCTCGATGAACTAGGGATAGCCGAGAGAATTCAGCCGCACGCGCTCATATCGAGCACCTACTGCTTCCATGATCGACCGACAGGCACCGTCGTGGCGGAGTTCGACCTCGGACGACTGAAGGATGAAATCAAGTTCCCTTATGTCTTGCAGTACGAGCAATATAAACTGACCGCAGCCATTGCCGAGGTGTATGGCAACGAATCCGACTTCGACGTGCGGTTTTCCCACACGGTGGAGAGCGTGGACCAAACCGCCAACGGGGTCGAGGTGCAGTACAGCTCGCCCGCGGGCACTGAATACATGACCGCGCCGTACGTCATCGGTTGTGATGGCGGCAGATCAACAGTGCGCAAGGCGGCCGACATCGAATTCGAAGGATTCACGTACCCGGAACGCTTCATCAAAATCGCGACCGGGTTCGACTTCAAGACGGTCAATTCCACCCTGTCGCTGCGCAACTATTTCTCAGACCCCAACGAATGGGCCAATTTGTTCAAAGTGCGCGGCGAAACACCCGAGGGGCTTTGGCGAGTGATCCTGCCGATAGCCAACGGCGAAGACGATGCGACCGCACTGTCGGCGGAACGAGTCGAGGAGCGGCTACAGAAGTTCTTTCCCAAGGCCGGTGCCTACCCAGTTGAATACGTCAACGTTTACGGCGTCAACCAGCGAGTGGCTGCGAGCTTCCGGCAGGGTCGCGTCCTACTCGCCGGCGATAGCGCGCATGTCAACAACCCGATCGGCGGTATGGGCATGAACGGCGGAATCCATGACGCCATCAATCTCGCGGGAAAGCTCACAGAGGTGATCGGTGGTGCAACCGAATCACTACTCGACCTCTACAGTCGCCAACGCCGTCACGCCGCGGTCAATTACGTGCAAGCCCAGACCATGGCCAACAAGCGACTTCTCGAGGAGCGCGATCCCGAAGTCCGCCAGAGCAACTTCGACGAACTACGCCGTACTGCAGAAAATTTCGACAGTGCGCGCGCCTACATGCGGCGTGCTGCCCTCTTCGACAGCCTGGAGGACGCCGCCTCGATCAGCTGACCTCGAGCGTCGCCGCAGCACGACAAGCATGGTGCGGCAGAACCGAAACGGTCTTCTGATCTTCTACACGAATTGGACTTACGAAGTTCAATTTCGCCGTCTAGAGGACTGGGATGCACGTTTCCGAGGTCGATCGCAAGCTCATCGAGCAGCTTGCGACCTGTCGATATCCAGATAGCGACGAATATGGTGCTCTCGGGCCTGGCTGGGGGCGGTAAGACGCACTTGTCGGTTGGGTTGGCGAGGCCGCTACTCATGCCAGGCGTAGGACGTATTGCACCGCCGCGGCGATCATGCCGCTAGATGTCAACGCGCTGTATTGGAAGGGTGGGCGACTACGAAGCGGTTCTGTGCCGGAATCGACCGTGCTGGTGCTTCAGATGGGCTTCAGCGGAATCGACCGTGCTGGTGCTTCAGATGGGCTTCAGCGGAATCGACCGTGCTGGTGCTTCAGATGGGCTTCAGCGGAATCGAATTGACGGGTGAGGGCTCGATCGCGGGAACCAATGAAGCGGCGCGTCGGCGCTCGCCTCAACCGCCCGCCCCGAGGTGGTGTTCTGGATCGAGCCGCTCTCGATCCACCGGAAAATCAGGTTAGGCAATGCTAATATGGGTGCGTTCACTGGTGGTTCGCCGTATTTCGGTGTGCCATCGCCATCACGGACGCACCGATAGCGCACCTTGGGAAGGGTCTGGCTCCATGACGAAAATCGTTGCCAACACGCCGGACAATACGGCGGTACGGACCGCGCTGTGGCGCGCCTTGCACGTGCAGATAGACGAGCCGCCGCATGTGATCGAGGACGTGGTAGGCGCCCGGCTGGCGCAAGACGACGACGGATGGCGTGAACGCAAGGACATGATCCCTGCCCACAGCCGCGGAAAGCGCGCGACGATGGTGGCGCGAGCTCGGTTGACCGAGGACCTGGTGACCCAATCCGTAAGTCGTGGCGTGGGTCAGTACGTGATCCTGGGGGCAGGGTTGGATACGTACGCTCAACGTCATCCCGACGCTGGAGCGACTATGACGATCTTCGAGATCGACCAACCGGAAACCCAGGCGTGGAAGCGAACTCGGTTGATCGAGCTCGGATACGACATTCCGGAGTGGCTGGTCCTGGTACCGGTCGATTTCGAGGCGAATGACAACTGGTGGGACCGATTGCAGGCGGCAGGATTTGATTCCGCCCATCCCGCGGTGGTGTCATGGCTGGGGGTCACCATGTATCTGACCGAACAAGCTACGACCGCCACCCTCGCCAGGATGGCGGGCTTGCCCCGTGGCTCCACCGTGGTCCTCACCTTTTTTCTGCCCACTGAGGACTTGGCACCCGAGGATGTCCCGATTCGACGAGCCTCCAGGGAAGGTTCTCGGCGAGCAGGCACGCCCTTCATCGGCTTCTACACACCCGATCAGATGATCACGCTGGCGCAAGAAGCAGGTTTCAGCGCCGTCGAACACGTCTCGGCAACCGACCTGGCCGATCGCTACTTCTCGGGACGCCCCGACGGTCTTCGGCCTTACAGCGGCGAGGAAGTGCTGATCGCCACCGTGTGACGGGCGGCTGCGCCCGAAGTCACCCGCCAAGCGCAACATTGCCAGCTAGGAGTTAGGCGATGCTAAGATGCTGACATCTGACTACTGGCGCGCCCTCAGGTGCGCCACTTGCCCTCGATGAGGAGTCGCTTTGCCACGTAGCGCCCGCCCCGCTACCATTCACCCGATTGTGTTGCGGGAGTTGCAGGTCCTACGGGTTGTCGATGTCACTCCCGGATTGCGCCGAGTAACCCTGACCGGCGACCAGCTGGGATCGTTCACCGGAGACGACGGCGTGGAGTTCCCCGAGTTCGCCAGCCGCGGGTTCGACGATAGTGTCCGGTTGATCTTCCCTTACCCCGGCGAAAGCGAGCCGGTACTTCCGGTATATAAAGACGGCAAGTACAAGTGGCCGACCAGC
This sequence comes from Rhodococcus sp. 14-2483-1-2, assembly GCF_002259405.1. Lineage (GTDB taxonomy): Bacteria > Actinomycetota > Actinomycetes > Mycobacteriales > Mycobacteriaceae > Rhodococcoides. The sequence continues at coordinate 228,664 of NZ_NPFW01000023.1, read as the reverse complement.
CCGCCAGCACTGTGGCGCGTCTATACGGTACGCCGCTACGACCGGCAGGCCCGCGAACTCGACCTCGACTTCGTGAAACATGGCGTCGGTGTCGGCACAACATGGGCAAACCGCGCCAACCCCGGCGATCGGCTCCATGTCGGAGGTCCCTCGGCCTCACAGAGCCGGCCTGAGGGTTACGACTGGTTCCTCATTGTCGGTGACGACACAGCCATCCCAGCGATCGACCGGTTACTCGAGGAGTTACCCGGCGGGGTGCATTCCTCGGTATACATCGAGGTGGCTGAAGAGACTCACCGGATCGATTTCCCGGCACGTCCCGGCGTCGAGGTGACTTGGGTCGTACGCAACGGGCTGGCACCAGGAATCAAACCACTACTGCTACAGGCAGTGCGCGAGAGCGACTGGCGTGAGGGATCGGTGTTCGCTTGGCTCGCAGGGGAGCAAGCCACAGTGCGCGATCTGCGGCGGTATCTCATCGAGGAGCGCGGTGTCGACAAATCCGATATCGACTTCACTGGCTACTGGCGGCGCGCGGTTGTCGTGGCGTTGGATGACGATCCCGCTGTGCCCGACCCGGAACGTAACGAAGAGGCCTTCGAGAAGTTCCATGAGATGTCCGAACTGCTTCCGCCGCTGGCTATTCGAGCCGCTGCGAATCTAGGTATAGCCGACTGCATCAGCCGCGGCGCGCGCACAGTAGCGGCGCTGGCACAGAACACTGGTGCCGAAGAACGCTCCCTCGCGAAGTTCCTACGGTACCTCCAGGCCATTGACCTGTTGGAACGAAAAGGCGATGAATATCAACTCACTGAGACCGGCGAGTTCCTGACGAACGAGTTCGTGCTCGAACACCTGCTTGCTGGTGGAGTCGAGCACCGCATGTCCCAGGCTCTCTACGGCCTCGAGGAGGCAGTGCGGCACGATCGCCCGGTCTTGGAATCGGTCACCGGCAAAGACTGGGACGCCCTCCGCAGTGATGCGACGTTCGAGCATCAACGCCTGGAGAACAAATCCCGTTTCGTGCAAGTACTTGCCGAGCCGCTTGCGAAGTCGCCTGCTCTCGAAGGCGTCGGCGTAGTAGTTGTTCACGGAGCAGGTGCCGCAGTCCATGCCGACTACCTCACGGCGGCGCACCCCGAGGCCAGGATCACCATTGTCGCGCTCCCTACCGCCGCGGATTGGTTCCGCAAAGACATACCGATCACCATTGCCGATGAGGGCAGACGCGACCGGATTCAGGTCGTCGAGCAGTCAGTGTTCGAAAAGACCGAACCGGCCGACGCCGTGCTGATCAACTACACGCTCGGACAGCACCGTGACGCGGAGGCGCGGCTGATTCTCCAACGGGCGGCAGGGAGCTTAGCCCCCGGCGGTCGTGTGTTGTTGGTAGAGGAAACTCTCGATCCCGATGAGCTGGATGAGCATGACGCGGAGCTGGACATCATGCAACTGACTCTTCACGGGTCCGGTTACCGTACCGAGGAGGAACTCGAGGCGGTCATAAGTGCTGCGGGCCTGAAGGTGGTCGAAACGTCGCTCGTCGGATGGGGCACCACGTTGCGAGTGCTTGCACCGTGAGCAGACGCAGCGGGCAACCGACCACCCTCGTTCAACGTCATGCATCCCGCCCTATGTCTATTGCGTCCCATCATCATTGGTTTGCAGCTTTCCGCCAGCTCGATTCAGTGCACCCACCTCGAAGTCACTGAGTTTCGACCAACTGGAAGCGGTCCACCAATTCTTTTCCCGGCGAGATACTTCATCACTTGATGTTAAGTATGTCGGTCTCGCCGGCGAACTTCCTTCAGCTTCCGCTCGGCACACCGCCTGCTCAGCCTTGACTGCAGGCTGCTTGCACCGGTGCAAGAAACGAGATGCCAGCGCTGTAGTTCCGGAGCCGGGTTGGTCGACCCCACTCCTTCGGCGCGCCAACAGAGACTGCCGGATCGGATTGCCAAGTTGGTACAAGGTTGACCACACGGCTGGCTGTAAGGGTAGCCTATACAAATGCGTACATCGTCCATCTGCGCGCCGGGCCGGTAAGGAGCTACTGAGTGAGTAACGACGGCGGCAGTCTCGTAGACGTCGTGGGCATAGGGTTCGGTCCGTCCAACCTGGCCCTGGCAATTGCAATCGAAGAGTACAACCAACAAGTAAGTCCAGCTGAACACATCACCGCACAGTTTCTGGAGAAACAATCTCGGTTCGGTTGGCATCGGGGAATGTTGTTGCCCGGCACCACTATGCAGGTCTCATTTCTGAAAGATCTGGCTACTCAGCGCAACGCCAGTAGCCCGTACTCTTTCCTCAACTACCTAGCCAGTCGTGGACGCTTGACGCACTTCATCAATCGGCAGAGCTTCTTTCCGACCCGGCTGGAGTTTCACGATTATCTGACATGGGCAGCTGCGAAGGTGCAAGTCCCTGTCGCCTACGGTTCCGAAGTAACGAGCGTCGAGTGTTCGGACGGCGTTTTTGAGGCCAGGACGGGCCAAGGCGAGCTGGTTCGTGGTCGGATGCTCGTGCTCGCGGGGGGTTTGACGGCCAAAATCCCCTCCGGTATCAATCCGGGTCGTCGTGTGTTTCACAATCACCGCCTCCTCGAACGTTTGCAGTCATTGCCGCCGCTGCAACATCAACGCTTCGTCGTCGTGGGTTCCGGACAGAGTGCTGCCGAGGTCGCGGCGCACCTGCACGAGAACTACCCGCGTGCCGAAATCCATGCAGTACTCCGCAAATACGGTTACACCCCCGCCGACGACAGTCCATATGCAAACCGAATCTTCGATCCAGAGGCAGTCGACGAGTTTCACTCCGCCTCCACCGATCTGAGGCAACAGCTGCTCGACTATCACCGGGGCACAAACTACTCGGCAGTAGACCTGGACTTGATCAATGACCTCTATCGACGCGAGTATGAGGAACGAGTAAGCGAACGCCGCCGGCTGTTCGTCCAGGGCGCGTCTACGGTCGAAAAAGTTGCCGAAACCGAGGCCGGGGTTGCGGTGACGGTCAAGCATGGCCCATCTCGAGAATCGGTATCGCTGGACTGCGATGCCGTGGTCCTGGCAACGGGATTCCGGCCGACTCGGCTCATCGACCTGTTGGGGCCGCTGACCGCTGGGTGTGATGTCGACGCCAACGGTCGTCCTGTGATCGGGCGCGACTACAGGGTAGCGGCCAGCGACGGACTCCTCGGCCCGATTTACGTACAAGGCGACACCGAACAGACTCATGGTCTGAGTTCGACGCTGTTGTCGAACCTAGCTGTGAGATCAGGCGAGCTGGTGAGCTCGATGGTCAAAGCGAAGTCCCACTGTCCACCGGGCAACGTTGCCGACAAATCCATCGGCTAGTCGCTCTCAAGTCGCTCGCTCACAGCATTATCGGTCAGATACCAAGCCACAATGGATGGGAAGAAAATGTTTCGAAGTCTGGTGAACGGAAAAATCCATCGAGCCACTGTCACCCAAGCCGACCTGCACTATGTCGGTTCTGTGACGATCGATGAAACCCTCATGCGAGCAGCTGATCTGGTGGAGGGCGAAAAGGTACAGATCGTCGACGTCACCAACGGAGCGCGCTTGGAAACCTATGTAATCACCGGTGCCGCCAATTCGGGTGTGATCTGCATCAACGGTGCCGCAGCACATCTGATCAACCCAGATGACCTAGTGATAATCATGTCTTTCCTTCAATTAGACGAGGCAGAGAGGATAGCCCACCGCCCTAAGGTGGTGCACGTCGATTCCAATAACAGGATCGTGGCCTTGGGCGCTGATCCGGCGGAGCCGGTGCCGGGCGCAGTCGACCAGATTTCGTCACGATAATCAAAGTCCTATCGGTGACTTGTCGCCGTATACAGTCATTCATTCGGACCGGAGATGTGAACGGCCGCTCTGACTAACAATGTCGAATAGTGAGGAATTCACAATGAAATTGAGCGCTGAACAGATAGTCGCCGACGTCGCCGACGTGCTGCATCTGGAAAAAGACGCGGTCAGCTACGAGATGAGCCTCCTCGATCAGGGAATGGACTCGGTCGGGCTGATGGAGCTGGTGGACCGATGGCGCAGCGCCGGAGTCGACCAAGTCGACTTCATCTCCCTCGCAGAGGACTCACGGTTGGGTCACTGGATCGAGTTGTTGGAGAATTTGCAAGACAGTGACGATGTACTTTCGTGAAGTGGGGAACCGACTCTCACGCGCGGCGGAATAGGCCTGGAGGTCGGCCAGCGAAAACTCGCAACGTGATTGCATGAGTCGTGAGCACTAGACCCTAGGAAGGGCCGTGGATGCGCGTTATTCCGAAGAGTTCATTCTGCCGTGCAGAATCGAGCCCGATCTCCGCTGCTCCCTCGGGGCCCCGAATCGCTGCCGATCGAAATCCGCGATAAATGATCACTGCAATGTTGCGCACATTCAGACAACTTCAGCGGTGGGAGCTTCAGCCAGTATCGGGGACAGCATGTCGCACCGGTCGCGTAACAAGCCGAAACGAACCCGAATTGGCTGGCGGTCAAGTCTGCTGGGGCCTACACATCGGCCTCGACATGTTGTACTCGGGTGGTGGCGTCGGCGGCCATGGTGTTCTCCATTCCTTTCGGGTGGCGTCCTGATCTCTATGAGAAAACAATCCTCTTTAGGCACTCTCGCGCACCCCAACACACGCACTCGATGAACTAGCATCAGGTAATGCCTTGTCTTCTTGTGGCCGCGTGATGGCTACCACCACTCTCGCTAAACTCTCCAACCTCGGTCATGGCGCAGGCTCCACTCCTGTAACGGGCAGTGCGATTCTTAGACGAACTGTCATGCGCCAACGAGCCCGAATGATCGTTTCCTCACTGTTCTTTTGCGTGCACCAGTTCTGCGAGACCATGGTTCCCGTCGCGATAGGCTTGATCGTCGGCCGCGCAATCGACACCCGTGACGGTCGGGCGATGATCATCTCGTTGTTCGGCCTGGCCGGGCTGTTTGTGGTGCTGTCTTTCGCGTACCGCTTCGGGGCGCGGATCATCGTCGTCGCGATCGAACGTGAGGCGCACATGATGCGCGTCGAGATCGCAGGACGAGTCCTCGATCCCCGCGGTGTTCGCACCGATCTGGTGTCCGGTGAACTACTGACGGTGGCCACGTCCGACGTGGAGAAGACGTCTTGGATTCTCGACATCATCGCGCGGACGGTGGCCGCGATCGCCGCGACAGTCGTATGCGCGGTGGTGCTGCTCGTCGTGGACATTCCGCTCGGAATCGCCGTGCTGGTGGGCACTCCCGTCATCATGTACCTACTCCAGCGCGCAGCGCCGCTGCTCACGAGGGTCGCGACGACGCAGCAGGCCGAGGTGGCTCGCGTGTCCGGCATGGCCACCGACCTGGTCAGCGGGGTGCGGCCGTTGCGCGGAATAGGTGCCGAGAACGCCGCTTCGGCGCGGTTCCACGCGTCGAGCCGCACGGCGCTGGGCGCGACGATGAAGATGGCGAAAGCCAACAGCGTCTACCTCGGATTCTCGACGACGGTCACCGCGCTTCTGTCGGTCGGCATAGCCGCCACCGCCGGGTACTATGCCCTGCAAGGTCGAATCTCGGTGGGCGAATTGATCACCGTCGTCGGATTGTCGCAGTTTCTGATCGAGCCGTTGACGACCATGTCACGGCTACCGGGCGTGGCGGCAATGGTGCGCGGTTCCGCGGACCGGCTCGCCCTCGTTCTCGGCGCCGACCACGTACTTCCCGAGAGCGGCTCGGACGCACCATCATCGACAGCTCTGGGCATCCACGGCGTCGAATATCGATCTCTGAACGGCCTGGAGCTATCGGTCGCACCGGGTGAGCTGCTGGGAGTCGTCGCTCTGCACGCACCGGACGGGGAGGCACTGGCTGCTGTGCTGTCCGGGCAGATAGCGCCCAACGACTACATCGGTGACATCACCATCGGCGGTGCCGCGGTCGCCACGCTGGGATTGACGGAGGTACGACGCACGGTACTCGTGGAGCCACACAACACAGACCTGTTTGCCGGGACGTTGCGGTCCAATATCACCGCCGGGGCCGCACGCGCGGACGATGAGCTGGCACCTGTGTTGGCGGCCTCGGCCGTCGAGGACGTGGTGGCACTGTACGAGAACGGACTTGATCATTCCGTGACCGACAGGGGCGCTTCCTTGTCCGGTGGTCAGCGGCAGCGCGTCGCACTCGCCCGCGCACTGACGGTATCGGCTCCAGTGCTGGTGTTGCACGATCCGACGACGGCTGTCGATGCGGTCACCGAACACACCATCGCGGCGGGGATCAAGGACCTTCGGCACGCCGGTAACACGGCCCAGACCACCATGCTGATCACGACCAGTCCCGCGCTGCTCGCGGTTACTGATCGGGTGATCGTCGTCGACGACGGACGGGTAGTCGCCGAGGGAACCCATCACGAACTCGCCGCCCACAACGATCGTTACAAGGACACGGTGCTGCGATGACCACGACACCCGAACTGCTGCCCATCGCGACGTCCCGACGATCGTGGGCATTCCTGCGAAGCGAACTGCAGGGGCGACGCGGCCTCGGGGCTATCACGTTGCTGATTTCCGCTGTCGCAGCGGCGATGTCACTCGTTCCCGTCTATGTATTCGGAGTGCTGGTCGACCGGGTCACCGCTGGTGCGCCGACATCCACCATCGTTTCCGTCGTCGCTATCATCACCGTCGCCGCTGTGGTCGGCGGAGTGTTCACGGCGTGGAGTTCGTACATGATCAGCAAGCTCGGCGAGGGCATCCTGGCGTCGCTGCGTGAACGTGTACTCGGCCGCGCGCTGCACCTTCCGGTCGGAACCCTTGAACGAGTAGGTAAGGGAGACTTACTCTCTCGCGTCGGCGATGACGTGGCCGTCATGGCGAAATCCATCGGCGAAGTGATCCCCAACATCGTCTCCGCTCTGCTGCTGGTAACGCTCAGTGTCGTGGCCATGCTCAGCCTCGACTGGCGGCTCGGGCTTGCAGGCATGGTCGCCATTCCGATGTACGTGCTCGCGCTTCGCTGGTATCTGCCTAGATCCGCGCCGCTGTACGCCGCCGAACGCGTCGCGATGGGCGAACGGTCGCAGGCACTGATCTCCAGCATGCAGGGAGCCCGCACCGTCCGGGCATATCAACTCGAAGAATCGCACCTGGGTGAGATCGACAAGGCGTCGGGCAAAGCGCGGGACATCGGAATCGACGTCTTTCGCCTGTTCACCCGCTTCGGGTCACGAAGCAACCGCGCCGAATGCGTCGGCCTGTCCGTGATCCTGGCAGCCGGCTTCCTGTTCATCCAGGACGACCACGTCACGGTCGGCCAAGTCACTGCGGCCGCATTGCTGTTCCATCGGCTGTTCAATCCCATCGGCATGCTGATGTTCTCCTTCGACGATGTGCAGTCGGCGGGAGCATCTCTCGCCCGACTCGTCGGCGTCATGGACATTCCCGATCAGCGGCCACGCGGGACCGGCGCGGTGCCCGTCGACGCCACCCTCGAGGTCACCGGGTTGCGTCATTCCTACGACGGAGGGCACGAGGTGCTGCATGGCATCGACCTGACCGTCCGTACTGGGGAAACCGTTGCGCTGGTGGGTTCCACGGGCGCGGGCAAGTCGACGATCGCGGCCATCGCGGCCGGTTCCATCGACGCGACGGACGGGCAGGTGCGGATCGGCGGTGCGAGCCTGGACGATCTCGGCACCGACGGGTTACGTCGGCACATCGCGATCGTCAGCCAGGAAGTGCACGTCTTCTCCGGCACCCTTGCCGAGGATCTGCTGTTGGCCGCGCCCGATGCCACGCGCGCCGACATCGACGCTGCTCTGATGACGGTTGGGGCCGGCGCGTGGGTCGACGCGCTCGCCGACGGTGTCGACACCCATGTCGGAGAGGGTGGCCACGAGCTGACATCGGCGCAATCACAGCAGCTCGCCCTGGCGAGGCTCGTGCTGGCCGACCCTTCCGTCGCGGTCCTGGACGAAGCGACGGCAGAGGCAGGAAGTGCAGGTGCGCGTAATCTCGAGGCAGCGGCGCAGGCCGCGACTCGTGGTCGCAGCACACTCGTCGTCGCCCACCGCCTGACGCAGGCCGCCGCTGCTGATCGTGTCGTGGTGCTCGAACACGGACGGATCCTCGAGCAGGGTGGTCACGATGAACTCGTCGCGGCCAATGGCCGTTACGCAGAGCTCTGGGCGGCGTGGGAGGGCGCGGCACCGCCGCCCGTTCACGGGAAGTAGCCGCGGTGAGCAAAGACACCATCAAGAGCGCGCATAACGCAGAGGCGAGCTACACATCTTGCGTCGTCCTCCGGACGCCCCTACAGCGGAGCCTAATGTAGGGTATCCTAACTCCGACGCCCCATTTCGGGTGCAACCATGCAGCTCCTTCAAGAAGCGCTTAAAAATGAGCGCTGCAATATGTACACATGCGATGAGTGAGGCGAGATGAGTACCAACCCATTCGATGACGAAAATGGCCGCTTCTTTGTACTGGTCAACGACGAAGAACAGCACTCGTTGTGGCCGGCGTTCTCCGACGTCCCGCGGGGTTGGCGTGTTGTATTCGGCGAAGATAGCCGCGCGGCGTGCTTGGAGTACGTCGAAGAAAACTGGACTGACATGCGCCCCTACAGCCTCCGCCAGGCAATGAAGTAACGCTGCGGCACGCCAGGGCGCGGGTGGACGACCGCAAACCTGACTCGCTTCCGATCCGAAGCACCAAGATAGTCCCGCGTGGTATGCGCAATGCAGACCTAAAAGATGTAGGCCACGCCCCGATTCCACAGTTGGTTCGATGGGGCGGACATGGGTGACTTCGGATGGCAGTTGGCAAGAGCCCAAGAATCGATGCGTCAGGCGGGTAGATTCTGCCCCCGGGCAAGTTTCGGATGACTTTGCGAGACCGGTCTCCGACAGCCAAGCACAGGCGGGAAGATCGGCACCGCGGGTCCCTCCGCAACGTCCGCGACCTCACTGCCAAGATTCGTGCGTTCATCAAGGGTGGAACCCGCGTATCCAGCCGTTCGTCTGGACCAAAACCGCGGAGCAAATCCTCAAGAAAGCCAACCGTCCAACAACTTCAAACGCGGACCACTAGAAGATAACGGCGGTGATTCGATTCTAGCTCGAACCGGAATGATTGCGGCCCTCAGCGACTTTCCTACTGGTGAGGTCTGCGACAACTCGCGCTGTAAGTTTCGCGTATGCAGCAGGATCGATTGGTCTGAACCATTGTGAAGCGCGAGCGAATTTCGAGATGTTCGTACCGATATCTTGCAGCACGTCGTCAACGTTGTGCATAGAGAACGGTATAATGTTTCCTCCGCACGAATGATGCCCATTGGTAATGGTGTCAAAGAATTCTACCTGTTTCTGCGCCGAACGTCGCATTTCGTCCTCGCTCGGCAAATCTAGCGCGTTCTGAAGGTCGGCTGCGATCCACAACGCGGCAATTTCGGCGTTCAGTGGGCAGAAGAACGAGGAGTTGTATCCGTTGAAGTACAGATTGGGCACATCCGCGGGGCGAATATTGCGGTAGAGTAGAAAGTTTCCGTCCCTGTCGAGTATCCGCGTTTGTATTGCGTCGTCGAGGAATGGCGTGCCTTGACGAAAACCTGTAGCGCACAACACGAGATCCGCTTTGAGTTGGGTTCCGTCTCGAAGCTCTACCATGGGGCGAGAGTCCTTCTCGAACATTCGATCAATTATCTGATCGCGGTGAACCTTGATAGTTCCGTTGGAGACTTGCTCGAAGAAACCCTCCGTCCCCAGGCCAATTGCGCCTGTGATGATATCTATCATCCGACCGCGCGGCACAAGCCCGTGGGTCTCGAGGTCGTACTGTTTGATCGATATTGTTCCAATTAAGTTGAGTAAGCTGCGGCGCAATCCGTTGCCTGGGCCGTTCAGGAGTCGCTCGAACCCGTGTAGGGTGTGGTAAGGGAAGAGCGCCTCGCCTAGTCGAGTGAGGAGAGGAATTTTGAAGTTCACTACCCCCGCAATCTTCCGCGGTACCTTCCATAGTAGTTGTCGGGCAACAATATCGGTAGTCTCGGCGACACGGCTCAAAGCGACGCTCACATCGCATGCCGATTTCCCGTACCCGACGACCACGACATGCTTGCCGCGTGCCTGCTCCTCATCGTTCAACTGATTACCCGCCAGGATGCGTCCTCCGGCGGCCTTGAAAACCTCATGGCCCGGATATTCGGGAATGTTGGGTTCGCTGAAGATTCCGTTGGCCACGACAACAGCCGCGACGTCGATCCTGTATTCGACGGTGCGGTCGAGATCGTGAACATCGACATGCCACTCTCCGCTCTCGGAGCGGTGCACCCGGGTGACCTCGGTACGCAGGTGCAAGAGATGTTCGAGGTCGTTTGCGGTCGCATAGTGGGCGAGATAGCTTTGAACCTGCTCTCCGGTCGGCCATTCGGGCAAGTTTGCTGAAGCGGCGAAATCAGAGAACGAATACTGCCGCATGGGACTTTGAGTAGTGACGCCTGGGTAGCGACGTGTCCGGCTCCAAACACCTCCGACGTCGGGAGTACGGTCCAGAATCGTGATGTCATGTCCTGTCTGCTGCAAAATTTTGGCGGTGGTCAGTCCGGCGACACCCGCACCGATAATCGCAACCTTCATGCAGACCTCACAATCTAACGCTGTTCTGCAACCCACAGAGTACGTGTCGGATGTTTGCCCGGCAGTCTATGTTCCCCTGGGTACGTGCTCGCGGGGGCTCGGACCGCAGGTCGGCCCTACGTGATCACCGTGGCCAGGGGCAGTGCGGTCAGCGCGACGTGGACGAGACTGTACAAGATGTAGGCGCGTTTTTGAGACGGCATAGAACGGGTGTTCAATGCCGATAGGCCAGCTGAGTACGACAGAGTGAAGACGATTGCGAGTGTGCAGAATTCGCAGGTCGTCAATTCCACGGTGCGGAGTATCAGTGCCCATCCTACGAACGGCCACACGGCCATCAGAACCGCGAACGTTCTCGAGACAGAGCTGGCACCGAACATCATCGGATAGGAACGTCGTCCGGCTGCGATGTCCCCGTCGACGTCGCGCACGTCTTCGATGGGCATCGCTATCACGACCATGATCGACAACGTCAAGGCCCATGTTACCGCGGTCGTGTTCAGCGGGCCGACGATCGCCCACCCTCCGATGAGCTGAGTTACAGCGCCACTGAGGTTCGACAATGGCTTCCATGCAAAATACATACTCGCAGGCATGAACATGTGCACGAAAACGATTGTCGCGACCCACACCGCAGAAATGGTCCCGGTCCACACGCTGGCCGCAAAGCCGATCGACACGAACAATACCGATCCGACAGCGCAGCGGGTCCTCAATCCGTGCGCGTCGACCAAACCCATGGGCGCGGGGCGCTGAGGTTTGTTGATCCTGTCCTCCTCGATGCCGGCAGCTTGATTCGCAGCATCGAAGATGTAAACGAACAGGTACGACCAGATCACCACTGTCATAAGTGTTGGACCGGGTCGGTCCGGTGGGTCGACGACCCACGACGCAGCTGCCAACAGAAGCGGCGGCAGTGCCGCGACCCAGACATTGTGAAGATTCAACCGATACGCAATCCTGAGTTCCTTCGCCACGATCCTGCGTGCGCCGTCGAGAAAGTGAACTGTCGATGCCATTGCTCGTTCATGAATGCCGCTGCGTTGGTTCAACTTACAACTTTCCGGGAAGCCCTCTTCTCCCGAAGAAGAGGGGGTGGGGTCGTCGTTGAGCAGTGCGGTGATCGAGAGTGCTCGCACTCAGGCGGCACGGTCGGTGAGAAACCCGACCAGTGAGAATAACTCGGATGTGTGTTCGGACGGTGCTGCCATGCCCTTCAAGCATTGATGGGCTTGGCTGAGTTCGAGCTGTATTCGCTCCTCGGCCCATACGCGCCCACCTGCCTCATCGACGAGGTCGGCGACGTCGGCTACATCAGAGTCAGCGGGCTCGGTGGGGTTTGCGTACATCTCGATCAGATGGCGAGCAGCGCGACTCTTCGTAGCCATAGCAGCCACCACCGGCAGGCTCTTCTTGCGTGCGGCCAGGTCGGCCCCGACAGGCTTACCTGTCACCGAGGGGTCTCCCCAGATCCCCAGTAGGTCGTCGACGAGTTGGAATGCCATACCCACATGCAATCCGAAGTCGTGCGCTTGTGCGCTCAGCTCTGGGGAGGCGCCGGCTGTGATTGCCCCCAATTCGCAGGCGCACGCTATCAGCGAAGCTGTCTTGCCGTGCACCATCTGCAGCGCTTGATCGAGGCTGACCACTGGCTCGGTCTCGAATGTCATGTCCAGGGCTTGTCCAGCGCACAGTTTGTAGACCGAGTCCGACAAGGCCGTCCGCATACGGTTGGTGGGCAGGGTTTCCGGTGATGTGAGTACGGAGAACGCCGCCGACAGCATCATGTCTCCAGTCAGTACGGCTTTGGGTATTCCGAAATGCGTCCATGCAGTGGTCCGATGTCGACGAACCCGACTTCGATCCATGATGTCGTCGTGCAGTAACGAGAAGTCATGGACCAGCTCGACCGAGGTGGCCGCAGCGACGGCGAGCGGGCTGTCCGTCGAACCCGCCGTACCCGATCGCAGAGACCGGTGACATGCGAAGACTAGAGCTGGGCGCACGGACTTGCCAGTGTCGCGGCGTGGCGCGCCTTCGAGGTCCCACCACCCGATGTGATATCCCGCGATATGTCGAATCTGCGCCGGGAATTCGTCCACTACACCTCGGTAGTGACCGGCGTGCGACTCGGTTGCATGCAAGAGAATATCGCGTGCAGTTCTGGCTCGCTTCCGGCCAGCGGGGTCCGCCGAACTACTGATACCCCACCGCGTGTCGATCACGTCCATCAGAGCACTTCCATCTCTTCCGACGAGACCGGACAGTCAACGCGCAGAACAGTTTCGACATAATTATCGAATTGCTCCCCGCGTTTTCGGAACGGAATCGAACCCGCGCGGGTAGCGAGACGCTCTTCGCTCGTCTCCGGCCCCGGTCACCATTGATTTCTAGGACAGAGTAGCTAATTTCGGGCGCAGGTGTAAGCCGATCGGTGGACTTTTACGAGCTGAAACGGCCTTCCGGTTTTTCGTTACCGCACCGAAAATGGGCGACTTCCACCGATATCTTCATATCTCTCAAGATGCGTCTTGCTTTCGCCGGGAAAATCCGACGCGACACCGACAGGCGGGAAGTAGTGGGCACAAGGTGAGACAGGGCGTAACCACTGTCCACTTCTCGGGGTGAATCTCAGCGCACGTGATGTGCTCGATCGGTATTCGAGTGAAACCACGACGCCGCGTCTATCGACCGGTTTGGCACAGGTTGCTCAGCCTTACAGTCGAAGGGGTTCATTTGCATGCTCGGCAGCACCTGTGGTCAAACCGGACATTTTATTTAAGTCCATGGGCACCTGTACGCCAGCCCGCACGGGGCCACCGCCCCCCGCCTACATCGCCGAGCTCGACGAGCTGATCAACGTGGCCACCCGCCAGATTCTACGGCGATCGGCAATCATCGTCGACGATCGCTGCCCGCCGCCCATGAGGCCGAGCGCTTGATCGGCCGAGAAGGCCGGCGCAGACGGCGGACCGATTCGACTTGCCGGGTTGACCGAAGGGACGTAGGCCCGTCATTGAGTACGGGTGCCCCATCCTTGACAACCGCCGGTCGCCGCCGGATGATGCGTAGGTCGATCGACAACGACAATCATATTCAACAATGGAAGAAGGTATGCGCAATGTCCAACTTCACCGCAACCGATATCGCCGGCGCTCCCACGACGAGCGCACTGCAGGGTGCGACCACGAACTCGATCGTGCACAATCCGTTCGTCTTCGAGGAGATCGAGTCGTCGGCTGCGCAGAGCGCCCCGCAGAGCCCGACCACCAATTCGATCGTGCACAATCCGTTCGCCTTCGAGGACTGACACACGTTCGTGGACAACTGAACTGACACCGAACTACTCACGCCTGTGATCGCGGGCCCACTCTGACGGAGCTTGTCATGCCAAGTATTGCCGCCGGACATCATCTGTATCCGGCTGTCGACGGCACCTGGTTGTGCTCGAGACCGGGAGATCGCTTCGTTCGCCTCAGCGGGCCACCTCATGTGGTGAAACTCCTGCAGGGGTCGGCTCACATGGGGAGGGAAATCGATTTCGACTCGCTCGGCGACGATGCCGACCTGACTCGGCAGCTCATCGCACTACTGGATGAGCGCGGCATTCTTGCGGAGGAGTCGACAGCTTCATCTGTATCGACGGCGTCGTCTGTTCTCGTCGACGGAGACACTCCGATCGCCGAGGCGGTGGCTTCTCTGCTCGAGGACTGCGGCGATGTGACGGTGGGGATTGCAGACGAGGGCTCGGTGTCGACGGCGGACGTCGTGGTCAGCTGCGCTACATGGCTGCCCGACGCCCGCTGGTCGCAATTGCAGAACTGGTGCACTGCCCACCGAACGGCATGGCACCGCTGCCACGCCGAAGGCGAACGCTTCTTCATCGGTCCGCTGTGGTCACCGGCATCGAACAATGCCGACTACCACGACGTCCGGGGTCGCCGTCTCGCCGCGTCCGGTGTCGCCGACCAACTCCTCGATCATTGGCGCTACCTCGACGATCCCCACTCGATCCTGCCTCCCGTTCGGTGGCCCCACCGCAGCGGTATCGCCGTCGTCGCCGGTGTCATCGCCGCCGAGGTGCGCGCATACCTCGCAACGGGCGACACTGCGATCGGCTCGGTGCAACTCGACGTCGACCCGGCATCGGCGCACATCGTTCATCATCCCGTTCTGCCCATCCCGTTTCGGCGCAGCACCGCTACGCTGTGACGAACAGTCCACGATCGCAGCACAACCTGCGCGTGTCGAACGGCGACGGAACGTGTTGCGTCGCAGACATCTACCTTCCCGAGCCAGGATGTTTCCCGGCCACCGCTGTCATCACACGCACGATGTACGGACGATCGCACCACCGCTCCGAAGGCCTCGGCTGGGCGCGCAACGGCTTCGCCTACGTCGTCGCCGACGTACGCGGACGGTACGACTCCGACGGAACCTTCACTCCCTACCACTCGGAACGAGACGACGGCGCAGCACTGGTCGACTTCGTATGCGGTCAACCATGGTCGAACGGCGGCGTCGTCGCATACGGCGGCTCCTATTCCGCCTACACCGCATGGGCGATGGCCGTAGAACGCCCGATCGCGGTCCGGGCGGTGGTGAGCCTGTGTCCCTCGATGGAACTCGCTCGCACCAAATTCGACCCGTCCGGCATTCTGCGCCTGTACGAGCACCTGGGGTGGTGGCTGCAGCACGGCGACGCCCGGGTGAGCCGAACGGACATGCCGGGCAATGCTTTACCCGACCTCGAGTCGTATCTCGCACTTCCGGTCACCCAGCTACCCGACACCACCGGGGTGCACCTCCCGACGTGGGGCGGGGTACTCGATCGAGGCCCGGACCATCTCGACGACCAACGCATCACCGACAACGAACTGGCCGAATTGACGGTGCCTTCGTTTCACGTCGGAGGGTGGTACGACCTGGTGACCGAGACGTCGATCGCCCATTTCGACTTTGTCGGTTCCAACGTCGAACCCCGCCCGGCCCGGCGGCTGATGATCGGGCCGTGGACCCACGAGCTGTTCGTCGATCCTTCCGGCCGCCACGGCCCGGTCGCGTCGATCGAGTGGGGGAAGATATGCGTGCAGTGGCTGCATTCGGTCCTCGGCCACCGCGCCGCCGAATCCAAATTGGCGTCCGTGTCGATCTTTCACCGGGGGGTCGATACGTGGATCGACAACGAGACACGTGAAGAACCGGAATCGTCGATCCTGCTGTATGCACACGAACCTCGCCGTCTCGAAACCGCGCCCCAGTCCGGCTCGGTAGCACTGTCTTTCGAGTACAACCCCGCCGACCCGTACCCCACCATCCCCACCCACCACGACCGCAGCGCTGTCGTCCGCAGTGACTTCGTCGATTTCACGACCGGCCCGCTGGCAGCCGACCTGCACATCGACGGCATCCCAGAAGCACACCTGACCGCATCGACCACAGCACCGGAAGCCGACTGGATCGTGCGGCTGCTCCACCGCAGCGCCGGCGGTTCGCTGCACCAAATCGGCTACGGCGTCGCGGTGACCGGTGCCAGCGCCGACGCCGTGCGCGTTCCTCTCTCTCGCACGGCTGTACATCTCGAACGCGGGTCGGAGCTGATCCTGCACATCACCGGCAGCGACTTCCCCGCCCTCACGCGCAACTTGAACAGCGGCAACCGCTACACCGGCACGACAATCGAGAAGGCAACGCAAACAGTGTATGTCGGTGCCGCCCGTACCCTCGTCCGTCTCCCTATCCGACAGGAAAAGCAGTGAGCGTTCACGGATCGAGCCTTCATGGATCCCGGCTCGGCGTCCTCACCGGTGTGGGTCCGCTCGAACGAGATGTCGAGCTGCCCAGTGCGTGGGTGGGCTACCGCGCCCATGTCGCATGCATGGATCGGGTCGTCGACTGGGTCGCCGACCCGATCGGCTTCGGTGCCTCGTTCGGAGATCACGGAGCGGCGCGTGGTGCCGCGATCGGGGAGGCCGTCGAACGGTATTGCGGCAATGCTGTTGCCCCGCATCTCGACCGTGCGAGCTACCGGGAACTGCGCGCCCGCGGAATCGACGCGCTCGATCCCGGCACCTTCGCGTTGTACTCGCCCGAGCAATACGCAAGCCGTGGTTTCCCGTTCGTACCGTTCACTGCCGATACCCCTGTCGAATGGGTCGAAGGCGTTGACATGCACGATGGCCGGGCCGTACGAGCCCCGGCAGGATCGGTCTATCTCAACTACATTCGTGGCTCCCGCACGTCGGAGCCGCCGCTGCACTCGTTGATGTACTCCGGTATCGCCACCGGCACGAGCCGGCAGCGGGCCGAGCAATCCGCCATCGAGGAGCTGCTCGAGCGCGATGCCACAACGATCTGGTGGGCCAGCGGTGCCGACGCTCACCGACTCGACGACGGGGGACGGGTCATAGGCCAGATGGGCTGTCCCGCTGAAGGATTCGACCTCGACGTGACTTTGATTCACATCCCGTCGCAATTCGGTGTGCCCGTCGTCGGGGCACTGGTCCGCGACCGTGCCTGCGAACTCGTCGCCTTCGGCAGCGCCTGCCGCGCCACCCCGCATGCCGCTGCGACGAAAGCGCTCGTCGAAGCGCTGGGATCGATGCAACTCTCCCGTCAACTTGCCGACCCGGACAGCGAGACCTGGCAGTCCGTCCGTATCGGCGCGCTGCCAGACCACGTCTTCCTTCCGTACCGCGCGGATCGCAACTACCTCGACGCGGCCGGAAAGAACTTCCGCAACCTGGTCGACCTCCCCGCCGTCGCACAGCTCTACCAGGACCGGCGCATGCAGGCCGGCACCGCGCTCCTTCGCCTCGAACCTCGCGACCTGGTCGCGATGGACGAGATCCCCGCGGTCACGGGCTCGGTGCGGGAAACCTACCTCGCCGCACTCGCACGCCACGGCATCGACGCGGTCGTCGTCGATCTCACCACCGACGATATCGCGCAATCCGGTCTGACGGTGGTTCGAGTGCTGACACCCCAACTGGTCGGCAACGGCCCGCCGGCATTCCCGCTCCACGGGTCACCGCGTCTACTCGAGGTACCCACCGCTCTCGGGTGGAACGTGCACCCGCGCAACAGCTCTGACCTTGTCAGAGTCCCCCTACCGCTTGCCTAGTATTGCTTGCCCTGTGGCCGACTGCAAGGAGAAGGAAGACATGTACGACGCGTTGGTCGACCCCCGGTTCGGAGTTCTCACCCGACTGGACCCCCGCTGCATTCCCGAGCACTTTCCCTCCTCCTTCGCCCTGACCCATTCCCGTATCAGCGACATCAGCCGATTCAGCGACTGGCCGGCGGACAATTCTGGAGCCGGATACGGCTTCGGCTCCCCGGACCGTGTGCTGGGCGCAGCAATCGGCGAAGGCGTCGAACGATACTGCGGCAACCTTGTTCCGGATGGCCTCCGCCGCGGCAGTTACCTCTCTCTGACCGCCGAGGGTGTCGACGCTCTCGATCCCGCCACGGTGTGCCTGTACTCCGCCGAACAGCATGCGGCACCGCGCTTCCCAGCGTCCGAGTTCACCGGGAGCCTCGACGTCGAATGGATCGAAGGCACCGACCTCTCGAGCGGCAGCTCGGTGTGGGTGCCGGCGTCACTGGTGTGGCCCTCGTACTTCGGATCGCACACACGCCCGGTGGGCGAGGACCGCCCGCTGACGAATCCGATCATTCAAGCAGGTCTCGCCGCGGGCCCCAGCAGTGAATTCGCCTGCTGGGGCGCACTGTGCGAAATACTCGAACGTGATGCGATGACACTGTCCTGGTACGGCGGACAAGGCGTTCACGAAGTGTCCGTACCGACGTGGCTACGCCAGTTCGCGAGGGGGCCACAGCGGCGGCTCGGCACTCGTTTCTATTCGTTCACCACCGAATTCGGTATTCCGGTACTCGGGTCTTTGGTGCACGACCGCTCGACGGGATTTCTGACGCTCGGGATGGGTGTGGGAACAGACGCGGTGCGCGCTGCGGAAAAGGCATACGCCGAAGCCCTGCAACTCCAACTGTTCGTCTCCGAATACGACGACCCGACCTCGGCTTATATGCAGGCCGCGCAGTCACCGACCAGCCCGCTCAAACCCTGGCGCGAGGACCGCGCCTACGGAATGTCCTATCGAAGCGATCGGCGCGATCTGGTCGACTACGTCTGCCACCTCCAAATACACCTCGATCCCGAAGTGCAAGAACAGTTCCGTCGTGAACTTGCCGCCGCCACACTCGGTTCGGTCGACCTGTCGGACCTCGACACGGCCGACGCCGCACCGACAACCGACCGAATCGCGGCATTGGTCAAGGTCTTGAACAGCGCTGGGCACCGTGTCGTCGAAGTCGATGTCACCACCGCGGACGTGAGAGCGGCCGGACTACACGTAGTTCGGGTCGTTGCCACCGGGCTGTATTCGAGCTCGCCGATCGGCCTTCCGTTCCTCGGCGGGAGCCGTATGCCCGCTGCTGTCGCCGCCGCAGCCGCCGCGGGCACCACGCTGCCGACTACGCCCCTCCCACACTGAGACCAACTCCTACACTGACGATTCTTCCAGCCCGGTGATGCGCGGTGGCCCAACAGCCACCAGCATCGTCACTATCGCCGCAGCATCGAGTCCGAGCACCGATTCCGCCGCCGGATCGGAAAAACCCGAGACTGCGCAGCACGCCATGCCCATCGCTGTGGCGGTCAAATACAGATTCTGGACCCCGATGCCGGCATCGACGTGCACTGTGCGGTAGTGGCGCGGTGGGTATTTGGCCAGCGCGACATCCAGCCTTGCAGTCAGAGCGAGGCTCGCCGCCGGCAACGCCGCGAACTCGGTCTGGGCGTACAGCTCGGCCAATGCAACGGCAGGGTCCACCTCGGACACGAGCTGCAAAGAGTGATCGGCCATGTCGTATCGGTAGATCCCCGGCCGGATGCCGGCGATGCGGGTTGCGAACAGGAACGTGTCGCGGGTGCGGAGGCCGCCTGCGGTCGGTGCCACGCTCAGCGGGTATTCGCGGTCGCCGTAGGCCTCGATCCGGCGTCCGAGTCCGAGCGCGGTGCCGAGCAGGGTTCCTACCGAATCCACGCTCAGTTCGCCACTCGGGTCGAAGTCGTACCGCGAACGCCGGGCGTGGACCAGCGCTGTGAACGGCGAGTCGAGTGTGCGTGGCTTCGGGAGGTGAATCGAGGCACCGTTTCGATTCATGGGTCTCTGAGTCGGCGCAGGATCGACTGCGCCGTTGAGCCGATCGTGAATCTCTCTGAGAGAGGCGATCTCCGTGTGCATCAGGGTCGGCTCCTTCACCAGTACGTGCAGCCCGAGGTGTCGTCTCCGCACTGCATTCGCTACTGTATCGACACTGATTGTCATTAACAACTAGCTGTCGGGATGTAGACCTGATGAAACGATCGCCGGCCACTGCGGTGCGCAGCACGGGCGCACCGCCCTTCGCCTCGCCCCAACGCTTTCGCGTGTTGCTGGCGATCTCGGGCTTCGCCATCGTGGTCATCGCGGTGGCGTCGGTCAGCATCGGAGCTGTCACCATCGGACTCGGAGACATCTGGGGTTCGGTCGCCCAACACCTCGGCATGGCGGGCACGCACACCTCGACACCGGTCAACGATCAGATCGTCTGGCAGGTCCGCGTCCCGCGCACCATTCTCGCCATCGTCGTCGGCGCGGGTCTGGCGATAGCGGGCGTGGTCATCCAAGTCGTTGTACGTAACCCGCTGGGCGACCCCTACCTGATCGGGATCGTGCCGGGCGCGAGCCTGGGCGCAGTTATCGTCATCGTCTTCGGCGCCGGGGTACTCGGCGGCGTATCGCTGTCCGCGGCAGCCTTCATCGGCGGCCTCCTGGCGTTCGCGCTGGTGTTCGTCCTCGCCCGCCGCGGAGGGCAATGGCCACCGACCCGGCTCGTGCTGGCAGGGGTCGCCGTCGGGTACCTCGTCTCCTCGTTCACGTTCTTCTTTCAAACCATCGCCACTCCCAATCAATCTCAGCGCGTGCTGTTCTGGAGTCTCGGTTCGATCGCCGGGGCATCGTGGGCGAGCCTGCTGCTGCCCGCGGTCGTCACCGCGGCGGCCACGACGTGGCTGATGTGGAACAGTGCCCGCCTGAACGCCCTGGCGTCCGGCACCGACCTCGGCTACTCCCTCGGCATCGACGTCGCGCGATTCCAGCTGACGCTGATGGTCGTGGTGTCGGTCCTGACCGGCGTCATCGTTGCCGAAGTCGGCGGTATCGGGTTCGTCGGCCTGGTCATCCCGCACATTGCGCGTCTGCTCGTCGGTGCCGATCACCGCCGCGTCGTCGTCACCGCAACACTGCTCGGCGCATGCTTCCTACCGCTTTCGGACATCGCGGCCCGCGTGCTCCGCGCCCCCGCCGAACTTCCGATCGGGGTGGTCACCTCGGCCATCGGCGCTCCGTTCTTCCTGTACCTGCTGGTCTCCTCCGGGCGGACGGCGAGGGCTCGATGAAACTCGACGCACAGGGCGTCGCCGTCGCTATCGACGGTGCCAAGATTCTCACCGACGGGGTAATACACGCCGAATCAGGCTCGGTTGTAGGGCTTCTCGGACCGAACGGCAGCGGAAAGTCGACGCTGCTGCGCACACTCTACCGGGCCCTCATACCCTCAGGCGGAACGATCGTGCTGGGCGAGGACGACCTTCGCCGCCTCAGCGCTCGTGAATCGGCGACCAGGACCGCGGTTGTCCTGCAGGACGATTCACCAGAATTCGAGTTCACCGCGGGGGAGATCATCGAACTCGGACGCATCCCGCACAACACCGGTCTGCGACGCTTCGGCGCGGTCGATGTCGCCGCAGTGGACGCCGCCGTGATGGCCGCCGGGATCGCGCACCTCGTCGACCGTCAGATCTCGACCCTGTCCGGCGGCGAGCGGCAACGCGTTTTCGTAGCTCGGGCCCTCGCGCAACAAGCTCCGATACTGATCCTCGACGAACCCACCAACCACCTCGACATCTCGGCGCAGATCGACCTCCTCGAACTGCTCACCGCAACCGATGCCACCGTTGTCGTCGCACTACACGACATCGACCTCGCTGCGGCCTACTGCGACAGCCTGTTCGTCATGAAATCCGGTGCCCTCGTCACCCATGGAACTCCCACCGACGTCTTGACAACGGACATGCTTCGCGAGGTCTACGGCGTCGATTCGGTCATCGCCGTCAACCCGATCACCGGCCGACCGTGCGTCCATTTCGGACCCGCCACCTCGCACCGCCCATCCACCGCGAGCTGCACCGCTACTCAACCCAATTTCGACACCCGCACCGAAAGTAGCCAACCATGAAGATCGCCGTACGAACCGGAACTTGCGCCGCCGCAACCATTCTCCTATTGTCCGCCTGCGCGAGCGGACAGGCCGAACCCACTGCCGCAGGCACCGAGACCGACAGCGGCACCTCGGCATACCCGGTGACCGTGGCCAGCTGCGGTGTCGACTACACCTACGACGCCCCACCCGAGCGGGTACTCCTCGGAGCTCCGGGAGTCATCGCCACACTCGATGCACTCGGCGTCGCCGACAGCGCGATCGGATACACCAACGGCAGTTACGCATTCGACGGACTCGACCGATTCTCGGGCCTGACCTCCAACACCGACGACTATGCACCCTCACGCGAATTCCTTATCGGGGCCTCACCGGATCTGTTCCTGTCCAACGACCAAGGGCAACTCGGCGGCCAAGGATCGGCGAGCTCCGATGACCTGACCACTGCAGGCGGCAACCTTTACGTCCTCGGGGAATACTGCCAGAACACGCCCGCGCCCACGACAATCGACGCGGTCTACACCGACGTGGACAACCTCGGCACCATCTACGGCGTCCCGGACAAAGCCGCAGAGGTCGTGACCTCGCTGCGCGATCGCGTCACCGCAGCACGAGCGAAGAACACCGACAGTGCGCCGCTGTCGGCAGCAGTTGTCCAGAGCTTCGACGGCAAGCTCTACGCCTTGAGTGGGTCTTACTACAGCGCAGTGGTCGACGCACTCGGCATGACCAACGAATTCGCTGACATCGACGGCAATTTCGCCGAAATCACCCCCGAGGCAGCCTTGAGCGCTGCACCCGACGTCGTCCTGGTGCAGTACGCCGGATCGGAAGCGGACGCCGCGGCCGCCGTGACAGATATATCGGCTCTGCTCGCGAACTCACCAGCGGTGCGGAACTCCCGGGTGTACCCGCAGAACGAAGCCGACTTCCAGGCTGCCGGAGTCCGCATCGTCGACGCCATCGAGAACACCGCGGACAACGTGTTCGGCAAGTGAGCACGACGAACGCTCGGACGTCGCTGGGGGCCGCGTTCCGGCTGATGGTGCTCGCGCGCACCGTCGCCTGGTTCGGAACTGCCGTCGCGTTGGTAGCCTTCCCGCTCGTCATCTACCGCACCACCGGAAGTGCCGCGGCCACTGCGCTTCTCACCGCTGTCGAATCGGCACCGTACCTGCTGTTCGGGCTGTTCGCCGGTGCCGTTGCCGACCGCTGGCGGCGTCGCCCGACGATGGTCGTCACCTCGCTCGCCGCATGCGCTGCAACGGCATCCATACCGGCGGCGCATTGGATGGCGACTCTGTCGACGGCACACGTGTTCGTTGCAGCGTTCGTCAGCGCCGCCGCTATGGTGTTCTTCGACGCCGCCGGCTTCGGTTTGCTGCCCTCCCTGGTGCCACGCGCTCGACTGGCCGACGCCGTCGGGCGACAAACTGCGATGGCAACGGTCATCACTATGGCCGGGCCCGCGCTCGGTGGTGTGCTCATCGCCGCATCCTCGCCGTTCGCCGCGCTGGCCCTCAACGCGGCCACGTTCGCAGTGACCGCGATCCTGCTCCTGTGGGTACGTGAACCCACATCCGCTCCGCGGACGGAACAACCCCACTTGTGGCGCGATATCGGCAACGGAGTGCGCTTCATCTACGGTCACCCACTTGTCCGCCTGCTCACCCTGATCGGGACCGGCAACAGTGTGGCCGGCGGCATCATGACCGGCCTCCTCGTCGTCACCGCCGTCGAGCGGTACGGTGTCGACGAGGACGGCGGCGAGTTGGGTCTGTTCTTCGCAGCCCTCGGAGTTGGAACCCTGATCTCGACAGCATTACTACCGCGCCTGTCCCGAAAGTTCACAGCTGGGACGATCGCCATCGCCGGTTTGCTCGCACAAGCAGGCGCGATCAGCGTGTGGATTCTGGCCACTGTACCGGTGCTGGGAGTGTGCGCGTTGGTCGTCTTCCAAGCAGCAGCATCGACGGTGATCATCAACGGCATCACCGTCCGCCACCTGGTGACCCCGGACGAACTTCAGGGCCGCGTCAACACCACGGCCCGAATGCTGGCGTGGGGCGGACAACCCATCGGTGCCGGCCTCGCCGGAGCCCTCGTGGGTCCGATCGGCCTACCCGCAACGCTGTCGCTGGCAGTCGGCGTCATTGCGGCCAACGCCCTGTTCGCGTACCTGTCCTCGCTACGAGCCGTCAGCTCACAACTCCACTCGAACAGTCGATGAGCCCCGGACTCGCGGACAGGCGGCCCCACAGAAAGCAAGTCGACATTCGACCACCGGCCCCGGCAACGGGCCACCTGCCCGCACTAGATCGAATCGGACAACTGGAAGGATCCCCCATGGCCGCATACGTAGATCCGTACGCCCGATCTGCCTACCACCTCGACCTTCTCAACGCCGGATAATCTCGTCGAATACAGCGCAATCGTAGAACTCGGGGCGGGCACCGGACTCGGAACCGAGGTCATCGCCCGCGGCGCACCGACAGCGGGCATCGTGGCGGTCGAACCATTGAGGCAACACAATTTATCCGCCTTTGCGGTAGATTCCGAGCAACTCGGAATACATTGAATCAAATCGAGGGCATAAAATGCGGCGCGTGAGCACCCGGCCACCAAAAGCACCTGCGCTACAGCCGAAGACTCGCAGGAACGCAATCGACCTGTCGGGACGCCGACCAGGCGGGCGATATCACTGGTTGGTCGAGGGCACCTCGATCGCAGAAGGCACGTAACATGATCGATGTGCGCGTAGCTAGGCCGTGTGAATGCTATCGACCGGTGCGCCCGCGTATGGCGATTGCATTCGTCTTCTGAATCTGTGCAGTCGTCCTCTGAAGCTGACAGAGATCACCGACGCGAGTCGCCGGGAGCTCATCCTAATCGCACGGGTCGCACCAGCACAGTCGAACTCGACGTTCGGATCGCACCGCGCAAGTGTCAGCAGCTAGGCCGCGAGGGCGGTATCTGGACGCGGAACTCTCCGGATCATCGCAAATTGTCATTGTGGCTGTGGACATCTCATGATCTGACCGTTTCCGATGACGGCTCGC
Organism: Rhodococcus sp. 14-2483-1-2; assembly: GCF_002259405.1. Classification (GTDB taxonomy): domain Bacteria; phylum Actinomycetota; class Actinomycetes; order Mycobacteriales; family Mycobacteriaceae; genus Rhodococcoides. Next base: position 203,668 of record NZ_NPFW01000023.1, on the reverse strand, counting down.
TCGGCGTGACCGTCTCGCTGGCGGCCGGCGAGGTGTTCTCCGCCGCGTTGGTGTGGTCGCCGTATAAGGCGCTCAGCACCCGAAAGGGCCCGGCCACGGTGACCGATTGGACGGCCGAGGTGTGGCGACGCTGGATGACGAAGTCCACTACGATGACCCCGCCCGCCATCTGGTACGCCGGTCTGCGCTGAGACTCAAGCTGCTCGACCATTCCACCACCGGTGCGATCGTGGCCGTGGCCACATCCTCTCTGCCCGAACACGTAGGTGGAGTGCGTAATTGGGACTACCGCTACACCTGGGTGCGTGATGCGGCATTCTCGACCTATGTCCTGCGAGGGATCGGCCTGTTAAGCGAGGCGGACGCGTTCCTTCGCTGGACACTCACCTGCGCCGAACGAGATGGCAAGCCCTCCATCATGTACACCTTGGTCGGCGGTCAACCCGGCGAGGAGACCGAGGATCCCGATTCGGAGGGGTGGAGCGGTTCCGCTCCGGTGCCGTGGGGCAACGGAGCCGCCGGCTAGACACAGCATGACCAGTGGGCCCGCGCGGGCGGCAGGATCGACGATCGCCTGTGGGAGGTACTCACCGACCTCACCGAGTCCGCCATCGAGGTGTGGAGCCTTCCCGATCGCGGGATCTGGGAGGTCCGCGATTCGGCTCGACCGTTCACATATTCGGCTGCCCCGTGACATGTGGCGGTCAACCGCGCGCTGAAGTCCGCCGAAATGTCCGGCCGCACATGCCCGGTGGAGCGCTGGCAGTCTGCCTCAGAAGAGACTCATGCCGAGTTGCTCGAACGGTCGTGGGGCGAGGAGAACGGGACGCCGCCGCGATCTCCTCCTGCGTTTTGCCTGCAGCAGTGAGCTCGTCCGCACGGCGCAGTTTGCGCATGATGTCCTCGGCAGATTTGCGCTTCCGTCCAGCCGTGTTTTACATTGTCCTTTCCGCCCAGCTCATGGGGCAACAAGACTTAAAAACGAGATGGCCCCGTTCACTGGGGACACGGCATCTGCCTCGAGCACGGCATTGATCTGTCGCGGATCGCCGCCTGCCGAGGCGGGCGGCGGTGGAAGGATCTGGCCGCGGCGTTGACTTTATCGGCCCCCACGCGAAGCGGGGCCAACACCGTGCTTTCATTCCCTTGCCGTCCGAGAACTTGGCGACGGGCACTACACAGTCCATGGAGACCCGTCTCTCCACCCCGCTGTTAATCGCCCCGCGCGTTGAAGTCAGCTGGGGCCGGTAGGTCGAACGCGAGAGTCTGCCTTGTCAACGAGTTTCGTACAACGTCCAGTTGCGCAGATAGAATTTGACCGGTTTGCCCCGCACCTTGCACAGGCGAATGTCCCGACCGAGTTCGTTTCTTTACCCCGGAACGTTCAACGCCTCCACACCGGTGGCCGCCGCGGGAGTGGCCCAGTAAAGACAGACCTTATCGCGGTCGTATGCCGCGCTCTGAGCAGACGCCTGGAATCGATCACTTCCCGAAAGCGGGGAGCTGGCAGAACGTAACCACCGTTCTGCCAGCCGCCTCATCCTCCGTTGGTCTGTCGAATGCCCTGAGCCAGCGCCTCGAAGGTGTAGAGGTATCCGCCGTCATCGCCGCTGACGGTCATGTATGCCGTGGTGGTTCCGGGTAGAACAGCGATGTTGGTGGCGGTATCGAGCCCGGAGGCATCGCCGACGGGGATCTCGATGGTGGTGAGGTAGTTGCCGAACTTGTCGTAGACCACGATCGCGGGCCGACGGTGTAGGGCCTGGTAAACGTTGCCGTCGGAATCAACAGCGTTGGAGTCGATTTGGCTAATACCGCCGTCGTGATAGACGGCAGGACGCCGGACAGCAACGGCGGTCCGGTCGTCATTCAACTCGACGTAGTCGATGCGATTGGCCCCGTATTGACTGACCCAAAGGTTGCTTACATCGGTGTCGAAGGAGATCCCATTGGGTGATTCCAGTTGATCAGCAATGACACTCACCGCACCGGTGGCACTGTCGATCCTGACGAGTCGGCCACGGTTCGGGTTCACAGGGTCGAGGAAGCCTATGATGTCGGTGACGAACATCGTGCCGTTGTTGTCGAACGTCAGGTCATCGGGCATCATTTGCTCGCCCTCGACGTCACCGGAGAAGACTGTGCGGTGATCGCTCCCGTCCGCGGTGATGCTGTCGATGCGACCGCCGGCGACATTGGTGAGGTACAGCCTGCCGTCGATGGGGCTGAACTGTGCGGATGTGTATGCGCTGGTGGCGTCGGTGAAGATCGTTTCGACTGTCTTCGTGTCGACGTTCACACGCATCACTTTCGGCGCTCCTGCCGGCGCGGTGACGTCGACGAGATAAAGTTTCCCGTCCGGTCCGAAGGTCGGTCCTTCGAGAAGGGCGTTGCCCGCTGATCCGTGCCCAGCGGTGACTTGAACCAGACGCTTGGCCGTCTGCTTGTCGACGTCGGCGAGCGGTTCGGGATTTGTGCACCCGATAAGCGCCCCAGTTACGACCAGCGCAAGAACGACACGCGTGACTTGCTTCACGACGACGCCTCAAGGACCTCGGTCATGCGCGTGGCACGCCAGTCCGTCAACACTTTGTGGAATGCGATCGGCCCTGGGCTGTACGACTGAGCACGCACGATGGGCTTGCCTTCATTGTTGTAATAGCCGGGGGTGCAGTCTCGAAGGTAGGCGGTGTTGTCGCGGGCGGTGTCACGCAGGGTGACCAGCCAGTCTGCCTCCGCCTCCGAAGTAGGCTCGACGACACCGATGCCGCGCGAATAGGCCACAGACAGGATGGCGGCGATGTGCTCGGCCTGTTCGGTGAGGATATGGGCAAAGTTCACGGCGTTCGCATTCTGCAGTGCGCCTAGATGCAAGAGGTTCGGGAACCCGTGGCTCATGAACCCGTGGAGCGTGCGGGGCTGAGGATCCCAGGCCTGACTCAAAGTTTCGTCTCGGCCGTGAACCGGTAACGCACCGGACAGGACCCCCGACTTTCCCACCTCGAATCCGGTCGCGAAGACAATACAGTCGACTTCGTATTCGGTATCGCCTACAACGATTGCTTTCTCGGTGATTCGGGTGATGCCGCCGTGGTCCGCAGTGTCGACGAGGGTGACGTTGGAGCGGTTGAAGGTTTGCAGATACTGGTCGCTGAACGTCGGCCGCTTGCACATGTAGCGGTACCAGGGCTTGAGCAGCTCGGCTGTCGACGGATCTTCTACGACGGACTCCACACGGCGACGGATCTCGGTCATTTTCCGCGCGTCGACCAATTCATCGATGCGGCTGCGCTCCTCCGCGGAAAGTGACTCTTCTATCGCTCCGGAAATGACGGCGCGGTGCAGGAGCGCAGTCGACGTCCAGCCGTCATCGGTGAGATCGACTTCCACGCGTTCGCCGGAGACGATTTGAAGAAAGTTGTCCATGCGCTCGCGCTGCCAGCCCGGCCGCAGCGACTCGGCCCACCTCGGATCGGTCGGTCGCTGATCACGTACGTCGACTGACGACGGGGTCCGCTGAAAAACCAAAAGCTCAAGCGCGTCTCGACCCAGGTGCGGGACTACCTGCACCCCGGTAGCACCGGTACCAACCACGGCCACCCGCTTGTCACGTAGGCCAGTGAGGCCGCCGTCGGGGGTGCCACCGGTGTAGCCGTAATCCCAACGGCTAGTGTGGAATGTATGGCCGCGGAACGTCTCGATACCGGGTATGCCCGGCAGTTTCGGCGCAGTTAACGTGCCCGACGACGTAATGACGAAGCGGGCCCGCATGCTATCGCCGCGGTCCGTCTTGACAATCCAATTGCGAGCGCCCTCGTCCCACCGTAACTCGTTAACGCGGGTGTGGAACGCGGTGTCGCGGTACAGGTCATATTTCTCGGCAATGGCAACCGAGTGCAGGCGAATCTCCTCACCGGGGGCGTAACGCCAGTTGGGCACGGTTCCCACCTCTTCGAGAAGTGGCATGTACGAATAGGATTCGATATCGCAATGAATACCTGGATATCGGTTCCAGTACCAGGTACCACCGAAGTCCCCGGCTTCGTCCACCATGCGAATCGATTCGATTCCGGCCTCTCGCAATCGGGCCGCGGTCACCAATCCGCCGAAACCACCGCCGGTCACCAATACTTCGACGGTATCGGTGAGCGGGTCCCGCTCAGTCCGCTGCGTGTAGGGATCTGTCGCGTAGTATCCAAATTGTCCTGTTGTAGAACGATATTGACTGGCACCGTCTGGCCGGATGCGCCGGTCGCGTTCGCGGGCGTATTTCACACGCAGTGCGTCAATGTCCATATCGTAGTGCGCGTGGGCGGTCGTCTCACTGGATTTGGTCGACATCTTGGCAGCGTTCCTTTCTGGTTGCAAGGGTGTGGTTCAGGATTGGCGCACGGTGATCGCCGGCACCGGGCCACAGCGCCGCAACATCACTGGTAGTAGCGAACTGAATCTCCGGTGGCGCGGCCGTGGAGATCGCGGCGACGCCGTCATCTTCGCGTTGATCGAACACATGGCGCAGCCACAACGCTCTGGACGGCTCCAATGCATCTTCATCGCCCGTGACGTTCATTGCTTCCTCTCGCTGCCGCGCTTCCAAGTTAAGGCGCTTGCCTTAAAGCGTACGCCACTCTTTAATGCACATGCCTGCTGAAGGTCGCCCTGTGACTAGCCGCACATATTTCCTAGGCAATCTGCCAATGACTGAGTCCGAAACTGATTTCGGACTCGGATTGCTTGTGCGGCAGACGCTCTCTCCGTTCAGCTGTGGTATCCGTGGGCCCTCGACGCACCGGACGGATGGGCTTAGCGACACGAGCGGGGCTCGGTAGCAGTTGAGGACGCAGTGATGCTCAGCCGACACGAAACTGCGCGCAATGCCCTGCAGATTGCGCTACCACCGATGCCGGGCGCACCCACCTCGGCACCGGTACCTCGGACTCGATCGGAACAGTAAAGTCCGCCGACCCGCAGACAACGCGAGCGGTTCTGGTGGGCGGACTCGAAGAGGTTCCGGTTCACGGTTGAATCGACGACAATGGATGCTATGGGACCCAATTTAGTCGAGGAAGACCTCGACCTGCGTCGTCAGCGACGCAGGTCGACAGGGAAAGGAGATCGCGGCGACGCGACTCGAGGGCTTCTGTTGCGGACCGCCGAACGACTCTACGCAGAAAGGGGTCTGGCGGAGGTCTCGAACCGTCAGATCGTGGCGGCCGCGGGCCAGGCGAACAAGTCGGCCCTGGTCTATCACATCGGTACTCGAACGGATCTCATCCACGCGATCAGAGCCGAGCATGTGCGTGCGATCTCGCTGCGAACGAAGGAGATGCTCGAGGCTGCGCGCGGCACGGACAACCCACGAGAACTCCTAGCCTGTATGGTGCTGCCATACACCGAGCACCTCGCCGCACTCGGCAATCCGAGCTGGTACGCAAGATTTTCGGCCCAGCTCGCCCCCGACCCGGTTTTCGGCACAGAGCCTGTCTGGACACCGGACGTCCTTCCGTTGATCGCCGAATATCAAGCAACAGTCGACGCCTGGTCGCCTAACCTCACCGCCGAGGTCGCCGCGATTCGGCAGCAAGCCGCACGTGTCGCAGTCATCCATACATGCGCTGAACAGGAACGCGCCGCAGCCGATAGTGGGCACCCGGCCGACTGGCCGCTCATCGGCGATGCTCTTACCGACTGCGTGGCAGCGCTACTGTCAGCGACTAAGCAATCGGAGCCGGACGCCACTGAGCAGCACGGGCTCGATCGAGCTCGCATTGTCAGGAGGCCTTCACGGCGTAGAAGCGCTGGCTAGCGGGGACCTGCCACAGACATTGCAACCCGTACCGATCGCTCTACACTCTTCTTCTTTGTAGAACGTCGTGGTGCGTTGGCGAATCCGCGCACTGTCAGGGGTGCGCTAGCGCTTCGTCGACTTGAGTGGTAAGTAGCCACGAAAACCCCTGCCGGCAGGGAATTGCTCCGAGTTCGGTTACCTTGTCTTCGGTCAGTCCCGCGTACGCGTCCCGAACTGTTCAAACCCCGCGACAGTGTACTTCTCGTTCCCGCCGCGGCGGGTCTGTCCTGCAGGGCTATTGCAGAACTCGATCGCACAGACATCGCCACTGACGGCGTCAGCGTGTGGATCGAGGGGCTGATACCGGATCGGCATTGCCCCCAACGACGCCACTGATTTCGAGCCAGCGCCAATATTGGTCTGGTGGAACACGGTCCTGCAGTACTCCGAGCGCTGACACTCTGCGCGGCTGCTGTCAGAACGCCTGCAGCGCAACCCGTTTCCCAATTGGGGCGGATTTCCGCACCGCCGCTGTCACGGCCGTGATCGCGGCGGGATCAGCTACCGGCGGGGGTGGTGCTGGAGGGTGTCTCGGTAGCGCCGGGTCCGTCTGATCCGCTCGGGGCCGCGCCGCCCATGCCGCCGGTGGCTGCTTGTTGGGTTGCACTCCCGGCGTAGTCGTTCGTCGGGTCGCGGTAGATGGTGTGCACGTGTCCCCATCCGGAGGTCGTGACCCCTTCGACGTCGGCACCGGCGGATCCCTGTTGTGCTGCGAACTCGACGTACGCGTTCGGTCCGGAGATCTGGAAGTAGATTCCGTCGCCCTGGGTCATGTCGTACGTGGTTGCGCCGGACCAGTTGACGTAAGTGGAGTCGAGGGTCGCCTCGATCTTCGCCAGTGCGTCGGAAGTTGTCTGCTCGTCCGCCAATCCTGCCCAGTTCGCGATCACGTCGAGGAGGAGTTGTTTCTGTTCGTCGGTGAGGTCGGCTCCGGAAATGCCGTTACCTGTGGGAAAGTCGCAGGTCGAACCAGGAGCGCACACCATGTTCGCCACTGTTTCTCCCTGGTACAGCGTTGCCTTTTGTTCGTCGGTCAGGCTGTCGTAGAACGCAAATGCCGATGTGTAGATGCCGTCGAAGGGTTGCACTTCGTTGCCGTCGGAGCCGGTGTAGGCGGCGGGTTGAATACCGAGGTGTGTCGGGGCGAACGTGATCGCGTCCTGTGAGCCGTCGAGGGTCGCGTTGATTCCGAGGTGGTGTCCACCGAACTGGATCTCCCATGCGGTCGTATCGGAGGGGTCGCCGAAGAAGGCAATGTAGTACTGCCCCAACGACTCTTCGGTCGAACTGCTGTTCTCGTGCAGGTACTCATCGCCGCCCATGATGCCGGTGACGGTTTCGTAGCCTTCGTCGCTGAGCAGGGCGCTGAGCACCGCTAGAGCGGCAGTCTGTTGTTCTTCGGTCAGGTCTGCGAGATTCAACCCGGCCCGGTCGACGAAGGTCACTGGGAAGTTCGACCACGACGTGGTCTTGGTTTCGTCGTCGTAGGCGTAGGTGAGCTGTTCGCGTTGCTCGTCCGACAGAGTCGCGAGGAAGGCGGCGGCGGCCTGCGCTGAATCGGAGATCGTCTGAGCGGTAGTGGTCGCATCGGCGGTCGATGCCGACGCAGTGCTCGAGGTGGTCAGCGCCGACGTGGTCGCCGTCGAGCTCGATGGGGTTGCCGCGCTTGTGCATCCGCTCAGAACCAGGCCGCCTGCCAGCAGTGCGGACACGATTGCGGTCCGCGTGCGATCACGTCTGCTGGGGGACTTGGTGGCGAAGTTGTCGATCGTCATGCTGGGTACCTTATCCAGGAATCCTCCGCAAACGCTCCGAGAATGCTGGACGTACCCTGGCAAATTGCAAAGCTTCCGGCAAACGTGGCCCCGCAGGCGCGACATCCGTTGAACGGATCGAGAATGGTTCACCAATGGCGGGTCTAGAAAGCGCGACGTGTCAGCGCCTCGGCCAGGCTGATGCCGCTGATATCAGACCGTCGAGCCATGCCTGGTGGCCGTTGAGCATGGGGTTCGGGCGTTCGACGGCCAAAGCGGCCGCAGGCTTGCCGATCTGGGACTCCTGTGTCAGTACTCGGACGCGGTTGCCGGGTAGGTCCTCTATCAACCAGGCGTGCAGAACGTCGAGTCTTTTATCTGGCCCGCCTTCTTGTACTGCCGTCCACGACAGCCTTCCTGGGGTCCCGTCGGTCGGCGGCGTGAACTCGACGACGTGTGCGGCCATTGGAGGAAAACCGAAGGTGCTGAAGGCGAAGTCGACGTTACCGCTGAGCAAGGGGCCTTCTCCTGCCGAGAATGAAATGTCGGAGACGTTGTAGTAGTACGACGTCCATCGGGAGGTGTCGGTCAGTAGGGGCCACACCGCGGCGGCGTTGAGTTCGGCGACGACGACTTCGTTGGATACGTAGTTGTCGGTCGTGCCCGGTAGGTATTCGGGGGGCCAGGAGATCGCGTTCTGAGTGGTCATCAGTGGTGCCTTTCGTAGACGTTGTGGGGATGACCTTAGCGAGCGACAAATTGGCTGACCAATAGATACAGCGATACTTGTCATCGGCTTTCTGATGGATGGGCGCTGTACAGTGATTGCGTGAGTCGCCCACGCCAGTACGCTAGGGATGTCGACACTGCGGCATCCGCGCGCACAGATCTTAATCTGATCAAGACGTTTCTCGAGGTGTATCGCGCAGGCTCGTTCACCGCGGCCGGCCCACGAGTTGGGCTGTCACAACCCACGGTCACTGCGCAGATACGGGCTCTCGAACTGCACTTCGGTCATGAGCTTTTCCGTCGACTCCCCAGGGGTGCCGAGCCTACTCAGCACGCGCACCGTCTGGCGTCGAAGGCTGGGCGTGCGCTCGATGATCTTGTCGCCGCAGTGGGATCGAGCGACGCATTCTCACCGCCGTCTCCGGTGCGTATAGCCGGCCCGTCCGAATTGCTGTGCACCCGCGTTTTGCCGGCGCTCGCGTCACTCGTTGCAGAAGGAGTCGAGCTGCGCCTCGCGCAGGTGCAGACCGATGATGCGCTCGAGGAGATGCGGATCGGTCGACACGATATGATCGTCGCGACGCGTCGCCCGCGGGGTCGTGCGGTAGCAGCGACTCCGCTTGCTGACGAGGAGTATGTTCTGGTGGCCTCGCCCCTATGGTGGGGTACGCGTGAGTTGCTGGCGGTGAACGGACCGAGCGCTCTTCGAGAGACACCGCTCATCGCATTCGCAGACGATTTGCCGATTTTGCGCCGGTATTGGCGCGAGGTATTCTCTAAGCGATTGGACAGGTCTCCTGCGGTGACAGTGCCGAATTTGTACGCTGTGCTGTCGGCAGTGGTGGCAGGTGCCGGGTTCAGTGTTCTCCCGCGGTCACTGTGCCGCGATCAACTCCACGACGGCCGTTTGGTTGTGCTGGTAGAACCGGCTGAGGCACCGCTCAATACCCTTTTCCTTGTCGAACGTCCGGGTGCGCTGGCGAATCCGAGCACTGTCAGGGTGCGTGAGCGGTTGATCGAAGCTGCGCGTGACTGGTGAGCAGTAGGCAAACCCGACGCCAGTATGGGACTGCCACCAGTTCAAGTGCCTCGTAGGGCATTCAGGTTTTGGGCTGCGTATGCGGAACTGGTCGACTGCCACTGATCGTCGAGGAATTATGTTGCAGAAGAACGAAGTACGCCTCTAACACGGCGTTGTCGCCGGACGTCCGACGTAGCCCGTGAACCCGCGCCAACCGATTTGCATCGAGTGTATGGAGAAGCACCGAAGACTGATGTCGGCTTCCACGGTCCGAGTCGAGGAGGTTATGGGCGTAGGCGCGTGGTGACGCAACGTTGTTCACCGCAGCCACTTGGCACCTGTGCGGTGACTGATCCGTCCCCGGGCTTTCATGTGGGCGCGCGATCCGGTGCCGGGAGGCCAGTACGAGGCTCGGAATCGGAAGTGGCCGAGGGCAGTCATCGCGACAGGCTGCGGCTCAGTGCGCGAACCCGGGGGTGGAGATGGTTCCGTCGATCTGAGCGGTGATGGCCGCTCGGAGGTCGAAAGCTGCGGAATGCTGCGGCCATCGCGGCAACAGGCCGGCGACGGTGGGTGCAACCTGCGCAACGACCGTGGGGTCGATCTTGTCGAACCACGATTGTTCGTTGTCGGGGCGTTCGGCGAGCTCGGCCTGCCACATCAGTTCGGAGGTGGCGAGGTACCACGTCGACCGCCACAGCGAAAGCGCTCGTAGCTCGGTCATGCCCGTCTCGAGGGCCGCAGAGAGGAAGCGGTCGGCCAGCGCGAGAGCCGGTGTGCCAACTGTTGTTCCGGTCCGGAGGACCGGAACGATCCAGGCGATGGATGAGAGTCGGTGATGCATGTCCATGCCTATCTCGACCATGCGTTCTCGTGGCGACCCGGTGGGTGTGGCCCATTCGATCTCGGCCGCGATGTCGGTGAGCACCAACGACAGGAGCTCGGACTTGTTGGCCACGTGGTGGTAGAGCGTCATCGGCTTCGATCCGAGTTCGTCGGCGAGTCGGCGCATGCTCAGCCCTGCGACACCGTCGCGTTCGAGCATCCTGCGCGCGGCGGAGACGATGGCTGCCCGGTCGACGGTGCTGTTCGACGGCATCGGTTCCTCTGCATTTCGTAGCTCTTGTAGTCCGAGAGCGAGCCTACTACGGTCTCGTACGCGTACGAACCTTCGTACGCGTACGACATCGAAAGGCGTGATCATGACCGATCCCGAGGTGGCTGCGGGCACCGTGATTCGGGTGGGCGCTCTGTCGACCACCATCTTCGTGCTTCAGTTCCTGGTCGCGCTCGACGTGTCGCTGGTGAATATCGCACTACCCGACATCGCGGACGACCTGGGGTTCGGTGATTCCGCGTTGCAGTGGGTGGTCAGCGCCTATTTGCTGACGTTCGCCGGGTTCATGCTGTTGGGAGGCCGCCTCGGCGACGTCGTCGGCCGACGACGAGTCGTCCTTGTGGGCTCGATGCTGTTCGCGGCGGCGAGTGTCTTGGGCGGCCTCGCGTGGAACGCGCCGTTGTTGTTGCTTGCACGCGCAGTGCAGGGACTTGCCGGTGCTCTGCTCGCCCCGGCTGCTCTGGCGTTGGTGACCGAGGTGCCGGAGGGTGGGCATCGTCGCCGCGCGTTGGGGCTGTGGAGCGCTGCGGGAGCCGGCGGAGGGGCAGTCGGCGTGGTACTCAGCGGGCTGCTCACCCACGCGTTCGGTTGGCGCGCAGTGATGTTCGTCAATGTACCGATCGTGATCGTCGGTCTTGTCGCTGCGTATCGGCTTCCGAACCACAGGCGTGCTTCGGTTGATCGACGGCTCGATTTTGCTGGTGCGTGTCTGGCGACGTTGGGGGTCGGGTCGCTCGTGTACGCCGCTTCGACGCCCGCCGATTCAGGGTGGGGCGCCGGGTCGGTGGTCGCGGGATTCGTCTGCGCTGCAGTGCTTCTTGCTTTGTTTGTCGTCGTCGAATCGCGTGTGGCACAGCCGTTGATGCCGCTGCGACTGTTTCGGGTTCGCAGTGTCGTGGGAGCGAACGTCTTCGGGTTCATGCTGTGCGCCGGGCAACTCGCCGCGTTCTATTTCGTGTCGTTGTACATACAGAATGTCTGGGGCGTGGCGTCCGACGTCGCCGGGTTCATGTTCCTTCCCTTCTGCTTCTTCGTAGTGGTCGGGATCGCTTTGGCGAGCAAGATGTCGGCTGCGATCGGCCCACGTATCACGCTCGGAGTGTTCGGTTTCGTCGGTGCTGCGGGACTCGGGTGTTTCGCTTTGATGCCGCCCCAGGTCGCTTTCTGGACCGGGGTCGTGCTTCCGTCGGCTCTGGGAGGTATCGGCATCGGTGGTTCGATGGTGGTCCAGGGCGCGGCTGCCATCGCCGGGGTGCAGCCCGGTGACGCGGGAATCGCGTCGGGTGTGCTCAATGCGGCGCGGCAGTTGGGGGGCACTCTCGGACTGGCTGTGTTGGTCTCGATCGCGGCCACGGCTACTGCGTCGTCCTCCGCGGCGTCCGAGGCGCTGAAGGCAGGAGACGGCTACAGCACTGGGTTGGCAGTCGCGGCGGGTCTGTTGATCGTGGGTTCGGTGCTCGCCGTGCTTATCGTCCCGTCGCATACCGTGCGTGCCCGGCCCCGGCGAACAAGTGATTGACTCGAGGCCTGTTGCCACTCAGTCTGATTCAATCCGAGATCGGACGGCCAGCGAGCACATCGACGTCACCGTATCCACATGCGCCCGGAAAACGAGTCGGTTCTGGACCCTGACAACCGACCTGGGAGAACCGGTCCGCGATACCGAAATGGTTCGATCAGTCGAACCCGAGAAGGGCCAGGCACCTGTGTATGGAACGACAGTGCCTGGCTCCAGCTGGCCTTTTTCGGGTTTTGGTTACCTGATGGGTGCCTACGCTCCGCGTAATGCGGCTTGTATGAACGTCCGAAATTTCCATGGCGCTCGTATATTCGGGGTGTGTCGACGCAGCACGGCCCAGGGACGCCGCGGTCGCGTGCGCAGCCGACAACCCGATACCGATGGCGATGACACTCCGTTGTACGAGCGACGGAAAGGACCCGTCGGTGGTGGTGTCGTCTGCCGCGGCACTCCACCACGCTCGTGAACTCGGTACCAGACGCGGCTCTCGCTGGTCGAACGCAAGAGCCGCGGCCTTGCCCATCACACAATTACCCTCGCACCGGCAAAGGCTCATCGGTCGGTACCTGACGGGGAAAGCCTGGTGAACCATCGCACCGTTCGAGGACAGACACTTTGCGACCACCGCTCCGTTCCGCATTTTTCATCCCCGAATGACCATGGAGAGCGCGTACCTCCTTGAGGCCGCCAGCATCAAAGAAGAGTCGCTCTACACGGGTGATCAATCAGGCGAGTCATACTACTGAATTTTGTGCGTGCGAACGTGGGGGAGTTCCGTAGTCGCGCGTCCGGACCTAACGTGGTTGTCGGCCACGACATCATGGGCACGTCGCCTCCGACATTGTGGTCAGCGTTCGATGATAGGAAGAATCATCCGGCTTGGGTGCTTCGGCCCATGCAGTACCCGATTGGTTGCGACGACGATGTTCTCGGCACTGTCCTGAGATATCACGCCGCCGCTGTTGGTGTTGCGGTCGTAGCGGGGGAAGTTGCTGCTGGATACCTCGAGTCTGATCTGGTGGCCTGGCAGGAAAACATTCGATGTCACCGATAGATCAAGTGTCACTTCGTATACCTGACCGGGCTCGAGCATTTCCGGATCGGAAAGGGAAGTCCGGTATCGGGTCCGCAGAATGCCGTCCGTGAGATAGATCGCGCGCCCATCGGGGAAGACATCGACCAGCTTGCCGGTGAAGTCGGTGTCCACAGCGGAGGAGGCGATATGGAGCACGAGTGAGATCTCGCCGGTGACTTCCACTGGCTTGTCCAACACGCCGGTGGTGTAGCACAGCACGTCGTCTCGTGCCTCGACGGATTGCTGATCCACAGGACCTGCGGCATTCAACGCTACGGGCAGCAGCAACCTGCCTCCGACGCTCGGCACTGGATCGAGGGGGTCGTATGTGAAAGTGTCGGACAGGTCCGCTGATACGGGCACGGTATCGAGCCGGCCGTTCCCGGCCGCGGTGTTCGCGTGGCCCCCACTGCTGAGGAAGTACTCGACATACCTGGTGTCCGGTAGCGGCCAGTCCTGTTCGTCTCGCCACTGGTCGATTCCCATGACGAAGATTCGGACCGGAGCGAATGGGGCGGGCGCATTTTGATTTCCACGCAGCCATCTGTCGAAAAATCCGATGTACGCACTGGGGAGATTCGACGCGGCCGCACTGGCGGTGATGCCGAATTGGCGGTCGTGGTAGACACCGTCGTAGCTCAAATGGTCCCAGGGGCCCATGATCAGACGCTGACCTTCTCGTGCCTCGCTGCTACCGCCTGCAGTTTTCATGCGGGTGTAGGCGCGGGTGTTCGCGCTCGCGAAGATGTCGAACCAGCCTCCGACATTGAGCGCCGGAGCGGTGACAGTTCCGTAGTCGTCCGACACCGAAATGCTTTGCCAGTAGTCGTCCCGGTCGGCGTGGTCGAGGAATTCCCTCCACCAGGGGATGTAATCGGTGAGGATTTGCTGGTCGCTGGTGGGGAGTTTGCTCAGTCCCGATTTGGGATCTGCCGCCATCGTTGCGAGTGCCGTGATCGTATCGAGGTTACCGTCGCCGTTGACAAGGTCGTTCTGCGCTTTCGTCACAGCCATCGTGATGCCCCACCACAACACCAAATGCCAGGAGAGGGCTCCGCCGTCAGAATGTATGGGGGCTCTGTATTGGTCTGCGCTGGCGACCGAGGGGGCGATTGCTTTGAGGGAGGCGGGCGATTGTGACGCGGTCGCCCATTGTGTGGCACCGAGATACGACGCACCGAACCCGCCGACGTTTCCATCGCACCATGGTTGCTCGGTGACCCAATTCGTGGTGTCGAGTCCGTCGGACTTCTCGTCGACGAACGCAGCGAACTCCCCGTCGGATCGGTAACGGCCTCGACAGTCCTGATAAACGACGGCGTAGCCGGCTTCGAGCAGGTCGAACACGCCGGGGTAGATCCCGACTGCGTAGTTCTGGATCACGTCTTTCCCGTAGGGGAGTCGAACCACCAATGTCGGTGCTGGTCCGCCGTTCGGTATCCAGACATCGGTGGCGAGCCCGGTCCCATCGGTCATGGAAACCATGACGTCTTTCAGAACACGGAACCCGTTCATTGAATCGCTGTTCTTGTTCATGTCCATTTCCTTCGCTCTGCTCTCAGTGGAGTTGAAGAGGGCTGCCCTGTAGTGTTCACGCACTCGGATCTTCACGGCGGAAACCTCTTTCGAGGTACACAGCCGTTCGATTCTTCTGAAATTTCTGACATCGACTTCACCTGGCGGCTGCATCGTGCGGTTACGGGCGCAGACCGATATACGCCGGTGAGATCGAATGGATTTATATCGGTCGTCCATTTATCGGCGGCTGCGAGGTTCACTACTTTCCAGGACGATGATGCTCGTGACGGCCTCCTCGCCGCGATGGAAGCCGCCGCCGTTCTCGGCGAGTGCGATGCGAGCGCCTTCGACCTGTCTGCTGCCGGAAGCTCCCCGCAGTTGTTCCGTCAGCTCGAAGATTTGGCCGAGGCCGCTGGCAGCAAGGGGGTGGCCTTTGGACTCGAGTCCGCCCGACGGATTGACGGGGATACGTCCGCCCAATGACGTCTCGCCTCTGAGCGCTGCTGGTCCGCCGTGGCCCTCGGGTACGAGACCGACCATCTCGGTCTGGAGGATTTCGGCGAAGGCTGTGGCGTCGTGAACTTCCGCGACGTCGATATCCTCTGGTCCGAGGCCTGCCGCTTCGTAGGCGCGCTCCGCAACTGCTTTGCTGAGATGTCCTGCGAACGTCGAGATATCTCGATCGCGTCCAGTCCCGACCACCGCTGCACGAACTCTCACCGGTCCGACCGAATTCAGCCGACGGAGTGCGCGATCGCTGCACAGGATGACGGCAGCGGCACCGTCGGTGACCGGCGCGCACATCGGGACAGTAAGAGGGTAGGACAGCGGCCGGCCTGCAAGGACTTCGTTGACCGTCATCGGTTTGCGGTAGTGAGCACGTTCGTTGGACACCGCATGGAGATGGTTTTTGGCAGCGACAGCCGCGATCTGTTCCTGGGTGGTCCCGTACTGTCGCATATGGCTTCGGGCCATAGCGGCGTAAATATCCATGAAGACCGAACGGCGTCCGACGTCGGGCTCGTCGATCTCACCGCCGAGGTCGATCAGCGTGCGGGCGAGTGCATCCGGATCCGAGACATCGTATGCGCTGTCGAACACCGCCATCGTGCGTGCTGTGTTTCCGACGTTCATCTTCTCCACCCCGACTGCCAGAGCGATCTCGGCCGCTCCCGCACGGATCTGATTCACCGCGAGCGAAAGCGCCGACGAACCGGTAGCGCAGGCATTTTCGACGTTGAAGACCGGAATACCCTCGAGTCCCATGCTGCGCAGGGCGATCTGACCTGGAACCATGGCCTGCCCCTCCAACATGCCCTGTGTCGTGTTGCCGAAGAACGCAACGTCCACTTCGGATAGCCGACCACCGCTATCGGTCAGCGCATCACCGACTGCGCGGGAGGTAAGTTCGCGGACCGTGGAATTCTGATGGATACCGAATGGCGTCATTCCGATGCCGGCGATCCACACTGACTGACTCACGACAAATACCCTGCTTTCAACGTCATCGAAGTGGTGAGCGCGCTGTCTCTGGAAGAAAGAAGAACGCCACGGTGCTGAACAGAACCACCACGCTGATGTACCAACCGAACATCTGGGTCTGATCCTGTCCGACGAGCCACGTGGCTATGTACGGCCCGGTTCCGCCGAACACCGCAACGGCAAGGGCGTACGGGAAACCGATGCCCGAGCCGCGAATATGAGCGGGGAACAATTCGGCCACTACGGCGCTGGAAATGGACGACCAGCACGCGATGAACGTCAGCCCCAGCATCTGGACGAGAAGGACACTGACGAAGGAGGACCGCAAGCTTCCTAGCAGCGGCACCGTGCCGACGATGAAGAAGACGCCGAACGCGAACAGCATCGGTTTGCGCCCGATCCGGTCGGACAACATTCCAAAGATCGGCTGGAGGGCCAGGAACCACGCCAGCGCAACGGCACCCGTGACGAGCCCGTACTTCAGGTCGAAGCCGACAGTGATGTTTGCGTACGTGGGGAGGTAGGAGGTGAAGGTGTAGAAGACCAACACTGGTCCTGCCGTGAGCCCGAATACCAGGAAGGATTCGCGAGGATGTTGTCGCAGGAAGTCGAAGTAACCTCTGCGACGGCGCTTTTCGGTGGATGCATCGGTCAGAGTCTCTTCTGCATGCTTGCGCACCCAGAGCCCCACCACGGCCCCGACCGAACCCACGAGGAACGGTATGCGCCAACCCCAGCTGCTCATGCTCTCATCGCTGAGCACGTTACTGAGCAGAGCGCTGAGCCCGATCGCGGCTAGATTTGCTGTCGTAGCGCTGACGTAAAAGAAACTGGAGTACAGGCCGCGACGACGATCCGGTGCGGCCTCGACGAGAAAGGCGGATCCTGCCGCGTATTCTCCACCGGCCGAGAGCCCTTGGACGATTCGAGCGAGCAACAGGATGGCGGGGGCGAGCAGGCCGGCTTGAGCGTACGTCGGTGCCAGCCCGATCATCAGGCTGCCCGCTCCCATTCCGACGATCGTCGCGCTCAATACGCGCTTGCGGCCGAATCGGTCGGCGAGCGCGCCGAAGAGTAGACCACCGAGTGGGCGGGCGAAGAAACCGGCCGCGAAGATGGCGAGCGTCGCCAAGAGCGGAACCAGGCTGGATCCGGTTGTTTTCGGAAAGAACTGGGTCGAGAAGTACACGGCAAGGATTGAGTAGACGTACCAGTCGAACCACTCGACAACGTTGCCGACGAACGCCGCCGAGAGCTGTCGGCGGCGGACGGAACGTTGATCCTGTCCGGACGAAGTTTCTGTAGCGTTTTGGGTCATTGTGTGGGGCCTCCACGGCGGCGTTGTGGTGCCGGCCTCTACATGCGCGAAACGGTGAGTCCGTCACAATCATCCTGCGGCGAACGCGGTCACTTATCCATGTCTCCGCAGCTAACGCTCAGCTTCCCGTGTGGTAAATATCTACTAACTGTTAGCGGGAGTCATAATCGAAGAGCATCCAGGACAACTCCACCACAGCGTCTGAGTCGTCGAGCGAGCAACCGGTGAGCATTTCGAACCTGGCCAGCCGATACCGGAGGGTATTGACGTGCACCGGGATGCTCGCCGCGGCCTTCGGGATACTTCGCCCTTGTAGTAAATACGCCCTCAGCGCTTCGACGACCAGGGCTCCGAAGCCACGCTCGCTTTCCAGCGGCCCGAGGTACTTCTCGCGTAGAAATGCCGAGAGCTCGGGCTGTTGCGGTATCGCTACCCGCCAGGTCAGCTTTTCGAGGGAGAAAACACCAGGTAGGCCTAATCGCTGCGCTGCCGCGAACACACGAGTGGCGAGGTCGAACGAGGAAGTCATCTCCTCGAGAACGCTGAGCGAACCGATCGCCACAACTCCGGCACTGTCGGGAGGCAGCTGAGAGACGATGCCCACGCATCGGCCTTCCGACGGAACAACCAGGGCAAATCCCGTCCCAACCGAGTTCAAGCCGCGGAAGACCTGATCGAAACGCCCGTCGTGCAGGGGGGATGCACACACTGCGTACAACGGCGCATCCGCCGGGACGCGGTACCGCTGGACACCCCGATGAGTGTCGGCCGTAGACAGCGTCCCGCGGAGCACTCCGAGCACCCACTCCGTCCTGGCTTGCTGTTCGGCGACGGCGACCGTGATGTCGTGATCCCGATAGACCGTGGCGGCCTTGGTAGAGAACGCGTCGCCCAGCTCCCACAACAACGACGACAGCGCCAGCGCCTCGGCAGGAGTGATATCGCATTCAGGTGCGAGCTCGACAACTCTGCGTTGAATGCGAGCCATCTGAACACGGAACGCACCCATGATCTCGTCGATTCTGACCCCTTGCCGGAGCCGTTCACGTGTGGACACCTCCGCCTCCCACACGTCTCGAGCAGGGGGTACGCGACCCTCGCGGAGGACCCGAGCAGCCAGGTGCAGATTTCTCTCAACACTCTCTGCCAGCGAATCGCGTGGAACTGAGTCGTACACCGGAACCTCGCGGCGCACTTCGGCCACCGTCGGTTCCAGTTGGTCGTCGACGCGGTCGAGTCTCTCGACCAGCCACTGCAACCGTGCCCCATCTGCATACATCGGAATCCTCACAGCCGGGTTGATGATTTACCTGTCTCGATGGTCGACGAGGACGTCAGATGCCTGGCATCGGTCGCGCCCTATCAGCCGGCAATGATGTTGCGGACGTCTCGCAAAGTCCGGTCATGATTGCAAGTCCTTCATAGCCGATATGGTGGCCCTCATCTCGGAGATGAACGCCGCGACGGCTGCCCACCGCACAGTTTCCACCCGCGTGACCATCCAATACTCGAACGACGGCGATACTTCCGCTGCCAGTACGCGGACCAAATCGTCGTGTCGGTCCGCGATAAAGGTGGGTAGCAAGCCCAAGCCAGCGCCCGATCGGGTTGCTTCGACGTGCGCCAAGACGTTGGTCGACGTCACAGCGTCACGAGTGGGAGGCAGCGTCTGTCGGCCAAGGTCGACGTAATCGACCTGCAACATGGAATCGATGAAGTACACAAGGCTGTGATCGGATGTCTGAGCAACAGTCACGATGGGTTCATGGTCGTCCAGGTAGAAACGCGCCCCATAGAGGCCTAGCGAGTACGAGGCCAGGTACGTCGAATCGGCCTTGACGCGAGGCTTGCCGACAACGATTTCGACGTCGACGCCAGAACGATGCTGCACCGCGCGTCGCGTCAAGGACACGATCTCTACCGACACACCTGGGTGCCGCCGATGCAGACGGGCCGCAGCGGGCGCCGCGACGTACACGCTGAAGCCATCCGGACAGGACACCCGCACCACGTCTTCCATGACCGGTGGACCTGCCGAATTGTCAGGAGACAGCTCGCGGAGCATCGAGTCGATCTTCGACGCCGTGCTCAATGCCTGCTCACCGAGGGAGGTCAGCTCCCACCCGCCTGCCACCCGAGACAGCAGACGGCCGCCTACATCGCGTTCCAGGGCTGCGATGCGCCGCGAGACGGTCGTGTGAGCTAGGCCCAGCACCTCTGCAGCGCGGGTAAACCGACCGCTGCGTCCCACTTCCAGAAGCACCAACAGGTCATCAGGATTGAGCCTTCTCCTGGGTGTCATATGTGCATGCTTGCACATTAGGGGTGCGATATTCGACATTGCGGTGCATCAGCGCTAAGTGCACACTCGAAGCATTCGCAGTGCGCTGAGTCACACCGCAGTCCAGCAGTGGCTGTGATTCGTTCAATCGGTTAGCGGGACATATTCGGCACCGGTTCGTAGATTTCTACAGGAGACCACATGGGTAAGCTCGACGAATCAGTAGCGATCGTGACGGGAGCCGGGTCGGCCGGGCACGGGATCGGCAATGGTCGCGCAAGTGCCATCCGGCTCGCCGACGAGGGTGCAATGGTCGCTTTGCTCGATGTCACCGACTCCAGCTTGGAGACCAAGGCGATGATCGAGGAACGGGGTGGGCGATGTGAGGTTCTTCGGTGCGATGTCACCGATCCGGTGTCCACATCGCGCGCAGTCGAGGAGACCTACGACCGGTGGGGCCGGCTGGACATCCTCGTTAACAATGTCGGGGTTGCCGGACCAGCGGGAACAGTAATCGACGTCGACATGGATGCTTGGCATCGATGCCTGGACATCAATGTCACCTCGATGGTCCTCATGTCGCGATACGCGATACCCAAAATGAAGGCATCCGGAGGCGGGGCGATAGTGAACATGTCGTCCATCGCCGGTATTCGCGGCGGACACGCGGCAATTGCCTACTCGACCACCAAGGGTGCCGTGGTGAGCCTGACGCACGCTATGGCCAGCCAGCACGGAGCCGACGGCATACGTGTCAACGCAGTCGCGCCAGGACTCGTCTATACACCCATGGTCGCAGTCAAGGGCATCGACGATCGTCTCCGCAAACTTCGCGCATCGTCTAATCTGTTGGGAACAGAAGGCACTGCCTGGGATGTCGCCGAAGCCGTGCTGTTCCTTGCTGGATCCACCGCCAGGTGGATCACCGGCGTTGTATTGCCAGTGGATGCCGGACTTTCGTCGTTTGCAGCTGCGAGTCAGGTTTCGATCACTTCCAGCGGACCGACGGTCGCCGACTCGGTCGGGGCGACGTCGTGACTACAGCGCAGCCGGGTAGCTTTGATACCTTCTTGCGTCGGTGGGAACAGTCAGTAGGCGCGCATCCCGAGAACACGTTCTTGCTCTTCCAGGAAGACGATGGAACGCAAGGGCAGTGGACCTATGCAGAATTCGACACCATCGTCGACCGCTTCGCGAACCGTCTGTATGCCAACGGAGTTCGCCACGGCGGTGTTGTACACGTATGTCTGCGTAACAGTCCCGCATTCGTCGCCATCTGGCTTGCAGCCAGCAAGCTGGGAGCTTGGTTCGTACCGGTCGATCCGGCATCGACAGAACGCGATATCTCCCGTCAGCTCGAACGTACCCACCCAACGGTGGGGATCTGCGCGCGATCTCGCAACGCGGTCTACCTGAGCGCGGCATCGAAATTCGACATCATGGTCATCGAAGTCGAGGAAAACATCGCCGGCGTGGCTAACGGCAACGCACTCCTCGATGGAGCTAGGGTCGCATATTTCGACTCTCACGTGATGCCCAGCGATCGTCTGGCTGTCATGTTCACCTCAGGAACAACGTCCGAACCCAAAGGTGTCGTTCTCACTCAGCACAACTACTCACATGTCGCCGGCGCGATGGCTGCGGCCGCCAGCTTGCGTTCTGAGCATCGTTGGCTGATCGTTTTACCCTTGTTTCATGCGAACGCTCAGTTCTACGGTTTCGCATCCGCGATCGCGGTCGGAGCGAGCGTTGCCCTGACGTCCAAATTTTCTGCAAGCAGATGGCTCGAACAGGCGCGCGTCCTGGACGCCACACATGCCTCGCTCTTCGCCGCGCCGATGCGGATGATTCTGGCTCGAACCCCGGAAGGTGCAGTGGCGCATCGACTCGAGCTCGTCTGGTTCGCGCAAAGCCTGGGCGAAGACCACTACTCTCGGTTCACCGATCTGGTGCAGTGCCGACCACGTCAACTGTACGGTATGACCGAGACTGTCGCGGTCGTCACGGCAGATGACAACGCACTCCCGACGCACGACGTCATCGGACGGCCGGTCCACGGTCGTGCGGTTCGCCTCGTCGATCCCGTCACCGACGCCGATGTAGGCGACGGCGAGGTCGGAATGATCGTGGTCGCCGGCAGCCGTGGTGAGGATCTGTTCAGCGAGTATCTCGATGAGCCCTCCGTGACAGCCGGATCGTTCTTCGCCGACGGCGACCGAACCTGGTTCCGCACCGGCGATTTGGCGGTCAAAACGGAATTGGGCGCGTTGCGGTTCGTGGGTCGGATTGATGACGTCATCAAGGTGGCCGGTGAAAACGTAAGCCTGACCGAGGTCGAGGCCGCCGTTGCGCAAGCTCCCGGCGTGCTCGAAGCAGCTGTGGTGAGCATGGAGGATCCCATCCGCGATCATGTCCCCGTTGCATACGTAGTCCCGAACGACCCGGCCAACCCTCCGAACATCACAGCGTTGGCCTCGTGGGCCGAGCGCGCTCTCTCTCCCAAAGAACGTCCCCGCGACTGGCACATCATCGATGAGCTTCCCCGCACCAGCGTGGGAAAGATTCGACGATTCAAGATTCGATCCGAGTGACCGTCCGCGCGTCCCTATGAGGAGACCTCGGCAACGTACGGGCCCTTAGAGAATTCGGGTCCCTACCGGACCGACTCACCCACGGCCACCAGGTCTACCTGGAGCCGGCCGACCTACCGGGCCGCATGTTCATTTTCGTGTGTTAGAGAAATCGTCGGACACATATACACAGTGGCCCTCGACGCAACCGGTCACGCAGGGCAAGGCTTAGTCAGAATGGACCTCATGACCACATTCCCCACTCTCGACCCCGAATTGGCAACCGCGACAGCGATGCTCCCAAAGGTTGATTTCGGCGATATCGCAGCTACTCGAGCTCTTTTCGAGGAAATGCTCGGCGCAATCTTGACCGACCTACCGTACGACGGTGTGGATCTGCGGGTCGTGGCTGCGCCGGGAGTCGACGGCGACCCGGACGTGACCTTCAGATTCTTCACACCTGAAAATGCCGGGGGGCCTCTACCGTGTCTACTCTGGATCCATGGAGGCGGATTCGCGGCCGGCTCTGCCGAATCCAGCGATCCGTTCTGCTTGGACGTCGTGCGGGAACTCGGTTGTTCGGTTGCGAGCGTGGAGTACAGGCTCGCGCCAGAAACTCCGTTCCCAGGCCCGTTGAATGACTGCGTCGCGGCGCTCACCTACGTTCATACTCATGCAGACGAACTGGGTATCGATCCAGGCTGCATCGCAGTTGGCGGGCAAAGTGCGGGAGGGTGTCTCGCGGCCGGGACAGTCCTCAAGGCTCGTGACGAGGCCAAGATCCCCGTTGCCTTTCAATTTCTGGATATTCCCGCACTCGACGACCGGCTGATTACCACCTCGATGACCAACTTCGTAGATACACCGATGTGGCACCGACCCAATGCAATATTGTCATGGCAGTGCTTCCTGGGAAGGGACTATGAGGGCCCCGGTGATGCGAACGTGTCGATCTATGCGGCTCCTGCTCGCGCGGGTGACCTATCCGGTTTACCTCCGACGTACGTCTGCACGATGGAGCTGGATCCGCTTCGTGACGAGGGCATCGACTACGCGCTTCGCTTGCTCCGGGCGGGCGTCAGCGTCGAGTTGCATTCCTTCCCGGGGACATTCCACGGATCAGCCATGATCACAACAGCCGAGACCAGCAAACGTGGCCGGTCCGAAGCGCTCGCTGCACTCCGTAGGGGGTTGCGGCCTCCGGTTCGGACCTCGCAGCTGTCAAGACTCGACAACGACGGTGCAGGCTTGGTGGGTTCGACGGACACTCCACCGGTCGACACCGTGGTCGTTTAAATCGATTGATTGATCTGTCACGGTGTCGGTAATTCGAGTAGTGGCAAATAGTCGCCCATTGCATGCTCCGGAAGTGGACATGCATGTTGTCGACGACGAAGCCGAAGCCGGAGCCAGGACTTCGTTTACTGAGTGAGGTGACAGCGTGAGGTGGCAGCGTTCGGCGTCAATAGTCGCACGACCTCGGCGCGGTTACTGATGGCTGCCGTGCCCGGCCGGGTGTGACGGCGGGCAGGGCGGGCTCCGTTTCGGGGTTGGAAGGTTGTTGATAGTCAGCTACCGGCGGGGGTGGTGCTGGAGGGTGTCTCGGTAGCGCCGGGTCCGTCTGATCCGCTCGGGGCCGCGCCGCCCATGCCGCCGGTGGCTGCTTGTTGGGTTGCACTCCCGGCGTAGTCGTTCGTCGGGTCGCGGTAGATGGTGTGCACGTGTCCCCATCCGGAGGTCGTGACCCCTTCGACGTCGGCACCGGCGGATCCCTGTTGTGCTGCGAACTCGACGTACGCGTTCGGTCCGGAGATCTGGAAGTAGATTCCGTCGCCCTGGGTCATGTCGTACGTGGTTGCGCCGGACCAGTTGACGTAAGTGGAGTCGAGGGTCGCCTCGATCTTCGCCAGTGCGTCGGAAGTTGTCTGCTCGTCCGCCAATCCTGCCCAGTTCGCGATCACGTCGAGGAGGAGTTGTTTCTGTTCGTCGGTGAGGTCGGCTCCGGAAATGCCGTTACCTGTGGGAAAGTCGCAGGTCGAACCAGGAGCGCACACCATGTTCGCCACTGTTTCTCCCTGGTACAGCGTTGCCTTTTGTTCGTCGGTCAGGCTGTCGTAGAACGCAAATGCCGATGTGTAGATGCCGTCGAAGGGTTGCACTTCGTTGCCGTCGGAGCCGGTGTAGGCGGCGGGTTGAATACCGAGGTGTGTCGGGGCGAACGTGATCGCGTCCTGTGAGCCGTCGAGGGTCGCGTTGATTCCGAGGTGGTGTCCACCGAACTGGATCTCCCATGCGGTCGTATCGGAGGGGTCGCCGAAGAAGGCAATGTAGTACTGCCCCAACGACTCTTCGGTCGAACTGCTGTTCTCGTGCAGGTACTCATCGCCGCCCATGATGCCGGTGACGGTTTCGTAGCCTTCGTCGCTGAGCAGGGCGCTGAGCACCGCTAGAGCGGCAGTCTGTTGTTCTTCGGTCAGGTCTGCGAGATTCAACCCGGCCCGGTCGACGAAGGTCACTGGGAAGTTCGACCACGACGTGGTCTTGGTTTCGTCGTCGTAGGCGTAGGTGAGCTGTTCGCGTTGCTCGTCCGACAGAGTCGCGAGGAAGGCGGCGGCGGCCTGCGCTGAATCGGAGATCGTCTGAGCGGTAGTGGTCGCATCGGCGGTCGATGCCGACGCAGTGCTCGAGGTGGTCAGCGCCGACGTGGTCGCCGTCGAGCTCGATGGGGTTGCCGCGCTTGTGCATCCGCTCAGAACCAGGCCGCCTGCCAGCAGTGCGGACACGATTGCGGTCCGCGTGCGATCACGTCTGCTGGGGGACTTGGTGGCGAAGTTGTCGATCGTCATGCTGGGTACCTTATCCAGGAATCCTCCGCAAACGCTCCGAGAATGCTGGACGTACCCTGGCAAACTGCAGCACAACTGGATGGGGTGTTCCGCGAGGACTCCCTGCACGACGGATCGGGGAACCGTTGGCTCCGAGGCTCGACTCTGTTCGATGCGGGGCTTCGCTTGCAGCCGGTTGGCAGAGGTTGTGAGGCGTTAGGTCCACGTGCACCCGATGGCCGGTGAAGGGGAGCGGAGGTCCGGAAGTGTCGTCGCCGGGTCATCGACGCCTCAGAGACCCTCGATTTGGACCAATCGGGCATTTCGGTGTGAGGTGGATAGGGTGGCGTAATGAGTGGCAAGGGCTCGTTGGTCGCGTTGGTGGATGCGGCGCTACGTGACGTGGACGCTGTCGAGGCGGTGTATCAGCCGATCGTGGAACTCGCCACAGGATTTGCCGTAGGGTTCGAGGCGCTCGCGCGGTGGCTGGCAGCGTTGGGCGTCGACGTGGGAGCAGTGTTCGCCGCCGCGAAGTCAATGGGGACGTTGATGGAAGTCGAATGGGCATGCCGCAGCGCGGCACTCATGGGGGCTCTCGACGCAGCACTGGGGACCCAGGCGACGTTGTTTGTCAACGTCGAACCTGCCAGTGTGAGCCTCGGCTGGCCGCCACCTCCACTGATCACCAGTATCCTGCACCGCGCGTCGACCGAACTGCGTGTGGTGATCGAGATAACCGAACGAGCGCTGCTCGAGAACCCCGCTGCGCTGTTGGCGACGGTGTCCTGGGCCCGCAGGCATGGTTGCGGTATTGCGCTCGACGATGTCGGGGCGAACCCGAACACCGTCGCGCTGCTCCCGTTCGTCTACCCCGACGTCATCAAACTCGATGCTGCGCTCGTTCAAGATGATCTCACCCGAGACGCGGCCAGAACACTCGCTGCAGTGTGGCGCATGCTGAACACTCCGGAGCCGTGATTCTCGCCGAGGGCATCGAGAGCACCGACCATGTGCATCGCGCATTGTCCTTTGGCGCGGCTCTGGGGCAAGGCTGGCACTGTGGGCGACCTGCTGCACTGCCTACGGTCGAGCATGCGACGAGCCGCAGTTCGATTGTAGGCGGCCACCGGACGAGCTCGGCCACGATCAGAACTGAAGTCGAGGGTGCCCTGCCCGATACCATTTCTCGTCGATGCGATCGTGCCTGAGCGTCCGTCGGTGCTCCTGGGAGATGTTCTTCGGCCTCGCACGGTTCATCGTGGAGTGGTCACCGCATTGGCTCTGATGCTGGAGTCGGCTGCGATCGAGTCGGCGAATCCGGTGACGGTGTTGGCCGATTTTCACAGCGACGAATTCTTCACTTCAGAAGCTGCTGCACGGTTCACGGCGATGGCCGCCGTGCATCCGTTCGTTGCAGTGCTGGGGACCACGGCCGCAGCGACCATTCCGGGCCTGCGCTCGGCGGTGCCGGAACGCAGCAGCGACGGCCCCGCCGAGTGGTCGTTGGTCATCATCGGCACCGAACAGGCAACGGCTTTGATAGTGCGCGAATTACACCGCATGCCCGGGCATTTCGAGTACGCGCTGACCCATCACAGGGATCTTGTCGCAGCTGCCGGGCGATCATTGATCGCCCGGCTCCTGCCCGATCCTGAAGTGACGCAGTACGACGTGCCCCGACCGGAGTCGTCCTAGTCCGAACCTCGATGTGGGCGGGGCGCGCAGTTGGGATCGGTCGGTGGGTGAGTACTCGGTGCGGATCCGTCGGTTGACGGCGCGGTCTGCGATCTCGAATGTCTTGCTCGGTGTCCATCCGTCACGGGGTCGGTGGCCGATATGGTCTCGAATCTGGGTGCCACGTCCTCGACTCGTCGCGTTGCTCTGACGTGGCTGGTCGCCTCCGGTGATCTCGACCGAAGTGAAGGCATTCACCAGCTCTGCCTGATTCATCGAACTACGGCGCGCCCGTCAGAACTCCGCGCTGTAGCCGGGGGGGGGGGGGTGACCGCGTGGCCCGGCAGTTGGCGACCGGCGGTGGTAACCACGGGATCCGAGAATTTCGCAGACCGCGCAGATTTGCGAACTACGTTGCGAGAAGTCTGGTTCGGTGAGTTACGCGAAGGCGTGTTGGGGTCGACGAACAACATCTCGTCGGTACCGCGGTCCCGGCAGATCGAGAAACGCATCACCGCCGATCCCGGAGCCATCCTCATGGCAAGGGCCTTGGCTACGAAACGGCCCGACGACTGATCGATCAGGGCCACACCGTCATTCTCGGCGCACGGGACCTCGAATATTACCGCGACGGACCGAAATCGCTACCAAGTTGGTTCACTGCAGCCTCGGACGTGATTCGGTACGGTGGTTTGGCGCGATATTCGCTCCGGGTGAAAGGCATCGATTGCCGTCGAGTGTGCGAGAGCGGGTTCTCGTTCGTCGTGGGTGGCTCGATCCCCGCGAGACCATCGCAGTGGTGACCGCGGTGGCAGCGGTCACGGCATTGGTATCGGCCGCAATCGTGTTGAGCAAATCCCCGACACCCGATGTCGCGGCGGCGATGATCGCACTCACGGTCCTCACTGCGTCGGTGTTAGCGGCATTGACGGTCACATCCTCCCGCTAGCGACGCCTTCAGTGGCCGGTCCCGGTACGTTTGCTCCCCGTGAAGTAGGCTCCCCGCCCGGCTTGACTCCCGTACGGCAAGTGCGGTCGGCAGCGTCCGGCCGCGCGCCGTGGAACCAGCCGCCAGTCGCGAGATCGGTGCTCGAGTGGAGTCGGCTTCAGCGGCCATCGGAGGGTGGGACGAGCTGTAAAGCCGCGAACCTTGGCGCTCTACGGGTTCGGGGGCCGAATCAACGTACTTGTGAGGTACATCACATCTACGTGGTGGCTACGAGTCGTGACCTCGTCGGGCGGGTCGTAAACCACCTGGAAAGCACTGTTCAGCAGCGTAAACGTATTCTCCTGGGGTTGCGTGACAGCGGAAGTGAGAGGTTCGCTCGGTATCTGCTCATTACCCGGCGAGCAGAATTTCACCCGTCCTCAAGAACGCACTCAAGCCCGGGCAGAGTGTGTCGTTCGCGCTCTCGAAGGTCGAGGTCGCGGCATTCACCCAGACGACGTTCGAGCTCACCGATCCCGTGCCGCGAACCGGTGCCGTGGCACGGGCATCTGCTGCCACTGTCGGTGAGCGTCGGGACCGTCACCCGACACTCGGGAGAGGCTGATGCCGATCTGGTCGCGCGTGCCGATCTGCTCATGTATGCCTCCAAAACAACCGGACCGCAACACAACTCCACATCTCACGAACAGAGGCCGACCTGACGATGCAACGACATACAGAAGACCAGATTGTTCTGGAGTTCGCCCGCAAGTGGGAGCCCTACGGCGGTGCCGATGCCTCTGAAATCCTGGTGTGCTTTGGACTCAGCGTGGACCAATACCGGGCACGACTGCAAAGCGCACTGACTCGTCAGAGCGCACTCGACCTTGATCCCACCTTGTATCGGCGACTCCTGCGATACGCAACCACCCGGTGAACGTACCCACGACGCCTACCCGGCAATGTCCATACGGGACATCACATCGAGAAAGCGAGCACCTTGTGCCGAGAACACTCACCCGAGCAGCAGCGACGATCACAGTAACTATTGCCGCTATCCTTGCCGTTACGGGCATCGCTGACGCAGAACCTGTCGAGGGCCCGCTACCGGTCCCGTTCGACCTGAACGCTGTTCCGGCAGCGCTGTTTCCGAACGTTGCGCCGCCGGGCGCGAACGATCCGCAGTGCACGCCCAGCCCCGAGCACCCCAACCCGGTGGTTCTGATCAACCCCACGGCCACCACCCAGGCCATCGCTTGGCAGACCGGTGCCCCGTTCCTGGCGAACAACGGCTACTGCGTGTTCACCTTCAATTATGGGAACCCAGCCTGGGCTTCGACATCACCGATTCAAGCCACCGACGACATCCGATCGTCCGCACGAACACTGTCCGCGACAGTGGCTCGTGTCCTCGCCTCGACCGGAGCGCACAAGGTGGACCTGGTCGGTCATTCGCAGGGCGGCGGACTACTACCCAGCTATTACATCAACGTCCTTGACGGTGCCGACAAAGTCGACAAATTCGTAGGTATCTCACCGAGCCATCATGGCACCACCGCAAGCGAAGTCGTGTACGGGCGCAGCCTGATCCCGCCTGTAGGGCGAGCGATCTATGACACTCTCGCCGCCTTGGCTCCGGCCTTCACCCAGCAAGCCATCGGATCAGATCTCGTCCAAGAAACCTACGCCCACGGCGACACCAGACCCGGCCCCACCTACACCACACTCATCACGAAATACGACGAGATCGTCACCCCTTTCACCCAGCAATATCTAGACGGACCCGACGTGAGGAACATTCTCCTGCAACAAGACTGCGAGCTGGACCGCTCCGAACATCTCTCCACGCTCTTCAGTCGGCGCGTCTGGTACCACGTCCTCAATGCCCTCGACCCCACCCACACGACACCCGTGCCGTGCATCCCTGTCGACCCCTTCTTCCCCAACGTGAATTAGCCCACCGCCCGCATCGTCATCGTTTGGACAACGAGGCCTCGAGCACGTACAGGCTGGTGTTCTACACCGGTGCGACGGGCTCCCGAGCACTGCGCATCCGGCATAGTGCGGTCGTACCCCGAATCTCACAGCCCAAGTGTCGGTTTCAGCAGTCGACTGCGCGGCTTGCTCGGGGCTTACCGTCCAAAGCAATCGTCTACTGCCATGGTCGCGGAAGTGCATGTACGGCTGCGACGCCGCATCAGTGGCATGGGCAAAAGCGACTCGACCAGGACGGGCAAACCAGGGGGACTGTCTGAATAACGGTGGATCTGGTCCTTGGTTCGACACGCCGAGCTGTGCTTGGCGGGGAGGATCGATGATGACCGAAACACTGGATCCCATGGCGGATGCGGTGGATCAGAAGCAATTGGCCGAGCAGCTCCTGGCTCAGGCCAAGGAACAAGGAATCGAGTTGATGGGCCCGAACGGGCTGCTCAATCAGCCCACCAAGAATGTCCTCGAGGCCGCGTTGGACGCGGAGATGACCGAGCACCTCGGCTACGACAAGCACGATGCCGCAGGCCGAGGCAGCGGCAACTCCTGAAACGGCACCCGCTCGAAGGCGGTGCTCACCGCGATCGGGCCGGTGGAGATCGACGTTCCTCGCGACACCGACTCCTCGTTCGCGCCGCAGATAGTCAAAAAGCGGCAACGACGCCTGACAGGTATCGACGAAATCGTATTGTCCTTGACGGCAAAGGGTTTGACGACCGGCGAAGTGTCCGCGCACTTCGCCGGTATCTTCCCCCGCAAGCGGGAGGTGCCCCCAGGGGTGACAGTATCGAGAGGACACCATCTCCCGTATCACCGACAAGTTGTTGGGGAGATGACCGAGTGGCAGAACCGGCCACTCGGGCGGGTGTACCCGGTGATGTTCATCGACGCGGTGCACGTGAAAGTCCGGGACGGACAGGCCCGCGCACCGGCCGATGTATGTCGCGATCGGTGTCACCGTCAATGGTGAACGCGACATTCTCGGATCTGGGCCGGGCGACGGCGGAGAGGGTGCGGTGCTCACGGAAATCAAGAACCGCGGTGTCGGCGATGTCTGCATCGTGGTCTGCGATGGACTAAAAGGGTCTGCCGGAGGCGATCAACACTGTCTGGGAGTTGGCGGTGGTCCAGACATGCATTATTCATCTAATACGCAACACCTTTCGGTTCGCTTCCCGGAAGTACTGGGATGAGATGTTGCGCGATATGCGTCCGGTCTACAGCGCTCCGTCGGAGTCTGCTGCGAGGGAACGGTTCACGGAGTTCACGACGAAGTGGGGTCAGCAGTATCCGGCGATCATCAAGATGTGGAACACCGCGTGGAGCGAGTTCGTGCCGTTCCTGGACTACGACGTCGAGATCAGGCGGGTGATCTGATCGACGAACGCGATCGAGTCCGTCAACGCCCGCTACAGGCGTGCCGTGCGCGCTCGTGGGCACTTCCCGACAGAGCAGGCGGCTCTCGAGTGGCTGTATCTCGCCACGCGGGCACTGGACCCCACGGGGAAAGGTAAGGCACGATGGGCAATCAGGTGGAAGCCGGCGCTCAATGCGTTCGCGATCACCTTCGAAGGACGTATCACCCCGAACGGTAACTAACCGACGCCGAGGTCGGATCCACCGTTAATCGGACACTCCCAAACCAGGAGATGTCCACGGCTATGTTGAGCCGTCCTTGTACGTCGACATCGGGTCGAACTGGGCTGACGACGAAACCCACGCTCGCACGCAGGTGATCCATGGACGCCCGTCCTGACCCAGAATATGGATACTAGAACACCTGACAGGTCGCCCGGAAGGACGTGAACCGCGTCCCACCTTAGGTCTCGCCTAGTTGGTCGTAAGGACTCCGGGGCCGGGTGTGCTGTCTTGATACATGTGGGACACGATTTTAGGCTGCGGGGCGGTGGAGTTGTCCTTGGTAGAGCTTGTCGATGTTCAGGTGCAGGTGGCCGAGGACTTCTCCGCTGGCCTTGTAGGCGGTGATGTGGTTTCCGTCGCGTAGGACGGTCACGCGGGTGTAGGCGTGGGGTCGTCCGACGGAGATCTTGTGGTCGCCGACGGCGATCACGCCGGAGTCGGAGACTAAGTGGGTGCCGACGGAGGCATCGATCTGGGCGGGTAGGTGCTGCGGGCCGCCGAGCGTTTCAGCTCGGTTCCAGGCCTGTTCAGGGGGCATGTTCACGGCACTGTGGCGGCGGTCGGTGTTGTAGAACTTCTGGTATCGGTTGCACGATGTCTGTAGTTGAGCGGTGGTGCCCGGCCGGGTGGGTTGGTCGGTGAGCCACTCTTTGAAGGTGCGGTGGTGGCGTTCGACTTTGCCGTTGGTCTGTGGGTGGTACGGGCTCGAGTGAATGAGCCGGGCACCGGACGAGATCACGAAAGCGCCGAACTTCGAGCGGCCCTTCGATGCCATTGCGGAGAACGCCATTTCGTTGTCGGACAACACGATTGCGGGAACACCATAGTCGGCGAACGCTTTACCTATGGCGGCGATGGCACCGGCGGTGGTCTCGGCGTGGCAGACGTACGTCGCGACGAGGGTGCGGGTGCAGTCGTCGAGAACCTCGAAGACAGTGGCTTTGCCGCCGCCGGCGAGCACGACTTCGGTGGCGTCGATCTGATAGCAGTCGCGGGGTCGGGCGTATTGGAATCGCCGGTAGGACGACTTCGGTCGCTTCTTCGGCTCCGGAATGACCAGACCGTGTCGGGTGAGGATGTTGTTGATGGTCGATCTGGCCGGGATCTTCCAGCCTTTGACTGACCAATCATGTTCGGCGGCAAACTTTGTCAGCTCGTAGCCGATGTTGTCGGCACCGTTGTCGCGGCCCAGTTTCCTCCGTAGCGCGATGATGTGGGCCTCGACGGTGTCGGGGGTGCGTGCCAGGCTCGAACGGGGCCGGCGGGAGTCGAGCGCCCACCGGCCCCGTTCTCGAATCCGGACGGCGTGACGGTTGGCGGTACTGCGGGAGAGCCCGTGATCGACGCAGAAGCCTGACAGGCCTCGGGCGTCGAAGACGTCAGCTCCCTCGATGATCCATGCGGTCAAGGTGGCGTCGAGCAGGTTCATCCGGGCATCCGATCTGGCCATGGATTACTCCATAGCCGGTCACAGTGCCCCGCAGCATCACCACAGCCCGTGTGTCACATGTCCGTGGACATCTCCTGTCTCATATGTCCCCGGACTCAACAACTCCGGGGCCGGGCAGTGCCACAAACGGTCCCACCGAATCCAAGTCGAATTCCGCGATCATGTCCTCACCCTCGCGTCAAGGATTGTCGAGAGCAGCCAGTACGCGTGGACGTGACGCGGCCATACGGTGGTCTTCGGCTGGTGGTTCGGCGACGAGGGTCTTGGGCTATGCGTGCCTATCGGTTGAAAGTAGAACCGGAGAACAGGAGGTGTGTACACCGCTGAGACGTCGGCCAGGTCTGCAGCAGTGCACTGTGCTGCGGACGCGGACACTGTTGTCGGAGAGCGCAGCACTCACTCGATCGGTAGACGCTTGGGTGGCCGCGCCGGTGGCAATGGATGGATGCTGGTCGAAGACGGGCCACTTCTAGTCCTTCACTAGGTCGAGTTGCTCAAGGACGTCGACCATCCTTTAACCGTTGGCCACCTGGCGCACAGTCGGTATCAGAGCTTCTCTCGCGACCAGACTATCAAGTGGTCACCAGCGCGCGTTGCCGAGAACCGTACCCGAGTTTGTGCGTTGGCTGCACCAGAAGGTTTTGGTCTATAGCTCCACGGGCCACCCGTGCGAACGCGAACCTCACCCGGAGATGCGGCGGTATTTACAGCGATCCGCCGGCAACGGTGGGTGCGCCTGCGTCGGCGACCACGCTGGTGTTCATCTCGCGGGCAACGAACTGCTCGAGGTCGAACAGGTTGTGGCCCGCGCGATCTGCGATGTTGAGCAGGGTCTTCATGCTGGCAACTTCCTCGACCTGCTCCTTGAGGAACCACTGCATGAACTGCTCGCCGAGGTAGTCGCCCTCTTCGCGTGCGGTGCTCGCCAGGGCGATGATCTGGTCGGTGACGGTCTCTTCCTGCGCGAGCGCCAGGGCGATGGCCTCACGAGGATCGGTGAAGACGGACTTCGAGGCGTCGACGCCGGTCAGCTCGACCGTGATGTCGCGATCGAGGAAGTACTGCACGATCATCATCGCGTGGTTGCGCTCTTCGACCGACTGCGCGTAGAAGTGCTTGGCCAGCTGCGGCAGGTCGACATTCGCGAAGTAGACAGCGGTGGCGATGTACTGCTGCGAGGCGTTGAACTCGTTGCGAATCTGGTCGCGAAGAAGTGCGTGGAACTTGGTGTGGCTGGTTTCTTTGATATCTACGCTCATGACGAGGACGATATGCCTGGTCAGAGGCGTTGTCATCCAAGTCGAACCTTATTGAGGCGAACGTACCCTAATGCAGTGGATCCTAAATGTCCGCTCTGAGTAGGGCGCACGACCGGCTAGGCGCGCCACTTTTGACTATAGATTTGCTGATTCGAATGAATTAACTGAGGGTAGCGGCCGGTACACCACCGGGCGGTCCTCCGCCCAGCCGGCGCTCCGCAAGGGTGGTTCGAGTGTTCGGCGCTCCACCGGGGAATCCGTCGGTTGGTGAAGGCTACTCGGATGCTCAGGAACCAGCCAACCGCCATGGTTAAAACCGCGCAGTCAGAGCTTCGCTGAGACTTCACACTTTATCATTTAGGCGCGAGTCGGGACTGAGAAACGTTGCAGCCGTTGGAGGGGTTGACCAGGGCAGGATCACGCCGGCCTTCGTCCTACTCGTGCCGGGCTGCGGAACCGAGTGCGATTGAGTGGTCTGTCCAGCTGCCGACAACAGATTTCGGGTTCCTGATCTGCCGGGATGTCATCGATCTCTCTCGGTAGGCAGATCGCGTCTGAAAACCCCCAGATGACCTTTCGGGCGAATACGGGCAAAGGGTGTCCATGGGAGCAATCTGGGGTCATACTTTTCCTATGGCCATAGTAGGTGTGACGAAGAGTTACGTTATTGCTCAGTCGGAGA
Source organism: Rhodococcus sp. 14-2483-1-2 (assembly GCF_002259405.1). Taxonomy (GTDB): domain Bacteria; phylum Actinomycetota; class Actinomycetes; order Mycobacteriales; family Mycobacteriaceae; genus Rhodococcoides. The sequence continues at coordinate 168,985 of NZ_NPFW01000023.1, read as the reverse complement.
GCGGGGGTGCAGCTCTCGATCAGGTGTTCGGCATGACGGCAGCGGCGGCTGTGGTCTCGCTGTTCCTGTTGTACCTGGCATTCATGCACCGCACCCGACGGATAACGTGGTTGGGGAAGCTGGCGGACTACGCCGGATCGAAGCTGAATTTGCCGGGTTGGGCTGCCTTACCTCTCGTCTTGTTCGTCTCGACCATTCTGACGGCGTTCTTGGGGTTCATCTGGGATGTCAGCCTGCACATCGGACGAGGGCGCGACGAGGGACCACTGGCCAACCCTGCCCATTACTTCATCCTGGTCGGCTTGTTCTTCCTGTTCATCGCGGGCGCTCTTGCGATCATCCTGCCGCTCGACGAGAAGCCCGGCCGCGCGGCCGTGAAGATCACGCGCACCTGGTATGCGCCCACGGGTGGTCTGCTGATCGCAGGCAGTGGTCTGTACGCGCTCATCGGTTTTCCGTTGGACGACATCTGGCACCGCATCTTCGGCCAGGACGTCACGCTGTGGGGACCGACTCACCTCATGCTGATCGGCGGTGCCGGACTGTCTCTCATCGGAGTCCTGCTGCTCGAGCACGAAGGCAGATTGGCGCTCGCCGCAGCGCAGCAGACGTCCCCCGACGAGGTTGACGACACCGCGCAGGGCCCCAAGCGCTCGGTATTGAAGTGGATCCTCAAAGCCAGCGCGTTCGGTGGTCTGCTCATCGGACTGTCGGTGTTCCAGATCGAATTCGACTTCGGAGTCGAGCAGTTCCGATTGGTGTTCCAGCCGATGCTCATCGTCGGTGCCGGAGCGTTCGCACTCGTCGCCGCACGACTGGTCGTGGGACGGGGCGCGACCCTCTTCGTCGTCGCATTCGCCGCCGTCATTCGCGAACTGACAGCATTCGTCGTCGGTCCCGTTCTGGGTGAACCACACAACGTCTTCGCGCTGTTCCTCGGGATCGCGGTGGTGGTCGAACTCGTCGGTCTCACTCCGCTCGTGGTGCACAGACTTCGATTCGGAATGCTCGCAGGATTCGCTGCCGCAACCGTGGGCCTGTGGCTCGAATCATTGTGGATCGACGCGGTATTCGTCTACCCGTGGCCGACGTCGATGTGGGTCGAGGCCCTTGCGATGGCAATACCCGTCGGCGTCATGTGTGGGCTGACGGCGGGACTGTTCGCGCAACTGCTCAGCGGTGACGGGCTGCCGGCACCTGCTGTCCGGCGCACGATCGTCGTCGCGTTGGTACTCGTACTCGGCGGCGCGACAGCCAACGGTTTGAAGATCGATGTACCGGAAAACGCAACGGCGACGGTCACTCTCGCCGATGCCGCGCCGCAGGACGGTGGCCGCATGGTGACGGCGACGGTCCGTCTCGATCCAGCCGATCTGGTGTCCGACGACCCCGAATGGGTGGCGATCCTGGCATGGCAGGGAGCCGGTGACACTCTGCGTGGTCTGGTCGTCGATCGTCTCGAACGAACCGGGCCCGGGATGTATCAGTCGACCCGTCCGGTTCCGGCGCACGGAACGTGGAAGACGTTCCTGCGTATCCAGGACGGTCGAACGTTGACCGGAACGCCGATCTTCATGGCGGCCGATCCCGGCATCGGCGCATCCGAGGTCTCGGCCGACGCCCAGTTCACACGGCAGCTGCAGAGCGAGACCGCGCTGCTGCAGCGTGAGCGGAGCTTCGATCACCCGGCGTGGCTGTTCGGTGCCGCATCACTGGTTGTGCTCGTCTGCACTCTGGCATTGATCTGGGCTCTGTCGTGGGGCGCAGTGCGCATCAGTACCGAGACCCCGGGAGCATCGGTGTCACGCAGGACGCTGGATTCGAGCTCCGTATGATGGCAGCATCAGACGTCGTCTATCTCGCCGATCACTCTGTGGTTCTGGCCATTCCGGCAGTCGCGCCCGCGTTGATCATCGTGGCCGCGGTGCTGTACGTCGTCAGGAAGGACCGCCGGGCGGAGCGCGCAGAGAAACTCGAACACGAAGGAGAGCACTGACATGGGACCGTCGCCAGTGCGGGCAGCGATCATCGGATGTGCAGCGGTGGCGCTGGTGGCCGGCTGCGGATCGTCGTCCGGCGGTACCTCGCCCACCGCGGCAGAACCGGTGCCCAGCACCGACTCCACCCCGTCGGTCTCCGCGCAGCCCGATACCCTGCAGATGAATCTGTCGATCGACGGCGGGACGGTCGAACCGACCAATCAACGCCTCGACGCGTCTGTGGGGCAATCGATTTCGATGTCGATCACCAGTGATGTCGCCGACGAACTGCACGTGCATTCGGTTCCCGAGCACACCTTCGAGATCGAGCCGGGTAAAGATCAGCTGTTCACGTTCACCGTCGATGTGCCCGGACAGGTCGATATCGAACTGCACCACAGCGATCGCACTGTCGCCACGCTCGTCGTTCGTCCGTGATTCTCGCCCACGGCCTCGGCGGGTCGACCGATCTGCCGATCCCGGTAACCTACGCCCTGATCGGAGGGGCGTGGGCGTTGGCGGCGTCGTTCGTGCTGCTGCTGTTCGCGTGGCGTCGCCCCAGGCTCGACCCCACGCGTGTCGTCGTGGCGTTGCCGCGGACGACGGTGGTGGCCGATTCGGCGCTCGTCCGGGGTCTCGTCGGGACCTTGTCGGTGCTGCTGGCGGGCACTGTCGCCGCAGCATCGGTGTGGGGGCCACAGGATTCCAGCAACGCGTTGCTCGGCACCTTCTACGTTTTGGTGTGGGTGGGCATCGTTCCGGCGTCACTATTGTTCGGGCCGTTCTGGCGAATCGTGTCTCCGATGCGGGCACTACACCGGGTCGTGTGCGGACTGTTGCGTCGTTCGACGTCGGCGGCAATCGTCCCGTATCGACGCGAATGGGGTTGTGTACCAGCAGTTGTCGGACTCTTCGCGTTCGTCTGGCTCGAACTGGCCTCACCCGACTCGGGCTCGGTGTCGGCCGTTCGTCTGTGGTGCGCGGTATACGTCGTGTCGATGGCGGTCGGTGCGGCGATCTTCGGCAACGAATGGTTCTCTCGTGCAGACCCTTTCGAGGTGTACAGCGACACGGTATCTCGGTTGTCTCCACTCACCCGAGATGCCGCGTCCGGCGTGCTGGCGCTGCGGTCTCCGCTCGACGGTGCGGTGAGCCTGCCGGTGCAGCGGGGATCAGTGGCCGTGCTTGCCGTTCTGCTCGGGTCCACCGCCTTCGACAGCATCGGGCAGATACCGGCATGGCGCTCGTTGGTCGACGAATCCGCTCTCGGATCGGTGCCGACCAGAACTCTCGGGTTGATTGCCGTCATCTGCGTTGTCGGAGCGGCGTTCTGGTCTGCGGCCCGTGCCACCGGGGGAGTGTCGCGTGTTCGCCGTGCCGCGCTACCCGGCCTGCTCGCCCATTCCCTGATCCCGATCGTGGTGGGTTACATGACGGCTCACTACCTCACGTACTTCGTCGAAAAGGGCCAGCAGACAATCATTTCGCTATCGGATCCATTGGGCAACGGAGCGAATGTACTGGGGCTGCAGGATGCATCGGTTTCCTACGTCCTGTCCAACCACCCGTCGGTCGTCGCCGGCATCGCCGTCCTGGCGGTCGTGGTGGGGCACCTGGTGGGTATCACCCTCGCCCACGACGCGTCGCTGCGAACACTGCCGAAAGAACATGCGGCCACCGGACAGCTCGCCATGATGGTCGTCATGGTGCTCTACACATTCGGTGGATTGTTCCTGCTGTTCGGAGCGTGAACGGCAGGGCGGTGGCGACACCTGCTGGAATCCATCTGGATGCGACTTGATCCATCCCCGAGGAGGTTCGGCATTCCGAGTACTACGGCGGTGAATGTCACGACAGTGCGCAGTAGCTGCAATAGCACTGTCTGACGAAGACTACATCGGTAACTGGGTGTACTTCGGGCGAGATTCGCTAGTTTTCGATGCAGGTTCCTCGGGGTCTGCCATAATACTAATGGGCGTGTGGCTGCGTCGGCCTTCGTGCGAGAGGGAGCGCCGGTAGCTGCCGGCCTACCCTCCAGGAGCTCAGCTTGCGGGGGTTGGTCGGGACTCGAACTTCGAGGGAGACCCCTCGGATTCAGCAATGCCGGAGATACCACCCCACAGCATAATTGCGAGATACTCGACAAGTGAATCCTTCGATATGGATCGTTCGATGACCCACCAATGCACTGTCATCCGAACCGCACCTACGATTCCAAATGCCAGCGGTGCTGCGCCACCGGTGTCCATGCCGAGCGCGCGTAGACGCTCCTCGATGACGGTACCGAGCAGTTCTGCGATCAACTGTTCGGATTCGGCGACCAAGTCACGATTGCCGTCGTTGTTGGTCAGGACAAATTCGTAGAATTGGCGATCACACTCGACTGCGTCGACATATGTCGTGATCATCGCACGCGCACAACGGTAGTCGTCCGGTTCTGTAGAAGTTGCTGCATGCATCTGCGGGATCAGGGCAGTTTCGAAGTAATGTCTCACAGCCGTCTTGAAAAGCTGGTCCTTGCTCGAGAAGTATTTGTAGAGGACCGACGTGGAAACACCGTTTGCCGATGCGATCTCGCTTAGGCCGGTTGCCCGGCCGTGTATGCGTACAGCAGAGATTGTCCCGTCCAGCAGTGCCAGTCTGCGCGCAGTGTTGTGCGCGCGCCACCTCAGTTCACGTCCGTCGACCTTCCCCACTTCGTTCATCTGATGTCCGACTCCTGCCGGTCGTTCGCCGCATCGAGCACGTCGCCTGCTCGACAACTCGAGGGGTGACTCGAAGGGCCTTCGTCAGCCCTGGTGTCGGGGAACTGGGGGACGTGTCGCGGACAATTTTGTGCTGCAGCGGTGTCGACCAAGAAGTTACTGTCGGGGCGGGTTGACACTGCGCTGATGCGCACCGCAGCATCAATCTTCGACAATGTGTTCCCGAGCCCGCCCTCGACGGCTGCAGCACGCGCGAGCAGTTCGGCTCGAATCCGGACCGGAGGCGACATGGCATATCGGATTGCGATCATGAGGTCTTCTGCACGGGCGGTCCGGTAGCGAAGATGAATTCCTAAGTTCTTGTTCGCGACCATTCTTCCCCAGAACTGTTGATCCCAGAAGAACGAGGTGATCACTTGGGGGCGGCCGTGTCGCAGGGCCATTGCGGTGGTTCCGGCGCCACCGTGGTGAACCACTGTGACGCACAACGGGATTATGCGGTCATGATCGACCTCGTCGACTACGCGGATCCGGCTGTCGACGGGGATGGTGTGGGTGGGCGACCAGCCGGTGCACCACACAGCGCGTGTACCGAGCGCGCGGCAGACCTCGGCGATGAGCGCGAGCAACCGCGTGGGATCTCCCACTGGCATGCTCCCGAACCCGAAGTAGACGACTTCGCCTGAGCCCGAGGCTATCCACTGTTCGATGCCCTCGGAGTCGGCCTCGCTGACACTACGGAACACGCGACTACGCAGGTGGGGTGTCATGTGGATGAATCCGGTCGGGTCCAACCGACTCGATGAGTCCGGATCTCCGATCGACTCCGTTGAAGGGAGGAGGTGTCGACTGTACGCATCGACCACGGTCGCACCTGCACGTTCGATGATTCGGTGTGAAATGCGTTGCGAAAAAGGCACCTCGGGAATTCTTGCGGTGTCGCGCAGAGCGGCGATGCTACGGAGCGCGGTGAACAGGTCGTAGGTGCGACGGTTCGTGTACGGGCCGAGGTTGCCGATGTCGAACAGCGAATGCGGGACGAGCGAGGTCTTGACGAAGGGGGAGAAGTGCACACTGGTCATCGGTATGGAGTGGGCCAACGCGGCTGCAGCCGCTTTCTCCTCGGCCAATGACCCACCGATCAGGAGATCGGCACCGGCGGAGAGTTCACGAAAGACGTCGTCGATTTCTTCGCTGTGTTTGTTGTTCAACAAGAACAGTTCTCGGAGCAGTGTCGACGTTCGGCCCGAAAGGATGATGCGTTGTCCCCTCGGGGAGTTCAGGAACGCACTGACGTCGGGGCCGAACTCGACCGTCGATACGGGAAGCGCCTTCGTCAGAGACGACATTCCAGGTGGGCTGGCGAACGTTACCTCGTGGCCCTGTCCGATCAGGCTGTCGGCAATCTGGACGAACGGTTGGACGTCACCGCGTGTTCCCAGTGTCAACACGGCGATTTTCACAGCTATTACCTCCGGTATCGGTAATTGGTCCCCACAGTTATTCGGATCGATCACGCACAGTAGGAACGCGCGTGCGCCCTAGTCGATGACGATGGCGACGCTGTCCGAGACCGGCACGGATTGGCATGCGAGGCGCATGCCCTTCTTTATCTCGTAGTCGTCCAGAGTCTCGTTGACACGCATCTCGACCTCGCCCGCTGTGAGCGTGAATGCGCATGCCCCGCAGGTTCCTTCCCGACACACGAACGGTGCGTCGATACCCTGCGCGAGCATTGCGTCGAGAAGCACTGTGTCGGGTGGGCAGAAGAACGAATAGTCCTCGCCTTCGACCTCCGCAGTCACAGGGGTGCCACCGTGCATTGCGGTCGAAGCACGGGGTGCCGTGTAGAGGAATGGGTTGGTCTCGATGGACGCGAAGGCTTCACGATGGATGGCATCGGGGGGGAGCCCCGCGGAGTCGAGTGCTGCGCAAGCGATGTCCATGAATGAGGCTGGACCACACAGGTAAGCGTCGGAATCGGCGTGCGAGGGGATGATCTCCCGTAGGCCCGTGTGGGTCGGAAGGCCGCGCTCGGACTCGAACCAGTGGCGTACATCGAGGCGCGTCGGGTAGCGCTGAGTCAAGTCGTTGAGGGTATCGGCGAACATGACCGATTGCGGAGACCGGTTCGCGTAGATCAACTCGACACGTTGGTTGTGAATTGCCAATGCGGTCTTGAGAATGGACATGATCGGTGTGATGCCGCTGCCGGCTGCGAAAAGTATGAGCGGCTTGTCCCACCTGGGCGGCACGAAGGTGCCGGCAGGATGAAGTGCGGACAAGGTGAGGCCGACAACGGCGTTGTCGCACAACCAGTTCGAGGCGTAGCCGCCCGTGGTTCGTTTGACCGAGATTGCCGGGCGCTCGTCGCAGTCCGGGCTACTCGACAGTGAGTAGCAACGCGCGACGGACGTGTGCTGTGCGTGGGGGATCTCGAGTGTCACGAATTGCCCGGGGCGGTAGCGGAATGCCGTGGTGCCGTCGGTGCCTGGGTCGGCAAACACGAGAGTGAGGGCGTCGGACGTCTCTTCGATGACGTTCTCCACCCGCAGGCGAAGCCTGCGCGGGTCGGTCTCAGCTGCCGCAATCGACTCGATCGTCATGATTGCTCCCTCTCGGTACTCGGGCTGGAAATCCAGAGCCCGATCGAACTATGTCATCAGAGAATAGACCATTGACAAATGGCGCTATTGTCGATGATGCTGTCGTTATGACAGCGACCCGGGCAGTGGCCGGCCCACAGGTGCGAGGATCTCGACGAGCGCGCTGCGCTGCCTGGACGACAGCTCGCACACTGCGGCCGATTGCGTCTCGGCTACCTTACGACCGGGGCGGCGTGCACATAGCGCGTGTCCTGGTCGAGGTCGCGATGCGCTTGTTCGGCAGTGTCGCGCGCGGTACGACTGTCACTGCAGTCGACGATAACGGAGTCGTCGGCGAGTGGGTCGACGCCGCGGGGGTGAACGGCGTTGACGAAAACATGCCACGTACCGATTCGGCGGCAGTGCTGTATTTACACGGCAGTGCATACGCAATTTGCTCGGCCCGCACTCACCGTGGTCTGGCGTCACGGCTTTCTCGCGAATCGGGTGTGCCAGTGTTCGTCGTGGACTACCGGCTGGCACCGGAGCACCCGTTCCCGGCAGCCGCAAACGATGTCGAGCGTGCCTACCGGTGGCTGCTCGAACAGGGTTATGAGCCCGGCAGGATCGCCGTCGCTGGGGATTCCGCTGGCGGGCACCTTGCGCTCGACCTGATCATCGACAATGCCCGACGCCGCGCTCCGCAGCCCGCCGCGGTAGTGCTGTTCTCCCCACTGATCGACCTGACCTTCGATCTTGCCGAAGACCGAGAACGCCTGCGACGCGATCCGATGATTTCCGCGGCGGGTGCGCGGGCGCTCACCATGCTCTACACCAGCGGCCAGAAGCCCGATATCCCGCGGCTGAGACTAGCGGTCGAGTCAGGGACATCGCTGCCACCGTTCCTGGTGCAGGCAGGCGGTGCCGAGATGCTGGTCGCAGACGCCGAGTATCTACGCGGGATCGTCGAAGCCAACGCCGGTACCTGCGCGCTCGAAATCTGGCCCGACCAGATGCACGTCTTCCAAGCGCTCCCTCGAATATCCCCAGAAGCGGGCCCAGCGCTGGGGCACGCAGCGCGGTTCATCCGCACGGAGCTCGATCGTCTTCCCGCCGATGCAGCACTTCCTCCTACACGAATCGAGACCCCATGTTCGGACTGAAGTCGACCCCATCGCCGTCCCTCGGCGCAGATGCCGTGGTCACCGGCGCCGGTAGCGGTATCGGCCGCGCCTTCGCACTGGAACTTGCTCGGCGCGGAGGCCGCGTCGTGTGCGCAGACATCTCGCTCGAGCGCGCCGAGGAAACCGTCCGTCTCCTCGACGGTCGCGGTTACGCGGTGCGATGTGATGTCGCAGTCCGATCCGAGGTGGAGGATCTTGCACTGTTCGCAGAGCTCGAATTCGGCGGTGCACCCACCCTGGTGATCAACAACGCAGGCGTCGGTATCGGCGGCCAGCCCATCGGGAGCGTCGGTTTGGACGACTGGAACTGGGCCCTGGGCATCAACCTGTGGGGCGTCATCCATGGATGCGAGACGTTCGTTCCGCAACTGCGCGCTGCGGGTCGCGGCGGGATCATCAACGTCGCGTCGGCCGCCGGTTTCGCGGCCGCACCGACCATGGGCCCGTACAACGTCGGCAAGGCCGGTGTCATGTCACTGTCGGAAACCTTGGCAGCAGAACTGTCGGGAACAGGCGTCCGTGTGAGCGTGCTCTGCCCGACATTCGTCAAGACCAACGTCGCAATCGATGGCCGCATCACCGCTCAATCGTCCGAGCTTGCAGAAAAACTCATGCGTTGGACCGGGTTCTCACCCGACCGTGTCGCCGCCGGAACACTCGATGCCTTCGACAAAGGTCGCCTCTATGTCGTCCCGCAACTCGACGCCAAAGCTGTGTGGCTTGCCAAGCGACTGACCCCGACCCTCTACACCCGCGGCGCAGGACTGCTCAACCGGCTCATTCCGAGCGAATCATCGGATCGGCCCCTCACCGACTCTTCTACGACGACAGGAAAGTGACAATGACCGAAAATTTCGACTTCGAGGCGATGTTGACCAAGATCAAGGACCGGCAGTGGGCTCTCGCCGACATTGCCTGGGATGCACCGGGTGCCGATTCGATCAGTCCCGAGCTGCACGCCAAGCTCAAGCCGTTCATGTCCGACCTGATGTGGATCGAGAACGTCGGTGCCCGCGGATTCGCCGCGATGGCACGTAAGGCACCCACCGAGACGCTCCGTGACATCTACCGTCATTTCCACGCGGAGGAGCAGAAGCACGCGAACGCCGAACTTGCTCTGATGCGGCGATGGGGGATGCTCGAGAACGACGAAATTCCACAGCCGAACGTCAACGTCAAGCTCATCATCGACTGGCTGGACAAGTACGCCGACCAGACCCCCCTCGCGGTGCTGGGTACTGTCATTCCGATGCTCGAGGTCGCCCTCGACGGTGCATTGGTCAAGTTCATCATGGACGAGATCCACGACCCGGTCTGTCAGGAGGTCTTCAAACACATCAACGCCGACGAATCGCGGCATCTTGCAGTCGATTTCGAGGTCATCGAACTTCTCGGCCACGCCAAAATGCGTAAAATCATCGTCGAAACCGTCGGCGCGTGGGCGCGCCCGTCGTTGATCATCGGCACTCTGCGCTACATTCCGCTGCTGAACAAGATGCGCGACAACATCGTCGAGATGGGCGTGGACGAGGAACGTCTCTACACCGCCATGAAGCGATTCAAGAAGGTCGGTGAGCGCACACCCTTCCCCAAACGCCTACCCATGTACCGCTTCATCAGCTGGCACGGATCGGTCGTCATCGATCGCGCCCATCCGTACCACCGCCTTGCAGACGCAATGGTCGTCATGACAGCCAAGTACCCCAAACGCCTGCTCCGGGCTCAGCCCACCTGGTCGAAGGAACTGACCTACGAGCCCGTCGCATGAGCGGGCGTGACGTGGTCTCCGTCGCGGTGATCGGCGGCGGGTTCGCTGGTATCGGTGCCGCTGTCCGGTTGACCCAGCGAAGTATTCGCGACTTCGTCATTCTCGAACGAGGCACCAGGCCCGGCGGAACGTGGCGCGACAACACGTATCCCGGTGCAGCGTGCGACATCCCATCGCGGCTCTACTCCTACAGTTTCGCGCCGAATCCGGACTGGTCGCACACCTACTCCGGCAGTGAAGAGATCCTCGGGTACGTCGACTCGATGATCGACAGGTTCGAGTTGACGGGCTACTTCCGCTTCGGGCACAACGTTGCGGATCTGACCTGGCACGAGGATTCATCGCTGTGGGAGATCACGATCGACGACCGCGAACCGGTGTTCGCTCGCAGCGTCGTCATGGCATCAGGCCCCCTCGCGAATGTCAGTCTGCCGAAAATCCCCGGTATCGAGTCGTTCGAGGGCGAAAAGATTCACAGCGCCCGCTGGAACCACGACTACGACTTCGCCGGGAAAAAGGTGGCGGTCGTCGGGACCGGCGCGAGCGGAGTGCAGATCGTGCCCGAGTTGGTGAAAGTAGCGGACTCGGTGAAGGTCTTCCAGCGCACACCAGGGTGGGTGCTTCCGCGAACCAATTTCAGCACACGCAACGCAACTCGTGAGATGTACCGGCGTCTACCGTTCACACAGTCACTGGCCCGCAAAGCCTGGTTCTGGGGGCACGAGTCAGTCGCACTCGGCGTGGTGTGGAAATCGCCGCTGACCCGCGTGGTCGAAGGCGTATCCAAATTGCACCTACGCGCACAAGTCAAGGACCCGTGGTTGCGTCGTCAGCTCACACCCGAGTTCAGAGCCGGATGCAAGAGACTGCTCATGACCAGTGCGTACTACCCAGCGTTGCAGAAAGACAACTGCACTCTGGTCACGTGGCCCATCGCACGCATCTCGCAGAAGGGGATCCGTACGGTCGAGGGAATCGAGCACCAATTCGACGCAATCGTGTTCGCGACCGGATTCGACGTCTCCAAGGCGGGCACCCCTATTCCCATCACCGGCCGTGACGGACGCGTTCTGGCAGAGGAATGGAGCAAGGGCGCGTATGCCTACAAGTCGGTGGCGGTCTCGGGGTATCCGAACATGTACTTCACGTTCGGTCCGAACTCCGGCCCCGGCCACAGCTCGGCACTGGTCTACATGGAGGCGCAAATCGACTACATCGTCGACGCCATCGCCACGGCGGTCAATCAGAACTTCGTGCTCGATGTTCGAGCACAAGTGCAGGCGGACTACAACGTCGAGCTACAGAAGCGGCTGACCAAGACGACATGGAACTCCGGCTGTTCAAGCTGGTATCTCACCGAGGACGGGTTCAACGCCACCATGTATCCCGGCTTCGCGACGCAGTACATCAAACAGCTCGATACGGTCGAACTGCCGGACTATTCGGTGACCGCTGCCAACGTGCCAACAGGATCCCATATCAGTCTGGTGACCGATTCGGTTTGATCGAAGCATTAGGGTTGGGGCAACGGCAGGCGAAGGGAGTGGACCGATGGCGGAGTATCGGATCGACGAACTCGCCCACGCTGCAAAGACGACCGCACGCAACGTGAGGGTCTACCGCGACCGAGGACTGCTCCCGCCCCCGCAGAAGCGGGGGCGGGTCGTGATCTACGACGATTCTCATCTGACCCGCCTGCGCCTGATCGGCGTACTTCTTCAGCGCGGCTTCACCACAGCCCACATCGCAGATTTCATCGATGGATGGGAGAGCGGCAAGGACCTCACCGACGTGCTGGGTTTGCAACGTGCCCTCACCGAGCCGTGGTCGGCCCCGGACGATACGGTCACTATTTCGTTCACCGAGGCCGAATCGACGATCGGAAGTTCGGCCCAGCTGCAGCGTCTGGTGGAATTCGGGCTTGCGCGGGTCGAAGGCGACGAATGCACTTTCACCGATCCGAAACTGCTGAGGGGATTCGCCTCCCTATCCGAATACGGCTTCGATATCGCCGCACTCCTCGACATCCACGAGCATGTCCATTCAGCGGTGAACACCATTGCAAAGACGATGATTGCCGCTGTCAAGAGTCATATTGTCGACCGGCACGGCGAGGGATGGATCCCGCAGGGGCAGGACGTGGGGAAAACGATCCACATGCTCGAGATCATGCGCGCCCTGAGCGTCGAGTCCGTGCACGCGACCCTCGAGCGCACCCTGGACGCAAATTTGCGCGAGCAGCTCGGTGAGTACCTGGAGGCGGCGATCGACAAGACACCGAGATCGGACCGCACATCGGCCTGATCTTCGATGTCCAGATGAGGCCCTATGGGTAATTGTAAGGAATTTGGGTCCCGACTGCTCTCCATGAGACGTCGGTGTGTGGAGGGGGAGGGCCGTGCGTCCTTCGACGCACGGCCCTGACGAGGATCTAGGGGACCATCCAGCCCAGAACCGGTGTCGCTTGGAGGACGATGAGGACGGTGATGAGTGCGAGCAACCCGAGGCTCCATGGAAGTAGCTTTCGGAACAGGTTGCTCTCGGCTCCGTCAATTCCTACCGCTGCAGATGCAACGGCGAGGTTCTGAAGCGAGAGCATCTTGCCCATGACGCCTGCGGAGGAGTTGGAGGCCGCCATCAAGGTCGGCGACAGGCCGGTCTGTTCGGCTGCTGTGACCTGCAGGTGTCCGAACAGTGAGTTCGACGACGTGTCGGATCCGGTCAGCGCAACGCCGATCCATCCGATGACAGGGGACAATACTGCGAAGAGCACTCCTGTCGAAGCCAACGCGAGGCCGAGTGTCGTGGTGAGCCCGGACAAGTTCATCACGAAGGACAGGGCCAACACCGAGGTCACGGTGACGATTGTCCATTTCAACTGGACGACGGTGCCGGCGAAGATTCGCAGCCCCGCAAGCGGTTTCATTCGATAGATCGCCATTGTGATCATTCCGGACAGCAGAAGCAGTGTTCCTGTTGCCTTGAGGTGGTCGAGTTTGAACTTCTGCGCCGCGACCGGTGTGCCGTCGGCATCCGTGACGTTCAGTCCCGGCCATTGGAAGGTGATGCTGCCGATTTCACCGAGCCAGGTCTTGATCGACGGGATCTGAGCAAGCGAGAAGACAGCCATCACCACCAGATACGGAGCTATCGACATCGACACCTGTGGCAGCGGCGGGCGTGTCCCGGCGGCAATATCTCGTGTGGGCTGGGTGACGACGGTGGGACCCGCCTCCGCTCTCGATGTCACATCGTCTTCGTGCGCGGGCGTCGTGTCTGCGGGGTCGGCGGGGTCGGCGGACGTGTCACCCGAGATGATCTCGCGGGGTTTCCAGAAGCGGAGCATCACCAGTACAGCAGCGACTGTCGCGACCGACGCGGTCACGTCGGTGAGCTCTACTGCGATGTAGTTCGAGGTGAGAAATTGCATGAGACCGAAGACGAATCCCGCCATGAGTGCGACGGGCCATGTCTGTGAGAGTCCGCGGCGTCCGTCCACCAGCAAGACGAGTAGGAGGGGCACGATGAGCGCGATGAGTGGGGTCTGGCGTCCGGCCATGCTGGAAAGCTCCTGCAGCGGGATTCCCGTGACTCCGTTGAGTGCGATGACCGGCGTGCCCATGGAACCGAATGCAACCGGTGCCGTGTTCGCCAGCAGGCACACCACCGCTGCCTTCATCGGCTTCATTCCTGCGGCCATCATCATTGCTGCGGTGATGGCAACCGGCGCACCGAAACCTGCGAGTGATTCGAGTAGCGCGCCGAAGCAGAAGGCAATCAGGATGGCGAGGATTCGCAGATCGCTCGATACCGACCGAATGGTGGTTCCCAGTATGCCGAACCACGGTGTCGCTACAGTGATTCGGTAGATCCACAAGGCTGTGACGAGAATCCACAGGATCGGTATCAACCCGTAGACGACGCCGGCTGCCGCGGAGCTCAACGCCTGTCCCACCGGCATTTTCCAGACGGTAACGGCCAGTACCAAGGCGCTGGCGAGGCCAGCGAGGGCGGACTTGTGGGCTTTGACCCGGAATGCTCCGAGAAGAACGAACAGCAGGGCCAGTGGGATGGCGGCGCAGAGCGCGGACAGCGCCAGTGATCCCACGATGGGTGCGCTGATTTGTTGAAACATCGGTTCTCTTTTCGAGGTCTGTGAATTCAGGAGGCGATCTGCGTAGCAGAGGTGGTGGGCACCCCGGCGAACGCGGCGTACATGCTCGCGACATGAGCTGCGGTGTTGCGGACGAGTTCGGTTGTGCTGATGGAGAGTTCATCGAATCGAGCGGGTCCTGGCGCAATGGACAGAGCTGCGGAAATTCCAGCCTCGCGGGTCTGCTGCGGACTGAGCGCGACTCGTCCGGCTATGACGACCACCGGGCAGTCTGCGGGGGTTGCCCGCCGCACGCCTGCGACCACTTTTCCTCGTAACGATTGCGAATCGAAGGAACCTTCCCCTGTCAGGACGAGGACGGCGTCCGAACACAGGTCGGCGAATCCTATTGCACGCATGACCATGTCGGAACCCGGCATCAGTACTGCGCCGAGAAGGGGGACGAGGCAGGCGGGTAGGCCACCCGCCGCCCCGGCACCGGGGATCGCCGTCACATCGGTGCCGGTCTCGGCGTGCAGAATTGCAGCGAGGTGCTCGATCCCGGCATCGATCGCTGCGACCTCTTCTGCGCCTGCGCCCTTCTGTGGGCCGAACACCGCAGCAGCGCCCTCGGGGCCGAGGAGCGGGTTGTCGACGTCGAGTGCGACGACGATGGTGACCTCCGCGACGCGAGGGTGGAGCGCCGATAAGTCCACCGAATCGATGTCGGCCAGCCCGGCCGCGCCGAGGGCAACCTCGTTGTTCTCCGCGTCCAGGAACCGCGCGCCGAGGGCGGACAGGAACCCGGTGCCGCCGTCGTTGCTCGCGCTTCCTCCGATGCACAAAAGGATTTCCGAGACGCCGTCGTCGAGAAGATATCGTGCGAGCAACCCGACGCCGTAACTGTCGGCGCGCATCGGTTGCAGGTCGACGTCGCATACGTGTGGGAGGCCGTTGGCTTCGGCGGCTTCGATGATCCCGATCTTTCCGTCGGAGGACTTTGCCACTCGTGCCCGGCGCGGCCGTCCGATCGCGTCGAGCGTACGAACTTCGATGACCTCGGCATCCAGTGACGCGGCAAGCGCGTCCAGAGTGCCTTCACCGCCGTCGGCCAGCGGGCATTCGATGACTGTCACCGCCGAGCCGAGCGCATCGCGAACGCCCGCAGCCATGGCGGCTGCTATCTCGGTAGCCGACCTGGTTCCTTTGAAGGAGTCCGGTGCGACCACGATCCTGCTTCTGCTCTGATCCATGAATGTAGGCTAGGTCACATCGAAGGCGGTAATATATGTCCATTCGATACATAAAAAGGGCGCGATGTGCGGGCTATTCTGTGCGTTGCGCCCAGTCAGTCGTCGACGTCACCGGTGGTGAGCTGCCTCGCCGACGCGAGTGCCAGTTTCATCGCGACTGCATCCTCGAAGAGCCGAAGGTCCAAACCCGTCAGTTCCTTGATCCTTCCGAGCCGTTGCACGACGGTGTTCCGGTGAGTGTGAAGAAGCGATGCAGAGGCGACGACCGACAGATTGTTGGCGATCAACACACCGGCTGTCTCACGCAGTGTGTTCGTGAGAGGCTCAACGATTCGGCGGACCGAATCGATGGTGATGAAATCGGGTTGCCGTCCGATCAGGACTTCGACGTCGAACTCCGACAGCTCGTGTACCCGGCTGTCGGATACGTAGTTGCGGACCAACACATCCAGTTTCTGCACGTCGACGATCAGTTCTGCCATCGTCGCTCCCGCACGCCCGGCTACTACTGAGGCACCGGCCGCCGCCAATCGATCGATTACCACTGCGCGCGTGCTCGTGCTCGACGATCCGACAAGAAACCACAGCGTCCCGTCTCGCTCGACCGCGACGGCGTTTTCGATTCCCACCACGCTGTTGCGGTGCCTCGATACCTGCGTGGGCCTGCTCGAACCGCTGCGCGCGACGAGCACCGTCCACGGTGGCCGCAGGGGTTTGCCGACGTCGCGGAGCTTCGACATCATCCGGCCCTCCGAGACCGTCGACTCGACTATCAGCGCATTCAGCAAGTCTCTGAGGGCCGATTCCCGCCATCGTGAATCGTCGAGGTGCTGTTCCTGTCGAATTAGTAGCGAGACTGTCAGAACAAGCACGCGCGCAACAGGTTCGACGGTGGATGGCGTGCCGGTTACCCCGACGACCCCAACCGGGATGTCGTCGATGAAGAGCGGGACGTTGACTCCGGCACGGGTGTCTGGTTCGGCACTGCGAGCATCGATGTGGACTGTGTCTCGGCGTTCGAGAGCGTGAACTGCGCCGTGGTGTAAACGTCCAAGACGCGATGGGTCGACCGACGCGATGATGAACCCACGGTCGTCCATGATGTTAACGTTGTAGGTCACCACGGGGCGCACCTGATCGACAACCCGCTGCGCAAGCTCCGCAGTCAGCAACGATCGGTGCTCGCTGGCTGTGACCTCGTGCATCGAACAATCCTAGCTCTGCGCATCGTAGATCGAGCTAGTCCTGAGAGCGTTCATTCGGCGTTCTCTGCGCCAGCGACTGCTGCATCAGCGTGGTGTGTGTGGGCGAGCGGTCGGCCCGACCATGGTTGAGATCGAAGAGCTCCGTTGTTTCCCACAACTCGGTCCAACGGCGTTGGTTGAGGTTGACTCGCAACGGTAGTCGAATACCACGATTACGGTGGACGCCAGATGCTGCGTGGGAAACGGTAGGATTCAAACCATCGCCGCCGCAAAGCCGGCCCGGTCCTCTTACACCGCGCAGCGGTTCCCAGCATGTTCACAGGCGACGGACACCGATCCGTCAGACTCGTGGATTACCCTGGCCGCATGCCTACTTCACTCGATTCCGGGCCCATCGCATCAACGTTGCAAGATCTGTATGCCGCAGCGGAAGCGCAGCGCAGCGGTCCCGGCCACAGACGCAAACGCGACTCGGCCGAGCGACTGACAGCTCAGCAACGCGCCGACGGTGCGGCCGACGCGTATATGCCGATCGACCGCGAAGCTGGAAGATTGTTGTACTCACTGATCAGGGCGACCCGGCCGGCCACCGTCGTCGAATTCGGCACATCATTCGGCATCTCGACGCTCCATCTCGCCGCTGCTGTTCGTGACAACGGATTCGGGCGGGTCGTGACGACCGAAATGAACGCGCACAAGGTCGCCGCGGCGAGTGCGACTTTCGAGGAAGTAGGGGTCTCGGATCTGGTGACGGTCCTCAATGGCGACGCAGTCAAGACGTTGGACGCGTTGGACGGAACGGTCGAATTCGTGTTACTCGACGGGTGGAAAGAATTATACGAACCAGTATTGAAGGTACTGGAAGCGAGACTGCCGGTCGGGACGTTGATCGCCGCTGACAACGCCAGTCATTCCGACGCTGGCCCGTACCTCGAGTACGTGCGGAACCCGGCACACGGTTACGTGACCTTCAACTTCCCATCCAAGCGCGACGACAGCATGGAACTGAGCGTGAAGGTGTGAAGGTGGGCTCGAGTTCTCATCGGTGCCGGACAAGCGGGTGACAATCCGATGTTCCCGATTTCGTTCTCACACTTGCAGATCGAGCGGGAGGGGTGGGTACTAGCGCGTCCTCGCCCGGATGCGGCGCTCGGCGTCAAGGAGTATTCCCGGCGTGCTGCTGCGGTCGCGGCGGCTCGAGGCGGTGATTTCGGAACCACGAGATCAGCACGGCCATCGGGGTAATCGGGACAGAAGTGGTGGTCGGCCTCCGAAGTTCGATGTGCAGAAATCAAGGCCGCAATGTAGTAGACGCTCTCTCAATGGTGTCGAACAGTGGCGAGGACTTGCCACTCAAGTACGGCAAACTGGCGTTGACGTACCGGGTGGGTGCGCTTCTACACGCGGTTTTCTGTGGTCGCAGCACATTACCCTTCTAGGTGATGCGGCCTAACCATTACGATGCATTGACCGGAGTAATAGAGGCCGCGCCCCGTCGAGGGCATGAACTCCACCCATCTCGAGTTGAATCGTCTACCGGAGTTCGGCCTGAAAATCCGTGTATCGATCGGCGGCGGTGTCCTCGGTGCCTATGTCCGACGTATCACCGGCAATGAGGGCACGGAGGTCACGAACCAGCCAGTAGGTGGCGAAGGGGTGGTTGGCGAACCACATCTCGCCGTTGACGTTCACGGCGTTGCCGGTGATGCCAGCGGATTCGGTTACGCCCCGGACTCGGTCGGCGGAATACACCCCCTCGTCGAACACGACGACTACGTCCGCTGCCTGCTCTGGTAACAACTCCGGCGACAGTGCCGTCCACGGTGCCGCCGACGCGGCAGTCTGCAGCGTCGGCGCGGTTATCCCGACACGCGCGGCCATGGATGAGGACGGCGAGATCCCCGTGGCAACAGCAAGTATGTCCGAGGAGTACATCAACACCGACAATGAGGTTGGGTCGGTGGTCACTGTGCTTCGTAGTGAATCGATCTCGGTGTCGAGCATTGTTCGGAGACGGGCGGCTTCATCGTGTCGGTCGAACATGGTGGCGGTGAATTCCAACGATTCCTTCCACGGACTCGCGTAGGGCATCGGTACCATCGCGACGGTGTCCGAAATGGCCTCATACACAGTAGGATCGCCGTAATCGCTACCGACGACGAGATCGGGTTGCTCAGCCAGAATCTCCTCGGTGGGAGGTGCCCCGACCGGTGGCACGTCGATGACCTGCGCGCCTGCGTTGCGAAGGACCGTCCCGCCGATTGCGGAACCGAATCCGGTGAACACCACGTCGGGAACGATCCCGACTGCCAGCAGCGACATTGCCGCGTACTCGTCGGTGGCCACGATGCGTTCTGGGTCGACCGGTACTTCGGTGACGCCCAATTCGTGTGTGACAGTCCGGGTTCGAGTCTCGTTCGGCACTTCGTCGGCGGGTGAAGCTGCGCACCCAGCGGCGAATGCCAGGGTCAGGGCAATGGTGGAGAGTCTGATCGTGTGCTTCATGTGAGTTCTCCTTCGGCGCATAGGATTCGATCTATCGGACGACTCGGGTGCGTCGTCCACATGCGGTGGTGCTCATCGAGATCGGGTGGCGTCGATTCCCCCGAGAAGGCAGTCGAGCGCGTAGATGTAGTGGCGCGTAATGCCGCCAGGTTCGGACATGGAGTCGATCAAGTCGGCTACCGCGTCGAGTCCAGGTCCGCGATCGGCAGGCATCTGCTGACGAATCGAGCGGTGGTCCCTGCCTACGGCAGATCGTGAATCTCCTATCGCGATGTGGGACATGCAGGTGGTGAACACCACGGTGTACGCGCGGGCGGCGTTGTCGCCGAAACCTGCATCGAGCAAAACCGACACCGCTCGTTCCAGTATGGGCGCGATGGCTGGGGTGACAGGTCCGTGCACCAGCGCCCATTGCGCGACACCGGGGTACTGCACGAAGACGCTGCGGATCTCGATCAGTAACTCCCTCAACCACTCCTGCCACGAATCGATTTGGGGCGGAACAGCTATGCGTTGGGATACTCGATCGACCACTGCGGCCGACAGCTCTGAGCGGTCGCCGACGTGATGGGCGACGACGGACAACGACGTGTCCAACGACGCAGCAAGCTCTCGTGTCGTCCAGTCGCTCAGGCCACGTTCCTCCGTGAGTGATACCGCAGCGTCGATGAGAACTTCCCGCGTCATTCCGGTCCGGTAAGACCGCCGCCGGCGCAAACGTAGCTCTTTACCGTCACTCACGTGTGTTGTACCTTTCAGCTGAAATTAGATCACTGATCCAATCTTATAACGCAGGAGCCTTCGTGGAGAAAAGCACCGCACTGGGCGACACCCTCGCGCCGGTCCAGAGCCGTATACGTATCGCCATGGCGATGCAGGTCATCGCATCGGCAGCGACGATCGTCCCGTATGTCGCCGTCGTCGAACTCGGCAGGATGCTGTTGAGCGGTGATGCCGACACATTCGGCGACGTGCTGCCGGTGGTGTGGATCGTCGTCGCCGGCCTCGGTGCGCGGGCGGCCTTCGGCAGCGGAGCTCTACTGGTCACCCACTACGCCGATGTGACGATGCAGGCGATCCTGCGACGGAAAATCGTCGCCACTCTCGGGACCCTGCCACTGGGCTGGTTCGGCAAGAACACATCAGGGTCGGTTCGTAAGAAGACACAGAACGACATCGCAGACCTGCATTATCTGGTTGCACACCAGGCCGTCGAAACTGTGGGTGCCGTCGCAACTCCCGTCTTCGGTGTCGGCTACATCGTATTCCTCGATTGGCGCCTCGCTTTGGTCGCCGTGGCCACCCTGCCTGTCTACATTGCAGCGTATGCCGTCATGACCAGGGATATGGACGTGAAGATGGCCGAGATGAACAAAGGTATCGAAGCCATCAGTTCGACGATCGTTGAGTTCGTCGCCGGCATTTCGGTCGTCAAGGCATTCGGCCGGACAGGCAAGGCGCACTCTCGATACCGTTCGGCAGCAATTGCTTTTGGCGATGCTTACGGCGGCTGGGTCGGTCCGATGCTGCGAACCGATGCCCTGTCCTCCATCTCGCTGAGCGCACCGGTCGTGCTTCTGGTCAATCTGCTCGGCGGAGTGTGGTTCGTGTCCGCGGGCTGGGTCACCCCGCTCGACGTCATCGCGGCCGCTCTCATCGCGATGGCGCTGCCCGTTTCGATCATGGCTGTCAGCTTCGGCATGCAGGCCAGACGTGAGGCAAGCGCAGCAGCCGGCCGACTGGTCGAACTGTTCGAGACGCCGGCGCTCCCAGAACCCGTCGAACCTGTGAGCCCTGACAGCAGTGAAGTCGGCTTCGACAACGTCAGGTTCTCCTATGACGGTACGACGGAGGTCCTGCGAGACGTCAGCTTCGCGATGCCGACCGGATCGGTTACAGCGCTGGTCGGCGCGTCCGGATCGGGGAAATCGACCCTCGCGACGCTGGTACTGCGATTTCACGATGTCACGGACGGGTCGGTGACGATCGGGGGAGCGGACGTCCGCAATATTGCAACAACAGAGCTGTACCGCCACGTCGGGTTCGTGCTGCAGGACGTACAGCTGCTCAACGAATCGGTTCTCGACAACATCCGGCTGGGCCGTTCCGAGGCCGATCTCGACACCGTGCGCGAGGCTGCGCGAGCGGCACAGATCGACGAACGAATCCTTGCCCTGCCCCGCGGCTACGACTCGGTGATCGGCGACGACGCAGTGCTCTCGGGCGGAGAGGCTCAACGGGTGTCGATCGCGCGGGCGATCCTTGCTGACACGCCGATCCTGGTACTCGACGAAGCCACCGCCTTCGCGGACCCGGAATCCGAGGCAGAGATTCAGCGAGCCCTGTCGACGCTGGCGCGAGGTCGCACGATCCTTGTGATCGCTCATCGCCTCGAGTCGATCATGGACGCCGATCGAATTCTCGTCCTCGACCGAGGCGAGATCGTCGAGCAGGGAACGCACGACGAACTGGTCGCCGCGACCGGTCACTATTCGCGAATGTGGGCCGCTCACCGCCGGTCCGACGCTACCGACGTCCGAGAGGCAGCAGCACGATGATCCGTGACCTCATTCGCATCCTCGGCCCCCAGCACCGCAAACCTGTTCGTGCATTCCTGTTCTGGGCCATCGCATACGGCGTTCTTCAAGGTGCCGCTGTGTCCTTCCTCGTTCCCATCACGCGCGCGCTGTTCGAGAGCGATTACCCCTCGGCACTTCGATGGATCGCCGCCATGGCAGTGGTTGTACTGGCTTGCGCCGTAGCTCATTACGTGCAGGCCATGAAAGGATTCGGCGTCGCGTTGACCGCGTTGCGGACGATGCATCTGCGCATCGGCGACCATCTCGTGACGCTTCCTCTCGGTTGGTTCGGGCCCGAGACTGTTGCGACGACATCGCAGATGGCAAGCAAGGGAACCCTGTCGGTCGGCGGTGCCGCGGCGCATCTGCTCACCCCTGTCATCACCGGAATCGCTTCGCCCGCAGCGATAGTAGCGGCCGTACTGATCTTCGACTGGCGGCTTGCGATTGCGCTGCTACTTGCGGTCCCGGTTATAGCGGCGGCGTCCCGGTGTGCGGCAGTCATGATCTCGAAAGGAGACGAGCTCGCGCACGATGCAGCGATCGTCGCCACCAACCGAGTCCTCGAGTACGCTCGATGCCAGCCGGTCCTTCGCGCGTTCGGACGCACGAGCGGCACGTACGCCCCGCTCGACGACGCCATCGAGAGCCAGCGGATGGCCGGCCGTAAAGGTATGGCATACAGCATCTTCGGAATGGTTGTGTCCGGATTCGCCATCCAGCTGTGTTTCTCGATGCTGATCTCGTTCGGTGCATATCTCGCTGTCGGGGGGAGTCTCGACGCGGTGACGCTGATCGCGTTGCTCGGATTGATCGCTCGGTTCATACAGCCGATCAACGAGGTAGGCGAGTTTGCCGGCGCACTTCGCATGGCCCGCAACGAGATCGGGCGTATGACCGCCGTTCTCGACAAGGCCCCCCTTCTCGACTCCGAACAGCCGGCGGACATTCTAGAACCGGGCAGGGTCGACTTCGACGACGTCCACTTCGGGTATACAGACACACCGGTAGTGAACGGGTTGACCTTCGGCGTCCCTGCGCGTTCGATGACGGCCATCGTCGGGCCATCGGGCTCCGGTAAGACCACCGTCACCAGGCTCATCGCACGATTCTGGGACATCGACAACGGCTCGGTGAAAGTCGGTGGCGTCGACGTCCGGGACCACACCACCGAGCAGCTCATGAGCCAGATCGCCGTGGTCTTCCAGGACGTGTACCTGTTCGATGACACGTTGAGGGCCAACATTTTGGTCGGGCGTGAACATGCGACCGACGACGAGGTGGCCGAGGTGGCGCGTTTGGCCGGCGTGGACGAGATCGTCGCTCGGCTTCCGGCAGGCTGGGACACCCGCGTCGGCGAAGGTGGCACCGCATTGTCCGGCGGGGAGCGGCAACGGATCTCCATTGCACGGGCGTTGATCAAGAAGGCCCCGATCGTGCTTCTCGACGAGGCGACCGCCGCCCTGGACCCCCAGAACGAACAGTTCGTCCAACAATCCATCGGGCACCTCGCTCAGACCAGCACAGTCATCGTCATCGCGCACAAGCTAACCACCGTGGTCGCAGCGGACCAGATCATCGTCCTCGGATCCAACGGGACAATCGTTGAACAAGGAACACACCATTCTCTTCTCGCGCAAGGAGGCCGCTACCAAGACTTCTGGAACAGCCGAACGAACGCAGGAGGATGGAAACTCAGCAGCAGCTGACAGCATCGCCCGGGTCAGGCCGAGGAGTAAGGAATCAAGTCGATGGGCCCAAATGGGCTGTTGAAGCAACTTGCCAAGAATGTCCTCGAGACCGCGTTGGAAGCGGAGATGGCTGGGCACCTCGGCTACGGCAAACACGACGTCGCCGGCCGCGGCAACTCCCGCAACAGCACCCGCTCGAAGACGGTCGCTCACCGAGATCGGGCGGGTAGAGATCGACGTTCCACGCGATACCGAGTCCTCGTTCGCGCCGTAGATAGTCAAGAAGCGGCAACGACGCCTGACGGGTATCGACGAGATCGTATGTCGTTGGCGGCAAGGGGTTTGACGATCGACGAGGTGTCCGGTCACTTCCATGACCTATACGGGGCAACTGTCGCGCACCCTACAGTTGAGGCGTTCAACCGACTGGAAGGCGCGCGATTCACCACGCTCGTCCCCCGGCGCGGAAGGTTCTTACCGAGTCGTATCAGGCAAGATACATGATCCAGTCATTCGGCGCGGCCCAGTTCTACAGTTCCGGAGGGATTTTCCAGCGTCGGTATACGCCGAACTGGCGATATGGATGAGAACGCCGGCTTCCCGACGATCAAGGAATTCTTGAGATACGAGTTGGCGGACCAGTCCTTCACGGTGCTCTTGTTGCCGCACTCACTGCTTGAACTGCGCTACACGATCTGCCTCGATCTGGTCGTCACGAACAGCACCGTCGTGGCCAACACGGCCTCCGCTACTGCCAGCGCCAGCGCTGCCGTACTAGCAGGTGCATTCACGGACATCGACATCTCCATCGGCACAATCGGTCCTTGGTGTCCCGCGTGTGAGCCAGCAACACCCACATTCTGATGTAGAGCAATCATGGCGACGCTCATCGCAGCGACCGCAGCCCAGTCACGTGGGCTGGGCCGCGACCACAGGTGTGATGCGCAGTAGACGCATCCCGCTGCCATGATCAGAGTGACCACCACGTGCAGGGTGCTATGCCCGATCATCCCTGCCACGTGAACGGTCGCTGACAGTAGTGCGAGGAACGCACCCGCCCGCCCCATCCAGAGGGCGAAGCGGGTGGGCATCGTGATGGTCATGTCAGTCGTCGGAGCAGCAGTGCTTCGACGCCGAGGCCGGCGCGTTCAGGGTTGGATTCCGGTCGAAGAAGCCGACCGGCTTGAGCTTGAAGCCGGCGTAGTCGACCGGCATGACCGGCCAGTCTTCCGGACGCGGAAAGTGCGTAAGACCGAAGGTGTGCCAGAGCACCACGTCTTTGCCTTCTACGTCTCGGTCGCCCGCCACGTAGGCGGGCAAGCCGCTGTTTCCTGGATGCTGATTGACGAAATCGCCTGCGGGATAGCGTTCCTTCTTGTCGTACTGGGTCACCCACAGGTGTTTGGTTGCGAACGCGGCGCGAGATGCGATGGAGCTGGATGCATCGGCGAGCATGACCGGTTGGCCTTCCGGATGCAGTGCGTATCCGACGTCCTGGCCGAGTCTGTTCTGTTTCTCCGGGTTGGTGATGTGCCAGACGCGGGCCTTCGAATTGTCGGCCATGCGCTGCCCGTTGCTCTCGCTGGTGATCTTCGTCTTCTGCGCGCGGAATGCGTTGCCCCATGGATTGTTCGGGCCCATGGCAATCGGCACGGCATCGACCTCGGTGACGGTGTTTGACTGCCCGTCGACCTCCATGTCCAGTCTCGCCGAGAACAGATGCTGGTGGAACGGTGCGCCGAGTCCGGGCGCCATCTCGGTCGAGAACCCGTCCTCACCGCGATAGGCGGAGGTGAAGACGATTCCGGTGGCCTTGGCTTCGAGTTCGATGGTGCCGTCGAGGTAGAGGTACCAGTAGAAGCCGTAGTCGTAGTTGCCGATGGTCAGAAAGAACGAGATGACAAGTCTGCGTGAGCGTCTCGTCTCGGCCATGCCGTTGAAAAGGTCGGTGTGCTTCCAGAGGATTCCGTAGTCTTCCTCGTGCAAACAGATGGCGTTCTTCATGACCTTGGGATGCCCGGATTCGTCGGCAACGGTGACATCGAAGTACTGGATCTCGCCGAGGCAGTCACACCCCAATTCCAGTGCGTTGGTGTAGCGGCCGAACAGGTATTCACCCTGATCGAAGTAGTTCTGCCAGTATCGCACCGGAGAGGGATCGGCGTAGGGAACGACCATCTCGGCGATGGAGGCACGGTAGATCACGGGGCGCTCGGTGCCGCCATCGTTGAACGAGAGCTGATGCAGCGTCAACCCTTCCCGCACGTCGAAACCGAACTTGAACTTCCAGTCTGCCCAGGTGATTTCGTTACCGACGACGGAGAAGCTCGCGCCCTCGGGTTGGGTGATTTCGATCGGCTTGAGGTCGGTGCGGGTGGGGGAAGCGTGCGGCTCTGCGTTCCACTCACCGCGTTCGGCCGGAACCGGTAGTACAACATCGTCGACTACCTTGACCACCTTGCGTTCGGTCAGGTCGACGTAGGCCACGACGCCGTCGATGGGGTGCGCCCAGGGCAGGTCGGCCTCGTCTCCTTGATAGAAGGCCAATACCCGGACGATGCGATGGCCGACTTCGTCCTCGTGACCGAACACGCCGGCCGAGAGGGGGACAGCGCGGACCTTCGACGGATCGAGCGATCGCGTGTTCATCGCAGCGAGCCACTCGGCGCTGTCGAGCATGAACGACTCTATGTCCTCGAACTCGGCATCGAGAATGGGTACGTGCCCGTCTTTCGCGGCATCGAGTCTGGTGGTCGTGACGATCTCACCGGTGGTGACCGAGACGATGTTGTCGGTTCCGATTCCGGTGGCGCGATCGAGAAGCAACGCCCGGACACGCCTTTCGATGTCGGACCCGGCCTCGAACGCATGAACCACGGACTTTTCTGGGTCATCGAGAGCAAGATACACGAACTGAGTACTCGGATTCACCAATCCCGCCTCTACCAAAATAGCTCGTGCAGTGGTGATTTCGTCGGCGGTCAGAGCGCTCAGGGGATGCGTGACAGTTCGTCGAACGGTCCCGGAATCGAGCAATGTCATCGTGAGGCTTCCTTCTCTTCGGTGTTATGGGTAGATGCAGCGTGCGGACGAAGAACCGCGACGGCGATGCCGCCGAGGAACACTCCGACGAGAAGCACGCCTATGAGGGCAGCGAGTGTGGTGGAGCCGCCGACCAGCAGCGGCAGGTTGACAACGGTCATGAACAGAAGAGCGGCGAGTCCGACGAGACCCAGTAAGGGGGCGACGAGGGTGTTCCATGGGCGTGTGTCGACGTGGGTGCGGCGGAAATAGACGAGAACTGCGACGGAGGTGATTGTCATCAGAGCTACGATCCCTACCGAGGACACGCCTGCGAACCAGGCGAACACTTCGGTGACGGGGTCGAGCCCGGCGAGCGCGGAGGCAATTACGAGGACGAGAGCGGACACGGTCTGCACGACGGATGCGATGTAGGGGGAGGAGTGCTTGACGTGGGCACGTCCGCATCGAGCGGGTAAAGCGGAGCTGTTCGCCAGAGAGAAGATGTAGCGACTGAGCACGTTGTGGAATGCGAGCAGCGCGGCGAACAGGCTGGAGATGAGAAAGATCTGAACGAGGTCACCTCCCACTGCGCCGATGTAGAGAGTGGCAGTTTCGGTGATCATTCCCTCGGGGTTTTCGCCGGCAATCGCGACGGCCCCATCGTCGCCCCAGGCGCTGACCATCGCCCAACTCGAGACGGCGTAGAACACACCGATGATGATCAGCGCCATGTAGGTGGCCCTCGGGATCGTGCGAGCGGGGTCACGGGCTTCGTCGCGGAAGACGGCCGTCGCCTCGAATCCGATGTAGCCGGCGATGGCGAATATCAAGGCAATTCCCGGTGCGCCGGAGAAGAATTGGCTCGGGCTCAGGGCGGCTGTCGACAGTCCGGTGTCGCCGCCACCACGAGCTATGACGGCAGCGTCGATGACCAGCACGACGCCGACCTCGCAGATCAACAGAACGCCGAGAATTTTGCCCGACAGGTCGATATGGCGGTAGCCGAGGGTGGCCACAATTGCCATGACGGTAATGGCGTAGGCGTACCAGGGGATCTCGGGTCCGCCGTGCGTGGTGACGAAGTCGTTGATCGCCGCACCCATGTAGCCGTACACCGCGCCCTGCACTGCCGTGTAGGAGAGAAGTGCGAGGAATGCAGAGCCCAAACCGGTGTGACGACCGAGCCCCTGGGTGATGTAGGTGTAGAACGCTCCTGCGCCCGACACGTGCTTCGCCATCGTCGTGAAACCGACGGCGAACAGCAGAAGGATGACCGTGCACACGACGTACGACGCCGGGTACGCTGCACCGTTTCCGACCGCAATGCCCAACGGCACGGTGCCGGCGATGACGGTCAACGGGGCGGCGGCGGCCACGACCATGAAGACGATGGCACCTGGTCCGAGTGTGCCGCTCAACGTCGGCTTGCCACCGTCCGGGGTGGTGCGCCCTGCGGCGGAAGATGTTGTTGTCATGGTGTTCTCGCAACTTTCGAGGAGAGGTGGGCGTATACAGCAAGAGTGGACGGCAGATTGGTCGCAGCAGTTGCCGACGCGTCACAGTTACTCGACAGCGAACGGGAGCGGTGGGTGACGAATTCTCATTCGTAGAGAGGCGTCCGTAACGTCACCCACGCGCACCGTCTCAGAGCGCGATATTCACCGACTTGCCCTGGGTGTATTCGCCGATCGCGCCCTCGCCGAGTTCACGGCCCCAGCCGGACTGCTTGTACCCGCCGAAGGGCAGCGCGGTGTCGAAGGCGTTGTGGCAGTTGATCCACACCGTTCCGGCTTTGATCTCTGCGGCTACATCGTGTGCCTTGGACACATCGCGTGTCCACACACTCGCCGCCAACCCGTACGGAGTGTCGTTCGCTGCGGCCCGCACACCCTCGCTGGGCGAGAACGGAACTGCGACGGCAACCGGTCCGAAGATCTCTTCCTGGTACACGCTGAAATCGCTTGTCACGTCCACCAATAATGTGGGCTCGACGTAGAAGCCTTGATCGCCGTACCTTTTTCCGCCGGTGAGCGCTCGAGCGCCGTCGGCAAGACCTGCGTCGATGTAACCGGTGACCTTCCCGAGTTGTTCCTCCGAGATGAGTGGGCCGATGTCGTTGGTCGGGTCCATCCCTGGACCGATCTTCTGCGATCGGGCGAAATCGGCAATGCCCTCGGTGAACTCGTCGAAGATTCGGTCCTCGATCAGCAGGCGCGTTCCAGCGGTGCAGGCCTGCCCGTGGTTGAACAAGAATCCGCTGGCCACTCCGGGAATGGCTGCTTCCAGATCCGCGTCGGCGAAGATGACCTGAGGGCTCTTTCCCCCCAACTCCAACGAGACCTTCTTCAGGTTTCCCGATGCGGCCTGAACAATCTTCTTGCCGACCTCTGTCGAGCCCGTGAAGGCGACCTTGTCCACGTCTTGGTGGTGGGACAGCGCGGCTCCGGCGTCGCCGAAACCGGTGACGACATTGAATACGCCGTCGGGTAGACCGACTTCCGCGATGACCTCGGCCAGAAGAAGCGCGCTCAGCGGCGTCTGTTCTGCAGGCTTGAGTACGAGTGTGTTTCCGCATGTCAAACCGGGCGCAACCTTGAAGGCGGCCATGACCAATGGGAAGTTCCAGGGAACGATCTGCGCGCACACCCCGATCGGCTCGCGAAGGGTGTAAGCATGGAACCGGCCGCCCGGTGCCCAGGGGACGGACACCGGAATTGTGCGCCCCTCGATCTTCGTCGCCCACCCGGCGTAATAGAAGAAGATTTCGGCCGCCCACGTGACATCGACTGCCTGAGCGACCGCGACGGACTTACCGTTGTCGATCGATTCGAGCTGAGCGAACTGCTCGGCCCGATCCAGGATGCCCTGGCCGATCTTCCACAGCAACCGCTGACGCTGCGCGGGTGTGACCCGCCGCCACTCACCGGAGTCGAACGCGCGGCGAGCTGCTAAGACGGCGCGATCGACATCCTCGGTTCGGCCATGTGGAACCGTCGTAATGACCTGTCCGGTAGCAGGATTGATCGTCTCGAACGTCTGGCCCGACGCGGCGTCGACCCATTGTCCGTCGATGAACATCTGCTTGGGCGTTGCGATGAAGTTCTGCACGTCCGAGCGGAGCTCGGTTGGCGAGCTGATTACTGCAGTCATGAATGTCCTTGCCATCGATTGCGAATGATGCTGGGGCCGTGCGCCCTTGAGGTGTACTGGCGTGGCTCGAGAGGCGTCCCGGATTCGAGAGTAGGACAGGCTGTGGCGCGGGTCACGGAAAATTCGTAGTGAGTATTTGCCGCGGAGCAGATTCTCATTCGACTTTCGTGCGCATTCTCATTTCGATGTGCACACAATGGGCACGTCAGCCGATAATTCTGGGCGATAGCCTGCCCGGACCGCTCGCTCGAACAATGACGTATTCCCATTCGGGTGAACTCAGCGTTCACCCAGTTTGCACGTTCGGCGACGGCTGGAGGGCTATCGTGCAGCATCGAAAGTACCGTCGAATCCGATCCGGAATGAGGTGCAGAGTGACCGAACCACCGCCTGTGCGGACCAGTTCGCCGGTCGCCGGTCTCGGTCGCGCTCGCCTGACGTTTGCCCAGGTGCTAGCGCAATCGGTGTCGGCGGTCGCACCGTCAGCGGTGATGGTGACCCTCCCGGCGCTGGTCATTCCTGACGCGGGCGGAGCAACGATTGCGGTCTTCGTCGCGGCTGCCCTGCTCATGACCATGGTGGGGTACTGCGTCGGACAGTTCGCCCAACGCATGGTCGCGGTGAGCGGGCTGTACAGCTATGTCGCGAAGGGACTCGGAGCTGTACCAGGCTTCGGAGCGGGAGTGTCGTCTGCTATCGGCTATGCCGCAGCAGCCATGGCAAGCGTTATCGGAGCAGCGAGCTACGCGACTGTGCTTCTGGCACGGATCGGCCTACCGAAAGGCGCTGCGACGGTGGCGGTCCTGGCGGTTGTGGTCGGATCACTAGCGTTGATTCTGATGGTCCGAGGCGTTCGGTTCTCGACCCGGATCACACTCGCTGTAGAAGTGTTCGCAATTGTGGTTGCGACGGTGGTTCTCGCCGTGGTCTTCGTCCAGACACTCGGTGTGCCGCCGGCCACTGCAGAGTCGCAGCCAGGCGACGGCGGGGTATCACGTATCGGTTTCGTCGTATTGCTTGCAATCACATCGTTCGTGGGTTTCGAGAGTGCGGGAACGGTGGCCCGGGAAGCTCGCAATCCCCTCACTGCGGTGCCGCGTGCGATCAAGTGGACGCCCGTTGCGCTCGGGGTTCTGTATGTGGGGGCGGCAGGTGCCCAACTCTCGGCACCTGTACAGCAGAACGAGATGTTGGCAATCGTCCTGACACTGCCGGATTCGTCCGGAAGCGCGGCAGGGTTCCTGTCTGTGGTCATGGAACTCGGGATCACGGCCTCGTGGTTTGCTTGCGTTCTGGGATCGACGACAGCCTTGTCGCGAATACTGTTCGCGATGGGACGCGAAGGCGTTGCACCCGCGCGTTTAGGACGCACGCACCCTCGTTTTCATACCCCCCATGTCGCTCTGATCGTGGTCATGCCGGTCATTGTCGCGGTGCCGGTGGTGTATCAACTGTTCGCGGCGTCGACGAGGGATGTCATGCTGGGATTGTTGACGGTCTCTGCACATGGCTATGTCGTTGCCTACATATTGGTGTGTGTGGCGGCACCGTGCTTCCTGCGCAGAATCGGCGAATTGACGCTCGTACCGATCCTCGTTTCGGTAGGGGTTGCGGCGTCGATGGGAGTGGTGGTGGTGTGGGCGACTGCGTCGCCGAGTTACTCCGCGGGCGGCGGCTCCGTTGTGTACCTGGCTCTGATGGCTGTCGGCTTCTGCGTCGTCTTTCTGCGGTCCCGTGTCGAGCGTGGCGTGCTCGACCGAGTCGGGGTGTACGACGAGACCATCGCCGAAGACATCGTCTCTCGGTACCGCCCCTGGGAGGTACGGAAATGAGTGGCGACAGTTCGTTCTCCGGTCGTCAACCGAAGGCGGTGCAGAGCGCATTGCGGGTGCTCGAGGTAGTGGCCAGAGGCGGTGCCGGTATCACAGCCAAAACTGTTGCTGCACAGCTCGACTTACCCTCGGCTACAACCTATCGACTGCTCAACATACTCGCCGGGGAGGGCTACGTCGTGCGTCTGCCGGACCTTTCCGGATTTGCACTCGGCCACAAGATCGGAGTGCTGATCGATGCGGCCGTCGCTCCGACGGTGTGCACGGCAGCCAGAGAGCTTCTTGCGGAATTCAGACTCACCGTCCGGTTCGGCGTCCACCTGGCCTATTACACGAATTCGACGATTCGTATTGCGAACGAAGATCCGGAGTATCCACTGCAGCACGACGAGTCGTTCCTCAATCGGCACCTGCACGCAAGTGCTCTCGGCAAGCTGCTCCTCGCTGAGAAGGACGACCCGATGTCCTTGGTGCCGGCAACCGGCCTGACCGCCCTCACACGGGAGACGATCGTGTCCCGCAGTGAGTTGGTAGCATCGCTCAGTGCAGTCCGCGCGGACGGCTCCTCACATCAAACGGGTGAGATCACCTCCGATACAGCCTGTGTCGCAGTACCGTTACGGAGCGCCACAGGTTCGTTGTTTGCCGGCCTCGCACTATCAGGCAGTGCGGTGCACGAGCCCGCGCTTCGCCGGTGCGTTCCGACGATGATCGAGGCAGCCAGGCAGTTGGCCCCGCTGCTGGTCTGACAGGGTTCCGGGACCGCCGAACAGCCCGTCATATCGGTAAGTTCACCGATATCCCTGAGTTCGATTGCCTCGTAGTGTTTTCGACACGAAGCCCGTGTCGACGCACTAGGAGAACTGATGGCAGATCACGAATTGTCCTGGCTCACAGCTGAAAAGATGGCAGAACAGACACGCTCGGGTGAGCTGTCGCCTGTCGAGGTTGCCGAATACTTCGTCAAGAGGGTCGAAGATGTGAATCCGGCCGTGAACGCAATCGTGGATTTCGACGCAGACCAAGTGATGTCCGATGCGCGAGCTCTCGTCGACGCCTCGACCCGATCTCGCGAAGTCGGCCCGTTGCACGGCGTCCCGTTCACGATCAAGGACCTCACAGCAGTCAAGGGACGTGCCCTGACATTCGGCATGATCCCGCTGAAGGACAACATTTCCGACCACGACGCTGCGATTGTCCAGCGGATGCGTGACGCCGGCGGCCTCTTCCTGGGTAAGACCAACACTCCGGAAAGCGGGTACTACGGCGGAACGGACAACCACCTGTACGGCCCCACGCACAACCCGTGGAAGCACGGTTTCAGCGCGGGCGGGTCGAGCGGTGGCGCGGCGGCAGCCGTCGCAGCGGGACTCGGTCCGCTCGCCGAGGGCAGCGATGGAGCCGGATCGGTGCGCATTCCTGCAGCATTGTGCGGCGTTGTCGGCCTGAAGCCGTCGACCGGCCGAATCCCCCAGACGATTCTCGCCGGCCGCTACTATCACTGGGCTTATCACGGCCCGATCACTCGTACCGTGGCCGACAACGCACTCATGCTCGATGTCGTAGCAGGACCGGACGAGTCCGATCCGCTCTCTCTGCCTGACTCGACCACCAACTACCTCGCCGAAACCCGCAAGGGAATCGAGGGCTGGCGTATCGCCTGGTCACCCGATCTCGGATTCGCCACGGTCGATCCAGAAGTGCTCTCGATCTGTCGTACTGCAGTCCAGGCTTTCGAGGAACTCGGTGCCCACGTAGAGGAAGCCACTCCGGCCTGGGGTAATCCGGAGGAAGCGATGTGGAACGGCATTTGGGTTCCAGGCTTCGCTGCCGAGCACGATCTCATCGACTGGGACGAATGGCAGGGGCAAGTCGACGACAACTTGATCGAGTTGATGCGCGAGGGTGAGCGATTGACGGGCGTCGACGTCGGTCGTGCCGACCTTTTCCGCGGCGCAATGTGGGACACGTTCTCGGCGTTCATGCAAGATTACGACTTGCTCGTGTCACCGACACTGAGCGAGGCAACATTCACACTCGAGCAATTCGCTCCTACATTCCTCGACGGTGCCTCGCTCCGCTCGCAACTTCTCGGATGGCTACTGACATACCCGTTCAACATGATCACAACTCCGGCGATCACCGTTCCCGCCGGCTTCACGTCGGATGGGCGTCCGGTGGGTCTACAGATCTCGGGCCGACTGCACGCCGATGCAGCTGTGCTGCGGGCAGCCGCCAACTTCGAGAAGGTACGACCGTGGGCCGACCGACACCCCACGCTGTAGTTGTTACCGCACCTGTAACACAAAGCTGACCCCCAGGGGAACACGGCGTATATCCTTAGTTGATGACGTTCCACGGTGCCGACACGCTCTCGGCGCTGACCAGTGCGGATCCCGCCGGGAGGCTCGACGGTCTGATTCGGTACGTTGCGAACGAAGTCGAATCATGCGCTGTGGCAGTGGTATTGGTAGACGTCGGACGCGACCATCGGATGGTTGCGTCCGCCGGCTACCAACAGTCGACGATGGACTACCTGCTCGGACAGTTCGCGTGCGAGGACCCGGGCATGCAAATCGTCTACGAGCATCCCGGCCAGCTGCTCACGTGGGCCGACATACCGGCATATCGGAGTACATTCTCCGCCGAACGGGTACTGGTTCCGGCAGGCTTTCACGAAGGTGCATCCGTAGCGCTTACGAACAACAGCGGTCGGACTGTTGCAGTACTGCACATCAGCATCGTTGAACAGACTTTCTTGCCGTGGCTCAAAAGCTTCGTCGCAGAGATCGCGCAAGTTGCAGTTTCCACAGTGTGTGCCCTCGAGTTGCGTTCGAGAATGCATCTGACACCGCGGGAGGTAGACATTCTGCGTTGCCTCACCGAAGGTCAGACGAACGCCGAAATCGGCGCGGCCCTGCATCTGTCCAGGAGCACGGTCAATACCCACATGGAGCACATTCTGCACAAACTCGGCGCGAAAAAAAGACTTTCTGCCGTGGTGTTGGCATACAAGGCGGGCTTATTGGAAAACGCACCGTTGGCGATTTGAGGGAGCGCGTTCGTCTCCGCACCCTTGGGTGATGCCCGCGGGCAATCAGTTCCATGGCCAACTCGGCTGGTCTAGTTCGATCTGGTTTTCATACCGAAACTTTCTGGTGCCATTGAATCCGCAGATCGTCAGCGCGCACGACGGCGCACTCGGTCCGTGAAGATCCGTCGCTGCGTGCACGGTTCACGCCCGTCCGGTCAAACCGGACCAGGCGAAGCTCGGTGTCACGAGAGTGTCACAGGTCGATACGATCGTGCATGGACTGGACCGGACGGCGATGCACGGAAGGCGTTGCAAATAAACAATTATCGAGTTCAAAGACGTTCACGTTAATCCACTTCTAGGGCTCGAAATCCGCACAGAGTCGGTTCGATCCCGACTAGCCTCGGGCTTTCACCCCGGTGAGTAGGCTCGGCGCGTGGGCGTATCCGTCGTTGATCATCGGCACTCTGCGCTACATTCCGCTGCTGAACAAGATGCGCGACAACATCGTCGAGATGGGCGTGGACGAGGAACGTCTCTACACCGCCATGAAGCGATTCAAGAAGGTCGGTGAGCGCACACCCTTCCCCAAACGCCTACCCATGTACCGCTTCATCAGCTGGCACGGATCGGTCGTCATCGATCGCGCCCATCGGTACCACCGCCTTGCAGACGCAATGGTCGTCATGACAGCCAAGTACCCCAAACGCCTGCTCCGGGCTCAGCCCACCTGGTCGAAGGAACTGACCTACGAGCCCGTCGCATGAGCGGGCGTGACGTGGTCTCCGTCGCGGTGATCGGCGGCGGGTTCGCTGGTATCGGTGCCGCTGTCCGGTTGACCCAGCGAAGTATTCGCGACTTCGTCATTCTCGAACGAGGCACCAGGCCCGGCGGAACGTGGCGCGACAACACGTATCCCGGTGCAGCGTGCGACATCCCATCGCGGCTCTACTCCTACAGTTTCGCGCCGAATCCGGACTGGTCGCACACCTACTCCGGCAGTGAAGAGATCCTCGGGTACGTCGACTCGATGATCGACAGGTTCGAGTTGACGGGCTACTTCCGCTTCGGGCACAACGTTGCGGATCTGACCTGGCACGAGGATTCATCGCTGTGGGAGATCACGATCGACGACCGCGAACCGGTGTTCGCTCGCAGCGTCGTCATGGCATCAGGCCCCCTCGCGAATGTCATTCTGCCGTCGTCGATTCGGTCCATCATTCGCCATCTCTGCGCTTCATCTCACCGCTGCGATTCGTGCCACGGATCGTGACGACCGAAACGAATGCGCACAAAGTGGCCTGCGCGAGAGTGACTTTCGGGGAATTGGGGCCGCGGACCTGGTGACGGTGCTCAACGGCGACGTAGTGACGACACACAACGTGTTGGACCGGACGGTCGAATTCGTGGGCCTCGCGAGCGCACTGGGGTCTGCGGCGGCGGCCATCGGGTCCTCCGGGGGAGCTGTCGGGTCGAGCCAGTCTCCGAGTTGGGGGCTGTCGTCCCAGGTTCCGGCGTCGGAGAGCAGCGGTTCGATCGAGGTCAGATGGGCGGCCATGGCCCGATAGTGATCGGCCAGGCGGTCGAGGTCGCCGTAGGCCCACCAGAGCGCCTCGGGCACCCACACCGCGGCGTCACCCCAGACCGCCTTCGGTCCTGCGGCCGCAACCTAGAGGGGGACCTCGTCGCCGGCGTTCTCGGCCAGCTTGAGCAGGTCAGGAGTGACGGGTGGTACGTATCCCGGAGCCATTGGTGCACATGCCCTCGAAGCAGCATCGGCGACGCACACCCCGCCGGTCTCGTCGGTCTCGGCACGTAGGTCATGCAACCAGCCGTGTAAGAGGCGACGACATCGAACTGATCGATGACTCGCCGCTGCAATCTGTCTCGGCGGTGTCCATTCCGTCGCCAGCACAGCTGCATCATGCGCTCGGTCCGCGACGTAGTTCGAGCTGCCGACGACAGACCTATGAATGAGTGATAGACATGCTAGCACCTAGGTGCTAGCCTGGTCGACATCGCGTACGTTTAAATTACAAATGCGAGACAACCCAGGACGGACAGTAGTTCGCAGACTTTGCTTCAAGGCGAGATCCTCCCGTTCGAGTAGTCGTGCAGAAATTGGGCACATTGACATCCGCGATTCCGGTGCTCGCAAGCTCGAATCGAACCGCCCACCTAGAACAAGGAGTCTTCACATGACACATACGAGCACACCGTTGCCTCGGATCGAGGGCTATACGACCTCGATCGACGATGTGAAAGCTCTGGGGCGCAGCAGCCCACTCGCGATCAGTGACCGCGGCTACGAGATCCTGGGTTACGAAGCCGCTCACTTGGCGCTCAACAGTGACAAGTTCGACAAGGCTTCGACGTTCAAGGCCCGTCTCGACGATATCGGCATTACCGAGGGATCACCTTCCCGCTCCGACTGGGAAGTGCTGATGCCCGCGACGGACGGACAGTTGCGTACGCGACTTCGGGTCATGTACGCGGGGATGATGAGGCCAGCGCAGGTTGCCCGCTTCGGCGATCGAGTACGCGGCCTTGTTGCTGGTGTGTTCGACGAACTTGGCGACCGGCAAAGCGTTGATGCCATGGAAGAGATCGTGTGGAGGATCCCTTCACGTATGTACTGCGATCTGGTTTCGGCACCGTACAGTCTCGCGCCCACGGCGGCGCGACTATCGGAAAGCACTCAGGGTCCGCTCATGACGCGCGATACGTCTCGTCGACAGGAGGCGATCGACGCACTGTACGAGACGTATGCACTTGTTGAAGAGCACATATCGAAACGTCGAGAGAACCTGGGCGACGACTTCACATCTCACATGATCCGGCAGGAAATCGACGGCAAGCTGACGGAGCGTGAGATGTTGCTCAATGCGGTCGGCTTGCTCTTGGCAAGTATTGACAACACCGTTCATCAAATGGGTATTGCGATTGGAACGCTGTTGCAGCGACGTGACGTCTGGCAGCAGCTCGTCGCTGATCCATCGCTGATTCCAGCGGCAGTCGAAGAGGCAATCCGCTTAGCTCCTCGTCTTAACACCTTGCTGCGGATGACAGCAGAGGACGTCGAAGTCGAAGGCCACGTGCTCGACGCGGGCAAAATTGTCTTCGTATCCATCGCCTCAGCCCAGCGCGACCCAGCAGTCCTGGAAGCCCCGGACGAATTTCGTTTGGACCGTAAGGGATACCGCGCGCTTCAGTTCGGTGGAGGAAATTTCAACTGCCTTGGCCAGCATCTTGCCCGTCTGGAGATGCAAGAAACCGTCCGTGCTCTGGTAACCCGGTATCCCAACGCTCACCTTCGACACGACCTGAAAATCACTTCATACCCGCACGGCAACGAGGTCGAAAGGCTGGATATCGCGCTCGTCTAAGTCGCTGAGCCCGAGCACGCACGCAGAACAAGGAACAGGACACAATGGTAGAACTAAGCGGCAAAGTGGCAGTCGTGACCGGAGGTGCCAGCGGAATCGGCTTGGCCCTTGCGCGGGCATTTCTCGACGAGGGCATGAAAGTCGTGATCGCCGATATCGAGATCGGCGCACTGGAGCAGGCGGTGGCACTTCTCGACGGCGGTGACGCGGTATCGGCTGAGCGGTGCGACGTTTCGGACCCAGAATCGGTGCAGGCGCTTGCCATCGCGGCTGTGCAGCGCTTCGGCTCGGTACATGTTCTGTGCAACAACGCCGGGGTGGAGAGCGGGGGCCGAATCGAGGACATCTCACCGGCAACGTGGCGTTGGGTGCTTGGAGTCAACTTCGGCGGCGTATTGAACGGTTGCACGACCTTTCTACCGATTCTGCGCCGAAGCGGCGGTGGCCATATCGTGAATACCTCGTCGTTGTCGGGTCTGATGGGTGCATCCCCAGCGATGGCCCCGTACGCAGTGTCGAAGGGTGCCATCATTACCCTCAGTGAAACCTTGGACGCCGAGCTGCGCGCTGAGGGAAGCGACGTCCGAGTGTCGGTGCTCGTGCCCGGATCGGTTCGAACTCGAATGGATGAGGCTGAACGCAACCGTCCCAGCGATATTCCGGGTACCGTCGCCAATCCTCTTCGTGACGAAGTAATGGCGGCTATCCGCGATCGCAGGGACGACGCGATTTCTCCGGAGGCAGTGGCGTCGGTAGTAGTCGATGCGCTGCATGACGAACGCCTGTACATCGTCACGCATCCGACGGTCACCGAATACGTGGTCCAGGCGCACGCATCGCCGATACTGGCAGAGGCTGCACGGTTGGCGGCGCACGGATGACCGAGGGCACAGCAACGGCTTCGTCGTATCGTGTGCGAGTAGTTTCGCGTCGTATGGTGTCGGCAACGGTGGCGGAATTCGTAGTGGAGAGCGCATCAGGCGAATCGTTGCCGAGTTGGGATCCGGGTGCGCACATCGACGTGCACATTCCCGACGGTTCCGAAAGGCAGTATTCGTTGTGCGGTAACCCCACCGAACCAAGGACCTACCGGTTTGCTGTCCTACGCGAGCCCGACGGACGTGGTGGCTCGGAATGGCTGCACGACCGAGTGCACAGGGGCGACGAGCTCGTGGTCAATGGGCCACGCAACAACTTCGGTCTCGCCGAGTCGGCACCTGCGTATCATCTTGTCGCCGGTGGGGTCGGGATTACGCCGATACTGGCGATGGCTTCGCATTTGCAATCAGCGGGGGCAGGTTGGCGGCTGACCTATCTAGGCCGTTCGCGCAA
This sequence comes from Rhodococcus sp. 14-2483-1-2, assembly GCF_002259405.1. Lineage (GTDB taxonomy): Bacteria > Actinomycetota > Actinomycetes > Mycobacteriales > Mycobacteriaceae > Rhodococcoides. The sequence goes on along the minus strand of NZ_NPFW01000023.1, from coordinate 129,680 downwards.
AACGATGGCCTATCTGGACGAGCTGGCCACGCTCGACGAAACCGGTGACCGGGTAGAAATATTGGCCTCCGATGAAACGGAGCGCCGCGATCTAGCCGAACTCCTCGGTCACGATGCACCCGGCACCTATGTTTACGCGTGCGGGCCCGAGAGCCTCCTCGAGGGCTTGGAGTCAGCGGTCGCCGACGGTGCCCGGGTCTCGTTGCACGTCGAGCGGTTTGCCCCTAGAGATCGAAATGCTCTGGATGAAGCAGGTGCACCCTTCGAGGTCGAGCTCACCGTTTCCGGTTTGCGGCTGACCGTGCCATCGGGTGAATCCATCCTCGATGTCGCCGAAAAAGCTGGAGTGCCGGCCCCGTACTCCTGCCGCGAAGGCACGTGCGGAACATGTGAGACCCGCATTGTCGATGGAATCGCTGATCATCGCGATTCCATCCTCACCACCGAGGAGCGAGATGCAAACGACTACCTGATGATTTGCGTTTCCCGCTCCAACACTCCTCGTCTCGTCATCGAACTGTGACCGCGCCCAACTTTAAGGAACCCGGATGACCACCACTGAGGCCTACACGCGGACCCGGGCTTCGGCGTCTCCTGTCGCCGATCGGGCGAGGTTGCTCGTCACAAGCCCGGACGGACCGGGGATCGTCGCAGCGATTTCTGGTGCTCTGAGCGAACTTTCGGCAAATATTGTCGGATTGGCTCAGCACACGACCGATCCGCGAGGGGGCACCTTCTTCCAACGTACCGAATTCGACTTGCCGGGTCTCGGACAGCGGGAGGACGAGGTTCGGGAGGCGATCGGCGTCGTTGCGGCTCGCTACGATGCGACCTGGTCGCTCTCGGCTGCCGCGCGCCGCAAACGGGTCGCAATTCTGGCATCCACAACCGACCATTGCCTTCTCGATCTATTGTGGCGTCAGCGACGTGACGAAATTCCGATGGACGTTCCGATGGTGATCTCGAACCATCCGGTACTTGCGGACGATGTACATGCTTTCGGAATTCCCTTCCACTACGTACCGGTGATCGACGGTGACAAACGACGCGTCGAGGATCGACACCTGGAACTGCTCAAAGGCCAGGTCGACTTGATTGTGCTGGCGCGCTACATGCAGATCATCTCGGGATCATTTCTCGCGAGCGTCGGCGTTCCTGTCATCAACATCCATCATTCGTTTTTGCCCGCGTTCATCGGCGCCGGGCCATATGCGAAAGCAAAGGCGCGTGGAGTCAAGCTTGTTGGGGCAACTGCCCATTACGTAACGCAGGATCTCGATGAGGGGCCGATCATCGAACAGGATGTCGCACGGGCTACGCACGCAGATACCACCGCGACGCTCACGCGTCGAGGTGCTGATATCGAACGGCAGGTTCTGTCCCGGGCGGTGGCGTGGCACTGCGAGGATCGGGTCATTCGCCACGCCAACAGCACTGTGGTCTTCTGACTGGTCTCGGGCCCGCAAATTCCGTCGGGCCCGAGATCAGACGGTCAACAGCGCGTGGGAAGGCTGGCCACATCTTGGCCGAGCAGTGTCCTGAGGTTTGCCGAGCACACGTGGGGTTCGAAATCGACGATGCGCATCTCGACTTGCCCCGATGCGACCATCGGATCGGACTCAAGGAGGGTCCGCGCAGCGTCGATCGACCCTGTTGCCAGAAGCAACAGTCCGACGGGTGAGCCGCCGTCACTGGCCGGAAGCACACCGGAGAATAGTATTCGGCCATCTGTCACCTGTTGGGTGATCCATTCTCTGTGGCCGGGCCGGGTGTCTGGATCGAACGATGTTACAAACGTGACCTCGGCGAGCTGTAGCATCAGATTCCTTTCTGTGTTGCCGAGCTGATCAGCTCGGCACGAGCTTCACGTCGTATGCGCTGGCGGGCAGGGTCGGGTACAGGCGCGGCGGCGACGAGGGCCCGGGTGTAGGGATGCTGGGGATCATCACATATCCGCGACGGTGGTCCCTGCTCGACGATCTGGCCGCGACGCAGCACGATCACGCGGTCTGCAAACTGCCGTACCACCGCCAGGTCGTGGGTGATGAACAGATATCCAACGTTGGTCTCGCGCTGGAGCTGTGAGAGTAGCTGCAGCACGACGGCCTGGGTAGACACGTCCAGCGCACTGGTCGGCTCGTCGCAGACAATGAGTTTCGGGCGGACACTGAGCGCGCGTGCAATGGCAATTCGTTGTCGCTGTCCCCCCGAGAACTGCGCGGGATAACGAGTCATCGTGTCGGCGGGCAGACCGACCTGTGCAAGTAAGGCCAGAACGCGGTGGACAGCGGCGGCGTGGTCGAGTTCGCCGGCGGCATGGAGGGGGCCTAACAAGGTGTGGCCGATTTGGCGGCGTGGGTTCAGGGAACCGTAGGGGTCCTGAAAAATTGCCTGCACGCTCCGCGCCGATTTTTGGCGGTCTCGACGATGCGAGACGTCTACCCCGTCGAGAACTATTCGGCCTTTGGACAGTGGCGTGAGTCCGAGTACAGCTCGGCCGATTGTCGATTTGCCCGATCCGGATTCGCCGACCAAGGCCAGGGTTTCGCCGTGGCTGACCTCGAGATTTACTGCCTCGACAGCGATGTTGGGCGGTCGTCGCCATCCGCGTGCAGGGTAGGTCACCCCGATGTCGTCGACGCTGAGGACTTCTTTCATGTGATTGCTTCCTGCATGGTGGTGGGGGGCATCGAGATGTCTTTTTGTAGATCCGGTGTTGCGGCGATGAGAGCTTGCGTGTATTCGGCCCGCGGGCGTGTAAAGATCTCGGTGACCACGCCCGATTCGACGATCTCTCCGCCCTTCATGACGTAGACCCGTTCGCAGATATCCGCCACGACACCGAGGTCGTGTGTGACGAAGAGGATCGACATTCCCCGTTCGATCTGCAGTGAGCGCAGGAGGTCGAGAACGCCTGCCTGTACGGTCACGTCGAGGGCAGTGGTGGGTTCGTCGGCGATGAGAAGCTGCGGAGAACCGGTGAGTGCGAGTGCAATAGCTACCCGCTGGGCCATCCCACCCGATAGTTCGAACGGGTACCGGCGGAGAACCGCATCGGGGTCGGGCAAGCCCACGTCTGCCAGAAGCTGACGGGCAATGTCGACTGCGTCTTTTCGGGATACGTTGCGGTGGCGCCGAATCGCCGGAATCAGGTGCGAGCGGACCGTATAACTCGGATCGAGTGCGGACATCGGCTCTTGTGAGATCACCGCAATGTCGGACCCCGTTATCGCTCGACGCTGTTTCTCGCTCATGCCCACCAATTCGGTGCCGTCGAACGACAGTCCACCGTCCGAGATGTGTCCTGGATCTGGAAGCAGACCGATGATCGATAGGGCAGTCATTGTCTTTCCGGATCCGGATTCTCCGACCAGACCCACTACCTCTCCGCGGCCTACGTGGAAGGACACCCCGCGTACCACGTCACCTGTGTCGGGGAAGTTGACATGAAGATCATCGACGGTCAGTAGCGCATCAGAGCCTTCTCTTGTGGAGGGCAGGGGAGCGGTGTCACGCGCTCGGAAGAGGTGGTTTACAGGACGGCTTCGCTCGTCTCCATCACGGACGATGTCACCGAGCACATTGGCCGCGATAATTGTCAGAGCAAGGACAACCCCTGTAGGTAACAGGAACCAGGGATTGACGAAGATCTGCTTTGTCGCGTCGGCGATCATCGATCCCCAATCAGGGGCAGGTGGCGGTGCCCCGAGGCCGAGAAATCCCAGGCTCGCCATGATGAGCAGAGCCGCGCCGAACGTGAGACTTGTCTGGATGATGAGTGGTCCCGCGACGTTGGGCAGGATCTCGGAAATGAGGATTCGCGATCGCGGCACGCCGGACACGCGTGCCGCGTCCACGAAGAGCTCGTGACGGACGGCGGTGGTTGCCGACTGCGCGAGGCGAACGAAGAAGGCGGAGGCGAGGATTCCGTAGACGATCATCGACACGGAGACATCGCGTCCGAGAATCGCCGCAAAGGCGAGCAGGATGACAATTGCGGGCAAAGCGAAAAGCAGGTCTGCCAGCCTGCTTCCCGTTGCCGCCCAGCGGCCGCCGGCCCATCCCGTAAGAACCCCGATGGTGCCACCGAGCGCGAGTGCGATAAGCGTTGCCGTCGCGGCCCCGGACAGAGCCGGCCTGGCTCCAAATACGATGCGTGCGAGTACGTCGCGGCCGAGGGCGTCGGTGCCGAGAAGATTTGCCGTACTGGGGAGTTGGAGGGTGCGGCTCAGGTCTTGTTGAAGGGGGTCAGCCAGCGGCAGAATCGGTGCGAGAAGAGCTAGCACGATGACGACGGTCAGCCATGCGAGGCTCAGTACGCCGACGGGGGTGCGTACGAGCTGAATCAGTGGTGCCCAGGCAGAGTCGGTAGGTGGGATGTCGATTCGCTTGGCCATCAGCTGATCCTCATCTTGGGGTTGAGAAGTGCATTGAGAAGATCCACAGCCAGATTCACGAGGACCACCAGGCCGGCGGTGACAACGACTATTCCTTGAGCCACCGCGACGTCTCGCGAGCCGATGGCCGAGATCATGAGTTGTCCGATTCCGGGGAGAGCGAAGACGCGTTCGATGACTATTGCCCCACTCAGTACCAGAACGAACTGAAAGCCAAGCGTTGTCGTGACCGGGATGGCGGCGTTTCGGAGCACGTGCTTGAACAACACCGTGCCCGGAGAAGCGCCGGTGGCAAGGATCGTGCGAACATAATCGCGTCCGAGCACGTCGATGACGGCACCGCGCGTTTGCCGCGCGACGGCAGCGATTCCGGCGATGGCAATTGCAGCGACCGGAAGTACCAGCGATGTAGCCCATCCTGAGACCGAGCGTTCGGGAGCAACATATCCCGCGGCGGGGAGAAGACCCCACCCCACACTCACCACTCCGACAAGGACGATCGCGAGCCAAAAGCTCGGGATCGACGCGCCGATAACAGTAACTATCTGGATTGTGCGGGCCCATCGACCTCGCACGAGGGCTGCGGCTGTCCCGAGGCCGACGCCGACCACAGTGGTAACCGCGATCGACAGCACTGCCAGAGAAACAGTGATCGGTAGACGGTCGGCGATCAGACCCGCTACGGGTTGACGAGCTTGTAGCGATTCACCGAAATCTCCTCTGACGGCGTCGGCGAGCCAAGCGGTGTACTGGGTGAATATCGGTTGATCGAGACCGAGTTGAGTACGAACTCGCGCGTAGTCTGCCGCCGATGCATCTGGGCCGAGCAAAGTGATCGCCGGGTCGCCGGGAATGAACTGAATCAGCAGAAACGTCAAGCTGGCCACGATGAACAAGATTGGCACCGCGATGAACAGCCGGTGCGCGATGACCCGGATCATTGTGGTCCTCGTGTGGGGGTTGACATCGAAGCCTCTCGTCGTCGAAGGATTGCCCGGTCCGGCAACCGCAGCCTTGACGATCGACCCTAGCACCTAGCACCTAGGTTGCGTGTAGGGTTTCGATGCAAGGCGGGCCGACAGTGTGCACGCCGCCGGTCGAACGCAGTTTGCGCACCGGACGCCAAAGAGAGGATCTCGAATGTCGAAGTTCACCGTCGACACAATGCGCACGGGCCCAGAGGTATACGCCTGGAGTCGATTCGGCCAACAGGAGTACACCTCGTGGCTGGATGAGAATGTTTCGTGGAAGCAGACGTGTTACATCGGCGACTGGTCGTTTCTGTGGCAGCACTGGTTCCGCGGACCCGATGTGCTCGCGCTGTTCGCGAAATACTCCGTCAACGACTTCACCCGTTTCGATATCGGTCAGTCCAAGCACGTCATCCACACCGATCAGCATGGGAGGGTCATTCACGAGGGCATTCTGACCCGCTTCGGTGACGAGGAGTTCATGCTGCACGGTCGCGGCGGTTTCTGGATGCGCTTTCAGTCCGAGCGTGCCGGGCTGCGCGTGACGGTCGAGCAAGATGACTGGTTCATCTACCAGGTCTCAGGGCCGAATGCTGTCAAAGTGCTGCAAAAACTCGACCCGTCGCAGGGATACCTGGCGACGAAGTACATGCGCGTGGCTCCGATTACGATCGCGGGCCACACCATTCACGCGCTCCGCCAAGGCATGGCGGGCGAGGTCGGATTCGAACTGCAGGGACCATCCTCGATTCGCCAAGACATCTACGACGCGGTTGTCGATGCTGGACAGGAATTCGGCATTCGCAAGCTGGGAGGACGGGTCGCACTGATCAACCACCTCGAGGCCTCGTACCCGACCATCGCTACCGACTACATCCCTGCAATCTTCGAGCCCGAGACCGAGGAATACCTCGATTTCTTTCTCTCATCGATGCCCCCGAACACACTCCCATCCTATGTGGCGGGAAGCTTCCGTGGTGAAGAGATCAGTGAGTACTACCGCAGCCCAGTCGAACTCGGTTGGGGAAAGGTCGTTCTCGGCTCCGGATTCCTTGGAGAGAAAGCGGTGTACACCGAGAAGTCCACGCCGCGACGTGTACTGCGCACGCTTGTGTGGAATGGAGAAGACGTAGCCGACGTCTACGCGTCGCTTCTGCGTCCGGGAGAGGACAACTACACCTTCATGGATATGCCACGTGACCAGAAGGGCTTCATGTGGGCAGACAGGGTCGAGATCGACGGCCGCACGGTGGGTGTCAGCACTTCTCGCGGATATTCGTACTGGTACCGCCGTATGATGTCTCTGTGTCCAATCGATCTGGCGCAGTCCGAGATTGGTACGGAAGTAACAGTGGCGTGGGGAAACCCCGGTGATCCCGAAAAGCGTATCCGCGCCACAGTGGCTCCGGCACCCTACAAAAACAACAGCAACCACCTGGATCTGCACCAAGCGATCTGACCTTACCTAGCACGGATGAGGGGTTCTTCGCCACCGCAGAACCCCTCATCCGTGCCAGAACTACGGTGACCCGATACCCAGTAACCGAGCCGCATTGTCCTTGAGATGTCGCTGCCGTAGTTCGGGTTTGAAGCCGCGTTGGTCGTAATCCGAGATCCAGCGGTGTGGGGTGAGCACTGGGAAGTCGGAGCCGAAAAGTACCTTGTCCTTCAGCAGCGAGTTCGCATAGTGAACGAGCTGCTCGGGGAAATACTTCGGCGACCAACCAGAAAGGTCGATGAAGACCTTTTCCTTGTGATGCGCCACTGCAAGCGCCTCCTGCTGCCAGGGAAACGACGGATGCGCGATGATGATCGGCATATCCGGAAAGTCTGCCGCCACATCGTCCAGATGCAACGGCTGCGAGTACTTCAATCGCACACCACCCCCACCTGGCAGAGTGCGTCCGGCTCCGGTTTGACCGGAATGGAATACGCTCGGCAGTCCTGCCTCGGCGATCGCATCGTACAACGGGTACGCGGCGCGGTCGTTCGGGTAGAAGCATTGAAGGCTCGGATGAAACTTGAACCCTTTCGCCCCAGCCGCGATCGCCGAGCGTGCGGACCGTACAGCCGCCTGGCCGCGTGCTGGATCGATGCTGGCGAAAGGAATCAGGACATCCGCGTGGCGCTGCGCGTCCTCGATGATCTCGAGATTGTCCAGAGGTGTCTCGCCCGTCAGTGCCTCAGTATCGACCGAAAACACGACCGCAGCCATGTTCCACATGCGGTATTGCGCGGCAAGTGCATCGACCGTCATCCGGGTCGATGACTCCCAACGACGGTTCTGATCCTTGTTCAATCGAGACACAGGAGGAATGCCGTCTCTGCCTGCCAGTACGTGCACGTGCACATCGATGGCTTCAATAGCGTTCAAGTCGATTTCAGACATCTGTCGTCACCTTCCCGAAAGCTCCCGCCTGTGCGAGCTCGCGGATGCGCTCAGCGCCCAGCCCGGCGATGCGATGCAAGATGTCCTCGGTATGTTCGCCGAGTCCCGGAGGGTAAGCAACCGGATCGGTGATCCCCCCGACCTTGACTGGGTTGCCCACGCTTCGGGCCACGGTGCCGTCATCACTGACGAGGTCTACGACCATGCCGCGATGAACGGCCTGCGGATCTTCCAATGCATGCGCAACGTCGTTTATCGGAGCGACGGGGACGCGGCCCAGAAGACGCTCGACGATCGTTTTCGAGGGAATACCCGCGAAGGCTTTCTCCAGTAACGGCTCAAGCGTCGATCGATTCGCGAGCCGCTGCGCGTGGGTGTCGAACCGTGGGTCGGCTGCCATGTCACCTAGGTCGAGGGCGAGGCACAGACTGACCCACATGCCATCGGTGTTCGCTGTTACCACAACATCTACACCGTCGGCGCAGGTAAAGGTGCGGTACGTGGGAACGCTCTGATGCGCCGATCCCTGCCGCCCGGGTATCTCGCCGGACGCGAGGTAGCCGCTGGCGAGGTAGGACAGCATTGCTATCTGGGAATCGAGCATTGCAACATCGACATGGGAGCCGACACCGGTGGTGCGCGCGTTGACAACCCCGGCGAGCAGGCCGATCGCGCCGTACATGCCGGCTGCGAGGTCGCCGATCGGTACTCCGGTGCGAGCGGGCCGCTCGCCGGGGTGTCCTGTGAGGCTCATGACGCCGGCCAGTCCCTGTACGACCATGTCGAAAGCTGGCAGATCGCGAAGCGGACCGGTTTGCCCAAAACCACTCACCGAGCACATCACAAGCTGCGGATTGAGCGCGCGCAGCTCGTCCCAACCTACGCCGAGCCGGTCAGCAATCCCCGGCCGAAAATTCTCGACCACGACGTCGACGTGCGGGACGAGGCTGTGGATGGCTTCGCGTCCTGCTTCGGTCTTCAGATCGAGAACCATACCCAGTTTGTTTCGATTCACAGCCAGGTAGTAAGTGCTCACGCCGGCCACCTCGTATGGAGGAACTGTCCGTGACAGATCTCCCACGGGCGGTTCCACCTTGAACACTTCCGCGCCGAGGTCACCGAGGATCTGTGTCCCGAACGGTCCCGACAAGTATTGGGTCAGATCCAGAACCTTCAAACCGCGCAACAGTGAGTCCATTTTTCTCCCCTCCGGGCTCTCGCCAGCGAGGCGAAGACGTCCGACGTCCCGGCCCGTGAAATTACTGTAGCAGCACCTAGGTGCTAGGTGCTAGCGTTCTGGTTCCGCGCTACGTTGGGATGGAATCGATGACAAATTTGGTCAGAGCAATCGCGGGTACAGCTGCGATCGTGATGCTCGCGGGTCTCACCGCGTGTGGGGGCGCGTCCGGTCGATCGGCCGACGGTGAACTTCGCGTTGCAATCACCGTCGGCCCATTGGGCGGGTGGGATCCGGTGGGATGGACGTGGGACGGTTACACCGTGCTGGAGGAGGCCGCGTACGACAGCCTCCTTCAATCAGGTACCGAGGGTTACGTACCGGGCCTAGCGGAAAGTTGGGGATGGGAGGGCCCTTTGAAGTTCAATCTCTCGGTGCGGCCGAATGTGAAATTTGCCGACGGGGCGGAACTCGACGCCGATGTCGTCAAAGCAAACATCGAGCGCTTCCAGAGCTCCTCCAATAGGTTTGCACCTAGGTTGGCGTCGATCACCGGGATCGAAACCGATGGCGACCTCGGCGTGAGCTTCACTCTGGATACGCCACAGCCGGACTTGGAGCGTCTGCTCAGTCAGGCACCGGGTTTGATGGTCAGTCCAGCAGCCATCGCCGATCCCTCGATTCTCGTCGGAGCGCCGGCGGGCATTGGCCCCTACACGCTGGACGCGTCTCAATCCACGACCGACGTCCGTTACGCCTTCCAGAAAAACCCCGACTACTGGAATGCCGATACCGTCGGTTTCGAGTCACTCGTCATCGACATTCAGGCGGACCGTCAAGCTTCGTTCAATGCACTTCAAGCGGGTCAGCTCGACCTCGTGTGGGGGGTAGCAGAAAACGTAGAAACTGCAATAGCGTCAGACCTCACGGTCAATGAACTACCCGGCGTCCCTTTGCTTCTGGCCGTTCTGGACTCTGCGGGTACGACGAATCCCGCATTGGGTGACCTTCGGGTGCGTCAGGCCATGAACTTTGCGATCGATCGTGAGGCGATCGCCTCGTCGGTCCTACCCGGTCGCCCGACGAGCGTCCCGTACAGCTCGCAGACCGAAGCATACGATTCGCGCCTCGAGGGAGTCTACGGTTTCGATCCGGACAAGGCTCGCTCGTTGCTCGCCGCTGCGGGATACGCCGACGGCCTTGCTCTCACATTGACTGCAACTCCCGACCTTGCCGACGTGGCAAGCGCGGTCGCCGCATACTTTGCGGAGGTGGGAATCGAACTGGGAATCGAGACCCTCCCGCTTCAGGAGTACGTCAATGCTCTGGTGGCTGGAAACTTGCCGATGATTCTAGGACGCGCGACATCGCAGTCTGCAGCCGTCGATATACAAGCGACGACGTTTCCCGACGGAGGACGAAATCCATTTGCGAACTCAATCGACCGCGTCGTGGAACTCTGGGAACAAGCCGTCGCGCAGGAGGCAGTCCAGCGGCAGCAATCGTTTCAGAACATCACACGAATCGTGCAGGAGCAGGCTTGGTTCGTGCCTGTCGAGGAGGAGACGTTCTACTACTTCTCCTCTCCCGCGATCGCGGGAATCTACGCGCCGCCCGGATACATCATGCCAAGCTTGCGACTGATGCAGCCAGCAGGATGACGGCAAGCTCGGCGATGTCGATCCTTTCTTCGCCGCCCTCGATCATCGAGGCGCGTTCAGGGAACATCGCCCAGAGCTGCACGGCCAGCGTTGTCGACGTGCAGCGTGATGAAGTGCTCAGCGCGAGCGGAATCACGGGCAAGCATCGAGTCGACCACCTCGCACATCTCGGCGTACGCCTGCGCACCGCGCCCTTCTCGACGAATCGACGTTGCGCGCATCTGCGGAATGCGGCGGTGGATCATGCCGAGGTACTGCTCGAGGGTGGTGTTGCGAATGGTCTCGAACACTATTCGGTAAAAGTCGTCTTTCGCCTTGAGGAGAGTTGTGTTGAGTTCATCGGCGCGTAGGGCACCCTCCATTGCTGCTAGACAGGCGGTGAGTCGGCGATCGGTCTCGGTTCCGGCCTGTTCGGTGGCCAATCGCACCGCGAGCCCTTCGAGGTGGCTGCGCACCACGTACAGCTCCTTGATTTGGTCCCGGGTAGGAACGGCGACGGTGGTGCCAAGCCCGTTTTTGGTTTCGATCAAGCCCTCGGCCTCCAGTACGCGAAGTGCCTGCCGCAACGATGCGCGGGAAGCTCCGGTCAGCTCGCACAGCTCCTGCTCCACAAGTCTCTGCCCCGGCGTGAAACGCATATTGACAATCGCGGACCGCAGATTGTCGGCCACCTGATCTCTGATCGGCCGGTGCCGAGACACCGTGAGGCTTGATTCGTCTTCGACCGCTTGCATCGGGTTGGACACGGTTCCTCCAATAGAGTCGATTGATCAAAGCTAGCACCTCTTTTGCCAAAAGCTAGGACCTAGCTTCTAGCTATGTTAGCGTGCAAAGTGAACGAGAACCGGTGTTGTGTCCGAGCACACGGGCAACAGCACCGAAAGGAGAAGCATGGAACTCGAACAACTGTCCGTCAAACTGCCCGCCGCGACCGGCGGTGACCTCGAATGGATCTCAACACACATCGACGGGGCACCCGTGCGGGGTTGGTACGACCCAGCTTTCAAACAGACCCGTGACGCGTTTCTCGCGCTCTACGACAACGGGGCCGAGGAGCCTGAAGTCGGTTCGACGGTGGGCGTTGTCATCGGCGGGCGGACAGTCGTCGAACTGGTCGGCGGTTGGCAGGATCCTGGACGCACTCGCCAGTGGGAGTTCGCAACGGCTGTCAACCAAATGTCGGTCACGAAGGGCATCGCCGCGATCTGCATCCATGTACTCGTCGATCGCGGTTTGCTCGATCTTGATCAACCTGTAGCCGCCTACTGGCCTGAGTTCGCTGCCGAAGGCAAGCACGATGTACTCGTACGGCATGTCCTGGACATGACAGCCGGCCTTCCCGGTGCCGTCGGAGCAAGTCCCGGCGACATATATTCTCACGAACGAATGGTGGCGGTACTTGCCGCCATTCCAACGTCGTGGCCACCGGGAACCCGAGCCGGTTACCACGTGCTGACACAGGGCTACCTGCTCAACGAACTAGTTCGCCGAACTGACGGCCGCACGATGGGTCGCTTCCTCGAAGAAGAGATCGCGGGCCCCCTGGGCGCCGACTTCCATCTCGGTATCCCACTGAGCGAAGCGCGACGGACAGCACAATGGCTGTTGCCAGACGGCGTTTTCCCTCGCGTCAGCGATATCCCGCCCGGCTTCTTCGCCGATTCCTGGAGCGGGAGCACCGACGACACCGCTTTCCAGAACACCGTCGGCTGGCGCACCGGTGAATGCCCATCGGGGAACGGCCACGGCACAGCACTCGGAACCGCGGCAATCTACTCCGCATTTGCCTCGGCCCGACTCACCACCGCCGCCACCCGCGATCGAGCCATCACCGAACAGCACAACCTCGTCGAGGAAGTACTGGGCCGTCGCTACCACCAGGCCCTCGGCTTTCTTCTCGATTCCCTCCCCACCGTGACATACGGGGGCAGCGCGACGGCCTTCGGTCACCACGGTATCGGTGGCTCGCTTGGCTTCGGAGACACCGAAGGAGAAATCGGTTTCGGCTACGCAATGAATCGCGTCCACACCCGCCCTGAGAACGGGCCCCGGGCCGGATCGCTGGTAGCGGCACTTCGACGGGATCTCGCATGAACACCACTGACGCCGCGGTGGCGGTGGTCACCGGCGGCGGAAGTGGCATCGGGGCAGCCGTCGCCCACGCCCTTTCAGCTCGCGGTGATCGAGTGGCGATCGCCGACATCGACATCGAGTCCGCTGCCGCGGTGGCCCGTACCCTCGATCCGACAGGCTCTCGCGCAACAGCAGTGCATTTCGATGTAACAGACGAACGCTCCGTACTCTCAGGGATCGCCGACATCACGAGCCGATGGGGCCGCATCGACACCCTGGTCAATGCAGCAGGCATCGCCGACTCCGACATCGCGGAACGGCTGTCTTTGGACACTTGGAACCGCGTACTCGCCACGAACCTCACCGGAACATTCCTGGCCAGCCGCGCCGTGCTGCCTGTCATGCGCCAGGTGGGCGGCGGCGCGGTCGTCACGATCGCTTCGATAGCAGCCAAACGAATCAGTTACAACGGGGGAGTTGCATACACCGCCGCGAAAGCGGGAGTCCTCGGCCTGACACGGCACCTGGCATTCGAGGCAGCCGTCGATCAAGTCAGGGTCAATGCGGTGTGTCCGGGTCCCACCGAGACGCCACTAATGGCCGATCTCGACCCGGAAGTGGTCGCAGCGCGAAAAGCCTCGGTGCCGCTAGGTCGCCTCGCCCTACCGTCAGACATCGCTGAGGCGGTCTTGTTCCTGAGCTCACCGGGATCGGTGATGATCACCGGGGAGGCTCTCGACGTCGATGGTGGTTCGCTGTTGGCCTGGTACGACATCGAGACATACTTCAACCGACGCGGAGGGCGACCATGACCGAAACACGCTGGGTATCGCTGGCTCATCCCCTCGAAGATGGGTTACCCCGCGCCCGCGCAAGCTGGCCGTGCAGCTTCACCCCTCACGACACTCCAGTAACAGACGGGGTGGTGGGGCGCATCACGGAGATTGCCATGACAAGCCACATCGGCACCCACCTGGATGTTCCCATTCACCTGTTTCCCAATGCACAAACGCTCGACGACTATCCACCAGAGCGCTTTCTCGGCACCGCGGTCGTGTTTTCGCTGCTTGCCGACGGACCGGTCGAGATCGGTGTCGAGGCGGTGCGCGCTGCCGACCCTGGCCTCCGACCAGGAGAGATGGCGTTGATCAGTTTCGGCTACGCCGAGAAGTTCGGGACACCCGAGTACGGGCTTCATCCCTACCTTTCGCTGGAAGCCGCTCGTTACTTCGTCGAGCGCGGTGCTTCGTTGGTCGGGTTCGATGTCGTCACACCAGACATGCCGGTGGCGCTTCGACCGGACGGGTTCGGTTTTCCCGTTCATGTGGAGCTGCTCGGCAACGACGTGTTGATCGTAGAGAACCTCGGACCACAGCTGGGCTCGTTCGCCAGGCAGCGCGTGGAAATCATAATGACGCCGCTCCCCATCCGAGGGGGCGACGGGTCGCCGGTTGTTCCGTTGGTGCGGAGCATCACCAGTGCACAAACACAAGGAGCTCGACAATGAAGTCGTTCACGGATCGTGTGGCAGTCGTTACCGGCGGGGCCAGTGGTATCGGCTACGCACTCGCGGAGCGCTTCCTGCGTGCCGGTATGAAAGTGGTGATTGCCGACATCGAACAGTCCGCCATCGACTCGGCCATTGCGCAATTGGACGCCGTCGGTGAGGTCTTGGGTGTTCGGACCGACGTGTCCGACCTTTCTTCGGTCGAAGCACTCGCCGCCGCAGCGGTCGACAAATTCGGCGGAGTGCATTTGGTATGCAACAACGCCGGGGTCGAAGGCGGTGGATGGTTCAGCGACATCGATCCGAAAGTGTGGGATTGGGTGATGGGGGTGAACTTCGCTGGTGTGTTGAACGGTTGTCGAGTCTTTCTGCCCCTCCTTCGTGAGCAGGAGGAGGGACACATCGTCAATACCGCGTCGTTGTCGGCCTTCGGTACCGGTGCACCGACGATGACGCCCTATTGCGTCTCAAAGTTCGCGGTACTCGCTCTCTCGGAGTGCCTGGAGATCGAATTGCGCTCACACTCCGAACACATTGGGGTGTCTCTCCTCGTTCCAGGCCCGATCCGAACCCGCATGGCGGAATCGGACCGTAACCGCCCCTCGGATGTCCCGCCGAGCGGCAGCCTCGACTTTCGCACATCGCTGCTCGCCGGCACGGCGCAGAAGGTCAACGAGCTGGGCTTGGAGCCGTCGGAGGTCGCCGAGCAAGTATTGAGCGCAGTCAAAGATAACCAATTCTACGTGCTCACCCATCCCGAACAGGCTCTACACCACCTCGAACAGCGCCGCGCGTGGATGGTCGAAAACACGCCACCTCCAGTTCGCACGTTCTGAACACCGAACAACCGCGACTGCGCCAACTTTCGTTCCGTCGAGACTGTCCTCCGGTCTCGGTTCCTCCCCAACACCTGCGCCGAGAACAGCGAAGAAATGGTGGTCACCCGATGACATCTTTCCACTACGCAACCGACGACGGAGTCGTCCGCAATCCTCAAATCGACTTCGTTGCATATGACGGGGTTCGATTGGACGGTATCCACGCCTCTTACATTCCGCGTCCAGAACTGGCGATCTCGGCGAGCCTGAACCTTCACGATGAGGCCGACCTGTCTGTGGACCCCATCACCTACCAGGTGCTCAGGTCGAGGCTGTGGCACATGAACGTCGAACACGGCGACATCATTCAACGAGTTACCGGTTCTGCTCCCGTCGTCTACTCGAAAGACTTCGCCACGGCACTGCTGACCGAAGACGGTGAAATAGTCGTGGTCAGTCCGACTGTTCAGGTCTTCTCGACCCTCGCGGACCTCGTGGTCAAGTGGACGCTCGAATATCGCAGCGAAGACCCGGGTATCCAAGAAGGCGACATTTTCCTTCAGAACAGTCCTTTTGTTGCTGCCGGGCAGCAACCCGACACCGCTGTGTTCGCACCGGTGTTCGTCGACGGTCGACTCTTCGCGTGGGCGTACAACGCCCTCCACATGGGAGACCTCGGTGGCGTAGATGCTGGAGGCTGGGCCGTTCACGCACGAGACCGCTTCGAGGACGGGGCCGCGACACCACCGGTCAAGATCGCAGATCGGGGAGTCGTACGCTCCGACGTCATCTCGATGTGGGTACACCAAGGTCGCGACTCCGAGACACTCCGTCTCAACATCAACAGCGGCATTGCGGGCGTGAGGGCTATGACCACCCGAATTCGTGAGCTCGTCGAGGAACAGAGCGCAGCGACCGTGAAAGGTGCGATGCGCAAAATGATCGCCGCCGCCTCACGCGTTGTAGGCGACCGGCTCGACCTGATCCCCGACGGCACCTGGACCCAACGCTCGTTCGCCACCGGAGCAACCGGAGTCGACCGTGTGTCGCACCGCGAGGTACTCACGATTCAGAAGCAAGGACGCCACATCACCTGCCGCAACGACGGCACGTCTCCGCAGTCGGGACCGGGCAACTCCACCTATTCGGTACTGCGTTCGGGCATTGTATCTGCGCTGGCGGCAGCCCTCGCCTGGGACCAGCGCGGTTGCCTGGCGGGGGTCGCAGACCACGTGATGTTCGAGCCGACTTTCGGCACCCGCAATGCCGCTAACCCGCCGGCCGCCACCTCCGCCATCTACAGCGCCGTGACCACAATGAACATCGCCGGACTCGTCGTATCTCAGATGCTTCTCGCCGCTCCCCCCGAACTCCGACGCCGCGCATCCGCCGCGGGCGGATTCTCGATGCCGATGGCAGACGTGTCGTTCGGAATGGACCAGCAGATGCATTTGATCGCGCCGCCCGGATCTGTACACGGCGCACTGATGGCAGGAGCTATCGGGGCGTTCCCCGACCGGGACGGCATCAATTCCGGCGGTTCCTGGCACATGCTGGGAACCTCCGCCGGCAACGTCGAAGATTACGAAAGTGAAGGAGTCGGACTCGCCCTGTACCGCCGGGAAAAGATCGACAGCGGCGGCCCCGGTCGGTGGCGGGGCGGGAACGGCGTCGAGGCCGCGTGGATGCCTCACGACGCGTTCCTCAGCTTCGCTCAACTGGTCTTCGTCGAACCCGGTGCCAACATGGCCACAGGATTGGCCGGCGGGTACTTCGGCTCCAGCGGGAACCAATTGAAAACCCGAGACGGTGCCGTTACAGCGTCGATCTCGGCGGGCCGGATGCCTGGATCGCGCGAGCAGCTCATCGAAGCAGGTGCCGATCCTGTGCGGGTACATCCGCAGTCCGCATTCATGCCACTGGCCCCCGGAACTGCTCTGATCGCCGAATACAGCGCCGGCGGCGGATACGGCGATCCCCTCGACCGCGAGGGAGAGCGAATATTGGACGACATCCGAGACGGTCACATCAGCCGAGAGGCGGCCGAGCGAGTCTGGGGCATCGTTTTCACCTCCAGCGGCGATTACGACGAGCCCGGTACCGCAACAGCACGCTCGCGTATACGGAACAACCGGCTTACACACCCCGACTATCAGGCACCGATGCCGAGACCAGCGCCCACCGGCAAGATCGAAAAAGTTCTGCTTGGAGCTGCAGGTCCCGTCGACCTGATTAGGGTCGATACCGCACTTGGGTGGTCGTGCGGCAGGTGCGCTGTCTGGCTCGGACCCGCGACCGACTCGCACGTCGCCGGTGCAGGGGTCAAACAAGTTGCACCTCAGGACATCGACCCACCACGGTATCTCGATCCAAAGGCTTTCGGCGATCCCTCGATCGTTGTGCGCCAGTACCTTTGCCCTAACTGCGGCGCGCTGCTACTGCAAGATTTCTGCACCATGGACGAACCTATCCCGACCCCTATCCAACTCGACGCGCTCGTCGCCGTAGGAGACAGACGATGAACTCCACCACATCTACCCAGGACCTGGTTATCGGCGTCGACATCGGCGGTACTTTCACCGACTGCGCGATCGTCCTGCCAGATGGACGCTCAGCGCCCGGCAAATCACCGACTACACCACACGACCGGTCGGAAGGCTTCTTCGCATCCATCGAAGACGCAGGAAACAGAGTCGGACTCGATTTGCACACCGCACTCCAACGTTGTCGCCTCTTGATCCATGGAACGACGACAGGGACCAACGCGCTCATCGAACGCAGCGGCGCGCAAGTTGGGCTCGTCACCACGACCGGCCACGGCGACGCGAGCCTCATCATGAAAGGCGAAGGGCGTCTCGTCGGAATCGATCCGGACCAAATCTGGGACCTCCCCGGCTCGGACAAGCCCGAATTCCTGGTACCCCGCGCACTGATTCGGGAAGTACACGAGCGAATAGACTTCCGAGGCCGGGTCGTCGTTCCTCTCGACGAAGTCGGGGTGGTGGCAGCGGCCGACGAGCTAGTCGAAGCAGGTGCCCAAGCCATAGCAATCAGCTTCCTGTGGTCGGTACGTAACGACACACACGAGCGCAGAGCAGCAGACCTCATCGCCGCACGCCATCCGGGAGTGTTCGTGACCGCTGCTGCATCCGTCTCGCCCTACGTGGGTGAATACGAACGCACCATGGCGGGCATCGTCAACGCCTATATCGGCCCGTTGATGATCGACTACGTCGACCGAATCGAGCGTAGGGCAGCGGATCTCGGCTACTACGGGAGGCTGCTGTTCGCTCAGGCCGCGGGTGGGGCCATCACTGGCGACGAGGTGCGTCTGGCACCTGTACGTACCGTCCACTCCGGTCCGGTCAGCGGGCTGCTGGGCAGCGCACATATGGCCGACGCGATGGGCCGACCGGATCTGATCGTCGCCGACATGGGCGGTACGTCCTTCGATGTGAGCGTCATTCGAGATCACCGCCCCGACCTACGCGACGTCTCGACACTAGAACGGTTCCAAGTGGCGCTTCCCATGGTGTATGTCGACACCGTGGGGGCCGGCGGCGGTAGCGTTGCCTGGATCGACAGTGCAGGAGAATTGCAAGTCGGACCACGATCAGCCGGCGCGCTTCCCGGCCCTGCCTGTTACGGCCGCGGCGGAACCGAACCGACCGTGACCGACGCAGACGTGGTACTCGGCATCGTCGACCCCGATGCATTTCTACACGGCGAACGACGACTCGACGTCACGGCCGCACGGAAAGCCATAGCCACGATCAGCGAACCGCTGGGAATGTCGATCGAGCAGGCCGCCGCCGGCATCAACCGCATCATCGACGCGAAAATGGCCGACCTCCTGCGAAGGATGAGCGTGCAACGGGGATTCGACCCGCGTGAGTTCACCGTATTCGCCTACGGAGGCGGAGGGCCGGTCCACGGCGCAGCCGTCGCACGTGACGTGGGAGTGCGAACACTCGTCGTTCCACTGGTCGACATGGCCTCCGCTTGGTGTGCGTACGGGGCTACGGTCTCCGACATGGTGCACGTCGTTCAGCATTGGGAAAGCATGACCCTGCCTTGCCCGCCTGAGCACTTCGCAGAAACCTTCTCACGCCTCGAGAAGCACGCTCACGAACTGCTCGCCAGCGAGGGTTTCGACGACCCCGAGATGCGGATCGAGCGATCGATCAAAGTCAAATACACAACACAACTGCACACAATCGAGCTACCCATCCAAGAAGGCTCTTTCGACCAAGCCGCCATGGAACAGATCGTTGACGACTTCGGCCGCACTTACGACACCCTTCACGGCGAGGGTGCGGGACATCGGGCGGGCGGCGTCACGCTGACGGGTTTCGTCATTCGAGCGAAAGGGGCTCTAGAACGTGCGTCGCAGCCATTCGCCGCTCCAGCTGTCGGCGTGACTCGGTCGAGCCGATCGGTCTACTGGTCGGAGCTCGGCGAACGAGTTCAGACACCGGTCATCAGCTTGCAGTCCGGGCGGATCGACGACGAGATGACGGGACCGATGCTATTGCAACTTCCCGACACTGTGGTCGTCGTCCGACCGGGGCAGACCGCACGGATGGACAATTTGGGCAATTTAGTCCTGTCGATCTGAATCGTTCGCCGCACGACAGGTAGGTGGGCTGATCTCCATGAGCAGAACAATGCGATGGAAGGTGATGGAACTATGACACTGGACACCGTGGTCATCGATGGGAGGGCCGTCGCAGCAAGCGTGCGCGAAGAGGTGTCTGAGAGCGTGGCTTCCTTCGTCTCGGCCACTGGCAGGCAACCCGCCCTAGCCACCATACTGGTCGGAGACGACCCAGCCTCGGAAGTGTACGTACGCAACAAACGGAAAACTGCGGCATCGGTTGGGCTTGCTGATATACATCATCACCTTCCTGCCGGAGCCAGTACTGCCGATGTCTGTGCGGTGGTCGAATCGCTGGCAAATAATTCGGACGTCGCCGGAATTCTTGTCCAGCTGCCCCTGCCCGATGGGGTGGAGGCAGCTGCAGTCATCGACCTGATTCCTTGGGATAAGGATGTCGACGGTCTTACCACCACCAGTGCCGGACTGCTCAATCGTGGACGCCCAGGATTGCGGCCTTGCACCCCCTCCGGGGTGATCACACTCCTCGATCATTACGGTATCGAACTCTCTGGTACCGAGGCCGTCGTCGTGGGACGATCCGATTTGGTCGGGAGGCCACTTGCGCAGATGCTTACAGCACGAGACGCAACTGTCACAGTTCTCCATTCCAGGTCGGTGAATACCGCACGTGTGCTGAACCGAGCTCGCGTTGTAGTTGTGGCCGCCGGGCAACCAGGTTTGATCGGCGCTACTGACATCCGCCGAGGAGCGGTTGTCGTCGATGTCGGCATCCACCGTGTCGACGGTCGCTTGCGTGGGGATACACGTTACGACGAACTCCTCGGACATGCCGCTTTCGCCACTCCTGTTCCAGGTGGTGTAGGTCCGATGACAATAGTGGAGCTCATGCGAAATACGCTCGCAGCAGCCAAACTTCAACGGTCGACGTCAGCAGTGGCAGATGTCGGCACCGGACCTTCCTAGCTCGGATCGCGCGCCGTTCGCCGAAAAGTCACACACAGGCTCATCGCATGCGGACTCGAACCGGCTGCATCTGCAGCTGATGGGCATCGTCAATGTCACTCCAGACTCGTTCAGTGACGGCCGTAGATACCTCGACCTGGGAAGAGCGACCACGCACATTCACCATCTGTTGGATGAAGATGTCGACATAATCGACATAGGTGGAGAATCAACGCGTCCCGGAGCACATCGAATCGACGCAGAGGAAGAATGCAGGCGCGTGCTGCCAATTATCGATTGGGTCGCTGCGAATACAAGCGCACGCCTTTCGATCGACACCATGCGCGCAGACGTGGCGGAATGCGCCGTCGAGCGAGGTGCCTCCATGATCAACGACGTTTCTGGCGGGTTCGCTGATTCACGGATGCATTCCGTGGTGGCGGCAAGCGGGGTGCAGTTCGTCATCGGCCACTGGCGGCGATACCTTCCCCGCACATCCACTCGTACAGTTTTCGATGTTCGTGCTGTCATCGAAGAACTGAAGGCAACAGTCGAGCACTCTCTTCGTTCAGGGGTCGGTGCCGAACAACTCTTCGTTGATCCGGGAATCGGATTCGGGAAAGACCCGGAGTTGAACTGGCAAATTCTCGAACAGCTTCCGCTACTAGCAGATTCGTTAGGGCTACCGGTTGTGATCGGAGCGAGTCGGAAGAGCTTTCTACGCGAGGTTTCGAATCGCCCTGCCGCCCATCGCGACAGTGCTACAACTGCCTTGCACACCCTGGTGGCATCTCGAGGTGGTGCTTCAATCATACGGACGCACGATGTCGCCGCCGCCAGGGATGCCCTCGCTGTGCAACGTAAATGGGATGATCTGTCGCGCGGTCGTAGTTCGGCACTACGGGTCGGTCGTCACTTCTAGCTCGACAGACCAAGACGGAACGCATGACCCGGCAGTGTTGCGCGTCATACCCTTCTCGCCCGCAGCGATTGGCGATCACTTAGCGAGCGTCCGCCTGGCAACGCAGGAAACCGACGGCCGATGCGTGCATCCCGCGTTCTCTGGCTCCAGAACGTCGAATGCGTTCGTGCGTCTGCGATCAAATGACACATACTATCGAAGTACTTGAGTTCGCCGACGAAGACTCGACAAGACTGCGCGCAGCCTGAACCGACGCCCACATCTGTAGGAGCTCGTAACCGGCAATCATCGAGTTCGGCCCAAGCTTGACCGGGTCGCGTCCGACGCGCAAGTAGATCCCACCGTGCTTCTCTGCTTCAGAACAAGCTGCCAGATCAGTAGCCGCGCGAAATCCAATCGGCGAGGTAGGGCGCTTCGGCCGCGATTGTGGTGCCATCGCCATGCCCGGTCAGCACGGTGGTCTCCTCGGGGAGGGCGAAGAGCCGGTCACGAATCGATCCGATGATGGTGGGGAAGTCCGAGTACGACCGCCCGGTGGCACCGGGGCCGCCGGAGAAGAGGGTGTCTCCGGAGAACATGACACCGACCTCGGGGAGATAAAGGCACACCGATCCCGGGGAATGCCCGGGAGTGTGGATGACCTCGATGTCGGTGCCGGCCGCGGCGATCCGCTGACTGTCGTCGAGAGTCCAATGCGCGGTATCGGGGTGCGTCTGCTTCCACAGGACGTCGTCACCGGGGTGCAGCAGAATCGGCGCGTGAAGCTCGTGTCCCAGTTCGGGAGCGACGGTGACGTGGTCGTTGTGGCCGTGGGTGCAGATGACGGCGTTGACGTGGCGTCCGGCGACGGCCTCGATGATCGGCGCTGCGGTGTGGGCGGCGTCGATGACCACGACGTCGGTGTCGTCACCGATGAGGTAGATGTTGTTCTCGACCTCCCAGGTGCCGCCGTCGAGGGCGAACACCCCCGAGGTGACGACCCGCTCGATCCGCACACCGCCCGCGTTGACGAGGGTTTCCACGCTCACAGGACCACGACCGATCGAAGGACCTCGCCGGCGTGCATGCGGTCGAAGGCCTTCTCGACATCGCCGAGGTCGATGCGTTCGGTGACGAATTTCTCCAGCGGGAGACGGCCTTGCATGTGCAGGTCCACCAGGGTCGGGAAGTCGCGTTCGGGCAAGCAGTCGCCGTACCACGAGGACTTGAGCGTTCCGCCATGGGAGAAGAAATCGAGCAGCGGCATCTCGACTCGCATGTTCGGGGTGGGGACGCCGACGAGGACGACGGTGCCGGCGAGATCGCGACTGTAGAACGCCTGCTTCCAGGTCTCCGGACGCCCGACGGCGTCGATGACAACATCTGCTCCGTGACCACCGGTGAGATCCTTGACCGCAGCGATCGGGTCGTCCGTCGAGGCGTTGACGGTGTGCGTGGCACCGAGGTCCTTTGCCCAGGCCAGTTTGGTGTCGTCGCGGTCGATGGCGATGATGATCGACGCTCCGGCCAGGGCTGCTCCGGCGATGGCGGCGTCGCCTACACCGCCGCACCCGATGACGGCGACGGAGTCTCCGCGGCCGACGTTGCCGGTGTTCATTGCGGCTCCGAGTCCGGCCATGACGCCGCAGCCGAGGAGCCCGACGACGGCGGGGTCGGCGGTGGGATCGACCCTGGTGCACTGTCCTTCGTGGACGAGGGTCTTGTCGGCAAACGAGCCGATCCCGAGGGCGGGGGTGAGTTCGGTGCCGTCGGTGAGGGTCATCTTCTGTGATGCGTTGTGGGTGTCGAAGCAGTACCAGGGGCGGCCGCGTTTGCAGGCGCGGCATTCCCCGCATACCGCGCGCCAGTTGAGCACAACGAAGTCGCCGACGGTGACGTGGGTGACGGCGGTGCCGACGGTTTCGACGATGCCGGCGGCTTCGTGGCCGAGGAGGAAAGGGAATTCATCGTTGATGCCGCCGTCGCGGTAGGTGAGGTCGGTGTGGCAGACCCCGCAGGCCTGTATCTTCACGATGACGTCGTGGGGGCCGGGGTCGGGGATGACGAGGTCGACCAGTTCGACTTCGGCATCTTTCGATCGGGCGATGACGCCGCGGACTGTCTCAGGCATGAGCTACTTTCGGGTTTAGGTGTGGTGGAGTCAGGGCGATGGTGTTGATGTTCAATGTGATCCGACGAGTCGATGTGGATCGAGGACGAATTTGGTGGCTTCACCCGAGTCGAACTCTGCGTATCCCTAAGGTGCCTCGTCGAGGCTGATGGCCTGCGCGTTGACGGCTGTTGCGATCTGCATTCGTTCGTGCAGGATAGCCCTCATCAGTCCGTGGTGGTACTGCATTGTGGGGCATTGGCCGGTCGCGAACGACAACGACATAACGCAGCCTGTTCCCGGGCTCAGCGACAGGGCTCCGACTTTTGCCGCCTCGTCCTTCGCACCCGGATCGCCGGTGACATAAAGTCCCGGAATGCCGACCGATCCTCCCGCTGCGGTCACGGCCATCAACGAATTCAGCACGGTCGCGGGAGCCTCCGTTGCTGCCTCGCCGCCGTGTCCGCGGGCCTCGAAGCCAATAATTCGGAGCTTATTATGCCATGTTTATGGCCTATCTGAATGGGAGGGAAAAGACGCAGTGTAACCGCTCATCGGTCAATGGTGGTATTCATCTGCTGATTGTTTAACGGCATCCGTGCGGAAATCGTCCTTCGCTGCAGTGTGGATACTATAAGGCGACAACATTCTCCCGATGCCCAGCGCAGCGGCTTGGAGCAACGGCGTCAGCAATCGAGGTTTGGAATTGTGCGCCTCTACCACGACGGAAATGGCTGCGCGAATTGTTCCGCCCTTGTCGAAGATCGGCGCGGCCACGGAAACGGTGTTCAAAGTAATCTGTCTGTCACTGATTGCGATTCCGCTCTGTCGAATCTCAGCTAGAGTACGCCGCAGCGCGCCGGCGTCGCAGAGGGTGTATTCGGTGTATCTGTCCAGCGGCATTGCGCAAATTTCGTCTTGTATGTAGATCGGGGCGTGTGCGAGCAGGGCCAGGCCCAGGCCTGTGGCGGGCAAGCAGAAGCGTCCACCAACCCGGGTGAGAATTGGTACCGAGTCGCGGCTGCGGATTCGTTCGATGAACACCAGTTCGTGGCCGTCGCGTACACCCAACTGCACGTTTTCATGAGTGACCTGTGCGAGGTCCTCCATCACAGGTAGTGCCATTTCTCGAAGAATTAGTCCGCGGGGAGCAAGGGAAGCGGTTTCCCATAGTCGCAGGCCGACATGGAACCGACCAGTCAACTCGTCGCGTTCAATTGCTCCCCATTCGAGCAGGTCCTGAGCAAGTCGATGTGTCGTGGACAGCGGCAGCCCCGATCGTCGAGAAAGTTCGCCGAGAGTTAGCTCCGGCCTTTCAGCGGTGAAGGTTTCGAGCAATTTTAAAGCGCGTATTGTCACGGACCCGGTATGGACGTTCGCACCGGCGTTCACAGCGGCACGAGTTCGATCGGTATTGACTCCCACCCTTTCAGGGTGTTATTCAGTTTCGCGCGAGGTTCCCCCGTTAGTTCGATTCTGACGACTTTCTTGGCCAACGCACCGAAGATGGCTTCGGCCTCGAGTCGTGCGATGGGCTGGCCGACGCACTGGTGCACACCCATTCCGAACGCGACATGGCCACCGCCCTGGCGTTGGATGTCGAATTCTGCTGCATTTGTCCCCCACTTGCGCCAATCTCTATTGGCCGAGCCGAGAAATAGTAGGACTTTGGAGTCCTCCGGAATCTCGGTACCCGAGACCATCGAGGTCTTCGACGCTGTACGGAAGAATGTCTGAACCGGCGACTCGAATCGTAGTGCCTCGTCGAAAGCGAACTTTGCCAATCCCGGATTGCGATGCAGGGCTGCCCATTGCGGAGGATTGGTAGCGAGCGAATGCATCGTGTTGGCAATACCGTAAACGGTCGTATCCACCCCGGCGCTGAGCAGCGACCTAACCAGCAGGGGAGCCTGCGCTGTTGTGATTTCTCCTCGGTCTGCAGCTGCCCACACCTGGGCTCCGAACCCATTGTCATCGAGAGCTTCTCGTTGGCAGCTATTCCAGATCCATTCCTGCACGGGTGCTGCCGAGGACAGTGCTGCATCGAGTAGATCGTTCTGAGGACCGAAAGCGTTGAAAGCCAACGCGCCGTAGGGGAGTAAGTTCTCGCGTCCGTCACGGGGCAGCCCGACTGCGTCAGGGAAGACCCGGAGGGGATAGACCTCTGCAATATCGGTCACGGCGTCGACGAAACGCCGATCGAGCAGGGAGTCGATGAACTCCTCGGCATGGCGGGTGAAGTCGGTGCGTAATTGGCGGACCGTGCGCGGAGAAATCACTCCACCCATGACAGACCGGACCACAGTATGATCGGGTGGGTCCGATTCCAGTAGCAGGCTCGGCGTTCGCCAAGGCTTTTCCTTCTTGAAGTCTGACAGACCAGCACCGCGACTCGATACGAAGGTCTCCCAGTTGATAAGCGAAGCGTGCACCTCCTCGTACCGCCCCATGGCGTAGACCTGGTATCTCGTCAAGTAAACCACCGGCCCGGCCTCTCGAAGCCGTTCGTGGAAGTCGTACGGGTCGGTAAGGATCGCCGTACCGAACGGGTCGTCACTCAGCGTGGGAATGTCGACGGCGGGCAACGATTCGGTGGTCATGAGGGCCTTTCTTGCCGAAACCAGACTGCACCAGGGAGTAATTCGTTGTAGACCAGGATATTTACAATTCGAGCACAAGGCGAGGGCAGCTCGACCGGGACACGCATATCATCATGGTGTCGTTGGCGTCCTGCTCGATTTTTGTCAGTAGCGAGTCGCGGTGGTCGACAGTGCCCTCCAGTACTGGGGTTTCGCAGGTGCCGCACGTGCCTTCCTTGCAGGAGGAAAGAACCTGAACTCCGAAAGCTGTCACAGCATCAAGAATGGATTCGTTGGGTTGTACGGTTATTCTGCTGCCGGTCGAGGACAATTCGATCTCGAACGAAGACTCTCGTACCGGCTCATCAAGCGGTTTGGCACTGAACCGTTCGAGGCGAAGGCTGCCGTCGGGCCAACCGCGTGATTTTTCGGTGACAGCATCGAGAAGGGGGCCGGGGCCACAGGCGTAGATCAAGGTGGCCGGTAGCGGAGTACCAAGGAGTCGGTCGAGGTCGATCAGACCCCTTTCGTTTTGCGGAAACACTATGACGTTGTCCGGATAGCGAGAGCACAGTTCGTCGACGAAGGCCATCGTGCTGCGGCTGCGACCGCCGTATATCAACGTCCACTGAGCTCCCGCTCGATCGGCTTCGGCGGCCATCGTCATGATGGGGGTGATCCCGATTCCTCCCGCAATGAACAGATAGTTCGGTGAGTCATCGAGCTCAAAGCGGTTGCGCGGGCCGCGGATGTGTGCGCGGTCTCCGACCGAGATTTTGTCGTGTACATACTGCGACCCACCGCGACCGGCAGGCTCGCGAAGGACTCCTATCTGCCAGGTGGAGCGATCCGCGGGGTCACCGCACAGCGAGTACTGGCGGGTGATTTCAGAGGTCAACATTAAGTCGATGTGTGCGCCCGGTGACCACGCTGGGAGGTCGGTACCCTCTGGCGTCTGAAGCTGGATCACCGCAACACCGTCTGCGCCGTCGTTCTTTGCGGAGACAACGAGCTGGAGGTTCGCTTCATCGTGGGTGCGTTTCATTGGTCTCAACTCGTTTCGTTGGTGCGGGCTCTATGCGTGGGTTGGATAACGGTCCGCAGTTTCGTAGAGACATCCGAGATCCGGGCATGGTGTGACGGGGTCACAGGGCTCATCAGCGTTTCGATGGCCGATCGGATGCGCGAGCAACCACTCCCAGAGGACAGCGGGATCTCCCTCCTCGAGCGAAGCACCGCAGTGGCAGACACCTCGTAGCCTGTCCGTTCCGGGAAC
Source organism: Rhodococcus sp. 14-2483-1-2 (assembly GCF_002259405.1). Taxonomy (GTDB): domain Bacteria; phylum Actinomycetota; class Actinomycetes; order Mycobacteriales; family Mycobacteriaceae; genus Rhodococcoides. The sequence goes on along the minus strand of NZ_NPFW01000023.1, from coordinate 102,258 downwards.
CCAGACAATGCGTAGTACGTTCGTTCCCAACAACATCCGGGCCGGTTCAAGGGTCATACCGAAACCTCAGTACCCAGACGCGAAGCATCGACGAGCTTTTGTAGAAGTCGGCGGGCACCCAGGCCCCCTGCGTCGATGTTGATCGAGAGTTCCTGGTAGCCGGTCTTCTCGGTGTTCAACGCTTGTTGAAGTATGTCCAGTGCGACGACGTCCTGCATGACAACTGTTCTGTTGCTTTCCGCCAGATATGCGGTGACGTCGTCGTCGCCGACTGCGAAGTCACGTGCAACTGCCCAGAAGTCGTGGGTGGAGCTTTCGGTTTCAGGGGTGATCGCATAGACGATCTCACTGTGGAAAGCGTGCACATCCGAACCGTCTGCCTCAGGTAAGGGCGCGCCGAGTGGCGCAATCCTACTGTGAAGAAGGTATAGGCACGGCGGGGTATATTCGATGTCTTGCCACCTGGAGATTCGAGTCTCGATACCGGTTGATTTCGAGTAGAACGGGGGGCACTCGGCGTCGTCCATGTGACGCGAGACGTAAATGACGTTTCGATCCTCGTCGACCTCAGTGGTGATGGGGGTTTCGGCGACCTCCGGGGTACCGATATAGCCGCCGTGCAAGTACGTCTCGTGCGAGAGATCCATCAGGTTGTCGACGAGTAAGCGGTAGTTGCATGCGATCGGTTCCATCCCACTCACGACGGTGTAATCGGGGGACGCCATCCAAGGGGCGCGGGGGATTCGGGTGGGGTCTCCTACCGTGGGATAGTTCGAGTCAGCAATCCAGACCCAGACGAAGGAGTCTTGCTCGTAAACCTGGTACGTCGAGAGCCGCGCGGTCCTCGGAATGCGCGCCTGGCCGGGCACGGAGACACAGCTTCCGTCACTTCCGTAAGTGAAGCCGTGGTATCCACACACCACGGTATCGCCTTCAAGGCGGCTGGGTGCGGCAGAAAGCGGATAACGACGGTGGACGCAACGGTCACTCATCGCCGAGATGTGACCGGACTTCCGTCGCCAGAACAGAATCGGCTCTTCGCAGATCGTCCGCGAGAATAGTTCGCGGCCAATATCGCGGCTGTATGCCGCTACGTACCACTGGTTACGGGCGATCGTCGTCATCTTGTGTCCTCCGCTACTTCGGATGCATGCCGGATGAAGTTCCGAGACTGTGGCATGTGCGTCAACGTCTGCCTTTTCGCTGTCGAGTGTGACCTGCGCCATGAACGCAGCGCGACTGCGTTTCCGAATGCCGGAAGCGAAATTTACCGTGCTGAATGCAACAGTGCCCGAACCACCAACTAGATCGACACGGTCGCTCGACGACGGGCTGGGCAAACCCGCACCGGTCGCACGCCTAATTCACGATATCGCCGGCGCATTCAATTCCCCGGGTCGAGTGCATGTGGCAGACCAGTACCAACCCGGGAAATTCGCTGACCCCGATACGGCGGAAACGACCGCACCGGTCGACCCCGCTCGCCAAAACCTCAGGCAGCGACATCCACGGCAGACGCCGCTCCGCACCACTCTCGGGAGTGAATACGGACTCGAAATCCCCGGCAGACGCTGTCTGCTGAGTCTGACATTCCAGCACCGGACATCATCCTCGCCCCCATTCGATGAGAATTCGCCACCACACCACAGATCGCCTGAGAATTGACACTGCCTACGCTCGCCGCCGCGTAGACGCAAAGGCGTGATGAGCGTGAGAGGTCCGGTGTTGCCGCGGGCGGCTGTTTGAGGCGCTCCTTCGTGCAGTTGTTCCTGGTTCGGCGTGCATGCATCGATGATCGTGTAGTCCGACCTGGACGGGGATGCGACCTGCTCGGGCGATCGAGCCGCGCAGCCGTGGAGCCCCTAGATCCGATGTTGTCGTACGTCATCCTCCGCCTCTCGACGGGAAGTCCTGTTCCGGCTAAACACCGAGTTCACGACGTGCTCAACGTGTTCGATGCGCGCTTTCACCCAGCGTGAGGGAAGCTCTATGCCCCTGACTCGGCAGTAAGGCGCATGGTCGGTTTTGCCCAAATTCGTAGACTGCAGACTGAATATTCCATTAATGGTCTTTAACCTCCCTTGTCGCACAAGCCCGCTAATGTCGTTACCGACCGCAAGGTCTGGTTGCGTTTGGTGGCGGTAACAGTCATCCAGCAGCGTGACAATTAAAGGTAGGCGACATGTCTCGTCTCATCGCTGCCCTCCCCGACATCGCCGAACTGGGAGTCGAGCGGATCACCGCCGAGGTGAAGGTGTTCGAGCCTACTGCGGCACGCTGCACCCCTACGACCGCGCCCTGCTGCTGCACCGCATAGGGAGATCCATGTGTGCGTGAGGGCCCCGCGGTACACATGCCGGATCGTGCCTGGTTCGCGAGTCGAATCGATTCCAAGACGTCCAAACATCAACGGTAGGAGCGTGTTAGACGGTGCTGACCCCCATCATCATGTGTGAGTCCCGTTCCAGGTGATGCTGGTCCTCGGACTACTGGCTCGATGCGGCGTGCCCTCGGGGGTCCCAAGTGCGTGACTCGTCGATCGCGTCCCGCTGGTTCAGTCAACAACCCCTTAGGGCCGCCAGTTCCGAACATGATCACGCGTTCACCGGCTGGTGTTCTCAACACACGCTGGGTGCATTGCTAGAGCACTTCGGCAGCCGTCCACCGGCCAGGATTCTCGACATCGGATGCGGCAGTGGCGAGTCGTAAAGCTGGCCCTGTCTCGATTTCTCAACGCCGACGTGATGGGAATCGACCCGAAACCCAGACACCATACAAGAGGCGCGGCAGCACAATCCGTCGTTGCGCTTGGAGTGTGAAACAGCGGAGAACCTGGAGACCTCACCCTTAGCACATCTGCGATTCGACGCCATTGTCGTTCAACTAAATCTCGCACCGAGGGATGACCCCTACTCGGGTCTGCGGAACGCGGCGCAAATGCTGGAACCTGGCGGACTCTGCCAAAGCGTCGACCCAGCGCAGTGCCGGCCGTTCGTAAAAGGGACGCTACCCTCGATCCAATCGGCCCGGATCTGTCAGTGGAGAAGTACCTGGCCGATCAGGCTGCCGCGTCCTTTACCTTCGGCGAGGGCAGGTCGCTCGCAAACCAAGAAGCTAAGCATTCGACGGAACGGCGGCGTCGGCCGTCCGATAAGGTCGAAAGAAGCCTTTGCGAATCTGGCGCAGCAACGCCGACGCGTTACAGCCCTGCTGGCTGCGGGTCGATCATCCGACGCTGACCTGTTATACGTTCACATCACCCGGTCTCCGGTGTCGAACATGTGCTCATACGTAGTCGCTGCCCCGTCTATCGGAAGATCTTGCTCCTCACCTAGCGCTCCTGGTGCATGACTCGATCGCATTGGTGATATGTAACACTATTTTTGGAAAAATGGACTATGTCTCACAGTGTCAATTTGTATGTAACGTCGGGTACCACTAAAATCCGCGGCATGGCTACTGTCGTCTTGTCTGTCGCATGACTGGTTCACCGTCGCCGGTGCAGAACCGTCTCCTCGGAGTTGCCCTCGTGGTGCTCATCGTGGCATTTGTCGGGTGGAGCGTCGCCTCGTACAGCAAAACTTTCGTCGAGGTCGTGACCGTGTTTCTCGAGACCGACAGCGTCGGCAACGCGCTGCCACGCAATGCCGATGTGAAGGTCCGTGGCATGGTCGTCGGCGAGGTTCGATCGGCGTCGACCGCGAACGGCGTCGTCACCTCGGAACTGGCGATCGACCCGGACAGCGCTCCGATGATCCCGTCCAACGTCACTGCCCGACTCTTGCCCAAGACGCTGTTCGGTGAGCGGTACGTCGCACTGATCCTGCCGGACGGCAAGCCCGGTTCGCCCATCGCCGAGGGCACCGTGCTGAAGCAGGATCGCAGCGGAAACGCCATCGAGGTCGGACAACTGCTCGACGGTCTGCTCCCGCTGCTCCAAGCCGTCCCGCCGCAGGACCTCTCGAACACCCTGGGTGCGCTGGCACAGGGATTGAGTGGGCGCGGCGAACAATTGGGCTTGACCATCGATCGATTAGAGAGCATCTTCTCCGGTTTGAACACCGAACTTCCGACCATCCAGCAGGACCTGCGCGGATTGGCCGACTTTTCCCAGACCTATTCTGACGCAGCACCAGAGCTGATCAGCGCATTGAATAGTTTACGGACCGCCGGCAACACCGTCGTAGAGAAGAAGTCCGCGCTCGAAACGCTTTACTCATCGATGACGTCCGCCTCGAATACGACGGCCGGATTCCTGGAGGCCAATTCGGCTCAGCTGATCGGCCTGGCTGTGAACTCCCGCGAGGCGCTCGAAGTGCTGGCCGAATTCTCGCCTGCCCTGGGCTGCACGGCCGCGGAGTTCGCTGAGGGCGCGCGACGTGGAGTGATTGTCACCGGCGGTGGCGACGAATTCCCCGGTATCAACGTCACGATGCCGATCGTCAACCCCAAGGGTCGGTACCTCCCGAACCAGGACGAGCCACGATTGTTCGAGAATCGGACTCCGACCTGCTACATCCCCCTCGAGCGCAGTACGGGAGAGTACTTCCCGCAGTACCCGGGCGGGTCGGTCAACGACGGCTCCTACCAGGTACCCACCAGAAACCCGGGCGAGCAGAACATCCCGGTGCTCTCGGCACCGCAGCTCTCCCCTGTACCCGCCTCGTACGCGGGCTCGGTCACCGAGCAGCAGACCCTGGCCGTCATCTATGGCGGTGCGGCGGGAATCGCGCCCGAAGCGGTCCCTTCCTGGACGACAACCGTGGGTGCACCTGCACTGAGGGGTACCCAGGTCACCCTCCGCTGAAGGCGCGCCTGATCCAATGGTCCGCGTCCTCCGTCGACGTTGAGCGCGTCGGGTAACGATTCTGGAGCACGTTGCATCTGCCGGGCACGGCGCTTCTGTCGTTGACCACCATGAAACTGAGGCAGACCCGGTTTAGTCCACTCTGCGGCCGGAGGCAGTAGTCAGACAGTTCCGGCGGTCACTGTTCTCGTAGTCGATGGGCGAGGTGTACCTGATCGAGAAGTGCAGTCGGGCAGCGTTGAACCAGTGCAGAGACGGGGCGGACTTCCCCTCCACCTCGCCCGTACGGTCCAGGACTTTTGGCGGTCGAGCATCTCCGAGTCGTACAGTGCGAGAGTCGATACCATCAATACGTGTCGAGTCCGAAGTAAGAGTGGTGATCACGCGGAATATCATCGATGATCCCGGCGAGCGGCGGCCGGCCTGAGCTGCGCGACCTATTCACTGACGCCGTCCAGACGGTCGTCAAAGCAGTCGCGAGCCCGCAATACCCGCGCGTTCGTACTGAAACGGGGGAGCGACCCGCCCGCTGCACCTGGTACCAATGGTGAGGTGGACGAACGATGACCACCGTCGACCGTGCCGAGAAACCATCCGTTCACTCGACGAGCCAGCGAACTGAAAAACACCTGTTCGATTGATCACGGCTGCGACCGAAACCCGACACCGTCGGGTGCCCGAGCCTCTACTGATTCGAGCAGTTCCGGTAGCGATCCCCGGCCCGGCGAGGACGACAAAGGCTCGCCGCCATGGTGAGTAGTCTGTTCAGAACCCTCGATTCGACAGCAAAGAATCTGGGGTCCAGGAAGGTCGTACGACCTTGTGAAATGACGTACGAGCTCTATTCGGGCCCGTTGCTCGGTCGTCGGCGTGCAACGCTGAATGACTCCTCGGACGTGCCCAGCTGCGGCCTCCGGGTTGGTGGAAGGTGGGCAGTGAACACAGTCCGAAGTCGTACCTTACCGCGAAGCATGCAAGGTACCCGCTTGCCTGCTTCGCGGTAAGTCGAGCAGTCTGTGACTATCATGCGTAAACTGCGACGGTCAGCCGCGCCCCTAGGATCACGTCTTCTCGGTGATACAGCAGAGTCACCGACAATACGACGGGTGCGCGTACAAGTACTTCTCACGATGTTCCTGCTGGGTGCCAACCTCATCGGCGCAGTGATAGTGGGTGCGCTCGTGAGCGTCGTCGTTCCGGGGCCGAACGTGTTGGACCTCGAGTCCTACTGGTGGGTGAACGTCATTGTCATCCCTGCGTACGTCGCTTTGGCGTTCATAGTAGGGGTCGTCTGGGGGACCACCCGAGCGGTGCGGGCGCTGCGGTGGGCGATCGAAGATCGGGAGCCGACGCGTCAGGAACAGGTCAACACCCTGTCGATGCCGTGGCAACTCACGCGTGTCCAGATTTTCCTGTGGACCGTCGGCCTGGTTCTGATCACAACTATCGACGGCATCATCGACCCTCAGTCGATTCCCAAGGTGGCGTTCACGATCGGCGCCGGTGGCACCGTCGTCTGCGCCTTCAGCTATCTGTTGAGCGAATTCGCATTACGGCCCGCGGCAGCGCGGGCGTTGGAGGCGGGCGATCCGCGCCGAATTAGGATCGCCGGAGTGATGGGCCGCTCGATACTGTCCTGGATACTCGGCACCGGTGTACCGGTCTCAGGACTGATGATCATCGCCACTTTCAGCTTCACCCGGCCGTATGAAACCACATCCGACAGAATGGCCATCGCAATCCTTGCGCTCGGCGGCATCACCCTCGTGTTCGGGTTTTTCTTGACGTTTCTCAGCGGGTTCGCCACGACTGCGCCGATCGGCAACGTTCGTTCCGGGATGGCAGAGGTCGAACGCGGCAACCTGAACGTTCGCCTAGCAGTCTACGACGGAACGGAGCTCGGGGAATTGCAGAGCGGCTTCAACCGAATGGCCGACAAGGTTCGCGAACGAGAGACCATCCGAGACCTATTCGGACGGCACGTCGGTCACGAAGTCGCAGAAGCTGCATTGTTGAAAAGCCCCGAACTCGGCGGCGAAGAACGCGATATCGCGGTGTTTTTCATTGACCTCATTGGTTCCACCGAAATTGCATCCTCGCGGCCTCCTGCCGAGGTCGTTGCGCTGTTAAACCGCTTCTTCGCTGTCGTCGTCGACGAGGTCGACGCGCACGGCGGGTTTATCAACAAATTCGAAGGCGACGCAGCACTCGCTATCTTCGGCGCACCCGGTGAAATCGACGATCGCTGCGGCTCCGCACTGTCTGCGGCCAGGAAGATCAGCGTCCGACTTCGTGAGGAAGTTCCGGAGTGCAGAGCCGCCGTCGGCGTCGCATCCGGCCGCGCAGTTGCAGGAAACATCGGTGCGAAGTCGAGGTTCGAGTACACCGTCATCGGTGACTCGGTGAATGAAGCAGCCCGTTTGTCTGATCTCGCTAAGAACGTGCCCGGAGCAGTACTGGCCTCCAAAATCACTGTTGAGGGTGCTCACTCGACCGAGGCCGAGAACTGGAAGTTCGGCGACAGCGTCACCCTTCGCGGCCGATCGGAACAAACAGTATTGGCAAGTCCGATACCGTCACAGTCCCCGGCCTCACCCTCGGCTCCGCCGGGAAGAGCGTGAGCAAACTCGGGCCCTTTCAGTGGACTCGGCTGCCGGATTCTCCTTCAGACTGGCATCGGAGGATTGATGTCATCGACATCGACACCACCTCGGGCATCACCATCGCCTGACTCCTTCTCGGAGCCGACGGGACCGATGCGATGGTCTGCGATCACGGGCATATCTACGCCCCTCGAAAAGGCGACGATGGCAGGGGCGAACACCGACCGCCGCACAGCCGCAAAGGACGGATCCCACGCGGACTCGCCGCCTTAGCTGCCGGACAGAAGTTCCGAACATCGACTGGATCGACGCATTCCGTAAGAGGCGTTCAGGCCGAAAGTATGAGTCACGCGACTGAAGCCACCGAGGGCAGGGGCCACGCTGAGATTGTCCTTCGGTCGGGCCATGCGGCTCCACCTGATCTGGATCGAACCGTGATCGATCGTGTCGTTGTTTCGAGTAAGCCGATCTGCCCGCAACCGTCTGATCGTCCTGATGCTCTCCCGCTCAGAATTGCGCCGCGGTGAGGGTGACCGGACTTGGGCGAACCGATCTGCACCTGTAAGCACTCCCGCCCGACCGCGCCCTTACCGAAACGGATCGCGCCGATCTACGTCGTGCTTCATCACGAAGGCCCGTATCTTCGAGAGGTGAGTCTTGCGGCGACCGCCTCGGGGATCGCTTTTGCGTCGGCGGCTATTCAGGTACACCTGCGCGATCGTCCATAAGTTTGCGCAAGTACTCGACACTCGCGATGACGTCGAGAACGGGACCGGCGTCCGTCGGTTCGGTGGCGAGGATGGTGTCCTGCTCGAGCACGAACCAGCCCTCGAATCCAGCGTTAAGCAACCCGCCCACGACACCTGCGATGTCGACGTCCCCGGTACCGAGGGGCGTATACATGCCCTGAGCGACGGCTTCGGTGTAGGTGAGTTCACTGGACTGCACTCGAGCTGCCAACGCGAGCGAGACGTCCTTGAGATGGGCGTGGGTGATCCGATCAGCGAAGTTCGTGACAAGCTCGAGCGGGTCGGTGCCTCCGATCAGCAGGTGACCGGTGTCCAGGCACAACGGGATAGTCGAGCCTTCCAACACCCGGTACACCTCGTCGCGCCGTTCGATCATCGTGCCGATGTGCGGGTGCAACACGGCCCGGATACCGTATTTTGCCGCGGCCGCCTGCAACCGGTCGAGGTTGCGAAGCAAGGTCGACCACTCGGCATCGTCGAGTGCCGGCCGCGAGTCGTACCCCTCGCTTCCGGTGGAGGCTGCAAGTACAAGCACTTCGGCGCGCGATGCCACGAACGCAGCCAGCAAGGGTGCGATTCCGGGAACAGGATCGTGCTCGGAGTCGTGGAGCAGGACCGGCGCGAAACCACCGACCGAGGTCAGGCTGTAGCGGTCCAGGGTTGCGGCGAGCTCTGCGGGCTCGGCTGGTAGAAATCCTTCCGGTCCTACCTCTGTCGCGGTGAGCCCGGCGTCATGCATCTCGGTGAGTACCCGGTCGGGCGAGATCTGGTAGCCCCACCCCGGGACTTCGCACACTCCCCATGAAATAGGTGCTCCGGCAATACGGATAGCGCTCACAGTTGTACCTCGTCGATCTGCACCTGACGGTGCTGTTGAAGGGAAACGGTTGTACCTTCGGCGACTCAAGCGACCTCGGCCGCGACCTGCGCGGCGCAGCGAGGTTCGGTGGTGCCGCCGGCGAACTGCAGGAGCGCGTCGAGCTCGTCCCGGTAGGCCGAACGGTAGCGGTCCATGTGAAGAAATTGCGTTGTCAGGTGCGGGGAGGTCGCACCGGGTTGGAGGGTTGCCGGGCAGGAAGCTGTTGATCCCACCTCGCCACGTCCGTGTCGTCCTTGCTGTGTACTCAGTGGCGGCAGTAGCCAGATGCGTCATATCGAATGTTGTTGCACCCAGACGGTCGTACCTTCCGATAGAGATTCGGTCCTTCGCAGTGGACCGGTCGATCACCACACCTCTGCACAGTGATGGCTGCTAGCTACCCGAAGCCGTTCGGTCTCGACCGGGTTGGATCCAGCGACCGGATACGACCGATTCGGTCATGGCATCGAGTACTTCGGCGCTGCGGACGGCGTCTCGTAGTGTTGCGCCGTAGGGCTTTCCGTCTGCGATGGATTTGAAGAAGCGCATTGCCTCGATGACTTTGAGATCGTCGTACCCCATGGAGGATGCCGAACCGGGTTGGAATGCGCCGTATTCTCCGTGCGAGGGTCCGACGTAGACGGTGGAGGCAGGTTGATCCTGGTATCGGTGACCTGTGCTGAGGGAGAGTTCGCCCAGGCGGCGGAAGTCCCACGACACAGCACCTTTCGTGCCGTGAATCTCGAATCCGTAGGCGTTCTGATCGCCGACGGCCACGCGACTGGCTTCCAGTACGACGCGAGCTCCGCTGTGCAGGCGGAGTTGGCTGCTGACGAAGTCTTCGTTCTCGACGGTCCCGCGTTCACCTCCGGCGGCGAGAGCGTGCCCTGTGGCGGACCCGCTCGGCTTCGTTCGCTCGGGGACGAAGATGGCAGTGTCTGCCACCAGGGACTCGATTTCGCCCAGGAGGTAGTAGACCAGATCGGCTCCGTGTGAGGCGAGATCGCCGAGTACGCCGTTACCGCCGCGGGCCCGTTCGAAGCGCCAGCTCAGCGCTCCGTCGGGATGCGCCGCGTAGTCGCTGAAGAATCTGAATCTGGCATGAGTGATCGTTCCGAGTTCGCCGGATTCGATCAGGGCTTTGGCTTCCTCGACCGCAGGAGCGTTGCGGTAATTGAATCCGACGGCCGTCTGCACGCCCGCTTTGTCCGCCGCGAGTGCAACAGCGCGCGCATCGTCGGCGGTCAGGCCGACCGGCTTCTCGATCCAGATGTGCTTTCCCGCTTCGGCCATCGCGGTGCCGATGGTGCGATGCAGGAAGTTGGGCGCGGTGATCGATACGGCCTCGATCGTGGGTTCGGATTGGATCTCGTGCCAATCGGTGGTGGCGGCCGTGAAGCCGAACTGATCGGCAGCGTCGTCCGCTCGGCCTTCGAGCTCGTCCGCGACCATTGCCAACTCGGGGCGCAGGCCCAGGTCTGGATAGTGTTGCGTCAGACGCGAATACGCCTGGGTGTGCACCCGTCCCATCCACCCGAAACCAGCTACTCCGACACGAACAGACCGAGTCGATCGCACAACCAAACTCCTTTTCGAAAGATGTGCGGGCAGGTCCTGTCGGACCGGCCCGATACAGCATGTGGGTAGCGGACCCGACTTACCGCCGGAGTTCGTGGGTGAGGGTGTCGAGCTCGTCGCCGCCGGCCATTTCCTTCGTGAGGTCGTCGAGCGAGATGTCCTCGTAGCTGCAGTCGAGCTTCTGGCGTCCACGGTTGAGCAGGACGAAGTGATCGCCGACCATGTACGCGTGGTGGGGATTGTGGGTGATGAAGACGACGCCGAAGCCCTGTTCCTTGGCTGCGGAGATGTAGCGCAGCACCATTCCCGACTGCTTGACGCCCAGGGCTGCGGTCGGCTCGTCGAGGATCAGAACACGCGCACCGAAGAAGATGGCGCGGGCGATGGCAACACACTGACGCTGACCACCGGAGAGGGAGCCGATGGGTGCATCGACGTCGGGTAGATCGATGCCCATCTTGTGCAATTCCTCGATGGTCGTCGCGCGCATGGCATTGGTGTCGAGTGACTTGAATACGCTGCCTTTGCGGAGCTCCTGACCGAGAAAGAAGTTGCGCCATACGGGCATCAGACCGACCACGGCAAGGTCCTGGTAGACGGTCGCTATGCCCTGGTTCAACGCGTCCTTGGGGGAGTCGAACGTGGTCGCCTTGCCGTCGACGAGCAGTTCTCCTTCGCTCTGTTGATGCAGGCCGGCCATGATCTTGATCAAGGTGGACTTGCCGGCTCCGTTGTCGCCCAGGACTGCGGTGACCTCACCGGCACCCACGCGTAGGTTGATGCCCTGCAGAGCGATGATGTTGCCGTAGCTCTTTCCCACGTTCTTCAGTTCGATGAGGGGCGTATTCCCTCCGCCTGCGGGTTCGGATTCGATGGGTGTGTCGGCATGAACGGTCATGATTTACCTCTTCGCGGCGTAGGTGCGGAACGAGTTGTTGGCGATGACGGCGAACAGCAGCATCGCGCCGAGGAAGAACTTGAACCAGTCGGGGTTCCAGCCGGCGTAGACGATGCCCTGGTTGGCCATTCCGAAGATGAACGCACCGATGAAAGCACCTATGGCAGTTCCGAACCCGCCGGTGAGCAGGCACCCGCCGATAACCGCGGCGATGATGTAGAGGAACTCGTTGCCGACGCCTTGGCCGGACTGAACGGTGTTGAACGCGAACAGCAGGTGCATACCGACGAACCAGGCGCAGAAGCCGACGAACATGAACAGGCCGATCTTGACCTTCGTCACCGGTACACCGATCGCGCGAGCCGAGTCCTGGTTGCCGCCGACGGCGAAGATCCAGTTGCCGATCCGGGTCTTCATCAGTACCCAGGTGGCTGCGAGAGTGAACACGATCCACCACACCACGGTGATGCGGATCGAAATCCCGAACAGTGAGAACGAGGAGGAGAACACCGCTTTGGCGGAATCGAATCCGTCCATGTCCGAGATCGACTGTGTTGCTACCTGTCCGGTCACCAATTTGGTGACGGCGAGGTTGATGCCGGTCAGCATCAAGAAGCTTGCGAGTGTGATCAGGAACGAGGGGATCTTGGTCTTCATCACCAGGTATCCGTTGAGGAACCCGACCGACAGCGCCAGTACCAACGCCAGCGCCGATCCGATCCACACGTTCAGGTGCAGGTTGTAGGCAATCATCGACGCCATGATGGACGAGAAGGTGACCGCAACCCCGGTGGAGAGGTCGAACTCGCCGCCGATCATCAGCAACGAGACCCCGATGGCCATGATGCCGATCGTCGACGACGCGTAGAGGACGGTGGCGAGGGCTTCGGGGGAGCGGAACGGTGGTGCGACGATGCAGAAGAAGACAAAGATGATGATTGCGCCGAACAGGGCACCGATTTCCGGTCGAATCAGTAACCGCTGCAACGGCTTTTGCTTCTTGACTCGCTCATCGACGACGACAGTGTGTTTGGACAGATCCAGATCGGCCTGCGTGGACATGGTGTTCCTTCCTACTGGTACGACGCTCACCGGCAGCGAATCGCGTGCCGGCGAGCGTCGGGCTCAGCGAGTACCGTTCTGGGCGTACTCGGCGATGGCGTCGATATTGGACGAGTCGATGAACGCGGGTCCGGTCAGAACCGGGGTGCCGCCGCCGATGGTGTTGCCGTTGTTGATGTATAGCCACAGCGCGTCGATGGCCAGGTAGCCCTGCAGGTACGGCTGCTGATCGATCGCCCAGGCAACATCGCCGGACTTGATTGCGTCGACGAGCGCGGCGTTGGTGTCGAAGGTGACAACGGTGGCGTTGCTACCGGCGTTTGCCTTGGACTGGACCGCAGTCAATGCGATCGGGGCACCGAGCGCAACGATGTGATCGATGGCGGGATCCTGCTGCAATTTGGCTGTGATCGTGGCTTCTACCGACGGCAGATCCTTGTTGTTGACGTTCAGGATCTCCGTGGAACCGTCGGTGAATCCTTGCTCGACGCCGGCGCAGCGTGCCTCGAGCGAGACGGCACCCTGCTCATGGATGATGCAGAGGGTCTTCTTCGCACCGTCCGCGGTCAGGCGGGCACCTGCGGCCTGACCGGCGATGGTCTCGTCCTGGCCGAAGTACTGGCCGACTCCCATGTCCTTCCAGGAGTCGTATCCGGAGTTGAACGCGACCACGGGAATGCCCGCGGCAGTGGCCGTCTCGACGGCGGGGGCCATCGCGTCGGGCTTGGCCAGCGTCACAGCGATGCCGTCGACCTTCGAGTCGATCGCGCTCTGGACGAAGTTGGCCTGGTTGGGTGCTTCGGGATCTGCGGAGTAGCGCAGTTCGATGTTGTCCTTCGCGGCCGCGGCTTCGGCACCCTTGCGCACGAGGTCCCAGAACGTATCGCCGGGTGCCTCGTGGGTGATCATCGCTATCGTCGCCGCCGGTGTGTCGGCGACTCCCGCGTTGTTCCCGGAGTCGGACTCCTCGGGAGCACCTCCCGAGGACGAACACGCGGCGACCGATGCCGCCAACGCGACCCCCATCGCCAGTGCGATGGTTTTGCGCCCCAGGTTCTTTGGGGCCCTATCCGCTACCGAACCCACACGAGACGTCATTTTCCAAACATCCTCTCGATGACCAGACGACCCGCTGATGTCGGGCCGGGCGCACTGCTTGAAAAGATGTAATACCGATCACACCGAAAAGTCAATAGTTTGTCCGGACATTAGAATATCTACCCGGGGGCTTGGCGGCCACGACCCGGCGATTCGACCCCGAGGCGGTGCCGGGTCTCCGGAGAGTCGAGATGACGTCAGTCGTTGTATGGCAGAGGGTTTCGCGACGTAGTCGACGGAACAACGAACCCCGGCCAGTTGTGGTTCGTGAAGAGGGGGTTCGGTCGCGAACGCTCGCCATGAGCGGTAGTCGATGACCAGTAGTGCGGTGCCGGTCTCGCTGAGCGAATCTCGGTCTGCACGGTAGGTCTACTCCGTCGCTGCCGGCGGCCCGTCAATGCTTTCGAGTCACGCGATTCTGTGTGTCGACTTCGGCGGCTCCCGCGATTCGCTCAGCGATCGACGAGGGTGGTGTCGAAGTAGTACCGGGACGCCCGGTATACGTGCGCGCCGAACTCGACGACGCTGCCCGAGTCGTCGAAAGCGGTGCGGTGCATGGTCAGTAGGGGTGCCTTGTATTTTTCGTCGAGCAGGGCCGCCTCGTCGCGGTCGGCCGCGCGGGCACCGATGCGTTGGCGGGCGAGCCTGATGTGTACTCCTCGCGTACGCAACGAGGAGTACAGGCCCTGGGTCTCCAGCTCGTCCGGCTCCGGGGCCAGTTCGCTCGGCAGATAATTGACCATGACCGCGAGCGGCTCACCGTTGGTGCTTCGGAGCCTGCGAATGGTGACGACGTCCGTCGTGTCGGAGATGTTCAGTTCCTGTGCGACGTCGTGGGTCGGCGGACCGACCTGGTAGTCGAGGAGGCGGGTTGTCGGATTCTGCCCGGCGCGGGCGAGGTCATCGAACAGGCTGGTGAGCTCGACCGGTCGGTGGACCGGACTCTGAACCACCTGTGTGCCGACGCCCCGCTTACGTACCAGCAGCCCCTTGTCGACGAGTTCTTGTATTGCGCGGCGAGTGGTGGGACGAGACAGGCTCAGTCGTTTGGCAAGAGCCAGTTCGTTCTCGAAGCGTTCTCCCGGCGCGAGGACGCCCTGCAGGATGGCGGATTCGATTGCTTGGGCCAGTTGAAAGTACAGGGGCACCGGACTCGACCGGTTGAGTTCGACGGGCAGTTGAGCCGCCTCGGTTCCAGCCGCCGCTGTGTTCGACGTGGTCACTGGTCTCTCCCGTCTGTCGGTGGGCGCTGTGGGGCACCGGCTTGTACGAAGTCTAGGGGATGGATAACATCACTTGACCGGAAGTAAGAATGTCAGGACAAACTATTGACATTCGTATGTGAGCTCACGCACAGTGGACGCACCGAAGAAACGTGCGGAAGCCCTCATCGAAAACGAACACCTCACACCAATGGAGTCGATCGTGACCACCTCAGCCGACGCGAACACCGCGGCCTTCGACGTCCTCGCCATCGGGCGAAGCGGTGTCGATATCTATCCTCTGCAGACCGGCGTCGGTCTCGAGGAGGTGGACACCTTCGGAAAGTTCCTGGGCGGTAGCGCCGCGAACGTCACCGTCGCCGCCGCGAGACTGGGCTGCCGCTCGGCGTTGATCTCCGGCGTCGGCAACGACCCCTTCGGTCGATACGTGGCAGCTGAACTGGCCCGGTTGGGCGTCGACAACCGATTCGTCGTCACCGACGACCAGTTCGCGACTCCGGTCACGTTCTGCGAGATCTTCCCGCCCGACGACTTTCCGCTGTACTTCTATCGGAAGCCATCGGCACCCGACCTCCAGATTCGTCCGGAGAACATCGACGTGGATGCTGTCCGCAACGCACGCCTGTACTGGTCGACAGTCACCGGTTTGTCCGAAGAACCAAGTCGCAGCGCTCATTTCGCTGCATGGGAGGCCCGAGATCGAGCACCGTTGACCGTGCTGGATCTGGACTACCGGCCGATGTTCTGGGATTCGCCCGCCGCCGCGACGGAGCAGGTGCGCCGGGCGCTCGCGCAGGTCACGGTCGCCGTCGGAAACAAGGAAGAGTGCCAGATCGCAGTCGGCGAAACGGACCCGCACAAGGCGGCCGATGCGCTCCTCGATCTCGGAGTCTCCCTCGCCATCGTCAAGATGGGCCCGAAAGGTGTTCTCGGCAAGACCAAGACGCAGACCGTCACCGTGGCACCGAACTTCGTCGACGTGGTCAACGGACTCGGGGCGGGAGACAGCTTCGGCGGTTCGCTGTGCCACGGCTTGCTGGCCGGTTGGCCCCTGGAGAAGATCCTGCGTTACGGCAATGCCGCAGGAGCGATCGTGGCATCGCGCCTCGAATGTTCGACGGCAATGCCCACCGCCACCGAAGTCGCTCTACTCGCCGAACAAACCGCTACGGAGGCTGTCAATGTCTGAGACCACCTTGAGCCTCGCACCCGCGGCCGCCAGTTACGCCGAGGTCACCGCGATTCGCGCCACCGACCCGCAGGCCATCGAACGTGCATGGGCGACTCGTGTCACCCGCCCGACGATCCGTGGCAACGGCCGGCTGATGATCGTGGCTGCCGACCACCCGGCACGGGGAGCGCTGTCGGTCGGCTCGAACATGACCGCCATGAACAGCCGCACCGAGCTGCTGGACCGGCTCCGCACTGCGCTCGCCAACCCCGGCGTGGACGGTGTGCTCGGGTCCGCCGACATCCTGGACGACCTCGTGCTGCTCGGTGCGCTCGAGGACAAGGTGGTCTTCTCGTCGATGAACCGCGGTGGCTTGGCCGGCGCGTCGTTCGAGTTGGACGATCGAATGACCGGTGCCACAGCGGCTTCCACGGCCAAGGCGCGGATGAACGGTGCGAAGATGCTCACCCGGATCGCGCTCGACGATCCGGGCACCCTGGCGACGATGACCGCCTGCGCGCAGGCAATCGACGAATTGGCCGCCGCGAACCTCATCGCCATGGTCGAGCCGTTCCTCTCGCGCAGGGTCGAAGGTCGCGTCAAGAACGACTTGAGTACCGACGCGGTCATCAAATCGATTCACATCACCCAAGGCCTCGGATCCAGCTCGGCCCACACGTGGATGAAGCTTCCCGTCGTGCCCGAGATGGAACGCGTCATGGATGCAACGACGTTCCCGACTCTGCTCCTCGGTGGCGACCCGCAGACCGCTCCGGAGGAGACGTACGCCAGTTGGGCGCGCGCGCTGGAGATTCCCGCGGTTCGGGGCCTGATCGTCGGTCGCACGTTGCTCTACCCGCCGGACGGAAACGTCGAAGCTGCTGTCGGTACCGCCGTCGACATGGTGAGGTGAAACATGAACTCCGAGTACTACATCGCTGCCGGCGCAGGTAGCAAAAACGGATTCGACGTCGCCGTCACACCCGACAGCGCAGGGTGGACCGAATCGAGCCTGTGGACTATCACGCTCTCTGCCGGTCAGTCGGTGGACCTGAATTCGGGTCCGGACGAGATCATGGTGCTCCCGTTGGCGGGATCGGCATCGGTGACCAGTGTCGGCACCACGTTCGAGCTAGCCGGCCGTGCATCGGTGTTCGACGGCCCGTCCGACTTCGCCTACGTCGGCAAAGGTTCGGCGTACTCGGTGGCCAGCGCAGCCGGTGGCCGATTTGCCCTGTGCGGTGCGCGGGCGAAGAACGAGCTCCCGTTCCGCTACGTGCCCGCTTCGGATATTTCGGTCGAACTGCGCGGCGCGGGTAATTGCAGTCGGCAGGTCCACAATTTCGGTACGGCAGACGCGTTCGAGGCCGACTCGATCATCGCCTGCGAGGTGATCACCCCCGGTGGTAACTGGTCCTCGTATCCCGGCCACAAGCACGACGAGAACACCGCGACCGAATCGGCGCTCGAGGAGATCTACTACTTCGAGATCGCCGACGGGCCTCAGGGCACTGCAGGTTTCGGCTACCACCGGGTCTACGGCACCCCGCAGCGACCGATCGAGGTGCTCGAAGAAGTGCGAACGGGAGACGTGGTCCTCGTGCCGCATGGTTACCACGGTCCGTCCGTTGCTGCCCCCGGCTATCACATGTATTACCTGAACGTCATGGCCGGACCGGGTGCCGAGCGTGCCTGGAACATCGTCGACGATCCCGAACACACGTGGATTCGCGGCAGCTGGACCGATCAGCCGGTCGACCCCCGCCTTCCCCTCCACACCGCACCGACAGGAGCATGACTGTGGTGTCCACAGCGCCGATCTCGGCGAGCAAGAACGACAACGCCGAACCGACAGTGCATCTGACTGTCTCGCAGGCCGTCGTGAAGTTTCTGGCCAACCAGTTCGTCGAGCGTGACGGCGTCCGCACCAAGTTCTTCGCGGGAGCCTTCGGCATTTTCGGTCACGGGAATGTCGCTGGCCTCGGGCAAGCATTGCTGCAGGCCGAGATCGACGCCGTCGAAGCCGGCACCGAACCGGACTTGCCGTACGTCCTCGGACGTAACGAACAAGCCATGGTGCACAGCGCCGTCGCCTATGCGCGCCAGAAAGACCGTCTGCAGGCCTGGGCAGTGACGGCCAGCGTCGGGCCGGGCTCGACCAACATGCTGACCGGCGCAGCTCTGGCCACGATCAACCGTCTTCCTGTATTGCTGCTTCCCGCAGATACTTTCGCGACCCGCGCCAGCGCGCCGGTGCTGCAGGAGCTCGAGCTTCCGTCGAGCGGCGACGTCACGGTCAATGATGCGTTCAAGCCCCTGTCGCGCTATTTCGACCGGGTGTGGCGCCCCGAGCAGCTGCCGAGCGCTCTGCTCGGTGCGATGCGCGTGCTCACCGATCCGGTCGAGACGGGTGCGGCGACTGTCGCCATCCCGCAGGACGTGCAGGCCGAAGCATTCGACTGGCCGGAATCGTTGTTTGCTCCCCGCACGTGGCACATGGCCCGGCCTGTTCCGGAGAAGTCCGCCGTCGAGCGGGCGGCCGAGGTGATTCGCAGTGCGCGGAAGCCGCTGATCGTCGCAGGCGGCGGCGTGATCTATTCGCGTGCAACCGATGCACTTGCCTCGTTCTGCGCAGCGACGGGTATCCCCGTCGGGCAGAGCCAGGCGGGCAAGGGATCGTTGCCGTACGACCACCCGCAATCGGTCGGTGCCGTCGGCTCCACCGGAACGACGGCCGCCAATGCGCTCGCCACCGAAGCCGACGTCGTGATCGGAATCGGTACGCGCTACAGCGATTTCACTACCGCTTCGCGCACCGCGTTCACCAACCCCGACGTGAAGTTCGTCAACATCAACGTGGCCTCGATCGACTCGGTCAAGCAGGGCGGTGTCTCCGTCGTCGCCGACGCCCGCGAGAGCCTCGACGCGCTGGCCGAGGCACTCGGGGACTTCACGGTCTCGGACGACTATCGCAGCAGAGTCGCCGAGCTCGCACAGGCATGGGACGACACGGTGACGTCGGTGTATGCCATCGAGGATTCGTCCGCACCGCTGAATCAGAACCAGGTCATCGGTCTCGCGAACACCTTGTCCGACCCCCGCGACGTCGTGGTGTGTGCAGCCGGTTCGATGCCGGGTGATCTGCACAAGCTCTGGCGCACAAGGGATGCGAAGGGGTATCACGTCGAGTACGGCTTCTCGTGCATGGGTTACGAGGTGGCAGGCGGTATCGGTGCGAAGATGGCCGAGCCCGACCGCGACGTGTTCATCCTGGTCGGCGACGGCTCCTACCTCATGATGGCGACCGAACTGGTCACCGCCGTACAGGAAGGCGTCAAGGTCATCATGATCTTGGTGCAGAACCACGGGTTCGCATCCATCGGATCACTGTCGGAGTCGTTGGGATCCCAGCGATTCGGCACCGACTACCGGTATCGCAGTGACGACGGGGCGAGCGAAGCGACGGGGCTGTGGAAAGGCCGCCTGGACGGTGGCATCCTGCCCGTCGACCTCGCCGCGAATGCGGCAAGCCTCGGCGTCGACGTCGTCCGCGTGAACAACGGAAGCGAGTTCACTGATGCGGTGAAGGCGGCCAAGGCGAGCGAGACGAGCACGGTCATCCACGTCGAAACCGACCCACTCATCGCTGCTCCGGATTCCGAGTCCTGGTGGGATGTGCCGGTCAGTGCCACCTCGACCCTCGAGTCGACGCGGACCGCATACGAGACATACCAGACGTGGAAGAAGATTCAGCGGCCGTTCCTGCGTCCGTCGGAACACTGACGAACACCGTCACCGATCATCGACTTCCCAAACAGCCCGCGGGGTCCCGTCCGTCCAGTTCAGCTGATACCCGCAAGGAGACTTTTTTCATGACCAACGAACTGCGCATCGCAGTCCTCGGTGTCGGCATGATGGGGGCCGACCACGTCGCTCGCATCTCCTCGAAGATCGCCGGTGCACGCGTTGCCGTCGTCAACGACTACTTCACCGAAAAGGCCGAAGAGCTCGCCGCGTCCATCCCTGGCGCTCGGGTCGTCAACGACCCGAGCGACGCCATCGCCGATCCCGAGGTCGATGCCGTGTTGCTCGCGACCCCCGGTCCGACACACGAGAAGCAGCTCCTCGCGTGTCTCGAGTACGGCAAGCCCGTCATGTGCGAGAAGCCGCTGACCACGGACGTCGAAACCTCGCTCGCAGTGGTGAAGGCGGAGGCCGAACTGGGTAAGAAACTCATCCAGGTCGGATTCATGCGCCGCTTCGACAACGAGTACGCAGATCTCAAAGCTTTGATCGACTCCGGAGATATCGGTCGGCCGCTCGTCGTGCACTGCGCACATCGAAACCCGGCGGTGCCGCCGCATTTCGACAGCGCGATGATCGTCAAGGATTCGCTGGTGCACGAAGTCGACGTCACCCGCTTCCTGCTCGACGAGGAAATCACGACCGTGCAGATCATCACACCGTCGGCCAACACGAATGCGCCGGCGGGACTGAAGGATCCACAGATCGCCATCTTCGCGACCGAGACCGGTCGGCACGTCGACGCGGAGGTGTTCGTGACCACGGGTGTCGCGTACGAGGTCAGGACAGAGGTCGTGGCCGAACGCGGTAGTGCCATGATCGGTCTCGATGTGGGCCTGGTGCGTAGGTCCGCACCCGGAACCTGGGGCGGCACGATCACACCGTCGTTCAAGGAGCGCTTCGGTCAGGCATACGACACGGAAATTCAGCGGTGGGTCGACGCCGTGCGCTCGGGTGCCGAGACCGGCAACTACGTCGACGGTCCCGGCGCATGGGATGGCTATGCTGCAGCAGCTGTGTGCGAGGCCGGAGTGAAGTCGCTCGAGTCGGGTGCTCCCGTGGCCGTGGACATGGTTCTGCGTTCCTCGATCCCGGGCGCGTGAAGCGAATGAAGATCGCTCTCGATCCGACTCCGTTCCATCACGACGTCTCTCGACTTGACCGATTTCGTGGCAGATCTCGGGGAGGCGCGAGAACCGCTCGCGTAAGCCTTAGCATATCACCAATCCTCCGGGCAACGCCGTACGCGTGCATCAGCACCTCAAGATCGGTGACGGCGATGTCGATTGGAACCAGTTCTTCGGCGGCCTCGGCAAGCTCGGCTTCTACGACCGCGACACCGTCATGGTCTCGAGTGTGTTCGCGGAGAACGAGAACGCGCACGAGGTCTCGCGCTATCAGCTCGACACCATTCGGAAGTACGTCTCCGAGCACTCCTGATTTTCACTTACCTAGGGACACAACATGACCGACAACGTTATTGCACACTGGGTGGACGGAAAGCCGTTCGCCGGCACGTCAGACAAGACCGCTCCGGTCACCAACCCCGCGACCGGACAGATCACCGGACAGGTAGCGCTGGCCACCGTCGACGATGCACGCGCGGTCATCGCCTCTGCCGCAGCGGCATTCCCGGCCTGGCGAGACACCTCGCTGGCCAAGCGAACCGCGATCATCTTCAAGTTCCGTGAATTGCTCAACGCCAAGAAAGGCGAGCTCGCCGAGATCATCACCGCCGAGCACGGCAAGGTTCTCTCCGATGCACTCGGCGAGATCAGTCGCGGCCAGGAAGTCGTCGAATTCGCTTGTGGCATTCCCCATCTGCTCAAGGGTGGCTTCACCGAGAACGCGTCGACGAAGGTCGACATCTACTCGATCCGGCAGCCTCTCGGCCCCGTGGGCATCATCAGCCCGTTCAACTTCCCGGCGATGGTTCCGATGTGGTTCTTCCCCATCGCCATTGCGGCAGGCAACACCGTAGTTCTCAAGCCCAGCGAGAAGGATCCGACGGCGTCGCTGTGGATCGCCGAGCTCTGGGAAGAGGCTGGCCTACCTCCCGGTGTCTTCAACGTGCTCCAGGGTGACAAGGTCTCTGTCGACGAACTGCTCGAGAACAAGTCGATCAAGTCGATCAGCTTCGTCGGGTCGACGCCGATCGCTCAATACGTCTACTCCACCGGCACCTCGCACGGTAAGCGCGTCCAGGCTCTCGGCGGCGCGAAGAACCACGCCATCGTCCTCCCCGACGCCGATCTCGACCTCGCCGCCGACGCGATGGTCAACGCTGGCTTCGGATCGGCAGGCGAGCGATGCATGGCCATCTCCGCGCTGGTCGCCGTCGGGAACATCGCCGACGACCTCGTTGCGAAGATCGTCGAACGCACCACGCCGCTGGTCACCGGAGACGGAACCACGGGTGCCGATATGGGACCGCTGGTGACCAAGGCACACCGCGACAAGGTTGCCTCGTACGTCGATGCCGGAGAAGCCGCCGGTGCCACCATCGTGGTCGACGGCCGTACGGTCCAGGCCGACGGCGGCAAGGACGGCTTCTGGCTCGGCCCGACGCTGATCGACAATGTCACCACCGACATGTCCATCTACACCGACGAGATCTTCGGACCGGTCCTGTCGGTGGTCCGTGTCGATACATACGACGAGGCACTCGAACTCATCAACTCGAACCCGTACGGCAACGGCACCGCCATCTTCACCAACGACGGCGGTGCGGCCCGGCGTTTCCAGAACGAGGTCGAGGTCGGCATGATCGGCATCAACGTCCCGATCCCGGTGCCCATGGCGTACTACAGCTTCGGTGGCTGGAAGAACAGTCTGTTCGGTGACACCCACGCCCACGGAATGGAAGGCGTGCACTTCTTCACCCGCGGCAAGGCCGTCACCAGCCGATGGCTCGACCCGAGTCACGGAGGCATCAACCTCGGCTTCCCTGAAAACGACTGAGGCCGAAGTAGTGGAAGCCCCCGCTCCAGCTTTCGGAGCGGGCGTTTCGTGCTGGGTGGCTACGTGTGTCGATATTCGTACCGGCGGTGGCAGGTACGGCTGGGTGCATCAATGGCGGCAGAGGATATCTCAGTAGCGGCGCACGAGGCATCCTGTGCAACATCGAAGTGTCCGGCCGTCAGCAGTCAACCAATGCGGATACGGCACCGGCGTTGAATCAGTCGGGTTCCTGCACCGTCGAGTGCTCAGCCGGACGGTGCAGGGCGTTGGTTAGCTCTCGGCCCGAGTCGGAATCCCCCGTCCACAGTTACTCGTGCGGGCCCTTCTTCCACTCCGCAGAAATGTCCGACGGGTGCTGGGCCAGCGGGCTCACGTCGATGCACATGTACGGGAACAGCGGTAGATTCCACAGGATCTCGTGGAGTCGCTCGTTGTCGCGCACGTCGAAGATGCTGAGGTTGGAGTACTGGCCGACGATGCGCCAGATACTCACCCATTCACCGTCGCGCTGCAGCTGCTGCGAGTACGCCTTCTCTCGTGCGAGAGTGTCGGTTCGTACGTCCGCGTCGAGATCCTGCGGCAGCGCGACATCCATCTTCACGGCAAAGAGCATGTGTCTCAGCCCTTGTCGAGTACGAAGTCGTAGGTCACCTCTTGGCCACCGTCGACCTCCCGGGGGTCGAGGATGAGCTCCGGCTTGACGGCGTCGGCAACGTCGTCGTCGTTGTGTGCATCACCGGGGAAGTAGAGCTGAGTGGTGATCTGCTGGTAGCCATCGGCCGCAACCTTGAGGTGCAGGTGCGCCGGACGCCACGGGTGCCAGCCGGCGGCGGAGATGAGATTGCCGCAGGCACCGTCGGTCGGGATCTGATACGGCGCAGGCTTCATGGTGTGAATCCAGAACTGACCCTGATCGTCCGTGGTCACCGTGCCGCGCAGATTCCACTCCGGGATTCCGGGCGCGAACTGCGAGTAGAAGCCATCGGCGTCGGCATGCCAGATCTCGATGACCGAGTGCGCGAGCGGCGTACCGTCCACCGCCCTCACCTGACCCTGGAACAGCAGCGGGGTGCCGAGCTCACCGTCGCGGGTGGGCAGGATGGCGGCCGAACCCAACTCCGGTGCGCCCGGAACGTAGTACGGGCCTTCGATGGTGCCCTTGCTTCCCTCGCGTGCTTCGCCTGCAACTTCTTCGACGACGTGCTCCACCCAGACGTCGAGGAAGAGCGGCCACTCGCCGGTCTGACCGACGTTGATCAGCCACGCCTTGAGGGCGTTGTACTCGTCGTAGGTGACATTGTGCTCACGGATGGTGTCGTGGACAGCAGACAGCACCTGGCGGGCGAGCAGACGGCGTCGTGTTCCGCGACATCGCCGGCGCGAGCACCATCGATCTGGCGTTGGCCTGGTGCCGAGACCGGCCGTCGGCCCTCGTCGATGCCCTTGTCGGCGCTCTGGAGGATTTGGAGTCATACCAATTCGGTTATCCGTCGAGAATGCTCAGGAGATCGACATGCCCAACGCAGTGGCAATAGAGGATGCGCAGAGAACGTTTCGAGAAGTGACGGGGCACTACCCGACGGGAGTCGCGGTGGTGACCGGTGTCCATCCCACGGGCGAATTGCTTGCGCTCGTGGTCGGCACATTCAGTTCCGTTTCGCTGGATCCACCGCTGGTGTCTTTCATGCCCATGAAGACCTCGCGCACCTTCACGAAGATGGAGGAGTGTTCTTCGCTGTGCATTAACATCGTCGGCGGCGATCAGGAACGCGAGGTGATGTCGATCGCCCAGCGCTGGGAGAACAAATTCGACGGAATCGATTGGTACCCATCGCCACAAGGAAGCCCGGTTCTCACCGACGCGATCGGATGGATCGATACCGAGATATGGAAGACCGTCGACGCCGGCGATCATTGGATCGTGCTCTGCGAGGTTCAGGACATGGCGATCACGAACCCGGTATCCCCGCTGATCTTCTTCCAGGGCGGCTACGGCAGCTTCGTCTGTACTTCGTTACTCGCCCGGATGGACCACGAAATTCTCCCGGCCATTCACGCCGCCCACGCTGCACGCTCCGAGGTCGAAGCCCTCGCCGCCGAGATCGGTTGCGAAGTATCGGTTTTGACTGCGGTCAGTGCCGACGAGATGGCCACGGTGCTCTCTGCGACAGCACCGGGCGTCGATCGCGATGCTGGTCTGGCGCAGCGGATACCGATCGTCCCGCCGATCGGTGACTCGTACGTCTTCGCTCTCCCGGAAGCCGAGCAGAATCGCTGGATCGACAAGCTGAAGGGTGACGAGAAGGACACGCAGGTTCACAGGAACCGGCTCGACTTCATCCGCGAACACGGGTACGGGATCTCATTCCTTCCCTCCGAGGGCTCCGCGGCGTACACGGAGATGCGTCAGGCCACCAAAAAATACGAATCCGGCCGCCTGACGCCGAGACAGGAACGCGAGATTCGTGCACAGATCGGCCGTACCTCCGTCGACTACCGTCCACAGGTGCTGTTCGAGCAGGGCACTTACAACGTCGGGTCGATCGTGCTGCCCGTCCGCGATCCGGCCGGTCGCCACACCCTGACTCTTCGGCTCGCTCAGGTACCGCAAAACGTGCAGGGACGTCTGGTTGCTGACTGGATCGAGAGTGCCAGAGCTGTGGCTGCAATGCTCGAAACGGATCCGGAAGCGGCCGGCAGGGGCGACGCGCTCTCCGACGTCGCAGTCGATAGCTGACCTCGACGCAGAAGCACCACCGACAATCCTCGGTGGCCCGAGCTCGCCACAATCGGGTGTCGATCGAGGCTCAAGGAGTTGTGTCGTCGCGATCGAGTGAGGATGCCTGTGCGCTTGTTGTCGATGACAAGGCCACCGATCACGCCTGCGACGAACACGAGACAGAGCATTACGAGGAACGTGGTGGCGACCACCCGCAGAGCCGCCAATGAGAGCGGTGAAATTGTCCAGGACAAGCACCGTGATCGCAATGAGGCCAACGCTGCCCAGTACGGGGGCGACCCGGGTGTTCCACAACCGCGAATTGACGTCGGTACGTCGGAAGAACACCACGATGGCGAAGCTTGTCAGAACTATCACGGCAAGGATCGCGACGATCGCGATCCCGGACATCTAGGTGAACAGCTGTAGTACGGGGTCTGCTCCGACAATCGCGAAGATGACGACGAGGACTACTGCGGATGCCGTCTGCAGAATGGATCCCCGGTGCGGTGAGCCATGCGTGGGATGTACCGCCGCGAAGCGCGACGGGGCATAACCCGAACGTGCCAGGGCGAACACGTATCGAGAGATGGCCGAGTTGAAGGCGAGCACGGCGGCGAACAAGTTCGCTACCTGCGTGATCGCGATGACGTCTGCGGCCGTAGGTGACAGGTAGACTGCCACTGCGGCAAATGTCAGGTTGGCTGTGTCTTCGGCAGCGGCTATCCGGTCGCTACCGTAGGCCAGCACCAACGCCCAGTTGCAGACGGTGTAAGGGGCCCCGATCGATATGACGGCAACGTTTGTTGCGATCGGAACGGTTCGTTTGGCGTCGCGCGCCTCTTCTCAGTAGATTGCGGTTGCCTCGAATCCGACGGCGAACATCATCGCGATGCCGGGGGAGGCCGACAAGAACGCGTCCGGTGTGAACAACTCGTAGTCGACACCGTGTGCCCCGCCCCTGATGAACACTGCAGCCGAGAGTGCCACGATTGCAATGACTTCGAGCACTAGCAGGCACCCGAGCGCTTTTGTTCCGACATCGGTGTTTCGATACCCCACCAACCCGACGCAGGCGATCAGCGCAAACGCCCACACACCCCCCCAAGGCAAATCGGGGTCGCCGTACTGAACGACCAGTGAGTCGATCGCGTTGGCCCAGACCGTATATCCCCGCCTGAATGGCGGCGTAGGCGAAAACGGACAGCGCTGCCGCACCGAGTCCCAATCGAGTATTTAGTCCACGCCAGGCTCTGCGAGAGTGTGGTCTGTGTCCGGTGGCCGCCGCAGTGCGTACCAGGTTCGCTCCACCGTCGTGAGATGCGGCGTCGCCGGTCCGTTGGGCTCGACGGACCGGCCACCGAAAGCGGAGCAGCTCTCTACACTTCGGCGAGGTTCAGACCGACATGATGAACTCCGCTGCCCGCTCGGCGATCATGGCGGTGGGGGCATTGGTGTTGCCGGTGGTCACCGAGGGCATCACCGACGCGTCGGCGACGTACAAGCTGTCCAGTCCGTGTAGTCGAAGGTCAGGGGCGACGACGGCATGGTCGTCCGTTCCCATTCGGCAGGTGCCCACTTGATGGTGGTAGGTATTGACGGCGCGTCGAACCCACGCAGCCACGGCCTCGTCTTCGTCGGGCACCTCGGTCCCGGGGAGCGCGTCATATGCACCCCACTCCAGGTCGAGGGGTGCCTGCCGTCCGACCTCCCGACACTGGCGCACCGAATAGACCAATGCGGCAATATCTCGTGGGTCGTCGAACAGGTTAAAGTCGATGCTGGGGTGCTCGGTCGGGTCCGTCGAGGTCAATGTGACGCTTCCGGTGCTGTGCGGTCGAATGAGACCGGCGTGCAGGGTGAATCCCGATGGCGGTCCGGTCATACCCTCGTCGTAGTACATCGGGACACTGAAGTTGATCGGCTGGGTGTCCGGTACCGGCAGCGATGGGTCGCTCTTCCAGAACCAATGCGTCTGTGTGACGGGGTGGAACGGTGTCGGTGGATCGATGGGTCGGGTGGTGCCGAAGACAACGGGGACGAGGAAGTGGTCCTGCAGGTTCTTCCCTACACCGGGGGAGTCGACGACGACATCGATACCCAGCCTTTTCAATTCAGCGCCCGGTCCGATGCCGCTGCGCAACAGAATTGCCGGCGATCCCACTGCGCCGCCGGACAATACGACAGTATCGGCGAAGAGCTCCTGGGTCTCGGAGTCGACGATGACGCGTACGCCGATGGCAGCACCGTCGGCCACGATCAGCGAATCGATCGTGGAGCCAAGTGCGAGAGTAAGGTTCGGGTGATCGAGAACGGGACGCAGGTAAGCTGCCCACGTCGAAAGTCTCTTCCCCGCAGCCAGATTCAACTTCATCGCCGAGACGCCCTCTTGGCCGCCGTGGTTGTAGTCGGTGTTGTGCGGCATCCCCCACGCGACGGCCGCGTCGAGGATCGACTGTTGAATAGGTGACAGAGGTGGCTCGACGACGTCGAGCAAGCCGTCGGAGGCGTTGTGTTCCAGTCGATCGAATATCGGTGCGACGGACTCCCACCCCCAGCCGGGGTTACCGGCCGCCGCCCACTGGTCGTAGTCCCATGGATTTCCGTGCACCCAGATCGTCCCGTTGAGCTGGTTGGATCCACCGACTACCTTACCGCGCGGCACGTGCAACCGGCGGCCAAGAGCACGCGGCTGCGGAGTCGAGAAGTAGCCCCAGTCTTCCGGCCCGAGCCACAGTTCGCCGACCCGCGAGAGGTCGTGGATGGCAGGGTTGGAATCGAGTCCACCCGCCTCGACCAGCGTCACTGTGTGGCCGGCGTCGAGCAGTCGGCGGGTGATGATGGAGCCTGCGGTTCCCGATCCGAGGACCAGAAAGTCCGAACGAGTTCGTGCCATGAGGGGCATCCTTGGTTTGACGGACGCGTCACGCGCACGCGTCGGAATATGTATCGAAGTTGAAAGCCGTTCGCGTAAAGACCGGTACGACGAGGAAATGCTGCGCGACGCCACTGTCGGTGTCATGAAGCTACCGGCTCCACGGACGTCCGAAAATAGGGGCTTACCTACCCACCCCTACAGAAACCCTTAGCCTCGATCCATGATGAACCTGCGAGGTAGCGGGATGTCGAACTGAAGAAAGTGCCCTTTGAGCTGGGACGATTCGAGTTTTCATACAACAGGTCGACAAGACAAACAGGGCACTTGCAGCGCAGTTCAAATCGGGGCCTTGAATCTGGCCAACTACAAGTCCCCACCCCGTGTTCGTCGTGACAATCAGGAACTCGTGGCCCGAGCGGTGATGGCGAAGGTGCCACCCAGGCACCGTACCGCTCGGTCGGACCCAAGGTCCGGATGCAGGGAACTCACCAAGCACTTGCCTGTGAACGTCTCGACCCGGCATGGCCGCTACCGAGCCCACGTCATGCCGCTGCCGGTCACCGTCGCCCACGCCCTGTCCTGGCGCGGTGTCGGGGACCCGAACAGGGACCCCGCCAAGCTCAGCTCGGCGTGTCGAACCAAGGACCGGATCCACCGTTATTCAGACACTCCCACGCCGCAAGTGCGGCTACCGAGTTGAGTCGGCGGTGCGTCTGGCAGCGAAATCTGCATCGGACTCGCTGAACGTACCTGATGTTTTGAGTCCGGATGCAAGCCCTTCGATAGGCTCACGACATGCGTAGAATCGGCTATCGCAGCAGCGTTCTTGGCCTCTATCTTGCTCGGCGTAGCCGTTCAAGTGCTCATTTGGTCCAATCTGTCGAGTAGCGAACGCACGGACCGCGTGGTCCTGCTGCTGCTCGCGGGGGAGTTCTTGGCGGCTATCGTCGGCAAGCCCGACCAGAAGTAGTGTGCACCTGAATTTTTCGATGTCGCAGCTACCATCGGGTGGGTGCGAAGATTGGCGCTTGCCTTTTATGGGCAGGTGGGCGGAGGCGCAGGTGCGTGCGCATTACGTCTGAATACGCAGTGTTACGCAGCGGATGTGATTGCCACGCAATGGTGTTGAGTGTGCCGCTTGTACGCACCTCGCGGGAGTCGAGAATCTGTTTCAATACCGTCATGACCGCAACGCGAGGTAACACAAACGCTGGCCGCATTATTGGTGAGAAGGTCCAGGTTCGCCGCGACGGCACCGTGGTCGGCGGGTCGATCGTCGAAGACTTCGCAGATTCGCTGGTCCCCGGTGACCAAATGGGACGCGAGTGGGCGCTACCGCACCGATGGGCGATCGCGCTCGACACGGGCGTTCTTGTGTTTGTCGACGACAATGACCTCGTCGAGGACTCTGCCGGAAAGCCGCAGTGACAGCGGTGGCCATGCAGAAGTTGGGGGATGCGCTGGTGGACTTCGCGGTGACGTGGGAGCCGTTCGGGGGAGCCCCGTCCGCAGAGGTGTTCGTCGAATTCGGATTGGACATGGGCGAATACAAGCGTCGGTTGTTCGCCCGACTGAGCAAACCTGACCGCGCCGGGGCAATCGACCCTGAACTCCGAGGTCGGCTCATCGCCTACTCCCTGCGCGCGGTGGAGCGCCCGCGTCGATTCGGCGAGTGAGCAGGTGTGTGGGGGTTCGCTGTCGGATAGAGCGACTGAGGTCCTTCGCCCCATACCTGGTTCGATGGAAGAGGCTTGTGAGTGCGAACACAGCAGTGGGCTCGATGCTGCTGCGTCCTAGGGCGGCTCGCTGACATCGTCGCCTATCTGCATTCGCTCTCGATGGGTGGGCGGGGTTGGCAATCTTCCAGCAAGATACGAAATGCACTCGAACGCTTGTCCATAGTCGCAGGTCTCCACAGAACGGGCTAGGGTCACAGGCCTGCAGCATTCGGTGAGGTAGCTTTGGCCGGTTGGGATTGTTGTGGACGCGCCGAATCGAGTCGACGAGTTCGGGCGGTGATGAATGGGAGGGGTGCCAGTGCCGCAATCACGCCGATGTCGCCCGTCCGGTAGGGACAAGATCGACCGGGAACACGTCGTTGCAGCAGCCTTAACGATCATCGACCGGGCCGGCCTCGACAGCTTGTCGATCCGCGGCCTCGCGGCATCGATCGATCGGGACCCGATGACCGTCTACCGCTACGTGTCGACCAAGCAAGCACTGCTCGACGCCGTCGCTGACCACGTTCTCGCCTCCCTGCCCTGCGTCGTCACCACCGATCCGCAATGGACGTACCAACTCCGACTCTTCGCTCGCCAGTACCGCGAACTCGCCCTGCGTCACCCCCACGCCGCGATATTGTTGGCGACCCGGCCGCCGTCGACCCCGCTCGGGTTGGGCACCCATAGCTCGCTCGCACCTGTAGACGGCATCCTCGAGCTACTCACCACCGCTGGATTCACTGCATCGGACGCGATCTCGAGCTACCGGTCGCTGCTGTCGTATCTGCGTGGGCATATTCTCAGCGAAGCGCAAGAAACAGTGGAACGGCCCGAAGACACCGCAGACAGACTCCGAATTGCGGTGCGCAGGTTTCCTGCCGACCGGTTTCCGTTGCTGTCGACGTTTCCGCCGATTGTCACCGACTACGACGGTGATCGAGAACTCGAACGTGGACTCGACACGCTGCTGCATGGACTCGACGGTCGGCTCGCTCGGCCCGCTCACGTGCGGCCATAAGAGGTCGGTCCACTCCAACCCGAGTTTTGAGCCATCACAACTGGGCGGGCTTCACGCTCGATACTCACCTAGCTCGAGGCCTGAGTCACTTGGGCGCGCCCGACGCCCGATCATGCGTAAGTCAACCACTGTCGTCGAGACCGACATCTCGGTAATCAGTGGGCGGAGTTGTATGCCTCTTCGATATGGGCGGGGATACGGCCGCGTTCGTTGATCTCGTACCCCTGATCGAATGCCCACTGGCGAACCGCCCGGGTCTGGTCCGGATCACGCTTTGCCGGTACCCCAACGGTCGACGCGGCAACGGGGGAGGGCTTACGCTCGCGACCACCGACCCGCGTTGCGTTCTCGATGTAGTGGTCGAGCTTTTTGTGAAACTCTGTGGCGTTCCTTGCTTTCAAGTCGATGGAATATTCGACACCGTTGACCGCGAATTCGATCGTCTCGCCCGACCCGTCGTCGATGACCGACCCGTCGATATCGTCCACCAATTGCGTTGTCACTCGTTTGGCCACAACCGTAGAACCTTTCTTTTCTCCGTTACCGTGCGTCACCTATTTGCCTCCGTTCAGGGTAACCAGCGTCGATACCCGCAGTCTTCACCGGCCCGATCCGGGCTCGACGAGGAGCGCGCACCTCGGGCAGGGGCGTTCGTCTCTGTACAGCTCAGTGAGTGGAACCAGGCACCTGTGTCGGCACAGCGGGCAACGGACCCACGTTGTGTCGCCGCCGAAATCGACAGTCCGATCACGGGCTGATCGGCCCGTCACGTCTGCAGTCCCGTGGGCGATCATGGAGTCGTCGAGTCCATCTGTCATGCGCGGCGGGACGGGTGGACTCGAGCGGCGGCGATTTGCTTTAGCTCGTCGAGGGAGAGCAGGTAGTCCTTTGGGCGGTATCCGCGGTCTTGGCTGGCTTTGATACGGCGGTGTTCGGTGGTCATCCGCGTATATGTGTCCAGCATCAGTGTGTGGGAGTTCCCCCCGTCGTTGTTGTCCACCTGTTCTTTCAGTTCGGTCCAGCGGCCGTCACTCATCAAGAATTCGACATAGCTGGCCATATGACTTTCGAGCCCGTCGTTGCCGTCGAACCCCAGAAATTCCAGGTCGTATCTGAGGTCCTCGCCGACGGTGGTTCCGTCCTTTTCCATCTGCTGAAGGCTGAATGTGATGACGCGGAACATGTCGAGTATGTCCAGGACGCGGCCGCAGTCGCGTTTGGATAGTTCGGGGCTGAACCCGGCGACTTCTCGCCAATACTCGCCGGTGAAGCCGGACTCGATGACCTTTGCGCGTGCCAACTGATAGTCCCTATCGCCATCTTCGTTGTCATCGTCGGGCAGCACGCGCGCGAGGATGCGGTGGAGCAGCGAGAGCACCTGCCGATCGGCAATCCGCATGCTCTCCGGTGCCGGTTGATCACCGTGGCCGTCTGTGGGCTCGTATCCGGGGACGATCGCCACCATGATCAGATCGCGGACGTACTCACTGACAGAGACTCCCGCGCTGTCGGCCATGTCCTTCAGCTCGTCGCGGACTCGGTCATCTACTCGCACGTTCAGGACTGCCATGAGAACTCCCATTGTGTTGTTGTATGACGCTAACCGTAACACTGTCACACACGTGTACGCCAGTATGTTGCGTTTGTTTTTGCGCCCGTCGGGTGGAGCCTGGCTGCTGTCGTGCGCGGGATACATCCTTCTGGCGACCCAGTCGCTGTCGGGAAAACTTGCCCGAAGGGCACTGTCTCGTAGATCGTTTGGTGTCCTCGCCAAGGCGACCGGCGCGCGGATGTTCTCGATCCGTGCGCAGATCATCTATCGGACGGGCACCATGGACGACCATGGGCGATGTCATCGAGTTCGTGCCGCGTTTTACGCTGACCGATCGGCAACGGGAGTTGATCCGGATCCACGCGTGGGTGTGCGCCGACATGGCGTACGACGACCTCGAGGAGCGCGGTGACGATCCCGTCGACACGGATCGGTGGTGGTATCTGTTGGACCGACTTCCCGAATGCACCTTCGCCGAATCCGCTATGTGGCGACGTCAGATGGCGCGATCTTTCGACGACCTGGCCGAGGACCTCGATGCCGGACAGTTGCCCCGTCCTCGCACGATGGCCGAACAGCTCGCGCTTGTGATCGTCATCGCCCAAGCTGCGGCAGCTCTCTCCGACGAGGGGTACGGCGACGATGTCGCCGTCCTGGCATCCCATCCGCGGGACGGCGACTGGGACGCCGTCACGGACGTTCTGATGGGCGACCATGACGTGGAGGTGTTCTATCACCCGGCGACAGCGGCTCGTGGCCTACGTGTCTTCCCGTGCGATACGTGGTTCACGGCCAGGGACGGTCACGAGCCACGCGACCCTCGTCGGGGATTTCGACGGTAGACGCCCCGAGTCTTCGCGCACGCGACGCGACCTGCACTGCGCTACCGTTTGGCAGGTCTGTCCTGCCCGATGGTGTTGTGCGCTATGGCTTTACGTGTTCGAGTACGGTGTCATCATGTTCACGAACACGCTTGTCGACCCGGCTCGTGTCGTCACCGCCGGTGGCTGTGACCTCGGAAACTATCGCCTCGGCCTGGTCCGCGATGAGTCTGAGAGGTGGGGGCGGATCATCACGGCCTTGGATGCGGGGTGGACGATTCTCGTTGCACCGGTCGACGGTTCGGACGCGTTCGATTTGTCGGTGACCAGCGATTCCGAGTTCGACGTCTATCCGGTTGTCTCTGAGGGTGTTTGAGTCGTTCAGTTAAGGCTGAGCCAGCCGATGACGGCTGGATCGGCGGCAAGTGTCTCGGTCAGTTCCCATGCTATTTGTCGCACGGTTTCGGCTGCGGCGTTGCCGTTGAACGGTAGGTAGCCGGTGTCGCGGATGAGGTCGGAGCTCTCGGTGGAATAGGTCTCGCCGTATCCGCGTTCGGCGAAGGTGAGGTAGTCGGCGTCGGGGCCTGTTGGATCGACATGAGCCCCGCCGTCCTTGTTCGCCATGACGAGGACGACGCGCCTTCGTGAAAACGTTTTTGGGCCGTTGGCGGAGTCGATGACGTTCTCAGTCCACCAGGTGTCGACGTCGACGTACTGCTCGTGGCCTCGAAGGCGTTTCGGAGCGACGATGACCGGTGACATGTGGTCTTCGGCTGGAATGATCTCAGTGAGTCCGTCCTGGCCGGATGGGGCAAGGTGGCGGGTGCCGTCTTCGGTCTCGTATTCGAGCTGGACGACTATGCCACCTGCGTAGATTTCAGTGCCTCCCCGGATTGCGGTGTCCAGCACTTGCAGACCTGATTTCACGCCCATCTGCGTCAGCAGCGAGTGGCTCTTGTACGTGTCGTGGAGCAGTACTCGCAGGGTCACTGCGAGTCGGATTGCTTCGTCGGTGTCGCCGTGGTCGAACAGTTGAGACGATGTTTCGAGGTATTTCAGTTGCCTTCGGAACTGATCGCCGATTCGGGACATGAGCTGGAGTTTAGGGTGGTGGACTAGATCACGCTGTACTAGGGCGCGTCGTCGAACGGCCCGAACGTTGTTTCGTTCCAATGGCGTTCGAGCGTGGCGTACGATTCGTCGATGTCCGAGGCAGAGAATAGGTGCATGTTGTGTTCGGTGAGTAAGAACCCGGTGTCGCGCCATGCTTGGAAATAGGCGGGGTTCTCTCCTGCCGCAAGGGCCTTGTCGATGAGCGAGTCCACGTCCGCCAACAGGGTTTCCTCGCTGATCTCCTGGGGCGTGTCGGCATCTGGGTCGAAGAACAATGGATCGTTGGGTCCAAAGTCTCGACCGAACTTGTCCTGAAACGCTTTTCGTTGCTGGTTGAGAGCTTCGTTCATTTCCGCACCCCCCACCGTGGCGTTGCTCCACGACAGGGTTCGACCGCCGTCTGCATTGGTGCGCCGTTGTACGAACGAGGGATCGCCGCTCCGTTCGAGCACAAGCGCAGCGTGCTGCTCCCGTGACACTCCTTGCTGAGCGAGTCGTTTTCGACGCTGCTGGACCTTGCGAGCGCGTTTGCCACCACCCGCGGGGGTACGTTTCGATGTCATACCTTCACCGTCTCAGAGATTCTCCAGAACATCCGGTGTTCGGCCAATTGCTAACCTTCACGCTATGAGCGCAATCAATCCGAGGGTGGCGTTCGCCGTACCGATGTTTCTCGACACTCTGACCCTGATCGAGTTGGGCCAGCCCCAGCCAGCCGAGGTCCTGGAACATCCGAAGATGATGGCTACCACGGTGCTGACGCTGCTGAGTGGTGGCGATGACGCTCTCCTGGGTCTGGGGGACCTTGCGATCGCATCACTTGCCAGGGCCACGATCTCGCTGTGCGACGCTCCGACGGAATCTGGCACTGTGGCGACCTACCAAAACGCATTAGAAGCGTGGGATGACATCAATGCGAACCCATGACTAGTTACACAGCGGCCGTGAGGCTTCGATGGTCTCTGCACCAACGGTGACAGCGCCGCTGACGCAGATCCGGTCGGCGGCATCCTCGCGGACGATGAGCGCTGTGTACGCCGATTGAACGTCGGGTTCGACGGCACGCTGAGTCGCGGGTCCTTCGGGGTCCGCGCGCCGATAGGCGGTCAGGCTGATCGTATTGCCTTCACCCCTGTTGTCGGTTCGGTCGACCTTCCCCCATGCGCTCTGACACGTCGCGGAGTAAAGCAGCTTGAGCAGGAACTGGCCCTCGTTCGAGCTCGCTGCGACGACCACATCGTCCAAGCATTCGGGTTGTGTGCCGGGGTCGGTACCGGTGGCCGGGAGCAACGAGTTGCTATCGGTGTCGGATCCTGCGGGCTGTGTAGACCAGGCGACGACTACTCCTGTGGTCACATTGCTCAGGACCAGAACGGCGACTGCGGTGATCCACCACCACCGGCCAGGTCGCCGAGCCGAGCGAGGAGCTTCCGCTGGCTGCTGACCGAATGCCGCGTGGGCCGGCTCTCGGTCGGACTCGCTAATCCCCGGCGTATTTTGACTGAGCGATTCCCGCCGCGTGACCCAAGGCTCGACCGCGTCTCTGCCTGCCAGGGCGACAACGTAGGAGCGAAGGGCGCTTTCGGTCGGGAGGTCGGTTGCCCGGTACACGTTGTGCATCGACCCGTGACTGGTGGGTTTACCGCGCTGTCCGGCGGTTTGGGCGATGCCCTTGAACGAGCGGGGCGGATTGTGTCTGTCGCGAAGCATGCGGAGGTCTGCGAGAAACGCATCGACTGAGTCGTCCTCGTCGCTACGGGTCTGATCGTTGTTCATTGCTGCTGCCCCCCGCTTGTCGTGGCCGCCCCTTACCCGCGGGGTCGGACCCGACCATCTTTCACCATCTATACCGTCCATCCACCGAGGTAGATGGACGTTTGGTCGGTGATGGTCGGTTACGCAGCGTTCGAGCAATCCGGCTCAATCGTGAGAAAGAGAACGACATGACGACAAATCCGACCTCAACTGCTCCGACGTACAGCGCTTCCCGCGCCCCACGGCAACATTCGCCTCACCGCCGGCGGCACTGGTTTGCTGTATGGCTCATTGCTTGCTTCAGCATCGCGGCGCTGGGGCTTGGAACCGGGTCTGCTTCGGCCGGCTCTCAACACAACGGCACCAACCCGGCCACCACAGGGTGCAACCAGAACGCCTCGCTAGTGGCAACCCGCGGTATCCAGACCGAGTCCGGCCAGGTCGTTTCCTACGTGGACGTGTACTACTCACACAGTTGCTCGACCAACTGGATTCGAGTGCGAAACAACCCAGCTGGAGGTGCGGCCGTCAAAAGCATCTGGACCGCCAACTACTCAGCACTGAACGAGGTCGACTACGGAAGCGGATCGAGCTACAGCATGCAGGTCTACGCACCGGGTGCCACGTGCGTGTACTTCCAGGTCCACCTCAAGCACCCCAATGGGCAGCACTACGCCGAGACCTACACCGCCGGCGCTAACGCCCAAGTCATCTGCTGAACCTGTCCGTCGAAAGCTACTTCGTGGCGGCTGACCGTCCTTGTCGCTTGCCAGGGTGATGGGACCACCTGGTTGCCAGAGGGTAGGGACCACCGTGGCGCGTTATTGAGGATGCTCGTTGTCGGTGGTGGCGTCAACTGTTCCGGGTCGGGTGCGTTGTCGGTAGGACGGTCCCTCGATGACGAGAGTGTGCGCGGTGGAGGTCAACCGGTCGATGGCGGATTGAGCGAGAAGGGTGTCGGCGGTCATGGTCAGCCACTCCGACGGCTCGCGGTTGGAGGTGACGATGGTGGTTTTCTTGCGGTGGCGTTCGACGATCAGTTCGTAGAAATCGCTGGTTTCGGTGGCATCGAGTGGGCGCAGAGCGAAGTCGTCGATGATGAGGACTTCGATGGCGGTCAAGCGCCGGATCTCGGCGTCGACGGTGTTGTCGAGGCGGGCCGCTCGCAGGCGGGTGAACAGTTTGTCCGATCGCGCGAACAGGACACTGTGTCGACGGCGGATGGCCATGTGTCCCAACGCTGTTGCCAGATGCGTCTTGCCGACTCCGACCGGTCCGAGGATGATCGCGGACTGGTGAGCATCGAGGAAGCGCAGTGAGGTCAGATCACCGAGGAGGGTCCGGTCGTAGCGGAGGTCGTCGTGGGTGTTCCATGCCTCGAAGATCATCGCCGGATCCAGTCCTGCTTTGGTCGATCGCAATGTCGCCGAACGGGAGTCGCGGCGGTTGACTTCGTCGGCGAGGAGTACTTCGAGGAACCCGATGTGGCTGAGTTTGTGTTGCCGGGCCAGAGCTGCTCGTTCGGGGAGCGTGTCGGCGAGCGCGCCGAGTTTGAGGGCCTTGAGCAGTCGGACGAGGTCTGTGCCGACCGGTTCGGTGGTGGCTGGGGTGCGAGTGGTGGTCATCAGTGTCCTTCCGGGGATGCGGAGCCGGCGTCTACGACGGTCAGTGATGGTGTTGCGGTGGAACGGAATTCAGAGGGGTCACGTGAGAAGCGCGTCGATGCCTGTCCCACTGCTTTCGGCAATGCGGGTGCGGTCTTTTCGGTGGCCCGCTCGAGCATGGACGCGATCTTGGTGACCGAGACGACATCGAGATCGAGCGACAGTGAGCAGGCTTGTTCGACCCGCTCGGCTCCGTAACGCCGGACCAATCCTTGCAGCCGGTAGACACTGCGGATCCTCGTCCAGGGCAGTGGGTCGTCGAGGATTCGTTCGGCGTAGATCCCGATGTTGCGGCCATGGCCGTTGCAGGTCCTGATCAAGGAGGTCACATCCCGTAATGCGTAGTCGCTCTTGTGTTCGGGGAGATCGGCGCGGTCGGTGCTCCGCCCACCTGCAGGTTGGCGGGGATGGATTTTCACCAGGGTGCCGCGGTGATAGAACTTCACCAGCTCGGTGTCTGCCCGGGCCGACAGTGTCGATCCGATCCACTGTTGCGGCAACGAATACAACGACCGTGCGACCTCCGCGTGGAAGTCGCGGTGAACTTTCACGTCCTTGAAGATCGGCACGTCGTACTCCGGCGGAACCGGAAGCAGTACCGACAGTTCGGAGTCCTCGAACACCTCGAGCGGTCGGGCGCAGGTCGTGCCGTGAATACGCATACCCGCGGTACTGCTGCACCACCGCACCGCCGCCTCCTGTGCTTGGGTGAGGCTGTTGAATCGTTCACCGGCCCAGAAGTTTCCGCGTACGTACTGCACGGTGCGTTCGACTCGCGGTTTGTCCTTCGGCGACCGCACCCGCGCCGGGTCGGTGATGAACCCGACGTGGGCGCTGTAGTCGAGCCAGCCATCGCTCAACCGCGGAGTGATCGGGTCTGCCGTCGTGACAACAGGTTTGAGGTTGTCCGGGATCAAGACCGCGAACACGCCGCCGAAGAACTTCCATGCTGCTTCGCAGCCGGCGATCACCGCCACCAACGTCTGCGAATAGCTCAGCCACACGAACATGTGTCGGCTGTAGACCGCGGTGAAGATCAGGGCGTGGACTTTGCGGACCCGCCCGTCGTCGGGGTCGGTGAGCATCCCCAGATACCCGAAGTCGACCTGGCATTCGATCCCGGGTTCGCCGTCGACGACGCGGACGGTGAGGTTCTTGCGGCCGAAACCGCACCGCTCGGTCGCGAACCGATGCAACGTCCGATACGGCACCACGCATCCTTGACGGGCAAGCAGCACTTCGATTTTCGCGATCGTGAGCGGCTTACGTTCACCGTCGCCTGCCACCCACTTGGTGATCTGCTCCTGATGGGGCACCAGTTGCTCCCATGCCGCGCCGTGACCGTGGGGTCGGTCGGGTCGGACAGTGGCGACGACAGCTGCGATCACCTCGTCGCTGACCGCGTCGGCATCGTCGGTTCTGGTAAGGCCGGCTGCTTGGGCTGCCTCGACGTAGCGGCGGACCGTTTTGCGATCCACACCGGCATGCTCGGCGATCGTGCGCAGCCCCGGTGCGGGCAGTGCCGCCGTCCCGAGCCACAGCCGTAGTACTTCTCTGATTTCGTTCACACTGATCTCCCGAAAAGCCATGCTCACCGACCTCCGTGACGGACTTCGTGCTGTCACAGACGATCGAACGAGCAAACGACGGGACCGCCGGCAAGGCGCGCCGGTGGTCCCATAACTGGCAATCCAGGTGGTCCCATCACCCTGGCAGAAATCAGGTCACGCTGGTCCCATGCTCATGGCAGACGACATTCAGAAGTCGTGTTCACAAAGCGGCACTAGGTCGACGATCGGGTTACATACTCGGGGACTAACCCTTGTCGTATGTACCGACGCGACTGGGGTCGACCCACCGCACAACGATCTTCAGCAGGGTATCCGGTGGTGCTTTCTTCCATGACTCCAGGGACACCGTGTGCGTGCTGCCCTCAGGGCCAGGCACTTCACCGCCCGACTGTTCTAGGTAGGTGCGCCAAGCCGCGAGTGTCCTGACGCCTATCTCGTCGCGCGCCTGTTCAGCGCTGAGCTCTTCGATAATCAATTGGCCGATGTCACTCATGACGGCAACTTCCTCTCATGGTGTTGAAGCATGAGGGTAGTGCGCCAACGCACGCCCGGCCTGGCGACGACCAGATCGAAACACCGGACCCTTCCCTCGGTGGGCTCCTGCGGGCTTGGGTGTGCGTTTTGACCATCGACATAACGGGTGTCCTGATCAGTCTGCTCGATGCTGGGTCGCGGGCCTTGCTTCGTACGGCACGGCACCGGCCGCGGGTCTCTACACCTGGGCGGCCAGAACCAATATCTGGTCTTCTTCATCGACGAGGTGGCCAGCGGTTCGGTTGTGACCCAATGATCAGACGTCGTCTGGACTGTGGTCAGTGCTGGTCAAGTGCCGTAAATAGCGTTCGGGATTGCTGAGGAAACTCCTGGTCAGCCGAACTGGCTGTGCGTCATCGTAGTCAGTGAGCGCGATAGCGCCGTCGTCGGAGATCTCGTAGATCGTGGCACCTGGTAGTGCAAGCAGGATCGGTGAGTGGGTGGCGATCACGACCTGGCATCGGAGCGCGACAAGGTCGGCCAGTCGCGTGAGCACAGCCAGGCATGCTTGAGGAGACAGTGCCGCTTCGGGTTCATCCAGTAGATACAGACCGTTGGGGTGGAACCGGTGCATCATCAGATCGATGAACGACTCACCGTGAGACCGCTCGTGCGGAGAAGTTCCGCCGAGTGCGGCGACCTGATCCGGTCCGAGCCTCTCGGTTTCGGTGGCGACGTTGTAGTACGTCTCTGCACGTAGAAAGAACCGGCTACGCGGCTTCTCGGTGCCCCACACAAGAGTGATGTGGTCACTGAGGGAGGATTCGCTGGACCGTGTCGAGAATCGGTAGTTTTGGCTCCCACCTTCAGGATTCATCCCTGCAGCGACTGCGACGGCCTCGAGGAGTGTGGATTTGCCGCTCCCGTTCTCACCGACCAGGAAGGTGACACCTCCGTGCAACGGAAGCCCCCCCGCTCGGCGGAGATAGCTGATCGCCGGAAGAGAGAACGGATAAGTCTCGGTACTCGAGTGTGGGTCGATTCGAATGTGGCGCACAAACCGTGCAGCAGCCGGTTCGCCGCTCTCGCGAAGGATCGTTGATGTATGGCTCATCGTCTCGTGCGGGATATCCGGCACGACCCCATGTTGAGTGGGGGGCCTTCGGCCGTCATAGTGCCGTTCTCGACCAAGGCGATCAGCCTGCGATGCAGCACGTGGTCCGCCACTGGGAACGGCTGTGAACCCATGGTGTCGGCAATGACGCGTGCCATGGGAGTCGGTGCGGTCG
Source organism: Rhodococcus sp. 14-2483-1-2 (assembly GCF_002259405.1). Taxonomy (GTDB): domain Bacteria; phylum Actinomycetota; class Actinomycetes; order Mycobacteriales; family Mycobacteriaceae; genus Rhodococcoides. Next base: position 60,870 of record NZ_NPFW01000023.1, on the reverse strand, counting down.
CAGAGGTGTGCTCGATCAGCGCTTTGTCGAAGTAGTCCGCGGATACCGACAGCAGTCCATCGTCGGTGAGCACCCGTAATGGCGCGTTCTCGGCTTGCAGCTTGCTCCAGCGTTCGACCATTTCCTTGACGTCGTGTCGGCTCACTGGTTGCTCGGTACCCAACAACGATCGCAGCCGGGATGGATGCGAATCCGCAACTGATTCAGCGGCAGAGCTTCCGGCGCTGCCGTGACTAGCTCGATCGCTGCTCCCGTCGCCGCGAACACCTGGGACGTCTATGACCGACCAGGGGAAATCAGTAGCGAGGGAAGCAAAGTGCAGCTGAAAGATCATTTCCTGCGCTGAGGTCCGGCTGACCCACAGGATCGGCCGGGCCTCAGCGTCGGCCGAGAGCGCATTCCGCAGGCCATCGGCCGGCAGCCATCCCGTGTGACTTGAGTGTCCATCGCTTACATCGACATAGCTGACCATCCACCGAAATTGATTCCGGTACAACGCCGCTGAGTCGATCGGGCCGCAACTCAGATCGTCGTCGTTGATCAGGATCGTGCCTTCGGTCCCTGCATCGGACAGCGCGGCGCGTATCGCTACGCCCGCCGAAAAGCTGGGCGCGATGTGCTGTGCTGTCATACCTACTGTCTTATCCGACAGCACAGGCAATGTCGAGTTCACCGAAGGAGTCGTCAGCCGGAGCTAGACGTACTTCAGCTCCACCAGAGCCCAGGCTCCCCGGAACGGAATGCATATAAATCCTGACCGCTCGTAGTGGCGGCATTCCTGCTCGGAATTGAATATGCGGTGAGCATAGTCGCCGGGCTCACTCTGTCGCTGGAGCCCGCGCACAGCCGAAATACCCTCTGCATGAGCAACTGTGGATTGCGAGACGCTGTAGGTCGCAGTGGACGTGCTGGCGACTGCCGTGGCGGCCTGGGAGAGTCCGCTGCCGGTGGCGACGAACGCCAGTGACAGCAGCGCGGATATGACAATGCGGCGTGTGCGATTCATGTGTGCTCCTCGATCAAGTCATCAACGGACGAATCGGAGACCTCGCATCTTCGGCGGAGTTTGGATGCGCGCGCAAGATTTCGCGGCTATCCCGTGACTACAGTCAGCGCGGGATGCAACTGGTCGATCAGGCTGCGCGCAGTACGAAGTTGCGAATGTCTGTGACGGCCATCCCGAGAGGTACAAGGTAAGCCGCAGCCTCGATTGTGAGGCGACGAAAGTAATCGTAGCTCACGGGGGTCATTCCCGCGCGAGACATCGGTGCTGGTGTTCATCTCAAGCGAGTGAGAGTGACCAGGCCAGCTCTTCCGCTGGTTCCGAGGGAAAGCGGTGCAGCGGTCACGACGAACGGTGTGTAGTGACCGCCGCGGTTCAGGAGCTTAATGGTGTCGGTGGCTGAGGCCGAGATGGCTGCTGTTCGTACAGAGTTCGACATCGACTTCACCGCAGGCATGCTGTCTGGGTGAATGCGGTCGAGGCCGGTTCTGTGCTCAGAACGCCAGACGATGTCATCGGGCGGGGTCCCGTACCAGAAGATCGCCTCGAGACTGTACAGGTCGACAACGGCGAGGTAGCTCATAGAGTTGGTCAGCGCACCGACTACAAGGTCAGACAAACTCGAGGCCGCGGCGCTGCTTTCTGGGGTGGCGACTCCGACTTCGTGCGATATCCCGCGGAGTATGCGATCGCCCTCCTCGTGTTGAACGCGAACGGTGAGGTTGACGCGTCTTGGCTGGCCGCCGTCTCGCCTGACGACTGCCTGTAACTGTCGGGAATAGCCGTGGGGTGCGTCGATGATGATGGCGAGCGCATCGGCGACGTTGCTCCCGAGATCGACCATTTCGAGGGCCTCCGGGATGGACCACATAGCTGAGCTTCCGTCACTGTGCTGCCAGGGTGGCCGAAGCGCGGTCCTGGTGGTGAGATTCCACATGAGAGTGTGCGCGTCGGGTCGTACGGGTGTTGGTGAGGTAGGGCTGGCGATTCTGAGCCAGAGGGCATGTGGCCGTTGATCTTCTCTACCAAGGATCGGCTCGGCCAACACTTTTCGGCTATTCGACGCATCGAGCAATACGGGTCGACTGGTAGCAGTGGCCGCCACCACCGCACGTAGAACTACCGTCGTGTCGACATCGCTCCGAAAGAAGGCAGTCAACGAAATACGCTTCTTCGACAAATTCCCGATCCCAATGACCGCTGGATCGGCCTCGTCGAACGTCTCGACCAGAAGCCACTGGCTGGAGGTGCGCATGGCTCACAGCCTGGCACGAATCCCCGGCCATTCGGGGCGTTTGGTTTGCGAATCACATTCGCGACGCCATGTGCACCAGTCGACGCCAAGCTCCACCTGGCAACCATGTGCCCGTGCGACTGAACCATGACTAACCCGCTGGTACGTCTCGAACGCGTCACTCTTTACGGCAACGGCTTTCGCTGAAATCGCCTGAGGGGCTTCCTGCGGGTTTGGGTATGCGTTCTGACCATCGTCACAACGGACGGTCGAGAACGCGGTTGCCCGGGTTTCAGTCGATGACGCGCTCGGTCTGCTCGAGATTGTGGAGAGGGTCGATCTCCTGGGAACGCAGCAGCTCGCCTACTGGACCGAATCCGGTCAAAAAGAGCGATCATCCGGCCCTGGACGGGTGCTCATGAACCGAACTGCGCGACCGCACCATGGGTGTCAGCGCCGAAAGCCGCGATCAGGCCTGCGGGACTGACTGTCGACGAACGGGGTGAACCAATCGACGGGCGCAAGATTGGCTGCACCGGGAAACGGTTCGAGATCGTTGTCGAACAACGTCAGCACATCGTGGTCCTGGAACAGAAAATTCAACGGACCTTCCCAGTCATCATCGCTGTCGTGCGCGGCGATGCCGCCGACCAGGTCCATACGGTCATCGGACTCGTCGGTGGCCATTGCCCGTGCTCGACCGAGTATCAGGTGCAGCGCCATCTCTTCGCCGGTGCAGACCGGATCGGGGTCGTTACCGCACTGTGCTTCGAGTGCGAGATCGTCGAAGCAGCGGGCCTGCTCGCGCCACCATGCCGCGGGCTGCGTCCACGTCACGGGCGGGAAGTCGCTGAGAATCGACGAGCTGTGTGATGCCGACTCGGGGCGTCGGTGTAGCTCCTCGATCGCGTCGTAAACGTCGTCGGCCAGGGTCCAGGCTGCGACTTCGACGAACCGGCGTTGCCGGGCAGTCAGTTCGATCACCAGATCCTCGAACATTGGGTCGCCGTCGATATCTGCGGACAGGTCCGGTTCCGAGCCAGGGGAGGGGGCATCGCCCCGTCGAGGAGTTCCGGCCCCGAAGTCCACCGGAATGACCACACCGTCACCGCTGCCGTCTCGGCCGGGAGGGGCGGCGTCCGCGCCGCTGCTATTGCTGTCGGTGTCGTCTGTGGGTTGTCGATCGGCGTCACCTGTATCGCGCGATTCCATGGGCCGAACCCTAAGAGGCCCACGGCCGTCACCGGTGTCGCCACACCGCAGAACGACGGATCGATAGGACGGAACGACACAGATTGGTGACGATGCGCCTTCGCATGACTCCTCGCCCGCCTTGGCGGGATCGCTTGAGAGGCGAGGGAAATCGGTTGGTACCTATAGGGGAAACGTTTCAATGGATTGTATTTCGAGTCTTCAGCCCGAACGAAAACATATTCGACTGGCGAAACCGGTCGATGTGGCAGGTGAGGTCAATGTTGCTCTTGTGATTCTGTGAATTCTCTTACAGGATGCTGTGAGCGCGACGAACCGACCAGTCGCCTCTATCGGAAGTTGGTCCATGCAAATCCCATCGAAACCCTGGTTGCGTCGAATACCTTGCCCTCCATCTGCTGCAAGAGGTTTCGCGGCTGCCGGTGCCGTCGCAATCCTTCTGGCCACCGGCGGAGCAGCGGCAACGGCACAGCCGACCACTGCCCCTGACGTATCGAGCCAGTCGGAAACCGGCTCACAGGCTCCCGACCCTTCGGTCAACGCATGCAGTCCCATTGCCGTAACCACCACACCGGTAGCTACCGAGACGGCTGTCCCTGTCCCAACATCGACACCGCAGGCCACGCCGTCCACAGATGAGTGCATCACCCAGCCGACCGTGGACGACACCGCCGAATTAACCCCAGAGCCAGCGACTTCGGAGGTCCCGGCTCCGGTCTCAAGCACGAGCAGTCCAGTTGAGTCCTCCACGTTGCAACCCACACCATCCACGGTGCCTTCTGGCGTCGAAGGAGTTACGCCTGATCGACTCACCCCTGACGAAGCGCAACAGGCAACATCGGTTATCGAAAGCCTCACCGGGACAGACGAGTTGGTGGCAGGCGACGCACTGCCTCTGTACTTGCCCAAGGCAGAGTTGAAGGCGGCAGTGTTGGCTACCAACCAAATCGGCGGACTGCTCTACTACAACGTCCCCGAATCGTCGAATATCGATACACCGACGACATCGGCGCACACCATCCTGTACACATCCGGCGATGGCTCCGCCGACGCGTTCCAGGCCACCAGCGTAGGGCAGGTACGCCAAGCGCTCGTAATCCCTGCTCAGGTGCAGCGTCTCGAGCGATCGATCCAGTTGAACGGCGGAATAACTCTCGCGAAAACATCGAACGAGCAGTACACCGTCCTCGACGATCAACAACGCCCGGTCGGCTACATAGACAACCTTCGTGTTCGCACCGCTTCCGGTGAACAGGTCCCGGCGGCGATCACAGTCGATCAGGATCGTCTGGTCATCGACCTGCAGAGCGTCTCGCAGGCTCCCGTCTATGCGACGTGGTCGTTCGCGCCGGGATCGAATGCAGCCGAGGTGGTCCTGGAATGAAAAACCACCTCGTCTCCCTGATCAGACGTCTGCGACGCGGTGGACAGATGGCTGTTGTCCTGAGCATGGTGTTGGTCTTCTTCTCGGTCTCTCTCGGCGTGGCGAACGCCTGGGAGAACAACAATGGGTTCCGGGTAGATGGAAAGATCCTCGAGGAATACCAACAGAACCGACAGGCAGGGTTCAACTACGGCCTGGCCCGATCCGGCGAAATAGTCGGCAACAACGACGGTCGCGTGCAGCGATTCGACGGTGGAAACATCTACTGGCACGCGTTGGTATCGAACGGTCATGCCAACACCGTCGGAGGTAGAATTTTGGCCAAATACGCCGAGAAGGATTGGGAACGAAGCCCGCTCAAATACCCGACAACACGTGAAATCCGGCTTTCTGGTGGCGCATTCAACGCGTTCGAGGGCGGATCGATCTACTGGTCGCAAGCAACCGATGCCCACATCGTGTACGGAGCGATCCGCCAAAAGTGGTTCGACACAGGTGCCGAGAACGGTATCGGCTACCCGAAGTCCGACGAAATTCAGCTCGGGCGCTACGGCGGAAAAGCCAACGGTTTCGAGCGGGCATCCATTTACTGGACCGCAGCGACCGGTGCGCACATCGTTGGTGGGCGGATTGGCGACATATGGGCTGCAGCAGGGGCAGAAGGTGGGAACTACGGCTACCCCGTCACCGATGAGATCGACATAGTTGGTGGAAAACGTCAGATTTTCCAGGGTGGGCCCATCGACTTCTTCTTCGACAACCGACCCGTCGGGTTGATCAAGATGTCCACCTTCAGATGGCAGGACTTCATTCCGGAAGCTTCGGTCGCCGTGCGATGCGACGTACGGTGGGCTGGCGACGACACGATCGCTGCCGAGTACTACAACGGCAACAATCGCTCGTGGAATGCCGAAGGGTCGAGCAAAGTACGCGCTGACGTGAACGTGTACGTCAACCAGGCAAATCGGGGTGCGAAATACGTCACCCCAGGTCCAGCGGTGATCGAACCAACCAAACAGACCATCGTCCGAATAGGACCTGGAAACACGAACACAGACACCTACAAGACAGCGAGCAACGCCGACATGCACATGTCCAACGTGGCACGTGCCGCGAACGACTACCCGGATGTCGTCAGGTTCAGTGTCGACTTGTTGTCAACGCAGCCCTTCTGCGATGCCCCGCTCGTGAAGGATGGAATCTCGACCGACTTCAACGCAGGGTTCTCGGCATCGACCGGAGCCTTCTGGATGGATGGCGATCGTAGACAGATGCCCAACGCCGAGGCGTACATCAGGGACTGGGTGACACCCGGAAACGGTGGCTGGAGGACAGTCGGACAATGGGTCAAGCAGAGTCCCGCCTGCCTGCTGTACGACGATCAATGTGGCCTACAGTCCGTGGACCGGGCGTCCTCGAACTGGCGAGGCGGCTCAGTCATCTAGCCCGACTGGGTAGATGCTGGACATAGAAAGATCGACAACAGAGCCCCGGTCCTGCCCCGCAGGCGGGACCGGGGCAACAACTCAAGGAGATATATGGATGCGCGTCAGCGTCTGACCGTGCTGATCCTGGCCGCGTCAGCAATCATCTGTGGCGTCCTGGCATCTCCTACATCCCAGGACCAAGGAGGGGCGAATGCTGAATCGTGGTCCGAAAACTTCCTTAAGTGGCATCAGGGTCCCCTGCTCACCCTCGTCGCAGTGGCCGTGGCTATCGCGATACTCGTTCCACTTCGAGCCCGCGGCGGGCGAATCGTCGCGAGATGGTGTGCAGTAGTTGTCCTTGGGTGCGGATTCGTGAAGGCACCGTGGATTCTGGGTGCGCTCATGTATATGGCGTTCAACAGCGGAGCGGGTCTTGCCGCGCTATGCGCTGTTTTGCTGTGGGCGACCTCTGTAGCGATCCTGGTAGGTGTCGCCAATCGGAGCCCTATCAGCCAGTCTTGATCCGACCACGACGCCGGACTCGACTGCTGAGAACCCCTCGGGTCGCCCTTACATAATGTGCGTTACGCCGGCTTGTCGCGGGCAGACGGACGGATGAGCAGCATGTTCGAGATGCCGCCCTGATTCACGCAGTCCAGAGCGAAGTCGTGAACGTGCCTGTGGAAGTCCGCCTCGGGCTCTGCCGCATTGACGGTGGTCTCCACCGGCGTGTAGCGGTGCAGAGGAGTCGAAACGCCGTCATAGCTGTATCCCATCCCGTCCTTGGTCAGAATCGTCAGTAGCTGCTCACCAGACCACTCGATCCCCAGGCGTACGTCGTACTCGTCGTTGTCGGTCATCTCCGCGGTCTTTCTCGCCAACGCCATCAGATCGGCAACGGCGCACTCGACGGCGGAGGACTCGACCTCCCAACCCCCGCGGTAACCATCCATACTCATGCGATGTGCGCCGGCAGCGGCAGCGACTGTTACGGAACCATCATGATGGATGCTGATCCACGCTTCTCTCCACGCCGAGCGTTCACCTGTTGCCGTGTTGACAGCCACTCAGCGACGCAATCCTGGACGCAGGTTGGCGCGTTCGACGTTCTCCATCGGGTGAACGCCGCCGTCGCGATCGGCATAAGTCAAGGCCAGTCCCTCGGCCTTGGCCACCACGGCTTTGGCTTCCTCGCGAGTCAACCTGTCGCGAAAGCGAGGGATCCGTGGATGAGCTACCGCGATCAGCCAGGCACGCTCACTGGAGTTCCGACCCGCGGCCGCCTCGCTGTAGAGCGCGTCCAGGGCCTCCGTGGCGTGTCGGCGTTCTTCGAAGCGAGCCCGGTACATCGCCTCGATCTGCCGCTCTTTCATCCAGACGGTGTCGGAGTCGTTTCTGATCGGAGCGCCGAAGTAGTCGTGCTTGTATATAAGGTGCGGACCGTCGATGCTCGCGGGCACTTCCACTACGACAGCCCGCAGGTCCGTTCCGAGGCGGTGCACGTTCAGCCCGAACACCGGTGGCGAGATAGCGGTGATCGCCGCGCTCCTCAAGGAGCGCTCATAGGCCTCGTCGAGCTCGCCCACATCGACTCGTTCGGTTGCGGCCTTCTGCGTCTCACGAACACCGAACACGATGACGCCGCCACCGCTGTTTGCCATCGCAGCAACATCTTTCGGGAAGTCAGTCTGTGGTAGGCCCTTCATCGGCGGCAGCTCTGACTTCCAGTCCAGATCGTCGGTCTCTGCGGCACCCGCGCCTACCGCTTCGTCGAGCATGGCATCGGTCAACGGTCCCGGCGGCAAACCCAAGACACGGTGCAGCGCGGTGAAGGTCATGCTCGAAAGCATAGGGACGAGCGACGACACCGCTGACGGAAGCCGGCGTCCGAGGCTTGCTGATTTCATCGCCATACGAGTCAGAGCGCTGACGAGCCGGTGGTCTGACTCCTGCACGAGCGGGGTGGCATAAAGACGGCCCGCCAGCGAAACGTCCTCAGCTCCGATCCTTTTATAAGCGATCTTCGGTTGCCGCCGAGGAATCGGCCTGAGGTTCTTCCTGCGGGTTTGTGGGTGCGTTTTGACCATCGGTACGACGGACGGTACCGATGCGCGTCGACGAGCCGGGTTGTTTCACTTGGACGAGCCCGATTGTGTGGGCTACCGTTGATGCAACGTCGCGTGCCGTTGGCAGTCCCTGTCAGGTATGGAGGCGTCGGACATTTTGGGAGCCGACGATGATTTCGTTGCACCCTTCGTTCTCGCGTGACTAGCCGCGAGATACGACAGCACCAGATGCTGAAGCCACCCCTGGCCACCATGACTTCTGCGGTTCACACCGCATGCCCTCGGGCTCCGCCGTCGAGCTGATCGATCACGGCCCCTCACCCTCGACGATTGGAAGCTCGATGACTGCCACCTTCAACCACATCATCATTCCCGCCAACGACGCCGAAGTTTCGGCGGCGTACTACCGGAACCTATTGGAGATTGTCGATGCTCCCTCCTGGGGGCCTTTCGCGAATCTGATCATGTCTAACGGCGTGCTCCTGCAATTCGCCAAAGCTCCGACAACGTTTGATTCACTGCACTTTGCTTTTCTCGTCGACGACGAGCATTTCGATCGATCCCTCGCGGCGCTGGTCGAAGCTCGAACCGAATACTGGGGCGATCCGCAACGCTCCCACAACGAGATTCGTCAAGAAGACGGTGGCCGCGCTCTGTACGTTCTCGACCCTGGCGGGCACTTGGTCGAGCTGCTGACACGGCCATACGTCTAACTTTGGTGCTGCCGAGCCCGCTGCTCGTATACGAGAACAACGGTTGTCGCCCTCGCGCCGTGCTATCGCAGCGTTGCTCCTGCCGGGCCGAGGAACAAATCAGCCCACTTACAAGGCTGACAGGCTCAGAGCGCCCCTGCGGGTTTAAGTGTGCATTTTGACCATCGACAAAATGGACAGGCGTCAAGGTCCCGCGCGGTTTATAGACTTCTCTGTCATGCCGCTACTCCTCGACCTCGACAACACTCTCGTCGATCGAGATGGGGCCTTCACGAATTGGGCACCAAACCTGTTTGACGACGAGTGGGGTGGTGATGCCGCTGACGTCGATTGGCTCGTCCGAGCCGACGCCCACGGTTACACCCCGCGTGACCAGCTGGCGCGCATGCTCATCGAGCGCTTCAACCTCGCTGCGTCTACACACGACAACCTCGTGGACCAGTTGCTCTACGAACACGTTGATTACATTGATCTCTACCCCGGTGTCCGCTCGGAGTTGGTTGCCTTGGTGGACATGGGAGTGCCGCTCATCGTAGTCACGAACGGCGACTCGCGCCAGCAACGACTGAAGCTTGAGCGCACCGGTCTCGTCGACGTCATTCGCGGCACCGTCATTTCGGGCGACTTCGAGTTCAAGAAGCCGGACGCCCGAATATTCGAGATCGCGAAGAACCTTGCGGGGCACGGTGGAACCTCGTGGATGGTTGGCGATCATGTGGAAGCAGATATTGCGGGGGCTCGCCAAACTGGCTGCCTGACTGCATGGGTCAGTCACGGGCGGCAATGGATGGAGAGTTGGAACCCCACCTTAGTAGCAGCGGAACCCGCCGAGGTGCTCGCCGCAGTCCGACGCTCGATCGAGACCAACACCGCTCGCTGACTTTCCCTTTCCCAGACTTTGCAATGCCGGGTTCCATTCCCTTGAAGCCCCATGTTCCGAAATCACCCTGAACGCTCTCCTGCGGGTTTTGGTGTGCGTTTTGACCGTCCGTCATACCGGACGACTGTGAACGGGCGACTAAGAGTGATTGACCGCGACGTTCTCTCGGCCAAACCGTCCGCTGGAAGTGTCCACTTGATTGGTCCGGCTTCCCGTAGTCTCTACTGGACAGATCGAGTCCAGCAGGCCGGAGAGGCATGAAAATCGGGTACGCGCGGTGCAGCACCGCCAGACAGGACACCTCCGTCCAAATTGGACTGCTCGCCAGGATCGGTGTCGAACGCGACCGGGTCTATATCGACCACGCTGTCAGCGGCCGTCAAGCAAAACGCCCCGGACTCGAGAACGCCATCAACGCCAGCCGCGAAGGCGACGAATTCTGCGTCACCAAACTCGACAGACTCTCCCGATCAGCCGGAGACCTCCACGAAACCGTGAACCGCCTCGCCGCCAGGGGAGTGGCACTGTTGATCGACGGCAAGGTCTACGACCCAGCTGATCCCATGGGCAAAAATGTTCATCGGCATGCTCGGCCTCATGGCCGAATTCGAGTCCGACCTGATCCGAGCCCGCACCCGCGACGCGATCGCGGCCGCAGCAGCGGCCGGCAAGATGAAAGGCCGGCCGCACACCCTGACCCCTGAAGAGCGGGCATACCTACTCCAGGTATACGAAACACGGCAGTTCAAGATCGAAACACTCTGCAAGAACACCGGATTGAAACGATCCGCCCTCTACAGCAACCTCACCCTCGCGCGGGAAGAACGAGACGCCCTAGTGGTCGCGAGAGGTGATTAGTGCAGTCCACTCTTGAAACAGTGCAGTCGACTTCTGAAACTGACAGGTCAACATTCGAGACTCAATCGTGATGTGTCTCAGAAACCTGTCTCAAGCTCTGACGCGTCGCCTGTGCCTTGTCGGCCGTTTCTGAGACAGTCATCCTCGTGAGCGCCGTTTTGGGATATATGAGGGTCTCGACCACCGATCAGTCGCTGGATCTACAGAGAGACGCACTGACGGCCGCCGGCTGTTTCCGGATCTGGGAAGAGGTCGCGTCCGGGGCGGACAAGGACCGCCCCAGCTGCAGCTGCTCCTCGACAGCATCCGCGCCGGCGACGTCGTCGCTGTATGGCGACTCGACAGACTCGGCCTCATCGAAACCGTCAACCTCATCGAAATCAAAGGTGCAACACTGCGCAGTCTGACCGAAGGGATCGACACCTCAACCGTCGGAGGTCGTCTGACCTACAACATCTTTGGCTCACTCGCCGAATTCGAGCGAGATCTCGTCAAAGAACGCACCATGGCCGGCCTCGCCGCAGCACGAGCCCGCGGCCGCAGCGGTGGCCAGCCAGCCAAAATCGACGCCGACAAAGCTCGTCATATCCGCCGCATGCTCGACGACGGAACACCCAAAACTGAAATCGCATCCGTCCTCTGAATTGGCCGAGCAACCCTCTACCGTCACCTCAGTTCGCTTGGGGGTTAGGTGATTAGCTCACATCGCGTGCTCGGTCCGGCCCCGGTTCGCTTCGGCGAGTCACTTCCACCGGGTACCCCAGAAGCGGTGCCAGGATGCCTACGATCCGGTCTAACTCCGCTCTCGACGCAAGTGTCGATAGCTCCGACTGGTGCAAACGCTGCTCGAGCTCGGTTCTCGTCGGGGTCGCAGCCAGTCGAAGTATGTCCACCTCCGGCTCGACTGCTTCTGGCGCTGAATCGCTTGTAGCCCTTGCTTTGTCCTGCCGACTCTCGTGCTCTGCGGTGTCAGCATCGGCACGAGCTTTCCGCGCGAGCTCTTCAGCGGTATTCGCCTTTCTTCGCGCATCCCTTGCCGCGAAATACTCATCCCGCTCACTGCGCCGCGCCAACGTCAGCATCAGCGACCAGACACGTCCCGCATCCTCGGCACCGTCCCGCGCACGCTTCGCCACCACCGTCGCCGTCGCCGTCGCCGTCGCCATCCCCGCCCCGCCCGCCGCGATATACGGCCCCGCAGCGTCCCAGAATTCCTGGAAATAGGGACTCCCATACTGGATGCGCCGCACGACAATCGGCCCGAACTCGTCCCCAGCGGTTGCAGTAAGGACACTGGTCCCGCCACCCCGATCGTCATCACGGAGCAAACGTCGTCCAAGTTCTGCGCCGACGCGTTGCGACAGTTCCGCGATCACAGTGAGCGCATCCGACAAGCGAGCCAACTCGCCGGGGTCCATGCCACCGGGAAGAACCGGAATCCCAATGCGCACCGTTCCAGAATCGGGCACATCAGTCCCGCTGGTACCTAACGGCCGATTTCCGATGAGAAACCCACCGACATCCAAACCCTGTGTATTACGGGTGTAGCTGGACACCCGCGCGCCGCCAAGAACCGCACCGTCAAGTATCGCGCCGGTGAGGTTCGAGCCGGCGAGGTACGCGCGGGACAGAATCGCGCGAGTCAGGTTCGCTCCGAAGACGTCCGTGTCGGTTAGGTACGCGCCGGTGAGGTCTGCTCCGAAGAGGTTCGCGCCGGTGAGGATCGCGCCGGTGAGGTTGGCGTCGGCAAGGTTGGCGGCAGCGAGGTTCGCGCGGGTGAGGTTCGCGCGGGTCAGGTTCGCGCGAGTGAGGTTCGCGCCGGTGAGGTTCGCGCCGGTGAGGTTCGCGTCGGCGAGCCTCGCTCCAAAGAGGTTTGCTGCGGTGAGGTTCGTGTTGGTGAGGTTCGTATTGGTGAGGGACGCGCGGGTCAGAATCGCGCGGGTCAGAATCGCGCCGGTGAGGTCTATGTCGGTGAGGTGTGTGCGGGTGAGGTCCGTGTCGGTGAGGTCCGTGTTGGTGAGGATCGCTCCGGTGAGGTCCGTGTTGGTGAGGATCGCTCCGGAGAGGTTCGCGCGGGTCAGGTTCGCGCGAGTGAGGTTCGCGCGGGTCAGGTTCACGCGGGTGAGGTTCGTGTCGGTGAGGTTCGCGCCGGTGAGGTCGATGTCTTGCCCGCGCACAGCGACCAGAAATTGCGACCACGCCGCGCTGCCTGCCAGTAACGCTTCGAGAGCCCGCTCGTCCGCCATGACGCTGAAGACTATCGGAAGCCGGGTCGGTTCACCCTCGTGCCATATCGCTGGTGAACCGCGACAGTCGAAGACCCGAAGAGCGGGGCCCAAAAAAGGGCCCTCACCGAATGCCGGTGAGGGCCCTGCTGTTCCACGAGTTACGCGGCTTCTGGTACCAGTACCCGCGCTTCTATGTGTAGACCTACGGCACCGATCATCTCCGCGAGTTTGTCTACGGAGAACTTCGATACTTTGCCTCGCATGAGGTCGGAGATTCGGGGCTGTCCGACGCCGAAGTGTTCTGCGGCCTCGGTTTGGGTCCATCCTTGTTTGCTGATGTGTGTGCGGAGTGCTCGCATGAGGGTGGCTCGTAGTTTGAGCTGCTCCGTCTCGGCGGGTGTTCGGCCGAGTGAGTCGAATGCGCTTGCGTACTCGGGCATGTGGGGGTCCTCTTGGTCGGGTCGGTGTAGATAGTTGCGCTGGGTGGTGATGCTGCTCGGCCGAGGTGACCGAGCAGCCTCACGGGTTCCTCTGGGTTGTGGTGCTGCGGTGCTCGTTACTCTCCTGCAGCGAGTTGCACTGCAAGTTTGTACCGTTGCTGCCCTGTTGCTAGGTCCTTGGGCGGCGTCTTGTTCTGGTTCTTCCGGAACGCGTGCAGTACGTACACGGTGTCTCCGAGCTTTGCCACGTAGAACACCCTGTACCAGGTATCTCCGTCTCTTTCACGGATTTCGTAGACGCCTGCTCCTACCGATTTCATCGGTTTGAAGTCGTCCGGCTCTTCGCCATGCGCGACCATGTCGATCGCAGAGGCGATGTCATCGGCTACGTCGGTCGGGAACTTCTTGATGTCCTTCTCGCACGATCCGACGTAGTAGACCTTCTTCGGTTCTTCTTCTTCAATTTCTATAGCCATACTTATATAACTCCTAGCTGCTGTCAATCCCACGAACAGTCGTTCGTGCCTATTTTTGGTCGGGATTCTGCCCGTCTGAGCGTGCCAGGACGGCACTGATCTCCCTACCTGGGAGTATAGCGTAAAAGCTATACACATGAGCTCAAGGCGCTAACTATGACCATCGCGCTACCGCGACACCGAGCGTGGCCACGTCCCGTCGCTCCCGCACCATCACGCTGCGAGCTCCACGACTGAGAGGTGGCCACCCCGCCCGGCGTCTACACGCGTAATGCATCCCGCCTGCCGGTGGTGCCGGCCACCCTGCGGGCGTCCCCCGAACCGAACTCCGCTGCGCTCCGCACCGTGAAAGACATCGATTTCTTGTCGCACATCTGGCTCCCGGCGATACTGCATCACCCGTGACCGCCGGCTCAACCCCACGCTCCGCTGCGCTACGGCCCATGGCTCCGAACACTTTTCGTCGAGCAGTCGCTGCGCTCCCACGAAAACTGTCCGGCCGCGGGGTTGCCCCGTCGTTCCCGTGCGCTGCTGTCTCTCCTCACGCCAGATGACGGCGACAAGAAATTGGCAACAGCAGGCCGGGGGACCGGTTACGAGGGAGAGGGGCCAGTCATGGCATTACGGACCAAGACCAGCGCAGCGGACAAGGCCGAAGCGCGGCGCGAGTTGGCGGCATCACTGCACGCCTCGATCACCGACAAGGTAGCCGAGCTGACCAGCTCGGAGGCCTGGCGCGCGTACCTCGACCACGTAGCGTCGTTCCACTCCTACAGCTTCAACAACGTCCTGTTGATCCTCGCCCAGAAGCCCGAGGCCACTCAGGTCGCCGGATTCCGCGCCTGGCAACAGCGCGGACGGCAGGTCCGCAAAGGTCAGAAGGCGATCCGGATCTACGGCTACAGCTCCCGCATCGTCACCGAGACCGACCCCGACACCGACGACGAAGAGACCCGCAAGGTGCCCACGTTCCCGATTCTGTCGGTGTTCGACCACTCCCAAACCGACCCGATCGAGGGACACCCCCAGCCCGAGGAAATCGCCCAGCTGCTCACCGGCGCCGATCCGGACGCGATCTACGACCGCGTGGCCGCGATCATGACCGGGCGCGGATGGACCGTCACCCGCGAGGCGATCACCAGCAGCGCCAACGGCTACACCACCACCGACGGCTCCCACCGGATCGTCGTCGACGCATCCCTCGAACCCGCAGCGGCCGCGAAAACGATGATCCACGAACTGTTGACCGCACCAACACACACGTCGAGCTGTGTTTCTTCACACGGCGGCGGTTGCGCCGCGCCGTGTCCGGTTGCTGTAGACGACATTGCTTCCAGGCTGTGCTCAGGTCGTAGCAAGAACCGGACCTACGGAGGGGAACAGCAGAGGAATGGACGACCGAACGAACGAGTCCCAGCAGTACCCGCTGCGGGATGTGACGGCATTGATCGTCGTCGCAGTTGGAAGCATCGACTCTGTAGAGGGTGTGCCTGGCGTCGTTCTCCGGGACGCAGCGGATGAACCGATACCCGAGGTGAGCGACTTCTTCGCCACGATGCTGGCATCGGGTGCTAGCCCGAATTCACTTCGGTCGTACGGGTTGGCCTTGCTGCGGTGGTGGCGGTTCCTGGCGGCAATCGGAGTTTCCTGGGATCGAGCAACGCCCGTGGAAGCCCGTGACTTCGTGCTGTGGATGCGGGTGGTTGGGCCCGTAGGTAGGCCGTCAGGATATGCGCCTACAACGATCAACCATGCGCTGGCGGTCGTAAAGGCGTTCTACGTCGACCGCGCAGCTGCTGGTCAGGGCCCATTGGTCAACCTAATCCCGAGCGCGGCGCACAGAGCGGGCCGGCAAGTGCAGGCGCATCACAACCCGATGGCACCGTTCACCGCGGGTCGACGTGCACCGCTGCGACAAAAGATCCTCGATCGGTTGCCGCGCAGCCTTCCCGACGGGATGTTCGATGCATTGTTCGCAGCTCTCGGTTCGCACCGCGACCGCGCGTTGCTCGCGTTCTACGTCTCCACTGGGGCACGGGCATCGGAACTGCTCGGGGTGAGCGTTGACCACATCGACCCGGGTGAGCAACGGATTGGTGTGCACCGGAAAGGTTCTGGTCGATTGCAATGGCTTCCGGCCTCAGCCGATTCGTTTGTGTGGCTCAGGCTCTACGAGCAGCAACTCGATCGGCCCGACGGCGAGCGTGCGCTGTGGTTGACCAGGCGAAGGCCGGTACGGCCACTGACATATTCCGCGACGCGACGCATGCTTCAACGCGCCAACCTTTCGCTCGGTACGTCGTGGACTCTGCACGACCTGCGCCACACCGCAGCACAGCGCATGATCGAAGATCCGAATCTCTCGCTGACCGATGTGCAGTGGGTACTCGGTCATGCGCATTTGACGACAACGCAGATCTATCTCCGTAGCCGCACCGACGAGGTGGTGGCCAGGGTTCTTGAGCACCACCGCACGCGCAGAGATCGGCCCACAGAGATGCCGCCGGCAGCGGGCTACACCCGTGACGTCCTGGACGTTCTTCTTAGTGGTGGCCGTCGTGGCTGAACGCACCGCTTCGTCGTTGCCACGTGGTGCCAGGCCATCACAGAAGAGCTCGGGCTTCTACCATTTCGTCACCCCGAAACCTCCCACGCCGTTCATCGAACGGCCCGTGATCTGGACTGCATCGCAGCAATCGATCGAAGAAGTTATCGCAGCTGTGGAACGCCTGGACGAAGGTGCCTCAACGAAAGAACTGCGTAGACGGGTACGCGAGGTAACGGGGCTGCTCGTGTGGCTGCAACAGTTCGAGGGCGAATCCTGGCAGCAGCGATGGCGAGCCTCCGGTACCGATACTGCTGGGAAACAGTGGTCTGACCCTGTTCTTGCGCAAACAATTTCGGGTGTGCCGACCATGGATCGAGGGGCAGCGACAGGCGCAGCAGGGCGGTTGATTCTTCTCGACGTGGTCCGCCCGGACTACCCGTGGCTATATGGCACTCCGTCGCCCACGCTCTACACACGATTCACGCAGGTTCGCGACCCAGAAGGCTTCGCCGCAATCATTGACCTGTGCCGCAACGACGAGCGAGCCACGATGACCGACGAGAGGTCCGCGCTAATACAACTTGCCCGAATGCTGATGCGTAACGGGGGCGACCTCGAAGCGGTAACTTTGACGGACTGCGTCGAGGCCTACCGGGCCCAAACCGGGTTCTCTTCGCGCCTGCACTCGCACTGGTACACGCTGCTCCGCCGGGCAGGCCTTCTGTCCGTCGACAGCCCGCCGTCCATTCATGCGGCGTCGCGACGAGGACAACTCACCATCACCGAAATGGTCGACGGCTACGACATCTCCTACGGGCCTATCCGAGAGTTGTTCGTGGACTACCTGACCGAGCGATCCGCAGGCCTGGACTACTCCACGATCGGACCGCTCGCCTCCAAGCTGATCTTGCTGTTCTGGCGTGACATCGAACTGCACGAGCCGGGAATCGATTCGCTTCACCTGTCCGATCGAGTGGCGCGAGCATGGAAGCAGCGTCTCACCGAGGTTCGATACGGCAACCGACGGCGGGGCGAAAAGCGGCAGGACCCATACTCCATCTTGATGGCGGTCCGAGCGTTCTACGCCGATCTGTCGCACTGGGCTCTCGAAGACCCAGCCAGGTGGGCCCGATGGGCCGCGCCCTCCCCAGTTGACTCACGTGACCTGGCTGGAATGAAGAAGGCTGCACAGCACCGAAGATCGAGGATGCATCAACGCACCCGCGAGCTTGCACCGCTCCTGCCGCGCCTGAGCGAAGTTGCTCATGCCAGGCGCGTCGCTTCGGCAGCGCTACTGGAGGCGGCGAAACGCGTTGCACCAGGGGGAGCGTTCACCGTAAACGGACAGACGCTGCGCCGGGCTGTGCTTTCTAGCGATCCAGCCTTGGGCGGAACCGGCCGGCCAGGGGTTGTCTACGTCACCAATCACGTCGCGGACAAGGACGTGGGCAGTGCACGAAGACATCACACGGCGGGACGTCGAAATCTGACGTTGGAAGCGGAAAGAGCGTTCTGGGCGTGGGCGTCGGTCGAGGTGTTCCGTCACACCGGGGTGCGCATCGAGGAGATGCTCGAAATTACGCATAGATCCTTCGTTTCCTACACCTTGCCCGCCACCGGAGAAGTTATACCGATGCTTCAGATCACCCCGTCGAAGACCGACAAAGAACGGTTGCTGGTGATCAGTCCAGAGCTGGCCAGCGTGTTCGCCGAGATCATCGCCCATGTCCGCGATGGGCACGAACAGATCCCACTGCTATCGCGATACGACCACGCGGAACGTCTGCACAGCCCGCCTCTGCCGTTCCTCTTCCAACGGCGTTGGGGGCTTGTCAACATCGGCATCACGCATATGCGAATCAAGAGTTTGCTCGACGAACTCGTCGAAGTAGCCGGCATCACGAACGCTGACGGCACAGCTGCACACTTCAGCCCACACGACTTTCGTCGCATTTTCGCCACCGAGGCTGTCTCTCAGGGATTGCCAGTGCACATCACCGCCAAGATTCTCGGCCACGAATCGCTGGATACCACGCAAACCTACGTCGCCGTCTACGACCAGGACGTCATCGATCACCACCGTGCGTTCCTCACACGACGCCGCGCGACCCGTCCGTCCGAGGAATACCGCGAACCAACCGACAGCGAATGGGACGAGTTCCTGGGCCATTTCGCTTCGCGCAAGCTCGAACTCGGCACTTGTGGGCGTGCCTACGGCACTGGTTGCCAACATGAACATGCCTGCATCCGCTGCCCGATGCTCCGCCCGGACCCCACCCAACGAACCCGACTCGAAAACATCATCACGAGCCTTCGGGAACGTCTCGCCGAGGCCACCGAACGCGGCTGGCTCGGTGATGTCGACGGCTTGACCGTCAGCCTCGCCGCTGCACAGCAGAAGCTGATCCAGATGCAACGCACGGCTACAAACCTTGGTATGCCCAGTCGGCGCTAAAGCGCGCGCCACCATCTCCGCACATCTTGGGACTAGCGGTGCCACCCGGATAGCTGACGACTTTGTGAAATAGTATCCGCTAGGAAAGAGTGGCTCACATGCACCGTACATAAAGTGGAAGAGGAAAGAAATTAAACAAGACAAGATTTTTCGGATGCTCGAGGAGGTCTCATCCCAAGCGAACGGCGTGTTAAATAAAAGACCATCCGTTATGAGGGCTAGACCTGGCGAGCTTGACGCGGATGCCTTGCCAGACGCTGCGGAGGAAACCTGGTATAGGTTAGACGATGTTGTAGCGATTTTCGCCGACTTAAAAAACTCAACACAATTAAATTTAGGAAAAAATACAGAAGATATGGCTGCGATCTACAGTGCGGCAAGCGGAAGTGTCACTCAAATCATGGACGGTTTTGATGTTGACTACGTGCAAGTCCAAGGCGACGGGGTGCTCGGAATATTTTGGGGTCCGAAGCGCTACGCGCGTGCACTGTGCTCGGGAATGATGGTTAAATCGTTTAGCGAGAATACTCTGGTGCCGAGACTGACCAAGAGATGGGCCAATGCCGCGAATACGGGATACAAGGTGGGGCTCTCCTCGGGGCACGTGCTGGTTAAGAACGTGGGCACACCGGAGGAGCGGAGTCAGCAACAGCCAGTCTGGGCGGGCAATCCGGTCAACTACGCTGCAAAAGCCTCGCAGCAGGCGAAGCCGGGTGAGTTGATAGTGACGGACTCGGTATGGAGGGTAATAAAAACAATGCCCAATTTAATGCAGAATTGTACGCATTCCACTCGCGGCTCTCATGGTTCGCAAGTGAATTCAACTGACGCGTGGCAAAAAGTCATTATTGATAAAATTGCGCACGACGCCTCGCAAAGCTCTGGCCAAGTCTATTCCAAATCTCGGTGCAACTTATGCGGTTCGGAACGTATAGAATCGTCTACTTTCTAAGATTTAAGTCGAAATATACTTAGGCCACTGAGCGCTTGAAGGCGCATCCAGGTGGGTCTATGTGACCGACTTGCGGTCATTTTCCTGTCAATGTTGGGTTCAGGAATTCTTGTTCGTCGGCCGTTGGTGCAGAAAAGAGGCAGCGCACGCGATCATGCACGCACCCGACCTCATCGGCCCCGAAGCCCGAAAGGACCTGCACCGCGGCCGGATGGAGGTCGAAGCCGAATCCGTCGCCTATGTCCTGGCCGGGATGCTCGGACTCGACACCAGCGCCTACAGCGTCGGCTACATCGCTGGATGGGCAGCAGGAGACCTCGAGCAGGTCACCGCCACTGCGAAAGCGGTACTGACCGCCGTCCACGAGCTGGCCGACGCCCTCTATCCCGCCGCCGCCGAGTCGAACGACGGCGAGGACACCGGGACCGGGGAAGCCGCATAGGTGCACCGGGAGGGTCCGCCGGCCGAAATGTTCCGGCCGGCGGATCAGGCCACCTGCGGTGTCCACCGAATCGAACTCCGCTGCGCTCCGTCCTGTGAAAAGAGCAATCTCTTTCGCACATCTGGCTCTCTCCGAGCATGCGTCACCCTGGCCCGTCTTACCCACCCCTGACTCCGCGATGCTCCGGCCCTTCGGGCTCCAGAAACTTTTCAAAGCGCCTGCGGCTGAAAACTTTCCGTCCCAGGGGCAGGACACCGTTCCATGCCGCCGCCTTCTCTCCCCAAGCCAGATGACGGCGAAAGAAATTGGCACGAGCGAAGGGCCGGGGGAGCCGGTCCGCGCCAGCGAAGGAGACCCGACATGCCGAAGAACACCACCCGCCCCGCACGCACGAGCACCGCAGCAGGAAACGCCCAGACCCCCGCCATCGTCACCCACACCACGGTCATCATCACCGGACCCCAGAACGCGACCATCAGCATCACCGCCGCAGGCACCGAGCACGCGCAAATGGTCGTCGCGTTCGGGCACCTCATGATGACCTTCCGCAGCGCCGAAGCGGTCTGCGACGTCATCGCCGGATTCGCCACCGTCCGATCGGCCCTCGCCGGAGCCGACGGACGCGCCCCGTACCCGCAGCAGCCAGGCGCAGAGTTCGGCGCACCCGCAATCTCGATCCTCTGGCTCGGCGGCCCCGAACACACGGTGATCCCCGGCGCCCGCTACATCCCCGAGCAACGCCGCACCGTGCACTGGGTGGACCTGCACATGGGGCCGATCACCTGGCGCGTCACCGACCGCGTCGGCTACGACACCCTCATGGACGAGTTCCGCCGCGTCCACCGTGCCGCAGTCGGCGTCTTCCTCGACGGAGGCCGCTACCGCCGCGATCCGTCCAAAATCCTCGACTCGTTCGACGACTGACCGCAATAACACAGCTCGGCCCCGCACCCGCGGGGTCGAGCGCGTTCATCCACAGGCCCCGACCCCGCTCCACAGACCACCGAAATCCGGGTTCGCGTCGCACGACTCGCTGCGCTCCCCGTGCGACGCTGAGCAGCAAGCAGCCACCCGCTTTGAGTTCAGAAAGGGAAGCCACCGCCGATGATCACCTGGACCGTCACTACCCGCCCCGAGAACAGTCCCGAGCTCCTCACCGACAGCGGAGCCGAAACCACCCTCGACGACGCCAAGAGAGCCGCCGCAGACGCCGTCCGCTACGCCCTCCTCGATGCCGCCGAGCACACCTCACCCGACAACGGCTGTGCACCGTCCTACCTCGTCACCCTCGACGGCACCTGCGCCCTCATCGTCGGCCTCGGCCGCTGCCGACCCGCCAACTACAACGGCGTCCTCGACAGCCTCGAACGCTTCGACGGCACCGCACCACCACACCTGCTCTACATGTGAGCCGACCGCAACCCCCAGGAAAGGAACCACCCACGTGCCCGCACAAGCATGGGTCACCCTCATCGTCGGCATCCTCGCCACCATCGGCGTCACCGCCACCCTGCGCCAACGCACCAGCAGCGAGAACCGAGCTCAAGCCTGGCAGCGCATCAGCTGGTGCCTCGAGCTCACCACCAGCGACGACGACGCCGCCGCCGAACTTGGCTGGACGATGTACAGCACCGTCAGCAAATCCAAACTCATCACCCCCACCGAACGAGACGTCATCCGCACCGTCAGCGAACACGCCATGCGCCGAGCACTGGCGCAAGACCCCGACACCGAGGACACTGAACCTCAGACCGACACCACGGAGGACCCGCGATGACCACCACCGAACGCCGACCCACCCGGCGACCACGCCCCCGCGTGGCAGCAGCGGCCGCCCGCGCCTACGTCGAAACCGCCGAATACGACAACGTCGACGTCCCCGACTGGATCCGCGACGTCGCCGCCGGCAAAGACACCAAACCCCCCAAAGACTGACCAACTCACGAACCCGACATGGCCCGCCCCCACCAGGGAGCGGGCCTTCGTCATATCGCGGACGCCGAGCAGTGACGCCTCGACCGCGCGGAAGGGCGACACCCCGCGGGCGGCCACCGAACCGAAACTCCGATGTGGCTTCCGTCCTGCAGAAACCCACCAGCACGAGATCCGAGACGGCGAGATGCTGCGGGAACGTCCGTAAAACGTTGCAGCGCAACTGCAACAGAACCTGTCGGTACCCCACGACACAATCGACGACTATGCGAATCCGAACCATCGACGGACCCCCACTACCCGCCGAAATCGCCGAACAAGCTGCCCGCGCGATCGCACTGTCAGAACTGGCGAGCCCGAGCCGCGGACGAATAGTCGACGATGGCCGCCGACATCCGGCTACGGCACCAGGCGTTTCGCCGCAAGAATGCGGCCAGCCCGGGCGACAGCAGCAGCATGGTCAGGTGCATACAGTGCACTGAGAGCGATCTCGACGTACTCGACCATGTCCAGAACATCGGTCGCCGTCACCGTCGATGCAACGTGCGTCCCTTCATTGCCGACCCACTTCGCCGCCCGCAAAAAAAGCTCCAAACCCGGCTCGGCTCCGGCGAACTCGTCGAGCCGATCGTCGAGGCTCCGAAACTTACCGCTGCGCGTCGTCGCAGACACTCCTTGCGCGGTCATCAAGGCTTCTACTGCGCTTCGCACGGCTGTCATTGCAGCGGGTGCATCCATCCAGACCAAAGCCCCGACCCGACGCAATTGCTGAACCACCTCGTCCGGAACGGCGTCCGTGCACTCCGCGACCAGAACGGGGGGATAGAAGTTGCGTACCCGGTAGAACGACTCGAGCTGCCGAGAATCGTCCCAAGGAACGTAGTTTTCATTGACGTCGACAAACATCTCCCCGAACACAGCGACCACGGCCGCGCAACTCGCCCGAGTACACCTTAAATGAACGGTGAACACCCCCGTGATGTCCATATCGTCATCATAGGAGCGCAGTTCCCAGCGGTACTTGAGTGAAATATCGTCCTCGGCAGGCTTGTCCACCTTTTTCGGAACAGCCAACACCCCGCTCTGGCACTCCGGACATTCGATAGACGGCCAGAACCCATCCTGGAATGCAGCCGATAGTTCCCGAGCATGTCGTTTCACCATCGAATGCACCCTCCGTCAACGCGCGAAAACCAGCCGAGCATAAGCAGAACAGACCGACTGCCGTGACACCGAGCGGGGTCGAGATCCGTCGCTCCCGCACAATCACCCTGCCGACTTCCGCAGGTGGGAGGTGGCTACGCCGCCGGCGTCGACGCGCGGTCTCGCATTCCGCCTGCCGGCGGTGCCGGCCACCCTGCGGGCGTCCCCTGAATGGAGCTCCGCTGCGCTCCGCACCGTGGAAGAGCAAAGACGTTTTTTCACAGCGGTTCTGGCTACCGGCGAGCATCCATCACCCGTGACCGCCGCCTCAACCCCTCGCTCCGCTGCGCTACGGCCAAGGCTCCGAACACTTTTCGTAGAGCAGTCGCTGCGCTCCCACGAAAACTGTCCGAGACGAGGGGTTGCCCCGTCGTCCCCGTGCGCTGACTTCTCTCCTCACGCCAGAAACGGCGAAAAAACGTGGCAGGGCAAAGGGCCAGGCCACCAGTTGAGGAAGGGAAGTAGCGACATGCACGACACCATCACAGGACCGAGGACGGTGGGACTGCGCACCGCGATCATGACCGCAATCGGCCAGGTCCCGGAGCAGGTCAAGACCCACGCACTCGCACAGGTCACCGCCTACACCGAGCAGGTCAACCGAGCTGCTGCGGACGCGAACTCGACCACCGTCGATGCGCACCTCGAGCGGGCCGCGTTCTGGGCCTGCATCGCCCGCGACAACGGAGCCAGCGAGGCCGAAATCCACGCTGCACGGCTCGCAGGCCACCACCAGGTAGCCACCGCTCAGCAGTAACCCCCGAGGCCAGACCGGCCCCGGAAAACAAGAAAACACCGGACAGTGCCTACCTGCCCGGTGTCTCCAACCGAAGAATCTACCAGGGAGAGACACCACCATGACCGCGAGCATCGAAACCACCACCGCCGCAACACAAGCCCCCACGACCGGCACCACGCCGGTCGTGGGGGCGGGCGAGGAGTTCGCCCGCCTGCACCCCACCGCCCTCGAGGTCGGGCCGAACGTCCGCAACGAGGTCGACACCGAATCACCGGCATTCCGAAACCTGGTTGCCTCCATCATCGAACACGGAGTGCTGCAAACGATCTCCGCAGTCCGCGACGGCGAGACCGTGACCGTCATCGACGGCCAGCAGCGGACCCTCGCCGCGATCGAAGCCGGGGTCGAGAGCGTGCCGGTGCTGATCAGGACCGCCGCCAGCAAGGCCAAGGACCGGGAGATCGAACGCCTCACCCAGCAGGTCGTCGCCAACGACCGCAGAATCGGCCTCACCGAAGGTCAGCGGGCGAAGGCAGTGACCGACATGCTCGAACTCGGTCTGTCGGTGCCCAAGATCGCCAGGGCCGTCCAGGTCAAGCGTGAGACCGTCAAAGCGGCAGGGGCAGCGGGCCGCTCGCAGACGGCGATCGGTGCCCTCGACGCGGGGCAGCTCACCCTCGATCAGGCCGCGATCGTGGCCGTGTTCGACGCAGAGGGCGACACCGCCGCCGTCGAGAAGCTACTGGGAGTTGCGCGGTACGACTTCCGGTGGACCGCGCAGCGGCTCCTCGAGGACCGTGCCGTCCGCAAGGCCCGCGCCGCAGCAGGCGCACCGTATGTCGAGCGAGGGCTGACCATCCTCGAGCAAGAACCGGCCTACGGCGGCCCGTACCTGCGTGCAGACGATCTGGTCACCGTCGACGGTGACGCCGTGACCGACGCCGTGATCGAGGCCGCAGCGGGGCACTGGGCGGTGTGGCTGTCGAAGGAAGACCAGTTCACCCTCACCGCGACAGGCGCAGTGATCGAGGAGGACAGCATCGACTGGGACACCGAGGGCGACCCGGAAGCGACACCCGATGAGGGGCTGCACCACCACAAGGACATCACCGCCGCCGAGGTGTGGGTGCCGGAGTACTTCACCGCCGACCCCGACGGCGCCGGTGTGAAGCCGGGGCCGATCCTCGCAGCCGCGCTGGCCGAACCCGCCGCCGATGTCGACCCCGCCGACGCCGAGGCAGTCGCTCGGGCGGCCGAGCAAAAGCGGCTCGCCGCCGAGGCAGCAGCGAAGGAAGCAGAGCGGGCAGCCCGTCGACGGACCAAGGCGCTCAACGTCGCATCGCTCGCCGCGACCGTGGTCCGCAAGGAGTTCGTGTCGAAGTTCCTCACTCGCAAGACCCTGCCGAAGGGGGCCGCGAAGTGGATCACGGACACCCTGGTCGACGAGCCGGGACTGCTCACCCAGAACAAGGCGTCGCAGTACCTCGCGGAGCTGCTCGGAGTGACCGTGGCCGAGCCGACGACCACCCTTTACGGCGACTGGAAGGAGCGGGCCGCACGTGATGCGCTGGCACCGGTGATCGACAAGGCGAGCGACTCACGCGCGCAGGTGATCGCGCTCGCGCAGATCCTCGCCGCCTACGAAGCGCGGATGAGCGGGACTGGTAAGGACTGGTGGAAGCGAGTGGGAGGCTCCAACCAGGACAACTACCTGGGACTGTTGGCCGAGCAGGGCTACGAGCTGACTCCGGTCGAGCAGGTCGCAGCCGGGACGATGACACCGGAACAGGCATACGACGCGCTCAGCGAGGAGAGCGTCACCGACTAGCACCGGTGGCCTCGTCCCCGGCCCGGGTCGAGGGGGCCTGCGGCAGCCCCGTTATCTTCTTTCCACCCTCGTGACCTGCGGGGGTGGGTCGTCTGCTCCGGTATGGCTCCGGCAGCCCGGACGGAACGCACGTCTACTCGAGTGTTGCCGCCGGAGCAGAGGGCGTCGGATCACCGCTGATAGAGGCGTGGCCGATTGAGGGAGAACGGCCTGCATAACGTGAGTGCCGGGAACCGATGCCACGACCGCCGCGAAACATGTTGATGCGGAGGGTGAATGGACAAGAGGCGTTACGACATCTACTGCGGTATCGACGTCGGCAAGAGCGCCCATCACGCGATCGCGCTCACCGCAGACGGACGACGCGTCCTCAGCCGAGACCTGCCCCAGGACGAGGCAATGCTCCGCGCATTGTTCGCTGAACTCGCGGCACACGGCTCGGTGTTGATGGTGGTCGATCAGCCCCGCAACATCGGCGCACTACCGATCGCGGTAGCCCGAGACAGTGGCATCGACGTCGCCTACCTGCCTGGCTTGCGAATGCGGCGGATAGCGGCGCTGTATCCGGGGCAGGCGAAAACTGATGCCCGCGATGCGTTCATCATCGCCGACGCCGCCCGCACCCTGCCCGACACACTGCTGCCAGTCACTCAGAACGACGACATTGTCGAAGGTCTGAGGATGCTCGCCGGGTTCGATTCGGACTTGGCGACCGAGGAGAACCGTCTTTCGAGCCGCATCCGGTCGGTGCTGCTCTCGGTGCACCCGGCCCTTGAGCGGGCTATTGGCAAACACCTGTACCGGCCCGTGGCGCTGACACTGCTTGCCGAGTTCGGGGGCCCGACCGGTTTCGCCGCAGCAACCCCAGCGGCACTGCGGCGGGTGGCGAAGCGGTCGGCACCGCGCATCGGGGACCAGATCGCGGACTCGATCATCGCTGCGCTTGCTGAGCAGACCGTGATCGTTCCGGGGGCGGAGAAATCGGACTTCGTACTGAAAACCCTTGCGCGGCAGCTGAGGGAGGTACGTCGTGCCCGCGCCGAACTCGAGGAGCAATTCGAGTCGGAACTGAACAAACACCCGGCTGGGCCGATCCTGACCTCGATGCCGGGTGTCGGCGTTCGGATCGCCGCCACCATCCTGGTCGAGATCGTCGACGTCGAGCGGTTCGACAGCGCCGGCAACCTCGCTGCCTATGCGGGCGTCGCACCTCGCACGCATCGCTCGGGGACATCGATCCGAGGTGAGCATCGACAACGTGGAGGAAACACCAGACTCAAACGTGCACTGTATCTTTCGGCGTTTGCTTCGCTGCGTGAACCAGTGTCCCGTGTGTACTACGACCGCAAACGAGCAGAAGGCAAAGACCATCGATCGGCGTTGGTGTGTCTGGCCAGGCGTCGAACGAATGTGCTCTACACAATGTTGAAGACGGGATGCGAGTACGAACGCCGGGAAGCCCGGCCGGGTCGAGTGGCTGCCGCTGCGGCGTAGCGCCTTGCCCAGATCGCGTAAAAGCTGTCTGCGAACAACGTTTTCATGCAGCCCACTACGCTGAGGCAATGACCAGCACAGGTGTCGTTGCGGTGTGGAGTGGTGAAGAAGGTTAGCGTACTGACGGACAACACCGAGATCGGCCGTGCCGCCGGTGCGAGTTTGAACGGGTCTCGAACCCCCGACTCTGCCCGCGGCGAAGGTGACCGCAGCGCTGTGACCGATACCCTGACTCGATGGCAAGGAAGACATCGCTCGACGGTTGGGTGCATCAGCAGCTCACGGGCGAGCAGACACGGTCGAAGCCACCGCGGTCGAAGCCACCCGGTCCAATACTGCTGACCTTTGTGACGGCCGCCGTTGCCGTATGGGTCTGCGTCAAACGAAACTGGTGGCCGTCACCGTTCGGCGCTCACACCTGGGCCGACCCACTGCTGGCCCACCTGCTCGTACTTGTGGGTTTGGCCGTCACTGGCCTGGTATGGGCGATCCGAACCCTCTACGTCCTCGGTCGCGACCGACGTTGGTCCTGGTGGATACTCCCGGCGCCCGTGCTCGTCCTTGCCGCCTTCGCGTTCGTGGTGTGGGGGCCAAGCACGACATTCCTCGACAAGCGCAGCGAGTTCGAGGCCATCGCCGTCGACATCCGAAACAACCCCGGCACGTCCCGCGACGAGTTCGAGATCGGTCCTTTCGACATAAAACGCGCGCGAGGCGGCGGCCCGTCGGGAGAGGTCTACTTCGTCGACAATTCGACCGTTTTCTTTAGCTTCACGAGTGGGTGGGTGTACTCGCCTGAGCATGAACCGGCCGGCCTCGGCAATGTCGATTTCTCCTCGACCCATCTCGATGGGCCTTGGTACCGATACGAGTCGGTGTACCGAGACTGATCTGCCGCATTCTGAAGTGGAAGGGTACGTCGGGAATCGTCAGAAGAAAGCCAGCTGTGCGTTGTCGACACGACTACGACCGGCACCCGTGGTGCGGGTCCTGACCCCCTGCCGATGTCGTCCTGGGACTCGATGGGCGACAGCATGCTTCGGGCCGAGATTCGCGACCATGCGACGTGTCAGTTCACTCCGCACGCGAGATCTTTCGTCGGCGCGGGCACGTCCCGCCGCAGTGTCTCGTTCGTTCCATGCCGATTCCCACTGGCGTGATCCCGATGTGGGTTCTGTCATGGCTTTGGCGGTCAGGCGGTCGAGTAACTGATCGATCCTGTCCACCAGAACATCGGCGAGGTCGTCGAGCACACGATCGGGTACAGGAGTTACCCCCAGATCGTCGCTCTTGCTCACACGCGACACCGTAGCGGCAGGCACCGACAGGTTCTGATCAACTGGGTGCCTGCGACACATCTATGCGGGCCGGACGCAGCGCGCGGAGGTTATCCACAGGTACTGTCTCCCTTGGCGATAGTCTGCGCCCAAAACCGGCGGTCCCAGTTCTCAGAACTCAAGCACTCCCCACTGGGTGCCGCCGACACGCCGCACCTCAATGCCACAACCCTCTGACCTGCATGCAACACTGAACTGCAACCTGAACAACTCTGCCCAAAGCCTGATTTCGCGTTGAAGCGAGTCGGGCTTTTTTCGTGCCCGCAGCACGAACACGAAGCCCCTGTCGCTATCGCGGCAGGCCCGGCCCATGGCATCCATGGGCATCCCACCCCAGAAGCGGAGGTGGCGTCATGGAGTATCTCCAGATCGCCGCTCATCTGCTGGTCGGCGTCACCGGGACGATCCTGTCCCTGACGCGGCTTTTGCCCTTGGTGTCGGACAGCGCAAACAAGCGTGCTGTCCGACTGGCCAAGGCAAAGCGCCGGTAGTAGAGCAAGCGAAAAACGCCCATCGACCTTCTGGGGGAGAGGTCTGTCCAAAATTCCCTGGAAAACCCCAGGTCGGCAGAAATTCTCCGCACTTGCTAGGGGTAACGCGGCCACAGATCGCAGTTGCGAAGAAGATAGAAGCACTCGAGCTCCCCCGCTCGGCGCACCACCATCGGCACCCGCTCACGTCGACGCAGGCGGCTCACCGACATCAGTGAGCGGCGTTGTACGCCTCTTCGATGTCGGCCGGAATCCGGCCACGTTCGCTGATCTCGTAACCTTGGTCGAACGCCCACTGCCGGATCGCCCGCGTCTGCTCCGGATCACGCTTGACCGATCCGCCGGCCGCTGTCGCGTTCGACGCGGCAGCGGGGGAGGGCTTACGCTTGCGGCCACCGACCCGCGTCGCATGCCCGACGTAGTAGTCGAGCTTCTTGTGAAACTCGTTCGCGTTCTTCGCTTTCAAGTCGATCGAGTACTCGACGCCGTTGATCGCGAATTCGATCGTCTCGCCGGACTCGTCGTCGATGACCGACCCGTCGATATCGTCCACCAATTGGGTTGTCACTCGTTTGGCCACAGCCGGAAAACCTTTCATCGACACATTCGCAATGCGCAACCGCATTCGTCGTCTCGAGGATAACCAGCGTCGATATCCGCATTCTTCATCGACACGGTAATTGAGCTGCATTCGATTTCCCGCAGTCGGACCTATGGGCACAGTGAAAGCAATCCCGCCGGGTGCGCGGATGGACGTTTTGCGGCAGCCGTAGGCGTTGCAGTGCAACAGTATTCGAACGCGTGGGACGCGTCCGCACGTCCCCTTCGGGGCCGCCCCATACGGGTCACCATTTTTGGTCGTACGAGTCGCCCGAGTCTGACATGCCGGGGACCCCGACCAGTCAACCCACGCTCCGCAAGCTCCGCTCTTCGGGGTTGACAGGCCACCCTCGTCATGTCGATCGGGGACGTCTCATCCGAACATTTGGAAGGTGTCCCTGACATGAACAACTGCGAACTGCTCAACGATCACCAGATCATCACCGGCCTCATCGGCGCAGCCGCAAATGCCCCCGCTGGGGATCCGCGCGCGGCCATTGGCCGCGCAAGGGGAGAGCGGACACCTGCAATATCGCCTTCGAGCCCGACACAGTCTGCGTCAGCCGACGACGCCGGTCGATCGAGCAACCGATCACGAGATCGTGTCGATGTTCCGAGTATGCCGATCTGCCCGAGACCGTCTGATCGTCCTGCTGCTCTCCCGCGCAGGATTGCGCCGCGGCGAGCTGACCGGCTTGAGGCGAAGCGATCTGCACCTGCTGCCGGACAACGCAGTGCACCACTGCCTGATTCTCGGCGCACACGTCCATGTGGTCCGCCGGGAGAACGCCAATGGGGCAGTAGCGAAGTCGCGGCATTCCCGGACCGTGCCACTCGACTTTCTGGTGCTCCATGCCCTCGACCTGTACTACCTCGAACGCGCAGGCAGTCCGCAATCTCGAAGCTGCGACTTCTTGCTGGTCAACCTGTTTCGAGATCCGCTGGGCGCACCGATGACGCTGGGCGCGATCAACGAACTATTCGCAGCCCTCTGTGTCCGAGCGAATCTGGACCGCCCGATCAGCCCGCATCAGTGTCGACATGGGTTCGCCAGCAACCTCGCCGACTCGGGTGCTGTACTCGACGAAATCCAGGGCCTGCTCGGGCATGCATCCCCCACGTCGTCGCAACCGTATCTGCATCCCTCGAACGAGCGACTACGCGCAGCCGTCGACCGAGTCCCGACACCGTCATCGCTCATCGGAGACCACTCATGACCAGCGCTTACCCGCTGCCCGCGCATGCCGACACGGCTGCTGCCGAGGATGCAGACGTCGCGGCACATCTATGGTCGTTGATCACGCAGGACTTCCTCGACCTGATGGGCTGGTCACACGAATGGAGAGTGGCGTACTTCCCTGCCGACCACCCTCTGCTGGGACCGAAACGATGCAAAGTGACCGGATGCGGCATCAAAGCCACCAGCCGACTGCGCCTCTGCCCTTACTGTCTCGATCGTTGGAACTCCAGCAGTGAACAGACAGTCATCGAGTTCGCGCAAGCTGGACGCCCCTGGGTGGCACGAGGAGCGGGGCGCTGCGCCGTACCGGCCTGCGACAGGCCCTGGGTCTCACGATTTGCGTTGCTGTGCCGCAAACATCACGACCAGCGCACACGGATACTGGATGTCCCAATGGACGTGTTTCTCGGCAGCTCGGACACAGAGCCCTTCGACTCGTTGGGCCCGTGCCAAGTACCGGCATGCACCCGAGACCGCGACATCGAGAACATCTACTGCGGCATCCACCGCATGCACTGGAACAAGCTCGTGTTCGCGAGCCCGACAGGGGCGGCCGGTCTCGACGAACCCCACTTTCGCCGCACCTCGGCCGCGATTCCCACAATCAACGAATGCAGTCTGCGAGGCCTGCCGGATCGGATCGTCGCCGAACTCCTGTTGGGAATCCAACAGCGCACCGCGTGGGGCGCGCAAACCTACCCGGACTGGATCCGGCCACTGGTGGCGAAGATGCTGGCAGACGAATGCACCTCGATCGAGCAACTCGATCAATCGGGTCTGTCGAGCAAGACCGGAACCGCGTGCAGGCACATAGTCAAAGAAGTCCGCAGAGCGCAGCTCAGTCCAGAGACGGAACGACTCAAAGACAACTGGGATGCAACAGTATTCGGATACGACGGAGTGCTCAAGTTCGGAGACATCGTCCAGCCCTGGTTGCGAGAATGCACCAAAATCTGGGCCTACAACGATCTACCCAAGCGACGATCCCTCAACGCGAAACAAATCGTACAGAACGAAATCAGAATACTGGTAAGGCTCTCGGAAAGCCTCAAACTGCAGCGACCCGGTGACCGAGGACTCGAACCACATCTGCTGTCCCGCAGCGATATCTGCGGCTTCATGAACCGTCTGACCTTCCTGTGCACCGCAGGAACGATCACCCCCGCTACCCGGGCGGTGACTATCCAGTCGACACGTCGCCTGCTCGCGAACATGCACGCTCTGGGCCTGACCCGAGAAGGCGAACCGATGTGCAGGTTGCCGGACGACTTCATTCTCTATCCCGAAGACGTTCCCATGCCACCGGATGTCGTCAAGGAATGCAGGGATCTGCCCGTCGAAGTCATGCGCCACATCTGCGAACACCTCGACGGACTCGAAGAAGTCAGCACACGCGAGATTCGGGTCGCCGTCGAACTCATCATCGACACCGGGCGTCGACCGGACGAAATCTGTCGTCTGACCCTGGACTGTCTCGAGCGAGACGCACAGGGCAAACCCGTGCTCGTCTACACCAACTTCAAAGAAGACCGACACGGCTGCCGGCTCCCGATCAGCGAAGCAACGGCAGCAATCATCATCGGCCAGCGTGAACGCGTCCAACTGCGGTACCCGAACGAGCCCACCGCGGCGCTGAAACTGATCGCAGCACCCACCCGCAACCCCCACGGCACCAGAGCACTCAACGACAACTACCTCGGCTCGCGTCACCGCGAGTGGCTTCTCACCCTGCCCGACGTCACGGTCCCGATGACGGTCGAAGAAGGAGGGGTAAGAGTGACGAAACTGTTGCCGTTCAACCGCTCTCAAGTATTTCTGTATGCCTATCGGCATACTTACGCTCAACGCCATGCCGATGCCGGAGTTGGTGTCGATGTTCTGTGCGAGTTGATGGGGCACCGCTTCATCGGCACCACTCAGCTCTACTACCGTGTCGGCGAGGATCGCCGGAGAGAGGCGGTCGATCGACTGGCAACGTTGCACTTCGACCGGCATGGGAACAAGATTTGGCGCGCAGCAGCAGCTCTGCTCGACTCCGAGCACGTTCGTCTCGCGGTCGGGCAGGTCGCAGTTCCGTACGGTAGTTGCAGCGAACCGAGCAACGTCGCGGCCGGTGGCCATGACTGCCCGATCCGATTTCGGTGTGTGGGATGCACCCACTTTGCGACCGACGTATCCTACCTCCCTGACCTCGAAGGATATTTGGCCTCGCTTCTCCGCAGCCGGGAACGGATCCGCGGAACGTTCGGTGCCGATGAGTGGGCGAAAGCCGAAGCCCTGCCCTCCGATACCGAGATTGCTCGAATACGGCGGTTGATCGTCCAGATCAAAACAGAGGTCGACGATTTGTCGGAATCCGATCGGGCGCTGGTCGAAGAGTCTGTGTCGACAGTGCGAAAGGGAAGGTCAGCCGTGGTGGGGCTCGAAACACCTCGGGTTCGGCAGCCAGTACCTGACGTCCGCCCCGACCGGAGCACGTAACCGATGTCAGATCCTCTGATCGATGGACGACGCGCCGATTCAGATCGTCGACGGGGCCGCGTCATAGATGCGCTGAGACTGGCATCAGTGAACGGCACAAGCATCACCGTCTCGGGCATTGCCCGTGCCGCGCAGGTCGATCGCACCTTCTTGTACCGGCACACCGATCTCCTCGCACAGATCCACCTCGCCCAATCCGCACTTCCGCCACCGAACATGAATCCAGCGGCGGTCACACGCGAGTCGCTCGCCGCCGACCTCGCCAACGCACAACACCGTATCGGGGCCTTGGTCGCCCGCAACGCACTCCTCGAACGCAAACTGTCCGAGATGCTCGGCCAGCAAGCGTGGCGCGAATCGGGACTCGGAGCACCCGTCGACATCGAACGACTACAACAACAGATCACGGCACTCGAACAACAAACCGTCGATCTCACCGGCCTACTCGACGAACGCGACCAAGAACTCGACGCCGCACGTCACGCCAACCGAGAACTGTTCTCGAACATCAACCGCGACTGATCACCGAACGGGGAAGTGTCCGATTAACGGCGGATCCGACCTCGGTGTCCGTTAGTTTCCGTTCGGGGTTATGCGTCCTTCGAGCGTGATCGCGACCGCGTTGACTGCATACTTGAACCCGATCAGTCATCGCGGGCTTACCTTTCCCGGTCGATCCATTGCCCGCGTCGCCAGATATAGACATGTTGAGGACTGCTGGCTCG
The DNA here is from genome assembly GCF_002259405.1 of Rhodococcus sp. 14-2483-1-2. Taxonomy (GTDB): domain Bacteria; phylum Actinomycetota; class Actinomycetes; order Mycobacteriales; family Mycobacteriaceae; genus Rhodococcoides. The sequence continues at coordinate 26,482 of NZ_NPFW01000023.1, read as the reverse complement.
GTCGGGAAGTGCTCCTAGATCTAGCTGGGGCGTGTCGGGTTTGCAGCGCCCTGACCACGCAAACTCGTAGTCAACTGAGTGAGGTTGTAGGCGACGTGAAACACGATGCACGCCGTTATTGCCGACGCTGCCGCAAAGGTGAACGTGATAGTTGCGAACGCAGTCATCGACATCCACACGAGAATTCGTTCCCTCGAATCGCGGGTCAGAGGGTTATGAAGCAGTACAAATCCAAGAATGGACAAACCGACCATCGCCGCTACCTGCCACTGGCTGTAGTCGCCTGTGGCCAAGACGATTAGAGGGAGGACCCGCCAGATCACCTCTTCGGCCGCTGCGACAATGACGCACCATCCGTACGCGCCTGCTGACTGTGACTGTCGCGTCAGGGTGAAGGTTCGCACCGTTCGGTTCGTCACCACAACGGTCGAAACGTAGAAACCCACCCCGGCCAGGAGTGCAGCCGGAATGAGTAAAAGGTGTGCAACGTGCAGGAGGTGGAAAAGGCATTCTCTCGCATCGCGGTCGAGGAGCAAGATCGCGATCACAGCGCCACTGAATAAGACCGTAGCGGTGTCGTACACCCCGCCCGCAGGTTTGGTGAGTTGGCGCCACAGCTTCGAGTACGGGCGGGTGGTCCGCATGATCGTCGGTAGTAGCGAGGTCAGTCCCACATGTGCCAGCGGTATTGCCGAGGCGTAGATCAGATTCACCCAGGTTGGCCCAACATGATCATGTAGACCGGTGCATCGTCGACGCCGTTGTGGTCGACAAGAATGTCGGTGACTTCGTCGTCGACGAATCCACCGAATAAGCGGGTTGCCAGGTCGAGGCTTGTCGCGGTGAGCAGCAGATTCTGAGCGAGGTGACCGGCTTCCATCAAGATGAACCGGAGCGAACGCTGGGAGTACTTGAAGCGTGAACGCCACATCGTCGCGGAAATGATCAGCGTCACCGCTGCTTGCTCCGCGACGTCAGGAATCATGGTCGATTTGTGGAGCTTGTCGATATCGGGGTGCTCGTCGATCAGGGCGAATCCATTTCGGAATGGATCGTAATGATAAAGAGTGTTGTCGGTCAGTCCGTTGACTCGGTGTGTCAAAACAAAAATGTCGAGTGGGTAGAGCGCTCCACCGGATGGCGTGTTGCGCCGTTTCTCGTGCGCGTTAATTGCGTACGAACCGTACGAATGGTGCAGGACGCTGTGCAGCTCATCGGCAGAAACCGCAAGCGCCGAGAACGAAGGTGCGCTTCGCCGGCGGTAGAGCGCGTCGTGCAACGTACCGTGAAGCGGCGGCGGGCACTCGAACCCGATGAAAGGCCTGCTGGCGTATCTGCGTCCAGCTCGACGCGAAATCGACTGTAGATCAGGAGAGTTGAGAAGCATGGGTATTCCCGGCGTCTCCCATGGCAAGCCGGGGCGGGTGAGCTTCGAGGCCTCGAAGTAGTTCTCAGCAGGGTCGTCATAGGCAGGGACACCGTCGTTGTAGATGAGGTCCCGCAAATTGACGCTGTGGGCGAGGTTGTCCCCCGACATCGTGTCATCGATAGTCATTGAGATGTCATCTTTCACGGGAAGGGATGCGGGTGCGGGTTGATCGAGGCTGTCGTTACCTTTGTATCGCGGAGCCCGAGGCTGTGAGCGTGGCTGCGTAGTCGTTGTCCGCCGAGGTAACGGCGCCGAAAACCGACATCGAGTGGTTGCAACTGTGGACTGAATGTCCGAAACACGTGCCCGCCTCCCTCCGCGACGTCGGGACTGGTCATGTTGACTGTCATGAGGTCGATTCCGGATGCGCCGGCTACCTCCAACAAGGCATCGAGCAGCTCAGCTGGGTTGTTGCTGGGCAGAACGGGACTGTCTCGGACGTCGCGTCTGTGCGTGCTTGCGGTCAGGAACTCTGTGTGTCGGATCATGTCGGGGTGTGCGTAAAGGCAGATGTGATCGACGAAATCGACTACGTCTGTGTCGTACGTGCTCGGGTTCGGCTGCAGCGTCGTGCCGTCGCGTTGCTCGGCCTTGACCCAATTTCGAGTCTGGAGGCTCTCGACGGCCGCGGAGGCGGCCGCGCGCGCGAGGGTGGGCGCAGATGCGGCACCGAGCGCGATCGGTGCGACGTCGGAGGCCCGATTGCGGGTCACAGCCAGAACGGTCGGGACACCGGTGAGCTCGGTCATGTCGACGAGTTCAGATTCGGTCCCCGACCGCTCGCAGTACCGCCTCAAGAATCGAGTCAGCGCTGGATCGGTAGAAGTATCGATCAGCGGCAGTGATAGCTGGCCGTACCAGGTCTGGACGAATGCATCGCGCTCGAACAACTCGAAAGTGCCGCCGAGCACAGCCTCGATCGGTGTTGCGTGGAAGGCCAACCCGCTGCTGGTTGCATAACCGATATGGGATTCAGGTGTGGGAAACCCCGCGGACAGGTGAACCAACTGTGCGGGAACGTGGACGATTCGTCCTGTTGCGAGATCGGAGCTTTCCCGCCAATGCAGTGCTGTTTCGCTGGTCGGTCGTTCGAAGCGAAACCCGGTCTGGGCGTACTGCTCATCGGAGAACAGCGGCAGAGTGGCCAGATCTACGGTCGTCAAACCTCGACGTGAGAGATCCTCGGTGCTTCCGAATTCGAGAGCATCGACGGGTATCCAGGCGGCGCTGTACCGTTCCACGGACTCGCCGACGGCGGCGAGTCGGGTGATGGTCTCGTCGGTGTCGCCGCCGCCGTTGAACTGGTTGGCAGGTGCGCCGATGAGTTCGGTGCTTGCAGCGGTTTCCGATCCGATGGCGTAGGTGTAGGAGTCGTCCAGATCGTGAACCTTGTGGAAGATGCGAGGAACGATACCGACCAGGGGAGAAGTGAACGCTTTGATGAGGTCGAGAGACTCGTTGGGGTCGGACCACGCCGTGACCGTGGACATCAGCTGTGCTCCGCTTCCTGGTGGAACCACACTTGCGGATGGCCGGTTCCATGGGCTCGAGAGCAATCCGGGCAGCGCGGTACTCGGAGGATTCGGTGGTTTTCCACGGTTAGACCGGTCAACGTGTACTCGTATGTAGCGAAGTGCCCGGGTTCCGCTTGCCCGAACACACCGTCGAGAGCGATGTGACGAACAATCGCGTCTGCGAGCAGGTTTGCCTGCATCTGGTTGAAGGCTGGGTCGGTACCGAAGGCGTCAATTCCTGTTGGCAGGGACGATCCGTGTGCGACCAGAGGACGGAGCTCGCTGTTGTGGTCGGTGCTGGCTCGGCGCATCCGGTAGCAGGTGTGACACGCCGATCGACCGGAATAGAACCACGGCCCCACGCTGAAGCTGTTGCCGGCCGGTGGAACTGCGCACAGCCATACTGCTTCGGCTTCTTGTGAAACCAAGTGCGTATTCCATTGTGTCAGAATCGAATCGTACTCATCGTAGGCCGCGACGAGCGTCAGGGTGCTGCCGGTGGTGGCATCGAAGTCCCGGCCTACGCGTCGAAGAGCAACCCCGTACTCGTCCATGGTGCTGTCGAACCCCGGCGGAATGTGGTCACCGACGATCGCTACGGTCGACTCCCGTAATCGCCGGTCGATCTCCTCTTTGTCGACCTGCCCGCCACCGCGAGCAAACAAAGACGTCACACACGGGCGTGCCGCGGTGGGGGTTGAGGGGATGGGTTCGAGAAAACCGGCGTCGAGCAGCAGTGTTCGCACCTCCGTCAGAGAGTGGCGTTGCCGCTCATCGATGTTCGCGAACTCTTCTGACCGCAGATCCAGATCCCCACCGGACGCAATCAACTCTGTCATGAACGTCGTCAACGCGTTTGTCGGCAGCAGAGTGGTGGCGTCGGCACCGACGATCATCAATTGATCCTCGGATGCGACCGCCCGCGATCCTGCTGCGAGGCGAGTGCGGTGCAGATTCGTCGTCATATGAGCTGATCCTTCTGGTCGTGGGCCAATACTGTTTCGAGGACGGTGAGTGGTTCGGCCGGTTCGTGCTCCAGGAGCTCTGTGATGTCGTTGGTGCCCAGACCGCCTTGGGCAGCCAAACGCTGAGCGTCGACAATCCGCTCGGCAGCAAGTGCCGGGACCCCGCTGTCCGTCATGACCGATACCAATTCGCCAGGTGACATCGACTGCAACGTCACTGGTATCTCGTTGGTCGAGCATCGTCTGGCAAGCTCGGATGTTGCCACGGTTGGCCCCCACACTGTCCAGTGGTGTGGTGCCCGGCGAGGTGTCCGATCGAGTGCGGAGGCCACCGCAGTTGCGGCGTCCGACGCGGTGAGCATTGGTTGGGAAATCAGGCCCTCTACATGGCACAGGACCCCGAATCGGGTCGCCCAGTCCAAGTCCGGAGCAAAATCTTCGATGAGTCGAGAGGCCCTGACGATCGTCAACGAGTCGGAAGCGACGTCGACCAGTGCTTCCTCGAGATCGAGAATTGTTGTTCTGTAGGCAATTCGAGGTCCAGGTCCGCCGTTACGCGTATGCAACGGCGTGATGAGGACGACATGTCCGGTGTTGGCACGGCCGAGAGACTGCAACGCGGCTTCGCGCAACTGCTCTTGGTTCGGCGTGCAGGCATCGATAATTGTTGCTGGCCGTTCCGGACGAGGGTCCGATCTGCTCAGGCGATCGAACTGCGCGGCCAGGGAGCCTCTCGATCCGATGTAGTCGTACGTCATCGTTCACCTCTCGACATAGGTCCTCGATCCGGCCGTGCGGCGAGTTCGATACGTGTTGAACGTGTTTGACGGCATGCACACATCAAGGGGTCGCATAATCCGCACCACCCCTGGAACCGATACTAAGGCGCTCGGTCGGTTTTTAATGTACCAGTTTCATAACTCCTCGGTGAACGATTCATTAATTGCCCTTTACCTATTCCGCTCGCCGGAGAAGCCCGCTACTGTCGGTACCGACCGGAAGGTCCGGTTGCGTTGGATGACGAGAACGGTTATCCAACGGCGTGACAAACAAAGGTAGGCAACATGTCTCGTCTCATTGCTGCACTCCCCGACGTCGCCGAACTCGGAGTCGAGCGATTCACCACCGGGGTGAAGGTCTTCGAACCGACCGCTGCACGGTGCACCTGTACGACCGCACCCTGCTGCTGCTGCACCGGATAGAACGATCCACGTGCGCCGCGAGGGCCCCGCGGCGCATGTGCAGGCTGCGGCGGGCGTGCGCCGCGTAACCCGATACGTCGAAATAGCAACGGTAGGAGCGTGTTAGACGGTGCTGATTCCCATCATCGTATGTGAGGTCTTGTTCTGGGTGATGTTGGTCCTTGGACTACTCACTCGATACGTTGCCCGCCGGAAGACCCTGTCGACCGTGCTGCTCGTGAGCACCCCTCTCATCGACGTTGTCCTGATCGCGATCACCATGATCGATCTCCAACGAGGAGCGGATCCGCACTTCACCCATGGACTGTCCGCGTTCTACATAGGCTTCTCGATCATGTTCGGACCCAGTGTTATTCGGTGGGCAGACCAGCGGGCCGCGTACAGATGGGGACACGGCCCCAAGCCCACGAAAACCGCCCGAAGTAAGACCGAAGAGGTCTCTTACCAATGGGCCGAGTGGCGACGAGCCTTGGTCGCATCCGCAATCGCTGCCGTCGTTCTCGGTTTCGGTATCGCATTGGCAGGGATGGACAACGCTTTCTGGCTGCAGTACTGGATGGGCGTACTCCTCTTTCTCGTCGTGTGTTGGGCGTTCATCGGGCCGTGGCGAGCGTCGCGAAGGGCGGCAGCCGAATCGGACCGTGTCGCGGACTCCGCGCGCACATGACACCGGCCACGTCGAGTCGCTTCGGGACGGTTCCGGTACGCAATCCGGCAATCGCTGCTCGCTGGTTCACAGAGCTACCCCGCCGAACCGTCAGTGCAGAACACGACCGCCAATTCACCCGCTGGTGCTCCCAGTACACGGTCGGTGCCTTGCTAGAGCACTTCGACGGTCGTCCACCGACAAGCATCCTGGACATCGGATGCGGAGACGGCGGGTTCCTCGCGCTCGCGCGGTCCCGATTCCCTGACGCAACTCTGACGGGAATCGACCCCAGCGCAGATGCCATCGAAGAAGCGCAGCAGAACACCCCCTCCTCCCGTCTGGTAAGTGCGACAGCAGAAACGCTGAACACTTCACCGCTTGCGGACTGTCAATTCGACGCCATTGTCGTTCAACTGAACCTCGCCCTGTGGGACGATCCCCATCTAGGTCTGAAGAACGCCGCTCAGATGTTGCGACCCGGCGGACTCTGCTACATCGTCGATCCGGTCGCTGGTGACACCGATCGAATATCGACAGCCGCCACCGCCGACTCAAGCGGTTCGGAGCTTTCGGTCGCCAACTACTTGGCGGACCAAGCTGCTGCCTCCTTTACCTTCGGCGAAGCCACGGCGCTCGTACACGACGTCACCCAGAGTGTCGAGGGAACTTCGGTCAGGGTTGGATCCGGCGGCATCATGGGCTACCCGATCGGATCGCAGGAGGCTGTGCGAATCTGGCGAGGTAACGCCGATGTGCGCGCTGCTTTGCTGGAGGCGGACAGGTCATCGGACGCTGATCTGTTGTACGTGCACATAATCCGGAACCTCGACGCCGGCGTTACGGTAGATCGTTCTGGGCCTCAGCAATAAGCTAGCGGGGCAGTCCGGCGAGCAACCCGGAGCAGATAATGGTGGCGGCCCATGCAGAACACCGGCTACGTATTGACGTCCCAGCCGGTTCGCTTTGAGGTCAGCCCGAAGCCCCATCGTCAAGAAGTCTTGACGATGGGGCTTACAGGAAGAGATGTCATCACGTCAGAACTCGGCGCGGTGCATGACACGTTGCACAATCTAGGCGTCGAGTGGGCGTTGTAATTCGGTTACACGCATCCGCCCGACGACCAGTGCGACTGCTGCTAGTAGGGGTGGGATGAGTCCCGCGGCGACGAAGATCGCTGGTATCGGAACGATGAGCGAGAGAGGTCCGGCGATTGCGATCGAGACGGGCATGAACGCGATCGAGACGAAGAAGTCGAGGCTCGCGACCCGTCCGATCATCTCGGGAGGAACGAGGCGTTGAAGCAACGTGCCCCAGATGACCACTCCTGCACCGGTCGCGGCGCCGACGACGAACAACGACGCGAGCATCAGGGCCAGGTTGTTCGCGACACCGAGCAGTGCCAGTGGGAGTGCCCCGCCGCCCCAACAGGCGATCATGAACGTCATGTAGCGGCGCGGAAGCCGGAGCGTCGACACCACCAACGATCCGATCGCGCCACCAATCCCGTACGCAGCCAACAGGAACCCGAATGTAGCTTCGGCGTCCTCGAAGCGGTCGCGGGTGAGGAAAGGAAGTAGAACTTCGATCGGACCCTGAATGATCAACGCGAGCGATGACCCGAACAGCAATGTCCACAGCAGCCACCTTGTGCCCGTCACGTAGCGCACACCTGCCTTGAGATCGCCCCACACGTTGGTCGGTTCCGCGGTCGGTGTTCCCCCGACTTCTTCGCGCCGGCTGAGGAACAAGGTGATGACGAATGCGATCGCGTACGACGATGCGACGATCACCGCCCCGACCGCGGGAAAGAACGCACCCACGGCAGCCCCGCCGAGTGCGGGGCCGAGCCCCTGCCCCATCGATGGACGCAGCGCACCTTCGAGACCGTTCGCGGCGAGAAGCTGCTGCGGCGGGAGTACCTGAGGCAGATAGGCGCTGTACGCGGGATAGAAGAACGCGCTCCCAGCTCCCATCGCGAACGATGCCGCCGCGACATGCCAGAGCTCGATGGTGTCGGTGAGTGACAAGGCCGCCACGACCGACATCACGGCGGCGGTGCATCCCTGAACGACGATGATGATGCGGCGTTTGGAGAAGCGGTCGGCGACCACGCCGCCGAACACGGAGAATGCGAACAGTCCGAGGCTGAGGCCAGTCGCGACCGCGGACAGAGCCAGAGGGCTGTCGTTGAGCGCGAGGACCTGAAACACCATGACGATCGTCCACATGCCGGTACCGAACACTTCGATTCCGACAGCCGCGAAAAGGAGTCGGTAGTCCCGTGTGCGCAGCGGAGCGAGTGCTCTCAGTCCATCTGTCTTGCGGTCGCTCATGCCGATGCTTCCTTTACTGGCGCTGTGGCCAGTTGGAGTGCGGGCCAGTCGTGGACGTCGGCGAGAAGCTGTCGATCGTGGGTGGAGACAACTACCGCGGCCCGGGTGGCGGACAGCGCTTCGGTGAGTTCGTCGACCAGGGCCACCGAGAGGTGGTTGGTCGGTTCGTCGAGGAGCAAGACATGGGGTTTTGTCGCAAGCACTATCGCCAGATCGAGGCGACGTTGCTGCCCCATCGACAGTTCACCGATCCGCTTGCTCGATTCACGCGCACGAAGTAGGCCGAGGTGCGAGAGCCCGACTGCTTCCGACGAATCGAGGATCCCCGCCGCGATCAGCGCATCGAGGTGCGCGGAGTACGCCTCGCTGGCACGTCGGTGCACCGGCAGATCGGTTTCCTGGCGCAGGAAACCGAGACGCAGACCCTTCGGCCTGCGCACATCGCCAAATGTGGGGTGCAGCTCGCCGGCGAGCACGCTCAGTAAGGTCGATTTTCCGGCCCCGTTCGGGCCGGTCACAACGAGCCGGTCGCCGCGAGAGAGGACGCAGGACACCTCCGAAGTCATGCGGTCGGCGACAGTGATCCGATCCGCACTGAGTAACACCGAACCGGTATTCGGTTGGAGTTCTGGGAATGTGAACTGTTGGGGTGGTTCCGGCACCGTCACCGCGTGTGCATCGAGCTGCTCCTGTCGGCGATGAACGCTCTGTACGAGTCCACCTGCGCGGGTCGCGCGACCGTGCTTGTTCGTTCCTTTCTCTGGTCGCCACCCGGACTGCAGGCGGTTCTGCGCGGCGCTGAGACTGTCTTTCAGTCGGGCGTGCTCGGCTTGTTGCTGGTTGTATTGCTGTTCCCATGCCGTCCGCTCGGCGAGGCGGCCTTCGCGATATCCGGTATAGCCGTTGCCGTGCAACCGGATTCGACCGTCTGCTGAGGGGTCGAGATCGACGATCGTGTCCGCCACTTCGGCGAGCAGTGCGCGGTCGTGGGTGACCATCACGACGCCCCCGCGCCGCGCCCGGAGCTGTGCACTCAAGAATTCGAGACCGCTTCGGTCGAGGTGGTTCGTCGGCTCGTCGAGGAGCAGGAAGTCGTCGTCCGCGCCGAGGAGGCACGCCAGACGCACCCGGTACCGCTGCCCCACGGATAACGTGTCCAGCGACCGCTCGGGGTCGGTTTCGGCGTCGAGTGCGTCCAACGCGATATGCACTCGCCGCTCGGCATCCCACGCATCGAGTGCCTCGGCGCGTTCCAATGCTGTTGCGTATCGCTGGGCACTATCGGTAGATCCGTCGGACAAGGCGACCGTGGCCGCATCCAGTTCCGCCAGTGCACTGAGTGGTTCGGCTATAGCGTCGGCGACGACTTGCCCTACTGTTCGGCCGTCATGGGCAGGCATGTCCTGCTCGGCAACGCCCAGCGTGCCGATGCGCTGCACGGTGCCGGCGTCTGGAGTAAGGGTTTCGTCGAGTACGTGCAGGAGGGTTGATTTTCCGCGTCCGTTCTCGCCGACGATGGCCATTCGGGATGTGGGTGTAACGACGAGGTCGACGTGGTTCAAGACTGTGTTGGCCCCGCGCGTCAGACAGACGTCAGAGGCGATGAGTTGAGCGCGTTCGCGTGCTGGTCGAGCATTCGGAGAGGTGAGCATTCGAGTCCTTCGAGGGCGGCGCACCGAGCCGGAAGACGGCATACAGGCACGCCAAAGACGGCGACCGCGTTGGGTCGGGAACGAGCGGCCACCGCCGACTCGGATCACTCCACGAGTGCGGAAGGCCTTACTCAGCCGTCTCAGGAAAAGTACAAATGCACGTCCTCGAAGGTAAAGGGTAATGAATCGAAACGCAACCAATAAGTCAGTACGTTCGGCTGCTTGGTCGGTGACCTGCGGGCCGGAAGTCGATAGCGCGGCCCTCGAATCGCATACACGATCTGCCCCGACAGTCTGTTGACACTGTCGTTCCAGTCCAGACACGCCCTGAACTCGACAGATGTACGCAAACATCCCGCCGCACAGTGCTAGTACCCCCAGAGAAGTCCACCTGATCGACCCCGGCCAAGCAGACCCCCTCGACGCCGCGAGCATCTGTATCGAGGGCCTCGATCTGGTCGTCACGACCGTGCACGGACGCGACGTGCCGCCCACCCGAGCGCGTGCCCTGCTGGCCCGAAACCGGACGCACGCAGGCATTCTCGCGATCACGGACGGACACATGCCGGGCCTGGACGTGACAATCTCCTCGAGGCCCGTTGCGTACGGCGGCATCGAGCAGAGCAGAGGCCTCATCCGGTCCATCACCCTCGAGACCACCGTGCACGGGCGCGGCATCGCCCAGCGCACTGGCCGCTACACCCTCACCGCGCCCACGTTCGGCGAGCAGGGTCTGCGCTGGACTCCAGTCAGTGTCGACGCGGCAGCCACGCACCTCTCGCGCCGATTGGCGGTCGCACAATGACCCCCGACCTGTACGAAAACTGGCCCATCACTTTCTCGCCGCCCACCCGGCGCATCGTCGATCCACCCCAGCGAGTCCTGGTCAACGTCGCGCTCACCGTCGCGGGATCGTCCGGAGGATCCTTCCGTGACGGGGTGCCGCTCAAAGTCCGCTCGGAGGGGCTCTCGATGGACGTCAAGTCCCCTGGCCTTCTCCATGCATGGGCCAAAACTGCTAGGGGACAATGGATTTGCTGCCTCAGCTTCCAAATACCGATTGGAAACGGCAAGGGATTTCTTCAACTTGATTATCACTGGTGTCCGGCTGACGCTGCGCAACCAGTTCGATGATCGACACAGCATCGAACTGCATTGCCGATGTATTTCGAAGGCCCGGCAAGTAAGCGTGCACGCATACTTGCACGCACGAATGCGTGCAACGGCGGAAAGTGCACAACGAATGCACCGAACGGAGGACAGACAGGGCGATCCTCAGTCCGATAGAAACCTCCGTAAGGCACTGAGTCGGAGATGAGTCAGCGGCAAACGTTGCACTTCGTTCTCGTCGGTGCCGACCTTCGATGCAAAGGACGGGCTGATGGCAGGTAAGAGGATTCTGGTTGGATTTGCCGCTGCACTGATTGGGCTCGCGGGTGCCGTCGCGATGCCGGCAGAAGCCTCGGCGGCACCGGCATCGGTGATCAGCAGCAACTCCGGTGGAGCGAACCTACGGGACTGCCCGAACTCCGGGTGCCGCTCGTTCGGGTATCTGCGCAACGGAACCACCGTCTACATGCAGTGCTGGGTCGACGGAGGCCAAGCTACCGGCAACTACTCCTCGCGGAGATGGTTTTCGGTTCTGACGCCTGCGCTCGGCGCATCAGGGGGATACGTACATTCGTCGTTGGTGGCCAACCAGATCGGCGTCCCGCACTGCTGAAACCCACAGAGCCCGAGACACCGCTCAGCAGTAGCTGCTCAGGGTAGCCCCGTTGCTCATTGGTCGGTGTCAGGACGGTTTCTGTAGAGCACACCCATGTGGCGCGCGAATGGTGACCTGGGGGGCTCGCCGTCGCTCCACCCGTTCGCGGTGTCGGGTACGTATGTCGGCGGCAGTGAGTGCAGTGGTGTCTCGGGTGGGATGTCATTGGGGTTGTCGTTGGAGCGGCGGAACCGGGTGAGCAGCATGTCGAGCGTCGCGGCCGCGCGCTTGGCCGGATCGACGTCATTGAAGTGCGTGCCCGTCGCCCTTTGCGCAGCGGCGACGGTGACGGACCTGCAGGCGTCCCCGCAGGTGGCGAGGCACGACCAGAGAATCGCGTGGGGGCTGGCTTGCTCGAGGGGCAGGTCAGCGCGGGATAGGCCGCGCGGAGTGACGTTCTTTCTGGCGAGCTCTCGGACGGTGTAGGCGGACATCGCAGTGATCCCACCGGCCCGCTCGTAGTAGTCGACGACTCGGAGGGGGCAGTCCACCTGGGAGGTGGGTTCGTCGGTGCCGTTGTAGAGGACGTAGACCGGTGCGAGCTTGAGTTCGGATTCGTTTTCTGCGGTGTGGATCAGTCGATCGACCTGGAGGTCGCCGGCCGCTGAACTGGGTGGGTATCCGAATCCGTATCCAAATACAGTCTGCGGCTTGTTGATTGCATGAAGCTTCTTGGCTTGGACGAGCATGCCGAACCATCTTGTGTTGCCTTCTATCCACCATTCCCAGTCGGCACCACTGTCCGACTCCTTCAAATGGTTGTGTGTGGCGATCCGCAGGTTCGGCAGGCGAATCTTCAAGTCGAGCAACACCGTCTCGGTGATGGTCTCTTCCGACTGTCGAATTCCGGCGTCTTCACCGGTGACGATGCGATGATGCGTAATCACCGACTGGTCGAGTAGAGCCGCGAACACTTCGTACTGCTCGGCGTCGTAGAAGGTCCACACGGTGCTCACTATTGCATGTGGGGCCCGGCCCCTGGAGATCGACTTTGCAACCTCCAAGGCGGCGGTGGGCCTATCTCAACGATCCTCTCGGCCCCCGCGGGAGAATCGGGCCTTTTGGCTCATGATGGGACATGTTGTTCATCGAGGTGAGGGTGTCTGTAGAGGGGCAGGCTGAATTCCGGTCCGCGAGTGCGACGCCCGGTGGCCGGGGCGGCGTCATCGGGTGAGGTCCACGACGCAGGCGTCGACGGCCTGGACGTCGGGGTCGCCGGGGGAAACATCCAACTCGGAGCTGGCTCGCGGCCAGCTCGTCGTGTTCCGAGCTCCTCCGGTCGAGGAGTACACGCTGCCGTTGGCGATGACCCAGACATCGGATCGATTCTCGACCCCGCCGGTGGCGTCGAGGGTGGTTCCGCCGATGTAGGTGTAGTCGCCGGAGTCGATGACGGTGCCGTTGGTCAGGGTCAGACCGGATTCGGAAAAGCCGGAGGAGACCAGATCCACCAGCGATTGATTCGCGGGGGCGCATCGGGGATCCGATAGGTACGTCGCGGGAGCCGGGGGAGCAGCGGCCACAGCTGACGTGGTGGTCGTGGTCGGCGGCACGGTGGTGGCCGGCGGTGTGGTTGTCGACGGGTCGGGCGTGGACGTCTGTTGGGCTGCGGCGCTCGACGTCGTGGACGGTGCAGCGGCCTGAGAGTCGTCGGCGGGCTCGTCGTCGCCGAAGACGGCACCGAGCACGCCGATCACGACGAACGCGGCGACGATGCCGCCGATGATCTTGACCGCGCGGGGCACGCCTGCCCGTGCGGGCTGGTCGGATTCAGCGGCACCGGGGGGAGCTGGTTCTTCTGCTGTCGACTCGGCGGCGGGTTGTGTGTGTTCGGTCCATTGGGCTCCGTCCCAGTACCGGATCAGTCCGGGTTCGCTCGGGTCTGGGTGCCATCCGGGCGGGGGTGTGGGGCTGGTCATCTGGGTTTCCGTTCGTTGTTCTCGGTGGTGCTGTCGTGGGGTGTTCCGTCGTTACGGATGAGGCGGAAGATTCGTTCTTCGACGTCGACCGGTGTGTGGCCGGTCGCTGTGCCCCATGCGGTGAGGTGGTCGAGGTAAGCGGCGTAGTCCGCGGTGCGGCCGGCGCGGATTCGGACATTCACGTGTCGGCGCATCCACTCGATGACCAGGGCGTCGAGAACGGGAGCGGCGTGTGGAGAAGTTGGATTGCCGCGGGCGGTGACGAAGTACAACCATTTCGTGAAGAACGCCGGCCCGAGCCCGGTGATTCTCCCGTCGTTGTTCAGGTACCGGTATCCCGACACCGCGCCGCTGTTCTGCGCAATGTCGACTGAGCGCGTGAGCTTTTCGAGCACATCGGGGGAGAGTGGTTCACCGGCAGGATCGGCGGCTCCCGTCAAGATTCGCGCGGTGCGGAAGGGGCCGTATCCAGACGAGCCGTGGCCCCAGATCATCGCGACGACGAACGCTGCAGCGGTCTTCTCACCGTCGAGCAGCTCGTCGATTCGTGCAGCCGCGATGGAACGGTCGAGCGCGGCCGGCAGCGTCCCGAGAACCTCGTCGATCACGTCGAGATCGTTGAGCCACGTGGACCAACGCACGGCCGAGTAAGGGAATGCCTTCTGCGGGACGAACGAGCCGCGAAGCTGATCCTCGAGATCGGCAGGTATCGGCGGTACGGAACCGATGTCTGAGCGATGCCGGTCCATCTGGACAAAGTACGTCAGTCGGCCAGGTCGCACGGTGGTTCCCGGACACAAACCGCTCGCGCAGTTGGTTACAGGCCGCTGGCGGCACGGCGTCGGAGAGAGTTGGTTGTGAGGTCCCAGATCAGCCGCCGCTCGCTGCGGCATGACTGAGCCCGGTCGACGTCACCGTCGACCGGGCTTCGGTCTCGCCTTGCATCCTCGGCATCGTGTACGGCGTTATGTGTCGCGCGACTCGATGATGATCGATTGGGGCTGACACAGCCGCCGTACAACATCCAGATCGGTAATTCCCTGCACTCGGGCAAGCCATCGATCTCCTTCGTCCCAGCGAGGGAAGAATGCTGAACGACCGTGGATAGCGGTGTCGTTCGAGATCAACAGGACGTCACCGGGCATGAGGGTGACTGCCACGCGGTGTTCCTTCCAGACCGATTGCACGTGTTTGAGCGCTTCGGCGTGGCGAGGACTCTCCGAGCTCATCATGTCGGCGTCGTAGGTAAGCACAGGGTTGTCCTCTGTTCCCGCGATCACGGCGAAAGGGCCTCGCGCGGTGTCGTCCGCACCACCGCGCACGAACGATTCGTCGACACCGGTGTGGAACTTCCTCTGCCGTAGGAGCGCAAGCACTTGAGCCGGAAGATGCCGGATCAGCACGTGGACCGACAGCAAGTACGTGGCTGCGTTCGGATCGCCGCGCAGGCATCCGAGGCCGAGGTAGTTCGGTCGAGAGTCTGTACCGAATGCCTGCTCAGTGTGCGATTCGAGGTCTTCTCCGCTCCCTGTCGATGTCTGCTTCCACTGGTCCGCGCGGGTCGGGAGCACACTCTGTATCAACGCCCCGCCGCCCTCAGCGCGGTATGCGACTGGATGGGCGAGATGCGCGAGCAAGACGGCTGTCTGTGCCGCCATGACCGTATTTCGTGTGGGTGCCACTCCAGGGCTGTCGGGTGTCGGTGGAACCCCGGTGACATCTAGACCGCGAATAAGTAGGCCGCCGCCATCGGTCTGAAATGTATCGAGTGCGGCTTTGAAAGTGTGGTGGAGGAACCACGCAGTCCGGCGTGCATCGCGGGCGTAGGCCCAGTCGCTATCGGTGGATTCGGCAAGGGGGCGTGCAAGCTGGGCGATGTGTGGACGGGCTGAGTCATCGACGGTGAATGTTGCGACCATCGGCGTCAACGAGCGTTGCGCAGGGTGGGGCTGGAGGGTCATGATTAGTTCCGCTCTCGTTCGTAGTTGCTTGGTAGCGATCTCGAATGGTGCTTTGGCCTTTCAGCCGGGCAGTAGAGCGCGGGCGGGGTCTGTCCTACCAGGCCCCGCCCACCATTACCTTCGGTCACCGATGAAGTCGGTCCCCGCTGTCGAGGTGAACTCGACGTGGTGAGCGTATTTCGTTGCCCGAGACTCGTTGTCGAGGGCGTGATTACACCCTGCATCAGTCGTGCGGAATTCGTCCATACCTCTCCGGAAATAAATTTCGGGCGGTGACGCCTTACCTAAATCTGGTCGGCCGCACGTCTCTACAGCCACAAGACTTCACAGGAGTCCCACGGATGATTGAGGCAGTAAAAAAATAGGGACGTGACGGCTGTAGCGCCACTAGAATCTGTGGATGGACTGTCCGCAGTGCAAAGAGCACCTCAACCTCAGTGAGCCTCTCAAGGTCCATGAGACACGCGCAAGAAGGGACGCCCCACATGCGTTCGCGGTGCAGAAGCGAGTACGCGTCTGCAAGAACGGGCACAAGTTCAACTTCACCGAGATGTTCGATGACTGGTCCCTCAGCAACGTAATGGTTCGCCAGAGCGGACCCAGCCGCTTTCAGGCCCACCACTTCGACCGGTCCCGATTGCATGCGGACATCTCGAAGGGTGTGGTCGGCCTCCTTTCCGACGCCGAGGTCCGCGAAGTTGCCAGGGGGGTGGAGGAGCAGTTGCGTGATGAGATGGCCACCCGCGTCAGGATCGTTTCACCCGAGGAATGGGCTGAGGGCAATACACCCAATTCCCCGAACCCAGGTCCGTACATTTGGGACACCGACATCAGGGATGTGACCGAGAATCAGCTAGGGCTGTCGAAGATGCGCGTTCCCTATGTGCTGTACGCGACCACGTCTCGAGGCAGAATTCTCGGTGAAAAGCGACCGGGCTGGAAATCCGCGAAAAACGTCCTGGAGTGGATCTTCCTGACGTTCCCGGACTTGAGTCAGCCGATACCCGAGCGCACCAAGGTCTACGAGGAGCGGTGGCGACCACGTGCACCAACCAGCATGCCTTCGGAGGTAATCAAGGCAGGACGTCTTATCGCTACCGCTCCCGATGGACGTCGACTCTCCGCGCAGGAAATTCAACCCGAGGTTCCGTATCCAACGACCGGCCCGCACCATGAGTCACCTGGACCGGAAGAATTGCAGCTCAAGACGATGGCGCGCCGGCTTGTGAGGTTCAGCCTCGAGCGCTTTGTCGAAAGTATTCAGCTCGCGCTAATTGGCCGTCCCACCCCCAACGAAACGGCCCGCAGCGTAGCCGCATGGGTCCTTACAAATTTGCAGGGGCAGGACCGCGTGCATTCGTCTCAGTTGTCGGTCGGGGTCTTGGAGTGCCTCAGACGCGTCGACGACATCGCGTATCTGCGATGGTCGACTCACATGAAGTCGTATCCGCAGGTACGTCATGTCGTTACCGAGGCGTTGGGGCTGGTAACCCAGCCGTCAGATCGGCTCATCTTCGTTGGGCAAGTGCTGCCTCAACGAGCTACCGAGCGATCAGAGAAGAAGTATTAGTGACAGCGACTGGGTTTCTGTGAATCTGCGCGCCCTCGGTCGGCCTCGGCCCCGAGTCCTCGGGCTGAGAACCTCGTCACCGCCGGTGGCTGTGACCTCGGAAACTATCGCCTCGGCCTGGTCCGCTACGAGTCTAGGAAGTGGGGGCGGATCATCACGGCCTTGGATGAGGGGCGGACGATTCTCGTTGCACCGGTCGACGGCTCGGACGCATTCGGTCTATCGGTGACCGACCATTCGAGGTTCGCCGTCACCTCGGATGGTGTCTGAGCCGTCAGGGGAGAAGTAGAAGGTTGCCACCGTCGAGTGCTCAAAGGTTTGCTCGACTGCCTGAGTTCCCTTGCATGAGTTGATGACTCGCAAATCCAGTGCTTGACCAGCAGGCGTGTCGAGCAGCGGGGACAAGGGGGCATACTTCGTCAGGTATCAAGCGGTGGAGCCGTGGTCTGCTGACGTGGGCTGGGACGATCCCACTCCACCCAGGATTGTCTGGGGCGACCCGATACCGCGGGTGTGAGCAGGGTTGCAGGAGTCGGTTCAGGGTTTTGGTTGACCGTGTCGTGTTCTAATGCGCCAGCGAGAATCTCGCGGAGCGTTGCCCGTCGGCGCTGATTTTCGCCACAGTTGTCGATGATGATCTCTCGAACCTGCTGGACCATGGCGTTGTCGGCGTCGTTGTCGCCGAGGCTGACTCGAGCCGCGAAATCGACTACGTGTTCGTCGGAATCATCTGAGAGGGTGATCTCGATGACGCGGTCGAGGGCCGATCGAATCGCGAAGTTGGTTGCGTCGTCCGAGCTAGGTTCGGCGGACTGTCCTGGGTTCGGTCGGTTCATGTACGCGTCGAGCTTGTTGCCTGCGGTCGCTCCTATTGTCCCGGAGTCGGCCTCGACGAGCCCGTTGAGAAATGTCCGGATCGCCCCGGGGCTGTTGTCGGCGAGGGACGCGTCGACTTCTTGCCAAACCGTTTGTCTGATTGCTTCGGATTCCTCCATGAGCGGGGCAAGGGTTTCGGCGAGGTTGGTGATGTGGCCGCCTCGGGGTCCCCTGATCAATTGAAGTGCTATGTGTACCAACCGCTTTTGGTACTTGGGGGTGTTTGCGGCGAACCCGTCCTTGAGTGCGTCTACGGCCAGGGTGGCACCCGGCATGACGAATCGATTGACCTTGTTTTCGTGGTTCGCGTCGGTGAGGAGTTGAAGAAGTGAGTCGCGTTTGCCGGTGAGGTCGGAGAAGACGTAGCCTGCGGCGAGGAGCCATGTGTGCCGCCAGTGGGCCGAGGGGATGAGTCGGGCGAGTGTATCGAGTTCGTCTTCACCCACCATGAGGGCTGTAGCGGCGAAGAATTCAGCGAGACTTCGTACTTCGAATGCCACCCCGTCGCCGCGAGGAACGAGGAGGACCAGTCGCTGCCGGGTGAGTTTGACGATCTGCTCTATCAGTTGTTCGGGGTTGGGTTGTTCCTCGGCCTCGAGGATGCGTCGGGTGATGCTCTCGAGGTCGGATATCGGCAGGATGGAGTCGGAATCGCCGGCTTTTTCTGCACGAGCGTGGATGGCGAGTCCGCATTGTTGGTGGAGTTGGTCTAGTTGAGTTCGGTAGCGGCGAATGACGTCACCGATTCCGGGTGGTTTGCTGCTTTCCCGTGCATGGATGACTGCGTAGTAATTTTTGAAGAGCGCGTATCTGCTGTCGGGTATTTCGGTTGCTTGTTCGAGCAGCAAGCTCAGGATTGTCACCTGCAGTGGGGAAGTCATCAGGCGTGCGGTGTCCGGACTGTGTGATGCCTTGCTTAGGCGTTTTAGTACTTCGTCGCGGCGATCGGGGTTCTCGGCGAATCGTGTTTGTAACAGGCGGGAGGCGTAGCCGAGGGCTTGCTTCGTGGTCAGGGGGGTGAGCCGGAGCTCTTGGTAGTCGATGCGGTCGTCGTTTTCGAATCCGATGGGGCGAGAGGTGCATACAGTCAGGACATCTGCCTGGTGGGCTGCCATTTCGTCGAGGAAGTCTGCAATTCGTTGCGTGACTTCGTCACGGTTGGTCGCAGAGGCGACTTCGTCCATTCCGTCGAGCATGAGAAGCAGCGGCCACGTTTCGAGCAGTCTGAGGGCCTCGGGAACGGTGATGGGGTCCGATGCCCGGTCGTTGATCGTGTCGACGATGTGTTGCAGGAGAGTGGGTTTGACTGGCTTGCTTACCTGGTCGGCGAACTCACTCAATACGACCCTTACCGGTAGCCGATGCAGTGTCGGCTCGGGGAGGTCTGCGTCTGCGAAGGCGGCGGAGATCCGGCTGGCTTTGTCGGTGATCGCGTGCGTGACGCGGCCTGCTGCAGCTTCCTTTACTAGTGCGACGCGGTAGATCTGGCATAGCAGACGTGAGAGCGTGGACTTTCCCGAACCAGGTCCGCCGAGTACCACCACTCGATCTCGTGCCGCGGGGTCGAGCGCGGGGGAGAGCACTTGGTCTGCCCGTGTGACGAGGGAGCGGAGGGCTGTGTCCGCGGACGTCTGTGTGAAGAACGATTCGAGGTGTTCGCGTACCAGCTTTATGGCCGAGTCGTGAGGGGCTGGCGGTCGTTCCGGCAGGTGCGATGAAGGCAAGTCGACGGCGATGTGGGCGAGGTCGAGGTGGGTGTTGGTGAGGTCACCCGATTCGCCGAGTTCTACCTTGGTGTCGGAGGAGAGGGCTCTCGTGATGTGGCCGATCCACGCTGTGGCAACCTTCCGGTCGGTCTGGCTGACATGGTCGAACAGTCGAGATAGCACGTCGCCCGGCAGTATCAGATCGGCGTAGCGACGAGAGATCTCTTGATTGTCTTCCAATAACCGGTCCAGCTTGTCGGCATGCCACAGGTCATAGTCCTTGAACTTGGGCATGCCGTTCTTCTTTTTGGTGCGCGGGTCGGTTCGATCTCGGTATATGGCGAACAGTCGCCTCAGCCGGTCTTGCCCGCCGTTTTCCTCGACCGAGGATACCGACACGTTGGTGGCGATGATGAAATACTCGGGTTGGTTCTTGTGACGCTTTTTGGTTTGGTCGACCCACAGATCGAGTTCGGCGGTGATCTGTTCGAAGAACCATTTTTGATCCGCAGCGGTACCGGTCAGTTGCGATTTGTACTTCGCTTGAATGACCCCGTACCCGTCCCACTTTCCCTTACCGTCCATGTCGATCGAGCCGCGGAAAGTGGCCTCACGTCCGCCGTCCGGGCCGTCCCCGAAGATCTCGACACCCGGGCCGAGGTGCCGCAGGGCCAGAGCCTGGACGAGGTGCTCGAAGCGGGCGTTGCCGAGCCTGGTGAGGTCGTATGTCACGCCTCGAAGGCTAGACGCTCAATCACGCCTTAGGCCGCCATTGCGCGGCACACGAGCGAACTGCTCGCAGAGAAACCCGACCCACGGCCACTCTCGTCGCGGGCGTGTGTCGGGTGTGCGGTCCTGAGATCATTGCCATCGCGGGTGCAGAGAAGTTCAACTGGTCACGGGTTCTGCTATTGCAGCTCGGAGTTGGGGATAGGTGTAGTAGACATCCGAGCTCTTGTGATTTTCATCGGACATTCGGTCGAGAAAGTCTTGGAATACAGAGACGCGGTCGGTGCCGAGGTGGGTGGTCTCGCGGTAGACCTTGAGGAGGGTTGGAGGCATTGCGTAGGCATGCCAGCACTGTCCGTTGGCCGAGCATTCTGTCAACACGGCTGCTAGTTGCTGCACGGAAAGGAATCGAGAGTGAGAGATCAGTGCTGGCGTGATTTCGGTGGCTTCAGCGTAGCTGCTCGCGTTCTTCAGCATTGCGACGATGGAGGGGACGAAGTACTGCGTCGGTCTGGTGGTGATCGCGGAGACTTTTTGAGTGACGGTAAGGGAATCGAACACGCCCTCCAGTGCCGGCAGTTTCTGGCGCGCGAGTGAATTGCCTACCAAGGACAAGACCGCCGCAGCGGTGACCTTGAGCGGAACATGGTCACCTGATGTGGGTGGTTTTCCGACGAGAGTGTCGAGGTGCCCTGTCACTGTTTGGTTGAGCGTGTCCCAGAAGAAATCCTGATCACCTAGCCGAGCGAGAGCGCGCAGCTGAGCGTCCCCGTCGAGAGCGGCATAGCGCTCCCTCAGTTTCTCGGCAGCAGCCAGGACAAGAGGCCTGTCTTGGTCAGCGAGGACAGTCAGCACCTTCGCATTTCGGTCTGCCAGCTCGGACGCAGGCAGTCCAGTGTCCGTCGGGAGTTCGAGAAATGAATGTTTGGCGGCGATCTCGACGATGGTGCGGCGTATTCCTGCTCGCACTTTTCGGTAGAACAGCTCGACGATCAGCTCGGGTGTCGGAGTGAAGATCGCGCCCGAGGTGAACGCGCTGTATCTCTCGATCAGCTTCAGCCCTTGGGTGGGCGGGTGAAGGAGCAGGACCTCGAGTGCTACCGCCAAGTGGGCGCGCGCGACCTCCCGCTGCGGGACATAGGGAGTTTCCATTCCGCGAAGCGTCGGATGCACGCAGACGTTGCGATCGTCACGGATTCGGTCGAGTGCGCGTTTGTCCAGACCGTCGAACAATTCCAGCTTCTCGCCGTGATCGAGCAAGTCCCGTTCGATGTCCTGCATCTGCCGAATGCCTTCCGATTGCAGGCCTTTTTGTTGCGCTGCAATGATATCGGCTCGAATCTTGATGGCTCCTGAGTCGCCGTCATCCGCGAGGTGGCCGATCTTGGTGATCAGATCGACCGTGATCGTCGTCCACAAACTCACAATGCTCGCTCGGACTGCACCGGCGTTGTAACACCGCCAGACCTCGGCGGCCAACACCTTCGACGCCGGGTTCCATACTTGCGATACCAGCTCATCAATATCGGCCATGAAAGGCACACTACGTCGGAGCAGCGGCAGAGGAGTCGCACACGGGTGTAGTGCTTTCCAACGCGACGGGAACTGCGTAGAAGACGGTTACCTCTTACTCGTCGATGTCGTGTCGAGCGGATCTGGTCGCGGTGAGCCGGAGAGGAATATCGAGATGGGACAGCGGTTGCGGCTCAGGGGTGTTTGCTCAGCCGAGGCGACGTGTGGGGCGGGATACCTTCTCGGGTTCGTTGTTGTCGACGACGTTCCAGAAGCGGCCGTTGGCGTCGGTCACCGAGTACCAAATGTTTACGAAAGCAGGCGTCGGCGGATTTGGCTCGACAGCACGGCGCGACGCCCATCTCAGGGTGAACTGGGCCCCCGCCTCGAGCACCGGGCAGTACTGCAAGGCCCCTAGCCTGACCGCCGGTTCAGGGTGGAGCTGGTCGATGTGCTGGGGTGCGTCGGGTCCAGGCAACGTCGTCTCCTCGAAGGCGCTCATGTACACCGGGGCCGCATCGTCTTCGACCTGGGCGCGGAATCCCCGAACTTCGAGGCCGTAGAGCGGGTCCTTGCTGCGATTGGTCAATACCGTGCGCCACTGCCGTTTGCCGTGCGAGTCGGAACCGTCGGGCATCACCTGAATTTGCAGGAGTCGAACTTGGTTGGCCTGGTCCTCCAAGGCTGTACGTCGCGTCGCCTGGTACGAGCGCAGGGCGACTAGGACGCCGCCGGCGGTGAACAGAGCGCCACCCGCCGAGACCCACGCTGGTAGTGAACCCAGATCTACGTCGTCGTGGGTAGCTGTCAGAGCCAGCACGACCGTCGACCCGAACGCTGTAGCCATGAACGCGGCCCAATCTTTCTTACGCGGACGTGCACGCCAGAAGTCACTGATGGTGCACCCGATAGCGAGAGAACCCGACATGAGGCCGATGAGAGCCATGCCCACCCAGAACTCGTGAAAGACGCGGTCCAGAGTCCACCCCATCCGCTGCAGGGAAACCAGGCAGAAGTAGATCGCGAGCGCGCCGCACACCACGCATGCCACACGCCGCAGGGGCCAACTACCAAGCGTCTCTTTCACCCGACCACCCTAAGAGGCGGCAGAGCGTTGGCCGGAGGCCGAGCCTCTCCGGAATAGGTGGCCAGTCGACGCACCGCCTGAGCCGGGCGCTCAGGTCCGATTTGGAAAGATGCTTGCTCGTGACGACCAGCGACGATAGTTTCGACCCGGATCCCGATCATGGACAGGCGGGATGGGTGACTCTGCCGAGCGGGCAGCGAGCTTACCGCTACGAAGGGTCCGACGACCTGATCTACGATTCCGGAACCGCACCCGAGCCCGCCGATCCGAACTAGGCGAAGACTCGGGGGTCGTCGCAGCGACGACCATGCGGCATATGTCGTAGTCCCCTCAGCCGGCGTCACCGGCTGTCGTCATTCGAGGCGTTGGCGCATTCTCGAAGGAACTCGAGCATGGCGAAGAATGCCATGGTGCCGAATTCGCGGCCGAAGGCTGCAGCGGTCAGCAGGCTGAGTATGGCCAGAACGATTACTGATGTCAGCGGGTGTGAGTACCAGCGGAACGCATCTGTCCACCGGTCTCGGCGGTGGTCGTCAGTAGACATCGGTGGGCTCCCAGTCGGAGGCGAACACGTTGCCGGGCACGTATTTCGAGGTGAATGGATCGAAGTCGGGCTCGGGTTCTGCAGGGGTGGGTCCCCAGGTGGAGAGCTCGTCGGCGTGCTGGTTCTCCATATGTTTGGCGAGCGCAGTTCCTGATGGTGGATCGAGGAAGCCGTCGGCGATGAGCGGCACCACGACGTTCTTCCGGAACCGGAACAGGTGGGTGCGAGCTGTCGCGGGATCGATACCCATCGCCGTGGCTGCCCCTGCGATGGTCTCGCCCTGCAGTAGAGCCTCGAACAGTCGACGCACCTGCGGTGTGGCGCGGTCGACGAGGATTTGAGCCGCGTGACTTGCGTATGGGATGTCCGACAGGTCGAGGGTCAGGGCATCGAGGTCGTCGACATCGGCCAGTGTCGCGAGCCTGCGTTCGATCCGGCGAGGCATCGTCCACTTGTTGATTACGTGCAGCTTGTGCAAGAGACATGCGTTGACGAAGTAGGTAAGCAGAGACGCCCGGCCGGAGGGGGTCCAGATCTTTCTGTCCACCGCGGCTCGGAGGAACGTCGTCAGTCCTGCAACCGCAAGCTCGATGCACAGGGCGTCGCGATCGGCGTAGTCGGACCGTAGCCACTCCAGGTCGTCCCAGCCGATGGTCATGGCGACGGGAATGGGCCCGGCGCTGACGATGCGGCCGTCGGAGACGAGAGTGTGAAGAGTGGCGACTGCGGGGTCCCAGAGGAGATCCACCAAGGCGGCAGTTGCGGGGGCGAGTTTGTTTTCAGGTGTTCGAGAACCCTGTGTGCGGGCATCGACAAGAAGGGCTTCGAGCTTGGCTGCAAGTTCGGGATCGCGCTTTTTGGACATGGCGTCCTCGAGTGCGTACGTGCTTTGATCTGCGCGTCATCGGCTCAACCCACCGACTACTGCGAAGCGGTCATAACGACATAGGGGCTTTTGCCAAAAAACGTTTACAAGTATGACGTAGGTCACACAATGGGTGCTGGACGCCATGTTGCCAGGCGGGACCAAAGTGCTCTCTATTGGTGGAGCGCACGGGAATGCCAGACGCCGGTCCGCTGCCGGTGTACGTCTTCAGGATTAACCGGGGGAGATCCGTTGCTGATCGTTTTTCCGCCGGCGGGGAACGTCGACGGGGTATGCCTCGAGCAGGGCGCGTTGATCGGCTCCGAGTGCCTCGATGCAGCGGGTGAGTGGGTCCGGCTGATCGGCCATAGCGGCGAGCCACGGGTCGGTTGCAGTTGTCTGACGTTCCGCTGACAGTACGTTCCGAAAAACGTCGTCGGCGTTCTTGTAGAGGGCGTTCGTTGTGTCCGATAGCAACACTGTGTGGCTCAGGGCGCGGAGCTTCTGAACGGAGAGCAATGCGGGCTCGTACCAGGGTGCATTCTGATCGAACTGCTCGCGGGTCGACCCGCGTGTTCGGAGTCTGTCCTGAAACGGCACGTGGAAGGTATAGCGCTGCACCAGATTGGTGGACTCGATGAAAGCCTGCCTGAACGATTCGAGCGCGGCGTAGTTGGCGTCGTGAGCCTTCTGAAGCGCACCGAGCCTGGCGGCGTAGCGTGTGGCGTTCCGAGCGACGCCGGCCGCACTCAGTACCGCGATCGCTGCGATCGCAGCGGTGAGCACAGGGATCAGCAGAGGGACCATCAGGTCGATACTAGGTAGCTGAGCCCCACCCGTGCCGCCTCTTCGCGCCAAGGTCGATATCGAGCGGCCAGGCGTGGCGCTGTGCGGCTTTGCGTCGGTCCCGGGGTTCAGGTGCCTGAGTCGTCGTCACGGGGCTGCTCGGGCTCACTGTGGCCGTGATCTGTGCCGTCACCGTCCTTACCGTCCAGAGCGGCAATGACGGTGGCGGTGGCGGTAGCGGCGGCGATGTTGAGTGCGACGGCGAGGGGGTGGAGGCCGGCGTTGGTCGCCACGGTTTCGAGCTGATCGATTCCGGCTTCGACGGCGGCGATGGTTGTGGATTGAATGGCGATGCGGCGGCGCTGTCTGGGCGTTGGGAGATTCATGGCTGGTGCCTGTCGTCACGGGTCTCGCTCTTCGGGCGAGGCCTCGCCTTTTCTGGCGACTGGGGCTCGTGTTCACAGCACGCGATGAGGAAATACTTTGGTGTCCTCGGTCGTGTCATGGCGGTTCTCAGTTCTCGGGCCGGGCGGCTCCGTCACTGATTACTGCGGGAACTCGGCTGTTTGACAGGTTCGGGTCGTATCGTGGCGGGCCTTTGTTGTATTTGGTGGTCGGATCTCGCGCGGCTTCGTGGTCCCTCTCCCGCAGGGGATCCGTGTTGTGGTGGTTGGGGGGACATGTCGTTTGTGCTGGTGGGGCTGCTTGTTTGGGGTGGTGTGGTCCCGGGGGTGGTTGTGGGTGTGTTGTGTGTCGTCGACGGAAGGGGTGGTGGTGTCTGTCGGGGTTCACCCACGGTGCGACGCATCGTCCTCGACGTCGCCGCGTGGTGTGTCTGGTGGTCGGTGGCTCGGGGGTTGTTGGGGATCCGGACGGGGGTCTGGGTGGTGTGGTTCGGTGGGGGTGTGGCGGCAGTTGTGGTGGTGTTCTGCGAAATGTGTTGTGCCGTAATGGTTATGCGCGGCACTGGATGCGGTGAGTGAATAACGTTGCAGTGCAACATGTATCGGAATGCGATTGATGGCGAAGCGGTTTCCGATTGTTTGCGCACGCTGCCTTCGACGGGTAGTCGTATTCCATTGCGTAGTAATGAGAGTGGGCATATCTTGGTGGGTGCTTGTCCTTGCTTCGTGGTGTGTGGTCGGGTAGCATGAGTACATGATGATTCGACGGGTTCGGGGAGCAGCCGTAGTGAGGTTCACGTCGCGCGCAGCGCGACCCCGAGTGTTCGGTGTCGGTGATTCCGTTTCGATCGTGACGTTGAATCATACTGAAGAGCAGCCTGATTCGAATCTGAGTGGAGCGCAGCGACACGATGGTCGGCGGCATGACTGGAGCACCGTCGAGCCGCGTAGCGGCTCCCTGGTGGGGAGCGCAGCGACCCGCCCCCGTTCCGGTGAGCGGAGCGAGCCGGGGAT
>NZ_NPFW01000013.1 GCF_002259405.1 Rhodococcus sp. 14-2483-1-2 | reverse complement strand
AGCAGTCCCGTTCTTCAAGTACCCGGCGAACCCGCCGGCCGTCGGAGATCCCGAGACCATCACCCAGCGCACCTGGCTGTGGTTGGCGACGGTGATTCTGGGGCTGCTGGCCGTCGCGGTCGGGATCTACGTGGCGAAGGCAGTGGCGTCGCAGACTTCGGTGGCAGTCCGTGTCGGCGCGCCGACGGCGGCGTTCCTGGTGATCGTCGGCATCGGTTATGCACTGTTGCCCACTGTCGACGAGGTCGGCGCGGACTTCCCGGCAACCCTGCTCTGGGAATTCCGACTGTCGTCCCTGGCCACCCAAGCGACCCTGTGGCTCGCGCTGGGATTGGCGTTCGCGTTCCTCACCGATCGCGCAGTGCGCCCTGTCCGCCGTGAGGCTGTCGCGGCGTAACCCCAGCGCCGCGTCAATGGACCATTGCACCGCCGAGACGTGTGCACAGTGCCATTGACGCGGTGCGGTCTGCCCGGATCGGCCGGGGTGAATGGGCCATTGCACCGTCGAGACGTGTGCAATGGTCCATTCACGCGTCCGGGCGGGGTGAACCTGACAAGGCGGCCGATGGCAGTCGCTGCAGGGCGACCTGTGCCCCAGTCGGTCTTCTCAGTGACTTTCCGACATTCCCGCCCGCTTCTCGAGTTCGAGCAGAATCTGCTCGGCGATCTTGGTCGGGGGTGGACCGATGTCGACGACGATGGAGTTCTCGTCCTCACCCAGCGGTTCCAGGGTCGAGATCTGCGTATCGAGCAGCGAGGACGGCATGAAGTGGTCCATCCGAGCGTTGAGCCGACCGCTGATCCGATCCTTGGTTCCGGCCAGATGCACGAAGATCACCTCCGAGCCCTCCCTCGACCCAGCAGCGAGCACGTCCCGATACGTCCGCTTGAGTGCCGAACACGTCACGATTCCCGATCGGCCCGTGGTGGTGTGATCGGTGATCCACTCGGCGATGATGTCGAGCCACGGCCACCGGTCCTCGTCGGTCAACGGCTGACCCGACGCCATCTTCGCCACGTTGGCGTCCGGATGCAGGTCATCGCCCTCTTGCAGGTCCCATTTCAATGCTCCGGCGAGGATGCCCGCCACCGTCGATTTACCCGATCCGGACACTCCCATCACCACGAGAACCGGATGATGTGCTCTGCCTGTCGTCTGTGCTGCCATCCCTCGATACTGCTCCATCACGCCCGCGCGGATCGGACAGACGCGAGAAACCGGGCGACCCGTGGGACGATCGACCGGACATGAGCGAGACCAGCGACTTCCGCCAGCTTCACGATTCGGTGCTCGACGAGCTCGGTCGCGACATCGTGAGCGGCGCGATCCCGAGCGGGACCCGAATCTCGGCCGACGACGTCGCCGTGCGGTTCACCGTGTCACGGACCGTCGTCCGGGAAGTGGTCCGCGTCCTGGAATCGCTTGGGTTGCTCACCGTGCGTCGACGCGTGGGGATCACCGTGCAGGGCTCGCAGAACTGGAACTCCCTGGACCCGGTGGTCATCCGCTGGCAACTGGCCGGGCCCGCCCGCGCCGAGCAGTTACTGTTGCTCAGCGAGTTACGTTCGGGCATCGAGCCTTTGGCAGCCAAGCTCGCCGCACATCGAGCAACGCCCGAGCAATGCGGCGCACTGACGGCCGCCGTCATCGGAATGTCGTCGACGTCCCGGGCCGCGGACTCCGACGCCTACCTCGAACACGACAGCAACTTCCATCGCACGTTGCTGGCGGCCTCGGGCAACCCGATGTTGCGGTCGATGTCCGACATCGTGGTGGAGGTGCTCGCCGGCCGCACCCGCCACGCACTGATGTCGCGGCAGGCCGACCCGGAGGCGATCCGACTGCACGGCGTGGTCGCGTCGTCGATCCAATCCGGCGACGCAGACGGCGCGCAGCGAGCCATGTTGGCCATCGTCACCAAGTCCGCGGCCTCGATGTCGGCGGCCTCCGGTGTGACTCCGTCGCCCGGTCTGGTCCCCGACCAGCAGTGATGCGTCGAGCGCACAAAGCCAGGTACGCCGAGGCGGGGTTCATCGCCTAGATTCGACGGGTGACTGCTCTCGAATTGCCGCTCGAACTTCGCCGCGCACTCGTCGGAGTAGCTCGGACTCCGCGTCTGCTCGTCGCGTCCGATTACGACGGCACCATGGCACCGATCGTCTCCGACCCACAGAAGGCCTTCCCTCACCCCGAGTCGGTCAGCGCCATGCGCGGGCTCGCTTCCCTGGCCGGCACCAACGCCGCCGTCATCTCCGGACGTGCCCTCCGCGATCTCGCGATCCTCTCCCGGCTGCCGTCCGAGGTACAGCTGGTGGGCAGCCACGGCAGTGAGTTCGACGCCGGATTCATCAACGCCATCGACGAGAACGCCAAGAAGCTCCTCACCGTCATCACCGGAGAACTCCAGGCCATCGCCGACGCCCATCCCGGCGTCAGCATCGAGACCAAGCCGGCCAGCGTCGCGCTGCACGTCCGCAACGCCGAGACCACCGCCGGTGACGAAGCGCTCGCAGCAGTGCGATCCGGCGCGGCCGCACGGGACGGCGTTCAGGTCACCGAGGGCAAGTCCGTCATCGAACTGGCAGTCATCGTCACCGACAAGGGCGTCGCCCTCGACATTCTTCGGCACCAGGAAGCCGCTACTGCCGCAGTCTTTTTCGGCGACGACGTCACCGACGAGAAGGCCTTCGGACACCTGCACGGGCCGGACATCGGCGTCAAGATCGGACCGGGAGACACCCTCGCGGAGTTCCGCATCGACAGCACCGAGCACGTCGCGCTCGCCCTGGCATTCCTCCTCGAAGAGCGCCGGCAGTGGCTTTCGGGAGCCGACGCCCCGCGCATCGAACGACTGACGATGCTCGCCAGCCCCAATGCCGTTGCGCTGCTGACCCCCGACGCCGACGTCACCTGGCTGTGTCACCCCGAGCCCGATTCCGCAGCCGTGTTCGCGCACCTGCTCGGCGGCGATCAGGCCGGCCACTTCAGCGTCGGACCCACCCGCGCATCACTTCCACTGAGTCAGCAGTACGTGGACGGCACGATGACGGTGCAGACCAAATGGGCCAGCTTGCAGGTCACCGATTACCTGCCGCACGACATCGGCCAGGGCCAGACCGCGCTGACGCGAGTCATCACCGGCAAGGCAACCGCTGTGGTGACCTTCGCACCGCGTCCGGAATTCGGAAAGGCGTGGGCCTCGATCGAACCCGATGTCGACGGCCTGCGCATCGTCGGTACGGCAGATCCGATGGTGCTGCGCAGCCCCGGCGTCACCTGGAACATCGTCTCCGACGGATCCCAGCAGACGGCACACGCGGAGGTCGATCCGTCCGACGGACCGATCGTTCTCGAATTGCGGCTCGGCACAAACGATCTGAGTCAGCACCCATGGGACGAGGTGGAGCGTCGCCGCGCATCGGAGGCGTACTGGAAGGACTGGGCCGACGGCCTGGACCTGCCTCCACTCAAGCGCGATCTGATGAAGCGATCCGCACTGACTCTCCGTGGACTCGTGCACGCCGAGTCCGGCTCGATCATGGCCGCGGCCACCACGTCACTGCCCGAGGACATCGGCGGAGTCCGTAACTGGGACTACCGCTACTGCTGGCTGCGCGACGCCGCACTCACCGCAGCCGCGCTGGTCGACGTCGGATCGACGGCCGAGGCCGAGAACTACCTCTCCTGGATTCACGGGGTACTCGAATCGGTCTCCGGCCCCGAGCGTCTGCACCCGCTCTACACCATCTGGGGTCTCGGACTTCCGCCCGAGGCCGTCATCGACGAGCTGCCCGGCTACGCCGGCTCGCGTCCGGTGCGCGTGGGAAATGCTGCCAATCAACAGGTTCAGCTCGACGTCTTCGGCCCCATCGTCGAACTGGTGTCCGCTCTCGCCCACGCACGCAAGGCGAAGGGGTCCGAGAACGGTCTCTCCGACGACGACTGGGAACTCGTCCGCGCCATGGTCGAAGCCGTCGAACGTCGCTGGTTCGAGCCCGACCACGGCATCTGGGAAATCCGCGACAACCCCCGTCATCATGTCTACTCCAAGGTGATGGGCTGGATCACCGTCGATCGGGCCATCCGTCTGGCCGAAACCTTCGGTCGCACAACAGAACCCGCCTGGGCGGCTCTGCGCGAGACCATCCGCGAGGAAGTGCTCGCCAACGGCTGGAACGAGGAGGTGCAGTCCTTCACCGCCGCCTACGACGGCACCGACCTCGACGCCGCGACGTTGTTCATCGGACTGTCCGGCCTGATCGACCCGGCAGACCCACGCTTCGCGGCCACCGTCACCGCCACCGAAGCCGAACTACGCAGCGGCTCCACCGTCTACCGCTACCGCCACGACGACGGACTCCCCGGCGGCGAGGGCGGCTTCCATCTCTGCGCGGCCTGGCTCGTGGAGGCATACCTCCTCGTGGGACAACGCGCCGAAGCCGAAGCACTGTTCGCTCAACTCGTCAGCGCCGCAGGCCCCACCGGACTACTCAGTGAGGAATACGACCCCATCGCCGAACGATCGCTCGGCAACCATCCGCAGGCCTACAGTCACCTGGGCCTGCTGCGTTGCGCGAGATTGCTCAGCGCTCAGCCTGCCTGACCCCGCCCCGGCTCCGGCTCCGGCTCCGCGTCAATGGACCACTGCATACGTCTGAGCCCTGCAATGGTTCATTCACCCACTGGGGTCTGCTGCGTGAATGGCACATTGCATACGTCTGAGCCGTGCAGTGGTCCATTGACGCGAACGGGGCGGGCGGCTCAGCTCAGCTCAGCTCAGGCGATAGCGGGCGGCTGTTTCGGCGGCGGTCCTGCGGTTCGGCCGCGGAAGAGTTCGGTCGGCAGGGTTTCGGCGGCGACGATGCCCGAGTGCGAGGACGAGAGCACCAGTTTGCCTGCTCGACGGCCTTTTTCTTCGGCGTCCTGGCGCACGGTGGTGAGGTTCTCGCGGATGGCGTCGGAGATGCCGTCGAATCCGGTGACCGAGAGTTGGCCCGGCACATCGATTCCGGAGACCCTCGCGAAGTTGAGTGCGCCGAGAGCGATGACGTCGGTGGTGCAGAGCAGGGCGGTGGTTTCGCGGTTCGCCTGGAGTGCTTGGGCTGCCGCGGAGTGTCCGGAGCGGACGGTGTGGTCGAAGCGTTCGACGACGGTGAGGATGTCGGGGTCGAGTCCGGCGTCGATCATGGCTGCTTGGACGCCGGCGATGCGTTCGCGTTGGACGTGGAAGTGGCTGTCCGCCAACCGTCCCGGGGGTACGACGCCATCGCGGCGGTCGCGTCCGAGCCTCATGCACAGCACCGCGAGGTGCTCGTGTCCCTGCGAGATCAGATGTGCGGCAAGCATTTTCATCGCGCCACGGTCGTCGATGGCGACGAGGGCCGCTTCGGGGATATTGCGGGGTTGGTCGCAGACGACGATCGGTAGGTGGCGTTCGCGAACGGCCGCGAGGTACGGGTCGTCGTCGGCGACGGAGTAGACGACGAAGCCGTCGACTCCTGCTTGTTGGACGACGGCTGCGGCTTGCACGTCGTCGCGTTCGGCTCCGGCGGGGATGAGCAGTAGGCCCTGTCCGGCGGCTTCGCAGGATTCGGCGAGTCCGGCGAGGAAGCTCATCGCGGCCGGGTCGCGGAAGGAGTAGCTCAGAGCTTCGGTGAGAAGCAGCCCGATGGCACCGGCCTTACGGGTGCGCAGCGATCGAGCGACCGGGTCGGGGCCTGCATATCCCCGACGCTTGGCGGCCTGAAGGACGCGTTCGCGGAGTTCAGGGGAGAGCTGATCGGGTCGGTTGTAGGCGTTCGAGACGGTGGTGCGCGAAACCTTCAGTTCGGCAGCGATCGACGCCAACGTCGCCTGACGTCGCGGTTCGCTTGACCTGACCATAACCGGGACGTTAGTCCCACTACGCACCGCGAAGAAACTCGAGGTCGTCTTCGTCCGATTCGAACAAAGGCCCGTCGAACGCTAGAGTACAACGGTAACGGTTTCCATTAGCGTCAAGCCTTGCCCTTCAGGAGTACATCGATGTCGTCCATCCGTCGCGCGTCCCGGACCAAACTCACGGCCGCACTCGGCCTGACCTGCGCCGCAGCCCTCACGCTCAGCGCATGCAGCTCCACCGACTCCGCGAGCATCGAGTCCGCCCCGGCCACCCCTGTCGACGGACCGATCACGATCGTCGCGTCCACCAACGTCTGGGGAAGCGTCGCCGAAGCGGTGGCAGGCGATCTGGCGACAGTGACCTCGCTCATCTCCGATCCCTCCGCGGACCCGCACTCCTACGAGGCGAGCCCCGCCGACGCAGCCGCCGTCGCCGAGGCGTCGCTCGTGGTCTACAACGGCGGCGGCTACGACCAGTTCATCGAGGACATCCTCGGTTCCGAGGGCAAGGACGTGCCGTCGGTCGATGCCTTCACGCTGCTGGACGAGAGCCACGATCACGACTCCGAGCCCGCCTCCGGCGAAGCGACGCCGGAAGCAGAGGCAACGGACGGTGACGGCCATTCGCACGGCGAGGTCAACGAACACGTCTGGTACGACGCCGAGGTGGCAGCGCACACCGCCGAGGAGATCGCCGACAAGCTCGGCCAGCTCGATCCCGACAACGCTGCGCAGTACACCGCCAACGCCGAGACCTTCCACGAGCAGGTGCACGGCATCACCGACGTGACGGCGAAGATCGCCGCCGACCACCCGAACGCACCGGTTGCGCAGACCGAGCCGATCGCGCACTACCTCATCGAGGAGTCCGAGCTCGACGATCGCACCCCCGAGGATTTCAAGAACTCCATCGAGGAGGGCAACGACCCGTCTCCGGCATCGATCGCTGCAACACGTGATCTGTTCACCTCGAAGTCCGTCCGCGCGCTGGTCTACAACATCCAGACCGAAGACGCCGTGACGCAGGACATTCGCTCCACCAGCGAGGCCGCGGGCATCCCCGTCGTCGAGGTCACCGAAACTCTGCCCGCCGGGATGACGTACATCGAGTGGCAGACCAAGGCAGCGACGGATCTGCAGGCCGCCCTCGCAACCGCCCCTTGAGCCGATCCGACTCCTGATCTCGGACCTGCTGATGGAAAGCTGTAGTACATGCCTGCTGTAGAACTGCGCGATGCCGGACTGGCGTTCGGCGAGCGCACGCTGTGGCAGAACCTGGATCTGGCGGTCGAGAAGGGCGAGTTCGTCGCCGTTCTCGGCCCCAACGGGTCGGGCAAGACGTCTCTGCTCAAGGTGCTGCTCGGCCAGAATCACCTCACGTCCGGCACAGCCGCGATCGACGGCCATCCCGTCCGCCGCGGCCAGTCGGGCGTCGGCTACGTGCCCCAGCAACGCAACATCGACGACGATCTCCCCCTGCGCGGACGCGATCTCGTCGGCCTCGGCTGGGACGGCCACAAATGGGGCATGGGCCTCCGCGGCATGCGACAGCGCAAGGAGACGGTGCAGCGCGCGATCGATCAGGTCGACGCCAACTCCTTCGCGGGCGCACCCGTCGGCTCGATGTCCGGCGGTGAGCAGCAGCGACTGCGCATCGCCCAGGCACTCGTCGGCGATCCGTCGGTGTTGCTGTGCGACGAGCCTCTGCTCAGCCTCGACCTCGCCAACCAATCACTCGTCTCGAGCCTCATCGATCGCCGACGGCGTGAGCACGACACGGCAGTGCTGTTCGTGACGCACGAGATCAACCCGATCCTGCCGCTCGTCGACCGCATCGTCTACATCGTCGACGGCCGGTTCCGCATCGGGACTCCCGAGGAGGTCATGACCACCGAGGTGCTCTCCGAGCTGTACGGCACCGAGGTCGAGGTCCTGAAGGTTCGCGGCCGGCTCGTCGTGGTCGGAACCGGCGACTCGATCGATGCGCTCGGCTCGGCAGGCGCACACCACCCACCCGTGCCGCACGACAGAGAAGACAAGGCATGAACGAGAAAGTTCTCGACGCATTCTCGAAGATGCTCGACTTCGACACCACAGCCAATCTGCTGACCTACGACTTCGTCCAGCAGGCGCTGCTCGCCGCCGCGATCCTCGGATTGCTCGCCGGTGCACTCGGTCCGCTGATCGTCAGCCGCCAGTGGGCGTTCGCGGTGCACGGATCGAGTGAACTCTCGCTCACCGGTGCGTCCGCCGCGCTGCTCGTCGGCATCACCGTCGGCCTCGGAG
The DNA here is from genome assembly GCF_002259405.1 of Rhodococcus sp. 14-2483-1-2. Lineage (GTDB taxonomy): Bacteria > Actinomycetota > Actinomycetes > Mycobacteriales > Mycobacteriaceae > Rhodococcoides. Next base: position 474,536 of record NZ_NPFW01000013.1, on the reverse strand, counting down.
CCATCGTGGGGTCCGTGGTCGCGGCGGTGATGTTCGCCCTGCTCGGAAGCAAGGCCCGCGACCGCGACTCGGTCATCGGCGTCATCATGTCCTTCGGCCTCGGCCTGTCGGTGTTGTTCATCTGGCTCTACCCCGGCCGAACCGGAACCAGCTTCTCACTGCTCATCGGCCAGATCGTCGGCGTCGGGCAGAGCGGCATCCAGTTGCTGCTGGTGTGCGCGGTTCTGGTGTTGATCGTCCTCACCGTGGTCTATCGGCCGCTGCTGTTCGCCAGCACCGACCCCGAGGTCGCGCTGGCCCGCGGCGTCCCCGTCCGCGCACTCTCGGTGGTCTTCGCCGTGCTCGTCGGCGTCGCGTGTGCGCTCGGCGTTCAGATCGTCGGAGCCCTGCTGGTGCTCTCGCTGCTCATCACCCCGGCCGCGGCCGCCGCGCGGGTGACGGCCAGCCCGCTCAAGGCGACACTGCTGTCCATCCTGTTCGCCGAGATCGCCGCCGTCGGAGGCATCCTGCTCTCCCTCGCCCCCGGTCTGCCGGTCTCGACGTTCGTCACCACCATCTCCTTCGTCATCTATCTCGTCTGCCGCGGCATCGGGGCAACCCGCAAGGCGAACTCCGGACGGCTCGTCGCCGCCTAGGATGTCGAGGGTGTCCATCGATCTCAATGCCGATCTCGGCGAAAGCTACGGCGCATGGACTCTCGGCGACGACCACGCCATGCTGACCGTGGTCTCGAGCGCCAACGTCGCGTGCGGTTTTCACGCCGGAGATCCCACCACCCTGTTGCGGACGTGCCGCGCGGCTGCGGACCGAGCCGTGCGAATCGGAGCGCAGGTGGGCTATCACGACCTCGCCGGGTTCGGCCGACGCTTTCTCGACGTCTCCCCCGCCGACCTCACCGCCGACGTGATCTATCAGATCGGCGCACTCGACGGCCTCGCTCGAGCCTCCGGTTCGGCCGTCGCCTACGTCAAACCGCACGGCGCGCTGTACAACGCGATCGTGCACCACCGCGGCCAGGCCAAGGCCGTGGTCGACGCCGTTCTCGCCTACGACCCCACACTGCCGGTGCTCGGCCTGCCCGGTTCGGTGTTCCTCGAGGAAGCCGAACGAGCCGGACTACGCACCGTCGCAGAGGCTTTCGCCGACCGCGCGTACACCCCGCAGGGAACGCTGGTGTCCCGCTCGGAACCCGGTGCCGTGCTGTCCGATCCCGACGCCGTCGCCCGGCGTGTGTTGACCATGATCACCGACGGCACGACCCTGGCTGTCGACGGCTCGCGCATCGATGTCGCGGCCGAGTCGATCTGCCTGCACGGCGACTCCCCCGGGGCGGTCGCGATGGCAACGGCCGTATCGGAACTGCTGCGCAGCAACGGCATCGCCGTGACAGCCTTCGTCTGATGCGCATTGTGCCTGCGGGCGAGAACGCAGTACTCGTCGAGTTCGACGGGCTGGACGAGACGATGGCGTATTACCGTGCGCTTTCGCTGAACACACCGGTAGGCGTCGTCGATCTGGTTCCCGCCGCTCGCACCGTACTGGTGATGTTCGACGGGCCGAAGCAGCCGGTGCTGGATTGGATCTCGGCCACCGAACCCGCAGTCACCGCGGTCGACGACCGGTCCGACACCGTGACCATCTCGGTGGTCTACGACGGCGAAGACCTCGACGAGGTTGCGCGCCTGACCGGCCTGACGACCACCGAAGTCGTTGCCGCACATACCGGCCGAGCGTGGACCGTTGCGTTCGGCGGCTTCGCGCCCGGCTTCGGCTATCTCGTCGGCACCGACACGCGGCTGCACGTTCCGCGGCGCACGTCACCGCGCACCAGCGTTCCGGCCGGTTCGGTGGGGCTGGCAGGTGAGTTCTCGGGCATCTATCCGCGCTCCTCCCCTGGCGGCTGGCAGCTGATAGGACGCACCGACGCGCCCCTGTGGAACCTCGACCGCGATCCCCCCGCGCTGCTGCGACCCGGCACTGTCGTCCGATTCGAGCAGGCATGAGAGCCGTGACCGTTCTGCAGACGGGACCACTGTGCACCGTGCAGGATCGCGGTCGCCCGGGGTATGCGTCGATCGGAGTCGGCTGCTCGGGTGCCGCGGACCGGCATTCACACGATGCCGCGAACCGATTGGTGGGCAACAACTCCGACGCCGCGACCCTGGAGGTGACCTTCGGTGGCCTGAAACTACGCGCCGAGTTCGACGCCGTCGTGGCGGTCACCGGGGCACACGTGATCTGCCGCGTGGACGGTGCCGTGCAGGGGTTGCATTCGACGCTCGTGGTCCGAGCCGGACAGGAACTGGAATTGTCCACGCCGACATGGGGTCTGCGTAGCTACGTCGCCGTGCGAGGCGGGATCGACGTTCCCACCGTCCTCGGCAGTCGGTCGACGGACACGATGTCCGGCCTCGGGCCCGCAGCACTCTCCTCCGGCACCGTATTGGCCGTCGGCGACGACAGCGGCCGTTGGCCCGCAGCGGAGTTCGTACCGCCGCCATCGATCCGAGCCACACTGCATGTCACGTTCGGGCCGCGCGAGAACTGGTTCACCGAGCGCGCCCGATCGCTTCTGCTCGAACAGTCGTGGACCGTTACGCAGGATTCGGATCGCGTCGGCATCAGGCTGGACGGTGCCGAACCCCTGGACCGAGCCGTCGACAGCGAATTGGCCAGCGAAGGAATGGTTCTCGGCGCTCTGCAGGTTCCGCCGTCGGGGCAGCCGGTGCTGTTTCTCGCCGACCACCCCGTCACGGGCGGCTATCCGGTGATCGCCGTCGTCACTGCAGTGGACGTGTCCGCCGCTGCGCAGCTCACCCCCGGAACACCGATACGGTTTCGCGCTATCGGTTGATTCCGGCCGCAGCCGGGCAGATCTCCCGAATGCTGCGCCGCAGTGCATCGGACATGCGTTCGGGTAGTCCGAGCGGGCGGACCATGGCGTCGGCCTGATGGAACAGGTGCGTCCATCCGTCGATGAGTTCGATTCCGCGGTCCGCTGCATAGGACTCGACGGCATTGAGTGTGTCGGCATAGACGAAGTCGTACACCGTGGCCCCCGCCGCCAGTTCTCCTGCTCCCCAGGCCAGCTGATCCTCCGAGCCGTCGCGGCCGATCGGCGTCGCGTTGATCACCAGGTCGTAGGAGTCCAGATTCACTGCCCGATCCGACCAGTCGACAACCGAGGCCGATCCGTCGTACCCGTCGAGCTCGGCGACGAGTCCTGCCGCCGAGCGCCTGTCGACGTCCGAGACCACCAGTCTGTCGATGCGGCCCTGCAACGCGAAGGCGGCGGCATGCGCGGCTCCACCGGCTCCGAGCAGAAGTGCCGAGCCGAAGGTGCGTCCCGAGGTGGCCGCTCGAACCGCCGCGATGTCGGTGTTCATGGCGAACAGGGCTCCCGCACGCAGGAACAGCAGGTTGGCCACCCCCGAGATCGATACATCCGGGTCGACCTCGTCGGCAACCGTTGCAGCCCAGTGCTTCCAGGGCATCGTCACGTTCGCAGCATCGGTACGGCCGCCCCGCAGGGCATTCTCGACATCGGGGAGGTCGGCGACGTCGGCGACCTCCCAGGCGTCGTAGCGGGAAGGCACGTCGGCTATCTCGAACGCACGCGTCCACAGCGCGGGTGACATCGCGGTGGACGCGTGCGAACCGACCAGGGTCAGTGAGGTCATACCGACTTCGAGACACGCTCTGCAACAACGGCTTCTGCTGCAGGGGCGGCCTGATCGGAGATGGAGGTGACATCGGAGGAGCCCATGTTCTTCATCAGTGCCGCGACCACGGCCGAGATGATGCACCCCAGGGCCAGGTACGCCGCGACGTAATGCCAGGAGCCGTCGTTCCAGCTGACCAGCGCTGCTGCGATGAACGGGGTGAAGCCGCCGGCGATCGCGCTGGCGACCTGATATCCCACACCGGCTCCGCTGTAGCGCAGTTCGGGGCCGAACATCTCGGTGAACAGGGGCTGCTGCACCGAGACCACCATGTCGTGCGAGACGTTGACCAGGATGACGGCGAGGATCACGATGGCGACCACCGACGCTGCCTGCAGGGAGAGGAAGAACGGTACGGCTGCCAGTGCGCCGACGACGGCACCGGTGACGAAGATCGGCTTGCGGCCGAAGCGGTCGGCGATCGCGGCGTAGGTCGGGATGCTCAGGATGCCGATGGCACCGACCAGCAGCGCGACGTTGAGCATGAACTGACGCTCGTAGCCCAGTTCGTTGACGGTGTAGCTCAGGGCGAACGTGGTGACGATGTACATGGTGAACAGCTCTGCCATGCGCAGCGCGATGATCTTGAGGAACGAGCCGGGGTGCTCGGTGATCGCCTGGATGACCGGCAGCTTCTTCTTCTCGCCGCTCTCCTCGACTGCCTGCTCGAACACGGGTGATTCCTCGACACCGGATCGGATCCACAGGCCGAACAGCACGAGCACCGCGCTGGCCAGGAACGGGACGCGCCAGCCCCAGCTGGTGAATGCGTCGTCGCTGAGCAGGTTGCTCATGATGGTGACCGCGCCGGTGGCGAGGATGAGTCCGACGGAGTAGCCGACCTGGACGCCACTGCTGTAGAACGCCTTCTTCTTCGCCGGCGCGCTCTCGACGGCCATCAGAGATGCTCCGCCCCATTCGCCGCCGACGGCGAAGCCCTGGATCGCACGCAGCAGCACCAGGAGCAGCGGCGCGAACCAGCCGATCGACTCGAAGTTGGGAACCAGGCCGATCAACGCGGTTGCGACGCCCATCAACAGCATCGTCCAGATCAGCATGCGCTTGCGTCCGAGACGGTCGCCGTAGTGCCCGAAGAAGATGCCGCCCAGAGGACGGAAGAGGAAGCCGACGCCGAAGGTGGCGAACGCCGCCATCACGCCGACTGCGGGCGAGACGCTGGGAAAGAATTGGGAGTTGAACACCAGCGCGGCGATGATGCCGTACAGCAGGAAGTCGTACCACTCGACCACGGCACCGACGAAGCTGCCGATGGCAGCCTTCCGTGCTCTGGATCCGTCCGCGACTGCGACGTCAACGTTCACTTGTCGGCCCTTCGATTTTGTGCGTATAGCGCACAGTTGTTTGTTATTCGCACAACTGTAGCCAGATGCGGCCGTTGTGGTCAAGACCACAAGCAGTGGACGGTGTGATGCAGCGCGAACAGAACGATGAGGCAGACTCGAACCATGACGGCCGAGATCGCACCCGACGACCAACGCCCCACCTGGTTCGTGCAGTCACTCGAACGCGGCCTGAACGTGCTCCAGTGCTTCGACGACGCGCATCCGGCCCGCACGCTCACCGAGGTCGCCGAGGCCGTCGGAGTCACCAGAGCCACGGCCCGCCGACTGTTGCTGACCCTGGCAGAGCTGGGATTCGTCCGTCAGGACGGCCGTCAGTTCACCCTCACCCCACGAGTGATGAATCTGGGCTTCTCGTTCCTGTCCGGAATGGACCTGCCGCGCCTGGCCGAACCCCACATCGAAGCGCTGGCACGACAATTGGGCGAAACGACCTCGGTGGCCATCCTCGACGGGTTCGACATCGTCTATGTCGCGCGCGTTCCGTCGTCGCGGATGTTGCGGGTCGTCATCACGCTGGGCACTCGATTCCCCGCGCACGCAACATCATCGGGTCGAGTGCTGCTCGCAGCCCTCCCCGAGAGCGAACTCGAACGCTATTTCGCCGACGCCCCCATCGAAGCCCTGACCCCGCGCACACTGGTAGATCGAGACGCACTGCGCGCCGAGATCACTCGGGTGCGCAGCGCAGGCTGGTCCGAGGTCGTCGATGAACTCGACGTCGGAATGCGTGCTGCGGCAGTGCCTTTGCGAAACAGCAACGGCACCGTCGTGGCAGCACTGAACACGTCACTGCACGCGAGGAACTACACCCCGACCGACATGATCGATACCGTCGTCCCGGCGATGCACGACACCGCCGCCCGTATCAGAACCTAGGGTCTACCCGCGGCGTTGCCGCGCGATGTCGGCCAACACGACGCCCGCAGCCACGGAGGCATTGAGCGACTCGACCGGCCCGGCCATCGGGATCGACAGGATGTGATCGCAGGTCTCGCTGACCAGACGCGAGAGGCCCTTGCCCTCGGATCCGACGACGATGACGACCGGACCCTTACCGTCGAAGGTGTCGAGTTCGGTGTCGCCACCGGCATCGAGGCCGACGACGGTGACTCCCTTGGACTGCCAATCCTTGAGCGTACGAGTGAGATTGACTGCTCGGGCGATGGGCAGGCGAGCGGCGGCACCGGCGCTGGTACGCCACGCCACCGCGGACACGCTGGCGCTGCGCCGCTGCGGGATCACGACGCCATGGCCGCCGAAGGCAGCGACCGATCGCACGACGGCACCGAGGTTGCGTGGGTCGGTGATGTTGTCGAGCGCGACGAGCAGTGCGGGTTCCTGGTGCGTGCGCGCGTTCGAGATCAGGTCGTCGGGGTGCGCGTAGCGGTACGGCGGGACCTGCAAGGCCAGGCCCTGGTGCAGTCCGTTGGCGCTGAGCTTGTCCAGATCCGAACGGGGAACTTCGAGGATGGAGATCCGCGCATCGCCTGCGCGCTGCACGGCTTCCTTGAGCCGATCGTCGCTGTCGGTACCGACGGCGACCCACAGTGCGGTGGCGGGCACGCCTGCACGCAGGCACTCGACGACCGGGTTGCGACCGAGCACCACTTCGGGACCGTCTTCGGCCTTGCGGCCTGCCGGTCGTCCGCCCGCGCGGCCGCCGGTGGTGGCACCGCGATTCTGCGCGGACTTCTCGGCGAGCTTGGCCCGACGCGCGGCGGGGTGCTTGGTGCGCTCGGAGGCGGGAGGCGTCGCGCCGCGGCCCTCGAGGCCCTTACGACGTTTGCCTCCGGAACCGGCGACCTGCCCCTTCTTGGTGCCGTCCTTGCGGATCGCGCCGCGCCTACTCGAATTGCCTGCCATCACAAACCTGCTTCGTCGGTCTTGCTCGTACCCAGCGACCATTCCGGCCCGTTGGGTGTATCTGTCACGTCGACTCCGGCCTTGGCCAGTCGTGTCCGTATGTCGTCTGCGGCGGCCCAGTCCTTGGTCGCCTTCGCCGTTGCTCGACGCTCCAGCTCGGCCTCGACCAGAACGCCGAGAGCGCCGAGAGCTGCTGCGTCGGAACCACTGTCGCTGATCCAGTGCGGATCGAGCGGGTCGACACCGAGGATGTCCAGCATCGCCCGCACGCTGCCCGCGTACTCCACCGCAGCCGGTAGGTCACCGGACTCGAGCGCGGTGTTGCCGAGGGTGACGGTGGCGTGAATCTCGGCCAACGCCTTGGGAACTCCGAGGTCGTCGTCGAGAGCCGCGGCGAATCCTGTGGTCCACTTGCCCATCGGTACGTCGCCGGCACGTTCGACGGCTCGTCGGACGAACCCTTCGATGCCCCGGTACGTCACGGCTGCGGTCTCGAGCGCGGTGTCGGAGTATTCCAGCATCGAGCGATAGTGCGCGCCACCGAGGTAGAACCGAAGCTCCTGCGGCCGAACCTTTTTGAGCACATTCGGTACCGACAGGACGTTGCCGAGCGACTTCGACATCTTCTCGCCGCCCATCGTCACCCAGCCGTTGTGCAGCCAGTACCGCGAGAAGCCGTCACCGGCCGCCATCGACTGGGCTCGCTCGTTCTCGTGATGCGGAAACACCAGATCGAGCCCACCGCAATGGATGTCGAAATCCGAACCGAGGTAGTTCTCTGCCATCGCCGAGCATTCGAGGTGCCAACCGGGCCGACCGGGGCCCCACGGCGTCGGCCACGACGGCTCGCCGGGCTTGGCACCCTTCCACAGCGTGAAATCGCGGGGATCGCGCTTGCCCTCGGCGACGCTCTCGCCCTGGTGCACGTCGTCGAGCTTGTGACCGGACAGCGCGCCGTAGCTCGGGAAGCTCTGCACGTCGAAGTAGACGTCGCCGCACTCGTCGGCGTAGGCGTGGCCGCGTTCGATCAGGCGCTCGATCATCCGGACCATCTGCGTGATGTGCCCGGTGGCGCGTGGCTCGGCCGATGGCGGAAGTACCCCGAGTCGGTCGTACGCCCAGGTGAAGGATCGCTCGTAGGTAGCAGCCCACTCCCACCACGGACGGCCCGCCTCGCGCGCCTTGTTGAGGATCTTGTCGTCGATGTCGGTGACGTTGCGGACGAAGGCGACGTCGTAATCGTGCGCCAGCAACCAGCGGCGCAGTACGTCGAACGCGACGCCGCTGCGCACGTGGCCGATGTGTGGTTCGCCCTGCACCGTCGCCCCACACAGGTACACCGATACATGGCCAGGGACCAAGGGGGTGAATTCCCGCAGGGCCCTCGTCTCGGTGTCGTGTAGGTGAAGGGTCACGACCAGCAATGCTACCGGTGGTTTTACCTCGCCATGACAAGTGCGGTCGCGATGGCCGCGATTCCTTCACCACGACCGGTCAGCCCGAGGCCGTCCGTGGTGGTCGCAGACACCGATACCGGCGCACCGAGCACCCGCGAGAGAACTTCCTGGGCCTCGACGCGGCGCGGTCCGATCTTGGGCCTGTTGCCGATGATCTGCACCGCGGCGTTACCGATCGAGAATCCATCCGCGTCGAGCAGCCGCTTGACCTCGGTCAACATGGCGGCTCCGCTGACCCCGTCCCATTCCGGTCGCCCCGTCCCGAACACCGATCCGAGATCGCCGAGACCTGCCGCGGACAGCAACGCGTCGCACAGAGCGTGGGAGGCGACGTCACCGTCGGAGTGTCCCTCGAGCCCGTCCGCGTCGTCGAAGAGCAATCCGGCCAGCCAACAGGGCCGACCGGGGGCGATGGGATGCACGTCGGTACCGATGCCGACTCTCATGACTCGCCTCTCGTCAGGGCCTCGGCCAGTAGCAGGTCGTGTGGCGTGGTGATCTTGAACGCGAGTGCATCGCCGACGATGGAGTGCACCGTCTCGCCGATGCGCTCGACGAGGCCCGCGTCGTCGGTGGAGATATCGGAGGTCGCGTCGTAGGCGCGTCGCAGGACGTCGGCGTCGAAGCCCTGCGGGGTCTGTACCGAGCGCAGACTCGCGCGGTCGGGGGTACCGACAACCGCACCCATGATGTCGACTTCCTTGATGGTGTCGACGACCGGGAGAACCGGGATGACGGCCGAGCGTCCGGCTCGTACCTCGGCCACAACGCGGGCGATCAGCGTCGGTGGGGTGAGTGCGCGGGCGGCGTCGTGGACGAGTACGACGGTTGCGTCGCCGACCTCAGCGAGACCGGCACGCACCGAATCGGTGCGCTCGAGCCCTCCGGCCACGACCGTGACGTCGTTGTCGACATGACGGCGGGCCGCGTCGAGCAACTCGGCCGGCACTATGACGACGATGCGATCGACGGCACCCGAGGCCCGGAGACCGTCGACGGACCGTTTCAGAAGAGAGTCGGTACCCAGACAGACGAATGCCTTCGGCTCGTCGTGTCCGAGCCGAAGGCCTTTGCCTGCAGCGGGTACCAGGGCGACCACGTCGCCGGCGGTACCGTCCACTCTAGGAAGCGGTAGCGAGAACTTCGTCGAGCATGGTGTCGGCCTTGGCCTGGTCGGTTCCTTCGGCCAGTGCCAACTCGCCGACCAGAATCTGCCGTGCCTTGGCGAGCATGCGCTTCTCGCCTGCCGACAGTCCGCGGTCCTGCTCACGTCGCCAGAGATCGCGGACGACCTCGGCAACCTTGTTCACGTCACCGGAAGCAAGCTTCTCCAGGTTGGCCTTGTACCGACGCGACCAGTTGGTGGGCTCTTCGGTGTGCGGCGCGCGAAGCACCTGAAAGACTTTGTCGAGACCTTCTTGCCCGACGACGTCGCGAACGCCTACGTACTCTGCATTGTCCGCGGGAACTCGAACGGTGAGGTCGCCTTGCGCGACCTTGAGAACCAAGTACTCTCTCGGTTCACCCTTGATGGTGCGTGTCTCTATCGCTTCGATCAGCGCCGCTCCGTGATGGGGGTAAACGACGGTGTCTCCGACCTTGAAAATCATGTGACAAGTGCCCCTTTCGATTTACCCAGAATACCACGGCTCATATCAACGGTGCAGGTCAGGGGCATAGTGGTGCCGAATCAGGGGTTGACACAGACGGATCGACGTGTATCCGGGGCCACATTTTCACGTGCGCCGTTCCGCGGCCGCCGCTCCTGACAGGCACCCTCACCTGGCGTCATCGGGCCGCCGGCAGACCCCACGAGCGGCCGGTGGACGAGAACTACTACTCTGCCTAGTGGACGAGATGGACCGAGCCGGCCCGGCACCACATGGAGGACGACCGAAGTGACTGCAATCGACGCTGCGACACCGCTTGGCCGCCATCGCAGGACGGCCGCCGCCCTCGCTCTTCTCGCCGGTGGCGCGTTCGCCCTCACCGCGTGCGGCGCAGGTCAGATCTCCCAGACGGCCACTCAGGTCGCTGCCGTCAACGGCAACTCCGCCGACGTCGGGGACATCCAGCTGCGCAACGTGCACGTGGTGTACCCCACTTCCGAGGAATACAGCATCACCTCCGGCGGCACCGTCGAGCTGGGCTTCACGGCCATCAACTCCAACACGAGCGTGGCCGACGAGCTGACCGGCATCTCCTCCCCCGAGGCTCGGGTCACCATCGTCGACGAAGCGGAAGCGGGCAGCAACGAGATCGCTCCGCTGACCGCGCTCGGCGCAGGTTCGCCCGCGGACGTTCAGCTCGACGATCCGCTGCTGCCGATCCAGCTGATCAAGGTCGAGATGGCCGACATCTCCGAGAACGTTCGACCGGGCCTGACGCTGCCGGTCACCTTCGAGTTCGCGAACGCGGGCGAGGTCGTCGTCAACGTTCCGGTCGATGCCGGTATCGAGCTCGAGCGCGACCCGTCCGCGGTGACCGAGCACAGCGAAGGCGAATAACCGCCGCCCCGATCCTGTCGGTGCCCATCGTTAGGCTGCCGGCGTGGTCAAACTGAAGTCGAGCTACCGCTGCTCCGCGTGCCGTCACTCGGTCTCGAAATGGGTCGGTCGCTGTCCCGAATGCGGTGACTGGGGCTCGATGGACGAGGTCCAGGCCACTGCCGCTCCCCTTGCGACCCGCGCAGGCGCATCGGCTCTGCGTTCGGGCGGCGGGGCCATGATTCCCACCACGCCGGCCGCAGCTCTGACGACCATCAGCAGTGCCACTTCGCAGGCCAACACCACCGGGATCGACGAGTTCGATCGCGTTCTCGGTGGTGGCCTCGTCCCCGGTTCGGTCGTGCTCCTGGCCGGCGAGCCCGGAGTCGGCAAGTCGACGCTGCTGCTCGAGGTGGTGCATCGGTGGGCCCGCTCGGCACCCGATCGCCGTGCGCTCTACGTCACGGGTGAGGAATCGGCGGGTCAGGTGCGGTTGCGCGCCGATCGCACCGGCGCGGTACACGAGCGTGTCTTCCTCGCCGCGGAGTCAGACCTCGCCACCGTCTTCGGCCACGTGGAGCAGGTCAAGCCGAGCCTGCTGATCGTCGATTCCGTGCAGACGATGCTCGCCGCGGACGTCGACGGCGTCATCGGCGGCGTCACCCAGGTTCGCGCCATCACGAGCGCGTTGACCACGCTGGCCAAGACCACCGGGGTTGCGGTACTGCTCGTCGGGCACGTCACCAAGGAAGGCGCGGTGGCCGGTCCGCGGTCGCTCGAGCATCTCGTCGACGTGGTGCTCAACTTCGAGGGCGACAAGCACTCGACTCTGCGGATGATCCGCGGCGTCAAGAACCGGTTCGGCGCATCCGACGAGGTCGGCTGCTTCGAGCTACGCGAAACCGGGATCGTCGGCATCAGCGATCCGTCCGGGTTGTTCCTGCACCATCGGGGCGACGCCGTGCCGGGAACAGCCGTCACCGTCACGATGGACGGCAAACGACCCCTGTTGGCCGAGCTGCAGGCACTGATCGTCGACACCGCGATGCCGTCGCCCCGGCGCGCGGTCAGCGGTCTCGATCACGCCCGCGTGGCGATGATCCTGGCCGTGCTGGAACGCCGCTGCGGAGTCAAGGTGTCCAAGGCGGAGGTCTACGCCGCGACGGTCGGCGGGATGCGCACCAGCGAACCGTCCGCCGATCTCGCGCTCGCTGCGGCGGTGGCATCGGCGGTCCGCGATCAACCACTCCCCCCGGGCATGGTCATTCTGGGCGAAGTGGGTCTGGCCGGCGAAGTACGCCGAGTGGCCGGGCTGGGTCGCCGTCTCGCCGAGGCCGCCCGATTGGGGTTCAACTACGCCATCGTCCCGGAGGACGCCGGACCCATTCCGGACGGCATCAAGGTCAAGACCGTCACCAACGTCGGCGAGGCATTGACCTACACGCGTATGCGACCCGTATGACACCGGGAAGTATTCTTTGTCGGGCCGCCCGCATGCGGCAGCGCAGTACTCTTTATCCGCACGGGACATACCCACCGCACGAGCAGACACTCGGCCGCGCTTGAACGACACGAGGGGGTTGGCCATGGAGGGCACCACACCGTCCCCAGCGTTGCGCGAGACCATTGCCCGGCTCGCACCGGGAACCGCCCTGCGGGACGGCCTCGAACGAATTCTGCGCGGCCGCACCGGCGGGTTGATCGTCCTCGGCTACGACGAGGAAGTCGAAGCGATCTGCGACGGCGGTTTCGAGCTCGATGTCGAATTCGCGCCCACCAGGCTTCGCGAACTGTCGAAAATGGATGGCGCAGTGGTGCTTTCGACCGACGGCAAGCGCATCGTCCGATCGAACGTCCAGCTGGTCCCCGACCACAAGATTCCCACCGTCGAGTCCGGTACCCGGCACCGCGCCGCCGAACGAACAGCAATGCAGACCGGTTATCCCGTTGTCTCCGTGAGCCAATCGATGAGCATCGTCAGCGTGTACATCGGCGGCATCAGACACGTCGTCGAGGGCTCGGCCACCATCCTCTCGCGCGCCAATCAGGCCGTCGCGACCCTCGAGCGCTACAAGGCCCGTCTCGACGACAACACGAGGCAGCTCTCGGTGGTCGAGATCGAGGACTTCGTGACCCTGCGCGACGCCCTGACCGTCGCGCAGCGGCTCGAGATGGTGCGGCGGGTGTCGGTGGAGATCGAGCAGAACGTCCTCGAACTCGGCACCGACGGCCGCCAGCTCGCTCTTCAGCTCGAAGAGTTGTTGGGCGACAACGACGTCGATCGCCAACTGATCGTGCGCGACTACCTCGCCGGCAACGAACCGTCGAGCACCACCGGGGTCGAGAAGGCGCTCGCCGCACTGGACAAGCTGACCGATGTCGATCTACTGGACTTGACGACGCTGGCCCGCGCGTTCGGCTATCCCGCGACCATCGAGGCCCTCGACACCCCGATGAGCCCTCGCGGGTACCGAGTACTCACCCGAGTTCCGAGGTTGCAGTTCAGCCAGATTCACCGACTGGTCGGCGCGTTCGGCACCCTGCAGGGGCTGCTCGCGGCCACCGCAGCCGACCTGCAGTCCGTCGACGGTATCGGTGGCCTGTGGGCTCGCCACATCCGCGAGGGCCTCTCCAGACTTGCCGAGGCCTCGATCTCGGGACCCTACGACTAGACGCCCTGCCGAACCGTCTTCGTGCCAGGAGCTCGCGGTCTCACGCTCGAACCATGGTCATGTATCGGATCAGCGTGGCCTCGTCCGGTGCGTCGGCCGTCGCTGCCGACGCGACGATCCGGCCCTGAGCCATCACCAGGATCCGATCACACAGTCCGAGAAGCTCGGGCAGTTCACTGGAGCTGACCAACAGCGCTGCACCCTCGGCGGCGATGTCACGAAGCAAACCGTGAACCTCGGCCTTCGCGGCGACATCGACGCCTCGTGTCGGTTCGTCCAGCATGATCACGCGAGGCGACCGAGTCAGCCACTTGCCGATGGCGATCTTCTGCTGATTTCCGCCGCTGAGCGTGCTGACCGGATCCTCGACTCCGTGCATCCGGATGCTCATGCGCTCGACGAGGTCGGCAATGATTCCGTCCTCGGTCTTGATGCTCGGCATCCCGAGGCGGGCTCGGTCGGCCATGGCCACCGACATCAGGTTCGATCGGATGGAACCCGACAACACCAATCCTTGGCCCTTGCGGTCGGGCGGGACGAAGGCCAGCCCTGCCCTGATCGCCGCAGCCGAGTTCGACGGCACGTGTGGCGTACCGCCGACTGCGAGATCGCCGGACGACACGAACCGGGTACCGAAGATGCATTCGAGAAGCTCGCTCCGCCCTGAGCCGACCTGACCCGCAAGCCCGACGATCTCCCCCGGCCGCACGGACAACGACACCTCGTGCAGGGCGCGCGGCGAACTCAGCTGCTCGACCACCAGGGCCGGCGGCTGGTCTGCCCTGGGAGTACCACCGATGCGAGTCACGGCCTGCGCTCGATGTCGACCGATCATCGCGTCGATCACCGCGTCCGGCGTGAAGTCGTCGAGTGGCCCTTCTGCGACGGTCACCCCGTCTCGCAGTACCGTGAGACTGTCACACATGTCGAAGAGCTCATCGAGTCGGTGTGACACCAGAACCACCGATACCCCTTGACTTTTCAGGCTCCGAACGACTTCGAACAGTGCCTGGGCTTCGTGACCGTCCAGAGAGCTCGTCGGCTCGTCGAGAACCAGAATGCGTGCGTTCATCGATATCGCCCTGGCGATTTCGACCATCTGACGCTGATCGGGACGCAGATCCCGAACCAACCTGTCGATGTCGAGTTCCAGCTCGAGATCCTTCAGAATTCGGGCTGCCTTCTCGTTGCTTGCGCGCCAGTCGATTCCGAACATCGACCGCTCCAGCCGACGGCCCATCAGGACGTTCTCGGCCACGGTGAGATCTGGTGCGTACGCGGTTTCTTGCGACACCATGGCGATGCCGAGGCTCAACGCTTTGGTCGGCGACGACAGCGTGACGGCACGGCCGTCGATGGAGATCTCGCCCTCGTCGGGGGAAGTCTGACCGGAAAGTATCCCCAGCAGGGTCGACTTCCCTGAGCCGTTCGCCCCGATGAGACCGTGCACCATTCCTGCGGCCGAAATGCTCATGCTGGCGTCACGCAGGGCGTGGACTCCGCCGAAGCGCTTGGCGAGGTTCTTCAGCGACAGCAAACTGTGTTCGGTCATTTCGCGGGTCCTCTCGCGAGACTTCCGTGATATCGGCGTATCGGCCGTCGGGTCATCGCGCCGCCGGACAGTCTGTTGAGAAGAACGGCTCCCACCAGGATGACGCCGGTGACGACACCTTGCCAGTAGCTCGATATGCCGGACAGGCTCAGCCCGTTCCCCAACGTCGCCAGGAAAAGGACGCCGAGCACCGTTCCGCCGACCCCGCCCGATCCGCCGGTCATCGCAGTACCCCCGAGCAGAACGCAGGCGATGGCCTGCAACGGCAAGAGGTTGTCCACCGTCGGACTGGCCGCGGCGGACCGACCGATCCCGACCACGGCAGCGATCGCGGCTGTCATGCCGACTATCGCGAAGACCGCGATGGTGGTGCGTGTGGCGTTGATTCCGGCCAACCGGGCTGCAACAGGGTTGCCACCCACGGCGTACACGTCGCGTCCGAAGAAGGTGCGCGACTGTACGAACAGAGCAACGGCGAACGTGACGATCATGATGAAGATCGACGCATTGATTCCCATGATGTCGCCGAAGGCGATGACGTCGGTGACCGTCGAGGTTACCGGGATCGACCTGGTGTCCGACCAGATATTGACGAATCCGGTGAACGCCGTCAGTGTCGCCATGGTCACCAGGAGGAACGAAAGTTGTAGTCGTCCGATGAGGACTCCGTTGACCAAGCCACCGATGAGTGCACCTGCGATGACTGTCACGACGAACGCAAGCACACTGGGCAACCCCATGTTGATCAGCGTTGCGAACATGATCGCGAGAAGGGCTATCAGTGCACCGATGGACAGGTCGACAGCGCCGCTGATCATCGCGAAGGTCATCCCGAGCGCGATCACCCAGAGCGCGGTACTGCTCGTCATGAGGATCTTCATGTTCGCCGCGGTCAGAAAGTACTCGTTCGTGAACGAGAAAACGATGAAGATCAAGGCGAGAAGCGAGACTACGGGGAGTAGATGACGGCTCGACTTCCACAGCCTCACGAGCGCAGGCGGCCGATCGACCAGCGATACGCCGGAAGCTTCTGCTCGCAATTTTTCGGGTCTTGTTACTTGTTCCGGGGTCGAGGTCATGCTGGCGACTTCACCTTCGTGTCAGTGATCGTTCGTGCGAGAGGAAACGGTTTTTGCATGAACCCGGTCAGGCTTGGGGCTCGTAGCTGGAGACGTTGTTCTTGTCGATGACCGCACCGGGAGAAAGCACCTTTTCCGGAATCTCGACCCCGTTGGCTGCATTGATTGCCGCTCGACCTTCCTGCTCGCCCATGGATGTGTTGTCGAAGGCCCAAGTAGCCAGAATCCTGCCGTCCGCGATAAGGCCTGTCGTTCCCGAGTCGCCGTTGACTCCGGTGACCACCATGTCCGTACGCCCCAATGTGCGTACGACTGCAGCTGCTGCCGACGCCGCAGAGTCGTTGTAGGCCATGACCGCTGTGATCTGCGGATTCTGTTGCAGCAGAGCGCT
Organism: Rhodococcus sp. 14-2483-1-2; assembly: GCF_002259405.1. Taxonomy (GTDB): domain Bacteria; phylum Actinomycetota; class Actinomycetes; order Mycobacteriales; family Mycobacteriaceae; genus Rhodococcoides. Next base: position 457,950 of record NZ_NPFW01000013.1, on the reverse strand, counting down.
TGTCGCCGTCGAGACCGACTCCGGAGAATGAGCGGCGACTTCCTCCTGAGCGACGAATTCGAGGCCGAGTTCCTCGCCCCAGTACTGGAACCGTTCCACCTGGTACTGAAGGTTCTTCGATTGGAATGCCGGATATATCATCCCGACCTTGCCGTCGGGTTGGGCATCGGCGACCGCGGCGGCCATCTCGAACGCGGCCATGTCGCGAGACTGAAGAACCGTGCTCGTGACACCTGCGAGGTTCTCGTCACCGGGCCCCGGAGGCGCGTCGACGGTGATCACCGGCACGTTCGCCCCGTTTGCCTGCTCGATCGGTGCGGCGAGCGCGGCCGGATCGACCGGGTTGACGATGATCGCGCGGACACCTTCGGCCAGTAGGGACTGAACGGCGGTGACCTGGGTTTGCGGACTGAGCTGACCGTCCTTGACGACCATGCTGCAGCCGAATTCCGTTGCGACGCCGGTAGCCCCGTCGATCTCCTTCTGGATGCCGGGAATGGCGTTGGTCGGCGTGATGTAACCGATCTTGCAGTTCTCTCCCGGACTTCCGGTCGGCTCCGGGTACGAGCTGGGCAGCTCGACACCACCGGCCTCCAGGTAACCCGCTGGGGCGGCGGTCCACACGACCTCAGTGCTCACGGCAGCGTCATCGCCCGCCGCAGCGGTCTCACCTCCGGACGATTCGGCAGAGGTGCCGCTACTGCAAGCCACAACACCCACGATCACGCAGCTGGTCATGGCCAGCCAGACGGGCGTTCGGTGGATCCTGGACGATGTCGTCGACGACTTCATGGTCATCCAATCGGGTCGGGGAGATCACGCTGAGAACGGATCACAAGATGTGAGCGGGCTAACACCTGGCCCGGTCTGTGAGGACAGTAACAGCAAAATTGCACGCACTGCAATAAGATCTCGGAACATTTGATAACAGCAAACCGGGCAAGAAACGCACCGAACGATCGGCAGAACGAGATCAGTGAATGCGGGGCGCGGCCGTCATGGGTGCATCCGCGAGGGCGCGGAGGACGATCTCCTCGGTGTTCCTCAAATGCGCTTCGATTGCCGAGTACGAACCCTCGGGATCACCGGTACGCAACACCGCCAGAAGCTCACCGTGCGCGTGGTCTCGACGTTCCGGTTCGCGCGATTCCGCTTCCAGCCGGCCGAAGGCATACCGAACGTACCGCTCCGACGCGTGCCACAGGGTTTCGAGAACACGCATGTCCCAGGTCGATGCCGCCGGCCGAATGATCTCGCTGTGCAGGGCCACGTGCGCTTCCCACCGCTCATCGCTGTCACGCGCAGCAGCGTGCGCACGCTGCATGACATCCAAACGCTCGAAGTCGGCGGGCGTCAGCAACACGCACGCGCGCTCGACGAGCTCCGGCTCGATGCGCAGCCGCAACCGGTAGATGTCGCGAAATTCCTGAGGGTCGAGCGGCGCGACGAAGGCGCTCTTGGCCCGACGGGTGACGATCAGTCCCTGGAATTCGAGCCGCCGAAGGGACTCACGGACCGGAATGAGACTCACCCCGAGCTGCTCGGCGATCTGACGCAGCGAGAACTCCTGGCCCGGGTGCAGGTCTCCCGAGTAGATCGATCGCCTGATCTCCGCGGTGACTTGATCGACCACGGACACCACATCGATCGAACGGACCGAATTCGACTTACTCAACCGTGTCCTCCCGGCCGACAACGAGCACACAACTGGGCTCGAGACTACCTCGACGGACTTTCGCGACCTGGGCGGCAGGACTGGCTTCAAATTCCGCGGGTACGTCCCTTGCCCTTCATTGCATTGAGTGCAACACTGCATTTCATGCAACTCGACGCTCCCAGCCAGGGCCTTCGCTCCCTCAAGAAGGAACGAACTCGGGAAGCGATCGAGGAAGCCGCCATCCGCATCGCCACCGAACACGGATATGCGGGCACGACGGCACAGGCGATTGCCGACGCGGCCAATGTGTCCTTGCGGACGATGTTCAACTACTTCCCTCAGCGCGACGAGGCGATTTCGGGCCCCACCATCGCACTGGGAGATCTCGACGAGATCCGACGGCAACTGGCCGAGGCACCGACCGTACTGCAGGGCACGATAGACGTGTTCGACGCCTGCGCACCCGCACTCGACGGTTCTTCCGAACTCCAGCGCAGGCGTAAAGCTCTCATCCAGTCCACCCCCGAGCTTCTCCACGTGCATCGCTCGGCCATCGACCGTTTCGAGAACGAGCTGATCATCGTCGTCGAGGAGGAGTTCGCAGCACGTCCAGGACGGCGACGCTTGGGACGGGGGGTAACTCCGAGAGAAGAAGCGCGACTGCTGGTGACGATCGTCGGCGGTGCAATCCGGTTCGGCGTCGACGACTGGCTGTCGGACGGGCAGAACGACACCCTGTCGCGACGAGACGCGATGGCAGGCGTCATCCACCAATTCGCCCTGTTGCTGACGGACGAGCAGTAACTTCGGCCCGCAGCGGCGGCGAAACGATCGATCAGCAGGACGCCATCGTTCGGGGCAACAGCAGGCCCGCCGATGCCTCCATCTCGTCGAGCACATCGAGTATCCGATCCTCGGACAGCGTCAGGTCGATGGTGTCGTTGCACGGCTGCGGACAGTCGATGTCGGTGTGCCAGTACACCTCGACCCGATTGAACTCGGGATCACGGAAGTAGCATCCGATCGCGTTGCCGTGGTTGCTGACCCGATCGATCTGGTAACCGCGCTCGAGTATCTGCGCATAGAACTCTCGGAGATCGGACAGAGTGTCGAGGACGAACGACAACCGTTGCGGTTCGTTGCACCGTTCCCGATCTTCGGCGAGCAACAGGTCATGATGATCGTCGTCGGGACACGAGGCGAGAAAGACACGTCGATCGTCTCTGTCGATGACCGTCATGCCGAGAAACCGCGAGTAGAACTCGAGCATGATCTCCGGATCGTTCACGAACAGGCCGACGTGACCGAGCCTGGCTACCTTCGGCATGAGCCTTCTCCTCTGCGCGCTCGCGGACCCGAAATGGGCTAAACTTGCACTCAATGCAGTGTTGCACTGACTGCAAGTATTGGCAACGGTCTAACGCTGACCAGGGCGGAACACCGCCGATGACGACAACGCGAAAGGTACGTCGGTGAAAACGCTCGGAAAGTCCTACAAGGAGTCCGCCCGGACAGAGGCACCCATAGCCCGAATTCTGGCGGATCGGTCGAGCCCTCGATCGTTCGATCCCGACCACGTCATCGACGCAGAATCGGTCTCCTCCATGCTCGAGGCGGCCCGGTGGGCACCGTCGGGATCGAACAGTCAACCCCGACGCTTCGTCGTCGGCGTCCGCGGAACCGAGACTTTCGATCTGTTGGCGTCGGTGCTCGGTGCCGGCAATCGCCTCTGGGCACCACGCGCGTCGATGCTCGTGCTCGCAGTCCGGGTCGACACCGCTCCGGATGGAAAGCCCTACAAGACCGCCGACTACGACACCGGCCAGGCCGTCGCATGTTTGGTGATCCAAGCGCACCACCTCGGTCTGGTAGCGAGGCAGATGGCCGGCTTCGACGCCGCACGGGCCGCTGAATTGCTGGGACTCTCGGCCCACCTCGTGCCGCGCACCATCACCGCCGTCGGAGCCGCCGGTTCGCTCGATGCCCTCGATGCCGGTACCGCCGAGAAGGAGAACGAGCCTCGAGAACGAATCCCCCTCGAGACTCTCGTGCTCCGACGGGACTGACACCTAGGACGGCGGTGCCGAAGCCTTCTTCGTACCCGGCAGGAAGCCTGCGTCGATCACGGCCTTGACGTACGGCCGGGCGCTGGTGATCAACTGCTCGGCGTCCGCGACGTTCTTCCACACGGCCGAGGCCATGATGTCGGTGCGATCCTCGATGTGCTGATCGAGCGCGGCTCCGTCATCGGTCAACATCTCACCCTCGGCAGAGATGGTGATCAGTCCGCGGGCAGCGAGTCGCTCTGCAGCAGAACCCCATTCGCTCTCGGACCACTGCCTGGTCAGCTGCGTGATGCGCTTGCCGAGTGCCCGACGGCCGGGCTGCGGGGTCGTGCGGTCGGCCTCGTGGAAGACGGCGGCTTCCGTCGGGTCGAGTTCTGCGTCGATCAAAGCGGCGAGGTGTCCGTCGCCGCGCCATTCGCGAAGGACGGTGATCGAGTGCCAGAGGGCGAGATGCGGCGTCTCGGGTAGAGCGGCGGAGTGCCATGCGGCCGCGAGCGGTCGGCCCGCGAACGACGCGGTATCGCCGATGTCGCCTAGCCGGCCCGCCAACGTGGCCAGAGCAGGGTCGGCCGCCAAGGAGCCGAGAGCCGTTCCGAGAACGGAGTCGAGCAGGGCCCATCGACGATCGGACACCGTCTCCAGGCCGACGGCCACGGCGGCAGGCCACGCACGCTCGATCAGTACCGGATTGAAGTTGTAGAACGCAGCGGCGACGACACTCGGCGCGCACGGTCCCATCGGGGCCGCCCGAGCTCCGACGTACCAGGCGTGACCGTCGAGGCCGGTGTCCTCGTATGCCGCACCCAGTTCGGGGTTGAAGTACGCGGTGACGTGAAAGGGTTCGAGCGTCTTGTAGGCGGAGCGAGCGAGAGCTGTCGAAGTGGTCATGACATTCGACCGTACTCAGCCGGTGATGTTGAACGGCTCCGGCGCGCTCTTGAGTTCACCGAGCTGGGCGATCGCCTGGTAAGCACCGACACCGACCGGGATGCGCTCTTCGCCGCATCCGGGAACCGAATTGGTGCCGGACCACTTGACGGTGAAGCCGGCCTGTTCGCCGGGCTTGAAGGTACGCAGATCCGATGCGGCGTTGGGGAAGCAGTCGATGTTGGACCAGATGCGCTGATTGTCGAGGGTGTAGACGAGCGCCTGCTGCAACCCGGCACCGACGTCACGCTGGCATTCGGTGGAGCCGATGTTGGTGATGACCACGGTGAACACGGGCTCTTCGCCCAGGCGGTAGGTGGCCTGCTCCGGCGTCACCTTGATCGCGAGCGATTGATCCGGGCACTGATTGGAGATCACGGGAGCCGGCGCACCGCTGGTCGTGGCCGCTGCGCCACCACCGGCAGCGGAGTCCGTTCCGCCACCCGAGCCGCCGGAACCACCCGAGCCACCGCCCGAACCACCGGAACTGCCCGAATCACCGTCGGTGGCAGAAGAGCTGGGTGAGGGCAGGGACGAGGACGTTGCCGGAGCCGCAACGACACCTGCGGGAGCGGCCTCGGTGTCGTCGGAACCGCCACTGAGCGAGGCGATGAACCACACGATCAATCCGAGGACGACAACGGCCGCACCGATGGCGAGCGCACGGCGTCGCCAATAGATTTCGGGAGGCAAAGGCCCGGTCGGTTCCAACACGAATCAACCGTATGCGGCCGAAGCCACGCTATCCCTGAGCCCACACGGCGTGTCGCGCCGGCGAACTCACCGAGATGGGATCCGAGTCGACTCAGGCAGGCATTTCGCCGATGTCGCCGATGACCTCACGCAGCTGCGCATGCCCCTTCGACAGCTGGTAGGTGAGGCCGACGATCGCGAGTTCCCCGGCTTCGACCTTCTCGGCGACGATCCGCGAACGCTGCATCAGCAGATTGCCGGTTTCCTCGACGTGGCGGGCCTCGAACTCGTCGACGGCCTGGTAGCCGTCGCGGCGGGCCGAGAGCACCGACGGAGTGACGCGTTCGACGACGTCGCGGATGTAGCCACCGGGTACGTCACCACTCTCGAGTGCGTCGACCGTCGCCTTGACTGCACCGCAGTGATCGTGGCCGAGCACCACGATCAGCGGGGCCGCGAGCACGGCGACGCCGTACTCGATGGAGCCCAGGACAGCGGAATCGACCACGTGACCGGCGGTGCGCACGACGAACATGTCGCCCAGGCCCTGGTCGAAGATGATCTCGGCAGCAACACGAGAGTCGGCGCAACCGAACAGGATGGCGCTGGGGTGCTGAGCACTTTCGAGGCGGGCGCGATCCTCGATGCCCTGCGACGGGTGCAGGACCTCCCCGGAGACAAACCGTTGGTTGCCTTCCTTGAGGGACTTCCAGGCAGCGATCGGATTCGAAGCAGGCATGGGTTTCATTGTGCACGCGCAGCGGGCGCACGGCGAGTTGGGTCCACGTGGATCGAGCTACCGGCGAGTCGGGTTGGCTACTGTTGAGACCGATCACAGACCTGACAAGAAGGGCGACCACTTGCCGATCGATGCCGACGCTCTGGTCGGGTGGTTCGACACCGACGGACGCGATCTGCCGTGGCGGAAGCCCGGCGTCAGCGCGTGGCAGATCCTGATGAGCGAGATCATGCTGCAGCAGACGCCGGTGGTGCGGGTCGCGCCCATCTGGGAGCAGTGGGTGCAGCGCTGGCCGGTGCCGTCGGCGATGGCCTCGTCCTCGCAGGCCGAGGTGCTTCGCGCGTGGGGCAAGTTGGGCTATCCGCGTCGAGCACTGCGGTTGCACGAGTGCTCCCGCGTTCTCGCCGACGAGTACGGCGACGAGGTGCCCGCCGACGTCGAGACTCTGTTGGGTCTGCCGGGTATCGGTGCATACACCGCGCGCGCGGTGGCGTGTTTCGCTTACGGTCAGCGAGTTCCGGTGGTCGACACCAATGTTCGACGCGTTGTCGCGCGTGCGTTGCACGGTAACGCCGAGCCTGGAAATCCCTCCACGACAAGGGATCTCGCCGACGTCGAACAGTTGCTCCCGGAGAGCGTCCCGCGTGCCGCCCGCTACTCCGCGGCGTTGATGGAACTGGGCGCACTGATCTGTACGGCCAAGAATCCGGCATGCCTGCTGTGCCCGCTCCCGGAGTGCGCCTGGATCGAGGCGGGCAGACCCGCGCACACCGGCCCTGCGAAGAAGGTCCAGAAGTTCGCGGGCACGGATCGTCAGGTTCGAGGCAAGCTCATGTCGGTACTGCGCGAGAGCACCGGCCCGGTCGAGCGCGCCGAACTCGACATCGTCTGGCCCACCGACCCGACACAACGCGACCGAGCTCTCGATTCACTGCTGACCGACGGATTGATCGAACAGACGGAGTCGGGACTGTTCGCACTCGCAGGTGAGGGTTCGGACGGCTGACAGCGCAGCCACGTCAGGTGACGGCGTCCAGGACGGCAGGCAGGGAGGTGACTCCGTCGGCGGCGAGGAAGTGGCCCGCGCCGGGGACGATCTGCACCGGCGCGTCGAGCAGACGAGCCAGACGATCGGTGTGTGCGGGGGGAACGATCGGGTCGTCGTCCGAGCGCAGGATCGAGATCGACCCGATGTGGTCCGGTATCCCGGACAGAATCACGCCGTCGGCAACGAAGCCGTCGAGAACGGGTAGCGCAGGTAGAGGGTCGACGAACCCCGACACCAGTACGAGCGCCCCCATCCGCCACGGCTCCACGAGGGTGGCGAGGTGCCGTAGGACGGCAAGACAACCCAAGCTGTGCGCAACCACGATCGTGTCGGGCCCGGGCGTTCCGAGTACCGCTGCTACCTCTGCCTGCCAGCGATCGCGATCCGGCGCCGCAGGATCCGGTAGCGGAGGGATGTGCGTCGAGATTCCAGTGCTGTCCAATTGTTCGGCGAGCCAACCGAACCAATGATCATCGGGCGTCGCCCGGTAGCCGTGGAAGATCACGGCCCGTCTGCTGGTTGTGAGTGCCATAGTGCCGGACGATAAGGGTTGACGCCGGCGAGAAGGTCAAGTCCGGGAGGCAACCGATGTTGATCAGCGAGCTCGCTGCGCGAACCGGGGTGTCGGCGCGCGCCCTACGCCACTACGACAGTCACGGGGTACTCGTTCCGCACCGCGACGCCAACGGCTACCGGGTGTACGCCGAGGCGGACGTACCGCGCGTGCTGCAGATCAAGTCGATGATCGCCGCGGGGCTCACGACGGCCACCATCGGTCGGTACCTCGACTGCGCACGAACGGGCGACCACGGCGTCACCCTGGACATGTGTCCTCGACTTCGCGCCGAGGTGGACGCGATCTCGGCCCGCCTCGAGCGACGACGAGCCGAACTCGAGCAGACACGGGAGCGCCTCGGCGCACTCACCTCGTAGCCCGCCGCCGCGCAGAATGTCGCTACCGAGAGAGAAATTCCACGAGTGCGGCGTTGACCGCGTCGGGGCGTTCGAGGTAGCCGAAATGGCCGGTGTCGGCGATCTCGACGTACTGCGCACCCGGTATCGCGTCGGCGACGTCGCGGCACTGCTGCACCGGGATCATGCGGTCATCGGCAAATCCGATCACCAGAGACTTCGCCCTGATTGCGCGGTACGCAGCCAATCGGTCTGTCCCGATGCGCATTTCGAGTCCGATCTGCGCCCGCATACCCGCCGTCTTCTTGCCGCCGGAGTATTCGAGGATCGCCAGCCAGTCACCGATCGCAGTATCGTCGGCCAGCGTCTTCGGCGAGAAGTTCTGCATCGCAGTCATCGCAGCCCGGTACGACGCGGGTAGTTCGATCCCGGAGTCGTGAAGGTCCTTCTCCCCCTTCGACATCTGCGCACGAAAGGTGGTGGTCTTGCCGAAGGTGGCCATCATCACTGCATGCGAGACCAGATCCGGCCTGGCCAAAGCCAATTCCTGGGTGACGCGGGCACCCATCGAGGTGCCGACGACGCGTGCTGCACCGCCGCCGAGGTGTTCGATGAGGGCAGCGGTGTCGGCAACCAGGTCGTCCAGCGTCATCCCGCTCGCGCACTCGGAAGACGGTGCGATACCTCGATTGTCGAAGGTGACGACCCGGTACCCCTGCTTCACCAGCACCGGAACCTGATGGGTTCGCCAGACTCGTCCAGGGCTACCGGTGCCCATCACCAACACCACGAGCGGACCGTCGCCGGTGACGTCGTAGTTGAGGTCGATTCCGTTGAGCTTCGCGAGCGGCATTCGGATCATCCTAGTGCGCGCAGGAACTCCTCGACCGCCGTGCGATACCGCTCGGGTGCCTCGTCGTGAATCAGATGCGCTGCCTTCTCGACCCGCACGTACACCGATCCGGGCTTGCGCGAGTGCATCCGCTGCATCTGACCGGCCGGGGTGATCGTGTGTTCACCCTCGATCAGCAACACCGGAGCGTCGACGGCATCCCACTCGTCCCAGAAGTGCCGGGTGCCCCACTCCTGCGAGATCGCTTCGAAGAAGTCCACCTCACCGTGCAGCCGCCAGCCGTCGTCGCTTCGCACGAAGGAATCCAGAAAGTATTGTCCCGCAACATCTCCGAAGAACCCCCGCACCGCATCGGCGTCGGGAAAGGGTTGCGGCCACGCACGGATCATCGCGGCCCAGTCATCTGCGGTGCGGCCCCTGAAGTCCGGGGCTATGTCCTCGACCACCATGGCGGTGACCAGGTCGGGTCGCTCGGCGGCCGCACACCAACCGTGCAGTGCGCCCATCGAATGACCGATCAGCACACTGGGACCCAACCGGTCGAGATGCTCGAGCAGGTCGGCCACGAAGAACTCGGTCGTGAGCTCGGCAGGAGGGGGGCGACGGTGCCCCGGCGCATCGTAGGTGTGCACGTGACCGAATTCTCGCAGCCACGGAACCTGCCGCCGCCAGGTGGCGGCGCTGCCCATCAGCCCGTGCAGCAGCAGAATCGAACGGCCGGATCCACCCTCGTCGTAGAGCATCACCGCCGAGCATAACGGCGGAGTAATCTCGCGGGCATGGCCATTGTGAAGATCAATGCGATCGACGTACCCGAGGGCGCAGGCCCCGAACTCGAGAAGCGCTTCGCCGCGCGCGCCGGGTCGGTCGACGGCTCCCCGGGCTTCCTCGGATTCCAACTGCTGCGGCCGGTCAAGGGCGAATCGCGCTACTTCGTCGTCACCCAGTGGGAGGACGAGGAGTCGTTCCAGGCGTGGTCGGCAGGACCGTCGCGGGAGGCTCACGCCGGACCCAGCGCCGCCAAGCCGGTCTCGTCCGGAGCATCACTGCTCGAATTCGAGGTCGTACTGGACGTGCCTGCCACGTCGTGAGAGCGCACGCGTCCGCTCAGATGCGTTCGCGGGCGAGCTCCCATTCGAGTTTCGTCGGCATCTCCGAATCCAGTTTCGCCACAGCGTCGACCAGGAACTCGGCGGACATCGGCCTCCCGAGGAAGTAACCCTGGGCACCGTCGCAGCCCAACTCGCGGAGCGCATCCAACGTGCCCGCGTCCTCGACCCCCTCTGCCATCACCCGCACCCCGAGGCTTCGAGCCAGGTCGATGGTCGAGCGCACGATCGACGCATCGGTTTCGTCGGTGTTCATCTTCGACACGAACGAGCGGTCGATCTTGAGCGTCTGCACCGGCAGTGTCTGCAGGTAGGCCAACGAGCTGTAGCCGGTGCCGTAGTCGTCGATCGCGATGGTGACGCCGAGGCCACGCAGCGACGTCAACGCGTTCACCGAACGCACCGGATCGGTCATCGCCGTCGTCTCGGTGACCTCGAATTCCAGAGCATGTGCAGGAACCGAATACTTCGCCAGCGCGGCCACGACCTGTTCGGTGAGCGTCTCGTCGAGCAGATTTCGGACCGAAAGATTGACCGAGACAGACAGATTCACGCCGCGGCGACGCAGCGCACTGCACTGCGCCAACGCCTCGTCCAGCACGAGCGCGGTGATGGCGGGCAACATGCCGGTGCGCTCTGCGTCGGGCAGGAACATCGACGGTCCGATCAGACCTTCACGCGGATGCTGCCACCGCAGCAACGCCTCGACGCGATCGACACTGCCGGATTCCAGGTCCAGGCACGGCTGGAAGAACACTCGAAGCTGGTGGTCACGAATCGCCGTGTCGAGTTCCCCCAGCAACCGCATCTGATCGTGGCGGTCGCGATCCATGTCGGGTTCGTGACGACCGACGCGGGTGTGGCCGGCCTTCGCGGCCGTCAACGCCACGTGGGCACGCTGAAGCATCGCCTCACCGTCCACCTGACTCGCCGTCGGAACCTCGGTCGACGCGATTCCGACGGCCGCGTCGAGCGCCACGTTGATGTCGTGCACGAACATCGTTCTGCTGACTGCGAACTGGAGCCGCTCGGCGGTGTCCGATACGTCGATCCGAGCCGGCCGCCTGCGCATGGCAACGACGAACTGGTCCCCACCGAGCCGACCGACGAGGTCGTCGGATCGCACCGATGCGACGAGGCGATGACCGATCTCGCGCAGCACACTGTCTCCGACGCTGTACCCGAAGGTCTCGTTGATCTGGGCGAAGCGATCGATATCCACCACGAGCGTGAAGACGTCCGAATCACCGCGGGTGGCGAGCATCGTGTCCAGCCGCTCTCGGAGCAGTCGGCGGCTGGCCAGTCCGGTGACAGCGTCCGTCCGAGCCACGTCCTCTAGTACCGCGGTCTGCAGCCGCAGCGTGTTCAGGAAGCACGCCATGCGGCATCCGACGAGGGCGATGACCAGTGCCGAGGACACCACGATCACCCAACCCCACTGTTGCACGGGTATTCCGCGGGCCAGCTGAACGGCCATCGCGAGGGGTGTCACGGCGACCGCGAGCGTGAGTCCGAGGAATCTCGCGCGCCCGAATCTGAAAGGGCTGGACCGGTCGATCCGCGACACGGCCTGCTCGGGAACGTGAAGCGCGATCACTCCGAAACACACATAGGCTGCCAGCCACAGCGTGTTCAGGAGAGTCGAACGGTACAGCTCGGAGGCGTTGACCGCGGCATAGGACGCGAAGTCGGCCGAGACGAGGAACACGACGCCGGCCGCGGCCGCCAGGAACGGCACCGTGGTCGACCGGGTCAGCAGGTACAGACTGCCGACGAGCGTCAGCAGAAATGCATCGATGGTGAGATAGACCGTCGCCGGCCACAGTTCGATGGCCGACGAGAACGACCACGCCGCATCGTCGGAGATCACGAACACCCATGTGGCGAGGCCGAAACCGACGGCAACCACCAGGCATTCGAGTAGCTCTTCGACCCCGAACACGAGCCCGTTCTCGTCCGCGGCTCGGGCGAAACCCACGGCGATCACCAGATAGCCGAGCAGATAGAAGATGTCGGACGAGGAGAACGTCGACACTTGTCCACCGCCGGCCTGCACCGTCGCGATCAGCGCGTCGCCGATGCCCCAGGAGCCGACGCCGACGGCCATGTACTTCCATGTCCGCTTGTCCGGCCCGGGTTCCCGAAAGTAGCGATACCCGAACGCAGCAACTGTGGCCAGAAGCACGATTGCGTATATCGCACCTTGGGGTATCCCCGGCGGGGCGATCGCGTACGCCGCGACAGCGAGTGCACCGAGGCCCAGGAAGCGCGTCCACAACATAGTGGGGCTGATCCTTCCTAGGCCGGTCGGTGCATACCCCGAACGTACGCATCAGCCGATCGAACCCGACGTTTGACCTCGATTCGTTACCGAATCACCCTGCAGATGGGTCAAGTAACGAACTATTTCAAACCTGGCGATTGTTCGCCAGTCTCACATCGGGCGATTTGTCCGTTCAACCTTCGAGGGCCGCGTCCAACGTGATGTCGACTCCGGTGAGTGCCTTGCTGACGGGACATGTCTCTTTTGCTGCCTGAGCAGCTTTCGCGAAGCCGTCTGCGTCGAGGCCCTCGACCTCGCCTCGCACGGTGAGTTTGATGCCGGTGAGCTTGAAGCCGGGCTCATCGGGACCGAGCGAAACATCGGCGGTGACTTCGAGGCTCTGCGGGGTACCGCCTGCCTCGGCGATCAACGCCGACAGCTGCATCGCGTAACAACTCGAATGAGCCGCGGCGATCAATTCCTCGGGACTGGTGGTGCCGTCGGCTTTCTCGGCGGCGCGCTTGGGAAACGACACATCGAAAGTCGCTGCGCCTGAACTGGACAGCTCTACCTGGCCGGAACCTTGTTCCAGAGTTCCATTCCAAGCTGTGCGTGAAGTACGAGTTGGCATCGAACCGAATCCTTTCGTAGTCGACCCTGTGCAGGCCCAATTCTCAGGCTAACGTCAGCAGCGTGAGCGGGCTACCGAGTGCGACGATGTCGACACGAAGGGTGCAACAAACGAGAAGCGTCGCGCGCGCAGCAACGATCGCGGCAATCGCGATCCTGTCGATCGTGGGATGTTCGACGCCGATCGCCGGGGCCGGTCCCCTGACGGACTTCTACGACGAGCCGGTGGCGACGCTCGGCACTGCGCCGCTCGGCGAGGTGGTCCGAAGTCTGCCCGTCAACTCGCCCAAGGGGTTCGGACTCGGATTCGACATCGAACGGATTCTCTACCGGTCCACCGACACGCACGATCGACCCATGGTCGTATCCGGCTACACCATGACCCCCACGGCTCCGTGGACCGGACCAGGCCCCCGGCCGGTGATCGCCTACGCGCCCGGCACTTCCGGCATGGCGGACCGATGCGCCGGATCGGCCGTTCTCGGCACGGTCGGCTCGTCCCCGGCCATCCTGCCGCTGCTGCTGGCCGGGTATCGCGTCGTCGCAACCGATTACCAGGGACTGGGCACCCCCGGCGGGCACACGTACCTGAACCGGATCGCCTCGGGCCGAGCCCTGCTCGACGCCGCCAGAACCGCAGACGTCCAACCCACCACGCCGGTGGTGCTGTTCGGCTACTCCGAAGGCGGGTTCGCGTCCGCATCCGCCGCCGAACTCGCCGCAACCTACGCCCCGGAGCTGAACATTCGAGGAGCGTATGTCGGTGCGCCACCGGCAGATCCGACGCTCAACATCGACACACTCGACAACACCGGTCTCGGCAGCGCCGTGCTCTTCGCCGTCGACGGGATGATCAACGCCTACCCGGAACGAGCAGCGAGTATCCGCGACCTCTTCGACTCCGACGGCGTCGCCGCGCTCGACGCCGCTCAGAACTGGTGCACCACCGACTCCGCGGCCACCGCGACAGTGCGAACGGCCGAACTGACCCGCGACGGCCGACCACTCACCGAGCAATTGAGCAACCCGATTCTGTCCGGCATCACCGAGACGAACACCGTGGGGCGCATCGCCCCCGCCATGCCGGTGTACCTGTCGCACGCAGTCGAGGACGACACCGTACCCATCGAGCAGAGCCGCACCCTGCTCGAGCGCTGGCAAGACCTGGGCGCAGACATCACCTACCGCGAATACGACCTCCCGGCCATCCCGGTCGAGGGCGCGAACCACCTACCCGGGGCTCTGGCGGCATATCAAGATGTCCTGCCCTGGATCGCGGGGCTGGTTGACGCAGGAGTGGAGCCTGCAGGAACGACCCGATAGGCAGGAGTGGAGCCTGCAGGAACGACCCGATAGGCAGCAGCTGATCTCAGGTGTGAAATCAGGGTGTTCACCGAGGCGTCGCCCCCGATGAGGTTGGTTCACTCCATCCATGCGCATCGCCCACGCTCTGCTCACCGTCGTAGCAGTGCTGACCGCAGGTTCCCCCACCTCACCGGACCCCGGCATGGCGTCGGACATCGAAGTTGTCGCCGAAGGACTGGGACTGCCGGGGGTCGCGTTCCGTGTCGTGTCCGAGCACGAGGTGTTGGAGAACGTCGAGTACGGCCTGGACGGAGGCGGTGCGCCGATCGACGAGGGAACTCCGTTCGTGTGGGGTTCGGTATCGAAATCGGTGACGGCGGCGGCGGTGTACTCACTCGTCGAACATCGAGCCCTCGCCCTGAATCAGACCGTCAATTCGATTCTGCCGGAGAGTGATTCGATCGTTCCCGACGATGTCACGATCGAGAACCTGATCCACCACACCAGCGGTCTCCCCCACGACGTCACCGAATTGGACGTATGGGGGCGTACGGCGCCAGCGCTCGACGTCGTCCCCACCCTGGACGTCGCCGTCACCGACCGCGGCACCTTCCGCTACTCCAGCCTGAATTATCTACTGCTGCAGGCGATCGTCGAGAAGGTCACCGCCGAGCCCTTCGCCGACGTCGTGGCCCGCGAGACCGGAGTGCACACCGCAGGCAACGTCGCGCCCGGCCACGTGCCGTTCTTCACCTTTCCCCGCAGCATCGATACCGGAATCGACTCCGCAGGAATGGGTTACGGCTACCTGAGCGGCTCCGTCGAAGAACTCTCGCGCTATGCATCCAGGCAACTGACCGCTCCGGCGTCGAACAGTCCCGATACGGTGCCGACGGGTTCGGCCGCGGCCTACGGCTACGGCTGGTACGTCGAAACGCTGCCCGACGGTACCGAGATGCGCTGGCATTCCGGGGCGGTCCCGGGCTACTTCACTCACGTTGCACTCGTTCCGGAACGACACCTGGCCGTGGTCTTCGCGACCAACAAATACGGCGAACTCGAGGCCGACAAGCTCGCCTCCGCAGCCCGCTCCCTCGTGCTCGCCCGACTCGGCATCGACGAACCCCGCACCACCGGCCTCGGCATGTACGAGATCGCGCTGATCGCGTCGAGCGCACTTGTGGTGTTGCTGGCGATCTGTGCGGCGCGAACCCTGCGGGGATTCGGAACTGCCCCGGGTCGATGGGCATCCGCGCGCGCCCTGGCTGCCCTCGGCGCGGGCGGACTGCTGTACTTCTCGCTACCCGCACTCGCCGGTGCGCCGATCTCGACCCTGGCCCGCTGGGCTCCTGACATCGCGCTGCTGTTCTGGATTCTGCTCGCTGAACTTGCCCTCATCGCCGTTGCCCTCGGTGCTCGGGCCCTGCGTCAATGGACCACTACACACGTCTGACCGTTGCAAGGGTCCATTCACGCCCGACGGCTACCTGCGTGAATGGACCCTTGCATACGTCTGGGCGGTGCAAGGGTCCATTGACGCGAACGGGAGGGGCGGGCGGACATACGACAACGGGCGACCCTCCGAAGAGGATCGCCCGTTGGGTGGAGCTGTGAAACTTACTCGCTGTCGCTGTCTCCGCTGGCCTTGGCCAGGTCGACCGGGACCTCGTCGGGGACGATGATGGCCTTCTTCTCGCCGCGGAACGTGAACTTCGCGTCCTCGCCAGCGCCTTCGCCGTCCCAGTTCTCGACGTCGACCAGGATGATCTGGCCGGCTTCGATCTCGCCGAAGAGGATCTTCTCCGACAACGCGTCCTCGATCTCGCGCTGGATGGTGCGACGCAGTGGCCGCGCACCCAGTACGGGGTCGAATCCGCGCTTGGCCAGCAACGACTTGGCCTTCTCGGTGACCTCGATCGCCATGTCCTTGTTCTTGAGCGCACCTTCGACTCGGTTGAGCATGAGATCGACCATCTGGATGATCTCGTCTCGCGTGAGCTGGTGGAACACGACGATGTCGTCGATACGGTTCAGGAACTCGGGGCGGAAATGCTTCTTCAGCTCGTCGTTGACCTTGAGCTTCATCCGCTCGTAGTTCGAGCCGGTGCCTTCACCCGAGGAGAAGCCGAGACCGACAGCCTTGGAGATGTCTGCGGTACCGAGGTTCGAGGTGAAGATCAGCACGGTGTTCTTGAAGTCGACCGTGCGTCCCTGTCCGTCGGTGAGACGACCGTCTTCCAGGACCTGGAGCAGCGTGTTGTAGATCTCCGAGTGGGCCTTCTCGATCTCGTCGAACAGCACGACGGAGAACGGCTTGCGGCGGACCTTCTCGGTGAGCTGGCCACCCTCTTCGTAGCCGACGTATCCGGGAGGAGCACCGAACAGACGCGAGGCGGTGAAGCGGTCGTGGAACTCGCCCATGTCGATCTGGATCAGCGCATCGTCCTCGCCGAACAGGAAGTTCGCGAGAGCCTTCGACAGCTCGGTCTTACCGACACCGGACGGGCCGGCGAAGATGAACGAGCCCGACGGACGCTTCGGGTCCTTCAGACCTGCACGGGTACGACGGATCGCCTTCGAGACGGCCTTGACTGCCTCGACCTGGCCGATGATTCGCTTGTGCAGCTCGTCCTCCATGCGGAGCAGACGAGTGGTCTCCTCCTCGGTGAGCTTGAAGACGGGGATGCCGGTCCAGTTTCCGAGGACCTCGGCGATCTGCTCGTCGTCGACCTCGGCGATGACATCGAGGTCACCGGAGCGCCACTGCTTCTCGCGCTCGGCGCGCTGACCGACGAGGGTCTTCTCCTTGTCGCGCAGGTTCGCAGCCTTCTCGAAGTCCTGTGCGTCGATGGCCGAT
This sequence comes from Rhodococcus sp. 14-2483-1-2, assembly GCF_002259405.1. Lineage (GTDB taxonomy): Bacteria > Actinomycetota > Actinomycetes > Mycobacteriales > Mycobacteriaceae > Rhodococcoides. The sequence goes on along the minus strand of NZ_NPFW01000013.1, from coordinate 440,891 downwards.
TCCTTCTCCCGGCGCGCGTCGGCGATCTTGTCGTCGAACTCGCGCAGGTCTGGCGGCGCGGTCATCCGGCGGATGCGCATCCGCGCGCCCGCCTCGTCGATGAGGTCGATTGCCTTGTCGGGCAAGAACCGATCGTTGATGTACCGGTCGGCCAATGTGGCGGCCGCGACGAGTGCACCGTCGGTGATCGAAACGCGGTGGTGAGCCTCGTAGCGATCGCGCAGACCCTTGAGGATCTCGATGGTGTGCTCGACCGTCGGCTCGCCGACCTGGACGGGCTGGAAACGACGCTCGAGTGCGGCGTCCTTCTCGATGTACTTGCGGTACTCGTCGAGGGTGGTGGCACCGATGGTCTGCAGTTCGCCACGAGCCAACTTCGGCTTGAGGATCGACGCTGCGTCGATGGCACCTTCGGCAGCACCTGCGCCGACGAGCGTGTGCAGCTCGTCGATGAACAGGATGATGTCGCCGCGGGTGTTGATCTCCTTGAGCACCTTCTTCAGGCGCTCCTCGAAGTCACCGCGGTAACGGCTGCCGGCCACGAGCGAGCCGAGGTCGAGGGTGTAGAGCTGCTTGTCCTTGAGCGTCTCGGGAACCTCGCCGTTGACGATGGCCTGAGCCAGTCCCTCGACGACGGCCGTCTTACCGACACCGGGCTCACCGATGAGAACAGGGTTGTTCTTGGTACGACGCGAGAGCACCTGCATGACGCGCTCGATTTCCTTCGCACGACCGATGACCGGGTCGAGCTTGCCTTCGAGCGCGGCCTGGGTGAGGTTGCGACCGAACTGATCGAGGACCAGTGACGTGGACGGTGTACCCGCCTCGCCGCGACCGCTGCCGCTCTCGGACGGCTCCTTGCCCTGGTAACCGGACAGCAGCTGGATGACCTGCTGGCGTACCCGGTTGAGGTCGGCTCCGAGCTTGACCAGAACCTGAGCTGCGACGCCTTCGCCTTCGCGGATCAGGCCGAGCAAGATGTGCTCGGTGCCGATGTAGTTGTGGCCGAGCTGCAGTGCTTCACGCAGACTGAGCTCGAGTACTTTCTTGGCGCGCGGGGTGAACGGGATGTGACCGGACGGAGCCTGCTGGCCCTGGCCGATGATCTCCTCGACCTGGCTGCGTACTCCTTCGAGGGAGATGCCCAGCGACTCGAGAGACTTGGCCGCGACGCCTTCGCCCTCGTGAATGAGGCCGAGCAGAATGTGCTCCGTGCCGATGTAGTTGTGGTTGAGCATCCGGGCTTCTTCTTGAGCCAGGACGACAACACGCCTCGCGCGATCGGTGAACCTCTCGAACATCGCTCTCCCTCACTTCTTGGTGGGTGGTAGCTCGCCCACCAGTTCTTCTAGCGCCGCAGTGTCCATACGCTGAGGTCGCTTGTGCATTTGAAGGTAAGACTGATTCTCACTGTAGTTGGCCGACGTGACGAACGCCGACCCTCCACCCCTGAAATGCTGCGCAACCGCCCGCGGATCCGGACTGCTGTGCCTGCTTACAGTTCATAACGCAGGCACTATGCAAAACGTTTCCCATTCGATGTCCGCTGCTGGCGAACAGCGCTTTACCTACCGATCAGGCCTGCGAGGGCTTGACGATCGGAAACAGGATCGTTTCGCGGATGCCCAGGCCGGTGAGCGCCATCAACAGACGGTCGATGCCCATGCCGGTTCCGGTGGTCGGCGGCATGCCCTGCTCCATCGCGGCGAGGAAGTCCTCGTCCAGAACCATCGCCTCGTCGTCGCCCGCCGCAGCCTGACGAGCCTGGTCCTCGAAACGCTCGCGTTGAATGATCGGGTCGATCAACTCGGAGTATCCGGTCGCCAACTCGAAGCCGCGTACGTACAGGTCCCACTTCTCGGTGACGCCGGGCTTGCTGCGGTGCTGCCGGGTCAGCGGGGACGTCTCGACGGGGAAATCGCGAACGAACGTCGGTTCGGTCAACGCGTCGCCCACCTGGTGTTCCCACAGTTCCTCGACGAGCTTGCCGTGGCCGTAGATCGGGACCCCGTCCTTACGCGGCACCTCGACACCGACCTTGTCGGCGATGGCGAGCAGTTCGTCGACGGTGGTCTCGGGGGTGACGTCGAATCCGAGCGACTCCGACAACGACGGGTACATCTCCAGCGTCGTCCATTCGCCGCCGAGGTCGTAGGTGGTGCCGTCGGGCAGCGTCACCACGGTGGATCCGAGCGCAGCCATGGCCACTTCCTGGACGAGTTCGCGCGTCATCTTCGCCGAGTCGTCGTATGTGCCGTAGGCCTCGTACGTCTCGAGCATCGCGAACTCCGGCGAATGCGAGGAGTCGGCACCTTCGTTGCGGAAGTTGCGGTTGATCTCGAAGACCTTCTCGATGCCGCCGACGACGCAGCGCTTGAGGAACAGCTCCGGTGCGATACGCAGGAACAGATCGGTATCCATGGCATTGGAGTGGGTGACGAACGGCCGCGCCGCAGCACCGCCGTGCAGCGTCTGCAGCATCGGAGTCTCGACTTCGAGGAATCCTCGACGCTCGAGTGCGTTACGCAGTTCCCGGACGACGGCGATGCGCTTGCGGGCGGTCTCACGCGAGGTCGGGTTGGTGATCAGATCCAGGTAGCGCTGCCGGATGCGCGTCTCTTCGTTCAGTTCCTTGTGCGCGACGGGCAGGGGCCGCAGCGACTTCGACGCGATCTGCCAGGCGTCGGCCATGACGGACAGCTCGCCGCGTCGGGAGCTGATGACCTCGCCGTGCACGAACACGAAGTCGCCGAGATCGACGTCGGACTTCCATTCCGCGAGAGCGTCCTCGCCGACACCCGCCAGGCTGATCATCGCCTGCAGCTGGGTGCCGTCACCCTCTTGCAAGGTGGCGAAGCACAGCTTGCCGGTGTTGCGGACGAAGATGATGCGGCCGACGACTCCGACGATCAGGCCGGTGGTCGTATCGGGTTCGAGTTCGGGGAACTCGGTGCGGATCTCGAGCAGCGAATGGGTCCGCGGGACGGACACCGGATATGCCTCGACCCCGCGCTCGAGCAGCGCGGCGCGCTTGGCACGACGAATCCGTAGTTGCTCCGGGGTGTCGTCGGCCTGCTGGGGAGAAGCTGTGTCAGTCACGCGCACACACTTTACAGTCCGAGCGAGTGAGGACGATCAGTGCGCAGCGACGGCCTCGGCCTCACGGACGCAGTGCTTGGCCTGCGTGAGTACCCCGAGCAGTCCAGCCGACTTCAGCGCCTGGTAGCCGCCGACCAGGTCGGTGGACTTGTGCAAACCGAGCTGTTGCAGCGACGCGGCGGCGAGCGAGGAGGTGTAGCCCTCGGAGCAGATGACGATCCACTCCACGTCGTGGTCGACGGCGATCGCCAGACGCGCATCGCTCGTGGGGTCCAGACGCCATTCGAGGACGTTGCGTTCGATGGCGAGTGCGCCGGGCAGCGTTCCCTCCACTGCTCGCTGCGCCTGGGGGCGGATGTCGATGACGACGGCACCTCGCTCGACGGCGTCTCGCAGTTCGAACACGGTCATGCGATCGATGGTCTCGCGCGCGGATTCGAGCATGTCGACAATGGTCATGGTCTGGATGGTCACAGTGTGGCCTTCTCGGGTTCGTCGGTGAGCTCGCTACGGGTACGACGCAGCGTGGACCGTTCGGTCACTTCGTAGTAGGACATCGCCGTCAGCGGCGGCGAGTAGGCGTGCACGCTGAGAGTGGGACCCGTCGTGTCCGACGCCGGATCATGCATCACGTCGTGCACCCACCCGAGCGGGAACGACGCCTGATCACCGGCGTCGAGGTGACGCTGCCTCAGTCCCGTTCCAGCCCAACGATATTCGAGGAGCGAGCCACTGAGCACGGTCAGCGCACCGAGCGACCCCGCGTGATCGTGAAGTTCGGTGGACCGATCGGGAACCCAGCTGATCAACCAGACGTCGAGGTCATCGTCGGAATGCAGACGGACGGCCCAACGCTCGTCCGTCGGCCAGCGGCCACCGTCGGGAAGCAGGTGATCGAAGCGGCCCTCGAGGACGTCGGATGCGCCCTGGTCGGTGATGCGCAGCAGGTCCGGTGGACGCAACCGAGTCGGCAGCGTCGAGACCGAACGCGACGGCAATCGGGTGCGGGAGGGTGCAGAAAATACAGGTGTGGAAAGCATGAAGCTCTACTCCAGGGGTGTGTTACGAACGAGGCAAGGTTCAGCCTCGACAACACTCCTGGGTGGCCATGCACGTCATCACGCCGACGATTCTGACACACGAACGCCCGATCCGCCAGCGCTGGACCGAAACATTCAGCGTGGCCGCCGCCGAAACACTCAGCGCGGACGCCGCTTTGCCATGTTGCGTTCGTAGACCAGACGCAGACCCTCGAGCGTCAGATCCGGTTCGTGGTGCTCGATGGTCGTCGATTCCGGCAGGATCAGCGCGGCGATGTCGCCGGTCCCGATGATGGCGACATCCGTTCCGGTCACCTCGGGAACCTCCCGTCGAATTCGCCCGACCAGGCCGTCCACCAGACCGGCGAAACCGAAGATGGTGCCCGACTGGATGCATTCGACAGTGTTCTTGCCCAACACCGAACGAGGCCGGATCATCTCCACCTCGCGCAGCGTGGCAGTGCGGGTCGACATGGCCGACGCCGACATCTCTAGTCCTGGGGCGATGGCGCCGCCGAGGAATTCGCCCTTGGCCGAGACGACGTCGACGCAGGTGGTGGTTCCGAAGTCGACCACGATGCACGCCGAGCCGTACAGGTCGTGTGCGGCAAGGGTATTGACGATACGGTCGGCTCCGACCTCTTTGGGATTGTCGACCAGCAGCGGCACTCCGGTGCGCACACCGGGTTCGACCATCACGTGCACCACGTGATCCCAGTAGCGCGCGAGCATCGTCCGCATCTCCCGCAGCACGGACGGCACGGTCGACAGCGCAGTGACTCCGGTGATCCGTTCGGCGTCCTCACCCAGCAGACCGCGCAACATCAGAGCCAACTCGTCGGCCGTCACATGCGGGTCCGTCCGAATTCGCCAATCGCGCAGCAGTTTCGAGTGATCACCGGTGCCGGTGAACAGACCGACCACGGTGCTGGTGTTGCGCACATCGATCGCGAGGAGCATCGAATCAGACCAGCACGGAATCGGCCCGCAGATCGCGCGGCGTGATCAGACCCGAGCCCGCAGGCGCATGAGCCGGGTCGCTGCCCAACTCGACCGGACGGTTCTTCTCGTCGACGAACACCACCCGCGGCGCGTAGTCGGCAACCTCCTGCTCGTTCATCACCCCGTAGGCGATCAGGATGACCAGGTCGCCCGGGTTCACCAGATGCGCTGCAGCTCCGTTGATTCCGATGACACCGCTGCCGCGCTCACCGGTGATCACGTACGTTTCGAGTCGAGCGCCGTTGTCGATGTCGACGATGGTGACCTGCTCGCCTTCGAGCAGATCGGCCGCCTCCATCAGATCCTGATCGACAGTCACCGAGCCCACGTAGTGCAGGTCTGCGTGCGTCACGGTGGCGCGATGGATCTTGGACTTCATCATGGTACGAAACATCGTGTCACTCTCCACTTGTGGGATCGTCCGGGCCAATTTCTTCTGGTCGTTCCGCAGGCTCCACTCCTGCCTCGAGGAAACCGGTGCCGACGGCGACACCGACGTTGTCGATCAATCTCGTGGTGCCCACCTTGGCTGCCACGAGCAGTCTGCCGTCGCCACGTTCGGGAGCGGGTCCGAGATGCGGGTCGCGTACCTCCAGGTAGTCGACCTGCACCAGCGGTGCCTCGTCCAGCACGGCACGCGCAGTGGCGATGATGGCCTCGCTGCCGCCTGCCGCGGCGTGTGCCCCGGCGACCAGTGCGGCCGACAGCGCCATCGCAGCATCGCGCTGCTCGGCATCGAGATACCGGTTACGCGAGGACAAGGCGAGTCCGTCCTGCTCGCGAACCGTCGGAACCCCGATGACGGCGACGTCGAAGTTCAGATCGCGCACCATCTGCCGGATCAACGTCAGTTGCTGGTAGTCCTTCTCGCCGAAATAGGCACGATGCGGTGCAGCGATCTGCAGCAGTTTGGCCACGACGGTGAGCATTCCTGCGAAATGTGTAGGCCTGCTTGCACCTTCGAGTTCTGCGCCGAGCGGACCGGGATTGACGGTGGTGCGCGGACCCGACGGATACATGTCCGACACCGACGGCGCGAAGACCAGTTCGACGCCCTCCTCACGCAGCAGTGCCACATCGGCGTCGAGAGTCCGCGGGTAGGCATCGAGGTCCTCGCCCACACCGAACTGCAGGGGGTTGACGAAGATCGACACGATCACCACTGCCCCGGTGAGCTTGGCCTGCCGCACCAGCTGCAGGTGCCCGGCGTGCAGGGCACCCATGGTCGGGACGAGAGCGACCTGCTTCCCGACGCCCCGCAGTGCTTTCGACACCGACGTGATCACCGCAGGATCGTGGTGAACCGTCAACTGCCCCTTGGTGTAGCTGCCCGCGAGGGTCATCGATTCCCTTCCAGAAGTTCGATCAGGTCTGCCTTGGCACCGATGCGCTGTGCCGATCGCAACGACAGCGCGCGGTATCCGGCTGCGATCCGCGAATCCACGGACTCGAGCACGTCGAGATGCTTGCCGACTGCAGCGGTGTCGCCGCGGGCCACCGGCCCGGTGAGGGCCGACTGGCCGTTGCGCAGCGCATTGTCCAGCGCAGCTTCGAGCAGCGGGGCCAGAACACGCTCGGGCACACCGCGTTCGGAATCCGAACCGGGAAAACCCGGTCCGGTCAACGCAACTCGGAGCGCTTCGACGGCGTCGACCACCAGTGTAACGAGGTGATTGCTGCCGTGCGCGAGCGCGGCGTGGTAGAGCGCCCGGTTGTTCTCGGGGACGTGCACCGGCTCGCCGCCGATCTCGAGCACGAGAGCCTGCGCCACTGCGTAGCCGATCTCGTCGCCTGCAGTGATGCCGAAGCACGCGGCCGTCATCCGGTCGGTGTCCTCGGCTCCGCCGCTGAACGTCATGGCCGGGTGGATGGCCAAGGGCACGGCACCGAGAGCAGCCAGAGGCTCGAGCACCGAGATCCCGTTCGCTCCGGAGGTGTGCACCACCAACTTTCCCGGTGCAACCGCCCCTGTGGACGCCAGGCCCGCGACGATCGACGCCAACTCGCTGTCCGGTACGGCCAGAACGAGCAGTTCCGCGCGACGAGCAACCTCGTCCACGGGCAGAACTTGGGACTCGGGAAGCCGCTCACGCACCCGCGCGAGAGACGCATCGGACACCGCGGCGGCACCGACGACAACATGCCCGACGCGTTCGAGCGCCTCACCGAATGCGGTACCGACCCGTCCCGCCGAGACGACACCAACCGTCAAGCGAGCCGGAGACAGACCACCGGTGCCAGAAAAGGTCACCGAAAATTTCCTCTCGTTCGTTCCAGTCCCGCGTGGCGGGTACCAGACGTCCTGCAGGGAACAATAGCGACAGTGAGCCCTCGCGGGCCATGGAAGAGCAGTGTGATCTGGTTCTCAGTCTGCGCGACGGCGGCGGCGACGCGTCCCCGGATCCGTTGTGGTCACGTCGGACGAGTCACCACCCTGCAGACCGGCCATGATCTCTGCGACGGATCGGCCGTTGGAGTGCGCTCCCGTGGCATCCTCGTCACTCGACTCCGCGCGCCTGCGACCCCGCCGGGGCGAGACGGACGTGTCCTCGGCCGATGTCTCGTAGTCGTGATCGGCCGCGAAGAACGCGTCGGCCGACTCACGCAACGAGGCGCGAGACTCCGAGAGGGCGTCGCCGTTCGGGACCGCGTCCGATCCGTGTTCGGGCTCGGTTGCGTACTGCTCGGCCGGCTCCGAGGCAGACTCCGCCGAAAACGACTCGGCCGAAAACGACTCCGTGGGATACGAACCGACCGAATCGGCCTCCGCCTGCCCGGTCTCGTAGGTCTCGGTGGTGGCCTGCGGCTCGAACTCCGCCGCAGGTTCCGGTTCTGCAGCAGGTCGACGCGTCTGCTCGAAGTCGTATGCGGTGAAAGGCGAGCTGGGCGGCGTGACGCGTCCCGCCGGTCTCGGAGCGCCGTAGGGACGTGCCTGCGCTGCAGGCCGCTCGAACGATTCCTCGGCTGAGTCGGAGGCGTCGGTGTCGTAACTCGTCTGCTCGAACGAATCCTCGTCGTACGGATCCTGAGCCGACTCGGCAGCCGCCGGCGGCGCTGCCGAAGCCGTGGCCTGCGGCATCTCGTCCGGATCCTCGGGGTACACCACCGACGTCTCCGCCGTGACCGGCTCGTCGTACGGAGTGCCGACGCCGTTGAGGCCGGTTCCCGGTGCCATCGAACCGTTGCCGTTCCCGCGACCGGGGACGTACAGGCCCGACGGCGCAGGTTGGTAGCTGTCGTATCCGCGTCCGCCGAGCTCTTGCATCCTCATCGCCTCGGCCCGCAGTGCGACGCGTTCGGTGGGCAGATTGCCGTCGAAGAGCACCTGCAGGTTCTGGCGGAGGGCGGCGAGTTCGTTGCGTAGCGCTGCGACCTCGTCGATCTCGAGCTGCGATTCGCCGCGAACCCGAGCTTCGACGCTCATCTCGTACTCACGTCGCGCCGAGATCTCCCGAGCCAACTGCAGCTCGTAGACCGTCTGCAGGTCCTTGGCCTTGGTCTGATCGGCGGCCGCCTCACGCCGGTACTTGGTCATCGCGAATGCACCGATCACCGCAGCCCACAGCGCCGAGAGAACACCGACCCTCATCCACTGCACGCTCTCGGTGAAGAGCAACAACACACTGGCGATGATGCCGAACACGACGAGCGCCGCGAGGAACAGCTGGCTCGCACTACGCCTCTTACGGCGCCCCTTCTTTGCGCGAGTCTGATCTGTCATGTTCACAAGGGTAACCGGCAAATCGTTCGCAAATAGTCATCCTCGACCGATCACTTACACAACCGAGGTAACAATCAAATGTTTCGGGCGTTACCGAGAACGCTCGTCGTCATTGTCTTTCGGGGTCCGGCAGCACTGCTCGAGCCACACCGCGGCGGCGACGACGGCCAGTCCGGCCACGAGCGCAACGACGGCTCCGACCCGATCCGACGACGCTGCCCGCACCGTCGCCGCACGCGGCATCACGTACACCAGAAATCCGACGCACACCCCGACGACAGCTGTTCCCACCAGCATCGATGCCTTCGCCAGCACCAGCGCCCTGAACACCGTCAACGGATGCAGATCGTGCAGACCGCCGCCCACCCGATGCTCGGCGATGCGGTTGCGAACGATCACCGCAGTGACCACCTGCACCACCGCGACCAGATACAACGATGCGCCGGCGTACACCGGAATCGGCGGCAAGGAGCCGTAGAAGACCCGAACCAGCAGCCACGTGCCGATCGAGGCGACCAGGAAAAGACCCAGGACATCCCAGACCTTGGTGGGATTGGTCACCACAGGCGATCACCGCTGCCGTCGAGACGTACGACTCCGGCCCGCTCCTCCGCACTCGATCGCGCGAGCAACTCGGACACCGGCACGTCGTCGCCGCCGACGCGCAGGGTGGCGTCCGGTTCGACGTCCAGCCAGGGCAGCAGGACGAACGCTCGTTCGTGTGCGCGCGGGTGCGGAAGGATCAAACGAGGGTCGTCGCTGATCACGTCTTCGCACACGATCACGTCGACGTCGAGGCTCCGCGGCCCCCACCGCTGCACTCGGACGCGATCGGCCGCCTCTTCGAGGCGCTGACCGAAGCTCAACCAATCCCAGGCGTCGAAACCGTCGTCCTCGGCCACCACCACGGCATTGAGGAAGTCCTGCTGCTCGACGCCACCCCAGGGTGCGGAGCGGTACACCGGCGAGCAGACAACCAGCCGCGAACCCAATTCGGCTGTGACAGAGCGTAAGTGGGCGAGCGAATCACCGATGTTGCTGCCGATGGACAGCACCGCACGGGTCACGGCCGCTCCCGGTACGCCACCACGGCAACGTCCCCGAACGTCAGCGGAATGGGGGCCGACGGCTTGTGCAGCACCACTTCCACCGCCTCGACGCGCGAGTCGTACGCCAACACGACCTCGGCGATCTCGGCCGAGACCGTCTCGATCAGATCCCTGGACGGTCCCGCGACGACGGCGGCAGCGTGCTCGGCCAGTTCTCCGTAGTGCAGCGTTCGGGTCAGGTCGTCGGTCTCGGCCGCGGGACGCAGGTCCATCCACACGGTGATGTCGACGACGAAGTCCTGCCCGTCTCGCTTCTCGAAGTCGAAAACCCCGTGATTGCCGCGCACCGTCAGGCCACGCAGCTCGAGGCGGTCGCCGCGACGCGTCCCTGCGCCGACGTGGCTGCTGATCTCGCTCATGCTCGATCACCCTGCCATGCCCGTACGACGGCAACCGCGTCGAGTGATGCGCGGGCGTCGTGCACACGCACACCCCACGCTCCCCCGGCGACGGCGAGGGCCGACACCACCGCCGTGGCGACCTCACGTCCGTCCGGTGGCCGCGGAGAACCGTCGGCGTCCGCCAACAGCGACCCGAGGAAGCGCTTACGGGAAGCACCGACGAGAACGGGGAATCCGGCCGACACCAGGTCGGGAAGGCCACGCAGCAGTTGCCAGTTGTGATCGGCGTTCTTGGCGAATCCGAGGCCGGGGTCGAGCACGAGCATCGCCGGGTCCACTCCCGCCGCCACTGCGTGATCGACCTGTTCGAGCAGCTCGCTGCGAACGTCGGCGACCACGTCGTCGTATCGATCGGCCGGACCTGCGTGCCGGTATTCGGATCCGGCGGCTCGCCAATGCATCAGGATCCACGGCAATCCGCCGGCCGCAACCACCCCGGCCATGTTCGGATCCGCCCGACCGCCCGAGACGTCGTTGACGATCGAGACCCCGGCGTCGATCGCGGCCTCGGCGACCGAGGCGCGCATCGTGTCGACGCTGGTGGCCACCCCTGCTGCGGCCAGCGCGGCGATGACCGGCACGACGCGCTGCGCTTCGAGGGTCGGATCGATCCGGTCTGCGCCGGGACGCGTCGACTCACCACCGACATCGACGATGTCGACTCCGCGACGATGCATCGCCAGGCCGTGTTCGACGGCGGCCTCGACATCGAGGTATCGACCGCCGTCGGAGAACGAATCGGCAGTGACGTTCAGGACACCCATGACGACGGGTGCCGGGGGGATACTCCGCGCCGGGCTCATCGGGAATCGACCGGCCGCGTCATTTCCGCAGAATCAGGTCCAGAGCTTCCGAACGCGATGCCGCGCTGGACTGCAGCAGACCCCGCACCGCCGAAGTGGTGGTGCTGGCACCGGGCTTGCGAATCCCGCGCATGGCCATGCACAGGTGCTCGGCCTCGATCACGACGATTGCACCGCGCGGGTCGAGCTTGCGCATCAACGCGTCGGCGATCTGGCTGGTCAGACGCTCCTGCACCTGCGGACGCTTGGCGTACATGTCCACCACGCGCGCGAGCTTCGAAAGGCCGGTGACCTTGCCGCTCTTGCCCGGGATGTAGCCGACGTGTGCGACGCCGTGAAACGAGACCAGGTGATGCTCGCACGTGGAGAACATGGGGATGTCGCGGACGAGGACCAGTTCCTGGTGTCCCTCGTCGAACGTCGTGTTCAGCGCCGTGTCCGGGTCGGTGTAGAGCCCGGCGAAGATTTCGCGGTAGGAGCGCGCGACGCGGGCCGGGGTGTCGAGCAGACCTGGACGGTCGGGATCCTCGCCGACGGCGATCAACAGCTCACGTACGGCGGCCTCGGCGCGAGGCTGGTCGAAGACCGCACCGGTGGCGTAGGCCACTGTCTGTTCCACTGCCCGTTGCTGCGCTGCTGGGACTTCTGCCGAGTCGTTCGACGACTCGTCGGTCCGGTTGACTGACACGAGAACGTACCTCCGGTTGGGCTCCGCGAATGTGACAGCTGGGCCGAACTGCACCTGTTCTTCGCAGAGCAGCTGCGCCGACCTACAGCACGGTTCGAACGACGGACTGGGCCGACCGAAACGGTCGACCCAGTCAGCCTAATGACCGACCTAGCGGTACGAGCCGCCCGGTCCTTCCCAGCGTTGCGTGCGTGGACCTTCGTCACCGTCGTCCTCGGCTCGCTCGTCTCGACGCGAGTCCTCGGGCGCGCTGTTCGAGGGACGATCGTCTCCGGGCAGCGGGTAGCTCTGCGATGGAGTCGGAACCTCCCAGGTGGGAGGCGGCGCCTCGGCCGGTGCAGCATCGTCCCGGTTCTGGCCGTACGGCGGCTCGTGCCGAGAGGTACGACCCTGGTCCCGAGCGTCCGGCCGGAACGGATCCGGCTGATACTGCGGCGACTGATATTCCGGCGGTTGGTTCGACGGCGGTTGGTTCGACGGCGCAGAGGTCGGCGGCTGATATGCCTGCGGCTGCTGATAGGTGGGGTGCTGTCGGTACGTCGGCGGCTGTCCCTGCGGAGGCTCGTACCGGCTCTGATCCGGTCGATCCGATTCCGGCTGCTCGCGATTCGGTTGATTCGCAGCCGGCGGCGTGGTCGGTCCCTGGTAACGGGGAACCGAGGACTGGTCACGCGGAGGCCATCCCGGAGCCGACCATCCTGCCGGGGCACCGTAATCGGGACGCGAGCCCTGGCCGGGGCCGCTCGGGCGAGGTTCCTGCCTGCGGTAGCCCTCGGAGTACCCGCCCCCGTTGGGAGCACCTCCGATGGCCGGGCCGCCGTAACCTCCGTTCGGCCCGCCGTTGTAGCCACCGCCGTTGAAACCGCCGGTGGTGGGGGCGCTGCGTCGACCGTCACCGTTGTTCGGCGCATTGACGTCCCCGGTGCCCGGCGATCCGTTGACCGGGCCACCGTTCGACGGAGCGCCATTGGTGGGCGCGCCGTTGGTGGGCGCGCCGTTGGTGGGGGCACCGTTGTATCCGTTGCTCCCGTTCGGGTAGCCACCCTTGCTCAGCTGCGGCGAACCGGCGTAGCTGGGCTGCGGAAACTGTTGCGGCGGAAGCTGCTTCGGGGCCGGCGGCACCGGAGGCCACGGCTCGCCGCGCTCGGCGGCGAGTTCGCGGGGCGTCTTGACCGGCGGCTTGTCCGAGGGCTTGCGATCACCGAAGTCGTTGAACAGGGTGATGCGCGGCCGCTTGGTGACGCTGTGGAAGATCTTCTCGAGGTCCTTGCGGGTGAGCGTCTCGCGTTCGAGCAGCTCGGAGGCAAGGGTGTCGAGCAGGTCGCGGTACTCGTTGAGGATGGCCCACGCCTCGGTGTGCGCAGCCTCGATGAGCTTGCGCACCTCCTCGTCGATCTCACGGGCGACCTCGTGCGAGAAGTCGGACTGCTGGCCCATCGAACGGCCGAGGAACGGGTCGCCCTGTTCCTGCCCGTACCGAACCGCGCCGAGCTTGCTGCTCATGCCGTACTCGGTGACCATCGCGCGAGCGATCTTGGTGGCCTGGTCGATGTCGGAGGACGCACCGGTGGTCGGCTCGTGGAAGACGAGTTCCTCGGCCGCGCGTCCACCCATGGCCATCACGAGGCGAGCGATCATCTCCGACCGCGTCATCAGGCCCTTGTCGTCCTCGGGCACGGTCATCGCGTGGCCGCCGGTGCGACCGCGAGCGAGGATGGTGACCTTGTAGACGGGCTCGATGTCGGGCATCGCCCATGCCGCGAGAGTGTGGCCACCCTCGTGGTACGCGGTGATCTTGCGCTCGTGCTCACTGATGATGCGGCTCTTGCGGCGCGGGCCACCGACGACACGGTCCACCGACTCCTCGAGGGACGCCTCGGTGATGACGGTGCCGTTCTCGCGAGCGGTGAGCAGTGCGGCCTCGTTGATGACGTTGGCCAGGTCGGCACCGGACATTCCGACGGTTCGCTTGGCGAGACCTTCGAGGTCGGCGTCCTGGGCGACGGGCTTGCCTGCCGAGTGCACCTTGAGGATCGCCCGACGGCCTGCCAGGTCGGGGGCACCGACCGGGATCTGCCGATCGAAGCGGCCGGGACGCAACAGCGCGGGGTCGAGGATGTCGGGGCGATTGGTCGCGGCGATGAGGATCACGCCGGTGCGTTCCCCGAAGCCGTCCATCTCGACGAGGAGCTGGTTGAGCGTCTGTTCGCGCTCGTCGTGACCGCCGCCCATGCCTGCGCCGCGCTGGCGACCGACGGCGTCGATCTCGTCGACGAAGATGATGCAGGGGCTGTTCTGCTTGGCCTGCTCGAACAGGTCGCGCACTCGGGACGCGCCGACACCGACGAACATCTCGACGAAGTCCGAGCCGGAGATGGTGAAGAACGGCACGCCTGCCTCGCCTGCGACGGCGCGCGCGAGCAGCGTCTTGCCGGTTCCGGGAGGGCCGTACAGCAGCACGCCGCGCGGAATCTTGGCACCGAGCGCCTGGTAGCGCGCCGGGTTCTGCAGGAAGTCCTTGATCTCGTAGAGCTCTTCGACTGCCTCGTCTGCGCCTGCGACATCGGCGAAGGTGGTCTTGGGCATGTCCTTCGTCAGCTGCTTGGCCTTGGACTTACCGAAGCCCATGACGCCACCGCGTCCGCCACCCTGCATGCGGCTCATCACGAAGATGATCACGCCGAGGATCAGCACCATCGGCAGGATCAGCAGCAGGAACGAGCTGAACCAGCTCTCCTGGGTGACGGTGGTGTTGTAGCTCGTCAGACCCTGCGAGTCCACCTTGTCGAAGATCTGCTCGGACGCCGAGTCCGGGTACTTCGCAATGATCTGAGTTTCGTTGCCCGAGGCCTCGTTGGCCTCTTTGAGCGTCAGCCGAATCTGTTGTTCGCGGTCGTCGATCTGCGCGGACTCGACGTTGCGGTCGTCGAGCTGGGCGATCGCCACCGAGGTGTCGACCGTCTTCCAGTCCCGCGTGTCGTTACCGAAGTAACTGAAGGCATAGATCACCAACAGAATGCCGAAAACGATGGCAAGATTTCGTATTACTGTCTTCCGATTCATACAGCTTCAGCCGAGTCGGCCGTGTCCTTTCAGTCCGCTCCCGCGCGCTGGCTGCTCCCTGCCCGCCGGATACTCCAGGCTAGCGCGAGACTCGGACATCTGACTCGCTCATACCTGGCGCTGTGCGTCCACGCACCTGTTTGCGTCGACGCTTCTACCCCTCCAACGACTGCACTCCCCCGGCAGTTCCCCACCTCTTGGGCACCCTATCCGCATCGATGGACCATTGCATACGTCTCGGCGCGGCAATGGTCCATTCACGCGAACGGGGCGGACCGAAGGAACGGACTCAGCTGTAGACCTTGGGATCGAGCAAGCCGATGTACGGCAGATCCCGGTAGCGCTCGTTGTAGTCGAGGCCGTAGCCGACGACGAATTCGTTGGGGATGTCGAAGCCCACGTTCGCGACCTCCACGTCGACCTTGATGGCGTCGGGCTTGCGCAACAACGTCACCACCGACAACGAGGCAGGCGAGCGCGTCGCGAGGTTGCGCTTGAGCCAGCTCAGGGTCAGTCCGGAGTCGATGATGTCCTCGACGATCAGCACGTGGCGTCCGGTGATGTCGCGGTCGAGGTCCTTGAGAATCCGGACGACGCCCGACGACGAGGTGGACGAACCGTAGGAGCTGACCGCCATGAACTCGAGCTGCGCCGGGATGGGCAATGCGCGCGCGAAGTCGGTCATGAACATGATCGCGCCCTTGAGGACGCCGACCAGGAGCAGGTCACCTTCCGGCGAGCCTTCGGGATACCGCTGGGCGATCTCTTCTGCGAGTTCCGCAGTGCGTGCTTTGATCTGTTCCTCGGAAATGAGAACCGATTCGATGTCGCCCTCGTACACGGGGTTTCCCTTCATTCGTTCTCCAGGCCGACGCTCAGCCTGCCATGTCGACGCGAGCACACCAACCTGGCGTCGGGCGTTCCGCCTGGCAGCGCAACCCCGCCCTGGCCGGTCCACCGTCCGACGAGGGCATCGACGGCCCGGATCTGCCGGTCGGTCAGGGACGTCACACCCCTGCCGAGCAACCATCGGCGCAGCACTCGCCGGCGAACTGCGGGATCGAGCGGGTCGAGCGCCGCGACCGCGAGGTCCGGTGAATCGGTGTCCACGACCGATTCGGCCATCGCGTCGAGCACCCGGCCGTCCTCGCGCAACTGCTCGGCCGTCCGCGCGAGCGCCGCGGCGACACCACCGCCGAGCACGTCCTCGAGCAAGGGCAGCACCTCGTGACGCAACCGCACCCGAGTGAAATCGGTGTCGGTGTTGTGCGGATCCTCGAACGGCTCGACCCCCAACTCGACGCAGGCAGCTCGGGTCACGCTGCGTCGAACCCCGAGCAGCGGCCGACCCCAGGGCGCATCGAATGCCGCCATGCCCGCGATCGACCGCGGTCCCGATCCGCGCCCCAACCCGAGCAGCACCGTCTCGGCCTGGTCGTCGAGGGTGTGCGCCACCAGCACCGACGCGTCGCCGCGGGCCCGGTTCAACGCGTCGTACCTGGCTCTGCGGGCGGCCGCTTCCATCCCTCCCGAACCGGTCACCTGCACCGTCAGAACACGTGCGTCATCGACGCCGAACTCGAGGGCACGCGCCGCCGCGATCGAGGCCACCTCGGCAGAGCCGGCCTGCAGACCGTGATCGACGATCAACGCCCGCACGTTCGGAGCCTCGGCCACGGTCGCTGCGGTCAGGGCCAACGAATCCGCTCCACCGGACAATGCGACGACCACCGGCCCAGGATGCACCGACAACCAACCCCGAACCGCGTGCCTGATCTCCAGCAGAGCAGGCCCTTCAGGCATTCGTGGTCGTTCCGCAGGCTCCACTCCCTCAGGCAGGAGCACTAGCCCAGAACTCGGGCGATCCAGGCGTCGGGGTCCTCGATCTCCGACAGCAACGGCAGGGTGTCGGGCCCGGTCCACACGGTGTTGAAGCGTTCCATCCCCACCGTGGCGACGACGTGATCGACGAATGCCTTGCCGCGCACGTACTGCGCCATCTTCGCGTCCATGCCGAGCAGTGCCCGGATGACGCGTTGAAGTGGATTCACCTTGCGTTGCCTGCGCTGATCGAACGCACCGCGAATCTGCGTCACGGTCGGCACGACGGCCGGTCCGACGGCGTCCATCACGTGGTCGGCGTGGCCCTCGAGCAGTGTGCCGAGCACCAGGAGTCGGTCGATGGCGTCGCGTTGAGGCTGCGGCTGGGTGGCGCGCAGCAGTCCGACGATGCCTGCGTCCTCGGACTTGGACGACCCGCTCGGATTCTTTCGGGCCTTCAGCGCGCCGGTGAGCCGGTTGGCGACATCGGAGAGCGGCTCGTCGGTGCCGTCGGAGAGGACCCCCACGTTCTCGCGCATGTAGCCGCCGAGCCACGGAGCGGAGGAGAACTGCACTCGATGGGTCACCTCGTGCAGGCACACCCACAGGCGGAAGTCGCTGGGCGACACACGAAGTGCACGCTCGACGGCAATCACGTTGGGCGCGACGAGGAGCAGGGTTCCGTTCTCGCCGGTGAACGGGTCGTACTGTCCGAGAATGGCGCTGGACAGGAAGGCCAGCATCGCTCCGGCCTGCAGTCCGGCCGGCTTTCCGCCGAGCAGCCCGGACGGCGGCGTACCGTCGTCGTCTCCGGTCAGGTGCTTCATCGACGCCGCGGCCGCGGCGATCCAGCCGGCACGGTCGACCACCTGGGCGTCGGGCACGGGGAGTCCGTCGGCCAGGCCGGTGGTCTCGCGCACCGGCCCCTCGGCCCGAATGGATGCGGCGGCAAGCTCTTCCACGGCTGCAGCGGCGGTGTAGCGCGAGGTGGCCGGACCCGGGCGGGCCAGCTTGGCTCCGGCCTTGGCTGCCACGGACCAGTCGACGGCACCGGCGAAACCGGAGGTGGCTTCGCTGTCGTCGGTCTTCGCTGCTGCGTCCGTGTTCACTGGCAACCACACAATCTCAGGGTCGATGCGACGGCATCGAGGGCGGGGCGACTGACGTCGGGTGGCCGGTCGTTGGACATCAGAGCGAAGGTCAGGATCCGGCCGTCGACGTCGACGACATATCCCGCCAAAGCGCTTGCGGCAGAAAGGGTCCCGGTCTTGGCGCGAACCCAGCCCGCTCCGGTCCGATTCCCCGAGGCGTACCGATCCGTCAGGGTTCCGGTGGCACCGGCGACGGGAAGGTAGTCGAGCATCGGACGCAGCGCCGGCTGCTCGGTTCCGGCGGCCGAGGTCAACACCTGATCGAGCAGCCTGGCCGGAATCTTGCCGTCGACCGACAGCCCGCTGGCGTCCTCGAGCAGGAGTCCGGCCATGTCGAAGCCTGCGGAATAGAGGGTCTGTCCGATCGCTGCCACTGCACCGGAAAAGCTTGCGGCCGTGTTCATCTCCAGCGAGAGTTCGCGTCCGACGGCCTCGGCGAGGACGTTGTCGGACCGATAGATCATTTGCTGCAAGCGGTTTCGCAGCGGAGCGGATTCGACGGATGCAATCTGATCGGCCCCGTCGGTCGCCTTGCCGGTGGTCACCACGGCCGGGTCGACGCCCAGCCCCGCGGCCAGCGCCCGGCCCGCGTCCAGTGCCGGGGTGGTGCTGCGCGGCGATTCGTCGACGAGTGGGTCCGATCTTCCGCCGTCGAGCATGATCGGTTCGATCGGCGTGATCGAACCAGCTGCGATGTCGGCGGGAAACCAGCCCTGCGCCATCGTGTCACCGGAATAGATCGAGGTGTCGACGGCGATGCTGCGCACCACCGTTCCGCTGCGCCGAATCTGCTCGACCAGGTCGTCGATGCGCGCCGCGCCGGGATAGAACCCGTCGGTTCCGACCGGCAGCGCGGTGAGTGTCGGGTCGCCGCCCGCGATCAGCACGATGTTGCCCTCGCCGCTTCCCTGGACCACGCGGGTGGTGACGCGGTGATCCGCCGGGAGCGCGAGCATCGCAGCCGCCGCGGTGAGCACCTTCGTGGTCGAGGCAGGCGTCATCGGAGTGTCGGGGTTCTGGGACCAGAGCACCTGGCCGGTCTGCGCGTCGGCGACGGTTCCGGTGAACGTGCCGAGGGCGGGATCGTCGACCACCTGGGCGAGTGCAGCTGCCAGACCTGCCGCGTTCGGCATCGGTGCCGATTCCGGGAACGGGGTGATCGCCGGGTCGGGCAGCACCGTGTCGGGTGGCGGCTCGATCGCGGTCTCGGCACCGTCGGACACCGACGGCAGCACCAGCGCTGCGGTCGTCACGGCGAGGATCACCACGAACACGGCACACAGCGTCAGGATCATGCGCTTCTTCCTGCGCCGTCGACCCGCTGTGGGGCCGAGAAACCGCCGTGTCAGCCCCGCCACTGTTCCTCCGTATCTGCCGTGGTCGTACCCACGATCGTTCAGTCAACAGTATCCTCGGGTCCGGTAGCCTTGCGCCGCCACCATCGACACATTCGCAACGACTCGGGCCGTTTCGGCTCGACGAAGACAGTGAGGACTGCACGTGCCGTTCGACGTCACCATCGAGATCCCCAAGGGGCAGCGCAACAAGTACGAGGTAGACCACGTCACCGGACGTGTTCGCCTCGACCGCTACCTCTACACCGCGATGGCGTATCCAGCCGATTACGGCTTCATCGAGAACACGCTCGGCGAGGACGGCGATCCCCTCGACGCACTGGTGCTGCTGCCGGAGTCGGTCTTCCCCGGTGTCATCGTCGAGGCCCGCCCCGTGGCGATGTTCAAGATGGTCGACGAGGCAGGCGGCGACGACAAGGTTCTGTGCGTCCCGGCAGGCGACACCCGTTGGGATCACATCCAGGATCTGAGCGACGTCTCGACGTTCGAGCTCGACGCGATCAAGCATTTCTTCGTCCATTACAAGGATCTCGAACCCAACAAGCACGTCACCGGGGCAGACTGGGTTGGCCGCGCCGAGGCCGAGGCCGAAATCGCTGCGTCGTTCAAGCGCTTGACGGACAATCCGGGTCACTGATCGTTTCGGCACCACACCTCGTCTCGGCCGTGCGCCGACGAAACATAGTTTGGGGAGACGTATGACCGACAGCACTTCCAACGGTGATCGGCGCAATCTCGATTCGCGACCGATCTCGGATCCGACGCAGTTTCCCGATCTGCCGGTGACGGTCGTCCTCGACCGGATCCCGGTGCCGATCCTCGCGGTCGATCCCACCGGTGCCATCGTGTTCGCGAACGAGGCCTTCGACGATCTGTTCGGTCTCGACCGCAGCGAGCGGGAGGACTTCCACCTGCACGACATCTTCCCCGACCGGGCACCGGAGGGCGTCAACGTCGCGGACATGTTCCTCACGACGGTGGCCACCCGCGCGGATTCTCTGTGGCGGATGACCGACAAGACCGGCGATATCGTGCAGGTGCGCGCCAGCAAGTCGATCCTGCGCCGCACCGAGGACACCATCGTGCTCGTGGCGTTGGAGGACTTCACCGATCAGTTGTGGAACGACCCCAAGAGCGCTTTGCGCTGACGCACGGCACACGTTCTTCCCCGAACGTCGAACGGTGTACGCCCGCGAGTCATTCGCCGGCGTACACCGTTGCTCTGTTTCCGCCCGCGTGCTTGGACTCGTACATGGCCGTGTCGGCGTCGAGCAGCACGTTGTGGACCAGGTCGGCACCGTCACCGGACTCGGCGGCGGCGAACCATCGGCCGCCGTCCAGCAGGGCCACACCGACACTGACCGTCACCGGTACGTCGTCGGCTGGGTCGTGAATGGACTCGAGAATCTCGTGGGCGATCCTGTGCGCGGCGGCATCGTCGACCGGTAGCGCGATCGTGAACTCCTCACCGCCGGTACGTGCCACACACGGCCGTCCGCCCGTGACCGCGTTGAGCCTGCGGGCCGTACGGCGCAGAACTCGGTCACCCGCTGCATGGCCGTAGGTGTCGTTGACTCGTTTGAACTGATCGAGATCGACCACCATGAGCGCGACCGAGCGTTCCTCGTCCAGCGAGTTCATCATGCGTTGCAGCCGCAATTCCAGGCCGCGTCTGTTGAGCAGTCCGGTCAGCGAGTCCGTGTTGGCGAGATCGAGCTGACGCTGGATCACTGCCCGGAACGCGAGCACCGAGTTGACCACCAACAGCGTGGCAAGAGTTCTGGCGACGGTCGAAGCCAGGTCGTGTGTGTCCTCGGCGAATGCCAGTGCTGCCAGCGCCACGACCACTGCGTTGACGAACAGCATGTGGAATTCGAGTACTCGGCGCCGGGAGAAGTAGACGATGTAGATGCCGATCACCGCGAACAGTGCCGCCACATTCAGTGCGAGGTCTCGGCCTGCGAAGGTGAGCAGCATCGCCGCGACGCCCACGTCGGCGTACACCACGAACCATCCGGGCATGTGCGACACGTCCGCCGAGCGAAGAAACCACCACGCCCCCACCGGAACGGTCGAGATCAGCACCAGTGTGCAGGCGATTTTGGCCGCATTGCCTTCGGGTCCGTCGGCGGAGAACATCGCAATGACCCCGATCAGACCGAACGACGGAACCAGGGCGGCGATTCCCAAGGCGACGAATCGTTCGAGCCGCACCGAGCCTGGTCGAGGCCCGTTCACCCGTCTGTGCGGCGGTCGATCGCGATCGAATGGCACCGCGTTCCCCTCCGTCCGTTCTGACTGTTCGGGCGAGCATGCGGACCTGTGCGGCGGCCGGTCGACGAGCGTGTCAGGTAGCGCGATCGTTCATTTGCGCATCAGACGTTACCGGCGCGCCGCTCGGGCAGGTCCGGCCTGATCGTTTCGTAATCGGTCAAGAAGCGATCGAGCAACGCGACCAGCGATTCTCTGTCCTCCCGTGTCCACCCCTCGATGACCCGTCCGAGATTGTCGGTTCGTCGATGCTGGATCGCCGCCGCCGCTTCCCGACCCGACTCCGTCACTGCGAGCACGAATGCTCGACCGTCACGTTCGTCGGGCAGCCGCTCGACGTGCCCCCGTTCGACCAGCTGAGCCACCTGCCTGCTCACCGTCGACGGATCGGAATTCACCATCGCGGCGAGTTCACTGGACCGCATCGGTCCGTCGCGCAGGAGCCTGAACAAGCATACGTACGCTGCGCCGTCCACACCTCCCGAGGACGAGATCGCAGCGATGTTGCGCTCACGCAGGCGTTGCAGCCGAACCAGCTGTGTGCCCAGTTCCTCGGCGAACTCGACCACGTCAGTTACCGGTGAACTGCGCCGGTCGCTTCTCGAACACCGAGGTGATCGCCTCGGTGAGGTCGTGCGAGGCGAGGAAGGCGGCGTTCCAGGCCGCGACGTAGCGAAGCGAATCGTCGACGCTCGAGGAGCGAGAATGATCCAGGACCGTCTTGATGCCCTGCACCACCAGAGGCGGGTTGGCAGCGATGGCGGCGGCGCATTCGCGAGCGGCGGCGAGGGCGGCGTCGTGGTCCTCGAACACGTCGTTGACCAGACCGATCTTCTCGGCGCGCGCGGCGTCGATGTCCTTGCCGGTCAACGCGAGCTCACGCAGGTGGCCGTCACCGATGATCGCGGGGAGACGGGCCAGAGAACCCATGTCGGCGACGATCGCGACCCGCACCTCGCGCACGCTGAACTTCGCATCGGCGCTGGCGTATCGCACGTCGGCGGCGGTGATGAGGTCGACGCCACCGCCGATGCACCAGCCTTGGATCGCTGCGACGACGGGCTTGCGGCAGTCCGCGACGGCGTTGATCGCCTTTTGCATCGTCTTGATGGTGTCGTGGAAGGACGTCCGAGGACCGGCAAGCGCCTGGTCTGCCATGAGAGGACCGAATGTTCCGGCCATCGCGGCCAGATCCAGTCCGTAGGTGAAGTTCTTGCCGGAGCCGGCGAGCACCACTGCCCGAACCTCGGGATCGGCGTCGAGCTGCGCGAACAGCTCGGTGCTCTCGCTCCAGAAGTCGGGGCCCATTGCGTTGCCTTGCCTGGCCCGAGAAGTGTCACTTGCGCGATGTGGTCCGCGATCTCCACGGAGAAGGCTTTCCAGGTTCGTTCCGTCATGCCTGCGAGCCTAGCGGCAGCGTCGCACATTCCCGCACCGCATGTTACGGCGCGTAACGTCTGCGCTAAGTCCCTGCTCAGCTCTGGTACATACGCCGATTCGAGCCCATCATCGACTCATGCTGATGCATCAGGGACTCGGCCTGGAGACGTTCAACGATCTGCCGCGCCGCAAGGCGGTGCATGCGCTGTACGCGTGCTGTTGCTCGGTGGCGTGGGCGTCCAGGGTGGCGGACAGCCGCAGGTATCGCTCTCGAACAGACCTGTTCACGGCAGGCGACGCCGAACTCGCCGAACTCTCGGACGGCGATGTGGATTCGCTCGCCGCGACACTGCCGGAGCCGAGCAAGGTGTGCGCGGCCATGGATTCCGACACCCGCGGGGCATTGGGAACTGCGGCCAGGGCGTACGACGATCGGTTCGGCTACCCGTACGTGTCGAGTCGGTTGTTCGAGCCCGAGGGCTTCGAGCCGCGCGACATCCTGGTGGATCTGGGACATCGTCTCGACAACGACGACCAGACCGAGCGCAAGATCATGCGCGACGAGATGTCGAAGATCAACCACATCCGACTGGATCGCATGCTGGGGCCAGAGGGCGGCTGGCCGCAGTACTGACCGTCGGCAACCGAATCGGGGTCAGCCGAACAGACCGACGACGCGACCGATCAGGCCACCCGCGATCAGGATCGCCAGCAACACCACCACGCAGATGATGACGATCGGCATCACGCGGCTGCGCTGCGGCGGTTCGTGGTTGGGGCCGCCGATTCCCGTTTCGGCGGGCGGGGTGTCTCCAGGCGTGACGCTGCCTCCCGCTTCGAGTCCTGCGGTGACGTCGGGATCCGGATTCTGAGCATTCATCTGCCCCGGTTACCCGGTGCGGTGTCCCTCAATCGAGATGTGCCCTAGCTATCGCTCCCGCGAACAATTCCGACACCGCGTCGGCGATGACTCCCTCGTCGATTTCCTCCGGGTCCACCGAATGTTCGACGGCCAATCCGGAGATCAATGCCGCCAGTGACGTCGCGAGGCGTCGGGCATCGAAGTTCTCGCCGACGCCCCAGTCGTCTGCTCGCTCGGCGATGAGGCGTTCGAGCTCGAGCCGCAATGCTCGACGGTCGGTGCGGTAGCGCTCGGCGACGGCCGGGTCGCGTCCGGCGAGGATGCCGAACTCGACGGTCAACAGCGGCCATCGAGGTTCGGCGACCACCCAGGACGCGATCTCTCCACCGCCGGCTCCGGCTGCCGCGCCGGGGTCCAGATCGGAAATATGGGCCAGCACGCGGGCGGCGAGGTCGAGGGAGCGCCGGGCGAGCAGTTCGGCGAAGAGCGCTTGCTTGGACTCGAAGTTGGAGTAGACGGCTCCCTTGGTGAAGCCGGCCCGGTCTGCGATGTCGGTGAGTTTGGCTGCGGCATAGCCACGTTCGGTGAATTCGTCGGCTGCCGCGGCGAGCAGCCGGTCCCGTACGTCGGTGCGTTGGGGTCGTCGCCGGTCCTGTGTCGACCCCCACTTTTCTTGCTCGTCGGCATTCACGATACCTAGAGTATTGAATACCTCGGGTATCGACAAGATTCAGGAGTCACCCATGCGCAAGATGTCACTGCTCGCCGCCGCGGTGCTGGTCCTTCAGCTCGGCTTCATCCTCAGCTACGTCTCGGCGTTCCATCAGCCGACTCCGCACGCGATCCCGATCGCGGTGGTCACCGAGGCCGGCCTACCCGAAGGACTGGACCGACAGACCGCCGACCGCCTCGACGCCATCGACGGCACTCCGCTCGAGGCGCGCACCGCGGCCGATACCGCGGAGGTCCGTTCACTGCTCCGCGATCGAGACATTCTCGGGGCCTACGTCGTCGGTGCCGACGGAACGGACACCCTCATCACCGCGAGCGCGGCGGGCAGTTCCGTGGCCACCGCGCTGGAATCGATCTTCACCGAGGTCGACGCCGCGCAGGGTCGCCAGTTCGTGGTCCGAGACGAGATTCCGGTCGGCGTGCACGACAACCGAGGGCTGTCCGGCTTCTACCTCTCGGTCGGCTGGGTCGTCGGCGGATACCTGCTGGCCGCCGCCTTCGGTTTGCTCATCGGCGCACCGACCTCGCGCCGCGAAACCGGCGTCCACGTCGGCATTCTCGCGGTGTACTCGGCCGCATCGGGTGCGCTCGGAGCCTTCCTCACCACTCATGTCCTGGAAACCTTTGCCGGCCACTGGTTTCCGCTCACCCTGCTGGGTACCGCGGTGGTCTTCGCCACCGGATTGTTCACCATGGGCCTGCGCGCACTGATCGGCGTCGCCGCGGTTCCCGCCGCGATCGTCCTCTTCGTGATCCTCGGAAACCCGAGCGCAGGAGGCGCTTTCGGGGCCGATGTCCTACCGTCGCTCTACGCGTCGATCGGTCGGTGGATCACCCCGGGCATCGGCACCGAGGGCGTGCGCAGCATCGTGTACTTCTCGGGCACGGGACTGGGGCAGCCTGCACTGGGCCTGACGCTCTACGTCGTGATCGGCGCGCTGCTGATGGTTGCGGCGTCCCTGCGGCGTCGGTCTGCACACAACCCGGTGAGCTCACGCGAGACCAGTAAAGTGTGATCCCATGACCTCCACCTTCCCGTTGCCACTGCCCGATCTCGCCGTCCGCACACTCGGAGGCGCAGTCGTGTGGGCGAACGACGAGACGTTCGCGGAGAAGGAAAATCTGGTCAGGCCGGGCAAAGCCGACTATTCGACGGCGACGTTCGGGCACAAGGGTCAGATCTACGACGGGTGGGAGACGCGACGCCGACGCGAGGCCGGCTACGACGAGGCGATCGTGCGTCTCGGAGCGCCCGGGGTCGTCTCGGCGGTCGTCGTCGACACCGCATGGTTCACCGGAAACTATCCGCCGGAGATTTCGATCGAGGCCGCCGAGGTCGACGGATTTCCGTCACCGGAGGAGCTGCACGCCCAGACCGAATGGACCACCATCGTCCCGCGCAGCCCGGTCAACGGCGACAGCGAGAACAGGTTCGCCGTTGCCTCCGATGCGCGGTGGACGCACGTGAAACTGTCGATCTATCCCGACGGCGGAGTGGCGCGGTTGCGGGTGCTGGGCCGCGGCAAGCCCGACCCCAAGTTCCTCGCTGCCGGGCCGGTCGACCTGGCTGCCCTCGAGAACGGCGCGTACGTCTCGGCGTGCTCCAACATGTTCTACAGCTCACCCAACAACCTGCTCTTCCCCGGTCCCCCGCGGTCGATGGGTGAGGGCTGGGAGACCTCGCGTCGACGCAACGACGCGAACGACTGGGTTCAGGTGCAGCTCGCCGGTACCGGGCACATCTCTCTCGCCGAACTCGACACCACCTGCTTCCTCGGAAACGCGCCGGGTGCGGCATCGCTGCGGGGCCGCCTCGGCGACGGCGAATGGATCGAACTGTTGCCGCGCACGACGCTGCAGCCGGACACCCGGCATCGTTTCGTGCTCGACCACGACACTCCGGTCTCTGAGGTGCGCATGGACATCTTCCCCGACGGCGGCATGGCGCGATTGAGACTGTTCGGTGATCTCGACACATCTGCGTAAAGAAGGCTGGGGCAATAGGGTTGGTTCATGTCCCGGCTACTTCATCCGAATGCAGCCCATGTGGCCGACACTCTGATTTCACGTGGTCATCACGGGGTGGTGGTGAACAGTCCGGAGGGCACCCACACGGCCGCCGATGCTGCTGCGGCACTGGGCGTCGAGGTGGGCGCGATCGTGAAGTCGATGGTGTTTCTGCTGGGCGACGAGCCGGTGTTGCTACTGGTTTCCGGTGCCCACAACGTTCATCTCGAACACACCGGTGAGCGTCTCGGCGGCACGTTGACGCGCGCACCTCTCGACACGGCCAAGCATGCCACCGGGCAGCCGATCGGGGGGATCGCCCCGGTCGGCCACCCCACCAACCTGGACACGTTCGTCGACCAGGATCTGGCCGGGTACGCCGAGGTGTGGGCGGCCGCCGGTCACACCAACACGATCTTCCGGTCCACGTTCACCGAGTTGGTGCGCATCACGGCAGGTCTGGCGATCGACGTCACCTGACCGTCTGATCAGGATGCGAGCGTCGGGGCAATCGGAGCGCCGAGGACCGCGTCGACGACGTCGATGTCAAGTCGGGTGCCGCGGGATTCCAGCAGCGGCAATACTGCGTTGTTGATCAGAACCGACTGGCGAGCCACATCGCCGAGCACTGTCAACGTCACACCGTCGGCCACATCGGCCGCGGTGACGTCGGAGATCAGACTGGCCAATCCCGCCGGTGTTCCGACGTAGCGGATCGAGGACGGGCTGGTCGGTGCGTCCAGTGCGGCGAATTCCCGACGGGCCGTCCGGGCATCGACCGCGATGTGGATCTCGAGGTCGAGAAACACTGCCGTGCTGTCGGCGGATTCACCGCGGTCGACTGCCTCGACCCGTACCCGGGCCCGGTGTTGCTGGGATTCTCGCAAGTCCGAGGCCTGGATTCGGACTACGTCCGTCTCGGGAGCGGCGGTCAGTTCGGTCCAACCTGCAGTGAACTCGACGGCGAGGCGGGTGAAGTTGTGCGACATGAGTGGTGGTCCTGATTCTTCAGTCGGTGGTATTCGGTCGGAGCGGAGCCGAACTCGAACACGAACCGGACGCAGTGCGGCACAGGTCCACGTATCTGTTGCACCAGTGGCGGTTGCCCGTCCACACGACACTCACGGTCATGACGCCATGCTAACTGTCTGCAGGGGTGCACGGGGATCCAACCCCGGCGGCTCCGTCGGCCAGCTCGGGGAAGGGTCGCGGGTCGGGTACGGGGTTCCACCAGCCGGCGTCCTCCGCGTAGTGCCAGTTCGGTCCCGACTCGACCAGGGCGGCGAGTGCGTCGACGAGTCGGTCCACATCGGCGGACGAGCTGCCGAGTCCGATGCTGGCCCGAACCGCTCCGGCCGCGTGCCCCAGCCTGCTCAGCAGTGGGTGTGCGCAGAACTTTCCGTCGCGCACACCGATGCCGTGTTCGGCGGAGAGGTATGCAGCGACCTCACCGGGGTCGCGTCCGGCGACGGTGAAGGTGACGATGCCGACACTGTCGGGTGCATCGGCCCACACCTCGAGTTGCTCGACACCGTCCAGTGCGGCCAGCCCGTCGCGCAAGCGGGACGACAGATCCCTCTCTTGCGCCTGCAACTCGGCATCGTCGAATCCGGCAATGGCCTCGCAGGCCGCAGCCAAGGCGGCAACGCCGAGCACGTTGGGTGTGCCCGCCTCGTGCCGCTGCGGTGCCGGAGCCCACTCGGTGTGGTCGAGGCCCACGCTGCGTACCGCGCCACCGCCGGCCAGGTGTGGCTCACCGAGATCCAACCAATCACGTGCGCCCACAAGCACTCCCGCGCCGAACGGGGCGTAGAGCTTGTGTCCCGAGAACGCGAGGTAGTCCACGCCGAGTGCGCCGATGTCGACCCGACGATGCGGAACCAGCTGAGCACCGTCCACCGCGATCCGCGCGCCGTGCCGGTGCGCCAGTGCCGCGAGTTCCGCAATCGGCAGAACTTCACCGGTGACGTTCGATGCGCCCGTGATCGCCAGCAGCGCAGCAGGTTTCGCCGCGAGTTCGGCGTCGAGACGCTCGATGGTCTCGGCCAGGGTCGACGCAGCAACCACCACTCTTCGGTCACGCCACGGAAGCAGGTTCGCGTGGTGCTCGATATCGAGTACTACGGTGTCGCCCGGCACGCATGCGGCCAGCAGGTTCAGCGAGTCGGTGGTGTTCCGCGTGAACACCACCACCGAATCCTTGTGCGCACCAACAAAATCGGCGACGGTCACCCGAGCCTTCTCGTATGCAGCCGTCGAGACCCGGGAGGCGTAGCCGGCACCGCGATGGACACTCGAGTAGAACGGCAGCAGTTCCGCGATCCGATCGGTCACCGCCGCCAGAGCCGGTGCGCTGGCCGCGTAATCGAAATTGGCATACGTGCAGGTGCCGCCCTGCACCAGCGGTACCTGTAGATCCGTGCCCGAAACAGGGGCAAAAGGAGCACAGGGGCGGGAAAGTACAGATGTCATGACAGATCAAGCCCTCACGTTCGAGGGACCCGCAACCGAAAGGAGTTCGTGAACGAGTCCGCGCTTGCCGCGCCGGTTTTCCGGCGTCAGCCTGGTCGTCACCCGGAGCACCCCACCGCGGAGGAGGGTTGCCGACCAGCGAGCCGGGGCTTGATGCTGGTACTCGTGACCGTGGGAAGACATTCGCAAACTCGCTGCGGTTTTGTCAAGCCGGAACTCGCCCGTGGGCAGCAGTAGGATTCCCGCGGTGGGAAGGCGCGCTCGTTCACCTGCTGGCAAACAGAACGTGAGATAACCAACGGCGCTGCTGCTCGCCAGCACCACAGAGTCATGTCGAGAAGAAACGAGAAGGGCGCCCGGTTGTCTGTGCATCAAGAGAACGATCTGCCGGGTTCGAGCGCGGATGTCGCGCCTGCACCGGCGGAGTTTCTTCGCTCGTCTCTCGCCCCTCCCGCCCGGACGCTCATCGACGTTCTCCGTGACACCGCCGATCGTTTTCCCGACGCCCCCGCCATCGACGACGGTGCCGTGTCGGTCAGCTATTCGGAGTTGTTGGACGACATCGCCGAGGGCGCGAAGTGGCTCGCCGATGCCGGCGTCAGGCGCGGCGATCGCGTCGGCATCCGCATGCCGTCGGGTTCCTTCTCCCTCTATGTCGCGATCTTGTCGATCCTTGCGGTCGGTGCCGCGTACGTGCCGGTGGATGCGGACGATCCCGAGGAGCGCGCCGAGTTGGTCTTCGGCGAAGCACAGGTGACGGCCATCGTCACTGCGGGCGGCATCGCCGCAGGTACTGCCCCCAAACAGGACGTTCCTCAGCACGACCTCCCCGAACGCAATGCCGGACTGCCCACCCCGGAGGACGACGCGTGGGTCATCTTCACCTCGGGTTCGACCGGCACTCCCAAGGGCGTTGCGGTCAGTCATCGCAATGCGGCGGCGTTCGTCGACGCCGAGGCCCGCATGTTTCTGCAGAAGGACCCGCTCGGTCCGGGCGATCGAGTGCTGGCCGGACTGTCGGTGGCGTTCGACGCGTCGTGCGAGGAGATGTGGCTCGCGTGGCGGCACGGTGCGTGTCTGGTTCCCGCGCCCAGGTCGTTGGTTCGGTCCGGTTTCGATCTGGGTCCGTGGCTCGTCTCCCGCGACATCAGTGTCGTCTCGACGGTGCCGACGCTGGCGTCGCTGTGGCCCGCGGTGGCGCTGGAAGCGGTGCGGCTGCTCATCTTCGGTGGCGAGGCCTGCCCGCCGGAGCTGGCCGAGCGGCTCGCCGTCGAAGGCCGTGAGGTCTGGAACACGTACGGCCCCACCGAGGCGACGGTCGTCGCGTGCGCGGCGATCATGGACGGGAAGGGGCCCGTCCGCATCGGATTGCCCCTCGACGGGTGGGACCTG
Source organism: Rhodococcus sp. 14-2483-1-2 (assembly GCF_002259405.1). GTDB lineage: Bacteria > Actinomycetota > Actinomycetes > Mycobacteriales > Mycobacteriaceae > Rhodococcoides. The sequence goes on along the minus strand of NZ_NPFW01000013.1, from coordinate 410,522 downwards.
GCTGTGGTCGACGGCTCCGGCACCCCGGTGCAGGTCGGCGAAATCGGTGAGTTGGTCATCGGCGGTGTCGGACTCGCTCGGTATCTCGACCCGGCCAAGGACGCCGAGAAGTACGCCCCCATGCCGTCCCTCGGGTGGGACCGGGCGTATCGCAGCGGCGATCTGGTCAAGCTCGAGCTCGAAGGTCTGCTGTTCCAGGGTCGCGCCGACGATCAGGTCAAGCTCGGCGGTCGACGCATCGAGCTCGGTGAGATAGACAATGCGCTGCAAGCACTTCCGGGCGTCGGCGGTGCGGCGGCCGCCATCCGCAAGACGGCGGCCGGCAACTCGGTGCTCGTCGGATATCTCGCCAGCACCAACCCCGATTTCGACCTCGAAGCCGCTCGCGAATTGCTGGCCGAGCAGTTGCCTGCAGCGCTGGTCCCCCGGCTCGCGCTGGTGGACGAGATGCCCACGCGCACCTCGGGAAAGGTCGACCGCAATGCCCTGCCGTGGCCCCTGCCCGGCATGGCGGGGGCATCCTCGCTCGGCGGGACGGCGGGGTGGGTGGCGGAGCTGTGGACCAACATCCTCGGCGCCCAGGTTTCCGACGAGAACGCCGATTTCTTCGCCAACGGCGGCGGTTCGCTCTCGGCCGCTCAGTTGGTGACCGCGTTGCGCGAGCGGTTCCCCGAGATCACCGTCGCGCAGCTCTACGACCATCCGCGGCTGGGTTCGCTGGCGCAGTATCTCGACGATCTGAAGCCTGTCGTCGAGGCCATTCCTCGTGAGGTCGCCCCGACGTCACGCACCGCGCAATGGGCGCAGATCGCGGCAACGGTTCCGTTGACCACCCTCACCGGATTGCAGTGGGTCACCTGGCTCGGGCTGCTGTTCAACGTCATGTCCTGGTTCGGCGACGTGCCGTGGGCTCCGACGCTGTCGTGGTGGTGGGTGCTCGTGGCATTCATTCTGTTCATCACTCCGGTCGGCCGCATGGCGATCTCGGTGATCGGATCTCGCATCCTGTTGGCCGGGCTGAAACCCGGCGCGTATCGACGCGGCGGGAGCATGCACATAAGACTGTGGGCAGCAACACGATTGACCGATGCCAGCGGTGCGTCCAACCTCTCGGGCGCCCCGTGGATGGTCTACTACGCGCGCGCTCTGGGAGCCAAGATCGGCAAGGGCGTCGACCTGCACACGATGCCGCCGGTCACCGGCATGCTCGAGCTGGGCGACGGCTGCTCCATCGAGCCCGAGGTGGATCTGTCCGGGCATTGGATCGACGGAGATCTCGTCTACATCGGCGGCGTCGAGATCGGTGCCGGTGCCACCGTCGGTGCCCGCTCGACACTCTTGCCCGGCACCAAGGTCGGCAAGAACGCCGTCGTCACCGCGGGATCCGCCGTCGTCGGACGGGTCAAGGCCGGGCAGATGTGGTCCGGTTCGCCTGCTCAGAAGGTAGGCAAGGCCGATCATCCGTGGCCCGCGGAAACGCCGCCACGCGCGACGAAGTGGGTGTTCGCGTACGGCGTCGCATCGCTGTTCCTGTCCGGCATGGCACTGTTCTCGATCGGTGTCAGCCTGGTGCTGATGGGCTGGTGGATTCACACCGCGGACTCCGTGCTCGACGCCTTCGAACGTGGTCTGGTGATGTTGCCCGTCGCGACGTTGGTGTCGTTGGCGGTGTTCGCGGTGATCACCGTCGTTGCGGTGCGGTTGCTCAGCATCGGACTCGTCGGCGGCTACCACCCGGTGCGCAGCCGCATCGGCTGGCAGGTGTGGGCCACCGAACGCCTGATGGACTCCGCGCGCACCTTCCTGTTCCCGCTCTACGCATCTCTGCTGACGCCGCATTGGCTCCGACTCCTCGGCGCGAAGATCGGCAAGGACGTCGAGGCGTCGACGGTGCTGATGATCCCCAAGTTCACCACCGTCGCCGACGGCGCGTTCCTCGCCGACGACACCATGGTCGCCAGCTACGAACTCGGCGGCGGCTGGATGCATCTGGGCGACGCCAAGGTGGGCAAGCGGGCGTTCCTCGGCAACTCCGGCATGACCGGGCCGGGACGAACCGTGCCGAAGAACGGGCTCGTCGCCGTTCTGTCCGCCACGCCGGACAAGGCGAAGTCCGGCTCGTCGTGGCTCGGTAGTCCGCCGGTGCGGCTGCGCCGGGCCGCCGGTAGCGCGGACTCGTCGCGCACGTTCGATCCGCCGCGGAAGCTGAAGGTCGCCCGGGCGTTCGTCGAGACCTGTCGACTGCTCCCCGTCGTCGTGACCTTCGGCATCGGGCTCGGAGTGCTGTTCGCGCTCACCGCGCTCGCCGACGCCGTCGGGTACTGGTTGGCGGCACTGCTCAGTGGCGTCGTCCTGCTCGTCGCCGGTTTCGTGGCCGCGGCGGTGTCGGCGTTGGCGAAGTGGTTGTGGGTGGGCCGGATCGGCAAGACCGATCATCCGCTGTGGAGTTCGTTCGTGTGGCGCAACGAGGTGGCAGACACGTTCGTCGAGACCGTTGCCGCGCCCTGGTTCGCGCGCGCCGCCGAGGGCACCGCGGTGCTGAACATGTGGTTGAGGTGGCTCGGTGCGGACATCGGCCGTGGCGTCTGGTGTGAGACGTACTGGCTTCCCGAGGCCGATCTGGTGACGTTGGCCGACGGTGCGACGGTCAACCGAGGGTGCGTTGTGCAGACGCACCTGTTCCATGATCGGATCATGTCCATGGACACGGTCGATCTCGGCAGAGGCGCAACACTGGGACCACACTGTGTCGCGCTGCCTGCATCGGGTATAGGTGATGGTGCGACGGTGGGGCCTGCCTCTCTGGTGATGCGCGGCGATACGGTTCCCGCGCATACTCGTTGGCAGGGCAATCCGATCGCGCCGTGGGCCAAGGGTGATCCCTTTCCGCGTATTCGCGACGACCGAAACGAGGGGTGATCTACCGTGCCGGACAGGCTCGTGGCACCGGTGTTCGACGTCGACTCCAGTGACAATCCGATCGATACGTATCTCCCGCAGAACGGTAACCGCGGCTATCGCGTCTCGCGCTACGAACTCGACCTCGAGTACAAGGTCGAGAGCAACCGGCTGGTGGGTAAGGCGAAGGTCACCGCGGTCACGACCGCAACGGTGTCGAAGTTCGCGCTCGATCTAGGTCCGGCGATGAACGTGTCGAAGGTGTCGGTCAACGGCTCACGCTCGGTGAAGTTCAGCCACCAGCGCGGCAAGCTGAAGATCACCCCGGCCAAGCCCATCGCGTCGGGCGCGGCACTGGTGGTGACGGTCGCGTACGGCGGAACTCCCAAGCCCATCAACGGTTTGTGGGGTGAGGTCGGCTGGGAGGAGCTCACCGAAGGCTCGCTCGTCGCCAGCCAACCCAACGGCGCTGCGTCGTGGTTCCCGTGCGACGACCATCCGGTGTCCAAGGCCAGCTACGGCATCACCATCACCACCGATTCCCCGTACTACGCGGTGGCCAACGGAACGTTGGTGCGCAAGCAGACTCGCGCCAGCCGCACCACGTGGGTGTACGAGCAGCCCGAGCCGATGGCCAGCTACCTCGCGACCATCCAGATCGGTCCGTACGAGCATCGCATCGTCAGCCCGGGGCCGGTGCCGATGAAGGCCATCACTCCGCCGCGCCTGCGAACGCAGTTCGATCACGACTTCGGTCGACAGCCGCAGATGATGGACACTTTCGTACGGCTCTACGGCCCTTACCCTTTCGCGTCGTACACCGTGGTGGTGACCGACGACGATCTGGAGATTCCGATCGAGGCGCAGGGGCTGTCGATCTTCGGTGCCAATCACTGTTCCGGTTCCCGGTACTACGAGCGTCTGGTGGCGCACGAGTTGGCGCACCAGTGGTTCGGCAATTCCCTGACCCTCGGCAAGTGGGCCGACATCTGGCTGCACGAGGGATTCGCCTGCTATTCCGAATGGATCTGGGCCGAGAACTCCGGCGGCGCAACGGCTCACGACAAGGCCAAGCGCGCGCACACCATTCAGCGCGGATTGGCCATGGACATGCAGCTCACCGATCCCGGGCCTGCACGCATCTTCGACGACCGCGTCTACAAACGCGGTGCACTGGCACTGCACGCACTACGACGCACCATCGGCGACGAGCGCTTCTTCGGCCTGATCCAGGAATGGACCTCCAAATACCGCTACTCGACGGTGGCGACCGCGGACTTCACCGACCTCGCCTCCCGCTTCGGTTGCCCCCGAACTCTGTGGGACGCATGGTTGATCGACAAGCAGTTGCCGTCGTTGCCGTAGGTCTCGGCGGCAGATCGGCTCCCCAGTTTCGGATATCGGCCTGCAATCGGAGGCATAGATCCAAGTCCGGGGAGCCGATGGTCAAGAAGCCCGCCTACATCAACGCGAAAAGATTGATCGGCGACGCGATTGCGCGGCCGACACTCGCATCGAGTGCCACGACCTGAAACAGCACCCAGAACACGACGACACCCAGCACGGCGAAGATGGGCCAGGGTCCGGAGTAGTTGTATTTCACGCTCGCTCCCGTCGTAGGAGGGATGTGCCCGCTCCACGGTACCCACCGCGTCGGCTGCGTCAGCGATACCCGAGGGACACCGTCAACCCAGCAATCGCGTAGCCGTACATCGCCGTCGTTGCCAATGCTTGAACCCAGAACCCCCGCGGGAACGATGCCGCCCAGCGTCCTTTGCCGTCCAGTCGCAGATCGCAGGGAAAGTCGCTGATGGCCATGGCAGACGACGGCTGCTTCGAGTGCGCGAGCACCACCCCGGTGGTGAACGGCAGTCCCCGAACGAACAGGTGACCGCGCGCCTCCCCGGCCCGATACCGCACCGCAGATTCGGTGACAACTCCTGTGTACCAACGCCGTTGGACGTTCCAGCCGGTGGCGTGCGCGAGGCGAAGGTTGCGGTCGCCGCGCAGCGCCGTGTCCACGGTCTCGACGTCGGCGATCACGCCCCAACGCAGCATCGACACCCATTGGGCAATCCGTCTGCAGCGAAACCCCAGGGCTCCGAGCAGAACGATCGCGAACACGTACGGCACCAGCGCGGGATACCTCGACCAGCAGGCCGCCGGCACGATCACTGCGATCAGGAACCAGTATGCCTCGCGCCGGTTCCATACGGCGGCACCCGCGAACGCCACCGTCGGAGGCACCCGATGCGGCGGGGCAGTGCGCGAGGACTGCAGCATGATGCCGCTGATCCTAGAGCCGAACCGCCCCTACGCGCTCGGCAAGTGAGCCGACGTTTTCGCCCGAACCACCAGTCCGCAGATGCCGGCCATCACCGCGCCGAACCCGAAGATGATCGGATACGTGACCACGCCGGGCCAGGTCTCGGTCAGCGCCGACAGCACGGCAGGCACCGCGAAGCCGAGGTACGTCAGCGAATAGAACACCGCGGTGAGGCCGGCGAGGTCGTCGGGGCCCGCAATGCGTTGCACCTCTTGCAGTCCCGAGACCAACGCCATGCCGTAGCCACACCCCAGCACTGCCGCGGCGATCAACGCTGCGGCGATGGTCAACACCGACGCCGCCCACGCCGCGACAGCCATGCCGACCACCAGCAGAGTCAGCGCAACCAGGGCGCCGCGCGCGTTGGCGGGTGTGTCGATTCGACGCCCGACGGCCTGGATCGCGAATCCGGAGCCGAGGGCGATCACCGCCATTGCGGCGGACAGGGCAACGGGATAGCCGCCGCCGGGCTCGTCGGCCAACGCGTCGGCCATCAGCGACGGCAACACCGCATAGGCGACGCTGGCGGCACCGAAGACCCACGGGGCCAACGGCAGCACGACGAAGAGGAACCGTCGATGCGATGCGGACGGAATCCTCAGGTCGTCGAGCAGACGCTTGTTCTTGGATGCGGCTGTGGCCGTCCGTGTTTCGGGCACGGAGAGCATGCCGACACCGGCGGCGATGCAGATCAGCACGTGCACGCTGTAGGCGAGGTGCGTCGGCCACGGTGCCCACTGCGCAAGCACGCCGGCAACTCCGGCGCCGAGGGCGAAGCCCGCCGTCAGCGACATCGCGGCACGACGCGCTCCGGCACCCGGTTTGGCAGTGGCATCACGGCTGGAGAGTTCCTTGACCCAGCTACCGCCCACGGCCATACCGATTCCGAGCGCGATGCCGCTGAGCACACGGCCACCGAAGAGCATGTAGGCGTTGTCGGGTCCGAGTGCGATCAGAATGGACCCGGCTGCAGCAATTGCGGGGGCGGGCAACATGATCGGGCGTCGGCCGAGTCGATCCGAGAGCGGCCCGCAGATCAGCATCGCCGGAATGATGCCCAGGACGTAGGCGAACAGGAACGTATCGACCACCACGGCCGAGAAGCCGTGATCGAGCCGGTACATCACCAACAACGGCGTGAACTCGTTGCCGCCCCAGGCGACGGCGAACATGCCCGACGCCACCAGCAGCCAGCGTCGTGCAGTCAGCTCGATGTCGCGATCGTTCGTGAGTGTTTCACTCATCGTGCTCCCCCTCTGTCCGGTCGTAGGCCGTGCACCCCGAGCATGTGTTGTTCGACGGTCCGCTCGAATCCGTCTGCGTCGCCGGCCTCGATCAGGTCGGTGAGTCGGCGATGGTCGTCGACGATGCGGGAGATCTGGCCCGGATCACGCGTCAACGAAGCTGCGGTCATCCGGCGCTGACGCTCGCGAAGTCCGTCGTAGAACGCGTCGAGCAAGGGGTTGCCGCCTGCTCGAACGACGATGCGGTGAAAGTCGGCGTCGGCGGCGCTGAACTGTGCGGCGGTGCCGTCGACCGCCAGCTTCTCCTGCAACTGCAGGTTCTCGCGCAGCGCGTTCACCACAGATCCCCGGGCAGTGACGTCGCCGACGAATGCGCGAACACTTCCTGCCTCGACGAGGCGACGCGCATCGACGACACTCTCCGCCTCACCCACCGCGATCGGCACCACCAGTGCCCCGCGCTTGGGATAGAGGCGCATCCACCCCTCTACCTGCAGACGCAGAAACGCCTCGCGTACGGGCGTGCGACTGATCTCGAGCCGGGTCGCGATCTCACCCTCGCTGACCAGCTCACCGCCGGGAAGTTCTCCCGAGACGATGAGCTCTTTGACAGTCGCATACGCCGTATCGGCGGCTGATCTCGTCTCGGACACAACATAGATACTAGATGCACCTCAACTGTGCACCAATTTCGGACCCACAAAAGTCCACTCAACGTGACATTGACTACCGAAAAGGCCACCGAACGTCACATTGACTCCCCAGGGGCAGGGCGGTCAGGGCACCCAGTGCCTCGCGGCGATGTCGTCGATCACCGGATCGCCTTCCTGCGCCGACTCCAGTGCTTCGAGGTCGTCGCGCAGTGCGTTCAGGCGCGGGTCGTCGCCCTCCGCTTGTTCGGCGGCCGTGCCTCCGTCGTCGGCGAGTTGTGCGAGGAGTTTCGCGCGGACGCGATCCTTCAGTGTGTCGCTCATTCGTCGTCACCCTTCTTGAAGACGCGGCGGGCCGTGGGGATGAGCGCGATGAGCACGCCCAGCAGCACGATGATCGAGAAGATTTCCAGCAGCATGTCCAACTCCTACGGTTTCAGGTCGGGGCGATCGCGGTGCCCCACGGGGTGTTGCGCACCACGGTGAAGAAGGTCAGAACAACGAGCAGGACAACCACCGTCGAGCGGTCGAGTCGCGGGAGCACCAGCGGGCGTCCGGCCCAGCGAGCCCGCAGCCACAGTGCCCACACCGCCACAGCGCCGACGGCAAGGACGACCGCAACGACATTGCTCGACGCGGCCGCGGCGATGTCTCCGCGGGTGAGGTCGCCGAGAGCCCGGGTCGTGCCGCATCCGGGGCACCACAGTCCGGTCAGCGCGTGGAGCGGGCAAGGTAGATACGTCGAGGTTCGCGGGTCGCGGACGTGCAGCAGTACTGCCCCACCGACAGCGGCAGCGGCGACGCCGAGGGGCGCGGCGATGCTGCGTCCTCGGGTCGGTGCCGTCATGCCCCTGAGCCTAGGAGTTTCAGGGCTCGACGACGATAGATGCCGTCATGTCCGGATGCGGGGTGCAGTGGTAGGTGAAGGTGCCCGCGGTGCCGAAGGTATGCGTGAACTGCCCGGTCTCCATCAGTTGACTGCGAAACGAGTTGTCGTCGGCGACGACGTTGTGGGCCATGCCGCGGTCGGCGAACACCCAGGTGACGGTGTCTCCCACGGAGATCGTCAGCGTTGTCGGCGAGTACATCCGATCCGCGACGGTGACCTGGTTCTCGGCGACCGGTTCGGTGGGCGCGGCCGGGGTGGTTGCGGTGGAGCAGGCAGTCAGGGTCGACGTGATCATCAATGCCGCGAGGAGTCCGAATGCCTTCATGACTCCGACGGTACCCAAAGGGCTCATTCCCTCCGGCCGAGGATGTATTCGGCAGTCAGTGCAATCGATCGTTCCGAATCCTGGCTCAACTGCTGCAGCGCGTGCACTGCTGCCGGACCAGGAATGCTCGCCAACGCCTGCGTCACTCGCTGTCGCACCACAGAGTCGTCGGTGCCGTCCATCAATGCCGCCACGATCGAGTCAGCGGATCCCAGCGCGCCAAGGGCATCGGCGGCGTCCACATCGTTCGTTCCGTCGTGGACCATCTCGATCAGCGTCGGGATGGCGTCGGCGATGCCCCGAGTCGCCAATTCCAGCGCAGCGACCCGCCTGACCTGATCGTCGTCGTGAGAGAGCGCTTCCCGCAGCACGACGGTGGAATCGGGGTGAGAGATCTCGACGACGGTGTCCACGGCGCGGCGTCGAACTTCGGGGTCCGGTGAGTTCAGCCCTTCCCGCAGCGGCCCTATCGCGTCACCACCCGACTGAGCGAGAGCCCACCGCAGCGCACCGGCCACATTCGGTGCGGGCTCACGCAGCACCGCCTCGGCCAGAGCGTCCGCGGGAACGGGTCGATCTCCGACGGATGCCAGCGCCGCCGTCTGCCGCTTCCCAGCACTGACCGACCCGAGGTCATTCAGCATCGCCACGGTGCCGAGTACGTCCTCCCAGTCCTGCGGCCGCGGGTCGCCGATTCGCCGCAACCGCGTGAGCAACTCGGTATCCCGAGCGATGCGTTCCTCGGCCTGGGCAGCGAGCTCGTCGACGAGTCCCGAGGCCGCGAAACTCGGGTCGTCGAGCGCGCGACCGACGTCGTGCAGCGACAACCCGAGCGAACGCAGAGACTCGACGTGGAAGAGGCGTCGCACATCCTCCGGGGAGTACTCGCGGTAGCCGGTGCCGCTGCGAGACGTCGGCTGCACCAGACCGAGCCGGTCGTAGTGCCGGAGCATGCGGGCACTGACGCCCGACCGCCGCGCCACCTCACCGATCAGCATCGTTCTATCTCACCCCGCCGAGTCGACTACGCCAAGGGCATCGACACGTTTGGCCTCGAAGACTGCGAACCCGGCATCCGGGTCCAGCAGCAGCGCCTCGGTCGCTCGCGCGTGAACACGAACGGCAACATCCTTGCTCGACGCGGCCTCCCGCAGCATCGGTTCGATCACCGATCCGAGCGCAACGAGCGCACGGCTGAGGCTTCGCTGAACGTCGTGCCCACCTCGGCCGAGTCGAATGGCCAGCATCCTCGCCAATGCTGGTTCACTTCCCGGCGGCACCAGGACCACCGCCGCCCGCCATGCACTGCGGGCCACCTCGTCGTCCGGATCAGCAAGCACGGAAGAGGTGATCGCCGACCACGCCGACGGGTCCTGGATCTTGGACAACGTGTGCAACGCCTGGCTGCGAGCCTGTGCCCCGCCGGATCGCACCTGATCGATCAGACGCGGAACCGTCAGTGACGCGGGCAGTCGGATCAACGCCCACGTCAACATCTCGCGCACCTGAAAATCCGGTTCGAGGGCGCACCGCTGCAGGAGTGCGTCGAGATGCCGTGGGTCGGGCGAAGTCCCGATGTCGAGCGCGGCCCGCAGCCGGACCGACGGATTGCTGTGCTGAAGTGCCCCACCTACGAGATTCATCGAGTTCATGACGGTCAGCCAAGACCTTGTCACGGTGTGAAGGTCAAGCCCGAGTCAACACATCGGCCAGTGTTCGGTTCATCGTGTTCAGTGCCCGCACCGCACCCCGCAGCGGACCGGGCGCGTTGGTGGAGGTGAGCAGCACATCCAATACCGTTGTCTCGGTGATCTTCTCGGGCGGGTCGACGTGCTCCCCGGCGACAACTGCCTCCACCTGGCGCACGGTGTCGCGCACCAGAGCCGCAGCGTCGCGCAGAGCCTGGGCCGTCTCGTCCAACGGAGCCGTCTGCGTATCGGCGCGGGAGGCGAGCACCCCGGCACGGGCCAGTGCATGCGCCGATCGACTGCTGACGGCCAGCACCCGCAACAGTCGCTTGGCACCACGTCTACTGCGGGTGGTCGGCCCGAGCACGAGTGGCTTTCCGGACGTCAGAACATCTTTCAGCGCATTGTCGAGCGTCCGCGTCGACGCCACCAGGTCGGTTGCACCACCCGGCGCGAGAACCGATTCCACGCTCGATTCGATCAACGCATCCAGCTGTTCGAGGTACGTGTCGACGTTGCCCACCAGTGTCTTTCGGGTACTCGTCGAGAAGATGAAGTAGGCCGACGCCATTCCGACGGCACCACCGACGGCGGTCTCGATGATCCGAAGCTCGAGCACCTCGATGCTGAACGTGCCCAGCAGTCCGTAGAGCATTGCGAGCAGGATGGTCACGAAGAACGACAGCAGCGCATAGGCGACCGTCACCAGGTAGAACGCGAAGAACACGCAGACGACGATCAACACCAGCTGCAGGGGTTGATCGTCGCCCACCAGAGCGGCGATCACCACCCCGGCGAGCACTCCTGCAATCGTTCCGAGAACGCGTTGACCTGCCCGCGTGAGGATTTCACCCCGCGTCGACGCCCCCGTGAACACCAGGAAGGCCGTCAGCACCGCCCAGTACCAGCGGTCGGGAGAGACGAGTTCACCCAGCACCGTTGCGGCACTGGTGGCGACGGCCACCTGGATCGCGGCCTTGGTGCTGGGGTTCAGTCCGCTGGGCTCGTCCTTCGTCGCAGGTTCGGTGACGACTCGAGGACCCGCATCGACGGCAACCGCATTGGTGGTGATGTGATGAATCGCGATGTGCGCCTGCACGGCTCGCTGCGCAGAAACCGTCGCGATGCCGGCGGGGGTGGACGGGTCGGCTCGCTCGGCTGCTGCCGCCGCCAATCGGCGAGCCGCCCGCAACTGTTCCGAGGACGGTGTGTTCTGCAGACACGATCCGAGCGCGGTGGTCGCCTGTCCCAGGGCCGTCGGCCACGGCTTGGCGGGATCGAGAGCCCACAGTGAGCTGACGAGTTGCTCGGTCGCGATCTGGGCGTCGAACACTCGCAGTGACAGATCGGCACTGGTGACGCTGAGCAGCTGCCCGGCATCGTGTCGGTCCAGCCAGTCGTCGATCATCAACGCGGTGTTGCCGAGCCGATCGAGCCTGCGGCGCACCAGGTTCAGGTCGCGGCTCTCCCCTGCCGACGCAGCCTCGAGCACCGAGGCCGATACCGCGCGCATCGCGAACAGCAGTCGGCGCACCTCCACGACCGGCCGGTCCGGGAAGACGACGGCTCGCACGAACAGGGCGATCACCAAGCCGCCGAGGATGGCTGCGATCAACATCGGTAGCTGCCCCGGGGTCGCTCGCAGGAACAGCGCGAAGAAGTACGAAATGAACGACACCATCCCCAGCGCCGTACCGCGAGGGCCGAACCGGCGCACCCACACCGCCGCGAACAGCACCACGATGAATCCGACGTCGGCCACCTTGCCGAGCTCGGAGAGCAACGCCGCCAACGCCACCGCCGCCGATGCGGGCAGCGCCATCAGCGCGGTGGTGATCAGCCGACTGCGCTGGTCCTTGTCCTTCACTGCTGCCGACGCCTGCATCGCCACGACGGTTCCGAGCATCGCCACCGTCACGGGTTGACCGATGGCGCGCGTGGTGAGCACCAGCGTCACCATCGCCAACAGCACCGTCAGCGTCGTCGCCGACGCGCTGCGCAGCCGTACCTGCCCCGGATCCGAGGCGTCGAGAATTCGGGCGAGGCGCTTCATTCCCCGATTCTGCGCTACGGCTCAGCCCCGTGCCGCCCGGATCGCAGGGGCCGACGAATGCGGTAGCAACCGACTCATGTCCGACGGCGTGATCACCTCCACGGTCGCCGCTTCGTCCAACCGATACGGCTGGGTGGAGATGATGCCTGCAAGGTGCTTGCGCAGCCGCGACATCTCGGCCCGCACGGTGATCGCGCGGCCGTCGTCGCCGAAGAGATCGGTCGCCATCTGCGCGGCGGTCCGTCCTTGGCGGTGGGTGGCGAGCAAGTACAGGATCTCGGCGTGCCGGGGCGTCGGCTCGTGTGTCCACTCCCCCACCTCACTGCGCACTTCGATGCGAGGCTTCTGCGAATTGCGCAGGTCGATGCGAATTCTCGTCGTGTTGCCCGAGTCCGCGACCGACGAGTCCGCTGGGCCTGCGGGTCGGACGAGCCAGCCACCGGGCAGGGGTTCGAAGTCGCACACACCGAGGGTCGGCAGCCAGAAGCGTCCCGTCGCGAGATCCTCGGGCAGCAGGATGCGATTGCGCAGCGCCACCGATTCGACGGCCGCGACCCACCCGTTCGCGTCGACGGCCAGGGCCGGGGACTGCAGGCGCGCGAGCATCGGTGCGGCCACCGAACGCAGGCGATCGAGTGTGCTCCGATGAATCTCGCGCAGTTGCGATTCGGCCAACCGTGCGACGGCGTCGACCAGTGCGATGGTGGTGGGATGCACCGTCTTGGCCGGTCCGCTGACGTCGATGGCTCCCAGTACCTGTCCGGTTCGCGGATCACGGATGGGCGCGCCGGCACACGTCCACGAATGATGGCTGCGCACATAGTGTTCGGCCGAGAAGATCTGCACCGCGCGGCGTGAGACCAGGGCCGTTCCGATGGCATTGGTGCCCACCGAATCCTCGGCCCAGTTGGCGCCCTCGACGAATCCGAGGTCGTCGGCGCGGTCGAGTACCGCCGTCGACCCGCTGCGCCACAGCACTCGGCCGTGTCGGTCGGCGACGACGAGGATGTTGTCGCCGTCCTGTACCACCGATTCCAGGCCGCGGGCCAGATCGTCGAGGATGTCGAACAATCCCGACTCCCGACGGCTCAGTTCGAGATCGGAGACATCCATCTGCGTCTCGGCGGGGTTGCCCAGTTCCGGGTCGATGCCGAGGGTCTGCAGCCGACGCCACGAGTCCCCGATGACCTCGCGGGGACGCGCGGGCGACTTGCCACCGGTCATGGTCGCGTCGTACACGGCAGTGAGAATCTGCGCGTAGCGGCGCGGGTCTTCACCGGCCGCCAGCGCAGGTTCGGGACCTGTCGACTGCATCATCACAGACAATTGTGCTCCAGCTCACAAAGCAACATCGACGGGGGCTACCGGTAGACCAGACCACCGTCGATCAACGGTGCCTGGCCCGTCATGTAGTCCGAGTCGGGTCCGGCCAGATACGAGACGAATGCCGCGACGTCCTCCGGGGTCTGCGCGCGACCGAGCGCAATACCGCCGACGAACTTGTCGTACGTCTCGCCTTCCGCTGCGCCGGTCAACTCGGCGAACCGCTTGTCGATGGTGACCCACATGTCGGTGCCGACAACCCCGGGGCAGTACGCGTTGACGGTGATGCCGTCCGCGGCATACTCCTTGGCCGCCGCCTGAGTCAGGGCCCGGACCGCGAATTTTGTTGCGCTGTAGACCCCGAGCATCGCGAACCCGTCGTGGCCGGCGATCGACGACGCGTTGATGATCTTTCCCTTCCGGCCGAGAGCCTTGAATTTGGCTGCGGCAGCCTGGATTCCCCACAGCACGCCGTCGACGTTGACGGCCCAGATCTTCGCGACGTCCTCGGGTCGGACGTCGTCGAGCGGTGCCACCTGGGCGATGCCGGCATTGTTGACGATGACGCCGAAGCCGCCCAGCGCCTCGTGGGTGTGTTCGACGGCCGCGAAGACCTGGTCACGATCACTGACGTCGGCCACGAATGTCGTTGCCTTCGAGCCTGTTCGACGCACCTCGTCGGCCACGCCGGCAATCTTGTCCTCGTTCAGGTCCGCCAGGGCGATGTCGTGACCGTCGTTCGCCAACCGCAACGCGATGGCCCGGCCGATGCCCTGGCCCGCTCCGGTCACCAACACCGCGCTCATGATGCCGCTCCGGTGGATGGGTCTACCAGGACCTTCATCTTGGTACCGGCGTGCAGCGCTTCGAAACCGTCGTCGATGACGCCGTCGAGCGTGATCTTGTCGACCCAGCCCGTCGTGTCGTAGTGGCCCTGGCTCATCAGATCGATGACGGCCTCGTAGTCGGCGGAGGTGTAGCAGAGCGAGCCCTGGATGCGGGATTCGTTCATCACCAACTTCTGCAGCGGTGTGGTCAGGGGCTTTTCGTAGATCGCGACGCTGACGAGCGGCTTACGCGCACCGATGCAGCCGAGCGCGGCCTCGACGGCAGGTTGCACGCCGGCCGCGTCGTAGATGGCGTCGGCACCCTTGCCGTCGGTGAGGTCGGCGATGTACGCGGGGATGTCGAGGGCCGTCGGATCGAGAGTCTTCGCGCCGAGCGCTTCGATCGATGCGCGACGGGTCGGCGACGGTTCGACGACGTAGACGTTGTCGAGTCCCTTGCCCCGCAGCGCGAACCACAGGCCGATGCCGATGGGCCCGGCTCCGAACACCATCGCGGTGTCCTCGGGCTTCGGATCTCCCAGTGTCGCAGCGTGATAGGCGACCGACATCGGTTCGACGAGGGCTCCGAGTTCGAGCGAGACGTTGTCGGGCAAGGCGTGAATCATGTCGGTGGGCACAACGGTGTATTCGGCCATTCCGCCGTCGGACATCAGGCCGTGGAAACCGATCTGCGCGCAGATGTTGTAGTTGCCCGCCCGACACGGCCCGCAGTGCCCGCAGCGGTAGAGCGGCTCGATGGCGACGCGGTCGCCCACCGCGATACCGGTGACACCCTTGCCGAGTTCGGTGACCGTGCCCGAGAACTCGTGGCCGAGCACCAGTGGCATCTCCTGACCGGTGAGCGGATGCGGAGAGGTGGGGATGAAGATGGGGCCTGCGTAGTACTCGTGCAGGTCGGTTCCGCAGATTCCGTTGAACCCGACCTTGACCTTGACCTGCCCTTCACCGGGGCTGGGCTCGGGAACGTCGGTGATCTCCACCTTGTTGGGTCCGTAGTACACAGCTGCGCGCATCGATTTTCACTCCTGACTGGATTGGATATGCACACAGGTCTATGTGACCCGGAGCACAACCGCCAGGGTTGCAGTGAGTTGCAGTGCGCCCGCCGCGTTGCAACCTCCCGCAACCCTGACGGTCCGGTGTGATTCAGCTCATAGTGACGGCGTCCACTGTCGCTCACACCGAAACGAGCAGTCCATGACCGCAACCGCAGACCGCCCACTGAGCAAGCCGAAAATCGCTCGGTCACAGGGCAACTGGATCTTGTTCGGAGTCGCCAACCTCGCCGTCGTGGCGGCCGTGTCGCTTGCGACGTGGTATCTGCTGGCCGACCCGACCACCAGTCCGTGGAACTTCTATCCCCTCCCCTTCAACGCCGCGCTGTTCTGGGCAATTCTGTTCATCGTGTTCATCGGATTCGATTGCGAATTCGCCGGATTCGACTCACTGAAGCAACCGATGCGCGGGCTCACCATCCTGGCCTCGACGGCAGTGTTCGCCGTGGCCGTCACCTGGATCCTCGGCAGCGGCCTCGGGGCGTTGTATCCCGATTTCGCCGGCTCGAGGGAGGGCGGGCTCGGCTATTTCGCCGGCGCGCTGTTCGTGCTGTTCGGTTTCGGAACCTGGGTGATGGTGGTCCTGAACTGGCAGCACTGGCCGTGGACCGTACTGCGCATGAAGCAACCGCTGATCGGGCTGTGCGAGATCGCCTTCGTCGCCGTGCCGACTCTGGCGCTGTATGCCGTGTTCGGGCTGCCCTCGGTCTCGCTCTCGGCCACCGATCCGCTGATGTCCGTCGACACCGCGCTCGGCTGGTTCTACTCCATCGTCGTCTCGGTGATCCTCACCGGCCAGACCCTCGACAACTGGCCCTGGAAACTGGCCGGCGGCGGAGGCCGGACCGCGCTGGCGGCGACGGTCGGCAATGCCGCACTCGGTACGGCGATCTACTTCCTGATGGTCCCGCTGGCGAAACTTTTGGTCGGCTCCGACGCCACCGCCGAGCTGGGCACCGTGATCAACCAGTTCCCCGCACAGATCGGAGTCTGCTGGGCCTTCTGGATGATTTTCTGGGCCAACGGCTTCGGCAATCGCTTCCCCGCGGCGGGGCGCGCGGTGCTGACCTTCGCCTTGGCCATCGGCACGTTCCTGGCCTACTACTACGTCGTCGCAGAGCACATCCTGCACGAGCCCACCGTCGCCGCCGGGATCTCCGGGAACGCACTGGGATTCATCGACTGGCTGGTGCTGTGGACGTTGATCTACGTCGTCGGATTCCAGTCGTTGGGGTTGAAGAAGCTCTCGCCGGCCTGAGACGAACAGCCGAGACACGACCGGCGATCGACGTCGGTCGTGTTTATGCTCCGAGAACAACAGATGAGCCGATCTCTGGCCTCGCGAGCTCTATCGACACCCACCTTCCGTCACTAGTGTCGTGGATCACAGCACTAGCGAGGGGATCCACACATGACGGTCATCGGGTACTTCCCGTGGCGTTCTTCGGCCGAAAGAGCAGATCGACCGTGCGTTCGCGACGATCACTCCGAATTGACATACGCCCAATTCGCTGGGCGCGTAGATGTTTTCGCGTCACAGTTGGCTGCACACGGGGTCCGCACGGGCGACGTGATTGCCGTGATACTTCCCAACCGAGTCGAACTGATCATTGCAATCATGGCCGCGTGGCGTATCGGTGCGGTCGCAACTCCGGTGAACCCGACCTTGACGCCGTCCGAGGCCCATCATCAGATCACGGACTCGCGTGCGGTCATCGCGATCACCGACAGCGGCCGTCCGCGCGTCGACGGCATCGTCTGCCTCACCGTCGACGACATCTCGTGCGACGAAATCCGCTCCACCACAACATCTTTCGAAGACCTCGGCTCGGTCGAACCCGAGTCCGACGACCTTGCGCTGCTGATCTACACCTCCGGATCCACGGGGCGTCCGAAAGGCGTCGAGCTGACCCACGCCAATCTGCAGTACATGGCGTCGGCGATGGCAACACATCTCGATCTGACCGCCGACGATCACTGCCTGCTCGTTCTGCCGCTCTTCCACGTCAATGCCATCTGCGTCAGCGTTCTCGCTCCATTGATCGCCGGAGGCCAGGTCAGCATCACCGGACGGTTCAGTCCAACAAGGTTCTTCGAGGACGTGAAAGAGCTTCGCCCGACCTACTTCTCGGCCGTCCCCACGATCTACGCGTTGCTGGCCGCGCAGCCACCGGACCTCGAGTCGGACTTCTCGTCCGTCCGATTCGGCGTGTGCGGGGCCGCACCGATCTCCAAGGAACTTCTCGACCGCGCCGAGTCGAGATTCGGTTTCGCCCTCGTCGAGGGATACGGCCTCACCGAGGGGACCTGCGCATCGGCGTGCAATCCTCCCACCGGAGTCCGCAAGTTGGGAACCGTCGGTCCGGCACTGCCGGGCCAGAGCATCGCCATCGTCGACGAGGACGGCCACCACCTGCCCGTCGGAACCGTCGGTGAGGTGCTGATCTCGGGCCCGAATGTCATGCGCGGCTACTTCGGTCGCCCGGAGGAGACCGAACGGACCGTCGTCGACGGATGGCTGCACACCGGCGACGTCGGGCATCTCGACGTCGATGGCTACCTCACCCTCGTCGATCGCATCAAGGACATGATCATTCGCGGTGGGGAGAACATCTATCCGAAGGAAATCGAGAATGCCCTCGCCACCCATTCCGATGTGCTCGAAGTTGCCGTCGTGGGCGCACCGGACGAGGTGTACGGCGAAGTCCCCGTCGCGTACGTGGTGACCTACCCGGCCGCAACCGTCGGATCCGCCGAACTTCTGGACCACCTCCGTGATCTAGTCGCGAAAGTCAAACTGCCCGTTGCGATTCACCTCGTCGACGCGCTCCCGAAGAACCCCGTCGGCAAGATCGACAAGCCCCGTCTGCGCACCGAACTCCGCTCCACCGCTGCACCCGTCGGCTGACTTTTCCAGCTCCGAACATCTCACTCACCAGGGCTGATCCCGGTGAGGCGATCACCCGTACCCACACCACCCACACAGGAGTAACGACATGGGATTCAAAGAAGGAAACTTCCCGCCGGTCGACCCGGCCACCTTCCTCGATCTACCGTTCCGCGACCGACTGCGGGCGATGTCGACCCACTGGGCCGACCACGGCTTCGGAACCCCGAAGATGGTGCACACCATCTACATTCTCAAACTCGCAGTCCTCTACCTCGCCATCGGCGTGTCGATAGCCACGTTGACCTCCGGGCACAATCCTCTCGACTTCTCGGCGTGGTGGAACGAACCGATCGTGTACCAAAAGATCCTGCTGTGGACGTTGCTCCTCGAAACGCTCGGCCTGGGCGGATCGTGGGGCCCGCTTGCCGGTCACTTCAAGCCGATGATGGGCGGCGCGCTCTTCTGGTTGCGCCCCAACACGATTCGTCTTCCACCGTGGCCGGGAAAGGTGCCCTTCACCTCCGGTGACAGCCGCACGGTCTTCGATGTCATCGTCTACGCCGCGATCGTGGGCAACATCGTTGCGGCACTGATCCTTCCCGGCGTGCACAGCAGCTCGATCGACGCTGCGATCGCGGACAACAACGGCCTGGTGCGGCCCGCACTGATGATCACCCTCGCCGCCCTTCTCGTCGTGATCGGGTTGCGCGACAAGGTCATCTTCATCGCCGCCCGCGGTGAGCAGTATTTCCCAGCCGTGCTGTTCTTCGGGCTACTGCCGTTCGTCGACATGATCATCGCCCTCAAACTGCTGATGGTCTCGGTGTGGGTCGGTGCCGGAATCTCCAAGCTCGGCCACCATTTCTCGATGGTCATTCCGCCGATGCTCTCGAACACCCCGTGGATCACCTCGACCCGTCTCAAGCGCGCGCATTACCGCAACTTCCCGGACGACCTTCGCCCGTCCACGATGGCCGGCGGCATCGGTCACGTCCTCGGAACGTTGGTCGAGGTCGCGACGCCGCTGGTCCTGCTCTTCACCACCGATGCCGTCGTCGCTCTCGCTGCCGCCGCATTGATGGTCGCATTCCACCTGTTCATCACCTCGACGTTCCCGCTCGCCGTCCCACTGGAATGGAATCTGTTCTTCGCGTTCGCGGCGGTGTTCCTCTTCCTCGGGTTCCCGAACGCCGACGGTTTCGCCGTATGGAACTTCTCCTCTCCGGTGCTGCTGGCCGTCATCGTCGTTGCGCTCGTGTTCTTCCCGATCGTCGGCAACCTCCGACCCGATTTGGTCTCGTTCCTGCCGTCGATGCGTCAGTACGCCGGCAACTGGGCGTCGGCGACGTGGGCGTTCGCTCCCGGTTGCGAGGACAAGATCGACGAGTTCATCAAGCGGCCGAGCCAGAACACTCGCACTCAGCTGCTGGCGACCTATCCGGCCGATGTCGCCGACGTGGTGATGCACCAGCTGCTCGGCTGGCGTTCGATGCACAGCCAGGGTCGCGCACTGTTCTCTCTGATGATGAATCACCTCGGCGAGGACATCGACACCTACACGTTGCGTGACGCCGAGTTCTCGTGCAATTCGATCGTGGCGTTCAACTTCGGTGACGGCCATCTGCACGACGCCAAGCTGATCGCGGCGATTCAACGCCGATGCAATTTCGCGCCGGGAGAATTTCTCGTGGTCTGGATCGAGTCGCAGCCCATTCACAAGAACTACCAGCAATATCAGGTCATCGATGCGGCACTGGGAGTCATCGAACGCGGTACGTACAAGGTCTCCGATGCCATCGAGCAGCAGCCGTGGTTGCCGAACGGCCCGATTCCGGTGACTGTGACGTGGACACTGGACATCGACGCGAACCGCGCCGCCACCGATCCCGGCACCGTGAAGGAACCGAAGATGCGCGAGAACACCGCACGCGCCGCAGGCGACTCCGTCGTCGCGCCCGCTCCGCAACGCGGCGAGCAGGTATGACCACAGCCGTGGTCGTCGGCAGCGGGCCGAACGGGCTCGCTGCCGCGGTACGCCTCGCTCGCGCCGGGGTCGATGTTCATGTTCTCGAGGCCGCGGACACCATCGGCGGGGGAACGCGCAGCGCCGAGATGACAGTGCCGGGTGTGACCCACGATCTGTGTTCGGCGTTCCATCCGATGGGTGCGGGTTCGCCGTATCTGCGCACGCTCGACCTCGAGCGCTACGGCCTGCGGTGGCAACTGGCGGACATCGACTGCGCACACCCGCTCGACAACGGTGATGCAGGATCGATCCACCGGTCGATAGAGGCAACGGCCGACGGTCTTGGTGTCGACGGGGTGCGTTGGAACCGGATGTTCGGTGACCTGGCCCGCAATTTCGACGTCCTCGCTGCCGACTTGATGCGCCCGATCGCGAACGTGCCGCGGCACCCGCTGGCCCTTGCGGCCTTCGGTCCACGCGCACTGCTACCGGCCACCGTGTCGGCGAAGTGGTGGCGAACGGACAAGGCGAGAGCGATGTTCGGCGGGCTGGCGGCTCACGCCTACTACCGATTGGACCGACCGGCGACGTCGGCCGTCGGGTTGATGCTCGCTGCCTCGGGTCATCGCTACGGCTGGCCGGTGGCCGAGGGCGGTTCCGGGGCGATAACGCAGGCGTTGGCGTCGATGCTGGCCGATCACGGTGGCAAGATCGACACCGGCGTTCGAGTACGGACGGCCTCGGACATTCCCCGATCCGACGTGGTCCTGCTCGATACGTCACCGCGCGGCGCACTCGACATCTACGGCGATGCGGTGCCCTCTCGTATCGCGCGCTCCTACCGCAAGTTTCGTCGCGCTCCGGCCGCATTCAAGATCGATTTCGCGATCGACGGACACGTACCGTGGACGAACGCCGCGTGCGGGCGCGCCGGCACCGTTCATCTGGGAGGTTCCTTCGAGCAGATCGCGGCGAGCGAGAAGGCGATCAATCTGGGCGTCATGCCGGATCGGCCGTTCGTGTTGGTGGGCCAGCAGTACGTGGCCGACCCGACGCGATCTGCCGGGTCGATCAATCCGCTGTACGCGTACGCCCATGTGCCCAACGGATTCACCGGCAACGCGACCGAGGCGATCATCGCCCAGATCGAACGATTCGCACCTGGATTCCGAGATATCGTCGTCGCCACCGTCGTCACCTCCCCCGCCGAACTGGAGGCCTCGAATCCGAACTACCTCGGCGGCGACATCATCGGGGGCGCGAACACCGAACTTCAGGTGGTACTTCGACCTCGAATTGCGTTGGATCCGTACAGTATCGGAGTTCCCGGTGTGTATCTGTGTTCCGCGTCGACTCCCCCGGGTGCCGGCGCACACGGAATGTGTGGATACAACGCAGCGGAGTCCGCGTTGCGATACCTACGGCGGCAGAAGAAGGACGTGGGGTGACGAACCTCGAACCCGAGGACCGTCGGGCGGTTGCCCGCAGCCGGCTTGCTCATGTGCCTGCGACGGCCCACGAGGACGTTCTCGCCGCCGTCGCACAGGTCGCGCGGTCGCTGTCGGCGCGAGAACTCGACATGGTCCGGGCGATGACCTCGCTCATGGCGCACGATATCGATCATCTGGACGACGACCCCGTCCTCGTGCAGCTTCTCGAGGCCTCTGTCCACGGCAACATCTCGACGATCGTGCATGTACTGGCCAACGACATTCCGGTCGACCGCCTGCAGCCGACCACCGCAGCCGTCGAGTACGCACTGCGCCTTGCTCAGCGAGATGTTCCGTCGAATTCACTGGTGCGGGCCTATCACCTGGGCCAGAACGAAATGATGAGTATCTGCTTCGAGGAAGTGAAGAAGAACTCGAACGATTCGGAGCTCGATTTTGCTGTCCTGAAACATATTTCGGACGTCGTCTACAACTACATCGACTGGATAACGCTGTTCGTCTTCGACGCATACGAGACCGAACGCATTCGGTGGATCGGGGCCAAGGGAACCGTTCATTCGTCGACCATTCACACACTGCTGGCCGACCGGAGCGGAACCACAACGACGTTCGAGGCCCACACCGGTTACCTGCTGAACCAGAATCATCTCGGTGTCGTCGTATGGAGCGATGGATCGGACTCGACGACGACCCTCGGATCGATCGACGTCATTTCCCGCCGCGCCGCCGCGGCGATGCGCTCCGCAGGTCCGCCGATCGTCACCGCGATCGATCGCCGAACCGCGTGGGCCTGGATCCCCCTGGGTACCCGCACGCCGACGGTCGATACGGCCGAACTGGCTGCGGCCCTTCGCCTCGACCCCTCCACCCGCATGGCCGTCGGGTTACCGGGCAAGGGCGTCGACGGGTTCCGCCGGACCCACGAGCAGGCACGTGCCGCGTACTCCATCGCGTCGATACCCGGGACACCGGTGCGTGAGGTTCTCGGCTACGGCGACAAGAATGTGGCCATCGTGTCGCTGCTCGCCCAGGATCTCGATTCGGCCCGGTACTGGGTCTGGGAGACGCTGGGCACGCTCGCGGACGACACGCCCAACGCGGCCGTGCTGAGAAACACCCTGCATGCATATTTCGCGCACGACGAGAGTCATCTGCACGCGGCCCAGGAACTCAATGTCCACCGCAACACGGTGAAGTATCGGGTGACCAAAGCGCTCGAACTACACACGACCAGCGGGGACAAGCTCGATCTCGCGCTGGCACTGCAGGTGTGTCAGTTTCTGGGAGCCCTGGTTCTCAGGCCCACCCATACGTAGACACGGGCTTCTTCTCGACACGGTCGATACCTCGGCGCGCTGCAACCCACTGCAACTCTCGACTTCGCCACGCGGCGGGAGTGTGCTGGGTCACACAACGAGCACACTTTCGCCACGAGGAGTTTTCATGACGCAGACCATCGAACCGGTCGACATCACCCGCACACACACCCCGCAGGAACGGGTCGACGCCTGGCTGTCGAAGTTCGAGGAGGCACTGGTCGCCCGCGATGTTCCTCGTGTTGCCGGCATGTTCGCCGTCAGCAGCTTCTGGCGTGACCTCGTCACCTTCACCTGGAATCTCAAGACGGTGGAGGGCCGGGACGGCGTGTCCGACATGCTCTCCGAGCGGCTCGACGACACCGATCCGACGGGCTTTCACTCCACGGAGGTACCCGACGAGGCGGACGGCGTCGTCTCGGCGTGGATCGAGTTCGAGACCGCAACCAGCCGCGGCAAAGGCCACCTGCGCCTGACCGTCGACGCAGACACCGGCGACGACGTGGCCTGGACTCTGCTGACCACGATGCAGGAGCTCAAGGGGCACGAGGAGCGTCAGGGCAAGTCGCGCATCAAGGGCGCGGTGCACGGCTCGAATGCCGATACCCAGAACTGGGCGGAGAAGAAGGAGATCGAGGAGAAGGAACTCGGCTACAGCGTGCAGCCGTACGCCCTCGTCGTCGGTGGCGGCCAGGGCGGCATCGCTCTCGGTGCGCGGTTCCGGCAGCTCGGCGTGCCTGCGATCGTCGTCGACCGTGCAGAGCGCCCCGGCGACCAGTGGCGTGGGCGCTACAAGTCGCTGTGCCTGCACGATCCGGTCTGGTACGACCATCTCCCGTACCTGCCGTTCCCGCCGAACTGGCCGGTGTTCGCGCCGAAGGACAAGATCGGTGACTGGCTCGAGATGTACACCAAGGTCATGGAAGTTCCGTACTGGAGCAAGACCACGGCGAAGTCCGCCACCTACGACGAGGTGGCGAAGGAGTGGACGGTCGTCGTCGATCGTGACGGCGAAGAAGTGATCCTGCGGCCCAAGCAGCTGGTGATGGCCACCGGAATGTCCGGTAAGAAGAACGTGCCGAATTTCCCCGGCATGGACGAGTTCGAGGGCGAGCAGCACCATTCCAGCGAACACCCCGGTCCCGACGCCTATGTCGGCAAGCGCGTCGTGGTGGTGGGCTCGAACAATTCTGCACACGACATCTGCAAGGCACTGTACGAGACGGGCGTCGATGTGACGATGCTGCAGCGTTCGTCGACGCACATCGTCAAGTCCGATTCGCTCTGCGAGATCGCGCTCGGTGATCTGTACTCCGAGCGAGCCGTCGAGTCCGGAATGACCACGGGCAAAGCCGATCTCACGTTCGCGTCCCTGCCCTACCGGATCATGCACGAGTTCCAGATTCCGGTGTACCAGCAGATCGCGGAGCAGGACAAGGACTTCTACGATCGGCTGGAGAAGGCCGGCTTCCAACTCGACTTCGGTGACGACGGTTCGGGACTGTTCATGAAGTACCTGCGTCGCGGCTCTGGCTACTACATCGATGTCGGCGCGTCCGAGCTGGTGGCGGACGGCAAGATCAAACTCGTTGCGGGGCAGGTGGATCGGATCAGCAAGACCGGCGTCGTACTCGACGACGGTACCGAGCTACCGGCCGATCTGATCGTCTACGCCACCGGCTACGGGTCGATGAACGGCTGGGTCGCCGACCTGATCGATCAGCAGACCGCGGACAAGGTCGGCAAGTGCTGGGGCCTCGGCTCGAACACCACCAAGGATCCCGGTCCATGGGAGGGCGAGCAGCGCAACATGTGGAAGCCGACGCAGCAGGAGAATTTCTGGTTCCACGGCGGCAATCTGCACCAGTCACGGCACTATTCGCTCTACCTGGCCTTGCAGATCAAGGCACGCTACGAGGGCATCGACACCCCCGTCTACGGGCTACAGGAAGTGCATCACCTGAGCTGACCCATGTGCGCGGAAACTCGTAGCAGAGTACGAGGTTCGGCGCGGAGCCTGCGGAACGACCGCAGGCTCCGCGCGCACGTGCGGCGCAGCCGCTCAGGTGCTCAGGTGCTCAGCGCACCCCGTCCCACACCGCGCGGGTTGCCGACCTTGGATCGAGGGCGACGCCGGGCTCGTTGCCGAACATCATCACCGCGCGGTCGGTGCCGTACCGGTCCCAGCCGGGAGAGCCGTCGCGCACGAAGTCGACCCAGGCACGGTGCATCTGATCGGCAACCTGCTGCGGCGGGTTCGGGCCGGTGATTCGTGCGGTCTCGGGCTTGTGCAGCATGTCGAACACGAACGGGATCTCCAGCGCATGGCAGGCTCCGAGAGCGCCGTCGAACAGCGATGAACGCCAGGTGAATTCGTAGACGAAGGCGTCGCCGGAGCGAGCCTCGACCAGACGCGTGGCCGGAATACGGAAGAACCAGTCGGTCATGACGGCGATCATCAGCTCGCCCGCCGAGGCGTCGGGCAGCTGTTCGCGGTACCGGTCCAGCGCGGACGGGTCGGCCCGGTATCCGGCGAGGACCATCTTCACGTAGTCCTCGGTGAGGTGCGGGACGATTCCGGCCGGCACGATGAAGAACGCGTGTTCTTCGCTGGTGGTTCCGATCAACACGTCCACCTGTGCGCTCGCACCATCGCTGATCCTCGAAAAAGGCAGTGCAGGAACCACATCGCCGTCGATGTACGGCTCGAAGGCCATCACGTTCAGGGCCAGCTCACCCCACGCTCCGGTCGGGGCCTCGGCGGTGATCCGATCGGACAGTTCGCGTTGGGCGTCCACCAACGCATCCACCGGTACCGAATCGAGGCCGTCGATCGAGGCCTCGACTCCGAGCCCGGAGGCCAACGCCGCGGAGACCTTCGCCGCGGTCTCGGCGGTGATGACGTGGTGACCGGCTCCGCTCTGCAGAATTGCCCGCTGGAAGAGTCCCTCGGCACGGGGCATCGACATCAGGGTGCCGACGCTCATCGCGCCGGCCGACTCCCCTGCGATGGTCACCCGCGCGGGGTCGCCGCCGTAGGAAGCGATGTGGTCACGTACCCATTCGAGGGCCGCGACCTGGTCCAGCATCCCGCGGTTGGCCGGGGCACCGTCGATCGACGCGAAACCGTCGACTCCGAGTCGGTAGTTGATCACCACGGCCACGACACCGTCGCGCGCGAATGCGGAACCGTCGTACGTGGGAATGGCGTTGCTGCCGTTGACGAATGCTCCGCCGTGAATCCAGACGAACACCGGTGCCGATCCGCCGACGTCGGGGGTGAAGACGTTGACGTTCAGGCAGTCGTCACCGGGTACCACCGGTTCGCTGAGGATCTCACTCGTCGGTGGCCGGTATCCCACTTTGGGGACGGTGGCCCCGAGTTCGAGGGC
This sequence comes from Rhodococcus sp. 14-2483-1-2, assembly GCF_002259405.1. Lineage (GTDB taxonomy): Bacteria > Actinomycetota > Actinomycetes > Mycobacteriales > Mycobacteriaceae > Rhodococcoides. The sequence continues at coordinate 384,208 of NZ_NPFW01000013.1, read as the reverse complement.
GTCGCGCACTCCGTCCCACGTGGGCGGCGGCGACGGAGCCTGGAAGCGGCGGGGTCCGAACGGGGCCTCGGCGTACGGAACTCCGAGGAACGAGGTGACGCCTGCGCCGGTCCGACCGCGAACCTGGCCCTGAGGTGTATCGACGGTGATCATGTCCATACCTCCTTATTACCCTGTTCGGATCGGACCGACTCGGGCAGGCGGTCAGACCAGACGTGCTTCCGGCGAGCCCGTCTTGCTCGCGTCCCGCTCGACGGAATCACCGAGGGCGTCGTCGATCTTCGCGAGCACGTCGGCGTCGAGGGTCACCTCGGAGGCCTTGATGTTCTCGGCGATCTGCTCGGGGCGCGAGGCTCCGACCAGCGCTGCCGCGATGTTGTCGTTGGCCAGTACCCACGCAACGGCCAACTGCGCCATGGTGATTCCCAGATCGTCCGCGATGGGCTTCAACTGCTGCACCCGGGTGAGCGTCTGGTCGTCGAGGTACCGCGCGATCATCTTGTCGCCGCCCTTGTCGTCCTTGGCGCGCGAGCCGTCGGGCAGTGGTTGACCGGGGAGATACTTTCCGGTGAGCACACCCTGGGCGATGGGCGACCAGACGATCTGCGAGATGCCCAGTTCCTTCGAAGTCGGGATCACCTGATCCTCGATGACGCGCCACAGCGCCGAGTACTGCGGCTGATTCGAGATGATCGAGAAGCCGTTCTGACGGGCGAGTTCCTGCCCGGCGCGCAGTTGATCGGCGGTCCATTCGGAGACGCCGATGTAGAGCGCCTTGCCCTGGCGGACGACATCACCGAACGCGGCGATGGTCTCCTCGAGCGGGGTCTCGACGTCGTAGCGATGCGCCTGGTAGAGGTCCACGTAGTCGGTGCCGAGTCGACGCAGCGACGCGTCGATGCCTTCGAGGATGTGCTTGCGCGAGAGTCCGGTGTCGTTGGGGCCCTTGGGCCCGACGGGGAAGTAGACCTTGGTGAAGATCTCCAGTGATTCTCGACGCTCCCCTTTCAACGCGTCCCCGAGCACCGTCTCGGCGGCTCCGTTGGCGTAGACGTCGGCGGTGTCGAAGGTGGTGATGCCGGCATCGAGGGCCGCGCGTACGCACTGGGTGGCGATGTCGTTCTCCACCTGCGATCCGTGGGTCAACCAGTTGCCGTAGGTGATCTCCGAAATCTTCAGTCCGCTGTTTCCGAGGTATCTGTAAGCCATGAAGAAAACGGTACTCCGATGACTTTGCCCTCCGCTGGTGGTCTACTCGGGTATGACACTTCGGGTACACAATCTGTCGGTCTCGCTCGACGGCTTCGCCGCCGGTCCTGATCAGAGCCAGGACAACCCCATGGGCGTCGACGGCATGGCGCTGCACCAGTGGGTGTTCGCCGACCGCTCCGACACAGAAGACCCTGACACCGATCAGCGGATGCTCGATCTCGGCACCGAGAACATCGGCGCAACCATCATGGGCCGCAACATGTTCGGTCCGGTCCGCGGCGAGTGGCCGGACTACAGCTGGCGCGGCTGGTGGGGTGAGGAGCCGCCGTACCACCACCCGGTGTTCGTCCTGACCCATCACCCACGGCCGCCACTGGAGATGGTCGGCACCACGTTCCACTTCACCGACGATCCCATCGAAACGGTGCTCGATCGTGCCCACGAGGCGGCGTCGGGCAAGGACGTGCGCCTCGGCGGCGGGGCATCGACGGTGCGGCAGTACCTGAAGGCGGGGCTCGTCGATCACCTACATCTTGCGGTCTCGCCGGTGATTCTCGGAGCTGGGGAACCGATCTACGACGGCTGGGATCCCACGACGATGGAGCGGACCGAGGTAGCGGGATCGGACCAGGTCCTCCACGTCGTCTACCGCCGAGCCCGGTAGCGGTTCAGAGCCCACATCCCGACGCCTGCGAGCACGACCGTTGCCGATGCACCACCCGTGGAGAGCCACTTTTCGGGCCAGGACGTGTCCGTCAGTGCGGAGGTCAACGGCGTGTACGCCGTCCATCCGTACGTGACGACCATCGGCACCGTGATCGCCACCGGTATGGCAAGGCCGAGGGTCGACGGCGTCGGGGCGGCAGGCGTGCACGCGACGTACAGGTAGGCCGCGGCGGCCGGAAAGACGATCAGGCTCGCGACGTAGTGCACGTTGTCCAGCGGCGGGCTATCGAACAGTGCCGTCACGCAGACCACTGCCAGAACTGCAACGCCGATCAGCATACGCCCCCAACGCAATCCGAGCGCAGTACCGGCCGCCACCGAGACTGCAATGACGGCTACGAGTCCGAGTGTCCACACTCCGTCCGAGACACTGATACCCACACCCGAGGTCGTGGTCGAGGTGAGCAACACGGCCGTTCCGGCGAGGACCATGACGCCGCTACGCCCCGGTAGCAGAGCAGCGGCTGCGAACAATACGAGTACGACAAAAAGGCCGTAGTACCAGCGGCCGCCGAACCCGTACTCGCTCTGGAACATGCTGAACACGAACGCCACATTCAGCAGCAGCCCACCGATCGTCACCAGCAGTACCGCCGCGACTGTGCGGATATCGCGCTCGGTCGCCGGGCTTTCGCCCTGGTTTTCGTTGCGCGCTGCCCACGCCACTGCCACCACCACGAGCACGCACAGCACCGGAACGACCACCGGTGTGCCCATATCGGATTCGGTGAGGTAGTCGGCGTAGCGCCGGGGAACAGCGGGGTAGTGCAATGCCTCGACCGCGCCGGCGGACAGCAGGCCGAGAAGGAAGGACCCGATCAGTAGCGCCCGATGAACTCGTCTCCGATTCGCCTGTACTGCACTGCATCCCAACAGGACTCCGCCTGCCACCACCTCGGCGGAGTCGCACGAGAACAGCAGTACCGAGCCCCCGATGACAACAGCAGCGGCGATGGACAGTCCGGCCAGCACGCTGCGCCGACGAACGACCATCGCCGTACCCGACGCAAGAATCAGCGCGACCGCAACTCCCACGCCGCCACTGGAGAACAGCAGCCCGCCGAACCTGGTGTCGCCGAAGATGTCGATCCCGCCGGACTGCATCGACAATCCGGCCAGCAATCCGGTCAGAAGTACCCCGAGCGCAACCATGCCCGAATTATGCACTGCCCCCGCGATAGTCCCGTGATGCCGCGAGGATCTTCTCCAGGGTTGCCGCGAACGCCTGCAGTTCGCTTTCTCCCACAGCGGATCCCACTGCATCGGACCACGCATGTTGCGCATCCCGCAGCTCGGCAACGGTGTCGCGCCCCTTGGGGGTCGGCTCCAGCAGCTTTGCCCGCTTGTGGTTCGGGTTGTCGACGTACACGGCCCAACCTTTGTCCACCAACAGATTTGCCGTCCGCTGCACACTCTGGCGTGCCAACCCCAGCCCGACGCGTCGCGCGATGTCGGCAACCGAGAGCGGCTCGTCCAGGGTGGCTCCCAGGACCTGCCACCACGCCGGAGTCAGACCTGTCGGCTCGGTGATGTCGTGTGCGGCGGCGAGAAATTCACCGTTGAGCTCGAAGACGGGCAACACCAGGGCTGTGAGCGCATCACCCTCCGGAGTGCGCTGGCTCATGCGCCCGCCAGCTGGTCGTAGTACTTGCGTTCCCCTGTCGTGTAAAGGCCGTACCAGGCATCGACCACGGGTTGGGGAAACACGTTCAACCGCTCGAACACGAGCTTCGCGAACTCCAACGGGCTCACGCCGCCTGCGGTGATCACGGTGCCGTCGGACACTGCCTTCTCGTCGCGGTAGTGCTCCGCTCCACGATATTCGGTTGCCTGCGTGAGGAACTCGGCGGCATTCGAGGTATGCGGCCGGTCGTCGAGCAGCCCGGCCCGGGCCACACCCAATGTTGCCCCGCAGATCGCCGCGACCGGAGTGCCCGCCGCAACGAGTTCGACTGCGAGCCTCAGCACCGCATCGTGACCGGAGTCCCAGCTGGGCGCGCCGGGCAGAATCAACGCATCGAGAGTGGGAAGCCCGGCGAGCGCAACGTCGGGCGTGATGCGCAATCCGCCCATCGTCGTGACGGCCTCCCCCGTCTCCGATGCGACGATCAGCCGGTTGGCGTCCTGGTCCTGCTCGCGGGCCATGGCCAGACCTGCGGTGAGGTATCCGTATTCCCAGTCCGCCATGGTGTCGGTGGCGTACAGAGCGATCGTTGTCATGTCGAGCCTCCAGAATTTGACAGTGTGCTGTCATTTTGCGCTCATGACAGTGCACTGTCAATGCATCACTGCCCGATCGGACAGGTTCTGTCGAAACGCGCGTCGAACCGGGCAGTCGGCGCTACCGTCACAGCACGACCAAGCGCCGGCCAACGGAGGTACGCGCGATGCTCAGCGGTGCAGACAAGCTCCGAGATTCCATCGCCAAGTCCTGGCAACGGTCGGCGCAGAGCGGTCTCGCACCGGCGGACACCCTGGAGCAGGCGAGTCTTCGTGACGTCGATCGTCGCAGCCGCCTCCTCGCCGCGGCAAACCCCATCCTCGATCGGATGGAGAGTGTGCTCGACGGCTCCGGGTACTGCGTTCTGCTCGCGGATCGCGATGCCCGGCTGGTCGATCTCCGTTTCGGAACCCATTCGCTACGAGATGCCGTGTCCTCGGTCGGCGCGGTCGTCGGCCGGTCGTTCACCGAACAGGCATCGGGTACCAATTCGATCTCGACGACCTTCGAGATGCGCGCACCCTGTGCCGTGCGTGCCGAAGAGCACTACATCGAGTCGATGAAGACCTTCAGTTGCTACGGCCACCCCCTGATACACCCTGTCACACGCCGCATCGAGGGCGTTCTCGACATCACCTTCCTGGCCTCCGGTGACAACCCGCTACTCGAACCGATGCTCGTCCATGCCGCACAGGACATTCAGGGCAGGCTCCTCGAAGAGACCCGCTCCGGTGAACATCGACTGTTCCAGGCATTTCAGTACGCGTCCTCGCAGCGTCGCGGTGCGCCGATCATTGCGATCGCCGACGAGATTCTGCTCGAAAACACCAGCGCTGCAGCAATGATCGATTCAGTCGATCATTCCGCACTGCGCGCGCTCACCGACGATTCGATCCGGCGCAGTGGCGTCGTACACGATGTGATCCTCAATTCCGGACTGCACGCAACCGTGCGCTGGGAGCGTCCGGTATCGGCCGCTGGAATCGTCATCGAGATCGATCCTCACGACACCGTGCGCACCCCTGTTCCCGCTCCGAGAATCCGAAAGCCGTTGTGTGTCATCGGCGAACCCGGAACCGGAAAGTCGACCACCCTCGCCCGACTGACAGCAACGACGTCACCGCACTGGTTCGACGCCGCAGATCTGGTGACAACGACCCCGGCCGAGTGGTTGACAGCCGTCGAGCATCAGGTCGAGGCTGCACACGATGTGGTGATCAAGAACGTGCACTTTCTCCCGGGTCCGGTGGCGAGCCGGTTGCATTCGACTCTGTCGTCCGCCCGCGGGTGGTACGCGTTGTCGAGCTCGGCCACCGACTCGGCCGAACTCGAACACCGCCAACTCCTTTCGCTTTGCGCCGACACCATCGAGCTGGCCCCCTTGCGCTCTCGCCGACACGAAATCCCGGACCTGGTCCGCGCCATCATGGCCGAGCTCGAATCCCGCGCGCACTTCACGCCCGCAGCGTTGTCGGCGCTGATCGACTACGACTGGCCGGGCAACATCGGCGAACTCCGAGCCGAGGTCACCGAGGCCGCATCGCGTAGATCCGTCGGAGACATCACCGAACGGGAACTGGTCAGACCGCGCAAGAACGCGTCGACGACTCGGATGAGCACGCTCGACACCGCGATGCGCGACGCCATCGTGCACGAGTTGGCGCGGCAGGGCGGCAACAAACGCACGACGGCGGAGAGCCTGGGAATCAGTCGGACCACCCTGTACAAGCGGATGCGCGAGTTCGGCATCCTCGGCTGAGGTTGTCCACTTTCTGAACACTCGACATCCGTGATCGGGGTCACACTCGTATGCATGGATGCACACACGACAACACGAGAGCAGCTCGACGCACCGTCGCTCTTCATCGGCGGCGAGTGGGTGGAACCCAGCTCGTCCGCCCGCATCGAAGTCCGTTCGGCAAGTAGCGAAGAACGCATCGGATCGGTACCCGAGGCACAGGAAGCCGACGTCGATGCGGCGGTGGCCGCTGCCCGCCGCGCATTCGAGGACCCCAGCGGTTGGAGTCGGTGGGAGCCCTCGAAGCGCGCCGACGCGATCGATCGACTCGCCGACGAGTACGAGAAGCGAGGCGACCAGCTCGCCCGACTCGTGGCGGCACAGAACGGCATGCCGATCTCCATTGCGGAGCAACTCGAAGGCGGCTTCCCGGTCGCCGTGATGCGGTACTTCTCGGGTCTCGCGCGAACCGCGCAGTTCGAGGAATCTCACCCCCACCTGATGGGCGGGACGACAACGGTTCGACGCGAGCCGATCGGCGTCGTCGGCGCCATCGCACCGTGGAATTTCCCGCAGACTCTGGCCGCGTTCAAGTACGCACCGGCCCTCGCAGCCGGCTGCACCGTCGTGCTCAAGCCGTCTCCCGAGACGGTGCTCGACTCGGTTGTGTTGGCGGAGGCCATCATTGCCGCTGGGTTGCCGCCCGGCGTCATCAACATCGTTCCCGGTGGCCGTGAGATCGGTGCCCATCTGGTCTCGCATCGAGGCATCGACAAGGTCGCGTTCACCGGCTCCACCGCAGCCGGGCGGTCCATCGCCGAAACATGTGGCCGCCTGTTGCGCCCGGTGACTCTCGAACTGGGCGGCAAGTCGGCGTCGATCATCCTCGACGACGCGAATCTCGATCTCGCCGAGATCGGCGAGAACCTCTTCGGTGCAACGTTTCTCAACAACGGTCAGACGTGCTTCCTCGGCACCCGAGTCCTCGCGCCGCGCTCCCGCTACGACGAGGTGGTCGGCATGATGGAAGCGTTCGCGAACTCATTGGCCGTCGGCGACGCGCTCGACCCGGCCACCCAGATCGGGCCGATGGCCAGCGAGCGGCAGCGCGATCGCGTCGAGGGTTACATCGCGAAAGGAAGCGGCGACGGCGCTCGGCTCGTCACCGGCGGCGGTAGGCCCGCAGACCTCGATCGCGGCTGGTTCGTTCAACCGACGATCTTCGCCGACGTCGACAACAACCACACCATCGCGCAGGAAGAGATCTTCGGGCCCGTCCTGTCGATCATCCCGTACGGCGACGAAGCCGAGGCGATCAGCATTGCCAACGACTCGGATTTCGGGCTCGGTGGATCCGTCTGGACCGCCGACGACGAGCGAGGTTTCGACGTGGCCAAGCGAATTCACACCGGAACCATCGGCATCAACCACTACATGGTGGATCCCTCGTCCCCGTTCGGCGGGGTCAAGGACAGCGGAATCGGGCGCGAGCTGGGGCCCGACGCCATCGGAAATTTCCAACACGTCAAATCCATCTACCGCTGAATCGAACTCAGGAGAATCTCTGTGAAGACCAAAGCAGCAGTACTGTTCGAGCCGCACAAGCCGTTCGAGATCATCGAACTCGAGATGGACGGCCCCGGCCCCGGTGAAGTCCTGATCAAGTATGTCGCAGCAGGACTGTGTCATTCGGATCTACATCTGCTCGACGGCGACCTGCCACCACGCTTCCCCATCGTCGGCGGCCACGAGGGTTCCGGCATCATCGAGGAAGTCGGTCCCGGCGTCACCAAGGTCAAGCCAGGCGATCATGTCGTCTGTTCCTTCATCCCGAACTGCGGCACCTGCCGCTATTGCTCCACGGGCCGACAGAACCTGTGCGACATGGGCGCAACGATCCTCGAGGGCTGCATGCCCGACGGCACGTTCCGTCGCCGTGACAGCAAGGGCACCGAATTCGGAGCGATGTGCATGCTCGGTACCTTCTCCGAGCGCGCCACCATCTCGCAGCACTCCGTCGTCAAGATCGACGACTGGTTGCCCTTGGAGACAGCAGTTCTCGTGGGCTGCGGCGTCCCGTCCGGCTGGGGCACCGCCGTGTACGCGGGCGGTGTACGCGCAGGCGACTCGGTGATCATCTACGGCATCGGCGGCCTCGGCATCAATGCCGTTCAGGGAGCCGTGCATTCGGGCGCGAAGCATGTGCTCGTCGTGGATCCGCTCGAGTTCAAGCGCAACCAGGCACTGAAGTTCGGTGCGACTCACGCGTTCGCGGATGCCGTGTCGGCCCAGGAGAAGTTGACCGAACTCACGTGGGGCCAGGGAGCGGACCAGGCTCTGATTCTGGTCGGAACCGTCGACGAGGAGGTCGTGCAGGCCGCGACCGCGGCAATCGGTAAGGGCGGCACCGTCGTCATCACCGGCCTCGCCGATCCCGAGAAGCTGACGGTGCACGTGTCCGGCACGGATCTGACGTTGAATCAGAAGACGATCAAGGGCACGCTCTTCGGGTCCGCGAACCCGCAGTACGACATCGTGCGCTTGCTACGCCTGTACGACGCCGGGCAACTCAAGCTCGACGAGCTGATCACCTCGACCTACTCCCTCGAACAGGTCAACGAGGGCTACCAGGACCTGCGTGACGGCAAGAACATGCGCGGGGTGATTCATTTCTGAAACACGCTGCGGCAGTGGTGCGGTCGAGTGCGCTGGATGGCACTCGACCGCATCGCCGTGTGCGGGACGTCGTCGGTGATGCTGCCCGTACATCCGACTGCACGGACGATGGTCATCCGATAGCAATCCAGTCGACCGGCAACACTCGCGTTGCCCGAGCGCGCGGATCCACCTCGTCCAGATAGATCCGGCATGCCGCGTGATAGCGCTGGTCGAAGGCCCGACCTGCCGCCTCCGGGCCACCGAGCGCCTCCGCATCCCTGGCGATGCCGCGGGCTCGTGCGACGTCCATGGGGGTATCGACGAAGACTGTGTAGTCCCAGTAGTCGGGCAGCGGCGGCCGATGCAAGAACGTTCCGTCCACCACGACGATCGCGTCGGCCGGCACCGGTTCGAGCGGATCATCCACCGGCTCGTCCGTCGCCAGATCGATGATCCGACGCCGAATGGCACCGCTTCCGTTCGGCCCCAACGGGATCAGCACGTGTGAGACAAACGCGTCGAAGTCGTACGCGTCCCGGTAATAGCCGAGAGCCGACGCCCGCCCCTGTCGATACCGGTGGGCACGCCGGTGATGGAAGCCGTCCATGGTCACATGTACGGACGGACGCCCCTGCGCTGCAACGGCATCCACCAGCCATTGTGCGCAGGTGGTTTTCCCAGATGCCGTCACACCGTCGATCGCCACCCGCAGCGGATGCCCCGGTACCCGGGAGAGCACGTCCCGCACCATGTCGTCACCGTCGCTCATGGGTCGAGGGTAGGCGATCAGCTTGATCAACCAAATGGTTGACTACGCCGGGCGAGCGGCTTACTCTCGGCATCAACGCACAGCGAGGAACCCCATGGACGATCGAACAGAGCAGCTCAACAGGACGTTCGCGGCCCTGGCCGATCCCACTCGACGTGACATCGTCGCCCGGCTCGCCGGCGGTGACGCGAACGTCAGCGAACTGGCCGAGCCGTACGAGATGAGCCTGCAAGCTGTCTCCAAACACGTGAAGGTGCTCGAGGAAGCCGGGTTGGTCACGCGCAGCAAGGATGCCCAACGTCGTCCGGTGCATCTCGACGCCGAGGTGTTCGGCCTGATGACGAAATGGATCGAGCGTTATCGCCAGGAAGCAGAACAACGTTATCGACGCCTCGACGCCCTGCTGAACACCATCGCAGACGACAAGACCACCGAGACGAAAGAAGTGTCATGACTGCACACGAAACCGAGATCGTCGCGGACGAGAAAGTCCCCACGATCGAGATCATCCGAGAGTTCGATGCGACGCCGGAGCAGGTCTTTCGCGCTCACATCGACCCCGAGCTGTATCGCCGATGGGTGGGGCCGCGATCGTTGACGACCCGAATACTGAAGTGGGAGGGGCATACCGGAGGAGCCTGGGCTTTCGCCAACGACCGGGACGGTGAGGAGATCGCCGCGTTCTTCGGCAGCTTCCACGAGGTGCGTGCCAACGAGCGAATCGTGTGGACCTTCACCTGGGAGGGTGCACCCGACTCGGTCGCGCTCGAAACGCTCACCTTCGAGAGCCGAGGCGATGGCGGTACACGGCTGAGGGTTCTGAGCGTGATGTCGGACTTCGCGAGTCGCGACGGCATGCTGTCGAGCGGCATGGACGTCGGCGTGAAGGAGGGCTACGACAAGCTCGACGAACTCCTCCAGCAGCACACCGGTCCGGCCCAGCAGCACGCACAGGACGCGGCAAGGTTCAGTGCACTCGTTCTGTCCGCGTCACCGGAGGACTGGCCCGGGCCGAGCCCGGTATCGGGTTGGGCTGCACGCGATGTCGTGCAGCATTTGATCGAGTGGTCTCGCGGCTTCCTCGCTGGGGGTGCCGGAATCGCGCTACCCGCGCTCGACGTCGAAGCCGACCCGGCCGCAGCCTGGACGCAGCACGTCGCCGACATCCAAGCGATTCTCGACGACCCCGCCGACCGGGTGCTGAGCAACCCGCACACCGGAGACATGCCGGTGGACGAGGCGATCGACATGTTCTACACCGCCGACGTCTGGATGCACTCCTGGGACCTGGCGAAAGCCCTCGGCCGAGAGCCTGATCTGGGCCAGGAACGCTGCGCCGCAGCGCTCGAGGCCATGCGACCGATGGAGCAGGTGCTTCGGGACAGCGGGCAGTACGGCCCCGCCGTCCCCGTTGCCGACGACGCGTCCCCGCAGGACCAGCTGATGGCCTTCATCGGCCGCGACCCGGCCTGGCAGCCGGGCCGATAGCCTCCGTTCAGAGATACTTCTTCAGCTCCATTTTCGCGATCGACATCTTGTGCACCTCGTCGGGACCGTCTGCGAGCCGCAGCGTGCGTATGTGTGCGTACATCATGGCCAGCGGGAAGTCGTTGGACACTCCGCCTCCGCCGTGGACCTGGATGGCCCGGTCGATGATCTTCAGAGCCATCTCGGGGGCCGCAACCTTGATCGCTGCGATCTCCGTGCGCGCTTCCTTGTTCCCGACGGTGTCCATCAGGTACGCGGCTTTGAACGTGAGCAACCTGGTCTTCTCGATCTCGATGCGCGCCTCGGCGATCCAGTCCTGAATGTTCGAGCGCATCGCCACCGGCTTGCCGAACGTCACGCGCGATACCGCACGGCGACAGAGCAATTCGAGCGCACGTTCTGCCACGCCGATGGTGCGCATCGCGTGGTGGATACGGCCGGGACCCAGGCGAGCCTGGCTGATGGCGAAGCCCTCCCCCGGCCCCTTCAACACGTCCTTGGCCGGAACCCGCACATCCTCGAAGAGCACCTCGGCGTGACCTTCGCGGTCGATGTAGCCGAACACCGGCAGGTTGCGCAGAACGGTGACACCGGGTGCGTCGATGGGCACCACCAGCATCGACTGCTGACGGTGCGTGGCCGCCTCGGGATCGGTCTTGCCCATCACGATGAGCACCTTGCAGTTCTTGTGCATCGCATTGGACGTCCACCACTTGCGCCCGTTGAGGATGAAGTCGTCACCGTCGCGGTCCATCTTCATCGCGATGTTGGTGGCGTCCGAGCTGGCCACATCGGGTTCGGTCATCGCAAAGGCAGAGCGAATGGTGCCGTCCAGCAACGGCTTCAGGTACTTCTCTTTGTGCTCGTCGGTACCGAAGAGCGTGAACACCTCCATGTTGCCGGTGTCCGGTGCGTTGCAGTTGCATGCCTCGGGAGCGAGCAGGCTTCGTCCCATGATCTCGGCCAGCGGTGCGTATTCGAGGTTGGTCAGGCCGGGGCCCCACTCGGGATGCGGGTGGAACAGATTCCACAGTCCACGCGAGCGCGCTTCCTTCTTCAAGTCCTCGATGATCGGCGGCTGGAAGTGCGGGTCACCCGACTCGAGCATCTGCTGCTCGTACACTGCCTCGGCCGGGTAGATGTGAGAGTCCATGAACTCCAACAGATCCGACTCGTATTTCTTCGCACGGTCGGAGGTCTCGAAAAATGCCACGGTGGGCCCCTATCGGTTGTTGTCGAGCAAGCTGTCCTGGTAGCGACGCATGCCGCGCAACCACCGGTCGTAATCGGCACCCTTGTTGCGGTACATGTCCAGTACGTTCTCGTGCGGCAGGATGAGGAACTGCTCGCGGTCCATCGCGTCGAGCACCACATCGGCGACATCGAGCGGTTCGAGCACGGCACCGGCACTGAGAACCGCGGCAGTTGCCGCCGCTCCCAACGCATCTCCGGATTCGCGTCCCTCGTAGAGCAGTTTGGTGTTGACACCCATCGGGCACAGGCAGCTGACGCGAATTCCGCGGTTGCCATAGGTGACGTTCATCCACTCGGCGAAACCGACCGCCGCGTGCTTGGTCGTCGCATATGTCGCCGAGCCGATCTGGGTGAGCAGGCCGGCCGCCGAGGCGGTGCTGACGAAGTATCCCTCGCCGCGCTCGAGCCAACCCGGCACCAACAGCTGCGCGGCCCGAATGTGCGCGCGTACGTTGACGTCGAACGACAGGTCCCAGTCCTGCTCGGCGGCGTCGAGCCCGGGTGCGCCGCTGATGCCTGCGTTGGCGAAGTAGAGATCGACGGGGCCGAACGATTCCTCGGCCACCGCGATCAGCCGTTGGATGTCCTCGGTGTTCGACGCGTCCGCCGCAGCGGCGACGGCCGTTCCCGGCCGATCGCGTTCGATGGCGTCGGCCACGGATCGGGCCGTGGTTTCGTCGAGATCGGAGACGACGACGCGTGCGCCGTGCTCGGAGAGTCGAGCGGCGATGGCTCCGCCGATTCCGCCACCACCTCCGGTGACGATGGCAACTCTGCCTTCAACCTTCATGCCCCAGGTATAGTTGAAGTTGGATTCAAGTTCAACCCTGGTTGCATGAACATACTGCTCAGAGGCGCACTCTAGGCCCGGGGACGCGTCGGATCGGTGATCCATCCCGACCACGAGCCCGGATACAACGCAGCATCGATGCCCGCCAATTCGAGCGCGAGAATCTGATGTGCCGCGGTCACCCCGGAACCGCAGTAGACGGCGACTTTCTTTCCCTCGGGCACAAGTCCACCGAATGTGCCATCGAGTACCCCGGGGTCCAGAAACTTGCCGTCCGCATCGACGTTCTCGGTCGTCGGCCGATTGACCGCGCCGGGGATGTGACCGGCCACGGGATCCACCGGTTCCACTTCCCCGCGGAACCGCTCGGGTGCCCGGGCGTCGAGCAGTACGTTGTCCCGGGCGAAGTCGAGTACGTCGTCGACGTCGAGAACGGACGCAAGGGACGGCCTCGCAGTGAACGATCCGGCCGCCACGATCGACGGTTCGGTACCGATCGGGAATCCGGCCGCGACCCACTGGGCGAGACCGCCGTCGAGGACTCGCACGTCGGCATGGCCGTAGTAGCGCAACAACCACCAGCCGCGCGCGGCCGCGGTCGCCGGCCCTCCGTCGTAGACCACGACCGAGGAGTCGTCACTCACCCCGGCGCCACGCATCGCTGCGACGAACGTCTCGGTGTCGGGCAACGGGTGGCGGCCGCCTGGACCCGGGACCGCGGCAAGCTCCGCGTCGAGGTCCACGAACTGCGCGTTCGGGATGTGGCCGGCCTCGTAACCGGCTCTGTCGCTTCCGGTCTGCAGCATGAATCGAATATCGAGGACGACCGGAGCCCGCCCCATCTCGAAGAGGTCGTGCAGTTCGGCGGCAGAAATCAGCGGCGAGGGGCTCATAAGGCTCCGACGCTAACAGCCCTGCGCCGGGAATAGCTCGGGTTGCATGCCGGTTGTGCGCAGGCGTGACCGAAACTGCATCCACAACACAGCATCTGTCCACCGCCGGGCTCTTCGAGCCGTTCGAGGTCAAGTCGCTGAAGCTGCGCAATCGCTTCGCCATGGCCCCGATGACGCGCGCCTTTTCTCCCGACGGAGTACCCGGCCCGGATGTCGCCGAGTACTACCGCAAGCGCGCGGCCGGCGGCACCGGCCTCATCATCACCGAAGGCACCTACATTCCAGACCCCGCAGCCGGCCCGCACACCCGCGTCCCGCGGATCTACGGTGACGCCAGCCTCGAGGGCTGGAAGGGTGTCGTCGACGCCGTCCACGCCGAGGGCAGCGCGATCATCCCGCAGCTGTGGCACCTCGGCGTCGAGCGCGGCACCGAGCCTCGCCTCTTCCCGGACGTCACCACGGTGAGTCCGTCGGGCATTGCACTCGACGGTTCTTCGGTGGGTCGGGCATTCACCGACGCCGACCTCGACGAACTCACCTCGCAGTGGGTGCAGGCCGCGGTCAACGCGAAGAACACCGGCTTCGACGGCCTCGAACTGCACGGCGCGCACTGGTATCTGCTCGACGAATTCCTCTGGGCCACAACCAATGTGCGCGACGACGAGTTCGGTGGTTCTCTCGAAGCTCGGACTCGCTTCCCCGCGCAGGTCGTTGCGGCGATCCGCGCCGCGGTAGGTGAGGACTTCGCCATCGTGTACCGCTTCTCGCAGTGGAAGAGCAATCACTTCGACGCCCGGATCGCCCAGAATCCGGAGGAACTCGGACGTGTCCTGACTCCTCTCGTCGACGCCGGAGTGGACATTCTGCACGCCTCGACCCGCCGCCACTGGGATCCGGCGTTCCCTGAGCTGGACGGCAACGACGGAAAGCTGGGCTTGGCCGGGTGGACCCGCAAGCTCACCGGCGTCCCGACGATCACTGTCGGATCGGTTGGCCTCGACTCCGTGTTCACTTCGGCATGGTCGGAGGACGCCGCATCCGGTGTCACCGGACTCGATGCACTGGTCGGCCAGTTCGAGGACAACGAGTTCGATCTGGTGGCCGTCGGACGAGCACTGCTGTCCGACCCGGATTGGGTGAACAAGGTCGGAGACGGACGCGTCGACGAGCGCATCGAATTCACCCGCGACCACATTCAGCACCTGAGCTGACGGAGCGGGCACAGAGACCCTCGGCAGCATCGCCTAGAACGGCGGTGCTGCCGTGTCGTTTGTCTCGGGCTGTCGGTTGTCGGGTGGGTCGGGGTAGGCGATGATGCCGGATCGTGTCGGTCGGGTGGGGATGTGTGGTGTGAGGTCGTTGCCGAGGATGGGGACAGCTGTGCCGTTGGTGGGCAGGGTGATTCGTGTGGTCTTGAATGTGGATCTCCAGAGGATGGCTCCGCCGGGGAGCATGGTGGTGGTCCAGTAGCCGGCGGTTTTGACACTGTGGTGGTATTCGCAGAGGCATTGGAGGTTGTTGACGGTGGTCCAGCCTCCGCCGAGGGGGTTGGTGTGGTCGAAGGGGGTGATGTGGTCGAGTTGGCAGCGTGCGGCGGGTCGGTGGCAGCCGGGGAAGCGGCAGTGTTTGTCGCGGAGTCGGACGGCTGCGGTGGTGAGGGTGTCGGGTCGGTAGATCAGGGCGCGGTCGGTGAGCGGGTCGCGAGGTACTGATTTTCCGAGGGTGGGATCGGCGGCGATAGCAGCTTCGAGTGCAGCGGCGAGCGATGCGTTGCCGAGGTAGATGCCACTGGCTGTACAGCCGGTGCGGTTGCCCGAACGACCGAGGCCCGACTGGTTCAGGGCGGCGCGGTTCAGTGTCGGGAGATCGAGGGCAGAGCTGTGCCGTGTGCCCCGGCCGACGGGGGTGTGGGTGCAGAACAGGGCTGCGGCGGAGGTCAGCGATTGGGTCCGTCGTGGTCCGTCTTCGTCTCCGCCAGGGTCGGGGGGAGCTGGATCTGCCGCTGGATGGGCAGCGGTGTCCGCGGTCTGACCCGCCAGCGGAGCCGGTGAGGTTGTCGTCCCCGGCAGCGGCGCAGGTGCTTGTGCTGGATCGGGTGTTCGAGGTGATTCGCCGGTCGGGTCGGGTGTCGAACTCGATGTGTCGAACGGACCTCGGGCCGATGCTGCATGCGATGGTGCTGCATCGGAGCCACGGCCGGGATCTTTTTCCTTGCCGGAGACAGAGTCCGCCGCTGTCGCCGGTACTGGCGCAGTGGCCGTTGCCGTCGCGCTGGTCGGCGAGGGCGCGGGGTCGGGTGCGGGTGCGGGTGCCGTGGATGATTCGGCATCGGTGTCGGCATCGGTGTCGGCATCGGTGTCGGCATCGGTGTCGGCATCAGTGTCGGCATCAGTGTCGGCATCAGTGTCAGTGGATGTGCCAGTGGTCGTGCATGATTCGGATTCAGTCGCCCGTACCGAGTCGCTACCGGTGCAGCTGCGAGTCTCGGGAGCGTTTGTTGCCGAAGCAGCGTTCGTGTCCGTGTCGTTCACCGGATCCGACGCTGAGTCCGACTCCTGCTGCTGGTCTGTCGGTGTTCGTTCCCATTCCCCGGTCTCCGGGTTCTGGACTGCCAGTCCGAGTTTCTCCGCAAGAGTCACCGCCTCGGTGAGCAGGATCTGCCAATGGCTGTTGCGTGCCAGCTCCTGCGCGAGATCGGGGTCGATGGAACCATGCCCGGCCAGGTAGGCGGGGTTGGCGAGCAGTCCGATGAGGGTGGCGATATCGACGGTGATCATCGTCAACGACACCCGCCGATCCGGCAACACGGCGTCGTTCTTCGGGCAATCCTCGCGGTGGCACAGGCATGCCAGTCGGGGTTCGCCGTGCATGCGGGCCATGAACGCATCACACAGGCGTTCTTTCTTCCCGCGCGGATCCTTCGAGCAGAGGGTGTCGGCCATTTCCTCGAGGAGTTGCCATGCGGCGGCCGCTTCGGGTGCGGTCAACTCGGCTCGGATGCGGGCGAGTTCGCCGGCGGGACTGTAGGTGACGGTGCGGAACTTCTTCGCGAACTCCCGCAGCGCCGCTGCTTCCTCCGGAGCAATCCGCAGCAGGATGTCCCAGATCGCCTGCTCGAGCGGGCCCGGGGACGACCTCCGCGCCGCCTCGACCACCTCTTTCTCGACCGACCTGACGATGGCGTCGGAGAGGTTGTCGAGGATCCGGCATACGGTCCGCACGCGGGGGAGGTCGATCTCCCCTGTCTCGAACGCTGCCCGTAGCAGTGGGAGCCGGGTGTGCAGGGCGACTCCGACGGACACATACGATTCGGCGACCGTCGCCGAGCAGCCCAACGCGACAGCCATTTCGGTGCGTCCGTATCGGCTGTAGTGCTTGTGCTCGGTGTCGCGGGTGATCCAGTCGCAGTGCACGGTGTAGCAGGCGCTGATCTTGCGCGCCGCGTGCCGATTCTCCTCACGCGCGGCAGCGGTCAACGCCTCCAGCGACACAGTCGGTAGTGCACCCATTTTTTCACCCCCCGGTGAGCAACAATTCAGAACGTGCGTTCGAACCGAAAGAAGACTAACCCGGGCCACCGACAAGAACGCAGGAGCCGAAATTGGGGCGGCTGACCTGCCGCTTTCCGCCGATTCGTTCTACACTCCACTCCATGAGCGAGCCCGATTCGACGTCGTCAGAACTGGTGGAGTTGCGCGAGCGTGCGGCCCGCGGTGATCAGGATGCCATCGACGAGTTGGTCGAATTCGCGGGCTCTCGAAACGACCTCGACGAACTCCGCTCCCTCGCCGAGGCAGGCAGCAGCGATGCCGTCGACATCCTCGTCGAGCTCGCCGGTGAACGTGGCGACCGCGCCGAGTTGAAGAGGTTGGCCGCCGCAGGCAGCCTAGACGCCGCGGACATTCTGGAGGAACTCGACAGCTAAGCGGGCCGCTCCCCCAGTTGCACGGTGAGTCGGTGTGCCGCGTCGAGCAGCAGCTTGCCCAACTCCCGGCGCCGATCATCACGGAATCGTGTCTCGACACCCGTCAGGCTCAATGCCCATGCCGGACCTCCGGCACGGTCGAACACGGCGGCGCCGAGGCCCCAGCTGCCTTCCACCAGCAACGCCGGGTTGACGGCGAATCCGGTGGTGCGGGTGTGTGCGATGCGGCGTCGAATCTCGCTGTCGGAGTGGTCTTCTCCCCACTCGGGCACCAGGTCCACTCCACCGAGATACTCGTCGACTTCCCGGTCGGGAAGGTGCGCAAGAATGGCCAGGCCTGCGGACGCCACCCCGAGCGGCAGCCGAATGCCCTCGTACAACACGTGTGAGCGCAGGGGAAAGCTCCCTTCCACCCGAAGCAGACACACGGTCTCCGCCCCACGCCGCGCCGACAGAAACGCACTCTCTCCACTCTCGGTGGCCAACGCCTGCACTATCTTTCGAGCCTGGTCGGTGATGTCGTACCGCAATGCCGCCATCGATCCGAGCAGATAGATCTCCGGGCCCAGTGACCAGTGGCCGGTGGCGGCGTCGCGGTCGACGAATCCTTGGTCGGCCAGAGACGCCAGTAGGCGATGTGCGGTCGGCCGCGCGATTCCGGTCGCCCGAGCGAGCGCGGTGGTCGAGGCGCCCGACGGCTCCTCGGTTCCCGCTGCGCGCAGCAACGAGCAGATCTTGCCGATCACACTTGCGTTGGCATCCGGTGACGTCACCCGGCCATCGTACGTCCACTCAGCGGACGCCATATCTCCATCCGTTCACCGAACGAGCAAAATCCACCATTCACTTCATCCAGATACACAGCTCAGGTTCACTGAGTGCAACGTTTGCTCAACGAACACATCAGGAGCTGCAAGTGACTGGAAAGACCTATGCGTCCGCCGCCGAGGCGGTCGCGGACATCGGCCGAGGAGCGACCCTCGCGGTCGGTGGCTTCGGATTGTGCGGCATCCCCGACGCCCTCATCGAAGCCATCGCGAACACCGATGCCGACGAGCTCGAAGTGTTCTCCAACAACTGTGGCGTCGACGGCTACGGACTCGGAATCCTGTTGGCCGCCGGACGCATCCGCCGCGTCACCGCCTCGTACGTCGGCGAGAACAAGGAATTCGCCCGGCAGTATCTCGCCGGCGAACTCGAAGTCGAACTCACCCCCCAAGGCACACTCGCCGAACGACTCCGCGCTGGCGGCAACGGCGTCCCCGCATTCTTCACCCCCGCCGGGGTCGGCAGCCCCATCGCCGACGGCGGAATGCCGTGGCGCTACGACGCCGACGGTTCCGTGTCCATCGCATCGCCGCCCAAGGAGACGCGAGTGTTCGGCGACAAGCGGTACGTCCTCGAAGAATCGATCAATGCCGACTTCGCGCTGGTGCACGCCGAAACAGGTGACACGGCAGGCAATCTCGTGTTCGACAAGACCGCGATGAACTTCAACCCCCTCGCCGCGATGGCAGGCAAGATCACCATCGCGCAGGTCGAGAACCTCGTGGAGCCGGGCGAGATCGACCCGGCCCACGTACATCTTCCCGGCGTGTTCGTCCAACGCGTCGTGCACACCGGGCCACAGGACAGGCGCATCGAAAAGCGCACCGTCAGTTCAGGAGTTCGAGCATGAGCACAGGATGGACGCGCGATCAGATGGCCGAACGCGCCGCAGCAGAGATGGTCGACGGGGAGTACGTCAACCTCGGCATCGGCCTGCCGACACTGATCCCGGGATATCTGACCGACGACGTCAAGGTCACGCTGCACTCGGAGAACGGCATCCTCGGCACGGGGCCGTACCCCACGGAGGACAAGGTCGACGCCAACCTCATCAATGCCGGCAAGGAGACCGTCACCGTCAATCCCGGTGCAGCGTACTTCGATTCGTCGTTGAGCTTCGGGATGATTCGCGGCGGCCACATCGACACCGCGGTGCTCGGCGGCATGCAGGTCTCCAGAACCGGTGACCTCGCAAACTGGATGGTGCCCGGCAAGATGGTCAAGGGCATGGGCGGCGCAATGGACCTCGTGCACGGTGCCCGGCGCGTCATCGTCGTCATGGAACACACCGACCGCGACGGGAACCCGAAGATCCTCGACGCTTGCACCTTGCCGTTGACCGGCCAAGGCGTCGTGAATCGCATCATCACGAACCTCGCCGTCATCGACGTCGTCGGCGACGGAACCCTCGCACTCGCCGACCTCGCACCCGGTGTCACTTCCGAAGAGGTCGCCGCCGCAACGGGATCCGCGCTCACGATCCCGTGACAGCAAGCCCGTGAAACAGAACCCGTAAAACAACTGTGGGCTCGAACGTGCGAAACGTTCGAGCCCACAGTTCGACGTACTAGTCCGGAATCATGTCGAAGGTGTCCGGGTTCGGGCCGTTGCGGCCCTGCTCGCCCTTGTCCAGGGCGGTGATGGCGTCGACATCGGCAGAGCTGAGCTCGAAGTCGAAGATCTCGAAGTTGGCCTTCACCCGCTCCGGCGTCACCGACTTCGGGAAGATGATGTTGCCGCGCTGAATGTGCCAGCGGAGCACAACCTGCGCGACGGATTTGCCTGTCGCGTCGGCGATTCGCTGCAGTTCGGGGTCGTCGAGAACGTTGCCCTGAGCGATCGGAGACCACGCCTCGGTGGGAATCGCGTGCTCACGGCCGTACGCCCACACGTCGCTGTTCACGAAGTACGGGTGCACCTCGATCTGGTTCACGGCAGGGACCGTTTCGGTCTCTTCTGCCAGCCGGTCGAGGTGGGCCGGCTGGAAGTTGGAGACACCGATGTTGCGGGCACGGCCGTCGGCTGCGAACTCCTCCAACGTTTTCCACGTGGAGACGAAGTCGCCGTCGTAGCGGGTCGGGAGCGGCCAGTGGATGAGAAAGAGGTCCACGTAGTCGGTTCCGAGATCGCTGAGCGTCGCGTCGAACGCCTTCCGCGCATCGTCGGGCTTGTGGAAGCCGTTGTTGAGCTTGCTGGTGACGAAGACCGATTCACGGTCGAGGCCGGAGTTGCGGATACCTTCGCCGACCTGCTTCTCATTTCCGTACATCTCGGCGGTGTCGATGTGGCGGTAGCCGATTTCGAGGGCCGTTTCGACGGCCTGGGCCGTCTTCTCGGGATCGATCTGGAACACGCCGAAGCCGAGCTGCGGGATCTGCTTGCCGTTTCTGAGCGTGACGTTGGGTACCTGAGTCATATCGCTCGGGTGCCCGCCCTCCCGCCGCTTCAAACCGGATGAAATGATGCCAACGTGATAGTGCAGCGCATCCGGCGCGTCGTCGATGGGGTTGCCGAGAATCTCGGCCGGTCCACCGCAGCTCTGACAGCCCCGACTCGGCACTTCGATCCGGCGCACCCGTGGTTCCTCACTGCGGTCGAGCGCGGCAACGACGACACCCGAATCGCAGCCTGGACCGAGGGCAACCGCGTCGAGAATCTGGTGCACGGCAAGACGTACTTCGCGGCGCTGGCGCAGGCACTAGCGCGGACCGAACGCGATGATCTGGTGCTCTTCACCGACTGGCGCGGCGACCCGGAACAGCTGCTCACCGACGACGGCGTGACCGTCGAGGACGCGCTCACGGCCGTCGCGCACCGCGGTGGCCTCGTGAAGGGCATGGTGTGGCGCTCGCACATGGAGACACTCGGCTTCACCGGTCCGAAGAATCGCAAGCTCGCTCTGCGGCTCGAGGAGGCCGGCGGCGAAGTCATTCTCGATCAGCGCGTGCTGACCCTCGGAAGCCATCACCAGAAGTTCGT
This sequence comes from Rhodococcus sp. 14-2483-1-2, assembly GCF_002259405.1. Lineage (GTDB taxonomy): Bacteria > Actinomycetota > Actinomycetes > Mycobacteriales > Mycobacteriaceae > Rhodococcoides. The sequence goes on along the minus strand of NZ_NPFW01000013.1, from coordinate 362,727 downwards.
CGTCATCCGCTATCGACGGCCCGAGGTGGCCGACGTCGCATTCGTCGGTGGCATCGATCTGGCCCGTGCCCGACGCGACGACGCCGATCATTTCGGCGATCCGGTCTCGCGTCCCTTCCCTCCCGAGTACGGCGAGATCCCGGCCTGGCACGACGTGCAGGTCCAGCTCGAGGGCCCCGCAGTGCGGGACGTCGAGGATGTCTTTCGCGAGCGCTGGGAGGATCCCGCAGCCCTGTCCCGCCTCCCCTGGCACGCCGTACCCGACATGCTGCGCGGTGTGACTCGCGAACCGTCGGAGCTACCGACTGCGGCTGCGCCTCCGGATCCGCGGGGTACGTGCTCGGTTCAGCTGCTGCGCACCTACCCGCGTCGGCGTCCCGCCTACCCGTTCGCCACCAAGGGCGAGCGCAGCGCGGCACGTGCGTACGCCAAGGCTCTGCACCGAGCAACCGAGTTGATCTACATCGAGGATCAGTACCTGTGGTCGGTCGACGTCGCGCGGGTGTTCGCCGCGGCACTGCGTCGCAAGCCGAACCTGCGGTTGGTGGTGGTGGTTCCCAAACACCTCGACGACGACAGCAATCTCACCATTCCGTCTGCGCTGCTGGGACACTCGGCCGCACTGGGCGTCATCCGCGCTGCCGGCGGTGATCGAGTACTGGTCCTGGATATCGAAAACGACCGCGGCATACCGGTGTACGTGCACTCGAAGGTCTGCGTCATCGACGACATCTGGGCAGCGGTGGGTTCGGACAACTTCAATCGCCGCTCCTGGACCCATGATTCGGAGTTGACGGCCGCCATCATCGACGAAGAACGGGACACTCGCGAACCTCTGGACCCGGCAGGCCTGGGCGACGGTGCTCGAATTCACGCCCGCAACCTACGTCTGGAACTGATTCGCGAGCACCTCGGCCGCGCCGACGGTGACGACGCCGATCTGGTGGATCCCCAAGGGTTCTTCGATGTGGTCTCGGCCAGTGCGACCGCGCTCGACAACTGGCACCGCAACCCGTCCTCGGGCCCGCGCCCTGCCGGCAGGCTTCGCCGACACGAGATCTCCGTGCCACCCGTGTGGCAGCAACGACTCGCTGCCTTCGCGTACCGCCTGTTCGTCGATCCCGACGGCCGCCCGATCGGAATGCGCCTGCGTCGTCGTTTCTGACGTGCTCGTCGTTTCGGACCTGACATTTCGGGCATGCACAGTCGGTGCCCTCCTCCTCTCGTGACCTCAGTGCTCTCGTCTTCGCCCCCTCCCCGCTGTTGACGGTGACCCTCGACAAAGCTCCCAACGGCAACACCGAACTGCACGTGCACGCCGGCGGCCAGGGCCACTGGATCGCTCGGATGGCCACGGTGCTCGGCCTCGACGTCACGCTGACGGGAGTGTTCGGCGGCGAGATCGGGGGCATTCTGCGCGACATCGTCGAGCGGGAGGGCATCTCCGTCGTCTCCGTCGACATCGGCCAGGAGAGCGGCTCGTACGTTCACGATCGCCGCAGCGGTGAGCGTGAAATCCTGGCCACGGTCGACCCACCACCGCTGGCCAGGCACGCCCTCGACGACCTGTTCAGCGCGGCCCTCGCCGCCGGTGCCCGCAGCGACGTCTCGATCCTCGGCGGACCGCACGAAGACGACATCGTTCCGCCCGAGGTGTACGAGAGGCTGTGCGCGGACCTGACCGCCCTGGGCAAGACGGTGGTGGCCGACCTGTCCGGACCGACCATGATCGCTGCGCTCGCCGGCGGCCTCACGGTGCTCAAGGTCAGCCACGAGGACCTCATCGCCGACGGCCGGGCCGAGTCCGAGGACCCGGCGCACCTCATCGACTCGATGCGGCAGATGCACGACGACGGCGCGGAGGTCGTCGTGATCTCGCGGGCAGGAGATCCGGCCCTGGCACTGGTGGACGGCGACGTGCTCGAAATAGTCACGCCGGGACTGCGCATGGTCGATCACCACGGAGCAGGCGATTCGATGAGTGCAGGCATCGCCGCAGGGCTGGCTCAGGGCCTGTCGGTCCCGGAGGCGTTGCGACTCGGCGGCGGAGCGGGCACTGCCAACGTCACGCGGCGCGGCCTGGGTAGCGGGCGACGCGACCTCGTTCTCGGCCTCACCGAGTCGGTGGAGGTTCGTCCGTACAAGAAGGCAGGCAAGAAATGAGAGCCCTGATCACCAACGACGACGGCGTGCACAGCGAGGGCATCGCCCTGCTCGCGCGGGTGGCCGTGGAGGCCGGTCTCGACGTCGTCGTGGCCGCGCCGCACGAGGAGCGCAGCGGGGCCAGCGCGTCGTTGACCGGCATGGGCGTCGACGATCATCTCGGTATCGAATCCGTCGCCATCGCCGGCCTTCCCGATGTACCGGCCTACGCGGTGCAGGCGTCACCCGCTCTCATCGCGTTCGTGGCCACCCGCGGGGCGTTCGGCGACTCTCCGGATCTGGTGCTCTCCGGTATCAATCACGGACCGAACACCGGTGCCGCCGTGCTGCATTCGGGCACCGTCGGTGCCGCATTGACGGCGCTGACGCATCGGGTTCCGGCGATGGCACTGTCGTCGATCGCCACGGAGCCTGCCCATTGGGCGACGGCCGAGCACGTGGCCCGTATCGCGGTGACATGGATGATGTCCCACGGCCCGTCCGACGCGGTCGTCAACGTCAACATTCCGGACGTTCCACTCGCGGAGTTGGCGGGTATCGTGCCGGCATCGCTGGCCCGCTACGGCGCGGTACAGGCCGAAATAGGCGATCGCGGAGAGGATTTCGTCACCGTTCGCTTCGACGAGATCCGAGCCGAGGACGACGATTCCGACGCATCGCTGTTGGCCCGCAACTGGGCGACGTTGACGGCGATCCGACCGCCCAGCGAGGTGGAGGGAATCGACCTGTCGGCGATGCGCGGCTGACCTGTGTCGTCCGAGCTCACCGAGATGTGTCGGTGGTGTCGTGCACACTGGGAACTACCACCGGACATGCCACGGACCTAGGGGGTCACCGCGTATGACGTTTCATTCTGTAGTTCCACCGTTTCTGCTCGAGCGGTTGCAGGGTGCGGGTGCTCGCGCCACGCTGCTCGCCGATCGTGAGATGCGTGCCGGACGCGAGGTGGCGCAGGCTCGCACCGCCATCGCTCCGCGCACCGGCGGCACGCTCGAGCGCACGATTTCCGATGCCGAGTCCACTCGCGATCTCCCCGGCCGACAGGTGCGCGCCGAGGGCGAGGAAGCAACCGGAGACGCTGCGACCGACGAGGCGTACGACGGCCTCGGTGCCACGTACGCATTCTTCGACGAGGTCTACGGGTACTCGAGTCTCGACGGTAGCGGGCTGCCCCTCGACGCGACGGTGCACTACGGCCAGGACTACGACAACGCGTTCTGGGACGGCTCTCGGATGGTGTTCGGCGACGGTGACGGCGAGGTGTTCGCTCGGTTCACCGTCTCGCTCGGCGTCATCGCCCACGAACTCGCGCACGGCTTCACGCAGTACACCACCCCGCTCGAGTACAAGGACCAGGCCGGCGCGCTGAACGAGTCCATCTCCGACGTGTTCGGCGCACTCGTCGAGCAGTACACCGCGAAGCAGAACGCCGAGGATGCGTCGTGGCTGATCGGTGAGGGTCTGTTCCTGCCCGCCGTTCAAGGAAAGGCGCTGCGCTCGCTGCTCGAGCCCGGCACCGCGTACGACGACGACGTCCTCGGCAAGGATCCGCAGCCGGCGAGTATGGACGATTTTGTCGTCACCACCGAGGACGACGGCGGCGTGCACATCAATTCCGGTATCCCGAACCGCGCCTTCGCCGTTGCCGCCACCACGCTCGGTGGTCCGGCCTGGGACCGCGTCGGTCAGGTCTGGTTCGACACGATGACGGTCGGCGGACTGTCACCGACGGTCGATTTCGCAGGCTTCTCCGCCGCCACGATCGCGGCGGCGAACGAGCGATTCGGAGCCGGTTCCGACGTTGCGAGGGCCGTGGCCACGGGTTGGTCTACCGTGGGGGTGAAGACAACAGGGCTCGAGTCCCTACCGAAGCCGAACGACGATCGGGTGTGATCGAGGGCAGATGAGCCTGCGCATCGAGGTACTGCGAACCGGCGGTGTCGCCGGGATGTCCAAGCGCGGCGTCGTCGAGACCGACGAGCCGGAATGGCAGTCGTTGGTCGAGGCCGCGCAGCCGTACATCGCCGATCAGCAGTCCACCGATCCGGCCGAGTCCAACGCCCGTGACACCTTCGTGTGGAGTGTGTCGGTGGGTGAGCACTCGTGCCGAGTGGGCGATTCGAGCCTGACCGGACCTCTGCGCGACCTCGCGGAGCGCACACTCCGCGAGGGTCGCGTCAAGTAGCCAGGGCCTCAGGCCTTCCACTCCGCACTGCGTTCTTCGGTCGCCTGACCCAGCGCCTCGACGAGGGCGTCGACTCCGAAGTCCTTGCCGTACGAAGGCGTTCCCGGCTGCTGACGCCACGACTGGGCGAGGGTTCCGCCGTCGACGGGGTCGAATCCGAGCTCGTCGATCACCGAGAACACGATCTTCTTGGAATCGTCGTCGTCCCCGGCGACCGGCAGTGCGATTCGACCGCTGGTCCCGGCCGGCACGCCCTTCTCGAGCAGGTGCTTGTACCAAATTCCGTTGAACGCCTTGATCACCGGCTCGCCGAGTTGCTGAGACACCCACACACTTTCGGGCGTCCCACCCTCGATGTCCTCGATCGACCCGTCGCGCTGCTGCGGGTAGTAATTGTTGGTCTCGATGATCGGGGCTCCCGGTTTGCGGGCGCTGACAATTCCCGGGGCCAAGTCGGGAACGTTCTTCTGCGGAATGCTCAGAAGCACCAGGTCGGCGTCCTGCGCGGCGTCGGCGGCCCACACCGCCGTCGCTCCGGTTTCCTCGGCCAGATCCGCCAAGGTCTCCGGGTCGCGCGAATTCGAGAATCGAACCTCGTGACCGAGTGCTGCCCACCGACGAACGAGGGTGCCGCCGATGAATCCGCTACCGATGATTCCAATTTTCATATCGAGAACCAACGCACCCGAACCGAAACAATTCCCGTCAGGATCCGACGGATACCTTCGACCGGGGACGGCCGAACTTCATGGCCTTGTCCACGACCTTGCCGTACCGCAGAACCGGCAGGTCGCGGAAGTAGTTCATGCGCAGCTTCCATGGGGTCTCGCTCCCCTGCCTCGGGAAGTTGTCGACGGCTCGAAGCACGTAACCCGCTGCGAAGTCCAGGAACGGTTCTTCGTCGACGGACGGATCGCGCTCGAGTTCGACCGTGCTGTACCCCTTCTCGTCCATGTGCGCGAGCAGACGCATCACGTAGTTCGAGACCATGTCGGCCTTGAGTGTCCACGACGCATTGGTGTAGCCGACGACGAAGGCGAAGTTGGGGATCCCGGTGAGCATCATGCCCTTGTATGCCATGGTGCTGGGCAGGTCGACGTCGTTGCCGTCGATGCGGAACTGCGCACCGCCGAGCGCGGAGAGGTTGAGTCCCGTTGCGGTGACCACGATATCGGCGTCGAGGTGCTGGCCGGACTTCAGCTGCAGGCCGGTTTCGGTGAAGCGTTCGATGTGATCGGTGACGATCGAGACCTCGTCCTTGCGGATCGAACGGAACAGATCGTTGTCGGGCACCAGGCACAGACGCTGATCCCACGGGTTGTAGGACGGGGTGAAGTGGGTGTCGAGGTCGTATCCCTTCGGCAGCCACCCCTCCTGCATCGTGCGGATCCGCTTCTTCATGAACTCCGGGTACTTCTGGCTCAGGGTGTAGATGAGCATCGCCATGGACACGTTCTTGAGCCGAGTCACGCTGTACGCCAACTTCTTCGGCAGTCGCTTGCGCAGGGTCTGCGCAATCGGGTCCTGCGACGGAAGCGAGAGGATGTAGCTGGGTGAGCGCTGCAGCAGCGTGACGTGCTCGGCGTCGCGAGCCAGGTTGGGGGCCAAAGTGATCGCTGTTGCGCCGCTGCCGATCACGACGATCTTCTTGCCGGAGTAATCCAGATCCTCGGGCCAGTGCTGTGGATGAATCACCTGGCCGCCGAAGTTCTCCTGACCGGCGAACTCGGGGGTGAACCCCTTGTCGTAGTTGTAGTAACCGCTGCAGGAGAACACGAACGACGCGGTGATCGTGACCGTCTCGTCTGTATCGCTACGGTGCGCCGTCACCGTCCAGAACTGCTGCTCGCTCGACCATTCGAGGGCAATCACCTTGTGATGGAACCGAATGTGCTTGTCGACGCCCGCTTCTCTCGCGGTCTCGACGATGTAGTTGCGGATGTCGGTGCCGTCGGCGATGGATTTCTCACCCATCCACGGCTTGAAGCTGTATCCGAGGGTGTACATGTCGGAGTCGGAGCGAATCCCGGGATAGCGGAACAGATCCCACGTTCCACCGATCGCGCCGCGGCTCTCGAGAATGGCGTAGGTCTTGCCGGGCAGATCGTGCCCGAGGTGGCGCGCGGCCCCGATCCCGGACAGGCCGGCACCGATGATGAGGACGTCGACCTCGGGAGAGGGCAATACGGCAGTCATGTCAAAGATTCCTTCGATGTCCGATGTCAGCTGGTCTTGTTGCGAGCGCTCTCGGACCTGCCGAGGCGGGCTACTTCTTCGTCCATCTTCGGCAGGATCGTCGGCACGTGCTCGAGCATGCTGCGATCACCGACCCGCGAGGTGATGACGGCTTTGAACCACGACGCCGCGCCCACCCACCGCGGCACGTAGACGCGCCGCTTGCGCTTGGCCAGGCCGTCGACGAATGCGTCGACGCACTGATCGACGGTCATCGTCTTGCCCAGCGGGCCGGGGAGCACCGCGAGCAGATCCTGGAAGGCGGTGAGATCGGATTTGGCGTCCTGCACCATCGGTGTGTCGATCCACGCCATGTGTGCGGAGCCGACGTCGACACCTCGGTAGTTGACCTCGAGCCGGAGCGCATTCGCAAAGTGTTCTGCTGCAGCCTTACTGGCGTTGTACGCGGCCAGGCCGGGGCAGGGGGTGAACGCGGCGAGCGAGGAGACGACGAGGACGTAGCCGTTGCGTTCGATGAGCGACGGCAGAGCGGCGCGGACGGTGTTGAACACGCCCATCACGTTGATGTCCATGACGCGTTGGAACGTGGCGGGATCGACTTGCATGATCGATCCGTAGCTGGCGATTCCGGCATTGGCGAGCACCAAGTCGATGCCGCCGTACGCCTCGATTCCGCCGTCGACGGCGCGCTGCATGTCGTCGAGGTTCCGAACGTCTGCCACGAACGCCTCGGCCTTCAGCTGCGTCGCCAGCTCTCGCAGCGGGGCCTCGTCGACGTCGACGAGTACCAACCGGGCACCGCGTCCGGCCAGCGCCCGCGCCGTTGCGGCACCGATTCCCCGTGCTGCTCCGGTGATCAGAACGACCTTGTTGCGTAGCGTCGACGCCGCCATGTGCTCCCCCTCCATCGGAATGCCTGTCTGCGAACACTTTGCATCTGATACCGAGCGGTGTCAAGATCTGTGTGTGTCCACGCATCACAGTGAAGTCGGCCGCACCTACCGAGGTGCCGACCCGCAGCAGCGGCAGCAGGAGCGTCGAGTTCGCCTGCTCGACGCAGCCGTCGAGGTCTTCGGCACCACCGGCTACCGGACGGCAACCGTGGAGAAGGTGTGCAGCGAGGCAGGCCTGACCAAGCGCTACTTCTACGAGTCCTTCACCAACAGCGAGGACCTGCTGATGGCGACCTACGCCCGCGCAACCGACGCCATGCGCCAGAACATCCTGGCCGGTGCCGCCGCCGAGGCCGACTCGACCGAACAGGTTCTCCGAGCCGCTCTCACCGGCTTCTTCACCTTCGTCGCCGAGAATCCGAAATCTGCGCGCATCGCCTTCGTCGAGATTCTCGGGGTCTCGTCCACCGTCGACGCGCTCTACCGCAAGACCACGACCTCGTTCTCCGAGACGGTGCTCCAGGTGGCCGAGGGGGTCGGTTCCAGCCGCGGGCTCGCCGGGCCCAACCGTCGAACATTGGCCATGGGCCTGGTGGGTGCGGTCCTCACCATCGCCCAGCAGTGGCTGCTCTCCCCCGAACGCGAACCGCTGGACTCGGTGATCGCCAGCGCCCACACCATCCTGGCCGCGGTGGTGTTCGGACGCGTCGACGGCTGAGCGTCAGCTCAAGGCCTACTCTGCAGCGGCTCCACCGGCTCGTCCGCAGTGGCACGCTCTCCAGATTTGACGACGACGACGCCGAGCAGAACCAGTGCGCCACCGGCCAATTGGATCGGTGCCGGTGCCTGCCCGAGCAGCAGCCACGCGAACACCAGTGCGGCAACGACTTCCATCAATCCCATGAACGACGCCAACCGCGACCCGAGACGTCGGCCAGCCGCGATCCCGAGAACATAGGCCAGCGCGGCGGTCACGACACCGAGGCCGATGATCGGAACCCACCACGGCACAACGGCATCGACGAAGGTGACGTCGGTGAGCGGGGCAGCGAACGGGACGATGCCGATCAGTCCGGCGACCAGCAGGATGAGCCCACCCGTGAGCAGTCCTGCCCCGGCGAGCACGATCGGCGGGAGTCCGTTGCTCTCGTCCGCGGACAGCACCCAGTAGACGGCCGCACCGACCATCGAGCCCAGCGCCCACAGCACGCCGACGGTGTCGACGTCGGCACCGGAGATCAGGTCGAGCACGAGCACAAGACCCATTGCGGCGAGCAGCGCGCCCACCACGGTCAGGCGGCCCGGACGTTGCTGGTGCCGGAACCACATCCAGCCGATGACGGCCACGGGCGAGGTGAACTCGATCAGCAGCGCCACGCCCACCTCCATCCGGCCGACGGCGTTGAAGAAGGCGAGCTGGCACCCTGCCACCGCGAAGGCTCCGTACGCGAGGAGCAGCTTCCAGTTCTTGGCCAGCAGGCTCCACCGCCCGCGCAACGCGAGGATCGACGGAATCAGCAGGACGGCTGCGGCAAGCAGAATGCGCGCGGTCACCGCGGCCCCGGCGGTCCAGCCTGCGTCGAGCAATCCCGTGGCGAGCGAGCCGGAAAGCCCGAAGGACGCCGCCGAGAGCAGCGCGAAACCGAGCCCCGAGAGTCGACGCGACCGTGCCGCAGCGTTGTGTTCGACCGCACGATTCACCTGCGCGTCATGAGTGTAAGCCGTCATGACATGTGACAGTAGGCAGTGACTTGGTAAGGTGTCAACATGCTTTTTGCTCATGACGCGGAACTGTCGTTGTTGTCCGCCGTGGCATTGGTCAATTCCGCCGAGGACCCGGACACGTTGACCACGCGCGAGCAGTTGGCCGAGTTCATCTCCGAGCAGGGCTATTCCGGCCGCTTCGACGGCGACGAGGAGGAGCTCGAGGCGGTGAGAGCCCTGCGGCCGACCTTGCGATCACTGCTCACCAGCAGTCGAGACGACGCGGTGGTCGAGGTCAACCGATTGCTGGCCGAGTCCTCCGCCCTGCCGCGACTGGTGCGCCACGGAGACCTCGACTGGCACGTTCACGCGGTGGCCGACGACAGTCCGCTCGCAACCCGCATCGTCGTCGAGACCGCGATGGCCATGATCGACGTCATCCGCGCGGACGAGCTCTCGCGCTTCGACGTCTGCGCCGATCCGGACTGCAACGGGCTGGTCCTCGACCTCTCGCGCAACCGGTCCCGCCGATTCTGCAGCACCACCTGCGGCAACCGAGCAGCCGTCGCCGCGTACCGGGCCCGCAAGGCTCAGTAGCACCACGGGGGCTTAATCGATCGGCTTTCGGGTATCCGCCGTCCGAGCTGATCGAAAGGAATTGCCCCTATGGTCGAGAAAAGGCCTACCAAGACAAGCTGGGCCAGAGCAGTCGAGAACATGCTGGCCGTCATCCTGATCTTCGCCGGGATCGCCGCTGCGGGCGGTCTGATCGCCGCATTGGCGGGCGGTTTCGAGGGATGGGCGATCATCGCCGGAATTGCCGTGATCGTGTTGTTCGCAGGCGGATTCTTTGCCATCCGCGACGGTGCCCGACGACGCGCCCTCGAATCGAACACCGTCGTCTACGCCCCGGACAACACCGACGAATTGTTCGACGTGGACCCGAGTACCGGAGAGCGAACCCCGCACCGCGACTAGCGCGATCGTGCGGGTTCGCCCGGCCAGGTCGGTCAGAACGGATACTTCTGGATGTCCGACTGCATCGTGACCCACTGCAGGTCGCAGAAGGTGTCGAGGTTGACGGTGGTGCCGAAATGCCCGCCCGATCCCGAGGCCTTGACTCCACCGAACGGGGCCACGGCCTCGTCGTCGATCGTCTGATCGTTGATGTGCACTGCGCCGGAACGGATTCGGTCCGACAACTCGTACGCCGCGAACGGATTGGCGGTGACGATCGCAACGGACAGACCGTATTCCGAGGAATTGATGATGTCGATGGCCTCGTCCACGGTGCGGTACGTCGTGATCGGCGCGACCGGACCGAAGATCTCCTCGGTGAACGCGGGTGAGTCCTTCGGCACGTTGGCGAGCACGGTCGGCCGGTAGTGGAGACCGTCGAACGTTCCGCCCGCGGCCAGTTCGGCACCGGCCGTCACCGTGGCCTGCACGATGCTGTCGACTCGCTTCAACTGGTTCTCGTCGATGATGGGCCCCAACGCATTCGACGGGTCGGTCGGATCGCCGACGGTGATGCGTTCGGCGATCTTCGCGAGCTCCGCTGTGTACTGCTCGGCGAGATGCTCGGGAACGAGGTGCCGACCCGACGCCATGCAGATCTGTCCCTGGTGCAGGAACGATCCCCACGCGCCCGCCGATGCAGCGGCCTCGATGTCTGCATCGGGCAGCACGAGGAACGCGTTGTTTCCGCCGAGTTCGAGGTGGACCTTCTTGAGCAGCGGCGCAGCGGCTTCCGCGATTCTGCGGCCGGCGGCCGTGGATCCGGTGAAGGAGATGCACGGGACGTCGGGGTGCGAGACGAGAGCGGCTCCCACATCGGCACCCGAAGGCAGTACATGCAACAGACCGTCCGGCAGTCCCGCTTCGGCGAAGATCTCGGCGAGGATCAGCCCACCCGAAATCGGTGTTCGCGGATCGGGTTTGAGAACGACGGCATTGCCGACGGCCAGAGCAGGCGCGACCGACCGCATCGACAGTACCGCTGGGAAGTTGAACGGGCTGATCACGCCGATGACGCCCATCGGAACGTAACGCCCCATCGAGAAGCGGGACTTCGCGCTCCGCAGTACCTGCCCGTAGGGCTGCGACGCCAGAGCGGCCGCCTCGGTCAGTTCGGCAAGAACCAAGCCGACCTCGGCCCCCGCCTTGCCGTGACCGGACCCCGATTCGGGAACCAGCCACCGCGTCAGACGCTCGGGGTTCTCCGCCACAAGCGCCGCAGCCTTCGTCATGACCGACGCCCGCTCGGGGTAGGGCTTGGCGGCCCATTCTTTCTGCGCACGTGCGGCTTTCGCGACAGCACGATCGAGGTCGGCGACGTCGGCAGCACCGACGGTGGCCACAACCGACCCGTCGGACGGCGCGGTCACGTCGAGGGTTCCACCACCGCCGTCCACCCATCCGCCGTCGAATATCTTCGCCGTCCACGCCAGTGTGTTCGCCATGTCAGTCCTGCTCTTTCTTTCTCGATGTTCTTTCTTCGTTACCGCTGGGCTGCGATCGCTGCGTCGAGCACCTCGGCCTCGGCCCAGGATCCGTGGAACGCGAACGGAACTCGGACGGGAAGCTTGACGCGTGCGAGAGGTTCGCGGGTGAACGCGTCGGCCTCGTGCACCAGTAGCTCGGACAGTCCGGTCGCCGGATTCCACCACAGGGTCAGCAGATATCCGTCGTTCTCGGCGCTCGCTCCTCGACGCTGGACGAAGACCGGTTCGCTGGGGCTGGTCAACCCGTCGGGCCCTTCGAGCACGATCGTCTGGCCGGTGGAGAAGTCATGGCGCGCAAGCCCATCCGTCAGGGTCAGCGGCGACAGATCACGGGTGGTGGCGAAGTAGCCGAAGCGATTCTCCTTGCCGAGCCACGCGTCGTTGATCTTCGGGAATTCACCCGCCACTCCGCTGTGCATGTGCTGGGTGGTCGTCCTGGTCGCGGTATCGAGCACGAACCGCCAGGCCATCGCAGGTGGAAACCAGGAGTGCGAGTCGATCGGCTCGTCCGAGTCGTCGACCGGATTGCCCAGACGCGCGATGACGTGCAGATCCACCACGATTCCTGTGGCAGTTTCGTGCGCGTTGAAGAAGTGCGTCGGGGCCAGCATCAGGCCGGTGTCGTACCAGGTCACCTCATGGGTGCGACGGTCGAGAACGGCGAACCTGCTGCCGTTCGGTGTAGCCGATTCGTCCCAGAGCACACCGGGCCGCCCCGCCATGATGCGGTCGAGGCGGAACTGGTTGGGCGAGATGAGGAAGATCGCGAGGTGTTCGCTCACGATGTAATCGTGCACCATTGCCGGACAACCCATGTCGAAAGTGACGGTATCGACGACGGTGCCGCTGGTATCGGCCTCGTACCAGGTCAGATTCGGCCCGATGGCAGAGTAGAAGAGCATGTTGCCCGTTGACGGTTCGATCTTGTAGTGCGCCGTGCACAGGATGTCGAGTGCGCCACCGAAGTCGTACGTGCCCTGCGTGTCGAGAGTTTCGGGGTGCATCGAATGCGGAAGTCCGCCTTCGTAGTACACCAGCAGATGGTCGGCGAACAGGCCGACGTTGGTGTTGGCGACACTCTTGGACGGCGGCGCGCCCACGGGCAGATCCCGCCTGGCCTTGCCCGAACCGTTGACGAAACCGCTGTACAGCGCTTCCCCGGCCTCGACCTCGATCTTCATCGTGTCGGTGTGCACCCACTTCATCCGGAACGACGCCTTACCGTCGCGGATGTAGGTGCCCGCGACTCCGCCGTCGCCCTCCCACCAGTGGTAACGGTCGGTGTCGAGTGGCTCGAAGCGGGGATTGTCGGCAATTCGGAACAGCGCGCCGGCGAGGTCGTCGGGGAGTTTCCCGATCACCTCGAGGTCGAATGCCTCGGTCTCCTCGTGCCAGGGCGCGAACGGTCCGTTCAGGAACTTGTTGGACGTGTTCCAGTCGACGTCCGCGTTGTGCCGCGGAGTCGCAGGCGCGGTGCGTCGGACCAGTGTCGTCGGGAGCGGGGTCGGTACTTCACGCATAGCTGATGCCTTTCGTCTCGATGTAGGACAGTTCGGAAGGGCTCGGGGAAGATCCGGTCCACGACGCCACTGCGGCTCCGACTGCGGCTCGAACCCCGTCACCGTCGTGCGGATGCCACGCGGCTGCGACGAAGCGGTCGGGCCGGATGAGCACGAATCTTCCGGTATACGTGCGCATCTCGTCGTCCAACCGACCGTCGACGTCGAGCAGAACGTTGATGCCGTCGATTCTCGGTACCGTGCCATCGGTGGGCACGGCGGCCTCGACCGCATGCAGGCCGCGGGCGACAGCACGCGCGTGCGCCCACTCCACCGTGTCGTGCACGTCGACTCCCACCAGCGCCCAACCGGTTCCGAGGATCTTGTCGAGCGGGCGGATGGTGCGGGTGGCCGAGTCGAAGGCCCGGGGTTGCCCGATCACGCTCCCGGTGTCGTCGCCGGGGAGTACGAGCCCGTCGGAGAATCGGTAGGGCGGACGGTAGGCCATGGTCTCGAACCAGCGTCGCCCGTTCACGGTGGCCAATGCGGCTCGGACCAACTCGTCGCGCCTGGCCGCGATTCGAGGATTGGTCGTCATCACCACGCGGCCCAACCGCTCGGATGCGCGTACCACCGCGGCGGCGTGCGGGCCACGCTCGGATTGGTATGTGGCCAGCACACTTTCGTGCAGACAACCCTCGAGCACGCCGGCCAACTTCCACGCCAGGTTCGCGGCGTCGCGAATGCCGGAGTTCAGACCTTGACCGGCGAACGGCGGCATCATGTGTGCGGCGTCGCCGAGCAGGAAGCAGCGCCCGAGCTGCCATCGATCGGCCACGAGGCCGTGGAAGCGATAGTTGACGGCTCGTTCGACCTGGGCTGGTGTGATCGGCCGGTAGCGCGAGACGAGCTTGTCGATGAGCTCGAACGGTGGCGCGTCGGTGGCCGTGCCCTCGCCCTCGAACAGGCGGAATTCGTATCGACAGCGGCCACCGAGACCGGGCACCACCACGTGCGGCCTGCTCGGATCGGCGTGGTGCATACCGTAGCGCTCGGTGTGCGGGTCGCCGAGCGTGTCGACCACCAACCACAGTTCCGGGTGGCTGCGCCCGATCATGCCGATTCCGAGCAGGTTTCGGACGGTCGATCGTCCGCCGTCGCTACCGAGGAGATAACGAGCCCGCACCGTGCGTCCACCCGCTTCGATGGCCACGGCGTCCGCGTCCTGCACGATCGACGTGACCTCGGTGTCGAACCGTACGGTGACATTGCGCGCCGTATGCAGCGCCCCGGCCAGTACACGCTCGAGATCCGGTTGCGCGAACGGGTTCTTGAAGGGGTAGCCCAGTCGGTAGGCACTCTCCGCGCCGCCGTGGAACAGCGGTTCGTCGTCGAGGCCGTAGTAGCGGGTTCCGGTGCCGGGCACGACGATCGGCAGGATCTTGTCGATGACGCCTGCCTGCTGGTAGGTGCGCAGTGCCTCGTCGTCGATGCTGATCGCTTTGGGTTCGTCGCTCGTCGTCGAGCGCCGCTCGAGAACGACGACGCGAAGCCCTCGTGCAGCGAGCAGCAGGCCCGCGGTCATCCCGACCGGACCGGCACCGCAGATCGCTACGTCGTAGAGGGTGTCGAATCTCTTGTCCACACCACCAAGGTAGCGCGCATCACGTTAAATAGGAATGCTGTCCCATAAAATAGGACACGCTACGAGCTGACGACGGCCAATCGTGCGGACAGAGCATCGGCCGCCGCCCGCACCGCGGTGACGAGCACGTCGGTTCGGTCCTCGGGAACGCGACGCCTGATCGCCACGATGCTCAATGCGGCTGCCACCGAACCGGACTCGTCGAAGATCGGTGCGGCGATTCCCATCGCGTCCGGGTCCACCTCGGCGACGGTCAGTCCGTAGCCGGTGGTCCGGATCCGCTCGAGACGATCGACGAGGCGATCGACGTCGGTCAACGTTCGATCGGTGAAGCGTTGCAGCTCGTGCCGACCCAGGATCGAGCGGATCTCTTTCTCCGGCAGCCAGGCCAGGAGCGTCAATGCCGATGCGCCGGCGTTGATGGGCAACCGACTCCCCCGCTCGTAGCTCAGGCGCACCAGCTGCTTGGCCCCCTCGCACCGCTCGATGCACACAGCCGTGTCGTCGACGAGCCTGGTCAGCAATACGGTTTCACCCACCTCGTCGGCGAGTTCACGCATCACCGGCTGGGCAATGGTGGTCAATCCGTAACCGCGCCGGGCCAATCGAGCAAGTTCGAGCACCGCGACACCCAACCGAAAGCCGCCGTTGGGAGCTTCCTCGAGAAACGATGCGCCGACCAACGTCTGCAGATATCGGTACGCCGTGGAGCGGGCGCTACCGAGGGCCTCGGCGACGTCGTTCGCGCTGATCTGCAGGCGATCGTCGGTGAACATTCCCAGGATTATCAGTGCGCGGTCGGCCGTGCTGTTGCGTTCTCTGTATCCACTCGTCTCCGATGCCATGTTTCCATCCTAGTTCTGATTGTCAGGACTGCAGTGTCATCAAATGAATCTTTGCCCTTGACAGCTGTGATCCAGGCCATGAACACTGTCCTGTATTAGACAACAGTAGTCCTGCTTTACAGGACACGGCCTCCGGACGAGGAACTCATGAAACCCACCCAACCCAAGCTGGATCGCGGCACGCTCATCGCCTGCTGCCTCGCGATCGGCGTCGCCCAGATGGGCGTTTCCCTCGCAGCGCCCATTCTCGGTGTGATCCAACGCGACCTCGGAGCGAGCGCTGCGGCGCTGGCCTGGATCCCGGCCGCGTTCATCCTTCCCACCGCCATACTCGAGCTCAACTTCGGCGTACTGGGCGACATGTTCGGCCGCAAGAGGCTACTCGTCTGGGGTGGCGTGCTCGTCTTCGTCGGAGACGTCGTCGCCGGAACGTCGGGAACTCTGACGCAACTGATCGCCGGGCAGGCCATCGCCGGACTCGGTGCTGCCGCAATCTTTCCCACGTCACTGGCGATGCTGGTCTCGGCAACCCCCGAACGTCAGGAGCGAGCCCGCGCCCTGTCTCTCTGGGCCGTCAGCCTGGCGTTCGGTGCCATGATCGCCCCGCTGATCAGCGGCTTCGCGGCCGAACACTTCAGCTGGGGCTGGTCGTTCGCCATTCCCGCCGTGCTGGGTCTCGTCACCGCCGCGGTCAGCGCTGCGGTGATCGTCGACTCGCGTCATCCCGCCGGACGCGGACTCGACTGGCCCGGCCAGATCACCATCGCTGTCGCACTGCTCGCCCTGCTGTACGCGGTGATCCAGGGCTCCGTGGACGGCTACTCGAGCCCCGCCATCGTGGGCACTTTCGTTCTTGCCGTAGCGGCATTCGTCGCGTTCGTGATCAGCGAGCAGCGAGCCCGCACCCCGATGTTGAACCTTGCGCTGTTCCGGACGCCTGCCTTTGCCGCGGCCGCCCTGATCGGATTGCTCGCGATGTTCGGCTTCATCGGAACCGCCTACGCGCTCAGTGTGAAACTCGAAGCGATCCTGCACGTCAGCCCGCTGCAGGCCGCTCTGCCGTTCGCCCTCATCCAAGCCGTACCGCTGCTCCTCACTCCGTTGCTTCCGCGCCTGTTGATGCGCGTCGCGGCGCGCACACTGCTGGTCACCGGACTGGCGGCACTGGCCATCGGTCAGATATGGATGGCTCAGCTACCCGGTGACTCCACCTCGCTGCTCGCTATGACCGGCCCGATCCTGCTGCTCGGCACCGGCTTCATCACCATGTTCACCGCACTGACGGCCGTCGCCGTCGGAGCCGTCGCCATCGACTACGCCGGAATGGCAAGCGCAGTAACCAGTCTCGTTCGCGAGACCGGCCAGAGCCTCGGCCCCGCGATCGTCAGCGCCGTGGCCTTCGGAGTTGCCGGAGCCACCCTCACCTCCAGTCTGTCCGACGGTTCCCTCCCTCCCGAGGCGGCGGGCGTGGCCTCCGGCGTCGCCGAGCAGGGCGGGCCGTTGGCGGTGGCCAACGCCGATCTCGGCCCGATCTCGGATCTGGTTGCACCGCTTGCCCGGACGGCTCTCGAAACCGGCCTGGACATCGGCATCTACGTCTGTGCCGGAGCCACCGTCCTGGCTGCGCTCATCGCCCTCGTCATCCCCGGCGGAGCCCCGAAGGGCCTCGATGCGGCCCCGATCGATGCGGCAGCGTCACCTGCGGCCGGGCGACTGCTGCCGGCGGGTGAGTGAGATGTCCACGCCCACTCTGAATCACGTCTTCACCCTCGACGTCGAGCTGGCTCCCCCGGTGGTCATCGGGTCGACCCCGCACGGAATGCGTCGGGTCATCCCGATCACCGGCGGCCGATTCCACGGACCGGCCGGATCCGGAACGATCCTGCCCGGCGGTGCGGACTGGAACCTGGTGCGCACCGACGGCGTCACCCATCTGTGGGCCCGCTACACGATCGTCACCGACGACAACGTGCCCATCATGGTCACCAACGAGGGCTGGGGTACCCAGGACGACGCCACCATGGAGCGCATCTTCGCCGGCGGCGGTGCCGACGTCGACCGCTGGTACTGCTCGACCAACCCTCGATTCGAAGTGGCCGACCCAGAGTGGAACTGGTTGAACCACAGCGTGTTCCTCGGCCGACTCTTGCCACCGAACCGCGGCGACCAGGTTCGGATCACCGTCTACACCGACGCCCCCGTCCCCACCCCATCGACGCCCCGAAAGGCAGATCACTGACATGACCACTCCCACCCGAAACAGACTGCAGGAAGGTGGTGCCGTGGGAACGCTGCGGCAGACCGCTGTCTCGCACATCGGTTTCACCGTTCCCGACGTCGCCGCGACCGCCGACTTCTACGGCCGCACCGTCGGTCTGACGGTGCAGGAAGAACTCGCGGGCGGAGGCCTGCGCCTCGGCTGGGGCCTCGGACACCATGTTCTCGACCTGACCGAGGGACCGAAGGGGCTGTCTCACTACGGCTTCGAGGTCCGTGACTCCGACGGTATCGCGGGGATCACCGCGCGGCTGAAGGACGCAGGCCACGACGTCACGAATCTGGATCCGTCCGTCATCGACCATGCCGTCGGCGCACCGTCGGGCATCTCGGTGACCGACCCCGACGGCACGACGGTGCATCTCCACGGGCCGGTCGCACGGCAGGGCGAGAACGCCGCCGATCCGGGACGACGCCCGATCAAGTTCCAGCACACCACTCTCGGCACCGACAACGTGGCGCAGATGGTGTCGTTCTTCGTCGACACCGTCGGGTTCCGCATCTCCGATCAGCTCGAGGACGGCAAGTTCGCGTGGCTACGCAGCGACCGCGATCACCACACTTTGGCCGTCGTCGAGAACGGCAACCCCGGCGATCTCGACCACTACTCCTACGACCTCGCCGAGTGGGAGGACTTCAAGTCCTGGTGCGATCGTCTCACCGAGATCGGCGTCGACGTCGTCTGGGGCCCGGGACGTCATGGCCCCGGCAACAACCTGTTCGTATTCTTCGACGATCCCGCCGGCAACCACATCGAACTCTCGGCCGAGATGGAGAAGTTCCACGACGACCGAGCCACGTACGTCACGCGGCAGTGGCGTCCGGTACCCGCGTCGGTGAATCTGTGGGGCGGACAACTGGCCAGCTGGCGCAAGACGAGTGAGAGCGAGATCTGACAGATGGCCTACATCAGCTACGAACACAACGGAATTCGTGGAGTCGGCGAGGTCGACGGCGATGCGCTGATTCCGCTGCAGGGCATTGCTGCGATCGGGCGTTCCAGTTCGCTCGAGGCACTCGCCGGCGCGGATCGACTGACCGAGGAGCGCCTGCCGATCGCCGACGTGCGCGTCCTGCCCGCAGTCACCGACCCGGCCCGAGTGATCTGTGTCGGCCTGAACTACCGCGACCACATCGCCGAAACCGGACGCGAGTTCCCTACGTACCCGGTGATGTTCCCCAAGTACGCCTCCAGCCTCATCGGTGCCTACGACGACATCGCCGTCCCGCCGGAAAGCTCCGAGGTGGACTACGAGGGCGAGATGGCGGTGATCATCGGACGCACCGGCCGACGCATCACCGAGGAGAACGCGTTCGATCACGTTCTGGGTTACACCGTCGCCAACGACATCACGATGCGCGACTTCCAGTACAAGACGCACCAGTGGATGCAGGGAAAGGCATGGGACGCAAGCACTCCCCTCGGCCCCCGCATCGTCTGTCCCGGCGAGGTGGACCTCGCGAGCTGCGGCATCCGCACCGTCGTCAACGGCGAGAAGGTCCAGGAGTCGGATCTGTCCCAATTGCTGTTCACGGTGCCGAATCTGATCGCGACCATCTCCACGTTCACCACCCTCGAGCCGGGTGACGTCATCCTCACCGGCACCCCCGGTGGCGTCGGATATCGCCGTAAGCCGCAACTGCTGTTGAAGCCGGGTGATCAGGTGTCCGTCGAAATCGACTCGCTCGGAACCGTCGACAACCTACTGGTGGCCGAGACGATCTAGAACTTCCCACGGCCGAATCGGACCGACGGCAGGGAACCGGTCAGCGCGAGTCGTCCCGCAGTGCCGCCACCATGCTCGAGCTCGGCGCATATCGGCTGATCCACGTCGCCTGGACTGCGTGGTAGAGATCTGGCTTGCCACTCCACACCGTCGCGGCCGGACGATTGTTGCTGTCGACTTCGTGATGCCAGGAGCCGTCGACGTGGTCGACGAAGTACTCGGCGGCGACATCCCACCAGGTGCGGTAGTCCTGCTCGTAGCGGTCTTCTCGGGTGTGGCGGGCCAGGGTCGCGGCCGCGCCGATCGCCTCGCACAGCACCCAGTGCAGGCGCTCGGTCACCACGGGCTGTCCGGACCAGTCGGTGGTGTACACGAACCCCGGTGTCGGCCCCGGCTGCCAGCCATCCTGAGCCGCGCGGTGATACAGAGACTTCGCCGACTCGACGTAGTCGTGACCCTGAGCGCTGGCGGCAACCATGCTGGCCTGCACCAGAAGTCGTGCCCACTCGAATCCGTGGCCGACCGTCGCCCCGTAAGGCTTGAACTGGTTGGCGGTGTCGTCCGAATTGAACTCGAGCTGCGGGATCCACTGGGCGGTGAAGTGTTCCGGGATTCGGTGGTCGTTCTCCTGCGCCCAGCCGATCACGTTGTCGCAGATGCGGACAGCACGTTCACGCCAGATCGTGGGCGCACCCGCATCGACGGCAGCCAACAGCGCTTCGACCATGTGCATGTTGGCGTTGATTCCGCGGTAGTCGTCGAGTTCGGTCCAGTCCGCCGTCCAGGTGTCCGCACACATTCCGTACTGCTCGTCCCAGAATCGTGCAGCCACGATGTCGAGGGCTTCGTCGAGAAGACCCCGACCGTCAGGGTGCCCCGCGGCGGCGGCAGCCGAGGCGGCCAGCACCACGAACGCATGCGTGTACGCGTTCTTTACAGCATCGGGCGAGGTCGCGTCGGAGCTTGACTCGAACCAACCGCCGTTCTCGCTGTCTCGCAACGACGTCAGAAGTCCGTCGAACACCCGATCGGCCTTTCTGCGGGACCCCGGACGACCCAGCAACGACGCGAGAAAGTGCACATGCGCCATTCGGGCGGTGATGTACGTATGCGCCGGGTGATCGAGGTCCGGGTTGCCACGATCGTCCAGCCACACCGCGCCACCTGCGGGGTGGTCGAGTGAGGTTCCGAAGTCGAGAAGCCTCGACGATTCGGTGTCGAGCCACAACTGATGAGAGGGAAGGGTCCACCAACTGCGACGATGTCCGGAGCTCATGTGTTCATTGTGCGCTGCGCTCGACGCACTGGGTCGGAGTCAGCGAGAGACGCTGTAGCGCAGGTAGACCCAACCCGCGGCCTGGAACACACGTTGTTCCTCGAGCACCAGGGTGAGATGGTGTCCGACGGGGAAGTAAGGCTTTCCGCCACCCAGAATCGTCGGGACGAGGATGACCTCGTACTGATCGATCTCGTCGACGAGCGACTCGGCCAGGGCGGCCCCTCCGACGGCCAACGTGCCCTCGGTCTCTCGCTTGAGACGCTGCACCTCCGCGACGGCATCGACACTGCGCACCAACCGGCAGCCGTCGGCCACCGAGTCGAGAGTGTCGGAGAAGACGATCCGCGGCGTGTCCACGTACAGCCGAGCGAACTCCGCCTCGACGTCGTCACCGTCGGCGCGCGCCGGGTCTGTCCAGTAGTCCTCCATCGCGTCGTAGAGTCGACGCCCGAACAGGAAAGCGGCGGTCGCCTCCGTCTGACGGTTGGAGAAGCTGTGCGTCTCGTCGTCCGGCATGGAGAAGTCGAGACTGCCGGTGGGATCTTCGATGAATCCGTCGAGAGAAACGTGCATGTTGTAGGTCAGAATGGCCATGTCACTCCTGGGGTCGGGTGGATTCGACAGTATGGACTTCGACGCCCTCCGGAATTCACCGATGGGCGAGTCAGTCCAGGATCGCAGTTGCCTCCACCTCGACGAGGACGTCGGGCTCGAAGAGGTAGTCGACGCCGATCAGCGATGCGGGTGGCATCGGAGTCGGCAGTCCGATCTCCTCGGCGACGCGGGTGACTCCGTCCATGAACTCGCCGATCCGCTCCGGGGCCCACTGCGTGACGTAGAACGTCAAACGCAATACGTCGTCGAATGTCGCACCGGCACCGGCCAATCCGATCGCTGTATTGCGCAGTGCCCACGCGACCTGCCCGGCGAGGTCGTTTTCGGCGACCGTCGACCCATCCTCGTTCCGCGCGATCTGACCGCTGACGTGGATATGCCGGGATCCCTGCCCCACCGCTACGTGGTGATACGGGGTGGGTTGCATCATGCCGGACGGAGTGAATCGAGTGACGCTCATGGAGTTCCTTTCGTCGTGACCATAACCAGGTATAACCTTGATACTTGGTACACAAAGGACACTTCAAGGGAACCTGGTTTCATGACCGATACCGCCGACGGCAACGCAGAGCTGACCATCAGTGCCCCTCACCGCGAACTGTTGGATCAGGTGCTGGACAAATGGTCGCTCCAGGTGCTCAACGAATTGTGCGAGTGTCCCTGCCGATTCAACGATCTCCGCCGTGCAATTCCGGCAGTGACGCAGAAGTCCCTCACCGCAACTCTCAGGAAGCTCGAACGCAACGGCATCATCGAACGCATCGTTCTGAGCACCCGCCCGGTGGCGGTGGAATATCGAATCACACCGCTGGGCAAGACCCTTCGGGATCCCGTCGACGTACTTCTTGCGTGGGCAACTCGGCACATGGACGAAATCGACACCGCACGAGATCGATTCGACGCTCTCTGATCCACTCACCGCAGCAGTGTGCTGCCCGAATGTCCTGAGATCTCGGAGAAGAGGTACATCCATGACGAGCCATTCACAGCATTCCACCGCACGCATCGAAGCCGTGCTGTCCGGCCTGGCGATGGTGATGCAACCGAAGAGTGCAATCACCGTCGGGTCTGCACGTACGGCGATCGCGTTGGCGTCCGCTCTCGAACGGTCCACAACCGCAGCGGTGCCCCGACTCCGGACCTTCGCCACCGATCCGAGCGACTCCAGCGTCGACGACTTCGTTCAGGAACATCGGCCGAAATTCGACTTCGTCGAGTCGGTCACCGACTCCCTGTTCGACTTGTCCCCTCGGAATCTACGAGACATCGGCCCGTTCGACCTCGCCTGGATCGACGGTGAATCCCTTGTGGAGGACGCGCGGTTCCTCCGTCTTCTGTGGCCACACGTTGCGGTGGGTGGAGTTCTCGCCGTCGAGAACTCATACCTTCCGGCCGGGGACAACCCGCTGTGGAACGCGATCGTCCGCTTCGGCGCCGACGACGTCGAGACCCTGACGCTTCCAGGAATCGGCGTCCTGAGGAGGCGGTCGGAGCCCCCTCGCGAGGTCGATTTCACCGACGAGATGGTCTCCGCCACCGGGGTTCCGGTGCGGTTCGAGTCCATCGGCGTGCACGACGATGCGCCCCTGCTGGACCACGCGACCGGTGTGCTTCATGTCCTGGCGGACCCCGATCTTCGGGCGGTCCTCTTCGCGATCGGCAGTGGAGTCTCGACAGTGGCCGAGCTGCAGTCCCACACGTCACTGGCTGACCGTGCCCTACACAAGGCAGTCGCGCGTCTGTTCGCCCTGTCGGTGGTGACCCGGGTGGACGATCGCCTCGTCGTGGACGAGAACACGTTCGAGAGTTTTCGCGATCTCCCGCGAACAACGCCCCCGCCGACGCGGATGGCCCGATACAGCCGTGATCGTGCCGAGTTTCTGAATGCGATTGCACAGCAACTGAGTTCGACGACATGGGCGTCGGAGCACCAGGTCAACGAATTGTGCAGGTTCTTCGACGACGACTACGCGACACTACGACGCGAGCTCGTCGATACCGGATATCTCGAGCGAGACGGCGCGGGCTCGATGTACCGGGCCAGAAGTGCGACGTAGAACGACCTCCAGCCCGCGGCGGGGTCGGGCTTCGTCAGGTCCAGTACAGAAGCTGCGCGTCGGGTAGGACGGATTCGAGCTCGTCCACGAACCACGTCCGCATGTCCGACATGGTGTCCTTCGGGTAGACGTACTTCACGCCACCGAACTTGTTCCTCTTTGCCGTGCGGGCACTTTCGTCCATCTCGAGCTTCGTCCCCGGGTACCAGCTCAACAGCACGTCCTTGCTCGACGGCGTGAACCGATGAGTGATGATCTCGGTGGTCAGGTCCAGATCGGGAACGCCGCGCAACGCGTCGGCGACGGTCGAGAGAAGCCGACCGTACTGCTCGCGCCACCCCGGAATGGGCATGATCGGCGCGATGGTCAATCCCACTCGATATCCGGCCAGCGCAAGCTGCCGTAGCGCCTCGATTCGAGCAGGCATCCGCGCAGTTCCCCCTTCGAAACGGCGCGCGATGTCATCGGCATTGACCGACAGTCGAACTCGGGTGCGTCGCCGATGATCCAACGTCACCAACTCGGTGACGTCGTCGAACTTGGTCGTGAAGCGTAACGACACGCCATCGCCGTACTCGCCCGCACCGACTCTGCGCACGGCCTCGGCGAGGGATCCCGTCACATGCTCGATTCCCAAAGGATCGGTGTAACAGGACAACTCGAAGGTCGTCCCTTCGTGGCCTCGCTCCTCGGTGCCGGAGGTGATGGTGCCGCTGCCGGCATGCGTACCGATTCCGGCCAGAACGTCGTCGAGATTGGCGAACACCCGGGTGATCGGCGGCCCGGACAACGATCCCGCCAGATAGCAGTACTGACAGTGCGCCGGGCAGCCCTTCGCCAGGTCGATGCGCCAGTCGGCGCTCGGCGGAATCGGTTGAGGTTTGAGCACACTCGGCGGCGCAACCACTACGGCCATCGTCGTCTTGGCACGGGCGTAGGTCTCTCGCTCGGTCTCCCCGCGCAGGCCCGTCAGACGGTCGCCCGGCAGCACGTCGATCTCGGTCACGCCGGCCTCCTCACACCGGCGAACGATCTCCGCGGTGTGCGGCAGCTCCGACGCAGACCGCGTGATCAGGACGCGCGACGGCGTCCACAGCCGAGTAGGGGCAGAGAAAGCGTTGTCCATTACCGGAGTCCAACGCCCGTCCGTCGTGGATCCTTCCCGGCCGGTGCTACGAGACCCAGGTGTTCGACGGAATCTCAGCGGGTCTACCCAACAGATATCCCTGCCCTTGAACAGAACTCGGTAAGGCGTCGAGCTGGGCGAGGGTCTCGATCCCTTCGACCACGCACCCCAGATGCAGATCTCGGGCGAGATTGATGATCGCCCGAACGATGCTGCTGCTCGTCTCATCGCTGGTCATCGTGGCGGTGAACGATCGATCGATCTTCACTGCGCTCACCGGCAGCGTGGCCAGGTACCGCAAGCTCGCGAATCCGGTGCCGAAGTCGTCGATGGCGATGCCGACACCCAGCTCACGCAGTTCACCGAGCTGACGCAGCATCGAGGACCCCGACTCGAGCAGCACCGACTCGGTGAGCTCGAGAACGAGGTCCTCCGGAGCCATTCCGTGCCGTCCAAGAGCCGCGCCCACCACCGCGGCCATATCCATGTGTTGAGCCTGTCGGGCACTGAGGTTGACGGCCATCGTGACCGGGATGCCGACCCCCGAACCGCGCGGGTGCGCCGCACGCCACCGCACCAGAGTGCCCAGCGCGTCGTCCAGCACCCGCTCCCCGAGCTCGGAGATGAGGCCGGTGTCCTCCGCCACGGGAATGAATCGGCCCGGTGTGATCCCTGCGCCGTCGTCGTCACGCAGGCGCGCGAGTGCCTCGAAGCTCGTGAGCGCTCTGCTGCCGAGGTCGTAGACCGGCTGATAGGCAACGGTCAGCGTCGCGGCGCCGCGGTGTTCGGGATCGAGGGCACCCCGCAGGGTCTGCTCGATGTAGGCACGCTCGAGGGCGTTCGCGCGCAGCGCGTCGTCGAACAGTTCGATCCGGTCCTTACCGAGCTGCTTGGCTCGGTACATGGCGGAGTCCGCGTCCCGCAGCACTTCCTGCGCGCTGGCACCCTTGCGAACCAGCACCATGCCCACGCTGGCCGACACCACGTACTGGCTGCCCTGGTACACGATCGGAGCTGCGAGAACCGCCCGGATGCGCTCGGCGACGCGCTCCGCCAAGCCTGCACCCGCAAGCTTGCCGGAACCACGTTCGGCGGGCAGCGCGTCGACGACGAGAACGAACTCGTCGCCGCCGACTCGGGCGATCGAGTCGTTGGCACGCAGCACCGACCGCAGACGTCGAGCAACCTCGACGAGAACCGCATCGCCTGCAGCATGACCGCCGGTGTCGTTGACGCGTTTGAATCCGTCCAGATCGCAGAACAACACGGCTGCAGCAGCGCCGGTGCTCTCACCGCGCTCGATCGCCGAGCCGATCCGGTCCAGCAGCAGCATCCGGTTGGGCAGCCCGGTCAACGGATCCTGCAGAGCTGCCCGCTCGAGTGCCAGCTCTGCCTCGACGACGTCGGTCACCTCCCGCACCACCGAGAGCACCTCGGCAACCTCCCCCGACGGTCCCCGACGAAACGGGGTGGTGCGTCGCGACAGCCACCGCAGCGAGCCGTCGGCTGCTCGCGCCCGGTAGCGGATCGTGACGCTCTCCCCCTCGGGCAGCGACGCCGCTTGCCGGTCCGCGGCTCGGACGACGCCGATGTCCTCTGCCACCGCACCGTCCAGACGATCCTCGGGGGCCTCGAGGTCGTCGAGGTCGTCGAGATCGTCGAGATCGTCGGAGCGACCGAACCGGAGGTTCGGTGAAGGTCCGTCGGGTGGCCCCTCCTCGGGCGGCCCGTCCAACAGCGACCGCAGGCTTCGAGAAGCCCACGTCACCTGGCCGGTGCCCACATCGGTGACGGTGGTGATGTCCGGCGACGCGGTCAACACCGCATCGCGAAACGCGCGCGCCTGCTCGAGCTCGGTCCGAGCCTCACGCTCGGCCGTGACGTCCTCGGACAGGACCATGGCTCCGACGATCGTGCCCGAACTGTCACGCAGCGGTCTGGCCTTGACCTGGAAGATCGCTCCCGTTCGGGAGCTGACGGTGTCGAACGACGTCTCGTCCCCCGCCACCGCAGCTCGGTAATGCGGCTCGAGCTGTGCGTAGACCTCCGGTGTCACAGTGTCTCGCAACAGCTGACCCTCCATCCGTCGCGGGTCGTATCCCTCCGCCACCAGTTCGGCACCCTCGACGAGCACAAATCGCAGATCGCAGTCCACGACGAGCACGGTGGTGTGCGGTAGGTTCGCCGCCAATTGCCGGTACCGGGCCTCGCTGGCATCGTCGAACATCGAGGGCGAGCCGAGCAACGCTCCGTAGAAGCGGCGCATCCCCAGATAGATCACACCGGCGAGCGCTGTCGACGCCGTCACCACCACGTCGGCGGTGCCGCCCATCGACTCCCGCATCGCGTCGACCGTTCCCGCGCCGGAGTCGAGATGCGATGCGTGGCCCCCGACCGCCGCGGCCAGGTGCACCGCATGAAGCAGGTGGTGCGCAGAGCAGGTCAGAAAGATCGCCGCCGTTGCCACCGCCAGGCGGTTGTTCCGCAGCTGCCCGGTCCGCATCAGTCCCCGGACGATGAACAGCACGATCCCCAGATACGCCGCAGCGGTGATCCCGTTGAGGATCACCACCCACACCCAGCCGCTCACAGCGGGGCCTCACCGGATCGACACCGACAACACGCGCTGCGGTTCCACTCGACACACGAGACGGGCATGACGCGACCCCCCAGGGTTGTAGCCCAGTGCGTCGCACGATCGACCGGGATCGCAGTGAATACTCGCCCCATCGAAAACCCGAGTCGACCAGCGTGTCCGCGCACTGATGATCCGCGAAGGCTATCCCAATCCGATTCCTTCCGTGGCCATTGGCGCAGTGGGACAACAGGGTGTCGCCCCGGTGATCTCACCGTCCCACGCGGCCTGCTGCCCGGCGTCGGGTCAGTCGGCGCTCGGCGGAATCGGTTGAGGTTTCAGCACACTCGGCGGCGCAACCACCAAGGCCATCGTCGTCTCGGCGCGGGCGTAGGTCTCACCCGAGTTCTGGATCCTTCCCGTTGTTTACGGGCCGACCCGGGATCGACATCGACGGCTCGTTCGAGAAGGAAGCACGAGCAGAAAGCACCGAGCCGATCAACGAAAGCAGGCCCCGTCGACGCGTCGACGGGGCCTGCTCGGTACGGGGGTCGCTCAGGAAGCGGAACCGGACGAAAGAAGCTGCAGGATCGGGATGTCGGAGATCGTGCTGCCAGTGCTGCTGCCGGTCGAGAGCAGGCTGGAAATGAAGGAAGAGATGTCCATGAAATTTCTCCGTACGCCGAGGGGGATACCACGACGCGGGGATTGAGCCCCGCGACCGAGAGTATGTATATCGGATTCAAACGACCCATGTGAAGGTTTTTGCCGAACCGAACCTTTCGTAACCCCGCTGCGGGCATCTGCCGAGGGTCGACGCGCCACAATTCGGGCAATCGACCGACTCGGTGCGCGGCGCGTCGGGTAAGAAGCTCTCATGCCTTTCGCCGACGAACTCATCGGCCCGGATGCAGCCCGCACACTGATGCGGACCATCCGGACCGCAGCACCGAGCGCAGATCTGTCCGTACTCGAAGGGTCGATCGATCGATTGGGTCCGCTCGCGCTTCGAGCCCGCGCCGATCTGTTGCGCGATGCCCTTCTCATTGGATTGCCCGGCGACTACCCGGAGTTCGCTCGCACCATCCGCCGGGCTGCCGAGGACCCGGACTTCCAAGGATGGTCGATCTGGCCGGTCACGAGTGCCGTGGCCATGAAGGCCGTGGACGAGCAGACATCCGCCGCGTTCGACGACGGGATGTCGCTTCTGGCCGAACTCACCGTTCGACTCAGCTCGGAATTCGCCATCCGCACGTTCCTGCGAGCCGATGCGAATCGGGCTCTCGCGACAGCGCTCGAATGGACGCAGTCATCGGACGCGCACGTGCGTCGTCTGGCATCGGAAGGCACCCGCCCGTACCTTCCGTGGTCGGTCCGAGTCCCCGACATTCTCGCGCGCCCGGGCGTCACGGTGCCGATCCTGGACGAGCTCTACCGGGACGACAGTGACTACGTTCGGCGTTCGGTGGCCAACCACCTCAACGACTTCAGCCGAGACGTACCGGATTTGGTCGTTCGATCCGCGGCGCGGTGGCTCGACGACCCGGATGCGAACACCGACCAGCTTGTGCGACATGCGCTTCGGACCGTGATCAAGAACGGACACATCGACGCACTCGCGTTGCTCGGGTTCGCTCCGGCCGACCTGGAAGTGGACGGCCCCACCCTCGACGTCCCGCAGCTGCGGATCGGCGACAGCGTCCACTTCGAGGCCTCGATCCGCAACGTCGGCACCGAACCGGCCAAGGTCGCGATCGACTACATCGTCCACCACACCAAGGCGAATGGCCGGATGACAGGGAAGACGTTCAAGCTGACGACAAGAACGATCGCTCCCGGTGAGAGCATCGACGTCGCGCGGCAGCATTCCTTTCGGACGTTGACCACACGCAAGTACTACCCGGGCCCACATTCGATCGAGCTCCAGATCAACGGTGCGAGTTACGGTTCGGCGGAGTTCGTGCTCGTCGGCTAGCCGCGGCTTTGTACTGCCCGAATGCGGCACAACGGGCACATCCGTACGGTCGAAGAGGTGCGCGAGAAGTGGCGGTGGCTGGCGGTGGTGCTCGGCATCGCCGTGCTCGTCGCCACCCCCTCGGTGATCGCACGCCTGCCCGTCGGCGCGTCGGACATCGGCGCGGCCGAACTGCTTGCCCGAGTCCAGTCCTCCACCGCGACGGCGTACTCGGGCTACGCCCAGGCGGTCGGCGGTGTCACTCTGCCGGTGACCGACGGACTCGGCGGCCTTCCGGATCTGTTGGGCGACACCACGACCCTGCGCGCCTGGTATCGCGGCCCGGACAGCTGGCGCGTCGACACCGTGCGCCTCGCCGGTGAGCGTGGTCTCTACCGGAGCCCGGCTCGGCTGTGGAGTTGGGACTACGAACAGAACACGGCCGTCGTGACACCGGTCCCCGAGCCGAGCCTGCGCCTTCCTCGCCAAGCCGACCTGTTGCCCCCGGAGCTCGGGCAGCGGTTGCTCAGCGAAGCGAGCGCCGATGAGGTCACCCGGCTTCCGGCTCGCAGGATCGCCGGCCTGGACGCCCCCGGCCTGCGGCTGATTCCCAGCGAGCCGCAGAGCACCGTCACCGAGGTCGACGTGTGGGTGGACCCCGACAGCGGGTTGCCGCTCCAGGTCGACGTGCTGGGCGACGGGGCCACTCGCCCTATCGTCAGCACCGGATTCCTCGACTTCTCCTCCGCGACTCCCGACGCCGACACCGTCCGTTTCGTCCCGCCGCCGGGAACCGATGTGCAGCAGCAGGACGGGCTCGACATCGCCTCGTTCGCCGACGGGATCGACTCCGCCCGGCTTCCCTCGACTCTGTCCGGACTCGACCTGAGAGACCGCGGCGGCCAGGGTGCGGTGGGAATCTACGGCCGCGGAGTGACGGAGTTGATCGCCGCTCCCCTGCCACGCCGCGCCGCGCGCGGGCTCGTCGACCAGCTGCGGGCAGCCCCGGGCGCAGTCCTCACCGGCGGCAGCGTCGCGCTGTCGATCGGGCCGCTCAACGTCCTGATCACCGAGCCCACCGCCGATCGGCGTCGCTACCTGCTCTCCGGCACCGTCACCGCAGAGACCCTGGCCACCGCCGCCCTGCAGCTCGAAGGAGCAGCCACATGATCCGCACGACCGGCCTGACCAAGAGCTACGGATCGGTGCGAGCAGTCGACGGCGTCGACCTCGACGTGCGCGCCGGCGACATCTACGGCTTCGTCGGTGCCAACGGCTCCGGCAAGACGACGACCGTGCGCATGCTGCTCGGGCTGGTCCTGGCCACCTCCGGGCAGATGCAGGTGCTCGACGAGGAGATGCCCCGGCGACGCAGGAGCGTGCTGCCGCGAGTGGGGGCGTTGATCGAGAACCCCGCCGCCTACCCCAACCTTTCCGGACGCCGGAACCTCACGCTGCTCGACGCGGCCGGGCCGGGTGGTTCCCGGCGTACCAGGACCGCCCGCGTCGACGAGGCCCTCGAGCAGGTGGGCCTCGCCGGGGTGGGACGCAGACCGGTCAAGCAGTACTCGCTCGGCATGCGGCAGCGCCTCGGCTTGGCCGCGGCGCTCATGCGCACGCCCGAGCTGCTGATCCTCGACGAGCCGACCAACGGTCTCGACCCACAGGGAATCTTGGAGATTCGAGAGTTGCTCCTGGGCCTGCATGCAAAGGGCACCACGGTGTTCCTTTCCAGCCACCTGCTGGCCGAGGTGGAGCAGCTGTGCGACCGAGTGGGAGTGCTGGATCGGGGTCGCCTCGTTCTGCAGGATCAGCTCTCGGCGTTCCAGCAGCCCACCGGCCGAGTGCTCGTGACCACCCCCGACCCGGCCGAGGCCGTCACCGTGCTCTCCGGAGTCGGGAACGCCACCGTGCTCCACCGTGAAGGGCAGCAGCTCGTGATCGAACACCCCGATTCGGCCCTGCTCAATCGACTGCTCGTCGAAGGAGGGGTGCCGGTGAGCGAGCTGACGACGCAACAGATGAGTCTGGAGCAGTCCGTGCTGGCCGTCACCGGCGACAGTGCCGACCGCGTTCCGGCGCGCTCCATGACGGCCGGGGTGACCGCATGATCGGCGTCGAAATGCGCGCGATGCTGAGCCGTCCCCGCACGTGGGTCGTCATTCTCCTGCTCAATCTGCTGCCGACCATCGTCGCGGGACTGCTGGCCCTGACCGATGTCGGTCCGCGGCCCGGCGAAGGCCCCGCCTTCCTGTCTGCGGTGATCAACAACGGTCAGCTCTTTCCGCTCGCCGCTCTCGCCATCGTGCTTCCGCTGTTCCTGCCCGTCGCGGTATCGGTCATCGCAGGCGATTCCGTCGCCGGGGAGGCCCAGGCCGGCACCCTGCGCTACCTGTTGGCCCGCCCGGTGGGACGGACGAAGCTGCTGGTGGCGAAGCTGATCTCGGTGGCTGCCTTCGTGCTGCTGGCGGTGGTCATCGTGGCCGCCGTTGCGTACTTCGTCGGGACGACGCTGTTCGACACCACGTCGTTGGCCGGCGTCGCCAGTGTGTCCGGCACGGTGCTGACCGATCAACAGGTCGCCGCGCGCACCGTCATCGCCGTGCTCTACGTGACGCTGTCGATGCTCGGAGTCGCTGCCATGGGGTTGTTCCTCTCGACCCTGACCGACTCACCGCTCGCCGCGACGCTGGGCGCATTGGCGTTCCTCATCGCCAGCTCGCTGCTGCTGACGCTGGACGCCGCCGACGCCATCGCGCCGTACCTGCCGACGCGGTACTGGTTGGCTTTCGTCGACCTCTTCCGCGACCCGGTACCGACGCGGGACCTGGTCCGCGGTGTCGGGTTGCAAGGCGTCTACGTCGTCGTGCTTCTGGGTGCCGCGTGGGCGAACTTCACGACGAAGGACATCACGAGCTGAGACGGCTGCAATCAGCTGCGCCGAGCTGGGTGGTGGAGTTGCCGTCCAACTGGGCGGAGACCATCGCGGCGACAAGTGGGTCACGGGGCAGATTTCCGTGGTCGACGGTGGAGTCCGCACACACGCTCTGGACGGGGATGTCTATCGCCCCGTCGAGTTGGGCCGAGTTCGGCGGGGTCACCACCTGATCCAGTTCGGTCCAGATCGACACCCACTGCGGACCCTCCGGCGTCTCGTCGCCGGAGTTCAGGGCGGTGAGCACGGAGCTGTCCGGGGCGAGCTGTTGGCAGGCGGCCGCGCACTGGTCGGGCACGAACTGGGCTGCCAGAGCAGCCACCTGGGTGCCGTGGTGTGGGGAGCCGAGGGTCACGATGCGTCGAGCCTGCTCTGCGCCGCCAAGATCGGTGGCCCAGATCCGGGCCACCACCCCGCCGGCGGAATACCCGACGACGTCGACCGAGGTCGCCCCCGTCCGAGTCAGAGCCGCGTCGACGGCGTCGTGCAGGGTCTGCGCCTGCACGGTCAGATCGCCGACGCCGCCGTCGGGCAGAGCCACGACCGTCGCATCGCGGCCGTCATCCCGTAATTCGGCCGCGAGCACCTCCAGCGCGTCCGTGGAACCGCCGAACCCGGGGATCAACAGCACCGGGCCGGGCACGGACTGGTCGACGCTCGCAACGGGGTCGCTCGTGGAGCGCGATGCGACGAAGGCCGCCACGGCCGCGACGACTCCGACCAGGACGAGAGCGAGTACAGCGAACACAAGACGACGGCGAGCGGGGGCGAGGGAGGCGAACACTCCATCCAGTGTGCCTGGAGATCACGCCTGATCGAGAACCACGGGAGGAACGAGCACGAACTTTCCGACGTGGTCCTTCTCCAGGAAGCGCTGCTGCGCCGCCGCGATCTGCTCAAGCGGAAACGACTCGGCCAGTAGCGGACGAATCTCACCCGCTTCGATGTAGGACACGAGGTTCGGAAACACGTTCTCGTCCCACGCTGTGCAGCCGAGGAGTGTCAGATCGTTCAGGTACATCGTCCGTAGATCCAAGGCGACGACGGGTCCTGCGATCGCACCCGAGGACACGTACGTTCCCCCACGAACGAGAAGGTCGAGCAGGGGACCGAAACCGTCGCCGGCAACGTTGTCGATCACCACATCGACGCTGCGCGTGCCGAGGGTGCCCACCAGATCTGCGTCGCGCCCGTAGACGTCGTCGACGCCGAGTTCGCGGAGTTGGTCGTGCTTGGCGCGGCTCGCGACGCCGATCACGCGCGCGCCGCGTCTGGCGGCGAGTTGCACTGCAGCAGAACCGACTCCGCCCGAGGCACCGGTGACGAGCACCGTCGACCCTGGGCGCACTCCCGCGCGAGCGATCATGTTCTCCGCCGTGCCGTAGGCACACGGAATGGTCGCCAGCTCGGCGTCGGTCCAGTCACAATCGACCACGAAGATCTCGCTCGCCGGAACGACGACGAACTGGGCGAATGCGCCGTCCATATCCGAACCCAGCCAGCGCGTCTCGCCCGACGAGAAGCCGTCGACACGCATGCACGATCGAACCAGGACCCGGCGACCGACGATGGATTCTTCGGTCCCGGGACTCGCGCAGACGACCCCGCAGCAGTCCGTTCCCTGAATCAGCGGAAAGGGCGTCGCATCGTTCCACCCGCCGTCGAAGTACCAGCCCACGCGCGTGTTGATTTCGGTGTTGTTCATCCCTGCCGCCAGAACTCGAACGAGCACCTCACCCGGACCCGGCACTGGCGTGGGTACCTCGGACACGACGAGTGTGTCGTAGCCACCGGTGCCGGTGGTGACGATGGCTGTCATCGATGCACCATGGGCACTGTCGGTTGTCATGAACTGATTTTGCAGGACCGACGCGGCAAACAGGTCGATCCAGTGCTGGATCGCGCTACCAAAAAGGCCCCCGACACGCTGGTACGTGTCAGAGGCCTGCTGGTGGAGCCGCCTAAGAGAATCGAACTCTTGACCTTTTCATTACGAGAACGACGAAAGACGTACACGCGGGTTCACCTGAGGTTGCGAAACACCGTCTGAACTGCGAAAGCCGTCCAGGCCGGTTCACGACGGCTGCCTGTCGTTCGTACCGACATGCGTCACCGTCGTGGCATCGGGAGGAATATCGAGCGGGCTATCGAGCCCTGAGTCTCGTATACGAACCTCTGCCAGATGAATGCGGAGATCGAGGACGACACATCCCGGTCGGTGGCGCTCGCCCACGCCACCAGTGACCGCCACGTCCGGCGCTGAGCCACGGCTCTTCAAACCCTAGTCGGGCCGGGTCCGGAGTGATGGCATGCGGGCCGCCGCACTGCTCTTGCTTCAGGCGGCGCTAGCTTCGCTTGGCGCAGAGTTATTCAATACCGACCTCGTCCCAGGCTTTGTCAGCAAGGGTGTGCGCGTCTGCGCGCATGCCAGCGAAACTTCCCTTGAACAGGTAGTGCAGGCCATGCACCTCTTCCCACTCACCCCAGTCGCCGTTCGGCTGTGTCGATCCCCAAATAGCGCCGACGACCTTTCGAAAATCTTCCAGGTAGGTCGAGTTGTTGAACAAGGAGTCTGGCACGTTGTAAACAAGACACTCAACCAGGTAGGAAGGAAGTTCGTTTTCAAGCACACCAGCGTCCGTTAGACGAGTCTGCATTTTCTTTAGACAGCGAACCATCCGCTTGTACCGCCGGTGCGTTCGATCATTTTTCTCGGTGCCGCGGGTCACCTGAATTTTCGGAAAGTTGTTCTTATATCCACCAGTACTCGGGTAAACGCGTGAGCCCACATGCACCACAGGGTCCCCCCAAGCATCAATTCGGTCGTAGCGGCGATATTCCCACGAGGGCACTACATCAGCCGGCAGGGTTGTCTTATTTTCCCGCACGCGATAAGCAATCTTCCCGATCTCGATAGCGTCTGAGCCAAAGGTTTCGAAAAGTGCAGCTTTAATGTCTCGCTTGAAGTCTTCTCGACTGTACGTGTCGTATGAGGCGTAAACACCAACCTCAGAATCGTCGTGACCCTGGAGGTCGAAGCAAAGGTCTGAATAGAAGTAGCCCGTGTATTCAACCGCTACGTCGACATCGTAGTTCAGCCGGACGTTCGTGTTGTTGGCGTACGAACCCTTGACGTAAACTCTGTACTTGCCCGACAGCGGCCCGTAGTCGTCGAGAGCAGCACGGATCTGCTGCTCGGTGCGATCGCGCTTCGATTCCTCGTTGTCACTTGGCCGTTTTGCAGCACTGCGCAGCCATGCTTCCCAGTCCACTAGATTTCCCATGTCTCCCGCACCATCCGCTGCCCCTCGTCGAACGTGTTGACAAGATCTTTTCCGACTCGACTTGCTTGATAGGTGCCGCGGGTCTCGCGAGCGGTCCAGTACTCACCGGTGAGCGTCATGGGACGCAGGCCGCCCAGCTCGATCGAGGACCCACCCGTATGCGTCGCACTGCCCGCTTGCCTGAACTCAAGACGGGGCTCGTTCTGATACTGGTACTGGACGGAGAAGTCCTGTGCCTGATGCTGGACTACCTGGGCCGCGGCCGACCGAGACTTGCTTTCTGCGCTGATCATGGTGATCGAAATCGTGGTCAGCGTTTGGCGGATCACAAAGAAAACCTCATGGGTGGAGTCAATTGGCACTCCGTCGTCATCCCTGCGGTAAGACGTCAGCTCGCCGTGCCATGTTCCGACGAGGTAGGGCTGGCGGGCCAAACGTAACAGCGGGCCCCAGTGCCATGCGTAGGTGTCATACGCCCCGAAAAGCAACGCCAACACGGTGGGTAGAAAACCGAGGACTTTGCCCGCGGCGTGCGGCAACGAGATGCCATAGACGAGGAACACCACCGAGTATGCGCCAATGACGATGTAGGCCGTGGTCCGGACGCGCGTGGAGGCCTTCACGACGCCTCTTGCGGGCGACAGAGGCTCGTCTTGACCTTATCGAGGCGACGGTCCGTCGCTACGGGTGCGGATCTAATTAGCCTGAGTGAGCTCATTGGTCCTCCGCCCCTGTGACCATCGACTGTTCGTAGATGTAACTAATACACCTGACCACCGACAGATGCTTACGGGCCACTCTTGTGCTGTGCGGGCTGCGCCCCAAGTGAGTCTCCAATGGAGCGTTCGCCGTCGGAGCCACTGTCGCACAGACGTGCATACGGCTGGGGAGGCAGGCGACCTCGACAACGAAATAACGGCTGAGGTGGGTCCCTTAGTAGCTTTGAACAGCAAGTAAGTCGTAAGAGATACTATCGGCACTGACTATCATTACAGAGTACTGGTGCAGTCAGTCACGGCAGGCTTTGCCTGACAACGGTGGGCCGTCGGGGCGCGACCACTGAGGGCAGGGACCGGCGGTCCACCGTTGTAAATCGCGGGTGGCTTCCAACAGGATTGCCTGTGCCGACAGGGGTACTCGGTACGCTCGTCGCATCTAGCTTGCCTGCATCGTAATAGCGCCACTTTTCATTGTCGCGGCCGTATCGATCGGGCGCGCTCGTCACATCGGCGTGCTGGTGAAAATTGGCTGGTTGGTCATCGCGTTCGTGCTACCGGCGGTCGGCCCAGTCCTGTGGTTCGCAATCGGTCAGAGGTATGCCAACCGTGTCAATGGCGAAGCGCGACAGTGATGCCTAAGTAGGGGCACCAGCTATGACTGCGGCCTACGTATTGGCGGTCGTTGGATCCGCTTCGAACACGACCCGGCCACCAATCGCCCAACGCGCGGGCGGGTCCGGCCCGCTCTGGTCGGCACCTGCTTCTAGAGTGATGTGTGTGACATCCCTGCTCTCTGCGTGCCTGCAGGACACGGACGGCCTTCCGGACGCTGCTTGGCCGAGTGCTGCCCAACTACGAAGATCATCGAGCCTGGCTCGCCAAAGACGGGGCCAGCAATTGGTTTGGCCAACGTCATGACGTTGAGGTCGTTAAGCCGAGATGACTGAGTCAACTTCCGAAGAGGCGGTTGCGAGCGCTGGTGCGGCGATGAGTCCCTACGCAACCGGCGGGGGCGGTGTCACATTTGAGCGCAAGGTCGCGGTGAACTACCTCGCCAAGATGCTCACAAGATCGGGAGCCACCGAACTGGGTGGAGGACGTTCCATCGCGAGCGTGTCCTTCCAACAAGCGCCGGACCACGCTGTGGATGACTTGGTTGTCCGCGCCCGCCGGGCAAACGAATCCAACCCGTCATTGGTACTCGCACTCGCCATCCGCAGAGAGCCCTCGCTCATCAAGAGCGACGATAAGGCTCGGAAGCTGATCGGCACCCTCCTGAGTGATTTAAGGAAGGACCTCGGCACCGACGTCGATCACCTGGTTGGTCTGGTGGTTGCCGGACCACAACCTCACGCATCCCAGCTTGCAGAGCTGTCCGGGCTCGCTCGCGGACAGTCGGACCCCGAGGCGTTCTTTGCGCTGATCCAGGAGCCGAACCGGTTCGACCGGAGCCTGCGACAACGCCTGGAACACATCGGAGCGCTCGTTCGCCTGGCGATGCAGGATGCTGCCGACGGCGTTGCTCCCGGGGCTGCGACGGTAAGCGAACGCACCTGGTTCCTGCTCACACGCCTCCAAGTCCTGATGCCTCGATTCGAATCCCCAGACGAATCGGATTGGGCGGTCATCACCAACGATCTGGTCGAAGTCGCGACCGGAAACGATCTCTCCGGCGCAATCCAGTTGCGGGATCGACTGGGTGCCCTCGCTGCTGAGTACGCGCCCATCGCCGGTGCCATCGATCTCGACCTACTTCGACGCGATGCGCACGATGTCCTGGCTTCGACGACGCGACGGCATCAGAAGGCCTGGCAACTTCTGAACGGTCTCCATGAGCGGGCCGTCGATGCCGTTCGAGGTCAAGTGACATCCTCCGATGGCGATCACCACGAACATGTTGATCGCACCGCCACTGTCCGGGAGCTGCGGTCGCTCGCCTTGGCAAACTCGGCGGTCATCGTTCGCGGCGAGTCGGGCGTCGGGAAGAGTGCCCTCGTGATCGAGGCAGCAACCGCTACGTACGAAGAGGGCAACCAAGCCCAGGCCCTCGTACTCAACCTTCGTCACCTGCCAGCAACCGCCCTGGAGTTTGAGCAGGCCTTAGGTGCGCCGCTCAAGGCGGTATTGGCCGAAATGAGTGCGCCGGAAAGGCTCTTGATCATCGACGGTGCCGACGCGGTAGCCGAACGCAAACTGGAGCAGCTCGGGCATTTGGTCGCTGCCGCTCGACAAAGCAACGTGCGCATCGTGGCGCTGACGACCAACGACATTCGAAAGCTCGTTCACGATGCTGTCGCGGAGCACTGTGACGGCACGGTCGTCGACTTCGAGATCGATGCGCTGTCAGACGCCCAAATCGATCAGCTGGTCGCCGCCTTCCCAGAACTTTCTGCACTGGCCAACAACGCTCAGGCACGAGAGCTGCTTAGGCGACTCGTGGTGGTTGACCTGCTGATCCGCGGTGGGGTCTCTGGTTTGCCCCTCACGGACGGAGATGCGATGCAGCAGATCTGGGCGGGACTGGTTCGACGGCACGAGCAGTCGGATCGAGGCACGCCAGATGCTCGCGAACTTGTCATACTTCAGCTCGCTGAACTATCGGTCACGCGCGCGGACCCGTTGCCGGTTCTCGCAACGCTCGACGCGGCGGCGCTCGCCGGCCTTCGGCGAGACGGCCTCCTGCAGACGCCAACGAACCAGCCATTCAGGATCGGTCCCGAGTTCGCCCACGATGAGGTTCGGCGGTACGCCGTCGCTCGTCTCCTCCTCGCGACGGAAAACCCGACAGTCAAACTCCTTGCCGCCGGAATGCCTCGGTGGTCGCTAGGAGCTGCGCGGCTCGCTTCGCAGCTCTACTTAGGTGCGCCAGATTCGGCCGACAACCCATTTCGTGGCCGCTTCGCCCGTCTTGAGCATGCGTTCGGTGCGGTCGTCGCAGCGGGACATGGCGAGCGGTGGGCTGATGTGCCGAGTGAGGCACTGCTTACGCTTGCCGACCCTGGACTGATTTTGGCCGAGGCGTGGGACGACTTGGCCACCGACAACAAGGCTGGTCTGCATCGCTTGTGTCGCCTAACGGATCAGCGACATCTAGTATCAGGCATTGTCCGGCTCTCTGTCGTAGAGCCGGTAGTGAGACAGCTGCTCCGTAATGGAACCCCGTGGTTCGGCGACGAGAAGCTACAGGAACTAGTTCGAGACTGGCTGAGGGCGCATATTGCTGCGGACACTCCGGCGGGCAGTGACCTGCGCGTGGAACTCTGTGCGCAGCTGGTTGCTCGTTGTGCAGCGGCGGACGAGAGGCAGCGGGCCGAAAAGGCCGCCGTGAAAGCTGCGCGCGCAGCGCGGACTCCTGACAAGGTAGAGCGCGACAAGCGCATGGCCGCGCAAAGCCACATGTTCCGCGAGATCGGCTACCCGCGCAGTCGCCCGCGTCGGAGGCGGGAGCTCCCGCGCGAAGTCACCGACAAAGTGATGGTCGAGTTGCTGGCGCTTCTTGGCCCTGACCTCAGTGATGACGGCGAGGTACTGCTTCGCCAAGTGGCCGACGAGTCGGCGATAGATCTCGGTCCGGCTGTCGAGGGCGCGCTTGCAGGCCGCGCTCTTGCGTCGCGTGCACAGGGCTTTCTCGCCAAGATGACTGCCGCCTACTACCTGGACGAGGACGAAGACGGGTCCGGCTTATACGAAGACGGCGTTCGTGATCACGAGTACCACGGCTTCGGTGCTCCACACGCGGCCTGGTACTACGGGTCCTTTATGCCGTTGCTCCAGTCGGACTTCCAAGGCGGCGTGCATGTAATCAATCGGATGTTGAACCACGCAGCTCGGGCTCGATTGCGCAGCTTGGCCAGCAATCGTTACTACAGCGGATCCGTCTCCGACGAAGACCCGGCCGAGTACGCGACTGAGTTGCACATCGCGGGCACCGCACGCAGCTACGTTGGTGACCCGCACGTCTACGATTGGTACCGCGGAACGAGCGTGGGTCCGTACCCCTGTATGAGCGCCCTCCAAGCCCTCGAACGAGTCTGCGACCAATTGATCGAAATTGGTATAGCTCCGGGCAAGATCGTTGCCATGTTGCTCGACGGCTGCGACAACCTCGCTATGGTCGGGTTCGTCGTGGGGCTACTCGTACGCCACATTGGTAAGACCAACGGGCTACTCGATCCCTACCTGTCGGAGCCATCAATCTGGCATCTCGAGTTTGGTC
This sequence comes from Rhodococcus sp. 14-2483-1-2, assembly GCF_002259405.1. Lineage (GTDB taxonomy): Bacteria > Actinomycetota > Actinomycetes > Mycobacteriales > Mycobacteriaceae > Rhodococcoides. Next base: position 322,329 of record NZ_NPFW01000013.1, on the reverse strand, counting down.
GCGTCGTGAACGAATCCAGCGGCCTGAAGGCATCGTCCGACGGTGTGGCGGGTGCCGAGCGCCGAGAATGGTCACTGCGCGAGGTGGCGATGGAGCTCGTGCTCCGTGCCGACGACGGTCGCGCTGAGGAGTATCGTCAGCTGGCTCAACTCCTGGTTCAACGAAAAGAGCAGGCGATACGAGCTGCCGCTCCCGACGCTAGTGACGCCGAGGTTGAGCAATATTTGGTGAGCGCGCGCGGATGGGCGAGCGGCATGGACCGAGACACCTACACGGCGCAGCAAACTGAAGACGGCCAGCTTATGATCCAGAGCACGCCGCCCGAGCCCCTTCTCAAGGCCCTCGAGAGCGGAAGCGCCGACATCCAGCGCGGTAAGGAAGCGACGCGACTCTTCGTCGAGTACTACATCAACGCCAAGAATGGGACGGCCGCAGCACGGTCCGCAGAGACGCTGACTGCGGATTTGCAGATTGCCAAGGAACTCATTGCGGACCCTCCGGGCCTCAGCGCGGGAGGGAAGTGGGACGCCCCCGCCTCGGTCATCGCTGCAGCACTCAAAGCCCATCTGATCGACGGCGTCGCGCTGCCGGACGAGTCCCTTCGGTTCGCAGTCGACACCATCATCTCGATCGCCGGAGCGGCGGTACAAGAGCGTCAATTTGAATCCGAAGCCTCGTACTTCGAGCAGGGCGCTGACCGCGCCGCCGCTCGCATTCTGCCCCTGCTCTTATCGCCGGGCGCGCAGCGCACCCGTGCTCTCGTGGATGGTGACGACGGATCGGCGACCTATTTGCGAGTGGAGCAGGCCGCGAAAGCGTTGGCTCAAGCGCTGCCGAACGAGGTCCGTGTTCACCTGGCGCGCGGTCTCGATCACCTGTGGCAGACTTCGTGCCCGAGCACGAAGCCGTGCCATCACGTCACGGCACTAGAGCTGATCAGCGAGTCGATGCGTGACTGCGCCTTCGGGGTCTGGGATCCAGAGACCGGTCGTCGATCCATCCTGCAGCTGGACGACCCGATCGGCGAGGCACTGAGCGCGCTTGCGGACGACGCCATCTACTTCGACCGACTCGATGCCGCCCTTCGGGCACTTGCACCCACCGCCGTGGCTGACACATGCGTCTCCGGAGAGGCCGCCAACCTGTTCAGAGACGTCGTCAACGCACAACGACGGGCACTCCTTGCTCACGAGCGAAATACCGACGACCGAGGCACGCATGCCTTGAATGCGGCTCGCGCCCTTCTGACAATCGTCGAGAACGGAGACCCAGCGCTGCTCTTCGAGCACCTGGATGCGTTCGCCGATCGTTCTGACCTACTCGGCTCTTTCCTTCGGGCGTTGTCATCTGCGGCGGAGGAGTCCTCAAGCCGGGCGGTGACGCTTGCCCGACTCTGGCCCGAAGTCGTCTATCGTGTCCTGGGCTACACAGAAGACCACGAGCCGTTCGGTGGGCGGCACCATGGCGACTATGCCCGAGCGTCGCTTATCCCTAACCCGGCCGGAGAAGTCTCGTATCTGTACCGCGAGTTGGACGAAACACCCATCGTCTGGTGGGACCCACGTGCGCTTGTCGAAGTAGTGGAGGCATGGCTCCCAACGGCTCGAGGACACGCAACGTGTGTCGATCACCTGATCAGCTTCGTCCGTGTGTTGACACCAGACGACCAGGTTCGAGTCGGACTTCCATGGGTCAGCGATCTTGCGCTCGAACACGTAGAGCAGGTAACCCGACGGAGCTTCTCGCTCTCGAACTGGCTAGTCGAGATCCGGCCGGCAATCTTGGATGCCGCCTCGTTAGCAAGCTGGCAACGGTTGGTAGATGCACTTGTCGTGGCTGGCGACTCGACCTTGGCTCCCTACTCGGACTAAGCCGAGGTCTCGCTATCGTCGAACCCCAGGTGGTTCTGACCCGCGGCCGTTCGTGCTCGACGCGGTCTAGGATTGCTTGCCGGGTCGGGCGCGGGGATTGTTAATTTCCGTTGCCGCATAGCGGTTCTGCGCCACTGCTTGTAAACCTGCATATCGAGAATGGTCGTATAGCTCGCTGGATGCATATCGCGGCGGTCGCTCAGGACGATGACTCCGTTTCATGACCAACCTCCGCACGGCGCAGCGTCGCTCATGCTCGCAGCCAACGTCGACATGAAGGTAGTCCAGGAAACTCTCGGTCACGCGGATCTCGCGACGACAGCGAACACGTACACAGCGGTCTACCCCGGCGTTGCCCTCGCAGCCGCAGAAGCCGCGTCAGCGATCGTCCCGCGTCGTGCACGGTCGTAGGTTCACTCGCTGGCCAGCTACCACCAAACAACCTCACGACACTGAACTCTGTCGCTAGTCGGGTATTCCCAAATCAAGCCGGGCAGCCTTGAGAAAGGCACTGCGCGCTGCCTCGGGGGCAGAGGACTCAGGCAGAGCGTCACGTACTTCAGAGGGAGCCAGCAAAAGGACCGTCTCCATCGCAGCGATCACCGCCTCCAGCATACGATGGACCTCCTCCGACAATCGGGCCGCTTCGGCGTGAAGGTCGCGGGCCTGCGACAGTGCCCCACCGTCCAACGGGTCTGGTTCTGGTAATTCCGCCGCCGCGGCAACTGCTTCATCGGCCTCGGCACGCCTGTAGTCGAGATTGGACCAGTTGGACATCAGCGACGCGTACGCAGCCCGCTTCTGCTCTGCAAATCTCGTGTGGTCTTCTCGCGCATACGCCTCCTCTCGAGCATTCTCTGCATCCGCTAGCTGCGTTGCCAACAGCTGTTTGCTGCTTTGTGCTTGTAACCACGCCCCGCCGAATCCGCTTACGAGCGCGACGGCCGCACCGATAAAAACTTCCCACATCGAACCTCCCGCGCCGAGCGTATCCACACCACCCGCTCGATCTAGCCCATCTCGACTGGACGTCCTGAACGGTGTCATGGTTCCGATCCCGGAATTCGCTCACAGCGGCTGCTCCGCCCGTATTGTGTCTTGAAGACGGACACTCGCGCTGAAGCGGAAGGTTCCACGTTGGCAACAATTCGCAGCCTCGACGCACAGACTCTGAAGGCAATCGCGGAAGTTCAGCGGGTGATGGCCGAAAAGCAACAACAGGGAGCGATCCCCACATCAAGGCAGATGCACGAGGTAACCGAGCAACTGCGGCGGCACAACCGACAGATCACGACAGCATTCTCCCAGTACGAGGCCGCCCTTGGCTCCATGCAGGTCGATCAGCTCGACACAATTCAGAAGGCGGTCGATCAGCTCACGCGCACTATCGGTGCCCAGTTGCCCGCCATTCCTCTCCCGCCCGACGCAGCTTGGGTTCAGACCCTATCGCGTCGTCTCAGGCGAACGACACCGATACCGATTGCGGAAGAAATTCCTGGCACTCTTCAACTAGTTTCGACTGATCAGGTCGATGCCGATGCGCTGAACGAGTTTGAGTCTGAGTTCGTATCCGGTGACGAAGAGACACGCCAAGCGCTGGATGAGGGCACGTCATGGATCGCCAAGACGCGCGATGTTTCTCTTGAAGTTGCGCGACTCAGCCTACTTACCCTTGTGTTCCTGCAGCTATCCATCGCGCTGGGGGTGCTCCTCGTTGCGACTCCCGAGCTGACATCATGGATTCTGGCCGTATCAGGAGTAAACGTCGTCGACCTCACTAAGGGCATCGCTAAGTTCGCAGAAGGTGACCGCGACCAATAAAGCACCACACCGCCCGTCAGCCACGCGCATACGCAACGTAAGGCGCGATCGAACAGTCGACGTGCGAGGGCTCTCGGCGACCGATCTCAGCGTCTTTCGATCGCTCTCACGATCGCTGCCATGCCAGCGCCCATGGGACATCACCGCAATTGTTCACACGACAGGTCGCAGATGGCGATGAGACGATGTCGGGCCAAACGAGCGTCGAAGCCATCTCGCCCATCGAAGGAGAAGCGCTGCGAGGCGTGTGGGTGGACCAAATCGGTCGACAACTTCGAACTGCCGAGCGACGTCTGCCTACGTTGCGCCGGATCGAACGTTGACACAACGTGATCACACAGGACACCTGGTCGTCTAACCAAAAAGGCCCCCAACACGCTGGTGCATGCCAGGGGCCTGCTGGTGGAGCCGCCTAAGAGAATCGAACTCTTGACCTTTTCATTACGAGTGAAATGCTCTACCGACTGAGCTAAGGCGGCGTGCCTTTCGGCGTTGGTGAGTCTAACGGAGCATCACGTCGAAACGAAAATCGCCTCCCCCGGCGATCAGCCTGCGAGCCCGAGTCCCTCTGCCGGCCCGCTCAGGATCGCCTTGACGTGCCTGGTCAGGTCGTCGGCGAGCACTTCGGTCTCGCCGGCCTCGACGGCGTCGAGGACCTGGCGCACCACATCGCGTGGGTCGTTCTTCGGCACGTTCAGCTCGGCGATCATGTCGGTGTCGGTGTATCCCAGATGCACCCCGACGACGAGGGTTCCCTGCGGTGCGAGCTCGAGCCGCAGCGAGTTGGTGACCGACCAGATCGCCGCCTTGGACGCCCCGTACGCGCCTGCGCCGCCGAGCCAGGACAGCACCGAGTGGATGTCGACGAGCGCGCCGCCCCCGTTGGACTTCAGGATCGGCGCGAATTCCTGAGCGATTCGCAGCGCGCCGAACACGTTGGTCTCGAACACCGCGCGGATGTCGTCGATCGAGGTCGTCAGCAGAGGTGTCGTCCCGGGAGCGCCTGCGTTGTTGAAGACGATCGACACGTCGGACGCGATATCACCAAGCGCTGCAATGGAATCGGCGTCGGTGACATCGAGGGCAACCGGCACCACCCGAGGATCGGAGTCCTCGCGCGGGCTCCTCGCCGTCGCGTAGACCTTCGCGGCCCCACGTTCGAGCAACGCGTCGACCGTCGCTTTGCCCAGACCGCGCTGACCGCCGGTCACCAACACTGTTGCTCCTTGAATCGACACCATGGCCGTCACCTTTCGAGACAGAGGTCAAATGTTTTTGATTCTGTCATTCCTAGTTGACCAGTGCGACATAGTCAAATAGGGTTCACATATGTCCCTGTCCCCGACGGAGCGCTTCCGCCTCGCGCCGGCACCCGACGGCTTGCAGGTGGTGCAGAATCTGCTCAACACGCGAGCCATCGACGAGTACGACCTGCCCGACCTCATCGCAGACGGCAAGTCAGCGTCCTCCACCTGGGGGACGGCCCTCTCGAACGAGGACGCAGCCGCGCTACGGACATTGCGGTCCGATGTGGAAGCAGCCGTTGCAGGCGATATGGCTGCACGGCCGGCTGTTCCAGTCGAGCTCGTTCCGGGCATCGACGGCACCGTCCGACTCTCGCCCACCGGCACCGGTGCCGCCTACATCGCGTCGCAGATCTGGTCCGAAGTGCTTCTCGCGCAACAGGCGGACACGTGGCGCCGACTCAAGCGATGCAAGAACGAGGCCTGCGGATCCGCCTTCTACGACCGCTCACGCAACAACAGTGGCGTCTGGCACGACGTGAAGACCTGCGGCAACGTTGCCAATCTTCGAGCTTCGCGGGCTCGGAAGAAAGCGCAGGACTAGCGCAGCACGTCGCCCAGCGTCCCGACCAACGCGTAGATGGCGAATTTCGGTTTTGCGTTGACAGCCAACGACTCTCGGCATTCGAGGATCGCCTCGATGCTCTTCAGCAGCGCCTCGGGCGAGACGGCTTTTGCCATGCGCTCGGCCTGCTCGGCCATGTCGGGGTGAGTGGCGGTCGCGGTCGATCCGTACGAGCGCGCGAGCGCATCTCGATACAGGCCCACCAGATCCATCAGCGCGCGATCGAGTGAATCACGACCGGTCCTGGTGGCACGCGACTTCTGCCGCTTCTCGAGATCCTTGAGCACCCCGGCCGAGCCGCGCAGCGCACCCGCCGCACCCTTGCCGGTACCGCCCGCACCCAGAGCCGTCCGCAATTCCTCGGTCTCGGCCTCGTCGCGGGAGGCACTCATCTCCTTGGCTTCGTCCTCGGCGGCCTTCACCAACTCCTCGGCCGCGAGGTACGCCTGATTGGGGCGAGCCGCAGCCGACGCCAGAGCCAGTGCACGTTTGCGACGCGCTCGCGCATCCTCGTCGGTGGCGAGACGACGCGCTCTGCCCACGTGGCCGCCGCTGATCGACGCGGCCCACTCCGCAGTCTCGGCGTCGAGCTTGTCGCGGGTCTGCAGTACCTGCGCGATCGCCGGCACCGTGGGCGTGACCAGCGAGACGTGCCTGCACCGCGAACGCAGCGTCACCGAGATGTCCTGCGGGTCGACCGACGGCGCACACAGCAGGAACACCGTCTTGGCAGGGGGCTCCTCGACGACCTTCAGCAACACGTTTCCGGCACCTTCGGTAAGCCGGTCGGCGTCCTCGACCACCACCACCTGCCACAACCCGGTGCTGGGTCGACGCGAGGCGATGGAGACGATGTCGCGCATCTCCTTGGTGCTGATGCTCAATCCCTCGGGCACGACGCGTCGCACATCCCCGTGGGTACCGGCCATGGTCGTCGAGCACGCCTGACAGTGCCCGCACCCCGGAACGCCCTCGGTGGTGCACTGCAATGCCGCGGCGAAGCACAGGGCGGCGATGGAACGTCCGGATCCGGGAGGGCCGGTGAACAGCCAGGAATGCGTCATCGCCGACGAGTCGACGCCGGTGCGAGCAGCCACCGCCGCGGCCGTCAGATCGGCCTCGACATCTTCCTGACCGACCAATCGATCGAACACACCCGCCATGCACGCAACCCTAACGGTTGGGACCGACTACCCCGGCGCGGGCAGGTACGGCTCGCGCGGCCGAGAATCGCCGAACTCGAAGTTATGGACGCATTCGGCCGAAATCCCATCCATAACTTCGAGCTCGCGGGCTATTCGCTCTCGGTCTTCTTCGCCGGTGCCTTCTTCGCAGCAGCCTTCGTCGTCGTCTTGGTGGCCGTCTTCTTGGCAGCGGCCTTCTTCGCCGGAGCCTTCTTCGCTGCGGCCTTCTTGGCCGGAGCCTTCTTGGCAGCCGCCTTCTTGGCCGGTGCCTTCTTCTTCACCGGTCCGCGAGCACGCCTGTCCGCCAACAACTCCGACGCACGATCGTCGGTGATGGACTCGACGTCGTCGTCCTTGCGCAGGCTGGCGTTGGTCTCGCCGTCGGTGACGTACGGCCCGAAGCGACCGTCCTTGATCACCATCGGCTTCTCACTGATCGGGTCGACGCCCATCTCACGCAACGGCGGCTTGGCTTCACCCTGACGACCCCGACGCTTGGGCTCGGCGTAGATCTTCAGCGCCTCTTCCAGCGTGACGGTGAACATCTGATCCTCGTCGGCGAGCGAGCGAGAGTCGGTGCCCTTCTTCAGGTACGGGCCGTAGCGACCGTTCTGCGCGAGGATCTCTTCCTTGGACTCCGGATCGACTCCGACGACGCGGGGCAGCGAGAGCAGCTTGAGCGCATCCTCGAGCGTGATGGTCGCCAGATCCATGGACTTGAGCAGAGAACCGGTGCGCGGCTTGGGGCCGGTCGCCTTCTTGGCAGCCGCCTTCTTGGCCGGAGCTTTCTTGGCCGCCGCCTTCTTCACCGCGGTCTTGACGCCTCCGCCACCGTCACCGTCGTTGCCGGACGGAATCGGCACGATGTCGGGCTGAGGCGGCGTCGGCTCGGGTTCCGGCTCGGGCAGGATCTCGGTGACGTAGGGCCCGAAACGGCCTTCCTTGGCGACGATGTCGTGACCGGTCAGCGGATCCACACCGAGCTTGCGCCCCTCTTGCGGTGTGGCGAACAGCTTTTCGGCGAAGTCGATCGTCAACTCGTCCGGCGGAAGATCGTCGGGCAGGTTGGCGCGCTGGCTGATCGGATCGCCGTCGGGATCGTCGTCGTTCTTCACCATGCGCTCGAGATACGGACCGTAACGGCCTACGCGCACATGGATTTCGCGACCCTCGGCGTCGTCGAACAGCCGAATGGAGTTGATGGTGCGGGCATCGATCTCTTCGAGATTCTGGCCCACCATCTTCTTCAGGCCACCCGAGCGAGCCACCGAACCCTCGGCACCGGTCTCACCGCCGAAGTAGAAGCTCTGCAGCCAATTGCCGCGTCGCTCACGGCCTCCCGCGATGGCGTCGAGGTCGTCTTCCATGCCTGCGGTGAAGTCGAAGTCCACCAGACGCCCGAAGTGCGCCTCCAGCAACGCAACCACCGAGAACGCCACCCACGACGGCACCAGCGCACTGCCGCGCTTGTAGACGTAACCGCGGTCGAGAATGGTCTTGATGATCGACGAGTACGTCGACGGTCGACCGATGCCCAATTCCTCGAGCGTCTTGATGAGCGACGCCTCGGTGAATCGTGCAGGCGGGTTGGTGGTGTGACCGTCGGGATCGAGCTGGGTTGCAGTGACGGCCTGGCCCTGAACCAGTGCGGGCAAACGGGATTCGGCGTCGTCGGACTGTCCGCCGGCCTGATCGTCGACGCTCTCCACGTAGGCCTTGAGGAAGCCGGCGAACGTGATGGTGCGACCCGATGCGGAGAACGTGCACTCCTCGCCGGTTCCGGCGGTTCCGGTGATGCGCAGTGTCAGCGTGGTTCCGCGAACGTCGGCCATCTGCGACGCGACCGTGCGCTGCCAGATCAGCTCGTAGAGGCGGAACTCGTCGGTCTGCAGGGCCGAGTGCAACTGACCGGGCGTCTGGAAGACGTCACCGGACGGGCGAATGGCCTCGTGGGCCTCCTGCGCGTTCTTGACCTTGCGGGTGTACTGACGCGGCATCGGGTGGACGTACTCCGGTCCGTAGAGCTCGGTCGCCTGGGTGCGCGCCGCCGAGATCGCCGACGCGGACAGCGTCGTCGAGTCGGTACGCATGTAGGTGATGTAGCCGTTCTCGTACAGTCGCTGCGCAACACGCATGGTGCGCTCGGAGCTGAAGCGCAACTTGCGGGCGGCTTCCTGCTGCAGCGTCGACGTCATGAACGGCGGGTACGGCTTGCGGGTGTAGGGCTTGTCCTCGGCGGACGCGACCGTCAGGTCTACGCCTTCGAGAGCCTCGGCGAGGCGTCGGGCACGCGGTTCGTCGAGGACGGTCACCGCATCGGACTTGAGCTTGCCGTCGGCCCCGAAGTCGCGACCGGCGGCGACGCGATTGCCGTCGACATTGACCAGACGGGCACCGAAACTGCGCGGCGTGGCGTCGGCTCCGGCGTCGAGCGTGGCGGAGATGTCCCAGTACTCGGCACTGCGGAAGGCCATCCGCTCGCGCTCACGCTGGACGACGATGCGGGTGGCGACGGACTGCACTCGGCCTGCCGAGAGCTTCGGCATGACCTTCTTCCACAGCACCGGGCTGACCTCGTAGCCGTAGAGACGGTCGAGGATACGACGGGTCTCCTGGGCATCGACGAGGTCTTGGTCCAGGTCGCGGGTATCGGCCGCAGCGGCGAGGATGGCCGGCTTGGTGATCTCGTGGAACACCATGCGTCGAACAGGGATCTTGGGGTTCAGGGTCTCGAGGAGATGCCAGGCGATGGCCTCACCCTCGCGGTCGGGGTCAGTGGCGAGATAGAGCTCGTCGGCGTCCTTGAGCAGGCTTTTCAGCTCTGCGACCTTGCCCTTCTTCTCGGGCGAGACGACGTACAGGGCCTCGAAGTCGTGGTCGACGTCCACGCCGAGACGCGCCCAGGGCTCGCCCTTGTACTTGGCGGGAACGTCCGCGGCACCGCGGGGAAGGTCGCGAATGTGGCCGACGGAGGCCTCGACGACGTAGTTGCTCCCGAGGTACGGGGCGATCTTCTTTGCCTTGGTCGGAGACTCGACGATGACCAGACGACGTGGCTCGGCGGAGCTGTCCCCCGTGCCGTTGTTACGTGCTGCCACCTTGCTGCCGAACCTTCCCTAGTGCGTTTTCACAGGCAGATTTGCCTGTCCCACTACTAACAGACTGACATACGTCGGCCAAATACTCGCAGATCAGTCACAGATCGGCCTACTCGGCGTGGGGCCAATTGGTACGTGCGTCCACGTTCTGTGGAGCCTCGCCGACGTTCTCGGTGAGCCGCAGCAGCCGGCGTCGACCGGTGATTCGGAGGCCCGGATTGGACCCACGAGTGCCGATGAGCGTCGGCGCGATGCCCGCGCGCATCAGCGACTGGGCGAGGACTGCGTGAGTCTCCGGCGCATGCGGATCGAGACCGAGCACGTACCGCTCTCCCTCTGCCTCGGGACGACCCGACGCGAGCACCCAGGCGCGCAGTTCGCGGGAACCGGGCACCCAACCGGGCGGGACGGCCTTGACAGCGCCCTTGGTCCACAGAGACGCCAACGCGGACAGTTCGGGCACCGACGCAGTACGCACCAGTGGCCTGTCCTCTTCCGATCGACCGAGCTCCGGCGTCAGACCGCATTGCTCAATGAGTTCGGCGATGGCATCCGCGCGCCATCGAGCGTCGACGACGACGGAAATTCGGGCCGCACCCGCGGAGGTGACGACATGGCCGGTGGCAGCCAGCAGCCCACTGAGATCGGTCACCGCGGGCGGCAACGACTCGGCGGAGAAGAAGGACAGCTGGTTCACAGCATGGACATTAGGACATCGACGCCCACGCTCACGGCTTTCGGCGCTCCCCGGTGGTTCGCGGAAACGAAACATCCCCCTTTTCCATCGGCCTCGTACGACCGTTGGAAAAGGGGGATGACGGTTCTCGACTCCGAAAAGAAGAGAATCAGACTGCGCGAACGCCCGTTGCCTGAGGACCCTTGGTGCCCTGGCCGACCTCGAACTCGACGCGCTGGTTCTCCTCGAGGGTGCGGAAGCCGCTGCCCTGAATCTCGGAGTAATGGACGAAGACGTCAGCCGAGCCGTCTTCTGGTGCGATGAATCCAAAGCCCTTTTCGGCGTTGAACCACTTCACAGTTCCCTGAGCCATGCTTTTCCTTCTCTTTCTAACACCGGATTCGATGGAGCGCACTTTCGGTCCATCGGGCCGGTTCCGACCGCTGCACTTTCCTGAATCCCCCTCAGGATTCCCCCTGACGGACGAGCTCTTCCAGTACCGCGCCCGCAACGATAGATCCTGCGAGCGTAGAACGAACACAGAAGCTGCGACCGGCTCAAGTGAACCATGAGTTCCGCGTTCGCAACAGTCGAAAGTCGACCGTTTTCGAACATTTTGTCCGTGTTGTCGAAACGGACAACCTCCGACAGGTGAATAGCCGCTTCCACCAGGGCACGAAGGAGCCCAGCAGGGTCCGCGCTAGCATGAGGATCCCAGGTCGCGAAGAGCCCGACGGCACTTGTAGATCGAACGAATGCATGGAGACCGGCAGTGAGCGAGAACCATCCGCACGGCGGTGCGGATGTCGGGAGCTACGGGCAGCGGTTGCTGGATCGAGTGTTGGCGGGATCGCCCGCGAGCGAGAGCCCGTTGACCCACGTCGCCGAACTGCAGGCACGGGCCTCGCAGTTCGCCTCCTGGCCGTCGTGGGTCGGCCCGGAAGTGGTGCAGGTGATCACCTCTCGTGGGATCGCACAACCGTGGACGCATCAGGCACGTGCGGCAACACTCGCCGCCGAGGGCAATCATGTTGTGCTTTCGACCAGCACCGCGTCGGGCAAATCGCTGGCGTACCAACTCCCCATTCTGACGACGCTCTCCGCCGATGCTCGGGCCACGGCGTTGTATCTGGCTCCCACCAAGGCACTCGGTGCCGATCAGCTGCGCACCACGATCTCGATCACCGACGAGTTGCGTTCGGTATCAGACGAACTCGCCGAGGTATTCCCCAGCGCGTACGACGGCGACACGCCGATCGAGATTCGCCAGTGGGCCCGTGCCAACGCACGATGGATCTTCACCAATCCCGACATGCTGCATCTCGGCATCCTCGGCTCGCACGAGCGGTGGTCGCGCTTCCTCCGCAACCTCCGCTACGTGGTGGTCGACGAATGCCACTATTACCGTGGCGTTTTCGGATCCAATGTCGCGTTGGTACTACGCCGGTTGCGACGCCTGTGCGCACGGTACGGAGCATCGCCGGTATTCGTTCTCGCCAGTGCGACGACCTCCGAACCGGGGCGGGCCGCAAGTCGCCTCATAGGAGCGCCGTGCGCGGAAGTCACCGAAGACGGATCCCCACACGGAGCCCGCACCGTCGCCCTGTGGGAACCACCGCTGCTCAAGGAGATCACCGGCGAAAATGGTGCTCCGGTAAGGAAGTCCGCGGGCGCGGAAGCGTCGCGCATCATGGCCGATCTACTGGTGGAGGGCGCGCGCACTCTGGCATTCGTGCGGTCCAGGCGCGGAGCCGAGGTGACCGCGCTGGGTACCCAGAGAATTCTCGCCGACGTCGATCCGCAATTGGTACGACGCGTCGCCGCCTATCGCGCAGGGTATTTGGCCGAGGATCGGCGCAAACTCGAATCCGATCTGTCCGACGGCACCCTGTTGGGCGTCGCCACGACCAATGCGCTCGAATTGGGCGTCGACATCGCCGGTTTGGACGCGGTGATCGTCGCCGGCTTCCCCGGTACCGTCGCGTCGTTCTGGCAGCAGGGCGGCCGGGCCGGACGACGCGGGGAGGGCTCCCTGCTGGTGCTCGTGGCGCGCGACGACCCGCTCGACACCTATCTGGTGCATCACCCGGCGGCACTGTTGGACAAGCCCGTCGAGGCCACCGTCACCGACCCCACGAACCCGTACATCCTGGCTCCGCAGTTACTGTGCGCGGCAGTCGAACTGCCGATCACCCTCGTCGAAGCCGAGGAACTGAACGCGGAATCGGTTCTCGAAGAGCTCGAGCTGAAAGGCTACGTGCGCAAGCGTCCACACGGGTGGTTCATCACGCCCGAGGGCCAGCAGCTCTCACCGCACGGTGCGGTGAACATTCGCGGCGGCACCGGGGTGCAGGTGGCCATCGTCGACGGCGAGTCCGGCCGCATGCTGGGCACCGTCGACGGCGGCCGCGCTCCCGCCACCGCCCACCCGGGTGCCGTCCACATCCACCAGGGTGAGTCGTTCGTGGTCGACGAACTCGATCTCGATGCCGGTCTCGCACTGGTCCACGCGGAGCAGCCCGAGTGGAACACCTCGGCTCGCGAGATCACCGACATCTCGATCACCGCGGTGCACGAATCCGTCGACTACGGCGAGGTACGAGTCGCACTGGTGCAGGTGAACGTCACTCATCAGGTAGTCGGATATCTCCGACGCCTCCTCTCGGGCGAGGTTCTCGATTCCATCGAACTCGACATGCCCGCACAGACTCTCGACACCCGAGCCGTCATGTACACCATCACCCCGGAGTTGCTCGAGCACAGCGGAGTTCCGTACGAACGATTCCCCGGATCGCTGCACGCCGCAGAACACGCCGCCATCGGACTGCTGCCCCTGGTGGCGACGTGCGATCGCTGGGACATCGGCGGAGTGTCGACGGCACTGCACCCCGATACGGGCCTACCGACCGTCTTCGTCTACGACGGATACGACGGCGGAGCAGGCTTCGCGGATCGCGGTCACGTGGCCATCGCCGATTGGCTCGCGGCTACGAAAGACGCCATCGTCTCCTGCGAATGCCAGACCGGTTGCCCGTCCTGCGTGCAATCGCCCAAATGCGGAAACGGCAACGATCCCTTGGACAAGGACGGTGCTGTTCGAGTGTTGACCGCTGTCCTGGCTGCCATCACTCGCGAACCATGAGCCAGGGTTCACCGCACAACCGCGCGTTCACGTTTGACGATGACCACAGCAGCGACAGCTGTCGCGATGACGACGAGCAGAAGCGCAGGCAGGCTCAGATCGTGTAGTACCCCTTCGCCGAAGTCTCCGTCGAGGAACACCGAGAAGTCCCACAGTCCGTGGAAGAACATCGCGACGACGATCAGCCCGAACCCGCGCCGGAACAGGTAGAGAACGAAGCCACTGAACGTCGCCAGCACAACCTGGAAGATGCCGGACGGTCCCTGTCCCATGAAGATGTTCGGAATGTGGAACAGACCGAACGCGACCGCTGTCCACACCGCACACCAGGCCTCCGGCCGGTCGCCGCTTCGCATGCTGCGCAGGAAGATTCCCCGAAACAGCACCTCCTCGGCGAATCCGACGAGCACCGCCGTCAGAGCCACGGCCACGATCAGGTCTGCGCCGATCACCGCCCAGTCGACAGCGATCAGCCGCGGGACGATGGCAAGACCGAACAGAATCGGCGGCACCCAGAGAACGATCGACATGGGTAGCCGCACCGAGTCCCGCCATATCGAGTCCCATCGCGCCCAGTAGAGAAACGCAACGAGAAGAATGGATCCCACCAACAGTGGAATGACCGCGGTTCGGTACACATTGTCGGTAGTGGCGAACCAATCGCCGTAATCGATCCCCGAGGCGAACTGCATGCCCGCAACAACGACGATGTAGGCGATCACGACGGCGATTCCGACCAGTGGAGTCGGCGCGATGCGGTGACCACGGGCCCCTGCGTCGACTTCGCATGCACAGCGTTCATGGCGCTCTCACACCTTTCGAGAAAGTGTCGGGTCAGGCGGGCACGAAGACGCGGACGTCTCTTCTGTCCACGATGACGCCGGCCGGGCCGCTGCCACTAGTTACTTTGGTCCTCATTTCGGGTTTCGTCTTTTCGGGTGTCGTCGGTGGACCCTGCTCGTCGCTGCGTACACCTCGGGTGGTGTGGTGGGAAGAGGATCAGCCCACAGAATCGAGAACGTGACATGCCCATCAACCGGCAGATGCCCAAAGCTACCGACCTGCGCGAGGTCCTCTCGTTCAAGAAACCGGATCTGAATCTGCGTCGACGACGCCTGAATGCCGCACTCACCATCGACGATCTCCGCACCATCGCCCGTCGACGCACCCCGCGCGCGGCATTCGACTACACCGACGGTGCCGCCGACGCCGAGATCTCGCTCTCGCGGGCTCGTCAGGCCTTCCGTGACGTCGAATTCCACCCTTCGATCCTGCGGGACGTCTCCCACGTCGACACCTCGACTTCGGTCTTCGGCGGGCCGTCCGCGCTCCCGTTCGGCATCGCCCCGACGGGATTCACTCGACTGATGCAGACCGAGGGCGAATACGCCGGTTCTGCCGCAGCCGGAGCTGCGGGAATTCCGTTCTGCCTGTCGACTCTGGGCACCACCTCGATCGAGGACGTCAAGGCCACCAACCCGAATGGGCGAAACTGGTTCCAGCTCTACGTCATGCGCAACCGCGACATCTCGTTCGGGCTGGTCGAACGCGCCGCGAAGGCAGGCTTCGACACCCTCCTGTTCACGGTCGACACACCGGTCGCCGGAGCTCGCCTGCGCGACAAGCGCAACGGGTTCTCCATCCCGCCGCAACTGACCGCGTCGACGATCGCCAACGCCATTCCGCGGCCCTGGTGGTGGTGGGATTTCCTCACGACGGCCAAGCTCGAGTTCGCATCGCTGTCTTCGACCGGCGGCACGGTCGGAGAACTGCTCAACTCGGCGATGGATCCGTCGATCTCATTCGAGGATCTCGACGTCATCCGGGAAATCTGGCCCGGCAAGCTGGTTGTCAAAGGTGTTCAATCGGTAGCCGATTCGGTCCGTCTCGCCGAACTGGGAGTCGACGGGATCATCCTGTCCAATCATGGAGGCCGACAACTCGATCGGGCTCCCGTTCCCTTCCATCTGCTGCCTCAGGTCGTCCGCGAAGTCGGCTCCGACTTCGAAGTAGCCGTCGACACCGGCATCATGCACGGTGCCGACATCGTCGCCTCGATCGCGATGGGAGCATCGTTCACCCTCGTCGGCCGGGCGTACCTGTACGGCCTGATGGCCGGGGGTCGCGAGGGCGTCGACCGCATGATCGAGATACTGCGCGAAGAAATCGTGCGCACCATGCAACTGCTGCAGGTCAATTCGATTGCGGAACTGACCCCGGAGCACGTCACTCAACTCACTCGATTCGCCCCGCTGCAGTCCGAGGCACGCACAGTCACGCCACACTGACCGCTGCAGCCGGACTGTCGACGCCGGGTTTCGACACAAACGCGCGCGCATTCGCTGAACGCTCGCGAAATCGCCGGCCAGACGGGGCGATTTCGTGCGCACCTGGCAAACGCGCGCGCGTTTGCGGATTCGGGCGGACGGGCGGGCCCTCACCCCTCACCCCGGACCCGCCCGCGCCGAGGCGATGGCGTCGGACATTCCGAAGCGACCCAGGAACACCGGCTGCCCCACCGTCACGATCACGTCCCACTCCTCGATCGTGCACTCCCGCAAATCGGTCGACATCCTGCTCGCTACTGATCGCGCCGTCTCGCACGCATCGGCCACCCCACGATCGAGGGCCCCGGCACCGGCCAACGCAGCGAGATCGGCCGCCGACTGCGCCTGATGACGAGCACTCACCGCCGAGCCGACATGAATCACCAGCACGACGACCGCGATCAATGCCGACATCGCCAGCGCCGCCAACACCGTGGCGCCACCCTCGTCGTCGCGCAGGCCCGTTCTCATTCCGCTGCAACCGGTTCCGCAGCAGCAACCGCCTCCGCAGACAACGTCAATCCCGGCAGCGGGCTCGCCACCTCCACCCGCGCGACGAAGAACTCCCCATCCTCGGTCACCGTGACCAGAGCCCCCTCCGGCGCAACCCTCTCCCCCACAGACACAGCCCGGTCCGCATCCCCTCTGGCCGCCAACCGAGCTGCCTCCCTGGCCGCATCGACGCAGCCGATGTGCATCGTCACCGACACGATCGCCCCGATACACACCACGATCACCGCAACGATGGACGCGATCGCGAACGCCGCCTCCACCGTCACAGCCCCGTCGTCACCGCCCAGGCTCAGACGGCAGTGTTCAACGCTCGATCGATGATCCCCGTCAAGGCCGACACAATGCTGTCGCCGGTCACCACCGTGTACAGCACCGCCCCGAACGCCGCGGCCGCGATGGTGCCGATCGCGTACTCCGCGGTCGACATGCCCTCGTCCTCCACGCCGAACAGAACGATTCGGGTCTTCAACTCCTGCAGTGCGTTCTCGATCATCTCGATTCCCCTCCCTGTTCTCCGATGCGGCATCTCCGCACCGGACACTCGAGTGCGCGGCGGTCACAGCAGACCACCGCCCATTACATTGCCCGCCAGTCCGATCACCACGGGGATGATGCCGAGACAGATGAAGGCGGGCAGAAAGCACAGCCCCAACGGCCCGCTGATCAGCACACCCGCACGCTCGGCCGCGGCAGCCGACGCATCCTCGGCCCGCGTTCGTTGTGTCGCAGCAAGTTCCGTCATCGCCGACGCCATGGACGACCCGGCCCGGGCTGATCGGCGGGCCATCCTGGCCAGAGCCTCGGTCTCCGGATCCTGCGCGACGGCGTCCCACGCGGTCGCGGCGTCGGCACCGAGTTCCAGCAGATCGGCCGCATTGCGGAGCGCAACACCGAACGAGGTCGGAGCGGACTGTGCCGCCGCCGCAGCGGCAGTCGATATCGGCAAACCCGACCGCAGACATGCGGCGAGCAGATCGAATGTCGTGGCCACCGCGAGCGGGTCGGGTGGCGGCGCATCGACGGCGACGGCGACCGCCCGGCCCTCGGGTGCGAGCCTGTGCAACCCGCCCGCGACCGAGGGCAGCGTGATCAACGCCGTTGCGACACAGAGCACCGTCGCCCACATCACGTCGTCACCGTGCCGGTGATCGCATCGGTCCACAGCAGCCCCGCGCACCCCAGCGCCGTGCCGATGAGCAGCAGCATTCCGCCGAGCCCACCGCCGAGCAGAATCTGCAGTGGATCCGCGCCCATCAGCTGGCCCAGCGCGACTCCGAGGATCGGCAGACCGGCCAGAACCAGCGCGGTGGCACGGGCACCGGCGAGGGATGCGTCGGTTCGTTCGCGAAACCGTCTGCGCCCCAGCATGTCCTCGCGGACGGCGTCCAGCAGCTCGGCAAGTGCGAGCCCGTGCTCGTCGGCCACTCGCCACGCGGCGGCCAGCCGGCCGAGCTCGGCGTCCAACAGCGAATCGGACGCAGCGATGCCGTCGGCAGCCCTGCCGCCCAATCGGGAGCGCGATGCCGCACCGCGCAGTGCCGTCGACGCGATCCCGCAGCACTCGTCCGCCGCAACCGCGCTGGCCGTGGCCGGATGGGACCCGACGCGGAGCTCTCCGATCACCACTTCGACTCCGGTTGCGAGCCAGTTCAATTCCTCGGCGCGCCGGTCGCGTTCGAGTCGCCGACGGTAACGCCGCCATCCGGTACTGCCCGCCACCGCCGCTGCGCTCACTGCCCAGATTCCGCCGAACCACCACACCGCCCCTGCCGCAAGCAGAGCGCAGCATGCCGGCACCATCCATCGGGGCGCGGACGACGCCGTCCGTGCTTCACGAGGCAACCGACGGAAACTGCTCGGCCACAGAGTGACTGCCACAGCGAGGGCCATGAGGGCGGCCGTCATCCGGCGTCACCGCAGCGGCGGTCGAGCAGTTCGAGGAGCCGACCTTCGCCCGGCGTCGGTTCGCCATCCACCGACCAGGCCGCTGCGATGTGCACTCGCCCGGTGGGATCGACGTCGACCACTCCGATCTCACGGAGACGTCGAGTACCGTCTGCGCTGCGATGGACGTGCAAGACCACTTGGACCGCAGCGGCGAGTTGACTGTGCAGCGCATCTCGCCCCATTCCGCCCAGTGCCGCAAGGGCTTCGAGTCGGGCGGGTACCTCGGCCGGGGAGTTCGCGTGGATGGTTCCGGCTCCACCGTCGTGACCGGTATTGAGAGCCGTCATCAGGTCGATGACCTCGGCCCCGCGCACCTCACCGACGACGAGTCGGTCGGGTCGCATTCGCAGGGCTTGACGCACCAGTTGGCGCACCGACACCTCCCCCACCCCTTCGACATTGGGCGCGCGGGCCACCAGACGGACCACGTGCGGATGGGCCGGTGCCAACTCTGCCGCGTCCTCGACGCACACGATGCGTTCGGCCGGATCCACCTCACCCAGCAGTGCGGCCAAGAGTGTAGTTTTTCCGGCGCCGGTACCTCCGACGACCAAGAACGCCAAGCGGCCGAACACGATTCGACGCAGCAGCTCGTACCCGTCTTCGGTCACGGCTCCCGATGCACGGAGCGCGGCGAGTCCCTGCGTCGCGGGTCGCAGAACCCGAAGCGAGACACACGTTCCCCCGCTCGCCACCGGTGCCAGCACAGCGTGCAGGCGGACGCCGAACGCCCCCTGCCCGACGCCCGGCAGTCGCCCGTCGACCCAGGGCTGCGCGTCGTCGAGTCGACGGCCGGAAGAGAGGGCGAGCCGTTGCGCCAGCCGCCGAACGGCAGCCTCGTCGACGAAGCGAACTCCGGTGCGCTCGAGTCCGCGACCACGATCGATCCACACCTGATCCGGTGCGGTGACCAGTACATCGGTCACTCCGGGCTCGGACAGCAGCGGCTCCAACGGACCCGCGCCGGTCAGTTCGGTTTGCAGAACACGAAGGGCCGCAAGCATATCGGTGTCGCCGATCACTCCCCCGGCTTCCGCTCGAATGGCCGCGGCGACGGTGGCGGGAACAGGAGCGTCGGCCGATGCCGCCAGGCGATCGCGGACGCGGTCGAGCAGATCCACGGTGACGACTGCGCTCACGCCGCCCACCGCTGACCACCGGGCTTGTGCGCGAACGTATCGAGCACTGCGTTGGCTGCTGCGGCCAGCGGCGAACGTCGGCCCAGCACCAGACCTCCACGTTCCAGGCGCTCGGCCAACGCGGGCTCGGCGCGCATCGACGTCAACAGTGGAAGTTCGAGGGCGACGGCGATATCGTCGGCCCTCAGCCCACCCGGCGCAGGCCCACGAACGACCAGGCCGACATTGGCATTTCGATCCACCACATGCGCTGCCACCACCTCGGCCGACGTCACGGCTCGCAGTTCGGCCGGAAGTACCAGCGCGACGAGGTCCGCCGCGGCGTACAGAGCGTCGGAGACGTCGCTGGGATGACGCGGAGCGTCGCACACCACCAGATCTCCCGCTGCGCGTCCTGCATCGAGTACAGCCGCCACTGCGACGGCGGAGAGTCCGACACTCCGCTCGTCGGATCTGCCCAGCGCCAACACCGACAACCCGTCCCGCGACGGCAGCGCGCCGTGCAGCGCGTCGCCGGAGACTCGGCCACCTTCGACGACCAAACCGGACCACCGCAGACCCGGAGCATTCTCCCAGCCGAGTAGCAGGTCGAGGCCGCTGCCGTAGCGGTCACCCTCGACGAGGAGTGCACGTCGGCCCGAGCGGCCGCTGCAGAGTCCGAGTGCGGCGGCGAACGTGGATGCACCCGCGCCACCGCGGGCGCCGACCACCGCGATCACTCCACCGTCTCCAGACGCTACCGACGCGGGTTCGCCGAGTATGCGCACGAGTGCGTCCTCGTCCCACGGCAGCGAGACCACGTGCTCGGCACCGAGCGATGTGGCGATTCGCCAATCGTCGAGTGTCGGCGGCGCGTCCGTGACCAGAATGACGCCCGAGCGGCGCGGAAATCCGGTCGCCAGTGCCGCCTCGGCGGACACGAAATCGACCAAAAGAATTCCGGCGCGGTCCCACATCGAACGTGTGGAACCGATACCGACCAGTAAGTTCTGCTCTTCCACAACACAATCCGCGGCTGCGGCGATTCGATAGACGTCCTCGCGGAGACCGCGAAGTTCGATCGACATCGTCACTACCGGGTGCGTGATTCGCCGTCGCACGTCCGTTTCCATGCGGCGAGCCTGCGTGAGAATCTGCTCGAGATGCGCGCGACTTGGGGAAATGTGGATAGATCCGGGCCTGTGGATGAATACCGGTACTTCTGTACCAGTTTTCGACCTACCCCAGAAAAGAGGACGACCCTCGCCAGGGGGGGAGGAGGCGAGGGTCGTCTGGTTCAGCCCCGGGGGGTCGGGCTGAACACCGCCCGGGATGAACCGGGCTCGTAGAAAATACTACACCCGTGGACGTCCTTGTTTGCAAGTTCAACAGTCCGTTTTTCTCGACCGCATCGGACCGAGTCCACCAGTGGCACCGCGCAACATCCACCGGTCACCACCGGCCACTATGGTGACAAACGTGACCCAGAGCGCGAGCAACGACGACGTCCCGGCCGGCCGACGCGCAGCGCGCGTCGCGGCATTCTTCGACCTCGACAAGACGATCATTGCCAAGTCCAGCACGTTGGCATTCAGCAAGCCGTTCTTCGACCAAGGACTCATCAACCGGCGCGCCGTTCTCAAAAGCAGCTACGCGCAGTTCTTGTTCCTGCTCTCCGGAGCCGATCACGACCAGATGGAGCGCATGCGCGCCCATATCGCGAGCATGACCGCAGGCTGGGACGTCGAACAGGTGCGAGCGGTCGTCGCCGAGACTCTGCACGACATCGTCGACCCCCTCGTGTTCGCCGAAGCCGCCGATCTCATCGCCGACCACAAGCTCCGCGGACACGACGTCGTGATCGTGTCGGCCTCCGGCGACGAGATCGTGCACCCCATCGCACAACTACTGGGTGCCGATCACAGCATGGCCACCACGATGGTGACCGTGGAGGGCAAGTACATCGGCGAGGTCGACTTCTACTGCTACGGAGAGGGCAAGGTCGACGCCATGAACGCCCTGGCCGCGCAACACGATTACGACTTGACGTCGAGCTACGCGTACTCGGACTCGATCACCGACGTGCCGATGCTGCGCGCCGTCGGGCATCCCACGGCCGTCAACCCCGATCGCGCACTGCGCAAGGAAGCCGCCTCCCGCGGCTGGCCGATTCTCACCTTCTCCAACCCGGTCTCGCTGCGATCACGGATCCAGACCCCGTCCGGCAAGACCGTAGCAGCAAGTGCCGCAGCAGGTTTCAGCGCTCTTGCCGCAGGCGCGATCACCTACGGACTGCTCCGAAGAAAAAGATGACGCCCAAACCCTTGATGTGAGGAGCGTCACGGGGTACAAATGACGTACGGAAGAACGGAAGGCCAAGAACGAATCGGAAGAGAAGATTCGCTCTCCCGACCGGGATTCCCAGCACGGACACCAGGCACCCACGCGGAGCAGCCACCTAATGGCAGAAGCGCTGTGGGCCTGCGAGATTCGTCGATGATCAGCAAGAACCCTGCACCGGTTGCAGGGATGACCTCATCACCGTCGAACCCTCGCCGAGGCCACGTGGTTTTCCATCACAGCCCACCTGAGCACGCTTGGTAACCAGGCGCTCCGTGCTAACGGGCGGCGACGTCGACGCAAGTCGACATCGCCGCCCTTTTATGTGCGCACAAGCTTACTGCGCAGCTTCGGCAATCGAAGTCGCTTCTGCCGCACCGGCTTCGAATGCTCCGCAGCACAGGATCACCCAACTCCCGACGCCGGTCGCGGTGCCCTCGGCGAATCCCGTCGCGCCGTCTCGGTAGGCATTTGCCCGACGCATCCAGCTCACCTCCGGCACTCCGAGGTTGTGGGGGTCGAATCCCGACGACGCTGCGACCAGTCTCGATGCAGCCCGCGCAACGATGCCGTCGGCCGATCCGAAAGCTTTGAGCGTCAACAACTCACCGTGTACCACCGCCGCGATCACCGGAGCAGGTGCGGAGGTTCCACCGGTCACCAACTGAGCGAGCAGGTCGAGTCGATCGCCGACACCCGCATCGCTGCGGGGACGTCCGAGTTCGGAGGCGTCGTCGACGAGGTCTGCTGCGGCCAACAGGTGCAGTCGTGCGAGGGTCTGCAGCGGTGCGCGTTTCCACGTAGAGACCGTGTTCTGCAGCGCATCACCGTCGAGGGCAGCCGCCACTCGCAGCGCACCAGCCAGAATGGGGTCGCCGTCTTCGCCCTCGCGGGGGAAGTCCATCGAACCACCCTCGAGTGTCGAAGACGAGCGGGCCGCACGCACCGCGGCCTCGGCGGCGGTGGCCGGCCAGCCACGACGGTTGGCCTTGTGCCGATGCACCGCGCCCAGAGCGTCGCGCGCACGTTCGGCAGAGTCGAGAACTCCGGGCAGTTCCAGTAGCGGGGCGAGGGGGTCCGTCACGACAGACGACGGTACCCCCTCCCCTCACCGCCTACTTCGCTCCGGCCGCCAACAGCTCGGCGCGCGCCTGACGACGCTTGGCCTGTTCGGCCGGGTCGGGCACCGGGACGGCTGCGAGCAACCGCTTGGTGTACTCGTTGGTCGGACGGCGCAGGATCTGATCCGTCGTACCGAACTCGGCCAACTTGCCCTTGTTCAGCACCGCGATGCGCTTGGCCAGCACCTCCACCACAGCGAGGTCGTGACTGATGAACAAGCACGCGAAACCGTACTCACGCTGCAGTTCCTTGAACAGCTCGAGCACCTTGGCCTGCACCGACACGTCGAGTGCAGACGTCGGTTCGTCGGCCACCAGCAACGTCGGCTCCAGGGCCAGTGCCCGAGCGATACCGACACGCTGACGCTGCCCACCGGACAGCTGGTGGGGGTAGCGGTTACGCATTGTCCGCGACAGGTGCACCTGATCGAGTAGTTCCTCGACCTTCTTGTTCCGCTCGGAAGCACCGAGTTCGGTGTGCAGCAGCATCGGCTCGGCGATGGACTGACCGATCGGCCAGCGCGGGTTCAGCGACGAACCCGGATCCTGGAACACGATGCCGACCTTGCTTCGCACCGACCGCAGATCGCGATTCGACAGGTTGGTGATATCGACCCCCGCGATCGACAAGGAACCGCCGGTGAGCTTGTTCAGCCCCACCACGGCCTTGCCGATCGTGGACTTGCCCGAGCCCGACTCACCGACGAGACCGACGACCTCACCCATCTCGATGTCGAGGCTGACCCCGTCGACGGCCCGGAACACGGTGCGGCCCGGGTAGTCGATGACGCCGTCGACGATGCTCAGTGCCCGGGTGTCCTCGACGGCGCTCGGCTGAGCGATGGTTCCCGCCGCCACGGACTCCATGCTGCTGCCCAGGTGCGGAACCGAGGCGAGCAACTGCTGCGTGTACGGATGCGATGCATCCTTGAAAATCTTCTGCGCAACATCGGTTTCGACGATCACGCCGTCCTTCATCACCGCGATGCGATCGGCCATGTCTGCCACCACACCCATGTCGTGGGTGATCAGCACGATCGACGCGTCGATGCGGTTGCGCAGGTCGCGCATCAGGTCGAGGATCTCGGCCTGCACCGTCACGTCCAGAGCCGTGGTCGGCTCGTCCGCGATCAGCAGCGCCGGATCCGAGGACAGCGCCTGGGCGATCATGGCGCGCTGACGCTGACCACCGGAGAGCTGATGCGGGTAGTAGTTCACCCGGGTCTCCGGATCCGGCATCTCGACGAGCTTCAGCAGCTCGACGGCCCGCGCCTTCGCTTCCTTCTTCGACAGCGAGGTGTGTGCCCGGATGGCCTCGGTGATCTGCCAGCCGATCGAGTACACCGGATTGAGCGCCGTCATGGGCTCCTGGAAGATCACCGCAACGTTCTTGCCGCGGATGGGTGCGAGCTGCTTCTCGGGCAGTCCGACCAGTTCCTTCTCGCCCAGCTTGATGCTGCCCGACACCCGTGAATTGTCGGCCAGCAGACCGGGAATGGCCATGGCGGTGGTCGACTTACCGGATCCGGACTCACCGACGATGGCGAGTACCTCGCCGGCGGCGACCGTGAACGAGACGGAATCGGCGGCCTTGCGCCATACCTTCTCGACCTCGAACTCGACCGTCAGATCGGTGACGGTCAGAACCGTGTCCTTCTGAATACTCATGTCAGTTCCGTTTCGGATCGAGTGCGTCACGGAGCGCGTCGCCGAGCATGATGAACGCGAGCACCGTGACGGAGAGGAACGCGGCCGGGAACAGCACCAGATACGGTGCCGTCAGGAACACGTTCTGACCGAGGTTGATCTGCAGGCCCCACGAGATCTCGGGAGCTTGCAGTCCGATTCCGAGGAACGTCAGCGTCGCCTCGGCCGCGATGAACGTACCCACCGAGATGGTGGCGTAGATGATCACCGGCGCAAGAGCATTGGGCAGAATGTGCCGCACCAGAATTCGGTACGTGGACGCACCGAGCGCCTGAGCGGCCTGGACGTACTCGCTGTTCTTGATCGCGATGACACTCGATCGGACCAGTCGCATCGCCGTCATCCAGCCGAACACGATCAGCGCGAGCGAGACGGTGAAGATCGTGCGCTGTGCGGTCACCGTCAACAGAATGAGGGCACCGAGCAGCAGCGGAATTCCGAAGAACACATCGGTGAAGCGAGCCAGGATGCTGTCGATGAAACCGCCGAAATAGCCTGCGAGAGCACCGATCAGCACACCGATGATGAGCACACCGATGACCGACAGCACACCGATCGACAGCGAGATCCGTGCACCGTAGATGACGTTGGCGTAGTAGTCGCACCCCTGGATGTCGGTGCCGAACCAATGCTCGGCACTCGGGGTCTGGCGCGAGTTCGACAGCGAGCACACCCGCGGATCGATCCCGCGGGCAAACAGTTGCGGGAACACCGCCATCACCAGGAGCACGGCGAGCAGGAACGACCCGATGATGAAGAAGGGGCTCTTGCGCAAGAACTTCCACGCATTGCCCCACAGGCTGGCCTGGCCGACCAGATCGACGGCCTCGCCGGTGATGACGTTGCCCGGCTGACCCTCGTCCGCCGCATGCTGAGCTGCGTTCGTGTCGTCCTTATTCATAGCGAATCCTTGGATCGAGAACCGCGTAGAGAACATCCACCACGAGGTTGAAGAAGATGTAGAAGAACACGAAGAGCGTCACGATGCCGACGACGACGGCACCTTCCTGACGCGCCAGTGCGTCGTAGATCGCGCGTCCGAGACCCGGCAGGTTGAACACCGTTTCGGTTACGATCGCACCGCCCAGCAGACCGCCGACGTCGGCACCGATGAAGGTGACGACGGGAATCAGGGAATTTCGCAGAGCATGGCGAACGATGATGCGCCGGTTGCTGATTCCCTTCGACTTCGCGGTGCGGATGTAATCAGCTGCCATCGACTCAGCCACGGACGTACGAGTCAATCGGGCGACGTAGGCCATCGACAGCGACGCGAGCACCAGGCCCGGGAGCAGGTAGCTCGACCACCCGTTGTTGATACCGGAGATCGGGAAGACACCCAGTTTCACACCCAGCGTGAACTGCGCGATGAAACCGAGGACGAAGACCGGAACCGACACCAGCAACGTCGTCGAAATGAGCACGAGGTTGTCGAAGAACGACCCCTTCTTCAGGGCCGAGAGCACACCCGCTGCGATACCCATGATGGTCTCGAAGACCACGGCGACGATCGTCAGCTTGATGGTGACGGGCAGGGCCCGCTCGATGGTGTCGAGCACGGGGCGGCCGGAGAAGTCGGTGCCGAAGTTGCCTTGGAAGAATCCACCGATGTACTTGAGGTACTGGACGACCAGGTTGTCGTCGAGGTTGAAGTCGTCGCGCAACTGCGCGACGACGGCAGGGGCGAGCGGGCGATCTCCGGCCAGGGCGCGGATGGGATCACCGGGCAGTGCGTAGACCATGGCGAAGATGAGAAAAGAGGAGCCGATCAGGACGGGAATCGTCAGCAGTAATCGGCGGGATATGTAGCGACCCACTGTGGTTTCTCCTTGGATGCGGCGATCCTGCGAATCGGGTCTCGCTGACGCAGGTCTTCGGTGGGCGTCGAGCCCACCGCCGAAACGAACCGATGGGTGGCAACGGAGTCACATCCGTTGCCACCCACCGGTGTCCGTTGTTAGCTGACTACGACGTCCTCGAGGACGATGTCGCCGGTGTTGTCGATCTTCACGTCGGAGACGCGATCGGACCACACTGCCTGGTTCAGGCCGTAGAACAGCGGGGTAGCGGGCATCTGCTGGAACAGGATGTCCTCTGCCTTCTGGTAGTCCGCCGTCGCGGCCTCGATGTTTTCGGCGTTGTTGCCCTCTGCCAATGCGGCGTCGAAGGCCGGGTCGCTGAAGAACGTGGCGTTGCTACCGGCCGGCGGCAGTGCCGCGGACGAGTACAGCGGGGACAGGAAGTTGTAGATCGACGGGTAGTCCATGATCCAGCTCGAGCGGAACGGGCCGGTCATACCCTTGGCGTCCTGCAGCGGCAGGTACTGAGCGAACTGCAGATCGCCGCGCAGTGCGTAGTCGACACCCAGGTTCTCGCGAATCTGGTTGCCCACCGCCGTCATCCACGAGTCGTGTCCGGCACCGGCGTTGAACCACAGGTCCACCGGCTGGCTGCGATCGAAGCCGGCCTCGTCGAGCAGACGGTTGGCCTCGTCGGCGTTGAGCTCGCAGGTGGCGCCACACGCATCCTCGCGGTAGCCCTCGACCACGGGAGAGGCGAAGGAATCGGCGGGGGTACGGGTGTCGGTGAAGATCGCCGTTGCGATGGCCTGGCGATCGATGGCCATCGAGAACGCCTTGCGTACGTTCGGGTCCTGGAACCGCGGGTCGTACGTCGGGAAGCCGAGCGAGGTGATGTCGGGACGGGCGCGATCGGCGTAACGATCACCGAACTGATCTCGCGCAGTGGCCCAGGCGTCCTCGGGCAGATCGAGCATGATGTCGAGTCCACCGCCCTGGATATCGTTGTAGCCGGTGTTCAGCTCGGTGTAGACCTTGAAGTTGACGCCCGCGGACTTGGCGGCGTTGTCGCCTGCGTAGTCGTCGTACTTGGTGACGGTGAAGCCCTGTCCCGGAACGAAGTCCGAGTCGGCCTTGAACGGGCCGTTACCGATCGGGCGGGCACCGAATGCCGTCGGGTCGGCGTAGAACGCCTCCGGCAGCGGATCGAACGCGGTGTAGCCGAGCGTCAGCGGGAAGATTGCGAACGGTCCGTTGAGCTTGACGGTGAAGGTCGTGTCGTCGACGACGCTCAATCCGCTCAGTTCGGTCGCAGTGGGCTCGGCGGTGTCGCTGCCCTGCAGGTCTGCGTAGCCTTCGATGTTCTCGAAGAAGTACGAGGCACCGAATGCGTTGGTGCTCAACGCATTGTAGCTCCACGCCTTGGTGAAGGACTCCGAGGTGACCGGGGTGCCGTCGTGGAACGTCCAGCCGTCCTTGAGCTTGACGGTCCAGGTGATGTTGTCCTCGGACTCGACGGACTCGGCAACGCCGTTGTACTCGACGCTGTTGTCTTCGTCGTTGAACGTGACCAGTGGAGTGAAGAGCGCCTTGAGGACCTGGCTGCCTTCGCTCTCGGTGGTGTTTCCGGGAACCAACGGGTTCTCCGGCTCGCCGATGTAGATGCTGTAGATCCCGTCGGCGCTGCCACCGGAGCTCGAGCCACCGCCGCCACAGGCGGCGAGCAGGCTCGCACTCATCAGCACAGCCGTGGTGACGACCGCGGCACGTTTGATACGCAAGGAAAATCCTCCATCCAGATGTGAACACGGGGTCATCCGTGCTCAGTTCCTCGGGCGCGACGCCCGGGGATTCGTGGGCGACCGCATGGCACGGCATGTGAGCCGTTCCAACGATCTGATGGGATGGACTTTAGACACATCCTGAAACGAACATGTGAACTCCCCCAGATTTTGCTGACCCGTGAGTAAGCCGGAAACATGATCGAAACGTTTCGGCAAGTCGATTTCTCACACTTCGGACTTCCGCGTCGTCGAGGCGGCTCGGCGAGAACCCCGATTACCGCCCACCGTGCAGAAACTACCGATCACCGCAGATCAGGGGGTTGCAGGCGATTGCAACGGTGCGATTGCCATCACATGTGACTACCCTCACAAGGGGCTCGAGACCGGCACGGAAGTGCAGTTTCATGAGCGAAATGCACCGGACGAAAGTGAGCTATTCGAGATGACGACCAGTACCTCCGGAACCGACGAGACCGCGGTTGCCTCCTACGCACCCTCGGCCGAGTTCTCGGCTCAGGCGAACGCCGGAACCGAGCTCTACGCCGCCGCCGAGGAGGATCGACTCGGCTTCTGGGCCGAACAGGCTCGCCGACTCCACTGGCACACCCCGTTCACCGAAGTTCTCGACTGGTCCGACGCCCCCGTCGCCAAGTGGTTCGCCGACGGCGAGCTCAACGTCGCCTACAACTGCGTCGACCGCCACGTGATCGACGGACACGGCGACCAGGTGGCCATCCACTGGGAAGGCGAACCCGGCGACAGCCGCGACATCACCTACTCCGATCTGCTCGCCGACGTCAGCCAGGCCGCCAACACCCTGACCGAACTCGGCCTCGTCTCCGGCGA
The DNA here is from genome assembly GCF_002259405.1 of Rhodococcus sp. 14-2483-1-2. GTDB lineage: Bacteria > Actinomycetota > Actinomycetes > Mycobacteriales > Mycobacteriaceae > Rhodococcoides. The sequence continues at coordinate 293,166 of NZ_NPFW01000013.1, read as the reverse complement.
CCGAGTCGCCATCTACATGCCCATGATCCCCGAGGCCATCGTCTCGATCCTCGCGTGCGCACGCCTCGGCCTGACCCACTCGGTCGTCTTCGCCGGCTTCTCCGCCACCGCACTCCGCTCGCGCGTCGACGACGCCGAGGCCAAGCTCGTCATCACCACCGACGGTCAGTGGCGACGCGGCAAGCCCGCGCCCATCAAGGACACCGTCGACGAAGCAGTCGACGGGGCGGCATCGATCGAACACGTGCTGGTCGTCAAACGCACCGACTCCGAGGTCTCCTGGACCGAGGGACGCGACCTGTGGTGGCACGAGACCGTCGCCAAGGCGTCGAAAGAGCATGAGGCGCAGCCGTTCCCGGCCGAGCACCCACTCTTCATCCTCTACACCTCGGGCACGACGGGTAAGCCCAAGGGCATCATCCACACCTCCGGCGGCTACCTGACGCAGACCTCGTACACCCACCACAACGTCTTCGACCACAAGGCCGGAACCGACGTCTACTGGTGCACCGCCGACATCGGCTGGGTCACCGGGCACTCCTACATCGTCTACGGGCCGCTCTCGAACCGCGCGACGCAGGTCGTCTACGAGGGCACGCCCAATTCGCCCGACGAGCACCGGCATTGGAACGTCATCGAGAAGTACAAGGTCTCGATCTACTACACCTCCCCCACCCTCGTTCGTACGTTCATGAAGTGGGGCAAGGAAATCCCCGGGGCACACGATCTGAGCTCGATCCGTCTGCTCGGCTCCGTCGGCGAACCGATCAACCCCGAGGCGTGGCGCTGGTTCCGCGACGTCGTCGGCGGCGGCACCGCACCGATCGTCGACACCTGGTGGCAGACCGAGACCGGCGCGATCATGATCTCCCCGCTGCCCGGCGTCACCGCCACCAAGCCCGGCTCCGCGATGGCCCCGTTGCCCGGCATCTCCGCCAAGATCGTCGACGACGACGCCAAGCCACTGGGCAACGGCGGCAACGGTTACCTCGTCCTCGACGAGCCGTGGCCGTCGATGCTGCGCGGCATCTGGGGCGACATGGACCGCTACAAGGAAACGTACTGGTCGCGGTACGCCGAGGAGGGCTGGTACTTCGCCGGTGACGGTGCCAAGTACGACGACGACGGCGCACTGTGGGTCCTCGGCCGCGTCGACGACGTCATGAACGTCTCGGGCCACCGCATCTCGACGTCCGAGGTGGAGTCGGCACTGGTCACCCATCACAGTGTCGCCGAGGCCGCGGTGGTCGGTGCCGCCGACGACACCACCGGTCAGGGCATCGTCGCGTTCGTCATCCTGCGGGCAGGCGAGGAGAACACCGGCGACGCGCTGATCGCCGAACTCAAGGCGCAGGTCTCCAAGGAGATTTCGCCGATCGCCAGGCCTCGGGAGATCTCCATCGTGCCGGAGCTGCCGAAGACGCGATCCGGCAAGATCATGCGTCGACTGCTGCGCGACGTGGCCGAGGGCCGCGAACTCGGCGACGTGTCCACCCTCGTCGACCCGAAGGTGTTCGAGGCGATCAAGAAGGGCCGCTAGCGGCCAGTGGTGCGGTTGAGTGCCTCAGGGGGCACTCAACCGCACCACTGCCTCAGGCACTCAGATCGAACACCGTGTAGTCGCCGACGGTCCTGGGTGTGAAGGTCGCAGCTACCCAGTCACCGACCGCCGACGGCCTGGTCTTGCCCGTTCCCTCGATGAAGTAATGGATCTTTCCCGCGGCCACGTCGGCCTCGAATCGGTCGAGCGTGGGCGACGGGTCGGTTCCGGAGAATCCACCCACCGGCATCACCGGGTCGTCGGTCGCGAGCTGTATGCCCGCGGCGGCGTTGGATCCGACGGTCGCCGCCACCCAGGTGTAGTTCTGGGCGTCGGATTCGAGTAGGCCGGTCAGCTCTGCGTCCGGTGCGGCTGCGGAGCCGAATTGCGCTGAGCGGCCGACAATTTCCTCATGCGATCCGGTTCCGTAGGCTGCGGTCTCGGACGCAACAGCGGGCCCGGCCGACGGACCTCCTCCACTGTGCGGGGTGACCACGGTATCGGCGACGTAAGCGACGGGGCCGGCCAGAGCGACCGCAATTGCCGCCGCTCCCAGCGTAATCGAGACCGCTCGAGACATCCGGACCACGAGGGCGAGAGCCACAACGATCCCGACTCCCAGCACCACCCATCGGAGCCACGGCACGAACTCGGGTGTACGAGCGAGAAAGACGAACGACGTGGCCGTGGTGACAGCCGAAGCAAGCGCGAGAATCGAACGGCACCAGACGTTCTCGCGTCGCACCCACAGTTCGCGCAGGGCAGCTCCGACGATGGCGGCGATCGCCGGTGCGATCACGATCGTGTAGTACGAGTGAAAGGTGCCCGACATGAAGCTGAACACCAGCGAGCACCCGATGAGCCACATTCCCCACATCACATACCAGGCGCGTCGGAAGTCCTGTCGAGGCGCTTTGCCGCGCAACACGATTCCCGCCACCACGAGCACGAGCGCAGCCGGTATCAGCCACGAGATCTGACCACCCTGCGCGGCAGCGAACATCCGGGTGATGCCCGTCTGCACCGCATCTCCGGCATGGGATGCCGCACTGCTTCCGTGTTCGTTGCCCGTCAGTCGACCCAGACCGTTGTAGCCGAATGTCAGGTCCAGGATGCTGTCGGTCTTCGACCCGCCGACCCACGGCCGGTCGGCAGCCGGAACCAACTGCACGATCGCCACCCACCACCCGGCCGTCACGAGCACCGCGGCACCGGCCGCCGGCAACTGCAGCATTCGGGTTCCGAACCTCGGTGGACCGAACGCCGCGTACGCCACGGCGAGAGCTGGTACGACGAGGAACGCCTGCAGTTGCTTCGTCAGAAACCCGAGGCCGACAACAGCTCCGGTGACCACCAGCCACCGAGTTCGCCCGTCCTCGAGCGCGCGAAGCATCGCCCACGCGGCTCCCAACAGGGTGAGGGTGAGCAAGGCGTCGGGATTGTCGTAGCGGAACATCAGCGCGAAGGTCGGCGTGGTCGCCAAGACCGCGCCTGCAATCAGCGCTGCCCCGTAGCCGAATCGACTGGCGACGATCGCGTACATGATTCCCACGCTCAGCACGGCCATCAGCACCTGCGGCAACAACAGCGACCACGAGTTGAGGCCGAAGATTCGTACCGAGAGCTCCATGACCCACAGCGACGCAGGCGGCTTGTCCACCGTGATCGAGTTCGCGGCGTCGGACGAGCCGAACAGGAAGGCCTTCCAACTGATCGAGCCGGCCTGAACGGCTGCTGCGTAGAAGGAGTTACCCCAGTGCTCCCGATTCAGGTCCAGGGCGTAGGCCCCGGCTGTTCCGGCGAGAAGGGCGGCCAGAGTGGGCATTGCCCAGCGTGGGCGGGCGATGTCGTGTTCGAGGACGGTCACAGTCGATCACTGTTGCCCTCGATCCTGAGGATGTGCGATCAACTTCCTGACAATCGACCGTCAAACCGGCACAGTCATTCGAAGTATGCCCGAATTGTCTGCACTGCAACGACTTCGAGACCACCAAGGTGAGCGGAAACTCGACCCCTGCTACGAAGCTCGGAGTGGAGCCTGCGGAACGACCGCAGGCTCCACGCTCACGTGCGGCGCCGCCGCTCAGACGCTGTCGAGCGACTGGTCTCGTGTTTCCTTCATGATCAGCAGAGCGATCAGCGTCAACGTTGCAGCGATGGCGAGGTACACGCCAACCCAGCCGACGCCGTAGCTGCTCACCAGCCAGGTCGCGATGAACGGCGCCACTGCGGCACCGAGGATCGACGCGGTGTTGTACGAGATTCCCGATCCGGTGTAGCGCACGTTGGTCGGAAACAGTTCCGGCAGAACGGCACTCATCGGTCCGAAGGTCAGGCCCATGAGGCCGAGGCCGACGCACATGAACACCAGCATCCGCGAGGCGGACGCGGTCTCGGGGTTCGCGAACCAGTGGAACGAGAGCCCGAACAGCACGATCGCCGACGTGATGACGATCAGCGTGGGACGACGGCCGTACTTGTCGGCCAGCAGCCCGGCCACCGGAATCAGCGCCGCGAAGAACAGCACGGCGATGAGCTGCAGCTCCAGGAAGTCGGTGTAGGAGATCGCCAGCTTCGGACCCTTGACGTCGGACACCTTGCCCGTTCCGTAGCTGACCACCCACGTGGTCATGATGTAGAACAGCGTGTAGGTGGCGAGCATGACGAACGTTCCGATGATCAGCTGACGCCAACTGGTCTTGAATACCTGAGCGAGCGGAGTCTTGACCTTCTGACCGCGCTCGACGGCGAGCTTGAACACCGGCGTTTCCTCGAGCTTGAGCCGGACGTACAGGCCGATGATGACCATGACGGCGCTGAGCAGGAACGGGATTCGCCAGCCCCACGTCAGGAACGCGTGGTCGGTGCCCGAGTTGACCGAGTCGTAGCCCGTCGCGATGACGATGAGCAGGAAGATGCCGTTGGCGAAGAAGAACCCGATGGGTGCGCCCAGCTGCGGGTACATCGCCGCCCAGGCTCGCTTGCCCGGCTTGGCGGTTTCGGTGGCCAGCAACGCTGCACCGCTCCACTCGCCGCCGAGACCGACGCCCTGGGTGAAGCGCATGATCGCCAGCAGAGCCGGAGCCCACAGCCCCACCGCGGCGTACGTGGGCAACAGTCCGATCGCGAACGTCGCGACACCCATCGTGAGCAGGGACCCGACGAGGGTCGCCTTGCGTCCGATGCGGTCGCCGAAGTGGCCGAACAGAATCGACCCGATGGGTCGCGCGACGAAGGCGAGGCCGAAGGTAGCGAACGACGCCAGCAGTGCGGTGGTGTCGTTGCCCGCGGGGAAGAACAGACGCGGGAAGACGAGCACTGCGGCGGTGGCATAGATGTAGAAGTCGAAGAACTCGATGGACGTGCCGACCATCGAGGCGATCACGATGCGCGATCGCGGCACCTGAGGTGCGGGAATTGCACCGTCGGCGGCGACGGTGTGTGCTGAACTCACGAATGCTCCTGAAGGGGGAAGTTCCCTGCAAATTACCTGATGAACACCTGAGAATTTCACGACCCGGGCGTGTCCGTTGCCCGATCGCGTAAGTTCCTCGAGTTTGCGGCAGGTGGTACCGAGGTACGCGTCCAAACAAGGGCGAGCGTCGCCCGCCCTCCGCGGAACAGTTAACCTGCTACCGAGGTACTACTGTCGATACGATCTTCCGCACAACACCGAGCAGAGCAATTACAAGGGGTCGAGAGTTGAGCGTCAGCAATGACAAGGGATACGGCAACGGCGTCCCGAACACGATTTCGTCGATACCTCTGACCGATGTCGATGCCCGCACCCCTGGTAGCGCCAGCATCGGAAATCTCGTCAAGGACGCCACCACTCAGGTCTCGACGCTCGTGCGCGCCGAAGTCGCCCTCGCCAAGGCCGAGGTCACCGGCGAGGTCAAGAAGGGTCTGCAGGGCAGCGTCTTCTTCATTATCGCGTTGACGGTGTTGCTGTTCAGCTCGTTCTTCTTCTTCTTCTTCGCCGCTGAACTGCTCGATGTGTGGCTCTACCGCTGGGCCGCATTCCTCATCGTGTTCGCCGTCATGGTGTTGGCCGCGGCGCTGTTCGGTTTCCTCGGCTACCGCCGGGTCAAGAAGCTGCGCAAGCCCGAGAAGACCATCGACTCGCTCAAGCAGGCGTCGACGGTGCTGCCGAACCAGCACGATTCCATCCCCGGAGTTCCCGGCTACAAGAAGTAGTAGCCCGGCGAATCGAGCAGTATGAATCAGCCCGATCCGTCCACGGTCCGGTATCCGGGACAGTGGATCCATCGCGACATCCACGCCAACGGAATTCGGTTCCACATCGTGGAGGTCGGCGAACACGCACCGGACGCACCGCTGGTGGTTCTGCTGCACGGCTTCGCCGACTTCTGGTACTCGTGGCGACACCAACTCGAGGCGCTCGCGCGATCGGGTGTTCGTGCCATCGCCGTCGACCTGCGCGGCTACGGTGATTCCGACAAGCCTCCACGCGGATACGACGGGTGGACTCTGGCCGGCGACATCGTCGGACTCGTTCGCGCTCTGGGCTATCCGAGCGCCACGTTCGTCGGCCACGCCGACGGCGGTCTCGTCTGCTGGGCCAGCGTTGCGCTCCACCCCCGCTCGGTGCGTTCGATGGTGCTGATCAACGCCCCGCACCCCATCTCTCTGCGGCGGGCCGTGTTGAAGGACTCGGCACAGCGCGCCGCGCTGCTCCCGCACTTCGTTCGCTACCAGGTTCCGCTGCGCCCCGAGAGACTGCTGACGCGCCGAGGCGGTGCCGCGGTCACCGAGTTGATGAGCAACCGCGCCGGGCCCGAGTGGAAGACCACCGAGGACTACGCGGACACCACGGCCAAGATGAGCTCGGCCATCAGAATTCCCGGTGCTGCACACTGCGCACTCGAATATCAGCGATGGGCGTTCCGCAGCCAGTTCCGCGCCGAGGGCCGCCGCTTCATGGACGCCGTCGACGTACGAACCTCGATTCCAGTCGCGCAGATCAGCGGCGACCTCGACCCGTACGTACTGCCCACCACCCTCGACAGAGACCGGCACTGGGCCCCCGGGCTGACGCGTCGAACAGTGCGGGACGTGGGCCACTACGTGCACCAGGAAGCTCCCGACGTGGTGTCCGAGGAGATCCTGCGGGTCGTGCGCGAGAGCTAGACGATGCAGTCGCCCGTGCCCACCGGCACCGGGGCATCGAAGCTCTGCGCGAGTTCGTCCGCGATCTCCGACGCGGTCAGCACGAATCCGGTGTCGGGGTCGTCGACGGCCGCACCGAACACGACGCCCAGTACCTCACCGGACGAGTTGACCAGCGGTCCACCGGAGTTGCCTTGCCGCACCGATCCGCGAACCGTGTACACCTCACGTTGGACGGTTCCGGTGCGGTAGATGTCCGGTCCGCTGAGGTTGATGATCTCGCGGATGCGCGCCGGGCTCGCCGTGTACGGTCCACCGCCGGGGTAGCCGAGCACGATGGCGTCGGTCCCGGATTCGGCCGGCGTCGGCGCAAACGCCAGCACCGGTGCCTGCAGCTGCGAAACACGAAGCACCGCAATGTCTTCTTCCGGATCGAACAGTACGACGTCGGCGTCGAGCGGTCCGTTCGGCGAATCGACCGTCACCTCGGACGTGCCTGCGACGACGTGTGCGTTGGTCATCACCAGATCCGATCCGACGACGAATCCCGAACCCTCGAGCGCCTTCTGGCAGCTCGGTGCGATGCCGTTGATCTTGATGACGCTCGATTGCAGTTGCACCGGAATCGGTCCCGCTGCGATACCGGAATCGGGAGCGGCGACCTCGGCGACCGGGGTGCGACCGAACGGGCCGATGACATCCGGTAGTCCGGAGGTGTCGAGCAACGCCGAGAATTCCTTGGGTACCTGACGCAGCCAGTCCGGTGCCACTTCGTCGACCTTGCCGAGGACCGTCGATCCACGGACCGCACTGGCGACCTCGGGCTGCGAGGACGACGTCAGCGGGATGGCGAGCAGCCACGCGGCAGCGAGCACCGCGACGGCCTGTAGCCCGGCACCGATGGTGCTGTCGACCGAACGTGCTGCGCGGGAATGGATTCCGCTACGTAGCGCCCGCCCGAGGACCATGCCGGCAACCTCACCGACGATCACCAGCACCACGATCAACGCGATGCCGACGAACACCCGCATCCGCGAACCGTCGACGTGTTCGAGCACGTGCGGTGCCACCAGAATGCCGGCGACGGCACCGAGCACAACACCGAGAAACGCCAGCGCCGACGCCACCGCCCCCTGCCGCCATCCCGACGTCGCCGCCAGCAGTGCGATGGCAACCACCGCGATATCGACCCACCCTGAACCAGTCACCGATCGAGCCTCGCTCCTACCGCAGTCAAGCTGGCCTCCAGATCGCGTATGTCCCCCGTGTCCCACTCGGGCTCCCAGCCCGATACAGCCAGCAGACCCGCCAGGATACCGCCCGTGAAGCCCCACACCAGCATTCCCTGCACAGCGAACGCGGGGCCCTGGTAACCCGCAGGGTGGCGCACCTGGAATCGGTTGTTCGGATCGAGCAACTCGCGCAACGGAACTCGCACCACTCGCTCGGTCTCGCCGGGATCGACGACGCGCACCGGCGTCGGTCGCTCCCAGTACGAGAGCACCGGAATCACGTCGAAGCGCGACGGCGGAACGTAGATGCCGGGCATCGTGGCCAGCGGTACGACACCTGCCGGATCGAGTCCGGTTTCCTCCTGCGCCTCCCGCAGCGCCGTACCGATCGGGCCGTCGTCGCCCGGATCGGTGGCACCGCCGGGGAAGGCGATCTGCCCGCTGTGATCGCGCAGCGTCGACGCGCGCTGGGTCAGCAGAACGTCGGCCTCGGCAGGCAGTCCGCCGGGTGCACCGGGATCGGCGACGGCCGGGCCGCCGAACAGCACCAGCACAGCGGCAGATCGCGGCCGGTCGGCCGGCGGTGCTTGACGCTGCAGCACGGGATTGGTGCCGGTGGTGTCGGTCAGACCGCCTGCTCTGCCTGCGACGTCGAGCATCCGCCCGAGCCAGTCGGGTGCGCTCACGAGTCGACTCCGAGGTTCACGCGGACGGCGTCGGCGATGTCGTCGACGCTCCGGAAGGGTTGTGGCAGCACCTTGGCGACAGTGCCATCCGCAGATATCAAAACGGAAACGGGAAGCACGTTGGGCGCTCCAACGGCGGCGACGACGCGGCCGGCACCGTCCTGAACTCCGGGCAGAGTGATGCCGTAATCGGCGAGCCGGGTCAGGCCGTTGGCCTCGTTGGCGTCGTTGTGAACCGTCAGGACTTCGATCTTCTCGCCTGCTCGTTCGGCGTACTGCTGGAGGTAGGGCAACTCTTCGGCGCATGGCCCGCACCAGTACGCCCAGATGTTGAGCAGGGCAGGCCGCCCCGCGAGCACTTGGCCGAGGTCGACGTACGAGCCGTCGCCGATGCATTCGAGGGTGATACCGGTCAGCGGACCCGCGGGGTTGCCCGACGCCGTCGGGCAAGCGGCGAGACCGGCATCCTGACGCAGCGGCGCGAGGGCCTCGGGGGTGTCGGCGGCCCGACGCTCGTCCGTACCGGGTGCTCGCTGCCCGAGGCCGGGTGAGTTCGTGGGCTGCGCGGCAGGTGCTGTGTCGTTGCGGGGCCACAGCGCGTAGACCATCCCGACGACGAGGATCAGAGCGACGAGAGACCAGCGCAGAGCAGCTTTGTTCACGACACGATTCCGGCGAGGGCGAGGAGGTGATCGGTCTCCGGGCCCTTCACCAGCGCAGCAGCCGTTGCCGGATCGGTAGGGCCGGTCCCGAAAGAGGGGCAGTCCTTGGCAAGGATGCACACCCCACATGCGGGGGTCCGAGCGTGGCAGACGCGTCGGCCGTGAAAGATGACTCGATGCGAGAGCAACGTCCACTCCTTGCGTTCGATGAGTGCGCCGACGGCATGCTCGACCTTGACCGGGTCCTCCTCCTCGGTCCACTGCCAGCGTCGTACGAGCCGTCCGAAGTGGGTGTCGACGGTGATGCCCGGAACATCGAAGGCATTGCCGAGAACCACATTGGCCGTCTTGCGGCCGATCCCGGGAAGCGTGACGAGATCCTTCAACGTCGCGGGCACCTCGCCGTCGAAGTTCTCCAGCAGTTTCTGCCCGAGTCCGATCAGCGAGTTCGCCTTGTTGCGATAGAAGCCCGTGGTGCGGATGTACTCCTCGAGCTCGACACGGTCGGCCTCGGCGTAGTCGCGGGCTGTGCGGTATTTCACGAACAGTGCGGGAGTGACCATGTTGACGCGCTTGTCGGTGCACTGCGCGGACAGGATGGTCGCAACGGCGAGTTCGAGGGGCGTGGTGAAGTCCAGTTCGCAGTACACGTGCGGAAAGGCAGTGTTCAACGTCCGGTTCATCCGCCGAGCTCGGCGGACGAGCCCGAGGTGAGTCTCCTCGCGTTTGCGCACGTCGGGGCGTTTCGGGGCTGTCGAATCCACTCCACAACTGTACGGACAAGAATGCGTAACGTTCCTCGCGGCAGGAGTGGGCTGTGTTTGTATCGAGACCTTTTCGGTGTTAACTGGCCGGTATGCAAGGACTCGCCGTGGTGCTCTTTCCGGTACTACTCATGCTCTTCGCACTCGCGATGGAACGCGTCGAGTTCCGGCTCAGCAAGCTCGGCGTCCGGGAACAGGAAGTCCAGGAGTTCCTCGATCAGGCGAGCACGTCCGAGGTCGCCACTCTGGCGAACGAGGGCTTCCCACACGCATTGGCCCGATTCAACACCCGCAAGCGCCGCCAGACCCCTCCGCGGACCGTCGACACGCGCGACGGCATGGTCGACCAACGGGCCAGCTGAGCGCACGTTTTGTCCCATTGGTCGTAATTTCGATGAATTTCGGGTGAACGGGAACACACGCCCGAGTCCTCTGGCAACCTGTGGTGGCGTCGATCACTCGGTTTCCACCGACTCGAAGTAGACTCCCCTGAGGTAATTGTTGTGTTTGATCATCGGATCGGCGTCGACGCCTGAACTGCACCGCAGTTCGGTGCATGGCACGAACTGTGTACAAACGCTTTCGGTGGTGCGGGTTGCCGCGTCACCGACATCCCAAAAGGAGCGCAAGTGGACGACGTCCTGGCACGGGCCGGCATCTTCCAAGGAGTCGAGCCCTCAGCGGTTGCGGCACTGACGAAGCAGCTGCAGCCTGTCGATTTCCCCCGGGGACACGTGGTGTTCAACGAGGGTGAGCCCGGAGACCGGCTCTACATCATCGTTTCCGGCAAGATCAAGCTCGGGCGACGCTCCCCCGACGGCCGCGAGAACCTGCTGACGATCATGGGACCGTCGGACATGTTCGGTGAGCTGTCGATCTTCGATCCCGGTCCCCGTACGTCCTCGGCCACCACGGTCACCGAGGTGCGCGCGGTCAGCATGGACCGAGCTGCACTCAAGGACTGGATCGACCAGCGCCCGGAGATCGCCGAGCAGCTGCTGCGCGTTCTGGCCCGCCGGTTGCGTCGCACCAACAACAACCTGGCCGACCTCATCTTCACCGACGTTCCCGGACGTGTCGCGAAGGCGCTGCTCCAGCTGGCACAGCGATTCGGCACCCAGGAAGCGGGCTCGCTGCGCGTCACCCACGACCTGACGCAGGAAGAGATCGCTCAGCTCGTCGGTGCCTCTCGCGAAACCGTCAACAAGGCTCTGGCCGACTTCGCACACCGCGGATGGCTGCGCCTCGAAGGCAAGTCCGTACTGATCTCGGACTCCGAGCGTCTGGCACGCCGAGCTCGCTAGCTCTCCCGGAGGTAGGCCAGCTGCGTTTTGACCGACATCCGCGCAGCCGGCCACAACTTCTTGTCCACGTCCGAATAGACGTGGCGAACCACCTGCATCGGTTTCGCGTCCTCGCCGAGCTCCGCGAGCGCCGAACGGACCTGATCCAGCCGCTGCCGACGGTGGGCGCGATACGCTCGCGCCACCTCGGCGGTGTCCGGCAGCTCCGGACCGTGACCGGGAAGCACGCTCTTCCCCTCACCGGCCGCTTCGAGACGATCCAACGACTGCAGATAATCCGCGAGCGAGCCGTCCTTCGGGTCCAGCACCGTGGTGCCGCGGCCCAAGACGGTATCTCCCGTCAGGATCGCGTCGTCCAGCACGAAACTCACCGAATCCGCGGTGTGTCCGGGCGTGTGCAGAACCTCGATCCGAAGCCCCGCCGCCTCGATGATCTCGCCGTCGACCAGGCTCACGCCGTCTCCGTGCAGAAACTTCTCCCCGACCGCGCGCACCGGAGCCGCCGTCTTTCGATGAAAACGCTTCAGCCCACCGGTGTGATCGGCGTGGCGATGGGTCACCAGGGTCAGAACCACCGTGCCCGACGCGGCGACGGCGTCGAGATGTGCCCGGTCCTTCGGCCCCGGATCGACCACGATGCACTCGTCCGACCCCGGTGCCTGCAGAATCCAGGTGTTCGTCCCGTCGAGCGTCATCTTGCCCGGGTTGTCGGCGAGCAGAACCGACGCGGTTGGCGTCACCTGCCGGAGTAGTCCGTACGCGGGATGCTGGGGGTTCGAGACGGCCATGAAAGTACTGTAGGTCGCCTGCTCCGGGAGATCTCCACGAGGACTACCGTCGACACTCATGAAGATCGGACTCGTCGGAGCGGGCCCCTGGGCTCGCAAGACTCAAGCCCCCTCGCTGCTCGCTCATCCGGGCGTCGACTTCACCGGAGTATGGGCACGCAGACCCGAAGCGGCGGCCGAGCTGGGTGCACCGGTATTCGAGTCGTTCGAAGCCCTGCTCGACGCCGTCGACACGGTGGCGTTCGCGGTACCACCGGCCGTGCAAGCCGGATACGCACTGCGCGCGGTGCAGGCAGGCAAACATGTGTTGTTGGACAAGCCGATTGCCGCAACAGTGGCCGAGGCCGAGGAACTGGCCTCGGCGGTGACGGCCGCAGGCGTGCGCTCGATGGTGACGCTGACTCTCCGGTTCGCCCCGGAGACAAGGCAATTCCTCGACGCGGCCGCCGGACGACCGTGGGCGGCGGGCTCGGGAACCTGGTTCTCCGGTGCCGTCCTCGGTGGGGCGTACGCGAACTCGCGGTGGCGACACGACGACGGGGCGATCCTCGACATCGGCCCACACGTGTTCGATCTGCTCGACGCCGCACTGGGAACCATTGCACGCGTTGCCTATTCGCACCGCGAGGTGGCGTCGGACAGTTGGACCGTGGTTCTCGAGCACGAGGGCGGCGCAACGAGCACCGTTCAACTCTCGCTGCGGACGCCGATCATGCCGTCCCTGATGCGCATCGAGCTGAGCGGCACCGACGGCATCGCCACTCTCACCGACCGATCGACCTCGTCGACCGACTGCTTCGCCGTCCTGCTGGACGAATTCCTCGAGTCGGTCGACAAGGGTGTCGATCACGAATGCTCGGTGCACCGAGGCCTGCACCTACAGAAAGTGATCAGCGCGGCTGCGCCCCAGTGACATGTGCGGCTGCGCCCCAGTGACATGTGCGGCTGCGCGTCAGCGCAGTTCGACGATGAGCTCCACTTCCACCGAAGCACCGAGGGGCAGTTCGGCGACACCCACGGCCGAGCGCGCATGCTTGCCCGCATCGCCGAAGATCTCACCGATGACGTTCGACGCCCCGTTGATCACCCCGGGCTGACCGGTGAATCCCGGTGCGGAGGCAACGAAGCCGACCGCCTTGATCACCCGGGCCACCGAATCGATGCCGACGAGCGCGTGCACGGCGGCGAGCGCGTTCAGGGCGCAGATGCGTGCCGCGGCGGTCGCGTCCTCAGCGGTGACGTCGGCACCGACCTTGCCCACGGACGTCAGGTTTCCGTCCACGATCGGCAGCTGGCCGGAGGTGTGGACGAGAGAGCCCACCTGCACCGCCGGGACGTAGGCCGCCAGCGGCGGAACGACATCGGGTAGCTCGATGCCCAGCTCGGACAGTCGTTCGCTCCACTTCGTCACGTGTTCAGGCCTTCGGGCGCTTGAAGTACGCGACCAACGTGTCGCCGCCGTTGGGTCCCGCCATGATCGTGACGAGCTCCCAGCCCTCGGAGCCGTAGTTGTCGAGAATCTGCTTGGTGGCGTGAATCAGAACCGGCGCGGTGAAGTACTCCCAGATGATCTTTTCGCTCATGACTGGTGAGCCTATCGTTCGGGTCCGCCGGCGCGGAGCCGGAACTACAGTCGTCGCATGGATCGGCTCGATATCAAGGACGCCATCTACCACTTCGCGCGCGACCGCGGTGATTCTCGAGACCAGTTCTCCCTGACGGCGTTCGACTCGGTCGATCGCGCTGCGCCCTCGTTCGAGGAGATCGTCGCGCACATCGAGGCCCGCGCACCTCTCGTTCCCGGACTGGGACTGCGGCTGAAAGAGGCACCGCTGAATCTGGACTACCCACGATGGGTACCGGACACGTCCCCGCTGTCCGAACGGATGTCCGACCACGATCTCGGCGGTGCGCCCTGGGCCGATTTCGAGACCTTGATGGGCGACCTGCTCCGCACTCGGCTCGACCTCCGAGAACACTCCTGGCACCTGCACGTGGTGCGTGGAATCGGCAGTGCTCCGCTGATGCAGGGTGCGGTCACGGTGGTGATACTGCAGGTCGGGCACGCCCTGACCGATGGGCTCGGCGTATCGAGGATGGTTCGCGCACTGTTCGATCCACAGTCCGCGCCAGGTGCGGCACCGTCGCCGGAGACCACGCCCGAGCGGACGAACCCCGTTCTCGACGTTCTCGACGTTCTCGGCGCTGTGGCCCGGGCACCGGTGGATCTCGTTCGATCACGGTGGGAGGCCCGTCGAGCGATTCGCGCCTACCAAGGGACGCCGCCCGGACCGCAACCGGTGCCGGCCACGTCGCTGAACCGGGCCGTGGGGCCGTACCGAGTCGTCCGCATCGTGCCGATGCAGGCGAGAGAGGTCCGCGCGGGTGCCGCGTCGGTGACGGTGTCCGCTCTCTGCGCCGTCGGCTCGTGCCTCGATCGGTATCTCGGCGACGGTCACAGGACACTGTCCGAGACCGGAGGCACCGTCACGGCGTTCGTACCGATGGCCCTGCCTGGTGACGTGGAGTGGCCGGCAGCGAATCGAGCTGTGGTCGGAACGGTCGATCTCCATGTCGGCGAACCCGATGTCGAGAAGCGGGCCGAGCTGATCACTCGGTCGCTCGCAGTCGAACGAGCCCGAGTGACGGCCGCGCCACTGCTTCGAATCGCGCGTGCGGACGAGCGGGTGCCCGCGCCGATCGTCCGATTCGTGCAAGGCCGTCGATTCCGAAAACACGACCGCTCTCCGTCGCGCGTCGGTGCACAGACAACCGTTGTCAGTGTCGACCGTGGCCGCACGGACCTCGAGCTGTGTGGTGCCGTTGCGCGATTCTCGGCCGGTTTTCCGTTCTTGGAAGACGGCCGGTGTCTCAATCACGGAATCTTCGGATTCGTCGACGTGGTGACGATCGCGATGGTCGCCTGCCCCGACGCAGTTCCGGATCTCGACGCATACACACAGGGGTTGGTCGACCACCTCCGCCGACACGCGGGGCAGAGTTAGAGAGTTCGGTCGGACGCCCGCAGACGACGTCTATATGGTCGGGGTGTGGGTACAGCGAACGAAGAGGGATGGCCGGCGAAGGCAAATGCCGCGCGGCTGCATTTCGTGTCCGGTAAGGGCGGGACCGGCAAGACGACGGTCGCCGCCGCATTGGCGCTTGCGCTCGCGGCAGGCGGTCGACGGGTGTTGCTGGTCGAGGTCGAAGGCCGACAGGGCATCGCCCAGCTCTTCGATGTTCCGCAGCTTCCGCCGCAGGAGACGCGCGTCGCCTCGGCGGACGGCGGCGGCGAGGTCTATGCACTGGCCATCGACATCGAGACCGCCTTCCTCGAATACCTCGAGATGTTCTACAACCTCGGCTTCGCAGGCCGCGCCATGCGCAAGATCGGTGCCATCGAGTTCGCGACGACCATCGCACCCGGTCTGCGCGATGTGCTGCTGACCGGCAAGGTCAAGGAATGTGTGGTGCGGACCGACAAGAAGGGCAACCGCATCTACGACGAGATCGTCGTCGACTCGCCGCCGACCGGCCGCATCGGAAACTTCCTGGACGTCACCAAGGCCATGGCCGACCTGGCCAAGGGCGGACCGGTTCGTTCGCAGAGCGAGGGCGTGGTGCGGTTGCTGCACTCGGCCGACACCGTCGTGCACCTGGTGACTCTGCTCGAGGCTCTGCCGGTCCAGGAGACGGCCGACGCGGTGCGTGAGCTCGAGGCAGCGGATCTTCGACTCGGCACGGTCATCGTCAATCGCACCGAACCGACGTACCTTCCTGCCGGGTCCCTCGAGGCCATCGCCGAGGGCGAGATCGATGCCGTCGCCATCCAGGACGGTCTCGCCAAGACCGGAATCACGCTGTCCGAGGCGGACTTCGCGGGGCTGCTCACCGAATCGATCGAGCACGCGGCGACGCTCTCGGCTCAGGTGGAGAGCGCAACCACGCTCGACGAACTCGACGTCGCGCGGATGTCGCTGCCGATGTTGGCGGACGGTGTCGATCTCGGCGGCTTGTACGAGCTCGCCGCCAAGCTGGCAGAACAGGGTGTCCGATGACTCGACCAGTAGCAACCGAACTCGATGTCGACCGCATTCTCACCGATCCCACCTCGCGGATCGTCGTCGTCTGTGGGGCCGGCGGCGTCGGTAAGACGACCACCGCGGCTGCGATGGCACTGCGCGCTGCCGAGCAGGGCAGGCGCGTGGTGGTGCTGACGATCGATCCGGCCCGACGCCTGGCTCAGGCTCTCGGTCTCGGCGATCTCGACAACAGCCCGCAGCCGGTGAAGTTGGGTGCCGGTGCCAAGGGCGAACTGCACGCGATGATGCTGAACATGCGACGCACGTTCGACGAGATGGTCATCGAGCACTCGACGCCGGAGAAGGCCGAGCAGGTACTGGCCAATCCGTTCTATCAGACTGTGGCGTCGTCGTTTTCGGGCACGCAGGAGTACATGGCGATGGAGAAGTTGGGGCAGTTGTCCCTGGACTCGTCGTGGGATCTGATCGTGGTGGACACTCCGCCGTCGCGCAATGCACTGGACTTCCTCGATGCGCCGCAGCGACTCGGCTCGTTCCTCGACGGCCGGTTCATCCGGCTGCTCACCGCTCCCGGTCGCGGCATCACCCGCGTGGTCACCAGCGCGATGAGCTTGGCCATGCGCGGCGTCTCCACGGTCATCGGCAGCCAAATGCTCTCCGACGCTTCAGCTTTCGTTCAGTCACTGGATTCGATGTTCGGCGGCTTCCGCGAGCGGGCGACGCGTACCTACCAGCTGTTGCGCGAGGACGGCACCAGCTTCCTGGTAGTCGCTGCCGCGGAACCCGACGCCCTGCGCGAGGCGGCGTTCTTCGTGGAGAGATTGTCCGCGGAGAAGATGCCGCTGGCCGGTTTGGTGGTGAACCGAACGCACCCGACGTTGTCGACGGTGCAGGCGGATCACGCCGCGACGGCAGCCGATCTGCTCGATCGAATCGATGACCCCGGCGCGGATCTGACCGCCGCCGTCCTCCGGATCCACGCCCAGCGTGCCGTCACGGCAGCGCGTGAGGTGCGGTTGCTCAAGCGCTTCACCGGTGCGCACCCCCGCGTGCCCATCGTCGGTGTTCCGTCTCTGCCGTTCGAGGTCTCCGACCTCGCCGCGCTGCGGGCAGTGGCCGATCAGCTGACCCGCAAAGCCTGAATCGGCCGTGCCCGGCAGGCGGCTAGATAGCTGCTTGCTGCTGGCGCTGGGTCTCGAAGAACTCGGACCAGGAGTCGACCTCGGGGTGCTGCTTGAGCAGTGCCCTGCGCTGGCGTTCCGTCATGCCGCCCCAGACACCGAACTCGACGCGGTTGTCGAGCGCATCCGCACCGCACTGCATCAGCACCGGGCAGTGCCTGCAGATGGTTGCAGCCTTGCGCTGTGCTGCACCCCGGACGAAGAGCTGGTCCGGGTCAGTGCCCTTGCAACGGGCGTGCGACACCCAGGCGATGCGTGCTTCTGCTTCTTCTACATCGAGTCGCGTCGGCGCGGTTGTCGTGTGCATGCGGATACCCCTTTGCGTTGCGGACGTCCTCGCTGGACGTCCCGGAGGCTCGAAGCGGTTTGTACCTCTGTGTCGAAGCACAAATTCTAGGAGCTGCCCCACATTCATTATCAAGTGTTATGCGAATCACACCGTGCTCATAATTTAGGTAAAGCGAGCCCCGAATGCAAGACGGCGGGGTCACATTTCTGGTACGGCCGTCCCGAGCAGGGGCGCAGCACACAGTGCGTGCAGGCCTCTGCCGGTCCGAGCGGCGCCCACGTACGCTGTGCTCTGTGTCAGTTGGAAAAACCGTGGCGAAGCTCGCCGGATGTTCAGCACTCGCCGGTGCATTGCTCGCCGGCGTGATGTTCCCCTTGGCCGGTGGGTTCGGGTACGCCTCCAACCGCGCCGCCGATACCGTCGACAACGTCTCGGCCGAGTTGGTCGAAGGCGCAGTGCCTGCCGTCTCGACGATGACGGACGTCAACGGCAATCCCATCGCCTGGCTGTACGAGCAGCGTCGATTCGAAGTGCCGAGCGACCAGATCTCCAACGAGATGAAGCTCGCCATCGTCTCGATCGAGGACCGCCGCTTCGCCGAGCACCAGGGTGTGGACTGGCAGGGCACGCTCCGAGCGTTCCTGACCAACACCACCAGCGGGCAGGTGGAGCAGGGCGCATCAACCATCGATCAGCAGTACGTGAAGAACTATCAGCTGCTCGTGGTTGCCAAGACCGACGCCGAGCGCCGCGCGGCCATCGAGACGACGCCCGCTCGCAAGATCCGCGAGATCCGGATGGCGTTGACGCTCGACAAGGAACTGACCAAGGACGAGATCCTCACCCGGTACCTCAACCTGGTGCCGTTCGGTAACGCGTCCTTCGGCATCCAGGACGCGGCCCAGACCTACTTCGGTATCGACGCCAGCCAGCTCAGCGCCGTCCAGGCCGCGATGCTCGCGGGCATGGTGCAGTCCAGCTCGGCGCTCAACCCGTACACCAACGAGGAGGGCGTGCTCGAGCGCCGGAACACCGTGCTCGACACGATGATCCAGAACCTCCCCGAACGCGCGTCGGAGCTCGAGGCACTCAAGTCCGAGCCGCTGGGTGTGCTGCCCGTGCCCCAGACCCTGCCCCGCGGCTGCATCGCGGCAGGTGACCGCGGATTCTTCTGCGACTACGCACTGCAGTACCTCGCCGACGCCGGCATCAGCCAGGAGCAGATCGACAAGGGCGGGTACCTCATCCGTACGACGCTCGACCCCGCGGTGCAGAACTCCACCAAGGCGGCGTTGGTCGAGAACACGAGCCCGACCCTCGACGGCGTCGCCACTGTCATGAACGTCGTCGCACCCGGGCAGGACCAGCACCGAGTTCTCGCGATGGGCAGCAGCCGCACCTACGGCCTCAACGCCGACGACGACGAGACCGTGCAACCGCAACCGCACTCCCTCGTGGGCAACGGAGCGGGATCGATCTTCAAGATCTTCACCACGGCCGCGGCGATGGAGCGCGGACTGGGTACCAGCGCGACGCTGCAGGTTCCTCGTCGCGTCGAGGTCAAGGGCGTCGGCGACGGCGGAGCCAGGAACTGCCCGGCAGCGACCTACTGCGTCGAGAACGCGGGCAATTACCCGCCCGCGCTGTCCATCACCGACGCGCTGGCGCAGTCTCCCAACACCGCGTTCGTCAAGCTGATCGAATCGGTCGGCGTCACGCCGACCGTCGACATGGCCGTGCGCCTCGGTCTGCGCTCCTACAACGACCCGGGTTCGTCGGGGACCGAACAGTCCATGGCCGACTTCCAGAAGGACCAGAACCTCGGCTCGTTCACCCTCGGGCCCACCTGGGTCAACCCACTGGAACTGTCCAACGTGGCTGCCACGCTCGCTTCCGGTGGCAAATGGTGCCCGCCCACTCCGATCGACTCGATCTTCGACCGCGACGGCAAGCCCGTTCCGGTCGCGCACCAGGCCTGCGAGCAGGTCGTCGAGCCCGGATTGGCGAACACCCTCGCGAACGCGATGAGCAAGGACGACCAGGCAGGCGGCACGTCCGCGTCCGCCGCCGGTTCCGCCGGCTGGACCCTGCCGATGTCCGGCAAGACCGGCACCACCGAGTCGAACCGATCCTCGGGCTTCCTCGGGTTCACCAACAACTACGCCGCCGCCGTCTACACCTACGGCGACTCCCCGACGCCGAGCGAGATCTGCTCGTTCCCGCTGCGGCCCTGCAGCTCGGGCAACCTGTACGGCGGTAACGAGCCGGCGCGGACGTGGTTCGACGCCATGACTCCGATCGCCAACAACTTCGGCCCTGTCGCGTTGCCACCGGTCGACCAGAAGTACGTCCGCGGCTCGGCCAACGGCCAGGTTCCCGACGTCACCGGCCAGAGCCAGTCGTCGGCAACCTCGACCCTGCAGGGTGCGGGCTTCCAGGTGACGGTGGCCACCACGGCCGACCAGGCTGCGCGCGGCACCGTGGTGTCGACGTCGCCGTCGGGCTCGGCGGTCCCCGGATCGAACATCACGATCTACGTCAGTGACGGTTCGGTTCGACCCGCTCCGGCTCCGGCACCCGCGCTGCCGAACATCCAGATCCCGGACCTACCGCCGGGCATCCAGATTCCGGCGATCCCCGGGTTGACGGCACCTCGCTAGTGCCTGCGGCAGTGGTGCGGTTGAGTGCCCTGGAGGGGACATGACCGCACCACTGCGCGGAGCGCACTACAGGCGGTCCTTGACTGCCTTCGACAGTCGCGATCCGTCGGCCTTGCCCGCTGCGAGTCCCGACGCGATCTTCATGACCTGACCCATCTGCTTCATCGCCGGTCGCTCACCGAGGTCCTCGGCGACCTGCGCGATCGCGGTGTCGACGATGGTGGCCAGTTCCTCGTCGGTGAGCGGGGTGGGCAGGTATTCATTGATGATTTGCGCTTCGGCATGCTCGTTCGCCGCAAGTTCGCCGCGGCCGTTCTGGGTGTAGATCTCGGCCGATTCGCCGCGCTTCTTCGCTTCCTTGGCAAGCACTTTGAGAACGTCGTCGTCGGTCAGATCGTGGGCCTCCTTGCCGGAGACCTCCTCGGTCTGGATGGCGGCGAGAATCATGCGCAGCGTTGCCAGGCGGAGTTTGTCCTTCGCCTTCATCGCTGCGGTGAGGTCGGTACGGAGGCGAGCCTTGAGTTCGGACATGGCGGAAACGCTACGCGGCGCAGTCGTCGGCTCGCACGTCCATATCCGGTTGCTGCCGTATCGTGGATGAGGTGTCCGCACAATTCAGTCCCTCGTTTCTCAGCACCTCGACGCAGCTGCGCAGTGCCTCCACACAACTTCGCTCCGCCGCAGAGCAGGCGCGAGATGTCGTCAGAGCGTCACCGCTGAGAAGTTCCGTGATCGGGACGGCCGGAGCCGCAGCGCTGGGCATCGGATACGCCACCCTCATCGAACGGAACGCGTTCACGCTCCGCGAGACGTCGATGGCGGTGCTCGAGCCGGGTTCGGCGACGCTGCGCGTGCTCCACATCAGCGACCTGCACATGATGCCCGGCCAGCGGATGAAACAGAACTGGCTGCGTGAACTGGACCGTCTCGACCCCGATCTGGTCGTCAACACCGGGGACAATCTCTCGCATCAGCGCGCCGTTCCGAGCGTCGTGCAGGCGCTGGGACCACTGCTGGCCCGCCCTGGCCTGTTCGTGTTCGGTAGCAACGACTACTTCGCGCCCAAGCCGAAGAACCCGTTCAAGTACTTCGACAAGAACCACAAGCGCACGACGGGCGAGTCGCTGCCGTGGCGCGATCTGCGGGCCGCGTTCTCCGAACGGGGCTGGCTCGACGTGACGCACGTGCGTCGCGAACTCGAGGTGGCCGGGGTGCGGATCGCGTCGGCAGGCGTCGACGATCCCCACCTGAAGCGCGATCGATACGACACCATCGCCGGCCAGCCGAATCCGTTGGCCGACCTGCGCCTGGGCATCACGCATTCGCCGGAGCCGCGCGTCCTGGACAAGTTCGCCCAGGACGGTTACGACCTCGTCCTCGCCGGTCACACGCACGGTGGGCAGCTGTGCCTGCCGTTCTACGGCGCTCTGGTGACGAACTGCGAGATCGACCGTTCACGGGTCAAGGGTCCGTCCAAGTGGGGCGCACACACCCAGCTGCACGTCTCCGCGGGCATCGGAACGTCGCCGTACGCGCCTGCACGGTTCTGCTGCCGGCCCGAGGCAACTCTGATCACGCTGACTCCGGCCCCGAGAATGGGTCCGAAAAACGTCTCCGACGAGGGCGTTTCGCGTTCCGAGGCAGTCGTGAGTTAGACTTCTCCAGCGGTACACGGGGTGTGGCGCAGCTTGGTAGCGCGCTTCGTTCGGGACGAAGAGGTCGTGGGTTCGAATCCCGCCACCCCGACAGTTGGACCACGAAGAGGGACCCACTCGATTCGATCGAGTGGGTCCCTTTTTTGCGCGGTGGACGGCTACTGTGAGTCGACTCTGTCGACCCCCAGCGAACGGATCTCACGACCCATGCCGACACCGACCCGCGTCCACGTCACCCACCGGTTCGTCTCTCCCCCCGAGGTCGTGTTCGCGGCACTGTCCGAGCACGAGAACCTCGGCCCGCTGTTCCTGGCGAAGATCGGCCGCGTGCGCGACGGCGACACATCGCGCAACGGCGTCGGCTCCACCCGCAGCCTCAAACTCGGGCCGCTGCCCGCGTTCGAGGAAACCACGATCACGTCCGAGCCCAATTCGCTGATCGAGTACCGCATCACCAAGGGCGGCCCGCTACGCGGCCACTGGGGCGTACAGAAGTTCACCCCCACCACCGACGGCGGCACCGAACTCGACTACACGATCGGATTCGACGCGCCCGTCCCCGGACTCGCAGCGATCGTCGGCAAGGCACTG
Source organism: Rhodococcus sp. 14-2483-1-2 (assembly GCF_002259405.1). Classification (GTDB taxonomy): domain Bacteria; phylum Actinomycetota; class Actinomycetes; order Mycobacteriales; family Mycobacteriaceae; genus Rhodococcoides. Next base: position 270,641 of record NZ_NPFW01000013.1, on the reverse strand, counting down.
ACGTCGAGCATCTCGAAGAATCTGTCGTCTCTCGCACCGTAGTACCGCCACCCGACGGCAAGTCATACCCGAGTAGGACACCGGACATACTCGCGACCGACGATTCTCGCCGCCGAATGCGGGACCGTCGAGGCATGGACATCGTCAGAACTCACAGCCTCGGCAAGCGCTACGACACCCATGCCGTCGTCGACGACGTGAACCTTCGCATTCCTGAGGGCTGCGTCTACGGCTTTCTCGGTCCGAACGGATCGGGCAAATCGACGACCATGAAAATGTTGTTGTCCCTGATCCGACCGACCTCCGGTGAGGTGGAGATCCTCGGGAAACCGATGAATCACGGCACCCGCCGCGAATTGCTCTCACACATTGGATCACTCATCGAATCTCCACCCGGATACGGACATCTCACGGGTGCGGAGAACCTTCGTATCGTGCAGCGCTCTCTCGGGCTGCACGCCGAACAGATCGAGCGGGCAGTAGCCACCGTCCGTCTGCAGGAACACCTCGACAAGAAGGTGAAGAACTACTCGCTGGGAATGAAACAGCGCCTAGGCATTGCGATGGCACTCGCGCGCGAGCCACAACTTCTGATCCTGGACGAGCCCACCAACGGCTTGGACCCGGCCGGAATCGAAGAGATCCGCGGCTTGCTCCGTCATCTCGCCGAACACGGTGTGACAGTGATGGTCTCGAGCCATTTGCTCGGCGAGATCGACAAGACGGCGAACATGCTCGGAATCCTGAGCCAGGGCCGCCTGATTTTCCAAGGCACCCGCGACGAGCTGTTCGCCGCCTCCACTCCGGACGTGCTCATCGACGCGATCGATCCCGGCCGCGCGAGTTCGGTTCTGCAACAGAAGATCCCGGTGCAGGTCGACGACCACACGTTGAGGCTGTCCGGCATCGACGATCGAAGTACCGCACAGGTGGTGGCGGAACTCGTCGGCGCAAACGCAGGCGTCTACGGCGTTCGGCGCGACGATCAGTCGCTCGAAGACGTATTCATGAATCTGACGAAGGGTGGCCGATTGTGACGACCGTACGCAACGAATTCGCCAAACTCAGGCACCTGCACATCGGCGCGATCGCCGCATTGTTGGTCGCCGCGATCGTAGGGTTGACCTTCGTCGGCGCTCTCACCGCGGCGACGTCGAACGATTCGACCGGAGTCTCCTGGGCACTGCCACTGGCCGGTCTGTCCCTTGCCGTCCCCATCGCGTCACCACTGCTGATCGCAGTGATGGCAAGCCGCACAGTGGAAGTCGAGCACCAGTCCAACGGCTGGTTACTGAACCAGACCAATGGAGCCGACCGCGGAGCCCTCGTGCGGGCGAAGCTCGTCTCGACGGGCCTCGTTGTCGGTGGCGCGACGGTGGCGGCCAGCGCAGCAGGTGTATTTCTGGGGACCGCCATCGGGGTGACCCAACCGATGCCCGCCGGTCTGTGGTTGGGCTACACGGCGGCAGCGGTGACGGCCAACCTGGTGATACTCGGTCTGCACCTGGTGATCTCAGCGCGAGTGGACAACCAACTGGTCGCGCTGGGAATCGGCATCGTGGGTACCGTCATCGCGATCTGCGCCTCCGGATTCCCCTCCTGGGCAGCACACCTGACGCCGTGGGGGTATTACTCCTTGGCGTCGGCCGCCGACTACCGAGGCGAGCAGGTGGTGACACTGAACCCGTCCTACGCCAGCATCGTCGCCCTCGGAGTTGTCGGGGCAGTGTTGTTCTGGCTCATGACCGTTCGACTCGATCGACAGGAGGTACGAGCATGAATGCGTTTTCAGCGGAAATGATCAAGCTCAGGCGCTCGCAGGCATGGACGGTCGTCGTTCTCCTCCCTCTGATCATCGCGGGGGTCGGAACGTCCAACACGATCGCGTCGGGCGCAGAGTTGGCAGAGGGATGGCGCACATTGTGGTTGCGCACAGTCGTGTTCTACGGCCTGTTCCCACTGGCACTCGGCGTTGCCGTACTGGCCTCGCTGGCGTGGAAATCCGAACACCGAGGTGGGAATTGGAATGCCCTGATGAGTGGGCCGGTTCCGTCGGCGCGCATCGTGATCGCCAAGACGGCTGTGGTGGCGACGCTGACCGCGGTCATGAACATCGTCATGCTGGCAGCCGTCGTCGTTCTCGGCAAGGTGGTCTTCTCGCTGGACGGGATGCTCCCTTCCGAGCTCTTCGCGACCAGTGCACTCGTCGTGGTGGGATCGATACCGGTGGCGGCTCTGCAATCCGGTCTGTCGATGGCGGTCAGGTCTTTCGCGGTGCCGATTGCCATCGCTCTCGTCGGGGCCGGTATATCGGTGTTCCTCCTCACCGCCGAGGTGACCGGGGCAATCTTCCTGTTGCCCTATGCCCTGGCGACTCGCGCAACCCAGTTGGCCTCCGGAACTTTCGGTGACTCGGGTTCGCTGACCACCGGAGCCGCACTGTCGGTCCTGACGGCCACGGCACTGCTCACCGTCTCGGTTGTCGCATCTGCCGGCAGGGCACTCGACCGCAAGGACATCCACGTCCGCTGACAGCTCGAGGCCCCGATCGGATGCTCTCGATCGGGGCCTCGTGAAACGTCGAGTCAGCTGGACGCAGCGCGCAGTTTCTCCAACAGCGGTCCTGCGGCCTCGGCGAGGAAACGTTCCTGGGTTTCGTCGCCCACCTGCACAAGTGCGATGTCGGTGTAACCGGCCTCCCAGTACGGCTTCACGGCCTCGACGATCGCGTCCAGGTCCGGTCCGCACGGGATCGTGTCGGCCACATCCTCTTTCCGCACGAACTTGGTCGCTCCGGCGAAGCCGGCCGTCGTCGGCAGATCGGCGTTGACGGCCCAGCCGCCGGCGAACCAACGGAAGCGATCGTGTGCGCGATCGATGGCCGCGTCCTTGTCCGGATCCCAGGAGATGGGGATCTGGCCGATGGACCGCGCCGGGCCCTCGTGGTTGTCCGACCATGCCTTGACGAGATCGGCGTCCGGCTCGGTGGCGATGAGGTGATCGCCGTACTCCGCGAACCGAGCGACGGCCTTCTCGCCGCCGGCGGCGATACCGATCGGCACACCGCCCTCGGGCAGATCCCAGATCCGCGCGGAATCGACGCGAAAGTGCTTGCCCTCGTAGGTGACCAAGCCACCGGCGTGCAGTGCCCTGATGATCTCGAGCGCCTCGACGAACATGTCCTGCCGCTTGTCGATGGACGGCCAGCCCTCACCGACCACGTGCTCGTTGAGGTTCTCCCCGCTGCCGAGGCCGAGGGTGAAGCGTCCGTCGGCCAGAATCTGCAGCGTGGCGGCCTTCTGTGCGACGACGGCCGGGTGGTACCGGATGATCGGGCACGTCACGTACGTCATCAGCTCGACGCGTTCGGTGGCCTGAGCCACCGCGCCCAGCGTCGTCCAGGCGTAGGGCGAGTGACCCATGGACGAGAGCCACGGTGAGTAGTGGTCGCTGCTGACCTCGAAGTCGAAGCCGACCTTCTCGGCTCCGACGGCGTACTTCACCAACTCTTTCGGGCCGCTCTGCTCGGTCATCAACGTGTATCCGAAATTGGTCATGCTGTTCTCCTAAATTGTTGCGACAGAACCGGCGTCGACTCGGTAGTTCGATCCGTTGACGAAGGACGCGCGATCCGAACACAGGAACGTGATCACCGCGGCGACCTCCTCGGGCTCACCCCGACGTCCCAGCTCCATGTACGGACGCTCCTCGTCGAGGAAGCTCTCGATGGCACCGTCGCGGTCGGTGCCCTTCTCCTCGGCGCGCTTGTCCATCATCGCGTCGGTCATCGGGGTGTGGATGAAAGCGGGAGAGACTGCATTGACCAGCAATCCCTCCGACGCATAACTGCGCGAGAGTCCCTTGGCGAGAGCCAGAACGCCCGCTTTGGCCGAGCAGTAAGGCAATTCGTCGTCGTACGGCTGCACCGCGTCCTCGGAGGTAAGCAACACGATGCGCCCCCAGCCGCCGCGTCGAAGTGCAGGAAGAAATGCCCGCAGCAGCCGAACCGGTCCCATCAGGTCGATGTCGAGGGTGGAACGCCACCCTTCCTCGTCGATCTCGTGGAACAGGCCCTGGGCACCCGTCACCCCCGAGGACTGGACGAGAATGTCGATGTCGCCCACGGCCTGCTGCGTGCGTGCGGCCAGATTCTCGACGGCCTCGGTGTCGGTCACGTCCGCAGCGAATGCGAACAATTGCCCCTCCGGTGCTGCGAGTTGCGCTGCAGCGTCGTCGAGGGAGCTCTGATCCTTGTCGCTGATGACGACCCGAACACCCTCGGCCAACAGCATTTTCGCGGTGTGCCAGCCGATACCGGAGTCTGCCCCGGTCACCAGCGCGGTTCTACCGTCGATTCCCAGATCCATACGATCCCACTTTGCGTTAGAGGTTGATGTCAGGCTGTGGCGTCGTGCGAGCGCGCGATGGTCAGCGCCGCATTCACCAGGGCCAGGTGGCTCAAGCCCTGCGGGAAGTTACCCAGAAACGATCCATCCGAAGCATTGATCATTTCGCTGTACAGCCCGACGTCGTTGGACAGCTCCACCAACTGGTCCATCAGGGCGGTGGCTTCGTCGTCTCGGCCTACGCAGGACAGCGCCGACACCCGCCAGAACGCGCAGGCGACGAAGGTCACCTCTTCCTTCGATACCCCGCTGTAGCGGTACATCAGCGGTCCGGCACCGAGTTCTTCGCCGAGCGCATCGATCGTGGACGAAAGACGTTCTCCACGATCGAAATCCATCTCGGCGGCCAACAGCACGGATGCGTCGAGCCCATCGGCACCCGGGTACGCGAGGTAGGCCTGCCGCTCGTCCGACCAACACTCGGTTTCGATGTAGTGCCGGATGCGTTCCTTCTCGGCCTTCCATCGATCCGGTATGCCCGGGATCTCCCCCGCCTCGGCGAGGTGCACCGCGCAGTCGAGCGCCTGCCAACAGCCCAATTTGGAGCTGGTGTAGTGCTGTTCGTCCTCGAGCTCCCAGATGCCGGCGTCCTTGCGCTGCCACGAATCACAGGCCTCGTCGGCGATGGTGGCCAACAGTCGACCGGTCTGCGCGTCCAGGATGTTCCCGGCGTCGACGTACTGCCGGATGATCGAGAACAGGTCGCCGAAGATCATCAACTGCAGCTGATCCGCCGCAGCGTTGCCGTTGACCACCGGCCCGATGCCTCGCCAGCCGGGAACGTCGGGTTGATCCGTGCCACCGGGCAATTCACCGCCGAGGGTGTAGAAGACGTTGACCAACGGGTCGTTGGCACGGATCACCTTCAGCAACCACGCCACCGCAGCATGGATCTCCTCACGAAGGCCGAACCGTTGCAACGCACGGATGGTGTACGCGGCGTCGCGCACCCACGCGTAGCGGTAGTCCCAGTTCTTGCCACCGGTCCGGTTCTCGGGCAGGGAGGTCGTCGCGGCGGCGGCAATGGCACCGGACGGGCTGTGCAGCAACAGTTTCAGCGCCAGCGCGCTGCGAGCCACATGCTCCGCCCACGGACCCTCGTACGAGAACTCGTCGGACCAGACGCGCCAGTTGTCGATGGTCCGGTCGATACCCTCGTCGAGGTGTTGCGGATCGGGCAACGGCAGCGGCTCGTTCTCCGTCCCCACGACGCCCAGCACGTGCCGCGAGCCCGGTTGCGTGGAGACCACCCCACCGATGTCGCGGTCCGCCACGCGCACGTTCTCGATGCCCAGAGTCCGCACCGCCAAGGTCAATCCGTCGACCCGCAGGACGGTGCCGTGCTCGGTGTCGTACGCCCACGGCGACGCGATGCCGAGCATCGTGCCCGGTGCCACGGACCATGACAACTCGACGGTGCCGGCGAGCCCCTCGACGCGGCGGGCCAACTCCACCCACGGAAGACGCCCGGCGACCCCGGTGTTCAACGAGTCGGTGATCCGAACGGAGCCGGTGTCGGTGCGGAACGTAGTACTCAGAACGTTTGTCCCGGGGACGAATTCACGCCGGACGGTGAACTCTGCCAGCGGCATCAGTTCGATGTATCCGCCGTTCCCGGCGTCGAGCAACGCCGCGAACGGCGGCGGCGAGTCGAGGTTGGGCACCGGAAACCAGTCGATCCGGCCGTCGTCGGCGATCATCGCCACAGTTCGGCCGTCGCCGATGGCTCCGTAACTCTCGATGGGGACGTAACCGTCGACCCTGGGGCACGGCTTACGGAACTCGTTCAAGCACTTACCTTTCCAGCAAAGATCGGGCTGGTCTCGACGTGTTCCAGCAGATCCGCCGGGTCGTCGAACACCGCTGCCGCGCCTGCGTCGAGCAACTCACCACGCGAGATACCGCCACTGCGTACACCGATGGCGCGTACGCCCGCGCGACCGGCCGACTCGACATCCCAGACACTGTCGCCGACCATGACGGCGTCGTCGGCGCCGACGCCGGACCGTTCGAGGGCAACCGCGATGATGTCGGGCTCCGGCTTGGCGACCTCGGCATCCTCACCGCTCGTCACCACCGCGACGGAATCCTCGACGTCGAGCAGGTCGCGCAACGTCGACAGCTCGCTTTCGGGAGCCGAGGTGGCCAGCACCACGGTGACTCCACGAGAGTTCAACTCCGCCAACAATTCACGGGCACCCGGGAGCACTTCGAGATCCACCGAAGCGGCCGCGTAGTACTCGCCGTGCAGCTTCTTCGCCTCGCCGGCCAGCGCGCTGTCCGACGATCCTACGAGCGTCTCTAGCAACTTGGAGCCGTCCATCCCGATGCAGCGGTGAATGCGCCAGGAAGGCACTTCGCGGCCGGCATCACGGAAGGCCCGCGACCAGGCGTCGACGTGCACGTAATTGGAATCGACGAGGGTGCCGTCGATGTCGAGCAGAACTGCGTCGACTTTCGGCTCGGTAACAGGCATGAGCATCGGATACCCGGGGGTGGTGCAGGCAAACAACAGGCCCCCCGCTGTGCGCGAGGGGCCTGTCGAAGTGAAGAAAGGTCAGCTGGCCTGGGCTTGCCACATCCAGTGCAACTGCTCAAGTCGCGCTGTGATGCCGATGAGCAGGTCCTGGGTCACCGGATCGGCTTCGCCGGTGTCGGCGATGCGTCCGCGAAGACGCTCGACGACCGCGGCGAGGTTGTCGACGACGGCAGGCACGACCTCGCTGTCCTGAGTCCATCCGGCACCGAAGCCCTTGGTGCCTGCCGTCGAGGAGACGGTGGCTGCGCGGCCGTCGGGGCTGACCCCGATAGCGGTGGCGCGCTCGGCTGCCTGATCGGTGAATTCACGTGCGGCCGTGACCAACTCGTCGAGCTCGAGGTGCACCGACCGGAAGTTCTTGCCGATCACGTTCCAGTGCGCCTGCTTGGCGATGAGCGAGAGGTCGATGAGATCGACCACGGTTCCCTGAAGCGCATCGCCGGCGATCTTCTGCTGACCTGCGTCGAGGGTGCTGGTGATGGGGTTCGTCATGATGTGGCCTCCCTGCCGTTGGACGACGGTATGCATCGCACACCATTATTGTTCTTTCGTCTGTACTACACAACGGCATGTGGCCACGCGTTGTTCCGGATCGACGCCATCATCGCTGTGACGCCGATCCCAGGATCGATCGGATCAGACCTTCGCGGCCTCGTCGGAAGGATCGTCGATCGCGCCTGCACCCGTGGTCGGTGCGGTCTCGTCCTGCTGTGACCGAACACCTTCCTCGACCTTCTTGCCGAGCTCTGCATCGACGTTGGTCCAGTACTCGAACACCCGGCTCAGGACGGGCTCGCTGACGCCGTTGAGCACGTGTCCGACGATGTTCCCGACGAGACGCTCGCGCTGCGCGTCGTCCATGACCTCGCGGACCAGGGCTCCTGCTTGTACGAAGTCACCGTCCTCGGGGTGCTCGATGTATCCGGTGCGCACGAAACGGGGCTCGAAGTCCCACGCGCCGTCGTCGCCGTACTTGTTCGTGTCCGCCGACGGGCCGCCGAACGAGTTCGGCGCGTAGACGGGCGTCTCCGGGGAGTTGAACGAGTACCGCATGTTGCCGTCCTTGGAGTACGAGTTGACCTCGGACTTCGGGGCGTTGACCGGCAGCTGCGCGTAGTTCGCTCCGATGCGGTACCGGTGCGCGTCGGCGTAGGAGAAGACGCGTCCGAGCAGCATCTTGTCGGGGCTGAAGCCGATGCCGGGCACGGTGTTGGACGGCTCGAACGAGCTCTGCTCGATCTGCGCGAAGAAGTTCTCCGGGTTGCGGTTCAAGGTCATCTTGCCGACCTCGATCAACGGGTAGTCCTTCTGCGACCAGACCTTGGTGAGGTCGAACGGGTTGTACTTGTAGTTCTCGGCCTCGTCGTACGGCATGAGCTGGACCTTCAGCGTCCAGCTGGGGAAGTCACCGTTCTTGATGGATCCGAAGAGGTCCTGACGGTGGTGGTCGGGAGACGTACCGGCAACCTCGTCCGCCTTGTCCTGCGTCAGGAAGTCGATGCCCTGGTCGGTCTTGAAGTGGAACTTGACCCAGGTCTTCGTGCCGTCCTCGGCGATGAGCTGGTAGGTGTGCGAACCGAATCCGTCCATGTGGCGGAACGACTTGGGGATACCGCGGTCACCCATGAGCCAGGTCACCTGGTGTGCCGACTCGGGCGAGAGGGTCCAGAAGTCCCACTGCATGTTGTTGTCGCGCAGACCGGAGTCGGGCATGCGCTTCTGGCTGCGGATGAAGTCCTGGAACTTGATCGGGTCCTTGACGAAGAAGATCGGGGTGTTGTTGCCGACGAGGTCCCAGTTGCCTTCCTCGGTGTAGAACTTCAGCGAGAAGCCACGCGGGTCACGCCAGGTATCGGGGCTGCCCTGCTCGCCCGCGACGGTGGAGAAGCGCGCCAGCATCTCGGTCTTGGCACCGGGCTGCAACGCCTTCGCCTTGGTGTACTTGCTGATGTCTCCGGTGATCTCGAGTTCACCGAACGCGCCTGCGCCCTTGGCGTGCACGACGCGCTCCGGGACCCGCTCACGGTTGAACTGCGCCATCTTCTCGATGAGGTAGTGGTCGTGCAGAAGAATCGGTCCCTGCGTTCCTGCGGTCAGCGACTGATCGTCGCTGGGGACGGGGATTCCCGAGTTGCTCGTGGTCGGTTTGTTGGTGATCGGCTTGGTCATACGAAGCCTCCTGAAGGGCTGAATCGAATCCGAAGAGGGCTGTTCTTCGAAAGATCTGTGAAACCGAGCGGCCGTACGCTGGACCGCAGTGTCAGACGGAATGCCTCGTGCAGTCGCCGCACAAACCCCAGAAGACGATCTCGGCTTCGTCGACGACAAATCCATGGGTGTTCTCGGGGACGAGACACGGCGGAGCACCGACGACACAGTCGACGTCGACTACGCCGTGGCACTCTCGGCACACGAGGTGATGGTGGTTGTCCGCCGTCCTGCTCTCGTACAGCGCGGCCGAACCGGCAGGTTCGATGCGACGTAGCAGACCTGCATCGACGCAGGCCCTGAGCACGTCGTAGACGGCTTGAGTCGACACCGAACCACCGTCCGCACGGACGGCGGCAGCGATGTCGTCGGCGTCCGAATGCGGTCGGGCTGTGACCGCATTCAGGACTGCAACTCGGGGTCCGGTGACGCGGAGACCGACCGAGCGCAACTGCGCTGCGGGGTCGACGCGTTCGGTGAGCTGCATGTACTCCAGTATGCCCCTAATCTGGACTAAGTCAAGAAAAACGGATCTCGTCTATCCGACCAGGCGCGCTTCACCCGTCCGCATCGAACCCGACACGATCTGCAACCCGAAATACGTGCCCGACGGCATCCAGCGACTGAGCGTCGGGCCTTTCGCGTCCACCTCGACGCGGGCCACCCTGGCTCTGCCCTTCAGACTTGCGGTGGCGATGGCCGAGCCGCCGGACACCGGCTGCGCGAAACCGAGGGAGCCGAGCATCGGGAACTGCGGTCCCACGGGGCGGGACGTCGTCCGCACCGACCATTCGTCGCCACTCGCCCCGGCCTCGCCCAGCACGTCGCCCTCGAATTCGGCCAGCACCTTGGGCAGGTGCCAGTTGGTCCGGCCGCCGTGCACCGACGTCGCGGAATCGACGGCGATGAACGGCACCGCCATGCGAGGAACGCGTCCGACGTCCCGGCGCAGCGCCGGGCTCGCCAGGATCTCGCGGTACGGACCGACCGGCGACGTGGTGTAGTCGACGACCATGCACATCGTGATCGGCAGCGTCTTGGCACCGCTCGGTGCGAAATCCGACGACCGGGCCCGATGCCACCAGATCGTGGCGCGTACGTTCGCCGGCCACGGCGCTGCCGGACTGACCGGCCAGTCGGTGCGCTCGGTCTCGGATTCGGTGACACTCCACATCAGGAATCCCTCCCCACGACGGTCAGGGGGAGCCGCAGGGCACCCGGGGCCGACACCGGCACAACCGGATGCACGGGCTGAGTGGGTGTGATCTCCTGATACTCCGTGCCCACCGCAGGTCGCCGATCGGGCTCACCCTTGTTGGGCCACAACGCCATTGCACGCTCGGCCTGGGCCGTGATCGTCAGGGACGGATTGACACCGAGGTTGGCGCTGACGGCAGAACCGTCGAGCACGTGCAGTCCCTCGTAGCCGTAGACCCGCTGGTACCCGTCGATCACGCCGGTCTGCGGCGAGTCGCCGATCGCGCAGCCACCGAGGAAGTGCGCGGTCATCGGAATGTTGACGATCTCGGCGATCGATCCGCCCGGGTCACCGCCGATCTTGTCCGCGAGCAGGCGAATGGCCTCGTGTCCCTGCGGAATCCACTGCGGTGGTGGATCACCTGCGCCGGGCCTGCTGGTGAGGCGGCGCCCGAACGGTCCCTTCTTCGATCCGAGCTCGAGCGAGTTGTCGTCGGTCTGCATCACCAGCGCGATGACGGTTCGCTCCGACCAACGATGCACCGACAGGCTCCGTACCGCAGCGCCGGGGTGACGCAGTGCGACGCCGAGTGTCTTGAGTACGCGCGGCATCTTGCCGCCGCCGTCGCTGAGCACGGTCTGCAGCAGGCCGATGGCGTTGCTGCCCTTGCCGTATCGCACCGGCTCGATGTGCGTGTGATCGTCCGGATGGAACGACGACGTGATCGCCACGCCTTCGTGGTAGTCGACCTCACGGCCGCGGGCGGTCGCCGCGAGCACGGCCTCGGAGTTGGTGCGCACGAGCGAACCGATGCGTTCCGAGAGGCGCGGCAGCGAGCCCTTCTCCTTGGCCGCCAGCATCAGCTTCTGGGTGCCGTAGGTGCCGGCCGAGAAGATCACCTGATCCGCGGTGATCGTCTTCTCCTTGCGACGCAGCTTTCCACCGGTCCGACGCGTCACCACGTCGTAGCCACCGCCGTTCGGGCGCACGTCCACGACTGTGGTCAGCGGAAGAACATGCGCGCCTGCGTGTTCGGCGAGGTACAGGTAGTTCTTGACGAGTGTGTTCTTCGCACCGACGCGGCAGCCGGTCATGCACGCTCCGCATTCGGTGCAGCCGGTGCGTTCGGGCCCGGCACCACCGAAGAACGGGTCGGGTGCAGTCTTGCCGCGATCGCCGAAGTAGACGCCCACCGGGGTCGAGGTGAACGTGTCCCCCACACCCATGTCCTCGGCCACCTCTTTCATCACCTTGTCCGAGGCGGTGATGGTCGGGTTGGTCTCCACGCCGAGCATCCGGCGGGCCTGGTCGTAGTACGGATTCAGCTCGCGCTGCCAATCGGTGATCGAACCCCACTGCGGGTCCTCGAAGAACTTGGCCGGGGGTTGGTACAGCGTGTTCGCGTAGTTCAGCGAACCTCCTCCAACGCCGGCTCCCGCCATCACCAGCACATCGGGCAGCAGGTGAATACGCTGCACCCCATAGCAACCCAGCGCCGGAGCCCACAGGTACTTGCGCAGACGCCAGCTGGTCTTCGGCAGCTCGTCGTCCTCGAATCGGCGGCCGGACTCGAGAACCGCCACCCGGTAGCCCTTCTCGACTGCCCGCAACGCGGCGACACTGCCGCCGAAACCGGAGCCGATGATCAATACGTCGTAGTCGCTCATGCGGATACCACCTCGTTGTCTGAGTCGAGAGCGTCGGAGACGAGCCGATAGTTCGACACGTCGAACTCGCGCGTCTTGTTGCGGAACCGGAATGTGTAGGTGGGCCACATCGTGGAGTTGCGACCGTTGGAGTCGAGGTACCAGCTCGAGCAGCCGCCGGCATTCCAGACGGTGCCGTCGAGCGCGGAATCGACCCACGAATTGTGCTGCCGCTGAGCGGATTCGTTGACCTCGACGGCCGCGATCCTGCGATCCTTCATTTCGTTCAGCGCGGAGACCACGTAGTTGGCCTGCGACTCGAGCATGTAGACGATGGAACTGTGCCCGAGGTTGGTGTTGGGGCCGTACATCAGGAACAGGTTCGGGAAGCCGGCGACGGTGGTCCCGAGATGCGCCTGCGGACTACCGCCCCAGTGTTCCGCCAGCGTCCGACCGTCGTTGCCGCGCAACAGATGCGACACCGGAGGCTCGGTGGGGGTGAACCCCGTCGCGAAAATGATGGTGTCCACCTCGTGGTTGCGGCCCGAGGCGTCGACGACGCCGTTCTCGGTCACCGACGTCAGCCCCGACGTCACGAGATCGACGTCCGGCCGGTCGAGCGTCGGCAGCCAATCGTTGGACAGCAGAAGCCTCTTGCAGCCGGGTGCGTAGTCGGGAGTCAGAGCCGCACGCGTCACGGGATTCTTGACCTGACGCTTCAGATTCGACTTCGCGAACACCTTCACGGCGGGCAGCAGCCACGGGTTATCCGCCAACACGGTCACGTAGGCCTCGCGATAGCCGTAGATGACACCACGAACCGCTCGGTGCGCCAACGGGATTCGCTCGTAGAGTGTGCGCTCGAGGCGGCCGATGGTGCGGTCGAGGCGCGGAATCACCCATGCGGGGGTGCGCTGGAAGACGGTGAGCCGCTCGGCGCGGTCGACGATCTCGGGGACGAACTGCACCGCCGACGCCCCGGTGCCGATGACGGCAACCCGCTCGCCGGTCAGGTCGTGCTCGTGATTCCACGTGGCCGAATGGAACACGGTGCCGGTGAACGTGTCGATGCCGGGGACGTCCGGGATCTTCGGAGTGGACAGCGCCCCGGTGGCGGCGACCAACACCCGGGCGCTCGCGGACCCCTGCGACGTCTGCACCGACCACCGCTTGCTCCCCTCGTCCCAGGTCGCGGAATTCAGTTCACAGTTCGTGACGATGCGATCGCTCAGATTCAGGCGATCCACCACCGAACGCAGGTAGTCGAACAGCTCCGGCTGGCGAGCGAAGGTATGACTCCACTTGGGGCTCGGTGCGAACGAGAACGAGTACAGCGAGGTCGGCACGTCGCACGCGCACCCCGGGTAGGTGTTGTCGCGCCACGTGCCACCGACGTCGGAGGCGCGTTCGATCACCGTCACGTCGGCGCTCGGATCGTCGGCGAGGATCTTCGACACCGCGGCCAGGCCCGCGAAACCGGCTCCGACCACTAGTACGTCGAGCTGTTCGGGCAGTGTTGCGTAGTGTGCGGGCAGCGTTGCGTTCACGAATCCATCACCTTTTCGGACCAGACGGGAAGGAGCCGCCCGCGCAGTTGCGCGTCGGCTTCGGGAGTACGGAACAGCGCCGAGACAGCCAGTCCGCGGGCGAGTTCGACACTGAGCTCGATGGACTCGGGGGACATCCGGCTACCCATGACGATCTGGGCGCCGCCCTGAATGGCCTCGGCGACGCGTCGCTCCAGCGGGATCATCGCCTCGTGCAGCGCCGCGTCGGTACGGGCCGCCACCCAGAGCTCGAGCGCGGCGTGGAACAGGGGGCCGGAGAACGCGTCGGCGAGGATCTCGGGCCCTCGCTCGGGGTCCGGTTCGGCTTCGAGGATCTCCGAGAGACGCCGATCGACGAGGTGCTCGACGGCCGCGATCAGCAGGGATTCCTTGGTCGGGAAGTGGTGCAGCTGCGCGCCCCGCGAGACACCGGCGCGCCGGGCGATCTCCTGGGTGCTGGTCTTGGCGAAGCCGAGTTCGACCAGGCAATCGATCGCGGCGTCGAGCAGCTTCGCCCGAGTGCCCGCGGTGCGTTCGGCCTGCGTCCGGCGCTCGGTGGGAGCTGCATCGTCGAGCCCTGTGTCGGTAGTCACACTTCGCACAGTAGCGCGAAAACAACAAACAGTCCAGCCTGACTTTAAGTTCGTTCACCTCTTCGATTGCGCTGGCGATCTGCCGCCAGGACGACCGACAGGCCCCACGGGACCAGCAGATCGTGGACCTCGTCGCCGCCGTGACGCAGTCCCAGTGACCACCGTTTGTCTCGGCTCGCCGCGGGCAATACCGCTGCCATGCCCCTCGCCTCCCACGGACGCTTCGACTACTCCCCCATCGTCGATCGGCCACAGTTCGACTGGCCGGGTGGGGCGGGCCTCGCGGTGTACGTCGCGGTCAACTGCGAGCACTTTCCTTACGACGACGGCAAGCCCGGCCTGGGCTACACGCCCGCGATGGATCAGCCCAATACCTACAACTGGGGCTGGCGCGAATACGGCAACCGAGTGGGCGGGTTCCGGATTGCGGAGACGTTGCAGCAGAGCGGAGTTCGACCGGCCTTGCTGGTCAACACCGAGGTGTACGAGCATGCCCCGCAGCTGATCGACGCCTTCCGCGCCCTCGATGCCGAAGTGGTCGCGCACGGACGAACGAACGCCGTCCAACCGAACGCTCTGGACGAGGATGCCGAGCGACGCTCCATCGACGAGGTGACGACCGCCATCGAGCGTCACGAAGGAGCCCCACCTCGGGGTTGGATGAGCCCCGGTGCCAACCCCAGCCGCGTGACCGAAGACCTGCTCGCCGAACGCGGCTACGAGTACACCTTGGACTGGCCCATCGACGATCAGCCGGTGTGGCTCGAGACCCGGGGCGGCACATTGCTGAGCATCCCGTACCCGCACGAGGTCAACGATCTCCCTGTGTTCGTTCACCATCACCAGACCGCAGAAACGTTCGAGCGCAACATCATCGACAGCTTCGACGAGCTGAAGGAGAACTCGACCCGCCAACCCGTAGTGCTCGCGATCTCGCTGCACACCTTCCTCACCGGACAGCCCTATCGTCTCCGACGGTTCCGCGCGGCGCTGCAGCATATAACCGACAACAGTGACGGCGTTTGGTTCACCACCCCGGGCGAGATCGCGGCGCACTATCGCAGTCTCGTAGGCCCCACAGACACCGGCCATCGACCACCGCGCGACGGATAGGCGACGGATAATCCACCGCTGGTGCCGCCAACGACCTAGTTCATTTGGGCGGCTACCGAATGCTGAAAGCCGGCCCGGCGGTGGCGAGGGATCGGGCGAGAGAGCCGCTGGTGCATGAGAGGCGGGCGCGCGTCAGTTCTGATCGACAGCACCGTGCACACGGGGAGGCGCGCGCCGAAGCATGTCCGATGGGCGCAGGGATCCGAGGGGCAAATGGCTAGGGCGGCGCGACTGATGCGCGGTCAGGCTGCGCGACGTTTTCGGCGGTGGTAGCTGGGGATGGGTTGGCGTGTGGGGTCGATGGATTCGGGTGGGATGGCGTAGGGGTGTCCGTCGTCGCCCATGAACAGTTGCCAGTCTCCGTGGTGGACGAGGCGGTGGCATTCTCCGCAGACCAGAGCGAGGTTGTTCAGGTCGGTGTGGCCGCCGTGTTCCCAGAATTTCACGTGGTGGGCTTGGCACCACTGTGCGGGGCGGCCGCACATCACGCAGCAGGTGTCGCGGATGGTCAGAGCGATCCGTTGGTCGTCGCTGGCGAGTCGGGTGGTGCGGCCGAGGGCGAGCGGGACGCCGTGGTGGTCGACGATGACGGGGGTCAGGTCGGCGTCGCAGGTGAGAAGTTCGGCGAGGGAGCGACTGATCGGCCCGGTCCAGTCGAAGTGGAACGGCCACTCGGCATCGCCCGGCTCGGGCGCAGACCTCTGCCCGGCATCGCTGCTGGAATCGTGGGTACGTGAATTGTCGCCGGCACCAGCACTGCTCCCGCTGACACGGTGACCGCCGCCCGCACCGTTGGGACTCGTGTCGGCATCACCGGTTCGGGCAGTGCCATCGGCACCAGCACCAGCCCCCTCGCTGACGCGGTGCCTGCCGTCAGCGCCAGCACTGCTCTCAGGGACGCCGTGACCGCCGCCAACACCACTCAGACTAGCGTCGGTATCACCGGTTTGCGCGGTGGCATCGGCCGCGGGTGGCCTCGAACCCGTTGGTGCGCATGCAGATCGGCCTCTGTCGCCGCGAGCGAGCAACTCCCGCAGCGGGACGATCAGGTGCACCGACGCTCGCGACCCGCCCGACGATCCCCGGCTGCCGCCGTGTAGGTGCCGGTCGAGGATCTGATCGAGCGCATCGGCCCGCCGCTTCGACGGACCACGCGGGTCGCGTTCACCACCGGGACCCGGGCGCGGGGCAGTCAACGGCGACAACACCGTGAGCAGCTTTTCTGCCAGCAACCGGTCGACGTTGCCGCCGATCTGGAAGCGGCCACCGGCAAGCGGGTGGACATCGAAACGGTTCAGGTCCGGGTTCTCCGCCACCGGTCGCGGTGCAGGAGTCGGCGGAACAGGCTCGGGTGCAGGCGGTTCCGGATCGGGCAGCCTGCCGGTGGAAGTCGCTGAATGATCGCTCCGACCCGCCTGATCTTGACGCTCCTGCTCCCGCTTTTCCTGCTCTCGTTGTTGTTGCTCGCGTCGGTCCTTCTCGTGTCGGGCTCTGGCGTCGTCCGCCGCCGAATGCGCCAGTGCCTGCGCACGGGAGGTGACCTGCCCGGCGGTGCTGCGCATCGCGGTCTCGAGCAATTCCGCGACGACAGCGTCACGGCGCTGCTCGTCGAGGGTGGGGTCGGCGACCACCACGGTGGCGTAGCCGTCGGCGATCGCCGAGGTATGCGCGGCGTGGATGTCACCACCTGCGAGGGCGTTCGACACGCTCGGCCACTCGGTGAGCCACTGCCCCAGCTCCATCTGACGGGCAGCGGACCCGTCGGTGATCCGCACCGATCGCGCGTACCACCGGGTCACCGACGAGTGCCCGAGCTTCATCGCCAAACCGCGTCGGTCCATCTCCGCCAGCAGCGTCAATCTCGTTGCAGCGAGCACATTTTCGAGGGAGGCAACGTCGGCCAGCTCGGAGACCAATTCCTGGTCCCCGAGCCCGAACACATCCCCCCATGTCTTCACCCCACGAAAGCTATACCCACCCACCGACACGTTTCTCGATGACTCGTCTACAACGCCCGCATGCTGTTGTTCCGGGCATTGTGGGTGAGCTCGGCCAGACCGAGCTCCTCGAGTAGCGGCGGCAGGTACATCCCGAACCGGCCGCGGTATCCGTTCCTCAGCCCGTACCAACCGCCGACTGGATTGTCGGGCGAGCGCCCCCACGCTTCGACCGTGCCAGGAGCAGCCGACTTCTTCTCGTCCGCGGCACCGAGCAGTACCCACTCGGCCTGCTCGGTGAGCCACGCGTGCAAGTCCTCGACTGCCTCGATGCGGTAGCGCAGGGTCGTCGTCCCCACCTGGCATACGAGGGCAGGCGGCTCGTGGTCGGGATCGCGGTACATGGTGTACGCCGAGGTGCCGGGGGCGGTGGTGAGAGCCCAAGGGTCGGATGTGGTTCCGCTGCTCATGTGCGAGGTCCGTTCCGTTGTCGCAGTCAGCCGATGGGCAGAAAGGTCGACCGAGCGCGGTGATTGCCTGACGCGGCAGGGCCAGTGTGGGCCGACCGGACGGTGAACGCAAGCAACTCCCGGCCCAGGACAGGTTCGGGTGCGTGCGTCACGGAGCGACGGTGCGGTACCGCAACATCATTTCGTGGTCCTCGTGGTCGAGCATGTGGCAGTGCCACATGTACCCCTGCAACTCGCCGCCTCCACCCATGTCATGGCCACCGTGCTCGCCGCCGTGGTGCGCGGCCGGACCGGCGAAGGTGGCGTCGGGGTCGAACCCGAGTTCGTCGGCCGTCGGGAATCGAACGAGGATCTGTGTGACGGTGCCCGGGTAGGTGTTGACGGTGTCCTTCCACCCGGCTTCCCACGAAGCAGGCGGCACCGATGGACCGGTGAGGAACTTCTCCACGGGCGGAGCCCATCTGGTACCGAACGTGGGCCGGGGGAAGTCGCGTTGGTAGGCGGCGAGGTCGATGGGAATACGGCCCAACGTCCGAAAGTGCGCCAGGTGCAGGTGAATCGGGTGGGGCTCGACCGTCGTGTTGACGATGTTCCACATCTCCACGGTCCCCTGCTTCGGCATCTCGATATCCGGGTCCGAGTACCGCAGGTTGTTCAGGTTCATCAGCGTCATGTCCAGGTTCAGCCCACCGGACGGCTGGTTCACGGTGACCGTTCGAGTGAAGGTCGCGGTCGGCAACGGCGGCAACACATCCGGCTGACCCTTTCCACCGCGTAGCAACGACGGCATGCCGCCTCGGAAGCCTGCGGCGGACGCGACGCGGAACTGACAGAACAGTGGCATCGGCACCGCACCGAGTGATGCCGCCTGAGCAGGTGGTGGCTCGTCGTTGAGCAGCTCGATCAGTGCGCCCGGCTCCACGGCACCGAAGTCGACGAGGATGTCGGCGCGCTCGGCAGGTGCGAGCCGAATGCTGGTGGTCTCCACCGGGGCGTCGAGCAATCCACCGTCGTTCCCGATGACCCAGAAGCGAAGTCTGTTGGTGAAGAACAAGTTCCACACGCTGTACGACCCGGCGTTGACCACGCGCAGCCGATACATCCCGCGTGCCACTTCCATCGTCGGCCAGATCTTGCCGTTGACGACGCCCACGTCTCCGGTGCCGCCGCCTTCCCATTTACCCTGCGGCACGGTGATGTTGGAGCGGATGCTCATGCTGCCGTCTGGGTTCATGATCTTTTCCTGCAGCACCAGCGGCAGCTCGAACTCTCCCGACGGCAGACCCAGTGCGTTGTCGGGTGTGCCGGTGTCCCAACGATCTCGGACCAGGTTGATGCCGAGCAGACCTGCGTAGACGTTGATGCGCGTCATCGACATGGCGTGGTCGTGGTACCAGAGTCCCGCGGCGTCGTTGAGTCCCGGGAAGTTGTGCGTCATCGACTCGCCCGGGCGCACCAGCATCTCGGAGTGCCCGTCGCTCGCCGGTTCGGTGATGCTGCCGTGCAGGTGCAGTGACGTCGGCGTCATCGTGCGGTCCATCTCGCTCATGCCGTGCAGCGAGGTGTCGATGTCCGCGGCGAGCGGGTTGCCTGCGGTGGTGTTGGAGTACTTCAACGTCCAGGGCTGGCCTTGCTGCGATTCGATGGTGGGCCCGAGGTAGTCGCACTGCCCGTATCCAAAGGTGGGTCCGGGGCGCAGATCGGCGTGGAAAGCATGCATGGAACTGTGCGCGTCCAACGTCACTTCCGTACCGCTGATCAGCGGCAACCTCGGCAGCTCGTCCCGGAACGGCGTCAGGGGCGGTGAGTGGAACAGCAGGGGGCTCTGGCCGCGGAGGAAGTCGTCCGCCAGTGCTCGACGCGTCGTCGACGCCACCGGAAGAGCAGCGGCTCCGGCGGCGACGGCGGCCACGGCCAGCCCTCGCAGCGCGGTTCGTCGGGACACAGCTCCGCTCACCCGGCCACCTCTCTACTGGTTGTGATGGGGGCCATACTATGTGCTCGTCGGCTCCCGCCGTCACCCCACACTCGGATCGTCCGGCACGTTCCTGCCGGTGGAGGGATCTATTTCGTCATGGCAACAA
Organism: Rhodococcus sp. 14-2483-1-2; assembly: GCF_002259405.1. Classification (GTDB taxonomy): domain Bacteria; phylum Actinomycetota; class Actinomycetes; order Mycobacteriales; family Mycobacteriaceae; genus Rhodococcoides. The sequence continues at coordinate 250,900 of NZ_NPFW01000013.1, read as the reverse complement.
TCTCGTTCGAGCGCACCACCAGGCTGTTTCCGGGCTCCGACACTCCCGCGGTGAACGAGCTCGACCTGCACATCGAGGACGGCGAATTTCTCGTCCTGGTCGGCCCATCCGGTTGCGGAAAGTCCACCTCGCTCCGCATGCTCGCGGGCCTCGAAGAGGTCAACTCGGGCCGCATCCTGATCGGCGGCAAGGACGTCACCCATTCCGAACCCAAGGATCGCGACATCGCGATGGTGTTCCAGAACTACGCGCTGTACCCGCACATGACCGTCGCCGAGAACATGGGGTTCGCGCTGAAGCTGGCGAAGGCGAACAAGGAGGACATTCGCACTCGCGTCGAGGAGGCCGCGAAGCTGCTCGACCTCGAGCCGTACCTCGACCGCAAGCCCAAGGCCCTCTCGGGCGGCCAACGTCAGCGGGTTGCCATGGGGCGCGCCATCGTTCGTCAGCCCCAGGTGTTTCTGATGGACGAGCCACTGTCCAACCTCGACGCGAAACTTCGGGTCCAGACGCGCACTCAGATCGCGCAGCTGCAGCGCAGGCTCGGGACGACGACGGTGTACGTCACTCACGATCAGGTAGAGGCCATGACGATGGGCGATCGCGTCGCGGTGCTCAAAGGTGGTGTGCTGCAGCAGTGCGCGACTCCGCGCGAGCTGTACCGGAAGCCGGTCAATGCGTTCGTCGCCGGGTTCATGGGCTCACCGTCGATGAATCTGTTCCGTGCCCCGGTCACCGACGGCGGTGTTCGCCTGGCCGATCAGGTGATTCCCGTACCGCGGCAGACTCTCGGGTCCGCCACGGAGGTGATGTTCGGAATCAGGCCCGAGCACATCGAGATTGCAAGCAGTGGAATCGCTCTGGAGATCGACGTGGTCGAGGAACTCGGTTCCGAGGCGTTCGTGTTCGGCCGCGCAGACATCAACGGCCGCACCGAAACCATCGTCGCCCGGGCCGATTGGCGCAGCCCGCCCGAGAAGGGCGACCGCGTCCATGTGCGCATCGACGACGCGCACGCGCACATCTTCGACGCCTCCGCCGAAGGTCACCGCCTGAACTGACCGTCGTGCGCGTTGTGCGTGACCCCTGGGGACGCACAACGCGCACGAGGTCAGACCAGCAGCTCGGCGATCTGAATCGTGTTGAGCGCCGCGCCCTTACGCAGGTTGTCGCCCGAGACGAACAGGGCCAATCCGCGGCCCTCGGGAACACCCGGGTCCTGGCGGATGCGGCCGACCAAGGAATCGTCCGCGCCTGCCGCCTGCAGAGGCGTCGGCACGTCGACCAGCGAGACACCCGGTGCCGAGGCCAGCAGTTCGCGGGCACGCTCCACCGAGAGCGGGCGATCGAACTCGGCGTTGATCGACAGCGAGTGGCCGGTGAACACCGGCACGCGGACGCAGGTACCGCTGACCAGCAGGTCGGGCAGGCCGAGGATCTTGCGCGATTCGTTGCGCAGCTTCTGGTCCTCGTCGGTTTCGCCGGATCCGTCGTCCACCAACGCGCCGGCCAGCGGCAGGACGTTGAAGGCGATGGGCGCGACGTACTTGTTCGGGGCCGGGAAATCCACCGACGAACCGTCGTGCACCAGCTTTTCGACGTCGCCGATGACGGCGCGCGCCTGGGTGGCGAGTTCCTCGACACCGGCGAGTCCGCTACCGGAGACGGCCTGGTAGCTCGAGACGATCAGACGCTGCAGGCCTGCTTCGTCGTGCAGCACCTTGAGCACCGGCATCGCGGCCATGGTGGTGCAGTTGGGGTTGGCGATGATGCCGCGCGGCGGGTTCTTCGCTGCCTCGGGGTTGACCTCGCTGACCACCAACGGCACGTCCGAGTCCTTGCGGAACGCCGACGAGTTGTCGATGACGGTGGCACCTGCAGCGGCGAAGCGCGGTGCCTGCTCACGGGAGAGCGTGGCTCCTGCCGAGAACAGCGCGATATCGATTCCGGTCAGGTCCGCGGTGGACGCATCCTCGACGACGATCTCCTCGCCGCGGAACGGCAGCTTCTTGCCCGCCGACCTGGCGGAGGCGAAGAATCGAACGGTGTCGGCGGGAAAGTTACGCTCCTCCAACAGTGTTCGCATGACAGCACCGACCTGGCCGGTAGCTCCTACGACTGCAACTGTGGTCATCTTCTATCGTCCTGTCCCTGCGTGTACGACGGCTTCTTCGTCGCCGCCGAGATCGAAGGCGGCGTGCAAAACGCGCACGGCCTCGTCCAGCTCGGTGTCGTTGACCAGCACCGAGATACGGATCTCGGAGGTGCTGATGAGGTCGATGTTGACGCCTGCCTCGGCCAGCGCCTCGCAGAAAGTCGCCGTGACGCCGGGGTGGGTCTTCATTCCTGCGCCGACGAGCGAGACCTTGCCGATGTGGTCGTCGTAGAGCACCTGCGCGAAGCCGATCTCGGACTGCAGCTTGGTCAGCTTCTCCACGGCCGTCGGACCGTCCGACTTGGGGCACGTGAAGGTGATGTCGGTCTTTCCGGTGTCGATCTTGGAGACGTTCTGCAGCACCATGTCGATGTTGATCTCCGCGTCGGCGACGGCGCGGAAGATCTTGCCCGCGTAACCCGGCGAATCGGGGATGCCGACGACGGTGACCTTCGCCTCGCTGCGATCGTGTGCGACGCCGGTGAGAATTGCTTCTTCCACTGGAATGTCCTCCATAGATCCGGAGACGATCGTTCCGGGTTTCGTGGTGTACGACGAGCGCACGTGAACAGGAACGTTGTAGCGACGGGCATATTCGACGCAGCGCAGCATGAGCACCTTCGCGCCGCAGGCAGCCATCTCGAGCATCTCCTCGAACGAGACGGTGTCGAGGTGCCGGGCGTTGGGCACGATGCGCGGGTCGGCGGTGAAGATGCCGTCGACGTCGGTGTAGATCTCGCAGACGTCGGCGTTCAGTGCTGCTGCGAGCGCAACGGCGGTGGTGTCCGAACCTCCGCGACCGAGCGTCGTGACGTCCTTGCTGTCCTGGCTGACGCCCTGGAATCCGGCGACGAGCACGATCGAACCCTCGTCGAGGGCGCTGCGCACGCGGCCGGGGGTGACGTCGATGATCTTGGCGTTGCCGTGCACGCTGGTGGTGACGACGCCTGCCTGGGAGCCGGTGAACGACCGGGCCTCGGCACCGAGCGAGTGGATGGCCATCGCGACCAGCGCGTTGGAGATGCGTTCACCCGAGGTGAGCAGCATGTCCATCTCGCGGGCCGGCGGGGCCGGGCACACCTGCTGGGCCAGGTCGAGTAGTTCGTCGGTGGTGTCGCCCATGGCCGACACGACCACGACGACGTCGTTGCCTGCCTTCTTGGTCTCGACGATTCGTTCAGCGACGCGTCGGATACGTTCGGCGGTTCCCACCGACGATCCACCGTACTTCTGGACGATGAGAGCCACGCCTGTTTACCTCCGCTGGATAGCCGACAATCGGGCGATTGTTCCGGGGTAACCCTACCGAGCGAATGCCCCGAGCAGTGGCCCGGGTAGCTCCGAGCTGGGACTTTAGGGTGGCTCGCCTGCGGATACGCCTGTCCTAACATGGTCGGGTGACCCTTCCCGAGCACCGCCCACCCCCACCCCCGCGAGGTCTGCGGGTGCTCTTCGGGCTCCCCGCCGTCGGCCGTCGCTGGCCGGGTGGACTGCGCTCGGCTCTGGCGTTCGGTGTCCCCGCGATCGCGGCGTGGGTTCTCGGGTTCCACACCGAGGCCCTGCTGGTGGTTTCGGGCAGTTTCGCCGTCATCTACGGCGAGGGCCGTCCGTATCGTTCGCGTTGGTGGGTGGTCCTGACCGCGGGCGGCGCACTGGTGGCCTCGGTGTGGCTCGGGGCGACGGCCGGGCAGATGTCGCTCGATCTCGGGAGCACCGGAGTGGCGCGGATGATCCCGGTGACCCTGCTCTCGCTCCTCGCTCTCGTCTCGGTCTACGTCATCGCTGCGCTGCGACTGGGACCGCCGGGAGCGTTCTTCTTCGTGTTGGTGTGCGCGGTGTCGTCGTACATCCCCGGAGCCGGCATCAGCGCCGCTCACGGAGCGGTCTGTGCGGCAATCGGCGTCGCGTCGGCGCTGGTGGTGTCGATGTCCGGGGTGCTCTGGGATCCGCGAGGACCGGAGCGCGAGGCCGTCGGAGCCGCGGTGGGTGCCATCGAGAAATACACGAGCTCGCCGACGGCGTCTGCCGCCGATCGTCATGCTGCGGCCGCGCGTCTGCACGCGGCTTGGGCTGCGGTGTACGACGCGGGTGCCGTGCGGCTGTCATCGAGGCCGGTGCTGGTTCAGAAATTGTTCGACGCGCATCGGGCCTTTGCGGCGACGACCACTGCGCGGGCCGATCCGGATCGGGCGGTTGATTCCGTGTCCGATCAGCTGCCGCTGGCCAGGCCGAGCGTCGGGTATCGGTTGCGGCGCTCGCTGCACCGTGATTCCCATGCGATGTCGACCGCCGTTCGGGTGTTCTGCGCGGCAGCGGCGGCAGGCGGGGTCAGCGTCGCGCTGGATCTGAGCCGACCTGACTGGGCGATCCTAGGTGCCGTCCTGGTGTTGCAACAGGGTCCCGATCGGGTGCACGGCACCTACCGTGGCCTGCAGCGGCTCGGCGGAACTCTCGCCGGCGTCGCGCTGTTCTCGGCCATCTTTCTCTCGCCGTTGACCGGTCTGGCCGTCATCGTGGTGTTGATGGTGCTGCAGTTCGCGATCGAGGTGTCGGTGGCACGCAACTACGGGTTGGCCGTCACGTTCATCACTCCGCTCGCCCTGCTGATGGGCACCCTGACCCATCCGGGGTCCGTGCTGGAGGACATCGTCGTCGACCGGATCGTGGAGACGACGGTGGGAGTAGCTTTCGCATTCGCGGCGCTGTGGCTGCTGCTGCCCGGGGCATTTCGTCGCACGTTGCTGTGGTCCGACGGCCGAGTCCTGACGCTCGGCGCGCATCTGCTGACGGTGCTGCGGACCGAGGACGTGGCCGCGCCGACGGCTCTCGCCGTGCGGCGCGACGTCCAGTTCGAGCTCGTCGGGTCCGCTCTCGCAGGTGCCGAGGCCGCGCACAACGATCGAGGGTGGACGCATCGGGTCTGGTCGCAGCATGTCGAGGTCGATCGCCTCGGGTACGAACTCCTCGCGCACTGTTGGACGATGACCGACGTCGGACGAATGGATGACATCGAACGTTGGCAACGGCGGCTCGATGCGGTGGGTGTCAGGAGTGGAGCCGGCAGGAACGACCAGTGATACAGAATTCGACGCGTCAACCCTGGGGTAGGCCGTCGGTCGGCGGTAGTACACTCGGCCCATGCTGCGAGCTCTCCTTCTTAACAGCCGCGACGGGGTCTGAGACCAGACTGGCTTCCCGTCGCGGGGTTCGTTGCGCCGGTCGAACACATTGCTCTGATCTGTACGGAGAGACGAAGACCATGTCACCAGCCGACGCATTCACCTCGGGATCCCGCACCATCACCCCGCCCTCGCGGCCCGCTCCCAGCGACCAGCCCGCCTGGAACACCCAGAAGAACTCCTCGATGCCCACGTTCCGTTATCGGCCGTTCGCCGAGGAAGTGGAGCCCATCACCCTTCCCGAGCGCACGTGGCCGGACAAGATCATCGACCGGACGCCGCAGTGGTGTGCCGTGGATCTGCGCGACGGCAACCAGGCGCTGATCGATCCGATGAGCCCGGCCCGCAAGCGCCGGATGTTCGACCTGCTGGTCCGCATGGGCTACAAGCAGATCGAGGTCGGCTTCCCGTCGGCCAGTCAGACCGACTTCGATTTCGTCCGCGAGATCATCGAGGACGGCGCGATCCCCGACGACGTCACCATCCAGGTGCTGACGCAGTGCCGTCCCGAGCTGATCGAGCGCACCTTCGTCGCGTGCGAGGGCGCCCGCAGCGTCATCGTGCACTTCTACAACTCGACGTCCATCCTGCAGCGCCGGGTGGTGTTCCGGGCCGAGCGTGACGTCATCAAGAAGATCGCTACCGACGGTGCCCGCAAGGTCCTCGAAGAAGCAGCCAAGTTCCCCGATACCGACTGGCGCTACGAGTACTCCCCCGAGTCCTACACCGGCACCGAACTCGCCTACGCCAAAGAGGTGTGCGACGCGGTCACCGCGATCATCGATCCGACTCCCGCCAAGCCGCTGATTCTGAACCTGCCCGCCACTGTCGAGATGGCGACGCCCAACGTCTACGCCGACTCGATCGAGTGGATGAGCCGCAACCTCGACCGCCGCGACAGCATCGTGCTGTCACTGCACCCGCACAACGACCGCGGAACCGGTGTTGCCGCAGCCGAACTCGGCTACCAGGCGGGTGCAGATCGCATCGAGGGTTGCCTGTTCGGTAACGGCGAGCGCACCGGCAACGTCTGCCTCGTCACGCTCGGGTTGAACCTGTTCACCCGCGGTGTCGATCCGCAGATCGACTTCTCCAACATCGACGAGGTCCGTCGAACGGTGGAGTACTGCAATCAACTTCCCGTCGCCGAGCGTCACCCCTACGGCGGCGATCTGGTCTACACCGCCTTCTCCGGTAGCCACCAGGACGCCATCAACAAGGGCCTGGACGCGATGAAAGTCACTGCGGACGAGCAGGGTTCGGACATCGGGGACGTCACCTGGCAGGTTCCGTATCTGCCCGTCGACCCGAAGGACGTCGGTCGCACCTACGAGGCCGTCATTCGCGTCAACTCGCAGTCCGGCAAGGGCGGCGTCGCGTACATCATGAAGTCCGATCACGGACTGAACCTGCCGCGTCGACTCCAGATCGAGTTCTCCCAGGCCGTCCAGCGCATCACCGACGGTGAGGGCGGCGAGGTCTCGCCCAAGGAGATGTGGGACGTCTTCGCCGAGGAGTACCTGACCCCGATCCGCCCGCTCGAGCGCATCAAGCAGTCGGTCATCGCGGCCGAGCACGACGGCGGCACCGACACGATCACCGCGACGGTCAAGGTCGACGGCGTGGAGCAGGAGATCTCCGGCTCCGGCAACGGCCCACTCGCCTCGTTCGTCGACGCACTGTCCACCATCGGCTACGACGTCAGCGTCCTCGACTACTCCGAGCACGCCATGTCCGCAGGCGACGACGCACAGGCCGCCGCCTACGTCGAAGCCTCGGTCACCTCGCCTGCCGGTGTCGCCACCACCGTCTGGGGCGTCGGCATCGCGACGTCGATCACCACTGCGTCACTGCGCGCTGTGGTCTCGGCCGTGAACCGCGCTCTGAAATAGATCCTCTGCTCGACGAAAAAGCCGCCCGTTCATCACGAACGGGCGGCTTTTCGCTGTTTATCGACGCTCAGCTGGTACGCCGCGTGCGACAATGAACCTGCCGTCGGGGCACCTTAGGGAATGGAAGTTCGCCATGGATTCTTTCTGGGGTTTTCTCTGGCTACTCATCGTCGGATTCGCCTTCGTGGCCTATCTCATGGTGATGTTCTCGATCATCGGAGACCTCTTCCGAGACCACAAGACATCCGGAGTCATCAAGGCCGTGTGGGTGTTCTTTCTGATCGTCGCGCCGTTCCTGACCGCGCTGGTCTACCTCATCGTGAACGGCAGCAACATGGCCAAGCGTCAAGTTGCCGCCCTGCAGCACGCCAAGGACCAGCAGGAGAACTACATCAAGGAAGTGGCCGGTCGGTCGGCATCGGAGGAGATCGCACACGCAAAGGCGTTGCTGGACAACGGCACCATCGATCAGGACGAGTTCAGGACGTTGAAGGCCAAAGCCCTGTCCTGAACGTCGCTTCCGCCCTGAACGCGTCGAGCACTGCGGCGATCGCGGGTAGTCGTCCCGCGTCGGGTCGCGTCGCGAGTTCGTAGATTCGCCCTGCCCGCACCCCGGACAGTTCTCGCCGCACCAAGCCAGGATGAACGACGGCGTAGCGCGGCATCAATGCCACTCCGTGACCTGCGGCCACCAAGACCTCGGTGACGCGGAAGTCGTTCACTCGCTGCATCACTCGCGGTTCGACGCCGGTCGCCGCGGCCACCGAGAGCAGCACGTCGTCGACCGGGAATCCGCCGCGGACACTGATCCATCGTTCGTCGACCAGGTCCCGGAGGTCTATCGATTCATGTTGCGCCAGAGCATGTCCGGGCGGTAACACCAGATCGATGGGCTCACGCATCAGGGTCGTCACCTCGATGCGCGGGCCTGCCGTCGACGGTGCCCGCTCGTCGCGGTGGGTGAGGACGACGTCATAGTCCGCCAGAAGTTCCGGCACCGAGGATGCGGGCAGATCCTCGTCGCGGGCGTCGATGTCGACGTCCGAGTTCGCCAGCCGTGTCAGTAGCCCGGGCAGCAGGAGCGCAGCACCGGACGGGAACAGCGCGACTCGAACGCGTCCCCGCGGGGACGCCCGGTATCGATCCATCTCTGCCGTGGCGCGGGCGAGGGCGGCGAACACATCGTCCGTCCTGACCACCAACGCACGCCCGGCGTCGGTGAGCCGAAGTCGGCGGCCGTCGGGTTCGAGAAGCGTCACCCCCGCTTCCTTGGCGAGCTGCTTGAGCTGCTGAGATACCGCCGACGGCGTCATGGACAGCGCGTCTGCGACGGCAGCGACGGTCCCACGGTCGGCGAGTTCGCGAAGGATCCTGAGCCGCTCCACGTTCATGTAGAGGATCTTAACTGTTCCTGCGGATATATTCGATTGTGCTGATCATTCGCTGCCGTCACGATTGGGGCCATGAGCACTCGCGACCGCCTCCTCGGACTGACCGTCGTCGTGCTGTGGGGACTGAACTTTCTTGCCATCCGTGTGGGGCTCGATCACTTCCCGCCCTTCTTCTTCGCCGCACTGCGATTCCTGGTCATCGCCGTCCCCGTCGTGCTGTTCGTCCCGCGGCCCAAGGTGCCGCTGAAGTGGCTGCTGCTGTACGGCTTCGGGTTCGGATTCCTGCAATTCGCGTTCCTGTTCGCAGCGATGGCGGCGGGCATGCCCACCGGATTGGCGTCGCTCGTACTGCAGTCGTCGGCACCGTTCACCGTCGTTCTCGGCGCGGTTCTGCTCCGCGAACACGTCTCCCGCAGGCAGGCCATCGGCATCGGAATCGCCGTGCTCGGCATGGTGCTGATCGGGTGGGACCGCGCGCAGAACGCGACCTTGCTCCCGGTGATCCTCACCCTGCTCGCCGGACTCGGTTGGGCGTTCGGCAACCTGGGGAATCGACTCGCGAAGTCCGAATCGCCGATGACGCTGATGCTGTGGATGACCGTCGTGCCGCCGGTGCCGATGCTGGCGCTGTCGGCGATCGTCGAGGGTCCGAGCACCGGCTGGCACGCACTGACGGCCTCGTTCGGTCCGCAGGGCTGGCCCGGCCTGGTCGCGTTGGCCTACATCGTGATTCCGGCCACGATCGTCGGTAGCGGCCTGTGGAGCATCCTGATGAGCCGCAACCCCGCCGGTCTCGTCGCGCCGTTCTCACTGCTGGTTCCCGTCGTCGGCATCGCCGGCGCCTGGATCTTCCTGGGCGAGAACCCCTCGGTGCTCGCGCTGATCGGTGGCGTCGTCGTCATCGGCGGGTGTCTGGGCGGCATGACCGTCCGGCGGCCCACCGAAGTGCTGGAGAAAGCGCCGGTGTGAGGGGCGGGAGTGGAGCCTGCGGAACGACCAAGTGGTAGCGGGAGTGGAGCCTGCGGAACGACCGAGGGGTAGCGGGAGTGGAGCCCGCGAAATGACCAGGTGGTCGAAACCGTCGACGTGAAACTGCACCCTCTTCTGTGCCAGACTCGGCGGATGGTTGAAGTGGGTGAGCGCAGACTTATCGGCGCACGTGGCCGCGTGGCACTGCGCGCGGCGGAGCTGGCGACCTGGGCGTCCCGCAAAGCAGGCCGCGGCAAGGGATCGATGATCGGCGGCCTCGTCGCACTCAAGATCGACCCGAACATTCTCGGCGGGCTCGGCCGCGGTCGGCGCACCGTCATCGTCACCGGCACCAACGGCAAGTCCACCACCACCAGAATGACGGCTGCGGCGCTGGCCACCCTCGGTGACGTCGCCACCCAAGCCGACGGCGCGAACATGGACGCCGGCATCGTCGCCGCACTGCACGCCCACTTCGACGCCGAGCTGGCTGCCCTCGAAGTCGACGAACTGCACGTCCCCCATGTGTCCGACGCCGTCGACCCCGCTGCCATCGTGTTGCTGAACCTCAGTCGCGATCAGCTCGACCGCGTGGGCGAGATCAACATGATCGAACGCAAACTGCGCGCCGGACTGGCCCGGCATCCCGAGACCGTCGTCATCGCCAACTGCGACGACGTTCTCGTCACGTCCGCCGCGTTCGACGCACCGAACGTCGTCTGGGTCGCGGCGGGCGGTGGGTGGGCTGGAGACTCCGTCAGCTGTCCGCGTACCGGCGAACCCATCGTGTGGGACGGCGAGCATTGGTACAGCACCGGCAGCGACTTCAAGCGTCCGACGCCGGACTGGTGGCTCGACGACCAGAATCTCTACGGGCCCGACGGGCTCGTCCTGCCGATGACGTTGTCGCTGCCAGGAAAAGCCAACCGCGGCAACGCAGCTCAGGCCGTCGCCGCCGCAGTGACGCTCGGCGCGACACCGACCGATGCCGTCGCGGCCGCGTCGAGCGTCGACGAGGTGGCCGGTCGATACTCCACCATCCAGTACGGATCTCATTCCGTCCGAATGCTTCTCGCCAAGAATCCTGCCGGCTGGCAGGAAGCGCTGTCGATGATCGACCCCACCTGCGATGGGCTCGTCATCGCCGTCAACGGTCAGGTTCCCGACGGTGAAGACCTGTCGTGGCTGTGGGACGTACGCTTCGAGCACTTCGAGAACGTCGCCGTCGTCGCCGCCGGTGAACGCGCGACCGACCTCGGAGTGCGGCTGCTCTATGCAGGTTCGCAGCACACCACCATCGCAGATCCGTTGCAGGCCATTGCTTCCTGCCCGCCGGGACGCGTCGAAGTGCTCGCAAACTACACCGCGTTCCGCGATCTCGGTCGCGCGCTGGCTCGTGAGGTGAAAGATGTCTGAGTCCACCGTACGCATCGGCCTCGTCCTGCCCGACGTGATGGGCACGTACGGCGACAACGGAAATGCGCTCATTCTGCGGCAGCGGCTGCGGATGCGCGACATCGACGCCGAGGTCGTCCAGATCACTCTGAGCGACCCGGTTCCTGATTCCCTGGACGTGTACACCCTTGGTGGAGCAGAGGATTCGGCTCAACGCCTCGCGACTCGTCACCTCACCCGCTATCCCGGATTGCAGAACGCCGCGGCTCGCGGTGCGCCCGTGCTCGCGATCTGCGCCGCGATCCAGGTTCTCGGCCACTGGTACGAAACCTCCGCGGGCGAACGCGTCGACGGCATTTCCCTGTTCGACGTGACCACCGCTCCGCAGGCCACCAGGTCCATCGGTGAGGTCGTCACCGAGCCCGCGCTCGAGGGCCTGAGCCAGAAACTCACCGGCTTCGAGAACCACCGCGGCGGAACAACTCTCGGGCTGGATGCGTCCCCATTGGCCAAGGTCACCCACGGCGTGGGCAACGGTGTCGGCGACGGACGCGAAGGCGTCGTGCAGGGGTCTGTGATCGGCACGTACATGCACGGGCCGGTACTCGCCCGAAACCCGGAGTTGGCGGACTACTTGTTGGAGCGCGCCTTGGGCACCACGCTCGCTCCGCTCGAGTTGCCCGAGGTTGCGCAACTCCGCAAGGAGCGGCTGCGATAGCGCCTACGGCAGTGGTGCGGTCGAGTGCCCTGGGCGGCACTTGATCGCACCACATCCGTGGGCACTCACATTCGTCGACGTCCGGTCAGAGCGCGGCCCAGCGTCAGTTCGTCGGCAAATTCGAGGTCTCCGCCCATGGGCAGGCCGGAGGCGAGGCGGGTAATGGCCAGGCCGGGGAAGTCGCGCATCATGCGGACCAGATACGTGGCCGTTGCTTCGCCCTCGGTGTTGGGGTCGGTGGCGATGATGACCTCGGTGACGTCCACTCCGTCGTCCTGAGTTCCCACACGGGTCAACAACTCTCGGATGCGGAGCTGATCCGGCCCCACTCCGTTCAGTGGGTCGAGCGCTCCGCCGAGTACGTGGTAGCGGCCCTTGAACTCTCGTGTACGTTCCACGGCCTGAACATCTTTGGGCTCTTCGACGACGCAAATCATCGATCTGTCTCGACGCGAATCGGCACAGATCCGGCACAGTTCCTTGTCCGAGACCGTGCCGCAGACGATGCAGAACTGAACGCCGTCGCGAATACGCTGCAGCGCGCGCATGAGCCGATCCACCTCGGGAGGCTCGACGCCCAGGAGATGAAAAGCTATGCGCTGAGCGCTCTTCGGACCGACCCCGGGAAACTTGCCGAGTTCGTCGATCAGATCCTGAACCGGACCTTCGTACACCGCCTAGAACCCGGGCAGGCCGGGCATGCCACCGAGACCACCAGCGAGGGGGCCCATCTTCTCGCTCGCGACGGCCTGAGCCGCGCGAGACGCATCGGCGATAGCGCCGATCACGAGATCCTGGAGGGTCTCGATGTCTTCGGGGTCGACGACCTTGGGGTCGATGGTCAGACCGACCACCTCACCGGTTCCCTTGACGGTGGCGACGACGAGTCCGCCGCCTGCCTGGCCGGTCACTTCGGTTTCCGCGATCTCGGCCTGCACCGCCATCAGCTGCTGCTGCATCTGCTGGGCCTGCTGCAGGATCGATGCCATGTCGGGCTGTTCACCGGGTTGCACTGTGCCGTCCTCTCGCGTGGGTTCGAAGCGAACACCAGCGTAGTCGCACCTTGAATCGCTGTGATTCACTGCGCGTCGAATCGACATACCGACCTGAGTGTCCACAATTTCGCGGCTGACACGGGATCCCGCCTGCGGTGACGGACTCTGCGCACGGGCCACCGGTGAAGTGATAGAGATTCACCCCGGCGAAGGTTCGGCCGTCCGCCACTCTCACCGCCGCACCCATCGTGTGGATGCCGTCCTCATCAGATCCCGCATCCGTCTTCGACCAGCGTCCGATCCCCGTCGGTCGCGGGTAGTGCGGAAGAGAAGGACACGATGCGATTCTGGAGCCCCTCGCCTGAACATCTGTCAGTACTGAGACACGTACCATCCTCGAATGCACGCACCGACGAACTCCGAGGGTCACTCCCCTCGTAAGCGTCGGGTGACGCCCGAGACCATGGCCGAGGCCGGTATCGCGCTGACGCTGCCGAAGGTGTCGGTGAAGTCGGTGGCCGAGAGTCTGGGCGTGTCGATCGTCGCCATCTACAACAACATCGACGATCTCGGTTCCCTCAAGGCCCTCGTGGCGGAGGAGATTCTGCGCAGGTGGTCGCCGCCGCTTCCCGGTGACGACGAATCGATGCACGACGCTCTGCTGACCCTCGCCTCCGCGATGCGCGAGCTGGTTCACTCCAACCCGGGCATCGCGGAGTATCTGATCGGTCTGACTCCCAGTTCGATCGACGCTCTTCGGATGGCCGACGCCGTGCAGACGCGCTACCGAATTCGCTACGACCTCACTCCGAAGCAGGCGACGTGGGCCGTCATCACCGTCGTCGAGCATGCGCTGGCGTTGGCGGAGGTCGTCTACAACGATGCCCGACGCGATCGTGAGTACGACGACGCGATCGCCGCCCGCACCGACCTCGACACCTTGCCCGGGGCCTACGACACGGTCGACCGTGGACCCGACGGGATGTTCCTGTGGTCGATGCGCACCGTGGTGGTCGGAACCCTGACGCTGATCGCGGCCCCGGATTTCGAGCGGGTCTAGGCAGGAGTGGAGCCTGCGGAACGACCCAACTAGATCAACTCGCGACGCAGGTTCTCCAGCGTCGCGGCCTGGATCTTCTTCAGGCCGAGCGGTGCGAAGGTCTTCTCGAAGAACCCGCCGATTCCGCCCGCGCCCTTCCATTCCGTCGTTGTGGTGACCGCGGTGCCTGCGCCGTCCGGGGCGACCGACCAGGTGGTGACCATCGAGGAGTTGGCATCGCGTTCGGTGATGGTCGATCCGGCGACGGTGACGGTCGCGGCGACGTTGCGCACTCGCTTCTCGGTGGCCTGCAGGGTCCACGTGGCCACGGTTCCGTCCCCTTGCCCGCCCTGGACCACCTCGTAGTCGCGGTACTGCTCGGGGAGGATGCGCGGGCGCACCGTCTCGTAGTCGGCGAGCGCGGCGAGCACCCGATCCGGTGTGGCAGCGATGGTGGCGGAACTGGATGCACTGACCTGAGCCACGGAAACGTTCTCCTTCTCTAGCGGACGGGATGTGCGTCCATCCTGCCTCTCCTCGAGGCCACCTTCGGCATCGCGTCGATGCATGTGTGATGTGCTTCACACGACAATTCTCGTATCGGCAAAACACATGCATGACGCAACCATTTGTCCGATTTACTCCGATTCCTCACTCGGATTCGGCAACAGTTGCGTGAAGTTTCACCGGTCGGACGCCAATGCCGGTGGATACCGTGCGGTACGAGATATAGCGTCTGTATGTGGCTTCAGTGAATGCTCTTCTCGGACGACGGCCAGAACCGAGGGAGAGCGGTTACGCAGCGCACCGGTCGGGTGTCGAGCAGTTGCTTCGCAGCTATCGCGCAATTCCGACCGATGCGACGGTGCGTCTGGCGAAGAAGACGTCCAACCTGTTCCGGGCCAGGACGACCACCACCACGCCGGGGCTCGACGTCTCGGGCCTGAGCAAGGTCATCACCGTCGATCCCGCCACGCGCACAGCCGATGTCGCCGGCATGTGCACCTACGAGGACCTGGTCGACGCGACGCTTCCCTACGGTCTCGCGCCCCTCGTCGTCCCGCAGCTCAAGACGATCACTCTCGGTGGAGCCGTCACCGGCCTCGGTATCGAGTCGACGTCGTTCCGTAGTGGACTCCCGCACGAATCGGTGCTCGAGATCGACGTCCTCACCGGCAGCGGCGAGATCGTCACCGCGACACCGGAGGGCGAACACGCAGATCTCTACTGGGGCTTCCCCAACTCGTACGGCACCCTGGGCTACTCCACTCGGCTGCGAATTCAGCTCGAACCCGTGCTGCCGTATGTCGCGTTGCGCCACCTACGATTTCACGATCTCGACACTCTCCAGTCCACGATGGACACCATCGTCGAGCAGCGCGAGTACGACGGCATCGAGGTCCAATACCTCGACGGTGTGGTCTTCGGCGCCGACGAAAGCTACCTCACCCTCGGCGTCCAGACCGACGAACCGGGGCCGGTCAGCGACTACACCGGTGCCGACATCTTCTACCGCTCGATCCAGCATGCGTCGGACACACCGAAGACCGACCGCCTCACCATTCACGACTACCTGTGGCGCTGGGACACCGACTGGTTCTGGTGCTCCCGCGCATTCGGAACACAGAACCCGAGAATCCGACGCTTCTGGCCGCGCAAGTACCGGCGCAGCAGTTTCTACTGGAAGCTCATCGGCCTCGATCGCAAGTACGACATTGCCGACCGACTCGAGAAGCGCAAGGGAAATCCGCCGCGCGAACGCGTCGTGCAGGATGTCGAGGTTCCGATCGAACACACCGCAGGCTTCGTGGCGTGGTTCCTCGACAACATCCCGATCGAGCCGTTGTGGTTGTGCCCGTTGCGACTTCGTGAGCCGGCAGCGCCGGGCGCGAATCCGGCCCGACCGTGGCCGCTGTATCCACTCGAACCGAAACGCACCTACGTCAACATCGGCTTCTGGTCTTCGGTCCCGATCGTTTCGGGCGAACCCGAGGGTGCCGCGAACCGCGCCATCGAGAAGAAAGTGACCGAGTTCGACGGGCATAAATCGCTGTACTCGGATGCTTATTACACCGAGGACGAATTCGCCGTGCTGTACGGCGGCGAGAGATACATCCAGCTGAAGAAGAAATACGATCCCGAATCCCGATTGTTGGATTTGTACTCGAAGGCGGTGCAACGCAGATGACGACGTTCAAGGACTCCGGCAATCGCACGGTGAACGGTGCCCAGAAGCTCAAGATCTCCGAGATCCTGGAGCTGATCTCCGACGGCAACATCCCACTGCGCTTCACCGCATACGACGGCAGCACCGCAGGACCCGAGGACGCGAGAATCGGCCTCAACCTCAAGAGCCCTCGCGGAACCACCTATCTCGCAACCGCTCCCGGCGATCTGGGCATGGCGCGCGCGTACGTCTCCGGCGATCTCGAAGCTACGGGCGTCCATCCGGGTGACCCCTACGAGTTGCTGGCACTGATGGGCGACGAGCTGCACTTCCGACGCCCCTCGGCAATGACATTGACCTCGATCGCCCGTTCACTCGGCTGGGATGTGTTGCGGCCCATCGCTCCCCCGCCCCAGGAAGCGATTCCGCGGTGGCGTCGCATCGCAGAAGGTCTGCGTCACTCCAAGACTCGTGATGCAGAAGCGATCCACCACCACTACGACGTGTCCAACGCCTTCTACGAGATGGTACTCGGCCCCTCGATGACGTACACGTGTGCTGCGTTCGAGAGCAACGATCAGTCTCTGGAAGCGGCGCAGGAGAACAAGTATCGACTGGTGTTCGACAAGCTCGGGCTGAAGCCGGGCGATCGTCTACTCGACATCGGATGTGGCTGGGGTTCGATGGTGCGCTACGCCGCGCGCAGAGGCGTCCAGGTCATCGGCGTGACACTGTCGCAGGAGCAGGCGTCGTGGGCGCAGAAGGCCATCGCCGACGAGGGCCTGTCCGAGTTGGCCGAGGTCCGCTTCTCCGACTACCGCGACGTCGCCGAGACCAACTTCGACGCCATCTCCTCCATCGGACTGACCGAGCACATCGGCGTGCACAACTACCCGTCGTACTTCACGTTCATCCAGTCCAAGCTGCGGGACGGCGGCCGACTGCTCAACCACTCGATCACGCGTCCGGACAATCGCGCGCATAGCAAAGCGGGCAGCTTCATCGACCGGTACGTCTTCCCCGACGGCGAACTCACCGGTTCCGGACGCATCATCACCGAGATCCAGGACGTCGGACTCGAGGTCCGTCACGAGGAGAACCTGCGCGAGCACTACGCCCTGACCCTTGCCGGATGGTGCCAGAACCTCGTCGACAACTGGGACGCATGCGTCGCCGAAGCCGGCGAGGGAACGGCCCGCGTCTGGGGCCTGTACATGGCCGGGTCCCGTCTGGGATTCGAGCGCAATGTGGTTCAGCTGCACCAGGTTCTGGCGGTCAAGCTCGGACCGAAGGGCGAAGCAGGCGTCCCCCTGCGGCCTTGGTGGAACGGCTGACGCAGGTGAGCTTCAGCGACCCGTCGCCCGCAAGATGACCCGCGCGGTTTCGGTGGGCTGATCCCAGTGCGGGAAGTGTCCGCATTTGTCGAACCAGTGCAGGGTGGCGTCGGGGAATCGCTCCAGCGCCACCGTGGCCTGGCTGGGCGTCGTCACCTTGTCCTGGCGGCCCCAGCCGATGAGCAGCGAGCCTTGCAGCGACCCCTTCGGCGCACCGATCTGCTTGGGCCCGTGGATCAAGGCCTTGCGGGCGGCGTCCAGCGAGGGTGAAGTCTTGGCCGAGAAGCCCTTCAGCTCCCGCTCCACCAATCCGCTCGGCAACTTCCACGGCGCAGCCGAGAACTGAGCCAGCGCAGCCGTTCTCGTCACCGGACTACCGGCAAGGAACGGCACCAGCGGCTGCACGTTCTTCATCAGCGCCAACGACGCCGTGATCGTGGCTCCGAAGATCTTGACCTGGCGGTCGTTCCAGAAGCCACCGGGATCGAGCGCCACCATCGAACCGCGGTGGCCGCGGCGGCCGAGCTCGACGACCATGCGCGCGCCCATCGAGCTGCCGACAAGATCGGCGTCGGACAGTCCCTCGTCGTCGAGGTACGTGCGCAGGGCGTCGGTGAGCGATGCGATCGACACCTCGGGCAGCGGCGGGGTCTGCCCGAATCCCGGCAGATCGAGGGCAATGACCTCTCGATGCGCGGCCAGCGCTGGGACGATGGGGTCCCAGTTACGGTGCGAGGACCCGAGCCCGTGCACGAGGACGAGTGGTTTTCCGGTTCCGGTTCGTACGTTGTACATACACCGCGATGTACCCGGGGCCCGTCGATCTACACATTGGGGCTGTAGTGCGACGGGTCCGAGCGGCGCTCCACCGGTGGCAGGTTACGGGCCGGTGTGTGCACCAGCGGTGTCGTTCTCGGGATACGTCCCTTGGCGCGATCCCATCCGGCCCGCCCGCGCGGATGCAAGCGGAGACGCGGTGGCACCAGCCCGAAGAGCAGGTTCACCGCCTTACCGAACAACGCGAACCGTTGCTCGTCCCGTGCGGTCCAGCGGTATCCGAGGAGCTCGCGCACCGGTGGGTCGTAGAGCCCAACGGTGATCCAGACGAACAACGCCGCAACCGGACGCCTGAGCACCGCCCACACTCGTTCCGGCAGCCACGCCGCGTACGGCGGTGGACCCAACTTCGAGAGGTCGAGCACCCCGCGGGCAGCCATGTTGTCTTCCAACACGTCTGTGCACATGTGCTTCCAGTACTGCTGAAACTCGGGCCAGGTCGCGGGCACCGGACGCATGCTCATGCCGTACAGGCGATACCACTGCACGTGCTCGTCGAACAACTGCACCTTCTGAGCCTCGGTCAGTCCGCCCATGAAGTGGTCTGCCGTGAGCACCGTCCCCATGAAGAAGGTGGCGTGCGCCCAGTAGAACGTGTCGGGATCGAGTGCGTGGTACTTGCGGCCTCGGGCGTCGATTCCCTTGATGTTCGTGTGGTAACCGCGGACCTGCAGTGCGGTCTCCTCGGCGCGATCGCCGTCGAACACGACCCCGCCGATGGGGTACAGCGACCGGTACAGCCGCTGCCAGCGCTCGTCGAAGAACGTGGAGTGCTGCTCCACCCCGGCTCCGAGCCCGGGGTGCATGTTCTGCATCGACCCCGCCCAGACGCCCTGCAGCATCCCCCGCCAGTCGCCGAAGTACTTCCAGGTGAGTGAATCGGGACCGAGCGGGACGGGTCGATCGGACTGACTACGCATGTTGTCAGACTAGAGTTGACAACATGCGTAGTCAACAGTTGGAGGAACGCAGATCCAAGCGGTACGACGCGCTGCTCGCGGCCGGGGTCGAGCTGCTCGGCTCCCCGGACGGACCTGCCGTCAACGTGCGCGCCGTCTGCCGTACCGCCGGACTGACCGAACGGTATTTCTACG
Organism: Rhodococcus sp. 14-2483-1-2; assembly: GCF_002259405.1. Lineage (GTDB taxonomy): Bacteria > Actinomycetota > Actinomycetes > Mycobacteriales > Mycobacteriaceae > Rhodococcoides. Next base: position 231,735 of record NZ_NPFW01000013.1, on the reverse strand, counting down.
AGAGCTTCTCCGACCGCGATACCTTCGTCCGGGCCGTGTACGCCTGGGTGGGCGCAAGAGCGCAGAAGGCCTTGCTCGACGCCGTGATGCAGGCGAACACCGCCGAGGACACCATCGCGGCGCCGGTGCGCGCATTCGTCGAACTCATCATCGACGAACCGAAAACGGGGCGGGTGTTGCTCATCGCGCCGTTGGCCGAACCGGCACTCAGCCGCCGCGGACTCGACTTGCTACCGGGCTTCGTCGAACTGGTGCACGCCCAACTCCCCGACTCCACCGATCGACAGCTGATCGCCGTCGGAACCGTCGGGGCACTGACCGCCCTGTTCATCGGCTATCTCGACGGCACGGTCACCGTCACCCGCGAAGCCCTCGTGGCGCACTGCATTCGGCTGATTTCCGAAGCCTCCGTGCGAGGATGACTGCACCTCTAACCGAAGGAGTTCTTCATGTCCGATCTCGACCAGTCGTTCGCCGACGCGCAGGTAGACGTCAAGAAGCTCACGTCCAAGCCGAGCAACGACGACCTACTGAGCCTGTACTCGCTCTACAAGCAGGGTTCGATCGGTGACGCCTCGGGTAAGCGGCCCGGACGACTGGACATGGTGAACCGCGCGAAGTTCGATGCCTGGGCGAAGCTCGAAGGTACGAGCCAGGATTCGGCGAAGCAGCAGTACGTGGATCTGGTGACCAAGCTCCTCGCCGGCTGAGCCTACGGCTATGGTCGAGTGCGGGGGTAACGCAACGAAGGGACCCGCATGAGACGCACCGACAGCGACGTCGACGAGGCCGAGCTCGACATCGAGAAGCCGAAGACCCACGCGGCAGGCCCCGTCGCCGTCGCAGTGTCGATGAAGCGGGCACTCGGGCACATGGGCCCGAAGCGCACCGCGCAGACGCTCCTCAAGCTCAACCAGGCCGAGGGTTTCGACTGCATGAGCTGCGCCTGGCCCGATCCGGATCCGGGCCACCGGCACGCGGCGGAATTCTGCGAGAACGGCGCGAAGGCCGTTGCCGAGGAGGCGACGACGACGCGAGCGACGCCGGAGTTCTTCGCGCAACACAGCATTGCCGAACTCGACGCGCATACCGAGCACTGGCTGGGCCAGCAGGGCCGGATCACGCACCCGATGATCAAGCTGCCCGGCGGCAGCCACTACGAGCCCATCGAGTGGGACGACGCGTTCCGCCTGATCGGCGACGAGCTGAAGTCCCTCGCCAGTCCCGACGAGGCCATCTTCTACACCTCGGGTCGCGCCTCCAACGAGTCCGCGTTCACGTATCAGTTGTTCGCTCGGTCGTTCGGCACCAACAACATGCCCGACTGCTCCAACATGTGTCACGAGTCGACGTCCATCGCTCTGCAGGAGTCGATCGGCATCGGCAAGGCCAGTGTCACGCTCGACGACGTCCACAACGCCGAACTGATCATCCTGGCGGGCCAGAACCCCGGCACCAATCACCCGCGTATGCTCTCGGCCCTCGAGCTGGCGAAGCAGAACGGCGCAAAGATTCTGTCCATCAACCCACTTCGCGAAGCGGGTCTGCTCAACTTCAAGAATCCACAGACTCCGCGCGGCATGGTGGGACCGGGAACGGACCTGTCGAATCTGCATCTGCCGATCAAGCTCAACGGCGACCTCGCACTCTTCCAGGCCATCGGCTCGCTGCTGGTGAAGTGGGACGCGCTCGATCACGAGTTCCTCGACACCTACACCGTCGGTTTCGACGCGTGGAAGGCGCACGTCGCCGAGGTCGACTGGGATCTCGTCACCGAGGTGACCGGATTGTCGGTAGCGCAGATCACCGAGGCCGCCGAGATGCTGCGCGACTCCAAGGCCACCGTGTTCTGCTGGGCAATGGGCCTGACGCAGCACCGCAACGCCGTCGCCACCATCAAGGAAGTCACCAATCTCGCGTTCGCGCAAGGCAACATCGGTAAGGCAGGTGCGGGTCTGCTCCCGGTTCGTGGTCACTCGAACGTCCAGGGCGACCGCACGATGGGAATCTGGGAGCGCCCTCCGGTGAAGTTCCTCGACGCGATGGCCGCGGAGTTCGACTTCGAGCCGCCGCGCGAGCACGGCTTGGACACCGTCGATTCCATCCGGGCCATGCGCGACGGCAAGGCGCACTTCTTCCTCGGACTCGGCGGAAACTTCGTCCAGGCAACTCCGGACAGTGACGTCACCTTCGAGGCGCTGCGCAAGATGCGGATGACGGTGCAGATCTCCACCAAGATCAACCGTTCGCACCTGGTCTGCGGCGAGACCGCACTGATTCTGCCGACCCTGGGCCGCACCGAGAAGGACGTGCAAGCCAGTGGCGAGCAGTGGATCTCGGTCGAGGACTCCACCTGCTCGGTGCACTCCTCACGCGGACCGCTGAAGCCCGCGAGCGAATTCCTTCGTTCCGAGGTCGCCATCGTCAGCGGTATCGCCGAGGCGACCCTCGGTGACCGATACGGTCTCGACTGGAAGGGTTTCCGCGACGACTACCGCAACATCCGCAAGCACATCTCCCGTGTCGTCGCCGGTTGCGAGGGCTACGAGGTCAATGTTCGACGCCCCGGTGGCTTCGTTCTTCCGCACCCCCCGCGCGACAGTCGGACGTTCGAAACCAAGAGCGGCCGTGGTGAATTCGCGGTGTCACCGATCGACGTGCTGCAGGTTCCACCGGGCCATCTGATTCTGCAGACCCTGCGCAGCCACGATCAGTTCAACACGACCATCTACGGCCTCAGCGATCGGTACCGCGGCATCGAGAACGGCCGACGCGTCATCTTCGTGCACCGAGAAGACATCTCGACGCTCGGTTTCCGCGACGGCGACATGGTCGATCTCGTCACCAAGTGGGACGACGACGACGTGGAACGGTGCGCACCGTCGTTCCGCATCGTCGAGTACGACACCCCGCGCGGGTCGGCTGCTGCGTACTACCCCGAGACCAATCCGTTGATTCCGCTGGATTCGACTGCGCTGCAGAGCAACTGCCCCACCTCGAAGTCGGTGATCATTTCCATGGTTCCGGCCGGGACGGGTGTACAGGGAACAGCGAACGGCCATCAGGACAACGAGGGCTCGGACGAGGGTCACAAGTCGCACCCGCAGCCGCATCATCTGAGCTGAGGCTCGAACTAGACCAGCGCCCGCCCCGAACGCATCCGACGCTCGACATCGCGCAGCAGGATGTTGAACGGCAGTGCTCGCACGACAGGCGGCAACATCCGGTTGAGCAGGGACGCGCTGCGCAGCAGTAGCGCAAACCGTCTCTGCTTGACCGGGTCCCAGGGCAATTCCATCTCGTCCCGGAATCGCTGGGGTAGGAATCCGGTGGTCACGAAGCGAAAGAACGGCCCGATCAGCGGATGCAGTGCTGCGGGTCTGGCGAACGTGGCCGAGGCGATGCCGTACAGGTAACGCCTGATCGTCGGGTCGATGTGAATGTCGTTCAGCGCTGCTTCCCAGTACTTCTCGAACGCCGCTCGATCTGCGGGCCACATCTCGGGCGGCATCTGCAGTGTCGAGCCGAGTACGTGGCACGCCTGATACATCTCGTCTGCAACGGCCGGATCGGGTGGCCCGTACAGCGCAACGTACACATCCTCGAAACCGCGGTAGAGGCACGCCGCCACCCACAGCTGCAGGTTGGGATCGAAGGCGTTGTACTTCACCGGACTGTCGGCCGTCGACCGCACGGCCGCATGGGATCTGTTGGTCGCCTTGCGGTATGCGGCCTTGGTCTTGTCGTCTCCCATACCCGCGACGGCGAGGTAGGACAACGTGGTTCGGGTGCGCTTGATCGGGTGCCGGTTGATCTGTCCGGATTCCACGCGGCTCTCGAACACTCCGTACCCGACGGCGGGGTGCCCGAGTTGCATGATGACGTTCGCCGACCCGGCGAGCAGGCCGAACCCGGTCATGGACTTGCGCAGAAAGTCGGTGTCGACAGTCATGTTGCAATCGATTCCTTCACTGTCAGCAATCTGAGTACGCCTGTGTTCAGATCAAGCTAGGCGTGGATGCCAGGGGATGTCAAGATGTATCCATGCCCGATTCACCCCGCACCTACGGCGGCGTCGACGGTTCGGCGCGAGTCGCCGAGCGTCGGCGCATCCTCATCGAGACCGGCCTCGATCTGCTCGGAACAGCGAAGCCCGACTTGACCGTTCGCGGGGTATGCCGCCGGGCCGGCGTCGTCAGCCGCTACTTCTACGAGAGCTTCGCAGACCGGGACGCGCTGATGGTGGCGGTGTACGACCACGTCGTCGACGATGTCGCGGCCATCGCGCTCGACGCGGTCGCCGCAGCACCGAAGGACGACCGCGAACGGGTACACGCCGGGATCCGTGCGATCGTGCGCGCTGTCGCCGAAGACCCACGCCGCGGGTTCCTCCTCTTCTCCGCCACGTCGGTCGGCGACATCCTGGTGGCCAAACGAGCCGAGTCGACGAAGATGTTCGCCCATCTGCTGGCCACTCAGGCCACCGAGTTCTACGGCACGACAAGGGACCACGATCTCGACCTGACAACCCATTTCGTCGTCGGCGGATTCGCTCAGGTCCTCACCGCGTGGCTCGGCGGAGAACTGGAACTGAGCGAGGACGCCGTTGTCGACCGGTGCACCGAACTGTTGTTGGCCACCTCACCGGTGAAACCACATCACCCGTGAAGCCCGTGAACCAATGTCGCACCGACGAGGAACTGCGTGCACATCAGGTCTGCGACACCGTCGGCGTCCCGTCGACGAAATGCCTCGATCAGTTCCTCGTGGCTGCTGAGCGCATGCTCGCACCACTGCCGGTTCGACGCGTACATTCGGGCCGGCGTGTATCTGACGGCACCCAACAGAAACCATGCCAGCTTGGCTCCACCGGCGACTTTGTTGATGTACCTGTGGAATTCGAACTCACAGGATTCGATGCCGTCGAGGTCGCGTCGGAACACCGCATCACGTAGCCGGTCGTTCAGCGCGCGCACTGCGTCGATCTGTTCGTCGGTGATGACGTGGGCCGCGCGGCGGGCAAGTGTGCCCGCAATCGTGCCCTGCAACCAGAAGATGTCGTCGATGTCCTGCTGCGTCAGTTCGCTGACGCGGTAGCCACGCCGCGGTACCAGCTCCACCAGTCCTTCACCGCGGAGAGACACCAGCGCTTCACGCACCGGTGTCGCGCTCACACCCAGCTCGGTGGCCGTTTCGTCGATTCGCACGAATGCACCCGGCTCGAGCGCACCCGTGACGATCTGCTGGCGAATACTTGCGGCGACATCCTCCGAGAGCTGCGGGCGACGACGCAACACGATGACCTAGAGTCCGTACGTCTTGCCGATGATGTCACGCTGAATCTCGTTGGTACCGCCGTAGATCGAGGACACGAGAGTCGTCCGGACGTGCTTCTCCATGTCGAACTCGGTGGCGTAACCGTAACCGCCCATCATCTGCATGCCTTCGAGTGCCACCTTCTTCGCGGTCTCGGTGAGCTTGAGCTTGGCCATCGAGGCCTCGCGGGGGAACAGCTTCGTCGGGTTCTCGTCGACCAACCGAGCCACGTGGTAGACCAGCAGCCGTCCGCACTCGATCTCGGTGGCCAGATCGGCAATTCGATGCCGCAGTGCTTGGAACGTCCCGACGGGCCTGCCGAATTGCTTTCGCTGGGTGATGAAGTCGAGTGTGTCGTCGAACGCTCGTTGCGCGGTACCGAGCATCATCGCCGCGAGAATGAGGCGCTCGATGTTCAGACCGGTCATCAGCTGCGACCATCCTTGCCCTTCCACCCCGACCACCGCGTCCTCGGGAAGCACGCAGTCGGTGAAGTACAGGTCGTTGACTTCCTTTCCACCCATCGTGTCGATGCCGACGATGTTCAGGCCCTCGATATCGGCCGGGACGTCGAACATCGTCAGACCCTCGTGCTTGCCACCTTCTCTGCCCGTACGTGCGACGAGCAAGATCCGATCGGCGAAATGCGCATTCGAGCACCAGGTCTTCTGGCCGTTGATCAGCCAACCGGAGTCGGTCTTCTCGGCACGGCAGGTCAGATTTCCCACATCCGAGCCGGCCTCGGGCTCGGACATCGAGATCGAATAGCTGCGCCCGGCGACGATGCCGCCGAGAACAGTGTCCTTCTGCGCGGGCGTGCCGAACTTCTCGTACGCCGCGCCGGTGATCAAGGTGGGTCCGATACCGCCGATGGGTGCCATGGCCTTGGCTGATTCTTCGAGGAGGATGCACAGGTCGACGGTGCTGCCGCCTGCCCCACCGTGGTCCTCCGAGATGATCGCTCCCAACCAGCCCAGGTCGGCCATCTTGTCGTAGAGCGCTTGGTTGTGGGTGTGCTTGCCGTGTTCGGTGAGGGCATCCCGTTGGGACCTGGTGCCCGCCTCTTTGGCACAGAATGACGCGACGGCCTGCGCGAACGCAGTCTGTTCCTGGGTGAGATCGATACTCATGGATCGGCTCCTGCACATCGGGGCAACGGGGGGTTGTAGCAACCGGAAGCGACGCATAGTGTGTCCTGGACAACATTGAATCACATCAAATATATGTGATGCGATCTGCTGGAGGATAGAGCCCGTGACGGACCAGATCGAACGAACGAACGAGAGCACCTTCGAAAGCCTCGACCCCAGAACAGGTGTCGCACTCGCCGCGTACCCGATCGCGGGCCCTGCAGAGGTCGACGCCGCCGTCGCTCGCGCCCGGTCGGCCGCGCGTTGGTGGGATGTGCAGGGCTTCGTCGGACGCAAACGGTGGCTGCTCGAATTCAAGTCCGCCATCGCCAGGGACGCCGCGAGTCTCGCTGCCGTCATCGCCGCCGAAACCGGCAAGCCCGACGAGGACTCGATACTCGAAGTGATGATGGGCGTCGAACACATCGATTGGGCGGCCCGCAATGCCGAGAAGATCCTCCGGCAGCGCAAGGTCGGCTCCGGGCTCATCTCGGTGAATCAGAAGGCGTACGTCGGCTACCGCCCGTTCGGCGTCGTCGGGGTGATCGGTCCCTGGAACTACCCGCTGTACACCCCGATGGGCTCCATCGCCTACGCACTGGCCGCCGGAAACACCGTGGTCTTCAAGCCCAGCGAACTCACGCCGGGGGTCGGTGTGTGGTTGGCCGAGAAATGGGCGTCGCTCGCCGCCCCGCACCCGGTGTTCCAGACGGTGACCGGCGACGGCTCCACCGGCTCGGCGCTGTGCGAATCCACCGTCGACAAGATTGCCTTCACCGGTTCGACCGCCACGGCCAAGAAGGTCATGGCCGCGTGCGCGAAGACGTTGACTCCCCTGGTCGCCGAGTGTGGCGGCAAGGACGCCATGCTCGTCGATGCCGACGCCGACATCGCTGCCGCAGTGGAGTTCGCAACGTTCGGCGCGATGGGCAACGCCGGGCAGACGTGCGCCGGTGTGGAACGCATCTACGTCGCCGAGCCTGCGTACGACCGGTTCGTCACCGAGTTCACCGCCGCGGTGAAGGCATTGAAGCCCGGCGGCGTGGGAACCTCGTCGTACGGCCCGATGACGATGGCCAAGCAGAGCGACATCGTGCGCGGCCAGATCGAGGACGCGTTGGCCAAGGGCGGCAAGGCCGTGCTCGGCGGACTCGACTCGCTCCACGGCCCCTACATCGACCCCGTCATCCTCACCGACGTGCCGGAGGATTCCACGGCGATCACCGAGGAGACCTTCGGTCCGACGGTGGTGGTGAACAAGGTTCGCGATCTCGAGGAGGGCATCGAGCGGGCCAACGCCTCCGCCTACGGACTCGGTGCGTCGGTGTTCACCAAGGACACCGCGGTGGGTCGACGCGCCGCCGAGAAGCTCGATTGCGGTGTGGTCACGGTCAATTCGGTCCTCGGCTTCGCCGGCATCCCGGCACTGCCCTTCGGCGGCACCGGCGACTCGGGATTCGGCCGCATCCACGGCGCCGACGGCCTGCGAGAGTTCAGCACCGTCAAATCGCTTGCGGTGCAGAGCTTCGCATCTCCGCTCAACCTGCTGACGATGAAGCGGAAGGCACGGGACATGAAGATCTCGACGCTGGTGCTCAAGCTTCGGCACGGACGGAGCTGACCATGGACATCACGCCGAAGAAGGGGCGCTTCGGCTGGCTCCGGCGTATCGAGGAACTCGACCCGGTGCGGGACTGCCACACGATCCATCGCATCACCGCCGGCTACGAGTTCCCGTGGGACTACCAGCGTGCACTCGAATTCGCGTTGTTCCGTACCTACTGCGTGCCGACCATCTCGGCGCTGTTGGCCGAGACCGGCGAATTCGAGAAACGACCGCAGAAGCGCTACGACGACACCTCGCTGTTGATGGCCGAACTGCTCGAGCACGGATACGACTCCGAGCGGGGGCGCGAGTCGCTTCGGATGGTCAACCGAATGCACGGAAAGTACGACATCTCGAACGACGACATGCTCTACGTGTTGACGACGTTCATCTACGAGCCGATCGAGTGGATCGACACCTACGGATGGCGTCGCCTGCACCCCAAGGAACGACTCGCCACGTTCCACTTCTACTGCGAAGTGGGAAAACGAATGGGCATCAAGAACATCCCCGAGTCGTACACCGAGCTCGCGCAGTTCAAGCTCGACTACGAGGAGCGCACGTTCCGCTTCACCGAGGACAATCGACGGATCGGCACGTACACCCTCGATCTGTACTGCTCCTGGTACCCCGCTGCGCTGACCCCTGCAGTGAAGCAGGCAGTCTTCGCGCTGCTGGACGACCGGATGGCCGGTGCCTTCGGCTTCCCGTCGGGCTCGGCGACGGTCGAGCGGGCCGCCGTGCGGGGTCTTCGCGCCAGGGCCCGCGTGGAGCGGTTCCTACCCAAGCGGACGCACTCGCGGGCCACCGCCGACGCGTCGAACAAGACCTACCCCGGCTACCCCGTCGGCTACCGCCCTCGGGATCTGGGAGCTACCACCTGCCCGTACACCGCCGATTCGGCAGCACCGGTCAGGGCCACTCCAGCACCGGCTTGACGGTGTCTCCGCGGCGGTGGTCGCCGAGAGCGGAGTCGATCCGGTCGTACGGATAGCGGGTGATCAGCCGATCGACGGGGAGCGCCCCCGCGGAGTACATCTCGGCGAGTGCCGGGATGAACTGCTGCGGGACGGCGTCCCCCTCGAGGCATCCGCGAATCCCCCTGCCGCTCAACACCGTATCCAGCAGATCCAGCTGCAACACACCGCGGCCGAGAGCCACGATCGCCAGCGTGCCGCCCTTGCCGAGAGCGGCCATCGCGTCACCGATCACCTCTGCGTTGCCGGTGGTGTCGAGTGCGTGCGTTGCGCCTCCGTCGGTCGCGTCCGACAACTCGGCGCGCGCATCCTCCGACGCCGGATCGATCACCACGTGTGCACCGAGACTCGACGCCAATTCTCTTCTGGCGCTGGATCTCTCCACCGCGATCACGCGGGCACCGGTGGTGATCGCCGCGAGCACGGCCGCCATCCCCACCCCACCTGCTCCGTGCACCACCACGGTGTCCCCCGACCGAGGCTTCAGGACGTTCAGCACCGCCCCGGCACCGGTCTGCACGCTGTACCCCAGCGGAGCGGCAACAGCGAGGTCGATATCCCGATCGACGACGACGGTGTTGTCCTGGCGGGTCAGCGCGAACTCGGAGAAGCTCGACTGCCCGAAGAATCCGTCCAGCACCGGAGCACCGGTACTCGTGACAACGCGGGACGTGCCGTCCGCGCGTGCACCGAACTGGTTCAGAGCGTGGCCGTCCACGCAGTAGGCCGGCCGTCCCTGCCGACAATTGCCGCACACACCGCAGTGCCGGAACGTCAGCACCACATGGTCGCCCGGATCGATCCCGCGGACGGACCGGCCCACCGACTCGACCACACCTGCGCCCTCGTGCCCGAGCAGAGCCGGCCTCTCGGCCGAACCTGCCCGTCGCGCAACGAGATCGGTGTGACAGATCCCAGTCGCCTTCATCCGGACCAGGATCTCGTTGTCGCGGGGTTCGTCGATGTCGATGTTCTCGACGGTGAAGGACTCGGCTGGATCACGCGAGAGCAGTGCCCGCGCGGCGATCATCGGTCGCGCTCCAACACGAAGTAGAAGTGCTCGCCGCGAGAGAGCACGAGCTCCGGTTTGCCGTTCATGATGCCCATCAGCCTGCCGTCGTCGATCTGCTTGAAGTGATCGAAGACGGCTTTGCCGTCGTACACCATCGTGGCGGTCACCTCGCCCCGGAACTCGATGTTCCACAGCGATGCCTCCCCCGACCCCATCTCGACGTTGGAGAACAGCGAGCCGTCGTCGGCGCGGCAGATCAACGGTTGCGCCTCGGTGACGGAGATGAAGTTCTTTCCGTGCCACTTGCTGGCGGGCAGTGCCCGGCACAGTCCGTGGCCGGTCTGGAAGGCGGCACCGGTCCAGCTTCCGAGGATGTCCTCGGCGCGTACGGGGGCGAGCTGCGACCAGAGTTCGTCGAGTTCCGCTGCCGAGACACCCGAGGTCCGTGCCACCAATTCGTCTGTACGCGTAATCGTTTCACGATCGGTCATAGCTGTTCTCCGTTTCACATCGAGTGGATTCATCCCAGAAGTACCGCTGTCATCGTCTGTTGCACCCTGGCCATGGTTCGGTCGGAGCGCTCGAACCGCACCGTGCGACCGACATCGAAGACCAACCCGAGAGCGGCGTGGATCAGAAATTTTGAGACCACCACGCTCGTGTTCGGCCGTGCCTCACGCAGTAACTGCGCCCAGCCGTCGATGTTGTGGCGCTGGATCCGGCGCAGTGCGGTCCGCCGATCGGCCGGAATGTTTCCGATCTCGGCGAAGTACACGGCCACCAGTTCGCCCTGCCGGAAGGTCAATTCGGTGTACAGCCTGGCGAAGGTCCGCACCGCGTCGACCGGGGAATCCGAGTGCTCGAGCGCACCGGCGAGGGTGTCGGTGAGCTGGACGTTGGCACGGTGCAACGCAGCCTCGAGCAGCTCGGCCTTGCTGGGGAAGTAGCGGTAGACACTGGAGGCGGTGATCGACGCTGCTGCGCCGATGTCGTCCAGGCCCACCTCGTGGTAACCGTGCAGATAGAACAGTCGAATCGAATGGTGCAGCAGCTCTTCGCGTTTCGACGCATGCTCCAGCACGGATTCGCGGTGAGGAGATTCACTGCCCTGCTGCGGAAGATCGGTCCGCAGTATCGACCGTGCGGCAGCAAGCATCGACTCCTCGATCTGTTTGGCCGACAACGCCGATCGATGCGCGGTGATGCTGGCGACCGCACTGATGGACGCGGTGGCCAGCATGGCTGCGTCGGCCTCGGACAGATCGGGGCGAAGCTGTCGCAGCGGATTCGTCACGCGCTCGTGCAGCGTTGCCATCGACCGGCGCAGGGCGCGCCGATCGTCCCCCACCAAGTAGCGCCCTTCCCACCGATACAGTCCACCGGTTCGACGGTTGTCGATGGTGGTTCGGATGACGGCACCGATGACCGCGTCGAGCCGGTCCTCCGGATCCTCTCGAGTGATGACCGCGGGATCGGTTGCCGCGAGCAACGAATCGGCCAATCGCAGGACTGCACTGGCGAACAGTGCGTACTTGGTCGGAAAATGCCGGTACAGCGCGGGACCCGAGATCCCGACCGTGGCCGCTATCTCCTCGATGCCGACAGGGTGGTAGCCGCGTTCACTGAACGCCTCTGCCGCCGCTGTCAGAATCTGCGCTTTGCGATTTCGTGGTCGACGGCGTTGCGTCGCTGCACCTGTGTCAGTCATGACCTGTCCTCGTACCGACGGGACCGAACCCGACGTTCGTTCCCCATCGTAGCGGTAGCTCGAACACGAACGATCCGTTCGACGGATTTCTCTGAAACACTGACAATCAGTCGATTTGATGCGCTAAGTTAGCCGCAATTCGCAACTGGGTAACACCGACGGCCGACAGGAGTTCATCGTGACGAACGGCCTGCACTGCACGTCGGCCGCTGGAATCCTCTCGCTGCGCATCGACCGGCCCCACCGGATGAACGCTCTCGACGGCCCCACCGCCGAGGCCCTGATCGACGCACTGACCACGGCCGCGTCCGACCCTACGGTGCGAGTGGTGATCGTGACGGGCACCGGTTCCGCCTTCAGCACCGGTGCCGACATCGTCGAAATGGCTGCTGCCGAGCCGTCTTCCGACGCACAGGCCGACGCCGAGGAGACGATGCGGGTAGCCGCGGCCCTGGTACGTGCGGTGCTCGACGTGCCGATGCCGGTGATAGCACAGGTCAACGGCATCGCAGCGGGGATCGGGGTGTCGATCGCGCTGGCCGCGGATCTCGTCTACGCGGCCGAGGACGCCCAATTCCTCTTGCCGTTCACGTCGCTCGGCCTGATGCCCGACGGTGGTAGCACCCTGTTGGTCCCGGCCGCGATCGGACGCGCACGCGCAGGCGCGATGGCGCTGCTCGGTGAGCCGATGAGCGCGGCGGATGCCGCCCGTTGCGGGCTCATCACCGCGGCAGTTGCTCCCCAGGACCTCGACGAGCATGTTCGCACGATCGCACGCACGCTCTCCCGCGGTCCGCGTCGCGCACTGGAGTTGACCAAGCGGGCTCTGACGGCGTCGACGCTGGCACTGCTCGACGACGCACTCGAGAGGGAGACCGCCGGGCAGGTCGAACTGCTGACGGCACCGGAATTCGTCCAGGGACTCGACGCCGTGCTGAACCACCGACAGCCTCGTTCCCGACGCGAATCTCGATGAACTTACTGACCGAATGACCTGCAGAAATGCACTCCACTAACCACAGACAAACCACCGCTCCCCAGGTAAGCTGCACCACACTCGAACCCCCGCCTCACGGCTCAGAGAGGAACCGGCGATGGCCGCTCACACGGACTCGACTGCACGCACGATTCACACCGACGAACCCCAGCTTTCCAACCGAAGCAACTGGAACAACCATGTTCGACGGCACGCAACGATGCAGCCGACGAACGTGGCCCTGCGGTTTCAGGGGCGATCGATCACCTGGCGCGAACTGGACGATCGAGTGTCGAGGTTCGCGGGGGCGCTGAAGGAACGCGGGGTCGGCTTCGGCGACCGAGTACTGATCGTGATGCTCAATCGACCCGAGTACCTCGAAGCGGTTCTGGCCATCAACGCACTGGGCGCTCTGGCCGTCCCGGTCAATTTCCGAATGACTCCACCCGAAGTCGCGTTTCTCGCCCTGAACAGCGGATCCACCATCGTGATCACCGACGAAACTCTCACACCACTCGTCGACGCGGTTGTCAAACAGGCTGATTCACCACCGGTTGTCATCACCGTCGGCGAATCCTACGAGCGCCTGCTCGCCGAAAGCGAACCCGCAGCGGCAGTCGACGTGCCCGACGACGCGTCCGCACTGATCATTTACACCTCGGGCACCACCGGACGACCCAAGGGTGCCGTTCTCACCCACGCGAACATGCAGGCCCAGGCGTTCACCTGCATTCGCGCACTGCAGATGAGCGAGACCGACGAGGTCGGATTCTGCGCCTCCCCGATGTTCCACATCGCGGCACTGGGAAGCCTCGCCCCGAGCCTGCTGCTCGGCATCACCACCGTGATCTACCCGGTGGGCGCTTTCGACCCCGGCACCCTGCTCGATGTCCTGGCCGCAGAACGCGTCACCAACCTGTTTCTCGTACCGGTGCAATGGCAGGCCATGTGCGCCGAGCAGTCTCGCAGCCCCAGAAAGCTTGCGCTCCGGGTGATTTCCTGGGGTGCGGCACCTGCGTCGGACACCGTACTGAAGGCCATGTCGGCAACGTTCCCCGATGCGCTGAACGTCGCCGTGTTCGGCCAGACCGAGATGTCGCCCATCACCTGTGTCCTCGACGGCTCGGATGCACTGCGCAAGATCGGATCCGTCGGACGCGTGATCCCGACCATCGCGGCCCGAGTGGTGGACGACGAGATGAACGATGTAGCTCAGGGTGAGATCGGCGAAATCGTCTACCGGGGGCCGACATTGATGCGCGGCTACTGGGAGAACCCCGATGCCACGGCCGATGCCTTCCACGGCGGCTGGTTCCACTCCGGCGATCTGGTGAGGCAGGACGAGGAAGGCTTCGTCTTCGTCGTCGACCGGAAGAAGGACATGATCATCTCGGGCGGCGAAAACATCTACTGCGCGGAGGTCGAGAACGTGCTGTTCTCGCACCCGAGAATTCTCGAGGCAGCCGTGATCGGGCGCCTCGACGACAAGTGGGGCGAGGTACCCGTCGCCGTTGTCGCACTTCACGATTCCCAGAACACGCCCGATCTCACGCTCGAGGAGTTGACCGTGTGGCTCGGTGATCACCTGGCCCGGTTCAAGCACCCCAAGGATCTGGTGATCGTCGATGCTTTGCCCCGCAACGCCAGCGGCAAGGTTCTGAAGGTCTCGCTCAGAAAAACCTATTCGCCGACGCCGGCCTGACCGATGAGATTCGAGCCACCGGTCGCGCGAGGTCCGGTTCGCGATCTCGTCGATCAGATCGGTGGCCTGTCGGCGTTCTCGACGACCGCCTGCGCGCGCGCCGTGACCGACATCGTTCGAGGCCGGCTACCGGTCGCCGAGACCGTCAACCAGGCTCTGTTCGTCGCGCGTGTGTGCACGGTTCCCGCTCTGCTGTTGATGCTCCCCATCGGCGTACTGATCGCGGTGTCGGTCGGGTCGTTGGCGGGAAGGCTCGGTGCCGGAGCATATTCCGGCGCAGTCGTGGCGTTCGTGGTGGTCGGTCAGGCTGCGGCGTTGGTGTGCGCACTGATGCTCGCCGGCGTTGCCGGATCGGCGATCTGTGCCGATCTCGGATCGAGGACGATCCGCGAGGAGATCGCCGCCATGGAAGTGATGGGCGTCGACGTCGTCGCCCGACTGGTGGTTCCCCGGCTCGTCGCCTCAGTTGTCGTCGCCGTTGTCATCTGCGCCATGGTCACCCTCGTCGGTGTGTCGGCGTGCCTGTTCTACCAGGTACTCGTCGCCGATCAGTCCGCAGGCGCGTTTCTGGCCACCTTCACCGAATACGGCCGCGTCTCCGATTTTGTCATGGCCATGATCAAATCGGCCTGTTTCGCGGTGACGTCCACGCTCATCGCGTCGTACCGGGGTCTGCACGCCGAAGGCGGACCGAGTGGCGTCGCCGACGCGGTGAACGAGGCCGTCGTACTGGCATTCGTCATGGTCTTCGTCGTCAATACCGTTCTGTCACAACTCTATGCAGTCGTCGTTCCCGCGGTCGGTACGTACTGATGGTCTTCGACACCCGCGTTCGACTCCAGCGCAGAACCCGGGCTGCAACCTCGGCCATGGTGGACGTCGGCCGGCACGTCACCTTCTGGTTCGAGACCATCGCGGCCATCCCGTACACGATGCGCCGGTACTCGAAACACGTTTTGCACCACATCGGCGAGGTGAGCTTCGGATACGCGTCGCTGCTCGCCGGCGGCGGCACCATCGGCATCGTGTTCGCGATGTCGGCCGTCGCAGCGATGATGGTCGGTGTCGAAACCTACCGCGGTCTCGACCTGATCGGTTTGACCTCCCTGTCCGGGCTGCTCTCGGCACTGGCGAACACCCGGGAGCTTGCACCGGTCATCGCCAGTATCGCCCTGGCGGCCAAGGTCGGGACCGGATTCACCGCCCAACTCGGTGCCATGCGGATCTCCGAGGAGATCGACGCACTCGATTCGATGGCGGTGCGGCCCATTCCGTTCCTGGCCACCACCAGGCTGATCGCGGCAGTGGTGTGCATCGTGCCGATCTACATGGTCGGCCTCATCGCCGCCTACGTCGCCACTCGGTTGGTCGTCGTCACGTTCGGCGGCAGCTCGGCCGGCACGTACGACTACTACTTCCACCTCGCGTTGGCCCCGAGCGATCTGCTGTATTCGGTCGTCAAAGCGGTCGTGTTCGCGATCATCGTCGCGCTCGTCCACTGCTCGTACGGTTTTCACGCATCGGGCGGACCGGAAGGGGTCGGCCGCGCCGCCGGCCGCGCGCTGCGTACCTCGATTCTGGCGATCGGGATCACCGACGTGTTCCTGACGTTCGCGCTGTGGGGAATCGTGCCGACGGTGCCCGGGCTCGGTGCCTCGTGACCGGCCCGAACCAACCGGCTCCCCGTCGTCTCGGACCCGGCCGAAGCATGCTCGTGTTCCGCGGAATCGTCGCGTCCTGCACCGCGGTGGTCGCGGCGGTGGCATCGGTTGCCTACAGCTCGGGCACCTTCGACTCCGCACCGGAAGTATCGGTCGTGCTTCCCGCGACAGCGGGATTGCTCACCGGGGAGATCGGCGTGCAGTACCTCGGCGTTCGTGTGGGTGAGGTCGTAGACATCGAGCCGGGTGTCGATCGATCTCGAGTGACGATGCGTATCGACGCCGACCGAATCGGTACGGTGCCTGCCTCCGCGCGTGTTCGGGTGGTGCCGCGGACTCTGTTCGGAGACATCTACATTCAGCTCGTTGCAGTCGATCGATCGTCCTCCTCGGCACTGGCCGACGGGATGGCGCTGCAACCGGACGCGTCTGCCGACGCAGTCCAGGCGAGCGATCTGTTCCGCACGGTGACCGACCTCCTCGACGGCCTCGAACCGGATCAGGCGCAGCTGGCTCTGACCGCGCTCGGCACGGCTCTACGCGGCAGAGGTCAGAGCATCGGCGAGAGTATCGACCGGCTCGCCTCGGTCACCGACCGACTCGAACCCGGCATCGAGGCCGCCCTGAGCCGTATGCCGCAGCTGCGCGAGTTGACCGAGAACATCGCTGCCGCAACACCGGACGTACTCGCCTCGGTCGCTGCAGCGACCAGGGTGTCGCAGACGCTGCTCGATCGATCCGACGGCGTGCGGGCACTACTGACCGCTGCGGCAGGGACAGTCGAGTCCACTCGGGCCGTCGTGGCCGAGAACCGCAGTGCAGCAATCACTGTCGTTCACAGCGGCGGCGCGGCACTCGGTGCGCTCGCGCAGGATTCCGACGGCCTCACGGCGACGCTCGATCGGTTGGGGCCGTTCGGGGAGGCCGGTGCGCGGATCTTCGCCTCGGGCAAGTTCGACGTCACCGCGGTACCCGACTTCTCCGAACCGCTCCCCTATACCGCCGCCGACTGCCCGCAGTATCCCGGTCTCGCCGGTCCCAACTGCGCGCTGGCCGAGCTACAGGACGCCGCAACCGGCACATCGCTCCCGTTGAATCCCGCCAGCACGTTGCTGCTGGCTCCGCTGCTCCGTGGCACCGAGGTGACCGTCCGATGAGTATCCGACCCCTGATCTCGCTTGCCGCCTTCGTCGCCGCAGGTGCTCTGTCGGCCGTGGTCGTCATCCAGACGCTCGATGTCCCGGTCGGCGGTGCCACGACCCGATACAGCGCCGAGTTCGTCGGCGTCGAGGGCCTGCGGGACGGCAACGACGTGACCCTCGCAGGAGTCCGGGTCGGCAAGGTCGCCGACGTTCGGTCGACCACCGACGGACCCACCAGCATCGCCGCGGTGTCGTTCTCCGTGCGGTCCGACGTACACCTGCCCGGGAACATCACCGCCGCAATTCGCTACGGCGACATGCTCGGTGCCCGGTATCTGGCGCTCGAAACCCCCGCCGACCCGTCCGGCACCCTGGCGGCGGACGAGGTGATACCGCTGTCGCGAACCTCTCCTCCCGTCGACCTGACCGCGTTGGTCAACGGCTTCGAGCCGCTGTTCGACGCGATCGACCCGAACCAGATCAACTCGTTGGCGCGCTCGATCGTCGACGCCTTCTCGGGTCGGTCCTCCGCGATCGAATCGCTGTTGGTGCGAGTGGCGTCGATGACCCGCGGGCTGACCGACAACGAGCAGATTCTCGACGAACTGATCGCGAACCTCGGATCGGTGACGAGCGATCTCGACTCGCGTTCTGCCGACATCACGCGCCTGATCGACGGGCTTGCCGAGCTCGGCGATGTGGCGGTCCGACACGGAGATCAGCTCGTATCCGCACTCGAGGACGGATCGGACTCGATGCGCTCGTTGGCCGAACTGTTGACGCATGCGGCCGCTCCGCTCGATGCCGTCGTAGCCGACAGCACTGCGACGACCGATGCATGGACGGCCAACACAGAACCGTTCGACCGAACCATGACGTTGCTTCCCGAGCTCGCCCGGTCCATCAATCGCATCGGCGACTACGGCGGTTGGCTCAACCTCTACACGTGCAACTTCACGCTGCTGGCAGGCAGCTCCGAAGCGAACATCTTCGGCACGACTCACTCGGAGATCTGCCGATGACGACCACCAAGCTCGGTGTGGGCGGGATCGTGATGATCGTCGTGGCACTGGTGTGCGCCCTGGCGATACCGCAGGCCTGGTACCTGGTCCGCACTCGGTCCTACACAGCACAATTCGAGAATGCAGGCGGGCTCACCGAGTCCGATCCCGTCTACGTCGCCGGAGTACCCGAGGGCCGGGTCGACAGCGTCGACATCGTCGGTACGCACGTACAGGTCTCGTTCCGGCTCGACCGCGACCACACGCTCGGCGACCGAACGCATGCGTCGATCCAGCTGCGGACCATCCTCGGAAAGCGCTACCTCGAGGTCGTCCCCGACGGCGGCGGTTCCCTCGGAACGGACAACACCATCCCCCTCGAGCGAACATCGGTTCCGTACTCACTCGACCAGATCTCCGCCGCCGCGAACACCACCGCCGCAGAGGTGGACGTACCCGGACTCGAGGAGATGGTTCGGACCCTGAGAGAGTCGTTGCCGGAGAACAGTTCGACGGTCCGTGACGCCATCACCGGCATCGGTTCGGCATCGGCGCTGTTGGCCGAGAACGACGAGCAGATCTCCGGATTGCTCGATGCATCCCGATCCCTGACCACGTCGCTCGCCGCGGAGAGTGCATCGCTGTCGTCTCTGGTGAGCAACGCCGAGTTCGTGCTGTCGGTCCTGGCCGATCGACGGACTGCACTGAGCCAATTGGTGAACGACCTCCGAACCGTCACCGCCACCGCGTCGACATTCCTCGACGACAACTCCGAGGAGCTCGATCGTCTGATCGGCAACCTGCGCGGGGTCACCGACACCCTCGACCGAAACGGGCAGAACATCGACACACTCATGACGACCCTGCCCGCCGCCTTGCGCGCAGTCACCGACGCCACCGGCAACGGAAATTGGGTCGACGTCTCGGCCCCGGCCGGCCCCATCGCCGACAATCTCCTGTGCACCCTTGGCATTCAGACGGGATGCCGATGAAGAAGAGACCGACAGCGCTGATCGCGGTGGCTGCTCTGGTCGGCGGCTGGTTCGTTCTCCACGGTTCCGAGCACTCGACCACCGTCACAGCAGATTTCGCCTACATCAACGGCGTCCACCCCGGAAGCCCGGTCAGGATTCTCGGAGTTCCGGTGGGGACCGTCACCGACATCACGCCCCGGGGCAATGCGGTGCGCGTCGTCATGTCCATCACCTCGGACGACGCCATTGCGGCCGACGCCGAGGCGTACGTCATGAATCCGTCGGTCATCAGCGACCGATTCGTCGAGATCGGACCGGTGTATCAGGGCGGAGAAGAGCTCGGTGACAGCGTCATTCCGGTCGAGCGCAGCCACTCGCCCATCAACTTCGACCAGCTCCTCGACAGTGTTGACGTGATCGCCACTGCAGTCGGTCCCGAGGGAGCGGACCTCGGGGCCGCAGCGGCCGAGCTCGCCGAATCCACCGACGGAACAGGACCGGCGGTCAACGAGGCCATCCGCAACATCGCGCAGGCAACCGCCGTGATCGGCGGGAACAGCGAGAACATCGGCGCACTCGTCGAGACCGTGAACCAGCTGATCACCGCCGTCGACCGACGGGACGGTGCAGTGGAATCGGTGGTGGACTCGCTCGATCGTCTCGGGCAGGAGTTCCGCACTCAGGACCTCGATGTGGGCACTCCGATCGCCCAACTGACGTCCATGTTCGACGAACTCGACCGTCTGCTCGCCGGCCGGGGCGACGACCTACGCGCCGCACTCGACAACGCCGCCGACCTGACCGGTCGATTGGCCACGCACGAAGCACAATTCGCCGAACTGATGGACGTCTTGCCGTTGGCGATGCAGAACATCGGCAGAACAATCGGCGACGACCAGCGAGGACGCATCCGTTTGAACGTCTCAACCGATCTCGACCAGTTCGCCTCGACGGTTCCGCTGTGCCGCGACCTGGCTCTGCCCATCTGCACCGGGGCCGGATTCACCAACCCGATACCGGTGCCCATCGGAGCATCCGATCCACTGGGCCTCATTCAACTGTTGGCGCAGGGCCGATGAGAGGCCCCGCTGCCCTGGCGGTGTCGGCCGTCCTCGTCGGCACACTCACCGGATGCGGTGTCGGTCTGGGCGAACTTCCACTCGGCCGGTCTGCGGACGGGTCCGATTACCGTGTGACCGCAGAGTTCTCGCGAGCCGACCGCATCCGGCTCGGCGCCGAGGTGCGGAGTGGGCAGCAACTGGTCGGCCGGGTCCACGACCTGTCTACGGACGGGGGTCTGGCTCGGATCGGGCTGAGCCTGTCCCGAGCCGTAGCGGTTCCGGCAGATGTCACCGCATCGATCGAGGTGGCATCGGCGCTCGGGGATCCGTACATCCGACTCGATCCACCGCAGACGCCGTCGGGAGATCGGCTGTCCGACGGTGCCGTCATCACCGACACCGACATCGGGCCCGAACTCGAATCATCGCTCGCCGCACTCGGTCTGGTACTGAACGGCAGCGGAATCGGCCAGCTCGACACCATCGTCACCGAGCTCGACACGGCATTCTCCGGCCGTGGACCGCAGGTCGGGGAGCTGCTGCGCAGCACCGACACCATCCTCGCCGCAGCCGACGCGCAGCGCGGCGAATTCGATCGCGTACTGCAGGCCGCACGCGACGTTTCCGCCGCGCTGGCCGACAATCGCACCGTCATCGACGACGGACTCGCCGTGTCCGCGCCGACGATCGAGTTGCTCGTCCAGCAACGCGACCGACTGGCGTCCCTGCTCGACAACACCGCCTCGCTGGCCGCGACGGCTCGAGACATTCTGTCGGACAACGGGAAGCAACTAGAGGACGGTGTCGACGACATCGCCCGCGTACTGAGTTCGGTTCAGGGATGGAACGATTCGATAACCCCGACTCTGAACGAGATGAACAACTTCATCGCAGGCTTCAGCGGAGCCGTGCGGGGCGACTACCTCGCCTTCGACGGCGCACTCGACCTGCCCGAGACAGTGGGCGAGTTGACCACCGGTGGGCGCATCGCCGAGGTGCCCTCGGCACTCGGGCAGCTGTTGGCACCGGTGTTGCGGGGCCCGAGATGAGGCGGCCCGTCACCGTTCAGCTGATTCTCTTCGCCATCACGTCCGTGGTGGCACTCGTCGCAGGGACCGTCTACGCGCTCGGCCCCTCGGCACTGCAGGGTTCGATCACGGTGACCGCCACGACGACCGATGCCGCGAACCTGGGAGTGGGCGCGGGCGTCACCTATCGCGGAATCGAGATCGGTCGAGTCACCGACGTGGCGCTGTCCGCCGACGGGCTCGGCGCCGACATCGCAGTCTCGTTGGATCCCGACGCCTCCGTTCCCGTCGGCTCACCGGCTCGGGTGACCGACAGCAACGCACTCGGCATTCAGACACTCGACATCGTTCCCACCACCGCCGAGGGCCCGTATCTCGTCGACGGGGACACCTTGACCGTCGACGACGCCGATCGGCCTCGCCGACTCGACGAGGTCATCACCAGCATCTCGACACTGGTCGACTCGATCGATCCCGCCACGGTGAGTTCCCTCACGCAGACCATGGGGACGGCCCTCGACGGGACCGGGCCTGCGCTGGGCCGAGTGATCGACGACGTCGACACCCTCACCCGAATGCTCGACGCGCAGGCACCGGCGTTGGCCAACATTCTCGATACCGGGCTCCCGATGCTCGACGCACTCGCGCCTGCATCGGACTCGCTCCCGGCCACCGCGGCTGTGACACGTGATGTGACCGGACAACTCGTGGGAAACGAACCGTCACTGGTCTACCTGCTCGACCGGTCCCCCGCGATGCTCACCAGAACCCAGCACCTTCTCGACGACACCCGAGGAACAGCAGGGGCCCTTCTCACCAATCTGGTGTCGGTGACCGGAGTTCTGGGCGACCGAACCCCCGCACTGTCGGCGCTGCTCACCGCCCTGCCCGACACGCTCGGCAAACTCACCTCCGTCGTACACGGAGACCGCGGAGACTTCACGCTGGTCGCAACCCAGGGCCCGGTCTGCTGGTACGACACCCCCCGCCGCGCCGTCGGCGACGAATCTCCGCGCGATCCGAATCTGACGCTGTACTGCCCGCCCGGCGAGAACCTGGCCCAACGCGGGTCACAGAACGCACCCCGTCCCAACGACCTGGGCCTGACCGATTCGACCCGTCCCGGCAACGTGACCGGACCACCGATCGCCGACGATCCGGTGCTGATTCCCACTGGACTCGAGGCGCTCGACTACTGGAAGAAACTGCTCGAAGGAGTACAGCAATGACCATCCGCCGAGGTATCGCACTAGTGCTGTTCGTCGCTCTCGTCGCAGGCGTCGCCGTGCTCGGCTACCTGTATCAAGGCAGCCGGACGATGGACGGCCTCCGAACCGAGGCGCTGGACTCGGCACGGCAGTACACCGAGGAGCTCTCCACCTACGACTACGCCACACCGACAACGAATCTCGACCGTGTGATCGCATCGTCCACCGACGATTTCGCCACCGACTATCGGGACGTGTCGACGAGCCTGACCGACTTGTTGACCCAGGGTCAGGGCCGAGCGACCGGTCACGCAGTCACGGCCGGAATCGTCGAGATCGACGGTGAACACGCCGTCGTTGCGGTGTTCCTCGATCAGGAGGTGTCCAATCTCGCGGTGCCCGATGGGCGGACCGATTCCTCCCGGATGTTGATCGGACTCGAACGCTCGGGCGACCGTTGGTTGCTGGCATCGGCGGACCCGGCATGAGCCGTCGAACGGACCCGATACATCAGGCCTCGGAGGGCCGATGTGCTGGTCGGGGCACACCACGAATCGGATAGGACGTAGCCTGGCTGGGAAGGTTCGGTGGTTCGACCGTGAATGACACCCGTGTTGTTCGGTTAGATTGGAAGAGCCACCAGGCACGATGCAAGAGGGTCGAGACCTGTCAACGAGCGACGGGTCACCACAATCGAGGAGAACAGGCCATGGCTTTACCAGTATTGACACCGGAACAGCGCACCGCGGCGCTGGCCAAGGCGGCCGAGGCACGCACTGCGCGGTCGAAGCTGCTCGCATCCGTCAAGTCCGGCGAACTCAGCGTCGCTGACGTTCTCGCCAAGGCGGAGAACGACGAGATCGTCAAGAAGACCAAGGTGTCCGCCCTGATCAAGGCCCTGCCGGGTGTTGGTTCCGTGCGCGCCGCACAGCTGCTCGAGCAGCTGTCCATCGCCGATACCCGCCGTATCGGTGGCCTCGGTGCAAACCAGCGCGAAGCCCTCCTGGCTGCCGTCGCATCCTGATCGAGATGGGTCGGGCTCCACGCCCGATCCTGCGATAATGCGCTGCCTGCAGGGCTAGCATTTCGGCCATGAACGTCGAAGTGACCCTGCTGCCCGGGATCGGGGTGCGGAAGGATTTCGCCCTCGCTTCCGGGCGCCGCATAGGCGTCATCACCCGCAAGGACGGCGCGAACGAGCTGATCGTCTCGCGCAAGGACGACCCCGATGCCACGCAGGCATCGATCACGCTGAGCAATGAGGAAGCGGCGGCCCTGGGCAATCTGCTCGGGTCGCCGCAACTCATCGCTCAGCTCGGGGAAGAGCATCGCGACCTCCCCGGAATCAACACCCGCCAACTCCCCATTCGCGCCAATTCCCGGTTCGTCAGCCGCACACTCGGCGACACCGCGATGCGCACCAAGACCGGAGTATCGATCGTCGCTGTCATGCGCGCCGGTCAGGTACAACCGTCACCCACCCCCGATTTCACGCTCGCCGCAGGTGACCTGCTGGTCGCCGTCGGCACCGCAGAGGGACTCGACGCAGCGGCCAAGTTGCTCGGCCATGCCTGAGACCAGTCGGGGCTGAGCGATGGCCGAGAGCGCGCTCGCCCTCACCGAGCTGGGCGCAGTGTTCTTCGTTCTCGGTCTGCTCGCTCGGCTCGCCGGTCGAATCGGCGTCTCCCCCATCCCGTTCTATCTGCTCGGTGGCCTCGCCTTCGGCAACGGCGGCATCGTCACCCTCGGTGGCATCGACGAGTTCAGCGAAATAGCCAGCGAGATCGGCGTCATCCTGCTGCTGCTTCTCCTCGGACTCGAATACACCGCCACCGAACTCGTCACCGGACTGCGCCGATCGTGGATGGCCGGACTGGTCGACATCGTCCTGAACTTCGCTCCTGGTGCTGCCGTCGCACTGCTGCTCGGCTGGGGCGGAATCGGAGCCCTGGTGATGGGCGGTGTCACCTACATCTCGTCCTCGGGGATCATCGCCAAGGTCCTCACCGATCTGGGCCGGCTCGGCAACCGTGAAACGCCCGTCGTGCTGTCCATCCTGGTGTTCGAGGACCTCGCGATGGCCGTCTACCTGCCCATTCTCACCGCGGTACTGAGCGGAGTGAGCTTCCTCGGCGGACTCGAAGCCCTGGGTATCTCACTGCTGGTCATCACGTTCGTGCTCGTCGTCGCGCTCCGGTACGGCAGATTGGTCTCCGCGATCGTCGACAGTCCCGACCGCGAGGTCGTGCTGCTCAAAGTCCTCGGGTCGGCCCTGCTGGTGGCCGGCATCGCGTCGGAACTGCAGGTCTCGGCCGCCGTCGGCGCGTTCCTGCTCGGCATCGCTATCTCCGGGTCGACGGCCGACAACGCCACCCGCGTCCTCGAACCGCTACGCGACCTGTTCGCAGCCATGTTCTTCGTGGTGTTCGGGCTCGCCACCGATCCCGCGACGATCCCACCCGTTCTGGGCTGGGCCGTCGTGCTCGCGGTGACCACGGCCGCCACGAAGATCGCGACGGGCTGGTGGGCGGCGGGCCGTCAGGGAATCGGTCGTCCGGGACGGCTGCGTGCCGGTGCCGCGCTGGTGGCGCGCGGTGAGTTCTCCATCGTCATCGCCGGGCTGGCTGTGGCCGCCGGAGCCGTCGAGGGCGAGCTGACCGCTCTGGCGACGGCCTACGTGCTGTTGATGGCCATCCTCGGACCGATTGCCGCCCGCGTCGTCGAACCCGTCGCGAAGGTCGTGCTTCGTACCAAGCCCACGGTGTGATTGGCTTTCCCCATGGTGGACAAGCGTCGAGCATCGGTTCTGCGCCGACGGCCGCAGCTGTCGGAGGAGGTGGCCAACCACGTCCGGCACCTCGTCATGTCCGGCGAAGTGAGCCCGGGCGACTTCATCCGACTCGACGAGACCGCCGCCGAACTCGGGGTGAGCGTCACTCCGGTACGCGAGGCACTGCTGACGCTGCGGGGTGAGGGCATCGTCGAACTCGTCCCGCATCGCGGATACAAGGTCTCGCCGCTGACTCCCAACGACATCGTCGACATCTTCTGGCTGCAGGGGCGCATCGCCGTCGAGCTGGTTCGCCGCGCCGCGCCGAAGATCACCGAGACCGAGCTCGACCGGCTCGCCGAACTCACCGCTGCGCTGTCGATCGCGGTCGAGAACGGTAGGCCGGAGGACGTCGAGAACTGCGAATTCGAGTTTCACCGAGTCCTCAACCGACTCGCCGAATCCGCGAAACTGGCGTGGTTTCTCAACAATGCCACCCGCTACACACCCACTCGCCTCTATGCCACCGACCGCGAATGGGGCCGCGCGGCAGTGCGCAACCACGAGGAACTCATCGAGGCACTCGTTCGAAACGACATCGACGCCGCCTGCGAATTGATGAAGCAACAATTCACAGACGGCGCCGAGAGGTTGATCGCGCACCGCGGGTAGGTGCCTTCGGCAGTGGTGCTAGCGCAGTGAGGCGGGAACCTGGAAGCGATCGCCGTACTTCTTCGCCAATTCGTCTGCACGAGTGACGAATCCGGCCTGACCTCCCGGGTAGCCGACGACGTACTGGTGCACGCCTCCGGTCCAGGCTGGGAAGCCGATGCCGAAGATCGAGCCGATGTTGGCGTCGGCGGTGGTGTTCAGCACACCCTCGTCGAAGCACTTCTGCGTCTCGATGGCCTCGATGAACAGCATGCGTTCCTTGAGGTCCTCGAACGGGATGTCCGCCGAACCCGACTTGAACGCATCACGCAGTCCGGGCCACAGTCCGGTGCGCTTGCCGTCCTCGTACTCGTAGAAGCCCGCACCCTTGGCCTTCGACGGACGCTCGAACTCGTCGACCATCTTGTCGATGACTGCACCGGCCGGATCCTCGGGAGGAGTCTGACCCGCGGCGATGAGCGCGTCGTAGGTCTCCTTGCGGATCTTCTGCATCAGGTTGAGCGTGAGCTCGTCCGAGAGCTGCAGCGGCGCAGCCGGGTAGCCGGCCTGCAGACCTGCCTGCTCGATGGTCGACGGCTCGACGCCCTCGCCCAGCATCGCGATGGCCTCGTTGATGAACGTGCCGATGACCCGCGAGGTGAAGAAGCCGCGACTGTCGTTGACGACGATCGGGGTCTTCTTGATGAGCTGAACCAGGTCGAATGCCTTGGCCAAGGCCGCATCCGACGTCTTCTCGCCACGAATGATCTCCACCAGCGGCATCTTGTCCACAGGGGAGAAGAAGTGGATTCCGATGAAGTCTTCCTGACGCTTGATGCCCTGAGCGAGGCTCGTGATGGGCAGCGTCGAGGTGTTGGAACCGAGCAGCGCCGTCGGATCGACGAGGTCCTCGATCTCCTGGAAGACCTTCTGCTTCAACTCTTCCGACTCGAACACGGCCTCGATGACGAGGTCGGCGCCCTCGACGTCCTTGGCATCGGCCGTCGGGTGGATACGCGCGAGCAGAGCGTCGGACTTCTCCTGTGTGGTCTTGCCACGCGAGAGTGCCTTGGCCTCGATGGCCTCGGAGTAGGCCTTGCCCTTCTGCGCCGACTCGAGGGCAACGTCCTTGAGCACCACGTCTATTCCGGCCTTGGCGCACACGTACGCGATGCCTGCGCCCATCATGCCTGCGCCGAGAACCGCGACCTTGGTGAAGGTGGTCTTCTCGATGCCGTCGGGACGGGACTTGCCTGCGTTGATCGCCTGCAGGTCGAAGAAGAACGCCTGAATCATGTTCTTGGACACCAGACCGGTGACCAACTCGGTGAAGTAACGCGACTCGATGGTGCACGCGTTGTCGAAATCGACCTGCGCACCTTCGACGGCGGCGGCGAGAATCGCACGCGGAGCCGGCATCGGTGCGCCCTTGATCTGCTTGCGCAGGTTGGACGGGAATGCAGGCAGAATCTGTGCGAGCTTCGGATTCGACGGCGTGCCGCCGGGGATCTTGTAGCCCTTGACGTCCCACGGTGCGACGCCACCCTCGGGGTTGGCCTTGATCCAGGCCTTGGCGGTGGGCACCAATTCGTCGATGCTGCCGACCAATTCGTGAATGAGACCGATTTCGAGAGCCTTTGCCGGACGGAACCGGGTGCCCTGGGCGAGGACGGTCATGAAGCCGGTCTGGATGCCGAGGAGTCGCGTGATGCGGGCAACGCCACCGCCACCGGGCAGCAGTCCCAGCGAGACCTCGGGCAGACCGATCTGGACACCGGGAACGTCGGCCGCGATGCGGTGATGCGTCGCGAGGGCGATCTCGAGTCCGCCGCCGAGTGCAGCGCCGTTGATGGCGGACACGACGGGCTTGCCGAGCTTCTCGATGCGACGCAGCTGGCTCTTGACTTCCTGGACCTCGTCGAACACCCGCTGGGCGTCCTCGGGCTGAGCGGCGATGAGGGTGTGCAGATCGCCGCCTGCGAAGAACGTCTTCTTGGCGGAGGTGAGCACGACGCCGGTGATGGAGTCGACCTCGGCCTCGAGGCGGTCGACGGTCGCTCCCATCGAATCCTTGTACAGCTGGTTCATCGTGTTGGCGCCCTGGTTGGGGTCGTCCATCGTCAGAACGACGATACCGTCGGCGTCCTGGTCCCACTGAATCATGTTGTCAGACATCGTAATACCTCAGACTCGCTCGATGATGGTGGCGACGCCCATGCCGCCGCCGATGCACAGGGTGATCAACGCGTATCGACCGCCGCGGCGCTCGAGCTCGTCGAGCACGGTGCCGGTGATCATCGCTCCGGTTGCTCCCAACGGGTGGCCCATGGCGATGGCACCACCGTTGACGTTGAGCTTCTCGTTCGGGATGTTCAGATCCTTCTGGAAACGCAGCACGACGGAAGCGAATGCCTCGTTGAGCTCGAAGAGATCGATGTCGTCGACGGTCAGGCCCGCGGTCGCGAGAACCTTCTTCGACGCCGGGGTGGGCCCGGTCAGCATGATGGTCGTATCGGCACCACTGGTGGCCGTCGCGACGATGCGCGCCCTCGGCACCATGTTGAGGTCCTTACCGGCCTGCTCGCTGCCGACGAGGACGAGTGCTGCGCCGTCGACGATGCCGGAGCTGTTGCCGCCGGTGTGCACGTGATCGATCTTCTCGACCCAGTGGTACTTCTGCAGCGCGACGTCGTCGAACCCGCCCATGGCGGCGATGCCGGTGAAGGCCGGGTTCAGCTTGCCGAGCGATTCGACGGTGCTGCCCGGACGCATGTGCTCGTCCTGATCGAGGATGAGGAGGCCGTTCTGATCCGTCACCGGAACGACGGACTTGGCGAAGTAGCCACCGGACCACGCCGCTGCGGCGCGCTCCTGGGACTGCACGGCATAGGCGTCGACGTCTTCGCGGCTGAACCCCTCGATCGTCGCGATGAGATCGGCACCGATGCCCTGCGGGGCGAAGTAGGTGTCGTAGTTGGTGACGGGGTCCATTGCCCACGCGCCGCCGTCACTGCCCATCGGCACGCGCGACATCGACTCGACGCCACCGGCGACGACGAGCTCGTCCCAACCCGAGCGCACCTTCTGCGCAGCCAGGTTGACGGCTTCGAGACCGGACGCGCAGAAGCGGTTGAGCTGGAATCCGCCGACGGTGTCGGGCATCTTCGCTGCGAGCACTGCCGTGCGCGCGATATCGGCACCCTGATCTCCGACAGGTGAGACCACTCCGAGGATGAGATCGGAGATCCGGTTCTCGTCCATGTCGGGGAAACGTCGACGAAGCTCGTCGATCAGGCCGGTCACCAGGGAAATCGGCTTCACCGAGTGCAGGGAGCCGTTCTTTCCCTTGCCTCGGGGAGTCCTGATGGCTTCATAAATGAATGCCTCTGTAGTCACAGCGCGCAGTTCCTTCCAGATACTCGATCTTCTCGCGGTCGCCGTCGCGGCCGGCCGCATCGGTGCGAGGCCATGACAGACCTCAGCTCATGCCACAGTAGGGCCGCGGGTGGATCCGATATAAGGACCGAAACGAGCGTCCTCCATGACCGATCCGACTGTTGAGGTTTGAACGACGTCGGCTCGGGACACCCCGATAGATCAGATCTACCGAACGCGGAAGAAGACCTCCATGGAAACCGACG
The DNA here is from genome assembly GCF_002259405.1 of Rhodococcus sp. 14-2483-1-2. GTDB lineage: Bacteria > Actinomycetota > Actinomycetes > Mycobacteriales > Mycobacteriaceae > Rhodococcoides. The sequence continues at coordinate 202,171 of NZ_NPFW01000013.1, read as the reverse complement.
ACGAACTGACCGTGGGCGCTCGCGTCAAAGTACGCATTCACTCCACCGGCACCGACGACGAGGCCGGTCAGGACGCCTACGAAACCGGAGCCATCGTCGAGGACTTCGGTGTTCAGACACCCGACACCACCTCACGGGACTGGGCGGTGGCACGGCGTTGGGCCGTGGCACTCGACAGTGGCCGCTTGGTGTTCGCCGACAACGAGGATCTCACCGTCGGCTGACACGCCCGTCGATCAGATCTCTTTGAGCGGTACCGCTCCCAGCTCGCTGACCAACAGCTCCATCGCGACGGTTTCCGGGTCGCGGCGCACCGTCGGATCGGCAGGCTCGGCCGCGGCCTTAAGCAGCTCTTCCTCGTCCTCCGGGGTCTCCGGTGGCGGTGGGCCTATCGGCTCGGGCTCGTCGGGGTAGTCCGGCGCTTCCGGCATCGGAATGTCGTCCGCCCCGATGCCAGCCGAGGATCCGTCGCCCGCTGATCCGAACCCGTCCGACGTGGGACGGGGAGCCCCTGCCTGGCTCGGCCTCGAGAACTTCGGCAGCGACGCGGGTTTCGCTGCCGGTTCATCTTTTTTTGCTGATGACTGTTCCGGTGGTGCCGCGGCACCGACCAGACACACCACCGACCATTCGACACCGAAGACGTCACGCAGAGCGTCGCGAATGACGTCGGCGTTGCGGGGTTCCTCCAGCCGCTTGGCCAACGGTGCCGAGTCGTGGCCGAGCGTGATGGTGCCGTTCTCGACGGTGCGCACCGAGGCACCGGAGAGCATCACCTCGACGGTCCGGCTGCGGTCTCGTACCTTCGTGCGCACCTCGGACCACACCGCGCGAACCGCAGCTGCATCGGGCTCGCTCGACGCGGCTGCAGGGGCCGCCACGGGTTCCGGTTCCGACTCGAACACGGGATCCGGTTCGGGACCGTAATCGTCCTCGGGCTCCGGCGGAAAATCCTCGTGCGGCACCGAGGCGGCGGGAACCGAGTCCTGTTGTGCAGAAACAGGTTCCGGAGTCGGCTCGGGTGCCGGTTCAGGTTCTGGGGTCGGCTCGGGTGTCGGGACGGGCTCGGGTTCCGGGACCGGAGTCGGCTCAGGCTCCGGGGTCGGAGTCGGCTCGGGTTCCGGGGCCGGTTCGGGTGTCGGGGCCGGCTCGGGTGTTGGAGCGGGCGCCGGTTCGGGTGTTGGAGCGGGCGCCGGTTCGGGTGTTGGAGCGGGCGCCGGTTCGGGTGCCGGAATAGAGGCAGCGGGTGCGGGCGCTACGGGAGCTGGCGCCGGTGCGGGCACCACGGGAGCGGGCGCTGCCGGCTCTGCGGCCGGCGGGCGCTGCGACGGTCGCTGGAACTTGCTCACCGGTGCCGGACCCGAGGGTGCGGGTTCCTCGGTGGGTTGCAGCTGCGGTCGCGTCGGATCCGCGGCTGCCTGCGCGACGGCTGCTTGCTCCCCCGCCGGAAGGGTGACGTCCAAGCGACGTTCGACGCGTTCGAGTCGTTGCAGCACCGCGGACTCCGCATCGGAGGCCGAGGGCAGCAGCATGCGGGCGCACATCACTTCGAGCAGTAGACGCGGGGCCGTGGCACCGCGCATCTCGCCGAGTCCGGAGTGCACGATCTCGGCGTAGCGAGTCAGCGTCGCCGAACCCAACAGATCGGCCTCGTCACGCAGTCGCTCGAGTACGTCGCCCGGCACGTCGACCAGACCGCGTTCTCCGGCGTCGGGCACGGCCTTCATCAGGATCAGGTCTCGCATGCGATCGAGGAGGTCGATGGCGAAGCGACGCGGGTCGTGGCCCGCGTCCATCACCTTGTCGACGGTGCCGAACAGTGCGCCGCCGTCGCCGGCGGCCAATGCGTCGACGGCCTCGTCGATCAGTGCGACGTCGGTGACGCCGAGGAGTGACAGTGCCCGCGGGTACGTGACGCCCTCGGGCCCGGCTCCGGCCAGGAGCTGATCCATGACGCTGAGCGAGTCACGGGGCGAACCGCCGCCTGCGCGGATGACCAACGGGTAGACCGCATCCTCGACCGGGACCTGTTCCTGGCCACAGATCTTCTCCAGCAGAACGCGCATCGTCGACGGCGCGAGCAGCCGGAACGGGTAGTGGTGGGTACGCGAGCGGATGGTGGGGAGCACCTTCTCGGGCTCGGTGGTCGCGAAGATGAAGACCAGGTGCTCGGGTGGTTCTTCGACGACCTTGAGCAGCGCGTTGAAGCCTGCCGGGGTCACCATGTGTGCCTCGTCGATGATGAAGATGACGTAGCGCGATTCGGCCGGGGCGTACACGGCCTTGTCTCGCAGATCACGGGCATCGTCGACGCCACCGTGGCTGGCCGCGTCCATCTCGACGACGTCGAAGTTGCCCGGTCCGCCCGGCGCGAGGGCGACGCAGGAGTTGCACACGCCGCAGGGCGTCGATGTCGGACCTTCGGCGCAGTTCAGCGATCGGGCGAGGATGCGCGCCGAGGAGGTCTTTCCGCAGCCGCGCGGCCCGGAGAAGAGGTAGGCGTGGTTGATTCTGTTGCTGTCCAACGCCACGCTGATCGGCTCGGTGACGTGCTCCTGACCGACGACCTCGGCGAACGTCGCAGGACGGTACTTCCGGTAGAGGGCCACGCCCGAAAGGGTACCGGCGACCACGGACACAGTTGCATCGCCGGTCATTGTGGGCCGGTGGACACCGCTCTGATGTTCATGATGGCGAAGCTCTCGCGGCCGCCGGTCGATTCCGAGAGCGCATACAGCCAGTGGCCGTCCTGCAGCGCATCCGAGATCGCGTGCCGCACGATGGCTCCCCTCGAGTTCTGGTAGTCGATGGAGACGGGTGTGCCGCGCGCTGCGGCGTCGGTCAGCAGATCCAGCTCACGGGGCAGCAGCCGGCTGTGGGAATCCAGTGCAGACCGCACTCGTGCCTCATCGACGGTTCCGCTGCCACCGGCCAGCAGGAGCCGCGCGAGTTCGCGTGGTTCGCGTCGATGCCGTGCCGGGTGGACGGCACGATGCGTCGGCCGGTTGTCTCCCGCGCGGACCCGAGGTGCGCTGTCGAGTTGGAGTTGCCCGGTGTCGGAGTGCCGCACCGGGGAGTATCCGTTTCTGCGGAGCACGGCGATGGTGTCGATCGGCGTGGCCGAACTGACGAGCACGGTGGGCGCGAGGCGCTGGAACTGCAGCACGGCCAGGGACTCGTCGGTCTCGATGTTCGTCAGCAGGACGACGTCCTTGGAAACGATGGCGCAGGGAATCCTGCGTACGGCCAGTGCGCCGTAGGTGCGCCAGCAGTCCCGGATCGTGTAGCTCAGAGCCTGCGGCAGGTCGGTGTCGGCCATCGCGGTCAAGGCATCGATCAACTCCTCGCCGGTGCCGCCGGTGTCGAAGAAACCCCGGATGGTCGCCGGGGTGAACCGCCAGACCGATGCGACGTCCCTCGACTCGGGCTGTGCGGCCGCGCCGAGTATCGACGCCACTTCGGTGCTCGGTGGCCCGGTCACCACCGCCGTGGAATCGGGCAGCAGCCGAACGGAGAACGGAACCCACTCGGCCATGTCCTGCAACTGTGCGGCCAGAGCCGCACGGATTTCGTGAGGGTCACCGTCTCGACCCGCAGGGAACTCGGTGAGCGTGCGGCACAGATCGGTCGGCGCACCGTCGGCCAGTATCCCGAGTCGACCGGCCTCCCGCCACAGCGCGTGCACGTGACCGGGCCCGGCGCTCGTCGAGACGACCGGGATGTGCCAGTCCAGGTACCGGTCGAAGTCCTCCGAATCGTGCAGAACCGTCACCGGTGAGTCGGCGTCCTCGTATCGGAGCAGAGCTGTCAGCGCCGTCGCGCGCAGGTCCGCTGCCGCGGGGTCGTCGAGCATCTTCTTGAGCACCGGAACCGTCTTCTGCGACGCACGGGGCACTCGGTGAGTGGGAGTGAAAGGCGAACTCCACCACGCGGTCACCAGCGTGGCCGCCTGTTCGGTTCGGGTGCTCGTCGACCACGTCTCGTAGGCCGCAGTCAACGCGACGCCGGTCTTTCCGCGTTCGGCCAGCAGCCCGGCTTCGCGTGCCAGCATCAGCATCAACGCGGTGTCGTGTTCGTCGGCGAATCCCAGCCTGCTCGTCAGAGACCGGAGCTCCTTGGCACTGATGCCACCGGTCTTCATCGTCGTCAGGCCGTCGGCGTCGACGGCTGTCAGCAACGCCTGCGTGTGTTCGCAGAACTGCAGCAGCGCGATGGAACGAGTGCGCCGCACGTCGTCGTGCGAGAGCACGCGAGTGTCGAAGGTCGGCGGCGCGAGTTCGATGGGCAGACGCCACCCGACCCCTCGCAGGGCGATGCTCACCTCCAGCGGCATCTCGACACGGTGCCCGTCGAGTCGATACAACAATCCACGCTCGAAGGCAGGGGTCCCCGCGCTCGATGGAATGTCGAAGATCAGTGACACCGGCTTGCCATCGACGAAGCGAGACAACATCGCTCGCATCTCCTCCGACCCGCCGTCGAACAGCGCCCTGATGCGTTCGGGCGTCATCGCAGTTGCAACGGAGTCGGCGCGCGCCCCTCGCTCGAGCGTCGGGTCGATACCGAGGATCGACAGCACAGCCAGCCGGTCCTGCTCGACGGCGCAGTGCAGGAACAGCTTTCGCTGCCTGCGTGCAAGTCCGAACGGATGCGAGAACACCCCGGACAGATCGATGGCCGAATACTCGACGGTGCCTGCGCCGGGTGAGGAGTGCGGCCAGATCAACCCGTAGGCCGTCAGTGTGGCGAGAGCGGCATCGATGTGCGGTGTCTCGTTGATCGGGCCCTCACTGGCCCAGTGCCCAATCTCGGCGCGGCTCAGATCGCCCATGAGCGCGAACAATTCGAGGAGAGCGAGCGCGCCACTGTCGAGTCGACGCGGCAGCATCGACACCCGAGACGGTGCACCGAGCAACTGCGCGAGCAAGCCGAACGAGCGCGGTGGCGGGTCGGTGGCCACGTCCGGCCGACGGTGCAGCAGATCGGTCAGTGCGTCCTCGTCGAGAGACGCCAGCCAGCCCTCGTAGGTCCCGATACTCTCGGTCATCTCGCCCCCCGGTGAAAGTTCTGGTCACTGTATCGACGGGCACCGACAGACTTACTTGTTCTTGGCTGCGGCTTTCGCTGCCTTCTTGAACTCGCGAACCTCGAGCAGCGATTTCTCGTCCACCACGTCGGCGATGGATCGACGCGCACCGTCGTCGCCGTACGCTCCGGCGGCCTTGCGCCACCCGTCGGGCGTGACGCCCATCTGCTTGCCGAGCAGTGCGAGAAAAATGCGGGCCTTCTGATCGCCGTAGCCGGGGAGCGCTTTGAGACGCTTGAGCACTTCGGCACCGTCGGGATCGTCGCGGGTCCAGATCTCCTGCGGCTTCCCGTCGTAGTTCTCGACCAGGAACGCCGCGAGCCCCTGGATGCGCTTGGCCATCGAACCGGGGAACCGATGGACGGCCGGGGTCTGCGCGCACAGGGCCGCGAATTCCTCCGGATCGGCGTCGGCGACGGTGTCGACTTTCAGGTCACCGAGACGGTCCACGAGCTTCTTCGGTCCTGCGAACGCCGATTCCATCGGTACCTGCTGATCGAGCAGCATGCCGATCAACAATGCGAAGGGATCCTCGGCGAGCAGTGCATCGGCCTCAGGATCGCCTGCGAGGTGGAGTGTGCGAGACATGGCATCGATCCTGCCACGCCGGCGGGCCGAGGCGTCAGGTGATCGACACCAGTTGAGTGATGTCGTCGAAGGGCAGCGGGCCGTCGACGACGGCACCGACGACGGCGCTGTTGAGGATGATCGATCCGCCGTGGTTGTCGAGGAAGGCGGTGTCGGCTGCGTCGCGTCCGGTGGCGATGCGCACCAGGGTCGATCGCGGTGCGAGGCACGTCGCGTCCACCACTCGCCACTGTCCTTCGACGAATGCTTCGGCGACAGCGTGGAAGTCCATCGGATCGCAGCCCGGTGCGTACACCGCGACCAGGCGAGCGGGGACGTTGACTGCGCGCAGCAGTGCCACCACGAGGTGGGTGTAGTCGCGGCACACTCCGGCACCGGCGAGGAGGGTGTCGACCGCGCCGTCGATGGGGTCGCTGCTGCCCGGTACGTAGCTCAGCCGCGCTCCGACCCAGGACGAGACCTCGGCGAGCAGCTTCTCCGACGGCGGGTAGGAACCGAATTCCGTTGCCGCGAAGCCGAAGAACTTGTCTGCCTCGGAGTATCGGCTGGGCCGCAGGTACAGCGAGAGGTCGTAATCGGAGACCGGAGCAGGCTCGGTGTTGCCGTAGATCGTTGCCGAGTACGACGCCTCGAGCTTGCCGACTCCGGCGTGGATCTTGTGGATGCGGGTGCCGTGAGCACCGCTGATCTCCTGCGCTTCGATCGGCTGACCGTCGAGTGTGAACGAGAGTGCTTCCCACACATCGGTTCCTGGATGCGGAGCGATTGCGATCTGGAACTCGAGGGTGCTGGCCTCGGTCACGTCGACATCGAGGTACGCAGAGACGTCACGTTTCATCGTGCCGATCCTGCCATCTTCGGGCCGTTCGCGCAGACTATGACTCGTCGGTGAGGCGATCGCCGGTCACCAGGAAGATGACTCGTTTGGCGACCTCGACGGTGTGGTCGGAGTATCGCTCGTAGAAGCGCCCGAGCAGCGTGATGTCCACTGCGGCCGGGACGCCGTGCGGCCAGTCGGGTGCGGAGGTCAGCATGAACAGGCTGCGGTGCAGCGCGTCCATTTCCTGATCCTGGATTCGCAGGTCGGCGGCGAGTTCGGCGTCTCGGGTTTCCAGGACGCGCTGCGTTGCCTCGGCCTGCGCGACGGCAACTCGACCCATCTGCTCGAACACACCCTCGACCTCGGGCGGCAGTACGTGCGCGGGATGGCGACGACGGACCAGTTCTGCGACGTGGACGGCGAGGCCGCCCATCCGCTGCAGATCGGCGACGATGTTGATTCCGGAGACGACGCGTCGTAGATCGTGGGCAACGGGTGCCTGCAGGGCCAGGAAGCCGAAGGCTCCGTGTTCCCAGTCGGCCGCGAGTGCGTCGATCTCCTCGCGATATTCGATGGTCTGCTCGGCCAGCACGATATCGGCGGTCAGCAGCGCACTGGTGGCGTCGACCATCGCCTTTTCGGCAATTCTCGACATTTCGGACAGGTTCGACGCCAGTGAGTCCAGCGCCTCCGTGTAACTGTCCCGCATGTACCACTCACCCCTACCGAATCGGCCCTCGACGCGGGGCCTGTAGGCCTGTACCCCCAATCGCATCCTTCTACACCGAGTCGCTGCTGTGGGAGCCTTTGTCGCATGAACATTGTGAGGTCGGTCATGCTGTTCGCGGTGGCAGCCGTGTTCGAGATCGGTGGGGCATGGCTGGTGTGGCAGGGAATCCGCGAGCATCGCGGGTGGCTCTGGGCGGGAGCGGGCGTGATCGCCCTCGGCGCCTACGGCTTCGTCGCCACCCTCCAGCCCGACGCGAACTTCGGTCGCATCCTCGCCGCGTACGGCGGAGTGTTCGTCGCTGGATCTCTGGTGTGGGCGATGGTGCTCGACGGCTTTCGACCCGACCGGTGGGACATCACCGGAGCGTCGATCGCACTGATCGGTGTCGCGGTGATCATGTACGGCCCGCGCTGATTCGCGCGGGCCGTACTTCGACAGATCAGCAGTTGGACGGCGCGGGCACTCCGTAGAACCGGTCCTTGATCCAGTTCTGCGCCTCGCCGAGTCCGAGGAGGTCCGGAATCAGGTGTCCTGCACCGGAACCCGGCACGATGGCCGGAACCTGCGCGGCGCTCAGCTGCACGGTGGCACCCTTGCCGCACCAGTCACCGGCCAGTCCGACGGCCTGTCCGTGGGGAACGATGTCGTCGGACGTACCGGACTGAATCAGCACCGGCGCATTCGGCGTCCGCTCGCCGATCTTGTTCTTGGCCAGGATCTCCTGAGCGACGGGCAGCCTGTCCAGCACCACCGACAACGGCTCACCGGTCTTGGTGTACTCGTTGGTGCGGTGCAGCCCGACGTTCAGAATCGTTTCTCCGACACACTGATTCGCGACCAGATTCAGCATGGCCTTGCCTGCGTCGTTGATGTTCTCGTCGATGATGGGCCGCAGGCCGGGGTCGGAGTTGAGCAGACCGTTGAGGGTGTACCCGATGACGCCGGTCAGAATGGTGCCGTCGACCTGCTCGAGGGTCGCCTTCAGATCAGCGGGAGGTGCGCCTGCGTAGGTGCCGACGAGGTTCATCTCGGGTGCGTACTCATCGGCGAGTTCCGCTGCGGCAGCGGCTGCGCCACCACCCTGGGAGTAGCCGTACGCGGCCACCGGGCCGTCAGCGGAGATCTTCGTGCCCTGCAGGTTCTGCGCTGCGCGGGCCGCGTCGAGCACAGCGTGAGCTTCCGAGGCGCGGTTGACGTAGGTGTGCGCACCCGGTGTACCGAGACCCTCGTAATCGGTGATGACCACGCCGTAGCCCTGCGAGAGCAGGGAGTACGCCGCGAGCACCTCGTACTCGACCATGAAGCCGAGCGGCGGGGTGTAGGTGATGACGTTGTTGAGCATCTTCGACGGCGCACACTGATCGCCCTGACCCTGGGTTCCCGGGGCGAGGACGACGAGCGGACGTGGGCCGGGCCCGGCCCACTCCGCGGCAGGATCGATGTAGGTTCCCGTGACGGCATTGGCTGCGTCGTTGGAATCGGTGCTGCGGTACATGATTCGCGTTGCCGCGCCGGGCAGCGGACCGCCGATTCCGGGAACCGACAGAGCGAGATTCGACGGCTCCGACCGAATCACGTCACCAGGCGAGCCTGCGGGCAGCGGACTCGGTGGAACGTAGAAATCGGATTCGACGGTCGAACCCGTGGACGGAGCAGCCGACACAGCCGGTGCCGTCACCCCGATGAACACTGCCGCCACTGCGACGGCCGAACCGAACACGCGCTTGTACCGCACCCTGGAAACCCCCAACGTCGATCACTTGTCTTCAAGTGAGCGCTACCCCGTGTAGCACTTATCGTGACGCACCTTACGTGATGCACCACACAACGCATAGGGGCTGGTTCGGGCTCCTCACGATCAGCGACGTCGGCGATGCATTGCCGTCTTGGCCGCGTCGACCTCGTCGCTGGTGAACGGACGCCCGGGCAGAGTCGATCGGGGGACGCCGTCACCCCGCAAGCCGTCGAGCAACACGGTGAAGTAGCGACGCCAGTTGGCGGCGTCGACGGCGCTGGAGAATTCGACGCACGAGCCGATCATGCCGAGCACGGGATAGAAGTCGTTGACCGCCACGTCCGGCCGTAGCTGCCCGGAGGCCAGTGCTCGATCGACGATCTTCTCGAAGAACGGATCGATGCGCGAGCGAACCTGAGCAATACCGCGGCAGCCCTCGTCGGACCCGAGGACGACGTCACCGAGACCGCGGTCCGCCGACATTCCCTCACACACATCGGTCAGGAACTGCACCAGCCCCTCCCATGGATCCTGGGCCTCGAGCGCGCGCTGTGCGGTGGCGAGCATGTCTTCGAGACGCTGCTCGAACACGCCGTCGATCAGCTCTTCTTTGCACGAAAAGCGTCGATAGACGGTGCCGACGCCCACCTTGGCGTGCGCTGCGACGTCGTCGAGCGTGATGTCGATGCCGTGCGAGGCGAACAGCTCACGGGCCGCGTCGACGATGCGTCGTCGATTGCGCTCGGCATCTGCCCGTAGCGGCTTCGATGCCGCTGTGTCCGCTCTCACACTCATTCGATGTCCGTTTCACCCGATAAGCGGAGGACATTCCTCCACTTAGCTGCTACCTTAGCTCTACAACCGGAGGGTACACCTCCGCATAGTCGAACCGAGGACACTATGACCACCCTTTCATCGGAGAACGTGGGCGACGCCACGTCGACCACCTCGCCGGTCGACGAACGTTCGCATCGGAATCGTTGGCTGATTCTCGCGACGCTCGGACTGGCTCAGCTCATGGTCGTGCTCGACGCGACCATCGTGAACATCGCACTCCCTGCCGCCCAGCTCGACCTGGGCTTCGACAACGCCGACCGCTCCTGGGTCGTCACCTCGTACGCACTCGCGTTCGGCAGCCTGCTGCTGCTCGGTGGACGACTGAGCGACCTCTTCGGACGACGCAACACCTTCCTCATCGGGCTCGTCGGCTTCGCGCTGATGTCGGCAGTGGGCGGCGCGGCCGTCAACTTCGGCATGCTGGTCGCGGCTCGCGCCGGTCAGGGTCTCTTCGGCGCTCTGCTCGCCCCCGCGGCCCTGTCCCTGTTGGCCACCACCTTCACCGACACCAAGGAACGCGCCAAGGCATTCGGCATCTTCGGTGCCATCGCCGGCGGCGGCGGCGCTCTCGGCCTGCTGCTCGGCGGCATGCTCACCGAATGGGCCAACTGGCGCTGGAGCCTGTACGTCAACCTGATCTTCGCCGCGCTCGCATTCGTCGGCGGGTTCCTGTTCCTGGCCAAGCACAAGGTCGATGTCCGGCCCAAGCTCGACATCCCCGGCACCCTCGCCGTCTCGGCCGCACTGTTCTCCATCGTCTACGGCTTCGCTCACGCCGAGTCCGACGGCTGGGGCAACTCGGTCACCCTCGGATTCCTGGCCGCAGGTGTGGTGCTGCTCGCGGTGTTCGTGACCATCCAGATGCGCGTCGAGCATCCGTTGCTGCCGCTGCGGATCGTCCTGAACCGGACTCGCGCAGGGTCGTTCCTCGCCGTATTCGTCACCGGCGCAGGCATGTTCGCAGTGTTCCTGTTCCTGACCTACTACCTGCAGAACACGCTGAAGTACACACCCATCACCACCGGGTTCGCGTTCATGCCGATGATCGCGTCGCTCATCCTCACCGCGACACTGTCGACCGCGCTGGTTCTCCCCCGCTTCGGACCCCGCATCCTGATGACGACCGGCCTGGTCGTGGCGTCCATCGGCATGGCACTGCTGACGCAGATCGACGTCGACAGCAGCTACGTCACGCACATCCTGCCCGGCCTGGTCATCATGGGCCTCGGCCTCGGTGCCACCATGGCCCCGGCCATGCAGGGCGCGATCTCGGGCGTCGATCCGGACGACTCCGGCGTCGCATCGGCGACGGTGAACACGATGCAGCAGGTCGGTGGTTCGATCGGCACCGCGCTGCTGAGTACCGTGGCCGCCAATGCGGCGACCAGCTACGTCAGCTCGAACATGGCGACGGCAACCGATGCGGCCTTGCTGCAGGCCAACGCGGAGATCGCCAGCTACACCACCACGTTCTGGTGGGCGTCGGGAATCTTCCTGCTCGGCGCGGTGCTCTCGGCCACGCTTCTGAAGAACGGACCGTTGCCTTCGGCTCCCGAAGGTGCGGTAGTCGTCGGACACTGAGCGGCTTCGCCGCATGTGAGCGGAACCTCGTAGCCTGCTGCGAGGTTCCGCTCACGTGCGTCAGCCTTCGAGCAACTTTTCGGTCGCGGCCAGCAATACGCAGGTCGCGACGCCGTCCATCGACTTCTCCAGCTCACCGAGCGAGGGGAAGCTCGGGGCGAGGCGAATGTTCTTGTCTTCCGGATCTTTTCCGTACGGGAAGGCCGAACCGGCGGCCGTCAGAGCAATTCCGGCGTCCTTGGCCAGCGCGATCGACCGCGCAGCCGTGCCCTCGAGCACGTCGAGGCTGATGAAGTAACCGCCCTTGGGTTCGGTCCACGACGCGATCTTCGACGCACCGAGCCGGTCCTCGAGAATCTGCTGCACCAGAGCGAACTTGGGAGCCAGGATCTCTCGATGCTTGGCCATGTGGGCCCGCACACCTTCGGCATCACCGAAGAAACGCAGGTGCCGCAGCTGGTTCAGCTTGTCCGGGCCGATGCTCTTCTTGCCGAGGTGCTTCTGATACCAGGCGAGGTTCTCCTCGGAGCTGCCGAAGAAGCTGACGCCCGCACCGGCGAACGTGACCTTCGACGTCGAGGCGAACACGAACGCACGATTGGGGAAACCGGCCTCGGCGGCCATGCCGAGGACGTCGTACGACGGCGCGAATTCCTCGGTCAGCGGATGCACCGCGTAGGCGTTGTCCCAGAACAGACGGAAATCGGGTGCAGCAGTGGGCATGGTGGCCAGCGCGCGAACCACGTCCTCCGAGTACACGGCACCGGTGGGGTTCGAGTAGTTCGGGACCACCCACATGCCCTTGATCTGCGGATCCGACGCCACCAGGTTGGCGATCTCGTGCACGTCCGGGCCGTCGGGTCCCACGGGAACGGGGATCATCTCGATGCCGAAGCTCTCGGTGATCGCGAAGTGCCGGTCGTATCCGGGGGACGGGCACAGGAAGCGCACGTTCGGCTCGGCCGACCAGGCTCGCGGCGAGTCGGGCAAACCGTGCAGCAGCGCCCAGACCACGAGGTCCTGCATGATTTCGAGGCTGGCGTTGTTGCCGGCCAGCAGATTCTTCACCGGGATGCCGAGGAGTTCACCGAAGATGGCCCGCAGTTCCGGCAGGCCGGCAAGGCCGCCGTAGTTGCGGCAATCGGTGCCGTTGCCGTCCTTGAAATCCGCGCCCGGGAGCGTCAGCAGGTCGGCTGCGAGATCGAGCTGCTCGGGTGACGGCTTGCCACGGGTGAGGTCGAGTGCGAGTTTCTCGGTCTTGAGCTGCGTGTACTTCGCGCTCTGCCGCTCGTGCTCGGAGGCAAGCTCCTCATGGTTCATCAGACCCAACTGGGTTTGCGCTGACATGCGGAGCGGCCTCTCGGTGACTGGTTCCCCGGACAGTGTTGATGTCACTGAAATAAAGGGGACCCCGCGCACCCGGCAGAGCCCATTGACCCTTGCTGCCTTCCGGCCCTGGGGGAGTTCACAGGATGCGCGCCGCGCGGGATCCGTTAGGAAGTGTAGCCGCCTCCCGTCGGGCAACGCATCACCACCCTTCGCGCCTCCCGATTTGGGAGATGGTGGGGGTAACCGGGTAAGCTCCCCCACGGAGGATTCGCCTAGTGGCCTATGGCGCTCGCCTGGAACGCGGGTTGGGTTAACGCCCTCAGGGGTTCAAATCCCCTATCCTCCGCCAGAGAAGCCCCCGTGACATGTCACGGGGGCTTCTTGCTGTTCGAGGGTGTTGTCATTCGCCTGCCCGCGTCAACCGGGCCGCGCGCCCACCCCGTTCGCGTCTACCCCGTTCGCGTCAATGGACCATTGCACCGGTCAGACGTATGCAGTGGTCCATTGACGCCGAGCGGGCGGCACCGAACCTAGCGAGCCGACCAACCACCGTCCATGGTGTACGACGCGCCGGTGACCATGCCCGCGTTCTCGGAGGTCAACCACCCCACCAGTGAGGCGACTTCGTCCGGTTCGACGAGTCGCTTGATGGCCGCCTCGGTCAGCAGGACTTTCTCGAGTACCTCGTTCTCGGGGATGTCGTGTGCCTTGGCCTGGTCGGCGATCTGTTTTTCCACCAGCGGCGTTCGGACGTATCCCGGGTTGACGCAGTTGCTCGTCACTCCGTGGGCTGCGCCTTCGAGGGCCGTCACTTTCGACAGTCCTTCGAGTGCGTGCTTGGCGGTGACGTAGGCGACCTTGAATTCCGAGGCCCGCAGTCCGTGCACCGACGACAGGTTGATCACTCGACCGAAGCCGCGAGAGTACATGTGCGGCAACGCAGCTCGAACGAGCAGGAACGGAGCCTCGACCATCAGCGTCTGGATTCTGCGGAATGCGCCGGGGTCGAAGTCGACGATCGGTGCGACGGTCTGGATGCCCGCATTGTTGACCAGGATGTCGACGTCCAAGCGGAGGTCGTCCAGCGCGGCGGTGTCGAGCAGATCCACCGACCAGACGTCACCGCCGATCTCCGACGCCAATTCCTTTGCCGCAACGTCGTTCACATCGGCGACGGTGACGTGCGCACCCCGGCCGGCCAGCTCGCGAGCGCAGGCGGCCCCGATGCCGGACGCTCCCCCGGTGACGAGGGCGGAGCGTCCGTTCAGGTCGGTCACTTGAGACCGGCCTTCGCCAGCTCGGCCTCGGTGGCCAGGTTCTTGGCGTCGGCGATGTCGATGCTCTCGAGCGCCAGTCCCTTGGTCTCCCGAGCGACGACGACCGCCACGACGGTGATGGCGCAGGCCACGGCGAGGTACACCGCGATCGGGACGGACGAGCCGTAGACGTCGAGCAGCTTCACGGCGATGATCGGGGCCAGCGAGCCGGCGACGATCGAGGTGACCTGGTAGCCGAGGGACACACCGGAGTACCGCATCCGCGTCGGGAACATCTCGGCCATGATGGCCGGCTGTGTGGCGTACATGAAGGCGTGGAACATCAGGCCGATGATGATGGCCAGCATGATGACGACGTTGTGGCCGCTGTTCATCATCGGGAAGGCGAAGAAGCCCCACGTGGCCGCGGTGACGGCACCGGCGAAGTAGACCGGGCGACGACCGACGCGGTCGGCGAGCTTGCCCACCAACGGAATCGTGCAGAAGTGGATCGCGTGGGCGATCAGCATCCACCACAGGATCGTGGAGGTATCGGTACCCACCTCGACCGAGAGGTACGTGATCGAGAAGGTGACGACGAGGTAGTACATGACGTTCTCACCGAAGCGCAGTCCCATCGCGGTGAAGACGCCACGCGGGTAACGCTTGACGACCTCGAAGACGCCGTACGACGCTGCCTTGATGACCTCGGCCTGCTTGTGGGCCTCGAGGAAGATCGGGGCGTCGGAGACCTTGGTGCGGATGTAGTAGCCGACGAAGACGATGACGGCGGAGAGCCAGAACGCGACGCGCCAGCCCCAGCTGAGGAAGGCCTCGTCGGACAGGGTGGTGGTCAGAACGAGCAGCGCGACGGTGGCGAGCAGGTTGCCTGCGGGGACGCCTGCCTGCGGCCAGCTGGCCCAGAATCCGCGAGACTTGTTGGGGCTGTGTTCTGCGACGAGGAGAACCGCACCGCCCCATTCGCCGCCGACGGCGAAGCCCTGGATGAATCGCAGCGTCACCAGCAGGGCCGGGGCCCAGTAGCCGATCGCCTCGAAGGTCGGTAGGCAGCCCATGAGGAACGTGGCTCCGCCGACGAGGACGAGGCTGAACTGCAGCAACTTCTTTCGGCCGTACTTGTCGCCGTAGTGGCCGAAGACGATGCCGCCCAACGGCCTGGCGACGAAGCCGACGGCGTAGGTGACGAAGGCCGCGAGGATCGCGTCGAGCTCACTGGTTCCGGCAGCGAAGAAGATCTTGCTGAACACCAGTGTTGCGGCGGTGCCGTAGAGGAAGAACTCGTACCACTCGACGATGGTGCCTGCCATCGATGCTCCGACGACCTTCTTCAGGCCTGTGGGGGTGGCATCGGGATCCGGTTCGGGTCGTTCTGTCAGCGGCTGATCGACGCTCATGTTTTCTCCTGTGTTACTCAGCACGTCAGGTTCATGCATGTGATGGACCACACAACTGCGGGTTGCTCTGAGTATTGGTGCAGATGTTTGTGGGCGCAAGAGCCATGAACGCAGGTCGGATCTGCAAAACTGCACACATGACGCTCGGTGGCACGAAGATCCCCAGTGCAGACGACCTGCTGGTGCTGCTCGCTGTCAGTCGAACCGGTCGCTACAGCTCCGCGGCCGACGACCTGGGGATCAACCACACGACCATTTCCCGACGCATCGCTGCACTCGAGGACACGCTCGGCGGCCGCGTCCTGACCCGAGGTGCCGGCGGCTGGGAACTGACACAGCTGGGCCGCGGCGCGCTTGCCGCTGCCGAGGCCGTCGAGGATGCGCTGCGGACCCTCGTCTCGACCGACGCAGGTGCGTTGGAGGGCGTCGTACGTATTTCTGCGACCGATGGATTCAGCGCATACATCGCTGCTCCGGCCGCGGCGCGGGTACAGCGTGCTCATCCGCGGGTGTCCATGGAAATCGTGGCGGTCACCCGGCGGGCGTCGCAGCAACGATCTGGCCTGGACATCGAGATCGTCGTCGGCCAACCGCAGGTACATCGCGCCGAGGCCATCCGACTCGGGGACTATCTACTCGGCCTCTATGCATCCGAGGCCTATCTGGAGGACCACGGAACGCCGCAGGTGCCGGCCGACCTCTCCGCACACCCGTTCATCTATTTCATCGATTCCATGTTGCACGTCGACGATCTGGATCTGGCCCCCAACTTCACCCCGACGATGCGCGAATCGGTCACCTCCACCAACGTCTTCGTCCACGTCGAGGCCACTCGCGCCTCGGCGGGCATCGGACTGCTGCCGTGCTTCATGGCCGACCGCCACCCCGACCTACGACGAATCCTGCCCGACGCCATCGCGGTCAAACTGACCTACTGGCTCGTCACCCGCACCGAAACCCTGCGACGTCCGGAGGTCTCAGCAGTGGTCGACGCGATCCGCGCGGTCGTCACCGAGCAGCGCTCGGCTCTGCTGGGAGAGAGCTGACTAAAAGGCCGCGTCATATTTGTGTCATGACTGAATTCCCAGGCGTAAAGGATCCGTAAGGATCGTCTTCAGGCCAATTTCGACGGCGTAAACATATCGGTGACCGGAGGGCCATAAGCCCTCCGACCAGCGCTGATGAAGCGCTGGACCGCCAGCGCTGAAGATGCGTTGGACCGCACTATGTCGAAGAGGCTCGAACGTTCATGGCTGATTTGGGTTATCTCCTCGTCACGGCCGCGGGATTCGGTGTGTGTGCACTGATCCTGCGGGCGTTGGCGACCACTGCCACTACGAAGGCGAAGGCGAAATGACGCTCGACGGAACCATCAACGTCGTACTCGTGGTGATCGCCGCCGCAGTGGTCATCTATCTGTTCGTCGCTCTGCTCGACCCGGAGAGGTTCTGAGAACATGACTGCAGCTCTGGCAGCATCGCTCCAGATCCTCGTGGTCGTCGTCGTTCTGGCGATCGCGTACGTGCCCCTCGGCGACTACATGGCGAAAGTCTTTGCCACCGAACATGATGTCGATACAGACGCAGGAAGCCTCGGTGCCGCGGGGAGTACAGCCACCCTGCAGCGCACCCGCGGCGGCACGACCGTGTGGGCAGATCTTCGTATCGAAAAGCTGATCTACCGCCTCTGCCGGATCGACCCACGGTCCCAGCAGACCTGGGTCGGATACGCACTCTCGCTACTCGGCTTCTCCGCTGCGAGCGTCCTCTTTCTCTATGTGCTGCAACGAATTCAGGGTGTACTTCCACTGAACGGAGGACTGTCGGGAGTGAGCCCGTCGGTCGCGTTCAACACCGCGATCTCCTTCGTCTCCAACACCAACTGGCAGTCGTACACACCCGAGACGACGATGTCGAACCTGACGCAGCCCCTGGGCTTGGCGGTGCAGAACTTCGTTTCTGCCGCAGTCGGCCTCGCTGTCGCCATCGCCGTCATCCGAGGCTTCGTGCGCGTGCGGACCGGCGGCGAGATCGGAAACTTCTGGGTCGATCTCGTTCGAGGAATCCTACGCATCCTTCTACCTCTGTCGTTCGTCATCGCGCTGATCCTGCTGACACAAGGCGTAATTCAGTCCTTCAGCACAGGTTTCGCCTCGACGGGACTCGACGGGTCGTCGGTCTCCAATGCATTGGCTCCCGTCGCGTCACAGGAAGCGATCAAGGAACTGGGCACCAACGGTGGCGGGATCCTCGGTGCGAACTCCGCGCACCCGTTCGAGAACCCGACCCCGTTGTCCAACGTCGTCGAGATCATCTCGATCCTGCTCATCCCGGTGGCACTGACCCGCACCTTCGGCACGATGGTCGGCGACCGTCGTCAAGGTCTGACCCTGCTGGCGGTCATGGCGGCCCTGTTCGCAGCTCTCCTCACCGTCACTGCTGTTGCAGAGTCCGGTGCGCGCGGCGTCGCAGCGCAGGCCGCAGGTTCGATGATGGAGGGCAAGGAAGTTCGATTCGGCATTCCCGGATCCACCCTTTTCGCCGTCGCAACGACGGGAACCTCCACCGGCGCAGTCAATTCCGCGCACGACAGCATGTCTCCGCTCGGCGGAGGAGCCGTCCTGCTCAACATGCTCTTCGGCGAGATCGCCCCGGGTGGTGTCGGAACCGGTCTGTACGGACTGCTCGTGCTGGCGATCATCGCGGTGTTCGTGGGTGGACTTCTCGTCGGCCGTACGCCCGAGTATCTCGGCAAGAAGATCGGGCAGCGCCAGATCACTCTCGCCGCACTGTCGGTACTGGTGATGCCCGCATTGGTTCTGATCGGCACCTCGATCACCGTGATCCTGTCCTCCACCACCGGCTTCCAGGGCAATTCGGGTGACCCGGGCACGCCGGGATCGATCCACGGATTCACCGAGGTCCTCTACGCCTACGCCTCCGCCTCGAACAACAACGGCAGCGCGTTCGGCGGGTTGACCGTCACCAGCGACTGGTTCCAGACCTCCCTGGGCATCGCGATGCTGCTCGGACGCTTCCTGCCGATCATCTTCGTGCTGGCACTGGCCGGTTCCCTCGCCACGTCCAAACGCACCGCTCCGAACCCGGGCACTCTTCCCACGACCGGACCGCTGTTCACCGGACTGGTACTCGGAACCGCCGTTCTTGTTGCGGCACTGACCTTCTTCCCGGCCCTGGCTTTGGGCCCGATCGCAGAGGCACTGCAATGACCGTCACCTCATCCAGGCTCATCGACGACGAGTCCGACGTCGACGACTCCCCCACCCCGGTTCGATCCGGTTACTTCAGCCCCCGGCAGATGTGGACGTCTCTGCCGTCCGCGTTCGCCAAACTCGACCCTCGGCATCTCGCCCGCAACCCGGTCATGTTCGTCGTACTCATCGGCTCCCTCGTCACCACCGTGCTCGCGGTCCTCGATCCTTCCGTTTTCTCCTGGCTCGTAGCGGCGTGGCTGTGGTTCACGCTGTTGTTCGCCAACCTTGCCGAGTCCGTGGCCGAGGGCCGAGGCAAGGCCCAGGCCGCGAGCCTGCGTGCCGTCAAGCGAGACACGGTCGCGCGCCGTCGGACATCGAACGGGACCATCGAAGAGGTTCCCGGCACCGAATTGAAGGTCGGTGACGAGGTCGTCGTCTCGGCCGGCGAGATCATTCCGGGAGACGGCGATGTCATCGAAGGCATTGCGAGCGTTGACGAGTCGGCCATCACCGGCGAATCTGCGCCGGTCGTCCGCGAATCGGGCGGTGACCGTTCCGCAGTGACCGGCGGCACCGGAGTGCTCTCCGACGAGATCGTCGTACGGATCACCGCGGCCCAGGGCCAGACTTTCGTCGACCGGATGATTGCCCTCGTCGAGGGTGCATCGCGCCAGAAGACCCCGAACGAGATCGCGCTGAACATCCTGTTGGCTTCGCTGACGATCATCTTCATGCTGGCCGTCGTCGCCATCGGACCGATGGGCGCGTACGGCGGCGAGCAGCAAGACCCGATCAAGCTGATCGCACTGCTGGTATGTCTGATTCCGACGACCATCGGAGCGTTGTTGTCCGCCATCGGAATTGCCGGTATGGACCGACTGGTTCAGCGCAACGTCCTGGCGATGTCCGGCCGCGCCGTCGAGGCAGCGGGCGACATCGACACGCTCTTGATGGACAAGACCGGCACGATCACCTTCGGTAACCGTCGCGCCACCGGGCTTCATCCCGCACCCGGCACGACGGCAGGCGAACTCGCCGCAGCAGCACGGTTGTCCTCACTCGCCGACGGCACACCCGAGGGTCGCAGCATCGTCGATCTGTGCGGACTGGAATACTCGTTGCCGCTGCACGCCACGGACACCGAGAAGACCGGCGAGTTCGTCGCCTTCACCGCCCAAACCCGCATGAGCGGAATCGATCTCGACGGCACCCAGGTCCGTAAGGGGGCTTCCGATTCGGTACTGGCATGGGTGCGCAGCAACGGCGGTCCCTCGATCGCCGTCGAGATAGACGACATCTCGAACAGCATCGCCGAGATGGGCGGGACACCCCTGGTGGTCGCCACTTCACCCCAGGGCGGTCCTGCCCGCGCACTGGGTGTCATCGAACTCTCCGATGTCGTCAAGCCCCACATCGCGGAGCGATTCGCTCAGTTGCGGGCCATGGGCATCAGGACCGTCATGGTCACGGGTGACAATCCGCGGACCGCGAAAGCCATTGCAGCCGAGGCAGGTGTCGACGACTTCCTCGCCGAGGCCACACCCGAGGACAAGCTCGCATTGATTCGCAAGGAGCAGGAAGGCGGCCGGCTGGTCGCCATGACGGGCGACGGCACCAACGACGCCCCCGCTCTGGCGCAGGCCGATGTCGGCGTTGCGATGAACACCGGAACGTCGGCAGCAAAAGAGGCCGGCAACATGGTGGATCTCGATTCCGATCCGACCAAGTTGATCGAGGTCGTCGAGATCGGTAAGCAGTTGCTGATCACCCGCGGAGCATTGACGACGTTCTCCCTCGCCAACGACCTCGCGAAGTACTTCGCGATTCTGCCGGCGATGTTCAGCGTCGTCTACCCACAACTCGACGGCCTCAACATCATGCGGCTAGCCACCCCCGAATCGGCGATCCTGTCCGCGGTCATCTTCAACGCTCTGGTGATCATCGGGCTGATTCCGCTGGCACTCAAGGGTGTTCGCTACGTCCCGTCGAGCGCTTCGACACTGCTGCGCCGCAATCTGCTGCTCTACGGAGTGGGCGGCGTCATCACCCCGTTCATCGGGATCTGGCTCATCGACCTCGTCGTTCGTTTCATCCCAGGGATAGGCTGACATGCGTTTCGTACAGAGATTTCTCGGTCAGATCGTGGCAGGACTGTCGGTGCTGCTGGCGCTGACGGTCATCGTCGGTATCGGGTATCCGGCGGCGGTATGGGCGGTGAGCCGCATCGGATCCAGCTCTGCCGAGGGGTCGCCGCTGCGTGACGCGAACGGGTGCATCGTCGGCAGCAGCCTGATCGGGGTCGACCCGCAGGTCGAAGAGGGAGCGCCGGATCCGTTCTTCCACAACCGAGTTACCGGATCCATCTCCGACGAGGATGCCTTTGCCGTGAGCGACCCGGCCGCGTCGTTGCCGACCAACCAGGGCCCCAGTAGCGAAGCACTGGCGGCATTCATCGAGGAACGTCGTGCCGTCATCGCCGAGCGTGAAGGCGTCGACCCGGCCGCTGTGCCGGTGGACGCGGTCACCGGATCCGGCTCGGGTATCGATCCCGATATCAGCCCCGCCTACGCCGCGATCCAGATCCCACGCGTCGCGCAGGTCAACAACATGAGCGTCGACGCGGTGACGGCTCTGGTCGCCGAACACACCGACGGCAGGCAGCTCGGGTTCCTCGGCAACGAGACGGTGAACGTGCCGGAGCTCAATGTCGCTCTGGGACTGACGGCACCGGGGTGCGGTACGAGCTGAGCCTCGACGGTCCAGGGCAGCGGGTAGACGACATGGGAAAAAAGACAGGCAAGCGGGGGTCCGGAGGACTCGATCGCGGTGAATTGCGCATCTATCTCGGGGCGGCGCCGGGGGTCGGTAAGACCTTCGCGATGCTCGGTGAAGCGCACCGCAGGCAAGAACGTGGGTGCGATGTGGTCGCGGGCGTGGTGGAAACCCACGGCCGCGCCCGCACCGCCGCATTACTGGACGGCATCGAACTGGTTCCTCCGCGGATAGTTCACTACCGCGGATCGATCGCTCAGGAACTCGATGTCGCAGCGATCATCGAGCGTGAACCTTCGCTGGTTCTTGTCGACGAACTCGCCCACACCAACACCCCGGGTAGCGCCCACGAGAAGCGTTGGCAGGACGTCGAGGAATTGCTGGCAGCGGGAATCGACGTGGTCTCGACCCTGAATGTGCAGCATCTGGAAAGCCTCAACGATGTCGTCGAGCAGATCACCGGTGTGCCGCAACGAGAAACCGTCCCGGATTCGGTGGTGCGGGCAGCGGAACAGATCGAATTGGTCGACGTGGCTCCAGAAGCGCTGCGCCGCCGGCTCTCGCACGGAAACATCTACGCAGCCGAGAAGGTCGACGCAGCGCTGAGCAACTATTTCCGTCAGGGCAATCTGACTGCCCTGCGCGAACTGTCGTTGCTGTGGATCGCCGATCAGGTCGACGCTGCGTTGGCGAAATACCGCAGTACACACGACATCACCGACACGTGGGAGGCACGCGAGCGTGTTGTCGTCTCGGTGACCGGTGGACCGGAGTCCGAGACCCTGCTGCGTCGCGCGAGCCGGATCGCCTCGCGGTCCAGCGCGGAACTGATGGTGCTCCACGTCATCCGCGGCGATGGCCTCACCGGCGTCTCGGCACCGCAGATGGGGAAAGTCCGCGTACTCGCAGCGAGTCTCGGCGCAAGTATGCACAGTGTCGTCGGTGACGACGTGCCGACCACGCTGCTCGACTTCGCACGGGGGGCCAACGCGACCCAGCTCGTCATCGGAACCTCGCGGCGGTCTCGCTGGGCCCGAATACTGGACGAGGGCATCGGCGCTGCGGTCATTCAGAACTCGGGCAAGATCGACGTGCACATGGTCACCCACAACCAGATCAGTCGAGGTTTTCGGCTCGGGCGGCTGATCCCGCCCAACCCGAAGCACCGACGAATTCTGTCCTGGGTTGCCGCCGTTGTCGTACCCGTCGTCTCGGCCCTGGCGATGCTGTTGGTGGATCCATATCTCGATCTCGGCGGCGAGAGTGCCCTGTTCTTCATGGTCGTACTCGCCGTTGCGCTCCTGGGCGGCGTTGCGCCCGCGGCACTGTCGGCGTTGATCGCAGGATTGTTACTCAACTACTTCTTCGCCGATCCGCGGTACAGCTTCACCATCGCCGAACCCGACAATTTCGTCACCACCGTTGTGCTGCTCATCATGGCAGTGGCGGTGGCATTTCTCGTCGACGCGGCCGCCCGACGCACCCGCGAAGCTCGGCGAGCGTCACAGGAAGCCGAGCTCCTGACACTGTTCGCCGGAACGGTGTTGCGCGGCGGCGACATTCGAACGCTGTTGGAGCGAGTCCGCGAGACGTACTCTCAGCGCGCGGTCTCGATCATCAGAGGTGCTGGTGTCATCGTCGAATCCGTCGGTGATTCTCCGCCCGCCGCACCCGATGACGCCGACACCGCGATCGACACCCCCGACGGTTCCTTCACCTTGCTCCTGTCCGGTACCAAGACCGGTGCGCACGATCGACGTGTGCTCAGCGCAGTGGCCAACCAGGCAATGGGTCTGATCAGGCAGACCGAACTCGCTCAGGAGGCCAG
Source organism: Rhodococcus sp. 14-2483-1-2 (assembly GCF_002259405.1). Lineage (GTDB taxonomy): Bacteria > Actinomycetota > Actinomycetes > Mycobacteriales > Mycobacteriaceae > Rhodococcoides. The sequence continues at coordinate 178,980 of NZ_NPFW01000013.1, read as the reverse complement.
CACCGCCGCAGGCCTGAAGGAAGTCGACCGTCTTCGGCGGGCGCTGCTGTCCGCGGTCAGCCACGACCTACGAACACCACTCGCCGCGGTCAAGGCTGCGGTGTCGAGTCTGCGCGCGACCGATGTGGAATTCTCCACCGAGGACACCGCTGAACTGTTGGCGACCATCGAGGAATCGACCGACCAGCTGACGGGTCTGGTGGGCAACCTGCTCGATTCGTCGCGATTGGCGGCGGGGGTCATTCAGCCGAGCCGGTCCATCGTGTACGTCGAGGATGCCGTGGACGCAGCGCTCGTCGGGACGCACACGGGTCGCGAACTCGTCGTCGTCGATGTGGACGACGTCGCCGTCTCGGCCGACGCGGGTCTGCTCGAGCGCGTGCTGGCGAATCTGATCGACAATGCGCTGCGACACGCACCCGGATCGCCGGTGCGGGTCGGGGCCGCCTACATCGGCGACCGAGCGGTGATCACCGTTGCCGACAGCGGCCCTGGGATCGCGCCCGGAAGCGAAGAGGCTGTGTTCGAGTCCTTCCAACGATCGGGCGACCGCGACAACACCACGGGCGTCGGGCTCGGACTCTCCGTTGTGCGTGGGTTCGTCGAGGCCATGGGAGGCTCGGTGACGGTGTCCGATACTGCAGGTGGCGGAGTGACCATGACCGTCGAATTGGCCCGAGCGGAATCGACTGCCAGAGGCGACTTCTCCGAGCAGACCCATGGGTGAATCGCGTTCCGCGATCAAGGTTCTGGTTGTCGACGACGAGCCGCAGATCGTGCGCGCACTGCGCATCAACCTCGCCGCCCGCGGTTACAACGTCGTCACCGCGGCCACCGGGACCGGCGCGCTACGCGCCATTGCGTCCGAGCACCCCGATGTCGTGATCCTCGACCTCGGACTGCCCGATATCGGCGGCCTGGACGTGCTCGCCGGTGTGCGAGGATGGAGCGAGATTCCGGTGATCGTGCTGTCCGCGCGCACCGACAGCGGCGACAAGATCGACGCTCTCGACGCCGGTGCCGACGACTACATCACCAAACCGTTCGGGATGGACGAATTCCTGGCCCGGCTACGCGTCGCCGTTCGCAGACGAGCCATCACGACGTCCCCTACGGACCCGCTGGTGACCACCTCGTCTTTCACCGTCGATCTGGCCTCCAAGAGGGTGACCAGGGACGGCGAGATCGTGCATCTCACGCGTACAGAATGGGGAGTCCTCGAGATGCTGGCCCGCAATGCGGGCAAGCTGGTGGGGCAGAAAGAACTACTCCGAACTGTCTGGGGTCCCGGGCACGATCACGGCTCCAACTATCTGAGGATCTACATGTCTCAACTTCGACGCAAGCTCGAAATCGATCCGGGCAAGCCCCGACATCTCATCACCGAGACGGGAATGGGGTATCGACTCGTGGAATGAACCGGACCCGAGCTGGCATCTCGGGGAGCAGATCCAGATGGTGGGCCTGCCCGTCGGACAGTGTCAGGACGCTCGGGCAGTCGCCGGGACCGTCGGCGATCGCGAGGACGTCACCGACCCGAACATCTGCCGGGAGCGACACTTCCGAGTCGATGACGCACCGACGCAGAGGATCACTGCCGTCGGCGAGTACGAACAATTCCTCGCCGCCCAGGCTGTGGCGGTTGGCGATGACCGCCGCGGCCGGACCGGCAGGGGCGCAACCGGTTCCACCGTCCACCACCACGACGACTCTGTGTGAATCCGTCCGGTCGATCGACCGGACGCGGCACACCGTCACCATGGACGCGTCGGTGATCGACTCCCCGGTCTCGACGGCAAGCTGCGGACGCGGAAAGCGATGCCGAATGCAGCCTTCGTCGATGGCGTCTTCGACGACGTCGGACAGGAGCGCACTATCGAGTCCCGTCGGAGAATCGATCCGTAGATGCAGGCGATTACCGAGCACGCCGTGATCTCGGTAGGCCTGAGCCATCACCCCGAGAGACTCGACGATCCGTGCGAACACGCCGTCGAGGGTGGCCGCGCTGCATTCGACACCGTCGAATACCGTTGCAGGGCAATCGACAACCTGAGCGATGACGTTTTCCGCATAATCACGATTGCCGTCGGTGCTGACCAGAGTCGACTGTGCGACGGCTACGGCACGGTCCGCATCCGAAATCCGGTGAAGACCTGCGGCGACGACGATTCGGCCCACTCGCTCACCCACCGGAAGTGACAGCAGCAGATCTGCAACCTGCGCGCTCTGCGCACGACCGACGATGTGGGAGGGATCGACACCGAGCTGCCGGGCGGACGACAACGCTGCCATCGACTCGACGACCAGCGTCAAGTGCTGCTCCCCTATCCAGCGCGCGACAACCGGAGCCAGCACACTGCCTGGCCTGTAGAGCATTTCGGCTGTGAACGACCCGAGCGCGATGCGATTGCACCTACCGCGCAGGCTGGTTTCGTCGATCACGCACACCGGCGTCGAGTAACGATCGGCAATGTCGTCGAGGAACATTCCTGCCACCGTCACTCGACCGTGTCGATAGTGCGTCGTACTCGGCCACACGGCATGATCCAACCGCGACGACAGTGCACCTCTGAGCGACGGCAGATAATCCAACAACGTCATCGAACACATCTCCTCGTCGATACCGGACCGAGTGCGGGCCTACAGTCGATCATCGTCCCGATCGGAGGCGAACAGCCCTGCCTTGACGGGAAATTGACGCTGCGGACGATGACCTTGACACCGCGGTAACAGATGCGCCTCGACCATCTGCACCCCGTAAGAATCTCGGTACGTCGCGTCAAAACTCCGTCAACGAACTGCCCTAGCGGTTCGCGCGAGCGTATATCTGAGTGCATGACACTCTCGCTCGAAGCGCCCGATCACTCGACACAACTGCACAATTCGATTCACCTCATGCGTCGGGTCATTCCAGGGGTCGGTTTCGGTGTCCGCGCGAACGCGCTCGGCGATCACGGTCTCGCCACTTGGGTACGGAACTCCGGTGTCACCGTCCTCGCGCACGATGACGACGAGCTCGATCGTGTGCAGCTCAGCGGGATTCGGCCGAACCACATAGTGTTTCGATGCGGAGCCGGCACCGATGGTATCCGCAGTGCCGTGCACCGCGGGGTGTTCCGTTTTGTCGTCGGTACGGAGCCGCAGATCGCTCGATTGACACAGTGCGCGCAGCGAACGAAATATGTCTATCTCGACAACGATGCGCCGGCAGCACTCTGCGGTCACCGAGTGCAGGTGGTCGGCCTCCACAGCGACGTCGACAACTCCAGCGATCCGGCCGAATGGGCTTCGGCCGCCGAGGAGACGCTGCGCCGCACGTCCGTGTCCACGACGGGCGAGTCGCCGGTGCACCGCATCATTCTGAGCGGAGGACCGACCGAGGAGTGGATGAACTATTCCGTCCCCTACCTGACGTCCGTCGTGCGCTCTGTGGACGCTGCGCTGCGTGACGGGTGCACCCGATGGAACCTGCCACGGCCAGCCGTCTCGGTGGTACCGGCGCAGGCGACCGCCCACTGATGCTCCGGGAGGCGTATACCGTCGAGTGGACAGAACTTCCGTCCCGAGAAGGAGCGTCCACTCGATGGCCGATATCGATTTCTATTTCGATCCGGTGTGCCCGTTCGCCTGGATGACCAGCAAGTGGGTCCGCAAGGTCCAAGCCCAGCGCGAGTACACCGTCGACTGGCGATTCATCTCGCTGCGACTGCTCAATTCCCACATCGACTACGACGCTCACTTCCCACCCGAGTACGAGGCCGGGCACACTGCTGGTCTGCGACTGTTGCGGGCCGCTGCCTCTGTTCGTCGTGAGCACGGGTCGGCCGCTGTCGGGCCGCTGTACGAGGCCCTCGGAGCGCGCATCTTCGACACAGAGGTTGTGCCCGACGACGCCGCGAGCCACGGCCACCGCGGCACCGCAGCATTCCTTGCCCCGATCCTCGAAGAACTCGGGCTGCCCACCCATCACACTGCAGCACTGGATGATTCGACTCTCGATGAGGAGATCCGCGCCGAGACCGATCATGCGCTCTCGCTGACCGGCAAGGACGTCGGAACCCCCATCATCGCGTTCGAGCCGCCGGACGGCGTCGCGTTCTTCGGGCCGGTGATCAGCCGACTGCCCAGCGACGAGGAGGCAGTACCGCTGTGGGACAACGTGATCGGACTCGCTCGCTTCCCCGGCTTCGCCGAGATGAAGCGCAGTCTGCGTGAGCTCCCCCAACTGAAGGCCCTTGGGGTCCAAGAGGACGAAGCGGGCGTGCAACAGGACTGGCATGCCGGGAGTCGACGCCAGAAGAAGTGATCGTCTCGGCCGAATCAGCCGCCCTGCACGTCGTCCATGCTGCCGGTTCCCGGGGTTCCGGCCTCGAGGCCGTAACGCAGGTAGACGGCGCCTCTGTCACCGACGGCCGGTGGCTCGAGCAGCGTCAGGTTGCTGGGTACCGTGCCGTCGGCGAACACTCTCTTTCCCACTCCGAGAAGGATGGGATGCACCCACAGATCGAGTCGATCGAAGAGCTTCTCGCGCAACAGAGTCTGCACCAGATCGAGGCTTCCGACCACTTTGATGTGGTCGTGTCGATCTCGGATCTCACGCACCGCGCCGACCAGGTCCGGTCCGAGTTGGGTCGAACCGTCCCACCGCAGATCGGGTGTGCCGCGCGAGGCCACGTATTTCGGTATGGCGTTGAACAGCGTTGCGAACGAGCCGTTTTGGTTCGGCCAGTACGCGGCGAAGATGTCGTAGGTGCGCCGCCCGAGCAGGAGCGCGTCCGTGCCCTCGTATGCGGCGTCGACTTGCGCCCCGGAGACCTCGTCGAGGAGAGGAACTTGCCAGCCACCGTAGGGGAAGTTCTCGGGATCTTCCTCGGGACTTCCGGGTGATTGTGCGACGAGATCGAGGGTGGCGAAGAGCTCCAACGTGATGAGGCCCATGATGTCTCCTGGTTCGGTGGGGTCTTCTTCGGGACAAACCTTTTTCAGCCCAATGCTTTTCGCAGACTCTCGGCAAATTCGGTCGGCTTTCCGGTCTGACCGAATTCGCCGCCGAGGAAGCCCGAGTGGCCGCCGGGAAAGACGATCGGCTCCGATCCGAGGAGCGCCGCAGTCGAATACGCTGCGCGAGCCGCGATGTGACCGTCCTCGGGGCCGCCGGATTCTTCGCCTACTCCGATCACCACGGTGGTGGGAGCAGCACGCAATGCGTCGACATCCGGCGCGAAATCGACGCCTCCCCCGCGCATGTTGGACATCAGGGCATCGTCGCGGGTTCCGTCGTCCTCGGTCGGGAGGCCGAACTGCGCCGGGTCCGGTGCCGGGCGAGCGAAGAACGCGTCGTCGATGGGGCCTGCATGCATCAGCAGCGACATGAATTCGGCCATGGCCGGGCCGCGGCCGTGCGCGTCGTACGTGGCCACCATGTGTGCGCACACCGTCGCGATGTTCTCCCGGTCAGGAAGCGTGCCTCCGGCGGGTGGTTCGTGCGCAACCAACATCCGAACGTCGGACGGGTAACTGCTGACGAGCACCAGCGCATTGACCGCACCCCCGCTCGAGGCGAACACATCCACCGGTCCATGACCGACGGCGGTGAGCACTGCATGCAGGTCGTCGGCATGTTCGCCGAAGGTGACTGCGGCGGTCGCGTCGTCTCGTCGACTGCGTCCGACATTTCTCGGGTCGTACGTGACGACCACCCGGTCGCGGAAGTGCGACACCAACGTACCGAACCCACTGGCATCCATCGGTGAGCCGATGAGCACCAAAGGGGTGACCCCGGGCTCGAGCTCACCGATCACGTCATAGGTCAGGGTCGCACCGGGAACGGAAACTGTCTGTGTCGTCATGGTCGTGTGGACCTCGGCCCGCGCGAAAACTCACCGGGAACGCTCGTCCGGTCGTCACGAAGGCGAGCGTCGGCTACGAACTCGGCTCTGCTGGGCGCGAGACGACAGTCCCGACGCGGACCTGGATGTGGCCGCCGCGGACGGAGCGAGTCGACAGATCGCGCAGCAGTGGCGTCATCGCCGTCCACGGATGAGCCTCGATGTCCGCCCCTCCGAGTCGGCACGCAAGCTTCGCCAGCGGGGTCCACACCGCCGCGCGTCCGACGGGCCGCTGCATGTCGACGACGGCCACGACGCCGCCCACTCGCGTTGCCGCGATCATCGCCTCGAGGGCCGCCTGCCACGGCGTCATCAGCGAGAGTGCGTAGGTGCTCAGGGCCGCATCGAACGGGGCGCGCTTGCCCAGATCCGCGCTGGCGAGGGTGGTGGCGTCGGCTGCGACGAGCGTGACGTTGTTCCAACCGGCCCGGTGGGCCCGAAGCCGGGCCTGTTCGAGCATCTGCGGGCTGGCGTCGACTCCGGTGATCGAGCCGGTCGGTCCGATCATCCGCTGCAGCCCGGCGAAGTTCAGCCCCGTCCCGCAGCCGAGGTCCAGAACATGGCTTCCGGCAGGCAGATTCAGCAACTCGAATGCCACCTCCCGGCCGGCGCGATACACCGGCCATTCGAAGGAGATCAGGTCGTACAGGCGCGCCGACGTCGTGTACTTGGTCGGTCGTCTCATCTCGGGTCTCTCCAGGGCGCGGGCATAGTGGGAGGTATGGGAATCCGTCGTTCGTCTTCGAGTGTGCCCGACAGCCGCGCCGACGTGGTTGTGGTGGGCGGCGGCACCGCCGGCATCGTGGCGGCGAAGACCGCGGCCGGCTTCGGCATTCGCGTCGTATTGATCGAGCGCGAACGCACCGGCGGCGACTGTCTGTGGACCGGATGCGTTCCGTCCAAAGCACTGCTCGCGGCGGCTTCGGTGGCACAGACGGTTCGATCCGCGTCCAGATTCGGCATCGTCACCCAGCCACCGAGCGTGGATTTCGGGCGCGTGATGCAGCACGTGCACGGGTCGATCGCCGAGATCGCGCCGATCGATTCACCGGAAGCACTGACCGCGGCCGAAGTCCACGTGATCAGCGGTGACGCCGTGTTCACCGGTCCGAACACCGTGTCCGTCGGCACACGGCTGCTGCATTTCGGTCAGGCGATCGTGACCACCGGTGCGCATCCCACGGTGCCGGCGATCGACGGCATCGAGCACGTGGACTACCTGACCAGCGACACCCTGTGGGATCTGACGGCGCTACCGGACAAGCTGCTGATCGTCGGGGCCGGATCGGTGGGTTGCGAAATGGCGCAAGCGTTCTCGCGCCTCGGATCGGACGTGACTCTGGTCGGACGGTCGGCCACGATCCTGCCGCGTGAGCACCCTGAGGCCTCGTCGATCCTGACGCAGGCGTTGACCGGCGAGGGTGTGCGCGTCCTGACCTCCACCGCCGTCGTGCGTATCGACGAAAGTTCGGCCGTGACCGATACGGGTGTCGAGATCCAATTCGATCGAGTGCTCATCGCCACCGGGCGGACTCCGCGTACCGCATCACTCGGCTTGGATGCGGCCGGAGTGTCGTTGGACGACAACGGATTCGTGCGCGTCGACGCGAATCTGCGGACCACCAATCCCCGTATCTGGGCAGCGGGAGATCTCACCGGTCACCCTCAGTTCACGCACACCGCAGGGGTGCACGGCAGTCTGGCCGCGAGCAACGCAGCACTCGGCCTGAACCGAACAGTGAGTACGACGGGAACTCCGCGGGTGACGTTCACCGATCCTGAGATCGCCTCGGCGGGAATCGATGTACGGACCGCGCGGCAGCGTGGATTGCGGCTGCAGACTCTCGACCACCATCACGTCGACCGGGCCGTCACCGAGAATGCAACGAACGGATCGACGACGCTCGTGCTCGACGCCAAGCGTCGCATCGTCGGGGCCTGTGTGGTGGGACCGCGAGCGGGCGAGACGATCGGGGAGCTGATCATCGCCATCGAGCAGGGGCTGCGTACCCGCGATCTCGCCGGAGCCACGCACCCGTATCCGACGTACAACGACGGGCCGTGGAACGCGGCGATAGCGGACGTGAAGGTGCAGTTGGGTTCTCCGGTGATTTCCCGAGCAACGGCCGCGCTGGCGAAAGTGCGCGGCACGTGGATCAGGAGAGCGCGCGATACCCGGCGATGATCCGTTGGGTGGAGCTCACCGCGACCACCGCCGCCCAGACCATCGCGATCTGCCACGAGATACCGGGCAATAGCAGCCAGAGACTGTGTACTGCAATGGTTTCGGCTCCCTCGGCCAACCCTCCGAGGAACGACAGCGAGCGGCCGTCGTCGATGGTGCGACCGGTGCGCTCGGCAATCGAGGAGAACGCAAGAAACGCGGTGCCGTTGATGTAGTACGCCAACAGCACCAGCAGGAACGGCCACCAGGGGGCGTCGTATCCGGCCGAGGCGCCCACCGCGACGCCCACCACCGTCGTGCCGTAGACCACGAAGTCGGCTGTGATGTCGAAGAATCCGCCGGCGCCGGCTGTTGTCGCCCGCCTGCGCGCCAGCGGCCCGTCCAGGCCGTCGGCGATCCGGGAGACGATCCACAGAACCAAAGCAAGCAACCAGAACTGCAGGCTCGCGGCCAGTGCGCTACCGAGGCCCAGCACCAGTCCCGCGGCAGTGATCCGGTCGGGTGTGATCGCGGGGCGGTCGAGGGCGCGGGCACAGCGATCGAGCGGGCTTGCGAGGTGGCGGCGCAGAAAGCTGTCGATCATTCGGCTGCACCGGTGAGTCCCAGGCGGCGTGCCAACAAGGCCGATCCGGCCGCGATCGCCAGCACGGCGAGCAATGCGATGGCGAACGGCCACGACAGCGGCGAGGTCCCGTACGCACCGAGCGCGGTGTAGGCGACGGTCGCGGGCACGATGCCGATCATGGTGCCCACCACGTAGTCACGTTGCCCCACCGCGCTGACTCCGGCCGCGTAGTTCACCAAGGAGAACGGCAGCGGCACCAGACGCACGAGCAGCACCGACAGCAATCCGCGTCGCCCGAGCATGGCGTCGAGCCGGCGGAGCCTGTCCCATTCGGTGCGAGCCACCTGGCCGCGTCCCAGCGCCCGCGCTCCCCAGTACCCGAGATACGCCCCCATCGTGGCGGCGAACACCACGACGGTTGCGCCCACCGCCAATCCGAACAGCAGTCCCGACGCGATGGTCAACGTGCTGGCGGGGAACGGGGTGGCCGACAGGACGGTGTAGAGCACGACGAACAGCGCGATGCCCCAGGGCCCGGCCGACGCTACTCGGTCACGGATGAACGACGGATCGGGCAGGTCGACGGTGCCGAGCACGATCACCAGAGCGATGACGACCACGGCAGCCGCGAGCAATTTCAGGGTCGTGCCGCGGCGACTACGCGTCGGGCGGTCCTGCGTCACGGTGTGTGCCTCTCGTCCGGCGGTCAGGATCCATTGTGCACACGACCGGTGTGCCCGCGTGTTCAGCGGTTGTCTCATTCGACCGATTACGGTGGTGAGGGCAGCGTCGACGACGGCTGCTTCGGTTGATCTGGAGGGCCCACGGTGATTCGTTCAGTACGGTGCGCAGTGACGATTGCGGCGAGCGCAGGGCTGCTGCTCACCGCATGCGCAGCACCATCATCGGAGGCTCCGCGCGCCGAGGACTTGTCCTGGAGCGAGATCCAACAGCAGGCGCAGGGGCAGACCGTCTCGCTGTGGATGTACGGCGGCGACGAGCAGGGCAATGCTTATGTCGACGACGTGCTCACTCCCGCGGCGGCCGAAGAGGGCGTCACACTGCGGCGCGTGCCGGTGGAATCGACGACCGATGCCGTCAACCGCATCCTGTCCGAGCGGCAGGCCGGGGTCACCGACGGCGAAGTCGATCTGGTGTGGGTCAACGGCGCGAACTTCGGCACCGGTAAGCAGGCCGGCGCGTGGCTGTGCGGGTGGACGCAGAATCTGCCGAACATGGAACTGACCGATCCCGAGGATCCACTGTTGCTCGACGACTTCGGCACTCCAGTCGAGAACTGCGAATCACCCTGGCACAAAGCTCAATTCACATTGGTCTACAACGCAGCAGCCGTCCCCGATCCGCCGACGACATTCGACGGCGTGCTCGACTGGGCCCGCGCGAACCCGGGCCGCTTCACCTACCCCGCTCCCCCGGACTTCACCGGCTCGGTGTTCGTCCGTGAGGCGTTGATCAACGCCTCCGGCGGTGTCGACGAGGTTCCCGCTCAGTTCGATCAGGACTCCTACGACCGACTCGCCCCGGCTTTGTTCGATCGATTGAACGAGCTCGCCCCGTCACTGTGGCGCGAGGGAACGACGTATCCGCAGTCCTCCTCCGAGCTCGACGCCCTCTACGCCGGTGGCCAGGTCGACATGACCATGACGTACGGCCCCGCGACCCTCCCGAAGCTCGTCGCCGACGGCACCTTCCCACCGGAGACCCGCGTCCTGACGCTCGACGAGGGAACCGTCGGGAATGCGAGTTTCCTTGCCATTCCGTCGACATCGGGGAAGTCGGCGGCGGCACAGGTGGTTGCCAATCTCGCGTTGTCGCCCGAGCAACAACTCGAGAAGGCGACGCCGGACGTGTGGGGGCAGTTCACTGTGCTCGATATCGACCGATTGCCCGATGACGCCCGCGCGCAGTTCGAGGCGTTGCCGAGTTCGACGGTTCTGCCCTCCTACGAGGAGCTCTCGGCGAACGCGCATCCCGAACTCTCGGCCGACTGGGTCACCCCGCTCGACGAGGGATGGCGCCGAAGCGTGCTCGCCGGGCAGTGAGCGCGTCCACGAAGAGCTTTCGCGGCACCGCGGCGGTACTCCCCGCCGTAGTCTTGGTCGTTCTCGTCGTCGGCGGCGGTCTCGGCACCGTGGTGCTGCAGAGCCTGGGTCTGATGCCGTTGGTCGGAACCCCCGAATTGTCGGTCGACGCGTATTCCGCGCTGGGCGGTGACCGGTGGCGCTCGATGGCGTTGACGCTGTCGATCGCCGTCGTGTCGACCGCCTTGGCCACGGTGATCGGGCTCGCGGCTGCGCTGACGGCGTTGTCGGGTGGACGCGCCGCGTTGGCCGCCGCCGGATTGACGGTCACGGTGCCGCACCTGATCGGGGCGGCCGCGATGGCCCTGTTGCTGGCGGATTCGGGAATGCTGCCCCGCATACTCGGCATGACCGACGGCGGCTGGCCGGAGTTGGTCGGCGGGCGGTGGTGGATCGCCGTCGTCGCCGAATATGCCTGGAAAGAATCGGCTTTCGTGGCCGTCGTCGTGGCCGGGACTCTCGCTACCCGAGTAGCTGCATTCGACGAGACGGCCGCAACCTTGGGCGCCGGCCGGTGGACTCGGCTCCGTTTGGTCACGCTGCCGTTGGCTCGGCCCGCGCTGATCGCGTCGGCGGCCATCGCCTTCGCCTACACCGTCGGCTCGTACGAGGTGGCCCGCATTCTGGGTCGACCGTATCCGGAGCCGTTGTCGGTGATGGCGATTCGCCTGTTCACCTCGATCGATCTTCAGACGCGTCCGCAGGCAGCCGCTACCGCGACGATCGCCACCGCTCTGACGGTGGTCGTGGCCGCGGTGGCACTGCACTATCTGCGCAGATCGGCAGCGTGGAAATGAACAAGGTTGCTCCCGCTGTCGGCAGGTCCGTTCTGGTCCTGTGGTTCCTGTTGCCGCTGATTCCGGTTGTCTTGTGGGCCATCAGCAATCGCTGGTCGTTTCCCGGATCGATTCCGCAGGAATGGGGATTCGACGGCGTCCGCAGCGCCCTCGACGCCGGGGGTGCCGATGCGTTCGTGCAATCGACCATGCTCGCTCTCGCCGTCGCCGCCATCGCAACACCATTGGGTGCGTTGGCCGCTCGCGCCCTGGTGAACGGGACTGTGCGCTTTCCCGCTTTTGTGGCCGGAGTTCTCTTCGCGCCGCTGGCCCTGCCCCCGTTCGCTGTGGCATTGGGGCTCGATGTCCTGGTGCTGCGCTCGCGCATTCCGAGCACGGTCGCGGTGATCGCTCTGCTGACCGTCGCGGCGATCCCATACACGACGTACCTGATGCGAGTGGCGTTCGGCGCGTACGAGATCGGCTACGAGGAGGAGGCGCGCACTCTCGGTGCGTCGAGTGCCATGGTGCTGTGGCAGATTCGCATTCCTCTGTTGGCTCCGGCGTTGGCAGGGGCTGCGTTGCTCGCGTTCCTCGTGGCGTGGAGCGACTACGTGATCACGTTGTTGATCGGCGGGGGCAGACTGGTCACCGTGCCTATTCTCGTCGCCTCGTTCGCTGCGGGAACCGGTAACGATTCGGTGGTGGCTGCGCTGTCGGTCGCCGCCGTCGTGCCGCCGTTGTTGCTGGTGCTCATGCTGGCCCGGCTGCGTCGTAGGAGTGCACGATGAGCGTCGAACTGTCCGTTCACGGACTCACCAAAGTCCATGCCGGTCACTCGGTTGCGGCCCTGGATTCGTTGGATCTCACCGTGTCACCGGGATCCTGCACGGCGATTCTCGGTCCGTCGGGTTCGGGCAAGAGCACTGCGCTACGTCTCATCGCGGGACTAGATTCGCCCACCGCCGGCACGGTGCGCATCGACGGCCGCGAGGTGAACGGTGTTGCGGCCGAGAATCGCGGGGTCGGCATGGTGTTCCAGCGTCCGATGTTGTTCCCGCACATGTCGGTACTCGACAACATCGGCTTTGCTTACCGCGCGGCCGGGGAGAGTCGCAAGAGGTCGCGCGAGCGGGCCCGGGAGTACCTCGACCTGGTGCATCTCGGTGACATCGGCGATCGTGCGGTGTCCGAGGTATCGGGTGGGCAAGCGCAACGGGTGGCGTTGGCGCGTTCGCTCGCCGGTTCACCGCGAGTCTTGCTGTTGGACGAGCCTTTCAGCGCGCTGGACCCGGTATTGCGCACCGAGATGCACGACCTGGTTCGCGAATTGCGCTCGACGCTGGATCAGACTCTGCTGCTCGTCACCCACGATCAGCAGGAAGCGGCCGTGCTGGCCGATTCCGTGGCGGTGCTCATCGACGGCCGGCTCGAACATCACTCGGATATCGCGACCGCCTACACGCGACCGAGCACGCTGGCAGTGTCGCGACTGATGGGTGGGATGAACGAAATCGAGGGGCAGTGGGATGGGGTTGGGGTACATCGCTCCGAGCTCGGGGAGTTGGAGGTCGCAGGGGTTTCACTGCCGGCTGGACGCGCAGTTTTGCTGCTGCGGCAGGAGCTGATCACTTTGGATGACAACGGGATTCGTGGAGCGGTTTCCGGTCTGAGGCCTACCGGGTTCCGTAGCATCGCCGATGTGACCGTGGGGTCGGCGATGGTGAAGGTGGAGTTGGCGGCGGGATCAGTAGTAGAGGTGGGAGATTCGGTGGGATTGGAGATTCCGAGTGGGGCGAGATTTGTCGTCACGGGTTGAGGTCGAAGATGTGGCAGCCGGCATCTCTCGCTCCCGGGATTCAACGCTCGGGCCTGTCATTCAGCCACGAAATGTCCATTTACCGCGTTGTCAGGTAAATTGCCGGCTACTGGACGATGCAATGTTGTAGGTCTTCCGGGTCTCGCCGCGAGCACCATGTCTATGGTCCGCATCGTGGGTGCTGACCTTGCTTCGCCCTAGTCAGCAATGGCTGCCTGACATGCGCTGCAGACACTTTTGTCTCGTTCTGCGAGCGCGGCTTGCTACTTTCGGTCCTCGAACTACTAGGTCACTGTAGATGCGCGCAAGGACGATGCTCAGGAAGTTGCCTGAAGTCATGCCGCACCAACGCGATGCGCGTTCCTACACGAGAACCTTGTCGATGGCCACGATCAGAGTACGCAGCCAATCTAGATCAGTCTGGATCGCGGCAGCTTCCGTCGTTTCCCGCTTGATTTGCTGCGGCCGTGACTGTCGCTGGAGATCGCCCTCATGCACGATCCGGTTGCGGCGATACACAATTCGGTTGAGCCGGTCTTTGATGTCTGAAGGCTTATGTGCCGGCGCAATTCTGATCGAGATCTTCTGAAACGCGTTCCGGATTCCGATCATGAGCATTGCCTGCTCGACTTCGCGACTGCTCTGGAAGGTGCGAGTTAAAATTGCGCGCTCAAGGACGCCACGCGCCCGCACCTTCGGTCTAATTCTGGCGCGGTTCTGCACCATTGCCTCGCTGAGGTCGACCAGATCTCCGAAAGGTACGTCAAGCCCCTTGAGAGCCGAAGGCATCTGCCGCAAGGGAACGTCCGCTAGCGCCCAATGAAGATACGTGTCAAGGGCCGCGACACCCAGCGCAAGCGCTGATCGGCGGGTGTCATCTACCACCAGAGGATTTGCCGCACCAGCCGCATGCGCTAGCAGGGCATCCGCCCGGTCCATCACGTCGGTCGCGGCCTGAAGCGGTGAGATAGGCATGGTCTGAGCCTAGAGCTCACGGCCCACTCCGGGCGGGAAGCGAGTAGGAAGATTACTTCGCCACGTCGAGATCCTTAGGGACCAGCCCGCTCGTGGCCTAATCATGTGAATCCAAGACGTGCACCGACAATGAACGCGAAGTGCTGAGTTCTTATTGATTCACCAAAGCACTCAGAGCTCGGAGAGAATGGCAAGTGGAGCAACTGACGCGTGAAGCTTGTCGCCTACGAGCAACACCACGATCCTCTGCCTAGCCCTTGAGAATACGACATAGAGGAGGCGGCTGGTATTCGGGAACGGCTCCGACTCGAATCCCATGAAATCTCCTTCCCGCAGGACCACGACAGTCGCATCAGCTTCACGCCCCTTGGTCTGGTAGAGATTCATCAACTGAACCTCGCGGGGGCTGGTGACGGCGTCCGTGAGCGCTGCATAGGTTGCTTCACGAGCTTCAACACACATACCCGCCACGAGCTGTCGATCATCGATTCGTCCCCGGCCCGCGCGAGCAGCCCTCATGCGCATCAACGAGAGCAATGCGCCGGCTTGCTGCCAAGCACCAGACTTCTGCGGCAGCCCAAGCGCATGATGTGCCGTACCCGCGATCTCGGTTACTTCTTGAACCGATATCGCACCGGAGAGCCGCGTTCGAAGAATAGCGAGGCGCTCCTGAAGGGAAACAGGGCCCGAACCATTCATTACCTGACGTGCTAGGGCCGGAACCTGTGGGCCTCGTTGCGCGCTCGTAAGGAACACTGCTAAAGCTTCGAGGACGTTGCCCCAGCCGCAGTCACCGATGTAAAACCTTGCCATGGCGGTCTGGGCGTCGAGAGCGGCGGCAAGAGCGTCGCTAAGTCCGGCCACTTCATGTTCGATGCCGGCGGCTTCAAGTGAATCGGACAGCGCCGCGAGCATGTCATTATGGTGTGTGAATACGGCAACGCCCATACCCTCGGAAGTCAGCTCGCTGATAGTTTGGGTGACACTACTTGTCTCGTCGGCACCGGATATTCCGCTGCGGATGACCAATCTCCCTTTCTTAATTGCAGTCGAGATCGCTTCCGACTCGAACAAACGCGCCCTGATGGCATTGGCCACGGCCGGGATGACCCCAGAGGGGTCTCGAAACGAAGATTCCGGGAGAACGATGGTGTTCCCAGGTCCTGCTGCTAAGCACGCCTCGTGGATACGCTCCACTCTCACGCCGTCCGTGACCAGAAACGTGTAAATACACTGGTTTGGATCGCCTAGCAGTAGGACCCTGCTGTCCCGAGAAATCAGCTGGAGAAGCTCTTGCTGTGAGTTGCCAGTGTCCTGGAATTCGTCCACGACTATTAGGCCCCATCGTGTGCGCAGGTGCTCTGCAACTGCAGGTGCTGCCTGGCCAATTTTAAGCAATAACGGAATGAGCTTGCTGTATCCGATCTCGTTCTCGGCAAGGCCGAGCTTCTCGCGAGCAGGGCTGACTAGGATGGCATCCCCGTGTCCGACGAGACTCCCAAATCTCCGGACAGCGGAAAAAGCCAGCGAGTGAAACGTCATGATGTCCACCTGGGAGCCGCGTCGGCCCAGTATCTCGTCTGCGCGGGAAGCGATGCGTGCCACCGAGGAACGAGAGAACGACAGGAATAAGACCCGGTCGCGTGGTTTGCTTTCTGCTACCCGTTCGAGATGGGCGTGCGCCGCGGCTAGCGCGCTTGTCGTCTTCCCGACCCCCGCGCCACCGAGCACGACAGTAAGTTTGGCGTGCGTTTCGACCACTTGCTTTTGCTCAGGATTTTGAGGGGAGAAGCTCATGCCACATCAGGGATTTCGATGCGGCCGAGTTTGTCGCCGCAGATCGCTTCGATCACAGATCGCGCGATTGGTGGCTTGTGCGTTAGCGCATTCGCCCAGGCCGCGCCAAGTCCCTGCTTCTTGATTACTTTTGTCGAGATGAGGTGGTCCGCGATATCGTCATCATCCAGATCGGTTGGAAGAAGTGGCATTCCGAAGTCTTCCAGAGTCTCGACCGTCTCTCGGAGGTGATCTCCAGATATGCCGCGAATGAGAGCAGCCTCCACTGCGGTGCGTGTGGGGAGAACGACGAGTTGTTCGACCATGCCTGCGAGTGCCCCGACTGCTGGATCTTCTCGTCCGGGCTTATCGTTGTCGACAATTGCGCGGACGTGAAAGCCGAGTTCTAGAGCGATCTCGGCGATTGCGGGGAGCCGGGTGACACCGCCGTCTGAACCTGGCGGGGCGACGAGTCGAATACCGTTCGCGGGTAGGCTGTGCTGCGGTTTTTTCGTCTTAACGAAAAGCCGCGACGCGATCGCGCCGTACCCCTCGACATCGAGCGGTCCCTCTACGAGGACGACAGTTCTTGCGCTCAGAGCCGCAAGAAGCTGTTCGAGGACCAGCCTGCGGTTTACGCGGCTACTCTTGTCGGTGACTATTGGGAGCCGGTGCTGCCGTCTCTCTCCGTGACTGATCGTAAGCCGAACCAGCTCGCCGGGATCGAATGCTCGCGCAACCTCGGGACGGCGTGTCGTGAGGATGGCTTGCCCTGCTGTTACATGTATGAGCCGGGCCATGTATTCGGAGGACGATGAGTCAAGACGATCACCGAAGTCATCGCCGATGATGACGACACCCGATTGAGTGTCCCGCGCAGCAGCGACAGCTTCAGCTGCTGAGAGCACATTTTCGACAGTCGAGCCTTGGGAGCGGACTGGAAGGTGCCCGGCTGACCCCATCAAAATCGCTGGCTGGAGCGCCCTGAGCAGCGAAGCCATCGAGCCGTCATCCGCTAGGAAAGTGATGTCGGCGGAATCAGCAATGTTGAAGAGGAGCTGTGGCCCAGAATCAATAACCTTGTTCAGGACCCCCGTGACTACTTCCGTCTCCGAGAAGGATTCGGTTGCAGTGTGAATAGCAGAATCTAAGTTAGTGAGGGCGGCATCCAGGTTATGAGAGTCAGCATCGGCAAGAAGCTCTCTGAGGACGCCCTCAGCCCGCAGCTGGAGAGCCGGTGCACTGTCGACAAATTGAACAGGCAGAGCTTCGCGTTCGATCCGGCTCGCTCTCTTGAATACATCAGCAGCGGGATTACTCCGTGCAGGGTAGTCAACCCAGTGCTCACCGGTGTCCGTATCGAGGTCATATCGCGCTCGATAGCAGAGGCGGACACCGAGAACCGCGTCTCCCGCGTTGCTTGACGTGGCTATCTCGCCGGTCTCCTCGTCGAACGTCTCGAGGCTCTCGCTGAGGAGAATTTCGAGGTCTTTGCCTAGGTCGAGCAGAGTCACCTCCACCTCGGTCAAGGCCGCTTCTTCACTATCAGCGGGACGAAATACATCAATGGGGTTCACACGCGCTCGCGTGCTGCGGGCGTCCAGGACGTGGCGGAGCGCTTCGACTATGTCGGTACGGCCCGCCTGTGGCTCCCCCGCAAGCACCATGTTCCTAGGCACTTCGATTTCGGCGTGGCGGTAGCCCCGGAAGCGTTCGATGCGAATACGCGCGACCCTCATGGGGACTCCTTGCATGCTCTCGAATCAAGCTGACCGTTCAAGTTGTGAGAGCGGTGAGCGCGAATGGAACGGGCTGTCAATGACTCGGGACCGACGGCCCCGAGCTGATAGTCCCACGCAGAGTGGTCGCAACAAGGTTGAACGCGCGGCAAGCGGCGATTCCGATAGCCGGTTAACCTTCCTGCTATCACCTGGTATCGATAATCACGCGGTGGGCCTGCGCACCACGGTCAATTTCGGTCGGGTGTCGACGTCGCCGAGCATCGCACTTAAATGTCTTTCGGACCAGCACAACTCGGCTGCCAGCTGACTGCGGGTGTAGTCGGTGGATTCGGCAAGTGCGAGAGCATCCCTGAGAAGGCTCGGGACTTCGCCGGGGAACGACACTAACGCCTCTTCCACACGTAGACCGGCCATGCTTGCCAACCGTTGGTGGGCGCGCCGAATTGATGCTTCGGACACTAAACGGAGTTCACCCATGCGGTATATCAGTGATTCGATCGATACCCCCCAGGTCTTGCTCAATGCATCCAAAGCTGGGATCCGTACGGTCTTCGGCAGCAGTGGCTCGATTTCGACACGTGGAGTAAGGAATTCAGCTGCGAACTGATCGGCTTCGCGTTCCTGCTGGCGGTCACCTGGTAGCGCGTTCGGATGGAGCAGCAGGTGGCCCAGTTCGTGTGCGCAGGTGAAACGGTATTCGTGGACCGATTTGAAGCGTTCTGGGGTGACGATGACGATCGGCCGACCGAGGGCGTCGGTGGAGTAGGCCTTCACACGCCCGAACGCTTCGTCGGTCATGGAAATCAAGCACACGATGATCCCGTTAGATTCCATCAATGCCGCGAGATGGGACACTGGACCCCTGGGCAGCGACCAGAAGTCCCTCAATATCCTCGCAGCTTCCCAAGGCGTTGCATCAGGATGGATCGGAGGAAGGGCAAGGTCGGGGAACCTGACCCGTTTTTCCAAAGCGTGGCTCAATTCCCACACCTGCTCTGCATGAGCGGCCGCTTTTGAGCGATCTTTGGCTCGCGTGGAGCGCAGACTTCGAAAGTGAGCATCGGCAGCATCGAGTCTTCCCACGGGTCGTCCGGTGGCGAAGTACTCCGGTGGTACTTCTAGCACGCGGCTCAACGTGTCGACGATGTCGGCGCGTGGCCTTGTGATTCCAGACTCGAACTGGCCTATTGCTGCTGGAGATACTGATACTTGCTCGGCCAGTTCAGATTTGGTGAGTTCGGCGAGCACTCGGGCCTGAGTGAGTCGGGCAGGTTCGAAGCCGTGCGCGATGACGCCCGAAGCGCTGTCGTCGGAGCCGAAAAGGTGAAGCTGAGGACGGTCGTCACTCATTGGATCCTGATGCTTCGTCGGAGTCAGGGGCTGGGAACTTGTTCGGGATCGGACCGGAGGTGAAGGTTCCGACCGGCGATGTCGAGACGGGTCGCATCTCGGGAAGGGCAAGCAGGTCTTCGGGTTGTGAGACCCACGAGATGAAGCCGTCTGGAGTCAGGACGGCTTCGCCCCATTGCGCGGCGTTAAGTCCGCGGACAGAGCTGCAGATCGCCACTAACACCAGGCGGCCGGTATCTACTACAGGATCCTTGATATATCTGTTGAAACCGTCGACGAGTACGCGTTCTTCGTCGGTCAGTTGTGGATCCGGGACGTCGAGATCCAGTTCTCCCTGCAGCATTGGCGGACGAATGTCAGCGATTGCAGTTCGTGAATCTGAGGTACCGAACCGAACCGAGGCCATCTCTCGCTTGACCGACGGGGAGTAACGCCAGGGGAATATGGCGACTCCATTTACGACAGGGATCTTGTACGGAGCCTTGTCGGGCCTCACTAACGTCGCTCCGGGCAGCTGGCCGAGTTCCTCGAACTTCTCCAAGATTCCGCGCCAGAACAAACCGTAGTGCCCTGTCGAGCGATGCCCGGATGCGTCCTGCGCCCCCAGCGATCCATGGTGCTCCGCCATGATGAGAGCCGGTATCCGGTCCCTGATGAGCGGTCCGTGTGTGCCGAGCGTTTCGAGAGCCCAGCGGCGTCCAGCGTCCAAGCCGACCTCCTTGATCGTGGATCGAGACTAGCACGGCACTTCAGTTTTGCGCAGAAATGACCAACATTGCTTCAGTTTGATCATGAGTAGCTACAGTCCGATGTCGGTGACAGCGTTCCCGACCGCCGCTGTACCGAGCGACGGTCGATCCGTCGGTGCCGTTCAGGGGTCTGAGTGACGAACCTTGCTCGGAGCGAGTGCCCGGTAAGCTACATCGCCCGATTCTTACGGAGCGAAACTGCGCTGGGCCCTGCGATTTCCCGGAGCTGCTACGGAGAATGAATTTACAACGCCTACATCGGGTCGGTCGTGGACGAGCCCAGATCAGAGCTTCTGACAAATGAAGCCACAGCCAGCCTGGCACTGCCCATCATCCCAATTCCAAAGCCGCCTGAAACTAAGCTGCTCCCATGCCCGCCGGACGCTTCGCTCCCAGTCCTTCGGGCGACTTGCATCTCGGCAATCTCCGCACCGCGCTACTGGCCTGGCTCTTCGCCCGCTCCACTGAACGACGTTTCGTCATGCGCGTGGAAGACCTCGATCGCGTGAAAGCCGGCTCGGAGCAACGCCAACTCGACGACCTCGCCGCCATCGGACTCGATTGGGACGGGCCGATCATGCGGCAATCCGAGCGTCGGGAAATCTACGACGCCACGATTCGGGCGCTCACCGCAGCGGGGATGACGTACGAATGTTTCTGTACGCGTCGGGAAATCCTCCAGGCCGCATCCGCGCCGCATGCTCCCGACGGCGCGTATCCCGGAACCTGTCGCAATCTCACCGCAGACCAAAAAGCAGCGAAGGACCGCCCACCGGCCATTCGATTGCGTTCGCAGGTAACACAATTCACCATCGTCGACCAGCTGCACGGCTTGTTCCGGGGCCAAGTGGACGACTTCGTCCTTCGCCGATCCGACGGTGTGCCCGCCTACAACCTCGCCGTCGTCGTCGACGATGGCGCGCAAGGCGTCGACCAGATCGTGCGCGGCGACGACCTACTCACCTCTGCCCCGCGGCAGGGGTATCTGGCGCAGCTCCTCGGCCTCACCCCCGCCACCTACGTCCACGTGCCCCTCGCACTCAATGTCGAGGGCAAGCGCCTGGCCAAGCGGGACGGCGCGGTGACACTGCGTGAGCGGCCCGACGCGTGGTCGCTCATCACCGCCTCGCTCGGTGTGCCGAACGCGAAGAACGCCGAGGAACTGCTCGAACAGTGGAAGCCGACACTGGTACCGCGCGAACCGTGGGTGTTCACCCCATCGAATACCTGACCTACCGACCGATCGAGATCACGTTGCAATGCGACAGGACCCAACTCAGGGACGAATCGGACGTACAGTGACCGCGACAACTCTTCCCGAGGGAGAAGGACACGATGACCTCAGGCGGCTACGACCCCGACAAGGATCCACAGAACCCCGGCGGCTACCCCCCGCCCCCGCAGGGCGGTTACCCGCCACCTCCCCAGGGCAACTACCCACCACCTCCGCAGGGCGGCTACCCACCACCTCCGCAGGGCGGCTACCCACCACCCGGGAACTACCCGCCTCCTCCCGGCGATTACCCCCAGCAAGGCGGCTACCCACCGCCCCCGCAGGGCAACTACCCGCCGCCTCCGGCCTTCGGTGAGTCGCCGATGCCGACGCAGCTGTCCGTGGGAACGGCAATCGGATATGGCTTCGACAAGTTCAAGGAGAACGCCCTCGTCTGGGTCGGCATCGTCCTCGTCGCCGCGATCATCCAGGGCGTCCTGAACTTCGTGTTGAGCTCCGACAACGTCGTCCTCAGCTTGATCTTCAGTGTCGTCGTCGGCGTCGTCGCGCTCCTCATTCAAGCGGCACTCGTCCGCGGTGCCCTGCACGAGGTGGACGGGATCAAGCCCGGGTTCGGGTCCTTCTTCCAGTTCGGCAATGTTGCCGCCGTCATCATCGCCGGCATCCTCGTCGGCATAGCCACCAGCATCGGCTTCGTCCTGCTGGTCATCCCCGGCATCGTCATCACGTTCTTCACGTGGTGGACCTTCCAGTTCGTCATCGACCGCGGTGACGAGCCGATTCCCGCCATCAAGGCCAGCGCCCAGGCGATCGCGTCCAACGGTGGAACCCTCTTCGTGCTGGCCCTTGCCCTGGTCGGTATCAACATCGTCGGTGCCGTCCTCATCGGCATCGGTCTGCTGGTCTCCATCCCGATCACGATCATCGCCGGAACCTACGCCTACCGCGTCACGGTGCGCGGACGCGTCGCCTGACCTGAGATCTGCCCCGATGGGCGCGTA
Source organism: Rhodococcus sp. 14-2483-1-2 (assembly GCF_002259405.1). Taxonomy (GTDB): domain Bacteria; phylum Actinomycetota; class Actinomycetes; order Mycobacteriales; family Mycobacteriaceae; genus Rhodococcoides. The sequence continues at coordinate 156,818 of NZ_NPFW01000013.1, read as the reverse complement.
TCCCTCACCCGGGATTCGCGCCCATCGTCGTCTCGGTGCTTGGATCGAGCAGTGACCACTACCGAACACACCGCCGCCAACGGCGGCACCGAGTCTGGGCAGGCCACGTTCGCTCACATCAGCCGGGGCTACTACCCCACCATCGTCGCGCTCTTCGTCGCGACGCTGCTGATCTCGAACGTGGCCGCCAGCAAAGGTGTCGCCTTCTTCGCCTCGTCCGACGTCATGCTCGGACCCTTCCAAATCCTGCCGATCAACACCGACGGGGCATTCTTCCTGTTCCCCCTCGCCTACATCCTCGGCGACGTCCTCAGCGAGGTCTACGGCTTCAAGGCCGCACGCCGCGCGATCTACCTCGGCTTCGGATCGTTGCTGCTCACCTCCGTGTGCTTCTGGATCGCCATCGAACTTCCCGCCGCCTCGTTCTACGAGAATCAAGAGGCCCTCGAAACCGTCGTCGGTGTCGTCCCCCGACTCGTCCTCGCCGGTCTCGCCGGCTATACCGTCGGGCAGCTGCTCAACTCCGTCGTCCTGGTCAAGATCAAGGAACGCACCAAGGAAAAGCACCTGTGGGCGCGACTGATCGGCTCGACCATCGTCGGCGAATTCTTCGACACCCTGATCTTCTGCTCCATCGCCGCCGGAGTCATCGGCATCACCACCTGGACCGACTTCATCAACTACGTCATCGTCGGATTCCTGTGGAAGACACTGGCCGAGGTCATCGTCATGCCGATCACGTACCGCGTCATCTCGTACATCAAGAAGCGCGAACCGTCGTACCAGAGCAGTTAGCTCGCGACCCATTCTCGACTGACCTCGAGGTAGCGCTCTCGCGCTGCCTCGAAGGTCGCGACGGCCCGGGTTCCCGGCCAGTCCTTCGGCGTCATGGACGGCGGAAGGCCCGGGTCGACGTAGGGAATGACGCGCCATTCGTCGAGCAACGGCACGAACGTGACGAACGCGTCGCGAGGGTCCCCGGCCGGAACCTCGGAGTCGTAGGCGGCCAAGAATGCCCGATGCCGGTCGGCGATGCCGGCCAGATCCCACCACTGCGCGGCGCTCTCACGCAGCGTGGTCGGTGGCGCGACCTCGGAGGCGACGAACGTCGTCACGTAGGGCGAGAGCTCCAACGCGTCGACGATGGCACCGGCCTCGTCCGCGAGATATTCGGGTGCGATCCACAGACCGGGTGAGACTGTGCCGCATCCTATTCCGGTGAGTCGACGCCTCAGTTGGTGGCGCGCGGCGCGTTGGGTCTCGGGGATGGTGAACGAGATGAGCCGAAACGGATCGCCGTCGGCCATCCGCCGGAACCCGAAGATCCGACCGTCGCCGCGCGCGAACATCGCGTCGGCCTGCTCGGTGATGCGATAGCCGGTGCGGCCGTCTCGATTACTCGATTCGACGACGCCCTTCTTCTTCAACCTGGCCACCGCGATGCGCGTGCTCTCCGGTGGCACCCCGAGTGCGTCCATCCAGACCACAAAATCGGCGATGGCGAACCACCCTCCCAGAGGGCGAACGTAAGCCCCGAGCACGGTACGCACCAAGGAGGTGGCGCTTCCCGGGCGAGAGTCGAAGTCGTCGAGGATGGCCCCGGCAGTGCTAGGCGCGGAGTTCGTCACGGATCGCCACGATTCCCAGATACACCTCTCGGTACGAGGTACTCAGTGGGCTCAATCCCAGGCGAATACCCTGCGGCGCGCGGTAATCCGGGATGACGCCCTTATCCCACAGGCGAGCGGTGATCGCCTTGAACTCGGGATGGTCGATGGTGATATGACCGCCGCGTCGATTCGAATCCTCGGGTGAGGCGATCTCCACACCGAGCGGTATCAGCATCTCGCGGACGAGCTCGAGGGCGTATTCGGTGAGTGCGACGGACTTCGCGCGTATCGCGTTCATCCCCACCTCGGCGATCATCTCGATGGTGTCCTGCATCGCGATCATCCCGAACACCGACGGCGTGCCGCTGATGACGCGTCGAATACCCTGTGCCGGAACGTAACCCTGCGCCATCTCGAACGGATCGGCGCGACCCATCCAGCCCCAGATCGGTTGGACGAAATCGCTCTGCAGATCACTGCGCACGTACGCGAAGGCCGGTGATCCGGGCCCTCCGTTGAGGTACTTGTACGTACATCCGACGGCCAGATCCACTCCCCAGGAATCGAGTTCGAGCGGTACCGACCCGACGGAGTGGCACACATCCAGCAGCATCAGCGCTCCGGCTGCGTGCGTGATGCGCGTCGTCTCGGCCACGTCGACGAGGAAGCCCGACCGGTAGGCGACGTGGGTGATCACCACCAAGGCAGTGTTCTCCCCCACCACCTCGGCTAGTTGTTCGGGCTCGATACCACCGCGGCGGTCCGTCTCGATCCATCGCAGGGTCATATTCAGCTCTGCTGCAATGCCTTCGAGCAAGTATCGGTCGGTCGGGAAGTTGTCGCGGTCGATGACGATCTCGGTGCGACCCGGCCGCATGGCGATCGCCGCCCGTGCCAGCTTGTACAGCAGTACCGTCGTCGAATCGCCAATCGTGGTCTGACCGGACGCTGCCCCGAGGGTGGCGTCGGCCAGGGCGTCGCCGATGGTGACGGGGAGATCGAACCACTGCTCGTCCCAACCGCGGATGAGGCGTCCACCCCAGGCCTGCGTCATGAAGGCATTGATCCGTTCGACGCTTGCCTTGGTGGGCCGGCCCAGCGAGTTGCCGTCGAGATACGCGGTGATCGACGGGTCGTCGCTGCCTAGGAACTTGTCGCGATAGCTGCGGAGCGGATCCTTGTTGTCGAGTTCGAGTGCACGTTCCATCATCGGCCGATTTCCGTTCTCACAGCGAGCAATTCGGGAAAGAAGGTGAGTTCGAGCGCTTTCTGCAGAAATCCGACACCACTCGAGCCTCCTGTCCCGCTCTTCATTCCGATGGTACGGAGCACCGTCCGCATGTGCCGGAAGCGCCACAGCTGGAAGTTCTCCTCGAGATCGACGAACTCCTCGAAGGCTTCGTACACCGCCCAATGTTCGGTGTGATTCTCGTAGACGAACTTGATCAGCGGCATCAGATCCTCGTTGAACGTGTATGCCGCGGTGACATCGCGATCGAGCGCCGATGCCGGTACGTCGTACCCCTGACGCGCCAGCGACTGCCAGAAGGCGTCGTACAGGCTCGGCTCGTGCAGCAGCGTCGAAAGCAATTGATGCGCAGCCGGATCGGACTCGAAGACCGTCAGCATGCCCGCATTCTTGTTGCCGAGAACGAACTCCACGGCCCGGTACTGATGCGACTGGAAACCCGACGAGTTGCCGAGAAACCCACGGAACTGTGAGTACTCCGTCGGGGTGAGCGTGGCCAGGACGGACCACTGCTCGGTCAGCGTCTTCTGAATGCGCTTGACCCGGGCGACGCATTTGAGGGCGGTGCCGATGTCGTCGGCATCGAGAGCCGCCCGCGCGGCCAGCGTCTCGTGCAGCACCAGCTTGAGCCACAGTTCGGTGGTCTGGTGCTGAATGATGAACAGCAGTTCGTCGTGATGCTCGGGGGTGCTCACCGGCTTCTGGGCGCTGAGCAACGTGTCGAGGTCCAGGTACGCGCCGTAGCTCATACGGTCGCTGAAGTCGGTGACGACGGTCTTCTCTATCGCGCGAGTATTCGCTTCGACGCTCATGGCTGGTCCTCGTGGTGATGGGCTGATACCGACAGCGTATTACAGCATTGTGCCGTCCGCCAGTAATACGACATACATCGGTTTCGTGAAAGCCACCCGTCGCCTATCCTCGAAGTAACCGACCCGAGTGAGGAATCGCAGTGCGTAGAGCGTCCGGACAGTTGGAGGAGTCGATCCTCGAGTTGCTCGGCGAGCACACGGAACTCTCGGTGGCCCAGGCCCGCGAGCATCTGGACTCCGAGCTCGCCCACACCACTGTCATGACCGCGCTGGTGCGCCTGCACGGCAAAGGCCTCGTCGATCGCGAGCGGCGTGGGCGATCCTTCGTCTACACCCTCAATGCCCCGGTCGACGAGATCCCCGCACTCCGGGCCGCAATGCGGATGCGGACCGAACTCGGTGCCCGAGCCGAACGCGCAGACGTACTGGCCAGCTTCGTGGCCGCACTCGACCCCGAGGACGAGGCAACGCTGCGAGAACTTCTGGCCAAGTCGGACGCAGCCGAGCAACACCCATGACCCTGCTCCTGGTCGTCGCAGTCCTGCCCTGGGTGCTGTCACTGCTGCTGGGATTCGGAGCCGACCACATCGACCGTCGACTCAACCCGTCGACTGCCGTCGTCCTGTTGCCCATCCTGTCGATGGTCACCGCGTTTGCAGTCGCCGCATCCCTGGCCGCGGTTGCCGCGGTGCTGCTGGCGTCAGGTGAGCTTGCCTGGATGACGGTGGGAATCATCATCTCCGCGTGGATGTTCTGGCGCGTGGTCGAGGTCGCCCGCCATGTTCGACGCGTCGCCGTCGGCGCGTCGATCGCCTCCGAGTTCGGTGACGAGGCGCGGGCGACGGGCGGCATCGTCGTGGTCGACTCCGACGTTCCCGACGCTTTCGCCGTCCCCTCTGGCGGAGGTGCAGTCGTGATCACCACCGGCCTCGCGGAGGCTCTGTCGGACAACGAATTACGCGCCGTGGTCGAACACGAGCGTGCGCACCTACGGCATCGCCACAGCGTGTGGATTCAGATGTGTGAAATCGCGGCTCGGCTGGACCCTATTCTTCGGCCGGTGCCCCCGAAGGTCCGGCACGCCGCCGAGCGTCAGGCCGACGAGAGCGCAGCGGCACTCGGCCGTCGAGATACGTTGTCTGCCATCGCCAGAACCGCCTTGCTGCGCAAACACCTCGACCATGGAACCCGCACTCTCGCCAGTACCGGCGGCGACGTCGTTCGCCGCGTGCAGGCCCTCAGCGAACCACCACGACACCGTCAGGATCGCGGAATCCTTGCGGCCGGACTGGTCCTCGTCCTCGCGTTCACCGTGATCTCGGTGGCGTTGTTCGACGTCGTCCAAGATGTGGTGGCCCCCGAAACCGGAGAAGTCGCCACCTCGATCTTTCGCTGATCTCGGTCAGATGCCCGCGACGCCCGCCAGTTGGCCGATCGCGTAGGTGACCGCCATCGCGATCGCGCCACCGATCACGATTCGAGTCACCGCCGGGCGACTCGGCGCTCCACCGAGGCGCGCGCTGATGGTTCCGGTCAACGCCAGAGCGAGCAACACGACGACGAAGGTGACCGGAATACGTTGCGAAGCGGGCAGAAGCAGGATCGAGAGCAACGGCAAGAGCGCACCGCTGATGAACGACACCGCCGACGACGCGGCCGCTTGCCACGGATTGGTCAACGCATCGGGGTCGATTCCCAATTCGATATCTACATGTGCCGCAAACGGATCGTGTTCGGTGAGTTCGCGAGCGACGGTCTGCGCGGTGTCGGCCGACAGGCCCTTGGCCTCATAGAGCGCCGCGAGCTCGGCCAATTCCTGCTCGGGCTGCTCGTCGAGTTCTCGACGTTCCTTGATCAACAGCGAGCGCTCGGCGTCACGTTGTGTGCTCACCGAGACGTATTCACCGAGTGCCATGGATACCGCTCCCGCGACAAGCCCCGCAACGCCTGCGGTCAGAAGCGACCCACGGTCGGTGGTGGCGGCAGCAACACCGACGACCAGACCGGCGGTGGAGACGATGCCGTCGTTCGCACCGAGCACCCCGGCCCGCAACCAGTTCAGCCGACCGGACAGATCTCCGTGCGGTTCGTGCTCGTGCAGGCTCGGCTCGGGCTCACTCATCGCCGGCCGTCACCGATACGTCGTCCCACGCGGCGCGCGCGCCGGACTCTCCGATTCTGTACACCTGGACGATTGTGGTCGCTCCGATCACCACTGCCAAGACCACCACCGCGATCGACTGCCACCGCACGGGCGCGCTGCCCCGACGCTCACGCAGATGCAGGAACACGAGCGCCGCGGCGACGACGACAAGACCGACGGAAAAGAAGATCATCCAGTCGCCGATTTCGGCGTGCTGTTCGACCGCAGCGGTCTCGGGGACGCGCTTCTCGAGCCACTCGCCTGCCTCGGTCGTCAACGGCGTCAACACCAACGTGAACACCGCCAGGGCTGCGATGAGCCACACGAGCCTGCTGCGCACCCCGGACCAGATACTCGCCGCGATGGCGAGCAGCGCGGTCAACGGCGCCAGCACCACGATGAAGTGAACGAGCAGAATGTGGGCCGGTAGGCCGTTGAAGGTGGACATGCGTTCTCCCGCTGGCTTCGAAGTCGCGTGCACCTCACGCACCGCACATGCTACACACCATGTAGTAGTTGTGCCGACGGTTCGAGTGCTATCAGGGATCGCCACGTCGAGTCGGGTTGTGCGACCATCTCATGCACGATCTGCTCGAGACGCCGCCCCAGCGCGACAACGGTATTCGCGTCGAACAATGCTGTGGGATAGACGATATCGACCGCAGTCTCGATCGACTTACCTTCGCTGTCTCGATGTTCGGTGACGTGAAAATGAAGGTCGCACTTGGCGATGTCGATCGGCCGCGGCGTGATCTCGAAGCGAACATTCCCGACGTCGACGGTCGCGGCGCTGAAGACGTCCCACGACAGTGCGACCTGAAAGATCGGGTGACGCGCCTGCGCCGACTCGGCAGCGAGATCGGCGACGACGTCCTCGAACGGCACCGACGCATGGTCGAAGGCCCGCAATTCGCTGAACCGAGCGGCCTGCACGACGTCGTCGACGGTCGTTGCGGCTGCGATGTCCGTCCGGATCGCGACGGTGTTGGTGAAGGTACCGACGACCTGCTCGAGCCTCGGATCGTCGCGTCCGGCAACCGGGGTTCCGATAACGAGGTCGGTGCATTCCGTGGCCTCTACGAGCAGAATCAACAGCGCCGCACGAAGCACGGTGAATCGTCCTGTCCCACACCGCTGCGCCAAATCGGACATCCTCTCCGTCGCGTGTGCATCGAAACGAAGCGACGTGCGTGCGCCGGAGAAGTCCCACTCCCGTGCCCGCGGGCGGTCCAACGGCAACTCGGTGAGACTGGGGACGCCCGCCAGTTCCGCGTGCCAGAACTCGATGTCGGCCGACACGTCGCGGTCAGCGGCCCAGACGCTGTAATCGGCGTACTGCAGGGGTAGTTCGGGCCACGACGGTGCGGTGCCGGCGATCCTGGCGTGATACGCCACTACGAAGTCCGACGCCAACAGCCCCAGCGACCAACCGTCCGCTGCACTGTGGTGAACAGCGCACGCGAGCACATGGCGATCGGGCGCTACCGCGAACAGGCGAGCCCGGATGGGGAACTCGGTGCGCATATCGAACGGTCCCTCCAGGGTGTACGTCACTGCGGCGTCATCGAAGTCGACAACGTCGAGATTCGGTGCCACCGCAGCAGAATCCGGCTCGACGACCTGAGCCGGAGCCCCATCGACATCCGGATAACGCGTACGCAGCGTGCTGTGCCGATCGATCAGATCGGTCAAGGCCTGCGAGGCTGCCGCTGGGTGGAACTCCCCGGACATCGTGACCGTGAACGGCAGGTTGTACAGCGGTAGCCGAGCACTCCGATCGATGTGACGTTGCTGCGGAGCCAGCGGGATCGCGGCCACACCCTGCGACATACCTCGTTCGGGCCGCGAATTCTGCTGCAGCCCATCACAGCGACGTGTATCGATCCGCGCCGCCAAGGCCTGCACGGACGGGGCCTCGACGAGGTCTCGCACGCCGATGTCCACCGATGCCTCGGCCCGCACCGCCGACACGACTCTGGTCGCCGCCAGCGAGTCACCTCCGAGATCGAAGAACGACGCAGCGCAATCGATACCGTCCCTGCCGAGGACGCGTACGAACGCTGCCGCCACCATCTCCTCGGTGGCACCGGACGGCTCGGTTGGAGCACCGGTCGTCGACGTGGTGAGGTCCGGCGCAGGAAGTGCGCCGCGATCGACCTTCCGATTGATCGTCAGCGGAATCTCGTCGAGAATCGAGATGGTCGCCGGCACCATGTGGGCAGGCAATCGCCCGGTGAGATCCCTGCGCATGCGCTCGGTGTCGAGCACGTGTTCGCTGTGCGCGGCCACGACGTAGCCGTCGATACGCATGTCGCCAGTGTGGCTGCGGCGCACTGCCGATGACGCCGCGGCAACCTCCGGAAGCGCCCGCAGCGCTGCGTCGATCTCACCCAGTTCGACGCGATTTCCCCGGATCTTGATCTGATCGTCGGTGCGGCCGAGAAACTCCAGTGTCCCGTCGCCGCGCAGACGCGCCCGATCTCCACTACGGAACATCCGACTCCCGACGCTGCCGAACGGGTTCCCGACGAATCGCGCTGCTGTGTCCGCGGTACGACCGAGATATCCGCGTGCGACGCCGGGCGACTCGATGTAGATCTCGCCGACCGCACCCGACGGAACAGGCCGCAGCGTGTGATCGAGGAGGTGAATCACCGCCCCGACCATGGCTCGACCGATTCCGTCCGTGCTGCCCGGGTGCAGTGGCGCGGTCATCGTGACACTGCAGGTCGTCTCGGTGGGGCCGTAGGCGTTGAGCAGTCGTCGACCCATCGACCAGCGGTCGACCGTATCCCGAGGGGCCGCTTCGCCGCCGATGATGATCGTCCCGACGCCCGCCAGAGCTGCGGGATCCAACGTGACCAGAGCCGAGGGTGTGATCAGCAGATGTGTAATCGCCTGCCGAGCAATCAGTTCCGACAGTTCTGCGCCGCCGTAGCTGTCCGGCGGCGCGATGACCACTGCCGCACCTGCTGTCGCTGCGGCCAACACTTCGACGATGGCCGTGTCGAATCCGGGTGAGGCGAGGTGACAGACTCGGGACTCGACGTTCAGGTCGTAGCTGCTCCGAATCTGTTGCACCAGAGCGGCGATGCCATCGTGGGTCACGACGACGCCCTTGGGTGTGCCGGTGGAACCGGAGGTGTAGATGACGTACGCCGCCTGGTGCGGTGCTGTCGTCGCGGCAACGTTGCCCGAGTCTCCCTCTGCACTAACGGTATCGAGGTCCAACCATTCGACCTCACCGGACTCGCCGCCGCCCGTGCACAGGCCCAACACCGCCCCGCTGTCGCGCAGTACGAACTGCGCCCGCTCTCGGGGGTGATTCGGGTCGACCGGAACGTACACCGCGCCCACCCGTGCTATCGCCCAGAACGCGACGACCCCCTCGGCGGATCGGCCGACGCGAACGGCGACCCGGTCCTCTGCACCGATTCCTCGGGCGATCAAGATGGATGCGAGTGCTGCGACTCTCGACCCCAATTCTCCGTAGGTGATGGAGACCTCGGCGTCCTGGATTGCAATTCGATTGCCGTGCCGCGTGATTGCCGTCGAAAACACATCGTTCAGTGATCCCTGCTCCGTCACGGCCACGCCCACCGACGCGGGGTTCGTACGCGGTTCCTCCGGCAAGAACAGGTCGAGGTCTGCTACCGCGGTATCCCCGCAACCGGACTCGGCAAAACGGTCGAGAAAGTGCAGGAACCGTCGGTGGTGGCGAGCGAGGTCGCTCGGCGTGTACACGGCGGGGTTGGCCTCGAAGTCGATGCGCGGCCGCTCTCCACCTCGACCGGGGTAGATATTGACGGCGAGGTCCGACACCGGGCCCGTGGTCAGAATGTCGATCTCACCGTCGAAGTCGCCGATGGCCACGGTGTTCGCGAACATCATCACGTTGATCGTCGGCCCGAAACGCCCATCGCGCAGAGCATGTCCACTCTCGGACGCCGGCGGTCTGCTGCGCTGATGCCGCAGCACGGCCCCGATCGCCACCTCGGCCGACTTGACCACGCTGTTCACCGTCGCCGATCCGACGCCCGGCAACCGCAACGGCACCACATGCGACAACGACGATCCGGCCCGGCGCAGCAATGCTGTCGGCCGCGCAGAGACCGGCAACGACAGATCCACGTCGTCGGTGTCGTTCATGCGCGCCAGGTACGCGGCGAACGCTGCGATCACCACTGTCGAGGTCGCATGACCGGGACCGGCGAGGGAGATCGATCGATCCTCCCCGACGACGATCGGCACCGACGCAGGCTGAGCACTTCGGCCCCAGGGCGCGGCATGGCCCAGATCGGCGGATTCCCAATGCGCCCGATCGCGTCGCGCGCGGGCGGATGCGCGGTAGCGCTCGTCCTCGGCAAGGAGGGCAGCCGGTGAAGTGGGACTCATCGGCTCCGGCTCGACGCCACAAGACGCGGCCGCATACAGAGCCGCCGCCCGCTCGAGCACCTTCATCGAGGCATAGCCGTCGAGCGCGATGTGGTGGGCTCGGGTGTACCAGAAAACGCGATCGTCCCCGACGCGCAGAACCCGCAAGCGCACCAGCTGTCCGTCCATCGAGAAGGGCGTGCGGCAATCGTCGTCCATCCACCTCCTGGCGGCATCGGCCGGACCGTCGTGTCCGCGGAAATCGAGGATCTCTACCGCCTCGGTCTCCCGAGGCTCGAACCGCTGCATCGGAGTGCCGTCGACCTCGATGATGCGCATCGTCGACGACGAGAACTCTCGATGTGCCCTGCCGCCACAGCCGGCCAACGCGTCGACGTCGACGGCACCGACGATGTCGACGTAGTAGGCAATGGTGAAGGGCACGTCGGGCATGAACTGTTGGGCAATCCAGATGTCGGCCTGGGACGAACTCACAGGTAAGGCGTCGTCGAACATGCTGGTCCCCCCAGGGCGATTCTATTACTACACAGTCGGTAGTAATAGGCTACCTCGCCGAATCAGCGGCCAGGTGTCGACGCCAAGGACTTCCGCAGGTGTACCTCGCCGCGCAGCCGGGTGATCTCGGGCCCCTGCAGCACCGCGTCCGTCTGCATTCGATCCAGCAACAGGGTCGCCGCCACCCGTCCCATCTCTGCCAACGGCGGTGCGTAGCATGCGATCGCAGGCGGAAACACCTGATACCACTCCGGATCGCCGTGCGCGGCAACCGACAACTCGGTCGGAATGTCGATCTCGAGATCGGCACACCCATGCAGGACACCGAGTGCGATGCGACTGCTGGCTGCGACCACCATCGTCGGAAGGTCGTCCCGAAGGGAATGGAGAGCCTGCCGACCCCACTTCGAAGAGAACTCTCCATCGAGAACGCGGACCCGGCCCCCGCTCTCCCCATCCACCTGCAGTCCGGCATCCCGCGCAGCGGACATGAACCCGCGCAGACGATCACGGCTCGTACTGTGCTCCGGATCTCCGGTCACAAACGCGATGTCGCGATGCCCGAGAGCTGTTGCGGCTTCGGTCAATTCGCGGATTCCCGTTTCGTCGTCGCTCACCACCGCGTCACACTGGAGCAGGTTGGAGCGACGGTTGAGCTGAACGATCGGGATTCCCGCCGGCATGAGCCGGTCGGCATCGACCGGGACCTGCACGATGCCGTCCACCCGATGGTCCAGGAGAGACTTGATGCCTCGGTCTTCCGTGTCCGTATCGGGCCCGCTCGTCGCGACGACGAGTTGAAGTCCGGCCTCGGCCAGAACGGCTTGAATGACCGATGCGCTTTCGGTGTAGAACTCGTTCGCCATGTCGGGGAGCAGCAAGCCGACCACCCCGGTGCGGTTCTCGCGAAGTGCGCGCGCGACCTTGTTGGGCCGATAGCCGAGTTCGTCAGCGGCGTCGACGATGCGTTGGCGAGTGGCCGGATCGACGTAACCGCGACCGCTCATTGCACGAGATGCCGTACCGACGCCGACGCCGGCGCGGAGGGCGACATCGCGCAGTTTGGCCACGCCATCGAGCATAACCGCACTTGGACTGCCCGCAGAGCGTCGCCTGCGCCGGGGATTGACAAATCCAACGCGTCGCCCCATATTGATATGGAACCGATTCCACATGACCTCGATCACATTGGATCGATCGAGTGTCTCCACTCATGTCGACAAAAGGACGCCGTATGGAAGCCGCCTCGTCTGGACCGTTCTCGATGCTCATGCACCTCGCCGGGGACCCCACCCAGATCGATATCTTTTCCGCCGATTCGTGTATCGAAGGATGGCTGGCAACCGAACGCGCATTGGCCATCGCCCAGGGCGAGCTCGGCATCATCACCGTCGACGATGCTCGCGCGATTGCCGCCGCCGCGACGATCGACATCGTGGACAGGGACGAACTGTGGAAATCGTCGAAAAATGTCGGCTATCCCATTCTGGGACTGGTTCGGCAGATCAGCGCGCAGCTCCCCGCAGGCCCAGATGGGCGGGTGCACTACGGTGCCACGACCCAGGACATCATGGACAGCGCACTGGCACTGCAGCTCTCGCGCTCCATGATCGCTCTCGATGCACAGCTCCAGCAATTCGGTGACGCCCTTGCCGTGCTGGCACAAGAACATGCGACCACGGTGATGCCGGGCCGAACCCACGCACAGCAGGCCGTCCCCACCACGTTCGGAGCCACGCTGTCCACGCTGCTCGGGCAGCTGACCCGCCATCGAACGCGGTTGGCCGAGGCGCGGCCGCGCGTCGCGATGATCTCCATGTTCGGTGCGGGCGGCACCTCGGCCGCGTACGGGCCACAATCCGTCGCCGTACGACACCGGGTCGCGGAGCTGCTGGAACTGCACGACACCGACACACCCTGGCACGTCGAACGTGATGGGCTGGCCGAGTTCGGGTGGCTGTGCGCCACCATCGCGGGCGCGTGCGCCAAGCTCGCACGCAACGTCGTCGACCTGTCCCGTACCGAAATCGGTGAGGTGTTCGAGCCCTACTCGAGCCACCGTGGGGCGTCTTCGACCATGCCGCAGAAGGTGAATCCCATATCCTCCGAGGCGATCATCGGATTGTCCGGAACCGCAGCGGCACTTGCATCCACCCTGCCCCGGATCCAAGAGGCGGGACACGAGCGCAGTGCCGGAGAATGGCAGATCGAATGGCACGTCATTCCTCAGTTGGCCGTTCTCGCCGGCAGTGCCCTCTCGGAGGCGATCGTCATTGCCGAAGGTATGCGCATCGACGCAGACCGTATGCGTGAGAACCTCGACCTCGACGGCGGACTCGTCATGGCCGAGGCCCACATGATTCATCTCGCCGACGCCATGGGCCGAGAGCACGCCCACGACCTGGTGTACGAAGCAGCTGCGCGCGCTCGATCGACTCGTCGCGTGCTCGCCGACACTCTGCCCGAAGTCGCCCGTGAAGCCGGGAAGGAATCGCTTCTGCCCGAGAAGCTCACCACGGCCGACGACTATCTCGGCGAGGCCGTCGGAATCGTCTCGAATGCTGTTCGGTCCTGGCAGCAGCTCCCTGTCACCAGGCCGACGCTGACCCGTATCGACGACCTTGCACAGGTGACCTCATGACCCTCGCACCCCACACCACGGAAGAACCCGCAAAACTCGCCAGCGAAGAGCGCTTCGATCTGATCAGGGGCCGTATCGGCATGATCGGGGCTCCGATTCTGCTACTCGGCATCCTGTTCGCCCCACTCGATCTACCGGGCAACCAACAATCGATGCTGGCCGTGCTCACCGTGGTGGTCCTGATGTGGATCACCGAGCCCGTTCCGATTCCCGTCACCGCACTGCTCGGTATCGCCGCGATGGTCGTCCTCGGAGTCGGCACACCGACCGAGGTGTACGGAGGATTCGGATCGGCGACGGTATTCCTGGTGATCGGTGCCTTCATCCTTGCCAGGGCCATGACCGTGCACGGACTCGACCGACGATTCGCCCTCAAGGTCCTGTCACTGCCCGGGGTCGGTAACAGTACGTACCGCACTGCCGGCGCGTTCGGACTGGTCGCTTGCATTCTGTCGATGTTCGTATCCGCCTCGGCCACAGCAGCAATGCTGCTGCCGATCGGAATCGGTGTCGTCAAAACCATCGGCGATCTCATCCAGAAGCAGAACCCCGACATCAAGACCAATCGAACAAAATTCTCCTGCCTGCTCATGTTGGCGATCGCGTACGGCGCAAGCGTCGGCTCGGTTCTCACGCCGATCACCGGGATTGCCAACGTCATCGGACGCGGAACCATCGAGACGATGACCGGCTACAAGGTCGACCTCTTCGACTGGGTGTCCATGTCCGGCCCCTATCTGGTAGCCATGGCTGCAGTCATGTGGATTGCACTGATCATCGTCAATCGACCGGAAGTGAAAAAGATTCACGGAGGCCAGGAGTACTTCCGCGCGCGGTACTCCGAGCTCGGTTCGATGACCGTTCCCGAACGCAACGTTCTCATCGTCTTCGTCGGCACCGTGGTGCTGTGGATTCTGCCGTCACTCGTCACCACCTTCGGCGTCACCACGACCGTCGTCACCAATGTCACCGACAACCTCAACGAGGGATCCGTCGTGATCCTCACTGCCTGCGTTCTGTTCTTCCTTCCCCGCGGAAACGGCTCGGGTGAGCCAACGTTGACGTGGAAGGAGGCGGCAGCAATCGATTGGGGCACTGTCGTTCTCGTCGGTGTCGGACTGACCATCGGTGCGATGATGAACAAGACCGGACTCGCGGCCACCCTCGGTGAAGGCCTGGCGGACCTGACCGGCGTCAACAGCACCTGGATGCTCAGTCTGATCGCGATCGTCATCGCCCTGGTGATCTCGGAGACCACCAGCAACACCGCAAGTGTCGGAATCGTTGTCCCCATCATCATTCCGATTGCCATCGCGATCGGAGTGGACCCGATCATTCCCGCCATGGCGGGCGTCTTCGGCGCCAATGCCGGAGCCATGCTCCCGGTATCAACACCCCCGAATGCGATCGTCTATGGATCGGGCTTCATTCCCATGAAGCGCATGATCGGCACCGGTGTCTTCATCGACATCATCTGCATCCCGCTGATCTTCGTCACCGTTGTCGGAATCGGCACCCTCATCGGGCTGGGACTCCAGGCCTGACCGACCGCCATCGACAACCGCGTCGACGTAGCCCCGCAGGAACGTCGCGGAACTACGTCGACGCGGTGGTTGCCCTATGGTGAACCCCGTGCCGCAGAGCAACCACTATCACCATTTGATGTTCGGTCCTGCTGCGATTGCGCGGCAGAAGGTCGACGGCAGTTACACCGCCTACGGCTCACAGACCGAACGACCCGACGACGGTCCGACGCCTCTCGACACTCGCGAGAAGGCCATGATTCGCGCGCTGGATCAGTTCCAGATCGCCACTGTCGCCGAGACCGGTTGGCCCTACATTCAGTATCGAAGTGGACCGAGAGGATTCCTGCAGGTTCTCGACGATCGCACGGTCGGCTTCGCCGACTTCGCCGGAAACCACCAGTACGTGACGGCGGCCAATCTCGATCACGACGATCGCGTCGCGCTACTTCTGGTGAATTACCCTCTGCGCCAACGGCTCAAGCTCTACGGACGGGCGCGTACCGTCGAGAAGGCCGACGACCCCGAGCTGCTGGACCGACTGAGGAAGATCGGCGACATGACCGTCGCGGCCACGTGCGAACGCAGCGTCGTCATCAACGTCGAGGCATTCGACTGGAATTGCACTCGCAGCATCATCCCCCGCTACGACGCGGCCTACCTCGCGGAGCTCTCCGAGGTCTACCAGCGCAAGGCCGCCGAGCGGGAACAGGAACTGCTACAGCGCATTTCGGAGCTCGAAGATCAGCTCACGCAGTCTTCGACGCATAGAAGCGACCCAGGAACTCCGTCTTGAATTCCGCGAAGCGTCCCTGATCGATGGCGGCGCGAATGTCGTCGACCAGCTTGACCGTGAAGCGCTCGTTGTGGATGGTGCACAAGGTCGAGGCGAGCATCTCCTTGGCCTTGAACAGGTGATGGATGTATGCGCGGGTGTAGTGCGCGCAGGTGTAGCAGTCGCAGTTCTCGTCGATCGGGGTGAAGTCGCGCCGATGCTTGGCGGTGTTGATGTTGAAGCGTCCCGTCGGCACGTAGATCGCTGCATTGCGCGCCACGCGTGAGGGATTGACGCAGTCGAACGTGTCGGCACCGTTCTCGATGGCGGTGAAGAAGTCGTCCGGTTCGCTGATGCCGAGCATGTGCCTCGGCTTGTGCTCGGGCAGTTCCTCGTTCACCCACCGAGTGATGGTGCCCAGGTTCTGCTTCTCGAGTGCGCCGCCGATGCCGTAGCCGTCGAAGCCGCGACCCGTCTCTCCGGTGATGGTCTCGAGATCGCGTGCGGCCTTGCGTCGCAGATCCTCGTACTGCGCGCCCTGCACCACCCCGAACAGCGCTTGATACGGCTTGTCGGCGCGTTCGATCGTGAGACGCTCGTGCTCGAGGACGCACCGCTTCGCCCACGCCTGCGTCCGATCGACCGACTTCTCCTGGTAGCCGCGGGTATTCATCAGCGTGGTCAGCTCGTCGAACGCGAACATGATGTCTGCTCCGAGGCGATGCTGAATCTGCATCGACACCTCGGGAGTGAACCGATGCTTGGAGCCGTCGAGATGGGACTTGAACGTCACCCCGTCGTCGTCGACGTGAGCCAGCCGTTCCTTGCCCTCGGCGATGACGTCGTCGGACTGCACGCGCGTGGCGTCCATCGAGATGACCTTCTTGAACCCCACACCGAGCGACATCACCTGGAAACCGCCGCTGTCGGTGAACGTCGGCCCGTCCCAGTTCATGAACTTGCCCAGCCCACCTGCCTCGTCGACGATGTCCGAGCCCGGCTGCAGATACAGGTGGTACGCGTTGGCGAGCACAGCCTGCGCGCCGAGCTCCTTCATCGCCTCGGGCAGCACCGCTTTGACGGTCGCCTTGGTTCCCACCGCGATGAACGCGGGGGTGGCGATGTCACCGTGTGGTGTGTGGATGGTGCCGGTGCGGCCCAGCTCACCGTCGAGCCGGGTGCCGATATCGAAGCCGAAACTGGAGGAACTCACCGCGTCAGTATGCGGCTTCGCTGCTTGTGAGTGGAAATTCGTAGCCCACTACGAGGCAGGAGTGGAGCCTGCGAATGGACCGGTGACTCAGCCGTGCACCTGAGGCGGAGCCGCTCCAGCCGCATTGAGGCGGAAGTACGCACCCCTGGCCGCGAGCAGTTCCTCGTGATTGCCCTGTTCGACGATGCTGCCGTTCTCCATCACCACGATGGTGTCCGCGTCGCGGATGGTCGAAAGCCTATGTGCAATAACGAAGCTGGTGCGATCGGTGCGCAGCTTCGCGGTGGCCTTCTGCACCAGTAGCTCGGTTCGGGTGTCGACCGAGCTCGTGGCCTCGTCGAGGATGAGGATCAGCGGCTTGGCCAGGAAGGCACGGGCGATGGTGATGAGCTGCTTCTCACCGGCGCTGACGTTGTTGCCCTCCTCGTCGATGATCGTGTCGTAGCCGTCGGGCAACGAGTGCACGAAGCGGTCGACGTAACTGACGCGCGCGGCCTCGAGGATTTCTTCCTCGCTGGCACTCGGGTCGCCGTAGGCGATGTTGTCGCGAATGGTTCCGCCGAACAGCCAGGTGTCCTGCAGCACCATTCCGGTGCGAGCGCGTAGTTCCTCGCGGGTCATCTTCCTGGTGTCGACGCCGTCGAGGGTAATTCGGCCGGAATCGATCTCGTAGAACCGCATGATGAGGTTCACCAGGGTGGTCTTGCCCGCGCCGGTCGGTCCGACGATCGCGACCAGATGCCCGGGATCGGCAACCAGCGAGAGGTTCTCGATCAGCGGGCGGTCGGGAGAGTAGCCGAACGAGACGTCCTCGAATTCGACGCGTCCTCGGCGCTCGGTGGGCCGCACCGCATCGGCCGGGTCGGCGTCCTCTTCCTCGGCGTCGAGGACCTCGAAGATACGCTCGGCCGACGCGACACCCGACTGCACCAGGTTCACCATCGAACCCACCTGGGTGAGCGGCTGCGTGAACTGACGCGAGTACTGGATGAACGCCTGCACCTCACCCAGCGTGAGCGTGCCCGACGCGACCCGCAACCCGCCGACCACAGCGATGACCACGTAGTTGATGTTCCCGAGGAACATGATGACGGGCATGATCATGCCCGAGATGAACTGCGCCCGGAAGCTCGACTGGAACAGCTTCTCGTTGCGCTCGCCGAATTCGCGTTCCACCTCTGCCTGACGGCCGAAGGCCTTGACGATCTCGTGGCCCGTGTACGTCTCTTCGATCTGCGCGTTGAGCTTGCCGGTGTGCTTCCACTGCGCCACGAAGTGCGGCTGTGAGCGCTTGGCGATGACGGCGGTCACCGCGAACGACGCCGGAATGGTCAGCACCGCAACGAGAGCGAGCAACGGCGAGATCCAGATCATGACGCCGAGGATGCCCAGCACGGTGAGAATGCCGGTGATCAACTGGCTGAGCGTCTGCTGCAGGCTCGTGGAGACGTTGTCGATGTCGTTGGTGACGCGGCTCAGTGTCTCGCCGCGAGCATGATTGTCGAAGTACTTGAGCGGCAGGCGATGCACCTTCGCTTCGACGCTGCCGCGCAGCAACAGGATTCGCCGCTGCAGCGCGATGTTGAGGATGTATCCCTGCGCCCAGGCCAGCACCGCAGAGAGCACATACAGAACCAGCACCCACAACAGCACGGTTCCCACTGCACCGAAGTCAATTCCGGCTCCGGGGGTCAGGTTCGTACCGGACACCAGATCTGCGATGGAATCGTTCCCCTCCGCCCGGAGCTGGTCGATGGCCTGATCTCTGGTCTGACCCGGATCGAGCTCGCGGCCGACGACGCCGTTGAAGATGAGGTCCGTCGCGTGTCCGAGGACGCTGGGTGCCGCGACGGTCAGCACGGTGCTGGCGATACCGAACGCCAGCATCACCGACAGGAGCACTCGCTCGGGAGCGAGCAGGCCCACCAGACGCTTGAACGAACCCTTGAAGTTGCGGGCCTTGGTTCCCGGCTTCACAGTCTTGGAGACGGGGGCGATGTCCTCCTCTTCCGCCTTCTCCACCTGCGCGGTCACAGTGCACCCACTGCGTGCTGCGAGTCGACGATCTCGGCGTAGGTGGGGCAATCGGCCATCAATTGGTCGTGGGTACCCACACCTACCGGCTTTCCGTCGTCGAGTACGAGTATCTGATCGGCGTCGATGATCGTCGAGACGCGCTGGGCGACAACGATCATGCATGAATCTCGCGTCACTGCCTTCAGAGCCGCGCGCAGATTGGCGTCGGTGGTGAGGTCCAGCGCGGAGAACGAGTCGTCGAACAGATAGATGCTGGGTTTGCGCACCAGGGCGCGAGCGATGGCGAGGCGTTGCCGCTGACCGCCGGAGACCGTCGTACCGCCCTGAGCGACGGGCGTCTCCAAGCCCTCGGGCATGGCGCGAACGAAGTCGGCTCCCTGGGCGATCTCGAGTGCCTCCCACAGTTCGTCGTCGGTGGCATCGGATTTGCCGTAGCGCAGGTTGCTCGCGATGGTGCCCGAGAACAGGTACGGCTTCTGCGGGATCAGGCCGATCTCGGAACGCAGCAGGTCCAGATCCAGTTCGCGGATATCGACTCCGCCGACGCGTACCTCACCGCCGGTTACGTCGATGAGTCGCGGAATCAGGTTGACGAGAGTGGACTTTCCCGAGCCGGTGCCGCCGATGATGGCGGTGATCTTGCCTGCCTCGGCTGTGAGGTTCACCCCGCACAGCACCGGATATTCGGCTCCGGGGAAAGAGAACTCGGCGTTCACGAGCTCGACGGTTCCCGGCGACGACACGAACGTCTTGGGCTCGCGGGGCAACACGACCGAGGATTCGGTGGCGAGCACCTCGCTGATGCGATCGGCGCACACCGACGCGCGGGGAACCATCATCGCGATGAACGAGGCCATCATCACCGACATGAGGATGAGCATGATGTAGCTCAGAAGTGCTGTGAGCGAGCCGATCTGCATCGTGCCCTCGTCGATCGCATGGCCACCGAACCAGATGACGGCGACGCTGGTGACGTTGCTGATGAGCATGACCGTCGGGAACATCAGGGCCATGAGCCGTCCGACGCGCAGAGCGGTACCGGTGAGCGCGGCGTTCGCCGACCCGAAACGGTCGATCTCGAAATCCTCGCGAACGAACGCTCGCACCACGCGAATTCCGGTGATCTGCTCACGCAGAACAC
Organism: Rhodococcus sp. 14-2483-1-2; assembly: GCF_002259405.1. Classification (GTDB taxonomy): domain Bacteria; phylum Actinomycetota; class Actinomycetes; order Mycobacteriales; family Mycobacteriaceae; genus Rhodococcoides. The sequence continues at coordinate 136,784 of NZ_NPFW01000013.1, read as the reverse complement.
GATTGACGGCGTCGATCCGCTTCTGCATCGAGCGGAACGCCGGCACCATCTTGATGATGATCAGGCCCATGGAGATCGCGAGCCCCGGCACCGCAATCATCAGGATCCAGGACAACCCGAGATCCTCGCGCAGCGACATCACGATGCCGCCGACGCACATGATGGGGGCCATCACCACGATGGTGAACCCCATGACGATCACCAACTGCACCTGCTGAACGTCGTTGGTGTTGCGGGTGATCAGCGACGGCGCGCCGAACTGGCCGACCTCACGGGCGGAGAACGTGCCGACGCGATGCAGGATGGCCCCACGCAGGTCGCGTCCGACACCCATGGCCGCGCGCGCACCGATGAACACCGCGGACACCGAGCTGATGATCTGCACTGCAGACACCAGCAACATCACTCCGCCGGCGGAGAGGATGTAGCCCGTGTCGCCGGTGGTGACGCCCTTGTCGATGATGTCGGCGTTGAGACTGGGCAGGAACAGTGCCGCCAGTGTGGCGACCAGTTGGAGCAGAATGAGCGCGACGATCGGCATCTTGTACGGAGCCAGATACGTGCGCAGCAGGGGGATCAGCATGATGGCCGAAGATTACTCGTACACATGGATAACAGTCTCTCCGTTTTTCGAGTGTTGCGGGCAATCTTCGGCCGACCGGCTGCAGTCGAGAACTACGCGGACTTCTCCGGTGCAGTCTTCAGTTTGGCACCTTCGATGTCGACGTCCGGCAGAACCTTGTCCAGCCACTTCGGCAGCCACCAGGCCTTGTCGCCGAGCAGCGCCATCACGGACGGAATCAGCACCATGCGCACGACGAACGCGTCGAAGAACACGGCGGCGGCGAGCGCGAATCCGATGGACTTGATGAACGAATCCGGCTCGGCGATGAATGCGGCGAACACCGAGATCATGATGATCGCTGCCGAGGTGACCACGCGTGCGCCGTACTTGAAGCCGTTGACGACGGCATCCTTGGCGGCGGCTCCGTGGACGAACTCCTCGCGCATTCGCGAGACGAGGAACACCTGGTAGTCCATCGCCAGGCCGAACACGACACCGATCAGGAAGATCGGCATGAAGCTGACGATCGGCTGCGGGTTGGAGATCAGGCCGAGCCCACCCTCTTGGAAGATGAACACCGTGGCACCGAACGTGGCCAGCACGCTGAGCAGGAATCCGAGAGTTGCGGTCAGCGGCACCAGGATGGAACGGAACACCAGCATCAGCAGCACGAATGCCAGGCCGACGACCACCGCCAGGTACGGAATCAACGCGTCCTGCAGTCGCTCGGAGACGTCCAGCTCGAGCGCCGTCTGGCCGGTGACGCCGTAGGAGACGCCGTCGCTCGCCACCACGCCCGGTTCGGCGTCACGCAGGTTCGCCACCAGGTTCTTGGTCTGCTCACTGTTCGGCGAGGACGACGGGGTGACGAGGATCTGTGCGGTGTCACCGGCCGGGTTGACGGCGATGATCTGCGCGTTCGTGACGTCCGACTGACCGGTGATGGCCTCGACGACCTTGCCGAAGGAGGCAGTCCGATCGGCCTCGGCCACGTTCGACGCGTCGGCGATGACCAGCAGCGGTCCGTTGCGTCCCGGTCCGAAGCCGTCGTCGACGATGTCGTAGGCCTGACGCGCGGGCGTCGACGGGTCGGCGGTGGCGGTCGACGGCAGTGCCAACGACAGTCCTGTGGTCGGGCCTGCGATGACGCCGAGGAGAACGATGCCGCCGATGAGTCCCAACGCGGGCTTCTTGACCAGGAAGCGGGCCCACCGGAGTCCGTTGGTGGGCTTGGCGTTCGGGTCTTCCGGGTCGGTGGTGTTGACGCCCTTGATCTTGCCTGCGAAGGCCTTGCCCTTGTAGAGGCCGAGCATGGCGGGCAGGAACGTCAGTGCGATGAGGACCGCGATGAACACCGCGAATCCGGCTGCCGCACCCATCTGGGACAGGAACGGGATGCCGACGACGCGCAGTGCGACGAGGGCGATGAGCACGGTCGCGCCGGCGAACACGACGGCCGAGCCTGCGGTTCCCACGGACCGCCCGACGGCCTCCTCGCGGTCGTCGGTGAGCGTCAACTCGTGTCGATAGCGGGCGAGGATGAACAGCGAGTAGTCGATGGCGACGGCCAGGCCGATCATGATGGCGAGAACCGGCGTGAACGACGACAGGTCGGCGAAGCCGGTTGCCGTGGTGATCGCCAGACTCGAGATACCGATGCCGACGATGGCGGTGATGAGCGGCAGGCTCGCGGCTGCTGCGGAGCCGAACATGATGAGCAGCACAACGGCGGCGACGGCCAGACCGACGAGCTCCGAGGTTCCGCCGGGCGAGACGTTCTCCTGCGCGACGGTACCGCCGAGCAGGACGGTCAGGCCGGCGTCACGGGCGGGCTGCGCGGCCTCGTCGAGTTCGGTGCGGATCTGGTCGGTGACGTCGGCGAGTTCTACGTTGATCGGCACGGTGACCGTGCCGACGTTGCCGTTGGGGCTCAGCGGTGACGTGGCAGCGGCGTCGGCGGCTACCTGGTCGGCCGGGGTGCCCGCCTCCGTCGCCGCTTCGGTGTACCGCTCGACGATCGACTGGTTGGCCGCGACCGGGTTGGCCAGTGCCGGAGCACCTTCCGCAGGCTTGGCTGCGTCGATCTTCTGGATCTCGGCAATGCTGGCATCGATGGCCGAGGTGTACTGCGGGGTGTCCAGCGTCTGCCCGTCGGGTGCCTGGAACACGTATTCCGCGCTGACTGCGGTCAGCGGATCCTCTGCGGAGCCGAAGCGCTCGGACTGCAGGTCCAGTGCGGCCTGCGCGGGCGTGCCCGGGATGGAGAACGAGTTGACCGTCGGGCCGGACAGCGTCGCAGCGCCCACCCCGGCGAGAACCAGAATCGCCAGCCACAGTCCGAGGACCATGCCCTTGCGTCGGTACGCGAATCTTCCGATTCGGTAGAGATAGGTGGCCACTGTCAAGCTCCTCGGTTGGGTTCGGACGTGAGGGTGTTGGGTTCGGGAGTGGAGCCTGCGGAACGACCCTTGGGCTCGGGAGTGGAGCCTGCGGAACGACCCTGAGGTTCGGGCAACCCGGCTCGGAGTTGATCGAAGGCGTCCTCGATGAGGGCCCTCGGTGTCGATGCGCCGGCGGAGTCGGTGACCCAGATGTTCAGTGCTGCCGTGACGGCACCACCGACGGCCATCTGGAGCAGGTTGGGGTAGAGGTCGGTGTCGATATCGGTGCCGGTTCGCTCGGCGATGGCTTCGCCGAGTTTGCGGGTCAGCGATTGGTGCATCTCGAGCTTGCGGGCCATCAGGGCGGGGTTGGCTTCGATCAGCCGCGCCGCCGCGAAGGTGTCGTCCAGATCCCGACCGGGGTCCGCGACGAGGTTGATTGCGATGTGCCGCAACGAGTCCCAGATGGGCTCGGTAGACGGCCTGGCGCGCAGGAGCTCGAACCATTCGAGGGCAGACACTTCGATGTGATGAAGAACTGCTTCTTCCTTGTTGGAGAAGTAGTTGTGGAACGTGCGGGTGGAGACTCCCGCTTCGTGCGCGATGGCGTCGGCGGTGACCGCGTCGAAGCCGTGTTCCTTACCCAGACGCACGGCGGCCATGCCGAGGGCGTCGCGGGTGGCGGCCTTCTTCAGATCGCGAAGGCCCGTCGGAGAGGTCACGCATACCAACCTACGGAACTTGCACGATCCTGCAAGTTTGCAGTGATGTGCAATTTTGACGATCGCGCCACACCGACCAGCAGATGTGACTCACGTCATCGACGCGCCCATGCGGTCGGCTCGCTGATCAGCTCCCCGACGAAGTCCGGCAAGTCGTCCTCGACAATGTCCGCAAGCGACACCGATTCGAGTACCGCACGCAGATTGGCGCGTACCGCGAGCCACACTCTGGTGAGCGGCTCGGCCGGACCGGAATACTCCGCATCCTCGGGCCGCTGACCGCGCACCGACGCCAGCGGGCCCTCCACGGCCCTCATCACGTCGGCAACAGAAATGTCCGACGCCTCCCGCGCCAGCCAGTAGCCGCCGTCGGGTCCCCTTCTACTGCACACCAGATCTGCACGACGCAGATCCGAGAGCACCGATTCGAGGAACTTGTGCGGTATGCCCTGCGCGGTGGCCAGCGCCTCGGCCTTCGCGGGCTGCTGCCCACCGACCGCAGCGAGTTCGACGAGCGTCCGAACCGCATAGTCCGCCTTGGCCGTGATGTGCACGCTAAATTCCTATCATTTCGGTAGGAAATTAGCGAGCAGTTGCCGGAATACCCCGACGCGTCAGGACCCTTCCGGTACCGCCACGACCACCTCGTTGCGTCGGAACGGTGCCAAGGTCCACGGAGGATCGTAGAACCAGGTCATCGGCTCACCCAGCATCTCGATGCCGTGTGCGCGCAGCGCTTCGGTCAACGCTGCCATCTGCGGTTCGACGTCGCCCCGGCCGCGGCCTCCGCTGAAACGCAGCACGGCTACCGTCTCGGCGGGAACCTCCGTCAACGTCACACGGTCGTCGTCGGGCGTGGGCAGCGTGTCCATCGTCCACTCGGCCGGCATGAAGAACCGAACGACCCAGCCGTCGCTGCCGGGTGTGCTCGACACCGGCGCAGTCATCGCAATCTTCTGCGAGCCTGCGGACGACTGACTGACGGGAGCGGTCATCGCGACCTTCTGTTTGCCCCCGTTCCCACCGAAGATGTATCCGGCCAGGCGACGGAAACCCTCCTGGCGCGCCTCTTCCTCGTCGGCGTCCACGGTGGTCTGCGCCGCGATGCGTGGTTCGTACCGACGGATCTCGACCGCATCGGTCAGTCGCCGGCTCGTGTGCTGCGGTTCCTCGGTACCGACCCGAATCCCGACGACACCCAAAACCGACGAGACCACCTCTCCAGCCGTGGATGCGATTTTCTGCAACAAGTCCGACTCCGATCACTTGGTCGATAGGTGCGTCCTCCACGGTACGAGCCGTAGGAAAGTCGGCCAGGCAGCGTTACACTTGGCCTCTCACTGTCACGCGGGAGGTTCGATGAGCGACTGGATCGGTTCGGCGTGGAACGCTCTACCCGAACCGCTGCGCGATCCCGTGGCGTTGGCCATCCCCGCGTTCGCACTGCTGCTGGCAATCGAGTGGATTGCGGCCGCGAAGCTCGAAGACGGTGAACGCGGTAGTTACTCCGCCAGAGATGCGCGCTCCAGCCTGAGCATGGGCCTGGTGTCCATCGCGACCACCACGGCGTGGAAGGCGCTGGCCCTCGTCGGCTACACAGCCATCTATGTCTACGTCGCGCCGTGGCATCTCCCGGCCGACGCCTGGTACACGTGGGTGATCCTGATCCTGGGCGTCGACCTGCTGTTCTACGGCTATCACCGCATCGCGCATCGAACCCGACTGATCTGGGCGACGCATCAGGCCCATCATTCGAGCGAGTACTTCAACTTCGCGGCGGCGCTACGACAGAAGTGGAACAACAGCGGCGAGGTCATCATGTGGCTACCGCTTCCCCTGCTGGGCATGCCGCCGTGGATGGTGTTCGTCGGCTTCTCGATCAACCTCGTCTACCAATTCTGGGTGCACACCGAGCGCATCGATCGGCTGCCGCGTCCGTTCGAGTTCGTCTTCAACACGCCCTCGCATCATCGCGTCCATCACGGTCGCGATCCGCAGTATCTCGACAAGAACTACGGCGGCATCCTCATCATCTGGGACCGCTTGTTCGGCACCTACGCCGAGGAGGTCGAGCGGCCGAACTACGGCCTCACCAAGCCCGTCGACACCTTCAACATCTGGACCCTCCAGACACACGAATACCGCAACATCGCGCGGGATGTTGCGGCATCGCGGTCATGGAAGGAACGCATCGGGTATCTCGTCGGACCGCCGGGATGGACACCCGGAGCCGCGAGAGAACGCGCTACTGCTGACTCAGATTGATCAGGAAGTCGACGGTTCCCGAGCCCTCGACGGTGACGAAGCCGAGCGACGGCGGTTCGATTCCGTAATCGGCCCACGTGGTCGGAATTGCGCCCGACGCGATGAGCGTGTCACCGGACTGCAGCACCTCCATCTGCACCGAGACCGGACGCGTCTGATCCTTGAGCGTCAATGTGCCCTCGGCGGTGACGATTTCGGTGGTGCCGTCCTTGGGCAGCGAGGACAGGTCGATCGGCGAGTCGATGTTGAACGTCGCCGTCGGGTACGTGGCGGTGTCGAAGATGTTGCCGCGGAACTGGCTGTCACGACGATCACTGTCGGTGCTGATCGAGTTGGTCATGACGACCACCTGGCCCTCGGTGAGGGTGTCGTCGGCGATGACGACGTTGCCCGCGACCTCGGTCGTCGAACCGACGACCGTGACATCGGATCCGTTGAGCACCTCGTCGACGGTGTAGCCCGCAGCGGTCGCGTTGGCAGCGTCACCTGCGGTGACGATCCACCGCCCGTCGATGCTCTCGGTACTGGCGGCCTGCGCGCCCGAGGTGGACACCGATGCTGCCGGTGCGTCGTCTCCTTGCAGCGATGCATAGATCTTGGGGCCGAAGTACAGCCCGAGCGCCGCCACGACGACGACAACTACTCCTACGATCCACCATTTCTTGGTCATGACTGCCGATGATAGTTGCAGCTTCAAGCCTATGGGTAGTGAGCGACCTGGTAACTCCCTGAGAGTTTTGTCCGTTTATCCCGTGAACACGTGTCGGTATCGCCAGGCACAATGGAACCCATGGATCCGGTGGACGCACTTCGAGAGATCGAGTATTGGCTCGAACGCTCACGCTCGGACACCCATCGAGTCAAGGCCTACCGCCGGGCCGCCGATGTCGTCGAATCCCTCACACCCGCACAACGATCCGAGCACGAGAAGGCAGACAGCTGGTCCTCGCTGGCCGGCATCGGGGCCAAGACCTCGCTGATCATTCGCCAGGCTCTGACCCAGGACGTCCCGGACTATCTCCGCGAGCAACGTGACGCGGCAGAACCCATCGGCGACAACGAACTTCGCGGCGCACTGAAGGGCGATCTGCACACCCATTCCAACTGGTCCGACGGCGGCAGCCCCATAGAGGAGATGATGCGCACCGCCGCGCGGCTCGGCCACGAATACTGCGCTCTCACCGATCATTCCCCTCGCCTCAAGGTCGCCAACGGCCTCACTGCCGAGCGCCTGCGAGCACAGCTCGACGTCATCGCCGAGCTCAACGAGCGGCTCGCACCGTTCCGCATCCTCACCGGAATCGAAGTCGACATTCTCGACGACGGATCACTCGACCAGGACGAAGGTCTGCTCGCCGAGCTGGACGTGGTGGTGGCGAGCGTGCACTCCAATCTGCGAGCCGACTCCAAGACCATGACCAAGCGCATGGTCACCGCCATCGCCAACCCGCACGTCGACGTTCTCGGTCACTGCACCGGACGGCTCGTCGAAGGCGGCCGCGGCACCCGGCCCGAATCGACGTTCGACGCTCCCGTGGTGTTCGAGGGTTGCCGCCAGTTCGGCACAGCAGTGGAGATCAACGCCAGGCCCGAGCGCCAGGATCCCCCCGAGCGACTGATCGACATCGCCCTCGAACGCGACTGCCTGTTCTCCATCGACACCGACGCGCATGCACCCGGGCAGCTCGACTGGCAGGGCTACGGCTGCATCCGCGCCGAAGCGCGGGGCGTGCCCGCCGAGCGTGTGATCAACACCTGGCCGCTCGCCGAACTGCTCGAGTGGACGGCGCAGCGCGCGTGAATCGTCGTCATTTCCTCTCCGGCCTGCTCGCTGTGGCGCTGGTCGGCTGCAGCTCCGCCGACACCGACTCCTCACCGAGTACCGCCGAGACGTATTCGGCTGCGCTGCAACCGGTATCGGCCCCAGCCGGGGATCCCATCAGACTGAAGTACGGATACGACTCGGACAACATCGGCGATCTGTACCTACCCGAGAACACCGCCAGTTCGCTCCCGGTGGTGGTGATGATTCACGGCGGCGGGTGGCAGGAAGACCTCGACCTGTCGTACTTCCAACAGATGTCGAAGGCCATCGCAGATCAAGGCATCGCCGTCTGGAACGTCGAATATCGGCGCGGCCCGAACAATTGGGCCAACACCCTCTCCGACGTCGACGACGCCACCGAGGCACTGGCAACCGTCGTGCAGGGTGCGGCGGACGGGCGACTCGACCTCGATCGCGTCCACGTCGCCGGACATTCCGCCGGTGGACAGCTGGCCGCATGGGTTGCCGCTCGACACCTGATGCCGGTCGATGCGCCCGGAGCGGAACCGAAGATCAAGCCCCGCAGCGCCACCATCATGGCCGGCGTCTTCGACATGAAACGAGCGGCCGACATCGGCGGCGACAAGTTCGTGCCTGCCTTCCTCGGCGGCATGCCCAACGAAGTGCCCGGACGCTACAAGATCGCCTCCCCCATCGAATATCTCCCGCTCGACGTCCCACTGACCGCGCTGCACGGTGATGCCGACCAAACCGTCTCGGTGAACCAGAGCCGCGTCTACGTCGATGCCGCGACCAAGGCAGGCAGCACCGACACCGAGCTCGTCGTACTGCCCGGAGCCGGACACGGCGCGTTCCTCGACCCGAAGAACCGCGCCTGGTCGACGGCTCTGAGCACCATCACCGGACGTGCGCAGACACTGCTCTGACGTCGGTGGTTTCGCCGGGGTGGTACACAGTGGCGATGAACGGAAAAATCGCGACCGGATTGCTCGGGCTGATCGTGGCCGTCTCGATTGCCGGATGTAGCAGCGACCCGTCGAGCGAGGAAGCGTCGACCACTTCCGCCGCAGCCACGACGACGTCTGCAACGTCCACGACAGTGCCCGCCAGCACCACGGTCGATGCGCCCGCTCCGGCTCCTGCCCCTGCTCCTGCTGCCGAAGCACCGGAGGCACCGCCCGCCGCCGAGCCCGCGGCCCCGAGCGACGCGACCTCCGGCGTCACCGGTGAAGCGCTCTACCAGCAGACCTGCACGCAGTTCATGACGTCGATCGATGCACTGGAGCAGACCGGGATCTCCGATCGCGCCACGTCGGTCGAAGGTCTGCGCAACGAAATGACCACCGCACCCAGCTGGAACGACGTCCCACCCAGCGATCAGAACGAAATTCTGCGGGGACTCGACGCCGCGGGTGCGGGACAGTGCTGAGGGGCTGAGTCGCTGCGTGGTCTCGCCCTGCCACCATCCCCGCACCCCGCCCCCGGCTCACTCCCCGCAAACGCGCGCGCATTTGCCAGGTGCGCGCAAAATAGACCCCGAACCGGTAGCAAATCCGCGCGCGTCTGACGAATGCGCGCGCATTTGCGACAGACTCAGCCGCAGAGGACCGAACCCCAGCACCCGCGAACCAGCACCCGTGAACTCCTGAGTGCGCCCGGTGATCCCGCAAACGCGCGCGCATTTGCCAGGTGCGCGCGAAATAGACCCCGAACCGGTAGCAAATCCGAACGCGTCTAACGAATGCGCGCGCGTTTGCGGCGGCACCCAACCCCGCCGGCCCCACCCCAGACCGCGCACACAAAAAAACTCCCCACCCGACGGATCGGGTGGGGAGTTCTTGGCGGTGGCGGAGGGATTTGAACCCTCGGACGGGGATTACCCGTCACACGCTTTCGAGGCGTGCTCCTTAGGCCGCTCGGACACGCCACCGCAGAAGACTGTACCGGAATGACGGCCTGAGGCTAAATCGCCTGCTCAGCCGTCGAATCTAGTTGCCGGTGAGCTTGTCCTTGATGTTCGAGGCTGCGTCCTTGACCTTCTCGGCACCGTCCTTGAACGCGGCCGAGGTCTGGTCGCCCTTGCCCTCTGCTTCGAGGTCCCTGTCTCCGGTCGCCGAACCTGCGGCTTCTTTCGCCTTGCCGCCGAGGTCTTCGGTCTTGTTCGAGATCTTGTCGCCGAGTCCCATAAGTGTCTCCTTCGCAAGTTCGGAGCGCAGCGTTGCGCTCTGCCCTCCACCCTCCACAAAATCGAACATCCAGGCCACCATGTGACGAGATCGTTATCTCTGACGAGCGAAGAATCGGGTCAGCATTTCGGCGCACTCGGCTTCCAACACACCACCGCGAACCTGTGGCCTGTGGGTGAGTCGACGGTCTCGTACGACGTCCCACAGCGAGCCGACGGCTCCGGTCTTGGGTTCCCACGCTCCGAACACCACCGCTCCGACGCGGGCCAGCACGAGCGCGCCAGCGCACATCGTGCAGGGTTCCAACGTCACGGCCAGGGTGCAGCCTTCGAGTCGCCAGCCGTCACCGTGGACAGCCGCTGCTCGACGCAACGCGATCACTTCAGCGTGTCCGGTGGGGTCGCCCGACGCCTCCCGCGCATTGCAGGCCCGGGATATCTCGCGTCCCGAGGCGTCGAACACGACGGCTCCGACGGGGACGTCGGCATCCGATGCCTCGGCCGCAGCCGACAGGGCTGCTCGGATCATGTCCGCGTCGGACACCGGCATCGATTACCGCCGCAGCTTGTTCACCGCTGCGGCGAACTCGTCCTCGAAGCCCAGGCGTTCGGCGATGGACTGCAGCTGTTCGTCGGGGTAGTCGTCGGTCAGGGCGACGATGATGCCGAGGACGGCTTCGGGTAGTCCGAGGTCCGCCAGCAGGGCGAGGTCGCCTTCCTCGTAGGGCTCGATGTCGTCGAGTTCATCGGGGTCGACGTCGGGGATCTCGATGTTCAGCGCATCGAGAACGTCCGCGGCGATTTCGTAGTCCACTGCCGCGACCGCGTCGGACAGCAGCAGTCGGGTGCCGTTCGGTGCGGGACGCAGGATGACGAAGAATTCCTCGTCCACATCGAGCAGTCCGAACACAGCTCCCGAGCTGCGAAGTTCACGCAGTTCGGTCTCTGCCGCCGACAGACTGGTCAGTGCGTCGTCGGACAGCGGCGTGACGGTCCACTTGCCTTCCTCTCGGACAACTGCAACGCCGAATCCCTCGAGGTCGTCGTACTCCGGTGCGGATGCGCGGTTGTTGTTCGCGCGCTGTGCGGCCATGCGCGCAACGGTAGTCCGGTAGGGGCCGGTATTCGAAGTCCACCTCCTGTCGACGTCACCCACCTGTGTCAATCTGATCGGGTGACTTCTTCCTCGGTGTGCGTTCTGGGTCTCGGACTGATCGGCGGGTCGATCCTGCGGGCTGCACACGACGCGGGGCGTCCGGTGTGGGGATGGAACCGATCGGCCGACGCGATCGCCGGTGCTGTCGCCGACGGTTACGACGTCGGTACCGACCTGGAAGCCGCGCTGAGCAGGGCCGCAGCAGAAGACGCGTTGATCGTCATCGCCGTTCCGATGCCTGCCGTGGACTCGGTTCTGGCGGCAATCGCCGAGCACGCGCCCGCTGCTCCGATCACCGATGTCGTCAGCGTCAAAGCCGAGGTCGCCGCAGCCGTGGCCACTCGCGGACTTCAGGCGCGCTACGTCGGTGGGCATCCGATGGCCGGCACCAACCAGTCGGGGTGGTCGGCCACCGATCCGACGCTCTTCACCGACGCGGTGTGGGTGGTGGCCACGGACCCGGGAGTCGACGCCGACGTGTGGGTGCGGGTGGCCCGGCTCGCCCTCGACTGCGGTTCGGTGGTGGTACCGGCCGAGAGCGTCGAGCACGATCGCGCGGTCGCCAGAATCTCGCACCTACCGCACCTGCTGGCCGAGGCGCTGGCAATGGTCGGGGCGGCAGGCGGACCGCTGGCCCTCGGCCTGGCTGCGGGCTCGTTTCGCGACGGGACGCGGGTTGCGTCGTCGTCGCCGAATCTCGTCCGCGCGATGACCGAGGGCAACGCGGCCGCTCTGCGCACCGCGCTCGACGAGGCGCTGGATGCACTCACCGCAGCGCGCGAGGAACTGGACGAGGGCTCGACGAAAACGCTGGTCGACGCCGGCAACAGCGCACGCCTGCAGTACGAGCAGCATCGACGCTTCGAGATCACCGACATCACCCCGGGCGAACCGGGCTGGCGGGAAGACCTACAGAACGCGGGTCGACGCGGTGGCGTCGTGCGTCAGATCCGCTCGGCCAGTCCCGGGTAGTCGACAACGAAGCCGTCGGCATCGACCGTGACGGACGAGGTCGACACCGGTGAGATGACGTGGATGCCCTCGGAACCGCTGCTGTACGTCAGCGTCGCCTCCTGAATGCTGAGGTCGAGCACGTTCACGTAGACCGTCGGCACCTCGAGGTCCTGGACCTGGGTGTGCAGACCGAATCGACGGATCGGCAGAGTGTTGAAGAAGGGGCTGAGCACCATGTCGACGTCGAGTGCGCCACTGTAGGTGGAGCGCTGATGGCTGGTGCTGTTCTCCACCATCCAGTAGCCCTCGTCGTCGCGGCTGACGGACGCCTGCCGGTCACCGGACGCGAGCGAGGTGCGCACCGAGAGTCGCTTGGTGACGCCGTATTCGTCGGTCACCAAGTCGTAGGACGCGCTGAAGGCGGGGTGATCGCTGCACGCGGCACCGATGATGCGTCCGGCAGCCTTGATGCGGTTGCCCGAGAGCTGGACCCGCACCGATTCCATACGGGGAACGTCGTGCGCTCGCCACGTGAGGATCGAGGGCCAGGTTTTCGCGTCTGCGGAGCCGGTCGCGGGGATGGAGACATGCTCTGCACCCGATGCTTGAGTGATCACGCACCTACGGTAGGCGACGAGGCCCCCAGAAGATCAAGCGGACGTGCCTTTTCTCGCAGTTCATTAAGGTTGTGCCCGTGACGACAGAGAACACCGGCGGCGGGCAGTTCGACTTCGCGCACTCCGAACAGGCCGCGAAGAGTCGACAGGACAAGGCGACCGCTCTGGCGCGTTACGTGTGGGATCGCGGCATCACCGGTGCCGAACTCCTCGACCTCACCGACGCCGTCCGCCGAAAGCTGGCCCGCGCTGCCGACCTGCACCCACCGAGCACGATGGAGACGTGGACCATCGTGGCCGAGTTGCTCGACCGTAAATCCGCATGGGCGGCCGAACACCCGGGCCACGACGGCGCGACGCCCCAGCACTCGGACGAGAAGATCATGTGGGTCAAGCCGCCGATAACTCCCTGGACCTGATCAGCCGGTCACCAGGCCGATCTCACTGGCGATAGATCTCCACGTGGGCACCGGTGACCACACCGAGGGTCGACGTCGGCTGGCCCCAGCTCGAACCGCAATTACCCGACGCCTGACCTGTCGGCACGAAGGATCGGCTCGACGAGGTGTAGGGACCGACCGCAAGGAACGGCACAGCGGCGGTGACATGGAAACCCCAACACTCGGTGATGAGTACGTACTCCCTCCCCGGAGGAGCACCGGTGTCGTGGCACGTTGCCGACGCGCCGACGGCATCGTGGGAGATGGAGCAATCCTGAGTGTCGGCATGGGAAACGCCTGCGCCGATGATTGCTGAAAAGGCCAGACCTGAGACGACGACGGTGGCAACTCGTGTTGCCGCTACAAATGTTCTTCTCATACAGGTCATTTCGCCGTGGACCGACGACGCGTTACGAAAATCAGACCAGCGAGTCTTCCCACGCCTCGTGCAGGTGCGCGAAGCGTCCCTCTCCCGCGATGAGGTCCTCGGGGGTTCCGTCCTCGACGATGTTCCCGTCGGCCATGACGAGTACCCGATCGGCGATCGCCACCGTCGACAGGCGGTGCGCGATGATCAGCGCAGTTCGCCCCTGCAGGATCGTCTCGAGTGCGCGCTGCACCAGTCGCTCGCTCGGGATGTCCAGGCTCGACGTTGCCTCGTCCAGCACGATCACCGACGGCGCGGCCAGGAACACCCGCGCGAAGGCCACCAATTGCCTTTGGCCCGAGGACAATCGACCTCCGCGCTTGCGCACGTCGGTGTCGATTCCCTCCGGTAGCGACGCGATGAACTCCGTCAGCCCGACGGCGTCCGCCGCTGCCCGCACCTCCGCATCGGTCGCGGTGGGGCGTCCGAGCCGGATGTTGTCTGCCACCGAACCGGAGAACAGGAACGACTCCTGTGTCACCATCACGACGTTGCGACGCAGGTCCTCGTCGCCGATCTCCCGCATGTCGATGCCGTCGAGCCGCACGGCTCCGGCCGTCGGATCGTAGAAGCGCGCCAACAGCTTTGCCAGTGTCGACTTGCCTGCTCCGGTGGCTCCGACCATCGCGACCACCTGTCCGGCGGGTACGTGCAGCGAGAACTCCGGCAGCACGACGCGTTCGGAGCCGTAGGCGAAGTGCACGTCGTCGAACGTGATGTCGCCCTTCGCAGTTCCGATCTCCACCGGGTTCTTCGGTGCCGTCACCGACGGCTCCTCTTCGAGTACACCGGAGATCTTCTCCAGGGCAGCGGCGGCGGACTGGTAGGCGTTGAACACCATCGCCAGCTCGTCCAGCGGCCCGTAGAACCGGCGCAGATACAGCACGTAGGCCGCGAGCACACCGATGTCCATGTGGCCGTTGATCACTCGCCAGCTACCGAACACCAGGATGATCGCGAGCGTGACGTTGCCGATCCAGCGCACGATGCCGGTGTAGCTCGCCATACCGCGCAGCGCCGCGGTGGTGGCGTCGCGATACTCCGAGTCCTCGGTGCTGAGAATGGCGTCGTTGCGGCCCTCGCGTCGGAACACCTGCACCGCGCGGATGCCGCCCATCGACTCCACGAAATGGACCACCACGCGCGCGATCGCCACCCGTGTTCGACGGTATCCCTGGCGTTGTCGCCGCTGTGACCAGCGGGTGACGAGGACCAGCGGAACGAAGCCGGCCAGCACGATCATCGCCATAGGAACGTCGAGGTACACCAGGATGATCGCGATCGACACCATCGACAGGATCGCCGTCAAGGCATCGTTGAGCGCACTCTCGAGGAGCGTTTGCAGAGACTCGACATCGCTGGTCAGTCGCGAGATCAGCCGTCCCGAGGTGTACTTCTCGTGGAACGACAAGCTCAGCTTCTGGGCATGGTCGAATACCCGTCCGCGCAGGTCGTACAGGATGTTCTGGCTCAGCCGACCGGAGACGGTGAGAAACGCGTAGGTGGTGAGCATCCCGAGCAGACCGAAGCCGGTGTAGCCGCCGACCGCCCACAGCAGCGGACCCCAATCACCCTGTCCCGCAGCGCCGACGCCGTTGTCCAGCGCATAGGCGATGAACAGCGGACCGGCAACGTAGGTGATGTTGTCGACCAGAATGATCAGGAAGGACAGCAGGGCCTGCTTCTTGTACGGGCGCACCAACGAGACGAGCAACCGGCGAGAACGCCCGGCCAACACCAGGTTTCCGGTTGCGTCGACCTCGGATTCCTCACCGCCGACGCCGCGCCAATCCGCAGCTGCAGTTTGCTCAGCCATGAATCGACCCCATCACCTCGCGGTACCGCGGCGACGACGCCAGCAGTCCCTCGTGTGTTCCCTGCTCCACAATTCTTCCGTTCTCGAGATACAGCACGCGGTCGGCCAACGCAGCGGTCGACGGCCGGTGCGCCACCAGCACTGTCGTCGAATGCGCCAACACACGCCGCAATTCCTTCTGCACTTTGGCTTCGGTGTCCACGTCGAGCGCGGACAGTGGGTCGTCGAGCACCAGCACCCGCGGCTTGCCCAGCACCGCCCGCGCCAGTGCGAGCCGCTGCCGCTGCCCACCGGACAGACTCATGCCCTGCTCACCGATGCGAGTGTCAAGACCCCACGGCAACTGCTCGACGAAATCCGTTGCGTGCGCGATCTCCAACGCCTCGGCAATCTCGGCATCGGACGCGCCGGGCGAACCGAGCGCGATGTTCTCGCGCGCACTGGCCGAGAACAACACCGGATCCTCGAACGCCACCGTGACGATCGAGCGCAGATCGGCCAACCGCATCGAGGCCACGTCGATTCCGTCGATGGTGATGGACCCCTCGGTGGCGTCGAACAGTCGAGGCACGAGGTTCGTCAGTGCAGTCTTTCCGCTACCGGTGTTGCCGACCAGCGCGACGGTCTCACCCGGCTCGACGACGAAGCTGACGTCGGTGAGAAGCGGCGAGGACGCGTCGGGAAAGGTGAATCCGACGCGATCGAATTGCACTCGGCCACGGATTCTTTCGGGCAGTTCGACGGGATTGTCCGGATCTGTGACGGTTTCGGGAGTGTCCATGATCTCCCAGTACCGATCCGCTGCCGTGCGCGCGTTGTTCAGCTCGGCCAGCAGATACCCGAACGATTCGATCGGCCACAGCAGGAAGGTGACGATGGCGATGGCCGCGACGAGCGTGCCGACCGTCATGGTGCCCTGCACGATCGAGTACGTGCCCACCGCCAGGATCGCGCCGATGGTGATCGGCTGCAGTCCGACGATCACCGCCCAGATGATCGCCAGGTAGCGCACCTTCTTCAGTTCGGTGCCACGCAACGTGCGCGCCTGACGAAGAAACTGCTTGCCCAAGTGGGCACTTCGACCGAATGCCTTGAGGACGCGAATACCCTGGATGGACTCTTCGACCGTCGTCGTGACGTCGCCTGCCTGATCCTGAGCGTCACGGGCCACGACGCGATACAGCGTCTCGAACTTGGTGCAGGCGATCACCAGCGGTACCGACGTCACCAGCATGATCAGCCCCAACTGCCAGGACTGGACCAGCAATACGCCGATACCGACGACGAGTGTGACGGCGTTGATGATGATGAACGGGCCGATGAAGGCCATGAACCGCCGCAGCGAGCCGAGGTCCGCGATGGCGCGAGAGAGCAGCTGACCCGATTCCCAGCTTTCGTGAGCCGAGACCGACAACCGCTGCAACTTGTCGAATACCGTTGCCCGCGCAGAGATCTCGAATTGGCTCGACGGGCGGGAGACCAGGTATCGGCGAACCCAGATACCGAGTGCGTCGATGGTGCCGAGCAACAGGACGAACGCCGCGGGCCACCAGACTGCCGAGAAATTGCGATCGGTGATGGGGCCGTCGATGACGCGTTGCATCACCAGCGGAATCACCAGACCGGTCATGGTGGCGATCAGCGAGACCACGATCGAGGCGATGTAGAACCACTTGTACGGCAGCAGAAACGGCGCGAAACGACGCAGTGAGCTGGGTGGCTTCGCGGTGTCCGGGTACGGCTGATCCAGGGTTCGGGTTTCGGGATCGAGCACACCCGTAGACACAGTTCTTCTCCTTATTGCTGTGCTCGAATGATTTCATTGCACAGGCTCAGTTTCCAACCGATTTTTCGGCCCTCGCATTCCAGTGTGAAACCTCGAGCAAGGTCGAGGTCAAGTGAACCGACTCTCGAGTAACGTAGGACCGTCGGGCGAGGGAAGGGCACACGTGAGCGCACGGTCGATGGTCGGGTTGTTCGCGGGGATCGGCGGGCTCGAGCTGGGGTTGGCCGACGCGGGGTGGACGACGCAGTTGCTGTGCGAGATCGATCCCGGAGCCGGGGCCGTCCTTCGAGCGCGCATGCCCGAGACACCTCTGCACACGGACGTGACCACTCTTCGAAGCCTGCCCGCCGACACCGAACTGGTCGCAGCCGGTTTCCCCTGTCAGGACCTCTCCCAGGCCGGACGCACCGCGGGCATCACCGGTGCCCGTTCCGGTTTGGTGGACGAGGTGTTTCGGCTGGTCTCCCGTCGACGCGGTCCGCGATGGCTGCTGATGGAGAACGTGCCGTTCATGCTGCAGCTCGGCCGCGGGGCAGCCATGCGCCACATCACCGACGCGCTCGAGGACCTCGGCTACATGTGGGCCTACCGCGTCGTCGACGCCCGCGCGTTCGGTTTGCCGCAGCGTCGACAGCGGGTGGTGATGCTGGCCTCGCGCACCGACGATCCACGGGAGGTGCTGTTCTCGCAGGACGCAGGACCGCTGCCCGACGGCGACCCCACCACACAGCCGTGCGGCTTCTACTGGACCGAGGGCATTCGCGGCCTGGGCTGGGCGGTCAACGCCGTCCCGACGCTCAAGGGCGGATCTTCGCTCGGTATCGCCAGTCCCCCGGCGGTTCGCCTGCCGTCCGGAGAGATCGTCACTCCCGGCATCGTCGGGGCCGAACGCCTGCAGGGCTTCGATCCGGAGTGGACGCTGCCCGCCGTCCAGCAGCCCGGTGTCCGCAGCGGACATCGCTGGAAGCTCGTCGGCAATGCCGTCAGTGTGCGCATGGCGTCGTGGGCGGCGAGCGCACTCGACGATCCGAAGCCGTACGACGCGTCGAACGATCAAGCTCTGCTGCCTGGTCAGGCCTGGCCGACCGCAGCGTGGGGACGCGATCGCACCAGCTACCGGGTCGACGTGACGACCATGCCGGTACACGAGCCCTACGAGGACCTGATCGATTTCCTCGACGACTCGAAGCTGCTCTCCGCGCGAGCGACCGCCGGATTCCTCAAGCGGGCACGAGCAGGCAATCTCCGTTTCGTCGACGGCTTTCTCGACGACCTCGACGCACACCTCGAGCGCATGGGCGGATACGTCGATCGAGTTCCGGTGTGAGCGCAGACCGACCCGCCACCGACGCCAAGACCAGTGCCCGGCTGAGCAAGCAGAAACGCCGTGACACCAAGCCCGAGGTGGCGCTGCGGCGAGCGCTGCACCGTCGAGGCCTGCGGTATTTCGTCGATCGCGCTCCGCTGAAGGGCATGCGGCGTCGAGCAGATCTGGTGTTTCCCAGGCGCAAGGTCGCGGTCTACGTCGACGGCTGCTTCTGGCACAGCTGCCCGGTGCACGCCACCAAGCCCCGCAACAACGCGCAATGGTGGGCCGACAAATTGGCGGCCAACGTCACGCGCGATCGCGACACGGACGAGAAGCTGCTCGCGGAGGGCTGGCGCGTCGTACGAATCTGGGAACACGAGGACCCCACCGAGGCAGCCGACCGAGTGGTCGACGAACTTGCCGCAGAATAGTTCGGCTCCACTCCCGCTTGAAACCATCTCGAGCCCCCGCGCGTCCAACCCCATGATCGGTTGATTCGAGTTCGGGGGAAACGGTGCGTAGAAATTGGTTGCTCGCGGCAGTGGCGCTGGCGATGTCGGTATCGACGAGTGGATGCGCGGTGGTGTTGCTCGGCAATGCTCTCCCCGCAGGCAGTTCGTCGCCGCAGAACAAGTATGGATTCGAGATGTCGGAGGCAGACCGATATCTCGCCGACTCGGCGGAATTCGTCCGAAGTCTCGACCCCTGCGGTTTTCTCACCGAGGACGATCTCGCCGACCTCGGCACGGTGGTGCAGCTCCGCCCCGATGGCGAATTGAGCACGTGCTCGGCCACCCTGAGACCTGCGACATCGAGCGCCACCGACGCCGTCTCCATCGATCTGAACGCGTATCGGCCGACGTCCGACGACCCGGGGACCGAGCAGGTCACGATCGGTGGCGAACAGGTGTATCTCGACAACTCGGTGCACGGCTCGTGCCGCATCAGCTTTCCGCTTCGCGGGGAGTTCGACGGTGCCACCGCGGGGGCCATTACGGGTTACCTCACCGAATCCGGTCGTAGTTTCGCCGCGATCGAGGTGTCCCGCAGTGTAGGAGACGCGTGCACCGCAGCGACATCCGTTACCGAGACCGCACTCGGTCTGTTGGACGATCCACCACTGCGCGCCGAGTCCAGGTACAACCTTCCACTCGCCATGAAAGACCTGTGCGCCGTCCTGGAGCACTTGCCCGCAACCTGGACGGTGGAGCGCTGGAACCCTGCGTCCGATCCGTACCGTTGCCATTTCACGGCGTCCTCGGCAACATTTGCGGACAGCCTGGCGATGCTCGACGTCTCGCTCGGCTACGTCGACGGCGACATGCGTTCGACGGACCGCGAGCCCGTCCAGCAGGGCGGCTACACCGTCGAAACACGCGATTCCGATTCGTCGTGCTTCGCGGACATCGTGTTGGGCAACCCCGTGCTCGGCATGCCCGAGAAAGACGACACCGCCGCTCGCTATGCCCGCACGGTTCCCACACTGACCGTCCTGACCGACCACTGCGACTCCGCGGTCGCACTGGCGGTGGCAACTGCCGATGTACTGACTGGCTAGCCTTGGTCGGTGCGTTCGAGAACTGAAGGCGTGGATATCCGCCGGGTCGTAGTGGCGATCTGCTTGATCCTCGCCGGACTGCTGTACTCCGCGTGGGTGGCCGAGTTCTTTCTCGATACCGGCCTGGACCCGACCACCTCGTTCCTCAGCGAACTCGACGCCCGCGATCAGCCGTACCGCGAGTTCTTCTCCACCGCAGACGTCGTCACGGGTTCACTGATGGTCTTCGCCGCGGTTCTCGGCTTCCTGGCAAC
This sequence comes from Rhodococcus sp. 14-2483-1-2, assembly GCF_002259405.1. Lineage (GTDB taxonomy): Bacteria > Actinomycetota > Actinomycetes > Mycobacteriales > Mycobacteriaceae > Rhodococcoides. The sequence goes on along the minus strand of NZ_NPFW01000013.1, from coordinate 116,563 downwards.
CCCGCGTCGACGGCTCGTCGTCACCGGCTGGGTCGCGTCGGGCATCTTCGGTATCGCCACCATCGCCGACGCAAAACTCCCCCTCGAGTGTGTCGCGGCCGACGATCCGAGTTGCCCGATCGAACCCAGCGGGCTCTTCCCGCAACTCCATCATCTTCACGCACTCACCAGCACCATCGCGGTGTTCGCGATCTTCACCGTCATGGTTGCGTTCACGCTGGCCGCGTTCCGCTACCGGCTGTACCCGCTGCTTCGCACGCTGGGCCTTGCCGTCCTGATCCTCACGACGCTGGCCACCGCGTGGCTGTTGATCGCCGACAATCTGCCCGGTCAGTACGGGCTCGGCATCGCGCAACGGATTCAAGTGGGCGGGATGTCGGCGTATCTGGTGGTGCTGGGATGTGCGCTTAGACTCGGCGCATGTCCTTCACCGCGACCGAACTGAACGGATCCAAGGTAGAGCAGTACCAGCAGCTCACCGAGCAGGCCCGCGGCCTGGTATACGAAGAGTCGAATCTGATCGCGAACGCCGCCAATCTCTCTGCGTTGGTCTATCACGCTCTGCCCGAGGTCAATTGGGTCGGCTTCTACCTGTACGACGGCACCGAACTGGTGGTCGGGCCGTTTCAGGGTCAGCCTGCCTGCGTGCGCATCGCCCTGAGCAAGGGTGTCTGCGGTGCCGCCGCGACCACCCGTGAGACGCAGCGCGTCTCTGACGTCCATGCCTTCCCGGGCCACATCGCGTGCGATGCCAACACTCGCTCCGAGGTCGTCGTACCGCTGCACCAGGGCGAGACGCTGATCGGTGTGTTCGATCTGGACAGCCCTGTCCCCGATCGCTTCGACGCCGACGATCAGGCCGGCCTCGAAGCGATCGCGGCGGTTTTTCTCAACTCTCTGGGGTAGAACCAGCTGCCGCCTCGAAGAACCAGGCCATGACCAGCGCACCGGGGTCGACGACGCCGCGCGCGGCCTCACCGACGTAGCTGGCACGGCCGCGGTTTGCGGTGATGTCCTTCGTCGATTCGGCTCCGGTTCTCGCCGCGTCGGCAGCGTCCTGCAAGGTTCCGCCGTCCTTCTCGAGCGCGTCTACGGCCGGGGCGATGGCGTCGACCATCGTCTTGTCGCCCACCCGTGCGCCACCGAGTTCGGTGATGCTGTCCAGCCCGGCACGGGCGGCCTGCCCGACAGCCGCGAGATCCGGCTCGGATTCCAGCATCGTCCGGTAGAACTGGCGGAACCAGATGCCGAACAGCGCGCCGGACGTACCGCCCGCATGGCCGAGGTAGGCCTCACTCACCGCCTCGAATACCGTTGCTGCCGAGTAGGTTTCCTTGACGGCGTCCAGATCGAGCTGTTCGAGGGCCGCCACCATGTTGGTCCCGAAATCGCCGTCGCCTGCCTTGCGATCCAGCTCGGTCAAGGCAGGTTCCTCGTCGAGTACCCGCTGCGCCCACGTCCCGATCCATGTCGAGGCGAACGCCGAAACCTCTCCGGAGTCAGAGGGCTCGAAGGAGGGCCCGAAGCCTCCGCGTTCGCCCACCGGCTTCGCACCACGGCTCTGGGCGTTGGGCCAACCGGGCGCGTCGGTCGGCGCGTCCCAGAGTTCGAGCATCTCGTCGTCGGCGCGCACGAGGGTGATCGAGGCTCCGCCCATGTTGAGCGCGGTGACGAAGCTGCCGACGAGCGAGCGGGATATCTCGATCCCTTTGCTGTGCAGATACTCCGAGAGTTCACCGAACAGCAGGTGCAGCTCCAGCGGGTGCGTTGCCCCGAGCCCGTTGACCACGGCGATCACCGATTCGCCCGAGTTCAACCCGAGCGAGTCCACGATGGGATCGGTCAGCTTCGCGACGATCTCCTGGGCAGGCAGCCGGGGCACGCGGTCGGTGCCGCGTTCTCCGTGGATGCCGATGCCGAGTTCGATCTCTTCCCTGGGCAACTCGAAGGACGGTTCGTCCGCTCCCGGCAGTGTGGGCGGGTTCAGCGCCACCGCCATGCTGCGTGCGTTCTCCGCGGTTCGACGCCCCAGCGCGACGATCGCCTGCAGGCTGTCGCCGCGTTCTGCCGCTGCACCGCACACCTTTTCGACGACGATGGTCGCCGCGGTGCCGCGACGACCCGGGCCGTCCTCGCTCTCACTGGCCACGTCGTCGTCGACGAGAACGACATCGGCGGCAATGCTGTCCTCCTGCAACAACTCCCGGGCGATCTTGAAGTTCATCACGTCGCCGGTGTAGTTCTTCACGATGTGCAACACTCCGCCGCCGGAGTCCACGGCCTTGGATGCCTCGTGTACCTGGAGAGCGTTGGGTGAGGTGAAGACCAGCCCCGGGCACGCGCCGGTGAGCATGCCGCGACCGATGAAGCCGGCATGCAGCGGCTCGTGCCCCGATCCCCCACCGGACAGCAGGGCGACCTGACCGTCCGAGATGCGGTAGCGGCGGGTGAGATAGCCGGGATCGGCGTGCCAGGTGACGTCGTCGGTGGCGGCGACGAAACCGCGGAGGGCGTCGGCGACGAATGTTCGAGGGGAATTGGAGAACATAACTCCACCCTAACCACCTGCGCCGCGTCCCTTCGTCGGTTCTGCGAGACGGATACAGTCGGGGCATGACTACCGAGACCTGGACGCTCGACGCATCGCACGGCGGGCAGTTGGCTGTCCGGACGGATGTCACAGGAAAAGCATCCAAGATGGGGCATCGCCTGACGATCGCGGTGAACTCCTGGTCTGCGACAGTCGAGTGGTCCGGGGGCGCTCCCGCCGCGGTTTCCCTGACCGCCGAGGTGAGATCGATCGAGGTGGTCCACGGCGAGGGCGGACTGACGCCCTTGATCGGACCGGAGAAGATCGTGGCGAAAGCCAACGCGCTCAAGAGCTTCGACGCCGACCGATATCCGTCGATTCAGTTCCGTTCGGCGGAGATCACCGCCGTCGACGCCGGATTTCGACTGTCCGGCACGGCGGAGATTCACGGCGTTTCGAGGGAGATCACCGTGGATGTGGACGTCACGGACCTCGGCGATCGATGGCACATCGCGTCCGAAACTGCTGTGCGTCAATCGGATTACAAGATCACTCCGTATTCGCAGATGTTCGGAGCAATGAAGGTGGTCGACGAGGTCACCGTGACGTTCGACGCCGAATATCGCAAGCCCTGAGCCTTTCCAATTCACCTGCAATGGTGGACACTACGGCGGTGAGTCGAAATCGATGGATGATCGGATCGTGCGTATCGGCCCTGCTGCTGACCGTAGGCCTGACTGCGGGCTGTAGCAGTCCAGCCTCGACGTCTCCCGATGGACCTCCCGGAGTGAACGTCAACGGCGTGGGAGAGGTCCAGGGCGCACCGGATACGTTGACGACCCAGATCGGGGTTCAGGCAACGGCCGAGGACGTCACCGCCGCCATCGAACAGGCGAACGCGGCCGTCAGCGAGGTCACGGACGCCGTGATCGCAGCCGGCGTCGCTCGCGAGGACATCCAGACCCAACAGGTGTCGATCGATCCGCAGTACTCGGGCGCACTGCCGGGCGGCACCTCCGCCATCTCCGGATACCAGGCCACCAACACCCTGCAGGTCACGGTTCGGGACCTGTCGAAGGCCTCCGCAGTGTTGGGCGACGCCACAACGGCCGGCGGAAACGCGACCCGCATCTCCGGGGTCTCCTTCAAGATCGACGACGATTCCGAGCTGATCTCCGATGCCCGGTCCAGGGCGTTCGCCGATGCCCGCGATCGCGCCGAGCAGTACGCGACGCTCGCAGGGGGAGAACTCGGCGACGTTCTGTCGATCACGGAGTCGATCACCGGCCAGGAGCAACCGAGGTCGTTCGCCGATTCCGCCAGTTCGTTCGACACGGCGGTGCCCATCGAACCGGGGCAACAGACCGTCAGCGTGTCCGTGTCGGTGAAGTGGGCGTTGAACTAGCGGAGTGAGTTGCTGCCGCTGCAACGGTTGCTCCACTGAAGAGGTTGCAGACGGGGATTCGCCGACTCACGTCCCGGAGTGGAGCAAAAGTTGCAAGACCACCACGCAGGGGCTCAGCCCGCCTGCGGGGGCGGAAGCCGGTAGTTCACCGGAGTGGCCGAGAAATCCAGCGGATTACGGACGCCGTCGGCCGCTGAACCCGGAACCTGAACTCGCGGTTCGAGACCGAGTGATTCCGCGAACGCGAACGCCTCCTCGATGGAATTGACCGGCCCCGCGGGGACGTTGCGGGCCATCAGATCTCGATACCATTCGTCGGCCGTACGTGATCGCAAAGCCGAGTTGAGGATATCGACCAACTGATCTCGATGTTCGACGCGAAGAGAGTTGGACGAGAACCGCTCGTCCAGAGCCAATTTCGGGAACCCAAGCACCTCGACCAACGCCTGGAACTGCCGGTCGTTGCCCACGGCCAATGCCAACGGACGATCGGCGGTCTCGAACACCTCGTACGGCACCAATGAGGGATGCTTGTTGCCCATCGGGACCGGCACGACGCCGGCCCCCAGATAGGCCGACGACTGATTGCTCAACGCAGACAGCACCGACGCCATCAGTGAGGTGTGTACCTGCTGACCCGCGCCGGTGTTCGATCGATGATGCAGTGCCGCAAGGATTCCGCTGAGCGCGTGCAGTCCGGTGACGATGTCGACCATCGCCACTCCCACCTTGGTGGGTGTCTGGGCGTCGGCCCCGGTGACGCTCATCAGCCCGCCGACGGCTTGGACCACCAGATCGTAACCGGGGAGCGCGGCTCCGCCACCGGTACCGAAGCCGGTGATGGAGCAGTAGATCAGACCGGGATTGCTCTGCGAGAGCGTCGAGTACCCCAGGCCGAGGCGGTCCATCGCGCCGGCTCGGAAGTTCTCGATCAGAATGTCTGCACCCGAGACGATCTCGAGCGCCTCGGCTACGCCGCTCTCGGACTGCAGGTCGATGAACCGAGACGTCTTGTTGCGATTGACCGAGTTGAAATATGTTGCGGTGCCAGCGGAATCGTACGGTGGTCCCCACGATCGGGTGTCGTCACCGGTTTGGGGCCTTTCGATCTTGACGACCTCGGCGCCCATGTCGCCGAGCATCATCGTCGCGTACGGGCCGGCGAGCACACGAGAGAAGTCCGCGACGACGAGGCCTGCGAGTGGACCGGTGGCATGCGTCATCGGTCCACTGTATTTGCGCGACAGGCTGCCGTTCAGTTCAGGTCGGGAACGAACGCTCCGAGGACGGCGACCATCGTCTCCACGATGAGTTCGATGGGTGGGCGGGGCGGAACGGTGCGGGACCAGTCGGAGACGATCTCGGTGAGGGCACCGAGGAATGCTGTTGCGGCCAAACGATATCCGCCGGGCGGAACGAAGTCGGACCCGATCTCGGCGCGCAGGGTGGCCTCGAAGAACTCCACCCACTGTGCACGACGGCGCGTCCGGTGCTGTTCGACGGCATCGCTGACACCCAGCATTTCCAGATACGAGATCCGCGCGCGGCGCGGATCACCCCCGATCGATCCCACCAAGGCCGTCATCGCAGCGGCGACGAGCGCGCGGCGATCTCGGTCGACGTGACCGTCGAGTGCGGCGACGACCGCAGCCAGCGCGTCGTCTTGGATCAGGTCGTACACATCCACGAGCAGCGCCTCACGGTTGGCGAACTCGGCGTAGAACTGACTGCGCGCCAGACCGGCTGCCGCGCAGATATCCGCTACCGAGGTGGCTGCGTAGCCGCGTACCCCGATGACCTCGATCCCGGCGTGCAAGAACCGTGCGCGGCGATCGGCTCTTCGCGCGGCAGACGATTGTCCGGCGTACATGCGGCCTTGATCGTCGGCGACAGTCACCGGCGGAGTCTACCGCCGGTGACGCCGTCGCCTTCCGTGCGCCGATCGGTTCCCTCACGCCCCGATCGGCTTACCGAACAGTCCGGCGACTATCTCGCCTACAGCGTCGACGAAGAGCGGGTGTGCACTCGTGTCGAGCGCCATCGAACCGACGTCGTTCGTCCGGCAACCGGGTTCCACCGGAACACCGGCAAATCGGTCGCGCATCCACAACACCGCGCTCGGAAAAGCGATCAATTCCAGAGTGATGTGCTCACTGAAATGGTCGCGGGTGTAGGTGACATCGGCACCGGGACGGCTGCAATACGAATCGACCATCGCGTTGACCGGTCCGACCGGCACCAGCCAGTCCGGGTTGGAGTGATAGACGTAGAGCGGCATGTTCGGAGTGGTGTCGCCGAGCCGCATCGCGGACAGCGCCTTCTTCACCACTGGTTGTTGGATCGGGTCGCCCTCGGTGTGCAGAAAGCCCTTCAGATTGACGAACGGCAGCAGCGCCGAGCTGTAACCGACGCAGAGATTGTCCTTGGCCGCGAACAACGCCCGGCCGAGCGGATCGATGTGTTCGTCGATGAAATCGGCCAACTCGGGATCTTCACGACTGGCACCGATGATTCCGGCAGCGACGATTCCCGAGCCGAGTGTGTTGTTCGCGTTGTCCACCAAAGCCCCGAGTTCAGCGGGGGTTCCGCCCTCGGTGACTCCGACGATGTCGAGCTCAGGGGCGTAGCGTTCGGCCAGTTCGGCTGCGTGTCCGGTCGCTATCGCGCCACCGGAGTAGCCGCTCATCCCCACCTTGGTGGCCTCCCCGGCCAACTGCATGGGCGCGAAGTTCTCGGCGGCTCGGATTCCGTCGAGGGTGATCCGACCGGCGACCGGCCCTGCGGCGAACGAGTTGTTCGGACCTTGATGATCGGGTACCGATACCGCCCAGCCCTGCGCCAACGCTGCTTGCACCTCGAGGAATTGAGCACCCGACGTCACCGCGCCTGTGACCGGCCAGGGAATCGCACCCGCGCGCATCGCATACGAGGGCGCACAGTAGGCGGCGAGAGAATCCTCGGCCAACTGAATGGAGATCAAGGGCCGCGATGCCGCGGGGACGCCACGGGGTTTGATGACCGTGGTCACCGCAGCAATCGGCTCGTCGCGACCGTTGTTGGACCGGAAAGACAACTGCCACGCGTCGACCTGCGTGGGGATGACGTTGAGAGTGGCCAGTTCGACCGGCCGTGCCGCGATGATCTGGCCCGGCGCGGTCGCGGCCACCACGTCGGCGGGCGGAAGGTAGAAGTCGGTGTCGAATTCCGGGATCTTCGGCCACGTGAACGGTGCCAGAGGCGGCTGGATTTCCACATCAGGCGAATCGGGTGCAGCAGCAGCGGGCGTCGCCATGGCGGCGAAAGCCGCTGCGGCGGTCATCACGCTGATCGCTGTACGCAGCGTCCAAGATCGGGCAGAAGACACGGGTGTACTCCTTCGCGCCGGAGGACGGGATCCACAGGAGGCGCGCCCGGCGACGGTTCGTACAGCGCATCCAACGCATCTTGGACACCGATGTCCGAGATGGTGTTCAGAACTGTAGAGCGAAGTGGCGTGGATAACAATCCCCGAATCGAAAAAGATTCAGAAGTGAGCCGATTCCAGCTTCAACCGATCGCCTCTCCTGGTCAGGCGACCGCGAACGACCGCTTCGCCAAGCCGAACTGGAAGCCGGTGATGGCTGTGGTCACCGGCGCTTCCGGGTTCTCCGCGGCACCGAGCGTGACGAACAGCGGCGTGAAATGTTCGACGGTCGGGTGCGCATACGGCATTCCCGGTGCAGCGCTCCGGAAGTCCGCAAGTGTGTTGACGTCACCACGCGCCAACGCGTCGGCCGCCCACAGATCGAAGTCCTCCGACCACGTCGGCACCGTGTTGGTGGCGAAGTTCTCCCGCGAGAGGAACGGTAGTCCGTGCGTCATGAAACCCGAACCGATGACCAACACTCCCTCAGCTCGAAGTTCTTTCAGCGCAGCGCCTATCGCCATCAGCCGGTCAGGAGCATGCGTCGGCAGGCTCAACTGCAGAACGGGGACGTCGGCATACGGGTACATCACCTTGAGCGGAACCCAGGCACCGTGATCGAGTCCGCGAGAGGTGTGTCGGTGCAGATTTTCCGACGCCGGGATTGCCGCGGCCACCCGTGCGGCCAGCACCTCTGCGTCGGGCGTCCGGTATTCCATCGAGAAGTAGCGCTGGGCGAAACCGCCGAAGTCGTAGACCAGCGGAGTCGCGGCCGCCGATGCGGACAAGCTCAGCGGGGCCTCCTCCCAGTGCGCGCTGACGATGAGGATCGCCTTCGGCTTGGGCATCGACTGCGACCAGGTGAACAGCTGGTCCATCCAGAGGGCGTCATCGAAAACCGGCGGTGCGCCGTGGCTGATGTACAGGGCGGGCATCGGACCGTCGCTCGGGGTCCACATCTGCTGTGACCGGCTCGCGGGTGCGGTATCGGCGAGAAATGCGTCGAACGCTGCTCCCGCGACGGGCGGGTTGATCACAGATGTCATGGCGGGTCCTTCGAGTGTTTACTTGAAGCTTCAAGTTACCACTCGAGTCGATTCATGACAACGCCACCTCGCGGGTAGACCTCGATCGCCGGTGACCTCAGCGTCCACTATTCGTGCCTGGAAACCTTTTCCCGTTTGTGGGAGCGAATTGTGGACACTCACGTCAGTGCCGTGAGGCGTCGACGCACCGTATCGATGATGCGGTCCACCACGTCCGCGAGGTCGCTACCGCTACACCCAGCGTCCCGAAGTCATCGTGCAACAGACCAAATGGTATGTAAACCCCTCGGGGCCTAGGCTCGGCTGCATGCCGGACGCCGTCTATCGCGCACCCATGCCGGGCGGCGTCGAGCGTGCCCTCACCTACGGCCTCTGCGGAATGTCGGCCGACGACGAACGCTCACTACGACGCGTCGAACGCTTCGAGCAGGTACCCGACGAATCGTGGATCTGGACGCGAACCGAGCGTGGGGAGTATTTTCTCGGCCGCATCTCCGGCCCTATGCGTGAGGATCACAGCGCCGACGCAGTGGCGTCGAACATGATGTTCGTGCGCGACTGCGAGTGGACGAGCGAACCCGTTCCCGAGCGCGAGGTTCCCGCGGCGACACTGCAGACCTTCGCGCGCGGTGGCCGCAATTTCCAGCAGACCCACGACCCGCGGGTCGGTGCGGAGTCGGCTAGCGTGTGGCGAGCCCGAGGTCGTTGACCTGGGGATCTATCTGCACGACGGAGTAGCCCTGAATCTCGAACTTGTTCTCGCCCTCGGGCGGTCCGAGGACGGCACGGACGATCAGCGTTGCGGCGGCAGCGACGAGTGCGATCACGATGACCACTGCTGCCACGATCAGCAGGGTCCGTGGGCCACCGAACAGGTTCTTCGAGCTCATGGGTCCATCATGACCCCTGCGGGATGAGACACGAATCGCGCGTACGGAAGTAATAAAGGTGTTGATCAGATGAGTTCATGGCTACAGTGAATCGGTGACCGATTCACCCGAGCCCGACTTCTGGTCGTTCATCGAGACCGCCAACACCACGCTGGCCCGGGACTACGGGTTCGAACATCAGCTGGCGACCGAGGTGCTGCTGACCCTCAACCGGGCGTCGAACATCGTCACCTACGACCTCGAAGCGACGGTTCATCGCCCGCGAGGCTGGTCGTGGTCGTCGTTTCGGCTGATGTTCGTCACGTGGTTGTCGGGCCCGATCGAGCCCAAGCGGGCGGCCGAGCTCACGGGTATGAGCCGCGCGGCCGTATCCAACCTGTCCAAGACCCTCATCGCCGGCGGACTGCTCGCCAGCACTCCCGACGAGAAGGACGGGCGTTCGGTGCGCCTCGCCCTCACCGCCCAGGGGCACGACGAGATGGTCGAGGCGTTTGCCGAACAGAACGAACGAGAGAACGCGTGGGCCAGCGCGCTCACCGAACCCGAGCAGCGGATCCTGGTGATGCTGTTGACCAAACTCATCACCCACCGCAGCCAATTCGACGTCCGGGGACGCAACTGAGGGTTGCGTAGATCACGTAAAAATAGTTAATGTGTTTACTACAAGCAGTGAACGCAACACAGGAGCGATGACGTGGCCTATTACCGGCAGCTCGGATCGGTACCGCCGAAGCGGCACACCCAGCACCGAACTCCCGACGGCAACCTCTACTTCGAGGAGTTGATGGGCGAGGAGGGCTTCTCTTCGGACTCGTCTCTGCTCTATCACCGCCACATTCCGTCGGCCATCGTCGACGCCACGGTCTGGGATCTGCCCGACCAGACAACGACCCCGAATCACCCACTGATGCCGCGACACTTGAAGTTGCACGAGCTGTTTCCGGTCTCCGTCGTTGCCGACACCGACGTCGTCACCGGTCGCCGGCTCGTCCTCGGCAACGCCGACGTCCGACTCTCCTACGTCGTCGCATCGAAAACCTCACCGCTGTATCGTAATTCGATCGGCGACGAGATGGTCTACATCGAATCCGGTTCAGCCACCGTCGAAACCGTGTTCGGAACCCTCGAGGCGCGGCAGGGCGACTACGTGCTCATTCCGCGTGCCACGACGCACCGCTGGATTCCCGACGGCACCCTGCGCGCCTACGCCATCGAGGCCAACAGTCACATTGCACCGCCCAAGCGCTTTCTGTCGAAGTACGGCCAGCTGCTCGAGAACGCTCCCTACTGCGAACGTGATCTCCGCGGCCCCACCGAGCCCCTACTGGCCGACGGCAGCGACGTCGAAGTGCTTGTCAAACACCGTGGTTCGACGGGCATCGTCGGAACCCGATACGTCTACCCCAACCACCCGTTCGACGTGGTGGGGTGGGACGGTTGCCTGTATCCGTACACGTTCAACATCTCGGACTACGAACCGATCACCGGCCGGGTGCATCAACCACCGCCTGCGCATCAGGCATTCGAGGGCGCCAATTTCGTGATCTGCAATTTCGTGCCGCGCAAGGTCGATTACCACCCGTTGGCAATTCCGGTGCCGTACTACCACTCCAACGTCGACTCCGACGAGATCATGTTCTACGTCGGCGGCGACTACGGGGCCCGCAAGGGCTCGGGCATCGGGCAAGGCTCGATCTCGGTGCATCCGGGCGGTCACGCTCACGGACCGCAACCCGGTGCCTACGAACGCAGTATCGGTGCCGAGTTCTTCGACGAGCTGGCCGTCATGGTCGACACGTTCCGCCCCCTCGAACTCGGCGAAGGCGCTCTCGCATGCGAGGACACCGGGTACGCCTGGACCTGGGCCGGCCGGGGACCGAACCGATGATCCCGAAGTTCTTCCATCGCCTGTGCGACGACGCCGCAGTCTTCCCTCCCGGCAACGCGCCTCTCGATGTTGCTGTGGCACAACACCTCGAATACCGGGCCAGTTCTTTCGCAGACCTCGTCGGCCCGTTGGTCGTGCCGATGGACCGGGTGAACGAGCTGCACCTGGGTGCTCGGATGGAGGTGGCGTTGACCGCACCTGCCGGGCCGGGCAGCGTGGAGGCAGGCCTGCGGGTCGCCGACCGCACGGCCGGCGTGACGGTCGTGTCCATCGAAGTGGCCATGCCCCACGGCACCGACATCGATGTGCTGCGCGGCATCACTCAAGACATCGACATCTATGTCGAAATTCCCCGAGACTCCCGAAAAGACGACATCTTCGACGCGGTCGACGAGTTCGGGTATCGCGCCAAGTTCCGAACCGGCGGCGTCACGGCCGACCAATATCCGGACGAACACGAACTGGCCGCGTCCATCTACCGGGCGGCCCAGCGCGAGGTCCACTTCAAGGCCACCGCAGGTCTGCACCATGCCGCCCGTAACACCGATCCCCACAACGGATTCGAGCAGCACGGTTTCCTCAACGTGCTCCTCGCCGCGCAGGCCGCACACAGCGGCGCTCGCGTCGGTGAGCTCGAGAAGATACTGGCGATTCGAGACGCAGACGTCCTCGCCGGGCTCGTCGCCGGGATCGAGGGACAGCGTGCATTCGCCTCCTTCGGCACCTGCAGCATCCGTGAACCCCTGGACGATCTCGTCCGCCTCGGACTCGTCCCACCTCAGTGAACCCCATCCCCGTACATCAGGAGCGCCGCTCATGACGCACATCGACATCCCCGCCGATTCCGAGTTCGGAATCGACAACCTTCCGTACGGCATTGTCAGCACTCCGGGCACGGACGCTCGTGTCGGAGTCCGCTACGGCGACAACGTCATCGATCTATCCGTAGCTCTGGGAGATGCGGAATTTTCTTCGCCGAGCCTCAATGCGTTCATGGCTCGCGGACGCAATCGGTGGGTCGAGGTCCGCTCGTCCGTCACCGACATGCTCACCGGTGGCACGACCCCCGCGGAAGCAATCGTGCCCGTTTCCGATGTCACGATGCATCTCCCCTTCGAGGTGGCCGACTACGTCGACTTCTACGCCTCCGAGCATCACGCGTCCAATCTCGGCCGGCTCTTCCGGCCCGATGCCGAACCGCTGCTACCGAATTGGAAGCACCTACCCGTCGCGTATCACGGTCGGGCAGGCACGGTTGTCGTCTCCGGCACCGACATCAAGAGGCCTTCCGGACAACGCAAGGCACCCGACGAGGCGTCGCCCACCTTCGGGCCGAGTCGGCGACTGGACATCGAAGCCGAGATGGGCTTCGTCGTCGGCGTACCGTCCGACGGTCCCATCTCGCCGGATCGGTTCTCCGAGCACGTGTTCGGTGCAGTCATCGTCAACGACTGGTCGGCTCGCGACATTCAGGCCTGGGAGTACGTGCCACTCGGGCCCAACCTCGGTAAGAGTTTCGCGACGTCCATCTCGCCCTGGGTGGTGCCCTTGCTCGCATTGGAGCACGCGCGAACCTCGACGCCGGTGCAAGACCCCGAGCCGCTCGAGTACCTCCGCGAATCCCATTCCTGGGCTCTCGATATCGACCTGACGGTCTCGTGGAACGGTCAGGTCGTATCCCGTCCACCGTACAGTGCGATGTACTGGTCGCCGGCTCAGATGCTCGCGCACGAGACCGTCAACGGCGCACGCAGCCGAACCGGTGACCTATTCGCGTCGGGCACCATCTCGGGACCGGAGAAGAATCAACGCGGCGCATTCATCGAACTGACCTGGGGCGGAAAAGAACCGGTGTCACTCGGCGCGGAGACTCGCACCTTCCTCGAAGACGGCGACGAGGTCGTCATCGCTGCGAGTGCTCCAGGGGAGAACGGTGCCCGTATCGGATTCGGTGATGTTCGAGGTCGGATCGTGTCTGCCTGACAGGAGTCGAGGGAATTACCACAGATTCTGAAGTAGCGGTAGGCCCCCGCGGTGGATTTCTTCTCCACCAGCCGTGGCCCTCGGGCGGATGCCCGCGACTGCCGAACCCCGGAAACTTGCTTGTGTCGCGAGGTAATCGAACACCGCAAGAAACCCGGGAGTGCAGTGAACGTCATGGTCCGAAATACGTTGAGCCGACGAACCTTGTTGGTGGGGTTGGCGTCTGCGCCGATCGCGCTGTCGGCGGGATGCGCTGCGAGTAGGTCTACTCCGGGGTCCGCTCCGTCCGGTGTCGAGGCCGCGACGTCCGATGGCGGCCGCCGGCCACTACCGGTGCCGCCCCTGGCGGACTCCACCGTCGACGCCGCCGGTGTCCGCCACTTCACGCTCACCGCACAGGCCGGCAGCACCGAGATGTTGCCGGGTGTGCAGACCCCGACATGGGGTTTCGACGGTTCGATCCTGGGGCCGACCATCCGGACCCGGCGCGGCGAAACCGTCGCGTTCACCATCGACAACGCCCTGCCGGAGGACACCACCGTGCACTGGCACGGTGTGCACGTCCCGGCGCGATACGACGGCGGACCCCACCAGACGATCACACCGGGTGGACGCTGGGAGCCGACGTGGACTGTGAACCAGCCGGCGGCGACGCTGTGGTACCACCCCCACCCGCACGGTGCCACCGAGAAACATGCGTACCGGGGACTGGCCGGTATCTTCCTGGTCGACGACGAGGACGCCGACTCTCTCGATCTGCCGAAAACTTATGGTGTGGATGACTTCCCATTGATCATCCAGGATCGCCGGTTCACTGCAGACGGTGCTCTCGACGAGTCCGACCCGACCGATGCAGGCCTCCTCGGCGACACGATCATCACGAATGGAATCGCCGGCGCGCACTTGCAGCTGAGCACCGAACTGGTGCGACTGCGAATCCTCAACGGTTCCGGAGGGCGAATGTACAACCTCGGATTCGCCGACGACCGCGATTTCACGATGGTGGCCAGCGACGGTGGACTGCTCAGCGAGCCGCTCCCGCTGAGCCGCATCACACTCAGCCCCGGAGAACGAGTCGAGATCGTCGTGGCGGCGGGCGGTAGTTCTCCGATGATGCTGCGCGCGTTTCCGTTCGACGACCAGCCAGAAATCGACCGCGACATCGCATCCGACTACGGACTGACCGATTCCTTCGACGTGCTCGAGCTCCGACCGGTCCCCAACCCCGAACGATCCCGGGCGTTGCCGGCTGTGCTCGCCGACATCCCCCGCCTCGAACCGGCCACCGCGGTCGCCGAGCGTAGATTCGAACTGCAGTGGTTCATGATCAACGGCGAGCAGATGGACATGAATCGCGTCGATTTCACCTCGGCCGTCGACACCACCGAGGTGTGGACGATCCACAACGCGGACAACTGGCCGCACAACTTCCACGTGCACGATGTCCAGTTTCAGCTCCTCGACATCAACGGTGCAAATCCTCTGCCTGCGCTGGCGGGGTGGAAGGACACTGTCTACGTTCCTCCCGGCACCACGATCCGGTTGATACTGCGGTTCACCGAGTACACGGACCCGACGTTTTCGTACATGTTCCACTGCCATCTGATGAGGCACGAGGATCAGGGCATGATGGGCCAATTCCTGGTCCTCGGACCGAACCAGACTGCGACCCCGATGCAGATGCCTGCAGACACACCCATGCAGCACGGCGGCCATTGAGCGCCGTCGACCGATCGTGCACTGTCGACGTCAACTGCGCCGGTAGGCCCACACCGCCAGCCGAACTCTGTTGTTGCACTCGGTCTTTGCCATCAGATTCGCCACGTGTGTCTTGACCGTCGAGACCCCCAGATGCAGACAGTCCGCGATCTCCTGATTTCCCAAGCCCTCACTGACAAGCCTGAGAACCTCGATCTCCCGCGGGCTCAGCTCGACGTTCTCGGTGCGCTCGACAGCACGCCCCTCCTCGACTGCCCGGTTCACGAGCCTTCGCAACAGATATGGGGAGAACGGGAGTTCGCCGTCGGCGACGCGACGGATGGCGTCCAACAGTTCGGCCGGTTCGGTGTCCTTGACGAGAAATCCTGCTGCTCCGGCCGCAAGAGCCGGGTAGAGGTGGTCGTCGTCGTCGAAAGTGGTGAGCACCAGCACCTTCGGTGCCGAGCCGGAACCCAGGATATATCTGGTGGCCTCGATTCCGTCGAGGCCCGGCATCCTCAGATCCATCAGGATGACATCCGGTGACATTTCGGCGGTCAGACGAATCGCCTCCGCACCGTTGGCACCTTCGCCGACGACATCGATATCCTCGGTCGACTCACAGAGCATCCGCAGCCCGGCCCGGACCAGGCGCTGGTCGTCGACGATGAGTAGGCGGATCATCGTCCACGCTCCGAATCGGAGAAGGTGAGTCCGGCACGGACGGACCAGCTCCCGTCCTCGGCGCCGACCGCGAGCGTGCCCCCGGCGAGCGCGACACGCTCGGCCATGCCGGTCAATCCGTGCCCGGCAGGGTCGACGGGCCCGGCAGGGTCGTCGAGACGGCTGACTACGGACGCGATCACGCCGTCGTGCTCGCGGACGACCGAGACAGTCACGGGTTGATCAGGATCCGCGTGCTTCATGACATTGGTCAACGACTCCTGGACGACCCGGAGCAGGGTGAGCCTTCCGATCGTGTCCAGCTCGCCGAGGTCGGTATCCACCTCTGCGTCGACGGTGATCCCCGTGGTGCGGGTGCGCTCGATTGCTGCAGCGATCTCGGTGGACACAGCATCGGCCTCCACCGACGCGACCTCCCCGGGCGAGGGATCCCGAAGCGCTACGAGAAGTCTGCGGATGTCGTCCAGCGCACCCGACGCGGTGGCGTGGACGTCGTCGAGCACACTTCGAACGCGCGGGTCGGCCTCGGCCACGACATGCTGTGCGACACCGATCCGCAACACGATCGATGCCATGTGATGGGCCACCAGATCGTGCAACTCCCGGGCCAACGCGGCGCGCTCGGCCAGGCGGGCCCGCGCCGAATCCTCCAGCCTTCGCATGTCGGCGTCGGCGGCTCGCGCCCGATACGTGGCGGCCAAGCGGCGCTGAGCCCGCAAATACAGCCCGAACAACAACGGCAAGCCGACAACGGCAAGAGTTTCGACCGCAGTGGCAGGACGCCAGAAGGTCGAGGACTCACCGGCGGCAATCCCCCACAGAACCGCGACCGTCCACCACACGCTGGCCACGACCACCGGCGCGGATCGTGTCGAACGCATCGCCACCTCGGCCAGACCGGCCGCGCCGAGATAGGGAACCAGCTCCGACAATCCCCACGCGTGAGCGAGAAACATCGGCACCGCCAGCGCTGACAGCGCGAGCGAGACCGGTAGCGGCCACCGGCCGCCCAACAGAAAGACCACCGCAGCGGCCAGCGCCGCTGACCAGTACCAGAGCGGCACCTGGTACTGGTCAGGAAAGTTGCTGGCCAGCAGCAGCAACGGCACCAAAGCCAACGGCACCCAGCGCACGAACGGCAGCAAGTTGCGGCGCGGGGACATCTCGATCACCCCTTCGGTCGGCGAGGACGAGCCGAACTCAATGTTGCCCATGCCGGATCAACCCCTTGGACGCTGCAGCTGCCACGGCAGAGGTTCGTGAATCCACGCCCAACTTCGTGTAGATATGGGCCAGATGGGACTTGACGGTCGCCTGGCTCAGGAACAGCCTTTGACTGACCTGCACGTTCGAGTGGCCGTCTGCCACCAATTGCAGTACTTCGATCTCACGCAATGTCAATGTGCTGCCGGGTGTCCGCATCCGGTCCATCAGTCGAGATGCGACCGCGGGCGCGAGCGCCGACCCTCCCGCTGCTGCAGTGCGCACAGCTGCACAAAGATCATCAGGCGGTGCGTCTTTGAGCAAGTAGCCCACCGCGCCGGCTTCGATAGCGGCGAGGATGTCGGCGTCGGTGTCGTAGGTCGTCAGTACCAGTACGTGCGGTGCGCCGGGAGAGGCGGCAATGGCGGCAATAGCGTCGACGCCGTGCATACCGGGCCCGAACTGCAGGTCCATCAGAACCACGTCGATCTCGAGTTCGGCGGAGAGTTCGATCGCCTGCTCGGCCGTCGTCGCCTCGGCGATGATCACGAAGTCCGACTCGGTCTCGAGTACCGCACGCAACCCTGCGCGCACTATCGGATGGTCGTCGGCCATCAGAAGACGGATCATGTTCGCACCTCCAACGGCACAGTGACGGCGACGGCAGTGCCCTGGCCCGGTCTCGACTCCACCACCAGGGTGCCCTGCAGCGAGCGAGCACGTGACCTCATCCCCGGTAGTCCGAATCCGCGATCCCCAGCGCTGATGGTGTCGGGATCGAAGCCGACACCGTCGTCGACGACATCGAGCGCCACCTCGGTGTCCATGAAGCTCAGAGTTACTGTCACCCGGGTCGCGTCGGCGTGCTGCGTGGCGTTCGCCAGAGCGGACTGAGCGATGCGCAGCAGAGCGACCTCGTGTGCTGTATGGAGGGGTATCGGTAGACCGGACAGCTGCCAGTCGACCGGTAGCCCTGCAGCTGCAGACGTGCCAGCACACAATCGTTCCAACGCCGAAGGCAGCGAGCCGTTCTCGAGATCCGGCGGGGTCAGCGCACGAACGAAGCGTCGAGCCTCCTCGAGGTTGCTCGACGCCGTTTCTCGGGCGTGTACAACATGCCTGTTCGCCTCGTCCGGCCGTTCGGGGAGTAGACGTTCGGCCGCGCGGAGCAGCAAGTGGATACTCGACAGCCCCTGAGCCAGGGTGTCGTGGATTTCACGGGCCAGCCGTTCACGTTCGGCGAGAACCCCGGCTTCGTGCTCCGCTGCTGCCAGCTCTCCGCGCGCGGCGGTCAGCTCCTCGATGAGCGTGCGCCGCTGTTCGCTCTCGCGGTAGAGCGCTTCGTAGCCGAGAACGACCGCGATCGCGACTGCGGCACCGAGCGAGGGCCCGACTACTGCCCCGACCTCGAAACCTCCTCGATGCCAGCAGAATCCAGCGATCGCCGTGAGGGTGGTCCACACAACCGCCGTCAGGCCCCACGTCGTCGGCAGAAGATGGAGCTGAAGAAAGAACAACGGGAACGCGAGGTAGACGGCTTCGGGGCTCACCACGAGCAATGCCGTCCACACCATCCCGACCGCCAGTAGCCATCCCGCGGCAGTTGCACCGGAGTGACGCACTCTCGGCCAGGTAGCCCCCACCGCGTACACCACGCCCAGGGCGATCGCGAGCACGATGACCGCAGTCAGGTGCGGTACGCGCTCCTGGACCGCACGTACTACCGACAGCGTGAGCAGTGCCGCCAGCATCAGATGTAAGCACCCGCGCAGGATGCGCATGACAGGGGTGAGCGACGACGGATCCATAACGACGTCCAGGTTATGCGGTTCGCACCCGACCGACATCGGCCAAAAGGTGTAGCGGACGGTGATCCTTCCGACTCGCGAACTGCACTCTCCCGGTCGATGCAAGCGAGCCCAGGCTGGGGCGAGAGTTGAACACAGTTGCCGGATACCTGATTCGGTCGTCCGCAGAGAAAGGCAGAAAACGTGTTCGTCGCCTGGAGAGACCTACGATTCGCCAAGGGGCGGTTCGCCCTGATGGGAACCGTCATCGTCCTGATCACGATGTTGGTCGGTCTGTTGTCCGGACTCACTGCGGGCTTGGGCAGAGAAAGCACATCGGCGGTCACCGATCTGCCGGCTGACCATCTGACGTTCTCGGCACCGACGGAACGCAACTCGGTGTCGTTCACCGACAGCACCGTCACCGAATCCACCTGGCAGCAGTGGGCAGCAGTGGATGGGGTGCAGCGAGCGGAACCGCTCGGCATCACGACCACCAAAGCCGAGGCCGGTTCACGCAGCGCCTCGATCTCTGCGTTCGGCGTGCAGCCGGGCTCGACTCTGGCACCGAAATCGGACCTGATCCGCACCGGCAGCGCAGTGCTGTCCACGTCGGCCGCAGAGGAACTGGACGTCGGAATCGGCGAGGACTTCGTGCTCGGTGGACAGCGGCTGACGGTCGCTGCTGTCGACGGCGACGCCTCCTACAGCCACACCCCGGTGATCTTCATGGATTTGGGGGCCTGGCAGACATTGTCCGGTGGAGCCCCCGCAGGCCCACTGCGCGCGACCGTGGTCGGATTGAGTACCGACACCGATGTCGACCTCGCTGCGGCCGACGAACGGATCGGAACACACACGGTGCCCACCGCGGACGCCAAGTCCGCCGTCGGCTCCTACAGCTCGGAAAACGGTTCGCTGCAACTGATGCGCGCGTTCCTGTTCGCGATCTCCGCACTTGTCATCGGGGCGTTCTTCACCGTGTGGACCATCCAACGCAGTGGGGACATCGCAGTTCTCAAGGCTCTCGGAGCATCTACCGCATACCTGCTCCGAGATGCTCTCGGTCAGGCCGTCGTGGTGCTGACCGCCGGCACCGTCGTCGGGACGGGTTTGGCTGCAGGAGTGGGCGCACTCGTCGGCGGCACTGTGCCGTTCGTCCTGGACCCCGGCACCGTGGTGCTACCCGCGCTGATCATCGTCGCCCTCGGCGCAGTCGGCGCGGCTCTGTCCATCAATCGAATAACGTCCGTTGACCCCCTCACTGCACTCGGGAGCGCACGATGAGCCTGCATCTGACCGGTATCACTCTCACCTACCCCGACGGCGACGCCCGGCTCACTGCGTTGGACGGCGTCGATCTGCACGTCGAGAAGGGCACGATGACCGGCGTCATCGGCCCGTCCGGCTCCGGCAAGTCCAGCTTGCTCGCTGTGGCGGCCACACTGATCACCCCTGACAGCGGTCGTGTCGTGATCGACGGAACACCCACTGCCGACATGACCCGCAAAGAGTTGACGACTTTGCGACGCAACAAGATCGGGACTGTATTTCAACAGCCTAATCTCTTGCCGTCGTTGACCGCCGTGGAGCAACTCCAGGTCATCGCCCACCTCGGTGGTCATTCCCCCCGCGGTGCCGAAATATCCGCACTCACGCTCCTCGACGCTGTCGGCCTCGGCGAGCACGCGCACAAGAGGCCGCATCAACTCTCCGGTGGGCAACGACAGCGGGTCAATATCGCCCGAGCCTTGATGAGCAACCCTGCAGTACTGCTGGTCGACGAACCCACAAGCGCACTCGATCACGAGCGAGGAGCAGCGATTCTCGATTTGATCGCCACCTTGACCCGTACCAACGGCACCGCGACCGTTGTGGTCACCCATGACCGCGCACATCTGTCCGACATGGACGAAGTAGTCGAAATCGTGGATGGGCGGCTACTCGCCGACGCTCCGTCCAATTGAAGTGGCGAGCCGAAGGACCCTGCCCGCCAACCTCACTCACGAGTGGGCCGGTAGGCAGGGGCCTTCGGCGCTCGATCGGGTTCTGCCGTGTTCAGCAACGGCATCGCTCGAAACTCGACCAGTTCCGACAGCACGACCACACTGGTCGACCGCGCAATCGTGCGAGATTGGTTGAGTACGATCAGAGTTCGCTGCAGATCGTCATGTGAGGCAGCCGCGACCCGGCACAGCACATCTCCCGAACCTGTGGTCGCGAAGGCCTCCAGCACGCCGGGTATCTGCTCCAGAACTGCGATGACGTCGCCGAGTGCGCCTTGGGCGATTTCCAACGTGACGAACGCCTGCACCCCGTAACCTGCTGCGGCCAAACCGATCCTCGGCTGATAACCGGTGATGACGCCGCTGTCCTCCAGGCGCTGCAGACGGGCCGACACCGTCGCACGTGCAACACCGAGCGTTCGCGACAGCTCGAGCACGCCGATTCTCGAATTGTCATACAGCGCAGCGAGCATCGCTCGGTCCAACTCGTCCAAAGCGTATTCCACCATGCACCTCCCGTTTGCTATACGAATCGTATAGCAACTTCCCCCTTTCACTGCTCTATCTGTACATCACATATAGGCAGAAGACTGTCGATTGACACCCCCACACCTCAATGTTGGGCTGATCGGAACAGTTCGCCCTCACTCGGATCCAACGGGAGACTTCATGAGCCTCGACAGCATTCTCAACGACGACGAAAGACTGGCCGATCTCGACGCCGATCAGCTTCGACAGCTCGTCGGCCTGGTCGAGTACGACGACAAGAAAGATCCCTTTCCGGTCAGCGGCTGGGACGCCATCGTGTGGGTCGTCGGCAACGCGACGCAAACCGCGCACTTCTTCCAGTCCGCGTTCGGCATGGAGCTCGTTGCGTACTCGGGCCCGACGACCGGCCAACGTGACCACCACGCCTACGTACTCAAGTCGGGCGCAGTGCGTTTCGTCATCAAGGGAGCCGTCGACCCCGACAGCGAACTGGTGGCACACCATACGCGCCACGGCGACGGCGTCATCGACATCTCGCTGGCCGTCCCGGATGTGGACCGATGCATCGAGCATGCGCGGGCCCAGGGCGCGCGAGTACTGCAAGAGCCGACCGACATCTCCGACGAGCACGGCACAGTCCGCACCGCGGCCATCGCGACCTACGGCGACACCCGGCACACGTTGGTGGACCGCTCCCGCTATACCGGTACCTACCTCCCCGGCTATGCGCCACGCACGTCGACGTTGCAGCGACCGGAAGGCGCTCCCAAACGCATCTTCCAGGCTCTCGATCACGTGGTCGGCAATGTCGAGCTCGGCAAGATGGACGAGTGGGTCGACTTCTACCATCGCGTCATGGGTTTCACGAACATGGCCGAGTTCGTCGGGGCCGACATCGCCACCGATTACTCGGCCTTGATGAGCAAGGTCGTCTCCAACGGCAACCACCGAGTGAAGTTCCCGCTGAACGAGCCGGCCATTGCCAAGAAGCGCTCACAGATCGACGAGTACCTGGATTTCTACCGCGGCCCGGGTGCACAGCATCTGGCGCTGGCGACCAACGACATCCTGTCCTCGGTCGATGCGCTCCGCGCGGCGGGCGTCGAATTTCTCGCCACTCCTGATTCGTACTACGAGGATCCCGCACTGCGAGCCCGTATCGGTAACGTCCGGGTGCCGATCGAAGAGTTGCAGAAGCGCGGGATTCTGGTCGACCGAGACGAGGACGGCTACCTGCTGCAGATCTTCACCAAGCCGCTGGTCGATCGCCCGACGGTGTTCTTCGAGCTCATCGAACGCCACGGCTCGCTCGGCTTCGGCATCGGCAACTTCAAGGCACTGTTCGAGGCCATCGAACGTGAGCAGGACGCTCGCGGCAACTTCTGACTCGAGATCTGTTCGACGCCGCCCACTGTCAGCGTTCGGTGGGCGGCGCAGTTCGTCCCAGACCACCTCGGTCCTCGTCGAAGATCAACCACGTGCGCGTCGCCCGGACGCCGTCGAGCGACTGCAGGCCCTCCAGCACCACTTGCCGCAAACTCTCGTTGTTGGGAGTCCTGATGAGTACCAGCACGTCGAAATCGCCACCGAGCAAACTGAAGTGGTCTACGAACTCCATCGACCGCAACCCCTCGGACACACTGCGCCACGAATCCTGACGGATGGACAACGCGATGAACGCGGAGGTCCCTAGCCCGGACGCCCCGTGATCGACCTGAACGGTGAATCGCTCGATGACACCGGAATCCTTCAGTCGGTCGACGCGCGTATAGGTATGTGCACGAGAGAGATTCAACCGATCGGCCAGCACCCGCATCGAAACCCGTCCATCCGAGGTCAGCTCGGCGAGGATGCGACGATCCGTGTCGTCCAATTCCACACGTCTCGGGACGTCGTCCATTCGTCCGCTCCTACCTGGTGGTTCGTTGCGGCGATCCGACAGATAGTCAGTTCGCGGCGGAAATGTCAGCAATATGTCTGCAATCCTACGACCATGAGACTTCTTCCTCACCGATTCGGCCAGAATCGCCGTACAAGCCGATTTCAGGAGAGTGCGACATGACGACCGTCGAGAAGGTTCCGGCAACGTCCTACCAACAGTTCATGCCTGCCGACCGTCCCGTGCAATATCTCGCACCCGATGGGACGGGCGTGGACAGTGCCGCCCGCTACGCACACCCGCCCAACGAGCGCCTGCTCGAGATGTACCGCTCGATGGTTCACGGTCGCCGATTCGACCAGCAGGCAACGGCATTGACCAAGCAGGGCCGGCTCGCGGTCTATCCGTCCTCGCGCGGACAGGAGGCGTGTCAGATCGCCGCCGCCCTGTGTCTGGGTGAGCAGGATTGGATGTTCCCGACGTACCGTGACTCGATGGCTCTCGCGGCGCGTGGCGTCGACCAGGTGGAGTTGCTCGGCATGCTCGCCGGCTACTGGCACTGCGGCTACGACCCGACCGCCTACAAGGTCGCTCCCCAATGCACCCCTCTGGCAACACAATTGCTGCATGCAACCGGTTTCGCCTACGCCGAGGCCAAGCAGGGTCGCGACACCATCGCCCTCGCGTTCTGCGGCGACGGAGCCACCAGTGAGGGTGACTTCCACGAAGCCCTCAACTTCGCCGCGGTGTTCCGCGCACCGGTGATCTTCCTGGTGCAGAACAACGGCTTCGCCATCAGCGTTCCGCTCGCGCGTCAGACTGCAGCTCCGTCGTTGTCGCACAAGGGAGTCGGCTACGGCATCGGTAGCGAGCAGGTGGACGGCAACGACCCGATCGCGATGATGGCCGTGATGGATGAGGCCGTGAAGTACGTCAGAGCAGGCAAGGGACCGGTGGTCGTCGAAGCGCACACCTACCGCATGGATGCCCACACGAACGCCGACGACGCCACTCGTTACCGCAAGGCAGACGAGGTCGAGGGATGGTTGGCCCGAGATCCACTCTCGCGCCTCGATTCCTACCTCGAGGCCCAGGGTCTTCTCACCGACGAGCTGCGCGAGCAGATGACGGTATCGGCCGACGCCGACGCCGCGGCACTTCGCGCGGGCATGAACGTCGACCAGGACGTCGACCCCGAGGATCTGTTCCGGTTCGTCTACTCCTCCCCCACCCCCGGCCTGACCGAACAACGCAATCAGGTCGCTGCCGAAATCGCAGCAGGAGAACTGTCATGACCACGATGACCATGGCCGGAGCCCTCAACGCCGCACTGCGCGACGCGTTGACCGAGGACGAGAAGGTCGTCGTCTTCGGCGAGGACGTCGGCACGCTCGGCGGCGTCTTTCGCGTCACCGACGGACTGACCCGAGACTTCGGTGACGATCGCTGCTTCGACACCCCGCTCGCGGAGTCGGGCATTGTCGGATTCGCGATCGGGATGGCGATGTCGGGCTACAAGCCCGTCGTCGAGATGCAGTTCGACGCCTTTGCCTACCCGGCTTTCGAGCAGATCGTGTCGCATGTTGCGAAGCTGCGCAACAGAACTCGAGGATCACTCACCGCGCCGATGGTCATTCGCATCCCGTTCGCGGGAGGAATCGGCGGCGTCGAGCATCACTGCGACTCATCCGAGGCCTACTACGCCCACACTTCCGGGTTGAAGGTCGTCTCCCCGTCCACCGTCGCCGACGCGTACTCGCTGATGCGTGATGCCATCGCCGACCCCGATCCGGTGATCTTTCTCGAACCGAAGCGGCTGTACTTCTCCAAGGACGACATCGAGCTGACCAAGACCGAGCCGATCGGCACGGCCGTCGTGCGCCGTGCCGGTACCGACGTCACGCTTCTCGCCTACGGACCCACCGTGTCCGTGGCCATGCAGGCCGCGGAGTTTGCGGCGGAGGACGGCCGAAGCGTCGAGGTCGTCGATCTGCGATCGCTCAATCCGTTCGACGACGAGACCGTCGCGGCCTCGGTACGCAAGACCGGACGCTGCATCGTGATTCAGGAAGCACAGGGCTTTTCTGGAGTGGCCGCGGAGATCGCCTCACGGGTATCCGAGCGATGCTTCCATCACTTGCACGCTCCGGTACTGCGGGTGACCGGACTCGACATTCCCTACCCTGCACCGAAACTCGAGCACTTCCACCTGCCGTCCGCAGACCGTGTGCTCGATGCCATGGACCGACTGCAGTGGAACGATGCGCCCGACCTCAGCAAGGCGGTCACGGTATGAGCATGCAGGTATTCCTGCTCCCCGACCTCGGCGAAGGACTGACCGAGGCCGAGATTGTCCAGTGGAAGGTCAAGCCCGGCGATACGGTCACCATCGATCAAGTCGTCGTCGAAGTAGAGACCGCGAAAGCGTCCGTCGAGGTGCCCTGCCCGTTCGAGGGTGTTGTCGGCGAACTGCATGCGGCCGAGGGCACCTCACTCGCCGTCGGTGCCCCGCTCATCAGCATCACCGGCGGTGCCGTCGCCGATACGCCTGCGACCCACGAGCGTTACCGCGAAGAAGAACGCGCCGGTTCGGGGAACGTCCTCATCGGCTACGGCACGGGACACGGCCCGGCCGGCCGTCGGAAGCGAAGTGCGGCTGCGCCGCAGTGGAGTGAAAAAGCGCCCCAGGGGGCACCTAACCGCACCACTGCGCAGCACATCTCAACGCCGAAGGTGCTCTCCCCCATCGTTCGGAGCATGGCGTTGCGGGGTGGGCTCGATCTGGGCAGTATCGACGCAGAAGGCAGCCACGGCGTGATCACCCGCGCGGACGTCGAGCGAGCCTTGGCCGGTTCGGCCGTTGCTTCCTCGCCGGAGGGCATGACTCGAATTCCCATCACCGGGATACGTAAGACCATCGCAGACAAACTCTCTCGCAGTCGCGCGGAGATTCCCGAGGCCACCGTCTGGGTGGATGTCGACGCGACGGCCCTGCTGCAGGCCCGACGCGACCTCGACGCCTCCATCGACGGAGTGAAGGTGACACTGCTGGCGGTCCTCGCCAAGCTGACGATGATCGCGTTGGCGAAATTCCCCGAACTCAACAGCACAGTCGACACCGCAGCAGACGAGATCCTGCGCTACGAGAACGTCGGACTCGGCATTGCAGCACAGACCAGTCGCGGACTGATGGTTCCCGTTGTGCCGCAGGCCGACAAGGCCGATCTGAAGGAACTCGCCGAGCGGTTGGCCGAGCTGACCGAACTGGCACGTACCGGTTCTCTCCCTGCAGCTCGCTTGAGCGGCGGAACGTTCACGCTCAACAACTACGGAGTATTCGGTGTCGACGGCTCGGCCGCGATTATCAACCACCCCGAGGCCGCGATTCTGGGGATCGGACGCATCATCGACCGCCCGTGGGTGGTCGACGGCGCACTCGCCGTCCGCAAGGTGGCGCAGCTGTCGTTGGCATTCGATCACCGCGTGTGCGACGGCGGAGTGGCAGGTGGGTTCCTGCGCACGGTGGCCGATTTCGTCGAAAACCCCGTCGTGGCATTGGGATCCGTCCGATGAGCGACGTGGACGTTCTCATCCTCGGCGGTGGATCGGGTGGGTACTCGTGTGCGCTGCGTGCTGAGCAACTCGGCCTGACGGTCGCGCTGGTCGAGGAGGACAAGCTCGGCGGCACGTGCCTGCACCGCGGATGTATCCCCACCAAGGCTCTGCTGCACACCGCCGAGGTGGCCGACGCGGTCCGCGGTTCGGCGCATGTCGGCGTCACCGCATCGTTCGCGGGCGTAGATATGCCTGCGGCACTGGACTATCAGCGAACCGTGGTCGCCGGCCTGTACTCCGGACTGCAGGGCCTGCTGAAGCGTCCGAACATCGAGATCGTCTCCGGCCGTGGTCAGGTGGTCGGTCCTCGCACCGTCGAGGTGGACGGTCGACGCATTACCGGGTCTTCGCTGGTCCTCGCGACCGGGACGTATTCGCGCACCATCCCCGGTATCGAACTGGGCCCACGTGTGCTCACCAGTGACAGCGCACTGTCGCTGGACCGGGTACCGGAGTCTGTCGTCGTACTGGGCGGCGGAGTCATCGGGATCGAATTCGCCAGCATCTGGGCCTCTTTCGGTGCTCAGGTTACCGTCGTCGAGGCCCTCGATCGCATCGTTCCCGGTGAAGACGAGTGGTCCTCGAAGCAGTTGACCAAAGCACTACGCAAGCGCAGCATCGACATTCGTACCGGTACCAAGGTCGAGTCCGTCGCTGAGTCCACCGACGCAGTCTCTGTGTCATTGTCGTCCGGGGACAGCCTCACCGCCGATCTTGTGCTGGTGTCCGTCGGTCGTGGGCCTCGCACCGACGGCTTGGGTCTGGCCGAGCAGGGCATCGCCACCGAACGCGGCTTCGTCACTGTCGACGACAATCTGCTCACCACCACAAACGGCGTCTATGCCGTCGGCGACATCGTGGCGGGCTATCAGTTGGCTCACCGAGGATTTCAACACGGCATGTTCGTCGCCGAGCACATCGCCGGCCTGGAGCCGGCGCGTGTCGACGGCGATCTCGTTCCGCGCGTGACCTATTCACATCCCGAGGTGGCGTCGGTCGGTCTCACCGAGAAGGCCGCGGAGCAGAAGTACGGCACCGTGACGTCGGTGGTCTACGACCTCGGCGGCAACGGCAAGAGTCGCATTCTGTCCACTGCCGGTGGAGTCAAAGTCATCCGTGCCCGCGAGGACGGTCCGGTCGTCGGCGTCCACCTCGTCGGCGACCGTGTGGGTGAATTGATCGGTGAGGCCCAACTTGCGGTCGCGTGGGAGGCATTGCCGTCGGAGGTCGGTAGTTTCGTCCATGCCCACCCCACTCAGAACGAGGCACTGGGCGAGGCAATGATGGCCTTGTCGGGGCGGCCGCTGCACACGCACAGCTGAAAGAGCTTCGAGTGGGTCGCGCCACCGTTCCGGTTCGTTCTTGTAGACCTAGTTCCGGGCGCCGCTTCGCTTTGGGCTTCTGATCCGCCGGGCAGGCTGAAATCTCAACTTGCAGTTGGCCGGAGATCTCAACAGCGATAACACGTTCCGTCACCTGCGCCCAATCGTCGGCTGATCACGCCTACCTCTCCAGGTCTGGAGTGTCCGCGCGTGCGGTGCACAGAGCATGACTGCCAGCGCGCGGGTGTTACCCATACGAGGCCCGGCCAGGGCGAACATCATGTGCTCGCACGACAGGAACACTTTCTGGTTGCCTTGGACCGTGTGGCCTACGATGACCCCGATGTCGGCGTCGTCCAGCGTGTCCCGGCCGACGAGGTCCGGTCTCAGCTTCTTCCCTCGTTCGAGTGCCTGCTTGCCGGTCACTCCATCCAGCTTCGACGAGGGACCCATCAATTAGGCCTTGGCGTCGAGATCGTTTTTCTTGACACTTACGGCCGCGCGTGCCGCTGCGGCGACCCCGGTGAGACCGGAGGCAATGATCACCGTGATCACGAAGATCCATGTCGAGACGGTCGGCCAAGTGAGCTGCCCGCCGGCCACGGAGAACAGGGCAACGAACGGATTGCCGGGGATCTGCTGGCCGGTGTCGGTGAACGCGTGCCCCAGCCACAGCGAACCGTATGCCACGGCGATGAGCGCGATCGCGAGCAGCACTGCGATGAGCGGCAGCATCGACGAGGACGCTCCGGCACCCTTCGAGGTCGCCTTCTTCGTCACCATGCGTCCACACCACCCTCGACCGCTGTGTCGACGCCGCGGTCGATCTCGATAACCTGCGCGACCCGGTCGGTGATGTCGACGACCGAGTCCGACGAGCGGTCCTGGCGCGCTGTGTCGAGCATGAGATCGGCCAGACGGAGCGGTTCCACGTCGGCAGAGGTGGAGGACACGTCGAGGGTGTGCTCGGCGATGTCGTCGAAATCGAGGCCATCGAGCTCGGCAGGCAACTCCAGGACGTCCAGCGACAGACCCAGCCGGAGCACCGCATCGTCGATACCGTTGTCGACCAACCGCTCCCGCCACGCATCCTCGTGCACAGCCGTGCGATCGACGGTGGCGTCCGCCCACTCCTGCTGCACGGGATCGGTGAAGGTCTGCGCGGCGATCAGCTCGTGCGCCACACCGGCCGCAGCGAGATATGCAGCGGCCCGCACCAACGACACGTCGGAATCGAGTAACCCGAATGCTCGACTGTCACTGCGCGGCTCGTACGAGTGCGACCGACTACGGATCTCCTCGCGGCGGACGTGCGCGCGATCGGCCAGGCTGCGGCGGCGAGCCGCAGCCAAGGTGGCGCGGCGACCGCGTTCATAGGCGGCAGCAGCGATCTGTGAGCGGCGCTGCAGCTCCGCGGTCGAGACAGAGCGTGTGGTCATCGACGGTCACCACCGTCGACAAGGGACGGGACTGGAAAATGGCTCGGCGGGAGCGAGTGAGGAATCGACATGGAGGGCCTTCACTGGGAGCGTCGGCCAGCCCACAGCTTGAAGACACCGACACCTGAAAGCGGTGCGGTGCAGTGCTGTTGCTGGATGGACGCTAGACCGTGACCCTCATCGACGGTCGAACAACCTCACCATAACGCATGACGCGGGTCTGCTGCAGCCTTCGCGTCCGTCTGGCTCGGGGAGCGTTAGTAGACTTCGCGCACCTCGGTGAGGTGCCGTTTGAGCATTTCTAGCTTCATGACGTCGGCCTGGAGCTTGGCGAACGCTCCATGCAGGGTCTTCGCGTTCTCGCGGTCGTACGAATGGAAAAGCGATGCGCCGCGAAGGTCGTCCCCGAGTGGGCCATCCAGATCTTGCTGGGCCTCGTTGACGTCGAAACGAATAGCTTCGACCTCCGTCTCGAGGGTGCGCACCCGTCGGTCGACGATTGCGAGCTGGTCGGTGTAGAGCTTGAGCACCATGTGCTCGACCTGAGTCCAGCTCGGAGCATGAGCAACGTGCATGTAGATGTGTCCGCGGCGGGATCTCACCACTCCGTCGACCAGTGCGCGCGCAGCAACGAGTTCCTGCAAAACCTGTATCCGGACGCCGCACTCTTTCGCTGCGGACGACAAAGTCACGTACTCCGGGTTCTCGCGCGGGTCGACCTCATCGCTCGGCATGGGCAAGAGCGTACGCAGCGCCGGGGTGCTAGAACGTCACTCCTGGGGGCGGGTCGAGTCGGAAAGTGTTGCCTCCCCATCCTGTCCGATCGTCTCCAAGTCGCTCAGCCCGTGCGGCGAGCGGGCCAAGAGCACTCGGTAGATCTTCCAGATGCGCGATGGTTGTGCCGAATGCTTCGGCCGTTTTGGAGCGAGTTAGGAGGCTGATCATCTCCCGGTCCGGGACTACGACGTCACTGTAGGGAACTGCATGAGCGAGGGCGTCTATGTCTCGAATTGGGTTCGTAGTCCATGGCTTTCGTTGACGGAACAGGTGTGTCTTGAGGTCCGCCGCGATGCGGAGAGAAGGGACTGCGTCAGAGAAATTTGAGAGCTTTCGCCGCGCAGTCTTAACGTCTTTCCCACTGAACGTGCGCTCGACCGACATGTTGTATTCGTGAAACAGTTCGTAGAGTAGCCGGTTGTGCTCGTGCAGTACTTCTCTCGCTTGTACGAAAAATCGCAGCACCGGCGCTGAGGGCTTAGCCATGCCCTCGTTTTTTAACGCCGTATACAGGTGGTTTTCCCAGTCGACTCGGCTGGACATCGATGCGGCTGCTGCTTCGGGGTTGTAGCCATTCGCTCTGAGAGAAGCTACTTGATCGTCTCGAGGCCCTGCGAACAGCCGAAATTCGGCCCACTGATAGACCTCGGTCATGGTGGTCCGAGGGATCAGCGTCTCGACCTCCGGGGCAGAGAACGTGAATCCGCCTGCTTCACCTCGAAATGCCCAGTGAGCGCCGTGGCCGAGGACATCGATCGGTGCAGGTCGGAATGTTGGGCGTCCGAACTGGGCGTGCATGGCTGTGCGAAATTGGTGCTCGACGAGCACTTGTGGCGCTCGCAGTGTCCGCATGTACGAGATTGATGCCACTGTCCGAGCGAGTGTCATCCGTTGATTTGGGTCGGTTACGCCGGACAAGGTTTCGCTGTAGGTCGTAGAGGACAGAGGGAATGCGACTCCGGACTCCGCGGCATTCTTGACCGCCTCAAATGCCTTGATTTCTCTACTGTCGCCTTTCCCGTTCTCTGCTTTCGCCAGCGCGACCCACATCCATTGATCCAGGTAGACGGTTGGGCGGGACAGCTTTAATACTCGTGAAGCTTGTACTGGCTCGGTCACCATCCACCCCTGTCACTACGATCGAGGGACCGCTCGCGTAGAGATTGCATCACGATTTGCCGATCCTTATGTTTCGTCACTCGGCGCAGCGCTTGGATCGTGGATCCCAGATCAACGGTCGTCGTGCGCCACACTTCCGCAGCGGCGGTCGCCTGCTTCGGTATCGAGTCTCGCATTCGGTCGGTCACTCGGATCGATGGGCCTGTGCCCGCGTGCAGGTCGTTGAAGTGCAGTTCGTTGCGGACCGAGAGTAACGCGTCTTCCTCCACGTCGCCGGCGAACTGTCGACCCATCTCGATGACGAAGAAGCCGAGTTGTTTCGCCATCCAGAACGTCGTGTAATGCGCGCGACGGCACACCATTATCGGTAGAATCAGCTGGTCAGGGTTGGGTTTTTGAAGCAGCACACCCTTGTCCAGCAGTTGGTAGAGCTCCGCCGAGCTGGGATATATCCAGGAACGAATGTTCTTGACTTCGAAGATGGTGGTCACGGGCGTCTGTGGCAACCCACTCACGACTGGGACGATGAACCCCGCGCTATCGAGTGCTCCCGGCAGCGTTACGCCCAGCAGGTTCTTAGTTTCGCCAGCACCGGGCGCGGCGGGCTGTAGTGCGCCTGACGCGATCAGCGCAGACCTCACAGCGACTTCGCCTGCTGGTCCGATCAAGCCATGGGGGAAGCGTTGTGTGCCCTGAGCCCAACTGGTGTACCGGGAGTAGACGAGGCGCTTGCGGGCCGCGGCTCTGTCGATTCTCGTAGCTCGACGTCGTCGGTCCGCGAGCTGGATGGTGTCGATGCTGCGACCTCCACGGGTGGGGTTGCCGCGAGACCACTCGATCACGTCGGCATTTCCGAGATTGCGCAGGGCGGTCGTGATGTGGTGCGGGTCGATGTTCCCGGTGTGCCCTTGCCAGTAGCGTTCGGCGATACGGCTTTCGATCTCGGGTGGAACAACGGCGAAGTGTTCGTTCAGTGTCTCGACGATGCGGCTCTCGGCCAGGGCGACGTAGTCGCTGACGGGAGTGGCCATGAGGCCAGTCTGCCTCGAAATTACGTTTCAGGACATCGGAGCCGCCATATATAGAAGTTGTTGTGGTCGGGCTCCTTGAGCTAGCAGTGATTCCTGTCGACGATACTGATGTGGTGGACAGTGCGTACCAGAAGTTGAAGTGGGCAGAACGGCGGGCCGACGAGCTCAAGAGCGACATCGAAAGCTATCGGGCGTTGGACCCAATACAGTTTCGACAAGGACCGTCCACTAAGAGTGTCTTCGACCCATCGCTACTAGTTGTGCGGTTCTACGCTGCGGTCGATCCGCAAATGCCTGACTGGTGGGGCTTGGCCCTCGGGGACGTGCTGGGAAGCCTGCGGGCCGCGCTAGATCACGCACTTGTCGGGCACGTTCGGAATCAAGTGCCGAATCTGCCGGAGTCGAAGGAACGCAGGCTTCAGTTTCCGGTTCTGACCGAGCCAGAGCTGTGGAAGGGGACATCCAAGAACCCTGGGCCTGAGCGATCGCTGAAAGGCCTATGTTCGCCTGAAATGTTGGACGCTGTGAAGAATTGCCAGCCTTTCGGCTTTCTGCCCGACAGGGATCCCCAGCAGCATCCACTCTCGGTTCTCAACCGGCTTGTGAACGTCGACAAGCATCGGGAGGTCTCAGTCGTCGCATACGTTCCGCATGAGCTGACCTTCGATGACTCCGCGCCCACTGTCGAAATCGTCAGTTATGCCCATGGCACCAGTGATCTGGTAGACGGGGCACACGCTGGAACTGTGATCGTCAGGAAACCGGAGCCATCGGTTAGGTGGCAAGCGGTCTCGCTCAAGCCTGTTCCGACCATCGGATACGTGGAGACAACCCGGATTCCTGGGATTGTCGACGAGCCAGGTATCGGAGTCGGCACTGTTTTGGACTTCCTTGTGGAGGGAGTACGCACGACGCTCGACGAGATGGCCGCTGCAGGAGCGTGAGCCGAAACAGGACAGCGTGTGCGTTGGGCCGCAGATGGCCGGTTGTGAACCCTTGATAAACTAGAAAACCCGCCAACCAGTAGCGGTTGACGGGCAGCCCAACTAGATGAGCGCGATAAGTGCTAGGAGCACGATGGCCGCAACTGCAATGTTGAGCTTGAATCCACGAAATTCAATTGATAATTTCATATTTTTTGTATCGGCGCGTCCCGCACGACTTGCCGAGCCTTTCGGATAATTACGAGACGCGCAGTCCCGTAATGCGAGAGGGCCTGCGTGACCGCTGTCAGCTATAAAAGCCCGACATCCCAGTATAGCGTATTTCAAGTCTCGGTGGCTTCATGGTCGGTCCCAGGATATCCTCGTTGCTTGGCTTCGGCAGTGGGCGATAGATGCTCAGGACTCGGTCGGATGACTTACTCGTTCTTGGTTGCGGACCGCGAATATATCCACGAAACCAGCGCCCACAGTGCCACTGGACCGCCTGGCGCATAAAAAGAGGCCGAATCCAGAACTTCGATCTCGACTCCATCGGACGCTAGTCCCAGTATTCCAAAATACACAAAATAGCCTAAGTAAAGAACCGAGAAAGCGCAGATGATGAGCTTCGCTGTCTCCCAGTCCAGGAACTGTGCAATAAATAGCTTCCATTGCCCTGATTCCTGTGCACCATTATGACTTTCCAAACGCTTGAGCTCTCGCTCTATTGCGGTGTCTATTGGCGTCGTATTTACTCCCGCCGGAAGTTCTTTCCGAATCTTTACGAGCTGATCGAGTCTCTCGTGCGGCGACTTCCGGGCGGTGCGTACCGCCAGCCCGGAGACGATGAGAGCGGCGATGATGGGAGCCAAGGCCTTCAAGATTTCCAGAGGCATGGAGGGATCTTGCCACGCTCTGTGCGGGATCGGTGTGCGGCCGCCGGCAGCTCGACGGCTGTGTCTTCACGGAGGCTCTTCCCGATCGTCGGACGAGACGCGTCCCCGAGCCGCGGTCGTGGCGCGTTCAGAGACGATTCTGTATCCGCGCGCTGGACGGGGGCGCTGCGCAGATGGCGGGGTGATACAACCGCGATATGATTTCGGACTACAAAGATGATCCTGACTCATGCGGGGACGAGCGCACCAACATCGCTGCGATGGTCTCTCTCTTCGCGGCGTTGGTCGGTTTATTTCCCGTTGCGATCGTGTTCGGAGCGATCGGGTACGTCGAGGTCGGCGGCCGTCAACACGAACGCGGTTCGGGGATCGCCCTCGCAGGATTGATTCTGGGCTCGTTGGAACTGATTGCCTTGATTGTGGTGCCGCTGGTCCTTCTACTTGTTCGGTAATTGGACGCGACGAGACCATTGCTACTGAGACGAAAGGGGCGAGGTGTGGGGCTTTCGACGGGCGAGCTGGCCGTTCGAGTTCTTCGGCAGCAGCGGGCCGCGATGGAGACAGAGCTTCAGCGCGCCCTCGTTGTGTACAAGTCGCCGCTGGAAGGTTCTCCACGGCATGGCGACGTGCGATGGATCGAGGGTGTGGGTGCGGACCGAGTCGAGGGTCTAACCGGAGTTCTGAACATGGGCCTTTGCGAAATCGCGGAGCTGTTTCGTGTTGTGGAGGAGTACATCAAAGCCCTAGAGCTGCTGCTTCAGCAAGACGAGCTACTCCCCATACCGATGATGTCGATCGTCCGGTCGGTCCAGGAGGGCCTACTTGAGGTGTGCTGGGCTACCGATCCGAGTGCCGCTCCTCCTCTTCGCGCGGCCCGATCGGCCGCCCTGTTGGTTCGGACAGTTCAGGGCAACGTCTCTCCCTTGAAGTGGTTCCCCGGATCTGATGCGAAGCTGGCCGAGGTCTGGGAAGCGGTAAAAGGCGCACAAACGTTGCTGTCCGGACTCGGGTTCGAGTTCCGGTTCGACAAGGCGGAGAAGCTCGTGACATCGCTGACCTACGGTGACGGCGGTAGGGCCGCGGTCAAGGTCAACATCACCGAGGCTGCGACCCGCTATATGCCTGGGTCGGAGCGGATTTGGGAGGTTGGGTCAGGGGCAACGCACTCACGTAATTGGTTCACAGGTGGACTGGATGGTCCTGCAGACTCCATTTACATTATGGCGGTGACGCCGATATTCGATTTCGCAGACGCGGTGGTCGACAGCATTCACGGTTACGTCGGGCTGTCCACTGACGCCTTTCACTCGAAAACGCATTTCCGTCGCGTTGCGCTTTTGCGGCGAGACCCTAGACAAGCGTCGGCCGTGGGTCAGGCGAGCTACGCGGACTATGCCGCCGCGCGTCTCGCCGAGTGACGCCGGGGCTGGTGACAGTCGGAGTTGGGGGCGGAGTGAGGGTGTCAATGAGTATGATATTTACTGGTAACGCGACGTATCTGACGGTTACCAATTGGCCTCGACCTTCTTCCGTCGCGCACGCGTGGATGACGTGGGGGAGAGCTGAGGCGGCAGGCACCGAAGCCTCTTTGGGGGCTACTGCGGGCATAAATGTTCGCGGGCGGCGTTTGCTTTCGTGACACCGTGGGCGATCAGTGATTCGCTCGAGTTGATTGTGCGCAAGCTCTCTTCGACTGAACTGGCGTACGAATCTCGCTCGGAGCTGGGTAAGCGAGCTATTGCGGTACATGCGATCATTCCGTCGAACGCGGCTGCCCACGGGGTGCTGGTCGAGGTGGGGACTCCTTGGAATGACTCCTCGACTTCGCAGACTGCGCTGACGTAGCGGGCATAGCCGCCTGGTGGGATGCTCGCCACTAATTGTTCCTGCTCAGACTCCAGGTCGGGCGGCAGCACTGCGAGAGCTGAGTCGGCAGAATTTCCTTGTCGGATTGCATCGACCTCGGCGTCCGAACTTCCACCAGTGATGGCAGTATTTGCGAGCAAATTTGCAGTCCCCTCGTAAACCTGGCGGAGGGTGGGGTTGTCAGAGTCTCGGTCCGCGCACGGCTGACCGGCAACGGACAGGCCTTGTTCACTCGTGTCGTTCACAGTTGATGTTCCGCCGCCCGCAGCATCGGTTGCTGTGTCGGGCGGGTTGGAACATGCAGTAAGGAGTGTGGTGGCCACAGCGGCAGCTGCAGCTACGTAGGCGAGACGCACTCGTGTAGAAGTCATTCCGCGATCTTGGCACTGAAGTTGTAGTACGCCGTTGTCAGGACAGCGGATTCATCCGAACGAAGGACGGTGTGGCATCCGTAGCGTCATGCTGTCGCGTGGCCGACGCATGCAGCACATCCCATCTGAGCGAGCTCACGTAGGCCAACGATGCGCAGATTCAATGCTTGACCAGCAGACGTGTGCAGTACAGCGGCACCGAAGGTCACTATCTCGTGAATTATCGGGCAGTCGAGCCGTGATCGGCAGACGCCATATCGGACAGCCCGGCGACGCCTAGAATGGCCTGGAGTGAGCGTGTCGTTGTGTAGGCGACCCCACGATTAGTAGAACAGGTCGCAGAGCGCAGTACGGTGGCCATATGAGCGCAGCGGCCACGATCTCGAACGAGACGTACCGCAACCTGCGCATACGCGCGCGAGCCGAAGAAGCCTGGCGGCAGTATGACCGGCTCGCCCCGGCTGCACTGCGAGCAGCGGACCATGCCTGGCAGCGCGAACGGAAGCGTCAGGACTCCGTGGTCCTGGTAGCGCGTCTGGCACGCGAAGTTCGTCGGCTCAACGCTCCACTCGACTCCGCCGCACGCCTGCGGTCAATGATGGGCGTTCATCGACGATCCGGGCCACCTCCCGGACATCTGGTCGCCAGCTCTCCATGTCTCACCCGCGGGCCCACCGACACCGCAAGCCGATCACTTCTTTTCGATCCGCTTGCGGGATTGGTGCGCGCCTGACACGGTGACACGTCTTTCTCCGCAGGTCCCCGCGACTTCAGGAGAAAGACATGCTCACGCTCGCTCTATTTCGGTTCCTCGCTGCCCCCATCGCAGTTCTGATTCTGGTGCTACTGGTCGCAACAGCTGCGCTGGTGGCACTACTGGCGGGGCAGGCCAAAGCCGCTCGAGCCATCCCAATTCTGCTCGCGCTCCTCGAAGCGTTCTGCTCACTTTTCGGCGCGGGGAGTCGTCGATGACCCGGCCACAGTCCCGCCCTGTCGGCCGGCCCATGCTGTGCCCTGAGGCGATTCTGCGCCGAATCCTGGAGTATCGGCAGGACGGTTGGACCTATCGCCGGATCTGCGACATCTTCAATGCCGAAGGTCTCCCCACTCCGTCAGGCAAAACGACCTGGTACCCGTCGTATCCGTGGCGGCTGATGGGTACAGCTGCGGCCGCGCGTCTACGCAAGCGCATGGTCGTCGTCCATGATGCGGTCGACGCACGAGAACGTTCACTCAGAGCGCGGCGAGGATCATCACCCCTCGAAAACGGAAAGCGCGTCGTGAACGTGCTCGAAACAGTCAATCGTCGTGCTCGGACTTCTCCCGGCCGGCGGGTAGTCGCAGCCGAGGACGATCGAGTACGGACATCGCTCGCTCGAACCGACTCAAGTCGACCTCGGACTCAGGGCGCGATACCCAATATGCCACTGCGACAATCAAAAAGCGGTAGCTCGTTGCGAGGAAAAGAACGAACAGCGGTAGGTAGATCAGCATCAGACACGCTCCGGACGCATGGCTACGACGCTCGGGCGCACGTAGCGTCAGCGTAGAACGTTCTGAGATGCCGCGACCGGGCTATTTACCCTTCCGGCCCGACTGGCCTGTCCCGTGCCCGAGGCCTCGACAGACTTGCCGGATCAGATAGCACGACGTGGAACGTCCCGCCTGTCCGCATCCTGAAACAGGGCTATCTTACAACCGACTTCCGGGATGCGACTACTGTCGCTGCCCCGTGAGTCGCCCGCCGACCTATAGCCTGCTGGTTACGACATTGACAATCAATGCCGATAATTTAGATTGTGTCAAGTTAACCTCTACATACTTTGTGCAGTAACAGATTTCGCTCTTACTCTGTTGCTTGCGTGTCATGTGACGGACGGACAGTGACGTCACGAAATTGCACTGACTGTCATCGAACTGGTGAAGCCGCTTCAACGACTCCCCCCAGTTCGTCCCTATCGGCGGATTGAACAGCGAGTTCTAGCAACTCGGCGCAGTGCTCAATGGCCCACCACAGGGACTCGACGCCGTGATCGATGCCCTCAATCTTCATCGACTACCCGATGCACGCAAAAAGGCGTCGCCGGTATCGACGCTAAAGGTGACGTCAACCGTTCGTCAGCCTGCAACTAATATTGCCTGCGTCGCACGGCTCGGACCTGAAAGTTAAGTGGAAAGGCACTGCCACTTTCCAGTGTTACCCCCAATTTTAGTGAAGTCATACCAGTCGACCTTGGCGGTAGCCATACTGACAAGGCAAAATTTTTGGGTACCGGGTTGGTCTTCAACAAGTTTAAGTTCGTTCCATCGACAAGTGGACGTGTTTTTACACTTGATTCCGTCATAGTCGATTTGGGCAGAATCCCTAGGTGAGTTTGAAGTCCTATTCTGGTAAAGGTATTGCAGCGCAATCGAGCTGACTACTCTGTTGCAATACCCAGAAATCGTGATGTAGATAGGTCCGTCAATCCCTTCCCCCTTCTCGTACATGGATCCGGTCTTCTGATAGATGGATTGGATGACATCGCATTCGGCTTCTCCAGACGGCATCGGCAATGTTTGTTGACTTGAGCAGGAAAGCATCAGATTCCCGATGTCTACTTCTGCGCCCGGATAAACAAGCATCGCCGGAGTGGTACCCAGAACGGGACAGTTACTGCCGACGTAGTTGGCAGTAA
This sequence comes from Rhodococcus sp. 14-2483-1-2, assembly GCF_002259405.1. Taxonomy (GTDB): domain Bacteria; phylum Actinomycetota; class Actinomycetes; order Mycobacteriales; family Mycobacteriaceae; genus Rhodococcoides. The sequence goes on along the minus strand of NZ_NPFW01000013.1, from coordinate 77,635 downwards.
CTCTATAAGTCTGGTATGCCGGTTGGCCATACCAACTGGTGCATCCAGTTTCACCGCTTGCGCCTGACTGTCGTGCGCCCCAGTCACCGTTCGACCCCAGAACTTCGAGTTGGACCGGGACGTTCGGTACGAGTTGGAGAGACTGCAGGTCCATGGCGCAAAAGTTGATTTCAACTTGGCTCTCGACCAAGTTGAAATCAACTTGGCTCTCGACCAGGTTGTCGGCCGAGCCCGCTAAGGGAGCGGAGTAGAGGCCGTGCCCGGACGATGTTGTCGCCACGGCGATTGCGGCGGCGACTGCGGCGACTGCGAAAAGAGACCAGTTTCTTCTGGTTGGCATTCCGTCCCCACCGCCCAAAGCTATGAGTAAATGTGCCTGGCTTGCCCGAGTCGCGCGGCATCCGTCATCCTCAAAAGCGTGTCCCGGTCGATGATAGCTTTGCTCGAAGTGGGCGGTGGCACTTTTGGGATACTTGAGCTAGTGAGGACGGTAGAAGGCAACCGATGTGAGGGCGGCGGCTTCGTAGGGATCCATCTGCTGCACTCGGAACTCGTGAAAGAGATCAGCGCGAGACACTTCCAAACGATGCCGAGCCGCCGACGGCACTCGGTGCCGGGGACCGAATGCGCCGGCGACGAACCACCACCTTTGGACCAAGCCGCAAGCCTGCACACGACCTAAGCGAAACTTGTCCGATGAACCCCGCGGACCCTGCGAGCCGATCCCACACAGCTCGCGAGATCACAGACATCACTCGCCAGGCAGTGATAGACACACTGACACTCGATCGCGACTATTTCTGGGTGGGCAAACTCGACGAAGTCACTTTCCTGAGCGCCCTATACGACCTGCACGACCTTCCCAGCACCGACCGCCGGTACACGGACGCCGCCGGCGACATACACCAGCACTGCATCAACAACAACGACTGGGGAGAGGGCTGGGTCTTCGGGGACACCAGGTTCAGCATCCGCACCGGTCCAGATGATGCTTTCCTTCGGTTTCTCACCCGCACCGTGCACCCTCTCGTACGAGACCCCGAGATCGCAGAATCCATGGTAATTCGCCTCAACGAACTGCTCGCCCCCGACAGCTACGAGCTGGTCGCAGACGGAACCATCAGTGGGCGAACACTTTACAACTGGCGACGAATCAGTAGCTTCCATGGTGACCGCCCCGCCGGCCTGGTCCTCGACCGAGCAACACTCGACGACCGTACAACCCTCGATCGACATCTGAGACGTATCGAAGCAAGTATCGCAACGGATCCTGAAGCTGCCATCGGCGCGTGCAAAGAGCTGATCGAGTCTGTGTTCATCCAAATCCTCGATGATCTTGGAGGGACCTACAAGCGCAGCGACGACCTCCCAACCCTGTACAAAGCGACCAGCAAAGCGTTGGGCATCGCCGGTAAATCAGTCGAAGGTGACGCCGCCGCGAGCTCGGCTGTCAACGGGCTTTTGCGAGGACTTGCCAGCTCGGTACAAAGCCTCGGCGAGCTGCGGAACAAAATCGGAACCGGTCACGGCCGAGGATCTCCGAGCACCGCCGATCGACGACACGCCCGGCTCGCCCTGAACTCAGCTGTGGCCATTAGCGAATTCCTATTCGATGTATGGGACACACGGTAGATCGAAACGCGCTAGTCCAATCGGCCTACGACGACATCCGAGGAGCGTGGCGACGCCCCGGTCGGTCCGGACTAGTGGTGGTATCCGTTCGCGATCCCTGTCGGGGATTCCGGCGATGAGGCGTCGAGGCGATTCTTCGTCGGTCGGACCGTCGCCATGAGTGTCAGGTGCGGGCTGTTCGGCAGTGCCCGGCTCGACAGTGTCGGGTGTGAGCGACAACGAGTCCGTGGCCACGGTGCCTGAGCGTGTGCTCGACGAGCTTGCGCAGGTGTTGATCGACAGGATCGATCAACTCCTCGATCGGGTGACCGATCGGGCTGTGGGCGCGCCGCCTCCGGGATCGGCGGCGTGGGAGTTGGAGTGGAGTGCCCGAGACACGGCGATCGGACGTGCGCGCGTGGCCGAACGGTCGCGTGTACGAGAGGAATTGGCGCGCCGCGCGCGTGCCGAACTCGGCGTCGCCGAAGGTTCCGCACCGGCGGTGCCGACTCGGCACGCTCCCCCGGTCGGACCCCGCCGGACGAAGCCCGGACGTGTCCGTGTCGACGAGGCACAGCTGACCTTCTTCTGAACTCACCGCTCGGACTCGTCTCCCGATGGGTGCAGGCGTACGACCCCGTTGCTGTCCTGCGGCACCCGTTTACCGTCGCACGGTGCGTTTCTTGGTGCCTGCGGTGGATTTGCGGTCCTCGAACTTCAGCTTGAATCCAAATGTCTTGCTGCCCTGGTAGGTCCCCGCGGCCAGTGCGCCCTTGGCCCGGTACGTCTTACCTGTCTTGCTTGTGGCGTCGAATTCGATGGTCTCCCCGGCCAGCAGCGACGCGAGTTCCTGCTCGGTGAAGTCCTTACCAGGCCAGTGTTCGTTGGCACCCCATCCGCGTCCTTTGAACGTGACCGGCTTGCCTTTCCACACTCCGCTGACCAGATCAGTCCGAGGTGCACGCTCCTCGAACTGCGGGTTGAAGCTCACGTGTGGGTACTGCTTGCCGTCTTTCTCCCTCACGCCTGGTTCGAGCTTTCCCGTGCAGGTGAACGTCTTCCCCGACTTCGCGCTCGTCGCAACGATCTCGATGACTCGGCCAGCGAGCAGTGCCGCTACTTCGGTGTCGGTGAACCGGTGGCCACCGAAAACCCGCTTCGCACGGGTCACGACCGTGCCAGCATGAGTGAAATGCAGCTTCGGTGGCAGCTCGATCATCTCCACCGCTTCTCGGGTCACCCCTGCCTTACTCATCCGTGCCGTGAGCTCGGCGGACAACGCCCTCGCATTCGCCGTCATCGTCTCGAGGTCGCGGCGCACCAGATCCGCCACGAGGGACAAAAAGTCGGCTGCCTCTCCGGTTCCGGCCTCGATCTGCGCCATTTGCTCGAATACCTGCTCGGTGATCGTCAGATCGCCGATGTGTGTGCCAGGCAGGATCCGATGGTTGAGTTCACCGATTGCGCTGAGGGTGATCTTGCCGCGCTGCTCGACCATCAGGGCCTTGCCGCCCGAGTTGTTCGTGACCTCGGCATAGGTGCTCGTCCGGGTCGCGCCGGTACCCACGCTCCGCTTCTCGAGCTGCTCCATCAACCATCCCATCGTCGGATGCGGCGGCCGTGCAGGGAAGCCCTCGTGGACGAACGGGTCCGCGACAGTACCCAATGCCGTCGCACCCGTGGGTTGCTCGTCGAGCTCGCCGCCCTCTTCCTCGACGACGAACACGCCTTTCCACCCGAGCACTGCGGGCACATTCAGCGAGCCGACGAAGCTCGGATACTTCTCGACGTGCCCGCGATGTTGGTCGTACTCGTAATCGGGGGCGAGCATCGTCAGGTAGTTCTTGGCGAGGAGCTCGTAGATCTCTTTGCCCAGCTCGCCGTAGGCCTTCTCCACTGCGTCGAGGCTTGCTGGGACGTTGGGCCCCGGGCGGTTGGCACCGTGCGCGCCGCCGGACTTGACGTGGCTCGTACGTGGGCCGCGGTGGCTCAGCGCCGCCGGATCCACTCCGACCCCGGCGATCGCGTCGACCAGGGGAAGTAGCTCGTTTAACTGCTCGATCGAGATGAACTTGTCCTCGGTGCGCGGGTAGGACACCACTTGCGCCTCGTACATCTTCTGATAGGTGTCGAGAACGTTCTTCGCCCCGAAACCTTTCTTCGACAACAGAGATGACAGTGCGGCCAGGTCCATCAGTTTCGGTGGTCCCGTTTTCTTGCGTGTGGTCCCGTCGTGGACGACCGGTGATGACTGCAGGCCGCCGGGAACATCGTTCTCGTTCTCGAATCGATCGATCTCGGGGTCGGTGTATGTCACGCCGTTCTCGTCCCGAAACCGGTTCTCGTAGAACGCCTTCTTGACGTATCCGTTGTGGGCGTCGAGTCCGTTGCCGACGATGACGACCATCGCGGACTTGAGTCGCCCGTTACGCAGTACCGTGCTCGCCCCGGTCGTCTTGGTCGCGAGTCTGGTGAACTGCATCGAGAGCATGTCCCACTTCGACCGGAAGTCGGCCTTGCGGTAGTCGCCCTCGGCCGAGATCGCGGTGACCGGGCGACGGGCTGTGAAGGCTGTGCGCAGCGATGCAGAGGTTTCGTCGAGGAACTCCATGCGTTCGAGCTTCTCGTTCTCGAGGCCCAAGTACTCCACGATCTCCCAGCCGAGGAGTGAGCCTTCACCGGTCGGGTCGAGATCGGCTGCATTGCAAATGCTCTCACATTCAGAGAGCACGGTCTTGAGTTCTTGTGGTTCTGGGTGGGAGATCCCCTGTCCTCTACGGTGTTCGGTTCACCTGGCAGGGGATGTATTCCTGTCGCCAGATCGTGTACTCGATCTGGAAGTAGTCCCGGTTCGCCCACAGGTAGCCCTTGGCCTGGTCGCCGGGCGCTCTGTCTTCCTCCGAGGACCAGTTGTCGATCATGATGTCCGCCGCCCGCCCGGAGGGATCGTCGTCGAATCCTCCACCGTCGGCACTCCGCCCAGCGATCGGGGTGATCTGCGGGAACTTCGCGTGGACGGCGCGGACGGTATTCGACCTGGAAGTGCTCCTCTGAGCCGAGGTTTGCTGGCAGTTTCGCCATCTCTGTTGTGGGAGAGGGCGGCATGCGGCGGTCTCAGTCGGGTCGGAAGTGGGCTCTAGCGGTTGTCTCCGCTACCGGGCTCGGCGGCCCCACAGAACGGCTGGAAGGCCGATCACGTTGTCGGGTGGCCCAAGAACCGGTGTAGGACTCGGAGTGAAGGTGAGCGTCGTTATTGCACCGCAGTCGCCCTCGTCGGCGATGTGCAGCCGGGCAGGGTCACATTTGCCCTTTACGCACAGGACCTCGCTAAGGGAACACGTGGCCGTGGGCCGTCCATGCCCTGTTCGATGTCGTCAAACACACCGAATCCGGAAGCTGGTTCGGCGTCGACTGTAGCCGTCGCGGATGGTCTTGTATGTGAACGACGAAAGCCCCGAAACCACTATGGTTTCGGGGCTTTCGTCACAGATAACTCAGACGTTCAGATCCTCGTCTTTACGGTTTTTGATTCGCGAGGTCGCCACGAAGGAGATCGCGGCCAGGATCATCAGGTAGATCGAGATCGACATCGAGGTGCCGGTTCCCTTGAACAGTGCCTCGGAGATCGTCGGAACGAAGGCTCCACCGAGCACCGTGCCGATGGCGTAGCCGATGGACGCACCACTGAATCGGACTGCAGCAGGAAACATCTCGGCGTACAGAGCCGGCTGCGGACCGTAGGAGAGTCCGAGTCCGACGGCGAAGAGACCGAGGGCCACGTAGATCCAGTGCAATTCACCGGTGTCGACGAGCAGGAAGAACGGGATGGCGCACAACACCATTGCCGCGTTACCGAGGTTCATGATGGTGGTTCGGGCGTAGCGATCGGACAGATGCGCTCCGAGCAGAGTGAACACACCCCAGACGACGGCCGCGAACAAGCTCGCCACCAACACATCCACGCGAGCGAGTCCGTGTTCACGCGTCGAGTAGGCCACGATGAAGCCGCCGACGATGATGTAGCCGTTGCCGTTGGTGCCGATGAACGACAACGCGGCGAGCATGACCTGCTTCTTGTTGGTGCGCCACAGCGAACGGACCGGAGTGTGGTTGCGCTCCTTGCGTTCCGAGAGCTCCTTGAACACCGGGGTCTCCTCGACGCGACGTCGGATGTAGAAACCGACGAGGATCAGCACGAAGCTGATGAGGAACGGAATGCGCCAGCCCCAGGCCTCGAACTGCGACTCACTGAGCAGACCGGTGCACAGCGCCAACGTTCCCACCGCAATGAGCATGCCGAGTGGAACACCCATCTGAGTTGCGGCACCGTAGATTCCGCGCTTGCCCTTCGGGGCATGCTCGACGGCCATCAGCGCCGCGCCGCCCCACTCGCCACCGGTGGAGAATCCCTGCAGGATGCGCAGCACGATCAGAATAATCGGAGCCCAGATACCGATAGTGGCGTAGGTGGGGAGCAGACCCATACCGACGGTGGCCGCACCCATGAGGGTGAGGGTGGCGATGAGGACCTTCTTGCGGCCGATCTTGTCGCCGAAGTAGCCCGCGACGATGGCTCCGAGAGGCCGGAAGATGAAGCTGATGCCGATCGTGACGTAGGCGACGAGCTGTCCGGACGACCCCATGGGCGCGAAGAACAGTTGAGCGAAGATCAGCGACGCTGCCTGCGCGTAGATGAAGAAGTCGTACCACTCGACCGTGGTTCCGACCATGCTGGCCATCGCGGCGCGGCGATGCTCGCGCGACACCCCGGTAGGCGTCTCGACCTGTGTTGACATCGACTTGTCTCGTTTCGTTCGGGCTCCGGCGCTCAGTGACAGGAGCGGCGATTCGGAGTGTCGTGAGGCAGGGTAATAAGGGTCGAACACGAACAATCTCGGCGACCGAAAACCGGATATAACTCACCGTCCATTCGGTCGGTAATCACTGTGACCGCCGACACGATGGTTTGTCAAGGTGGCGCAGGCCATGACGACCGGGGAAACCCACGAATTCGTCGAGATCTACCGACCGCAGCGCAGGTGTTCGTCCGAAACGACGCAGACACCGCCAGTGACGGAAGGTCATACTCGAACCCATGACCGCACCATCGTCGACGCTTGTGCTCGACTCCCCTGTTCTCGACGAACTGACACGCGCGCTCGGCTCCGACGCGGTGGTGACGGACCCGGACATCCTCCAAAGCTATCGACGTGACGCAGCAGCCCTCTGCGAATCCACCCTTCCCCTCGCCGCGGTACTACCGACCACCGAGTCGGACGTCCAGGCGATCATGAGTATTGCTTCGGCACACCGTATTCCGGTGGTGCCACAGGGTGCATTGACCGGCCTGGCGGGTGCTGCGAACGCCAGCGTCGGAGCCATCGCCCTCAATACCCGACGCATGAACAAGATCATCGAACTCGACGTCGTCAACCGCGTCGCCGTCGTGCAACCCGGCGTCACGAACAAGGAATTGAAAGATGCTGCCCTGCAGCAGGGGCTGACGTACCTCCCTGATCCGTCCAGCTGGGAGGCGTCGACGATCGGCGGCAACATCGCCACCAACGCAGGTGGGCTCTGCTGCGTGAAGTACGGAGTGACAGCACGGTTCGTGCGTGGCCTGCGGGTCGTGCTAGCCGACGGCAGGGCGACGTTCGTCGGTCGACGCACCGTCAAAGGTGTGGCGGGCCTGTCTCTTGCGGACTTGTTCGTTGGCTCCGAGGGGACGCTCGGCATCATCACCGAGGCCACCGTCGGCCTCGACTTCCCCAGCGCCGTACCACTCACGATGGCTGCGACCTTTTCGTCCACGGTCGCTGCAGGAGTGGCAGTGTCGAGGATTCGTGCAGCGGGCATCACCCCGAGCCTGTTCGAGCTGTTGGACCGCACCACCATTGCCGCCATCGACGCCTACGCGCGGATGGACTTCGGCACCGAGGCCGCCGCAGTGCTGATCGCACAGTCCGACATCGGCGAGGGTGCCGTGCAGGAACTCGAGGCCATTGCTGCACTGTGCACCGAATCCGGCGCGACCGACGTGGCCGTCGCCGAGGACGAGGTCGAATCGGAGCAACTCGTGCAGGCCCGTCGGCTGGCCTACCCCGCGCTGGAGCGCCTCGGTTCACCGCTGGTCGACGATGTGTCCGTTCCCATTTCACAACTCGCCACGATGATCGACGAGGTGGGCCGGGTGGCAGACCGGCTGGGCATCGTCATCGGAGTCGTCGGCCACGCAGGCGACGGCAACATCCATCCGACGGTCATCGTCGACCCCCTCGACCCCTCATCGTTGGCCAGAGCGCACAGCGCGTTCGACGAGATCGCGGCATTCGCGCTCTCAATGGGTGGAACCATCACCGGGGAACACGGGGTGGGACTGCTCAAGCGGGACCTTCTCGAGACCGAACTCGATCCGGTCGCAGCGGAACTGCAGCGCGGCATCAAGGAATTGCTCGACCCGCACTACCTGCTCAATCCAGGCAAGGTGCTCACCGTCCGGCCCTGAGCCGTAGCGACATCCACACGAGCAATCGGGTATCGGGATCGTCGAGATCGAGACCGAACAGCTCCTTGGTACGCCGGAGTCGGTAGCGGAAGGTGTTGGGGTGCAGGTACAGCGATGTCGCTGCGGCGGCAACGTTGGACTCGTGCGCCAACAACGCCAGCACCGTCGCGGCGTACTCGGTACCTTCCGAAGCATCGCAGGAAAGCATCCGTTCGACGGCAGGCAACGCCAACGACACTTCCGACAGAGCATTCCCTGCCCTGCGCAGCGTGGCGTGTACTCGGACCTCCTCGAACATGATGGTCGGAGAACCGTCCTCGCAGGCATCGAGCGCCCACTGCGCATGCACTCGAGCAGTCATCGGGCGCTCGTCCGGTCCACCGAGCGCGAACGTCACCGGAATTCCGAGGGCAGATTCGGCCCGACGTCGAACATGCTCGAATTCGTCTACGGTGAAGGTGATTTCGGCACGCATCACGAGGAAGACAGCGCCATCGATCACGACAGCACCCGAGTCGAGCTGCTGCCCGAAGGTCAGGTCGAGCATCCCCCGCAGTCGCGACGCGGCGGCGTCCGGCCGGTCCGACTGAACCCGGGTCGCCAATACCGTGTACAGCTGCCCATCGGGTGTGACGGCGGCTGGATCGGTCAGTAGTTCACGTGCCCTGGACTTTTCGATGCCCACAGCCTGCGGTCGCTGAGTCAGCAACGGTATTGCTTCGGCCGCTGCCCGTAGCAATGCCGCCATCGCGGCCGGCTCGGGCGGCGTTACCGCCGCGGTGGGGACAATGCACCAGATCGAACCGAGATATTCGCCGCCACTGGTTACCGGCACGGCCAGGCGAGGCAGCACCCCGGCTACGGCGACGACCCGCACCGTGCAGCTGCGCCGGAAGTCCTCGTCGGTATGGTGCGCCATGTACTCGGCCGGAACCTGCTTGCCGAGAATCCCGTCGCGCCGCACGTCGTCGATCGGTTGCCCGGGCAGCGACGAGTAGGCCACGACGTAGCCGGCCGGGTCCATCACCGAAACCGCGCCGCCCACAGCAGCCGCCGTGGCGTCGGCCAAGGCAGACAGATCGGCAGTGGTCATCGACTCACCGTACTTCCGAGCAGATCCGACTACCTGGCCACGGTGCGACTGTCCCCTCGGAATTCGGCGATCAGCTCGTCTCGGCAGGTCACCGATACGTCATAGAGGCCGTTGCGACCGAACCGAGCACGCTCGACGGCGTCTGCGACCAGCACGTCACCGGCCTTCGTCGGACGGAGGTATCGGATGTCGCAACGTGCCGCGACGGCCGAGTCGTCGTGCGAGTTGCAGGCCATAGCGAAGGTGGTGTCCGCAAGCAGGAACACGTAGCCGCCGTGGGTGATGGCGTACCCGTTGACCATGTCCTCGGTGACGACCAACGACATCCTGGCGTGCCCAGGTGACAGCTCGATCAATTCGATGCCGAGCTTGCGGGACGCGGCGTCGACCTCGAACATCTCGCGGGCGATAGGCGAATCGGTCACGGCCGCAACACCGATCGCTCGTTCTGGGTGAACATCGTGACGCCCCCGGTCGCGAAGTTGCGCAGATCCTTGCCCGCGGCCTTCATCTCGGGCGAGGCCAATCCTGCCTTCAGCGACGCGTCGTCCGCGAAGTACAGGCTGGCGATCGCGTAGTACGGCGGCGGTGAATCGTCGAGCGAGTCGAGCGTGCCCCAGGTGAAGTCGACCAGTCCGGGGACAGCCCGCGCGAGGGGCACATGCACCTCGGCGTAGTGACGATCGAATGCGGCAGTGTCCTCGGGCATCCCGTAACAAACGGCCACTCGCACGCTCATGATGCGGCCTCGGGCTTCGCGACGAGAGTGAGAACGTCGTAGGTCGCGACGGGATCGCCGTCCTGGTTGACAACCACTGCATCCCAACGCACCTCGCCGTAATCGGCACTCTGACGCGGAGTGATGAGCTTTGCCGTCAACGTCACTGTCAACGAATCCTCGGCCTTGACCGGCGTCAGGAAGCGAAGGCAGTCGACGCCGAAGTTGGCGAGCACGGGGCCCGGTGCCGGGTCGACGAACAACCCGGCGGCCAGCGACACCACCAGGTAGCCGTGGGCCACGATTCCGCCGAACAACGGGTTCGCCGCTGCCGCTTGGGGATCGGTGTGTGCATAGAAGGTGTCGCCGGTGAACTCGGCGAAGTGATCGATGTCCGCACGCGTGACCTGTCGAGGCCCACCGACGATGGTGTCGCCCAGCTTCAGTTCGCCGAGGTTCTTGCGGAATGGGTGGACGTCGCCGGTCGTCTGCTTCGCGCCGGTGACCCACTTGTTGCCGATGGCCGTCAGAACGTCCGGAGTTCCCTGAATTGCTGTGCGCTGCATGTGGTGCAGCACGCCGCGGATGCCGCCGAGTTCTTCGCCGCCGCCTGCGCGGCCGGGTCCGCCGTGCACCAGAACTGGCAGCGGAGAACCGTGGCCGGTCGATTCCTTCGCGTCCTCGGAGTTCAGTACCAGGATGCGGCCGTGATACGGAGCGCTGCCCAGGACGATCTCACGCGCGATGGCCGAATCCTTGGTCACGAGAGATGCAACCAGAGAGCCCTTTCCGCGGGCGACGAGATCGAGCAGGTCTGCAGTGCTGTCGTAGCCGATGACGGTCGATACCGGCCCGAACGCCTCGATCTCGTGCGGTTCGGGTGCGGTCTTGTCGCCGGCCTTCAGCAGTACCGGTGCCATGAATGCCCCCGCTCGCTGATCCACCGCGTCGGGATCGCCGAAGACGACCGTTGCGGACTTGGTCAGTCCACGAATGGATTTGAGGACTTCGTCGCGCTGATCGATGCTGGCGAGGGCACCCATGGTGACACCGTCGTCTGCGGGATCACCGACGACCACCTTGCCGAGCTTGGTCTTCAGCGCCTCGATAACGGGCTCGACCGAGTCCTGCGGAACCAGCACACGGCGAATGGCTGTGCATTTCTGGCCGGCCTTCGACGTCATCTCGGTGAAGACACCCTTGACGAAGAGGTCGAACTCTGGATCGCTCTGTGCCACATCCGAACCCAGAACGGACGCGTTCAACGAATCCGCCTCGGCCGTGAAGTGCAGTCCTTCGCCCACGACGTTGGGATGTGAGCGCAGGGTCGCAGCGGTATCGGCGGATCCGGTGAACGCCACCGAGTCCTGACCACCGAGGTGGTCGAGCACACCGCGGGCACTGCCACACAGCAGCTGCACCGAACCCTCGGGCAGCAACCCCGACTCGATGATCCGCCGGAACACCAGCTCGGTGAGGTATGCAGTTTGGCTGGCGGGCTTGACGATCGACGGCACGCCCGCGATGAACGCGGGGGCCAGCTTCTCGAGGAAGCCCCACACGGGAAAGTTGAACGCATTGATCTGGACGGCGACGCCGCGCCGCGAGGTGTAGATGTGCTGACCGAGGAAGGTTCCCTTCTTACCGAGCTGCTCGATCGCGCCATCGAGATACACCGTCTCGTTGGGGAGTTCGCGTCGAGCCTTGCTCGCGTAGCTCAGGACGGTGCCGAATCCGCCGTCGATGTCGACACCGGAATCGCGGGAGGTGGCTCCGGTGTGCCGGGAGAGTTGGTAGAACTCCTCCTTGCCGGCCATCAGCGTCAGGCCCAGTTGCTTGAGCAGGGCTGCACGCTCGTGGAACGTCAGTGCTGCGAGCGCGGGTCCGCCAACGGTGCGGGCGTAGTCGACCATGCCTGCGACGTCGAGTCCGCTGGACGACACCCGGGCGATCTCGCTGCCATCGACGGCGCTCAGCAGCGGCGCTCCCTCATCGGTTGCGGAATACCACGTGCCCTGGGCATAGCTTTCCAGAAGTCTGCTCACAACGCCTCCATCTCACCGTACGTTCGGTCGGTAATTACCATCGCCGTCGAACGCCGAGATGTCAAGACTCTTCTCTTAGGTGCGGCGCAACCCGTCGAAGGTCAGTGCCACGACGGCGTCGGCCAATTCCTCGACGGATCCGCCGGTGCGCGGGCGGTACCACTCGATGAGCGAGTTGACCGTGCCGAACACGAGCTTGGACGCCAGCGCCGGATCCACCCCTGGACGCAGGTCGCCCTCCTCGGCCGCAGCCACCACGAGCCCGGTGACGAAGGAATCGAATTCACGCCTGCGGGCGAGGGCGCGCCGCTCGACGTCGGTGTTGCCTCGCACGCGCAGCAGCAGCGTCACGTAGGGCAGTTCCGCACACAGGATGTCCACACTGCGTCGCACCAGGTATTCGAGGCGGTCGATGTATCGCCCGGTCGTCGCCCGATCCTCGGTCGTGACGGCGAACAGGGCATTGAGAGCCCGCGACAGCGCGAGTTCGAGCAACTCGGACTTGCCGGACACGTGGTGATAGATCGACGACTTGGTGATGCCGAGCCGCTTCGCCAGAACCTCCATGCTGGTGCCGTCGTATCCACGGTCGTTGAAGACCTTGACCGCCACAGCCAGGAGGGAATCCAGGTCGTAACCCGGCCGCCCTGGTTGTCCGGTCTTGCGCGGCGCGCGTGCGGTTGTCATTGCCACATCTTCTCAGTCGGCGCCCGATTTCACAGCACCATGGGCGGGAAACCTTGCCAAACGACCGAATGTTCGGTTATTAATGACTCAACGACACGAAGGAGTCACCAGTGGGCGAAGTATTTCTCGTTGCCGGCGCACGCACCCCGCACGGACGCTACGGCGGAGCACTGGCCTCGGTGCGCCCCGACGACCTTGCCGGGCTCGTCGTCGCCGAGGCGGTTCGGCGAGCGGGCGTGCCGGTCGATCGAATCGACGAGGTGATTCTCGGTGCTGCGAACCAGGCAGGCGAGGACAATCGCGATGTGGCTCGAATGGCGGTTCTGCTTGCAGGTCTCCCGCACACAGTGCCGGGCTACACCGTCAACCGCCTGTGCGCGAGCGGACTGACGGCAGTGGCCAACGCCGCGAGCACCATTCGTAGCGGCGAGGCCGACATCATCGTCGCCGGTGGCGTCGAGTCGATGACCCGCGCACCCTGGGTCATGGCCAAGCCGGGAACCGCGTGGGCCAAGCCGGGCGAGATCTTCGATACCTCCCTCGGCTGGCGCTTCACCAATCCGACCTTCGCCGCGCACGACGCGGGGACCGATCCCAAGATCACTCTGTCGATGGGCGAAACCGCCGAGGAGGTCGCGCTCAGCGAGGGCATCACCCGCGAGGAGTCCGATGCCTTCGCATTCCGCAGTCAGCAGCGTGCCATCGCCGCCCAGGATGCCGGACGCTTCGCCGACGAGATCGTGCCCGTCACGACCAAGAACGGCGAGGTCACCGAGGACGAGACACCGCGACGCGGAACCACACTCGAGAAGCTCGGCACGCTGAAGACCGTGTTCCGCAAGAACGGCATCGTCACCGCCGGAACGTCCTCACCGTTCACCGACGGTGCGTCGGCGCTGGTGGTGGCCTCCGAGGAGGCCGTGAACAAGTACGGCCTCGAGGTACGGGGCCGCATCGTCACCAGTGCGAGCGCAGGCATCGCACCGCACATCATGGGACTCGGGCCGGTGCCGTCCACACAGAAGGCACTCGCTCGCGCCGGGTGGTCTGCCGACGACCTCGGTGCCGTCGAGCTCAACGAGGCCTTCGCGGCGCAGTCACTCGGCGTCATCCGCCAGTTGAAACTGAACGAGGACATCGTCAATGCCGACGGCGGGGCCATCGCCCTCGGCCACCCCCTCGGCTCGTCGGGTGCCCGAATCCTGTTGACGCTGTTGGGCCGCATGGAACGTGAGAAGGCGTCCCGCGGGCTCGCGACGCTCTGCGTCGGCGTCGGGCAAGGCGTGTCGATGTTGATCGAGGCACCGTGAACACACTTGTCGTGGAGGAGCTGACTGACCGCGTTGTCGTCACCCTGAATCGCGAGAAGCAGCGCAACGCAATCGATTCCGAGATGATCGGCGAGCTGCACGAGGTGTGCGGGCTCGTGGAGCAGGATCCGAAAATCGTCATCCTGACCGGCGCGGGCGAGCACTTCGCCGGCGGTGCCGACATCAATCAGCTGCGGGCCCGCACCCGCGACGACGCATTGCGCGGCATCAACCGCAACCTGTTCGACCGCATCGCCGCACTGCCCCTGCCGACCATTGCTGCGGTGCGCGGCTACGCCCTCGGGGGCGGAGCCGAGCTGTCCTACGCCTGCGACATCCGTATCGCGTCGCCGACGGCCGTGTTCGGCAATCCCGAACCGGGCCTGGGCATCATGGCTGCCGCCGGGGCCAGCTACCGGTTGCCGACACTGGTGGGACTGTCCGTCGCCAAGCAGGTACTCCTCGGTGGCCGGACGCTCGACGCAGAGGTGGCACTCCGCTCCGGCCTGGTGCTGGACGTCGTCGACGAGCCTTTGGCCGCAGCGCATTCCCTCGCGGATCGCATTGCCAAGCAAGCACCGCTGGCACTGAAGCTGACCAAGAAGATTCTCGATGCGCCCGGTTCGCACCCGTGGGCCGACGACATCGCGCAGGCTGTTCTGTTCGAGACCGAAGACAAACAACGCCGAATGACGGCATTTCTGGAGAAGAAGAAATGACAGCTCCTCGCGCAGTAGGTGTAGTCGGTGGCGGCCGCATGGGTGCAGGTATCGCGCAGGTGTTCGCGGCCCTCGGTTCCACCGTCGTCATCGCCGAAGCCGCCGACCAACAAGCAGCCCTCGGCCGAGTCTCGACCGGACTCGACCGGGCGCACGAGCGCGGCAAACTCAGCGAGGATCCCGCTGCGATTCTCGCCCGGGTCTCCACCGTCGCCGGGCCCGCGGAACTCCCGGCCGACCTCGACCTGATTGTCGAAGCGGTGCCCGAGATCCCGTCGCTCAAGGTCGAGGTGTTGGCTCTGATAGACAAAGTCGCATCCGACAACACGGTCATCGCGTCGAACACGAGCTCGATCTCCATCGCCGAACTCGGTGCAGCACTCAGTGATCCGAGTCGCTTCATCGGGATGCACTTCTTCAACCCGGTTCCGGCGTCGACTCTCGTCGAGATCGTGCGCGCTCCCGCTACCTCCGCCGACGTGGTGCAGCGAGTACAGCAGTGGGTGTCGCTCCTGGGCAAGACCGAGGTGCTCGTCAACGACTCCCCCGGCTTTGCGACGTCACGGCTCGGCGTGTGCCTGGGGCTCGAGGCCATTCGCATGTTGGAGGAAGGCGTCGCCGACGCCGAATCCATCGATCGCGCCATGGAACTCGGCTACAAGCACCCGATGGGTCCGTTGCGTTCGACCGACCTCGTCGGGTTGGACGTTCGACTCGCCATCGCAGAACACCTGGCGTCGACCCTCGGCGACAGGTTCACTCCCCCGCAGTTGTTGCGAGACATGGTTGCTCGCGGCGACATCGGACGCAAGTCCGGTCGCGGCTTTCACGATTGGACGAACGCATGACGGTACGGTTCGACGTCGCCGACGGCTTGGCGACCATCACCCTCGCTCGCCCCGAGGCGCACAACGCCCTCGACGTCGCGACGAAGGTCGCGTTGGCGGAGGCCGTTCAGAGTGCCGCTGCACCCGAGGTGCGCGCCGTGCTCATCACCGCCGAGGGCAAGAACTTCTGCGTCGGCCAGGATCTCGGCGAGCACGTCACCGCGCTCGAAGCCGATCCGGCCACGGCGATGGACACCGTCGGCGAGCACTACAACCCGGTGATCCGAGGGCTCGCTGCGCTCGAGGTTCCGATTGTCGTCGCGATCCCAGGCGCATGCGTCGGCGCAGGCCTCGGGATCGCACTGGCCGGTGACATCCGAGTGGCCGGCACCAAGTCGTCGTTCGCGACGGCATTCACCGGCATCGGCTTGGCCAGCGACTCGGGATTGAGCTACACGTTGGTCGAGGCACTGGGATCGAGCCGGGCCGCGGGTCTGATGCTGCTCGGCGACAGGGTCACCGCCGCGCAGGCCCTCGACTGGGGTTTGGTGCATCGCGTCGTCGAGGACGGGGACGTACTCGAGACCGCGCGCACGCTGGCGACCTCCCTTGCCGCCGGCCCCACCCAGGCCTACCGGCAGGTCAAGTCGCTGATCGCTCGATCCGGACTGTCCGATGCCTTGGACCGCGAGGCACAGGCACAAACGGTTCTGGGACAGACTCAGGACCACAAGGCAGCGGTGGATGCGTTTCTGGCGAAAAAAAGAGCCTCCTTCGTCGGCATGTGAACAGAAACTCGTCCCCTGCTACGAGGTTCCGCGCACCTGCGGCGAAGCCGCTCTTGTGCGCGGAGCTGCACTCGAGGCATACTGGTTACCAACCGATCATTCGGTAATGAAAGTAGGACTTATGACCACGTCAAACACCCTGTCCGCCGAGACGCTGCAGGACGGGTTCGACGAGACCATCGCCCACGAGCAGCGCGTCGAGCCTCGTGACTGGATGCCCGACGGCTACCGCAAGTCGCTCATTCGCCAGATCGCTCAGCACGCGCACTCCGAGATCATCGGAATGCAGCCGGAGGGCAACTGGCTCACCCGTGCGCCGTCGCTGCGCCGCAAGGCGATCCTGATGGCCAAGGTGCAGGACGAGGCCGGTCACGGTCTCTACCTCTACTCCGCCGCGGAAACGCTCGGAGCGGACCGCGCCGACCTGACGGTCAAGCTCATCGAGGGCAAGCAGAAGTACTCCTCGATCTTCAACTACCCCACCCTGACGTACGCCGACGTGGGCACCATCGGCTGGCTGGTCGACGGTGCGGCGATCTGCAACCAGGTTCCCCTGTGCCGCAGCAGCTTCGGTCCGTACGCACGCGCGATGATCCGGGTCTGCAAGGAAGAATCCTTCCACCAGCGCCAGGGCTACGAACTGCTCGCCACGATGATGCGCGGCACCGACGAACAGCGCGCCATGGTTCAGGAATCGGTCAACCGCTGGTGGTGGCCGGCTCTGATGATGTTCGGCCCGCCGGACGACGAGTCCCCCAACACCGAGCAGTCGATGAAGTGGGGCATCAAGCGCCACACCAACGACGAACTGCGCCAACGCTTCGTCGACATGTCCATCCCGCAGGCGAAGGCTCTCGGAGTCACGTTCCCCGACCCGGACCTGAAGTGGAACGAGGAGCGCAAGTCGCACGATTTCGGCGAGCCCGACTGGTCCGAGTTCATGCAGGTGATCAAGGGCAACGGTGCCTCCAACGTCGAGCGCATCGCGAACCGGCGCGCAGCTCACGACGGCGGAGCCTGGGTCCGTGAGGCCGCAACCGCATTCGCCGAAAGGAACGCAGCATCATGACCGAATTCACCGCCGAGGGCGGCCACGGAGCGGTGCCCACCGAGGGTGTTCCGGTCGAGCCGAAAAGAGAAGCCGTCAAGGCAGATTGGCCGCTGTACGAGGTGTTCCTGCGCGGCAAGCGCGGCCTGAACCACGTGCATGTCGGATCGCTGCACGCCGCCGACGACCACATGGCGCTGCGGCATGCTCGCGACGTCTACACCCGACGCAACGAAGGCGTCAGCATCTGGGTGGTTCCGTCCAACTCGATCGTCGCGTCGTCGCCGTCGGAGAAGGATCCGTTCTTCGCTCCGAGTGGCGACAAGGTGTACCGCCACCCGACGTTCTACGAGATCCCCGACAACGTTCCCCACATGTGAGACCCACACTTCAAGAGGACAAGCACTCATGACTGATCACGACAGCGCCTACGAGGGCCTCGTCGACGAGGATTCGCACGGGCAGTGGGCATTCGGGACGAGCTTCGACGACCCGCTCGCCGGAGTCGACACCACCGTTCCCGACGACGTCGACCTGAAAGCTCTTGCCGCGTACTGCCTCATGCTCGGCGACGATGCGCTGATCAGCTCCCAACGCCTCGCCGAGTGGAGCACCCGCGCACCGGAACTCGAAGAAGAAGTGGCACTGGCCAACGTCGGCCTCGATCTCCTCGGCCAGGCCCGGCTACTGCTGGCCCGCGCCGCCAAAGCCGACCCGACGGTCGTGCCGTTCATCTCGGACACCTCGCCCGCACCGTCGGAAGATGCTCTCGCGTTCTTCCGCGACGACGCCGACTTCCGAAACGTGCGACTCACCGAGCTCGACAATGGAGACTTCGCGAAATCCCAGGTTCGCCTGCTGGTGTTCTCGACGTGGCGGCTCGCCGTCTTCACTCGCCTGCAGGAATCCCGGGATCCCGTTCTCGCCGCGGTTGCGAGCAAGGGCGTCAAAGAGCTGACCTACCACCGTGATTACGCGGCTCGCTGGGTCGTCACCCTGGGTTGCGGAACCGATGAATCGAAGCGACGTGTCCGCGAGGCCGTGACGCGAATCTGGCCGTACGTCTCCGAACTGTTCGTCCCGACGGACGAGGAAATCGCGCTGGCTGGGGTCGGTGTCGCCGTCGATCCCCGTGACGTGCGCGAGGAGTTCGATTCCGTTCTGGCGCAGGTACTTCACGCCGCAGAGCTGGACGCCCCCGAGGGCAAGTCCGTGGGCACCATCGGTGGCCGCGGGGGCCGGCGCGGAATCCACACCGAGGCGTTCGGGCCGCTGATCGCCGAGATGCAGGTCGTGGCGAGAGCGCATCCGGAGGGGGTCTGGTGACCACACTCGAGAAAACCACACTCAAGACAACCGCACGCGAGATCGCCGCGACCGTCATGGATCCCGAGATGCCACTGCTCACTCTCGACGATCTCGGCGTCCTGCGCGACGTCGAAGTACGCGAGAACGGAAGTGTGCTCGTCACCATCACCCCGACGTACTCCGGCTGCCCCGCGATGGCGACGATGCGCGACGACATCGCCCACAAGCTCCAGGATCACGGCTACGCGGATGTCGAGATCGTCACCAGCCTCTCCCCCGCATGGAGCACCGACTGGATCTCCGAGGAGGGCCTGCGCAAACTTCGCGAGACCGGTTACTCCACACCGGGACCGGCTCCTGCTCGTACCTCCGGCCCGGTTCCGTTGACCCTGACCGTGAAGCCGCGCCGAATCGACTGCCCTCGGTGCGGTTCCGCAAACACCCGCCTCACATCCGAATTCGGCGCAACGCTGTGCAAAGCCCAGTACCGGTGCGACGACTGCCTCGAACCCTTCGACCACGTGAAGGAAATCTGATGACCGTCGCCGCCGAGCCGGAACTGAAGAACCTGCGCAACAAGCCCTTCCACACGTTGACCGTCGCCGACGTCGAATCGCTCTGCGACGACGCCGTCGCCGTCACGTTCGATGTGCCCGATGAGCTGCGTGCGGAGTTCGATTTCAAGCCGGGTCAGTCGCTGATGCTCAGCCGGACCGTCCACGGTATCGAGCACCGTCGCTCTTATTCGATCTGCGCCCCGGCCGGCGCGCGTCCCCGCGTCGGCGTCCGTGAGGTCTCCGACGGCCTGTTCTCCTCGTGGCTCGTCCACGAGGTCAAGGCCGGCGACCGTATCGACGTCCAGGGCCCCACCGGCAATTTCCACGCGGATCCGGCTACGGCCGGCAGGCACGTTCTCATCGCGGCCGGCTCGGGCATCACCCCGATGCTGTCGATTGCAGCCTCGGTCCTGACCAACCCCGACGCCGAAGTGGTTCTGCTGTACGGTAATCGGCGGACGCGAACGGTGATGTTCGCCGAGGAGATCGCGGACCTGAAGGACCAGTACGGCAGCCGGTTCGACGTCATTCACGTCCTGTCCAGGGAGCCGCGCGAGGTCGAACTGTTCAGCGGAAGACTCGACGCCGGACGACTGCGCGAGATACTCGACACCGTCGTCGCCACACCGGATATCGATCATTTCTGGTTGTGTGGCCCGTTCGGGATGGTCACCGATGCCCAACAGGTCCTCGGAGACCTCGGTGTGGCGAAGACCAGCATCCACGCCGAGCTGTTCTATGTCGACGACGTGCCCCCGCCGCAGGAAAAGCACCGCGAGCCCGGCATCACCGGGCCCAGCAGTGAGGTCACGATCATCCTCGACGGACGTGAAGTGAAAGGTGCACTGCCTCAGGACGAGTCGATCCTCGATTCGGCCGAGCAGCTGCGCTCCGATCTCCCCTTCGCGTGCAAGGGCGGCGTGTGTGGCACCTGCCGCGCGAAGGTCACCTTCGGCGACGTCGACATGCGCCGCAACTACGCGCTCGAGGACAACGAAGTCGACGCCGGCTTCGTGCTCACCTGCCAGACCTTCCCCGTCAGCGACACCGTGACCGTCGACTTCGACGCCTGAGACCGAGAGAACCCTCATGACCAGTGTGCTGTCCACCCCCACCGACACCCCCGACATCGAGTTCGCCTCTCGGGACCGGATATCCACCCTTCAGCTGGAGCGCCTGCAGTGGTCGCTGCAGCATGCGTACGACAACGTTGCTCATTACAAGAAGGCCTTCGACGACGCCGGTGTGCACCCGACCGATCTGAAGGATCTGTCGGATCTCGCGAAGTTCCCCTTCACCGCCAAGAAGGATCTACGCGAGAACTACCCATTCGGGATGTTCGCGGTGCCGCAGGACAAGGTTTCGCGCATCCACGCGTCCTCGGGAACAACCGGCAAAGCCACGGTCGTCGGCTACACCGCGAACGACATCAGCAACTGGGCCGACCTGATCGCCCGCAGTCTCCGGGCCGGTGGCGTCAAGCCGTCGGACAAGGTGCACGTCGCCTACGGCTACGGCCTCTTCACCGGCGGTCTCGGCGCACACTACGGTGCAGAACGACTGGGCTGCACCGTCATTCCGATGTCCGGTGGCATGACCGATCGTCAGATCCAGCTGATCGAGGACTTCGAGCCCGACGCCATCATGGTGACGCCGTCCTACATGCTCACGATCGTGGACGCGATGGTCAAGAAGGGCATCGACCCGGCCAAGACCTCGCTGAAGACCGGCGTCTTCGGCGCGGAACCCTGGACCGAGGAGATGCGCAAGGAGATCGAGAAGACTCTCGACATGGACGCCGTCGACATCTACGGCCTGTCCGAGGTGATGGGCCCGGGCGTCGCGATGGAATGCGTCGAAACCAAGGACGGACTCCACATCTGGGAGGATCATTTCTACCCGGAGGTCATCGACCCGGTGACCGGCGAGGTTCTGCCCGACGGCGAGGAGGGTGAATTGGTGTTCACGTCCTTGTCCAAGGAGGCGATGCCGATCATCCGGTACCGCACCCGCGATCTGACGCGACTGCTGCCAGGTACGGCTCGCACGATGCGTCGGATGCAGAAGGTCACCGGCCGCACCGACGACATGATCATTCTGCGTGGCGTCAATCTCTTCCCGACTCAGATCGAGGAGCTGATTCTCACCGTTCCCGCCCTCGCTCCGCAGTTCCAGTGCGTGCTCGAACGCGCCGGACGCATGGACACCCTGACCGTCCTCGTCGAGGCCCGCCCCGACGCCGCGCTCGACACGCATCCGATGGCGGCGGCAACGCTGAAGAAGCTCGTCAAGGATCGCATCGGCGTCAGCGTCGGAGTCGACGTCGTGGCACCGGCCGCCCTCGAACGGTCCATCGGCAAGGCCCGCAGGCTGATCGACAACCGCCCGGCCGTATGACATGAGCCCGGTGGCACAGGATTTCGAGCACTGGCGCGAGAACGTCTCCACGGCGTTCGTGCCTCTCGACGCTGTGTCCACCGGGCCGTCGTCGTTCGAGGGCACTCTGGTGTCGTCGACTCTGGGATCGCTGCAACTGAGTGAGGTTGCGGGCCGTGAGGTCGATGTCCGGCGCACTCGTGCCACCATCAAGCGTGCCGATCCCGGCTTGATCAAGGTCGGCCTTCAGCTGAGCGGATCCGGGACGATCGTGCAGAACGATCGCGAGGCCGTACTGCATCCGGGTGACTTCGCGGTGTACGACACCAGCGCGCCGTACGATCTGCATTTCGCCGGGGACTTCGCGATGTTCGTGGTGATGTTCCCACGCGAGGCACTGCACCTGGCCTCTCGCGAGTTGACGACCGTCGCCGCCCGTCGAATCGACGGCGATCACGGTGTGGGCGCGCTGGTGTCGCCGTTCCTGCACGGGCTGCGCCGCACCACCGTCGACGGAACACTGCCGACGGCACCGATGCTCGAGAACGCGGTACTCGATCTGCTGTGCGCCGCCCTCGACGATGCTGCACCCGACTACGCACCGGGTTCCACGCTGCTGCTCGAGGCCAAGAGCCTCGTCGAGTCACATCTCGACGATCCGACGCTCTCCACCGCCACTCTCGCTGCGCGACTGCACATCTCGGTACGGTACCTGCAGAAGCTCTTCGAGGCCGACGGTCGCACGGTGGCGGGCTGGATAAGATCCAGGAGACTCGATCGGTGCCACCGTGATCTCCGCGACCCCCGTTTCGCCGCAGACAGTATCGGAACCATCTGCGCGCGTCACGGTTTGATCGATTCCTCCAACTTCTCGAAACTGTTCAAGGAGACCTACGGCATGTCGCCGCGCGCGTATCGCGCCGGGTGAGCGGGAGCCCTCACGCCATCCCGGACGCAGCGAGTGGGTCCCATCCAACAGTTCGCATCACGTCGTGCATCTGCCGGCGACGTACACCGGTATTACTGCCCTCGATGATCGGGTACGCAGTGGCGTCCGCCAGATACCGCAGTATCGGGAAGCTCGGGTTGTACGCCTCGACGCCGACGATCTTGACCAGGTCGTTGATGACCGCGACCGCGGTCTCGGATCCGAAGATCTTGGCGTGCAGAGCCATTTCGAGTGCGCTCGGATGTTGTGACATCACTGCGTCGAGCGCGCGCCACGACAGCAGTCGAACCGCTTCGATCTTGCCTTTCGCGTCGGTGAGCACGTCGGCGACCGCTTGATGGTCGATGATCGGCACCGGCCCGCCCCTCTTCTCCGACGTGGCAAACGCAAATGCCGCAGCGAAGGCTTGGCGCATGGCGGCGACGGAGAACGTTCCGATCGATGCGCCGCTCGCCAAGAATGCGTTGCGAGTCAGTTGCACTCCCTGCCCTTCCTCCCCGATCAGGTTGGACTTCGGGACGCGGACGTTGTCGAATCTGACGCGCGAGGTCAGGCACCCCTTGAGGCCGGGTAGGTCGTACACCTCTTCCACCGAGAAACCGGTCGCGAGCTGTTCGCGCTCGACGACGATGATCGAGACGCCACCGGGAGTCCGACACACGACCGTCATGATGTCGGGTCCCGATCCGTCCCACCCTCCCAGATGTGACGCCCAGACCTTCTCGCCGTCGAGAACCCAGTGATCGCCGTCGAGAATTGCGGTTGTCCGGGTCCCTTCGGCAGGTGGCGGCGCATCGAAATTGGCACTGCCACCGGGTTCGCTGTACGCCATGGCAGCCACCGGGCTGCCGGAATCGACCAGGAACGGCGCGACGAAACGGGCGATCTGCTCCGGGGTCCCGGCCTCGTACACCGGAGCCAGAGCTATCAGGGGACCCGCCAGACTGATCGTGAAATCTGGACTGGCAGCGGCGAATTCTTCGACGAACAGCGCTGCGTCCACACCGCTCGAGGCGAGTCCACCGAACGGAATCGGAATCAAGCCTTTCAGAAATCCCGCTTCCACCGCTTTCTCGAATACCGGTCGGGCCAACAGAGCGCGTTCGAGTGGGTCCGGCGTGGATCGCACCTGTGCGGACAGGTCGTGGAGATAGGTGTCGGCGAACTGACGCGCGCCCTTCTTCAGTGCTTCCTGCTGGTCGGTGAGATCGAAACTGATGGGCATGGGGCGTCCTCTTCCAGTCGGCGAGTTGCAGACTCCCATTTCACCGCCGGAGCACTCCGATGGTCTTGCTGTGCAGCGCAAGACTCTGTGCTGTGTGCGCAACGTCCCCGGGTCCTCACGCCGAGCGGCGCGCCTGTGCCCGATAGTCGCGTGCAGACATCGAGTACTGCTGTCGGAAGGCCCTACTGAACGAGCTCGCATCGACCATGCCGTGGCGAATCGCAATCCGCGAGATACCGGCCGAGTTGTTCGGGTCTCTCAGCACAGCGGCGATCGCAGCCAGTCGGTGCTCACGCAACACCGTGGCAAACGACGCTCCCTTGGAAAAGGCGTAGTGGACGGTCCGCGGCGACACCGACAACGCGCGCGCGACAACCGAAACGGACAACTCTGGGTCACCCAGATGCGTGCGGATGTATTCGGTCGCCGCCGCTGTGATCGCGCTCGACGAGTCTGCGGCAGTCCCCCACGTTTCACCGAGAACTGCCGCAACAGTGGCATAGAAAGCGCGCTCGAGATGTAAGCCTGACGACGTCGACTCATCCGGGGCGAGCTCCCACAGAGCTTTCATTATCGACGTCAGTGCCAGGCCGGTACCCGCACACGTATCCAACGGACGTCCGATCGTCGGTGCCTGCGGTAGGCCCGACTGCGCCAGGCAGCTGTGCGGGACCTGGTAGGACATGACGCGCCAGGGACCCTCGTAGTCGAACCAGTACGGACGAGTGGTGTCCACAACGGTGAATTGACCGGGCACGACATTGACGGCACCTGCAGATTCCGTGCGAACCCGACAGGTACCGGCCAATTGGACGTTCACGAAGTAGACGCCCTCACCGGTGTGCGCTACTTCCTTCTCTCCGTGCGCGATGCGTTGCCCTACGGACTCGAGCACGGCGCGATTGGTCGACCCGAGTGGCCTCAATTCGACGCGGGCATCGAAACCGCCGTCGACGATCGACTCGGTCTCGGGTGTGAGCGGAGTGAACTCACGGCAGATCACCTCCCGCCACACCTCGAATCGATCGCTTCGACGGTGGGTGGACAAATCGTGCACGACCATGTCGACTCCGCTCGAATACCGATGACCTCCGCACGAGGCATGCACCATCCATGGTGACGTCACTGCACTTCGGTGACGTCACCTCCACGTTTCGCGGGTGCAACAAGCCTGTCCGGTCCCCTAGCTTCCCAGGATCAGATCCGAGGCCCTCTCTCCCACCATGATGGATGGCGCGTTGGTGTTGCCCGACGGCACCGTGGGCATGATCGACGCGTCCGCGACCCGTAGCCCCTCGACACCGCGGACCCGAAGGTCTGCTCCGACAACGGCATCGACGTCCGACTCGGCTCCCATCTTGCAGGTGCCGACCTGGTGGTGGTACGTACCGGCGGTCTGTCGGACGTAGGCCCGTAGGTCGTCGCGGGTGCGCGCGCTCGGTCCAGGGACCACCTCGGCCTTGCGCCACGGCGCGAACGCGTCGGAGGCACCGATCTCGCGGCAGATCTCGACCGCGTCGACCATGGCCTCCAGGTCGTACGGATCGGCCAGGATGTTCGGATCCGCCAGTGGCAGTTCGCTGGGGTCCGAGGACGCCAACCGCAGAGTCCCCCGCGAGCGGGGAGCGACGATGCCGGGTGCAATGGTGTATCCGTTCTCGGGCACCGGATATCCGTCGGCGGGGTACGGAATGTGCATGAACAGAGGCTGCAGATCCGGTGCAGCGCCTGCCCATCCGGTACTGCGGGCATACAACTGCGCTTCGAGCAGGTTGTTGGTGCCGGCGGCGAGCGGCTCGAGTGACTCGTAGATGTTGCTCAGCAACAAATGGTCGTGCAGGTTCTCGCCGACGCCCGGCAGGTCGACGACCGTGTCGATTCCGAGTGCTGCGAGGTGCGCTGTTGGCCCGATTCCACTGAGCAGCAATGCCTTCGGAGAGCCCAGTGTGCCGCCACACAGGATCACCTCGTGGTCGGCGAACGCACGCTGCGGTTCGGTATCGCCGCGGCTGAACTCGATTCCCATAGCTCGGCCGTTCTCGAGCACCACCTTGTGCACGAGCGCCCCGGTGGTGACGGTCAGATCGGGATTGTTCAGCACCGGTCCGACGAAGCTCTTCCACGCGCTCATTCGTTCGCCGTCACGGGTGGTGGTGTGGTTGTAGCCGGCACCCACCATCTCGTCGGCGTTGAAGTCGTCGATCAGCTTGTGGCCGTGTTCGACTGCCGCGTCGACGAAGGCCGCCGCCAGCGGATGCGGGGTACCCATGATGGACACCGGCAGTGGCCCGTCGCCGCCGTGGAACTCGTTGGCACCGAGCTCGTGCGACTCCGAACGCTTGAACAGAGGCAGCACGCTCTCCCAGGCCCACCCGGCATCACCGGTGACCGACGCCCACCCGTCGTAGTCGCTGGAATGCCCTCGCACGTAGATCATTCCGTTGAGGGACGAGCTGCCGCCGAGTACGCGTCCGCGCGGCCAGAAGATACGCCGATCGTTGGCGTGTCTCTGCGGGGTGGTGAACAGTCCCCAGTCCTGCGAGCCGCCCAACAGCGTCGGCCAGCCCTGCGGGGAGTGAATCGCCGGGTCGGTGTCCACGGGACCGGCCTCGATCACGTGCACGGTGTGTCCTGCGTCGAGAAGCCTCCTGGCGAGGACGCTTCCTGCTGATCCTGCTCCCACTACGATGTAATCCGTCGACATGCGCTACCTCCTTCTGTTGTGACCGTCGACACAACAGTGGTCGAATCCGCGAGCACAAACATGTCACTGCGCGCACACATTGTGGGTCAGATGCGCACCACCATGAGCAAGCTGGGTCAGAAGGCCATCGGTGCCATTCCCAGGATCATCAGTGCGGAACCAGCGGTCACTCGCAGTCCAGGCGGGTTCGTGCGCAGCAAATGGATCGTCACGGCCATCCACCCCACCAGGAGCAGCGCGGCGATGATCCTCGGATCGGCCTCGACTCCGTGCCGGTGCCGCGTCGTCGCCTGCGATTCCGCGTGGGAGTGCATGGGCGGCAGCATCATCAGCAGCACGGCCATGCAAGTCAGGTCCACCGCGCATGGAATCGAGCGGGTTCTGCTCGGCCGGTCCGCGGTGACGTGTACGGCAGCCGCAACTAGAGCGAGTATCGATATCAGCGCCATGGATGGGTCGGTACCGAAGGCCACCATGGCTGCCATGACGGTGCCCATGCACAGGTGAGCCCACCGCACCCGCCCCGTGTGCTTGCCACGTCCGAGCAGCGGGAGAACAGCACCCACTGCACCGAGCGCCATCAGCACCGTCATGACCATCGGTGTCAGACCTCCGTCGTCTCGAGAGTTCGACTCCGAGTCGCTCGTGCCGTCACTGTTCCTCCCACGAAGAATGCCACGACGACGATCAACAGAAGGGCAGCGAGCACTCCCGAACCACCGATCAGCAGCGTGAAATTGTCCAGCACGAGACTCAGAATCGCCACCAATCCCAGGGTTCCGAGTGCCGGGGCGACGACGGTGTGCCAGGTGCGTCTATCCACGGTCGATCGACGGAAGAACGCGATGATCGCGCCGCCCGTGAGGATCATCAGAGCCAGGATGCTCACGGTGGCCAGTCCGGACATCCAGGTGAACAGTTCCAGCACCGGATCTGCGCCTGCTGCCGCGAAGACCACGAGAACCACTGCTGCCGAGGCGGTCTGGAACAGCGACCCCATGTGCGGGGAGCCGTGCCGAGAGTGCGTGCGAGCCAAAATCGACGGGGCAACGCCCTTGCGAGCCAGTGCGAATACGTACCGTCCGATCGCGTTGTGGAACGCGAGCAGCGCGGCGAAGAGACTGGTCACCAACATGATTTCCATGATGTCCGCCGACATCGGACCCAAGTACTGGGCGGCAGCGGCAAAGGTCAATCCCGCCGTGTCGTCGGCAGCGGCCTGCGCTACGGACGCACTGCCGAAGGCGAGTACCACAGCCCAACTCGACACCGCGTACACCAATCCGATGGTGACGACGGCGGCGTAGGTCGCGATCGGAACGGTCCGAGTGGGGTTACGTGCCTCCTCGCCGTAAATAGCGGTGGCCTCGAAGCCGACGAACGACGCGATCGCGAACATCAGGGCGATTCCCGGGGATCCGCTGAAGAAGGCCGAGGGCGTGAAGGATTCGACGTCGATGCCGGCGGCACCGCCCTTGGCGAACACCGCGATCGACAGGATCACGATGATGCCGATCTCCAGCACCAGCAGGACCCCGAGCACCTTGGCACCGAGATCGATGCTGCGGTAGCCGAGCAGCGCCACGATCGCGACGAGACCGAGCGCCCACAACCACCACGGCAGGTCGGGTCCGCCGTACTTCACGACCAGGCTGTCGACGGTCGATGCAGCAAGGCCGTAGATGCCCGCTTGAATGGCGGTGTACGTCAGCAGCGCCAGACCCGCAGCGCCGAGGCCCATGGTTCTCCCGAGCCCCTTCTCCACGTAGGCGTAGAACGCACCGGTGTCCACCATGTGACGGCTCATGGCCGCGTAGCCGACGCTGAAGATCAGCAGGACGATCGCCGCGACGATGTAGGCGAGCGGAGCACCTGCTCCGTTGCCTGTCGCGATCATGACCGGCAGGGCCCCACCGATGGCGGTCAGCGGCGCTGCAGCGGCGATGACCAGGAATACGATCCCGACGACGCCGATGGAACCGCGTAGCGCACCGGCCGTCGAATTCGATTGGCTATCAGACACTCTGCTCACCGCCCGCGCAGCTCGAGACGGCACAGTGCGCAGAGGTCGTTCTCGGCACATCGAGGGTGGGGTTGCGATCGAAGAATCCTGCAGGCTTCAGTTTGAAGCCGGTGTAGTCCACCGGCATGATCGGCCAGTCCTCCGGCCTCGGGAAGTGCGTGAGCCCGAACGTGTGCCACAGCACGATGTCCTCGTCGATGAGGCTACGGTCTGCTCGCACGAACTCGGGCAGACCGGCTCCACCGTGGTGCTGATTGACGAAATCGCCTGCGGCATAACGTTCGCTCCGGTCGAACTGCGTCACCCACAGATGCTTGGTGGCGAACGTGGCCCGTCGCGCAATCGACGAGTTGTCATCGGCCAGCAGCAGCGGCTGACCCTCGGGGTGCAGCGTGTATCCGACGGGCTTTCCGAGCCGGCTCAGCGAGGTGGGATTGGTGACGTGCCAGACGCGGCCGACCGTGCCGTCGGCGACGCGTTGGGCCTCGGATTCGGTCGCGAGCGGTGTGTGTTGCAGGGCAAAGGCGTTGCCGTGCAGGTTGTCCGGCCCCATCGGCACTCGGCGGGTCTCGATCTCCTCGACGGAGTTGCCGATACCGTCGACCATCATGTCGAGTCGCGCGCTGAACAGGTGCTGGTGACACGGCGCTCCGAGTCCAGGGGCGATCTCTGTTGCGTAGGGGTAGTCACCACCGGGATGCCCGGAGGTGAAGACGATTCCGGTTGCCTTGACCTCGAATTCGATGGTGCCGTCGAGGTACAGGTACCAGAAGAAGCCGTAGTCGTAGTTGCCGATGGTGGTGAAGAAGGAGATCACGAGTCGGCGCTGGCGGCGGGTCTCGTGCGAACCCGACCACAGATCGGTGTGCTTCCACAGCACCCCGAAGTCCTCCTCGTGCATGCACACGGCATTGGTCAGCGTCTTCGGATTGCCGAATTCGTCCGCGATCACAGCATCGAAATACGTGATGTCCCCGACGCAGTCGCAGCCGAGTTCGAGGGAGTTCGCATACCGTCCCACCAGGTACTCACCGGTGTCGAAGTAGTTCTGCCACGACCGCACCGGCGATGGATCACCGTAGGGCACAACCATTTCGGCGATCGAAGCGCGGTGGACGATCGGCCGGACGGTACCGGCGTCCTCGAACCCGATCTGGTGCAGTACCAAACCTTCTCGCACATCGAAGCCGACTCGGAAGGACCACTTCTCCCAGTCGACGCGATTGCCCCGAACCGTGAAGCTCGGACCATCGGGTTGGGTGATCTCGATGGGCTTCTGCGTGCTGCGCAGCGGGCCGGTGACAGAAAGATCGTCGAAGTTGCCCGACTCCTCCGGGATGGGAACCACACCCAGGTCGACAACCTTGTCCACCGTCCGATTCATCACGTCCACGAAGGCGACCAGTCCGTCGATGGGATGCGCCCACGCGTGATCGGCGGGGTAATCCTGCCGAAAAGCCAAGCCGCGCAGTATGCGTCGACCATGCTCGCCCGGGTAGTCGAATACGCCTGCCGACAGGGGAGCCACTCGAACGTCGGCTACGTCCAGTCCGCGCGCGGCCAGTGCGGCAAGCCAGTCCGGGTCGGTGGAGAGCACACTCTCGACGAGCTCGAATTCCTCGTCGAGCACCGGCATCTGGCCATCACGGATCGCGTCGAGCCGGGTGGAGCCGATCACCTGAGGCTCGTCGAGGGACACGAGAAGGTCGACGGCGTCGGGTGTCGAAATGTCGTGCAACAGCACCCGGAAGGTGCGTCGGGTGGTCGGTTCCGCGACATACAGCTCGGCCTTGTCCGGTTCGTCCAGTCCGACGTAGACGAACCGGGTTGCGGCAGTGACGAATCCAGCGGCGTCGACGATGCCTCGAACCTGTGCGATCTCGTCTTCGGTGGGCAACGACAACGCGTGGTCGATTGCGTGGGGCGTAAGGGTTGGCATGAGTCATCCTCGAGGTCGAGTGTTGGTTCTACATACGTTGAATAACGAAGACATGCGAGAGAACACGAGTCGTCCGCCCGCAGGGTGGCTACAGCTGAGCTATGAACCGGTCGAGCATCTCGAACTGCCGCTCGGCAGTGGTGTCGTCGGGGGTGAGCACGCCGAGAATCTGCATGCCCATCATCATGTTGAGCAACGTTTCGACGGCGAGATCGACGTCGAAGTCGCCTGCGTCACCTTCCTCGCGAGCCTGCTCGAGAAACTCCGCCATCCGCGCCCGCCACGAGACCAGGGATCGACGGTTGG
Source organism: Rhodococcus sp. 14-2483-1-2 (assembly GCF_002259405.1). Taxonomy (GTDB): domain Bacteria; phylum Actinomycetota; class Actinomycetes; order Mycobacteriales; family Mycobacteriaceae; genus Rhodococcoides. Next base: position 46,897 of record NZ_NPFW01000013.1, on the reverse strand, counting down.
TGTCGTCCATGTGCTCGTCGTACATCGCGCGCTGCCACAACGAGACTGCAATTCTCGCCTCGAGTAGAGTCTCGTCGGTCGTCGGCATCACTTCTCGACAGAAGATGCGGAGGGCATCGAATCCCGTTGCATCGCCGAGCGCTTCGTCGATGCGGCGGTTCGTTGCCTCGAAGACGTGCTCGAACGCGGTGCGAAGTATCTCGTCCTTGCCCGCGAAGTAGTGGCTCAGCGCACCGTTCGTGTATCCCGCCTCGGTCGCAATGTCCCGCATGTTCGCGGCATCGATCCCCTTGGCAGCGATCAAACGCCAGGTTGCCGCGGTGATCGCGCGGCGGCGTTCGTCGTGATCCACGAGCTTCGGCACAGCCCTACGGTAGCGGCTCCCTGCTCGGACCTAGGGTTCGGGCATCGTCATCATCGCCTTCCGATCCGTTCGGACGTTGCTTCTACGCCCGTTGAACTAAATCTTGCGACCTGCTCGTTACGAATCGCGTGTTCTTCGGTAAACAGCGCGTTACCCCAGGTGAGCGGAACCTCGTAGCAGGGGTCGAGTTTCCGCTCACCTGCGTCAGCTCTACAGAACTATCGTGACAACTTTCTCCTCGGTGTTGGCCTCGATGCCCGCCCACCCGAGTTCACGGCCCGTGCCACTGGATTTCATGCCACCCCAGGGGAGCGCGGGATCGATTGCCGCCCAACCATTCACCCACACCGCACCGGAACGAACCTGCGCGGCCAGCGTGTGCGCCCTCGACACGTCGCGGGTCCAGATCGAGGCGGCCAGCCCGTACACCGTGCCGTTGGCGATGGCGATGGCCTCGTCGGCGGTGTCGAACGGAATCACCGTTCCGACGGGCCCGAAGATCTCCTCCTGCGCGATCTTCATGTTGTTGTCCGCGTCGGCGAAGATCGTCGGCTCGACGAAATACCCTGCGCCGTCGGGCCGCCCGCCGCCCGCCGCCACCCGCGCTCCGCCGTCGCGTCCGGCCTGGATGTACCCGAGGACACTGTCGCGTTGGGTGGCATTGACCAGTGCGCCCATCGTCGTCGACGGATCGAACGGATCACCCAACACCTGAGCCGACGCCGCAGCGGCCAAACCATCCACCACCTGCGAGTACAGCGAGCGATGCACGAGCACTCGGGTTCCGGCAGCACACACCTGGCCCTGGTTGAAGAACAGTCCCATCGCGGTTCCGTTGATCGCCGCCTCGAGATCCGCGTCCTCGAGAATGATCTGCGGGGACTTTCCGCCGAGTTCGAGCGTGGTCCGCTTGAACGTATCGGCAGCCTTGTTGGCGATGAGCTTGCCGACCCGAGGACTGCCGGTGAAGCTGATCTTGTCGACGTCCGGATGCCCGACCAACGCGTCTCCGGTCACTTCACCCAATCCTGGAACGACATTGACCACTCCGGCAGGTACGCCCGCCTCGTCGATCAGACGAGCCAGATGCAGGATGGACAGTGGCGCATCCTCCGGCGGCTTGACGACCACGGTGTTTCCGGCGGCCAGAGCGGGCGCGAGCTTCCATCCGGCGATCATCAGCGGGGTGTTCCAGGGAACGATCATCCCGATGACGCCCACCGGCTCACGGACGGTGTACGAGTGCGTCGGCTGCCCGAAGTATCCCGCGGTGGGGATGGAGCTGCCGGTGATCTTGTCGGCCCAGCCGGCGAAGTGTCGGAACGTGGCTGCGGCATTGGGGATGTCGAGCATGGCCGGTTGGCCCACCGGCTTGCCGACATCGAGAGCCTCGAGCCGCGCCAGCAGATCCCCGTCCCGCTCGATGAGGTCGGCGATCCGGTTGAGCAGCTTCCCCCGAGTCGCACCGGGGGTCGCGCCCCACTCTCCACCCAGTTGTGCGCGGGCCGCACGCACCGCGGCATCGACGTCCGACGCGGTGGCCGCAGCAACCTCGGCCAGAGGCTGTTCCGTGGTGGGGTTGATATCGGTGAAGGTGCCTCCGTCGGATGCACCGCGCCACTGCCCCGAGATGTAGAGCTCGGTGGCGGTGCCGGTCGGCAACGTCGGTGCGGCCGATTCCTGGACTGCAGTCATGTTTGTTGGCTCCTTCTCGGGCGCCGATAGCGGCACCTGTGGCGTGTCCGGTCCAGACTGCGCCCGGACAGGCGAGAAGGTCTTGTGTGATCGCGCACACATTGTGCGGCAGATGCGCACCGTCCTCAGCCCCGAGCCAACGGGCCGGGATGACGAACATGTGTCGACACACCGGGCCCCGGTTACCGCCGTGTTTCGCCGCCCTGGCATGCGACGGAGAGTCAATTATTCCGACACATCGAGGCCATCCATCGGCCTCTCAGCAGGCAAAACTGGTGCCCTCCCACACGAAAGGCCCGCAATGACACACCACCAGTTTCGCGCCGCAGCAGTCCAGGCCGCGCCGGTATTTCTCGATCTCGACGCGTCGATCGACAAGGCCATCGGCCTGATCGAGGACGCGTCCCGCGCCGGAGCCGAGCTCATCGCGTTTCCCGAGACCTACCTGCCCGGCTATCCCTGGTACATCTGGCTCGACGCACCGGCATGGGGTTTTCAGTTCACGCAGCGCTACTTCGACAACTCACTGGAGTACGGAACACCCCAAGCAGCTCGAATTACGCAGGCCGCCAAGGACAATCACATCATGGTCGTGATGGGCCTGAGCGAGCGATACAAGGCCAGTCTCTACATCGCCCAGTGGATCATCGACGCCGAGGGCAAGACCGTCGCGATGCGCCGCAAGCTCAAGCCGACGCATGTCGAACGCACCGTGTACGGCGAAGGTGACGGCTCCGACCTGTCGGTATACGACACCGACCTCGGACGCGTCGGCGCACTGTGCTGCTGGGAGCACCTGCAACCGTTGTCGAAGTACGCGATGTACGCCCAGAACGAGCAGGTGCACATCGGAGCCTGGCCCAGCTTCTCGCTCTACACCGGCGCGGCCTACGCCCTCGGGCCCGAGGTCAACACCGCTGCCAGCCGCATCTACGCCGTCGAAGGCGGCTGCTTCGTCATCAGCCCCTGCGCGACCGTCTCCCCCGAGATGATCGACATCATGTGCACCGATGACGCCAAGCGCGCGATGCTCACCGCAGGCGGCGGTCATGCCCGCATCTTCGCGCCCGACGGCCAACTGATGCACGAGCCACTCGCACCGGACGCCGAAGGCATCGTCTACGCCGATATCGACACCAGCCTCATTTCGATCGCCAAGGCGGCCGCCGACCCGGCCGGCCACTATTCGCGTCCGGACGTGACGAGACTGTGGCTCGACAAGACTCCCGGCGACCGCGTCGTGTCGGGTGCGCAGCCTGTCGCGAACGCGCGGTACGACTTCACCGAGGACGTCGCCGCCGAGGTACGTCTGGAGATCACCGAACAGCTCGCTCGCGACGAGGACGCGGCCCGTGTCTGAACTCGAATCCGCGATCCCCGATCATCTCGTCGTTCCACGGTCGTGTCCGCGTCGAACACCCGAGGGCTACCAGCCGCCCTTTCCGTCGTACGTCGCGCGCTTTCCGGTATCCACCGAGCGAGTAGTGATGGGCTACTTCGGAATACAAGGCCTGCCCGACGCCTCCCCGTGGGGTGACGAGGGCCCTCCCCGAAGGGACCGGGCGCGCTACACCGACGAGGAGGGTATCGACACGACGGTGTTCATCGGCTACTGGGACGACGTCGCAGTGTTCGATCGCTGGTTCGACTCCGTCGGTCGGCACTGGACGAGCGTCAGAGGCCGCTTCGTCGAAATCATCAGACCGACCGTCGACCGCTACGAGACGCTCTTCTCCTCCACCGGCCGCATGGAAGGTGTTGCCACTCTGACGGATTCACTCAGTGGAACCATCGAAGAGCATGCCTACTGGGGTGGGGTACGGGATCGAATCCCGTTGTCGCAGAGCGACTCGCTTGCTCCCGGCGGGGAGCCTCAGGTCGTACGCGACGGCGACAGAGTCACAATTGTGCCGCAGGAGAACCTCTGCCTCATCCGATCCGGGCAGGATTGGGCCGATACGGCCGGATCCGAACGAGAGATGTACCTGCGGGACGTCGAACCGGTGTTGCGGGCCGGCATGGACTTTCTCCGCGACGACGGACTGTCCATCGGCTGCTTCGCCAACCGGTACATGACCGTCGTGACCGACGACGGCACCGATACCGACAAATCGTTCGGGATGAGTTGGTGGCGCAGTCTGCGCGACCTCGAAGCGTGGGCCGAGTCGCATCCGACGCACGTGGCGATCTTCGGTGCTGCCCTGAAGTATCTGTCGACGATGGGGCCCGCGGCGTCGCTGAGGCTCTATCACGAGGTCACCGTGGCAGCGGCGGACGAGCAGTACTTCGAGTACTTCGGCTGCCACGACCGCACGGGTCTGCTGCGTACCGCTGCGGAGCGTTCTACTCTGTGACGAGACGGGAGGTACCTGACATGGCCGATCCGCTGCGCACCGACTCCGTCGACCTGGCCGACAGCGTCGATTTCTGGACCGCTGCGGTGAGTCGGACGTACGTCGATCTCGAGTGCACGATTCCCGAGAACGCGTCGGCCATCACCGGGCATATCGAGTCCACCGGACTTGCGACTCTCGGGTTGTCGCGAGTGTCGGCGACAGCTCAGAGCGTGCTGCGAACGCCTGCAGGTATCTCCCGAACCAGTGACGACTACTTCCTGGTCAGTGTCCAGACGTCGGGGACCGGGTTCGTCGTCCAGGACGACCGAACTGCGGTCCTGCAACCGGGAGACTTCGCGCTCTACGACACCACCCGGCCGTACAGTCTTCGCTTCGACGACCCGTTTTCCCAGTACGTCCTGATGCTCCCCGGAGCGACGCTGAGGACGCTCGTCCGGGATACGGGCTCGTTGACCGCGCGGGCGGTGTCCGGACGACACGGAGCAGGGAAACTGCTCGTCAGCATGATCTCGTCGATCATGGACGACGCCGACATGAGTACTGCCTCGGCCGAGGCCGTGTCGCAGAGCGTCGAGTACATCCTGGTCGCCGGCCTGGTCGGACTCACCGGGGTCGAGAAGCCGGCGCCGTATGCGGCCTCCGAGAGACTCGGTGAGATCAAACGTGCGATGACCGCGCGGCTGCGGGATCCGGACCTCACCGTGACAGAAGTGGCTGCGTCCCTGCACTTGTCGCTGAGTACGGTGCATCGAGCGTTCGCCGGTGAGCCCTGTACCGCGAGCGAGTGGATCTGGATGCAGCGACTCGACGGCGTCAAACGCGCTCTGTGCGAACCCCAGAATTCCCGCACGACCATCGGAGCCCTGGCGGCGTCCTGGGGATTCACCGACCCGGCCCACTTCAGCCGTGCCTTCCGGGCCCGCTTCGGCTGCACTCCCAAGGACTTTCGCGACACCAACCGCGGGTGAGCTCAGATCCCGAGCGATCCCGCCAGCGTGGGCCAGCTCTTGGGCAGTTGCTCCACCCAGTACGGCCACGAGTGGGTTCCGGTCTCGGTGAAGTCGAACGTGGCGGGGATGTTCAACTGGCCGAGTCGATCCGCAAGTCGATGGGTGCAGTAGTTCGCGCCCACCTCAATGAGACCACCGACCACCACCACGTCGAGTGCCGACGCGCTGTCGAAGCTCTCGTGCGGCCCTGGCGCTCCCGTTCCCACCGACACGTACACGTCGGTGCCGCGCAGACTTTCGGCGTTGACCACCGAATCATGTTGTGTCCAGGCGGGATCGAGCGGGCCACCCCACATGTTGTCGGCGTTTCCGCCGAATGCTCCGACGATCGCGCGGATACTCGCCTGCCCCATGGGCTCCGAGGAGGCGAAACAACCGCTGTACGACGCCACCCCGGAGTAGACATCCGGGTTACGTGCAGCCAGCATCATGGCCGACTGCGCGCCCATCGACAGTCCGGCGATCGCGTTGCGTCCGTTGCCGTCCACGGCCGCGTCGATCAGCGGCGGCAGCTCCTTGGTCAGGAACGTCTCCCACTGGTATCGACCCAGCTTCGGGTCGTCGCGCTGCCAGTCGGTGTAGAAGCTGCCGGGGCCGGCCAGAGGCAGCACGACGTTGACGTTCTTGTCGGCGAAGAATTCGGCCGCTCCGCCCTTGCGGAGCCACATGCTGTTGTCGGGGTCCTCTTCGCCGATACCGCTGAGCATGTACAGCGTCGGCCGGGATCCGGTCGTCACTGCCGGAGTGAGCACCTGGACCTCGACGACGGCCCCCATCGCGGGCGATTCCACGCTCAGAGTTCGTAGGGTGTCGGACGCGATCGATGTGTCGACGATCCGAGCCACAGGCTCGACGGGATCGGCCGTCGCGACGCCGACCGAGGACACGGACAGCATTGCGGCGACGACGAACGGGGTGAAGATGCGTCGACGACGCATGGCGATCCTCTCGAGATTTGTCACAGGGCGGGATTTGTCACAAAGAAATGGCGAAGTGCATGGAGCATTGCACAGCAACCGACCGGATGAAATGCCGAACGAGAACTCATTCGATTCGGACCGACCGGGACTCTGACAACACATCACCGCACGAGCATTTGCCCCTTTTCGCAACATCTTTCGGGCATCGAGTTCTCAGTTTGGATATCAAGTCGTCCACTAATTGTTAGTGCACTAAGTATTTCTGGTAGCCTCGACGGCGTGACGACCACCGAAGATCCACTCGCGCTCGATCGCCAGGTCTGCTTTGCGCTCGCCGTCGCCAACCGTGCCGTGCTGTCGGTGTATCGGCCACTGCTCGAGCCGATGGGACTGACGCATCCGCAGTATCTGGTGATGCTGGCGTTGTGGGGCGAGTCGCCGATGTCGGTCAAAGCCATCGGATCGGCACTGCAACTCGACTCGCCCACCCTCTCGCCGCTTCTCAAGCGTCTGGAGTCGATGGGGTTGCTCACCCGTAATCGAAGCGCCGAGGACGAGCGCGTTCTGCTCGTCGCGCTCACTCCGGCCGGGGCCGCGCTCCGCAAGAAGGCCGAGAAGATCCCACCCGCCGTCGTGGCGAAGCTCGGCGCGTCACTCGGCGAGCTCGACGAACTGCGACGCGTCCTCACCCGCGTCAACGACGCGGCCATCGCAGCAGGAGCACTGTCGTGAACACTCGCCCGACCCGCACCCGTCCCCGCTTCGGCCAATGGCTGGGCTACGCCGTCCTCGGCCGCAAACTCCCCGATTCCATGCAGGACTGGGTTCGACGCGATCTCGTCGGGCCGGGAGCAACGCCGCGTCACATCCTGCGGTCGATGATTCCGTTCCTACCGATCTTCATCGGATTCTTCGTCCTCTTCCCAGGAGCGATCTGGCTACGCGCCTCGATGGTGCTGCTCAGCCTGCTGCTCGCGCTGTTCTACACGGCGGCGTACATGGACCAGAACCGCGCCCGACGCCTCGAGATCCACGGGCTACCGGCAGACCTGAAGAGCGAGAAGAAGACGGCCGAACTCGAACGGGAACGCGAGAACTACCGCCGCAATCACTGACCTTCGCGGCCGAGCCCAGCGGTGAAGTCGTCGGCGATCATGGTTGCCAGGTCGCGAGTTTTGCGGTTCGAGTTCTGCGACAGTTCGGTCAGTTGCGCGAAGGCCGCGTCGGCGTCGATGCGGTACACCGACATCAGGATTCCGACGGCACGGCCGATGGCCGCACGGGTGTCGAGGGCACTGCGCAGTGTCGCGGCCTGGTTGTCGCTTTCTTCGAGCAACTGCTCGCGCATGCGGGACAGTTCGAGGTGCACTCGAACGCGGGCCACCAGCTCGCGGTCGTGGAACGGTTTGACGATGTAGTCCTCGGCACCGCGCCCGAGGCCGTCGAGCACGAAGTCGGTTCCCGCTCGGGCGGTCAGCAGGATCACCGGCACCCGCTGCAGGTCGTCGTCGCGGCGGATCTCGTCCACCAGTTCCAGACCGCTGTGACCGGGAAGCATCACATCGGACAGTACGAGCCCCGGCTTAGTCGATCGGGCGCTGTCGAGTGCGGTCTCGATGTCGCCCGCGGTCGTGACGGACCAGCCCTCGGCGATCAGCAGGCGCACGAGATAGTTGCGCAAATCGACGTTGTCTTCGACGAGCAGGATGTCCGCTCGGTCGGCGGTCACCGTCGCCGAGTCGTACGAGGCGAAGATCGCCGACACCGAATCGGCAGCGGCTGCGGGCCGGTCGACGGCTGCGGCGGCCTCCACCGGTAGGCGCGGCACCACAACGGTGAAGACACTGCCGCGGCCCACCTCGCTGTCGACGTCGATACGCCCGCCGAGGGCGGTGAGAAGGTCCGATACGAGGGCCAGCCCGATGCCGGAGCCTTCGATACTGTGAGCGCCGGATCGTTCGACGCGGTGAAACCGCTCGAAGATGCGCGGCAGATCGTCGGCGGGGATGCCGAGCCCGGTATCGGCCACGACGAGGCGAACGGTGTCGGTGTCGCCCCTCAGTCGTACGGAGATCCGACCGGACTGGGTGTACTTCACGGCGTTCGCGACAAGATTGAACACGATCTTCGACCACATCTCGCAGTCGATCAGGACGACCACGTCCTCCCCTGCGTCGGAGACGAGCTCGAGTCCTCGATCCGAGGCGACCGACGCGAACATGGACACGCAATCGCGCGTCACCGCGGCGAGGTCGGTCGGCTCGGGATGCGCGACGAGTTGACCGGCATCCGCGCTGACCACGTCCAACAGATCGTCGACGAGCCTGCGCAGTCGCATCGACGCACGGTGAACGACATCGAGGGACTCTCGGTCGGACTCCGTCAGCGTCGACGCCACACTCCCCCGTACCGCATCCAGCGGACCAGTGAGCAAGGTCAAGGGAGTGCGGAACTCGTGTCCGACGTTCTCGAGCAGACGCGTCTTGGCTTCGTCGGCCTCCGCCAGTGCCGCAACGCGTCGTCTCTCCATCTCGAAGGCGTGCGAGGCGGTCAGTGCGGTCGACACTCGCTCGGCCACCGCAACGAGGAAGGACTCGACGGAGTCGTCCTGAGCGAGGTATTCGTCGACTCCGATCAGCAGGGCTCCGACGGGCCGAACCGATCCTGCCAGGGCCAACGGAACGACCACAGCGCTCGTGACGGCCCCGTCGACGTCGACGGTCGAATGGATCAGCCGTCCGTCCGAGACGTCGACGACGTGTGCGAGGTCCCAGGTTGCGGCTTCGCATCCGACCGCACCCGACGTCGCGATGTGGTCGAGTTCTCCGTCGTCGGCCAAGCCGCGGCGCAGGTAGGCCGCCACGAGGGGGAACTCACGTGCCTCGTTGCCCAATGCCTCGACGGCACGTCGGCAGATCCCCACGGGACCGCCGATGTCGTCACCGGTCAGCGACCCCAGGGCGAGCAGCGCACGCATCCGGCGTTCGCCGAGCACCTGCATGGTCACCTCGGTCGTCGCGACGAACACGCCGAGTACCGTGCGGCCCGCTCCGAAGATCGGGCTGTACGAGAAGGTCCAGTACGTCTCCTCGGGGTAGCCGTGACGATTCATCAGGAACATCTGCCGAACACCGTGAACCGGCTTCCGGTCATCGATCACCTGCGTGCACAATCCGCCGACGTAGTCCCACATTTCGGACCAACAGTCACTGGCTCGCTGACCCGCAGCGTCCGGGAACTTAGCCCCGAGGAAATCGGTGTACGTGTGGTTGAAGATCTGCACCAGCTGCGGACCCCACCAGATCAGCATCGGGATCGTCGACGGCATGACGGTTCGTACGGCCGTCACCAACTCCTGCGGCCAGCTCTCCACCGGTCCGAGATCGGTCGCCGTCCAATCCAGCTTGCGAAAACGCGCGTCGGTGGCGTTGTCACCCGGAAACAGCTCGTCCAGCTGGGCCGAACTGCCGTCGGGTTGTGGGGAATTCATCGCCTCGTCCTTCGTAACCTGCGTTCCGCGGACATTCTACGGGCGCAATCTCGGCATCGATAGTAGCCGAACGGCCGGTATGCAGGCGTTTCGCTCGCCCTTCCTGGGGGTACAGCGGCCAGCATGCCCTCCTCATCAAGCCTCCCGTATCCCCTGGGTGTCTCGCAACTGTCCACCGACGGTGCCAACCTTGCCGTCTACTCCGAAACAGCGGATTCGGTGTCCGTGGTCGTGCTGAACGACGACGGAACAGAGCGCAGTACAACGCCTTTGACGCAGCTCACCGGCCACGTCTTCCACGATCTGGTTCCCGATGTCACGCCGGGTGCCCGCTACGGACTGCGCGTCGACGGCCCGTGGGATCCCGCGTCGGGGCTGCGGCACAACTCGGCGAAGTTGCTCCTCGACCCGTATGCAACCGCCATCACCGGTCAGGTCGATTGGAACGAGTCGGTCTTCTCGCATCTGCATGCCGAGCCGGAGACCCGCAACGACGAGGACTCGGGGCCTCACATGCCGTATTCCGTTGCGGTGCAGTCGAATTTCGATTGGTCCGGCGACGAGTCACCGCGCACGCCCTTGGACAAGACGGTCGTCTACGAGGTGCATGTGAAGGGATTCACCGCCACCAATCCCGATGTACCCGAGGATATTCGAGGAACGTACGCCGGCCTGGCGCACCCCGCCGCGATCGCACATCTCAAGCGCATCGGCGTCACCGCGGTGGAGTTGCTGCCGATCCACCAGTTCGTCCAGGATTCGCATCTGCTCGAGGAAGGGCGGCGGAACTACTGGGGATACAACTCCATCGGCTTCTTCGCGCCGCACAACGAATACAGCAGCAGCGGGGACACCGGCGGCCAGGTGGACGAGTTCAAGGCATTGGTCAAGGCCATGCACGAGAACGGCATCGAGGTCATTCTCGACGTCGTCTACAACCACACCGCCGAGGGCAACCATCTCGGACCGACGCTCTCGCTCAAGGGAATCGACAACGGCTCGCACTACCGACTGGTCGACGACGACCGGAGCGCGTACTACGACACTACGGGTACCGGCAACAGTCTCAACGTCGGCCATCCCGCAGCCCTGGCGCTGATCCTGGACTCACTGCGGTACTGGGTGACGGAAATGCACGTCGACGGCTTCCGGTTCGACCTCGCGAGCACATTGACCCGTCAGGACTCGGATCTGGACGTGCACAGCGCATTCCTGAGCCTGGTGCATCAGGACCCGACGCTGGCCCCGGTCAAGCTCATCGCCGAACCATGGGACACCCAGGGCTATCAGGTGGGCGGATTCCCGGCCCGCTGGTCGGAGTGGAACGGTAAGTTCCGCGACGACGTCCGTGACTTCTGGCGCGGCGAGGGCGGTGCGCTTCCCGCACTGGCTCAGCGCGTCACCGGCAGCCCTGACGTCTACGAGAGCACCCGTCGACCCACGTTGGCCAGCGTCAACTTCATCACCGCACACGACGGTTTCACGTTGGCCGACTTGAATTCCTACGACGACAAGCACAACGAGGAGAACGGCGAGGACAGCCAGGACGGCGAGTCCGACAACCGCTCGTGGGGCTGCGGAGCCGAGGGCCCGACCGACGACGAGGGCGTCAACGCGCTGCGGGCCCGCCAGCAACGTAACCACCTGGCCACGCTGCTGCTCTCGGCCGGAGTTCCGATGATCCTCGGCGGCGACGAGCTCGGCCGAACGCAGAACGGCAACAACAACGCCTACTGCCAGGACAACGAGGTCTCCTGGTTCGACTGGAGCACAGCCGATCAGGACCTCATCGACTTCACCACCCATCTCATCGCGCTCCGCACCGAGCACCCGGCCCTGCGTCCCACCTGGTTCCGCCACGACAGCGATTCCGAGGAAGAGGGAGCCGGCCCGGACACCGTCGACTTCTACCGCGCCGACGGCGAGAAGCTGTCCGACGAGGATTGGTCGGACGGTAATGCGCACAGCATCCTGGTGTTGATGCGCGCAGGCGAGGGAGATGCGTCGTTCGCGTGGATGGTCAACGCCTCACCCGGGACCGTGGAATTCACCCTGCCGAAGGGCACGTGGACTCAGTCGACCTCGAGTGACCCGGACCAGGCCTACGAGGCCGGCGGCCCGTCCATCCTGATCCGAGAGCATTCGTTCACGTTGCTGCAGGGCTGACCCGGTACCGACAAGCGATGGCGGCGGCCCTCTTCACGAGGACCGCCGCCATTACTCGGTTCAGCTCACCCCGGCGCGCACGTCCGGTGCCCCGAGCCGTGCTGCATCGGCAGTGTCGTCATCGGGCTGCTCCTGCGAATCCCGTTCTGCGAGAACACGAAGCCGGTAGTGCTCGATCTCCTCGGCGACGTGCTGAGCGTCCCACCCGAGGATCGGTGCGACGAGATGCGCCACTTCCTCGGCCGCTGCCTCCCCGCGATCGGGAACCTCGATGGAGATGCGCGTACGACGCGTCAGAATATCCTCGAGGTGCCGCGCGCCTTCATGACTCGCGGCATAGACGGCCTCGGCCTTCAGGTACTCCGGTGCATTCTCGAGAGGCTTACCGAGCTCGGGATCGGCGTCGATGAGATCCAACAACTCACCCATCAGAGTGCCGTACCGACCGAGCAGATGCTCGACGCGTGAGACGCGCATCCCGGTGCGTTCGGCCGTCAGCGCGCGGGAGTTGAACGCACCGAGGTAACCGTCGGCACCGACGAGAGGAATGTCCTCGGTGACGCACTTCGGTACCGTCCGCTCGAGCCCGTGCACCGCGGAATCGACTGCATCCTTGGCCATCACGCGGTAGGTGGTGTACTTGCCACCGGCGATGACGGTCAGTCCGCGTACCGGGCTGGACACCGCATGCTCGCGCGAAAGAGTGCTGGTGGAATCGGATTCGCCGAACAGCAACGGACGCAATCCCGCGTACACGCCGACGACGTCCGTGCGATCCAGCGGATCGGCGAGCAACTTGTTCACGTGGCCCAGGATGTAGTCGATGTCGCTCTGGCTCGCGGCCGGATGAGCCAGGTCGAGCTTCCAGTCGGTATCGGTGGTACCGATGATCCAGTGACTGCCCCAGGGAATGACGAACAGCAGACTCTTCTCGGTACGCGTGATGATGCCGGTGGCACTGTTGATGCGATTGCGCGGCACCACCAGGTGCACGCCCTTGGAGGCGCGGACCTGGAATTGTCCACGCCCACCGACCATCTGCTGCACCTCGTCGGTCCAGACACCCGCGGCGTTGATGACCTGCTTGGCCCGGACCTCGAAGGACCGGCCCGTCTCGAGGTCGCTCGCCACGACGCCGACGACCTTGTCGTCCTCCCGCAGGAACCCCGTGACGCGAGTGCTGTTGGCGCACAACGCACCGTAGGCAGCCGCGGTACGAGCAAGCATCATCGTGTGCCGCGCGTCGTCGACCTGACCCTCGTAGAACTTCACCGCACCGCGGATCGCCGAACGCTTACCGGACGGGAAGGACTCGAGCGTCTTCTTCTTGCCGAGATGCTTGTGATGACTCGGGACACCGCGTCCGGCACCCATGACGTCGTACACGCCGATGCCGAGACCGACGTACGGACGGTCGATCACCTTCTCGAGCGGATAGATGAACGGCACCGGGCGAGCGAGGTGCGGGCACAGCTTGTTCAGTACCAGCGAACGCTCCTTCAGCGCCTCGAACACCAACGCGAAGTTGAACTGCTCGAGGTAGCGCAGACCGCCGTGGAACAGCTTGCTCGAGCGACTGGACGTGCCGGCCGCGTAGTCCCGCGCTTCGAGCAGGCCCACCTTCAATCCGCGGGTCACTGCGTCCAACGCTGTTCCCGCGCCGACGACGCCGCCGCCGATCACCAGGATGTCGAGCTCTTCGGCTTCCATCCTCGCCAGCGCATCTGCGCGCGACTGTGGACTCAAAGCCGTTGTGGTGGAACTCATTCTTCATCAACCCAATCGAGAGTACGTGTTACTGCCTTCTTCCAGCCGGCGTAGAGCTTCGCCCGCTGGTCTTCGTCCATGGACGGAGTCCATGTCTTGTCCTCGGCCCAGTTCTGACGAATGTCGTCCTCGCTCGCCCAGTATCCGACGGCGAGGCCTGCCGCGTACGCCGCTCCGAGAGCGGTGGTTTCGGCCACGACGGGACGCACCACGTCGACATTCAGGATGTCGGACTGGAACTGCATCAGCAGCTCGTTGACGACCATGCCGCCGTCGACCTTGAGTACCTCGAGATCGACACCGGAGTCGGCGTTCATGGCCTCGATCACCTCACGCGTCTGGTACGCGGTGGCTTCGAGGACGGCACGGGCCAGATGCCCCTTGTTGACGAACCGCGTCAATCCCACGATGGCACCGCGGGCGTCCGAGCGCCAGTGCGGGGCGAAGAGTCCGGAGAATGCGGGCACGAAGTACGCGCCGCCGTTGTCGTCCACCGACCGTGCGTCGGTCTCGATGTCCGCGGCCGAGGAGATCATGCCCAGGTTGTCGCGGAGCCACTGCACGAGCGAGCCCGTCACGGCGATGGAACCTTCGAGTGCGTACACCGTCGGCTGGTCGCCGATCTTGTAGCAGACCGTGGTCAGCAAGCCGTTCTTGCTCATGACCTTTTCGGTACCGGTGTTGAGAAGCACGAAATTGCCTGTGCCGTAGGTGTTCTTGGCTTCCCCGGGAGACAGGCAGGCCTGCCCGAAGGTCGCTGCCTGCTGATCGCCGAGGATGCCGGCGATCGGCACTCCACTGAACGGTCCGCGCTCACGGCCGGTGCCGTACACCTCGGAGCTCGAGCGGATCTCGGGCATCATCGACATCGGGATGTCCATGTCCGCGCAAATGTTCTCGTCCCACTGCAGGGTGTCCAGGTCCATCAGCAAGGTGCGCGAGGCATTGGTCGGATCGGTGTAGTGCAACCCGCCGTCGACCCCGCCGGTCATGTTCCACAGCACCCAGGTGTCCATGTTGCCGAAACACAGCTCTCCCGCTTCGGCTTTGGCCCGTGCACCGTCGACGTTGTCGAGGATCCACTTGATCTTCGGCCCGGAGAAGTAGGTGGCCAGGGGCAGGCCGGTCTTGGCGGTGTACTTGTTGGCGTCGCCGCCGCCGAGGGCGGTGGCGATGCGATCGGTACGGGTGTCCTGCCAGACGATGGCGTTGTAGATCGGCTTGCCCGTCTTGCGATCCCACACCAGCGCAGTCTCACGCTGGTTGGTGATACCGACTGCGGCGATGTCCTCACGCGTCAGATCCGCTGCGGCCATGGCACCGGCCGCGACGGCGCGCACGTTGTCCCAGATCTCCGACGCGTCGTGCTCGACCCAACCGGCCTGCGGAAAGATCTGCTGGTGTTCCTTCTGATCGACCGCGACGACGGTGCCCGCGTGATCGAAGATCATGCAGCGTGAAGACGTGGTTCCCTGATCGATCGCGGCGACGTACTTTCCTGCGAACTCGGTCATGGCTTCTCTCCTGTGGTCTGGGTGTCTGCTGGGAGTCGTGATGGCGGCTCGGGCGTCGAACCTTCTTGTTTGCGTAGGTTCTTTCCGATGAGCAGGTCGTACAGGAACACTCCTATCGGTCCGCCTACGAGAGGTCCGACGATCGGGACCCAGAAGTACAGGCCGCCGTATTGATCACGCCAGGCTCCACCGTAACCGGTGATGTACGACGCCAGGCGAGGTCCGAAATCTCGGGCCGGGTTGATCGCGTATCCGGCGTTGGTGGCCCATGCGAAGCCGATGGCGACGACGATGAGGCCGACGATCAGTGGAGCCATGTTGGCCATCGGTGCGGTGCCGAGCGAATCGGTCACGGCCACAATGAGGAACAGCAGGATCGCGGTGCCGATGATCTGATCGATCAGTGCCGAGGACACGCTGACGGGCAACGTTCCGTTTCCGGGAAGCGTCGAGAAGATCGTCTGGGTGGCGGTGGTGTGCCCGGGGTCCACTGCGTTGATCATGTCGTTGTAGTTCCAGCGCACCAGCAGCGCGGCCACGAAGGCCCCTGCGGTCTGCGCGAGGATGTAGGGCGCAACCATCTTCCAGCTGAATCCGCGGAAGAGTGCGAACGTGATCGTGACCGCGGGGTTGAGGTGTGCGCCGGTGATACGGCCCGCGACGTAGATGCCGAACATCACGCCCAGCCCCCATGCCCAGGCGATCGAGTCGTGGTCTCCGAGACTTCCCGATTCACCCCCCGAAACGACCTGCGCGACGACGCCGACGCCGAACAGAATGAGAATCATGGTTCCGGCGAACTCGGCAGCCATGTGCGCCGGCAGTCCCCATTCCGGTTCCTTACGAGCCATTGTGTAGCCTCCGCAAAGTTGGTGATGCACGCCACATTGCGTGCTGTTTGCCACGGTAGACGGCCTGCACTGCGTTGCACAGCTGATGCACATATGTGCAAAGCGGTCGTATACTGCGATGGTGACGGACCAACGCAGTGCGCCCGAATCGGATCTGCGGACCGGCCATGCCACCCAGGCGGCGCGCCTCTACTACTTCCAGGACATGACGATGGCGGCGATCGGCCGTGAGCTGGGCGTATCTCGGTCGACAGTCTCGCGACTCATCACGTTCGCGCGGGCATCAGGACTGGTGGAAATCAAGATCTCCACCCCCCTCGGCCAGGCACCACGAATCGAGCGCGCATTCGCCGATCTGTACGACATTCGTGCACATGTCGTCCCCGTGTCGGAAACCGTCGACGAACTGCAGCGCCTCGATCGCGTCGCCACCTTCGCAGGCCGATTGCTGACATCGTTCTTCGAGTCCGACATGGTGATGGGCGTCGCCTGGGGAACCACCGTCAGCGCCGTCAGTCGCAAGCTCGCACCCAAACGAACCCACAACTCGACCGTCGTGCAGCTCAACGGTGCAGCGAACACCCGCACCACCGGCGTCTCCTACGCCACCGACATCGTCCGAACCTTCGCCGACGCCTACGGTGCTGTGGCGCAGGGATTTCCGGTGCCCGCATTCTTCGACTACCCCGAAACCCGCAGACACCTGTGGCGCGAACGCAGCATCAAGCGAGTACTCGAACTGCAGGATCGGATGAACCTCGCCGTGTTCAGCATCGGCGTCATGAGCGGCGCGGTTCCGAGTCACGTCTACAGCGCCGGCTACCTCGAACGCGAGGACAGAGCCGAACTCCAACGCGACGGCGTCGTCGGAGACATCGCCACCGTGTTCCTGCGGTCCGACGGCAGCCACGATCGAATTGCATTGAACGACAGATCGAGTGGACCGAGCCTGGACCGACTCAAGGTGGTACCGCGCCGAGTCTGCATCGTCGCAGGAGCGTCCAAACTCGACGCCCTCACCGCCGCGCTGCGCGGCGGATTGATCACCGACCTCGTCATCGACGACATCAGTGCGGCCCAGTTGATCCTCCGCTCGCGCGGCTGACCCTCTTGCGCTCATCCCATTCTCGTGTCACTCTTTTCTTCATGACAACCGGAAAGGCGGACACCGCCTCCCTCACGTGAGCGCCGTGCCGATGCCGTCGACATTTCCCCGTCGAGGCACATTCAGTGACAATCCCGATGATTATGCCGAGAGCATTCGTGCGGTCTGCGCGCAGCGCGATCGATGGCTCGACTACGGCCTGAAGGCCGGCCCCTCCGACAGAACAGCCGCGGAATCAGCTGTGGCACAACTGTATCGGCGATCCGGATACCAGGAACCGAAGTTCGCCTGGGTGCCCTCTCCTGCAGCCGCAGCAGCATTGATCAACGCCAGGACATTGGCGAAGAATGCAAGTGTGGCAGCCCGGATCGCAACCGTTCTGTCCGATTCCCGACACCGGATGGACCAGCGAATCGACCGACGAAGAATCGAATGGCCGCGGTGGTATTTCCACCAGAATCCGAATGTGCGGGGCGATCGAGAAGCGCGTGTCACCGTCGCCACCCGAAGTCCGGAGGACGCTGCCCGGGCCGGCATCAGTCCCGATCCGATCATCCGCCGAACCGTGCGGAACTCGTTGCACACCAGCCTCTTCGACGGCGCAGCCGCGGCCGTCCGATCCCTCGCGCCGCACCCCTTCGGCAGCATCACCTGGTACGGCCAACAGGAAGCCCATCGCGTCGCTTACTACGACATCTATCGCTCCTTCGGACTCATGACATTCGGGCGCGAGGACAACGAACTTCTCGACGTTCAATCGGCCCTCGTCGAATCGACGGGATGGTGGTGGGCGTTCGACGACATCGCAGTGATGTCCGAACGGCCGACGGCTCTGCACACCGAACCGATTCCCGATCCGGTGCACGGTGAAGTGCGACTGCACAATTCGTCCTCTCCAGCGGTCGAGTTCGTCGACGGCAGCGGTGTCCACGTCCTGAACGGGACCGTGGTTCCCAAGTGGGTGATCCACGATCCGACGGTCGAGCGCATCACCGTCGAACGCAACGTCGAGATCCGACGCAGCGCCATCGAACGAATGGGCTGGGACACCTATCTGGACCGAGCCGGTTTGCGACTGGTCGACACCGACGACGATCCGGGCAATCCCGGTTGCACCCTGCAACTGTTCGCCACACCCGCAGGCTGGGGCGACGAGGGGCGAATACTGCTCGCCGTCAACGGCTCTCGCGAACGGGACGGCGAACGCCGTCGCTACGGGCTTCGCGTCCCCGGCGCGTTCTCGTCCGCGGTCGACGCCGCGGGCTGGACCTACGGTCTGGCCGGAGCCGACTACGGCCGACTACTCCGCAGAACCTGACACCACATCTCGACACCACACCCCTTTCAACACACCCAAGGTGAAACACATGAACTCGAACATCACCCTGTCCGCACTGACCGACCTCACCGGTCTCGACGTTTTCGACTATCTCGACAAGGAGATATCCGTGCCCGTCATCGACGGCCTGCAAGCTCAAGGCGATCTGATCGTCGTACCGTACGCACTGCTCGACGGCATAGTCGTCCCCACCGAACAGACCCGGCGCGAGGACGTGCCACTGACGGGAATCGAACTACTGCGCAGCGCCGCAGGCGGCAACCCGCACAGCCTGGTCGCCGACGGCGGATGGTGCTCGTGGGCGAGTCCCGTTCACGACGTCCGGGGCCTTGCTCTGGGCATCCTGACCAACTCCCAGACGGCGTACCTCATTCACCCCGAACACGGAGCCACCGGAATTGCTCCGGGTCGATACGTCATCGGCCGTCAGCGTGAAGGTGGGCAGGGCGGCTGGTTCCATTCCCCCCGGCTGATTGCCGACTGACACGGTATGGCGCACATCACATTATTGCCGAAGTGCTAGGTCCATCTCACAAACCAATCTTCGGTAGTAAGTGTGACGTTGTGTACCACTAAGGTTCGCGACATGACTGCTGTCGTCGTTGCGACTCATCCATGACCGGCTCCCCCTCGCCGGTCCAGAACCGACTCCTCGGAATCGGTCTCGTCGTACTCATCGTCATGTTCGTCGGGTGGAGCGTCACCTCGTACAACAAGACGTTCAAGGACGTCGTGACGGTATCCCTCGAGACCGATTCCGTCGGCAACGCACTTCCCAGCAACGCCGACGTCAAGGTTCGGGGAATGATCGTCGGCGAAGTGCGATCGGCGACGACGGCCGGTGGCGTCGTCACCTCGGAGTTGGCCATCGAGCCGGACATGGCCGAGATGATTCCGTCGAACGCCACGGCGCGACTGCTGCCGAAGACACTGTTCGGCGAACGGTACGTCGCGTTGGTTCTGCCGGACGGTAGGCCCGGGTCGCCGATCACCGAGGGCACGGTGTTGAAGCAGGATCGCAGCGGCAACGCGATCGAGGTCGGACAGGTGCTCGACGGCCTGTTGCCGCTGCTCCAGGCAGTGCCGCCGGAGGACCTGTCGAACACCCTCGGCGCACTCGCACAGGGTCTGAGCGGTCGCGGTGAGAAACTCGGCCTCACGATCGACAGACTCGAAAACATCTTTGCCGGGCTCAACACCGAATTGCCCGCAATCCAGGAAGACCTGCGCGGGCTCGCCGACTTCTCGCAGACCTACTCCGATGCGGCTCCCGAGTTGATCAACGCGTTGGACAACCTACGGACCACCGGCAACACCGTCGTCGAGAAGCGGCCGGCCCTCGAAACGCTGTACTCCTCGATCACGTCGGCCTCGAGCACGACCGCGGATTTCCTCGATGCCAACTCTGCCGATCTCATCGGGCTGGCCGCCAATTCCCGCGAAGCACTCGAGGTGTTCGCCGAGTTCTCCCCGGCTCTCGGGTGCACCGTCGGCCAGTTCGCCGAGGGTGCCAGGCGCGGGAAGATCCTGCTGGGCGAAGGCGACGAGTACCCCGGCATCAACGTCTCGATGCCGTTCGTCAACCCGAAGGGTCGGTACCTACCGAACCAGGACGAACCGCGACTGTTCGAGCAGGACCGCGGGCCGACCTGCTACTCCTCGCTCGACCGCTCGACCGGCGAATACTTCCCGCAGTACCCGGGCGGCTCCCCCAACGACGGCTCGTACCAGGTGCCGTCGAGAAACCCCGGCGAACAGGACATCCCGTCACTTCCGGTTCCTCAGTTCTCCCCCGTGCCCGCGTCGTACGCGAACTCGGTCACCGAGCAGCAGACTCTGGCCGTCGTCTACGGCGGGGCCACGGGGATCTCGCCCGACGCAGTGCCGTCCTGGACCACGACGGTCGGCGCTCCCGCGCTCAGAGGAACGCAGGTCACGTTCAGCTAGGACCTACTGATTGAATGGTCCGCATGCCCCGTCGACGAGCGCGGCGGGTAACGATTCAGGAGTACACATGCCAGCCGATACGAACACCGCCGGATTTTCCATTCAGTCCAGCAACGACGGGCGCGCGGCCGTCATCGCTGTCGCCGGTGAACTCGACGTCACCACGGCCCCCGCGCTGTCGACCGCGATCGACGCGCAGGTTTCCACCACACCTGCCGCACTGATCGTCGATCTGAGCAAGGTCTCGTTCCTGGCCTCGGCTGCCATGACCGTGCTGGCGTCGACGCAGAAGGATCACGGGGACACCCTTGTCTTCTCGGTCGTCGCCGACGGGCCGACAACCAGCCGCCCGATCAAACTGATGGGCCTCGATCAGGAGTTCGCACTGCACGCCGATCTGGCGTCAGCCCTCGCCGCTCTCGACTGACGACACTCCAAGCGCCATCACGGCTGCGTCGTCGGCCAAGCCGGTGCCGAAGCTGTTCAGCAGGACCCGTAGATCCTCGACGATCATCGCGGGCGTCGCCGGGGCGTGTGCGCTCGCGAACTCGAGCAGCGCGCCCTCGTCGTCGTATCGACCTGTGCCCACCCGGGCCTCGGTGAGCCCGTCGGTGTAGAGCATCAGGGTGTCGCCCGCGCTCAACGTCACGGTGGCAGGCACGAAGCGCGCGTGACGCAGAATTCCGACCAGTTGCCCACCCGTCATGTGGACGTACTGCGCGCTGCCGTCGGCGCGCATCACCAGCGGAGGCGGATGACCGCCACTGGCCATCGACACCTCGAATCCTCCGGCCGAGCGGCTGAGCACTCCGAACACTGCTGTGCAGAACTGCGCATTGTTCTCGCGGAACTCCTGCCGCAGAACCGAGTCCAGGTTGTGCAGTACCGCGACCGGGTCGTGGTCGTACACCGCAGCCGCGCGCAGGGTGTACCGCGTCAACGACGTCACGGCTGCCGCCGACGCACCCTTGCCGCACACGTCGCCGAGGAAGAATCCCCAGCGATCGTCCGACAGCGGGAACAGATCGTAGAAGTCTCCACCCACCTCGTCGCTCGATGCCGCGTGATAGTGCGCGGCAGCGGTCATTCCCGACGGCGGCAGCAGCGCTGGCGGCAGCAGCGACCGCTGCAGTGTCTTCGCCAGCAGCTCCGCTCGCGTTCGGGACTCGAGCAACTCGCGCTCGTAGGTGCGACGGTCCCTGGCGTCGAGCGCGGTGATGCGAATCAGTACCGGCGTGTCCGTCTCGTCGGTCTTGACGTTCGCGGTCATGAACACGGGCAGCCGACGCCGATCGGAGGTCACGAAATCGATCGCAATGCCGTCGAGCTGGCCGGACATCCGCAGAATCGGACCGAAATGGGTCTCGTAGTGGATCCGGCCACCGGCGGTGAGAAGTTGGGTGAAGTCGGTCCCGATCAGGGCGTCGACGTCGAAGCCGAGCCAGTTCGCCAGCGTCGAGTTCAGTCTCACGATCCGCATGTCCGGAAGAACCGACAGATAGCCGCAGGGCGCGTTCTCGTACAGGTCCTCGATGTCGAGCTCGTTGATCACGACGATCTCACGAAGGTCGCAATCGCCTCGGCGGTCTGCTCGGGTTCGGTGACGTGCGGGCAGTGCCCGCTGGCGTCGAGGGTCTGCAGAGTGCTGCCGGCGATGTGTTCGTGAACGTATCGGCCGACCTGAGGCGGGGCCAGCGAATCCCGCGCACAGTCGACGATCATCGTGGGCAGGGCAACCCCGGCCAGATCAGCGCGATTGTCGGACAGGAAGGTGGTGCGGGCGAACACCCGTGCGCACTCGGGATCGGTTCGGCAGAAGCTCGCCGTCCACATGTTCTCGAGATCCGGTCGATCCGGCGCATTCACCACGATCGGTGCCATCGATGCGGACCAGCCGAGATAGTTGCTGTCCAACGACTCGAGCAACTCGTCGATGTCCTCACGGCTGAACCCACCGCGGTAGTCACCGTCGTCGATGTACCGGGGGGACGGCGTCAGGAGAAAGAGCTTTCTGAATCTTTCGGGAGCCGCCTGGACCGCGAGAACACCCATCATCGACGCCACCGAGTGACCGACGAACGTCACGTCACGAAGATCGAGTTCCTCGACGATGTCGACGATGTCGCGGGCGTAGGCATCCAACGGCGCGTACTTGTCGGCATCCCACGCCGAGGGGTCCGACGCTCCGGACCCGACGTGATCGAAGAGCACGACCGAGAAATCCGGAGCCAGAATATCGGTCACCGAACGCCACAGAGTCTGGTCGCAGCCGAACCCGTGAGCGAGCATCACCACGGGGCCGTCGGCAGCCCCGACGACCCGAACGTTGTTCCTGATGCGCGCACTCACCCGCACAGTGTGTCATCTGCCTCCGACGCCGGGGAGTGAGACTGCTCCGACGGGGTATGGCCTCTGTCTACAGAAACGAGAATCTCATGCGAGTGCTGGTCACCGGCGCAACCGGATACATCGGGTCTCGGCTGATCCCCGTGCTCCTCGAGCAGGGGCACGACGTGCACGCTGCCATGCGCGATCCGAGCAAGAAGTCGCGCTTCGCGTGGGGCGCTCACGTCACCGCGGTGCACTTCGACCTCGACGATCACGAGACCTTCGACACCGCGACCGAGAATGTGGACGCCGTCGTCTATCTGGTGCACTCGATGGACGAGGGCGATTTCGTCGAGAAGGATCGCCACGCCGCGCAGTCCATGGCCGCCGCCGCGGAGCGCAACGGCCTGCGCCGCATCGTCTACCTCTCCGGCCTCATCCCCGACGACGGCACCCCGTTGTCCGATCATCTGCGTTCTCGCCTCCAGGTCGAGGAGACGTTCCTCGACAGTTCCGTCGACGCCACCGTGCTGCGGGCGGCGATCATTCTCGGTTCGGGATCGACCTCCTTCGAGCTGGTGCGACGGATGACCGAGCGTCTGCCCCTCACACCCATCCCGACCTGGATGCGCAGACAGGTGCAGCCCATCGCCGTCGTCGATGTGGTCGCCATCATCGCCCGTGCCCTCGGTGACACCGCACGCCCGGGAACGTTCGACATCGGCGGAACCGAGACGATGAGCTACCCGGAGTTGCTGAAGGCGTACGGCAGCGTTGCCGGTCTGCGTCGCGTACAGATTCCGGTTCCGCTGTTGCCGACCGGCCTGGTGGGGCGTGCCGTCGCCACCATCACCGCCATGCCTCCGGGCACGGTGATCTCGTTGGTGGACAGCCTCACCCACGACATGGTGGTGCGCCGTGGGAACGCGGCAACGGAGGTGTTCGCCGAGCCCGGTACGTCACTGATGAGCGTCCGGGAGGCCCTGGAGCGTTCGATCACCGTGACCGCCGAGGAGGGCACCGATGCCCACGCCGATCCCCAGGCTGCCGCCGACACCGATCCCGAGTGGGCAGGCGGAGTCGTCGACATCGTGGACGGCCGTGTGCGGCAACGCCCGTCGGGAATTCTGGGAAAGGCTCAGCTGGGGGCGACGCGGTAGACGCGCTCGGGAGAGTACGTCGACTAGGCGAAATCGACGACCGACACTTCTCCCCCGCGTTCTTTCGCGTCGTACATGGCGGCATCGGCTCGGTGCAGTAGTTCGTCGAGACGAAGCCGGCGATCGGTGGTCGGCGTCCAGGCGATTCCGATACTCGTACTGATGCCGATGCCATCGAGGTCGAACGACCTCAACACCGAGCAGCCCGAGACGAAAGTGTCGAGTTCGTCGCGATCCGCGGGGAAGACGACTGCGACGAACTCGTCCCCACCGAGGCGTGCGGCCACGTCCGTCGGTCCGATCGCCGTCCTGAGCCGGTCGGCGACCGACCGTAGGGCCGCGTCGCCCAGGCTGTGTCCACCACGGTCGTTGAGCAGTTTGAACCGGTCGACGTCGATCACCGCCACTCCGATCAGGGGTGGCGTGGGAGTTTCGGCAAGTCTCTCGTCGACAGCCGAGTACATGCCTCGTCGATTGAGCAGTCGGGTCAGCGGGTCGAGGCGCGCGTGGACGGCGGTCGCGCGTATCGATCGTCGAGCGGTCTCGAGGATCGCTTGGATCACCAGCGGAAGGACCACAACCGAAGACAGCGCAGGGGCGAAGTAGATGTAGAGATCGAAAACGCCCACATCTTCGGTCTGCACGCCCCAGACGGTGAAGCCTGCGATAACGACGCCGGCGAAAGCACAGTGCGCCGCCAAGATGCGCCAACCCAGTAGAAATGCGATGAACACGCCGACCAAACCCATGTGGATGGTGGCGCACAACCGAGCGGGAGACCCCGTGGTCAGTGCGGCGGCCACGACTACGCTGACGTCCGCCCATGCGACGAATGCGATGGCAGCGCGGTAGCCAGGCCACGGCCGCAGGAACCACCACGCCCCCACCACCGCTGCGGACGCCATCACTGCGCCGTGGACCGACCGCGCCAGGAGTCCCTCGGGCCCGAGCGGATGCACTTGCACGATGACACCGAGAATCACCATGGACATGCACAGCGCACAGATCGCATATCTGAGCACTCGCAGCTGGCCGGTCGATTCCAGCGCGAGGGTAGCGAAAGCGAACTCGGCTTCTCCGACACCGCGACGGCTCTGCTCAGGCATCGGATTCGATCGCCTTCCGTCGGCGTGCGAGCGGCCCGAGTCGAGGACGTGCCGCGCTGTGCGGCAATGGTAAGCCACGGAGTTCTCGAACGATTCGAAACAACGGCCGTGGAAGCGGAGCTACCCGAGGGTGTCGTAGTGGTGCGACCAGGGCGCTGCTCGTTCCCATTGACCCGCGAGTTGAACGAGCAACCCCTCGCCGCCGAGCGGAGCGGTGAAGTGTGCACCCATCGGAAGACCGCTCGGCGTCCAGTACCCGGGTAGTGACAGCGCGGGACGCCCTGTGACGTTGGCCAATTGGGTGTACGGAATCCACGAGATGTTGTCGTCGATCATCTGATCGACGATGCCGGTGTGCCGAAGCAAGCCAGCGGTTCTACTGCGCAACAACAAGTCCGACGCAAATTCCAGCGGCTTCGCAAGGTCGAATGCGCCCACTTTCGGCGGTAGTTCCGCAACGGTGGGCGTCAACAGCAGGTCATAGGTCTCGAAGTAGGTGGCCAGTGCCCGTACGTGCGCGTGGCGGCCTTCCACCGCCTGGAGGTAGTCGACGCCTCCTGCGGATCTCCCCAGAGCCGCCATGATCCGCGTATCGCGCTCGAAAGAGTCGTCACCGCAACCGGTTCGACGCTTGACCTCATCCAACTCGTAGGCCAGGTAGGTGAACCAGGCCAACAGGAATTCTCGGTTGAGGCTCGCGTCGTCGTACGGCGGGGCGTCGAGAAGTTCGACGGTGTGGCCCAGGTCGGTCAGGGTTCTCGCAGCCGATTCCATCGCGGCAACGGCCTGCGGATCCGGCGTCGGATTCACCGACGTCACCGCATACATACCTATACGTAAAGGCTTCGGGTCCTTGCTCGTCAGAGACAGGAAGCTGCCCTCCGGACGGGCCGGCAGGTAGCCGGACGTCGCCTCCCCGCCTGCCAGCACGTCGAGCATCGCGGCGGTGTCGCGTACCGATCTGGACACCACTCCGTTCACGGCTGCTCCGTGCATCGCCTCGCCGAAGGTGGGACCCGACGGCACCAGCCCACGGCCGGGCTTGAGTCCGACGAGTCCACAGCACGACGACGGAATGCGAATGGAACCCCCGCCGTCGCTCGCCCCTGCCACCGCGGCGATGCCGGCAGCGACCGCGGCGGCCGACCCGCCCGAGGAACCACCGGGAGTTCTGCTGCGATCCCACGGATTTCGTGCCGGACCGAACACCGTCGGCTCGGTGATTCCCTTCGCGCCGAACTCCGGGGTGTTGGTCTTGCCGAAGATGACGAGGCCGGCGTCGAGCCAGCGCTGCACCACCGTTGCGTGCTCGGGCATCGGCAGATCCCGCAACGCACGAGATCCACTCGCAGTGGGCAACCCGGCATAGTCCTGCGAGAGGTCCTTGATCAGAAACGGTACGCCCGCGAACGGACCCTCGAGCGTTCCTGTCACCTGCTCGTTCGCCTGCTCCGACATGAGTCGCACGATGGAATTGAGCGATGGATCGACCGATTCGGCCTGCGCCAGAGCACAATCGAGCAACTGCCGGGGCGTCACCTCGCCGTCGGCCACCAGTTTCGCCAGGCCGAGACCGTCGTGCTGTCGATACTCGTCGATGCGCATGAAGTCAGCCTAATTCCCAGCACCGCCACCGGGTGTCGAACTCGCAGTTATGGATGGATTCCGGGCCTATCCTCTCCACAACTGCGAGTTCGGCAGGTCTCAGAACGGGAACGTATGCGCGTGGTCTCGCACGGTGAGCCACTGCCACTGCGTGAACTCGTCCCAACTGCTCTGAGTTCCGAATCGAGCGCCGTTGCCCGAGGCCCCGGTTCCCCCGAAGGGCGCGTACGCGTCGTTGTTGAGGGTTTGATCGTTGACGTGGACGATTCCTGTGGTCAGGCGGTCGGCCAGATGCCTGCCCCGATCGGCCGATCCGGTCTGGATCGCGGCCACCAGACCGTATTCGGTGTCGTTGGCGACGGCAACCGCCTCGTGCTCGTCGCGCACCACGACGACGGGGGCCACCGGCCCGAATATCTCTTCCCGGAAGGCCGCCATCGACGACGTGACTCCCGCGAGAACGGTTGGCTCGTAGAACAATTCGCGATGCTTGCCGCCGGCGCGAACCTCCGCTCCGGCCGCCACGGTCTCGGAGACGATGCGGTCGACGTTCTTCAGCTGCGTCTCGTTGATCAGCGGTCCGAGTGCTACCTGCTCGGTGAACGGGTTACCCACCGGAAGGTTCTTCGCCCGAGCGGCAAGGCGATCGAGGTACTCGTCTGCGACGGACTCGAGCACGATATGTCGGCCTGCTGTCATACACACCTGCCCCTGGTGCAGGAACGATCCCCACGCGCCTGCGGAACTGGCTGCTTCCAGATCGGCGTCGTCCAGGACGATCAGTGCGTTGTTGCCACCGAGTTCGAGGGAGACGCGCTTGAGCGTGCGGCCTGCTGCCTCACCGACTTTTCGGCCGACAGCCGTGGATCCGGTGAACGAGACCATGCCGATGCCCGGATGCTCGGCCACCGCGGCCCCGGGCTCGGCGTCACCCGGCAGCACGTGGAACAGGCCCTCCGGAACTCCGGCCTCCTCGAACAGCCGCGCGAACAGTACCCCGCCGGATACCGCGGTCTGCACGTCGGGCTTGAGGACGACGGCATTGCCGAGGGCCAGAGCAGGAGCCACGGCGCGAATCGACAGGATCTGCGGAAAATTCCACGGGCTGATGACACCGACGACGCCGATCGGCACGCGACGGCCGACGCTCGAACGCCCGGCCTCGCTGGTGGGCAACAGATGGCCGTAGGGCTGGGTGGGCAGCGCCGCCGCTTCCCACAGTTCGCTCAACACTAGTCCGACCTCGAAGGCGGCCTTCCCCGGTACCGACCCGCCCTCACGGATGAGCCATTCCTCGAACTCGCCGCGGTGGGCCTCCAGCACCTTGGCGACCTCTCGGATCACGGCCGCACGCTCGTGTCCCGGTGTTGCCGCCCACGCCGGTTGCGCAGCGCGAGCCCTGGCCACGGCGTCGTCGACGTCGGCGGCATTCGCCAGACCGATCTCGCCCAAACTCGCACCGGTCGCCGGCTCGACGGTGGTCGTGGTCCCGCCACCACCGGTACGCCAACCGCCGCTGTAGATCTGGCCGTTCCAGTCGGTACCCAACAGAGTGTTGCTCATGCCCATTCTCTTCTCTCTCGTACTCGTTGTCTCGAAATACTCTGCAGCTCAGCCGATCAGATCGGCAGCCTTCTCGGCGACCATGACCGTCGCAGCATTGGTGTTGACGCACACGACCCTCGGGATCACGGATGCGTCGACGACGCGCAGGCCGTCGATACCGTGTACCCGAAGGTCCGGACCGACGACGGAATCCGGGCCTGTTCCCATGGCGCAGGTACCCACCGGGTGGTAGTAGGTCCCCGTGCCACGGGCGATGTAATCCCGCAGTGCTGCATCGGATTCGACTTCGGCACCGGGAAGTACCTCGGTCAGACCCCACGCGGCGAATGCGTCGGTCGCCGCGATCGTGCGGGCCACCGCAATGGCGTCGACCAGACGATCCACGTCCGAGGTCTCGGTCAGATAGGCCGGGTCGATCAGGGGCAGATCGTCCGGATCCGCCGATGCCAATCGGACACTGCCGCGACTGTCGGGCACAGTGGTGACACCGAACGTGATGCTGTTCTCCGGAGCGACCAGGGACGGCTGATGGAACGGCACGTGGATGAACATCAACTGCATGTCCGGACCGTCGAGTTCGTCGTCGCTGCGCCACAGCATGGACACCTCGGCGTGATTGGTCGACGCAGGCGGAATCGGTTGCGCTGCTTCGTAGACGACGCTGCACAGGGGATGGTCGTGCAAGTTCCGTCCCACACCGGGCAGATCATGGACGACGGCGATGCCCAGCTCGTGAAGTTCCTCGGCCGGTCCGATTCCGGACAGCAGCAGCAATCGTGGTGAATCCACGGCACCGGCGCTCAGAACGATCTCGTGCCGAGCCGACGCCGTCATCGACTCCCCGTCACGTCGGTACCTCACCGCGACGCAGCGGCCGTCCTCGACGACGAGGGACTGCGCCCTCGATCCGGTCGATACGGTCAGGTTGGGTCGATGCGCTTCGACGGGTGCCAGATAGGCCGAAGCCACGCTGAGACGAGCACCGTCCGAGATGGCCAGATCGTGCCACCCTGCACCTTCCTGCTCGGTACCGTTCAAGTCGTCGGTGATCGGATGGCCGGCCTCGGCCGCCGCATCGAGAAAGGTCTGCGACACCGGGTTCGGCGAGGACGACGGTGCGGGACGCAACGGACCCTTGTCGCCGCGAACCTTGGCGTCCGCGCCGATCACCGTCTCGGACTTCATGAAGTACGGCAGCACTGCATCGTAGGACCATGATTCACCCGCGACCTGTGCCCAGGTGTCGAAGTCGTTGCGGTGACCTCGGAGGTGGACCATGGCGTTGATGGAACTGCTGCCGCCGAGGGTGTGCCCGCGGGGCCAATTGTGCGCAGCGCCTCCGGCGCACGGCTGCGGAACCGTGTCGTAGGCGTAGTCGACATCGGTTCCCCACAGTGACGGCCAGGCGGGCGGCACCGTGAGGTCCGGGTGATCGTCGCGGCCACCGCTCTCGAGCAACAACACTGTCACATCCGGGTTTTCACTGAGTCGTGACGCGAGTACACAGCCGGCGGATCCGCCACCGACGATCACGTAATCGAATGCTTCGTCCATCGTCTTCAATCCCTTCGAAGTGACCGGCCCCACACCGGTAGGCCTCCAGTGTGCGCAGCGAGCCGACGACG
Source organism: Rhodococcus sp. 14-2483-1-2 (assembly GCF_002259405.1). Taxonomy (GTDB): domain Bacteria; phylum Actinomycetota; class Actinomycetes; order Mycobacteriales; family Mycobacteriaceae; genus Rhodococcoides. The sequence goes on along the minus strand of NZ_NPFW01000013.1, from coordinate 16,982 downwards.
CGATTGACGATTTCCGACACAGTTCTTGTCGATATCCGCCGAATATCGCCGGATCCGTTGTTGGACAGATATGTTCGCAGAATCGAGGTCAGCGAAGTGCGGAACGTTCCGCAGCTGGACTGATGCCGAATCTGCGCTTGTACAGGCGACTGAAGTGCGCTGCATCGGAGAAGCACCAGCGGGCGGCCACAGCGCCGACGGTAGACCTCACTGCTCGGGACGCGAGGAGGTCTCGCCTGGCACCGTCGAGCCTCATCTCCCGAATAGTTGCTGTGACAGTTGTGGTTTCGCCGACGAAGAGCCTGTCGAGGCTACGCGAGGACATCGCCAGCGCGGCCGCGACGGAGTGATGACACAGACCGGGGTCGAGGAGATGCTGCTCGATGTAGGTCAGGACGGCGAGTTTCCTCGCCTGCTCTCCCGGTCCCTCGACGTCGATGTGCGCGTCGACGGTCAGGGCACTGCCGATGAGGCTGAGACCGGCATCGGCGAAGCGCAGAGCCGAGCCGGGATCGACCGAGTCCTTCTCCGTCTGTCCCAGTGCCGCTCGTACGAAGGACTCGAGTACAGCGCCGGGACCGGCACCGATGTCGTGCGGGCGCTGCATCGCGGCATCGATCAACTTCTGCGGTAGCCGAAGCGCGTCGGGAGGGAACACCATCACCGCACAACGCCACTCGCCCTCGAGTCGAAGATCGTACGCTTTTCGGGTGTCGTAGAGACCGAACTGTCCAGGACGAAGAGCCAGTTCGTTGTCGCCTTGGCGAACCAGAGCCCGACCCTGCAGCTGCACACAGACTTTCACCGCATCGGTGGGTCGTCTGCGCACAGCCGATCGCGTTCGTCGCACCGTCTGCGGCGAACCGCCGACCTCGAACGTGCCCAGCTCACCGATCGTGACGCCCTCGATCGACCCGGTCAACGGGCGATCGTCGATATGCTCGGGTACGAGCCCGGCGAACACATCGCCGAGCTCGTACCGCCACTGCTCACCCTGCCAGGACACGATTCACCCCGTGGAGATGTCCGAAGGGTGCCCGGCGAGCGGAGTCACGTCGATGCTCATGTACGGAAACAGCGGTAGATTCCATAGAATCTCGTGAAGTCGCTCGTTGTCTCGCACGTCGAAGATGCTCAGATTCGAGTACTGGCCCACCAGTCGCCAGATGCTCACCCATTCGCCGTCGCGCTGCAACTGCTGCGAGTAGGCCTTCTCCCGTGCGAGAGTGTCGGTTCGCACGTCCGCATCGAGATTCTGCGGGAGCGCGACGTCCATCTTCACTGCAAAAAGCATGCCGCTCAGGCCTTGTCGAGAACGAAGTCGTACGTGACTTCCTGTCCGCCGTCGACATCGCTCGGGTCGAGAATGAGCTCGGGCTTGACCGCACTCGCGACGTCGTCGTCGTTGTGTGCGTCACCGGGGAAATAGAGTTGGGTGGTGATCTGCTGGTGTCCTGCTGCCGCGACCTTGAGGTGCAGGTGCGCCGGACGCCACGGGTGCCACCCGGCCGCGGAGATCAGATTTCCACACGCTCCGTCGGTCGGAATCTGGTACGGCGCGGGCTTCATGGTGTGAATCCAGAACTGTCCCTGATCATCTGCAGTGACCGTGCCGCGCAGGTTCCACTCCGGGATGCCGGGTGCGAACTGAGAGTAGAAGCCGTCGGCGTCGGCATGCCAGATCTCGATGACCGCATGCGGCAGCGCGGCACCGTCGACGCCGCGCACCTGCCCCTTGAACAGGAGTGGGGTGCCTTTCTCCCCATCGCGGGTGGGCAGGATCGCCGCGGAACCGAGTTCGGGGGCATCGGGAACGTAGTAGGGGCCCTCGATCGTGCCCTTGCTGCCCTCACGCGACTCTCCGGCCACCTCCTCGACGACGTGTTCGACCCACACGTCGAGGAAGAGCGGCCACTCCCCGGTCTCACCGACGTTGATCAGCCATGCCTTGAGGGCGTTGTATTCCTCGTAGGTGACCTTGTGTTCGCGGACCGTGTCGTAGATTGCCGAAATCACCTGACGGGCGAGCAGACTCACGCGTTCGGGCGGGGTGTCGGCAGCGGCCTGCTTGTCGGAGGTGAAGCGCTGGGTGGCGTTCGCACCCGACGCGGCAGCTGTTGCCACCTCGGCGGGGAGGTCTGTCGTTGCTGCGTGGTCGATGCTCATGGTGAACTCCTTGTGTCTGGTACGTGTTATCGGAGGCTGAAAATCACTGGTCGGTGCGGTATTTCGCGAGTTTGTCCGGGTCGATGCGCACGCCGAGTCCCGATCCCGGCAGGACACCGAGCGCACCGTCGCGAATCTCGAGACTCTCGGTGAGCAGGTCGTCGCTCATGTCGAGGAAGTTGGACAGCTCGCCTGCTCGACGCGATGTCAGGTCGAACGCCGCGCCGAAGGCAACCGTGCAGGCCGTGCCGAGCTGTCCGTCGATCTGGTTCCCCATCACCACGTCGACGCCGAGGCCCTCGCACAGGTGGTGGGTCCGCTGCGACGTGGTGAATCCGGTGCGGGCGGTCTTGATGCTCACCGCGGTCGCCGATCCGCCGAGAATTTCGCGGGTGACTTCGGCCGGGGTGGTCGCGGATTCGTCTGCTACGAAGGGGATGTCGAGTTGCTGGACGAGCCAGCGGCGGCCGAGGACGTCGTCGGCCGGGCACAGTTCCTCGGCGAGAGTGAGCCCCAGATCCGACATCTCTTTCATGGCACGCGCCGATTCGGCGGCGGTCCAGCCTCGATTGCCGTCCACGTAGAGTTCGACGCCGTCGCCCAGTCCTTCTCGCAGAGCACGTACGACTGCTGTGTCGAGGTCGACGGGCCGACGGCCGACCTTGACCTTGAAGACCTCGATTCCGTATGTCTCCCGCATCCTGGTGGCTTCGTCGACCATCGCAGCCGGCGTATCGAACCCGAGCATGTGGCTCACTCGCATCCGGTCGGTGTATCCGCCGAGCAATTCGGTGACGGGTAGGTCGAGGGTCTGCCCCAGGGCATCCCAGATGGCCATGTCCACTGCCGACTTCGCAACCGGATTGCCAACGGTACGAGCCATTTTCGCGTGTACCACCTCGCGCTCGACGAGGGTGAGGCCGACGATTGCGGGCGCGAAGAGGGTCTCGATCACCGCAGCCACTCCACGCTGGGTCTCGCCGTAGGTGAAGGGCCGGGGCGGAGCGTCGGCGATACCGACCACACCGTCGTCGGTGTGAACCCGAACGAGTACGTGCTCGGCCGCGTGAACCTCACCGCTGGCGAACTTCAGCGGCTTCCGGTAGGGGATCGAATACGGGACAGCCTCGACTGCGACGATCTTCATGACATGTCCTTCGGCTGAGCAAACGGTACGGATGGTTCGAGTCGAGGGAGCACTCCTGCGTCCTCGAGGGCACCGACAAGCGCATCGACGAGTGCCGACGGCCGATCTCGGCACCAGGCCAACGCCAGATCGATAGTGCTCGCGCCGGCGATGTCGCGGAACACGACGCCGTTCAACTGCAGAGCGCGGACGGATTCGGGAACCAACGCCACGCCCAATCCGGCCGCGACGAGCGCGAGCAACACCGAGGTGTCCGGGGCCTCGTGCTCGCGCCTCGGGCTGAAGCCCGCAGCGCGACAGCTCGTCACCACGGCTTCGTTGACCACCGAATGCGTGTCGGCGTACATGACGAAGTCCTCGTAGGCGAGATCGGCGACGTCGAGCGCCGGTTCGGTGGAGAACCGGTGATCGACGGGCAACGCGAGCACCAACGATTCCGTGGTGATCGTGCGCAACACCAGATCGTCACCCGCAACGGGAGGACGTAGCACCGCTATGTCCAGGTGTTCCGAGCGCAGACCGTCCACCTGCGCCGGGGTGAGTAGGTCCCCGTGAATTTCCAGGGCAATGCCGGGCAGCCTCTGCTTGATCGCGCGTGCGATCGGCGGCAGTTGGTCGAAGGCAGCTGTGCCGGTGAAACCTATGCGCACCAGTCCGTATCGGCCGTCGGCGATCCTGCGCACTCCCCGCGCACTCTGCTCGAGATTGTCCAGGTTGCGCAGCGTCTCTCGATAGAAGAACTCCCCGGCCGGAGTCAGGCTCACCTGACGGGTCGTCCTGGCCAGCAGCGTCACACCCAACTCGGCCTCCAACTGACGCACCGATTGCGACAGCGCCGGCTGAGCCAGGTGCAACCTCGTAGCGGCTTGCCCGAAGTGCCGAGTCTCGGCAACGGCTACGAAGTGGTAGAGGTGCCGAAGTTCCATGACCGAGCCTCTCTGTGCATGGTGGGTGACCCTGACCACAGTAGGGATGGAATCCATCGTTGACAAAGACCTATTTTCGACTGATTGATAAGCAACAGCGATCAATGGTCACCCAGGTTGGGCCTAGGCAAAGCCCTGGTGTGACGGCGACCACTCCCTGACACAGTCGCTTGTAATCGAACTCGAAGCGCCTGGAGGAACCCGATATGACCGACATGCTGGATCACGTACAGAACACGATCGACAGCGCGGTGATCGACGACGTCGCGGCGGGCATCTACCGCGCCAACCGCAGCATCTTCACCGACGAGGAGGTCTTCGAGCTCGAGATGAAGCACATCTTCGAGGGCAACTGGATCTACCTCGCCCACGAGAGTCAGCTCCCGAACAACGGCGACTACTTCACCGTGCACATGGGCCGTCAACCCGTCGTGATCACCCGCGACAAGGACGGTGAACTGCACTGCCTCATCAACGCCTGCGCGCACCGCGGTGCGATGCTGTGCCGACGCAAGACCGACAACCGCACCACGCTCACCTGCCCCTTCCACGGCTGGACGTTCCGTAACGACGGCACTCTGCTCAAGGTCAAGGATCCCGACGGTGCCGGCTACCCCGACACGTTCGACGTCGACGGTTCGCACAACCTCACCAAGGTCCCTCGCTTCGAGAGCTACCGCGGCTTCCTCTTCGCCAGCCTCAACGACGATGTCTCGACCCTCGCCGAGCACCTCGGTGACACGACGAAGGTCATCGACATGCTGGTCGACCAGTCTCCCGAGGGCCTCGAAGTTCTGCGCGGGTCCTCGTCGTACACCTTCGACGGAAACTGGAAAGTGCAGGCGGAGAACGGTGCCGACGGTTATCACGTCAGCGCCGTGCACTGGAACTACGCCGCGACCACCTCGCGCCGCAACAACGGCGAATCGAAGAACACCACCAAGGCGCTCGACGCAGGTGGCTGGGGCAAGTCCGGCGGCGGCTACTGGTCCTACCCCAACGGCCATCTCTGCCTGTGGACCTGGGCGGCCAACCCTCAGGACCGCCCGCTGTGGGACCAGATGGACTCGCTGAAGGAGAAGTTCGGCGACGCCAAGGGCGAATTCATGGTGAAGGGTTCACGCAACCTGTGCCTGTACCCGAACGTCTACCTGATGGATCAGTTCAGCACGCAGATCCGGCACTTCCGGCCGATCGCGCCCAACAAGACCGAGGTCACCATCTACTGCATCGCACCCAAGGGTGAGAGCAAAGAGGCTCGCGCACATCGCATCCGGCAGTACGAGGACTTCTTCAACGCCTCCGGCATGGCGACCCCCGACGACCTGGAAGAGTTCCGCTCGTGCCAGCTGACGTTCCAGGCGACCAATGCGCCGTGGAACGACATGAGCCGCGGCGCGGAGCACTGGCTCACCGGACCCGATCCGGTGGCCGAGGCACTCGACATGCCCGGTGTCATCTCGGCGGGTGTCAAGAACGAAGACGAGGGCCTGTTCCCCGTTCAACACGGCTACTGGCGCACGACACTGCTCGCTGCTCTCGACAAGCAGCGCGCAGCCGATTCCGCACCCACTGCCGCACAGGAGGTCTGACATGACTGCCACCGTCGACAACACCGACAGCCGGCAGACCGCCCCGGCTCGGCTGATCACCCAGTCCTCCATCGAGCAGTTCCTCTACCGCGAAGCGCGCTACCTCGACGATCGCGAGTTCGAGAAGTGGCTCACATGCTACGCGGACGACGTCGAATACTGGATGCCCTGCTGGGACGACAACGACCTGCTCACCGAGGATCCTCAGACCGACATCTCGCTGATCTACTACGAGAACAAGGGTGGCCTGGAAGACCGCGTGTTCCGCATCCGTACCGAACGTTCCAGTGCCACATCGATACCCGAGCCGCGGACCAGTCACAACATCAGCAACGTCGAGGTCATCGAACGTCGAGGAGATATCGTCGACGTCCGATTCAACTGGCACACCATGTATTTCCGGTACAAGACCATCGATCCGTATTACGGAACCTCGTTCTACACGATCGACTTCTCCGGCGACTCGCCACTCATCCGGCGCAAGACCGTGGTGCTGAAGAACGACTACATCCACCACGTCGTCGACATCTATCACTTCTGATCGACCTGCCGTAATCCCGAGGAGTTCCATCGTGAGTCATTCCGTCGCACTGTCCTTCGAGGACGGCGTCACCCGCTTCATCACGTGCGAGGACGAACAGACCGTCGCCGACGCCGCGTACCGCTCGCGGATCAACATCCCTCTCGACTGCCGGGACGGCGCGTGCGGAACCTGCAAGGCTCTGTGCGAATCGGGTGAGTACGACGGCGGTACCTACCTCGACGACGCGCTCTCGCAGTCGGAATCGGACGAGGGCTACTGCCTGCCCTGCAGCATGAAGCCCACGTCCGATCTGGTGCTGCAGATCGCCAGCACCTCGGCGGTGGCGAAAACCCAAGCGGCAAGACATGACACGGTCGTGACCGCCGTGGAGAAACTCACTCCCACGACGGTCAGGCTCGCTGTCGAGGCACCGGCAGGTGGCACGCTCGCCTTCCTTCCCGGCCAGTACGTCAACATCACCGTCCCCGGCTCCGAGGAAACCCGGTCCTACTCCTTCAGCTGCGTCTCCGGATCGGACGAGTTGGAATTCCTGGTCAAGCTCACCCCGGGCGGACTGATGTCCACCTACCTGAGCGACACGGCGGCCGTGGGCGACAAGATCTCGTTCACCGGCCCACACGGTAGCTTCTTTCTGCGCGAGGCCCAGCGACCTGCACTGCTGCTGGCCGGCGGCACCGGGTTGGCTCCGATCCTGTCGATACTGCGCACCATGGCGGCCGAATCCAGCACTCGTTCCGTGCATCTCGTGTACGGCGTCGGCACCGACGACGACGTCGTCCAGCTGGACGAGCTCGCTGGCCTGGCCTCGACATTGGACGCATTCACGTGGGATCACTGTGTCTCGGACCCCTCGACCACCGCTGCGAACAAGGGGTACGTCACTACCCTGTTGAACGACGCACACCTCAACGGCGGCGATGTCGCGGTCTACCTGTGCGGTCCGCCTCCCATGGTCGAGGCCGTCAGAACGCATTTCACCGAGGCCGGAATCGAACCGACCGGCTTCTACTACGAGAAGTTCGCGCCGTCCTCGGCAGCTGCGAAGGAGAGTCTCGACGACGACACCGATTCTGCGACAGAGGTTCTGGCGAACGACGACCGGACATCGACCATCGATGCGGCAGTCGCCACGGCCGATGCCGACGTCGTTCCTGCGGCGTCGGCGGATCTCGAACCCGCTCTCGATGGCAGGAGCATCTTCGGACGAGCGGTGTTCGGAAGTCGCGTGAAGGAACCCCTGCACAAGCGGGACACGGGCTTCTCTGCGTCCGACGAGGCGGAAACCATGCGCGCGATCGCAGGTCAGCGCGTCGCCGTGGTCGGCTCGACGGCCGACCAGGGCGGGTTGGACGAGGGCTCAGACCTGGTCCTGACTCCGGAGGCACACTCCGTTGCAGCGCAACGCATCTGGTCCTCACGAGATATCCAGCCGCTCGTCGTGCGGAGTTCCGAAGCTCCCCCGGTGTCTGCTTCGAGTTCGGGGTACGAGATCGGCGAGGAACATCCCTCCGTGCACGAGTCGGACGCGGTGTTCGAGGCCAGGCGCGCCCTCGAACTCGGTGCCCTCGAACTCGTGATCGGGCGACTGTCCTCGCAGCAGATCTCCGGATACCGGCTGTTGGCCGAGACCACCACCCGCTACGTCGACGGCGATCGGTTCGTCGATGCCGCCGCGTACACCGAGACCAATGCCGCTTTTCACGATTACCTCTTCACCCAGACGGGCAACGAGCATCTGCTGCAGGCCTATCGGGCCCTCGGGGTCAAGGCTGCGATGGAGGAGGTGCTGCGCAACGCGACCTGGTGTGATCCGCTGTGCGCCCAAGATCACCTCGACATCGTCGACGCGTTCGAGGCCGGGGACCGTGAGCGCGCCCGAACGCTGATCGCCGATCACGCCGACCGCTCGAAAGCGACGATGAAACGCGCCATGCACGAATCCCGGTCGAACAAGCGCCCCAGGTTCGTCAGCCCTGGTCGGTTCGCCGGCAAGGTCGTGCTGATCACCGGCGCAGCCCAGGGCATCGGCGAATGCGTCGCCCGGCGCATCGGAGCCGAAGGCGGATCACTGATCCTGGCCGACCGGTCCGAGTTGGTCGAATCGCTCACCGAGGAGTTTCGGCACGACGGTGTCGACGCCACACCCGTTATCGCCGACCTCGAAACCTGGGAGGGCGCGTCATCGGTGGTCGACGCCGCACTCGCGGCACATGGACGCGTCGACGTGTCCATTCACGTCGTCGGCGGCACCATCTGGGCCAAACCGTTCGCCGAATACCCGCCCGAACAGATCGAGAAGGAGATCTCCCGGTCACTGTTCCCGACGCTGTGGTCATGCCGTGCCGTGATCCCACACATGATCGAACGCGGCGGCGGCACCATCGTCAATGTCTCCTCGGTCGCCACCCGCGGCATCCACCGGGTCCCCTACGCCGCAGCGAAGGGCGGCGTCAACGCGATCACCGCCACACTCGCCCTCGAGGCAGCGCCGCACGGTGTTCGAGTGGTTGCCACCGCCCCCGGGGGTACCGACGCACCGGCGCGACGAGTCGCCCGTGGCCCTGCGCCCTCGACCGAGCAGGAAAAGAACTGGTACCAGGCCATCGTCGATCAGACCGTGGAGTCCTCTCTGCTCAAGCGCTACGGAACACTCGACGAGCAAGCCGCAGCAATCTGCTTCCTCGCCTCCGACGAGGCGTCGTACATCACCGGCACCGTGCTCCCGGTGGCCGGCGGCGACCCGGGCTGAGTGATGACCGTGTTGGCTCGATCGCCGGACGCACTCTTCCGCCGCGGATACGGTGACGTCATGTCCCCCTCACCGTTGATCGGCCGCGGTGAACTGCTGGACGTCCTGGTTCGGGCGGTCGACGCCTCCGCGACGGCATCGGCTCTTGTGGTGCTGAACGGCCCGGCGGGCATCGGCGCATCGTCGATTCTGCGCGAGCTGGAGCGGACAGTCGACGCCGAAGTGCAGCGCACCGGTGCGGTGCCGTGGGAAGCACAGCTCCCGTTCGGCCTCGTCACCCAACTCGTACCCGGAAGCCGTGCCGACAGTTCCGACGCGGTCGAGTGGGGCAATCGAATCGCCGACGCGTTGCCTCCGGATCGTCCGACACTTCTGTTGATCGACGATGCGCACGACGCCGACGCGGACTCGCTCCGTGCGCTCGCCTCCGCGGTCCGACACCACCGAGCAGCGGGCCTGGCGGTGGTGTGTACCCGAAAACCACTGCCCCAGGGCAACATCGAGGCCCATCGGGTTCTCGATCGCGCCGCCGACCTCTCGTTGGCCGTACCGGCAATGACGGTGTCGGCCGTTGCCGAACTCGCCGCACTACAGGGGATCATCCTGTCACCGTCCTCGACTGCTCACCTGACACGTCACACCGGTGGACGTCCTCGACACGTCTTGGCGCTGCTGGACGAGGTGCCGCGCGAGAGCTGGAAGGGTGTTCGACCCGACCTCCCTGCGCCCGCCTTCGTCGAGGCAGACGTTCGGACCACTCTCGCTCTCTGCACGGACGAAGCTCGACGTCTGGTGTCGGCCGTCGCCGTTCTCGAAGACGGCCGACCGTTGACCACGGTGTGCGAGGTCGCCGGCATCGACGATCCCTGGCCTGCTGTCGATCTCGCAGAACAGTTCGCACTGGTGACCGTCCGACGCAGCTCCGCGGCGACCATCCTCGAGGTTCACGATCCAGCGGTCCGAGCCGCGGTGCTCGCGACGATGAGCAGAGTCGAGCGCGCACAGGTACATCGAGCTGCCGCCGCAGCCGAGGCCGACCCGGCCGATCGGCTGGCGCACCTGGTCGAAGCGTCGCCACTACCCGATCCGCTGCTGTCGGACCGCTTGGACGCCCTGGCCGCGACCCGTGCCGGGATAGGCGAATGGGCAACGGCAGCACGCCTTTACCTGCTGTCGAGTAGGTCCACCCAGGAACCGCACGCACGCGAGGATCGTCTGGTTCGCGCGGTGGATGCACTGATCGGTGCCGGGGACATGCGCACTGCCTCGGATTACCTCGCCGAGATCGAAAGCCTGCGCGAGACCCCGACTCGCAATGCCGTTCTCGGCTATCTGGCAATACTGCGCGGCCGCCCCAACGAGGCCGAAGCTCGACTCACCCGGGCCTGGCAGCTGGTACGGACGCGGCACGAGCCCGAGGTCGCTGCCGTCATCTGCCATCGGCAGGTACTGCACAATCTGGCGCGCTGCGACGGTGCCAACCTCGTGCTGTGGGCCGATCGCGCAGTCGAACTCGTCGGAGCCGACCACGCAACAGCGGTGGAGGCGCAGTCCATTCGTGGTCTCGGCCTGGCGGGCACCGGCCGGGTCGCCGAAGCACTGAGCAGCTATCGGGATCTGTGGGGCCACGCGAGCACCGGGGCCGTCGGACAACGGGTGCAGATGGGCGCAGGCTGGTTGCACTTCGCGACGGACCACATCGATCTCGCACGCTCCGAACTCGAAGCCGCAGCACCGACCGACTTTCTCGGTGGTTCGACCCGAATCTCGTTGTGGGCACACGGTTGGCTGGCGCGCACCTACTTCGTCACCGGCGAGTGGGATGCGGCCCTGCGGTTGGTCGCAGCGGGTTCCGACCTGGCCGACCGTTCCGGAGCCGCATTGATCGTTCCTCTGCTCCAGTGGACCGCCTCGCAGATCCACGCACTCCGCGGAGACTGGGAGGCCGCTGCGACCAGCGCACACCGCGGCGATTCCGGCGCTCGTGACTACGAGATCATGCGCGTGCCAGCGGCTCTCGGCCGAGCCGCCATCGCGGAGGCGCAAGCCGACTACGCCGGAGTTCTCCGCGCCCTTGCCCCGTTGACCGAGCAGTGGGCTCACGCCGATGTGTCCGAGCCCGGTTTCTGGGCGTGGCCCGACGTGTACGCCAATGCGCTGATAGTCGAGGGCCGACTGGAGCAGGCCGACGAATTCTTGATTCCGCACGAGGCGAGAGTGCGCGATCGTGGTCATCGCTCGGCACACGCGCGCCTGGCGTGCGCTCGTGGCCGGCTGCACGGCGCGATGGGCGATCTCGACTCTGCCCGAGCATCGTTCGAGGATGCACTCGCCTCGTTGGCACCGCTGCCCCTGACGTACGACCGCGCGCGAGTCAACTACGCCTACGGGCAGACACTGCGCAGGGCCGGCAAGAGGCGCGAGGCCGATGCCGTCGTCAGCGCGGCACGCGAGGGTTATCTCGCACTGGGTGCCACCACGTACGTTCGACGGTGCGACCGTGAACTCAAAGCGGGTGGCGTGCATGCTGTTCTGAAGAACCGCGCACACGATGCTCTGACCCCGCAGGAAGACGCTGTCTCCGGCCTGGTCGCCACAGGAATGACCAATCGTGAGGTAGCAGCCGAGTTGTTCCTGTCGGTCAAGACCGTTCAGTTTCACCTGACCAGGGTGTACGCCAAGATGGGCATCCGTTCCAGGGCCGAATTGGCCGCTGCCCGTTCGGCCGACGAATCCTCGACAACATGATTGGAGCACAACAAGTTTCGCAATGTCAAGGTAAGCACTAGGCAAAGCCCTGGTGTGACACGGCACACAGTTTGCGACAGTTGTCTCACCCGCTCGGCCGTCAGCGCCGATTCAGCTTCCCTGCGGTACTCCCTGACCGAAAAGGATCCCCGATGACTGCACCGGACTCCACCGCCACCACCAGTTGGGCCAGCGACCGACACCGCCGAAGCGTGCTGTGGATCGTCGCACTGTCCACTGCAGCAATTGTTTTCGACGGCTACGACCTCGTCGTCTACGGCACCGTACTGCCGACTCTGCTCGCCGATTCCGCCCAGCTGGGCGCGCTGGATCCGGAAACCGCAGGCGCACTCGGCTCCTATGCCTTGATCGGAGTCATGGTCGGGGCACTGACAGCCGGTGCCTTCGGTGATCGGATAGGTCGCCGCAGAACGATGTTGACGTGCATCGTCTGGTTCTCGGTCGGGATGGCGGCAACCGCACTGGCGCAGAACATCACGATGTTCGGCATTCTCCGGTTCCTGACCGGCATCGGAGTCGGCGGACTCGTCGCCACCGTCGGTGCCATGATTGCCGAATTCGCACCGCCCGGACGACGAAACCTGTTCAATGCCATCGTCTACAGCGGCATTCCGGCCGGCGGTGTGCTGGCATCACTGGCCGCGATCACCCTGCAGGATTCGATCGGCTGGCGCGGGCTGTTCTGGATCGGCGCACTCCCGTTGGTCGTACTGCTCCCCCTCGCCCTGCTGCGGATGCCGGAGTCCCCACGGTGGCTCCTGGCACACGGACGCGTCGACGATGCGCAGCAGATCTGCGCTCGGACCGGCATTCCGATGCCCGAGGCCGAGCCTGTCGTCGCCGGCGATCGCGTCGGGTTCGCCGCACTGGCCCGCAAACCACTGCTGCGCCCGACGGCCCTCCTCGGACTGATGAGCTTCTCCGGTCTTCTGCTGACCTACGGCCTCAACACCTGGCTGCCACAGATCATGTCCGAGGCCGGATACAACGCGAAGGGATCACTGTCGTTCCTGTTGGTCCTCAACGGCGGTGCCATCGTCGGCGGTCTGACTGCATCCCGTGTCGCCGACCGGACCGGACCGCAACGCGTCATTGCGGTCACGTTCTGTCTCGCCGCGCTGTCGTTGGTTCTGCTGACGCTGAACTTCCCACTCGGAGTCCTGCTCGTCGCCGTGGCAGGTGCAGGCATCGGTGCCATCGGTACCCAGGTGTTGATCTACGGATTCGTCTCGAACTACTACCCCACCACCGCCCGCGCCGCAGGTGTTGCATGGTGCGCCGGATTCGGGCGTCTCGGCGGCATCCTCGGGCCCCTGCTCGGCGGCATCTTGCTCGGTGCCGGCATCGCGTCGTCCACGGCGTTCTACATCTTTGCGGTCGTGGCCGTGCTCGGAGCTCTCGTCACCACCGCCGTTCCCGCTGTTCGGTCCCTGCGCCGATCCGATCCACAACCGAGCGAGCCAGTGAAAGTGGCTGAATGACCGACATTTTCGAGCGTCTCACCTCGAACGAACTGCCCGACCGTCGCCCGCCCGGTCTGCGTGCTCTGCGCGCCGACTTCGGCGGGCAGTACGTCGGCGCGGGTGCAACCGGTGTTCTGTTCAGCGCGACCGGGCCCGTTGCGGTCATCATCGGTGCCGCGACAGCCGGTTCGCTCACCGCCGCGCAGACGGCGTCATGGGTGTTCGGGGTGTTCGTGCTCAACGGCATCCTGACCGTGGTGGCGAGCTGGGCCTACCGGATGCCGCTGAGCTTCTTCTGGACCATTCCGGGCACCGTTCTGGTCGGTCAGTCGTTGGCCTCGCTGACCTGGCCGGAAGTCGTCGGGGCGTACCTCGCCACAGGGGTGCTCATCATCGTCCTAGGGGCCACCGGTGTCGTGTCGAAACTGATGGCATTCCTCCCGCACAGCGTGGTGATGGCGATGGTGGCCGGCGCCTTCCTGTCGTTCGGAACCGGACTCGTACAGTCTGTTTCGTCCCACGTGCTCGTCGCAGGCAGCATGGTCGTGGCGTGGTTGGCCCTGACGCGATCCGATACGTGGTCGAGACGGATTCCCCCGGTACTCGCCGCATTGGCCGCCGGTCTCGCCGCTCTTGCGGTCACCGGCGGCTATACCCGAGTGAGCGGCCCCGCAACAGAACTACCCCTGATCGGTCTGCCCGAACTCGTTGCGCCCTCGTTCAGTGGGGCAGCAATGGCGCAGTTGGTCATACCGCTCGCCATCACCGTGGTCGCAGTACAGAACGGTCAGGGCGCTGCCGTCCTGAACTCCGCGGGCCATCGGCCCCCGATGACCGTCGTCACCATCGCCTGCGGCGTCTGGTCACTTCTGGTGGCTCCACTGGGTGCGGTGTCGACATGTCTTGCCGGCCCGACCAACGCGCTGCTCGTTGCCGTCGGCGAACGGTCGCGGCAGTACATCGCCGGAATCACTTGCGGCGCTTTGGCCATCGTGGTGGGTGTGCTCGCTCCGCTACTGGTGCGTGGCCTGGCCGTGGTACCCGCAACATTCATCGCCGCACTCGCAGGCCTCGCCATGCTCGAGGCACTGCGCGGTGCATTCACGGCTGCATTCTCCGACCCGACCGGTCGCCCGGTGCTCGCGCCCCTGATCACCCTGCTGGTCACCATCTCCGGCACCGACGTCGGAGGCCTCGGTGCTCCGTTCTGGGGATTGGTCGCCGGCGTCGCGGTCACCTACGTCCTGGATCGTCGCAAGTGAATTTCCCGCCGAACTCGAAGTTATGGATGGATTCCGGGCAGATTCCATCCATAACCTCGAGTTCGGCACTCCAGAGGGGTCAGAATCCGATCGGCAATCCGGCGTAGTTCTCGGCCAGTCCCATCGCACCCGCTTCGCTGGAGGCCACCCACTTCAATTGCGAGAGTTGCAGTTGCGCATCGAAGGGGTCGTCGCCGGTATGCAGCATCGTCGTCATCCACCAGGAGAAGTGCGTGCAGCGCCAGACGCGACGAAGGGCGGTGTCGCTGTAGGCATTCGCTTTGTCGGCGTCGCCCTGTTTCAGCAATGCCGCCAATGCAGGCGCAAGCATTGCCACATCCGCCACCGCGAGGTTGAGACCCTTTGCGCCCGTGGGCGGAACGATGTGCGCGGCGTCTCCGGCGAGGAAAAGATTCCCGTGTCGCATCGGGGTCTGCACGTAACTACGCATCGGCAGCACACTCTTCTCGGTGATCGGCCCCGGGTTGAGCGTCCACCCGTCCTGGCCGTGACCGAGCCTGGTGGCCAACGCATCCCAGATTCGCTCGTCGGACCACGTGTCGATATCGGTTCCGTTGGGCACCTGCAGATACAGCCGGCTGACCGTCGACGATCGCATGGAGTGCATCGCGAATCCGTCCTGATGCCAGGCGTAGATCAGCTCGTCCGTCGACGGCGCGACGTCGGCCAGTACGCCGAGCCAGGAGTACGGATACACCCGTTCCCAGTTGTTGCGCACCGAATCCGGCATCGCTGCCCGACTCGGCCCGAAGGAACCGTCGCAGCCGGCGATGACGTCGGCGTCGATCCGCATCGGGGTTCCCGACGCGTCGGTGAACGTCACGAACGGCGACTCGGATTCGACGTCGTGCAACGCGGTATCGGAGACGTCGTAGAAGATTTGCTGACCGGCCTTCTCGCGCGCGGCAACGAGATCCTTGGTGACCTCGGTCTGCCCGTACACCCATACGCTTCGATCGACGAGGGTGCGAAAGTCGATGTGGTGCCGCTCTTCCGGCCACTGCAGGTAGATTCCGCGGTGCTCGTGGCCTTCGCGATGCAACCGCTCACCGAGGCCGTGCTCGTCGAGCAACTGGACCGTCGAATGTTCGAGAATGCCGGCGCGAATTCGGGAGAGCACGTATTCCTGTGTGCGCGACTCGATCAGAACGGAGTCGATTCCCTGCTCCCCGAGCAGGTGGGACAGCAGCAGACCCGCGGGCCCTGCACCGATGATGGCGACCTGTGTACGCATGCATCGAGTACACCGCGCGTTCTGGCCGCGAACAAGGCGGAGTTTCCACTCAGTGAAAAGCTTCCTCTCACCCCCGCAGGCTTCGCTCGATTCCTCGGGCGGCAACCTGCAGAGCGGCAACCATTCTGGCTCGATCACGGCCGATGCTCGGAACCACGATGCCCAGCGCAGCCACCACACTCTCGCCCTCGCCGCGGACCGGTACGGCCACCGAACACGCCCCCAACGTCATCTCCTCGACCGTCTGCGCATACCCCTCACGATGCACTCGGCGTAGTTCGACGTCCAACTTCCCCGGATGAGTGACGGTGTACGGGGTGATGCGGGCCAGGTTCCTCAGCACGCGATCGTGCACCTCGCGGGGGGCGTAGGCCAACAACACCTTGCCGACTCCGGTCGCATAGAGAGGCAGGCGAGCTCCGACTCGGCTGACCGCTGGTACCGACGCGTGTCCGGCCAACCTGTCGAGATAGAGAACTTCGTCGCCGTCGCGGATGGCCAGATGCACCGTGGCGAGGGTCGCGCCGTAGATGTCGTGCAGAAACGGCGAGGCGATCTCTCGCAGATCGGCTTGATCCCGCGCCAGCAATCCCAACGTCCACAGTCGGCGTCCCACCACGTAGCGGCCGTCGTCGCCGCGGACGAGCGCGCCCCAATCGACCAGTTCACGCACCAGACGATGCGCGGTGGCAACGGGCAGATCGGCACCCTCGGCCAGTTCGGTCAGTGTCAGCGCAGGGGTCTTCTCGTCGAACACGGCCAGCAACGCCAACAGACGCGAGGCCACAGAGGCCCCGGGATTCCGCACGTTCCCAGCCATCAGCACGACGATAGCGCCACACCACCAACTTCCCGCTCAGGATGGGTTTCGCGCCACCCAGCCGTCGACGGACTCGGGGGTGCGGGGTTCGGGGCCGGTGTAGAGGGCGGCCGGGCGGACGAGCTTGCCCAGGCGCTTCTGTTCGAGGATGTGTGCGCACCAGCCTGCGGTACGTCCGCAGGTGAACATCGCGGGCATCATGTGCGCGGGCACCTCGGCGAAGTCGAGGATCACCGCGGCCCAGAATTCGACGTTGGTCTCGATGGCGCGATCGGGGCGGCGTTCGCGC
>NZ_NPFW01000005.1 GCF_002259405.1 Rhodococcus sp. 14-2483-1-2 | reverse complement strand
GCGGGCATCATGTGCGCGGGCACCTCGGCGAAGTCGAGGATCACCGCGGCCCAGAATTCGACGTTGGTCTCGATGGCGCGATCGGGGCGGCGTTCGCGCAGTTCGGTCAACGCGGCTTGTTCGAGTGCGGCGGCGACCTCGTAGCGCGGGGCGTTCAGTCTCTTCGCAGTAGCCCGCAGCACGCGGGCGCGAGGGTCCTCGGCGCGGTAGACGCGGTGCCCGAAGCCCATGAGCTTTTCTTTGCGGTCCAGGATGCCGGTGATCAACGCGCGCGCGTCCCCGGTCTTCTCGACCTGTTCGATCATCGGCAGGACGCGGGCGGGTGCGCCGCCGTGCAGGGGCCCGGACATCGCGCCGATGGCACCGGACAGGCAGGCGGCGACGTCGGCTCCGGTGGAGGCGATGACGCGGGCGGTGAACGTCGAGGCGTTCATGCCGTGTTCGGCGGCCGAGACCCAGTAGGCGTCGATGGCAGCGACGTGAGCGGGGTCGGGTTCGCCTTTCCAGCGGACCATGAATCGTTCGGTGACGGTCGCGGCTTGGTCGATGCGGGTCTGCGGGACGGCGGGCTGGTAGATGCCGCGGGCGGATTGGGCGACGTAGGACAGGGCCATCACCGAGGCGCGGGCGAGGTTGTCGCGGGCGGTGGTGTCGTCGATGTCGAGCAGGGGTTGGTAGCCCCAGATGGGGGCGAGCATCGCCAGGCCGGCTTGGACGTCGACGCGGACGTCACCGGTGTGGATCGGCAGCGGGAAGGGCTCGGCCGGGGGCAGGCCGCGGCCGAATGCGCCATCGACGAGCAGAGCCCAGACGTCACCGAAGGTGACGTTCTGGGCGACGAGTTCTTCGATGTCGACGCCGCGGTAGCGCAGTGCGCCACCGTCCTTGTCGGGTTCGGCGATGTCGGAGGTGAACGCGACGACACCTTCGAGACCGGAG
>NZ_NPFW01000021.1 GCF_002259405.1 Rhodococcus sp. 14-2483-1-2 | reverse complement strand
AAATCAGTCATAAACATAAAGAGTCAAATCACTAGCAAATAAACTCAACTAGCATTTTCAAACAACACCCGACAACAACCACCACAAGCGGATGGCTGATACATCGAATGCTTTCACCAAATAAATTCGGCACTGACATTCATCGACACACTGTTGAGTTCTCAAAGAACACGCACACACCATTCACCTTCGAGTCGAAGCTCGTAGATGTCCGGGGCAACCGATCCAGCTTAGATCAGATGATCGAGCACAGTCAAACTGGCTTCTCATCCGCGAAGAAGTCGAACCTTGCGGCCCTGACTCCTTCTTGGTGTCGGAAGCGAACTCCGCGTTGCTCAGGCCTTGCGGTCTGGGCTGGCGTCCGTGTCGCTCTGACCTGGACAAAGTTACGCCCCGGATAACAACGCGTCAAATCCCCAGGTCGTTCACGCGTGATTCGCGTGAACGGCCTGGTCGCAACCGGTCACTTACCCACCTGACGGGCGTCGTAACCAAATTACATGGATGTGACTCCGGCCACTGACAGAGACGCGAAGTCAGTCGGCGATTCGGGCACCCGCGAAATTCCGCTTCCCGCGTCGGACCACCAACCACCGGCCGTGCAGGAGATCGTCCGCACCGGGCGTCCATTCTTCGTCGGAAATCTTGACGTTGTTGACCGATGCGCCGCCCTCCTTGACCGCGCGTCGGGCAGCGCCCTTGCTCTCGCTCAACCCTGTAGCCACGAGCAGATCGACGATGGTGTTCGGTGCACCTGCTTCGATGTCCGCCACAGATGCTTCCTGTAGCGCGGCGGCGAGCGTCTTTTCGTCGAGTTCGGTCAGTTCGGCTCGCCCGAAAAGTGCCTGACTGGCGAGTTCGACCGAACGAGTCGCTGCTTCGCCGTGGACGAGCGTGGTCATCTCGGCGGCCAGGCGCTTCTGTGCCTCACGCGCGTGCGGACGCTCGGTGGTCGCCGACTCGAGTTCTGCCAACTCGTCCTTCGACAGGAAGGTGAACCAGCGCAGGTACTTCACGACGTCTGCATCGCCGGTGTTCACGAAGTACTGGTACCAGGCGTACGGGCTCGTCATCTCCGGGTCGAGCCACAGGCTGCCGCCTCCGGTGGATTTGCCGAATTTCTTGCCGTCGGCGGAGGTGACCAGCGGAACCGTCATGGCGTGCACCGACTCGGCGTCCTGGCGCCGATTCAGCTCCACCCCGGCGATGATGTTTCCCCACTGGTCGGAGCCGCCGATCTGAAGACTGCAGCCGTATTGCCTGCGGAGCTGCACGTAGTCGTTCGCCTGCAGCAGCATGTAGCTGAACTCGGTGTACGACATTCCGTCGCTCTCGAGCCTGTTCTTCACCGTCTCGCGAGCAAGCATCACGTTGATCGAGAAGTGCTTACCGATGTCGCGAAGGAAATCGATCGCGGACAACTCCCCCGTCCAGGACAGATTGTTCACCACCACTGCACCCGTCGGGCTCTCGTCCAAGTCGACGAACCGCTCGAGCTGACCACGGATACGCGACGCCCACTCGGTGACGACCTCGGGGGAATTCATGGTGCGCTCCCCCACGTCGCGTGGGTCACCGATGAGTCCCGTCGCACCGCCGGCGAGAATGATCGGGCGATGCCCGGCCCGCTGGAAACGCTTGAGCGCCAGCAACGGCACGAGGTGCCCTGCGTGCAGCGAGGGCCCTGTCGGATCGAAACCGGAGTACAGCGTGATCGGCCCCTCGGACGTGGCCTTCTTCAGCGCGTCCACATCGGTGGACTGCGCAATCAGTCCACGCCAGGTCATTTCGTCGATGATGTTCTCACTCACGACGTCGATCCTCCCGTATGGACGCATCCAGCCGGCGCTCAGGCCTCCGAGCCACCGGGCGCGGCGGCGCGGGGACTGCGTTTGTAGCTCGACACCGCCTGCGACCCGAGCAACCAGAAGCGCCAGGGACGATCGGCCGCCGAACTCACCCCTACCCGTGGGCCGGACGCAACTGCCTTCTCGTGCAGTCGTGGCTCGAGTAGTTCGAGGGTGACAGCCGACGACGCTTCGAACACGTCCGTTCCGTTGTCCGCCAGCGAGACGCCCAAGGCTCGACCGAGATTCCCCGGCCCGCGGGCCCAACCGGCCTCGACCCGTGCGGACCGAGGACCGCGCCCGGCGCGCCTGGTCTCGACGACATCGTGGCCCCTCACCACTTCAGCCGCTCGGAGCAGCACGGCGGCTGCCGTACCGTCCGGGCCGCAGCTGACGTTCATGCACAAGTGCATGCCGTAACTCAGGTATACGTACAGCCGGCCCGCCGGACCGAACATCACCTCGTTACGAGGAGTCGGGCCCCGGAAGGAGTGCGCGGCCGGATCCGGCCATGGACCATCGAGCGGACCGCCGTAGGCCTCGACTTCCACGATGCGCACCGACACGTCGCCCACGGTGACGGTTCCGCCGAGGATGCGTCGGGCGGCGTCGTCGGGTTCTCCGATCTCCAAGTCAGCGACATTCATCCGTCCCATGATGCTTCGCCCTTGACCACGCAGCGCCGACGGGGCTATGACTTCGACATCGACAAGTCTGGAGGCCGATATGGCGTTCACCGGTGAGCACGCCGTCGAGATCACAGGGCTGACGGTTCGCCGCGGTAAGCGAACGGTGCTGCGCAGTCTGTCCGTGACTATCCCTCGTGGTGCCATCACCGGACTTCTCGGTCCGTCGGGCTGCGGCAAGACGACTCTCATGCGAGCAATCGTCGGCACTCAGATCGTGAACAGCGGAACCGTGACAGTTCTCGGATCTCCGGCCGGCTCGGCACCGTTGCGCCGCACAGTCGGATACGTGACCCAGGCACCGAGCGTCTACCGAGATCTCACCGTTCGCGAGAACGTGCAGTACTTCGGGTCGCTGTACGGCCGCCGGCGCGCGGACGTGGCGTCGGCCATCGAGGCGGTCGGACTGGCCGACCACGCGTCGTCACGGGCGGGCGAACTCTCCGGCGGCCAACTGGGGCGGGTCTCCCTGGCCAGCGCCCTGGTTGCCGAACCCGAGCTGATCGTCCTCGACGAACCGACGGTCGGCTTGGATCCCGTGCTGCGCTCGGAGCTGTGGTCGCGGTTCGCCGATATCGCGGCAAGTGGCACAACGGTGTTGGTCTCGAGCCATGTGATGGAAGAGGCGGAGCACTGTGGCCGTCTCGTTCTGATGCGCGACGGCGTCGTCCTGGCCCAGTCGAGCCCCGATGCGTTACTCGAGCGCACGAACGAAACGACGCTCGATCGCGCATTCCTGTCTCTCATCAGATCTACCGAGCAGACATCGTGAACGCGCGGATCTACGCAGCGGTCACCGGCCGCATCCTGCGACAGCTGCGAGCCGACCATCGATCGGTGGCCATGGTTCTGCTCGTTCCGTCCCTGCTGATGGTGTTGCTGTACTTCCTGTACCGAGACGTGCCGACCCCGCCGAACCAGCAGTCGTTGTTCGATCGGATCGCGATCACGATGCTCGGCATCCTGCCGTTCGTCGTCATGTTCCTGATCACGTCGATCTCGATGCAGCGTGAACGCACCTCGGGAACGCTCGAACGCCTGCTGACGACTCCGATGTCCAAACTGGACCTACTCGCGAGCTACGGGTCCGCCTTTTCACTGGCCGCCGTCGGACAGGCGCTACTGGCATGCACCGTCGCGTTCGGATTTCTCGGGCTCGACATCGAGGGCTCGGTCGGTTGGGTTCTGGTGATCGCAGTCCTGGGAGCGATGCTCGGGGTCGCCATCGGACTGCTGTGCAGCGCATTCGCCCGCACCGAATTTCAAGCCGTCCAGTTCATGCCGGTCGTCGTGATTCCACAGCTGTTTCTCTGCGGACTCCTGGTGCCGCGCGACCAGATGCCGAATTGGTTGAGCACGATCAGCAATGTCCTGCCGCTGAGCTACCTGGTCGACGCGCTCCAGGAGATTTCCCGGTACCCCGGAGTCACCGGGCCCATGTGGACCGATATCGCCGTGGTCACGGCGTTCACCGTCGCCGCGCTGAGCGGAGCCGCCGCGACGTTGCGTCGACGAACCCAGTAGTCGACGAACCCGGTGACCGACCGCACGCTCTAGGACGTGGCGCGCGCCAGGATCGACTCGTGCTCGGCGTCGTCGACATCGCGGGCGTCGTCGGCAAGCAACACCGGGATGCCGTTCTCTATCGGATATGCGCGACGCAGTCGCGGGTTGTAGAGCAGTTCCCCTTCGATCAACAGCAGCGGGCCCTTGTCCACCGGGCACGCGAGAATGGAAAGCAGTGTCGAATCGATTGCCACAGGTGTCCTTCGCTCTGCTCCGGTCGAACCGGAGTGGTGTACTCGCTTACGCTACCGAACCCGTTTTCTTCTGTGCAGTCTCGTTCCTACGACGATCTTTCGGCCGCGGTCTCGCGCCCGACGAACCGTTCGGCCACAACAGCTTTCGTCAATCGACGGTAGCTGTTCGACTCCGAGTCGTAAAACCACGACCGAGCGCTTGGCGTCGGGATGCCCGCTTGCTTCAGCGCCGTCGCGTTGGGTCGATACGCGCGTCCCACCGGAATTTCGGTCACCACGTGCACGATCGCCGGACGCTCGGCCGGAAGCAGTACTCCGAGAGTGTCGGTCAAAGCACGAGCGGTGATCACCGCCTCCGGTTGCAGCGAGATGGCGCAGACCGCCACCTCGGTGGCCGACGCCTCGACGCGCACCGATCGTGGCCGATCCGACGTCACCCGCACTCCGTAGACCACGGCCGAGTCGACCTGGTCCAGGTCACCCACCGCGTCGACGATCGGCTGGGTGTACACCGGACCGCACGCCGAACGCACCACGGTGTCCTTGCGGTCGACGAGCCAATAATCGCCGTCGGAATCGCGACGGAACAGGTTCTCGGTGGGGATCCAGGCGTCCGTGGGCTCGAACACTCCGCGCATGACGTGACTGGTCGCTTCGCCATCTCCGCTCGGTCGGCCGAGGAGCAGCCCGATCTCGTCGTCGCGGCACTGCCGGACGAAGCCGTCGTCGTCCTCTTCGAGGCGGCCGGTGATGGGGTCGTAGGCCGCCAGCGCCACCCGTGCGCTGCCCGGCAGCGGACGGCCCTTGGAACCGATCTTCGAGCCCGCCACATTGGCCAGAATCACGTCGTTCTCGGTGGATGCGTAGAACTCGAGCACCCGAGCCGGGCTGAACCGCGCCAGCGTGCGTCGCCAGAGCCCCACCGGCATACCGGAGCCGATGAACAGGCGCACCGGGTGGCCGGAGTCGACCGGGAACCGGCCGTCGTCGAGGATCTGCCGCATCATCGTCCAGGTGTAGCTCACGACGGTGACGCCGTAGCGGTACACCTCTTCGCTGAACCGCTCGGGCTCGAGACCACGGGAGAGTGCGATGCGCGACCCGCCCGCGAGCGCGCCACCGATCGTGACGAGGATTCCGGCCGAATGATGCAGCGGGGCAAGGCAATAGACAGTATCGCCGGGTCCGAGCGCGGCCGTCGTCGCTGTTCCGAATGCAGACAACGCCCAGCGATGATTGGTGATGTATCGCGGTTCGAGACCGCGATCGGTCGTCGTGAACAGGATCATCGCCAGTTCGCGGGCACGGCCCGGATCCGGCTCGTACCACTGAGGCAAACGCACTGCGTCGGGATCGATGGCCTCGAGATCGACCACCTCGTAGCCGGCCGGGATGTCGAGGTGCCGAACCTCACCACCGCCGAGCACCAGAACGTTCGGTGCCACCGGGACCGCAGCCGCAGCATTTTCCGGATCGGCGATCACGGTGTCGACGTCGACGGTCCGCAGCGCTGCGGTCAGGTCGCTGCCCGGCTGCAGCAGAACAGGCACTGCCCCGATCCGCGAGAGCGCCGCCATCGCGGCCAATGCGCTGGGACGAGTCTCCATCAACACACCGATGCGCGACGCGGGTCGCACCCCGACACTGATCAGTCCGCGCACCACGTTGTCGATGCGGACGTTGACAGCGTCGTAGGTGTGCACTCGGTCGTCGAACAGGAAGCACTCTCCGTTCGGAGACTTACGTCCCTGCTCGGCGATCAAGCGGCCCAACGAGACTCGACTGTGCGGCTGCATCTGCCCGAGGCGGGCGAGCCTCGGCAACGTGCGCACGGCCTCGGAGGAGATCTCGCGGGTTCCACGCACTGCTCCGGTCGCCGCCGATGCCAGCCCGCGGCCGACACCGACGCCCACCTCGGCGATGGAGGCAGCGGTGTGGATCAGGCGATTGGTGATCGACACACCGCTCTCTGAATCGCCGTGGCCCTCGCGCTCCATCACGCGGACCGCCTCCGGCTTCGGTCCGAGGTCCTCACGCCACCGAATCCAGTTTCCCGTCGTCGGCCAGGTCTGTGCAGCCGCGGTACTTCCGACAACCAGACCGAAATGGCCTGCACGCAAAGTGGTTTCGAACACCTGGGCGCGGGGGGCTGCGCGCTGAATGCCGCGCACGGCCAACGGCTGACCGATGTCGTCGACTTCGCCGACGAAGGCGAGCACGGGCACGGTGAGCTCGGCCAGAGTCAACAATCTGTCCTTGATGACGAACCCGCCGGTCATCATGCGGTTGTGAACGACGAACTGCTTCAACAACTCCGCAACGGCCGGGCCGGACCACGCCACCCACCCGTCCATCGCCAGAAAGCGTCGCTGCGGCTCGCGCGGCAACAGCGCCTCACGGTCGTGAAGCTGACGCAGAAAATCCACTCGCGATCGCACGGTCTTCGCCGGATCGAGTAGCTGAAATCCCGTCCGCGCCATCCATCCCGATACAGCGAGCCGAGTGAACACATGGTCGGCCAGGAACTCCGCTCCCCGCGTGGCCACGCCGGCCGGGATCCCGAGAGGCAGACCGGCGAGCGTGTCGACCGGAGCCCCGAACGTGATGAGACTGGCCAGATTTCGGCCGCCTCGGTACGCGGCCGCCTGGTAGCAGAACATTCCGCCCTGGGAGTAACCACCCAGGTGGACGTCGCGGCCGGTGTGCTCGTGCACCTTGTCGACGACCTCGCTGATCGCCACGACGTGATCGGCGAGCGTACGGCCCCACCCGCCTTCTTCTGTATCCGGCGAGCCGAAGTCGACCACCCACGGATCCAGCCCCATGCCGTGCAGGATCCCGGCAGCGCCCTGGTCGGTCGTCACGTCGTAGACGTCCGCGGAGACCATCATCGGCGGAATGAGCACCACCGGAGGACTGTCGGCAGGCACATCGTCGGGGAAGTACCGCCGAAGCCGATACATCGGCTCGCGGTCCATCACCCGAAACGGCGACGGATCCACCTCGGTCTCGAGACCACCGAGACGGATGACCTCGAGACCGTTCTGCGCCGTGGCGATGGCACGGCGCAGTGGACCACGTACGGCGTCTGCATTCAGTCCCACAAATACACTCCTGCGTTCGGCCCCGACGAACGACCGGCATCGATCTTCGCGTGACGAAAGCTTCTCACATCACACTCGAGGAAACCGGCATGGATATCGATTGCGCACTCAGTGCCGCAACACCGGTTCCTCGGCCCATGCGCGCAGGGTCGCGCCCGTGGCCCGCACGCCCCCGAGCTGATGCGCAACCTGCACAGCGGCCGTGCCACCACGCGCATCCCGCGACGAGATGGAACCCTCCACCGTGAGAACCTCACGAACGGCCGGAGTGAGGGACGGATCGATCGCGGCCAGCTCCTCGTCGGTCAGATCCGCCAGCCCGACGCCTCGCGCCTCGGCCGCCCGGACGCAGGCTCCTGCAGCCTCGTGAGCAACGCGGAACGCAATCCCCTGCCGCACCATCCATTCGGCGATATCGGTGGCGAGCGTGAACCCGGCCGGTGCCAGCTCGGCCATCCGTTCGGTGTGGAATTCGAGCGTTGCCGTCAATCCGGTGAGCGCGGGCAGCAACAGCTCGAGCTGCGCCACCGAATCGAACACCGGCTCCTTGTCTTCCTGGAGATCACGGTTGTAGGCCAACGGCTGCGCCTTGAGCGTGGCCAGCAGTCCGGTCAGATTACCGATCAATCGTCCGGTCTTTCCGCGGGTCAACTCCGCGACGTCCGGATTCTTCTTCTGCGGCATGATCGAACTGCCGGTGGACCACGCATCGGCCAACGTCACGTAGCCGTACTCGGGAGTGCTCCACGAGATGACCTCCTCGGCGAACCGCGACAGATCGACTGCCGTCATCGCCAATACGAAGGCTGCTTCGGCGGCGAAGTCGCGCGAGGACGTGGCGTCGATCGAGTTCTCGGCGGACGAGTCGAACCCGAGCTCGGCTGCGATCTTCTCCGGACTCAGACCCAGTGACGAACCGGCGAGGGCACCGGAACCGTACGGGGACACCGCTGCTCGCGTGTCGAAATCTGCGAAACGCTGCACATCGCGCAACAACGGATGGGTGTGCGCGAGCAGATGATGCGCCAGCAACACCGGCTGCGCGGCCTGCGAATGCGTCTTGCCCGGCATGACGGCAGTCGGATGCGCCGCTGCCTGGGTGGCCAACGCGTCGACCACATCGAGAACGCCGACCGACACCCGGCGAACCGCGTCACGCAGCCACATGCGGAACAGTGTGGCCACCTGATCGTTGCGCGACCTGCCCGCGCGCAGCCGGCCACCGACCTCCGGTCCGACCCGGTCGATCAACCCGCGTTCGAGAGCGCCGTGCACGTCCTCGTCCGACTCGGCTGCCACGAACGCGCCCGACGCGACATCGTCGGCGAGGCGCTGCAAACCGTCGAGCATGGTCTCGAGGTCCTGCGGGGTGAGCAGTCCGGCACCGTTCAGCACCCGCGCGTGCGCCATGGATGCGCGGATGTCGTACGGCGCAAGGACCCAGTCGAAGTGCGTCGACTTGCTCAACGCTGCCATGGCTGTGGCCGGCCCCGATGCGAATCTACCGCCCCAGAGCGAACCCTCGTTGGTTCCGTGCGAGGTCTCCGAATTCGTCACAGGCCCAGGTCCCGCTTCGCGGCGATCTTCGACGAGAGTCCGTGCAGCTGAACGAATCCCTTGGCCGCGGACTGGTCGAACGTGTCGCCCTCGTCGTAGGTGGCGAGGTTGAAGTCGTACAGCGACTCACCACTGCGGCGTCCGTTGACGATGATCCCGCCCGCGTGCAGAACCAGGCGGATGTCGCCGGAGACGTGCTCCTGCGTGTGCTGCACGAACGTGTCGAGAGCACCCTTGAGCGGGGAGTACCACAGGCCGTCGTACACCAGCTCGGCCCACTTCTGATCGGTGTGGCGCTTGTAGCGACCGAGCTCGCGCTCGAGGGTCACGTGCTCGAGCTCCTCGTGGGCGCGGATGAGCACCATGGCACCGGGTGCCTCGTAGATCTCGCGACTCTTGATGCCGACGAGCCGATCCTCGACGACGTCCAAGCGGCCGACACCCTGCGCTCCGGCACGAGTGTTGAGCTCCTGGATCGCTTCGAGTACCGAGACCGGACGGCCGTCGATCGCGACGGGGCGACCCTTGTCGAACGAGACAACGATCTCGTCGGGAGCCTGGAAGTTGACCGTCGGATCCTCGGTGTAGTCGTAGACGTCCTTGGTCGGCGCGTTCCACAGGTCCTCGAGGAAACCGGTCTCCACCGCGCGTCCCCAGACGTTCTGGTCGATCGAGAACGGCGACTTGGTGGTCACGTTGATCGGGATGTCGTTCTCTTCGGCGAACTTGATCGCCTTCTCGCGCGTCCACGCGTAGTCGCGAACCGGCGCCAACACCTCGAGCTCGGGGGCGAGGGTGTTGAAGCCGACCTCGAACCGAACCTGGTCGTTGCCCTTGCCCGTGCATCCGTGGGCGACGACGGTTCCGCCGTGCGCCCGCGCGTTCTCGACGAGGTGCTTGACGATCAACGGACGGCTGATGGCCGACACGAGCGGGTACCGATCCATGTACAGCGCGTTGGACTGGACCGTCGGCAGGCAGTACTCGTCGGCGAACTCGTTCCTGGCATCGACGACGACGGATTCGACTGCGCCGCAATCGAGTGCGCGCTGGCGCACGACGTCCATGTCCTCGCCGCCCTGCCCCAGATCGATGGCGACGGCAACGACCTCCTTGCCGGTCTCCCTCCCGATCCAGCTGATGGCGACGGAGGTGTCGAGTCCGCCGGAATAGGCGAGGATGACGCGTTCGGCCATGGTGTTCAAGCTCCTTCGTTGTTCTTGTTGCGCATGATGGGTAACCGGATCTCAGTTACCGCGTCGAGCAAGCTTTTCGATCTTGTCCGCGACCTCGCCACCGGTATGTGGCTCGCGGGCTATCAACAGAATCGTGTCGTCACCGGCGATGGTCCCGACGATCTCGGGCATCGCAGCACGATCCAGAGCGCTGGCCAGGTAGTGCGCCGCGCCCGGTGGTGTGCGGAGGACGGCCTGGTTCCCGCTGTGATCGGTGGACACCAACAACTCCCCCAGCAACTTCAGGAGACGGTCGGTGCCGCCGGACACTCCCCGGACCGGGCTGCCGTCCTCGGGCACGACGTACACCCCCACTCCACCGTCCGGCGCGCGCAGTTTCACGGCACCCAATTCCTCGAGGTCCCGCGAGAGAGTTGCCTGAGTGGTGTCGATCCCCTCGGCCGCGAGCAACGACGCCAGCTGCGGTTGACTGCGCACCTGATGCGTGGCCAGCAACGCGATGATCCGTGCCTGCCTCCCCGCGCGGGTCGACGCGGTCAACGGCACCGCAGTGACGTCCTCGCTCATGGTCGTCGGGCCTGTTCGAGGAGCCACACCAGCAGAGCCTTCTGCGCGTGCAGGCGGTTCTCGGCCTCGTCCCAGACCACACTCTGGGGACCGTCGAGCACCTCGTCGGTGATCTCCTCGCCGCGATGTGCGGGTAGGCAGTGCAGCACGACAGCGTCCGACTGGGCCTTCGAGAGCAGATCGGAATCGATTCGATACGGCCGGAACGGGGCGACGCGATCGAGACCGTCGTTCTCCTGTCCCATCGACGTCCAGGTGTCGGTGACGAGCGCGTCGGCACCGGCGGCGGCCTCGACCGGGTCCTCGGTGATGGTGATGGTGGCCCCGGTTTCCTCGGCACGCGCATGCGCCGCGTCGAGAACGTAGCCGAGCGGCGCAAATTCCTTGGGCGCGGCGATCCGCACGTTCAGCCCGGCCGTCACTCCGCCGATGAGCAGCGAGTGCGCCATGTTGTTGGCACCGTCACCGAAGTAGGCCAGGGTGCGCCCCTGCAGATTTCCCTTGTGTTCGATCAGGGTCTGCAGATCCGCCAGAACCTGGCACGGGTGGAACTCGTTGGAGAGGGCGTTGACGATCGGAATCGTTGCGCCGGTAGCCATCTGCTCGAGCCGCTTCTGCCCGAACGTGCGCCACACGACCGCCTCGACATAGCGCGAGAGAACCCGCCCCGTGTCCTGCAGCGTCTCCTCACGACCCAACTGGGTGTCGCGGCCCGTCACCACCACGGCATGACCACCCAACTGCGCGATGCCCATCTCGAACGAGAAACGGGTGCGGGTCGAGTTCTTCTCGAAAATGACACCGATCCCCTCGGGACCCTCGAGCGGACGCTTCGAGAACGGTGCACGCTTGAGCTCTGCTGCCAGGGCGAGGATTTCGCCCTGCTGCACAGGCGTGATGTCGTCGTCCCGGAGGAAATGCTGAACGGTCATGGCTGATGAGCCTCCTGTGCTGCGTCGAGAATTGCCGGTAGCGCCGTCACGAACGACGCGGCTTGGTCTTGGGTGATGATCAACGGTGGTGCGAGCCGGAGCACGTCGGGCTGTGCCGCGTTGAGGAGGAAGCCTGCCTCGCGCGCGGCTGCTTCGGCCGCCGGCGCGACGGCGGCGGTGAGAACCACGCCGAGGAGAAGACCCGAACCTCGAACATGACTCACCAGAGGGTGATTCAGACCCTCGATGGAGTGCGCGATGGTCTTGCCGATGCTGTCCACGTGCGAGAGCAGATCCTCGTCGGCAATGGTGCGCAAGACGGCCAGAGCCGCCGCCGCGCACACGGGATTGCCACCGAACGTGGTGCCGTGCTTGCCCGGATGCAGCAACTCCCCCGCCGCTCCGATGCCGATGCAGGCCCCGATGGGCAGGCCACCGCCCAAGCCCTTGGCGAGTGTGATGACGTCGGGCACGATGCCGACCGACTGGTGGGCGTAGAACCATCCCGTTCGGCCGATACCGGTCTGCACCTCGTCCAGGACCAGCAGTGCACCGTGCTTCGCGGTGATCTCGCGCGCAGCGAGGAGGTATCCCTCGGGCGGAACCACCACTCCGCCCTCGCCCATGATCGGTTCGAGAAACACTGCGGCGGTATCGGAATCGACGACGGCTTCCAGCGCGGCCACATCGCCGTACGGAACATGGTGCACGCCGGCAGGCATCGGCTCGAACGGGGTCCGCTTGTCCGGCTGACCGGTCAGTGCGAGAGCGCCCATCGTCCGGCCGTGAAAGGACTTCTCGGCTGCCACGATGTTGGGGCGGCCGGTCAGGCGAGCGATCTTGAACGCCGCCTCGTTGGCCTCGGTTCCCGAATTGCACAGGAACACCCGGCCGGTGGCCCCGGCACCGAGGTGCGCGAGCAATTGCTCGGCCAACGCGATACCGGGTTCTGTCGCATAGAGATTCGAGGTGTGCCCGAGAGTGGACAGCTGAGTGGTGACCGCCTCGATCACCGCCGGATGGGCGTGTCCGAGAATGTTCACGGCGATACCCGCGAGCAGGTCCAGATACTGCTTTCCGTCGGCGTCCGTCACCACCGCACCCTCGCCGCGGACGAGCGCCACGCGCGGAACACCGTAGTTGTCCATCAACGAATTCGACCACCGCTGTTGCAGATCGAGGGTGGACTCGGTGCCGGTCATGGCGTGACTCCTGACGTAGACGAGTGATCGGGGGTGACCATGGTGCCGATTCCCTCACCGGTGAACAGCTCCACCAGCACGGAATGTTCGACGCGACCGTCGATGACATGAGCCGATGGAACACCGGCTCGAACCGCCCGCAGGCACGCTTCCATCTTCGGCACCATCCCGGCGTCGAGCGAGGGCAGCAACGCCTCGAGCGTGGACGCGTCGATCTCGGAGGTCAACGAGCTGCGATCGGGCCAATCCGTGTACAGGCCTTCGACATCGGTGAGCACCACCATCTTCTCGGCACCGATGGCACTGGCGAGCGCCGCTGCCGCAGTGTCCGCGTTGATGTTGTGGACGACGCCGTCGCGGTCGGGAGCGATGGTGGACACCACCGGAATACGTCCTGCCGCAATGAGATCGAAGACCGCTGCGGGGTTCACCGACGTGACGTCGCCGACGAGACCGATATCGGTCTCGGCGCCGTCGACCAGCACGGTGCGACGCGTCGCGGTGAACAGGTGCGCATCCTCACCGGAAATTCCCACGGCGTAGGGGCCGTGTCCGTTGATCAGGCCGACGAGCTCGCGCCCGACCTGCCCGAACAGCACCATCCGCGCGACGTCCATGACCTCGGGGGTGGTGACGCGGAATCCGCCGCGGAATTCACCTGCCAGGCCGAGTCTGGTCAGCATGGCCGAGATCTGTGGCCCGCCGCCGTGAACGACGACCGGATGGATTCCGACGGTGCGCAGAAATAC
Organism: Rhodococcus sp. 14-2483-1-2; assembly: GCF_002259405.1. Classification (GTDB taxonomy): domain Bacteria; phylum Actinomycetota; class Actinomycetes; order Mycobacteriales; family Mycobacteriaceae; genus Rhodococcoides. The sequence goes on along the minus strand of NZ_NPFW01000021.1, from coordinate 551,076 downwards.
CATGTCGGCCGCGAAGGCCCGCTTCAGATCGTCGTCGATCATGGCGTTTCCGCCGTACTTGACGACGACGACCTTGCCCGAGAATCGCTGCAGCCAGGGCAGAGCCTCCGCGAGCGTGAAGGCCTTCTGCGCGGCCGTCAATTGCAGAGCGGCCGAGGTCATGACGAGTACGCCGAATTCTCTTCGACGTACGCGTGCGAGAGATCGGTGGTTCGAATGGTGGCCGACCCTGCGCCGAGACCGAGATCGATGGTCACCGCGATGTCGACACCGGACAGATCGACCTCCCGAGCCCCCGGCGCTCCCACGCCGTCGATGCACACCGGATTGCCGTTGAAGGACACGGCAATTCGATCCGGATCGAGCTCGATCGGGGCGATACCGATTGCCGCGAGCACCCGACCCCAGTTGGGATCCGACCCGAACAGGGCCGTCTTGGTCAGCGAGTCCCTGGCGACCGCGCGCGCGCCGATCAGGGCGTCGTCCTCGCTCATCGCACCAGACACGGTGATCCGCACCCGCTTGGTCACGCCCTCGGCGTCGGCCATCATCTGGTCGGCCAGGTCGTCGCACACCGCCAGGACCGCGGCGTCGAGTTCTTCCTGCGACGGTGCCACTCCGCTGGCCCCGGAGGAGAGCAGCAGCACGGTGTCGTTCGTCGAGGACGCGCCGTCGACGTCGAGCCGGTCGTAGGACATCCGGGTCGCCGCGCGCAGCGCCTTGTCCAGCTGGTCTGCAGTGGCGACGGCATCGGTGGTGATGACGCTGAGCATCGTGGCCAACGACGGTGCCAGCATGCCTGCACCCTTGGCCATGCCGCCGACGTTCCATTTGTCGGCATGATGAACGGCCGCCTGCTTGGGCACGGTGTCGGTGGTCATGATCGCGTACGCCGCGTCGGTACCACCCGAAATACCGCCCGCGAGTTCGTGCACCACCTCGGTCACGCCGGGCAGCAGCTTGTCCATCGGGAGCCGATCACCGATGAGACCCGTCGAGCACACGGCAACCTCGATCGCTCCGGTCTCGGAACCCCAATTGCTCAGTGCGGACGCCACTTCCTCGGCTGTCCGGTGCGAATCCTGAAAGCCGGGCGCACCCGTGCAGGCATTGGCACCACCGGAATTCAGAATCACCGCGCGCAGCCGTCCGGTGGAGAGCACCTGCTGAGACCACAGCACCGGCGCAGCCTTGACCTTGTTTCGGGTGAAGACACCCGCCGCAGCGAAATCGGGACCCTCGTTGAACACCAAGGCCAGATCGGACTTGCCACTTGCCTTTATACCGGCCGTAATACCCGCGGCGCGGAAACCCGCGGGACAGGTGACGCCCTGCGTGCGCACGAGCTTGCCCGCAACCATGCCGACGGCCTCCGCCTGGCTCCCGACGCTGCTCATGGCGCTACTCCTACGGTAGAGAGACCCTCGGTCTCGATGATTCCCAGTGCAAGATTCATGGATTGAACTGCAGCTCCCGCCGTGCCCTTGGCCAGATTGTCGATGGCCGCGATCACGACGAGCAAGCCGGCGTCCGCATCGACCGACACGCTCATCTGCACGGCGTTCGACCCGATGACCGAACCGGTCTGCGGAAGTCGTCCGGCCGGAAGCACGTGCACGAACGGCTCTGCCGCGTACGCCTTCTCGTAGACCTCGACGGCCTGTGCCTGCGTGGCGGTGGTGATCGCAGTGCAGGTGGCCAGGATTCCGCGAGGCATCGGCGCGAGAACCGGAGTGAAGGACACCGCAACAGCGCTACCGGCGACGGCCGAGAGGTTCTGCACGATCTCAGGAGTGTGGCGGTGCGCGCCCGCAACCGCGTACGCCCGAACCGAACCCATCACCTCCGAACCGAGTAGATCGGCCTTGGGAGCTCGGCCTGCACCCGAAGTACCGCTGACGGCAACGATATTGACACGCGGCTCGATGATTCCTGCGGCGACAGCGGGTGCGAGCGCGAGAGACGACACCGTCGGGTAGCACCCGGGAACCGCGATGCGAGTGGCACCGACCAACCGATCACGGCAGCCCGGCAACTCCGGCAAGCCGTACGGCCAACTGCCCGCGTGAGGACTCTTGTAGTACTTCTCCCAGGCCGCACCGTCGGTGAGGCGGAAATCGGCCCCGCAATCGATGATCACCACGGACTCGGGCAGTTGCAGCGCGAGCTCGGCGGACTTGCCGTGTGGGAGCCCCAGGAACACGACGTCGTGCCCTGCGAGTTCGTCTGCGGAGGTCGGGGCGAGAACTCGGTCTGCGAGAGGCAACAGATGGGGATGGAATTCACCCAGCGTCGCACCGACATTGCCGCCCGCGGTCAGAGTGCCGATGACCAACGAACCGTCGCGCACTCCCGGGTGCCCGAGCAGCAGTCGAAGAATTTCACCGCCGGCGTACCCACTTGCACCCGCCACCGCGATGCGCCTCGGCGTGGCCTCCGAAATAGTCATGCGGTTTATTATGCAGCATCATGCAAGCTCATTCATGAACGGGTCCGGTGTGTCAGCGTCCGCCCATGGACCTGCGGATCTCGTCGAGCTTCTTTCGGCCGGCTTCCTGGCGTTCGTTCCACTGCTCGTCGAGGTCACGGCCTGCCCTGGACTCTCGGTCCAACTCCTCCGCGCCCACGGCTGTGCCCGATCGCTGTTCCACCTTGTCGCGCACACCGTCCCACGTGGGCACCCCCGAATCGGTGAAGTCACCGATCGGCGCGCTCACCGCACCGGAACCGTATGCGGCACCGACAGGCAGGTCGTCGACCAGCTCCGCATCGATGATCCCCGGTACCGTGCCGCCGAGCGGAGCCCCCGGTGGTGGATCACCGAGCGGCTGGTCGATCCGCGGCTTCGTCACCTGCGGAACGTCCACGTCGGGAACCGTTCCGGGTGGCGCTCCGCGATCGGGCGTGATCGGCTCCGGCCGGGCAGTACCCAACTCGGCGGCCAGAGCAGACGCGGCAGCTGCCACCGGGGCGAGTCGCGGACGACCCGCCACGGCGGCAAGAATCTCCTCGATCACCTGAAGATCCGTCGCCGCACCGTCTGTTCCGAATTCACTCATGCGCTGCTCCCGTCACCCGTGGTACTCGTGACTCCACGCTACGGACACACGAGCCCGGGCGTGCACGGATCAACTGCGCGGCTGCGCTGATTCAACTACGCAGCTGCGCGCCGACAGCCTTCGATGCCGCCTCGACCGCCGCATCGCGCGCAGCCGTTGCCTGATCCTCGGTCAAGGTGCCGTCCGCACCGCGGAACCGCAGCGCGAACGCCAGCGACTTGCGGCCCTCGCCGACCTGTTCACCCTCGTAGACGTCGAACAGTCGAATCGACTCGAGCAAATCGCCACCGCCGATCGTGAGCGCGGCTTCCACCGACGCCGCAGGTACGGATGCGTCGACCACCACGGCCACGTCCTGCAGCACCGCCGGATACGGAGACACCTCGGGGGCAGGGAGCGACTCGACGACGGGGAGAGCGCTCAGGCTCAACTCCACGGCACACGTACGCGGCGGCAGGCCCGCCCGCTCGAGCACCGCCGGATGCAGCTCGCCCGCGTATCCGACGACCTCACCGTCGAGCAGGACCTCCGCGCACCGACCCGGATGCCACGGAAGGTGCTGTGCCGCACGAAGATCGACGTGCACTCCGGACGCCTCGGCAACCGTACGTACCGCAGCGAACGCATCGGCGGCCTCTGCCGCGCGGCCGGGACCCCACGGACCCGACAACTCACGCTGACCGGTGAGCACCATGCCCACGTGCACCGGCTGCGCAGGCAACGAACCACGAAGCATGGCGATCTGGTCGTCGGTGGGACGACGGTCGACCGGCAACGCCTCCACAGCTGCGGTGGCGTCGTGTCGGAGCACCACCTGAGCAATGCCGAACAGCGAGACGTCTCGCTGACCTCGCGCGATGTTCCGGCTCAGCATCTCGAGCAAACCGGGAAGCACAGTGGTCGCGAGCTCGGGACGGTCGGCCTCGAGTGGATTGAGCACCGAGGTGGTCGCGCGCCGTGGGTCGTCCGCGTCGAGACCCCACGTGTCGAACACGCCCTTGGGCAGGAACACCGGAGGTAACACCTCGACGTACCCGGAGAACGCGAGTGCCTTGCCGACAGCGCGCCTGCGCTTCTGTTCGGCGGTGAGGCCACGACCTCCCGGAGCCGACGGCAGTACCGACGGGATCTGTTCGAGCCCCTCGAGCCGCAGCACCTCTTCCACCAGGTCGGCGCGCTGCACCAGGTCCGGTCGCCAGGACGGCGGGGTGACGATGAGCTGGCCGTGCCCGCCGTCGTCGACCGACACCTCGACTGTGCAGCCGATCTGCGTCAAGCGTCGAGCAGCGGTTCCGTTGGGGTACTGCACTCCAGCGATCCGATCCGGCAGGTCGAAGTCCATCGTGACCGTGGCATATTCGGCGGCTTCGCCGATGTCGGTCAGCACGGGCTCGATCCGTCCGCCGGCGATCTCGACCAGCAACTGTGCTGCCCGATCGAGCGCCGCCACCGGAAGTGCCGAATCCACGGTCCGCTCGAAACGCTTGCTGGCCTCGCTGGAGAGCTTGTGACGGCGCCCGGTGCGGAACACCGCGAGCGGATCGAACGACGCAGCTTCGAGTACGACCTCGGTGGTCGAGTCGTCGACTTCGGTGGACGCGCCGCCCATGACACCGGCCAACGAGATCGCTCCCGATCCGTCGGCGATCACGACGTCCTCGGGATCGAGGGAACGCTCGACGCCGTCCAGTGTGGTCAGCTTCTCCCCCGCATTCGCACGCCGGACGACCAGATCGCCGTCGAGCTTCGCCGCATCGAACGCGTGCAACGGCTGCCCGAGTTCGTGGAGCACGTAGTTGGTGACATCGACGGCCGCCGAGATCGGGCGTACGCCGGCCAGCAGCAGTCGACGCTGCATCCACCAGGGCGTCGTCGCCGCCGGATCGATACCGACGATCTTGCGCAACGCGAATCGCGATGCGCCCGAGTTCGGTTCGACGGTGACAGACCATGCATCACCGGTGACTTCGGTGGGGACCGTGCGCGCCGGATCCACGAACGGGAGGTCGAAACTGCAGGCCAGTTCGCGGGCGAGGCCGCGGACCGAGAAGGCGTAACCGCGATCCGGGGTCACGTTCAGCTCGATCACCGAGTCCTGCAGCCCGAGAACAACTTTGGCGTCGTCACCCGGAGCGGCCGTGCCCTCCGGCAACACCAGAATTCCGGAGTGATCCCGGCCCAGCCCGAGCTCGAGCGTCGAGCAGATCATGCCGTTGGAGTTGCGGCCGTAGGTCTTGCGCGACGCGATGGCGAACCCCCCGGGCAGGACGCTGCCCGGCAAGGCGGCCACGATCAGGTCACCCTCGGCGAAGTTCCTGGCACCGCACACGATCTCCTGAGGCTCGGCAGCTCCGACGTCCACCAGGCAGAAGCGAATCGGCTTCTTGAACTCGGTCAGCTCCTCGATCGAACTCACCCGACCCACCACCAGTGGTCCGGTCACATTGTCCAGTGAATCGAGTTCCTCGACCTCGAACCCGACCCGCACGAAACCGGCGTCGAGCTCCTCGGGCGACACGGCCCAGTCGGGAGTCCCCGCGTGCAGGACCTCGGTCAGCCAGGATTGTGGGACTCGCACGTGTGCTCAGCTCTTTCTTGTATCCGAGAAGAAGTGGGGCGGGTGAGAAATTTCCGTCAGGCCTGAACACCGAAGGGCAACGTGAACCTGATGTCGCCCTCGACGATGTCGCGCATGTCCGGGATGTCGTTGCGGAACTGCAGCGTCCGCTCCAGACCCATTCCGAACGCGAATCCGGTGTAGACCTCGGGGTCGATACCGCTGGCCTGCAGCACCTTCGGGTTGACCATTCCGCAGCCACCCCACTCGACCCAACCGGCCCCGCCCTTCTTCTTCGGGAACCACACGTCGACCTCGGCCGACGGCTCGGTGAACGGGAAGTAGTTGGGGCGCATGCGAGTACGGGTGTCGTTGCCGAACAACGCCTTGGCGAACGCATCCAGTGTGCCGCGCAGGTGCGCCATGGTCAGGCCCTTGTCGATGGCAAGACCCTCCACCTGATGGAAGACCGGAGTGTGCGTCGTGTCTAGTTCGTCCGTGCGAAACGTCCGTCCCGGGCAGACGACGTAGATCGGAACCTCGCGCGAGAGCATCGACCGGACCTGTACCGGAGAGGTGTGGGTGCGCAACACCTGCCGCGAACCCTCGGGCGCGATGTGAAACGTGTCCTGCATCGTGCGCGCCGGGTGGTCGGGCAGGAAGTTGAGCGCATCGAAATTGAAATGCTCGGTTTCGACCTCGGGACCTTCTTCGACCTCCCAGCCCATGGCGACGAACACGTCGGCCACCTGTTCGGAAATGATCGTGATGGGGTGCCGGGCACCGACGGGAGCTCGGTCGGTCGGCAGCGTCACGTCGATGGTCTCTGCGACCAGGATGGCGGCGTCACGCTCGGCAGACAGCACGGCGCGTCGCTCGTCGAAGGCCTTCTGCACTCGATCACGCGCTGCCTTGACGCGTTTGCCCGCGTCCGCCTTCTGGTCCCCGGGGAGCGCACCGAGTGCGCGCTGCGCCAGTGCCAGCGGAGCCTTGCCACCCACATGATCGATCTTGACCTTGGTCAGAGCATCGAGGTCCGACGCGCCGGCGAACGCCTGCTCGGCCGAGTCCACTGCGGATCCGAGCGCAGACTCCTCGAGAACGCTCGGATCTACCGGCTCGGGTCCGGCTTCTTTCTTCGCCACGACAGCTGCACTCCTCGAGTAATAGTCGGTGTCTGCCACGAACGGTCGTTACGCAGGCTTCGCTCCTGCGCGGAGCAGACAGGTATCGATCCTAGGCGAGACGTGCTCACGGGGTTTCGGAGCGTCGTTGCGCCCTGGCGCTGGCGTACAGGCAGATCGCTGCGGCGGTTGCCAGGTTGAGGCTCTCGGCGCGGCCGTGGATCGGGATTCGGATGCGGTGATCGGCATCGCGCGTCACGGACTCGGGGAGCCCGTGCGCCTCGTTGCCGAACAACCACGCGGTCGGTTGCGTGAGCAGTTCGTCGGCGTCGTCCAAGTCCACTTCGCCATCGGCGGCCGTGGCGACGATGGTCAGTCCCGCCCTGCGCAACGCGTCGATTCCGGACTCGATCGATCGCTCCCGAGCGATGGGCAGGTGGAACACACTGCCTGCCGAGGCGCGGACGCATTTGCCGTTGTGGGGATCCACCGAATCGCCCAGCAGAACAACCGAATCCGCTCCTGCCGCGTCGGCGACGCGGATGACCGTCCCGGCGTTGCCCGGCTCGGCCATCTCCACCGGTACGGCCACCAGCCGCGGTGTCCCGGCCAACGCACGGTCGATCGGGACGTCGACCAACTCGGTGACTGCGATCAGGCCCTGCGGAGTGACGGTGTCGGACAACGCCTTCGCAGCACGGTCGGTGATCGGATGAACTCGTGCGCCACCCGCCTCGACGGACGCGATGAGGTCATGGTGGCGCTCGAGGGCATCCGCGGTGAAGAACAGCTCACGAACCAACCGGGACTGCGCCGCCTCGGACACCGCATTGAAGCCTTCGGCCAGAAAGAGTCCGGTCTTCTTGCGCTCCGCGGCTCGAGCGAGCTTGACGGCCGAAACGACCCGCGGAGTTCGCTCGGTCAGCGAATCCACGGGTCGTTTCGGTGTTGAGTCGTCGTACGTCGACTCGCTCAGGCTGCTTCTCCGGCCGGAGCGTTGACATCGGCAGGCAGTGCAGCCTTGGCGATGGCGACCAGGCTTGCGAACGCCGCGGCATCCGACACAGCGAGCTCAGCGAGGATCTTGCGGTCGACCTCGACGCCCGCGGCCTTGAGGCCCTGGACGAAGCGGTTGTACGTGATGTCGTTGGCGCGAGCTGCAGCATTGATACGCGTGATCCACAGCTTGCGGAAGTCACCCTTGCGCGCGCGGCGGTCCCGGTACGCATAGGTCAGCGAGTGGAGCTGCTGCTCCTTGGCCTTGGTGTACAGACGTGAGCGCTGTCCGCGGTAGCCCTTGGACGCTTCGAGAATCGAACGGCGCTTCTTCTGGGCGTTGACGGCCCTTTTTACGCGTGCCACTGGTGAATCCTGTCGATCTGGGGGTGTGTGAAACCCCGAATGGTAATGGGATGAAGCCGACCGAAATCAGTCGGCGGCGGGCCGAATCAGATGCCGAGCAGGCGCTTGATCCGCGGCACGTCGGCCTTCTTGACAACGGCGACACCATCGAGGCGACGAGTCACCTTGGTGGGCTTGTGCTCGAGCAGGTGGCGACGGCCGGCCTTCTGGCGCAGGATCTTGCCGCTGCCGGACACCTTGAATCGCTTCTTGGCACCACTGTGGGTCTTCTGCTTGGGCATGAAATCCTCTTCTTCTGTAATAGCTCTTCGGTGTTGCATGGCACAGCCGCACATCGCAACGGAAATCCTGTGCACCGAAGCAGGTGTAGGGCTGTCTTACTGGTAGAGCGCGAGGCTCAGTTGGTCTGCGCCGGAGTAGCCGGAGCTGCTGCGGCCGGTGCCTCGGCAGCCGGGGCTGCGTCGGCGGGCTGTTCCGGCGCGGGGGCCGGTGCACGCTGTGCGGGCGGAGCCGCTGCGCTCTCCTGTGCCTTGACGCGAGTCTTGGCACCCTTGTGCGGCGCCAACACCATCGTCATGTTGCGGCCGTCCTGCTTGGCCGAGGTCTCCACGAAGCCGAGCTCCGCGACGTCCGCGCCCAGGCGCTGCAGCAGACGGAAGCCGAGTTCGGGACGCGACTGCTCGCGGCCGCGGAACATGATCGTGACCTTGACCTTCGAGCCGGCTTCGAGGAAGCGAACGACGTTGCGCTTCTTCGTCTCGTAGTCGTGCGCGTCGATCTTGGGACGGAGCTTCTGCTCCTTGATGACGGTGAGCGTCTGGTTCTTGCGCGATTCGCGCGCCTTCTGCGCAGCCTCGTACTTGAACTTCCCGTAGTCCATGATCTTGCAGACCGGCGGACGTGCGTCGGGAGCTACTTCTACAAGATCGAGGTCGGCTTCGAGAGCCAAGCGGAGTGCATCTTCAACACGCACGATCCCCACCTGTTCACCGCCCGGTCCGACAAGCCGGACCTCGGGAACTCGGATGCGATCGTTGATGCGGGTCTCAGTGCTGATGGGGCCTCCTAGGTAGTGCGGTGTGGTGTGTAACCCGACCGCCTGCCACTGGCACAGCCCGTCGCCGTCGATCCTCGACATTCCCCGCAGCGGTACGAACCGCTGCAACGAAAAAACCCCGCTCTCGGTGTGATCCGATAGCAGGGCCCGATGTCGACCGGTCGACCCGCACGACAACTGTCGTCGTACAGTCTCCTCACTGGGAGGAAGCACGGAGGAAATCGGTGAAGACTTCCGTCGTGCGACCGGACCGGAAGTAGCTTGTTGAAGGCTACGTGCCGGTGGGAGTCGGGCTCCACTTGCTGCCTCCGTGCGGTGAACTCCATCGAGGAGCGCACGCCGAAGACGGTCGTCGAGTCACACTACCAGCCGATTCGAGAAACCGACAATCGAGCCCGATCGCCCCCGACAGCGTCGGCACCCGATTCTCCCTGCGGCAGGCGGCGTGGGATTCTCGTAGGCATGACCAGCTCCCCCACTCCCGCCGATGGCGATCCCGCGGGTGCCGACCCAGTCGGCACCGAGCCCGAAGTCCGTGAACTCGCCGAGGTCCCCGCGGTCGAGGTCATCAGCCGCGCTGCGGTGATGCTGATGAGTTCCGCCGCCGAGAAGTTGGGACTCTCCGAGCCGGATCCCGCGGAGAGCCCCTACCTGGACCTCGACGAGGCACGACGCGTCATCACCGCGTTGGCAGGCCTGGTCACCGCGTCGGTGGAATACCTCGGCCCCCATGCCGGACCCATTCGCGACGGGCTGCAGGCACTGCAGCGCGCCTTCCGGGAAGCGTCGGCCCACCCGGACGAGCCAGGAAAGGGCCCCGGCGAAAAGTACACGGGTCCGGTTCACTGAGCAGAACACCAGCCGAGTCCATACAGCCCGACGAAGCCGCATCCGGTGAGTACCGGATGCGGCTTCGTCGTTCAAGGGGTGTGAATCGGACTGCTACCTCCAGCGTGCCGCTGCGCTCATCGGACGGCGGCGACCTTGCGGGGCCTGCGCTTCTTCGGAGCCGCCTTCACCGGCGGAGCGACGACCGACTCACGGGTGAGCGCCTCCTGCAGGAACTTGCCGGTGTAGCTCTCCGAGACCGCCGCCACCGCCTCCGGATCACCTTGCGCCACAACCGTTCCGCCGCCGGAACCACCTTCGGGGCCCATGTCGATGACCCAGTCCGAGACCTTGATGACGTCGAGATTGTGCTCGATCACGATCACCGTGTTGCCCTTGTCCACCAAGCCGTTCACGACGCCGAGCAGCTTGCGAATATCCTCGAAGTGCAAGCCGGTGGTCGGTTCGTCGAGAATGTAGACCGTGCGGCCGGTTGACCGCTTCTGCAGTTCCGCTGCCAGCTTGACGCGTTGTGCCTCGCCGCCGGACAACGTCGTTGCCGGTTGTCCGAGTCGGACGTACCCGAGACCGACCTCGACGAGCGTCTTGAGGTAGCGGTGGATCGACGTGATCGCCTCGAAGAAGTCCGCAGCCTCCTCGATCGGCATATCCAGGACCTCGGCGATGGTCTTGCCCTTGTAATGGACTTCGAGTGTCTCGCGGTTGTACCGCGCACCCTCACAGACCTCGCACGGAACGTAGACGTCGGGCAGGAAGTTCATCTCGATCTTGAGCGTGCCGTCTCCCGAGCATGCCTCGCACCGGCCGCCCTTGACGTTGAACGAGAATCGACCGGGCTGATAGCCGCGCACCTTGGCCTCGGTGGTCGCCGCGAACAGCGTGCGGATCTTGTCGAACACACCGGTGTACGTGGCCGCGTTCGAGCGCGGCGTTCGTCCGATCGGCGACTGATCCACCCGCACGAGCTTGTCGAGCTGGTCGAGTCCGTTGATGCGCGTGTGCCGACCGGGAACCTGACGGGCACCGTTGAGCTTGTTGGCCATCACCGTCGCGAGGATGTCGTTGACGAGTGTGGACTTGCCCGAACCCGACACCCCGGTGACCGAGGTCAGCACGCCGAGCGGGAAGCTGACGTCGATGCCACGGAGATTGTGCTCGCGGGCACCGACCACGGTGACCTGACGCTTCTTGTCCACGACACGACGGGTGTCGGGCAGCGGGATCTCCATCCGCCCGGACAGATAGGCGCCGGTCAGTGATTCCTCGTTGGTAAGCAGGTCCTCGTACGAACCGCTGTGCACGACGCGCCCGCCGTGCTCACCCGCCAACGGACCGATGTCGACGATCCAATCCGAGGTGCGGATGGTGTCCTCGTCGTGCTCGACGACGATCAGCGTGTTTCCGAGATCGCGCAACCGCGTCAACGTGTCGATGAGCCGACGGTTGTCGCGCTGATGCAGTCCGATCGACGGCTCGTCGAGCACGTAGAGAACGCCGACGAGTCCCGATCCGATCTGGGTAGCGAGTCGGATGCGCTGGGCCTCGCCGCCCGACAGCGAGCCGGCGGTCCTGGCCAGTGACAGGTATTCCAGGCCGACGTCCAGCAGGAAGCCGAGGCGAGCCTGCACCTCCTTGAGGACCTGACCTGCAATAGCTTCCTCGCGGCGACCGAGAGTGAGGCTGTTCAGGAAATTTGCGGTGTCGGCGATCGACAACTCGCACACCTCGGCGATCGACTTCGGCCCGAAGTCGCCTGCCGCGATCGTCACCGACAGGATCTCGGGCCGCAGCCTGGCACCGTTGCAGGTGGGACACGGCACGTCGCGCATGTAGCCGTCGTAGCGTTCCTTCATCTGCTCGGACTCGGTCTGCTCCAACCGGCGGTGCAGGAACGGCATCACACCCTCGAACTCGGCGTAGTACGACCGCGTGCGGCCGTAGCGGTTCTTGTACTTCACGTGCACCTGGTGATCGCTGCCTTCGAGGACCGCACGCTTGACCTTGGCGGGCAACTTGTTCCACGGCGCGTTCAGGTCGAACCCCATGGCGTCGGCGAGTCCGGACAGCAGGCGGCCGAAGTACTCCGACGTCTGGCCCATCGACCACGGTGCGATGGCACCGTCCGCGAGGCTGAGATCACCGTCGGGAACGACCAGCTCCGGGTCGACCTCCTTGCGGACGCCGAGTCCGACGCAATCCGGGCACGCACCGTACGGCGAGTTGAAGGAGAACGACCGCGGTTCGAGATCGTCGATGGACAACGGGTGACCGTTGGGGCAGGCGAGCTTCTCGGAGAACCGGCGTTCGCGGTCCGATGCATTCTCGTCACGGTCGACGAAATCGAGCACCACGATGCCGTCGGCCAGGCGAAGGGCGGTTTCCACCGAGTCGGTCAGACGCTGCTTCGAACTCGACTTGACGGTCAGGCGGTCGACGACGACCTCGATGTCGTGCTTCTCCTGCTTCTTGAGCACCGGTGGGCTCGTGAGCTGATGTACGACGCCGTCGACGCGAACACGTGAGTAACCCTGGGTGTTCAGCGAGTCGAACAGGTCGACGAATTCGCCCTTGCGGGTGCGCACCACCGGTGCGAGAACCTGGAACTTCAGGCCCTCCTCCATGTCCAGCACCTGATCGACGATCTGCTGCGGAGTCTGCTTCGCGATCTGTTCGTTGCACACCGGACAGTGGGCCGTGCCTGCACGCGCGTACAGCAGACGCAGGTAGTCGTAGACCTCGGTGATGGTGCCCACCGTCGATCGCGGGTTGCGGTTGGTCGACTTCTGATCGATGGAGACCGCAGGCGAGAGGCCCTCGATGAAATCGACGTCCGGCTTGTCCATCTGGCCGAGGAACTGCCGCGCGTACGCGGACAGCGACTCCACGTAGCGGCGCTGACCTTCGGCGAAGATCGTGTCGAAGGCGAGGGACGACTTGCCCGAGCCGGACAGACCCGTGAACACGATCAGCGCATCGCGGGGCAGGTCGATGTCGACTCCCCGCAGATTGTGCTCTCGTGCACCTCGCACTATCAGGCGATCCGCCACTGTGTTCCCTTCTTTCCGAACGAGCACGTCCAGCCGAGTTGCTGCAGGACGCAGCACTGCACGACTGTCGAGTCGCGTGATGACGTGTGATGCCGACGCATCGGTCACATCTCGTGTAACCGTGGACCCCACGTCGAAAACCTGTTGTGGTGAGGGACGAACCTCACGCAGTAGCAATGGTAGATCCAGGCACCGACACACTTTTCCATGTGCGCGACCCCGCCGCCCCTCGTGCCGTCGACGACGGTAGCGTCCTCGAAATGGACGAGCACCTCATGGTCATCGATGACAATTACACCGGCGTCGTCTCTCAGGGTTCGCAGCCGCAGCGGCGAACGATTCCCGGAGCGACGATCACGAAGATGTCGGTCGGCCCCATGGACAACAACACCTACCTTGTCGTCTGTTCCGCGACAGGTCACTCGCTTCTGATCGACGCCGCCAACGAGGCCGACCGAATCTCGTTGCTCATCGACGAGAACGCACCGACACTCTCACTCATCGTGACCACCCACCAGCACGCCGATCACTGGCAGGCGCTGGCGGACATCGCGGGCGGAACGGATTCTCCGACCGCATCCCACGAACTCGATGCCGAACCTCTACCGGTGGCTCCGAACCGCCTGCTGGCCGATCGGGACACCGTGTCGGTGGGTGAGCTCACGTTCGAGGTGGTGCACCTGACCGGACACACCCCCGGCTCCATCGCACTCGCGCTGACCGATGCCGACGGCGCGCGCACCCACCTCTTCACCGGAGATTCGCTCTTTCCCGGTGGCGTCGGCAAGACGGGCAGCCCCGAGGATTTCACCCACCTGCTCGACGACGTGACGGCGAAACTGTTCGACCGCTTCGACGACGAGACCGTCGTCTACCCCGGCCACGGGAAGGACACGACGCTCGGTGCCGAGCGTCCTCACCTGGACGAATGGCGCGCACGGGGTTGGTGACGATCGGCGTGCTTGAGACCGAGAACCACGGGGTATGAATAGTGTGACAAAAGGACGCGCAGCGGTAGGTTTTCGTACCGCCGTGCCGTTCTGGTTCCACCGCCGATGACACGAGAAACTATGCAGGAGGCTGTCAATGCTGGTCCGCCGTATCGCCCGTCCGCTGATGTCTACGATCTTCATCGCAGGGGGCGTCGACGCACTCCGTAATCCCGCCGGCAAGGCGCAGGCCGCCACCCCGCTGATCGAGCAGGGCAAGGACGTCCTCCCCAACGAGGTCACCGCGAACGTGCCGAGCGACCCGGAGACGCTGGTCCGTATCAACGGCGGAATCCAGGTCGCGGGCGGCATCCTGCTGGCCACCGGCAAGGCACCGCGCATCGCCTCGCTCGCTCTCGCCGGAAGCCTCGTACCGACGACGCTGGCCGGACACGCCTTCTGGAACGAGACCGACCCGGAGACCAAGGCTGCGCAGCGTATTCACTTCTTCAAGAACCTGAGCCTGCTCGGCGGACTGCTCATCGCAGCAGTCGACACCGAGGGCAAGCCGTCCGTCGCGTGGCGTAGCAAGCGGGCAGCACGCCGCGCGCAGGAGACCGTCGTCTCGGCACTCCCGGGGCACTCCACCCACGAGACCGGTGAGCGCGTCAAGGAAATCGCAGCCGTCGCCGCGAGCCGCAGCGCCGATCTCGCCGAGGCTGCACAGCCGAAGCTGGCCAAGTTCGCCGACGCCGCCCAGCCCAAGTTGGCCAAGCTCGCCGACATCGCTACCGACAAGGGCTCGGAGCTGGCCGAGGTCGCTCAGCCGGCACTGAGCCGCTGGGCTCACGTGGCCGCCGACAAGGGCTCCGTGCTCGCCGAGGAAGCACAGAAGCGCGGATCCAAGCTCGCCGAACTGGCCGCCGACCGCGGCAGCGACCTGGCCGAGGAAGCACAGAAGCGCGGATCCAAGCTCGCCGAGCTCGCTGCCGACCGCGGCAGCGACTTGGCCGACGAAGCACAGAAGCGCGGATCCAAGCTCGCCGACAAGGCAGCGCATCGCGGAACCGACCTCGCAGAGCTCGCGCAGAAGCGCGGATCCAAGCTCGTCGACGTTGCCGCAGATCGCCGCAGTGAATTGGCCGATGTCGCGCAGAAGCGCGCGTCCAAGTTCGCCGATCTGGCTGCAGAGAAGGGTTCCGTCCTCGCCGACGAAGCGCAGAACCGCGGAGTCACGTGGGCCGATCTGGCGTCCGACCGCGTCGAGACGCTGAGCAAGCGCGCTCGCAAGCGCGCCGAGAAGCAGAGCAAGGAACTCGAGAAGGTGACCGAGCAGGCTCGCGCCAAGCTCGAGAAGCGAGTTGCCAAGGCTCAGAAGAACTTGGACAAGAAGCTGCAGCAGTACGCGAAATAGTTTCGCGCCGATAGCAACTCAGCGACGTTCGCACATACGGCCCTGCCCCGGAACCAGCGGTTCTGCGGCAGGGCCGTTGTGCGGCGTAGACTGCTCTGGCTGATTTCGAGGCGATATCTACGCCTCGGCCGAACTCCCGAGGAGACCCTTTGCCGGACGACGGCCACACATCGAGCGACTGCGCCGTGCCGCTCGAAGAAGACTTCGAGCAGGCGCATCTGACGCGGCTGTACACGCAGCTCGACGCCTTACGTGAGTACGCCGCGAACCGACTGCGTGCAGTGCTGTTGGAGACCGGCGGCACTCCGCAGGCCCGTAGTGAACGCGAATCGTTCAACCAGATGTACACCGAGGACATCGCCAAGTACGACGCCGCCGAAAACGGACTCTGCTTCGGACGCATCGACCTCGATCCCGAGTCCCTCGACCCCAAGGTCGACGACCGGCCAGAGCGCTACATCGGCCGAGTCGGAATTCTCGACGACAAGAACGACTACGAGACGCTGCTGTTGGACTGGCGAGCACCGATGGCCCGGCCGTTCTACCTGGCGACACCCGCCGCACCCGAGAACGTGTTGCGGCGCAGACACATTCGGACCCGCGGTCGGCGAGTGACGTCGATTGCCGACGAATTCCTCGACCTGAACTCCGCCCGATCGTCGAGCGATGCCGCCGTGGCAGGCGGCGTCGCGAGCGAAGGCGCGCTGCTCTCGGCACTCGATGCCGCCCGTACCGGTCAGATGAACGACATCGTCGAGACGATCCAGAGCGAGCAGGACGCGATCATCCGATCGCAGCATCGCAGTGTGTTGGTGGTTCAGGGCGGACCGGGCACCGGCAAGACAGCCGTCGCACTGCACCGCGCCGCCTACCTGCTCTACACCTACCGCCAGCAGCTCGGTAAGAGCGGCGTGCTGATCATCGGACCCAACGCCACGTTCCTCGACTACATCGGTCAGGTGCTGCCGTCACTCGGCGAGACGGGAGTACTGCTGTCCACGATCGGCGATCTCTACCCGGGAGTCCGCGCACAACGCGAGGACGCGGCCGTGGCGACCGAGGTCAAGGGCAGACTGTCGATGGTGGAGGTGCTGACCCAAGCGGTACGCGACCGTCAGGAAGTCCCCGCGCAGCCCCGTCGACTGAAGTTCGACACCTACGACATCACACTCGATCGCAAGATCGTCACCAGGGCTCGCGGTCGCGCCCGCTCGTCGCGGCGACCACACAACCTGGCTCGGCCACTGTTCGTGTCCTCGGTCATCGACCAGCTGGCCAACCAATTGGCCGCGAAACTCGGGCAGAACCTCGTCGACGGGTCCAGCCTGCTCAGCGCCGACGACATCGCGGACATGCGCGACGAGATGCGCGAGGACCGGGACGTCATGGCGGCCGTGGACGAACTGTGGCCGGACCTGTCTCCCCAGCAGGTTCTCCGCGACCTCTTCGCATCGCCCGAGAAGATCGCCTCGGCCGCGCCTGCACTGGACGAGGTGGAGCGTGCGGCGCTCGTTCGTCGGGGCCACGGCTTCTCGTCGGCCGACGCTCCCCTGCTCGACGAACTCGCCGAGCTGCTCGGCGTCGACGACGCGGCCGAACGTGAACAGGCACAACGTCAATGGCGCGGTCAGATCGCCGATGCCCAGGGTGCACTGGACATCCTGACCGGTTCGGCACCTCAGGACCTCGAGGACGAACTCGATCCGGAGATCCTGATGGCCTACGACCTCATCGATGCCGATCAGCTTGCGCGACGGCAGAATTCGGGTCAGCGACTCACAACGGCCGAACGGGCCGCCGGTGACCGAACGTGGACCTACGGGCACGTGATCGTCGACGAGGCGCAGGAACTCTCTGCGATGGCGTGGCGAATGGTGATGCGGCGCATACCGAATCGGTGGATGACACTGGTGGGCGATACGGCGCAGACCGGTGACCCCGCCGGGACCTCGTCGTGGGGTTCGGTTCTCGAACCGTATGTGGCCAAGCGCTGGAAGCGAACCGAACTGACGGTGAACTACCGAACACCCTCCGAGATCATGGCCGTGGCGCACGACGTGTTGGCTGCCATCGATCCCGAGCAGTCCGAGCCCCGGTCCATTCGCAGCACCGGAGTACGACCGTGGGCACAGCGAGTGGCAGATGCTGATCTGGTCACCGCGGTGGAGAAGCGAGTGGCCGATCACCCGCGCCCGGGCCTGAGCGCCGTGCTGGTTCCCGCAGGCCACGTCGACCGATTCCGCCATCTGGCATCGGAGCTGGTCACCGTATCGACGGTCAAGGAGGCCAAGGGACTCGAGTTCGACTCGGTCCTGATCGTCGAACCCAGTGCCATCGTGGCCGATTCGGTCAAAGGTATGAACGATCTGTACGTGGCGCTCACCCGAGCCACGCAGCGACTCGGCGTGGTGCACGTCGACGCATTACCGGGTGAACTCTCGGCGCTGCAACCGTTCGAGCCGGAAGCCTAGAGAACCGCACACACCAACGGCCCGCTCCGTCGATTCGACGGAGCGGGCCGTTGCTCGAGCGGGGGTGAAATCAGCGGACGGTGTGCACGATCAGAACGTCGCAGGTGGACTTGCGAGCGGCGTCCGACGGGACCGATCCCAGCAGGCGGCCCGTCAACGAGTTCAGGCCGCGGTTACCCACGACGAGGAGGTCGCCCTTGACCTCGTCCACGAGTGCCAGCAGCGACTCGACGGGAGCACCGACGATCGCCTTCTCCTCGATGTTCTTCGCACCGGCCTTGGTGGCGTGCTCGCGCGCGGTGCGCAGAATCTCACGCGTCGGTGCCGATCCGGTGATCTGGTAGGCGTCCTCGCGCAATGCGTCGGCGGCAGCGGACGTGTCCTTCGGATCGGCCGGGTAGTACGCGCAGGCGATCACCAGGGTGGCATCGGCGTCTCCTGCCAGAGCCGCGGCCTTCTCCACTGCCCGCAGTGACGATTCGGAGCCATCGGTCCCGACGACGACGGTGCGGTAGGCGCTCATTCATTCCTCCATTTGTCGGTCACACACAGATGTGACACTTCTGGTCCAACTCGATTGGTGCAAGTCACAGGACCGAAAGACGTGGTCCGGGGACTGATTCGCTGACATTAGCCGCAAGCGGCCGATCGGCACGTGAACTTGGGGAACAACACGATCCGCGCCACTCACATACATTGGTTTGCATGCCGATTCCCCGCCCGCCACTGTCGAGACGGGCCATGACCGTCGGTGCCGCAGTGATTGCAGTTCTGGCGGTAGCCGCTCTCGCATTCGTAGTCCTCCCCCAGGATTCGAGCGCCGACACATCCACGCGTGATGCGCGCATCACGCTACCGGACAGCCCCGGGTCGACGGGCACCGTCGACATCGACGCACGGCTCTACGCCCCCGCCGTCACCCCCGCGCCGACGGTGCTGCTCGCCCACGGGTTCGGCGGCAGCAAGGACTCGGTCGACGGTGAGGCACGTGACCTCGCGGCGCGCGGTTACACCGTGCTCGCCTACAGCGCACGCGGGTTCGGCGACAGCACGGGTTCGATCTCGCTCAACGACCCCGATCGTGAGGTCGCCGACGCCCGTGGACTCATCGACTGGCTCGCCGAACAACCGGAGGTGGAACTCGACGCTCCCGGTGACCCGCACGTCGGTGTCGCCGGCGGATCGTACGGCGGCGCACTGGCACTGAGCGCAGGCGGCACCGACCCACGTATCGATTCGATAGCCGCAGCGATCACCTGGAACGACCTGGGTCAGGCCCTGTTCCCCAACTACGGCGTCACCTCCGCCGAGGGCCGAGAAGCTCTCGGCGACACCGTCACTCCCGCAGCTGCCGAATACGGCGGACCCGGTGTCCTCAAGCGCGGCTGGGCCGGAGTGTTCTTCGGAGTGGGCGCAGCGAGTGCACCGCCCGGCGGCAGCGGCGACGACGGCACCGATTCCGGCACCGCCGAGGGCACCTCGGCCTGCGGACGGTTCGCACCCGAATTCTGCGACGCCTACACCCAATCGGCGGTGACCGGAATCCCCAGCCGACAACTCCTCGATCTGCTCACGGCCCACTCGCCGGTCGCGGTGGCGTCGAACATCACCGCACCGACCCTGTTGGTCCAAGGCACCCAGGACACGCTGTTCGGTCTGGATCAGGCCGATGCGACGGCGCGTCAGATCGCGGCGGCCGGTGGGAACGTCACCGTCCGATGGTTCGACGGCGGCCACGACGCCGGCGGAACGGACAGCACGAGCGATCAGGCCATCGCCGACTTCTTCGACACGACCTTGCGTGACACCGACACCGGCACCAGGCCGTTCGTCTACTCCACTCAGCGGGCAGCCGACGAGCGCGGCGGCGACCGCAACCGCCGCATGACAGCTCCCGACTACCCGGGGCTGACCGACGACTCCGAACCCACCCGGACCCGATCGGTGACGTTCACTCCCGCTGCGGAGAACCAGTCGATCATTCGTCCGCCCGGAGCGTCCCCGTCGGCGATCTCGTCGGTACCCGGTTTGGGCTCGGTGCTCTCGACTCTCGGATCGACCGGGGCCGGAGCAGCCCTGACCGCGGACCTGCCAGGCCAATCGGCAACGTTCACCAGCGATCCCGTCGATACGTCCGTGACGATCACCGGTGCCCCGCGAGTGAACCTGCGCGTGGCGTCTCTGGCCGCACCCGATCAAGCCGTTCTGTTCGCGAAGCTCTACGACGTCGCACCGAACGGCACGAGAACACTTCCGGGTGGTGCGGTCTCGGCGATCCGCCTGCCGGCCACCGAGGGCATCGACCCCGTCGACGTCACCGTTGCGCTGCCGGGCATCAGTTACACCGTCCAGCAGGGTCATCGCCTCGAACTGAGCATCTCCACCACGGATCAGGCTTACGCCGTACCGCTCGAACCGGCCCAGTTCAGCGTGGCCATGACCGACAACACCATCGCGTTGCCCACCGTCCCCGCAGAGGAGAGCTCCAACAGCACCGTTCCGGTGGCACCGCTGATCGGCATCGGGGTCGTGCTGCTCGCGGTCGCCGGTGCGATCGTGGCCGGAGTCGTGCGGACCAGACGCCGCGCGGTCGCCGAAGTGGACGAGAGTCTGATCGACACTCCCCTGGTGATCACCGATCTGGCCAAGACGTACTCCAACGGCTTCCGCGCGGTCGACGGCGTCAGCTTCGAGGTGAAGCAGGGCCAGGTTCTCGGTCTCCTCGGGCCCAACGGTGCAGGAAAGACCACCACCCTGCGCATGTTGATGGGCCTGATCACTCCCACCGGCGGCGACATCAGGGTCTTCGGCCACAAGGTGACGCCCGGAGCCCCGGTGCTGTCCAGGTTGGGCTCCTTCGTCGAGGGATCCGGCTTCCTGCCGCACCTGACCGGAACACAGAATTTGCGGCTGTACTGGGAAGCGACCGGTCGCCCGATCGAGGACGCTCATCTCGAGGAAGCCCTGGAGATCGCCGACCTCGGCACGGCAATCGAACGCAAGGTCAAGTCGTACAGCCAAGGCATGCGGCAGCGGCTCGCGATCGCGCAGGCCATGCTGGGGCTGCCGGATCTGATGGTCCTGGACGAGCCGACCAACGGACTCGACCCACCGCAGATCAGGACGATGCGCGACGTGCTGATCAACTACGCGAAAACCGGACGAACCGTGTTGGTGTCGAGCCATCTCCTCGCCGAGGTGGAGCAGACCTGCACCCACGTGGTCGTCATGAATCGCGGATCGGTGATCAGTTCGGGCACTGTCCGCGAACTGACCGCGGCAGGAGGACAAACGGAGATCAGGGTCGACGACGCCACCCGCGCGCAGTCGGTGCTGGGTGCCTCCGGCCACGACGGCGCGGTGATCGTCGACGACGGCACGGTGACCGTCGACCTGACCGACGCGGATGCCGCCGTCGTGATCAGAGAGCTCGTCACCGCGGGGATCTCGGTGCGCGGATTCTCGCAGTCGACGCGTCTCGAAGACGTGTTCCTCGACCTCGTCCACCGAGACACCCCAGGGTCCGACACCAGCAAGGATCGCTCATGAGCACCACACACGCAGACGGGCGCGCTGCCGGATACACCGGCGGCAGCACCTTGCCGTTCCGTACCGAGTTGCGCAGGCAACTGGGACGTCGCCGCACTCAGCTGGCCATCGGCTTCCTCGCCCTGCTTCCGGTGATCTTGGCCATCGCCTTCACCGTCGGCAGCTCGAGTGCGGACTCGGATGCCGATGGGCTCATCGAGCTCGGCACCCGCGGTGGCATGAACTTCACGGTCTTCGCTCTGTTCATGTCGGTGGGCTTTCTGTTGATCGTGGTGGTGGCCCTGTTCTTCGGCGACTCGGTGGCAAGCGAAGCCTCGTGGTCGAGCCTGCGATACCTGCTGGCCATTCCCGTGCCCAGGAGTCGTCTGCTGACGCAGAAGGCGTTGGTGTCGGCGACCCTGTCCAGTGTTGCGATCCTGGTGCTCGTCGGGGTGTCGCTGTTGATCGGCACCGTGATGTACGGCGCGGAGTCGCTGATCACCCCGCTGGGTGAAGGACTGCCCTACGGCACCTCGCTGGTACGGCTGCTGATCGCGGTCGCCTACATCGGGATCAACCTGCTGTGGGTCGCCGGCCTCGCGATGCTGCTGTCGGTGCTCACCGACGCCCCTCTCGGGGCCGTCGGCGGCGCCGTGATGACGTCGATTCTGATGCAGATTCTCGATCAGATCACGGCACTGGGATCACTCCGCAACTACCTGCCCGGGCACTACGCCAATTCCTGGATCGACGCTTTCGGCACGAGCATCGACTGGAACGACATGGTGGTCGGCTCGTTCTCGGCCATCACGTACGCAGCCGTGTTCGGGTTGATCGCGTGGCGACGTTTCGGCACCAAGGACATCACCAGCTGAAGCGGCCTACTTCTTCTTGATTGCGGGCCCGAAGACACCCTCGGGAATGACGCCCGCACCGACGATCGTCTCGCGCCACGGCGTCGCGAGCGAAACCAGCCGAGCGGCACCGTCCTCGCCGAGAGCGGCCCACGGCGCAACTGCGAGGTCGTTGGTGATGTCCTCGACCAACGTACGGAGATCTTTCCCGTCCTGGGTCAGCGCACCGTCGGACGAGAGCAACTCTCGGTCGGCCAGAGACGCGACCGCCCCGTCCCACTGCTCGGTCGACCATCCGCGACGCTTGCGCGCGAACTCCTTCTCGAAGCCGTAGCCGGTGGCGGTATGGGTGATGAGCGCTTCGAGACCGCTCAGGCCCGCCGTCTGCAGCGCCGCGATGTGGCCGCCACCGCGGTATTCGCGGATCAGAGTCAGGGCGTGCCACAGCACCAGGTGCGGAGCCGTCGGCCAGTCGAGCTCGGCGTACGCGGCGTACAGGGGTCGACCGTCGTCACCGGGAATTCCACGGGCCGCGATCGATGCCAGGTCGGCGGCCTCGGCCATGTCCGTTGACGTGAGAACCTCGGGGCCGAGCAATCGACCGAAGGCGGCATCGAGAGTGGCGTACCGGATGGCCATGATCTCGTCGGGTGATGCGATGTCCCAGGCGGCTGGGATGAGCGGCGCCACCAGCTCTCGGTTGAAGTTGTAGAACGTCGCGGTGACGACACCTGCACCGACCCGGCCCAGAGGCGCTGCCCGGCCCGCGAAGTAGCAGGCCCGCGGCGGCAACCCGGTGGCGACGAGTGCGTCCTGCGTCTCCGGAAGGAAATAGGTCATCGAGTGGATCAGTTCGAGCGCGCGAGAGGTGCGGCCTGCGGTGGTTGCGTCCATCGTTGAACCGTAACCGAACCTATTTGAGGCCGGCCGCATCCATCCCGCGCAGTTCCTTCTTCAGGTCCTGGATCTCGTCGCGCAGTCGGCCGGCGAGCTCGAACTTGAGCTCGCGTGCGGCGTTCATCATCTGATCGGTCATGTTCTTGATCAGATCGGCCAGTTCGGCGCGCGGCATCGACGACACGTCCTGGCCCTCGTACACCCCGGTGCTGACCGACCGGCCCGCCTCGCCCTGCGCGCGTCGACCCCGGCTGGCGTTGCGACCGGACCCACCGACCTCCACGACCGACTCGGTGTCCTCGGCTTCCTGGTACACCTGGTCGAGGATGTCGGCGATCTTCTTGCGCAGCGGCTGAGGATCGACGCCTCTCTCCTTGTTGTACGCGATCTGCTTCTCGCGCCGACGTTCGGTTTCCTCGATCGCGTAGGTCATGGAGTCGGTCATCTTGTCCGCGTACATGTGGACTTCACCGGAGACGTTTCGGGCGGCACGTCCGATGGTCTGGATGAGGCTGGTACCGCTGCGGAGGAAGCCTTCCTTGTCGGCGTCGAGAATCGCCACCAACGAGACTTCGGGCAGGTCGAGACCCTCACGGAGCAGGTTGATGCCCACCAGTACGTCGTACTCCCCCAGCCGGAGTTGCCGGAGCAGTTCGACGCGGCGCAGCGTGTCGATGTCGGAGTGCAGGTAGCGGACACGAATGCCCAGTTCGAGCAGGTAGTCGGTCAGATCCTCCGACATCTTCTTGGTCAGCGTGGTCACCAGCACACGCTCGTCCTTCTCCGCGCGTTCCCGGATCTGGTGGACCAGGTCGTCGATCTGGCCCTTGGTCGGTTTGATGACGACCTGGGGATCGACGAGTCCGGTCGGACGAATCACCTGTTCGACGAACTCTCCCCCGGTCTGCCCCAGCTCGTACTTCCCCGGAGTTGCCGAGAGGTAGACCGTCTGACCGATCCGCTGAGTGAACTCCTCCCACGTCAACGGTCGGTTGTCGGTCGCGGACGGCAGGCGGAACCCGAAGTCGACGAGGTTGCGCTTGCGCGACATGTCGCCCTCGTACATCGCCCCGATCTGCGGCACCGTCACGTGAGACTCGTCGATGACGAGCAGAAAGTCCTCGGGAAAGTAATCGATCAGCGTTGCGGGCGCAGTGCCCGCCCCACGGCCGTCGATGTGCCGCGAGTAATTCTCGATGCCCGAGCAGAACCCGACCTGCTTGATCATCTCCAGGTCGTATTGCGTCCGCATCCGAAGCCGCTGCGCCTCGAGCAGCTTTCCTTTGCCCTCCAGCTCGGCGAGCCGACCTTCGAGTTCGGCTTCGATGTCCTTGACGGCTCGCTCCATCCGCTCCGGACCGGCAACGTAGTGGGTGGCCGGGAAGATGCGCACCGAATCCACCTGCCGAACGATGTCGCCGGTGAGCGGATGGAGGTAGTACAGCGCCTCGATCTCGTCGCCGAAGAACTCGATGCGAATCGCCAGTTCCTCGTAGGACGGAATGATCTCGACGGTGTCACCGCGAACCCGGAACGATCCGCGGGTGAAGGCCATGTCGTTGCGGGTGTACTGCACGTCCACCAGCAGTCTGAGCAGTGCATCACGCTGTACTTCGACGTTGACCTCGAGCTCGATCGACCGATCGACGTACGACTGCGGGGTACCGAGACCGTAGATGCACGACACCGACGCCACCACGACCACGTCGCGGCGCGAGAGCAGAGATGCCGTCGCCGAGTGCCGCAGCCGCTCGACGTCGTCGTTGATGGACGAGTCCTTCTCGATGTAGGTATCGGTCTGCGCGATGTACGCCTCGGGCTGGTAGTAGTCGTAGTACGACACGAAATACTCGACTGCGTTGTTGGGCAACATGTCTCGCAGCTCGTTCGCCAACTGCGCCGCCAGAGTCTTGTTCGGTGCCATCACCAGAGTGGGGCGCTGCAGCTTCTCGATGAGCCAGGCCGTGGTGGCCGATTTACCGGTACCCGTGGCACCGAGAAGAACGACGTCCTTCTCGTCCGCCTTGATCCGCCGTTCGAGCTCGGCGATGGCAGTCGGCTGATCGCCGGCCGGCACGTGTTCGCTGACGACCTCGAACGCCGGTCCGGTGCGCTCGATGGCACCCACCGGACGGTGTTCGGAGTGCGCGACAACGGGATGTTCGGATGCAAACGCCATTACACAAGCGTAGACGCGACCACCGACAAGTTCCGTCGGGCAGACCCAGGACGTCGGTTCCCGGTAGCTTCTACAGGCATGGTCGCTCACACGTCAGCCGGTGCGCACGCCGTCGTTCATGCCCCCAAGCACGAGACGTTCGACCTCGTCGCCAAGACGAACGTGGATCCCAAGGGGTTCGTCCGTGTCGTCGACGAATACCGCGTCGAGCCGTGGGGGTTGTACATGGCCCGACCCTCGGACCATGCCCACTTCGATTACCTCGAGTCCTGGCTACTGCCCGCTCTCGGGCTCCGCGCCTCGGTGTTCCATTACCTGCCGGCTCACGCGAGGGACCAGGACTACTACGTCGACATCGGCGAGTACACCGCCGGCACCACCGAGTGGACGTCCGTCGACCACTATCTCGACCTCAGTGTCCGCACCGGCCGCGATTACGACCTGTTGGACGTCGACGAATTGTTCGACGCTCGGGTTGCGCAACACCTCGACACCCCGACGGCCGAGCTCGCGCTGGCCAGATCGATCACCGCCATCGAAGGACTGACGCGGCACGACTACGACCTGAACGCGTGGCTCGCATCCGTCGGAATGCCCACCGAGTGGAACGGCAAGCCGTCCTGATTCACGCGGTCCAGTTCGTCTGCTCCGCCCACTGCCATGCCCGACGGTATGCCACATCGAACCATGGGGCCTTCGCGTTCTCGTAGGCCTCGATCGCCGATCGGAAGTCGGTGATTCCGGCAGCGGCCTCGGAGGCGCGTCGCTTGATTCCGGCGTACTCGGTCGTGATGCTGTCGTCCGCCCGCAGCCAGTCACGGAACAGTAGTGCGAATGTCTGATTCGGCCAGCCGTCCACCCGGATGTGCACGTTCGCCGGCCGGCCGGGGTCCGCGCTGCCGTGAAAACGCTTGGCCCACACGGCCGGATCCGCTTCGCCGCCGATTCCGTACGCGGGCTTCGGATGGTCGAAGTTGCTCGCCTCTCGTCGGGGGAACCCCGCCACACGCAGCTGCTCGGCGACGGAATCAGCGTCGTCGAGGCCTCGCACGGTGATCTGAATGTCGATGACATCCTTGGCGTCGAGGCCGGGCACTGCGGTGGATCCGATGTGATCGATTCGGACCGCTTTGTCCGCGCAGGCCAGGGCCAGGCGCGAGATGATGCGTCGGGCCTGCAACTCCCACGTAGGGTCGGCCGTCACCTGTTCCGGATGAACACGAGCGATGACTCCCTCCCTGATGTTGCGCTCGAAGGGAATCAGACGGTCGTTCCACAGGGCTCGGACGACGTCGTCGACGCTGCCCGGCTCACCGGTGTTGTCGATCCACACGTCTGCCGCGGCTCGGCGCGCATCATCGGTTGCCTGCGCTGCGATACGCGCGCGAGCGTCGGCCTCGGGCATACCTCGCTGTCCCGTGAGACGACGCACCCGCTCCTCGGCGTCGACCCACACGATGACCACGAGGTGGAAGAACGGGCCCATCGATCCCTCGACGAGCAGCGGAATGTCTTGCACCACTACGGCATCCGATGCTGCTCCGTCGATGATCTCGGCGGTGCGCTCACCGACCAACGGATGAACGATCGCGTTGAGTTTCTTGCGGGATTCCTCGTCGCCGAATGCTTTGGCCGCCAAGGCCGGACGGTCGAGCGAGCCATCGGGTGCGAGTATGTCGGCTCCGAAGGTATCCGTCAGGCGTTGCAGCCCAGGTGTTCCCGGCTCCACGACTTCACGGGCAAGTACATCGGAGTCGACGAGCACTCCCCCGAGTTCGGTCAGCACCTTGGCAACGGTCGATTTTCCGGCACCTATTCCACCGGTCAGTCCCAGTCTCAGCATGCACCCAGTCTGACACTCGAACACGCCGAAGCACACCAGCCTCAAATGCACCGGTTTCGGAGGTCGGTCGGTTATCTTCGACGAGCGCGACCTCGATGTGCCGACCCACAGCTATTGAAAAGGACACCCATGCGAAGCAATCAGATCCAACCGGGTCGGCACCGCCTTGGCATGGATGCAGGCGTTCATTGCATTCTCATCCCGGAAGTTGCCTCGGCGTTGGCCGACCACCGGCGTAACTGGTTCACCAACCTCCTGACCCCCGCCCGCCACAGCTTCGCCACCATGCGCAAGCGCACGGAGAGCGTCGGCCAGTGGAGTCCAGCCACCGCCGCGTAGTTCGCACTCCCCCTCCACCATGGGCCCGGTTCATCCGAACCGGGTCCATTGTCGTGTCCGCACGTTCTCCGCTCACCTGATTCGAACGAGAAAGCCCCGGTTCTCACGTGGAGAACCGGGGCTCGGTGTCACACCCTCACGGGTGGACCACTTCTATCAGGCGTTGCCCGACAGCTTCTCGCGAAGTGCAGCGAGCTGCGCATCGCTGGCCAGCGATCCACCGGTCGAGGCCGGAGCCGACGCTGCGGGAGCGTCGCCTTCTGCATCGGCGGGGGCCTGACCCGACTCGGAGGAGTAGTTGGTGTTGGCGGCTTCGGCAGCTTCGTCCTTGGCCGTCTTCTCCATCTGAGCGGTGTGCATCTTGTGGCGACGCTCTGCCTCGGCGTAGCGACCTTCCCACTCTTCACGCTGCTTCTCGTAACCTTCGAGCCATTCGTTGGTCTCGGAGTCGAAGCCCTCGGGGAAGATGTAGTTGCCACCCTCGTCGTACGAGTCGGCCATGCCGTACTTGGACGGATCGAACTCTTCTGCGTAGTCCTCGTTGGCCTGCTTGAGGCTCAACGAAATCCGGCGACGCTCGAGATCGATGTCGATGACCTTGACGAGTGCGTCGTCGCCGACACCCACGACCTGGTCCGGAACCTCCACGTGGCGCTCGGCCAGCTCGGAGATGTGCACGAGGCCCTCGATGCCCTCTTCGACGCGCACGAATGCACCGAAGGGAACCAGCTTGGTGACCTTGCCGGGCACGATCTGGCCGATCGCGTGGGTGCGAGCGAACTGGCGCCACGGATCTTCCTGAGTTGCCTTGAGCGACAGGGAAACACGCTCGCGGTCCAGGTCGACGTCGAGAACCTCGACGGTGACCTCGGTGCCGACCTCGACAACCTCGGACGGGTGATCGATGTGCTTCCAGGACAGCTCGGAGACGTGCACGAGTCCGTCGACGCCACCCAGGTCCACGAAGGCACCGAAGTTGACGATGGAGGACACGACGCCCTTGCGGACCTGGCCCTTCTGAAGCTGGTGCAGGAACTCGCTGCGGACCTCGGACTGGGTCTGCTCGAGCCATGCGCGGCGCGACAGGACCACGTTGTTGCGGTTCTTGTCGAGCTCGATGATCTTGGCCTCGATCTCCTTGCCGACGTACGGCTGGAGATCGCGGACGCGACGCATCTCGACGAGCGAGGCGGGAAGGAAGCCACGAAGACCGATGTCGAGGATGAGTCCACCCTTGACGACCTCGATGACGGTGCCCTTGACGGCCTCGTCCTTCTCCTTGAGCTCCTCGATCGTGCCCCAAGCGCGCTCGTACTGAGCTCGCTTCTTGGACAGGATCAGACGGCCTTCCTTGTCCTCCTTGGTGAGGACGAGTGCTTCGATCTCATCTCCCACGGAGACGACCTCGTTGGGGTCGACGTCGTGCTTGATGGAGAGCTCGCGGGAAGGAATGACGCCTTCGGTCTTGTAACCGATGTCGAGTAGAACCTCGTCACGATCGACCTTGACGATGGTGCCCTCGACGATGTCACCATCGTTGAAGTACTTGATCGTGGCGTCGATGGCGGCGAGAAAATCCTCTGCGGAGCCGATATCGTTGACGGCTACCTGCGGTGAGGTTGTGGTTGAGGGCATGTGTTGAGTTGCTCCGGACGGGTTGGGTATCGGTTGATGGATGTTCGGTCGGACTTGGTGAAACGTGTGCAACACGAGCATCTTCGGCGAATCCGTTGACGGATCCGTATGCGCCGACGTCGAGCGAACCCGACCTGGGCGCAGCATGAACACACTCGCGTTGAACAGGGTACGCGATGCCGCAGTACCAGCACAAACCCGGTTAGAGTCGGCGTGTGACCGATCTTTCCACACCGTCGTCCACTCCCGGCCGCGGCCGAATCGATTCGGTCGCCAGCGACCGTGCGAGTCGTCTCTGGTGGGATTCCGACGCCGACAACTACCACCGTACGCACGGCGCGTTTCTCGGCGTGACGACCGAATCCGGGGAGTTCGTCTGGTGCCCGGAGGGACTGCACGAGGGCGACGTGCATCTGCTCGGTGACGTCGTGGGCAAGGACGTCCTGGAAGTGGGCTGTGGCAGCGCACCGTGCGCCCGCTGGCTCGGAGCTCAGGGTGCGCACGCCGTCGGCCTCGACATCTCGATGGGCATGTTGCAGCGCGGCGTCGACGCGATGAACACGGGCGGATCGACGGTCCCGCTGGTCCAGGCCAGTGCCGAGTCCTTACCGTTCGGCGACGAGCGGTTCGACATCGTCTGCTCGGCCTTCGGGGCGGTGCCGTTCGTCGCGGACTCCGCCAATGTGATGAAGGAGGTCGCGCGGGTACTGCGGCCGGGCGGGATCTGGGTGTTCGCGGTCAATCATCCGATGCGCTGGGTGTTCCCCGACGATCCCGGCGTCGGCGGTCTGACCGCGACGATTCCGTACTTCGATCGAACCCCGTACGTCGAGTACGACGCCGACGGGACCCCGAACTACGTAGAGCATCACCGCACGATCGGTGACCGTGTGCGCGAGCTGGTCGCCGCAGGTCTCGAGGTGCGCGACATCGTCGAACCGGACTGGCCGGAGTGGCTCGACCGTGAGTGGGGTCAGTGGAGCCCACTGCGCGGGCAACTCTTTCCGGGCACCGCGATCTTCAGCAGCCGCAAACCGCTCTGACAAGGAGCGCCGCGATCAGCGCCGGTGAACTCGGGCCTCGACGGCCTCGGTGAATGCACTGGTGGACGCCTGCCCGCCGAGGTCGGCTGTCGCGACCCCGGATTCGACCGTGGCGTCGACAGCGTGTCGGATCCTGCCTGCGGCCGCGGCCAACCGTTCGTCGCGATGCCGCGGCGCAAGCCACTCGAGCAGCATCGCCGCCGACAGGAAGAGCGCCGTCGGATTGGCACGGTTCTTGCCTGCGATGTCCGGGGCAGATCCGTGCGAGGCCTGCGCCATCGCCTGCGTTTCCGAGGAATTGATCGACGGCGCGGTGCCCAGCGACCCGGACAGCTCACCCGTCAGATCCGACAGAATGTCGCCGAACATGTTCTCGGCCACGATGACGTCGTAGTCCTCGCCCCGCCGAACCAGATGCGCCGCGAGCGCGTCGACGTGCTCCTCCGTCACATCGACGTGCGGGAACTGCTCGCTCACCGCGCGGCACGCATCGCGGAACAGTCCCGTCGTCATCGACAGGACGTTGGTCTTGTGCACGATGGTCAGTTTCCTGCTGCGTCGCTCGGCCAGCGAGAACGCTTCACGTGCGATGCGTTCGCAGGCCGCGCGCGTGAACACTCCGACCGCCAACGCCACATCGGGAGTTGGCATGAACTCCCCGCTGCCGACGAACATGTTGCGATCGGCGTAGAACCCTTCGGTGTTCTCCCGCACGACCACCAGATCCATCCGCGGGGACACCACCCGTACGCCAGGCAGTGCCTTCGCCGGCCGGATGTTGGCGAACAGGTCGAAGTTCTTGCGAATTCGTCCGCCCGGGGTCAACTGCGATCGGAACGGTTCCGGATACGACGCACTGTCGTGTGGTCCCAGAATCCAGCATTCGAGTGCGGACAGTTCTCCCAACGTGCTGTCGGGTATCGGCGTTCCGTGCTCGTCGATGGCACCGAGCCCCAGCGGCAGGTGCACCCAGTCGACGGCCGGTCCACCGGCGGCTGCGAGGGCCGCGTCGACCACCCGAATCGTTGCGGGAACGATCTCGTGGCCGATGCCGTCGCCGGTCATGGCTCCGATCCGTAGCGCCGTTGCATGGGGACCGTCCGTCTGAGACATCATGGCCTCCATGGTGCAGTCCGCAGAACTTCTCCTCGACGCCGGCCTCGACGCAGCGGTGCGCCGCGAGTGGGCGGCGCTGTCCGACGCTGGACTCCCGAGCCAGAACCGCCACCGCGGTGAGTCGAACCGCCCGCACGTCACCGTCGCGGTGGCGTCGTCGATGCCGGCCGCGGTGGACGATGGCGACGCGGTCCGCTTCGATCCGTTCGATGTGCGTCTCGGAGGACTCGTCGTGTTCGGCGGGCGAACGATCACCCTGGCCCGACTGGTCGTTCCGTCGAGCGAGTTGCTCGATCTGCACGCACGGCTGCACGAGGTCGTGGGCGAACGTTCGCTCGACCACCTCGAACCCGGCCGATGGACACCGCATGTGACGGTGGCCCGACGGTTGACGCCCGAGCAGGCAGGAGCGGCGGTGCGCCTGCTCTCGGCCGACGTCGACGATCTGGTCGGATCTGCGGTTGCGCTGCGCCGATGGGACGGCGAGGCCAAACGCGAATGGCGGATCGGCTGAGGCCGGGCACCTCAGAACCGGAAATCGCCGAACTGGGTCACCTCCGCGTGGGTATCGGGAGCGAAGCCTGCAACCACGAGGGCGTCGAGGGCGAGCAACAACAACACAACTACCAATACAATTGTCATGCCGCTAGCTTCCAACCTGCGGAGAGCGTGCACGAGTGGCAGTAACGCCATATATCGACGACTTTCTGCCATACTGCTTTTCATGCTGAAACGAGTGGTTGTCGCGCTGATGCCGTTGACCGAACAGTTCGAGCTGGGCGTCGCCTGCGAGGTGTTCGGATTCGATCGCTCGGACGAGGGCCTACCCACCTACGACTTCTCCCTGATCGCAGGCGTACCCCAACCGATCCGCACCCGCGTCGGTTACACCATCGACGTGCCACACGATCTCGACAGTCTCGACAGCGCCGATCTGATCATCATTCCGGCCGGTGGCACCGAAGCCGCCGAAGACGGTACCTATGTCTGCGGAGTCGGATACAACTCGTCCATCGAGCCGTTACTGGCCAAACTTCGCGCGGCCGTCGACCGGGGTGCCATGGTCGCCAGCCTGTGCAACGGCGCGTTCGTTCTGGGCAAGGCCGGCCTGCTCGACGGCCGCCCCTGTACGACGCATTGGCGGCATTCCGCTTTGCTGGCCGCGAAATACCCACTCGCGCAGGTCGATCCGAACGTCCTCTACGTCGACGACGGAAACGTGCTGACCAGCGCAGGCACGGCAGCCGGCATCGACCTGTGCCTGCACATCGTGCGCAAGTACCAGGGCAGCGTCGTGGCCAACGGGATCGCCCGCCGGATGGTCGTTCCGCCTCATCGCGACGGTGGCCAGGCTCAGTTCGTCACCAGTCCCCTGCCCGCCACTCGCACCGAGACGCTGGCTCCGCTGCTGGACTGGATGACCGAGAATCTCGACTCCGAGCTCACCATCGGTCGGTTGGCGGCGCGGGTGAACATGTCGGCGAGAACCTTTGCCCGCAAGTTCGCGGCCGAAACCGGAACCACACCCGCGCGCTGGCTCAACGACCAACGAGTACTGGCAGCGCAGCAGCTGTTGGAGAATTCGGATCTACCGATGGATTCGATCGCCGAGGTGGTCGGCTTCGGAAATGCCGCCGCTCTGCGGCAGCACTTCGTGCGGTTGCGATGCACCACACCGAACTCGTACCGCCGCACGTTCCGTGCCGCACCTCAGCCCGCCTGACACGCCGCGCTCCGACCCGGCCGGGATGATTCCGGCCGGTAGCTGCGTTGAGACAATCCAGAAGCGCAATCAATCGAAAGGGACCGCGTGGCCACTCAGACTTTGACCCAGCAGAATTTCGACGAGATCGTGACGAACAACGACGTGGTGTTGGTCGATTTCTGGGCATCCTGGTGCGGACCGTGCCGCCAGTTCGCGCCGACGTTCGAGAAGTCGTCCGACGCACACCCCGACGTCGTGCACGCCAAGGTGGACACCGAGGCCGAGCAGGGCCTGGCAGCCGCAGCGCAGATCCAGTCGATCCCGACGATCATGGCGTTCCGCGAAGGAATTCTCGTGTACGCACAGCCAGGCGCACTGCCTGCACCGGCGCTCGAGGACCTCGTCGGTCAGATCAAGGCACTCGACATGGACGTCGTGCGCCAGCAGATCGCCGAGCAGGCTCCCGCAGCGGAGTAGCTCGTCACACAGAACGGCGCGAAGGGCCGCTCACCGAGTTTTCGGTGAGCGGCCCTTCGCTGTGCCACGGGTTCGATCAGTGAGCTGGCCCGATTCAGTGAGCTGCGGCATCCCAGCTGCGGCCGGTACCGACCGACACTTCGAGCGGCACCGACAGTTCGATGGCCGAGGACATCTTGTCGCGTACCAGCGCCTCGACTTCCTCACGCTCGGATTCGACGACCTCGAGTACCAGTTCGTCGTGCACCTGCAACAGCATTCGTGACTTCAGCGTCGACTCCGCCAGCGATCGGTGCACGTCGATCATCGCGACCTTGATGATGTCTGCGGCGGTGCCCTGGATCGGGGCGTTGAGTGCGG
Organism: Rhodococcus sp. 14-2483-1-2; assembly: GCF_002259405.1. Taxonomy (GTDB): domain Bacteria; phylum Actinomycetota; class Actinomycetes; order Mycobacteriales; family Mycobacteriaceae; genus Rhodococcoides. The sequence continues at coordinate 517,231 of NZ_NPFW01000021.1, read as the reverse complement.
CCCGCTCGGCGACCTCGCGGCGCTGACGATTGTCGCTGTTCAGATCGGGCAAGTAGCGACGCCTGCCGTACAGCGTCGAGGTGTACCCCACCTTGCGCGCTTCCTCGACGGCGTTGCGCAGGTAGTCACGGACGCCACCGAAACGCGCGAAATACGCCTCCATCTGCTGCTTCGCCTCGTCGGTGGAGATCTTGAGCTGCGCGGCGAGACCGAATGCGCTCAGTCCGTAGGCCAATCCGTACGACATCGCCTTGACCCGACGACGCAGCTCGGGAGTGACCTCCTCGATCGGCACGCCGAACGCCCGGGCACCGACGAAACTGTGCAGATCCTCGCCGGTGTTGAACGCCTCGATCAGCCCTTCGTCGCCGGAGACGTGCGCCATGATGCGCATCTCGATCTGGCTGTAGTCGGCGGTGAGCAGGGTGTCGTACCCGGCGCCGACGACGAAGCCGTCCCGGATGTGGCGACCCGCCTCGTTGCGCACCGGAATGTTCTGCAGGTTCGGCTCGGTGGACGACAGTCGTCCGGTGGCCGCGACCGTCTGATTGAACGTGGTGTGGATACGTCCGTCGTCGGCAACGGACTTCAGCAGGCCGTCGACCGTCACCTTCATCCGCGTCGCGTCCCGGTGATCGAGCAGGAACTTCAGGAACGGATGCTCGGTCTTCTCGAACAACCCTTGCAGCGCATCGGCATCGGTGGTGTACCCGGTCTTGGTCTTCTTCGTCTTGGGCATGTCGAGTTCCTCGAACAGCACCACCTGCAACTGCTTCGGTGACCCGAGGTTGATCTGCTTGTCGATCACGCCGTACGCGGAGTTCGCGGCCTCGTCCACCTGAGCGGCGAATCCGGACTGCAGTGCGCGCAGGTGATCACCGTTCACGGCGATACCGGTTGCCTCGACATCGGCCAATACCGTCAGCAGAGGCAGCTCCATCTCGGAGAGCAGGGTGGTCGACTCGATGGCGGCGAGCTCGGCGTCCAGCGCATCGGCCAGGTCGATGACGGCCCGCGCCTTGAGAATCTCGCCCTCCGCGAACGCCGCATCTGCGGTGTCCTCGGCGTCGAGCAACGACATCTGACCTTCGCCTGCATCCTCCACCCGGAGTTCGCGTTTGAGGTAGCGCAACGACAGGTCGTCGAGATTGAACGATCGCTGACCGGGCCGAACCAGGTACGCCGCCAGGGCGGTGTCGGTGGTCAACCCGGCGAGGGTCCAGCCCCGCCCACGAACCGCATGCAGAGCCCACTTGGCCTCGTGCAGTGCCTTGGGTTGCGCCGGATCGGCGAGCCAGGCGGCGAGTGCCTGCTCGTCGGATTCGTCCAGAGCGGTCGTCGTGACGAACGCACCCTCACCGTCGGCCGCGGCGATCGCCACCGACGTCGCGTCGCTGTCGAACGGCCGACGCGGGCCGAGAACCGACAGCCCGCTGCGCCGGCCGTCGGCTGCGTGTTCTGCCAGCCACGCGGCCAGTTCGCCCGGCGCGACGATGCCACCGCGGACGTCGAACCCTTCCTCCGCCTCGGGTTCGACCGACGCGAGAGTCTCGAACAACCGGTCCCGCAGAATGCGGAACTCCAGATCGTCGAACAGGGCGTGGATCTTCTCGCGGTCCCACGGAGCGAGTTCGAGCTGATCTGGGGTGTACGGCAACGGCACATCGCGCACCATCTCGGTGAGCTCGCGGTTGAGCACCACGCTCGACAGGTTGGCGCGCAGTGCATCTCCCACTTTGCCCTTGACCTTGTCCACGTTGTCGACGAGCGCGGTGAGGGAACCGTATTCGATGATCCACTTGGTGGCCGTCTTCTCGCCGACCCCGGGAATGCCAGGAAGGTTGTCGCTCGGGTCTCCGCGCAGGGCCGCGAAGTCCGGGTACTGCGAGGGCGTCAACCCGTACTTGGTGGCGACCTCGTCGGGGGTGAACCGAGTCAGATCCGAGACGCCCTTGCGCGGATACAACACCGTGACGTTGTCGGTCACCAGTTGCAGCGCATCGCGGTCGCCGGTGACCACCAGAACGCGGTAGCCGAGCGCCTCCGCCTGGGTCACCAGAGTGGCGATGATGTCGTCTGCCTCGAAGCCCGCCTCTGCCATCACCGGGATACCCATGGCCCCGAGTACGTCCTTGGTGATGTCGACCTGGCCGGCGAACTCGTCCGGCGTCTTGCTGCGGTTCGCCTTGTACTCGGGGAACCGCTCGGCGCGGAAGGTCTGCCGAGAGACGTCGAACGCCGCCGCGATGTGCGTCGGTTTCTCGTCCCGCAGCAGATTGATCAACATCGAGGTGAACCCGTAGACGGCGTTGGTCGACTGGCCGCTGGTGGTCTTGAAGTTGTCCGCAGGCAATGCGAAGAATGCCCGGAACGCCATCGAGTGACCGTCGATGAGCAGCAACGTCGGCCGCTCCCCGCCCGCTTTCGCATCGGTCTCGGCTGCCGGCGCTGCACTTTTCTCCGTTACTGGGCTCACGATTGATCAGTCTAGGGAGCCGGTCCGACAACTCGTAGCCGGATGCAGGTGCCACGACACGAACGCACTCGCGGCGCGCGTCGCGCACCGCGAAACACAACCGATACTTTCCGGAAATCTCAGTCGCCGATTTTGCGTCGTTTCAGCGGATAGAGTCCGACAATTGCAGTAAATCCCCAACCCGTGACTCAACGACAACCGTCCGGAGGACGTGCGTGGCTCCAAATGTTCGATGGACCAGAAAGGTGCAACCGCCGAGGTTGCGCGCAAGATCTGCCGTTCGGCTCTTCCAGCGAACACTCCTACTCGCCGTTCTGAGTTCCATTGCCGCGCTGCTGTTCAGTGCGCCGGCATTGGCCCAGGAACCTACCCCCACTCCCCCGGCAGCACCGGGGACCAGCGCCGAACAAGCACCGCCTGCGGACGCGGTCAGCGTCGCCGGATCTCTCAACAACGGTGGCGAACGACTCATCGGCGTCGATGTCGCGGCGCTGGACGCGTCCGGCTCCGAAGTCGCCCGCACCACCAGTGAAACCGGCGGCCGGTGGACCCTCGAATTGTCTCCCGGCACATACACATTCCAGGTCGTTCAGGAAACGCTCCCCGACGGGGTCAGCGTCCAGGGCGAGGTCCAGCGCGATGTGCAGGCAGGGCGTTCCAACACTGTCATCTTCTCGTTCGGTGAGGCCAGAACCGCCACCAGCATCCCGTTCTACGAGAAGTTCGTCCGCACCACCGTCGACGGCTTTCGCTTCGGCCTCGTCATCGCGCTCGCCGCGGTCGGACTGAGTCTGATCTTCGGCACCACCGGTCTGACGAACTTCGCGCACGGAGAAATGGTCACGCTCGGTGCCGTCGCGGCGTGGTTCTTCAACGTCAGTGTCGGGATACAACTGATTCCGGCCACGCTGCTGGCGATCGTCGTGGGAGTCGCGATCGGCTGGCTCAACAACGCCCTGATATGGCGGCCGTTGCGCAAGCGACGAACCGGCCTCATCGCACAGCTCGTGGTGACGATCGGCCTCGCGATCGCACTGCGCTATCTCATCCTGATCTTCTTCTCGGACCGCTCCGAACCCTTCGACGACTACCAGGCTCAGACCGAGAACAACTGGGGTCCGCTGTCGATCACCAACGTCAACCTCGCCTGCATCGTCATCAGCATCGTCGTGCTGGTCGGCGTTGCACTGATGTTGCAGCGCACCAAGATCGGCAAGGCCATGCGTGCGGTGGCCGACAACCGGGACCTCGCCGCGTCCTCCGGCATCAACGTCGAGCGCGTGGTCACGTTCGTCTGGTGCCTCGGCGGTGGCCTGGCTGCCCTCGGCGGCGTGTTGTTCGGGCTCTCCGAACTCGGCGGTCGCGTGCAGTGGGAGATGGGCTTCAAACTCCTGTTGCTCATGTTCGCCGGCATCACGCTCGGTGGACTGGGAACGGCCTACGGCGCCTTCCTCGGTTGCGTCATCGTCGGTCTGCTCGTGCAGTGGTCGACGCTGGTCATCAATCCCGATCTCAAATACATCGGAGGGTTGCTCGTCTTGATTCTCATCCTCGTCGTCCGCCCACAGGGCATCCTCGGCTCGCGACAAAGGATCGGGTGACCTTCACATGGATATCATCGGTGCACTTCAGATCTCACTCGCTCAGCTGGTCGGCCCGTCCGCCATCTTCTACGCTCTGCTCGCCATCGGCTTGAACCTGCACTTCGGCTACGCCGGACTGCTCAACTTCGGCCAGATCGGCTTCGCACTGCTCGGCGGATACGGCGTCGGCATCACCACGATCACCTACGAACAGCCGCTCTGGCTCGGCATTTTGGTGGGACTCGCCGCGGCCGGGCTGCTCGCCCTGGTGCTCGGCATTCCGACGCTGCGACTGCGAGCCGACTATCTCGCGATCGTCACCATCGCCGCCTCGGAAATTCTGCGACTGGTGTTCCGTTCGACCGCAACGGATTCGGTGACCAAGTCGACAAACGGCATCACCGGCTTCGCCGGACCGTTCACCAGCATGAGTCCGTTCGAGGGCGGCAAGTCGTACAGCTTCCTCGGCGTGCGCTTCCTGGGCAACGACCTGTGGGCCATGCTCGTCGGTTGGACCCTGGTCCTGCTGTTGTGCGGAGTGATCTACCTCCTGACACACAGCCCCTGGGGACGCGTCCTCAAGGCCGTCCGTGAGGACGAGGACGCTGCCCGCTCGCTGGGCAAGAACGTCTTCGTCTACAAGATGCAGGCACTGGTTCTCGGTGGCGTCATCGGCGGTATGGGCGGTGTGTTCAACGCACTGCAGACCCAGTCCATCAACCCCGATTTCTACTCGACCGCACAGACGTTCTTCGCCTTCGGCGCACTGATTCTCGGCGGGGCGGCAACGGTGTTCGGCCCGGTACTGGGCGCGATGCTCTTCTGGTTCCTGCTGTCCATTCCCGATGCGATTCTGCGGCAATTGATCTCCGGCGACGACCCGGTGCTCAACCTCACCGGCGCCCAGGTCGGTGCCACGCGATTCGTGCTCCTGGGAATCCTGATCGCCGTCTTGATGGTGTTCAGACCTCAGGGCATTCTCGGCAACAAGCGAGAGGTTCAACTCAATGCCTGACCCGAGCAAGGATGCTGCTGCAACGGCCGCACCGAGCAAGAAAGCCAGCACCCTCGAATCACGCGCTGCCCAGGCGTTGTCGAGCGATCAACGCGCCGCCCTGTTCGCCGGTGTGCCCAACGAACCCGGCGCGCCGAAGCCGGACGCCACCATGGTGGTCGACGGCGTCTCGCGTACCTTCGGCGGCCTCAAAGCCGTCGACGTGGCGCACCTCGAAATTCAGCGTGGCTGCATCACCGGTCTGATCGGGCCCAACGGTGCAGGCAAGACCACCCTGTTCAACCTGCTCACCGGATTCGATCGACCCGACACCGGCACGTGGTCGATGGACGGCCAGGAACTGGGTCGGATGCATCCGCACCAGGTGGCCCGCAAAGGTGTGGTGCGCACGTTCCAGTTGACCAAGGCGCTGTCGAAACTGACTGTGCTGGACAATGTTCGACTGGGTGCAACCGGTCAGCGCGGTGAACGCATGATCAACACGTTCATGCCGTGGACGTGGAAGGCCCAGGAACGTCAGATCACCGAACGCGCATACGAGCTACTGAGCCGCTTCAAGCTCGACGCCAAGGCCGACGACCTGGCCGGCTCGTTGTCCGGCGGTCAGCGCAAGCTGCTGGAGATGGCGCGAGCACTGATGACCGATCCGTCGGTGGTCATGCTCGACGAGCCGATGGCCGGGGTCAATCCGGCTCTGACGCAGTCACTTCTGGGGCACATCAAGTCGCTTCGCGACGACGGTATGACGGTGGTGTTCGTCGAGCACGACATGGACGTCATCCGCGACATCAGTGACTGGGTGGTGGTGATGGCGCAGGGCAGCATCATCGCCGAGTCCACCGCGGAGGAGCTCTCCAACAACGGAGCCGTCGTCGACGCGTATCTCGGTAGCCATCACGATCAGGCTCTGGAATTCGACGCCGACGGCAATCCGGTCGGAGCCACCGCCGAACTGGCCGAGGCCTTGAAGCAGGCCGAGAAAGAGGAACTCGAAGCGGGAGGCGATCTTTCGGAACCGGAGTTCGTCAGCCCAGTGACGCCCGACGTCGCCGAGGGCGGCTCACACCGGGCCAAGGAGGACAACTGATGAGCGAACAGACATTGACGCCTGCGGAATTCGCCGCGACACCCGAGGAGCACGCGCGACTCGCCGAGGGTGCACTGCTGCGCGCCGATGGGCTGGTGGCCGGGTACATCCCCGGTGTCAACATCCTCAGCGAATGCAACTTCTTCCTCAACGACGGGGAGATCGTCGGCATCATCGGGCCCAACGGTGCCGGAAAGTCGACCCTCCTCAAGACCCTGTTCGGGCTGGTCGCCGTCCGTGAGGGCAGCGTCAAACTGCGAGGTGACAACATCACCTCCGCAGAAGCGCACGTATTGGTCACCAAGGGAGTCGGCTACGTTCCGCAGACGCAGAACGTGTTTCCGTCGCTCACCATCGAAGAGAACCTCGAAATGGGAATCTATCTGCGTCCCAAGAAGTTCGGCGAGCGTTTCGAGTTCGTCAGCGAGCTGTTCCCGCTGCTCGGTGAGCGCAAGAAGGTCAAGGCAGGCGCGCTGTCCGGCGGCGAGCGACAGATGGTCGCCATGGGACGCGCACTGATGATGGAGCCGTCGGTACTGCTCCTCGACGAACCGTCGGCCGGATTGTCACCGATGTTCCAGGACGAGGTGTTCATCCGCTGCAAGAAGATCAATGCAGCTGGCGTCTCGATCATCATGGTCGAGCAGAACGCCCGTCGCTGCCTCCAGATCTGCGACCGTGGCTATGTCCTCGACCAGGGCCGCAACGCCTACACCGACACCGGTCCGGCATTGATGAACGACCCGAAGGTGATCGAGCTGTACCTCGGCACACTGGCAGGAAGCAAAGAGAAGAAGTAGCTGCTCGACAACGACGAAGGCCCCGGTTCGATCGCCATCGAACCGGGGCCTTCTCGCTGCCGTCGAACAAGCGACGCATACGAAAACCTCTGGGCCCGAGTCCTGATCGAGGACTCGGGCCCAGAGGCTGTGTGACAGTTACAGATCACTCACCGACGACGATGTAATCTTCCGTCGTCAGGGTGTTGTCCGGTCCGAAGACCAGGTTGCCGTAGGAACCGGTGGCGGGCTCTCCTGCGTCACTGAAGTTCAGCGCGCCGGTGATTCCGTCGTAGTCGATATCGGTTCCGGCCTTGACGAGCGGAAGGCACTCGGCGTAGCTGGTGCACTTGGTGCCGTCCTTGGTGACACTGTTGATGTTGGCAGCGATGTCGGTGCCTGCCGTCGACTTGGCCTGCTCTGCAGCGAGCGCCGAGATGATCACTGCGTCGTAGGACTCACCCGCGTAGTTGAAGTCCACCAGAGCCGGATCGACGACCTTGAGACGGTCCTGGAATCCGGTGCCGACATCGGTCAACGGAGTGGTGCCGCGCATCGTGTCGAGCAGACCCGGTGCAACCGACTCACCGAGGGCGTTACCCATGTTGCCGTCGACGCCGTAGACCAGCGTGCCGTCGGACGGTCCGATGCCGATCTCGTGCATACGGGTGATGATCTTCGCGGACTCCTCGAAGCCGATGATGGCCACGGCGTCCGGGTTGAAGTTCTTCACACCGTCGACCTCGGCGTTGAACGACTGTGCGTTCGGGTCGTAGATCGTGGTCTGGATCTGGTCCGCCGCGATGCCCGCCTCTTCGAGGTTGTCCGCGGTGTTCGCGGCCAGGCCCGTGCCGTACGGGTCGTTGAGCGCGAGGATGGACACGCGCTGCGCGCCGTCCTGGGCGATCAGCTGGGACAAGGCCTGGGCCTGCAGCACGTCGGTGGGTGCGGTACGGAAGTACTGGCCCTTGTCCGGGTAGCAGACGAACTGATCGGACGTGTTCGCCGGCGAGAACTGCACGACGCCTGCGCTGGCGATCTTGTCGATGACCTTGAGCGAGACCGAGGACGACGCTGCACCGACGATGACGTCGGAGCCGCCGGCGAGCAAACGGTCCACCGTGGTGTTGGCGGTATCTGTCGTCGTGTCACCCGAGTCACCGGGGATGAGCGTGACGGGCTGCTCGAGGACACCACCGGCTTCGTTGACGTCGTTGATGGCCAACTGCACGCCGGCAACTTCGGGCGGGCCGAGGAAGGCCAGGGTTCCGGTCTCGGGGAGGAGGGTTCCCACCACCAGCGGTGCCGTGTCGGGAGTTGCCCCGGCAGTGGCCTGCTCGGGCGTGCAGTCGGTGGAGACGGTCGTTTCCGCGGCTGCAGTGCCGCCGCTGGCACTGGTGGAGTCGGTCGAGCCCGAGTCGTCGCTCGACGAACAGCCGAACAGTGCGAGCGAGGTAACGCTCAGCACCGCAGCCGTGCGGACATAGGTCCGAATTGCCATCTAGGTTCTCCTTGAAATTGCTCGTCGATGAAGCGCACCTGAGTTACATGTGGCTCACGTGTGGGTCAGACGCTAATGCTCGGAGCTGATTCGCAAGGCCTAGAACGACGCTCGTGACCTGACTGTGACCTAGAGAGTCGAAGTTTTACGTGTCCGTAGCTTTCGCGGGTCGATCAGCTCTCTGCCACAGGCTTGTTCGCGGGGGTACCGAGAGTCTCGATCACGACCTCCGCGACGGCCTTCATCGTCGTCCTGCGATCCATGGCGGCACGCTGAATCCACTTGAACGCCTGCGGTTCTGTGAGCGATTGCGAGGTCATCAGGATGCCCTTGGCCTTCTCGATGAGCTTGCGCGTCTCGAGCCGGTCCTGCAGATCCACGATCTCGGATTCGAGAGCGGAGATCTCACCGAAACGACTGGCGGCCAACTCCACCGCGGGCATCAGGTCGGCTTTGGTGAACGGCTTGACCAAATACGCCATCGCTCCGGCATCGCGCGCCTTCTCCACCAGCTCGCGCTGACTGAACGCGGTGAGAATGACAACGGGCGCAATGCGCTTCTCGGCGATCTCCGATGCCGCATCGATTCCGTCCCGACGCGGCATCTTCACATCCATGATCACCAGATCGGGACGCAGTTCGACGGCCAACTCCACCGCCTGCTGACCGTCGGCCGCTTCACCGACCACGTCGTAACCCTCTTCCCGGAGCATCTCCACGAGGTCGAGTCGGATCAGGGATTCGTCCTCCGCGACCACCACGCGAAGCGGGGGCTTGCCAGTACCGTGCGCACCAGGAGCATTCATCTGTATCGGTCTCCTTTGACAGTCATCGCCCATCAGGGCCGTCGAGCATCTGAAGGGTACCGGTGCGCGCCCCCGAAAGCGCATCTTCTAAACTCGTCAATCGTTGCTTGAAAGACGCCAGCCCTCGTATCCCAATTGGCAGAGGAAACGGATTCAAAACCCGTCCAGTGTGAGTTCGAGTCTCACCGAGGGCACCACAACAGCGAAGCGCGGTCTTGACACGATCGAGCGGTCGGTAATGGCCGCCCATGATCGCGCCTACAGTGGAGTCATGTACATACCCAGCAGTCTCCGTTGTCATGACACCAGTGCGGGCAGTTTGTGCGCAGCGAAGGTCGACCATCGTTTCGGGGATTCGGCGGACCGGTCGGCGGAGTGGGTCTACTACACCTGCAGCGCCGACACCGCCCACGAGACCGGTTACGTCGACCGCCTGGTCACTGCCTGAACCATGTTCGTAGAACGCGCCCACGTCCACGCCGACGACGTCGGATCGGACTGGCCCTTCACCGTGCCTGCTGTCGCCGACCTCGCTCGCGACGGACTCGAGTTCCTGGCACCGGTCACAATTCTGGTCGGCGACAACGGTTCCGGTAAATCGACCCTCGTCGAGGCGATCGCCGAGGGTTTCGGTATCGATGCCCGTGGTGGTCGGGCGGCGCAGCAATCACGTCGACTCGACGAGGTGACCAGCGCCCTCGGCGAGGTACTCGAACTCGAGACCACGCCGCGGGGTTCTCGAATGCTTCGTGGACCACGACCGAACAAGCGCGGCTTCTTCCTGCGCGCCGAGACCGCATTCGACATGGCCGAGAACCTCGGCGGCATGCCGGGCTTCTGGGACGAGAACACCGCGGAGATGAGCCACGGCGAAGGTTTTCTGACCATGTTCGGCGCTATGTTGGCCGAACCCGGTTTCTACGTTCTGGACGAGCCGGAATCGGCCCTGTCGTTCACCGCGAGCCTGCAGCTCGTTGCACTGATGTCCGAGCTGGGTAACGAGGGCGCGCAGATCGTCTGCGCGACCCACTCACCGATTCTGGCGTCGACCCCCGGTGCGGACATCGTCGAAGTCGGCGAACACGGTCTACGCCGAAGTACCTGGGACGAACTCGAATTGGTACAGCACTGGCGTCGCTACCTCGAGGACCCGAACAGCTATCTCCGTCATCTGCTCGACTGACCGTCGGCCATCGACACCTCACGACGCCGACGCACACTTCCCGGGGAAACCCCCATCGCCCGTTTGAAGGCCTTACCGAATGCCGCCTCCGAGAGATACCCACTGCGTCGGGCCAATTCGGCCAGCACGACGTCCTCGGAACGCAAGGTCTGATACGCGACCTGCATTCGCCACGTCGCCAGGTAGCTCATCACCGATTCGCCGACCAGTTCGGTGAAACGCGCCGAGAACGCCGAACGTGACATGTTCGCGCTCGACGCCAGAGCCGCAACGGTCCACCGCTCGTGGGGATGTCGATGAATCAGAGCCAACGCAGCTCCGATTCGGTCGTCCTGCAACGCTCCGAGCCACCCGGACTGCGCTCGCGGACTGCCGGCGATCCACGACCGCAGTGCGAGGATCACCAGAATGTCGGACAGCCGGGTGATGACCGCCTCTCCCCCGGGCTCGAGGACTCGGGCTTCGTCCGCCACCATCGCCAGGACGTTCTGCATTCTCGCTTGTTTCGGTCCGGGCTCCGCATCGACGAACACCACAGCAGGCAGCAGACGGACGAGCTGTTGCGCCGCAGGGTGATCCAGCCGCACCGCTCCGCACACCAGGGTGGCGGCCGGTCCTGCTCCCTCACCGTGAGCGATCACCGCGTATCGGTCGCTGACGTACTCGTGCGGGAGGTCGTACACACTCGCCGCTCGTGTCGCCGCATCCTCGTCGGCGGCGAGAACGTGACCTCGCCCATGCGGGACCAATGCGAAATCGCCGGGCACCAACTCACGCATCGGCTCATCGGGAACCGACAGCAGGCACCGACCGTCCACCACCGTGTGAAACCACAGCGCGTCCTCCATGGCGGGCAGGTCGAGACCCCACGAACCGCTCATCTCGGATCGCACGTAGAACGATCCGGTCAACCGCAGAAAGTGCAGGGCCTCACCGAGCGGATCGGGCGACTTCCAGGGGTCGAGTCCACGCATCGGTCGATTGTTGCACCACTTGGACGATCGGACATCGAATCCGGCGTTTCGAGCATTGATCATCCTGCTGTTCCGAGCAACAGTGGACGACAGGACAAGTCCTCGTCGAAAGGATCACCGACCGTGAACATCAACCGAACAGACCCGTCGTGATGGAGCGGGCGTCCTCGGTCGCCACCCTCGTGTCCGCCATCGGATGCGGGCTGGTCGCAGGAGTGCTGCTCGCCTTCTCCATCAGCGTGCTCCCCGGCCTGGCAACACTGCCGGTACCCGACGCCATCGCCGCCATGCAGAGATTCAATGCGGCGATTCTCAACCCGATGTTTCTCGGCCTGTTCTTCGGAACGGCCATATCATGCACTGTCGCAGTGATTCTCGCCGTGTCGACCGGTCGGGGTTCACCCCTGCTCGTCGTGAGCGGTGCCGTTCTCTACATTCTCGGATGCTTCGCGATCACGGCCGTTCTGAACGTCCCCCTCAACGACGCACTGGCCGGTGTGGATCCCGGCAGTGCGGCAGGCACGGCGGTGTGGCAGAACTTCACCGACAAGTGGACGCGATGGAACAACGTCAGGACGGTCGCGGCGACCGCCGCCTGCGCCGTCCTGATCGTGGGTCAGGGCAGATCGGCACTGGGCTGATCGGACACCGAATCCTGGTGTCGCTTGCGAATTTCTTCTTCGAACCGCGCGATGAGGTGGTCGGTGTCGGCGGTCGAGACATCTCGCGCGCCTTCGTCCATCGCCGCGTCACGCCCCCGGCGCAGTGCGGCGAGTTCGGCTTCGAGTTCGTTGTTGTCGAGTACGCGTGGATCCAACATGACGTCCATTGTGGTCCCCCGTCCGGTGCCCCCGCGGGGATTTGCTGTAATCACGCAATGACCGTGGTGCACAGTTTCGATCCGATAATCGGACCGGGCGCAACAATCCTGATCCTGGGGTCCATGCCCGGCGTCGCCTCGCTGGCCGCGCAGCAGTACTACGCCCATCCACGAAATGCGTTCTGGCCAATCATGGGAACGGTGTTCGATGCAGGCCCCGAACTCCACTACGACGCGCGCACCGAGCGCCTGCGCAGCCATGGCGTCGCGGTGTGGGACGTGCTGAAGTTGTGCACGCGCGAGGGAAGTCTGGACTCGGCGATCATCGAATCCTCCATCGAGACAAACGATTTCAACGAATTGTTCGCCGAGCACCCCGGCATCGTCAGGGTGTTCTTCAACGGAGCCAAAGCAGCCGAGAGCTACCGACGGTACGTAGCAACGAAACTGCCGCTACCCCACGTCGAATTCACTCGATTACCGTCGACCAGCCCGGCGCACGCCTCACTGAACCTGGATGCGAAGACGCGCGCGTGGTCGGACGCACTCAGGCTCGGACCCGCTTCGGGAAGTGGCGAATGAGACCTTCCTGCACGACGGTGGCCAGCAATTGGCCGTCCATCGAGAAGAACCGTCCGGTGGCCAGGCCACGGGACCCTGCAGCGACGGGTGATTCGGTGGCGTAGAGCGCCCACTCGTCGAACCGGAACGGGCGATGGAACCAGATGGAATGGTTGACCGTCGCCGCCACGATGCGATCGAGTCCCCACGAGAGTCCGTGGGTGGTGATGATCGAGTCGAGCACCGTGGTGTCCGACGCGTAGCCCATGGTTGCGGCGTGGAAGATCGAGGCGTCGGGCAGATCCCCGTCGGCCTTCATCCACACGCGATTGTGGTTGAGCTTCTCGCCGGTGCCGTGCATGATCCACGCCGGATCGTTCGCGTACCGCATGTCGATCGGCTTGAGGGCGTCGACGAACATCTGCAGTCGATCCTCGTACCCGACGAAGTGATCGCCGAGCGGTGGCAGCGCGTCGGGGTACGGAACCTCGGGCACCTCGACACTGTGTTCGAGTCCTGTACCGAAATCCTGGAAGGCAGCGAGCATGACGAACAGCTCGTTGCCGTCCTGAACTGCGGTGACCTGCCGGTTGGCGAAAGCGCGTCCGTCGCGCTGGCGCGAGACCCGGTATTCGATGGGCTTCTTGACGTCGCCACCGCGGATGAAGTGGGCGTTGATCGCATGCACGTCTCGCGAGGTACCGGAGACGGTGCGACCCGCCGCGATCAGGCCCTGAGCGACCAGTTGTCCCCCGAACGTACGGCTGCCCACCTGCTCGGGGTGAACGCCGACGAACACGTCCTCCTCGATCTCCTCCAGTGCGAGGAGATCGAGGAGCGTCTCGAGATCGGTCCTGCGTACTGCTGTACTGCTCGGCGCGCTTTCGCTGACGCCGGTTCCCCCCGCTTCGACCACTTACCGGTCCTCTTCTCCGATTCGGTGCACATGGATCAAGTTGGTCGAGCCTACTGTGCCGGGAGGGGCACCGGCCACGATCACGACCTGATCGCCCTTGCTGTATCGACCCAGCTCGAGCAGCGCCCGGTCCACTTCCTTGACCATCGCGTCCGTGGAACCCACATCCGGGACCAGGAACGTCTCGGTGCCCCAGCTCAGCGACAACTGGCTGCGGACCTCGGAGATGGAGGTGAAGGCGAGCAACGGAAGCTTGGTGTGCAGACGAGCCAACCGTCGAACGGTGTCTCCCGACTGGGTGAACGCCACGAGCGCCTTTGCGTCCAAGCGCTCACCGATGTCACGGGCGGCGTACGAGATGACGCCACGCTTGGTGCGCGGGACGTGCGTCAGCGGAGGAACACTGTCGCCCTCGGTCTCGACCGTCTCGACGATGCGGGCCATGGTCCGCACAGTTTCCATCACGTACTTACCGACCGAGGTCTCACCGGAGAGCATGACCGCGTCGGTGCCGTCGAGCACGGCATTGGCGACGTCGGACGCTTCGGCGCGCGTCGGGCGGGAGTTCTCGATCATCGATTCGAGCATCTGGGTCGCGACGATGACGGGCTTGGCGTTGGCGCGGGCGATCTGGATGGCACGCTTCTGTACCAGCGGCACCTGCTCGAGGGGCAACTCGACGCCGAGGTCACCGCGGGCGACCATGATCGCATCGAACGCGAGCACGATGGCTTCGAGGTTGTCGACGGCTTCGGGCTTCTCGAGCTTGGCGATGACCGGAACTCGGCGGCCGACGCGGTCCATGACGGCGTGGACGAGTTCGACGTCCGCGGGGGAACGCACGAACGACAGTGCGATGAAGTCGCATCCCAGAGCGAGGGCGAACTCGAGGTCGGCGATGTCCTTCTCGCTCATGGCGGGAACGGACACGTCCATGCCCGGCAGGGACACACCCTTGTTGTTGCTGACCGGTCCACCTTCGGTGACACGGCACAGCACGTCGTTGCCTTCGACGCCGGTGACCACGAGGCCGACCTTGCCGTCGTCGACGAGCAGACGGTCGCCTTCCTTGGCGTCCTGGGCCAGCTCTTTGTACGTGGTCGACACCCGGTCGTGAGTGCCCTCGCACTCTTCGACGGTGATGCGGATCAGCTCGCCGGCCGCCCAGGTGGTCGAGCCCTCGGCGAAACGCCCGAGACGAATCTTCGGTCCCTGCAGGTCGGCCAGAATGCCCACGGCTTTGCCGGTGGCGTCCGATGCTGCGCGAACCCTCTCGTAGTTGGCCTGATGATCGGGGTGATCACCATGGCTGAAGTTCAGTCGTGCGACATCCATTCCACTCTCTACGAGTTCACGGATGCGCTCTGTGGTTGCGGTTGCAGGTCCAAGGGTGCAGACAATCTTAGTACGTCGGCTCACGAAAGCGAGCCTAGCCGCTGGACGCCGCGTTCTCTATCGCAGACGCATCCACCGCGATACTACCGATCGGTAGCCACGCTACCCCGCTGCTGAGATGGTCTGTACCGGTTCAGAGACGGGGGTCACACGACCGCCAGCGGCAGTGCGGTCGGGTGTACCGGCGACGGCAATTCCGAGTGTCCGGTGAGGAAAGCGTCGACTCCATGGGCCGCCGATCGACCCTCCGCGATCGCCCACACGACCAACGAAGCCCCGCGATGCGCATCCCCGCACACGAACACGCCGGGTGCCGTGGTCTGCCAGTCGGGACCACACGAGAGCGCGCCCCGCTTGGTCAGTGCCAGGCCGTACTCGTCGAGCAGCGGACCGTGCTCGACGCCCTCGAAACCGATGGCGAACAACGCCAGATCACAGGGCAATTCGATCTCCTCCCCGATGGGCGTGACGATGCGTCGACCGTCCGCGTCGCGTTGCACCTCCACCTCGGCGAGCACCATCGCACGAACGTGCCCGCGCTCGTCACCGAGGAATCGCTGAACCGCGACCTGATGACGCACGACGCCACCCTCGGCGTGCGCGGGCGAGGTGCGCAGCACCAGCGGCCACGACGGCCACGGCGAGAGACTGTCGTCGCGAGCCCCGGGCAGAGCCGGGTTGTAGTCGAGCTGAGTGACCGAAGCGGCACCTTGGCGGTGGGCCGTACCCAGGCAGTCGGCTCCGGTGTCACCGCCACCGATGATGACCACGTGCTTGTCCGCTGCGGAGATGGAGGTGGGACCGTCGCCCTCGCATTCCTTGTTCGACGGCACCAGATGCTCCATGGCCAGGTGGATACCGTCGAGCTCGCGACCGATGACCTCGGCGTTGTCACGGGCCCGCAGAGCTCCGACCGCGAGAACGACTGCGTCGAAGGATTCGCGCAGTTGCTCGACGGTGAAATCGATCCCGACCTCGCAGTCGGTGACGAAGTGCGTTCCCTCGGCCCGCATCTGCATGAGGCGCTGATCGAGCACGGACTTCTCGAGCTTGAACTCGGGGATGCCGTAGCGGAGCAGTCCGCCGAGACGATCGTCACGCTCGTACACGGTGACGTCGTGCCCGGCGCGCGTGAGCTGTTGCGCCGCAGCCAATCCCGCAGGACCGGATCCGACGACGGCGACCCGCTTGCCGGTGGTGATCGTCGGCGGCTGCGGAACGATGCTGCCGTCTTCCCAGGCCAGGTCAGCGATGGTCTGCTCGACCCGCTTGATCGTCACGCTTCCGCCGGTGGCCGCCTCGGAGATGGAGAGCACACACGCCGATTCACACGGGGCCGGGCAGACCCGCCCGGTGAACTCCGGAAAGTTGTTGGTCGCATGCAGTCGGTCGCTGGCCGCATCCCAGCGGCCGCGGCGCACCAGGTCGTTCCACTCGGGAATCAGATTTCCCAGCGGGCAGCCCGCAGTTCCCGAGTGGCAGAACGGAATACCGCAGTCCATGCAGCGACGCGCCTGATCGGAGACCTCGGCAGCACGCTCGCTCGCCGGCTGGTGCGAGTACACCTCGTTCCAGTCCTTGACGCGCTCGCCGATCGGACGCTTGGCAGCCTCACGCTTGACGACTTTCAGAAATCCCTGTGGATCAGCCACGTGCAGCCTCCATGATCGCAGCATCGACGTCGCGCCCTTCGGCGCGCGCCATTCTTGTCGCTTCCAGCACCCGCTGGTAGTCGACGGGCATGACCTTGGTGAACAGCGCAGACCTCCGGGGCCAGTCGGCCAGCAACGAGGTCGCGACGGTGGAACCGGTCCACCGTCGGTGATTCTCGACGGTCTCGCGCAGCCACACCAGATCGTCCGGGTTGGGCACCTGCAGTTCGACCATCGCCATGTTCACGTCCGCCGGATCGAGACCGAGGACGAACGCGATACCGCCGGACATACCCGCCGCCATGTTGCGACCGGTGGGCCCGAGCACCACGACACGACCGCCGGTCATGTACTCGAACGCGTGGTCGCCCACGCCCTCGTTCACCGCGATCGCTCCCGAGTTACGGACCGCGAACCGCTCCCCTGCCTTGCCGCGCAGGTACACCTCGCCCGAGGTGGCACCGTAGAGAATGGTGTTTCCTGCGATCACGTTGTCCTCTGCGACGAACGGTGCATCCTCGGCGGGCCGCACGACGATTCGGCCACCCGACAATCCCTTGCCGACATAGTCGTTTGCATCACCGACCAGGTCGATGGTGATGCCCGGCGGCAGGAAGGCCCCGAGAGACTGACCGGCCGATCCGGTGAACGCGATGCGAATGGTGTCGTCCGGCAACCCGACCGCGCCGTAACGCCGGGTGACCTCGGACCCCAGCAGAGTTCCGACGGTGCGATTGACGTTGCGTACCGGCAGCTCGAGCTTCACCGGATGCGCGTCCTCGAGCGCTCCCTCGGCCAACTGGATCAGAGTGCGGTCCAGCGCGAGATCGAGACCGTGGTCCTGCGCGCGGAGGCGTCGACGCTGCGTCATCGGGGCACCGTGGCGGTCGACGGGCATCGCGAAGATCGGCGCGAGATCGAGTCCCTTGCTCTTCCAGTGCGCCACTCCGGCTGCCGTCTCGAGCGCATCGGCGTGACCGACGGCCTCGTCGATGCTCCGGAAACCGAGCTGCGCGAGGTACTTTCGCACGTCCTCGGCGATGAACTTGAAGAAGTCCTCGAGGAACTCGGGTTTGCCGGTGAACCGCTTGCGCAGCTCCGGGTTCTGCGTCGCGACACCGACCGGGCAGGTGTCGAGGTGGCAGACGCGCATCATGATGCACCCGGCCACGATCAGCGGGGCCGTCGAGAACCCGAATTCCTCCGCACCGAGCAGCGCCGCAACGATGACGTCGCGTCCGGTGCGCATGCCCCCGTCGCACTGCACGGTGATGCGATCACGCAAGCCGTTGAGCACCAGCGTCTGCTGGGCGTCGGCAAGGCCGATCTCCCATGGAGCGCCTGCATGCTTGAGCGAGGTCAACGGCGCAGCACCGGTTCCGCCGTCGTATCCGGAGATCAGGACGACATCGGCGTGGGCCTTGCTCACGCCCGTCGCCACCGTGCCGACGCCGACGGAACTGACGAGCTTGACGTGCACGCGCGCCTTCTCGTTGGCGTTCTTGAGATCGTGGATCAGCTGCGCGAGATCCTCGATCGAATAGATGTCATGGTGCGGGGGCGGCGAGATGAGGCCGACACCCGGCGTCGAGTGTCGGGTCTTGGCCACCCACGGGTACACCTTGTAACCGGGCAGCTGGCCACCCTCGCCCGGCTTGGCACCCTGCGCCATCTTGATCTGAATGTCCGTCGCGTTGACCAGATAGTCGCTGGTGACACCGAACCGACCACTGGCCACCTGCTTGACTGCACTGCGTCGCGTCGGGTCGTAGAGCCGGTCGACGTCCTCGCCGCCCTCCCCCGAGTTGGACCGTCCGCCCAGATTGTTCATCGCGACGGCCATCGTCTCGTGCGCCTCGGCGGAGATGGATCCGTAGCTCATCGCGCCGGTGTTGAACCGCGTGACGATCGACTCGACCGATTCCACCTCGTCGAGCGGAACCGGCGGCCTGACACCGTCCTTGAACTCGAACAGACCGCGCAGCGCACCGCCTTCGCGAGCGAGCCGGTCCACCTCGTCGGTGTACTTCTGGAACACGTCGTATCGACCGGTACGCGTTGCGTGCTGCAGCAGGAACACCGTCTCGGGGGTGAACAGGTGCAGCTCGCCTTCGCGCCGGAACTGGTATTCACCGCCGATCTCCAACCGGCGATGGACGCGGTCGGTCGGATTCTCGGGGTACGCCCGCCGATGGCGCAGCTTGACCTCCTCGGCGAGCACGTCGAGACCGACGCCGCCGAGCTTGCTGACCGTGCCCTTGAAGTACTCGCGCACCACCTCGCGATCGAGACCGACGGCCTCGAAAACCTGTGCGCCGGTGTAGGACCCGACGGTCGAGATACCCATCTTCGACATCACCTTGAGCACGCCCTTGCCGAGCCCGTACAGGTAATTCCGTACCGCGATCGTCGGTTCGACTCCGGTGAGTTCGCCTTCGCCGACCAGATCCTCGATCGACTCCATCGCCAGATACGGGTTGACCGCTGCGGCACCGAAGCCGATGAGCAGCGCCAGATGGTGCACCTCGCGCGCGTCACCGGATTCGACGACGAGCGCAATCTTGGTGCGCTCCTTCGTGCGAACCAGGTGATGGTGCACCGCCGAGGTGGCCAGCAGGGACGGGATCGGGGCGCGGGTGTGGTCCGAATCGCGATCGGAGATGATCAGCGTGGTGTACCCCGCAGCGATCGCCTCCGATGCCCGGGCACGCAACTCCTCGATGGCCTCGGCGAGACCTTCGCCGCCGCGCTCGACCTCGTACAGCCCACGCAACACCGTGGCCGACAGTCCCGGATGGTCGCCGTCGTCGTTGATATGAATGATCTTGTTGAGCTCGTCGTTGTCGAGCACCGGCCACGGCAACACGATCTGCCTGCACGACGCAGCAGTGGGCTCGAGCAGGTTCTGCTCCGGACCCATCACCCGCGCGAGCGAGGTCACGATCTCCTCGCGGATCGAGTCGAGCGGCGGGTTGGTGACCTGCGCAAACAGTTCGATGAAGTAGTCGTAGAGCTGGCGCGATCGCTGCGACATCACTGCGGCCGGGGTATCGGTACCCATCGAACCGAGCGGCTCGCCCCCGGATGCGGCCATCGGCGTCAGTACGACGCGGAGGTCTTCCTCGGTGTAGCCGAAAGCGACCTGCCTGCGCACCACCGAGTCGTGGTTGTACTGGATGTGAGCACGCTCGGGCAGGCTCTTGATCTCGAGCAGACCCGCGTGCAGCCACTCCTGGTACGGATGTTCGGTTGCCAGTTGGAGTTTGATCTCCTCGTCCGGCACGAGACGTCCGGCGACGGTGTCGATCAGGAACATCTTGCCGGGCTCGAGGCGACCTTTGGCGACGACCTCGGATTGGGGCACGTCGAGCACGCCTGCCTCACTGGCGAGGATCACGCGACCGTCCGCCGTCTGCCACCAGCGGCCGGGGCGAAGGCCGTTGCGATCCAGCACGGCTCCGACATAGCTGCCGTCGGTGAACGTCACGCAGGCCGGACCGTCCCAGGCCTCCATCATCGACGAGTGGAACTGGTAGAACGCTCGCACCCGCGGATCCATCGTGCGGTGGTTCTCCCACGGCTCGGGCACCATCATCATCACCACGTGCGGCACGCTGCGTCCGCCGAGGTGCAGTAGTTCGAGCACCTCGTCCAGGGACACCGAGTCCGAGGCATCGGGGTTGCAGATCGGGAACAAACGCTCCAGGTCCCCGGGGATCAGGTCGCTCGACAGCAACGCTTCGCGAGCCCGCATCCTGTTTCGGTTGCCCTTGACGGTGTTGATCTCGCCGTTGTGCGCGACGTAGCGATGCGGGTGCGCCAGCGGCCACGACGGGAACGTGTTGGTCGAGAAGCGACTGTGCACGATGGCAATGGCGCTCGTGCACAAAGGGTTACGAAGTTCCGGAAAGTACAGCGGCAGCTGCATCGTGGTAAGCATGCCCTTGTAGACGATGGTGCGCGAGGACAGCGACGGAAAGAACAGCCCCGACCCCTCGGCCTCGATCTCGGGGGTGACCCGCTCGGAACGCTTGCGCAATCCGTAGACGAGACGGTCGAGCGCGAGACCGGCGGGACGCGTGCCGTCGACCTCGGGGGCGGTGACGTAGAGGTAGCTCATGTAGGGCATG
Organism: Rhodococcus sp. 14-2483-1-2; assembly: GCF_002259405.1. GTDB lineage: Bacteria > Actinomycetota > Actinomycetes > Mycobacteriales > Mycobacteriaceae > Rhodococcoides. The sequence goes on along the minus strand of NZ_NPFW01000021.1, from coordinate 496,353 downwards.
CAGCCGAGGGCGGTGAGGCCCACATCGGCTCGATCGGGATCGACCTCGACCGGAACCCAACCCAGGATGTCCAGACCCTCTTCGGCCGCAACGGTTTCGACGCGCTCGACGGCGATCGCGCGCTCACGGATGCCCTGCGGCAGAAAACACACTCCGGCCGCGAACGTGTTGTCGCCGTCGGCTCCGGCCGCGGGCAGATCGAACGGCGCGAGGGAGGCGAGGAGTTCGACCGGCAGCTGGATCAGAATGCCCGCGCCGTCACCACTGTTGGGCTCGGCACCGGCAGCTCCGCGATGCTCCAGGTTCTCCAGTGCCAGAACGCCGTCGGCGACGATCGCGTGGGAGCGGCGACCCGCGATGTCGGCGATCATCGCCACGCCACAGGAATCCTTCTCCGAGCTCGGGTCGTACAGACCTTGCTCCGCAGGCATCCGAGAAAACAGCACCACGATCACCTCCACGTAGGCCGGTGGGGTGCGTGCAAGCGGTGCAGTGTCTTCGACCCTGCATCGGAAGTCTCGGCAACCCCGCCGGCTGGTCGGCTCGAGTCGACCGGGACGGTCGGATGAGCCGAATTGAACTGCCTATCGGGAATTCACCGGGACAGCTCTGGCCCGCGAAAGAATCCGAGATCTCTCCCGGATGGCGAAATCGTAGCAGCTGTCATTCGCATCGATGCAATCGCGAATGACAGCTGTGACGAATGTGATCGTCAGTCGCGCAACGGTCGACCGTGCTCATCACGCACGCTGCCGGTGAGCATCATGATGCCGTCGATCAACGGCCAGATTCCGCCGATACCGCAGGTGAGCCACGTGACGGCTATCTGCGCCACCGCGATGCCCGGCTGATTCAGATAGAAACGCCCTGCACCGAACGCGCCCAACAGGATGCCGAGCAGACCTGCCGTCAGCTTCTGCTTGTCGGAGAACGGCTCCCCGGTGACCGGGTGCCGACCGTACGGAGCCATCGGATCCATGTATCCGGGCCCGCCTGGGAACTGGGGGCCACCGTATTGGGGAGCGCCGTACTGAGGGCCGCCGTATTGGGGAGCGCCGTACTGCCCGCCCGCATACGGCGGGGGCGGCGGCGCACCGTACTGGCCGGACCCTTCGGATGGCGGTGGGTAACCCGCTCCGGGCGGAGGTCCGAACCGGCCCTGCTCGTCGACGTCGGGAGTGCTGTAGTTCGGCGTGCTGTAGTTCGGGTCGGGAACCCCGTAGACGGGACCCGACCCTGCGGGAGTGCCTTTTTCGAACGAGATGGTCGGCTCCGACGGAGTGGATCCATCGCCCGAGGATCCGTCCGAAGACGGTGTACCCGATTCACCCATGTCGAGCTCCCTTACGTCCGATGCAGTATCAGCGAGGGCATCAGTCTCTCAGCTTTCGCCCCTGAGGATCCTTCACATTGCCCACCAGTATCAGAACGCCGTCGACGAGATGCCAGACGAACAGCCCGAACAACACGACCAGTCCGAGGCCGAACGCTGCGATGAGCAGCACCCCCAAGAAGAACACCAACAGCTGTGCGACGCCGATCCCGATACTGCCGAGGTAGAAACGACCGACACCCAACCAGCCGAGAAATATCTGCAGCAGGCCGCCGACGATCTTGGACTTGTCCGACAGCGCCTCGCCGGTCATCGGATCACGCCCGTACGGCGCGTCGGGGCCTACACCGAACGCGGGTCCACCCTGGTAGCCAGGGGGTATCCCGTAACCCTGCGGGCCGTAGCCGTACTGCTGGCCGTACCCCTGCTGTTGCCCGAAGCCCTGCTGGCCGTACCCCTGCTGGCCGTAACCCTGCTGTTGCCCGAAGCCCTGTTGGCCGTACCCCTGCTGTTGGCCGTAACCCTGCTGCGGGTAGCCCTGCTGTCCGTAGTTCGGCTGCGAATAGCCCTGCTGGCCGTACTCCTGTTGCGGGTAGCCGGGAGGTGCCGGAAACCCACCGAGAGGATTGTCGGTACTGCCGTCGGGGCTCGGTGCCGGGTAGCTCGGCGTGCTGGACCAACCCGGTCCGTTTCCGATACCCGAGTACGTGTCCCACCCCGGACCCGTGGGGCCGGTCGGGCCGTGTGAGGGCGCGGACTCCGAGGTACCGGGTGCCTCCGAGAGCGACGCTTCGGCGGTGGCGTCGTAGTCGAACGGCGTGCCGAACGACGCGGTCGGCTTCGTCACGCTGTCGCTCGAATCGGCGGTGCCGGAACCCGATTCCGGATCAGGGGTCTTGTCGAAATCAACCACGGGTACTGCCTTCTTCCTCGGCTTTCTTGTCGGTTGCCCGAACGGGCTGCGCGTCGACGGTGTCTGAGGCCGTGGTGTCGTCGGCCGGCGTCGGGCGCGAGCCTTCCGCATCCGAGGAGGTGTCCTCGGGAGCAACCTCGCGATCCTCGTCGTCGTTCGACCTCAGCGTCGCCGGTTCCTCACGGCCTTTGGTGGCGATCACGAAGTACGCGATCGCCAGAACGAAGATGATGGCGGAGGTGAAGGTGTTGATGCGTATGCCGGCGATCGTCGTGGCGAAGTCGTTGCGCATCAGTTCCACCCAGAACCGTCCGGCGCAGTATCCGGCCACGTACAGCGCGAACAATCGACCGTGCCCGATCGTGTACTTGCGGTCGACGAGAACCAGAAGCACGACGACCGCGACGCTCCACAACAGTTCGTACAGGAACGTCGGATGCACCACTTTTTCCACGAAACCGGTCGAGATCCCGTTGAGTGGATCGAGCCGTCCGTTGGCGTCGACCCGTTCGTAGATCTCCAGACCCCACGGCTGGGTGGTGGCGCGTCCGTACAGTTCCTGGTTGAAGTAGTTGCCGATGCGGCCGATCGCCTGGGCCAGCAGAATCGGTGGACCGACGGCGTCACCGAACGCGGGCAACGGGATTCCGCGTCGACGGCAGGCGATCCAGGCACCGACGCCGCCGAGGAACACTGCTCCCCAGATTCCGAGGCCGCCGTTCCACACGTACAGCGCTTCGATCGGGTTTCCGCCGGGACCGAAGTACGTCTTCCAGTCGGTTGCCACGTGGTACAGCCGTCCGCCCAGCAGGCCGAACGGGACCGCCCAGACCGCGACGTCGAGGACTGTGCCCTTGGTTCCACCTCGGGCCACCCAGCGTCGATCACCCCACACCACGGCAACGATGATGCCGATGATGATGAACAGGGCGTAGGCCCGCAGAGCCAGCGGTCCGACGTGCCACACCCCCTGCGGCGGACTGGGAATGTAGGCCAGGATCGCGGTCGAAGTCACGACGCTACGTTAGCGGAACGGACACCCTCGGCGAGTTCCGTCGTCAGGTCGCGTACGGCGTCGAGTCCCTTGTCGACGGCACTGACCAGTGCCGAACCGACGATCACGGCGTCGGCGTAGCGGGCGATCTCGGCGGCCTGCGCACCCGAGCGGACCCCGAGCCCCACGCCGATGGGAATGTCGGAGTGTTGACGGATCCGGGCCGAGAGTGCAGGTGCCATCGAGGACACCGCGTCGCGGGCACCGGTGACACCCATCGTCGAGGCCGCGTAGACGAAGCCGCTACTGGCTTCGACGGTGCTGACGAGCCGCTCCTCGGTGGACGACGGGGCGACGAGGAAGATTCGGTCGAGTTCGTAGCGGTTCGAGACCTCGATCCATTCCTGCGCTTCGTCGGGAATGAGATCCGGGGTGATGATTCCGAGCCCACCCGCATTTGCGAGATCCCGGGCGAAGTTCTCGATGCCGTACTTGAGAACCAGGTTCCAGTAGGTCATGACGACCGCTTTTCCGCCCGCAGCAGCGACCTGCTCGGTGACGGCGAAGACGTCCTTGACCCGGGCCCCGGCTCGCAGTGCCACATCTGCCGCGGCCTGGATCGTGGGGCCGTCCATCACCGGATCGGAATACGGAATGCCGACCTCGACGATGTCGCATCCGGCGTCGACCATCGTCTTGAACACCTCGACCGACCGCGGCACCGTCGGAAAACCTGCCGGGAGGTAGCCGACGAGTGCTGCGCGCCCTTCGGCACGGCACTGCGCGAAGGTCCCGGAGAGGCGAGAGTCGTTGTTGCTCATGGCTTGATACCTGCTTCGTCGTCCACGTTCGCTTCGCCGTCTCCGTCGATCAGACCGAACCATTCGGCCGCGGTGTCGACGTCCTTGTCTCCACGTCCGGAGAGGTTCACCAGGATGATCGCGTCCTTGCCCAGCTCCTTGCCGAGGGTTAGCGCGCCGGCGATGGCGTGCGAGGACTCGATGGCCGGGATGATGCCTTCGGTTCGGCACAGTAGCTTGAAGGCGTTCATGGCTTCGGTATCGGTGATGCCGCGGTACTCGGCACGCCCGATGTCGTGCAGGTAGGAATGCTCCGGACCGACGCCCGGGTAGTCCAATCCCGCTGAGATGGAATGAGATTCGACGGTCTGACCGTCCTCGTCCTGCAGCAGGTAGGAGTACGCACCGTGCAGGGCTCCCGGAGTTCCACCGCTGATCGTCGCAGCGTGGCGGCCGGTCTCGACGCCGTCACCCGCCGCCTCGAAGCCGATCAGTCGAACATCCGCGTCGTCGATGAAGGCGTGGAAGATGCCGATCGCGTTGGATCCACCGCCGACGCAGGCAGCGATGGCGTCGGGCAGCCGGCCCGTGGACGCGAGGACCTGCTGCCGCGCTTCGAGGCCGATGATGCGCTGGAAATCGCGCACCATGACTGGGAAGGGGTGCGGCCCGGCGACGGTGCCGAAGCAGTAGTAGGTGTTGTCCGCGTTGGTGACCCAGTCGCGCAGCGCCTCGTTGATGGCGTCCTTGAGGGTGCGCGATCCCGACTTGACGGCCACGACACTGGACCCGAGCAGACGCATCCGAGCGACGTTGAGTGCCTGCCGTTCGGTGTCGACCTCGCCCATGTACACGACACAGTCGAGTCCGAGGAGCGCGCACGCCGTGGCGGTGGCCACTCCGTGCTGGCCTGCACCGGTCTCGGCGATGATCCGTGTCTTGCCCATGCGCTTGGCCAGGAGTACCTGGCCGAGAACGTTGTTGATCTTGTGAGAACCGGTGTGGTTGAGGTCTTCTCGCTTGAGAAGGATTCGAGCGCCGCCTGCGTGCTCGGACAACCGTGTCGCCTCGAAGACCGGCGAGGGGCGACCGGTGTAATCGCGCTGCAGTCGGTCGAGTTCACCGAGGAACTCGTTGTCGCTGCGCACCTTCTCGTACTCGGCGGTGACTTCCTCGATCACACCCATCAGCGCCTCGGGTACGAATCTGCCGCCGTAGACACCGAAATGGCCGCCCACATCAGGCTCGTGCGCGCTGCGATCGGTGAGGCCGATGCTGCTCTGCGGCAGATCAGCGCCCTTGAAACGGACTGCCTGCGGGGCGTCCGTGATGGAAGAAGAATTGCTGGTGCTCACCGGTCCAGTGTGCCCCAACGGCGGACCGCCGCCGCGCTCGGGTCGGGTGCCGGGTCAGCGTGCGGGCTTGGGGCACGACGGATGCGTTCCCGCCGTCACCAGGTCCGAGACGGCCGTGCGCGGATCCCCTGCGGTGACCAAGCCCTCGCCGACGAGTACCGCGTCGGCACCGGCACCGGCGTAGGCGAGCAGATCTGCAGTGCCCCGCACCCCGGACTCCGCGATACGAATGATCTCGCTGGGCAACCCGGGCGCGATACGGCCGAAGCTGTCACGATCGATCTCGAGCGTCTTCAGATTGCGGGCGTTGATGCCGATGACGCTGGCACCGGCCTCGAGGGCGCGATCCGCCTCGGCCTCGGTGTGCACCTCGACCAGCGCCGTCATACCCAGCGACTCGGTGCGATCGAGCAACGACGTCAACGCGTCCTGTTCGAGAGCCGCGACGATCAGCAGGATGACGTCGGCACCGTGCGCCCGAGCCTCGTGGATCTGATACGGACCGACGATGAAGTCCTTGCGCAGCACAGGAATCGAGACGGCGGCACGAACCGCGTCGAGGTCTGCGAGAGATCCGTGAAAGCGACGCTCTTCGGTGAGGACGCTGATGATGCGAGCGCCGCCCTGCTCGTATGCGCGAGCGAGAACAGCTGGATCACCGATGTCTGCCAACGCGCCCTTGGACGGGCTCGCCCGCTTCACTTCGGCGATGACGCCGATACCGTCCTCACGGAGGGCGGCTGCCGCGTCGAGGGGGGCCGGGGCTGCTTTCGCTGCTGCTTTCACGGCGGCGAAATCGACCACCGATTCGCGCGCGGCCACGTCGGCTCGTACACCGTCGAGAATCGAGTCGAGAACAGTCATGGTGCCCCCAGTCCTTTCTGAGCGTCGACGTCCGATGTGAGGAATCTCATCGGGGTCGGACCTAGCGTAGAGGTCCGTTTCAATCCGACGAACGCCGGGTACCGGACTCGTCGGTAGGGTCTTCACCGGCGTCGAGCGCGTCCCACATCATGCGTTCGGTGAGGTCCTCTCCCTCGTCCTGCACGCCGGCACCGGATGCCGTGGTGCGCGCGCGCCGAGCGACCTCGTCGCGACGCACCGCCGGGGCGTCGTACTTGGACGAGAGTACCTGCGTGGCAAACGTTTTCCGAATCGACACCACGGCAGCAGCGAAGGCGCAGACGGCACCGACGAGGGTGACGATCGCCGGCAGAACCGAGACGTCCGTCATCGAGACCTGGGCGCGTGCCGGAAGCTCCGCGAGCGCCGCGGACTCCGAATCCGACGCCCCGGCGGTGAGCAATCGAACTGCCGGAATCGCAGCCGCCACGGCCACAACGGCGATCAACAGGGCCAGCACCCGAGAGGCCCACCCCCGCACGGCGAACGACGCGGCGATCGCAGCCACCAGCACCAGCGCGAGCGGCGTCGTGGCAGCAGCCCAGGTGCTGCCGAGAAGCTCGTCGGTCCGGCTCTCGCCGAGTCCGTCGAACGACGTCACCCGAACCCAGGTCATTCTCGACGCGCCCCACAGGCACGCCGCTGCAACCACCAGAAGGGCGACGGGGAGAGCGGCCGACCCGCGGCGACCGGATCGCTCGCTCATCGGCCACCGACCTCACGGAGCGATTCCGCTGCGGCGACGGCTCCCAGCACCGCCATCGCCTTGTTCCGCGCCTCGTCGTCCTCGTATTCGGCAACCGAGTCGGCCACGACGCCTGCCCCGGCCTGAACGTACGCGGTGCCGTCCTTGATGAGGGCGGTGCGAATCGAGATGGCAGTGTCGGCGTCGCCCGCGAAGTCGAGGTAGCCGACGATGCCGCCGTAGATGCCGCGTCGCGTCGGCTCCAGCTCGTCGATCAGTTCCATCGCGCGCACCTTCGGTGCCCCGGACAGGGTGCCTGCCGGGAAGCAGGCCTTGACCGCGTCGAGGGCACGCTTGCCCTCGGCCAACCGTCCGGTGACCGTCGACACCAGATGCATGACGTGGCTGTATCGCTCGATGTGGCGGTAGTCGCTCACGCGCACGGTGCCGGGAGCGCAGACACGCCCGAGATCGTTGCGGCCCAGATCGACGAGCATCAGGTGCTCGGCGTTCTCCTTCTCGTCGGCGAGCAGATCCTTCTCGAGCAGCACGTCCTCTTCCTCGGACGTGCCGCGCCAACGCGTACCCGCGATCGGATGTGTGGTGGCCAGACCGTCGACCACCGTCACCAATGCCTCGGGGCTCGATCCGACGATGGAGAACGCCGTCTCGTCGTTCTCGCCCGGTACGTGCATCAGATACATGTACGGGCTGGGATTGGAGGCCCGCAGCATTCGGTAGACGTCGAGGGGCGACGCATCGGTGTCCATCTCGAAACGCTGGGAGAGCACCACCTGGAACGCCTCACCTGCTTCGATCTCCTCGACCAGGCGAGCGACGTCGGCACCGAACCCCTCGGACGTGCGCTGCCGGCGGAACTGCGGCGCAGGCCTGGACACGGTGGAGACGGTGGAGGCAGCGGGCTTCGACAGGTCCGCACACATGCGATCGAGACGGCGCACTGCGTCGTCGTACGCCTCGTCGACGTGATCGTCGGTGCCGTTCCAGTTCACGGCGTTCGCGATCAGGGTGATCGCGCCTTCGTGATGGTCGACGGCCGCGAGATCGGTGGCGAGCAGCATGACCATCTCCGGAACACCGAGGTCGTCCTGCGCGTGCTCGGGCAGTTTCTCGATGCGCCGCACCGAGTCGTATCCGAGGTAACCCACCATGCCACCGGTCAACGGGGGCAGACCCGGCAGCCGCTCCGAGTGCAGCAGCTCCAATGTCCGCGCCAGCACTTCGAGAGGATCGCCGCCGCTCGGCACCCCGGCGGGGACGTTGCCACGCCACGCGGCCTCACCGTCGATGACCGTGAGCGATGCCGGAGCACCTGCACCGATGAACGACCACCTGGACCACGAACTGCCGTTCTGTGCGGACTCGAGCAAGAAGGTTCCGGGTCGGTCGGCACCGAGCTTGCGGTACGCCGACAGAGGAGTCTCGGAGTCGGCGAGCACCTTTCGCGTCACGGGCACCACGCGGTGCTCTGCGGCGAGATGCCGGAACACCTCACGCGAGGTGGTCGAGTCCGAGTTCTCGGTGTCGGGAGTGGGGCTGGGGTCGGTGGTCGTCTCGCCGTGCATTGCTCCATCCTCCCAGGTTCGGGTGCAGGGTCGGCGCTCGCGGTAACCTGCCGAGCATGAAACCAGGCGAGCTCGTTCCCGATTTTTCCCTGCCGGACCAGACCGGAGAGACCCGAACACTGACCGAATTGCTGGCAAACGGTCCGATAGTGCTGTTCTTCTACCCCGCTGCATTCACCCCCGGGTGCACCGCCGAGGCGTGCCACTTCCGGGACCTGGCATCGGAGTTCGCCGAGGTCGGAGCAACCCGTGTCGGCATCAGTGCCGATGCCGTCGCCAAGCAGGCAGAGTTCGCCGCCTCGAAATCCTTCGACTACCCGCTGCTCTCCGACGAGGACGGCACCGTCGCCACCGCGTTCGGCGTCAAGCGCGGTCTGCTGGCCAAGCTGTCCCCGGTGAAGCGCGCGACGTTCGTCATCGGCACCGACCGGAAGGTCCTCGAGACCTTCTCCAGCGAAGTACGGTTCGAAGCGCATGCGGACAAGGCTCTGGAGTACCTGCGGGCACATCGCACCTAGAGCACTGTCCGACGCGATGCCTCGGGTGGGGGGAACCTCGAGGCATCATGTGCAGGCAACAACCAACTTGATCGAGAGGTTCCCCGCGATGGATACGTCGGCGACACCGCAACACACGGTGGATCCCCGTTGGCTCACCGAGAGTCAGCAGGAGGCCTGGCGATCACTCGTCGCTCTGGTCACTCGGTTGCCGGCAGCGTTGGACGCGCAGTTGCAGCGCGATTCGCAACTGACCCACTTCGACTACTTCGTCCTCGCCACGGTCAGCGAGAATCCACAGCGACGGATCCAACTCCGCGATCTGGCCGAGTACGCGAACGCCTCGCTCTCGCGCCTGTCACACGTGGTGACGAAGCTCGAGAAGGCCGGGTGGGTCAAGCGCGAGAACATCCCGGGCAGCCGCGGTTCCTATGCGGTACTGACCGACGCAGGCATGGCCAAGGTGGTGGAAGCGGCGCCCGGGCACGTCGGCACGGTGCAGTCGCTGGTGTTCGAGGGTCTGTCCGACGCGGAGGTCGAGCAGCTCGCGACCCTGAGTTCGACTCTGCTGGCGCAGTTGGACAAGGGAATTGCAGCGGGAACCGGTCACGCCTGAGTGTCGGGGCCCAACAGGACGTCGGCATCGAAGCAGGTATGTGTGCCGGTGTGGCACGCCGCGCCGACCTGATCGACGATCAGGAGCACGGTGTCACCGTCGCAGTCGAGCCGAACCTCGTGCACGTACTGCGTGTGACCCGACGTCTCACCCTTGACCCAGTACTGCTGCCTGGACCTGGAATAGTAAGTGCCCTTGCGGGTTTCGAGGGTTCGAGCGAGTGCCTCGTCGTCCATCCACGCCACCATGAGTACCTGACCGGTCGACCGTTCCTGCACGACAGCGCTGAACAGCCCGGCCTCGTTGCGCTTGAGCCGCGCGGACAGCGTGGGATCGAGTGTCATCGGAAATCCTCTTCGCTATCGAACGACGATGTGCTCGGCGCGCATCGCATCTTTGACCTGGCCGATGGTGAGATCGCCGAAATGGAACACGCTCGCGGCAAGCACCGCGTCCGCTCCGGCGTGCACGGCCGGCGAAAAGTGTTCCACCACGCCTGCTCCGCCGCTGGCGATCACCGGCACATGTACCGCGGACCGGACGGCGGCGATCATCGGCAGATCGAATCCGGCCTTCGTTCCGTCGGCGTCCATCGAATTGAGCAGAATCTCTCCGACGCCCAGTTCTGCACCACGTACCGCCCATTCGACGGCGTCGATGCCGGTGCCACGTTTGCCGCCGTGCGTGGTGACCTCCCAGCCCGACGGGGTGTCCTGCTGCCCCTGGGGGACGGTTCGGGCGTCGACCGAGAGCACGATGCACTGTGAGCCGAACCGTTCGCTGAGCTCACGCAGCAACTCCGGCCGGGCGATCGCAGCGGTGTTGACACTGACCTTGTCCGCCCCGGCTCGCAGCAGTCGATCCACATCGGCGACGGTGCGCACTCCCCCGCCGACGGTGAGCGGGATGAACACCTGCTCGGCGGTGCGGCTGACGACGTCGAGCATCGTGCCTCTGTCCGACGTCGACGCGGTGACGTCGAGGAAGGTCAGTTCGTCGGCTCCCTGCGCGTCGTAGACGGCCGCGAGCTCCACGGGATCGCCTGCGTCACGGAGGTTTTCGAAGTTCACTCCCTTGACGACCCGTCCGGCGTCGACGTCCAGGCACGGAATCACTCTGACCGCGACGCTCATCGCACCGGTCCTTCCAGATAGTCGACGGGATCACCGAGTTCGGTGATCACCTTCAGCAATTCTTCGTGCACTCCCGGTCCGGCTGCGAGGACCGACGCCGAGTCGACCGTCCAGGGTTCGCCCGCGAGGTCGGTGACGATTCCGCCAGCCGCGCGCACCAGCAGCGCACCGGCTGCATTGTCCCAGGCCCGGTGACCGAATACGACCGCGCCGCCGAGTACTCCACTGGCCGTGTAGGCCAGATCGACCCCGGTGGCACCGTGCATCCGCAATCGCGAGGAATGCATCGACAACTCTTCGAGGATGCGGAACCGGAACCGACCCGGCAGCGAACCGCGGCTGGCGACATTGAACGCACCGAACCCGATCATGGATTCGCGCAGCACTTTCGGCTGCAGTGCCGGAAGCGCGACACCGTTGAGCATCAGGGGGCCGCCCGCCACAGCGGCGAAACGCTGATCCACCAACGGCAGCCAGGTGAGTCCGAGGACCGGTTCTCCATCGTCGAGCAACGCCAACAACGTTCCGGCCGAAGGCAATCCCGACGAGTAGTTGAAGGTGCCGTCGATCGGGTCCAGCACCCAGACGAGTCCCGAATTCAGATCCGGTCCGCCGAACTCCTCACCGTGAACGGCAATTCCGGTGGCCTCGAGCAATTCCGCACCGAGCCGCCGCTCGAGTTCCAGATCCACCGCAGTGGCGAAGTCGTCGGGGCCCTTCTGCACTGCGCTCGGCGCGCCGACGCCGGCGACGAACCGATCGTGGATGCCATCGAGCAGACCACCGGCGATCTCGAGCAGACGAGTCGGTTCCTCGGGAAGGGTCATCCCTGTGTTACCGAGACACCGCAGCGAGGGCGTCCGGGAGCGTGAAACGTCCGGCGTACAGCGCCTTTCCGACGATGGAACCTTCCACACCCCGGTCGACCAGTCCGGCGATCGCTTCCAGGTCTGCAATCGTGGACACGCCGCCCGATGCGATGACCGGCTTGTCGGTCTTGGCACACACCTCGGCGAGCAGTTCCAGGTTGGGCCCGGTCAACGTGCCGTCCTTGGTGACGTCGGTGACGACGTAGCGCGAGCACCCGTCGCGTTCGAGCCGCTCGAGAACCTCCCACAGGTCGCCGCCGTCGCTCACCCAGCCGCGACCGCGCAACCGCGGCGCTCCGTCGACGATCAGCACGTCCAGACCGACGGCAACTCGATCGCCGAACTCGCCGATCGCGCGGGAGCACCACTGCGGATCTTCGAGGGCCGCGGTGCCGAGATTGACTCGCGCGCAACCGGTCGCCAGCGCCGCGCGCAGCGACTCGTCGTCACGAATTCCGCCGGACAGCTCCACCTTGACGTCGAGCTCGCCGACGACGGACGCCAGCAGCTCGCGGTTGGATCCGCGTCCGAACGCGGCGTCGAGATCCACGAGATGGACCCACTCGGCGCCGTCGTTCTGCCACGCGAGTGCAGCGTCGCGAGGCGACCCGTACTTCGTTTCGCTTCCGGCTTCTCCTTGAACGAGACGGACAGCTTCGCCGCCTGCGACATCGACAGCAGGTAATAAGACCAGGCTCACGTGCGGTTATGCTACGGGCCGAGCGGCTGTGAACTCAAAACGGGTCGTCTGTCGTCCTACCGGAGTTCTTTGCGCGTCATGCGCGTGGACACCACACCCATGGCCGCGATCGCGCCGACCACACCGGCCAACGCGATGACCAGACCCACCCCGGCACTCGGCTGCAGCACAGCGATCAGTGCCGTCGCAAGGGCGAGCACGATCACAGCCGAACCGAGTGCGCGAAAGGCCAAGCGCCCGAGTGAGAACTCGCGGTCGCTCACACCGATCGGACCCAGTTCTCCAGCAGCGCAGCCCCGGCGTCACCGGACTTCTCCGGGTGGAACTGAGTGGCCGAGAGAGCGCCGTTCTCCACGGCAGCGAGGAATCGGCCGCCGTGATCGGCCCACGTGAGCAACGGCGCAGCGATGGTGTCGCTGGGTTCGAGCTCCCACTGCTGGGCAGCGTAGGAGTGGACGAAATAGAACCGGGTCTCGGGATCGATGCCGTCGAACAGCACGCTCTTCTCCGGCGCCTCGACGGTGTTCCAGCCCATGTGCGGCAGCACCTCGGCCTGCAGGCGCTCGACCGTTCCCGGCCACTCCCCGCACCCGTTGGCTTCGACACCGAATTCGACGCCGCGGTCGAACAGGATCTGCATTCCGACGCAGATACCAAGCACGGGACGCCCACCGGCGAGTCGACGCCCGATGATGCGATCGCCCTTCACCGCCAGCAGACCTTCCATGCAGGCGGCGAACGCACCGACACCGGGAACGACCAGCGCTTCTGCATTCAGGGCCTCGTCGAAGTCCGAGGTCACGGTCACATCGGCACCGACCCGGGCCAGAGCCCTCTTCGCCGAGTGCAGATTGCCCGAGCCGTAATCGAGCAACACCACAGAAGTCATGCGCGGAGTCTATCGGGGCGTGGTCTCGCGATGAGCGCCACCGCCGCGACGACGACCACCGTGGCAGCGGCTGCGGTGAATCCCGCGGTGTACCCCACACTTGTCGCGAGGACACCGAGGGCGAGTGCGCCCGCCCCGGTGCCCGCGTCGAAGCTGATGTTCCAGACGGCGCTCGCGCTGCTGTAGCGGGCGGGTCCGGCTGCGTCGAACGCCATCACGAGGCTGTCGTTCTGGCATGCGCCGTACCCGATTCCGAACAGGACGGCTGCGACGAAGAACAGCGCCGCGGGCATGTTGCCGAGCGCAGCGATCGCGAACAGGGCGATCCCGATCGCCGCCGACACCAGCGCCGGAAGCACAGAGCGTCCGATTCCGATGCGGTCCGCCACCGAGCCAGCGGCGTAACGCCCGACGAGCATCGAGGCACTGACGACGGCCAGTGCGAGTCCGATCATCGCGGCTCGGTTCGATTCGGCGATGGGCAGCAGACTGGTGATTCCCCCGTAGGCCGCGGACACCGAGGCCACGACGAGACACGGCACCAGGAATTGACGAACGTCGAGGCGAACCCGCTCGATCCTCGGCGGCTGCGGCGCGGGCCGGGTCGGCGGCAACAGCGCCACGCCGATCAGGCCTGCTGCGGGCACCAGAGCACCGAGTACGAACACGGCAGTAGGACTCGCCGCGAATATCACCAGACCCAATGGCAGCGTGACCATCTGAGCCAAGGCGACGGCGATGCCCTGCGCGCCCGTCGCCCGGCCGAGCAGCGCTGTCGGAGCGAGCTCGGCGACGATGGCGGCACCGGCGACGGTCAACATTCCGAATCCGGTGCCCCGCAGGGCCGACACCGCCAGCGCCGGTACGGCCTCGACGGAGACGATGAACAGCAGTGCAGGCAGCCCGAGAAGCAGACACCCGGCGGCCAGAACCGCGCGGTGGCCGACTCGCATCAGCATGCCCGGCACGAACAGCTGAGTGATCACCGTCGTGGCCATGAAGATCGCGGTACTGGCCGCGGCCACCGCGTCCGATGCCCCCGACTGGGACACAGCGAGGGGAACCACCGGGAGCAGCAACCCCCACCCGCCGAAGGAGGCCGCGCCCATGGCCATCGCGGCCGGAAGACCGCGGATGGAGCTCAGGCCACTCAACGCACGAGCGCCGATCGACCGATCACAGACTTCCCTTGGTGGACAGCACACCGGTCACGCGAGGGTCGTACTCGGTGGCCTGACGCAGTGCCCGAGCCACGGCCTTGAACTCGGCTTCGGTGATGTGGTGCTGATCGCGGCCGTAGATCACCCGGACGTGCAGTGCGATCCGAGCGTTCGAGGCCAGCGTCTCGAACACGTGCTTGTTGATCACGGTGGAGTACGGAACACCGGGGTAGCCGCCGATCACCGAGTGCACCATGTAGTCGGGCTCACCGGTGTGTACGCAGTACGGACGACCGGACACATCGACAGCCGCGTGCACGAGCGTTTCGTCCATCGGAATGAACGAGTCGCCGAACCGAGTGATGCCCGCCTTGTCGCCGAGGGCCTGGCCGAGAGCTTGCCCGAGCACGATCGCGGTGTCCTCGACGGTGTGGTGCGCCTCGATCTCGATGTCGCCCTTCGCGCGCACCGTCAGGTCGAAACGAGCATGGGTGCCGAGCGCGGTGAGCATGTGGTCGTAGAACGGAACGCCGGTGGAGATGTCGACGATGCCGGTCCCGTCGAGGTTCAGCTCGACCGAGATGTCGGATTCCTTGGTGGTGCGCTCGATCTTGGCGATGCGGGGGGCGGGTGTTGTCACTTCGGTGCCTCTGCTGTTTCGGTCGATGCGAGTGCTGCGCTGACGGTGAGGAATCGGTCGTTCTCGTGCGCCAGTCCGATGGTGACGCGAAGATACCCGGGAATTCCGACGTCCCGGATGAGCACGCCGTCGTCCAGGTACCGCTGCCAGGTCGCGGCCGCATCGGAGAACCGGCCGAAGAGCAGGAAGTTGGCGTCGGACGGCACCACGTCGTACCCCTGGTGGCCGAGAGCCGCTGCCACACGATCTCGTTCGGCGGAGAGTTCGGCCACGCTCCCGAGAGTGTCCGAGGCGTGCCGTAGCGCCGCCCGCGCAGCTGCCTGCGTGACGACCGAGAGATGATAGGGCAAGCGCACCAACAGCATTGCGTCGACGACGGCCGGGGCAGCCACCAGATATCCCAGCCGACCGCCGGCGAACGCGAACGCCTTGCTCATGGTTCGGCTGACCACGATCTTGCTGGGGTAGCTCTCGATCAACCCGATCGCGCTGGGCGCAGAGGAGAATTCCGCATAGGCCTCGTCGACCACCACGATTCCCGGTGCGGAGTCGAGGATTCGGCGCAGATCCGCCTCGTCGATGCTGTGGCCCGTCGGATTGTTGGGGCTGGTGACGAACACGACGTCGGGCTTTCGTTCTTCGATCGCCTGCACTGCGTAGTCGACATCGAGAGAGAAATCTGCCCGACGCTTCGCCGGAATCCATTCGGTCTGGGTCCCGGAGGAGATGATCGGGTGCATCGAGTAGGACGGCACGAAGCCGAGCGCGGTGCGATCCGGTCCCCCGAACGCCTGCAGCAACTGCTGCAGAATTTCGTTGGACCCGTTGGCCGCCCACACGTTGGCGGTGTCGACAGCGAAGCCGGTCTGCTCGGTGAGGTAGCGAGCGAGGTCGGCACGCAGCTCCTCCGCATCGCGATCCGGGTAGCGGTGCAGCTGACCGGCGGCGAGCCGAACGGAGTCCGCCACATCGTCGATCAATGCCTGCGTCGGCGGGTGCGGATTTTCGTTGGTGTTCAACTGAACCGGCACGGTGAGCTGCGGCGCACCGTACGGCGTTTTGCCGATCAGTGCCTCACGCAGCGGGAGGTCGTCCAGCGAGACCGCTTGTCCCAGAGCATCGGTCATGATGGATCACCGGTACGCAGCCCTTCGAACCGCAGCCGCACCGCTTCTCCGTGAGCCGGGAGATCCTCCGCGTTGGCCAGCGCAATGACGTGCGCCGCAACATCTTTCAGCGCGGCTTCGCTGTAGTCCACCACATGGATGCCGCGCAGGAACGTCTGCACACTCAGGCCGGACGAGTGGCGTGCGCATCCCGCCGTCGGAAGTACGTGGTTGGAGCCGGCGCAGTAGTCACCGAGGCTCACCGGCGACCACGCTCCGACGAACACGGCACCGGCGCTGCGCACCCGGGATGCGACGTCGGACGCGTCCTTCGTCTGAATCTCGAGATGCTCGGCGGCGTAGGCGTTGACCACGGCCAATCCCTGAGTGACGTCGTCGACCAGCACGATGCCGGACTGGCTTCCGTTCAGTGCGGTGGCCACGCGCTCTGCATGCCGGGTGGATGCCATCTGTGCGTTGACGGCCTGGTCCACGGCATCGGCCAGTTCGATGCTGTCGGTGACCAACACACTGGCCGCCATGACGTCGTGTTCGGCCTGGCTGATGAGGTCCGCCGCCACGTGAATCGGGTCCGCGGTGGCGTCGGCGAGAATCGCGATCTCGGTCGGTCCTGCCTCGGAGTCGATTCCGATGAGCGAGCGACACAGCCGCTTGGCCGCCGTGACGTAGATGTTGCCCGGACCGGTGATCAGATCGACCGGTGCCAACTCGCCGCCGTCGGTGTCGACGCCTCCGTAGGTGAGCAGCGCGACACCCTGGCCACCGCCGACCGCCCAGACCTCGTCGACGCCGAGCAGCTGCGCCGCAGCCAAGATCGTCGGGTGCGGCAGTCCGCCGAAGTTCTCTTGCGGCGGCGAAGCCACCACCAGAGATCCGACGCCGGCGATCTGCGCGGGCACCACGTTCATCACGACCGACGACGGGTACACAGCGTTGCCTCCGGGCACGTACAGGCCGACGCGATCGACCGGGATCCAGCGTTCGGTCACGGTGCCGCCGGGTACCACCTGGGTGGTGTGGTCGGTTCGGCGCTGATCCGAGTGCACCAGACGGGTTCGCTCGATCGCGACCTCGAGCGCCGCTCGGACGGCCGGATCCAGCTCCTCTAGTGCTCGAACCAATTCCTGCTGAGGAACTCGAATGCGGTCCGGTCGGACTCCGTCGAACTTCTCGCTGAACTCGAGGGCCGCGTCGGTACCGCGCTCCTTGACCGCGTCGACGACGGGGCGAACCTGATGCAGCACCGAATCGACATCCACTCCGCCTCGGGGAAGTGCGCCGCGTAGTTCGGCAGTGGATGGAGTTCGTCCGCGTAGATCGACGCGGGCGAGCTCGATGCGGGCAGGCATAGTGGGCCCCTTCGTGAAGTCGGTTCGGTGCCGGAGTTCGGTCGAAGCCGGGGTTCGGTCGAAACAGTGTGGTTCGAACACCCAGGATAGTTCCACCGAATTCCGCTCAGCCCCGCACGTCCCACAGATGATGGATGGGGTCGTGAATGTAGTAGGCGGCCAGTGATTCGACCGAGAAGTTCGATCCGTCGCTGCGCCGACCGGTCCGATGCCGATTCTCCGGCGGTACAGCGGCGAAATCGTCGGCCAGAGCGCGGGCGGCGTCGCCGAGTTCCGACGCCACCTCCGCAGGATTCTGGGAGTTGTAGTCCTCGGCCAGCGCGGTGGCGTCCTGGTCCCAGTTCGCGAACTCGGGATCGTCCTCGGTCAACACCAGTGCGAGCCGGGTCCGGAAGATGCGGTGCGCGTCACGTACGTGCGCGGCGTATTCGAGCGCGGACCACGTCGAGTCGTCGGGACGCAGTGCAACGTTCTCGCGCCGCAGAACCGCTTCCCAACGCTCGACGTCGGCGCGGATCAGGTCCGGGATTGCGTCGTATTCGACGGCACTCGAGTCGAACCCGCAATCCGGGCACGCTCGCTCGAGTACCCAGGTCCAGTTCTTGGTGTCGGGATCGATCGGCATGCCGGTCAGAATAGATCAGGGCAAGGGACACCTCGGTGTCCACAATTCGCGTCGTCGATCGTCGGTTGTGCATCCGAACGCGAATTGTGGACAGCGAGGGTTGTCGCCAAAACTGTCAGGCGTAGCGGGCCGCGAGGTTGTGCAGCGTGCTCTCGAGGCCCTGGGCATTCTTCTGCGGCATCTTGAACAGCTCGAGCATCTTCGGGACCTTGGCGGTGCCGTACTTGAAGCTCTCGGTGACCGTGGTCAGCCCCGGCTGCTTCTCCTCGAACTCCCAGCGCCAGGTGTGCCCCATCGGGTGCTGCCACTCGATCACCTTGTGCTTGTCGGCGTCGACGAACTCGGTGACGGTGCTGGTGATCTTGTACGGCACGCCGTACTGCTTCATGCCGACGGAGAACTTCGCGCCGGTGCTCAGTCGATCGGGGCCGCGGACGGTGTCCTTGACCGTCCCGGACCCGTCGAGCTCACCGTGCCGGTTGGGATCGGCCACGATGTCGAACAATTCGGATGCCGGTGCCCGAACTTCGGTCTGCCGGGTGACCTGCTGGGGGCCGGTGTCGATACTTCTGATGTCTGCCATCTCGGTGGCCTACCCTGCTTCGGCGCGTTCGACACCCACGGCCGGGCCGAATTCGAGTTGACGGTCGTAGTTCAATGAACGCATGTCCTGGTCAGTGTGGCTCGCCTTCCTCGGCGCGAGCATCGTCATCAGTCTCTCCCCCGGTGCAGGCGCCATCGCGTCGATGTCCACCGGGCTTCGCTACGGCCTGCGCCGCGGATACTGGAACATCTTCGGTCTGCAGATCGGTCTGCTCCTGCAGATCGGCATCGTCGCCGTCGGACTGGGGGCAGTGCTCGCCAGCTCGGCGCTCGCGTTCACTGCCATCAAGTGGTTCGGTGTCGCGTACCTGGTCTACCTGGGCATTCGGCAGTGGCGGGCAGCCCCGACCGACGTCGCCGACGCCCCCGCGGTGGCCGATCGCGGAACGACGATGCTGGTACGAGGATTCCTCGTCAACGCCAGCAACCCGAAGGCCGTCGTGTTCATGGTTGCCGTCCTTCCCCAGTTCCTCGATCCAGCGCGGCCTCTGCTCACTCAGTACCTCGTCATCGCGGCCACGATGGTCGCGGTCGACATGTTGGTGATGACCGGATACACCTCGCTGGCATCTCGGGTTCTGCGGCTGATGCGCTCGCAGCGCCAGCAGAAAACGATGAATCGCACGTTCGCCGGGATGTTCTTCGCTGCCGCTACGTTCCTCGCGACCGTCCGGCGCGTGACACCGTGAGGAAATACCGCGTGATCATGAAGAACGCACTCGGCGGCGACCCGATTCCGCTGGGACTGTTCGACACACTCCTCGAGGCCAACACGTGGATCCAGGACGTCGGCAAGCGCGACGAGCACGAACTCGGCACCTATACGGTCGAGGTTGTCGACGAGTGAGCGGGCGGTGTCCGTGTTCGAGCGGTGACACGTTCGACGCGTGCTGCGAGCCGTACCTGCGCGGCGTTGCGAGCGCGCCGACAGCCGAGAAGCTGATGCGATCTCGATTCACTGCGTTCGCCGTCGCAGACGTGGACTATCTCCGCGCATCGTGGCATCCCGACACCGCACCGGCCGAGCTGGAGTTGGACCCCGATCAACGGTGGTACCGACTCGACATTCTCGCGACCGACGCCGGCGGGCTGTTCGACGACGCGGGAACCGTCGAGTTCCGAGCTCGATACAAGCATCCGGGCGGGGCGGGCTCGATGAGTGAGGTGAGCCGCTTCGTCCGCGTGGACGGCCGGTGGCTCTACCTCGACGGAATCGTCTCGAGCTAGAGGTTGCGCAGCTTGGTCGGTCGGTTGCCCGAGGTACGACGCGCTTCCTGCTTCTCCTTGATGCGTTCGGCATCCTTGCGCACCTGAATCTGGGTGCGACGCTCCCGGACGAGCCACTGCGGTGGGCTGGCAACGAGTTCTTCGATCGCCTCGCTGGTCAGCGCCTCGGTGACACCACCACGGGCCAGCCCTGCGATGGACACGCCCAGCTTCTTCGCGATGACGTCGCGGGGGAAGGGTCCGTTGGTCTGCAGTTCGGTCAACCACTGCGGCGGATCGCTGCGCAGTGCGTCCAGTTCGGACCTGCTGACCATCGAGTTCTGGAACTCTTCGGGTGCTGCGGGAAGGTAGATGCCGAGCTTGTTCGCCGCGGTCAATGGCTTCATGGTCTGCTGCTTGTTCTCCGGGCTCACCGGAACAGCTTATCCGGCCATCGGCACTCTCGACGCCACGGTCGCTCCCGGTCCGCGTCGTCCCATAGGCTCGACACCGTGAACATCGATGTGCAGACACTGCGCTGGTACGCGGCGGTGGCGCAGCAACTGCATTTCGCGCGCGCTGCTCAGTCACTGGGAATCTCGCGAATCCGCTTGAGCAAGACGGTCGTGGAACTCGAGGAACAGCTCGGCGTCGATCTGTTCGTGCCGGGGGCATCCCCCACCGAGCTCACCGAGGACGGCCGCGCTCTGCTCGAGCGGGCGCTGGTGGACATCGCCGAGGACGATCGACTCTCGGAACTCGCGCAGGTTGCTGCTGCCGAGCCGACCACGTTCACCATCGGGTACGCCGAGGGAGTGACGCTGACGAAGTGGACGCGCATCTGGGCTGATCGGTTCCCCGATGTCACGCTCTCCGTGGTCGCGACCACACCCGAGACACAGGTGGCGGCGTTGCGCGACGGCACGGTCGATGTGAGCTTCGTCCGACCGCCGCTCGATCGTCAGGGCCTCAACGCCATCGGCCTGTATCAGGAAGTCCAGGTCGTGGTGGTCCCGAAGGACCATGCAGTCGCCGCATTCGATTCGGTCACCGCGAGCGATCTCGCCGACGAGCATCTGCTGGCCGATCCCGCGACGGTACCCGAATGGGCAGCTGTGGCAACGGAACTCGAAGTCGGCAACCGCCCGGAACTACCGCCGATGAATACCGTCGCGGAGACTTTCGAGTACGTGGCTGCCGGGCTGGGGGTGGCAATAGTGCCGCACTCGGTGGCCCGATTCAACGCACGCAAAGATCTCGTCTACCGCCCAGTGACCGACATAGAGCAGTCCCAGATTGCGTTGGCCTGGGTCGCAGAACACGAGGACGACCGCATCGAGGAGTTCATCGGCATCGTTCGAGGACGGTCGACCCGTAGCTCGCGCGGTGCATCGGACGAGGTGCCGGTCAAGAAGAAGAAAGCGCACCCCTCCAAACCTGCTCGCCCCGTTGCCAAGACGAAGACGAACGCCCGACGCAGCGGAAAGCGCCGCTAGACGGGCTCACACCCTGCGAAGAACCGGGCGCACTAGAGGCCAAGGCCCCGCAGTCGGTCGATCTCACGACGATCGCGCTTGGTGGGCCTACCCGCCCCTCGATCCCGTCTCGGTACGGAAGCCAGAACTTCTTTCGGGGGCGGCGGCGGACTGCGATCGATCAAGCACTCGGGAACGACCGCTGCGCCGACGCGTTTGCCGATGGCCCGCACCACGACGACGATCTTCTCCACTCCGTCGGACCGGAGCCTGATCTCGTCGTCGGGGCCGATGCGATGCCCGGGTTTGGCAGGAGTTCCGTTGACACGGACGTGGCCGCCGCGGCAGGCAGCAGCGGCGGCAGACCGCGTCTTGAACAACCGGACCGCCCAGATCCAACTGTCGAGGCGGACACTCTGAACTTCCATCTTCGTACGAATTCCTCACATTGCGAGGCTCGACTACATGTCCAGGCCGAGATCGAGCACTGTCACCGAGTGTGTCAGACCGCCCACCGCGAGGAAGTCGACCCCCGTGCGCGCGTAGTCCCGTGCCACGTCGACGGTCAGTCCGCCCGAGGATTCCAGCTTGGTCTGCGGCGCGAACGTATCGCGACGTTGCACGGCCATCTGCGTCTGCCACAGCGCGAAGTTGTCCAGCAGAACAAGTTCGACGTTCGCGGCGAGCACCTGGTCGAGTTGCTCGAGGCTGTCGACCTCCACTTCACAGGCGATGTTCGGCGCAGCGGCCCGAACCGCGTTCAACGCAGCGACGACCGAACCGGCCGCTGCCACGTGATTGTCCTTGATCAGCGCAGCATCGCCCAGACCCATCCGGTGATTGACGCCGCCACCGGCACGCACCGCGTACTTCTGCAGCGAACGCAACCCCGGCAACGTCTTTCGACTGTCCCGGATCTTGCACTCGGTGTCTGCAACCTCGGCGACCCAGCCGGCCGTCGCGGTGGCGATCCCCGAGAGATGGCAGACGACGTTGAGCATCGTGCGTTCGGCAGTGAGCAAGCCCCGAGTCGGGGCCTCGACCGTCAGCACGGCTTGTCCTGGTTCGACTTCGGATCCGTCCTCGATGCGATGCACGACGGAGTATCCGTCGGCTCCGATCACCTCGTCGAGAACCAGGAGGCCGACATCGATCCCGGCGATCGTGCCGAAGTGACGCGAGACCACCGACGCCGTGGCGATGGCATCCTCGGAAACCGTTGCCAGCGTGGTGATGTCGGGTCCGAACCGCAGGTCCTCGTCGAGCGCGGTCCGAATCAGTGCGAGTACCTCGGCGCGATCGACGCCCGGGTTCACCTCGTTCGCAGTATCGGTCATGTCAGCGTGCTCCCGTCATCACTTCGTCGTTCACGATCGCCAACCGTCCCTCGGGATCTCGTTCGATGTGCAGGCTTCGACGTTGCGCCGGTGCACTCTCGGGGAAATCCCGTCGGGTGTGGCACCCTCTGCTTTCGCGGCGGTGGTTCGCGGCCAGCACGATGACCTCCGCCGCAGCGGTCAACGCAGCATCCTCGACAGCACGTGCATCGACCGGCGGTTCCGATACGACACCGTGCGCCAGGACGCGTTGCGCCGCAGCAAGACCCGTTGCATCGCGTACGACGCCGACCTCGGCGGTCATGGTTCGCTGCAGCACCGCGCGGTCGATGCGGCGATACGTGGGCAATGGGACATCCGAAATGCTGCCGTGTCGGCCGACCCGTTCGGCAGCCACGTAGGCCGCGCGCTCACCGACGACGAGACCCTCGAGCAGACTGTTCGACGCCAACCTGTTGGCACCGTGCAAGCCGGTGCGCGCCACTTCGCCTGCGGCGAGCAAGCCGGGAACCGAGGTGCGCCCGGTTGTATCCGTCGCCACGCCCCCACACGAGTAGTGCGCTGCGGGTGCCACCGGAATCAGGTCCGTCGCCGGATCGATTCCGGCCTCGAGGCACGAGGCGGTCACAGTCGGGAATCGCTCGTGGAAGTGCTCCACGAGGCGGGCGTCCAGCAGCACGTGGTCGTCACCGCGCTCGTACAGCAGTTCGGCGATGGCCCGGGACACCACGTCGCGGGGCGCAAGGTCACCGAGCGGGTGCACTCCGGCCATGAACGCACGGCCTGCGACATCGACCAGATGGGCACCCTCGCCGCGTACCGCCTCGCTGATCAACGGACGACGGCCCGTGGACCCGGCGGCGAACAGCACCGTCGGATGGAACTGCACGAATTCCAGATCCGCGATCCGTGCACCTGCATCGAGGGCGAGTGCGATGCCGTCGGCCGTCGCACCCGGTGGGTTGGTGCTGCACGAATACAGCTGTCCCAGTCCGCCGGTGGCCAGGAGAACCGTCGGGCAATGAACGACGCCGACACCGCGAGGCCCGCGCACGAGGAGGCCGACGACCTCGCCGTCGGTGGTCAGCACCCGCAGCGCGGTCGTGTCGAACTGCACCGTCGGCACTGCACCGTCGAGGGTGCGTTGCACCTCGGCCCCGGTGGCGTCTCCACCGGCGTGAACGATGCGGCGCACACTGTGACCGCCTTCGCGGGTCCGCGCGACGGAGCCGTCGGCAGCGCGATCGAACTCGGCACCCGCAGCTTCGAGCGAGGTGATCGCCGCGCGTCCGCCCGAGACGATGGAGCGCACTGAGTCCTCGTCGCACAGGCTGGCACCGGCAACGCAGGTGTCGGCCACATGCGATTCGATCGAATCCTCGAGTGCGGGACCGACGACCGCGATCCCACCCTGGGCGTACTGCGTCGCCGTGTCGGTGGAATGTCCCTTACTGACGGTCGCCACCCGCAGGCCGCGGGCCGCCGCAGTGCGGGCCGCGGTGAGTCCGGCAATTCCACCGCCGACGACGACGAGATCGGCCGCGGTTTCCCACGCGACCGTTGGATTCACTCGCCGCCGCCCGGGGTGCCGATCTCGATCATCCGCTGCACCGACTTGCTCGCGATGTTCGCGGTCTCGAGGTCGACGTGCACCTCGTCGCGCCCCTCGACGAGGCAGCGCAGCAGAGCAGCTGGGGTGATCATCTTCATGTAGCCGCACGATGCGCGGTCGTTGACGGCGAGGAAGTCGACGTCGGGTGCCGCCATCCGCAGTTGATGCAGCATGCCGATCTCGGTGGCGACCAGAACCTGCTTGGACGCGGTGGTGCGGGCAGCGTCGAGCATGCCGCCGGTGGAGAGGATCTTGACCTTGTCGGCGGGTACGAATCCCTCGCCTGCGAGGTACAGCGCCGATGTTGCGCAGCCGCATTCGGGGTGCACGTACAGCTCGGCATCGGGGTGGGTGCGCGACTTCTCGGCCAGTTCGTCGCCGTTGATGCCGGCGTGTACGTGGCATTCGCCGGCCCAGATGTGCAGGTTCTCGCGCCCGGTGACGCGCTTGACGTGCGCGCCGAGGAACTGATCGGGAAGGAACAGGATGTCGCGACCCGGATCGATCGACTCGACCACCTCGACGGCGTTCGACGAGGTGCAGCAGATGTCGGTCAGTGCTTTGATCTCGGCGGTGGTGTTGACGTACGAGACGACGACGGCGTCGGGAAAATCGGCCTTCCATTCGCGGAGCTGGTCTGCGGTGATGGAATCGGCCAGTGAGCAGCCGGCTCGCTGGTCCGGGATGAGGATCGTTTTCTGTGGGCTCAGGATCTTTGCGGTCTCGGCCATGAAATGCACTCCGCAGAACACGATCGTGTCCTCGGGGACCTCGGCGGCCATCCGCGAGAGCGCGAGCGAGTCGCCGACATGGTCGGCAACGTCCTGAATCGCAGGCAGCTGGTAATTGTGCGCGAGCAGCGTCGCGCCGCGCAGATCGGCGAGCCGTCGAACCTCGGCCGCCCATTCCGGAGTTGCCTCCACTCCCCCGTAACCACCTGCTCCAT
This sequence comes from Rhodococcus sp. 14-2483-1-2, assembly GCF_002259405.1. Classification (GTDB taxonomy): domain Bacteria; phylum Actinomycetota; class Actinomycetes; order Mycobacteriales; family Mycobacteriaceae; genus Rhodococcoides. The sequence goes on along the minus strand of NZ_NPFW01000021.1, from coordinate 471,000 downwards.
CGACGATGTCGCGAACTCCGGCGAATGCCGAGTCCAGGATGTTCACCCGGGTAGCGCTGCTGGTCATGACGGTTCTCCTTCACCGATCATCCGGTCGTCGGTGACCGAATTTCCTCCGAGGGAGTTTTCGACCTATGATCGAAAACATGATCCATCGTAGCACCGTCCACGAAGTACTCATCGCGGTGTTCCAAGTTCGACCCTTTTCCGACCCCGACGCCCCGGAACTGGGGGTGCTGCTGTGGCAACGCGCGCTCGACCCCGAGGCCGGCACCTGGTCGCTGCCCGGTGGCACCCTGCGCGACGACGAAAATCTCGCCGCGTCCGCGCGCCGTCAGCTCGCCGAGAAGGTCGACGTGCGCTCGGTGGCGCACCTCGAGCAGCTGTCCGTCTTCAGCGAACCCGAACGCGTACCGGGAGATCGGCGGATCGCGTCGACCTTCCTCGGCCTGGTGCCGATCTCGGCAGAACCGACACTCCCTTCGGACACCGCATGGCACCCGGTTTCGGCACTGCCCGACATGTCCTTCGATCACGGAACCGTCGTCGCGCACGCGAGACATCGACTGGTCGCGAAACTCTCGTACACCAACATCGGATTTGCACTGGCTCCGGTCGATTTCGCGATCTCGTCGCTGCGCGAGATCTACGGTGCCGCACTCGGATATCAGGTCGATGCCACCAACCTGCAGCGGGTGCTGAGCCGGCGCGGTGTCATCGAACCCACCGGACGGCGCGCGCCGTCCGGCAAGGCCGGTGGCAGACCGCCTGCACTGTTTCGCTTTGCCGACAACAGCATTCGAGTCACCGACGAGTTCGCCGCACTGAGGCCACCCCAGGCGTGAACTGCTGCTGTCAGTCGGCTCGATTCGAGTCGAACGACGGTGGCGGCGGGAAGAACTCGACATCGAGGTCGTCCGGATCGGGATCGGTGTGTTGCAGATTGTCGTTGGGATTCATCGCCGCCAGCAGCAGGATCACCAGCGAAGCCGTCAGCGCCTGAACGATCAGCACCAGCGGAGTATCGATACTGGGCGCAACGGTGACGATCGACCCGACCGCCGGGTCGCCGGCCTTCGGAAACCGAAGAGCAGCAATCCCGTTGCCCACCAGGACCGCAGCGACCGAGCCGGCGAGTGCACCGACGAAGACGGCACCGAACAGCCGCGGACCCCGCTCCGATCTCCACAGCCACCACCCGATCGGGAGAACGAGACCGAGGGCCAGGGACACGAACGCGAACAGTGCGAGGCCGTCGAAGCTGTGCAGGCTCTCCCCGGTCAGGGCCGCCCCGCGATCCTGCGCCACCACGAGCAACTGCTGCGCCGGTGCCAAGAACCCCCACAGCACCCCGCCCAGAGCCGACACTGCCACCGAGATTCCGACGACCACCGACAGCACACGAACGGTGCTGCTCCGCGGTGGCGTTTCGAGAACGTCCGACATGACCACCACCTAGCGCCTACCCGTCGCGGCCGAATCGACGAGGCCGTGACGCGAGCACAGCGACGTCCACCCGTCGGGGACGATCTGGACCACCATGCGGCGACCGCATTCTGCGCAGAACCGCGGCGGCTCCAACCCGAGCCGGACGGCGACCGACAACGAATCCGCACCCGCCTCGGCTCCGGCGTCGACAGGCCGACCGGTGTACGGGTCGAAGTGGGTCTCGCTCGTCATTCGACCCACCCTAATACGCCCATCAGATAGTCGAGTTGAGCGCTTTGATCGGCATCTGCAGCTCGCCGAGAAGATCGAGATCCTGCTCTGCCGGACGACCGAGCGTCGTCAGGTAGTTGCCGACGATGACGGCATTGATGCCGCCGAGAATTCCCTGCTTGGCACCCAGATCTCCGAGAGTGATCTCGCGGCCACCGGCAAATCTGAGAATCGTGCGCGGCAGAGCGAGACGAAACGCGGCGACGGCGCGCAGAGCATCGGATGCAGGCAGCACATCGAGGTCTCCGAACGGGGTTCCCGGTCTTGGATTGAGGAAGTTCAGGGGCACCTCGTCGGGTTCGAGCGCGGTGAGATCGGCGGCGAACTCGGCACGTTGCTCCAGCGTCTCCCCCATACCGAGAATTCCGCCGCAGCACACCTCCATGCCTGCCTCGCGCACCATCCGCAGTGTGTTCCACCGTTCCTCCCACGTGTGGGTGGTCACCACGTTCGGAAAGTACGAGCGGGAGGTCTCGAGGTTGTGGTTGTAGCGATGTACACCCATCGCCGCGAGCTGATCGACCTGATCCTGATCGAGCATTCCCAACGAGCAGGCGATATCGATCTCGACCTCGTTCCGGATGGCTTCGATACCTGCGGCGACCTGCGCGAGCAGCCGAGCGTCGGGTCCGCGTACCGCGGCGACGATGCAGAATTCCGTCGCTCCGGTCTTCGCGGTCTGCTTCGCGGCTTCGACCAGCGACGGGATATCGAGCCACGCGGCACGAACCGGGGACGCGAAAAGACCGGATTGCGAACAGAAGTGGCAGTCCTCGGGACACCCGCCGGTCTTGAGGCTGATGATTCCTTCCACCTCGACCTCGGGCCCGCACCACTGCATCCGCACCTCGTGGGCCAACAGCATCGTCTCCTCGAGACGGTCGTCGCCGAGCTCGAGAACCTCGAGAACCTGAGATCGATCGAGCGCGATGCCGTCGCCGAGCACCTGTGTACGCGCCGTGCGCAAAATGTCCATTCCGGGTCCCCTCGTAGTCGAACGGCATCATCATTGAACACCGTTCAAGTTGAACGGCGTTCACGTTAGGCACCGCGCTCGGCTACTGTCAAAGCGAAGACGCGTCGAACGACTTGGGGGTAGCAGTGCAACTGAACAGGCAGGACGTCCTGGACGGCGCGATCGCCATTCTCGACGAGTACGGCCTGGCAGACCTGACGATGCGGCGTCTGGCGACGTCCCTGCACGTGCAGCCGGGCGCGCTGTACTGGCACTTCCCCAACAAGCAGACGCTGCTCGGTGCCATTGCCGACCACATACTCTCGGGTGCCGATGCACCGTCGACCGAGGATTCGTGGGACGCACAGATCGCACAGATCGCGCACCGGCTGCGCGATGCTCTGCTCTCCCGACGCGACGGTGCGGAATTGGTGGCCGCGACCTACGCGTCGAGGCTGACCACCAACCACATTCGCGAACGTATTGCCGCCGTGTGCATTCGCGCGGGGCTGCCGCGCCGCGACGCGGAACTCACCGCCGACACGTTGTTGTACTACATCCTGGGTCAGACCGTGGACGAGCAGTCACGACTCCAGATGGACTCGGTCGGAGCCCTCACGCCCGACGCGTCGCCGCTCTTCGAGAGTCCCGACCCGACGAGCAGATTCGATTTCGGACTGAAACTCTTCCTCGACGGAGTACGCCACACCGCGGCGGACCGCATCCGCCGCTGATCGATCAGAATTCCGCGAAGACGATGCGCTGACTCCCGTTGTCCAAGGTCATGGTGCCCTTGTCCCGAGACCACAGTGGAGTGGAGGTCAGGAAAGCCGACAGCCACATGTCCTGCTCCATCAACGCCTCAGGGCAGGCCATCCGCGTCGACCCGAGGGAGTCGACGGTGATCCTGCCCTGCGAGGTGTCCACGGTGCCGAACAACCTGTTGCACCCCGCCTCGGCCGAGATTCTGTCGTCGACGAACTCGAGCCTGACCGTCGTTCCGGCGACCGGCGTGTAGGAGTCGGGTGCCTCGATCGACGAATACGTCTTGCCTGCAGGGAATTCGCCGTACGAGTCGGCGCACCCGGAGGCCACCGCACTCGCACCCAACGCGAGAGCGAGAAACGCGCGCCGCGCGTCAGCCACCGAAAATCGGCCCCAGACCGGCCGCACCGGCATTTCCGCGGGACGCGAACGGGTTGTCGTGCACCATGTACGTCCAGGTCGACGTCGGTCGACGCAAGCCGAATTCGTCCAGATCGATTCCGTCCGAGGTGATTTCGGCCGACTCGAACGTCGCGTGCGAGAGATCCATCGCCTTGGAGGACACCGTCTTGAACGCCTCGACCGCGATACGGTGGTACTCGTCGAGTGGATTCTCTCGGCCCAGTGCGCGCAGGTGGATGCTCTCGCGCACGTCGGCGAGATGCGCGAGGTAGTCCGACCAGGATCGATCGAGGTGGTAGAGAACGATCTGGCGGGCGACCTCGACCAGAGTCTCCTCCGAGACGGTCTCGCGAAGTTCCTTCGAGCGCGTCGGTGCGTGCTGCTCGAGCAACGTCAACGCCTCGTCGGAGTCGAGCAACGTGGCCCGTCGGCGATCCAGGATCTCACGGTGCTGAGCCGTCAGCTGGTTGTAGCGCCACGTGCGCGAATGTATTTCGAGCATCTGCCCCTCGGCGATGCGTTGTGCATGATCGACACGGTCGGCCGCTGCCGACGAGGTGAACTTTCCGCTCTCGTCGATACCCTTCGGTGCATCCTTGTCGCCGATGTTGTTCGCGACGACGTCGTCCTCCCAACTGCCGAAGAACAGTGACCGGCCTGGATCACCCTGCCGGCCTGCGCGTCCTCGAAGCTGATTGTCGAGTCGCTCGGTGGTGTGTCGACCGGTGCCGAGAACGAACAGTCCGCCGAGCTCGGCGATACGTTCGCGATCGGCACCGTCGGGACCACCGAGCTTGATGTCGGTTCCGCGCCCGGCGATCTGAGTCGACACCGTCACCGCGCCGTGCACACCCGCCGCGGCGATGACCGCCGCTTCCTCTGCGTCGTTCTTGGCATTGAGCACCACCACCTCAACGCCCGACGCGGTGAGGGTCTCGGCCAGCGCCTCGGACTCGGCGACATCGTGGGTGCCGATGAGAATCGGCTGACCGGTCTCGTGAATGTCCTTCACCTGCAGCGCAATTGCAGCGTTCTTGTGCTCGATCGTGTCGTACACACGGTCGTCTTCGTCGACGCGCACCGTCGGCACATTGGGCGCAATGACCGAGACGCCGAGGCCGTAGAACGTGCGAAGCTGCTCCCCCGCCGCCATGGCCGTACCGGTCATACCGCACACCGTTGCGTACCGATTGATCAACGCCTGCACGGTGATGGTGTCGAGAATTTCACCGGTCTCGGTGGGGGCGAGCCCTTCCTTGATCTCGACCGCGGCCTGCAACCCGTCCGGCCAGCGCTGCAGTTCGGCCACTCGGCCACGCGAGGCGTTGATCAGCTGCACCCGGCCGTCACGGACGATGTAATCGACGTCGCGCTGGACCAGCACCTGGGCGTGCAGTGCCACATTGACCGCCACCAACGTCGTCCCGACGTGATGCTCGGAGTACAGATCGATTCCGCCCAGTTCCTTCTCCATCCGCAGCGCGCCCTCGTCGGTGAGGAACACGTTGCGTCCTTCGGCATCGGTGTCGAAATCGACACCCTTGTCCAACAACCGGACTGCCTCCATGACCGTCGATGTCGAGACGTCACCGGAGACCGAACCGGCCAACACCAGCGGCACGAGCGCCTCGTCGACCAGCACGGAATCGGCCTCGTCGATCAGGGCAACGTCCGGCCCGGGCGCGACCAGATCGTCTCGATCGTTCACCAGATGATCGCGCAGAACGTCGAAACCGATCTCGTTGACCGAGGCATAGGTGATGTCGCAGGCATAGGCGGTGCGTCGATCCTGTGCCGTCGACGACTCGCCGATGGAACCGACGGTGATGCCGAGGGACTCGAACAGCGGCTGCATCCACTGCGCGTCACGTTGCGCGAGAAAATCGTTGACCGAGATGACGTGCACCGAGCGCCCGGACAGCACGTATCCGACGGCAGCGATGGCACCGGCCAACGTCTTGCCCTCGCCGGTCGCCATCTCCACCACGTCACCGGCGAGCAATCGCACGGCGCCGTGCAACTGCACATCGAAGGGCCGTAGGTTCAGCGCACGCTCGCTCGCCTCGCGCGTCAATGCCAGATACCGCGGAACGTCGAGACGCTCGGCATCGTCGACGCGCAGAGCGGTCGCCTCGGAGGCCAACTCGCTCTCACTCAGGGCAGCTGCCCACTCCGCGTGCTCCTGGGCTCGGTCGACGCGTCGAAGCGAGGTGCTCTGCGCCTTCTGCGCTGAGCGGCCGAGTACACGCCAGAATCGGTCGGAGCCCAAAGCCATCTGTAATCCCTACCTGAGAAAGAAGAACCGTTCCCACCCACAGTACCGAGTGCGGTCCCGCCCAGCGCTAGGCATCGAGCGGCGTCGTCACCGCGATCCGGCGCGTGCCGTCGTCCAGCGTCACCACCTGATAGGCATTGCGCTCGGTTCCCACCGGCGAGCCGTCGGAGTCGAGGTTCTCCAGAAGAAGATGCCCGACCCAGATACCCGGCACCTCTGCCTCGGTGACGATGTCGCGGGCCCGCACACCCTCGATTCCGCGCGACCGATAGTAGGTCTGCCCCTGCCGAAAGAATTCTCGAGTCTGCTGCGGATCGCCGATCGCCGCACATCCACGTGCCGTGACCGCCAGAGCCGGGTAGTTGTAGATCTCGGCCAGACCGTCGAGATCACCCGAGGTCAGGTACCCCGTATAACGAGCGAAGAAGCTGTCGATCGATTCGGTGTCAGGTGTCATATCGACAACGGTAGGACTCATTCCCGTCAGGGCCGTGTCGGGAATCGGGAAGAATTCGAACGGTGCCGAAGGAGAATGCGCCCCGGTCGCTCGACAGCGCGCTCACCCTGCGCCGTGTCGCGCGTCAGCAGCGGATCGTCGAATGGCTGGGGTCGGCGGCTGCGCCGTTGACCTCGCCCGAACTCGCGCAGCGGCTCGGGGTTTCCGTGCGCACCGTCGAGCGCGACCTCGCCCGGTTGCGTGAGTCCGGGGTTCCTGTCGATGCAGTGCCGGGTGTGCACGGCGGATCTCGGTTGACGAGTGTCGCCAAGCCCCGGCCAGTGCGGTTGACCGCTCCCGAGATAGCAGCACTCATCGCCAGCCTCGCCGCCCTGGGACCCAGCGAAACCGACAGTGCCGCATCGGCAATGAGCGCTCTGATCGAGGCATTGACCACCGAGTGACCGTGAGATCTGGACAAACCGAGAAGTCCGCATTACCGTCTTCCACTAATCAACTAGTGAAAGGGTCTTGATGATCGCGTACCGCATCGATCGTCGGTCCGGCATCCCCACCTATGTCCAGCTGATACTGCAGACCAAACAGGCCCTACGCCTCGGATCACTCACCGTCGGCGACAAGCTCCCGACGGCGAAGGACGTGGTCACGGCACTGGCCATCAACCCGAACACCGTGCTCAAGGCCTACCGCGAACTGGAGCGCGAAGGCCTGGTCGAACCACGGACCGGATCGGGAACCTTCGTCGTCGCCTCGCTGGCGAAACCCGGCATGGCCGAAAGGTCGGCGCTCGAGGCCGAACTCGGCCGCTGGATTCGCCACTGCCTCGCAGCAGGACTGGACAGACCGGACCTCGAGGCCATCGTCACCGCAGCACTCGACACACAATTCGACCGACCCGAAGGCAGCGATTCATGACCGACGCGGTTCTCACCATGGACGAGGTGGTCAAGTCGTTCCGACGCAGGGCCGTACTCGACGGCTGCTCGTTCGACATCGAAAAAGGAAGCGTCACAGCACTCGTCGGCTCCAACGGTGCAGGTAAGTCGACTCTGATGTCATTGGCAGTCGGGCTGCTCGCACCGGACGCCGGATCCATCCGAGTGCTCGGCGAGGTCGTGGGCCAACGCGGAATAGCGCCCGGCCTGTCCTATCTGGCCCAGCACAAGCCCCTCTACCCCCACTTCACCGTCGACGACATGCTGCGATTCGGCCGAAACACCAACGTGCACTGGGACGATGCCTACGCCGCCGAGCTCGTCGATGCGGCCGGAATCTCCGTCTCGGCGCGAGTGAAAGCTCTCTCCCCCGGTCACCGCACCCGCGTCGCTCTGGCTCTGGCGCTGGGCCGACGACCGGGGGTCCTTCTACTCGACGAGCCGCTCGCAGACCTCGATCCGGTCGCCCGACGTGCTGTGGCCCGAACGCTGATGCGCGACGCAGCAGAGAACGGCACGACGATCGTCCTGTCCTCACACGTTCTGTCCGAGCTGGTCGACGTCGCCGATCGACTACTCCTGTTGCGCGACGGGAAAATTCGACTCGACGGCGAACTCGACACCATCACGGCCGAGCACTACCTGCTCGTCGGGAGCACCGATGCCGAACCCACCGTCGACGACGGAACCATCGTCTCCGACGTATCCGGTTCCAGCGCAGCAGTGTTCGTCGTCCACGGCACCCGGCCGGAGACGACGCCACCGGGCTGGAGCGTCGAAGACGCCACCCTGGACGACGTCGTGCTCGCCCACCTCGGAGCGGCGGTAGCGGCATGATCTGGGTAACGTGGAGACAGTTCCGCGCGACCATTCTGTTCGGAGTGCTGACCCCACTGCTGTTGGCGGCCATCACGATTGCCATCACGCTGATCGACGGCGGTGTGGCACCGATTCCCGCGCTGCAGGGCTGCCTCGGGATCGGTGAGGACTACTGCACAGCGGAGACCGCGCAGAGCCTGGCGATTCTTCTCACGATCGCCCTCCCGGTCGTGCTCGGAACTTTCGTCGGGGTCACCGTGTTCACCCGCGATCTCGAACGTCGAACTCACGTACTCGGTCTGACCCAATCGGTGAGCAGACGACGGTGGTACGGAGTGCGCGTGCTCGTCGTGTTCGTACCGACGATGCTCGCCATGGCACTGCTCGGCTGCGCCCTGTACTGGGCGAAATATCGCACTTCCCCAGGATCGTTCACGTTCATGAGCACCGGCGAATCGCGCTTGGATTTCCCGACATTCGGGGCAACGGGGTTCGTAGCAGGCGCGTACACGGCTGTGGGACTGATGCTCGGCGCAGCATGCGCGCTGGCCATGACGAACACGATCGCCGCGATGATCACGACCCTCGTCGTGTCCACTGCGTTCCTGGCGCTGCTGCCGACGCAGATCCGCGAGCACTACGCGAACCCCGAAGTCGAGCGACTGACGGTGGAGCAGAAGGTGGGCGACATGTACGGCGGCACCCCTGACTTCTATCTGCCGATGGATTCGATCAGGATCTATCCGCGGTGGAACGTCTCGTCGGACTACGTCGATCGACACGGTGATGCCGTAGCCATCGACCTGCAGCAGTGTGACTGGCCCGACGACTACCGAGACATGAGCGAATTCGAGACGGTCGCAGAATACGAGCAGTACTCCGATCGTCAGCGCGCGAACAACGCCAGAATCGAGATCGACTGCATCCGCGCCCAGGGTGCCGAGGCCTTCCAGACGAAGTACCACGAGGATCGACTGTTCTGGCGATTCCAGGCGATGGAGACAGCCCTGACCCTGGTGATCGCCGGCCTGTTCGGTGGGCTTTCACTGCTGCTGGTTCGGCGACTACGCCCGTGACGGCGGGTCCGTCATCAGACGAAGCAGCGAGTGGCCACCGGCCTGATGTGGCGGATCAGAGTTGGGCAACCAATGCAGGCAATCCCGTCGCGGCCGTGGTGCGCCACCGGTGATCGGCCATGTCCGAGAGCTCGGTCTCGACCGGGTTGATCTCGACCACCGTCGCTCCGGCGCTGCGCGCGATCGCAGGCAGCCCGGCGAACGGGTACACCACTCCCGACGTGCCGACGACGAGAACGAGGTCGGCAGTGCGCACCGCGTCCTCGGCCGCCTCCCACGCGGCCTCGGGCAGCGATTCGCCGAACCACACCGCTCCCGGCCTGATCAACCCACCGCACAGCGGGCACTCCGGCGGCGGAACCCGCTGATCGGCCTCGGCCGGAGCATCGGCGGCACCGTCGAACTGCGCTCGTGTCCCACAGTCGCTGCAATACGGCTCGAACAGGCTGCCGTGCACGTGCGCGAGAACTGTGGCCCCGGCCCTCTCGTGGAGGTCGTCGACATTCTGGGTGGCGATGTCGACGTGCGCGCGGGCCTGCCATTGAGCCAGTGCCACGTGACCGGCGTTGGGCTCGGAGCGCCGGACCAATTCGGCTCGCCATCGATACCAGCCCCACACCAGGTCACTGTCGGCCAGCCACCCCTCCGGGCTGGCGAGATCCTTGGGGTCGAAGTCCTTCCACAACCCGCTCTGGGCGTCCCGGAATGTGGCGATCCCCGACTCGGCGGACATGCCTGCGCCGGTCAGTACGGTGATCCGCGACGCCTCTCGCGCGGAGTCCACGACAGGCTGCGGAACGGCAACGGGCGACTGATTCTCGGAAGTGGTCACACGGTCATTGTGCCGAGCGGTGTGGCACGTCGCGCTACCGTGGTCGCATGAGCATCGACACCACCGCGCGCACTCGACGACGCTGGCCCCTGTGGTCGGCGGCCTGCGCCGCTGTCGTCGTCGTGGTGGCGGTCGGAATTCTGTGGCTGGCACCGAGCCGGTATCTCCCGTGGGACACCGAAGCCTTCCCCGAGGTGAACGCAGGCGAGCTGACCGCCGATCAGGCCCGGGTGGTCGAACTCCTCCGCACCGAGCACGAGCAGCAGCGGCCGGGGACGTTCTACGCCGAGGGCGTCGACGAAGCGTGGTGCGCGGATTTCGTCAGCTGGATCATGAAGGAGGCGGGCCTGCCGTTGTCGAACCCCAATTCGGGTTCGTGGCGGATTCCCGGCGTCTACACCCTGCAGGAGTACTACCAGGAGCAGGGCCGATTCGAAGCGGTCGGTGGCTACACGCCTTCGGTGGGCGATGTGGTGCTCTACGACAACACCAGCTGGGCCGGCCAACACACCAACGTGATCGTCGCGGTGGACGGCGACGAGGCCATCACCGTCGGCGGCAACGAAGCCGGCAAGATCAGGGTGCACACGCTGCACTACGCATCCGATTCCGGGGTCGTCGGATTCGGTCGCCTGCAGAACTGACGGTCGTCACGTCGGAATCGCGGCTGCGTCCCCGTACGAACGCGCACCACCGTCGCGTTTTGCTCGGTAGAGCAACATGTCCGCGCGGTCGAAGCAGTCGTCGACGGACTCCCCCACACGCAGTGTCGTGTAGCCGGCCGAGAATGTCTGTCCGTCGGGCACGACCGCCGACAACTCGGCAAGCACGGCCGACATGGTCGTCGGACCCACATCGGGCATGACGAGAGCGAATTCCTCGCCGCCCCACCTGGCGATGGAGGCTCGACTGCCGAGCAGGTCCTCGGCAGCAGCAGAGAACTGAATCAACAGCCGATCACCGCGTCCGTGACCGTACTTGTCGTTGTACGACTTGAATCGATCGAAGTCGACCATCGCCAGAGCCAGTGCGACACCGGCAGCACGCGGTGTCGTCAACTGATGCAGCCGATCGCGCCATCCACGCCGGTTGAGCAATCCGGTGAGGGCATCGGTGTGCGCGGCCTGGCGGAGGTCGTCCTCGAGACGCCGACGATCGGTGATGTCGTGCACGACGGCCATCGTCCACCGAATGCCCCCGGGGCCGGGGACCTCACTGGCCGAGATCCATCCCCACCGCACCGTGCCGTCCGGATGCAGGTAGCGCTTCTCGACGTGGACCGATTCCCCACGCGCCTTGGAGTCGTCCATGATCTGTTCCATGGCGGCGTGCTGGGCCAGATCGTCGGGATGGGTGAATTCGCGAGAGGAGCGGCCGGCCAACAGATGACGCGGACAACCGACGATTGCCGCGTACGCCTCGTTCGCGAGAACCAACAGTCCGTTCTCGTCGGCCAGTGCCAATCCGACCGTGCTGGCCTCGAACATCTCCCGATACCAACGATCGGTGTCGACCATCTTCAGCCAGGTCTCTTCCTCGAACAGTGCGAACCACGTCGAATCGCACGGACCACCGAGAATACTCGGTGCGTCGCACAGGGGCTGCCTGTGAGCAGGGCGCTGCCGATCTTGACCTTGACGTAGCGTCACGGTTCACACTGAACACATGAGAATCGGATCCCTGGCCGACGCCGCCGGAACGACACCTCGAACAGTGCGGCACTATCACCGTCTCGGCCTGCTCGGTGAGCCACGCCGTCTGTCCAACGGCTATCGCGAGTACACGATCGACGACGTGGTTCGACTGATGAGAATCCGTTGGCTTGCCGACTGCGGAATGCCTCTCGGCGCGATAGCTGCCGCCCTCGACCGGTCCGAGGCGGACGAGAGCGACGTGGTCGCCGATCTACGCGCTCTGTTGTCCGGTATCGAATCGCAGCAGAAAGCTCTGGCGCACCGGCACACTCGCTTGTCGGCCCTGCTCGACGACGCCGTCGAGCATCGTCCACTGACCGCGCTGCCGCGCGATGCGGCGGACACACTGGCCGCGTTGATCGATGCCGCTGCCGAGACCGACCGCGAAGCGCTGCTCCGTGAGCGTGACCTGCTCGAGGTGATGGCGATCTCGGGCACCGTCCCCTCGTCGTTCTTCGAGTCGATGACAGCGACGCTGGCCGATCCCGACACCCGGGTGAAGTACCTGGCGCTCCTGCGCAGATTCAGCGCGCTCGAAGGCCGAGGGGTCGACGATGCCGCAGCCGACATCGATTCGCTCGCAGCAGAATTGGCGTCGGTGCTCGATATTCCCGCTCTCGTTTCGGCGGAGCCGGAGGTCTCCACCCACGAGACCGGCCCGCTGAGTATCGACGACATCGTGCCCGATCCCGCTCAGCGCGCAGTGATCATCGACGCCATCGCACGTCTGCAGACCAGCGAACCCAGCCGCCCCGGTGCTGCTCGATGACGGTCCACACCCCGGTCCGGGTCGGCAGATGGCACGCATTGCTGCTGTGGGGCCGTCGACGGCATGCGCCGATCGGCGCGGATTCGGCAGTGTTCACCGCGGTACGTGGAACCCTTGCGATGCCGGTGATGTTCGGCGTCGTCACCGTCATCGAGATGGTCGTTCTGCATCTGCTGATTCCGGTGCTGTGGATCAGTGCAGTCCTCGCAGCTCTGTCGGTGGCGTCACTGATCGTGCTCACCTCGTCGGTCGCGCTGGCCCGCGTCCATCCTCACGTTCTCTCGCCGACCACACTCACTCTGCGAACCTCCGGGAAGGTCGTCGCGATGGTGGACCGAGCGACCATCGTCTCCGCCCGAATCCACCGCCGCTACGGCGTCGTGTCGCCGACGCTCGACGGCGGCCGACTCGTCCTACCGCATCAGGACGGCACCACCGTCGACATCGATTTGTCCTGCCCTACAACGGTTGCCGTGCCCTCGCCCCTGCAGCGGTGGAGGGTCGAGGGCAGCGCCCACTCCTTCGGCCTTCAGGTGGACGATCCCGCGGCACTGGTTGCAGCGCTCGGTCGTCCCGCCCCCGCGATCGGATTCACGTCGGCGCGTCGGAGCAGACCGGTCGCGAACAACAACACCATCAAGGCAGCCGCGGTGATGCCGGATCCGGCCCAGATGGGCGAGGTGTAGCCGAGACCGGCCGAGATCGTGACACCGCCGAGCCACGCGCCCAACGCGTTTCCGAGATTGAACGCGGCGATGTTCGCGCCGGACGCCATCGTCGGAGCGTCGGATGCGAACGACATCACCCGCATCTGCAGCCCCGGGACCGTTGCGAAGCCGAACGCACCCATGAGCACGAGAGATGCGATCGTCGCCGGACGACTCTCCGCGGTGAGCGCGAAGAAGACGAGTACGACGGTCAGCGCACCGAGCAGAATCGTCAGCGTGCCGGTGAGGTTGCGGTCTGCCGCCTTGCCGCCGAGATAGTTGCCGACGAACAACCCGCCGCCGAACAGCACGAGGAGCCACGGCACCGAACTCGACGCGAAGCCACTGACGTCGGTGAGCGTGAACGCGATGTACGTGAACGCACCGAACATGCCGCCGTACCCGAGCACCGTGACCACGATGGACAGCCATACCTGCACCGATCGGAACGCGCGCAACTCTCGCCGCAGATTGCTCACCTCACCGCTCCCGGTGTCGCGAGGAACGAGGGCGGCGATGCCGATCGACGCGACGATGCCGATCACCGTGATCGCCCAGAACGTCGAGCGCCAACCGTGGTTCTGACCCAGGAACGTCCCGAACGGAACTCCCAGGACGTTGGCGGCGGTGAGGCCGGCGAACATCATGGCGATGGCTCCGGCCTTCTTCGCCGGCTCGACCAGGCTCGCCGCGACGACGGCACCGATGCCGAAGAACGCTCCGTGACACAGCGCTGCGACGACGCGGCCGAACAGCATCATCTCGTAGCTGCTCGACAGTGCGGAAACGAGATTGCCGACGATGAACAGGCACATCAGTGCGAGCAGGACGTTCTTGCGAGGAAACCGTGTCACGGCTGCGGTGACGAACAGTGCCCCGACGACGACGGACAGCGCGTAGCCGGTGATGAGCCAGCCGGCGGTGGCCTCGGTGACCGCAAAATCGGCCGCGACTTCGGGCAGTAGGCCCATGATGACGAATTCGGTCAAACCGATTCCGAATCCCCCGATGGCGAGGGCGAGCAAGCCGAGTGGCATGTCTGAACTCCTGAATGGAAGATGCGTACGCATTTATCGAGCTATCGCGTTTAGTTGCACGCGCTTGATAAATGCTTGCATACGCCTCATACATGCGCAAGCCGTACGATGCGCAAGGCGCCCGAAACCGCCCCCGAACTGGGCCGATTGCGGCAAAGCAGACTCCGAGGAGTACTTCACCTCACGTACACGTATTGTTTGCCCCAGAATCCCGGTCTCATCAAGATCGGGTACCACCGTCCGCGACCCCCGACCGAGTGGTCGATACACAGCCGGGAAGTCACTTCTCCTCCATGCACGTACCCCACAGCAGAGCCGGCACCGATTCGGTCGCCGATACCTCGGCCCCGGTTGTTGCGGCTCAGGGGGATGCAGATTCTCCGCCCAGCGGTACGCACCGGCCACCGCAACGCCGAGATCTCAACGGCCTGCGCGGTGTCGCGATCGCCCTCGTTGTCGTCTTCCACATCTGGATGGGTCGGGTCTCGGGCGGCGTCGATGTATTCCTCACACTGTCCGGCTTCTTCTTCACCGCATCTCTGCTTCGATCGGCCGAGGCCGGGGCAAGCCTGAATCCGTTCACCCGGATCACGCGGGTGCTGCGCAGGCTCGGGCCTCCCCTGCTGATCACATTGCTTGCGGTTGCCGTCGCATCGGTGTTCCTGCTGCCGCGCACTCGTTGGGCCGACCTGGGCGATCAACTGGTATCCGGTGTCTTCTACTACGTGAACTGGCAGCTGGCGACGACGGCCAACGACTACCTTGCGGCCGACCCCTCGGTGAGCCCACTGCAGCACCTGTGGTCGGTGGCCGTGCAGTTCCAGTTCTATCTACTGGCCATTGCCGTCGTGTTCGGTCTCGCGTGGATACGACGCACCGTGCGTCCCGACGGACTACGAAGCCTTCGACCGCAGACGTTCGCGGCGATATTCGCCGTGATAGCGGTGGTGTCCTTCGTCTACGCAGCAGACGGTGTGCAACGCCATCAGGCGTGGAACTACTACGACACCGGTGCGCGGCTCTGGGAGATCATGCTCGGTGCCGCCGTCGCCGCCGTGTTCGCCGCACGAAGCCACGGTCCGACCGAGACGTCGTCGCGATACCCCCGCTCGTCGTCGACCGTGCGCTCGGTTCTCGCCGTGGTCGGCATGACCGTCATCGTCGGGTGCGGCTTCGTGGTCGACGGAGTGACTGCCTTTCCCGGCCCCCTGGCCCTCGTTCCGGTGTTGGCCACCATCGCGTTGATCGTCGCCGGCTCCGAGACCGCCGTCGCGGCCACGCTCTCCAATCGGTTCTTCGCCTGGGTCGGATCGATCGCGTTTCCGCTGTACCTGTGGCACTGGCCGCTGCTGATCTTCTATCTGTCGGCCACCGGCCGGCCCCACGCCGACGTACTCGGCGGTCTCGGCATCATCGGAGCCTCGGTCGCACTGGCATGGCTCACCGTCCGTCTCGTCGAGCGCCCCACCCAGTCGAGCACGTTCACACCAGGACGCATCGCGGTGACTGCGACCGCGACGATCGCCGCAGTCGCAGTGACGGCCGGCTCGGTCGGATGGAACGTCTACATCGATCGGTCGATCACCGCGGTGCAGGCGGACGGATCGGTCGACGAACTGACTCACCCCGGAGCGCTCGAACTCACCGACGGGATTCGCGTGGAGCCGGCCGACATCAGTCCGCCGCTCTACTCCGCTCCCGAGGATCTCCCCGTCACCACCCTCGAGGGCTGCATCGCGGACTTCGAGACGCGGGACGCGATCTGTTGCACCTACGGCGACGTCGACTCGGACCGAACGATCGTGCTGGCAGGCAGTTCACATGCCGAACACTGGGTGACGGCCCTCGACACACTCGGTCTCCGGCACGGCTTCAAGGTCGTCACGTTTCTCAAGATGGGCTGTCCGTTGAGCACGGACACGATGCCGATGCTCGGCCCCAACGAGTACCCCGACTGCCTGGATTGGACGCAGACCGTGCTCGCCGACGTGGCCGCGATGCAGCCGGACTACGTGTTCACCACCGCCACCCGCCCCCGAGAGGACGTTCCCGGCGACTACACCCCCAACTGGTACGCCTCGGTATGGCAGCAACTGATCGGCGACGGAGTGGGAATACTGGGTGTCAGGGACACCCCGTGGCTTGCGTATCGGGCTATCGACTGCCTCGCCGACGGCGGCACGGCCGCCTCGTGCGGTATCCCGAGGGACGAGGCGTTGGACCCCGTCAACCCGGCCCTTGCCTCCTCGTTCCAGCTGCCCGGGTTCTCTGCTCTCGACCTGTCCGATGCCGTGTGCGACGACACCGTGTGCCGCGTCGAGCAGGGCAACGTTCTGATCTACCGTGACGAACACCATCTCACCGCGACCTACGTGCGAACTCTCACCACCGAGCTGGGCCGACAGATCGGATCGGCCACCGGCTGGTGGGCCGGACCGTGACCGGAGCGGGTCGCGCTCGGTAAGCCCGGGCCCACCCGCCACAGTAGGGTTGATCCATGCTGCACGAAGCCTCCGACGACACGCCTGCCATCGCAGTATGGCCGGGATCCGCTTATCCGCTCGGCGCGACCTACGACGGAGCAGGAACCAATTTCGCACTGTTCTCCGAGGCCGCGGAGGCCGTGGATCTGTGCCTGATCGCCGACGACGGAACCGAGACCCGCATCCGCTTCGAGGAGTCCGACGGCTACGTCTGGCACGCGTATCTGCCCACGGTGGAACCGGGTCAGCGCTACGGCTACCGCGTCCACGGCCCATGGGATCCGGCAGCCGGGCACCGCTGTGACCCGAGCAAGCTGCTCGTCGATCCGTACGGCAAGGCGTTCGAGGGATCGTTCGACGGCGACCGATCGCTGTTCTCGTACAACATGGACGCGCCGGCTCCCGAACCCGAGGCCGAGGTACGGATCGACGAGGAATCCGCGGATTCACTCGACGCCGAGGCCCCGTTCGAGGACGCCACCGATCTCGCCGATCCCGACGACGAGATCATCGAGGACGCTCCCATCGCGCACGACGACGTGCCGAACAACGACTTCCCCCAGCACGATTCGCTCGGGCACACGATGACCACCGTCGTGATCAACCCCTTCTTCGACTGGCAGGCCGATCGCGCCCCCAAGCGCCCGTATCACGAGACGGTGATCTACGAGGCCCACGTCAAGGGCATGACGATCAACCATCCCGACATCCCCGAAACCGAGCGCGGCACCTACGCAGGCCTGGCGCATCCGGTGATCATCGACCACCTCAACCACCTCGGTGTCACGGCCATCGAGCTGATGCCGGTGCACCAGTTCATGCAAGATCAGGTTCTGCTGGACAAGGGACTGCGAAACTACTGGGGCTACAACACATTCGGCTTCCTGGCCCCGCACGCCGAGTACTCCTCACACAAGTCCCCCGGTGCCGCGGTCACCGAGTTCAAGGCCATGGTTCGTTCGTTCCACGCCGCCGGCATCGAGGTGATCCTCGACGTGGTCTACAACCACACCGCCGAGGGCAACCACATGGGCCCGACCATCAGCTTCCGCGGCATCGACAACGCCGCGTACTACCGGCTCGTCGACGGCGACCTTGAGCACTACATGGATTACACCGGTACCGGCAACAGCCTCAACGCGCGACACCCGCACACGCTGCAGCTCATCATGGACTCACTGCGCTACTGGGTCACCGAGATGCACGTCGACGGATTCCGCTTCGACCTCGCGTCCACCCTGGCTCGCGAACTGCACGACGTCGATCGCCTGAGCGCGTTCTTCGATCTGGTGCAACAGGATCCGGTCGTCAGCCAGGTGAAACTGATCGCCGAGCCCTGGGACATCGGCGAAGGCGGCTACCAGGTCGGCAACTTCCCCGGCCTGTGGACGGAATGGAACGGCAAATACCGCGACACCGTGCGCGACTACTGGCGGGGCGAGCCTGCCACGCTGGGCGAGTTCGCGTCGAGACTGACCGGATCCTCGGATTTGTACGAGGCCACCGGCCGTCGCCCCGGTGCCAGCATCAACTTCGTCATCGCGCACGACGGGTTCACCCTCAACGATCTGGTGTCCTACAACGACAAGCACAACGACGCCAACGGCGAGGACAACAACGACGGCGAGAGCCACAACCGCTCGTGGAACTGCGGCGTCGAGGGCCCGACGGACGATCCGGAGATCCTCGACCTGCGTGCCCGCCAGATCCGCAACATCATGGCGACGTTGCTGCTCAGTCAGGGCACGCCGATGATCGCCCACGGCGACGAGATGGCGCGCACTCAGCAGGGCAACAACAACGTCTACTGCCAGGACTCCGAACTGGCCTGGATGGACTGGTCGTTGGCCGAGAAGAACGCCGAACTGATCGAGTTCACCCGCAACGCCATCGCGCTGCGTGCCGAGCACCCGGTGTTCCGGCGTCGACGGTTCTTCGAGGGCCGTCCCATTCGAACCGGCGAGCAGGCCCGAGACATCGCCTGGCTCACCCCCGCGGGCGAGGAGATGACTCCGGAGGACTGGGACAGCGGATTCGGCAAATCGCTCACCGTGTTCCTCAACGGTGACGGAATCCCGGAACCGAACCAGCGCGGCGAGCGCGTGGTGGACGACTCGTTCCTGTTGTGCTTCAACGCACATCACGAGACCATCGAGTTCGTGACCCCGGACGGAAACTACGCCAAGGAGTGGACGGTGGCGCTGAACACCGCGTCGCGAACCGGGACAAGTGAGAAATCGATCGAAGCGGGTACACCGGTGGAAGTCACCGCTCGTTCCTTGCTCGTTCTACGAAAGACTGCCTGACATATGCCGCTGCCCACCAGTACATACCGGTTACAACTGCGGGGCGATGCCTTCACCCTGGCCGACGCCTCCGACGTGGTCGATTATTTACACGACCTCGGCGTCACCCACCTCTATCTGTCGCCCATCCTCACTGCGACCGAGGGCTCGACCCACGGTTACGATGTCACCGACACCTCGACTGTCTCGGCCGCACTCGGGGGCCGAGAGGCATTCACGCAGTTGCATTCTCGTGCTGCCGAACTGGGCATGGGGATCATCGTCGACATCGTGCCCAACCACGTCGGAGTGGAGGATCCGCGGCAGAACGGATGGTGGTGGGACGTACTGCGGCGTGGTCGCGACTCCGAGTACGCAACGTACTTCGACATCGACTTCGGAGCCGACAACGGCGTCGACGGCAAGATCGCCATCCCCGTCCTGGGTAGCGCGAGCGACGTCGGTGAGCTGACCGTCGACCGCTCCGAGGACCAGCCTCTGCTCGCGTTCTACGAGCACCGCTTCCCCATCGCCGACGGCACGGACAGCGGCGACGCGCAGGCCGTGCACGACCGTCAGTCGTACCGACTGGTGAGCTGGTCCGACGGGCTGATCGGGTACCGACGGTTCTTCTCGGTCAACGGCCTCGCGGGAATTCGGCAGGAAGACCTCGACGTCTTCACCGACTCCCATCGTCAGGTGGCCAGTTGGATCGAGGACGGTCTGATCGACGGACTTCGCGTCGACCATCCCGATGGTCTGGCCGACCCCGCCGGCTACCTCACCGAACTACGCGGACTTCTCGGCCCCGATCGGTGGCTGGTCATCGAGAAGATTCTCGCCGACGGCGAACCGTTGGACGAGTCGCTCCCCGTCGACGGCACGACCGGATACGACGCCCTGGCCGCAGTCGGCGGAGTGTTCGTCGACCCCGAGGGCGTGCACGCGCTCACCGCGTTGTCCCAGGTGCGCTCGGGCATCGCCTACGACAGCGAGACGCTGCACGAGACGGAACTCGACCTCAAGACCGGTGTCGCCCGCGGGGATCTGTCCCCGGAGGTACGACGCCTGGCGCGGGCCGTCGTGCGCGAGTCCGGCACGAGCGTCGATCTCGAGTCCGTCATCGACGCGATCGTCGCCGTCGTCGCGGCCGTTCCCGTGTACAGGACCGACTACGCGCCGCTCGCCCGCGTCCTGCCCGGCGTGATCGCGGAGATCGGCGAGGAGCAGCCCGAACTGGCAGCCGGCCTCGGTGCGTTGACGACAGCTCTCATCGGCGGTGCCGAATCGCCGGTGCGATTCGATCAGGTGTGCGGTGCCGTCACCGCCAAGGGCGTCGAGGACTGCTTGTTCTATCGCGCCAACCGGCTCATCTCGCTGCAGGAGGTCGGCGGCGATCCCAGCCGATTCGGTTGCAGCACAGAGTTCTTCCATCTCACCAATGCGGACCGCGCGAAGCGTTGGCCTGCTGCGATGACCACGCTGTCGACTCACGACACCAAGCGAGGCGAGGATGTGCGAGCGCGCATCGGCGTGCTGTCGCAGACTCCCGAACTGTGGGCCCGATGCATCACCGACTGGGAAGAACTGGCCCCGAGTCCAGACGGCACCACTGGAATGTTCCTGTGGCAGAACCTGTTCGGAGTCTGGCCGACGGACGGCGTGGTCACCTCCTCGTTGCGTGAACGCGTCCACGCATACGCGGAGAAGGCGATCCGCGAGGCAGCCCTTCGCACGACGTGGACCGACCCGGACGAGGAATTCGAGTCCGCGGTACACAGCTGGCTCGACGCGATCTTCGACGGTGCCGTCGCGCGTTCGATGTCGATGCTCGTCGAGAAGCTCGCTCCGCACGGCCATTCCGGCGCACTGGGTCAGAAACTGCTGAACCTGGCCGGGCCCGGTATCCCCGATGTGTACCAGGGCACCGAGTTGTGGGAGGACTCGCTCGTCGACCCCGACAACAGACGGCCCGTCGACTACTCGGTCCGTCGATCGATGCTCGCCGCGTCGAACTCCGCTGCACTCTCGGTCGATACGGGTGCTGCCAAGCTCGCCGTCGTTCGCTCCGCACTGCACGTGCGACGCGAGCGACCCGAAAGTTTCGTCGGCGGAACCTACACCCCCATCGTCGCGAACGGATCCGCAGCCGAGCACCTCGTCGGATTCGCGCGTGGCCCACTGGCCGGCAACGCCGACGTGATCGCACTGGCCACCAGACTCTCACTCGGCGTCTCCGAGCAGGGTTGGGGTGAGACAACCGTGTCCCTGCCCGACGGCCGCTGGCGCGATCGGATTACCGACGTCGAACACACCGGCACCGTGTCGGTCGCCGAGATGTTCGCCTCACTCCCGGTCGCACTCCTGGTGCGCGACAACGAAGAAGCGGTGACACAGTGACATCGACAGCAGCGACATCGACAGCAGTGACATCACCGGCAGCGACTCGTCGGTTCCAGGTCTGGGCACCGACCCCCGAGACCGTCCGCCTCCAGCTCGACGACACGGTGCATCCGATGCAGCGCTCCTCGAACGGGTGGTGGCACGCGGATGTCGACTGCAGCCCGACGAGTCGTTACGGCTTCCTGCTCGACGACGCAGACAAGGCGCTCCCGGATCCGCGGTCGCCTCGGCAGCCCGACGGCGTACACGAGCTGTCCCAGGTCTTCCAGGTCGATCCGACGCTGTGGACCGACGCCGCCTGGACCGGACGGCAACTGCCCGGCTCGTCGATCTACGAGCTGCACATCGGCACGTTCACCGACGAGGGCACGTTCGACGCGGCCATCACCAAGCTCGATCATCTGGTCGACCTCGGCGTGACATTCGTCGAGATCATGCCGGTCAACGGGTTCAACGGCGTGCACAACTGGGGCTACGACGGTGTGCTCTGGTACACCGTGCACGAGACGTACGGCGGCCCGGAAGGCTTGCAGCGCTTGGTCGATGCCTGCCATGGCCGCGGCATCGGCGTCGTTCTCGACGTGGTCTACAACCACCTCGGCCCGTCCGGCAACTACCTGGACCGCTTCGGCCCGTACATGACCGAGGGTGCCAACAGTTGGGGCCAGGCGATCAACTACGCCGAGGCCGACTCGGGCGAGGTGCGACGCTACGCCCTCGACAACGCGCTGCGGTGGTTCTCCGAGTTCCACATCGACGCGCTGCGACTCGACGCAGTACACGCGATCGTCGACCACACTGCGGTGCACCTGCTCGAACAGCTGTCGATCGAAACCCGAAGTCTCTCGGCACATCTGGGTCGGCCACTGACCCTGATCGCCGAGAGCGATCTCAACGATCCGATGCTGATCACCGCTCGGTCGGGCGGCGGTTACGGACTCGACGCCCAGTGGGACGACGACATCCACCATGCGATCCATGCCGCGGTCTCCGGTGAGCGGCAGGGCTACTACGGCGATTTCGGTTCGCTGCAGGGGCTTGCGAACACGCTGCGGCAGGGCTTCTTTCACGCCGGAACGTACTCGAGTTTCCGCGGCCGTATCCACGGTCGCCCGCTGGACACCCGACGAATCCCGGCCAGCTCCCTGGTGACCTACACGACCACGCACGACCAGGTGGGCAACCGTGCGATCGGCGATCGACCGGGCTTCTACCTCTCCCCCGGCCAGCTCGCGATCAAGGCCGCCCTGGTGCTGACCTCGCCCTACACTCCGATGCTGTTCATGGGCGAAGAATGGGGAGCGTCGACGCCGTTCCAGTTCTTCACCTCGCACCCCGAGCCCGAGCTGGGCAAGGCCACCGCAGAGGGGCGCAAAGCGGAGTTCGCCGAGCACGGTTGGGACAAGAGCGACATCCCGGATCCGCAGGATCCCGAGACGTTCACGCGATCGAAGCTGAACTGGGCGGAGCTGGGCGACGGCGATCATGCGCGACTGTTGGCCGTCTACCGCGATCTGTTGCGGCTGCGCCGTGACCGGACCGAATTGACCGATCCGTGGCTCGACCACGTGAAGGTGGAGTACGACGAGGACGCGAAGTGGATCGTCGTTCGCCGAGGCCGCATCAGCGTGGTGTGCAACCTGTCCGAATCCGCGGTGGCGGTGCCGGTCGGCGGCTCCGCCCTGCTCGAGTGGGAGCCGACGACCTCGGACCGGACCGGCTCCGCCACCACGGTTCCTGGTCACTCCGTCGTCGTGCTGGAGTCCTGACGCCTGCGTAGATTGACCAGGACGAACACGGCGGTGATCGCCAGCACCACCGCGGTGGCGACGGCCGCGACATGCATGCCCGATACGAACGCAGCATGTGCGGAATCGAGCAGAACCGTCGCCACCGAGTCCGGCAACTCACGAGCCACCGCATCCGCTCCGCCGAGTGTCTCGCCTGCCTTGGCTCCGAGCTCGGGGGTCAGCTGGGTGACGTCGATTCCGCGACGGAAGATGGCCATCACGACGGTGCCGAGCACGGCGACACCCAGCGCGATACCCAGCTCGTACGCGGTCTCCGACACCGCCGAGGCAGCTCCCGCTCGTTCGGGTTCGACGGAGCTGACGACCAACTCGGAGGTCAGCGTCAGCGCGACACCGACTCCCGCTCCGACGAGGACGAATCCGGCGATGAACAACGCCGGGCCGCTGTCGGTTGCGAGGCCGACCAGGAGGCCTGCGCCCGCGGCGGCCACGAACATCGCGACGCCGAGAACCGTTCCCGCGCTGAAGTATCGAACCAGCACCGCAACCAGCAGTGAGGTGACGATACTGGCCGCCGTGCCCGGTAGCAGCAGCAATCCGGCTTCGAGCGGGCTGTTGCCGAGTACGAGCTGCAGGTACTGCGAGCCGAAGAACAGCACCCCGGCGAGGGCGAACACCGACAGGAAGTTCGTGGCGACGCCCGTCGAGAACGCCCGGTTCGCGAACAGCCTCAGGTCGATCATCGGCGCGGCGAGGGTCCGCTGCCGGCGGACGAACACGAAGCCGGCGATCACACCGATCACGGCGGAGAGCAGGTACACCACGTCGAATCCGTGCGCTGCGGTTTCTTTCACCGCGAACACCACGGGCACGATGGCGAGCATCGACAGCGCCGAACTCGTGAGGTCGAAGCGGCCCGGATTCGGATCCTTGGACTCGGGAATCACCAGTGGCCCGAGCGCGATCAGCACGATCATCACGGGAATGTTGATGAGAAACACCGAGCCCCACCAGAAGTGCTCGAGCAGCCAACCGCCCACGAGTGGACCGGCCGCAGCACCGCCACCCGCCATCGCGCCCCACACGCCGATGGCGGCGACACGCTGACGCGGGTTCAGGAAGATGGTCCTGATCAGGCCGAGCGTCGCGGGCATCAAGGTCGCGCCGGAAATACCTTGCAACACCCGCGCGGCGATGAGCATCTCGGCGCTGGTCGACACAGCGGCGACGAGCGAGGCGATGCCGAAGCCCGCTGCTCCGATCAGCAGCAGTCGGCGACGGCCGATGCGATCGCCGAGCGTGCCCATGGTGATGAGCAGGCCGGCCAGGACGAACGAGTAGACGTCGATGATCCACAGCAGCTGGTTGCTGGTCGGTGCCAAGTCCGAACTGATGAACGGCAGTGCCAGATCGAGGACGGTGCCATCGACAGCGATGAGCAGCACCGCGAACGCCAGCACCACCAAACCGAGCCAGTCCCGAGGGGTCGCCCGGTGCTCGGATCCCCCGGCTACCTCGTGCACCGATCCGGTGCGCATGTCACTCACTACATCTCCTACGTTCTGCGCTCGGTGCGCCGGCGATGGCCGGGTCCGAAACGCCTGCGAGCACCAACCGTCCAGCCGGTACAGTGATCGAGAGTACCGCGAACCGTCCAGCCGGTAAAGTGACTTTCATGTCATCGGACACCCGCGACCGAATACTCGACGCACTCGAATCGATGCTGATCGAACACGGCATGACCAAGGTGACCCTCGACAGCGTCGCCGCCGCCGCAGGCGTCTCCAAGGGCGGTCTGCTCTATCACTTCAAGACCAAGGACGCGCTGATCGCCGCCATGGTGCGACGACTCGGTGCCCAGGCCGACCAGCAGCGCGCCGACGCCGCAGCAGGCGGAACCTCGGTGGCCGAGTGGTATCTGCAACCGCCCGACTCCATCTCCGAGAAGGAGATTGCACTGTATCGATCGACCCTGGCCGCGTTACGCAGCGTCGACGGCAATTCCGGCGAGGTGCAGGACGCCGTCACCGAGATGATGCGGTTGTGGGACGAGGGTCTGCGCACCGAGATCGACGATCCGGTCCAGGCCGAGATCATCAGACTCGTCGGCGACGGGATCTACCTCGGTGCCCTCCTCGATCTTCCGGGAGTGGACCCCGACCTGCATCGACGGGTGGTCGATCGCCTTCTCGGCCGGTGACTTCGCGCGGGTACGTTCGGTGTGCCGACTCAGGTCAGATAGCGGTACACCGGGGAACCCGGCTCCAGCTGCTCGACGTGCAGGTGCGAATCCCGCATGCGTTCCAGAAGCGGGCCCAATCCGCTCGCGAACCCGAGTTCGATGCCGACCAGTGCGGCACCGGTCTCCCGGTTGTTTCGCTTGACGTACTCGAACAGCGTGATGTCGTCCTCGGGGCCGAGTACCTCGTCGAGGAATCGGCGAAGCGCTCCGGGTTCCTGCGGAAAATCCACCAGGAAGTAGTGCTTGAGCCCCAAATGCACCAGAGAGCGCTCGAGGATCTCGCCGTATCGGGAGACGTCGTTGTTTCCACCCGAGACCAGGCACACGACGGTACTGCCGGGGGCGATGTCGAGGTGTTCGAGCGCAGCCACCGCGAGTGCACCCGCGGGCTCGGCGATGACGCCCTCGTTCTGGTACAGCGCCAGCATCGCAGTGCAGATCGCGCCCTCGTCGATCTGCGTGATCAGGAACGCACCGGGGCCTGCACTGTCGAACACCGGCGCGGTGAGCAGCGGCAACGACGCGTGCGAGACCACGCTCGCGCCCAGCGACCGCAGCGCGGCGTACGGCACGTCTCCGATGCGGCGGACGGCAGCTCCGTCGACGAACGGATCGATGTCGGAGAGCGTCACCGGGCCACCGGCGATCAGTGCGGCGGTCATCGACGCGGCTCCGGACGGCTCGACGCCCACCAGTGAGGTCTGCGGTGCTCGCTCGCGCAGGTAGCTCGAGATGCCCGCGATGCATCCGCCGCCGCCGACGGGCATCACGACGACGTCCGGCGCGCTGCCGAGCTGGTCGACTATTTCGGCGGCGATGGTGCCTTGGCCGGCCACGGTACGGGGATCGTCGAACGGCGGCACCATCGTGGCACCGGTACGAGCGACGTCCTCGGCCGCCGCTGCGGCAGCAGCGTCGAACGTGTCCCCGATGACGATGAGATCGACGAACTCGCCGCCGTGCACCCGGATTCGGTCACGCTTCTGCTTGGGGGTGTTGGCCGGGACGTAGATCCGCCCCCGCACCTGCATCGTCCGGCACGCGAACGCGACGCCCTGAGCATGGTTGCCTGCACTCGCCGTCACCACGCCCACGGAGCGCTCGGCGTCCGTCAGCTGATCCATCAGGTTGTATGCGCCGCGAATCTTGTACGACCGCACGATCTGCAGGTCCTCGCGCTTGAGGTAGACCTTCGCGCCCGTCTCCGCAGACAGTCGCTCGCACAGCTGCAGGGGCGTCGCCGCCACCACCGAAGAAATTCGCACGGCAGCGGCATCGATGTCGGCAGCGGTGACGGCTACCGACGATGAGTGCTGGGAGGCGAGTTCAGGGGATGAAGACACCAGGACATGCTGCCACCAGCGTCGAACGGTTGCCCATCCGGGACCGTTCCACGCTGGACACCGGGTCGTTCCGCAGGCTCGACTCCGGAACGCCGGCGACGCCGTTTCAGGCGCGTGAGAGTACGAGAACAGGTATCTCGCGGTCGGTCTTCTTCTGATACTCCGCGTAGTCGGGGTACGCGGCAACCGAACGTTCCCACCACACGGCCTTCTCGTCGCCGGTCACTTCGCGTGCGATGTAGTCGTGCTTGTCCGGACCGTCCTGCAGCTCGACGAGCGGCTCGGCCTTGACGTTGTGGTACCAGACCGGGTGCTTCGGTGCTCCGCCGAGCGAGGCGACGATGGCGTACTCGCCGTCGTGTTCGACCTTCATCAACGGCGACTTGCGCAGCTTGCCGCTCTTGTTGCCCTTGGTGGTCAACAGCACCACCGGCATGCCGTTCATCATCGTGCCTTCGGTTCCGCCGGAGTTCTCGTACAGCTCGGCCTGCTCGCGGGCCCAGTCGGATGAACTCGGTTCGTATTCTCCTGTCAATGGCATGACTTCGAGTGAACACCTCTCGCGGGCGTGACGCCACGAGATCGATCACATTGCCAGGCCCGAGGGTCAAGTTCGGTGGACCGAATCTTTTGTTGGGTATAGTCTGAACTTCCTGCAGCGGACACCCGAACCTGCCGGGGTTACCAGAGGAGAACGCGATGACCTACACGAGCACCCAGGTGAGCCGTCGACCCGCTCCCGCGCTGCGCACCGCTGACGTCGCAGGCATCGCGTGGCCCGTGTACAAGCTCGAAGCCCTCGCACTCGGATTTCTCGTGTTCGCCGCGACCCTCGTCATTGCCGGCTCCCTGCAGGCAGCAGTGCTGGCAGGCGCAGCGGTTGCCGTCGTCGCGTGGTGGACGCTGCGCCTGACCGAGCTCGGTTCGACCGGCCCGGCGTCAGCCCGTCAGGCAGCCCGGCCCCAGTAGCGCCTTCAGGTCTCCCATCAGCGCCGAGGTCGGCGTCACCCTCAGACTGTCATCGAGTTTCATCGTGGTGATCTTGTCGCCACTGACCAACCGCAGATGAACGTCCGAGGTCCCCGGGTGACTGATCAACACCCGCTTGAGCGCGCCGACCTTGTCGGCGGTGCACAGCCGCGTCGGTAGACTCACCGCAAGCGGCTTGTCGATGCCGATGGCCGAAAGATCCGGCACCGCAAGGTCGTTCGCGATCAAGGACACCCGGTCGTCACGCACCGAGACCCGACCCTTGACCAGTACCACCGAATCCTCGGTGACGTCGGCACCGAACACCGAGTACGCCTGCGGGAAGAACAGCACCTCGATACCACCGGCCAGGTCCTCGAGCTGAGCCGACGCCCACGTCAAACCGTTCTTGTTGATCCGACGATTCACCGAGGCGAGAATGCCGCCGACGGTGACCTGAGTGCCGTCCTTGATGTCACCCTCGAGGATGGTGGGGATGTTGCAGTCGGACTTCGCGGCCAGCATGTGCTCGACGCCCAGAAGCGGGTGACCCGAGACGTAGAGGCCGAGCATCTCGCGTTCGAGGGCGAGCCGGTGCTTGGATTCCCACTCCTCGTCCGGCACCCGAACGTTGAACACTGCGGAGATGGACTCGTCGGCATCCTCGCCGCCGAACAGATCGAACTGACCGATCGCCTCGGCCTTCTTGGTGCCCATCACCGCGTCGATCGCATCGGCGTGGATGAGCATCAGACCCTTGCGCGGATGATCGAGCGAGTCGAAAGCACCTGCCTTGATGAGGGATTCGGTGACCTTCTTGCTGCACGCGATCGCGTCGATCTTGCCGAGGTAGTCGGAGAAGTCGGTGTACTTCGACTTCTCCGATCGCGCCCTGATGATCGACGCGACCACATTGGTACCGACGTTGCGGACAGCGCCGAGACCGAACCGAATGTCCTTGCCCACCGACGCGAAGTTCAGTTCGGACTCGTTGACATCCGGTGGCAGCACCGTGATACCGAGCTTGCGACAGTCGGCGAGGTAGATCGCGGCCTTGTCCTTGTCGTCGCCGACGCTGGTGAGCAGGCCTGCCATGTACTCGGCCGGGTAGTTCGCCTTGAGGTATGCCGTCCAGTACGACACCAGGCCGTAGCCCGCGGAGTGAGACTTGTTGAACGCGTAGCCCGCGAAGGGCAGCACGGTGTCCCACAGCGCCTTGATGGCCGCCTCGGAGAAGTCGTTGTCCAACATGCCCTGCCGGAACCCGGCGTAGGCCTTCTCCAGCTCGGAGAGCTTCTTCTTGCCCATGGCACGACGGAGCAGGTCGGCCTGGCCGAGCGTGTAGCCGGCCACCTTCTGCGCGAGCTGCATGATCTGCTCCTGGTAGACCACCAGGCCGTACGTCTCGCCGAGAATCACCTTGAGGGGCTCTTCGAGCTCCGGGTGAATCGGCTTGACCTCTTGCCTACCGTTCTTGCGGTCGGCGTAATCGTTGTGCGAGTTCATGCCCATCGGACCCGGCCGGTAGAGGGCCAGGACGGCGACGATGTCCTCGAAGCCGGTGGGCTGCATACGGCGGAGCAGATCACGCATGGCACTGCCGTCGAGCTGGAAGACGCCGAGAGTGTCTCCGCGAGAGAGCAGGTCGAAGGTCGCCGGGTCGTCGAGTGGGAGAGCGTCGAGATCGATGTCGATGCCGCGGTTGGCCTTGATGTTGTCGATGGCGTCACCGATGACGGTGAGGTTGCGCAGACCCAGGAAGTCCATCTTGAGCAGGCCGATGGCCTCGCACGACGGGTAGTCCCAGCCGGTGATGATCGCGCCGTCCTGCGCGCGCTTCCACACCGGGATGGCATCGGTGAGCGGCTCGGAGGACATGATGACCGCGCAGGCGTGCACGCCTGCGTTGCGAATCAGGCCTTCGAGTCCCTTGGCCGTCTTGTAGATGGTCGCGACGTCGGGATTGGAGTCGATCAGCGCTCGAACCTCGACGGCTTCCTTGTACCGCTCGTGCGCCGGGTCGGTGATGCCGGCCACCGAGATGTCCTTGGCCATGATGGGCGGCGGCAGCGCCTTGGTGATCTGATCGGCGATTCCGAAGCCGGGCTGGCCGAACTGCACTCGTGCGGAGTCCTTGATGGCGGCCTTGGTCTTGATGGTGCCGAACGTGATCACCTGGGCCACTCGATCGCTGCCCCACTTCTCGGTGGCGTAGCGGACCATCTCACCGCGGCGACGATCGTCGAAGTCGATATCGATATCGGGCATCGACACGCGCTCGGGGTTGAGGAATCGCTCGAACAGCAGACCGTGCGGGAGTGGGTCGATGTTGGTGATGCCCATGGCGTACGCGACCAACGATCCGGCAGCGGATCCTCGGCCGGGCCCGACGCGGATGCCGACGGCCTTGGCGTGGTTGATCAGGTCGCCGACCACCAGGAAGTAGGCCGGGAAGCCCATCTCGAGAATGACCTTGATCTCGTACTCCGCGCGCGCGAGGTAGTCCTCGGCCGGTCCGTCGGGGAATCGACGCTCGAGCCCGGTCATGACCTCGTGGCGCAGCCAGGTGCCCTGGGTGTGGCCCTCGGGCACGGGGAAGATCGGCATCCGGTCGCGGTGCGCCCACACCTCGTCGTAGGGCTGCACTCGCTCGGCGATGAGCAGCGTGCTGTCGCAGGCACCGGGCACCTGATCGTCCCAGAGCTCGCGCATCTCGGCGGCGGACTTGAGGTAGTAGCCGTCGCCGTCGAACTTGAAGCGAGTGGGATCGCTGAGCGTCTTACCGGTCTGGATGCACAGCAGCGCCTCGTGGTTCTCGGCGGCGTCCTTGGTGACGTAGTGGCAGTCGTTGGTGGCCAGCGGTGGGATCGAGAGCTTCTTGCCGATGTCGAGCAGACCTTCGCGGACGCGTCGCTCGATGGACAGGCCGTGATCCATCAGTTCGAGAAAGAAGTTCTCCGGGCCCCAGATCTCGCGCCACTTGGCTGCGGCCTCGAGCGCCTCGCGCTCCTGGCCGAGTCGGAGCCGAGTCTGCACCTCCCCCGACGGGCAGCCCGTGGTGGCGATGATGCCCTCGGCGTGCGAGGCGATGATCTCCTCGTCCATTCGGGCCCACTTGCCCAGCTGGCCCTCGATGGAGGCGAGCGAGGACAGCTTGAACAGGTTGCGGACCCCGGTGGCGTTCTCGGCGACCATCGTCATGTGCGTGTAGGCACCGCTACCGGAGACGTCGTCGGACTTCTGACTGCGGTCACCCCAGAGCACGCGCTTCTTGTTGAACCGCGACTCGGGGGCGATGTAGGCCTCGATGCCGATGATCGGCTTGATGCCTGCCTTCTTGGCCTCGTTGTAGAACTCGCTGGCCCCGTACATGTTGCCGTGGTCGGTCATGCCGACCGCCGTCATCTCCAACCGTGCCGCCTCGGCGAACATCGCCCCGATCTTGGCGGCACCGTCGAGCATCGAATATTCGGTGTGGTTGTGCAGATGAACGAACGAATCGGCCACGAAGGTTCTCTCCTGAAGGTCGTGCGTTTTCGAAAATACGAGCCGCGAATGCACCCACTCTAGGCGGTGAATCCGACAGAATTTTCAGGCCGCCGGTGTGTCCTGGGAGGACGTGACAGGTGTGACGGATGCGACGAAAGATGTTCTCACTCTGCCGGCACGGGACCGTCGTCCGGCAACGGCGCGACGACGTCGACGTACTCCGGCAGAAGTGGCTCGACCGCGAACTTGCCGGACACCGCATCCGGCGGAAGCGCCTGCACCGCTCGCACATCGGCGCGGCCGGCCAGCTCGGTCAACTCGGCAGGGGTCCCACGCACCACCACCGTCACCACACACGCACACCCGTCGAGGAGACGTCGCTGCGACACTGCGGCGATCTGCGCCTGCCGATCCCCCGCCCCGAACGATTCGGTCGCCTGGCTCGCTGCGCGCGCGGTCGAATTCAGTACCGAGCGTTCGCTGCCCGGCACGCCCACGGTGAGTATCGGAGTCTGCACGCGATCGAGCGGAACACGCAGGACCACCTGCGAGATACGAATCCCGTCGGCGACGGCGTAGGCCTGTTCGGCGGTGAGTTCGCGATCGAACGACACCGAGCCCCATCGAGGTTCGGTGTTGTCGCTACGCAGGCTCGCCTCGGCGCGGGCCAGATAGTCGGTCACCTGCTCGCCGCTGTCCGGGCCGAGCCGGTCGGTGCTCACGCTCAGCTGTCGTACCGGATTGAGGTGCCCGACCACGGCGAGCGATCCGACCACGAGCGCAGCGGCAACGACGCCGCCGAGCACACCGGAGACTCCGCTGGTGCGCATCACGCCTTCCGAAGCACCTCGAGTGCGTGCTCGAGGTCGGCCGGATACTTGCTCTCGATTTCCACCCAGCGGCCGTCGGACGGATGCGCGAAGCCGAGCGACCGTGCGTGCAGCCACTGCCGCTCCAGGCCCAACCGTTCGGCCAGCCGCGGATCGGCACCATAGGTCAGATCGCCGCAGCACGGATGTCGCAGAGCCGAGAAGTGCACCCGAATCTGGTGCGTGCGACCGGTTTCCAAGTGCACGTCCAGCAGGCTCGCGGCCTGGAAAGCCTCGACCGTGTCGTAGTGGGTGACGCTGGGCTTGCCGTCGGCACGCACGGCGAACTTCCAGTCGTTGCTGCCGTGTCGACCGATCGGAGCATCGATCGTTCCACTGCTCGGATCCGGATGGCCCTGCACCAGTGCGTGGTAACGCTTGTCGATGGTGCGCGCCTTGAACGCCCGCTTGAGCACGGTGTACGCCCGCTCGGACGTGGCGACCACCATGACTCCGGACGTGCCGACGTCGAGGCGATGGACGATGCCCTGCCGCTCGTGCGCACCGGAGGTCGAAATTCGGAAACCGGCGGCCGCGAGTCCACCGATGACGGTGGGGCCGGTCCAGCCGACACTGGCATGCGCGGCGACCCCGACGGGCTTGTCCACGGCCACGATGTCGTCGTCGGCGTAGAGGATTTCCATCCCCTCGACCGGCTCCGCCTCGATCGTCAACTCGCGGGCCGGCTCGGGCAGCGTCACTTCGAGCCACGAACCAGCGGCCAGCCGGTCGGACTTGCCGACGGTACCGTGATCGACCAGAACAGAGCCTTCCTCGGCCAAGGTCGCGGCAACGGTACGCGAGAGCCCGAGCAGCCGAGCGAGACCGGCGTCCACCCGCATTCCGTCCAGACCGTCGGGCACCGGCATCGAGCGCGATTCCCTCACTTGTCGGCCTCGCCTGCGACGTCGGACTTCGACTTGGTCACCCGTTCACCGTTCGGCTCGAAGCCGAACAGGCTCAGCACGACGAGCAGGATCGCACCACAGACGATGGACGAGTCGGCGACGTTGAACACCGGCCACCAGCCCACCGACACGAAGTCGACGACGTGACCCTGGAACGGCCCCGGTGCACGGAAGAAACGGTCGATCAGGTTGCCGAGGGCACCCCCGAGAACCAGACCCAATCCCAGTGCCCACCACGGCGATCGCAGCGTCCGGCCGATCTTGATCACCCCGATGACGACAGCGACGGCCACGACCGTGAGCAACCAGGTCATCCCGGTGGCCATCGAGAACGCCGCACCGGGATTACGCACCAGGCGCAACGTCACGACGTCTCCGACGATCGAAATCGGGTTGCCGGGCTTGACGTAGTGCACCACCACGATCTTGGTCACGAGGTCGAACAGCAGAATCACGGCTGCGATCGCGACCAGCAACCGTGTCCTGAGCGGCTTCGGAAGTCGATTCACTGCTTTGTCGGTATCGGTCACCTGGGAGTCCGCGGTCTCGTTCGGTGCCGGAACACTACTCGTCTCGGCTGGCGGATCGTCGGCGCGGTCTTCACTCACCTGTCCATCATGGCGTATGGACGGCGGCGGGTCCTCATCCGTGCCGCGCACCACCCGTCACTACGAGCGGTGTCAGTAGCCTGGTGCCCGTGAAGTCGACCGATCGTATCCGCACCGTCCGCTCCGGCACCGTCCGTTCCGGTTTTCTCGCTGCCTGCTGTGCAGTGGCGCTCGTCGCCGGATGTTCGAGCACCGACACCGATCCCGCTCCCGAACAGGCCGCGTCCTCGAACGAGGTGACGATCGCCGTGACACCGACGACGACCACGGTCGTCGACCCCGGTGCCGAGCCGCGGCGCGTGCTGGCCCTCGCCACCTCCGACTCGGACGAGCAGAACGTGGACCTCACCACCACCTCCACCGTCTCGCAGCAGATCAACAACGATGCACCGCAGGACTTCTCCAGTCCCGAACTGACCGTTCCCCTGTCCGCGTCGACGTCCGATACCGTGCCGGACGACGACGCCGCGACCGGCGCAACGCGCTCGGTCGAGCTGACCATCGGAGCTGCGACGTCGCCCGACGAAGGACTGACCGACGCACTGTCCGCCTCCGAGGGCTCGACGGCACGGCTGGCGACCAGCGACTCGGGAGCGATCACCGCACTGCACATCACCCCCGCCGACGCTGCCCTCGACACCGCCCGCGCGGCGATCGAACGGTCGTTGAACGCAGCGGTGTACCGCTCCGTCGACTTTCCTGACGCAGAGGTGGGAGTGGGTGCCGTCTGGACCGTCGATCAGCAGGTGCTGAGCGGCATCACATTGAATCAGCGCACCACGGTCACGCTGCGAGCACTCGACGGTGACCGGGCGACCCTGGACATCGCGATCACCCAGACGCCCGAATCGACGACATGGAACCTGCCCGACGACGCCGGCACGCTGAACATCGCGACGTACACCTTCACCGGCTCGGGAACGCTCGACATCGATCTGACCCGCCCACTCCCCGTCGGCGGGTCGATCACCGCAGGTGGCGAGCAGATGTACACCGACCCCGACAGCACGACCGTGCTGCGTCAGACCGTCGGAGACTCGATCGCCTGGGGTGCCCGATGACGGCGCGGACCACGACGCAGCTGCTGGCGGCGCTCTCGCTCGTCGGCGTCGCCGCGGCCGGATGCAGCGCGGACGAGCCTGCCCCGGCGCCTGCAGTCGCACCCAGCTCCGTCGCCGCACCCGATCCCCTGCTCGGTGCCCCCATCACCGACTCCGGAGTCCTGGCCGCGGCGATGTTGGGTCTCGGCGACCTCCCGGACGGGTTCTCCTCGATCCCCGACCCGGTCCAGGATCTAGGACTCGACCCGGCTCCCGAGTACGACTCCCCCGACAAGTCCGGTACCGACCCGGCCGAGTGCGCCGCGGTACTGGCACCGATCTCGGAGCAGCGGAGCGGAGCGGCGTCGAACGCAGTCGCCCGGTTCTCGGGACCGAACTTCTCGTCGATCGACGAGGATGCGGCAAGTTACCCCGATACGGGCACGGCCGAGGCCTTCACGGCGGTTCAGCAGGCGTGGGCCGGATGTACGGCGTTCAGCGGCACGGATGCGGACGGGGTGAGCGTCGACTACGCGTTGGCAGGCCGGGAGCAGTCGTCGGTCGGCGATGCATCGGCCTCGATACGCCTGACCACCAGCAGCGAGGGGTTCACCTTGATCTCCGACGTCGTGGTGGCCGTGGTCGACTCGACCGTCGTCCAGGTCGTCGTCTCGGATCAGAGTGGTCTGGAACCCGAGACCGTCACCGCGGTCGCCGAAGCGGCCGTCGAGCGCATTCGATCGGTGACGCCCAGCATGTGAATCGGGCCGACTCGGCCGACAAAAACTGCCGGTGACATATCCCCGAGGGGACATGTCACCGGCAGTTCGTCGTGTCGGTCAGAGACGATCGGCAGGACTCAGGGTGCGGGGCACGCCGGGCTGGTCAGCTGCGCGAGCGACACGATGCCGCAGGCGTTGTCCTTCGACAGCTTCCAGACGCCGTCCTCGGGGACGAACTGGAACGTGCCGGGGTTGGCCTGCCCGTTGAGGGTGATGGTGATGCCGGCGTTGAGGACTCCGGTGCCGAGATCGTCGATGCTGGTGATCTCGATCTGGGCGTTGTTGGCGACCGCTGCGGCGGCGACCTGGTTGATCAGCTCCGGATCGGCGGAGGCACCCTGGATCAGGGCGGCCTTCTCCTCGACCGGAACGTTCGGGTCGAGCCCGCGCGCGAGCTGGCCGTTGAGCTCCTCGACGGTGGGGACCGGGGGGTACGCACCGGCGTCGGGAGCGGCAGACGTAGAGGTGGTGACGGCCGTGGTCGTCGTGGTCGGCTCGTCACCGCCCTCGGAGCTGCAGGCGGTCATGGTGAGCGCTGCGGCGATGGCGATGCCGGCAACCATTGTCCGTCGGGTGTTGCGAAGCTTCAAGTGCTTGTCCTTTTCACTCTGAGTCACGTCTCGATCGTTCTGTGACTCGTCGGTCGTCTGGAATGGGGTCGTCTCGGACCTGGTCCACTATGTCAGCTCGACACGCCCGAGTCACAACGCGATCGGCATACCTGTGAAACCTCACAGAGTTTCCTCAGCGACGCCACAACTCACGTCAGGCTGTCGAGAACGTCGGCAGGGACCAGGTTCTCGTCCGATTCGGCGAAGGTGCGCGCGATTCCCGGCCCGCTGGTTCGGGTCTCGAACCGGACGGTCACCACCGAGTGTCCGGCCCCCTGCACCCAGCCGTGACCGAAGTCGGGATGCCGGACGTCCATACCCGGCTGCCACCGGGGGCCTTCCTCTACGACGATATCCGCAGCCGCCTCGATCGGGGCGGGCGACTCCTCCGTCGCATCCGCGACCGGCTCGTACTCCAATTCGGGGAACAGCGATCCCTGTCGCACGGCCGACAGTCCGGCCAGTCCGACGCCGACCAGCCTGATCGGACCGACGTCGACCGGATCGACGGCAAGTCGCTGCGCCGTGGCGACGATGGTCTGCTTGTCCACCGTCGCGTACGGCAACGTGGCCGATCGGGTGATGATGCTCATGTCGGACTTTCGTAGTTTGAGCACCACCGTCCTGGCACCCCGACCGTCCTTCAGCAACCGGCGATGCGTCGAGTCGACGATGGACTCGATGGCCGGGCGGAGCTGAGCGAGGGAGATCAGGTCCTGTGCGAACGTCGTCTCGGCGCTGACCTGTTTGGCCTCGGCCCGCTCGGCCACGACGCGATTGTCGATTCCTCGTGCGAGCTGATGCAGGCTCGGCCCCATCGTGGTCCCGAGAATCGACGCCACCTCGGACTCGGGTGTGGCCACGAACTTGCCGATGGTGTCGATGCCCAAGCGCCGCAATCGTTCGCCTGCCACCGGTCCGATCCCCCACAACTTCCGGACCGGCAGAGCCGCCATCAGCTCGGCCTGGATTCCCGGAGCGACGACGGTGATGCCGTCGGGTTTGGCCAGTCCCGACGCGATCTTGGCGATCTGCTTCCCGGATCCGGCACCGATGGAGGCAACCAGCCCGGTCTCGGCGAGGATCAACGCTCGTAGGCCTGCGCAGAACTGTTCGACCTCGTGCACCGTCGCTCCGGCGAGTTCGAGCGGCTCGCCGAACGCCTCGTCGATCGAGAGTTGTTCGAGGACGGGCATCGGTCCCCGGAGTGCCTCGAATGCTCGTCGGCTCAGCTCGGAGTAGAGAACGAACCGCGGCGGCAACACCACGGCCCCGGCCCCGACGAGTCGGCGGGCCTGATGCATCGGCATCGCAGAACGTGCCCCGTACGCGCGGGCCTGGTAGCTGCAACCGGCCACCACTCCCCGCCCGCCCGCACCGCCGACGAGAACCGGGCGGCCCCGCAACGTGGGGCGCGTCAGCTGTTCTGCGGAAGCGAAGAACGCGTCCATGTCCAGGTGCAGCACCCATCGGCGACTCCGCAGAGTGTCGTCGGCGATGTTCGACATCGTCAGCCGATATCGACGGTGAAGCCGAGCGCCTGGGCCGCACGGTCGGGAGTCGGATCCGACCACAGCTCGCCGTACACCTCGCTCGTCGTCAGCGATCGCATGTGCGCCGTGTCGATGTACAGGGTGCCGTGGAGATGATCGGTCTCGTGGGCCACGATTCTGGCCGGCCAACCGCGAACCACCTCGTCGATCTCGCGGCCCGACTCGTCGGTGCACTCGAGCCGCACCTCGGCCGCGCGCGTCACGACGGCCTGATACCCGGGAACACTGAGGCACCCCTCGTAGAACCCTGCGGTCCGCGACCCGACCGGGGTGTACCGCGGATTGACCAGTACGCGGAACGGCAGCGGCGTGCGCTCCCGTACCCGGGCCACATCCGCTCCGACGTCGTACAGATCCTCGATCACCGCGATCTGCAGCGGGATGCCGATCTGCGGTGCGGCCAGACCGACACCGGGCGCGTCGTGCATGGTCGCGCGCATCACCTCGATCAACTCCGCGAACGTCTCGGAGTCGAGCTGACCGGAATACCGCGCAGCCCCGGACCGCAGAACCGGGTCACCTGCAGCGACGATGGGCACGACGCCGCCGCGGGCCTCGGAAAGAAGCTCGCGGACGGCGTCGACCGATACGTCGCCGTCGATCATGACGACTTGGTGATCGCTGCCCGCACTCCCTCACCGAGATCGCTGCCGTCGTCTCCGACGCGTCCGTCGACGAGCGAGAGTGCGAGCACCTCGCCTGCGATCAGATCTCGATGGGTGTCGAGCCACGCCTGTCGGTGTTCGGGCACCTCGATGACGATGTCGATGCGGTCCGAGACGTCGAATCCGTGATTACGACGCGCATCCTGCAGTTCGCGGATGCGGTCCTTGGCCCAGCCCTCCGCCTCCAGCTCCTCGGTGACGGCGGAATCGAGCACGACGAGTCCGGCGTTTCCGGGCAGCGGCGCCGTCGATTCGGGTTCGGCGGCAACGAGTTTGCGCGTGTACTCCTCCGGCAGCAACGCGATTCCTGCTGCGCTGACCACACCGTCTGCGTCCTCGGACCAATCGCCTGCCTTGACGGCCTTGATGACCGTCTGGACGTCCTTGCCGATACGCGGACCGGCAGCGCGGGCATTGACGACGAGCTCGAACTTTCCGTGAACGGCGACGTCCTCGGTCAGGTCGACCTTCTTGACGTTGACCTCGTCGGAGATGATGTCGACGAACGGACGCAGCCGCTCCGCATCGGCGGCCGCGACCGTCACCTCGGGCAGCGGCAACCGCACGCGCAGGTTCTGCGCCTTGCGCAGGCCCAGAACCGTCGAGCACACGGTGCGGACCTCGTCCATGCTCTCGACCAGTTCGGGATCCGACGGCAGGTCCCCTGCCTCGGGCCAGTCGGTCAGGTGCACCGAGCGGCCACCGGTCAATCCGCGCCATACCACCTCGCTGATCAGCGGCAACAGAGGAGCGGCGATGCGAGTGAGCACCTCGAGCACGGTGTGCAGGGTGTCGATCGCGTCGGCGTCCTCGCTCCAGAACCGCGAGCGAGACCGTCGCACATACCAATTGGTCAACGCATCGCAGAACGTGCGCAGCTCGTCGCAGGCACCGGCGATGTCGTTGCCCTCGAGCGCATCGGTGATCGCGTCGCGAGTGGCCGACAGCTTGGCCAACACGTAGCGATCGAGCACGTGCGGCGAATCGGTTCGCCACTGCCCTGGCGTCGACGCGTAGAGCTGCAGGAAACTCCATGCATTCCAGATCGGCAGCAACGCCTGGCGGACGCCCTCGCGGATGCCCTGCTCGGTGACGATGAGGTTGCCGCCGCGCAGGATCGGTGAGGACATCAGGAACCACCGCATGGCGTCGGAGCCGTCGCGGTCGAAGACCTCCTTGACGTCCGGGTAGTTGCCCTTCGACTTGCTCATCTTCAGACCGTCGTCGCCGAGCACGATGCCGTGCGCGGCAACGGTCTTGAACGCCGGGCGATCGAAGAGCGCGGTCGCCAGCACGTGCAGCGTGTAGAACCAGCCGCGCGTCTGCCCGTTGTACTCGACGATGAAATCGCCCGGGTTGTGTGTCTGGAACCACTCCTCGTTCTCGAACGGGAAATGCACCTGCGCATACGGCATCGAGCCGGACTCGAACCAGCAGTCCAGCACCTCGGGGACGCGGCGCATCGTCGACTTGCCGGTCGGATCGTCCGGGTTGGGTCGCGTCAGGTCATCGATGTACGGACGATGCAGATCCGTCGGACGCACGCCGAAGTCACGCTCGAGCTCGTCCAGGCTGCCGTACACGTCCAGGCGCGGGTAGGCCGGGTCGTCGGACGTCCACGCCGGAATCGGGCTGCCCCAGTACCGGTTTCGACTGATGTTCCAGTCGCGTGCACCTTCGAGCCACTTGCCGAACTGGCCGTCCTTGATGTGCTCGGGAACCCAGGTGATCTCCTGGTTCAACTCGACCATCCGATCGCGGAATTTGGTGACCGCGACGAACCACGACGGCACCGCCATGTAGATCAGTGGCTGACCACTGCGCCAGCTGTGGGGGTACGAGTGCTCGATGGTCTCGTGCCGCAGCAGGCGACCGGAGGCCTTGAGGTCCTTGATGATCACCGGATTGGCGTCGAACACCATCAGGCCCTCGTACGGCGGAACCAACGAGGTGAACTTGCCACCTGCGTCGAGCGGTTGCACCACCTCGATTCCGTTGGCGGTGGCGACGTCCATGTCCTCTTCACCGAAAGCCGGTGCGAGGTGGACGATTCCGGTGCCCGAATCGGTGGTGACGTAGTCGGCCTCGAGTACGCGGTGCGCGTTCTCGTGGCCGAGGAAGAAGTCGTACGGCGGTGTGTAGGACAGTCCGACCATGTCGGAGCCGGTGTGCTCCGAGAGCACCTCGGGCTCCTCGCCGAGTTCCTTCGCATAGTGCGAAAGTCGCTGCGCGGCAAGTACGTAACGCTCACCGTCGCCGCCTCGCACCTGCACGTACTGCACCTCGGGATGCACCGCGATCGCCAGGTTCGACGGCAGGGTCCACGGCGTGGTGGTCCAGATCAGCGCGTTCGCACCGTCCAGGGGCGAGCCGGGAGCCGTCAACGGCATCGTGACGGTGACCGCGGGATCCTGACGCATCTTGTACGCGTCGTCCAGGCGGGTCTCCTGATTGGACAAGGGCGTCTGCTCGTACCAGCTGTACGGCAGAACTCGGTATCCCTGGTAGATCAGGCCCTTGTCGTGCAGCGTCTTGAACGCCCACATGACCGACTCCATGAAGTCGACGTCGAGGGTCTTGTAGTCGTTGTCGAAGTCGACCCACCGCGCCTGCCGGGTGACGTAGTCCCGCCACTCGTCGGTGTACTGCAGTACCGACTGCTTGCAGTAGGCGTTGAACTTCGCCAGGCCCATCTCGTCGATCTCGGACTTGTCCTTGATACCGAGCTGCTTCTCCGCTTCCAGCTCGGCGGGCAGACCGTGGCAATCCCACCCGAAGCGACGCTCGACCTTCTTGCCCCGCATCGTCTGGAATCGCGGTACGAGGTCCTTGACGTAGCCGGTGAGCAGGTGACCGTAGTGCGGCAGACCGTTGGCGAAGGGTGGGCCGTCGTAGAAGACGAACTCCTCGGCATCCGCTCGATTGTCGATGCTGGCTCGAAAGGTGCCGTCCTCGGCCCATTCGTGCAGCACGATGCGCTCGAGATCGGGAAACGGGACGCTGCCCGATCGGCCCTCGGCCAGATCCACCAGCGGGTAGGACTTCGAGTTCGGACGTGCGGTTGCATCTGTCATGTCGTGTCTCCTCCGTGCCGGCCGCGTTTCGAACGCGACGCAAAGTTGGCACGGGGACGACATCCGGGCGATTCGTACGCCCGATACCGCGGTACCACCCCGCTTGCACGCTCTCGAGTCGGAGCGCGCCACTCCTGATGAGCTGTGACGGGCTCACCCGTTCGGTTCTACTGAACGTCGTTCCGAAACACCTGGGCGTTTCGTGCCGACGTCGTTCTTCCGAAAGCTCCCCGGTGATGGCCGGATCGACGCCTTGAATCTGATTGCCTGAGTCGTGATGCTACCTGTCGAGCTCGGACGGAGGCCGTCGGCCCGTGAGCGCGCCGACGAGCAGTAGCACTGCACCCACGATACAAACGACGATGCAGGCCCACGCCCAGACAACCGAACCCGTCATCAGGGCGAGAACCAGAAAGCCGAAGCCGATCGCTGCTGCGCCGAGAGTCAGGACCAACACGGGACTCCTCGCTCACCACTCGACGCCACAACCTGGTCCGACGCTGTCGGGATCGACAGCGTCGGAGTTCGGTGGTGCGTCAGTTGCCCTTGGCGTACGACTGGCTGTACCCCGAGGACTGGTTGTCCTGGTTGAAGTTGTCCTGACCGTTGTCCACCGGCAGCGCCGAGGAACGGTTCTCGAGCTCTTCGAGCTGCGATTCGAGGTAGGACTTGAGCCGCACGCGGTACTCACGCTCGAATGTCTTGAGCTGCTCGATACGACCTTCGAGCACGGACCGCTGCTGGTTGATCGTCGCCATGATCTCGGTGTGCTTGCGCTCGGCGTCGGCCTGCAGTGCGTCGGCCTTCTCCTTGGCCTGACGCAGCTGGGTCTCCGACCGCGTCTGTGCGTCGGACAGCAGCGACTCGGACTTCTGCCGAGCCTCGGACATCATCGACTCCGAACGCGTACGTGCATCCGAAACCAAACGCTCGGCGTTGGTGCGCGCGTTACCGAGCAGCTGCTCGGACTCCGACTTGGCATCACCGGTGAGGCGATCGGCCATCTCCTGCGCGAGGCCCAGGATCTTGGCGGCCTGCATGTTGGAGTCGCCGCTCTGCTGCGGGGCTGCTGCAACGGGCGCGACCGGCGCGGGCTGCGCTGCGACGGGCGGCGGCTTGGGGGGATCCACCGGGCGCTGCGGCTCGGCCTTCGGTGCCGCGACCTGCGCCGGTTGCGGGTTCTGCCGCGCAGCGTTCTTGGCATCCGCGAGCTCCTGGTCGAGTTCACCGACTCGCTGGCGTAGGTCGGCGTTCTCTTCGATCAGTCGCGACAACTCTTGCTCGACGAGGTCGAGAAAAGCGTCGACCTCGTCTTCGTTGTAACCGCGCTTACCGATGGGCGGCTTGCTGAACGCGACATTGTGCACATCAGCTGGAGTCAGCGGCATGGAAGGATCCCTTCACGCGTCTTGGGGCGGTAGAGCAAGCATTCAGTTATATGCCATTCCGCGCGAGTGCAGAACAATCAAACTGTAACTGGCGTCCATTCTGTCACACGGGACACGCAGCATGCGCTGGGTCCCGCGTTCTAACATTTCGTCTGCGATCTCAGGCCGCGAGACCGCTGGTCACATTCCACGCGATGAAGACGACGAACAACAGGACCATGATGGACAGGTCCAGTCGAACTCCACCGAGGTTGAGCGGCGGAATTATCTTCCGGAGGAACTTCACCGGCGGGTCGGTGACCGTGAAGATCGCCTCCAGCAGGATGACGACCACCCCGGTCGGTTGCCAATCTCTCGCAAAAGTTCTGATGAACTCGACGATGATTCGACCGATGAGAAGGAGCCAAAAAAGAAACAATACGATGTTGATCACCGTGAACACGATCACGGCTATACTCTGCCTGAATTCGCCGGGCTGAGCAAAGCGCGCTGGTCACAGCCCTGTACTACCACCCCGAACAGTGAATCTCTCACTGCTGACTGTAGAAACCGGTCTCGGCGATCCGCCTGCGCTCCTGCGGCGAGACGTCGACGTCGGCGGGCGAGAGCAGGAAGACCTTCGTCGCCACC
Source organism: Rhodococcus sp. 14-2483-1-2 (assembly GCF_002259405.1). Lineage (GTDB taxonomy): Bacteria > Actinomycetota > Actinomycetes > Mycobacteriales > Mycobacteriaceae > Rhodococcoides. Next base: position 427,465 of record NZ_NPFW01000021.1, on the reverse strand, counting down.
TTGTCGAAGGAACCGCGCAGTGCAAAAGCGAGCCCGGCGGCGAAATCCACCAGACGCTTGGCGTCCGCGTTGCTCATCTCGACCAGGTCCATGATGACCGGAGTGCCGTCGCGGAAGCGCTCACCGATGGTGCGTGCCTCGCTGTAGTCGCGCGGTCGCAACGTGGTGATCTTCGAGAGCGGGCCACCGTCGTCCACGATCGGGCTACGTCGGGTCTCCGCGCGCACGTCCATCCGAGTGTCCATGGCGAGCGCTCCCCTGGTTGCCGCACCTCGCGTGGTCGGTGCCACGCCACGTCCTCGTCCACCGATCGGTGCCAGCGTGGCCGCCGGGCGCGGTGCCTCGTAATCGTCGTAGTCGTCCTCGACCTGCGAGTGCCGAGATCCACCGAACGACGGCTTCACGAACTCGCGCTCGTCCATGTCGTCGTAGCTGTCGCGACCACCACGGGAGCTGCGTCGCGTGTCCGGATCGTCGAGGTAGTCGTCCTCGTAGTCGGCGAGCGGAACCATGCCGAAGTACGCCTTGAACTTGTGCAGGGTGCTCATCGTTCTGCCTTCCGTGGCGGTGTGTCTACTGTCCATCTCCAGGTTCGCAAGTGTCTGTTGTGACTGATGTGATCCATGGACTGTTATTGCGAGGTTATCGGCCGCGCGCCGAGTATTGCGGTACCGACACGCACGCACGTCGATCCGTGCCGCACAGCAGCTTCCAGGTCTCCGGTCATGCCTGCGGACAGCTCGAGCGCTCCTGGATGGTCGGCCGACAGCCGGCGATGCAGACTCTCGAGGTCGGCGAACGCGGCGTCCGGATCGGCATCGAGCGGCGGCACCGCCATCAACCCGGCGAGACGCAATCCGGACGCATTCGACACCGCGTCCGCGAGCTCGCGCAGTTCGTCGCGTTCGACGCCTCCGCGGTGCACATCCCCGTCGAGACTGACCTGAACGATCACGTCGAGTTCGGTCCGACGCACGCCCTCGTCCAGTGCCGCCGTCGTCGCCTTGGACAGTGCGGCCACCAACCGCGCACTGTCCACCGAATGAATGGAGTGCGCCCAGGCGGCCACCGACTTCGCCTTGTTTCGCTGCAGGTGACCGATCATGTGCCACCGAGGCAGATCACCGCGGAAAGCCTCGGCGGTCTCGGCGACCTTGGGCGACGCGTCCTGCTCCCGGGACTCTCCGAAATCGCGACACCCGAGGTCGTACAGGATCCGTACGTCCGAGGCGGGGAAGAACTTGGTCACCGGCAGCAGAGCCACGTCGGCAGGCGACCGGCCTGCATCGACACAGGCGCGATGAAGCCGCTCGCGCACCGACGTCAACGCCGTCTCGATCTCTCGCGCCCGGTCCGTGCCCGAACCGCTGTCGGTGGGTTCGCTCATGACAACCTTCTCTGCCGATTCACCGATCGGCCGTTTCCGGCCGATCTCCTGCGGATGTGTCCATCCAGACGACACTGGCAATGCGGCCGGTCGACCCTTCGCGACGGTGGCTGAACAAGGCCCGGTCCTCGATGGTGCACCGCGGATCCTGCGCCACCCCGGACACTCCCGCAGCGAGCAGTTGAGTGCGGATACCGGCGGGAATGTCGAGCCCCGGCGTACGGCGGACCGTCGTCGTCGCGCTGCCCGGGAGATGCTTGTCGACGTCCGCTCGCATGGACGCGGGCACCTCGTACTGCCGACCGCTCGCGGCCGGACCCAGAAATGCACCGATCCGCGACGGGACAGCACCGAGTTCGACCATCGCGGCCAACACCCGAGGAAGGATGCCGATGCGGGCACCGACCCGTCCGGCATGCACGGCGGCGATCACCCCGGCCTCCTCGTCGGAGAGCAGGACCGGCACGCAATCGGCAGTGAGCACCACCAAACCGAGGTCACGTTGCGTCGTCACCAACGCATCGGTCATCGGTACCGGCTCGGACACCGGACCGTCGACCACCGTGACAGTGCGTCCGTGGACCTGCTCCATGAAGACGAACCGTTCGAGTCCCATGCCCAATCGGTCACCCAGGCGTCGACGGTTGGCCTCCACCGCAGCGGGGTCGTCACCGACGTGGTCGCCGAGATTGAACGTGTCGAACGGCGGTGCCGAGACGCCGCCCTCCCGCGTCGTCGAGACGCGTCGGACACGAAACGGACCGGCGGATGCGGTGTCACTCACCGCCGCATGAAGGACGGCACATCGACTTCGTCTTCGCCCTCGTCCTCGGCGATCGGCACGCGACGGCCGGACCCGACGGATTCGCGGCCCTGGCCGGCCGAGTCACGGCCGTGACCGGCTGCGGATTCGCGGCTCGACGATTCGCGGTTGGACGAGCTCGACGAGTTCAGCGGCGGCAGACTGCTACCACTCGGTGCGCCGACCGGATCGCGGAACACAGCACCGTCGGAACTGTCGCTCGACCTGGAGGACACCTCGCCCGAGCGAGCAGATCCGATCGGGCCACGCGTGGAGGCAGCCGCTTCGACCGGACGTCGGGTCGGAGTTCCGCCGTCGAAGCCCGCGGCGATGACGGTCACGCGGACCTCGTCGCCGAGGGAGTCGTCGATGACGGTGCCGAAGATGATGTTGGCGTCGATGTGTGCGGCTTCCTGCACCAGCGAGGCGGCCTCGTTGATCTCGAACAGACCGAGGTCGGATCCACCGGCGATGGAGAGCAGCACACCGCGTGCACCTTCCATCGAGGCTTCGAGCAGCGGCGAGTTGATCGCCGACTCGGCTGCCTTGATGGCTCGACCCTCATCGCGTGAGGATCCGATACCCATCAATGCGCTGCCTGCACCGGACATGACGCCCTTGACGTCGGCGAAGTCGACGTTGATCAGGCCGGGAGTGGTGATCAGGTCGGTGATGCCCTGGACGCCGTTGAGCAATACCTCGTCGGCGCTGCGGAATGCGTCCATGAGGCTCACGGCCGCGTCGCCGAGCTGGAGAAGTCGATCGTTGGGGATCACGATGAGCGTGTCGCAGGACTCACGGAGCTGCTGGATTCCGGTGTCGGCCTGTCCACCGCGCCGCTTGCCCTCGAACGAGAACGGCCGGGTGACGACACCGACGGTCAGCGCACCGAGCTTGCGAGCGATGTTGGCGACGACGGGAGCACCACCGGTGCCGGTGCCACCACCCTCGCCTGCGGTGACGAACACCATGTCGGCACCCTTGAGCACCTCTTCGATCTCGTCCTTGTGATCGTCCGCTGCGCGGCGGCCGACCTCCGGGTCGGCACCTGCGCCGAGTCCGCGAGTCAGTTCGCGACCCACGTCGAGCTTGACGTCTGCGTCACTCATCAGCAAGGCCTGAGCGTCGGTGTTGACCGCGATGAACTCGACTCCCTTGAGTCCCTGTTCGATCATGCGGTTGACCGCGTTCACGCCGCCGCCGCCGATGCCGACGACCTTGATTACGGCGAGGTAGTTGTGCGGGGGCGTCATGGGCTCTCGCCTTCCGTGGATTGTTGCGTGAAATGTGGAAAACCCTCAACCTAAACCACAGGCTTAGAGTTATGTCAAGTACTGAACTGGTCGAAACGCTATTCATCGCCGACGACTATCGCCATTAGGCGCGCCGACGCCGCGCGAGAAATTCCCGTCACGCGCGTCGAAACTATTTGGTGGTGGGCAGATCCGGACTCGACACGTCGAAGATCTGCCCGGGCTGGGACAGCAACGCGATCGCAACTGCGGCCTTGCGTTCCGAGTCGTCCTTGCTGCCCCACACCACGGTGCGCCCGTCGAGCAGCAGAATCGAGATGTCGGACAACGTGCTCGCCCGCACCTCTCCTGCCTGATCGCGCAGCAGCGGTGGCAACGTATCGAGAACCGCGAGTGCATCTTCGGTCACCGGATCACCGAACACCGGGTTGTCGGTCACCAGACGCACCACTCCGGGCGGTGGTGGCGCGATCGCAAAATCGACGCCGGTGGAGTCGAGGAGATGGGTGCCGTCCGGAGAATCGAAGAACGCCACCGGAACTCGCTCCTCGACCGTCACCTGAACGGTGGACGGATACTTCCGCTGCACGCGAACCGTGGCCAGTGCCGGAATCGTCGCCACCCGCTGTGCCGCGGCCGCCGTGTCCACCCGAACCAACGGAAGGCCGACGGGGACGTCGAGCCGTTCCAGGATCTCCTCCTCGGACACCGACGATGCCCCCGCGACCGCAATGGTGCGAACGGACAGCAACGGTGTGAAGTACACCAGCACAGCTGATCCCACCATGACGACCACCACGGCCAGCGCGATGAGCAGGGCCTTGCGCCGCGACCGCTTCACCCGGGCGCGCTCTTCTTCCCGCGCCAGAGCACGTGCCTGCTTGTCGGTGACCGCGGACGGCGAATCACCCTCTCCTGCAGCTGTTCCCGACCTCGAAGAACGGACTCGATCGGAGCGGCGGGTCACGTCGACGGCCGATCCTTCGGTGCCCCGCGGCCGGTCGCAGCACCGAAATCGGTCTTCGAGCGAAGCGCATCCAGAATCGGTCCGCCGAGCATCGTCACGTCGCCTGCGCCCATGGTGATGACGACATCGCCGGGCATACTCAGATGGGCGACCTGCTTGGCCACCAACGACAGATCCGGCTGGTAGTTCACCGGCTTGGTGACCGACGCGGCAACCAGCGCCCCCGTCACACCGGGCAACGGTTCCTCGCGCGCGCCGTAGACGTCGAGCACGACGATCTCGTCGGCCAACGACAATGCGGCACCGAACTCCTCGGCGAACGTCGCGGTCCGCGAGTACAGGTGCGGCTGAAACACCACCACCACCCGTCCCTGCTCGAGACCCGAACGGTCCTGGCCCGCCACGAGAGCCTGCGCGGCCGTCAACACCGCACGCACCTCGGTCGGGTGGTGCGCGTAGTCGTCGAACACGCGGACGCCGTGCTCACGCCCGGTGAACTGGAAGCGCCGGTGGACTCCGCCGAAACCGGTGAGCCCGGCCAGCAATTCCTCGACACCGGCACCGACCTGACGCGCCGCGACGAACGCCGCCAGCGCGTTGAGGGCGGTGTGGCGTCCCGGAACACCGAGCCGAACGGTGCGCGCCGCGTCCTCGCCTGCGATCTGCAACTGCGCGACACCGCCGATGTCCTCGGGCTCCCACGCCAGCAGTCGAACGGCCACCTCGACCGGCCCCGCGTCGACGTCCGAGGACCCGTATCCCAGCACCTTCACTCCGGGAAGGTTCCGCTCGACCACGCGTCGAGCCAGCGCCGCCGAACCGGGATCGTCCATACAGGCCACGAGCACACCGCCCGGACCGAGCAGCGCGGCGAAATCGTCGAACACCTGAACGTAGGCGTCGGTGGTGCCGAAGTAGTCCAGATGGTCGGCCTCGATGTTGGTCACGATGATGACGTTGGCCGTGTACTGCAGCAGCGAGCCGTCACTCTCGTCCGCCTCGGCCACGAACACGTCGCCGCTGCCGTGGTGGGCGTTGGTCCCGGCCTCGTTGAGTTCTCCCCCGACGGCGAACGACGGATCGAACCCGCAGTGCTGGAGGGCGACGACCAGCATCGAGGTCGTCGACGTCTTCCCGTGCGTACCCGAGACCAACAACGTGCGGTATCCCTGCATGAGAGAAGACAGCACGGCCGGCCGCAGCACCACCGGGATTCCGCGTTCCCGAGCTTCGACGAGTTCGGGATTGGACTGGGGAATTGCGGCGTGGGTCGTCACCACCACGGTGGGTCCGCCGTCGATCATGTCCAGAGCGCTGGCGTCGTGACCGATGCGGACCTGGGCACCGCGTGCACGCAGTGCGAGCACGCCGCGCGATTCCTTGGCATCCGAACCCGACACCTGTCCCCCGCGAGCCAGCAGGATCCGCGCGATGCCGGACATTCCGGCACCACCGATGCCCACCATGTGTACTCGTTCGAGCTCTGCCGGCAGATCCGACATCGCACCCTCAGTTGTCACGCGGACGTCTCCCTCGTTCTCTTCTCATGCTCGACGCCGCCGAGCTCAGCGCCGCGCCGCGTGCGCGGTGTCGAGCACGATCTGCGCGACGGCAGCTGCTGCGCCCTTGTGCCCGGCACCGGCGGCGGCCCGAGACATGGTGGCAATTCGTTCGGTGTCGGCCAACAGCGCGACCACCGTCTCGCTCACGTACTGCTCGGTCAGTGTCGCATCGGATACCAGGATGCCACCTCCGGCGTCGACCACCGGACGGGCATTGAGTTCCTGCTCGCCGTTGCCGTGCGGCAGGGGTACGTAGACGGCAGGCAACCCGGTCGCGGAAACCTCGGCGACCGTCATCGCACCGGACCGGCAGATCGCGAGGTCCGCGGCCGCATACGCCAGATCCATTCGGTCGATGTACGGACGCGCCACGTACGGCGCGTCCGGATTGCGCTGCTCGACGTCGAGCGAGTTCTTGGGACCGTGAGCGTGCAGAACCGAGATGCCGGCGTCGGCGAGGGCCGCCGCGGCTCCGGACACCGCATCGTTGAGCGATCGGGCCCCCTGCGAGCCGCCGAACACCAGCAGCACCGGGCCTTTCTCGGGCAGACCGAAGTGCGCACGAGCTTCCGCGCGAACCGCGGCCCGGTCGAGTTCGGTGATGGTGGGACGCACGGGAATTCCGATCACATCCGCGTCGGCGGCACCGCGTGCGGCGATACCCGAGCCCGCGACCGCGGCGAGCACCCGCTGGGCCGACCGGGCACCGACCTTGTTGGCGATGCCCGCTCGCGCGTTGGCCTCGTGAATGACCACCGGAATTCGGCCGCCGCGGCCGAACAGGCGACCGCGGGCAGCGAGATAGGCAGGCAACGCGACATAGCCGCCGAATCCGACGAGTACGTCGGCCTCGACGGCCGCGAAGATCTCTCGGGTGCGGCGCACCGATCGCACGACGCGCAGCGGCAACTTGAGCAGGTCGACGGTGGGCTTACGGGGCAGCGGAACGGGTGGAATGAGTTCGAGCGCGTACCCGCGAGCCGGGACGAGCGTCGTCTCCAGACCACGGCTACTGCCGAGAGCGGTCACGGTCACGGTGGGGTCGAGGACACGCAAGGCATCGGCCACAGCGAGCGCGGGCTCGATGTGCCCGGCCGTTCCGCCCCCGGCAACCACTACGGAAATCGGTCGAGATGTCTGCTTCACCGTCGATATCCTCGCTCACCCGAGCGGACGGGCGGGCGACCGGGTTGTGGTTCCGGCCGCGGACGGTATGCCGATCGCGATCCGGCGGCGGGCTCTCGCCGGACTGGCTCGCCACGACGGGGGTTGCCGCGGGACGAATCGCCCCGGTACGCAGCCGATGTGGGCGCCATCGTGTCGGTCCGTGAGCTGGAGACTCGAGTGCGGGTGCGACCGGGCTCGGCTGCCCTCGCTGCGCGACCGGGCTCGGCTGCCCTCGCTGCGCGACCGTCCTTGCCCTGGCTCTTACGGGACTCGAGACGCTTGCGATCCTGCGCCGCCAGCGTGGGGCGAGTGGACTTCGACCGTGCCATCGCGGCTCGCTTGGGCGAGAACACGGCGGGCAGCGGCAGCTTCAGGGCTCGCGCGATACGGCCTTCCTGCCCCGCGTGCAGGGCTGCGATCGCCTCCGGTTCGTGCCGGGCGGCGCTCGCAATGATGCCGAACATCAACAGCGTGATCGCGGTCGAGGTGCCACCGTAGGAGACCAGCGGCAGCTGTAGGCCGGTCACCGGCAGCAGCCCGACGACGTAGCCGATGTTGATCATGGCCTGGCCGAACACCCAGCACGTGGCACCTGCGGTCAACAGGCGCAGGAACGGATCGACCGAACGCATGGCGATACGCAGGCCGGTGTAGACGAAGAGACCGAACAATCCGATGACTGCGAGGCAGCCGATCATCCCGAGTTCCTCGCCGATGATGGCGAAGATGAAGTCGTTGTGTGCGTTGGGCAGGTAACTCCACTTCGCGCGGCTCTGCCCGAGTCCGCGACCGAACATTCCGCCGTCGGCCAGCGAGTATTTCGCCTGGGTCGACTGATACGACAGGCCCTGGGTGTCCTCACCCGGATTCAGCCAGGCCTTGACGCGATTGGATCGGTAACCGGCGGTGAACGCGAGCACGGTTGCCAGCGCCAGACCGGTCATCAGCACCGCACCGAACAGCCGAGCGTTGAGGCCGGCGAACCACAGCAGCGCCACCAGGATTATGCCGAGGGCGATGGCAGTACTGAGGTTCGGCTGGAGCACGACGAGCAGACACATCAGCAGACCCGCGGGAAGCAGCGGCAGCAGCAGCGACTTGATGTTGCCGTGCTCGCTGCGACGCGAGGCCAACAGGTGCGCACCCCACAGAACCAGCGCGACCTTGGCCAGCTCGGACGGCTGGAAGGACACGACGCCGAAGTCGAACCAGCGGCGCGCACCTTGACGTTCGGCACCGATACCGGGAATGAGCACCAGCATCAACATGGTGATCGAGACCAGGAACAGCGGAAACGACAGCTTCCTGAGGTACCGAACCGGCAGCCGGAGAGCGACGTAGAACGCGACGACTCCCAGCGCGACACCGATCAACTGCTGTGTGAACAGCGCGTACCCGGACTCGTCGGCTGCGAAGGATTCGGCGGACGACGCCGACAGCACCATCACCAGGCCCAACACCGTGAGCAGTACCGCGATCGTGACGATGAGGTGGAAGGACGCGAGCGGCCTGCCGAACCACAGGCCGATTCGGGTGCGTGGAGCGGCGGTGCGGCGAGGCGGACGCGGCGGATGACCGGCGGTCACGATCGCGGCGATCCGATGTCGGTGGCATCGAGGCGCTGGACCGACTCGGCGAAGCTGCGGCCGCGGTGGCCGTAGTCGGCGAACATGTCCAGTGACGCGGCGGCCGGGGCCAGCAGGACCGTATCCCCCGGCGCGGCGAGTTCGGCCGCATGGGCCACGACCGCCCGCATCACCGCATCAGCATCTTCAGCACCATGAGTCACACCAGCATCGTCTCCCGAAGGGAGCCTGACGACCGGAACATCGGGCGCGTGTCGCGCCAAAGCCTCCGCGATCTGCATCCCATCGCGCCCGAGAACGACCGCGGCCACGAGCCGATCGGCGATCTCGACCACCAGATCGTCGATCACCGCACCCTTCAACAGCCCACCCGCGATCCACACGACGCGATCGTGCGCAGAAATCGAGGAGCGAGCAGCGTGCGGGTTCGTTGCCTTCGAATCGTCGATGAACGTCACCCCGCCGAGCTCGCGCACCACCGCAGCACGATGCGGTCCCACTCGGTAGGTCTGCAGCCCTACCCGAACAGCTCCGGCCGCCACTCCGATCGAACGAGCCAGCGCGCCCGCAGCGAGCGCATCGAGAACGCCGGACGGGCCGCTCGGCTCCACGTCGTCCGCAGCGAGAAGATCGACGTCCTCCCCGAAGGCGTTGTCCACGAGCAGCCCCGCCCGCACTCCCAGCTCACCCGAGGCCGGCTCACCCAGCCGGAAACCGACGACGGTCGCCGCCGCAGACCCGGCCGCCAGGCTCGCCGCCCTGGAGTCGTCGAGACCGACCACCGCGACATCGCCGCTCAACGCACGAGCCTTGGCCTGGACGTACCCGTCCATACCGCCGTGCCAATCGAGATGGTCCTCGGCGATGTTGAGCACCACCCCCGCCGCCGGACGCACCGACGGAGCCCAGAACAACTGGAACGACGACAACTCCACCGCCAGCACACTCGGATGTGGGGTACCGCGCAATGCGTCGGCGATGGGGAGTCCGATGTTGCCGCAGGCGACCGACTCGATGCCTGCGGCGTCGAGTATCGACGCCAGCATCGAGGTGGTGGTCGTCTTTCCGTTGGTGCCGGTGACGACCAGCCAGCGGGTTCGGGGTCCGTACAGCTCGACCCGGTCCACGTGCCAGGACAACTCGACATCGCCCCACACCGGAATGCCCTGCTTCGTGGCAGCGGCCAACACCGGAGAGTCGGGACGAAACCCTGGACTGGTGACGACGAGCGAAAACGCTGCGAGCGCCGCTGGATCGGCGAGCAGGTCGTCCTGCAGCACCACCGCAGCACCGGAGTTCGACGCCTCGTCCAGCGCGGCACGATTGGAGTCGGTGACCGTGACGACGGCACCGAGATCGAGCAGTGGTTGCACGACGGCGAGTCCCGAGATGCGGGCACCGGTCACCAGCACCGCGCTGCCACGCAACCAGGTCAGATCGGTCCGAGAGTCGTGCACGAGTTCGTCCATGCTCTATCCGCCGACAGCAGCGAGATACTCGCTGTAGAACAGAGCGAGTCCGACGGCCGACGCGATGGCGGCCAACAACCAGAACCGGATGATCACCGTCGTCTCGGCCCATCCGGCCAACTCGAAGTGATGATGGAACGGTGCCATGCGGAACACGCGTCGGCGACTGGACCGGAACACCGCGACCTGGATGACGACCGACGCGGCCTCGGCGACGAACAGTGCACCGATGACCACCATGATCAGCTCGGTCTTGGTCACCACCGACAGGCCTGCGATCAGACCGCCGAGGGCCAGTGAACCGGTGTCACCCATGAAGATCTTGGCCGGCGCGGCGTTCCACCACAGAAAGCCGATGCAGGCTCCCGCTGCCGAGGCGCAGACCAGGGCCAGATCGAGGGGATCTCGGACGTCGTAGCAGCCGGGGGCAGGACCGGCGGGCCCAGCACACGCCTGGCGGTACTGCCAGAAAGTGATGACGGTGTAAGCACCGAGCACCAGCGTCATCGACCCGGCGGCGAGGCCGTCGAGTCCGTCGGTGAGGTTGACCGAGTTGGACCACGCGATCACGAGCAGGCAGACGAAGAACACGAAGACCACCGCGGACATCGACCACGTGGCGATGTCGCGAACGTACGACAGTTGGGTGCTGCCCGGAGTGAGCCCGCTCTCGCTGCGGAACTGCAACACCAGGATCGCGAACAGCACGGCAGCCGTTATCTGACCGACGTACTTGCCGGTGGCGTTCAGACCCAGGTTGCGCTGCTTGCGGATCTTGATGAAGTCGTCGAGAAAGCCCACGAGACCGAGCACCGTGGTCAGGCCGAGAACGAGCAGGGCCGAGGCCGACGGACCGTCCGCGTCGTAGCCGATGCCGATCAGATGCGAGCCCCAGTACCCGGCCCAGATGCCGACCAGAATTGCGACGCCGCCCATTGTCGGTGTGCCCCGCTTGGACTGGTGACTCGCCGGGCCCTCCACCCGGATCTCCTGGCCGAAGCCCTGTTTCGAGAAGGTCTTGATCAGGACCGGGGTCAGCAGAATCGCGACCGCGAGTGCGATGCCTCCGGCGAACAGGATCTGCCTCACTGCTCACCCTCCGCAGCGACACCGGAGGCATCGGCCAGCAGAGCGTCTGCGACGGTCCACATCGCCCCGGACTGCGAGGCCTTCACCAGCACGATGTCGCCGGGACGCACCTCCTCCTGCAGCACTTCGATCGCCGATTCACGGTCGGGCACCAGCATCGATTCCTCGCCCCACGAACCTTCCATGACTGCACCCTGATGCAGCGCACGAGTAGGACGTCCCGAGTCGACGATGATCAGACGATCGACGTCGAGGCGGACGGCGAGCCGGCCGATCGCGTCGTGCTCGACCACCGAGTCCGAACCCAGTTCGCCCATCTCCCCCAGCACCGCCCAGCTGCGGCGTTTCGGTCCGTCGTCGCGACGCGACATCGACACCAGCGCCTTGAGTGCAGCGCGCATCGAATCGGGGTTGGCGTTGTACGAATCGTTGACGACAGTGACGCCGTCGGCGCGGGTGCGCACGTCCATCCGCCTGATCGACGTCGGTGCGGCCGTCCCGAGCGCCTGAGCAACCTGCGTCAGCGTTTCTCCACACTCGAGTGCGACGGCCGCTGCCGCGAGGGCGTTGCCGACCTGATGCTCACCGTGCACCGCCAGCGTGATCGGTACCGAACCCGCTGCGCATTCGAGCGTGAACGACGCCCGGGCGTCGGTGTCGACCTGCACGTCGATCGCCCTGATGTCGGCATCTGCGTTGCGTCCCACCGTGACGACGGATGCCGTTGTGCGGGTGGCCATCTCGGCGACCAGTCGGTCATCGATGTTGAGAATCGCCACTCCCCCGTCGGCAGCACTCGGCAGTGCTTCGACCAGTTCGCCCTTCGCTAGTGCGATGGCCGCGCGCGAGCCGAACTCGCCCAGGTGCGCGGTGCCGACGTTGAGGACCACCCCGATCCTGGGCGGTGCGAGCGTGGCGAGTTCGGCGATGTGACCGATTCCCCTGGCGGACAACTCGAGACAGAGGAAATCGGTCTCGGCATCGGCTCGCAGCGCCGTCCACGGATGTCCCAGTTCGTTGTTGAACGATCCGGGTGGTGCCACCACCGAGCCCAGGGGCTCGAGGACTGCGGAAATCAGATCCTTGGTGGAGGTCTTCCCCGAGGATCCCGTCACGCCGACGACGGTCAGGCCGTGTTCGGCGGTCAACTCGAGCACCGAGGCCCGGGCCAGAGCGCCCAGTGCGGTCAACACTGCCGAACCGGAGCCGTCGGGGTCGTTCTCGAGCGCCATCGCGCGACTGTCGTGCGGAACCGGACGCACGACCACGGCCGGTACACCCACCGGACGCGCGGCCAGCACCAGGGCCGCACCGGCGGCAACCGCGTCGGCGGCGTGGTCGTGACCGTCCACCTTCGCTCCGGGGAGGGCGAGGAAGATACTGCCGGAGGTCACCTTGCGGGAGTCGAACTCCACCGGCCCCGGCACCACGACCGTCGGATCCGGCACGTCGTGCACCGTGCCTCCGACGATCTCGGCGATGCGGTCGATCGAGAGTGGGATCACCGTACGCCCGCGCTCGTGCCGACCCGACGCGCATCGATGGCCGAGGCCAGTACCACTCGGTCGTCGAACGGATGCTTCACACCCGCTACCTCTTGGCCGGTCTCGTGCCCTTTACCTGCGATCAACACAACATCCCCTTCACGTGCCCACGCCACGGCCTGCTCGATCGCCGCTGCGCGGCCTGCCACGTTCCGTACTTCACCGCGGGCCTCGTCGGGCACCGACAGCGCGCCGTCCTCGACGGCCTGCCGAATGGCGGCCGGATCCTCGCTGCGCGGGTTGTCGTCCGTCACCACCAGCAGCTCGGCACCGCGCGCTCCGGCAGCGCCCATCAGCGGACGCTTCGCGGTGTCGCGGTCGCCACCTGCTCCGAGCACAACCGCTATCCGTCCGCGCGAGGATTCGCGCAGCGTCGCCAGCACGGCCTCGACGGCCGCAGGCTTGTGCGCGTAGTCGACCACCGCAAGGAAGTTCTGTCCACGATCGATCCGCTGCACGCGACCCGGCACGTCGACCGTGGCGACCCCGGCCACAGCGCTGCGCACGTCGACCCCGGCCGCAGCGCAAGTAGCCAACGCGAGGACGGTGTTGGCGACGTTGTAGCGACCCGGCAACCGGACCGAGACCGGAAGTGACGCACCCTGCGGATCGGCGACGGTGAACGACTGTGTGCCGTCGTCGTGCTTGGCCCAGTCCGAGACCGTCCACTGTGACTCGGCACCGGTCGACGCGGTCACCACGGTCGACCCGGCCGCTCGAGCGATGTCTGCCATCCGCACGCCCCACGCGTCGTCGACACAGACGACGGCGGTGTCGGCACGAACCGCCGAGTCGGCCGCGAACAGGCGACTCTTGGCCGAGAAGTAGTCCTCGAGAGAATCGTGGAAGTCGAGGTGGTCCTGCGAAAGATTGGTGAACGCACCGATCGCGAAGCGGGTGCCGTCGACCCGGCCGAGGGACAACGCGTGCGAGGACACTTCCATCACCACCGTGTCGACACCCTCCTCCACCATGACGGCGAAGAGCGCGTGCAGTTGTGGAGCCTCGGGAGTGGTGAGCGCGCTCGGTACGTGCCGGCCGAGAACACGTGTCTCGATGGTCCCGATCAGACCGCACCGCCGACCGGCAGCGGTCAGCCCGGCTTCGAGCAGATACGACGTCGTCGTCTTTCCCGACGTACCGGTGATACCGATGACGGTCATCTTCGACGACGGGTTGCCGTACACCAGAGCGGAGATCGCCCCCAACACCTGGCGCGGACGTTCGTGCACGAGCACCGGAAACTGTCGATCCGTGCCTGCGAGCGCTCCCCGCACGATCTCGAGTCCGGCCGGGTCGGTGAACACCGCCACCGCACCACGCTCGATCGCGTCGGCGACGAACTCGGCACCGTGTCGAGAAGATCCGGGCAGTGCTGCGAAGAGATCGCCGGGAAGAACGGACTGTGCTCGCAGATCGATACCGGTCACGCTCACACCGGCGGGGTCGCCCTCGCCGATCGTTGCACCGACCGCGGACGCCACCTCCCGAACTTCGGTGTGTGGTGGATGCGCCGGACGTGAACCCGGAGCCGGTTGTGAATCCGATGACACAGTCACTCCTGCTCCCTTCCTCTCTACTGCCGGCCGCGCGCCCGCCGCGGCTCGATCACGCCGCGGCGACAGCCGAACGAACACGGACGAGCCGATGTGTCAGATTACCGGCGTCCGGGACAGTCATGTCGCCGCCCCGACTCCCGAACCGGCGGGTCGGAATCTCAGTCCGCCTGCAGAACCAGCTTGGGTCCGGGGTCGGCGGACATCGGCACGCTGTCCCGCTGCAGCATCCAGCTGGCGATGTTGTGGAACAGCGGTGCTGCCGACTGACCGCCCGAACCGTCCGCGCTGCGCGTCGGGGCGTCGAGCATGATTCCGATCACGTAGCGGGGATCGTCCGCGGGCGCGATACCGGCGAAAGTGATCCAGTAGTTCGAGTTCGAGTAGCACTTGCACTCGGGGTCGACCTGCTGAGCCGTACCTGTCTTGCCACTGATCTGGTAACCCTCGACGCCCGCAGCGACTCCGGTACCGCGCTGATTTCCGGTGTCGTCCTGGGTGACGGATCGGAACATGTTGCGGACCGTCTTCGCGGTATCGGGACTGACCACGTACACACCGTCGGGCTGCTGGGTCTCGGTTCGCTGACCGTTGGCGTCCACCGTCGCTTCGACGATCCGCGGCGGGATGCGGACTCCGTCGTTGGCGATGGCCTGGTACATCCCGGTCATCTGCAACAGCGTCATGGACAGTCCCTGACCGATGGGGAGGTTGGCGAACGTGCCGCCCGACCACTGATCACGGCTCGGTACGTTTCCCGCGCTCTCGCCGGGCAGACCGACGTCGCTGCGTTGGCCGAGGCCGAACCTGGTGAGCATGTCCGCGTAGCGATCCTCCCCGACGCGCTGCGCCAGCATGAGGGTGCCGACGTTCGACGACTTACCGAACACACCGGTCGACGTGTACGGCGCGACGCCGTGGTCCCACGCATCCTTGACCGACACGCCGGACATGAAGATGCTGCCCGGTACCTGCAGCACCTCGTCGGGTGTGGTGAGTCCGTACTCGATGGCTGCGGCCGCGGTGATGATCTTGTTCACCGAACCGGGTTCGAACGGCGTGGTGACGGACAGATTGCCCATTTCCTTGGTGCGCTCGTTGTTGCCGACCCCGATACCGGGGTTGAAGGTGTTGTCGTTCGACATGGCGAGCACCTCGCCGGTGTGCGAATCCTGCACGTACGCCGAGGCGTTCTTCGCTCCCGACAGGTCCTTCGCCAGCTGCACCTGCTGCTGCACGTAGTACTGCAGATCTGCATCGATGGTCAGTTCGACGCTCGAACCGTTCACGGCCGGCTGCTTGTCCCGCCAGCTTCCGGGAATGACGGCACCGTCGGATCCGCGGTCGTAGGTCTGCGAACCGTCGGTTCCGGCCAGGGTCGCGTCGAGCGAATCCTCCAGACCGAGCAGACCGTGTCCGTCCCATCCGGTGGCACCGACGATGTTCCCGGCCAGCGATCCGCCCGGGTACTCACGGATGTCCTGACGCTCGAGTCCTACCTGCTTGAAATCCTTGCTGATCTTCGACGCCACGGTGGCGTCCACCCCGCGGGCGAGGTAGGTGAACTCGTCGTTGCTCTTCAGCTTCGCGAGCAGGTCCTTCTCGCTGATCACATCGCCGAGGTCGCTGTGGATGCGCGCGGCGATGTCCTCGAGGTACTGATCCGTCTCCGGTTCGGTCGGGTCCTTCGCCCGGGCCTCGTCGAGTTCCTTGCGAACCCGAACCGGTTGGAACGTCAGCGCTTTGGCCTCCATCGTGAAGGCGATCGGGTTGCCGTTCCGGTCCAGGATGGATCCACGCATCGCCGGATCGACGAGCGTGGTGGTGCGTTGGGACGCCGACTCGGCCGACAACCTCGGCGCGTCGAATCCCTGAATCCACAGCAACTGGGCCGCCGCGACGGCGAGCGCCAGGTACATCAGAACGCGGCCGGTGCCGTGGCGAAACCGAAAGGTGGACGAGTCGAGACGCTTTCGGCTCGGCGGCCGACGACGTGGAGCAGGCGAAGGCCTGGTCACTGCCCGTCACCCGATGCTTCGCCGGTGGGCTCGGGGGCTTCGACCGCAGGTGTTTCGAGCGAGGGGATGCTCATGGGAACCAATTGTTCAGCAAGCGCGGTGTTTCCAGCTCCATTGCTTGTATTCGGCGTGGCGGCACGGGTGTCGATCGTTCCCGACGTCCGATTGGGCTGCGAGGCGCTTCTCGGCGTCTGCTGCTGCTGTGACTGTGTGCTCGGATTCGCGACGGTGCCCTCGCCTGCGGCCGCGGACGATACCGGATCGAGTGGTGCCACCGGTGCACCGTCCGCCGGAGCCGGGGTACCGACGACCTGGACGCCGCCGTCCGGCGCGACGATGAGATGCGCAGAGTTCTTCACCGGGACCATTCCGAGCTCGGCGGCCTTGCGCGCCAACTCCGGAGCCGACTCCGCCAACTCGACATCACGCTGCAGCGACGCCCGCTGCTGAGCCAGTTCGGCATTGACGGCCTTGGCGGCGCTGAGATCGTAGGAGTCGCCCGCGGACCGAGTGGTCAGCAGCAACGTCAGACCGAGACCGATGGCGAGCAGGCCGATGATCAAGGCGACGAACGGAATTCGCGCTGCGATAGCGCTCCCGTTCAACGAAGGCCGCGCACCGGTTCCGGATCCACGCGCAGAATCCGAGGTGTGGATCGACGCGCGCTGTTGCCTGCGCTCGTATGCGCGCAGTGCAGCACCGGATCGTCCACCGCCCTTACCCGTACGTTCGTGCCGCGGCGCTGGAACCCGATTGCGTTGTGTCCCAACGGTTGTGCCTGGAACCGTCATTCCGCTCTCCTTGCAATCCGTTCGGCGGCGCGCAATCTCACCGGAGCCGAACGTGGGTTGACGTCGATTTCTGCATCCGAGGCACGCTCGGCACCTCTGGTCAGGAGCCGAAACTCCGGACCCATTCCGGGTAGCTCGACCGGCAGCCCCTCGGGACTGCGCGACTTGATCCGAGGTGCCAACTCCTGCTTGACAACTCGATCTTCGAGCGATTGATACGACATGAAGACCACCCGGCCGCCGACAGCCAACGCGTCGAGCCCGGCAGGGACCGCCGCCTTCAACGAATCCAGTTCACCGTTGACCTCGATGCGCAGCGCTTGGAAGGTGCGCTTGGCAGGGTGTCCGCCGGTGCGCCGCGTCGCGGCCGGGATTGCGGCATAGAGCAATTCGACCAACGGGCCGCTCGTGGTGAAGGGCGTGTGCTCTCGTCGACGCAGTACAGCCGAGGCGATCTTGCCGGCGAATCGTTCCTCGCCGTAGGTGCTGAGAACCCGGGCGATGTCGCCGTGCGAGTACGTGTTGAGCACGTCTGCGGCGGTGATTCCCACGGTCGGATTCATTCGCATGTCCAGTGGGGCGTCGACGGAGTACGCGAATCCGCGATCGGACTCGTCCAACTGCATGGACGACACTCCGAGGTCGAACAGGATGGCGTGAACGGAATCGACCGCAGGCAGGCCTGCCTCGTCGAGCGCGTCGGCGATGCCGTCGTAGGTCGTGTGCACCAACGTGATTCGATCAGCGAACGGAGCCAACCGGGCTCCGGCCAGCTCGAGCGCGTCGGGGTCCCGGTCGAGTCCGATGAGATGCAGGTGCGGATAGGTCCGCAGGAAGTGCTCGGCGTGACCGCCGAGTCCGAGTGTTGCGTCGATCATGACTCGGGTGTCGCCGGTGGATTCGAGTGCGGGTCCGAGCAATTCGTCGGCTCGTTCGAGTCGAACCGGAACGTGGACCGGGCCTGCGGATCGACGGTGGGTTCGGTCGGCGGACGACTCGTTGTCGTCCGGTCCGGTGCCCTCCGTCATGGTTCCTCCCGGTCGCGCGTACGTACTTCTCGCCCGGGTCCGGGCCGTGCGGGTCGCCCACCGAAGCCGATGCGAATGCATCGAGGTCCCTGTCCGATAGGGAACCTGGCGTTGGGGAAGAACGTCAGGGTCCTGATCTGCGAAACCTGGCGTTGGGGAAGAACGTCAGGGTTCTGATCGGGCAGAGGCCTCGCTGCACTCGCAGGCGACCTGGTTGGGGCTACAAGATCCCTCCGAGGGACTCGTCGAAAGCGTCGGAGAAGTCCTGCTCGTTCTCAGCGGAGTAGCGCGCCCACGCTTCGTCGTTCCAGATTTCGATGAAGTCCATCGAACCGATCACCACGCAGTTTCGTTCGAGCCCCGCATAGCGGCGATGCTCGGGACTGATGGTGATACGACCCTGTCCGTCCGGCCGCTGTTCGTCGGTTCCCGAAAAGAACTGACGAACGTAGGCACGGGCTTTGGGGTTGGCACGAGAAGCCGCCGTCAATTTCCGTGAGCGCTCTGCGAAGTCCGCCGCGGTGTAGACAGCGAGGCTGAAATCCTGCCCCTTGCTCACCATGACTCCTCCTGCAAGCGCGTCCCGAAACTTGGCCGGCAACGTGAGTCGACCTTTGTCGTCGAGCTTCGGCGTGTAGGTACCGAGAAACACTCGCCACCTCCAGCCTCGACTCTCCGCTGCGGACCACTTTACCCCACTCTCCCCCACTTCGAACCATCCACAGCCGGAAAACTTTGACCGAAATGACATTCATGCAGCTCAGCATGCACAAGATCGGTGTCGTCGGCCGCGACGCCGCAGGCGACATCGCCGGTTCGATTCGGGAGCGACAGCGCTCGAGTCCATCGTTGAAGCCGCCTGACCAGCACCTCGGCATCGGGCGTGGTGAACGAACGCAGATCTCGACCCTCCAGTGGGGCTCGGGTGGGGAGAAGTGGGGACTGTGGGTGAAAGTGGGGGATGTCGGGGAGGCATCCCAGAACTCCCGTGCGCGGGGACGGCCGAGCCGGCCCTCGACGCGAAGCGGAGGGCTACGGGCGATTCGGCGGCGTCCGTCCGAGGGCAGAAACGACAACAGCACCTCACCCGAAGGTGAGATGCTGTTCTACGTTGACGCGTGAAGTTGTGGAGACGAGCCGGTAGCGGTCCGTCGAACCCGGTCGACTACTCCTGCTCGAACCTCTTACGGAACCGATCTTCCATGCGAGAGCTGAAGCTGCCGCCCTTGCGACCACCCTTCGATTTCTGCCCGGTACTACGCCCGGACGGTTCGGCAGCATCGTTGGCTGTGCTGACTTCGTCCTGCGACGCTGCGGCTCCCTTGTTGGAACCGCCGAACAGGAACAGTGCCCCGGCACCGAACATGAACAAAAAACCGATGAGACTGACGACGAGAAAAGCCAGACTGTTCGTCGACAATGCAACACCGGCGACGAGCAACACGAGTCCCACTACGAACAGCGCGGCAGCCTGAAAGCGCCTCCTGCTCGACGCCGCGCGTACGCGACCGCCCCTCACATGAGACGCGAATTTGGGATCCTCGGCGTAGAGAGCGCTCTCGATCTGATCGAGCATGCGCTGCTCGTGCTCGGAGAGTGGCACGGTACCTCCCCCTGCACAGATATTGAAGGTCATTTCGGTTGCGAAACGACGGGAAGCTGACCTTGGCGGCTACCTGCTGTCGATGATACGAGCTGAATCGGCCGCTTACCACCTACTCGGTCGATGTGTTCCTGAGAAACACCGAAGTTTTGGAGACGGACGTCCCGAAAACTCCGAGCGAACACCGTATGACGTGGCGATTGTCACCCGGCGTCCAGCTCGGTGAGCTACGCCGACAAGGGTGCAGTCATCGGATCGACGGACGCGAATCGAGCCTGCCCGCCGAGTCGATCCTCGACCGAGTTCAGAAAACGACCGACGTGCCGATGAAAATCGTCGGCATCGAGATCGGCGATCGTGCTCGACGCGCCGGCCTCGACCGCGGCCCGCGTGGCCGAGAAGGACGCGAAATAGTCGGCCCAGACAGCGAGATCCGGTGCCGCCTTGGCCATCAGCACCCATGCACTGCGTGAACGGGGACGTGCTCCGATCGAATTCGGCAGCGACGCCAGCACAGCTGCCGCACCTTTCAACGCGGCGGCGTAGCTCCCGAGAAATCGATCTCCGGCATCGCTCTCCCCGATGGACTCGGACAGCAGGGCATCGGCTCGACCCAGCAGAACCTGAGCCTGACGCGACACCGGCGACCGCACTCCGGCATCGAATGCCTTCGTGATCGTCATACTCGAACACCTCCAGTTCGAATCTCCGGCGCGTACCTGACGCGGCCGGAACCGTGGCGAAGCCTTACAGTCGAACTCCGGAGAATCCGTCTCGACGATCCGAGCCGAAGCCACCGGCGCACTCGGCCCCGATTGTCGAACACCCGTTCGACACATTCAATATAGCTGTGCCCACCGACAAGTTGCCGAAGAAAGGTTGAGAACAGTCGTCACCGATGCGCAGACAACGCCGTACCTGGTCGATCTGACGCCCCCGGAATTCCGCCAGCGGCTGTTCGAGGCACTGTCCATCTACGTCGAGGCCATGGGCTATCCGCGTGGAACCGAACAGAGCAGGGCACCGATGTGGAGCGAACATCTGCACCGGCCGGGCTGGCGAGCAGTCGGTGCACTGCTCCCGAACACCGACCCGAACCAGCCGGATTCGCTGGTGGCCGTCGCATACGGCTACCACGGTGCCGCGCACCAGTGGTGGCATCAGCAGGTGCGCGACGGCTTGCGGCGCACGGGGCATTCCCCGCACAGTGTCGAGGCCACGCTCGACGATTACTTCGAACTCACCGAGTTGCACGTCCTCCCGAGCGCCCAGGGCCACGGGCTCGGCGGACGACTGTGCAGCCGACTGCTGGGCGGCGTCTCCGCGGACAACGTGATGTTGTCCACACCGGAGGTCGCGGGAGAGGACAACCGAGCCTGGCGGCTGTACCGGCGGCTCGGGTTCGAAGACGTGCTGCGCGACTTCACCTTCGCCGGCGACCGACGCCCCTTCGCAGTCCTGGGCCGCCGGTTGCCTCTCGACGGGCCAGTAGCCTGAAGGCGTGATCGATGCTGTGGTGGTGGGCTCCGGCCACAATGCCCTGACCTCTGCCTGTTATCTGACCGATGCCGGTATGTCGGTGGAGGTTCTCGAGCGCGACACCATCGCGGGCGGCGCGGTCTCGACGGTGGAACGCTTTCCCGGCCACCGTGTCGACCGCGGTTCGTCGGCGCACATCATGATTCGTCACACCGGCATCATCGAGGAGCTCGGACTCGCCGAGTTCGGACTGCGCTACATCGACTGCGATCCCTGGGCCTTCGCGCCGGGAGCTGTCGACACCGACGAACGCGGCATCGTCTTCCATCGCGACCTCGACCGAACCTGCGACTCCATCGCCGCCGCCTGCGGCGCAGCCGACGCGCGCGCCTACCGCACCTTCGTCTCCGTCTGGGGCCCTCGCAGCGAACGCACCATGCGTGCCTTCGGTGGGCCACCGACCGGCCCGAAACTGCTCCGATCCTTCTGGGGCCTCGGCGCGCCCGACGGCGGCAGCATGCTCTCGCGTGAATTTCTCGCCACCGGCGATTCCCTGCTGGACGAGATGTTCTCGAGCGAACGACTCAAGGCTGCCCTCGCGTGGTTCGGCGCGCAGTCGGGTCCGCCGATGTCCGAGCCGGGCACCGCACCGATGGTCGGATTCGCTGCCCTCATGCACACCCTTCCGCCGGGCCGCGCGGTCGGCGGCAGCGGCGCACTGACCGAGGCGATGATCGCTCGGCTGCAGCGCGACGGTGCCGAACTGACACTCGGCGACGCCGTGACCTCGCTCGTACGCCGGCCACACGGCTGGACCACCAGGACCGCGTCGGGACGGGAGATCGACAGTCGTGTAGTCGTGGCCGGCTGCCACATCGTGACCACCCTCGACCTCCTCGAAGCAGGCGGACACGACTCGGCGCAGATCGCCCGGTGGCGCAGCACGATTCGGGTGGGGCCCGGGATCGGTACCGCGGTCAGACTGGCCACCGACGCCCTACCCGCGTACCCGAGTGCAGACCGGATCGAGGACGGCACCCACGGTCTGGCGCTGCTGGTACGCGACCGCAGCCAGTTGCGGTTGGCGCACGGGCACGCGCTCGCCGGCGACCTGCCGCCCACCCCGGCCGTCCTGGGAATGTCGTTCAGCGCACTCGATCCCACCATCGCGCCGCCGGGACAGCACCAGATCTCACTGTGGTCGCAGTGGCATCCCCACACCCTCGCCGACGGCAGACAATGGCGATCGAACGTTCCGGGCGAGCGCTCGTTGGCCGAGTTCGAGGCGGACCGGATCGTGGCCGAACTGGACCGGTACGCACCCGGTTTCGCGGGATCGGTGTTGGATCGGTTCGTTCAATCGCCGCCGGACATCGAGCGCGAGCTCGGTCTGATCGGAGGCAACATCATGCACCTGGACATGTCGTTGGACCAGATGATGATGTGGCGACCACACCCTCAACTGGCCGGACATCGGGTCCCCGGTGCCGACGGGCTCTATCTCACCGGCGCATCGACCCACCCCGGCGGAGGGGTCACTGCGGCCAGTGGTCGGTCGGCGGCGCGAATCGCGATCGCCGACGCCCGCGCAGCCCGCCGTCGCACGTTCTTCGGAAGGAAACGGGAATGAAGGTTGTGCCGATCGTCGTGGCTGCCGCCGCTGTCGGCTGCCAAATCGTCTATCCACTGGTATCGGGATCGACAAGGGACGTGGTGACGGTGGCGGTGGTGGCCCTGCTCGCGCTCGCGTCGATCCTGCACGCGGCGCTGAACCGCGGCGTCGTGTGGGCCACCATTCTCGTCGTCGTGACCGCAGGTACCGGGTTCGCGTCCGAGCTCGTCGGCACGGCAACCGGCATCCCGTTCGGCGAGTACTTCTACGCGCAGAATCGATTGGGCCCGAGCCTGTTCGAGGTGCCGGTCGTGGTTCCCTTGGCGTGGACGGCCGGGTTCTACCCGATCTGGTGCGCCGTGACCTTCGTCGTTCGCCGTCTCGACACGACGCAGGCGCGCGCCACCGCACTCCGAATCGTGGCAGTGGCGGTGGGGATGGTCGGCTGGGACCTCTACCTCGATCCTCAGATGGTCACCGACGGACAGTGGACCTGGACCGCCGGTTCCGTCGGGCTGCCCGGAGTGCCGTCGATTCCGCTGACCAATTACCTCGGCTGGCTGGTGGTGGCCACGCTGATGGCTGCGGTGATGGAATCGCTCGACCGCGCCGTCGGTCGCCCACAGCCATCCGACGACACGGTGCCCATCGGGTTGTTCCTGTGGACGTGGCTCGGATCGGCGCTCGCGCACGCGGTGTTCCTCGACGGTCCGGAACTTCGGTACTCGGCGGTGTACGGGTTCGTCGTCATGGGCGTCGTCGGTATCCCGCTGTTGTGGAATGTCCGTCTGTCATGGAATGCCCGTCGCGGTCGACCACTCGGGTCCGAGCCGCGTGCGACGGTCGATCGCTCCGGTACCGACACGCCTCGCTGACAACCCCTGCCGACTGACATCACCTCGATGCCCTGGCACGATGTCGCTGTGCAGTCGACATCGCGAACATCTCATCGAACCCACCGCCGCCGTGTTCTCTCGGTGGTCGCACTGGCGCTGCTGGTCGCGCCGATGCTGGCCGGTTGCCTGCGCGTGCAGGTCACGATGGGCGTGTCGGCGAACGACCGCGTCGCGGGTCAGATCGTGGCTGCCACAGTGCCGACATCGGACTCCGACACCGGTCCCGAACTGGTGGTTCCCTCCTCGATCGAGGACAAGGTTCGCGTCGAGCCGTACAGCCAGGACGGATACGTCGGGTCGCAGGCCATCTTCGACGATCTCTCGTTCGGCGACGTGCAGACCCTCGGCTCGATCTTCCAGAACGCGGCCGGTTCGTTCCAGCTGACGCTGCAGCGCTCCGGTGACACCGTCACTCTGGCAGGCAACGCCGATCTGTCCTCCGTTCCGGCTCAGGGTTCGGACGTACAGTTCACCATCGCGTTCCCGGCCCGCATCGGCACCACCAACGGCACCCGCGAGAGCGACAACTCGATTTCGTGGAAGTTGCCGGCAGGAGAGGTCACCTCGATGCGCGCCGAGGTCAATTATCCCGATCCCAACACCCGAAGCTTCGCCGGCTGGGCCGGCATCGTGGGCGGCGTGACCGTCGGCGTCGCGGCCATCGTCGGGGCCATGGCGTGGGTCTCGCGCAATCCACCGCTGCGGGTCCGCGGGTCGCGCGGTACCGAGTCCGGAAGCTCCACCGACAGAACGTCTGCGTGAAGGACGGCTTGCTCGCGCGCACGACGGCGACCGCAAGCGTTCTCGCAACGGCGTCGGCCGCGGTGTCCGTGTTCAACTCGCGGTTCATGCCGAGCCTGCGCTCCCCGAAGCAGGCCGTCACCGAGCGCGTCGTGGTCTGCATTCCCGCCCGTAACGAGGTCGCGACGCTGCCTGCGCTGATCGGCGATCTCGCGCGGCAACGATCGTGCACGGATCTGCGAGTCATCGTTCTCGACGACGACTCGACCGACGGAACGGCGGCCGCTGCCCGTGCGGCTGCGGACGGCGATCCGAGGATTCGCATCGTGACCTCCGGTGTCGCTCCCCCGGCCGGCTGGACCGGCAAGGCAGCTGCGTGCGCCGAACTCGCGAGGCTGGCCGACGAGGACGACCCGATGACGTCGCTGATCGTGTTCGTCGATGCCGATGTGCGACTCGAACCGGAGGCCGTGGCGGCAGCCGCCCGGATGCTGCGAAGGCGCGGCGCTTCACTGCTGTGCCCGTGGCCGGAGCAACTGGCCGAGAGCACCGTCGAGCGACTCGTCCAGCCGTTGCTCGCATGGTCGTGGATGTCCACGCTCCCCGTCCCTCTGGGCAACGCGACGCTCGCACCGTCGATGGCGGTCGCCTGCGGGCAGTTCATGGCCTTCGATGCCGCCGCCTATCGCGCCATCGGGGGCCACGGCTGCGTCGCCGCGAGCGCGACCGAGGACCTCGATCTGGCACGTGCTCTGCGTCGGCGTGGATTCTCGACGGCGGTGGCGTCGGGTGCGGGGTTCGTCCGCTGCCGGATGTATCGATCGGCGGCAGAACTTCGATCCGGCTACAGCAGGTGGCTGTGGAACGAGTTCGGTGGACCGGCAGGTTCGGCTGCGGCTGCCCTGGCACTGACCGCCGTGTACGTGTTGCCCCCGATCACGGCGCTCACGTCCTCGGGTCGCGCGCGTCGCCTCGGATTCGCCGGGTACCTCGCCGGAACGGTGTCTCGGTTGTCGACCCGGCGGCGCGAGGTGGGGTCGCGGTTCGGGGTGGGCGACGCACTCGACGCGGCACTGCACCCGGTGTCGATTCTCGCGTTCGTCGGACTCGTCGCGGAATCCCACGTGCGCAGGCGTCGTGGCGCGCTGTCGTGGAAGTCGCGCCCGATGCCCGCGCCGCAGCCCTGACCCGTCTCACACTCGCGCGGCCGCAAGCCCCAGGTTGCTCAGCACCTCACGCGTCGCGCGCGCGAAGTTCAGGGTGATGAAGTGCAATCCGGGCGCGCCCTCGGAGATCAGGCGCTCACCGATGTTCGTGGCGAGTTCGATGCCCACCTCGCGGACGGCGGCGCGGTCCTCCTCAGGACCGGATCCGGCGGCGCGAGTGAACTTCTCGTCCAGGTGCGACGGGAGCGTCGTGCCCGAGAGCTCGAGCATCCGACGAACCGACCGAAGCGAGGTGATGGGCATGATCTCGGGAATGATCGGTTTGGCACCCTGCTCGGCGTCGAACGCGCACACGCGATCCCGTAGGCGCAGGTAGTCGTCCACATCGAAGAACATCTGGGTGATCGAGTACTCCGCACCCGCCCGCAACTTGCCGACCAGGCAGCGAGTGTCCTGCTCGAGGTCGGCAGCACGGTGGTGCCCTTCGGGGAACGACGCAACGCCGACGTGGAAGTCGCCGAGATCGCGTACCAGCCGGACGAGCTCCTCCGCGTACTCGACTCCGTCCGGATGCTTCTCCCAGTCACCGAGTGGATCTCCGGGG
Source organism: Rhodococcus sp. 14-2483-1-2 (assembly GCF_002259405.1). Lineage (GTDB taxonomy): Bacteria > Actinomycetota > Actinomycetes > Mycobacteriales > Mycobacteriaceae > Rhodococcoides. The sequence continues at coordinate 401,145 of NZ_NPFW01000021.1, read as the reverse complement.
GGATCTCCGCGCAGTACGAGAATGTTGGTGATGCCGCGGTCCGCGTAGGACCCGACCATCGATCGCAACTCGTCCACGCTGTGCGAGACAGCAGTGAGATGAGCCACAGGAAGCAGGGTGGTCTCCTCGGCGATCTGCCCGGTGACGCGCACCGTGCGATCGCGGGTCGAACCGCCTGCGCCGTAGGTCATCGACACGAATGCCGGCTGAAGTTGTTCGAACTCACGAACCGCCCGCCACAGCCTGGCCTCGGCGGCCTCGTCTCGTGGAGGCGAGAACTCCACCGAGAACGGGATCCTGGCCTCGGGTTCTGTCCGTAGTCGGTCGACGATGGACGGTGTCCTCGTCACGAATCCTCGACTCGACCGCCCCCTGACGGAATCTTCGCTCACCCGAAGATCATAGGTTGCGCCCCAACGAAGCCCGTCGGGCCTCCCTGACGAAAGATGTTCGCTGCACGTCGGTCCAGGGCTTGCACGGCCATTACTGTGGGATTCAGAATTCATGCAATCCACAGCAACCTTGGAGGATCGTCCTGTCCGGAGACTTTTCTTCGCCCGTAGTCGACACACCCGCCGCCGCGAACGACCCCAAGGCGATGCGCACGGCCGTCGATGCGACCCTCGCCGAGTTCTTCGCCTCACGCCGAGGTGTAGTCGACACCGTGGGCGGCGGCTATCCCGCTGCGGTGGCCGATCTCGAGGCGTTCGTGCTTCGTGGCGGCAAGCGCATGCGCCCCGCGTTCGCCTGGACCGCGTGGCTCGGTGCAGGCGGTGAATCCACCGGTGCCCGTGCGGAGGCAGTGCTGCGGGCGTGTTCGGCTCTCGAACTGATCCAGGCCTGCGCCCTGATCCACGACGACATCATCGACTCCTCCAGCACGCGACGTGGTTTCCCTACGGTGCATGTCGGCTTCGCCCAGCGCCACCGGGACGCGGGCTGGTCCGGTGCCGCGGACCATTTCGGTGAATCGGCAGCCATCCTCGTCGGCGATCTCGCCCTGTGCTGGGCCGATGATCTACTGCGCGAGTCCGGTATCGACGCCGATGCCGCGCGGCGAGTCCAGCCGGTGTGGTCGGCGATGCGCACCGAGGTTCTCGGCGGCCAGTTGCTCGACATCGAAGCCGAGGCAGGCACCGACGAGAGTGTCGAGGCTGCGATGCGCGTCAACCGCTACAAGACCGCTGCGTACACCGTCGAGCGGCCGCTGCATCTGGGCGCAGCTCTCGCCGATGCCGACGAGAACCTGATCTCGGCCTACCGCAACTTCGGTGCAGACATCGGAATCGCGTTCCAGCTGCGCGACGACCTCCTGGGAGTGTTCGGTGATCCCGAGGTGACCGGCAAACCGTCGGGCGACGACATCACCGAGGGCAAACGCACCGTGCTGATCGCGTTGGCACTGCAGAAGGCGGACGAGACCCGGCCGGATCGTGCAGCCACGATCAGAGCCAGCCTCGGAACCGAACTCGACGCGAACGAAGTGGCCGACATCCGTTCCATTCTCGTCGAACTCGGCGCAGTGGATGCGGTCGAGAAGCAGATCGACGAGCTCGGGACCCGGGCGGTCGCAGCCCTCGACAACAGTTCGATCGAACCGGTCGCTGCGGCGCACCTACGCGCCATGGCAACCGCCGCCATTCAACGGCAGTACTGAAAGAGAGCGTCATGTCTTCGATCCGCACGGTCTCCGGCACCACCGACACCGTCGTCGTCGTGGGAGCGGGATTGGCCGGTCTGGCCGCCGGTCTGCATCTGCTGGGAGCAGGCAGGAAAGTCACCATCGTCGAGCGTGACGAGACCGTGGGCGGCCGAGTCGGGGTGTACCCGGTATCGGACGCCGACGGATCGCACCTGTACGACATCGACAACGGTGCGAGCGTGCTGACGATGCCGAACCTGGTGCTCGAGGCGCTCGCCGCCGTGGGTGCGGACTTCGAGTCGACCACGCCGCCGATTCGGCTGACCACACTGTCGCCGTCCTATCACACGCGCTACGCCGACGGCACGTCCATCGACGTCTACTCCGATCCCGAAGCCATGGCGGCCGAGGTGGAACGCACCTGCGGCCCCGCCGAGGCGCAGGGATATCGCGAACTGCGGCGCTGGCTCGCCGACATCTTCGACGCCGAGTTCGACCGCTTCATCGACTCGAACTTCGATTCACCGCTCGATCTCGTGGGATCGAAGGCTGCGATCTCCGACACCGCGACGCTCACCAAGCTGGGCGGCTTCGGCCGTCTCGGGCCCCGCGTCGACAAGTTCCTGAAGGACACCCGCCTACGCCGCGTGTTCACGTTCCAGGCGCTCTACGCAGGGATGGCACCCCAGAAGGCCCTCGCGGTCTACGGAGCGATCGCACACATGGACACCTCACTCGGGGTGTTCTTCCCCGAAGGCGGCATGGCGGCCATCGCCAAGGCCATGGCCGACGCGTTCGTCACCGCAGGCGGCACGCTCGAACTCGGCACCGAGATCGTCGACATCACCGTCGACCGAGGTCGTGCCGACTCCGTCGTCACCGCAGCCGGCAGTCGAATCGCCTGCGACGCACTCGTTCTCACTGCCGACCTGCCCGTGGTCGATCGACTGCTCGACCGAGCGTCGGTGTCCAAGAAGGGCCGACGGAACGGATACGGCGTGGTGTCACCGTCGGCGGTCGTCGCGCACGGAACCGTTCCCGTCGAGCTGACGGCGACGTGGCCGGCCCGCGCGCACCACACCATCGACTTCGGCGACGAATGGGCCGAGACCTTCCGCCGCATCACCGCACGATCGGGCAAGGGATCCCTGATGGCCGATCCGTCCCTGCTCATCACCCGACCGTCGGTGAGCGATCCCGATCTCGAAGTGGTGCGTGGCGGAGTGCGCAGCGAGCCGGTGTCGATCCTTGCACCGTGCCCCAACCTCGACAGTGCTCCACTGCCGTGGGGCGAGCTGGCGCAGCCGTACCTCACCGAGATCCTGACGACGCTGGAAGCTCGGGGATACAAAGGTCTGCTCGACGGCTTCACGCTCGATCACATCGACACACCCGAGACCTGGGCGCAGAAGGGCATGATCGAGGGCTCTCCGTTCTCGTCCGCCCACGTGTTCAGGCAGACCGGGCCGTTCCGACGCAAGAACATGGTCGCCGGGCTCGACAACGTGGTCCTCGCAGGCTCGGGCACCACGCCGGGAGTGGGCGTTCCCACGGTTCTGGTGTCCGGAAAGCTCGCCGCAGAGCGGGTGACGGGGCCCACCGGACGGTAGGTTCGTTCGATTCACTGCGTCGACCAACTAAGCTGAGCGCGATCGTTTGCCGGTCGCGCTCATTGCTGCGACCATGATCGTTCGGTGATCGGCGTGAACCATCGTCCGGCGTACAGATCTCGACCCACAACTCGTTGCAGAGGAGGAGCAGGCGGCAATGTCTTCGATCTCGTCGCACTCCACCTCCGAGGATCGATCGTCGGACGGCGGCCCCCCGCCCTCGGCTTCGCGACGACCGTCCAGACTGACCGCAACGGGCAATTTCCTGCGCAGTCCCGAGGGCAAAGCCGCACTGCTCGGTGTGGTCGGTGCCGTCTGCATCGTGTTCGGTGGATTCGGCGCGGGCAGTGTGCGCCGACGCGATCCGTTGCTCGAGGAGATGCACCTGTCGTGGCTGCGATTCGGTCACGGATTCGTACTCTCGACCATCATCGTGTGGGTCGGCGTCCTGCTGATGATCACCGCATGGGTTCGGCTCGGCCGCGCGACCCTGCACGGCCGCACCACCGTGGGCGAACTGCGCTGGGTCGTCCCGGCATGGACCGCACCGCTGCTGCTGTCGGTGCCGATGTTCAGCCGCGATGCGTATTCCTACCTGGCGCAGGGCGCACTGCTCCGCGACGGATTCGACCCGTATGCCGTTGGACCCGTTGCCAATCCAGGAGTTCTACTCGACAACGTCAGCAATGTCTGGACCACCACCACTGCGCCCTACGGCCCGTTGTTCCTACTGCTCGGTCGCGGAATCACCAGCCTGACCGGTGACAACGTCATCGCCGGAACCATGCTGCTGCGCCTGACGATGCTGCCCGGTCTGGCACTGATGATGTGGGCGGTTCCGCGGCTGGCGAAGCACCTCGGCGGCCGAGCGACCACCGCGGTGTGGCTCGCCGTCCTCAACCCTCTGGTGCTGATCCACCTGATCGGCGGAGTGCACAACGAGTTGCTCATGGTCGGCCTGATGACCGCGGGGATCGTGCTGACGCTCGAGCACAAGCACGTGGGCGGCATCGCACTGGTCGCGATCGCGGTGGCGATCAAGGCCACAGCAGGCCTGGCGCTGCCTTTCCTGGTGTGGATCTGGATGATCCATCTGCGCGAGAAGGCGCGGGCGGAGGGCCGAACGCCGATGGCGCCCGGCCTGGCATTCGTCAAGACCGCAGGAATCGGAGCCGCCGTCTTTATCGCCGTGTTCGCCGTGGCATCGGTGATCGCCGGAGTCGGAATCGGTTGGCTGACCGCTCTTTCCGGATCGGCCAAGATCATCAACTGGCTCTCGCTCCCCACGATCCTGGCGCACCTGGTGACCGTCAGCACATCATGGTTCCTCGATCTGCGCCTCGGACCCGTTCTCGACGTCACCCGTCTGCTGTGCGCGATCGCACTGGTGGTCGTTCTCGCGGTGGCCTGGTGGTTGGGTCGCAGATCAGAACGCGATGCGGTCAAGGGCATCCTGATCGCCCTGGTGGCCACCGTCGTCCTCTCCCCCGCAGCCCTGCCCTGGTACTACTCGTGGCCGTTGGCGATCGCCGCAGGCTTCGCACTCTCGCGCACGACCCTGATGATCCTGACGGGTCTGTCGACGTGGCTCATGCTCGTCTTCCAACCCGATGGATCGATCGGCCTGTACACCTTCGGGCACGTCGCACTGGCGATCTTCGCCGCGGTCGTCGCGGCTCTGGCCCTGACGCGCGTCGATCCGCTGCGTTTACGATCGGACCGATCCAGGGAACACCGTGCCGTGCCGAACGCGCCCAGGACCCCAGCAACGGAACCGACCGGAGACGAATCCACATCATGAAGGCCCGCGTGATGAAAGAACTGGACGGTATCGATCCGGAGCTGCACGAGGCATACCGCATCTGTCGCGAACTCAACGCCCAGCACGGCAAGACGTACTTCCTCGCCACGCGCCTGCTCCCCACCGACAAGCGCGCAGGCGTGCATGCGCTGTACGGGTTCGCCCGGATGGTCGACGACATCGTCGACCTCGAGGGCACCGACATCGCCGTGGGGTCGGACGAGCTCAACGCCCGTCGCATCGTCGAACTCGACGTGATCGAATCCCGGGTGCGCGACGCGTTGGCGGGAAAACCGTTGTCCGACAGCGTGTCCGATCGAGTGTTGAGCGCGTTGTGCGACACCGTGGCGCGCTACGACATTCCGCACGACTATTTCTTCGCGTTCATGCACTCGATGCGCATGGACATTCCGGGAAGCCCGATGTTCGTCTCCCGCTACCGCACGATGGAGCAGTTGCGCGAGTACATGTACGGCTCCGCTGCGGTCATCGGACTGCAGATGTTGCCGATCCTGGGAACCGTCGTCGAGCGGTCGGAGGCCGAGCCGCCCGCCGCAGCCCTCGGCGAGGCGTTCCAGCTCACCAACTTCATCCGAGACATGGGTGAGGACCTCGATCGCGACCGCATCTACCTGCCCACCGACGAACTCGCGGCGTTCGGCGTCGACGAAGAACTTCTTCGATGGTGCCGCACCACGGGAAATGTCGATGCCAGGGTCACCCGCGCTCTCGCGCACCTGATCGCCGTCACCCGCTCGATCTACCGCACGTCCGATGCGGGCATCGAGATGCTGGATCCGCGAGTGCGACCGTCGATGCGCACGGCGTCGATCCTGTACGGCCGCATCCTCGCAGAGGTCGAGTCACAGGGCTACCGCGTGCTCTCCCAACGCGCGACGGTGCCGCAGTTGACCCGAGCGCGCATCGCGCTTCCGCAGTTCGCCGTCACCGGCTGGAAGCGCGCAACGGTTCGCTAGAAGGCCATCGCCTGTGCGCGTCTGATCACTTCGCGCATCAGGTCGCCGTGCAGAGCGGCGACAGGTGCACCGGGCAGGCTCTCGTCCTCGGTGAACAGCCACCGCAGGATTTCCTCGTCCTCGTAACCGCCGTCGTGCAGCACGGCCAGCAGACCGGGAAGCCCCTTGACGATGGTGCCCTTGCTCGCGTCGAGGAACTGCTCCGGCACACCGGGCACGCGCGAACGCTTCAGGGCGAGCAACTGGCGATCTCGGACGAGCTGTTCGACGCGGGTCTTGGGGATGTCGAGGATCTTCGCGACATCGGCGAACTGCAGCAAAGACACCGACGGATCGAGCACGTCGTCGGCATAGGGAATGGCACTCACGCAGGTAACGTTAACGGGTCCGGCGTCCAGACTTCAAAAGCGCAGAATCCGGGTCGGTCGGGACCGAGGACACGATCCACGATCGTCGGTCGGCATCTCCGGCACCGATACGATCGACTTCAGCATCCGGCACCGAAAGCCGGAAATCAATGGACGACGAGGGGAGGTTCGGTGATACCGGGTTCGATGCTCGATCGTCGATACCGAATAGACGCACCGATCGCGCGCGGCGGTATGTCGACGGTCTACCGCGGACTCGACACCAGGCTCGACCGCCCCGTCGCGGTGAAGATCATGGATCCGAAGTTCGCCGAGGACCCGCAGTTCGTCCAGCGCTTCGAGTTCGAGGCTCGGGCCGTGGCCAGGCTCAGTCACCCCGGCCTCGTCGCCGTCTACGACCACGGGCGCGACGGCGAACACGCCTTCCTCGTCATGGAACTCGTCGAGGGCGGAACTCTGCGTGAACTACTGCGCGAGCGTGGACCGATGCCCCCGCACGCTGCAGCGGCCGTCATCCGACCGGTTCTCGACGCGCTCGCAGTGGCCCACCGAGCCGGTCTGGTGCACCGCGACATCAAGCCCGAGAACATTCTGATCAGCGACGACGGCGACGTGAAGATCGCCGACTTCGGACTCGTCCGAGCCATCGCAGCCTCCACCGTGACGTCGAGCAGTGTGATTCTGGGCACCGCCGCGTACCTGTCTCCCGAGCAGGTCACCACCGGCTCCGCGTCCGCGAGCAGCGACGTCTATGGCGTCGGCGTCGTGTTGTTCGAGCTACTGACCGGACGCACACCGTTCACCGGCGATACCTCACTGTCCATCGCCTACCAGCGCATCGACAACGACGTACCGCTCCCCTCCACTCTCATCGCGGGCGTACCCCCGCAATTCGACGAGGTGGTCCAACGCGCCACCGTTCGCGCCCCGGAACACCGGTACCGCAATGCCGACGACATGGCCCGCGCTCTGCGCGCTGCCGCGTCGGCGCTCGCGCTGCCCGAGTACCGAGTGCCCGCGCCCAAGCGCTCGGCCGAACATCTGAGCTCGGCCGCAGCCGGCGCACCGACGACGGTCGCAGGCGGCCGTCCACCGGCCGCTCGCACCCAGGTCGTGGACAATTCTCCGCCCCAGCCCCCTCGAGACGGGGTGCAGCACACCCGAGTGGTCACCTCGCCCACGTCCCGAGGCATCGACGACGGCTCCGACATCACCGATCCGCCGCCCGCCGGGCCACCCCCGACCGGCAGACGGCACTACGAGTTCCCCGATTTCGACGCCGATCGCCAACGCTCGCGCCGAGCGATCGTCGTCTGGCTGCTCGTTGTCGCCCTGCTCGCCGTACTGGTCGGCTTCGGCGGATGGTGGATGGGCTCTGGTCGTTACACCGCAGTCCCGATGGTGGACGGGCTCGACACCACCGGTGCCACGAGCGCCGTGGAAGCCGCCGGTCTCGAGTCGGCTGTGCGCGGAACGTACTCCGACTCGGTGGACACCGACCTTCTCATCGGCACCGATCCCACCGGCGGATCGCGAATCGCCAAGGGCGACACGGTGTTTCTGTTGGTGTCGCTGGGCCGCCCCACCGTTCCCTCCATCGACACGGACGCAACCGTCGACGACATGGAACAACAGCTGCGAGACCGGACGTTCACGCCCGTCGACGGCGGCGAGGCCTTCAGCACGTCCGCTCCGATCGGCGGGGTCGCTGCACTGGACCCACCGCCCGGCACCGTGCTGACGACGGGAAGCTCGGTCACGGTGCTGCGCAGCAAGGGGGCACCGCCGGTCGAGGTACCCGACGTACGCGGGCAGAGCGTCGACCAGGCCCGAACGACGCTGGAATCGGTGGGCATCACCGTCGGCGAGGTTCGCGAGACCTTCGACGAGGACACCGATGGCGGCAAGGCGATCGCAACCACACCGGAGGCCGGTCAGACTGTGAGGTCCGGGTCCACCGCGGTGCTCGAGGTGTCCAACGCCGTCACCGTGCCGTCGTTGCTGGGTCGGTCGGTCGGCTCGGCCCGGAGCACGCTCGAGACGTTGGGCCTGACGATCGACGTCCGTCAGGTGGTGGACACCGACGGGTCTCTGGTCATCACCCAGAGCCCCGGAGCCGGTTCTCGGGTGGAACCGGGCTCCGAGGTCATGGTCGTGTCGCTGCCCTGATCAGTCGCGGAGCATCTCGGCGACGAGGAACGCCAGCTCGATGCTCTGCTGCGTGTTCAGACGCGGGTCGCAGGCGGTCTCGTAGCGGCCTGCGAGGTCGAGGTCCGAGATGTCCTGGGCACCGCCGAGGCACTCGGTGACGTTGTCGCCGGTCAGTTCGACGTGAATTCCGCCCGGATGCGTTCCGAGGCCGTTGTGCACCTCGAAGAATCCCTGCACCTCGTCGACGATGCGGTCGAAGTGACGCGTCTTGTAGCCGGTCGAGGCCTCGTGCGTGTTGCCGTGCATCGGATCGCACTGCCAGATGACCTGGTGGCCGGTGGCCTGCACCTTCTCGATGATGGCGGGCAGGATGTCGCGCACCTTGCCGTTGCCCATGCGCGAGATCAGCGTCAGACGTCCCGGCTTGTTGGTCGGGTCGAGGCGCTCCACGTACTCGACGGCCATCTCGGGCGTGGTCGTGGGCCCGATCTTGAGACCGATCGGGTTGGAGATCAGCTCGGCCAGCGCGATGTGCGCCCCGTCGAGTTGGCGGGTGCGGTCGCCGATCCACAGGAAGTGTGCGGACAGGTCGTACAGCTTGGGGTGATCGTCGGTGTTGTCCAGGCGCAGCATCGCGCGCTCGTAGTCGAGAACGAGTGCTTCGTGGCTGGCGAAGATCTGCGCGGTGTGCAGGTTGGGGTCCGAGACGCCGCAGGCATCCATGAAGCGCAGTCCGCGATCGATCTCCCCCGCGAGCGCCTCGTAGCGGGCACCGGCGGGCGACTGGGCGACGAACTCGCGGTTCCAGTCGTGCACCTTGTGCAGATCCGCCATGCCTGCACCGGTGAGTGCGCGGACCAGATTCATCGCTGCACTCGCGTTGGCGTAGGCGCGCACCAGTCGCGACGGATCGTGGCCGCGGACGCTCTCGTCGGCGACGAGAGAGTTGATCATGTCGCCGCGGTAGGACTGCAGACCGAGCGCGTCGATGTTCGACGAACGCGGCTTGGCGTACTGCCCCGCGATGCGGGCGACCTTGACCACCGGCATGCTCGCGCCGTAGGTGAGCACCACCGCCATCTGCAGCAGCGTGCGGATGTTGCCCTTGATGTGCGGCTCGGTGTTGTCGACGAAGGTCTCGGCGCAATCACCACCCTGCAGCAGGAAGGCCTCACCGCGAGCGACGGCGGCGAGCTTGTCCGACAACGCCTCCACCTCACCGGCGACGGTGATCGGGGGAACGCTCTCGAGCACCTTGCGCATGTCGGCAGCATGCTCGGGATCCCACTGCGGTTGCTGCGCAGCCGGCTTGGCCAACGCATCGTCCAATCGAGAGCGCAGCGTCGGTGACAACGGCGGCAGGTCGGGCAAGCGATCGATGGGTACGTCGACAGTCCAGTTCACCGCTACAGGATATTCGCACCGCCGAAGCCGCAGGACAACGGGTGTTCACCCGCGGTACGAGTACTCCTCGATCGCCTGGAACTTCGCCAGATTGTGCCGCGCGTCGGCCAGGGCGTCGTGAGCATCGTCGGGAACCGACGGCAGCTCGGGACTGCCGCGATCCTCCCAATGTTGGCGCAGCTCACGAGTGAACCGCGGCAACGAACGCGGCAATTCGGTCATCGAGCCCCACAGCTGGCAGAGGGCCACGTGGTCGTACGCCGCCACCCACGCCCACAGTTCGACCTCGGCACCGTAGTGCGGAACGAGAAATTCGAGCAGTTCGTCTCGGATTCGGGACCGGCTCATCCACAGCGGCGACGAGTACGGTGGCAGCTTGGGAAGCACGTTGCGTCGAACCCAGCGGCCGGCGCGCTCGGGGTCGAACTCGGAGGACACCGCATAGAACTCGCGACCGTCCTCCGACACCACACCGATCGAGACCAACTCGATTGTGCGACCATCCTCGATGAACTCTGTGTCGTAGAAGTAGCGCACGCGGCTCACCCTAGCGCGTCCCCGACACGTCCCCCACGTACCGGTAGCCCCGATCCGAAGAGCCCTGAAAGGGAACGCCAGTGACTTCGCCCGACTCCAACCGTCCGGTCGCCGAAGCATCGGAGCCGGCCGCGCCGACGCGACGCCGGTGGCCGAGTTGGGCGGTGGCGTCGAGCAGGGTCCTCGTTCTGATCGGTGCCGTCGTCGGTGTGCTGTTCCATCTCAACGGCTTTCCGGGGCTGCGGACGATCGGTGAGCATTACCGTCTCGATCTGGACGTGTATCGACTGGGCGGGCAGGTGTTCGCCGAGGGCGGGGATCTCTACGGTCAGCTGCCACCGATCGCGACCGGTACGACGCTGCCGTTCACCTATCCCCCGATCGCCGCGGCGATCTTCAGCCCGCTGTCGTCGGTGTCGCTGTACGCCGCCTCGATCGCGGTCACCGTGCTGTCCATGCTCTTGCTGCTGGTGACCGTCGTGGTGACCCTCACCTCGCTCGGACTGCGTCCCCGCACGCTCGTGTGGTGGTCTGCCGGAGCTGTGTTCGCCGTGGCCGTGCTGCTCCTCGAGCCGGTCACCTCGACGCTGAACTACGGACAGATCAACATCGTGTTGATGGCGTTCGTTGCACTGGACTGCTTGCCGAAGAAGACGCCGTGGCCCCGAGGTGTGCTGATCGGTCTCGTGGCCGCCGTCAAGCTCACCCCCGCAGTGTTCGTACTGTTCTTCTTGTTGCGCAAGGACTTTCGCGCAGCAGTGGTGTCGGTACTGAGTTTTGCGGTGTTCACCGCGATCGGCTTCGCGCTGACGTGGTCGGACTCGGTGAAGTATTGGACCGAGACGATCGTCGATTCCGACCGAATCGGCGGCCCGGCCTACCCGCCCAATCAGTCGATCACCGGAGTGCTCGCGCGGCTCGGGTTGGACGAACTACCCCGGTCGATCCTGTGGATCGCGTTGTCGGTGGTGGTGCTCGCCATCGCGGCGGTGGCGATGCGAAAGGCGTTCGCCGCAGGCGAGACTGCGCTCGCGCTGACGATCAACGCCATGTTCGGACTGCTGGTGTCGCCGGTCTCCTGGTCACACCACTGGGTGTGGGCCATCCCGTTCGTCGTCGTGCTCGCCGTACTGGGCTACCGCCGCCGCAGTGCGCTGCTGGCGACTCTGGTGGCCGTCGGGCTGGCGTTGATGCTCTACCCGCCGCACTGGAAGCTCGGCGAGGGTCGATGGAGCGGGCTGGGCTGGCCGCTCGTGGATCAGTTCGCTGCCTCGGGCTACGTGTGGTGGGCGCTCGCCTCGATCGTCGCCACGGCCGCGATCACGTGGTCCGATCGAACGAACGCGACAGTCGGTACACGCGCCGCGCAGTGATCGCGACGCGGCCCGAACAGGGTCAGCTGGCCTTGGAATCCGGGATACGCTGCGCGGTCGGAGCCGACTCCGCCTCGGGTGCAGCCTTTTTCAGAGATGCGGCGTACACGTCCACGTACTCCTGACCGGAGAGCAACATCAGGTCGTACATCACCTCGTCGGTGACGGCACGCTCGACGAAGCGATTGCCTGCCATGCCCTCGAACCGAGAGAAGTCGATGGGCTTTCCGATCCGGATGGTGACCTTCGCCGGACGCCACACGCGCGAACCGATCGGGTTCATCTTCTCGGTACCGATCATCGCGACCGGGATCACCTGAACTCCGGTCTGCAATGCCAGACGCGCCATCCCGGTCTTGCCCTTGTACAGCCGCGCGTCGGGTGACCGCGTGCCCTCGGGGTAGATGCCGAGAACCTTGCCTGCTTCGATCACGCGTACGCCTGCGTTGAGCGCGTCCTGTGCCGCGTCGGCTCCGGTGCGATCGATCGGCACCTGCCCGACCGCGGTGAAGAACCATTTCTGGAACGCGCCCTTGAGCCCCGGTCCGGTGAAGTACTCGCTCTTGGCGAGGAAGGTGATGCGGCGAGGCGTCTTGAGCGGGAGGTAGAACGAATCGAGAACGGCCTTGTGGTTGCTGGCCAGAATGACCGGACCCTCCGTCGGGATGTTCTCCGCACCCTCGATCGTGGGCCGACCCAGGGCGATGAGAAGGGGGCCGACGAAAATGTACTTAACCAGCCAGTACCACATTGACATGCTCCCTGATGATGGTCCGGAATTCGTTTGGTGCCGCCTCGCCCTGAAGCGAATCGACTGCGGCCGTGCGTCCTCGAACCGTGCCGCGTAGTGAACTGTACCCACGGTTTATGACACCAGCCACATCATCGCCGACACGGGGACAGAGGTCACAGGAAGCGAGCGAAGAACAGTCAGCGGACCCCGGTGACGAACTGCGCCCGGGCCAACTCCGCGGCCCCGATCATGCCTGCTGCCTCACCGAGTTGAGTACTGCGAATTCGGGCCAGCGGTCGGTGCCCCGCACCGGTCACCAGCTCCGCATACTTGTCGGTCGCGCGCGCCAGGAACTGACTCGACGACGTCGCCACTCCACCGGCCAACACGATCAGATCCGGGTCGTACACGTCGCTGACCATCGAGAGCCCGACGCCGAGCCACTGCGCGAAGTCTTCCATGGTGCGGCGGGCGATCGAGTCACCCTCGTGCGCAGCACTGGCGATCCGGCGGCCGGTCAACGAACCCGGGTCGAGGAACACCTCACGAGCCAGGGTCGTCGAGGACGCCGGGTCCGCCGCCAGCAACTCGACCGCGGTGTCCACCAGAGCAGTACCGCTGCAGTACCGCTCCCAACAACCGCGCTTGCCGCAGGGACAGGCCCGGCCGTCCGGCACGACCTGGATGTGACCGAGTTCCGGTGCCACGCCGTGGCTACCCCGATAGATCCTGCCGTCGATCAGCAGCGCCGCACCGATACCGGTACCGATGGCCACCATCACCACGTTGCGGCCACCGGACGCGGCACCGAAGCGATACTCGGCCCATGCCGCCGAATTGGCGTCGTGCTCGAGCAACACCGGCAGACCGATGCGCATGCTCATTTCCGTCGCCACCGGAGTGTTCACCCACGGCAGATGCGGGGCGAAGAGAACCGTCGTGCGGTCGGAGTCGATGAACCCGGCGACGGCGAGCCCGACTGCCGCGATGTCGTGTCGCCCGGCCAGCTCCTGCACGGCCCGATCCAGACCGCGTTCGAGCGCGCGAGCAGTGTGCGGGGTGGGAGCAGCCGTCGAGTCGAGCACCTGACCGTCCTCGTCGACGACGGACGCGCGCAGGCTGGTCCCGCCCACGTCGATGCCGACCGTCAGTCGCTGGTGGTGCCGCTTCATTCGTTCATGCCTTCCTCGGCCGTCCCCCACGCGGCCTGCACCCGAGTCGCGTCGATCACGGACGCTCCTGCTCGTCCGAACGCGAATTCTTCACTCGAACGGTAATCGGAACGAACGACGCGGGGCGGTCGTCCTGTGAATTCGTGTCCATCGACACGTCCGCGACCTCTGCCGGGTCCGAGGGGGCACCGGCACTGCCGGGCCCGGGTTCGGCCGCGGTTCCGGGTGACGACGGGGCGGGCGGAGCCTGCGTTGCGGAGTGCGTCGCCCCGGAGGTCGTGTGATCGGCGAGCAACTGACGCAACAGCGCGATCACCACGGCGCTCTCGGAGGCCACGAGTTCGACGAGATCGTGGCGCTCCCCGCGCACCAGCGCCGCGAGTGCGCAGACCGGGCACCAACTGCATCCCTGTTGGTCACGATCCTGCTGTGTCTCGGCGACGCGACGCAGGATGGGCTCCAGTCGCGTCAACACGGTCTCGGCCAGGGCCAGCAGGTCCGCCCCCAGCTCGGAATGGTCCGAGTTCATCGACACACCCCGACCGTCGGGGTTGTACGAGTCACAGTGGCCACACGTCGGGGTTCGGACGGAAACGCACCACCAGGCACGGTCCGTCGAGTTCGGCGGAGTCCGCGACGCACCGACGCAGCACCGACGCCAATCTGATGCGCCGTCGCCTCCCGTCGGCACTCACTATCAAGTCGTCCTCCACTCGCCCCAGGCCCAAGGTCGTCGAATCCACCACCGGCAGAAGCATTCTCATCGCGTACACGGATTCGAGTCCGCGACCCGACTCGAGCACAACCGAAGGTTGCTCACCCCAGCCCGGCGCGCGCCGTTCGAGGGAGTCCGGTTCGAGGCGATCGGCCACATCTTGCAAGGGCCCCAACCCTACCGGTTCGCCGGGAGCGTGCTCCACCTCCACGATCGGCACCGTGCCGACGCGTCGGCGCAGCTCGGCGACCGCGTCGAGCTGCGCCGCCCGCCACCTCTCGAACCAGAACACGGCCGGATGAGCGCCCACCAGACCGATCGACGACGCGTTGAGCTTCGGCAGGATTTTGTTGACCAGAACACGATCGATTCTGATTCCGAGCAGAGCAGCTGCCGACAGTGTTCGTTCCGCGTCGACGACCGAAAGTTGTTCGGCGGTCACGACCACGGTCGCGCCGGTTCGGGCGGAGTCGGTGATCAGGGACCGTACGGAGTCGACCTGCGCGAGGATTCGCTCGATCATCGCCACCACGAGGGTCAGACGTACATCGGAACCGGTGCCGGCGACCATCCGTGCGTGCAGAGGCCAGATCCGCTCGACGTACGCGGCGACGGTGTCGGGCAACTGCAGCATGCGTAGGGCATCCGCCGATGCGGGCAGGTCGACTATGACTGTGTCCCAGCGATTCTCGTCGGCAAGACGGCCGATCTCGTGCATTCCGAGCAACTCTTCGACTCCGGGGAGACCGAGCAGCTCCTCCGGTTCGATCGCCCCGAAGCTCACCCCGTGTTCGTGTCCGGCGGACGCCACGGCCATCAGCGAGCCGAGCACCCGGTACCGCGCTTCGAGCAACGCCAGCGTGTCGATCTCGACGATGTCCAGGCCGGGCGCGATCGAACGAACACCGGACGGGTCCTCGGCCTCGGCGTCCCCCGCGAACGCGTCGGCCAGCGAGTGCGCCTGGTCGACGGAGGCGATCAGCACCCGCTCACCGGCCTGGGCGAGTCGCAGCCCCGACGCAGCCGCCAGCGTCGTCTTACCCGCGCCACCTTTGCCGAGAAACAGCAACACCGTGGTGCGGGCTTCGGTGCGAGCTTCGCTCAGCCTTCGACCCGCTTCTTCAATTCCTTGAGCGCAGTGTCGGTGATGACCTTCTCTGCCTTGCGCTTGAACAGACCGATCATCGGAATGTTCAGGTCCACGGTGAGCTCGTACGTCACGTCGGTGCCGCTACCGGACTCGCGCAACGTGTACGAGCCGTTCTGGGATTTCTGCATCTCGCCCGAGACGAGGTTCCAGGAGACCGAATTGCCGTCGGCTGCCCAGTCGTACTCGAGCTCGTAGGTGTCTTTCACCATCCCTGCGTCGAGCACGAACTTGACGCGCTTGCCACGACCGTCCTTGCCGACTTCGAGGACCTCGACGGACTTCGCGGCCGACACCCACGTGGGGTACGCGTCGAAATCGGCGATGACGTCCATGACCCGGCTCGGTGGGGCTTCGACGACGATCGACCTCTGGGTTTTCTCCGCCATGACTACTCGTCCGCTTCCTCTCGGGTACTTCGATCAGCTCGGCTCGCTTCTGCACCGCCGAACTCGCGCAGGCCTATCTCACACGATCGATCCGCCGACGCACAACGCGAACCGGCCGACCGTACCGCGCGGTTCATTCTCGAGCCGGAGTCGACGCTACGTGGTGGGGTGCCTCACCTGCAGACCGACCGGCCTCGAGCTGTCGTTTGAGCTCGAACGTCATCGCTCGTCCGGCCACCCGACGAGTGTGCTGGTGCGCCGCCACGTCGACGTCCGCGGCAGGTTCGGCATGCAGGAAGTAATGCACGATCACACCGTCGAGCGCAGGCTCGAGCCACAGTTCCATCGTTCCGACGACCCCGCCGCGCACTGCCCAGCGGATCCCCTTCTCACCCCGGTCCTCGGTGATGGTCAGGTTCAGATCCGGCCACCATCGACGCCACCGCTCGGGCGACGCGAACGCCTGCGCCACCCGCTCACCGGGGGCGGCCACGAATGTCTGATCCGCAACTTGAATACTGCTCATCGACAGAGCTTCACATATCGGGTCCTGGGCAATGCGCGTCCCCTCTCTTCAGGCTCGTTCCTGCAGCCTTCTTTCGAGGCGCATTTCGACGCCGTGAGCCCGGGTCTAGAGTATCTGTGAAGCCGAGCTATCGACTTTCGTTCTCCCCGTTCTATCCGGAGGTAATCCCGTGCGCGAGTTCACCGTCGCCGCAGAATACGCCATCGCGGACACCGACTCGGCTGTCGATACCGTCTTCGCTCGCGCCCGCACCTCGCCGGACGCGGTCGTGTTCCGCCGCTTGTCGGACGGGCAGTGGATCGACGTCACCGCCGCCGAGTTCGAGCGCCTGGTGGTCGGGGTGGCGCGGGGTCTGATCGCCGCGGGCATCGCGCAGGGCGATCGGGTCGCACTGATGTCGTCGACGCGTTTCGAGTGGTCGGTTCTCGACTACGCGATCTGGGCCGCGGGCGGCGTGACGGTACCGATCTACGAGACGTCCTCGGCCGGGCAGGTGGAGTGGATTCTCGAAGACGCCGAGCCGGTCCTGCTGATTCTCGAGAACGACGCGCACGTGCAGGAGACGAAGTCCGTTGTGGCAGCTGCCCCGTCGGTCCGGCAGACGTTCGTCATCGCGAACTCGGCAGGCACCGACGCAGTGCAGGCACTGATCGACGGCGGGGCCGGGATCACCGAAGACGAGGTGCACCAACGGGTTTCGAAACTCGCCTCGTCGGACCCGGCAACCCTCATCTACACCTCGGGAACCAC
Organism: Rhodococcus sp. 14-2483-1-2; assembly: GCF_002259405.1. Classification (GTDB taxonomy): domain Bacteria; phylum Actinomycetota; class Actinomycetes; order Mycobacteriales; family Mycobacteriaceae; genus Rhodococcoides. Next base: position 383,850 of record NZ_NPFW01000021.1, on the reverse strand, counting down.
GGGTCGCCCCAAGGGCGTCCAGCTGACCCACGCCAACCTGCTCGCCGAATCACTCGGCATTCGTGAGACGTCGCTGAAATCACTGATGAGGCAGGGCCGCAGCACGCTGATGTTCCTTCCGTTGGCGCACGTGCTGGCACGCGCGGTGTCCATCGCCTCGTTCGACGCCGGGGTCACCCTCGGGCACACCAGCGACATCCCCAATCTCGTCGCGACGTTCGGCACGTTCCAGCCGGACTTCATCCTCTCGGTACCGCGAGTGTTCGAGAAGGTCTTCAACACCGCCAAGCAGAAGGCGCACGCCGACGGCAAGGGAAAGATCTTCGACCTCGCCACCGAATGCGCAGTGGCGTGGAGCGAGGCACAGGACACCGGCGGACCGGGAATCGTGTTGCGCGCCAAGCACACCGTGTTCGACAAGTTGGTCTACGGCAAACTGCGGGCAGCGCTCGGCGGCAAGTGCGAACTCGCCATCTCCGGCGGCGCGCCGCTCGGTTCCCGTCTCGGCCACTTCTACCGGGGCATCGGCGTGACGATCTACGAGGGCTACGGGCTGACCGAAACCACCGCGGCGTTCGCGGTCAACACCATCGGATTCCAACGCGTGGGCAGCGTCGGGCGTCCACTGCCCGGCAACACCGTGCGCATCGCCGAGGACGGCGAGATCCAACTCCGCGGACCGGTCGTGTTCGACGGCTACTGGCGCAACGAGGACGCGACCGCCGAGTCGCTGGACGACGGCTGGTTCCGGACCGGCGATCTCGGTTCCGTGGACGAGGACGGCTACATCACGATCTCGGGGCGCAAGAAGGAATTGATCGTCACCGCAGGCGGCAAGAACGTTTCACCGGCCGGACTGGAAGACCAGCTGCGGGCGGGCGCGTTGATCAGCCAGGCAGTCGTCGTGGGCGATCAGAAGCCCTTCATCGGCGCGCTCATCACCCTCGATCCGGACGCGTTCGATCGCTGGAAGTCCTCCCACGGCAAGGCCGCCGACGCCACCGCAGCGGATCTGCAGACCGATCCCGAACTCGTCGCGGAGATCGACGCCGCCGTCGCCGACGCGAACAGGTCCGTCTCGCATGCAGAGTCCATCAAGAAGTATCGACTACTCCCCCACGACTTCTCGGAGGAGAGCGGCGAGCTGACTCCCACGATGAAGCTCAAGCGCAACGTCATCACCGCGGCCTACGCCGACGAGATCGAGGCGATCTACGCCCGTTGAGCCGTACTGCCTAGATCAACGAACGCAGCTTTTCCGTCAGTACGTCCCAGCGCCATTCCGCGTCGACCCATGCGCGGCCGGCGTTGCCCATCTGCGTGGCCAGCGTGCGATCGGACAGGATCTTCACGATCGCGTCGGTGATGTCCGAGACCGACGTCCCGTCGACGACGAGGCCGGTCTTGTTGTGCTGCACCGCTTCCGGCGCTCCCCCGGACATGCCTGCGACAACGGGTACTCCGCAGGAAGACGCCTCGAGGTAGACGATGCCGAGACCTTCGACATCGAGACCGGCGCCTCGGGTTCGGCTCGGCATCGCGAACACGTCGGCGATGGTGTGGTGGGCGGCGAGCTCCGCCGACGGCACGGTACCGGTGAACACCACGTGCTGCTCCATGCCGGTGGATCGAACGAGCTCGCGCAAAGTCTTCTCGTACGGCCCGCCGCCGACGATCACCAGAACCGCACCGTCGACGGCCCGGCGGATCCCCGGGAGCGCCCGGACCAGGAAATCCTGACCCTTGCGCGGAACGAGCCGGGACAGGCACAGAACGGTCGGGCGATCACCGAGGCCGTAGCGCGCGCGCAGTTCCGCTCGTGCAGCGTCGTCGGGCACGAAGCGATCGGTATCGACACCGGGCGGCAGGTGCTCGAGCGCTGCGGTCCGACCGAACGCCGAGCTGAAGCGCCCCCGGGTGTACTTGCTGACGTAGGTCACCACGTCGGTGTTCGCGCCGATCGTGCGCAGAGTCGCCCGCCCGCCCGGCACCATCGACCAACCGACCTCGTGACCGTGCGTACTCGCCACGATGCGCTCCGCCCCGGCCTTGCGCAGGTGCGACGACATCACGGCCAGCGGAGCCGACGCACCGAACCACACCGAATCGCAGTCTCGGGACTTCAGGATTCGAGCTGCCCGACGCGCGACGAGCGGAGTGGGCAGCATCAGAGTCGTCGGATGCCGGATCACCTCGAACGGCTGCCTGGCGTCGAATTTCTCGTGCGAGTCGCCGCGCCACCGAGGTGCGTAGACCACCAGCTCGTCGGCCGGCAGCTGCGAGGCGAAGCTGTGCAGATAGGACTGGATTCCACCCGGGCGAGGCGGAAAGTCGTTCGTCACGAGCAGAGTACGACGCATGGCGTCAACCGTAGCGCCCCGTCTCAGCGGGCCTGGCGAGCCACCCAGTCGCCCCACGAGGCCACGAACTGTGCTCGGTCCGACCCCAGCACCGACGCGAAGGCAGAATCGGTGGAGCTCTCGGACGCGAGAGCTTCGTACAACGAGCGCAGGGTCGACTCCCCGAACCGATCGGCCACGAATGCGAACACCGACCACGCCGATTCGTAGGCCACACTCGACCGGGCACCACCGGCCCCGAAGTCCTCGTTCTTCGGCAGCACCGTCGGCGGTCCACCCGCCGCCACGATCGCCGCGAGCGTGGGCGCAAGTTGCCCGAAGTCGGCACCCGAATTTCGGTACCCGGAATAGTCGGCGAACCCCTCCGACACCCACAACTCCGTACCGTCGGACGTCCGCGTCCTCGCCGCCACATGAGTCAACTCGTGTCGCAGAACCGAGCGCACGGTGAACGCAGTCAACCGCGTCGCCGCGTCGGGACCGAACACCACTCGCTGACCCGTCGGCCGGGAGCCGTCCCCCGCAACCGCGTCGGACACCGTCACCGCGGCCACATCGGTGGACGGATCGGATCCCGTCAGTTCGGCGAACTCCTCCGCGGAGGATGCGACGAAGACCAGCCCGTCGCGCGCCCAGTCGTCTCCCCAGAAGTCGGTGACGGCTGCGGTTGCCGACGGAAGTTCGGCCGCGAGGCTCTCGACGAACTGCTCGCGGTCCGGATGGCCCATGACCACCGATGTCCCGGCCGCGGTGGGCACCGATCGCACGGTCAGAGGGCCGAAATCCCACGGCCCACGCCAGGTGTGGCGTCGATACTCGGTCAGGTCCGCGTCGTCGACCAGCCGCCACCGACCGTCCCGCTCGGCCACGACCAGTGAGACCGGCCGCCGCGTCGGCGATGCGTCCGGACCGGTGACCGCGTAACGCAGATACACCGAGGGTGCCCACACATCGGTGGAATCGAGCGCCGCGGCGATCGGCGGCGGCACCGGGGTCTCGGGGTCGTCACCCAGGTCGTAGCCGAACTCGGCGAAGGGGACGCCCGGAACCACTGCCGCCCGACGCATCTGTGCTTCCACGAAGTCGGGGTCGGCCTGCGGATCCATCAACTCGCGCAGTGCATCGAGATCTCCGGAGCGAACCGCCCGCGCCCACTGGTCGAGGAGGACGGTCACATCGGCGCGGCGCTGCTGATCGTAGGTCGGCGGGGCCTGAGCGACCGTCACGTCGGCGGTCCCGGCACTGGACGTGCTGTCGAATCGGTGAATCAGGACGACCGAGACGGCCACGATTGCGACGACCACGACCGCTGTCCAACGCAGCCATGACGATCGGAGGAGAACCTGCAACCCGGATGGCCGGTTCGAGGCGTTCATGCCGCCGTCAGTCGATCGTCGAGACACACCCTCAGTATCGACGCGCCCCGTAGTACGGGAACGAAGCCATCGACTGCACCTTCACGGGAACACCGAAGGTGGAGGCATGCAGCACGTTGCCGTTTCCGGCATAGATGCCGACGTGTGAGATGTCCGGATAGAACAGGACGACGTCACCCGGCTGCAGATCCTTCTGATCCACCGGAGTTCCGCCTGCCGCCTGCGCCTGACTCGACCGCGGCAACGTCTTGCCCACCTGCTTGTACGCCCATACGACCAACCCTGAGCAGTCGAAGCCGTCCGGGCCGGTTGCGCCCCACACGTACGGCTTGCCGATCTGCGTCAGGCCGGCCTGCAGCGCACTGGCACCCGATCCCGGCGTCAGGTTCTGCAGAATCGTGGCGGGGTCGAATCCGTCGGGCAGGGCCGAACCGGCCAGAGCCAGTTGCTCCGAGGACGAGAGCGCACTGTAGGCGGCCATGACCTCGGCTATCTGCCCCTGCAGCTCACTCTGCTTGGCCTGGAGGTCGTCGCTGACGGCCTTGGCTTGTTCCGCGGCGACGCGCGCCTGCTCGGCGGCCGTCGTTGCGGCCTGCTCGGCCGTCTCGGCATCCGAGCTCGCCTGCTTGAAACGAGCAACCTGGTCGGCGGTCTCCGCAGAGATCACATCCAGCGCCGACATCTGGTCGAGCAACTGCTGTGGCGAGTCGCTGACCATGACGGCGAACAGTCGGTTGGTCCGCGCGCCCTGATAGTTGACGTTGGCGACCTTGTCCATGGCCGGTTTGAGCTGCTCCAACTGAGCCTGCGCTGCGTCCACCGCGGCACGGCTCTGGTCGACGACGACCTGCGCGTCGAGTTGCTGCTGGTTCTTGGCGTCGAGATCGATCTGAGCATTGTGCAGAGATTCGGTGGTCTGCTCGGACTGGCGAGAAAGCTCGGCGAGCTCGGTCTGCGCGTCGGACGCCGAACCGAATCCCGGCTGCGCGGTCGCCGTCGTCGTCGGCACCACGGCGATGCATGCGGTCAGTGCAACAGCAACCAGCGAGTTACGGGCCGTACGCAACGCTCGGGTAGATCTCGATATCGCCACGGAAAGCGACTCTCCGTCCTCACAGATGTCACCTCGACCGAGGCAACGGTTGGAAAAGTAGACCGAAAACGAACCATACCCATGCTCTTACGGGCGCGGACGTGAACACGGTCCGAAATCGACGGGGGTTCGAGGTGACAGGTCACAAAATAAACATCGACCAGGTCTCGATCAGATTACGAACTGGATGCTTCCCTGTCCACCGGACCGGCGTGTCGCGCGGTCCGTGTCCGGATACGCCGACAGGGCCGAGCCGATGAACGGCTCGACCCTGTCGGTCGATCACAGCAGACGTCGGTCGCTCGAATCAGTAACGGCGAGCACCGTCGAACGGCATCGAGGCAAGCGGAGCAACCTTGACCGGCACGCCGGACGTGGATGCATGCACGACATTGCCGTTGCCGACGTAGATGCCCGAGTGCGATCCGTCGTAGAACGAGACGACGTCGCCGGGGGCGAGGCTGTCGCGCGAGACCGGAGTGCCTGCGGCCGCCTGGTCGTAGCTCGTACGGGGCAAGCTGATGCCGGCCTGCTTGTACGCCCACTGAACGAGGCCGGAGCAGTCGAACGAATCCGGACCCGAAGCGCCGTACACGTACGGTGCTCCGATCTTGGATTCTGCGGCCTGAACGGCCTTCGCTGCCGGGGTGACCTGGGGTGCCAACGGCGCACCAGGCGCAGGCACACCGGGAATGTTGAGGGGAGGGAGGCCCGGGATGTCAGGAATCTCGAAGGTTCCGACGCCGGGAATGGTGAGGGGGGCCGCCATTGCGGGCGCAGCGGGAAGAATGACCACGCCTGCCGTGAGCGCTCCGGCTACGAGGACTCGCCGCAATGATCGGTTGGAAAGTTGTGACGCCACGAAAGATGGTGCTCCGTTTCTTCCTATCGTCCGCCGACCGAGTTAGCTGACGGGTTCGGGCTGGGAAGAGCAGCCCTACCCACCGGCCACCGTGTGGTGGCTCAGCGGGATTCACCCCAGTAGATATCGGGTTCCCGGTACGAACACTCTCGCGAGTGAACGATTAGGCGGTGACTTGCGACGCCACTCCGGTTTGGACTGGCGAGACTCCGCAAGGTCTCAGGAAGGTTACGAAATGGCATACCCCTGTGTCGACCCCAACTCGCCGAGGCGAGTGAATTCGCCCCGATTCTCGCTAGCCGGCGCGCTGATCCCCCGGTGTGTCACGAGTCGATAACAACGGAACCTCGGCGGTGTCCTCGTCGTTCACGACGAGCTTGAGAGTGGGCACGAGACCGACATCGGCGAGCACACCCATGGCACCGAGTTCTTCCTGCTCGAGAGTGATACGAGACGGCGGACCGACCCACCGCCCGTCCGATCTCGACGGCATCCCCGGAGCCCCGAGAAGCACCGTCACGACGCAGTCCGCGCAGGCGATGTCACGGACCAGGCAGTCACTGCAGTCGATGATCATTGTGATCCTTGTCTCTTTGCGGTTTCCGGCGGCCGAATCGGCCGACGAAGCGAAAGATAGCGTCGGGCACCGACAGGTTTCGTGACACGACGACGTTCGGCGGCGCGCTGAGCGTTCTTGTCGGAGGTCGGCCCTAACGTCGTCCCGGTGAGCCTGCCCATCCAGCTGACGTTCGACGAACTCGACACCCCCCTGCACGAGACGACGTTCGTCGTCGTCGACCTCGAGACCACCGGTGGTAGCGCGGACACCGAGGCCATCACCGAAATCGGGGCAGTCAAGGTTCGAGGCGGCGAAATTCTCGGCGAGTTCGCCACCCTGATCGACCCGGGCAGATCCATCCCGCCGTACATCGTCGAGCTGACCGGCATCACATCGGCGATGCTCATCGGCGCGCCGCGCATCGAACGGGTCCTGCCCGGTTTCCTCGAATTCGCGCGCGGTTCGGTGCTGGTGGCGCACAACGCCGGCTTCGACACGGGCTTCCTCAAAGCGGCCGCCAGTCGTCTCGACATCACGTGGCCACGGTTTCAGGTGCTGTGCACCGTCAAGCTGGCTCGTCGAGTTCTGACGCGCGACGAGGCCCCGTCGGTGAAGCTGTCCGCACTGTCGACGTTGTTCCGGTCCGGCACCAGGCCCACCCACCGCGCACTCGACGACGCCCGGGCGACCGTCGACGTTCTGCACGGCCTCATCGAACGTGTGGGCAATCAGGGAGTCCACAGCTACGCCGAGTTGGTCGACTACCTACCCGCGGTGTCGGCCGGCCAGCGCGCCAAACGCGGCCTGGCTGCTCATCTACCCGGCACCCCCGGCGTCTATCTGTTCCGCGGCCCGTCCGACGAGGTGCTGTACGTCGGTACGTCCAACAACCTCAAGCGACGCGTGCGCAACTACTTCACCGGCTCGGAGACGAGAGGCCGGATGAAGGAGATGGTCGCATTGGCCACTCGCGTCGACCACGTCGAGTGTGCGCACGCGCTCGAGGCCGGAGTCCGCGAGCTACGGCTGCTCTCGGCGCACATCCCGCCGTACAACCGCCGCTCGAAGTTTCCCAGGAAGGGGTGGTGGATCACCCTGACCGACGAGGCGTTTCCCCGCCTGTCGATCGTTCGCACACCGACACCGAACAGCCTCGGACCGTTCTCGGTTCGCGGCGACGCCGCCGAGGCCGCTGCGCTCGTCGCGGAGTTCTGCCGCCTACGAACGTGCACTCGACGTCTGGCTCGCTCGGTCCGACACGGTGACCACTGTCCGGCAACCGACGTCGGAGGCTGCCCAGCGGCACTGTCCGGCCCGTTGACGGCCGACGAGTACTCGGACGCCCCGACACAGTTTCTCGCCCTCGTGTGCGGTCAGGACGATGCCGTTCTCTATTCCATGCGCAGCCGCGTCGCCGAGTTGGCGGACAAGGAGCTGTACGAGACGGCAGCTCGTCTACGCGACCGGATCGCGATCACCGTCGATGCACTGCGCAGGATGCACCGATCGGCAGCAGTGGCCACCATTGCCGAACTGGTTGCGGCGAAGCGGACGTCCGACGGCGGGTGGGAGTTGATCGTGGTGCGCTTCGGGCGTCTGGCCGGCGCTGCCGTCGCGCCGCGCGGAGTGCATCCGATGCCTGTTGTCGATGCCATCACCGCGTCGGCCGAGACGGTGCTGCCCGATACCACCCCGCTTCGCGGCGCGCCGCCGGAGGAAGTCGGACTGATTGCGGCCTGGCTGCGTACGGACGGAGTCCGGATCGTGCGTACGAGCAGTGGGTACTGCAGCCCGGCACGGTCGGCGGGTTCGTGGGAGTCGTGGTGTCGGACGGCGCGAGAAGCAGCACGGGCAGGAGTGGAGCCTGCGGAACGACCGTTCAGGGCAGGAGTGGAGCCTGCGGAACGACCGTTCAGGGCAGGATTGGAGCCTGCGGAACGACTCTTGCAGCACGGCAGCAACTAGGGTCTGGGGGTAGCTCGCGTCGGACACCGAGCTCGAGATGCTTGAGGAGCACAGATGATCAATGCCATCGTCTTGATCGACGCCGAGGCCGACTTGATTCCGGAGGCGGCTCAGGCCGTTGCCGATGTCGACGGGGTGTCGGAGGTCTACTCGTGTGCTGGGGATGTCGATTTGATCGCCATCGTCAAGGTTCGCGATCATGCTTCGATCGCAGAGGTCATCACCAAGCACATCAATCGTGTGCGGGGAGTGCGCAGCACCACCACTCACATTGCGTTCCAGTCCTATTCGAGCGCCGATGTCGATGCCGGCTTCTCGATCGGCGAGTAGGCGTCCTCTACGTCAGTCGACGAGTTCGTTGGTGCATCGACCCCAATCGGCGAGCAGACGTGCTGCCGCGCCCGAATCGACTGTCGTTGCGGCAGTGGCCAATCCGGCTTCGATCCGGGTGTGGAGGTCGCCGGACACGCCATGGTGCGCTGCCATCGCTGCGGCCGCGTTGAGCAGTACTGCGTCGCGGACGGGGCCGTGTTCACCGGCGAACACGCGATGCGCCACGGCTGCGTTGAATTGGGCGTCTCCGCCTTTCAGAGCTTCGATGGGCGCTCGGGCGATGCCGTAGTCGAGCGGGTCGATCGTCTCGACTTTCACCGAACCACCGGACACCACGTGCACGGTCGTGGTGGTCGACAGGGTGATCTCGTCCAGTCCGTCGTCGCCGCGGACGACGAGCACCGAGCTGCCCCTGGCGGCGAACACATCGGCGACCACGGGGACCAGGTTCTCGAACGCGCAGCCGATCAGGCCTGCGCGCGGGCGGCCCGGGTTCGTCAGTGGCCCCAGCACGTTGAAGACCGTGGGGATTCCGATTTCCTTGCGCGGTGCGGCAGCGAAGCGCAGTGCGGGGTGGTGGATCGGCGCGAAGCAGAAGCCGATGCCGACCTGCTCGACGCTCGCCGCGACTGCGGCGGCCCCGAGTGTCACGCGGACACCCAACGCCTCGAGCACGTCGGTCGTGCCGCTCTTCGACGAGGCTGCGCGGTTGCCGTGCTTGACGACTCGGATGCCGCTGGCAGCGACGACGACGGCGGCCATCGTGGAGATGTTGACGGTGTCTGCTCCGTCCCCTCCGGTCCCCACGACGTCGACGGCGTCGGTGTCGGTGTGCACCAGCACTGCGTGCGCCAGCATCGACTCGGCCAGCCCGTTCACCTCCGCCGGCGTCGGGCCCTTCATCTTGAGCGCTACGCCGAAGGCTGCGATCTGCGCGGCTGTCGCGTTGTCGGCCATGATTTCGTCCATGACCCAGCCGGTGTCGGCGCTGGACAGGTCGGTGTGGTTCGTCAACGCGCCGAGGATTCGACGCCAGGTTCGCGGCTGTTCGTCGCTGATCGCTGCGGTCATGGTGGTTCTGCCGTGCCCTTCTGCCGTCGATGCACTCGGTGCCGTGGAAGCTTAGCCAGACGCTGCGTCGGGCTGCGCGGGCTGCAGCGCGTCCCAGCCGAGTACGGCTCCCCCTCGACGCTGAGCGAGGCCCGCCATGCGAGAACGCTCCTGCGAGCAGTGCAAGGCGTCGAGCACCTGCACACGTTGCAGCACCAGAGGGACGCCGTCGTCGACCTTCGGGCGATAGCCCTCGCTGTCCGCGAGTTCGACGTTCGGTCCGACTTCGTAACCGTCCTGCGCCGCGACGGACGCGGCGTCCTCCACTTCGTGAGCGGGCAACAGCAGATGGTGCCGAAGCAGCACGTCCGACGCCTCCGTCCACACCGGCTGGGTCCTCGCCGCTTCGTCGAGCACGGCCGAGCATGCCTGTGCGTCGTCGAAGCAACTCGCCACTGTCACCAGGTCGTCGCGGGTGGGGTCCAGACGTTCGTCCGTCGATCGCGAGAACAGTCTCCGAAACCATCCACCTTCGGTGCGCTTTGCCATGAGGCCAGCCTTGCACGACTGGACCCTACCGGCCCGTACAGGGCCTTCCACCAGCACGGGAACAAGGAGGCACTCGGATTCGTTCCGACACGACGCGCCAAGAGCGGACCCGGATATGCCTTCCGTACTACGACGGGTCATACTTCTCTTTGTGACGAGCGCTGTAGGGACTCAAGGATCGGCAATCACCCAACGCGTGCACTCGCTGAACCGCCCCAATATGGTCAGCGTCGGCACGATCGTGTGGCTGTCTAGTGAACTCATGTTCTTCGCCGGGCTGTTTGCGATGTACTTCGTCGCACGCGCCCAGGCGAACGGAATCTGGCCGCCGGAGCCGACGGAACTGAACCTCGCTCTCGCTGTGCCGGTGACCGCGGTGCTGATCGCATCGTCGTTCACCTGCCAGCTGGGCGTGTTCGCCGCCGAGCGAGGTGACGTCTTCGGACTGCGCCGCTGGTACATCATCACGTTGGTCATGGGCGCGTTCTTCGTGGCCGGCCAGGCGTACGAGTACTACCACATGGTCCACGAGGGCACGACGCTCTCGAGCAGCGTGTACGGCTCGGTCTTCTACATCACGACCGGCTTCCACGGACTGCACGTGATCGGCGGACTCATCGCCTTCGTGTTCCTGATCACCAGGACGCTGGTCAGTAAGTTCACGCCCGCGCAGGCCACCGCCGCCATCGTCGTTTCGTACTACTGGCACTTCGTCGACATCGTCTGGATTGCCCTCTTCGCAACGATCTACTTCATCCGCTAGTGACAGTCAGCACGCCAAAGATAACGAGCGAACGGATTCAGCCCCCGACGTTCGGTCCGTCCCGACACGACAAGGGATAGAAGATGAGTTCATCTCCCCCAGCAGCATCCGACGACAACGCCGCCTCCAAGACGAGACGGCAGCGTAAGACGCGCCGGCGCATCACCGGTGCGCTCGTACTGATGATGGGCCTTCTGAGCGCAGGGTTCCTCGCTTCGGCTCTGACGCCGACCCCGCAGGTCGCGACCGCCGATACCGATTCGGCAGCGCTGATCCGCGAGGGCAAGCAGCTCTACGACACGTCCTGCGTCACGTGCCACGGTGCCAACCTGCAGGGTGTTCAGGATCGCGGACCGAGCCTCATCGGCGTCGGCGAAGCAGCCGTGTACTTCCAGGTGTCGAGCGGCCGTATGCCCGCCGTTCGCAACGAGGCACAGGCGATGCGCAAGCCGCCGAAGTTCAACGACAAGCAGATCGACGCCCTCGGTGCGTTCATCAACGCCAACGGCGGCGGACCCACGGTCATCCGCGACGAGAACGGTGAGATCGCCCAGGAGTCGCTGCGCGGCGGCGACATCGGACGCGGCAGCGAACTGTTCCGTCTCAACTGCGCTTCCTGCCACAACTTCACCGGTGAAGGCGGCGCTCTGTCCTCGGGCAAGTTCGCACCGTCCCTCGGCCCTGCCAACGAGCAGGAGATCTACACCGCGATGGTCACCGGTCCGCAGAACATGCCGAAGTTCTCCGATCGTCAGCTGACGATCGAGGAGAAGTCCGACATCATCGCGTACGTCAAGTCGGCCCAGGAAACGCTTCCCGCAGGCGGTTGGAGCATCGGAAGCTTCGGTCCCGGTACCGAGATGATCGCTATCTGGACGGTCGGCATCATCGCCGTCGTCGGAGCAACTTTGTGGATCGGAGCTAGATCATGACCGACGGCGATTCCGGCCGTAAGGACGCGAACAACGACGACGAATCCGGACGCAAGGATGCGACCGGTTCCGAAGGCGTGAACGCGGACAAGAAGTACACCGACGAAGAGCTCGCCGCGATGAGCCGCGACGAACTGGTCGAGCTCGGTACCAACCTCGACGGCGTCGACGTCGCTTTCCGCCGCAACCGTTGGGCTGTGGAAGGTACCCGCGCCGAGAAGCGCGCCGAGCGCAGCGTCGCGATCTGGTTCACGATCGCCGGTCTCGCCGCAGTCGCGTTCATCGGTATCTACCTGTTCTGGCCGTGGCAGTACGCCGGCATCGGCGAAGAGAACTACCTGGCCTACTCGCTGTACACCCCGCTGATCGGCGGCACGATGGGCCTGGCGATCCTCGCGGTCGGTGTCGGCGCGGTGCAGTTCACCAAGAAGTTCATCCCGGAAGAGGTCTCGATCCAGGATCGCCACGACGGTGGTTCGTCGGAGACGGACCGCAAGACGCTCGTCGCCGAGCTGGGCGACTCCCTCGACACGTCGACCATCGGTCGTCGCAAGGTGATCAAGCGATCGCTGGTATTCGGTGGTGGCGCACTCGGCGTCATGGCGCTGCTTCCCCTCGGTGGCCTGATCAAGAACCCGTGGGCGAAGGGCGAAGATTCTCCGTTGTGGGTATCCGGCTGGACTCCTCGCTACGATGGAGAGACCATCTACCTCCGACGAGACACCGGGCGACCGGAAGATGTCGTTCTCGTTCGGCCCGAGGACTTGGACGCTGGTGCCATGGAGACCGTCTTCCCGTTCCGCGAAGCGGACCGCGAGAGCGAGCACGACCTGCTCGTATCTCTGCGCGGTGTTCGTAACTCGGTCATGCTCATCCGCCTTCGCCCGGACGCCGCCAGCACCGTCGTCAAGCGCAAGGGCCAAGAAAGCTTCAACTACGGCGATTACTTCGCCTACTCGAAGATCTGCACGCACCTGGGTTGCCCGACATCGTTGTACGAGCAGCAGACCAACCGAATTCTGTGCCCTTGCCACCAGTCGCAGTTCAACGCGCTCGAGTACGGCAAGCCGATCTTCGGACCGGCTGCGCGTGCGCTGCCCCAACTTCCCATCACTGTCAACGAAGAGGGATTCCTCGTCGCTTCGGGAGACTTCACCGAAGCTCTTGGACCCGCCTTCTGGGAACGTCGTCCGGAGCGTGACTCATGAGTACATTGCAAACCCTCGCCGCCAAGCAGGCCGACGGCGTAGACAGTCGTTACCACTTGGCGCCGGGATTGCGTCGCCAGATCAACAAGGTCTTCCCCACGCACTGGTCGTTCCTGCTCGGTGAGATCGCGCTGTACAGCTTCGTCATCCTGCTGATCTCGGGTGTGTTCCTCACCCTGTTCTTCGATCCGTCGCTCAGCGAAGTCGTGTACGACGGTGCGTACACCCCCCTCAACGGCGTGACGATGTCCAGGGCATACGCCACCGCTCTCGACATCACGTTCGAGGTTCGTGGCGGTCTGTTCATGCGGCAGATTCACCACTGGGCCGCTCTGATGTTCGCGGCGTCGATCATCGTGCACATGATGCGCATCTTCTTCACCGGTGCGTTCCGTCGCCCGCGTGAGGCCAACTGGGTCATCGGTTGCCTGCTGCTCATCCTCGCGATGTTCGAGGGCTTCTTCGGCTACTCGCTCCCCGACGATCTGCTCTCCGGCACCGGCCTCCGCGCCGCTCTCGGTGGCATCACGATGAGCATCCCGATCATCGGCACGTGGATGCACTGGCTCATCTTCGACGGCGACTTCCCCGGCACGATCATCATCCCGCGCCTGTACGTCGCTCACGTGCTTCTTCTACCGGCCATCATCCTGGCGCTGATCGCAGCCCACCTGGCCCTGGTCTGGTACCAGAAGCACACGCAGTTCCCCGGACCGGGCCGCACGGAGCAGAACGTCGTCGGCGTTCGTATTCTCCCGGTCTTCGCAGTCAAGTCCGGTGCCTTCTTCGCCGTCACCTTCGGTGTACTGGCAGCAATGGGCGGACTGCTCCAGATCAACCCGATCTGGAATCTCGGACCGTACAACCCGTCGCAAGTGTCGGCAGGCGTACAGCCCGACTTCTATCTGATGTGGACCGACGGCATGGCACGACTGTGGCCTGCCTGGGAGATATACATCGCCGGCCGCTACACCATCCCGGCAGTGTTCTGGGTGGCAGTGATCATGGGTCTCGTCTTCACCGTGATGATCGCCTACCCCTGGATCGAGAAGCGTCTCACCGGAGACACTGCGCATCACAACCTGCTGCAGCGTCCCCGCGACGTTCCGGTGCGTACCGCGATCGGCGCGATGGCCCTCACGTTCTACGTGATCCTCACGCTCTCGTGCATCAACGACCTCATCGCATACAAGTTCGACATCTCGCTGAACGCGATGACGTGGATCGGTCGTATCGGAATTCTGACCATGCCCCCGCTCGCGTACTTCATTGCATACCGATTCTGCATCGGACTGCAGCGCAGTGACCGGGCTGTTCTCGAGCACGGCATCGAAACCGGAATCATCAAGCGACTCCCGCACGGCCAGTACGTGGAAATCCACCAGCCGCTCGGACCGGTCGACGATCACGGACACCCGATTCCCCTCGATTACCAGGGCGCACCCGTACCGAAGAAGATGAACAAGCTCGGCTCGGCCGGAAAGCCCGGCTCGGGATCGCTGTTCACGCCGGATCCGGTGGCACAGAGCAAGGCTCTCGAAGACGCCCACCACAAGGGTGAGCACGAGCAGCTCACGATGCTCCGCAACTACCAGGCGGGCATCCACGGCAACGGTCACTCGAACGGCAATGGCCACTCGAACGGGAATGGCCATGCCAATGGCAACGGCCACTCGAACGGGAACGGCAATGGGCTGCACTCGGACGAGGACACCGCTATCGCTTCGGGTCGAAGCGACAACGACAGAGAACGCTGACATCTGACAGAGTCCGAAAAGAGGGCGACACCGGCAACGGTGTCGCCCTCTTTTGTTGTCTGCGAAGACTATCCGGGCTCGAAGCCTTCGCTACAGGACGGCTCCACACCGGCGAAGGTCCTGCCGGCCCCTCCCCTCCCCCACCGGGCGGATGACCCACCGACCCGGTGTGCCGACCGTTCTCGGCTCAGGTGCTTGCGAACACCGGTATTACTATCGGTGTCATGGTTCGCATTCCCCTCACCCCCGGCGAACTCGCCCGAGGTGCCAGGCTCGGCTCTGCTCTCCGTCATGCCCGTGGTGGTCGAACCATGACCGACGTCGCGGATGCGGCCGGTATCTCGGTCGAGACTCTGAGGAAGATCGAGACCGGCAGAATTCCGACGCCGGCGTTCTTCACCGTCGCCGCATTGTGCGGTGCGCTGAACATCTCCCTCGATTCGCTCGCCGATTCGACGTCCAGCTCCGTCCGGTCCCACTCGGAGGCCGACGTCTCCTGACGGCCCCACCTCGTTCAGCTCTCCCGTTCATCTGCGCCGGTTCACACCCCACTGCGCCGTGAGCCGATCATCCCGTCCTTGCCTGTGCCCCGGACAGCAGAAAAGGGCCCCGGTCGCTCGTGAGAACGACCGGGGCCCTTTCCGGGTGTAGCTGGTGGAGTCAGTGGCGCTCGGCACCCACGTGGTACTCGAAGACCAAACCTGCGGCCGCAGCGATGACGCACACGACGCCCAGGGCGATGAGCCACGGCTGGAAGAACGCGAATCCGATGGCGGTGACGGATGCCGCTGCTGCCAGCACGATCGGCCAGAAGCTGCCGGGGCTGAAGAAGCCGAGGTCGCCTGCGCCGTCGCTCACCTCGGCGTCGTCGAAGTCCTCGGGGCGCGTGTCCAGGCGTCGGGCGACGAACCTGAAGTAGGTACCGATGATCAAGGTCAGACCCACCGACAGGAAGATCGCGGTGACTCCGGCCCACTCGACTCCTGTGCGGCTCAGGCCCGTGAACAACGTGTACACGATGCCGACCAGGAGAAAGAAGACAGTGAGGATTTCGAAGATCTTGGCTTCGATTTTCATATCAGCATGCTTCCTTGGTCAGTTGCCTTCAGCGACAGCGGCTGTTCGGACGGTGCGGTCGGTCGAGAACGGCGCGGTGCTCGTTGCGACGGGGCTCTCGCCGATGGCTTCGAGCGCCTGCGCATTGGTCAGCGCTTCTCCGCCTTCGGACAGGGGCTTGCGAAGTTCGATGTACTGCTCGAACCGCTCCGGAGACACGGCACGCACCTCGAAGTTCATCATCGAGTGGAAGGTGCCACACATCTCGGTGCACCGTCCGACGAAGGAGCCTTCGCGTTCGATTTCGCTGATCTGGAACACGTTGTCGGAGTGGTTCTCCTCGGGGTTCGGGAGAACGTCACGCTTGAACAGGAATTCCGGGACCCAGAATCCGTGGATGACGTCCGAGGACGCGAGCACGAATTCGATGCGCTTGCCGGTGGGCAGAACCAGGACGGGGATCTCTTCGCTGGAGCCGACCGTTTCGATCTTGTTGTAGTGCAGGTACGACAGGTCCTGCGTGGATGCTCCGTTGATCGGGCCCGGAACGAACTCGCCGTCCTCGCTGCCCTCGGCACCTTCGCCCGGGGTGGCGGCGGCCTCGGCGGCAGCCTGCTCTTCCTCGTCGGTGCCCTCGTACTTGGCGGCACCGTCCTTGAGGTCGATGGTCCGGTATCCGAACTTCCAGTTCCACTGGTACGCCGTGACATCCACCTGGACGTCGGGATCGGCCTGCTTCTCGTCGACGTAGTTCTGCACCACCACGGTGAAGTAGAACAGGACGGCGATGATCACGAACGGAACCGCTGTGTAGAACAGCTCGAGCGGAACGTTGTACGCCGTCTGGCGGGGGAACTCCGGTGAGCTCTTCTTCTTACGGTGGAACAGCACCACCCAGAAGATCAGAACCCACACGATGATGCCCATGACCAGGGCGGCAATGACCGACCACGTCCACAGGTCGCCGATGCGTCGCCCCTGAGGGGTGACGCCCGAGGCGAAACCGAAATTGAGTACGTTGTCGCTGCTGATGGAACAGCCCGACAGCATCAACGCGGCTACACCGAGAAATGCTGTCAGCCCCGCTCGCCGAAGGATCCGACTCTGCGCCACGTTCACGCCTTCCTGATTGCCCACCACTGAAGAATAAGGGCTTCCACATGGAGATGCCCGAGTACTACGCAGCGTAGACCAAAGCCCGAGGAGAACCACCCTTGGGTCGTTACCTACGTCCGAGCGTGTCTGCGGCATACTCGGTTCCTGATCTACAGTCCCGCTGACGACACTCGCGGAGACCAGGACCCCTGCACTGTCCCCAACTGCGAGAAGAGGTAGCAGACGCCGTGTGTGGACTGCTCGGAGTACTCACGTCTCACGGAACGACCGCCGCCGGAGTCGAACTCGTCGCTTCGGCGACACACTGCATGCGACACCGTGGCCCGGACGAACCCGGTGGCACCTGGCACGACGACGACGTCGTCTACGGCTTCAATCGGTTGTCCTTCATCGACATCGAACACTCCCATCAGCCGATGCGTTGGGGTCCGCCGGAATCACCGAACCGGTACGCGCTCGTCTTCAACGGCGAGATCTACAACTATCTGGAACTGCGCGCAGAACTTGCACGCGACCACGGTGCCGAGTTCACCACCGAAGGTGACAGCGAGTCGATCGTCGCGGCGTTCCACTACTGGGGCGCTGCCGCCGTGCAGCGACTGCGAGGCATGTTCGCGTTCGCCGTATGGGACACCGAGACTCGCGAGATGTTCATCGCACGCGATCCCTTCGGCATCAAGCCGCTGTTCCTGGCCACCGGTCCGGGCGGCACCGCGTTCGGCAGCGAGAAGAAGAGCGTGCTCGAGCTGATGGATCTGCTCGGCGTCGACGCCGATCTCGATCCTCGCGCGATTGAGCACTACACGGTGCTGCAGTACGTCCCGGAGCCCGAAACCCTGCACGCAGGCGTTCGCCGGCTCGAATCCGGTTGCTACGCCACCCTCTCCCCCGGTACCTCGCCGAAGGTCACCCGCTACTTCACCCCGAAGTTTCCGGTGCAGCCCTTCGCACCCGGCAGCGAGAAGGCGCGGTACCAGGAAATCGCCGAGGCACTCGAGGACTCGGTTGCCAAACACATGCGTGCCGACGTCACCGTCGGCTCGTTCCTCTCGGGCGGCATCGACTCGACGGCCATCGCGGCTCTGGCGATTCGTCACAATCCCGACCTGATCACGTTCACCACCGGATTCGAGCGCGACGGCTACTCGGAGGTCGACGTGGCAGCGGAGTCCGCGGCCGCAATCGGTGCCCGGCACATCGTGAAGGTCGTCGGGCCGGAAGAGTTCGCGGCGTCCATCCCCGAGATCGTCTGGTATCTGGACGATCCCGTGGCCGACCCCGCGTTGGTGCCGCTGTACTTCGTCGCCAAGGAAGCACGCAAGCACGTGAAGGTCGTGCTCTCAGGTGAAGGTGCGGACGAATTGTTCGGTGGCTACACCATCTACCGCGAACCGCTGTCGTTGAAGCCGTTCGAGTCGCTTCCCGCCTTCCTTCGACGTGCAGCCGGCTCGTTGAGCGAGCGAATCCCGGAGGGCACGCGCGGCAAGAGCCTGCTCAACCG
This sequence comes from Rhodococcus sp. 14-2483-1-2, assembly GCF_002259405.1. Lineage (GTDB taxonomy): Bacteria > Actinomycetota > Actinomycetes > Mycobacteriales > Mycobacteriaceae > Rhodococcoides. Next base: position 365,370 of record NZ_NPFW01000021.1, on the reverse strand, counting down.
TGGATCGATGACTCTCGAAGAGCGGTACTACGGCAACGCTCGCAGCTTCAACGACGCGCAGTTGCGATCCGTGCTGCGCGAGTTCCGATCCGAGTGGACTCATCAGGACGTCACCGCGCCGATCTATGCGCAGTCGCAGGGCTGGGATCCGGTTGCTCGGATGCAGCATCTGGATCTGTTCACCTGGCTGCGCGGCGACATTCTGGTCAAGGCCGACAAGATCACCATGGCGAACTCACTCGAGCTGCGAGTTCCGTTCCTGGACTCCGAGGTCTACAAGGTCGCCGAGAAGCTTCCGCTCGAGCAGAAGATCACCAAGAGCACCACCAAGTACGCACTGCGCCAGGCGCTGGAGGGAATCGTTCCCGGTCACGTGCTGCACCGCGCCAAGCTGGGATTCCCCGTGCCACTGCGCCATTGGCTGCGCGGCCCGGAACTCTTCGACTGGGCGCACCAGCAGATCGCCGATTCGCAGACCGACCACCTGCTGAACAAGGCCGCCGTCGTCGCAATGCTCGACGACCACCGCGCCGGCAAGTCCGATCACAGCCGACGACTGTGGACGCTGCTGATCTTCATGGTGTGGCACGGCATCTTCGTCGAGAAGCGCATCGTGCCGCAGATCGCCGAACCCGAGTATCCGGTCAACATCTGACCTGGACGACCGTCCCCGGCGGATCAATGCGACTTTCGGTCACTCGGAGTGCAACAAAGCCACATTGATCCGGCGGGCGAACGAACAACCTCGATCAGGCGGGGAGCAATGCCCCGATCTCCTCGCCCGCGTCGGCACCGTAGGCCGCGGTCAGACGCTTGATGGCGTCGTCGCGGTTGAGATCCCACTCCTGAGTGCCGGTGGTCTCGAGTACCAGCACGGCCACGAGCGAACCGAGCTGCGCTGCACGTTCGATGCTGGCTCCGGCCATGTGCGCGGTGAGGAAACCTGCTCGGAAACCGTCGCCGACACCGGTCGGGTCGACCTTGCTCGTCTCGGGTACGACACCGATGTGAGTGTGTTCGCCGCCCTTGGCGACGATGTCGACGCCCCGCTTACCCAGGGTGGTGACACGCAGATCCACCTTCGCGGCGATATCTGCGTCGGACATTCCGGTCTTCTGCTTGAGAAGCGCCCATTCGTACTCGTTGGTGAACAGGTACGCGGCACCGTCGATCAAGTCGGTTGCCTGCGCGGCGTCGAGCCGGGCGAGCTGCTGTGACGGGTCGGCCGCGAACGGGATGCCGGCAGCGCGGCACTGCGCCGTGTGCGCCGTCATGGCGTCGGGGTCGTTGGCACCGATCAGAACCAGGTCCATCGAGTGCTGCGCTGCCAGTGCCTCGATGGAAATATCACGGGCCTCGCTCATCGCTCCGGGGTAGAACGACGCGATCTGCGCCATGTCCTCGTCCGTGGTGCAGACGAAGCGGGCCGTGTGCGCGGTAGCGGACACGCTCACACCACTGCAGTCGACTCCGTGCTCTTCGAGCCAGCTCCGATATTCGGAGAAGTCCGGTCCCACAGCTCCGACGAGCAGTGGCGCACCGCCGAGCACTCCGAGTGCGTATGCGATGTTGCCGCCGACGCCGCCCTTGCGGATGACCAGATCGTCCACCAAAAAGCTCAACGAGATGTTCGAGAGCTGGTCGGCGACGATCTGCTCGGCGAACCGTCCGGAGAATCGCATCAGATGGTCGGTCGCTATCGAGCCGGATACCGCGAGAGTCACGAAGGAGGGCCTTTCGGTTCGGAAATGCTGGGGTGTTGACAGGCAGACACCACTGTGACCGATACACGCGTGCGTGTACCGGTCACAGTCGAGAACGAGTCAGCTCAGTTGAACGAGTCGCCGCACGCGCACGATCCCGTGGCGTTCGGGTTGTCGATCGTGAAGCCCTGCTTCTCGATCGTGTCCACGAAGTCGATGGATGCACCCTCCACGTAGGGAGCGCTCATCCGGTCCACCGCGAGGGTGACGCCGTTGAAGTCGACCGCGAGGTCGCCGTCGAGGCTTCGGTCGTCGAAGAAGAGCTGGTAGCGCAGTCCTGCGCAACCACCTGGCTGCACGGCGATGCGCAGAGCGAGGTCGTCGCGGCCTTCTTGATCCAGCAACGCCTTGGCCTTGGTCGATGCGGTCTCCGTCATGGTGACCTTGTGCGCCGTGGTTTCGGTCGTTGTGGTCTCATTCGAAACGGTCATGGGCTCTCCCTATCAGTCGTACAACCCGTGAATTACTCAACCGTACTCCCGGTGGCTCTATTCCTCACGCTCGCCGCCTCGGTTCGACCGAGGTTTCGGCAACGTCGGCCGCGACGCGCGCGGCCAGCTGTTCGAGCTGGTTCGCCGCGTCGGACATCGCCAGCTCCACCGATCCCGCGAACTCACTGATCGAATGCGCTGACGAGATACCCGCCGAGGCCAGTTCGTCCTCGGACAAGGTGACCTGTCCCGCCAGCACGATCGTGTCGATCCCGGTCGCGCCGCCCGCGGCAGCGATTCTGGTCACCAGCTTCCCTCGCAGCGATTGCGAGTCGAATTTGCCCTCACCGGTCAGAACCAGGTCGACGGAGTCCAGAAGTTCTTGCTGACCGGTCCGTTCGGCCACCACGACGGCACCGGGAAGCTGCCTGCCGCCGAGTGCGAACAGAGCGGCTCCCAGTCCGCCTGCGGCTCCGGCGCCGGCACGATCTGCCACGTCGTAACCGGCGGCAGCGAGCACTGCGGCCCAATCGGTGTTGAACTCCTCCAGCCGAGCGACGGTGTCCGCGTCGGCACCCTTCTGCGGGCCGAACACGCGGGCTGCACCGGTATCGCCCAGCAGCGGGTTCTCCACGTCCGACGCGGCGACGAGGTCGATGTCCGACAACCGCGCGACTGCCGCGCCGAGTCCGCCCAATGCACGAATCATCGCGCGCCCGCCGTCGGTGCAGCTGCTTCCGCCGAGTCCGACGAACACCGTACGAGCGCCTGCATCGAGGGCGGCGTCGAGAAGCTGGCCGACGCCGTAGCTGCTTGCCTTCAGGGCAGACAGTGTGGTGGGCGGGCCGCCGAGCAGATGCAGACCGCAGGCCTGGGCCGATTCGATGTACGCCGCCGTACCGTCGAGCAGCCAGTGGGCTCGGACCGGGTTGCCGAGTGGCCCGTCGACGTCCGCGGAGTGCACGGTGCCGATGCGCGAGGCCAGGACCTCGACGAAGCCGGGGCCGCCGTCGGATTGGGGCGCGAGTTCGAGTCGATCGTTCTCACGAACCGAGGCCCATCCCCTGGCGATGGCCTCCGCCGCGGCCGCGGCAGTCAGGGTGTCTCCGAACGAATCCGGCGCAATCATCACTCGCATCGTCGGAAGTCTAGGGCTGCAGCGCCGGAACGGCATCCGCTGTTTCGCCGCTGACCTGGCCGGTGTTCGACACCGACGAGTCATCCCATACTCTGAGTGCGTGAAGCTGCTACGCCGTGGAAACTCTGACAATTCGGACGGAAACGACTCGAACGAATCCGAGTCGACGACGGCCGGGAGCGACGCGACCACTTCGGTGTCTCTCGGCAAGGGCCGACCGACCCCCAAGCGCCGTGACGCCGAGGCCCGGCGTCGCGGACCGGTTGCTCCTGCTCCGCTGACGAGCAAAGAGGCACGCGAGCGTCGCAAGGCGAACAAGGGCAGCAAGGAAGATCGCAAGGCCGCGTCCAACGAGCGACGCGCCGCCGCAGCCGAACGACGCGCACGCATGCTTGCGGGCGACGACAAGTACCTGCTCCCGCGAGACAAGGGTCCGGTCCGCGCCTACGTGCGCGACATCGTCGACGCGCGGCGCAACCTCGTTGGTCTGTTCATGCCACTCGCGCTGATCCTGATCTTCGCGTTGTTCCTGCAGCCTCAGGTGCAGCAATACGTCACCCTCGGCATGTTCGTCATGATGCTCTTCATGGTCGGCGAGGGCGTCTACCTCGGCAAGATGATCAACAACAAGATTCGGGTGCGGTTCCCCGAGACCACCGACGGCGGTTTCAAGATCGGCTGGTACGCCTTCGTTCGTGCGTCCCAGATCCGCAAGATGCGCGCTCCCAAGCCGCGAGTCAGCGCCGGCGAGGCCGTCTGACGTCGGTGGGCGAACCGAGACGAACCCTCGTGCTCGGTGGAGCCAGATCCGGTAAGTCCGGGCACGCCGAGTCGCTTGCCCTTCTCGAGCCGGTTCGCTATCTCGCCACCGGTAGGCGCGACGCCACGGACGAGGACTGGCAGCTCCGCATCGACCGTCATCGCGCGTCGAGACCGACACATTGGTCCACTGTCGAAACCGTCGCAACACTGTCGGGAGTCCTGTCGCAGCCGTGGGACGGCACCACCGTCGTCGACGATCTCGGAACGTGGCTGACGGGAATGCTCGACGACGCGCAGGCGTGGGAGCTCCCCCGCGGCACCATCGCACCGGCTGTCGACAACCTGGTGGGGGCGGTCGCGGACTGCACCTCCACTCTCGTCTTGGTCAGTCCCGAGGTCGGCCTGTCCGTGGTGCCCGAATCCCGTTCCGGTCGCCTCTTCCGAGACGAGTTGGGCTTGCTCAATTCTCGGCTCGCAGCAGTGTGTGACAGGGTTCTGCTGGTCGTCGCGGGACTCGCGCTGACTCTCAAGGAACCTCCGGCGGACTTCATCACCGCGAAAGGCACAGTGTGACAATTCTTTCGGAAGAGAATTCGGCGTCATCGCCGTTCCGTCCGGTGACCGCTCCATCCGACTCGGCTCGATCGGCCGCCGCGGACCGGCAACGGGAATTGACCAAGCCTGCCGGCAGCCTCGGTCGCCTCGAGGCGCTCGGTGAGTGGATCGCCGCCTGCCAGGACACCTGCCCGCCGCGCTCTCTCGAACGAGTGCGAGTCGTCGTGTTCGCAGGCGATCACGGCGTCGCTGCGCACGGGGTCTCTGCGTACCCTCCCGAGGTGACGGCGCAGATGGTCGAGAACATCCGCGCCGGTGGTGCCGCGGTCAATGTGCTCGCCGATATCGCCGGTGCCGCGGTTCGGGTTGTCGACATCGCTGTCGACGCCGATACGGATTCCTCTGTGTCCGCGTTCAAGATTCGACGGTCCAGCGGATCGATCGACCGCGAGGACGCACTGACCGAGGACGAGGTTCTGGCCGCGATCGCCGCCGGAGCCGCCATCGCCGACGAAGAAGTGGACGGCGGCGCAGATCTTCTCATCGCAGGCGACATGGGTATCGGAAACACCACTCCTGCAACGGTATTGATCGCCACCCTGACCGACACCGAGCCGGTTGCCGCTGTCGGTCGCGGCACCGGAATCGACGATGCCGGGTGGATCAGGAAGACCGCAGCGATCCGGGACGCGATGCGTCGAGCACGACCGGTCGCGAAGAACCCAACCGATCTGCTGCGGGTCGCGGGCGGAGCCGACATCGCGGCCCTCGCCGGCTTTCTCGCCCAGGCCGCGCATCGGCGAACCCCCGTGATTCTGGACGGCCTGGTGGTGACAGCGGCCGCTCTGGTGGCCGAGGACGCGGCAGCCGGGGCACGCAGCTGGTGGGTTGCCGGGCATCGTTCGGCCGAGCCTGCCCATTCACTTGCGTTGCGGCACTTGCGTCTCGAGCCGATCGTGGAGTTGGAGATGCGCCTCGGGGAAGGCTCGGGTGCGCTGGCGGCGTTGCCTCTGGTTCGTGCGGGTGTCGGCACCCTGAATTCGATGGCCACCTTCGCCGACTCCGGTGTCAGTACCGGCGACAGCGAAGCCCGCAGCGATATCGAAGCCCACAGCAGTATCGAAGAGCACTGACGGTGCGCGGGCGAGCCGATGCACTGGTGCTCGCGTTCTCCTGGCTGACGGTGCTGCCTGTACGTGGCCCGGACGAGGTCGACAGGGACTCCGCCGGGCGCGCGATAGCGCTCGCTCCGATCGTCGGCATCGCCCTGGGCGCCATCAGCGCGATCATTCTGTGGGCATCGATGACGGCAGGCCTGTCTCCCCTGCTCGGCGGACTGATCGCCGTCGCGGCCACGGCACTGCTCACTCGGGGGATGCATCTCGACGGGTTGGCCGACACCGCAGACGGACTGGGCTGTTACGGACCTCCCGAGCGCGCGCGAGAAGTCATGAAGTCCGGCAGTGCCGGGCCGTTCGGAGTTGCGACCATCGCACTCGTTCTGGCGGTTCAGGCCGCGGGCCTGGGCCAGCTCGCGGAGCAGCAGCTGTGGTGGGCGATCGCTGTCCTGCCGGTGATCGGCCGGGTGTCGGTGGTGCTCGCCTGCCGCCGGGGCACGGCCGCGTCGTCTCCGAACGGTTTCGGTGCACTGGTCGCAGGCACGCAGTCGAACGTGACTCCAGCGCTGTGGGTGGTTGTCGCAGTAGCGATCTCGGTGTTCGCAGAGCCCGACCACCCGTGGCAGGGACCGCTGGTGGTCGTCGCCGTTCTGGTGCTCGGGACACTGGCCACTCGGCACTGCGTCCGACGCTTCGGCGGGCTCTCCGGCGACGTGCTCGGAGCCGGGATCGAGACCACCACCGCGCTGGCCGCGATCGGTCTGCTCGTGGGGAGCTAGCGGAGCGTCGTCATCCAGCCGTGCGTGTCGGCGAACGTTCCGCGCTGGATGCCGGTGAGCGTGTCACGCAGTGCGAGCGTGATCTCGCCCGGCTCGCCGCCTGCGATCTCGAACGTTCCCTCGGTGGACTTGACGCTGCCCACCGGTGTGATGACCGCTGCCGTGCCACATGCGAACACCTCGGTGATCTCACCCGAATCGGCACCCTTGCGCCACTCCTCGGTGGAGATCCGCCGCTCTTCGACGGGAATACCTGCATCCGTCGCCAGGGCCAGCAGCGAGTCACGGGTGATGCCGGGGAGGAGCGATCCGGACAGCGAGGGCGTCACCAGACGCGCGTCGGAGCCCGAGCCGAAGACGAAGAACAGGTTCATCCCGCCCATCTCCTCGACGTAGCGACGCTCGGTGGCGTCGAGCCACACCACCTGGTCGCATCCCTCGTCACTCGCCTGCGCCTGCGCGAGCAGTGACGCGGCGTAGTTGCCCGCGAACTTCGCCGCACCGGTTCCGCCCGGAGCCGCCCGGACGTACTCGGTGGACAGCCAGACGCTCACCGGCTTGACGCCGCGGGGGAAGTACGCGCCCGCGGGCGAGGCGATCAACATGTAGCGGTACGAGTCGGCGGGGCGCACACCGAGCCCGGCCTCGGTGGAGAACATGTACGGCCGGACGTACAGCGCGTCCTCGCCGCCGGCCGCGGGAACCCAGTCGTGGTCGAGTTCGAGAAGCTTCTCGATCGATCCGATGAACAGCTCGTCCGGCAACTCCGGCATCGCCAGACGGCGAGCCGAGGAGCGGAAACGCTCGGCGTTGGAGTCGACCCGAAAAGTCGAGAGGTCGCCGTTCGGCTGACGGTAGATCTTGAGTCCTTCGAAGATGGCCTGGCCGTAGTGCAGGACCATCGCTGCGGGGTCGAGTTCGATCGGACCGTACGGCGCGATCGTCGCATCGTGCCAACCGCTCTCACGGGTGTAGTCGATGTACACCATGTGGTCGGTGAAGTGTTTTCCGAAACCGGGTGCAGCGAGCACCGCGTCGCGCTCCGCGGCAGTGGCGGGCGAGGAATGCTGCACGTGCGTGAATTCGGAAACACCTGTCATGCCGGAGATCCTATCGTCAACGTCACCGAGCTCTCGCGCGGTCACCTGGTCTTCGCTGCGACGAACGGCGGCGCGACCACTTCGCAGCGCAACGCTCGCCCACGAACGTCGACCTCCACCTCCGTGCCCACCTCAGGAGCGGCTTCCGCGTCGAGCAGGGCGAGTGCGATTCCGATCTTGAGCGACGGCGAGAACGTGCCGGACGTCGTCGTTCCGATCTGCTGTCCCGAAGCCCTGACGGCGAGGCCGGGGCGCAGCACACCGCGTTCGAGGGCCTTCAGTCCGCGCAGCACTCGCGCCGGTCTGCTCGCCTTCTCGGTGGACAGGGCTTCCTTGCCCCAGAACGTGTCCTTCTTCCACCCGATCGCCCAGCCGCAGCGTGCCTCGAGCGGCGAGATGTCCAGCGCCAGTTCGTGTCCGTGCAACGGGTACCCCATCTCGGTGCGCAACGTGTCGCGTGCACCGAGCCCGCACACCTGCCCTCCACGCGATCGCACGGCAGCCATGAGTGCCCGGAAGAGCGGTTCCACATCTCCCGCAGGAGGAACGAGCTCGTAGCCGTGTTCGCCGGTGTATCCGGTCCGGCAGACGCGGACCGCCACCGAATTCCAGGTGGCGTCCTCGAATGCCATGTAGTCCATGTCGGTCGGCAGCCCCAGTTCCTGCAGGACCTCGGTCGATTTCGGTCCTTGCACGGCGAGCACTCCGAACTCACGATGCTGGTTCACCACCGAAACCCCGTCGGGTGCCTGCTCTGCCATCGCCGCGACGACCGCCGCCGTGTTGGCTGCGTTCGGCACCAGGAAGACGTCCTCGTCCGAGACGTAGTACGCGATCAGGTCGTCGACGACACCGCCGGATTCGGTGCAGCACAGGGTGTACTGCGCCTTGCCCGGTTCGATTCGGTTCAGATCGTTGGTGAGCACGGAGTTCACGAACGCAGCTGCTCCAGGTCCGGTCACCGACGCCTTGCCGAGATGCCCGACGTCGAAGAGGCCAACGGCCTCTCGCACTGCCGTGTGCTCGACGACGACACCGGCATACGACACCGGCATGGTCCAGCCGCCGAAAGGTGCGAATGTCGCGCCCAATTCGGTGTGCACGGCGTGAAGTGGTCCCTCGATCAGCTCGGTGTCGGTCATGGCGGTCACGCTAGCTCACATGGCGGCCGTTGCGGGCCCGGCAGACCGACTGCGTCCGGCGCCGAGTCGTCATTAGGATCGGGGTACGTACACGTCAACCCCTACAGGAGCAGCCACGTGCCTTCACCCTCGACGCCTTCCCGCACTCTCGGACCCGACCTGGTCCTCGCGGGCAAGCTCGGTAAGAAAGTCGACGTTCTCGTCGTCGCGCTGAGTACGAGTGACGACGGACTCGAACTCGCCATCACCGACGACATTTCCGACGACGCCGTCGCCGCAGCGCTGCTGGACTCTTTCGAGTCCGTCGGCGCCACCGGCAAGGCCGACGAGCTGGTGCGCATTCCGGCACCGCCCGGCCTGTCCGTGGACAGCGTGCTGGCGGTCGGCCTCGGCAGTGCAGCCGACATCGACAGCGAGCGCATCCGCCAGTCGGCCGGAACCGCAGCTCGTGCGCTGAAAGGCGTCGATACGGCCGCAACGACGCTGTCGGCACTCGACCTCGGTGCGGCCGCTGAAGGCTTCTTTCTCGGCGCATATCAGTTCACCGAGTTCAAGTCGGCCTTGTCGGCACCGAAGTCCGACGCGCTTCCCCTCGCCCGCGTCGAGTTGCTCGTTCCCGACACCCGCTCCAAGGACGCCAAGAACGAGCTGGCACGATCGCTCGCCATCGCCGAATCCGTCGCCGTAGCGCGCGATTTCGTCAACACCCCGCCGAGCCACCTCTACCCGGAGGAGTTCGCGGCGCAGGCCAAGGCCCTGGGTACGGCTGCGGGCCTGAAGGTCGAGATCCTCGACGACAAGACACTGGAGAAGGACGGCTACGGCGGCATTCACGGCGTCGGCAAGGGTTCTTCTCGACTGCCGCGACTGGTCCGTCTGACGCATTCGGGCGGTAAGCGGGGCGCGAAGAAGGTCGCCCTGGTGGGCAAGGGAATCACGTTCGACACCGGCGGCATCTCCATCAAACCCGCTGCGGGCATGGAGAACATGACCTCGGACATGGGCGGCGCGGCTGCGGTCATCGCGACGGTGAGCCTGGCCGCGAAGGTCGGTCTGCCACTCGATGTCATCGCGACGGTGCCGATGGCCGAGAACATGCCGTCGGGCACTGCGCAGCGTCCGGGCGATGTCCTGACCCAGTACGGCGGCATCACCGTCGAGGTCATCAACACCGACGCCGAAGGCCGCTTGGTGTTGGCCGACGCGATCGTGCGCGCCTGCGAGGACGATCCGGATTACCTCATCGACACCGCGACACTGACCGGCGCTCAGGTGGTCGCACTCGGCAATCGAACTCCGGGGGTCATGGGTACCGAGGACTTCCGCGACCGCGTCGCCGAGATCTCTCAGGCCATCGGCGAAAACGCATGGGCGATGCCGTTGCCGAAGGAGATCCGACGCGAACTCGATTCCAAGGTGGCCGATCTGGCGAACGTCACCAACGGCCGGGCCGGTGGAATGCTGGCCGCCGCCCTGTTCTTGAAGGAATTCGTCGCCGACGGCGTCGAGTGGGCTCACATCGACGTCGCGGGTCCGGCGTACAACACCGGTGGCCCCTTCGGATACACCGGCAAGGGCGGCACCGGTGTTCCCGTGCGGACGATGTTCGCGGTCCTCGAGGACATCGTCGAGAACGGCTGATCGCGCTCGACCGTGCGTGCGGATCGTCGTCCGCACGCACGGGTGAGGTCAGAGATCGCGCTGCTGCTGCTCGCGCTTCCTGATGATCTTCTGGCGAGCGTCGTGGTCGCGCATGCGCTGGGGATACCCGGTCTTGCGGACGTCGTAGACCGGGATCTTCAGGTCGGGTCCGATCTTTCGTGCATATTTTTCATCGAGCGGCCGACGGGTCCATTCGCCGTCGTTCGCGACCAGTACGACGGTCAGCGGGGTGACCGTCGTCTTCGGCTCGACGTAGGCCTCGACACCGATTCGCGCCGCGGTCCAATCGGCCAGGTACTGGGCAACCGACCCCCCCGGGGCCCGTTTCGCGCCCCCGCCGCTGCGCTTGAGTCGATCGAACAATCCCACGAGAACATCCTTTTCGTACGGCCGATGGATCACCGGTTCTGGTGCCGGAATGTTGTTACCCGCCAGTTTGCCAGGCGTGTTGCACGCCCTAGGGGAACGGCGAGGCGATAACAATGGAAGGATGACATTAGAGGGTTCAGCTCTCTTGATAGTGAACCAAGGCTCGTGAAGTGAGTGAGTGAATTGCCGAGAGGGAGTGTCCACGTGGGCGCTGTGTCGAGCCGAACACGCTCGATCGGTGCCGTGTGCACCGGTGCCTCCGTCGAACCGAATCACGCAACTCTCGTCCATGAACCCTGTTCCGCCAGCACAATGGTCTGCGACCACAAGTCGTCGAACCACATCACCCGCATACAACTGTCGAGGAGTCAACAGACATGGCCTTCTCCGTCCAGATGCCAGCTCTTGGTGAGAGCGTCACCGAGGGAACTGTCACGAGGTGGCTCAAACAAGAAGGCGACACCGTCGAAGTCGACGAGCCATTGCTCGAAGTCTCCACGGACAAGGTCGATACCGAGATCCCGTCGCCTGCAGCCGGTGTCCTGACCAAGATCGTCGCTCAGGAAGACGACACCGTCGAGATCGGTGGCGAGCTCGCCCAGATCGGTGACGCAGGCGAGGCTCCCTCGTCCGATGCACCGGCCGAGGACGCAGCGCCCGCCGAGGAATCTGCACCCGAGGAAGCTGCCGAGGAGCCCACTCCCGCAGCCGAGCCCGAGCCGCAGGCCGAGGAGGAGGCACCCGCAGCGAGTGCATCGTCCGACTCGTCCGGATCCGGCACGCCGGTGACGATGCCCGAGTTGGGCGAGTCCGTCACCGAGGGCACCGTGACTCGGTGGCTCAAGGCTGTCGGTGACGAGGTTGCTGTCGACGAGCCGCTGCTCGAGGTGTCCACCGACAAGGTCGACACCGAGATCCCGTCTCCGGTCGCCGGAACTCTGCTCGAGATCTCCGCCGAGGAAGACGACACGGTCGCCGTCGGTGGCCAGCTCGCCGTCATCGGATCGGGATCGCCGGCCGAGAAGGCCCCCGAGCCCGAGGCCACCCCGGAGCCCGAGGCTCCGAAGGCCGAAGAGCCGAAGAAGGAAGAGCCCAAGAAGGAAGAGGCTCCCAAGCAGGAAGCTCCGAAGGCCGAGCCGAAGGCCGAGCCCAAGCAGGAGGCTCCCAAGGCAGCTCCCGCCAAGGAGTCGGCACCCTCGGGTGATTCCAGCCCGTACGTCACTCCCCTGGTGCGCAAGCTGGCGTCGGACAACGACGTCGACCTGTCGACCGTGAAGGGCACCGGTGTCGGTGGACGCATCCGCAAGCAGGATGTGCTCGCCGCAGCCGAGGCCAAGAAGGCTCCGGCCGCTCCGGCCGCCGCTGCTGCGCCCGCCGCCGCATCGAAGCCCGCTGCCCCGGCCACCGCAGGTGTTCGTCCGGAGCTCGCGCATCTTCGCGGAACCACGCAGAAGATCAACCGGATTCGGCAGATCACCGCGAAGAAGACGCGTGAGTCGCTGCAGACGTCTGCACAGCTCACGCAGACCTTCGAGGTCGACGTGACGAAGATCGCCGGTCTGCGGACCAAGGCGAAGGCGAAGTTCGCCGAGAACGAGGGCGTCAACCTGACGTACCTGCCGTTCTTCGCGAAGGCGGTCGTGGAGGCTCTCAAGGCGCACCCCAACGTCAACGCGAGCATCAACGAGGACGCCAAGGAGATCACGTACCACGCCGATGTCCACCTCGGTATCGCCGTGGACACCGAGCAGGGTCTGCTCTCCCCCGTCATCCACAATGCGGGCGACCTGTCGCTCGCCGGACTGGCTCGGGCGATCAACGACATCGCCTCCCGTGCACGCTCGGGCGGACTGAAGCCCGACGAGCTGTCCGGTGGCACGTTCACCATCACCAACATCGGCAGCCAGGGCGCGCTGTTCGACACCCCGATCCTGGTTCCGCCACAGGCGGCCATGCTGGGCACGGGTGCGATCGTCAAGCGTCCGGTCGTCGTCAAGGACGACTCGGGCAACGAGTCGATCGGTGTTCGCTCGATGTGCTACCTGCCGCTCACCTACGACCACCGTCTGGTGGACGGAGCCGACGCCGGACGCTTCCTGACGACGATCAAGCAGCGTCTCGAAGTGGCGTCGTTCGAGGCCGATCTCGGCCTGTAGGCAACCGGCGAATCGCGCCTCTCACGTATTCTCGTGAGAGCGCGAAACATTCGCATCGGAGTCTCGACAAGAGGGGCACGAACCGTGCATCCGGGGCATCATTCGTTCGCGAATGGTGCCCCGTTTGCGTCAAGGAGGCTTTCGTTCACATGCGCGTAGTCATTGCAGGTTCATCGGGTTTGATCGGCACTGCCCTGGTCGCAGCGCTGCGGGGTCGTAGCCACGACGTCACCCGCCTGGTTCGGAGATCGCCGGCGGGGCCGGACGAGTCGCAGTGGGATCCGTCGCGCGGGAGCATCGACGCGGCCGCGCTCGATGGTGCCGACGCGATCGTCAACCTCTGTGGTGTCGGAATCGGCGACAAGAGGTGGTCCGGTGCGTACAAGCAGCTGGTGCGAGACAGTCGCATCGCTCCCACCGAGGTTCTCGCCGGGGCTGCCGCCGACGCGGGTGTACCCACCCTGATCAATGCCAGCGGCGTCAACTTCTACGGCGACACGGGCGATCGAGTGGTCGACGAGACGGCTCCCGTCGGTGACGGATTTCTGGCCGAGGTCTGTCGCGATTGGGAGAATGCCACGACAGCGGCGTCGGAAGCCGGTGTCCGCACGATCATGCTGCGCAGCGGTGTCGTGCTGTCGCAGCGCGGCGGAATGTTGGGCAAGCTTCGCCCGCTGTATCTGTTCGCCCTCGGCGGGCGGCTCGGCAGTGGACGCCAGTACTTCCCGTGGATTTCCTTGGAAGACGAGATCGGTGCCATCGTCCACGGTATCGAGAACGACTCCCTGCGTGGACCGGTCAACATGGTCGGTCCAACTCCGGTGACCAACGCACAGTTCAACAGCGCGATGTCGCGCGCGGTGCACCGTCCGGCACCCTGGGTCGTCCCCGGCTTCGCGCTGAAGGCCGTCATCGGCGAGTTCGCCGAGGAAGCCATTCTCACCGGCCCACGCGCCATTCCGAAAGCCCTGGAGGACGCGGGCTACACGTTCGAGCACAACACCGTGGGAGAGGCACTGCGGGTGGCTGTGGGTGGCTGACGCGGCGTACCGTTCCGATTCATGAGTGATGCGAACTCTTCGTCGGTCGCCGTGTCGGCACGCGCGAGCTCGGAGCCGGTCGTGGTGCGGGAGTTGGGCACCGTCGAGTACACAGAGGCGTGGGCACTGCAGCGCGAGCTGGCCGGTGCCCGGGCGGACGGTACCGGCTCCGACACGATGCTGCTGCTCGAGCATCCGTCCGTCTACACGGCGGGCAGGCGTACCTCCGAGGAGGACATGCCGCGGGACGGTACCCCCGTTGTCGAGGTCGATCGAGGCGGCAAGATCACCTGGCACGGTCCCGGCCAGTTGGTCGGGTACCCCATCGTCAAGCTCGCGCAGCCCATCGACGTCGTCAGATACGTACGCCGTATCGAAGAAGCTCTGATCTCCGTCGTGTCCGCCTACGGTATCGGCTGCGGGCGCGTCGACGGTAGGTCCGGGGTGTGGCTCGCCGCGCAGCCGAGAGACGGCGTGTGGCTGCCCGAACGCAAGATCGCGGCGATCGGGGTCCGTGTTCAGCGCGGAGTGACGCTGCACGGTTTCTCACTGAACTGCAACGCGGCCATGACCGGTTTCGATGCGATCGTGCCGTGCGGCATCGCCGATGCGGGTGTGACGTCGCTGTCGCTGGAGCTGGGCCGAGACGTCACCGTCGCCGAGGTCACCGCAGCTGTGACCGAGGCCGTTCTGGCCGCGCTCGACGGGTCGATGCCCGTGCAGGATCACGAGATCGAGCATCCGGCGCTCACGGAGGCGTCGATCAACCCGCAGTTCACGACGGTTCGCTTCGGCGCGTAGCATCGAAGCTGTGACTGTGGCCCCAGAAGGACGCAAGCTGCTCCGCCTCGAGATCCGAAACGCGGAGACCCCCATCGAACGCAAACCCAACTGGATCAAGACCAAAGCCAAGATGGGCCCGGAATACACCGAGCTCAAGGGTCTTGTGAAGCGTGAGGGTCTGCACACGGTGTGCGAGGAAGCCGGCTGCCCCAATATCTACGAATGCTGGGAAGATCGCGAAGCGACCTTCCTCATCGGCGGTGAGCAGTGCACCCGCCGTTGCGATTTCTGTCAGATCGACACCGGCAAGCCGGAGGATCTCGATCGAGACGAGCCGCGCCGGGTGGCCGAGAGCGTGCAGGCCATGGGTCTGCGCTACTCCACGATCACCGGAGTCGCTCGGGACGATCTGGAGGACGGCGGCGCGTGGTTGTACGCCGAGACGGTTCGGTACATCAAGAAGCTGAATCCGAACACCGGCGTCGAGCTGCTCATCCCGGACTTCAATGCCAAGCCCGATCAGTTGGCCGAGGTCTTCTCGTCACGGCCCGAGGTGTTGGCTCACAACGTCGAGACGGTGCCGCGCATCTTCAAGCGCATCCGTCCCGCCTTCCGGTACCAGCGGTCGATGGACGTCATCACCGCAGCCCGCGACGACGGTCTGGTCACCAAGTCCAACCTGATCCTCGGCATGGGTGAGACCCCGGAAGAGGTGCAGGAAGCCATTCGCGACCTGCACGAGGCCGGATGCGACATCCTGACCATCACCCAGTACCTGCGCCCGTCGCCGCGCCACCATCCGGTCGAGCGTTGGGTCAAGCCGGAGGAGTTCGTCGAGCACTCCGATTACGCGACCGAAATCGGCTTTGCCGGTGTGTTGGCCGGGCCGTTGGTCCGCTCCTCCTACCGAGCCGGACGCCTCTACGCACAGGCCATGGCACATCACGGCCGCCAGCTTCCCGAGAGCATGAGCCACCTGACCGACGGTGGCGAAGCGTCACAGGAGGCCAGTTCGCTGATGGCACGACTGGCTGCTCGCTGATCCTCGCCTCAACCCGGCGCGGTGCGAGTGAGCGCCGGCACAGGACGTATCCTGTGAGGTATGGCGAACGGCAGTAAGGCTGGCAAAGCAGCAAAGCCCAGCAAGGAAGCAAAAGCGGCTGCCAAGGCAGCGCGCAAGCAGGCATCGAGGGAACGGCGCAAGCAGCTCTGGCAGGCGTTTCAGATGCAGCGCAAGGACGACAAGGTTCTCCTTCCGCTGATGATCGGCGCGGTGGTCGGGCTGGGGCTCCTCGGATTCCTCATCGGCCTGGCCTTCGATTTCCAGTGGTTCCTGCTCCCCATCGGACTGCTCCTGGGCGTCCTGGTCGCGTTCATAATCTTCGGACGCCGCGTGCAGAAGTCGGTGTACAAGAAGGCCGACGGTCAGGCCGGCGCGGCCGCGTGGGCCCTGGACAATCTGCAGGGATCGTGGCGGGTGACCAACGCAATCGCCGGAACCACCCATCTGGACGCGGTGCATCGCGTCATCGGCAAGCCCGGTGTCATTCTCGTGGCCGAGGGTGCACCGCATCGCGTGAAGTCACTGTTGGCTCAGGAGAAGAAGAAGACCGCCCGCCTGGTGGGCGACACTCCGATCTACGACATCATCGTCGGCAACGAAGAGAACCAGATTCCGCTCTCGGGTCTGCAGAAGTATCTGTCCAAGTTGCCGAAGAACATCGACGGCAAGCGCATGGACACCATCGAGTCGCGGCTCTCCGCATTGGGCACCAAGGGGGGCCCGGCGATGCCGAAGGGACCCATTCCCGGCGGAGCCAAGATGAAGGGCGTTCAGCGCACCATGAAGCGCCGCTAGCCTCTCACGATCACTCGGACAGCCCTGGTGCGACGACCCCTCAGCGGGCCCGCAGCAGGGCTGTTCCCGTTGCGCGGTCGTGCATGCCTCGGCCGTCCATGTCCGTGACGACGGCCGGGACGACGAACAGCAGAATCAACTGGCGCACCAGCGCGCGCACGAAGCCGACCCGCGCCTGCGCGTCGATGCGTGCCACCTGAATACCGACGATGAACTGGCCAGGGGTGAACGAGAACAGCGAGACGCTCACCAGTCCGACGCCGAACCACACGGCGAGCACGATCGTCGAGATCAGTCCGCTCGTGGTGTAACCACCGAGAATCAGCGACGCCACGCCGGTGGCCATCGTCCAATCCAGCACCAGCGCGAGGATTCGACGTCCCGTGCCGGCCAGCGCGCCGACGCCCTGCTTCGGAAGGCCCAACTCCTCCCCGCGGAAGTTCTGGGGTTCACGCGGGTTCGCGGCCGCCGGTCCGGACAACCAGGACCCTGTCATTCGTGCCATGATTTCCAGGATAGGCGCGGACGGGCACACGGGAAAACACGCGGACGTACTGTTGTTCGTGCCACTCGTGAACCAGGACGCGTAACACGGGCGAAACACGAGCTTGACGGGCGGGCAACACCAAGTCCATACCGTCAGGTCGACGGACTCAACAAAGGAGCAAAAGCGTGGCGTTTTCCACGGCCCAAGAGGTCATCAAGTTCATCGCGGATGAAGGAATCGAATACGTCGACATCCGGTTCACGGATCTGCCGGGTGCACAGCAGCACTTCTCGATCGCCGCCAAGGCGTTCACGGCGGACACACTGGAAGACGGCCTTGCGTTCGACGGCTCGTCCGTCCGCGGCTTCCAGTCCATTCACGAGTCCGACATGATCCTGCTTCCGGACTACGCCACCGCTCAGGTCGATCCCTTCCGCAATGCCAAGACGCTGAACATCGACTTCTTCGTTCACGATCCGTTCACGCGTGAGGCCTACAGCCGCGACCCGCGCAACGTCGCACGTAAGGCCGAGGAGTACTTGGCCAGCACCGGCATCGCCGACACCGCGTACTTCGGTGCCGAGGCCGAGTTCTACATCTTCGATTCCGTGCGCTTCGATTCGCAGGCGAACGGCGCGTTCTACGAGGTCGATTCGTCCTCGGGTTGGTGGAACACCGGAGCCGAGACCGAGGCCGACGGCAGCCCGAACCTCGGCTACAAGGTGCGCTTCAAGGGTGGCTACTTCCCCGTCGCTCCGTACGACCACTACGTCGACCTGCGCGACCAGATCTCGACCAACCTGCAGAACGCGGGCTTCGAGCTCGAGCGTGCGCACCACGAGGTCGGCACCGGCGGCCAGCAGGAGATCAACTACAAGTTCAACACGCTGCTTCGCGCAGCGGACGACCTGCAGCTGTTCAAGTACATCGTCAAGAACACCGCGTGGCAGAACGGCAAGTCGGCAACATTCATGCCGAAGCCGCTCTTCGGCGACAACGGCTCGGGTATGCACGTCCACCAGTCGCTGTGGAAGGACGGCAAGCCTCTCTTCCACGACGAGGCCGGATACGCCGGACTGTCGGATCTCGCACGCCACTACATCGGCGGCATCCTGCACCACGCGCCGTCGCTGTTGGCGTTCACCAACCCGACGATCAACTCGTACCACCGCTTGGTGCCGGGCTACGAGGCCCCCATCAACTTGGTCTACAGCCAGCGCAACCGCTCCGCCGCGGTTCGTATCCCGATCACCGGCAACAACCCCAAGGCCAAGCGCCTCGAGTTCCGTGCGCCGGACTCCTCGGGTAACCCCTACCTGAACTTCGCCGCTCAGATGATGGCAGGTCTGGACGGAATCAAGAACAAGATCGAACCGATGGCTCCGGTCGACAAGGACCTCTACGAGTTGCCGCCCGAGGAAGCCAAGAACATTCCTCAGGCACCTACCTCGCTGAATGCCGTGATCGACCGGCTCGAGGCCGATCACGACTACCTCACCGAGGGTGGCGTGTTCACCACCGACCTGATCGAGACCTGGATCTCGCTCAAGCGCGAACAGGAAATCGCTCCGGTGAACCTGCGTCCGCACCCGTACGAGTTCTCGCTGTACTACGACGTGTGATCGTCTGATTTCTC
Organism: Rhodococcus sp. 14-2483-1-2; assembly: GCF_002259405.1. Classification (GTDB taxonomy): domain Bacteria; phylum Actinomycetota; class Actinomycetes; order Mycobacteriales; family Mycobacteriaceae; genus Rhodococcoides. The sequence continues at coordinate 346,591 of NZ_NPFW01000021.1, read as the reverse complement.
ACCGACAACGCCCGGCCGAATCTTTTCGGCCGGGCGTTGTCGCGTTCTCGATTGTTTCCGTTCGGCGTCGTTTCGGGCAAGCGACAAAAGAATTCGTACCGGTCGGAGTTTGATAGTCGGTACGCGGGGTAAAGGTATTTATCCGCTACCGGCGAACAGAGGACGACAACTGCATGGATGCACTGTGGGAATTCATCGTCGGACGGCGAAGGCAACTGGCGATCGACTCCTATCTGCACGTCTCGGCGGTCGTGCAGTGCGTCGTCATCGCCACCGTCATCGGGGTCGCAATCGGAGTTCTCGTCTACCGCAGCCCCGCTGGGTCGGCGATCGCGACGGCGCTCGCGAGCACGATCCTGACGATCCCCTCGTTCGCGCTGCTGGGTGTTCTCATCCCCATCATGGGATTGGGCGTGCGGCCCACGGTGACCGCGTTGGTCCTCTATTCCCTGCTGCCCATCATCCGCAACACCGTGGTCGGGCTGGCGGCAGTCGATCCGGCCGTCGCCGACGCCGCCCGCGGTATCGGCATGAGTCGCACGCTGGTGCTGCGACGCATCGAAATCCCTCTCGCCTGGCCGTCGATTCTCACCGGGATGAGGATCAGCACGCAGATGGCCATGGGCATCCTGGCCATCGCTGCGTATGCGAAGGGCCCTGGCCTGGGCAACCTGTTGTTTTCCGGGCTCGCACGCGTAGGCAGCCCAACGGCCCTACCGCAGGCCCTCACCGGCACTGTCCTGATCGTCCTGCTGGCGTTGATCCTGGACGGGATCTACGTGTTGATCGGCAAACTGACCACCTCGAGGGGTATCCGTGAGTGACTCGACCCGTACATCGAACGTCTCCGGCGCGGAAATCGTGCTCGAGAACGTGACCAAGAGCTACCCGGGCCAGAAGCTCGCGGCGGTGGACAACGTGTCCATGACGATTCCCGCCGGCGAGGTCGTCGTTCTGGTCGGGCCCTCGGGCTGCGGCAAGACGACGACGATGCGCATGATCAACCGGCTGATCGAGCCGACGTCGGGCCGCATCACCATCGGCGGCAAGGATGCGCTCTCGATCGACCCCAACGAGTTGCGTCGCACCATCGGCTACTCCATTCAGCAGGCGGGTCTGTTCCCGCACATGACGATCGCGCAGAACGTCGGCATGGTGCCCGGGCTCATCGGGTGGAACAAGAAGCGCATCGACGATCGCACCGACGAGATGCTCGATCTCGTCGGGCTCGATCCGGGGGTGTACCGGCAGCGCTATCCGCGTCAGCTCTCGGGTGGCCAGCAGCAGCGTGTCGGCGTCGCCCGCGCTCTCGCCGCCGATCCCCCGGTGTTGCTGATGGACGAGCCCTTCGGCGCGGTCGATCCGATCACCCGAGGACTGCTGCAGGACGAGTTGATGCGGCTGCAGGCGGAACTGGGCAAGACCATCGTGTTCGTGACCCACGACTTCGACGAGGCCGTGAAACTCGGCGACCGGATCGCCGTTCTGGGCAACCAGTCGACCATCCTCCAGTACGACACTCCGGAGGCCGTTCTCGCCAACCCCGCAGACGACACCGTCGCCGGTTTCGTCGGTGCCGGAGCGGCATTGAAGCAGTTGACCTTGATGCGGGTACGCGACATCGAACTGTCCGACGTGCCGGTTTTCGGCGAGGACGATTCGGTGGAGACGATGAACACCGCTCTGGGCTCCGATCCCGAGGCGTGGGGAATCATCCTCGACGCACGGAAGCGCCCGCTCCGCTGGACCGATCGACGCCACCTCGTCGGAGTGGGGAGCCTGCGCGACGTCGGTGTGCCGATGGGTGAGATGGTCTCGACGCAATCCACCCTGCAGGACGCACTGGAAGCGCTGCTGTCCGAGGGCAACGCGACGGCCACAGTGACCGGCAACCGCGGCGAGTACGTCGGCACCGTGACGATCGACGTACTGATCGACACCATCAAATCCCTGCGGTCTCAGCACGCGAACGATCACGACGAGGCGCGCAGCGACGTCGGGACGCCGTCGTGACCACACTCGCCGATACCGGAGACGACACGAAAGACACCGCGCGAGCCGCCAAGCGCGCCGAGCGACTACGGCTTCTCATCCAGCCGGTCGTCGTTCTCGTCATCGTGGCGGCGCTGCTGGTCTACACGTTCAGCCGGGACCTCACCGCCACCCAGTCGGGCACCCTGAACGCCGGCAGCATCACCACCGCCGTCCGCGAGCACGTGGCGATCACGTTCGTCGTGACGGCACTCGTACTCGCCATCTCGGTACCGCTCGGGATTCTGCTGACGCGGCCCGGGTATCGAAAACTGGCACCGCTGTTCATCGGTATCGCCAACATCGGTCAGGCAGCGCCGGCAGTCGGATTGCTCGTTCTGTTGTTCCTGGCCACCGGATGGACCGGATTCACTGCGGGCGTTCTGCCCATCGCGTTCTACTCGCTGCTTCCGGTGCTGCGGAACACCATGTTGGGCTTCCAGACAGTCGATCCCAACTACATCGATGCCGCACGCGGACAGGGCATGTCGAACATGGGCATCCTGCGGCGCATCGAGTTTCCCCTCGCGGTTCCGTTCATTCTCGCCGGTCTGCGTACCTCACTCGTGTTGGCCGTGGGCACCGCGACGCTGAGCTTCCTCGTCGGAGCGGGCGGTCTGGGCGTGTTGATCGATACCGGCTACAAGCTCAACCAACCGATCATCCTGGTGGTGGGAGCGGTTCTTGCCGTCGCTCTCGCACTTCTGGTCGATTGGCTGGGCGCACTTGCCGAGGCATTCCTCGGACCGAAAGGACTCCGCTGATGCGGCGCACCACTCGACGACTCGCGGCCCTGTGCGCTGCGGCAACACTGGCGCTCTCGGGATGCGGACTGCAATCCGGCGGTGCCATGCCGTTGTCGGTCGAACCGGGAAGCATCACCCCGCTCCCCGGCCTCGAAGGTGCCCAGTTCACCGTCGGTTCCAAGGACTTCACCGAGCAGATCATCCTCGGCTACATCCTCGAATTCGCGTTGAGCGCGGCCGGTGCCGACGTTCGTGACCTGACCAACATCGCCGGCTCGCAGAGCGTGCGGCTGGCCATGCAGAGCGGCCAGGTGGACGTTGCCTACGAGTACACCGGCACCGGCTGGATCAACTTCCTGGGCAACGAAACCCCCATTCCCGACGCCACCGAGCAGTTCGAGGCCGTGCGCGACGCGGACAAGGCCAACGGCATCGACTGGGTCAACCCGGCACCGATGGACAACACGTATGCGTTGGCCATGAATCAGCAGGTTGCACAGGAGACCGGGGTGCGCACCCTGTCCGACTACGCCGCTCTTGTGAACCGCGACCCCGCCGCAGGCGCACTGTGTGTGGAGACCGAATTCAACAGTCGCCAGGACGGATTGCCCGGGCTCGCCGCCACGTACGGGTTCGACGCGAGCACGTTGCCGGTGCAGATTCTGCAGACCGGCGTCATCTATCAGGCCACGGCCGAGGGCGCGCAGTGCAGGTTCGGTGAGGTGTTCACCACCGACGGAAGAATCAAGGGCCTGAATCTGACCGTCGTCGAAGACGACAAGTCGTTCTTCCCGCGCTACAACGCCACGGTCATCATCCGCCAGGAGGTTGCCGATCAGTACCCCGAGATCGCCGAGGTGACCGCGCCGATCTCGGCTGCGTTGACCAACGAGGCCATTTCCGAGCTGAACAAGCAGGTCGACATCGACGGGCGCGAGCCTGCGGACGTCGCACGGGACTGGATGGTTCAGCAGGGGTTCGTCACCGTCGGCAGTGATTAGAGACAGACGGGACTAGTTCCCGCCGAAGGTCCGCTCCACCACTGCCTTTGCCCGACGCGTCACGCGCAGGTAGTTGTCGAGGAACGCTCCGGCGTCGCCGTTCTCCCAGCCCGCCACCTGTGCGACTGCGGAGAGCACAGCTCCCGGTGCAGGCAGCTGATCGGTCGGCTTACCACGGACCAGTACCAGTGCGTTGCGCGCCTTCGTCGCCAGGATCCATGCCTCCCTGAGCAATTCGACATCGGTTTCGCTCATCAGCTCGGCCGCACCGATGGCATCGAGTGACTGCAGGGTCGAGGTGTTGTGCAGCGTCAGGACTTTGTGCGCGTACCTGAGCTGAATGAGCTGAACGGTCCACTCGATGTCTGCCAGTCCGCCACGTCCGAGCTTGGTGTGGGTGGAGGGGTCGGCCCCCTTGGGCAGACGCTCGGAGTCGATGCGCGCCTTGATGCGTCGAATCTCGCGGACCGCGTCGGCGGACACGCCGCCCTCGGGGTAGCGCACCTTGTCGGCCATGAGCAGGAATCGGATTCCGAGATCCTGGTCTCCGGCGACCTGATGTGCGCGCAGCAGCGCCTGCACTTCCCAGGCCTGTGCCCACTGCGAGTAGTACGCGGCGTAGGACGCCAGGGTGCGCACCACCGGGCCGTTGCGGCCTTCGGGCCGCAGACCCGTGTCGACCTCGAGGGGTGGGTCTGTGCTGGGCGCACCGAGCAGCTTCCGGATACGGTCGGCAATGGTGTTGGCCCACTTGACCGCAACGGTCTCGTCGACTCCGTCCACCGGATCGCAGACGAACAGTACGTCCGCGTCGCTGCCGTAGCCGAGCTCACCGCCGCCGAGCCGTCCCATGCCGATGACGGCGAGAGTTGCCGGAGCCGGTTCGCCGCGCTCGATCTCGCTGGCCCGAATGGCAGCTGCCAGAGCGGCATTGATGACGGCGGCCCAGACCGAGGACAGCGCGCGGCACACCTGAGGCACATCGAGCATTCCCAGAATGTCCGCCGAGGCCACCCGCGCCAGTTCGTGGCGTCGTAATGCCCTGGCCGCGTTGATGGCTCGCACCGGGTCCTCGTACCGAGCCGAGGACGACAGGATGGCGCGGTACGTCTCTTCCGGCTCGACGTCGAGCAGTCGCGGGCCGGTCGGTCCATCGGCGAACAACCGAATGACTTCCGGGGCCTTGATCAGCAGGTCCGGTACGTAGGCCGAGGAGCCGAGCACGATCATCAGCCGTTGTGCCACAGCGCCTTCGTCGCGCAGCACGCGCAGAAACCACGTCTGCTCCCCCGCCGATTCGGACAGTCTGCGGTAGTTGAGCAGTCCGGCGTCGGGATCGGGGGTGTCGGCAAGCCATTCGAGCAGCGTCGGAAGCAACACGGCCTGAATCTGACCGCGGCGGGTACCCGATCCGACGAGCGCACGCAGGTGGCCCAACGCGTTCTGCGGGGTCGCGTAGCCGAGTGCGGCGAGCTGTCGCGTCGCGGCGTCGGGGGTCAGACGCACTGTCTCGGAGTCGAACTTGACCACCGAGTCGAGCAACGGCCGGTAGAAGAGCTTTGCGTGCAACCGCCTGATGCGCTGCGCGTTGCGTTTGATCTCGGCGTTGAGCACGCCGAGGGCGTCGCGGTTGCCGTCGGGTCGCATGTGCGCCGAACGAGCGAGCCACCGCAGGGCTTCCTCGTCGTCCTGAGGAGGCAGGGTGTGTGTGCGACGCATCCGCTGCATCTGCAGGCGGTGCTCGATCAGCCGAAGAAACTCGTAGGAGGCCGTCAGGTTCGCAGCGTCGTCGCGGCCGACGTAGCCGCCCTCGGTGAGTGCGGTCAGTGCGTCGGTCGTGCCGAGTACGCGCAACGACTCGTCGGTGCGACCGTGCACCAATTGCAGGAGCTGGACGGCGAATTCGACGTCCCGCAGGCTGCCGCGTCCGAGTTTGATCTCGCGCTCGCGGAGCTCCGGCGGCACCATCTCCTCGACTCGACGCCGCATGGCGCGCACCTCGGGCACGAAATCCTCGCGCTGGCTGGCCAACCACACCATCGGGTTGACCGCGTCGACGTAGTCGTTGCCGAGCGCGATGTCGCCGGTCATGGGGCGAGCTTTGAGCAACGCCTGGAACTCCCAGGTCTTGGCCCAGCGCTTGTAGTAGGCGACGTGCGAATCCAGGGTGCGGACCAGCTCGCCGCGCTTGCCCTCGGGCCGCAGTGCCGCGTCCACCTCGAAGAACGCCGAGGATCCGATGCGCATCATCTCACCGGCGATGCGGCTCGCTTGCGAGTCGGCGGGCTCGGCGACGAACACGACATCGACGTCGGAGACGTAATTGAGTTCGCGCGCACCGCATTTGCCCATCGCGACAACGGCCAGACGCGTCGGACACGGAGCGTCAGGGCACACGGTGGCCACGGCAACGGCCAGCGCAGCAGTGAGCGCAGCGTCGGCCATGTCGGACAGTTGCGAACCGACCACCGTGTACGGCAGGACGGGTTCGTTCTCGACGGTCGCGGCAAGGTCGTATGCCGCCAGCACCATGATCTGGTCGCGGTACTTCTTGCGCAGCGCGATCACGGCGGGCGGCCCGATGACGGACGCGCGATACAGGTCGGGTGCGGCATTGGGGCCGGTCTCGGGCTCGGCCCCGACGGCCTCGAGCAGTTCCGCAACCAGGGTGGCCTTGGTGGGGAGCTCGATCTTGGCCGAGACCCCGCTGCTCTGACCCGCCTTGGTCAGCAGCAGACGCCAGGTGCTGCCGTCGGCTACCAGGTGATCGGCGAGCGCACTCGACGCACCGACGAGGCCGAGGATGCGCCCGCGGAATCCCTTGTCGGTGCGTAGTGCCGAGTCGAACTCCGTCCACCCGGCACCGAGCAGTTCGTACATCCGCACCAGGGTGCGCAGAGCGAGGTCGGCGTTGGGCGCACGGGAGAGTGACCACAGCAGCTCGAGGCTTTCCTCCCCCGTCCAGCCGAGGGTGCGCAGGTCGGACGGCGCAGTTTCTTCGACGAGGCCGAGACGGCCCGGTCCGGGAACGACGGATCTGGAGGTCGGAGGACGCACCATCAGAATCCACCTCGGGGTGCCACAGAATTACCTCGTCGTCAGTACACAGCGGCGCGAGGGTGCTCGCGTCGGCATCGGAACTACCATTGAAGGATCGACTAGAACGTAGCCCATGACGACGCCGTGCTGTTAAAGACCCAGGTAGGCCTTCAGCTCGTACGGCGTGACGTGGCTGCGGTATTCCTCCCACTCGCGACGCTTGTTGCGGAGGAAGAAGTCGAAGACGTGCTCGCCCAGTGCTTCGGCGACCAGTTCGGAGCCTTCCATCGCGTTCAGTGCCTGATCGAGGTTGCCCGGCAGTTCCTTGTAGCCCATGGCGCGACGCTCCGCGGAGGTCAGCGCCCACACGTCTTCCTCGGCCTCGGGCGGCAGGGTGTAGCCCTTCTCGATTCCGCGCAGACCAGCAGCGAGCAGCACCGCGAACGCCAGGTACGGGTTGCAGGCCGAGTCGGGGCTCCGGATCTCGACGCGACGCGAGGATGCCTTGTTCGGGGTGTACATCGGCACGCGGATCAGTGCCGAGCGGTTCGCCGGTCCCCACGACGCTGCGGTCGGTGCTTCGCCGCCGCGCACGAGCCGCTTGTAGGAGTTGACCCACTGGTTGGTCACGGCGCTGATCTCGTTGGCGTGTTCGAGGATGCCGGCGATGAACGACTTGCCGGTCTCCGAGAGCTGCATCGGGTCGTCCGGGTTGTGGAACGCGTTGGCGTCGCCCTCGAACAGGCTCATGTGCGTGTGCATCGCCGAACCGGCCTGATCGCTGAACGGCTTGGGCATGAACGTCGCGCGCACACCCTCTTCGATGGCGACTTCCTTGACCACGTAGCGGAAGGTCATGATGTTGTCGGCCATCGACAGTGCGTCGGCGTAGCGGAGGTCGATCTCCTGCTGGCCGGGTGCGGCCTCGTGGTGGCTGAACTCGACCGAGATTCCCATCGACTCGAGCGCGTCGATGGCGTGCCTGCGGAAGTTCGGGGCCGAGTCGTGTACGGCCTGGTCGAAGTAACCGCCGTTGTCGGCCGGGGTCGGCGGTGAGCCGTCCTGCGGGGCGTCCTTGAGCAGGAAGAATTCGATCTCGGGGTGCACGTAGCAGCTGAACCCGAGGTCCGCGGCCTTGCTCAACTGGCGACGCAGCACGTGGCGTGAGTCGGCCCAGGACGGCGAGCCGTCGGGCATAGCGATGTCGCAGAACATCCGCGCCGAGTGCTGGTGCCCCTTGCTGGTGGACCACGGCAGAATCTGGAACGTCGACGGATCGGGCTTGGCCACGGTGTCGGCCTCGGACACGCGGGCGAATCCTTCGATGGCGCTACCGTCGAAACCGATTCCCTCGTCGAATGCCCCTTCGAGCTCGGCGGGGGCGATCGCCACCGACTTGAGGTACCCGAGGACGTCGGTGAACCAGAGGCGGACGAAACGAATGTCGCGCTCTTCGAGGGTCCGGAGCACGAATTCCTTTTGACGATCCATGAACGCGAGAGTAAGCAAACGGAGTTAAATCTGTGTTACATCGTGAATTCGGTCTCACTTCGTGAAACTCTCAGCACTCTTCCCAGGTCGTGAGGTAGCACGTCAGCACCGCAATCCGTCCCCCGGCGGAACCAGATCGACGAGGTAGTTCACCAACGGATCGTCGATGCACTCGACCCCCGAGAAGGCGACCGTGTGCTGGGTGCCCTCGTAGGTCACCAGATCGCCGCGCAGCTGAGCGGCCAACTCCACACCTGCCTGGTAGGGCGTGGCCGGATCGTTGGTCGTCGAGACCACCACCAACGTCGGCAGTCCCTCGACGTCGACGATGTGCGGATCGCTCGTGTTCGGCACCGGCCAGAAAGCACACAGATCGAGCGGCGCATTGCCCGTCGCCCGGCCGTCGTCCAGATACGGCGCGGCGGCACGGAACCTGACGTCTGCCTCGTCGGCCGCTGCGCGATCGGTGGTCGGCGGGCCGTCGACGCACCGAACGGCGTTGAACGCGTCGTCGATGTTGGTGTAGCTGCCGTCCTCGAGCCGTCCGGAGTAGGTGTCGGCCAGCCGGAGCAGGGTGTCGCCCCTGCCGTCGCGCAGTTCGTTCAATCCGGCTCGCAGCAGACGCCACAGCTGCTGTGAGTACAGCGCCTGCTGCGTACCGGTGATCGCGTCGTCGTAGCTGAGACCGCGGGGATCGGTCGTCTCGGCCGCCCGGTCGATCAGCGGTTCCACCAGCGATCGGAACTGCTCGACGGCCTGCGCGGGATCGGTTCCGAGCGGGCAGGTGTCGGTCTGTGCGCAGTCCGCCGCGAACTGATCGAACGCGGTCTGGAACGCCGCACCCTGGGCGACGGCCTCGTCGACGGGTGACTGGTCCGGATCGAGCGCACCGTCGAGCACCATCGCGCGCACGTTCGACGGGAACTCCTCGGCGTACGCGGTCCCGATCCGGGTGCCGTACGAGTAACCGATGTAGGTCATCTTCTCGTCCCCGAGAACTGCGCGGATGACGTCCATGTCGCGCACCACTTCCCGGGTGCCGACGTGCTCGAGCACGTCCGCCCCGGTGCGCTCGACGCACTGCGCGGCGTAGTCCCGATGTTCGGCCTCGGTCGCCGCGATGCCCTCGGGGCTGACGTCCACGTCTGGTTCGCTACGTTCCTGGTCGACTTCGTCGGATGTCAGGCACCGCACCTCCGGCTCGGATGCTCCGATACCGCGTGGGTCGAAGCCGATCCGATCGAAGCGCTCTGCGATCGCGGTGCCTTCGGCCTGCCCGGCGAGGTAGAGCCCCGACGAGCCGGGCCCGCCCGGGTTCATCAGTACCGATCCGATCTTCTCGCCCGTTGCCTTCGTCCGCGAGATGGCGACCTCGATCGTCGTGCCCTCGGGGTCGGCGTAGTCCAACGGCACTGTCACCATCGCGCATTCGACAGCACTTCCGAGTTCGCTGCCGTCGGTGTTGTACCGGTCGCAGGATTCCCACTCCGGAGTCTGGGTGTAGAACGCTTCGAGCCCCGAGGGGATCGGACCGACGGCCGATGCCGACGACGAACTGTCGGGCGCGGCGGAGTTCTCGGGAGTGGCTGTCGGCTCCGAGTTCGAGCAGCCGACGGCCAACACGGCGACCGTGGACAGTGCCACGGCCGTGCTCCTGGTGCGCGTTCTCATGGCACGATCGTGCCAGGTCTTTCGGGCGCTCCGCTCCCGCTGCCCGGCGGGGACGTCGTCCGAGCACTAGCGTGGGCGCAGTGCAGGCACTTCGACTCGCCCTGGCCCAGATCAACTCCGTCGTCGGCGATCTCGCAGCGAATTCAGCCGCGATCGTCGAGTGGACGGTCCGCGCAGCTCACGACGGTGCCAACGTGGTGGTGTTTCCCGAGATGGCGCTGACGGGATATCCCGTCGAAGATCTGGCTCTGCGGCCGTCGTTCGCCGCCGCATCGGCTCACGCCCTCACCGAATTGGCGACCGCCTTGGACAGTGCCGGGTGCGGCGACCGCATCGTGGTGGTCGGCTACCTCGATCGCGACGCCGAGGGCTCGCGGAACAGCGCGGCGGTCATCGCCGACGGACGGGTGACGACTCGATACGACAAGCACTCGCTCCCCACCTACCGAGTGTTCGACGAGGCCCGCTACTTCGCTCCGGGATCCGGCCTGAGTATCACGACGGTGAACGGCCTGCGGCTCGGTGTCGTTGTCTGCGAGGACATCTGGCAACCGGGCGGGTCCGTGCCCGCCTATGCCGCGGCCGGGGTCGACATGTTGCTCTGCCTCAATGCCAGTCCCTTCGAGCAGGGCAAGGACGAGGTGCGGCGCTCCATCGCCCTGCGACGGGCCACCGAGATCGGCGCTCCGATCGCCTACGTGAACGTCGTCGGCGGACAGGACGAGCTGGTGTTCGACGGGGCGAGCTTCGTCGTCGGGCCGGACGGTTCGATGTGGGGCCGCTCCCCTCAATTCGTCGAGCATCTGCTGATCGTCGACGTCGATGCCCCGACGACACCACATCCGGATGCCGCCGAGGTACCCGGCTGGACCATCGATCGGGTGACGCTCCCCGACGTCGCGGTCACCGGCTGGCAACGAGCCGAGCCGTCCCTCGCAGACATCGCGAGCACCGAGGAACAGGTGTGGGGCGCACTGGTGACCGGACTACGAGAATATGTGCACAAGAACGGTTTTCGTTCGGTGGCTCTCGGATTGTCCGGTGGTATCGATTCGGCAGTGGTCGCCGCCATCGCCGTCGACGCCTTGGGCCACGATGCGGTACACGGAGTGTCGATGCCCTCGACGTACTCGTCGGATCACTCCCGCACCGACGCAGAGGATTTCGCGTCGCGCACCGGTATCCATTTCCGTACCGAACCGATTGCTGACATGGTGGCCTGTTACGTCGACCAGCTGCATCTGACCGGCTTGGCCGAGGAGAACATCCAGGCCCGCTGCCGGGGCATGGTGTTGATGGCACTGTCGAACAGCTTCGGCCATCTGGTGCTGGCCACCGGCAACAAATCCGAACTGGCCGTTGGCTATTCGACGATATACGGGGATGCCGTCGGCGGCTTCGCGCCGATCAAGGACGTGCCGAAGTCGCTCGTGTGGGATCTGGCGCGCTGGCGAAACAAGTCCGCTGCCGACCGTGGGGACGTCCCTCCCATCCCCGAGTCGAGCATCGACAAGCCTCCGTCCGCCGAGCTTCGGCCGGGCCAACTGGATACCGACTCGTTGCCCGACTACGACGAACTGGACGCCATCGTGTTTCGCTACGTCGACCACGATCAAGGCTTCGCGGACATCGTGGCGGCCGGGTTCGACGCGGCGGTGGTCGCGGACATTCTCCGCAAGGTCGACGCGTCGGAGTACAAGCGGCGTCAATATCCGATCGGCACCAAGGTCACCTCTCGTGCGTTCGGACGTGACCGCCGCATGCCGATCACCAATGGCTGGCGGGACTACTCGACGCTCGAAGGGGCGTGACCAATTGCACTGCCCGTAGCGCTCCGGCAGGTCGCGCGCAGTGGCAGACTTGCCCACGTCATCACACCCCATCCCGGGGACCCGCCGAGCGGGCCTCGAGGACCAGAAAGGGACAAATATGTCCGAAACTGCTGTGTACGGCGGATCTGCTCAGGAAGCATCATCCACCGCGTTGACCCGCAAGACCCGCACCCACCACCTTCTTCAGATGAAGGCCGACGGTGAGCGCTGGGGAATGCTCACCGCCTACGACTACTCCAGCGCTCGCATCTTCGAGGAAGCCGGAGTTCCTGTTCTGCTCGTCGGCGATTCGGCGGCCAACGTCGTCTACGGCTACGACACCACCGTGCCGATCACCGTCGACGAACTCCTTCCGCTGGTCCGCGGAGTGGTCCGCGGCGCACCGCACGCCCTCGTCGTCGCAGATCTGCCGTTCGGCACCTACGAGGCCTCCCCGCAGCAGGCACTCGAAACCGCCGTTCGGTTCATGAAGGAAGGGCTCGCGGGCGCAGTGAAGCTCGAGGGCGGCGAGCGCGTGGCCGCTCAGATCGCCGCGATCACTGCCGCAGGCATCCCGGTGATGGCTCACGTCGGCTTCACCCCGCAGAGCGTCAACACGTTGGGTGGATTCCGCGTGCAGGGTCGCGGAGACGCGTCCGAACAGCTGGTGGCCGATGCCATCGCAGTCCAGGAGGCGGGAGCATTCGCCGTCGTCATGGAGATGGTTCCGGCCGACATCGCCGGCCAGGTGACCCGCAAGCTGACCATTCCGACGGTCGGTATCGGCGCGGGCAACGAATGCGACGCGCAGGTTCTGGTGTGGCAGGACATGGCCGGATACACCAATGGCAAGACCGCCAAGTTCGTGAAGAAGTTCGCCGACGTCGGCGATTCACTGCGCACCGCGGCAACCACGTACCTGTCCGAGGTGCGATCGGGAGTCTTCCCCGGGCCCGAGCACAGCTACTGACCGTCCTCGCCTCGTCCAGGTTCGGGTGGCACACTCGGACCATGAAACTCAGACGGGGTTCGATCTCCATTCTCGGCAGAGGCGCAGTCGGCTTGGCAGGCGCGGCTGCGCTTCTCGTCGTGGCAACTGCATGCAGCACCGACACCAGCAACACCGGTTCGTCGTCCACCACGACGGTCGCACCGACCACCACGGTCACCGCACCGCCTGCGGACGCAGTGATCACCGATGCCCAGAAGCAGCAGCTGTGCACCGATCTCGAGGCGCAGCTGTCCAATTGGCGCGTTCAGGGGCCCACTCTGGGCCGCGGCGGGCTGAACATCCTGGTGCAGACCTGGGCGGCGCAGAGCGGCGTCATCAACCTGCAGGTGGTGCAGAACCGAGCGATCGTCGACGACATCACGACGGAAACGTGCTCGGACGTACGAGACGAGGCCATCCGATCTCTCGACATTCCGGACCTCGCGTCCGGTCTGGTTGGCTTCTAGGATGCGGACCCTCTACCCCGAGATCGCGCCTGTCGAGACCGGGCACCTCGACGTGGGCGACGGCCAACAGATCTACTGGGAGGTATCGGGCAACCCCGATGGTGCGCCCGTGGTGTTCGTGCACGGCGGTCCGGGCGGTGCCACCAATCCGTTGCAGCGCAGATATTTCGACCCGCAGGCCTATCGAATCGTGTTGTTCGATCAGCGAGGCTGCGGGCAGTCGACCCCGCACATCGCCGACGGTGCCGATCTGTCGGTCAACACCACCGACCGATTGATCTCGGACATGGAGACGCTCCGGGAGCACCTGGGTATCGACACGTGGTTGGTGTTCGGCGGTTCGTGGGGCTCGACGCTGTCCCTGGCCTACGCGCAGTCGCACCGTGATCGCGTCCGGGGGCTGATACTACGGGGGATATTCCTGGTGCGGCCGTCGGAGATCGACTGGTACTACGGCGGCGGGGCAGGCCACATCTTTCCCGACCTGTGGGACAAATTTCTCGAACCCATTCCGGAGGACGAGCGCGACGGCAATCTCGTCGAGGCGTATCACCGGCAGCTGATGTCCGAGGACCACGAAGCCGCGACGCGAGCAGCGGTGGCCTGGTCGACCTGGGAAGCGGCAACGAGTTACCTGCTACCCAAACCGGATGCGGTGCAGAACAACTCGGATGCGCGGTTCGCCCTGGCATTCGCTGGTATCGAGAACCACTACTTCCGCAACAACTGCTTTCTCGAAGAGAATCAACTGCTGCGTGACGCCCCTCTGCTCGACGGCATTCCTGGTGTCATCGTGCAGGGCCGTTACGACGTCGTGTGCCCGGCCACGAGCGCGTGGGCGCTGCACAAGGCCTGGCCTTCGGCCGATCTGGTGATCGTCGACGATGCCGGCCATTCTGCGGCCGAGCCCGGCATCGTGCATCACCTCGTCGAGGCCACGGATCGTTTCAGGCCGTGACGGCCTCGTAGTCGAATCGGACTGTGCGCGAGTCGGTGTCGGCCCGGGTCAACCGGACCTTCACCGACTCCCCCGCGGGCGGTTCCCCGTCGCACTTTCCCAGAACGATCGGCTGTGACACCAACACCTCGGCATCCCGCTTGCCCTCCGCGCCACGCAGTACGACAGCCGAGAACTGCTCGCCCACTCGATCTTTCAGTACGTGCGCTTCGGTGAGGTCGATGCAGGCGCGGTCAACTTTCGACGCTGCGGAATCCGATCCACGCATGATGGCGGGCAGTTCCGGCAATGCCTGCGCCGCCCAGTCCGGTACCGGCGCTCCGGCTACGACCGCCAGGCACACCTCGGTGGCGAAGCGATCGGACAGCCGACGCAGTGGTGCCGTCACGTGCGCGTACGGCGCGCCGATTCCCGAATGCTCGACCGAAGTGTCACTGTCCACAGGGTTGGTCGTGCGGTCGAACGCGAGGTAGTCCGCGCCGCGCAGCAAACCGGTCGCCTGGGTCATCATCGCCAGCGTCGACGGCTCGTCGGTGGGCAGGCCGGCCAGCACAGACCCGGCGGATGCTCCTGCGGGCCAGTCGATTCCGAGTGCCACTGCCGTTTTCTTCAGTGTGTCCACGGATTCGGACGAGGCAGGCGGGAGGGTGCGCACGATACCGATTCCGGCGTCGAGCATGATTCTGGCGGCGCACATTCCCGTCAGCAGCGATACGTCGGCGTTCCACCCGTCCACTGCGGTGCGTGGTTGCAGGACGATGCGCCAGCCCTGTCCGTCGGGCACCACTTCCTGCTCGGGCAAGGTGATGTCGACGGCTCCGCGCCGTCTGGCCGCGGCTGCGCGCTGTGCCCCGAATTCGGCCAGCGCCGCGATGGACGGATGCGGTGTTCCCGCGTCCACATCGGCTTGCACCGAGGCGTAGTCGAGCCGGGCGGTCGATCGAACGAGCGCCCGGGTGACCGTCCACGCGGCCGCCTCACCGACGTCGTCGAGTTCGATGGTCCACAGCGCGGCGCAACGAGTCTGCCCCTCCAGCAGGCTGCCCGAACCCTCCGACAGCTCCCGTGGATGCAACGGCACGGATCCGTCGGGGAGGTAGAACGTCTGGCCGCGTCGACGGGTTTCGGTGTCGAGCGCTCCCCCGGGCGTCACCAGTGCGCCCACGTCGGCGATCGCGTAGTGCACCGCCAACCCGTTGGACGTCTTCTCGATGTGTACGGCTTGGTCGAGGTCTTTCGAGCCGGGTGGGTCGATGGTGACGAACGGGATGTCGGAGCGGTCGATTCTGCTGTCGGCGTGCAGGTCTCGGGCTTCGATCGCTTCACGCATCACGTCTGCTTCGAAAGCGTCGGTGAGTGCGAACTCGGATCTGATGGCCTCGAAGTCGAAGCCCGGAGCCCTGAGCCGAGTGAGCAGCACCGTCAGTTGTTCCAGTCGTCGTCGGAATCGGCGGCCTTGTTGCGCGCCGCGGCGATCTTCAGCGCCTGCTCCGCGGTGGCCTTGTCCGGATACGGGCCCATACGGTCGAGGGCGTTGGTCTGCTTGCCCTGTACGACCTGCTTGGTGTTGATGTCGTAGTACCAGGAGGTGTCGTCGTCGGTCATGACTTCCAGTGTGCCCCATGGAACGACGCCGCAGGAGAACTGCGGGAGAAATAATGAGTGCGAACGAGTCGGCCTGTAAGCCGGATCCTGTCTGCCGTTCCTGCTTTCGCAGGTTCGACTTCGACGACCATCCATCTGGGCACACCGTTGCCGGGTACCTCGAGCAGTCCACCCGCAGGCTCGGGCGAGCAGCCCTCGAGCACCTGCGCAGCTGCACCGCTTGAACGGTGCAGCCTTCGACCTTGCTCCGGGCGGGGTTTACCTAGCCATCCCAGTCACCTGGGATGCTGGTGCGCTCTTACCGCACCGTTTCACCCTGACCTGCAGTTCGACTCCGAAGAACCGATCCGCAGGCGGTCTGTTTTCTGTGGCACTGTCCCGCGAGTCACCTCGGGTTGCCGTTAACAACCGCCCTGCTCTGTGGAGTCCGGACTTTCCTCGGCCCGAAGCGCGACGACACTCGTTCGCCTGTCCTCCGAGCCGCAGCCGTCCGGCCAACTCGTTCGCAGTTGCGTACTCTACTCGGCGCTCCGCGCTCTCCGGGAACCGAACTACATTTCCTTCCATGAGCGAATGGGTCGTGTTGCTGCGCGGCATCAACGTCGGTGGCATCAACATCAAGATGGCCGATCTCCGCGTGGCTCTGACAGCGGCCGGCTTCACCGATGTCCGCACTGTCCTCGCGACCGGCAACGTCCTGCTGAGCTCCTCACTGAGCGTCGCCGCGTTGAAGACGGAGGTGGAGAGCGCGCTGGCTCAGACGTTCGGCTACCAGGCCTGGGTTGTCGTCCTGGACGTGCCGACCCTTCGAGCGATAGTGGAGTCCTACCCGTTCGACGCCGAACGGGAGGGCTGGCATCCTTATGTGGTGTTCGGTAACGACGACAGACATTTGACCGAATTGTCCGCTCTTGCAGGAGAACTCGACCCCGAGCTCGAAAGGATCGCCGAGGGCAACAGCGTGCTCTACTGGGAGGTGCGCAAGGGCAACACCACCGACAGTACGTTCGGGAAAGCCACGGCCAAAGCGAAGTACAAGGCCACGACCACCACTCGAAACGTTCGGACTCTCGTGAAGATTCTCGCGTGACCGTTCTCGCTGCGGCATTGGTCGCCGCCGTTCTCGTCTTCGCCATCGTTCGTCCGCGCGGTCTCCCCGAGATCGTCGCTGCTCTTCCAGCGGCAGCAGTCGTTCTTCTCGTCGGCCTCGTCAGCCTCGACGCTGCACGCGAGCAAGTACTCGAACTCGCGCCGACCGTGGTCTTTCTGGCGTTCATTCTGATTCTGGCGCACCTCTCGGACGCACTCGGCGTGTTCACCTGGATAGCGGCGAAGCTACGACGAGGCGCGAAGGGCAGCCCACGCAGACTACTGACTCTCGTGTTCGCAGCGGCGGCGTCGACCACGGCAGTCCTCAGTCTCGACGCCACCGTGGTTCTCCTGACGCCGGCCATCATCGGTGCTGCGCGGATTCTGAGAATGTCGCCGCGTCCACACAGTTACGCCACTGCGCATCTGTCCAATTCGGCATCGACGCTGCTGCCGGTATCGAACCTGACCAACCTTCTCGCATTCGCCGCGACCGGTCTGACCTTCCTGCACTTCACTGCCTTGATGGCCCTACCGTGGATCTTCGCGGTCGTCATCGAGCTGGCGGTATTCCTGATCTTCTTCCGCAAGGATCTGAGCCGCACTGCCGCACCGCCGGAGAACTCCACCCAGCAGAGCGCCGACGACGTCCCCGCACCGCGGACCACGCTCGCCATCCTCGCCGCGACACTCGTCGGCTTTGCAGTGGCGGGACTGTTCCACATCGAACCGTTCTGGGTGGCCGCGGTGGGATCGGTGGCATTGGCCATCCCCGCACTCCGGGGCCGCCACACCAGTGCTCGCGCCATTCTGCGCGGTGCCGATCTACCGTTCTGCGGCTTCGTCTTTCTGCTCGGCATCGTCGTTCTCGGCGTCACGACAGGGCCGATCGGCGACTGGCTGGCGCGAATCCTGCCGTCCGACACCACGTTCGCGTCGCTCCTGGCAGCCGCAGCCATCGCGGCGGTGGCGTCGAACATCGTCAACAACCTGCCTGCGACGCTGCTGCTACTGGCCGCCTTCGGAGCCGACGCTCCCCCGGCGTTGCTGTTGGCCATGGTGATCGGCGTGAACCTCGGACCCAACCTGACCTACGTCGGCTCGCTGGCAATCATGCTGTGGCGACGCGTCGCATCGGCCAACGACGAGCCGGCAGACCTGAGGACGTTCACTGTGCTCGGCGTCATCACCACTCCGCTGACCATCGTGGGTGCGGTGGCGGGCCTGTGGCTTGCGCTGCAGATCTAGGCCTTCGGCGCGGCTTTGGAGGACGACGGGATGTCCACGGCGGAGTAGTCAATCGGATGGCTTTACAACCGGTGGAAGCCAGTTGGGTGATCAAGCACACACATCGAATGAGACTTGCGTCATATTGAAATGCCTGACTTAGCTAGGGCCGGCAAGGCCGTGACCAGCGAATACCAAGCATGTTGTTCGCAACATCTCGTGTTGTAGGGGTATGTCGGACCCCAGGTGTAGTGTTTTCGAAAGACCGACAGCCCCGGACCAAATCCGGGGAATCGGACTGGTGCGGAGCTAGTCGGTATCTGAACTTTGGCGGGTTCGATTCCAACGTAGCCCTCTCCAATCATCCGGTGCAACCGAGTGCCGGATGTGTCCGATTGGTCTGCAATAAGGAGGTCGCCTCATGGCACCTAACCGACGGCACATCGTGCCAAATCCGCAGAGTGGCTGGGACGTAAAGGCCCCGGGCGCGAAGCGAGCCAGTGTCCACACCGACACCCAGGCCGAAGCGCAGGCTGCGGCACGCCGCATTCTGCACAACGCTGGAGGTGGCGAACTGGTCACTCACAACGTGCAGGGGCAGATTCGCGCCGCCGACACTGTTGCTCCCGGCAACGACCCAACCTCCTCGAAGGGCTGAGGGCGTTGGCAACGCGGCGCATCACCATCCGGCCTGGTGAAAAGAAGACCGTGAAGGTTCCGGGTCCGATCCGTCGGATCACGGTCAAACCGGCCAAAAGGTAGAGCGGTGATTGCACCTCGAGCGCAGGCTCGGGGTGCAATCCTGTCGCTGCTCTCAATGCAAGATGTGCGCCAATTACACTGTGGCGCATAAATCTTGCATTAGCACGAAGGGCGTTTTGCTGGTGATGGAAGTCCTGTTGGTCCTGATCGGGGCGGCGGCCGATAGGCTTTTCGGCGGGCGCTTACGGTCATCGCGTGTGTCCGTGACGCTAGTTGGCGACCCGCCCTATAGTCGCCTTGCCAACTATTTTTTTCCCGATGTTTCGCACCCCTCCGAGCTGAAACATGACCTCCACGGGAGCACCTCTCGCGATGCTTACGGGTGTTCCTACCGCAGCTGGGTCAACGCAAACCACGGCGCGCCTTTGCATATGACAGCCTTCGAGCTTGTTATCCAGTGCGTTGGAGACCACAACGTCGTGCTGGTCGGTGGGCGTGCGGTCTCAACCGTCATCGGCAACTTGCGCGGTGTGTCGGTTGTCCACCCCTCGGGAGGTCCAATCGAGTCGGATCGCTTGGAAATTAATCTCGAAAACGGTGAACTGCTCTGTATCCCTTACTCCGCGCCCTTCGAGCCAACAGAGCCAATCCCACTCCAGTATCAGATCGAGCCATCGCGTGCGGAGTCGTTTCACGTGTACGCCAGCGTCGGATCAGAGGCACTCTCCTGGTACCTAGAGCTGGACTTCGTTATTGATGGGAAGCGAATTACGAAGACCGTGACGCAAAGCAAAGAGGCACCCTTTGTCACTGTCCCCTTCGACCATCCGGGAATCGTGGCGGAGTATCAACAGACCGAAGCAGGCTGGGTACGGGTGTAACCCCGATCATTCGGTCTCGGTGCTGATCCTCCGCAGGGACAAGCCTGTCCATCCCGAGCCGCCCTTGATCCCTCGGATCAGGCCGACCCAACCCCACATCTCGCACCGGTACCCCGCAGAGGTCACGACGAACGGCATCTGAACCGTTCGAGTGTGTGCCGAGCACTCCGTCGACTCGGAGATCCGATGCGCGAACAACGATCCGTCCGGTGCATAAATGCGGATCTGGACGTTGACGTAGTTGTTCTGCACAAGACCGCCTCCCGGCTCGAACCCGAGCTGGTCGTTTGCCACCCACAGGCCACGCGAGTTCATCGTGAATCTGTTGTCGGCAACGGTCACTCCTACGGAGGGACCGACCGGCCGATCGCACGGGATGAAAAGGTCCTGGTTTCCGGTATGCAACCCACCGGACAAATACGAGTAGGCGTATCCCACGACGCCTTCGAGACGCTGGGTACGACCCTGGAGGTTCGCCAGATCCGCTGCGGTGTTGTACGTCCCGAGCTTGAACTCGTCGAAGCCCTCTACTGCTGCTCCGAGATCCCTCCGGGTCTTACCGGTGATCCCTTCGTAGACGGTGTCTTCGTCGTAGTCCTGGCCGAAGTTGGAGCTGATCGTGAATGCGCCCTGTGGGCGGCTGCTTCCGGGTGTGGTCATGCGGTTCTCCTGACGTTGCAATCTCTCTTCGGCAGCGCGCTTTGCCTGTCGGGCCGGATGGGCTCGGGTCGTGCAGGACGATCGAGAACCATTCGGCTACAGGTATTCCGAGCTCGTTCATCAACTCGAACGTGGGTGGTGCGCCAGCACCCCTCGACCTGGGCGCGCCGGCATCGGGCAGCGACAGCTCGTGTCGAAGCCAGCTGTCGAGGTCTGAGAGGTAGCGCTGGAGCCCGGTCATCTGCCCGTCCTCGACCTCGGGGTTCGGGAGCCAGAACCTTTCGGGCAACAGCGACAGCAGCGACTCGATCGAGCCTGAGACGGCGTGAGAGCCGCGTCTGCGGGTCATTGCCCCACCTGGAACTTCGCTGCCTTCGAGGCGTCTCTACGGACGGCTGAGACGGCTTCTCGCTTCGCCTCGATCTGCTCGTCGGTATCGGGTAGGCCGAGCTTGCCGAGCAGCTGAGCGAGCAGTCCGCGTTGGAAGCGAACCTCGGCAATCAACGGGTGGATCGTCAGCTGCCGAGCCGATCCGAGCACCGTCAGCGGTTCGCTCCGCTGCGACCGCTTGAGTTCTGCGATCTTGTCGGTGACCCGGCACGCGTGGGTCAGGATCTCGACCTTCTGCAGTTCGGCCTTGAGCTCGAACTCGTCGAGCGTCGTCGTCGTCCACAATCGCTTGCCCGCAGATCCGAGGCTCTGCGGCATCCGTGGTCGTCTCGAAGTAGGCACAAAAGCCCATTTCTTTTCGGATGAAATCGCCCCTGACATGGGGCTCGCTTGAAAAATGAACTTTCCGTTTGCTCACGGAGGACGGCACCCGCATTACGTGGCGATCCTTAGCGCGAGGGCAGGGGTATATCCCCCTGGGTGGCCGGCACGAGACCGGCATCCCGCTGGTCAAGGCAGGCCGAGGCCGGTGACAAGCCAGACCTCGGAAGCGCACACACCCGAGCAGGCCCGGTGCACCCAGGGCAGCAGCGGCGTACTCAAGCGGTCAGTGCGGTCGGTGGGTGTTGTACCGAATGTCCGAGTCTGGGACGTTGGAACATTGTCCCCGACTCTCGACGAGTCACCGCGGTCGTGGAGAAATCGTAGGAGAGGACTTGCCTTCTACTACTCGATCCTGTGTCTACCGAGGTCCGGTAGTTGATCGCGAGGTGTCGGACAGTGACACCATGGCAGATCGCCGCTGCAACAAACGAACGTCTGTAGAACTTTGCTTGCCTTCACGTGACGCACTATTGGAACTGGCCGAGTTACACAAGCTCCACATAGTCGTTGAACGTCGAGTCCCATATACCAGCGGAGCGATCAGGCCAGTCCAGCTAAGTGGGAGGTGTCGTTCACCAATCGCACCGAAGCCCCGCCGTCGGGGTAGAACTCCGCGATGCTCAGCGACGCGAGGTCGAGGTGCAGTCGATACAGCAGCGACGGGCCGACGTCGAGTGCGAGTTGCAGCAGCATCTTGATCGGGGTGACATGGGTGACCACCAGGAGCGTTTTGCCGGCGTACTCGGTGAGCAACTGGTCGCGGGTCGCTTCGATGCGCACGCGCACCGCGTCGAAGCTCTCCCCGTTCGGCGGTGCGACGGAGGTGTCGCCACGCCACGCCTTGTGGCCCTCGGGGTGACGTTCCATGGCCTCGGTGAACGTCAGTCCTTCCCAGTCACCGAAGTCGGTCTCGATGAGACCGTCGACTGTGGTGACGGGCAATCCCAAGCGGTCGGCTGTCGCCGAGGCGGTCTGTTGCGCGCGCGCCAGTGGCGAGGCCACGATGGCATCGATATCTGTTCGTGAGCCGAGAACCGTTGCGGCAGAATCGGCTTGACGTCGACCCAATTCGGTCAGATCCGGATTGCCGCGACCGGAGTAGCGACGGTCGACCGACATCGGGGTCTGTCCATGGCGCAACAGCAGCAGTCGGGTGGGTTCTCCCATGGCACCGGTCCACCCGGGCGACTCGGTCTTCTTCGGAACCGGCTCGGCATCGGGCAATTCCGACAGGTCCACGCCCTCGGCCGCGGCGTCCATCGCCTCGTTCGCCAGTGCGTCGGCGTGCGAGTTCTGCGCGCGCGGAATCCACTCGTAGGTGACGGAATCGAATTCGCGAGCAAGTTGGGCCGCTTTTCGCTGAAGCGGAATCATGTCCGGATGCTTCACTTTCCAGCGCCCGGACATCTGTTCGACGACGAGTTTCGAGTCCATGCGGACTGCAACCTCACGGGCCCCGACGTCACGGGCCGCGCTCAGAGCAGCGATCAGTCCGTTGTACTCGGCGACGTTGTTCGTGGCCACGCCGAGCGATGCCCGACGCTCGGCGAGAACCTGCGAGCGATCGGCACTGAACACCACTGCGCCGTACCCGGCCGGGCCTGGGTTACCACGCGATCCACCGTCGGCCTCGGCGACGACCCTCGATACCTGACTCAAATTCCGGATTCCTTGGTGCGCACCAGGATTGCATTGCACTCGGAGCAACGAATGAGAGTATCCGCTGGCTTGTTGGCGATGCTTGCGATCTCGTTGCGATCGAGTTCGATACGACACGCTCCACAACGGCGAGCCTGCAGCAGGGCCGCACCGCGGCCGGTGAGTGCTCGCTGCTTCTCGTAGAGCGCCAGCAGGTCCGCGGGCAATCCCGAGGCCAACGATTCGCGGCGCTCGGCGCTGCGCTTCTCGGCGACATCGAGGTCTGCGACGGCGTCGTCACGGCGGCGACCGGCGTCGACGAGCTCGTCCTCGATCTGCGTCAGCTGCGCGCCGGCGTGCTCGTAGTCCCGCTCACTGGCCTCGCGCTGCTCCATGACCTCGAGCAGTTCCTCCTCGAGAATGCCCTGGCGACGTTCGAGGCTGCCGAGTTCGTGCTGCAGTTCGGTCATCTGCTTGGGGGCGATGGTGCCGCTCTCGAGCATCTTCTTGTCGCGAGCCTCGCGTTGCCGGACCGCATCGACCTCGCCTTCGAGTTTGCGGATGTCCCGGTCGAGATCGTCCATCGAGATCTGCACCGTCACCGCGGCATCCTTGCGGGTGGTGCGCTCGGTCTCGAGCTTGTCCACCTCCTGCTGCTCGGGGAGGCTCTTGCGGCGGTGGGCGATCTGCGAGAGTTCGGTATCCACACCGGCCAATTCGAGCAGCGAGGCCTGGACTTTGGGATCGACGTTCACGCTTGATGACTCCTGCGACTATGGAAGTTGGTTCCGATCACCCTACCGGCTGCTCGAAAGCAAGAAAGCCGGATAGAGGCCATCAGGGTCGTTTCTACAGGCTCCACTCCTGCCCGACCGCAAGTCAGATGGTCCACGGGTCGGTACACACCTCGGTCACGCGGCTGCTCCAGCCGTCCGTATCGCCGAACGCGGCGTCGACGATGCCTCGTGCCTGTTCACACCACGGGAACTCCGACGCCCAGTGCGCGGTGTCGATCACCGCAGGCCCACCCGCCCGCAGATGCTCGTCGACCGGGTGGTGGCGCAGATCCGAGGTGACGTACACATCGGCATCGGTACTCGCCACCGCGGAAAGGAACGAGTCACCCGCTCCCCCGCACATCGCAACCACCGAGACCGTGGCCTCGGGGTTTCCGGCGGCGCGCACTCCCCACGTCGTGGTGGGCAACGCCTCGCGAACGACGTCGGTGAATTCGGCGAGGGTCATCGGATTCGGCAGTCGACCGATGCGACCCAGGCCGGTGCACGACGGTAGAGCCGCGGATTCGAAGACGTCGAACGCGGGCTCCTCGTACGGGTGTGCCCGACGCATTGCCGAAAGCACCTCAGCACGTAGTCCTTTCGGAGCAACGACTTCGATTCGATCCTCCGCCTCGGTGTGCACCTCTCCGGCAACACCGAGGGTCGGGTGTGCGTTCGGACCCGGACGGAACTGGCCGAGACCCGCGCTCTGCCAGCTGGCTTCGCTGTAATCGCCGATCTGTCCGGCTCCGGCGTCGAACATGGCCTGTCGCACTGCGGCGGAGTCGGAGGTCGGCACGAAGACCACCCACTTGTCATGTGCGGGAGCAGGAATGGGATCGAGCGGTCTGGTGTCGATCACTCCGAGGGCGGACGCGAGTGCGTCGGAGACACCGGGATCGGCGGAGTCGGCGTTGGTGTGGGCGGTGAACAACGCGCAGTCGGCCTTGATCAGGCGATGGATCACCGAGCCCTTCGCGGTGTCGGCCGCGACGGTGTCGACGCCTTTGAGCAGTAAGGGATGGTGGGCGACGATGAGATCGGCACCCCGAGCGATTGCGTCGTCGACCACGGCGTCGGTGACGTCGACGGTGTACACGACCTGCTGCACAACAGCTTCGGGATCTCCGCACACCAGGCCCACCGAGTCCCAGCTCTCCGCCAGACGGGGTGGGTACGCGTCGTCGAGTACCTCGATGACGTCCGCCAGTGTCACTGCCATGGTCGATGCTCTCCTCACAGAACGGTGTTCAACGCGTCCACCAGTATGTCGACCTGCTGCGAGTCCCGTACCGCGACGCGCAGGTGGTGACGGTCGAGCCCCGGGAACGTGTCTGCGCGCCGGACCGCGATACCCATCGTGCGCAGGCGTTCTCGAACCGAATCGGCTCCGTCGACGCGCAGCAGCAGGAACGGGGCGCGAGCCGGGCCTGCGACAAGAAGGCCCAGAGCCTCGAGTCGCGGGATCATCGCGGTGCGTTCGCGGTGGATTCGCTCGGACTCGGCGCGTGCCCGATCGACGGCGAACGGTTCGGTGCAGGCGCGGATCGCTTCGAGCTGCAGACTCCCCAGAGGCCAGTGCGCGCGGCCGTACTGCAGCCGTGCCAGGACGTCGGGGTGGCCCAGCGCATACCCGCATCGCAATCCCGCCAGCGCCCACGTCTTCGTCAGGCTCCGCAGGACCAGCACGTCGGGAAGGCTCTGTGAGGCGACCGATTCCCCCGACCCGAGAACTGCGTCGGCGAAGGCCTCGTCGATCACCAGCGTGCGTCCGGATCCGCGCAGACTCAATACCGCCTCACGGGGATGCAGAACCGAGGTGGGGTTGGTCGGGTTGCCGAGGATCACCATGTCGGCGGCATCGGGCACGAGCGTCGGATCGAGCTCGAAGGGCGGCGGCAGGATCACTCGGTGCACCGGAATGCCCGCCTGCTCCAGCACCCAGTCGGGCTCGGTGAACGACGGGTGGATCGTCGCCACCAGCTGGGGCTCGAGCCGCGGCAGCATCGAGAACCCCTCGGCCCCGCCGCTGAGCAGCAGCACCTCGTCCGGTGAGCGGCCGTGGTGTTCGGCCACCTGTTCTCGTGCGGCCTTGTCGGCGGCCGTGCTCGGGTACGAACCCAACGAACTCAGTGCCGCGGCCAGCCGATCGCGAAGCCATGCCGGCGGTCCGTCACCGCGCACGTTGACGGCGAAGTCGACGAAGCCGGAATCGACCTCGACGTCGCCGTGGTGACGGAGTAGCGCATCGGGATCGGCAGCTGTGTCGGACATCGCGACGAGCGTAGCCGCGCCGTCACCGAACGGCCCGCACCGATAGGCTTCGACCATGTCTGTCGATGCTCCCGCGTCCGTTGTCCTGTTCGATCTCGATGGGACGTTGACCGATTCCGCACCGGGAATTCATGCCGGTTTTCGTCATGCGTTGGCGTCGGTCGAGGCTCCCGAACCGACCGAGGAACAGCTGTCGATGGTCGTCGGACCACCTCTGATCGACACGTTGCGCGGGCTCGGCCTGGACGAGGATGCAGCGCAGCGCGCACTGGCGGCGTACTTCCAACGCTACGACGAGCGCGGCTGGGCCGAGAACACCGCGTTCGACGGCATCGAGACGGTGTTGACGCGATTGCAGGAACGCGGCGTGCGCCTCGGCGTTGCGACGTCGAAGTCGGAGCGATTCGCCGTCCGCATTCTGGACCACTTCGGTCTGTCGCGGTACTTCGAGTTCATCGGCGGTGCCAGCAACGACGGCACCCGACGGGCGAAGTCCGACGTGATCGCGCATTCGCTGACCAACCTCGGCATCGATCCGGTGGAGTCCGCGGACGGCGGCACAGCCGGGGTGATCATGATCGGTGATCGTGATCACGACGTGCACGGTGCCGCTCGATTCGGCATTCCCACGGTGTACGTGGAGTGGGGCTACGGCGTCGACGGCGAGAGCGACGACGCCGCGTTCACCGCGTCGAGCATGGACGAACTGGCCACCGTGCTGGAGCAGAACACGGCGGCCGTGCAGTGAACGAGCCACTGCATGTGACCTTCGTGTGCACCGGCAACATCTGCCGATCACCGATGGCCGAGAAGGTCTTCGCAGGGCATCTGCGCGACGCCGGTCTGGGCGAGGCGGTGCGTGTCTCGAGCGCCGGGACCGGCGGTTGGCATGTGGGCGACGGCGCAGATCCACGAACCGTCGCCGAGCTCGATGCCCACGGATACGACAGCGAGCACGAGGCGGCGCAGGTCGGGCCGGATCACCTGGCCGCGGATCTGATCGTCGCGCTCGATACCGGTCATGCGCGCGCCCTGCTGCAGCTCGGCGCTCCGGCAGACCGTGTCGCCCTGCTGCGGTCGTTCGATCCCGATGCCGACGACTCGTCGGTGGCCGATCCGTACTACTCGTCCGATTCGGCGTTCACCGAGGTGCGCGAGCAGATCGAAAGTGCCGTTCCCGGCATGCTGGACTGGGCACGGTCTCGACTCTCTCACTGACCCGGCTACCGTGGTGGAGTGCGAAAGTTAGCGTTCTTGCTGCGACCCAAATGGTTGGTGCTGGCTGCGGTGGTGCTGGCCTTCGCGTTCCTGTGTTTCAGCGTGCTCGCTCCGTGGCAGTTGGGGAAGAACACCTCGACGTCCGAGCGCAACGATCTGATCACCCGCTCCGTCGACGCGGATCCGGTGCCGATCTCCGATGTTCTCACCGCAAACGGATTTCCGGCCGAGGACGAGTGGCGTCGGGTCATCGCGCCCGGGTCCTATGTCGCCGATTCCGACGTACTGGTGCGGCTACGCAGCATCCGTGATCAGCCCGCCTACGAGGTCATCACCCCGTTCGTGATCGACGGCGGGCCCACCGTGCTCGTCAATCGCGGGTACGTGTTGCCGGTGGAGGGAACCAGAGCGCCGGAGTTCGAGGCGGCACCCGCCGGTGAAGTGACGCTGAACGCACGGGTACGCCAAGCCGAAGGCACCTCGCGCGAGCCCGTCGAGGACGACGGTCGGCTGCAGGTCTACAACATCAATCCGGAACAGATCGGCGCAGCGGTCGGAGTCGACGCCATCGACGGATACCTACAGCTCGACGACGCTCAGCCGGGCGGTCTGGGCCTGATCGAACTGCCGCAGACCGACGCAGGCCCCTACCTGTCCTACGGTCTGCAGTGGCTGGCGTTCGGCATCATGGCACCGCTGGGCCTGGCGTATTTCGCCCGGGCGGAGATACGGGAACGCCGCAATTCACGTGCCGAACTCGCGGACGCGATGTCCGGCGAGCCGGACACCGAGCCCGAGGACGAGGCCGGTCCCGACGCGGAAGAAGAATTCACGCTGCCCACCCGCCGCGAGAAGCGAGCACGGGCGCGCGCGGCGTCACGCGAGACGACGCCGTCGGATCCTCGCCTGGCCGATCGCTACGGCAAGAATCGCTGACGCGACCGCAGACAGTTCCTGCACTCGGCTCGACAGTGCGACCGATCGACGAAGATCGCGTGCTGTCGGCGCGTGGCCGTCACCGAGTGTCGGCCTGATCTCCACGCCGTGTCGATACTGCGTTCTGCCGCCGAGCTGCAGCCCCAGTGCCCCGGCAGCCGACGCCTCCGCAACGCCTGCGTTGGGGCTGGGGTGCTGCGCGGCGTCGCGTCGCCACATCTTCAGGGCTCGGGCGGGCGAACCCTGCACCGAGGGCGCTGCGACAACCGTCGCCACGCCGGTGACGCGAGCCGGTAGCAGGTTCAGAACGTCGTCGATTCGTGCTGCGGCCCAACCGAAACGCAGATATTTCGGAGACCGGTACCCGACCATCGCGTCGAGCGTGTTGCTCGCTCGGTAGGCCAGAATCCCCGGCACCCCGGCCAGTGCTCCCCACACCAGCACTCCGACCGTCGCGTCGGACGTGTTCTCCGCGATGGACTCCAGTGCGGCGCGTGCGAGGCCGTCGGAGTCGAGTGGTTCCGGATCCCGACCGCACAGTGACGGCAGCAGCGCGCGTGCGCTCTCGAGGTCGTCGTTGTCGAGGTGGTCCGCCATCTGCCGACCCACCTTCGACAGGGACGTGCCTCCCAGGGCGGCCCAGGTAGCGGCCGCGACCAGAGCGACCTCGGCAGGTGCACCCACCCGACCGGCCACCCGACTCGACCCGACGCCGAGTGCGGTCACCGAGCCGATCAGCGCGACTGCGTGGACGACGCCCAGCGCTCGACTATCGCGATACAGGACGTGTTCGACGCGCAGCGCCGTGGTGCCGAATCCTGCAACCGGGTGCCAGCGTTGCGGGTCTGCGAACACTCGATCGAGGCCGTAGCCGACCAGTAAGCCGGTCGCTCGGGGGTGTGTCCACATCCCACGGATCTTGCCAACTGCGCACCCGGCGCAGGAATTCGGTATGCCGGACTCAGCGTTGGCGGTACGCGCCCGCCAGCTGGCGACCGCGGAAATTCATGTCGCTACCGTCGTTGAGCAGTGCGATTGCCATACCGACGAAGCCGACAGTTGCCATTACGAACAGTGTCATGATTCCCCCAGAATCTCGAGTGGATCCGCGTCCGCGGATGTGTCTGTAACAGATTGTTACCCCTATCTTCGCCGTTTCCCACTCCTTTGAGGTCGGCGTCACGTGTGTCCGTCATCACGAGACGCGCGTCTCATCGGAACGTCCAAATGTCAACGGCCACCGGCACTCTCGGACTGTGCACTTCGCCCGTCGTTACTGCGGCACAGGAAAGAGATGCTGTTCGTCGGTCACGACCGACCGGAGGAATTCGTCGACGACCTTCACCCGCGCCAGACCGGTCAGCTCTCGCGGAACCACCGTCCAATACGTCCGTTCGACCGAGACGACGCCGGGCAACACCGACGCGAGGGCCTCGTCGGGCTGACCGATGTAGCTGGGCAAGGGCGCAATTCCCACCCCGGATCTCGCCGCGATCCACTGCCCGGTGATGTTGTTGGTCTGAATCTGCGCGCGGCCCTCCGGCAGGATCGCATCCAGGATTCGCAGCGGTGCCACGTCGAGCAGCGCGTCGACGTACGAGATCAGCGTGTGTTCTCGCAGATCGTCGACGGTATCGATAGGCGGCATCGCGGCGAGATACTGTGCGGCAGCGTAGAGCTCGAGGGAGTACGTCGCCAATCTGCGAGTGACGACGAATCGCGGCGACGGTCGCTCCAACGTGATGGCGATGTCGAATTCCCTGGTGGCCAATGAGTTGTGCTCGGTGGCGGTGACCAGTTCGATGTCGAGATCCGGATGCTTGTCTCGCAGTACGCCGAGCTTCGGTGTAAGGACGAACGCTCCGAAACCGTCCGGGGCCGCGATGCGCACGGTCCCTCGCAGGGAGCCGGTGTCGGAGGTCTGATCCTCGAAGGCGGCGATGAGTGTCGATTCGACGGTCTCTGCATATCCGACGAGGCGTCGACCCGCCTCGGTGAGTCGCCAACCCGACGGCGTTCTGTCGAACAGGCGCTGCCCGGCCGATTTCTCGAGCGCCGTGATGCGCCGACCGACGGTGGTGTGGTCCACACCGAGAGTGTGCGAGGCGTCGGTCAGACGCCCGGTCCTCGACACTTCGAGGAAGTAGCGGAGATGGTCTGCGTTGAACACCCACCGAGACTATCGCCGGTGTGCATTTCTGCACAGCGATCTGCGGTTTTGGCCTTTGACATGTGCATCCGTACAAGTGAGACTCGAGACACACCGATGGAAGGATCGAACGTTGACCGACGTCATTGCGCACTGGCTCGATGGAAAGACTTATTCCGGTAGCTCCGACCGGACCGCCCCCGTCGCGAACCCCGCTACCGGCGAGGTCACCGGCACCCTCACCCTGGCCGATCCCGGCGACGCCCGCGCGGTCATCGACGCGGCCGCAGCCGCATTCCCGGCGTGGCGCGATACTTCCCTCGCCAAGCGGACCTCTGTCCTGTTCTCGTTCCGAGAGCTGTTGAACGCGCGGAAGAACGAGCTCGCCGAGATCATCACCGCCGAGCATGGGAAGGTCCTCTCCGATGCACTCGGCGAGATCTCCCGCGGCCAGGAAATCGTCGAATTCGCCTGCGGCATGGCGCATCTGCTCAAGGGTGGGTACACCGAGAACGCGTCGACCGGCGTGGACGTCTACTCCATCCGTCAACCGCTCGGACCGGTAGCGATCATCTCCCCCTTCAACTTTCCGGCCATGGTCCCGATGTGGTTCTTCCCCATCGCCATCGCGGCCGGCAACACCGTGGTACTCAAGCCCTCGGAGAAGGACCCGAGCGCCAGCATTTGGCTCGCCCGGCTCTGGGCCGAGGCGGGCCTGCCCGACGGCGTGTTCAACGTCCTTCAGGGCGACAAGGTGGCCGTCGACGAGCTTCTCGAGAACAAGAAGATCAAGTCGGTCTCCTTCGTCGGCTCCACCCCCATCGCCCAGTACGTCTACTCCACCGGCACCGCCAACGGAAAGCGCGTCCAGGCCCTCGGCGGGGCCAAGAACCACGCCGTCGTGCTCCCCGATGCAGATCTCGACCTCGCCGCCGACGCCATGGTCAACGCCGGTTTCGGCTCCGCAGGCGAACGGTGCATGGCCATCTCCGCACTCGTCGCTGTCGGGAACATCGCCGACGAACTCGTGGCCAAGATCGCCGAGCGCACCACTCCGCTGGTCACCGGTGACGGAACCCGCGGGGCAGACATGGGACCGCTCGTCACCAAGGCCCACCGTGACAAGGTCGCCTCGTACGTCGATGCAGGCGAAGCAGACGGGGCCACCCTCGTCGTCGACGGACGTACCGTCCAGCCCGACGGCGGCACCGACGGATTCTGGCTCGGGCCCACCCTCATCGACAACGTGACGCCCGACATGAGCGTCTACACCGACGAGATCTTCGGACCGGTCCTCTCGGTCGTCCGCGTCGAGACCTACGACGACGCCCTTCGACTGATCAACGAGAACCCGTACGGCAATGGCACCGCCATCTTCACCAACGATGGTGGGGCGGCCCGACGCTTCCAGAACGAGGTCGAGGTCGGCATGGTCGGCATCAACGTGCCGATCCCGGTTCCCATGGCGTACTACAGCTTCGGCGGGTGGAAGAACTCCCTCTTCGGCGACAGCCACGCACACGGCACCGAGGGTGTCCACTTCTTCACCCGCGGCAAAGCTGTCACAAGTCGCTGGCTCGACCCCAGCCACGGCGGCATCAACCTCGGCTTCCCCGAAAACAGCTGAGTTCCGAAGACACCGCGAAGGAGCACACCATGGTTGCCAATATTTCGTTTCCTCGGTTTCTCAAGCTGGGCGGCGGTGCCGTCGAGGAGCTGGGGACCGTTCTGACCGACCTCGACGTGTCTCGGCCGTTGCTCGTCACCGATGCGTTCATGGCCGGCAACGGCTCGGCGGATCGTTTGATGAAGATCATGGCCGAGGCCGGTAAGACGCCTGCATTGTTCTCGGGCACCGTTCCGGATCCGACGACCGATTCGTTGGTCGCCGGTCTCGAAGCGGTGCAGCAGCATTCGGCCGATTCGATCATCGGCTTCGGCGGTGGCAGTCCGATGGACACGGCCAAGGCGTTGGCCATTCTCGCGGTGCAGGGCGGCACGATGCGGGACTTCAAGGCTCCCGTGCTGTCGACCGGCCCGGCCCTACCGATCATCGCCATCCCCACCACGGCCGGAAGTGGTTCGGAGGCAACTCAGTTCACCATCATCACCGACGTCGCCTCGGACGAGAAGATGCTGTGCCCCGGGCTGTCGTTTCTCCCGATCGCATCGATCATCGACTTCGAGCTGACCATGTCGATGCCTGCGCGTCTGACGGCCGATACCGGTGTCGATGCACTGACCCACGCCATCGAGGCGTACGTCAGTAAGAAGGCCAACCCCATCTCCGACGGTTTGGCGCTCAGTGCGATTCGCACGATCGGGACGTCGTTGCTGCGGGCGTATCGGGACGGCGACGACCGGCAGGCGCGCGAGGCGATGATGCATGCCTCGACGCAGGCCGGCATGGCATTCTCCAATGCGAGTGTCTGTCTGGTCCACGGCATGAGTCGACCGATCGGCGCGCACTTCCATGTTGCACACGGGCTGTCCAACGCCATGCTGTTGCCTGCCGTCACGGCATTCTCGATCGACGGGGCACCGGCACGTTACGCCGACTGCGCACGCGCACTGGGCGCGGCGTCGGAAAGCGATTCGGATCAGGTTGCCGGTGGCAAGCTGCAGGATGCGATCGTCACACTGTGTCGTGAGGTGGAGGTTCCGACTCCGGAGACCTTCGGTATCGACAAGGCCAAGTGGGACGAGCTGCTGCCACTCATGGCCGAGCAGGCACTCGCGTCGGGCAGCCCGGGAAACAATCCGGTCGTGCCGACCACCGAACAGATCGTCGATCTGTACCGGCAGGTGTACGCGGGGGTCTAGTTGCACTCACTCCGATGCGCGGGCGGCGACAGTGTCGCGCCGCGTATTTCGGCGTTGCACCAGGATTCCGCCGATCACGGTCACTGCGGCGAGGACGGCCGAGAGCAGAATCGACGACCGCTGCTCCGGCCGCACCACCATCATCACCAGGACGAACACGATGAACCCGATGGCCAGGTAGGTCAACCACGGGTACAGCCACATCCGAACGGCAGGGCGTTCGTCGTCGCGGTCGAGTTGACGCCGCAGCACCAGCTGGCTGCTGGCGATGGCGAGGTAGACGAAGAGCGCGACGGCCCCGGTGGTCGCCAGCAGGTAGGTGAAGAGTTTCTCGGGCAGGATGTAGTTTCCGATGACGGCGAGGAACCCGAGCACCATCGAGGCGATCACCGCGACCCACGGCACCCCGTTCGTGGTGATCTTCTTGACCGCCCGGGGTGCGTCACCTCGATCGCCGAGCGAATACAGCATGCGCGACGCGGTGTAGAGCGCAGAGTTCAGGCACGACGCGACGGCAGTCAGGATGACGATGTCCATGATGGTCTCGGCGTGCGGGATTCCCATCTTGGACAGTACGAATTGGTACGAGCCCGTATTGGGATCCAGTTCGTTCCAGGGCACCAGCGCGACGATGACGAAGATGGAACCGAAGTAGAAGATCGAGATTCGCCAGATGACCGAGTTGGTGGCGCGGGTGATTCCCTTTGCCGGGTCCTTGGATTCGGCAGCGGCGATGGTGACGATTTCCGAGCCCATGAACGAGAACATCGTCGTCAGCATGGCCGCGATCACCGCACCGAACCCGAGGGGCATGAATCCGCCCGAGGCCCAGAGTTGGTCCACACCACTGACTTCCGAATCGGGTAGCCACCCCAGGATGGCGGCGATGCCGAGGCCTATGAACGCGATGATCGCCACGACCTTCACCAGGGCGAACCAGAACTCGAATTCGCCGTAGTTGCCGACGCTGATCAGGTTGGTCGCGGTGAGGGCGATGACGATGAGCAGTGCCCACATCCACTGGGCTCCGCCGAGCCAGTTGGTGAGAATGGAAGCAGCCGCGGTGGCTTCGACCGGGATCACCAACACCCAGAACCACCAGTAGAGCCATCCGACCGAGAATCCGGCCCAATGCCCGAGCGCGCGTGTGGCATACGTGGAGAACGAGCCGGTGTCGGGATTGGCCGTTGCCATCTCCCCCAGCATGCGCATCACCAAGATCACGAGCGTGCCCGCGAACAGGTACGCCAGCAGCACTGCCGGGCCTGCCGTGGCGATGGCGTTGGCCGAACCCACGAACAATCCCGCGCCGATGACTCCGGCTATCGAAATCATCGTCACGTGCCGTGGTTTCAGGCTGGTACCGAGTCCGTTCTCGCCGGTGTCCGGCTTCTCCGTAATGGCCATCCCTGTAGTCGAACACAATGTGGACGCGGACGCAGCGGGTGACCGATATGTCCAGACAGCCGGTGGTACAGAGATATTGGCGCAAATCCGGGCATACTGGACCGATGAACTCCGAAGCGGGCAGCATCACCGATCCGGTCACCATCGTCGGTGCGGGCATAGCCGGTGCGGCCTGCGCGCGGGTTCTTCGCGGCGCAGACGTGCCGTTCCGCATCGTCGACCGAGGCCGAGCTCCGGGTGGGCGGATGTCATCGCCGGAGTTGCACGGCCGTCGCGTCGACTTGGGTGCCGGCTACTTCACCGTCCGAGATCAGGAATTCTCGACGGTGGTCGCCGAGTGGGAGTCGGGTGGATTGGCGCGCCAGTGGGCCAACACGTTCGGCATCCTCAAGCCCGCCACGGCACCGTGCACAACGACCGGACCGGTTCGCTGGGCTACCCCGAACGGTCTGCGATCGCTGGTACGAAACATGCTCGAGGGCTTCGACATCGAACATTCCACCGAGTTGACCGCATTGCCCGACGGCCACGTCGTGCTCGCCATGCCGGATCCTCAGGCGATGCGACTGACCACAATTCCCGATGCGGTCGACTACGTACCCGTCATCTCGGTGGCGTGTGGGTTCGACGTGCTCGACATTCCCTTCCGGGACGCAGCGTTCGTCAACGATCATCCCGATATTGATTTTGTCGTCGACGACGGTGCACGCCGCGGAGACGGCGCTCCGGTTCTGGTGGTGCACACCACGTCGGAACGAGCGCAGCAGCATCTCGACGACCCCGACGGTGCGATCGCCCCAGTTGTCGACGCCCTTCGCGAATTGTCCGTCGCATCCACGCAACCCACATGGACCCACGCTCATCGGTGGACCTTCGCCAAGCCCGCAGCGCAGCACGATTCCAACTTCGCGCTTCGCGAGCAGGACGGACGCTTCGTCGGTTCGGCGGGCGATCAGTGGTGCGAGTCCGGAGTGCCCCGAGTGGAGAGCGCCTGGCGTTCGGGCACAGATGTGGCGCGTGCGCTGGTCGACGCGCTCCGGCACTGAACCTCGCGGCGCGACTGCTCCACTCCCTTGTGCGCTCGGGTTTCCTCGTGGCGGTAGCGCAATCGGTGTGGACCGTTGCCGTGTTCATGCCCGCTGGTGCCACCGAAAACAGTGCGCGCGAACATCTCTCAACCGGATCGCCGGCAGCTACGTCGACCGTAGGATAGTTACTTTAATTCTTGTTCACTATTTCGAAGTATGTACACATTTAACCGGTTAAGGTGTGACGACACGTGCAGATCTCGCCCCCTCGTCGCCGTCGCACACAGAATCGGAGCAGTCCGTGGCCACCATTCGCACCCCTGAGCAGACCAGACGCCGTGGCGTACTCGCTGCCACGGTCGGCACCATCGTCGAGTATTACGACCTCACCGTCTACGCCTACCTCGCGGTCGTCGTCAGCCCATTGTTCTTCCCCGGCGACGACCCGACTGCGTCGTTGCTCGCGAGTCTGGCCGTCTTCGCATCTGCCTACCTGATGCGTCCGATCGGCGGAATCTTCTTCGGCCGCCTCGGTGACAGACACGGGCGCAAGCGCGCCTTATTGTTCTCTGTTCTGCTCATGGGCGTCGGCAGTGCACTGATGGCCTTCCTCCCCACCTACGAGAACGCGGGGGTTCTCGCGCCGATCCTGTTGGTCATCGCCCGTCTGGTCCAGGGCTTCTCGGCCGGTGGAGAACTCGGAGGCGCGCTCACATACGTCTACGAGACGGTCGGCGAAAAACGCAAGGGGCTCGGTGCGTCCTTCGTCGCACTGGGTAGCAACAGCGGTTTCGCACTCGCGGCCATCGCCGTGGCGATCACCTCCACACTCACCACCGACGCGCAGATGACCAGCTGGGGCTGGCGAATTCCGTTCCTGCTCGGCATCCCCCTGGTGCTGTTCTGTCTCTGGACCCGCACGCGAATCGAAGACACCCCGCAGTTCGTCCATGCAGCCGCGGAAAACGAGGTGGCGAAGGCACCGTTGACCGAACTACTTCGCACTCATCCCAAGCAGGTTCTGCAGGTTTTCGGACTGGGTGTGGCTCAGAACGCGACCGGATACATGGTGCTCACCTACATCGGTATCCATCTGGTGCGCGAAGGCGGATTCAGTCAGAGTTCGGTCACCTGGACTGCGGCCGGTGTCATCGTGCTCGTCGCGGCGTCAATGCCGCTCGCCGGGCTGCTGGTGGATCGGTTCGGCAGCGTGCGTGTGCTGGCCAGCGGATTACTCGCCTCGGCGCTGCTCGCGTACCCGGCAATGTCGATGATGAGCGGACACGGGTTGTTCGTTGCTGCAATTGCTTTCATGTTCTTCGCGGTAGGCACACCCTTGATCCAGACGGCAAC
Source organism: Rhodococcus sp. 14-2483-1-2 (assembly GCF_002259405.1). GTDB lineage: Bacteria > Actinomycetota > Actinomycetes > Mycobacteriales > Mycobacteriaceae > Rhodococcoides. Next base: position 309,842 of record NZ_NPFW01000021.1, on the reverse strand, counting down.
CGCTCCCCTGTTCCCGTCGTTGTTCGACTCGCGAGTTCGACTGACCGGCGTCGCTCTCGGCTTCAACATTGCGACGATCGCCACGGGTGGGACCGCCGCCTACATTGCGACGTGGCTCATCGACCGCACCGGAAGCTCGGTGTCACCTGCGTACTTCGTCATCGGCTCCGCCGTGATCGGAATGATCACTCTGGCGACCATTCGTCAGAAGACCTACGGCGGGTTGCGGACAGGCAGCCGAGCCGCAGACGTACTGCCGTCGACGAGTGCGCTCGACGACGACGTCAGCGTCCGACGAAGGTGACCGTCTCGTCCAGAGGCGCTCGGCCGGTACGGAATCCGTTGATCGGGTGTGTCTCGTCCGGGTAGCCGAAGGAGATTCCGGCCACCACTTTTCGAGTGTCCGGGATGTCGAACCACTCGTGCAGGAACGGTGAGTACGCGGCCAGGGCTGCTTGTGCGATGGCTCCCAGACCGAGACTCTGGGCGGCCAGCAGGAAAGTCTGCAGATACAACCCGCAATCGACCGCGCCGTACACGCCCAGGTCGGCATCGGTGGTGATGATGGCTGCATGCGGCGCGTCGAACAGCTCGTAGTTGCGAATGAATTGACGCGTTGTCGCCTCGGTGTCGGACTTGACCACCCCGATGCTCTCGTACAGCGCGCCACCGCATTCACGTCGCCGTGCACGGTGCAGAGCGTTGTAATTCGCCGGGAACGGAAAGTCCGGTTGCGGCACACCGGACGCCAGGTGCTCCACCAAGGCGTCGGAGAACTTCCGGGTGGCATCGCCTTCGGTCACGATGATCTGCCACGACTGGGTGTTGGACCAAGAAGGTGTGCGCCGGGCGGCCGACAGCAGCTGTTCGAGTACCTCGCGCGAGACCTGCGTCGGCAGGAACTGCCGGCACGAGTACCGCTCGTCGAGTAGTTCTGTCAGCGCGTCGTACCGGGTCACATCGTCCGCCTCGTGTCGGTGCCATCGGGTGCGGGTCGAACGTAACACCACGGCTGCGCCCGACGGTCGGCTGCTGGACCGTCGGGCGCAGGGTGCTGCTACTGCAGGGGTAGCAGGATGTCTTTCACTCGCGGGTCGGTGGCCAGGAATTCCTGCACCGCAGGATCCTTGAAGGCCGCAACGAGATTCTTGATGTTGTCGGTATCGGCCCAGCGGCTACCGATGGTGAGCTGGCCGGCGAACTCGTCCGGTGCAGGCGGCGCGAAGATCTGCTTCTCGACGGGGATGCCTGCGGCGAGGTAGTACTCGGTGTAGCCCACTGCTGCATCGAGATCCGGCAGCGCCCGCGATTGCGCTGCGAAGTCCAGCAGCGTGAACTGCAGGTTCTTAGGGTTTCCGACGATGTCCTTCTGCGTAGCCGTCGACTTGTCGACCGCGGGGTCGAGAGTGATCAGACCTGCTCGTTCGAGTACCCACAGGCCCTGGGCTTCGTTGGCCGGGTCGGAGTACAGCGACACTGTTGCGCCGTCCGGCAATTGGGCCGGGTCGGAGTACTTGTCGGACCAGAGTCCGAAGCCCCAGCGAAACACCGGGGTTGCGGCTTCCTCCTGGAAGTCCGGGTTGGATTCGAGGACCTGGCCGAGCCACAGCTTGTGCTGGTAGACCGTGGCGGCCACTTCGCCCTCACTCACCGCGCGGTTGATGGTGTTGCTGTCGGCGAGTCCGCGGAATGCGACTGTGATGCCGTACTTGGGGGCAACCTGGTCAGCGACGAATTCGACCAGGGCCTGCTCGGATGCATTGCCTTCGGCAGTGGCGACAACAAGGGTTGCGCCCTCGGTCTCGTTGGCCGAGGCCGTGTCGCCGAAGAACGCGATGCGGACAACCACCGCTAGGGCGATCAGCAGTACGACGGCCGCGATGATCCAGGGCGCCTTTCGACGGTTCTTCAGCTCGAAGCCGTGTGCTTCGGTGGACGTTGTCATGGTGAATGGACCTCTCGAATGTGGTTCAGACAGTGCGCACAGCGCGTTGATGAGGTGTGGTGTAGCGAACGAGCGCGTCGCCGACGAGCTGGACGGCGGCGACGGTGAGAATCAGGATGACGATCGTTGCGATCATGACGGTGTGATCGAATCTTTGGTATCCGTATGTGACTGCGACATAACCGATTCCGCCTGCACCGATCGTTCCGGCGATGGCCGAGTATTCGATCATGGCGATGACGTTGATGGTCAATCCACCGATGATCGACGGCACCGCCTCGGACAACTGCGTGGTGGTGACCTGCAATGTGGAGCCACCCGACGCCCGGGCGACGTCGACCACCGACGTCGGGACCGAGCGCAGAGAGTTCTCGACGATGCGGGTGAAGAACGCGATGCCCGCCAACGACATCGGCACCACAGCGGCTGCGATACCGATGTTGGTCCCGGTGATCCATCGCGTGACCGGAACCAGTGCAGCCATCAAGATCAGAAACGGCAACGACCGCCCGATACTGACGATCCAGCTGACCGGCGCATGGAGCACCGGGTTCTCGAACAGCCCGCCGGGGCCCAGGTTGAACAGCGTCGAACCCAGCGGTACACCGACGAGCACCACGATGAACATCACTATCCCGACCATCGTCAGTGTGTCGCCCAATGCGGGCAACAGCAGTGCGGGCAGTTCATCGACCGGAACCTTGTTGCCTGCGGCCACAATTGCGATCACGACGCGGCCTCGAGGATCGTCTGCTCGGTGAGCGGCGAACCGGACAACCCCAGCGCCTCCAGCGCACCGGGAACGCGTGCACTCAGGTGGGCACCGATGCCGAGTGACGCGCTGCCGACAGCTACTCCGGCGACAACCTGGACCGATGCTCCGAGTAGCGCCACCGGTGAGCCCAGGTCCTGACCCAACCGGCCGATCCAGTCCTGCGGAACCTCGGGCGAATCGTAGGTCACGTTCCATTGCACGTCGCCGGCCGCGGCCTGTGCGTCCTCACGCCTGGGGCGCAGCTCGTAACCGAGCGCTGAGGTGTGGTCGGTCAGCAGATCGACGAGGTTCCCGGATTCGACGATGCGTCCGTGATCGAGTCGAGCTACCGAATCTGCGGCTCGCAGAACGGTATCCATTTCATGGGTGATGAACACGATGGCAAGGTCGAGGTCCTGGCGCAGTTCTCGCAGCAACTCGACCACCGATTCGGTGGTCTGCGGATCTAAGCCGGAGGTGGCCTCGTCGGAGAGCAGCACCGACGGTCGAAGCGCCAACGCTCGCGCAATCCCCACTCGTTGACGCTGTCCGCCCGAGAGTTGAAAGGGATAGCGAGCGGCTTTGTCGGACAACCCGACTCGGTCGAGAAGCTCACCCACTCTCCTGGCCGTCTCGGCTTTCGTGGCCCCGAGGAAGTCCAATGGCAAGGCGACGTTCTCCGCCACGGTTCGACGCGAGAGCAGACTCGAAGACTGAAACACGGTACCGATGCGCCGCCGCGCCACCCGAAGTTGCTTGGCATTCAACGCCGTCAGGTCGTCCCCGTTGACGATCACCGAGCCCGAGGTGGGCCGGGTGAGCAAGTTGATGCATTGGGCCAGCGTGCTCTTGCCGGCACCACTGGGGCCGACCACGGCGAGAATCTCGCCGGACCGAACCGAGAAATCCAGCCGGTCGAGTACGACGGTTGTGTTCTTCCCCGTCCCGTAGGTCTTGGTCAACTGCGCTATTTCGATCATGCTCCGACGCTCTTTTCAGTGATGTGACGGCGCAACACTGAGGTGTCGGCGGCTCCATGACCAGCTATCGACTCATCACGATCCGAACTGTTCCCACCGGCCTGGGTCGTCGGTAGCGTCGCACCGCTGTCGATATTCGGACAGGTCGTCCCGCCGAAGGAGTTCCCCCGTGTCACGCGAGATTCGTTTCAATGCCTTCGACATGAATTGCGTCGCGCATCAGTCCCCCGGTCTGTGGCGTCATCCGTTGGATCAGTCGTGGCGGTACAAGGAACTCGGCTACTGGACCGATCTGGCGAAGTTGTTGGAACGGGGCCTGTTCGACGGCCTGTTCGTCGCCGACGTTCTCGGCACCTACGACGTGTACGGCGGCAATCACGACGCTGCCATCCGACACGGTGCGCAGATTCCAGTCTCGGATCCGCTGCTGCTCGTCAGTGCACAGGCCGCAGTGACCGAACATCTGGGGTTCGGCATCACTGCGGGTACCGGTTTTGAGCATCCGTATCCGTTCGCGCGACGGCTCTCCACGCTCGATCACCTCACCAACGGCCGGATCGGCTGGAATGTAGTCACCGGGTACCTGCCGTCGGCGGCGCAGAACATGGGCCACGACGACCAGCTGAAGCACGACGACCGTTACGACCACGCCGACGAATACCTCGAGGTGCTCTACAAGCTGTGGGAGGCGTCGTGGGACGACGACGCGGTGGTCCGTGATCGCGAGACCGGTGTGTTCACCGATCCCGCCAAGGTGCATCGAATCAACCACCGCGGCAAGCACTTCACTGTCCCGGGCATCCACCTCGCCGAGCCGTCGTCTCAGCGGACACCGGTGATCTTCCAGGCCGGCGCGTCACCGCGTGGCGTACGGTTCGCCGCGCAGAATGCGGAGGCGATCTTCGTCGGCGCGCCCACCAAGGAGATTCTGGCGCAGACGGTTTCGAGTATCCGTCGAGCATTGCGCGATGCCGGGCGCGATCCGTATTCGGCGCGGATCTATCAGCTGCTCACCATCGTCACCGATGAGACATCCGAGCTGGCTCATGCCAAGCACGACGAGTATCGTTCGTATGCCAGTGCCGAGGGTGCGTTGGTGTTCATGTCAGGCTGGATGGGCGTCGACCTGTCGCGGTATGCGCTCGACGAGCCGCTCGGCAATGTCGAGAGCAATGCCATTCAGTCGTTCGTCGCGTCGTTCCAGTCCATCGGAGCCGATGGCAAGGAATGGACGGTGCGCGATATCGCCGAGTGGGGCGGCATCGGCGGTGCAGGTCCGCGCATCGTCGGTTCCCCCGGCGAGGTCGCGGATCAACTGCAGGAGTGGGTGGACGAGACCGACGTGGACGGCTTCAATCTCGCCTACGCCATCACACCGGGAACCTTCGAGGACGTCGTGCACTACGTCGTACCCGAATTGCAGCGCCGCGGCGTCTATCGCACCGAATACACGCCGGGCACATTGCGCCACAAGCTCTTCGGCAAGGGCGATCGACTGCCCGAGGAACACCGGGCACAGCAGATCGTTCGGGAGGTCGAGAGCCATCGCACGCAGGCGTGACCCCCGATCGGACGCGCCCCTGAATACCCTCTGACTCCGTCATGTGTGCGCATCCGTACCAGAACATGTGCACGCTGGTTCGATGCAGCCGAACCGTCTCGCGCTTGGATGAATTCTGTCGCCCCACTCGACCGAGAACGACTCTCGTCCGTGGGGTACCTCGCGAGGTCACTGTCGCCCTCCGAGTATCAGTGCCGCTGTACATCGGCGGCTCAGCCATTTCGACAGGAGCGCCATGACCGACTCACCGGTGGAAGACGTACACGCCATCCAAGAACTCAACGCTCGTTACAACTTCGCGGTGGACGAAACCGACGGTCCTGCCTGGGCCGACTGTTTCACCTCCACGGGCGTCTTCAACGCCCTCCTTCCGGGCCAGACCCCGACTGGCACAGAGGAACTGATTCGCTTCATGCCCATCGTCACCGAGGCGTTCGGGCGAATGCACCACCTCACGACCAACGAGATCATCACGGTGAGCGGCAACGAAGCCACTCAGAAGTGCTATCTCCTCTTCTTCTCGGCGAAAGACGGACGTACCGAAGGGACCATCTGCGAGTACAACGACGCGCTCGAAAAGACGGACAGCGGGTGGAAGTACTCGTGCAGGGACGTCACCGCGCACACCAAGATCGCTGACTTCACCGCCGTCACCGAACCCGTCTGACCACTCGCGAAACGAAGAAGGCAATCATGGATTTCGAAGACAAGGTAGTTCTGATCACCGGTGCAGCCGGCGGCATCGGCCACGCTGCGACAAAGGCGTTCGCCGAACAAGGTGCCACGTTGGTGTTGGTGGATCTGTCACTGTCGGCGCTCGAGAAGATCGCCGCCGATCTGGGCCTCCCCGAGAACCGACTGCTACTCGTCGCAGCCGATGTCAGGAGCGAAAGTGAGGTCGAGGGATACGTCGCCGGTGCCACAACGCGGTTCGGCAGGATCGACGTCTTCTTCAACAATGCGGGCGTGGAAGGTAAGACCGGAGCCCTGGTCGATACCGACGCCGAGACCGTGGACACGATCCTCGACGTGAACGTCAAGGGATCGTTCTTCGGCATCAAACACGTCCTGTCGACGATGATCACACAGAAGTCGGGTGCCATCGTCAACACGTCGTCGATGGCCGGGTTGATCGGCTTTCCCGCCCTCGGTGTGTACACCGCCTCGAAGCACGCTGTGATCGGCCTGACGCGCGTGGCTGCATTGGAAGCAGCAGACAGCGGTGTTCGAGTGAACGCAGTGTGTCCCGGTCCGGTGAACACTCGCATGATGCGCGGAATCGAAAACGGCCTGTCGGCCGACAACCCCGAGGCAGCGAAGTCTCAGTTCGCCGACAGCACCGCCATCAAGCGGTACGCCGAGCCCGAGGAGATCGCGAATGTCGTGCTCTTCCTGGCCTCGGACAAGGCGTCCTACGTCACCGGAAGCATCTTCACCGCGGACGGCGGCATGACCGGAATGTGATCGTCGGCGCTCACCGCCCCGAAGCAGACAGTGCACCGGGCGGTGAGCACGTCCGTCGGTGTCATGACGACGGAGACGCGGCTCGTCGACCGAGGTATTCCGAAGGCAGACAGCCTTTGTGCGTTCTGAAGACACGATTGAGATGCGACAGGTCCGCGAAACCCCACCGAGCTGCGAGGGTGGACATCGACGTCGGCCGGGTCGCCGAGTCGAGATCTGCGGCGCACGCCTCGACTCGCGACTTCATGACAGTTCGGGCATACGAGAGGTCGGTCTCCTCGTACAGCTGGTGGAGCTTGCGTACGGAGATGGAGAAGCGCCGCGCGGTGTGCTCGGCAGGCACCGATCCAAATCGAATCTGTTCTGCCACATAGGTGTTGATGGCGGCTCTCGTCTCGGCTCGGATGCTCCGGCCGTCGACGGCCCCTTCTTCTCTGCTCGATCCGGCCGCTGATGCGATGAGAGTGAGCAGTGCCGAATTGGTGGCAAGGACATCCGCGCGCCCCATTCGATCGGCTCGCTGCCACACCGCAGTCATCGCGGCGCCGGCTACGTGCGCGGACGCATTGGCCGGCGAGAAAGATACTGCGGTTCTCCCGTTCGAGTCCTTGATCAACGGTGTCAACATGCCGTTGGGGACCTTCATCGACAGCACTCTCCACCTGCTCCGGTAATCGAGTCCGAACGGTCGAGTTGCATCGAACAACGCGAAATCGCCTGCGTTCACGACACACGTCCGGCCTGCCTGACTCCCGACACAGCTGCCCTCCAAGACCAGATTCACGAACGTCACGTCCTCCGTGGTTCTCGCTACCTCTGAACGCCCGTGAATGTGGAGTTGAGGCTCCGACGCGATTTCCGCAAGCCGAATGGATCCAACCGGTGCAGCGCGAACCCACCCGCTCATCCCACCGGGTGTCGACGAGGCTGTCGGGTCTACGGCCGGGCGGCGGGGGAACAACGGTGTGAACGCGTCGCAGATCGCGTCGCGCCAGTAGCCGAATTGGTCGGTCACCGGCAGGTCTTCCGTCGTCCAATGCTCCATGGTCAAGCCTCGCCCGTATCGAAGTTCGCGCTCGTCCCACCGATGATGCTGGGCAGTCGTTTCCGAGCCGTTGCACGTGAGGAGTCGACGCGTAACCGTCACCTCACGCAGCCGACGAACCGGATGTGAAGCGCCGTGAGCATGGACGGGCAGATACGGACGAGGTCGACTGTGACCGATGATGACCGGCGGGCCGAATCAGGGACGACGACACCTGTGGCAATTCGATCGAGGGTGGGCGCAGAGGGGTTCGAACCCCCGACCGCTGGTGTGTAAAACCAGAGCTCTACCGCTGAGCTATACGCCCGAGTACCGGTGGCCTGGGTACAACCCCGGGCCACCGGAACGCTTGGAGAAATTTATCGTGTCTGATCTCTAACTACAATTCCGCAGGTCAGCTCACCTGAGCGAGTGCCTCGGCCCACGATGAACTGTCGCGGGCCTCACCGGGTCCGTTCATTTCGGCGAACCGGATGATTCCGGATTTGTCGACCACGAACGTCCCGCGATTGGCGAACCCGGCGCTGTCGTTGAACACGCCGTACGCCTGAGCAACCTCGCCGTGCGGCCAGAAGTCCGACAGCAGCGGAAAGGTGTAACCCTGTTCTGCAGCCCAGATCTTGTGGGTCGGAGGCGGACCGACCGAGATTGCCAGGATGGCAGTCTCGTCGTTCTCGAAGGTCGGTAACTCGTCGCGCACTTTGCACAGCTCGCCCTGGCACGTGCCGGTGAAGGCCAGTGGATAGAACACGAGCAGAACGTTTTTCACGTTCCTGTACGACGACAACGTGACCAGCTGGTTGTTCTGGTCTTTGAGGGTGAAGTCGGGCGCAACCGCGCCAACCTCGATCGGCATCTAGAACCGTCTTCCTGTGTCGAGAATCGGCCTACCGCTTGGTGGCAGGGGTTTTGGGCTGAACCAATCGACTTCCGATCCAGTCACCGAGGTTTGCCGCAGAGGTCTGCGTCAATCCTGCGGTCGGGGCGGACTCGGCAATCTCACTGGGTTCGACGTGACCGGACATGCCGGTCTTGGGGCTGAGGACCCACACGATGCCGTCGTCCGAGAGCGGACCGATGGCATCCATGAGTGCATCGACCAGGTCACCGTCTCCGTCGCGCCACCACAGCAGTACAACGTCGATCACCTCGTCGGAATCCTCGTCGAGGGTCTCGCCACCGATCGCATCTTCTACGTCGGCGCGCAGATCATCGTCGGTGTCCTCGTCCCAGCCCAGCTCCTGTACGACCATGTCGCGAGTGATGCCAAGTTTCTGAGCGTAGTTCTGAGCGTCCGCCGCGGCGACCACGGTGGTGACCTCCTTGAATTGTGGGTGCAGTAGTCAAAGCGAACAGTGTTGAAGCCGTTCGCGCAAGCTGACCGCGCCGAAATTGAGTACATAAATTTCTACTGGTGGGTATTGGACCTCTGTACTACCAGAACCGACGAGATGCGGCAGGATTGGGGAGGAATCACGAGAACGAGGAAAGTAGACCGCCGTCACAGGGGCGGGTCTACCGGGACCGGGCGCCACACCGAGCGTCCGCCACATTGAGGAGTGCACACGTTGTCCGAAGTGAACAGCGGCGAACGGCAGAACACATCGTCTGCAGGCAAGAAGGGCTCGGACGGCCGGGTCCGCGTCATCCGCGAGGGTGTCGCGTCGTACCTGCCCGATATCGACAACGACGAGACCAACGAATGGATCGAGTCGTTCGACGGCTTGCTGGAGAGGTCCGGCCCCAACCGCGCTCGCTACCTGATGCTCAGGTTGCTCGAGCGCGCCGGTGAGCGCCGCGTGGCGCTGCCGTCGCTGACGTCGACGGATTACGTCAACACCATTCCCACCGAGAACGAGCCGTGGTTCCCCGGCGACGAGTCGATGGAACGTCGCTACCGTGCCTGGATTCGTTGGAACGCCGCGATCATGGTGCACCGCGCGCAACGTCCCGGCGTCGGCGTCGGTGGCCACATCTCCACGTACGCCTCGTCGGCTGCTCTGTACGAGGTCGGCTTCAACCACTTCTTCCGTGGCAAGGACCACCCGGGCGGCGGCGACCACATCTTCATCCAGGGCCACGCCTCCCCCGGTATCTACGCCCGCGCCTTCCTCGAAGGTCGCATCCCGGCCGAGCGCATGGACGGCTTCCGCCAGGAAGCCAGCCACGTGAACGAGGGCGGCGGACTGCCGTCGTACCCGCACCCGCGTCTGATGCAGGACTTCTGGGAGTTCCCGACGGTGTCGATGGGTCTCGGCCCGATGAACGCCATCTACCAGGCGCGCTTCAACCATTACCTCAACGATCGCGGCATCAAGGACACCTCCGATCAGCACGTGTGGGCGTACCTCGGCGACGGCGAGATGGACGAGCCGGAATCGCGTGGACTCGCGCACGTGGCCGCCACCGAGGGCCTCGACAACCTCACCTTCGTCGTCAACTGCAACCTGCAGCGTCTCGACGGCCCGGTGCGCGGTAACGGCAAGATCATCCAAGAACTGGAGTCGTTCTTCCGCGGAGCCGGCTGGAACGTCATCAAGGTCGTCTGGGGCCGCGAGTGGGACTCGCTGCTGCACAAGGACCGCGACGGCGCGCTGGTGAACCTCATGAACACCACGCCCGACGGCGACTTCCAGACCTACAAGGCCAACGACGGCAGCTACGTCCGCGATCACTTCTTCGGCCGCGATCCGCGCACCAAGGAGCTCGTCAAGGATCTCTCGGACGACGAGATCTGGAACCTCAAGCGCGGCGGCCACGACTACCGCAAGGTGCACGCTGCCTACGCGGCCGCGATGTCGCACAAGGGCCAGCCGACGGTCATCTTGGCGCACACCATCAAGGGCTACACCCTCGGCAAGCACTTCGAGGGCCGTAACGCCACGCACCAGATGAAGAAGCTGACGCTCGACGATCTCAAGACGTTCCGCGATCTCCAGCACATCCCGATCTCCGACGAGGAGCTCGAGAAGGATCCGTACATGCCGCCGTACTACCACCCCGGTGCGGACGCTCCCGAGATCCAGTACATGCTCGATCGTCGTAACAAGCTCGGCGGATTCGTTCCGGAGCGGCGAGTGGACGTCAAGCCGCTGCCACAGCCCGGCGACGACACGTACAAGACGCTCCGCAAGGGTTCCGGCAAGCAGGAAGTCGCCACCACCATGGCGCTCGTGCGCGTCATGAAGGAGCTGTTGCGAGACAAGGAGATCGGCCACCGAATCGTGCCGATCATCCCCGACGAGGCCCGTACGTTCGGTATGGACTCGTGGTTCCCGTCGCTCAAGATCTACAACCGCAACGGTCAGCTGTACACCTCGGTGGACTCGGAGCTGATGCTCGCCTACAAGGAGAGCTCGGTCGGCCAGATCCTGCACGAGGGCATCAACGAGGCCGGTTCCACGTCGTCGTTCACGGCGGTCGGTACCTCGTACGCCACGCACGGCGAGGTCATGATTCCGCTGTACATCTTCTACTCGATGTTCGGATTCCAGCGCACCGGTGACGGTCTCTGGGCTGCCGCGGACCAGATGGCTCGCGGATTCGTCCTCGGTGCCACCGCCGGCCGCACCACCCTGACCGGTGAGGGTCTGCAGCACGCCGACGGTCACTCGCTGCTCCTGGCGTCGACCAACCCGGCGGCCGTGGCCTACGACCCGGCGTTCTCGTACGAGATCGCACACATCGTCAAGGACGGTCTGCGACGGATGTACGGCGGCACCGAAGGCGTGGAAGGCTTCGGCGGCGAGAACATCTTCTACTACATCACCCTCTACAACGAGCCGTACGTACAGCCGGCCGAGCCGGAGAACCTCGACGTCGAGGGTCTGCTCAAGGGCATCTACCGGTTCGCGGCTCCCCAGGAGGGCGACGGACCCGAGGCACAACTGTTGGCGTCGGGTGTCGGCATGGTCTCGGCCCGCAAGGCCCGAGAGCTGCTGTTCGAGGAATGGGGCGTTCGTTCGGCCGTGTGGTCGGTGACGTCGTGGGGCGAGCTGCGCCGCGACGGCGTCGAGGCCGAGAAGGAATCTCTGCGCAATCCCGGTGCCGACAAGCGCGTTCCGTTCGTCACCTCGGCACTGGCCGACGCGCACGGCCCGGTTGTCGCATCTTCGGATTGGATGCGTGCGGTTCCGGACCAGATCCGTCAGTGGGTTCCGGGTGATTACGTCACCCTCGGCACCGACGGCTTCGGATTCTCCGATACGCGTCCGGCCGCGCGACGGGTGTTCAACGTCGACGCCGAGTCGATCGTCGTCGCCACGCTGTCCGCGCTCGCGGACTCCGGTGAGATCGACAAGTCCAAGGCCGTCGAGGCCGCGGAGAAGTACAAGATCGACGACGTCACCGCTGCGCCGACGTCGTTCGCCGACACCGGTTCCGCGTAGGTTCCACCCTTGTTCGCCCGACCCCCGTCCCACGTCGCGAAGTACGTCCATCGCGATAGGGGCGGGGGTCGGGCGTAGGTTCTCCTTATGTCCGATGCGAAACCCGGTTCACCGGACAGTGCGTCCGCACGTGATGTGTCCCGACGCGACGCCTACCGTGAGGCGTTGCGTGAATCGTTGACCTCGGACAACGAAGTGCACCTTCCGGTCGCCTCGTTGGCACCCTCGCGCCAGAAGCGCGATCCCCTGCCCGATGCGCTGCTGCGTCGCGTCAAACAGTTCTCCGGCCGACTCTCGACCGAGGCCGTGACGACGATGCAGGGCCAACTGCCGTTCTTCGGTGATCTCGACGCCGCCCAACGCGCAAGTGTTCAGTTGTTGATTCAGACAGCTGTCGACAACTTCCTCGAGTGGCTCAAGAACCCCAACAGCGATATTCGCTTCTCGCTCGATGCCTTCCAGGTCATTCCGCAAGACCTTGCCCGACGCCTCACTCTGCGCCAGACCGTCGACATGGTCCGGGTGGCGATGGAGTTCTTCGAGCAGTGGCTCCCGGCGCTGGCACGCAACGATCAGCAGTTGGTGGCGCTGACCGAGGCCGTCTTGCGCTACGGACGCGAGCTCGGTTTCGCTGCAGCGTCGGTCTACGCCAGCGCCGCCGAATCACGCGGAGCCTGGGACACCCGCCTCGAAGCCCTCGTGGTCGACGCCGTCGTGCGCGGAGACACCGGCTCGGACATGCTCTCGCGTGCCGCCACGTTGAACTGGGACGCCACTGCGCCCGCCACGGTGTTGGTCGGCACTCCCCCGGACGATCGGGGCGTGTCGGTGGTCGGAACCGTGCACGCCGTCGCGCAGAAGCACGGCCGCGCCGCGTTGGCCGTCGTGCAGGGAACGCGGTTGGTGATGGTGGTCAGTGGTCAACTCGACGACACTGCCACCCATCGCGCCTTCATCGACGACATGCTGCAGAACTTCTCGGACGGACCCGTCGTCATCGGCCCGACCACTCGGACTCTCGGGGCGGCGCATTCGAGCGCGGTGGAGGCGTTCGCGGGTATGCAGGCCGTGGCCGGCTGGCGGGGTGCGCCGCGTCCGGTGCACGCCGGTGAGCTGTTGCCCGAACGGGCACTGCTCAACGACGGTGCAGCGATATCGGCGTTGAACGATCACGTGGTCGTTCCGTTGGCGGCGGCAGGTTCGGGATTGGCCGACACCCTCGATGCGTATCTCGACTGTGGCGGAGCCGTCGAAACCTGCGCACGGCAGCTGTTTGTTCATCCAAATACCGTCCGGTATCGGCTCAAGCGCATCGCCGAGGTCACCGGTCGCGACCCCACTCACCCGCGGGATGCGTACGTGCTCAGAGTTGCAGCAACGGTAGGTAGGTTGGCTCGAACGCATCACGAACCGCCCCATCCTGCCCCATATGTCACACAGGTCACATTCGGAGAAGTAGTCACGTAACGCCGAACCACCCTCCGGCGATAGCGGTTCCCCACGAGGCAATTTGTAGGGTTCCCACAAATTGCTTGTCGAGAGTTCATCGAGCGCGACATCACCCATTCGGCACCCGACGGTGTTCTCTTAACCCTGTGATTGCGTTGCTTGCGCCCGGTCAGGGCTCCCAGACTCCCGGCATGCTGCTGCCTTGGCTCGAATTGCCGGGTGCAGCAGACCGACTCGCGTTGTGGTCGAAGGCCTCCGGTCTCGATCTCGTCCGTCTCGGTACCACTGCTACCGCCGAGGAGATCACCGATACAGCGGTGACCCAGCCCCTGGTCGTGGCATCCGCCTTGCTCGCATTCGAAGAGATCGCCTCGCGCGGCCTGTTCCCCGAAGACACCATCGTCGCCGGACACTCGGTGGGCGAACTCGCCGCTGCCGCGATCGCAGGCGTCATCTCCTCCGACGACGCCGTGTCGCTCGCCGCCGTCCGCGGCGCAGCAATGGCCAAGGCATGCGCACTCGAACCGACCGGCATGTCCGCCGTGCTCGGCGGAGACGAAGCTGCTGTCCTGGCCCGCCTCGAAGAGCTGGACCTCGCTCCGGCCAACGTCAACGCTGCCGGTCAGATCGTTGCGGCCGGACTGCTCACCAAGCTTGCCGAGTTGGCCGAGAGCGCACCCGAGAAGGCTCGGGTTCGCGCACTGCCGGTCGCAGGCGCGTTCCACACCAAGTACATGGCGTCCGCGGGCGATACCGTCGCCGCAGCCGCTGCCGCCATCACCCCGTCGGAACCGACGCGGACGCTGCTGTCCAATTCGGACGGTCAGCCCGTGGCCTCGGGTGCCGACGCACTGAACAAGCTTGCTGCTCAGGTCACTCGCCCCGTGCGATGGGATCTGTGCAATGCCTACCTGCGTACCGCGCAGGTCACCGGACTTGTGGAACTGCCCCCGGCAGGCGCACTGGTCGGCATCGCCAAACGCGAACTGCGTGGCGTCGCCAACCTCGGCCTGAAGACACCGGCGGACATTTCCGCAATGGCCGAGCTCGGTTAGCTCGACCCCACACACCCCGCAGTCACAGAACTGCGGATCACACTTCCACTCCCCGAGTGGCAGAAATGCACAATCGCGTCTCGAAGCACATGACTTCGGCGTTCTACACAGAAGAGAAGGGAGCCACAACAGTGGCCAGCCAGGAAGACCTCATCGCCGGACTTGCAGAGATCATCGAGGAGGTCACGGGCATCGAACCGTCCGAGGTGACCATCGAGAAGTCCTTCGTGGACGACCTCGACATCGACTCGCTCTCCATGGTCGAGATCGCAGTGCAGACCGAGGACAAGTACGGCGTGAAGATCCCCGACGAGGACCTCGCAGGTCTGCGCACCGTCGGCGACGCCGTCAACTACATCCAGAAGCTCGAAGCGGAGAACCCCGAAGCCGCAGAAGCTATCAAGGCCAAGCTCGACGACTCCGCGAGCGAGTGACACGGCCCATGACCAACCCATCCACCGCCAACGGACGCTTCCCCAGTGTCGTCGTCACCAGCCTCGCTGCGACCACGTCACTTGCGGGTGACGTCGATGCCACGTGGAAGGGTCTGCTGAACGGCGACAGCGGAATCGCAACTCTGGAAGACGATTTCGTCGCCGAGTACGACCTGCCCGTGCGGATCGGCGGCCACCTCGCGGTGAACCCGCAGACCCTGCTCTCGCGGGTCGAGATTCGACGCCTGAGCTACGTGGAGCAGCTGGCCACCGTGCTCGGTCGTGAGGTCTGGAAGAACGCCGGGACTCCCGACGTCGACCCCCTCCGCCTCGGCGTGTCGATCGGCACCGGCCTCGGTGGCGGCGATTCTCTCATCGACGCCAACGACAAGATGAAGGCCGGCGGCTACCGCAAGGTGTCTCCGCTCGCCGTTCAGATGGTCATGCCGAACGGCCCCGCAGCGGTCGTCGGACTCGAGCTCAAAGCACAGGCCGGTGTCATCACTCCTGTCTCTGCCTGCTCCTCGGGATCGGAAGCCATCGCTCACGCGTGGCGGATGATCGTGATGGGCGACGCGGACATGGTCGTCACCGGCGGCGTCGAGGGTTACATCGACGCGGTTCCGATCGCCAGCTTCTCCATGATGCGGGCGATGAGCACCAACAACGACAATCCGAAGGGTGCGTCACGTCCGTTCGACAAGGATCGTGACGGCTTCGTCTTCGGTGAAGCGGGTGCGCTCATGGTCATCGAGACCGAGGAGCACGCCAAGGCACGCGGCGCAACGATCCACGCCCGCCTGCTCGGTGCCGGAATCACCTCCGACGGGTTCCACCTCGTGGCTCCCGACCCGGAGGGCACAGGTGCCGCGCGCGCCATGAAGCGTGCGATCGAGACCGCAGGATTGCAGAAGTCCGACATCACCCACGTGAACGCCCACGCAACGGCAACTCCCATCGGAGACACCGCCGAGGCGCTGGCGATCAACAAGGCCGTCGGAAATCACGCAGCGGTGTACGCACCGAAATCCGCTCTGGGCCACTCGATCGGTGCCGTCGGTGCCCTCGAGTCGGTACTGACGGTGCTGGCAGTGCGCGAGGGAATCATCCCTCCCACACTGAATTTGGAGAATCAGGATCCCCAGATCGATCTCGACGTCGTCAAGGGCGAGCCCCGCGTCGGACAGATCGATTACGCGATCAACAACTCGTTCGGATTCGGTGGGCACAACGTAGCGCTCGCCTTCGGAAAGGCGTGATGGCCTGAGTCGTCTCCTCGACTCAGCGAATCTCGCTCTCGCAGTGCATGATCCGGACCGGGGCCGTTCCCAGGGAACGGTTCCGGTCCGGGCCTCGCCCCCTCAGGGGCCCTGAAGAAGGACAAGCGATGACTATTCTGGCCCCTGTCACACGATCCGGTACGTCCACCGATCCCCGCGATCCACTCGCCCGCCTCGAGAATCTGTTCGACGCCGGAACCACTGTGCCGCTGCATGATCGGGACAAATCCGGCATCCTCGCAGCATCCGGCGAGATCGACGGCGTCCACACCATCGCGTATTGCTCCGACGCCACCGTCATGGGCGGTGCCATGGGCGTCGACGGCTGCAAGCACATCGTCGCCGCCATCGACACGGCCATCGAGCAGCGCGCTCCGATCGTCGGCGTCTGGCATTCCGGAGGCGCTCGCCTCGCCGAGGGCGTCGAAGCCCTCCATGCCGTCGGGCTCGTCTTCGAGGCCATGGTTCGAGCATCCGGCCTGGTCCCCCAAGTTTCCGTCGTCCTCGGCTTCGCAGCCGGCGGTGCCGCCTACGGTCCTGCGTTGACCGACGTCGTCATCATGGCTCCCGAGGGACGTGTGTTCGTCACCGGTCCCGACGTCGTCCGCAGCGTCACCGGTGAGCAGGTCGACATGGCCTCGCTCGGCGGCCCCGACACCCACCACAAGAAGTCCGGCGTGTGCCACATCGTCGCCGACAGCGAGATGGACGCGTTCACCCGCGCCCGCCGTCTGGTGTCCATGTTCTGCGAGCAGGGCGAATTCGACATCGCCGCCGCCGAGCACGGAGACACCGATCTTCGGGCTCTGATGCCCGAATCCAACCGTCGCGCATACGATGTCCACCCGATCGTCCACGAGTTGCTGGACAACGTCGAAGGGGAATCGACCTTCGAGGAGTTCCAGGGCGGCTGGGCCCGCAGCATCGTCATCGGCCTCGGACGCATCAGCGGCCGCACCGTCGGCGTCATCGCCAACAACCCCATTCGTCTCGGCGGTTGCCTCAACTCCGAAAGTGCCGAGAAGGCAGCCCGTTTCGTGCGCCTGTGCGACGCATTCGGCATCCCGCTGATCGTGGTCGTCGACGTTCCCGGATACCTGCCCGGCGTCAGCATGGAATGGGAAGGCGTCGTCCGCCGCGGAGCGAAACTGTTGCATGCTTTCGCCGAAGCCAAAGTCCCCCGTGTCACCCTGGTGACACGCAAGATCTACGGCGGCGCATACATCGCCATGAACGCTCGCGCACTCGGTGCCACTGCTGTGTACGCCTGGCCCGGCTCCGAGGTCGCCGTGATGGGCGCGAAGGCAGCCGTCGGCATCCTGCACAAGAAGGCCCTCGCGGCCGCTCCCGAGGAGGAGCGTGAGGCACTGCACGATCGCCTCACCGTCGAGCACGAGAACATCGCCGGCGGCGTCGAGCGTGCCGTCGCCATCGGAGTCGTCGACGAGGTCATCGAGCCGAGCAAGACCCGCAGCACGGTCGCCAAGGCTCTCGCGGCAGCCCCCGCGGCGCGCGGCAACCACAAGAACATTCCGCTCTGATCGTCCGGCTTCGCTTGCGGCCCTGACTCAGCACCCAGCCCCGTCCTCCCCCGGCCGCGTGAATGGACCCTTGCAGGGCCCAGACGCATGTAATGGTCCATTCACGGTGGCTCAATGCGGCTTTCAGGCGATCTGAGTGGACAACAAAGCCACATTCATCCGGAGCCGAACGGGCTCCAAGGCGGGATGAAGCGGCTACGCGTCGGTCAGTTCTCGATCCACTTGTGATCGTGAGCCAGTCGCAGCATCGCCGATCGGATGTCGAGGATCTGCGCTGCGGTCACTGTTCCGTTGGCCGTCAGCAGCGCCTCGGTCACTTCGGCAGTGAAGTCCGCCTCGGAGAGCACATCGCAGATGACATCTTCGAGCTGCTGGTGTTCGCTGACCGGAACGTCGTGGAACGGAACGTCGGGCTTGCGCCGGGTGACCAGCGCGGTCGATGCGGGACTGTCGATGATCTGCACCTGAGTGGCCTTGAGACCACGGTCGCCGTCGACGGCCACGTATTCGACGCGAACCCCCGGTGCCAACAGCCTCTTGTCGAAATCCAGATCGTTGACGTGAATGAACACGTCCTCGCCGCCCTCGTCCGGCGCTACGAATCCGTACCCCTTGAACTCGTCGAATCGAATCACTTTTCCGGTCGACAACATCGAACTCACCACTCCACGGTCGTTCCCACATGCCTACCCCAGGCACGAACGCGAAACTACCGCGGCTCCGAACCCCCAGCAACTCCCACGACTAGCCGACGTTGCGGCTCAACCACGTCACTTCGGCTCCGGCACCACCGGTGCGGTACGGCTCGAGGGCGGCGTCCCAGTCCGATCCGAGAGCGTGCTCCACGGCGGCGGTGAAGTTTCCCTGGTTGTTCTCCATGAGGGCGCGCAGCCGCATCTCGCCGAGCACCACGTCCCCGTTCGCGCTCGTCGTTCCGCGCCACAGGCCCAACCCTGGCACGTGCGAGAACCGTTCACCGTCGACGCCTTCGCTTGCGTCCTCGGTCACCTCGTACCGCAGCATCTGCCACGAGCGCAGAATGCCGGCCAGCTTCGCTCCGGTACCGACCGGGCCCACCCAGTCGGTGGTGGCGCGCAGCTGCCCGTCGGAGGCGGGCTGCGCAGACCACTTCAAATTCGCACGGCAATCGAGGGCGTCGGTCAACGCCCATTCGACGTGCGGGCACAGCGCAGCGGGCGACGAGTGGATGTACACAACACCCGACGTCGCTTCTGCGAACTGATTCGATCCACGCATTGCACTACCTCCAGCTTCGACGAGGGACGTCTTCCCCAACGACCTCGACATGCTTCGGCTGGCTGCAGTGAATCAACACGTATGTGTACTAGTGTGCCCCGAGTTACCCCTGTTGCGCCAGTGCAATCTGTTAACGGGCGGAGTTCACCCTGCCAGGACGGCGTCGGACAGCTCCGGCCACAGCGGTTTCGCCCAGTCCCCGAAGGCTCGATCGGTCAACACCACACACGCGGTCCGCACTGACGGATCCACCCACAGGAACGTTCCGGCCTGACCGAAATGACCGAACGTGGCCGACGAGTTGGTGCTTCCGGTCCAGTGCGGGGTCTTCTCACCGCGCAGCTCGAACCCGAGCCCCCAGTCGCACGGTTTGTGCGATCCGTAGCCGGGCACGATCCCGTTCAGACCCGGAAACTGCACATCTGTCGCCGCGGAGAAGGTCTGCGAGGCGAGGAGCGTGGGCTGCAACAGCTCCGCCGCGAATTTCTTCAGGTCCGCCAGGGTGGAGCTGGCACCGTGGCCCGCCGAACCCGGTAGTACGGTGTTCGTCATCTGCAGTGGCCGGCATACGCCCTCGTCGAGGTAGTCGGGGAAGGCGATGCCTGCCTCGGTTTCGATCAGTTCGGCCAGCACCTCGAACCCGGCGCTCGAATAGATCCGCTTGGTGCCGGCCGGTGCCTGGACGGTGCGGTCGCCGAACGCCAACCCCGACGCGTGCGCCAGCAGATGCCGAACCGTCGACCCTTCCGGTCCTGCGGGTTGATCGAGCTCCACCGCGCCTTCCTCGACGGCGACCAGAACGGCGTACGCACTGAGCAGTTTGGTGACCGAGGCCAGCTCGTAGACGCGGTCGGTGTCGCCGACCTCCTCACGAACTCCGGAGTCGGTGACGACTGCTGCACTGACATGGTCGACGGGCCAGGAGGACGTGAGATCGAGGGTGGTCACGATTCACGAGCCTAATTGTCTGTCGATGACGCTGCCCCGGTCCCCCGCCGGGCTACGCTCGCAGCACATGAGTGGGAGGAATGCGATGTCAGTTGTGTATGGATCGTGCAATCTGTGCGAAGCGATCTGTGGGCTCGAGTTCACGGTGGAGAACGATGCGGTGACGGCCATCCGCGGTGACGAGAAGGACCCTCTCTCGCGCGGCCACATCTGCCCGAAGGCCCTGTCGCTGATCGATCTGCACGCCGATACGGACCGACTCACCACACCGGTCAAACGTGTGGGTGAGAAATGGGAGAAGATCGGCTGGGACGAGGCCTACGACCTCGTGATCGACGGTCTGATCTCGACGCGCAAGAAGCACGGCCGCAATGCCGTCGGCCTCTATCAGGGCAACCCCAACGTGCATTCGATGGGTGCCATGACCCACGGCATTCCTTTCACCTCGCTCCTGCGGACGCGTAATCGATACTCCGCCACGTCGTTGGATCAACTCCCGCATCAGCTCGTCGACCACCTGCTGTACGGGCACCAACTGCTGCTGCCGATCCCGGACATCGATCGAACCGACTTCTTCCTCGTCCTCGGCGGCAACCCGATGGCGTCGAACGGCAGCATGATGACCGTCCCCGATTTCGCCAAGAGAGCGCGGGCACTGCGTCAGCGGGGCGGTCGCCTGGTCGTGGTCGATCCACGCAGGACCGAGACCGCGGACATCGCGGACACACATTTCTTCGTTCGCCCCGGCACCGACGCACTGCTGCTGCTCGCGATGATCCACACCATCGTCGCCGACGGCACCGTGACAGTGGCCGACTACATCGATGGGGCCGATCGGCTCGCGGATCTCGTCGCAGAATTCACACCGGAAGCCGTCGCTCCGGTCGTCGGTATTGCTGCGGAGGAGATCTCGACTCTGGCACGTGATTTCGCCTCGGCGAAGTCCGCGGTGACATACGGCCGAATGGGGGTCTCGACCCAGCAGTTCGGCACCGTGTGCCAGTGGGCGATTCAGGTACTGAACATCATCACGGGCAATCTCGATCGACCTGGCGGTGCCATGGTGACAGATCCCGCGATCGATCTGATCAAGCAGGGCATCGTCGGCCGCGGCCATTTCGACAAGTGGCGCAGTCGCGTTCGCAACCTGCCCGAGTTCGCGGGCGAATACCCCTGTTCGACGCTCGTCGACGAGATCACCACCGAGGGCAAGGACCAGATCCGCGCGATGGCGGTCCTGTCCGGCAATCCGGTGTTGTCGATGCCCGGCGGCACCACCTTGAACGATGCGTTCGCAGGTCTCGATTTCATGGTGTCGTTCGACTTCTACATCAACGAGACCTCGCGTCACGCACACGTGATTCTGCCGCCGACGATGTCTCTCGAACGCGACCACTACGATCTGATCTTCAACTCCTTCGCGGTCCACAACACCGCCAAGTACATGCCGGCCGTCCTGCCCAAGAAGGCTGGGGCAAAGCACGATTGGGAGATATTCCGGGATCTGACGCTCCGCTACAAGAGCCGGATGGCCGGTTCGACGGTCGGTCGACTGAAGTCACGATTGACCCCCAAGAGCGTGATCAGCGAGGCAAGCCTGCGACTGTCCCCCGCTCGCACCCTGGACATTCTGCTCCGCAGCCAGCGAAAAGGCTTGTCGCTCAGAAAGCTTCGAGCCAACCCACACGGTGTCGATCTCGGACCGTTGCGTCCCGGCTTCCCGCAGAAGCTGAAGACGCGGGACAAGCGCGTACAGCTGATTCAGGACCTCGTTGTCACCGAACTCCCCGCATTGGTGGACCTGATGCATTCGAGCGCCGTTCCGACCGGCGATGAACTGTTGCTGATCGGTCGTCGACACCTGCGCAGCAACAACTCCTGGATGCACAACACCGCCCGGCTCACCAAAGGCAAAGCGCGACATCAACTTCTGGCTCACCCGGACGACCTGGAACATCGCGGCATCGAGGACGGGGCGATGGTATCGGTAACCTCCGCCGCCGGGACCGTCGACATCGAGGTGGCGGCGTCGGAGAAGATGATGCCGGGTGTGGTGAGCATGCCGCACGGCTTCGGGCATCAGCGCCCCGGCGTGGAGCTGTCCGTTGCCACGACGGTGACCGGCCCCAGTGTCAACGACATCACCGACCCGAGTCGCGTCGACGCCGTATCGGCGAACGCGATCCTCAACGGCGTACCGGTGCAGGTCCGGGCGAAATAGCTGCCCCGATGCACCGACGAGGCTGCGCGATTCTGTACGATTCTGCAGGCTCGTACCTGGTGCGGGCATGGGGCGGTAGCTCAGTCGGTTAGAGCCGTGGACTCATAATCCATTGGTCGCGGGTTCGAGCCCCGCCCGCCCCACACCCGGTTGGCCTGCCTGTCAGGTCGGCGAGCCTCAGAAGCCGCAACCAGCTCGGACGCCCGAGAATCGCCGTTGGTTTCCCGGTTGACCACTGTGGTTCGACTTGTCGAAGAACAGACCATTTTTGGGCAACGTTGTCGTCGGCGCAGGATCGCGGATTCTGCACGGTGCGATCCCGACAGCCGAGGATGGTCGGATAAGTTCCAGAGTGACATCGTCGACCGTATTTCGGCGCACTCGACGAGCCCGCGTCTCGTGAGGCATGTTCTTGCCGTGTGTGGCGTTGCTTACTGACCGGTAGCATTTTTGTTCGCAGCAATTCCCGTCGGTTTACCCTGGCAACGTGGAGGCACGGGGAAGCGAGGGCGTGCCACGGATCGCTACCGCGCAGCAGATCGTCGCCGCTATCCCACTTCCCGCGCTCGTTCACGACACCAGTTTTCACATCCTGGCCGTCAACACCGCGTGCCGAACGTCTGCGAACCTGTCCCGCACATACAGCGACACCCGCGATGTCTTTGCCTTCGTCCACCCAACGGAGCATGCCCAGATCCGGGCCGTATCAGAGGATCTACTGAGCAACTTCGCTCGAACAGGGGAATCGTCGCAACCGCCGGTCTCCGCGATGCGACGCCTCCACCAAGACGACGACGTGTCGGTGTCGTGCTGGACGCATACCGGACTCGCGGTGATCGACGGCGTGCCTCTCATCGTCGTTGCCCTGGATCTTGCGAATCCTATTGTCAGTGAGGCACGAACGTGGCGGGAGCTCGCAGAACGCGACGACCTGACCGGGCTGTACCGTCGCAACGTAGCAGTCTCGGTCATCGACGATTGGCTTGCGGCCGGCGACGAAGTAATGGTGATGTTCGCCGATGTCGATCACTTCAAGCAGGTCAACGACGGCTACGGCCATGCCGCCGGAGACGCAGTCCTGTCCGCGATCGCCGACCGACTTCACGCCCTGTCGCACGACGACAGAATCGTCTGCCGGTATGCGGGTGATGAGTTCCTGATCGCTTCCCGCCCATCGGTATGGCCTCACCGAGGCTTCGTCTGGCAGTTCGACGAACAGCGTTACCTACACGACTACATCGCAGCGGCGGCAGAGGCAGCAACGCACCCCCTTGGGATCGATGGGCATCAGCGTGTATCGATAAGCACCGGTGAGGCACGACGACGACCCGCCGATTCAGCCGCGACGCTCATTCATCGGGCCGACACCGCGATGTATCGGAACAAGGCACAGCGCGTGCGGGAGCGATGAGCTCGGCAACCGACACGCCGTCTTCGAGTGTCCCGTCGAGCGATCGTGTATTCGACATGATCCACCGTCGGATGTCGGATTCTGAAGGATCCAGGGCGGTCAGCGAACCGATCTCGAAGATCGCCCGCGACGTGGGGTACGTGGCGATCGAACGTGTCATCGGCGTCTCACCCGACGGCTACCTCCGCTCGGCGACGTCGGACTCCACTTCGTAGCGGACCGCCCTTCGATACAACCGCGACCAATACACCAGCAGCACAGCAGCATTCGCCCCGAACCACACCCACGTGAGGAACGCCGCCACCACGCCGGTGACGAGGAAACCCAGTACCAGTGCCACGACCCAAGCGAGGATGAAGGCCAGAATCGTGACGACAGCCGCGACTGCGCACCGCCCCGGGGACTGCCGGACCGTAGCCGACGCTGCGCGGAACGGATGTCGGTGCCCGTCGGCCACGCCTGGAAGTATCAGCAGCGCAACCACAATCACGATGACCGGGAGCAGCGGGAAAAGAATTGCCAGCGCAACGGCCACCCCGGTCAACGCCACGCACCACATCAGGACACGCGGCCGTCTCCATGCCCGACTCAGCGCACCGCGCGCATTGCCGTCCACCACGTCGAGTGCCGTCGATGCGGTGATCCACATGGCGAGTACCACGGCGGCAGCAGAAACCAGAACCAATGCCGCAAACCCGACAGAGGACGTGGGTACGGGATCGCCCAGGACTGTCAGCGCCTGAACCAGAGCCGACACGACCGCCATGAGGGCAAGAACACCGACCCCTCTCACGGCGCACCGACCGTCGAGTTGCGATCGAGCACATCCTGCACGGATCCCGAATAGAGAACCTCCGTACCGACCTTCACCTCGACGGTGCTCGCGTCGTCCGACGTGGCCGAACCGGTAATCGCCTCGTTGTCCGTTGTCTCCCCTGCGCATTCGATATCGGCCCCGGTACCCGAGCACACCGGCGCGACCAGTATCTCGACTCCCTTCTCCAACAGAACGTCGTTGACGGCGTAGCGCAGATTTCCGAGCTCGGCACCGCCGACCGGGGCGAGCGCAGCGGTCTGCGAGCACCCCGCGCACGCCACGACGACAGCGGACACCAGCAGAGCCACTCTGTGTCTACCGTTCATCGGCCCTGCCTCGTCTCGTAGGCGATCAGTCTCGCGTGTTCGTCCAGGTGTTGTTGCTCGAGCGCGGCGTCGGTGATGGTGCTCAGATCGAACGGTGCCGGCAGGAGCAATTCGGTATTGCGATCCAGGCGCGACCCTCGACGCATCAGTGGATTCTCGGCCCAGTCGTTGGCCGCCAACTCTCGGCTGCGCGACGCCAGATCCAGGTAGGTTCCGCTGTTTCCGGGCGTGACCGGAGATGCGTGGTCGAGGACCGTGGTGAACAGCGACAGGGTCCCGTCTCGGTTGTCGACGATCTCGACCACTTGCTGCTGCTGCGGGAAATCGATGCACGACGCGGTCGTGATCTCCCAGAATCCTCGTCCGTCTCGCGAGTGCGCCAAAATCTGATTCTGGTGGGTGTGGCCGTTGAGCCAGCCGATCACCACCGGATACTTCAGCAGCAGATCGATGAATTCGTCTGCGCCGTAGAGCTTCACCGATTGCCCCGGCCTCTGTGCTCGGTTCTCCAGTGTGAGGCTGTTGTGGTGCGTGTAGATCAGCACGAGCTTGTTCTCGGCCTGCGCCCGCTCCAATTGCTGGGTGAGCCAGTCGAATTGGTTCTCCGGCACCGCGCCGTCGGGCCCGGCGACAGCGTTGCAGGTGTCGAGACCGAACGTGCGGATGTTCGGGGTGGGGTCTGCCGTCCACCAGGTCTCGCCCGAATCGAGGTTGTGTTGGGTGAAGCCGTGACCGATCGGACCCGGCGTCGGCGTGGTCTCGAAGTGCTCCTGCATGAACTCGCGTTGTTCGAACAGGTATCGCGACGGATCGGCCGAGACTGCGCGAAACCCCGGTCGCGCACCGGATCCGACGCCCAGAGCATCGACCATCCGCTGCAGCGGACTGGCCGTCGACGCGTAGCCGGCCAGAGCCGACGTAGCCGTCGCCTCGAGGGTGTACGCCTTGCGACCCCCGACGGCGAGCGAATGCAGTTGCGAGGACAGATCGAATGTCCCGAGCAGCAGCGTGTCGTGGTTGCCGTACACCGAATACCACGGCACCGGCAGCCCCACCGATTCCACGGTGCCCGACATCGCCTGTTCGAGGAGGTCGGGAAGCGTCGGGAATCCGTAGTCGCCGAACGACCCTCCCGACGGATCACCCGGCCGATAGGCCCACTGCGCCTCCGGCCAGGCCTGGACACCCTCGAAGACATCTGCGGCCCCGCTCGTAGGCCGAACCGGAACGCCGTCGAGAACATCGATGTACCAGCGCAGTTCGAGATGCGAGTGCATGTCGGCACTGTCTCCGGTGACGACCGCCGCTCCCATCGGTGCGCCGGTGACCGGGCTGATCCGAGCGTCCGCGAAAGCCTTCACCATCGCCGCGGTGACGTGCACGGTCAGCGGATCCTGCGGGTGGAACGCCGATCCCCAGGCGGCGTGGTCGGAAACGATCATGGGCTCGATGCGTCCGGGCGACTGCGCATCGATGACGTGCATGTCCGAGAGGTGCCCGAGGTAGAGCAACGACCGTCGAGATTGCACCCTCGACGGACTCGGCGCTCGTCCGAGAACGTCCAGGCGAGCAACGTACGGCTCCCCCGGACCGGCGCCGAGCACGCGGTACTTCCCAGGTCCGGTCGAGGTTCGCAGGATCGTCTGCGCGAGTGTTCCGGTCCCGTCCGCCTCCACGGGCTGGGCGTGCGCAACGAGAGCCTGACCCAGCACGTGGGGCGCGATTCCCCACGCCGCCGCCAGAGCCCCTACTCGAGCTATGAATTGTCGACGCGACAGCCCAGCCATGGAACTCCTCGGATCCTCGAGAACGGCACCACGTGCGCCTCGCATCCGACGAGGTGACTGCCTATTTTTACAGTGCGGACGGCAGTCAGGCTCGATTTCGGATCGTTCAGGGCACCACGGTCACCGGCCAGCGGCCCGCTTTGACCAACCGCACCGCCACCGAACCGGCGATTCGATGCCCCGCGTTCTCGGACGCTCCCACGACGACGGCGTCGGTGCGCAATTGCTCTGCCACGGCGATCAGCCCGTTGTACGGGTCGCCTTGCGCGGTCCGGAACTCCCACCGCACGTGCTCCCGATCCCCGAATCGTGCCGCAGAGGTTCGGACGTAGTCGAGCAACTCGTCGGCGATCTGCTGTCCGGTTTCGACAAGTGAGATGCCGGCCTGGCCCCACGACGCCGTCGCAATGGGCTGCACGTACACCAGCACCAGCAGCGACCGCTGCCTACGAGCGAGTCCTGCCGCATAGGCAGCCGCGCGCCAGGAGGAATCGGAACCGTCGACCCCTACGACGATCGACTTCGGACCGTCGTAGCCGTACTCGAAACCGGTGGATCCTTGCGCATCGCTCACGACCTGAGGCTACTGCCGGTACCCGCATGTTCGAACACCCCATCCCGTGGCGGTACGGTTGGTTCACTTCGAGTGCCGGTCGCTCGAACACCGACACTGGACGGGAGTAGCCAAGTGAACGAAGTCACGCAGCACGACGGCCCGTCGACGGATCCGGCTACAGTGTTCGCCGCTCTGGCCGACATCGTGTATCGAGGCAGCAGCGCCGAGGCGATCTACACTGCGATCTGCAACGCCGCGGTGCTGATCGTTCCCCATTGCGATCACGCGAGCCTGATGCTGATGCGCCACGGAAAGCCCGTCACCGTAGCCGCCTCGGACGATATCGCGCGCATCGTCGACGATATCGAGCGCGCTACCGGCGAAGGCCCCTGCCTGGACGCGATCACCAGCGAGGCAGCGCAGCTCGAAGCCGACTTCCGAACACCCACCCAGTGGCCCGCGATGGCTCGCGGTGTGTTGAACCGCACGCCGGTGCGAGGTGCCATGGGATTTCGGCTCAACGTGGACGATCAGAAGGTCGGCGCGCTCAATTTGTTCACGGACAAGCCAGGTGTGTTCGACACCGACAGTGCGAGCAAGGCGATCATTCTGACGGCATTCACGGCGGTCACCGTTGCTGCGGTCATGAACGGTCAGGAGGCGTCTACTCTGCGTGACGGGCTCGAGAGCAACCGTGAGATCGGCAAGGCGATCGGCCTGATCATGGCTCTGCACGATGTGTCCGGCGACGAGGCGTTCGCCCTGCTGCGTAAGTCTTCTCAGGACCTGAACGTCAAGATTGCCGACCTCGCAGCAACCGTCGTCGATCGGCACAGCAAGGGCTTGTCCTCCTGAGCGGTGCGCTCAGTGCCCGCTCTGGACTTTCTTGGGGAGCGCGAACACCAACGCCAGTGCGACCACACTGAACGCTGCACTCACGGCCATCGCCATCGCCGCGCCGTGCAGAAAGCCGGATCCGACGGTGTCGGGGCCGGTGATGTTCAGAGATCCGAACAGCACGCTGCCGATGACGGCGATACCGATCGCCGAGCCGACGCGCTGCATGGTGGAGATGACCCCGCTCGCTGCTCCCGCGTCGTCGCGATCGACGGTGGCGACGATGAACTGGGCGTTGGGTGCGATGAACGCGCCGTTGCCGAGACCCGCGATGAACAGTGGAACCATCAGCGTCCAGTGCGAGATCGTGTCGGCCGAGCTGGTCGCGAGGATGATCCACAGCCAGATCAGCCCGATCGAGACGAGCGACGCGCCGAGTATCAGGACGGTGCGACCGAGACGGATCGTCAGCCTGTTGCTCTGCGAGGCCGCGATGATGCTGCCGATCGCGAACGGTATGGACACCAGTCCCGATGCCAGGGCCGTGTTTCCGAGTCCGGTCTGCCACAGCAGCGAGATGGTGAAGAAGATGCTCGTGAAGGCAGCGAAGTAGACGAGCGCGAGGATCACGCCTCCAGTGAAGGCCGGACGGGTGAACAATCGAGGTGGCACCAACGGATTCTGTCCACGGCCGGTCCGAACCACTTCCCACCAGCCGAACAACGCGATGAGACCGACACCCGCGGCGATCGTCAGGTAGGTCCACATGGGCCAGCCCAATTCCTGGCCTTCGATCAGCGGAACCAGCAATGCGATGAGACCTGCGGAGATGAGTATCAGTCCGAGCCAGTCGATTCCGGGGCGGGCTGCCGGTTCGGCATCGGTCTTGCCCGGGAGCAGTACTGCAGCCGCGACGAGACCGACGATTCCGATCGGCAGGTTGACCCAGAAGACGAGTCGCCAGCCGTTCTCGTCGCCGAAAGCCTGGATGATCAGACCGCCGACGATGGGACCGAGCGCAGTCGACACTCCGATGACCGCACCCATGATGGCGAATGCCTTGCCCCGCACCGGCCCTGGGAACAACAGTTGGATGAACGCGGTGACGGCGGGCACGAACATGCCGCCTGCCAAGCCCTGAACGACTCGCGCGACGACCAGTTGCAGATCGTCCTGAGCCAGACCACACGCGAAGCTCGCGACGGTGAAGAGGGCGAGACCGGTGCAGAACACCCACTTGTGGCCGATCCGGTCGCCCACCTTGCCAGCCGGTATGAGAGCCAATCCGAAGGCGAGGGCGTACCCCGAGATGATCCACGACAGAACCGATTCCGACGCCTCCAGCGTGGTGCTGATCGTCGGTAGTGCCACGTTCACGATGGTGGTGTCCAGCAGGGCCATGAACATACCGAGCAGCAGAACCACGAGCGCTTTCCAGGCCCGCGCGGGTACCTCTGTCGCTGGTGGAGTTGCAGAGGCAATGCCGTCGGTCACTGTGCCGTCCTTCGTCGTTGTCGCCGAGCAGTATCGGCCGACCGATCCTCGGTCACTGTCCGATCATTGCCGTTGCGACGAAGACCCACGACAGTCCGGTGGACAAGACCACGAACGCCGATGCCACTACGCGGCCGCCCCATACGGTCTCCACGAGAGCAGTCTCCGCGTGAGCAGTTGCGCCTGCCGTACCCGTAGGCGTCATGATCAATTTCCCACCCTGCATCCGCGACCCTCGTCATTTCCGGCCGCTGGATACCCCGGGAACCCGCGCCGAAACTACGGCGCTGCCACAACGGCCTCAAGTGCGTCCAGAAAGGGGTGCTGGGAGGCGAGCAACTTCGTTCTCGCCTGCGCCAGCGGGAACCACTCGACGCGGTCGACCTCGGGAAACGACTTCATGAGGCCGGATTTCGGGGGCCACTCGATCTCGACTGTGTTGCTCACCGCATTCGAGACATCCAGATCGGCCTCGACGCCGAACGCGGTGACGATCTTTCCGCCGCGCTGTGTGACGGTGCCGAGTTCGATGTGTTCTCCGGCCGGCACATCGCTGCCGACTTCCTCTCGAAATTCCCGCTGAGCCGCCGTCCAGGGGTCTTCGCCATCGGTGATCAACCCTTTGACGATCGACCAGGCTCCCTCGTCCTTGCGCGCCCAGAACGGTCCGCCGGGGTGAGCGATCAGGACATCCGGACCGTCGACACCGACGCGATACAACAGGATTCCCGCACTCGTATCGACCATTGCCTCAGCCTGCCATCAATTCGGTTGCTCTCCGTCATTCGCCATCACTACCGTTATCGCGGCTCACGACCAACATCTTCGAGAGGTAGGGCGACATGGACACGACGGGATCGGACAGGGTCTGGTTGATCACCGGGGCCAGCTCGGGTTTCGGCCGTCAATTCGTCGCTGCCGCACTGGACGCGGGTGATCGAGTGCTGTCCACCGCCCGCAGCGTCGCCGATCTCGAGGGGCCCGAAAGCGATCGGTTGCTCCACGCACGGCTCGATGTGACCGACCGAGATTCGATCGACTCCGCCGTGGCCTACGCTCTCGACCGATTCGGACGCATCGACGTCCTGGTCAACAACGCCGGTGTCGGCCTGCTCGGCGCGTTCGAGGAGATCGACGAACCCGACTTTCGCCACAACCTCGAGGTCAACTTCTTCGGCCCATTGGCCGTCACCCGGGCGGTGCTGCCTTCGATGCGGGCGCGCCGTAGCGGCCACATCGTGCAGATGTCCTCGGTCATCGGCGTGGTACCCGGTCCGGGCGGAACCGCATATGCAGGAGGCAAATTCGCGCTCGAAGGCTTTTCGGAGGCTCTCGCCGCGGAGGTGCGTCATCTCGGTATCGGGGTCACCATCGTCGAACCGGGCCCGTTTCGCACCGACGCGAGCGGACGGTCGATGCAATGGGGAACCCCTCTGGACGACTACGCCACCCTGATCGGACCGGCTCGAACTGCCTTCGAAGCCACCCACGGCCATCAGCCCGGCGACCCACGCCGCGGTGTCGATGCCATCATCGCCGCGATTTCTTCGGAAACTCCCCCGCTGCGGCTTCCGCTGGGCTCGAAGTCCTTCGAGTGGATCGAGACCTACCTCCAGGGTCGCCTCGATCAAGCCCGCGACGTTCGCACTGCAGGTTCCGATACCGACTACAGGTGACTCACTCAGTCACGAACACACAGAACTCGTTGCCCTCCGGGTCCGCCATGACGGTCCATTCGATGTCCGAGTCCGGTCGCCGGAGCACCCGTGCGCCGAGTGATTCCAATTCGGCGATCGCGTCGACGAAGTCGACCTCGATGTCCCAGTGGACACGGTTCTTGCCGGTCTTGGCTTCGCGAACCTGGGCGAAGACCATCGACTCGAACGGCACTCCGGCAGCGCCCTCGATCGCGTGCCAGCCTTCCTCGCTGCCCTCTGTCGTTCCGCCGAGTACCTGTGCCCACCAGCCGGCCAGAGTCTTCGCGTCGAGAGCGTCGACCACCAGTTCGTACATCCTGTAGGGGCCGACTTCCGGCCGGACGAAGGCGCAGAACTCCCCTCCGTCGGGATCGGCCATCACGCGCCAGCCGAATTCACCCTGGGCCGAAACTGGTTTGGCACCGGGCAGTTCGGTCGTTGTCACGTGCACGTCCAGATGGACACGATTCTTGACTGCCTTGAACTCCGGTACCCGATTGACCCAGATTGTCTGTGTGGGCTCGACCCCGCCGAGCTTCACGATGTCGGGCGAGCCCGTACGAACGACACCGAGTCCGACGGTTGCGGACCAGAAGGTCACCATTGCCTCGAGATTCGTTGCATCGATACACAGATCCTTGAATCGCGCTGTCGTCACCGCGCCGATCGTACGCAGCCGGCGAGGACTATTTTGCAGCGCGAACGTCCTTCACTCCGCCGTGCCGCGAACCCGGGCAACAGTTATTGTCTACCGATGCAGGAGCGTGCAGCGTCCACCAGGCAGGCCGTACTCGAGGGGGCCGCCGCCAGTTTCGAGAAGTTCGGTTACGGCACAGCAAGTTTGAGCACCATCATCGCCCATGCCGGGGTCAGCAAAGGCGCGATGTACTTCCATTTCTCGTCCAAGGAAGATCTGGCGCAGGCAGTGATCGACGCGCAGCTGGCCATGGCGGCGAGTGCGAGCGCCCTCATCATCGAGCAGACGCCGAAAGCGTTGGACGCCCTGATCCTGGTGAGCAAGGAGCTGGGACGACAACTACAGACCGACTCCATCGCCCGCGGGGGTATGCGGTTGACGCTGGAGTCGGCCATCGTGGACAGCCCCAATGCGCGCGCGTTCGAGGACTGGATCGGCAAGATGGGCGATCTGGCCGCACGTGCTCAGGCCGAGGGCGACATCGTCGACGGTATCGACGCACTCACGCTCGGTCGATACATCGTCGCGTCGTTCACCGGCGTGCAGACGGTATCGGAGATGTTGACCGGACGCGCCGATCTACAGCAACGGCTGACCGAGATGTGGCAGATGTTGCTGCCCTCGGTGGTGCCGCGTCGACGCCTCGCGCGGGTGACGACAGTGGCCGAAGACGCCCTTATCGACTGGAGCGATCGGTAGGGGCCAACCACGGTTCGGACGTCGTCGTGACGGACATCGCCGACAGCACCTCGCCGTCGTGCTCGAACTGAATGCGGAAGATGCCGTCGGTGGAGTCCGCGTCGACGATCACCGAGCACGGGTTGGTCCACTCGGCGAATCCCATGAACCTCACCTCGCAGGAGGTGAAATCCAGCGTCGGTGTTCCGGTCGCCAAGCGCAGAGCCTGACGGCCCGCCTCGAGCATCGTGACGCCCGGCAGATACTCGACCGAGTGGTCGAACATCGCCAGGTTGCGCGGATCCGGCGCCACGACGATGGTCCCGTCGGATGTGTGCCGTGCCAACACCACGTCGGACGGATCGAGACGTCCGACCGAGGACGGTGAGACCACCTCGGTTCCGGCCGGCAGGAAACGGAAGTGGGGGTCGGCAACGGTCGACTTGCGAAACTGCGAGTACACCTCGGGTCCGATGGTCCGGACCGACGCCGTCCCCGACGCGACGAGGTGGGTGCCGTTCAGGAGCCGGGCGGAGAGCTTCATGTTGTCCAGCGACTCGTTCTCGAACGTCACGTCGGTCGTGATCGACTCTGCGACAAGCGAATCGTCGATGTCGTCGACGGAGAGCGGGTCCAGGATCTCGAAGCGGGAGTGCTCGATGAACACCACATGATCGAGTGGAACGCCGTGGTTGACGTGACAGAAGAGGCTGATCGCTTGGCGCAGAGCCTCGGCCACCATCAACGAGTCGTGGGTTCGGCGGACCGGCGCGAACATGCGATGCGACGTCGGGAACTGCACCGCCGCCCGATGCGTACCGTCGACGGTCTCGTAATCGGTCAACAGAACGTCGCCCGGCGACCTCCGATGCACGAGGTGCCGCGGAACTGTTGCTGCGTAACTCAAACTCATGAAGCCCCTTAAAACCGACCGACCCGGCTTTTTATAGCACTGTTGAGCCACCGGGATCGCTCGTTCAGTATGTCGCGGACGACCGACAAACCTGACATCGGTCGATGGGATTCATTCATTCGATATACAGAAATTGGCGTCACGATCTGTTAACTAACTCGAACTCTCGGTACCACATGTCCGGTACGTTCACGGGCCGCGCCGGGGGGCTCGTGCGGCACACTCCCGACAGCAAAAATCCCCGCCCGGGCGAACCGAACGGGGACTGCGCTCCCCCACCTGGACTCGAACCAGGAACCCTTCGATTAACAGTCGAATGCTCTGCCAATTGAGCTATGGGGGATTACCTCGCGGCGTCACACTCTCGTGCGAGCCGTTGGAAACAATAGCGCACACCCCCTGCCGAGTACCAAATCGCCCTGCTCGAGGTTCGTCGGGCAAGATGGAAGAACAGCCGCACGCTCGAGGGAAGGACCTACTGATGATTCGTTTGGTACTGGCGGCTGGAGCTGCGTATGTGCTCGGTGCCAAGGCAGGACGAGGCCGGTACGAGCAGATTCGCAAGACTGCGAGCGCCGTCGCGTCGAGCCCGGCCACCAAGAAGGCGATCGAGGTCGGCCGCCAGAAGCTGTCCGATTCCCTCAACACTCAGCCCCGACTGGAGCCGATGCAGCCGATCGACGACGAGACCCAGGTCTTCGTTCCCCGCGATCAGCTGCGGCGCTAACCGACCTCGGCCACACTTCCGACGGCGAGCTCGAGCAGACTGCGGCGGTACTGCTCGAGGGCGATGAGGTCGCCGAACAACGCGTTGTAGTCGTCGGGCTTCTCCACCGGAGACATGCGCTGCAGTTTCGATTTGAGTTCGGCCACCTGTTGGCCGACCCACACTTCCTGGAGTCGCGCGAGTACGCCGGAGATGTAGCGAGTGAGGGCGTCGTCGGCCACGCGCATCGGGTCGACGGCCAACTCGGTGACCAACGACACGACCACGGCGTCCTTGGCCTGTTTGGCGACGGCGTCGACCCACTCCCCTCCGCCCAGGCCTGCAGCGGTGCCGCCGGCAGCGGCCACTGCGTCGCGCACGGCCGAGTACGCCGGGTGATGGAAGCTTTCCGGCGGAAGCGAATCGAACACCGTGCCTGCCATCGCAGGCATCTGCAGTACCGCCTTGAGGGCTTCCCGCTGCGGCCACAGAGACGGATCGGTTGGGTTGGGACGTGGAGGTCCCGTGGGGGCCTCCACGGGAGCAGCCTGACGCTTCTCGAACGGGACGCGTTTGCCGCTCGTGTCGCCCCGGGCACCTTTCTTCGCCTCGTCGCGCACCCGGGCGAGCACCATTGCGGTGTCGTCCCACCCGGTCCAGCCGGCCAACTGCCGCGCGTACTCGTCCCGAAGCGACGCATCCTTGATGCGGGCGACCACGGGAACGGTTCGCTTCAACGCCTCGACGCGCCCCTCGGGTGTGTCCAGATCATGCTCTCGCAGCAGTGATTTGACTACGAAGGCGAACATCGGGGTACGCCTGGCGACAAGATCGCGAACGGCGTTGTCGCCGGACTTCAAGCGAAGATCGCACGGGTCCATTCCGTCCGGAGCAACTGCGACGAACGTCTGTCCGGCGATCTTCTGATCACCCTCGAACGCCTTCATCGCGGCGGCCTGGCCGGCTTCGTCTCCGTCGAAGGTGTAGATCACTTCGCCGCGAAAGTAGCTGTCGTCCATCATCAATCGGCGCAGCATGGCCAGGTGGTCCTCGCCGAACGCAGTGCCGCACGACGCCACTGCCGTCTTGACCCCGGCCAGGTGCATCGCCATCACATCGGTGTAGCCCTCGACGATGACGGCCTGATGCGACTTCGCGATTTCCTTGCGCGCCAGATCGAGGCCGAACAACACCTGAGACTTCTTGTACAGCATGGTTTCCGGGGTGTTGATGTACTTACCCGGCATCGTGTCGTCGTCGAACAGTTTGCGTGCGCCGAAACCGATGACGTCACCGCTCTGACTGCGAATGGGCCACACCAACCGACGCCGAAAACGGTCGATCGGTGTCCCGCGCTTACCGGGTGTCGCCAGGCCTGCGTCGACGATCTCCTTGGCCTCGAAGCCCTTGCCCAGCAGGTGTTTGGTGAGGGTGTCCCAGCCGTCGGGTGCATATCCGCAGCCGTAGGCCAACGCGGCGTGCCCGTCGAAGTTGCGTTCGGTGAGGTAGTCCCGCGCAGCCTGGGCGTCGGGCCCGCTGAGCCTGCCCGCGTAGAACTCCTGCGCTGCCGCGTTCGCGGCGATCAGGCGCGCGCGGGTGCCGCGGTCGCGTTGAACCGACGGCCCTCCGCCCTCGTAGGAGATCGAGTAGTTCAACCGATCGGCCAGTTGCTCGACGGCCTCGACGAACGAGATGTGCTCGATCTTCTGCAGGAAGGAGTAGGCGTCACCGCCCTCGCCGCAGCCGAAGCAGTGATAGTGACCGTGGTTGGGGCGAACGTGGAACGACGGGGATTTCTCGTCGTGGAAGGGGCACAACCCCTTCATGGAGTCGCCGCCCGCGCGCTTGAGAGAGACGTAGTCGCCGACTATGTCTTCGATCCGTGTGCGTTCGCGAATGGCGGCGATGTCGCGTTCAGGAATTCGGCCGGCCACGAAGGGCAGTCTAGTCCCGATCCGGACCTACCCACATTCGGTCGGCGGCGCGGTCAGCCCCAGCTGGCCTGAGCTCCGAGTGACCGCTTGTCGATGAGTTCGAGTCGACTTTCGGTGTACGACGCGATCTGGTCGACGACCACACGAGTCCGTTCCGCGTCGCTGTCGGCCCGCTGCCAGGCGGGCACCAGAATGGGGTCCAGTTCGCCCGGAGCCGAGCGCATCAACCACTCGGCGACGCGGTGGATACGGTCGCGTTGGCGCTCCTGGCGAATCTTGTGGCCGGCGTCGGACATCACGTACCGCAATGCCATCGTCTTGAGCAACGCCACCTCCGAGCCGACGATCGACGGCACCACCAGATCGGCGTCGTATCGGCTCAGCGGCGCAGTGCCGTACTTCTCGTGGGTGCCCTCGATGGCGGCGGTCGCGAAGCGTCCGACCAGTTCACTGGTCATGTGTTTGAGCGCGACGGAGGCTTCGAGGGTGCCGTCGTAACGTCCGACCGCGACCACGACGGGCATTCTCGACAGTCGATCGGCAGCCTCGATCAGTTCGTCGACATCGAGCCCGCGAAATTCCGCGACGCCGAGTTCGGCGAGGGCGCGTCGCTCGATCGGATCGGACAGAGCCCGTAGGTCGATTCGAGCGTCGATGACGCCGTCCTCGACGTCGTGCACCGAGTACGCCACGTCGTCGGACCAGTCCATGCTCTGCGCTTCGAGGCACTTGTGCTTGTCCGGCGCACCGTCACGCACCCAGCCCAGAATGGCGGAGTCGTCGTCGTAGGCACCGAATTTCGCGCCGGGCGCGGGCCTGATCCACGGATATTTGGTGGCCGCGTCGAGCGAGGCTCGGGTCAGGTTGAGTCCTGCGCTGCGGCCGTCGGCGTCGAGGATCTTCGGCTCGAGTCCGGTGAGAATGCGGAGGTTCTGTGCGTTGCCCTCGAAGCCACCGCAGTTCTGGGCCACTTCGTCGAGGGCGCGTTCACCGTTGTGTCCGTACGGCGGGTGGCCGATGTCGTGCGCCAGCCCGGCGAGGTCCACCAGATCGGGATCGCTGCCCAGACCCTCGGCGATGCTGCGGCCGATCTGGGCAACTTCGAGCGAGTGCGTCAATCGCGTGCGCGGGGTGTCTCCGTCTCGAGGACCGGTGACCTGCGTCTTGTCGGCGAGCCGGCGCAGGGCGGCGCAGTGCAACACGCGCGCTCGATCGCGCGCGAAGGCGCTTCGATGCGAGGCGTTGTCCGCCCCGGCTCGCAGTCCTGCGGTCTTCGGAGGTTCGGGGACGAATCGTTCGACGTCGTGTGCCGAGTATGTGCCGGTCATCTACTGGCCTGCCGTGTAGGAGAAGTCCGCAGTGAAGTGGGTCAGCTGGTACCACAGCAGAGCGCCTGTCTCCCTGGCGATTCCGTGCGCCTGGGATTCTCTGGTGTAGACCGCGGGACCGGTGCGTGTCGGTGAGGTCCAGGCGTCGAGTCCGGCGTCGCGCGCCATGGTTCGGGTGCGTAGTGAATGCCATGGATCGCTGACCAACACCACCGACGACTTGCCCTGTTCGCGCAGGGTGTTGCTCACTGCCTCGATGCTCTCGAGGGTGTCCGAGCCGGTCTCGACGGCAGTGATGGCGTCGGCAGGAACTCCCTGATCGATCAGATAGTTGCGGCCCGAGGCGGCCTCGGTGAACAGATCGCCCTCCTGCTTTCCGCCGACGGTGACGATCTCGGGGGCAATTCCCTGTTCGTACAGTGACGCGGCCTGGTCCAGTCGTGCCTCGAACACAGTCGAGGGTGTGCCGCTGTACTGCGCCGCGCCGAGCACCACGATGGCGTCCGCCTTGGAATAGTCGTCGATGCGCGCCACCTGCCATACCCGCACCGCTGTTCCGGCGACCAGCACCAACGACATCAGGATCACTCCCGCGACCAGCCGGCCGGTCCAGCGTCCGAGCGTTCCGAAGAAGCCGAGGCGCTCGGGACCGGGGTCCGGGGCATACCGATCGTCGTACGGGTCGCCGTACGAATCTCGGTCGAGAGTTGAATTCACCCCTCGAGTTTGCCAGGCCTACGCATCTTCGGTGGCAGCGGCGCGCCTCGCAGGACCTACAGCCACCCTCGGTCCTCCGCCACTCGCACCGCTTCGGCTCTAGTGCTGGTGCCGGTCTTCCCTATCGCCGACGACAGGTGATTGCGCACCGTTCCCTCCGAGAGGTGGACCTGAGCAGCGATGGACCCTGCCGTCCCGCCCCGGGCAGCCGCGCGGAGAACCTCCTGCTCTCGGGCCGTCAGTGGAGAGACGCCGTCGGTCAGGGTTTCGGTCGCCAGCGTCGGATCGACCACGCGAAGCCCCATGTGCACGCGCCGAACGGCGTCGGCCAGCTGCTTGGCGGGGGTGTCCTTGACCACGAAGCCCGACGCACCCGCATCGATGGCGCGTCGGAGGTAGCCGGGTCGACCGAATGTGGTGACGATCAGCACCCTCGACTGCGGCGCGACGAGCGCGAGTTCGGCGGTGACCTCGATCCCGTTCTTTCCCGGCATCTCCACGTCGAGCAGAACGACGTCGGGTCGATGTTCGAGAACGGCAGCGGCAACCTCGTCCCCGCGTCCCACCTCGGCGACGACCTCGAGATCGTGTTCGAGCCCCAGCAGAGCTGCAAGTGCACCCCGCACCAGAGCCTGATCGTCGGCCAGCAACAGTGTGATGGTCATTGCGCCTGCGTCCTATTCACCGTGTACCTCCACCCTGAAACCGCCGGTCGGCACCCGGGCGATCGTCAGTACACCACCCGCGGCAGCCACGCGTTCACCGAGACCGCGCAGACCGTTGCCGCCGGACTCCTTGTCTGCCGGTCCCACTCCGTCGTCGACGATGGAGATGCTCGACGCCGTCAGCGTCACCCGGCAGTGCCGTGCGCTCGAGTGTCGAACCACGTTGGTCACCGCTTCCCGGATCACCCAACCGAACAGTTCTCGGTGTCGCAGCGGCACCACGTCGGCGTCACAGGGAAGATCGGCGTCGATTCCCGCGGCAGTCAATGCCGTTTGCGCACTTGCCAATTCGGATCCGATGTCGACCTGCCGCATACCTCCGACGGTACTGCGCACATCGGCAAGTGCTTGCCGAGCAAGGGTTTCCAGCTCTGCGATCTCGACGGCCGCTCGCGCGGGGTCGATCTCGATCAACCTGCCGGCCAGTTCGCTCTTGACGGTGATGACGGTCAGGGAATGGCCGAGGATGTCGTGCACGTCCCGGCTCATGCGCTCGCGTTCGGCCACGATGGCCAGGTCTGCCAATTGTTGCCTGGCCACGGCCAATTCGTGATTGCGCTGGAACACCTGGGTGATGCCCCAGGCCGCGGCCGCGCTGATCAGCAGCTGAAATGCGAAGAAGGTGTCGGGCTCCCAGGACGACAAGAAGCGTGGCACCGCCTCGACGAGCGCGACCATCACCAACACCAACGCCCACGCTTGCCTGACCGGCAGGGTCATCATGGCCAGTACTGCGATGTAGACGGTCGCGCCGAATGCGGTGGTTCCTATCGACACGCTCATGATCACGGTCAGCGCGATCATGACCCCGAGCGCGATCCACGCCTGCGA
This sequence comes from Rhodococcus sp. 14-2483-1-2, assembly GCF_002259405.1. Lineage (GTDB taxonomy): Bacteria > Actinomycetota > Actinomycetes > Mycobacteriales > Mycobacteriaceae > Rhodococcoides. The sequence goes on along the minus strand of NZ_NPFW01000021.1, from coordinate 270,066 downwards.
GACCGGCAGTGGCTTTCCTCGGCGGTGTCCGTTACGAAAACGCCAGAAAGTGGACGTGAACACGGCACCGAAGGCAACGATCGTCATGACCCCGGCAACCTTCGCCGGCACGTAGTCCAGAGCAAGGATGTCGTTCAACGGATAGATCAGGTACACCAGCCAGATGGCTCCGAACATCCAGCCGAACCGCCAGATCCGGCCCTCGGGAAGGTCGGCGGTGAACGTGGTCATGCCGCCCACGGTATCTCTGTGGACGACATGATCAGTGGTTTCGGTCTCAGGCACGCTTGGTGTCTCTTCGGAACAGCAACGCAGCTCCGGCGACGAACACCGTCGCCCACACCACCAGGTTGATCACGGCGATCAGCAAGGTTCCGGTGTCAGCGGAGGTGAACGGTGCCCGGGTGATGGTGGCCAGGCCGTAGAGCGGGGTGAACTGGGCCAGCATCGGGAACCAGCCGCTGTCGCCGAGCGGAACGAACAATCCGCCGGCCAACGCCAGGAACGCCAGCACCGGTCCGAGGATCTGCATGACGTTCTCCGACGGCAGCAGGTACCCCATGAACAAGCCGAATGCAGCGAAGACTGCGGACCCGAGCCACGCGATCACACCGCATGCGAGCCACACCCAGATCGGCATGTCGGCCCCGAAGAACTTCGCGACGACGAACACCACGACGATGGCTGCTGCACCCATGGTCATGGCCACGAGGACCTTGGTGACGATGTAGGCGACGGGCTTGAGCGGGGTCAACCGCAACTGTCGGCTCCACCCCTGAGCTCGTTCGACCGACACCATCGCTCCCCCGCTGGTGGTGGCGAGCATCGCGCCGTAGACCGCCATGCTGATGGCGATGTACGCGGTGACGTTCCCATGCGCGAACGGGTAGTCGGTCCGGTAGTCGGACTGCGTACCGAAGATGACGAAGAACACCGGCGGCATCACCAACGTGAAGATCAGAGTTCGCTTGTTTCGGAAGAGCCTGCGAATTTCGAGTCCGAGGAACGTAGGCGAGAAGCCGCCCCAGGCAACGGCTCTGGCAGAGGTGCGGGTGGTGGCGGGGTGAGTGCTCGTGGTCATCGGATGCTCCCGGCGAGGTCGTTTTCGGCTGTGTCGTTTTGTGAGTCGGTGGTCAGGGCGAGGAATGCGTCCTCCAGGTTGCGCGAGACGATCTCCAGATCGGTCGCGTGCGCGTCGTTGAGTAGGTAGCGGGCCACGGCGTCGGAGTCACGTCCGTGCACGATCACCCGATCGCCGCGCGTCTCGACGCGGTCCACTCCGGGCAGAGAGAGCAGCATCGACTGGTCGACGCCGGGCAGCGTGGCGGTGACGGTGCGTCCTGCCGCCAGGTTCTTCACCTCGGCGGCGCTGCCGTCGGCGACGATCTTGCCGTGCCGCACCAACACGATCCGGTCGGCGTAGGCGTCGGCCTCGTCGAGGTAGTGCGTTGCGAAGAGCACCGTTCGGCCGGTGCTGGCGTCCTGACGAATGGCGTTCCAGAAGTCGCGACGACCCTCGACATCCATGCCGGTGGTCGGCTCGTCCAGCACCAACAGGTCCGGATCGGGCAACAGTGCGAGCGCGAACCGAAGGCGTTGTTGCTGACCGCCGGAGCATTTCGCCACTCGCCGATCTCCGATGTCGGCGATGCCTGCCCGGGTGAGAACCTCCTTCACCGACCGGGTGCGGGCGAACAGTGCCGACGTCAGCTCCACGGTTTCGCGGACGGTCAGATCGCGCAGCAGACCGCCGGTCTGCATGACGGCCGAGATGCGGCCCTGGGCGATCGCGTCGGCCGGAGTGCCGCCGAACACCGACACCGACCCGGTGGTGGGTGTTGCCAGGCCGAGCATCATGTCGATGGTGGTCGTCTTTCCCGCTCCGTTGGGTCCGAGGAATGCGACGACCTCGCCCGGTTCGATGGACAGGCTGAGCCCGTCGACCGCCCGGACCGAGCCATAGGTCTTGGTGACGTTTCGCAGTTCGACTGCCTTCGTTGTGGTCATGGGAATCACTCTGCTGCGATCGGGCGGCTCCGACCTCGTTCGAGCGTCACGATTGCGGGGTGACAACTGTCATGCGTCCGGATCGACCTGCTCGATGTCCTCGCCGCCCAGCCGGTAGATTTCAGCGCATGGCAGTCCAGCACCGGCGGCACACCAGCGCCCCAGTCGTTCGAGCAGCAATCCATCGATTTCGTCGTCTCGCCGCCGTGGGTGCTCTGACCCTGTTCGCCGCGGTCCTGCTCGCGCCAGGGGTTGCATCCGCCGAGGCTCCCTCGCGGCTGGCCACCCAGATCACCGACAACGTCCAGGCACTCGACCCGGATGCCCTCGCCGAGGTCCAGACCTCGATCGACGACCTCTACGGCAACAGTCAGGTCCGGTTGTGGGTCACCTATGTCGCGGACTTCGACAACCTGTCGGCGGCGAACTGGGCCGAGCAGACTGCGTCGAGAAGTGACCTCGGTCAGCGCGACGTTCTGCTCGCCGTGGCGACCGTGGACCGTTCGTACTACCTCGGTGTGAACACCGGGCTGTCTCAGATCACCACCTCCGAGCAAGATTCGATCCGTCTCGACGACGTCGAACCTGCACTGCGCGAAGAAGATTGGTCCGGTGCGGCCATTGCGGCAGCCGGTGCACTCGGCGACGCGTATGCCTCGAGCGGCAGTGGTGGCTCGTCGGCACCACTGCTGATCGGCGTCGGCGTACTGGCCGTGGCCGGCGGCGGAGCCGTCGTCTACTCCTCCCGGCGCAAGAAGGCCCGCGTCGCCGCCGAGGTCGAAGCCGTGGCGAAGATCGACCCGAGCGACCCGGCCGCACTGGCCGCCTTCCCCATCGACGTTCTCGACACCCGCGCCAAGGAAATTCTGGTCGAGACCGACAACGCGGTGCGCGCCAGCGAAGAGGAATTGAATCTCGCCCGTGGAGAGTTCGGAGATTCTGCGGCAGCAACGTTCATCGCCGCCCACGACAACGCCAAGAAGGCTCTCGCGTCCGCCTTCGAGATCCGCCAACGTCTCGACGATGCCATTCCGGAAACTCCCGATCAGCGACGGGCGATGCTCGTCGAGATCATCTCCTCCTGTGGCCAGGCCGATCGCGAACTCGATTCGCGGGTGGAGGAATTCGACGGGTTCCGCGATCTCGTGATGAACGCCGACGCCCACCTCGACGAACTGACCCAGGCCGTCGTCGGCTTGACGGTGAGAATCCCGCAATCCGAATCGGTTCTCACCGAGCTGCATTCGGAGTTCGCCGCCTCCGCCCTGTCCTCGATCGCGGACAACGTCACGATGGCCAAGGACCGTATGGCCCTGGCCGAGGACAACATCGAGGCCGGCCGTAAGGCGGCAGCACTGCCGCCAGGAAAGCAGGGGCCTGCGGTCACCGCGATTCGTACGGCCGAACGAGCCGTCGACCAGGCCAAGACCCTGCTCGACGGTGTCGACCATGCCCGGGACGACATCAGGCATGCCATCGCCACCCTGCCCGACGCCATCGCGGACGTTCGCCGCGACATCGAGCAGGCTCGCGGCTTGGCCGAACACGGTGGAGCCGAACTGCAGTCGGCGATGACTGCGGCGCAGACGGCGCTGAAGAACGCGGAGACGGCGCAGTCCTCGGACCCTCTCGGCAGCTACACCGCGCTCGCGGCGGCCGACGCCGAACTCGAGAAGATCGTCGACGAGGCGTCGGCGGACAAGGCGGCCGAGGACCAACTGCGGGCCCGTCTGGATCGCGACATCGCGGCCGCTCAGGCGCAGATCACCGCTGCCGCGGACTACATCTCGACACGTCGCGGCGGGGTGGGTGCCGACGCCAGAACGCGCCTGTCCGAGGCCGAACGCCACCTCGGTGCGGCTCGCCAACTCGAGGCCGAGAACCCCGACGAAGCCCTCAAACATGCACACGCAGCCAGCCAATTGGCGTCACGCGCATCGCAGATCGCCCAGGCCGATGTACAGAACTGGGAGAATCGTCACGGCCCGCGCGGTGGCGGTAGCGGCGGCAACGTTGCGGGAGCCGTGCTCGGCGGCATCCTGATCAACAGCGTGCTTCGCGGCGGCGGAGGTGGCGGAGGCTTCGGTGGCGGATTCGGCGGCGGCGGGGGCTTCGGAGGCGGCGGCGGTGGCGGCGGATTCGGCGGTGGTGGCGGCCGCTTCTGACCCACCCATCGACAGCCGACAGGGCCCGATCTCATCGCGAGATCGGGCCCTGTCGGGTGAGTGAGGTTCTTACGCGCCGATCAGACGAGACGCGATGTAGCCCTCGACCTGATCGAGTGCCACACGCTCCTGCGCCATCGTGTCGCGCTCGCGGATGGTGACGGCATGATCGTCGAGGGTGTCGAAGTCGACGGTGATGCAGAACGGGGTGCCGATCTCGTCCTGACGACGGTAGCGGCGACCGATGGCTCCGGCGTCGTCGAATTCGACGTTCCAGTACTGACGCAGTTGCTGCGCAAGATCTTTCGCTTTGGGCGTCAGATCGGCGTTGCGCGAGAGCGGGAGCACCGCGACCTTGACCGGAGCGAGACGACGGTCGAGCTTGAGTACGACACGCTTGTCGACGCCGCCCTTGGCGTTGGGGGCCTCGTCCTCGGTGTACGCGTCGACGAGGAACGCCATCAGCGAACGCGTCAGTCCTGCGGCCGGCTCGATGACGTACGGGGTGTAGCGGGTGTCGGTGGCCTGCTCGTAGTAGCTCAGGTCCTGACCCGACGCCTTCGAGTGCACCGAGAGGTCGTAGTCGGTGCGGTTCGCGACGCCCTCGAGTTCGCCCCAGGCACTGCCCTGGAAGCCGAACTTGTACTCGATGTCCACGGTGCGCTTGGAGTAGTGCGACAGCTTCTCCTTGGCGTGCTCGTAGAGCCGCAGGTTTTCCGGATCGATACCGAGATCGGTGTACCACTTCATGCGGTAGTCGATCCAGTACTGATGCCACTCGTCGTCCTCGCCCGGCTTGACGAAGAACTCCATCTCCATCTGCTCGAACTCACGGGTGCGGAAGATGAAGTTGCCGGGAGTGATCTCGTTGCGGAAGCTCTTGCCGATCTGGCCGATACCGAACGGAGGCTTCTTGCGTGAGGTGGTCAGCACGTTGGCGAAGTTGACGAAGATGCCCTGTGCGGTCTCGGGACGCAGGTAATGCAGGCCCTCTTCGTTGTCGACCGGGCCGAGGAAGGTCTTGAGCAGTCCCGAGAATGCACGCGGTTCGGTCCAGGAGCCGGGCTCACCGGTCTCGGGGTCGCGAATGTCGGCGAGGCCGTTCTCCGGCGGGTGGCCGTGCTTCTCCTCGTAGGCCTCGATGAGGTGATCGGCGCGATAGCGCTTGTGGGTGTGCAGCGACTCCACCAGCGGGTCGGAGAACGTCTCGACGTGGCCCGACGCCTCCCACACCTGACGCGGCAGGATCACCGAGGAATCCAGCCCGACGGTGTCGTCGCGGCTGGTGATCATGTTGCGCCACCACTGCTTCTTGATGTTCTCCTTGAGCTCGACGCCCAGCGGGCCGTAATCCCAGGCCGACTTGGTACCGCCGTAGATCTCGCCGCACGGGTAGACGAGGCCTCTGCGCTTGGCGAGGTTGGCGACGGTTTCGACTTTGGACTTGGGTGCCACTGGCGGAGCTCTCCATCTTCGGTTACATCGTGTAAGAGGTGACGTGGGCGGTTTTCGCCCTGATCAGACTATCTGGCTCGGCGATCGAATCCGAACAGCGGTCGAGTCGGGAAGTTGACATGCGCACCTGTGCATACCACAATGAATACGATTTGCAATAACAACTACTGCACTAACCTGGTGCCATGACGTCGATCGTGCAGGGAGAGTCCGCCGGCAACGAGCCGGCGACCGAAGGAGCCGCAACCGTGTCCACGGACTCGACAGTGGAAGCAAGTTCGACCCACAGGCAGGACCCCGAGCATCCGTTGCACTCCGGCGATCCGTTCGCCGTCGCTCCCCCGGCTCACATTCCGCCGAAGGAGACACTGACTGCGGCGGGCGACATCCTGCGAGCACTCGCGGCTCCGGTACGCATCGCCATCGTGCTGCAGCTGCGCGAGTCCGAGCGATGCGTCCACGAACTCGTCGTCGCCCTCGGTGTCACTCAGCCGTTGATCAGCCAGCACCTTCGGGTACTCAAGGCAGCGGGTGTGGTGCGTGGAGAACGCAACGGCCGTGAGGTCCTGTACCGACTGGTCGACGATCACCTCTCCCACATCGTCGTCGACGCCGTGGCCCACGCCGAGGAAGGCCGGAACCCGTGACCGACAAGTCCACCGATACCGCAACCCCCAGACGACCGGTCGTCGTCGGGGTGCGAGCCACCAAACAGCGCAGCGCGATCTCGGACCTGCTCGACACCATCGAAGAGTTCAAATCCGCACAGGATCTGCACGACGAATTGCGCAAGCGCGGTAAGGGCATCGGCCTCACCACGGTGTATCGCACACTCCAGACCTTGGCGGACGCCGGGACCGTCGACGTACTCCGCACCGACAACGGCGAGTCGGTCTACCGGCGCTGCTCGTCCGGACATCACCATCACCTGGTGTGCCGCTCGTGTGGTTTCACCGTCGAGGTCGAAGGCCCCACCGTCGAGAAGTGGTCGCAGAGCGTCGCCGAGTCCAACGGCTTCGGCGACGTGAGCCACACGATCGAGATCTTCGGCACCTGCAGTCAGTGCAGCGCTGCCGCTCGGTGAATCTGCTCAGGCGACGGCCTCTGCCACGCGAGGTACCAACGCGTCGATGGCGAACGGAATCGACAGCACCGAGTTGTACGTGATCGCTCCACGCTGATCGGTGGACAACGGAACGATCGCGTCATTCCGTGCAGCGTCGAGCGTTCCGAATATCGGGTTCTCGGCCACCACGTCGATGTCGTCACCGGTACCGAGGTAGAGCACCAGATCCGCGTCGAGCATCGAGATGTTCTCGGCCCCGACCGGAACGAAGAAGTTGGTGCCGTCGTCCTCGGCGCGGATCGCTTCCGGGACCTCGAAGCCCAGCGAGGTGACGAATGTACCGCGGGCATCACCGGGCAGAAATGCGCCGAACTGGCCGTCGTACGGAAGCACCACTGCTGCCGTCTTGCCTGCGAACTCGGGATGTTCGCTTCGAACCTGCTCGAGCGCAGCGGTGGTCTGCGCATTCAACTCCTCGCCGCGGTCGCGTTCACCCATCGCGCGCGCGATGGTGTCGGTGGCCACCTCACGATCGACGGCATAGGCGGCAGATCCTGCAGGTCGGGCGACAGTCGGCGCGATGCCGCTGAGCCTTTCGTACGTCGCCTCGTCGAAACCTGCATTGAGTCCGGTGATCAGATCCGGTGCCAGAGAGGCGATCAGCTCGAAGTTCGGCTCGGACTCCGAGCCCAACAGCGTCAACGGCGCGTCACCGACCAACTCGTCGGTCCACGGTCCCAGTCCGGTCTCGTAGAACGTGTACCCGGTGTTGCCGACGGGAACGGTGCCGAGCGCGATGACGGCATCGGCGTCGGACACCCCGAGCGTGACGATGCGAGTGGGCTTCTCCGGAATGGTCGTGCTGCCGTAGATGTGATCGATGACCACCGGGAATGCACCGTCCGCCGACTGCGTTGCCGTGTCGCCGGTGTCGGCGGTCGAACAGGCCGTCACCGCCACACCGAGGGCGATCACCGCCACCACAGCCGTGAGCATTCGGGTCCACCGCACAGTCATTTGCATCCGCCTCTACTGGAAGTAAGTACAGGCAAACCTTAGCTGACGGATCAGGGCAGTAGACCCTCACGGGCCTTCTCGACTCCGGCGAGCACCAGAATGAGCATCGTCAACATTGCCTCGTCGTCCAGGCCGCTCGCGGGAAAGGTGTAGCGCAACAACACATCTGCGAGCTTGTCATGGGTGTTGACCGAGATCGCACCGAACTGCGAATCCGCATTGCGGTCGGCAACTTTCTTGTGCAGAGCCGGCTTCAGCGGCCGGTCCCACGCCAGGACAGCCGTCAGCGAGAGCACCTCGAGTTCGGGCGAGAGTCGAACGGCACGCAGCGAGCACAGAGCGCCCGCGTAGTCGAAACCGAGAGAACCCTCGTCACCGAGTGTGACCGTCGCGAACTGCGAGAGCGCCAACTGGGCACGGGCCTGCAACGAAAGCCCCTCGTCGGACGCCCCGTTCGCGATGTCACTCATATTTGACTCCACCGAATCGTCGGTCCCGCGAGGCGTATTCGATACACGCCTCCCACAGATCCCGACGGTCGAAATCCGGGAAGAGCTTCTTCTGGAACACGAACTCCGCATAGGCCGACTGCCAGAGCAAGAAGTTCGACGTCCGCTGCTCCCCCGACGGACGCAGAAACAGATCCACGTCGGGCATATCCGCTTCGTCGAGGTACTTGGCGACGGTGGCCTCGGTGATCTTCTCGGGGTTCAGCTTGCCCGCGGCCACCTGTCGAGCGATTTCCCTTGTGGCATCGGCAATCTCGGCTCGGCCACCGTAATTGACGCACATCGTCAACGTCATCACGGTGTTGTGCTTCGTCAACTCCTCGGCAACTTCGAGTTCCTTGATGACACTGCCCCACAACCTCGGTCGACGGCCGGCCCAGCGAACTCGGACACCCATCTCGTTCATCTCGTCGCGTCGACGACGAATGACGTCACGATTGAAGCCCATCAGGAACTTGACCTCGTCGGGACTGCGCTTCCAGTTCTCCGTCGAGAATGCGTACGCGGACAACCACTGCACCCCGATCTCGATGCACCCGCACACGGTGTCCATGAGGACCGCTTCACCCTGCTCGTGCCCCGCGGTGCGCGGCAGACCACGATCCTGTGCCCATCGACCGTTGCCGTCCATCACCAACGCAACATGGCGAGGAATCAATTCCGGCTGCAGGATCGGTGGCCGAGCGCCCGAGGGGTGCGGATCCGGCGGTCGCACTGCCGACTGCTCGTCAGGCCGGGGTTGCGGCTCTCGTCGTCGAATCACGGTCCCCATCCTGCCCGACGGTGTCGGCGAACACGGAGTCAGGTTGCGCCAGCGGCACCTGATGCGGGTGCGAGCGTTCGATGAGCGGCAACGTGCGCAGTTGACGCTCGAGGTGCCACTGCAGATGCGCCGCCACCAGGCCACTGGCCTGCTTGCGGACGGTATCGGAGGTGGTGACGGTGTAGTCCCACTCACCACGTTCGAGCGCCACCATCAGGTCCAGGACTCCGGTCGACGGCGTCGCCGATCCCGGCGGACGGCAGTGCACACACACCGCTCCACCTGCGGCGACATGAAATGCGCGATGTGGCCCGACTGCGGCGCAGCGCGCGCAATCGGTCAGTGCGGGTGCCCATCCGGCGAAGCCCATGGCTCGCAGCAGATACGCGTCGAGCACCAGCTCGGGAGGGCGGACGTGCTGGGCAAGTGCTCGAAGCGCACCGACGGTCAGCTGATGCAGTCGCTGCGCCGGTGCATGTTCCTCACCTGCCAGCCGCTCGGCAGTTTCGAGAACGGCACAACCGGTGGTGTAGCGACCGTAGTCGGCGACGATGTCTCCGCCGAACGCGTCGACCGTGTGCACCTGGGTGACGATGTCGAGGTTGCGGCCTGGATAGAGCAGAACGTCGATGTGCGCGAACGGCTCCAGCCGGGCACCGAACTTGGATTTGGTGCGGCGTACCCCTTTGGCGACGGCGCGCACGATCCCGTTCTCCTTGGTCAACAACGTGACGATGCGATCGGCCTCACCCAGCTTGTGCTGGCGCAGGACGACTGCGTTGTCACGGTATGGCCTCACGCTCTCCAGTGTCCCACGTGGGCTGCGGCGAAGACCGCTTCCCGCGCTGAAGACGAGTCGATACTGTGCAGGCGTGGATTTTCATCGGTCGACTCTCGTTGCCCAGGCTGCCGCTCTCGCGTCGGGTCACATCACGTCGGTACAGGCGGTCACCGAATCACTCGATCGCATCGAGAAGAGTCAACCCACGCTCAACGCGTTCCGCATCGTGCGCCGCGACGCCGCTCTCGCCGAGGCAGCCGAAGCGGATCGCCTGCGCGCCGACGGCACCACCGCTCCCCTGCTCGGCGTTCCCATCGCCGTCAAGGACGACGTCGATGTCACGGGCGAACCGACCGCCTTCGGTTGCGCGGGCGACTTCCCACCCGCAACCTCGGATTCGGAGGTGGTGCGCAGACTGCGTGCTGCCGGAGCGGTCATCGTCGGAAAGACCAACAGCCCGGAACTCGGCCAGTGGCCGTTCACCGGCGGTACATTCGGGCACACCCGCAATCCGTGGGACCGCGAGCGCACCCCCGGCGGCTCCTCGGGCGGTAGCTCTGCAGCAGTGGCTGCCGAATTGGTCTCTGCCGCTCTGGGTTCCGACGGTGCAGGCTCGGTGCGGATTCCGGCCTCGTGGACGAACCTGGTGGGGATCAAGCCGCAACGCGGACGCATCTCGTCGTGGCCGGAGCCCGAGGCATTCAACGGCATCACCGTCATCGGCCCGCTCGCACGTACCGTGGCCGACGCAGCCCTGCTCCTCGATGTGGTCTCGGGCAGTCACAACGGAGATCTGCATCGTCCGGCTCCGCTGACCGTCTCCGACGCCGTCGGACGCGATCCGGGTTCGCTGCGGATAGCGCTCAGCCTGCGCAAGCCGTTCATCCCGACGCCCGCACCACTGGACCCGGAGATCGCCGCTGCCGCGTACGAGATGGCAGCGGTGCTGCGATTGCTCGGGCACCGAGTGGTCGTCGACGACCCGGCGTACGGAATGTTGTTGGGGCTCAACTTCTTACCGCGCTCGCTCGCAGGCGTAGCGACCTGGCTCGACCGCCTTCCCGATCCGTCTCTCGCCGACCCGAGGACCCGGGCCAACGCCAAGAGCGGCCGGGCACTCGCCGGAGCCCCGTTGCGCGCAGCCCGTGCGGCCGAACCGCGCATCGGACGCCGCGTCGGCCGGTTCTTCGACGAGTACGACGTCGTACTCGCCCCGACGACGGCTACTCCGCCGCCGCGGATCGAGGCCATCGACGGCATCTCCAACGCCGATACCGATCGGGTCATCACCGAACACTGCCCGTACACCTGGCCGTGGAACGTGCTCGGCTGGCCGAGCGTCAACGTGCCCGCAGGATTCACCGCCGCCGGCCTACCCATCGGCCTGCAGTTGATGGGCCACGAATCCTCCGAGCCGCTGCTGGTATCGGTCGCCGCTCAACTCGAGAACGTGCTGCAGTGGCACCGCAAGCGCCCCGATCCCTGGTGGACCCAGGTGAGCGAAACCTCGTAGCCCACTACTGGATCAGAAGCCGAGCTTGCCCATCTGCTTCGGATCGGTCTGCCAGTCCTTGGCTATCTTGACGTGCAGGTCCAGGTAGATCCTGGTGCCGAGCATCTTCTCGATCTGCAGCCGCGACGCCGTGCCGACCTCTTTGAGTCGCGAACCGCCCTTGCCGATGATGATCGCCTTCTGGCTCGATCGCTCGACGTAGAGGATCGCGTGCACGTCGAGCATGTTGTCGTGGCCTTCACGGGGCACGACCTCGTCGATGACGACGGCCAGCGAGTGAGGCAGCTCGTCGCGGACACCTTCGAGCGCGGCCTCACGGATGAGTTCGGCCATGAGGATTTCCTCGGGCTCGTCGGTCAGCTCACCGTCGGGGTAGAACGCCGGCCCCGGTGGAAGTTCGGAGGCCAGCAGATCGACGAGCTTCTCGATCTGCTCGCCCGATTCGGCCGACACCGGAATGACGTGCGAATTCTCGCCGAGCAGCTTCGACAGCGACATCAGCTGCTGTACGACGCGTTCCTTCTTGACCTTGTCGATCTTGGTCACGATGCCGATGAGCGTCGTCTTGGGGGCGATGTGCCGCACCTGTTCGAGAATCCATCGGTCACCGGGCCCGATCTTCTCGTCCGCGGGGATGCAGAGTCCGATGACGTCGACCTCGGAGTAGGTGTCCTGCACGAGGTCGTTGAGACGTTGCCCCAGCAGCGTTCTCGGTCGGTGCAGGCCGGGAGTGTCGACCAGGATCAGCTGGGCGTGCTCGCGGTGCACGATGCCGCGAATGGTGTGCCGCGTCGTCTGGGGACGCGAGGACGTGATGGCGATCTTCGATCCCACCAACGCGTTGGTCAGTGTTGATTTGCCGGTGTTGGGTCGGCCCACGAAACAGACGAATCCGGATCGGAACTCACCGTTGTTCTGCTCGGACACAAGAGCACCTCCAGATTTCAGTGTTGGCGAGTGGCGTCGGACGAGTCGTCGTCCTCGGTGGAGTCTTCTTCGGGTTCGAGCTTCTCGACCAGGACCGTGACGATACGGACGCGGCCCTTGGGGTCGGCTCCACCTTCTCCGCGCAGCAGCAGGCCATGAGTGATCACTTGCGAACCGGGCAACGGTACTCGACCGAGCTCGTAGCCGAGGAGTCCGCCGACGGTGTCGACTTCCTCCGATTCGATGTCGATACCGAAGATCTCGCCGAGGTCCTCGAGCGGCACCCGCGAGGAGAGTCGATAGCGTCCGTCGTCGAGTTCCTCGATGGGCGCAACCTCGTCGGAATCGTATTCGTCGGCGATCTCGCCGACGATTTCCTCGATCACGTCCTCGATGGTCACCAGCCCGGCGATGCCCCCGTACTCGTCGACGAGCAGGGCCATGTGGTTTCGATCGCGCTGCATCTCGGCGAGCAGACTGTCGAGTGCCTTGGAGTCGGGAACGAATACGGCCGGACGCATCAGCTCGGACACCTGCACTCCGCGGCCACCGTCGGTGGAGTAATACGTCTGCTGCACAAGATCTTTGAGGTAGACGACACCCACCACGTCGTCCACGTTCTCGCCGATCACCGGGATGCGGGAGTGTCCGCTGCGCACGGCCAACGAGGTGGCCTGTCCTGCTGATTTGTCGGACTCGATCCACACCATCTCGGGGCGCGGGACCATGACTTCACGGGCCGAGGTGTCACCCAGCTCGAACACCGACTGGATCATCCGCCGTTCGTCGTCGGCCACGACGCCGCGCTCGCGGGCCATGTCCACCAGTTCTCGAAGCTCGATCTCGGAGGCGAAGGGGCCGTTGCGAAATCCCTTACCGGGGGTGATCGCGTTACCGATCAGGATGAGGAGTCTGCTGATCGGTCCGAGGAGCCACCCGAGTGCACGCAACGGAAGCGCGGCCGCCAACGCGATCGAGTACGCGTTCTGCCGACCGAGGGTTCGCGGACCGACACCGATCACGACGTAACTGACCAACACCATGGCCACCGCGGTGATCACCAACGCCATGGTGGAGTCGATCAACTGCGTCAGGCCACCCGCGAGCAAGACGGTGCCGCCGATTTCGCACAGAATGCGCAGCAGCACCATCAGGTTGACGTATCGCGGGCGGTCACCGACCACGACGACGAGGCCGGTGGCACCGGGGCGCTCGTCCTTGACCATGTCGTCGATTCGCGCACGCGAGACCGTGTTCAGCGCGGAATCGACGGCGGCGAACAGGCCTCCGAGAGGCACGAGAAGGACTGCGAACACGATGAGCGCAACAGCACTGCTCACGCGCTACGACCCCACACTTCCAGCTGTTCGACCACGCAGGTCATCGATCGAGTCCGTCGACGAAACCGGCCTTGCCGAGGAGCCGGGCATCGCGGGCGGCCTGTTCGGCGGCCTGCTCTGCCCGCCTGGCGTCTTCGTACCATTCGGCCAGCAGCCGGTTCTGCAGCTCGAACATTTCCTTCTCTTCGTCCGGCTCGGCGTGGTCGTAGCCGAGCAGGTGCAGTACACCGTGCACAGTCAGCAACGCCAGCTCGTGCTCGAGCGAATGACCAGCTGCAGCAGCCTGATCGGCGGCGAACGACGGGCACAGCACGATGTCGCCGAGCATCGCCGGTCCGGGTTCGGGGGCGTCGGGACGACCGCCCGGCTCGAGCTCGTCCATCGGAAACGACATCACGTCGGTGGGGCCTGGCAGATCCATCCACCGCATGTGCAGATCTGCCATCGTTGCCGAATCCACCAGCACCATCGACAGTTCCGCGGCGGGATGCACGTCCATGCCGGCGATCGCGAACCGTGCGACCGAGACCAGCTCGGGTTCGGAGATGTCCATCCCCGACTCGTTGGACACTTCGATACTCATCTAGCCACTACCCACGCTCTCGTTGCCTGTCGTTTTCGTACATCCGAATCATCTTCTCGCCGAACGCGGTCCACCGGTGCGGCGTTGCGCCCTGTTGGGAATGACGCCTTCCGATGTCGACTCGAACCGCTCGTACGCGTCGACGATCTCCGAGACCAATCGGTGTCGCACCACGTCGCTGCTGGTGAGCTGCGCGAAATGGATGTCGTCGACGTCGGTGAGGATCTCCGACGCCGCACGCAGCCCGGATCGCGCGCCACCGGGAAGGTCGACCTGAGTCACGTCGCCGGTCACGACGATCTTCGACCCGAATCCGAGTCGGGTCAGGAACATCTTCATCTGCTCGGCGGTGGTGTTCTGCGCCTCGTCGAGAATGATGAATGCGTCGTTGAGCGTGCGGCCGCGCATGTAGGCGAGCGGGGCGACTTCGATGACCCCGGCCTGCATCAGCTTGGGGATCGCCTCGTCGTCCATCATGTCGTGCAACGCATCGTGCAACGGACGCAGGTACGGGTCGATCTTCTCGTGCAGCGTTCCGGGAAGGAAGCCGAGCCGCTCCCCAGCCTCCACTGCCGGACGCGTCAGGATGATGCGGCTGACCTGCTTCGTCTGCAGTGCCTGCACGGCTTTCGCCATGGCCAGGTACGTCTTGCCGGTACCCGCGGGACCGATTCCGAACACGATGGTGTTGGCGTCGATCGCATCCACGTACCGCTTCTGATTCAGCGTCTTGGGGCGGATCGTCTTGCCGCGGCGCGAGAGGATGTCCAGGCTCAGCACCTCGGCCGGTGAATCCGACACGCCCTCGGTGAGCATGGCGATCGATCGGCGCACCGCATCGGGAGTCAATGGCTGAGCGCGCTTGGCCAACGCGGCCAACTCGGAGATCACCCGTTCGGCCAGCGCCACATCGGCCACTTTTCCGGTGAGCGTCACGGCGTTTCCTCGTACGTGGATATCTGCCGTCAGCATCTGTTCGAGCGCCCGCAGGTTCTCGTCGGACTGTCCCAGCAGTGGCATCACCGCTTCGGGGGCGAGTTCCAAGGTGGACCGAACGTCACGCTCGGCGGGAAATTCGCTGTGTTCACTCACGTGGTGGCTATGGCCTGCTCTCTGGTGTCGGCTAATCGGACGCGCACTTGGTATGGATCGAGTTTAACGCCGCAGCAACGATGCGCATTCCCATTACTCGCTGGTGGCACCGATCACCGCGTCGAGCGAGAGCGCCCAACACCGCGAATCGGGATTCAGGAAAGCGAAGTGGTCCTCCCCCGGCACGATCGTCAGTCGCGCGTCGTCCCCGGCAGCGCTCGCCAGCGCTACGTACCGCTCGCTCTGCGCCGCGGGTACCTGGATGTCCTCGGATCCGTGCAGGGCGATCGTCGGGATGCCGATGGGCGCGCGGGCCGCGGGTGAGGCCGACCGGTACAGGTCGGGATCGTCCTCGTACCGGGCCAGCAACAGCGCCTCGACTGCTGGGTTGGTGCGTCCCGCCGCACCGCGAGGTTCCAGGTCGAGCACGCCGGCCTGCGAGACGATGCGCGACGGGCGGACCTTCGTGCCGGTCTCGCCGCCGAGCCACACAGCCAGGTGTCCGCCTGCCGAGTGGCCGATGACGCGGACGTCGTCGATCCCGACCGGGGCATGGTGCTGCAGTTCCCCGGCGACCACGTCGAGTGCTGCGGTCACATCGGACTGCATCTCCTGCCAGTACCCACCTGCGCCGACGCGTCGGTACTCGATGTTCCACGCGACCGCTCCGGCTCCGGCGACTGCGCGGGCGAACTGGGTACCCAGAGTGGACCCGTACTGTCCGCTCCAGAAGCCACCGTGCACCACCACGACCACCGGCGTCCGGTGATCCATCGGCTCGGCAGGCAGGTAGAGGTGGCCGAACTGCTCCGGGTGATCGCCGTACTCGATCTTGATCCGCGCGCTCACGAGTTCTGGAAGTCGGGCGGTAGTTGGGTCCAGCGCGAGGTCAGGACACCCAGCGCGCCGAGAGCCACAGCTCCTGCCGTCGAGGTGCGCAGTACCGTCGGGCCCAGCACCACCGGCGTCGCACCCGCCTCGGTCAGAGCGGTGACCTCCCTGTCGTCGAGCCCGCCCTCGGGTCCGACGACGATCACGACCTCGGGCACCGAGTCGAACGGCAGATCCCGGAACGCCGAGGTGGCCGCCTCGTGCAACACGGCGACGATTCCGCCGCGCTCCACGACGCCGCGCACGAAGGCGCTGACCTCCCGCGAATCGTGCAACTCGGAGACCTCGGGGACGAATGCCCGACGCGACTGCTTGGCTGCCTCCGCCGCGGTGCTCCGCCACTTGGCGACGCCCTTGGTCGCTTTCGGGCCTTCCCACCGTGCGACGCATCGCGCGGACTGCCAGGGTACGACCGCGTCGACGCCCGCTTCGGTGGCCAGCTCGACGGCGAGTTCCGATCGGTCCGCCTTCGGCAGCGCCTGTACGAGCGTCACCACCGGAGTGGGACGCGGCATCTCGCTGCGCGACTGCACGGTCAGTTCCAGTCGGTTCTTCTCCGCTGCGGCGACGATCGCGTCGGCCAAGCCGCCTGCTCCGTCACCGAGAAGCACCCGCTCGCCGACGCGGATGCGTCGAACCGTCGCGGCGTGGTGCCCTTCCTTGCCGTCGAGCACCGCGAGCTCGCCGACGTTCGGCAGGGGCGAGAGGTAGAAGACCGTGGGGGCCATCGATCAGCGACCGCTGAATGCTTCCCGCAACCGCGAGAACAGCCCGCCGCTGTGTGCCGAACCGGTGGTGACGACCTCCGCCGAGTCGCGGTCGCGCATCGACCTGAGCTGTTCGAGCAGATGGGTCTGCTTGCTGTCGAGCTTGGTCGGCACGATGACCTCGAGGTGCGCGTGCAGATCGCCTCGAATGCCGGAGCGCAGCTTGGGCATACCGTGACCGCGCAGTACCGTCGTCGAATTCGGTTGTGTCCCTTGCTCGATCGAGATCTCGGTGGGTCCGTCGATGATCGCGTCGATGTTGACCGAGGTACCGAGCGCGGCGTCGACCATCGGGACGCGGACGGTGCAGTGCAGGTCGTCACCGTCGCGCACGAACACCTCGTGCTGCTGTTCGACGATCTCCACGTACAGGTCTCCAGCGGGACCGCCGCCGGGACCGACCTCGCCCTGCGAGGCCAGCCGGATCCGCATGCCGTTGCTCACGCCGACCGGCACCTTGACCGAGATGTCGCGACGCGACCGGACGCGACCGTCGCCGCCGCACTTGCGGCAGGGGTCGGGGATGGTCTCGCCTGCGCCGCGGCAGGTGGGGCACGGGCGGCTGGTCATGACCTGGCCGAGGAACGAGCGTTGCACCGACTGCACTTCACCGGCACCGCCGCAGGTTTCGCAGCGAACCGGCTTGGAATCGCCGTTGGTGCCCGAGCCCGTGCACAGGTCGCAGAGAATCGCCGTGTCGACGGTGATGTGCTTGGTCACGCCTGTGGCGCACTCGTCGAGGGTGAGCTTGGTACGCAGCAGTGAATCCGCGCCCGGCTGGACGCGCCCCTTCGGACCGCGCTGGGATCCGCCCGCGCCGCCCCCGAAGAACGCCTCGAACACATCTCCAAGGCCGCCGCCGAATCCGGCTCCACCGAATCCCCCGCCGCCGCCTCCGCCGCCCTGCTGCAGCGGGTCGCCGCCCAAGTCGACGATGCGACGCTTCTCCGGATCGGAGAGCACCTCGTATGCGGTGGAGATGTCCTTGAACCGAGCCTGCGCGGCCTCGTCCGGGTTGACGTCCGGGTGCAGTTCTCGCGCCAGCTTGCGGTAGGCGCGCTTGATCTCCTGGTCCGTCGCCTGCTGGCCGACGCCCAAAGTCCCGTAATAATCCCGTGCCACGTCGTCTCTTTCGTCCTAGAAGATGAATCTCGTTCGATGAAGCTGTGTGCCGGCCGCCCGTGCCCCCGCCGCCTGCGTTCGATCGGTTCTCGCTCGTCTCAGCGCTCGGCCAGGACCTCGCCGATGTACCTGGCAACCGCGGCAACCGACGCAATTGTTCCTGGGTAGTCCATTCGGGTCGGCCCGAGAACACCCATTCCTCCGAGGACCATGCCAGCCGACCCGTACCCGGTGGAAATCACCGATGTCCCGCGCATCTCCTCGACCTGCGTCTCCTCGCCGATGCGCACCGTGACGGTGCGAGTGTCCTGCGTCACGGCGAGCAGCTTGAGGACCACCACTTGCTCTTCCAGCGCCTCGAGTACCGCCCGGAGCGATCCGGGAAACCCCGCGTCGCCGGCGAAATCCGCGGCGTTGCGCGTCAGGTTGGCCGTTCCGCCGAGAACCAGGCGTTCCTCGGGATGCTCCACGAGTGATTCCACCAGCACCGTTGCCGATCGAATCATCGCGTCGCGCAGCGCGGGCGGAGCGTTCTCCGCGAGTTCGGCCACCGCAGCCGACGCCGCCGCCAGCCGCTTGCCTTCGAGCGCACCGCCGAGAAGACGCCGCAGCCGAGCCAGATTCTCGTCGTCGATCACGTCGCCGAGCTCGACGATGCGCTGATCGACTCGCCCGGAGTCGGTGATGAGCACCAGCAGCAGCCGGGCCGGGGTGAGCGCCACCACTTCCAGGTGGCGAACCGAGGACGCCGACAGCGTGGGGTACTGCACCACGGCGACCTGACGGGTCAACTGAGCCAGCAAGCGGACGCCGCGTCGCAACACGTCGTCCAGGTCGACGCCGTTCTCGAGGAACTCCAGGATGGCACGGCGTTCGGCCGCCGACAGCGGCTTGACGTCGGCTATTCGGTCGACGAACTGTCGATAGCCCTTGTCGGTCGGAACCCGACCGGAGCTGGTGTGCGGCTGGGCGATGTAGCCCTCGGCCTCGAGCACGGCCATGTCGTTACGCACCGTTGCACTGGACACTCCCAGGTTGTGGCGCTCGACCAGGGCACGTGAACCGACGGGTTCCTGGGTGGACACGTAGTCCGCCACGATCGCTCGTAGAACCTCGAACCGCCTGTCGTCGGTGCTCGACATCCGGTGCCCACCTCCGTTCTCGTTTCCAATCGTCGCTCGAGTCTAGTAGCCGGCGAACGCACGCTCGTGCAAGGCCTTACTGTGGTCCGAGTGGAAACGTTCTTTCGATTCGGTCCAGCGGCTCGAGGCTCGCGATGATCTTCAAAGGTGTTCGTGACGGAAAGCCGTACCCCGAGCACGGTCTGTCCATCAGAGACTGGTCGAGAATCCCGCCGCGCCAGCTCCGTCTGGACGAGATAGTCACCACCACCAAGGTGCTCGAGCTGGACAGGTTGCTGTCCGAGGACTCCACCTTCTACGGCGATCTGTTCCCCCACGCGGTCCAGTTCCGTGGTGTCATCTATCTCGAGGACGGCTTGCATCGCGCAGTGCGTGCGGCCCTGCGAAATCGAACTGTGTTGCACGCCAGGGTGTTCGACTACGACGCACTGAGCGCCTGAAACAGACTGTTCAGGCGGCTGCGATAGTGCGCACCACCGCGTCGGCGAGCAAACGCCCCCGGTCGGTCAGTACGAGACGATCACCCTGCGCCGCCATCAACCCGTCCGCGACCGTCTGTTCGGCAGCGGCGCGCTCGGCGGGCCCGAGCACACTCATCGGCACTCCCGTTCGGAGTCGGACGGTCAACATCAGTTCCTCGAGGTGTCGATCCTCGGCGCTGAGTAACTCGCTGCCGTGCACCGGCAGAACCCCGGTGGCCAGGCGATCGGCGTATGCCGCCGGGTGTTTGACGTTCCAGAACCGGGTGCCGCCGATGTGACTGTGTGCGCCGGGCCCGGCGCCCCACCAGTCGCCGCCGTCCCAGTAGCCGATGTTGTGGCGGCACTGCGCGTCGGCGTCGGTGGCCCAGTTCGACACCTCGTACCAGGACAGGCCTGCAGCGTTCAACGCCGTGTCGATGCGCTCGTACCTGGATGCCAGCACGTCGTCGTCGGGTGCAGGCAGCTCACCGCGGCGAACCTTACGAGCCATGGCTGTGCCGTCCTCGACGATCAGTGCGTACGCCGAGACATGGTCGACGCCAGCCTCGAGAACCGCGGCGAGGGATTGATCCAGATCGCCGTCTCGCTCACCGGGCGTGCCGTAGATGAGGTCGAGATTGACGTGCTCGAATCCCGCCGCTCGTGCTTCCTTGGCCGCGGCGACCGCGCGACCCGGCGTATGTGTGCGATCGAGCACGGCGAGCACATGCGGTGCGGCGGACTGCATTCCGAGCGAGATGCGGGTGAAGCCCGAGTCGCGGAGCCGGTCGAAGAATTCCGGCGACGTCGATTCCGGGTTGGATTCCGTGGTGACCTCGCCGCCGTCGGTCAGACCGAAACTGGACCTGACCGCACCCAGGACGTCGGCCAGACCGTCGCCCCCGAGCAGTGACGGCGTGCCACCGCCGACGAAGACGGTGTCGGCGGTCGGGACGCGCCCCGTGCCGGCCTGGATCAGACCCGCCGCGGTGTCCAACTCACGTCGCAAGCCCTCCAACCAGGACTGCGGCGACGCCGATGAGCCCAGCTCTCCCGCCGTGTAGGTGTTGAAGTCGCAGTACCCACACCGCGTGGCGCAGAACGGAACGTGCACGTAGATCCCGAACGCGCGATCCCCCACCCCGTCGAATGCCTCGACCGGCAGCTCGAAGGTGGACGGGGCGGGTACGACGGTATTCACGCCCTCCAGTGTCCCAGAGTTCACGATCGCTCCAGCCCACCGTTCGCAATCGTGACTGCAACAGCCCTGCCAGCCTATTTACCCCGAAATTTGGGTAAATAGCCGCCGCGGTCGTCCGTCGCCCCGATGACGTGGCACAATGGCACCCGTGACCGACTCAGGAATTCGACTCGTGGCGCGCCGCCATGTCGATCTCGGCCGTGTCTGCAGCGCGTCGTGTCGACACACGACCGGCTGCTGACCAGCCTCCTTCGAGCACGTCCATTCGATCCACCGGTTTCCCACTGTCGTCGAAAGCGCAATTGCCTGCGCCCTCGTCCCGGGTACCGGCCAGCACAAAGATGCAGGAGCAATGCATGTCGTCGACCAGCGACGCGACCACCGACGCTGCCTCCGTCACACCACGGGAGCGCACGCCGCGGCCGACCAAGCGTCGAGCCGAGGGACAGTGGGCACTGGGGTACCGGGAGCCACTGAACGCCAACGAGCAGTCCAAGAAGGACGACAACCCGCTCAACGTGCGTGCCCGCATCGAGAACATCTATTCCAAGCAGGGTTTCGACAGCATCGACAAGGGCGACCTTCGCGGCCGCTTCCGCTGGTGGGGCCTCTACACCCAGCGCGAGCAGGGATACGACGGCACCTTCACCGGTGACGACAACATCGACCTGCTCGAGGCCAAGTACTTCATGATGCGTATCCGCTGCGACGCGGGCGCGTTGAACCTGGAGCAGCTGCGTGTCCTCGCCGGCATCTCCCAGGAGTTCGGTCGCGACACCGCCGATCTGTCCGACCGCGAGAACGTTCAATTCCACTGGGTCGAGGTCGAGAACGTTCCCGAGATCTGGCGTCGGATCGAAGCGGTCGGCCTGAAGACCACCGAGGCGTGCGGCGACTGCCCACGCGTGGTGCTCGGTTCCCCGCTCGCGGGCGAGGCCGTCGACGAGATCCTCGACCCCACCTCCGCCATCGACGAGATCGTCGAGCGCTACATCGGCAAGCCGGAGTACTCCAACCTGCCGCGCAAGTTCAAGACGGCGATCTCGGGCCTGCAGGACGTGGTGCACGAGATCAACGACTGCGCATTCGTCGGCGTCGTGCATCCCGAGCACGGGCCCGGACTCGACCTGTGGGTCGGCGGCGGCCTGTCCACCAACCCCATGCTCGCGCAGCGAGTCGGCGTCTGGGTTCCGCTCGAGGACGTTCCCGACGTGTGGGAAGGCGTTGTCTCGATCTTCCGCGACTACGGCTACCGCCGACTGCGCACCAAGGCGCGCCTGAAGTTCCTCATCAAGGACTGGGGCATCGAGAAGTTCCGTCAGGTCCTCGAGGACGAGTACCTGCACCGCAAGCTCATCGACGGCCCGGCTCCCGAGAAGCCCGCTCGGCCCCGCGATCACGTCGGTATCCAGAAGCTCAAGAACGGCCTCAACGCCGTCGGTGTTGCCCCCATCGCGGGCCGCGTCTCCGGCACCATCCTCGCCGCCGTCGCCGACGCCGCCGAGAAGGCCGGGTCCGATCGCGTGCGATTCACGCCGTACCAGAAGCTGATCGTCCTCGATGTTCCGGACGAGACGCTCGAGCAGCTGATCTCCGATCTCGACGCGTTGGGCCTCCCTGCCCGGCCCTCGCACTGGCGCAAGAATCTGATGGCGTGCAGCGGCATCGAGTTCTGCAAGCTCTCGTTCGCCGAAACCCGCAAGCGTTCACAGGTTCTCGTACCGGAGCTCGAAGAGCGCCTGGCCGACATCAACAGCAAGCTCGACGTGCCGATCACGATCAACATCAACGGCTGCCCCAACTCCTGCGCGCGGTCGCAGATCGCCGACATCGGGTTCAAGGGACTTCTGGTCGACGACGGAGCCGGGAATCAGATCGAGGGTTTCCAGGTTCATCTCGGAGGCAGCCTCGGACTCGACAGTGCGTTCGGCCGAAAGTTGCGCCAGCACAAGGTCAACAGCTCCGAGCTGGGAGATTACATCGACAGAGTGGTGCGCAATTTCGACAAGCACCGCGAGGACGGCGAACGGTTCGCTCAGTGGGCCGTACGAGCAGACGAGGCGGATTTGCGATGAGTACCAGGCTGAATTTGACGGTGGAGGAATTGAAGGACATCGCCGAGCGCGGTGCCCGCGACCTCGACGGGGCGAGCCCACTGGAGCTGCTGCAGTGGACCGAGGACAACTTCGGTAACGACTTCATCGTTGCCTCCAACATGCAGGACGGGGTTCTCGTTCACCTCGCTGCACAGGTCCATCCGGGCGTGGACGTGTTGTTCCTCGACACCGGCTACCACTTCGCCGAGACCATCGGGACGCGCGACGCCGTCGAGGCGGTCTACGGCGTGCACGTCGTCAACGCCCGCGCCGAGAAGACTGTTGCGGAACAGGATTCGATCGAGGGCAAGGACCTGTTCGCCCGCGAGCCCAACCGGTGCTGCGCGATGCGCAAGGTCGCCCCTCTGAAGAAGGAACTGGCGAACTACAGCGCCTGGGTCACCGGCATCCGGCGGGTCGAAGCGCCCACCCGTGCCAACGCCCCGCTCATTTCGTTCGACGACGCCTTCGGCCTGGTCAAGATCAACCCGATCGCACCGTGGTCCGACGAGGAGATGCAGGCCTACATCGACGAACATTCGATTCTGGTCAATCCCCTCGTCGACGAAGGCTATCCATCCATCGGGTGCGCACCGTGCACCGTCAAACCTGCCCCCGGAGCCGACCCGCGTAGCGGTCGTTGGGCCGGCAAGGCCAAGACCGAATGTGGGTTGCACGCCTCATGACACTCGACCTCACCTCGGCCACCGTCGGTCGAACCCATCTCGACGCAGATCGGTTCGACACGCTCGACGCACTCGAATCCGAGGCCATCCACATCTTCCGCGAGGTGGCGGGCGAGTTCGAGCGCCCCGTCATCCTGTTCTCCGGCGGCAAGGACTCGACAGTCCTGCTGCACCTGGCGATCAAGGCGTTCTGGCCCGCTCCCCTGCCGTTCGCTCTGCTCCACGTCGACACCGGCCACAACCTGCAGGAGGTGCTGGACTTCCGCGACCACGTCGTCGCCAAGTACAACCTGCGCCTGCACGTGGCCAGCGTCGAGGAGTACCTCGCCGACGGACGCCTCACCGAGCGCCCCGACGGCATCCGCAACCCGCTGCAGACCGTTCCCCTCCTCGACGCGATCTCCGAGAATCGGTTCGACGCCGTCTTCGGCGGTGCCCGACGCGACGAGGAACGAGCCCGAGCGAAAGAGCGAATCTTCTCGCTGCGCAACGCGTTCGGCCAGTGGGAGCCCAAGAAGCAGCGCCCCGAACTGTGGAACCTGTACAACGGCAAGCATTCCCCCGGCGAGCAGGTGCGGGTGTTCCCGCTCAGCAACTTCACCGAACTCGACATCTGGCGCTACATCGCCCGTGACGACGTGGAACTGGCGAGCATCTACTACGCCCACCAGCGCCCCGTCTACCAGCGCGACGGCATGTGGATGACGCCCGGCGTATGGGGCGGACCGGCCGAGAACGAAGAGCTGCAGACCCTGTCGGTGCGCTACCGCACCGTCGGCGACGGATCCACCACCGGTGCCGTGCTGTCCGAGGCCGCCGACAACCAAGCAATCCTCGCCGAGGTAGCCGCATCTCGACTGACCGAACGCGGAGCCACCCGCGGCGACGACCGCGTCTCCGAGGCTGCCATGGAAGATCGCAAACGAGAAGGATACTTCTGATGAGCAGCACAGGAACTCAGCTTCTTCGCCTCGCCACCGCAGGTAGCGTCGACGACGGCAAGTCGACCCTCGTCGGTCGGCTGTTGTACGACACCAAATCCGTTCTGGCCGATCAGATCGATGCCGTCACTCGGGCTTCGGTGGACAAGGGACTGGCGACACCGGATCTGTCCCTGCTGGTCGACGGCCTACGCGCCGAGCGTGAACAGGGCATCACCATCGACGTCGCGTACCGCTACTTCGCGACGCCGCACCGCTCGTTCGTACTGGCCGACACCCCCGGCCACGTGCAGTACACCCGCAACACCGTCTCCGGTGCGTCGACGGCTCAGCTGGTCATCCTGCTGGTCGACGCCCGCAAGGGTGTCATCACTCAGACCCGCAGGCACGCAGCGGTTCTCGCTCTGCTCGGCGTTCCGCGCCTGGTGCTCGCGGTCAACAAGATCGATCTGGTCGAGGACCCCGCAACGGTGTTCGCCGAGATCTCGGCCGAGTTCAACTCGCTGACCTCCTCCCTCGGCTGGTCCAGCGAGGACGTCATCGAGATCCCGGTGTCCGCACTGCACGGCGACAACGTCGCGGTGAAGTCCGAGAAGACCCCGTACTACGACGGTCCGACCCTCATCGAGCACCTCGAGTCGGTCCCGGTCGACGCCGAACCGCACCGGGTCGGTCTGCGATTCCCCGTGCAGTACGTGATCCGGCCCCGCACAGCGGAATTCCCGGACTATCGCGGATACGCCGGCCAGGTCGCAGCGGGCTCCGTCGACGTCGGCGACGAGGTCGTCATCCTGCCCTCCGGCACCCGAACGACAGTCGAGCGCATCGACACCGCCGACGGCGAATTGCGTACCGCTCACGCCGGACGCAGCGTCACCCTCGTCCTCGCCGACGATGTCGACGTCTCGCGCGGCGACACCATCGCCTCACCGCAGGACGCACCCGAGCCGATCGGCGACTTCGAGGCCACGGTGTGCTGGCTCGCCGAGAAGCCGCTTCGCCCGGGCGCTCGCCTGTTGCTCAAGCACGGCACTCGCACCACCCAGGCCATCGTCGGGACGCTGATCGAGCGCTTCGACGAGCAGGAGCTCACCGCACAAGAAGGCCCGGAGTCGTTGGAGCTCAACGAAATCGGTCGAATCTCGGTGCGCGTCGCCGAGCCCATCGTGGCAGACGACTACGCCGTCAACCGGCACACGGGCAGCTTCCTGCTGATCGATCCGGCCGGTGGCAACACGTTGGCTGCCGGGCTCGTGGGCAACGCTCTGGCTGCCGTCGAGCTGGGGTCGGCAGTTCCGGCGTGAGCGCACTGATCGCGGTTGCCCACGGCAGCCGTGACCCGCGCTCGAGCGCCACGATTCACCGCGCCGTCGACGCCCTGCGTCGACGGCGACCGGATCTGGACGTCCGCGTCGCATTTCTCGATCTCTCCGAGCCCGGCGTCGATCAGGTGGTCGACGACCTGGCCGATGCCGGACACGGACGCATAGTCGCCGTTCCGATGTTGCTGGGCAGGGCTTTTCATGCGAAAGTCGATCTGCCCGAGCTCTTACAAGCGGCGAGAACGCGACACCCGCACGTCTCGATAACGCAGGCCGACGTTCTGGGAGACGACCGACTCCTCATCGAGGCAGTCCGTGACCGTATCGCCGATACCGGTGTCGCAGCATCCGATTCGACGGTCGGAATCGCCCTGGCAGCTGTCGGCTCATCGGTGGCACCGGCGAATCAGCGCACCCGAGTCATCGCGCAGAAAGTGCTCGCCGGAACAGACTGGGCCGGAGCTGTGACCTGCTTCGCGACATCGGTCTCCCCGTCCGCCACCGATGCGATCACACAGCTGCGCACACTGGGAGCCGACCGCATCGTCGTTGCACCCTGGTTCCTGGCCCCGGGGCTGCTCACCGACAGGATCGAAGAGTCTGTGGCAGGCCTACCGAATGTGGTGCATGCCGAAGTGATCGGAGCCCATCCGGCGCTGGCAGAACTGGTGTCGCGGCGCTACGACTCCGCAGTCTCGATGGGTCGTTCCGCAGGCTCCACTCCTGCGGCACGAGCCGTTGCGACACCGGAGCCGAACGCTCGACCGCACCCGTTCAGCGAACCGGTGCACCGTCGATCGCGTCTGCACCGCTAGCGTCTGCAATCTTCGGCACCCGAGTCGCTCGCGCGTACACCGTCTCGCCCTCGCGAAGACCGAGAGCCTCACTGTCACCGCGGGTGATCTGGGCCGCGAACAGTTCACCGGTGGCCGCGTTCTTCAATTCGACCTTCACCTCGAAGCCGAGGTGCACCACCCGCTCGACGACGGCACGCGTGACACCGGCCGATTCGGCCGTCCCGCTGGCCTGGGCCTGCGCCAACGACGGGTCGCGTCCGACGCGAATGTCGTGCGGTCGCACGAGCAGTCCGTTCAGCTTGGCGACCTGACCGAGGAACGACATCACGAAGTTGTTGGCCGGGCGATCGTAAAGATCTTCCGGGCTGCCCACCTGCTCGATGCGACCCTTGTTGAGCACCGCGATCCGATCGGCGACGTCGAGCGCCTCCTCCTGATCGTGGGTCACCAGCACGGTGGTGACGTGCACCTCGTCGTGCAGTCGACGCAGCCACGTACGGAGATCGGCGCGCACCTTGGCGTCGAGCGCGCCGAAGGGCTCGTCGAGCAGCAGCACCTGCGGGTCGACGGCGAGAGCGCGAGCCAACGCCATGCGCTGGCGCTGTCCACCGGACAGCTGCGCCGGGTAGCGGCTCTGGAAACCGGCCAGCCCGACGATCTCGAGCAACTCGTCGACCTTCTTGGCGATCTCGGCCTTGGGCCGCTTGCGAATCTGCAGGCCGAACGCGACGTTGTCTCGCACCGTGAGGTGTTTGAACGCCGCGTAGTGCTGGAAGACGAATCCGATCTCGCGGCGCTGCGGGCTCACCCACGTCACATCCTGGCCTGCGAGCACCACCCGACCGGAGTCGAGTTGCTCGAGCCCGGCGATGGAGCGCAGCAGCGTCGACTTACCCGAGCCACTGGGGCCGAGCAGTGCCGTCAGCGACCCCTTGGGAATGTCGATGCTGACATTGTCGAGCGCGGCGAAGTCGCCGTAGTGCTTGTTGCCGCCAACGACGGAGATCTCGATCTCGGGGGATGTCTCGGTCATTGTTTCGTCCTCTTCTTGTCGAGGGCAGTCATCAACAGCAGCACGATGACGGCGATCGCCATGAGCAATGTGGACGCGGCGTACGCGCCCTGTTGATTGAAGTCCTCGTATCGTGAGTTGACCAGCAGCGTCAGTGTTTGGGAGATGCCCGGCAGGTTGGTCGAGACCATGATGACGGCACCGAACTCGCCGAGCGAGCGCGCGACGGTGAGTACGACGCCGTAGGTCAGTCCCCACCGGATCGCCGGAAGAGTGATGCGCCAGAACGTCTGCCACGACGACGCACCGAGCGTCGAGGCGGCCTCCTCCTGCTCCTCACCGATTTCGTACAGCACGGGTTCGACCTCGCGCACGACGAACGGCAGCGTGACGAAGATCGTGGCGATGACCATGCCGGGAAGCGCAAAGATGACCTTGAAGCCGAGGCTTTCGACGCCACCGAACCAGCCGTTGGCACCCCACAGCAGGATCAGCGCAACGCCGGTGATGATGGGCGACACCGCGAACGGCAGATCGACGATGGCTTCCAGGACACCCTTGCCACGGAACCGTCCTCGCACGAGCGCCAGGGCGGTGACCACACCGAACACGATGTTGATCGGAACAACTATGGCGACGATCAACAACGACAGCTGCAACGCCGACTGCGCGGCCGGCGTGGTGATCTGCTCCCAGAACGTGACGACGCCGTCCTCGAAGGTGCGGAACAGGATGGTGCCGAGGGGAAAGAGCACCAGAACGGCGAGGTACAGCAGAGCTACGGTGCGGAGCGTCAGTTTGATCGGCAGACCGATTTTCACGAGATCTGCTCCTCACGTCGGGCCAGGCGATTGCCCACCACGCGAAGGACGAACAGCACTGCGAACGCGATCGCCAGCAGCACAACGGAGATCGCGGCCGCGTCGGTGGGGCGGTCGTACTCGATGAGCTCACGGATGTACTGGGACGCCACCTGCGTGTCGTTGGGGATGTTCCCGCCGATGAGCACCACCGACCCGAATTCGCCGATGGCGCGCGCGAAGGCGAGGCCGCCGCCGCTGAGGATCGCCGGCAGCAGTACCGGCAGGACGATGCGGCGGAAGATGGTCCAGTTGTTCGCGCCGAGCGAGGCCGCGGCCTCCTCGACATCCTTGTCGAGTTCGATCAGCACCGGTTGCACCGCTCGTACCACGAACGGCAATGTGACGAACAGCAGCGCGACGATCACCGCGGGCTTGGTTGCGTTGAACACCAACCCGATCGGGCTCGCAGGACCGTACAGCGACAGCAGAACCAGGCTGGCCACGATGGTCGGCAACGCGAACGGCAGATCGATCAGGGCATTGACGAAACGCTTGCCCGGGAACTCGTCCCGCACCAGTACCCAGGCGATGAGGGTTCCGAGAAACAGGTTGACCACGGCCGCGGCCACCGACACCTGAAGCGTCACCTTGAACGTGGCCAAGGCGCGTTGCTCGGTGACCGCGTTCCAGAAACCGGTCAAGCCGTCGTCGAACGACTGAACCGTCAACGCCGCCAACGGAAGCAGCACGATGACGCTGAGCCACAACACTGCGACGCCGAGGCCGAGTGGACCGACCGATCCCGGACCCCTGAACTTTCGGCCTTCCCGCCCGGCACGAAACCGTGGTCTCGTGCCGGGCGAGAGGGTCGAAGCCGCAGCTGCGGCTTCGGTGGTCGAAGATGACATCGATCTCTACCGAGTACTTTCCTGATAGATCGTCGTGATCGCACCGTTGTCGCCGAACAGATCTGCGTCCACCTGGGTCCAGCCACCGAGATCATCGATGGTGTACAGCTTTTCGGGGGTGAAGAACTTGTCGGAGTACTCCGACGCGATGTCGGGGTTCGTCGGTCGGAAACCGGCCTCCGCCCAGATCTTCTGGCCCTCGTCGGTGTAGATGAAATCGTTCAGAGCATTGGCGCGATCGAGATTGGCGCTGTCGTTGATCACGGCCACGGGATTGTCGATGCGGAATGTCACGGGAACGTCGACGTGCTCCACGTTCTGTCCCTGTTCCTCGATCAGGAGTGCTTCGTTCTCGTAGCTGAGCAACGCATCACCCTGGCCCTGCAGGAAGGCTTCGGTTGCGGCGCGGCCGGATTCGGGCTGAACCGGGAAGTGATCGGCGACGAGTGTGCGCACGAAGTCGAGACCGGCCTGCTTGTCCTGGCCGCCGTTGCTCTTCGCCGCGTAGGGAGCGAGCAGGTTCCACTTGGCAGAGCCCGAGCTGAGCGGGCTGGGGCTGATGACCTGAACGTCGGGCTTTACCAGATCGTCCCAGGTACGGATGTTCTTGGGGTTGCCCTCGCGTACGACGATGGTCACCACGGAGCCGAACGGCACGCCGCCGTAAGCATTCTGATTCCAGTCCTCGTCGACCTTGCCTGCCTGCACCAGACGGGTGATGTCGGGTTCGACCGAGAAGTTGACGATATCGGCGGGTGCGCCGTCGGCCACCTTGCGCGACTGATTGCCCGATGCGCCGTAGTCCGCGTTGATCGCCGTACCGTCGCCGTCCTCGGTTGCCGCGAAGGCCGGACCGATTGCGTCCCAACCATTCTTGGGGACTGCATAACCCACGAGGGTCAGTGCGGGGCCGCTCGCGGTGTCCGGCTCACCGCCGACGACGTCACTCGATCCACCGCCGCAGGCAGTCAGTAGAAGGGTTCCCACGGCCGCGAACGTGGTCAGCAGGTAGCGAGAGTTATGCCTCATCGAGAAAAGGCCTTTCATGATGGTGTGCAGTGAGTGCGAGCTGGGCAGAGTCGACATTCCCGAGGTCGAACCGGAGCACCACCGTGGCCGCGTGTCATCGCGAGATCACCGTGAGTGGCAGAAAGTACGTCGTGAACCGCCCGACCGCGAGATGTAGGCGCGTGGGCAACGGATCGACGGAACCGATTCGACGAAGGAAAGAATCAACAACAGTCGATATCGGCGACTGCCAGCATGCCGACAGCAATCAACGCCAACTGATGGCGGACGCGGTACTCGGCGGCAGAAGACACGGTCAGAAATCTAGCAGAGGTTCCGGACCGACTCTAATCGGCTATCGAGTGAGCAACCAGGCGATGACAACCAGCACCAGCAGCGCGATGAGCGCCAGCGTGACCCGAGACCGTGGCATTACTGTCCATCCTTCGTCGTAGTGGTGGCCGCACCCGAGGGCTCCGCGTCGCGAGCAGCCCGGGCATCACGCCCGAGCAAGTGCAGAACTACCGCCAGCACGCGATCGAAGACACGTGCCAGCAGGAACGCGGTAGGCACGATGACCAGCAGCACGACTACCGACTGTGGCACGAACGGCAAACCCGTCACCCACAGTTCGACGCCGTCCCACCAGCGTGCGATCGATTCCACCCTCGCAGCTTAAACCAGCTCGTTCCGCTCTCACGCCACGCCGATCGACGACCAGCAGTGGACGCGTGCCGTGGATCGGTCGATGATTACGCCATGACGGCATACGAAGATGTTTCGCCAGTGCCCCCGGTGGCCGACGAGCCCGCCATGGGGTCGGGGCATCCAGGTTTGGGCGGGGTCGAGGTTCAGGGAGCGTTGGGCAGTACCGACGCACCGGTGTCCACCCTGACGTCCTATCGAAGTGCCTTTCCGCCGATCGACGACTACGCCTTCCTCTCGGACTGCGAGACGACCTGCCTGATCGCTCGGAACGGATCGGTCGAGTGGATGTGCGTGCCTCGTCCGGACTCCCCCAGCATCTTCGGAGCGGTTCTCGATCGCAGCGCGGGCCATTTCCGTGTCGGCCCGTACGGTCAATCGGTGCCGGCGGCACGGCGGTATCTGCCCGGTGGACTGATCGTCGAAACGACGTGGCAGACCGAAACCGGTTGGCTCGTGGTCCGCGACGCACTCGTCATGGGACCGTGGCACAACACCGATCAGCGCTCTCGCACCCACAAGCGCGCACCGAGCGACTGGGACGCCGAACACATCCTGCTGCGCACCATCAAGTGCGTCAGCGGCACGGTCGAACTCGAGATGAGCTGCGAGCCGGCCTTCGACTACCACCGCGCGCCGGCGAAGTGGGAGTACACCGGCAAGGTGTACGAGGAAACCACCGCAACCTGCGAGGCCAGTGCGGGCGGAGATCAGCCCACGTTGAAGCTGACCACCAACCTCCGCATCGGCATCGAAGGACGTGAAGCCCGCGCCCGCACCCGAATGACGGAGGGCGACAACGTGTTCGTCGCGCTGTCGTGGTCGGATCTGCCTGCGCCGCAGACCTTCGAGGAAGCCGCGGACAAGATGTGGCGCACGTCCGAGTGCTGGCGGCAGTGGATCACGATCGGCCGGTTCCCCGATCACCCGTGGCGGGGCTACCTGCAGCGCAGCGCCCTGACACTCAAGGGTCTGACCTACGCCCCCACCGGTGCACTGCTGGCGGCGTCGACAACATCGCTTCCGGAAACTCCTGGTGGAGAACGTAACTGGGACTACCGCTACACGTGGGTACGAGACTCGACGTTCGCACTGTGGGGCCTCTACACACTCGGACTCGACCGTGAGGCCAACGACTTCTTCGCGTTCATGTCCGATGTGGCGACCACTGCCAACGGCGAGGTCAATCCGCTACAGGTCATGTACGGCATCGGCGGCGAGAAGACGCTCGACGAGAGCGAGCTGCCACACCTGTCCGGATACGACGGCGCACGTCCGGTGCGTATCGGCAACGGAGCCTACGACCAAGAGCAGCACGACATCTGGGGCACGATGCTCGACTCGGTGTATCTGCATGTCAAGTCGCGCGAGCACGTCCCCGAATTCCTGTGGCCCCTGCTCAAGCGACAGGTGGAGGAGGCGATCGCCAATTGGCGCAAGCCCGATCGCGGCATCTGGGAGGTGCGCGGTGAACCGCAGCACTTCACCTCCTCGAAGCTCATGTGTTGGGTCGCGCTCGACCGCGGTGCCAAGCTCGCCGACATCCACGGCGAGAAGGAGTACTCGGCCAAGTGGAACGAGATCGCCGACGAGATCAAGGCGGACATTCTCGAGAACGGCACCGATTCTCGGGGTGTCCTCACTCAGCGCTACGGTGACCCGTCGCTCGATGCGTCACTGCTGCTCGCACCGCTGCTTCGATTCCTGCCTGCCGAGGACGAACGCATCCGTGCGACGGTGCTGGCCATCGCCGACGAGCTGACCGAGGACGGCCTGGTCCTGCGCTACCGAACCGATACCACCGACGACGGTCTGGCGGGCGAGGAAGGGACATTCACGATCTGCTCCTTCTGGCTCGTATCGGCGCTGGTCGAGATCGGCGAACTCCCGCGCGCCAAGCATCTCTGCGAGCGTCTGTTGGGGTACGCGAGCCCGCTCAAGCTCTACGCCGAGGAGATCGACCACCGCACCGGCCGTCACCTCGGCAACTTCCCGCAGGCTTTCACGCACCTCGCACTCATCAACGCGGTGGTGCACGTCATCCGCGCCGAGGAAGCCCAGGTGTCGGGGCACTTCCAGCCTGCCCACGCCAACCCCTGAGAGTGCGGGCTCAGCGGCCGAGTTGCTTCGCCCATTCGGCGATCAACTCGGCTGCGGGTGCCGCCTGTGCACGGCGAAAACCGGTGCCGGCCCACATCGACAGTCCCGACGGATCCCCTGCCGCTGCGGCCTTGGCGCGCATCGGTGCCGTCAGGTAGTGCAGATCGGGATACGCCAACGGTGCTGCGTCGGAGTTCTCACGCATGAACTCGTTGACCAGCCCCCGTGCAGGGCGACCGGAGAACGCCTTCGTCACCGCGGTGTCGGGAGCGACGGTCAGTTGCTCTCGGTGCACGGGCTTGGTCCCGGCTTCCGGCGTGTTCAGAAACGCCGTACCGAGCTGCGCGGCATGCGCGGCACCCGAATCCAGCAGTGGCGCAATGTCGTTGCCATCCATCAGTCCGCCCGCGGCGATCCGCGGTAGATCGGATATCTCACGCACTGCGATCAGCAGTTCGGTCAGAGGCTCGTCCGGGGCCGAGCCGTCGAAGGTACCTCGATGACCGCCCGCTTCGGGTCCCTGCACCACCAGCGCGTCAACCCCGTTGGCGGTGGCCACCGATGCGTCCGACGCGGTGGCGACGGTGGCCCACACCTCGGTTCCCACGGCGTGCAACTGGGCGACCTCGTCCGCGTCGAACGTCGCGAACGTACTCGACACCAGCGGTACCGGGTGCGCCAGCAGCCAGGCGAACTTCTCGGCGTAGAAGTCGTCACGTCGAATCAACTCTCCCGGCTCTGCGTCGAAACGCTCGAACCAGGGTGCCAGGTGCTCGGCATAGGACTCCACATCCGCACCCGATGGCTCCTCCGGCAGGAAGAGATTGACACCGAACAGCAGACCGCGCATCGAATCGATCTGCGCCGCAAAGGCTTCGGGCGTCAACAGCGCACCGGCAATCATGCCGAGTCCACCTGCCTCCGACACCGCACGGGCGAGTTCAGGAGTACTAGGACCACCTGCCATCGGCGCACCGACAACGGGAACACGCAGCTGCTTCAGAATCGGCGTCGTCACAGGTTCGAAATGTACTCGCCCGCCATTTCCGACAGGGTTCGGTGGGACCGCGCGACCCTACTGACAACTGCGCGCCCCTGTTCTGTGGCGAGCGGGGGCGCGCAGTCGGTAGAAAGGGTGTGAGGTCAATTCCTGCGACCCGGAACTGCTGCCCTACTTCTTCGGCTTGTCCGAGGACGATTCCGAGGACAACGCGGCGACGAAGGCTTCCTGCGGCACCTCGACGCGACCGATCGTCTTCATCCGCTTCTTACCCTCTTTCTGCTTCTCGAGCAGCTTGCGCTTACGGCTGATGTCGCCGCCGTAGCACTTGGCCAGAACGTCCTTGCGGATCGCGCGGATGTTCTCGCGGGCGATGATGCGAGATCCGATGGCGGCCTGGATCGGCACCTCGAACTGCTGACGCGGAATCAGTTCCTTGAGCTTGGTCGTCATCTTGTTGCCGTAGGCAGCAGCAGCGTCCTTGTGCACGATCGCCGAGAACGCGTCGACGGCCTCACCCTGCAGCAGGATGTCGACCTTCACGAGCGCTCCGCTCTGCTCGCCGATCTCCTCGTAGTCGAGGCTGGCGTATCCGCGTGTCCGCGACTTCAGGATGTCGAAGAAGTCGAAGATGATCTCGGCCATCGGAATCGTGTAGCGCAGCTCGACGCGGGTCTCGGACAGGTAATCCATGCCGCCGAGTTCGCCACGTCGTCCCTGGCACAGTTCCATGATGGAACCGATGAACTCGCTCGGCGAGATGATGGTGCACTTGACCATCGGCTCGAACACCTCGCGCGCTTTGCCCTCGGGCCAGTACGACGGATTGGTGACGATGTGCTCGGCACCGTCTTCCATCTCGACGCGGTAGACGACGTTCGGCGAGGTCGAGATCAGGTCCAGGTTGAACTCTCGCTCGAGCCGCTCGCGGGTGATCTCCATGTGCAGCAGCCCGAGGAATCCGCAGCGGAAGCCGAATCCGAGCGCCACCGAAGTCTCGGGCTCGTACGTCAGTGCAGCATCGTTGAGCTGCAGCTTCTCCAGAGCGTCGCGCAGGTCGGGGTAATCCGAACCGTCGAGCGGGTAGAGGCCCGAGTACACCATGGGACGGGGCTCACGGTAGCCGGTCAGCGGCTCGGTCGCGCCCTTGCGGAAGGTGGTGACGGTATCGCCGACCTTGGACTGACGGACGTCCTTCACTCCGGTGATCAGGTATCCCACTTCGCCGACACCCAGGCCCTTGGTGGCCTTCGGATCGGGCGAGACGATGCCGACCTCGAGCAGCTCGTGTGTCGAGCCGGTCGACATCATCGTGACCTTCTCGCGCGGGTTGAGCGCGCCGTCGACCACTCGCACGTACGTGACGACGCCGCGGTAGGTGTCGTAGACCGAGTCGAAGATCATCGCGCGGGCAGGCCCGTCCGGATTGCCGACCGGGGCCGGAACCAGCTTGACGACCTCGTTGAGCAATTCCTCGACGCCTACACCGGTCTTGCCGGACACGCGCAGAACGTCGTCGGCCTCGCACCCGATGATGTGGGCGATCTCGGCGGCGTAGCGGTCCGGGTCGGCGGCGGGGAGATCGATCTTGTTGAGCACCGGGATGATGGTGAGCTCTTTGTCGAGAGCGAGGTACAGGTTCGCGAGCGTCTGCGCCTCGATGCCCTGCGCAGCGTCGACCAGCAGCACTGCCCCTTCGCAGGCCTCGAGTGCACGCGATACCTCGTAGGTGAAGTCGACGTGGCCGGGCGTGTCGATGAGGTGCAGGACGAATTCGTCACCGTCGACGACCCACGGAAGTCGCACGTTCTGTGCCTTGATGGTGATGCCGCGCTCGCGCTCGATATCCATCCGGTCCAGGTACTGAGCGCGCATCGACCGGTCGTCGACGACGCCCGTGAGCTGCAACATCCGGTCGGCCAGCGTCGACTTACCGTGGTCGATGTGGGCGATGATGCAGAAGTTCCTGATCCTGGACGGATCGGTGAACGTCGTGTCGGCGAAGCTGGGCACTCGTATCCTTCGGCTGGCGTGTTCGAAATGAGCGAACGGGTTTCTCTATCGTCCCACGCCGAGAACGGTGCGCCGTCCCCGGCTGTCCGACTCGGGTGTTCACGTCGCCGCGGTTCGGGCGATGAGCAGCAGCGTCTGCATCGCTACACTCGCCGCATGGCTGGCAACTGGAGCAGATTCGGCAAGGAACTGGGCAAGATCGCGATGCGCGAGGGCCCTCGGCTACTGCGTCAATTGCAGAAGTCCGGTGCCGTGCAGAAGGGCAAGGACGCGATCAGCGGGACGGCCACGCGCACGTCCGCGCCGACTCCTCGTCCTGGGCGTCCGGTGGCGTCGCAGACCAGGCCTACGGCACAACGAGCCCGCACCATCGAGTACTCCCCCGACCTGGACGGCAAAGCCGATCCCGGCGAAATCGTCTGGACCTGGGTCACGTACGAGGAGGATGCCAGCCAGGGCAAGGACCGCCCGGTGTTGGTCATCGGACGCGAGGGCAACGATCTGCTCGGCCTGATGTTGTCGAGCCAGAGCAGCCGCGACGGAGACCGTGACTGGCAGTCGATCGGATCCGGGGCCTGGGACGCCGAGGGCCGACCGAGCTGGATTCGCCTGGATCGGGTTCTCGACGTGCCCGAGGACGGTATCCGACGCGAGGGCGCCATTCTGAGCAAGCCCCAATTCGATTCCGTGGCAAACAGACTGCGCCGCGACTTCGGCTGGAACTGATGTGTGCGCGTTGTGCACCCCATGAAAGGGCGCACAACGCGCACCGAGCTCAAGCCAACCGCGTGATTTCCACGACCACGTCGAGAGCCGTCGAACCGCCGCCGGAGAAGATGCCCTTGAGCGGGGGGACGTCGGCGTAGTCGCGGCCGAGTCCGACCGACACGTGCTGCTCGTTGACGGCGATGGCGTTGGTCGGGTCGTAGCCCCACCACGCCCCGGTCCAGGCCTCGATCCAGGCGTGGCTCTGGCCTTCCACCGTCGCACCGATCGCGGCCTGTTTCTTCGGGTGCAGGTAGCCCGAGACGTACCGGCTGGGGATGCCGACGCTGCGCAGCATCAGCAGCGTCAGGTGGGCGTAGTCCTGGCAGACGCCCTTCTTCTCCGACCACGCTTCCACGGCCGAGGTGTGCACGCCGGTGGTTCCCGGCACGTAGGACATCTCCTGGTTGACCCAGTTGGCGATCTCGACCACCGATTCCTGCGGCGGTAGGCCCTTCGACAGCTTTTTCGCCACCGACGCGAGTTGCCTGTTCTTCGGCACGTACTCGGTGTTGTCGAGGACCTCGTTGAAACGGTCGATGACCGGATCGCTCGCGAGTTCTTCCCAGGAGGCGTTCTCGTCCGGGTAGACGAAGGGGTCGGTCTCGACCACCGACGATCCGGTGACCTCGAGCTCGGTGTGCGGTGCGTGCAGGTCGAACGCCGTCACCGCAGTGCCCCAGTAGTCGGTGTAGCGATAGGAACGCGTCACCGGGTTGGTCTCGACTCGGTTCAGAATCACGTTCTGCCGATTGTCACTTCGCGGCGTCAACCGAGCCTCGTTGTACGACGACGTCACCGGTGCGTCGTACTGATAGCCCGTGGTGTGCACGACACGCATACGCCAGCTCACAGTTCACCTTCCAATTGATCTTCGAATGTTCCGGAGCCGGCGTCCGTCCACGCAACCCACGGAGCGGCGTGGAAATACTGCTTGGAGATCGCATCACCGAGCTCACGGCAGGTTTCCTGCAGAGAGAGCAGGCGCTCCTGCAGATCGTCGAGAATTTCCCCGGGACGGAGGAATTCGAGTTCGCTGCGAGCGCGACCGAGTAGGCGCTGCGCTTCGGCGCGCGCACCGACTCGACTGTTGGGCTGATGGTCGAGCTGATCCAGCGAACGTTCCGCCTCGTTGAGTGCGTAGAACACCGATCGAGGAAAGAGCCTGTCCAACAACATGAATTCGAGAACTCGCTGGGCGTCGAGCGCGCCGCGGTAGGTGCGCAGGTAGGTGTCGTGGGCACCGGCGGAGCGAAGCACAGTGACCCACGCCGGCGACGACGGCCGGTCACCGGCTCGCGAGAGCAACAACCGAACGATCATGTCGATGCGCTCGACCGAGCGACCGAGCAGGAGGAAGCGGTAGCCGTCGTCGTGACTGAGGGTGGAGTCCGCGAGACCGGCGAACATCGCGGCGCGCTCTTCGATGTAGCTGAAGAACTCGGCCGGGCCGGTGCGCTTGG
The DNA here is from genome assembly GCF_002259405.1 of Rhodococcus sp. 14-2483-1-2. Classification (GTDB taxonomy): domain Bacteria; phylum Actinomycetota; class Actinomycetes; order Mycobacteriales; family Mycobacteriaceae; genus Rhodococcoides. The sequence continues at coordinate 231,645 of NZ_NPFW01000021.1, read as the reverse complement.
ACGCCCTGATGCGCTCGTTCAACCCGTTGTACGTGGTGTTCAAGCACTCCCACATCTCACTGGACGTGACTTCACGCGCACCGCGGGCGTTCTCGCGCGCGCTCGACAGTGAGTCCACGATCGAACCCAATCCGTCTCGGCTGAAGGCGACGACCTCGGTGAGCGACCACACGTCGAGCGAGACGTCCGGCTCGTGCTTGAACCCGAGCACTCGCAACAACACTCGCGAGGTGTGGTCGGGATCGACCGTGGCGTCTTCGAGAAGCTGGTGGACGGTGACGTCGAGAATGCGGGCCGTGTCGTCCGCTCTCTCGACGTACCGCCCGATCCAGTAGAGCGACTCTGCGTTGCGCGCGAGCATTTACTGTCCACCGCCGTTCGAGTCCGAGTTCGTTGCTTGCTGCTGTTGCTGTTGCTGTTGCTGATTCATCTGCTGGTCCATCGTCAGCTCGGGGCCTTGTTCGGCCATCGGTGACTCCGGCGGAACGCTGACGATCTCCTCGCCTGCGAGCTCCTGCTCCTCCTGCGACGTTCGGGTGGCCAGAACCCAGGTGTCCTTGCTGCCGCCGCCCTGGCTCGAGTTGACCACCAGAGAACCCTCCGGCAACGCCACCCGAGTGAGACCGCCGGGCAACACCCAGACGTCGTCGCCGTCGTTGACAGCGAACGGCCGTAGGTCGACGTGGCGGGGTACCAAACGGTCGCCGATCTTGGTCGGCACCGTCGAGAGCTGCACGACGGGCTGCGCGATCCAGCCGCGCGGATCCGCGCGAACCTTCTTGCTGATGGTCGCGAGTTCCTTCGGTGAAGCGTCGGGTCCGAAGACGATGCCGTAGCCGCCCGAGCCTTCCACCGGCTTGATGACCAGTTCGTCGATGCGGTCGAGAACTTCCTCGCACTCGTCGTCGAGCCAGCACCGGAACGTGTCGACGTTGGCCAGCAACGGCTTCTCGCCCATGTAGTAATCGATGATCGTCGGAACGTAGGTGTAGACCAGCTTGTCGTCGCCGACGCCGTTTCCGACGGCACTCGAGATGACGACGTTGCCTGCGCGGGCGGCGTTGACCAGACCTGCCACTCCCAGCACCGAGTCGGGACGGAACTGCATGGGGTCGAGGTAGTCGTCGTCGATACGTCGGTAGATGACGTCGACCTGACGCTCGCCCTCGGTGGTGCGCATGTAGACGATGTTGTCTCGGCAGAACAGGTCTCGTCCTTCGACGAGTTCGACACCCATCAGTCTCGCGAGCAACGAGTGCTCGAAGTACGCCGAGTTGGCCACGCCTGGAGTGAGAACCACCACAGTCGGGTCGGCCTCGTTGAGGGCGGCGGATGCGCGCAGTGCTCGCAGCAGGTGCGAGGCGTAATCGCCGACGGCGCGGACGCGGTGGCTGGCGAACAGGTCGGGGAACACCCGGGCCATGGTGCGCCGGTTCTCCATCACGTAGGACACGCCCGACGGCGACCGCAGGTTGTCCTCCAGCACTCGGAAGGTGCCCTGAGCGTCACGGACGAGGTCGATGCCGGCGACGTGGATGCGCACACCGTTGGGTGGCGTGATGCCGACCGCTTCGCGGTGGAAATGCTCGCAGGAGGTCACCAGCCGCTTGGGTACCACGCCGTCGCGCAGAATTTCCTGGTCGCCGTAGATGTCGGCGAGGAACATCTCGAGGGCTTTGACACGCTGCTTGATGCCGCGCTCGAGTCGTGACCATTCCCCTGCTGCGATGACGCGAGGAACCTGGTCGAGCGGGAAGGGGCGTTCCTGACCGGACAGGGAGAACGTGATGCCCTGGTCGATGAAGGCTCGTCCCAGCGCGTCGGATCTCGCGTCCAGGTCCACCGCGTTCGCCGGGGCGAGTGCGGTGTGGATGCCCTTGTACGGAGTTCGGGTGCGCCCGTCCGCGTCGAACATCTCGTCGAAGGCGAGACTGTACTTTCCGACGTCGGAATACCCTCCGAACACTCCGTCGGCTTCGGGTTCGACACGATCCGCTGTCTTGGTTTTGGTCGCTTTGGCCTTGGTGGTGGCAGGCGTTGCCGATCGCGGACTCATTCTGGCCATGTTGCTACAGAGACAGGAGTTAGGCGCGGTAGAAGCGTTAATTTCTTGAAACGCATCGTCACCCCACTCCGGATTGGGTTCTGGCCGACCGTGCTGGTATTCTCGATCTTCGGCGCAGGGCTCCAACGCTCAGCAGCAGACTTCGGGCATTCCAGCATGGATCGCCCTGACCGGAATACCGACGAAGACGACAAGGATTTTACGCGTGGCCAATATCAAGTCCCAGAAGAAGCGGATTCTCACCAACGAGCGTGCACGCCTGCGCAACCAGTCGGTGAAGTCCTCGCTTCGTACCGTCATCCGCTCGTTCCGCGAGGCACAGGCTGCGGGCGACAAGGACAAGGCTTCCGAGATTCTTCTCGATGCAGGCCGCAAGCTCGACAAGGCAGCCAGCAAGGGCGTCATCCACAAGAACCAGGCAGCCAACAAGAAGTCGGCACTGGCTCTCGCAGTCAACAAGCTCTGATACATCACTGAGCTCGATCGAGCCCGCCGCATCCGGCAAGGATGCGGCGGGCTCTTTCGTGCTCTCTGCACTCTGCCGACGTCACCTACCCAGTGATGCGACCTCGGCCACTGCTCTCTCCACCGCGTAGTCCGCATCCGCTGCTTGACCTTTGACGTCGGCATTGAGCTGCGCGACAACGCGCAGCGCCTGTGCGATCGATCGGCCGTTCCAGCCGCGCGCCTGACCCTGCGCCTTCTTGATCTTCCACGGCGGCATACCCAGCTCCCCTGCCATTCGGAAGGGGTCGCCGCGGCCCGCCGACCCCACCAGCGCAATGGTGCGAACGGCATCGGCCAACGCGTCGGCGAGCAGCACGTGCGCCACGCCCCGGTGCATCGCCCAGCGCAGAGCCTCCAGAGCGCCGGCACGGTCACCGATCACCGCTTTGTCCGCGACGTCGAATCCGGAGACCTCGGCCTTGCCGGAGTAGTAGCGACGCACCGCGGCGAGGTCGACCTTGCCGCCGGTGTCGGAGACCAATTGCGAACACGCCGAGGCAAGTTCACGAAGTTCGTTGCCGACGGACTCGACGACCGCCTCGATGACGTCGCCGCTCACCCGGACGTCTGCGGTACGAAATTCTCCGCGGACGAAGTCGATGCGTTCGGCGGGCTTGGTGAGCTTGGCGCACTCGTGCACCTGTGCTCCGCATTTCTGCAGTGCACCGACCATCGCCTTGGCCCGGCCGCCGCCGGAGTGCATGACCACCACCACAGCACCCTCGGGCGGATCGGTAGCGGCGTCGAGTACCAGCGCGGCAGCGTCCTTGCCTGCCTCGGCTGCGGCCTCGAGCACGAGAACACGGTCCTCGGCGAACAGCGAGGGACTGAGCAGTTCGGCGAGTTCCGGGGCACTGGCATCACCGGTGCGCAACCGCGTGACCGGCAGATCCTCCCCCGGAATCGCAGCATTCGCACGCACCTGAGCCACGATCGCGGCTACCGCGCGATCCATCAGAAGTTCCTCGTCGCCGAGAACCAGATGCAGAGGAGCCACACTCGAAGTCACGACCATGATCGTGCCATGCGTGGCCGACACTGCGACCATCCGCTCGAAGTCCGAGCACTCACCACAGAACGTGCGCCGTCCACAATGCGAGTGCCGCCAGGGCCACCGCCGCGGCCACCCACCGGAACACGATGAAACGCAGGGCCGTCAGCAGGGCGGCAGTCGACAACGCTGCCAACGCTGCGCCCCGGACGCCGTCGGGGACCACAACGCCCGCTACCGGCACCGACGCAGCCTCCTCCGCCACCGCGATCAACCACCACAGTGGTGCGGACGCCAGCTGCGCCACCAGTTCCGCGAGCGACCCGCTGACGGTGGCGATCACTGCTGTGACGATCCCCACCACCGTGATCGGAGCGACGACCGGTGCCGCCAGCACATTCGCTGCGACGCCCACCACGCTGAACGTTCCGGTCATGGCCGCGACCACCGGTGCCGTCACCGCGTGTGCTGCCGCTGCGACCGCCACCACCTCCGCTGCCGCCCTCGGCCACCCACGTGCGCGAAGCCAGTCGCCCCAGATCGGAGCGACGAGCACGAGCCCCGCGGTGGCGAACACCGACAGTACGAATCCGACATCCACCGCCAGCCTCGGCCACCACGCGAGCAGACCCAACACCGCGCCGCACAGCGCCGGAACCGCCTGCCTTCGTCGGCCGGTGACCAACGCCACCAGACCGATCGACCCCGTCACTGCCGCCCGCACCACACTCGGCGACGGCCGGGCCACGATCACGAAGGCCACGAGTACGACGAATGCCACCGCGACCGTTGCGCGGGGACCGATTCCGATTCCTCGCAGCACCAACAGAACCGCCCCGATCACGATGGAGAAATTTGCGCCCGACACAGCTGTCAAATGCGTCAGCCCGGCCGCCCGGAAGTTCTCGGTGACCGTCTCGTCCAACCGGGAAACGTCCCCGACCACGAGACCGGGTAGCAGACCTGCACGATCCGGTGGCATCGAATTCTGCGCAACCGCAGCAAGATTCGACCGGAAGGTGCCGGCGGTAGCAGAGATCGCCCCGGGCTCGTTCACGGTGACGGGCGGACCCGAAGTGCGGATGACGGCCACGCTCATGTCCGGTCGAAGCGGCACACCGAGCCTTCCCCGCACGGTGACCTCCTGGCCCGGCAGCAATGCCGACCAACTCGATTCCGGGGCGATGATCGACACCCGTCCGCCCACGTACAGCGCCTCACCGCCGACGTCCACGCGAGTCATCTCGGCCTTCGTCATCACCATCGAGGGCCCGGCCGACAACAGCAGGCGTGGGTCGTCCTCAAGCCGCACCGACGCGGTCACCCACGCCCGCTTCTCCGCCGCCGCAGCGACGGGATGTTCTGCCAACGAGCGCATCTGGAGCCAGGTCGCTCCCCCGAAGCACAACGCCAGCACGATCACCGCGACCGCACCGGACCGACTCGGCCCCGGCCAGGCGTGCCGAATCGCCAACCCGTGCAGTACTACTGCGACGACCAGCACCAACGCAACCGCCGACGCGGTGGCAGCGAGGGCAGCACCGGGTCCTCCGAGAATTCCGATCGCGGTGATCGACCAGCACACCGCAGCGGCCGGAACCAGACGCACGTCGAACGGCAGACGATCCTCGGTCTGCGGCGCACCGGTCGACGCGGTATCGGTGGTCACCCGACATGCACCAGGTCTCGGATCTTCGCCAGTCTGCCGGGCCCGATACCGTCCACCTCGGACAGCTGATCCACGGTTGCGAAGCGGCCGTTGGTCTCTCGCCAACCGACGATCGAGGTTGCGGTGACCGGCCCGACCCCGGGCAACGCGTCCAGTTCTGCGACGGTCGCGGCATTGAGGTCCACCGTCCCGCCGGGCGCGGCACCTCCGACACCGGCCGGTGCGCCGTCGCTACCGCCTGTCGATGTGCCGACCCCGGATGTCGTACTGCTCACCGGTGGAGCTGCCTCCGGCGGCACGACTCCGACGACGATCTGATCACCGTCGGCGACTCGCGCGGCCATGTTCAGCGCCAGCAAGTCGGCACCCTCGACTGCGCCACCTGCCGCGGCCACCGCGTCGGCGACTCGCGAACCCGGTTGCAGCCGAACCAATCCGGGGCGCGTCACGAGTCCGACGACGCTCACCACGAGTTCGGCCTCGGCGCTCGGCACAGGATCGACTGCGTCGTCGGTATCCACCGTTCCATCGGTATCCACGGTTCCATCGGTATCCACCGCGTCGGTCGCGACCACAGCGAGCGGCGGCGCAGGCGCCGGAGTCGGTGCGTCTCGAAACACCGCGAATCCCGCCACCAGCACGACGAAGACCCCGGCCGCCGCCATCGCCACTGCCCCCTGTTTCCCCGGGTCGACGCGGGCGGATCGCCACCGTGATGGCAGCAGGGTCGACCACGGGGTGCCGGTTCGTTGTGCTTCCGGCAGCAGCCAATCCGGTTCTGTGGACCCGGCGTCGGATCGCGAATCCTCGGGCCCGACGCGATCGTGGGCGGAATCGTGTTGTCTGCGCACGGAGTTCAATCGCGCCACCGTGTGCGCCCGATCGTCGTTGCCGCCCATGCTCGAGGACGCTAGTGCCCGCGATCGGTTCAGTCACCGACGTACGCAGGTCGCCGATTGCCCTGTGTACAAACCCTGAGGCTGTGGATCGACCGAGGGCTCGACCCGATTATCGGCGTCCCGGAGCCACGACGACACCGACCGCGCCGGGTCCGACATGAGCGCCGAGAACGGCACCGAAGGGGTAGACGTCGATGCTGGTCGAGTGCGGAATTCGGGAGGCCAGCATCGCGGCTACGTCCTCGGCTCGCTCCGGGCACTGCATGTGGTGCACCGCGAGCGCAACCCCCGATTCGTCACAGACCTCGGTCGCGGCAACGACGGCGGCGTCGACCAGCTTGTTCAGCGCCTTGGACGAGGTCCGCGCCTTCTCCTTCAACACCAGTTTGCCGTCGCTGATGTGCAGCACCGGCTTCATGGCCAGCGCAGTGCCGAGCAAGGCCGCGGCCGCGCCGATTCGGCCTCCCCGTCGCAGGTGGTCGAGTCGGTCGACGACGATGAAGCATCTCGACGCCGTCGATGAGGCGACCGCGTCGCGGTACACCTCGTCCAGCTCTGCTCCCCCGGCGGCCGTGTCCGCCGCGGCCAGCACCGCGAAGCCGAGTCCCATTCCGGCCGAGGCGGAATCGACGACTCGGACGGCCGAGCCCACGTGCTCTGCGGCCTGGCGTGCTGCCTCCCACGTGCTCGACAGTCCCCGGGAGATGTGCAAGGCCACCACACCGGCACCTCGGCTGCGTTCGAGCGCCGCGGCATAGACCTCGGTCAGCTCGCCCGGAGAGGCCCCCGCGGTGGTCACCGGCTTGCCCGAGGTGGACTGCTCGGGAATGTCGTCGACGCCCTCGCGATGGTCGATCCCGTCGACCAGCACATGCAGTGGCACCATCGCGATGCCTCGCTCGGCGGCGAGTGTGGCCGGCAGGCAGGACGAGGAGTCGGTGACGACGGCGACGGTCATGGCAATTCGGTCGACGTTCCGGCGGCGACGGGTCGCAGGACCTCCAGCATCGCGTCGGCGACCGCGATGTGGGCGTCCCATCCCCAGTGGATGCCGTCGGGGTTCGCGTTCTCGGACTCGATGTTCGGTCGTACGGCGTCGGCGAGGTCGACCATCGGGACGTTCCTGTCCGCGCTCCAGGCACGCAGCGCGCGAACGGCTGGTTCGCGACCCGAGTGCACCTTGCCGTAGGCATCGCAGCGGTGCACGGACGGATAGGTACCGATGACGGGAAGTTCGGGACGCACGTACGCCAGTGCCGCGCGGGTCTGTTCCAGATACTCGACGCTGAGCCGTGGCGGCAGTGCCACGGGCCAACCGAGATGCGACAGAACAGGTTGTACCGCTTGGTATCCCGCGCGAACCACGCGCCGGAGGGCAGGCGGTCGGACGTATCTGATCTGCTCCCGGAGCGCAGTCGGCAACGGCGACGGGAGTGAATCCATGCCGCCGATTCCGAGCACGACGGCACCGGCACGGGGAATGACTGCCCACACTCGCGGGTCCTGGGTCAGAGCCCACCACGCGTCCCGACTCGTCCAGCCGATCCGCGCAACCAACTCGACCGTCCAACCGAGTTCCGCCGCAACGAGATTGGGCCAGAGCCGCGGGTCGTCGACGGGTAGGCCGCCCTCGGGTCCGTAGTAGCTCAACGAGTCCGCGAGCACGAGCAGCGCGGGTCGCGCCGTCTCAGAGGACGTCACTGGCCACCCGCGCCGAGGCGTTCCACACGTCCAGTCGCCAGGACGGGTTCTCGCCGGGTCCGTGCGCACCGAGCTGAACCCAGCTGGTGTTCGCGAGGCCTCCGAGCACCGGCCAGCGATCGGTCGGCAGATCGAGCAGCGCGGCGGTCAGTGCCGCGATCAGACCTCCGTGTGCGACGAGGACGAGCGGGCGCTCGTTGCCGTCGGCACCCCACTCGGGGACGCCTGCCGCGAGTTCACGAACCAGCGGCACACTGCGTCGGGCGACGTCGATGCGACTCTCCCCACCGGGTGGGGCGATGGTGGCGTCGGCGCGCCAGGCCGGCCGTGCACCGGGGGCGATGTCGTCGACCGCGGTGTGGGTAAGTCCCTGCCACTGACCGAGATGAGTCTCGCGCAGACGCTCGTCCACCGACACCGCCATGCCGGCTGCATCGCCGAGCGCGTTCGCGGTGTCCAGCGCGCGCCGCAGATCCGACGAGACGATCTTGATCGGCTCACGCGTCGCCAGTTCGGCGGCGGCCGTCTTCGCCTGACTGCGGCCGAGCTCGGACAGATCGGTGTCGAGCTGACCCTGCATGCGGTCGGTGGCGTTGTATTCCGTCTGACCGTGCCGAAGCAGGATGAGCCGTCTGATCATTGCTCCGATTCCGGAGCCGCCGGATGCTGGCCGAGACCGGGAACCTCGATGGTCGGGCAGTCCTTCCACAACCGCTCGAGTGCGTAGAAGTTCCGCTCTTCGTTGTGCTGAACGTGCACGACGATGTCGGAGTAGTCCAACAGCGCCCAACGGCCTTCTCTGGTGCCCTCGCGGCGGACCGGCTTGTGTCCGGCCTCACGCAGCTGATCCTCGATGTTCTCCACGATCGCGTTGACCTGACGCTCGTTCGGCGCAGAGGCGATGACGAAGCAATCGGTGATGTAGAGCTGATCGGACACGTCGAGAATCACCACGTCGCCGGCCAGTTTGTCGTCGGCTGCGAGCGCGGCGATCCGCGCCATCTCGGCGGCTTCGGCTGTTGCAGTCACTTCGGTGTACTCCCACTCGTATGGCTCGGGTTCGCGGTCATTGCGCTGGTGACCGACCCTGCCGGTTGCTTCTTCTGGGGCGCTGGTTCCGACATGGTGACGGATCCGTCGAGACGCTGAGCGCCTCGTGGTCTGTAGAGATTCCTCTTCGAGATGTATTGCACGACGCCATCCGGTACGAGGTACCAGACCGGCCGATTCTCACCGGCTCGAAGTCGACAGTCCGTCGACGATATCGCGAGTGCCGGGATTTCCATCAATGTGAGAGTGTCCGCGGGCAACGATCGAAGGTGGTTGGCGAGATGTTCGACGCCGAGCTCGAACCCGGGACGCGAGACACCGACGAACTTGGCGAGCTCGAACAGCTCCTCCCAGTTCTGCCACGTGAGGATCGACTCGAGCGCGTCCGCCCCGGTGATGAAGTACAGCTCGGCATTGGGATGCTGCGATCGCAGATCACGCAGTGTGTCGACCGTGTAGGTCGACTTCTCCCGATCCACATCGACTCGGCTGACCGAGAAACGCGGATTGGACGCCGTCGCGATGACGGTCATCAGGTAGCGATCCTCTGCCGGACTGACCGACTTGCCTTCCTTCTGCCACGGGTTTCCGGTCGGGACGAAGATGACCTCGTCCAGGCCGAACTTGTTCGCCACTTCGCTGGCTGCGACGAGGTGCCCGTGGTGAATCGGGTCGAAGGTGCCACCCATCACGCCCAAACGGCGGACGGGCTGCCCACCGGTGTCGTCGCCGGAGTCGGATTCGCGCTGCACAACCGCCGATTCTACGTCCGAGGTGCCGCTGGGCGTCACACGCCTCACACCGGCAGCAAACGCGAGACCACGGTGGCGAGCTGCTGAGCCGATCGGCACTCGTGCATCGCGATCACGTCGGAGTACACCTTGGCCGCCGAATCGCCGGAACCCCACTGCGATTTCGGATCGGGATTGAGCCAGTACGCATGCTTGGCGACCGACACGATGTGCGCCAACGCCGGCAGCTTCGGTTCGCGGTAATTGGTGCGGGCGTCACCGAGAATCAGCACCGAGCTGCGACTGGTGACCGCATGCGCGTACTTCTCGTCGAACGTCGTCAGTGCATGGCCGTAGTCCGAGTGTCCGTCGTACGTCACGAGATCGGACTCACGGATGATGCGGCTCATCGCGGCTCCGAGGTCGGAACCGGAATCGAAGAATTGGGTGACCTCGTCGGTGGAGTCGATGAACGCGAAGATGCGTACGCGCGAGAACTGCTCTCGCAGTGCGTGCACCAACAGCAGAGTGAAATTGCTGAATCCTGCCACCGACCCCGATACATCGCACAGCACAACCAGTTCGGGGCGTGCCCGCCGAGGCTTGCGTTCGACCAGATCGATCGGGATGCCGCCGGTGGACATCGACTTGCGCAACGTCCGACGCAGGTCGATGGAGCCGTGCCTGCTTCGGCTGCGCCGCACCGCGAGTCGCGATGCCAACAATCGGGCGAGAGGTGTGACGTTGCGTCGCAGCGCCGCCATCTCCGTGTCCGAGGCCCGCAGGAAATCGACTTCCTCCGCGAGCTTGGGCACCCCGTAGCTCGCTACTCGCTCACGGCCCAGCTTTTCGGCCGACCGACGCCTCGTCTCGCTCTCGATCATCTTGCGCAGGTCCGCGATACGTTGCGCTGCAGTGCGTTTGGCAACCTCGGACTCGTAGTCGTCGGTGGGACGATCGGGTGCGTCGTCGCTGCGCCCGAGCAATCCGTCGAGAATCTTGCGCAGCAAGGTTTCGGGCGCAACGTCGCGCAGCGCCTGATATGCCGAGAACGACGGCCCGTTGGAGGACTTGTACTGTCCGAGCTCCTCGACCATCTGCGCCGCCAGCATCCGGGTCAACTCCGCGGCCTCGGCCGAATCGTCCGAGAGCAGATCCACCAACAGCTCGCGGAGCGCATCGATGTCGACGTCGCCGGCGTCGGTGCGCGGCAGCGCGGTATCGATCTGCCCCGAGTCCCTGGTGCCCGATGCCACCGGAAACCACAGGTCGAACAGGGCGTCGAACACTCCGCGATGCGTCGGACGGCGCAGCAGCGCACAGGCCAGACCCTCGCGAACGGCTTCTCGATCGAGCAGATCGAGAACCGACAGGACGCGTCCGGCATCGACCGTCTCCGACGGCCCCACCGAAATTCCACGCCGACGCAGTGCGTCGACGAAACCGATGAGGTGACCGGGAATTCCGTGCGGGGCCTGCATGTCAGTTGAGCCGGAGTTCGGCTGCTGCACGGACCTGGTCCGACTGATGCTTGAGCACCACACCGAGTGTGGAGCGAACCGCATCGTCGTCGAGGGTGTCCATACCGAGCGCCAACAGAGTGCGTCCCCAGTCGATGGTCTCGGCCACCGAGGGCAACTTCTTGAGCTGCATCGCGCGCAGTACCCGCACGGTCTTGATCATCTGCTCGGCGATGGCCTCGGGCAGTTCGGGAACCCTGCTGGCGAGAATCCGGCGCTCGAGATCGGCGTCGGGAAAATCGAGGTGCAGGAACAGGCAGCGGCGCTTGAGGGCCTCGGACAGTTCACGAGTGGCGTTGGAGGTGAGCACCACGAACGGCGTCCGCTCGGCCACGATCGTGCCGAGTTCTGGAATGGTGATCGCGAAGTCGCTGAGTACCTCGAGCAGCAGTCCTTCGATCTCGACGTCGGCCTTGTCGGTCTCGTCGATGAGCAGAACCGTCGGATCGGTCCGGCGAATGGCCTGCAGTAGCGGGCGCGCCAGCAGGAACTCCTCGGAGAACACGTCCAGCTTGGTCGAGTCCCAATCGGCAGCGGTGCCGGACTGGATGCGCAGGATCTGCTTGGCGTGGTTCCACTCGTACAGCGCGCGGGCCTCGTCGACACCCTCGTAGCACTGCAGACGCACCAGCTCGGCCCCGGTCGTCTGCGCGACGGCGCGGGCCAGCTCGGTCTTGCCGACTCCCGCCGGACCTTCGATCAGCAGCGGCTTGCCGAGGCGATCGGCGAGAAACACCGAGGTGGCGGTGGCCTTGTCGGCCAGATAGCCCGTCTCGGCCAGGCGCCTCTGGACGTCGTCCACGCTGGCGAACAGCGGGGGTGTCGTCGGTAGGGCACGATCCATGTCACAGCTCCTGATGATCGGGTCTGGCCGGGTACTGCGAGGGGTGTCAGTCTCGGACGTGTCCGTCGCCCCACACGGTCCACTTGGTCGAGGTCAATTCGGGCAAGCCCATGGGTCCACGCGCATGCAGCTTCTGAGTCGAGATGCCGATCTCGGCTCCGAAGCCGAACTGCTCGCCGTCGGTGAACGCCGTGGAGGCGTTGACCATGACCGCGGACGCGTCGACCCGCTGGGTGAACTCACGCGCGGCCCGGATGTCGGCGGCGACGATCGCCTCGGTGTGGCCGGTGCCGTATCGGTCGATGTGCTCGATCGCCTCGTCGATGCCGTCCACCACCTTCAGAGCGATGTCGAGTGAGAGGTACTCCTGCGACCAGTCCTCGTCGTGTGCAGGCACGAGCCCGGGCAGGTCCCCGTGCACCGTGACGCTGTGCATCTGGAATGCCTGGAGCAACCGCGGAACCATGGTCTCGGCGATCGCAGCGTCGACCAGCACGGTCTCGGCGGCGTTGCAGACGCTGACTCGACGGGTCTTGGCGTTGAGCACGATCTTCTCGGCCGTGTCCGGATCGGCAGAGGAATGGATGTACACGTGGCAGTTTCCGACGCCGGTCTCGATGGTCGGGACCGTGGCGTCACGCACGACCGCAGCGATCAGACCCGCTCCACCGCGCGGGATCACCACGTCCACCAGTCCGCGGGCCTGAATGAGGTGGGTGACCGTGGCACGGTCGGCACTCCCCAGAAGCTGCACCGCCGCCTCGGGCAGACCGTGTTCGCGCAACGCTCCCTGCAGTGCCTCGACCAACGCCGCATTGGACTGTGCCGCCGACGACGAACCGCGAAGGAGCACCGCGTTGCCGGACTTGAACGCGAGGCCGAACGCGTCGACGGTGACGTTGGGCCGAGCCTCGTAGACCATGCCGACGACTCCGAGCGGAACTCTCAGTTGCCGAATCTCGAGCCCGTTGGGCAACGTCGAACCGCGAATGATCTCGCCGATCGGATCGGGCAACCCGGCCACCTGCCGCAACCCGGCCGCGATGCCGTCGATGCGCGACGCAGTCAGCCGTAGACGGTCCAGCAGCCCCTCATCGGTACCGGCCGCTCGCGCGTTCTCGATGTCGACTGCGTTCGCGGCGAGTACCGACTCCGCCGCAGCGACCACAGCGTCGGCCGCGGCATGCAGCGCAGCGTCCTTCTCTGCGGTCGTCAGCAGTGCGAGCGCCCGTGATGCGGTGCGCGCTCGGCGCGCTGCGGCGTGCACGTTCTCGCGCTCGTCGGCAGTCGTGGTCACCGGTTCGGCCGAGACGGAAGCTGTCATGAACTACACACTAATAGGGGCCGGGAATGAGCGGCATCGCCGCGTCGTTGCAGCACAGCGTGAAGATCGTCGACCGACCGTCGATGCTGCCCGAAGACCGGAGGAACCACTTGTGAGTGTCCTGTTCGAGCCTCTGACCCTGCGCACTGTCACCTTCCCGAACCGGGTGTGGATGGCACCGATGTGCCAGTACTCGGCCGACGAGGCGGGCGACGATGTCGGCGTCGCGGGCGACTGGCATCGCACCCACCTGGTGAGCCGGGCGATCGGCGGTGCCGGACTGATCATCACCGAAGCCACCGCAGTGAGCCCCGAGGGCCGCATCAGCCCGTCGGACCTGGGCATCTGGAACGACACCCAGGCCGATGCATTGGCGAAGATCGTCGCCGAGATCTCGTCCTTCGGAACCGTCCCGGGCATCCAGCTCGCTCACGCGGGGCGCAAAGCCTCGACCGCTGCGCCCTGGTTGGGTGGCAAGTCCTTGCCTGCCGATGACTCCCGAAGCTGGGAGACCGTTGGCCCGTCGGCAGTGGCATTCGGTGACTACGCGACCCCACGAGAGGCGACGGCCGAGGACATCGCGAAGATCGTCGAGGACTTCCGTACTGCCGCGCAGCGCGCAGTGAAAGCAGGGTTCCAGGTAGCCGAGATCCACGGTGCGCACGGCTACCTGTTGCACCAATTCCTGTCTCCTGCCAGCAACACCCGTACCGACTCGTACGGCGGGGATTTCGCGGGCCGCACGCGTCTGCTGATCGAGGTCGTCGACGCCGTGCGTGAGGTGTGGCCTGCGGAGCTGCCGGTCTTCGTGCGACTGTCGGCGACGGATTGGCTCGACGAGCCCGAGAACAGCGAGAACGCTGGAAACACAGCCGAATTGGAGCCCCCGAGCTGGACGTCGGATCAGACTGTTGCGTTGTCGCAGATCCTCACCGAGCACGGAGTGGATCTGGTCGATACGTCGACCGGAGGTAACGTGCACGCCAAGATTCCGGTCGGTCCCGGTTACCAGGTTCCGTTCGCACGGCGAATCCAGAACGAGACCGCGATGCCCGCCGCTGCGGTCGGCATGATCACCGAACCCAAGCAGGCCGAGGAGATCGTCTCACAGGGCGAGGCAACGGCCGTGCTGCTGGCACGTGAGCTGCTGCGTGATCCGTACTGGCCACGGCGCGCCGCCCGCGAACTCGGTGTCGAGATGCTCCCGGCCGTGGCACCGCAGTACGAGCGGGCCTACTGAGTCTCCGCTCAGGTCGGCACGAAGCCGAGTTTCTTGTCCACGACATTGCGCAGCGGTTCGCCTCGGAAATGCCGAAGTGCGTTGTCCACGAACAGCTCTGCGAGCCGTTGCTTCCACCCCGAGGCATCGCCGCTCATGTGCGGTGTGACGATCACGTTCTCGGCCGTCCACAACGGATGGTCGGCCGAGAGCGGTTCTGTCTCGAACACATCGAGTGCGGCACCTGCGATGTGCCCGGTTGCCAGGTGTGCCAGCAGTGCCTCGGTGTCGAGCAACTCCCCGCGGCCCACGTTCACGACGCGTGAACCGGGTTTCATCGCGGCCAGCACCGAATCGTCGACCAGTCCCCTCGTCAGATCGGTCAGCGGGGCGACCAGCACCAGGTAGTCGGCCCGAGCTACCTCGGACGCCAGATCGGCACTGGCATGAACGGTACCGAAATCTCGGTCGCCCTCTCGTGCCGTCCGGCCCACACCCGAGACGGACATTCCCACCGCTGTCAGCAGGCTCGCGATGGCACGGCCGATCGCACCGGTACCCACGATCATCGCGTGGGCACCGTCGATGCGCTCGGTCTCGCGGTGCTGCCAGACCTTCGAATGTTGCAGTGCGCGCGAACGTTCGGAGTCCTTGGCGAACGCCAGAATCTGGGCCAGCACGAACTCCGCGATCGGTCGGTCGAACACTCCCCGCGAATTGGTCACGATCACATCGGAATCGACCAGGTCGTCGAACATCAACGAGTCGACGCCTGCGGCGGCGATGTGGATCCACTTCAGCGAGCCGCAGCGCGGCCACGCCGATTCGACTGCGGGAGAGAAGAAATCCCACAGCAGCAACGCGTCGGCACCGTCGACCGCATCGCCGAGGGTATCGGCGGTGGCGTACCGGACGTCGGCGACCTCCGCGACGGAGTCGAGTCCGTCGGGAAGATCGCCGGCGTGCAGAACGACGAGAACCGGCGCCACTGCTACTTCTTCTTGTATCCGACGAGCTCGACGCCGGACGCCGCAACCTCGTCGTCGTTGTCGCCGGGGCACTGGGTTCCGCGCAACGAGCGCCCAGCCGTTTCCGGCATCAGCAGAATCGGCACGAAGGCGATGGCAGCCGCGATCATCATGTACCAACCCGGAATCAGGTTCGATCCGGTTCGATCGATGAGGAACGTGAGGATCAGCGGAGCAGTACCGCCGAAGAGCGCCGTCGAGACGTTGTATCCGATGGCGAACGCTCCGTAGCGCACCTGAGTGGGGAACAGCGCGGGCAGGGTCGACGACACACAGGAGCACATGATGACCAGCAACACTCCGAGACCGAGGAGGCCGATGCTCTGGCCGATCAATCCGGTGTTGATGATCAGCAGGAACAGCGGAACGCTGAACACGAAGTACCCGACACAGGCAGCCAGCAGCAACGGCTTTCGGCCCACCCGGTCGGACAGAGCGCCGATCGGGTTGATGATCGCCATCATGATGATCATGATGGCCACGAGGGTGAAGTTGGACTGAGTCGTGCTGTGCCCCAACGTGTCGCTGAGATACGACGGCAAGAACGTCAGCACGGTGTAGTACGCGATGTTGAGCAGCAACACGAATCCCATCAGGATCAGGATCCGCTGCCAGTACGTCATGGTGGCCTTGAGTGAGGTGACGGCTCCGCCTGCACCCTCTTCGACCGTGCCGCCGTCGTCCTTGGCCTCGGCGAATACCGGTGAATCCTCGAGCCGGGTCCGCAGCCACAGCGCAACGATGCCCAACGGGAGCGTCACCAGGAACGGGATTCGCCAGCCCCAGGCCTCCATGGTCTCGTCGCCGAGCCCGACGTTGAGCAGGGTGCACAGGGTGGCACCGCCCACGGTTCCTGCGAGGGTGCCGAATTCGAGGAACGATCCGAAGAATCCGCGGCGTTTGTCGGGCGCGTATTCGGCCATGAACACTGCTGCGCCACCGTACTCACCACCGGTGGAGAAGCCCTGCACCAATCGGCAGACGAGCAGCAGCAACGGTGCGGCGATGCCGATGGTGTCGAATGTGGGCAGCACACCGATCGTCGCCGTGGCCAACGTCATCATCGAGACGGTCAGTACCAGGACCTTCTGACGCCCGATGCGGTCGCCGAGTGGGCCGAGCACGATGCCGCCGATGGGACGAATGATGAACGACGCGGCCAGCACGGCGAAGGTGGAGAGCAGGCTCGCTCCCCCGTCCTCGGACGGGAAGAAGTTTGCGGCGATGTATACGGCCAGGTAGCCGTACACCGCGTAGTCGAACCACTCCACGGCGTTACCGAGAGCGGATCCGCCGATGGCGCGATGCAGAACCTTGGTCTCGTCCGGGCTCAGAGTGTCGGTGCTCGGGGGATATCCGGTCGGCGATGCTGCCGACCCTGATTTTTCGGTCACGGTCGAAATACCTCTCGCTTTTGTGGACAAAGTGGAGCGTCGGTGTGGTACTTCGCAGCGTTCGACATTACGGCGATGCAGAACATGGGTTTCGGCCAACCCCCTCGGGCAGCGCTAAAGTCCTGGTAGTGCAGCAATTCTGGTGGCGATCAATGCGTACGTCCTTGCGCTGTCGGTCAATTGCCGCACGGCGACGGACTCGTCCGGCCGATGTGCTTGTTCTTCGATCTCCCCCGGACCGAGCACGACGGTGGGTATTCCCATCTGCTGTGCCACAAAACCACCATCGCACGATGCCGTCCAGATGTCAGTGGAACGGCCAAATCCGCTGTCGATAACCGATTGCACTGCGGTAGTGACCAATCCGTTGTTCACGCTGGTCAGAAAGCCCGGCATTTCCATCGCGATACCGATGCCGACATCGATACCGGACCCGGTGAGTTCCGCAGATTCGATGCGTGCCCGCAGATCGCCGACGACGCCGGCGGCACTTTCGCCGGGTAACAAACGGCGGTCGACGGTGACGACACACCGATCGGCGACCATCGAAGTGCCCGTTCCTCCCGCTATCGTCCCCACATTCCAGGTGGCCGGACCCAGTTCGGGGTCGGGGTTCGCGTCCAGCTCGGCCTGGGAGCCCTCGATGATTCCGATGATGCGTGCTGCAGCAGAGATGGCGTTCGCTCCGTTGCGTGGCTGACCCGCATGCGCGGATCGGCCACGAACCTCGATCTCGAGGTTCGTCGCGCCTCGGCATCCGACGATGGTGACCAGGTCCGTCGGCTCTGCCACCACGCAACAGCTGTAATTCCGTTGCGACGACGCGGCGACGAACGCTCGGATACCGAGACCGGTGTCCTCCTCGTCGACCAGACACGCCAAGGTCATCGGATACTCGTCCGCGAGACCGGCACGGTGCACTGCGGTCATCGCCGCAACCACTGCGGCCAGGCCGCCTTTCATGTCACAGGCCCCGCGGCCGATGATCCGGCCGTCTCGAACCACGGCGGAGAAGGGATCGGTGGTCCAGCCCGACCCCGCCGGAACCACGTCGGAGTGACCGACGAACAGAACTCCCGGCCGCTCGTCGGATCCGATGGACACGATGACGTTGGGCCGGCCCGGAGCCACCTCGACGGTCCGAACGTCGAATCCCAGTGCCCGACAGTGCTCGGCGAGCACCTTCGCAGTATTTTCCTCCGTGTCTCCTGGGTTCTCGCCGCCGGCGTCGATCAATGCCGCAGTCAGAGAGACGATCTCGTGCTCGTCGATCGAACCGAGAAGAGCGCGTTCGGAAGTCGAAACGGTCATCGGGTGGGATCGGAGGCGAGCAGGTGCTTGGACTTCTCCACCGCGGCCGCCAGTCGTCGGATTCCCTCGTCGATGCGTTCGGGCGTCGACGAGGCGAAGCACAGCCGCAACGAATCGTGGAACTTCCCACCCACCGACAACGCCGGCCCGGGTATGTAGGCAACGCCCTCGGCCAGCGCCGTCTCGAACAGGTCCTGCGTCGAGAAGTCGACGTCGTTGCCGCGCAACGTGGCCCAGAGAAAGAACCCTCCCTCGGGATCCGTTGTCGACATCGACTCGCCGAAGTATTTTTCGATGCTGTTCTGCATCGCGACCTTGCGGGGCAGGTACACCGAGGCCAACGATCGAAGATGCTCGTCGAGCAGGCCTCGCCGAATGTACTCGGCCACCATCCGCTGACCGGGCAGATTGGTGCACGTGTCCATGGCCTGTTTGGCGTTGACGATCAACTGCCGTGCCTCGGGGGCAGCGTCCACCCACCCCACTCGCAGGCCAGGGGCGATCATCTTGGAGAAGGTCCGCACCGAGAAGATCAACGGGTCGTTGGGACTGAGCGTGCCGAAACTGGGAATCGGATCACCCGAGAAGCGGAGCAGACCGTACGGATCGTCGTCCAGAATCACCGATCCCCACGTGTGCGCCAGCTCGATGAGCAGCCGACGACGCTCGAGCGACAGGGTGACCCCGGACGGGTTCTGGAAGTTGGGGATCACGTAGATCATCTTCGGCACTCGACCCGCACGCTCGACGAGCTCGGGCAACGCCTCGACGATGAGACCGTCACTGTCCATCGGGGCCTCGAGAATGTCGCCTCCGTAGCTGAGCACGGTGGCGGTTCCGTTGGTGTACGTGGGACTTTCGACGATCACCAGGTCACCCGGATCGATGAACAGCTTGCATGCGATGTCGAGACCCTGCATCCCGCCGGAGGTGATCACCACCCGCTCCTCCGTCGTGGGTTCACCCACCGAATCGAGATAGGTGAGCAACGCGTCGAGCAAGCCCGGATCGCCCTCGGTGGCACCGTAATCGAATGCGTCCGCGGTGAGCACGCTGCCGGCGATGTCGGTGAACGCAGCGGCCGGAACCGTCTCGGCGGCAGGAGATCCCATTGCGAATCGAACGATGTCGTGCTTCTGTGCAGCGAGCAGCGATGTCGAGGAATCGATCACCGATCCCACCAGTTTGTCGGTCCGCAGGGCCCAGGGAATGGCAGGAGTGGAGCCTGCGGAACGACTTTGGGTGGCAGGAGTGGAGCCTGCGGAACGACTCGGTGTGGCAGGAGTGGAGCCTGCGGAACGACTTTGGGTGGCAGGAGTGGAGCCGGCCGAACGACCCTTCGTTGATGCGGTCATGCTCACTCCTTCGTCAGTAGTTCTCGGGGGTATGCGGTGAAAGTTTCGAGGCCGTTGTCGGTGACGCGAACGGCTTCGGATACCTCGTATCCGTAGTCGTCCATCCACATTCCGCCGATGATGTGGAAGGTCATGTTCTCGGCGAGCACCGTCTCGTCGTCGGTGCGCAGGCTCACGGTGCGCTCACCCCAGTCGGGTGCGTAGGCGATGCCGATCGAGTAACCGATGCGTGACGGTTTGTGCAGTCCGTGCTTGGCCAGGCTGGTGTTCCACACCTGCGCCAGCTCGGTGGCTGTGACGCCTGCCCGTACGGTTGCGAGCACGTCGTTCAATGCTTCCCCGGTGGACTTGGCGAGGTAATCCAAACGCGGACTGGGCTTTCCGAGCACGATCGTGCGTGCCATCGGGATGTGGTAGCGCCGAAACACTCCGGCCAGTTCGACGACGGTGGTCTCGCCCCGCACGAAGGGTTGATGCGACCAGGTCAGGTGTGGGGTGTCGGCTCCGGCACCGGTGGGCAGCATCGGGACGATGGCCGGATGGTCGCCGCCGAAGTCCTCGGTGCCGCGCACCTGTGCGTTCATGATGGCTGCGGCCGCGTCGCACTGCCGCTCACCGACCGAGATCGACTGGTACGCAGCCGACATCGCCGACTCGCAGACTTTCGCGGCACCGCGCATCAGGGCGATCTCCGCGGGCGACTTGACCACTCGGACCCAGTTGATGAGCTCGTAGGAGTCGGTGAATCGGTATTCGGGCAGCGACTTCACCAAGGCCTCGAATGCCTTGGGGCTGAAGTAGTACGAGTCCATCTCCAGACCCACCTGGCCGTGCTCGAAGTTGTTCACCAGCCCCAGTTCGCGCAGCTTCGCGGCGACCCAGACGAATGGGTGAGTGTCCTTGCGCTGCACGAACGTTTCGGGGTAGCCGAAGGTGCGATCCTGCGGCAGCCACGATGTGCGAAACGCACCGTTGGCGTCCATCTCGCGGGCGAAGAAGTACATCTCTCCCTCGAGCGGGACGTACAGCATCTGCGGGGTGTAGAACGAGAGCGCGTTGTACCCGAGCAGGTAGTAGAGGTTCGCGGGATCGGTGACGATGAGTGCGGTGAGGTTCTGCGCTGCCATCCGCTCTCGGACGGCAGCGAGCCGGGCTGCGTACTCCTCGTCGGTGAACGTGATCGGCGTGCTGTTCGGGACATCGGGGTATCGAGCCAGGCCGGGAGCGGCCCGTCCTGCGGTTTCGTCGGGTCCGAGTGCGGTGACGTAGGCGGCGTCGGGTGAGTCGTTCACGGGCACCCCCTTCAGTGAGGTCGGTTTAGTAGATTGTTGACAATCAGGCTAGGCGCTGGCGTGAGAGGTTCGCAAGACTTCGGATGTAAATGCTGTGTTGCAGACCGGCGACTATCCCGGAGTGGCCAGTGCCGAGTGTTCGGCCTGCTCCTCGTCCATGGCACGAGTCAGGTCGTGGATGGCGGTGTCCATGTGCTCGTGTACACCCTTTTCCAGTGCGTCCCAATCCGAACCGAGCAACAGGTCGACGATCAGCTGGTGTTCCTCCACCAACGCCTCCGGCCGGTAGTACGCGGTTTCGAGGTTGGCCATGCAGATACGCGCCTCCGCAGCGAGTGTGGCGTACATCCGCGACATTCGGCTGTTGCGCGTCGCCGCGACCAGTGCGGTGTGAAACGCCAGATCCCGTTCGGCAAGACCTCGCCAATCCGCCCGATCGATGAACGGCTGCATCTGCATCACGATGGCCGAGAGCTCGTCGGCGGCCGACACCAGGCGCGCACGATCACCGTGCACCAGAGTCCATGCGGCACCGACCTCGATCGCCGCGCGGGATTCGTAGATTTCGGTGACATCCTCACTGCTCAGCTCGACGACGAACACGCCTCTGTTTCGGTAGCTGACGAGCAGCCCCTCTTGATTGAGGCGCTGCAGCGCCTCCCGCACCGGTCCCCGCGAGATCTCGAGTTCCGCGGCGACGTTGGCCTCGTTGATCTGCTCACCGGGGGCGTAGGACCCGTCGATGATGCGGTCGCGAATCTGGTCGGCAATGACCATCGACGTGTTGCGTGCGTCGATGGGCGTCAGTCGTCTCGAACTGGGCATGATCGAAAACCTCTCTCAGCCTCGGGGAATGGCGAAGTATTTGTACTCCAGAAACTCGTCTATGCCGACTTTTCCGCCCTCACGGCCGAGCCCGGACTGTTTGACGCCACCGAACGGCGCAGCCGGATTGGACACCAGACCCGTGTTGAGGCCGACCATGCCCACCTCGAGGCGCTCCCCCATCCGCAGAGCCCGGTCGATGTCCTGGGTGAAGACATATCCGACGAGTCCCCATTCGGTGTCGTTCGCGAGGGCGATCACCTCGTCCTCGGTATCGAACGGGACGATTGCTGCCACCGGTCCGAAGATTTCCTGTGACATCAGATCCGACGCCGAATCGACGTCCGTGAGGACCGTCGGCGGGTAGAAGTATCCGGGTCCGTCCGGGGCCACTCCCCCGACGATCGCACGCGCGCCGCGCCCCAGGGCGTCGTCGACGAGTGTCTGCACCTTGGTGCGGCCTGCGTCGTCGATCAGCGGACCCACCTCGGTACCGTGCGCACTACCGGCCCCCACCGACAACGCACCCATGCGCTCGGCGAGCTTGTCCGCGAACTGCGCTGTCACACTTCGATGTACGAAGAATCGGTTGGCGGCGGTGCATGCCTCACCCATGTTGCGCATCTTGGCGACCATCGCACCGTCCACGGCGCGTGCGAGATCTGCATCGTCCATGACGATGAAGGGTGCGTTGCCCCCGAGCTCCATCGAGGTACGCATCACCGTCGATGCAGCCTGTTCCAGCAGAATCTTGCCCACCGCAGTCGATCCGGTGAAGCTGATCTTGCGGGCCGCCCCGCTGCTCATCCACGAGCCCACGACACCCGACGCATCGGTGGTGGTCACGACATTGACCACTCCCGCCGGGACCCCCGCGTCGTGCAGGATTCCCGCCAGAGCCAGTGCTGTCAGCGGCGTCTGCTCGGCCGGCTTGAACACCACGGTGCAGCCTGCGGCCAGTGCCGGGCCGATCTTGCGAGTTCCCATGGCCAGCGGGAAGTTCCACGGAGTGACGAGGATGCACGGTCCCACCGGTGCGCGGGTGACCACGATCCGGTTCTTCCCGTCTCCGGTGAGGGTGTGATCGCCCGAGATGCGGACCGCCTCCTCGGAGAACCAGCGAAAGAACTCGGCACCGTACGCCACCTCACCACGAGCGTCGGCCAGCGGCTTTCCCATTTCCGCGGTGATGATCGCAGCGAGCTCCTCCGACCGCGCCATGATCAATTCGTATGCTGTGCGGAGGATTTCGCTGCGCGCACGCGGCGGCATCGCGGCCCAGTCGGCGGCGGCGTCGACCGCTGCGGCCATGGCCTTCTCGGCATCGTCGATGCTGCCGTCGGCGACGCCGGCGATGACCTCGCCGCTGGCGGGATCGATGACATCGAACCGGGCATCGGATGCTGCGGCTGTCCACTCGCCTCCGATGAACAGTTCGGTCGGAGCAGTGATGGTGGGGCGAGTGAGGCCGGTGGTCGAACTGGCGGTCATGTCCGCGGTCCTTTCGTCGAACGTGGATCGAGTATCTGCGCCAGGTGTACGGACGCATCGCTGGTCAGGTCACCGGTGAGTTGACGCACCTGCATGTGGCAGGAGAATCCGTCGGTCAGAATCGGAGTGTCTGGCTCGGCATCACGCAGTGCAGGCGCCAGGGCCTGTTCTGCGACGGCCATGCTGAGCTCGTAGTGCCGAGACTCGAAGCCGAAATTGCCTGCCACGCCGCAGCACCCGGTGGCCTCGCGCACCGCCTCGATACCGACGGCCGCCAATGCCGTGCGCTGAGTGGCGTTGCCGAACACCGCGTATTCGTGGCAGTGGGTCTGTACTGTCACCGAATCGGGAACCTCGGCCGAGGGCACCCACCCGGCGGCGGCCTGATCGATCACCGCGCCGGCGAAACTCTGTACCCGCGCGGCGACCCGTCTCGCGGCCGCAGTGGGAACCAGCTCCGGCATGTCCTTGCGGAACGCCGCCGCGCAGCTCGGTTCGGTGACCACGATCGGTCGGTCGGTGCCGTCGTCCAGTGCGGCAACGGCTTTCGTGAGGTGCTTGCGGGCGGCCTTCAGCTGGCCCGTCGAAATCCAGGTCAGACCACAGCACACGTCGGTCCGGCATTCGGTGCTGCGACCGGAATCCTCGAGCACGCGTTGCGCCGCGCCCGCGACCTCGGGGCGAAAGCCCTGGGTGAACGTGTCGACGACCAACACCACGTCGGCGGCGCGGCCTCCGCCGATCCTGATTTCGTGAGCCAGTTCCTTCGCCGACGCGAAGCGCGGCAACGGCCGCTCGGTGGTCAGCCCACCGAGTCGAGCCGCCAGGGCCGCGATGCGCGGGGTGAGCAGACGGTTGAGCAGCGGTGCCGTTCGCTGCGTCACCTTCAGCCAGCGGGGCAACCAGCCGAGCGAATAGTGCGAGAGCGGTCGCAGTCGCCCCGCATAGTGATGATCGAGGAACTCGGACTTGTACGTCGCCATGTCAACTCCGACCGGACAATCCGACGAACAGGCCTTGCAGGACAGGCACAGATCGAGCGATTCGGCCACGTCTTTCGATGCCCATCCGTCGGCAACGGTCGGCGAGCTGCGCACCATCTCCTGCAGCACCCGTGCCCGGCCCCGCGTCGAATCCTTCTCGTCGCCGGTCGCGCGGAAACTGGGGCACATGACGCCTCCCGACGCTGTGCGGCACTTGCCGACGCCGACACACGACTGAGTCGCGTGCACGAACGGATCCAGATCCGCCCGGGTTCCGATCTGGTGCAGATCGAAGGTCGTCTTCCATTCCCGCTGCGGGATGCCCTGCAGCATGAGGTTGTCCATCATCGGTTCCGGATCGGTGATCGACCCCGGGTTGAGAATCCCGCGGGGATCCCAGATGCGCTTGAACCGCGCGAACGCGTCGAGCATGCGGGGTGAGTACATCACCGGCAGCAGTTCCGAGCGAGCCCTGCCGTCGCCGTGCTCGCCGGACAGGCTGCCGCCGTGCTTGACGACCACGCGCGCGGCGGCGCGCAGGAAGTCGTACATCACCCGTCGCCCGGCGTCCGTACGCTGATCGAACGTGATGCGCACGTGCATGCAGCCGGCACCGAAGTGTCCGTACATCACGCCGGTCAGATCGTGTTCGGCCAGAAGCACGTTGAGGTCGGCGAGATAGGCGGACAGGTTCTCGGGTGCGACCGCCGCGTCCTCCCAGCCACCCCAGGACTCCACCCCGCTCGACAGGCGGGTCGCCAGGCCTGCACCGTCTTCGCGTACTCGCCACAGCGCTGTTCGATCGGCCGGGTCGGTGACGATACGGCCTTCCTTCACGCGTCCGAGACGACCGAGCGCCTCGAGCAGACGGGCGGCCTTGTTCTCCACCTCGGCGGTATCGGCTCCGTCGAGGTCGACATAGAGCCACGCGTTCCCGGCCGGCAGCCCGCGGACGGAGTCCGGTCCGCGCCGATACTCCATCGTCTGGGCGATGTTGTCGTCGATACCCTCCACCGCAGCAGGCGAGAACTCGAGTATGGCCGTCACGTCGGCCGCAGCAGCGACCACGTCGTCGTAGCCGAGGCAGAGCAACAGTGCAGCCGACGGGACGGGCACGACGGCAACGGTGACCGAGACGATCACCGCGCACGTGCCCTCGCTTCCGACGAGTGCACGGGCGACGTCGAATCCGTTCTCGGGCAACAGATGCGACAGGTGAAAGCCGGACACCTGTCGCGGTATGCGGCCCAGTTCGACTCTGAAGAGAGCGAGGTTGTCCGCCGCAAGCGAGTGCAGTTCGCGCGAGATACGTTCGGCGGCATCGGTTGCTGCCGAATCATCCGAATGCACTGCCTCCATACCGCTACGGGTCACGCGAAGAAGGTGCCCGTCGGCGGTGACCACGTCCATGGCCACCGTGTGGTCGGCTGTTCGTCCGTAGCGCACCGAGTGATTGCCGCACGCGTCGTTGCCGACAGCCCCGCCTACCGTCGCGCGTGTCTTGCTGGACGGGTCGGGCGCGAATGTGAACGCCCCCGACGTCCGGGCCACCAGCTCACGTTGCAACTCCGAGATCACGATTCCCGGTTCCACCACAGCCGTCCGCGAGTCGGTGTCCACCGAGATCACGCGATTCATGTGGCGGGAGAAGTCGAGCACGATTCCGCGGCCGATCGCGTTGCCCGCCATGGACGTTCCGCCGCCGCGGCCGATGACTGCGACTCCAGCGGCGCCGCACAGCGAGATCACTGCGACGACGTCGTCGGCGCTGCGTGGGAAGACCACGGCCGCAGGCGGAATTCGGTAGTTCGAGGCGTCGTAGGAGTACTCGGCGAGCCGCCGGGACGAGTCGTCGATCTCGATGCCCAACTCCTGCACTCGCTGCACGAGTGCGGAGACCGGAGACCGAACGGAAGCAGACGTCACAGCACGTTCTTCAGCGTGCGCGACAACGCGTCGAGGCCCTGCCGCATCTCGTCGTCGTTCACGATCAGCGCGGGAATGATCCGGACCACGTTGCCGAGCGCGCCGCAGGTGAGCAGCAACAACCCCTCGTCGATCGCACCCTGTTGCACGCGCAGGGCCGCCGCAGCATCGGGATTGCCTGCGCTGTCGACGAATTCGAGTGCCTGCATCAAGCCGAGTCCACGTGCATCACCGATGGCAGAGTGCTCGGACTTCAGTGCCAGCAGGCCGTCGAGCAGAACTCGGCCCTGCGCGGCAGCGTTGTCGACCAGACCTTCCTCACGCACGACGTCGAGCGTCGCGACACCCGCCGCAGCGGCGACGGCATTGCCGCCGTACGTACCGCCCTGCGATCCGGGCCACGCCTTTCCCATCAGCTCGGTCGATGCCGCGATAGCCGAGATCGGAAAACCACTGGCAAGGCCCTTTGCGGTGATGACGATGTCGGGCGTGATCGTCGAATGCTGGTGGCCCCAGAACTTTCCGGTGCGTCCGACGCCGGCCTGAACCTCGTCGACGATGAGGACGATCCCGTGGGTGTCCGCGCGTTCGCGGAGTCCCTCGAGGAAAGCCGGAGGCGTGGGCAGGTAACCACCGTCACCGAGTACCGGTTCGATGATGAACGCAGCGGTATCGGCGGGACTGGACATCGTCATCAGCAGGTAGTCGAGTTCCTTGAGCGCGAAAGCGACTGCGGTGTCCATGTCCCAGCCGTACCGGAAGGCGTACGGGAAAGGCGCGATGTGCACACCGCCCATGATCGGTGAGAATCCGGAGCGAAACTTGGTGCCCGCGGTGGTCAACGACGCGGCCGCCACCGTGCGTCCGTGGAATCCCCCGTGGAACGCGATGATGTTCGGCCGTCCGGTCGCCATGCGCGCCAACCGAATCGATGCCTCGACGGCCTCCGAGCCGGAATTGGCGTAGAACACGCTGTCCAGCCCCGCGGGCAGCACCTCGCCGAGCTTGTCGGTCAGCGCCAGAAGTGGCTGATGCATGACGGTCGTGTACTGCGCGTGGATGATCTTGCCCACCTGCTCGCGGGCGGCCTCGACCACACGGGGATGGCAGTGCCCGGTACTGGTGACGCCGATACCGGTGGTGAAGTCGAGGTACTTGCGCCCGTCCGTGCCGATGATCCAGCTGCCCTTTCCGTGATCGACGACGATCGGGGTCGCCTGCTTGAGTGCCGGGCTGAGGTGAGTGCGAGTCGACGCTGTCATGCCTGTCATCGTCACTCACCGAATTCAGATTGTCAACAATCTGCAATTGGCAGTTCGAGGCGGGTGCAACCGTCGGAGCGATACAGTTCGTCGGTGTCCGCACCGAACCCCCGCATCGTCGTTCTCGGCAGCATCAACATGGACCTGATCACCCGGACGCCCTCCCTGCCCGATCCCGGCGAAACAGTGCTGGGCACATCGTTCACCACCTCACCGGGCGGCAAGGGCTCCAATCAGGCCATCGCCGCCGCCAAAGCCGGCGTGTCGGTGTCGTTCATCGGAGCGGTCGGCGACGACGAATTCGGTGTGACACTGCGACGGACACTGTCGAGCGCGGGCGTGGACGACCGCGCGCTGCGCACGGCGGCAGGTTCGAGCGGAATCGCCACCATCACCGTCGACGATCACGCCGAGAACAGCATCGTCGTCGTCCCCGGGGCCAACGAACGCGTCCGAAACCTCACCGACGACGATCTCGCCCTCATCTCCGACGCCGATATCCTGTTGTGTCAGTTGGAAATTCCGCTCGACACCGTGGTGACCGCATTCGAGTACGCACGCTCTCGGGGCGTGGTGACGATGCTGAACCCGTCACCGGTTCAGGATCTGCCCGACGCCCTGGTGGCGGCCACCGACGTGCTCGTGGTCAACGAAGCCGAGGAAAACCGTCTCGGACACAGCGTGAACGACGTGACGCACGTGATCACCACACTCGGAGCCAGAGGCGCTCGATACCGCGGCCCGGAGTCGTTCGAGGTCCCCGCTCCGCGCGTCGACGCCGTCGACACCACCGGGGCCGGCGACGCATTTGCCGGAGCACTGGCCGCATCCTGGTTCGACGGCCCGCGTCAGGCCGTCGAATGGGCCTGCGTTGCGGGCTCTTTCGCCGCGACGAGGCCGGGTGCGAGCACGTCCTCGGGTACTCGCGACGACATCGATGCACTGCGAGATGCGGCCGCAGGATGAACGCCCCCGACCTCGAGGAGCTCCGACTTCTGCGCCGTGCTCGCGACCGGATGGATCGCGAATTCGCCGAGCCACTCGACGTCCCGACTCTGGCCCGCACGGCACTGATGTCCACCGCCCACTTCAGTCGTCGCTTCCGCGAGGCCTACGGTGAGACGCCCTACGCACATCTGATGACTCGACGGATCGAACGCGCCAAGGCCCTGCTGCGCCGCGGTGATGTGACAGTCACCGAGGCGTGCTTCGCGGTGGGCTGTACCAGTCTCGGATCGTTCAGTTCGCGGTTCACCGAGATCGTCGGCGAGACACCGAGCGCGTACCGCGCCCGCGACCACCGTGACAGTCAGGCGGTCCCGACGTGTACGGCCATGATTCTGGGGCGTCCGATGCGGGGCAGCAGCGTCACCGCCACCGAACCGAGCAGAATCGAAGAAGCGTCGACGGCCGGGGCGTCCTAGCCTTTCCCCATGAATATTTCACTGAGCCACGTACACGTCTACACCGCCGACCCCGATGCCTCGTTGGCGTTCTACCGCGATGCCCTGGGATTGGAGGTCAAGAGCGAAGTCGCCAACGACGGCTACCGCTGGATCACTCTGTCTCCCAACGATCAACCCGAGATCGAGATCGTACTGTCGCAGCCCCACGCGGGCCGTTCGCAGGAACTCGGCGATCAGATCGCAGCCCTGCTCGCCAAGGGTGAGCTTCCGGGCCTGTTGTTTCGTGCCGACGACCTCGACGCGGCCTTCGAGAGAATCCGCGCGTCGGGCACCGCCGAGATTCTGCAGGAGCCGACGAGTCAGCCGTGGGGTGCGCGCGACGCCGCATTCCGTGACCCCGCCGGCAACATGGTGCGCGTCAGTCAGGCGTGAACTCGTCCTCGCATCGACCGTCCTACATCGACGACGCGAGCGCCAGGCCGCCTGCGCACGCGAGTACGGACGCGAGCACGGTGACTGTCACGTTCACGGCGGCATCGCGTCGACGCCCCTGCTGTAGCAACCGCACGGTCTCGACACTCGCCGTGCTGAAGGTGGTGTACCCGCCGCAGAACCCGGTGCCGATGACGGCTTGAACGTCGGTGGAGCCGGCTCGGAACATCACCCATCCGGCCAGCACGCCCAGCAGGAACGAGCCGGACACGTTGATGCCGACCGTCGCCCAGGGAAAGCTCGTCCGTGCCGCGAGACGTGACTTCACTTCCGCATCGACGAAGAAGCGAAAGACTGATCCCAACCCGCCGGCCGCCGCAATCCACAGCGCGATCATCGAATCACCTTGCCCGCCAAAGCGATTCCAGCCCAGGCCGCAAGTATTCCGAGAATCACGCTGACCACGGCGTAGGCCATTGCGAGCCCGGTGAACCCACCCCGAATACCGTCCACGGTCTCGAGGGCGAAGGTGCTGTACGTGGTGAACGCGCCGCAGAAACCGGTACCGAGCAGCAACCGCAGCCTGCGCCTGACTCCTGCATCGGGCCCGCCGCGAACCAGCGATTCGAGCAGCAGGCCCAGGACGAATGCGCCTGCGATGTTGATCCCGAAGGTTGCCGTCGGCCACTGCGATGCAGAATGCGGCAGTTGCTCCTCGATCACGTAGCGGACCGCCGTACCCACCGCTCCGCCTGCGAACACCACTGCCAGTGCCCACAGGTGACGGTGCACGGGTCCCTGGTCGGCCGGCATCGAATCGGAATCGGGATCGACCAACGCTGATCCTCTCGGGCTGCATGGCCCGACCGTTTCCGACCGGGCCGCGGTTGATGTCGGATGCTTGCTGCACGATGGAGCCTATGACAACGACCACGGAGCCCACGACCGGGAACTTGCGCGAGAGCGCCGAGGAGTTGTTGCGCGAACTCGCCGGCCCCGATGCGGTGCTGCGGGAAGACCAGTGGACGGCCATCGAGGCCCTCGTGGTGCACCGGCGGCGGGCGCTGGTGGTCCAGCGGACCGGTTGGGGCAAGTCGGCGGTCTACTTCATCGCGGCGAAGCTGCTGCGCGCGCAGGGCCTGGGTCCGACCGTGATCGTCTCGCCACTGTTGGCGCTGATGCGTAACCAGGTTGCCTCCGCCGAGCGGGCAGGTGTCCGAGCGGCCACCATCAACTCCGGAAACATGACCGAATGGGACGACATTCATCAGCAGGTCAACTCCGGTGAACTCGACGTGCTGCTGGTCAGTCCGGAGCGATTGAACAATCCCGATTTCCGCGATCAGGTGTTGCCGTCCCTGGCCGGGGACGCCGGCCTCGTCGTGGTCGACGAAGCTCACTGTGTCTCCGACTGGGGCCACGACTTTCGACCCGACTACCGACGTATCAGAACCCTGATCGCCGAGCTGCGCGACGGTATCCCGGTACTCGCGACCACGGCGACGGCGAACGACCGCGTGGTGGACGATGTCGCGGCGCAGCTGGGTGTCGGCGGCGGCAACACGCTCGTACTGCGCGGTGGGCTCGCACGCGACTCTCTGCGCATGGCGGTGGTGAAGATCGACAACGCCACCGAACGGGCGGCGTGGCTCGGCGATCACCTGAAGACGCTGCCCGGGTCGGGGATCATCTACACGCTGACTGTCTCGGCGGCCAAGGACCTCGCGGCGCTGCTCACCGACCAGGGCCACGTCGTGGCGTCGTACACCGGGCAGACGGACCCGACCGAGCGCGAATCGCTCGAGGGTGACCTGCTGGCCAACCGCGTCAAGGCCTTGGTCGCGACGTCCGCACTGGGCATGGGCTTCGACAAGCCCGATCTCGGCTTCGTCGTGCACATGGGGGCACCGTCGTCTCCTATTTCGTACTACCAGCAGGTCGGCCGAGCCGGACGTGCAACCGAGCGAGCCGATGTGGTGCTGCTTCCCGGTCACGAGGATCGGCAGATCTGGAGCTACTTCGCGTCCGTCGCATTCCCCCGCGAGCATTTGGTGCGGCAGGTCATCGATGCCTTGAACACCGACAAGGCCCAGTCGACCCAGGCGCTGGAACCTCTCGTCGAGCTGGGTCGCAGCAGGCTCGAGATGGTGCTGAAGGTTCTCGACGTCGACGGCGCTGTCAGACGCGTTCGTGGCGGTTGGATGGCGACCGGCGAGCAATGGACGTACGACGCGGCCCGCTACGAGCGTCTCGAAGAGGCCAGAGACCGCGAACAGCAGGCCATGATCGACTACCAGGGCACCGACGGCTGCCGGATGGAATTCCTGCGGAGGCAACTCGACGACCCGGATCTGGGCGCACCCGGTAGCGAGTCCGACAGATGCGGGCGGTGCGACAACTGCACGGGTGAGCACTTGTCGGCATCGGTGGATGCGGCCTCGGTCGACTCGGCGAGGGCACGACTGGATCGGCCGGGTATAGATCTGCAGCCCAGAAAGCAGTGGCCCAGCGGGATGAAGAAGCTGGGCGTCTCGCTCTCGGGCAAGATTGCCGACCCCCACGAACCCGGGCGCGTACTGGGCCGGCTCACCGATCTGGGCTGGGGCAGCCGATTGCGTGCCTTGCTCGATGCACCCGATGCTCCGGCCACGGACGCTCTCGAGAAGGCGTGCATCAACGTGCTCGCCAACTGGGATTGGAAGCAGCGGCCCACTGCCGTTCTGGCTCTCGACTCCCCTACTCATCCGCTCCTGGTGCGGTCGATCGCCGCGCGTTTGGCATCCGTCGGCAAATTGCAGGATCTCGGGAAGATGCAGGTCAGGCCCGGTCACCCGCCGGTATCGGCCGCCAATTCGGCGTTTCGGGTCGCCGGGCTGGTGGACTCGTGGGACGTTCCGGACGTATCGTCCGTGACAGGGCCGATTCTGTTGATCGATCTGGTGACCGATACCGGGTGGACATTCACCTGCGCCACGTCGGTTCTGAGATCTGCAGGTGCCCAGGCGGTACTGCCGTTCGCTCTGGCGACACCGAAATAGGTGTCGATCCGAAGTGGGTGGTTTGAATTTCGCGGCTGCGGGTACAGCCTGCCGGGCAACAACAACGTGACCAGCCTCACATTCGGCGGTTAACCTGGGGAAGCATGTCCGATTCCGGGGTCGATTTCCCGGCGCACTCGATATGCCTGGGCGACCTTGTTACGTTTGTATTTCCTATGAAGCCCGCATTGCTGAGAGGTACCCCACTCACTGCGCCGGACGCAGTGAAGTTTCGTAAGCCACAGATCTCCGACGGAGTCCGGCTCTGGGAGATCGCAAGAGATTCGCGAGTTCTGGATCTCAATTCCAGCTACTCGTACGTGTTGTGGTGCCATGATTTCGCGGCCACCACCGTCGTATCCGACATCGACGGCCGCGCAGTCGGTTTCGTCACCGGATACATCCGCCAAGACGCCCCGCGCACACTGTTCGTGTGGCAGGTCGCCGTGGATGCGGACCAGCGTGGCAAGGGACTTGCCGGTCGCATGCTGATGGAGCTGCTCGACCGCCTCGAGCCACAGGGCATCACGCATCTCGAAACGACGATCAGCCCGGACAACGAAGCGTCGATCGCAACCTTCACGAGCCTCGCACGCAAGCGAGGCACCGATATCGTCAGGTCGGATTTGTTCGCGCCCAACGATTTCCCTGATAGCCACGAAGCCGAGGAGCTCTACACAGTAGGCCCCGACGCGTCGCGGAATTACGAAAGGAACAAGCAGAACATGACCGAAAAGAACACCGTGACAACAGAGAAGCCCGATGTATTCGAGACCGTCGAGTCCGGCGTGCGCAGCTACAGCCGCCAGTGGCCCGCCGTGTTCACCACCGCGAAGAACTCGGTCATCACCGACGAGAACGGCAACGACTACCTCGACTTCTTCGGTGGCGCAGGAGCACTCAACTACGGCCACAACAACGACATGATCAAGAGCGCGCTGGTCGATTACATCACCAGCGATGGCATCACCCACGGTCTCGACATGTCCACCGTCGCCAAGCGCGAGTTCCTCGAGTCGTTCAAGAAGAACATCCTCGACCCCCGCGGCCTGGACTACAAGGTTCAGTTCCCCGGACCGACGGGCACCAACACCGTCGAGGCAGCGCTCAAGCTCGCTCGCAAGGTCACCGGGCGCGAGGCGATCATCAACTTCACCAACGCATTCCACGGCATGACACTCGGCGCGTTGTCGGTCACCGGCAACTCGATGAAGCGAGCTGGCGCCGGAATCCCATTGGTGCACACCACTCCGATGCCGTACGACAACTACTTCGGCGGCGTCACCGAGGACTTCCAGTGGTTCGAGCGCGTTCTCGACGACTCGGGCAGTGGCTTCAACCGTCCGGCCGCGGTGATCGTGGAGACCATCCAGGGCGAGGGCGGAATCAACGTCGCGCGCCCGGAGTGGTTGCGCGCGTTGGCCGAGCTGTGCTCGCGACGTGAGATCCTGTTGATCGTCGACGACGTGCAGATGGGCTGCGGACGCACCGGCCAGTTCTTCTCGTTCGAGGAAGCCGGCATCACCCCGGACATCGTCACGCTGTCCAAGTCCATCGGCGGCTACGGCATGCCGCTGGCGCTGACACTGTTCAAGCCCGAGCTGGACGTCTGGGCACCGGGCGAGCACAACGGCACCTTCCGCGGCTTCAACCCGTCGTTCGTCACGGCGAAGGCAGCCATCGACCACTACTGGTCCGACGACAAGTTCGAGAAGGAAACCCTCGCCAAGGGCGAGCACATCCAGGATCGATTCATCAAGCTGTGCGCAAAGTTCGACGGCATCTCGACCCGCGGTCGCGGCATGGTTCAAGCCTTGGTGTTCGACGATGCCGAGTTGGCGGGCAAGGTGTCTCAGCTGTGCTACGACGAGCGTCTGCTCGTCGAGACCGCAGGACCGAAGGACGAGGTCGTCAAGCTTCTTCCCCCGTTGACCACAACGATCGACGAACTCGATCGTGGCCTGGACATCATCGAAAGTGCCGTTGCGAAGGTCCTGTCCTAGAGACCCGTTCGCACGCACCGATATCGAAGGAGGACATCGAATGATCGTTCGTACCACGCAGGAGATCACCGGCACCGACCGCGACATCTCGAGCGAAGACGGCAACTGGCGCAGCAAGAGAATCATTCTCGGCGGCGACAAGGTCGGATTCTCGTTCCACGAGACCACGATCCAAGCGGGCACGGTGAACAACTTCCACTACGCCAACCACGTCGAGGCCGTCTGGCTGATCGAAGGCGAGGGAACGCTCACCGACCGTGAGACCGGCGAGACCTACGAGCTCGGTGCGGGATCGATGTACCTGCTCAACGGGCACGAGCGGCACACCGTCGAGCCGCGTACTCAGATGCGCATGCTCTGCGTGTTCAATCCTCCCGTCGTAGGTAACGAGACGCACGACGAGAACGGCGTGTACCCCCTCGTCGAGGTACCCGCGTAACTCCAGCACGTCCTCACGGCCCGCACCGACGCATTCCACGTCCGTGCGGGCCGTCGACGTCGGTACGGTGCTCATCCGGCGACGGGTCGCTACCCTGGACGAAGTGAATGCATCCCCTGTGTCCGCGGCCCTGTACGAGCAACTGACTTCCCTGCTCGACGGCAGGACCGTCACCGTCGTCAGCGGCGCAGGCATGTCCACCGACTCCGGGATTCCCGATTACCGCGGTCCGCAGTCACCGCCGCGCAACCCGATGACGTTCCAACAGTTCATCGGTGACGCCGAATTCCGTCGGCACTACTGGGCACGCAACCACGTCGGGTGGCGACACATGGACGCGGCGGTGCCCAACGAGGGCCACCGAGCACTCGCCCGACTCGAACGGGCGGGCGTCGTCACCGGCATAATCACCCAGAACGTCGACATGCTGCACACCAAGGCAGGCAGCCGACACGTCATCGACCTGCATGGCGTCTATGCCCGAGTTCGCTGCCTGAGCTGCGAGCGACTGATCTCGCGTTTCGAGCTGGATCGGCGACTCGATCGTGCCAACCCCGGCTTCCTCGAGTCGGTTGCGCCTGCGGACGGCGTCGAGATCGCCCCCGATGCCGACGCGATCATTTCCTCGACCGAGCACTTTCGAATGGTCGACTGCGAATCATGTTCGGGGATACTGAAACCCGATATCGTCTACTTCGGTGAGAGCGTGCCCAAACCGCGCGTGGCCGAGGCATACGATCTCGTCGACCGAAGCGACGCGCTGCTGGTACTCGGATCCTCGCTGACCGTGATGTCGGGCTTGCGTTTCGTCAGGCACGCGTCCAAGACTTCGAAGCCCATCGTCATCGTCAACCGCGGTACCACCCGCGGCGACGAATTCGCTTCTCTCACGGTGCATGCCGGCTGCTCGGAGGTGGCGACCGCGTTGGCCGACGACGTCGATCAGGCCGGAACCAGATCGTCGGCGTGAACCACCGGGCGCTGTAGCTCCGCGGCCAACTCCCCTGTCGACCGCCCGAGCATCCCGGCCAGCTCGCCCGAGTCGTACGCGACGACTCCGCGAGCCACCAGCACGCCGACGTGGTCGACCAACGAGACCACGTCGCCGCCGTGGAAGGATCCCGTCACCGAGGTGATGCCGGCGGACAACAACGATCGTCGCCGCTCCACCACCGCACGTACGGCCCCCGCGTCGAGGTGCAGTTCTCCCGCAGCATCGGCGGCATGACGGACCCAGAACTTGCGCGCCGACAACCGCGTCGGCCGGGCCGCGAAAGCGGTACCCACCGCGGACGTCGTCAGCGCATGAGCAGCATCGGATGCCGCGGCCAGCAGGACGGGAACACCCGCGTCCGCCGCGAGACGCGCAGCGGACAGCTTGGACGCCATTCCGCCGGTGCCGAGTGCTCCTCCCGAACCGGCGACGACGCCGTCGAGATCCTCGGGGCTGGTCACCTCCGGGATCAGTGTCGCCTTCCCCTTGCGGGGATCACCGTCGTACAACCCGTCCACGTCCGAGAGCAGGAACAGTGCATCCGCACCGACGAGGTGGGCAACCAGAGCAGCCAGGCGATCGTTGTCGCCGAACCGGATCTCCGCGGTGGCGACCGTGTCGTTCTCGTTGACGATGGCCACGGCACCGAGCGATCGCAGCCGGTCGAGGGTGCGCTGAGCATTGCGATGGTTGGTTCGCCGCGCGATGTCCTCGGCTGTCAGCAGAACCTGTCCGACCGTGCGCCCGTACCGGTGGAACGACGAGCTCCACGCATGAACGAGAGCGAGCTGACCCACGCTCGCTGCGGCCTGTTTGGTCGCCAGGTCTCGTGGACGCTTGGTCAGGCCCAGCGGTGCCATCCCTGCGCCGATCGCACCGGAGGACACGACCACCACGTCGGTGCCGCTACGCATCCGCGATTCGATGGCGTCGGCGAGCAGATCGAGTCGACCCAGATCCAGACCGGTGTCGAGGCTGGTGAGCGCCGAGGAACCGATCTTGACCACGATGCGCTTGGCGTCGGCGATCGTGCGACGGGTATCGGTGAGAGCCTCTGCGAGCGAATCGGATTCACGCACCGCCACCACGTCTACTCCTGTTCGGTATCGAGCCCGCGACGTACCTGGCGGGCATGCTTGCGTTCGGATGCGCCGATGCGCTCGACCTGATCGAGACGGGCATCGGTACCACGGCCTGTCATCGTGATCTCGACACCGGCCGGAGTCTGCGGTTCCCAGTCGAACGACACGTCGCCGATGGTGACCGAAGCACCGGGCTGAGCGCCGGCCTTGATCAGCGCATCCTCGACTCCGAGCCGCGCGAGACGGTCGGCGAGGTAGCCGACGGCCTCGTCGTTGGTGAACTGCGTCTGGCGCACCCACCGCTCCGGTCGGGTTCCGCGAACGATGAAGCCGTCCGGGATGTCCGGATCCTTGACGACCTTGAAGCTGTCGTCGTTCCGAGCGACCGGGCGCAGCACCTGACGCCGCGGCTCGGGAGCCGGATGCGCAGTGCGGTACTCCTCGACGAGCTTCGCCAACGCGAACGTCAGCGGCTTGAGACCGGCACGCGTCACCGCCGAGATGGTGTACACGGGCCAGCCACGGGACTCGAACTCGGCGGTGACCATCTCTGCGAGCTCGGCACCCTCCGGAATGTCGGCCTTGTTCAACACCACGATGCGGGGCCGATCGGCCAGATCGCCGAGGCTGGCATCCCCGGACAGAGCCGGCTTGTACGCGGCCAACTCGGCTTCGAGGGCGTCGACGTCGGAGATCGGATCGCGGCCGGGATCCAGTGTGGCGCAGTCGACGACGTGTGCGAGAACGGCACAGCGTTCGAGGTGACGCAGGAAGTCGAGACCGAGACCTCGGCCCTGGCTCGCTCCGGGGATCAACCCGGGAACGTCGGCGACGGTGAAGGTGGTGTCTCCGCTGGAGACCACTCCGAGGTTGGGCACCAGTGTGGTGAAGGGGTAATCGGCGATCTTCGGCTTCGCTGCGGACAGCACCGAGACCAGCGACGACTTACCGGCCGACGGAAAACCGACGAGGCCCACATCGGCGACGGACTTGAGTTCGAGGACGAGCTCGCGCTCGATACCCTCTTCGCCGAGTAGCGCGAACCCCGGTGCCCGCCGAGCCTTCGATGCGAGAGCAGCGTTGCCGAGGCCACCGCGGCCGCCCGGAGCGGCATCGAAACGTGTTCCCTCGCCGATCATGTCGGCGAGCACGTTGCCCTTCTTGTCCAGGACGACGGTGCCGTCGGGGACCTTGAGAATCAGGTCCTCGCCGTTGGCACCCTCACGGTTGCCACCCATGCCCTGAGTTCCGTTGCCTGCCTTGGCATGGCTGGAGAAGTGGAAGTCGAGCAAGGTGTGGACGTTGCTGTCGACGACGAAGACGACTCCGCCGCCCTGTCCTCCGTTACCACCGTCCGGGCCACCGAGAGGCTTGAACTTTTCGCGGTGAACCGAAGAGCAGCCGTTGCCACCTTTGCCGGCGCTGACGTGCAGCACCACGCGGTCGATGAATCGTGACATAGCTGTCTTCGATCCTTTCTGAAAGAAAAAGCGGGGAAAAAACACGATAGGGGCGGACCGGTCTCATGACCCTGGTCCGCCCCTATCGGGAGCTGTGAACGTACGCCCTGGATGGTCGACTCGAGCAGTTGCCCGATCGCGTCGGCCATCGTGAGCGCGAGCGCTGCAGAAGGACTAGGCCTCTACAGCGACCGGAACGATGTTCACGGTCTTGCGACCGCGCTTGGCACCGAATTCGACTGCGCCCGGGGCCAGTGCGAACAAGGTGTCGTCGCCGCCACGGCCGACGTTGACGCCGGGGTGGAAGTGCGTGCCGCGCTGACGAACCAGGATCTCGCCTGCGCCTACGGTCTGGCCGCCGAAGCGCTTGACGCCGAGGCGCTGAGCGTTCGAGTCGCGACCGTTACGGGAGCTTGATGCACCCTTCTTATGTGCCATGTTGCATACCCTCCTCGGGGTGAATCAGCTTGGAAGAACGCGGGTCTGGAAAGACCTGGTTACTTGATGCCGGTGACCTTGAGGACAGTGAGCTTCTGCCTGTGTCCCTGACGCTTGTGGTATCCGGTCTTGTTCTTGAACTTGTGGATGCGGATCTTCGGGCCCTTGGTGTGCTCGACGATCTCACCGGCGACCGAGATCTTCGCCAGCTTGTCTGCATCTGTGGTCAGGTCGGATCCGTCTACGACGAGGACCGGAGCAAGCGAGACAGCAGTGCCGGGCGCTCCCTCGATCTTCTCGACCTTGACGAGGTCACCAACAGCGACCTTGTACTGCTTTCCGCCGGTCTTGACGATCGCGTACGTTGCCATCGGAGGGCTACCCCTTGCTTCTTCGAACTTGCTCGCGTTGCGCATGGCAACACGACTGGTCTGGTAAAACGTGTTTGCTTGCTCCCTATCGGCCGGCCGGGATGATGATCATCTCGACCCGCTCGAGAACCGTTGTTTCCTACAGGACCACTACGGCACAGCAGAACGGTGTCACCGGGAGCGACTTATCAAGGTTACGGCAGAGAGACGGCCAGGGTCAAACTGCCTGAACTGCTAGGCATCGATGTCCACCGGAGGACCTGCAGGCCGAGCTGCTGCGCGCCGTCTGCGAGGCCGTGCTGCGGGCACGTCCACCGGCTCCACGGGCTGATCGGCCGCCGCCGTGAGCGGTGCCGACGCCTCGTCGGGTGCAGCCCCGGGCTGGTCGGAAGACGTGGTGTCCACCGAATCCTCCGTGGCAGGTACGACGATGACCATGCCCGCGTCTGGCGCAGTGCCGGTGGGCGCGGCAGCCTTGCGTGCCACCCGCCGTCCGCGTCGAGCCTTCGGTGCCACCGGCACCGACGGCTCGTCGGAGGGCTGATCGGTCCGAGTCTCGGTGGCCTCGTCGGCTGCCGTGACGTTCGTCTCCGCGTCGGCCACCGCTGCGGCCGCTACCTGTACATCATCGGCGGAGACCACGGTCACCACGGCGTCGCCGTCGGGTGCTTCGGCCGGTGCCTGTGTCTCGACATCGGCGGGGCTGACGTCGGCCACCACGTCGTCGTGATGCGCCGCCATGGCCAGTGCCACCGGATGCGCTCGTTTGATCGACGGATCGACCACGGGGTGATCGTGTCCGTCTGCCCGATCGTTCGAGGAAGCCCGATCGTTGCCGTCCGTCCGGTCGTTGCCGTCGGCCTTGTTGTCCTTGCCACGTCGACGCCTGCTGCTCGTCCCCGAGTTGCTGGACTCCGCACGCGACGAGTTCGACCGACCGCCGTCGTTGTCCGGCTTGGCGTCGATGGGGAACGGGTGCACGACGATGCCGCGACCCTGGCAGTGCTCGCACGTGGTGGAGAACGCCTCGACGAGCCCCGTACCGAGCTTCTTGCGGGTCATCTGCACCAGTCCGAGGGAGGTCACCTCGGAGACCTGATGGCGAGTCCGGTCGCGTCCGAGGGACTCGGTGAGGCGCCGCAGTACGAGATCGCGGTTGGACTCGAGCACCATGTCGATGAAGTCGACGACGATCATGCCGCCGATGTCTCGCAGACGCATCTGGCGAACGACTTCCTCGGCCGCCTCGATGTTGTTGCGGGTGACCGTCTCTTCGAGGTTGCCGCCCGAACCGGTGAACTTGCCGGTGTTGACGTCGACGACGGTCATCGCCTCGGTGCGATCGATCACCAGTGTGCCGCCCGAGGGCAGCCAGACCTTGCGATCGAGAGCCTTGGCCAGCTGCTCGTCGATGCGATGCGCAGCGAAGACGTCGACCGAACTGCCGTCGGCCTCGTATCGGTGCAGCCGCTCCATCATGTCCGGGGCCACGGTCTCGACGTAGTTGGACGTCGTCGTCCATGCCTTGTCGCCCTCGATGACGAGCTTGGAGAAGTCCTCGTTGAACAGGTCTCGGATGACCTTGACCAGCATGTCGGGCTCTTCGTACAGCGTCTGTGGTTGCACGCCCTTGCCGGTTTCGGCGTTGGCCGAGCGTTCTTCGATGCTGGCCCACTGCGCCTGCAGGCGAGTCACGTCACGTGCGAGCTCTTCTTCGCTGACGCCCTCCGCTGCGGTGCGGATGATGACGCCTGCCTCGGGAGGCACGATGTCGCGGAGGATCTCCTTGAGCCGCTTGCGCTCGGTATCGGGCAGCTTGCGGCTGATGCCGGTCGAGCTTCCACCGGGCACGTAGACGAGGAAGCGACCGGCGAGCGACAGCTGCGTCGTCAGGCGAGCACCCTTGTGTCCCACCGGGTCCTTGCTGACCTGGACGAGAACCTGATCGCCCGGCTTGAGGGCCTGCTCGATCTTGCGCGCGCTTCCGCCGAGACCGGCGGCGTCCCAGTTGACCTCGCCTGCGTACAGCACACCGTTACGGCCACGGCCGATGTCGATGAACGCTGCTTCCATGCTGGGCAGCACGTTCTGAACGCGGCCCAGGTAGACGTTGCCGACCATCGACGCGGTGGCACTGCTGGTGACGAAATGCTCGACCAGCACGCCGTCTTCGAGCACGGCAACCTGTGTGGTCAGCGGGTGATCCGGTGTCGCTTTCTCGCGCACGACCATGACGCGGTCCACGGATTCGCGGCGCGCCAGGAACTCGGACTCGGTGAGGATCGGCGGCCGACGACGGCCGGCATCGCGCCCGTCGCGGCGGCGCTGGCGCTTGGCCTCGAGACGCGTCGAGCCCGTGATTCCCTGGACCTCGTCCCGGGGTGCCCGACTCTTGTTGCGCGGCTCACGCTCGTGCACGACCGTGTTGGGCGGATCGTCCTCGGACGACGCGCCCTCGGCAGCGGCCTC
Source organism: Rhodococcus sp. 14-2483-1-2 (assembly GCF_002259405.1). Lineage (GTDB taxonomy): Bacteria > Actinomycetota > Actinomycetes > Mycobacteriales > Mycobacteriaceae > Rhodococcoides. The sequence continues at coordinate 190,126 of NZ_NPFW01000021.1, read as the reverse complement.
GGCTCCGGTCTTGCGCCGACGACGGCGACGGCGACGGCGGCTGGATCCGTCTCCGTCCGAACCACCGTTGTCGGAGTCGTCGTAGTTGTCCTGGGCACCAGAATCGGACTCGTCGTCGTCCTCGGCCGAGGAGTCTGCGGTGCGGCTGTCGTCGGAGGAGTCGGACGAATCCGAGTTCTGCCGGTCCGAGGTACGGCTGCGAGTGCGTGATCGACGCGAACGTCGTCCCGAGTTCGACTGCTGCTCGTCACTTGACGAGGACTCGTCCGAGTCTGCGCTGCCGTTCGAGTCCGCCTCGGTCGACTCTTCGGTGTCGGAGTCGTCTCCGGAATCGTCGTTCGAGTTCTCGTCGTTCGAGTTGTCGTCGTTCGAGTTCTCGTCCGAGGACTGCTCGCCGCGACCACGGCCGCGGCCACGGCGGCCACGACGACGGCGTCGAGGCTGAGATTGATCGTCGTCGCCGTCACCGTCGGTCGAGCTCTCGGCCGCGGCCGACTCGTCGGCCTCGGAAGAGGAGGACCGGTCGGTCGAGACGGCAGAGATCTCCGGCGCACCGGTCTCCGGCGTCACCGCGGACTCGCTGCTGTCGGTGTCAGCGCTGCTCTCGGTGTTCGCGACCTCGTCCTTGGGCGCGGCCTTGCGGCTGCGGCGACGCCGAGCCGGGGGCTCGGTCGGTGACTCCGTCGATTCCGTTGCCGGGGCATCCACGGCGGCGGGCTGCAGAAACAGTGGGGTGGCGAACGTCGTCGCGGTGGGCTGGTCGGCCGTTGCCTCGGGCTCGGCAGCCTGCTGCTCCGGAGCCGGCGCGTTGGTGAACAGCTGCGGCTCGGACCACGGAAGCTCGCCTGCGGGCTCATCGGCACCGGGCACCGGAGTCGGCTCGGCAATCGACGAATCGACCGTCGGCACTGCGGGGGCGTTGACCGAATCGCGAACGGACTCCGCAACGTCACGGCTCAGGCTCGACTGAGCACTGCGCGCTTCGATGCCGAGCTCACCGAGGGTGACCAGCAACTGTTTGCTGGTGACACCCAGAATCTTGGCCAGTGCGTGAACACGCAGCCTGGTCGGCAGCTCGATGGTGTCGGGTTGTACCGACGACACCGTGTCGGTTTCCGCAGACGACACCGCGCCGGAGGGCTCCGTACGATCTGCGTTTGCGTTCTGTACATCTTCGGGCGGGCTTTGATCGGCCACGTAGTCTCCTCGGGCCCCCGGGCGCGTCCATCCGACTTCGGGTGTGACGCGGCCACGCGAGGGCAATCCTTGTGTACTCACGTCGGGTTGGACGTCAGCTGTTCGGTCTCGCTCCGCACCCGAGCCGATGACCACTTCGTAGTTCTCGATGGTCGACGACAGCGTGTGCAGTGCCTGGCTGGATGGTGGTGTACCGGCGATCCGAGCGCCTGATCATCAAGCAAGAACGCGAACGAGCCTGTCTCTCGTTCGAGCATCTGCGATGACGGGCAGCGGATAGACGACAGTCATCCGATCGAATCCACGACACCGGTCTAGCGAACTTCGGTGAAGCCTGGGCTTCGGGTGGAACGTGAAACCTGTACCTACTGGCGACGTGGAGTCGATCTGTTGTCGAGTATCCCACACGCTGTGATGCGTACTCGCCACGCCGCACCGATCGGGTTCCGAGCGGATGCGGCGTGACGACGAGAACGCTGCTTTTTCTGTCGAGGGTGGAACGGTCAGGCGAGACCGGGGAACCAGAGTGCGATCTCGCGCTCGGCCGATTCCACGGAATCCGATCCGTGTACCAGGTTCTGCTGACCGTCCAGCGCGAGGTCACCGCGGATGGTGCCGGGAACCGCCTTGGCCACGGGATCGGTGCCGCCTGCGATCTGGCGGAACGCAGCGATGGCGCGGGGGCCTTCGAGTACCGCGGCCACCACCGGTCCGGACGTGATGAACTCGAGAAGTTCGGGGAAGAACGGCTTGCTCTCGTGCTCCGCATAGTGAGCCGAGGCCAATTCGCGGGAGACGGTCTTGAGCTCGAGTGCGACGATGCTCAGACCCTTCTTCTCCACGCGGCCGAGGATCTCTCCTACGTAACGCCGGGCAACTCCGTCGGGCTTGATCAGTACAAGGGTGCGGTCGGTCACGTCGACGACACTAATGGAACACGGCGATGCGGCGCGCGGCGCATCGCCGAAACCGACGGGCTTCCCTGTCAGTCGCGCTGCCCCGGCAGCATTCCTCGTCGGATGCGCTCGGTGATGTCACGGCGCAGGTACAGCAGATACAGCCAGACCGCGATGAAGATCAGGCCGACGGCTCCGATGGAAAGGTGGAACACGGCCCCGGCCAGAACGAACACCTGGAGAACGAGGTTGAGCTTCATCGCCCATGGCTCCCCCTGCTTTCCTGCAGCCAGGATCATCACCACGGCCAACGCCACGATGTACGTCGTCGAGAACCAGGTCGCACCGCCACCCAGGGTGGCCACTACCGGCAGCGCGAGCAGCGTCACGATGGCTTCGAGCACGAGAGTGCCCGCCGCGACACCGCGGAAGCCCTTCCACGGATCGTTCGTGGGTGGTCTGAACTCTGTCTCGCTCACGCGGGGTCCTTTCCGAACAGAGTGCGAGCTGCACCGACGGTCACCACGGATCCGGTCACCACGACTCCGGCACCGGACACGGCCTCGCCCGGCTCGGCGACTTCCTCGGCCAAGCCGATGGCAGTCTCCAGGGCATCGGGCAAGGTCGACGCAACCACGACCCGTTCGTCGCCGAACTTGGCCACTGCGATGTCGGCCAACGCGTCCACGTCCATCGCCCGCGCCGACCCGTTGTGGGTGACGACGATGTCGTCGAACACCGGTTCCAGTGCCTCGAGAATCGCTCCGACGTCCTTGTCCGCCATGACGCTGACGACGCCGACGAGTTTGCGGAAGTCGAATTCGTCGGTGAGGGCGGCTGCAAGCGCTGCTGCCCCGTGCGGGTTGTGCGCGGCATCGAGGAACACTGTCGGGGCGTTGCGTACTCGCTCGAGTCGACCGGGGTTGACGATCGTGGCGAACGCAGCGCGCACGGTGTCCTGATCGAGCTGGCGATCCGGCCCGGCACCGAAGAACGCCTCGACCGCAGCGAGTGCAAGGGACGCATTGTGCGCCTGATGCTCGCCGTGCAACGGAAGGAAGACGTCGGTGTACACCCCACCGAGCCCCTGCAGTTCCAGTTGTTGGCCACCCACGGCGATCTGCCTGCCGAGCACGGTGAATTCCGATCCGGCCCGCGCCACCGCGGCGTCCGCCTGCACTGCTGCCCGCAGCAGGACCTCGGAGACCTCGGGTTGCTGCTTCGCCAGAATCGCGACCGTGTCACGCGGCACGAGCGATTCCGGTGCCTTCTTGATGATCCCAGCCTTCTCCCCCGCGATCCCCGCGAGATCGTCGCCGAGGAACTCGACGTGATCGAGGCCGATCGGGGTGATGACGGCAACCTCACCGTCGACGACGTTGGTGGCGTCCCAACGCCCACCGAGCCCGACCTCGATGACGGCTACCTCGACCGGAGCCTCGGCGAACGCCGCGAACGCCATGGCCGTGACCACCTCGAACTTGCTCATGCGAGGTCCACCCGCAGCCTCGGACTGCGCGTCGATCATGTCCACGAACGGTGCGATCTCGTTGTAGGTGTCGACGTAGAGCCGGGGCGAGATGGGCCGCCCGTCGATGCTGATCCGCTCGGTCGCCATCTGCAGGTGCGGACTGGTGGTGCGGCCCGTACGCCGATGGAATGCGGTGAGGAGCGCATCGATCATGCGGGTCACCGAGGTCTTGCCGTTCGTGCCGGCGACGTGAATCGACGGGTACGCCTTCTGCGGGGAGCCGAGCAGATCCATCAGCGCCGAGATTCGAGCAGTCGACGGTTCGATCTTCGTTTCGGGCCAACGCTTGTCGAGCTCGGCCTCCACGAGAGCGAGCTCGGCCAGATCGACCGGACTCGGCGGAGGTAGGGGCAGGGCGGCGTCGGGTTCGGTCACTTAGCTTCCCATCGATTCGAGCCGCGCCGAGATGCGTGCGATCTCTTCGCCCGCGATCGTCTGGCGTGTTCTGATCTTGTCCACCACCGCATCCGGTGCCTTCGCGAGAAACGCTTCGTTGCCGAGCTTGCCGGTGGTCTGCGCGAGTTCCTTCTCCGCAGCGGCGAGATCCTTGACCAGCCGGGCCCGCTCGGCGACGAGGTCGACGGTGCCCGAGGTGTCGAGTTCGACGACCACGGTGGCCTTGCTCAGGCGCACCTCGACCGACGCCGTCGCGGCGAAGTCCTCGGCGGGCTCGGTCAGTCGAGCCAGTGCGGTGACTGCCGAAATCTGCCCGTCCAGATCGGATTCGGACACTCCGACGATGCGGGCCGCCACCTTCTGGGACGGCTTGAGTCCTTGATCGCTGCGGAATCGGCGAATCTCGGTGATGAGTCGCTGCATATCCTCGATGCGTTGTGCCGCAACGGGATCGAGAGACTCGACGGCCGGACTCGGCCACGCCGCGATCACCAGCGACTCGCCGCCGGTGAGCACCTTCCACAGCGTCTCGGTGACGAACGGGATCACCGGATGCAGCAGCCGAAGCAGAGCGTCGAGGACGTTACCGAGAACCCCGCGCGTGGTGGCGGCGATGGTCTCGTCGGCGAATTGCACCTTGGCGATCTCGAGGTACCAGTCGCAGACCTCGTCCCAGGCGAAGTGATACAGCGCCTCGCAGGCCTTACTGAACTCGTAGCGATCGAACGCCGAATCCACCTCTGCCCGAACCTCTTCGAGTCGATCGAGGATCCATCGGTCGGCGTCGGTCAGCTCGGCACGGGCAGGCAGATCTGCCGGTGCCGCGCCGTTCATCAAAGCGAACTTGGTGGCGTTGAACAACTTGTTGGCGAAGTTGCGCGACGACTGCGCATGGTCTTCGCCGACGGACATGTCGGCACCCGGGTTCGCACCGCGAGCGAGCGTGAAGCGCAACGCGTCGGCACCGAAACGATCGACCCAGTCCAGAGGATCGATTCCGTTGCCGCGCGACTTCGACATCTTCTTGCCGAACTGGTCACGAATCAGGCCGTGCAGAAACACATCTCGGAACGGAACCTGCGGCCCCTGCTTACCTGCGGTGATCGCGTCGTCCGCTCCGACGTAGGTGCCGAACATCATCATGCGGGCGACCCAGAAGAACAGGATGTCGTATCCGGTGACGAGAACGCCGGTGGGATAGAACTTCTCGAGATCGGCCGTGGCGTCGGGCCACCCCATCGTCGAGAAGGGCCACAGCCCGGACGAGAACCAGGTGTCGAGGACGTCGGGATCCTGCTCCCAGCCCTCCGGTGCGCTCTCCCCCGGTCCGAGGCAGACGGTCTCGCCGTCGGGTCCGTACCAGATCGGAATCCGATGACCCCACCACAGCTGACGCGAGATGCACCAGTCGTGCATGTTGTCGACCCAGGCGAACCAGCGCGGTTCCTGACTCTTGGGATGAATGACGGTGTCGCCGTTCCGGACTGCGTCACCGGCCGCCTTCGCCAGGGTGTCGACCTTGACCCACCACTGCAGCGACAGGCGCGGCTCGATCGGCTCACCGCTGCGCTCGGAGTGGCCGACGCTGTGCAGGTAGGGGCGCTTCTCGGCGACGACGCGGCCCTGCTCGGCCAGTGCCTCACGAACCTTCACACGCGCCTCGAAGCGGTCCATACCGTCGAATTGCGTTCCGGTCTCGGCGATCCGGCCTGCCTTGTCCATGATCGAGGGCATCGGCAACGAGTGCCGCACGCCCATCTCGAAGTCGTTGGGGTCGTGAGCCGGCGTGATCTTCACTGCGCCGGTGCCGAATTCGGGGTCGACGTAGTCGTCGGCGATGATCGGGATCCGGCGTCCGGTGAACGGGTGCTCGAGGGTGGTGCCGACGAGGGCCTTGTACCGCTCGTCGTCGGGGTGGACCGCAACTGCGGTGTCGCCGAGCATCGTTTCGACGCGGGTTGTCGCGACGATGACATGTGGTTCGGAGTCGTCGAGCGAGCCGTATCGCAGCGACACGAGTTCGCCCTCGACGTCCTCGAACTTGACCTCGATGTCGGAGATGGCGGTCTGCAGCACCGGCGACCAGTTGACCAGTCGCTCGGCGCGGTAGATCAAACCGTCGTCGAACATCCGCTTGAACATGGTCTGCACGGCCTCGGACAGGCCGTCGTCCATGGTGAAACGCTCTCGGCTCCAGTCGACACCGTCGCCGATGCGCCGCATCTGCCCACCGATGGTTCCGCCCGATTCACGCTTCCAGTCCCAGACCTTGTCGATGAACAGCTCGCGGCCGAACTCTTCCTTGGTCTTTCCGTCGGCGGCGAGCTGCTTCTCCACCACGGTCTGCGTGGCGATTCCCGCGTGGTCCATACCCGGCAGCCACAGCACCTCGTACCCGAGCATCCGCTTGCGACGACTCAGCGCGTCCATCAACGTGTGGTCGAGAGCGTGACCCATGTGCAGGCTGCCCGTGACGTTGGGCGGGGGCAGCACTATGGAGTAGGGCGGCTTGCCGCTGGTGGCGTCGGCTTCGAAGTACCCGGCGTCGACCCAGGACCGGTACAGCTCCGCCTCGACCGCACTGGGATCCCAGCTCTTGGGCAGGTCGATCGAATCGGCGGGGTTCTCTGAGTGCTCTGGCGCTGAACTGGTCACCGGTCGATTCTAGTGGCCGAGGATTCGGGGCATCGACACCCTCTCGCCCAGCACGTGCTCCGCCAGGAATGCCAGCACCACCTCGTACCAGACCTTGGCGTGCTGGGGGCTCAGAATCCAGTGGTTCTCGGCCGGGAAATAGAGGAAACGATGCTCGGTGTTGCCCTCGTCGTCGGCGGGCAGACCGGATTCGCTGAGCAGTTCGTACCACAGCCGCAGGCCCTCGCCGATAGGCACGCGATAGTCCTTGTCGCCGTGGATGACCAGCATCGGCGTCGCGATGTCCGCGACGAACAGGTGCGGGGAGTTCTCCACCGCCATCTCCGGAGACATCTCGCGGGCCCAGTAGTACGGCGCATCGGTGGTCGGCCCGAATTGATCGAGCGCCCACAGGCTCGCATGGGTGACGATGGCGTCGAACCGGTCGGTGTGTCCGGCGATCCAGTTGGCCATGTAGCCGCCGAAGGATCCGCCCATCGCCGCGGTGCGGGTGTCGTCGATCTCGGGTAGCCCGGCCGCGACATCGGTCAACGCCATCAGATCGGTGAACGGGGCCTTGCCCCACGCTCCCCAGCCGCGCTGCACGAACTCCTGGCCGTACCCGGTGGACAGGGCCGGATCCGGCAGCAGCACGGCGTATCCGCGGGCCACCATCAGCCACGGATTCCACCGCCACGACCAGGTGTTCCACGAACCGAGCGGACCACCGTGCACCCACAGCAGCAGTGGTGCGGGCGCCGCGTCCGAGGCACCCTCGGGCAGTGCCAGCCAGCCGCGCACCCGGGCACCGTCGTCGACGACGGTGTCGATCTCGGTGAGAGTTCCCGGCAACGGACAGCGGTCGATGGAGGTGTCGAGGTCGACGACGGTGCCGTCGGACAGGTCGATCGAGACCGGATGCGGAGCGGCCAGATAGGACGCGGCGAGTGCCAGCACCCTGGTTCCGTCCGGGGACACGTGCACGTGGGTGTACGCATCGTCGGTGTTCGTCAGCCGACGCGGCTCCGCGCCGTCACGGACGACGAATATCGGGGACCGGCCGTCGTCGTCCGCGGTGACCAGTACCCCCGACCCGTCCGGCAGCCACACCGGGTCGATCGGCCACCGATCCCAGCCGGGCGCGACGTCGACGACCGAGGAGGACTCGAAATCGTAGCGCTGCAGCGTCATTCGCGGCGCGTCCTCGGGAGTGGAGAGCGATTCACGCACGAACACCACGGACGCGCCGTCGGGCGAGATCGCAGGCGCGCCCAGGTCGGCATCGACGTCGTCGACGATCGTGGTGCGCTCCCCCGTCGCGGTGTCGATGCGCACCAGCACGGTCCGCACGGTCGCCAGAGCGCCGGGGACGGCCCAGGTGGACACGACGAAAGAACCGTCGGCAACGACATCGAATGCCGCTTCGTGGAGTGCCCCGGCCGCACCGGGGGTGAGATCGCGCAGTCCGGTGGAACCCTCCGCCGATCCCGAGAACAAGTGTGGGGTCGCCGGGCCCAGGTCGTGATCCCAGAAACGCACCGGAACCCCGGTGTGCAGAATTGCATCCACCTTGTTCGCCTTGCGCTCGGTGCGCAGGGCGTCGTCGTCCTCATCGGTGCTCGACGATCCGAACACCGGCGAGAACCCGACGAGCCCGAGTCCGGATCGGGCGGTTCGGACCTCGCTCAGACCGGCCGACCGAGTCTCGAGCACTCGCGCCTCGCCGCCCGACGCAGGCAGAATCCACAGCCGGGCCGGATCGTCCTTGCTGGACCGGCGAGAGAACAACAGATCGCCCGCCGAGGTGAACACCGGAGCGCTCTCACCCCACTCGCCGTGGGTGAGGCGTCGGGCAGGCGAACCACCGTCGACATCGATCTCCCACAACGACGTTCGGTACTCGGTCCGCGAATCGTCCAGTGCAGCAATCGCGATCACCGCCCGCGAGAAATCGTGCGATGCCGCCAGGCCCGTGACTCGACGGGCTCCGATGTACTCGTCGACGTCGTCGTACATGCTCATCCAGCGAGCCTAGCTTCACCGGTCGACCGATCGAGTCGTTCCGCGGCTCCACTCCTGCCCTCAGTCCTCGCCGAGGTCCTCACGCAACTGAGCGAGGGTGCGAGCCAGAATTCGCGAGACATGCATCTGCGAAATCCCCACCTTCTCGGCAATCTGCGTCTGGGTCATCGACCCGAAGAATCTGAGGACGACGATTCGACGCTCTCGCTCGGGCAGCTTCTCGAGTGCGGGGCGCACCGCGAGGTAGCTCTCCATCTTCTCGAGTTCGGGATCGTCGGCACCGAGGGTGTCCATCAGCGGCAACCGATCCTCGCTGACCACCGAGTCGACCGAGACGGTCTGGTACGCGCTGCGCGCGAGCAATGCCTGCGAGGCTTCCTTGACGTCGATCCCGAGTTCGGCGGCGATCTCGCTGGCGGTCGGAGCTCGACCGAGCTTCTGCGACAACGACCCCACCGCCTGGGAGATCATCGAGTTCAGTTCCTTCATGCGCCGCGGCACCCGGACCGACCATCCGGCGTCGCGGAAGTAGCGGCGAGCCTCGCCCATGATCGTGGGTACGGCGAACGACACGAAATCCGATCCACGTTCGATGTCGAACCGGTCGACTGCGTTCACCAGACCGAGACGTGAGACCTGCAGGAGATCCTCGTGTGCCTCGCCGCGACCGCCGAAGCGGCGCGCGATGTGTTCTGCGAGAGGGAGGCAGCGCGTGATGATGCGATCGCGCAGTACTCGGCGCTGCGGAGAGTTCTCGTCGAGCGCCTGCATCTGCTGGATCAGTGCGACAACGTCGCTGTAATCGTCGGACTCTCGCCGTGTGCTTCGTTCGTGCGGCACAGGCACTAGACCTTGCTCCTCCGCTTGACCACGTCGATCGCGACCGCGCGACCCGCCTGGCCCTCGACCGCGTCGTCGGCGCGCAGTTCGATGGTGTCGGTCAACGTCTGCAACACGTGCCAGCCGAAGCTGTCCTTCTTCGGCACGGACGTGGGTGTCAACGTGGATGTGACGACGATCCGGATTCCGGAGTCGCTCACAGCGAACGTGCAGGAGAGCTCCGCATCGGTGACCGAGCCCTTGATCAGCTGCGAACACACCTCGTCCACCACCAGCTTCACATCGGCGATGTCGTCTAGCGTGAAGTCGCTGAGCACTGCGAGAGTCTCGGCGACCGCGCGAACCACCGGAAGTTGGTCGGCCTCGGCACGCACCCTCAGCTCGACCGGTGCACCGGAACCTCGCTCCAGTTCTTCGATCTTGCTGACCCCAGCCATCCGCACTTCCCATCGTCGCCGAGCAGTGTTCTTACCGTTCGCCGACTCAGACTACCCAGCGCACGGCGTTTCAATCCTGGCAGTCGAGCAACCGGGCCCGCCGATCGTTCGATTCGCACCGATGGCAGGTGAACAACGTCCCGGCCGGCATGACGCGGGCGCAGCGAACTGGCACGATCATCGATGTGGACTACTCGCAGGCACTTCGCTCTCTCGCCCGACGCCTCGGCACATCGACCTCGTACCGAGGCTGGGACGACACCGAACACGAAGTGAGCGACGACACCCTGCGTCAGGTGCTCGCCGCACGCGGCTACGCAACCGAATCCACCGAGGACGTCGACCGCGCTCTTGCCGACATCGAGAACGCGCCGTGGCGGCGCTTGCTTCCGCCCGTGGTGGTGGCCACGCAGGGCACCGATGCCGTGGTGTGGGTGCATGTGCCACACGGCAATCCGGTCGAGGTCTCGATGGTCTCCGAGGAGGGTGAGACCATCGAGGTGGCCCAGGCCGACGTCTGGGTCGATCCCCGGGAGGTCGACGGCCGCCTCATGGGTCGCGCCACGTTCGTCGTTCCGGGTAATGCACCGCTCGGTTGGCACAGCCTGACCGCGACGACCATCAGCGAGGACAACACGGTCCGAACATCGGACGCGGTCGTGGTGGTCACTCCGAAGTCGTTGTCCCCCAATGCAGAACTGGCAGACCGGCAGCGGACGGGTTTGCTCACCCAGTTGTACTCGGTGAGGTCGAGACGATCGTGGGGAATCGGCGATCTCGCCGATCTCGAGGACATGGCCGACATCGCCGGCCGCGAGCACGGGTTCGACTACCTCCTCGTCAATCCGCTGCACGCCGACCGACCCACCACACCGGTCGAGGCGTCGCCCTATCTGCCGACCACCCGCCGGTTCTTCAACTCGCTCTACATCCGAGTGGAGAACATTCGTGAAACCGCGCTGCTGTCACCGGAACAGTTCGGCAAGGTCCAGAAAGCGGCGAAGCGGTTCGACAAGGCCAACAAGCGAACCGGAAAGCTGAACAGAGACTCGACTTTCACGGCGAAACTGCGTGCCCTGGAACGTGTTCACAAGGTGGAACGGAGCCCGGCGCGCGAATCCGCATTCCGCGCTTTCGTCGAACGCGAGGGTTCCGGACTGCGCGATTTCGCGGTGTGGAGCGCCCTGGCGGAGAAGTTCGGACCCGAGAATTCGGCCTGGACCGACAAGGCAGCACACCCGCGGACCGACTTCGTGCTCGAGCAGCGCACCAAGCTCGCCGAGCGCATCGACTTCCACATGTGGCTGCAGTGGATCTGCGACGAGCAGTTGGCAGCCGCGCAACGCTCGGCACTCGATGCGGGGATGGACATCGGCATCATGCACGACCTCGCCGTGGGCGTTGCGCGCGGTGGAGCCGATGCCTGGGCTCTGGGTGACGTGTTGGCGTCGGGAGTCACGGTGGGCGCGCCGCCGGACAACTTCAACCAGCAGGGCCAGAATTGGAACCAACCCCCGTGGGATCCGGACCGGCTCCGCGAACTCGCGTACGTCCCCTACCGCGACATGCTGCGCACCATCCTTCGTCATGCCGGCGGCATCCGCGTCGACCACATCCTGGGCCTGTTCCGCCTGTGGTGGATTCCACAGGAGGCCGAGAATGCCGGCGGCGGAACGTATGTCGAGTACGACCACGAGGCTCTGATCGGCATCCTGGCTCTGGAGGCCGAGCGCGCAGGCGCAGTGGTGGTCGGTGAGGACCTCGGTGTCTTCGAGCCGATGGTGCAGGAGTACCTCACCGAACGCGGCATCTTCGGCACCTCGATCCTGTGGTTCGAGGCCGACGAATCGGGGCCGATCCCGCCGGAGAACTACCGCACTCTGTGTCTGACGTCGGTGACCACGCACGATCTGCCGCCCACGGCCGGTTATCTCGACGGCGAACACATCGACCTGCGATCACGTCTCGGCCTGCTCGAGCGCGATATCGATTCCGAGAAGGAGGTCGACGCGCGCAAACGTGAGGCAGTTCTCGACATGGCGCGCGAGCGCGGATTGCTCGGCGCCGACGCCGACAACCACGACACGGTGGAAGCTCTGCATCGCCTCGTCCAGCGCAGTCCATCCCTGCTGATCGGTGTCGCTCTCGTCGACGCCGTCGGAGAACACCGCATTCAGAACCAGCCCGGTACCGACGAAACCCAGTACGAGAACTGGAAGATCCCGTTGGCCGACGCGAAAGGCAAGCGAGTGCTCGTCGACGATCTCGTCGATCACCCCCGCATGGTCTCGTTGGTGAGCGCAATGGCCCACCGAGTCGACGGCCCGAGAACGCCGGGGTCCACAATCGAAGAATGAGTCACCGAAGTCACCGCGAATCGAGCCGATACTGATGGGCCGCATCACCACCCGCAGGCCCGTCGTCCGACTCCGAGGTGAGCACCGCGTCGAACGCCCCGACACCCTCGTGGTGGAGGAGCCCCTCGAGTTGCGGGTGAACGGCGCAGCGCTGGCCGTCACCATGCGCACTCCCGGACACGACGTCGAGCTCGTTCACGGCTTCCTGCTGACCGAAGGTGTGATCACCTCGGGAGCCGACATCGCAGCGGCTCGTTACTGCGACGGAGTCGACGACGAGGGCGCGAACACCTACAACGTCCTCGATGTCACCCTGGCCGAGGGAGTCGCTCCGCCGGAGACCGGCGTCGAACGGAACTTCTACACGACGTCCTCGTGCGGGGTGTGCGGCAAGGGGTCGTTGGACGCAATTCGTTTGCGCACCCAACACTCCCCCGTGGCCGATTCCGTCGTCGTGACGTCGGCAACTCTGTCCGGGCTACCCGACACGCTGCGCGCTGCGCAGAAGGTCTTCGACACCACCGGCGGTCTGCATGCCGCAGCCCTGTTCACCGCAGACGGCGAGATGCTTGTTCTGCGTGAGGATGTCGGACGCCACAACGCCGTCGACAAGGTCGTCGGCTGGGCGGTGACCAACGATCGGATTCCGCTGCAGGGCACGGTACTGATGGTCAGCGGCCGCGCCTCGTTCGAATTGGCTCAGAAGGCGGTGATGTCCGGAATACCGATTCTCGCGGCGGTCTCGGCCCCGTCCTCGCTCGCGGTCGACCTCGCGACCGAATCCGGCCTGACGGTCGTCGGCTTCCTCCGCGGTCGGTCGATGAACATCTACTCACACGCCGACCGCGTTCTCGTCTCAGAGGGCAGCGTCGACCAGTAGTTCGGCAGCGGTCGCGTTCCTGACCTCGTCCACGGACACACCGGGCGCGGTCTCGACGAGACGCAGCCCGTTCGCGGTGACGTCGAGAACGGCCATGTCGGAAATGATCCTGTGCACGCAGCCCTTCCCGGTGAGCGGCAGGGTGCAGCGCTCGACGATCTTCGGCTCACCCTTGCGAGAGACGTGCTCCATCATCACGATGACGCGTCGCGCTCCGTGCACCAGATCCATCGCGCCACCCATCCCCTTGACCATGTGCCCGGGGATCATCCAGTTCGCCAGATCACCGGTGGCGCTGACCTGCATCGCCCCCAGTACCGCGACGTCGACCTGACCGCCACGGATCATTCCGAACGACTGTGCGGAATCGAAGTAGGACGCACCGGGAAGGACCGTGATGGTCTCCTTGCCCGCGTTGATGATCTCGGCGTCGAGTTCGTCCTCGGTGGGATACGGTCCGACGCCGAGCACTCCGTTCTCCGAATGCAGGATCACCGAGACGTCGGTGGGGATGTAGTTGGGCACGAGAGTCGGCATGCCGATGCCGAGATTGACGTACTGACCGTCGCTGAGTTCCTGCGCCACCCGAGCCGCCATCTGTTCGCGGGTCATCTTCTCGCTCATGCTCGTACCGTCCTCTGCTCGATGCCGACCTCGACCGGTCCGACATGGACCACCCGCTGCACGTGAATACCCGGGGTGTGCACCTCGTCGGGTCCGATCTCGCCCGGCTCGACGAGATGCTCGACCTGCGCGACGGTGATGCGCCCCGACGCGGCGGCAGGCGGATTGAAGTTTCGGGCACTGGCGTGGAACACCAGGTTGCCGTGACGGTCGCCCTTCCAGGCGTGCACGAGCGCGTAGTCGGCGACGATTCCGCGTTCCATCACGTAGGTGACACCGTCGAATTCACGGGTTTCCTTGGGCGGACTGGCCAGTGCGATCCCGCCGCTGCCGTCGTACCGCAGCGGCAATCCGCCGTCTGCGACCTGAGTTCCGACCCCTGCGGGCGTGAAGAACGCCGGTATGCCGGCACCGCCTGCTCGCAGTCGTTCGGAGAGGGTGCCCTGCGGGGTCAATTCGACTTCGAGTTCGCCGGAGAGATACTGCCGCGCGAACTCCTTGTTCGAGCCGACGTACGAACTGATGGTCCGGCGAATGCGGTGGTGTGCCAACAGCACTCCCAAGCCGAATCCATCCGTTCCACAGTTGTTGCTGATGGTTTCCAGATCGGTCGCGCCCTGGGCGAGTACGGCGTCGATGAGGATCTCCGGCACTCCGACCAATCCGAATCCGCCGACGGCAATCGACGATCCGTCGGGAATGTCCGCTACGGCTTCGGTGGCGCTGGCCACGACTTTGTCCAACATGAGACGCACGTTACCGCATATTGTGCGGAATATGAACAGGTTGCCACAATGCGAACATTTCGCTATTCTGGCTGTTGCGTAGATCACCACAATCGTGAGGAACCTTCGATGCTTCATCTCCCGCCCGAGTATCGGGATCAATCGGGGGTCCATGCCCCGCTCGACTTCCCCGAGTATCGGACCACCGCCCTTCGGCATCCCGCTCAACCGCTGACCCTGCTCCCCCAGCGACTCACCGAGATCACCGGACCGGTGCTGGGCGAGGGACGCGTCACCGCCGCCGACTCGGACCTCACCCTGGCGAACAACGGTGAGGCACAGGGGCAGCGGATCATCGTGCACGGCCGCGTGCTCGACAGCGACGGCAAGGCGATTCCGAACACTCTCGTCGAGGTATGGCAGGCCAATGCAGGCGGCCGATACCGTCACACCGGTGACCGGTGGCCTGCACCGCTCGATCCGCACTTCAACGGCAACGGTCGTGTACTCACCGATGCCGAGGGCAGGTATCGATTCACCACGATCAAGCCGGGCGCGTACCCCTGGGGCAACCACCACAACGCGTGGCGACCCGCTCACATTCACTTCTCCTTGTTCGGCCAGGCGTTCACCCAACGACTGGTGACCCAGATGTACTTCCCGGACGACCCCATGTTCTTCCAGGATCCGATTTTCAACGCCGTGCCCGAGGACTCGCGTGCTCGAATGATCAGCACGTTCGATTACGAAGCGACACAGGAAAATTGGGCCCTGGGATTCCGATTCGACATCGTGCTGCGCGGCCGAAACGCAACCCCCTTCGAGGAGGACGACCACGATGACTGATCCCGAGTTCGCCCCGCGCTACCCGGTGAACGCAGGTGCCGACTTCGGTACCGCACCGTTCGGCCAGACCCCGTCCCAGACAGTGGGCCCGTACGTTCATATCGGATTGCTGTGGCCCGACGGTGAGAGCGTGGTCCCGCAGGGCACCGACGGCGAGATCACCGTGTCGTTCACCGTGGTCGACGGAGCCCGAAACCCCATGTCCGACGCCATGATCGAGACCTGGCAGGCCGACGGCGACGGCCGGTTCGATCACCCCGACGATCCGCGCGGCGCGGTGCCGTCGCGCACCACAGGCTTTCGCGGCTTCGGGCGAGCGTTCGCCGACGAGACCGGAACGATGGCGATCACGACGATCAAGCCGGGGGCTCTGCCCGCCGAGAACGGTGCCGTCGAAGCACCGCACATCGACGTTGCAATCTTTGCCCGTGGAATGCTCGATCGAGCCGTGACACGAGTGTATTTTCCCGACGAAACCGAGGTCAATGCGGTCGATCCGGTGTTGTCCGCCATGCCGGAGCACAAGCGTGCCAGACTCGTCGCAGCACCGGTGCACGGCGGATATCACCTCGACATCGTGCTGCAGAACACCGATCCGGACGGCGACGAGACTCCGTTCTTCGCGCTGTGACACACGATTGGCGAAAGGGGACGATGAAATCCGAACGAGGGGCACTGTTCGATCCGACGTTCGGTAGCGACGAGGTTGCGCCGTTCGTGGGCGACCGGGCCTGGGTGACAGCGATGTTCGCCGTCGAGGCGGCGCTCTCCCGGTCCGCAGTCTCGGTCGGTCTCGTCGACGCCGGTCACGCCGAGGTCATCACCACTGCTGCGGCCGAACTCGGGGCGCAACTGGACATCGCGAGGCTCGGAGTGGATGCGGCGGCCGGGGGCAATCCGGTGATCCCGCTGGTGAAGATCCTTCGGAACGAGGTGGCCGAGGCCGGGGTTCCTGCCACCGCAGTACATCCGGGGGCCACCAGCCAGGACGTCATGGACACCGCACTGATGCTCGTCTCCCGCGATGCACTCGGTGTCATCGAGGCCTCGCTCGACGCTGCGAGTGCCGCTGCGCGAGGTCTCGCCCTGGCCCACCGGACCACCCCGATGGCGGCCCGCACTCTCGGCCAGCAGGCATTGCCCACCACCTTCGGCCTGGTGGCTGCGAACTGGTTCTCGGGGCTGTGCCGCGCGCGGACCAGGGTTGCTGCCGTTCGACGCGCGTGCACCATCCAGTACGGCGGAGCTGCAGGCACTCTCGCGGCCGTGCATCCACACGGACCGGCCATTGCCGCGGCGCTTGCCGTCGAACTGGGCTTGGCTCGACAGACCGCGCCCTGGCACACCGACCGCACCGCAATAGCCGACATCGCGTGCTCCTTGGGCATCGCGGCAGGAACGATCGGCAAGATCGCCGCGGACATCGTGGCGATGTCCGCCACCGAGCTGGGCGAGGTCTCAGAGGACGCGCCGGGTGGATCGTCGGCAATGCCGCACAAACGCAATCCGGTTGCCGCCGTCACGGCTCGCGCCGCGGCCCGGCGGGTCCCGGGTGCAGTGGCGACGGTGCTGTCGAACATGGACCACGAACACCAGCGCGCCGCGGGAGCGTGGCATGCCGAATGGGAGACCATCACCGATCTGCTGCGCCTCACCGGTGGTGCCGCTCATCGACTCTCGCAGAGCCTGAGCGGGTTACACGTACATCCCGAAGAGATGACCCGAAATCTGGACGCAACGGGCGGCGCTCTGCTCGCCGAACGTGTCACCGCGGCACTGGCAACGCACACCGAGCAGGCCCGGGACATAGTCACCGCACGATGCGCGGCGGGAGCCCCGCTGGACAGCGACCCTGCCATCACGGCATTTCTTCCACCGTCGACGGTGCGCGAACTACTCGACCCGGCCGCGTATCTCGGCCACGCACCCGAACTGGTCGACGCGATCCTCGCGGAGCATGCCCTCGACACCGAACACACCACAGAATCGAAGGATTCACGATGACCGTCGCACTTGCACACGAACGCACCGAGGGGCCAGGCCCCGACGCGGAGACCGTCGTGCTGATCGGATCGCTCGGCTCGGATCGATCGATGTGGAACCCGCAGATCGGAACGCTCTCCGCCTCCGTTCACGTTCTCTCCGTCGACCTTCGCGGGCACGGACGGTCTCCGGTCCCACCCGGCCCCTATTCGGTGAGCGAACTCGCCGAAGACGTGGTGGCACTGCTGGATTCACTCGATCTGGCCCGTGTGCACATCGTCGGACTGTCCCTCGGCGGTGCGGTCTCGCAGTGGATCGCCATCCATCGCCCGGAGCGAGTGCGGACACTGACATTGCTGTGCACCTCGGCGAAGTTCGGCGAGCCGGCGCAATGGCTCGAACGAGCCGCCGCTGTCCGAGCGGCGGGAACGGCGTCGGTTGCCGACGCCGTACTCGCGCGCTGGTTCACCCCCGAACTGGCCGATCGCGACACCGATCTCGTCGACCGGCATCGCCGGATGATCGTCGATACCTCGGACGAGGGCTACGCAGCATGTTGTGAGGCGTTGTCGGACTGGGATTCTCGTTCGGATCTGAGCCGAATCACCGCTCCGACCCTGGTGATCGCGGGACTGCAGGATCCCTCGACCACCCCCGCGGACCTGAAGATCATCGCCGACGGCGTCGCCGGATCGACGTTCCGGGTACTCGACCCGGCCGCGCATCTGGCCAACGTCGAACAAGCCGGACCGGTCACCGCGGCCGTTGCCGCACACATCGGATCGGATGCGTATGCCGTCGGACGCGCGGCGGCCCACGATGCCGGTATGGCGGTGCGGCGCAGCATCCTCGGCGATGCGCACGTCGACCGCAGCATCGCCGCACGAACCGATTTCACCGCACCGTTCCAGGATTTCATCACCCGCACCGCATGGGGTGACATCTGGAATCGCCCGGGACTCGATCACCACACCCGCAGACTGCTGACCCTGGCCATCCTGACGGCCGTGGGCAATCAACACGAACTCGACATGCACATCCGGGCGGCCCTACGAGCAGGCACCGCGCCGGACACCCTCGCGGAGGTGTTCCTGCACACCGCGGTGTACGCGGGAGTTCCGAACAGCAACAGCGCATTCGGTCTCGCGAACGCGGCCATCGCCGAGACCTCGGCCGAGACCGAACCGGGTACCTCGTGAACCCCGCGGAATCGCCGCCGCCGTCCTCGGACTACGTCCAGTCCCTCGGTCGTGGTCTTGCGGTGATCCGAGCCTTCGACGCCGAGCATCCGCGTCGAACTCTCTCCGATGTCGCCCGAGCAACCGACCTCACCCGGGCCACGGCCCGGCGTTTCCTGCTCACACTCGTCGAACTCGGCTACGTCCGTACCGACGGCTCGATGTTCTGGCTCACCCCACGAGTGCTCGAGCTCGGCTACAGCTATCTGTCCAGCCTGTCGCTCCCGGAAGTCTCGGGGCCGCACCTCGAGGCTCTCGCCGAACGGGTTCGCGAGTCGTCCTCAGTCTCGATTCTCGACGGCGACGACGTGGTGTACGTCGCCCGTGTTCCGGTCAGCCGCATCATGACCGTCGGCATCAACATCGGCACCCGGTTCCCCGCGTTCGCGACATCGATGGGTCGTGTGCTGCTGGCCGGACTGCCTGCCGAGGAACTCGCGGCCTACCTCGATCGGGTGCGCTTGACACCTCTCACCGGCAAGACGATCACCACTGCCGATGCGCTCGGACGCGAACTCGCACGAGTGCGGAGCGAGGGCTTCTGTCTGGTGGATCAGGAACTCGAAGAAGGACTGCGGTCGATCGCCGCACCCATCCACGACAACAACGGCGTGGTTGTCGCCGCAGCGAACGTCTCGACGCAAGCTGCGCGTCATTCCGCCGATGCCGTCCGCACCGAACTACTCCCGGCTCTGCTCGACGCCACCCGCGCAATCGAGATCGACCTGCTCCGGGTGAGCACCGGGCCCAACGACAAGCGAGGAAACACCCATGCCTGACGCCGTGATCTGCGAACCCCTTCGAACACCGGTCGGCCGCTTCGGCGGTCAGTTCCGAGACATCTCCGCCCAGGCCCTGGCCAGCACCGTCATCTCCGAACTCGTTGCCCGAACAGGCATCTCCGGTGCCGACATCGACGACGTCATCCTGGGTCAGGCGTCCCCCAACGGTGATGCACCGGCGATCGGACGCATCGCCGCACTCGATGCCGATCTGGGTATCGACGTCCCCGGGATGCAGGTCGACCGCCGCTGCGGCTCCGGGCTGCAAGCGGTACTGCAAGCGTGCATGCAAGTGCAATCCGGGGGCAACGATCTGGTTCTGGCCGGCGGTGTCGAGAGTATGAGTCAGACCGAGTTCTACGCCACCGGCATGCGGTGGGGCGTCAAGGCCGAGGCAGTGGCCCTGTCCGACCGACTCGCCCGAGCGCGAGTGACCGCGGGCGGCAAGAACTTTCCGGTACCCGGCGGCATGATCGAGACCGCAGAGAACCTGCGCGCGGAATTTTCCATCAGCCGCGCCGATCAGGACGCACTCGCAGTCCAGTCCCACCGACGTGCAGTGGCCGCACAGAACAGCGGTGTGTTCGCGGAGGAGATCGTGGGAGTGTCGGTCCCCCAACGCAAATCGGATCCGATGCTCGTCACCACCGACGAGCATCCGCGGGCAGACACCACCGTGGAGTCACTGGCGAAGCTAGGGGCGATCCGCGCGTCGGTGGACCCGGAGTCCACCGTCACCGCAGGAAACGCCAGCGGACAGAACGACGGCGCCGCGATCGCGATCGTCACCACCCCGGAAAGAGCTGCCGCGCTGGGCCTTCGGCCTCTGGCGCGATTGGCCGGCTGGGGCGTGGCCGGTGTTGCCCCACGGACGATGGGCATCGGACCGGTACCGGCGAGCGAGAAGGCGCTCGGGCGGCTCGGACTGAGTCTCGACGACATGGGCGTCATCGAACTCAACGAAGCGTTCGCCGCTCAGGCTCTCGCCGTCACCCGGTCGTGGGGCATCGAGTCCGACGATCCGCGGCTGAACCCACACGGTTCCGGCATCTCGCTCGGCCATCCCGTCGGTGCCACCGGTGCCCGCATCCTGGCAACGCTGTTGCGCGAAATGGACCGACGAGAGGTCCGCTACGGACTCGAGACGATGTGCATCGGCGGCGGCCAGGGACTTGCTGCAGTGTTCGAGCGAATCGGCTGATCGATCAGGACTGCAGTTGCGCCGCCAGTCGCACAGCCGAATTGGTCTCCCCGTAGCCCTCGTAGCCACCCACTCGCTGGACCACCTCGAAGAACAGGTCGTCGCCCACGGTTTCGGTGAAGAAGTGGAAGAACTCACCGCCGGTCGCGTCCGCGTCGTACAGGATCCCGAGACGCTGCATCGCCTCCAGCGTCTCGGAGCCGAGTCCGAATCGCGCGTCGAGGTCGCGATAGTAGTTGGGCGAAATCCGGAGCGGGGTGAGGCCGCGTTCGGTCGTGGCTCGCGCGGCGGCGTAGATGTCCTCGCACCCGAACGCCACATGTCCGACGCCTCCGCGCCGGGCCGCGGGCAGAGGGTCCGAGTCGGACGGGCGGCCGGGAACCATGTTGAGCGAGAGCCTGATCGTGCCGTTGGCGGTGGCGAGTGTGAGTGCTCGGCTACGTACCAGGCCGATCGCGTCGACGACGTCCTGGCCCTCGTGTGGCACCATGCCGAACACCGAGCGCAGCAGCAGCATCACGCCGTCCCAGCTCTCGGCGGGCACGGCGAGGGCGATGTGATCCACGTGGGAGACGCACGCCCGGTTCTCCTCCACGACCCTCGGCACCAGATCGAATGCCGATTGCCAGGCACCCGCGCTGTCGCGGGTGCGTAGGTCCAGCGACGTCGCACCGGTCACGGCCAGGCGCACCACTGCATCGGTCGCGTCTGCCACACCGGGCATCGAGACGGTGGACGCGGTGACTCCCAGTGCGCGTGCCCGAGTCAGCCACAGATCCGGTCGTTCGCTGCGAATCCCGATCTGCGCCAACGCCGGTAGGTGAGCCGGGACGCCCGGTGCGGTCCACAGCGTGTCCACCGTGGTGTCGACGGCGACGGCCAGCGGACCCTGGGTGAACAGGCTCAGTCCGTGTTCGCTGTGTGCTGCGGTCAGATCGAAGCCCAGGTGCCGCAATGTGGTGCCCAGCTGTGCTGCCTTCGCCGGCCCTGCCGCGATCCGCAGGGAGACGACGTTCTCGATCGGGCCCGGCGGTGGCGGTGCGAACAGATCGTTGCCGGCAGAGGGTGTCTCGACGCTGCGCACCTGCTCCTGGAGGTACAGCAGCGACCGATGCGCGTCGGATGCCGTGCGGCCGGTGTCGGAATGTCGGAAGACGTCGTTGAAGATTTCGAGCGACCACGGGCCGGAGTACCCGGAGGCCGCGACATCGGCACCGAAGCGCGCCAGATCGAAACTGCCCTGACCGGGGAAGCATCGGTGATGCCTGCTCCACTGCAGTACATCCATCACCAGGTGCGGGGCATCGGCCAACTGGAGGAAGAAGATCTTCTCACCGGGGATCTCGCGAATGCCTGCGGAATCGTCACCGCGGGAGAGGATGTGGAAGCTGTCCAGGCACGTTCCCAGCGCGGGATGATCGACCTGCCGGACGATGTCCCAGGCGTGGCGGTAGGTGTTGACGTGGGCACCCCACGCCAACGCCTCGTACGCGAGTCGCATTCCGCGCCGATGCGCACGCTCGGCGAGGGTTGCCATCTGTTCGACCAGCAGGGCGTCGTCACGGACGGCACCGGCCAGCGGAGAGGAGCAGACCAACAGCAGATCGCACCCCAGCTGTTCCATCACGTCGAATTTGTGTTCGGCGCGAACGAGGTTGCGGGCGAACTGGTCCGGGTCGGCCGAGTCGGCGTCGCGAAAGGGCTGATAGAGATCGAGGGTCAAACCGAGGTCGGCTGCCTTCTTCGCAATGTCCTCGGGAAGGTCAGGTGAGCTGATCAAGTCCGGCTCGAACACCTCGAAGCCGTCGAACCCGGCGTCTGCGATGGCGCGCATCTTCTCGTCCAGCGAACCACTGAGCGACACCGTGGCCACCGATGTGGCGATGTGCGTCATGCGAGAGCACCTGCGGTCGCACGATCCTCCAGTGCGATCAGCGAACTCATGTGGGCGATCATGCGATCGGCGTCGGCGGTGCGTCCGGTGAATATCTCGAAGGCGTCGGCGGCCTGGAACACCGCCATTCCGGTTCCACTGAGCGTTCGGCACCCCGCTCGGGATGCAGCAGCGAGCAACTCGGTCTCGGCGGGTCGATAGACGACCTCGGCAACCCACATGTTCGGATGCAGGAGTGCCTCGGGCACAGCAGATCCGGGATGTTCCACCATTCCGATCGGAGTGGCGTGCACCAGCCCGGTTGCCGTGTCGAGAACGGCGGCGAGCCGGTCGAGGCCCGCCGAGAGGATCTCGACGTCCGGGAACATCACCGACAGGGATTCACGGAGTTGTTGCGCCCGAAGCGGATCGGCGTCCACGAGAGTGAGCCTGCCTGCGCCGCGGCGGGCCATCGCGTAGGCGACGGCCGCCCCCGCTCCCCCGGCACCGAGTTGCACCACGTCACCGATGTCGGCACCGGGTAGGCCGCGGCCGAAGTTGCGATCGAATCCGGACCAGTCGGTGTTGTGGCCGACGGCTCGGCCGTCCGCGAACACCACGGTGTTGACGGCTCCGAGTCGGGCTGCGTCCTCGGAGAGCGCATCGAGAGTGGAGATGACGCGTTGTTTGCACGGGTGCGTGATGTTGAGTCCTCGAAATCCGAGGTCTGCGGCGGTCGAGACGAGACGGGGCAGGTCCATGACGGTCAGTCCTCGGCTGTCCAGATCGATGATCCGGTACTGATAGGTCAGCCCGTGCTCGGCGCCCTCCCGTTCGTGCATCGCGGGCGTGAGCGACTTGCCGATACCCGTCCCGATCAGTCCGCAGAGCAGGGATTCCGGCATGTCGATCTCCTCGAGCCTTAATGTACGAATTGGTGAATTAGCTCGACGGTACTACGCGTCCGCCTCGCGCCCAACCCTTTCGCCACAATCGGCGCCGATAGAGTTGATCCATGGCTCCGCGCGCAACCGACACGTCCGACGACACCAGCGGACCCACCGTCAAACGTCGACGCAACAGCGACCTGACCCGGCACAACATCCTCGAGGTGGCCACCGAGGAGTTCGCGGACAAAGGATTTGCAGGGGCGCGCATCGACGAGATCGCCCAGCGCACGCACACGACCAAGCGGATGTTGTACTACTACTTCACCGACAAGGAAGGCCTGTACAAGGCCGTTCTCGAGCGGTCCTACCTGCGCATTCGTGAGCGGGAGCGAGACGTCGACGTCGAGGGCCTCGGACCGATCGAAGCCATTCGCGCCATCGCATCACTGACGTTCGACCACCACGAGGAGAATCCCGACTTCATCCGCCTGGTCTCCACCGAGAACATCCTGCGCGGCGAACACATCTCCACGTCCGAGGCATTGAGCAACCTCGGCAATCCCGCTGCGGAACTGCTGTCGAGGATCCTGACCCGAGGACAGGCCGACGGGGTGTTCCGAACGGATGTCGATGCCCTCGACGTGCACATGACGATCAGCAGCTTCTGCGTGTTCCGGCTGTCGAACCGGTACACCTTCGAGGCCCTCTTCGGCCGCGACCTCACCGATCCCCAGCATCGCGAGCGTCTGCGCTCGATGCTCGGGGACATGATCATCGCGTTCCTGACCTCGCCTTCTCGCTGATATTCACGCCGTCTCGGTAGGTCTCGTCACTTCAGGGGTTGACACGTGGCATGGATCACGTTCACTATTCAGAGGCACCCGGTGTTAACCGTTTAGTACATTAGCGGTCCGATCGCCGTAGAACGCGTCGTCGACCAGCGCCTAAGCTCCCCCGCCTCACGAAGAGAGACACGAGAACGATGGATTCGCACAACCCTGGCACCCACCCGACGCCGCTTCGCCCCGGGGCGAACCCGCGTAAAGCGGCGACCGCCGCGTGGGTCGGAAGCGCCCTCGAGTACTACGACTTCTTCATCTACGGCACCGCAGCCGCACTCGTCTTCGGCCGTGTGTTCTTCCCGGGCTCCAACCCGGCGACCGGAACCCTGCTGGCCCTGGCCACCTTCGGCGTCGGCTACCTCGCACGTCCGCTCGGCGCCTTGGTCCTCGGCCACATCGGTGATCGCTACGGACGCAAGAAGGTCATGGTCGCCACCGTCCTGCTGATGGGTATCGCCACCCTGGGCGTCGGCGTCCTGCCCTCCTACGAATCCATCGGCATCGCCGCGCCCATCATCCTGGTGCTGCTTCGGTTGTGCCAGGGATTCTCTGCCGGCGGTGAGCAGGCCGGAGCGAACTCGATGACGCTCGAACACGCCCCGGACAACAGGCGCGCGTTCTTCACCAGCTTCACCCTCAGCGGCACCCAGGGCGGACAGATTCTCGCCACCGCGGTGTTCCTGCCCGTCGCCATGCTCCCCGAGGAAGCGCTGCTCAGCTGGGGTTGGCGAATCCCGTTCTTCCTCAGCGCCTTCGTCGTCGTCGCCGCCTTCGTGATCCGCCGCTCGCTCGACGAGACCCCGGTCTTCGAGGAAGAAGTGGCCTCCAACGAACCGCAGCGCCTGCCCGTGACCGAGCTGCTCAGCGAGCATCGACCGGCCGTGGTCCGCGTCATGCTGGCCGCCATGATCGCCTCCGTCAGCACCATCTTCACCGTCTACGCCCTGTCCTACGCCGTGAACACCGTCGGCCTCGAACGCACTCCCATGCTGTGGGTCGGCGTTCTCGCCAACGTCGTCGCACTCTTCGCGTTGCCCTTCTTCGGCGCCCTGTCGGATCGCATCGGACGCAAGCCGGTGTTCCTGTTCGGCTCCATCGGTTGCGCGATCCTGATGTTCGGCTACCTGTGGTCCATCTCGAGCGGCAACTACGTCCTCATCTTCGTCTTCGGCATCGTGATGTTCGGATTCGTGCACAGCGCCACCGGCGGCGTCTGGCCCTCGTTCTACGGTGAGATGTTCCCGGCCCGGGTTCGCCTGACCGGAACAGCGCTGGGAACCCAGATCGGTTTCGCCATCGCAGGATTCGCGCCGACCATCGCAGGGGCGATCGCCGGAGCCGAGGTCGGTGCGTGGCTACCCGTCGCGATCGTCACCGCGGTCTTCTGCACCATCAACGTCATCATCGTCGCGACTTCGAGGGAGACCTTCCGTACCCCCACCGACGAGCTCGGTGTCCCGACCCGCACCACCGACAGCGCACGCGTCGCGTCGATCTGACCGAGATCGTGATCGACGCACTTCGACCTGCAGCGGCGGGCACCTGGACGGTGCTCGCCCTGCAGTATGCCGGCCGAACAGCATTGCGCAGCAATCTCTTTCATCAACGTGACGAGCGCAGCACCGAAAACCAGGCGGTGGCCTACTACGTGTGGCTCGCCCTGTCGGACACCCGCACGGTGCTGATCGACGCCGGAATATCCCCCGCCACAGCAGAATCGATGGACGGGCTCGACTATCACGGGTCACCGATCGACCTGCTCGGCGAACTCGGCCTCACACCGAACGACATCGGCACCTGCATTCTGACCCACCTGCACTACGACCACACCGGGGTCGTCGCGGAACTTCCGACCGCGCGATACGTGGTGCAGCGCAAAGAGCTCGAATACTGGACCGGGCCGTGGGCCACCCGCATCACCCGAGAACAGTGGTTGCACTCGGGAGCCGACACCGAACACATCGAATCCGCCGATCGAGGCGCTCGGCTCGACCTCGTCGACGGCGATCTGGACCTGTTTCCCGGGCTGTCCGTCCACGCGGTCGGGGGACACACCGCAGGCATGCAGGTGGTCAGGGTGAACACCGAGCGCGGCCCGGTGGTGTTGGCCTCCGACGCCAGTCATTTCTACGAGAACATCGAGGACGACAGCCCGTTCGCGATCCTGCATGCTCTGCCGGACATGTACGGGGCCTTCGACCGAATCCGGGAGCTCGCCGCGGGCACCGGCATCGTCGTACCAGGCCACGACCCACTGGTTCGACGCCGATTTCCCGCCGTGCCCGACGCACCGGGCGCGCACGCGGTGATCATCGGCTGAACACAGCGAGAAACGACGAATCCCCGACCTCGCGATGAGGTCGGGGATTCGTCGTTCAGCTGATGGATCGGCGCGTGTCAGGCGGACTTGTCGCGGCGCTCCGGACGCTCGGGCTTGCGCGGCACGATGGTCGGCAGCACGTTGTCGTTGACGGTCTCGGCAGTCACGACGACCTTCTCGACGTCGTCGCGGCTCGGGATGTCGTACATCACCGGAAGCAGAACTTCTTCCATGATGGCGCGCAATCCACGAGCACCGGTTCCGCGCAGAATCGCCTGGTCGGCGATTGCCTCGAGGGCCTCGCTGGTGAACTCGAGCTCGACGCCGTCCATGTCGAACAAGCGGCGGTACTGCTTGACCAGCGCGTTCTTCGGCTCGGACAGAATCGTCACGAGCGATTCCTTGTCCAGGTTCGTCACCGACGCGATCATCGGCAGTCGACCGATGAACTCGGGAATCAGACCGAACTTGATCAGATCCTCGGGCATCACCTCGGCGAAGTGATCCTGCGTGTCGATCTCGGCCTTGGAGCGAACTTCGGCTCCGAAGCCGAGCCCGCGCTTACCGACCCGATCGGACACGATCTTCTCGAGTCCGGCGAATGCACCGGCGACGATGAAGAGCACATTGGTGGTGTCGATCTGGATGAACTCCTGATGCGGATGCTTGCGACCGCCCTGCGGCGGCACGCTGGCCTGGGTTCCTTCCAGGATCTTGAGCAGCGCCTGCTGCACGCCTTCGCCGGACACGTCGCGCGTGATCGACGGGTTCTCGCTCTTGCGCGCGATCTTGTCGACCTCGTCGATGTAGATGATGCCGGTCTCGGCGCGCTTGACGTCGTAGTCCGCGGCCTGGATCAGCTTGAGCAGGATGTTCTCGACATCCTCGCCCACGTAGCCGGCCTCGGTGAGGGCGGTGGCGTCGGCGATGGCGAAGGGCACGTTGAGCATCTTGGCCAGGGTCTGCGCGAGGTACGTCTTTCCACACCCCGTCGGTCCGAGCATCAAGATGTTCGACTTCGCCAGTTCGACGGATTCGCCTCGCACGTCGCGCGCCTTGTCACCGGCCTGGATGCGCTTGTAGTGGTTGTAGACCGCAACGGCCAACGTGCGCTTGGCAGCGTCCTGACCGATCACGTAGTTCTCGAGAAAGTCCTTGATCTCGGAGGGCTTGGGGAGGTCGTCGAGCTTGACTTCGCTCGATTCGGCCAATTCCTCTTCGATGATCTCGTTGCAGAGGTCGATGCACTCGTCGCAGATGTACACCCCTGGTCCAGCGATGAGCTTCTTGACCTGCTTCTGGCTCTTGCCGCAGAAGGAGCACTTCAGCAGATCGCCACCGTCACCGATGCGTGCCATTCGGAGGTTCCTACTTCCTTGTCCGCGTACGACCCACGCCGACCGGGTGTGGCCGAAACCTTCGTGGGCTACTTCTCGGTCTGTCGTCATGCCGACTTCGGTCGACCGAGTTCTTGGATGCGACGGTACCCGTGTTCGCCGAACATGGGCGGGTTGTTTCCGGTGATTCGCCACCCGATTTCGCCGAATGCAGCATTCGGGTCGTCGATCGCGACCGCCGGGCGGAGTTTCACACTCACACCCGGCGTCGGAATCTTCTGCCGGACCGATCCGGTCCGACCGGTGGTACTCGCTCTGCTACTTCTGGGCGGAGAGCTTGCGGTACTCGAACACGGTGTCGATGATCCCGTAGTCCTTGGCCTGCTCCGCGGTGAGGATCTTGTCGCGATCGGTGTCCTTGCGGATGACGTCGGGATCCTTGCCGGTGTGGCGGCCGAGAGTGGTCTCCATGAGTCGACGCATGCGCTCGATCTCGGCGGCCTGGATCTCCAGGTCGGACACCTGGCCCTGAATGCCACCGCTCGAGGGCTGGTGAATCAGCACGCGTGCGTTGGGCAGTGCCGCACGCTTACCGGGAGTACCGGCGGCGAGCAGGACAGCGGCGGCAGACGCGGCCTGGCCGAGGCAGACGGTCGCAACATCGGCGCGAACGTACTGCATCGTGTCGTAGATCGCCATCAGCGAGGTGAACGAGCCACCGGGCGAGTTGATGTACATGGTGATGTCACGGTCGGGATCGAGTCCCTCGAGCACCAGCAGCTGTGCCATGACGTCGTTGGCGGACGCGTCGTCGACCTGGACGCCGAGGAAGATGATGCGCTCCTCGAACAGCTTGTTGTACGGGTTCGATTCCTTCACGCCGTAGCTGGAGTGCTCGACGAAGGACGGCAGGATGTATCGGGAGGACGGCAGCTGATTGGGGTCGAACAGGTTTGTCATCGTTTCTCCAAGATGTAAGTGATCGAGGGTCGCCGGGAGCGGCCGAATTACTCGCCGATTCCGCCGGCCTGCTGCGCGCGGCTGACGACGTGGTCCACGAACCCGTATTCCTTGGCTGCTTGCGCGGTGAACCACCGGTCGCGATCGGAGTCCTCGGTGATCTGCTCGACGGTCTGGCCGGTGTGCTGAGCGATGAGCTCGGCCATCTCACGCTTGGTGTGCGCGAACTGCTCGGCCATGATGGCGATGTCGGAAGCGCTGCCGCCGATTCCGGCCGAGGGCTGGTGCATCATGATGCGCGCGTGCGGCAGCGCGTAGCGCTTGCCCTTGGCTCCGGCCGAGAGCAGGAACTGACCCATCGAGGCAGCCAGACCCATTCCGTAGGTCGCGATGTCGCACTCGGCGAATTCCATCGTGTCGAAGATGGCCATACCCGCGGTGACCGAGCCACCGGGCGAGTTGATGTACAGCGAGATGTCGCGGGTGGCATCCTCGGCGGAGAGCAGCAGGATCTGCGCGCACAACTTGTTGGCGATGTCATCGTCGACCTGGGTACCGAGGAAAATGATGCGGTTTTGAAGCAGACGCTCGTACACGGAGTCGCTGAGATTCAGGCCTGCTGCGGCCGAGGTCATGACGGGACTCTGCTCGTGCGAAGCCGCCGGATTCTGAACAGTCACGGTACCTGCCTTTTCATAACAAATCGTTGGTTCCTGACACAGACACTAACGAAAGACGGCGGCTCCGGAGTCCCGGAACCGCCGTCGTTCGCTGTGAGCGTTACTTCTCTTGTTCGCCCTCGGAAGAATCTGCTGCTTCGACCTCGTCGGGGGCATCGGCGGGGCTGCCGAACAGCTCGGCCGTATCGACGCTCGCACCGTTGGTGTCGGTCACGGTCACCCGCTCGACGACCGATGCGAGGGCCTTACCGCGCTTGACGTCTGCGAAGACGGCACCGAGCTGGTTGGCCTGCTGCACCTGCTGAATGAACTGCTCGGGCGGCATGCCGTAGCGCTGCGCCTGGAAGATGATCCGCTCGGTGAGCTCTTCCTGCCCGACCTGCGTGTTCTCGGCCTCGGCGATCGCATCGAGAAGGAGCTGGGTACGCACCGACTTCTCGGCACCTTCCTTGACGTCCTTGTCGAATTCCTCGCGGCTCGAACCCTGCGATTCGAGCAGCTCGGCGAGTGCTTCCTCGTTGTGGTCGAGGCCGTGGATGGCCTCGTGCACCTGAGAATCGACCTCTGCCTTGACGACGGCCTCGGGAGCCGGGATGTCGAGGGTCTCGAGCAGCGTCTCGAGCACCTTGTCGCGGATCTGACCGGCCTGCTCGACCTTCGCGACTCGCTCGACGCGCGTCTTCAGGTCGGCGAGCAACTCGTCGAACGTGTCGAACTCGCTGGCGAGCTGAGCGAACTCGTCGTCGGCCTCGGGCAGCTCGCGCTCCTTGACGGACACGACCTTGACAGTGACGACAGCTTCCTTGCCCGCGTACTCGCCGGCGAGCAGGGTGGAGGTGAACTCCTTCGACTCGTCGGCCGAGACGCCGATGATCGCGTCGTCGAGTCCCTCGATGAGCTGGCCGGAGCCGACCTCGTGGGACAGTCCGCTCGCGGTTGCCTCTTCCACGTTCTCGCCGTCGACAGTGGCCGAGAGGTCGATCGAGACGAAGTCACCGGACTGGACCGGGCGATCGACACCGGTCAAGGTGCCGAAGCGCTGGCGCAGCGACTGCAGCTGCTCGTCGACGGCCTCGTCCTTGATCTCGAGCGGATCGACGACGACGCTGATGGTCGAGTAGTCGGGCAGATCGATCTCGGGACGCACATCGACCTCGGCGGTGAACGTGAGCTCGGTGCCGTCCTCGATCTTGGTGATCTCGATCTCGGGCTGGCCGATGACCTTGACCTTCTCGTTGGTCACGGCCTCGGAGTAACGGGAGGGAAGAGCGTCGTTGACGACCTGCTCGAGAACTGCTCCACGGCCGACGCGCGCTTCGAGCAACTTGGCCGGAGCCTTGCCGGGACGGAAGCCGGGGAGGCGGATCTGCTGAGCCAAAGCCTTGTACGCGCGGTCGAAATCAGGCTTGAGCTCCTCGAAGGGCACCTCAACGTTGATACGGACTCGCGTCGGGCTCAGCTGCTCGACGGTGCTCTTCACGGAACATGCTCCTTCTGGTAATTCTTGCTTGCTGGTGGTGCTTACGGTGCTGGCTTGCGGTCTTACCTCGCTCGCCGCGAACACGGCGAACCGTGCCTGCGGCCCTCATTTGTCGGGGTGACAGGAATTGAACCTGCGACCCTCCGCTCCCAAAGCGGATGCGCTACCAAGCTGCGCCACACCCCGTCGTACCCACACCATTGAACAGCAACCGATAGTAGCCCCTCATCGGCGCCCCACCGAAGGCGTTCGGCCGAACCTGCGCGGCATGCCGGTTTGGAATCCGGCAGCGGCGTTGGGTACAGTCTTGAAACGCAGGCGACGGAACTGGCGATCCCACGACTGTTGTTTGCACGCCGATGTAGCTCAATGGTAGAGCCCCTGTCTTCCAAACAGGCTACGCGAGTTCGATTCTCGTCATCGGCTCCATCGAGAAGCCCCGCACTGTCAGTGCGGGGCTTTTTCGTGTCCGCGTACCCTGGACGGTGTCCGAATTGTCCGTACGAACCGGGCATGCACCGTCGGCGGAAGGCCCGCAGTGGAAATAGTCCTGATCATTCTCGTCGTCGCCGCAGTGGCCCTACTGGTGCTGCGAAGCAAGAAGAACTCGGCCGCAGCGGCCGAAACCGCGCTGGCCGACGCCAAGGCCGATGCCCGCCAATCGATCGAACGCCTCGGCGGCCAGGTCTACAACCTGATCGGCACCGACACACCGTCCAAGCAGGCCCTGGCCGACGCGTCCGAGCGCAACATCGCCGCCGGTTCGCAGATCGACCAGGCCACTACCCCCGAACAGGCTCGACTGGCCAAGCAGACAGCGCTCGAGGGGCTCTACTACATCCGCGCCGCGCGCCTGGCGATGGGAATGGACCCGGGCCCGGAGGTGCAGGGCATCGACGGCCAACAGCAGGCGGGTCGAGTCACCGAGGATCGCAAGGTCGACTTCGAGGGCCGTGAGATCGCGGCGTCACCGGATCCGTCCGATCGCACCCCGAACTACTACCCGGGTGGCCGAGTCGCGGGCCGACCGGTGCCCGCAGGCTGGTACTCCGAGCCGTGGTGGCGGCCGGCCCTGGTCGCCGGCGCATGGGGAATGGGCTCGATGTTCCTGTTCTCGGCCATGTTCTCCGGCATGGCCGGAGTGCCCGACGAAACCGCAGCCGGCGGAGATGTGGGAGCGGACGGCTCCGGCGATGGATCCGCAAGCGACGACTACAACGGTGACGGTTCCGGCGGTGACGACTACAGCGGCGGCGACTACAGCGGCGGGGACGATATCGGCGGAATGGACTTCGGGTTCTAGGTCGCCTGACACACGGGGCACCAGAACAGGTTTCGCGCCTGCATCACCGAGTGCAGGATGTCTGCTCCGCACACCCGGCAGGGATATCCCTGCCTGCGGTAGACGTACGAGCGTGGCCGTCGTGCACCGTAGGTGTCGCCGTGATCGTCCTCGGGCCGAATGGTGATGATGCGACCGCGTCGAACACCGATCTTCATCAGCTCGACGAGGTCGAACCAGATCGCGTCCCACTCGGATCGGTCGAGGTCTTTGCCCGGTCGCATCGGGTTGATCTCGTGGCGGAACAGAATCTCGGCGCGGTAGACGTTTCCGACACCGGCCAACACTTTCTGATCCATCAGCAAAGTGCCGATTGCTGTGCGCGACTTGGAGATTCGCGCCCATGCCCCATCCGGGTCGGCGTCCTTGCGCAGCGGGTCCGGCCCCAGGCGCGCCACCAGGGCGTCGACCTGCTCCTCTGTGTAGATCTCACAGGCCGTGGGTCCGCGCAGATCGGCACCGTACGTCTCCCCCACCATGCGCAGCCGCACGGCACCCACCGGATCGTTCAGCGGCACAGCCTGTTCGGTGAACTTTCCGTACAGGCCGAGATGGATGTGCACGATCAGATCGGACTCGTATCGGTGCAGCAGGTGCTTGCCCCAGGCCTCGGCCTTCTCCAGTACGAGACCGTCGATCAGCGCGGCACCGGAAGTGAAGCGCCCCTGTGGGCTGCTTGCCTGGACCGGTGCCCCGCCGAACCGTCGTTGATGCAACCGAGCCAGTCGGTGCAGGGTGTGCCCCTCGGGCACCTACTCGGGCTTTCCCGGCACGACGGGTGCCTCGCCGCTGCGCTCGTACTCGGACAGGATGTCGATGCGGCGCTGGTGGCGCTCCTCGCC
Source organism: Rhodococcus sp. 14-2483-1-2 (assembly GCF_002259405.1). Taxonomy (GTDB): domain Bacteria; phylum Actinomycetota; class Actinomycetes; order Mycobacteriales; family Mycobacteriaceae; genus Rhodococcoides. The sequence goes on along the minus strand of NZ_NPFW01000021.1, from coordinate 156,971 downwards.
CGAGAACGGAGTCCCGAGGAAGGCGTCGACGATGGCGAGTGCTTCGGGGAGGGTGTGCATGCGGCCACCGATACCGATGAGCTGGGCGTCGTTGTGCTCGCGGGCCAGCTTGGCGGTCTCGACGCTCCACGCCAGCGCGCAGCGTGCGCCCGGCACCTTGTTGGCGGCGATCTGTTCGCCGTTTCCGGAACCGCCGAGCACAAGGCCGCGGCTGCCCGGGTCGGCGATGACGCGGCGTGCTGCGTCGATGCAGAATGCCGGGTAGTCGTCGACGGGGTCGTAGTCGAAGGCACCGCAGTCGACGGGCTCGTGCCCGGTCGCCGTCAGGTGTTCGATGATCTGATTCTTGAACTCGAGGCCGGCGTGGTCGGCACCCAGGTATACGCGCATGCCTAGAGTCTGACAGGTGAACTCCGAAGCCGAGAAATTCGCCGGTGTGGACGGCGCGAAAGGCGCGTGGGTGGTCGCGTTCGTCACCGGGACGACCGTTACGTGGACCGAGTGCGCGTCGGTGACGGAGGTGCTCGAGGAGACACGGGACTGCGCACGGGTGGGCGTGGACATGTCACTGTCGTTGCCCGAGCGCGGCTATCGCGTCAGCGAGCTGGAGGCCAAGACGTTCCTGGGCCCGGCACGCAGCTCGATATTCCACACACCCGTCGTCGACGTACTCGACGCCGCGTCGTACGACCAGGCGTGTTCGATCTCGCGGGCGATCACCGGCAAAGCCATCAGTAAGCAGACGTGGCACATCCTGCCGTCCGTGAAGGCGTGGCGGGATGCAAACTTCGACCCGCACAAGTACGTCGAAGTACATCCCGAATGCTCGTTCCGGGTCATGTCACCGACGACGGTCTTCTCGTCGAAGAAGACCGGCCGCGGAGTCGGACAACGGCTCGCCACCCTGATGCGGTGGAGCGAACACGTCGGCCTGGACGATCTACCGCTCGGACCCGCCGTCGACGACTTCCTCGACGCAGCCGCGGCGGCGTGGTCGGCGCGACGCTTCCACATCGGCGAGCACCGAGTGTTCGGCACCGCCGACCCGTCGGATCGGATCGTCGCCTAGCTGTATCAACCCGCGCCCTCGTGCGCCAAACTTGCACTCCTACCACAACATTCGACGCACGAGGGGTAGCACGATCAGTCGAACTGCGGATCCTCGTTGCGGCTGCGCTTGAGCTCGAAGAAGTGCGGGTACGACGCGAAGATCACCGATGCGTCCCAGAGTTTGCCTGCCTCTTCGCCCCGCGGGATTCGGGAGAGCACAGGGCCGAAGAAGGCCACGCCGTTGACGTGGATGGTCGGGGTGCCCACGTCGGGTCCGACCTTGTCCATGCCTGCGTGATGACTGGTCCGCAGGTCCTCGTCGTAGTCGGTGCTCTCGGCGGCCTTCGCGAGGTCACCGGGCAGGTCCAGTTCGGCCAACGACTCCGCGATCACGACGTCGAAATCCTTGTTGCCCTCGTTGTGGATTCGCGTTCCCATGGCCGCGTACAGCGGGTCGAGGATCTCGTCACCTTTCAGCTTGGCTGCGGCGATCGCCACGCGGACCGGCCCCCAGGCCTTCTTCATCATTGCGGCGTACTCCTCGGGCAGATCGCGGCCCTCGTTGAGCACTGCCAGGCTCATGACGTGGAAGTTCACGTCGATGTCTCGCACCTGCTGCACCTCGAGAATCCACCGCGAGGTGATCCAGCACCACGGGCACAGTGGGTCGAACCAAAAATCCGCGGTGTCTTTCTGTCCTGAACCGGCCACTGTCCTACTCCTTGGAAGTCGAGGTCAACGTCTCTTCATTGCGTAACAACCGCCCACCGCGCAGACATTCCGCACGGCCCGTCGGCCAGCGCGGGGTACGCGTGACGTGATGGGATGGAAGGCACTATCCATAACTACACGAAGAGGTGTCGACTGAAGTGGTTGCTCCCAACCTGACGCGTGACCAAGCCTCCGAGCGTTCGGCGATCATCGGGGAAACGAAGTACGCGATCGTTCTCGATCTCACCGACGGCGAGGGCAATCCGGGCGAGAAGACCTTCCGCTCGCTCACCACCATCACGTTCGCGGCCACCGCCGGGGCGTCGACTTTCGTCGACGTCATCGCGAGCACGATCCGCTCCGCGACGCTCAACGGCACCGATCTCGATATTGCGAACTACGACGAGTCGACGGGCATCGCTCTCGAGAATCTCGCCGAACACAACGAGCTCGTGATCGACGCGGACTGCATCTACTCGCACACCGGCGAGGGCCTGCACCGATTCGTCGACCCGTCCGACGGTTCGGTGTACCTGTACTCGCAGTTCGAGACCGCCGACGCCAAGCGCATGTTCGCCTGCTTCGATCAGCCCGATCTCAAGGCCACCTTCGACCTGAAGGTCACCGCACCCGAGAGCTGGACCGTCATCTCCAATGTCGCGCACGGCGCCGAGCCTGCAGCGGGCGAGCACGTGTTCGACACGACCCCGTTGATGAGCACGTACCTCGTCGCGCTGATCGCCGGACCGTACGCGGAGTGGACCGACTCGTTCACCGACGACCACGGCACCATTCCCCTCGGAATCTATTGCCGCGCATCACTTGCCGAGCACATGGACGCGGAACGCCTGTTCACCGAGACCAAGCAGGGCTTCGGTTTCTACCACGAGAACTTCGGCACTCCCTACGCCTTCGGCAAGTACGACCAGCTCTTCGTTCCCGAGTTCAATGCCGGTGCCATGGAGAACGCGGGTGCCGTCACGTTCCTGGAGGACTACGTCTTCCGCTCCAAGGTGACGCGCTACTCCTACGAGCGTCGCGCCGAGACCGTGCTGCACGAGATGGCACACATGTGGTTCGGCGACCTGGTGACCATGACGTGGTGGGACGACCTGTGGCTCAACGAGTCGTTCGCGACGTTCGCGTCGGTGCTGTGCCAATCCGAGGCAACCGAATACACCAACGCGTGGACCACCTTCGCCAACGTCGAGAAGGCCTGGGCCTACCGACAGGACCAGTTGCCGTCGACGCACCCCATCGCCGCCGACATTCCCGATCTCGCGGCGGTGGAGGTCAACTTCGACGGCATCACCTACGCCAAGGGCGCGAGTGTGCTCAAGCAACTGGTGGCCTACGTCGGTAAGGAGGACTTCCTCGCCGGGTTGCGCGCGTACTTCGTCGATCATGCCTTCGCCAACGCCACGTTCTCGGATCTGCTTGCCGCTCTGGAGAAGTCGTCGGGACGCGATCTCTCCGATTGGGGCGCGCAGTGGCTGCGCACCACCGGCCTGAACACGCTGAGCCCGGATTTCGACGTCGACGCCGACGGCAAGTTCACCCGCTTCTCCGTGCTGCAGACCGGAGCTGCCCCGGGTGCAGGCGAGCATCGCGTGCACCGCATCGCGGTCGGCATCTACGACGACGTCGACGGCAAACTGGTGCGCACGGACCGCGTCGAACTCGACCTCGACGCTGCCGAGTCGACGAATGTCGACGCGCTGGTGGGCGTTTCGCGCGGCAAGCTCGTCCTGGTCAACGACGACGACCTGACGTACTGTGCGGTCCGACTCGACCCGGATTCGCTCGACGTCCTCCTCTCTCGAATCGGCGACATCGCCGAGCCACTCCCCCGCACCCTTGCGTGGTCGGCCGCCTGGGAGATGACCCGGTCCGCGGAGATGAAGGCACGAGACTTCGTGGCCCTCGTCCAGCGCGGAATCGGCGGTGAGACGGAAGTGGGTGTGGTGCAACGCCTTCTGCTGCAAGCCCAGACCGCCATCTCCAGCTACGCCGATCCGGCATGGGCAACCGAGCACGGTACGCCCGAGTTCGCCGATGCGCTGCTCGAGTTGGCGCGCGGTGCCGAAGCAGGCTCGGATCACCAGCTGGCCTTCGTCAATGCTCTCACCGGCACCGAACTCGGTGACCGTCACACAGACGTGTTGAAGGCTCTGCTCGACGGTGATGTCGAGGGGCAGTCTCTGGCCGGTCTCGATGTGGATACCGATCTGCGCTGGCGCATCGTCACGGCGCTGGCCGGTGCCGGTGCGATCGACGCCGACGGCTCGGACTCACCGGTGATCGACGCCGAGGCGGGCAGAGACAACACTGCCGCCGGAGCTCGGTCGGCAGCGGCGGCACGAGCCGCTCGGCCCAGCGCAGAGGTCAAGGAGCAGGCCTGGACGACAGTGGTCGACGACGACGCCGTTCCCAACATCACCGCGCGCTCGATCATCGGCGGCTTCGCAGGCCCAGGTCAGGGCGAGCTGCTCGAACCGTATGTCGCCCGCTACTTCGACGCCATCGAAGGTGTCTGGTCTCGTCGATCGAGCGAGGTCGCGCAGACCGTGGTGATCGGGCTGTACCCGTCCTGGTCGATCAGTGAGCAGTCGCTGGCCGCCGCGGACGGGTTCCTGGACGGCGATCTGCCGCCCGCACTTCGACGGTTGGTGATCGAGGGCAGGGCAGGCGTCGTCCGCGCTCTCGCTGCGCGGGAGTTCGACGCGAGCTGATCTCGACGGCACCTACGACGAGGGCCGGTTGCTTTACCAGGAGGTGAAGCAACCGGCCCTCATCGTAGGTGCGCGGTCCGGAGCCGAAGCCCTACGGGCTGAGGATGGACGCGGCCATCACCCGAACGGATGCGACCAGACCGTCGATGAGGTTGCCGTCGCGGAACGGGCCGAGCGCGGCGGTGACACCCAACTGTGCAACCCGGTCGGTGGCTCGGTTGGACACTCGCTTGCCGGTGCGGATCTCGAGGGCATGCCGATTGGGGTCGACGGCGATCAGGACCGAGCGGATGGCATCGGGTGTGCCCGGAAACACCGAATCTGCACCCGCGGCAGGATCGACGCCGAGATCACCGATGTAGACGTTGAACCGGATCTTGGTCTGCCGGATCGCCTGCGTCAGTGCGTCGTCGAGCGCAACCAGATCCTGCGTCGCGAACGGCAGGTGCTCGGGATTGGTCGTCCCGAACTCGTGAGCAGCCGAGACGCGGCCGCTCGCGGTGAGCGCAGCACCGAAGGGCAGGTCTTCTTCTCTGACGTCACTGCGGACGAGTTCACCACTTGCCACTTGCAGAACCTCCGATCGAATCGGCTGTGTCGGCGTCGTGCGAACCGTGGCCTCCGAAGGGAGTCACCTCGTCCGTAGCACTCCACAGCAATGGCTCGCGCGTCCACTCGTCCGTCAGTCGGTAGGGGGGAACGTCCATACCGGGCTGCTTGTCGGTCAAGAAGGACAACGCGCCGATGAGTCCGATCACCGCAACCGGAATCACCCCGAATATCAGCGTGGTCTCAAAAATGCTCACAGGGTGTGACGTTAGTCGACAATTGCGCGTCGGACCACGTCGGGGCCGGTGTTGTGACCCAATTGTGCAGACGCGCCCGCGTCAGGCAGCGCCCTCACCGAGATACGCGAGCCAACTGGGGTCCAGCTCTTTCGTCGTCGCCAGCAGTCGCCAGTGCGGACCCTTCGGCGGCACCAATTGGGCGCGCAACGTCCAACCGATCTCACTGAGCAGCTTGTCCGCCTTGCGATGGTTGCACGAGGCGCAGCAGGCGACGCAGTTCTCCCACGAGTGGCCACCGCCACGGCTGCGCGGCACCACGTGGTCGACGGTCTCGGCCTTGCTTCCGCAGTACGCGCACCGAAACCGGTCGCGGTGCATCAGCGCTGCGCGCGTCATGGGCACTCGCGCTCGGTACGGAACACGGACGAACGTCCGCAACCTGATCACCGACGGCACCTGGACCGAGAAGTCGGCGGAGCGAATGAATGGTCCTCCCGGATCGTCGTGCACCACGTCGGCTTTCCCGCAAACGAGAAGAACCACCGCCCGGCGCATGGGAAGCGCGGTCAGTGGTTCGAAGGTGGCATTGAGGAGCAGCACACGGCGCTTGACCCACGCCGGTACGGCGTCGTCGCCCGTGGCACTGTGGGCCGTCGGCACCACACGCAGCGGAGAAGCCCCCGAGGCCGTCTCACGCTGGTCGTGCGTGGTGCGGCCCTCAGTGGGCGGGAGTTGTCGATGGCGGTGTTGCGAGTTCTTCATGCGTTACTCCAGAGACAGTTGGCGCCCGCGCATGGCTTGCGTGGAACACGAGTCACAGTGGAACACGAATGCACCGTCCACGCACAGCCTTTTTCTCGGCATTTTCTGTTGCCGATCGGTGAACATTTCGCGTCCTCGCGTTCACGATCGACGATCGACGGCTCCATGCGCTGCGTGACTGGCAAGATTTCTGCGTCTCCGTAGACTTTTCGGGTGTCCGTATCAACCTTCCTGTCCGCATCGTCCCTTCCCGAACCGTCGCTGTTGCGAGATCTCGACACCCGAGCTTTCGAGCTGACGGAGACCGGACGCGACTGGTTGGTCGATCGTCCGCTGCAGGCTCTGGGCTATCTGGCCCTCGCCATCGTGCTGCGCCTCGTCCTGCACAAACTGATCGACCGATTCACCCGCAACAACGTCGGGAAGGCTCCGACGCTGCTGCGTCCGCTCCGCGACCGGTCGTCGAGCACCGTCAAGGGCGCGATTCTCAACGAGCGACGCAAACAGCGGGCCAACACGATCGGCTCGGTGCTCAAGTCGGCCGTCTCGGTCATGATTCTCACGTGGTTCGTGCTCTCGGTGCTCGATGTCGTGGGAGTCAATGTCGCTCCGTTCATCGCCTCGGCCGGAATCGTCGGTGTCGCGTTGGGCTTCGGTGCTCAGAACCTGGTCCGCGACTTCCTGTCGGGCATCTTCATGCTCCTCGAGGATCAGTACGGAGTAGGCGACGTCGTCGACCTCGGTGAAGCGACCGGCACGGTCGAGAGCGTGGGGCTTCGCGTCACGACGATAAGGGATGTCAACGGCACGGTCTGGTACTGCCGCAACGGCGAGGTGCTGCGCGTGGGCAACATGAGTCAGGGCTTCGCGGTCGCCGTTCTCGATCTGCCCGTGTCGCACACGGCCAACATCGACGAGGCCCGCGCAGTCGCCGAACGCACCACACTGGCGGTGGTGGAGTCGAAGGACTTCGCCAGCGACATCCTCGAGCCGCCCGAGATGCTCGGAGTCAACGCGGTCAGCGCCGACACGGTCACCATCCGTATCACGATCAAGACCCGCCCCGGACGCCAATGGGCCGTACAGCGACGACTCCACCAGGAGATACTCCAGGCATTCGACGATGCCGACATCAAGGCACCGTACGCACTGGGCCGTCCGGGTGGGGTTGCGGTCGAACGCAGCAGCTGAGGGACAATGAACGTGACCGACGCCGACCAGGATCGAACAGAGAGAGTGTGATGACCGAACCGCAGCAGACGTTCTACGACGCGGTAGGCGGTGCCGAGACGTTCCGGTCACTCACGGCGAAGTTCTACGAGGAAGTCGCCAAGGACGAGATAGTGCGACCGTTGTATCCCGAGGAGGATCTCGCACCGGCCGAACGGCGGATGCGGATGTTTCTCGAGCAGTACTGGGGCGGTCCGCGGACGTATTCCGACGAGCGCGGTCATCCTCGATTGAGGATGCGCCACAACCCGTTTCGGATCGGACCGATGGAGCGAGACGCGTGGCTTCGTTGCATGCACATCGCGATCGCGTCGATAGGCACCGAGGTCATGGACTCCGCACACCGAGCCCAGTTGATCGACTACATGGAGATGGCCGCCAATTCGATGATGAACTCGGCGATCTGACGGTCCGGAGCGGAGTGGGCTACAGCGATCCGACGCGCTGCGGGCTCTTACCGCCGACGGCGGCCTTGAGCTTCCCCACGCGGGCGCGAACGGAACCGGCCATCTTGAGAGCGAAGCTCACGGGCGCGGGCAGGTGCTGGCGCAGGATGGCGTGCTTGCGTACGTAGTTCTCCACGTGCCACTCCGACCAGGTGCCCGCACGGAACAGTGCGGCATCGCCGGGGAGCAGGGTGCGCGGTGGGTGGTCGTCACTCGAAACGGTCACCGAACCGTCCATGATGTGCACGATCTCGTCGACGGCGAAGTACCAGCGGAAGCGTCCTGCCGTGCAGTCCCACACGTTGGTGGTGGTGGTGCCGTCGATGCTCTTCGACCACTCGGCGAGCCGCGCCTGCGGGTTTCCGTCGAGAATCCAGGCCGGCTCGATAGGGCTGTCGTCGAGTGCGATATCGCCGAGTCGTACGGCTTCGATGGTCGAAGTGATCATGGTTTCCGTCGCGTCCTCACCGTCGGGCGCGGCTTCCGCCGCTACTGGTTTCCAGAGCAGAACATACAACACTTTCCCAACGAACTGACAGGAGTCGGTCATGTGAATGAGCACAAAGCTTTACTGTTGGTTGACCTGTAATCCCGCTTTCCGATCGTGCCCAACGCCCCTGAATCGTTCCGCGGCCGATCGTTTGGCACTATTGCCCCTTGTGACCGATCCGATCGAAGGCTCCGAGCTGTTGTGGTGGCAGGATGCCGTCTTCTACCAGATATATCCCCGTTCGTTCGCGGACTCCAACGGCGACGGCATCGGTGACCTCGACGGAATTCGCGACAAGCTCGGCTATCTCGAGCTACTGGGCATCGACGCAGTCTGGATCGGACCCATCACCCGGTCGCCCATGGCCGATCACGGGTACGACGTGTCCGATCCCCGTGACATCGACCCCCTGTTCGGCAACCTGGAGATCTTCGACGCGTTGATCGACGAAGCTCATGCGCGCGACATCAAGGTCACGATGGATCTGGTGCCCAATCACACCAGCAGCGAGCACCCGTGGTTCCGATCGGCCCTGACGGCAGCGCGCGGGAGTGCCGAGCGAGCCCGCTACATCTTTCGAGACGGACGTGGTGACGACGGTTCGCAGCCACCGAACAACTGGCCGAGCATCTTCGGCGGACCGGCCTGGACTCGCATCACCGAGGCCGACGGCTCCCCCGGCCAGTGGTACCTGCACATCTTCGCGCCCGAACAGCCGGATCTGAACTGGAACAATCCCGAGGTGTTCGACGATTTCGCGCGCACCCTGAGGTTCTGGCTTTCCCGCGGTGTCGACGGCTTCCGACTCGATGTGGCACACGGCATGGCCAAACCGGTGGACCTGGCCGACATGAGTCTCGAACTCAACGCGTTGATGAAGAACGACGACGACGATCCCCGGTTCAACAATCCTCGGGTCCACGACCTGCATCGCCGCATCAGAGCAGTCATGGACGAGTTCCCCCACGCGGTGACCGTGGGCGAGATCTGGGTGCAGGACAATGTGCGCTTCTCCGAGTACATCAGGCCCGACGAGTTGCACCTGGGCTTCAACTTCCGGCTGGCCAGTGTCGATTTCGATGCCGCGACCATCCGCGATGCCATCTCCAATTCCCTTGCCGCAGTAGAACTGGTCGACGGAACTCCCACGTGGACGTTGTCGAACCACGACGTCGAGCGCGAGGTCACCCGGTACGGCGGTGGGGAGCTCGGTCGGGCGCGCTCCCGCGCCATGATCCTGGTGGAATTGGCGCTTCCCGGAACGATTTTCGTGTACAACGGTGCCGAACTCGGGTTGCCCAACGTGCAACTTCCCGACAGTGCGTTGCAGGATCCGGTGTGGGAGCGATCCGGGCACGCCGAGCGTGGCCGCGACGGCTGCCGAGTGCCGATGCCATGGGAGGGGCACACACCGCCGTTCGGGTTCTCCGCCACCGATCGAACCTGGCTGCCGATGCCGCCGGAGTGGGACGGGTACACCGCCGAGGCTCAACTCGAAGACGTCGATTCGATGCTGAGCCTCTACCGGACCGCCTTCGAGCTGCGGGCTCTGCGACCGGAGTTCACCGGCAACGGAATCGATTGGTACGGAGCACCTCCCGGCTGCCTGGCGTTTCGTCGACGCGGCGGCCTGATCTGCGCCTTGAACGCATCGGAGGAATCGATCCCGCTGCCTCCCGGCGAGTTGTTGCTGGCCAGTGCTCCGCTGGTGGACGGCAGGCTTCCGGCGAACGCTGCTGCGTGGCTCGTCTAACGCTCGACGGTGAGCGACAACTGCTGTCCCGCGCGACGAGCGAAGACCGAGCCGTAGCGGGCATCGAGGCGTAGCCAGACCTTCGACACCCGCACACGAACCACCTCGTCGGGCGCGATCCGATCCGGGTCCACGTCGACTGTCATCGGATCGGTGCCACTGTGTGGAACGAAACCCATTGCGGTGAGCGCGAATACCGTTCGCATGGAAATCGAGACGTCGTCGCTGTCGCCCGCGACGTGCAGAACTTCCTGTTCGAGCAACGAACTCGGCGGTCCGTGACTGCTGCCGTGTTCCTTGGCCAGCGCGACGCCCCGTTGCGCGAGCTCCACGAGCACCCTGGCGGGCACATCGTCGACGTGGCCGAATCCGCCGTCCGGCGGCAGGGCACCGCGCCAGGCGGAATCCATCGAGAATCCCGGGTCGATCACACCGTCGACCGCCTGCTGGACTGCCGCGACCAACACGTCGGCACCGGCGCTGGTGTCGTCGGGCACCACGGTTCCGGTGATCACCCGAGCCGCGAGCGCATCGAAACCCGTTGCGGCCCAGCAGGACACACCGCCGCCCGCACGGGTCCGCATACGGATCACCGCAGCTTCGTCCAGACGCAGCGCCCTGGTGCAGAACGTCGCGAGGTTCTCCCGCTCGACCGCATCGGGCACGGTCAGTACGCGCTCATACACGCTGCCAGCTCAGGAGAAACTCACGCTCGGTCGGGGTGAGCCGACGCAACCGCTGCGCATCGATATCGAACGCCGCGATCTGCGTCGACGCCACCACGGCCGCAGGGGTGTCCAGTGAGGCACCGCGGGCCCGCACCTCGTATCCGACGACGAAGTCCACCGCCCGCACGGCGTCGATCCACATGAAGACATCGAGGGGGCCGTCCTCGTGCCGGAGCTGGCCCCGATACTTCACGTGCAGATCCGCGATCACCGCTCCGTGGCGCAGATTCGCCGTCGGCCTCCTGTCCACCAACAGCCAGGGAATCCGTGCCTCTTCGAGGAGCGTGACCATCCGGGCATGGTTGATGTGTTGGTACACGTCCATATCCGACCACCGGACATCGACGGTGGCGTGAAAGCCCACTCGCTGGGTGGCAGGTCGTTTGTCGGACAGATGGGCGTCGGGCACACTCACGTGGTCGTTCCCTCTTCTCGGTCGAGTGTCGGCGGTGTCGGCAGTTGCGATGTGGTGCGGTAGGTCAGGGCACCATGTTGCGGACCTGTCGGGCAGCGACCGATAGGGTGGCCAGGTCGAGGGTTCCCGACTCGGCGATCTCGGTCAACGCCGCACGAGACCTCGCCAGGCGAGACGAGTTGGTCGACTCCCATTCCGCGATCTTCTCCGCGACCGACTCGTCCGGCTCACCGCCCGCCAGTACCGCCTGGGTGATTCCTCGCAACGAGGAATACAGATCGTCGCGAAGCGCCAAGCGCGCCAACGAATGCCAGCGGTCGCCGCGGGCCAGCTTGGACACCGCGGTGAGCAACCAGTCGATGCCGATGTGGGCGTCCAGTGCGAAGTAGAGCTCGGCGACCTCGGCTCCGTCCCGGTCGACGATGTCGGCGATATCGATGATGTCGAGCAGGCAGTACACATCGAGCAATCCGTAGATCCGACGTGCCAGCTCGGCCGGCGCGCCGCGTTCGATCGCCGCAGCCGATCGCGAGTCCAGATCGCTCGCTTGATGCCCGGAGATCCACGTGGACACCGACGGCTGCAGCGCCCGCACCTGACCGGCGTAACGGCTGATCTCGGCTCCGACGGCCAGCGGCTGCGGACGGTTGGCGAGCAACCAGCGCGAGACGCGGTCGAGCATGCGCCGCGACTCGAGCAACAGTTCGGCCGACACTGCAGTCGGCACGTCCGCTGCCCTGATCGAGTTCCACACCTCGTCGAGTCCGAATATCTCGGTGGCGGCAGCGAACGCGCGAATGGCATCGGTGCCGGCCGCACCCGAATCCTCGGTCAATCGGTAGGGGAACGTGATGCCGCCGCAGTCGATGGCCTCGTTGGACAGCGTCGTGGCCACCAGTTGCCGCCGTAGAGGATGCGCGGTGATCGCGTCGGCATACGGCTCGCGCAGCGGCTCGGGGAAATACTTGGGTAGCCGCGGAGCGAAGACGTCGCTGTCGGGAAGTTCGCTGTCGAGCAACTCCGCTTCCAACGCCAACTTCACATGAGCCATCAACGTCGCGAGTTCCGGCGAGGTCAGCCCTCGGCCGTCCTGCTTGCGTTTGCGCAGGTCGGCCTCGGTCGGTAGTGCCTCCAGCTCACGATCGAGCCCTCGGCGCACTTCCAGATCCTCGATCACACGACTGTGCACGGTGACCAGGCTCGGCGCATCGAATCTCGACGTGCCGAGCAGCTCGTTCTGCATGATGTTGTCCCACAACACCAGCCTGCCCACCTCGTCGGTCATCGACGCGAGCAGCTCGTCCCGATCCTCGCGCGCGAGGTTGCCGTTGGTGATGGCCGTTTCCAACAAGATCTTGATGTTGACCTCGTGATCGGAACAGTCGACACCCGCAGAGTTGTCGACGGCATCGGTGTTGATCTTGCCTCCGGCCGCGGCGTATTCGATGCGGCCCAGCGCGGTGGCACCGAGATTGCCGCCCTCCCCCACCACCGCAGCGCGGACGTCGATTCCGTCGACCCTCACCGCGTCGTTGGCCTTGTCGCCGACCTCGGCATTGGTCTCCGTCGACGCCTTGATGTACGTGCCGATTCCACCGTTCCACAGCAGGTCGGCCGGAGCCCGAAGGATTGCGTTCACCAGCTCCGGCGGAGACAGCGCGTCAACGGAATCCCCCAGCCCGAGTGCTGCGCGCGCGGCCGCACTGATCGGGACCGACTTGCGCGTCCGCTCCCACACACCACCGCCCGCACTGATGAGCGAGGTGTCGTAGTCCGCCCACGACGACCGCGGCAGCGCGAACAACCGCTCCCGTTCGGCGAACGAGGACTCACGCTCGGGGTCGGGATCGAGAAAGATGTGCCGATGATCGAAGGCGGCGAGCAGGCGAATGTGCCGGCTGAGCAACATGCCGTTGCCGAACACGTCCCCGCTCATGTCTCCGACGCCGACGACGGTGAAATCCTGGCTCTGCGTGTCGATTCCGAGCTCTCGGAAGTGTCGTTTGACGCTCTCCCACGCGCCCTTGGCAGTGATGCCCATGGCTTTGTGGTCGTAGCCGGCCGAACCACCGGAGGCGAAGGCGTCGCCGAGCCAGAAGCCGTACTTCGCGGCGACGTCATTGGCCATGTCGGAGAATGTCGCGGTCCCCTTGTCCGCGGCGACGACGAGATAGGTGTCGTCTCCGTCGCGGCGTACGACGCCGGTGGGAACCGTCACCGTTCCGGTAGCGCGGTCGAGATTGTCGGTGATGTCGAGCAACCCGGCGATGAACAGTCGGTAGCAGGCCTTGCCTTCCTCGGCATGGGCCTGACGATCTCGATCGGCGTCACCGGTCACGACCGGAGGGCGCTTGACGACGAATCCACCCTTGGCTCCGACCGGCACGATGACGGCGTTCTTGACCATCTGGGCCTTGGCGAGTCCGAGGATTTCGGTCCGGAAGTCCTCACGTCGATCCGACCAGCGCAGTCCGCCACGGGCCACGGCCCCGAACCGCAGGTGCACACCTTCGACGCGGGGCGAGTACACGAAGATCTCGAATTTCGGCTTCGGCTTGGGCAATTCGGCGATCGACTGCGGATCGAACTTGAGCGAGAGGTACTCGCGATGTTCGCCGTCGACTCCCACGACGAAGTAGTTGGTGCGCAAGGTCGCGCGGATCAGCTCGAACATGCTGCGCAGGATTCGGTCGGCGTCGAGACTGACGACCTCGTCGATCAGTTCCCCCAGCTGGGTGCCGATCGACTGCGCGTTCTCCTCCGAGCTCGCCTCGGGATCGAACTGCGCCTCGAACAACCCGACCAGTAACCGGGCAGTGCGCGGATGCGTCAGCAGCACACCTTCGATGTTGAACTGGCTGTAGGGAAAACCGGCCTGGCGCAGGTACTTCGCGTACGCGCGCAACACCACTGCCTGCCGCCAGTGCAGGCCGGCGCGCATGACCAGCTCGTTGAACCGGTCTGCCTCCGCCTGTCCACTCCACACTGCCGCGAACGCGTCGGTGAAGCGGTGCTGCACGCGGCTCTCGCGATCGGCGGTGCCTGCCTCGGACAACTCCGCGTCGATGTCGCCGTCGATTGCCGAGCGCAGCATCTCACGTGAAGCGGAGAGCCCGAAATCGTATATCCAGCAGGACATTCCGTCCGGTCGCACCACGGGGTACGGCCGTTCGTCGTCGACCTCGACGCCGAGGCTCTGCAGGATGGGCAACACCTGAGACAACGAGACGCCCGCGCCGCCGATGTACAGCGAGAAACGCCAGCTGCCCACGGCGGACTGCTCGTTGCGGTAGAGCTGCATGTCGATCGACTCGTCGCCGAGCGCTTCGAGGCGAGCGATGTCGGTCACGGCCCGAGCCGGACTGAAATCCTGCTTGTAGGCCTCGGGGAACGCCTCGGTGTACCGCTGAATCCGCAGCGGGTCGACGGTGCGGTCGAGCGAGACGGCGTCGCCGAGGGAGTCCTCCCAGGTTCTCGTGGTCTCGGTGAGAGCCGCCTCGATCCGGGTGATGTCCTCGGCAGCGAGCTCCGTCGACGCCGTTCCCGGCGCGCGACGGACGGTCACGTGCAACAGAGCCAGGTCCGATTCCGTCACGCGCGCCGTGTAATCGAGAGAGGTACCGCCCAGCTCGCGGAGCAACCGATCCTGAATGGCGAGACGAACACGGGTGGTGTAACGATCTCGCGGCAAGTACACCAGCGCGGAGACGAAGGACCCGCTGGCATCGGGCCGGACGAACAGCTTGACCTTGCGCCGACGGCCCAGTGCCAGAACAGCACTCGCGGTCTCGAACAGCCAGGCTGCCGAGGTGGCGAAGAGTTCCGAGCGCGGCATCGACTGCAGCACTTCCAGCATCGCCTGACCCGAGAACGACCCGAGATCATGGCCGGCCCGGGCGATCACCGAGCGCACCCGACGCTCGATCACCGGAATGTCGAGCACGTTCTCGTGCAGGGCGGTGACGGTGAAGACTCCGACGAAGCGGTGTTCGGCGGAGTTCTCGGCGTCGAGGACACTCACGAAGTAGGGGTAGACGGCGCGGTGCACGGTGGCCGGACTCGCTCCCTGCGTCAGGGCGACGAGATCGCGCCGACCGAGCGGTTCCGGGCCGTCCACGTCGTGCGCCGCGTCGCGCAACACACCGAGGCTGCTCGACTCGTCGCCGGTGGCCGTCCGTGCGCCGTCGACGCCTCCGAGCCGGTACCGGCGGTACCCGAGGAGCGTGTAGTGCCCGTCGCCGAGCCAACGCAGCAACGCGGCTGCGTCGCGATGTTCGACGGCGATGTCGGACTCCGCATCACCGGCCCGCTGGGCCGCAAGGTCGAGGAGATCGGCCACCTCGGCCTGCACCCGACGCATGCGATCGGTGTCGCCGACCACCTGACGCACGTCGGCCAATACCCGGCTCGCCTCCGACTCGACGCGGGCGAGGGCGTCATCGGAGGTGGAGGGATGCAGCTGAACGTGAATCCAGGATTCGCGTCGGCCGTCGGCGGTCAGACCCGTCAGCTCGCCGTCGGCGTCGCGGGCGACCGACAGAATGGGATGAACCACGTCGGTGTACTCGATGCCGAGTCTCGAGAGCAGCGAGATGACCGACTCGACGAGAAGCGGCATGTCGTCGGTGACGATCTGCAGGTAGCTGCCCGCGGCCTGATGGGCGGCCGAACTCGACTCGCTGGGTCGATGGACCGCCACGTTCGCGGTCTCGGGCAGCCGCCGAGCGGCCAACCGAACATGTCGATGGAAGGACGTGGTGTCGGGAGTGTGCGCGGATGCCCCGACTGCCGTCGTGTCCACGTGCTCGAAATACTCGGTACGCAGTGTCGCCAGCTCGGCCAGGAGTCGGTCGTCGAGGCCGTCGGCCCAGTCGTTGTCGGGCAGGTCCAGCGAGCGTGGCATGGTGTTCGAGTACTCCCTCGTGAGGATTTTCCCGACGCCCGCCGATCGCCGGTCGTCGATGACTCCTCGACCTTAGTGTCGAACACCCTGTTACCGCAGTGACCCCGCGGACCCAGCGCGTCAGAACTACTCGACGGCTCTATCCGACGTGGAGGTACTCGGCGAGCAGACCGCGCTCGCTTTCGTCCAGAGGACGCGACGACGAGGTATCGAGATCGAAGGCGACCATCAACGCCTCGGCATCGGCGCAGACTTTTCCGTCGCGGTCGGTCACCACGTGCCGGACGCCGTACGAGGTGGTACCGACGCGGGTGATCCACAGCTCGATCGTCAGCGGACCCGAGTCGTCGAGAATCGGATGCAGAAAATCGGTGGTCAACTTGCGCACCACCGCTGCGCCACGCACGCCCGGCCCCCCGAAGACCGCGTTCAGAAACTGAACGCGGCCTTCCTGGAGGTATTCGACGAAGCGGGTGTTGTTGACGTGGCCGAGACGGTCGGAATCACCCCACCGCACCTGAAGTGTGCAGGTGAAGGTTTTCACCGGCATGTCAATCCCTGGTCAGCTTCCGGTGCGTGACGCGATGCGGACGGGCCGCGTCGGGTCCGAGTCGTTCGACCTTGTTGGCCTCGTAGCCCTCGAAGTTGCCCTCGTACCAGTACCACGCGGCCTCGTTGTCGCCGAAGCCACCTTCCCAGGCCAGGATGTGGGTGCAAGTGCGGTCCAGGAACCACCGGTCGTGCGAGATGACCACAGCGCAACCGGGGAATTCCTCGAGCGCGTTCTCGAGCGATCCGAGCGTTTCGACGTCGAGGTCGTTGGTCGGTTCGTCGAGCAGGATCAGGTTGCCGCCCTGCTTGAGCGTCATCGCCAGGTTCAGACGGTTCCGCTCACCACCGGAGAGCACTCCGGCAGGCTTCTGCTGATCGTGGCCCTTGAATCCGAACGAGCTGATGTACGCGCGGGACGGGAACTCGGAGCTGCCGACGGTGATGAAGTCGAGGCCGTCGGACACCGTCTCCCACACCGTCTTCTTCGAGTCGATGCCCGAGCGGTTCTGGTCGACGTAGCTGAGTTTGACGGTCTGACCGATCTTGACCTCGCCGCCGTCCGGCTCCTCGAGGCCGACGATGGTTTTGAACAGCGTCGTCTTGCCGACGCCGTTGGGGCCGATGACGCCGACGATGCCGTTGCGGGGCAACGTGAACGAGAGGTCCTTGATCAGCACGCGGCCGTCGAAGCCCTTGTCCAGGCTCTTGACCTCCACCACGACGTCGCCGAGGCGCGGCGGGTTGGGGATCTGGATCTCGTCGAAGTCGAGCTTCCTGGTCTTCTCGGCCTCGGCCACCATCTCGTCGTAGCGAGCCAGACGAGACTTGCTCTTTGCCTGACGCGCCTTGGCACCGGAACGAACCCAGGCGAGTTCGTCCTTGAGTCGCTTCTGCAGCTTCTGGTCCTTCTTGCCCGAGACCTCGAGACGCTCGGCCTTCTTCTCGAGGTACGTGGAGTAGTTGCCCTCGTACGGGTACAGGTGTCCACGGTCGACCTCGGCAATCCACTGCGCGACGTGGTCGAGGAAGTACCGGTCGTGAGTGACGGCGAGGATAGCGCCTGCGTATGCGGCCAGGTGCTGCTCGAGCCACAGCACGCTCTCGGCGTCGAGGTGGTTGGTCGGTTCGTCGAGCAGCAGCAGATCCGGCTTGCTCAGCAGCAGCTTGCACAGCGCCACGCGGCGCTTCTCACCACCGGAGAGGTTGGTGACGGGCGACTCGGGCGGCGGGCAGCGCAGCGCGTCCATCGCCTGCTCCAGCTGGGAGTCGATCTCCCAGGCATCGGCGTGGTCGAGCTTTTCCTGCAGCTCGCCCATCTCTTCCATCAGCTCGTCGGAGTAGTCGGTGGCCATCAACTCGGCGATCTCGTTGTACCGCTTGAGCTGGACCATCGTCTCGCCGAGACCGTCCTCGACGTTCTCGCGAACGGTCTTGGTGTCGTCGAGGACCGGTTCCTGCATGAGGATGCCGACCGAGGCACCGGGAGCGAGGAACGCCTCACCGTTTCCGGGCTGATCGATTCCCGCCATGATCTTGAGGATGCTGGACTTACCGGCGCCGTTGGGGCCGACGACGCCGATCTTCGCTCCCGGATAGAAGCTCATCGTCACGTCGTCGAGGATGACTTTGTCGCCGTGCGCCTTGCGCACCTTCTTCATGGTGTAAATGAATTCAGCCATGATGCCCAGCTTATCGGTGCGAGCGGGTCTCCGGCACCACCGCCCGAGCGGGGCCCGACGCGCAGCCGCCGTCCACACTCGATCGCAGGTTCCGATGCAGCATGGACGGCGGATGCAGCGAGCCCTCAGGCAGGGACGGACTCGCGCACGTCGTCGTCGATGCGATCGTGATCTCGATCCCCGTCCACAGGTTCGGTCGCTTCCGAATCACCGTCCGTCGGAGCGTCGGATGACACCGTTTTCGTCCGATGGATCGAGACGTTGCAGCGCGCGAGATCCGGTCCGACGGCACTGGCCCGCATCTCGAGATCGGCGCGTTCGACTCCGTCGCGGTTGGTGTACTCGTTGGTCCGCAGCTGCCCGTAGGCAACGATCGGGTCGCCCTTCATCAGCGACGCTCCGACGCCGCGCACCAGGCGACGCCAGCACGTGACCGTCAGGTACAGGGTTCCGCCGTCGGTCCACTCGCCGGTGTTGCGGTCCTGGCGTCGGGCGTTGCTGGCCATCCGGAAGCTGAGGACCTCGTCTCCGGTAGGTGTGGAGCGCTTGACGGGATTGGTGATGACCGTTCCGACAACTGCGCACTGTGCTTCGTACATGGTGTCTTCCCCTCGATCGATGTCGCGTGATTGCGATCGAGATCGACACTGCTACGCGGGGAACGTCCGTGGTGAACGAGTTGGCGAAATGTGGACAACCGCCCGTCCTGTGGATGAACGACCCGAATCGGGGCCCGCGCGACCCGAGAATGTCGGGGCGGTGTGCTAGTCGGGAATTTCAGCGTACATATGGCCGTCGAGCGTGGGGATCACGCGACCCGCAGTGAGCGAAGCAACAAGCGCCGCAGTCGAATCGGCGTCCGGAACCGCGACGGTCAGTACCGCGGACGCGCCGTAGGAGGTGTCGAGCACAAGAACTCCGTGCCCGCGTAATTCCGATTCCACGCGACCGACCTCGGCGTGGTCGAGTTCGAGAGTCATGACCTCGCGTCGCTCCCGGGTCAGGAACATCGCTCGGGACAACGCCTCGGTCACCGCTCCGCCGTAGGCACGGGCCAGTCCTCCGGTGCCCAGCTTTGTTCCGCCGAAGTATCTGCTGACGACCGCAACGACGTTGGTCAGGTGATGCCCACGCAGCATGTCGAGCATGGGCGTGCCTGCCGTCCCGCTCGGTTCACCGTCGTCGTTGGATCGCTCGATGCTCTGCATCGGGTCGGCGAGCGGATCGCCTGCCGAGGAATCCACGACGAACGCCGAACAATGATGTCCGGCAGCAGGATCGGCCTTGCGAGCCGCGGCGATCACGGCCCGCGCCTCCGCTTCGGTCGACGCGCGATCGACGACGGCGACGAACCTGGACTTCTTGACCTCGGTCTCGCACTCGACGCGGCTCGCGATGGTACGAAGTGGGGTCACCCGACCACTCTCATGCAGCCACACTGTCCACCACATCGTCTGCGGCTCGGACCAATTGGGCGTACATACCGTCGTTCTCCAACAGGGACTCGTGGGTTCCGACCTCGCGAACGACGCCGTGGTCGAGAACTGCGATGCGGTCCGCAGAGCGCACCGTGGACAGTCGATGCGCGATGAGGATGGTCGTTCGCCCTTTCATCAGGCCGTCGAGCGCGGTCTGCACTGCGCGTTCGGTGCGATTGTCGAGGGCGCTCGTCGCTTCGTCGAGCACCAGGATCGGCGGGTTGCGCAGCACGGTCCGCGCAATGGTGATGCGCTGCTTCTCACCTCCCGAGAAGCGGTACCCGCGTTCGCCGACCATGGTGTCGTAACCGTCGTCGAGGCCGTCGATGAAGTCGTGGATCTGTGCCGTTCGGGCGGCCACGACAATCTCCTCGTCGGTGGCGTCGGGTTTGGCGAATCGCAGGTTCTCCCGAATCGTGGCATGGAACAGGTACGTCTCCTGCGAGACGACACCGACCAGGTCGGCGATGGTCTCCGACGCCATCTCGCGCAGGTCGATACCGTCGATGGTCACCGATCCGGCCGTCGGATCGTGCAGCCGCGCAACGAGATAGCCCAACGTCGTCTTGCCGGAGCCGGTTGCGCCGACGAGAGCGAGCGTGCTGCCCGCCGGTACCTCTAGGTCGATGCCGCTCAGCGTCGGGACCGTTGCTGCGGTGTAGGTGAAGTCGACGGCACGGAAGGCGACGTCTCCGCGGACGGTCTCGCGGGGCAGCGCCACCGGGTGAGTGGGCTCGGCGACGTCGATCGGTAGATCGAGGTACTCGAACACTCGGCCGAACAGGGCGAGCGAGGCCTGCACCTCGACGCCGGTGTTGAGCAATTGCATGGTGGGCCGGAACAATTGGGTCTGCAGAGCGGTGAACGCGACGAGGGTTCCGATCGTCAGTGCGCTCCCCTGCCCGATGGTGATGCCGGCGAACCAGTACACCAGGGCCGGCATGACGGCGAAGCTGATCTGGATCGTGGCCATGCGCCACTTTCCTGCCATCATCGCAGCGAGTTCGACGCCGGCGACCTCGTGGGATCGGTCCGCGAACTTGTCGGTGAGTGCCTGGGCGGAACCGGTGGTCTTGCCCAGCAGAATGCCGCTGACCGAGAGCGATTCCTCGATCTGCACCGACAGGTCGCTGAGCAACTTCTGTCGTTTCGTCGAGATCTTGCGCCGCTCGTCGCCGATGCGGCGGGCGACGCGGACGAAGACCGGCAGGATGATCAACGAGAACGTGGCGAGCTTCCAGTCGAGCAGGAAGAGTGCGACCACCGTCGCGGCAACGGTGGTCGCGTTCTGCGCGATGGACGTTGCGGTGTTGGTGACCACCGATTGCATGCCGCCGATGTCGTTGGCGATGCGTGACTGAACCTCGCCGGTGCGGGTGCGCGCGAAGAATCCGAGGGATTGGCGTTGCAGGTGCGAGTAGACCTGGACGCGGAGATCGTGCATGAGTCGTTGACCGACGCCGTTGGACATCCAGGTCTGTACGACACCGAGAGTGTTGGTGGCGACTGCAACTGCGATCATGCCGAGTGCGATGAGGCTGACGAGTGTGACGTCGCGGTCGGGTATCGCATGATCGAGGAGTTCGCGGAGAAGCAGTGGGGATGCGAGCGCGATGATCGCGCTGACGACGATGATCGCGCTGACGACTGCGATCCGCCGTCGGTAGGGCGTGAACAGAGCCAGGACTCGGCGCACGGGTGCTGGGTCGGACGCGAGGAGAGAACGTTCGGGTCGGCTTTCCAAGTAGACCTCCGTGGTAGCTGAAGTAATATGCAGAGGCTACCTCACTATGAGGTAACGAGCAACCGTCGCTATGATCCCGTACATGGAAACCGGACACTCGCCCAACCTGAGCGAGCAGTTCATGGCCGTCGCGCGGCAGATCAGGCGCAGCCACATGACTGCGTTGGAACCGTTCGGGCTCAATCCTTCGCAGAGCCGTGCCCTGCACGTGTTGGCGCGCGAGCCCGAGTCCGTGCGACTGCGCGATCTCGCCGAGCACCTGCGCATCGTCGCGCGATCGGCCACCGACATCGTCGACTCCCTCGAGGCGGCGCACCTGGTGACGCGGCAACAGGATCCGAGCGATCGGCGAGCCGTCCTGGTGGAGCTGACCGACACCGGCCGTGCGCTGCTGGACAGAATCGACGACGCGCGCCGTCAGGTGTCGTCGGAAATGTTCGACGGCCTGGAGCCGGCGGAACGCATCGAGCTGAACCGATTGTTGAGCAAGATCGCCGAAACCGGCTGAACCGACCCGCCGACTACTGCTCGCCGGTCCGATCACGTCGAGCGAGCTCGGCGAACATCGCATTGTGCGCGGCCAGTTCGGCATCGTGATCGCGCTCGGCGGCGCGGTCGCCGCGGCGGGCATCGCGATCGTCGCTGCGAGACCACTGGATCAGCAGCGCCAGCATGACGAGCACCAGCGGCACCTCGCCCGTGGCCCAGGCGATACCGCCGCCGAGCTTCTGATCCCCGAGCAGGTCGGAGTTCCAGTCCAGCCCGAGCGTCCGGTAGAACCAGGCACCCATCACGGTGTTCATGCTCATCAGCGCCACACCGAAGAAGGCATGGAACGGCAGCGAACCGAACACGACGGCGAGTTTGGTGACGGGCGCGATCTTGCGTGGAGACGGATCGACGCCGATGACGGTCCAGTAGAACAGGTACCCGCTGAGTACGAAGTGCAGGTTCATCAGCAGGTGTGCGCCGTGACTGTCCAGGACCGCTCCGAAGATGCCGCCGAGGTACAGCACGTAGAAGCCGCCGACGAAGATCAGCGAGGCGACGAGCGGATGGGTCAGGAACTGCGAGATCCGGCTGTGCAGTCCGATCAGCAGCCATTCGCGCAGTCCGGGCACGCCGTCCTTGCCTGCCGCCGGCAGTACCCGCAATGCCAGCGTCAGCGCACCACCGAGCGCGAGGAGGACCGGCGCCAGCATCGAGAGCATCATGTGCCCGGTCATGTGCACGCTGAACACGGCCGTGGAGTAGCGACCGATTCCCGAGGACGTGCTGATCAGCAGCGTGAGGCAGCCCAGGACCCAGGCGACGGTACGACCGACGGGCCACGCGTCGCCGCGCAGCCGCAGACGGCGGACTCCGATCAGATACACCACGGCCATGACGATCGCGGCGGTGCCGAAGATCAGATCGAAGCGCCAGTCGAGAGCCATGCGCGCGAACGTCGGTGGGCCACTCAGGTTGTACCCGAGGGCCGCCTCCGTGGTCGTGAGGTTGGGGTCGATCTCGGCGGGGGGCGGTGTGCGGCCGAGCCCGACGGCCAGCCCGATGGTCGCCGCGAGGACGAGTACCTCGGCACCGGCGAAGCGGAGCAGCGGCCCGCGGGCCGAGGGATCGGCGACCAGGGCCGGTAATGCGCGGCGACGCTGCATCCAGCCGAAGCCGCCCAGCACGATCAGGGCGACGATCTTGCCCACGATCAGCAGGCCGTAGGTGGTGGTGAACAGGTCTGCGATCGAGACGCGGACCAGGGCGTTGATGACGCCGCTGATGCCCATCACCACAAAACAGACTCCGGCGATCGTGGAGAATCGGCGAGCCGCGACATCGGCATGCGCACCGCGCCTGCGAACGTGAGCCAGCAGCGCGAACAGTCCGCCCGCCCACAGCGACGCGGCCCCGAGGTGCAGGATCAGGCTGTTGGTGGCGATGTCGTGCGATCCGCCCGCCGAGGAGTGTCCGCTCAGCGCGATGGGCAGCAGCGTCGCCAGGGAGAATCCGAGCAGTGCGGGCGTCCAGGCCCACCGCAACACCGTGCGTGACGCGATGGCGAGCACAACGGCCATGATGGCCGTCCAACGCCAGGCACTGGCGATCTCCACCTGGTCGAGTGCGATCCAGAGGTTCGCCGGCTTGATGGCTTCGGAGAACGGCTGCCCCGAGGTGTCGGACAGTGTCAGCGGCACCAGGAGCAGTGCACAGACTGCCCAGACGATCGAGGCGACCGAACCGGTGCGCACGGCACGGTAGCCGTCGACGTCGAGCACGCCGTTCTTCTGCGGCGGCACGAGGAACGCGGCCAGCAGAAACGATCCGATGGCGATGACGGCGGCGATCTCACCTATTGCCCGCAGGGCAGGCAGACCGTAGGTCGTGGCCGGGCCCGGATCCGGAATGCCCAACAGCACCAGCGCGTCGGAGGCCGACAGCATCACGATGAGCGCGGCCACCACACCGGCGATGACCCCGGCAGTGACGAACACCGTCGTCGTGGTTGAACGCGGATCTTCGTTCGTCGAACCATCATCCGTCCGGACATCGTCCGCGCGGAGTTCGGCGGTCGAGGGTTCGTTCTTCTCGAGATCCGGTGTTGCCATACCACCAGAGTAAGAGGTGATCGACGGTACTCGAAACGCGAGTCCTACAGAGCGTCGTACTCGGTCGTGCGCGCGGCTTCGGTCACGTCGTGATGAATGCGCCCGTGTCGGGCGCGCAGCGGTTCACCGGTACCGCCCCAACGGTGGGCGATGATCTCCGCTGCGATCGATACCGCTGTCTCCTGAGGCGTCCGAGCCCCGAGATCGAGCCCGATCGGACTGGCCAGACGAGTGAGCTCTGTCTCCGTCAGACCCGCCGCTCGCAACCGTGCCGTGCGGTCGTCGTGGGTACGGCGCGATCCCATCGCACCGACGAACGCCAGAGAGGGAATGCGCAACGCCACTTCGAGCAGCGGCACGTCGAATTTGGGGTCGTGGGTCAGCACACAGACGACGGTGCGTTCGTCCACTTCCCCTGCTGCGAACTGCTCGGACAGATAGTCGTGCGGCCACGCGACCACGACCTGCTCGGCGGCGGGAAACCGCTGCGGGGTGGCGAAGACTGCCCGTGCGTCGCAGACGGTGACGCGGTAACCGAGAAAGGCACCCTGCTGCGCCACTGCGGCAGCGAAATCGATGGCTCCGAACACCAGCATCCGCGGCGGCGGAGCGTGGCTCGAGACGAACACCTCCATCCCCTCCCCCCGTCGCTGGCCGTCGGGCCCGTAGGTCAGGACAGCCGAACGGCCCGCGGCGAGAAGTCCTTTCGCATCGTCGGCGACGGCAGCGTCGGCGCGCTCGCTGCCGAGCGAGCCTCGGGTGCCCGATTCTCCGACGACGATCCTGCGGCCGAGCCGTTCCGGATCGGCGTGTGCGACGACTGTCGCCATCGCCACGGCCACGTTGCCGCGAACGTCCGCGACGAGGGCCTCGAATTCGGGAAACGTGCGCCGAGAGATCCCTTGCACGAATACGTCGAGCGTTCCGCCGCACGTGAGCCCGACGGCAAAGGCATCGTCGTCGGATATCCCGTATCGAGTGAGTACCGGGGCGCCGGAATCCATCACGTCCTGTGCGAGTTCGTAGACCGCACCCTCGACACAGCCGCCCGAGACCGAGCCGGCAACGGCACCGTCCGAGCCAACGACCATGGACGCTCCGACCGGACGCGGCGCGGAATCGAAGGTGCGGATCACCGTCGCGACCGCTGCCACGTCGCCGGACTGCCAGATGCGCAGTACCTCGTCCAGGATGTCGTGCATCGAAACTCCTTCGGCATCGGTCGGAACGATTCCGAGTTCACAGTCTTACCCGCGCAATCGGTATCCACCCATTTCCGTGCGAACCCATGCCTGCGCCGACCCAGTATGCAGGGAGGTACACTCGTCAACCGTGCTCGCGCGGGTCCGCCCGCATGCGCCAGCCTCCGTAGCTCAGGGGATAGAGCAAGGGCCTTCTAATCCCTTGGTCGCAGGTTCGAATCCTGCCGGGGGCACCAGAGCAGTAACATTCAAACCTGCGCCGCGAGGCGCAGGTTTTTCTATGTCTTCGCTGGTCAGCGCCAATGAAGGGATATCTTCTGCCCCAGCGCGGCCGTTGAAAACGGCGAAAGCTCAACTGTGGGCAACTGCGTCGACAGGGTGGCAGACCTGTACTCACTGGCCACGACGTCGCAATCGTATACACAGCGGCGGTGCCAGCGGGCCGGGCCTTGTTTAGCACACCTCTGAGCAGCGATCCTGCCCAAGCCCCTCCCCCGGCGACCGTCACCGGTTCGATCACCGTCGTGAGCAAGCCGGCGTAGGAGTCGACACCTCATGTCCGTATCGGCAGACGAAGCGATTCGTTCCTCACAAATCGTCGGCGAACAAACCGGTAGGACTTTGCGCATCGAGACGGTTCGACTCCGTCCCAATCTCGTAAGGCCTCGACTCATGCAAGCAGTTGGATCGGGCACTGCTGCACAATGGCTGATTGCTCGGCGTCAGAGGCGCTACGTTTCTCACCTCTGCACGCCGCGTTGAGGGAAACCGCGAGGCTACGGCGGACGGAACCGCTAGTCTTGAAGTTGTACATAACGAAAGGTTTGTAGTGCGCGTATTCATCAGCAGCGTTCGTCGCGGTCTTGAAGAGGAGCGCGATGCCCTGCCCGGTTTGATCTCGGCAATTGGTTTCGAGCCCATACGCTTCGAAAACTTCGGGGCGTCCCCCACGCCGAGCCGCGAGGCGTGCCTTGAGGGTGTCGCCCGTGCAGATGTGTATGTATTGCTCCTCGGCCCTAACTACGGGCATCGATTCGCTGACACTATGCAGTCCCCAACACACGACGAATGGGTTGCCGCAACTAAGCGCGGCATCCCTCGACTGGTATACGTGAAGAATGGCGTGGAAGTCGAACCAGACCAGCAAGCGCTCATTGACAGAATTGGAAACTACGGCTCAGGCGTTTTCTACGATACGTTCGACTCTGTCGCCGAGCTACAAACCAAAGTTGCCGGAGCGCTACGCTCGCAAGCTGCAGCCCCGTCCGACCTGACTTTCGCGCCCCTGTCCGACGAGGTGAATTTCGAGTGGCGTCGCGGCACTGACCCGCACTACCGGAATGCAGTCGAACAGGCGACTCTCGAGGTACACGTGCAACCTGTTCCCGCAACTCGTAGGACGACGAGGCAAATGCACGAACTTGCCGACACATTCGCGAGGCGTATCCGTGAGACCGGATTGGTCGCCGATGATGTGGGCATCAGCGCTCAACGAGACACAGACTCGGTGTCGGTCGCCATACCCGAACGTCAAGAAAAATCAAGGTCCTGGAACGACGTGCGCCATGCAGTCATCACTGGTGTACGCGCAAACCAAAGTGGACAGGTTTCCGTTTTCGCTCAACTCCCTGGTGACAGCCTTGGTTCATTGTTCGATCAGGAGGCGTCAGTCGAACAGATCGCGGAGTGCCTTCGGCTGGTCGGCGCGCTCCGACTCGTAACCCAAGAGCGACTTGCCATCGCTGTGGGTATTGACCCAACCTCCAGCATCACTATCGGTATCGTTGCCAACCTTCCGCGGAACCAAGCCTCCTTCGGCACGCGTTCAAACGCGCCCATCCGCGTGGAGCCAGACGAGAGCGTAAGTCAGGCGGCACTGAGTACAAGTTCGCTGGAAGTGAGTCGGCTTCTTGCGCGGACTATCTCTGAGAAGCTGCGGTAGCAGTGGCCTACATAGACTATTCGTTGCATGCGTTTCCCGCCCCACCCGCTCCAACACCAAGCCGCTTTGCAGTCGACCGCGCCCGACTGCTCCACGCCGCCAGCACCATTCAGGTAACTCCGTTTGGAGTGGCGGGTCTCCTCCGACCCCGTTTCTTGGACTTGATCTGGAGGGCAGCAATGGTGGACGCAAACCTCGTGGAGGCGCGGAATCACTGGATAAGAAGCGCAAGCTACATTCATATGAACCCTACCGAAAAGGGGATGGTGAGCTTCTTTCTCGGTCAGCTGCAGGCCAAGCTATTCGCCGAAGAAGTGCTGGGCATTGACTACTTCGCCCACTACGAAAGCTACTTGCTTGCGAGTGGTCAATCAATGAGCAAGTCGCGACCCGACTTTATTGGTTTCGACCGCAGGGGGCGCGTTTTTGTGAACGTAGAAGCCAAGGGTCGTTTCGGAGCGTCGCTCAGCGGCACCGAAAAAGCTCGAGCAAAAGACCAGGTACGAACTATGCGAATCGGGTCACCCGCCACAGTTGAACACTCATATGTGCACGTTGGCCATTTTCCAAACGGATCCTGGGTCGCAGAACTTCATGACCCACCGCCGGTGTCACCGGAAATGATGTTGGACCCAAGCCTTGGCTCATTTCTGCATTATTGGCCGTTGGTATCCGCAATCGCCGACCGCGAGCAAGGAGAATTTCGGTCTGGTGGACTTCAATCTTCGACCTCAGGAGATACGCGTTACGTTTTCCGCGAATTTCCTGAAGTTGGCATCGCAATGGGGCTCCCAGCGAGAATATACGACGCGGTTTTGACCACCGGGCAGCGTTGGATGAAGTCCCACCCTGAGGTATTAACGACGGATGGGTTGCTTGCTTTAGCAGAGGCTCCGGCAGGAGATATAAACGACGTACCAGCACGCTACCAGAATCGCGAAATCTCGTACGGTCGCGACAAAACTATCTGTGTACTTATCCCGTGATCTTTAGCGGACACGCTGCCTGCCGCCCCGCAGACTCGTGAGGGGATTCGCGACGCATTTAAGGAGGCGGGCGGGTCAGCAGGAGTCGTAGTTGAGCATTCAAGCCTCAAGCACCTCCGGCGATCCAGAAGTTAAGCGGGGCCTGACTATGGAAATTACCCCATCAACACCACAAGACGAGACAGCGTTCGAAGTAAAGGGAGGGTTCATCTCACCGGTACGCAGTTTTGTCGCGCCACCTACTGCAGGTCTACCCCTGGATGGTCATACCGGAGCCGTTGTCAATCTGTCATCGTTTACATAACGCAGAGACTGGTAAATTAAAGTAATGGTAAAAACAACTGATAAATCTCCGGAATTAAACGCAATTCACAGTGCGATGTCTTTGGAATCCCTACAGATACAAAACTTCCGTTCATGCATCGATACCTTAGTTGAATTCCAGAGTGACATAACAATACTCGTCGGCGAGAACAACGCAGGAAAATCAAATATTATCGAGGCGCTCCGCCTAGCAACTACCCCTCTTAGTCAGCGACGAACTCGGTACTTCGAGGGTGAGGACGTCTCGGAGAGTCGACCGGACGCACCGATCAATATAAAGCTACAATATTCAAATCTTTCAGAATTCCAAAAGGCTCACTACATTGGCGCACTGGATGTCGAAGATGACACTGCCACTTATAGCACCAAGTACACCTACGACAAGGTCAATCCTCGTAAATCTCGGGTTGAAAATCTGGCAGGTAAAGTCGGAATGCCAGACTCCGAGCCAAGCAAAAGGGATCAAATCAACCATGTCTATTTAGCGCCCCTACGTGATGCGAATCGAGAACTCGACTCCGCAACAGGCAACCGCCTATCCATGATTATGGATACTCTACTTAAGCCCGAGGTTCGCGACGACTTCGTAGAATCTGCGAAGACAAAGTATACAGAACTTGAAACCCATAAAGCCATTACCGAGACCAATCGCAACCTTCAGACCGAGCTGACACTCCTTACCGATGCGGTTCGAAAGCAGTTCGTCACTGTTTCTTTTGACACGATAAAGCTTGCGCGCTTAACGCGCAGCCTAAGGCTCAAGATGAACGAGCACTTAGTCGATCCCTCTGATCTCGCTAATTCTGGACTTGGGTACGCGAATCTACTCTTCCTAGCCTCTGTCGTCCTCGAACTGAGTAATGCCGACGAATCTGAACTTACTCTATTTTTAGTGGAGGAGCCAGAAGCCCATCTCCACCCGCAACTACAGTCGGTTCTCCTCGATTACCTCAGAGACCAGGCTCGCAGTTCGGTCAAAGACGACAGTGACGGTCCGGCAGGCAGAATTCAGATCATCGCCACTACGCATTCGCCCAACCTGGCAAGCAGCGCCGGCCTCGATCCTGTCGTCGTCGTGCAGTCTCAGGTAGCCACGGACGAAGCCGGTAGCGTCATTACGTCGCATGCGACGAAGACGTTGCCACTAGCGAGAATTACTTTAGGTGACGATGCCAAGGCTAAGCGGAAGATAAATCAATATCTTGATGTAACCCGCGCCGAACTACTGTTTGCTCGCCATGTCATTTTAGTGGAAGGAATCGCTGAACAGATAATTATTCCCGCACTCGCTCGAAATGTTATATTGAAACATGAAGACAAAATGAAAGAGAAGGAACAACAGAGGAAATTCCGTGGTGTGTCACTCATTAATATTGGGATGGTGGATTTCGAACCCTACATTCGCCTGTTGCTACAGGAAGTAAACGGCTGCCGACTTGTTGAACGACTGGTCATTGTTACAGATACAGACCCATTACTTACTGAGGAGGAAAAGAAGAGAAAGAAAGGTTACGAATCAAAGAAGGACCAAAAAGGCAGTTTAGACACTGAAGCGCCGGACGCCGATACCTCGAAAGAAGACTCTGATGAGGCGAATGAGGTGGTCACCTACAATCGTGCTTCGTCGTTACAGAAAATCGTCGATGAACTCGGAGCAAGGACCATCGTCCATATTGCTGAAGCACCTCATACGCTCGAAGCAGACCTACTCGACCCGGCCGAGAAGAACGAGAGCGTATTCAGCACCGCATTCCTAGCCCAGAAGCCTGGTTCGCAAAAACGAATGACGGCAATTGTCGAGGCTTCCGACCCTTCGCGAGAGTTTTACGTATGCCTGCAAACTATTCAAAAGTTTCTAAGCAAAGGACAGTTTGCCCACGACTTCGCCATTGCATTGGAGAAACCAGGGACATATAAGTGTCCTGAATATCTTACAGATGCAGTTCGTTTTGCTATCGGAGCAGAGAATACATCAGATGAATGACGACTTCGACTTCACTAAAAGTCAGTTGAATCTAATAGAGCGGGTCGGATCTATCTTCGTCGAGGCATGTCCTGGAGCGGGAAAGACTCAAACCATCGCTGAGCGCTTCGCAGTCAGGCCAAACGCACATCCCCGTAAAGGCGTGGCACTTCTATCGTTCACAAATGCCGCAGCCGATGAAGCTAGACTGCGCTGCTCAGGAGACCCCAGCCTACTTACAGCGCCAAATTTTGTCGGTACTATCGATAAGTTTCTTAACCGCTTTATCGTGAGTCCATTCGCGACGTCTCGTGATGGCGTACGTACTCACTTCGTTGATACCTGGTCACAGCTACCGAACGTAACTGTTCGACTGACAGGAAGACAGGGGGTCTTCTTACTGGATTGGTTCGACTTCCATTCTGACGACACCGCTACTCTACACGGGCGAACAGCGCCCTACATTGCTAGGAAGAAGATCGAGGCGCTCAGCTCTACCCAGCGCATAGAATTTGAAGCCGAGGCGACACGTATCAGAAAGACGCTCATTAATCGTGGCTATTACAGCGCAGAAGCATCCCGGCAAGTTGCGGACTCAATCCTTGCCGATTCTTCTGATCGCTCCAAACTTACCGCTCTCATCGGCAGTCGATTTAGCGAGGTGATAGTAGATGAAGTACAGGATTGCTCAGGTTCTGATTTCAATGTACTACAATTGTTTAAAGAAGCTGGTGTAATGATCGTCCTGGTCGGTGATCCAGATCAAGCGATTTACGACTTCCGACAGTTACAGTCTAGCTCACCGGTTCCAGCCTTGAGTACCCTAGCTCCCACAGGAGATCGACTGGACGGCAATTTTCGTAGCACACCAGCTATCTGCGCTATTGCAGGCAGCTTGCGGGTGAGCACGTCATCTGTCGACATTGCTCGTGGGCCTAACCGAAACAGCGAGACTCCAATCTACATCTTTGGGTATTCTGATATTAAGTCGATCGCTCCTTGCATTGAGTTACTAAGGACAAGCGAGGGATACAGATTGGACCAAACGGTCATCCTTTCTCACAACTGGAATACAGCGCGTAGTGTCGCGGGCGGCAGTAAACCAGAACTGAACTCCGACAGCAAATTGGTCCGCATAGCATCTGCTATCCGGTGTCTGCATGACGAGACCAATACTCGACTACGACAATCGGCCTTGCATGACCTTGCGAATACACTTCACGAATCATCGAACAAGGAACTTAGAAAGCTCGCGCTCATGGATTTTTTGGAAAAGATTGGCCTCTCCGAAAGGCAGTTTCTTACCTCAGTTCTTCGTGTCGCCACCTCAACCGCTTTCGATAAAAATCCGTCAACTTTCAAGAATAGTTTGATGCAAGCACTTTCCTCGAACTCGTTCGACTGGGTCGGAAGTCTTACGATTCCGAGAGGAGACAAGTGGCCCGCCATGCCCAACTGGGGTAAGAAAACGTCGATTCAGTACGGAACAATTCATAGCTACAAGGGCCTTCAGCAGCAGTTTGTAACCATGGTAATTCCCGAGGACCATGAATCGCGAACCCGTGACCAATCGGGCGTACTCCTATGGCATGAGGACCGAGACGGTGAACCGCGTCGCGTGTTGTATGTTGGAGCGACGCGGGCACAGAAGTTACTAATGTTGGCAGTTCACGAGTCACACCTCGACAAGGTACTGTCCCGACTAACGCGGGATACTGTTCCGTTTAGGTATATTCGATTATTAGAAAATCGGATCGAAGACGCATACTGAGACAAACTTGAATCTACCAGCTACTACTCAACAAGACGTGTCATGCTGGTATGAATGGTATGAATGGTATGCTTGTTTATCTCAACTTACATCACACAGCACCACCAGCTTAGAAGAATCTAGCTAGAGCACCAAGACTCTCATTCCTTAATGGACACTGCACATCAGCGCATCATTCACGATTTCTATCGCCCTTTAGAGGATCTGACTGATCAGAAACTCATACAACGCCGACGCGGTGTCTGCACAGGAACAAGTCGCTCGTGAATCGCGCAGACAAGATCTACATGCGCTATGCGCGCGGTGAGGTCTACGTTCCCCCCGCCAACCGTCACCAGTGGCGGCACAGTCGTGTACGTCCGCTCAGCCGTCGAACCGCAGCCCGACCTCCACCAAATTTCGAAGGTGCTTGTCGCACTCGCCATGGAGGAGACCGAGCCAGCTGGGCAAGAAGATCCACACGAAGCCGACGACCGAGCTGACTGAACGTAGCTACTCATCTCTTGTAGCCCACCGATTGAACTTCGGCTGCCGAGGGGCCACGCCCGACTTCTTTAAGGCTTTGCCGAAACTGCTGGCAGCAAGGCCGTACTGCCACCCCAGCTCAACGGTGGACCTCCCGCGTTCGTAGCTCCAGGTCACTTCCGCAAGGAGCTCAGCATCGATCCGAGCACGCGAACGAGTCGTCACTCCCCTGCTCGCTGACAGTCGCGCGACGGTCTGCCGATGAATCCCGAACAGCTCGGCCACCTCCGGAGCGGTTGTGCACCCTTCCAACTCCGAAGTCAGCAGATCCACCTCCGATTCACTCAGCCGACGATGGGGCCGACAGCGGCGCTCCTCCGGCTTAACCTACGCATTCTCGCTACCTGGCTCTGGAAAGTTCAGCAGTTCGACGCCCCGGGCCAGCGCCGCTAACGGGGTATCCTTGCGTGAAAGCCATTCACGGAGGCGCACCTCTGACCAGCACGAACGCAAGACACTTCGGCTCACTGTGGTTGACTTCGCATAACGAAGGGTCACACGTGCATCAGCTCACTCTCGGAGTCCTCTCACGTTCACGCAAGCCGAATGAGCGGCGACTTCCGATTCATCCACTTCATCTCGATCGCATCGATGCCGACATCCGAGCCCGCATGTTCCTCGAATCCGGCTACGGCGAGCCGTTCGGAATTTCGGACGAGCACTTGGCCGGCCAAGTGGCGGGCATTCGCACACGCGAGCAGCTCATCGCCGAGTGCGATGTGATCCTGCTGCCCAAGCCACAGGCCGAGGATCTTGCCGCGCTGCGACCCGGGCAGACGCTGTGGGGCTGGCCGCACTGCGTACAGGACGAACAGCTCACCCAGATCGCCGTCGAACGCAAGCTGACACTGATCGCGTTCGAGGCCATGAATCACTGGACGCCGGACGGCTGGTTCAATCTCCATGTGTTCCACAAGAACAACGAACTGGCCGGCTACTGCTCGGTGCTGCATGCGTTGCAGCTGATCGGTTCCACCGGCGATTACGGCCGAAGGTTGCGTGCCGCCGTCATCGGCTTCGGAGCCACGGCGCGCGGTGCGGTCACCGCTCTGAACGCGCACGGCATCCACGATGTCGACGTGTTGACCCAACGCGGTGTCACTGCCGTCGGTTCGCCCATCCATTCGGCAAACATCGTGAACTTCGATCTCGACGACGCCGATCCCAGACAGAGCCGTGCTCTCACGCCCGAGGGACGGGTGCCACTCTCGCAGTTCCTCGCCGACCACGACGTGATCGTCAATTGCGTTCTGCAGGACACCAATGCACCGTTGACGTTCCTGATGAACGACGATCTGCCCACTCTCGCACCCGGCACGCTCGTGGTCGACGTTTCCTGCGACGAGGGAATGGGCTTCGAGTGGGCCAGGCCCACGTCGTTCACCGATCCCATGTTCACCGTCGGTGACAACGTCAAGTACTACGCCGTCGACCACAGCCCTTCCTATCTGTGGAACTCGGCCACCTGGGAGATCAGCGAATCATTGCTGCCGTATCTGCGAACCGTTCTCGACGGCCCCACGGCCTGGAGCGGTGATGCCACCATCGAGCGATCGATCGAGATCAGAAACGGCGTCATCGTGAACCCCAATATCCTTGCGTTCCAACACCGCAGTGCGGAGTACCCGCACACCGCAGCATGAACGAGAACGCAGCATCGAGCATCACGTGGACCGAGAACGGGAGCGAGCGGACGTCCCGCTGGCAGTCCGAGAACGGTGCACCCCCGCCCCGTGTGGTGCGGATCGTGAACGATTCGACCACCGCCGACGTGGCGTACAAGATGGCCACGATCGGTGAGGCCCTGCTGTGGCGCGGCGATTACAACAATGCTCGACAGCTGTTGTCGGCGATGACCCGGCGGGTACCGGCCGCCAAGCACGTGCCCGACGCGTCGGGCGCGGAGCGATTCCATCTGCACCGCCAGTACCAAGCGCGACGTGCACGAGTACTGGGAATGCTTCTGGTGGAACTCGATTCGGAAGTCCGCCTCGATCTCGGCCGGGCACCGGACGTATCGGCGGCGGTGACCGAAGCTCTCGGCCCTGACGCTGCGCCGTGCGTGCTCTCGTTGCGCGAACTCCTCGGCATGGTCGGCGCACACGAGTGGCGACGCAAGGGCGTCTTCGTTCCGGCGCTCGACGCTTCGATCCACCCGCACTACGGTGTCTTCTCTCCCGTCCGCGGCGAGTACGTTCAGCTCGTCGCCGCCGCACCACTGCCGGATACGGAGCGAGCGTTCGACATCGGCACCGGCTCGGGCGTTCTGGCTGCAGTACTCGCCCGCCGCGGCGTGACCTCGGTGGTCGCGACCGACAAGGATCCACGGTCGGTCGCGTGCGCACGAGCCAACATCGATGCGCTCGGGTACGCCGATCGGGTCGAGGTGGTGCAGGCCGACATCTTTCCGTCCGGGCGTGCGGGGCTGATCGTGTGCAATCCGCCGTGGATTCCCACGAAACCGACGTCGGGCATCGAACATGCGGTGTACGACC
This sequence comes from Rhodococcus sp. 14-2483-1-2, assembly GCF_002259405.1. Lineage (GTDB taxonomy): Bacteria > Actinomycetota > Actinomycetes > Mycobacteriales > Mycobacteriaceae > Rhodococcoides. The sequence continues at coordinate 121,702 of NZ_NPFW01000021.1, read as the reverse complement.
CCGGCTCGCGGATGCTCAAGTCCTTCCTCAGCCGACTTCGCGGGCACTTGGCACCCGACGGTGAGGCATGGTTGGTGGTCTCCGACCTCGCCGAGCTACTCGAATTGGTCACTCGCGCAGACCTTCTCACGGCTATCGACGCGGCGGGCCTGGCCGTCGTCGGCCGCACCGACACCACTCCGACGCATTCGCGCGTCACCGACAGCTCCGATGTGCTGCACGAGGCGCGCTCGCGCGAAACCACGTCGTTGTGGCGGCTACGCGCACGCTGACCGTGGGTCCGCACACAACAGCGCCGCCCGAGCAATGCTCGGGCGGCGCTGATTGGATCTGGTACTGCTGTGTGGATCGGGTATTGCTCTACCGCTCGCGGGTCTCGAACTCTCCGTTGATCACGGTGCCAAGCGGTGCGTCACGCTCCGCCTTCTTCGCCGCCTCACGCATCTCGATTCCGTCGGTGATCAGATCGCCGATTTCACGAGTGACGTCGCGGACGGCTCCGGCGATGATCACCACGATCCGGCCGACATGAGTCGCGGCCGATTCGGTGAATTCCTGCACGGTGTCCTTGTTGCGCTCGAACTTTCCTACCAACAGGACCGCCCCCTTCGAAGTCGTCACGCTGCGCTGGTCTTCTTACGCTCGACGATAACACCGGCCGGAGCCGCCGATCCCGTGAGCGAGTTGGGCAGCGCGAGCTTGAAGATCTTGCCCCACACGGTGCCGATCTGGTGGAAGAAGCCACCGGTGTTGTACGGCAGGTCGTACTTCTCGCACAGAGCCTTGACCTCGGGCGCGATCTGCGGGTAGCGATGTGCGGGCAGATCGGGGAACAGGTGATGCTCGATCTGGTGCGAGAGGTTGCCCGACATGATGTGGAACAGCGGGGTGCCCTCGATGTTGGCGGATCCCAGCATCTGACGCACGTACCACTCGCCGCGGGTCTCTTCGGCAGTCTCTTCCTGGCTGAAGGTCTGGACTCCGGTCGGGAAGTGACCACAGAAGATGATCGAGTAGGTCCACACGTTGCGGATGAGGTTCGCGGCGACGTTGCCGACCACGGTGGAAGCGAAGAACGGACCGGTCAGCGCGGGGAAGATCACGTAGTCCTTGAGCGCCTGCTTGCCCGCCTTGCGCCACATGCCCTGCAGCAGCGGCTTGACGTCGTGCCACTTGCGCTTGCCCGCGACGATGTTCTCGGTCTCGAGGTCGTGCAGCATCACGCCCCACTCGAAGAACGTCATCAACAGGAACGCGTAGACCGGGTTACCGAGGTAGTACGGGTTCCACTTCTGATCCTGGTCCATGCGCAGGATGCCGTAACCGATGTCGCGGTCCATGCCGACGATGTTGGTGAAGGTGTGATGCATGTAGTTGTGCGAGTGCTTCCACTGATCCGCCGGGCAGACGGTGTCCCACTCGAACACCTCGGAGTTGAGGCCGGGCTCGCGCATCCAGTCGTACTGACCGTGCATGACGTTGTGCCCGATCTCCATGTTGTCGAGTATCTTCGCCACACCGAGTGCACCGACGCCTGCCAGCCACGCAGGCGGGAGGAAGGGCAGGTACATCAACGCGCGTCCGGTGATCTCGAGGCCGCGCTGCGCCTTGATGATCTTGTAGATGTACTCGCGATCCTCGTCGCCGAGCTTGGCGACGGTACGGGCACGCAGTGCGTCGAGTTCGCGGCCGAGCTCTTCGACCTGCTCGAAGGTCAGCACGGTCGGCTGGTCCGGCAGGGTCTCGTTGCGGCGAAAGGGCAGGACGGCGGTGGGCAGGATCGAGAGAATCGTTCCGAGCATCTGATGATCTCCAATTCGATCGGGTCGAGATGGGTCTGGGTTGTCGGTGTTCGAGGTGGATCTAGATGTCGATGTCGACGTCGCCCACGGCGACGGACACACACAACTGGATCTTCTTGTCGGATTCGGTGTCGGTCTCACCGGTCTTGATGTTCTTGGTGCAGCCGGACTTCTTCACCGAGGTGCAGGTGAAGCAGATACCCATCCGGCAACCGTTGGCCGGTGAGAGCCCTGCCGATTCGGCCTGCTCGAGCAGCGTCTCGCCGTCGTTCTCCGAGGACACATCGCTGCCGGAGAACGTGGTGGTTCCGGTGACGTCGTCGCTGACGGTGGCGAACGAGGGCGTGAATTCCTCGAGGTGCAGCCGCTCGCCCAGACCTGCGTCGTCGAAGAACGACGTCACGCCCTTCATCAGTCCGGGAGGTCCGCACAGGAAGGTGTCGGCCTCGGCGAACCACGGGGCCACTGCGTCGAGATGTTCCTGGCCGAAGAACCCGTACAGATCACCGCCCGTCTTCTGCTCGGTGTACGCGAACACGATATTGACGTTCTCGTGCTCGGCGGCGATCTTCTCCAGATCCTTCTTGTACGCCACGTCGTTCTCGGTGAACGCGTAGTGCAGGAAGGTCAGGTCGCTGCTGTACCCCTCGTCCAGCAGCGACCTGAGCATGGACAGCACCGGCGTGATGCCGCTGCCACCGCTGATCAGCAGCGTCTTTGCCGGGCGTGGTTCGGGAAGCTCGAACGTGCCGTCCGCTTGCGACAGGCTGACCACGAGGCCGATGTGCGCGTTCTTGTGCAGGTACTGCGACACCAGGCCCTCGGGATGCGCCTTGATCGTCAGTTCGATCCGGCCGTCCTTGCGGTACTGCGAGCACGCGGGTGAGTAGCAGCGGGTGTGCCGTACTCCGTCGATGACGACCCCGACCTGAACGAACTGGCCGGCCTTGAATCCCTTCCACTGACGCGTGGGACGGATGGTGAGAGTCAACGAGTCTTCGGTGGACCGGTGTATCTCGGTCACTTCGCCGCGAAGGTCACGAACGGTCGTCATGGGGTCGACGAGTTCGAGGTACCGATCGAGCGCGTGGGGCGTGGCCATGGCCTCGAACAGGGAAAGAAGTGAGAACTTGCGCGAACCCGAGGTCCGCGACGGACGTTCTTGAAGCGTCATTCCATCCTCCCTAACCGGATCGAAAACCTACGACCCATTCAGTGAACGATTGTGCACTAACATGAGTGTGGCAGAGCGACACCGGTACCTGTCAACGTTTATGTGACGGCCGTTACAGGACGAATCGACAGTTCTGCGGGGTGCCGGAGAGGAACCGGAAGGGAGATCACAGAATGCGCGCCCATAAACTGGACGTTGTGACAGAACCGGGGACCCGCGCCGAGCGCAAGGAGCGCACCCGTCAGGCCCTGATCGAGGGCACGCTCGATCTGCTACGCGAGCGATCGTTCGCCAGCGTCAGCCTGCGGGAGGTCGCTCGATCCGCCGGAATAGTCCCCACTGCGTTCTACCGGCACTTCGCCTCCATGGAGGATCTGGGCGTCGCCCTGGTCGAGGACAGCATGCGCATGCTGCGACAGATGCTGCGCGATGCCCGACGCAACCCGAGCGCCAAGACGGCCACCGAATCCTTCGGCATCCTGGTCCGCCAGGTTCGTAGCCACGAGGATCAGTTCCGTTTTCTCAGTCGCGAGCGGTACGGCGGCGTCACCGAGGTCCGGCGTGCCTTCGCCACCGAGCTGCGACTGTTCGTCAGCGAGCTGACCATCGACCTCTCTCGCATGCCCGGCCTCGAGCAGTGGGACGTCGCCGATCTGGAGATGACCGCCGATCTCCTGGTCTCGACGATGCTCACTGCGGTGGTCGGCCTGTTGGAAATCGACAGACCGGGTAGTCAGAACGAGAAGGATCTGATCGAGCGGACCGAGAAGCAGATCCGCATGATCATGCTCGGGATGAGCCGATGGGAACCACGACGGGCTTGACCGTTCGAGAACGAGACGGCCACGAAGGGATGTTCATGACCGAGGTAAGTGTCGGCGAGTACGTGTTCGACGTTGCGATGTCGGGACCGCCGGACGGTGTTCCGGTGGTTGCGCTGCACGGCTTTCCGCAGACCAACGCATCGTGGACCGCGGTGACACCCGGCTTGGTCGGCGCAGGTTGTCGCGTGATCGCGCCGAACCAGCGGGGCTACTCCCCCGGTGCCCGTCCGATCGGCGTCGAGCACTATCGCATCGAACGTCTCACCGGTGACGTCCTCGCCCTGCTCGACGTACTCGATCTCCCGTCGGCGCACCTGGTCGGACACGACTGGGGTGCGGTGGTCGCCTGGCATGTCGCAGCCGAGCATCCGGACCGAGTCCGAAGCCTCACTGCCGCATCGGTCCCGCACTCGGCCGCGTTCAACTGGGCCATCCGCGAGGATCCGGATCAGCAGGAGCGGTCGCAGTACTTCGGCCTGCTTCGAGAACCGGAGAAGGCCGAACGAGTTCTGGTCGAGAACGGTGCACAGCGTCTGCGCGCGATGTTCGGTGCGGACAGCCTCGATGACGAATATGTTCGGCACCTCACCGTCCCCGGGGCGCTGACGGCCGCATCGAGCTGGTACGCCGCGATGACCAAGGAGTTCGCGAACCTTCCTCCGGTGACCGTCCCCACCACCTACGTCTGGAGCAACGGCGACACAGCCATCGGCCGAGCGGGAGCGGAGCGCTGCGGCGAATTCGTCGATGCGCCGTACCGATTCGTCGAACTCGACGGCATCTCGCACTGGATCCCGGAAGAAGCGCCCGAGGAACTGACGGCCGAGATCCTGGCCCGTATCGACTCCGTCTAGACCCGCTCCGGAGCCCGCACCTTCAGCAGCGCCAACAGTCCGGCAGCGAGGACGATGATCAGCCCGGCGATACCGGCGCGGTCGGAGTCGAACATCCACACGAACAGACCGAACAGCGACGGCGCGAGGAACGACGCGGCGCGTCCTGTTGTCGCGAACAGTCCGAAGAACTGACCTTCTCGTCCCGGTGGAGCCAGCCGGGCCAGGAACGTGCGCGCGGACGACTGCGCCGGTCCGACGAACAGGCACAGGATCAGCCCGAAGATCCAGAACATCGTCGGTCCCGAGACGAACAGCAGAATTGTCCCGGCGGCGATCATGCAGGTGAGGGAGAAGACGATGACTTTCTTCGGCCCGATTCTGTCGTCGAACCGTCCGGCGACGATGGCTCCGAGACCCGCGATGACGTTGGCGGCGACGCCGAACAGCAGGACGTCGCCCGCACCGATGCCGTAGACGCTGACGGCGAGCACGGCTCCGAAGGTGAAGACGCCCGCCAGTCCGTCCCGGAACAGTGCACTGGCTATCAAATAGTGGACGGCGCGGCGGTCCGCGCTCCACAGCTCACGGACATCGCGAAACAGCACCCGGTACGAGGCCGCGAATCCGGCTTCGGCGGCCTTGGGATCGGCGACGGCCCGCGGTACCTCGGGAACGGCGAACATCACCGGGATGGCCGAGACGGCGAACCACACGGCGGCGAGCAGAGCGACGAGCCGAATGTTCAGTCCGCCGTCGGTGCTCAGCCCCAGAACACCGCGGGTGTCGCCGTCGCCTGCAATGAAACCGACGTAGCACAGGAGCAGCAGTACGATGCCACCGAAATAGCCCATGGACCAACCGAACCCGGATACGCGGCCGATGTTCGCCGGCGTGGAGACCTGCCGCAGCATCGAGTTGTACGGGATGCTGGCCAGCTCGAACATGATCGATCCGAGACCGAGCAGCAACAGGCCCAGCCACAGATAGTGGTAGTCGTCCTTGACGAAGAACAGGCCGGCCATGGCGACGACCGTCAGTGTGGTCAACACCCCGAGCAGCCACTTGCGCTTGCCGCGCGCGTCGAAGTATTGCCCGCACACGGGCGCGAGGAGTGCGATGACGACGCTGGACACGGCAATCGTCCAACTGAACCAGGTGGTGGCCGAGATCGAACCGGGCAGGTCGTCGCCGACGGCGTCGGTGAGATACACCGAGAACACGAACGTGAGAACAACGGCGTTGAACGCCGCCGAGCCCCAGTCCCAGAACCCCCAGGCGGTGACCTGCTTACGCGTTGTGGCGACTCCGACGACAGCGGCCTCCGGCTGGGTTCCCATGGTTGCCAACACTAGACCGCGGCGTCGTCGGGTTTTACTGCACCTAGTTGCATAGTCACCGTGTTGCATACATACTCTCGGGTGTGGCTTTGGAACACGCGATTCTGGTTTCCCTCACCGAGCTCAGTGGCTCGGGATACGAACTCGCCCGCCGCTTCGACAAGTCCATCGGATTCTTCTGGAGCGCAACGCATCAGCAGATCTACCGGACGTTGACGCGGATGGACGGGGCCGGGTGGATCACCGGTGAGGCAGTCGCGCAGGACGGTCGACCCGACAAGAAGGTCTACTCCGTCAGCGCTGCGGGTCGCGCCGAGCTCGATCGCTGGATCGCCGCGCCGACCGATCCCTCGCAGTTACGCGAGGAGCTCGCCGTCAAGATCCGCGGTGCCGCCCACGGTGACATCGATGCCCTCAAGGTCGAAGTTGCCCGCCATCGCGATGTCCATGCCACCCGCCTCGATGTCTACCGACTGATCGAGAAGCAGGATTTTCCGGCCCCCGCTGCCCTCACCGGCACCGCGTTGCATCAATACCTGGTGCTGCGCGGCGGAATTCGCGTCGAAGAAGGATTCACCGAGTGGTGCACCGAGGTATTGGAGAAGCTGTGAAGACCGAGCAGACCGCTGGCCCGTATCCGATTCTGTTGTCGCCGTTGAATGTCGGCGCAACCACGCTGAAGAACCGCGTGATCATGGGATCGATTCACACCGGCCTCGAAGATCGCGCCCGCGACACCGGACGCCTGGCTGCCTATTTCGCCGAGCGTGCCCGCGGCGGAGTCGCACTCATCATCACCGGGGGCTATGCCCCCAATCGCACCGGTTGGCTGTTGCCGTTCGGAGCCAAGCTGACCAATCGGATCGAAGCCCGTCGGCATCGCCGGATCACCGCGGCCGTCCATCGCGAAGGTGGCAAGATCGCACTGCAGATCCTGCATGCCGGACGCTATTCCTATCAGCCGCTGAGCGTGTCGGCGTCGTCGATCAAGGCTCCCATCAATCCTTTTCGGCCGCGGCGACTGACATCGAGGGGCGTCCGCTGGCAGATCCGCAACTACGTACGCTCCGCCCGGCTCGCCCAGAGCGCCGGCTACGACGGCGTCGAGATCATGGGCGGTGAGGGCTACTTCATCAACCAGTTCCTCTCCGAACGCACCAACAAGCGACGCGACGAGTGGGGCGGTTCGGCGGAGAATCGCCGTCGGATTGCCGTCGAGATCGTGCGGCAGACGAGGGCAGCCGTCGGCCCCGACTTCCTCATCGTGTTCCGGCTGTCGATGGCCGACCTCGTGGAACAGGGCCAGAGCTGGCCTGACATCGTCGCGCTGGCGGAGGACGTCGAGGCTGCGGGCGCGAACATCATCAACACCGATATCGGCTGGCACGAGTCGCGGGTGCCGACCATCGTCACCTCGGTTCCGCGCGCCGCATTCGCGGACATCACCGGCAAACTCGAGAAGCACGTGGCAATCCCCGTCGCCGCGTCCAATCGCATCAACATGCCCGAGATCGCCGAGAACATTCTGGCGCGCGGCGACGCGCAATTGATCGCGATGGCCAGGCCGATGCTGGCCGATCCGTTCTGGGTCGAGAAAGCCGCCACCGACAACGCCGACCAGATCAACACGTGCATCGCGTGCAATCAGGCCTGCCTGGACCACGCCTTCGTCCACAAGAAGGTCTCGTGCCTGGTCAACCCGCGTGCCGGACGCGAGATCGACCTGCAGCTACTGCCGACGAAGAGGACCAAGAAGGTCGCGGTCGTCGGAGCCGGACCCGCAGGACTGGCCGCCGCACTCAATCTCGCGCAGCGCGGACACGCCGTCAGTCTCTTCGAGGCCAGAGCAGAAATCGGCGGGCAGTTCGGAATCGCGCGACTCATTCCCGGCAAGGAGGAGTTCGCCGAAACGATCCGGTACTTCTCCAGCGCACTTCGTAGCGCGGACGTCGCGGTTCACCTCGGCACCCGAGTCACCGCCGCCGAACTCGTCGCAGGAGAGTTCGACGAAGTGGTGCTCGCTACCGGTGTCACCCCGCGGATTCCCCGTATCCCCGGCATCGAGCACCCGTCGGTGCTGTCGTACGCGGAACTGGTGCGCGACGGCAAGCCCGTCGGCGATCGGGTCGCGGTCATCGGAGCCGGCGGTATCGGTATCGACATCTCCGAGTTCCTCACCACCGACGCCTCCCCCACGTTGGATCTGAAGGAATGGAAGCAGGAGTGGGGCGTCACCGAGCCCGAGGCCGCACCGGGGGCGTTGACGACTCCGGTGCCCGTACCGTCTCCGCGTGAGGTGTATCTACTGCAACGCAAACCGGGTCGGATCGGTGCCGGGCTGGCGAAGACGACCGGCTGGGTCCATCGCGCTGCACTGAAAGCCAAAGGCGTGCATCAGCTTTCGGGTGTCAACTACGAGAAGATCGACGACGCGGGGCTGCACATCTCGTTCGGCGACAAGCACGAACGTCCGCGCGTTCTCGAGGTGGACACCGTCGTGATCTGCGCGGGCCAGGAGTCGGTTCGCGACCTGGTCGACGAACTGAAGGCCGCGGGCACCACCACGCACATCATCGGCGGTGCGGACGTCGCCGCGGAGCTGGACGCGAAGAGGGCCATCGAGCAAGGCACCCGGCTCGCGGCCACGATCTGATCTGTCCGCTAGCCTGTCTCACCGTGAGCCTGCCCAAGCCCAGCCCCGATGCCCGCGCCGTCGTCACCGGAGCCTCTTCCGGTATCGGTGAAGCCCTGGCCACCGAACTCGCCGCCCGTGGTCACTCGCTGATCGTGGTGGCCCGACGCGGCGAACTGCTCGAGGCGCTGGCCGCGAAGCTCACGGCCGAGCACGGCGTCACCGTCGAGGTGCGGGCGTCGGATCTGTCGAACCGCGAGCAGCGCCAGGAGCTGGTCACCGAACTGTCCGAGCGTGAGATCTCGATCCTGTGCAACAACGCAGGCATCGCGACGTTCGGACCGGTGGCCGGGCTCGATCCCGCGTACGAGCGCGATCAGGTGGAGCTCAATGCCGTTGCTGTACACGACCTCACGCTCGCGGTCATGCCCGGCATGATCGGTCGCGGAGCAGGCGGCATCCTCATCACCGGATCTGCGGCAGGCAACATGGCCATCCCCAACAATGCGACGTACGCGGCAACCAAGGCCTTCGTCAACACGTTCTCGGAGTCACTGCGCGGTGAGCTCGCGGGCACCGGCGTCAACGTCACACTGCTCGCTCCGGGCCCGGTTCGCACCGAGACACCGGACCCGGCCGATGCGTCGATCGTGGACAAGATGGTTCCCGACTTCCTGTGGATCGACAGCGCCTACACCGCGAAGCTGTCGCTGGACGGCCTGGCGAAGAACAAGATGCGCGTCGTGCCCGGCCTGCTGAGCAAGGGCATGTCGGTAGCCGGGCAGTACAGCCCACGCAGCATCTCCGCACCGATCATCGGCAGCTTCTACAAGAAGCTCGGCAACTGATACCCGAATCCTGGTCGTTCCGCGGGCTCCACTCCCGACTGAGCAAGCTCAGCGCCGCCGGCGGCGTCCGGTTCCGAAGATGCTGCGCGAGATCTCGCGGCCGGCCGCCGAGGCAGCCGATCGTAGGAAGCTCTTGACCGCTGGGTTGCCCATGATGCGCTCCGCGGCCGACGGCCCGTCCGGCTCGCTCGGAGGCAGATCGGGCAGATCCGCAGGCAGGGGCGGGATGTCGAACTTCTCGGCCGGAGCTGGCACATTCGCCACCCGCGCGTTCATGCGCTCGTAGGCGGACTCGCGGTCGATGGTCTCCCGGTACTTCGCGGACAACGTGCTCGACGACGCGGCCGCCGCGATGGCGTCGTTGCCGATGGTGTCCATCAGGGAGCGCGGCGGGCGGATCTTCGTCCACGCCACCGGTGTCGGGGCACCCTTCTCCGAGAGCACCGTCACGATGGCTTCGCCGGTCCCCAACGACGTCAGGGCTTTTTCGAGGTCGTACGCATCGGTCTTGGGGTACGTGCGCACCGTCTTGTTCAACGCCTTCTGATCATCGGGCGTGAAGGCGCGCAGGGCATGCTGAATCCGCGCCCCCAACTGTGAGAGAACATCGTTGGGGACGTCCGTAGGCAGCTGCGTGCAGAAGAAGACACCGACGCCCTTGGATCGGATGAGCTTGACGGTCTGCTCCACCTGCTGCAGGAACGCCTTGGACGCATCGGCGAACAGCAGGTGTGCCTCGTCGAAGATGAAGACCAGTTTGGGCTTGTCGATATCGCCCACCTCGGGAAGCGTCTGGAACAGGTCGGCGAGCACCCACATCAGGAAGGTGGAGAACATCACCGGACGTGACGCCTGCGCCCCGAGCTCGAACAGAGTGATGACCCCTCTGCCGTCCGGTCCGACGCGCAGCAGATCCTCGGTCTCGAGTTCCGGCTCACCGAAGAAGGTGTCTCCTCCGTCTGCTTCGAGGTTGACCAGCGCGCGCAGAATGACGCCTGCGGTGGCCGAGGAGACCCCGCCGATGCCTTTCAGGTCGGCTTTGCCCTCGTCACTGGTCAGGTGCATGATCACCGATCGCAGGTCTTTGAGGTCGAGCAGGGCGAGACCCTGGGAATCAGCCCAGTGAAAGATCAGACCGAGGGTGGATTCCTGAGTGTTGTTCAGCCCCAACACTTTACTCAGCAAAATCGGACCGAACGCCGTGATGGTGGCGCGGACCGGCACTCCGATTCCCTCGGTGCCGAGAGAAAGAAACTCCACCGGGTGTCCGGCCGGAGCCCAGTCCGTCAGACCGGTGTCCGCAGCGCGGCTGCGAATCTTCTCGTTGTCCTCCCCCGGCGCGGACAGGCCCGACAGATCGCCTTTGACATCGGCCATGACGACGGGAACCCCTGCCGCAGAAAGCTGTTCGGCAATGCCCTGCAGGGTCTTGGTCTTACCGGTTCCGGTGGCCCCGGCAACGAGACCGTGCCTGTTCAACGTCGCCAACGGAATTCGGATGCGAGCAGCCGGATCGGTGACGCCGTCGAGAACTACGGTTCCCAGCTCCAAAGCTGCACCCGCAGAGGCATATCCGGCAGAGATCTCGGCAGCCTTACCGTTCGCAGTCGGTGTCGACCCTTGTTCCGCGGCAAGCGCCTCGGCTTCGGCCGCGTCCGCTGCAGCCAGAGCTTCGGCAGCCACCCGTGCGGCTTCGACGGCCGCCGCCTTGGCCGCCTTCGCCCTCTCGGCAGGACTGAGCGTGGGTGCCGGCTGCGTCGGGTCGAGTGTCATGTCCGCGTCCTCCATGAACGTGTGCTGGTGCTGAACTGGTTTCGATCGCCACCGCAAACCCTAGTGGCATCGCAGCTCGCACTAGGGTGGAGCGCGTGCAGGACAAACTTGTGTGGATCGATTGTGAAATGACCGGCTTGGACCTGAGCAAGGACAAGCTGATCGAAATTGCGGCGCTGGTGACCGACAGTGAGCTGAACATCCTCGGAGAGGGTGTCGACATCGTCATCCACGCCGATGACGACGCGTTGGCGAACATGCCTGCCGTCGTCACCGACATGCACGCCAAGTCGGGCTTGACCGACGAAGTGCGCGCATCGACGGTGACGCTGGAGGAAGCCGAGCAGCGCGTACTGGCGTACATCAAGGAGCATGTCCCGGTGGCCGGAACTGTTCCGCTCGCGGGAAACTCCATCGGGACCGATCGCGGATTCATCTCTCGCGACATGACCGCGCTCGACACCTACCTCCACTACCGAATGATCGACGTCAGCTCGATCAAGGAACTTTCCCGACGGTGGTACCCACGGATCTACTACGGGCAGCCGGCCAAGGGCCTTGCGCACCGCGCCCTGGCGGATATCAAGGAGTCGATCAAAGAGTTGCAGTACTACCGCCGGACGGCCTTCGTGGCTCCGCCGGGGCCCTCTACCAGCGACATCGCGGCAGTTGTTGCCGAACTCGACACGCAATCGGGGGCGGATTAGCAACCTCGGATTCAACCCGCTAGTATTGTCGACGCTGCTGATGCAGAGCCCAAAAAGGTTCTGCGGACGCGTGCAATGGTGGGCGTAGTTCAGCTGGTAGAGCACCAGGTTGTGATCCTGGATGTCGCGGGTTCGAGTCCCGTCGCTCACCCCATACGAAGAAGGCCGGTCTCCTCGCGAGACCGGCCTTTTTTGTGCGTCCATCTCCCGGTCCGTGAGCCTTCCCGGTTCCGACGCGACCACCCTGACCTCGAATTACGTTGTTGTAATTCAACATTCAGGTTTCCTGTGGGGTTAATGTGACGTACGGTTACCAATGGCACTTTTGGGGAAGAAAAGTACCAATGTGATTCATGTGTTTTCTGTTACGTGAATTCAGCGTGCCCCGAAGCGTCACCGAACATGTTCTTACGTCCTGCTCGCACCCATCCGACGGTGCGCGGAGGACGCAGACGAGGAGGCTTTTCGTGGGTCGCAGAATGCACAGAGTCATAGCGGGTTCGATCTTGTCGGCAGCACTGTGCATCGGCACAACCGGCTTGCTCAGCCCAGCGGTGGCCACCGCTCAACCCACGATCGAACTCCCCCAGATTCCGATACCGCAGCCCGACGCGCAGCAACGGGCCGCGATTCTCGCTGCTGTCCTGGACGCCACCGGCGTCCTCATCAACCAGGTGGCAGCCATCGTTCTCGACAGCGACGTACTCACCGCACCGGACTCACCGGACGCCCCGAGCACAGTGGACGTACCCGAGATCGAACTCCCGACCGCGGCCCCGACGGTAGGGCTCGGCGGGGCAGTGCTCCCCATCGACGCAGGCAAGTACCGCATCAGTTCGGGCTACGGCGGACGCAACAACCCGACCGGCAACGGAGCGCAGTACCACCAGGGCGTGGACTTCGCGGCGGACAGCGGAACCCCCATCCACGCGGTGACCGGCGGAACCGTCGTTCAGGCCGGAGACGCAGGCGACGGCTACGGCAAGCTCGTCCGGGTCAAGAGTGGCAACACCGAGACGTACTACGGTCACCAGTCCAGCATCGCCGTCGCGGTCGGCGACGAAGTGGCACCGGGCGACGTTCTCGGCGCAGTCGGCAGCACCGGAAATTCGACCGGACCGCATCTGCACTTCGAGGTCCGCAACAACGGTTCGAGCATCGAACCGGTGGCGTACCTGAAGACCCTGGGCATCGATCCCTCGCTGTACCAGACTCGCGACCGAAGCTGATCGGCCGAATCGGGTCCGATCAGACCGTGGTGGCGTTCCCGGCTTTCCACTCGTCCCACGGGACGTTCCAGTCACCGAGGCCGTCGGTACCCGACAGCGTTCCACCGACGGTGTTCTTCACGACGACGATGTCGCCGCGCTTGGTGTTGTCGTAGACCCACTTCGCGTTGGTGGGACTCAGGTTCAGGCACCCGTGCGAGGCATTGGAATAGCCCTGCTGTCCCACCGACCACGGTGCGGAGTGGAAGAAGATGCCGCTGTAGGACATCCGCGTGGCCCAGTCGACCGGAGTGCGGTATCCGCTGGACGAATTCACCGGAACACCGTAGGTCGACGAATCCATCACGAGATGCTCGAAGCGGTCGCCGATGATGTAGACGCCGTTGTCGGTGGGAGTGCTGTCCTTGCCCATCGACGTCGGCATGGTGATGACGTCCTGGCCGTTGACGTTGAACGTCACCTGCTTGGTGTTGTCGTCGGCGGTGGCGATGACGGCGTCACCGATCGTGAACGATGTCGTGGCGTTCTCCTGGCCGAAGATGTCGTCCCCGAGATCGCGCCCGTACACGTCGACCGCCACGTCGACCTTGGTGCCCGGTGCCCAGTAGTTCTGCGGACGCCAGCGAACTTCCTTGTTGTTGACCCAGTAGAACGCGCCCTCGACGGCAGGCGTCGTGGTGACGGTGATGGCGTTCTGCGCGGCGACCTTGTCGGTGATCGGTTCGTCGAACTGAACCGCGACCGGCTGACCGATTCCGACGACGTCGCCGGGGTTCGGCAGAACGTAGGGCTTGGTGAAGTTGCCGGGTTGGCTGGTGGTGAAGCTCGATACCGTGCTCGACGCTCCCCCGAGTCCGTACGCATCGGCCTGGACGCGGTATTCGCGGTCGTAGCCGAGCGGTTCGGTGTTGGTCCACGACAATCCGTCGGGCGAAATCGCTCCGGAGACGGGCTTGCCCTCCGGGTTGAGCATCGTCACCGAGGACAACTTGCCGTCGGCAACCGAGACGGTCACCGGGTCCGCCGGCGAGAATCCGACGGCTCCGTCGAGGACGCTCGACGTCAGCTTCGGCTTCATCAGCTCGGTCATCGGGTTGGAGTCGATCGGAACCGACGGCTCGGAGATGTCCGACGCAGAACTACATCCCGACAGGACTGCCACCGAAGCAACCACTCCCACCGCGGCGAGTACGAATCCGCGATACACCCTCATGAACCACACCACTTCCCACTTCGAGCCCGACCCGGACGATTGTGCCAGCGGAAAATCGGACACTCCACTCGACAGCCCGTTCGATGAGTAACGTTCGAGTACCAATCGCGTACCGGGAAGTTCGTGTTACCTCCCATCCGCCTCTCATCAGCTCCCGAGCGGACATCACCGCCCCTGGCGGGGCACGGTGAGGACAACGTCATATCCGGCTAACTGACGTGTAATGACGGCGCACCCTGGGCCGGGCACTGTGGAATCCATGGTCACCACGGTGAAGACACTCTGCGCGTACTGCGGCGTGGGATGCGGCATGGTGCTCGAGATCGGCGGCCCGACCACATCCTCCGATGCCACCCCGACCAGGCCTGTCGTCACCAAGTCCGTCGGCGACAAGTCCCACCCGGCCAACTTCGGCCGCCTGTGCACCAAGGGAACCACCACCGCGGACATGCTCGCCGGGCCCGGGCGGCTCGAGAAGGCCCAGATCAGGCAGCGCCGCGGCGAGCGCCCGGAGAGCACGGACACGTCGGTGGCGATCAACGACACCGCCCGGCGGCTGCGAACCATCATCGACGAACACGGCCCCGATGCGCTCGCGCTGTACGTGTCGGGGCAGATGTCGATCGAAGCCCAGTACCTGTCGAACAAACTCGCCAAGGGATTCATCGGCACCAACCAGATCGAATCCAATTCCCGACTCTGCATGGCGAGCGCAGGAACCGGGTACAAGCAGTCGCTGGGAGCCGACGGTCCGCCCGGGTCGTACCAGGACTTCGACCACGCAGACGTCTTCTTCGTCATCGGCTCCAACATGGCCGACTGTCACCCCATTCTGTTCCTGCGGATGATGGACCGCGTCAAGGCAGGGGCGAAGCTGATCGTCGTCGACCCCCGTCGCACCGCCACCGCAGACAAGGCCCACCTGCATCTGCAACTCGAGCCGGGTTCGGACCTGGCGCTGCTCAACGGACTGCTCGCGCTCATCGCGGAGAACGGCGACATCGACCCCGAGTTCATCGCGGATTTCACCGACGGGTGGGACGCCATGCCGGACTTCCTCGACGACTACACCCCGGAGAAGGTCTGCGCCGCAACCGGTCTCGATGAGCAAGACCTGCGAGCCGCGGCCGCGATGATCGGCGGTGCACAGAACTGGATGAGCTGCTGGACGATGGGCCTGAACCAGTCGACGCACGGAACCTGGAACACCAACGCGCTGTGCAACCTCCATCTGGCGACCGGTGCCATCTGCAAGACCGGCAGCGGCCCGTTCTCCCTGACCGGGCAACCGAACGCCATGGGCGGACGGGAAATGGGATACATGGGCCCCGGGCTGCCGGGACAGCGAGCGGTGTTCGACGACGCCGACCGCGAATTCGTCGAGGACCGATGGGGAATTCCGCACGGAACGTTGCGGACCGATGTCGGCGGCGGAACCATCGAGATGTTCTCCAAGCTCGCTGCCGGTGAGATCAAGGCCTGCTGGATCATCTGCACCAATCCGGTTGCCTCGGTGGCCAACCGAACGACGGTGATCGACGGTCTCGAGCGCGCCGAATTGGTCATCACTCAGGATGCGTTCGCCGATACCGAAACCAACGACTACGCCGATGTGATGCTGCCCGCCGCGTTGTGGACGGAAGCGCACGGAGTGATGGTCAATTCCGAACGCAACCTCACGCTGTTCCAACCGGCGGTCGAGGCACCGGGCGGTGCATTGCCGGACTGGAAGATCATCGCCGACATGGCGTGCGCGCTCGGGTATGCCGATGCCTTCACCTATGCGAGTGCCGAGGAGGTGTTCGAGGAGATCAAGCAGTTCTGGAATCCGAACACTGGCTACGACATTCGCGGAGTCACCTACGAACGCCTGCGTGAGAGTCCCATCCAGTGGCCGTGTCCGCCCGACGCGACAACCACTCGGCACCCGATCCGCTACCTCAACGACGGGGTCAGCCAACGGCAACGGGTGTCCGATGACGGTTCGATCCCCGCACTGTCCTTCCCCACCCCGAGCGGTCGGGCCCAGTTCTTCGCCCGGCCCAGCATGCTGCCGGCGGAGATGCCCGACGACGACTACCCGTTTCTACTCAACACCGGACGCCTGCCACACCAGTGGCACACCATGACCAAGACCGGCAAGGTCGCCAAGCTGAACAAACTAGATTCCGGCCCGTTCGTCGAGGTCCACCCACTCGACGCCGAGCGGCTCGGTGTGATCGACGGCGACAGCATCGAGGTCGCGTCCCGCCGAGGCCGAGCCGTCCTGCCAGCCGTCCTCACCGATCGAGTGCTCCCGGGCGGTTGCTTCGCGCCCTTCCACTGGAACGACGAATTCGGTGAGTATCTCGCCATCAATGCCGTCACCAACGACGCCATCGATCCGTATTCTCGACAACCCGAATTCAAGGCGTGTGCAGTCACACTCACCAGAGTTGCTGCAGCCCAATCATCCTCACCCGTCGGCGACGAACGTTCCCACGATCCGGTCGAGGCGCTCGCCACGATCGTCGGTCGCCCAGCACGTCCGTCGGAACCGCTGACCACCGTCGAACAGCGTTACATCGCAGGATTTCTCGAAGGTCTGGGCAGTGAGGCCGGACGCAGCGCAGCCGGAACGCCCACCCTGCCGTCGCGGACTCCCCTGTCCCCCGAAACCCACGCATGGCTCGACGGCGTTCTCGCCGGACTGTTCTCGCGCAGACCGGACACCGACGGCGCTGCTCCCGGCGCATCGGCCGATACCGCCGATGCGGGGCGACGCCCGGTGCTGCTGCTCTGGGCCTCGCAGACCGGCACCGCCGAGGAGTACGCCCAGTCCTGCCTTTCCCACCTACGGGGAGCCGGTCTGACGATCGCCGAACACTCGATGGACGGTTTCACCGTCGATCGTCTGCCCGCCGAGGCAGACGTGCTGATCGTGAGCAGTACCACCGGTGACGGCGAAGCGCCCGACAACGGTGAGACGTTCTGGGACAGCCTCGTCGCCGAGTCCGCGGCGACGCTTCCGGAAATCCGTTATGCCGTACTCGCTTTCGGTGACTCGAGCTACGCGGACTTCTGCGGCCACGGCCGCAGGATCGACGAGCGCCTCGCCGAGTTGGGTGCGCAACGGCTGCTCGAGCGGGTCGACTGCGAGCCCGATTACGAGAGCGAGGCCGCGGCGTGGCTCGATGCGGTGGTCGATCGGCTCCGGCACGATGCCGATTCCACCACCACCACCACCACCACCGACGACGCACGGGTGGAGTCGGCCGCGCGCACCGTCCCGCAGACCCGAGCGGAGCCGGAGCGGTACAGCAAGAAGTCACCGCTGGTGACGACTCTCGTACGCAATCGAGTACTGACCGCACGCGGATCCGTCAAGGATGTACGCCAGTTCGGATTCCATCTGCCCGACGGGACCCTCGAGTACGAGGTCGGCGACGCGCTCGGAGTATGGCCGCGCAACAGCGACGCCTACGTCGACGAGTGGCTCGAGGCCACCGGCCTGGACCGTGACACCGCTGTCGACCTCGCTGGATACGGCCCGATGTCGCTGCGCACGGCGCTGAGCAGCCATCTCGAAATCGCTCGTGCAACAACGGATCTACTGAAGTTCGTCCACCGACGAACTGCGGACGACGACCTGGAGGCGATGCTGCATCCCGACAACAAGCATGCGCTGTCCGACTGGATGTGGGGTCGCCAGTCGATCGATGTGCTTGCTGCACATCCGGTTCGGGCCTCGGTGGACGACTGGTTGGGAGTCCTCAAACCCTTGCAACCACGGCTGTACTCGATTTCGTCGAGTCCGAAGGAAAACCCCAACGAGGTACAGGTGACTGTCTCGGCGGTGCGGTACAACGTGCACGGAGTTCCCCGGCGCGGGGTGTGCTCGACCTACCTGGCCGACCATGCGTCGAACCACGACGTGGGGATATTCGTGCAGAAGACCTCGCACTTCAAACCGCCGGACGATCCCACCACCCCGATGATCATGGTGGGCCCGGGTACCGGCGTCGCCCCGTTCCGCGCATTCCTGCACGAGCGTCGCGCACTCGGGCACACCGGCCACAATTGGCTGTTCTTCGGTGAACAGCACGCCGACACGGACTTCTACTATCGCGAGGAACTGACGGCGATGCTCGGCGACGGTTCGTTGAACCGGTTGGACGTCGCATTTTCGCGCGATCAGAAGGACAAGGTCTACGTCCAGGATCGAATGCGTGAGCACGGGGCAGAGCTGTGGAACTGGATTCACCGCGGTGCGCACTTCTACGTGTGCGGCGATGCGTCCAGAATGGCCAAGGACGTCGACGCCGCACTGAAGGGCGTGGTGGCACAACACGGCAAGCTCGCGCCGAGCAGTGCCGAGGCCTATGTCAAAGCCCTTGCCGCAGAGAAGCGATACGTACGCGACGTCTACTGAGTCGGTGGAACCGTGCGGGTCAGGAACTCGATCTGGTCCCCCACGACCCGCTCGAACGCCTCGCCCAGGTAGATCTCGAAATGGCCGGCGTCGTATGTCTTGATCTCTCCGTGCGGTGCCGTCCGCGCGTAGCGCAGAGTGGCCTTCGCCGGCGCAACCGAATCCGTCTCGCAGACGACGAACAGGATGGGACAGCGAACGTCCTTTGCCCGACGCCCGGGCCGGTGCCGCACGATCTGCAGCGCGACTCTTGCTGCGACTCGGTTGTGGAACGTTTCGTCGGCGTCCGGCGCGAGTGCGAGGTACCCGTCGTAGCTGTCGGGCGAGGTCATCAGTGCGGTCGTCCCCGGTCGTCCGGCCGTGTTCACCATCAACGGCGGTCGCCCGATCACCGATCCCGCCAGATCGCCGAGAGCCCGGCCGGACAGTTTCGTCGACGTCCAGGTGTTCGACGCGAGTCCGGAGGCAATCCCGTCGGTGAACGGGCACTGCGAGATCACTGCCGCGACCTTCCGGTCTCGGGCGGCGGCGACGATGACGTGACCACCACCGAACGACGAGCCCCACAACACGATTCGCGCGGTGTCCACATCCGAACGGGAACGCGCGTGGTCGATGGCCGATGCCCAGTCCTGCAGCTGTGATTCGATGTCGAGCAGCTGCCGTGGCTCGCCTCCGCTGGCCCCGAAGTAGCGATAGTCGAACACCAGGCAGGCGTACCCCGCGGCGCGGAAACGCTCCGCGTAGGCGTCGAGCCGCATTTCCCGAGTTCCGCCGAGGCCATGCGCCATGACCATCACCGGAGCGGGGCCGGTGCCGGTCGGAAGATAGAGCCACGCCGCGCAGACGTCTCCGTGAGAATCGAACGTGACATCGATGCGATCTGGGATCGAGCCCCCCGGCTGCGAATTCATGCGCAGACAGTAGCCCATTGCGGTCGACGGTGGAACAGGTCGACTACCGACCGGAATGCTCCGCGGCGTAGGCGTCGACGCGTCCGTAGGCGATCTTGGGCGTCCAGTCTCTGTGCACCAGACCGAAGTTCTGTTCGGTGTCGGCGGTGTTGGAACCAGCGTCGCGCAGGCTGTAGACGTAGGCCGGACCGAGCCAGTCGTTGCCGAGGACGGCATCGAGGACGATTCCTATGCTGTCCGATTGCGTCTGCTCGCTGACACTGTTGGGGGCCGTCCCGGTGGGAGCTCCGAACTCCGTGATCCAGATCTGCTTCGCACTGTCGCCACCGGCGACCATGGTGTCTCGCATCGGCCACATCTTCATGGCGGTGTTCCACGACGCCGTGTCCGGGTCGTTGGGTAGATACGGCCACGTGTACGGGTGAACGTTGAAGGCGTCGAAATACTTGTTGGATCCTTGCGCGTACATCTTCGACAGGAACGTCGTACCCGCGATGTTGCCGTCCTTGTCCTCGGAGGGTGCCATCCCGCCTGCAAGCACGGTGGAATCGGGTTGCACTTGCTTGATCACCGTGTAGGTCGCGCGCAGCAGCGCCGAGTACGCCGTTACGTCGGGAGCGGGCTTGAAGAACGTCACGATGTTCGGCTCGTTCCACACTTCCCAGATGTTGATTCGGCTCTGGTATCGCTGAACCACGGTCTTGGCGAACGCCGCGAAGGTGGCGGGGTTCGCAGGACGGGAGTGCGAATCGTTGACGGCAGCAGCCACGCGTGCCCACCTCGGGGTGTACGCGACAATGCCGTGCACGCACATCCCGTGGGCCACAACGGCATCGATCACCCGATCCGTTCGGCTCCAATCGAACTTGCCCCGGGTCGGCTCGATTGCAGACCAATCGATGTCGAGACGAACCGCGAACGTCCCCGCGTCACGGGCGAGTGTGAGTTCCCGATCGAGATCCGCTGCGGACAGAGCACCTATCGTCGCTCCGGGTGATATTCCGATCCGCACCGCGTCCGATTGCCGAGCACACGAAGGACTACCGCCCGGCGTCTGCTGCTCCCGCAGGACCGATGCAGCAGCGGGCACCGCCCCGGCCGAGAGCGACAACAACACGACCGTCAGTGCCGCAATAGCTCGCCGCGGTGAACTCCGTTTCATCGGCAGATGTTAGCAACTGCCGTGATTCAGAAAACGGGTACCGGCAAAACTTTGTTGTTGCTCACTTTGTCTCACTCCTCGGCTGCGGAACATCCCCGGAAATACGAATAGTGAAATGCACCGACTCGAGCGTCGGTGTGACAACTCGGCCTGTACTACCATCTGGACAATGACGACAGGATTTCCCGGTTTCGACGACCGCCTGAACGATGTGCTCGCCCGACAGGCGGACAGATCAGGCCAGTCTCCCGAGGCATACATTCGGCGAGCTGTTGTCGATCGAATCGTGCGAGAACTGTCCGAGGATCCCGATTCCGAGGTCGGTGCGCTTCTCAGAGCATTGGAGGACAGTACCGAGAACGGTGCCGGTCCGGCCGAGCCGACCAGAGAGTTCGGCACTCCGATCGACGACCCGGATCGGCTTGCTGCAGTGGCTCGAACAGGGCTGATGGACACCGGCTCCGATGCCGGATACGACCGGGTCGTCGCCATGGTGGCCGACGCGCTCAGTGCCCCTTCTGCTGCATTCTCGCTCCTCGACGACAGGCGTCAGTACTTCAAGAGTGCCGTCGGGCTTCCCTCGGAACTCGATGGCGCGCAGGAGGTTCCCCTCGAGGGTTCGATCTGCCGATACGTGATCGACACCGGTCGGCCGTTGGTGGTCGAGGACGTTCGATTGCACGACGTACTCAAGGACCATCCTTCGGTACAGGCGAACATGTTGGTCTCGTACCTCAGCGTCCCACTCACCGACGACGACGGTCATTCGGTGGGCACTGTGTGCGTGTGGGATCAGCGACCACGGCAATGGACGACCGGTCACATTCAGATTCTTCAGGACCTTGCCTGGATCATTCGCGAGCGGATACTCGGATAAACGACGCGAATCAATATTCGTTCCGTAATCAGGACTCTCAACAAACTCTTGGTCTTTTTTGCGTGACTCGATCGTTAGCACGCGCCCGTGTCGGTATGAATTGATTGGGATATCTTTACCGAATCCGAATCGATCCGAGCCCCCGGAAGTGGTTGTGCCCCAAATATTGGAACCAGCGCGAATTCGGCCTCGGCCGGTGACAACCGATTCGTCTGCCGTACCGCGAGCTATCGCCGACCGTCTCCGAGTCGATCCATGGCACACCGGGGTCACTGTTGCTCTGGATTCGGTCGCTGCCATCGTGGCCGTGGTCGGAGCGTTGCTGTGGCACGCCGGAAATCTCACCGACTCAGGGCTGCTCCCCTGGCTGTTCGTACCGTTGCTGATCGGCATCCTCGCCGGCAAGTCCATGTACCGACGAAGCCTCCGCCGCAACTTTCTCGACGAGATCGGGCCGGCAGAAACGGCCGTCGCCTTCGCGTCACTGGCTCTGCTCGTCACGATGTTCCTGTCCGACACCGTCTATCGGCCCAGCGCCATTGTGCTGAGGCTGTGGCTGTTGAGTGCCGTCACGATCGCGCTCGCCCGTCTCGCTCGGGTCGTGCTTCAGCGCGTCATGCGTTCCAAGTACGGATGTGCCGCGCCGACCATCGTCGTCGGCAACGATCCCATCGCCCATCAACTCGCCGCGCGAATGCGCCAGTTCCCCGAGTACGGACTCGCGCCCGTCGGGTACGTCGGCGACGCACCGGCAGCCACGCTCGACCCGAGTGACAACGATCCGACGAGCCTGGTTCACCTCGGGATCACGACCGACTTCGAGGCAGTCGCCCGCAGCACCGGGGCCGAGGAACTGATCGTTGCCTTCGCACCGAGTCAGGACAGAGAATTGGTGGCTGCGATCAGGGTTGCGCACCGGCTCGGTATGCGGGTGTGGGTGGTTCCGCGGCTGTACGACACCGTCGGTTTGCACACCCGCATCGAGCACATCGGCGGACTGCCCCTGATGGTCCTTCCGCACGTCGACCCCAAAGGCTGGCAGTTCGCCGTCAAAGGGGCTCTCGATCGGATCCTGTCCGCAGTCGGTGTTCTGTTGCTCTCCCCTGTCTTTCTGACTCTCGTACTGCTCGTGCGCCTGAGTTCGCCCGGCCCGATCTTCTTCAAACAGGAGCGAATCGGCCGCGACGGACTACCGTTCGACTGCTTGAAGTTTCGCTCCATGCGCCCTCCACGTGCGTCCGACGCCGAGTTCGAGCGGAAGGCCGGGGACGCGCCCGGCGGTGTCGAGGGAGTCGACAGACGAACGCGAATCGGCAAGATCATGCGTCAGACCTCGCTGGACGAACTTCCGCAGTTGCTCAACGTACTTCGCGGCGACATGAGCCTGGTCGGCCCGCGACCGGAGCGCCCCGAGTACGTCGATCTCTTCGAGATGCAGATCCGTCGGTACGGAGAGCGGCACCGCGTCAAGGCCGGAGTGACCGGGTGGGCTCAGGTGCACGGCCTGAGGGGCCAGACATCCATCGCGGACCGCGCCGAATGGGACAATTTCTACATCGAGAACTGGTCCGTGTGGCTCGATGTCAAGATTCTGTTTCTCACGGTTCTCGCCGTTCTGAAGCGCGCCGAGGACTGATCGTGGTCCACGCCGAACACGGCCACGTTCGGGTCACCGCGTGATCACGTACGTTGCGCTCGCTTTCGGCGCAGCGGTGCTGCTCGCGCTGGGCTGCGCGGTCGCCTCGGCCATCTACCGTCGGCCGCAACGCGGTGTGTTGCTGTTGGCGGGATTGGTTCCACTGCACGGCCTTCTGTTTCTCGTTCCCCTCCCCGGGGTGGTGTCCGGCTGGAAGGAAGGCCTGGTCGTCTTCACGGTTCTGTGCGCGTGGTTGCGTCGACCCCGACACGTTCGTGGCTCGACGCCTCGGGTGTTCATGCCGTGGTGGCCCGCGGCCGTCGTCTTCGTCGTGTTCGGCAGCGTGTCTGCGTTCGCCACGTTCGGAATCGTCGGCGTGTTCGGCATCAAGGTGACCTTCTTCTACATCCTGCTGGTGGTCGTCATGTGGCTTGCACCGTTCGACGCCACGGACCGCGACCACCTCGTCTCCGTTCTCATGGGTATGGGTGTGTTCACCTCGGCGGTGGGCATCGCACAACTCCTGGCCGGACCCGCCGCATTGGTGTCGTTGGGGTACGAATACGGCACCCAGGTCCGAACATCGGGTGGACTGCTCCGCACGTTCAGCACGTTCAACCTGCCGTTCCCGTTCGGGCTGTACGTGATGTTGGCGTTGCTCGTCGGTGGTGCGGTCGCGCTGGCCGATCCACATCGTCGGCGAAACATGTTGTTTCTGTGCGCGACTCCGATGATGGTCGTCGCCATGTCCAGTTCGATCGTGCGAGGAGCAATTCTGGGGCTCGCGGTCGGAGCCATCTACCTGATCGCTGTGCGCTTCCGCTACCTCGCCGCGCCGCTCGCTCTGGTAGCGCTGGCCGTGGCGGTCACGGTTCCCTTCGTCCCCAAGATCACGTCGGTCTTCTTCTCGTCGAGCAGTCTGGGTCAACGCGGCGACGGCTGGGCCAACACCATCGCCAGCATCCTGATCCATCCGTTCGGGACGGGGCTGGGGTCGAGTGGTTCTGCGGCAGACAGCATTTCCACCGCCGAGGGTGTCGCATTCACGCAATCGGGGCTCTCCACCAACTACCAGCCCGACAACTACTACGTGAAGGCACTGCTCGAACTCGGACCGATCGGCCTGTGGGCGGTGATCGCTTTGCTCGTGACGTCGCTGCTGTGGTGCACTCGCCTGTCCCGAGCGCTACCGGGCAGAGACGGCGCACTGGCACTCGGTGTCGGTGCCTCGATCGTTGCCGCCATGTTCGCCAGTCTCGTCTCGACGTATTTCGAGATCTTTCCGATCGATGTCTATTTCTGGCTCTTGTTAGGAGTGGTGGGATGCGCAGCAGCGCAACACGAATCGTTTTCGGGGCGCTCGCCCTCCGGCCGGGCGGAAGCGGAGTACAGACCTACATTCGCGAGCTCCTGAACGAGTTACCGCACTGCCTACCCGATGCCGATCTCGCCGCGTCGGTGCAGCGCGACGCCGTCGGTGAGCTCCCTCCCTCGGTCACGGCGATGGAGCGGCCTGTCACCAGCGGTGCAGCTCGTGCGTTGCTCGGGGCCCTTCCTGTCGGTCGTTGCGATGTGGTGCACGGTCTGGACGTCGACCTGCCGTTCCTCACCAAGGCCTTCACAGTTGCGACGGTGCACGACCTTTCGGTCATCGACATGCCGTCGGCCTCGAGTCGATTTCGCGCGCTCGGCGAACAGAGACTGGTACGGCGCACACTGCGCCGCGCAGATCTGCTCATCGCGGTCTCGCAGTTCACCGCCGATCGAATCAAGGCGGTCAGCGGGCGCGACGCCACTGTGGTCGGCTTGGCACCCGCAGCCTGGGCCACCGTCCCCACCGACAGCCGGGTGGACGTCGTTCGGTCCAAGTACGACTTGCCGGACCGTTTCGTCATGCAGGTCGGAACGGTGGAGCCTCGCAAGAACGTTCAGCTGGTGGCCGACGCAGCGGAGAAACTCGGAATTCCGTGTCTGCTGGCCGGGGCAGGCTCGACCGGTCCCCACGCTCCCCGCAATTCCCGGGGACTCGGTTACGTCGATGTCGAGGATCTACCCGCCCTCTACGCTGCCGCGACAGTCACCGCATACGCGTCTCGGTACGAGGGCTACGGACTCCCGCCCGTCGAGGCCATGGCGTCGGGCGGCGCGGTTGTCGCCAGCGCCGTCGGCGCCCTCCCCGACGTCGTCGGCGACGGTGCCGTTCTCGTCGAATCGGAGAACGTGGACGACTGGGTACATGCGATGAAACCCATCGCTTTCGACGGGGACGCCCGCGCAGCTCTTGTCGACGCGGCAGCCGTTGCCACCCGCGAGATCAGCTGGCGTCGAACGGCGGAACTCACCGCCGACGCGTATCGAGCCGCAGGCGTGGTCTGATGGCCGAGGAGCTCGCGCTCGACGGCACCGAGCAGCCCCCGGACTACCGCGCCATCGCAGCGGATCCGAAAGCCGCGGCCAAAGCGACGATTGCCGTTCTGATCAGCAGAGTGATCATCGCGACGTTGGGGTGGGTGGGCAGCGTCGTCGTCGCGAGGTCCCTCGGACCGGACGAGTGGGGCCAGTTCAGCTTCGTCTTCGCGCTGCTCGGCTTGATGTCCGTCGTGACCGATCTGGGGGTCGGACGCGTCGTGCTGGCGAAATTGATGGACGACGATCCCGAGGAGATCGGTCGAACGGCGTCGTCGTTTCTCGCTCTGCGTACCGTTCTCGGGTTGGTGGGGTACGTGCTGGCCGTCGCATACGTTCTGCTGCTGCAGTATCCGAGCGAAGTGGTCCTCGCGACGGTGGTGGGCGGACTGGTGGTCGTGTTCGCAACGCCGGGTCACGCATTGAGTGTGCTCTTCCAGAGTCGTCACCGTCTGGTACTCGTGGCCGTTGCCGAAAGCGCCGGGCAAGCAATCCAATTGGCGTTGACCGTGCTGGCGGCCGTGCTGGCCCCCACCCTGCTGATCTTCGTTCTCCCGGCCGTGGCCAACGAAGTGTTCAAGTTGGTGACCAAGGGTTTCGGCATCGGTAACCGTTCCATGGGCCTGCGACCGTCGCGGCACATCGAAATTCGTCGCTGGGGGCCCTACCTGAAGGAGGCCGTGCCACTCGCGATCGGCTTCGCTCTCACCATCGCCATGCTCAAGATCGACATGTTGATGCTCAGCCTGCTCGACACGTTCGAGGCCGTGGGACTGTATTCCATCGGCTACAAGTTCTCGGACGTGATCGACACCTTCGTCCTGGCGGCGGTTGCACCGATCAGCACCCTGCTCGTCGCGTCGTGGCCCCACGACACCACAGCATTTCGTGCACGCTCACGTTCGGCCGCACTGCTGTTCGCGCTCTTCGGCGCTATGGCTGTCGCGGCGTTCGTGCCGTCGGCCGAGCCGCTGATCGGCCTGCTGTACGGCGAACGGTTCACCGACGGAGCTCACGCAGCCCGTCTGCTCGTCATCGGTGCGGCGCTGATGTCGTTGGTGATGCTGGGAATTTTCCTGCTCGCGTCGGCCGGAATGCAGCGGCACTACCCCGTGGTGGCATTGGTCGGTCTGGCCCTGAACATCGGGTTGAACCTGTTCCTGATCCCGCGGATGTCGTACGACGGAGCTGCGATCTCGACCGTCGTGACGATCGGCACCACCCTCGTTCTCTTGTGGATCGTGATCGCGCGAAGCATGCCCGTATCCAGACTGCTTCCAGTGCAGTCCATTTCGGTGACAGTCGTGGTGACCGCGGCCACTACGGTCGGCGGCTGGTTCCTGGTGCAGCACCATCCCGGCCTGTGGCTGCTCATCTCGGTCGCGGCAGCGCTGCTGGTCGCGAGCGTGCTCTACGCGTTCGTCGCCATCGGACTCGTCGAGTCTCCACTGCCGGGGCCGGCCGAGAAGGGACGACACCGTGCGCACTCCGAATGACCACCGACACAACGGACACATCGCCCGATTCCGGCCGTGCCCTGCGGAGTCGAAGTCGGGTTTCGCGGATGTAGCTGACCATCGTGCTTGTTCTTCGAATGTTGTTGATGTGCAGTTTCATTCACGAGCGGCACGGTTACGCGGACTGCACTCGGGCCCGGCTATCATCGAGCCTGTCGGCTCCACGAATCTCCGAAGCGGTACGTCCGCTCGCATCGACGACGGAAGGGTACGCGGTTGATGTCCGTCCACGATGCCATACACCGGGGCGACGTGCCCCCACCTATCGATCTGGCGGGACACATGCGTGAACTCGGCCGGGCACTGCTGCCCGCCGTGATCATTGCTGCGCTGGTCGGTGCAGGCGTGTTCTACCTCAGAAGCGAACTCACCGACAAGCAGTACGCCGCGTCGGTCGTGGCCGAGATCGAACCGGCCCAAAGCCTCGTTCCCGGTGACGCGTTCATCGAGCAGATGCGCGCACCGTTCGTCGAGTTGGCGACCGACCGCAGTGTGCTCGATGAGGTCCTCACGCAGGTCGACTCCGGACTGAACGCTGCCGAGCTGGCGTCGAGCGTCGAACTCTCCCCCGGCACCTCGCCTGCACTGCTGACCGTCACGGTGACGACCCGATCTCCCGAGCTCGCCGCAGATCTGGCTCGCACGATGGTGTCGACCATGGCAAGTACCAGCACTGCCAACGCGATCCGCGACTCTCGCGAGCGCACGGAGGAAGCGCAGTCCTCGATCGATGCGCAACAGGCTCGAGTGGACGCTCTCCCCGCCGACGACCCGAGCCGGGCCGCGGCCGTGTCCGAACTGGCCGAACTGCGCACCCGCCTGAGCGAAGTCGAAGCCGCTGCGGGAGGAGATCGACTGGTCGTGCTGTCGAACCCCGAGCAGAGCACCACACCGGTGTCACCGAAGCCGGTCTCGGAGGCACTCGTAGCCGCTCTCGCAGCCCTCATCGTCGCGGCCGAACTGATCGTGTTGCTGCGAGGACGCCTCGGACGCAGGCCCTCTCGTTCCTGGGCACGTCGGGTCTCCCGCAAGTACGGAGCGCACTTCGACCCGACGGCGGGTGATGCGGTGCCGCCGGCCGTAGCTGCGCGGATGGCAGCACTCGAACGCGGCGATCGACCCGCCTCGAGGGGGGCTCGACACGCAGCTCCCAGGGGCGACAGCGTGATCGTCCTGTTGGTCGGCGAGGGTGCCGTGTCGGAGTCGACTCACGATCGGCATCGGACAACCGAACATCGCCGAGGCACCGCAGAATTCGGGTTGTCGGAGCAGTGGTGGCAGCACACGGAAGTGGGCGAAGTCGAGACCGTCGTGGTGCTGGTGTCCAGCCGTGGACGGGACAAGAAGGCAGCAACCGCCGCGCTGCGGCGGCTCGACGACTTCGACATACCCGTGCACCTGGTCCTGCAGAGCAAGAACTCGACCCGACGAGTGGAACAGACCGCGCAGACGATCGCGCCGGAAGGCCGCAGCCATGCCAGCTGACAGAATTGCCGTCGTACACGAAAGATTCACCGAGATCGCCGGATCCGAGCACGTCATCGAACAGCTCGCATTGCACTGGCCTGCGGCCGAGGTGTTCGCGCCGATCTCCAGGCCGGCCGGGGTCCCGTCGGGGATCGGCCGCGAGGTGCACACGTCGAGCCTGAACCGGCTGTACAACGCGTTGGGGCAGCGGTCCTACGCGCCCGTCCTTCCGATGATGCCGCTGGCATTTCGGCGCATGCCGCTCGAAGGTTTCGATGCAGTCGTGGTCAGCCACCACGCCTTCGCAACCCAGGCCGTGTTCGCCACGGACTCCCCGGTGATCGCCTACGTGCACAGCCCGGCACGGTGGGCCTGGGACCCCGAACTACGCGCAGGCGAAGGCGGCGGTAGAGCCGGAGCAGCGATCTTGACGGCACTGTCGGCCGTTGCCCGCCGATGCGAGATCGCTGCCGCACCGAAACTGACCACCGTGGTGGCCAATTCGACTGCAGTGGCACGTCGCATCGAGGACTGGTGGGGCCGTGACGACGCGGTGGTGGTCCATCCTCCCGTCGACACCGAGGGATTCACGCCGGATCCGTCCGTCGAGCGAGAGAACTTCTTCCTGCTCGCGGGTCGCCTGGTCCCCTACAAGCGTCCGGACATCGCGGTGCGCGCTGCCGCGGAGGCCGACGTTCCCCTCGTGGTGGCGGGAGACGGCCGTGCGATGGACGCCTGCCGGAAACTGGCCGGACCGAAAACGACCTTCCTGGGACGGGTTTCACACGAGAAGCTTCTCGAACTGCATCGGACGACGCGCGCCCTTCTGATGCCGGGAGTCGAGGACTTCGGCATCGTCCCCGTCGAGTCCATGGCGACCGGAACACCCGTCATCGCCCTGGGCGACGGCGGTGCCATTGACTCGGTGGTACCCGGAAAGACCGGGGTGCACGTGGCTCCGGGCTCCGACGACGAAGTGATCGCCGGATTTGCCGAGGCCATGCGCTCCTTCGACCCCGCAGACTACGACCGCGCCGGCATTCGCGCGTGGGCGGAGGGCTTTTCGCGGGCAAACTTCCGCAGTCGGATGCAGGAGGTCGTCGATGCCGTCCGCTGAGCGTCGATACCGCGCAACTGCGCTGGATCGTGTCTTCGCCGATACCCGAATTGTCACCGCGGTCGGCCCCGTTCGTGGTCTCGATGTCGGACGTACGAGACGAACGCTCACGGCCGCCGAACAGGTCGGTACCGAGGCACACCTCGCCCTGGAACCGCGGTCGGACGCTCGTCTGTGGCGCTACCGCACCGGCATCGCAGGTGACAACGTCTCCGCGAGCACCGATCCCACGGACGACCTGGGCAAGATGCTCACCGACATTCGATCTCGACACGGAGAACGCAGCCCTCTCGACGTGGTCGTGTTCGACGACCATCTCGCGATCGACTACTCGCACGGAATCGGGGACGGCCAGATCGGCGTGATGATGTTGGCGGCATTCTGCGACGATGCCGACGGGTCACTGGTCCCCGGGCTCGCGGTGGGACTACCGGCGAGCGCAACTTGGAAAGCGTTGTGGCGTCAGTATTCTCGGAATCCGATGACCTTGGCGGACTTCTGGAAGCTGCGCGGTCGCCACCGAACCGAGGCCGACGTCGAGTCCGCTCCCCGTCGCAGAATCGAGAACTGGGAAGCCGCGAAGGTCAGCCGAGCCGCGCACATGAGCCGAGCCCGTGTGGACGAACTCAAACACTGGACGGCCGAGCACATGCCAGGAGCGACCGCCGCGTCGATCTCGATCGCACTGTGGAGTGCGGCTCTGCGGGCCGAGGGCGTCGACGTCGCCGAGCACATCATGGTCTTGTTCAACAGTCGGCGTTATCTCGATTCGGCGCAACAGAATTCGCACGGGAACTTTGCCGTCGGCATTCCACTTCACCTCCCGTCGGGCACGTCACCCGTCGGCATCACTGCGACAATGCGCGAGGTGATCGAATCGGGTTGGCCGATAGCAGTATTGGCGATGTCACTGCTGCGCGATGCTGCGTCGCGAATTCGGCCTGTTGCTCGCTCGCAGACCGATTCGGTCGTCGAGGTTCCCGAAACACTGAGGCTGGCCGTCAGCGACCTCGGGCGAGTGCGGGTGTTCGATCATCTCGACTGGTTCGACGACGGCAGACCGCCGCAGATGGCCGCGTCGCTCGAACCGGACGGCCCGGACGGCTGCACCATGCTCATCGCCGAGATTGCCGGTGGGCGAACGTACACGGCATCGTTCTGCAGCAAGATGATCGACGTCACGGTCATCGATTCGGCGCTGCAGAGGATGTGTGAAGACCCCGTCGCTCTGCTGCACCATGCATGACGAGTCACGAGTTCGACTTCTCGAACCACCCTTGCCACACAGACGGGCCCACACATGACCGACGAGTCGACCGTGCTCTTCCTCGCCCACACGGGACAGGTCTCCGGTGCCGAGAAGGTACTGCTGAATTTGATCGACGAGGCCGAGCGCCGCGGCCACAGAACTGTGATCGCCTGCCCCGCGGGACCACTGGCGCATCGCCTGCCGAGCGCAACCCGACACATCCGGATCGACGAGCTGGGCCTCGGAGGTGAGCACGGGGCCGCACGCGTCGTCGCCGCCGTACGCCTGCTCGGCAGATGGATCGGAGCCGCGCGCGCAGTGCGCACCGTCGCGCGTGCCCCCGGAACCGCAACCGTCGTCAACTCGCTGTTCGCGCTCCCCGTCGTACGACTGTGCAGGCCCACCCGCGGTGCGTCGTGGCTCGTTCACGACACCATGAACTCGCTCAAGCAGCGGGTGGTGGTTCGATTCGCGCGGCCCGCCGTCCGTGTCGCGGTGTCGGTGTCGGAAGCAACGGCAGTTCCGCTCCGCGCGGCCGGCCTTCCCGTGGTGGTATCCCACAACGGAGTGCCGTGGCCGGTGCCTCGCTTCGGCGGCGAACTTCACACCCCGCCGGTCGTCGGTATGTTGGCTCTGCTGACACCGTGGAAGGGTCACCGAGTTCTCCTCGATGCCGTGGCCACTCTTCCCGACATCCGAGTCGAGCTGGCAGGAGGCAGCTTCCCCGGCGATCGGGACTACGTATCGGAGCTCCACGCACGTGCGGCCGAACCGGACCTCGGCGGCAGGGTCGAGTTTCTCGGGCACACCGACGCCCAGTCCGCTCTCCGCAGGTGGGACGTCGTAATTTCGGCCAGTACGTCTCCGGAGGCCGGCCCGTTGTCGGTACTCGAAGCGATGTCGCACGGGTTGCCGGTGATCGGAACAGATCACGGCGGTACCCACGAATTCCTCGTCGACGGTGCCGGGATACTGGTCGAGCCCGGCAACGCCACAGCCCTCGCGGCCGCCATTTCGACGGTGGTGGCCGATTCGGATCGGCGGCGGACTCTCGGGGACGCCGCGAGGGACCGAGTTGCAAGCCGCCACGACATCGCCGAGACACTTCCCGCCTTGCTGCACCGCCTCATCAGCTGACAGTCATGCCCATCGCGCGAGCACCCGCGCGGGAAAATGAACGAAGTCGAACCCCGGCGCAGGCGGCTGTGTTTCAATCGGGACCCGATTGGAACGATGGGGGCTGATGTGACTCGCGCCATGACGAGATCCAACGAGCATTATCAATGGTGTATCGGCGTGATGACCAGCCTCGCGTTGACCACCGCGGTCAAACGCATCGTCTCCGCTGCTGCCTTGGCCATGGCCGTCGTCGTGACCTTCGAGCTCGCATTCGGCTACGGAGCCACGACGGCGATCCCGTCGATCGTGCAGTGGACGTGCATGATCGCCGCATACATCATGGGCGCGTTCTGGTGGTTCGGTCCGTGGCCGACGCTCGGGCAGGCGTTCGCCTTCGTCGTCATCGCGAACGTCGCAATTTTCGGGGCCACCATCACGGCAGATTTCGCGCCCGAGGTCACGCTCGGAAAATGCGCGTTCCTCATCCCGATCGGCATGCTTGCCGGCTTCTTCTTCGACAAATGGCGGTTGGCCACGCACATTGCTCTCTGCCTGCTCGGAACCACGGTCGTCGCGGTCTATATCGTGGTCGAGCGCGGCGTGGACACGTTCGTGGCGGTGGTCCTGTGGGCTCCGATCGTCATCTCCTTCACCGGCTTCGCCCTGCTGCTGCAGGCAACCACCCAATCGATGCGTCTGGAGTTCGAGTAACCGACATGCACACCTTCACCCTCCCCCACACCGGGACAGACGTCTCGAGCATCGTGCTGGGGTTCATGCGCATCACCGATCTGGACGACGAACGGATCAGACGATTGGTGGACACCGCTCTCGAAGTAGGCGTCACGGTGTTCGACCATGCCGATATCTACGGCGGTACCCCGCACACGTGCGAGAAGCGATTCGGCGATGCGATCACCCTGACTTCGTCGCAACGCGAGCACATCAGCATTCAGAGCAAGGTCGGCATTCGGGAGGGCTGGTTCGACTTCTCCAAGGAACACATCGTCACCACTGTCGAGGCGTCACTCGAGGCCCTCGGCGTCGAGTACCTGGACACGCTTCTACTGCACCGACCGGACACCCTCGTCGAGCCGGAGGAGGTCGCAGCAGCGTTCGATCACCTGCACGCGTCGGGCAAAGTCCTGGGCTTCGGCGTCTCCAATCACACACCCGGCCAGATCGAGTTACTGAAAACTGCTGTCAGTCAACCCATTCTGTTCGATCAGGTGCAGCTGAGCATCGTGCACTCGCCGTTGATCGCGGCGGGTCTGACGGCCAACATGGGCACCGAGGATCAATCGATCGACCGCGACAACGGCTTGCTGGACTACGCGCGAACGCGCGGCATCACCCTGCAGGCGTGGTCACCGTTCCAGAGCGGTACGCCCTCCGGCGTGTTCGTGGGCGACCGCGAGAACTACCCCGAACTGAATGTGGCACTGGACGAGATCGCCGGCGCACACGGATCCACCCCGTCAGCGGTGGCAACGGCCTGGATCACCAGGCACCCGGCCGACATCCAGGTCGTGCTCGGCACCACGAGTCCCGATCGAGTCGTCGAAGCTGCCGGCGGTTCGGACCTACGCCTGACCAGGCAGGAGTGGTACCGCCTGTTCCGAACGGCAGGCCACACACTGCCCTGAACGCCACTCAGCAGCATCTCATCTTCCGTTACCTTATCGTTACCGACTAGCTATCGGTCCGTGATGGTCAAGCTTCGGTTCGGTGACGTTGCACTGTCAGGATTACCGCACGGCATGCACCGGAACCTGTAGCCCTCGGGTTTCACCCCGTGCACGTCGGTCGCTAGGCCATCCGAACTGAGAGGTTCGCACCGTGACTGTCACCGACCACTTCGATTCTCACCTCGCCCCCGTCGAGCGCGGCAATGCTCATTACTCCATCGGCACAGAGTTCTACTCCCCTCGCCTGACTGTCGTCCGTGCGTCGGGCGATCTCGACCTGGGGGCTCGTACCGATCTCGCGCAGGCGCTCGACGACGCTCTGCGCGGCGAAACGGTTGTGCTGCTGGACTTGTCAGCGGTCGCCTTCATGTACTCGGGGGCAGCATGCGTGATCGTCGATGCCGCCGCCCGCAGTGCAGGCCGGCTCGAGATCTACGCTCCGACGCGGCCCGCACGCCTCGTTCTCGACGCATTGGGCGCGGCGACCATCGGGGCAGATCCGCGCGCTGCATGACCGGTGGAGGTTTGCGGTCCGCACGATTCGGCAAACCCCAGGAGGACAGCGACCCCGGACGGCACGTTCACCGTGAGTCGTCTCCACTGAACCGAAGCGGCTCGTTCGACTTGCCGCGTGGAGCATTTCACGCACACCGAGGCAAGGATCGACAATGTCCGACCAGTTCAGCAAGTCCGACCCGAGAACCGCGTTTCCGATGCCCGACCGGGCCGAGCAAGGACGTCTCGAGCACCCAGGACTGACCCGTGACATGGTCACCGTTCCCGACCACGGTGAGGATTCCTACCGTGGATCGGATCGTCTGCACGGCCGCAGAGCACTCATCACCGGTGGCGACTCGGGTATCGGCCGAGCCGTTGCACTTGCCTTTGCGCGCGAGGGTGCCGACGTTGTCATCGCACACCTCGAATCCGAGGGTCCTGACGCGCAGACCACTGTCGACCTCATCGAGGGAGCGGGCCGCGCAGGCAGAGCCATCGCCTGCGATCTCACCGACGAGTCGCAGTGTGTGCAATTGGTCGACACCGCATCCGAGGTACTCGGTGGGCTCGACATCGTCGTCAACAACGCCGCATTCCAGATGGCCCAGATGGGCGGGATAGCCGACATCACCACCGAGCAGTTCGATCGGGTGCTCAAGACCAACCTGTACGCCTTGTTCTGGATCTCGAAACGCGCTGCAGAGATCATGGACGCAGGATCGACGATCATCAACACCACCTCGATTCAGGCATCGAACCCTTCTCCGGAATTGATGGATTACGCCACGACCAAGGCAGGAATCGTGGCCTTCACCAAGGGCCTTGCCGGCGACCTTGCAGAGCGTGGAATTCGCGTCAATGCTGTTGCGCCGGGACCGATTTGGACACCGCTCATCCCCGCGACGATGCCGGCGGAGAAGTACGAGAAGTTCGGCGAGACCGTCCCGCTGGGGCGACCTGGACAACCCGCAGAGCTGGCACCGGCGTATGTCTTCCTGGCATCGAACGAATCGAGCTACAACACCGGCGAGACCATCGCGGTCACCGGTGGCACGCCCTTCAACTGATCCTGTCGCCGTCCCCTTCAGCGCGCCACGCGAGCAGCACACCGTTTCCCTCGGGTCGTCGCCACGGCAGGAACAGCGCGACGGCAAGCGCACATGCCACAGCGGCTCCGACGGTGACGAACGACGCGAGCTGAAAGCCCTCCAGGCAAGCAGCTTTCATCGCGTAGATCAGGTCGGCCTTCTGTGTCGCGAAGATCGGGTTGGTCGGCGCTTTCACGATCTCGATCACGCTGACGACCGTCTCGCGCGCGAATGCCTTCTGATACGGCTCCATGATCGCGTCGGGTATCGCGTCGATCTTCGGACTCACCTGAGCGGTGTAGATCGATGCGACGATCGACCCGAGCACGGCTACCCCGAGCGTCCCGCCGACCTCTCGCGTGGTGTCGTTCACCGCCGAGCCCGCACCTGCTTCGTCGAGCGTCACCGAGGACATGATCGACTCGGTGGCAGGGCCCTGCACGATCGCCAAGCCGAGGCCCATCAGAATCATCGAGACGAGAACCGGCCCCAGATAGGGCGTTTCGACTTCCACCTGCCCTGCGATGAACATTCCGGTGCTCATCACGATCAGCCCGAAGAAGATCACGGCAGTGGTTCCGATGCGTTGCGCAACGATCGTCGCCAGCGGCGCACCGATTGCGATGGATACAGCGAAGGGCAGCGAGTGAATGCCGAACTCCAGTGGGGTCAACTCCATCACCCCCTGGAAATACTGGGTGATCATGAACAGGAAGCCGAACATACTGAAGTACGCCACGGCAATTGCCAACGCGGGCAGTGAGAATCGCCGGTTCCGAAACAGATTCAAATCCAGCACCGGAGACGGTGTTCGCAGTTCCCACCAGACGAAAGCGACGATGGCAGCCGATCCTGCCAGGTAGGCTCCGACGCTCGTTGCAGACAACCAACCGTTGTGTGGCGCTTCGATGATCGCCCAGACCAGCACGGTGATGCCCGCCAACGACAGCGCGATGCCCAGGGGGTCGTACTTGCCGACATGCTCTGCTTTGGACTCCGGCACGCAGGCCAGCGCAGCCACCAGAACGAGCAGTGCCACAGGAACATTGATCCAGAACACCGAATGCCACGAGAAGTGCTCGAGCAGGAATCCACCAGCCGTCGGGCCGATGGCGATGGCGAACCCGGCCATGGCCGTCCAGGCCGCGATGGCCAGCGCTCGCTCCTTGGCGTCGGTGAAGATGTTGATGATCAGTGCAAGGGTCGCCGGAAACACCGCGGCCGCACACACTCCCATAGCCGCTCGGGCCGCGATCACCTGGCCCAGATCGGCTGCGACGGCGCCGCCGACCGACATCACCGCAATACCCGCCAATCCGACGACCATGATCTTCTTACGACCGTAGCGATCGCCGAGGTGACCAAACGCCAACAGCAATCCAGCGAACGTCAGCGTGTAGGCGTCGACCACCCACTGCAATCCGCTCATCTCGGCACGCAGCTGCAGTCCCATCGAGGGCAGCGCGACGTTGACGACGGTGTTGTCCAGCACGACGAGCAGCTCGGCTGCGCAGATCACGATCAGCGCGAGGTATCGCCGACGGAATTGGGGCACATCCGCCAGGTGACGGGAGGTGGTGGGTGACGACATCGGAATCCCTTCCACTATGACGGTTGGCATAGTTCATGAAGGGAAGTTAGCTGTAACTCGAAGTTATAGCAACACCTGCCGCCCCATCCTGGCCGGCATCAGCGGCCGGCCGACGCCTCCAGCACCGCCTCGAGCAGGGCCGACAACTCCCCCTCGGTCCGATCCAACGCCGTGGTGGAGCGCTGCGCCTTGGCCATGATCAGCGCACCTTCGATGGCGGCGATCGCGAATGTCGCCAACGCGTACGACCGCTCGCGAGTCAATCCGCGCTGCCAGAGAGACGCCGCTATCACGTCCTCCCAGGACGAGAAGGACTCACCTGCCGCGGCCACGGCCTGCGGCGCATGCAGCCCCTCGAGCGCGGCCGGCGCGACAGGACAGCCCGCAACGAAATCCGTGGCCAGCAGTTCGCTGCGGAATCCCTCCAGAATGGCCCGCACGGTCGCAGACGGACCGGCGGAAGCCAGGCCGGCCGAAATCATCGCGCTCATCGCGGCACCCGCAGTACGGGTCGCCTCTTCCACCAACTGAGGTTTGCCGCGGGGAAAATGGTGATAGATCGACCCGCGCGGCGCGCCCGCATGATCGATGACGTCTGCCAGCGAGGTGGCGTCCACGCCGCGTCGACGAAACAGGTGCGCGGCGCTGCGCAACATGTCGTCCCGAGCATTGCTTCGATTCGCCATCCGAACCCCTCCCGAGGACACCACAATGATTGACGTGACGCCTCGTTACATCTACAGTCCCTCTGTATCTATGTTGTCCATCATAGCTTGAGCCGCAGTCCAGGAACCGGAGAAACGCCATGTCCCCTGACACCGACGTGATCGACCTGAGCAGCCCGCTCACCCTCGCCGGCGGGCAGATCTTGCCGAATCGTGTGATGAAGGCAGCTCTCAGCGAAGGACTGTCCACCGCCGAGCACGGTCCGGACTCCCGCCTCGAAACGCTGTACCGCCAGTGGGGCGCGGGCGGCTACGGCCTGGTGGTGACCGGCAACGTGATGATCGACCGATCTCACCTCGGCGAACCGGGCAATGTCGTCATCGAGGACGACCGCGACCGCGACGCTCTGGCCCGTTGGGCGAAAGCAACGTCCGACGGCGGTGCCCCCATCTGGATGCAGCTCAATCACCCGGGCCGGCAGGCCAACCCGATCGTCACCCGCACCAAGCCCGTTGCACCGTCCGCGGTCGCCCCCAACATCCCGGGAATTCCGGCACCGCGGGCGTTGAGCGAGAACGAGATCCGCGACATCATCGGCCGATTCGCCACCGCAGCGGCCGTGGCCGAGACGGCCGGTTTCGACGGCGTCCAGATCCACGGGGCGCACGGATACCTGGTTTCGCAGTTCCTGTCGCCGCTGTCCAATCGACGCGACGACGCCTGGGGCGGCGACCTCGACGGACGGATGCGATTCGTACTCGAAGTCGTCCGCGCAATCAGAGCAGCGGTGTCCCCGAGTTTCGCAGTGGGAATCAAACTCAATTCCGCGGACTTCCAACGCGGCGGCTTCAGCGAGGAAGAATCACGCATCACCGTCGAGCATCTCGTTCGAGAATCCATCGATCTCATCGAAATCAGCGGTGGCAGTTACGAATCACCCGCGATGATGGGCACTGCGAGCACCCGCGATCGTGAGGCGTACTTCCTCGAGTACGCGCGGACGGTGCGCGACGCGGCAGGAACCGTGCCGCTGGCGGTCACCGGCGGCTTCCGCACCCGCTCGGTGATGAATGCGGCAGTGCAGTCGGGTGAGTGCGACATGGTCGGCCTCGGCCGTCCGACTGCCCTCGCCCCTGCCGTCGCGAACTCTCTGGTCGACGGCACGCTGGACCGGGTCGAGTCGCCGCGCGTGGGTCTTCGCGTCCCGTCGAAGTCCAGCGCGTTCAAACAGATCAACGGCGCACTCGATCTGCAGTGGCACACCGACCAATTGCAGCTCATCGGCGCTGGACGGCAGCCGAATTCCAGCCGCCCGGCGTGGAAGACTGCCGCCACGATGATGCAGCGCAACGGCTGGGACGCGTTTCGCAACCGCCGAGGTGCCGCTCGGGCGGACACATCTGCTGCCGTGACGAAGTTCCGCCGCGAGC
The DNA here is from genome assembly GCF_002259405.1 of Rhodococcus sp. 14-2483-1-2. Classification (GTDB taxonomy): domain Bacteria; phylum Actinomycetota; class Actinomycetes; order Mycobacteriales; family Mycobacteriaceae; genus Rhodococcoides. Next base: position 82,491 of record NZ_NPFW01000021.1, on the reverse strand, counting down.
GCTTGATCGGGAAGTACCTCGCCAATCCCATCGTGAACGGATTGACGTCCCTGGGAGTGACGACCTCCCTGGTGACCGACCTCGAGACCGTGGGACGCAAGACCGGGCTCGCCCGTCGCGTGCCGGTGTCGGCGGCATTCGACGATTCCGGTGCGTGGCTGGTATCGCAGCACGGCACCAGGTCCGGTTGGGGTGCCAATATCGCGGACATACCGGGAATCCGGATTCGAGTGGGCAACCAGTGGCGCAGCGGCACAGCCACATTCGTACCCGACGACGACGTCGTCGTCAGAGCGAGGTCGTTCTCCGGCAATCCCCTCCTCGGACGCATCATCGGAGCCGGCTTCCGAGCGCTCCAGACCGACCCGGTCTCGGTCCGCATCGAGTTCGACGAATGACCAGTTCTTCACAATCGACTTAGGTTTGGTTTACTTAAGTCGTGAAGACAGTCCCCCACTTGTCCGTCGCCCTCGGCGCGTTCCTGGTTGCATCTCTGCTCTCGGCTTGTGGTGTCGACACCGAACGGGCGGCCACGAACTCCGCGACCCATTCGGCCACCACGCAGTTCGGCACCGTCGAGGTACCGGATCGAATCGAGTCGGTCGTCGTCATCGACGGACGACGCGACCTGGACATCGCCCTGGCGTTCGACTTGCCCATCGTCGGGATTCCGGTGGAAACCGAGGCTCCGCCGGAAATTCCCGGTCCACTGACCGAGCCCACCAGGATGCTGCTTGCAGACGGAGTGCCAGAGCTCTACCCCCGAAACACGGTCGATCTCGAAGCAATTGCCCGAGTGGAACCGGACTTGATCATCGGTCGCGACGAAGTAGTCGAGGAGATATACGACCAGCTCAGTGAAATTGCGCCGGTACTGCCGGTGGGCTCCACCGGCACCGGAGTCAGCTGGCAGCAGGACGTCACAACGATCGGCGCGGCACTGAATCTTCGGGACGAGGTGGAAACGATACTGAGCGAGTACACCTCTCGCGTCGACGAGCTCACGTTGCAGTATGCCGACGCGATCGCGAACACCGCGGTCCTGCCGATCAGTACGTCCGAGGAAGGTGGGATCTCGATAGGACGCGACCGGGTGACCTCCATCGTGCTCGAAGACGTGGGAGCCCGCTTCGCTTCCGCCTGGAACGACGCTGACCCCGAAATCGAGTACGGCCCGGAGAACGTTACTGCCGCATCCGACGCAGTGGCCATGATTGCCTCGATCACCTCGGAGCAGGACCTGCAGGCCATGAACGCCAATCCGATCTGGAGTGGCCTGCCTGCCGTGAGAGACGACCGCATCGTGCGGACCGACAAGTTCACCAACGACGGTGGACCACTGACCGCGCTGTGGACCCTCGGCCTGGTGGAGAAGCTCTACGCCCGGAGCTGACCGAGATGCATAATCACTCGATGGCACCGACTCCCCTGGGCACACTGAGAACCACCGACACCGGCTTCGCCCTCGAATTGAGCAGAACCATCTCGGCACCACGTGAGGACGTATGGGCACGCCTCACCGAATCGTCCCGGACGGCACTGTGGTTCGGTCCGTGGGAGCGGATCTCGCACAACACCGTTCGCGTCACGATGGCATTCGAGGAGGATGCGCCCGCGTCGGACATGATCATCGACGCGTGTGAGCCGCCGGGCCTCCTGGCAGTGCGGATGACCGGCGAGGGCCAGTGGCCTCTCGAGGTCCGTCTGACCGAGCGAGGCCATGGGACCGTTCTCGTGCTCGTACACCGCTGCGCGAGCACGGACGGTCTGGGAGAGATCGGACCGGGGTGGGAGTACTACCTGGACATGTTTGTCGCGGCCGGAAACGGCGACCCACTCCCGAGTTTCGACGACTACTACCCATCCCAGCAGGAGTACTATTCGTCGCTGCGCCCGCAGTGAATCAATGGTGTCGGAGCGCGTCGATGAGCTCCTCCTTCTTCAGTTTCGAGTAACCCTCGAGGCCCAGTTCTTTGGCCCTGTCGGTCAATTCGTCCACGGTCCAGTCCTCGTAGGATCCGGACTTCCCTCCCTTCTCACCGATCTGATCCCTGCCCTCCTTCGCGGCCGCGTTCGAGATTCGAGCAGCCTTCTCCTTCGAGTTGCCCTCTTCTCGAAGCTTCTCGTTCAGGGCCTGATCCTTCAGTTGCGGCTGGTCCCCGGTTTCGTTCTTCTTCGCCGGCATCGAACTTCCTCTCGCTGGACTGCATCGACTTATCGAATGCGCTACCCGGTCTGCACGACGACAAACCTCGTTCCGCGACAGACGAGTGGTGTGCACCGAGCGTCATCGGGTAAGCGATCGAGATGCACTTCGATCGATCGGCCTCTGCGGGCCGAGACAACACCGGCCACCACGACACCACCGACGCAGACGATTCACCGCTCTCGGTAGGCGTGGTCAGTGATGACGGCTTCGCGTCGAACGTCGCGTCCGCCATCATCGAGAAGTTGCCCGACCACGCGATGATCGACGGGCACCGGCGGGAACTACGGGTGTCCGGAGCGTCGGTTCCGCTCCCACCCACCGCGACCGGTGCCGCCCCACTCGGTCAGTGGCTGGCATCGGTGCAAGCCACCGACAACTACGACATCGTGTTGTGTGTGTCGGAGGTACCTCGCCGTCTCGGGTCGCGCCCGGTGATCGCCGAGATTCGCGGTGGCACGACAGGCGCGCTGTATGTGCCCTCATTCGGAACGCTTGCGGTCCGGCGACGCGCCGTCACCGCCGCTCTCGCGGTGTTGCACGAGTTGATCGAAGCCGACGACCCCTCTCGGCAGCCGCGAAGATACTCTCGGTCTCGCTGGGCTCCGAGCGATTCCGGGGAAGGTGCCGAAGTTCTGCTGACGTCGAGCATGTTCGGCCGAACCAGGTTGGTATCAGGGATGATTCGGTGTAATCGTCCGTGGAGATTGGTTCCCACTTTGTCGGGTGCGCTTGCTGCCGCGAGCGCGGCGTCCGCCTTCGGCGTGTTCTACGCGAGCATCTGGCAGATGGCAGCGTCGATGAGCCTCGGACGACTGGCGATGATCGGCGTCACCGCGGTGATGGCCATGACGGTGTGGGTCATCTTCCCCAATGGGTTGTGGGAAAAACGCTCGTTCCGAAGCTCGACGATCGATCGCTGGATGTACAACGCAGCCACCCTCGGAACGGTTCTGACCGGTGCGCTCTGCATGTATGCGCTGCTGTTCGCGGTCGTGCTGTTCTCGGCAGCAGTGGTCATTTCACCGGACTTCCTGACAACGCAGATCGGTCGCGACGCGACTCTCGGCGACTACTTCGCCCTGGCATGGCTTGCCGCTTCGCTGGGCACGGTGGCAGGCGCGGTCGGCTCCTCAGTGGCAGATCGCGAGGACATCCTCGGTGCCACCTACGGTCACCGCGAACTCATTCGTCGAGAGTCGGCTACCGCGTCTTCGTAACCACCGACGAACCCTCGGCGTTGTGAGTGAGAACAACAAGATGTGGGTACGTTCGGGATATGCCATACCTCGAACGCGTTGCCGATGTCTTCGTCCTGAACCTCGGAAGTCGAGGTGTCGACGACACCGAGAATCGCATCAGCCCGGATTGGGTTGCCGAGATAAACACCCTGCTCGACGAGGTCGAGGCCAGTTCCGGCGCTGCTGCGCTCGTCACGACAGCGACGGGCAAGTACTTCTCCACCGGAGTGGACCTGTCGTGGGGTGCCGAGAACCTCGACCAGATCAACCGGTTCATCGGCACAGTGCAAGAGATGTTGGTGCGCTTTCTGACACTTCCGATGCAGACGGTCGCGGCCATGCAGGGACACACGTTCGGTGGTGCCGCATTCTTCGTGATGGCGCACGACCACCGAATCATGCGGTCCGATCGCGGCTTCCTCTGCTTCCCCGGTGTCAACATCGGCGCGACCTACAGCCCGGGAACCGTCGACATGGTGCGAGCGAGGCTGGCACCGCACGCCTTCCACGAGGCGCTCACCACCGGCCGCCGCTACGGCGGAGGCGACGCCATGGCACTCGGTTTGGTCGATGCCGTATCGGCCGCCGATTCACTGCTCGACGACGCCGTCGCCCGCGCAGGCGACTTGGCCGGAACTCGTGGCGACGTTCTGGGCGAGATCAAACGCACCATGTACGCCGGTGAGATCCGTTCCCTTCTGACGCCTGTCGCAGGCGTCGACGAAATGGAATGGGCCTCGAACTAGGTGACGCCGTCAGTGCACCACGAGCACCGGACATTCGGCGTGATGCACCAAGTTCTGGCTCACTGACCCCAATATCGCTGCGGTGAAGCGATTTCGGCCACGGCTACCCACGACCAACACCTGAGACGTAGCGGAGATCGACCGAAGTTCGTGTGCCGCAGAGGCACCGACGGACACTGCCCGAACCGGCACCGACGGATACTTGTCTCGGTAGGCGTCGACGTTGGCCTGCAACCACTGTCGTTCCGCCTCACGAAGGTGCTGCCAGTCGACGGAGGTGCCGTAGTCGAGTTGGTCGGTCTCGTGCACGGCACCCACGTGGACGGCGAGCAGCTCTGCATTCAGGATGCTCGCAAGCTCGAATGCTGCGGACAGTGCGCGCTTCGACGGCTCTGATCCATCGACCCCCACCGCGACGGGTGCCGGTTCGGATCCCGAGTCGCGACGCTCGTGCCACACCAGCACCGGGCAGGTCGCGGCGTTGACGATTGCCGTCGGCGAATACCCGAAGACGATGTCGCGCAGTGGACCCGACTGGCACGCGCCGACGACGAGCATCGCCGCGTCCGCGGAGAGCGCCTCGGCCATACGTGCAGCCGACAGCTCCGATACCTCCGATTCGACCGCCACCTGGGGATCGACTCCGTGCACCACCTCGACAGCGCGAGCGAGTACGCCTTCACCCTCCTGCCGCAGACGCGTCGGGAAGTCGGTGGTGTTCAGCTCGGCGGCGACGGCCGCACTCCACTCGTCTTTCGGTGCACCGTGGACGAGGCGCACCGATGTCGAGGCCGCCCCGGCGAAATGCGCCGCCCATTCGGCCACCCCCCTTGTCCGTGGGCGAGCCGTCGACCACGACCGCGAGCGGTCCGTCGAATGTGGTTGCCGCGATCGTGTGGTCCATCGTTCCTCCGTTGGCCGAAGACGGTGTTCTGCGTCGTCTCCTACGATCGACGCTTCGTCCACGGCCCACTAGGGCATTTGGCCACCGTGATTGCGGGCACTTCGGGTCGGAACGGCTATGCCGGGGCAACCAGAGGTGCGACTTCGGTGCCGAGTAGTTCGATGCCGCGCAGAAGGTCGCTGTGGGCCAGCCGCGGATTTGTCATCTGCAACGACAGTCGGTCCACACCGCCCAGTTGTTCGCTCACTCGCAGAATCTTGTCGGCCACCGTCTTCGGATCTCCCATGAAGAACGCGCCGTTCGGACCGGAAGTGGCGTCGAACTGTTGCCTGCTCGGTCGGGCGAATCCACGCTCCCGAGAGATCTTGGTGAACATCTCGTTCCAGCCGGGGTAGATCGTGTCTGCCGCAGCCTGTGTGGTCTCGGCGACGAAGCCGAACACGTGGAGACCCACCTTCAGTTTCTCCGGAGGGTGACCCGCTTGGGCTCCGGCGCGCCGGTACAGATCGACGAGCGGAGCGAACTGTCGCGGTTCGCCTCCGATGATGGCGATCATCAGTGGGAGCCCCAGAAGCCCTGCGCGAGCGAAGGATTCGGGAGTCCCACCGACACCGACCCAGATCGGCAACGGATCCTGCAGCGGACGTGGGTAGATGCCCTGACGGTTCAGCGCCGGGCGGTGCCGACCGGACCAGGTCACCTCGACGTTGTCCCGAATCTGCAGCAGGAGGTCGAGCTTCTCGGCGAAGAGCGAGTCGTAATCGGCCAGATCGAGTCCGAACAGCGGGAACGACTCGGTGAAGGATCCGCGTCCCACGACCAGGTCGATCCGGCCCTTGGAGATCAGGTCGAGAGTGGCGAACTCCTGGAAGACCCGGACCGGATCGTCGGCGCTGAGTACCTTGACTGCGCTGCCGAGTCGAATGTTCTCGGTGCGCGCGGCTGCCGCGGCCAGAATAATCGACGGAGCCGAGTCGTAGTACTCACTGCGGTGATGCTCGCCGATGCCGAACGAATAGAGCCCGACCTGATCCGCGAGGGCGATCTCCTCCAGCAGGTGACCCATTCGCTCCTCGGGAGCGATCACCCGGCCGTCGGTCGGATCGGTCACGGAAGAGACAAAGCTGTCGACGCCCAGATGCATGGTGGGACCTTTCGAGTCGGGATGGTCGCTTGCAACAGCATCAGAGAAGATTCAATTATTCCGATGCGAGTTCGAGCAGGCGACTACTCTCCCCAACTCTTCAGCTCCTCCGCCGCGTAGTACATCTGCTGCGACGCGCCGAAGCGGACGAGCAACTGCTGCTTCTCCTCGTAGAACCAGACCACGGTTCCGTACATACCTGCCATGGGCCCGCTCAGCGGTGTGACTCCGTCGCCTACTCCGAATCCGTCCATGCCTGCACCGTACAGACGGACCGGACCAGGGCCCGAGATCGAAGACCGCGACGTCCGATCCCGTGGTGGCCGACTACGGTTTGGGCAGCAGACAGTCACGTGCTGCAAGGTCGAGCTTCCCGGCCTTCAAGCAAGTCGCCAACGCCGCGACCGGTGGCGCATAACTTGCGCCCGCCACTACCGTGATCTTGCCATCTCGGTCTACCTCACAGGGTTCGTCGATGAGACACTGACCACCGGAAGTGTTGTGCGAGTTGTTGATTCCCATTATCTTGTTGGTCTTCCGATCTATCACAGCCGCACCGGACGCGCCAGGCTGCGAGGAGCATTCCGGTGAGTAGGACATGACGTCTCTCGTTTGGAGCCCGACCTCCATCACGGTGGGGACCACTCGCGCCACCGAGCATTGGACCGACGTTCCGACAGCCGCCGCCACCACCTCGATCTCTTGGCCGACCCTAGCTGGCTCGGGATCCAACATGCGCCCCCGGATACCGAAATCCGCATCGATCTCACCGTAGGTCTTACTCAACTGGAGGAGTGCCACGTCCGTCTCGGTCATCGTCCAATAGACGCGCTTCTCGATTTGCACGGCGGCGATACCTGCGCCTTCCGCATCCGATAGATTGACCGATTCCTGCAAAGGCTTGTCGATATTTGCCCTCCCGAGCACGCTGTCGTCGAGCGAACAATGCCCGTTGGTCAAGAACAAAGCCTTGTCGTCCTTGGACATTCCATCGTCGATGACGAGTGAACCCGAACAGCCGTCGAAGGTGCCCGTTCCAAGGTACGAAATATCCTCGGCAGTCGGCGGCGGGTCTGAATCTCCCGGATTCGCAGAGCACCCGACCACGCCTACGAGAACACTTGCCAGCGCGCTTACTGTGACGATCCGAAACATGAACGTTCGCATACTAGCTCTCCTCCCGCGCCAGGCACTCGGAATCGTACGGAGCGGATCCCTGCAGAAATTCGGATATTCTTTTCGCACCGCATTCGGTGAAAATCGATGCACTGTGCCTAGCATCGTTCGTGGTGAACAACGAGCCATTCAAGATAATTCTGGCTTTTTCGGCTCCGGCATACGGCGTTGTCGATTCGTACCGGTGTGCTCCGATCTGAAGCGGACTGCTCTTTCCCGCCGCGGACCAATCCGGGCGGTCTGTCGAGAACGGCCAACCCGCGCAGATCGAGGACGGCACACGCTCGATCACCAGATTGTCGGCAGGTGTCTCGGCACGCCACTCCATGTATCGATTCCACACGTCGTCCGCATCACGACCACCCTCGGCCAATGCACAGAAGACAGGAGTGTACGACTCGTTCGAGCCGGACAGTTTCGAATCGATCTTGTCATCCGAGAACAGAGGATTGCTTTCTCCCTCTACAGGAATCAGTTTCGACGGCAGTTGTCCGTCTCGCAACGTCAGCAAAGACCGCGCCGCCATCGCAGGCTGGTCGAGCAGCAGCGAGAGTATGTCGTTGCGCATCAGAACGGTGTCTCCGCTCTTGTACCTCGATTCCGCGTCGTCGACGATCTTCTCGACCGAAGCGCGGGTCGATTCCTCGGTGTCCCCGAGGTTGTAGAACCGTTGATTCTGCGCGAGGTACGCAAAGAGTCTTCGATTGGATGCGCGGCTGAGCGCATCTTGGGACACGTAGTCGGAGCCGTCGCGAAACTCCGGATCCAGGATCGAATCCAGCCACATTCGCGAGACTTTGTCGTCGAACATCGCTCGATATGTCATACCTACGACGGTTCCGTAGGACACGCCGTAATACGCCATCTGCTCTTCACCGAGGGCCTCACGAACACGATCGACGTCGCGGGCGATGTTCGGTGTGGTGATCTGACGCACATACTCCGGCTCGCATTCGACCAGTGCCTTGTTGGCCTGGGACGTCCAGTCGAAGCCGGCATCGAAGTCCACCTTTTGGGTACCGGTCACTGTGGGGTACGGAACAGATGTCGGCGGACAGTTCAACGGTGTACTGGCACCAGTGCCTCGGTAGTCGAAACTGACGATGTCGTACTCACGGACCGCTTCCCGTATCGGACGGTTGGCCAACTCCAATGGATACGTGATGGAACCCTGCCCGGGTCCACCTTGATGCGTCATCAACACGCCTCGCCGTTTTTCCGGGTCCGCTGCACGGAGTCGAGAAAACGTGAATTCGATCTTTCGCCCGTCGGGCACGGCGTAATCCATCGGCACTTCGATGGTTGCGCATTCCAACTCTCGAGCCGCAGATCCTCCGCCGCGTGCGTCGATCTTCGAATCGAAGTCCAGGATCACGTCGTTGCAGGGTTTCATGTCGACCCGAGGAGTCGGGGCTGGTGACCATTCGGGCTCGGCCTGGGCTACGCCCGACGTCAGACCAGCCGCGACAACCGAACCGACCACAGCCACTCGGACGCTCCCACGAGTAATTCTCGAAAGTTTCACGCTCCCAATTTCGCCTGCCGATGTCTTCGCACCGTGTTCGTTGCGTCCAGCATCCGTAGCAATTGTTCGTGGAGTCTGTAACAGTCGAATGCAGGGGACCGTCGTGGGAGCGTTCTCCGAGTCAGACTCCGGTGACGAGCCTGGCAATCCACTCGAGCAACTCGGGGTAGGCAGCGATGTTGGTGGCCGTATGGTCGACTGCGGGAACGAGATCGGTTCCGAAGTCGAACTCCCGAACGGTGATGTCGGTACCTTCGGCGGCGCGCCAGCGCTGCGCCAGGAGACGGCTCTGCGCGATCTCGACGGAGGTGTCGTGGAGGCCGTGCACGATCATCACGGGAACGGCGGGCGCGGTGAACCCGATAGTGTTCTGCTCCGTCAGCGGACCCAGCACGGGCCCCGTCATGAGTGCTCCCAGGGAAGAGCCGTCAGCAGTCAGGTCCTCGGACCGCAACGGTCCGTAGGTGAGAGCGTCGACCGTGCAGAAATTTTGTGCCGCATCGAGAGCTGCCCGCCCGCGATCGTTGAACAGTGCCCGAATCTGTTCGGACAGGTCGGGGTGAGCGCCGATCAGGCCGCCGATCGTGTACAGCATCGTCGCGGCGGACTCGGAGCCGTCCTGGCCGTCGACGCGCAGCACAGGATCGGTCGGTGCAGCACCGACGAAGGCACCGACCACGGCCAGGTCGGGCGCGTAGGTGGAGGCGAGCTCTGCGGCGGCGGCCGAAGCAACACCGCCCGCCGAGTATCCGTAGAGCACGACGGGCGCGTCGGTTTCACTTGCTGCCGTCCGGGCCGCGTCGAGCAAAGCGCGGGCGCTGGCAACCCGGCCCAGAAACTCGTATTCGCCAGGGGTTCCGAGCCCTTGGTAATCCGTCGTGACCACCTGGTATCCCTGCGCCAACAACGGCAGCAGCGCCGGCATCGTGGTCGTCAACCCTTGCTCGGACGAACCGGAGCAGCGGTCGGCGATCCCGTAACTACCGGGCGCATAAGCGATCACGGGCCGGGGCCCGGGCCCCCTCCACGCAGGGGTTGGTGTAATCAGAAGTCCCGACACCGCCACCGCACGATCACGGGGATCGGCAGATCGGTACAGAATGCGCTCGGTGTGCGAGCCCAGAAGGTCGAGCTGCGGCACGGGTTCTCGGCGCACGATTGACCCGGATGCGTATGCCTCCAGGCCGACGACGGGCTCACCGTAGAAATCGGCACCGCCGGGAGCCGCCGAGACGGGTGCGGCCGACAGGACGAAAGACCCGACAAGGACGGACACGGCGAAGGTGACGAAAGGCAGTCTCATCTCGCGAGCCAGTATGCGGTCCGAAGTGCGGATCCGCATTCTGTGTCCGTGGATTGCGACACCCACGTCACGGTCGGAAAAACACCACAAAAATGCCCTTGCCAGTGTTTCCACTGGCAAGGGCATCTGTTGTGCGCCATCAGGGATTCGAACCCCGGACCCGCTGTACGAGAGATAACAATTCAGGTGGATGCACCCGCGTCCATCATCGACCCGTTGAGCTGGGTGTTCGGCGAATCGAGTGACCATCGGCGTCCGCGTGAATCCATCTGTATCTGCCACAAAGTGATGAGTAAAAGATGGCCTTCAGCGACCCGCTCACCGTCCATCGGCGTCCCCTAGGATTCGGCATCGTCCAAACGGACCGCCGTGAACTTTCGACTCCACCGCGCTTCAAAGTGATGAGCTCCTACGGACTGCCTTCAACCCCGGCGTCGAGTCGACAATACGCTGCCAACACGCAGCACCGAATAAGACTTGCGAGAAGTAATTTTCCAAGCTCTTGTCCGTCAGTAGTTTCGCAATCCGCAGCTTGGATATCGTCTCCTCCGAGTAGCTGGGGTGGGAAAGTCGAGAGCACTCGACCTCACGTGTGGTACCACCCGCCACGCGGGGGGCGACAGCACTGGCGCGCACGATCGTCATCCGCCGGTGCGAGTGCGACGAACAACTATGCGGAACCTTGGAATTCGACTGCTGTCGATCCCCAACCCAGGCTGCGGACGCATGCGTCGACTCCCGCTGCAGCAGTGATCAGTTCGCGCAGTTCGGTTTCGGTTCTACGTCCGGATCCGTACAAACACAATCGAAGTATGTCGTCCTCACTGTCGTGTTCGTCGTTGGTCGCCGGATCGAGTAGGTCGTTCACTACGACCACTCGACGGGCCGATGCTGCGAGCGACGAAAGTAGCAGGCGCGCATCGGCATCCGGGTACACATCGACCAGATCGACAGCAATCGCAAGGTCAACGGGAGTGTGCAACGGAGCGAACTCGCTCGCGTCGATCCAATGCACTGCGCTGAGCCGCGCCTGGGCGACGTCCACCAAGTTTCGCTGATTCGTGGCAGGAAGCCCGACCAGCGTGATCGCGATATCTGGGCGCATGCGAGCCAAGGTGTCGGCATACACTCCAGCAGCCTCGCCGTACACCGCGACTGTGGCTACTCCGTCGAGATCGATCGCGTCCGGAAGCGCAGGCGCGCGGTAGAGCGCGCCGAATGCGGCTTCTTCGTGGAAGTCGGCGACGAAACCCGGTTCGATGGACTTGGCGGCGAAGCTGTGTGACCGAGCCGGTTTTCCGGTCCTGACGGTTTCTGTGAGTCCCAAAAACGACATTTCCAGCTGGGTGTGGATCTTGTCGTGATGCAGCGCCTGACTCGTGAACGTATCCGGATCGGCGAGAATCGACCCCATCTCGGTCAGTGTGAATCTGTCGCCGTCGGTCGCGAGCAGGTCAAGCAGAACCAGGTGACGCAGCAACTTGGCGGTGGCACCCGCATCGGTGTTGCACTCCGCGGCAATCGCATCGACCGTGTCGGCAACACCGTCGACGGCAGCGAAAATTCCGACGGTGACAGCTGCCCTGATTGCCAACGGAGGCAGCAACTCCGACATCTCGTGCAGACGCGAACCGGAATCCACCTCGACGAGGGCAGGCGCGGCTGCTCTCTCCTCGCGCCTGCGCCAGTATCCCGCGATTTCGACGAATTGCTTGTCGATCTTCTTGTCCTGCTTGGCCCATCGACGAAGCGGCTTGATGGTCAGCGCCTCGCCGGCCACCCACACGTAAGGCTGACCGGTACGCCACTGCGCGGCTTGCACGGCCTCCACAATCCTCGAATCACCACCGTTTTCGGAGCGATACAGCCATGTGATGTCCACGGCAGCAGCTGACGTCAACTCCTGGTGGTGCGAAGGTTCGGCCACCTCGACGACTACGGTGGCCGGCAGATCGGCAGGCAGCTTCTCCAGACAATGGGCGATGGCGGGCAACGCAGTCTCGTCCCCCGCAATCAGGATCCAGTCCACATCACGCGGCAAACTCGCAGAGTGTTTGGGTCCGGCGATCAGAACTTTTTCACCCGGTTGCACAGTGCGCGACCAGGTGGCCGCGAGACCGCCCTCGTGGGCCGCGAAGTCGAGGACCAGCTCGCGCTTGTCTTCGTCGAACCTACGCACGGTATAGGTTCGCCCGTACGGGAACGACCCGGCGGGCCAATCGACTGTGCCGTCGTCGAGATTCGTCGGCACCGGAAACGGCAGGGTTCCGGTGCTGGGATCGACGGGCAAGACCTTCACGTCGTCGTCGAAACCGGTTGTGCGCACTGGAGGTAACGCGACTCCGTCGCGTACGTGCCGGTCCATCGACGGGCCGCCGACGACGACTCTTCGCATCCCAGGAGTCACGTCTTCTACGCGGAGCACGTCGAGCTCACGAAGACAGATGGGAAACACTTGTACCTCGCGGACAGTCCCCGCCATCGAAATTCCCTCTTTCCTTGGTCTGGTTCAGTATTCGCCGAGCGCGACGGCAACCCAGTGCCCGACGGTGGGGTCGGCCGCCAACGTCGGGAAGTCGACGTCCGCAGCACCTGCGGAACGCCATCGTTCCACAAGGTCCATGATCCGGATCGAATCCAAACCCTCGTCCGCCAAGTCGAGGTCGTCACCGATCGAATCCGGTGACCGACTCAAGGCTGCGGCGATATCACCGATGACGATTTCGCGGGTGAGCATGGTGGGACCTTTCTGTGAAGTTACGATTCGGGGGTCGGCAACTTATGCCGCCGACCCCCTTCCGAGGTTTTCGCGGTTCGGCTACGAGGCGAACGTCTGCTGAATCGTGTCCAGGGTTGACATGACTCCGTCGTAATCGGGACGGTAACTCGTCGCGGGCAGCTCGTAGACCTTGTTGTCCGAGAACGCGGGAAGCCCCGCGTATGCGGGATCCTGCTTCAACTCGTCGAGAGTGCGTCCTGCCACCGGAACGACGAACATCACCGGCGCAGTGGCAACGGATCCGAGCAACTCGGGGCTGACGATGAACGAGTCACCCGAACCGTACAGCTCCGGGTTGCCTGCTTTGGTGATGATGTCGTCCGCCTCGAAGCCGACCTCCGACAACAACGTCGGAAGCGCAGCGGTCTGCGGAATGAATGACGGCTCGTTTGTACTGAGCGACAACAGGTACGCGACGGGGGAACCGGGGACGGTGATGGCATCGCTGACCTGGGCGACCTTGTCCTCGTACGCCTGCAGTAGACCGTCGACCTTGTCTGCTTCGCCGGCGGCGTCTGCGACTGCTTCCAGCTCACCCTGCCAGGTGTTGACCGAGGACGGGATCAGTACGGTGGGCGCGATCGCGGCCAACTGATCGTACGCGTCGTTTGCTAGTACTGCGGAATAACCCTGCCCGCCACCGATGATCAGATCCGGGTCGGCCTGAGCAATGGCCTCGATGTTCAGCGCTTCGCCCGCGGGCAGTTCTTTCGTTCCCTGCGCCTTCGCCTTCTCGGCCCACTGCGGAGGGAACCCTCCGTCGAGGTTCGTCACTCCCAGTAGCCGGGTGTCGGTAATGGCGATGGGCGCGTCGAGCGTGTACAGATATCCGGCGAAGCCGGCAGAGAGAACCGCAATCCTCTGCGGATCGGCCGGCACCGTCACATCGCCCCTGTCGGTGGAGATCACACGGGTCTCACTGGTCGTCGACTCACCGGCCGGGGCACCATCGTCACCGTCCGAGCTGGTACTGCACGAGGTCAGACCGAGGGCGATCAACGCTACCGACACACTGGCGAGGAGGCGAATCCCTCGTCGTCGAGGCTTGAAATTGGACACTGCGGGATTGGACACTGCTAAATCCTTTCGGGATTATCGTTTTTCGGTTCAGTCCGAACGGCGCTCCGCCGTCGGGTGGTGATGGGTGACATGGCGGTTCAGTCGGGCAAGCAGGGCACGATCTGCTCCCACCCCGCTGCCGTCACCACCCCGTCGTGATCGAAGTCCAACTGATGGACAACGAGTTCCGCGTCGTGAATTCGAGCCCAACGCTCGGCGAATCCACGAACAGGCTTGTGTCGTTGCGCTTCGAACAGCGTCACTGTGCCGGAATACTTCGGCGCAGTAGCCGTTCGGAGCAACGATGCGGTATAGGCGATATTGCGTTCGACAGCGTCGACGAACTCTGCAGGCACCTCACGCGGCCCGCGGTTCTGTGGGTCTTGTTCCTCACACTCGATGTCGTCGCCGAGCGGTGCCGAGTCGACCACACCGACGAACGACACAGACTCACCGTCCGCAGTCAGTAGTGCAGCCATCGCGTGGGCGACAGTGCCCCCGAACGAGTACCCGAGCAGACGGTAAGGCCCGTGCGGCTGGATGCGGCGAACGGCCTGCAGGTAGAGCTCGACGAGTCCGTCGAACGATGTCGGACGGTGATCGTCGGGCAGCTGCAGCCCGACGACAGGCCGCTCGAGCATCGTCGCCAAAGGCGCGAACTGGAACGCGTACCCCCCGGCGGGATGGACGCAGAACACGGGTGACCCGCTGCGTTCGCGCCCCCATTCGATTACATCAGTCCGAGAGGTCGTTCTCCCCTCACGGTGACGGTCCGTGTAGTCCGCCACCGAGCGCACCGTTTGACGGCGCAGCAGCTCCGATACCTCCAATCGAACCCCGGTCTCACGTTCGAGCCGTGAGACCAAACGCATCGCGGCGAGGGAATCTCCGCCGCAGTCGGCGAATCCGTCGTCTGCGCCCACGTCACGGAGGCCGAGCACTTCGCTGTACACCGCCGCCACTGCGTGCTCGGTGTCGGTGTGCAGTGTCGCCGTTGCGTCGCGGCTGGGGGGTTCGGGCAGCGCAGTCCGATCGAGCTTGCCGTTGACAGTCAATGGAATCGAGTCGACGACGACGATCTGCGCCGGAATGAGCTGCGGCGGTACATGATCCCGCAGCAAGGCCCGGAGGTCACCCAGCTCCGTCACGTCACCGACGACGTATCCGATCAATCTGCTCACCGGACCATCGGAACGAACGGTAGCGGCTGCCCGCGTTACCCCGTCCAGGCTTTCGAGTGCAGATTCGACTTCGCCGAGTTCGATACGAATCCCGCGAATCTTCACCTGCCGGTCGGCGCGCCCGAGGTATTCGAGTCGGCCGCCGCGCCCGTACCGTACTAGATCACCGGTGCGGTACATCCGCTCCCCCGACCCGAATGGATCGGCCACGAATACAGCGCTGCTCTGGCCGGTTCGGCCGAGGTAGCCATGGGCCGTTCCGTCACCGGACATGTACAGCTCTCCCGCTGCCCCGATCGCGACAGGGCGCAGACCCGAATCGAGCACGCGGGCAACAGCATTGCGGACCGGCCTGCCGAGACACGGACTCGCACTGTCCTCGACGGACGATCCCATCGCGTTGATCGTGAACTCGGTCGGCCCGTACAGG
Organism: Rhodococcus sp. 14-2483-1-2; assembly: GCF_002259405.1. Classification (GTDB taxonomy): domain Bacteria; phylum Actinomycetota; class Actinomycetes; order Mycobacteriales; family Mycobacteriaceae; genus Rhodococcoides. The sequence continues at coordinate 66,797 of NZ_NPFW01000021.1, read as the reverse complement.
TCGTAACCGGTGACGCCGGCTTGTTCACGCAGCCGAGTCCACAACTCCTGTGGCACCGCCTCACCGCCCAGCATGACCAGTACAGGTCCATGATCGTCGTCCAACAGACCTGCTGCGAGCAATTCCCGGGCGTACGTGGGCGTCACGTTGACGACATCGATGCCGACGGTGCGGTAGTGCTGCACCAGTGTGAGCGGGTTCGCCCGTGCGTTCTCGTCGATGACGTGCACGTGGTGACCTGCCAACATCCAGAACAGTTCCTCCCACGACATGTCGAAAGAGAACGACACCGTGTGGGCGATTCGCAGTTGTCGTCCGTCGACGGATTCTTCGGTGGGAGCGAATATCTCGTCACGATGATTGTGATACATCGCAGTCAGTCCGCGGTGGCCGACCTGTACGCCCTTCGGCTTGCCGGTCGACCCCGACGTGTAGATGACGTAGGCGAGTTGATCGGCATGACGGGGGCCCTCGGCGGGCACGTCCGGCGCAGGAGAACGTCCGTCGAGCACGTCGCGAAAGCCAGAGTCCGAAAGGTCGAACACGGTCATCCCATCGAGATCCACGATGCTCGAACCGCTGGTCTCCCCGCCGAGTGTGACGACCGCACACGCTCCGCTGTCGATCACGATCTCTCGCAGACGCTCCGGTGGGTTCTGCAGATCCAGCGGCAAATACGCCGCCCCGGTGCGCATCACAGCGAAAATGGCGACGACGTGATCGGCGATGCGCGGCAGCATCAGTGCGACGACATCGCCGGCTCCGATACCCGAACCTCCGATATATCGAGCCATTGCCGTCACTCGCTCGTCGAGCTCCCGTGCTGTGAGTGTCTGTGTTCCACACGTCAACGCGGGCGTGTCGGGCGTTGCTGCAGCGCGCTCGGACAACAGCGCGTCGATGCTGCCGCCGCGCTCGCCCGGCACGGGCACCGATACCCGGGGTGCGGTCAAGGGCGTCCGGTCGAGCGCGGTTCGAGATCGACCGGTATCGGCAACCGTCGTAACGGCCGAGTTCACTCCCGTGATACCCTCGAGCATGTCGATCATCGTGCATAGCAACGATTCGGCGGCCTCGTCGTCGACCAGATCACGCCGATGTTCGATCGTCACCTCGAAACCGCCACTCCGACTGCGCGGGTCGACATCGACGGTGACGGCGTAGTGGGTCGCGTCGGTGGCCTCTGCCGCAGTGATTCCTACTCGCTCGAACACCCCGAACCGGGCTGCGTCACCACCGATGTTGCGGAACACGAGCAAAGTATCGAACAACGTCGCGAATCCGGCGGCTCGTGAAATCTCACCCAGTCCTAGGTACTGATGCTCGATCAACGCGCCCTGCTCCGAGAGCATCTGCGACAACGTATCTGGTATCAGCAGTCCAGGAGCGGCACGCACCCGAACTGGAACGGTGTTGAGCGTCAGACCGACCATCCGGTCGATGGACGGCACCGACGGGTCCCGACCGGACACCGTCGATCCGAAGACGACGTCGTCCGAGCCCGTGGCACGGCGCAACGTCAGACCCCACGCCAGCGCGACCACGGTGCCGACGGTGACACCGTACTCCGCCGCCTGTGTGGTCACGGCCTCGACGATCGTCGACTCGACTGTGCGCGTGATCCGATTCGGCAGCGACATCGTCTGTCGATCCGGCTCCGGCGCAAGCAAAGTCGGCTCGGGAAGCTCAGCGAGGTAGCCGGCCCACTTCTCGGTGGACACGGCCGCGTCCCGCCCGGCGAGAACTCTGAGGTGATCGGTGAAATCGGCAGCCGGGTCCAGAACACGAGCCAGCGCTGCGGACAGATCCGTTCCGTCGGGGTGTAGGCCCGCGCTCAGGCGAGCCACCCCGTAGAGCACGAACAGTTCACCGAACATGATCGATTGAGACCACGCGTCGGTCAAGATGTGGTGTTGGGTGACCACAAGCGTCTGCGGCCCGTCTCCCTCGGTGACGATCAGCATCCGCAGCAGCGGTGCACGATCGAGCGCGAACGGGCGCGCGAACTCCGTCGCCGCGAGAGCGTCGGTTGCCGACACGGATTCGGCATCTGCTTCGGCGATGGTCACGGTAGACCTGCCGATGATCGATACAGGCTCGGCTGATGCTGTGTGGTTGAACGCTGCACCGAGGTTGGGGTATCGCTCCAACAGTGCATCGGTGGCGCTGACCAGCGCGGCACGATCGATTACGTCGGCAAACACGAACCGGTGCTGGACGTGGTAGTTGTCGGTCGTGCGCACCCCACTCGACACCGCCTGGAAGTACATTCCGCGCTGCAGGGGTGTCAGCGGTACCACCTGCTGCCATCCCGGGTACTCCGCGTCGAGGGTGCGGCGCGCCTCATCGTCGAGAGCGACCAGATCCGATGTGCGATCGAGTTCCGTCGAACCCGATGCCACACGTGTGGCCCTCTCGACGAGTTCGGACAGACTGCCCACGTCGAACACATCGGCCACGGAGAAGGCCACCTCTCGGCCGGCAGCCGCTGCCGCGAAGCGGACCGCGGCGATACTGTCACCGCCGAGCTCGAAGAAGCTGGAATTCGGGTCGACGTCGAAGCCGAGAACCTCGGCGGCAGAATCCATTACGTCGTCGAACAACGGGGTCGCAGCGCGCTGCGCGGCTTCGGTGGCCTGCACAACCGCCTTCGGCTCGGGAAGTGCGGCGCGGTCCAGTTTGCCGTTCAGCGTCCGCGGTAGACGATCGATCGCCGTGATCGATTGCGGCACGAACTGATCGGGCACTGTGGCCGCGAGTTTCCGGCGGATCCGCACCGAATCGAGCACTGCGCCGTCGCCCAGTACGACGTAGCCGAACAGTCGTGCAGAACCGTCGTCGATCTGGGCAACCTTGGCAGCAGCGTCGAGCACACCCGGCAGTGCCCGCAGTGCAGTGTCGACTTCGCCGAGTTCGATACGGAACCCACGGACCTTCACCTGATCGTCGGTACGTCGCAGATATTCGATGCGGCCACCGCGGCGTCGGACGAGATCACCAGTGCGATAAAGCCTTTCGCCCGGATGATCGGGGTCCGCAACGAAACGTCCGGCCGTCAGCGCAGCTCGGTTCAGATATCCGCGCGCCACCTGCGCTCCGCCCAGGTAGAGCTCCCCGTGAGCTCCCTCGGGAACGTCGCGTAACAGTTGGTCGAGAACGCGGGCACGCACATCCGACCACGGTGCGCCGATAGTGACGTCCGCTCCCGGGACGAGCGTGTCGGCCGTGGCCCACACCGTGACCTCGGTGGGACCGTACACATTCCACACCTCGGAGCATGCTCCGGTCAGATTGTCGGCCAGTTCGGCCGGCACCGCTTCACCGCCCACCAGGGCACGTAACGACCCGAGGTCAGCGGTGGAACCGCCTCCGACCAGTAATCGCCACAACGACGGAGTCGCCTGGAGAACCGTCGCCTCGGACGAAGAGATCAACGCCGACAATGCGGCCGGGTCGACGACGGAGGCGCGCGGGGCGACGACAACTGCCGCGCCGACAGTCAACGGGCACAGCAGTTCCAACACGGCGATGTCGAACGAGACAGTGGTCACCGAGACGAGCCGATCCTCCTGCCGCACCCAACCCTGCTCCTCGACTGCCGCCGCGAATGCTGCGAGGTTCGCCGTCGTGACCATGACGCCCTTGGGTTGCCCGGTCGTCCCCGAGGTGTGAATGATGTACGCCAGCTCATCACCGGCAGCGCGGATCGGCGGCAACGCACCGTCACCCGGGTCACCGGCGGAATCTGCGCGCACGAGCGCTGTTCCGATCCAGGACACCGCATCGACCGTTCCGGCAGTGACCAGGACGCAGACCGGGTCGGCGTCATCGATCATGTATTGCAGTCGCTCACGAGGGTAGTCGACGTCGAGCGGCAGGTAGGCAGCCCCGAGACGAAGGACCGCCAAAAGCGCAACCGGAAGGTGGTGATCGCGGCCGACTGCTACCCCGACCACCGATCCGGCGCGCACTCCGGACGAAAGTAGCTCGCGGGCAAGCCGATCCACCATCGAGCCGGCATCGCCATAGTTGATGGTCACGTCGTCGTGGACGATCGCAGCCTCGTGCTGGCGGTCGCGCACCTGCTCGGTGAATCGCGCGATCACCGACTGCGGCCTGTTGCCGCGGCGTGCGTCCGAATGGGCGACCCGTGCACCGATGCGATCGATGGTGGAATCGGGCCCAGAAATTACGTGGCCGAGGACTAGGAACAGTTCGTCGAGCAGATGTTCGATAGTAGCAATGTCGAACAGATCGGCTGCACCCCCGACGCGGATCTCGGGCCGAGATCCGTTCTCTCGCAACCACACCACGAGATCCATGCGTGCGGGTGGGTCGACGGGTTCGACCGGTACAGCGCGCGCCTCGCCCAGTTCGATGGGCTCACCGACGAATTCGTGACCGACAAGAGTCTGAAACAGTGGATGACGTCCTTGCGCACGGTCGGGTGCGAGCGCGTCGACCACTCGATCGAAGGGAACACCGCTGTGCTCGAGCGCCCCCAGGCTCGCCGCCCGCACTCTGTCCAGGACCTGTGACACAGTTGGGTTCCCGGACAGGTCGATTCGATGCACCACGGTGTTGACCAGATATCCGACGGTGTTCTGGAATTTCCCGTTCCCGAAGGATTCTCGATCGGACACCGTCGTGCCGAGCGGAACGTCATCTCCGCCGCCGAAGCGTTGCCACGTCAGCGCCACAGCGGCTTCGACGATCATCAGCGAGCTCACGCCGTGCGTGATCGCTGCATCGCGTAGTCCACCGGCCACGTCAGCGGGGACCACCCGAGAAGCTCCGACCGCCCGGTGTGTAGCGATCCGGGGGCGCGGCCGATCGAACGGCAACTCGAGCTCGGTCGGCAGAGCCGTCAACTGCGAAACCCAGTACTGCAATCCGCGGCGAACGTCTGCGGAGCGGGAGCGCGCGCGATCGGCGACAGCGAACTCGGCGAAATCGGGACCCGGTGTCGACCACTGCACCCGGTTTCCGGCAGCTCGTGCTCGGTAGGCGACGGCAAGCGCGTCGAGCACCATCGGAACGGATGCACCGTCGATAGCGATGTGGTGCACCACCAGAATCAATGCTGCCCAATCGGTTCCATCGAGATGAACCGCGCGCACCGGGGCGGCGTTCGCAATGTCGAACACCGACTCGGGGCTGTCGAGAACCTCACGAATGGCGTCCTGCATCGGCAACTCTGTCACGACGCACGACAGCGTCGGCGCGTCGCCCGCATCGATTACCCGCACCGACGGCTCTCCGCTGGGCGTGGCCGGGTAGCACGTGCGCAAGATCTTCCAATGCTCGAGCACATCCGACCACGCCTGGCCGAGCGCTGCCACATCGACGGATCCGGTCAGCTCGAGCACAACAGGGACGTCGTGAGTGTGAGACGGCTCTTCGAGCTGAGCCACGATCCAGAGGCGCTCTTGAGCGGACGAGAGGACCGGGACCACGGACAGTTCCTCGACCGGTTCCTCTACCTCGGTCACCTGACCGGACCTCGCGGCGAGGGCACGCGGCGTACGTGCGGCGAAGATGTCCGTCACGCTCACGACGACGCCGATCTTGCGCAGTCCGCTGACGGCGCGCATCGCTGCAAGAGAGTGCCCGCCGCGTTCGAAGAAGTCGTCGTCGGCGTCCAATGGTGTGTCGAGCACGTCGGCCAGCAGTTTCGTCACGGCCGAGACCGCGGGCGTCGACGTCGTGTGGTCGACACGGCTCGGGAGAGTCCGCCCGCGTGCCCGAGTCGGTAGCACCGGAAGCGACTGCGGGATCAATTCGTGCGCAGGAGCGCCGAGTCCCACCAGAATTTGTTCGAGAATTGCCGGCAGCGCCTCGGCTACCGCTGCCGCGACGGCATTGTCCACGACGGTCGGGTCGTGATCGACGACGAGACGGAATCGGTCACCCGGCGGAGCCAGCAACGACAGTGGGTACTGAGTGAGACTGAGATTGCCGATGTCGACGATTCGGGTATACCCCTCCCGCTCCTCGGGATCGTCGCCGACGAGGTTGGGGTAGTTCTCGAACACGACGAGAGTGTCGAACAATGCGGTGCCGCTCGGCACGTCGCTGCAGGCTGATATCTCGGGCAGCGGTAGATGTTCGGCGTCGCCGAGGTCGTATTGCTCGCTCTGACTACGTCGCAGCACCTCCGCGAGCGGTCGGTCGTCCAACTGCAGCCGAACCGGAACCGTGTTGCTGAACAGTCCCACCATCTGTTCGATCGAAGCAAGGTCGGCGGGACGACCGGACACGGTCGTCCCGAATACGACGTCGCGATGACCGACGAGCGCCGCCACGACCGCACTCCAGGCTGCCTGCACCAGGGTGTTGACGGACAGACCGTTCTCGCGTGCACAGGTCGAGAGCTGCTCACCCACGCCGTCGCGTAACGCAGCTTCCCGGGAGATCGTGGCTTCACCTGTGGCCTCTCCGTGCGCGACCAAGGACGGTTCGGTCAGCCCGGACAGTCGCCGACGCCATGCGTCCAGCTGTTCACCACGATCGCGTTCGGCAAGCCACGCCAGGTAGTCGCCGTAGTCCGGCGGCGGTGGAAGCGCACCGTCGTCGTTGTACAGCTGCACCAGTTCGCGCAGCACGATCGGCGTCGACCACCCGTCGGTCACGAGGTGATGTGCGTTCAGCAACAGCCGCGTTCGATTGCTGGGCAACGACAAAACGTGTCCGGCCAGTAGCGGGCCGGAGCCGACGTCGAACACGCGGCTCGCCGCGATCCGGCCGGCTTCATTCGCCGCAGCATCGGCCGTGGATGCCGTCAGGTGCGAGAGGTCGGTAGACCGCCAGTCGATCTCGACCGTCCGGGGAATTGCCTGAAGGGGTTCGTCGACAGAGTCGAAATGAAAGCTCGCCGCCAGGTTGGGGTGACGCCGCACCACATGGAGGAAGGCGCGCCGAAGTCGAGCTGGGTCGAGTCTGCCTGCGAGGTCCACGACGGCGGTCAGCGTGTACACGTCCTGGTCGCTGTAACGCGCCGAGTGGGCGAGTAGTCCCTCTTGCAGCGGCGACAGCGGCAACAGCCGAGCCAGCGGGCCCGTCCGCGATTCCAGCGCCGAGATCTGCTGTTGAGTGACGACTACGCCCTCGGCGTCGACGGCGCTGAGCCCACCGTCGAACAGCGCGGAGTGCGCCGCGAGGCCGTCTAGCGACTGCCGGAAATACTCCTGCAAGACGACGACGTCGTCGCTCGGTAAGAGCTCGTTCGCGGCCGTCCACTCGACCGACAACGTTGGGCCCTCGTCGGAGTCGCGGACGAAGGCGTTGAGCGCGAGCACCTCCGTGAGCATCCGATCTGGCGGTTCCACGACGCCGAACGCGTCAGCCGATGCTGTTTTCCAGCCGTTCCCGAACATCCCGCTGGCTTTGCCGAGGTAGTTGAGGACGATCTGCGGTTCCGCTGACGTCGCCAGCGCCCTGCCTGCGTCGTCGAGATATCGCAGGACTCCATACCCGAGCCCCTCGTCGCGGCCGGCGCGGCGGCGCGCCTTGATCTCGTGAACGAGTTCGGCCACGACAGCTCCCCCGGCCCATGCTTCCGCGACGAGATCCGGCGAATCGACTGCGCCGGCGGGTACCGAGATCGGGTACTCGGTGGTGAACCATCCGACGGTCGAACCGAAATCCTCGGCACCGTCGCCGTCGCGCCCGTGGCCCTCCATCAGCACTGCGAAGTCTCCCATGGCACGCCCCCGGACTGCCCGAACGGCCAGGGTCACGGCGACGAGCAACACCTCGTCTGGGCGGGCTCGATACTGTGCGCACAGGTCGTCGAGAACTGCGGAGGTAGTCGCAGCCGAGTATCTCGTCCAGGTGATCGACGAGGTCGCGTGTGTGTCGATCCCGGGCCGTAGGACTGCGTCGCACAGTGGAGACGGCTCGCCGCCGAGGACGGCCGTCCAGTGGTCGAGTTCGTTCAGGTACCGGTGCGCCGACCCGCGTTCGGCCAAGTCCTCGGCCCGACGACGCCACGACGCCCCCACTGCGGCAGGTAGCGCACGAGAGCGGACAGCAACGAACAGGTCGGTCAGCAGGACCGCCCACGACACGGTGTCGATGGCGAAGTGGTGCACGACCGTCAGTACCCGGTCGCACCCGTCGGACATCCGGATCAGGGCCACTTTCGACAGACGGCCGGCAGCGGGTGCGAGGTCGGCTGCGAGGTCCCGTGCCAATTCCTTGATATTCGAACCGAATCGGCTGGAGTCGACCGGACCGTACTCGACAACGTCCGCCGGTGCTGCGGTCCGCTCGATCTCGACATCGCTCACCGCAGTCACGCGCATTCGCAGTGCCGCATGCCGTTCGAGGACGGCCGACACCGCGGTCCGCAGCGCCTCCGTTTCGATCTCGTCGGTCACCTCGACGACGGTCCACTGTGCATAGGAGGCGACCGCAGCCGGAGAATTGCTCTCCACCACGCGTCGCAGGATCGGGGTCGCCGGCGTGATTCCGAAGGCCACGTCCTCGGCAGCGTTTTCGACGCCGACCGAGATGGTGCGGCTCGTTGCGGCGAGGGTTGCGAGATCACGTCCGCTGAGGATTTCTTTGGGCGTCAGCACCACCGAGTGTGCGCGCAACCGGCTGCTGATACTGATGGCAGCAATGCTGTCGCCGCCGAGCGTGAAAAGGTCTGCGTCGAGCGATACATTGTCGTGGCCGAGGACGTCGGCGAGAACAGCGCACAGAGCGAACTCCGACGCGGTGCTCGGAAGCCGGCCACCGCCGACATCGACCGCGCGCGGCGCGGGAAGTTGTGCGCGGTCGACCTTGCCGTTGACGGTGAGCGGCATCTCGGTGAGCACCGTGACGACCGAGGGCACCATGTGGTCGGGTAGCCGTCTGAGCAGGTCGCGGCGGATGTCGTCCCCGGACAGGGACACTGTGCCGGTCTCGAACACCACGTACCCGAGAAGCTTGGCCGAAGAACCACTTCCGGTCACCATTGCGGCGGTCGCGCCGATGCCGTCGATCGCGGCCAACGCGGTCTCGACCTCCCGTAGTTCGACGCGGTGTCCGCGAATCTTGACCTGGTCGTCGGCGCGTCCTCGGTACTCGTACCCGGTCGCGGGGTCCCAACGAGCGAGGTCGCCCGTGCGATACATCCGACCGCCCGCCGGATCGAACGGGTCCGCGACGAAGCGATCGGCAGTAGCGCCCGGCATGTCGAGGTACCCGCGGGCGAGCTGCGGTCCGGCCAGATACAGTTCACCGGTCTCTCCGTCGAGGACCGGGCGCAGCGCTCCGTCGAGAAGATACGCCGCGGTACCCTCCAGCGGCCGCCCGATGCGGACGTCCGCTCCGGTCACCCGGTCGACGATGGCGTCCACGGTGGCCTCGGTGGGTCCGTACATGTTGTGGACGACAGCATCGGCAGCACTCAACTGCCCGGCGAGCGCTGAGGGCAACGCTTCACCACCGATGACGATGGTGCTCACCGCCTTGTGGCCTACTGGTCCTACACCGACCAGACCCGCGTCGACCAGAAACGCCGCCATCGAAGGAGTCGTGTCGACGACGTCGATGCCGTCGGCAGCGAACCGTTCGACCTGTAGATCCGCATCTCGCTGAACATCACTGTCGTACAGATGAATCCGATGACCGTCGAGGATCCACAGCAACGGGTCGAGCGATGCATCGAACGCGAACGATGTCGTGTGAGCGATGGCGAGAGCGCGACCGCCCGCTCGGCGCGCAGCGTCGGCGTAGAGCGTGTGGCGGTGCCTGGCAGCGAGGTGCGTGAGGCCACCGCAACGGACGACGACGCCCTTGGGTGTGCCGGTGGATCCGGACGTGAACAGAATGTAGGCAGTGTGATCGCGGTGCCGCGGTGCTGCGAGCTCGTGAGCTGCCAGTCGTCCGGCGGAGAGGGACGCCAATTCGGCTCGAATGCGTTCACTCTCGAGCGCGATGACTGTCACGTCGACCTCGGGAACAGGAGATAGTTTGTCGCACAGAAGAATCGATGGACGTGCACGTTGCGCGAGATCGTTCAGTCGCGCTGCGGGATACGCCGGATCGAGCACGACGTAGCCTGCGCCCGCCTCCCAGACCGCGAAGATGCTTGCCACCATGTCGAGCGAGCGAGGAAGAGCAAGCGCCACGACGTCGTCGGGTCCCACTCCGCGGCTACGGACGAGGCGGGCGATCCTGTGCACTCGCTCGGCCAAATGCGCTGCGGTCCAGGACCTACCGGAGTCGGTGAGCACGATGTCGTCTGCATGCGCAGCGGCCATGGCGGCGAACATCTCGGCGACCGATTCCTGCCCTGCGTCAGGGGTCGGTGCGGGCGTCCAGGCAGGGTCGAGCCCACCCGGCCGAACGTCGATGTTCCCCAGCGGGGGTCGCTTCGGCGAACACAGCGCGGACAGCAGTCCGACTAGACCGTCGGCACGCGCACGAACCGTGGATTCGGACAGCTGCCTGGCGTCGACCTCGAATCCCAACATCACCCGGCCACCGTCGATGGGGGTGGCTGTGAGACCGAATTCTTCGGGCGGGCCACCGGCGACATTGCGTAGCCTGCCGACAGCGCCCGCGAAGTTCAGGTAGAAGTCGAATGCCTTCAGATTGATTCCGACACCGTGCAACAACGCGCCGGCACCGGGCGAAGCGAGGTCGCGGACGATGTCCTCGCCGCGATACCGCTGATGCTCCCGTAAGTCCTTCAACGCCGACGCCGTCGCGGTCGCCAGCGCTGTGATGTCGTCACCGAGTCCGATCGTCACTCTGAGCGGCAACACGTTGACGGCCATGGACGGAGTGGTCAGTGTCGTTCGAGTGGTGCGCACCATGACCGGAAAGGCGATCACGACGTCGGAGGTGCCCAGCGCGCGCGCAACGAATCCTGCGTATCCGCCGATCAGTACATCGGCCCAGGTGCAGCCGCATTCGTCGGCGATGTCCTTGATGCGGTGCATCGCGTCGGCGTCGAGCACGGATTTCGCCGAGTGCGTGCGTTCCGCCGGTGTGTCGCTTCCTCCGCCTCGCCCGTGCCGCTCCGGCAATGGTGTCAACGAGGTAGACCAGAACTCACGGTCGGCGACAGCGGCCTCGGATTCGCGGTAGGCAACGTCTTCGGCCACCACTGCGGAGAAGGATCCGAATGCGTTCGGACGCAACGGCTTGTCTGCAACGGTCGCGGTGTACCGCGCGGCGAGCCGGCGCGAGATCATCGCCGCGGAATACCCGTCGACGACAAGGTGGTGGTAGAGCTGCACGCACCAAACCTCCGTGGGCGAGAGCTGCAGCAGGGTGTATGCGAACAGGGGGCGGTCCACCATCTCTCGGCATGCCTCGGCGGCCTCGGTACGGCACTGCAACACCCGCTCCTCGGCGCGCACGTACGGATCCGCCGATTCGGAGAGATCGAGAACGGGAATCGTCAGCGAGCCCGCCTCTGTGATCCACTGACGCGGCCCGTTCTCGGTATCGGTGAAGCGCAGACGCATGGTCTCCGCCTCCCCGACGGTTGCCTCGATGGCGTCGACGAGTGCGACGAGGTCGATGGGAACCTCGGTGGGGGTTCCGTCGATCTCGAGAACCTCACCGACGAGGTAGTACGGCGAATCCGGTTCGAGGCGTTGGGCATTCCAGATGCCCAACTGTGCCCCTGTCAGTGGCAGCAGCGACTTGGACTCGTCGGTACGGGTGTCGTCGGTAACGGTCATCGGCTCTGGCTCTTCTTGTCGATCTTGCCGACCGAGGTGGTAGGAAACTCGGTCACGAACTCGAACGTGTCGGGGATGGTGTAGGCGGCAACCTTGCGTTCGGCGCGAAGGAACGACCGTAGTTGCGATGCGGTCGGCGTCTCCGAGTGCGGATCACGCCGGATCACGTACGCGTACGTCTTCTCGCCGAGCGCAGGATCGGGCACGCCCACGACCGACACGTCGTGGATACCCTCGTGCGCCAGGAGGTGGTTTTCCACCATCGCGGGCGCCACCTTCTCACCGCCGCGATTGATCTGGTCCTTCGTACGTCCGACTACCTGGAGGTATCCGCGATCATCGCGGATCACGACGTCGCCGGTGGAATAGAATCCGTCGGCTGTGAAGGACTTCTCGTTGTGTTCCGGTGCGTCGTAGTATCCGCGGATCGTGTAGGGCCCACGAGTCTGCAGGTTCCCCGGCTCGCCGACAGCTACCTCGGCTCCGGCGTCGTCGACCACACGCACTTCGTCGTCGGGCGAGATGGGCCGCCCCTGGGTGGTGAAGATAGTCTCGTCGTCGTCGCCTGCTCGTGTGTAGTTCACCAGTCCCTCTGCCATGCCGAACACCTGGGTCAGAACGCATCCCAGCTCCGGGGTGACACGCCGCGCCACTTCGGCGGAAAGTTTTGCACCACCGACCCAGACGGCTTCCAGCGAGCCGATGTCGCGCTGGCTGCGCAGCGACGAGTTGAGCCACGCAACGAGCAGCGGAGGCACAAGCGCCACATGGGTGACCGAATGTTGCTCCACCAGTGCGAAACAGGTGTCGGGGCTCGGATCCGGTGCCATGACGACTGCTCCTCCGGCCGCGATCATGCCCAGCAGCCCCGGTGAACTCATCGTGAAGTTGTGCGAGATGGGGAGGACCGCGAGCATCACCGACGTCTCGTCGATTCCGCAGATACGTGCGCTTTCGCGAACCGAATAGAGGTAGTCGTCGTGCGTGCGGGGAATCAGTTTCGGGGTTCCCGTCGTGCCACCGGACAACTGAAGAAATGCGATATCCGACGCCAACGACCTGTTCCGCCGCGGCAATTCGGGACCGATCGCCCAGCTCTCGTCACCGACCGGAATCACGACTGTAAACAGACCCGGGTGTGCCTGTGCGATCTCGGCGGCGATGGCGGAATAATCGGTTGCACCGAATCGGTCGACGGTGACGTACGCAACGGCTCCGGTCGCAGCACAAAAACCAGTGATGTCGCCGGCGCGGTGCGCAGCCAAAGAGAAGACAGGGAGCGCCCCGATCTCGAACAACGCGAACACGACCTCGACGAACTCGACCGTGTTGGGCATGTGCACCACGACGCGGTCACCTCGGCTGATACCGCGGCGCGCAAACTCTCCCGCGATCACCTGCACGCGCGCGGAGAGTTCGGCGTAGGTGAGACTGCGGCCCGAGTCGACCACTGCGAGACGACTACCGAACTCTGCCACCGCCGATGCCAACAGATCCGAATGAGTCTGGCCGATCCAGTACCCCTTCTCGCGGTAGTACGCAGCGAACTCGTCGGGATAGGCGACTACCCCTGGTAATTCCAGTGGATTGATCTGCTCGGTGATGGATACGTTCAAGATGCAGCTCCGGCCGACACGGATTCACGTCGAAGAGAGCGCAGAACATTCTCGGTGGTCACAACTGCGCCACAGCGTTTCGCGGCGTACGTTGCTGCCATGATGTGCTCGTCCCTCGAGAAGTCCGCCGTCGCGTCGAGCACCAAGAAGGGACTCACGTCGGACATGAATGCCTCTGCCGCACTGAGCATGCACCCCATGTGCGCGTACACACCTGTGACGATCAATTGGTCTCGTCCGTGGTGTCCGAGCAGCTCGCGTAGGTCGGTCCGCTGAAACGCCGAGTAACGCCACTTGGTGACCTCGATGTCGCCAGGCTCGGGGCTGAGGGCGTCGATGACCTCGGTGTCACGCCCGGCGCCGAGACCGGGCCCCCAGAAATCGGCGAGGATGCCGCGCCGAGAAGGGTGCTGATCTCCCGGCTGCATGGTGAAAACGACAGGTATGTCGAGTTCGGCAGCCAGCGTTCGCATTGAACGGATGTTGGCGACGACGGGGGTGATCAGTTCGGGAGCATCGGCGTACGCGTCGATGAAGTAGTTCTGCATGTCGTGCACGAGCAACGCAGCGCGACTCGTGTCGAGCTCCCAGTCGACCGTGTTGTCCGGAATCTCGTCCCGCGCGGGGATGGTGTAACTCGAAATCTTCGGTATGGCCATGTCTCGTCCCTCTCGTTTCGCATGTGTTCTCATTCTGCGGAGATGTGCGCGTGCAGCCCGGTCACTAGCGGTGCCGACTCCAGGCTTCCCACAGTTGCGCGTACTCGCCGCCACTCTCCATCAGCGCTTCGTGCACGCCCTCTTCGACGATCTTCCCGTTGTCCATCAACAGAATTCGATCTGCTCGACGCGCCTGCCCTAGGCGGTGCGCCACGATCAGCGCACTGCGACCCTCGAGTGCAGCATCGGCCGAGCGTTCCAGCAGGGAGGCCCCCGCACTGCCCGCGTCCGCGGTCGCTTCGTCGAGAATCGCGACGGGCGGATCGGCGAGTACCACGCGCGCCAACGCCAGTTGCTGCGCTTGCATCGGAGTCAGCGGATGGCCGGCGTCGCCGATCTGGGTGTCCAACCCGTCGGGAAGTAGGTCGAACCAGTCCCCCGCGAGAACGGTTCGCAACGCTGCTTCCATGTCGGCATCGTCTGCGCTCGGGTTCGCCAACGCGAGATCGCTGCGTAGCGTACCGGTGAACACATGAACCTCCTGCGTCACGAGCGTGATCCACTGTGCACGTTCGGTATCCGGAACATCTTTGAGGTCGATGCCACCGAAGTCGACGTGGCCCAAGTCGGGTGACCGCACCCCGGCAAGCACGGCCGCAAGCGTGGTCTTTCCCGCTCCCGACGCGCCCACGAGTGCGACCTTCTCCCCTGGCTCCAGACGGATGTCGACGCCGCTCAGAACCGGTCGGCTCGGCGAATACCCGAACGTGACATTCTTCGCCTCCAACACAAAGGAATCCGGCATCGTCGGCGTTCTCGTGAGCGCTCCTTTGTCGGCACCGGTGTCGATCACTCCGACGATGCGCGCGAGGGATGCCAGCGCAGACTGCAGTTCGTCGATGACGAGCAACAGGCTCTCGATCGGCTCGAACAGCCTGAGAAAGAACAGCATTGCCGTCGTCGTTGCGCCGACCGTGAGTGCCTCGGCTCCGACGAGGTAGTAGCCGATCACCAGTAAACTGGCCATGGACAGGAACTGGGCGGCGTTCAATCTGCCGTAGAAGCGATTTTGCACGATCCGGGCGCGCATCGACCATCGCACCACTTCCCACGAGTGGGTGCCGATCCGGGACGCCAGCGTCGGGCCGACGTCGTACTCGTGCACTGTGCGCAGGCCTCGGACCGAACCGAGAACTTGCTGCGCCCGGGCACCCATGGCCGCTCGCTCGGACGCGTATATTCCGGGCGCAGTGCGCAGATACCACCTCACTGCGAGTGCGTACACCGGAACCACCAACACGATGGCACCGAGGAATCGCCAGTCCAGCGCTGTCAGCCCCACGGTGGTCGCCGCGATGGTGAACAACGAGCTCGACAACGCCGGGACGACGGTTCCGATCGCTGACGACACCTCGTCGACGTCGTCGGTGGCGCGAGAGATCAAATCGCCGCTACCCGACCGTTCCACCCGCTCCAGCGGGAGACCGACACTCGTTGCGAACATTTTTTCCCGCAGCCGAGCGAGCGCCGTCTCGAACAGCCTCGACGAGAGCACGACGCCCAGTGCTGTGAAGGCGGCGAATCCCGCTGCGGCAGCGACCATTGCAAGACCCAGCTGCCAGATGTCCCGCGCGCTGCCGTCATCGAGAACGGTGTCGACAGTCCGGCCGAGGGCCCAGGGGGCGACGAGTCCCAGCGCTGCTCCGACCACCATGGTCACCACTACAGCGAGAAGTCGAAGTCCCTGTCCGCGCAGCGAACGGAGAACTTCCGCTCGCACTGCGCGTGCGTCGGCGACAGGAAGCGCCCCGGAAGGTGCGGACATTGTGCGAACGGTCACCGAGCGTTCTCCAGAGTCTCGTCCTGCGACGTCGGTCCGACTCCGAGTTGTCTCGACGCAACAGCGAGCAACGCTGGTGACGAAGTGAAGATCAGAGTCCTTCGACCACTGCGTGCCTGCGTAATACGCTGTGCGATGATCGATTCCGTGACCGAGTCGACGGCTGTCGTCGGATCCACAAGAACGAGAATCTCTGGGTCCGACGCCAGCGCCCGAGCCAACGCAACCCTTTGCCGCTGGCCGCCGGAGAGCAATCGACCGGCTTCGCCCACATCGGTATCGAGTCCGTCCGGCAGCGATGCGGCCACGTCGTCGCACGCGGCGGCCAAGAGTGCTCGGGCAACCGCATCGCCCGAAACTTGCCCGGACATCGAGATATTGTCCGCGATAGTTCCCTCGAACAAATCGCTTTCGTGAGGCGCGACAATCAAAGCCTTTCTGCGACAACTCCGTTCGATACTGTCGATGCCGACGCCGCCGATCGTCGCCGTTCCGGAGACGGGCCGAACCAGACCCGCAAGCACCTCCGCCAACGCCGCCGTCGTCGGCGCATCCGACTCGATGGCCACGAGCTCTCCCTCACGCACCAGGAAGTCGGCGACAGACTCGCGGCCGCAAGGCACAGCGGAGACTTCGAGATCGAAGCCGCGGGGAGTATCCGGCGTCTGTGTGTTCCTCGTCCTCGGTGGTGCCTGCAGCACAGTCAGTACGCGTTCCGCCGAGGCGAGTGCACCTGCCCAGATCGTCCCGAAGTTCGAAGCGAACGCTTGCAGGGGCCCGAGAACGAATTGGGTAACCCCGACGACGGTGATCAACTGACCTACTGTCATCGCACCGTTCAGCGCCATCATTCCGGCTGCGACAGCAACACCGGCGATGAACAAGCCGGAGACGGCATCCATCGATCCGAGATAACCGCCGCGCGCCACATTGGCTCTCAACGTTCCCTGCAGCGCCCGCTCACTGGCGGCGCGATACCGACGACCCGCTTCGCGTTCGGCACCGAGGCCCTTGACCACGCGGAAGCCGTTGACGAGATCCGCTGCGGTGCCCGCCGCTTCGCCGGCTACCTGCTGTTGTCGAACGCTGCGTCGACGCAGTGGGCTGCCCGCGCGGTCCATCAGCCACAACATCAGGGGAGTCGCGATGGCGATCGCCACTCCGAGCGGCCAGGAGACGTACAGCAGTATCAGCGCCGCAAAGACCACCGCTGCGAACTCGCCCAGGGGGTAGATAACGATTGCGACGGCCATCGCCATGTGACGGGCATCGGAGGTTGCGATGCTCAACAACATGCCCGGCTGCCGGTCCGGCCCGGCCATTCCTCGGGCATCGAGGATGCGGTCGGTGATCTCGGTGCGCACTCGGTGCTGAACAGCGTTCATGCCCAGAAAACCGATGCGGCCACCGAAACGAAAGGTGAACGATACGAACGCATAGTCGACGGCCAGCACCGCAGTCCACAGAATCAGCTGTCTCGGGTCGCGGGCACTGATCGCACGGTCGATCGCAAGTCCCATGATGACGGGAATCAGCGCAGCACCCAGTTGATGCGTTACGAGCAGGACCCCAGCCGGGACCGTGTACTTCTTCGCCGAGAACATGGTGCGGACCGTCAGCTGACGAGGGGTGGTCGCACTCGTGACGGCGATGTCACCGGTACGCAGCGGCTCGGCGGGCGCGTCGAACAGGATCGGTAGCTTCATCGGCATGTGAGTTCGTCCGCGAGCGGTGCACGACCTACAGGTAGTTCCGCGAGGGACGCCACGAGACCGGTTCCCCGAGTATCCGGTACGCCGCAAGTGAAGCTCTTCATTCGAAACAGTGCATCCTTGTCAGGTGAAGTAATTAGCGTAACCTACCCTAACCTACATGGAAGCATGCTTGGGAGTGCATACCCCAGGGCTCAACCGCGAGGGCCGGCCAACAGTTGGAGCCGGGACTAGACGAAGGACGACATGACTTTTCACTCCGCAACGGCGTTTTCTACCATCGATACTGCAAAACCATGGCTCACAGACACATTCGTCCTGTCTCGGCCCCACCGGACAGTGACAGCAGCTGGTGTCCGAGCAGAATTCGATGACGCCGAAGCGGCCGCCGAGGCCCTTCATGGACGAGCAGTCGATGCCATCGTCGGCGCACTTCCATTCTCCAGGCGATCACCGAGCGCGCTGACTGCTCCGCTGGAGTTCACCGTGTCAGCGATGCCGTGGTCACCAGCGAGCGCTCTGCCGGATCTGCCAGGATTCGTCGTCGACGATCCTCGAGAGGTCGAACACCTCGACCGACTCCGCACCGCACTGGACGTCCTACGCTGCGAGTCGACACCGCTGCAGAAGGTGGTACTCGCGCGAACACTCACCCTTCGACCCGATGGCGTCGTCGATCCCCGTTCATTGCTGTCAGCACTCATCGCCGACAACCCCTCCCGCAACGGGTATTACGTCGACCTCGGCGCAGCCGGGGGTTCGTACGTCGGACGCTCACTGGTGGGTTCGAGCCCTGAGGTACTGGTACGCAAACAGAGACGAGTCGTGACCTGCCACCCGTTGGCAGGATCGGCACCACGGGATCCCGACCCGACAACGGATTGGAATGCGTGCCAACGCCTCTCGCAGTCCCCGAAGGACTTACGCGAGCATGCGTTCGTCGTCGACGCCATTCGTGCCGCGCTGTCGCCCTTCTGCCACGATCTCGATATACCCGACACTCCCACCGTCACCCACACACCACAGCTATGGCATCTCGGCACACCGATACGCGGCGATTTACGCGAGCAGACAACCACCGCACTCGATCTGGCCCTTGCCCTGCACCCCACGCCCGCCGTATGCGGCACCCCGACCGAGCTGGCATACGGCCTCATCGACGAACTCGAAGGCGAGCGAGGCTTCTATGCCGGTGCCGTCGGCTGGTGCGATCACAATGGCGACGGCGAATGGATGGTATCCATTCGATGCGCCGAGATCAGCGGCGACGGCCGCGATGTCGTGGCCTACGCGGGAGGTGGAATTGTCGCTGAATCGGACCCCGAAGCGGAGTTACGCGAGACGACCACAAAGTTCGGCACCGTCTTGAACGCACTGGGAGTGCAGCTGTGACAATCACTCTCGTGGTCGGTGCCGGAAGCGGAATCGGTCGTGCTGTCGCCACCGGATTGGCAACCGCAGGCCACCGCCTCGCACTCGTCGATCTCGATCAGAATCGGCTCGACGAGACTTCAGACGCAACAAAAACCTCGCAGCAACCCGTCACCACCCATGTGCTCGACGTACGCGACCGGGACTCGGTGTTCTCCGCCGTCACCGAGATCGAATCGACGGTCGGCCCGATCACCTCGCTCGCGCACGTCGCCGGAATACTCGACACAGGAAGCATCCTCGACTCGAGCATCGAGGAGTTTCGAGAGGTATTCGACGTCAACTTCTTCGGACTACTGAACGTGGTCCAGGCCGTCGGCCGGGAGATGAGGCAGCGACGCGGCGGGTCGATCGTCGTCGTCGGATCCAATTCCGCAGGGGTGCCCAGGATGTCGATGGGCGCATACGGATCATCCAAGGCCGCGTCGACAATGCTGACGCGGATCCTGGGACTCGAACTCGCTCAGTATGGAATTCGAGCGAACATCGTCGCTCCTGGCTCCACCGACACCGACATGCAGCGTTCGATGTGGGACGACCCGAGTGACGACAACAATGCGCGTGGTGTGATCGACGGGGACCTTCCAACCTACAAGGTTGGGATTCCATTGGGACGTATCGCTTCACCAGAGGACGTTGCCGATGCCATCGAGTTCTTGCTGTCGACGCGCGCACGCCACATCACCATGCAATCTCTCTACGTTGATGGTGGAGCTACATTGCGTGCGTGACGTTCCGTGAAGACGAGAGGCCCGGCGTGCGCCTGTAGATTCGCTCGCGTTTCGAAACACCAATCGCGGGCAGCCATCCTGAGCTGAGGCACTCCATGGCAGCACGCGCCCGTTCGAGTCCGCGCTCACCTCTCTGAGTTGTAAAAATTCACTGCCGGGCAGGGTCGATACTGACATCGTGATTTTTCCAAATCCACAGGTTGGCCGAGCGAACCCCGCACGTCGGCCTTCTGGCTGATCGCTGACTTCGACCGCCTACGGCGTCGAACTGGAGGCGGATCCCCCACCGCACAAAACCCCACTCGCACAATCGACACGTCGATGGGTCCAGTCGAAATCCCGGCTACCCCGAAGCAAGTGGTAAGCCTGGACGCATACGTCGGATTGCAGACACTCGACGAACTCGGAGCCCCGGTCGTCGCGACAGGAACCCTCGGCGGTGGACTGCACACACTCGTCAGAACCGCATCGCAGGAGCTACCGTCCATCGGTGTCACCGCACTCGGCGACGTGCAACTAGAAGCGATCGCCCTGGCTGCACCCGACCTGATCGTTGGCCGCCAACCGATCGGCGAGGAGTAATACAGCGAACTGACCAACATCGCCCCCATCCCCGAGTCCGCGCAGTCGACGAGTGGGCGCGATCTCGGACTACGTAACCGGCGACCCAGCGTCCGATATGCAGGACGCGGTGTTGTCGGGGAGATCGACCTGTCCCGCACCGATACTGGCCTCAATTGCCCGTTTAGAATGCACATCACTGTCCGCATCCCGGACTCGTCGAGCTCGGAGATGGCCTCGAGTCCGATCAGCAGGTCGTCTCCTTTCTCCAACCGCACCCTCTGTTCGTCACCCTGGCGCAGACCGTAAAAGAACTGGTTCGCCGATAACCCGGACTTGTCGCCGTACTTGTCGCGGTGCTCGGCCCGCTCCTTGGCCGGACTCGGAAACAATAGGTGGTAGAGCCGACCCCGTGGCTGCGCCGATGTGCCCGTGAGCAGCACGTCGTCCTGCGTGGTCAACGTGGACTCCCCGAGCCCGGGTCCACGGCCAACGCGGTGGAGCGGAATGGCTGCGGCCACGCAAAGTGCCCACGGAAACTGGCCGGTTGGGATCGTGAAGACTCAAAGTGATGAGTAAGTGATGACTGGAGCATCCACACGCGTCCATCAGCTGCCCGGCGGTGCGAATCCGGTACACAACTCGCAGGTCATCGGCATAGCAGCCGGAACC
Source organism: Rhodococcus sp. 14-2483-1-2 (assembly GCF_002259405.1). GTDB lineage: Bacteria > Actinomycetota > Actinomycetes > Mycobacteriales > Mycobacteriaceae > Rhodococcoides. The sequence continues at coordinate 45,885 of NZ_NPFW01000021.1, read as the reverse complement.
TGACTCCCAGTATTCGCGATTAAGAGTCAAGTCTCCGAAACTCCCTACGCCGCTTGAGAACCCGCAGGTCACGGAGCTGTCCATTTTCGCGAAGCTCGCCGACTCCCAGACATATACGGACAACAAAAAGTGCCCCTGACCAGCGTAAACGCTGTTCAAGGGCACTCGTTGTGCGCCATCAGGGATTCGAACCCCGGACCCGCTGATTAAGAGTCAGCTGCTCTAACCAACTGAGCTAATGGCGCCGATCCGCACCGCGTGTTCTCTGCGGTGCGGGAGAAACATTAACAGCAGATGCCGCCAGATGTGAAATCGGCTGGTCGGAGCGCCTGTCGTGTCAGTTGAAGATCCTGCGAACCACGAGAACTGCCACCACTGCGCCCACTCCGAGGAGGGTGAACTTCACTGCCGGCTCGTTGAGCTTGGCCACCACGGACTGCTTGGTGTTGGCGACGATGTTCTTGGGGCTGGCACGGACGCTCAGCTCGTCCAGGGTGCTGGCGAGCTGATTGCGAGCGGCCTCGATCTCGCGCTCGATTCGGTCGGTGTCCTTGGCCACGTGTCCTCCAGCTGTTGCAAATAGTCTCGGTCGCAGTCGAGCCTAGAGCACGACGATATTTCGATACTCTCGTGCGGTGACCGAATACAGCAAGCTCGAGCCGGGCAACACCGCTCCGGCGTTCACCCTGCCCGATGCCGACGGCAACGACGTCTCTCTCGCCGACTACGCAGGCAAGAAGGTGATCGTGTACTTCTACCCCGCCGCGAGCACCCCGGGCTGCACCAAGCAGGCCTGCGACTTCCGCGACAGTCTCGCCGAGCTCAACGGCGAAGGCCTCGAGGTCATCGGCATCTCCCCCGACAAGCCGGCCAAGCTCGCCAAGTTCCGCGACAAGGAAGAGCTGACGTTCCCGCTGCTCTCCGACGAGGAGAAGACGACCCTGCAGGCGTGGGGCGCATTCGGGGAGAAGAAGAACTACGGCAAGGTCTACGAGGGCGTCATCCGCTCCACGTTCCTCGTCGACGAAGCAGGCAAGATCGAGGTGGCGCAGTACAACGTCCGCGCCACCGGCCACGTCGCCAAGCTCCGCCGCGATCTAGCGGTCTGAGACCTCACTCGTCCGAGCCGGCCAACCGCTGCAGGAACAACGCCTCCGCGACGGCCATCTTCTCGATTTCCGTCGGGTCCACGCTCTCGTTGGGAGCGTGGATCCGGCACCGAGGTTCCTCGACGCCCATCAGCACGATTTCGGCGTCCGGCAGCACCTGAGCCAACGCGTTGCACAGCGGAATGGACCCGCCCTGCCCCGCCGTCCCCATGGGATGCCCGAAGGCCTCCTCCAACGCCTCGGACAGCGCCGCGTAACCCGGCCCGTCGGTTCTGGCCCGAAACGGCGACCCGATCGCCTCACGCTCGACGGTGACCCGCGCATTCCATGGCGTACGCGCCTCCAGGTGAGCCACCAACGCATCCTGAGCCCGCTGCGGTTCCATTCCCGGCGGCACCCGCAAATTGAGCCGTGCCGACGCACGAGGCGAGATCGCAGCAGCCGAACCCACGACCGGTGGGCAGTCGATCCCCAGAATCGTCAGAGCAGGCCGCGCCCACACCGCCTCGGCCACCGAGCCCGAACCCGCGAGCCCGACGCCATCGAGCACGCCGGCATCGGCACGGAACTGCTGGGCGTCGTACTCGACCCCGTCCCAGGTCTGCGTTCCGTCCAGTCCGTCGACCACGGTGTCGCCCTGCTCGTTGCGCAACGTCGAGAGCACCTGCACCAACGCGGCGAGAGCATCGGGCGCTGGCCCGCCGTACATGCCCGAGTGCACTTCTCCGGCAAGGGTTTCCACATACACTACGACGTTCGCGATACCGCGGAGCGTGGTGGTGACCGTCGGTAGACCCACCTTCGCGTTGCCGGTATCGGCGATGACCACCATGTCTGCCGAAAACAGTTCGGGGCGCTGCTCCACGAGCGCTTCCAACCCGCCGGTGCCCATCTCCTCCGAACCCTCACAGACGATCCGCACGCCGACCTCGAGCGACTCCCCCAGCGCCCGTAGCGCCAGCAGATGCATGATCACGTTGCCCTTGCAGTCCGCCGAACCCCGCCCGTACCAACGACCGTTCCGTTCGGTCAGATCGAAAGGCTCGGTGTCCCAGAGTGATCCGTCACCCGGAGGTTGAACGTCGTAGTGCGAGTACAGCAGAACGGTCGGCGCTCCCGCGCGAGCCGGCCGCGAACCGACCACCGCCAGAGAGCCGTCGACCGTCTCGATCAGTTGGACGTCGGGAATGCCTGCGTCGACGAAGGCCCGTTGCACCCACTGCGCCGCACCCGTGCATTCCTCGACCGGAAACTGCCGGGGATCGTGCACCGAGGCGAACCGGACCAACTCTGCCAACTCCGATTTCGCTCGGGGCATCTGCGATGCGATTGCAGATCGAACGTCGACGGGTCGCGCATCGGCGGGCATGAATCCTCCAAACGAGAAAATGACAGACGGGCCGTAGCCAGTCTGTCATCACTCGTCACCGTCAGCCGCCGGAGAACTCCTGCTCGAACCACTGCCCCGTCTGTTGCCAGTGCCGGTCCCACGCTTCCTGCTCGAGCTGTTCGGGTGACTTGCCCGGCTCAGGAACGGGAACAGGAACGGTGAACTGTGGCGGATCCACCCTGGTCGGTGCAGGTGCCGGCTGCGGGGCTTCGGCAGCCGGACGTGGCGGATCCTGCGTTGCCCAGGCCTGGGTCGTCGGTGCAGGCTCGGCAACTGTCGATGCGTCCACTGTCGGGGGAATCGTCTCGAGCGGCGGCACAACGGCCGGCACCGGCGGCACCACCACCGCAACGGGATCGGACGTCGTCGGATCCGCCTGCCTGGTTGCCCCCGCCAGATCCGCACCGGCATCGCGTCGATCGACGCTCTGCTCTGCAGTCGTCTCGGATTCACCCGGCAACGTCGCAGCGACCGCGACACCTGCGGAGAGCACCCCGGCCAGCAGCACTGCGGCGAGCACGAGCTTGCGTCCGGATCCTGCCGACCGGGCCGGCTTCGCGCCTGCAACCGAAAGCACTGCGGGCACCGGAAGCGGCGTTACCGCCGTGTCGAGATCCGCAGCCTTCGTTACCTCGACGGTCTCCTCGGCCTCGGGTTCGGCGTCCGCAATTTCGGCGTCGGCAATCTCGGCATCGGCCTCGTCGGCTGCGACGACCTCGGCGTCCGCGGCTTCGACCGACGTCGAGTCGGCGATCGCCGATGCAGCCGGCGCAGCGGCCACCACTGCCGGCTCGTCCCGACGTGCCAGCAGCGCAGCTCCTCGCGCCGCGACCTGGTCCGCAGCACCCACGCGTACGACGGCAACGCCGAGCCCGAGGGACAGGATGTCGACCAGGTCTCGACTACTCGACGAGTCACCGAACAGGGCCACGAACTCGGGCTTCTTGCCGGATTGATCCACCACTTCCCACGCCAGTGGAATGGTGCTGCCGATTCGCTCGGGCGACATGGAGTCCAGCGCAGCAGTCTTCGCCGGAGTGATCGAGGCGTCGGCTGCGTCGGCGAGAGAGATGGAGACGCCCGCCTCGCCCATGTAGTACAGAAGGACGGTCTTCGCGTCGGCGAACTCCTTCGAGGTTGCGAGCCAGCCGAGGAACGACTCGGACGCGGACGACAGCACCGCGGATTCGTCCCCCAGGGCTGCTGCGAACTCGGCGCGCTCGGTTTCGGTTCGATACACCACGCCCACTGCGTCGACGTCGGCGTCGAGGGTCGCGGCCTCGGCACGCATGATCTCGATCGCTTCGGTCAGTACAGTGGCCGCGTCTGGGTCGAGTGGCGTCGTCCGATCGGCGAGAACCTCGCCTGAGGCCGGCTCGACAAGAATCGTCTGCATCGAGCCAGATTCGATCGCTATACCAATGGTTGCCATGGCAGTCTCCCTGTGCTCAGGGTGGAGGCACCCGACCATGAACGTCATCCAGCGGATCCGAACGACGAGCACCCTGCACGGAATTTGATTCTGTTACCTGAACCATACCTGTTGACGGTTAAATTGGTCCAGATCCGTCTTGGAGTTTGTCACAGCAATGGGAACCAGCAATTGTCGTCGACCCCAGGTTTCTTCGAAACCTCCGGCTGAAACCCACGTCTCCGACCCGGAACCGGAGACTGCGGACGTGACCTACCGGACCGTTGTGGATAACGAGCGCTCTCGCCGGATAGCCTGACCGGGTGGAATCCTCTGCTCGTGCCCAGTCCTCGCGCCGTCTCGACGCCGCGCTCGAGTCGACGGCACAGACTCAGGAGCTCATGCCGCGACGACGTCCGACCCAGGAGCGGAGCCAGCGCAAGTTCGATGCGCTGCTGCAGGCCTCACGCGAGCTGCTCAGTGACGTGGGTTTCGAGTCGTTCACCTGCGAGGAAGTCGCGTCGCGCGCCGAACTCCCGATAGGAACGCTGTACCAGTTCTTCGCCAACAAGTACGTCATCGTCTGCGAGCTCAACCGCCAGGACCTCGTGGGGGTGCAACAGGAACTCGCCGAGTTCGACGGCGAGGTCCCATCTCTGGATTGGGTGCGGTTCCTCAACAACTTCGTCGACCACATGGCCGGCATGTGGATGACCGATCCGTCTCGCCGTGAAGTGTGGCTCGCCATGCAGTCGACACCGTCGACGCGCGCAACCGGGGTGATTCACGAGCGGGAGTTCGCCGAGCAGGTCTCGCGCATGCTCGGACCGCTGACTCCCCGCACGCCTCGGCATCGCCGCAACCTCATGGCCCAGGTGTTGGTGCACATCGTCTACTCGATGCTCAACTTCTCCGTGCAGGACGGCCAGAGCCACGAGGACGCCGTCGCCGAGCTCAAACGCATCATGATGGCCTATCTGCTCGTCGCAGAGAAAGAGAGCAGGCGTTCCGGTGGCTCGGCGAGCGAGAACGAGCAAGGCTGAGCAACCCGAGCCCGCACAGACGAAAGGCCCGCCCGATCACCTGGATCGGACGGGCCTGACTCGTTTTCGGAGCGAACTCACTCCTCCAGAATTGCCACCGCGGCGGCGATGTCGCCGTCGTGCGTGAGCGACAGGTGAATCTTCACCGTCGGCAGGAACTCCTGCGCCATCCCGTGCAATTTGATGGACGGCCGGCCCCACGCATCGTTGACGACCTCGATCAACGGATACGGGTTGTCACCGATCTGCGGCGGCCGAGCGAATCGCGATGTCGCCCATGCCTTCAGCACTGCTTCCTTGGCGGCCCACCGTGCTGCGTAGTGGCGGGTCGGGTCGGAACTCTTCGTCGCGGCATGACGCCGCTCGCCCGCGGTGAAGCTGTCGCGGATCATCGTCGTGCCGACCTTCTCCATCTGCTCGGCGAAGTCGGACACCGTCACCAGGTCGAAACCCACTCCCAGGATCGCCATCAGATGGCACCCGGCAAACCGGAGGAGTAGACATCGCCCTCGCCGAGGCGAGCGGACTCGTTGAGCAACACGTTTGCCTCCAGTTCGCGTGACGCCTTGGCCGGCGTCCCGTCATGTCCGAGCCGTCGATCGTCGGGCCGCTCGTAGAGGGAGTCTCCTCCCACCATCGCGGAGATCAGCCTGCGCTGACCGGCGATTCGGCGCTCGTTCGCCGTGGCGATGTACTCCGCACGCCGTTCCGCCGGAACGGCCTCGAGGAATGCCTGCGGGTGCACCAGAGCGATGAGTCCGGACACGTGACCGAACCCGAGGGAGGTAAGCAGACCTGCCTTGAGCGGCACCGAGTCACCGAAGCGCAGCGGCTCCCGTGCCCACACCAGATGCTCGAACGCGGTCATCTTGTCGTCGACGCAGTCGAGGCTGCGGTTCGGCGGGATGACGCCGTTGGCCAGCACCTGGCACAGGCCGATCAGCTGCCAGGCAGCCGCTCCACCCTTCGAGTGTCCGGTGAGGCTCTTCTGCGAGACGACGAACAACGGAGCGCCGTCCGAACGGCCGATGGCCTTGGCGAGGCGAGTGTGCAGTTCCGCCTCGTTCGGGTCGTTGGCTGCAGTGGACGTGTCGTGCTTGGAGATCACGGCCACGTCGTCTGCACTGACACCCAAGGCGTTCAGCGAGAGCGCGAGCGCCGAATCCTTGCCGCCGCGCCCGGCACTGAGCGCGCCGAGTCCCGGAGCCGGGATGGACGTGTGCACTCCGTCGCCGTACGACTGTGCGTAGGCCACCACTCCGAGGACCGGCAGGCCCATCTCGAGTGCCAGGTCTCCGCGAGCGAGCAGAATCGTTCCGCCGCCGTGGGATTCGACGAATCCACCGCGCCTGCGGTCGTTGGCCCGGGAGAACCGTCGATCGCTGATGCCCTTGGCGGTCATCGCTGCCGAGTCCGCGGTGGCCGACATGTCACCGAAGCCGATGATGCCTTCGGTGCTCAGGTCGTCGAAGCCGCCGGCGACCACGAGCTGAGCCTTGCCCAGCTTGATCTTGTCGACGCCTTCTTCGACGGAGACGGCCGCGGTCGCACAGGCGGCGACAGGGTGAACCATCGCGCCGTAGCTACCGATGTACGACTGGACAACGTGTGCGGCAACGACGTTCGGCAGAGCCTCCTGCAGGATGTCGTTCGCACGAGCATCACCGAGCAGGGTGTCGATGTACAGCGAGCGCATGGATTCCATGCCACCCATGCCGGTGCCCTGCGTGTTGGCCACCAGCGTGGGGTGCACCCAGCGCATCAGTTCCGACGGATTGAAGCCCGAGGAGATGAACGCGTCGACCGTGGTGACGATGTTCCACAGTGCGACACGGTCGACCGAGCTGGCCATGTCGGGCGAGATGCCCCACTTGGTGGGATCGAATCCGGTCGGAATCTGCCCACCGACGGTGCGAGTGAGCTTCATCTTGCGCGGAACGCGAATCTCGGTGCCCGCCTTGCGGGTGACCTGCCAGTCGCTCGAATCCGGGACCGGCGTGATCAACGTGTGCTCGGGATCCGCTGCTGCGAACGACCGGGCATCGATCTCGGTTCCGACCACGAACGTCAGGTCGTTGTCGAGGAAGATCGAGGTCATCAGCGGAGCGGTGTTGCCGACCATCGCGCCGTCGTCGCCGTAGGTGCGGATACCGCACTTCTCGACCACGATGTCGTGGTACTTGTCGGCGATGTCCTCCTCGGGCACCAGGTCACCGGACTCGATGTCGTACCAACCCGGCTTGGGATCGTTCTCCCATGCAATCAGGCCGGTGTTCCATGCGAGTTCGAGAACGCCTGCGGCAGAGAGCTGCTCGTCGACCTCCATCTCGAAGCGGGTACGCGCCGAACCGTACGGTCCGAGCTCACCTGCACCGACGATGACAACCAGATCCTTCGGGTCGACATCGAGTGTCGGCCACGCGGGGGCGGTGGTCGACGTCGACAGCCGCGGCGGTGCGGGCAGTGCCGCAATCACCGAATCGTCGGATGCCTCTTCGGTCTTCTCGGCGGCGGCCGCAGCCGCGTCCCGAGCGAGTTCGACGAGATTGAGCTTGGTGCTGGCCAATCCACCGGTGAGATCGACGACGATCGGCTCCTGCGCGGCCTGACGACGAGCGGTAGGCGTGCACAGTTCGAGCAGTTCGGTCGCCATCTCGTCGGTCGACCAGGTGCGAACACCCTCGGCCTCGACGGCCTCGACGATGGGATCGTTGCCACCCATCAGGCCGGTTCCGCGAACCCACCCGATGTGAGCGTGGGCGATGGACACCCGCTCGGCCCAGTTCTTCTCCGAACCCCACTTGGCGACAACCGCATCCAGTGCAGCCTTCGATTCGCCGTAGGCACCGTCGCCACCGAACATTCCGCGGTTCGGCGATCCCGGCAGCACCACGTGCAGGTGCGTGTCGATGTCGTTGTCGTAGCCGACCTTCGACAGTCCGGTGATCAGGCGCTCGACCGACCAGAGCAGCACGCGCATCTCCATCTCGGCGCGAGCTCCGGCGTCGGACATCTCGCCCATGACCCGAGGTGCGGCGAACGGGAACAGCATCGTCGGTGTGACGCCGGCCTTGACCAGAGTCTTTGCGCCACCGGCAGTGTCGATGAAGTCGCTGCCGATCCACTCGATGAGCGCATCGACGTCGGTGTACGACGCGATGTTGGCCGGAACCACCCAGAGCGACGCTCCGCTGCGTGCGTTGTCGCGGTAGAGACTGCGGTAAAAGCCGAGTCGCTCGTCGTCGAGCCTGGAGGTGGTGACGAAGACCGTCGCTCCCCCGCCCAGCAGCTTGGCGGTCACCGCAGCTGCGATGGAGCCCTTGCTGCCGCCGGTGACCACTGCGACCTCGTCGGCCCACTGACCCTTGTCCTCGGATGCGACCGCGATGTCCGCGATGCGTCCGAAGGTTTCGGCCAGCACCGTCTTGTTCTCGTAGTCGGCCTTGGCCTTCCACCACTGTGCCTGCGACGCAGCGGCATTACCCGCGCCGGCGAAGGACTCGACCGCGATATCGCCTGCGGTACCGAGCCACAACCTGGCCAGGTCCTCACGGGCGGTGGCCCACCGGTCGTCGATCAGGACGGCGCGCTTGGCGTCGAACGCCGGGGCGACGAGGCGAGGCCAGTCGGATCCCAGCTCGGCCGAGACCAGCTCCACCAGAGCGGCATCGGGATCGTCGGCCAGCAGTGCGTTGGGCGCATCCGCGAGTCCGAGCTGCTCGAGCACCAGCCGGGCAGCGGAGGCGAGGACGCCGTCGCGGCCGGTGATGTGTTCGGTGAACTCACCGAGAGCAGCAGCGTCGACGGTTCCGCCGGCTCCGCCGCCTGCCTGCGGCATCGAGACTGCGACGCCGCGACGTGCGGCCACCGCAGCTACTGCCGCATCGATGACGTTGTCGACAGCATTGCCGTCGGCGAGAGCGCCGTCGGCCAGGCCGCCGAGTGCACCGCCGCGGACCGAGGCACCGTCACGGGTGCCGAGTGCGACCTCGGCAGTGACGTGATGCGCCCAGCCGTCGCCCAGTTCCCAGGTCTTCTTGACGCGATCGGCGATCGATGCCGGACGTCGACCCGAGGGGCCGAAGACCTTGCGGAGGTGATCGTTGATCGAATCGCTGAGTACCGGGCCGAAGGGCTTGTAGGTACGAGCCAGCTTGTTCACCGTGCCGGAGAGCGCGCCCATGTCGGCATCGGCAGCACCGTCGATGGCACCGAGCGAGAGCTCGGAACCGAGGTCGACGAGCAGCTGATTACGACGTGAGGACACACCGTCGCACAGTGCCTCGATGGTGTCGGCAGGCCCGATCTGATCGAGCTGCAGCTTGGTCCACAGGCCGATGAGGATCTTGGTCGCATCGGCCGCGACGAACGCGATGTCGTCCGGGCGAGGTCCGCCGGACGGTGCTGCTGCCGGTGCGGGAGCCGAAGCCGGAGCTGCGGCCGCCGCAGGAGCAGCGGCCTCCACGGGAGTCGACTCTTCCTCGTCGGCCGGAGCCGGGTCGGTGTCGGTGCCGTAGATGATCGCAGCCTCACGCTCGAGGTTGAGTACCTCGACCGGGTGGCCGAAGCGGCCCGGCAGCTTGAGGGTCTGCGACGCGAGGTTCGCCACGGTCGGGGTTGCCCCCAGGCCGATCTCGACGAAGCGCTCGACGCCCATGCCGCCGTCGGACTCGTCTGCGAACAGCAGGTCCTGGGTTTCGATCCAGCGCACCGGGCTGGCGAACTGCCATGCCAGCAGCTCGGTCAGGATCACCCGGCACAGAGCGCTCGGCCGTGCTGCCCACGAATCGAATTCTGCGAGAACGGTGTTCAGTGGCTCGGACGGAACCAGATCGGCGATCTCCTGGACGAACTCGCGATTCAGCGAGAACGGCTTGGGCACCAGGTTCGGGATGTAGCGCCCCACCAGGATCGCCGGATCGATCTGCTCGGGGAGCAGGGTCTCGAGGCGGTTGCGGAAATCGTCGACTCCGCCGCGCAGCACCGTGGAGTGGAACGGCACGTCGATGCCGGGAACCATGATGTAGGCGGCCTTGCCACCGAACTCGGCTCGGCGGATCGCGATCTTCTTCTCCAGCTCGCCGAGGCCGGCAACCGTGCCTGCGATGGCGTACTGCGAACCGCGCAGGTTGAGGTTGACGATCTCGAGGAACTCACCGGATTCTTCTGCGACACCGGCGACGAAGCCCTGCACGTCCTGGTCGGCCAGGCCGATCTGAGACGGGCGAATGGCCGCCATGCGGTAGTCACTGCGGCCGCTGGCATCACGCGGAACCAGCGCGTGCATGGCCGAACCACGCTGGAAGACGACCTCGAGGACTGCTTCGAGCGGGAGCACACCGGCAACAGCCGCAAGGGCGTTGTACTCACCGACGGAGTGGCCGGCGAGAATCGAGTTCTCCACGAACGCACCGGATTCACGCAATTCGGCAACCTGTGCGACGCCGAGAACGGCCATCGCAACCTGGGTGAACTGCGTCAGGTGCAGCACACCGTCGGGGTGCTTGTGGGTGACGCCGCGCGCCTTGAGCGACGTCGGATTGTCTCGCACCACAGCGAGAATGGAGAATCCGAGTGCGCTGCGGGTGTGCTTGTCGGCACGCTCCCACACTTCACGTGCGGCCTTCGAGCGAGCCCGTGCGTCCAGGCCCATGCCCGCACGCTGGATGCCCTGGCCCGGGAAGGCGTAGACGGTCTTCGGCGGAGCGGTACGAGCGGTCGCGACCATGACCAGTTCGCCTGCGACACGGCAGGAAACCTCGATCAGTTCGGCGCCCTGGTCGAATCCGGTGCGGTCGACGCGAACGTCGATCTCGGCTCCGGGGCGAACCATGCCGAGGAAGCGCGCGGTCCAGGCGGTGAGGCGACGCGGCGGAGTCTTGGTGTCCGCGTGGTCGACTGCGGTGACCGTCTGCTGCGCAGCGGCCGAGAGCCACATGCCGTGCACGATCGGGCTGCCGAGACCGGCGAGCAGTGCTGCGGCGTCCGAGGTGTGGATGGGGTTGTGATCGCCCGAGACCTGAGCGAACGCAGCCATGTTGCGCGGGGCGACGATGGTTGCCTGACGGCGACGACGACGCGGGGTGTCCTGTGCGTCGGCGCTCACCGAGCCGCCTGCACGAGCCGGGTCGACGAGCTCGCCCTTGCCGGTGCGTCCACGAATGGCGAAGCGCTCCACCAGAGTTGCGACGGCGGGAGCGTCGAGGCCCTCGCCGAGCATGGCACCGATCTCGACGGTGACCTCGACGACGCGGCCGAGGTCGGTGTCGAGCACCTCTCCTGCCGCAGCCTTGACCACGAGAATCGAGGTGTCGGTGGGCAATTCGCCGACCAGATTCACGCTGTGATCGAGGTGCACCAGGTCGAGCATGCCTTCGATGACGTCGATGCCTTCGGCGTTACGGGTCGCGCCGAGGACGGCGAAGACGGCGGGCCAGCAGGCACCGACCAGAACGTCGGGAACAGCCTTGCCGCTGACGGTCAGCGAGTCCGGCAGTCCGGATCCGGTGACGCCTGCGTGATCGGCGATCAGATCGGGGATCCAGGCGATGTTCAGCCGGGCAACGCCGCCCTTGACAGCCGGAAGCTCCTGGCCTGCAGCAACTCCGAGCAGAGCCGACATGGCCTGCTGAGCATCCTGCGCGGTGACGACGGGAGCGCCGCCGTCGATCGTGGAGGCCGGAACCGTCAGACGGATCCGAACTTCCTTGCCCGGGGCGAGTGGAACCAGCAGCTCCACGTGCTCGGCATCGAGCACGGTCAGCGACGAACCGGTCTGCGGGTGCGCCGCAACCGTCTCGGATTCCACGGTCCATTCGGCCGGATCACCCAGGCGTGCAACGGGGTTCTGCGTCATACGCGAGGCCCACGTGACGTCGGGAGCAGCCAGCACGATGCCCAGCAGTCCGGGCGCGATCTCGGCGTGGCGACGGCTCGCGATGGCCGTGGGCTCGACGCCCTCGGCGAGAAGCTGGTCGGCGGTGGCCTTCTCGAAACGGTTCAGCAGCTCGCCCACGGGCTCGTCGACACGGGTGATGCCCGCGACGGCGACGGTTCCGGGGATGATGCAGACCTGGTCGGCGGAGTAGCGCGCGTCGTGTGCCTGCCACAGCGAGTCACTGCGCCACCAGCGGCGCACATCACCGTCGACGACGGGGACGAAGTTGACCGGCTTGCCTGGCATGCGGCACAGCGAGGTGAAGAAGGTGATGTCGGCCGGGTGCAGAACCACGTCGGCGGCGTCGGGGAACTGTGCGAGCAGCGACTTCAGTGCTGCGCGCGGGCGTTCGAGAACCTCGGCGTCGGCGAACAACGTGGGTATGGGTCCGCGATCGACCGGGTGCAGCCGAGCCTCGGCGCGCTGGAGCATCTCCAGGAAGCGGGTGCGCCAGGTGACATCGAGCCACACCGATTCGCGTGCCTCGGACACGGCATCGGTGAACTCGCCGCCGCAATCGAAATCGCTGCGCGAGTCGGTTCCGATGGCCAGGTCGAGGTAGCGGACGAGCCACTGCTGGTATGTCATCTCGGCGACGTCGCCGAAGAAGGGCTTGGCAGTGCCGTCGAGCGCGGCGATGATCTCGTCACGACGCTCGGCCACGGCGTCGGCGTTGCCGGCGACCTCGTCGAGCAGTCGGCCACACCGCGACGCGGCATTGTCGATCTCGTGAATGTCGGCACCGAGCTGGCTTCGGCCCGAGGCCATTCCGCCGTTCGCGGTACCGGCACCGACCCAGTCGGGGGTTCCGGGTGTGTCGACCAGAAGCTGCTTGACCTCGGGAGCCGTCGTGGCCTCGAGGGTCGCCATCGCTGCAGTGCCGACGAGGATGCCGTCGAGCGGCATCTTCGGGTAGCCGTGCACGGCCGACCAGGTTCCGGTGAGGTACTCGGCTGCCCGCTCGGGTGTGCCGATGCCGCCGCCGACGCAGACGACGAGGTTGGGCCGTGACCGCAGCTCCGCGTAGGTGGTCAGCAGCAGGTCGTCGAGGTCCTCCCACGAGTGGTGTCCGCCTGCGCGGCCGCCCTCGATGTGAACGTTGACCTGGTAGGACGGAACCTCGTTGGCGATGCGGATGACGGCGCGAATCTGCGCGACGGTGCCGGGCTTGAACGAGACGTAACTGATGCCTGCCTCGGACAGCTCTTCGATGAGGGCCACTGCCTCTTCGAGTTCCGGGATGCCTGCGGTGACGACGACGCCGTCGATGGCCGCACCCGCTGCACGGGCACGCTGCACGATGCGGCGTCCGCCGAGCTGCAACTTCCACAGGTACGGATCGAGGAAGAGCGAGTTGAACTGGATTGCGCGGCCGGGCTCGAGAAGGGTGGAAAGCTCGGCGACACGATCGGTGAAGATGTCCTCGGTGACCTGTCCGCCACCGGCGAGCTCGGCCCAGTGGCCTGCGTTGGCGGCTGCGGCAACGATCTTCGCGTCGACCGTCGTCGGTGTCATGCCGGCGAGCAGGATCGGCGAGCGCCCGGTCATCTTGGTGAACGAGGTCTCGACGACGACGCGGCCGTCGGGCAACGTGACAGGGGTGGGAGCGAACGCGGACCATGCGGGCTGGACCTCGGGAGCAGCTCCCGGGGTGAGCAGATTGCGGTGGCCGCCGCGCGAGGACGCGGCGATGATGCCGACGCCCTGTCCACGCAGAGCCGGGGTGGTCATACGGGTGAGCAGGTCACCCGGACCGAGATCGAGGATCCAGTCGGCACCGGCGTCGACGACACCGTCGATGGCGTCGACCCAATCCACGGAGTCCACGAGGATCTTCTGTGCGAGGTCGCGTGCGAGCTCGACATCGAGTCCACAACGTTGTGCCCACGCGCTGACGAGTTCGACAGCGTCTGCCAGGGCGGGGTGATGGAAGCCGATCTCGACCGGAAGCTGCTCGAAGACCGGGGCGAACACCGCGCCGCCACGCTTCTTGGCGTCGCGTTCACGCTCTTCCTCGGCAGCAATCTGCTCGCACTTCTCCTGGACGCGGGCCAGCTGGGCCGGCGGTCCCGAGAGTACGACGCGGCGACGGCCGTTGCGGATGGCGAGGGCGGCGGATCGCTCCGGCGCTCCGTCGATCGCGAGTTCGGCGATGATCGCCTGCAGTCGTGCGGGTTCGACGTTGGCAACCGAGACCATCGGCGCGCGGTCTCCGGCACCGATGATGCCGCGGCGGCGGCCGACGAGACCTGCGGCAGCACCCACGAGCTGGGCGATCGCGAGGAAGCTCGCGTCCTGTGCGCCGTCGGCGGCGACGGATTCCGCGGCGATGAGACCCTGCGAGTGTCCGACGACCTTGACGGGCGGGGTCTGGGCGGGATCGAGTCCCTGCAGCTTCAGCGCGCGCAGTGCTGCGACCTGAGTGAGGAACACTCCGGGAAGCGAGACGGCAGCGGAGGTCAGCGCGGCCTCGGACGGTCCGTACGAGCCGGCGGTGTCGTCGTCGGCGAGGTCCTGTTCGAGCATCCAGCCGATCGGGTCGAAGCCGACGGAGCGGACGACCAGCAGCTCGTCGGCAACGGGTGCGAGAGTGACTGCAGCCTCGTTGACGAGATCGGTCAGTTCGGGTTCGAGCGCGGAGTCGCGAGCCAGTTCTTCGAGGGAGCTGAGCCACGGTGCACCCTGGCCACCGAAGGCCAGTGCGTACGGCTCGCCCGCGGCGAAACGATCTGCCAGAGTCCGAGAGCCGCCATTGCTTCTAGGGGATTTGTCTGCGTTGCCGGAGCTTCGCGAGCCTCGTCCGTGTGATGGTGTGCTCTCGTTGATCGTCAAGGCTGAAGATTCCTCTCGTGGACGCCTCGGGGGTCGGGGCGTTCGCTGTGATGACTGCCCTGGTGCGTCGTGGGCTACAGGGTCGAAGCGGTGAGCCGGTCTTCGTCGACAGGTCTCTTCCGCGCTGCTCAAGGTTGACACAAAATCATGAGGAAATCCTCAGGTTTGCTCGGACGTCCGAGTGCTACCAGCGAGTACGTCGGTCCAGGCGGCTTTACTTTTTGTTTACCCAACTCGCCGGTAACCCGCATCCACGCTGGCGAGAGCATCGACCGGGACGCCAGAACATGAGGAAAGCCTCGCATTTTTCGTTATCTTTTCGTGATGTGATCTCGAGCACGGACAAGCGATACGCGACCTTGTCGGTGCGGTCCCCTGCCTTGTGCGAGCGAGCCGCACATCAGGGGAGCGGTCGACGAAATCCGGGGGGAATTCATGTATTCATCGGTAACGGACATCTGCACCGTGGAAGAACTCGACGCGGTGCTCGAACACATCGAAACGCATGCGCCACAATCTCGTTCGCCACACTGGACGCCGGGATGGCGCGGCGAGAGCGAGGTGGCGTTGCTGGATGCGATCTTCTCGGCGCGCGCTCCCTACGGCGGCCCCACCAGCGGGGTCCCCGCGGTGGTCCAGCGATGGAGATCGCATCGCGGCGACAACCGACTCGACGATTTGACAACCCTCGCCGAACTGGCCACTACACCGGATCTACTCGTGGAGATTCTGTCCAACCGTCAACTGGTTCCGGGGAACAGTCGAACCAAGGGTGCGGCCGCGGCCGTGGCGGCACAGACGTTGGTATCGGTGGGGCTGACCCGTTCGACCGACTTCGAGCAGCACACCGACGAGCAATTCGACGCGTTCTGCGCAATTCCCGGTCTCGGCGAAACCACTTGGGAATGCATGCTCGTGCACCTCGGCGTACGTACCGACAAAGCAGCCGAGCACCTGCGCTCGTTCGTCGCCGACGCGCTCGAACCACTGCACCACAACCTCGCTGCAGGAGTCGCCGAGGACCGCTCCCCCGTGATCCTCGGAGCCGCAGCGAACGCACTCGGCACCGACCTCGCCTCGCTCGAGCACGCAGTGTGGCGATACCAGCACACATCACGCAGGGCGAAGCAGCGTCACTCCGAAGCGCAACTGCGATCGGCAGGCCGACCGCGAGACATCAGAGCCTCCACACCGTCGAGAATGCACTCCAGCCCGAACCGGTAGGCGTGCACGGGGTCGCTGGCGGCGTCGTACGACGTCGCCGCGGCCGTCCCGACCCGGGACGACACCGGAAAGCGTTCGCGGTCCATCACCCGTCCGAGGATCGGTGCGGTGGCCGCCCACCACTGGGCGTCGGACATGCCCGACTGCTCCTTGACACGCGTCACGCCGGCGAGAGCTCGCGCGGTACCGGAGACGTGCGTGAGAACCAGCGTGAGAACGGAGTCGATCTCGACGTCACCCAGGCCGATGCCGTCGAGGGGGCGCACCTCGGCCTCGTACTTGTCGTTGGTGTGCGGACCGAGCACGGGCCGTGCGCCCTCCGCTTCGAGAAGCCACGAATGCCGTTGGTACAGAGCCCAATTGCGTTGGGCGACGAAACGCATCGCGGGACGCCATCCGCCGACCACGGAGGACGGCTCGTCGACGTGCGAGTAGAGGTCTGCACGCGCTCGATCGATCATCAGATCGGCCAGCTCCTCCCGGCCCGGTACATGCGTGTAGAGCGACATCGCGCCGACCCCGAGATGCTCGGCCACGTTCCGCATCGACACCGACTCGAGACCGTTCGCGTCGGCCAGCTCGATGGCGGCATCGACGATCGCATCCACGCTCAGTCCGGTACGGCTCGGCTTGGCGTCGACTCGCCAGAGCAACTCGAGAATGCGCGCTGGGTCGTACGAGTTCTCCTTCTTCGGTGCCACCCGGCGAGCCTAAACGTGCCCGACCGCACGCCGTGCCCCGGTTCGGCGGTTCCATCGACGGGCGTACGAGCGCATGCCCGACGCGCCGAGTCTCGGCCACCCCCGAGGAGATTAAAGAATATGCAATCTCTAGTTCAAATTCGTTGCGCGCGCTTGCATTTCGAGACGCCTCCCATTATGAATAGCCTTGCCTAATTAAGGCTGCCCTACATAGCGCGGCAACGACTCGCTTCGGCGACACAGAGGAGATCGATCATGTCCGTGATCACCCCCGACGAAGCGCCCCGATCCAGGACCGTCCCTCCGGTGGCTCGCCGACCGGCACGCACCAGAGCCAAGCCACGCAAGCGAGTCCAGCGCTCGATCATCGTGACGCACCGCTGGGCGTCGCTGACACTCGGCCTCCTGCTCGTGGTGATCACGACAACAGGCGCAATCGTCCTGTACACCCCCGAATGGCAACGGTGGACACACTCGGATGTCTACTCCGCGAGTGCCGCACCCGCTACGGTGACGGCCGGACAGGCACTGGACATCGTTCGGCAGGCTCACCCGGAACTCGGCGCAGACACGATCAACGTCTTCGGTGGCGTGTACGAGGTAGGCACCACCACCGGTTCACCCACCGTCTTCGGCGTCGACCCCTCCGACGGACGAATCACGGGGTCGTTCGACCGAAACCGTGGATTCATGGGCTTGATGAACCAGATTCACGAGTGCTTCTTCGCGTGCGAGGAATACCCCGGGCACATTCCATTTCTGCTCGACGACGTTCCCACACTCGGGACGTCGTTCCTGATCGGAATCACCTGGAGTTCGCTGCTGCTGGGCGTCGGTGGTCTGCTGTTGCTGTTCCTGGCGGTGTCCGGTGCCGTGCTGTGGTGGCCGGGAATCCGACGGTGGACCCACGGGTTTCGAGTGCGCACATCCAAGGGACGGTTCGCCCGCGACTACGACCTGCACCAGGTGATCGGCATGGTGGCCGTCCCGTTTCTGCTCATGTGGGCGTTGACCGGAACCAACTTCGAGTTTCCCGGGATTGCGAACGGTTGGTACGCGCTGACCGGTGGTACAGCAGTTCCCGACAGCCGATACGAGTTCGAATCCGTTGTGCCCGAGGGTGACTCCGCATCCGATATCTCGGTGGACGACGCTGTCGCGGCAGCAGAATCCGTTGTGTCCGGCCCGGTCGCCAACGTGTATCCACCCGAGGCGGACGACCCGGCCGGATACTTCGGCATCTACATCGCAGAGGGCAACGACCCGTGGGAGCACGGACCGTATCCGGGTGACCGATATGTGGCCGTCGACCGCTACGACGCCACCCACACGGCCCTTCTGGTCGGAGACAGCAGCTCCCTGTCCAACCGCATTCTCGACGAATGGTCGACGCCCTACGGGCACTACGGATTCGGCGTCAACGGCTGGTGGCGCATCATCTGGTTCGTCTTCGGATCGACTCCACTGGTACTGATGATCACCGGCCTGTCGACGTGGTTCTACAAACGAGGAGTGACGAAGAACAAGAAGGCAGCCAGGGCGGCACGAGCGGCAGCCGTATGAATGCGACGTTCGCTGCGGCATGCGCGCTGTACGCGCTCGCACTGGCGGTGGTCGTTCTGGTGGACGGCGCGCGCGCACGAACGCGGTCCCGGCATCTAACCACCGCCGTTGCCGTGCTCGAACTGTGCCTTCTGGCGCAGGCCCTGCACGTGGTGATCGCCCGCCTCGACGGCGTCGCACCCATCGAACCCGCAGTGCACCTCGGTTACACCGCGTCGTCGGTGTTGCTGATCCCCATCGCCTTCGGTGTGGTCGGTCGCGACACCTCGTTCTGGGCGTCGACCGCGGTGGCTGTCGCACTCGTCGCGGTCGTGGTGGTGGTCATGCGGATGCAGACGACATGGGCCCATGGTTGATCCGAACAACGCTGACCCGAAAACCGCTGGGCCGGAACGAGTCCTGATACTGATCTACGCAGTGTTCGTACTCGCGGCCGGAGGCCGCAGTGCAGTGCAATTGGCCACCGAGGCATCACGCGCGCCGCTTGCCTATTCACTGTCGGCTGTCGCCGCGATCACCTATTGCCTGGGAGCAGCGTCGTCGGCAGGCGCACCTCGACACAGAAGATCGCGCCGCTGGGTGTTCGCAATCGAACTGATCGGGGTGCTCATCGTCGGATCGTGGACGTACCTCGATCCTGCGGCGTTTCCCGAGCCCACCGTCTGGTCGCATTTCGGTTCGGGCTACGGCTACCTTCCAGCGGTACTGCCGATCCTGGCGCTGCTCTGGACCGCCGTACCCGCCCGGGCGACCGCTGATGCGAGATCGATCCGCCGACGAACCGCGTCGCCGGTGCAGATCGATCGGTTGTAGACTGCACCGGCACGCGCGAGTGGCGGAATTGGCAGACGCGCTGGATTTAGGTTCCAGTGTCTCAGGACGTGGGGGTTCAAGTCCCCCCTCGCGCACGACGGTCGTTCGGGCCGGTTTTCACATGCTCCTGGCTCGGTCAGGTCCAGGGTCGACAAGCACCGACACGTGAAGGCGGTTCGAATGCCCGAGGAAGCGAACGACGCGATCTTCGCCGAGATCACAGACGAGAGACGTTCTCTCGCAAGAACTCTCGAGTCTCTCACCCCTGAACAATGGGACACCCCATCGCTGTGCGAGGCCTGGACGGTCCGCGACGTCGCCGCCCATCTGGTGGTGCCACTGATCGTCCCGCTCTGGCAGTTCGGACTCGTCATGGTGCGCACCCGAGGCAACTTCGACCGAGCCAATCAACTGATGACCACACGCGTTCGTCGCGAGCACGAAGACGAATTGCCTGCCTTGCTCACCGCTCACGCCGACAAGAAATTCACCCCGCCCGGCCACGGTCCGCTGGCCCCCTTGTCCGACGTCATCGTGCACGGACTCGACGTGTGCAGGCCGCTGGGAATCGAGCACCACGTTCCCGACCACCGCATGATCACGATGCTCGACTTCCTGGTGCCCGCGAGCGGTGCCGCACCGTTCAAGGGCCCCGAACTTCGTCTGCAGTGGCGCGCGACCGATCTCGACTGGAGCCGCGGCGAGGGCCCGGTCATCGAAGGATCGGCCGGCACCCTGGCCCTGGTTCTGACCGGACGCAGCAGCGCTCTGGCGGACGTGACCGGGCCCGGTGCCGAGCAACTCGCCCAGGCACGGGCCAACCGTCGTCGGGCATGAGCCGCACCCGAACCGTCCATGGTGAGAATCACCGCCGGGCCGCAGCACGCGACTACCTCCAGTAGTAGTACCTCCGGTACCGTCGAGGGGTGACTTCATCCCGCCCGAACCGTCGGCCAGCGCTGATCGCGCTGGTCATCGTGTCCGCGGCGGTGTGCCTGGGCCTCGGCTGGTGGCAGTGGGAACGCTTCGAGGCAGTAGGCGGTAACGGTCAGAACCTCGGATACGCGTTCCAATGGCCCCTGTTCGCAGTGTTCGTGGTCTACGCCTACCGCAAGTTCGTCCGTCTCGAGGACGAGGACTCCGACGAAGCAGCTGCAGCTCGGCCCGACGGACCCACCGAGGTACCCCTCGACCTGCTCCCCCAGCGCAGCGCGCCGGCGGCAGACGCAAAGGACCTCGACGATCCCGAAGCCAGGCAACTACTCGAATACAACAGCTACCTCGCGGAGCTGAACGAATCCCGCGGGATCGACAGGAGCACCACGTGAGTTCGGCACCGGAGAAGGCGCAGGCGTCTGCGAACAAGACCCAGAAGATCGCATCCGCGTTGCTGCGCTATCGAGTTCTGGCCTACGCCACGGGAATCTGGCTGCTCGTTCTCGTGACCGAGATGGTCGCGAAGTACATTTTCAAGGTCGAGAACGTGCCCAATTGGATTGCCGTCGTGCACGGTTGGGTCTACCTCGTGTACCTCGTGCTCACGGTGGATCTCGCCATCAAGGTGCGGTGGCCTGCCGCCCGCACGATCGGCACACTGCTCGCCGGGACCATCCCGTTCCTGTCCTTCTACGTCGAGCACAAGCGCACCAAGCAGGTCAAAGCCGACTTCGGCGTCTGACGTCAGCAGCCGATCGACTGCGCGTTCTTCGGATCCAATGCGTTCTGCACCAGTCGCTGAGCCAGCGGATCGTACGAGATTCCCGTGTGCTCGACGGCGTTGGACGGACACACGTCCTGCAACACCACATTCGTGTTTCCCGCGCCGCTGAGCAACGAGGCCGTGTACGGAACGACGACCTGGTCGTATCGGGTGACGATCGTGGTGTAGTCGATGCCCGAGACGGTATCGCCGCCCTCGTTCAGTCGTTCGAGCACGTCGTCCTGCACCGGGGGGCCTGCCGTCGGGTAGTTCGGCGGAGACAACGCCACGATCCGCGCGACCGTGCGGTCTCCACCGAGGAAGCGGGCGTAGTAGCGCGGCACCGTGCCGCCCTTCGAGTGGCCCACGATCGACACCTTCTGCGCGCCCGTCGCCGCGAGCACGGAATCGACGAACGTCGACAGTTCCGCAGCACTCTCGGGGATGGGTTCGAGCGCACCGAGGGCCTGGACCGGCCCGGTGTTGCCGTAGTCGATCGCAAACACGCAGTATCCGGCCTCGGCCAGCTTCGGCGACAGGGACGCCCAGTTGGCGTAGGAGTTCTCCAGGAATCCGTGCACCAGCACCACCGGCTCGGGATGGTGCGCGCTCGGAACACACGAGAAGTCGTTCGAGCCCGGAGGAGTCACTCCCGGGTGCGCGATCGAGTAGGCGAGGGCCTCGGCGAACGAGCCTGCCGCGGGTGTGGCCGAGGCCGGGATACCCGTCAGGCACAACGCGCCGGCTGCGAGTGCAACCGACGTACGCCCCAGCACTGCACGCGCCCGCACGAGCTACCGCCCCGTCAGTTCTTCGAGCGCGGGAACGAGCTTGCGTAGCGCGCGGCCACGATGCGAGGCGCCGTCCTTCTCCTCGGGGCTGAGCTGCGCGGCGCTGCGGCCGTCGCCCTCGGGAACGAAGATGGGGTCGTAGCCGAAGCCGTTCTCCCCCATCGGCTCTCGGCCCACCACACCGCGCCACTCGCCGCGGACCACCGTCTCGGCACCGCCGGGAATCACCAGGGCACACGCCGAGACGAATGCGGCTCCGCGACGCTCGTCAGGGGTATCACTCAACTGCGCCAGAACCAGCGCGGTATTGGCCTCGTCCTGCCCGTGCGTACCGGACCAGCGAGCCGAGAGCACTCCGGGCATCGCGTTCAGGGCATCGATTTCGATTCCGGAATCGTCTGCCACACAAGGCAATCCGGTGGCCGCCGCGCCATCACGCGCCTTGGCGAGTGCATTCTCCTCGAAGGTCGCTCCGGTCTCGGGGGCTTCCGGAAACGGCGGCACCTCGTCGAGGCCGACCAGTTCGATTCCGGCCACTCCGGCGGCGTCGAGCACCCGCCGGAGTTCGCGCAACTTCTTCGCGTTCCGGCTCGCGACCAGAAGCTTCGAGTCAGGCACCGAACTTCTTCTTCGGTTCCGCGGCCGCAGGCTCGGGCAGTTCGCCGGGGTACGGCAACGCCAGTGCTTCCTTCTGCACCTCGAACAACTTCTCGATGCCGACGAATGCGGAGTCGAGCAACTTGTCGAGTGTGGTTCGAGGGAAGGTCGCGCCCTCTCCGGTTCCCTGGATTTCCACCAACGTGCCGGTATCGGTGGCGACGACGTTCATGTCGACCTCGGCGCGCGAATCTTCTTCGTAGGGCAGATCGAGGCGCACTCGGCCGTCGACGACGCCGACACTGACTGCGGCGATCATGCACGAGATGGGCTGCGGATCGGCCAGTCGCCCCGCTGCTCGCAGGTATGTGACCGCGTCGTTGAGCGCGACGAACGCACCGGTCACAGCCGCGGTGCGGGTACCGCCGTCGGCCTGGAGTACATCGCAGTCGAGGGCAATGGTGTTCTCGCCGATCGCAGCGAGGTCGATGCATGCTCGCAGTGAGCGCCCGACCAAGCGAGAAATTTCCTGGGTGCGCCCACCGACCTTGCCCTTGACGGACTCGCGGCCGTTGCGGGTGTGGGTGGCAGCGGGGAGCATCGCGTACTCGGCGGTGAGCCAACCGAGGCCGGATCCCTTCCGCCAGCGCGGGACGCCCTCCTCGACGCTGGCCGTGCACATCACCCTGGTGTTGCCGAATTCGACCAGCACCGACCCTGCCGGGTGGCTGGTGAATCCGCGGGTGATCTTGATGTTGCGGAGCTCGTCGTCCGCCCTGCCGTCTTCTCGTCTGGACACGACTCGAAGCCTAGCGCGTCGTCAGACGGTGAAGACGTCCCCTGGCAGAACCGCGTGCACCGGTCCGCTGAACTCTGCTTTCGCCTCGGCGATGACGTCCTCCCGTGAGGTCCATGGTGGAATATGGGTGAGCAGCAGCTCCCCTACCCCTGCCTCGCGCGCGATTCGGCCCGCCTCGGTGCCGGACAGGTGCACACCCTCGGGCCGCTCCGGACTGTCGGTCCACGACGCCTCGCACAGGAACATGTCGGCCCCGTGCGCCAGATCCCGGACTGCCTGGCACATTCCCGTGTCTCCGCTGTACGCGAACGTACGGCCTTGCGCAGTGGTGACCCGCATGCCGTACGACTCCGGCGGATGGAACACCTGCCGAGCCAGAATCGACAACTTCCCGAACTCCACGGTGCGTCCGTCCACCCAGCGACGCAGGTCGATGGTGTCGGACATGTCGTCGATCTGCCCACCGCACTCGGCCGAGGCGACTCCGAGCCGGAACGCCGTGTCCTTGGGTCCGTAGACGATCGCTCGTCCCTCCGGCGGAGTGGGGTGGTAGCGACGCCACACCAGCAGACCCGGAACGTCCAGGCAGTGATCGGCGTGCAGATGCGAGAGCAGAACGCTCACATCTCCCGGATCGGCGTAGCGCTGCAACGCCCCGAGGATGCCGGGACCGAAGTCGAGGACGACCGGCGCGGTCTCCTCTTCTTCCAACAAGTAGCCCGACGCGGGTGAATCGGGTCCGGACACACTGCCCGAACATCCCAGGACGGTAATTCGCATGAAAGCCATGCTGCCACGCCGAGCGCATCACCAGAAACGTTCGGGCAGTATTCACAGCGCGAGTCGGCGAAATTCACCGACGACCACAGGTGTGTCTGCAGTTACCTCGCGCCTACGGAGTGAGCCGATCGAGCGATTTCGCGCGCGCCCTCTCGGCTCGCGCGTCGGCGGACAACAGCCGAGCGGCAACCACTCCGCCCACCGCGCCGAACAGATGCCCCTGCCACGACACGTTCGGCTCACTCGGGAGCACGCCCCACAGGGCGCTGCCGTACAGCAGGAACACCACGACGCCGATCGCGATCTGCCCCAGTTTGCGGGTGAAGAAGCCACGCACCAACAGGTATGCGATGAAACCGAAGATCAGAATCGACGCACCGATCGTGTTCGTATAGGAACCGGCGGTGAGCCAGGTACCGAACCCTCCGACCACCCAGATGATCCCGGTGGCAGCCAGACCACGCGCCAGTCCGGAGAGCAACACCAGAAACCCGAGCACGGCGATCGGCACGGTGTTCGCGATCAGATGCTGCCAGTCGTCGTGCAGCACGGGCGCGAACAGAATGCCCCACAACCCCTCGACCGAGCGGGCCTGGATCCCGTTGCGTTCGAGCCTCGACCCACTGGCCACATCGATGAACTCGATGACCCACAGCAGCACGGTGAATGCTCCCACCAGCACCGCGGCCCGCATCCAGACCGGCCGCTCACGCTCGGCTGGACGGTTACTGATCTCGCTCATGATCGCCTCCGGATTCGGTCCCTCCACGGTACCGGGCAGAGGTATCGCGTGAGCCGCGCTCAGGCTCCCGATCCACCGAACGCCGACGGGAAGATCTGGCGGTAGGTAGGGATCCCGGCCACCGAGGTGGCGTCGAGCAGGGCCCGGACGATGGCTCGCTCGACGACGATCGCTGCGGCCTCGGTGACCGCGGCCAGTATCGGTAGTTCCGTCGAGAACGCGGCGGGCACCGACGACTCTGCGGTGACGGGTCTGGTGCCGGTGGACACGGCGAAGATCGTGTCGCCGTCGAGCGGCGAGTGTGCCGGTCGAACGGCCCGCGCCAGACCGTCGTGACCGGCGACGGCAATCCGCTTGCACGACGCAGACGACAACGCAGCGTCGGTGGCGACAACCCCGATCGTGGTGTTCAGTGCCGTGCCTTTGGGTTCGAGGGCGAGCGCGGCCCACAGCTGATTCACGTCGGGCTTGCGCATACCGAACGCCGCAGGCCCGAGCGTGCCGACACCCCACAGCAGTCCGGTACGCGGATCGAACACTGCGCCCACCGGATTGGCGACCATCAGCGCCGCGACCGTGACCCCGTCGGCCGGCCCGCCCTCGATCACCGTGCTGGCCGTACCGACACCTCCCTTGAGCACTCCGGCGCGGGCACCGACTCCTGCCCCGACCGATCCCGTCGCGAAGTCGGTCGCTGCTGCTGCCGCCGCGAGATAGCCGAACTCCGCCGTCGGACGCGCAGTCCACTCACCGACCGGAAGATCGAAGATCACCGCGGCCGGCACGATCGGTACGACGAGGTCGGGACTGCCGATCGGAATCCCCTGGCCGTGCTCTTCGAGCCACCGCATGACGCCGTCGGCCGCGGCGAGTCCGTAGGCACTGCCCGCGGTCAACAGGATCGCGTTGACGTGCTGGACGGAATGACTCGGATCGAGCAGATCGGTCTCGCGAGTCCCCGGCCCGCCGCCGCGAACATCGACTGCCGCCGTCGCACCTCCGAGTGCACGAACCACCGTGCAGCCGGTCGCCGAACCGGAACCCATGGTGGCATCGTCGTCTCGTTCGTGATGATGACCGACCAGCAGACCTGCCACGTCGGTCAGGGAATCCCGCGGTCCGGGAGTCTGGAATGCAGCGGTCACGCGTGCGTCCTAGGGAATGAGGACCTGTACGAGTGAATCCTGCATCCAGGTCAGCCAGTGGTAGACGTCGAGATGTGGAGCGCGGGGATCGCCCTCGTCGAGGACATCGGGTGTATCCGCGCTGATCCCCAGCGTCGTGCCGAGCGCCAACCTCACGTCGTTGAGGCCAGTCAACCATGCATCCGCCTGCTCCTGGGTGAGCACGATCTTGCCACCGGACTCGGGAAGGGTGGCCAGGATCGTCGATCCGGCGGCAATCTTCTCGTCGATGATCTCGGGCTCGTGAAGTCCGCGCAGTGCACCGTTGAGGTCTGCCGGGTCCTCCTCGTCGCGGCCGGGGTCGGCGCGGTGGAAGTCCGGCAGCAGCCGAGCCAGTGCGGCGTCCTCGGGCGGGCTGTTGTGCCCGGTACGCAGACCGGTCAGCGCCGCGAGTTCGTCGGTGGGCGCAGCGGCGGAACGGTCGCGCAGCAATCCGAGAACCGAGCCGACCAGCGAACGGAGTACGGCGGCCTCACGAGCATCGATCTCGGACTTGATCTTGACCCCGGACAGCGAATTCCGTCTCGTCCACGTGCGCACTGTTGCTGATGTCCTGTCTGACGAAGAGGGGGGAGCTTCTACTTGTCCTGCTGCATGGTGGCCCACAGACCCGCCGCGTGCAGCCGTCGAACATCGTTCTCCATCGCGTCGCGCTCACCGCTCGACACCACGGCCTTGCCTTCGGAATGCACCTGCATCATCAGCTCGGTGGCCTTGGCCTTGCTGTAGCCGAAGAGCTTCTGGAAGACGTAGGTGACGTAATGCATCAGGTTGACCGGGTCGTCCCACACGATGGTGACCCAGGGGGTGTCGTGGGATTCGTCGGCAGCGACGGCCTCGGTCTGGGCCGGAACCGCTTGCGGTGACGCGGCGACGACCCCACCTGCCGAGAAGCCGTCCACGGGCAGAAGCGTTCCATCCACCGTCAACCAAGGCATGTCCACAGGGTACGGCGTGTCGGGCCAGCGTCACACGCTCGCCCCTTCGCTCGTAGTGTGGGCGAGGTGAGCAACGACGCGACCACAGATCACGCGATTTTCACCGACGACGTCAGTACCGCGCTGCTGACCGATCAGTACGAGTACACGATGCTGTCGGCCGCTCTGGCCAGCGGCAACGCAGATCGTGTCTGCAGCTTCGAGGTCTTCGCGCGCAGGTTGCCCGCAGGCCGCCGGTACGGGGTTCTCGCGGGCACCGGCCGGATACTCGACGCCATCGCGCGCTTTCGGTTCGGCCCGGACGAGCTACGCATCGTGGCCGAATTTCTCGACGCAGATACCGTCGAGTGGCTGCGCAACTACCGCTTCACCGGCGACATCGACGGTTATCGCGAGGGCGAGCTGTACTTCCCCGGCTCCCCCGTTCTGACGGTCCGCGGCACGTTCGCCGAGTGCGTCGTTCTCGAGACCGTGGTGCTCTCGATCCTCAACCACGACAGCGCCATCGCGTCCGCTGCAGCCCGGATGGTCACCTCGGCCAAATCTCGACCGATCATCGAGATGGGATCGCGGCGCACCCACGAGGAAGCAGCTGTCGCCGCCTCGCGCGCGGCATACCTCGCCGGGTTCACCGCGACGTCCAACCTCGAAGCCGTCCGACGCCACGGCGTCCCAGGCGCGGGTACGTCGGCGCACGCCTTCACGCTGCTGCACACCACCGCCGACGGCCCGGACGAACGGTCCGCATTCGCGGCTCAGGTGCGTGCGCTCGGTGTGGGCACCACCCTGCTCGTCGACACCTACGACATCACCCAGGGCGTCGCCAACGCCATCGAGGTGGCCGGCCCCGAACTCGGCGGTGTGCGCATCGACTCGGGCGACCTCGGTGTACTCGCGCGGCAGGTACGCGACCAATTGGATGCCCTCGGTGCGCCGAAGACCAAAATCGTCGTTTCGGGTGACCTCGACGAATACGCCATCGCCGCATTGCGCGCCGAGCCGGTCGACTCCTACGGCGTCGGCACCTCGCTCGTCACCGGTTCCGGTGCACCGACGGCGGGCATGGTCTACAAGCTGGTCACCGTCGACGGCATTCCCGTCGCCAAGCGCAGCAGCCACAAGGAGTCGCGCGGTGGCACCAAGGCGGCACTGCGTACCGCGCGCCGCACCGGCACCGCAGTCGAGGAGATCGTGCACCCGTTCGACGCTCCCCCGACCGTCGAGAGCGATCTGACGGTGGAGACGTTGACCACGCCGTTGGTCCGCGGAGGAGAACGAGTCGCCGACCTACCGACACTCGCCGACGGCCGTGACCTGCTGGCCCGACGCCTGGTCAGCCTCCCGTGGGAGGGCTTGAAGCTGTCCCAGGGCGAACCGGCCATACCCACTCGCTTCGTCGAGGGGTGACAGCGGTGTCGGTACCGAACCGGGTGGGCGATCGGCAGTAGTCTGCTTCGGTGCCGTCGAAGACCGAGTTGCCACCCGTTCCCGCTCTCCTGCAGGTCGCGGTGCACTCCCTCGGCGGCAAGGAACGCAGCAATCAGCTGACGATGGCCTCGGCGGTGGCGCACTCGATCGATACCGGGGAGCATCTCGCGGTGCAGGCAGGCACCGGAACCGGCAAGTCCCTCGCGTACCTCGTTCCCAGCATTCGGCACGCCGTGGAATCCGGCAAGACCGTCATCGTCTCCACGGCCACCATCGCGCTGCAGCGGCAGCTGGTCGACCGCGATCTACCGCGCCTGTCCGACGCCTTGACCGAGGCCGTCGGCCGCCGCCCGAAGTTCGCAATCCTCAAGGGCCGCAACAACTATCTGTGCATGAACAAGATCCACACCGGGGCTGCGCAAGAGGCACCGGATGCGGAACTGTTCGACCCGTTCGCCGTCTCGCGGATGGGACGCGAGGTGGTACGGCTGACGAAGTGGTCGTCCGAGACCGAGACCGGCGACCGCGACGACGTCGTGCCCGGGGTCAGCGATCAGGCCTGGCGTCAGGTCAGCGTCACTGCCCGCGAATGCCTGGGCAAGTCCCGCTGCCCCGTCGGCGAGGACTGCTTCGCCGAGCGCGCGCGCACCGAGGCTGCCCAGGTCGACGTCGTGGTGACCAATCACGCCCTGCTCGCGATCGACGCGATCACCGGAATTCAGATCCTGCCCGAGCACGATGTCGTGGTCGTCGACGAGGCCCACGAATTGGTCGACCGAGTGACCGGCGTTGCCACCGAGGAGCTGTCTGCCGCGACCGTCACCGCCGCGGCGCGCCGTAGCGCGAAGTTGATCGAAGAAGAGACGGTCGATCAGCTCGAAGGAGCCGCCGAGAACTGGGCCGCGATTCTGGACGAGCTACCCCCGAGCCGCTGGCAGTCTCTGCCCGACGGCGTCGGCCCCGCGCTCGCCTCCATTCGCGACGCCGCCTGGGCGGTCCGCACCGCGATCGGCCCCAACAAGCAGGGCATGGCGGCCAGCGATCCCGAGGCTGCCGCGGCTCGCAGCGCCGCACTCGTCGCGGTCGACGAGGTGCACGACAGTGCCGTACGCGTCCTCACGGCGTTCGACGAACCCGACCCGGCCAAACGCAAGGACGTGGTCTGGCATGCCGTCGACGATTTCCGCGGCAACGTCAAACGCACCGTCCGCATCGCCCCGCTGTCGGTGGGCGGGCTGCTCCGAGCGCGCCTGTTCGCCGAGTCCACCGTGGTGCTCACCTCCGCGACCTTGACCGTCGGCGGATCGTTCGACGGGTTGGCCGTCAACTGGGGGCTTCCCGCAGAGAAGCCGTCGCGCAGTGACACCGCGATGGCATCGGGCGTGGAACCACCGTCCGACACCGGGTCGATCAGGTGGAATTCGCTCGACGTCGGGTCGCCGTTCGACCACGCCAGGGCCGGCATCATGTACATCGCCAAGCATCTGTCGCCACCCGGACGTGACGGCCTCTCGAAGTCCTCCCTCGACGAGATCGAGTCGCTGGTCAGCGCCGCAGGCGGCCGAACGCTCGGACTCTTCTCGTCCATGCGCGCCGCCAAGGCCGCCGCCGAGGAGATGCGGGAGCGCCTCGATACGCCGATCCTGTGCCAGGGCGACGATTCCACCGGCGCACTGGTGCAGAAGTTCGCCGACGACGAGGCCACCTCCCTGTTCGGGACGCTGTCTCTGTGGCAGGGCGTCGACGTCCCCGGCCCGTCGTTGAGTCTGGTGATCCTGGACCGCATTCCGTTCCCGCGGCCCGACGATCCGCTGCTGGTGGCCAGGCAGCAGGCCGTCGAATCACGTGGCGGCAACGGCTTTCTCGCGGTCGCCGCCAACCACGCGGCCCTGCTGCTGGCGCAGGGCGTCGGCCGACTGCTTCGTAGCGTCGACGACAAAGGTGTTGTCGCCGTTCTCGATTCGCGCCTGGCGACCGCCCGCTACGGCGACTACCTACGTGCCTCGCTGCCGCCGTTCTGGGAGACCTCGGACCCGGAGGTGGTCCGCAAGGCCCTCACCCGTCTCGCCGGAAAGTAGCTGCTCCCTAGGGCGTCGCCACCAGACCCAGCTCGGCATCCGAGGCCAGACCGTGGTGATGAGGTAGCACCCGCACCGTGTATCCCACCGTGCCGCTGTGCGGCAGCCGCGTCTCGCCCGCATACACGTGCTCGCCGCCGCCCGTTCCCACGTGCGTCATGGCTGTCGTGCGAATGTCGGTGAGGTTCTCGTCCTCGTCGACGCGTCCCACGACCGCCTGCACCACCACGTCCGACGCGTCCAAGCCGCCGAGATCGACGTTGGCGCGCAGCGAGAGCTCAGCACCGATCACCGGAGTGTCCGGCAGACCCTCGCTGTCGACGCGGGTGACTTTCACTGCGCCCCAGGCCTGTTCGACGCGGCGGCGGTACGACGCGACATCCGTGGCACCGCGGTGATCATCGGCCGATGCCGCGCGGGCGGATTCCGCTGCGGGCGCGTAGTAGCCCAGTGTGTAGTCCTGAACCATTCTCGACGCCAACACTTTCGGGCCCAACTGCTCGAGCGTGTGCCGCACCATTTCGATCCAGCGGCTCGGCACACCGTCGTCCCCGCGGTCGTAGAACTTGGGTAGCACTGCCTGTTCGAGTAGTTCGTAGAGTGCAGCGGCTTCGAGATCGTCGCGGCGGTTGTCGTCGGTGACGCCGTCCGCGGTGGGAATGGCCCAGCCGTTCTCGCCGTCGTACATCTCGTCCCACCACCCGTCGCGAATCGACAGGTTCAGGCCGCCGTTGAGCGCGGACTTCATGCCCGAGGTGCCGCACGCTTCGAGCGGTCGCAACGGATTGTTCAGCCACACATCGCATCCCCAGTACAGGAATCGCGCCATGGACATGTCGTAGTCGGGCAGGAACACGATGCGGTGCCGTACGTCGGCCTGATCGGCGAACCTGACGATCTGCTGGATGAGCGCCTTTCCACCGTCGTCGGCGGGGTGCGACTTGCCCGCGACCACCAGCTGGACCGGACGAACCGGGTCCAGCAACATGGCGCGCAGCCGCTCGGGTTCGCGGAGCATCAGGGTCAGACGCTTGTACGTCGGTACCCGTCGCGCAAAGCCGACGGTGAGTACGTTGGGATCGAAAACATTTGCTGTCCAACTGATCTCGGCCTCGGTCGAGCCGCGTTCGAGAGCCGAGCGCCGCACCCTGCGCCGTACCTCGTCGACCAGTTGCGCGCGCAGGGCGTTGCGTGTGGACCACACCTGATCCGAGGACAGCGGCCCCGGCTCCCCCTCTGCCCATTCCCGAGCAGACCACGTCGGAGCGTGGACGCCGTTGGTGACCGATCCGATAGGCACCTCGGATGCGTCGAATCCCCGCCACAGGTCGTTGAACATCTCGCGGCTGACGATGCCGTGCAGCTTCGACACACCGTTGGCGCGTTGTCCCAGACGCAACCCCATGTGCGCCATGTTGAACACCGACGCGTCGCTCTCGCCGCCGAGGGCGAGGATTCGATCCATCGGCAGACCCGGCAGCAGCGCCGAGTCCGCGCCGCCGTCCGCACTACCGAAGTAATGCCGCACCAGATCGGCCGGAAACCGGTCGATGCCGGCGGGGACAGGGGTGTGGGTGGTGAAGACGGTGCCGGCCCGCACCGCGGCCAGCGCCGCGTCGAAGTCCAGGGTTCCCGAGGTGACGAGTTCGCGGATACGTTCTACGCCCAGGAAGCCGGCATGACCCTCGTTCATGTGGAACACCTCGGGATCGGGCAGTCCGTGCGCACGGGTGTAGGCCCGGATCGCTCGAACGCCGCCGATACCGGCGAGTATCTCCTGCTTGATGCGGTGGTCCTGGTCGCCGCCGTACAACCGGTCGGTGACCCCACGCAGCTCCGGGTCGTTGTCGGCGATGTCGGAATCGAGCAGCAGCAGCGGGACGCGTCCCACCTGGGCGATCCACACCCGTGCCCGCAGAACCCGAGATCCGGGCATGGACACGTGGATGAGCACCGGTGAGTCGCCGTCGTCGGTGAGCAATCGCAGCGGCAGACCGTGCGGGTCGAGTGACGGATAGCGTTCGGCCTGCCAGCCGTCGGCCGTCAGCGACTGGCGAAAGTAGCCCGAGCGGTAGAGCAACCCGACACCGATCAACGGCAGTCCCAGGTCGGAGGCAGCCTTGAGGTGGTCGCCGGCCAGAATCCCGAGGCCGCCGGAGTAGTTGGGCAGCACCTCGGTGACGCCGAACTCCATCGAGAAATACCCGATGCCCGACGGCAGAGCACGTCCCTCGGCCAGTTCGTTCTGGTACCAGAGCGGACGGGCGAGGTAGTCGTGCAGATCCGCCTCGGCGGCGTCCAGCTCGGCCAGAAAGCGCTCGTCGGCCGCGAGTTCCTCGAGCCGCGCCGGTGCGACGGCTCCCAGTACGGCCACCGGATCGCGCTCGAGTTCGGTCCACAACAGTGGATCGATGTGCTCGAACAGATCCTGCGTCGACGAGTGCCACGACCACCTGAGGTTTGTCGAGAGCTCGGCGAGGGCATTCAAGCGGGCGGGAAGGTGGGCTCGGACGGTGAATCGGCGCAAAGCTTTCACAGGGTCGAACCCTACCCACGGACACCTGTGTCGATGGGCGGCTTGCACGAAATCTGCTCCGCGGTGCCCGTCACGGGCAGTATGCGTCGGCGCACGCGCCATCTGCATTGCTGCATTACGGTTGACGAATAGAAGCACACCAATATCGGTTCGATCAGAGGTTGCGCCCGCGCAGCCATACCTCTAGCGAAGAATGGAGTGTGAAGTGACAGGTCGACTTGGTATCGACAATGTCCTTCCAGATACGACGACCGGGAAGTACCCCGCGAAAGCGGTGGTGGGCGAGACGTTTCCAGTCTCCGCCGACGTCTGGCGCGAGGGTCACGACGCGGTGGCCGCGACACTGTCGGTGCGCGGACCGGGAGGCAAACTCGAACGCATCCCGATGACACCGGGCCGCGAACCCGACACGTTCGACGCGGTGTTCGTCCCCTCTCGGCCGGGTTACTGGATCTGCCGCATCGAAGCGTGGAGCGATCCGATCAGCACCTGGCGCCATGCCGTCGAAGCCAAGCTCGGAGTGGGCCAGAGTGCTCACGAGCTCGCGAACGATCTCGAGATCGGGGCGCGGCTCTTCCTGCGGGCTGCCACCGGCGTTCCTGCCGAGAGCAGGCAGATGCTGGCCGATGTCGCGGCCGCGTTGCGCGACACCGATCGCCCGCTGCCTGCCCGGGTCTCCTCCGCGTTCGCGTCGTCGGTCGCCGAGTTGCTGTTCGCTCACCCGCTGCGCGAACTGGTGACTCGTTCTCGCGCGGTCAACGTGTGGGTCGATCGCAATCTCGCCCTCAACGGTGCGTGGTACGAGTTCTTCCCTCGGTCCACCGGCGGATGGAACGAGGACGGCTCTCCTCGACACGGCACGTTCGCGACGTCGATCGAGCAGTTGCCCCGCATCGAGCGGATGGGATTCGACATCGTCTACCTGCCGCCGATCCACCCCATCGGCACCATCAACCGCAAGGGCCCGAACAACACGTTGACCCCCGGTCCCGAGGACGTCGGATCGCCGTGGGCCATCGGCTCCGAGGACGGCGGGCACGACGCCATCCATCCGGAACTGGGCACCGAGGACGATTTTCGCGCGTTCGTCGCCGCCGCACAGGAGCACCACCTGGAAGTGGCCCTCGATCTCGCCCTTCAGGCTGCTCCCGACCATCCCTGGGCTGCAACACATTCCGAGTGGTTCACGGTGCTACCGGACGGCACGATCGCCTATGCCGAGAATCCGCCGAAGAAGTACCAGGACATCTACCCGGTCAACTTCGACAACGACCGACGTGGCATCTACGAAGAAGTGCTGCGCGTGGTCCGATACTGGATCTCTCTCGGGGTCAAGGTCTTCCGAGTCGACAACCCACACACCAAGCCGCCGGACTTCTGGGAATGGCTCATCGCCGAGGTCAAGAAGACCGACCCGGACGTGCTGTTCCTCGCCGAGGCGTTCACTCGACCGGTGCGCATGTACGGGCTCGCGCAGCGCGGCTTCACGCAGTCGTACACGTACTTCACTTGGCGTACCGCCAAGTGGGAGCTGACCGAGTTCGCCGAGGAGCATGCTCGACGCGCCGACGACGCGCGGCCGAACCTGTTCGTCAACACCCCGGACATCCTGCACGAGAGCCTGCAACACGGCGGACCCGGAATGTTCGCTCTCCGAGCAGCTCTCGCGGCGACGATGGCACCCACCTGGGGCGTCTACTCGGGCTACGAGCTGTTCGAGCACCAGGCGGTGCGAGAGGGCAGCGAGGAATACCTGGACTCGGAGAAGTACCAGTTGCGCCCACGCGATTTCGAGGGTGCGCTGGCCCGCGGCGAGTCACTCGAGCCCTGGATCACCACGCTGAACGCGATTCGGCGTGCGCATCCGGCGCTGCAGCAGCTCCGCAACATCCACTTCCACACCATCGACAACGAGGCGCTGATCGGCTATTCCAAGTTCGACCCGCAGACCGGTGACTCGATCCTGGTGGTGATCAACCTCAATCCCTTCGGTGCCGAAGAAGGCACCATCCACCTGGACATGCCTGCCCTCGGCCACGACTGGCAGGACACCCTCACGATCAAGGACGAAGTGAGCGGCGTCCACTACGACTGGGGCCACACCAATTTCGTCAGGCTCGAGCCCTGGACGTCGGTGGCGCACATCTTCACGCTCCCCCACATCCCATACCCGGCTCGTATCGAACTGGCCTACCGCGGCAACCGAAAGTGAGTGGATTCAACGTGACCGAGAATCCGAGAACACCCGAAGACACCGTCGCAGCCCCGTCCGACAACGATCTCGACCTCATCGCTGCCGGGCGGCACTACAACCCGCATTCCGTCCTCGGTGCCCACCCTGTGCCGGGCGGAACGGCGATCCGCGCCCTCAAGCCCGACGCCGAGAAGGTCGTCGCCCGCGTCGGTGGCGTCGACCACGAGTTGACCCACGTCGCGCACGGAGTCTTCTCGGCGCTGCTCCCGTTCGAGGACCTGATCGACTACCGCCTCGTGGTGACGTGGCCCGGCGGACACGTCTCCGAATCCGCCGACGGATACCGCTTCCTGCCCACTCTCGGCGAACTCGATCTGCACCTGTTCGGCGAGGGCAGGCACGAGCGTCTGTGGGACATTCTCGGCGCGCACCAACAGTCGTATGCGACTCCGGACGGTGCCGTGACCGGCACCTCGTTCGCGGTCTGGGCCCCCGCAGCGCAGGGCGTCACCCTCGTCGGCGACTTCGACGGCTGGACCGGCCGCAGCTGGCCGATGCGCGTACTGGGCTCGACCGGTGTGTGGGAGCTCTTCGTTCCCGACATCGCGCCGGGAGCGCTGTACAAGTTCCGCGTCCACGGTGCCGACGGTTCGGTCAAGGACAAGGCCGACCCGATGGCCTTCGCCACCGAGATCCCACCGTCGACGGCCTCGGTCGTCACCGCGTCCTCGTACAACTGGAACGACGAGTCCTGGCTCGACACCCGGGCCGGCATCGAGCCGACGCAGGCACCGATGAGTGTGTACGAGATCCACCTGGCGTCCTGGCGACCGGGTCTGGGGTACCGCGAGCTCGCCGAGCAGTTGGCCGAATACATCACCGAAACCGGATTCACCCACGTGGAGCTGCTCCCGGTCGCCGAGCACCCGTTCGGCGGGTCCTGGGGTTACCAGGTGACGTCGTACTACGCACCGACATCGCGCTTCGGCAGCCCCGACGATTTCCGTTACTTCGTCGACCACCTCCACGGTGCCGGAATCGGCGTCATCGTCGATTGGGTTCCCGCGCACTTCCCCAAGGACGAATGGGCCCTGGCCCGGTTCGACGGCGGCCCACTGTACGAGCACGGCGACCCGCAGCGCGGCGAGCAACTCGACTGGGGCACTTTGGTGTTCGACTTCGGGCGCCGTGAAGTGCGCAACTTCCTGGTCGCGAACGCGCTGTACTGGATCGACGAGTTCCACATCGACGGACTGCGCGTCGATGCCGTCGCGTCGATGCTGTACCTGGATTACTCTCGCCCCGAGGGCGGCTGGTCGCCGAACATCTACGGTGGCCGCGAGAACCTCGAGGCCGTGACCTTCCTGCAGGAGATGAACGCAACGGTGCACAAGAAGCACCGCGGCGTCGTCACCGTGGCCGAGGAGTCGACGGCATGGCCCGGCGTCACCCGCCCGACGAACGTCGGCGGACTCGGGTTCAACATGAAGTGGAACATGGGCTGGATGCACGACACCCTCGGCTTCCTCGGGCGTGATCCCATTCATCGCAGTTACCACCACCACGAGATCACCTTTTCTCTGGTCTATGCGTGGAGTGAGAACTACCTTCTCCCCATCAGCCACGACGAGGTGGTGCACGGCAAGGGCACGTTGTGGACGCGGATGCCGGGCGACGATTACGCCAAGGCGGCCGGCCTGCGCGGCATGCTCGCCTACATGTGGGCGCACCCCGGTAAGCAACTGCTGTTCATGGGACAGGAGTTCGGGCAGACCCGTGAGTGGTCCGAGGAGCGTGGCCTCGACTGGTACCAGATCGACGAGGAACCTCTGCACAACGGCGTCAAAACCCTTGTGTCCGATCTCAACTCGACGTACAAGTCCCACCCCGCACTGTGGACGCTCGACACGTCGCCGAGTGGATACTCGTGGATCGACGCCAACGACACCGAGAACAACGTGCTGAGCTTTCTGCGGTACGGATCCGACGGTTCGGTCATCGCGTGTATTTTCAACTTCTCCGGAAACGAGCACGGCAGCTATCGTGTGGGACTACCGGAACCCGGCCGTTGGACAGAGATCCTCAACACCGACGCAACGGAGTACGGGGGCTCCGGCGTGGGCAACCTCGGTGAAGTGACGGCAACATCGCACTCGTGGCACGGTCGACCGGCGTCAGGCCAGGTCGCACTACCCGCCAACGGGGCGATCTGGATAAAACTGGAGCGATAGATGAGTGGCGGCCGCACACCCCGACTACTGGCCGCGGCCGCCACTGCAGGGTTGCTCCTGCTGACCTCGTGCGCGCAGACCGTCGGCGGGAACGCGGTATCGATCTACGAGAACCCGTTCACCGTCGCAGGACTCCCGGTCACGAGCGGACCGAGCGGGCCGCGTCCGGGAGTCCCCGATTCGACGATCGAGGTGGAGAACGCCGAGGGCACCGATTCGGACATTCTCGCCACCAACGCGATCGACGACATCCAACAGTTCTGGGCCGAGCAGTACTCCAGCTTGTTCAAGGGGTCGTTCACCCCGGTCTCGAATGTCGTCTCGTGGGACGCGTCCGAGGACGAGGGATCGGGTATCAGATTCTGCGGAGACCGAACCGGCGGTATCCCCAACGCCGCCTACTGCACCCGTGACGATTCGATCGGGTGGGATCGGACCATTCTGCTCCCGGCTCTGGTCGACGCGTTCGGACCGATGTCGGTCGTGATGGTGATCGCCCACGAATACGGCCACGCCATTCAGCATCAGTCGGGGCTCGTCGGCGACGACACCCCGACCATCGTGGCCGAGCAACAGGCCGACTGTTTCGCCGGTGCGTTCATCCGCCACGTCGCCGAAGACGATGCGCCGCACTTCACGATCAACACCTCGGACGGACTCAACGGCGTACTCGCCGCGACGGTCGCCGTGCGCGACGTCGATCCCAACGATCCCGAATCGGTGCACGGCTCGGCATTCGAGCGCGTCACCGCCGTTCAGATCGGCTTCACCGACGGCGCGGCGGCCTGCACCGGCATCGATGAGGCCGAAATCGATTCGCGTCGAGCATCGTTGCCGCAGAAGTTCAGCGACCCCGACGACTCCGGTGAGCTACCGGTGACCGAGGATTCCCTCGGTGCCTTCACCCGATCCTTCGAGAAGGTGTTGCCCGTCGCCGATCCGCCGACCGTCGACTACTCCGGTTCGGCCACCGGATGCTCCGACGCAGAGGCCACCGCACCGGTGTCGTACTGCCCGGCGACCAACACCATCGGTGTCGACGTCGAGGGCCTCGCCGAGCAGGGAATGCCCGAGACTCCCCGACGCGGAGACATCTTGCCGCTCAACGTTTCCGGCGACTACAGCGCCTACGTACTGTTCGCCTCGCGCTACACGCTCGCGGTGCAGAAGGAAGCAGGCCAGACGCTCGACGATCCGCAGGCCGCCCTACGCTCGGCCTGCCTGTCCGGAGTGATCACCTCGGCGATGAGCGTCGAGAGCGGAACGACGGACCTCGAAGTCTGGCTCTCCCCCGGCGATCTCGACGAAGCCGTGTCCGGACTGCTCAACGACGGCCTCGCCGCCAGCGACGTCAACGGTACGACGCTGCCGTCCGGCTTCTCCCGAGTCGATGCGTTCCGTTCGGGAGTTCTCGGCGGCAAGGATCGGTGCGACGCGCGCTACAGCTGAGTACCGCTGTCAGTACAGGGCGGACGCGAGTTTGCGCCGCGCGGAGACCACAAGAGGATCGGCCGAGTCGAACAACTCGAACAGCTCGAGCAGACGGGTGCGCAGCGCAGTGCGGTCGTCGCCTGCGCTGATCCTGATCCCGTCGATCAGACGAGCGAAGGCCTGTTCCGGTTGCTGACCGGCCATCTCGGCGTCCGCTGCATCGATCCGAGCCTGCACGTTTCCGGCGTCGGCGTCGGCGATTGCAATCGCGTCCGGTGCCAGGTTCTGCACCCGAGCCAGGAACTTGACCTGACGCAGCGCCGCGACGGCCTCGGTGTTCTTCGGTTCGGCGTCGATGATGGCCTGATAGGCAGCTTCTGCCTTGTCGAAATCGCCGTCGTCGATGGCTTCTTCGGCTGCGACGATCCGCGGATCCTCGATCTCGGGTTCCGGTTCGGCAGCGGCCGCCCCGGGAGGCCCGGTGAGCTTTCCCGCAGTCGCCTGCTCGACCGCTTGTAGCCACTGACGCAGCTGCTCGTCCGACTGCGTTCCCTCGAAGTCGGCGAGGGGCTGGCCGGCTGCAACGGCAACCACCGTCGGAATGGCTTTCACACCGAACGCCTGCGCGATCTGCGGATTGGAGTCCACGTCGACCCGCGCGAGCACCCATGTACCCGCGGCCTCCACGGCCAGCTGTCCGAGCTGACGCGTCAACGCCTGGGACTGCGGCGAACGCGCCGAACCCAGGTCGACGATCACCGGTACCTGCGTCGACCGCTGCAGAACCTCGGCCTCGAACGTAGCCGCAGTCACGTCGACGATCGGTGCCAGACCTCCCGCGTCGCCCCCGGATTCGGCCGCAGGTGCAGGTGCCGGACGGTCCTTGAGAACGGACAGGTCGACGGCACCGGCAATGGATGCGGGAACGACGGCTGACGGGCGGGCGGGAGGACGGGAACCGGGTCGAGTCACGCCCTACAGTTTGTCACTAACACGATGCGTCATCCACTGGCGGGCGGTCAGGACAGAACCTTCGCGTCGGCGGCGGGCCGGCCGGTGCTCAGCTCGGCGAGACGGCCGGTACGCGCGGCCCAGATCTCGAAGACGACGGTGCCGAACGGGGGAAACGCTGCAACGAGCGCCAGCAAGGTTGCCTTGACGTCCCACTTGAGCTTCACTGCCGTCAATACGGCAACGGCCAGATACACCACGAACACGCCACCGTGGATCGGTCCGAAGATCTTCACGCCGATCTCGTTGCCGTCGGCGGGGATGTACTTGAACGCCATCCCGATCAGCAGGCCCAGCCAGGTGAACGCTTCGAGCACAGCGATGAAACGGAAACGTTTGGCCGTGCTGCTCAGGTCGAAGAAGTTGGTCATGCCCGCTATTGTGCCCGTTTTGCTACGACAGAACGTAGTGGCTCTGGTCTCACCAACGACCAGAGCCACCGACGCGCTATTTCTTGGGTACTCGAACGATGAGGGCGTCGCCCTGTCCACCGCCGCCGCACAGTGCGGCCGCGCCCACTCCGCCGCCGCGTCGCTGCAGCTCGAGAGCCAGATGCAAGGCGATGCGAGCGCCGGACATGCCGAGGGGATGTCCGATGGAGATCGCTCCGCCGTTGACGTTGACGATCTCGGAGTCGATGCCGAGTTCGCGGGTCGACGCGATTCCGACCGCTGCGAAAGCCTCGTTGATCTCGACGACGTCGAGGTCCTTCGGGTCGATGCCTTCCTTCTCGCACGCCTTGGCGATCGCGCGAGCAGGCTGCGACTGCAGTGTGGAGTCCGGACCGGCCACCACTCCGTGCGCGCCGATCTCGGCGAGCCAGGTCAGTCCGAGCGATTCGGCCTTCTCCTTGCTCATCACCACGACGGCGGCGGCACCGTCGGAAATCTGCGACGCCGAGCCGGCGGTGACGGTGCCTGCCTTGTCGAAGGCGGGGCGGAGCTTGCCGAGGGAGTCGACGGTGGTGTCGGCGCGAATGCCTTCGTCTGCGGTGAACTGGATCGGCTCACCCTTGCGCTGCGGAATCGACACCGGGACCACCTCGTTGTCGAAGACGCCGTTCTTCCAGGCCGCAGCAGCTTTCTGATGCGACGCGGCGGCGAAGGTGTCCTGCTCCTCGCGAGTGATGACCTCGGTGCTCTGGTTGCGCTGCTCGGTCAGTGCACCCATGGC
This sequence comes from Rhodococcus sp. 14-2483-1-2, assembly GCF_002259405.1. Taxonomy (GTDB): domain Bacteria; phylum Actinomycetota; class Actinomycetes; order Mycobacteriales; family Mycobacteriaceae; genus Rhodococcoides. The sequence goes on along the minus strand of NZ_NPFW01000021.1, from coordinate 5,250 downwards.
CTGATCGGTGAAGATGTCGTACAGCCCGTCGTAGGCGAGGTGATCACGCATGGTGACATCGCCGTACTTGAATCCGGCCCGCGACTTCTCGAGCATGTGCGGTGCCTGGGTCATCGACTCCTGACCGCCTGCGACGACGATCTCGAATTCACCGGCGCGGATCAGCTGGTCGGCCAGTGCGATGGCGTCGACGCCGGACAGGCACACCTTGTTGATCGTCAGCGCAGGCACGGTCATCGGGATACCCGCAGCAACCGCAGCCTGACGGGCCGGAATCTGGCCGGCACCAGCGGTGAGAACCTGGCCCATGATGACGTAGTCGACCTGATCCGGCGCGACACCGGCCTTGTCGAGTGCACCCTTGATGGCGATTCCGCCGAGGTCCGATCCCGAGAAGTCCTTCAGGGCACCCGAAAAACGTCCCACGGGCGTGCGAGCGCCGGCGACGATGACTGTTGTGGTCACGATTTCCTCCGAAAGTATGAAGACGGCCTTGTCGAGATCAACGCTCCGACGCCCCCTGCCGATACCGGCCGGGCGGAGCACCGAAACGTAGCTGGCGCTAACGTCATGGCCATGACCTCCAGCACGCAGTCTTACACGGGAGCTCCACTGCGCTCCGATCTGGTGACGGCTATCGATCACGTGGGTGTCGCGGTGCCTGATCTCGACGCCGCTATCGCCTGGTACACCGACCACCTCGGCATGGTTGCGGTGCACGAGGAGATCAACGAGGAGCAGGGCGTTCGCGAGGCGATGCTCTCCTTCCCCGGAGCCACCGAGAAGTCCGCTGCACTGCAGTTGCTCGCGCCGATCGACGAGTCGTCCACCATCGCCAAGTTCATCGGACGCAACGGCCCGGGACTGCAGCAGTTGGCCTACCGCGTCACCGACATCGAAGAGATCTCGACCGAGCTGCGCGCTCGCGGCGTTCGGTTGCTGTACGACGCCCCACGCCGGGGCACCGCCGATTCTCGGATCAACTTCGTCCATCCGAAGGACGCCGGTGGCGTGCTCATCGAACTTGTCGAACCGAACCCCGACGCGCACTGATCCAACTCTGTGAATCAGCCGTATGGCTCTCCACTTGACTCACCGGTAAATTGACGGCCATGGCCATCGATCATGAGCGCACTTCCACGGTGCAACTTCCCTTTTCCATCGTCCGGAAGGGGTTCGATCGCGACGAAGTCACCAATTACTTCGAGCGGTTCGACGCCGAGCTCCGGCTGACAACCGCTGACCGTGATGCGGCCGCAGCCCAGGCTCGTGATCTAGCCAAGCAACTCGACGACGCCCGTGACGAGATCGACGAACTGCGCAAGGACATCGATCGGCTGTCGGTTCCGCCCACCACAGCGGAGGGGATGAGCGATCGGATCTCACGGATGCTGCGGCTGGCCTCGGACGAGGCATCCGAAGTACGTGCCAAGGCGCATTCGGAGTCCGAGGAAATGATCTCCGTTGCGCAGCAAGAGAGTGCCCGGCTTCGCGGCCGGCACGAGTCACTGGTGGCCGAACTCGAAGAGCGCCGAACGGCACTCGAAGCCGAACACCAGCAGACCATGGCTCAGGCCCGTACCGAAGCAGCTCGAGTGGTCGAGGCCGCGCAGGCCGAGCGCGACAAGTTGGCTGCCGAATCCGAGGCCAAGCGAGCCAAGGTCCAGGAAGACTTCGAGATCACGATGGCCGAGCGCCGCACCAAGGTGCTCACCGCCCTCGAGGAACTCGAAGCGTCCAGCAAGGCCGATGCTGCTCGCCGCATCGAGGAAGCAACCACCGAATCTGCTCGACGGCTTCAGTCCGCGAGTGAGCAGGCCGAGCGTCGCATCGCGCACTCCAAAGAACTGGCCGAGGAGCTGCGTGTGCTCCGCAGTCGCGTACTGGCACAGCTGCTCGGAATTCGGGGCCAGCTCGATTCGGTTCCGGCGATGCTCGCCTCGGTCAATCGCGAGAGCGAACTGCTCGACAATCCCGACCCGACGGCCATCCTGAAGAAGGAAGAAGAGAAGGCAGCCGCGAAAGCCGAGGCCGAGAAGGAATCGGCCGACTCGGCGTCCTGACTAAGCAGATCCCCCGCCTGGCCTCCCCGCTACGACCATCTGCGGGTGAGGCCTCGCGTGTTTCGGCCGGACCAACATCCGGTATGCCAGTGTCTGCGATTGTCGGCACCGCCGAAATCGTCCGACGGCCACGCGACGATGTGTGCGACGCCCGGCCGCACCTCGTGATCACAGCCGGGGCATCGGTAGGTCTTCACGGCCTTGGCACCCGGAACCATCGGCGTCGTGTACGTGTCACCGTCCGGACCGACCTCGACCCGGTTGCCGCCCAACACGGAGTCGGTCGCCGGACCGAGGTCACTCGGGCCGCTCCGATTCGGTCGGCGGGGTTGGTTACGACGGGGCACCCGTCCAGTGTAGAGAACAGTCCGATTCGTGCCGACAGTCGTCAGAAAAGTCGGAACTCGGTACTGTCGGTTCCCCGCAGGACGTCGTAGTCGAGTGTGAGACAACGAATGCCGCGATCGGTGGCCAACGTCTTCGCCTGAGGCTTGATGACCTGTGCAGCGAACACTCCGCTGACCGGAGCCAGCAGCGGATCACGATTGAGCAGCTCCAGATACCGAGTCAGCTGTTCGACGCCGTCGATCTCACCACGTCGCTTGATCTCGACGGCCACGGTTCCGCCATCGGCGTTGCGGCACAGTAGGTCCACCGGACCGATAGCCGTCATGTATTCGCGTCGGACGAGCGTGTATCCGTCACCCAAGGTGCTGACGTGCTCGGCCAACAACTCCTGAAGATGTGCCTCCACACCGTCTTTCACCAAACCGGGATCGATGCCGAGCTCGTGACTCGAGTCGAGCTCCACGTCGTCGATGGTGATGCGAAGTTCCTCGCCGGCCTTGTTGGTGACGACCCACTTGATCGTCTCGCCCTCGGTGGTCTCGACCGTCCAGCAGGGCGGAGACATCCAGTTGAGCGGCTTGTAGGCCCTGTCGTCCGCGTGCACGCTGACCGATCCGTCGGACTTGACGAGGAGTAGACGCCGAGCCGACGGGAGGTGTGCGGTGAGGCGGCCGACGTAGTCGACTTGGCAACGAGCAATAACTAGACGCACTCGACCACCTTAAGGCAGGTGCCCCGTTAGTCTGTGACGACCATGCCGCAACTGAGACGATCTGCCGCTCCCCTTGGTTCCCGACTGCTCGGCGACACCTCCGAGTCGCCACGTCGACGACGGATCCGAATTCAGCTGCTGCTGACCGTCTTCTTGGTCCTGTCGAACCTGATCGGCGCAGTCATCGTGGGCGTTCTGATCAGCGTCGTCGTTCCCGGACCGGACGTTCTGGAGATGGATCGCTATTGGTGGGTGAACTTCATCGTCGTCCCGGTGTACGTCTTCCTCGCATTCCTGGTCGGCGTCGTCTGGGGCACCACGAGCGCGCTGAGCAGCCTGCGGTGGGGCATCGAGGATCGCCAACCCACACGATCCGAGCAGGTGGCGACTCTCGCGATGCCGTGGCGCCTGACGCGCATGCAGATAGCGCTCTGGATCGGCGCGTTGATTCTGTTGACCACGATCGACGGCATCATCGATCCTCAGGCGATACCCAAAGTTGCATTCACGATCGCCGCGGGCGGCACAGTCGTCTGCGCGTTCAGCTACCTGCTCAGTGAGTTCGCGCTTCGCCCCATCGCGGCCCGAGCACTCGAGGCGGGTGACCCACGTCGAATCCGTATCGCCGGTGTCATGGGTCGCTCCATTTTGTCGTGGTTGTTGGGAACCGGCGTTCCGGTCTCCGGACTCATGATGATCGCGGTTTTCCGCTTCCTCCGACCCGAGACGAGTGCCAACCAACTCGCCGTGTCCATCCTCGCTCTGGGCGGAATCACCATCGTCTTCGGTTTCGCATTGACCGTCCTCGGCGGCTTCGCGACCACCTCCCCCATCAACAACGTGCGGGCCGGCATGGCAGAGGTGGAGAAGGGCAACATGAATGTCCGTCTCGCGGTGTACGACGGCACCGAGCTCGGGGAACTGCAGAGTGGGTTCAACCGGATGGCCGACGGAGTGCGCGATCGGGAGAAGATCCGCGACCTGTTCGGCAGACATGTCGGACACGAAGTTGCTGAGAAGGCGTTGCAGTCCGACAGCGAACTCGGTGGCCAGGAACGCGACATAGCTGTGTTCTTCATCGACCTCGTAGGTTCGACGGAGCTGGCGGCATCCCGGCCCCCCACCGAGGTCGTGGACCTACTCAACCGATTCTTTGCAGTAGTCGTCGACGAGGTGGACGAACACGGCGGCTTCATCAACAAATTCGAGGGCGACGCGGCGCTGGCCATCTTCGGTGCCCCGAACGAAATTGCCGACCACTGCGGCTCAGCGTTGGCCGCAGCTCGGGCAATCGCCCGACGGCTGTTGGTCGAAGTACCCGAATGCAGTGCCGCTGTCGGTGTCGCAGCAGGTCGCGCCGTGGCCGGCAACGTCGGTGCGAAGTCCCGATTCGAGTACACGGTCATCGGAGACCCGGTGAACGAGGCCGCCCGCCTGTCCGAACTGGCGAAGAACGCTCCAGGAGCGATCCTGGCCTCCAAAACGGCAGTCGACGGTGCCGCGGACGACGAGGCGCACCTTTGGGAATTCGGTGATGCAGTAACCCTCCGTGGACGCTCCGCCGAGACGGTCCTCGCGAATCCGAAGGATGCGAAAGTCGCCGCCGACAAGCCTGTCGCCGTGCACGCCTGATTCCTGTCGACGGTCGTCTCCATCGATGCGGACTCAGCGTCAGCATCGGCCCGCGAATGCGCGCGCGTTTGTGAGATGCGCGGAGAATGGTCAGCGTTCGGGGTGCGATTGTGCGCGCGGATGGCGAACGCGCGCGCGTTTGTCGGGGTGTGGGGGCGGCAGTCGCGGTGCCGGGCAGCGCCGGGGGTGCGTCGGTGTGACGGTCACGTCCGGCCTGGCGACGAGCGAATGCGCGTGCGTATGTCGGGTGCGCGGGGAATGGTGAGTGTTCGGGGTGCGATTGTGCACGCGGATAGCGGATGCGCGCGCGTGTCGGCATTCATTGGTGGGGTGTGTGGGTGGTTTCGAAATGCAGAACACCCCCAGACCAGTGGTCTGAGGGTGTTCTGGCAAATTGTGTTCGGCGGTGTCCTACTCTCCCACACCCTGTCGAGTGCAGTACCATCGGCGCTGGAGGGCTTAGCTTCCGGGTTCGGAATGGGACCGGGCGTTTCC
>NZ_NPFW01000025.1 GCF_002259405.1 Rhodococcus sp. 14-2483-1-2 | reverse complement strand
ACCAGGTGATCTACCCATGTCCAGGGTGAAGTTCAGGTAACACTGAATGGAGGCCCGAACCCACGCACGTTGAAAAGTGCGGGGATGAGGTGTGGGTAGCGGAGAAATTCCAATCGAACCTGGAGATAGCTGGTTCTCCCCGAAATAGCTTTAGGGCTAGCCTTAAGTGTAAGAGTCTTGGAGGTAGAGCACTGATTGGACTAGGGGTCCTCATCGGATTACCGAATTCAGTCAAACTCCGAATGCCAATGACTTATCCTTAGGAGTCAGACTGCGAGTGATAAGATCCGTAGTCAAAAGGGAAACAGCCCAGACCGCCAGCTAAGGTCCCAAAGTGTGTATTAAGTGGAAAAGGATGTGGAGTTGCTTAGACAACTAGGATGTTGGCTTAGAAGCAGCCACCATTTAAAGAGTGCGTAATAGCTCACTAGTCGAGTGACTCTGCGCCGAAAATGTACCGGGGCTAAATACACCACCGAAGCTGCGGATTGATACCGAATGGTATCAGTGGTAGGGGAGCGTTCTAAGGACAGTGAAGTCAGACCGGAAGGACTGGTGGAGTGCTTAGAAGTGAGAATGCCGGTATGAGTAGCGAAAGACGGGTGAGAATCCCGTCCACCGAATGCCTAAGGTTTCCTGAGGAAGGCTCGTCCGCTCAGGGTTAGTCAGGACCTAAGCCGAGGCCGACAGGCGTAGGCGATGGACAACAGGTTGATATTCCTGTACCACCTCTTTATCGTTTGAGCAATGGAGGGACGCAGAAGGATAGAAGAAGCGTGCGATTGGTTGTGCACGTCCAAGCAGTTAGGCTGATAAGTAGGCAAATCCGCTTATCGTAAAGGCTGAGCTGTGATGGGGAAGCTCCTTATGGAGCGAAGTCTTTGATTCCCCGCTGCCAAGAAAAGCTTCTAGCGAGATAAAAGGTGCCTGTACCGCAAACCGACACAGGTAGGCGAGGAGAGAATCCTAAGGTGTGCGAGAGAACTCTGGTTAAGGAACTCGGCAAAATGACCCCGTAACTTCGGGAGAAGGGGTGCTTTCTTAACGGAAAGCCGCAGTGAATAGGCCCAAGCGACTGTTTAGCAAAAACACAGCTCTCTGCGAAGCCGTAAGGCGAAGTATAGGGGGTGACACCTGCCCGGTGCTGGAAGGTTAAGGAGAGGGGTTAGCGTAAGCGAAGCTCTGAACTGAAGCCCCAGTAAACGGCGGCCGTAACTATAACGGTCCTAAGGTAGCGAAATTCCTTGTCGGGTAAGTTCCGACCCGCACGAAAGGTGTAACGATTTGGGCACTGTCTCAACCAGAGACTCGGTGAAATTATAGTACCTGTGAAGATGCAGGTTACCCGCGACAGGACGGAAAGACCCCGTGGAGCTTTACTGTAGCCTGATATTGAATTTTGGTACAGTTTGTACAGGATAGGCGGGAGCCTTTGAAACCGGAGCGCTAGCTTCGGTGGAGGCGCTGGTGGGATACCGCCCTGACTGTATTGAAATTCTAACCTACGGGTCTTATCGACCCGGGAGACAGTGTCAGGTGGGCAGTTTGACTGGGGCGGTCGCCTCCTAAAGTGTAACGGAGGCGCCCAAAGGTTCCCTCAGAATGGTTGGAAATCATTCGTAGAGTGCAAAGGCATAAGGGAGCTTGACTGCGAGACCTACAAGTCGAGCAGGGACGAAAGTCGGGCTTAGTGATCCGGTGGTTCCGCATGGAAGGGCCATCGCTCAACGGATAAAAGCTACCCCGGGGATAACAGGCTTATCTCCCCCAAGAGTCCACATCGACGGGGAGGTTTGGCACCTCGATGTCGGCTCATCGCATCCTGGGGCTGTAGTCGGTCCCAAGGGTTGGGCTGTTCGCCCATTAAAGCGGTACGCGAGCTGGGTTCAGAACGTCGTGAGACAGTTCGGTCCCTATCCGTCGTGGGCGTAGGAAATTTGAGAGGAGCTGTCCTTAGTACGAGAGGACCGGGATGGACGCACCGCTGGTGTACCAGTTGTTCTGCCAAGGGCATAGCTGGGTAGCTATGTGCGGAAGGGATAAGTGCTGAAAGCATCTAAGCATGAAGCCCCCCTCAAGATGAGATTTCCCATAGCGTAAGCTAGTAAGATCCCTGAAAGATGATCAGGTTGATAGGTTCGAGGTGGAAGCATGGTGACATGTGGAGCTGACGAATACTAATAGATCGAGGACTTAACCATATAATATGTAGCAAATGTTATCTAGTTTTGAAGGAATATGCCTTCATAGTTTGGTGATGATGGCAGAGAGGTCACACCCGTTCCCATACCGAACACGGAAGTTAAGCTCTCTAGCGCCGATGGTAGTTGGGACCTTGTCCCTGTGAGAGTAGGACGTTGCCAGGCTTATATTATTCCGCAGTAGCTCAGTGGTAGAGCTATCGGCTGTTAACCGATCGGTCGTAGGTTCGAGTCCTACCTGCGGAGCCATTATGCTTCCATAGCTCAGCTGGTAGAGCACTTCCATGGTAAGGAAAAGGTCACCGGTTCAAGCCCGGTTGGAAGCTTGGGAATAGGTTTAAAACTTTTTTGGCCCGTTGGTCAAGTGGTTAAGACACCGCCCTTTCACGGCGGTAACACGGGTTCGAATCCCGTACGGGTCACCACTTTTGGAGGATTAGCTCAGCTGGGAGAGCACCTGCCTTACAAGCAGGGGGTCGGCGGTTCGATCCCGTCATCCTCCACCATTTAGCCGACTTAGCTCAATTGGTAGAGCAACTGACTTGTAATCAGTAGGTTGGGGGTTCAAGTCCTCTAGTCGGCACCAGTTTTTATTGTACGAGCCATTAGCTCAGTTGGTAGAGCATCTGACTTTTAATCAGAGGGTCGAAGGTTCGAGTCCTTCATGGCTCACCATTTTTGCGGAAGTAGTTCAGTGGTAGAATACAACCTTGCCAAGGTTGGGGTCGCGGGTTCGAATCCCGTCTTCCGCTCCAATTTTCAATATGACATGCCGGGGTGGCGGAACAGGCAGACGCACAGGACTTAAAATCCTGCGGTGGGTGACCACCGTGCGGGTTCGACCCCCGCCCTCGGCACCATATGCGCCCGTAGCTCAATTGGATAGAGCGTTTGACTACGGATCAAAAGGTTAGGGGTTCGACTCCTCTCGGGCGCGCCAATTCAAACGCGGGTGTAGTTTAGTGGTAAAACCTCAGCCTTCCAAGCTGATGTCGTGAGTTCGATTCTCATCACCCGCTCCATTATAATGATCTTTGAAAACTAAACAAGACAAAACGTACCTGTTAATTCAAAGTTTTAAATAAATCGCACAGCGATGTGCGTAGTCAGTCAAACTACTTTATCGGAGAGTTTGATCCTGGCTCAGGACGAACGCTGGCGGCGTGCCTAATACATGCAAGTCGAGCGGACAGATGGGAGCTTGCTCCCTGATGTTAGCGGCGGACGGGTGAGTAACACGTGGGTAACCTGCCTGTAAGACTGGGATAACTCCGGGAAACCGGGGCTAATACCGGATGGTTGTTTGAACCGCATGGTTCAGACATAAAAGGTGGCTTCGGCTACCACTTACAGATGGACCCGCGGCGCATTAGCTAGTTGGTGAGGTAACGGCTCACCAAGGCAACGATGCGTAGCCGACCTGAGAGGGTGATCGGCCACACTGGGACTGAGACACGGCCCAGA
>NZ_NPFW01000024.1:1963-3723 GCF_002259405.1 Rhodococcus sp. 14-2483-1-2 | reverse complement strand
TTGATCTCTGCGAGGACGGTGCCTTGGGTGATGGCGTCGCCTGCGGTGACGGTCAGGCCGGTGATGGTGCCTGCTTTGTGGGCGTTGACGGGGTTTTCCATTTTCATCGCTTCGAGGACGGCGATGAGGTCACCGGCGTCGACGGTTTGGCCTTCGTCGACGGCGACTTTGACCACGGTGCCCTGCATCGGTGCGGTGACCGCATCTCCGGATGCCGCGCCTGCTCCGGCTCCGCCGCGGGTGCGGGCTTTGGGTTTGCGGCGTACTGCACCGGCAGGTCCGCCGCCGTTACCGCCGAGGGACAGTTCCCCGGGCAGGGACACCTCCACGCGTCGGCCGCCGACCTCGACGACCACGGACTGACGCGGCAGGACCTCGTCCTCGTCGATGGGTTGCCCGGCGGTGAACGGGGGGACCTGGTTGTCCCATTCGGTCTCGATCCAGCGGGTGTGCACCGAGAACGACTCCCCGTCGCCGATGAACGCCGGATCGGAGACCACCGCGGCATGGAACGGAATCACCGTGGCAAGTCCTTCGACGGTGAACTCCGCGAGCGCCCGACGCGACCGCGCGAGCGCTTCCTCACGGGTCGCTCCGGTGACGATGAGCTTGGCGAGCATCGAGTCGAACTGGCCACCGATCACCGAGCCGGATTCGACACCGGAATCGACCCGCACACCGGGTCCTGACGGCGCGGTGAAGGTGGTGACCGGTCCGGGGGCGGGCAGGAACCCGCGTCCGGCGTCTTCGCCGTTGATCCGGAACTCGAACGAATGCCCCCGCGGCTCGGGATCTTCGGTGATGGACAGTTCCTCACCGTTGGCGATGCGGAACTGCTGCAGCACCAGGTCGATGCCCGAGGTCTCCTCGGTGACGGGATGCTCGACCTGCAGACGGGTATTGACCTCCAAGAACGAGACCAGCCCGTCCTGTCCGACGAGGTACTCCACCGTGCCGGCACCGTAGTAGCCGGCTTCGAGGCAGATGGCCTTCGCCGACGAATGGATCTCCTTGCGTTGGGCGTCGGTGAGGAACGGGGCCGGTGCTTCCTCGACGAGTTTCTGGAAGCGGCGTTGCAGGGAGCAGTCGCGGGTGCCGGCGACGACGACGTTGCCGTGGGTGTCGGCGATGACCTGCGCTTCGACGTGGCGCGGCTTGTCGAGGTACCGCTCGACGAAGCATTCCCCACGCCCGAACGCGGCGACGGCTTCGCGGGTGGCGGAGTCGAACAGTTCGGGGATTTCCTCGCGGGTGCGGGCCACTTTCATGCCGCGGCCGCCGCCACCGAACGCGGCTTTGATCGCGATCGGCAGACCGTGTTCGTCGGCGAAGGCGAGGATCTCGTCGGCGTCCTTGACCGGCTCGGACGTGCCGGGGACCGAGGGGGCTTTGGCGCGGGCGGCGATGTGGCGGGCGGTGACCTTGTCGCCGAGGTCGCGGATCGACTGCGGGGACGGGCCGATCCAGATCAGGCCGGCATCGATCACGGCCTGCGCGAACTCGGCGTTCTCGGAGAGGAATCCGTAGCCGGGGTGGATGGCGTCGGCCCCGGACTTGGCGGCGGCGTCGAGGATCTTGTCGATCACCAGATACGACTCCGCCGAGGTCTGCCCACCGAGCGCGAACGCTTCGTCGGCAAGGCGTACGAACGGGGCATCGGCATCGGGCTCGGCATACACAGCGACACTGGCCAACCCGGCATCGGCGGCCGCCCGGATCACCCGCACCGCGATCTCACCACGATTGGCGACAAGAACCTT
>NZ_NPFW01000024.1:0-1599 GCF_002259405.1 Rhodococcus sp. 14-2483-1-2 | reverse complement strand
CGCTCATAGGGGGATGTTTCCGTGTTTCTTGGGTGGGAGGGTGACTTGTTTGCGTTCGAGCAGTCGTAGGGCGGTGACGATCTGGCCGCGGGTGTGGCTGGGGGGTATGACGGCGTCGAGGTAGCCGCGTTCGGCGGCGATGTAGGGGTTGACGAGGGTGTCTTCGTATTCCTGCTGCAGTGTCAGGCGGAGGGCGTCGACGTCTTCCCCGTTCTTCGCTGCCTCGAGCAGTTGTTTGCGGTAGACGAACCCGACAGCGCCGGAGGCTCCCATGACGGCGATCTGCGCGGTCGGCCAGGCGAGGTTGACGTCGGCTCCCATGTGCTTGGAGCCCATCACGTCGTACGCCCCGCCGTACGCCTTACGCGTGATGACGGTGATCTTCCCGACGGTCGCTTCGCCGTAGGCGTAGAGCAGTTTCGCGCCGCGTCGGATGATGCCGTTGTATTCCTGCCCGGTGCCGGGCAGGAACCCGGGCACATCGACCAGGGTGATGATCGGGACGTTGAAGCAGTCGCAGGTGCGCACGAAGCGGGCTGCTTTCTCGGAGGCATCGATGTCGAGGGTCCCCGCGAACTGGGTGGGTTGGTTGGCGACGATCCCCACCGAGCGGCCGTCGATGCGCCCGAATCCGACGATGATGTTGCGGGCCCGGCCCTCCTGCACCTCCAAGAACTCGTCGTCGTCGAGGATCCTGGTGATGACCTCGTGCATGTCGTAGGGGGTGTTCGGTGAGTCGGGGATCAGGGTGTCGAGTTCGAGGTCCTCGGCGGTGAGCGAGTCGGCGATCGATCCGGTGATCGGGTCCGACGGTGCGGTGCGGGGGGCGTCGGCGCGATTGTTCGACGGCAGATACGACAGGAGGTCGCGGACGTAGTCGAGGGCGTCTTGTTCGCCGGAGGCGACGTAGTGCGCGACCCCGGATTTCTCCATGTGGGTGGTGGCGCCGCCGAGTTCTTCCATGGTGACGTTTTCGCCGGTGACGGTTTTGATGACGTCGGGGCCGGTGACGAACATCTGGCTCGTGCCGTCGACCATGACCACGAAGTCGGTCAGGGCCGGGGAGTAGACGTGCCCGCCGGCGGCGGGTCCCATGATCACCGAGATCTGTGGGATCACTCCGGAGGCGCGGACGTTGCGGTGGAAGATCTCGCCGTACAGTCCGAGGGAGACGACCCCTTCCTGGATGCGGGCTCCGGCACCTTCGTTGATGCCGACCAGGGGGCGTCCGGTCTTGACGGCCAGGTCCATGACCTTGACGATCTTCTCGCCGTAGATTTCACCCAACGAGCCTCCGAAGACGGTCGCGTCCTGGGAGAACACGCACACATCGCGGCCGTCGACGGTGCCGTAGCCGGTGACGACGCCGTCACCGAAGGGTCGGTTGTCGGCCAATCCGAAGTTCTGGGAGCGGTGCCGGGCGAGGGCGTCGAGTTCGACGAACGAGCCCTCGTCGAGCAACGCGGTGATCCGCTCACGGGCGGTCAGCTTGCCCTTGGCGTGGACCTTGTCCACCGCCGCCTCACCGGAGGGAATCTCCGCAACCGCGAGACGTTTACGAAGATCGGCCAATTTACCCGCAGTCGTATGAATATCGGG
>NZ_NPFW01000026.1:0-3252 GCF_002259405.1 Rhodococcus sp. 14-2483-1-2 | reverse complement strand
GTGTGTGTTGTTTGAGAATTGCACAGTGGACGCGAGCATCTTTGTTGTAAGTAATGAAGAGCGTACGGTGGATGCCTTGGCACCAGGAGCCGATGAAGGACGTAGGAGGCTGCGATAAGCCTCGGGGAGCTGTCAACCGAGCTGTGATCCGAGGGTGTCCGAATGGGGAAACCCAGCACGAGTGATGTCGTGTTACCTGCACCTGAATATATAGGGTGTGTGGAGGGAACGTGGGGAAGTGAAACATCTCAGTACCCACAGGAAGAGAAAACAATAGTGATTCCGTGAGTAGTGGCGAGCGAAAGCGGATGAGGCCAAACTTTGTGCGTGTGATACCCGGCAGGGGTTGCGTATGGAGGGTTGTGGGGTTTGCATTGTCGATTCTGCCGGATCGGCCGACAGTGAGAAATTGTGGTGTTAGTCGAAGTGGTCTGGAACGGCCTGTCGTAGAGGGTGAGAGTCCCGTAGACGAAAACATTGCAACTGTCGTTGTGGATACCCAAGTAGCAGCGGGCCCGTGAAATCTGCTGTGAATCTGTCGGGACCACCCGATAAGCCTGAATACTCCCTGGTGACCGATAGCGGACTAGTACCGTGAGGGAAAGGTGAAAAGTACCCCGGGAGGGGAGTGAAATAGTACCTGAAACCGTGCGCTTACAATCCGTCAAAGCTGGTGAACAGTTTACTGTTGCTGGTGATGGCGTGCCTTTTGAAGAATGAGCCTGCGAGTTAGTGGCATGTCGCGAGGTTAACCCGTGTGGGGTAGCCGTAGCGAAAGCGAGTCCGAATAGGGCGTATCCACCTTGTGTGGTGTAGTGGCGTGTTCTAGACCCGAAGCGGAGTGATCTACCCATGGCCAGGTTGAAGCGACGGTAAGACGTCGTGGAGGACCGAACCCACTTAGGTTGAAAACTGAGGGGATGAGTTGTGGGTAGGGGTGAAAGGCCAATCAAACTCCGTGATAGCTGGTTCTCCCCGAAATGCATTTAGGTGCAGCGTCACGTGTTTCTCACCGGAGGTAGAGCTACTGGATGGTCTAGGGGGCCTACAAGCTTACCGAAATCAGCCAAACTCCGAATGCCGGTGAGTGAGAGCGTGGCAGTGAGACTGCGGGCGATAAGGTTCGTAGTCGAGAGGGAAACAGCCCAGATCGCCAGCTAAGGTCCCTAAGCGTGTACTAAGTGGAAAAGGATGTGGGGTCGCGAAGACAACCAGGAGGTTGGCTTAGAAGCAGCCACCCTTGAAAGAGTGCGTAATAGCTCACTGGTCAAGTGATCCTGCGCCGACAATGTAGCGGGGCTCAAGTACACCACCGAAGCTGCGGCACTCACACAATAGCCCGCTGTTCTCTTGCGAGGGTTCAGCCAGGTGTGTGGGTGGGTAGGGGAGCGTCGTGCAGCCATGGAAGCATCGGAGTGATCCAGGTGTGGAGGCTGCGCGAGTGAGAATGCAGGCATGAGTAGCGAAAGACGAGTGAGAAACTCGTCCGCCGAATGACCAAGGGTTCCTGGGCCAGGTTAATCCGCCCAGGGTGAGTCGGGACCTAAGACGAGGCCGACAGGCGTAGCCGATGGACAACGGGTTGATATTCCCGTACCCGTGTAACCGCGCCCATGGTGAATCAGTGACACTAACCACCCTGAATCCAGATGACCGATCTCTTTCGAGAGTGAGGCGTGTGGTGGATGCGTGGGACCTGATCTGGTAGTAGCCAAGCGATGGGGTGACGCAGGAAGGTAGCTGGGCCAGTCAGTGGTTGTACTGGTGTAAGCCTGTAGGGCGAACGGTAGGCAAATCCGCCGTTCATGAAGCCTGAGAGGTGATGCGTAGCCGATTGAGGCGAATTCAGTGATCCTATGCTGCCGAGAAAAGCCTCTAGTGAGTTGTTACACGGCCCGTACCCCAAACCGACACAGGTGGTCAGGTAGAGAATACTAAGGCGATCGAGATAACTATGGTTAAGGAACTCGGCAAAATGCCCCCGTAACTTCGGGAGAAGGGGGGCCCTGTCCGGTGATCACTCTTGCAGTGTGAGCTGGGTGGGGCCGCAGAGACCAGTGAGAAGCGACTGTTTACTAAAAACACAGGTCCGTGCGAAGTCGTAAGACGATGTATACGGACTGACGCCTGCCCGGTGCTGGAAGGTTAAGAGGACCGGTTAGCCAGCAATGGCGAAGCTGAGAATTTAAGCCCCAGTAAACGGCGGTGGTAACTATAACCATCCTAAGGTAGCGAAATTCCTTGTCGGGTAAGTTCCGACCTGCACGAATGGCGTAACGACTTCTCAGCTGTCTCAACCATAGACTCGGCGAAATTGCATTACGAGTAAAGATGCTCGTTACGCGCGGCAGGACGAAAAGACCCCGGGACCTTCACTACAGCTTGGTATTGGTGTTCGGTTCGGTTTGTGTAGGATAGGTGGGAGACTGTGAAGCGGTGACGCCAGTTACTGTGGAGTCGTTGTTGAAATACCACTCTGATCGTATTGGATACCTCAACCTCGGACCATGATCTGGTTCAGGGACAGTGCCTGGTGGGTAGTTTAACTGGGGCGGTTGCCTCCTAAAATGTAACGGAGGCGCCCAAAGGTTCCCTCAGCCTGGTTGGCAATCAGGTGTCGAGTGCAAGTGCACAAGGGAGCTTGACTGTGAGACTGACAAGTCGAGCAGGGACGAAAGTCGGGACTAGTGATCCGGCACCGGCAAGTGGAAGCGGTGTCGCTCAACGGATAAAAGGTACCCCGGGGATAACAGGCTGATCTTCCCCAAGAGTCCATATCGACGGGATGGTTTGGCACCTCGATGTCGGCTCGTCGCATCCTGGGGCTGGAGTAGGTCCCAAGGGTTGGGCTGTTCGCCCATTAAAGCGGCACGCGAGCTGGGTTTAGAACGTCGTGAGACAGTTCGGTCTCTATCCGCCGCGCGCGTAAGAAACTTGAGGAAGGCTGTCCCTAGTACGAGAGGACCGGGACGGACGAACCTCTGGTGTGCCAGTTGTTCCACCAGGAGCACCGCTGGTTGGCTACGTTCGGAAGGGATAACCGCTGAAAGCATCTAAGCGGGAAGCCTGTTCCAAGATGAGGTTTCTCACCCCCTCGAGGGGGTAAGGCCCCCGGCAGACCACCGGGTTGATAGGCCAGAACTGGAAGTCGGGTAACCGATGCAGGTGACTGGTACTAATAGGCCGAGGACTTACCACAAAGAAGCTACGCGTCCACTGTGCAATATCTGAAACAACACACGAGTTGTTCAG
>NZ_NPFW01000016.1 GCF_002259405.1 Rhodococcus sp. 14-2483-1-2 | reverse complement strand
TTACACAGCGGTCGGGGGGGCGGGGACACCGACGCGCCCCGCCCCCTGCCGTCTACCGGTTCGCCTCGCGCCACCGCGTGGCCTCGGCGAGCGCGAACCCGTGGACATCCGCCAACTCACCCAACCGCTCCACGCTGTCGCCGTCGAGGGTGGTGCCGATGCTGCGCAGTCCGAACTCACCCGACAACGCGATCAGCATCGTCTCGGCCATGCAGGCATACGTCAGCCCCGGAGCCAACCCGTACGTCAACCCGAAATCCGAACCCGACGGCACCCGCACGATGCCGCCGTCGAACACCGTCACGTCGGGCCGCTCACTGCGCACGTCCCGGCCGATGTTCGGCGGCTGCGCCACATCGCAGACGATGGCGCCCTCCATCAGATCCGTCGGATCGATGAGCGCATGCGGCGCCGACGTCGCAGCGATGACGATCAACGAATCCATTACCGCAGCAACAGGATCGGTGAAGAACTCGATGTGCCTCGACCTGATCAGATCGTCCAGATCGCCGTCGACGGCATGCGCGGCAGCGGCCAGATCTCCCGAACCCGCACCGGCCCGAGCGCTCGCCACCATCTCCTGCGCGGCCGCCCACAGCTTGGGCGCGATGACCGAACTCTCCCCCCGCCTACCGACCAGCACGATGCTGCCGACCTCGCCGGCCAACTGCATACCGATGGTTCGCCCGATCGCCCCGGCGGCACCGAGAATCGTCACCCGAGCCCGCGCGACATCGATACCGCGTTCACGGCACACGCGTCGAACAGCCCGCAGACTCGCCGCAGCGGTGAACGTGTTGCCGGTGGTGATCGGTCGCGTCGTCGCGCCGAGACCCAACCCGTTCCCGGTGATCACCGACGAATAGCCGCCCAATCCCACGACCGTCGCACCGCGGGAGATCGCCAGTTCGACGGCCCCGCCCACGACTGCCAGCGCACGCTCGGTCGGCAGGCGCAGCAACTGCTCGGAGGTGTACGGCAGCCCGATCAGATCACCGTGCGCCGTCGCCTCCCCACCCCCGACGACCCGGCCACTGCCGATGACGAACGACGCGGGTTCGAGCTCGGATGTCGACGCCGCGAACCGCTCGAGCAGATCCTGCCGCTCGCCGTGGTCGAACACCTCCAGCGCCGGATCGAACGCCGCGAAGAAGCCGAGATCGAGAGGATGCGCGATGAACGCGAAGCGTCGATCCGTCGGCCGTACCGCGATATCGGGCGTCCGCCCGGGGCGCAACGCCTCGAGTGCGGGCGGAGTGGCGACGGTCGGGCGACCCAGCAGATGCCCGAACAATCCGTCCATGTCACCCACCGCCGCATAACCCAATGCCCGATCCAATGCTGCGACCAGACGCGAGCACTGCACCGCCGAGACCGTCAGCGGTGGTTCGATCCGAATCACCCTGTTGCCGAACAGAGTCGGAGCCACTCGTATCCCCTCCACATCGAGCAGGTACGAGCAGATCACCACGGCCAGATTGTGTTGATCGGCGATCGATCCCAGCAGCGACTGCCGCCCGACGAAATTCACGTCCGCGGTCAGTTCCAAGCCGAGCAGCAGTCCCTTACCGCGCACCTCGGTCACGACCGACGGATACTTCTCGGCCAGCCTGCTCAGATCGTTCTTCAGCTGACGCCCGAGCACAGCCACTCCGGTGACCAGTGCGCAGTCGTCTCGGGTCAACTCGTCGAGAACCGCGATACCCACCCGCGCAGCCAACGCGTTTCCCGCAAAGGTCGACGTGTGGCGCAGCGCGAAACTCTCGTTCACCAACTCCGGACGGCACAGCACCGCGCCTACCGGCACGATCCCACCACCGAGAGCCTTGGCGACGGTCAGAATGTCCGGCACCACCCCCTCGTGCTCGGCGGCGAACATCCTGCCGGTCCGGCCCAGCCCTGTCTGCACCTCGTCGAGAGCCATCAGCACCCCGTGCCGATCGCAGATCTCCCGCACGCGGCGCAGGTACCCATCGGGTGGACACACCACTCCGCCCTCACCCTGAATCGGCTCCACCAGAAACACCGCATAATGCCCGGGCGCCGCCGCCAGGGCCGCGTCGAGCGCGTCCGAATCACCGAAGTCGATGTGGTCGAATCCCTCGACCGGTGCGCCGAAACCGCTCTGGTACTTGACGTTTCCCGTCGCAGACAACGCTCCGAGAGTCTTGCCGTGAAAACTGTTCCCGGTGGTCAGCACACCCAGCCGACCGGTGTCCGCTCGCGCGATCTTGAGCGCCACCTCGGTCGCCTCGGTACCACTGTTGACGAACGTCGTTCGCGTCAATCCGTCGGGTGCGATGCGCCCCAACCGATCTGCCAGTTCCCCGGCCGCGCTCAGCACCGAGGGCTGCACGAAAATCGCTTCCCCGCTGCAGCGAATGTCGTTGACCGCCTGCCAGATCGGAGTGGGACCGTGCCCGAACGGAAGGGCACCGTACGCCCCGGCGAAGTCCAGATAGCGACGGCCCGACGCGTCGAACAGGACAGTCCCGTCGCCCCGCACGTACTCGCGATCCAGGTTCAGCGCAGACAACAGCCGATACAGTTCGGGATTGACGTGTTCGGCAAAGCCCGATCGACCGGACCTGGATTCCAGCACGGAATAATCGATAGTTGTGTCGGTCATGACAGCATGCTCCGTTTTCATCGGATCCACCCCTGGCTGTCGAGCTGTGAATGGTTGTCCCGAACAACCAGGGCTCGTCCCAAGCCAGGACGCAAACGCGATGGTAACTCTGCGGCAAGCCGGTGACAGCTGGCCGAAAACCACACGAAAAAGCCCCGTCCGAGCAGGCTTCTGCGTCGAACGGGGCTTGATCGAGTGCCGGCTGGGCTACTACTGATCGTCGATGGCCGACAACTTCCAGGTGCCGTCGACCTTCTCCATGTTCACTGTCAACGGGCCCTCGGCACTGCCCGACGCGACACCGTTCTGCGTGGCACTGATGTTCACGTTGGCGATCAGTTCCGCCCTGCCATCCTCTAGCCGCGAGACTCCGATATCGGTGACCATGGCCTCGGTTCCCGTATCCGTCTGCACCACAGCAGATTTGGTGGTGTCGGCGGTGGAGTTGAACTCGTCGAGCATCGACTGATTGAGCACTGCACGGGCGGCATCGAAATCGGCATCGATCGTGGCGGCCTTGTACGTGTACAAGGTCTGCAGCGCATCGGTCGCGGCCGAGGTGACCTCCTGAGTCGCCGCGGAATCCACCCAGGCCGCATTGTCGATCGTGGCGAACGGCTTGAACGCGGCCACGGCAGCGAACGCGCCGAGCACAACGGCAATGACCGCAACGACGATCACGTGCTTGTAGCCGATTCCCGACGCCGACGCGACGGACGCGTCGGTCGACTCGGAATCGGCAGCAGGCTTGTCGGCTGCGGGAGTCTCGGCAGCGGGCTTGTCGGCAGCGGGCTTGTCGAGAACAGGCGTCTCGGCAGAAGGCTTCGCTGCTGCGGGCTTTTCTGCTGCGGGCTTGTCTGCTGCCGGCTTGTCGAGGGCAGGCTTGTCCGACACAGGCTCGGTGGGCGGCGTCGTGGTGATCGCCGCCGTCTCGGTCGCAGCCGATCCCTCGGCACCGGTCGAGTCCGTGTCGGTGTTGGCAGCACTCGGCTTCCCGGTGCCTGCCACCTTGCGGCGAACTTTACTGGTGGTGGTGGGTGGAACGATCTTGCGACGCTGGGGAGGCACTACAGAACTCCTTCGAAACTCACTTCGGTACAGACGGAAAACACCACTGCCGGGTATCTCAGTTGCCGCCGGTGTCCGGCTGGGGAGCCGGCGTGGCGTCCGTACCGGGGTCGGCCGCATTCGGATCGGCCGCGTTCGGGTCGGCGGGGCCACCCGGTTCGGTCGGGACGACGGGGTTGGTGTTCGGATTGTCGAGCGAGATCCGTGAACCGATGGGATCGACCTTGTTGGTCTTCCACACCCCGTCTACCTCTTCCATGGCCAGACGCATCGTCAGCTTGCTTCGCTCGACGCGATCGGGCCAGGTGGTGGTTGTCGCGATGACCACAAGAGCGGTCGCGGTGTTCTCGTCCGTGCTCAGTTCCGTCAGCGTGCCGTGCAACACCTCGGCCTCGCTCTTGGCGCCGGACTGACGAACCTGATCGGTGATGCCCGAGCGCGTCTGCTCGAGGTCGTTGAGCATCAGATCGCCGGTGATCGACGACTTCATGTTGTCGAACGACTGATCGATAGCCGATGCGTCGACCGTGTTCAGGTTGACGGCAGCCTGCTGAGCTCCGGTGAGCGCCGCGTCCCTGGTGTCCGCAGTGGGCTTCTGGCTCAGCAGCGCGCTGCCCCAGCCGTACCCGAAGAACACTGCCGCTGCGAGAGCGGCCACGGCGATCACCGAGACGACGGCAAGCAGAATTTTCGCGGTCTTGTTACGCCCTGGAGTCGCTGGGGACTCCAGGGCTTCGGTGCTCGAGTTCACACTTTCACCCTACTACTCGGTAATATCCGGCCGAACCACTCTCGGCCCGACAGTAGTGCTGAGCAGCAGTTCCACCGATTCCGCTACTTCGGCGTGACGCCGATCAGCGGTGCCAACTGGGTGGCGATGGGGTTGAGGTTGAGCTTTTCCGGATCGACCTTGGGCTTGAGGTCCCACGGCTGCGGCACGTCCGGATCGGCGAACACGATGCGGTTCGCGCTACGCACACCCGTCACGCTGCCCTGCGGTGTAGCGCAGTTCGCGTCGAGGTTCAGGGGGTAGTTCTCCCGAGTCGGATCGAAGTTCGGGTTCTTCCGCTTCTCCTCGTCGAGGATCGCCTGCGAACCCTCGTAGCCCACCGTGCAGGGCGGCGGGTTGTTGACCTCGAGCAGCAGACCCTGATGGATCGTGCCGTCGTCCGGAACGATCGTGGAGATGCCGGCACCGAGTGCAGGCAGGAACGTCAGGAACGGACGAAGCGCGACGTACCGCGGTTGGGCCTGAGCGGCAACCAGCGCAAGGTTGTTGATATCGGTGGTCAGCGCCGGACCGGCGTCGGTGATGAGCCCACCGAGCTGGTCGCCCGCTGCGGTACCGGTATCGATCAGGCGGCGGATGTCGGGATCGCTGGACTTCAACTGAGCCGTCACCTCGTCCAGGCTGGTGCTGAACTCACGAATCAGATCCGACTGCTCGGACTGCGTGTTCAGCACCGGCACGGCGTCACGTACCAGCGCGAGCGTCTGTGGCAGCGCCTCGTTGCCTGCCTCGGAGATGTTCCCGAGCGAATCGACGAGAGACGCAAGATCTGTGCCCTTACCGTCGAATGCCACGCCGAGCTCGTTGACGACCCTCGTCAGCGCGTCCAGCGGTACCGACCGGACCAGCGTGTTCGTGTTGGCGAGGACGTCCTCCACCGGCACGGGCGTGGTGGTGTCGGCTTGCGCGATCTGCGAACCGTCGGCCAGGAACGGGCCCTGATCGGTCTCGGGCTGCAGGTCGACGTACTGCTCACCGATCGCAGACCGGTTGGCCACGACGGCTTTCGTGTCGGCCGGGATGTCGGGCCCACCGTTGTCGAGCATGAGCGCGACTCGGACGCCGTCCTGCGTCAGTTCCAGATCTCCGACGGTTCCCACCGGAACACCTCGGTACGTGACCTCGGCGTTCGAGAAGATGCCACCGGAATCGGCGAGGTTCAGATCGACCTGGTACTGCCCGAAGCCGAGCATGTTGTCCAGACGCACGTACTTGCCGCCGACATAGATCAACCCCAGGAGGGCGACCACGACGAACGCGACCAACTGAAAGCGAACCAGTTTCGATCTCACTGTCCAACTCCGAATCGCTCGAGCAGATCGTTCAACGGTGCCAACGGATCCGCCGGTGCGGGCGCGGCGGCTGCGGCTGCCTGCTCGTTCGCAGGAGCACCCGGGCCCGGAACCGGTGACGGGATGATCGGCGGCAACGGCAGCAGCGAGATCGTCGGCCAACCCGGGCGCGGTCCGTTTCCGTTGTAGTACGGATTGGACGGATCGACGACGGGCAACGTGTTGCCGTACTTGGGCTGGACGTAGACCGGGTCGCCTTCACCGACGCCGAAGTTGCGCAGCGCGGTTCCGATGGACAGATCGAGTGAGAGGAACAGGTTGGCGGAGTTGCCCTCGATGATCTTTTCGGTGCCGTCCGCGAACGGCAGCGTCGGGATGACCGAGAGCGAACTCACCACGTCGTCCGCCGAATCGGCCAGGGCCTGGAGCGTCGGGCGCAGGGCCCGCAGGTCTGCGATCAGATCGTCCTTGGAACGGTCGATCACGTCGGTGCCGACGGCTCCGAGACGATCGAGCGCTCCGAGCATCTCGGTCAGCTGCGGACGCTGCTGCTCGAGGACCTCGGTGGCGATCGGCAGGTCCTTCAGCACGGCGTCGATCTTGTCCGTCTGGGTGTTGACCCGGCCGCTGAGAGTGTCGAGACCGTCGATGGCGCGGGTGATGTCGTCACGCTGCTGGTTGAGGCCGTCGATCAACGTGTTGGCCTGCTGCAGAAGCTCTTTCGTCTTGCCTTCGCGACCGTCGAATGCCGTGCTCAGTTCCTTGATGATCGGCGAGAGCTGCCCGACGCCACCACCGTTGAGCAACAGCGAGAGCGCACCGAGGACCTGCTCGATGTCGGTCGCGTGACGGGTTCGATCGAGCGGGATGGTGTCGCCGTCCTGAAGCCGCGCTGCTGCCTCGTCACCGGGAGGTGCCGAGAGCTGCACGAACTTCTCACCGAGCAGGTTGGTCTGCTGTACCGAAGCGATCGCATTGGCAGGCAGATCCACGTCGGAGTTGAGGATGACGTCGACATCGGCCGTCCACCCGTCGTTCGGGACGGAGATGGAGGCGACTCGGCCGACGGCCACACCGTCGACCTTGACGGTCGACTGCGGCACCAGGTCCAGCACGTCGTCGAACTGCACCGTCAGGTTGAACGGGTTGTCACCGACATCGGCACCACCGGGAAGCGGTACGGCGTAGATGCCGGCCGACGAGCACGCTCCGGCCGACAGCGCGACCACGCACACGCCCGCTCCGACGACCAACGAACGCTTCACACGAGCTCGATTCCGTTTCACAGAGGTTCTCACTGTCCCCCACCTCCGATGTACGACTGCTCGAGTCCGGGCATCGTGCTGTTTCCCAGCCGTGGCGAGACGACGCCCGGCACGGTGCCCGGCACGGATACGTTCTGCTCGATGTCGTTGGTGAGAACACCGAACGGCAGCACGATCCGATTCTGGTCGGTGATCGGTGCCTGGATCATCGTGGTGATGTTGGCGCACTGATCGATGATCGGCTGAATTTGCGCACCGAGTGCCTCGAAGCGCGGATCGCCGGGAACGAGCGCGCCGAGGTCGAGGAGCTTGCACACGGTGCCGAGCGGATCCTGGGTCTCGTTCTGGAGATTGGCGCGCGAAGCGAGCGTGCCGGACTCGGCGTCGTAGGCGTTCACCAGGTTGCTGATGGCCAGCGGCAGCAACGTGAGTGTTTGCACCAGCTGCTCGCGGTTGTCGGCGAGCGTCTGAGTCGGCACCACGAGACCGTTTGCGGCATCGGTCAGTTCGGTCCGGTTGTCCGCGACGAACGTAGCCACGTCGCCGAGCGAGACCGACAGCTGCTGAAGCGCCGCTCCCAGATCCTCCCGCTGGCCGGACAGGAATCCGGTCAGGTCGGCCAACTGAGTATTGAAGTTGCGGACCTGCTGATCGTTGACGGCCAGGGCACTGACGAAGGTCTGCAGGTTCTTGATCGTGTCGAAGACGTCGGTGCGCGAGTCGCTCAACGTGCGGCCGGCGGCCGAAAGCTGAGTGATGCTGTCGCCCAACGCTTCACCGTTGCCGTCGAGGTTTGCCGCACCGGTGTTGACGAGGTCGGTGAGAGCGCCGTCCTTGTTGGCACCGTCAGGACCGAGGGCGGTCGACAGGTCGTTGATGGACTTGTACAGCTCGTCGACCTCGACGGGGGTCGCGGTGCGATCGCGAGCGATCGTGGTGCCGTCGGCCATGGTGTCGCCGCCGGTGTAGACGGGCGAGAGCTGGACGTAGCGATCGGCGACGAGCGACGGACTGACCTGGACGGCCTTGGCGTCGGCCGGGATGTCGATCCCGCGGTCGACTCGAAGGACGACCTCGACGTCGTCACCGAGTGGCGTGACGGACTCGACGGTGCCGACCTTGACGCCCAGCACCCGAACCTCGGAGCCGGAGTAGATGCCGACCGACTTGTCGAAGTACGCGGTGATCTTGGTCGTGCCTGCCCTGGTGAACAACCACCAGCCGGCGACGGCCAGGACCAACGCCACGATCACGACGACGGCGATCAGCGCGAGCTTGTTCTTGTTTCTCGGTGCTGCCTGCGTGTCTGTCATCATTCCCCCGGCAACTTGTCGACCGACGGTTGGCGGTAGCCAGGTATCAACGGAACTCCGGGAGGTGTGAGGTTGGCCAGCGTGATATCGAGCCATCGACCGTTACCGGTCACGTTCGTGTACAGACGAATGAACGGTTCGTACAGCTTCAGCGCACGGTCGAGGTTGTCGTTGTTGCGCTGCAGGATGTCGATGACGCCGTTGAGCTGCTGCAACATCGGGTTGATGGTTGCCTCGTTGTCGCGAACGAGACCGGTCAGCTCCTGCGATACACGCTGAGTGCCGGTGAGCAGCTGCGAAATGGCCTGCTGTCGATTGTTGAGTTCTTCGAGAAGCGGGCCCGCGTCGGTGATCAGCTTGTTGAACTGCTCGTTGCGGTCGGCCAACACCTTCGACGTTTCACCGGTGGCCTCGAACAGCTTCTTGAGCTCCTCGTCGCGGCTGGCCACGGTCTGCGACAACCGGGTGACGCCGTCGAGCGAGGCACGGATGTTCGCGGGCGTCTCGGAGAACGCCTCGGACAGGGTCCGCATACTCGTTGCGAGCTGATCGGTGTCGATGTCGTTGATGGTCGACGCCGCATCGGAGAACGCGTCGATGACGTCGTACGGGGACGTGGTGCGCTCGAGCGGAATCGGGTCCTTGGGGCTCAGTGTCTCCGGTCCGCTCGGGTCGAGCGCCAGATACTTCTGCCCCAGCAGGGTCTTGATCGCGATGGCGGCCCGTGACTCGTTTCCGACCCACGCGTCCTTCACCGTGAAGTCCACGAGCACCCGGTCGCCTTCGAGACGAACGTCGGTCACCTTGCCGACCTTGACGCCTGCGATGCGAACCTCGTTGGAGGGCTTGAGTCCTGCGGCCTCGCTGAACTCGGCGGTGTACACCGAACCGGCACCGATGATCGGGAGCCGGTCGAGAAAGAAGACCGACATCGTGGCCAGCAGGATGATCGCGATGCCCAGTGCACCGATGGTGGCCGGACTACGACGAGATTTCATTGTTTGATCCCCCCAGCTTTGCAACGCTCTGCCGAGTTCGTGTACAGCGGCTGGTTGACGGTCGGAAGCCCGGTCGGCAGATTCAGGTTCGGCGAGCTACCCGGTCCGGCGACGATGTCGATACCGCACAGGTAGAACGTGAACCAAGACCCTTGCTGGGCCGTGCGAATGAGCTTGTCGAGCTTGACGGGCAGAATTCCGAGGACCTTGTCCACGTCGTCGCTTCGGCGGTTGATGGTCTCGGACAGCGTGTTCAACGCAGTCACCGATCCCTGGATCGACGGCCGAGTCGGCTCGAGCAGGTCTGCGGTGGCGTTGGTCAGACCGGCGAGCGAGGTGACGGCGGAGCCGACCACGCCACGGTCGGCCGACAGGCCCGAGACGAGCTGCTGCGTGTTGACGATCAAGCTGTCGAGCTGACCGTCGTTCTGGTTGACCGTCGCCAGCACGTTGTTGAGATTGGTGATGACCTGGCCGATGACCTGATCCTTGTCGGCGACCGTGTTCGTCAGAGTCGCCGTGTTGGTGACCAGTTCGTTGATGGTTCCCGACTCCCCCTGGAACACCTGGATGATCTGGTACGACAGCTTGTTGACGTCATCGGAGCTGAGTGTGGTGAACAGCGGCCGGAAGCCGTCGAAGAGCGTGGTCAGGTTCACCGCAGGCTTGGTCCGCTCCAACGGAATGGTGGCACCTTCGGTGATCTTCCGGCCCTGGTCCCCCGAGCCCTGCTCGATGGCGATGTAGCGCTGACCCACCAGGTTCCTGAACCGGATGGTTGCCGTCGAGCTGGCCGGGAGCCAATCGCGACTGCTCAGCGTGAAGTCCACTTTCGCTTCGCGCTCGTTGGCGATCTCGATCTTGTCCACCTGGCCGACGCGAACGCCCGCGATACGAATCTCGTCGCCCTCGTTGAGGGAGGTGACGTCGGTGAACATCGCCGAGAACTTGGTGCCGCCGCCGCCGCTGGAATTGGCGATGGTGAAGGCGAGGGTGGCCGTAGCGATGATCGTGATCACGGCGAACACGACCAACTTGATGATCGGCGCGAGAAGGCCTCTCATGGCACGGTCACCTCCACTCCTCTCAGTGCCGGTGCGCCGATAGCGGCCGCCCACGACGGAATACTTTCTGGTGCAACACCACTCGCCTGTCCGTAGATCACGGCGAGAGTGTCACGCTCGAAGTCCGAGCCCTCGTAGCTCGCCGGCTGCGCGGATGCGGAGACGGCGGGAACGATGGAGCTCTGAGCCGACTTCGGTGGCCCCTGTCCTTCGATCACCTGCGGGCCCGGGTTGCGGGTCGGCACCTGGTAGGAACCGTCGTTGATCGAACCTCCCGGATACTGCGGGAAGAACTCACCCGGTGCTGCAGGCTCGAAGCAGGTGGCTCCGCGATCGTCGAACAAGCGCGGCTCGTCCTGGTTCGGCAAGTAACGGCCCTTCGGGTTGACGAACGATGCGGACACGTTGATGCCGGGGTACTCGTCGCCCTCGCCGAGAACGACCGCTCCGCGCCTGGCACCTTCGGCGAACTGGGTGAACGTGCAGCCGAACGTCGGAGAGAACTCGGCCAGCAGCTCGAGCGCCTCACGAGAGTTCGCGGCCAATCCGATCAGGTTCTCGGAGTTGGTCTGCAGGAAGTCCGCGGTTGTGTAGGACGCCGAGGTCAGCGATCCGTACAGCGTTTCGAGGCTGGACTGCCGCTCGACCACGGTGTTGCCGGTCGTCCGCAGGTTGTCCAGCGCCGAGATCAGTTCGGGTGCAGCGTCTGCGTAGGTCTGCGAGAAGTCGGCGAGACCGACCAGCGTTTGCTGGATGTTCGGCAACTCCGTGTTCAGACCCGACACGATGTTGGTCAGATTGTCGATGGTCTGACCGAGCTGCTCGCCGCGCCCGCTGAGGCCCTGTGCCAACGACCCGAGGGTGTTCGCCAGATCCTGCGGCGGAATCGCCTGCAGCAGTGGAAGCAAGCCGTCGAGCAGCTGCCCGACCTCGATTGCGTTCCCACTGGTGTCCTGCCGGAGGACGGTGCCCTCGGTGATCGGCGACGCCGAGTCGTTCTCGGGCACGATCAGCGAGACGTAGCGCTCACCGAACAGTGTCTTGGGAAGCAACCGCGCCGTCGCGTTGGACGGAATCAGTGGAGCCTTGTCCGGGTCGATGGCGAGCCGAGAGGTGACGACACCGTCGACGGTGGATGCCGAGCGCACCTCGCCGACGATCATTCCGCGCACCTTCACATCCGCGTTCATCGGCAGAGCGTTGCCCACCGAGTCGGTTTCGAGGCTGACGTTCACCACCGACTTGAACGTCTTGTTGTAGGACGTGATGCTCCATCCCAAGAACAGGATCAGCACCAGGAAGAACGCCAAACCGAGCAGTACTCGCTTCAGTCGCGACGGCGAGTCGATCATCCCGCAACCCTCACTGTGGTGGTCGTGCCCCAGATGGCGAGGCTCAAGAAGAAGTCCAGCACCGCGATCGTGACGATCGCGGTACGAACGGCACGGCCCACTGCGACGCCGACACCGGCAGGTCCGCCGGAGGCGTGGTAGCCGTAATAGCAGTGGATCATGATCAGGACGAAGGCGAAGATCAACACCTTCAGGAACGAATACAACACGTCTTCGGGAGGTAGGAAGAGGTTGAAGTAGTGGTCGTAGGACCCCGTGGACTGCCCGTTGAAGATGGTGCTGATCCCTCGGGAGGCGACGTACGACGCCAGCAGTCCGACGATGTAGAGCGGGATGACGGCCACGAAGCCGGCGATCATGCGGGTGGTCACCAGGAACGGCACGCTGGGTACCGCCATCACCTCGAGGGCGTCGATCTCCTCCGAGATCCGCATGGCACCGAGCTGGGCTGTGAAGCCACAGCCGACGGTGGCCGACAGTGCCAGTCCCGCAACGATCGGCGCGATCTCACGGGTGTTGACGTACGCGGACAGGAATCCGGTCAGCACGGAGCTACCGAGCTGCTCGAGTGCGGCGTAGCCCTGCAGGCCGACGACGATTCCGGTGAAGCCGGACATCATCACGATCACGCCGATGGTTCCGCCGATGACGGCGAGTGCACCGCTGCCGAAGGTGACCTCCGCCAGCAGGCGGAGCACCTCCTTCTTGTAGTGCACCGCGGTCTTGGGAATCCACCCGATGGCCCGCAGGTAGAACGACATCTGCTCGCCTGCGCGGTCGAGCACGTTGAGCGGGGCATTGCCGACGCGCTTGACGCGCATCAGCGTGCGGTCACCGCGACCTCTTGCGATCGTCATCGCGGTTACGCTCCCTTCGCTGGGACGACCTGGAGGTACACCAGGGTCAGGATGAGGTTGGCGAAGAAGAGCAGCAGGAACGTGATGACAACCGTCTGGTTCACTGCCTCGCCGACGCCCTTGGGTCCGGGGTTGGGATTGAGCCCCTTGTAGGAGGCGATGATGCCCGCGATGAGTCCGAAGATCGCCGCTTTGGCTTCTGCGACATACAGATCCGGAAGCTGCGCCAGCGCACCGAAGGACGCCAGATACGCACCGGGGGTACCGCCCTGGAGGATCACGTTGAAGAAGTAACCACCGGCGATGCCGACGACCGAGACCAGACCGTTGAGCAACAGGGCGACGAGAATCATCGCGAGGACGCGCGGAACGACGAGACGATGCACCGGGTCGATACCCAGCACCCGCATGGCGTCGATCTCTTCACGAATGGTGCGCGAGCCGAGGTCGGCCGTGACAGCAGAACCGGCGGCACCGGCCACCAGCAGTGCGGTCACGATCGGACTGCCCTGCTGAATGACCGCGAGCACGCTGGCCGCGCCGGTGAACGACTCGGCACCGAGCTGCTTGATGAGCGATCCGGTCTGCAGAGACACGACCGCGCCGAACGGAATGGCGACCAGCGCCGTCGGCAGAATCGTGACGCTGGCGATGAACCAGGCCTGCTCGATGAATTCACGGAACTGGAACGGCCTACGGAAGGTGTTGCGAACCACCTCGACGAACAGTTCTACGATGTTGCCGGCTTGAGTCAGAGCGGCGTTCGCCGGAGCGAACGCGGACTTCTTCGATCCCCCCATGTCTGCTATTGACCCCGACCCTGTGTCGGAGCTTGGTAGCCCGGCTGGTCATGAACTTGCCCGCTGTAGCCCTGCTGGTCGTAGCCCTGCTGGCCATAGCCCTGCTGGTCGTAACCCTGCTGGTCGTAACCCTGCTGGTCGTAACCCTGCTGGTCGTAGCCCTGCTGGTCGTAGCCCTGCTGCTGATCCGCGTATGCGGGGTACCGCTGACCGGGGTCGGTGGTGTCGAGGCTTTCCTGGATGGCGACCTGCGCACTGTGCGGCAGCGTGTGCATGATCTGGCGGACGCGTTCCTGCCTGCGACCGACGGCCTGGCGCACCGGAGTACCGGGGGTGGCCTTCATCTGCGGGACGATGCCTTCGACGTCGTCGACGCCACCGGCGTGGTGCCCGGCGTCGACC
>NZ_NPFW01000007.1 GCF_002259405.1 Rhodococcus sp. 14-2483-1-2 | reverse complement strand
GCCGGGAAGGGGTCGGCTAGATCAGTACCGCACCGTTCGACGCCGATCCGACCAGCTTGGAGTATTTGGCCAGCACTCCTCGGGTGTAGCGCGGCGGCAGTGGTGCCCAGCCCTGTGCGCGGGAGTCCAGTTCGGCTGCGTCGACGAGTAGGTCGAGGGTGCCCTTGCCGACGTCGAGTCGGATCTGGTCACCGTCGCGGACGAAGGCGATGGGGCCGCCGTCGACTGCCTCTGGTGCCACGTGTCCGACGCAGAGGCCGGTGGTGCCGCCGGAGAATCGGCCGTCGGTGAGCAGCAGGACGTCCTTGCCGAGTCCCGCACCCTTGATGGCTCCGGTGATCGCGAGCATCTCGCGCATTCCCGGTCCGCCCTTGGGTCCCTCGTAGCGGATGACAACGACGTCGCCCGCTGCGATGGTGCCGTCTTCGAGGGCGTCCATGGCCGCGCGTTCACGCTCGAAAACGCGTGCGGTGCCGACGAAGACGTCGGAGTCGAAGCCCGCGGACTTGACCACGGCCCCGCCGGGGGCGAGTGAGCCTTCGAGGATGGTGATGCCGCCCGTCGGGTGGATCGGCTTGTCGAGTGCGCGCAGCACCTTGCCGTCGGGGTCCGGGGGTGCGATGTGAGCGAGGTTCTCCGCCACGGTCTTTCCGGTGACCGTCATGCAGTCGCCGTGCATCAGGCCGGCGTCGAGCAGAGCCTTCATGACCACCGGAACTCCGCCGATCGCGTCGACGTCGGTCATCACGTGCTTGCCGAAGGGCTTGACGTCGGCCAGGTGCGGAACCTTCGCGCCGACGCGGGTGAAGTCGGCGAGGGTCAGATCCACCTGCGCCTCGTGTGCGATGGCGAGCAGGTGCAGCACCGCGTTGGTCGAGCCGCCGAAGGCCATGACGACGGCGATGGCGTTCTCGAATGCTTCCTTGGTGAGGATGTCGCTGGTGCGGATGCCGCGTCGCAAGAGGTCGACGACGGCCTCGCCGCTGGCATGCGCGAATCCGTCGCGTCGGCGATCGGGAGCGGGGGGAGATGCGCTGCCGGGCAGCGACATTCCCATAGCTTCGGCTGCGCTGGCCATCGTGTTCGCGGTGTACATTCCGCCGCAGGCACCTTCGCCGGGGCAGATGGCGCGTTCGATGGTGTCGACGTCGGCGCGTGACATCAATCCGCGCGAACAGGCTCCGACGGCCTCGAAGGCGTCGATGATCGTCACCTGGTGCTCGCTGCCGTCGGACAGGGTCGCGAACCCGGGCAAGGTGGAGCCGGCGTAGAGGAAGACGCTCGCCAGGTCCAGACGTGCTGCGGCCATGAGCATTCCGGGCAGCGATTTGTCGCAACCGGCGAGCAGGACGGAACCGTCGAGGCGTTCTGCGCTGATGACGGTTTCGACGCTGTCCGCGATCACCTCACGTGAGACCAACGAGAAGTGCATGCCCTCGTGACCCATCGAGATACCGTCGGACACCGAAATGGTGCCGAATTCCAGCGGGTAGCCGCCGGCGGCGTGGACGCCCTTCTTGACGGCCTTCGCCAGACGTTCGAGCGAGAGGTTGCACGGGGTGATCTCGTTCCACGAGGACGCGACACCGATCTGGGATTTGCCCCAGTCTTCGTCGCCCATTCCGACGGCGCGGAGCATGCCGCGGGCAGCGGTCTTCTCCAGTCCGTCGGTGACGTCGCGACTGCGCGGCTTGACGTCGATGCCTTCTTGGGGATTCTGCGGGGTCGTCATGACACTCCTGAGCGGTCGGCGAATATGGATCCTCGGTCGCGTCCTGGAGGTTCCGCTCCTGAGGTCGCATTCACTGTCAACCCTAAACCCGTGGGTTCGGCGCATCACGAGGAGTGGTGGTCGAGGTGAGTCCTCGGTCGGATTTTTTCACCGCAAGTTCCCCTCCCGCAGTGACCAATGGCCCTGTCGTGCACTGCCCGCGTGGGTCGACAGTGGTGGGCAGCCATCGCCTCGCGGTGGAAGGTCGAGGAGAGATGATGAACGATCAGCCGGATTCTGCCGTGGTGGAGATGTTGGTGGAGCTCGCGTGTCGCGCTCCGTCGGTGCACAACAGTCAGCCGTGGAGGTGGGTTCTCTCCGAACACGGACTCGATCTGTTCACCGATCGGACGCGACTGCTGGGGGCGATCGACCCGACCGAGCGGCAGATGGTGCTCAGCTGTGGGGCAGCGCTGGACCATCTGTGTACCGCAGCCGCGGCTTTTCGGTGGACGGCCGACGTCGAGACGATGCCGACGGCTGATGCGCCGGACCATCTCGCACGTATTCGATTGACCCACGACGCGCACCCTCGATCGCACGAGTTCGACCTGTTGGCGGCCATCAATCGACGTCATTCGGATCGTCGGGCGTTCGGTCCGGTGCCGGACAACCGCATTCCGACACGCTACTTCGGGCGGGTCGACGGAGCCGACGACATCCGGACGACGTTCCTGTCGGCCGAATCCAAGGAAACGCTGGCCACGGCATCGCGGCTGAGCGCGAGCATTCGAAAGTACGACGCGTCGTATCAGGCCGAGATCAGGTGGTGGGCCGGACACTCGTTCCGATCGGGAGGGATTCCGCCCGAGGCCCTCACCGATCGCGCAGAGGCATCGAGGGTGCAGGTGGGCCGTGACTTTCCCGAGCCGCACCGAGTCGGTGGAACGGAAACACGAGAGCCGGTGACCGACGAGTCCACGGTGGTGCTTCTCGGTACTGCGTCCGACGAACGCCTGGACTGGTTGCAGTGCGGGCGGGCCATGTCCGCCTTCCTGCTGGCCGCAACCGCCGATGGACTCGCTACCTGCCCTCTCACACATATGACCGAGCAATCTGGCAGTCGCCGCCTGGTCGAGTCCTTGGCCCCCGGCCGGGGTGTGCCGCAGGTGCTCGTTCGGATCGGTGCGCCGATGATCGGCTCGCCTCTCGCTCCGACCCCGCGGCGAACGGTGTCGTCGGTGCTGTCGGTGGCCGCTCGCAGTGCGGCTCGGGGTTCGCGCAGAACCACGCCGCTGTGACCGGGTATCACGGACCGGAAACTGGGGACCAAATGCTCTGTGGTGCGCTCGCTGTCGAGCTGTCCAATGGGACACGAGTATCCGAGAACGGATGACCGTCGACGGGCCCGGCCGTGTGGTCCGCCCAGACCGAGGACAGGAGATGGCCATGGTTCTGGCACATCATCAGAAAATCGTTGTGGGCGTCGATGGTTCGCCGACCAGCATCTCCGCTGCACTCTGGGCGGCAACCCTGGCCGAGCGACTGAAGGCCCCGCTGCACATCGCCGGGGCGGTGCAGCATCCCGCGTTCTACCTCGGCGAGTCCGCATCGGTCGTTCCCCTCGACATCTGGGACGAGCAGCGTCGCGCCGCAGAACGCATCGTCACCGACGTTGCCACCTCGGTGCTGGCCCGGTATCCGCACAGCGCCGTGACCACGTCCGTGGAGGAGATGCCAGCGTGCTCCATGATGGTCGAACTCTCGCGCACCGCGCGCATGCTCGTCGTCGGCAACCCCGGTTCGGGGCCGATCGTGTCGGCGTTGTTCGGGAGCACAGCACAGAGGACATCGACGACGGCGTGGTGCCCGGTGATCGTGTGGCGCGAGGGAATCGACGCCGTCGACGCACCGATCCTCGTCGGTATCGACGGGAGTGCGACGAGTGAAGCGGCGGTCGAGCAGGCCTTCGATCTGGCTTCGAGGTTCGACGTGCCGATGATCGCCGCACATGCCTGGAGCTCGTTGTCCCAGGGTGCCGCTCTGTCCCTCCCCGGATCACCCGACGACAGCGAGATCGAGCGTGAACAGCAGCTGTTGCTGTCCGAGTGCCTTGCCGGGTGGAGCGAGAAATATCCGGACGTCACCGTGGAACATGTCGTACAGCAAGGCAACCCGGCTCACCTGCTGATAGAGCAGTCCAAACGGGCAGGCATCGTGGTGGTCGGCAGTCACGGGCGAGGAATCGTCGCCAGTGCCCTGTTCGGATCGACCAGCAACAACCTCACCCGGCATGCGCACTGCCCGGTGATGATCTGCAGGGACCGATGACCAACCGGACGGTGCCGAATCGTTCGCGCCACCACGAGGAACGCCGTCGCATACTCGACGCGAGCACCGCGAACCGGCTCGCACACAGCGCGACACGGGCTCGGTTGATCGGCCACGATCACTTCGGCCCCACCGTCGACGTCGTGCCCTGCATCTGGATCGGGAGTCGGGTGTACTTCTACGCCGAGGGGCGGTCGCAGTTGGGGCGTAGCATTCTCGACTCGTCGGTCGTGCTGGAGTTCGACGACGAGAATCCCTCTCGCGCAACAGTGTCCACCGTTGTCGTCCACGGTATCGCGCGTCCCGTCCTGGACGTGCGACGAGATGTCCTCGAACAGGCTCTGCCGCGGCCGCATTCGGAGGAACCGCCGATGCACAGGCTGGTCGAAGTGGCTCCGACGTCGGTCTCGGGCGTCGAACTGACATGCCCCGACCGCAGTAGCCATCCGAAATCGAACGACGTACCGCGGAGGACCACGACGATGACCGACGACGACGCAGCCGAGGCGCCGGGGGCGGTGGTGCTGGGGTCCGAGTCCATCACCGTCGACATACCGACGGCCACGGGACCGAGAGTCTTCCCGGTGACCACAGCCGCGATCGGGGGCGTGGTCCATGCGGTGATGATCGCGGAGTACGGACCGATCGGTGGAGTCTCTCCGGACG
Organism: Rhodococcus sp. 14-2483-1-2; assembly: GCF_002259405.1. GTDB lineage: Bacteria > Actinomycetota > Actinomycetes > Mycobacteriales > Mycobacteriaceae > Rhodococcoides. The sequence continues at coordinate 685,659 of NZ_NPFW01000007.1, read as the reverse complement.
GGCATGTTCTCGCAACGGCCGTGTCGGACCTGTGGCCGGATGCACGAGTGTTCGAGCGTCGCAGTACCGGTGACCGCGGTGCCGACCCGCGTGGCTACGAGAGCTTCTACGTCGAACTGGACTCGAGCGGTCACCGATCCGACGCCGATCTCGAAGCGGTGTCTGCCCTGTTCCGCTGACCGCTCCCGGCCTCGTCACCGGCGACTGTCACCCGAACGCCGCACTGCCGCGGAGCGAACGGCCAGTGCAGCCTCCACCGATTCGGACACGGTCCCGGCGCACGACACCTTCTGTGCCGTCGGCCACGGGGCCCGGCTGCGCGTCATCGCCTCGTAGACCTGCCTGGTGGCGTCGGACACCGACGAACGGCGAGTGGCGATGCGCTGCAACGACGTCGAGGCCGGCACGACGCATTCGATCTCGATCGAGGTCGAATGCGCGAGGGTGGACAGCAAGCGTGCGCGCTCTCGCATACTGGGGTCGGTCCACGTCGCGTCGAAGACGACCGAACGGCCCGCTGCCACGAGTCCCCGTGCGCGACGGAGCAATTCCGCGTAGGTATGGTCGGTGACGCTCGCGCTGTACAGCCCTTCGCCCACCTCCGAATGCCGTGGCTCGGACGGATCGAGACCGGCCAGCTCCTTGCGCACCACATCGCTGGACAGAACCACGGCCCCTGTTCGAGCAGCGTACTCGGCTGCCACCGTGGACTTTCCGGTTCCGGGAAGCCCTCCGACAAGAGTCGTCGTCACCGTCGCCGCTTCGAGGTGCATCAGTGCCAGTCGGGCATGCGCGACGGCATCTGCAGTCGACGTCGCGCAGCCCTGGAGAGCGCGAATGCATGCGACCTTGGCGCGAACCGTGGCTCGGTAGGCGATGTAGTGGTCCACCAGCGACCTGGGTGGTGCGTCGCAGGCAGCCTCGAGGTAGGTGTCGACGACGAACCGCGCTGCGTCGAGTCTGCCGAGGTACTCGAGATCCATTGCCAAGCAACATATGTCGTCGAGACCGTCCAGGTATCGAAGGTCGTCGTCGAAATCGAGGCAATCCAGGATGCGCGGTCCGTCGGGCATGCAGAAGATGTCGTCGGCAAGCAGATCGCCGTGGCCGTCGACCGTGCGTTCCTGCGCCACTCGGAGGTCGAACAGGGAGCCTCTGCCTGCAAGGTAGCGGGCCGATCGCTCGTCGATCTCGTCGATCACCGCGGGGTCGATTATGGGGCGCGGGAGCGCACGCAGTTCGCGGATGTTCGCGGCCCATCGCCCACGGAGAGCCTCACGGGTTCCTGCACGATCGATCGTGTTTTCGTGTGCGCTGAATTTGTGCACTCGGGCCACGATCCGCGCGATCGCGACCAGTTCCTCGGTGACGTCGGCCCCACTTCGTGCCAGCGCGGACAGCTTTCGTGACTCGGGGAGCCTGCGCATCTTCAACAACGGCTCCGGTGGCGCGCCCTCGGGGTCGGTCAGTTCGGCGATACCCAGATACACATCCGGCGCGAACCGGGCATTGAGCGTGTATTCGCGATCGAGTGCGCGCCAACGTGAGTCGACGGTGGAGAAGTCCAGGAAGTCGTTCTGCACTGGCTTCTTCATCTTGTACGCGACGGAACCGAGCAGCATCACGTAGGCGGAGTGGGTTTCGTGGACGGTCACGCATCCGGAGCTGTGATGGGGGCCGGTAGTCGTTGTGGGGTGTGTTCGCTGATCGAGATCGGCCATCGGTGTCCTCCGGGCGAAGAGTGGTCCGACGAACGTCGATGTGGTGCATCGCCGATGCTGTCGTCGAGTCGGATGGGATCCGTCGTCGGCACACGTTACGAGAACCGCTGCCCACCCACACCGGACCTAGGTCACCGGGTTCGAGGACGTATGTCGACGATGTCGCCCAGCGGACCTCGGGCGTGGATCGTGACCTGCTGTGATCGTGACCTGCTGTGATCGTGACCTGCTGTGATCGTGACATTGTGCCCTGGTGCAGGGCCCGTGTGCGGCGGAAAATTTGGGCAGACACACGATCAGGGAGAGTGGGCGGTTGCGGTGTTCGGATACGACTTCGCTCGCTGGTGGCGCCTGGCACCGTGGAGTACCAATTCCCTGATGCGGGGCCGTGATCGAACCGCGGCTCTCGCCTTCGCCTGCGCGATGGCGGCGATTCTGGGACTCGTTCCCTTCGCCGCGCTGGTCGGATCTCTCACCTACGCCGATCTCGATGCCGAGTCGGTCCGAAAGAGCGCTACCACTCAACAGATCGATGCCGTGGTGACGACTGAGCCCACGCTGCGGTCGCAACCGAGTGGCACCGTCGACGTCATCGATCACTACGCGACTGTCGCTTGGGAATGGCCGCCGGGTCAGCTACACAGTGACGAGATTCGCGTACCGGACGGCACCGAACGGGGCGGCACCGTTCCGACGAGAGTCGATGCCGAGGGCAGGCGAGTTGCGGAACCGTCGTCCGCGACGTCGAACGTGCTGTTGGGAATCGCTGCAGCCGTCGGCTTCTGGGTGGTGGGCACGGTCGTCGTCGCCACCTCTCTCGTGGCGACGCGGTACTTCGACCGGCGAGCGCGGATGCGGCAGTGGGACCGCGACTGGCTGAAATTCGAGACCGAACGTGGTCGGACGAGGGGAGATTCGGCATGAGGGACCTCGGCCACCTCGATGATGGACCAAGTGCTCTGAATGTGGGGGCGACTGCAGATCTACGTTCGATTCTATTCGACTGCATCGACGGTCGACCACGAGACGAGGAAGAATCATGAGTAATTCCACCGACCGCGTGCGTCCCATCCTGGTAGGTATCGACGGCTCGAGCGAGGCCGACGCCGCAGCGCGGTGGGCGGCCGCCTATGCGGCGAAGGTGCGCGCACCCGTGCGCTTGATTCATGCAGTCCCCGAGGGGGATTGGTACGGATCGGCGGCGTTCGTCGACGGCGGTGCGCTGGAAAGGGACCTGCGTGCGATCGGGCGCAAGCATCTCGCCCGCGCCGAGGCAGCGATTCACGACGTAGCACCGGCGGTGTCCGTCGAGACGTTCACCGCCGATGGAACCATCGCCTCGTACGTGTCGAAGGCCGACGCGGAGCTGGTGGTGCTTGGATCGAGGAAGTCGAGCGCGCTGCGAGACCTGACTCTCGGCAGCAACACTCTCCGAGTCGTGACGCATGCACCGTGCCCGGTGCTGCTCATGCGCGACGCAGGCGGCAGCGCCGACGTCGGGCGTCCGATCGTGGTCGGGGTCGACGGAAGTGAGCAGTCGGATCGGGCGCTCGGTGCTGCTCTCGAGATCGCCCACACCCTCGGAACGCCGGTGGTCGCGGTGAACTACTGGGGATTCGCCGTTCAGGCAGGTCTGGGAACAGGATTCGAGAACGTCGATTGGGTGAGCATTCGCGAACACGAAAAGCATTGGGTCGAAACGCATGTGGAGACCATGCGCGAGAAGTACCCGGATGTTGCGCTGAGCACTGTGAGCGCGCAGTCGAGCCCGACGCGAGGCCTGCGTGCGATGTCCGCGTCGGCGTCGATGCTCGTGGTCGGGTGCCGAGGCCGGGGTGCATTCCTCGGAACGATTCTGGGATCGGTCAGTCAGAACCTCGTCCACCACGCCGACTGCTCGGTGCTGATCGTGCGGTGAGTCACGCGCTCCGACGCGAGGCAGGTGGTGGTGAGCCGATGTCGCAGTGTGGCGGGCAGTTCGACGCGTCCTCGCCGGTACCGCGGATCAGAGCCGCCGCAATGCCGGCACCGATCACCAGCAGTCCGGCGCACATCAGCATCGCGGTGTGGAAGCCGTCCGAGAACACCTCCGGTGCAGCGTAATCGGAGCCTGCGATACCGGCCAGCGCAGGCAATGCCGCCACGGCGAGCAACTGACTGGTGCGGGCCACGGCATTGTTGACGCCCGACGCGATTCCGGCGCGATCGGTGGACACCGCACCCAGAACCGCTCCGGTCAGCGGGGCCACCAGAGCGGACAGTCCGAGCCCGAAGACGACAACCGCGGGCAGAACGTCTGTGGCATAGGTGGATCCGGGCCCGATGCGCAACATCAGCAACAGTCCCAGCGCCGAGAGCAGAGGCCCGACGGTCATCGGAACACGAGGTCCGATGCGTCCGGCGATTCTCCCCGCGCGGGCGGACAGGACGAGCATGAGAGCGGTGATCGGCAGCGTGGCGACCCCGGCCGCGATCGGCGAGTAGCCCACGGCGAACTGCAACTGCAACACCAGAAGAAAGAACACTCCGCCCAGCGCCGCGTACACGGCGAAGGTGACGAGGTTGGCCGCCAGGAACACGCGTGAGGCGAACAGCGACGGCGGTACCAGTGGATTGCGCGAGCGACGCTCGATCACCACGAACACCCCGGCCGCGACGACACCCAGAGCGAGGGCCAGGGTGTGTGACTCGATCAGACCGTACGTGAGCAGACCCAGCGCCGCCGCGACGGTGACCGCGCCCGGCACGTCCAGTCGGCCGGATGCGTGCGGATCTCGGCTCTCCGGAACGTGTTTCGCGGTCACCCAGATCACGACGACGGCGAGCGGAATGTTGATCAGGAACACCGAACGCCAGCCGACGACGTCGACCAACCAGCCCCCGAGCAGCGGGCCGATCGCCGACGCCACGCCGCCCAGTCCCGACCACAGGCCGATTGCAGCTCCTCGATCCTCGGCCTTGATGGAGGCCGATATCAGCGCGAGAGAACCCGGCGTCAGCAGGGCCGCGCCGACCCCCTGAAGTAGTCGCGCCGCGATCAGCACCTCGATACTGGGGGCGAGCCCGCACAGCACCGACGCGGCCGCGAACCAGACGGTGCCCCAGACGAACACCCGCCTGCGCCCCAGCCGGTCACCGAGGGACCCGCCCAGCAGAATCAGCGACGCCAACGTCAGGGTGTAACCGCTGAGCGTCCACTGCAGACCGGTGACGCCCGCACCGAGATCGCGACCGATCGCAGGTAACGCGATGTTGACCACGGTGGCGTCGAGCATCGCCAGAGCCGAACCGAGCACCGTGGCTGCGACGATCCACCGCCCCCGAGCGCTCGAGACCGAGATGTCGGTGGCGGTCACAACCGTTCGACGCAGACGACGAAGTTGCGTGAGTCCTTCTCGAATCCATACAGCGCCGGGTCGGGGCAGTCGTCGACGGACGAGGTGCCCTGCAGGATGGTCACGACGCGGCGGGTGTCGGCACCGGGGGTGGCGCAGTCGATCCGCTGGGCGAATTCACCGACCAGGTCCATGCATCCGCCGACCTGCCAGTCGATGTCGAGGCACAGGGCTCCCTGTTCGATGTCGAAGTAGGTCTCGTAGTAGTACTGATCGGCGTCCTCGGGGCACTCGGCCGATGTCGGTGTCTTGGCGAAGACGACGTAGTTGGATTGCGGGGATCCGCAGGTCGCGTTGGCGATGGCCGCCTCGTCGACGGTGCCGCCCAGATTGACGCACTCGCCGATCTGCACGTCGATGTCGACGCTGCCGCCGTCGTCGATCTCGGGGGTCGGAGTGCTGGTGGGAGGGTTGGTGGTCGTGGTGGGCGCGATGGTGGCACCGGAGATGGCGACGGCGGTACCGGACACCTCCGACGCGCACCCGCCGAGTATCAGGGCCGCGCACGACGACAGCGCGAGAACGAGAGCGCGGACCGAACGGTTGGATGACGCCATGGTGAGTCCTGCCCTCGTAGGTTCGAGCGTGCCGTGTTCGTCGACCGTGCTCGTGTAGAAAATATCGGACTCGCTCGTCGGCTGCATGAGGCAGGATGAACTGCGTGGATCTTCCTCTTGCCGTGCCGGTCGCACCGATGCTCGCCAAAGCCGCGAAAGTGGTGCCCGCGCAGCCCGAGGACGGGCCGGCTGTGTGGTCGTACGAGCCGAAATGGGACGGGTTTCGCGCCATCGTCTTCCGCGACGGAGACGAAGTGGTGCTGGGGTCACGCGGCGGCAAGGACCTGGCCCGGTACTTCCCGGAGTTGGTGGAGGCGATCAAGGCCGAGCTACCCGAGAAGATCGTCGTCGACGGTGAGATCGTCGTACCCCGCGAGAAGGACGGTTCCACTCGCCTCGACTGGGAGTCGCTGTCCGAACGAATTCATCCCGCGGCGAGTCGGGTGACGATGCTCGCGGAGAAGACTCCGGCGCAGTTCATCGGCTTCGACCTGTTGGCCGTCGGCGACGAGGACCTGACGAATGAGCCGTTCTCGACGCGGCGAGCGAGACTGCTCGACGTGGTCGGCCCGCACCCGAAGAGTTGCTTCGTCACCTCGGCGACCGAGGATGCGGCGGTGGCCGAGGACTGGTTCGAGCGGTTCGAGGGTGCCGGGCTGGACGGTGTGGTGGCCAAGAAGCTCGACGGGCTCTATCTGCCCAACAAGCGCGAGATGATCAAGATCAAGCATGCGCGCACTGCCGACTGCGTGTTGATCGGCTATCGAATTCACAAGTCCGGCAACGGTATCGGTTCTTTGCTGCTCGGTCTGTACGACGGTGACGACCTGCGGATGATCGGCGGTGCGTCGGCGTTCACCGACAAACGCCGGTTGGAATTGCTCGAAGAGCTCGAACCGCTGCGACTCGGCGACGACGTCACGTACGACGGTGAAGCCACCCGCTGGAATTCGTCGAACGACCGCAACTGGATCCCGGTACGTATCGAGCGGGTCATCGAGGTGGCCTACGACCAGATGGAAGGGGCACGGCTGCGGCACGTGGCGCGCTTCCTGCGGTGGCGACCCGATCGCGATCCACGCTCGTGTGCCTACGACCAGCTCGAGGTTCCCGTGCGCTACGACGTCGCCGACGTCATTGCCGGGGGACGATAGCCATGGCCGCGAAAACACCACCGGCGTTCGTGCAGGCCGGCGAACGCGAAGTCCGAGTGTCGAGCCCCGATCGCGTCATCTACGAGGCCACCGAACGCACTCCGGAGATCACCAAGCTGCAGGTGTGCGAGTACTTCGCGGCCGTCGGTGAGCCGCTGATGCGGGCCATCGGTGACCGCCCCACCGCGATGGAGCGTTGGCCCGACGGCTATCGCGAAGGCATGAGATTGGCACTCGGCCCCCAGGACAAGGAGGGCGACGGCTTCTACCAGAAGCGGTTGCCCAAGGGTGCGCCCGAGTGGATCGAGACGGTGAAGATCGCGTTCCCCAGCAAGCGCACTGCCGAGGAGTTGTGTCCCTCGGAACCTGCTGCGCTGGTGTGGGCGGCGCAGATGGGCACGCTGACGTTTCATCCGTGGCCGGTGCGTCGACCGGACGTCGACCATCCCGACGAGTTGCGGCTCGACCTCGATCCGCAGCCCGGGACCACGTTCGCCGACGCCCTGCGCGTCGCCGACGTGACCCGAGAGCTGTTGGAGGAGTTGGGCTTACGCGGCTACCCGAAGACCAGCGGCAATCGGGGTATCCACATCTACGTCCGCATCGAGCCGCAGTACACCTTCGAGCAGGTGCGCCACGCGGCCATCGGTCTGGGCCGAGAACTCGAACGGCGCGACGACGGGGTGACCACCAACTGGTGGAAAGAGGAACGCGGAGAACGCATCTTCATCGACTACAACCAGAACAACCGAGACCGAACCATCGCCAGCGCCTGGAGTCTGCGCGCTCGACCGGGCGCGACGGTGAGCACCCCGATGACGTGGTCGCAGTTGGCCGAGGTCACCGATCCACGTGACTACAACCTCGTCACGGTGCCGGACTACGTGTCGGACGGAGACCCGTGGGCCGATATGGACGAGCAGGCCTACTCCCTCGAACCCCTTCTGCACCTGTGGGAAACACTGCCAGGCGGGGAGCTGAACTTTCCGCCGGATTACCCCAAGATGCCCGGCGAACCGCCGCGCGTGCAGCCGTCGAAAAAGGTTGCCGAGCACTGGGATGCAGAGGGTAATCGCACCGAGAGCTGACGGAGTTGCGATCTCTCTTTCGCGACTGCCTGCGCGGAGTATCCATCACCCCACGCGCGCATGTCTTTTCGCTTCGCGATCGGCCTCGAGTCCACTCATGGTCAGGATGACGGCTCCACCGAGTGCCAAGGCCGCCGAGAGCGTCAGCATGGCCGTGGCGGGGACGAAGCCCAGGACCAGTAGCCCTGCGATCGACACCGCTGATGCGAGGCAATGGATGGCGGCCGCCATCATGAAGGGATATGCGGCTCTATGGCCGGCGACCCAGGCTTCCTTGCTGGACTTGGTTGCCCGCGTCTTGATGCCGATCAGCGAATTGGGTTCTTGGTCCGGGTCTTTGGTCACCAGTGCGGTCACGTATACCGTCAGCGACAACACGAACAGTGTCAGCGCGATCGCTCCCGTTACCGCGCGCGCGGATTCTGCGTCCACGGTCGATCCCTTCCGTCTCGGTTGCCATACGCCTCACCGCAGCATACCGTTCGGTCTACTTCGAGTCGCCGGGCAAGGGTGCACACTACGGAGCCGTATCGACGGGATCCGGTCGATACGGCCGTGTTCTGTGCAACCCGGCCCACCCTCACATGGATTCGAGTTCCCGGATCAACGTTGCCGCATCGTACGGTCCGATGTGGCGGGTCAGGTTCTTGTCGCCGCGTCCCAGGTAGAACGTCGGGGTGCCGTCCACGTCCGAGGACGAGGCGTCGAGTTCGTCGTCCTCGACGCGAACGACGTGATCGCCGGTGCGGATGTCGTCCTCGAACCTGTCCATGTCGAGGCCGAGTTCGCGTGCGTAGCCGTCGATGTCGTCGGGTTCGAGAGCATCACTGTTGCGGAACAACATGTCGGCCATCTCCCAGAACTTGCCCTGCGCTGCGGCGGCCTCGCTGGCGTATGCGGCGTAGCGGGCGTGCGGGTGATAGTCGTCGAGCGGTAGGTGTCGGTAGACGTAGCGCAGGTCGTCGCCGAAATGCTTGCGTACCTCGGCGACGCTGCCGGTTGCCTTGCTGCAGAACGGGCATTCGAAGTCGGCGTACTCCACGATGGTCAGTGGTGCGTCGACCGGACCGCGGATGTGATCGCGTTTGGCGCTGACCGGACGCAGGATGCGGAGCGACGCTTCGGCTTTCGGCGGGTGGATCTTCGCGTCGATGCGGAACAGGATCCAGCCCAGCGCCGCCGCGATGACCGAGGCCGCCAACACGCCGACGCGTGCCTCGTCGGCCAGCAGTTCGTCGTCCAGTGCGAGGTCGATGATGAACAGCGAGATCGTGAACCCGATTCCGGACATCGCCGCACCACCGGCGATGTGCGACAGTGTCAGTCCCGGAGCCAGGGACGACGGTCGCAGCTTCGCGAAAACCGCGGAGGCAGCGGTGATTCCGACGAGCTTACCGAGGACGAGACCGGCGATGATGCCCCAGGTGAGTGTCGAGGTCGATGCAGCTTTCAGTGTCTCCGAGCTGAGCACCACGCCGGCGTTGGCGAGCGCGAAGATCGGCACGATGATGAACGCCGTGTACGGCTGATAGAGCCGCATGAGACGTTCGTTGACCGAGACTGCTCGATCGAGTCCGAGGCGAGCCGCGCGGGCGTATTCGGGATTGGGCGATTGCCGGAACGCGCGCGTCAGGTCCGACGCACGTTCCACCTCGGTGCGTCTCGGCGGGTAGACCGGAAGGATCAGCGCGATCATCACTCCCGCAAGAGTGGGGTGGACTCCGGACTCGTACATCGCGGTCCAGGTGAACAGTGCGACGACGAAGTACCCCACGCCGCGCCACACCTCGAGCCGGCGCAACAGGAAGATCAGTCCGAGCCCGACGAACGCCAGAATCAGTGGCACCACATCGAGGTCGTCGGTGTAGAAGAACGCGATGATCGCCAGTGCGCCCACATCGTCCGCAACAGCGAGGGTGAGCAGGAAGATGCGGAGCCGCGCAGCCTTCTTCGGCCCGAGGACGGCGAGCGCCCCGAGCAGGAATGCGGTGTCGGTGGAGATGACGACGCCCCACGCCTGAGCCGCGGGCCCGGACGGATTGAAGGCGAGGAACAGCAGCGCAGGCGCGGCCAGGCCGGCAACGGCAGCGACGATAGGTATCGCGGCACGTGATCGATCGGTGAGCTCGCCCATCGCGAACTCGCGCTTGACCTCGAGGCCGACGACGAAGAAGAACAGTGCCATGAGCCCGTCGTTGACCCAGTGGGCGAGATCGAGGGAGATGCCGTGCCGGCCGACGGTGATCGACAGCTCTGTGTGCCAGAACGACTGATAGGTCTCGCCGAAGGGTGAGTTGGCCCAGATCAGGGCGATCAGCGTCGCCGCGAGCAGAAAGCCCGCCGCCAGGGTCTCGCTGTTCTTCTCCCCGCGAGCCCGGGAGATCCGTTCGACGAACCGTGCCATGGGCCGACTCGTCGGCGTGATCTGATCTGCCATCGTTCGGCCTGTGTCCTTCCGAGAGTGTTGTGAAGCAGTCTGTACCAACGCGACGGTCGGCGCTTTGCTTCCACGCAGGTGAGTGTGGTTGTCGGGCCAGCTGCCCGGTGTTGTGATGGGAGAGATGTGCACGACATATTCGGTAATCGGCATTAGTCCGTCGAGAATCGGGAATACAAGTCCGACTCACCCCTGCCACGAAGGAACATCCATGCGTGATTTCATCTGCCGCAAATGCGGACAGAAGCTGTCGTTCGAGAACTCACTGTGTCTGAGCTGCTCGAGCGCACTCGGCTTCCATCTGCCGAGCAGAGCCCTGCTGGTGCTCCCCGACAAGGCCGACGACGGTGTTGCCGAGGCAGAGGTGGACGGTGCCACGTGGAAGATGTGCGCCAACCTCAACACTGCCCGTTGCAACTGGCTCGTCGACACCGCAGACGCCGACGAACTCTGCGTGTCCTGCCGGCTCACCCGCACTCGCCCCGCCGACGACGACGTCGACGCGATGGCCGCGTACGCGGACGCGGAGACCAACAAGCGCCGCGTCGTCCTCGAACTCACCGAACTCGGCCTGCCGATCATGGGTCGCGACGAGGACAACGCCACGGGCCTGGTCTTCGATCTGCTCTCGAGTGCCGATCAGCAGGTGATGACCGGCCACGACAACGGCCTGATCACTCTCGACCTCGCCGAGGGCGACGACGTGCACCGCGAGCAGTTGCGCGTGGCGATGTCCGAGCCGTACCGCACACTCGTCGGACACTTCCGGCACGAGATCGGCCACTATTACCAGATGGTGCTGGTCGGAAACGGCGAGCATCGCGCGGCGTTCGAGGAGCTCTTCGGAGACCCGGATTCCGATTACCAGGCCGCGCTCGATCGCCACTACAGCGAGGGTGCACCGGCCAACTGGGAGGACGACTACGTCTCGTCCTACGCCACCATGCACCCCGCCGAGGACTGGGCCGAGACGTTCGCGCACTACCTCCACATTCGCGACACCCTCGACACGGCCGCTGCGTTCGGCATGGCACCGGCCGGTTCCACGCTGGAGAGCCCGCTGCCGGGTGACGTCGGCTTCGATCAGATCATCGAGTGGTGGCTGCCGTTGTCGTGGGCGCTGAACCAGATCAACCGATCGATGGGCCACCAGGATCTCTACCCGTTCGTGCTGCCGCCGACCGTCGTGAAGAAAATCGGGTACGTGCACTCGCTGATCGCACCCAGCACACTCTGATGCTCTGCTAACTGTTCTTGAGCTTCGTGGCCCGGGGCGTATCCTGTGTTGTCGGCATGCCGCCGATGCGGGGTACGCCCTGTGCAGTAGCGGGACCAGTGCAGTAGCAGGACGAGGTGGCGACCATCAGCGAGCAGACAGTGGATTCGACGGGCACTCGCCCGCCGGTCACCGATTACGAGCTGAGCCGACGGTTGGCCGAGGTCGCGGAGAAGCTGCGCCGTCAGCATTCCGATCCCGAGCGTGTTCTGGCCGTCATCACCGAGTCGGCGGTGGCCAATGTGCCGTCTGCAGAGTTCGCGTCCATCACCACCGTGCTGCAGGGCAAGTTCGTACACAGCGCGGCGCTGTCGGGAGAGCCCGCAGGCCACTGCGACAAGATCCAGGAACAGCTGGGCGAGGGACCGTGCCTCGAATCGGCGATCGAACAGACGACCATCAGGATCGACGACATGGACAGCGACACCCGCTGGCCACTGTTCGCCGACGCGGCGTCCGCTCTCGGAGTCAAGAGCATGATCTGCTTCCAGCTCTATGTCGAGGGAGTCAACTTCGGCGCACTGAACCTGCACTCCACCCGTACCGACGCGTTCAGTGCCGAGGCCGAGTCGATCGGCTCACTGTTCGCTGCGCACGCGGCCATCGCGTTCTCCACCGCACGCGAGGAACAGCAGATCCGAGCCGCGTTGACGAGCCGAGATCTGATCGGTCAGGCCAAGGGCATGTTGATGGAGCGCTACAACCTGAATTCGCAAGCGGCATTCGCATTGCTGGCCAAGCTGTCTCAGGACACCAACGTCAAACTCGCCGATCTCGCCGAACAGCTGGTCATCGACGCCGCGAAATCGACCGACTGAGCCCCGTCTCCAGCGGTCGGGCGCAGTCAGCGCACATCGAGGCCGTCGGTACTCGCTACCGACACGGCCGGGCTGTCCGACGCGACGAAGACCTCGATCCTGACGTCCTCGTCCAGGTAGCGACTGAGTAGCGCCAATCCTGGTGTGGCGGCGATGATCTCGTGTACGCGGTCACCCGAGATCGGGTAGTCGTCCACGTCGTGACGCCAGTGCGCCGCCACCAGGGTGCCGCCGGCCTCCAAGTGCTCGACGACGCGGGTGGCCGCCGACGTCAGGTCGTCGGCGTCGAGGTAGTACCCGACTTCGCTGATGACGATGAGATCGAACATCGCCTCGGGTGTGGGCAGGGTCGACCAGTCCTCGGACAGTGACCACAGCGCGAATTCGACTGCAGCAGTATCACCGACGCGCCTGCGTGCGGAATCGAGGGCGCTGTCCACCACGTCGGTGGACACCACGTGATCGCACCGGGTCGCCAATTGTTCGGTGAGCACCCCGATGGAGCAGCCGGGTTCGAGCGCGCGCCGATAATGCGGCTTCGGTAGCGACGCCAGGGTCAGTGCATATTTTCGCCGCTCGTACCATTTGCTGTCGAGCATGAACGGATCGTCCTCGGCCGCATAGACATTGCGGAAGTAGTCGGCACCGAGGCTGGTTGGAGAACCGTGGCTCGTCCGAGAATCCATGCTCACGCGAACACCACTTCGAACGGTCGCCGATAGCGGGCCAAGATGTGGGGCGGCAACACCGCTCGGTCCGCAGGGTGATCGGACAGTGGATGGATCTGGGAATCGAACTGCTCGATCGACGCTCGCTTGGCGGCGAGGGTGTGTTCCGGAAGGTCGATACGGCGTCCACGCTTCCACGGCACAGCAGGATGATTCGGAGTTGCCCAGTGCCACATCCAGATCGGGTACTCCACCACGGGGATCCCGACGGCGTTCGCCGCGGTGAGACAGGCACGCGCAGTGGCTTCGTGGTCGGGATGTCCGTCTCCGCGCCAGGGCGTCAGACACCAAGTACCCGGAGCGGCGTCGAGCAGCGGTATCAGTGCATCGGCCACCGCGCCCTCGTGATCCTCGACGGCCCCATCGGCGATCTGCAGCCGCGTCGGAGAGTGGTCGATACCCAACTCGGCCAAGGCACGCTCGGATTCGACGGGGCGACGCGCACGCAGATCTTCCGCCGTGACGGTGGGGGAACCGGGATGGGAGCCGTCGCCGTCGGTCACCGCGACCACCCTCACGTCGACACCTGCCGCGGCCGCCAACGACAGCAGGCCACCGACGCCGAGTACCTCGTCGTCCGGGTGCGGAGCGACAACGACCATGGTGACGACGTCCTTCCACTGCAGACCGGGGATTGACCAGTCGGCCGACATCCAGTCCGATTCGGCGGTGCCGACATCGACTTCGGCGTCGAATGCGTTCTCTACCATGGGTTGTCCTCCTCGGCGATGTCGTGCCCGAGCGCTTCGAGATCGCGTTCGGCGTGGCTCTGCCTCAGATAGACGGTGAGATCGGCGACGCGCCGCGCGTGCTCGGCATCGCTGCACAGCGGGCCGGCACCGAGAGCGCGACCGACGCGGTCGATGCACTGAGTCGCCGCGTCCTCGACCACTGCCCGCACGATGCGGGCTCGGGTTCGGGCTCGACCGGAGCGGTCGAACGGATCCGCGTCCACCTCGGCGGCAGCGGTGGTCAGCGCGCTCGAGGCCGCACCGAGTGCCGCTGCGATGGCACCGAGATGCGCGGCGCGGTGCGGGTCCGGCCTGTCGCGGACGGCGGCATGAAGCGTGTCCGCCACCGCGCACGCGCTCCCGAACCAAGCTGCAGACACTCCGATGGCCCCGTGCCAGAAGCCCGGCCGAGTCAGGTAGTCGGTCGGTCCACCGACCGCAACGGCCGGGACGCTGTCGAATGCAACCGAGCCGGAATCGCTCTCGCTCATCCCCACCGCATGCCACGTGTTCGGTACCGGAGTTGCGCCCGGATGCGTCAGATCGACGGCGAACAGCCGCGGACTGCCCTCCACGCGCGCGGTGACGAGAGCATGCGTGCACAGTGACGCACCCGAGCACCACGGCTTCGTTCCGGTGAGAACCCAGCCCGAGTCCTCCAGCACTGCTTCGAGAATCGGCGCGGGCGGTTCCGCAGCCCACACTCCCCAGATCTGCCCGCGCTGCGGCGTCGGACCGTCGAGTTCGTGCAGGATGGCGATCGCGTCGGTATGTGCTTCGGACCACCGGCCCAGCACCGTGTTGTGACGGCTCAGGGCGGCGAGCGACTGCCAGCGCAGGTCGGTGTATCCCGAGCCGGGCAGCGCCAGATCGAGACGACCGTCCGCCTCGAAGGCCAAGAACGCGTTGCGCAGCCCGGTGTCGATGTCTGCGCGGCCGGTGGACTCGAGAAAATCGGTTTCGCTCATGCGGTGGCCTCCAGAGCACGTAGGAATCCGGCCATGCCGTCGGGCGCTCTACCGCGCAGTCGACCCGATGTCGTGACCGGAATGTCGCACACCCGACGGCACTCGATGCCGCCGAGCTCGAGTCGTCGGACCAGATCGTGGTCCTCGCCGGTGGCCAGTGGTCCGAACCCGCCGACGGCGAGGTACTCCGCCGCTCGGACACCGAGGTTGGCACCGTGCACGTGGGGGTGGCCGAACTCGTGTCGGTAGTGCGCGTCGTACGAGGTTCGCAACCCGAGGTTGTCCTCGACGTGGCCCTCGAAATCGACCGCCACCGTTCCGGCCACTGCTCGAGCGCCCTCGGCGGCATGCCGTAGATGGCCGAGCAGCCAGTCCTCACCCACCCGGGTGTCGGCATCGGTGGTGGCGAACCAGGTGGCGTCGAGTCGACCGCCGTCTCGGGAGCCGCACGAGAATCCGGCGGCTCTGGCCGCTCCGACGTTGCGATGCATCACCTCGATCGCCGACACGGACGGGTGACGTGCCGCGATGCGCACGGAGTCGTCGGTGCACGCATCGAGCACGACGATCGTCGAGACGGACACCGAGGCCGCGTCCATGACGCGGCGCTGCGCTCGCGCCAGGGCGGTCAGGCAGGCGTCGAGCAGATCCTGCTCGTTGTGCGCCGGTACGACGACGACGATGTGGCTGACTGGGGTACGGGGGAAAGCATCGGAGATCACGGTCCACCCTTTTCGGACACCGGACGTCGGAAGAGTCCGTTTCGGAAACCGCCGGTGTCTGGACGGGATGTGCTCCCGTCGCACATACCCATTCCCCGGCAGCCGACACATGTGGACCGACCTGCAGTGACAGCGCTCGGGACCGGTTGCGGGAAGATACTCGTACTCGCGGTTTCTTTCGTCCGTTTCGGAAATATCCGATTAGCAAATGTCGGGGCGGTATGTGTTAATGGGCTTTGCTCACGCACAGCTCTGTCGGTGGGCATCGCGACGCAGCACGAAGGATGGTCGGATTACATGGCATCACCGGTTCGCACACGCAGATTCGCCCGTATCGGCGCGATCCTTGCAGGTACAGCCCTTGCTGCATCCGCCGCATTCGGTTCGGCGCAGGCCGCTCCGCTGTGGCCGGGCGGGCCCGACATCTCCATTCCCGGCCTGCCGGGGTCCTCGGATCCGGCTGCACCCGCTCCGCAACAGCTCGTCCCGCAGCTCGCACCGGCGAACTTCGCCGATCCCAGCATCAGCCCGTCCGGCGGCGAGGTCGTCGGAGTTGCGCAGCCCATCGCCATCCGCTTCGACGAGGCGATCGGCGATCGTGATGCCGCACTGCGGGCCATCCGCGTCACGACGAACCCGTCCGTCGACGGCCACTTCTACTGGATCAACGACACCCAGGTGCGGTGGCTGCCGAACGAGTTCTACCCGGCGCACACCCAGGTGACCGTCGAGGCGGGCGGAGCGAAAGCCGAATTCTCCACCGGCGACTCGATCATCACCACGGCCGACGACAACACCAAGCAGATCACCGTCACCCGCAACGGCGAGGTCGTCAGGACCATGCCCACCTCGATGGGCAAGGTCGGACACGAAACCCCCAACGGCACCTACATCGTCGGCGAGCGGTTCCGCGACATGTACATGGACTCGTCCACCTACGGCGTCCCCGTGGACTCCGAGGAGGGCTACCGCACGTACGTCGAATACGCGACGCGCATCTCCTACAGCGGCATCTTCGTGCACGCGGCTCCGTGGTCGGAAGCACAGCAGGGCTACTCCAACGCCTCGCACGGCTGCCTCAACGTCAGCACCGAAGACGGCAAGTGGTTCTTCGAGAACGCCCAGAAGGGCGACCCCGTCATCGTCGTCAACACCGACGGCGGCACCCTCAGTGGATCCGACGGACTCGGAGACTGGAACCGCTAGAGCGGCTTCACATAGGTTGGTTTGCGCGACGGGAGACGTTGACGCTCAGTTCACCGTTCGTTAGCCGAGGCTGAGCACAGTCCTCGCGGTGAGTGCAACAACCGAACGAGTGCTGCCCAGGGCACGCGAGAAGCGTTTCTTCTCGCGGCCGTGGACCGATTACGCGCTCTTCCTGATTCTGGTGGGCCCCAACCTGGTTCTGCTGGGCGTGTTCACCTATCGGCCGCTGGTGGAGAACTTCCAGTTCTCGTTCTTCGACTGGAACCTGTCCTCGCCCACCTCCACGTTCGTCGGCTTCGACAACTACCGCGAGTGGGCCTCCCGCGAGGACACCTGGCAGATCGTCGGCAACACCGTCGTGTTCACGGTCGCCGCAGTGGTGGGCTCACTGGTTCTCGGCCTGGTGCTCGCGCTGCTGCTCGATCGAAAGCTCAGGGGCCGCAACTTCGTTCGCTCCGCCGTCTTCGCCCCGTACGTCATCTCCGGCGCGGCGATCGGCATCGCGTTCCAGTTCGTCTTCGACCCCAACTTCGGGCTGGTCCAGGACCTGATGCGACGCTTCGGTCTCGGCACGGTTCCTGACTTCTATCAGGACCCCACGTGGGCGATGGTCATGATCACCGTGACGTACCTGTGGAAGAACCTGGGCTACACCTTCGTCATCTACCTCGCGGCCCTGCAGGGCGTGCGTAAGGAGCTGATGGAGGCGGCCGAGATCGATCAGGCGAGTCGCTGGACCACCTTCCGCAAAGTGCTTCTGCCGCAACTACGTCCGACGACGTTCTTCCTGTCGATCACGGTGCTGCTCAATTCGCTCCAGGTCTTCGACATCATCAACGTCATGACGCGCGGCGGCCCGCTGGGCACCGGCACCACAACGATGGTCTACCAGGTCTACGAGGAGACGTTCCGCAACTTCCGGGCCGGCTACGGCGCCACCGTCGCGACGATCCTGTTCCTCGTGCTGTTGATCGTCACTCTCGTGCAGGTACGAATCATGGATCGGGACGATCAGCGATGACCTTGGTGAGCAAGCCCGATGCAGCAGTGCCGGAGAAGGTTTCGCGTGGTCGCGACCCGCAGCGCACGCGCCGAAGCGCGAACATCCTCGGTTACGCAGCCATGGTCGCCGTCCTGCTGATGATCGGGCTGCCACTGTTCTGGATCCTGATCACCTCGTTCAAGGATCGACCGGACATCTACGTGCAGCCGGTCACGTGGTGGCCCAGCGTGTTTCATCCGCAGAACTACGACGAGGCGACGACGGAGGTGCCGTTCTTCACCTATCTGCGCAACTCCATCATCATCACCACGGCCGTGTCGTCCATCAAGTTCGTTCTCGGGGTCCTCAGCGCCTACGGTCTGGTGTTCCTGCGCTTCCCTGGCAAGAACATCGTCTTTCTCGTCATCATCGCCGCGCTGATGGTGCCCAACCAGATCACCGTCATCTCCAACTACTCGCTCATCTCCGAGTTGGGCTGGCGGAATTCGTTCCAGGGCATCATCATTCCGCTGGCAGGCGTCGCCTTCGGTACCTTCCTGATGCGCAACCACTTCCTGTCGCTGCCGCCGGAGATCATCGAAGCCGCGCGTATGGACGGTGCCGGACCGGTACGGCTGATGTTCCGGGTGATCCTGCCGCTGTCGGGCCCGACCATGGTGGCCTTCGCCATCATCACGATCGTCACCGAATGGAACGAATACCTCTGGCCGTTCCTGATGTCCGACGACTCGTCGGTCGCACCGCTTCCGGTCGGGTTGACGCTGCTCCAGAACAGCGAGGGCTACACCAACTGGGGCGCGGTGATGGCCGCGACGGTGCTGACCATTCTGCCGATCCTTCTCGTCTTTCTCGTCCTGCAACGCCACATGATCAAGGGCCTCACCTCCGGTGCGGTCAAGGGCTGATTCACCTCACTATCAGGAGTCGAACACCATGGCACACATCATCAATCGGCGTGGCTTCCTCACGCTCACCGGCGCAGCTGCGGCCGCCGCAGCCCTCGCGGCGTGCAGCGGCCCCGGATCGGGCGGGTCGGGCGGCGAGGCTGTCGAAGGCGATGCGAACACCATCAACTTCTGGTCGAACCACCCGGGCAAGTCCCAGGAATTCGAGAAGGAACTGATCTCGCGCTTCCAGGCCGAGAACCCCGGCCTGACGGTCAATCTCATCGACGGCGGCAAGAACTACGAGGAGGTGTCGCAGAAGTTCAACGCGGCGCTCTCCGGCAACGACGTGCCCGACGTGGTCGTGCTCTCGGACGTCTGGTGGTTCAACTACGCGCTCACCGGGGCGATCGAGCCACTGGACAAGCACTTCTCCGCAGCAGGCGTCGACCAGTCCGATTACGTGGATTCGCTGCTGGCCGACTACAACTGGAACGGCAGCCACTGGGCATTGCCGTACGCGCGCTCGACGCCGCTGTTCTACTACAACAAGGCCGTCTGGCAGCAGGCCGGACTGCCCGATCGCGGACCGGCCACCTGGCAGGAATTCGACGAATGGGGCCCGCGCATCCAGGCCGTCGTCGGAGACGGCAAGCTCGCCCACGGCTGGGGTAATGCCGTCGACTACCTCGGATGGACGTTCGAGGGACCGATCTGGACGTTCGACGGGTCGTACTCCGACCAGTTCGAGCTGAAGTTCGACGACCCCAATACCATTGCTGCAGGCAAGTTCCTGCAGGACATGATTCACACGAAGAAGTACGCAGCGGTGTCCAACGACATCGCCAACGACTTCGCCGCGGGCATCCTCGCGTCCACCATCGCCTCCACCGGCGACCTGTCCACCATCAAGGCCGGAGCCGCGTTCGAGTTCGGGACTGCCTTCCTGCCGGCTACCGACGGCACCCCCGGCTGCCCCACCGGTGGTGCCGGCCTCGCCATCCCGGCGAAGATCTCGGACGAGCGAAAGGTGAACGCACTCAAGTTCATCGACTTCGTCACCAACGGTGCCAACACCGCCTACTTCTCGCAGAACACCGGCTACATGCCGGTCCGCAAGTCTGCGCAGCAGGACCCGTCGGAGATTGCATTCCTCGAGGCGAACCCCAACGCGAAGACGGCCGTCGACCAACTGGCGCTGACTCGCTCGCAGGATTACGCCCGCGTGTTCGTTCCCGGCGGCGACAAGATCATCGGTAGTGGACTCGAGCAGATCGCGCTGCAGAATGCCGATGTCGCAACGACATTCGCGTCCATTTCGGATCAACTGCAGCAGATCATCGACCGCCAGATCACCCCGAAGCTGCCGAAGTAATGGCCGCCGTTCACTACGCCGGTGTCTCGCACCGGTACCCGGGTGCCGATTCGCTCGCTGTCGACAACCTCGAACTCGACATCGCGGACGGTGAATTCATCGTTCTCGTCGGACCTTCGGGCTGCGGGAAGTCGACGAGTCTGCGGATGCTCGCCGGTCTCGAGTCCGTCGAAAGCGGTCACATCGACATCGGCGGAGTGGACGTCACCTCGCTGGCACCGCGGGCCAGGGACGTCGCGATGGTGTTTCAGAACTACGCGCTGTACCCCAACATGACCGTCGGCGACAACATGGGCTTCGCGCTGCGCAATGCCGGAATGAGCAAGTCCGACACCGCAGCACGAGTACTCGACGCGGCGAAGATGCTCGAGCTCGAGCCGCTGCTCGGTCGTAAACCCGGCAAGCTCTCCGGCGGCCAGCGCCAGCGAGTGGCCATGGGGCGCGCCATCGTGCGTCAGCCCAAGGTGTTCTGCATGGACGAACCGCTGTCCAACCTCGACGCCAAGTTGCGGGTGTCGACCAGAGCCCAGATCGCCGGTCTGCAGCGACGATTGGGCACCACCACGGTGTACGTCACCCACGATCAGGTCGAGGCCATGACCATGGGTGACCGGGTCGCGGTACTGCTCGACGGCAAACTGCAGCAGATCGCAGCTCCGCGGGAGTTGTACGACAATCCCGTCAACACGTTCGTCGCGGGATTCATCGGATCACCCGGCATGAACCTCGTCGACGCCCCCGTGCGCGACGGTGCGGCCGTACTCGGCGAGTTGCGCATTCCCGTCCCGTCCGCGGCGGGCGAGCGCGTCGTTGTCGGCGTGCGACCGGAATCGTGGGACCTGGTGGGCGACGGCAGTGGCCTGCAACTGACCGTCGAGCTGATCGAGGAACTGGGCGCGGAATCGTTCGTCTACGCTTCCGCACCCAGTACGACCGGCGGGTGGACCACCACATCCGGACGAATCTCGGTCCGAGTCGATCGCAAGCTGTCGATCGCACTGGCCGAAACGATTCGACTGGTGCCCCGGCTCGACGAGCTGTTCTTCTTCGACTCCGTTACCGGCCTGCGGTTGTCGTAGCCGGCTCGCCGAGATCCACCGGGAGAGTGGCCCACCCGTGTAGGACTCGGGTGTTGCGACGGGTTCCCTCGCCTGCCGTCCGCAGGTGAGGGAACCGATCGAACAAGGTCTTGAGGCCCACTTCCGATTCGGCCTTGGCGAGTGCAGCACCGAGGCAGTAGTGACGCCCTCCCGAGAACGACAGGTGCTTACCGGCATTGGCGCGGGTGACGTCGAAGCGATTGGGGTCCTCGAACACCAGCGGATCCCGATTGGCGCCTGCCAGCACCAGCACGACGAGCTTGCCCTCGTGCACCGTCACCCCCTCGACCTCCACGTCGTGCTTGGCCATGCGGGCCGTGAGCTGCACGGGAGACTCCATCCGCAGCATCTCGTCGACTGCGGTGGGCCAGTGCGACGGATCCTGTTGCAGCACAGCCAGTTGGTCGGGATGGTCGAGCAACAGTCGGATGCCGCTGCCGAGCAGATTGACCGTCGTCTCGAACCCTGCGGCCAACACCAAACCTGCGGTGGCCCTGAGCTCCTCGTCGTTGAGGCCGATGCCCTCGTCCTTCGCGGCGATCAGCTGGCTCATCAGATCGTCACCGGGATTGCGGCGCAGCTCCGCGATGTGCTCCGAGAGCCAGGCGTCGAACCCGATCAGCCCACGCTCGACCTGCTTGAACTGGGACCACGACAATCCGATGTCGAGGCTGGGTGCGGCCATCTCGCCGAACTCGAGGACTCGTTGATTCTCCTCCTCGGGAACGCCGAGGATGCGCCCGATGACCGCGACCGGCAGGCGCGCGCAATAGCGATCGACGATGTCGACGACCGGAGAGCCGTCGGACAGCTCGTCGAGCAGAGCATCCGCCGTTTCCTGCACCTGATCGCGCATCTTCTTCACCGCGCGGGCAGTGAAGACCGAGGACACCAGCTTGCGGTACCTGGTGTGGTCAGGCGGTTCGACCGAGAGCAGTGAGGGCGGCAGGATCGGGTGCAGTGCGCCGGATCTGGTGTGCTCCTCGACCCACCGCATCGGACCGGGAAGGGTCGCACCGAGCTGAGTGACGCGGAAGTCGTCAGAGCGCAGCAGGTCGAACGCCACCCGGTGATGCACGGTGATGTTCGAGATCCGAGTCTTCACCAGCGGTGCGGTGGCGCGCAGCTTCTCGTAGACCGGCGTCGGATTGGCCCGCGTCGCCGGATCGGCCACCAGCATCGCCTGCGGATCGCCCGCGGCCGCTGCTCGTTTGGCCGCGAACCGAATGACCCCGTGAGCAGCAAGCCAGCGTACGTATTCCCTCATCCTTGAATTCCCTCCCCATTGCCCTACGCGGAACTACCAGATCCTGACGCGCTTCCCCGGGTCCAAGTACAGCGCATCTCCGGGCTGTACGTCGAAGGCTTCGTGAAAACTGTCGAGATTTCGCACGACGCCGTTGCAGCGGAACTCCGGCGGCGAGTGCGGATCGACGGCGAGTCGACGGATCGCCTCGGCGTCGCGCGCCTTGGTACGCCACACCTGTGACCACCCGAAGAACACGCGCTGCAGCCCGCTCAGGCCGTCGAGCACCGGGGCGTCCTTGCCTTCGAGCGAGATCTCGTAGGCGGCGACCGCGATCGAGAGTCCACCGAGGTCGCCGATGTTCTCGCCGATGGTGAACTCGCCGTTGACCTTGTGGCCGGGCAGTGCCTTGGGCTCGAACTCGTTGTACTGCTCGATCAGTGCCGTGGTGCGCTTGCCGAATTCGGTGCGGTCGCTGTCGGTCCACCAGTCGACCATGTTGCCGTCACCGTCGTACTTGGCACCCTGGTCGTCGAATCCGTGACCGATCTCGTGGCCGATGACGGCTCCGATACCGCCGTAGTTGGCCGCGTCGTCGGCCTCGGGGTCGAAGAACGGTGGCTGCAGAATGGCTGCGGGAAAGACGATCTCGTTCATGCCGGGGTTGTAGTAGGCGTTGACGGTCTGCGGCGTCATGAACCACTCGTCACGGTCTACCGGGCCGCCGAGCTTGTCGAGGTCGCGCTGGTAGTCCGCGGTGTAGCCGCGGCGGTAGTTGCCGAGCAGGTCGTCGGCGACGATCTCGACACCCGAGTAGTCGCGCCACCGGTCGGGGTAGCCGATCTTGGGGGTGAACTTGCCCAGCTTGTCCAACGCTTTCTGCCGAGTCTCCGGGCTCATCCATTCGAGCTCGGAGATGTTACGGCGGTAGGCCTCGGTGAGATTGTCGACCAGCACCTGCATCCGCGCCTTGGAGTCGGCCGGGAAGTGGCGTTCGACGTAGAGCTTGCCGACGGCCTCGCCGAGCACGTCCTGCACCAGGGAGACGCCACGCTTCCAGCGCTCGCGGTTCTCTTCGGTGCCGGTCAGCGTCGTTCCGTAGAACGCGAAGTTCTCGTCGACGATCTCACTCGTCAGAAACGGTGCCCGTGAATGCACGACGCGCCAGGCCAGCCACGCCTTCCACGCTTCGATGTCCTCGGAATTCCACAGCGAGACGAACGTGCTGAGGAACGGAGGCTGCCGAACCACGATCTCGGCGAACTGCTCGGTGGTTGCGCCGAGCCCGGAAATCCATGCAGCCCAGTTGAATCCGGCACCGCTCTTGACCAACGTGTCGTAGTCGACGAGGTTGTAGCTCTTCTCGGCGTCGCGCCTGGCGACGACGTCCCAGTGGCCTGCGGCGATCTTCTTCTCGAGGTCGAACACCGTCTGTGCGTCGTACTCGATGCCGCTGAGCGCGAACATCTTCGAGATGTGCTCGAGGTAGCTCGAGCGGATCTCGGCGTACTCGTCCTGGCGGTAGTACGACTCGTCGGGCAGGCCGATTCCGGACTGGCTGAAGTGCACGAGGTAGCGATCGGACTGCTTGGCGTCGGTGTCGACGTAGTGGCCGATGGCACCGCCGACGCCGGTGCGTTGCAGGGAGCCGAGAACGCCTGCGAGGGTGACGAGGTCGGTTGCGTCGGAGATGGCGGTGAGCTCGTCGGCGATCGGGGTGACGCCGAGTTGCTCCGCGCGATCGGCATCCATGAAGCTCGAGAACAGGTCGCCGATCTTCTGTGCGGCACTGCCCGCAGGCGGGTTCGCGTCGGCCGACTCTTCGATGATGGTCTGGACGTCGACCTCGGCGCGGTCGTACAAGGTGCGGAATGCGCCGTCGACGGCGCGGTCGGCCGGGATGGCGTACTCCTCGAGCCATTTGCCGTTGACGTGCACGAACAGGTCGTCCTGCGCGCGTGTGTTCTCGTCCTGGTAGCTGAGATCGATGCCCGAGTTCACTACTGAAGTCATCCGTCCATCTTTACACTCTTGTGCTTGATTGAACGGGTGTTTAATGTGCTGTACATGCGTACAGCATCGGAGGATCTCACGACCAGGGCTCGAATCCGCGACACCGCGATCGGCGTTTTCGGATCCCAGGGTTTCACCGCAGGCGTGCGGTCCATCGCCACGGCGGCAGGTGTCTCGCCGGGGCTGCTCAATCACCACTTCGGGTCCAAGGACGGCCTGCGCACGGCGTGCGACGAGCACGTCCTGCGGGTGATCCGCGAGTCGAAGGCAGCATCGTCCGCCCCCGCCGGAATGATGGAACAGCTCGCCCGGATCGACGAGTACGCGCCGCTCGTCGCGTACATCGTGCGGAGCTTCGCCGCAGGCGGAACGTTGGCGCGAGAGTTGTTCGAGCACATGGTCGACGACGCCGTCCGCTACATCGAGGACGGTGTCCGCGACGGCCGTTTCACCCCCAGTCGCGACCCCGCGGCCCGGGCCCGGTTCCTGACGCGACAGAACGTCGGCGGACTGCTGTTGTACGTGCAGATGGCCGGCCCCGACGTCGATTTCCGCGAGGCCCTGAGCGCGCTCGGTGACGAGATCACTCTTCCTGCGCTCGAGCTCTACACCGACGGATTGTTCACCGACTCCCAGGCTTTGCACACCTATCTGGAGGCCACGTCATGACCGAGGCGATCTCCGTGAACGGGCTGGTGAAGACGTTCGGGTCGGTCCGGGCGCTCGACGGACTGGACCTGCACGTACCGACCGGTGAGGTGCACGGGTTCCTCGGCCCCAACGGGGCCGGTAAATCCACGACGATTCGGGTGCTGCTCGGTCTCGTCCGCGCGACGTCGGGACAGGTGCGCTTGCTCGGCGGAGACCCGTGGGCCGATCCTGTGGCGCTGCATCGACGCCTGGCCTACGTCCCGGGTGACGTGACTCTGTGGCCGTCGCTGACCGGCGGTGAAGTGATCGATCTGCTCGGCCGGATGCGCGGCGGAATCGACACCGCCCGCCGCGCGGAATTGCTCGAACGGTTCTCCCTCGACCCCGGCAAGCGCACTCGGACCTACTCCAAGGGCAATCGGCAGAAGGTTGCGCTGATCTCGGCTCTGGCCTCCGACGTCGAGTTGCTGATCCTCGACGAACCCACCTCGGGACTCGATCCGCTGATGGAGCAGCACTTCGGCGACTGCGTGAAAGATGCTGCCCGACGCGGAACCACGGTGCTGTTGTCGTCGCACATCCTGTCGGAGGTGGATGCGCTGTGCAGCTCGGTGACCATCGTCAAGGACGGTCGAACGGTGGACACCGGCACGCTGGCATCGATGCGGCATCTCACCCGCACGACGGTGACCGCCACCGTCGATCGGGTGCCAGGCGATCTCGACACACTCACCGGGGTGAGTGCCGTGAGCGTGGATGGTTCCACCGTCACCTGCACGGTGGAGAACGAGGCCCTCGCTGCGGTGATGCACATCCTGGCCGATGCGGGAGTGCAGAGCTTGGTCAGCTCCGCTCCGACTCTGGAGGAGCTGTTCATGAGGTACTACGCATGAGCAGCCTGAGCGGAACGGGGGCATTGCTGCGGTTGTATCTGCGCCGCGATCGCTTGGTAGCGCCCGTATGGGTCGTCCTGCTCGGAGCGCTTCCGCTGCTGTACGCGGTCAGCTTCGAGGGGCTGTATCCGACGGCGGCAGATCGGCAAGCGTTCTATCTCGGCACCGAGGCAGTGCCGGCGCAAGCGGCGCTCGTCGGGCCCATCTTCGGCAGCGACCTGGGTGCCCTGGTGGCGTGGCGCGCCGGACTGATGCTCACTCTCGTTCCGTTGGCGGCGATCCTCACCGTCGTTCGGCACACCCGCGGTGAGGAGGATGCGGGGCGCACCGAGCTGATCGGGTCGACTGCCGTGGGCAGATACGCAGGGCTGACAGCGGCCATGCTGCTTGCGGGCGGCGGCGTCGTGGCTACGGGAACGTTGTCGTTCGGCTCGCTGTGGGCATTCGGTCTGCCGGCGGCCGGGAGCCTTGCGTTCGGCGCGTCGATCGTCGTTGTCGGTGCCGTGTTCGTCGGCTGCGCGGCGCTGGCGGCACAGGTGGCGTCCGGGGCTCGCGTGGCTCGCGGCTACGCCCTCGGTGTGTTGGCCGCTGCGTTCGTACTCAGAGCGATCGGCGACATCGGCTCGGGCACCTTGTCGTGGTTCTCACCGATCGGGTGGTCGGCGCAGGTGCGGCCGTTCGCCGAGGAGAGGTGGTGGCCGTTGTTGCTGTCGCTGGTGGCTGCAGCCGCGTTCTGTGCCGCAGCATTCGTGGCGGCCAGTCGACGCGATCTCGGCAGTGGCTTGCGGGCCGAGCGCCGCGGCCGGGAGGCTGCCGTTTCGTCACTGTCCGGTCCCGTCGCCCTCGCCTGGCGACTCTCTCGCGGAACCATCGTCGTCTGGACCGTCGGGCTCGCGCTGTTCGGTATCGCAATCGGCTCGTCCACGGACGGGATCGGTGACCAGCTCGGCAGCAGCACTGCCATCAGCGACGCACTGAACAAGTTCGGGGGCACCACACTCGAACAATCGTTCATTGCCGCCGTGCTGAGCATCGTCGGCATCATGGTGGCGGCCTACTCGGTGTCGGCCATGCTGCGGCTGCACAGTGAGGAAGAGGCGGGCCTGGCCGAGATAGTGCTGGCCACCGGAGTCTCGCGCCTGCGCTGGCTGGCCGGTCATCTGCTGCTCGCTGTTCTCGGCCCAGCGTGGCTGTTGCTGGTCGTCGGCCTCACCATCGGAGTGACGTACGGGTCGGCCACCGGCGATATCGCAGGCGAACTGCCGTCCGTGCTGGCCGGCGCACTGGGTCAGGTTCCGGCCGTGTGGGTGGTGACGGCCATCTGCGTGGCATTGTTCGGCGCGGTGCCTCGATTCGCGACCGTCCTGTGGGCGGTTCTCGGCGGCTTCGTCGCGCTCGGGCAGATCGGGTCGGTGGTCGGCTTGCCGCAGCCGTGGCTCGATCTCTCGCCCTTCACTCACGTGCCGCGATTGCCGGGAGCAGCACTCGCCCTCGCGCCGATCGGATGGCTCGTCGTGGTCGCCGTCGTCGTCGGCCTAGGGGGTTTCACAGCGTTCCGACGAAGAGACATCCGAGGGTGACGTCGGTCCGATAGCATCGGCGATGGCCGATATGTCCGGCCCGGTCCAACATGGTGGCGTCCAGTCGGTTCCGGTGATTCTCGGCTGGAACGCGCATGGAGGTTACGTGCAATCGACATTTCTGCGCACGTGGTGGGACCAGCCGCACAGCTACGAGTCGGTGGTGAGCTACCTCGAGTTGCACGGTGCACTGACGCCCTACCGGCTGGCTGCAGCTCTGAGTACGTTTTCGTACGGGCTCGGTGCAGCAGCGTTGCTGCTGCTCACCGAGACGCCGCCGACCTCGACGATCGCGGTGAGCGTCTATGTGGTCGCGTTGCTGTCCACACCGGTGGTCGGTATCGCCTGGCTGAAAGCACCGTGGCCCTCCAAGCGTGCATCCCTGATGTTCGCCGCGTACGCGGACGTCGGAACCACCGCGGTGCTGTTGGCCTACGGACAGCCCCAGACCGTCATCATGACCCTCGCGCTGCTCGCAGCGAACAGCGTGTACGTGCAGCTGTTCCACAGTGCGCGAGTGATGGCCTTGCATCTGTTGTGGGCCGGGTCTGCAGTGGCGCTGTTCTTCGTGCTGATCCTGTTGTCGCCGGATACCGATCACGGCCTGGCTGTCGCGCAACTCGTGGTGCTCGTGCCCATCACGTTCATGGGCCCGACGTTCTTTCAGTACCTGCTCCTCAAACTGCAGGTCCAAGCGCAGGCGGCCAACTTCGATCCGCTCACTCAGGTACGCAACCGACGAGGGCTCGACGAGGCACTGCCGGTGTATTTCCTCGGTGCGACCGATGTGTCGGTGATGGTCGTCGACGTGGACCGATTCAAGTCGATCAACGACAGATTCGGTCACCACCAGGGGGACGCGGCCCTGCAGCTGATCGCACGTCGGCTGACGACGGACGGTGTGCTGGTCGCGCGGGTGGGCGGTGAGGAGTTCGCAGTGGTGACCAAATCGGCCGAGAACGAGGCCCTCGCACTGGCCGAGACGTATCGGTGTGCCGCGCATTCCGCGGAGGACCCCGCACCGCTGACGGTGAGCATAGGCGTCGCGCATTGCACGTACCCGATTGCCGAGGACATCGGCTTCGACATCGTCGAACTCACCACGCTGCTGCTGCGACGAGCCGACGCGGCGATGTACGAAGCCAAGCAGCAGGGTGGCAATCAGGTGATCGTGGCGGGTTCGACGCGCCGAGGCGACCGGACTCCGTCAGGCACCGAGACGTAATTGTCTCGGCCGCGACTCAGTTCGGTGTCGAGTCGTCGTACTGGTTCTCGACGTTCTGCTGGAATTCGTCGGCACATTGCTGTTGCGCTGCAGTATCGCTGCCTGCGTTGCTGATGCAGTCGGTGAAGTCTTGTCCACCGACTGCGTTGAACAGGCCGACGCCGACGACGACGAGAACGATCGACAGTGCTGCGGCCACGAAACCGAGAATGATCGCGACGAGTGACACGGTGCCGTTGGTGGCGGTGCGTTTCTTGTACCTGGACCGTCCGACGAAGCCGAGAACGATGGCGATCAGGCCGAGAAGGATTCCGCCCACGATGGTCCAGGAGAACAACACGCCCAGAATCGCCAGGACCAGAGCCACCGTGCCGACGGTGTTCTTCGGCGCTGTCGGCTGTTGTTGATACCCGCCCTGCTGGGGGTACTCACCGGGTGAAGGATAGTTTCCGGGAGGGGGATAGTTTCCGGGCGGCGGATTCTGATTCGACACGTTGAATACCTCCGAAATCGGCGATCGTGAACGCTGGGAGTGTATGCGGGTGTCTCCTGTGCGCACAGGACCCACGTGCTCCCGTGATCAACTTGTCATCGAACGTATAGGTCAACCGCCGAGACGTGAATGCATCTCCCAGATCAGCACCTCGGCCGGCTCGGTAGCGGTGATCCGTTGTCCGCCAGTCGAACTCATGCGGACTGCGTCGCCCTCCCAGAGATCGCCCACACCTTCGAGCGTGACGATGCCGCGCGCGACGAACAGGTGCACGAACGGGGCGTCGGGCACCGTCACCGAGGTTCCGGGCAACAACCTTGCCGCGTGCAGCGCAGCCGACTTCTGGGAAATCCCGATCGCAGCCTGACCGCGATGCTTGTCCATCCCCGACGCGACGGTGACCAACCCTCCACGCAGCAATTCGTCGCCGATCTCGAGCTGTTCGTATCCGGGAGTGGCACCGGGGCTGTCCGGAAGCACCCACATCTGCACGAAGCGAACGGGCTCGGTGTGCTTGTTGCCGTCGATGCTCCAGGAATCGTTCTTCTCGGAGTGCAGGATGCCCTTGCCCGCTGTCATCCGTTGCGCGAGGCCGGGATGGATGATTCCGGAGTGCCCGATGGAATCCTGATGCACCAGTGAACCCTGCATCACCCAGGTGACGATCTCCGTGTCGCGATGCGGATGTGTCTCGAAACCTTGACCGGCAGTGACGATGTCGTCGTTGTTGACCAGCAACAGTCCGTGATGGGTGTTGTCGGGGTCGTAGTGCTGGCCGAAGGAGAACGAATGTTTCGAGTCCAGCCAGGACACACGGGTTTTCGATCGATCACCGGCGCGGTGTACGTCGATGTGGGCGGTCAGTGGAGCGGACATGTGACCACTCTACGAGCATGTCTGTGCACCGGCGTACGACCTGCATAACGTTCGGGTGTCTTTGCGGTCGGTGTGTGGGCGTCGCCGGGAGTGGGTAGGTTTCGCTGCGTACGGTCACAAGCTCCGCAAACTCCGAAGAAGGCGGCGAGACATTCTCATGGTCGGTTCCAGCTCGAGTGTGGCACGCACGGTCGAACCCCAGCTCGAGGATGCTCTGGCGACGTGGTTGCCAGGTCAACGGTGGTTCGGCGCAAAGGGTTCGACGGTGAGTGCGGTGCGGATCGTCGCGCGCGACGTGCTTCGGGACGAGCCACATTTCGCGGCCGAGCATCTGCTGGTGGAGGTGCAGCTGACGCAGGACGGCGCGGCCGTCACACAGACCTACCAGGTGCCCCTCGGGTTCCGGACCGAACTGACCGACGACCTCCGGCCGTGGGCACTGCCCGTGGCGGGCGACGTGGCCGTGTTCGACGGTTTGCGCGACCCGGAGATCATCGGCCTGTACGGAGATGCTCTGGCCACCGGAAAGGCCACGGGCGGCATCGAATTCAAGATCGTCGACGGTTCGAGTGTGCCGAGCGGTCTACGCGGTCGGGTTCTGGGGGCGGAGCAGTCCAACACCTCGGTGATTCTCGGTGATCTACTGTTGCTCAAGCTGTTTCGTCAGGTGCCGCCGGGGATCAGCCCCGATGTGGAACTGCATCGCGCGCTGGCGGAGGCGGGGAGCGTCAACGTCGCGCCGCTTCGTGGCTGGCTCGAAGCCGAAGTCGGCGGTGAACCCACGACCCTCGGCATGGCTCAGGATTTCGCCGCGAACTCCGCCGAGGGCTGGACCGCGGCACTGGCCAGCGTGCAGGAGGTGTTCGATTCCCCGCAGACGCCGATCGAAGACCTGCCCGCCGATTTCGCCCCGGACGCACATCGGATCGGAGCGGCCGTGGCGCAGGTACACCACGACCTGGCGGCGGTGCTGGGTACCGCCGAACGATCGGTGGAATCTACCGCCGTCGAGGAGATCCTCGCCCGCATCTCGGGAGTGGCACGGGTGGTGCCGGAGATCGCGCAGTACATCCCGGCGGCGACCGCTCTGATCTCGCGAGCGGAGGCGTCGAACAGCACCACGGTGCAGCGCATCCACGGTGACCTGCATCTGGGTCAGGTGCTGGGCACTCCGGAACGGTGGTTGCTCATCGATTTCGAGGGTGAGCCGGCAAAGACCTTGGCCGAGCGCAGGCAGATGGACAGCGCTCTGCGTGACGTGGCCGGAATGCTGCGCTCGTTCGACTATGCGGCCAACCACCTGCTGGTCGATCTGCCCGAGGACCGGACGGCGCGAGAGCGGGCCGAGAAGTGGGCGGCCCGCAGTATTGCGGCATTCTTCGACGGATACGCCTCGGTGGCCGGGCACGATCCCCGCGAGGAGGCCGACCTGTTGCGCGCATACGAGTTGGACAAGGCCGTGTACGAGGTTCTGTACGAGGCTCGCAACAGGCCTACCTGGCTGTCGTTGCCGATGCGCGCTGTGGCGCGCCTGGTGAGCTGAGCGGTGAGCTGGGGGTGCACGTCGACCGGACTGTCTACGACAAGTACCGTATTGCCTGACACGGGAGGCAGGACATGAACGGTATTTTGGCAATTTTCGGCATCGCGGTGGTCGTCATCACCATCGTCGTAGTGGTCGTGCTCGTCGCGGTGTTGTTCGTCGCATCGATCAAGCCCGACAGTCTCAACATCGACCTGGACCGCAAGAAGCGCGCTCGGGAAGAAAGTTCCACCAAGGCCTGAGACTTCCGTCACGTCCGAGACCGATTCGTTCGCGGGCGGAGTTGTATCGAGTCGAAGCGCCGACCGACGCTTCCGGTTCTACAACTGGAGTCCTCGTGAGCACTTCCCTGAAAGTCCCGGCTTCGTCCGGGTCGGCGGGCTGTGCGCCTCGCATCAGGTCGCGGATGCTCGGGGAGTCGGTGCTCGCTCAGTTCACGCGCTTCGTGATCGTCGGGGTGTCGAGTAACGGTGTGTACGCCCTGTTGTTCGTCGCCCTCGCTTCTCTCGGATCGTTCACTGCCAACCTTGCAGGTGTGGCCGCAAGTACCGTCCTTGCCAACGAGCTGCACCGCCGTCACACCTTTCATGCGGCCGGTCGTGTGGGCTGGTTCCAGACGCAGTGGGAAGCCGGGGGACTCGCCCTGATCGGGCTTGGTCTGAGTACCGCCTCACTGGCCGCAGTGCACATCCTGTTCCCGGCAGCGCCGACATACGTCCAGGTTCTGGTCGTCATCGCTGTGGGCGGCATCTTCGGAGCCGCCCGGTTCCTCGCTCTCCGTGGCTGGGTCTTCCGTCCGGCGACGCTCGCGTCCTCGGGTTCCACTCTCGGTGCTCGCTGAGCTGTGACGTCGCACCATTCCGTGCGGACGTCGATTGCTACCTCTAACAGAATCCGGGCAAGGCTCCACACGTCACGCACGTATCGCCCTAGGCTTGCGAGCTGACGTCAACGCGAGGAGGCATCTCGATGGCCAGGGATCTGACACAGCTCGAGCTTCTGCAAGAGTTGGTGC
Source organism: Rhodococcus sp. 14-2483-1-2 (assembly GCF_002259405.1). Lineage (GTDB taxonomy): Bacteria > Actinomycetota > Actinomycetes > Mycobacteriales > Mycobacteriaceae > Rhodococcoides. Next base: position 652,961 of record NZ_NPFW01000007.1, on the reverse strand, counting down.
CCACTGCCGAGGACAATGTGAACCGTCACATTTCGATGGCGCGGGAGTGGCACCCTCACGACTACGTTCCGTGGGACGAAGGTCGCAACTTCGCCGCACTCGGCGGCCAGGACTACGACCCGGAGCAGTCCAAGCTCTCCGACGTCGCACAGGCCGCGATGATCACCAACCTGCTCACCGAGGACAACCTGCCGTCCTACCACCGTGAGATCGCCGAGAACTTCTCCCAGGACGGTGCCTGGGGAACCTGGGTCGGTCGCTGGACCGCCGAGGAGAACCGGCACGGCATCGTCATGCGCGACTACCTCGTCGTCACCCGCGGCGTCGATCCCGTCGCCCTCGAAGAGGCCCGGATGATCCACATGACCAACGGGTACGTCTCGCCCGCCGGTGCGGGGGTCGGTCTGCTGCACTCGGTCGCGTACGTGACCTTCCAGGAACTCGCGACGCGCGTCTCGCACCGCAACACCGGCAAGGTCTGCGACGATCCGATCGCCGACCGCATGCTCCAGCGCATCGCCGCCGACGAGAACCTGCACATGATCTTCTACCGCAACATCACCGGCGCGGCGATGGACATCTCTCCCGACCAGACGTTGCAGGCTGTCTCGGACATCGTGATGAACTTCGTCATGCCGGGTGCGGGGATGCCGAACTTCCGCCGCAACGGTGTGCTGATGGCCAAGCACGGCATCTACGACCTGCGTCAGCACCTCGAGGACGTCGTCTGGCCGGTGCTGCGCAAGTGGAGCGTGTTCGAGCGCAACGACTTCACCGCACGCGGTGAGAACAAGCGCGAAGAACTCGCCGCGTTCCTCGAAGACCTCGAGCGGCAGGCCACCAAGTTCGAGGAGATGCGCGATCGCTCCCTCGCCCGCGAACGTGCGAAGGCCGAGTCGCGCGCGTCCTGACGTGACCGATGTGAGCGGAACTTCGTAGCCTGCTCCGAAGTGTCGCTGGTCGTTCCTGCAGGCTCCACTCCTCACCGCTCACATAGGGTGTGGTGTGAACGAATTCTGGGACCGCATTTCCGCGGTGAGTCCTGATCCACCGGTGTGGATCGTCCAAGTCGCTGCCCTGGCTGCACTCGTCATCGTCGTGTTGCCGCAGACGTGGCGGATCGCACGCAACGTCGTGACCATCGCGCACGAGGGCGCGCACCTGTTCGTCGCGCTGATCACCGGCCGACAGCTGATGGGGCTGCGACTGCACTCCGATACCTCCGGCGTCGCCATCTCCAAGGGCAAGCCCACCGGCCTCGGCGTCATCGCGATGACGTTCGCCGGCTACGTCGGGCCGTCGCTTCTCGGCCTCGGTGCCGCTCTGGTGCTGGGCACACAGCGAGCGTCGGCGGTGTTGTGGATCGGCATCATCTCGATTGCGTTGATGCTGTTGATGATTCGCAACATCTACGGACTGCTGTCCCTCGTCACCGTTGGTGGACTGTTGTTCGTGGTGTCCTGGTGGGGCACCGGAGAGCAACAGGTCGCCTCGGCGTACTTCATCACGTTCTTCCTGCTGATCGCCGGTCCGCGCCCCGTTCTCGAACTGCAGAAATCCCGCAGCGCAGGACGGGCTCGGGACTCCGACGCCGATCAACTGGCCCGGCTGACCTTCCTTCCCGGCATCGTCTGGGTCGGCCTGTTCCTGCTCGTGACCGTTGGCTCATTGGCGTTGGGGGCGTGGAGAATTCTCGTTCCGGTGCAGTGACGGAGGGCGGCCTGGGCACCTCGACTGTCCGGTCATGGATTTTCCGTCAACATCCCGACCAGTCGCGCTACGCGGTCTGCGCGGGTCTGCTCTCGCGCAGCGTTGTCGATGGGCATCAACAACTGACGACGCTCGCTCGGCCGCTTCCGCTCCCACGCGGATGTGCAGTGCGCCGTCTCCATAGCCTCCGCGACATCCTGCGGGACAGGTACCAGATCGGGATCGGCCGGTTCGAATTCACACGACACCAGATCACCGGGGTGGACGCCCAATCGGCGCTGAAGGCCTGCGCCGATGTAGACGAACGACCCGGGCATCACATTCGAATCTGCGTTGTTGAGACCGAGATTGAGACTCAGCCCGTCGATCGAACCGTCGATCCGGCGAGTCGGCCACCGCTCCGCTGCCTCGACCAATCGAGTCGGAACACGGATGATCGTGTACGTGTTCTTGCCCCACGTCATCGGCTCGAGCACTCCGTCGAATCGAATGCTGTCACTCACGATTGCCTCGCACCGTCGATACACCGCTGAAGGAAATGTCGCCTGAGACTGCAGCATATCGAGTGATCTCCGCGGAAAGGAGACCCGTATCGAACCCCCTCGCCGATCGAGACCCATTAGGTTCGAGTCGTGAACCTCACCGCGGTATGGACCGCGTACATGGCGACGCTTCGTGAACGTGCGCCCATCACTGCTGCGTCGATTCGGCCGCCGCGGACCGCGGGCGAGCGAGAGTCTGCGGAACGTGCGACAACGCCGTGGACCGAGGAACTGCGCGAGTTCTACGGACTGCACGACGGGCAGCACGTTCCGGAGGGTGAGGACTGCGGCCCAATCGGTTCGGTGCTACCGGACTCGACCCTGTTGTCGCTCGACGAGGTTCTCGCCCGGCACACGTTCAGCCTCGAAAACCCGCATTCGATCGACGATCTGGGCGATGACTGGCCGGACGTCGTCCGCGCTCAGGAGGCAGGTGAGACGGCCGAAATGTTTCTCCCCTCCTATGTCCCGTTCGCCGAGGATGGTGCCGGTGGCACAACCTACGTCGACACACGTCCCGGTACGCGTCGAGGGTGTATCCGCAACTTCTCGTATGAGTCCGCTGACCAGGGTGCACCGTGGTTCGACTCCCTGACCGAATACATCGCAGCGGTCCACCGCAGCATCGAGACCGGATCGGCGATCTACGACGATCTGACTCCCACGTTCGCGGACGGTGTGCTCGAGTGGCGTGACCCCGAGTTCTCCGACGGATCGATGGCACATGCGGCGACGCTCCCCGTCATCCGAATACCTTTCGCACTCATCGACTTTCGTCCGTCGCAACTGTCGGATGACGACGACCTGATCGATCTCGACCATGTTCGTCGCACCGTCATCGAGACCGCTCGGAGGCTGCATCCGCAGGCCGTGGTCGAGGACGCCCGAGCGGTGTATCGGCAGGTGCCGCGTGTGCGCGGTGCCAACATGAATTGGTGGGTGTCGATGGACGGTGCGGAGCTCATCTTCACCGCGATCGTCACCGGAGAGGACCACGACGTCATCGTCCTGGAGCTTCCATCCGGGGGATGCGTGTTCGAAGCCGACGAGTGAGACGAGCGCTGTACTGGTGCCGACGAACGAAGGGGTACGCATGGCCGTCATGGACGACGCACCGAGGGTGCATGCCGAGACACGTGCCCAGTGGCGGACATGGCTGATCGCACATCACGACAGAGCGAAATCGGTGTGGCTGGTGTCGTGGAAGAAGGCCACCGGGAGAGCGGCGATCAGCTACGACGACGCAGTGTCGGAAGCACTCGCCGTGGGGTGGGTCGACAGCCGACCGCGCAAGCTCGACGACGAGCGCACCATGTTGTATTTCTCGCCCCGGAAACCCGCGAGTGCATGGTCCCGTCCGAACAAGATCCGCATCGAGGCCCTTCGTGAAGCGGGCCTGATGCTTCCGGCGGGGGAGCGCGCAGTCGAGGCCGCCGTTGCCAATGGAGCTTGGACCGTACTCGACGAGGTCGAGGAGCTGATCGTTCCCGACGACCTTGCGGCTGCATTCGCCGAGTACGTTGATGCGGAGGACAATTGGAACCAGTTTCCGCCGTCCGCGCGTCGAGGGATTCTGGAGTGGATCGTGACCGCCAAGCGGCCCGAGACCCGAGCCGCTCGTATACACGAGACTGCTCGGCTCGCATCGATCGGCGAGCGCGCAGCTCGATGGCAACCCAAGCGCGACGGACGATAGCAGCCGGGGTCGCCGACTGTCACGAGCGAAGCGATCCTCGAAAGAGTATGTCCAGCAATTGGCGTCGCGCCTCGGTCGGTGAGTAGGGCAAGACGGACCTGGTCGCTACAGGTGAGACGCCGCGCGCCGCTGAAGAGCACTCCAGTAATGCCATCGAGCGTGCTTTCCCCGCGGGTGCTCCCACCCCGAACAACACTGTGTTCGACCTCGTCGACGACACCGGCCAGATCGTCGGGTACCTCTGGATCGGTCGCGACAACTCGGACGACGCCAGCTCGTGGTGGGTGTGGGATGTCGTCGTCGAGCCGGATATGAAACCACAAGTGTGAAGATGCGCAAGCAGCTCTGACCCCCTCGGTTCTTGGCCTGTCGGGATGGCCGTGAGCTGGTGGAAGGTCGCGCCGATGCCCGAGCTTGTCGTACCGACGTTCGACGACATACATCCGATACAGAGCGGCCGTGCTGGTTGTGGCCGAACCCGCTAGAACACCACCCACAGCAGCGACGCGAGGGCGAATATCGCCAGTCCCAGCGTCGTTTCCATGACGGTCCAGGTTTTCAGTGTCGTCTTCTCGTCCATACCGAAGAAGCGGCTGACGAGCCAGAAACCGGAGTCGTTGACGTGGGAGAGCACGGTGGCTCCGGCGGCCAGTGCGAACACCAACAGCGCGATCTTGAAATTGCTCAGATCGAGCTCGGCGACCTGGACCGAGATCAGCCCGGCGGTGGTGGTCAGGGCCACGGTGGCCGAACCCTGCGCGACGCGAAGGGCGGTGGCGATCAGGAAGGCCTGCAGCAGGATCGGCAGTCCGAGGCCGGACAGCGAGGAGGTGAGCGACTGCCCGATGCCGCTGGCCCGCAGCACTCCACCGAACATGCCGCCGGCACCGGTGATCAGGATGATCGAACAGATGGGTCCGAGGGCCTGATCCATGTACTTGGCACCGTCGGCGACGGGGAAGCGTCCCGGCGCGAGAATGAACAGAGCCAGCAGCAAGGTGATGAGCAGCGCGATGGGCGTCTGACCGATGAGTGTCAGCGCTGCTGCCCAGGTCTCGTCTCCGGTCAGCACTCCCGAGGTGGTCAGAGTGTTGACCACGGTGTTGAGGGAGATCAGTACGAGCGGCGTCAGCAGGATGAGCAGCACCGCACCGAACTTCGGCGCAGGGTCGCGGAGGCCGGCCATCTCTTTGTCGTGTTCTTCGGAGTTGGCTGCGCCGTCGGCGAAGAGGTCGGCGGGCAAGGTGTGGAACCGCTTACCGAGCTGCGTGCCTACGAGGTACGAGCCGACGAACCAGGAGACGACGGCGACGGGGACGCCGACCAGCAGTACCGATCCAATATCGCCGCCGAGAAGTTCGGTGGCGGCGACAGGTCCGGGGTGCGGGGGAACGATCGCGTGCATCGCGGCGAATGCGCCTGCCGTCGGGAGGGCGTACAGCAGCACCGATCCACCGAATCGCTTGGCGACGGTGAAGATGATCGGCAGGAAGACGACGAGGCCGGCGTCGAAGAAGATGGGAAAGCCGAAGATGAGTGCGGCCACACCGAGGGCGAGCGGTGCACGCTTGGCACCGAATCGGTTGATCAGGGTATCGGCCAATACCTGTGCACCACCGGTGATTTCGAGCAGTCTGCCGACCATCACGCCCAACGCGACGAGTAGGGCGACCGATCCGAGTGTGGAACTGAAGCCCGAGAGCAGGGCCGACGGCACGTCTGCCAGTGGGATTCCCGCCGCGACGGCGGTGACCGCGCTGACCAGGACCAGGGAGACGAAGGCATGCAGCTTCACCTTCATGATGAGGAACAACAGAATTGCAACGGCTGCGGCGGCGATCAGCAGCAGTGCTGTCGTTCCGTATGCCGGTTCGATCGGATCCATCGGTGTACCTCGTTCGCTCGGCTCGAATTTTGACCATAACGGACAGACGGGACGTCGCGCGGGGTTACGAGCGCTGGTTGTGAGTCGGCTTCGGGCGAGTGGAGTACCGTTCGGGTATGAGTGATGGGGATCACGTATTGGGCGGGGACGGCTCCGAAGAACCGACGAAGGAGCAGCTGCGCGAGCAAGCGCAGCGGTACGCCGCGGCAGCGCGACTGAAGATGAAGGAGCGACGGGCGAAGGCATCCGGTGGTCTCGGAGCCGTTGTCGCCGAACGCGCAGGTGGCTGGGACCTCGACGATCAGAACACCGTGGCGATGGATCGCCAGCAGCGGCTGTGGAACGGTGTGATGGACCGCTACTTCCGAATGGAGATAGACGGGTGGGAGACCATCCCCGAGTCGCCGGTGCTGGTCGTGGGCGTGCACTCGGGTGCGCCGTTCGTGTGGGACGCGTGGACCGTCGGTGCGCAATGGTGGCGACACTTCGGCGAGAAGCGGATTCTGCACGGCACCGCGCACGACGCACTCATGGCGTTCCCGTTGATCGGCAAGGTCTTTCGATCCATGGGTGTGCTGCCCGCGGCACCGGACTCGATGTCGACGGCACTGGCCGAGGGGCGGGACGTCATCGTGTGGCCTGGCGGTGAGGTCGATTCGTTGCGGCCCTGGAGCAAGCGAGACGAGGCCACTCTCGGCGGTCGAACCGGCTTCATCAAGCTCGCCATTCGGATGGGCGTTCCCATCGTGCCGGTGGCGACGGTGGGTGGTGCCGACGCGATGCCAGTACTCATTCGCGGTGACAAGCTGTCGAAAGCGTTGAAGCTGGACAAGATTGCACGGTTGAAGGTGTTCCCGATCGCGATCTCGCTTCCGTGGATCATCGCGCCCGCCGCGCTGCCACAGATTCCCTTGCCCGCCAAGATTCGTACTCGATTCATGCCGCCCGTCGAACTGGATCACGATCCGGCTCGGTGCGAGGACGAGGCGTACGTCGATGCGAAATACGACGAGGTGCGCGCGAGCATCCAGTCCGGGATGGACGCCCTCGCCAGTAAGCGAAAGTTTCCCGTCTTCGGCTGATTGTTCGCCGCCTCGGCAACGCGGACCGAAGCTGACCGCGATCGTTTCTAACGTCTCCGTCGTAGGGATTCACCGCTACGACGAGGGGCGTCACAGATGATCGAAACATCGGGATTGACCAAGACTTTCCGGCAAGGCAAGAAGACCGTGAATGCGGTACGCGGCATCGACCTGGCGATCGGTGAGGGAGAGTTGGTGGCTCTGCTCGGTCCGAACGGGGCAGGCAAGTCGACCACTCTGCGGATGCTGACCACCCTGCTGACACCGACGTCGGGCTCGGCCCGCATTGCCGGGTTCGACGTGGGCAAGGACCGGGATCGAGTCCGGCGCAGCCTGGGCTACGTGGGGCAGGGAAACGGTGCGGGACACAATCAACGCGTCCGTGACGAGCTCGTCGTGCAGGGCCGGTGCTACGGCATGACGCGTCAGCGATCGCGCAGTCGTGCAGACGAATTGATCGAGGCACTCGAGCTCGGCGAGCTCGCTGCCCGTACGGTCTCGACTCTCTCGGGTGGGCAGCGTCGACGGCTCGACATCGCACTGGGCCTGGTGCACCGTCCGCCCCTGTTGTTTCTCGACGAGCCGACCACCGGAATGGATCCGCAGAGCCGAGCGAACCTGTGGGACCACATTCTCCGGCTCAGGCGAGAGATGGGCACCACCATCGTGCTCACCACCCACTATCTCGACGAGGCCGATTCCATGGCCGAGCGGGTGATCGTCGTCGATCGCGGCACCGTCATCGCCGATGACACCGCCAGCGCACTCAAGTCGGAACTGGCAGGCGATCTCATCGTCCTCAACGTGTCCGACGCCGCGGCGTTGGTCCCGCTGCTCGACGGTGTGGCCGGCATCAAGGACGTGACGGTGGCGGGCTCGCGTCTGAACATCAGGGTCGAGCGCGCCGAGGTGGTTCTCCCGGAGCTGATGCGGCTCGGCGATGCTCACGGCATCAGGGTGCTCACGGCGGACATGACGAGGCCGACTCTCGACGACGTCTTTCTCGGTCTCACCGGCCGCAGTCTTCGTGAGAGCGCCGCGGCGGGCACGTCTTCCCTCGAAACCGCGGGAGAACTCCGATGAACGTACTCGCGGGAAGCGCATTGGTGATGGGCCGCGAACTGCGGCCGATGGTCCGCGATCCGTTCACCGTCATCTTCAGTCTCATCCAACCGCTGATTCTCCTCGCGCTGTTCGGCCCACTGCTCACCGATGTTCCCGGTCTGGGGGACGGGAGTGTGTGGGACTGGTTCGTTCCCGGCGTGCTCGCCATGATCACCATCTTCGGAACGTCCATGACGGGTTCGAATCTGTTGGCCGAGTTGCAGCAGGGTTCGCACGAACGAATGTTGGTGACCCCGTTGCCGCGATCGGCGCTGCTCGTCGGGCGCGCGTTCAAGGAGATGGTGCCGCTGGCCGCACAGGCCGTGCTGATCGTTCTGGTGGCATTGCCGCTCGGGCTGTCCGTGAATCCGATCGGTGCTGCCGTCGGGATCGTGCTGCTCGGTGTGTTCGGCGTCGGGCTCGGCGCACTGTCCTACTCATTGGCTTTGGCTGTGCGCGGGCAGGATTGGGTGTTCTGGTCCATCCAGCAGACATTGATGTTCCCGCTGCTCATCCTCTCCGGCACGATGCTGCCGCTGACGGCCGCCCCGGGGTGGATGCAGTTCCTGGTGAACATCAACCCCCTCGGATATCTCGTCGACGCCGAGCGTGCACTGTTCGCCGGCGACTTCGCGAGTTCGACGGTCATGGCAGGTGTCGTCGCAGCCGCGGCCACTGCGGCGGTCGGACTTGCCGTCGGGATCCGGGCAATGGGTTCCTCGCGGGTGTGAGGCCGGCTCGAACCGTTCGCGGTGCTCACAGCGCTGCACAACCGAGCCCACAGGCGCAGACTGGCGGTCGTCCGGGCAGGGTTCACGAGGAGTGCAACGCCGATGAACAGTCGATCGACTTTGGGATGTGCGGTAATTCTCCTCGCTGTCGCGGGGTGTTCGTCCACTGGAGAGAACCCGTCCACTCCGGCTGAGCCGTCGGCCGCAGAATCGGTGGAATCCGTGGAGTCGGTCGAAGAGGATTCGGGTGGGTCGGATTTCTGCACGCTGTACGCCACACAGGTGGCGCAGGGTCTGGCCAACCTGCGGGAAGCCGAGGCCGGTGGTGTCGAAGTAGCCGAATCCATTGCCGACGATCTCGCTGCGAAGGCCCCGGTGACCCAGTCGGAGCTGCAAGCCGTCGCTCCACCGGAGCCATTGGCGTGGCTACGAGCCATGGAAGAGGCCGACGCCAAGGGTGCGGCAGGCGACTTCAGCGCGATGGATGGGGTGTTCGAGAACCTCACCCTGCTCACCGACTGGTCGATCGCGAACTGCGGCCCCGAGTACGCGCCGATCTTCACCGAATACAAGGCGATCATCGGGTAGGCGATACGAATGAGGGCTCGGCCCCGACGGCGCAGCTCGAACCATTAGGCTCGGCTCATGGATCGGCCTGCGGTAATTCTCGAAAACGATGTGACCGTGTACGACTTCTATCTGCGTCATCAGCAGAATCGTCAGGTCGCGAGGCTGGCGTATGCCGCCCTCGCCCGACGCTTCCGCCCGCGGGTGTCGTACCCCGATGGTGCTCGTGAGGAGCTGCGTCGTCTTGTCTACGACAACACTCGTCTGCTCATCGCGGTCAATCATCTGACCGAGAACGATCCGTATACGCTCGCAGCGGCGGCATGGGCGTCGCCGCTGCGTCCGGTCATCGGCCGCACGCGGGTATTGGCCAAGGACGAGCTCTTCCAGGAACCGAAGCAGCGCAGGCGAATCGACATGATGGGTGGCATCCCCGTCTTCCGCGGCAAGAATCACGGCATGCGAGCCGTCAGCGCAGCAGGCAGCCGCATGATGGACGTCAGTGCCGAGCGAATGAAGCGGGGCGACGACCTCGCAGTGTTCCCCGAGGGCACCTGCAATCTCGAAGATCCGACGACGGTGCAGCACGTCGGCAGCGGGATCGGCCACATTGCGATGCGGGCGCGCAAGCTCGGGGTCGAACCGGTGCTGGTCTGCATCGGTCTGAGCTACGGCCCCGGTACGCCGAAGGTGAAGCAGGCGAGCGTCTACATCGACACGCCCATCACCGAACTGCCCGAGAAGCCGATCGACATCACCCGAGTGGTGGCAGAGGGAATGCAGAAGGCGCTCGACGGAGCGGTGGCTGCGTACTGACTGCGCCGCCGGGGTTGGTAGAAACAGATGACAGGTAATTCGATTCGGCGTTGTGTCAGGAGATATTCGTGAGCGATCAGATCAAGACGGCCATAGTCACCGGTAGTGCGCGTGGAATCGGCGCTGCGGTAGCGAAGCGGCTGGCCAAGGACGGTTTCGGAGTTGCCGTGGTCGACCTCGACGAGGCCGCGTGCAGCGATACCGTCGGTGCGATTCAGGCCGCAGGTGGGCAGGCAGTGGCCATCGGTGCCAACGTCGCCGACGAGGAATCCGTCCAGACCGCGGTCGATCGCATCGCCGGCGAGTTCGGTGCGCCGACCGTACTGATCAACAACGCAGGCATCACTCGCGACAACCTGCTGTTCAAGATGACCGTGCAGGACTGGGATTCCGTTCTCGGCGTGCACCTGCGCGGATCGTTCCTGATGACCCGCGCGGTCCAGAAGCACATGATCGACGCCAAGTGGGGTCGCATCGTCAACCTGTCGAGCACGTCCGCCCTCGGCAACCGTGGCCAGGCCAACTACTCCGCCGCCAAGGCCGGAATGCAGGGCTTCACCAAGACCCTCGCCATCGAACTCGGCAAGTTCGGTGTCACCGCCAACGCCATCGCCCCCGGGTTCATCGAGACGGAGATGACGGCGGCCACCGCAGAACGTGTCGGCATGCCGTTCGAGGACTTCAAAGCTGCTGCGGCGTCGCAGATTCCGGTCAATCGCGTCGGACACCCCGACGACATCGCGCACCTGGCGTCGTTCTTCGTCAGCGAGGGTGCAGGCTTCATCTCGGGTCAGGTCGTCTACGCCGCTGGTGGGCCGAAGGACTGACCTCTCCTGAACGCGTGAATGGACCATTCACAGGACCAGACGGGTGTCAATGGTCCATTCACGCCGAACGGATACGGACTACGGCGTCGGCATTCCGCCGTTGACGTTCAGTGTGTCGCCGGTGACGTAACCCGATTCGGCGGACGACAGATAGACGTACGCACCGGCGATCTCGGCAGGCTGCCCGGCGCGTCCGAGCGGTGTTTCCTTGCCGAATTCCGGCAGCGCCGAGGTCGGCTGACCGCCGGCTGCCTGCAGCGGTGTCCAGAACGGTCCCGGCGCAACCACATTGACGCGAATACCCTTGGGTGCCAACTGCTGGGCGAGGGCCTTGCTGATGGTGTTGATGGCCATCTTCGTGGTCGCGTAATCCACCAGTCCGGGTGACGGTGTGTATGCCTGGATCGAGCTGGTGTTCACGATGGTGGAACCGGCGGGCATGTGCGGCACCGCTTCCTGGATGATCCAGAACAATGCGTAGACGTTGGTTTTGAACGTCTGATCGAATTGCTCGGACGTCAGGTCGGCCAGGTCTTCGACGAACTGCTGTTTACCGGCAACGTTGATCAGCAGGTCGAGGCCACCGAGTTCGTCGACGGCAGTGCGCACGATACCGCGCGCGGCCTGCTCGTCGGTGATATCTGCCGGTGCCAGGACTGCGGTGCGTCCGGCGTCGCGTACCAGCTGAGCAACTTCCTGAGCGTCTTTTTCTTCCGACGGCAGGTAGTTGAGCACCACGTCGGCACCCTCGCGGGCGATGGCAATGGCTGCTGCGCGACCGATTCCGGAGTCGGCACCGGTGACGAGCGCTTTGCGGCCGGTCAGGCGACCGGAACCGCGATAGCTGTTCTCGCCGTGGTCGGCGAGAGGCTGAAGATCTGCGGCCAGACCGGGCGGATCCTGGTGCTGCTCCGGGAAGCCGTCCTGACGGTACTGCGTGACGGGGTTGGTGAAGGTGTACTGATCGCTCACTGTGGAATCGTCTCCGAATACGGTGAAATGCGTGAAGAACCTTTGCTTGATTCCGTGTATTTCACGCATGCCCCGATCCGGTCGGCCACAAACTGTGACCGACCGGACCGGCCTTACAGCAACTCAGGGCAGTATCGAGTCGACGTAGCCGCCGTCGACGCGTAGAGCGCCACCGGTGGTCGCAGAGGCTTGCTCGGAGCTCAGATAGACGATCATGTTGCCGATCTCTTTCGGCTCGATCAGCCGGCCGATCAACGATTGCGGACGGTTCTCCTTCATGAACTTGGCTTGAGCTTCGTCCCAGGGCAGTTCGTCGCCGACGAGTTCGGCCACGAATTTCTCGACGCCCTCGGTGTGGGTAGGTCCGACAATCACGGAATTGACCGTGACGCCAGTTCCAGCAGCGGCTTTCGCGAACCCGCGGGTCACCGCGAGCAGGGCTGTCTTCGTCATTCCGTAGTGGATCATCTCTTCGGGAATCACGACTGCGGAATCGCTGCAGATATTCTGGATTCGGCCCCAGCCCGCTTCGGTCATCGCCGGCAGATAGGTGCGGATCAGCCGGATTGCCGAGAGCACGTTCACCTCGAAATAGCGTCGCCATTCGTCGTCGTCGATGTCGAGGGCGGCTTTGGCTCCGAAGATTCCGAGATTGTTCACCAGAATATCGACCACCGGGACCGTGGCGAGCAACGTCTCGACCCCCTCGGCCGTCGCGAGATCGGCTGCCACGACGATCACTCGTGCGCCGGGTACTTCGGTGAGCAGTTGTTCCTCGGCCGAATCCAGCGCGGATGCGCTCCGTCCGTTGAGTACGACGCGCGCACCGGCGCGGGCCAATTCGGTGGCGATGGCCAATCCGATGCCCTGACTGGAGCCGGAGATCAGTGCAGTTCGGCCGTCGAGATCGATGTTCATGAAGCCTCCCACTGTTGTGGAACGACTCCAGTGTGCGCCTTTCGAAGACGTGAATGGTCCATTCACCGGCCCTGACGGGGGTGAATGGACCATTCACGCAGACTCGGGGGGACTACTACGAATACGTGTAGAAGCCCTTACCGGTTTTGCGCCCCAGCATTCCGGCGTCCACCATGCGCTGCAGCAGTGGCGGCGGAGCGTAGTGCGGTTCGCGGAACTCCGCGTAGAGGGACTCGGCGACCGCGAGGGTGACGTCGAGGCCGACGGTGTCGGTCAGACGCAACGGGCCCATGGGGTGTGCGCAGCCGTTGACCATGCCCTCGTCGATGTCCTCAGCGCTGGCGAAGCCGGACTCGAGCATGCGGATGGCCGAGACCATGTACGGGATGAGCAAGGCGTTGACGATGAATCCGGCGCGATCACCGGCGCGAATCGTCTTCTTGCCCAGCGTGTTTCCGGCGTAATCCGTCACCGCTGCAACGGTCTCTTCGCTGGTGAGAAGGCTGACGACGATCTCGACCAACGGCAGCACCGGCACCGGGTTGAAGAAGTGCACTCCGACGACCTTGTCGGGACGCTTCGTCGCGTTGGCCATCTTGATGACGGGGATCGACGACGTGTTGGTGGCCAGGATTCCGTCGGGCTTGACGATGGAATCGAGCTTTCCGAACAGATCGAGCTTGAGCGATTCGATCTCCGGTGCTGCCTCCACCACGAGATCGCGGTCTGCGAAATCGCCGATGTCGAGCGTCAACGTGATTGCTGCTCGGGCCTTCTCGGCCGCGTCGGCTTCGATGCGGCCGGACTTGACGGCGCGGGCGAACGACTTGTCGAGGCGTGCCTCTGCAGCATCGGCTGTGGCCTGGCTGGTTTCGAGGATCAGCACCGAACTGCCGGAGCGAGCACACATCTCGGCGATGCCTGCTCCCATGGTGCCGCCGCCGATGACGCCTACGAGGTTGATATCGCTCATTTGAGCAGCGCCCGCGACATGACGACACGCTGAATCTGGTTGGTGCCCTCGTAGATCTGGGTGATCTTGGCGTCGCGCATCATGCGCTCGACCGGGAAGTCGGTGGTGTAGCCGGCACCGCCGAAGAGCTGCACGGCGTCGGTGGTGACCTCCATGGCCACGTCCGAGGCGAAGCACTTCGCTGCTGCCGAGATGAACCCGAGGTTCTTCTCGCCGCGCTCGGCGCGGGCTGCGGAGCTGTAGACCATCAGTCGAGCCGCTTCGACCTTCATCGCCATGTCGGCGAGCATGAACTGCACTGCCTGGAAGCTCGAGATCGCGGTGCCGAACTGCTTACGGTCCTTGGTGTATGCGATGGCTGCGTCGAGTGCGCCCTGTGCCAGGCCGACAGCCTGCGCGCCGATGGTGGGGCGGGTGTGGTCGAGTGTTTCCAGCGCGGTCTTGAAGCCGGTGCCCGGGTCGCCGATGATGCGATCGCCGGGGATCTTGCAGTTCTCGAAGTAAAGCTCGGCGGTGGGTGAGCCCTTGATGCCGAGCTTCTTCTCCTTGGGGCCGACGACAAATCCCTCGTCGTCCTTGTGCACGATGAACGAGGAGATGCCGTTGGCGCCCTTGTCGGGATCGGTCACGGCCATGACGGTGTACCATTCGGACTTGCCGCCGTTGGTGATCCAACACTTGGAGCCGTTGAGGATCCAGTCGTCACCATCGGCCTTGGCGCGGGTGCGCATGCTCGCCGCGTCGGATCCTGCTTCGCGCTCGGACAGGGCGTACGACGCCATCGCGCCACCGGCGAGAGACGGCAGAACCTGCTTCTTGAGCTCCTCGGAGCCCTTGAGGATCAGGCCCATCGTGCCGAGTTTGTTGACCGCGGGGATCAGCGAGGACGAGCCGCACACGCGTGCAACCTCTTCGATGACGATGCAGGCAGCGACGGAATCGGCACCCTGGCCGTCGTACTCCTCGGGAACGTGGATGGCGTTGAAGCCCGAGGCGTTCAGGGCTTTGAGCGCCTCCTCGGGGAAACGGGAGTCCTCGTCGACCTCTTTGGCGTACGGAGCGATCTCCTTCTCCGAGAGAGCCCGAATGGCCGCGCGCAGTTCGTCGTGCTCTTCGGGCGATTGATACAGATCGAAGTCGGGATTTCCGGCCATGTCGGCCACGCTCCTCGGTGTGTCGGGGGTGGCACTGCCCACGTAGGGCACTCAGTGCCAAGGATTGCCCCAGTGTACGTCCGGATTCGGACCGATTCAAGACCGGGTCTTCGGCATCCGGCACTCAGTGCCATTCGGTCCGGACAGATCAGGCGGTTGTGTGATCGGCCAACGCATCGACGACTTTGGCGACGGACGTACCCCGGGGGAACGACGCGACGACGATCTCACCGAAGAACTGCGCGCGGACCTGCGCCAGTGCCGAACGCAGATCCTCGACGGATGTCGGCAGGCCGTCGCGGATCATTCGACGAAGGATGTAGTTGTGCGTCGCAGTCACCGAAGCCGAGAACTGCAGAATCTCCAGGTGAGGGTGATCGGGCAGAACGCGCTGCAGATATTCGACGAAGAGTCGGTCGTAGCGAAACACGGTGACGATCTCCCGATCGCGCAGCGCAGGGTTGCGGTGCACCACCTGATAGCGCAGGCGCGACATCTCGATCCAATCGGAGAATCGCTCGTACACCTGCTGCGCGGCATCGCACACCGCCTGCCAGGGATCGCCCTCGTTCGATTCGAGGAAGGCGCCTGCCTGCTCGAGCAGTATTTCGTGATCGGCGAAGACGACGTCTTCCTTGGCGCGGAACTGACGAAAGAATGTCCGACGCGAGATTCCGGCGGCACCGGCGATGTCGTCCACCGTCGTCGACTCGTATCCCTTGACGGAGAACAGGTCGAGGGCCGCTGTGGCCACGGTGAGCCTGAAGTCGGTCGATTCTTCCGGGTCTCCGCGCATGGGAGTGAAGGTAGCCGAGTTTCGGGACGTGCAGGGAGGTCGTCCCGTTCCGTCCTTTGATTGCTAGTGTTCGCAAGTAGCCTGCTGCGCGGTGGTGGGTGCCACGGGAGGACTTCATGGCCACGGATTCGAGCCGGCCGCTCTACAGAATGAAAGCCGACTTCTTCAAGACGTTGGCGCATCCCGCCCGTATTCGGGTGCTGGAGTTGCTGAGCGAGCGCGAGCACGCCGTGTCCGAGATGCTGCCGGAAATCGGCATCGAGCCGGCCAATCTGTCTCAGCAGTTGTCCATCCTGCGGCGCGCCGGTCTCATCGAAGGCACCCGGGAAGGCCTGTCGGTGTCCTACACATTGACGTCGCCGAAGGTGGCCGACCTGTTGGTCGTTGCGCGGGAAATACTCACGGGAGTGGTGGCCAACCAGGCCGAGCTGCTCGAAGGCGAGTCCGGAGCGCGCGCCTGACTCGACGGCTCGGGATGGTCTGGCTCACGTCGCTGTTCACCTGATTCATTACTTGCTAAACTTAGCAAGTAGCTCGACCAGGATCGATGAGTTCTCAGAAAGCGTCACATGTCCGAACCGACGAAACCCGCCCGTAAGACCGACGCCGTGAGGGCTGTGACAGCGCTCCTGCCCAGGTGGAGCGAGTGGAAACCCGCCCTCCGCGCGCCCGGTGCGGATCTGCTGGCCGGCCTGATCGTGGCCCTGGTCGCGCTGCCTCTGGCGCTCGGCTTCGGCGTCAGTACCGGCCTGGGTGCGGCGGCCGGCTTGACCACGGCGATCATCGCGGGAGTCGTGGCCGCAGTATTCGGCGGATCGCGGTTCCAGGTGTCCGGTCCGACCGGTGCCATGACGGTGGTGCTCGTGCCGATCGTCGCCGAATACGGGCCGACCGGAGTGCTCGCCGTCGGCCTGATGGCCGGGGTGATCCTGCTCGCGCTCGCCGTCGCCGGAGTCGGTCGAGCCGTCCGGTACATGCCGGCGCCCGTCATCGAAGGGTTCACCGCCGGCATCGCCGTCGTCATTGCGCTGCAACAGGTTCCGTCGGCCCTGGGTATCACCGACGCCGAGGGTGACAAGGTGTGGCAGTCCGCGTTCGACGCGGTGCGCTCGTTCGTCTCGCACGCGAGCATTCTGACGCCCACCGTGGCCGTCACGGTCGCGATCGTCATGCTCGTCGGTGGCCGCCTGGCTCCGAAAGTACCGTTCTCTCTGGTTGCGGTCGCGGGAGCAACGGTGGTCACCCAACTGTTCGATCTCGACATCGCCCGGATCGGCACGATTCCGTCGTCGTTGTCCGCTCCGAGCCTGAGCTTCTTCCACCTCGGTGACGTGACGGCGTTGTTGGCACCGGCGTTCGCCGTCGCTGCCCTGGCTGCCCTGGAATCGTTGCTGTCCGCGACCGCGGCGGACTCGATGGGCGTCGGCGCGCGGCACAATCCCGACCGTGAACTGTTCGGGCAAGGGCTGGCGAACATCGCCGCACCGTTGTTCGGCGGTATCCCCGCCACCGGTGCCATCGCCCGCACTGCCGTCAACGTCAGATCCGGAGCACGCACCAGGCTCGCCGCGCTCACCCATGCCGTGATCCTCGCCGCGATCATGTATTCCGCCGCGGGTCTGGTGGCTGACATTCCACTCGCAGCCCTCGCCGGGGTGCTCCTGGCGACGACGGTGCGCATGGTCGAAACCGCGTCCATCCGAGCAATTTCCCGCGCCGGTCGTGGGGACACCGTGGTGATGTTGTCGACCTTTCTCGTCACGGTCGTTTTCGACCTGGTGACGGCGGTGGCGGTCGGCGTCGGGTTCGCTGCGGTGCTGGCACTGCGCGCCGTCGCGCGATCGGCCACCGTCGAGCAGGTGCCCCTCGATGCACTCGACGCGGTCTCGAAGGAAGAACAAGACCTGCTGCGCGAGCACATCGTCGCCTACCGGATCGACGGCGCACTGTTCTTCGGAGCCGCGCACAGCTTTCTGCTCGAGCTCGCCGACGTGTCGGACGTGAAAGTGGTGATCCTGCGCATGTCGCGGGTGACCACCATCGATGCCACCGGAGCCATCGTCCTCAAGGACACGATCACCGAACTCGAACACCGCCGCATCACCGTCCTCATCTCCGCGGCCAAACCCGAACACCTGCGTCCGCTGACGGCGCTGGGGGTGTTCACCACCAAGGACGACGAAGCGCGCCGTGTTTTCGAGACCACGCCGCAGGCCATCGCCTACGCGCGCACGCTGGTGACCGAGGCAACCGCGCCTCGCGGGTAGGGTCCAAGTCACACTTGCGTAGGAAAGGACCGGCTCATCGTGGCTCTCGTTGCAGGGATCGACTCCTCCACCCAATCGTGCAAAGTCTTCGTTCGGGACGCCGAATCGGGAGAGTTGGTGCGCCAGGGGCGAGCCGCCCATCCCGACGGTACCGAGGTCGACCCGCAGCGATGGAAAGACGCGCTCGACGAGGCGGTGGCAGCAGCAGGCGGACTCGACGACGTGGACGCGGTGTCGGTCGGCGCGCAGCAGCACGGCATGGTGTGCCTCGACGACGCGGGATCCGTGGTCCGTAAAGCGCTGTTGTGGAACGACACTCGGTCGGCGCAGGCCGCGACGGACTTGGTGTCGGAGTTGGGGAAGGAGACCGGCGTCGACGGCGGGCAGGCCTGGGCCGACGCCGTCGGAGTGGTTCCATTGGCCTCGATCACCGTCGCCAAGTTGCGATGGCTCGCCGACCACGAGCCGGAGAACGCCGATCGCACTGCGGCGGTGTGCCTTCCACACGATTGGCTCAGTTGGCAGCTCGGCGGGGCATCGGGGCTCGACGCTCTGGCCACCGATCGAGGCGACGCCAGTGGCACCGGATACTTCTCCGCCGCGTCGAACGAGTATCGAACCGACCTGTTGCAGTTCGGTTTTCGAGGGCGTAACCCGCAGCTTCCGCGGGTCGCCGCACCGAACGAGACCATCGGCCGCACACCGAGCGGGGCCCTCATCGGGCCGGGGACCGGAGACAATGCCGCCGCGGCCCTTGCTCTCGATGCCCAGCCCGGTGACGTGGTGGTCTCGGTGGGGACCTCCGGCGTCGTATCGGCGGTGACCTCGGTTGCGGCAGCCGACGGTTCGGGTCTCGTCGCCGGATTCGCCGACGCCACCGGCCGTCAGTTGCCGTTGGTGTGCACGCTCAACGCTGCCCGGGTGCTCGATGCCACGGCGCGTCTACTGGGCGTCGATCATGACGAACTGTCTCGATTGGCGCTGTCGACTACCAGCGAAGGTCTGGTGTTGGTGCCGTATCTCGAAGGTGAGCGCACCCCCAACCGCCCCGATGCATCCGGTGCGATTCACGGCCTGAGACTGAACAATTCGACGCCCGGTCACCTGGCGCGCGCGGCAATCGAGGGACTGCTGTGCGGCTTGGCCGACGGCATCGATCACCTGCGTGCACAGGGGGTGGAGACGAAGCGGGTGCTGCTCATCGGCGGCGGCGCGAAATCGGCTGCGGTGCGGGAGCTGGCCCCGGCCATTCTCGGGGTCCCGGTGATCGTGCCCGAGCCGGGTGAATACGTCGCCGACGGTGCCGCGCGCCAGGCTGCATGGACGTTGGCCGGGACCGTTGAGCCGCCGACCTGGGCGCAGGCCGCGTCGAAGACATACGAGGCAGACCCGACCCCGGCGGTGCGAGAACGCTACGCCGAGGTGCGGGATCTGACCGAGGGCGCCGCCCCCAGGTGAGCGGAACCTCGTAGCAGAGGTCGAGTTAGGAGTGGAGCCTGCGGAACGACCGCAGGCTCCGTGCGCACGTGCGGCGCAGCCGCTCACTAGGGAATCAGGCGAGCGTCTCGGTAGCGCTGAATCACCGAGGCGATGGCATCCGGCGTGGACCGGAAGCCGAGGAAGCCTGCCTTCTTGGACTTGTTCATGTCGGTCAGGCATTCCATGTCGCGGCCGAGGTCGCCGTCGGTGTGCCACCACGACGCCAGACGGGAGACATCGCTCTCCACCAGATCGTGCTTCTCCGCGATGCGCTTCCACGCGGCAGCCGCGTCGGACATGCGGGGTTCGAGGGGACGCGGTTCGGTGTCGAAGCCCTCGGGCTCCACGCCGAAGTGCGCGGCGAACTGGGGCCACAGCCAGCGCCAACGGAACACGTCACCGTTGGCGATGTTGAAGGCCTCGTTGTGCGCATTGTCATCGGTTGCGGCCCAGACCATCTGCTCGGCAAGCAGGTCGGCGTCGGTGAGGTCGGTGAGCCCGTTCCACTGCGTTTCGGAGCCGGGGAAGACGAACTTCTCACCGAGTTCCTTGCAGATCGACGCGTACACGGACAGCGTCAGCATCATGTTCATCGCGTTGCCGACCGCGAAGCCGGAGATGGTGTGGGCGCGGTGCACGCTCCAACCGAATCCGAACTTCTCGGCACCGGCGAACAGTTCGTCTTCCTGCGCGTAGTAGAAGTTCGGGGTGTCGAGGCGATCCTCGGTCTCGTGGAACGGCGTCTCGGCCATCACTGACTCACCGTAGGCATCGAACGGTCCGAGGTAGTGCTTGAGGCCGGTCATCAGCGCGACGTGCTTCACCGACTCGAGGGGCCCGAGAACATTCAGCACATTGCGTAGGGTCGCCGAGTTGACCTCGATGTTCTCCTGCTCGGAGTCCTTCTTCATCCATGCGGTGAAGAACACGACCTCGGGGCGAACGTCCTTCAGAGCCTTCTCGAGCGAGGCCGGATCGAGCAGGTCCGCGGCCACCGGCACGACGCCGTCGACGGGGGTACTTCCGCTGCGACTCAGTCCGTAGGTGGTCCAGCCTGCATCGAGTGCTGCGTGGCACAGGGCCTGGCCGGAAATACCGGTGGCACCGACGATCAGCGCGCGCGTGGTGTTCGTAGTCATCCGCACCGACTACCCACTGGAGCCGATGCAACACGTGACACGGCCCTCACATCAGAGCGAGTACCTGCTGGGCGACGAGAACGAGTGCGCCGGCTGCGGAGACACCGATCGCGGTGATGCGCAGGCGTCGACGATCGAGAACACGATTGACCACGCGAGAGAGCAGGAAACCGAGAACTGTCGCCGGGGCCAGGAACACAAACAGCGTCGCAGTATGGGCGTCCACTGCGCCGGCCACCGCCAGTACCGCCAGCGAGATGAGTGATCCGACGAGGAAGAAGCAGCTCATGGTGCTGCGCAGTTCGGCTCCGGTGTTGCGTTGCCACACCAGGGCCATCGGCGGTCCGCCGATGGAGGTGGCCGTTCCCAGAATTCCCGACGCGGCCCCGGCCACCACCAGGTTTCGTCTGTGCGGCAACGGGACCCAACCGAAGGACGTCAAGGCGACGCCGCTCAGCACCACCAGCGCGAGCAGGATGGCCAGGCCGCGCTCGGGCAACAGCACGAGCAGCAGTGCGCCCACCGCCGATCCGGGTAGGCGACCGGCCAGCGCCCACCCCGCGCCCGAGAGGTCGAGGGCAGTGCGATCACGAACCAGGACGAGCACACTGACGACCACGGCGAGCATGATCAGCGTCGCTGGGATGAGTCCGGGGTCGACGATGGCCACGATGGGCGCGGCGAGCATGCCCATGCCGAATCCGATGGACGCCTGCATCGCCGACGCGAAGAAGATGGTAAGCGCGACGACGACGAATCCGGTGACGCTCAGGTCTGTCGCCATCACGTCCCGGCAGCGACGAGGCCGAGATTGCCTGCGGCGAGCGGATAGTGGCATTCGGCGATGTGATCGGCCTCGTCGGCGTCGAGCGCCACCGGGGGTGCCTCACTGGCGCACAGTTCGGTCGCTTTCCAGCAGCGTGTGCGGAACCGGCATCCCGACGGCGGATTCAGCGGCGACGGTACCTCGCCCTTCAGCAGGATCTTCGTCCCGCGGTTCGACGCGTCGAGTGTGGGTGCGGCCGACATCAGCGCCGCGGTGTACGGGTGCGCGGGACGCTCGAACACGGCTTCGGTAGCGCCGGATTCGACGATGCGGCCCAGGTACATCACCGCGACGCGGTCGGCGACGTGTCGGACGACCGACAGATCGTGCGAGATGAACACGTACGAGATGCCGAGTTGCTTCTGCAGGTCGTTGAGCAGGTTGAGCACCTGCGCCTGGACCGAGAGATCGAGTGCCGAGACCGGCTCGTCGCAGATGATCACGTCGGGGTTCAACGCCAGGGCCCGCGCGATGCCGAGGCGCTGGCGTTGACCGCCGGAGAACTCTTGCGGGAATCGGTTCTCGTCGCTTGGTCGCAGGCCCACCAGATGCAACAGCTCACGCACTCGTGCGGAGCGATCGCGGCGAGTCTTGTACAGGCCTTTGTGAGTTCGCCACGGCTCGCCGATGATGTCACCTGCCGTCATCCGCGAGTTCAGCGAACCGTACGGGTCCTGGAACACCATCTGTACTCGTCGACGCCACGCGAGGAGTTCCTTGCCGCGCAGGGCGAACGGATCGATGCCGTCGAAGGCCACGGTGCCCGAGTCGGGTCGTTCGAGCATCATCAGCGTGCGCGCGAGAGTGGACTTGCCGCAGCCGGATTCACCCACCAAGCCGAGGGTCTCGCCGCGTCGCAGATCCAGGTCGATGGCGTCGAGGGCGCGGAGCTTGCCCCGGCCGACGTCGAAGGTCTTGTTCAGTCCGCGCACGGTCAACAGTTGTTCAGACATGGCTGGATACCTCGTTCGGGAAGTGGCACGCCGACATCCGGCCGTCGCCGACGGATTCGAGCGGAGGGCGTGTGCTGACGCAGATGTCGCGGGCGATGGGGCAACGGGCCTGATAGACGCACCCGTCGGGAATCGAATGGAGATCCGGCGGGGTGCCGCCGATCGACTTCAGATCCTCACCGCGGACGGCGTGTACAGGGACCGAGTCGAGCAGTCCCTTGGTGTACGGGTGGCGCGGTTTGCCGAACACCTCGGACACCGGTCCGGTCTCGACGACGTTGCCCGCGTACATGATCGCGACCCGGTCGGCTTCCTCTGCCACCAGGGCGAGATCGTGGGTGATCAGGACGACGGCCATGTCGTGCTCGGTGCGCAGTTCCTTCAGCAGAGCCATGATCTGCGCCTGGACCGTCACGTCGAGCGCGGTGGTGGGTTCGTCGGCCAGCAGTACCGACGGACTCAGGGCCACGGCCATCGCGATCAGCAGTCGCTGACGCATGCCACCGGAGAACTGATGCGGGTAGGAGTCGGCGCGCGATTCGGGCTCGGGAATGCCGACGCGGGCCATGAGTGTGATCGCCTCGACGCGTGCCTGTTTGGCCGACATGCCCCGGTGGATCCGAAACGGCTCGGCCAGTTGAGTTCCCACGGTGTAGACGGGATTGAGTGCCGTCAGTGCATCCTGGAAGACGATGGCCAGTTCGGTGGCCGCGATGGTGCGTCGCACCTTGGTCTTGGCGGTCACCAGGTCCACCTCGCCCAACTCGACGGAACCGCCGGTGATGTCGGCGATCGGCTCGAGCAGACCGACGATGGCCTGTGCCGTCATCGACTTGCCGCAGCCCGATTCACCCAGCAGAGCCAGGGTTTCACCGCGGCGGGCGCTGAAGGTGACGTTGTCGACGGCGCGAATGACGCCCGACGGTGTCCGCAGATCGACGGTCAGCCCGCGGACGTCCAGAGCGATGCTGCCGGTATCGGAACGCCGAGGTGCAGTTGCCGGTGCGCTCATGAGACGACCTTTCGTACGGGGAGCAGGCGAGACCGCTTGGAGCGGGGGACATTGAGCCGCCAGCGCTGGGCCGGGTCAGTGGCGATGCGGGCCCAGGCGGCGAGGACGGTGGCCGAGACGGTCGTCAGCACGATGGCCAGGCCGGGGAAGAAGGAGAGCCACCAGGCGGTCTGCAGGTAGGTACGGCCCTGCGAGACCATCAGGCCCCACGAGACGTCGGGTGGCTGAATGCCGATGCCCAGGAAGCTCAGTGACGATTCGGCGAGAATGACGAAGCAGAAGTCCAGGGTGGCGACGGTGAGCAGGGTCGGCAGCAGAATCGGGGCCACGTGGCGTCGGATCACCGATCCGCTCTTCGCGCCGAACGTGCGGGCGGCATCCACGAACAATCGACTCTGCAGTTCGGCCGACTCGGCGCGGGCGGTACGCAGGTAGATGGGGATACGCGTGACCGTCAGGACCAGAACGATGTTCGCGGCACTGGGCGAGAAGACGTAGAGCACCACGACGGCCATCAGCAGCGACGGAAAGCTGAGGATGACGTCGGCGACGCGCATCGCCGCGGTCTCGCGCCAACCGCGATGGAAGCCGGCCCACATCCCGATGAACGAGCCGATGATCGCCGAGAGGATCACCGCCGGAATGGCCACCGACAATGTGGTTCTGCTGGCCACGATCAACCGGGCCAACATGCTGCGCCCCAGCGGATCTGTGCCGAGGATGTTCATCCAACCGGTGTCGAGGGTGAACGGCGGTAGGTTCGAGCGGTCGAGGTCCTGATCGGTAGCAGCGTCACCGACCAACATCGGGCCGAAGATCGCGGTGAGGAAGACCAGCACCAGAATCGCGGCGGCGACGGTGGCGACCCTGTCGCGCAGGAGCAGCTTCCACAGCGGGGCCGACGCCTTGCGGGCTTCCACCGGACTCTGCGGTGGAACATCCTCGGGTTCGGACGTTTTCGGTGCTTCGAAGTCGAGTGACATGTTTCTTACCTAGACCTTCACCTTGTCGCGAACCCGGGCGTCGAGCAATGCATAACAGGCATCGATGACGATGTTGAGCACGAAGATGCTCACCGCCGTCAACAGCACGGCCGCCTGCAGAACGGCGAAGTCGCGCTGCAGGATGGCGTCGATCATCAACTTTCCGATGCCGGGCCACCCGAAGATGGCCTCGACGACCACCGCGCCGTTGACGAGTCCGACCATCAGGTCGCCTGCAACCGTGAGCGCCGGTGCAGCGGCGTTGCGCAGGGCATGGTGGGTGACGACCCGAAGATCGCCTGCCCCTTTGCTTCTCGCGAGCCGAACGTACGGTGCCGACAGTGCCGAGACCATCGCGCCACGCACCACCTGAGTCAGCACGCCGAGGGGTCGAATGAGCAGCGTGGCGATCGGCAACACCCACGAGAGCATTCCGCTGTCCACGCCCGAGGTGGGCAGCCAGCCGAACACGATGGCGAAGACGTAGACGCCCATGATGGCGAACCAGAAGTCAGGGATGGACGCGGCCGTCATCGACAGCAGGCTCGAGATGCGATCGGCCAACGAGTTCGGTCGGTACGCAGCCCAGCAGCCGATGATCACGGCACCGAGGATGGCGAGGAACATCGTCGCGAAGGCGAGCTGCAGCGTTGCGGGGAAGGCGCGCAATGCCATCGCCGACGCGTCCTCACCGGTGCGGAGCGACTGCCCGAAGTCGAGTTGGACGACGCCCTTGAAGTAGTCCATCAGCTGCGTCAGCACCGGCTGATCGAAGCCGTTGGTGGCACGGAACGCCTCGCGCTGCGCTTGGGTGGCCGACTCGGGTAGGTACAGGCTGGTGGGGTCGCCGGTGAGACGAGCGAGGAAGAACACGCCCAGCAGGACGACGAACAGAGGGATCAGGCTGGTGTAGATCCGTCGGCGCAGAAATCTGAACATGTCAGGGCCTCTCGGTATCGGCGCGCGTCATCGCGGCCAGGTGCATTTCGTCGACCGTGGCCGAGTTCGGCGTGTAGTCGACCGAGGCGGCCTTGGCGAGCACCCCGTTCATGTGGGCGATGTAGGCCATCTGCATGATGTCCTTCGGTTCGTCGGCGAACACCTGGGCGTATGCGGCCTGCCTGTCTTCTCCGGTGAGGGCACCGGCGGCAGCGATCTCTTTGTCGAATTCCGCTGTGCCGTAGGCACTCTGGAATCCGTCACTGGTGAAGTACTGGTCGACGGTGAAGGCGGAGTCGCCGGCCTGGTTGCCGTGCTGAATCACCAGCAGATACGGACCGACGTCCGGGAACGGACGTTCCTGGTATTCGGCGGTACCGGCGGCGTCCATCATTTCGATCTTGACGTTCATGCCGATCTTGGACAGCGAGTTCTGGATGACCTCCACTGTCTCGTTGATCTTCGGGAACTGTCCGGTGCGTCCGATCAGGCGGATCTCGGCGTCCACCGGTACCCCGTCTGCCCGCGCCTCGTCGATCAGCGTGCGGGCCTGGTCCATGTCGTAGGGCCACGGCGTCAGGTCCTCGTTGTAGCCGACGACGCCCTCGGAAATCAGTTGTGCTGCCGGTGAACCGAGTCCCCTGAACAAGGCCTTGACGATGCCGTCGCGATTGATCGCGTAGTTGATCGCCTGCCGCACCCGCATGTCGTCCAGTGGTGGCTGGGCGGCCTGGATGCGGAGCGCCGTTGTTTCGTTGTTGGGGTACGCGACCCCGAGGTCTCCTGCACCGTCCTCCGGTCCGACGGAGGTCGCGATCTCGGCCTCGCCGTTGGTCACCATCGAGGCGCGGACGCTGCCCTCGCTGCGCCACTGGTACTCGGCCCTGGCGTACTCGGGCTTCGGACCCCAGTAGGTCTCGTTGCGTACGAGCGAGAGCTTCTGGCCGTAGTCCCACCGCTCGATCGCGAACGGTCCCGTTCCGATGGGCTCGCGTACCCGCTCGGTGTAGCTGGCTGTGCGCGGGACCATCTCCACGAACGACAGGCGCAGCGGCAGAATCGGGTCGGGTTCCGGCGACTGCACGGTCAGCGTCATCGGGTCGACCGCCGTGACCACCAGATTCGCGTCGCCGAACACGTACCCCTCGACGTTGCAGCCCAGTTCCGAGTTGACCGTGCGATCGATGGAGAACGCGGCGTCCTCGGCCTCGAAGGGACTGCCGTCGCTGAACGTCACACCGGGGTGGATCGCGAACGTCCATTCGGTATCGGAGGTCTGCTTCCACGAGTCGGCGAGCTTGGGTTCGAGATCGCCGGTGCTGGGATTGCGCTCCATGAGCGGCTCGGTGATGTTCGAGCGCGTCACCACACCCACCGATGTCAGTGAGACATCGCAGGCTTCGAGGGTCGGCGGCTCCTGCGGCAGAACGATGCGGAGAGTATCTGCGCGGCTCGGTCCACCGTTGTTGGAATTGGCGACGGTGCAACCGCTCACTACAAGTGAAAATGACAGTGCGCCAACGGCTATTGCGGCGACGCGATGGGTCCGTCCCTGCTGCACGAAGAGTGCAGGGCTCATGGTGGCCTCCAGTGGGAAAAGGATCCGCGTCTGCGAGTCGCAGCCGAATCTGTGACGGTAGACACACGGTATGAGCGGGCTGTCTTCACCGTCAACCGGACGAAATGCCCTTTCCGGCCAGTTTTGTGGGTCACAGGGACAGTTTTGATGAGGCCTGAATCACATCTGTAGTGGACTGACCAGGTCGGATGTAGGCAAGGCTGGACGGGTCTGCATCGGCAATGCGTCGTTCATGCCGTTTGGGTATCGGTCCATGTTATTTCCGTGTTGGACAGGTATTCGAGGAGCGGCATACCGTACAGGAAACGCGCACGTTCCACCATCTCGCGAGGAGAACAATGGTCACCGTCAGCTCGCAGAGTTCCTCTGTGTCTCAACCGGATTCGCAACAGGGCGGTCGGGTGCTCCGAGTCGGACCGCTCAAGCCGTCGCTGATGGACACCTTGGTTGCCGAGTACGACGCGCTGGAACTGCCCGAGGGGGATGGTCGCGACGAATTCCTCGATGCGCACGGCGAATCGATCACCGCGGTGGTCACCTCCGGCCGCACCGGCGTCGATGCCGCGTTGATGGAGCGATTGCCGCAGCTCGGAGCCGTGGTGAACTTCGGCGTCGGATACGACACCACCGATGTCGACGCCGCAGCAGACCGCGGCATCGCCGTGAGCAACACCCCCGACGTGTTGACCGACTGTGTGGCGGACCTCGCTGTCGGTCTTGTCATCGACACCGTGCGTGGGCTCTCGTCCGCCGAGCGTTTTGTGCGCGCCGGCCGCTGGCCCGCCGAGGGCAACACGCCACTGACGCGCCAGGTCACCGGCAAGCGCGTCGGAATCATCGGACTCGGGCGGATCGGCTCGGCAATTGCCGACCGGCTCAACGGATTTCGATGCGAAATCTCGTACCACAATCGAAACGAGATCGACGGCTCTCCCTACGTCTACGCCGCCAGTCCGACAGCGCTCGCCGAGAACGTCGACGTACTGATCATCGCCGCGTCCGGCGGTTCGGGAACTGCACATCTGGTGGATCGCGCGGTGCTCGAAGCGCTGGGACCGCAGGGATATCTGGTCAACGTGGCCCGCGGAAGCGTCGTCGACGAGGAAGCACTCATCGAGTTGCTCGCCGCCGGGCAGCTGGCCGGAGCCGGTCTGGACGTCTTCGCCCACGAACCGAACGTGCCCGACGCCCTGCTGGCGATGGACAACGTGGTGCTGCTGCCGCACGTGGGAAGCGGGACGGTGGAGACGCGGGCCGCGATGGAAGCACTTACGCTCGAGAACCTCGATCGCTTCCTGGCCGACGGCACCCTCGTCACGCCGGTGACGCAGTGACCGTCGTCGTCGGCTACTCGCCGACCACCGAGGGGAAAGGCGCGCTGCCCTTCGCTTTTCGTGAGGCGCACATGCGTGGAACGGACCTGATCATCGTCGCCGAGGACAACAGCGCAGCCGACGCCGACTTCGCTGCCACCGTCGAATCGGCTCGCGAGGAGGCCTCGGCCGTTGGTGTCACGACGAAAATTCACGACAACGAATCGGGCCGCTCGCACGCCGACAATCTGATCGACCTGTCGTTCGACGAACAGACGCAACTGGTCGTCATCGGCATCAGGCGTCGATCGCCCGTCGGAAAGTTGTTCATGGGCAGCATCTCTCAGCGCGTTCTCCTCGAGGCGCACTGCCCGGTGACGGCCGTCAAGCCGCCGGTGGGGACGCCGCGGTAGTTCGGTTGCGTGTGCGGCGGAGGATGTCGTCGAGGACATTGCAGCACGCCGCCCAGAAACTCGTAGGCACGAAACTTCGGGCGGTTACGCGCTGATCCATCTCTCCAAGAATTTGGCGTAGCGGTTTCTAGAATTCAGTGGTGCTCGAACTGGCATGTCGATTTCGTGTCGGTGGGTCCGGCTACGGTTTCAATACTCGCGGGGGAGAGCATGGCGGGGGTGTCGGGCCGTCTGAGGCCAACCACTCGGCAAGGTCCCCACCCGCATGTCTCGACCGCACCCGAAAGGAACCCGGCCAGTGCCAGCACAAGCCTGGATCACCCTCATCGTCGGTTTGATTGCCGTCGTCGGCGTGGTGGGAACCGTCAGCCAGCGCACTCGGGCGGACAACCGTTCTCAATCCTGGCAACGCATCACCTGGTGCCTCGAGAGGACCGTCAGCGAGAACGACGACGAAGCCGCACTCGGCTGGAAAGTGTTCGGCACCGTTGCCACGACTCCGTTCATCGCGCGCACCGATCGCGACACGCTGCAGGCGATCGCAGATCTCACCGTGAAGCCACAGGACGACCTGGCGGAACCTGCCGAAACCGGCGACAATGAAAACGACACAGAGACGGAGGACCCCCGATGACCACCACCGAGAACCGCCCCGCGGGCCGTGGACGCTCGATGAAAGTCCGGTCCGCAGCCGCCGAAGCATCCATCAAGCTCCGCGAGTACGACAATAAGCCCGTCCCGCAATGGCTCCGTGACGTCGCAGCTGGCAAAGACACCAAGCCGCCCAAAGATTGAGCAACCCACGAACCTGACAAGGCCCGTTCCCAACCAGGTGCGGGCCTTCGTTGGCTTTCGAGGCGCGCCGTATTCACACGAGCACTCGACCGAGACCGGCTTCGGGCACTGTCAAACCATGGCTCGATCAGCAGGAAATAATCACGACCACTCCCGCGCCGGCAGCACATCGGTCATGAAGCGGTGCAGTGCCGGGTTGTCGTTGTCCACTCGCCAGGCCGCGTCGAGTTCGACGGGACGTTCCTTCACGGTCCGAACCGGCCGGAACACAACACCTTCCGGCCGCATGGTCGACGCCGACTCCGGTACCAATGCCAATCCGATGCCGGAACGAACGAGCACCAGCATCGTGTGCACCTGCGTCACGTACTGCACGTAGCGCGGGGACACCCCGACGATGGTGAAGGTGCTGATCAGCAGCTCGTGGAAGTACCGCGCGTCGACGGGTGAGTACATGATGATCGGCTGCTCGTCGAAGTCCTCCACCGACAGTTCGTCTTTCTCGGCCAGCGGGTGTTCCTCGGGCATCGCCGCGATCAACGACTCGTGCAGCACCGGCCGAGACGCGATGCCCGGTCGTTTGAGTGGTGGCCTGGCCAACCCGAGATCGAGATCGCCGACGGCCAACGATTCCATCTGTACCGCCGAGACCATCTCGCGCAGAACGAGTTTCACGTCGGGCAACTTCTCGCGTGCGGCGTCGAGCAACTGCGGCAGCACCGCATGCGCCGATGCGCCGGTGAATCCGACGACCACAGTCCCCAGGTCTCCGGTGGGGACGCGTCGCACCGTCAGCAGTGCTCCTTCGGCGAGGTCGAGGATGCGTCGCGCCTCGGGTAGGAAGGCCAGGCCTGCTGCCGTCAGGGTCACCGACCGGCTCGTGCGGTCGATCAGCTGCACGCCGACTTCGCTCTCGAGCTGTTGGATCTGCCTGCTCAGCGGTGGCTGAGTCATGTGCAGCCGTTCGGCAGCACGGCCGAAGTGCAATTCCTCGGCGACGGCGATGAAGCAAGAGAGCCTGTTGAGCGAGAACATCGATTCATTCCTTGCATCGCGGAGTGAGTTCTGTTGTGCCTCTGGATATGAATCTAGCTCACCAGCCGCGCCCTGACGATTGACAACCTTCTCTCCGGTAAGAGTAGAGTCGCCCGCGCAGGACGTGCCCTGCACTCATCGAATGGAGCCGTCGTGTCTCGAGATGCCCAGGTGCCTGTCACCGCCGTCGAAGACGTCTCGGTGCTGGGTGCGTTGCGCTCGCCGAAGCGGCTGAAGACCGAAGTGCTCGCAGGCCTGGTCGTGGCGCTGGCGTTGATTCCGGAGGCCATTTCGTTCTCGATCATCGCCGGCGTGGATCCGCGCGTGGGGCTGTTCGCATCGTTCACAATGGCTGTCACCATCTCCATCGTCGGCGGCCGGCCGGCGATGATCTCCGCGGCCACCGGAGCGATTGCGCTGGTCGTCGCCCCCTTGGCACGCGAGTACGGCCTCGACTATCTGATCGCAGCGGTGATTCTCGGCGGAGTGATGCAGGTCGTGCTCAGCGTTCTCGGCGTCGCCAAGTTGATGCGATTCATTCCGCGCAGCGTCATGGTCGGATTCGTCAACGCGCTGGCGATCTTGATCTTCAGCTCACAGGTTCCATATCTGATCGGGGTGCCGTGGTTGGTCTACCCGATGGTCGCCGTGGGCCTGCTCATCATGTTCTTCCTGCCCAAGCTGACGACCATCGTGCCGGCACCGCTGATCGCGATCGTGATACTCACCGGCGTCACACTCGTCTTCGCGTTGGCAGTTCCGGATGTGGGCGACGAGGGTGAACTGCCGTCCTCGCTGCCGTCGTTCCTGATTCCGGACGTGCCGTTCACGTTCGACACACTGTCGATCATCGCGCCGTTCGCGCTGGCGATCGCGCTCGTCGGCCTGCTGGAGTCTCTGATGACGGCCAAGCTCGTCGACGACATCACCGACTCGCACTCCAACAAGACCCGTGAGGGCTGGGGTCAGGGTGTGGCGAATCTGGTCACGGGATTCACCGGCGGCATGGGCGGTTGCGCGATGATCGGCCAGACCATGATCAACGTCAAGGTCTCCGGAGCCCGCACTCGAATCTCGACGTTCCTCGCCGGCGTCTTCCTGCTCATCCTGGTCGTCGGTCTCGGCGACATCGTCGCGCTGATTCCGATGGCCGCGCTCGTCGCAGTGATGATCATGGTCTCGATCGGCACCTTCGACTGGCACAGCATCGACCCGAAGACGTTGCGCCGCATGCCCAAGAGCGAGACCCTCGTCATGGTCGCCACGGTTGCGGTCACCGTCGTCACCCACAACCTCGCGTACGGCGTGCTCGTCGGTGTCATCACTGCAATGGTGCTGTTCGCCCGACGGGTCGCCCATCTGACCGAGGTGGTCGACGTGGCCCATCCCGACGAGGACACCCGGGTGTACGCGGTGAAGGGCGAGTTGTTCTTCGCGTCGAGCAACGATCTGATCTATCAGTTCGACTACGTCGGAGATCCGAAGAACATCGTCATCGACATGTCCGAGTCGCACATCTGGGACGCATCGACCGTGGCGACCCTCGACGCCATCACGACCAAATACGCCGCCAAGGGCAAGACGGTGAAGATCGTGGGGCTGAACGCGCCGTCCACCGAGCGGCACGACCGCCTCAGTGGAAACCTCGGTGCCGAGCACTGACTAGGGTGGGCTGTCGAGGAGAGGCGGCACATGGCAGACGACGGCATGCACATGCAGATCGGACAGGTAGCTCAACGAACCGAGCTGTCCATCCGCACGGTTCGTCATTACGACGACGTCGGCCTCGTCACGCCCTCTGCTCGGACCGTCGGCGGCTTCCGGCTCTACACCGAGTCCGACGTCGAACGACTGCTCGTCATTCGTCGGATGAAGCCCCTCGACTTCACGTTGGCCGAAATGAAACAGCTACTCGAATCCCTCGACGTTCTGGGCGACGAGAACGCGACGGACGACGCCAAGTCGTCGGCCGCGGCCTTCGTTCGTGAGTGTCACACCAAGGCCGAGGAAAGCTGCCGCACGTTGCGGCGGCAGCTCGCCTACGCCGAGGAACTGACCGATGTGCTGTCCACCCGTGGTGCGGCAGCCCAGATCTGACCGGACCGGCTCTAGCCGTCCACGACCACCGGGACGATGAGGGGCTGACGGCCCAGGGTCTGCTTGGCCCACCGTGCCGATTCCTGCACGATGCGCTTCTCGATGTTCTCGCGAGACGCAACCTTGACGTCGCTCTCGCGCGTGAGGGTCTTGCCGATCGCCTTGGCCAGCGAGTCGAATGCGTTGGCCTCGTGGGCGAATCCGCGTCCGATGAAGTCGACGTCGTCGACCAGCAGGCCGGTGTCTGGATCCACGATCGCGATGACGGTCAGCACGCCCTCGTTCGCGAGCAAGCGACGCTCGGCCAGCGAATCCTCGGTCACACCACCGACGGCACTGCCATCGACATAGATCAGTTCGATGGGGACGGAGCCGGTGATCTGCGCGACGCCGTCGAACAGGTCGATGACGCTTCCGTTCTCGGCGATCAACACTCGATCGCGGGGAACGCCGGTCCTGATCGCGAGATCGGCGTTGGCGCGCAGATGTCGCGACTCACCGTGTACGGGAAGCACATTGGCGGGTTCGAGGATGTTGTAGCAGTAGACCAACTCGCCTGCGCTGGCGTGACCGGAGACGTGCACCTTCGCATTTCCCTTGTGCACCACACGTGCACCCTTGTCGACGAGACCG
The DNA here is from genome assembly GCF_002259405.1 of Rhodococcus sp. 14-2483-1-2. Lineage (GTDB taxonomy): Bacteria > Actinomycetota > Actinomycetes > Mycobacteriales > Mycobacteriaceae > Rhodococcoides. The sequence continues at coordinate 619,725 of NZ_NPFW01000007.1, read as the reverse complement.
TTGATGACGCGGTAGATCGCGTTCTCGTTTCCGGGAATGAGACTGCTGGCCATCAGCACGGTGTCGCCGTCGCCCACCTTGATTTGATGCTCACCCGACGCCATCCGCGACAGCGCGGCGAGGGGCTCGCCCTGCGATCCGGTGCAGATCAAGGTGATCTTGTTGGCCGGAAGTCGGTTGAGCTTCGGTAGATCGACGACGAGCCCGTCGGGCACATCGAGGTAATTCAGATCGGTCGCAATCTTCATGTTGCGCACCATCGATCGGCCCACGAACGCAACCTTGCGGCCCTGCGCATGCGCAGCGTCGAGTACCTGTTGAATGCGGTGCACGTGACTGGCGAAGCTCGAGACGATCACGCGCCCCGTCGTTTCACGGAACACCTTCTCGATGGCCGGGACCAGATCACGTTCGGACACCATGAACCCGGGAACTTCGGCGTTGGTCGAGTCGACGAGGAGGAGATCGAGCCCTTCCTCGCCGAGGCGTGCGAAGCTACGGAGATCGGTGATCCGGCCGTCCAGCGGGAACTGGTCCATCTTGAAGTCGCCGGTGTGCAGCACAAGCCCGGCGTCGGTGCGAATGGCGATGGCGAGACCGTCGGGGATCGAGTGGTTGACGGCGATGAACTCGAGCTCGAACGGGCCTTCCTGACGGGTTTGCCCCGCTTCGACCTCGATCAGCTTTGTCGAGACCTTGAACTCCTCGAACTTGGCAGCCAGGAAGTGCAGAGTCAGCCGTGACGAGATGACGGGGATGTCGCCACGCTCGCGCAGCAGGTAGGGGACGCCGCCGATGTGGTCCTCGTGTCCGTGGGTGAGGACGATCGCGACGACGTCGTCGAGACGATCCCGGATGCAACTCCAGTCGGGGAGGATGACGTCGACGCCGGGCTGGTGCTCTTCGGGGAACAGGACGCCGCAGTCGACGATGAGCAGTTTTCCGTCGTACTCGAACACGGTCATGTTTCGACCGATCTCGCCGAGACCGCCGGTCGCGATCACGCGAAGGTGCCCTGCCTGAAGCGCGGAGGAGGATCGCTTTCTCGGTGCGGCGGGGGATCTGCGGTTCCGTGGTGATCTCGACATGCCTCTTACGCTACGGGGGGTTCTTCACCTGGTCTCGACCCCGGTCCGAAGACCGTCGATTTGCATCAACTCTACTCTTGCGTAAGAGTATGGATCAGTTTCCTGACTGTTTCTCCCCACCCGATGTGTGCGGGACGCGTGAGATGCCCATCGGGCTCCACGAACAAAGCCTTCGGGCGCAGCGATGCGCCCACCCCTGGATGAGAGCGGCCGTTCCTCGGCCTGTCCTGTCCATCGATCACGAATGGAGAGATATGAGCGACTCCGCCGACCGGATTCCGACCGTCATGGGTGCCCTGCGGTCCCCCCGAATGCTGAAGACCGAGGTGCTGGCCGGCCTGGTTGTCGCATTGGCGCTGATTCCCGAGGCCATAGCCTTCTCGGTCATTGCGGGTGTCGATCCGCGAGTGGGCCTGTTCGCGTCCTTCACGATGGCCGTGTCCATCGCGTTCCTGGGCGGTCGCCCCGCGATGATCTCTGCGGCCACCGGGGCGATTGCCCTGGTCATCGCTCCGGTCGCCAAGCAGTACGGCCTCGACTACTTCATCGCCACCGTCATCCTCGCCGGTGTGCTCCAGGTGGTTCTCGGAGTCCTCGGCGTTGCCAAGCTGATGCGCTTCATTCCTCGCAGCGTGATGGTGGGATTCGTCAACGCGCTGGCAATTCTGATCTTCACCTCGCAGTTCCCGTCCCTCATCGGTGTTCCGTGGCTGGTGTACCCGCTGGTGGCCGTCGGTCTGCTGATCATGTTCTTGCTTCCTCGGATCACCTCCGTCGTTCCCGCACCGCTCGTGGCAATCGTGCTGTTGACGGTTGCCACGGTGGTGTTCGCGCTGAACGTCCCCAACGTCGGTGGCGAGGGCGAATTGCCGTCGAGCTTGCCTGCCCTGCTCTTCCCCGACGTGCCGTTGAACCTGGAAACCGTGAGCATCATCGCTCCGTACGCGTGTGCCATGGCCATCGTCGGGCTGCTCGAGTCGCTGCTCACCGCCAAGCTCGTCGACGACGTCACCGATTCGCACTCGAACAAGACCCGCGAGAGCTGGGGCCAGGGCGCAGCCAACGTCATCACCGGCTTCTTCGGTGGCATGGGTGGTTGCGCGATGGTCGGCCAGACGATGATCAACGTCAAGGCCTCGGGTGCCCGGACGCGCATCTCGACGTTCCTGGCGGGTGTGTTCCTGCTGATTCTCGTGGTCGGTCTCGGCGACATCGTGGCGCTGATCCCGATGGCCGCACTCGCCGCCGTCATGATCATGGTTGCGATCGGCACGATGGACTGGCACAGCATTCATCCGAAGACGTTGCGGCGCATGCCCAAGAGCGAAACAGCAGTCATGCTGGCAACCGTGGTCGTCACCGTCGCCACCCACAACCTGGCGTACGGCGTGGTCGTCGGCGTCCTCACCGCGATGGTGCTGTTCGCCCGACGCGTGGCGCACCTGACCGAGGTCGTCGACGTGGCCCATCCGGACCAGGACACCCGCGTCTACGCGGTGAATGGCGAGTTGTTCTTCGCGTCGAGCAACGATCTGATCTACCAGTTCGACTACGTGGGAGATCCGAAGAACGTCGTCATCGACCTCAGTGGGGCCCATGTCTGGGATGCATCCACGGTCGCGACCCTCGACGCCATCACCTCGAAGTACGAGGCGAAGGGCAAGCATGCCCAGATCATCGGCCTGAACGCCGCATCTGCCGAACGGCACGTCCGATTGAGTGGACAGCTGTCGGGCGGGCACTGAGCCGAACGTCGTGCGTCTTCCTCAGCTGGAACTGGCGACGAATGTGGTGCACGGACACCGTCACCTCGTCGGCCGTTCCACGAATTCGGAAACGCAGATGCGCGCTTGCTCGGCTGTCGTGTGTCCGGCCATCACCAGCGATCCGAGCCCGTGCATGAAAGCCATGCATTGCCTGGCAAAGCCAGCGGCTTGCACTTCTGACAGCTGCGGATACCGAGTCCGATAGAGACAGACGAGATACTCATGAATCGCGGACAGGTGAGCGCGGTACGCATCGGCTACGGGCGATTCGGTTGTGATGGAGAGTAATTCGAGTGAGACACCGACACGATGGAGCGAGCGGCTCTCGTCGTCGGTGGGCAACGCTTCGAGGAGGAAGGTCTCGATCGAAGAGTGCTCGCCTGCTGATGAAGCGTGCTGCCACCGCTCCACGCTGCGGAGGGACAGGCGTCGAAGCGCGGAGTGCAGCAGCTCGTCCTTGCTGTTTCCGTAGTACTGCACCAGCCGAAGTGACACACCCGCTTCGGTAGCGACGGCGCGCATGGTGACCGCCTCGAGGCCGCCGTGAGACAGGAGGCGTTCGACCGCGTCGAGAATCTGCGTGGTCCGTTGTTCGTTGGTCACTCCATTCGCTCCCTCCGCTTGATACATTCGTATCAGTTATACGCATGTATCAAAGGGGAAAGATGGCCACACGTCGCGCGCTGTGGGTGGCGTCAGTAGCGCAACTCGTCGTCGTACTGGATGTGTCGGTTCTCAACGTCGCACTCCCGTCCATGCAGCATGACCTGGGCCTGGGGACCGCCATGACGTCGTGGGTCGCCACGGGGTACAGCGTCGCGTTCGCGGGTGCACTCCTGGCGGCCGCGCGATTGGCGGACGGTCTGGGCGCTGCGCGCGTTGTGTTGTGGAGCACGGTGGCATTCACGGGCGCAAGCATCCTGGGCGGTCTGGCCGTGACCGGGTGGATGTTGATCGGGGCACGCATCGGCCAGGGTCTCGCGGCCGCCGCGTTGTCTCCGGCAACGTTCACGCTACTGACCGTGACCTATCGAGAGGGGCCGGATCGGACGCGCGCGATCGCGCTGTGGACCGCAGTGAGTGTGGCAGGCGGCGGGATCGGCAACATCGTCAGCGGGGCACTGACCGAATTCGTCTCCTGGCGTTCGGTTCTGTTGATCAACGTTCCGATCGGTGTGCTCGTAGTGGTCGCTGCCCGAGCCCTGATCTCCGGGCGGCCGACTCCCGTGGCGGAGGTGAGGTGGTCGTCGGTCGCCGCGTCGGTCCTGGCGTTCGGGTCGGCCGTGTACGCGTTGTCGCTGTTCGCCGAGCGCGGTCGCATTTCCGGACCGGTGCTCGTGGCGTCGGCGCTGAGTGTGGCGCTTGCCTTGGCCTGGGTGCGGCGAGACAGGGCAAGCGCCGTGCCACTGATCCCGCCGAGCTTGTGGCGTCGACCCGAAATCGCCTTCGGAACGGCAGCGACGGCATTCACCGCTGTCTGCTTCCAAGTGAGCATCTGGTACTTCCTGACGTTCCGCTTCCAACAGAACTGGGGGTACTCACCGCTCCAGACCGGCCTCGCGTTCCTTCCTCTCACAGTGACGCTGATGGTGGTGAACCTCGCCGTGGTGCCTCGACTGCTCGACCGAATCAGTGCCCGCGTTCTGATCAGCGTTGGCGCGCTGATCGCCGCCTCGGGTGTGTGGTGGATCGGGTGGTCGTCGACGGAGCAATTCTGGATCGCAGTTCTCGGACCCTCGCTTGTCGTCGGAATCGGCGGAGGCCTGTTGAACACTCCGCTCGCCACCATTGTGACCTCAGGCGTAGCGCAGGAGGAGGCTGGTGCGGCGTCCGGGTTGATGAACACGGCCAAGCAATTCGGTGGGGCCGTCGGCCTGTCGGCTGCGACCGCAGCCACCACGGTGTCGGGTAACGAGCGTGCTCCGTACCTGGTGATGGTTCTTGCCCTGGTGGTAGCCGCCGCACTCGCAATGCGCCTCGAGGATTCCAGGGCGAAGGGCAGTGGATCGAGCGCTGTTGATTGACCGGCATTCGCGCTCCGAAACCATTGCGGAATCACGCGTCATCACTTTAAAGTGATGACGCGCGTCATCGGATTGCGCCTCGTGTGGGAGGGGTTCGTCAGCATGCATATTCACACCGTGGTGATCATCGGCAGCGGCTTCGGTGGCCAGTGCGCAGCGAAGGCATTGCTCGATCGAGGCATCGACGACCTCGTCGTTCTGGAGAGACGATCCTTCATGGGTGGCACGTGGAAGCAGAATCGCTACCCGGGCGCAGCCGTCGACGTGCAGAGTCCGCTGTACTCGATCGCGTCGGAACCGTTCGAGTGGACGCGCATGTTCGCCGAACGCGAGGAGCTCGAGCGGTACACCGACCATGTGCTCGAATCCAACGGTCTGCCGGCGCGGACGCATGTCGACACCGACGTCCAGAAGATCGAATGGGCCGGAGACCACTGGACCATCACCACCTCGCGGGGCGACTACGCGGCGAAGTTCGTCGTCAACGCGTCGGGACCACTCAGTACGCCCGTCGTACCGCCGTTTCCCGGCCGAGAGAAGTTCCAGGGCACCCAGTTCCACACCAACGACTGGCACACCGACTACGACCACGCAGGCAAGCGAGTGGCGATCGTCGGCAGCGGTGCCAGTGCCGCGCAAGTGATTCCCGCGATCCAACCCGACGTGGCGCAGCTGCACGTCTTCCAGCGCACCCCGCACTGGGTGATGCCACGTCACGACCGCGAATTCACGCCGCTGCAGCGCAGGCTGCTGAAGTTGGAACCGATCCGCAGGCTGGTCCGCGCCGGGATCTACTGGAGTCTCGAAACTCGTATCCTCGGCTTCAAGTACTCACGGACGATGTTGAAGGCCGTCGCCCAGCGAACTGCGGTGAAGCACATCGAGTCTCAGGTTCCGGATCCCGAGCTTCGAGCGAAGGTCACCCCGGACTACGTCATCGGGTGCAAGCGGGTTCTGCTGTCCAACACGCTCTATCCCGCGCTGGGGCAGGCGAACGTCACCCTGCACGACAAGAACGACGGCATCGCGGAGATCACCGAAACCGGCATCGTCACCACCACCGGCGAACACGTCGACGTCGATCTGCTGGTGTGGTCCACCGGATACGACGCCACCGACGGCGTCATCTCGTACCCGGTGATCGGACGCGACGGCCGAGCGCTGTCCGAGGTCTGGGATCCGTACCCGCGCGCCTACCTCGGCACCACGATTCCCGGCTTTCCCAACCTGTTCGTCGTCACCGGACCGAACACCGGAATCGGTCACACCTCCGCGATCTTCCTCATCGAGGCGCAGATGGAGTACATCGTGCGGGCCATCGACGTTGTCCGACAGGTGGGTGCGACCGCCATCGAGGTCACCGCAGCCGCCGAGCAGGAGTACACCGACACCATTCACCGCGAGATGGAAGGCACCGTCTGGAAGGACGGCGGCTGCCACAGCTGGTACCAATCGAAATCGGGACACGTGGTTGCCATGTTCCCGGGATTCAGCTTCACGTTCCGCCGTTGGGCCAAGCGTTTTCGGCCGGAAGCCCATCACATCCACCGGTCGTCCACCGAGGTGATGACCAAGGACGAGGTCTCGGCATGAGCAAGCACACCGGACAGGTAGCGCTGATCACCGGCGCGGCAGGCGGAATCGGTTCCGCCGTGGCGATCGCACTGCATCGACGCGGCGCCTCGATCGTTCTCGTCGACATGGCGTCGACCGACCTCGAGGCCGTGGCGGCGAAGCTGGGCAACCAACGCGTGGCGATCGCGTATGCCGACGTCACCGTGCGGGAGCAGCTCGATGCGGCCGTCGCGACCGCGATAGACACCTTCGGCAAGCTCGACGTCGTGATGGCCAACGCCGGAATCTCAAGCGGTGCACAGGCATCGACCGTTCGGTCGATCGAGGACGGAGTATTCGAGCGGGTCATCGGCGTCAACCTGATCGGCGTCTGGAACACGGTGCGTGCCGCCCTTCCGCACATCGTCGAATCCGGGGGCTACGTGCTGCTCACCTCGTCGACGTACGCGTACCTCAACGGCCTGGCGAATGCGCCGTACGCGGCATCGAAGGCGGCGGTCGAACAGCTCGGTCGTGCTCTGCGTGCGGAACTCGCGGGCACGAAAGCGACTGCCGGAGTGCTGTATCCGGGGTGGGTGGCAACTCCGATCGTCGAGGTCGCGTTCGGCGGCGACGACGTCGCGACGGCCATGATCGACCGCGCCTTCCCCACGCCGCTGCTCCGCCCGATCACACCGGACAAGCTCGCGCGCGTGGCCGTTCGAGGGATCGGACGGCGGGCTGCGCGCATCGCCGTGCCCGGTCGCTGGATCCCGATCTCGCTGTTGCGTGGCATCGTCAACCCGGTCATGGACGCCATGATGGAGCGGGACGCCGAATTGATCCGTCTCACTGCCGAACTGGATGCCCGACGGTCATGAGCGCAGCGCCCGAAGCTGCCGGCCGCGCCTACGGCGGTGAGAGCGCGGCCGACCGCGACGACCGCAGGCGGCGGCAGCTTCTGGACGCCGGCCTGCGGGTGTTCGGCAGCACCGGGTACCGCGCCGCGACCGTCCGCGGACTGTGCCGCGAGGCCAAGATCGCCGACCGGCACTTCTATCAGTATTTCGACAAGACCGAGGATCTCCTGCTCGCTGTCTACGCGGAATGCATTGCACACCTGACCGACTCGGTGTCCGGGGCCATCACGGAGGTGGAGACGGGCAGCGAGATCAGGGCTGTCGCCGAGCAGTTGCTCGAGCCGTTCTTTCGCGTCGTCGAGGACCCGCACCTCGCTCGCGTGGTGTGGATGGAGGTGCTCGGAGTCAGCCCTCGCGTGGAGCAGACGTACCTGACAGTGATGCAGCAGTTCGGGACGCTGTTGCTCGGCTACCTCCGCACGTTCGCCGGCGACGTACCGTCGGGCCCCGATTTGGATGTCGACCTGCTCGCCACCGCTGCGATCGGCGGAATCAGCCACACCGCGATGACGTGGTACCAGAGCGGTTATGTCGCGGAGCGGCGCATCGTCGTCGCCACCATCGCGACCATGCTTGCCAATATCGTTGCGCCGCTGACGAACACAGGGTCCGAGGGTCGAGAGAGTTAACGCACCGGCACAGTCCTCTTCAGGAACTCCAGCTGCTCTTCGATGATGATCGGGAACAACGGCTGCACGTAGGGGTCGAAGTGGCCGCCCTTGTGGATGTGCACGGTGGCGTCGGGAATCTTCGCTGCGATCTTCACGGTGACGTACGCCGGCGTGACCACGTCGTCGGACATGATCTGCATCAGAACGGGGCAGGTGATGTTCGACGCGGTCTTGCCCGGCGAGTACAACCCGATGCGCAGGAGTATCCGCGCAGCAACGGTTTCCGGGTAGTCGCCGTCGGTCAATCCGGATTCGGCGAGGAGGAGGTCGCGGCCGGGGACGGCGTCGGGTGAGGTCATCACGGCTCGATCGCCGGGGTTGCCGACCGAGTCGACGTACAGGGGTGACTTCCCGCGCACTGCGCGGATCTGGTCGATCACCGCTGACGGGGCGAGCTTGACGGTGCGCCGAAGTCCGGTCGCCCGCACGGCTGCGATCCCGTCCACGTGCGGGATCTGGGCGATGACGGCGGCGAAGTTCTCTCCTGTGCCGGCCCGGGTGAGCACGTGTCCGCCGGCGAAGGAGGTACCCCAACCGACGATGCGTGCCGAGTCGACACCGTCGAGTGTCCGGGCGTAGGCGACGGCGTTGCGCCAGTCGACGAGTTGCTTGCCGATGTCGAGCAGCTGCCGCGGCTCACCGTCACTGTCACCGAAGTGGCGGTAGTCGAAAACGAGAACCGTGTAGCCGGCGCGGGCGAAGACCTCCGCGTAGGCGAAGAGGCGAATGGCACGTGGGGTGCCGAATCCGTGGGCCATGACCACGGCAGGAGCGTCGACCGTCGTGCCCGTGGGCCGATACACCGCCACAGCGCAGCGGACTCCCTCCGAATCGAACCATTCGTCGGTACGGCTGTATTCGGGCTGGTCGTCGGCGCTCATGTGGTTGTCCTTCTTCGTTCTCTTGATCGTCATTCAAGAAAATAGCACCGTCTTGAATGACGATCAAGATACGATGATGCAATGCCGCGCAACCGTCGACCCGTCGATCGCGCCGAGAAGCGCTCCGAGATCGTGAACGCCGCCCGCTCGCTGTTCGTCGACGACGGCTACGAGCACACCCCGATGGGTCGAATCGCCACCGCTGCCGGAGTGACCACCAATACGATCTACTGGTATTTCGGCGACAAGGACGAGCTGCTCGTCGGGGTACTCGACGACATTCACACCGAGGCCCTCGGTCGATTCGGTGCTCTCGCGACGCAATCGGTGAACGAGCAGGTCCTCTGGGTGGTCGACGAGCTGGAGAAATATCATCGACTGGTCGATACGGTGCACTCGCGAACGTCGGTAGCTGCCTGTATCGACAAGTGGCACAACGATTTCCATGCGTTGTGGGAACAGTGGATCGCCGTCGAGCTACGCAACGCCGGCGTAGATGACGCAGGCATCGAACCGACGACACGAATGATCGTCTTCGTCATCGAGGCCATGCTGACGCACCCGCAGGACGAGGCGTCGAAACGGGCCATGATCGATCTGCTGTTCCGCAAGGTCGGCGTCCGACGTTGACCTACTCGTGGACGGTCGTGCGGTTCCGCCCGAGATTCTTGGACTCGTACAGCGCTCGGTCGGCGCGCGCGAGGGTGGCGCGGGCGGCTTCGCCGTCCTGCCGGCTCGCCACTCCCGCCGAGATCGTCACGTCCTTCGGTAGCTCCGTCCGAACGCGATCGACGGCGTCGCGTAGCTCGGCGGCTGTGCCCGTGATGCACAGCACCGTGAATTCATCGCCGCCCGAGCGGCTCAGCAGGTACTGCCGCGGCAGGCAGGTGCGTAGTGCGGACGACACGATCTCGAGCGCGCGATCACCGGCCGCATGACCGTGGTCGTCGTTGATCACCTTGAAGCGATCGATGTCCACCACTGCGATGGCGTCGATCTTTCCGCTCGCCACCGTTCCCGGCCGAGCGTCCAACTCACGGGTCAGGCGCCGTCGATTCGGAAGCTGGGTGAGGTGGTCGATCTCGGAGGTCGAGGCCACGCTCTGGACCCAGGCCGCGGAGATCGCGATGGCGACGAGCACCAGTTGGGCGTTGATCACCAGGACGGAATGGATACCGCCGACGACGGCACCCAGGTACGCGACGTACACGGCGTTGAGAACCGTCGTCCGCCAGGCGATGCGGTTGGGCAGCACGATGAACGCAGGCGTCACCAGAAGTAGCTGGAGGAAGATGCCGGACATGGCCGCGATCGCCCCGCCCGCCGCGCTGCAGAACAGGGCGATGCTCGTCAGACCGGACAGGTGCATCGCCAGGTAGAGGCGTCGAGACAGCACCGGTGCCGCCGCGATCATGTAGATGCCCAGTGCGCACCATGCCACCGCCAGGACGAGCAACACGGTCGCCGCCCGAGGCGAAGCCCCGACGACGGTGACGACACCCACCAGTCCACTGACGAGGCAGTTGACCCCGGACGTTCGCGCGACCGGCGCGGGGGAATATTGCCAACCGGTGTTCACACGACAGACCTCTCGCACGGATCCCCACGACCCGGAGCGAGCTTAGTCCTACCAGCGCGGGCAGGTGTTTTCGAAGCTCGAATCGATGCTCTGCATGTATCCGGTGTCGTCACGGTCGCGGATACCGCAGTCGAGGTACTGCTGATGCAGCGCCGCGAGCGCGTCCTCGTCGATCTCGACGCCGAGGCCGGGCCCGGTGGGAACTGCCACCGCGCCGTCGACGAAGTTCAACACCCCGGGTACGACGACGTCCTCGCTCTTCCACGGCCAGTGCGTGTCGCAGGCGTAGGTCAGGTTGGGCGTCGCCGCGGCGAGGTGAACCATGGCGGCCAGGCTGATTCCGAGGTGGCTGTTCGAGTGCATCGACAGACCCAGCTCGAAGGTGTCGCAGATGCCGGCGAGCAACCTCGATCGTTGTAGCCCGCCCCAGTAGTGGTGGTCGGACAACACCACCTGCACCGAGTCCTTCACCACCGCGGGCTTCAGATGATCGAAGGCGACGACGCACATGTTGGTCGCGAGAGGCATCTTCGCCTCGCGCGCGACCTCGGCCATCCCGTCGAGTCCCGGTGTCGGGTCCTCGAGATACTCGACGATGCCGTCGAGCTCGGCGGCGACACGGATGGACGTGTCGACCGTCCACGCCGCGTTGGGGTCCAGCCGGAGCGGTAGCTCCGGGAATGCCTCCCGGAGCGCCTTGATCCCGGCTATCTCCTCGTCGGGTGGAAAGACGCCGCCCTTGACCTTGATGGCCTCGAAGCCGTACTCGTCGATCATCTTTCGGGCCTGGCGTACCAGGCCGGCCGGGTCGACGGCCTCGCCCCACTCGTCCGGTCGGCCACCGGGATGTGCTGCCCATTTGTAGAACAGATACGCGCTGAACGGAACGGAGTCCCGAACCTTGCCCCCGAGCAGGTCCGACACCGGCCGCCCCAACACCTTGCCCTGCACGTCCAGGCACGCGATCTCGAACGGCGAGAAGACGCGGTCGGTGGTACTGGCCGTGGTGATCATTCCCGCGACGCCGTCTCCGCCGGTGATGGACAGCGTCCCGAGTACCGTATCGACGGCATCTCGAATCTCGTTGAGTGCGAACACGTCCAGGCCGGTGATGGCCTGAGCCGCCGCGTCGAGACGAGCCAGATGCGCAGTGTCGGCGTAGGTCTCACCGAGTCCGACTACGCCGGCATCGGTGTCCAGCTGAATGATCGCGCGTAGTGCGTACGGCTGATGCACCCCGACTGTGTTGAGCAACGGAGGGTCCACGAAGGCGATCGGAGTGATCCGAGCGCCGGTGATCAGAACCGGATCCTGCATCAGCGCACCGCGAGCTCGTACGCCAGCACGGCCCGGCCGGCGGCGACGATCGCGGTCAGTTCCTCGAGGTGCGGCGCACTGATGTCCACCAGCGGCGGGCGCACCGGTCCGGCCTCGATACCCTCCATCGTCACGCCTGCCTTGATGAGAGCGACGGCGTACCCGGGAACCTTGTCGCGTAGACGCACCAGTGGGTGGAAGAACTCGCGAAGCAGTGCAGCAGTGAGCTTCTCGTTGCCGCTGTCCAGAGACCGGTAGAACGCCAGCGCCAGCTCGGGAGCGAATGCGAACGTGGCCGAGGAGTACAGAGTGACACCGATGGCCCGGTACGCCTGTTGTGAGACCTCTGCGGTGGGCAGGCCGTTGAAGAACTGGAAGGGCTTGCCCGACGGCTCGAGTGCATCCAGGACTGCGCGGACGATCCGGCCGACCTGATCGAGATCGCCTGTGCCGTCCTTGAACCCGACGACGGTGGGCAGCTGAGCTACCTCGACGGCCGAGTCCTCGGTGAAACGGGCATTGCCGCGGTTGTAGACGATCAACGGCAGATCGGACGCGGCGGCCACGGCCTTGGTGTAGTTGACCAGACCGGCCTGCGGCATCGTCACCAGGTACGGAGGTAGCAGCAGGATGCCGTCGGCTCCGTTGGTCTTCGCGCTCGCCGCGAACGCCTTTGCCTGCGCCACGGATCCGCCTGCGCCTGCGTACACCGGCACACGGCCCGCCACGACGTCGACTGCAGTGCGCACGATCTTGCCGAATTCCTCGCCTTCGAGGGCATGGAATTCGCCGGTGCCGCAGGCGATGAACACCCCACCGGGTCCGGCATCGACGCCCTTCGCGATGTGCGCGGCCAGCAGGTCGTAATCGACCTCACCGGCGGCGGTGAACGGGGTGACGGGGAAGAACAGGACTCCGTCGAGCATGGTGGTCTCCTCGAGAACTTGGTGGGGTGAGTCAGTCTTGGGTGAGCTGGCCGTCGATGCGGCGAAAGATTCCCTCTGGGTTGCCGTCGGCAATTGCAGTGGGCAGCAATGTTTTCGGAACGTCCTGGTAAGAAACGGGACGCAGGAAGCGGTCGATGGCGAGAGATCCGACCGAGGTGGTGCGGGAATCGGAGGTGGCAGGGAAGGGACCGCCGTGGACCATTGCGTGGCCCACCTCGACGCCCGTCGGCCATCCGTCGAACAGGATGCGGCCGGCCTTGAGTTCGAGAACCGAGAGCAGTTTGCCTGCCTCGGTGTGATCGGACTCGTCGGCGTGAATCGTGGCGGTGAGCTGACCTTCGAGTAGCGCGGCGACGTCGCGAACCTGCTGCGCGTCGGTGCACCGAACGATGAGGCTCGACGCCCCGAACACCTCGGCCTGTGCGTCCTCGGAGGTCAGGAACGTATCGGCGTCGGTCTCGAACAGCGCTGCGCGGCAGACGTTCGGAGCATCGGAGTCGGATCCTCGCGCGACCACGGTGACTGCATCGGACAGCGTGGCGACGCCGTCCGCGTAGCTGGAGGCGATGTTCGGGGTCAGCATCGTGGTGGGGGCGGATTCCTCTACCGCCGCCGTCGCTGCCTCGGTGAAGGACTGCAGTCCAGGGCTGTCCACGGCAATGACGAGACCGGGGTTGGTGCAGAACTGGCCCGAGCCCATCGTCAGTGATGCGACGAAGGCGCGGCCGAGCTCGGCTCCGCGGGTGGCGAGAGCGCCGTCCATGACGAACACCGGGTTGATGGAACTCATCTCGGCGTACACCGGGATCGGCTCACGACGACCGGCCGCGGCGGCAACGAGAGCAGTTCCACCCGAGCGTGATCCGGTGAAGCCGACTGCCTTGATGCGAGGGTCGGTCACCAGAGCGGTGCCGAGTCCACGGCCGGAGCCGAACAGCAGAGAGAATGTGCCCGAGGGCATTCCGGTGGAAGACACCGCATCGGCGATCGCTCGACCGACCAGTTCGGACGTTCCCGGATGGGCATCGTGGGCCTTGACGACCACCGGGCATCCGGCTGCGAGAGCGGAGGCGGTGTCGCCGCCGGCGACGGAGAAGGCGAGCGGGAAGTTGCTGGCTCCGAACACTGCAACCGGGCCCAACGGAATCTGCCGCTGGCGGATGTCGGCGCGGGGGAGTGGCGTGCGATCGGGCTGGGCCGGATCGATACGGGCACCGTTCCAACTGCCCTCGCGCAGAACGGAAGCGAACAGGCGGAGTTGGCCGGTGGTGCGGCCGACCTCGCCGGTGATGCGGGCCAACGGAAGTCCGGACTCGGCGACGGCGCGCTCGATCAGCGTGTCGCCGAGAGCCGCGATGTTGTCGGCGATGGTCTCGAGGAACTGAGCGCGGGTCTCCGAGGACGTGGCCCGGTAATCGGCGAACGCCTCGGCCGCTGCGGCACAGGCCTTTTCGACGTCGGCATTGTCGCCGTGTCCGTAGGCAGGGTCGAGGTTCGCGCCGGTGCTGGGGTCGATTCCGTGAATCTGCGTACCGCCACCGAAGACCGGGACGCCGGCGATGATCATCCGGCCGGTGAGGTGGGTGGACTGTGTCGTCGACGCTGTCATGGGGTGACTCCTAAGGCTGTGGTGCGGTACGTACGCTGACGCCGAGGCGTGACCTGGCTCATAGCTCACCACGGTAGAAGGCCGATCGATACATGTCCAAGTCTAAAAATGTCGCATTTGATTCAGTCTCGGTATCGATCTCACTGCCAGGACCGATGCGCTCTCGGTGTCGTTACCGATGCCACTACTGCATCGGTCGATGCGCAGATGGTCTTGGACAGGAATCGATCGACAGCCCTACTGTCGTCTGTGAGCCGAGTCACCAGAAGTATGTGAGAAAGGTCGGGCATGAACGTCCACACCAGCACACCCGTCGTCGCCGAGATGCGTGTCATTCCGATCGCGGGTCACGACGACATGCTGCTGAACCTCAGCGGAGCCCACGCCCCGTACTTCACCCGCAATCTGGTGGTGCTCACCGATTCGGACGGGCGCATCGGCGTCGGTGAAGTGCCGGGAGGAGAGGCGATTCGGCAGACTCTCGAGGATGCGCGGGTACTCGTCGAGGGCCAGGGCATCGGTCGGTACAACGCTGTGCTGGCCGACATGCGCCGCACGTTCGCGGATCGTGATGTCGGAGGCCGCGGAGCGCAGACCTTCGATCTGCGGATCGCGATTCACGCTGTGACCGCAGTGGAATCGGCATTGTTGGATCTGCTCGGCCAGCATCTCGGCGTCAGTGTTGCAGCACTGTTGGGTGACGGACAGCAGCGCGAGAAGGTTCAGGCTCTGGGCTACCTGTTCTTCGTCGCCGATCGGACCAAGACCGACCTCGCGTACCGCAGTGCAGCCGACGAGGCCGCCGGAGCAGACGACTGGATGCGCATCAGGCACGAGGAGGCCATGGATCCCGAGTCGATCGTGCGCCTCGCCGAGGCGGCGCAGGCACGCTACGGCTTCCAGGACTTCAAGCTCAAGGGGGGTGCGCTGCCCGCCGCCGAGGAGGCCGCCGCGGTACGTGCTCTGGCCGAGCGATTCCCCGAGGCTCGAATCACGTTGGATCCCAACGGTGGTTGGTTGCTGAAGGACGCGATCGAGACGTGTCGTGGCCTGCGGGATGTCCTGGCCTACGCCGAAGACCCCGTCGGCCCGGAGGGCGGATTCTCCGGCCGAGAAGTGATGACCGAGTTCAAGCGCGCCACCGGGTTGCAGACCGCGACAAACATGATCGCCACCGACTGGCGCGAGATGGGCCACACCATCCGATCCGGTGCGGTGGACATCCCACTCGCCGACCCGCACTTCTGGACGATGGCCGGTTCGGTACGCGTCGCGCAGCTGTGCGATGCGTGGGGTCTGACGTGGGGTTCGCACTCCAACAACCACTTCGACGTCTCGCTGGCCATGTTCACCCACGTGGCCGCGGCCGCTCCAGGGACGATCACGGCCATCGACACGCACTGGATCTGGCAGGACGGACAGCGAGTGACCAAGGAGCCGTTCACGATCGAAGATGGCTACCTCACCGTGCCCGACAAGCCGGGTCTGGGTGTCGAACTCGACTTCGAGCAGATCGACGCGGCGCACGAGTTGTACCAGAAGGAAGGTCTCGGTTCCCGCGACGACGCCATCGGTATGCAATATCTGATCGAGGGGTGGACGTTCGACAGCAAGCGGCCGGCCCTGGTCCGCTGATGAAGATCGTGGTCGGTGATCGAAATGTGCTGCCCCATCGGGAGCAGTTCGAGGCGGGCCTGCCCGTCGATGCCGAGGTGATCTGGTGCGTGCCGTTCGACGAGAGCCGGGTCATCGACGAACTTGCCGATGCGGACGTCTACGTCGGTGGCAAGTTCAGCGCGGCCATGGGTGCCGCAGCGCCGAAGCTACGCATGGTGCACGTTGCCGGTGCCGGAACGGACAACGTCGATCGCTCCGGTTTGGGCCCCGATGTGCAGGTGTGCAACACCTTTCACCACGAACAGTCGATTGCCGAGTACGTGGTGGCAGCAACGGTAATGCTGCGCCGACAGTTTCTGCTACAGGATCGGGCACTGCGCGAGGGGCGGTTCGCGACCGCCGTCTACGACCCGAGCATCCCGCAACCGTTGTCGCTGAGCGGTGCCCGCATCGGCTTCGTCGGCTTCGGACACATCGGCAGGCGAACCTGGCAGCTGTTTCAGGCCTACGGGGCGACCGGTGCTGCGGTCACCGGAAGCGGGCGAGCTCCGGATGAGGGACTCCAATGGGTCTCGGATGCCGCGGATTTGACGAGGCTCGCCGATTTCGCGGATGTTCTTGTGGTCTCCGCACCGCTGAACGAGCACACGCGCGGGATGATCGGTGCCGACGAGCTGAGCAGACTCGGTCGCGACGGGGTACTCGTCAATGTCGGGCGCGGACCCTTGGTACAGGAGCAGCCACTGTTCGACGCGTTGTCTTCCCGCAAGATTGCTGCTGCCGCAATCGATGTCTGGTACCAGTACCCCGGGCCGGACGGCGTGGGAGAACCGAGTGTGTTGCCGTTCCGCGATCTCGACAATGTGCTGATGACGCCCCACTCGTCGGGCGTCACGCATCATACGTTCGTGGGACGTGTCGCGGATATCGCGTCGAACATCGATGCTCTGGCGGCATCGATCGGTCGATAAATGGTGTTGGACCCACATCGATCGTCGAAATAGTCTGTGAGACACAGTAAATCGACGATCCCAGGAGCCCGTGATGACCATCGCCACAGAAAAACCGACAAGCGGCCTCACTGCCCCCGATGCGGCAATCATGGCACTGGCTCCCGGCGTCGCAAGTATCGATCGCATCGCCGAAGTCACGCTGTCCTCGATCGTGTTACCGCTGAAGAATCCGATCAGTGACGCCAAGGTGCTCACCGGCAGGCAGAAGGCGATGACCGAGGTGGTGTTCCTGTTCGCCGAGATTCGTACCGAACAGGGGCATGCGGGAATCGGTTTCGGATACTCCAAGCGCGCCGGCGGGCCCGCCCAGTTTGCGCACGCCCAGGAGATCGCCCCAGTTCTCATCGGCGAGGACCCGAACGACATCGGCAAGATCTGGACCAAGCTCGTGTGGGCCGGAGCGTCGGTGGGCCGGAGCGGTGTTGCGACGCAGGCGATTGCCGCGATCGACATCGCGCTGTGGGATCTCAAAGCCAAGCGGGCGGAGTTGCCGCTGGCCAAACTGATCGGCTCGGCGCGCGATTCGGTGCAGACGTACAACACCTCGGGTGGTTTTCTGCACACTCCCATCGAGGAGGTCATGGAGAACGCCGCCATCTCACTGGCCAACGGCATCGGCGGCATCAAACTGAAAGTGGGCCAACCGGATTGGCGTACCGACATCGCCCGCGTCACCGCGGTCCGTGATTTCCTCGGTGACGATGTCCCGCTGATGGTGGACGCCAATCAGCAGTGGGACCGCCCGACGGCGCAGCGCATGGGCCGAATCCTGGAGCAATTCGACCTCGTGTGGATAGAGGAACCCCTGGATGCGTACGACGCCGAGGGGCATGCCCAGCTCGCTCGTAGCCTGGATACCTCGATCGCAACGGGAGAGATGCTGGCGAGCGTCGGCGAGCACGTCCGCCTCATCGAGGCCGGCTCGGTCGACATTCTGCAACCCGACGCTCCCCGCATCGGCGGGATCACGCAATTCCTGAAGTTGGCCACGCTGGCAGAGCACCACAATCTGCAACTCGCCCCGCACTTCGCCATGGAGATCCATCTGCACCTCGCGGCGGTGTATCCACTGCAGACGTGGGTGGAGCACTTCGACTGGCTGGACCCGCTGTTCGACGAGCATCTCGAGACCCGAGACGGGCGTATGCATCTGTCTGCACGTCCGGGACTGGGCTTCACGTTGAGCGAGCAGGGTCGGGCCTGGACAGTGGCGAGGGTGGTGGTGCGCTAGCTGGTACCAGCCCCGGTCACATGGGAATGATGCGGCGCATGAGCGATCTGGCGGCGGCGACGACGAGCTGCCGATTGTGCGTGTGCACGAACTCGAATCGTCGATCCGCGTCGGCGCAGTCCGTGTCGCCCAGATCGCGGGCGATGAGCGCCGAGAAATAGTGCTGACCGACCGCCGTGATCGTCCACTCTCGAGTGAACTCCTCCGTGGGATCGAGATCTGCTCCGCGCACACCCGGCGCAGGTGCCCCTCCCAAGCCGACGCCGACGGCCGCGACGAATGGGTGCTTGGTGGCCAGTAAGGCGTATTGCTCGGCGACAGGCGGGCTGAACCATCGGGAATGCTGGAAGGTGGACATGAGGGCCAGCGAATCGTTGGTATCGCGGGCGTAGTCCTCGATCTGGCGGGAGATGGCGCGGATGAAGGCTTTGGTTCCGATCGACGGAGCCACGAGCTCGAAGAGATCCGATGGCAGGTTCGGGACCAGACCGGAGTTCGAAACGGGTTCGCTCAGAATCGACAGCGCACCCGGTGCCGTCCGCACCGACTCGGGCAGCGGACCGGGCTTTCCGAACAGCCAGCCCTGGCCCAGTACCGCCCCGAGTGAGTGAGCGCGGGCGAGGTGTTCGTCATTTTCGATGCCCTCTGCCAGAACAGTCGCCCCGGTCGCCTCGGAATGCGCTCGTACCGCGGCGACCACGCGCGCCTGCGCTCGATTCGGATCTTGCTGGACCAACGAACGGTCGAGCTTGATGATGTCCGGTGCGACGAACTCGAGCATGGTCACCGTGTCCGGATGCACGCTGATGTCGTCGAGAGCAATACGGCATCCTGCCCGCCGACCGTCGGCAACCACGGCCAACAACACTGCGGGATCGGCCAGCAGTGACCTCTCTGTCAGCTCGAGCACCACGGAGAATCGGCCCTCGGCCGATGCGAACACGCGCTTGGCGGCGTCGGTCGGTCCGGTTGCGGTGTGGGGTTCCACGTTGACGAACAAACACAGTTCCTGTGCCATCCCTGCAGCGAGTGCTGCGTCGACCGCGCTTGTGCGACAAGCCCAATCGAGATCATCCACCACACCCAGATCTGCGGCCGTCGAAAACACGGAATCCAGGTCCAATTGGGGCCACTCGGGCCACCGCGCCAGAGCCTCGTACCCGAGGACGGTTCCGGTGCCGAGTTCGACCACGGGTTGGAATACCGGTCGGACAGCGCTCACATCGGCGAGGGCAGAGGAAATCGCCTCGTGCGAGGAACGCTCGCGCACAGCGTCGTCCGGCATGAAGGTGTCTTTCTTCGCGATCGAACAATAGATTTTCAGCTCGTTTTCGACGTTACCCGCCCTGCGCGAGTTCGGCCCGGGGACGTGCAGATCACCACTGGGTGGGTCTCGTACCGTAGGCACTGCGCGGTTGGATGCCGCCTGGGGCACATGGGAGTGCAGCTTGCGGAACGACCCGCGGGCTTTGCCACACCACTGCGCGAGGTGCACAGTACTGTTTCTCGGGTGACAGACGCTCACCAGGCATCGCGATGGGCCGCGATCTTCAGGCCGACGCCGGTCCGGGTCATGGCCACAGGCTTCGCGCTCGCCATTGCGATAGGTGCGGGCGTGCTGTCGCTGCCTGCGGCCACCGTTCCCGGCAGCGAGACCGGGTTCCTGCAGTCGTTGTTCACGTCGACCTCCGCCGTCAGTCTGACGGGTCTGATCGTGGTGGACACCCCGGTGTACTGGTCGGGTTTCGGGCAGGGCGTGATTCTCGGCCTGATCCAGATCGGTGGGTTCGGGATCATGACGATCGCGTCCCTCGTCGGGTTGGTCCTGGCCGATCGAATAGGTCTGCGCGGCAGGCTCAATGCGGCTGCGGAGGTTCGTACGTCGGGTCTGGGCGATGTCCGAAGCGTCGTGGTCGGGGTGTTCCGTACCAGTCTGATCATCGAGAGCGTCGTTGCGCTCGCCCTCGCGGCGCGGTTCTTTCTCGGATACGACGAGCCTCTCGGGCGCGCACTCTGGCTGGGGACCTTTCATGCGGTCTCCGCGTTCAACAACGCCGGCTTCGCCCTGTTCAGCGACAACATGATCGGGTTCGCCACCGATCCGTGGATCTGCATTCCACTGTTGATCGCGGTCGTGTTGGGCGGCATCGGATTTCCGGTTCTCTTCGAGATCGCCCGCCACCTCCGCGCACGTGCCGGTGGCGTTCGAGCACGCAAGAGATGGTCGCTGCACACTCGGCTGACCTTGACCGTCACCGGCGTTCTTCTGGTGCTCGGGCCGACGGTGGTGATGTTGTTCGAGTGGTCGAGAACGCTGGGTGGATTCGGCTTCTGGGACAAGATGCTCGTCGCGACGTTCCAGGGCGTCATGCCTCGAACCGCAGGATTCAACAGTGTCGACTACGCCGATGTCGACAACGCGACCCTGTTGGTCACCGATGTCCTGATGTTCATCGGCGGCGGCAGCGGCGGCACGGCGGGTGGCATCAAAGTCACCACCTTCGCGCTCCTTCTATTCGTCATCCTGGCCGAGATCCGCGGAGACCGGGAAGTGACGGTGTTCGATCGTCGGATCGACGCGCGCGTGCAGCGTCAGGCGTTGACGGTGGCACTGATCGGTGTCGCGTTGGTCATGCTCCCGGTCGTCGCGTTGTTGGCAGGCACGGACTTCGACCTCGACGTCCTCCTGTTCGAGGTCGTCTCCGCGTTCGCGACGGTAGGCCTGTCCACCGGAATCACCGCACAGTTGCCCGGGTGGGGGCAGGTGATCCTGATCGTTCTGATGTACCTGGGACGCATCGGCTCCATCACTCTGGTCAGCGCCCTTGCCGCCCGCGACCGCGGTCGGCGTTACACGCTCCCCACGGAAAGGCCGTTCATTGGCTAGGAAACCATCCTCCGACGTCGTCGTCGTTCTCGGGCTCGGCCGCTTCGGCAAGTCGCTGGCACTGGAACTGATGGGCCAGGGAGTCGAGGTGCTCGGCATCGACAGCGACGAGGCCGTAGTACAACGCGTGGCAGACCGTCTGACGCATGCTGTGGTGGCCGATACCACCGACGAGGAGTCTCTTCGGCAATTGTCGGTGCACGAGTACGACCGTGCCGTCGTGGGCATCGGGTCCAATCTCGAAGCCAGCCTGCTCACCGCATCGGCTCTGGTGAATCTGTCGATGTCGACGATCTGGGCGAAGGCTCTGAGCAACGCGCACGCCAAGATTCTCACCCAGATCGGCGTGCACCATGTGGTGCGGCCCGAGCACGACATGGGCAAGCGCGTCGCCCACCTGGTGCGCGGTCGGATGATGGACTACATCGAATTCGACGACGGTTTCGCCATGATCAAGACTTCTCCGCCCGCCTCCATCATCGGAAAGAAGTTGGGCGAAAGCGGGATACGCACCAAGCATCGTGTCACCGTCGTCGCGGTCAAGCGTCAGGGCGAAGGATTCACCTACGCCACGGCCGACACGGTGATCGGCGCGGGCGATACCGTCATCGTCTCCGGTCAGGTTCGAGACGCCGAACGATTCAGTGAGTCGACCTGAGCGATTCCAGCGTCGCGCGTGCTCCCTGCTCCTGCAGAGACGACAGTTGTTTCGTGTACTCGGCGACGAACCGCTCGTTGTCGATCAGATCCCCGAACACCGCGCGGTTGGCAATGAACGCCGTCGGATTCTCACGCTGACTCTGCGCGATCGGCACCAGTGAATCCTTCAACTGGTCGACGATCTCGATGGGCTCGCCGGACTCGTCGACGGCCTCGGCGTAGCGAGCCCAACTGGCCACCACTGCGGTGGAGCGGGTGATGTCACCGCCGGTCTCGAGATTCTTGCGGATGACAGGCAAGAGCCACTTGGGAATTCGGTCCGAGGACTCGGCACACAGGCGGGCGACGGTATCGCGAATCTCGGGGTTGGAGAACCGCTCGATCAACGTCCGCTTGTAATCGGTCAGATCGATGCCGGGGACCGGCTGCAGCGTCGGGGTTGCTTCCTCGTCCATGTAGGCGAGCAGGAAGTCCGCGAACAGCGAATCCTGGCACACCTCGTGGACGAGGCGATAGCCACTGAGATAGCCGAAGTACGCGAGCGCCTGATGGCTGGCATTGAGCAACCGCAGCTTCATCAGCTCGTAGGGCGTGACGTCCTCGACCACCTGCACGCCCACCTCTTCCAGTGGCGGACGGCCGAGCGTGAAGTTGTCCTCGAGGACCCACTGTGTGAACGGCTCGCCCGCGACGGGCCATTGGTCGTCGATAGCGTATCGAAGCGAAAGCTGCTCGGTCACTTCCGGTGTCGTGACCGGCGTGATGCGATCGACCATCGAATTGGGGAACGCGCCTTCGGCTTGGATCCAGTCGGCCAACGCCGGGTCCTTCAGGCGCGCGAACGTCGTGAACGTCGACTGCGCCATATGACCGTTGCCCTCGATGTTGTCGCAGGACATGATGGTGAACGGGGTCATGCCGCGCTCCTTGCGCCGAGCCAACGCCTCGATGACCAGTCCGAATGTCGTTGCGGGAACTGCGCCGTCGGCGAGGTCGGCGACGATGGCCGGATTGTCCGCGTCGAACTCGCCCGTCGTCGCGGAGAAGTTGTAGCCACCCTCGGTGATGGTGAGCGAGACGATCTTCGTCGTGTCGGCGGCCATCTTCTCGATCACGGCCTCGGCGTCGTCCGGTGCGAACAGGTACTCGACGATGGAACCGATGACGCGGGTGTCCCACGTGCCGTCGGAATGCTTGAGCGCCAACGTGTACAGGCAGTCCTGTGCTTGCATGACGTCGTTCATTCGACGGTCACCGGGCAGCACCCCCACACCGCAGATTCCCCAGTCGAGCGCCTGCCCCTGCTGCATCAGACGGTCGATGTACATCGCCTGGTGGGCACGGTGGAAGCCGCCGACACCGAAATGCACGATGCCCGCCGTCACCTCGGATCGGTCGTACGTCGGAACTGCGACGTCCTCGATGAAGTCGGCGAGGTTCTGCGAGTTCAACTTCATGCGTTCGTCTCCTTCGAAAGTCCTGGGATCACTACGGCTTTGATGCTTCCGGGTTGCCTGTCGGCGTTCAATGCATCCTCGACGCCCTCGAGTCCGAAGCGCGCCGTCACCATCGCGTCGAGATCCACCATGCCCGACGCCACCAGCGCGCGTGCGATCGGCCATGTGTTGGCGTAGCGAAAGACGCCGGTGAGCAGCAATTCTCGGTTCTGGATCCGCGAGATCGGCAGCGGGTAGTCCGATCCGCCCATGCCGACGAGGACGACCGTTCCTGCGGGACGTACCGCGTGGATGCCGTCGATCACGGCTCGGGCCGCACCGGATGCGTCGATGAAGGCGTCGACCGTCAGGGAGCGCACGTCCTCGGCCGTGGGGTCGAGGACGCGAGTCGCGCCGAACTTCGCCGCGTTGGCGCGGCGGGACGCGTCGATGTCGGTGACGATCACTTCGGTGGCTCCGAATGCGCGCGCGACCTGAGCGGTGACGAGCCCGACGGGGCCCGCCCCCGCGATGAGCACACTCGATCCCGCGGAGATACGTGCCTTCTGGGCCGATGCGATGCCGACCGACAGCGGCTCGAAGAGGGCTGCGGCCTCGTCGGAGATGTCGTCGGGGACGTCGTGGGCGAAGGTCGATTGGATCAGTACGTACTCCGCGAGCGCTCCGTCGATGGGCGGCGTCGCGAAGAACTCCATGGCCGGGCACAGGTTGTAGCGGCCGGCGCGAGACTGAGCGCTGGTGGGATCGGGGCGCTGCGGCTCGATGGACACTCGCTGTCCGATGCGGGTGTCGGAGACGTCGGTGCCCACGGCCACGATGACGCCCGCTGCCTCGTGTCCGAGTACGAGGGGACCGTCGACCACGTAGTCGCCGATGTGTCCCTCGCGGTAGTAGTGCGCGTCGGAACCGCACACCCCGACTGCTGTGACCTGCACGAGGACCTCGTCGTGCGCGGGCGTGGGGACGGGCCGTTCTTCGAGTCGTATCTCCTGCACTCCGGTCAGGACGCTGGCCTGCATGGACTGTGGCACGGGTCGCTGGTGGCGAGGGGGTGTTGTGTAGATCACACCTTAATGTTAGCTTAGTGAGCAGATGAACACGAGCTGAGCATCTGCTCACAACTTGGGGAGGCGACATGGATGGATCGTCATCCGGTCCAGCGGGGTCGAAGTCTCCGCGGTCGGGAGAGGACCTCCGCTTGGCGCTGCGCGCCGCCACCATGTATCACCTCGAAGGCGCGACGCAGGCCGAGATCGCCGTGAAGCTCGGCGTCTCGCGCCCGACGGCGGGACGGCTGGTCGCTCGTGCTCGCACCCAGGGTCTCGTCACCATCGAGATCAACGTTCCCGACGATCTGCAGGGCACCGTCCACGCCGACGTCGAACGTGAACTCGAGGCTCGCTACGGGCTGACCGAGGTACTCGTCGTATCGGACGTCATCGACGGCACGGACGCAGGCTACGGGTCGCTGGGTCGCGCAGCGGCGACGTTGCTCTCGCGTCGCCTCAAGGATCAGGACGTTCTCGGCTTCACCTGGGGGCCCGAGACGGTTGCGGTGGCCAGCTCGCTCAAGACCAGATCCACCAAATGTGCTGCGGTGGTGCAACTCGACGGTTCCATCACTTCGGCCGACTACCAGACCGGTGTGGAGTACACACTCGGACGCTGCGCTGCGTACCTGCAGGCGACACCCGTCAGGCTCAATGCGCCGCTGTATGCCGATCAGGCGACAGTGGTTGCGTTGGAGCAGGATTCCGTGATCTCGCGTGCCCTCAAGGCCGGGACCGATGCCGATGTGATGATGTACGGCATCGGTCCCGTTTCCACGTCCACCACGTTGTTCGAGGGCAGCTTCATCGACCTCGAGGTGCTCGACGAACTGCGTCGCCTCGGTGCGGTCGGTGAGATCGGCGGACGGTTCTACGACGCAGACGGCAAGGACACCGGAGGATCGCTCCCCGGCCGAACCGTGTCGGTGGGGCTCGACGCCATCAGGGCCTGTGATCGGGCCGTGCTCGTCACCGGCGGAAAACGAAAACACGAAGCGCTGCTCGGTGCGTTGCGGGGTGGACTGGCCTCGATCCTGGTCACCGATATCGAAAGTGCACGTTGGCTCGTTGCGCAAGCTCCGGCAACGGCGACCTCCAATGGAAAGGTATTTCAGTGAGGGTTCTACCGAAAGTGGTTGTCGCGAGCTCACTCGCGACGACCTTGGTGCTGTCCGGATGTGCCGGCGCCGGCTCGTTCGGCGGTGACGGTGACGGTACGACGATCACCGTCGCGATCGTCTCGAATTCACAGATGTCCGACGCCATTTCGCTTGCGCCCGAGTTCGAGGCGGAGAACCCTGGCATCAATCTGAAGTTCGTGTCGCTGTCGGAGAACGAGGCCCGGGCCAAGATCACGGCCTCGGTCGCGACGGGTGGCGGCGAGTTCGACGTGGTGATGATCAGCAACTTCGAGACCCCGCAGTGGGCCGAGAACGGCTGGCTCACCAACCTTTCCGAGTACGCGGACGCCACGCCGGGGTACGACGAGGACGACTTCATCCCGACGTTGAAGGAATCGCTGTCGTACGAGGGCAGCATGTACTCGGTGCCGTTCTACGGTGAATCCTCGTTCCTGATGTACCGCAAGGATCTGATGGAGGCCGCGGGCATCACGATGCCGGCGGAGCCGACGTGGCAGCAGGTGGCAGACGCCGCGGCCGCGCTCGACAGCCCCGGCCTGTCCGGAATCTGCCTGCGCGGCAAGCCCGGCTGGGGTGAGGTGCTCGCGCCGCTCGACACGGTCATCAACGCGTTCGGCGGCCGCTGGTACGACGAGAACTGGAATGCCCAGCTGAACAGTCCCGAGGTACGCGAAGCCGTCCAGTTCTACGTCGACACCGTGCGTGAGCACGGTCAGGCCGGCGCGGCCACCAGCGGCTTCAGTGAGTGCGGAACGCAACTCTCGCAGGGCAACACGGCAATGTGGTACGACGCCACCTCGGCTGTCTCGGTACTCGAGGATCCGTCGTCGAGCAACGTCGTCGGGCAGATCGGTTATGCCAAGGCCCCGTCGGCGGCCAAGGGCGACAACGGTTGGCTGTACTCCTGGGCGCTGGGCATTCCCCAGACCAGCGAGGCTCCCGACGAGGCGTGGAAGTTCGTCTCGTGGATGACCAGCAAGGAGTACCTGAACAAGGTCGGAAACGAACTCGGTTGGGAGCGTGTGCCTCCCGGAAGTCGTCTCTCGACCTACGAGATTCCCGAGTACGCGGAGGCGGCGGCTGCCTACGGTCAGCTGACCCTCGACTCCATCGACAGCGCCGACCCCAACAACCCCACCGTGGACCCGGTTCCGTACACCGGAGTCCAGTTCCTGACCATTCCGGAGTTCCAGGACCTCGGTACCCGGGTCAGCCAGCAGATCAGCGCCGCGATCGCCGGACAGATCAGCGTCGACGAGGCGCTCGACCAAGCGCAGCAATACGCCGAAGTGGTCGGCAAGACGTATCAGGAGGACCAGGGATGACCACCACCGAAGAACGGACGGCTCCGGCCGAACCGGAGAAGTTCGTACCGCGACCGAGAACGATCTCCAAGGCCGAGGGCTGGCGTCGACGCGGACCGCTGTTGCCGGCGTTGGTGTTCGCCATCATCGTCACCCAGATCCCGTTCCTGTTCACGCTGTACTACTCGACGCAGTCCTGGAACCTCGTTCGTCCGGGTTCGCGTGAGTTCAACGGCCTGAACAACTACATCGACGTCTTCCGCGACAGCCAGTTCCGCGAGGTCGCGATGAACACCGTGATCATGATCGTCGGAACCGTGATCATCTCGGTGGTCCTCGGTCTGGCGCTCGCGCTGCTGCTCGATCGAAAGTTCATCGGGCGCAGTCTGATCCGTACACTCCTGATCACCCCGTTCCTCGTCACCCCGGTCGCCGGTGCGCTGATCTGGAAGACGACGATGTTCGATCCCGTCTTCGGTCTGATCAACTTCGCTCTGAGTCCGTTCGGAGTCGGTGAGATCGACTGGGTTTCGCGGTTCCCGCTGGCCGCGGTCATGACGAACCTGGTGTGGCAGTGGACGCCGTTCATGATGCTGCTGATTCTCGCCGGGTTGCAGTCCATGCCCAAGGACATCGCCGAGGCCGCACGCGTCGATGGCGCAGGCCCGTTCAAGCTCTTCCGTGAGCTGACGTTGCCGCACCTGCGCCGGTTCATCGAACTGGGCACGGTTCTCGGTGCCATCTACCTCGTCAACACCTTCGACGCCGTCTACATGATGACCTCCGGTGGACCGGGAGTCGCGTCGGCCAACCTCCCGTTCTACATCTACCAACGTGCCTTCCTCGGATTCGACATCGGTCAAGCCGCGGCCATGGGCGTCGTCACCGTGGTGGCAACCATCGTCCTCAGCACTCTGGCGCTGAGATTGATCTTCAAGAGCTTCAGCGCAAACGAGGAGGCGGCGTGATGAGCACGGCAACCACGAGCAAGAAGAAGCCCGTCGCGCAGACCTCCGACGGGCAGGAAATTCGCAAGAAGAGCAAGTGGGGCCCGGGCACGATCTGGTCCTTCGTCGCCTGGGTGGCCGGTATCGCATTCTTCTTCCCGGTGCTCTGGATGGTGATCACCGGCTTCAAGCAGGAGGCCGATGCGTACTCCAACCCGCCGAAGCTGATCTTCACCCCCACCCTCGATCAGTACCGGGGTGTCCTCGAAAGTGGTATCGGAACGACCCTACTGAACTCGGCGTTCGCGACGATCGTCTCGACGATTCTCGTTCTGCTACTGGGTGTTCCGGCAGCGTTCGCGTTGTCACTGCGGCCGGTCAAGAAGACCCAGGACGTGCTGTTCTTCTTCATCTCCACCAAGATGCTGCCCGTCGTGGCCGTCATCGTTCCGCTGTACGTCATCGTCGGCGACATCGGCATGCTCGACAACATCTGGGCACTGGTGATCCTCTACACCGCGATGAATCTGCCGATCGCCGTGTGGATGATGCGCTCGTTCTTCATGGAGGTGCCGTCGGAACTGCTCGAAGCCGCCAGTATGGACGGTGCGTCGTTGTGGACGTCGGTCCGCGAGGTGATCCTGCCGCTCGTCTCTCCCGGTATCGCGGCGACGTCGTTGATCTGCGTGATCTTCTCGTGGAACGAGTTCTTCTTCGCGGTCAATCTCACTGCTGTTCAGGCCCAGACGATTCCGGTGTACCTCGTCGGATTCATCACCGGCCAGGGCCTGTACTGGGCCCAGCTGTCCGCCGCTGCGACGTTCGCAGCACTCCCCGTCGTCCTTGCCGGATGGTTCGCGCAGAACAAGCTCGTGCGCGGCCTGTCCTTCGGCGCCATCAAATAGGAGAAAGTCTCATGGCTGCAATCACGTACAAGAAGGCATCCTGCGTCTACGAAGGTGCCGATTCGCTCGCCGTCGATTCCCTCGACCTCGAGATCGAGGACGGCGAGTTCGTCGTCCTGGTCGGACCGTCCGGCTCCGGCAAGTCCACCGCCCTGCGCATGCTCGCCGGTCTCGAGGAGATCGACGGTGGCGCAATCGAAATCGGCGGCAAGAACATGGTGGGCGTTCCGTCCAAGGACCGCGACATCGCCATGGTCTTCCAGAACTATGCGCTCTACCCCAACAAGACCGTCGGGGAGAACATGGGCTTCGCGCTCAAGATGCGCGGAGTGAGCCTCGAGAAGCGTCAGGCGCGCGTCGCGGAAGCGGCCCGTCTGCTCGATCTCACGGAGTACCTCGACCGCAAGCCCGGTAAGCTCTCGGGCGGCCAGCGTCAGCGAGTTGCCATGGGCCGGGCCATCGTTCGTGAGCCGCAGGTGTTCTGCATGGACGAGCCGCTGTCCAACCTCGACGCCAAGCTGCGGGTGCAGACGCGTACGCAGATCGCGGCGTTGCAGCGCAGGCTCGGCACCACGACGGTCTACGTCACCCACGATCAGGTCGAGGCCATGACGATGGGCGACCGCGTCGCGGTGCTGCGCGGCGGCAAGCTGCAGCAGTTCGCCTCTCCCACAGACCTGTACGACAATCCTGTCAACGCGTTCGTCGCAGGATTCATCGGGTCTCCGGCAATGAACCTGATGACGGTACCCATCGGCTCCGGTGGCGTCCAGATCGGTAAGTTCCTGCTCCCGCTCGAGCGCGACGAGCTGACCAAGCTCGCGAGCCTGGGTATCGACGAGGTCACCATCGGAATGCGGCCCGAGAACCTCGGCATCGTCCACGGCGGCGGCGAGGGCTTCGAGGGCAAGGTCGATCTCATCGAGGAGTTGGGCAGCGAGTCCTACGTCTACGCGCACCTCGACGACCCGAAGGTCAAGGGACTCGACGGGGGACCGGTGTCGTTGGTTGCGCGTTCGACAGTGCGTGCTCCGGCTAGGATCGGTGAAAGTATCGGCCTGAAGCGCCTCGACGGTGCGATCCACCTCTTCCACCCCGAGACGGGAGAGCGCATCTAGCGCGGTCGGTACGGGGCTTTCCGGGAGAGGATCAGTGCCGTCAGAAGTGCGGCACCCCAGAGCAGGAAGATGCCGTCGAAGAACAGGTGCCCGTACTTGACGCTTCGGTTCTCGTCCGAGGCGATCAGGCCGATCACCGCGCCGACGAACGACGCTCCGCCCCACAGGATCAGCAGCACAGCGCCGGGCCAGGATATGCCGAGGATCGACGACGGCAGCCGGGTCCGGTTCTGTGCTGCCAGGCGCGGCCGGTTCATGTACGCGAGAGCGGGAAGAATTGCCGCGCCGAGTTTGACCAGCGCAAGTGCCAGCAGTGCCGTCTTCGCGGTCTGCGGTTCGGTGTCGACCCATTCTGTTGCGAAGGAACCGACGGAGCTGAGCATCCACCGCCCACCTGCGGCCCAATAGCCGGAAAACGCGGCGTGGACTATCCCCAGAGCACATGCGATCGCGAAGTATCCGATGGCCACGGTGACCGAGGGTAGCCGACGTCGCACCCCCGTTCGGGGGTAGCGAGAGGCCGTGCGCGTCCCCTAGCTTGGTGGTGATGGGCATCACACGCGCAGGAGGAAACATGGCCGAATCGGCACACACGGCATTCAAGAATGCACGCGATCTACTACTCGACGCCTACGGCGAGTACGACCGTGCAGTGGCATCTTTCGAATGGCCGTCGTTCGGTGAGACGTTCAACTGGGCGATCGATTGGTTCGATGCGATCGCGCGAGGCAACGATGGCACCGCGCTGTGGATAGTCGAGGAGGACGGCAGCGAGGCCAAGTACAGCTTCGACGACATCGCTCGTCGCTCCGACCAGGTTGCCCGCTGGCTCGAGCAGCAGGGAATCGGCCGCGGCGACTCGGTGATCCTGATGCTCGGCAACCAGGTGGAGCTGTGGGAAGCGATGCTCGCGGTGATGAAGCTGGGCGCGGTCCTGATGCCGACCACCACTGCCATCGGATCCGCAGATCTGACCGATCGCGTCGTACGCGGCAATGCACGCGCAGTGATCGTGAACCCCTCGGACACCGGCAAATTCGACGACGTCCCCGGTGACTACCTGCGTATCGCCACGTCCGCGTGTGATGGTTGGGTGGACTATGCCGAGGCTCGCTCCGTCGAGGCCGTACCGTTCGAGTCCGTGACGGCTCCCACCGACCGCCTTCTCATGTACTTCACCTCCGGTACCACCAGCAAGCCCAAGCTCGTCGAGCACACTCAGATCTCCTATCCCGTAGGGCATCTGAGCACCATGTACTTCCTCGGGCTGCGCCCGGGCGACGTACACCTGAACATCAGCTCGCCCGGGTGGGCCAAGCACGCGTGGAGTTGCTTCTTCGCCCCGTGGATCGCCGAGGCGACCATCTTCATCTACAACTACGGCAGATTCGACGCGAAAGCGTTGCTCGAACAGATCCGACGGGCCGAGGTGACGACGTTCTGTGCGCCGCCGACGGTGTGGCGCATGCTGATTCAAGCCGATCTCGCCGGCGGCGGTGGTTCGCTACGCGAGGCCATCGGAGCCGGTGAGCCGCTCAACCCCGAGGTGATCTCGCGGGTCCAACAGGAGTGGGGCCTGAACATCCGCGACGGGTTCGGTCAGACGGAAACCACTGCGCTGGTTGCCAATACGCCGGGCGCGGTACTCAAGTCCGGCTCGATGGGGAGGCCGCTGCCGGGCGTTCCGGTGGTGATCGTCGACCCCACCACCGGCGAACTCGCCGACGAGGGCGAAATCTGCCTCGACCTGGCCCAGAAGCCGTTCAACCTGATGACCGGCTACCTCGGTGACCCCGAACGCAACGCCGCCGTGATGGCCGACGGGTACTACCACACCGGCGACGTGGCATCACGGGACTCCGAGGGCTACATCACCTACGTCGGCCGCACCGACGACGTGTTCAAGGCCTCGGATTACAAGATCTCCCCGTTCGAGCTCGAAAGCGTGCTCATCGAACACCCCGCCGTTGCCGAGGCCGCGGTGGTGCCGGCCCCGGACGAGACGCGACTGGCCGTTCCGAAGGCATACGTGGCGCTGGCGTCGGGCTGGGAACCCAACGAGGACACTGCATTCGAGATCCTCAAGTACGCCCGCGAGCACCTGGCACCGTTCCTGCGTGTGCGCCGAATCGAGTTCTTCGAGCTACCGAAAACGATCTCCGGCAAGATCCGTCGAGTGGAACTGCGTGCTCGTGAGGATGCGGCCGTCGGACCGCTGGAGACCGAGTGGCGCGACGACCAGTTTCCTGCGCTGAAGAGGTGATGTGGCTGTCCACTATGTGCTGCGTGAGGCGGGATTCCGATTCTCGAGGCGAATTGTGGGCGCTGACGTCACCTGTCCCAGAACCGTTCGAGGACGCCGAGCACTTCAGTGGACGCCGCCATCGTTGTCGCGTGGTCGAATCCGCGGATGACATGCAGCTCGGAGTTCGGTACCAGCGCTGCGGCAGCTCGGGTGTCGTTGAGCCTGGTGCCGTCCTGACTGCCGACGTAGAACAGCGACGGTTGGGTGAATCGTTGCAACGCCTCGTCCGGTAGGCCGGGATCGGCGTCGGATGCTCGGATGTACGCGGCCATGGCCTGG
This sequence comes from Rhodococcus sp. 14-2483-1-2, assembly GCF_002259405.1. Lineage (GTDB taxonomy): Bacteria > Actinomycetota > Actinomycetes > Mycobacteriales > Mycobacteriaceae > Rhodococcoides. The sequence continues at coordinate 587,455 of NZ_NPFW01000007.1, read as the reverse complement.
GCATCGTTGGCGGAGAACACCGCTCGGGTACCCGCATCGATCGGGAACATGCGGTGGCTGGTCCAGACCTCGAGAAATCCGTCCATGCCGCGCTGCTCCAACACATCGGCGCATCCGGGGAAGAACAGGCGATCGAACGCGCCTGCCTGAGCGCCGTGACTACCGCCGCCGACGGCCAGTGATCGCACTCGCTCGGGAGCGGCAGCCGTCAACGCCAACCCGGCCCGAGCCCCGAACGAGTACCCGAGGTAATCGACGGTATCGACCCCCACCGCATCGAGCACCGCCGTCAGATCGCCGACGATAGTGCCCATCGCATAGGCGTCGGGAGAATGGGGCTTCTCGCTGCGGCCGTGCCCACGACTGTCGATCAGAATCAACCGCCGACTGCCGCGCAGCGCCTTCACATAGCCGAACGTCCGCCAGATCGTGTGCGTGAGAAAACTGCCGTGCACCATCAACAACGGCGGCCCGGACCCCACCACCGTGTACGCGATCCGTGTTCCATCGTCTGCATTCGAGGCGTACTCCACCCCGCGATTCTTGCCTTTGAAGTCCACTCAACGTGACATTGACCCCCACAAAGGCCACTGAACGTCACATTGACTCCCTACGGGCGGGCGCTTCTTCGGCGGACTCGGGAGGCTCGGCGGTCGGGGTGAGGTCGATGGTGCGGGTGGGCGCTATGGCGTCGAGGAACGGTCGATCGTGGCTTGCGATGATCAGCGCACCCTCGAATTTTCCGAGGGCGTCGATGAGGTGTTGTCGGCTGGTGATGTCGAGGTTGTTGGTCGGCTCGTCGAGCATCAGTAGTTTCGGAGCCGGCTCCGCCAGCAGAATTCGTGCCAGTGCGGCCCGCAGTCGTTCGCCACCGGAGAGGGTTGCGACGACGGCGTCGGCGTCGGATCCGCGGAACAGGAAGCGGGCGAGTTGGCCTCGGATCTGTTCGGCGGTGGCCTGTGGGGCGACATCGGATACGTTCTCGGCGACGGTGCGGGATTCGTCGAAGACGTCCAACCGCTGCGGCAGATACTTCCACGGCACCTCTGCCCCGGTGGCGTCCAGAGCCCGCAACAGGGTGGTCTTGCCGCTCCCGTTCGGTCCGATCAGCGCGATGCGCTCGGGACCGACGATGCTGAGCTCGGGTTGTTCGAGAACCACCTGTCCCGCATGAACTTTCGTCGCCGGGAGGTCGACGCGTATCTCGCGGTCGTCGCGCAGGAGATCCTCGGCGGCCGACAGTGACGATCGGGCGTCGTCGACGCGGTCGCTCTGCGTCCCGCGAAGTTTGCCTGCCGATTCCTGGGCAGCCCGCTTGCGTCGGCCCGCGAGGATCGGCGGTACACGCTTCTGCTCTTCCATCTTCTTCCCGAATCGCTGGCGTCTGTCGAGTTTGATTCGGGTGTCGATCAGTTCGCGTTCCTGCTTGCGGACGTCGTTCTTGGCATCACGGACGGTCGCCCGTGCGGCTTCCTGTTCCGCGTCGACGACCGAGCGATAGTGCTGATAGTTGCCGCCGAACATGCGCAGCCGCGAGACTCCGCTGCGCTCGGCCCGCACCTCGGCGATGGAGTCGACGCGTTCGAGCAGCTCGAGATCGTGAGTGCACACGATCAGCACACCCGCGTAGCCGTCGACTGCCGTGTACAAGCGTTCTCGCGCAGCGTGATCGAGGTTGTTGGTCGGTTCGTCGAGCAGCAGTACGTCGGGTTGGGCGAGCAGTTGTGCGGTGAGAGCGAGCAGTATCGTCTCGCCGCCCGACAGGGTGCCGACGCGGCGATCCAGATCGTCCAGGGAGCCGACGATGCTGCCCAGGCCGAGCTTGTCCAGCAGTGCCAGAGCGCGCTCCTCGACGTCCCACGCCGACCCGACGATTGCGAAGTCGTCCTCGGTGGAGGATCCGGATTCTATGCGATGCAATGCTTTTCGCACCGAATCGATGGCCAGTACCCGATCGACGGGCAGGTCGGGGTCCAGTGCGACGTCCTGGCGCAGGTAGCCGAGTACGCCCGGTATCGAGATGGAACCGAGTTGTGGTGTCAATTCCCCGGCGAGCAATCGCAGGAGCGTCGACTTTCCCGCACCGTTGGAACCGATGAGACCTGTTGAGCCGCTGGGGAAGATGGCCGACATGGCGTCGAACACGGGGTCGCCGTCCGGCCATGTGAAGCTCAGGTTCGAGATGGACAGTGATGACGAATGAGGCATGGTTGCTCCAAAGGTGTGCGTGCGATGGATCTGCAGGCGTCTAGAACCTCTGGAAGAGCAATGGCCTCTCCGAATCTGTGGGCGACAAGGCGAAGGCCACGCTAACCCCGAACCCGACGAGTACGCAAGCGAATTAAACCGACGGGCCCTTCTTGCGTAGCTCGTCGACCGTCGTCATGGCGCCCCGCAGTTCGTCCAGCCACTCCTGGGTGTGCTCGCCGACGAGCTTCACAGCCCAGGCCAGGGCGTCGGCCCTGGAACGAGCGACGCCGGCGTCGACGAGGGTGTCCAGGACGCGACGCTCGGGCTGACGCAGGCGCGTCATGACCGGTACTGCGAGGTGGGTGAACAGGACCACGTCGGATCCGGTTCTCACTCCCCAGGCGACCTTGCGTCCGTATCGCTTCTCGGCCTCGTCGGCGATCTGCATGCGGTCGCCGCGGGTCGTTTCCCGGAATCGCGCGATGCGGCCCTCGTTGGCTGCGGGTGAACTGTCCTGCTCCACGGGCAATGTCCCGACGACGACGATCTCCTCTCGGTCGACCTCGACCGAGGCGGCACCGTCGAACCAGGTGTCCGGGAGTCGGCCACCGAACCACTCGGCGGCGTCGGTGGCGTCCGGAATGTCTGCGTGCTGCCAGCCGCCGGGGCGACCGAACGAGCGTCCGTTGGGTTTCATGTGAGCTCCCTCGTGGGTGTTTGTAAGACTGATTACATGATTACACCTCATCCGGGGATCGCGCCACCGGTGTTTCGCGGACGCTCTGGGGCATGATCGATCCCGTGCGCACTTCGACAAGACCGACGACTCTGGCCGCAATCGTGTCCGTACTGGCATTGGTGCTCGCCGCCTGTGGTCAGAGTGGGCCCGATCAGCCGCAGACCGTCGCCGAGCAGTTCGCGGACGCGGTCAACAGCGCGAATATCGATCAGGCTGCCGCGTTGACCACCGATCCGGCCGGCGCGACGGCGGCGCTCACCGGGCTGTACGACGGGCTTTCGGCCGGCGGTACGGTCACGGCAACTCCCGATTTCGAGGCAGTCGACGCCAACGAGGATGCGGGCACGTTCACATTGAATGCCGGCTGGCGCTTCTCGACGACCACCGACGGCACCGCCGAACCCGACGGCGAGCCGAAGGAGTGGAACTACACCACCTCTGCGACAGCGGCGGAAACCGAGCAGGGCTGGAAGATCACCTGGGATCCGGCGATGTTGGTGCCGGGCCTGACGGCCGACTCGTCGGTGCGTTTCACTCCTACCGACGCGCTCGTCGCGCCGCGCATCTTCGACGGAAACGGCGTCGAGCTGATGTCGCAGCAGGTGGTCACCCTTGTGAACGCCGATGCGACGGCCGATCCCGTGGCTGTCGCGAACCTCGTCGGATCCGTCGTCCCGGGTATCACGGCCGACTACGTCACATCGACTGTCGCTGCAGCGCAGGGTAACTCGGCGACCATCGTGTTGCTTCGTCAGGCGGACATCGATCCCATCGGTGCTCAGCTCGCGACCGTCCCCGGCGTCACGCTGGCTCCGCAGATGCGGCTGCTCGCCACCGACCGGAACCTCGTTTCGCCGGTCCTCAACGACCTGACGACTCTGTGGGAGCAGGAGCAGGCAGCCAATCGGGGATGGGCTGTGCAGGCCGTTGCAGCGGACGGCTCCATCACCCCGCTTGCCGGCCGCGACGCCGGAACCGGAGACGACATCGCGACCACCCTGGATTCGGCACTGCAGCTCAAAGCCGAGAATGCGCTCGCGTCGCTGCCGCAGCAGTCGGCCATCGTTGCGCTTCGGCCGTCGACGGGGGCGGTTCTCGCCGTGGCGCAGAATTCCGCCGCGGATGCCGAGGGCCCGATCGCTCTCACCGGCCTGTATCCGCCGGGGTCGACGTTCAAGACGGTGACCACCTCGGCTGCACTGCAGTCCGGTGCCGTCACTCCCGATACCGTGCTGCCGTGCCCGGCGACCGAGAACATCGAGGGCAGGCAGATCCCGAACGACGACAATTTCGATCTCGGCGACGTGCCGCTGCACACCGCCTTCGCCAAGTCCTGCAACACGACGATGGGTCGCCTCGGTGTGGCACTCCCGCCGAACGGACTGACCGACGCGGCCGCGCAGTACGGCCTCGGCGTCGACTATGTCACCCCCGGTCTGACGACCGTCACCGGTTCGGTGCCCTCGGCCGACACCCCGGCGCAGCGGGTCGAATCCGCCATCGGCCAGGGGCAGGTGACCGCGTCGCCGTTCGGAATGGCACTGGTCGCGTCGTCGATCGCCAACAACGGATTGCGCCCACCGACGGTCGTCGCCGGTGAGCCCGGAGTGGGAAGCATGCAGCCGGCAGCGGTGGACCCGCAGGTCACCGAGCAGATCAAGACCATGATGCGCGAGACGATCACCGGCGGTACCGCGACGTCGCTCAATGACATCCCCGGGCTGCTCGGCAAGACCGGCACCGCCGAATTCGGCGCGAACAACGAAGGAGCCCACGGCTGGTTCGTCGGTATCTCCGGTGATCTCGCGTTCGCGGTGTTCGTGAACGATGCGGGCAGTTCGACGCCTGCCGTCGAGGCTGCGGGTCGTTTTCTGCGCTAGTAGAGGCCGAAACCGACCGGGGCGTATCCCAATCGTGACCGGCTCGTATGAATCCCGTGCTTGTTACTCGTGTGACTACAGTGAATATTGTGACTAATGAGTTCTATGAGTCGTGCCCGTCGTGGCCCGCGCAAGGTCCGCGGTCGCTACCTCGTCGCCGTTGCAGCATCGGCGACGTTGACGGTCTCGGCAGTGTTCTGGATGGTTGATCGCCCACCGAGCGAGGCCGAGGTGCTGGTCTCGAAGTTCGTCGATGCCCTGGACAACCGAGACGTCGCTGCCGCTGCCGCGCTGACGACCTACCCGAACGCCGCGACGGCCGCACTGAACCAGATGTTCGACGGCTTGTCGGCCGAGGGCACGTCCACCGGCGATTTCGACCTGACCCAGTACATGGACCTCTCCGACGAGAGCGGCTACTTCACTCTCGCGTCCGCATGGAATTTCGGTGAGGGCAAGGACTGGAAGTACAGCGCTCAGGGCTCGACCAAGAAGCTCAGTGTCGGCTGGCGGATCGCGTGGGATCCGGCCACCCTCGTCCCCGACCTCACCTCGGGAGGGTCGGTCCGATACACCAGGACCGACGCCGCTCCGCCGCTGATCTTCGACGCCGCGAACAACGTGCTGATGAGCGAACGCACCATCAACGCCATCTCCCTCGACCCGGCACAGACGAGCGATCCGGCGGCATCCACTGCGCAACTCGCAGACGTCATCGACGTCGTCGCACCGCTGATCACCTCCGAATCGATGCTGGCCGAACTCGATTCGGCCGGCGGTGCACCGATCACCGCAGTGACCTTGCGCGACGACGATTTCGCCGTCCTCGAAGACGACCTCCGCGCCGTGCCGGGCGTGGTCGTTTCTCCGCAACCCAAGCTCATCGTCGACGACCGTCGGATCACCTCACCCGTGCTCGACTCGTTGCGAAGCGCCTGGCAGGAAGGACGCGACGCCACCGCAGGCTGGGCCGTCGACACCTACACCGCCGACGGAACCGGCGAACGCCGTGTCGGCTTCCAGGGACCCGCCGGTCCTGACCTGCACGCGACGCTCGATCCGCGAGTTCAACTCGCAGCCGAGAACGCGGTCGTCATGGCGGGGTCGTCGGCGTCGATCGTCGCCCTGTCCACCTCGACCGGCGCGATTCTCGCTGCGGCACAGAACAGTTACGCGAACGAGCAGGGCGACGTCGTCTTCGGGGGCTCCTACCCGGCCGGCACCGCGTCGGAACTCGTCCGGGCCGTGCAGTCCGATCGCGGTGACGACAGCGCCGAAGATGCAGCTGCGAGGTTGGGTCTCGGTATCAACTACTCGATGCCCGGACTCGACGCCTACACAGGAACTCCCGCCGACAGTCGCAGCGCGATCGACGGCATCAGGACGGTGTCCACCGCCTCCGCCGACGAGGCGACGGTGACTCCGTTCGGACTCGCGCAGATGGCGGCCGCGATCTCTCGCGGCAGCGCTCCGACTCCGACGATCGTCGCCGGTCAGGCCGCCGTCGCAAATCGGGAGTCCGAGGCAATCGGGTCGGATGCGGCAAACCGGTTGCGCGGCATACTCGCCGACTCGTCGAGCAGTAGCGGTCTCGACACCTTCGACGGTGTGCAGGGATTCGCCGGGGAAAGTGGCGACGATCGCTTTGTGCTCGCCACCAGTGGTGACGTTGCATTCGCGGTGTACATCGAGGACGCGGACGGCGGAGACCAGGCAGTGCGCATGACGAGCCGGTTGCTGCAGGAGATGGCGAACCCCGTCGAGTAAGCCCTGCGGTGCCGGGCGGATCGTTAGGCGCGGTAGCTTTGTTCGGTGACTGTGCTCGATTTCGGACTTCTGGTGGTGGCCGGGTTCTTCGCCGGGCTCATCGGGTTCGTCACCGGGCTCGCGTCGCTGGTGTCCTATCCTGCTCTGCTTGCGGTGGGTTTGCCTGCGGTGTCTGCGAACGTGACGAACACGGTCGCGTTGGTCGCGGCCGGTGTCGGGGCGACGGCGAGTTCCTCGGCCGAGCTCGCCAAGGACGGCAAGCAGCTGGTTCGCTATGCGATCTACTCCGCGCTGGGCGGTACCACCGGTGCGATTCTGTTGCTCACTACGCCGGACGGTTCGTTCGAGGTGGTCGTACCGTTCCTGGTGGCGATGGCAGCCATCGCGCTACTGCTGCAGCCGCGTATCCGAAAGCTGTCCGGCGGCAGACAGTTTCCGACGCTCTATCCGTTGGCGCTGTTCGCGGTCGCGATCTACGGTGGCTACTTCGGTGCCGGGGCCGGTGTCATCTTCCTCGCGCTGGCGCTGATCTGCACCTCGGATACATTTTGGCGCGCAAGCGTTCTGAAGAGTTTCTTCCTCGGCATCGCCAATCTCATTGCCGCCATCATCTTCTCGTTCTCCGGCCAGGTGCACTGGTGGGCCGCGCTTGCCCTGGCGATCGGCTGCTTCGTCGGCGGTGCCTGCGGGCCGCCGACGGTCAAGGTGATCTCGCCGATTGTTCTGCGTATTGCGGTCGGAATTCTGGGGCTCGGTCTCTCCGGATGGCTGGGGTATCAGGCCTTCGGCTAACAGTCAGGTCACCTGTTCGCTACTTGCTCGACGGCGACCCGAGAGTGATCAACTCCGGCGCAGCAGGGGCACCGCAGCAGCCACCGGACGACGGGGCGTCGGGCTCGTCGAACAGGCCCGCGCCGCCGCAGACACCGGTGTCGGGCAGCGTCAGCTCGACCTTTCGTGCGCCCTCGTGGTCGCCTGCGAGTTCGGCTGCGATGCTGCGAACCTGCTCGCATCCGGTCATCGCGAGGAACGTCGGCGCGCGGCCGTAGCTCTTCATGCCCACCAGGTAGAAGCCGGGCTCCGGTTGGGTCAGTTCTTCGACTCCGTGCGGTGACACCGATCCACACGAATGCATGTTGGGGTCCACCAACTCTGCGACGAACTTGGGTGCCTCCAGGGTGGGATCGAGATCGAGGCGAACCTCGGACAGCCACGACAGATCCGGCCGGAAGCCGGTGAGCGCGACCACGCGATCGACGTTTCCGATGCGAGCGCCGGTGTCGCCGACGAGGGTCATCCGATCACGTTCGACCGCAACGGTTTCGGTGCGGAATCCTGATTGCACGGTGAGGAAGCCGTCGTCGACTGCCTTCTTGGCGCGTTGGCCGAGTGCGCCGCGAGCAGCCAGCTCGTCGGCGTCGCCGCCGCCGAACACATCGGCGGTGGCTCCTCGGCGGACGGCCCAGGTGAGCGTCGTTCCTGGTTCCTCCGCGGCGAGTTCGGCGAAGGTGATGATGGCGGTCAAGGCGGAGTGTCCACTGCCGGCGATGACGGTGTGCTTGCCCGCGAACTGGGCGCGAATGGCCGGATCGGTCAGATCGGGGACCCGGTAGTCGATCCGGTCCGCAGCGGCCTTCTCGCCGATGGCCGGAAGTCCCTCGCTGCCCAGTGGATTCGGTGATCCCCAGGTGCCCGACGCGTCGACGACCGCGCGGGCGAGAACACGTTCCTCGCTGCCGTCGGAATGCCGGATGTGCACGGACAGCGGCGCGGTGTCGCGGCCGGCGTCGACGACGCGGTCGCGTCCGCGGCGGGCTACACCGACCACCTCGGAATCGACTCGGACGGCGTCGCCGAGAACGGCGGCGAGGGGTGCGAGGTACCGCTCCACCCATTCGCGACCGGTGGCATAGGTGTCACCGTCCGGTGCAGTCCAGCCGGTGGGCTCGAGCAACCGGGCCGCAGCGGGGTCGACGACCTCGGACCACGGGGAGAACAATCGCACGTGATTCCACTCGGACACTGCCGAGCCTGCGGACGGCCCGCGTTCGAGAACGACCACGGCAGAGCCGGTTTCGGTCAGATGCGCTGCGGCGGCAAGACCGATGGGTCCTGCGCCGATCACTACTACGGGGTATTCGTTCATGACTGATCTACCTTTCCTCGTCGAGCGAGAGTGCTCACTGCTGCGCGTGCGGTACGGCCGACGCCGATGAGCGTTGCCGATGCCGGTCCGGTCCAGTCGCCGTACCCCAGGAACATCAGGGTCGACTCGCCGTGAATAGGATTGTCTTCCAACGTGATCCGAGGTCCGTCGGTATGCAGGTGCAGCGGCTGCAGGTGCCGCAGCGCGGGCCGAAAGCCGGTGCACCAGACGATCGCATCCAGTTTCTCCGTCGTGTGCCCGTCCGTCACGCCGTCGGCTGTGATCGCCGTGAACATCGGCCGGGCCTGCAGGACTCCGCGATCCCTGGCCTCCTTCACCGGCGGGACCATGACGATGTCGCCCAAGACTGCGACCCCGCCGGTATCGGTATCACCCGCTGCCAGCGCTCGGGCGCGGTCGCTGGCGACATCGAACAGCACGCGCCCATCGACGTCGTCGGGCAGGAATTTCGGCTCACGGCTGGTGTACCAGTAGGTATCGGCGACAGTGGAGATCTCGGCAAGTATCTGAGCAGCCGAGTTTCCGCCCCCGACGATTCCTACTCGCTTGCCCACGAATCGATCCGGTGTGCGGTAGTCAGCGGCATGCAGTTGGGTCCCACCGAATTCACGCATGCCCGGGTAGCTCGGCCAGAAGGGCCGAGACCATGTTCCCGTCGCGTTGACGACTGCTGTGGCACTGTGCGATTCGCCATCGGTGTCGACTCGGTAGCCGCCCGGGACCCGATGCACGGCCGTCACCCGGACGGGCCGGTGCACCGGCAGTTCGTACTTCTTCTCGTACGCTCGCAAGTAGTCGATCACATGAGACGCGGGTGGGAAACCGTTGTGCCACGGAGGCATCGGCCAGCCGGGAAGTCTCGAGTACTCCGCCGGTGAGAACAGGTGCAGCGACGGCCAGTAGTCCTGCCAGGACCCTCCGGCATGCGTCTGGTCGTCGAGAACGACGAAGTCGAGCCCGGCTCGTCGCAGGTAGTAGCCGGCGGCCAGTCCTGCCTGACCGCCGCCGATCACCACCACCTCGGACTTCATTCGAGTCAAGCGTTGGTGCCGCGCATTCGAGATGCGAGTTCCTCGACGCGAGCGGCAATGTCGTCACGGACCAGACGCATGCGGTCGATGCCGTCGATACCGCGCTCGGACGGCTCGTCGGTGTTCCAGTTCTCGAACGTCGGACCGTCCACTGGTTCCACGTGTGCCTCGCTGCCGAGGGTGACGACGTAGTCCATGCGGACGAGCAGGTCGGGATCGATCGACTTGGGTGCTTCGCCCGACAGGTCGACGCCGACTTCGAGAAGAGACTCGGCCGACAGTGCGTTGACAGCACCACCGGGTTTCGTTCCGGCCGAGTGCACCTCCACGGAATCGCCCGCCGCCTTGCGCATCAGACCGGCGGCCATCTGAGACTTGCCGCCGTTCTTGACGCAGACGAACAGCACGCTGGGTGTCGTCATGAAGCCGAACTCTGGTTCGCTGGAACCAATTCCGCGATCAAGTCTTGGATTCGACTCTTGATCTCGTCACGAATCGGACGCACCGCCTCGACGCCTTTGCCGGCGGGATCGGCCAGAGCCCAGTCGCGGTAACTCACACCCGGGAACACCGGGCAGGCGTCACCGCAGCCCATGGTGATGACGACGTCGGATGTCTCCACGGCCTCGGAGGTCAGAATCTTCGGGGACTGCGACGAGATGTCGATGCCGACCTCGGCCATGGCCTCGACCGCTGCGGAGTTGATCGTCTCCGCGGGCGCGCTACCGGCGGAACGCACTTCGACGGTGTCGCCGGCGAGGTGGGCCAGAAAACCGGCGGCCATCTGAGATCGGCCCGCGTTGTGGACGCAGACGAAGAGCACGCTGGGGGTGTCGGACATCAGGACTCCTTTGTCACTGTGTTCGCGGACGTACTGGGGGCGAAGCGTTTACGCAGTGCGAGTGAGACGTAGACGAGGCCGACCAGTACCGGCACCTCGATGAGTGGTCCGACGACTCCGGCGAGTGCCTGCCCGGATGTCGCGCCGTACGTCGCGATGGCGACGGCGATCGCAAGCTCGAAGTTGTTGCCTGCCGCGGTGAACGCGAGGGTGGTGGTGCGCTCGTAGCCCAGACCCATCGCGGCACCGAGGGCGTAGCCGCCGCCCCACATCACCGCGAAGTACACCAGCAGTGGCAGCGCGATACGCACCACGTCGAAGGGCTGTGACGTGATCTGATCGCCCTGCAGCGCAAAGAGAATGACGATGGTGAACAGCAGGCCGTAGAGCGCCCACGGGGCAATCCTGGGGATGAACTTCTCCTCGTACCACTCGCGGCCCTTGGCGCGTTCACCGAAGAAGCGCGAGGCGAATCCCGCAATCAGCGGGATTCCGAGGAAGATCAGCACCGATTTCGCGATCTGCCAGGGCGAGGCTTCGATGGTCGTCTGTTCCAACCCGAGCCAGCCGGGCAGGACGGAGAGGTAGAACCATCCGAGGATGGCGAACATGAAGACCTGGAACACCGAGTTGATCGCCACCAGAACCGCGGCGGCTTCCCGGTCGCCGCAGGCGAGGTCGTTCCAGATGATGACCATCGCGATGCATCGGGCCAGACCGACGATGATGAGCCCGGTGCGGTACTCGGGTAGATCCGGCAGGAAAAGCCATGCGAGAGCGAACATCAGGGCCGGACCGAGGATCCAGTTGAGGACCAGCGATCCGATCAGTAGGCGCTTGTCTCCGGTGACGGTGTCGAGGCGGTCATAGCGGACCTTGGCCAGCACCGGATACATCATGATCAGCAGTCCGATGGCGATGGGGAGCGAGACGCCGTCGATGGAGATGGTGGACAGCGCGTCGTCCATTCCGGGGATCATGCGTCCCAGGAGCAGGCCCACAACCATGGCGACGCCGATCCACACGGGTAGGAACCGGTCGAGGGTGGAGAGCTTGCCGACTACGGCAGTATCGGTCGTCGTACTCATGCCATGACCTCCGTGGACTCCGCAGCGTTGAGCACTGCCGACAGTTGTTGCAGTGCAGCGGGAATCACCGAGTAGTAGACCCAGGTACCGCGTCGTTCGCAGTCGAGCAGCCCTGCCTCGCGCAACACCTTGAGGTGATGGGAGATGGTGGGCTGCGACAAGTCGAATGCGGGGGAAATATCGCAGACACACGCTTCGCCGCCTGCATGGCTGGCAACGAGGCTGAGCAGCCGCAGCCGGACGGGATCTCCCAGTGCTTTGAACATGCGGGCGAGATCTCCGGCCCAATCCGCGTTCAGGGGTTCGCGGATCAGCGGCGAGCAGCAGTCACCGTCGAGGGACGACCGGTCTTGATTCGACATTCGTCTATATTGACGTTTGTCGAATCAGTCGTCAAGTGAACAGTTGTCGAACCCGAACAAGCCGATAGGCGACACCGAGCACGACCACGACGGTTCCGACGGCAATGGAGGTGGCGGGCAGCGTGGCAATCAGGACGACGCATCCGATACTGCCGACGATCTGCAGAACCTTGGGGTACCGCCGGTTCTCGGTGTCCTGGGTATGGGCGCTCAGGTTCGCAACCAGGTAGTACAGCAACACCCCGAACGACGAGAAACCGATGGCGTTCCTCAGATCGACGACGAGAACGAGGACGCAGACGATCACTGCCAGAGTGATCTCGGCGCGATGCGGAACCGAGTAGCGGGGATGGACCGCGGTCAGATACGACGGCAGGTCGTCGTGGCGGGCCATTGCCAGCGACGTGCGGCCGATGCCCGCGATCAGCGCGAGGAGAGCTCCCAGCGCAGCCAGCGCCGCGCCGATGCGCATCAGCGGCGACGCCCACGAATGTCCGGATGCCACAACCAGATCGACCAGAGGAGCCGACGACGACGCCAGTGAGTCGGAGCCCAGTACCGACAACAGGGTCAGTGCAATCACCGCATAGACCAGTAGTGCGATACCCAGGGCGGAGACGATGGCGCGCGGAATGGTGCGCTCGGGCCGTACGACCTCCTCACCCAGGGTGGCAATGCGCGCGTAGCCGGCGAAGGCGAAGAACAACAGGCCGGCCGACTGCAGAATTCCGTACCACCCACTGTCGGTGAACGAGCCGAGCCCGGCGACGTTCGGCTCGATCGAGCCCGTCAGTCCCAGGACGACACCCACGACGAGCACGGTGAGCACGGCGGCGACCAGAATCTTCGTCAGCACGGCCGTACGGGTGATGCCGAAGTAGTTCACTGCAGTCAACGCAACGATGGCAAGAACAGCAACGACTTTCGTGTACCCGGCAGGTGCGACGTAGGCCGCGAACACCAGCGCCATGGCTGCGGAACTGGCGGTTTTGCCGATGACGAAGCTCCACCCGGCCAGAAAGCCGGGCCACTCGCCGAGCCGCTTACGGCCGTAGACGTACGTGCCGCCCGACGTCGGATACTGCGCGGCGAGCTGAGCCGACGAGGTGGCGTTGCAGAAGGCGACGACCGCGGCGATGGCGAGACCGATCAGCAGACCCGTGCCCGCGACGGCCGATGCGGGGGCGAACGCCGCGAACACCCCGGCTCCGACCATCGAACCGACACCGATGGCGATGGCGTCGAACAGCCCGAGTCGACGGGTGAGCGATGGCGGATTCGTCATGCCGGGAACCGATCGTCGATCACGGCGACAACTGTAGGTGCTGCACTCGACTCGGCGTCGATCCTGTCAGCGCAGTTCCTGGAACTCCGACAGCAGCGCGAAGGTGGCCTCGCACAATTCGGTCTGCGTCAGCAGGATGCCGACCGTCCCGTCCGGGTCGACGAAGAAGTCGGTGCCCTGCCCGCCGGACCATCCGTAGCGGCCGAGGTGCTCTCCTTCGGTGACGACCGAGACGCCGAATCCCCACCCCGTACCCGGCCAGAAGCCCGGGTAGAAACTCTCGTCGGTCTTGATCGACGCGGGCACCTGGTCGTGTGTCATCAGCTTCAGGTGCTCGGTCGACACGGACGTCGGGACCGCACGGAGAAAGCGGTGAAAATCGGTCACGGTCGACACCAGCTCACCGTGACTCACGTCGACTGGGGGCGGTCCCGCATAGGGTCCGCCCGCGGCGGGTTCGGTCTCGATCAACGACCCGTCCTCGTACCGGTAGGCCGCCGTCAGGCGATGGCATCGGTCGGTGGGTACCCACAGTCCGGTGTCGGGCATGTCGAGTGGCCCGAACAGGTCGTCGCGGAGATGATCCTGCAGAGATCGGCCGACGATACGAGAGACGAGGATGCCGAGGATGGCGAAGCCGTGGTGGTAGCGCCACCCGGTACCGGGCTGAAAAGCCAGCGGAAGATCCACCATGCGTGCCAACCACTCGTCCGCGCCGAGCGGAGACGGCGCGGGGCCGGCCTCCGTGTCGTTGGCCCGCATCGCACGAGCAAGCGGGGTGTCTCCCATCTGAATTCCGTACCCACTGGTGTTGGTGAGCAAGTGCCGCAACGTGATCGGCCGGTCCTGCGGAACGGTGTCGTCGAGTGCAGCGTCGGGACGGGTGAGCACAGGGCGGTCGGCGAGTTCGGGAAGCCAGGGCGCGACGTCGTCGTCGAGCGTCAGCCGGCCCGCCTCCACGAGCCGCAGGGCGGCCACACTGGTGACGATCTTGGTCATCGACTGAATCCGGACCAGTGCGTCGACCGCCATCGGTGGACCGCCGACCGCCGATGACCCGACCGCGACGGGTTCCGCATCGGGGCCACCCAGGAGCGCTGTTGCCCCCGGCATCAGTCCTGCGTCGATGTGCCGGGTCAACAGTTCGCGCAGGGTCTCGCTCACGGTCTCATCGTGTCACCGGAGCGGTCCGGATTCCAGCGCCCGCTACTTTTGATACACGTCCGGGATGCCGTCGTGATCGTCGTCGCGGGTTTCTTCGACGTAGATGTCCCGGTACGCCTTGTTGCGGCTGCGCAGGATGACGGCGGCCAGCGAGGCGGCGATGATCGAACCGGTCAGCACACCGACCTTGACGTGGTCGTCGCGCTCGGTTCCCTCACCGAAGGCGAGGTCGCCGATCAGCAGCGAGACGGTGAATCCGATACCCGCGAGCATCGAGACGCCCAGGACGTCGAGCCATTTCAGTCCGGCATCCAGTGTGGCCCGGGTGAACCGCGAGACGAGGTAGGTGGTGCCGAAGATGCCGACGGCCTTACCGATGACGAGGCCGGCGATGATGCCGATGGCGATCGGATCGGTCAGTGCGCTGGCCAGTCCGGAGAATCCGCCGACGGTCACACCGGCCGCACAGAATGCGAACAGGGGAACCGCGATGCCCGCCGAGATCGGCCGGATCTTGTGCTCGAAGTGCTCGGCGAGGCCGGGGCCTGCTTCGGGGCCACCGTTGGCCTTGCTGCGCATGACCGGGACAGCGAAGCCGAGCAGCACACCCGCGACGGTGGCGTGAACGCCGGACTCGTGCATGAGTACCCAGGTCACGACCGCCAGCGGGATGAGAATCCACCACGAGCGGACGCGCATCTGTACGGCGACGGCGAACAGCGCGAGCGGAATCAGTGTCAGGCCGAGCGCGATGAAGTTGATGTCGTCGGTGTAGAAGATGGCGATGACGCTGACGGCGAGAAGGTCGTCGACCACAGCCAACGTAAGCAGGAAGGTCCGTAGCGCGGTCGGCAGGTGGGTACTGATCACGGCGAGGACAGCAACGGCGAACGCGATGTCGGTCGCGGTGGGGATTGCCCAACCGAGCAGTGCGCCGTCTCCGGTGCCGAGGTTGATCAGCACGAAAATGACTGCTGGAACTGCCATTCCGCCGATTGCCGCGGCGACAGGAAGGGCCGCACGTGCGGGATCGCGTAGATCGCCTGCGACGAATTCTCGCTTCAGTTCGAGTCCGACGACGAAGAAGAAGATGGCCAGCAGTCCGTCGGCTGCCCACGTCGACAGGGTCAGATCGAGGTGCAGCGCCGAGGGTCCGACTCGGGTGCTCATCAGCGAGTCGTAGGCAGCGGACCAGGGTGAGTTGGCCCAGATCAAGGCGACAAGAGTGGCGACGAGGAGCAATGCACCGCCGACGGTTTCCTTGCGCAGGATCTGCGCGACCCGGTCTGCCTCGGACCACGAGCCGCGGGAGAACAACGGCAATCGCGTCTTGGAACTGGATGAATCTGTCACGGTGACAACGCCTTTCGGTAGCTTCGTCGCGTTGCGAACCGACCGAACTTCAGATGGCAAGTACGCAGCGCAAAGTCGTTGCCGACCAGACTTCCCGGCGCACCGTAGATCATCCTATCGCGTCGAGGCCGTTCCCGACGAACTCGCAAGTCACCGAACGCTGGGCACGAATTTCGCCAGCGCACGCCAACCCAGCAGCAGAACTGCGGTGGCCAGGGTTGCCACGACGATGAACGATCCGGCTGTTCCCTGCCCGGTCAGTGCACGCAGCACCATGCCCACGACCACCGTCATCACCCACACGACGATGCCCGTCGGGACGATGAGGAACGCGTCGAACTTGTTGCGGTACAGGGCGAACGCGATGATCCAGCCGATGGCGGCACCGACGACGAACGGCCACGCGGTGTGGAACAGGCCGGACAGTGCGGTGGCCTCGGCGTGACTGCGTCGACCGATCGCGGCGAACAGTACGACCATGAGCAGGTCGAGGACGGCAGCAACTGCAGGGGAACGAAACTTCACGCGCACCACTGTAGACACCGACAGCGAAAGGCCCGCACCGGCAAATGCGGTGCGGGCCTTTCGGCGGACCTTCCCGACGGGGGAGGGGTGAAGCGGAGGAGGATTACGCCTGCAGGCCGGCTTCGATTTCGAGGTTCAGCGTGATCTTGTCGCCGACGACTGCGCCGCCGCCTTCGAGGGGCATGTCGATGCTGATGCCGAAGTCCTTGCGGTTGATGACGGTGCTGGCCTCGAAGCCGGCGACCGGTCCGTTGCCCATTCCGGCGTTGACGCCGTTGAACTCGAGCTTCAGATCGATGGAGTTGGTGACGCCGTGGAGGGTGAAGTCACCGGTGACGATGAAGTCTCCGCCGTCGGCCTTGACCGAGGTGGACTTGAACGTCGCGGTGGGGAACTTCTCGACCTCGAAGAAGTCTGCGGTCTTGAGGTGGCCGTCGCGCTGGGCGTTGTCGGTGGTGATGGACGCGACGTCGATCTCGGCGTCGACGGACGGGGTGCCGTCGGCGTCGACGGTGATGGTGCCGGTGAAGGTCTGGAAGCGGCCACGGACCTTGCTGACCACCAGGTGGCGGACGGTGAATCCGACGGTGGAGTGGGTTGCGTCGATGGCCCAGGTGCCTGCGGTGAGCTCGGGAAGTGCGATGGCGGTGGTCATGGTGGCTCCTAGTGGGTTGAAGTTTCAATGCTCATAGTACACAAGCGGACCGGGGTCCGTATATATTCCGGGTGAACACGAAGTGACGGACGCCATACCGCTCGGGGGTGCCTATGCGGGTTCCGGATCGCCCTTGGCATCGCGGATGTCCTCGGTACGCCGCAGCTCGGCGGTCTCCTGCTGTTCGAGCGCGATGTCGAATTCGAGATCGGCGTGCTGATGCCCCCGGAACAGTACGAGGAACACGATCCACCCGACGATGGCGACGAGGATGAAGCTCACGCCGCGGTACACCAGCGCGGAGGCGACGGCCTGCGATGCGCTGATCGAAGCGGCGCTGGTGAGAAATGCGATGAGGGTCGCGTCGACCACCACCAGGCCGCCGGGCGCGAGCGGAACTGATCCCACGGCCTTGCCCGCCGCGAACGCGATCAGCAATCCCGACAGCCGGGGATCCGCGCCGACGGCGAAGCACGCGAACGCCAGGCAGGCGACGTCCGCGAGTCGATGCACGGCCGACCACGACAGAGTGAGCGCGCCGTCGCGTTTGCCGAGCTGGACGGATTGAATCTGGCCGATGATCTTGTCGATTGCCTCGGCCCCGGCGTCGAGCTCTTGATTACGGAACGCGTTGTATCTGTGCAATCCCCAGCGCGCGATGCTCTTGATCGACTCGGGGTGATTGGAGATGTAGCGAACGGCGGCGACGATGGCGATGACGCCTGCGATCGGGAGCACCACGGTGAACGTGTTGAAGGAGCTACCGACGACCAATCCTCCGGCGACCCCGAGGACGGCCAGTCCGGCCGCGGCGATCACGCCCGAGATGGCCAGCTGCCAGGACGCGACGACCGGGCTCGCTCCCCAGCGGCGTGTCTCGCGATAGGTGAATGCGGTGGAGAACACCTGCCCGGCGGGGAGGGTGAGCGCCATCGCGGTGCTGCCGTAGATGACGGCCACGGACTTGCGCTGGCGTACCTTCACTCCGCCTGCGTCGAGCAACTGCTTCTGTACTCTGCCGAACGCGCTCAGCGACACCGCCTGCGCGAACACGCAGGCCGCCAGCCAACCCCAGTGGATTTCGCGGACGGCGGTCCAGGATTCGTGCAGTCGCGGCCAGAGGTAGATCCCCTCGCCCACCAGCAGCGCCACCAGTGCGATTCCGGCGATCCATTTGACCCACCGGAGTCGGTTTCGCGGACGCCGTACTGCTGGTCCGCGGGTGGAGCTGGGGTCGGGCACCCTGTCAGACTAACCGTCGCTCGAGGAGGAATCGGGATACTCCACCGGCCAGGCCAGATGGGTTGCACGTCGTCGACCACGCAGTTGCACCTGGTCTCCCAATTCCCACTGTTCCTGTTCCTCGTCGTCGGCGAAGTACAGGGCCGAGGTCGACGCCAGGACGCGTCCGGGACGCAGTTTCGCCAGCTCGGTGAGCCTCGACGCCTCGTTGACCGGGTCTCCGATGACCGTGTACTCGAAGCGCTCCGACGCACCGATGTTGCCGGCGACGGCCAGCCCCGCGGACACACCGATGCCGATGTCGAGGCCGGTGATCTCGTCCAACGCGAATCGCAGCTCACGTGCGGCGGCGAGTGCGGCGGTCGGTGCGTCGGGACGATCCAGTGGGGCACCGAAGATCGCGAGGGCAGCGTCGCCCATGAACTTGTTGACGAACCCGTGGTGACGCCCGACGACGTCGACGACCACCCGGAAGAACTCGTTGAGCAACACCACGACCTCGCTCGGTGGGCGCTCGGAGGCGGTGGCGGTGGAGCCGACCATGTCGACGAACAGCACTGCGACGAATCGTGTCTCGCCGCCGAGCTCGGTTCCGAACTGCAATGCTCGACGCGCCACGTCCTCACCGACGTGTTGGCCGAACAGCTCTCGCAGGACGCGTCGTTCCGCCGATTCCTCCATCATGCGGTTGAAGCCCACCTGGAGGCGTCCGATCTCGGATCCGTCGAACACATCGACCTCGACGTCGGTCTCGCCGCGCTGAACTCGCTCGATGGCGCTGTGCAGCTGACTGATCGGGTCGGAGATCTGGCTCGCGGTGAGCATCGAGAGCACGAATGCCTGCACGATGGCCAGCACGCTGAGCAGGATGATGGCCACGGCGAGTGCGTTGGGGGAGAACACCAGATCGGTGGTCAGCTGCGTGGCGCACAGCAGGATGATGCCGATGACGGGCATCAAGGTGCCCAGGCCCCACGTCATGGCCATGCGAGTACCGACGCCGGGCGTCATCGTGCGATCGAATCGGCCCTCGCTCAACGCCAGTGCCGCGACCGGCCGCAGGATGCGCTCGCCGAGCATGTACGTGAATCCGAAGGTGACCGTCGCGGCCATTCCGACGGTGACGATGACGGCGATCGACAGTGACGGCATCTCGGCGATGGTCAACAGTACGAAGATGATCCCGCCGATGATCCACAGAATCAGATGCACGATCGCCTGACGCAACGGCGCGTGCAGCGTCGTCATCTGCTCCTTGCGGGTGGGCGGGCCACCGCGGAGCTGCCACCTGATCACCGAGCGCAGGAGGAAGTACGCGTAGATCATGCTGACGACGAGGGCCACCAGCAGATACGCCCCGAAGATGTACACGTTGCGGACACGGTCGGCGACAATCGAGTCCGATTCGGGGATGGGTAGGCCGTACCGCACGAAGGCGAACACGAGCACCGCGCCGAAGACGTTGGCGATGAGCATGGAGAGCATATAGAGCGGCCAGCGACTCTTCAGGGTGAGCGAGACCGCTCGGAAAGATGCCAGCACAGGTTAAATTTAGCGGGTGAGCACCGACGAGTTGCGGGCGCAAGGTACGGGGGCGTCCCCGGGCCCCACTTCGGCGGCGGATTCGGTGCATCCGCTGGTGCGGGTCGGCGCGGAATGGACATGGCGACTGCTTGTCCTGTTTGCCGGATTCATCACTTTTTGCCTGGTGGTGGCCAAGCTCAGCACCGTCGTCATTCCGTTGGGTCTGGCGCTGCTCGCGTCGGCGATGCTCGTTCCCGTCGTCGATTGGATGCACCGACGTGGAGTGCCACGTGCTGTTGCGGTGATCGTCGTGATCATCGCCAGCATCGGGGTCGTCGCCGGAATCATGACCTTCATCGTCGAGCAGTTCATCGAGGGCCTGCCGCAGGTGGGCGATCAGTTCACCCAGTCCATCAACGGCATCGAAGAATGGCTCAGCAACGGCCCGCTGCATATCAGCGAGGATCAGATTCGGCAGGCCACCGACAACTTGGTGAAGGTCGTTCAGGACAACCAGGAAGCCGTCACCAGCGGAGCGCTGACCACGGCGGCGGTGATCGGCGAGATACTCACCGGCGCATTGCTCACCCTGTTCACTCTGATCTTCTTCCTGTACGGCGGCGATCAGATCTGGCAGTTCGTCACCCGTCTTGCCCCGACCGCAGCCCGCAGGAAGATCCGTACCGCGGGCATCCAAGGCTTCGGGTCCCTGGTGGGATACGTCCGAGCGACGGTTGCCGTCGCGGCCGCCGACGCCATCGGCATCGGAGCCGGGCTGGCCATTCTCGGTGTGCCACTGGCACTCCCGCTGGCCTCGTTGGTGTTCATCGGAGCGTTCATCCCGATCATCGGTGCGGTGCTGACCGGATTCGTTGCGGTGTTCATCGCACTCGTGACCAAGGGGCTGATCACCGCGGTCATCACCCTCGGCATCGTGGTGGCCGTGATGCAGCTCGAAGGCCATGTGCTGCAACCACTCCTGCTGGGCCGCGCCGTGCGGCTGCACCCGTTGGCGGTGGTTCTGTCCATCACCGTCGGCATTCTGCTCGCCGGCATCGTCGGAGGCCTGCTCGCAGTACCGATCGTCGCAGTTCTCAACACCGCCGTTCGGTCGCTGCTCGCCGACGACCCGGACGAGGTCTACGAGGAACTCGAGGTACCCGACCCGCTGTATTCCGCCGAGCCGAGCGACCCACACACTCCGCCCGGGAGCGACGAGCCGGATCGGCTTGCCAAGGGACAGCTGAAGATCCCGGATACGAAGACTGCGGGTCCGAAGACCGATGCGGACGGCTGACCGGGCACGGACCACGCTCACCTCGTCCGATCCCGACTCCCCGCTCTGGCGGGCCTCCCAGGCCTTTCGGCTGGTCACCCTCGTCTACGCCATCGGCTACCAGGTGGCCACCGTCGACAATTACACCAACCCGCGGTTGAGCTGGATGTTGGTGGCACTGATGGCGGTGTGGTCGGGGACGTCGGCTCTGATGCTCGCGCGCGCCTCGCTTCCGCGCTGGCAGGTGGTCCTCGCCGATCAGGTCATCGTGATCGCGCTGATGGCATCGACGAGATTGGTTGCCGACTACGACTGGTACAGCACCCGCCAAACCCTGCCGACCACACTGTGGGCGACCAACGCAGTCATCTCGGCCGCAATCCTGTTGGGCCCCAAAGGAGGAATCGCATCCGGGGTAGCGATGTCGGTGGTCAGCGCACTCGTCCGCGACCGTTTCGACTCCGACCTCTGGTCCGACGCCACCGCTCCGGTATTGCTCTCGGCGGGGCTGGCGCTGGGGATGGCGTCGAACACTGCCCGTCGCGCGCACGAGGAGCTGCAACGCGCAGCCCGATCGGCCGCGATCACCGAGGAACGTGAACGACTTGCCCGGCAGGTGCACGACGGGGTGCTGCAGGTACTGGCGCTGGTGCGACGGCGTGGTCTCGAAATAGGCGGGCGTGCAGCCGAACTCGCCGAGCTGGCCGGCGAGCAGGAAGTCGCTCTTCGCGTGCTCATCTCGGAACAGGCGGCTCCGCGCGGCGATCACACCGGCTCGATCGTCGACGTCAGAGCACTGCTGCGGACTCAGGCGGGCACCTCGATCTCCGTCTCGACGCCTGCCGATCCGGTTCTCGTCGAATCCGAGGTCGCCGATGAACTCGCCGCTGTCGTGGCAACCGCACTGTCCAACGTCGAGCTCCACGCGGGAGCCGATGCGAAGGCCTATGTGTTGCTCGAGGACGTCGACGGGGAATTGATCGTCAGTATCCGCGACGACGGCCGCGGAATCCCTGCCGGACGGCTCGCCGCCGCCGAGGCCGAGGGTCGAATGGGTGTCTCGAAGTCGATACTCGGCCGCGTCGAATCTCTCGGTGGTACTGCGATACTCGACACCGACGAGGGCGAGGGAACCGAATGGGAGATCCGCATTCCGCGAGCGAAGGGACCGGGATGACAGAGGAAGCGAATGCCGAGATCGCGGTGATGGTCGTCGACGACCATCCGATGTGGCGGGATGGCGTCGCCCGGGATCTCGAGGCCGCCGGATTCAGGGTCGTCGCCACCGCGGACGGCGTCGCCGCTGCGCGGCGCCGCGCCCGAGCAACCACTCCCGACGTCGTGTTGATGGACATGCACTTACCCGACGGCAACGGAGCCGACGCCACCGTCGCCGTGCTCGACGCGTCGCCGCAGACGAAGATTCTCGTGCTCTCGGCGTCCGCGGAACGCAACGACGTGCTCGACGCCATCAAGGCCGGTGCGACGGGTTACCTGGTCAAGAGTGCATCGGCCGAGGAACTGTTCGACGCCGTCCGCGCCACCTCGGCCGGGCAGGCGGTGTTCACTCCCGGTCTCGCAGGCCTGGTGCTCGGAGAGTTCCGGCGGATGTCGTCGTCGCCCGAACCG
The DNA here is from genome assembly GCF_002259405.1 of Rhodococcus sp. 14-2483-1-2. Taxonomy (GTDB): domain Bacteria; phylum Actinomycetota; class Actinomycetes; order Mycobacteriales; family Mycobacteriaceae; genus Rhodococcoides. Next base: position 564,737 of record NZ_NPFW01000007.1, on the reverse strand, counting down.
GAATCCGACGCTCGCCCCACGCTGACCGACCGCGAGACCGAGGTGTTGCGACTGGTAGCAAAGGGTTTGAGCGCCAAACAGATTGCGACGCGATTGACGCTCAGTCATCGGACCGTCGAGAATCACGTCCAGGCGACCCTGCGAAAACTGCAGCTGGCCAACCGCGTCGAACTGACCCGATACGCCATCGAAAAAGGGCTGTGAGGGTTTGCGTCGGTAGCTCAGGGGCACTCTGCATCCCATGACCGACAACAAGAATGCAGTGGACACCACCGTCGACCCGGCGAAGCACTCGAAGGGCGTCGACGCCGATCTCGATCAGACCGGTGCCGAACGCGACGAGGCGATCGACGAGTTCGACGGCCATCTGGACGGATCCGGTGAGGATTCCTCGTTACCGACGCCCGAGCCGACCGACGTGGCCGACAAGTCCGAGGAGAAGACCGTCACACGGTCCGAGTAGCTCTACCGACTGCACAACCTGCCGAGCGCGAACTTGGCGACGGGCACGTACGGCAGAACCAGCGGCAGCGGGCCGTCGATCGTCAACCACGCCCTGGTGCCGCTGGGTCGGGAGACGACGCCGTGCGTCAGGTCCACCCCGATGGCCTGGTTCTGGAACCACGCCGACCACGCCCACGTCCAGGACTGCTCGTCGACCGAATGCACTCGAAAATCGATCGGCAGGCCCAGTGGCCCCAGCACTCGGCCGGTGGTGTCGGCGTCCAGACGCTCGCCGCGGTACTCGACGCCGATGATCTGCGGTGCCCAGGTCTTCCAGGCCGTCGGTTCCATGTAGCGCTCCCAGACCTCGGTGGCGGGGGCGTTGCCGGTGGATTGCAGTGTCACTCGCATCTGTCTCACCTACCCGTTGGTAGCGCTCCCCACACAGAATTCCGCGAAGGTTCGGTCACCATCCATCGCCGCGCCGTCGGGCGGACTTGTCGCTGGGAAGACTGGTCGAGTGCGCATCGTCCAGCTCGCCAACTTCTACGGACCACGGTCCGGGGGATTGCGGACGGCCGTCGACCAGCTCGGATCGGGGTACGTCGCCGACGGCCACGAGGTGACTCTGATCGTGCCGGGAGATCGACGAAGCGAGACGCTCCTGCCGTCGGGAGTGGTGCGCATCGAGGTGCCGGCACCGCAGATCCCGCTCACCGGCGGGTATCGGGTGGCCGACCCGCGTCGGGTGTCCTCGGTGGCGGCCGGACTGCGGCCCGACGTGATCGAGGTGTCGGACCGACTGACGCTGCGCGGAATGGGTGCCTGGGCCGCGCGCCGAGACGTGCGCAGCGTGATGATCTCCCACGAACGCCTGGACCGACTGCTTGCGCAGACGATGCCGATGCGCTGCGCCCGCCCCATCGCAGACCTGGCCAACCGTCGCACCGCCGACTCGTTCGACGCCGTCGTGTGCACCACGGAGTTCGCGAGACAGGAGTTCGACCGCATCGGTGTTCGCAACGTGCACCGAGTGCCGCTCGGCGTGGATCTCGACCTCTTCCATCCGCGTCGCCGGCAGGCAGGCGAACGATCCGCATGGCTGGGCAGTGCCGACCGACTGCTCGTGCACTGCGGCCGGCTCTCGGTGGAGAAGCACGTCGAGAGAAGCATCGATTCACTTGCTGCACTGTGTGATTCGGGAATGCGGGCGCGGCTGATCATCGCCGGCGACGGCCCCCGCCGAGCCGGTCTCGAACGACGCGCCCGCGGTCTGCCCGTCGACTTCCTCGGTTTCGTCGACGGCAGATCGGCCGTCGCAGCCCTGCTGGCCTCGGCGGACATCGCTCTCGCGCCGGGACCACATGAGACGTTCGGGCTCGCCGCATTGGAATCGCTCGCCGCAGGCACCCCCGTCGTCGTCTCGGAGACCTCGGCGCTGGCGCAGATCGTCACCCCGCACTGCGGCGGATCCTCGGAGAACACCGCAGACGGATTCGCCGCCGAGATACAGCGAGTTCTCGAACTACCGGTCGACGGCCGCCGCATCGCCGCCAGGTTGCGCGCCGAACAGTTCGGATGGCCCGCGTCGGTGTCCGGAATGCTTTCCGTACTGGGCGGTCGCGTGGCCTGAGATCTTCGCTACCCTGAACGCATGGAGGCAAGGGATCTGAGAGTGTCCGATGCCGAACGCGAACACGTCGGAGAGCTGCTGCAGCGCGCCGTGGGCCAGGGCATGTTGTCGCTCGGCGAGTTCACCGAGCGAATGGACACCGCATTGGCGTCGAAGACCCGCGGTGAACTGAACTCGGTTCTCGCCGACCTGCCCGGGATGCAGATCGCCGAGGAGCATCGCCCGGCACCGAAACCCTTCGCCGCGCCCACCCCGCAACCGGCCCCGGGCCGCGTCGTTCAGGAGCACTGGGGGCACAGCAGCGGCGCGTCGGACACACTGCGCGGCACGATGTCCACGGTCACCCGTAAGGGGCCGTGGAACGTACCTGCGAATCTGCGCGTCTCCACCCGCATGTCGACGGTGACACTCGACTTCACCCAGGCGGTCATGTCGACGCAGGTGGTCGAGATTCACGTCGACGATTACTGCAGCACCGTGACACTGATCGTGCCGACCGAGGCGACGGTCGATCTCAACCGCGTCGAGACGGTGGCGGGTAGCGCTACCAACAAGGTTCGCACCGGCCCGCCGTACGGGCCGCTGCATCTTGTGGTCTCGGGCAAGGTTCGCTTGGGTTCGGTGACCGCCAAGCATCCGTTCGGTAGCTCGATCCGTCGTATGTTCGGCTAGCGAGGCGCTTCTACTCGAGTGATCCGAGTAGCACTACTCACGCTTTTCGACCGCGACGGTCGCAGGATCTAACCCATGACTTCTTCCCAGAACTCCGGGCTGGATCCGCAACTCGTCGCGCGACTGTCCAGCCGCTTCGATTCCCTGGGCGACCACATGCGCCAGGTGGCCGTCGATCTGCAGACGTTGCAGTCGCAGCTCGGTGCAGCAACGGCTCCCGCTCCGACGCGGCAGGCACCCGCACCGCCGGCTCCTGCCGTTCCGCCGCCGGTCGCGTCGCCGCCGTTGCCTCCGCAGCCCTACGGTCAGCCGTTCGGCCACCCGGTCCGTCAGCCGACGGGCCGGCAGATGTTTCGGCCCCAGCCCGCCATGACCTACCCCGCACCACCCCGGGGGCCGGTCGTCGCGCCTCGACCGCCGGCTCCGCCGCGCGAACCGTGGTGGCAGCGTGACGGTGTCATCAGTCGTCTGTTGGCTGTCGCAGGTGCGGGCGTCACCCTCGTCGGTGTGGTGATGCTGCTCGTTCTCGCCGCACAGGCCGGGTGGTTCGGTCCTCCTCTGCGGGTCGCCGCGGGTGCAGTGTTCTCACTCGCGTTGATCGGTGCAGGCGTCCGAGTGTTCGGCCGATCGGGCGGCCGCGTCGGCGGAATCGCCCTCGCCGCTACCGGCATCGCAGGCCTGTACCTCGATGTACTCGCGACGTCCGTCCTGTACGGCTGGCTCGATCCCGTACTCGGGCTGATCACCGCATTCGGAATTGCCGCAGCCGGAACGGCACTCGCAGTGCAGTGGAAGTCGCAGCCGATGGCGGTGCTGATTCTCGCCGGCGTCGCGGTGTGTGGACCGGTGCTGACCGACGGCCTCACCCTGACCCTGATCGCGTTCCTCATCGCCACGTACGTCGCCAGCTTCCCGGCTCAGGTCGGCCGCAATTGGCAACTCCTGCAGGTCGTTCGGACCGTACCCCTCGTCGGTGCGGTGCTGGCTGCCATCGCGAGTGTCGATCTGTCCGGATCCACCGGCGACCTCTGGCTACTCCTTGCCGTCGTGTCGGTGGCCGTCTTCGGCATCGGTACCTCACTGGAGTTGTTGCGCCGCAACATCTCCGATGTGGTCGACACCGTCATGATCGCTCTCGCATCTGTGCCGGTGCTGGTGTCCGCAGACGTTTTCGATCGCGCCGCGACCGTCTCTGTCCAACTGGTTCTTGCTGCTGCAGCTGTGGCGATCGTGATTCTGGTGAGCTGGTTGCCGGGGCACGCTCGCATCACCGTCGCGGTGATCGGAGCGCTGGCGACGCTGCAGGCCGCAGTCGAGTCGACGACCCTCGAGATTCGCCCGGTCGTGCTGTTCGCCGTCGCGTTGGCCCTGATCGCGGTGGCCCACAGCACCCGCTCGACACTCGCATACTCGATCGGCAGCGGATTCGGCGTGATCGGCGCACTGATGTTCGTCTCGGTCAGTCCGCCACAGGCGCTGCTGGACTCCGATCACGCAGTGGGCAGCGTCGGTATCACCCTGGGCGGAATCCTGCTCGCTGCAACGGCATTCGCCTTTGCCTACGTGCTGGCAGAACTGAAACTGGTCGACGACGAACTGCAGACCCTCGGCATCGTCTCCGGCGTACTCGCGCTGTACGGCCTGACGTCGGCAACGGTGACTCTCGGCATCGGAATCGGCGGCGAAACAACAGGATTCACCGCAGGTCACACCGCGGCAACCATCGAGTGGATGATCGCAGCCTTCGCACTCCTGGCCTTCGGGCTACGCAGCGTCACCCACGCTCATCTGGCCCTGCTGGCCGGACTGTCCCTGACCGCCGCGGCCATCGCAAAACTGTTCCTGTTCGACCTCGTCGCCCTGGACGGACTCTTCCGGGTCATCGCCTTCATTGCAGTGGGACTACTGCTGCTGATCGCCGGCACCCGATACGCCAAGGTGTTCGCGGACCGAGAAAGTGCGGCAGTTTCCTCCTGACCCCCTGCTGCGTCAATGGACCGTTGCATACGTCTCGGCGGTGCAGTGGTCCATTGACGCGTGTGGGGTGGGGCGGCGGCGCGTCAGTCGTCTTTCGGAACCGTTTCGCCGAGTCCGAGTTTGCGTTGCATGCGCTTCATACCGGCCGGTGCCCACCAGCTCGCGTCGCCGAGCAATTTCATCGTCGCTGGAACCAGGAACATCCGAATGACGGTCGCATCGATGATGAGGGCGGCGATCATGCCGTAGGCGATGTATTTCATCATCACCAGATCCGAGAACGCGAATGCTCCGGTGACGACGATGAGAATCAACGCTGCCGCGGTGATGATGCGTCCGGTATGCGAGGTGCCGATGTGAATGGCTTCGCTTGTGCTGGCACCATTTTCGCGAGCTTCGACCATGCGGGAGAGTAGGAACACCTCGTAGTCGGTGGACAGTCCGAAGACGATGGCGGCGATCAGCAGCAGAATCATCGCCATGATCGGCCCGGGCGTGAAGTTCAGCCACGCCGCGCCGTGGCCGTCGATGAAGATCCACGTCAGAATGCCCATCGTGGCACCGAGTCCGAGGGTCGTCATCAGCACCGCCTTGATCGGCAACACCAAGGAGCCGAACGTCAGGAACATCAGAACCGTGACGATGAGAACGACCAATACCGCCATCAGGGGTAGACGATCCACCAGTGCATCGATCGAATCCCGTTCGATTGCAGGCGTTCCCGTCACTTCCATCGAGGTGCCCTCGGGAGTGTCGATGCTGCGCAGGAACTCGATGGCGGGCGCTGCGTCGTTGCGATCGATCAGTCCGGCCTTGAAGACGATGATGCCGTCCTTGCTGGCGCCGACCGGGGTGAACTGCTCGACCAGGCCGGGTGCGTTGTTCGCCTGGGTGGTGATGGCGGCGAGGTTCGACCCCTGGGCGTTCTGGATGACCAATTCGATCGGCTCGGTGCGCTGGCCGGGGAACAGTTCGTCGAACTGTTCCTGCGCCACCCGCGTCGGATTGTCCGGTGGCAGATACGTTTCGTTGATGCCGCCGAACGCGAGGTTCCCGATCGGAAGCGTCAGCGCCAGCAGTCCGAGCACGATGGTGACGACCACCTTGATGGGGTTGCGCATCACCCAGGTGGTGAGCTTGCCCCACATCCCGTTCTCGATCTCCTCCGAGGACTTGGTCTTGCGCATGAATGCCAGACCGAGCGCGTCGACGCGTGGCCCCAGCATGGACAGAATGGCCGGCAGGACGGTGATCGCAGTCAGCGCTGCGAGTGCAACCGTCGCAATCGAACCCAGGGCCACCGACCGCAGGAACCCGTGCGGAAACAGCAACAGACCGCCGAGGCACGCGACGATGATCGTCGCCGAGAACGCCACCGTACGACCGGCCGTCATGACCGATCGACGGACGGCATCGGGCGTCGACCGGCCGTCACCCAGTTCCTCTCGGAAACGCGACACGATGAACAGTCCGTAATCGATCGCCAGGCCGAGTCCCACCAGAGACACCACCGGTGCGACGAAGGTGTTCACTTCGGTGAAGTGGGTGAACAGCTTCACGATGCCGTTGGCACCGACGACGGTCAGCGCTCCGACGATGAGCGGCAGCGCAGCGGCCACGACGCCGCCGAACACGAAGAACAGCAGCACCGCCACTGCCGGGATGGCGAGGATCTCCATGCGGTGGATGTCGTCGGTCATCGTCGACTGGAGTGCGGCCGCGACGGCTTGTTGGCCGGCGACCTGTACGTCGACGCCGTCGATGTAGAAGGCGCTCTGGACGGCCTGGAAGTTCTCGGTCAGCTCGGTGTCGTTGGTGCCGACGATCGCGATGCTGGCGATGGCGTGCTGTTTGTCCGTGGTGCCCAGCGCCGCCAGCACCGGGGCTTCGGCAGTCCGGAAGTAGCTGCCGTTGATCTTCGCGATGCGGTCCGGGTGATCGGCCACCAGTGAATCGAGATTGGCGACGACCGCAGCGTCGAATGCCGGGTCATCGATGGTCGACCCCTCGGGCGCGGTGTAGAGGACGATCACATCACCTTCGGCATTGCGGCCGAACGTCTCCTCGGCGAGGTTGTTCGCAGCAGCAGATTGCGACGTGGGATCGTCGAAACCGCTCTGGCTCAGGTGGTCGGTGAGATCCCAGCCGTACGCCGCCAGGATCGACAGCCCGGCCACCATGACACCGAGAACGGTGTACCGGAGTCGGTGGACGAAATTTCCCCATCGAACGAACACGTGTGTGCAACTCCCCCGGATCCACGCGACTACCGCCGCCTCGTCGGCGAACAGTTCGGCCGACGAGGCAAGCCAATCACATCTGCGTCAGCGTGAGCGGTTGCGCTCGCGCGCGAGCAGTTCGCTGACGCTGAGCACGTGTCCGTTCTCGCCGCCGCGATGACGACCGCTGTCGCCGCCCTCGGTGGTCGGTGCGGCCCGGCGACCCGACGGCTTCTCGGACGGGGATTCGTTCGACGCGGATCCGTTGCTGCCGTTGCGATCGGTACCGGTCGGCTCCGTGCCGTTCCGCTCGGACCCGTTGCTGCCGTTGCGTTCGGTGCCGGTGCGTTCGGAACCGTTGTTGCTGTGGCCGTTGCGTTCGGCACCGTTCTGCGGCGAGCTGTTCTCGTCGGGACCGGTGTGGTTCGAGTCGGTGTGGTTCGAATTGCTGTGATTCGAACCGTTCGAGGTCGAACCGTTGCGCGGTGTGCTCGGGGGTGGTGATGCGCTGGGCGCTCGCAGGTCGGCGAGCCAGCTCTCGATGGAACGCGAATCCGGTTCCTCGGCCCGAGGTGCGCGAGCAGCCCGGGTTCGACTCGGCGGTGCGACCGGCGGACGCGGTGCGCTCGGTCCGCGGGGCGGCTGAGCCGACGGGGGAGCAGCCACCGGGTTGATCGGCGGTGCGGGCCGGACGACGTCTGCTGCCTGGGTCGGTTCCGGTTCGACGGTCGGGCGCGGGGCCACCGGTCGGCTCGGGGCAGGCCGAGGAGCGGGTTGTTCCTGCGGAGCTGCCTGGGTCGGGGGAGGGGTCGCGGTAGGTCGAGCGGCCGGTGCCGGAGGTGTGGCGGGAGCACGGGTCGGCTCGGGTGGGGTTGCCGGACGCCCCGTCACGCTGCGCCGGGATTCTTCCTTCGCGGCGTGGGTCGCCCGGATGGGTCCCCCGCCGTGTGGTGCGACCACTGGAATGGGTTCGGTGAGCGGCTCGTTACGGCGCGGTGCCGGACGCATCGGCGGCGCGACCGTACTCGACGGTGCACCGCCTGCGAGCGCGAGCTCGGGCACGTTGTCGATGGGGAGCAGCTCGTCCTCGAGGATGGTCTCGCCGAGTCCGAGTTTCTTCTGGATTCGCTTCATCCACTGCGGTGCCCACCAGCAGTCGTCGCCGAGCAGTTTCATCGTCGCCGGCACGAGGAACATGCGGATGAGGGTGGCGTCGATGATGAGGGCGGCGATCATGCCGTAGGCGATGTACTTCATCATCACCAGATCCGAGAACGTGAACGCTCCGGTGACGACGATGAGGATCAGGGCCGCGGCGGTGATGATACGTCCGGTATGCGAGGTTCCGATACGGATGGCTTCGCTTGTGCTGGCACCCTTTTCGCGAGCCTCGACCATGCGGGAGAGCAGGAAGACCTCGTAGTCGGTGGACAAGCCGAACACAATCGAGATGATCAGCACCAATACCGGAGCCATGATCGGACCAGGGGTGAAATTCATCAGCCCCGCCCCGTTGCCGTCGATGAATATCCACGTCAATATGCCCATGGTGGCACCGAGGCCGAGGACGGTCATGAGCACCGCCTTGATCGGCAACACCAACGATCCGAACGTCAGGAACATCAGCAGCGTCACGATGAACACCACCAGGACGGCCATCAACGGAAGTTTGTCGATGAGTGCACTGATCGAGTCCTGCTCGATGGCAGGTGTGCCGCCGACGAGAACCGACGCTCCTTCGGGCACGTCGATGCTGCGGAGGAAGTCGATAGCGGGCTTGGAGTCGTTGCGATCGACCAGCCCGGCCTTGAAGACGATGATGCCGTCCTTGCTGGCCCCGTTGGGAGTGAACTGCTCGATCAAACCTGGCGCATTGTTGGCCTGGTTGGTGATCGCTGCGAGGTTGGCCCCCTGCGCATTGCTGATCACCAACTTGATCGGCTCGGTGCGCTGGCCGGGGAAGAGCGAATCGAACTCGCCCTGCGCTTCGCGGGTGACGTTGTCGGGAGGCAGATAGGTCTCGTTGATGCCGCCGAACTTGATGTTGCCGACCGGCAGCGTCAGGAGCACCAGGCCGAGCACGATGGGCACGGTGACCTTGACGGGGTTGCGCATCACCCAGCGGGTGAGGCGGCCCCACATGCCGTTCTCGATCTCCTCGCTCGACTTGGTCTTGCGCATGAACTTCAGACCGAGCGCGTCGACGCGAGGGCCGAGGATGGCGAGCATCGCGGGCAGGATCGTGATGGCCGTCAGGGCCGCGAGTGCGACGGTGGCGATGGAGCCGTAGGCCACGGACTTGAGGAAGCCCTGCGGAAACAGCAACAGACCACCGAGGGACGCGACGATCATCGTCGCGGAGAACACCACGGTTCGACCGGCCGTCATGACCGTCCGGCGCACGGCCTGTGGCGTCGAGTAGCCGTCGCCGAGTTCCTCTCGGAATCTCGAGACGATGAACAATCCGTAGTCGATGGCCAAGCCGAGGCCGACGAGCGAGACCACGGGTGCGACGAACGAGTTGACCTCGGTGAAGTTGGTGAACACCTTCACGATGCCGTTGGCTCCGACGACCGTCAGACCACCGATGATCAACGGGAGCGCGGCGGCCACGACGCCGCCGAAGATGAAGAACAGCAGCACCGCAACGGCAGGGATGGCCAGGATTTCCATGCGTTGGATGTCGCCGGCCATAGTCGACTGCAACGCGCCTGCGACGGCTTGCAGGCCGGTCACCTGCACGTTCACGCCGTCGATGTAGAAGACGTCCTTGACGGCTTGGAAGTTGTTGGTCAGTTCGGTGTCGTTGGCACCGGCGATGGCGATGCTGGCGATGGCGTGTTGTTTGTCGGTGGTGCCGAGCGCGGCGAGATTGGGCGCGCCCGTCCCGGGGAAGTAAGTGCCGTTGATCTTCTCGATCTGGTCCGGATGGTCGGCGACCAGAGAGTTCAAATTGTCGGTGATCGCCGACTGGAACGCCGGATCGTCGATGGTCGAGCCCTGCGGCGCGGTGTAGAGGACGATGACGTCACCCTGCTTGTCGCGACCGAAGGTGGTGTCTGCCAGACGGGCGGCCTGAGCCGATTCCGACGTCGGATCGTCCCAACCGCTCTGACTGAGATGGCTGTTGAGATCGAGACCGTAGGCGGCGAAGCCCAGCAGTCCGGCCACCATGACACCGATAACGGTGTACCGCAGCCGGTAGACGATGTCTCCCCATCTGGCGAACACTTAAGAAACTCCTTGGCGCCCGACGAGCAGGGCGGACAGCGGTCGGAAGGGCTGCAGCCACGCGCCTTCGTCGGGAAGCGAATCCAGACTCACCCGTGGCAGTGGCTCGCGGAAGACACCCGGGATGTCCTCGAGGTCGAGGAATTCCAGGATGTCCGACGTGACAGCCCAGCTTGCGTGCTCCCGGAAGCCCAATACCTGTACGGGCACTCCGGTTGCTGCGATGGCCTCCAGCGGCCCCTTGAACGCCTGACCGTCGGCGGACGCGACCATGACCCCGGCGAGGCCGCCGTCACGGTTGCGGAAGTCGATGTGGTCGAGCATGTCTGCGTCGACGTCACTGTCTTCGTCGACCTTGGGCTTGGCGAACACCGCGAAGCCCACGTTACGCAATGCTTCGACCCAGGGTCGGACCACATCTGCGCTGCCGGGGGCGATGTTGGTGAACACCGTGGCCTCGGGTTCGAGTGTCGCGGTGCCGGAGGTGGACAGTTCGGCGGTGCGGCTGAGCAGCCATCGGCCCAGGGCATCGAAGCGCGGACGGTAGGCGGCGGTGGGTCGGCCACCCAGAATTGCGCCGAGTCCCATGTCCAGGTTCGGCGCGTCCCAGACCAGCAGGACGCGTTTGCTGTGGCGCGATTCACCGATCGCGCCGAGTTCTGAGGGGTCGACCACGGTGTCGGGCATGTCCGTACTGACGCTCATGCTGTCTTCTTTCCCCAGATCAATTCCGTCACCGAGCTACCGACCAGCTGTGCCTTGCCCTCGAACTTCGTCACCGGTCGCTCGTGTGTCATGGGCGATTCCCAATCGAGAACGGTCAAACCGGGCTCGGCGTTCCCGGCCTCGGCAATCCACTCAGCGTATTCGGCATGATCGGTGGCCACGTGCAGAACGCCACCGGGCTTCAACCGATCCGCGATCATCGCGAAGGTCGGACCCTGCAGCAGTCGACGCTTGTGGTGCCGAACCTTGGGCCACGGGTCGGGGAAGAAGACGCGGACGCCGGTCAACGACTCCGAGGACAGCATGTTCTCGAGCACGTCCATCGCGTCACCGCGGAGCAACCGAACGTTCTCGATGCCTTCTCGTTCGATCTGCTGCAGTGTCTGGGCCAGGCCGGGTCGGTAGACCTCGACGGCCATCAGGTTGACGTGCGGCTCGGCCGAGGCCATTGCCGTGGTGGCCGTGCCCGTACCCGAGCCGATCTCGAGAATCGCCGGGCCGCTGCGCCCGAACCAGGCGTCGACGTCGATCTGCTCGTCGGCGACGTCGCGACCGATGCGCGGCCACAGGTTGTCCCAGGTGGTCTGCTGCGCTTCGGTCAGCGCTCCGCGCCGAGAGCGGAAACTCGTCACGCGGGGGTACAGCCGTGAGCCCCGTTCCTGGGTCTGCGCGGCGTTCTCCTCGGTGTCGACAGAGGTGTCCTGGGGCTCGTTCACCGGTCCATTGTCGCGCATCGGCGGGGCGTGTGACAGGTGGGTCTCGAGTTGAAGTTGAGACTTGCGGTCCTGCCGCTGATCAGCGCCAGGACGAACCCGCCTAATTACAACCGTGCAATTTCTCTCGACCGGCTCACGAGCGCCCGCGTGTGCCAGAATCGGTGCCGCAGCAGGGGGCTGTGCGTCGACTCTGTAACGTGGCGGCGGGGTCGTTCTGGGGGGAATCGATCATGGACGTCGCCGAGGCAGGTCTGGGCCGATTGCGTGACCGCGCTGCGTCGAGCGACGCACATGCAGCCGTCGAATCCGCCGTCCACGAGCGCCTGCGGCCGATGACCGCACGGGTGACCGGCCGCACCGGCGTCGGGAAGTCCGCGGTTCTCGCCGTTGTCGGGTCGGTGTCGCTCGACGCCGACGGCCTCGATGTCCGATGGCACGAGGGCAGAACGGACAGCAGCGAGGGCGAGGTGCTCGTCCACGTGATCGCGGGTGCGGTGTCGCCGGTCGACACCGCACTGCTCGGTTCCAGGCCGAAGGATGTTCTGGACGGGACCGTCGTCGTGCTGACGAAGGCGGACACACTCGACGATCCCGCAGCCGCGGCCGCAGCGGCCTCGGAGCAGCTGGGGCGGACGGTGCTGCCGGTGATGGGAACGACCGCGGCGGGATTGCGAGGAGTGGGCCGGGCCGGTGCGCCCCTGGACATGGCCGACGTGCGAGCCGTCGCGTCGGCCGATCTGCGCCCGACCGACCTGATGACCGTCGAGCGGTTTCGCGCCGCCGACATCGCGGTGTCGACGCGTCGCAGAGACGCGCTGATCGAATGCATCGAACTGCGAGGTCTCGCTCTGCTCGTCGACGTACTGCGGCAGCGACCCGCTGTGTCCGACGCCGATGCGGTGCGCATGCTGGCCGACGCCACCGGTGCCGACGCCCTGATCGCCGCCGTCTCCACGGCCGTGTCGGCGGCCGCGGCGGCTCGGGACGCCGAAATGCATCGCACAGTGCAACAGATCTCCGCCGGCCACCGGCGGGTTCGTGACGCCGTCGAGTCGTACCTGGCCTCCGACGAAGCGGTGGCTGCCGAGATGCGCTACGCGGCTCTACGTCTGGGGGTGCCGATCGAGACCGGTTCGGAGCAGGTCGCGTTGGAGCAGGCGGTGCTGTGGAAGAGGCGGGCGGCCGCTGCCGGTGACCCCGACGTGCGCCGCGCGGCACTCGCGCTGTGTCGAGGGCACGTGCGAATGCTGCGCCGATGACCCCGCTCTCGGAAGACATGAAAAGCGTTCTACGACGCTGGAATTCGAGTGCACTCGACGAGATAGACAGGGCGAGGGGCAGCAGACCTGCAGGGGTTCACCTCACCGGTACCGCTGGGTCGGGCAAGTCCGAACTGCGCCGTGAGCTGTCCCGGCTCGGCGGCATCGAGTTCTCGGACTCGGTAGCCGACGCAGCCGTCGTGATGATCGTCGTCGACGCGTCGGCTCCGGTGGGCCGCGTCGAGGTCGAGCAGTGGCGAGCAGCCCTCGAATCCACGCCGGTCGTGTTCGTGGTGAACAAGATCGACGTGCATCGGCACTGGCGTGAAATTGTCTCGGCCGACAGTGACGTCGTTGCCGAGTGCGTCCCACGGGCGGTGGAGTGCACGTTCCATCCGATCTCGGTTCGGTTGGCGCGCACGGGCCGGGAGAGCGGTGACACAGCGATGTCTGCCGAGTCGGGTCTCGGAGCAGTGGCAGACCGACTGGGCGCGCTGCTGCTGGAGGCCACGGCTCTCGGATCCCAGCGCAAATATGCTGCGGCAGTGCAGGACTGCGCATCCGGAGCCAGAGCGTCGATCGTGGCGAGAGCGCGCGCGGTGACCGGGGGCGGTGATACGGCCGAACTCCGAGCGCGGCGAGCCGAGCTCGTCGGCGAACGAGAGAATCTAGGTGGCGATCGACGGGCGCTGCTGCACAACCGAATTCAACGGGTGCGCGTGGAGTCTCTCCATGTCGCCGCCGAAGATTTCCGCGCCCTGGTTGCCGAGGCCAAAGCCACGATCGACGGAGCCGGACGTGCAGAACTCACGCACCTTCCGGTGCATGTCGCCGAGTCCGCGCGCGGAGCCCGGAATCGAGCCGACGCGGCGCTCACGGCCCGCTTGCGGACGGTGCAGACCGATCTCGGGCTCACGCCGATACCGGCGGAATCGAGTGTCGCGGACGACCCGCTCGACATCGGGGAGCCGTCCCGGCGTCGGGGAATCGAGGATCTCGTCATGATCGTTGTCGGCGCGTCGGCGGGGGTAGGACTCGGGCGGCTGGTGGTGTCGCCGATGGCGCTCGTGCCGGCCTGGGCCGTCGCCAACACCGTGATCGCCCTCGTCCTCGGTGGTGCGCTCGCCTGGTGGATCACGCGCTCGCGGGCGCTCGTGGCCGACCGTGCCCACCTGCGCGGCTGGATGCAGGAAAGCCTCGCTCGGGTGAAATCGTCGGTGGAGCAGCGATTGCTCTCGCGGATTCTCGATGCCGAGTCGATGCTCGCGTCCGCCGTCGCGACCGCGGACAGGGACGCAGTGGCCCGCATCGACGTCGCACTCGCCGAGGTCGATGCCGAGCTGCGTCGGCTCGCCGACCACCGATCGGCGCTGCTGTCTGCCTGCGATCGCGATCTCTCGGCACTCGAACGGGGGCTCGAGCGATTCCGCGGACCCGATCGCGGTGCGTTCGTGCCCCGCGAACCCGTCCATTTCTCCGCCGCGCACGCGGAACCGTTCGACGAGCCGGTGCGTCGGAGTCAGTAGGTGCAGTGTCGGGTTCGAGGGGAGGAGCGTCGATGATCGCGGTGGATGGCTTCGCAGCAGGGGGATTCCTCACGGAGGAGGTCGACCACCACGATGTCGACGACCCGGGTGCGCCCGCGGTCTCGACGGACCTGTTCGATCTCGACGGAGACGGCCACTACGAGACCACCGTACGACGTACCGACGCCGGGATGACCGTGGCGACCGACGTCGACGGCGACGGTGTGACGGACAAGTTCACAGCGTTCGGACGTGACGGGCAGTACCGATCCTGGGAAATTTTTCGAGAAGCGAACGGTATCGGCCGGGGTGAAATGACCGAATCGGGTGAGCTGTAGTCCGGATGTCCGCAGGGGGTGTCGCCGCTGGTAGACGCCTTCTTGCGCGGATCTTTCCCTATCTGAATCGGTCCTGTGACTAATCGGACAACACCCTGTTTCCGGATTTACGTCGCTCGGCGTTAACCTGAACAACAGGACACCCGGCGCTCGACCCTCGGCTTGCTGTACCCGTTACGATGGTGTACTGCGGCTCGAACGGTCGAGCAGCGCCCCGCCGAGAGGGGAAAACCGAGATCTGCTCGCGCATGTTGCCCACAGTGATCGTGCGAGTACTTCCCGGTTCCGGCTCACCCCAGGAGAGTTAGATGACCTCAGCCACCATTCCCGGTTTGAGCGGCACCGACAATGTGCCGACTCGACACAAAGAACTGCTTGCCTGGGTTGCCCAGGTAGCCGAACTGACCGAACCGGATTCCGTGGTGTTCGCTGACGGATCCGACGCCGAATGGGAGCGCCTGACCGGCAAGCTGGTCGAGGCAGGCACCTTCACTCGTCTCAACGACGAGAAGAAGCCCAACTCGTTCCTCGGCAACTCCGACCCGTCGGACGTTGCTCGCGTCGAGTCGCGCACGTACATCTGTTCCAAGGAAGAGATCGACGCCGGTCCCACCAACAACTGGATGGAACCGTCCGAGATGCGGACGCTCATGACCGATCTCTACCGCGGTTGCATGCGCGGACGCACCATGTACGTCGTGCCGTTCTGCATGGGCCCGCTCGACGCGGCCGACCCCAAGTTGGGCGTCGAGCTCACCGACTCCGAGTACGTCGTCGTCTCGATGCGCGTGATGACCCGCATGGGCCAGGCCGCACTCGACAAGATCGGTGACGACGGTTTCTACGTCAAGGCGCTGCACTCCCTCGGCGCTCCGCTCGCCGAGGGCCAGGCCGACGTGCCGTGGCCGTGCAACGACACCAAATACATCACGCACTTCCCCGAGGATCGTGAGATCTGGAGCTACGGATCCGGCTACGGCGGCAACGCCCTGCTCGGCAAGAAGTGCTACTCGCTGCGTATCGCGTCGGCGATGGCTCACGACGAGGGCTGGCTCGCCGAGCACATGCTGATCCTCAAGCTGATCTCGCCGGAGGACAAGGCGTACTACATCGCCGCGGCGTTCCCGTCCGCGTGTGGCAAGACCAACCTCGCGATGATTCAGCCGACCATCCCGGGCTGGCGTGCCGAGACCATCGGTGACGACATCGCATGGATGCGTTTCGGTGAGGACGGTCGTCTCTACGCCGTCAACCCCGAATACGGCTTCTTCGGCGTCGCACCGGGTACCAACTGGGACTCGAACCCCAACGCGATGAAGACCATCGACCAGGGCAACTCGGTGTTCACCAACGTCGGCATGACCGACGACGGCGACGTGTGGTGGGAGGGCCTCGAAGGCAAGCCCGAGCACCTGATCGACTGGAAGGGCAACGACTGGACCCCCGAGTCCGGAACCGATGCCGCGCACCCCAACTCGCGCTACTGCGTGCCGATGGCCCAGTGCCCGTCCATGGCTCCCGAGTGGGACGACCCGAAGGGCGTGCCGATCTCGGCGATCCTGTTCGGTGGACGTCGTAAGACCACCGTTCCGCTGGTGACCGAAGCTCGTGACTGGCAGCACGGAGTGTTCATGGGAGCCACCGTCGGCTCCGAGCAGACCGCTGCCGCCGAGGGCACCGTCGGAACCGTCCGACGCGACCCGATGGCCATGCTGCCGTTCCTCGGCTACAACGTCGGCGACTACTTCCAGCACTGGATCGACCTCGGCAAGAACGCCGACGAGTCGAAGCTGCCGAAGGTGTTCTACGTCAACTGGTTCCGTCGCGGCGACGACAAGCGCTTCCTGTGGCCCGGATTCGGTGAGAACTCGCGCGTGCTCAAGTGGATCGTCGAGCGCATCGAGCACAAGGCCGCAGGCATCGAGACGCCGATCGGTGTGGTCCCCACCGCCGAGGCACTCGACATCGACGGACTCGACACCACCGTCGAGGACGTGGCCGAGGCACTCGCGGTGAACTCCGACGAGTGGAAGGCCGAAATCCCGCTGATCCAGGAGTGGTTCGACTTCGTCGGCGAGAAGCTGCCCACCGGAATTCAGGACGAATTCGACGCCCTCAAGCAGCGCCTGGGCGCGTAGTATTCACGACACAGAACGGGGCTCACCGAGGGGTGGGCCCCGTTCTGGCTGTGTGGGTAAGCTCGGTTAGGCAGTGAGCGCGGCTGCCCCGGCCAAGGTGCCGAGTCCACCCAGAGCAGCGGGTACCACCTGCAGACCGTCGAGGAATTTCAGACGCGCGTGCAGCGCGATCGACTCCTGAATCGGATTCCACAGCGGCGGGCCGGCTTGAGCGAAGCCACCACCGATCACCACCATGCGTACGTCCACCAGTGCGACGGCCGACGCGATCGCCTGACCCAGTGCCACTCCGGCGCGCTGCAGTGAGGTGATGGCGACCGGCTCCCCGGCGGCCGCATCGGCGGCCAATTCGGTTCCGGTGCTGCCGGTCCAACCCAGCTCGCGCGCCCATCGCACCGCCGACGGCCCACTCGAGACGGTTTCCACGCATCCGATTCCGCCGCACGCGCAGGGCGTCGTCGAACCGGGAACGACGATGTGGCCGATGTGCCCGGCGTTACCGCTTGCACCGGCGACGATCTTCCCGCCCAGCACCAACCCACCGCCGATGCCGGTCGACACCACCAGGCTCAGCACGTCCGGAACTCCTACGGCGGCACCGAAGCGGTGCTCACCGAGTGCCGCTGCGCTGCCGTCCATCGCGAGGCGGATGTCGGCTTCGGGGAAGACCTCGGCGATGTGATCGCGCAGACCGAAGCCGGCCTTCCACTCGTCGATGTTGATCGGTGCGACCGACCCGGTCTCGAGATCCACCGGACCGGAGCAGGCGACGCCGATACGAGTGACAGTGGCGGGTTCGGTCGTGTGTCGAAGCAGCTCGGCGCAGGCGTCCCAGACATCGGACTCGGGCGTCGGCACCGTGACCGGATTCTCCGGCCGCCCGTCGTCGCCGACGAGTGCCGCCGTCATCTTGGTGCCGCCGATGTCGAGTGCGAGTGCCGTCATCGTTCCAGGCTATGTGTTCGGTTTCAGGACGAGGACGAGGTTGCTGCCGAGGAACTCGCGGAGTATCGGAACGCGCATCATCCACCATGCCCAGCGGGGATGGTAGCGCGGGAATGCGGCCAGTAGCGTCGCATTGGGAGTGCTTCGTGCCCAACGTAATCCGTCTGCGGCGCTGATGTCGAACAGTGATTCGCCGAATCGATTCTTCGGTTCGTGACCGGTGGTCCGGGCGTAGCGGCGGGCCGCGTACTCGCCGCCGAGGTAATGCCAGGGCCGGGTCTCGTGGCCGCCGAACGGACCGAACCAGATGGTGTACGAGAGGACCGTCAACCCGCCGGGCTTGGTGACCCGCAGCATCTCCTCGGCCATGGTCCACGGCTCGCGGACGTGCTCGGCGACGTTCGAAGAGAAGCAGATGTCGACACTGTTGTCACGGAACGGTAGTGCCATGCCGGAGCCGCGCACCGAACCGGGAATCTGCAGACCTGCCGCGTGCATCTCGGACGCGTCGGGCTCGACGGGCAGGTAGCGCGCGCAGCTCGCACCGAAGACCTCGGCGAAGTATCCGGGTCCGCCGCCCACGTCCAACACGGTCGCCGCGGACATGTCGGTGCCGGTCAGACCCCGATACAGATCGCCGATCAGCTCCACGGAATCGCGGGCCAGTGCGCCGTAGAAGATGTCGGGAGCACTCTGCTCGTGTCCGAAGTCCTTCAGCAGACTCACCGAGCGGCGCAGTGTCGCGCGAGAGGCGAACAGACGTGTCACGGCGGAAGTCACGAAGACGAACCCTAGCGGTTACTGTGGCAACGGTAATCGACGGCGGTCGAGAAACGAACATGCGGAAATTGGGTGAAGCGGGCTGTGCGCGAGGTTCTGTTGCTGTGCTGGCGCGATACCGGGCACCCGCAGGGCGGCGGCAGCGAGCGATACCTCGAGCAGGTGGGCACAGGTCTGGCTCGACGCGGCGTCCGCGTCACGCTGAGGACGGCGTCGTACCCCGGAGCTCCCGCCGAAGAGATCGTCGACGGGATTCGCATCAGTCGCGGTGGTGGACGCCTGTCGGTGTATCCCCGCGCCCTGGCCGCCATCGCAGCCGGACGGCTCGGTTTCGGCCCGCTCAAAGGCATTGCACCCGACGCGGTGATCGACACCCAGAACGGCATTCCCTTCTTCTCACGTGCCGCGCTCGGCGTACCGGTGACATTGCTGGTGCACCATTGCCACCGCGAGCAGTGGCCGGTCGCGGGTCCGCTCATGGCCAAGCTCGGGTGGTGGCTCGAATCGACCGTGTCCCCGAGGGTTCACCGCCGCAATCAGTACCTGACGGTGTCGTTGCCGTCCGCGGACGAGTTGGTCGCACTGGGCGTCGACCGCGAGCGCATCGCCGTGGTGCGCAACGGAGCCGACGAGATTCCCCTGGCGGTGCCCGAGGGTGACGAGAGCACCCGCACCGCGCACCCGTCGCTGACCGTGCTGTCCCGGTTGGTTCCGCACAAGCAGATCGAGGACGCCCTCGACGTCGTCGCCGCGCTGCGGGGCCGAATTCCGAACATTCACCTCGACATCATCGGCGGCGGTTGGTGGGAGCAGAACCTCCGCGACTACGCGAGTGAACTGGGGATCGATCGATTCGTCACTTTCCACGGTCATGTGGACGAGGACCGCAAGCACGCGCTGCTCGGTCGCTCGTGGGTGCACGTGATGCCGTCCCGCAAGGAGGGTTGGGGTCTGGCGGTCGTCGAAGCAGCTCAGCACGGCGTGCCGACCGTCGGCTACCGAAGTTCCAAGGGCCTCACCGATTCCATCATCGACGGCGTCACCGGAGTTCTGGTGGGCGGGCTTTCGGACAGTGAAGAGGACCGGGACGTCTCCGGTCTGACCGCTGCCGTCTCGGAACTGCTGCAGGACGCCGCAGCCCGAACTCGCCTGGGCGAGAAGGCGCGAGTGCGCGCAGGGGAGTTCTCCTGGGAGCAATGCGCAGAAGGTGTCTACTCGGTGCTCGACGCGACGACGCGTGGCTCGTGGTCGTCAGGGCTGGTGGGTGCGCAGCACTCGGATTCGGCCCAGCAGTCCTACCGCTAGTCCGCCGAGAAGTAGTAGTGCCCACGCGAGGTGGGCAACGATCACGGCTGCAGCTGGGCGGCTTTCGGTGAGCACGGGATCGGGTACTCGGTAGAGAGTGAGCTCCTCGTCGGAGTACGCGATGTCCAGTGAATTCAGTGTCTGCGAAGATTCGCCGAGCTCGCCGGGGGTGGTGTTCTCCACCAGTACCCAGCCGACACCCAGCTGTGCGATCACGTTCATGGATTCGCCTGCGAGCAGCGCATTCTGGACCTCCGTCGCGCGCGCCCCCTCACCCCGCACCGTGCCGCCCGCGACGATGAGCTCGCCGGTCTGCAACACGTCCGACGGCAGCATCCGCGGCGCAGGATCGAGAACGGGAGCACTGCCGCTGTACGAAAAGCGGCGGAACATCCCGGCCGGTAGTACCGCGACATCGCCTGCGGTGCTCTGCACTTCGTCTGCGACCGCCTGCCAGGACGCCGGGTACGCCACCGGCCGCATCGAGTTCCCGACGCCCCAGGCCAGGTCGGGTAGTGCGATCAGCAGGGCCAGTATCGCAACGGCGCTGCCGAATCGGGTGCGCTGGACCGCGCTCAGCGCGGTTGGTTGCACCGGATTCGGTCGACGCCGGGGAGTAAACGCAGCCGCGGCGGCCAACGCATAGATCGGCATCGCCAGCGCGACCCATTTCTGCGAGTCCCGGAGCAGACCGGCACCGGGCACCGTCTCGCCCAGAGCCCGGGCGACTGCCAGCCCCGGTCCCGTCGCTGCCAGCGCAGGAGCTGCAATGGCAAGCAACGCAACGACAGCGAGTCCCAGGATCACCGGATTTCTTCGGCGCCTGATCAGCGGCCGCACCCCGAACGCGACGACGGTCAACAGCAGCGCCGTGCCCACGAACGCGAAAATGCTTGTACGAGAGGCGGGTACAGCATCGGAATTCCAGATTCCGCCGAGGCCGGCCAGGGAGCCGAGGGTACCGAGGCCGGGCTCGGCACGAGCCGCGAACGCCGCCCACCCCGCCGGATCCGTCTGCTCGACGCCACCGCCGGACACCGCCGTCGCCACCAGCCACGGTGCCGACGCCACCGCCGCCAGTCCGAGGGTGCCGACCACGCGCAGGCCGCGTCGGGCACCCCCGGGGAGGGCGAGGACCACCAGGGCGATGGTCGCGGCGAGCAACGCGCCGGTGGGGGTGAGCCCGGCAGCAGCGAGACAGACTGCGAGTGCCCACCAGGAACGACTCTGCCGGACCGCGAGTGCAGCGACCACGGTCCACGGCAGAGCGGCATAGCCGACGAGCAGGCTCCAGTGTCCCTGCAGCAGTCGCTCGGCGACGTACGGGTTCCACACGGCCACCGTCGATGCGACGAGCAGCGCGGGTAGTGGGGCTGTCGGCAGTACCTTCTGCGCCATGACGGCCGCGCCCCATCCGGTCAGCCACAGGGCCAGCAGCAGAATCGTCTTGACCACCAGGCCACCGTCGAACACCGTCGTCAGCGCGGCAATAGCGGCGTCCTGCGGCACTGCCCTCGCGGCCGCGTCGGCGATTCCCCAGGCGGAGTCGGTGAAGTAGGAACGGGGAGTGCTGACGGCGTCGCGCAGCAGGAGATAGCCGGGGCCGAGAAGCGGGCCGAGAATCACCACGGCGAGCAGCAGGCTGTAGAGCGGCGGTGTCCACCTCGACCTCGACCACGCCATGATCGGCACCCTATACCGTGGGCTCATGTCTTTCCGCGCCTCGTCCGAGGCAGACCACACGGCGGGTGCCTCGGTCGCCGGGATGGGGATGGTGACCGCCGGTTCGATGTTCGCGAACGTTGCGGCATACCTGCTGCAGGTTCTCGCGAGCCGGTTGCTCGGCGTCGAGGGCTACGGAGAATTCGCGAGTCTGCTTGCTGCGCAATTGGTTCTCGCGGTTCCGGCGTTGGCGTTGCAGTCCGTCGTTGCGCGTGAAGTGGTGCGCGGGCGCAGTTCTCGTGAACTGCGAACAGTGGGGTATCGGTGTGCGGCGGTGGTCGGGGTCCTCGCCCTGGCACTGGCCCCCGCACTGTCCGCGGCCATGGACGTCTCGATGGCGGCGACCGTGTCGGCGGTCATCGCTGCGCCGGTGCTGGTGTTGTTGGCCGCCGAACAGGGCTTGCTGCAGGGACGTGGGCGCTTCGCAGCCCTGAGCGTCGTGTTGGCCGCCGCCGGCTTCGGCAAGGTGGCTCCGGCCGTGCTGGTGTTGGTGCTCGGCGGTGGGCCCGGTTCGGTTCTGTTGGCCACGGCCGCGGGCATCGGCGTGGTGGCGCTCGGTGCGCGGTGGACGGCCGGGGTGCCGGTGAACTCGGTGTCGGAGACCAAGGTGACCGTTCTGGCCGTGCTGCAGGCCTCGCAGGTGCAGCTGGTGTTGATCGCGATGTCCGCGCTGGATCTGGTGCTGGCGCGCACGCTGCTCAGCTCCAACGAGGCCGGGCTGTACGCCGTCGGAGCCGTCGCGTCCAAGGCGGCGTTCTGGTTGCCGCAGGCCGTCGGTGTCGTGCTGTATCCGCGGATGGCGAACCCGCTGCATTCTGCCTCCGCTGTGCGGTCGGCTCTGGCCGTCGTCGCGGGGCTCGGTACGGTTCTGGTGATCGGCGGTGCACTGGCGTCTCCGCTGTTGCCGTTGGTGGTGGGCGACACGTATTCCGGTGTGCAGGAGTACGTCTGGCTGTTCGTGCTGCAGGGTGCGTGCCTGGCCGTGCTGCAGAGCGCATTGCTGTGGGCAATCGCGGGCGAACGCACCCACCTCGCTCTCGTCGCCTGGTTCGCCCTCGGCGTCGAGGTATTGCTGCTGCTGTTCGTGGCGTCGACGCTCGCGCAGTTCGTCGTCGTCGCCGCAGTCACCGCCGCGGTGACGATGGTGGTGGTATGCAGCCTGGTGTTGTGGGGGAACCGCGTCAGTCCTTCGCGGGTCTGATCTCGCTGAGGATCTCGAAGTCGACCTCGCCGGCCAGCGCCAAGTAGATCGGCTGCGAGACATGGCCGTTGGACAGGGACAGTCGACCGCGGGCACCGGTGAACGACACCGAATCGGAGATGGATTCGATGACGCCCACATCGGTGGTGCCGGCCCTGTTCACCAGTGCACCCAGCAGCTTGATGCCCTCGTAACACGATTGCCCCAGAGCACCGACGATCGGCGCGTCGACGCCGAACGCACGGGCGAATCGGCCGGAGAATCCCAAACTGTCTTCGGTGGCCAGTGTTTCGAAGTATCCCGAGGCGACATAGAGCCCGTGTGTGTTCTCTCCGCCTGCCGCGATCAACATGTTCTCGTCCATCAGCGGACTGAGTCGAACGCATCGGACGTCGAGTCCCGCTGCAGCGAATTGCTGATGGAAGTACACCGCGTCGTCGCCGAGGAGCAGAACTACGGCACCGTCGGCCCCTGATCGTTCGAGCGCGCCGACGGAGGTGGCGAAGTCGGTGCTGCCGACCGGCCTGAACTCGGCGTGCACCACGCTGGCCCCGAGTTCCCGGAGCCGGGCGGCCGCGATGGTGGCGCTCTTGCGCGGCCAGACGTAGTCGTTTCCGACGATTGCCCACCGTCTGCGTCCGAACTCGCGGACCAGGAAGTCCAGTGCCGGGACGAGTTGGTTGGTGGGTGTCTCGCCGGTGATGAACAGGCCCGGATAGCGGTCACCGCCCTCGTACAGGGACGTGTAGACGTAGGGGATTCGGTTCGTGGCCACCGGAATCACGGCTCGACGGACTGCCGAGGTGTGCATCCCCGCGACTGCGTCGAGGGTGCCTGCGTCGAGGAGGGTCGAGACCTCGTGGGCGACGGCGGCCGGGTCGCGACCACCGTCGATCGAGATCAGCTCGACGCGCCGGCCCAGTACACCGGCGGCGGCATTGAGTTCGTCCCGTGCCAGCTGGGCCGACAGTTCACTCGACGGGCCGACCAGGCCGAACGGTCCGGACATCGGAAAGATCAGACCGACGCGAAACGTGTCGAACCGATCGCTGTTCATCGTGCTGTCCGTCCGATCCGTGTCGATTCGCTGCTCGCTTCGCCCTAGAATCGCTGAGGAGACTGTAGCGCCGCAGGCGAGGTAAGAGCAGAGGGGCATGATCGCGTGAATCACGACGAGGCTGGTTCGGCCGCTCGTTTGCTCACCGTCGTCGAGCGCGCCGTCTCGGATCGGTTGCGCGGTGCGCTCGTCCCGTGGGAGCTCGATCTCGAGGAGTGGCGGGTGCTGTCGTTGCTGTCGGACGGCGAAGGCCACACGATGGCCGAAACCGCGGAGTTCGCGCTGCTCGCGCCGCCGACGCTGACCAAGGCCGTCAACCGGCTGGTCTCCAACAATCTCGTGCACCGTCGTACCGGCACCGTGGATCGTCGTCAGGTGCTCATTCGCCTGACCGCGCGTGGGCGCGCCAAGTACGACGAGGCGGCTCCGGTCATGGAAGCAGTCGCGGCCACTGTGTTTCCGTCCGAATCCGAACGTGAGCAGTTGCAATCCTTGCTGCGTTCTCTCGAGACCAACGCGAAGGCGTCCTCGGTCACCCTGTGATCGTTGCCGGGTTCCGGCATTTGCTCGAATTCGGCAGTCCCTCGCCTGGTCGTGAACTTTCGTGATCTCCTTTTAACATGTTTCACGTTGCAATAGTGTCCACGGAAAGTATTGTTCCGATGCAGCGCAGCCAGCGCTCTCACCGCGAACCGAAGTGGACACCAGTTCATGAACATGAAGAAGTACTTCGAGGGGCCAGCGACCAGCCTCGACGACCAGATCGAAAGTTACGCAACCTCTCGCGTGCCCGACGATCAACGATGGCGACGGCCGGCGATCCTGCTGGTGCTCACCGGCAACGTCACCGCGATGTTCTGGTTCGCGCTCGGCGGCCAGATCGGCTTCCTGGTGGGGTGGCCGATGTTCCTGATCCCCGTCGCCTACATGGTGATCGGCGCAACGCTGGTCGGCAGCCTGATCATGCGTATTGCCAGCCAGGAAGGCCTGTCGCTGCCACTGCTCACCCGCGGACTCGGCTTCGGCACCAAAGGATCGGCCGTGGCCTCGCTCGTCTACGCCGTGAACTACGTCTTCTACTTCATCTTCGAGGGCAGCATCGTCTCGCACGGCCTCAGCGAACTCGCCGGCATCGACATCAACTCTGCCTGGGCGACAGTGGTGTTCGCACTGGTCGCCCTCGTTGCGCTGTTCTTCTCCTGGCGTGGAATGCACTCGATGAACATTCTGCAGCGGTTCGGTATGCCGATCTTCCTGATTCTGTTCGCCATCGGCATGTACATGCTGGCCAGTGGATACGTCCTGGTGGGGCCGGGCCAATGGGAAGCCACCGGCGGGTTCACCGCAACCGCGATGTGGCAGGCGTTCAGTCTTGCGAACGGACAGGTGGTGTTCCAGGCTCTCATCGCCACCGACTACGGACGTTTCGTCAAGAAGAGCGTCGGCTACGTGGGCACCGCGGGGCTCATGCTCGCGGAGCTGCTCATGATCGTCGTGGTGATGATCCTCGGTGTCTTCCTCGGCTTCACCATGTTGCGCCACTTCACCGGAAGCACTGCCACACCAGAACTTTCGGCCACCGATCCTGGGCTGTATTTTGCCGTCGTGATGGGACTGCTCGGCGTGATCTTCGCCGTTGTCACCCAGGTGCGCATCAACGTGATGAACCTGTACTCCGGGTCGCTGGCACTGTCCAACGCCTGGGACGTGCTCTCGCCCCGCAAGGTCGGACGCCAGTGGTGGATGGTCGCGCTACTCGTCGTCGGCGTGCTCTGCTACCCGGTAAACATCCTGCAGTACACCGACAAGTTCCTGGCCGTCACCGGGATCATGACCAACACCTGGATCTTCATTCTGCTCGCCGATTACTTCGTCTGCCGACGAATGCTCGGCCTCGCACCGCGGAACAACATCGAGTTCCGCGAAGGGCGAGTGCGTAATTGGAACCCCTGTGGCATTTTCGCCATGGCGGCAGGCGTGGCCGTGGGCGGACTCGGCGTGTTCGGTCTCTACCCGTCGTACTACGCCTCGTTCATCGCGATGCTGCTCGGGCCGATCATCTACATCCCACTGACGATGGCAACGCGGGGGAAGTACTACGAACCACCTGTCTCCACCGAAGCTCCGACAATCGAAAGGACTGTGACGTCATGACATTCACCGCAGCGGCCATCCAGTTCGAACCCACACTGTTCGCCAAGGACGCGAATGTCGCCGCGCTGGCAGAGCTGGTCGACAAGGCCGCCTCCGACGGGGCCGAATTGATCACCACGCCCGAGATGGCCACCACCGGTTACTGTTTCCATGATCCCGGGGAGGCATCGACCGTCGTCGAGCAGATCCCCGGACCCACCACCGATACGTTCGTCGAGATCGCGGCCCGTCGCGATTGCTACATCGTGCTGGGGATGCCGGAAGTCGATCCGACAAGCGGGTTGTTCTACAACAGCGCAGTTCTCATCGGACCCCAGGGAATCATCGGTACCCATCGCAAGACACACCCGTACATCGCCGAGCCCAAATGGGCAGCTCCGGGGAACCTGGGCCATCAGGTGTTCGAGACCAGGCTCGGCCGAATCGCGATGCTGATCTGCATGGATCTGCACTTCGTGGAGACCGCTCGCGTGGTCGCACTGCAGGGCGCCGACGTGATCTGCCACATCAGCAACTGGCTGGCCGAGCGAACTCCGGCTCCCTACTGGATCAGTCGAGCCTTCGAGAACAACTGCTATGTCATCGAGAGCAATCGATGGGGACTCGAACGGACGGTCCAATTCAGTGGCGGCACATGCATCATCGAGCCCGACGGAACCGTCACCGGCCGGATCGACGTCGGCAACGGCATCGTCGCCGCCGAGATCGACATTCGGCGTACCCGCGAGTGCGGGCCCGCGCGTCGACCTGAGCTGTATCGGGAACTCCAGACGAACACGTACACCTGGAACCCTCTGGACTTCTTCACCCTGTACGGCCACTCGCCGCTGCCCGCAGGCGAGACGTCTGCGGTGACCGTGGTGCAAAGCACGCCGGGTACATCGGTCCAGAGCAACCTCGCGGACATCGAGGCCTGGATCCAACAGGTCTCCGGCACAACGGATCTCGTCGTCTTTCCCGAGCTGTCGATCACCGGACCGGTCTCGGCAGCTCGACCGCCTCGCGACGTCGCCGAGACTGCCGACGGGCCCTCGCTCGCACGGATCGCGGACCTCGCGGTTCGGCACGGCATGTCGATCGTCGTCGGCATCGCCGAGCGCGACACCGATACCGAGCGGGTGTACAACTCGGCCGTCCTGCTCGGAACCGACGGAGCCCGCACAACCTACAGACAGATCCACCTGTCCGCGGAGCATGCGCCGCTGTTCGACGGCGGCGACACCTGGGCAGTCGTCGATCTGCCCCTGGGACGAGTCGGTCTCCTCGTCGGCAACGATGCGCTGCTACCGGAATCGGGCCGAGTGCTCGCGCTGCGCGGGTGCGATCTGATCGTCTGCCCATCCGCACTGGCGGGTACCTTCGTCGGATCGCACCCCGGAACCGAGATTCCGCTCGCCGCCGAGGTTCTCACCGGGCCCGACGCCACCCACTGGCACCATATGCGCGTGCGCGCCGGCGAGAACAACGTCTACTTCGCCTTCGCGAATGCCGTCGACCTCGACCGCGGAATCACCGGACACAGCGGAGTGTTCGGGCCGGACACATTCGCATTTCCTCGAACGGAAGCCATCGTCGATGCATCCGAACCAGGCCACGCGACGAGCGTTATCGACACCACCAACCTCGACGGGCCGTACCCGACCAACGTCGTACGACGCAAAGACCTCGTCCTGATGCGGCAACCCCACCACTACGGGATTCTCTCGACCGCCTGAGAAAACACCAGTGGCGTGGTTAGGTGCCCCCACGGGCACCTAACCACGCCACTGACCAACCGGGTCGTTCCGCAGGCTCCACTCCTGCGTAGCGCACCTACTCCTTGTTGAGGTTCGTCCTCGGAATCTCTTCCGTGCGATCCGTCGTCCAATCACGGTTGCTCGACGGAGCGGGAGCGGTTCCGCCACCGGGGGTCGGTCGCGGAGTGTTGTCCGCTCGGGCCGGCTGACGGTGTCCACCGTTGCCACCGCGCAGGAGCAGGAACACTCCGGCGATCAGCGAGATGACACCGAGAATTCCGGCGATGATCGGGACGGTACGGCCGAAGAGCGAGATCTGATCCTGGCCGTCCTTGGCCTGCTGGATCTGGTATTCGACCGTGTTCTCGTCGAACGTGATCGGAGCGTTGAGAACGTCGACCTCGGGCCGGCCCGCCTCACGTCCGTAGTACTGGTGAATCTGCTCTTCGCCCTTGACGACGACGCCGGTCTCGGGCTCGACCCACAGGGTGCGGGTGTTCTCGTACCAGCGGGTCATCGTCACCGGCGCGGCTCCACCCTCGACACCCCAGGTGTCGGCGGGCAGGGTGACCTTGTTGGTCGGCAGGTTCACCACGGTCGACAGATCGACGGGGCCGACGGTCTGCTGGTACTGGTAGACCGGCGTGCCGTTGATCTCGGTTGCCTCGACAAAGTCGATGTCCTTGGTCGCACGCGCATTGACGTCGAAGTACGGGTAGCTCTTCTGTTCCGAGTTGAACGGGAACTTGTACTGCAGTCCGGTGTGGGCCACCTCTTCGGCGGGCGCGTTGCCTGCCACCTGGATGGTGCCGATCGGGCTCTCGACGGGCATCGACGTCTTGCGGTCGATGGTGACGCGGTCGACGCTTGCGGTGAGCAGTCCGGTGTCGGCCTGCTTGTCGCTGCGACGCAGAGTCTGGCCTGCCTGCAGCGTCATGATGTCGGCGTCGGAGGGATCCTCGACGGTGACGAATCGCTGGGAGACGAGGGGAACGTTCTGGTCGACCACTGCGCGACCTGCTGCAAGGGAACTCGCGTTCAGCACGCTGCCCTCACCGGTGGAGACGGTGGTGACTTCGAGGTCCAACGGCGTCTTCTCGAGCGCCGAAATGGTGTAGGTGGGGATGAGGATGGCGGCGACCACCAGAAACGCGCCCAAGCCGATGAGTACGAGGGCAAGTATCCGGCTCGGCCCTGAGCGCTCCGCCATGCTGTATCTCCTTAGTTGACCGCTTCATGGAAGACACCGCGGGCGGGAAACACGTTCGCCCCCGACCCGATGCCCGATTTATTACGACACGTCGCAGGTGACAGTAACAGTCGACAGTGGCACCGGTCTCGTCTGCGCCGGTTCGACACGGCACACTTGAAGCCACCATGAGCACACAGACCCTTTCGGCAAGCGTTGTCCCGCTTCGTGGGTTCGTACCGTCACTCGAGGGGATGCGTGCCGTCGCGTGTATCGGAATCGTCGTCACCCACGTGGCCTTTCAGACCGGTGGCGCGACGTCGCCGATCCTGGGTCATGTCTGGGGAAGATTCGACCTGACCGTGGCGATCTTCTTCTCGCTGTCGGGATTTCTGCTGTGGCGTCCGCACGCGGCGGCAGCCCGCGGTCATCGGAGTGCCCAGCCGCTCGGCCGCTATTTCCGTTCGCGGTTCGCGAGGATTCTGCCCGGTTACTGGGTCGGCGTGCTGCTGATCCTGCTGTTTCTTCCCGATGCAGGCGGTGACTACCGCGTGTGGCTGGCGAACCTGTCGTTCACTCAGGTGTTCGTGCCGCTGACCCTGACCCAGGGGTTGACGCAGATGTGGTCGCTGTCGGTCGAGATCGCCTTCTATCTCCTGCTGCCGGTGTTCGCTTGGCTCATGGTGCGCCTGCGCGGTGCGGCCGCCGCCCGCCGTATACCGGTCATTCTGGGTGCTGCGGTGCTGACCTTGTCGTGGGCATTCGTTCCGGTGTCGACCCCCGACGGCATTCACCATGACAACTGGCTCCCCGGCTACTTCCCGTGGTTCGCGGCTGGGATGCTGCTCGCCGAGGTCTCGGTGGGGCCACCGACCTGGGTGCATCGGCTGGCTCGTCGCCGATTTGTCATGTCGTCCATCGCGGTTGCCGCGTTCGCCTTGTCGGCGACTCCTCTGGCGGGTCCGCAGGGCTTGGTGCGTCCGGCGGCCTGGCAGTTCGAGATCAAGATCCTGCTCGGCGCGATACTGGCCTTCGCGATGCTCGCGCCACTGATTCTCGCCGAGGACGGTCGACGGCATCGCTTCCTCGAGCACCCGGTGATGCTGACGCTGGGCCGCTGGTCGTACGGATTGTTCATCTGGCACCTGGCCGTGCTCGCCGTCGTGTTCCCGGTGTTCGGCATCATCCCGTTCTCGGGTGGGATGTGGTTCGTGTTGCCGGTGACTCTCGCACTGTCGATTCCGGTGGCAGCGGCGAGCTACGCGCTGGTGGAAGACCCTGCTCGACGACGCCTGGCATCCCGCAAGAAAGCGGTCACGGCTTCCGTATCGCCGTGATCGCCAACGCGACGATTCCGATCAGGGACGCCAGCTGCACCCAGTAGGACCCGCCGACGTACCCATCGGGAGATCGCCACGGTCCGAGCGAGAGCAGTGCTGGAGCCAGCAGTGTGAATCCGCCTGCAACGCAGACCGATACACGTGAGGACACCGTGCGTCCGTAGCGGCGATCCACGAGCACCGCGCCGATGCCGATCACGGCCACGGTGACCGCACCGGCGATCCCAGCCAACACGATCGTTGCTCCGAGCAGCGCAACGACTGCGGCCGGAACGCTCTGCCACGGCCGCGGTGATGGGCCCGGGTTCGGCGCACTGCGCGGCCGGCGCAGCGCTGCGAACAGCAGCGGGATCAGCAGGAGCAGCCCGCCGAAGATTCCGAGTCGGTACCAGCGATCGGTGGCGAAATCCAACGAGATCGTGCCCGACGCCCCGGCCGGAACGATCCAGGCCTGTTGCCACCCGTCGACCACGACCGGGGAGAGTTCGACGCCACCGGGTGTGGTTGCGCGCCAACCACTGTTGTTGCTTTCCGGGATGACCAGCAAGCGGTCCTCCGTCGCGGAGGTCAGCGTCACCTCGCGGTGATCGGGGCTCCAGGCGGTCGTCCTGGCGGCCTGCGGTGCCGATCCTGTCGGCCACTCGGCCGGAATAGGCATGGCGCGCAACCGAATACCGTCGACGAAGAACGACGCACCCGGCTCGACCACCACGTCCTGGCGTCCCTCGGGCAGTGATACCGGGTTGACGAAGTTCTCGTTCACCGGGGTGTCGGCATCGCACACCGACGCCTTCAGTGGCTCGCCGGAACGGAACTGGTCCGCGGTGGCCGTCACTGATGTGCGCACCGTCTGCCCGGCGATGGAGACGATGGGGCCTGCGAAGCAGTCCACGGTGATCTCGCGGTCGCCGTCGTACGGTGCGCCGATCGGTTCACCACCGGACAGCGGCGTCACTTCGGCGAAGCCGGGTGGTTGAGACTGGATGAAGCCCAACGAGTTTCGGTCCAGTACGCCGTCCCAGTCCACGATCGACAGAACGATCCTGTCCGTCACGTACGGCGCGAGGTCGAGGGTCGTCGAACCGTCGGTGTCGACGTCGCGCACCATCGGCCCGTTGCCGAGGTTGACCGCGACCCGGGTGGGGTGCGCCGGAAGTGCGCCGAGGCTGGGGCTGAGCTCGAGCCCATCCACCAGTGTGGGAGAGGGCAATTGGATGGTCAGAGTGGGGGCGGTTCCCGCGCGATCGGTGATCGACTTCTCCGGCGCTGTCCAGGACGTGCGCGGATCGCCGTCGGTCGCGGCGAACGCCGAGCCGTGCAGGTCCGCGACGTCCGACGCCCCGCTGGCCAACGGCCGCCCCGGTTGCGCCAGTAGCGCTTCGAGTTCGGGGGACTGCCGCGTGCGCACCGTCAGATCCGGAATGACCGCGGTACCCATCGGCACGTCGATCGTGCGCGAGAAGCGGCCCAGTTCCTCGGGCGACTTGGACAGTCCACTGCTGCAACGGATTCGATCCTCGGTGTCGAGGCACCCGGAGCGGCCGGGGAATTCCTGGCCCAGTTCCCAGGCGTCGACGCTCGCCCCGGAGGGAGTCGCAGGCAGCACCGCGCGGTGCACGATCGGTACCTGTTTCGGGTTGTCCCGGTCGGAGTAGTCGTCCACCGACACCTCGCTGATGCCGAACTGGCTGCCCCGGGTCCCGTCCACCGTCGACTTCGCGGTGATGCGCAGCCACGGAGTCTCACCGCCCGGTAGCGACACCGTCATCGGCTCACCCGGCTCGTCGACGCGTGCCGCCGTCGAGCCGTTCGGGGTGGTGATCTCCACCCACTTGACCGGGTCGCCGATCGTCCCCGGGCTGGTGCGCATGCGCAGCAGCCCGCCGCGCACCGGCGTATCGAAGTCCAGTTGAAGCCATTGCCCCACAGCACGTTCGATACCGTTGCTGATCCAGCTGGTGGCAAGATCGCCGTCCACCGCGGCGGCGACACCGCTGCCGGGGGCGCTGCCACCGATCTGAGTGGCGTCCGACGCCGAACTCGACGCCGTCACGGTTGCGCCCTCCCACTCGGCATCGACGGTCTCCGCCCCGTACACCGGGTAGTCGGACACCTCGTTGAGCGAACGTCGCGGCTCGTCGGCGGCCCGCAGGGCAGAACTGTGATTGTCGACCTGACCGAAGTCCGTCTCGCGATTCATCGGAGTGTCGGTCACCGTCACCGAGTCCACGGCGATGCCCGCCGCAGCGGCATCCGAGGCCAGCAGAGTGGGGCCCGACGGCACCGGATTGCGAATCCCGTTGTTCCGCAGCTCGTTCGAGCGCAGAATCGACTCCGGACCACCCTGGACCACCGGGACACGGTCGAGATCGACGGTGTACGGACCGGACGCGGGAATGTCTGCCGAATCGCCGACCGAATAGATCTCGACAGCCGGATACGGCGGTCGCAGATCACCGTCGAGCACAACGCCGTCGACCTGACCGGGAGCCACGTCCTCACCGAATTCGGCCACCTTCTCGAGTCCCGGCGAACCGTCGAGCACCTGGTGCACCGAGGCCGGACGGGTGGATCGGGAATTCTCGGGATCGAGGTCGTTGCGCACGACGACGTAGCTGATGCCCTGGCCCAGAAGGGTATCGGCCAACCCGGCCGACGGCCGACCGTCGGCGAAGAGCCGTTGCACGGAGTCCAGTGCGCGGATGGCACCGGGCGGGGTGAGCGGCACGGCGTCGCGGACGGCCCAGGGCGTGGTGGCCAGAGCCTGCAGTGGTTCGTCTCGGGTCAGACCCCAGGTCTGCAGGGCGAACGGTGCGCCGGGCACGATCAGGGCCCGCTGCGCGTCGGAACCGTCGGGGCTCGATCCCGAGGCATTCTCGGTGAGCCAGTCCGCGGCGTCGTGCCAGTACTGCGGAACGGCCTCGTACGCTCCTCGGGGCGCGAGCTTGCCCGTCCACGCCAGTGAGGTGGACAGCGTCAAGGCCACGAGAACCAGTGCGGTTACCGCCATCATGGGGTGCTTCTCGGGATGCGCGACGGCCGATCGCCACTGCGCGCGCGGCGCGGAACCCGGGAGCGGAACTCGGGCCAACAGGTGCGCCAGGCCCAGCACCAACGGAATTCGAATGACCGGCTCGAGTTTGTGGATGTTGCGCAGCGGTGCGCCTGCGGAATCGAGGAACACCCGGACGGCAGCGGCGAACGGACCGTCCAGATCGCCGACGAACCCGGCACCGAGGCCGACGAGACCGACGAATAGCATGATCGTCAACCGGCCGCGGGCCGGCATCGAGCGCATCGCCAGGCCCGCGATTCCGGCAGCCGCGATCAGGCCCGTCGCGACGACGGCCGCGGGCTGAGTCACCAGAACGGCACCGGCCACTCGCTCGGGGGAGACGAACGGCGTCCAACTGCCGGTGCCGCGCAGCACCTCCGTCAGCGACGTCCACTGCGTGGTGGTGCCGGACGATTCGATGTAGTCGAGAAACGGTGGAGAGACCTTGCCCAGCAACAGCAGTGGAACGATCCACCACAGCGTCGCGAGCACCAGGAAGCCCGACCACCACGCACCGAAGACGAACCACCGCTTGTTCGGCCGATGCGTCAGCATCCAGATCACGGCCACCAGGACGGCGGCGGCGGTGGCGACGGCATTGACCGCGCCCATCAACGCCACTGCGAGGGCCGATTGCGCCGCAGTGCGTCGAGCCGTCTGTTTCGCAGTGTCCCCGACGAGATACCGCACCATCGGGATGAGCACCCACGGTGCCAGCATCATCGGCATCGTCTCCGAGGAGATCGACGCGAGGGTGGTGATCACGCGCGGAGAGAGAACGAAGGCCGTTGCTGCTATCAGACGGGAACTGCGGCTGCCGATACCGAGAGCTTCGGCGAGCCGGACGATTCCCCAGAAGCCGGCGATGAGCAGCAGCGCCCACCAGATGCGTTGAGTGATCCACGGCGGGATCGACAGCAGGTCGCCGCCGGCGAAGAACGCACCGTGCGGAAAGAAGTAGCCGTATGCCTGGTTCTGCACCTGGCCGAGCGGAGCTGCACTGTTCCACTGATGGGAGGCGCGTTCGAGAAATCCGAGGGGGTTCTGAGCCAGGTCGTACTTGGTGTCGGCGACGGTGAAGCCGGGGACCTGCAGAAAAGTGAGGAGGAACGCCAGAATCGAGACGCCGAAAAGCCATTTACGGCCGAGCGGCTCGGCCGAGATCATCGATTCACGAATGCGACCAGCGTCAGCGGCTGCCGTACTCAACCTGGTTCAGCAAGGACGAGTCGGCGTTTCCGGAGCGATCGATATCCGGACGAGAGTTGTCGGCTGCAGCTGCGGTGACTCCGAAGACGACGCCCGCACCCAGTACGGCTCCGACGACGGCGGCAATGACACCCGGGACAGCAAACTTCATCTCGGTTCTCCAGTCAGTCGGCTCAGGAAAGAAGCGGGCGAGGTGGACCTCCACGCGGGCATCACGGTATCACTCGCACCTCCAGAAGAGGCCGGTGGACGCGTTACTTGCCGGGGGGAACGATCAGGACGGGTCGATGACTGTGTCGCAGAACGTGCTCGGCCACCGAACTCTGGAGCAGCGCACGTAGACCGGTGGTGCCCCTCGTGCCGGTGACGATGATGTCGACGTTCATCTCGTCGGCTTTCTCCACGATCGCGCTCCAGATGGCGGTGGTGCATTCGGTGCACTGGCCCTCCACCTTCAGGCCTGCGGCCTCGGCCAGCGCGACGCCCTCACTGTTGGTCACTTTCGCATCGGTGAGCGCCACGTCCTCGGCCTCGTCGTCGGGAACCCATTCGGGCTGCATGACGCCGGAGAGGCCGGACATTCGAGCGGCCTGACGCACCATCGGCTCCCACGCGGTGACGACGATCGCGCGAGAAGTGGTGAGAAATCGGCCTGCATAATCGATGGCGCGTTTGGCATTGTCGGAGCCGTCGTAGGCAATGAGTATGAGGTCTGCGGTCATGGTCGAGCTCCTCCTCATGTCGCTTTCGTCCAGATTACCCCCACCCCTCCCGCACCCCGGGGCGAAACCGGCACCCCGCATCTCGGCTACCGTCGTCTTCCATGCGACTTCGGTTTTCGGTTCGGTCCGCTGCGGTGATGACGGTCGGTGTCGGCCTGTTGGTCTCGTGCTCCACCGAGTCCGCGCAGGTCGCGTCGACGCAGTCGGCGTCCCCTGCCCCGACCACCACGGCCGTCGAAACGACGGTGCCGCAACCGGTCCCGCCCGTCGACGAGTGTGTTGCGTTCGTCGACGGACTGTCGGAGCGGCAGCGTTTGGCGCAGCTCCTCACCGTCGGAGTCACCGGAACTGCGGACGCGGTGCAGATCATGTCCACCGAGCAGGTCGGCGGCATCTTCGTCGGCAGTTGGACCGACGAGTCGATGCTCGGCAATCGGGAAGTACCGCAGGTGCTCGATGCGTCCGCGGTGGCTCCGATGGTCACGATCGACGAGGAGGGCGGTCGGGTTTCGCGGGTCGCGGATCTGCTGGGGGAGGCGCCGTCGGCGCGAGTGCTGGCTCAGACGATGTCGGTGGACCAGGCATACCAGGAGGCGTTGACGCGCGGTCAGGGGTTGAAGGACCTCGGGGTCACCGTCGACTTCGCTCCGGTGGTCGACGTGAGTGCACAGCCCGATGATTCGGTGATCGGTGATCGGTCGTTCTCCGACGATCCGCAGGTGGTCATCGAGTACGCGGGGGCGTACGCGCGTGGTCTGGAGGACGCGGGCGTCAAGCCCGTCATCAAGCATTTTCCCGGGCACGGCTCGGGATCGGGCGACTCGCACACCGGCGCGGTGACGACGCCGTCTCTCGACGAGTTGAAGGCCAAGGATCTGTTGCCGTTCGCGGCGCTGAACAACACCGGCGTCGGTGTCATGGTCGGGCATCTCGATGTGCCCGGACTGACGGAGCCGGGTGTGCCGGCGAGCATCAGTCCGGCGGCGATGGCGTTGTTGCGCGATGGCGTCGGATACGGTGCCGCTCCGTTCGACGGCCCGATCTTCACCGACGACCTCAGCGGCATGGCGGCGATCACTGCGCGACTCGGGATCGTCGACGCGGTCGAGGCGGCGTTGGTGGCGGGAGCCGACGTCGCGCTGTGGCTCACCACCGATCAGGTGCCCGCGGTGTTGGACAATCTCGAAGACGCGGTGGCGACGGGACGTCTCGCGGCGGCTCAGGTGGACGAGGCCGCAGCGACGGTTGCTCGGTTCAAGGGGGCGTGCGGGGCCTGATTGCGCGGTACTGGACCTTACTGTGGAGTAACGTCTAGTACTTCGTACGTATTGGAGGGTCCATGGCTGGCGGCACCAAGAGATTGCCCCGCGCCGTCCGCGAGCAGCAGATGCTCGACGCGGCGGTGGATGTGTTCTCCGACAACGGGTTCCATGAGACGTCGATGGATTCGATCGCCAAGAAGGCGGCCATCTCCAAGCCGATG
The DNA here is from genome assembly GCF_002259405.1 of Rhodococcus sp. 14-2483-1-2. Taxonomy (GTDB): domain Bacteria; phylum Actinomycetota; class Actinomycetes; order Mycobacteriales; family Mycobacteriaceae; genus Rhodococcoides. The sequence continues at coordinate 527,960 of NZ_NPFW01000007.1, read as the reverse complement.
CTCTACCTGTACTACGGGTCGAAGGACGAGTTGTTCGCCGCGTGCATCCATCGCGAGGGCGTGAAGTTCGTCGAGGCTCTGACTCCCGCTGCAGATCCGACGCTGACGCCGCGCGAGCAGTTGCGCAAGGCACTGATCGGTTTCCTCGGATTCGTCGGCGAGAACCGGAAATCGTGGATGGTGCTCTACCGACAGGCCATCGGTCAGCAGGCGTTCGCCTCGCAGGTGCAGAGCAGCCGAGATCGGTTGATCGAGCTGACGGCCGGCCTGCTCGCGATGAGCACGAGGGATCCCGAGCAGTCGCAGAACTTCGGGCTGATGGCCGTCGCGTTGGTCGGTGCGGGCGAGGCCGTGGCCGACAGAGTGGCAGGCGGCGAAATCGAGGTCGACGCCGCAGCGGACCTACTGGAAAATCTGGCATGGCGCGGCCTGGCCGGAAAGAAAACCGCCACCACCTGAGAAGAACTACCGCCGAACTCGAAGTTATGGACGGAAATCCGAGGAAATCCGTCCACAACTTCGAGTTCGAGACAGTTACCGCAGGGTTCCCGTCAGATGCGGGTAGCCCTTCTTCGGGTTCTTCAGCGACAGGTCCCAGCCGGTGCCGACAGCCTCGGCGTAGGCGTTCACCGTCGCGGGCAGGACGATCGGCTTGCCGAAGCGGATGCTGTAGTTCACAGCTTCCGGGATTCGACCCTCGACGGTCTGCAGTACCGCGGCAGCACTCCACATTCCATGCGCGATGGTCTTCGGGAATCCGAATGCCTTTGCGCCGAGTGAGGACACGTGAATCGGGTTGCGGTCTCCGGAAATTGCCGCGTACCGGCTGATGATCCGCTGGTCGACGCGCAGGGTGCGGGTCGGGGGCGGCGGAACCTCGTCGGCGGGCGGTGCCTCGCGGGGTCCACCGGACAGTGACGTCTTCTGCAGGCTCAGGAAGCTCGAGGTCTGCTTCCAGACCAGTTCGCGTCCTACCTTGACCTCACTGATCAGGTCGACGAGCAATCCCTTGCGGTGCTCGCGCAGGTTCTCCGCGTGCACTCGCACGTCCAGTGGCTCGGAGGACGAGATGCCACGGAACTGCTCGATGACGTTCTCGGCGTGTACCGAACCGATCGCGGCGAACGGAAAGCCCTTGGACACCATCAGTTTCATCACCGTCGGGAAGACGAGGGTGAAGGGGTAGGTGACCGGGAGCTGATCGCCGAATCGCAGTCCCGTCGCGCGGCAGTACCCGGCGAGGTTGTCGGGGTCCACTCGCAGACCCTTGAGCTCGTACACCGTGCTGGGAACCGAAGACGACCTGGATCCGAAGAACGGCAGCGCGCCGAGCGCAGCCGAGGTGTAGATGTCGGACGTCTTCGGCTGCGCGGTCAGCGTGACGGTGCTCATGCGCCGAGGAGGCTCTGGCCGCACACACGCACGACCTGACCGGTGACGGCGTTGGATGCGGGAGAAGCGAAGTACGAGACCAACTCTGCGACGTCGACGGTCTCACCGCCCTGCAGCAGCGAGCTCATGCGTCGTCCGGCCTCGCGGGTGGCGAACGGGATGGCAGCCGTCATCGCGGTCTCGATGAAGCCGGGGGCGACGGCGTTGATGGTGATGTTCTTCTTCGCCAGCACCGGTGCCGACGCGTGCACCAGGCCGATGACGCCTGCCTTGGACGTGCCGTAGTTGGTCTGGCCGCGGTTGCCCGCGATGCCTGCGATGGAGGAGACGTCGACGACGCGGCCGCCTTCCTTCAGCGCACCCGACTCGACGAGCTGGTCCGTGATGCGCTGCGGGGCAGCGAGATTGACGCCGATGACCGAGTTCCAGCGGGCGTCGTCCATGTTGGCGAGCGTCTTGTCGCGGGTGATGCCTGCGTTGTGCACGATGATGTCTGCGCCGCCGTGGCGTTCGAGGAGATGCTTGCTCAGTACCTCTCCGGCGTCGGGCGAGGTGACGTCGAGTGCGAGCGAGGTGCCACCGACCTTGTTGGCCGTCTGCGAGAGTGCTTCTCCGGCAGCGGGAATGTCCGCGGCGATGACGGTGGCTCCGTCGCGGGCGAGGACCTCGGCGATGGTGGCACCGATACCGCGGGCGGCTCCGGTGACGACGGCTACCTTGCCTGCGAGCGGCTTGTCCCACGAGGCCGGTGCCTGCGAATCTGCGTCACCGACGGCGATGACCTGGCCGTCGACGAATGCGGACTTGGCCGACAGCAGGAAGCGGAGGGTGGATTCGAGGCCGGACAGGCCGGTCGATGCCTTGGGGGAGATGTAGACGAGCTGCGCCGTGGCACCGCGCTTGACCTCTTTGCCGACGCTGCGGGTGAAGCCTTCGAGGGCGCGCTGAGCGATGTGCTCGTCGACGCTCGAGGTCTCCTCCGGCGTGGTGCCGATGACGACGACGCGTGCGGACGGTGCCAGGTTGCGGATGACCGGCTGGAAGAACTTGAAGAGCTGCTCGAGCTCGGCGACGTTGCCGATGCCGGTGGCGTCGAACACCAGTCCGCCGTGCTTGTCGTCGTGCGGCTGCGACTGCGGGTAGTCCGAGAGCAGCTCACGCAGCGGCTCCACGAGGCGACCGCTGCCGCCGATCAGGACCGGTCCGGCCAGCGGCGGCTCGCCTGCCTTGTAGCGGCGCAGCTTCTCGGGCTGCGGCAGGCCGGCCTGCTTGGCGATGAAGGCTCCCGGCGCGGACGCGAGGAACGTTGAGTAGAGATCTGGGGCTCCCTTGGAGGCTGCCACTGTCGTACCTTTCATTCAGCGCTGCTCGCTCTGGGAGCGAGGCGCACGACCGGGTGTCGACAACCAACTTACTCGCCAGTAAGATGAAACTCCACCAGGGCCTTTTTCCACGATGTTTGGAGACGTCAGTGACAAGCAAGCAGCTACGACCGGTCGCAATTGTCGGTGGCAACCGCATTCCTTTCGCGCGTTCGGACAAGAAGTACGCGCTGGCGTCCAACCAGGACATGCTCACCGCGACCATCGACGGGCTCGTCTCGCGATTCGGTCTGCAGGGCGAGCGGCTGGGCCTCGTCGCCGCCGGTGCCGTGCTCAAGCACTCACGCGATTTCAACCTCACTCGCGAGGTCGTGCTGGGCAGCGCATTGAGCCCGTACACCCCGGCCTTCGACATCCAGCAGGCCTGCGGCACCGGCCTGCAGTCGATCATCGCCGTCGGCGACGCCATCGCGTCGGGCAGGATCGATGCCGGCATCGGTGGCGGTGTCGACACCACCTCCGACGCTCCGATCGGTGTCAACGACGAGCTGCGCGAGTTCCTGCTCTCCCTGAACCGGGCGAAGAGCACCGGCGATCGCATCAAGCTCCTCGGTAACGTCCGTCCCGGCATGCTCGGCATCGAGATCCCGCGCAACGGCGAGCCGCGTACCGGCCTGTCGATGGGTGACCACGCCGCCATCACCGCCAAGGAATTCGGTGTCCGCCGCGAGGACCAGGACGAACTGGCCGCAGCGAGCCACCACAACATGGCGGCTGCGTACGATCGCGGCTTCTTCGACGATCTGGTGACGCCGTTCCTCGGCCTGACTCGCGACGACAACCTGCGTCCGGGATCGACCGTGGAGAAGCTCGCGACCCTCAAGCCGGTCTTCGGAACCAAGCTGGGCGACGCCACCATGACGGCGGGTAACTCGACGCCGCTCACCGACGGTGCGTCGGCTGCCCTGCTGTCGAGTGACGAGTGGGCTGCCGAGCGCAACCTGCCGGTGCTCGCGCATCTGGTCGATTCCGAGACCGCAGCGGTCGATTACGTCCACGGCAACGGATCGTTCAAGGACGGTCTGCTGATGGCTCCGACCTACGCGATCCCGCGTCTGCTCGCTCGCAACGGCCTGACGCTGCAGGACTTCGACTACTACGAGATCCACGAGGCATTCGCCTCGGTGGTGCTCGCAACTCTGCAGGCCTTCGAGAGCGACGAGTACTGCAAGGAGCGGCTCGGCCTCGACGGTGCGCTCGGTTCCATCGACCGCAGCAAGCTCAACGTCAACGGCTCCTCGCTCGCTGCAGGTCACCCGTTCGCCGCGACCGGCGGACGCATCGTGGCCTCGCTGGCGAAGATGCTGGCCGAGAAGGGCTCGGGCCGTGGCCTGATCTCGATCTGCGCGGCCGGTGGCCAGGGCGTCACGGCGATCATCGAGCGCTGATCACTGCAGCTTCGGCTGCTCACAGTCCGGGGGACGTGAGGGTCGGTGGATCCGTCCGATCGAGGGGTTCGACGGATCTACCGACCACGACGTGAAAAAGGGGCACGCATGATGCGTGCCCCTTTTTCGTGTGATCAGCCGGGTATGCCGCTTTCCGGCGGCGTGGACTCCTCGCCGGTGTATTCCTCGACCGCCGAATCCCCGATGTCGGTCTGCAGCACCGGAGTCAGGTACTCGGGTACGCCGCCTCTGATCTGGAAGACACTGGCACCGGAGATTCCGAGGTGGCTCGATTCCGAGTACCGGAACGGGGCCAACTGCGGTCCCTCGAAGTCCATTCCGCCGTCCTGGATGGCTGCGACGATGCCCTCACGCGTGGGGTTCTCGCCCGCCGCCTCGAGGGCTTGCACGAACGCGTATGCCTGGCTCAGACCGTAGATGCGGTAGTTGGTCAGGGGGTCACCCGTCCCGTTCTCCGCCCAGACCTTCTGCCACAGCTGGGTCCACGGATTCTCCGGCGAGTCGACGCCCGGGATGTACTCCAGCGAGATCATGCCTTCGAGCGACTGCGCGCCGTCGGTGACCGCACCCTGGGAGAAGCGTCCGAGCAGGGAGCCGACGAGGTCGACGTCGGAACCGATCGAGCTGTAGAACCACTCGGGGTCGTAGTTGAGCCGCATGGCTGTCAGCTGGCTCAGCGCGGTGTACGAGGGAACGTTGAAGCCGAGGATCAGATCTGCTCCCGCACCTTGCAGGGCCGCGATCTGAGGTGCGACGTCGGTGTTGCCCGAGGTGTACCGCACGACCTCGACGATCTGATCGTCGAGATACTGGCGCACCGCCTCTTCGCTGTCTCGGCCGAGGTCGTCGTCCTGGAGGAACAGTCCGACCTTGGCGTCGGGGCGGTTCTTCGTCACCCAGTCGCCGATGATCTTGCCCTCGACCTGGTAGTCGGGCTGCCAGCCGAAGGTGTTGGGGTACTTCTCCGGATCGTTGCCCCACATGATCGCGCCGGAGGAGACGAACAGGTCCGGCACTCCCTCTTCGTTGAGGAAGTCGATGACCGCGCTGTGGGTCGCCGTGCCGAGACCGCCGACGACGGCGAACACCTCGTCCTGGAGGACCAGTTCGTTGACGACCTGGGTGGTGGTCGTCGGATCGTAGGAGTCGTCTCGAACCACGTACTCGATCTGTCGGCCGTTGATGCCGCCCGCGGCGTTGACGTAGTCGAAGTAGGCCTGTGCGCCCGTGGGGATTTCGCTGTATCCGGGTGCTGCGACCCCGGTCAACGGAAAGTGGGCACCGATCTTCACCGAAGTGTCGGTGATGCCGACCGTCGACCCTTCCGAGGATTCCGTCGCCTCTTCTCGGCCACCTGCACCGCACGCCGCGGCCAACGAGACGACGGCGACGAGCGCGGTAGTTCTGAACGCCACCGATCCGAACTTTTTCATTTCATTCCTTTTCTGGTTGTACGTAACTTGCGATACGTGCCCACCAAACCCAGTGGGGCGAAGAGGATCACGAGGACGGTGAAAATTCCGGTCACCAGTGGTGCGAGTTCGGCAGATTGCAGACTGCTCAGCCCCACATCGAGCCCGAGGTTGGTGACCACCGGTGGGATGTAGGTCAGCAGAACGGCCCCGATCAGCGCGCCGGAGAGGGTTCCCAGCCCGCCGATGACGACGGCGGAGAGCAGGGTCAACGAGAGGGTCAGGGTGAAACCGCTCGGTGCCGCGATTCGTGCCGACATCGCCAGGACTGCACCGCCCGCGCCCGCACAGGCCGCACTGACCACGAACGCGAGAATGCGTGCGCGCCCGAGATCGATACCGGACAACTCGGCGGCGACCTCGTCGTCCCGGACGGCCCGCCAGCGACGTCCGATCCGGCTCGACGAGACGTTCGCCAACAGGAAGAACACGATCACCAGCAGTAGCCAGCTGACGTAGGCGACGAATTTCGTTCCGCTGAGCTCGTTTCCGGTGACGAAGAACATCACGTCGTCGATCAGCTCGGGCACTTTCGGCGCCGGGACGACGAGTCCCTGTTCACCGCCGAGGTAGTCCGAGAAGTACAGGGCAAGGCCCGGTACCGCGACGGCGAGCGCAAGCGTCGCGCCGGCCAGGTACGGCCCGTGCAGTCGGGCGGCGGCCACACCGACCACAACACCCACCACGGCCGAGATCACGGTGGCGGCGAGCAGAACCAGCGGTACCGACCATCCCGAATCGTTGGCCCGCAACATCAATGCCGCGGTGTACGCACCGACCGCCATGAACGCGCCGTGCCCCAGGGACAGCTGGCCGCTCAACCCGGTCAGTACCGTCAGTCCGCCGGCCGCGATGGCCAGGTAGGCCACCGAGGTGAGTTGGCTCTGACGGAAGGTGCTCAGAGATTCGAGGGCGAGCACGATGACGACGAGTCCGATGACGGCCCCGAGGACGTGGCGTCGAACCGGCGTTGCGGTGAGGCGAGTGAGAGTTGCGTTCATGTCACACCCTCCTGGCCGCGGAGCCGGCGAACAACCCGCTCGGTCGCAGTAGAAGTACGACGATCAGGATCACCAATGCCGCGCTGGAGACCAGATCCTGACCGAGATAGCCACTGACGAAACTGAGCCCGACGCCCATCAACAGGCCGCCGACCACCGCGCCCGCCGGACTGTCCAGTCCGCCGAGAACTGCTGCGACGAAACCGAATACGACGATCGAGTCCATGTAGCCCGGATGCACCAGCGAGCCACCCGCGATGAGCAGTCCGGCCAGCGACCCGACCACTGCGGCCAGAGCCCAACCGAGAGTGAGCATTCGACTCACGCGTACTCCGAGGAGTTTGGCGACCTCCTGCTCGAAGGCGCTCGCGCGCATCTTCAGTCCCAGATCGGTGAACCGGAACAATAGGATCAGCAACCCCAGAACCACGAGGACGGCGACGATCTTGAAGATGTCGTATCCGGTCAACGCCACGTTGACGTCGCCGATCCGCTGGCCGGTGAGGCCGAACGGTGCAGGGAAGGAACGGAATTGGTTGCCGAAGATGATGGCGGCCACCGCATGGATGATGATGAACAACCCGAGCGTGAGAATGACCGGGTTGATGTGCGACGAGCTGTCGACGAATCGGATGACGAGTCGCTCCGTCAAGGCTCCCAGCAGCAGGCCGCACAGAAGCGCGACTCCGAATCCGATCCAGTACGAGTAGCCGGCGTCGATGACGACCAGTGCCACGTACGTGGTGATCATGGCCATCGGAGCCTGGGCGAAGTTGACGATGCGGGTCGATCGCCAGATGAGTACGAGGGCGAGCGCGAACGCGGCGTAGATCATGCCTGTTGTCACGCCGTTGATGAGGATGGTGAGCAGTTGTTGCACTGTGGCTGGCGTCCTTTCGGCTTGCTCTAGAACCCGAGATAGGCGTGTCGGAGGGCATCGTCCCCGGCCAAGGTGTCGGCGGGACCTTCCACCGCGACCTTGCCCAGATCCAGGACGACGGCATGTTCGGCGATCGACAGCGCACTGCGGGCGTTCTGTTCGACGAGCACGACGGTCATCGACTCGGAGTCGACGAGCGCACGCAGCGTCTCGAATATCTGCGCGGCAACTTTCGGTGCGAGTCCGAGCGACGGCTCGTCGAGCAGAAGCACCGACGGTGTCGCCATCAGCGCTCGCCCGATCACGAGCATCTGCCGCTCGCCACCGGACAGAGTGTGTGCCGAGGATGCTCGACGACCGGTCAGGGGCGGAAACATGTCGTAGATGCGGTCGAGGGTGACGGCGTCGTGACTTCGGTTGCGTCCCATCGCACCGAGTCGAAGATTCTCGTCGACGGTCAACTCGGCTATCACGCCCCGGCCCTCGGGAACGTGCGCAAGACCTTTGCGGGACATGCGATCCGGTGCCACACCGACGATGTCGGCCCCGGCGAGTTCGATCCTCCCCGACACCGGTTTCAGCAATCCCGAGATGGTGCGCAGCAGAGTCGTCTTCCCTGCTCCGTTTGCGCCGAGTACGGCCGTGACAGCTCCGGCCGTGACGGTCATCGACACCGAGTCGAGAGCGGTGACCGGGCCGTATCGAACGGTCAGATCGGTGATCGTCAGGTGCGCCGCGTCAGTCTTCATGTGCCACTTCGTTTCCGAGATATGCAGCGAGCACGGCAGGATCCTCGCGAATCTCGTCGGGTGTTCCCTGTGCGATGACCTTGCCGAAATCCAGCACGTAGATCCGGTCGCACACACTCATGACGAGATCCATGTGATGTTCGACGAGCATGACCGATGTTGCGGGTCCTGCCGGCTCGGAACCGGTGGGTGAAACTGCGAGAGAACGGATCTCGTCGCCGAGTTCGCTCATTTCGTCACTGGACAGACCCGAGGCGGGTTCGTCGAGCAGGAGCAATGTCGGTTCGCTCACCAGGGCGCGTGCGAGTGCGACGCGTTTGCGCACCGCGTACGGCAGGCTCGGTGGTAATCGGTGCGCATAGCCGTCGATCCGCAGGCGTTCGAGGGTTGCCATCGCGGTGGAGCGGACCGCAGCGTCGTCGGAGGCACTCGACGGTAGGCCGAGGAGGCCGGCGAGGATCCCGGTGTGCGCTGTTCGGTCGGCACCGACCATGACGTTGTCCAGAACTGTCATCCGATCGAACAGTCCGAGTCCCTGGAGAGTTCGGCTCATGCCGAGCCGGGGAAGGTCGTGCGGTCGTAGCCGGGTCAACGGTTGGCCGAGTCGTCCGAGTGTCCCCGATTGGGGACGAACGAGTCCGCACGCAACGTTGAACAGAGTCGTCTTGCCTGCACCGTTGGGCCCGATGACGCCGAGGACTTCGCCGGGTCGCACCTCGAGACTGACTCCGGACAGCGCGACGATTCCGCCGAAGGACACCTCGACGTCCGTCATGGTGAGGACCGGGTCCTTCGTATCGAGAGAGTTCAAGTGATCCACCTCACAATCTGTTGCGTTCACTATGGTGCGTTTCGCACAACGGGGGATATGGGCACTGCGCACAGAATGTTTGGGTCCCTGGGCACCAATAACGGTCAAATCGACCTGCCATGTGGGCTCAGTGCGCAAAACTGTGCAGGTGGGTGCCCCCGATGGTCGACGCGCATCGGCGCGTTCCGCTGCTCGCGGAGCGGTGACGGACTCCGACCAGGAACAGATCCGACGCGCGTGGGCAGCACTGACCTCACGAGCGGATTCGATCGCGGACTCCATCACGCTGGCGTTGATCGAGCAGGAGCCCGCCTACCTGGCCAGCTCCACTCCGGACATCGCAGGCGAAATTCGTCGCAGCACTCGCGAGCACATCAATCAAGGTCTCCGCACCCTGTCGGGGCTGCCCGCCGCGGGCGACAACGCGCGCGAGGTGTGGCGTCGTACCGGCAGAGAGCGTGCACGCCAGGGGATTCCGATGGAACTGGTGCTCAAGGCGTACACGCTGGGGAGTCGGACGCTGTGGGAGGAGCTGATGCTCGAGCGCGAGCAGTGTCGAACCAGCATCGACGAGCATCTACTGCTCGTGGCGGGTCAACAGCTGTGGCGCGCACTCGACAGTCAGTACGAAACCCTCGTCGAGGCATACCGGCAGGAAAGCGCCCGGATGCAGCAGCGCGATCTCGCCAACGTTCTGGTGATACTCGACGGCCTTCGATCGGGGCGAGGCGGTGATCCGGCGTTCGTCATGGAAGCACGTGCCACCCTTGGCCTTTCGGCCTCGCAGCAGATCGCGTGTGTCGTCGGTCCGCTCGACGATCAGGGGTCGCCGCCGCTCCCGGCACCCGAGGACGCGTTGGATCAGATCGGTGCGGTCTCGCATTGGAACACCAGGGACGGCCACCAGTTCGCGCTCGTCGCACTCGGAACGGGATCGTGGAACTCTGTCGTCGACGCTCTCGCTGCTCGGGCCGTCGGGCCGGTGGGTGTTGCGCATTCGCCGGAGGGTCTGTCGTCGTTCGCTGCGGCGTATCGCCTCGCGGCGTTGACGGCCGAGACCATCACCGAAGACAGCGGCGTGGCCTTGGCGACGGACCGACTGCCCCGCGTGATCATGGCGGCCGACGATCGATCGTCGGAGTTGCTGGTGCGTCACGCTCTGGGAAAACTGTGGACGCACCCGGAGCCACATCGAGGAACGCTGCTCGACACCCTGGCGCACATGCTCGCGTCGGACGGTTCGCCCACCAATGCGGCCAAGGCGCTCTACTGCCACCGGAACACCGTGATCTACCGGGTCCACCGAATCGAGGAGTTGACCGGGCAAGATCTGACCGATCCGCGAGATCGGCTCTTGCTCACGCTGGCACTGGTCAGGACGGGACATTGGACCCGAGCCGTCGGGCAAGGGGACAGTTCGACACCCCGTGGATCATTCAACCGAATGAATTGACGAGACAATTTCGAAGTCGGTGTAACGGCGTGGTGCGGTGTGCCTATATTCCGAGTGGCTCCGTGCTGCTGCCTGACCCCCGACCCGGCAGCAGCGCGGGGCCTTTCTCGTTTCTGTGCCGATGGTCTCCGAGTGAGCGTCACCGTTCGGTTTGCGTAAGCTCGTGCGAGGGGTACGCCGTGCAGAAGGGCGGAACAACAACCAACGGTGGTCCTGGAAGGGTCGAACGTGAGCGAGGGCAACAGTAGGTCGGGTGACGCACCCAACGGTGCCGAACCGAAACCCGACGTACCGCCGTACGACGCTCCCACCGAGGTTTTCGGTGCGATCCGCGACGAGGCGACCGATTCGAAGCATACATCCGAGGCCGAGCAGGTTCCGGAAACGGAGCAGGTTCCGGAAACAGAGCCTGACCAGGCACTGGAGGCGGAAGCCGACACCGCTGAGCCCGAGTCCGAGGACACCGATCCGGTTACCACAGATCCGGCCGTCGACGATGCCGAGGCCACCGGAGCCCACGCCGCAGCCGTCGTCCCGGAGGACTCCGAGCCCGATCCGATCACGGCCCCGCAGCAGCCGCCCGTAGCCGACGAGTCGCCGACCGTCGCGCAGCCAGTTGTCCCCGCGCAGCCAGTTGTTCCCGCGCAGCCAGTGGTTCCCGCTGACACCGTTGCTCCTGCCGACGCCGATGTTCCTGCTGATACCGATGCTCCTACCGAGACGGTTGTTTCTCCCGAATCCGAGTCGCCGGTCCAACCACCCGTGATTCCGCCGGAGGACGGCGCAACGTCGCCCGGCGACGGGTCCGGGTTCGTACCGCCGTGGCGGAAGATCGCGATCGGAACCGGCGCTGTGGTTGCAGTTCTCACGCTGCTGTACGCGGCGGATTGGATCACCTCCAGCGATCGAGTGCCCCGCGGCGTCACCGTCGCCGGGATCGAGGTCGGCGGTAAGAGCCACCCCGACGCCGAAGCTCTCCTGCGCTCGGAGTTGGGTGCTCGTGCCGAGCAGCCCGTGTCGGTCGACGTCGGCGATCGACAGGTCGAGGTACTGCCTGCCGCTGCCGGTCTCGGTGTGGACTGGAACGCGACGCTCGACCGCGCCGGATCGCAGCCGATCAATCCGATCACTCGTCTGACGTCGTTGTTCGGCAGCCGCGAGATCGGCGTCGTGTCGACCACGGACGAGCAAGCCCTCACTGCTGCCGTCGACGGATTGCGCGTCGAGACCGACCGTGATCCCGTCGAAGGTGACGTCGTGTTCGACGGCAGCGCACCGATTGCCGTTGCGCCGCTGTCCGGACGGGTACTCGACGCCGACGGGACGCGTCGAAACCTGCAGGCCGAATGGGCCTCGGGCGCAACGGAAGCGGTCTACGAAACAACACCCGTCACGGTGACTCAGGAGGCTGTGGATCGAGCGTTCGCCGACATCGCCGTTCCTGCGGTGGAGGCACCGGTGACCGTAGCGGGCAGGCAGAACGTCGACGCGATCCTTCCGACGGATCGTGTGGGCGAGGTTCTGCGCTTCGACCCGGACGGCCAGGGCGGACTGACTCCGATCTACGACACCGACGTCGCCACAGGCATTCTCGCGCCGCAACTCGTGCGCACCGAGGTACCGCCGACGGACGCGTCGTTCACCTTCTCTGGCGGTGCCCCGACCGTCGTCCCCGGTGAGATGGGCGAGTTGGTGGAGTGGCGCAAGACTCTCGAGCAGCTGCCCGCGCTGCTGTCCGCGGACGGACCCCGCACCACCGAGGCGATCTACGAACCGGCCCCGCCCGCTCTCACCACCGAAGCCGCGCAGAATCTCGGTGTCCGAGAAGTGATCGCCGAGTACACCACCGGCGGGTTCGAGTACGCGTCGGGCGTCAACATCGGGCTGACGGCGCAGATCGTGAACGGTGCGCTCGTGAAGCCGAAAGAAACGTTCTCGCTCAACGGGTACACCGGTCCCCGAGGCAGCGCGCAGGGCTTCGTGGAGTCGGGGATCATCGACAACGGTCGTCCCGATCGCGCCGTCGGCGGTGGCATCAGTCAGTTCGCGACGACGCTGTACAACGCGTCGTACTTCGGCGGCATGGAAGACACCGACCACACCGAACACAGTTACTACATCAGCCGATACCCCGAGGCGCGCGAGGCGACGGTCTTCGAAGGTGCCATCGACCTGAAGTTCACCAACCCGAACGACACCGGCGTGGTCATCCAATCGTTCGCCGACTCGTCCAGCGTCACCGTCCGACTGTGGGGAACGAAAACGGTCGACGTCGAATCGATCACCGGTTCGCGAACCAACTTCACCTCACCGAACACGGTGACACTGCCCGCAGGCGAAGGTTGCGTTGCGTCCGGCGGAGGTCAAGGATTCACCGCCAGTGACACCAGGGTGATCAGCGATGCCGCGTCGGGCAGGGAAATTTCGCGGAACACCAGAACGGTGAAGTACGACCCGATCCCCATTGTCCGATGCGTTCAGCCCGATCGCCCGGATCCCGCTCCGGCACCCGCAGCGGACCCTGCCCCGGAACCGGACGAAGACGAGTGACGACGCAACCGCCGGATGGCCATTCGAATCACGTCGATTCGGACTGTGGCGTCACCGCCCGTTCGGGTGTTTGCTTGCAGTAGGTGTTCACCCGATATAACTGTGCCCACGCGGGGGTGCACCACGAGATCGAAAGGGAGCTTCGTCCATGGCGCTCACACGCACCGTCCTCGATCAGCAGACGCTTCGTGAGGCGTACGCGCAGTTCCCGAGCGGCGTCGTCGCGATCGCCGCGAAGATCGACGGCGTCCTGGTGGGCTTGGCGGCCAGCAGCTTCGTATCGGTGTCCATCGACCCACCACTGGTGGCGGTGTGCATCCAGAACACGTCGACGACATGGCCGAAACTCGAGTTGGCACCCAACATCGGCGTCAGCGTTCTCGGTGAGGCGCACAACGACGCCGTCCGTACCCTGGCCGCCAAGACCGGTGACCGGTTCGCCGGCCTCGATCTCACCGTCACCGACGGGGGTGCGGCCTTCATCGTCGGTGCCACCGCATGGCTGGACACCACCATCGAGCAGCAAATCCCCGCGGGTGACCACGCAATAGTGTTGCTGCGCACACATTCCCTGGACGTGCAGAGCGAAGTGAACCCAATCGTGTTCCACGGCAGCAAGTTCCGCAAACTGCAGCAGTAGCGGCTGGTCGACTTCGTTGGGCCTGTTCGGTCCGGTCCTGTTCTGCCCGGTTCTGCCCGGCCCCAGGATTCCGTATTCGGCTCCCCGAGCTACGCAAACGCGCGCGCATTTGCTGAACGCGCGCAAAATAGCGGCGAGATCGTGAGCGATTCTGCGCGCACCTGACGAATGCGCGCGCGTTTGTGGGACCGGCGTTCGTTTCGGCCTTCGACGCTTCGTCGGGTCGGCCCGCAATACGATGCGCCGTCGACCTGTTCCCTTGTATTCTCGGTTCCTCGGTTCCTCGGTTCCTCGGTTCCTCGGTTCCTCGGTTCCTCGGTTCCTCGGTTCCTCGGTTCCCCGGTTCCCCGGTTCCCCGGTTCCCCTGTTCCCCGGTCCCCGCTCGTCTGCTTCGGCTCCCCAGGATTCCGCAAACGCGCGCGCGTTTGCTGAACGCGCGCGAAATGGTGGCCTGATCGTGGGCGAATCCGCGCGCACCTGACGAATGCGCGCGCGTTTGTGCGACGGACGGCGTGGCGAACTGGTACCCCCGTACCTGTATTCGTCCACAGGTCCGAAGTTGTGCACAGGTGGCTACTTTCGTCCCGGAGTCGTTGCGCGCGTAGTCGAGACTCGCAGGATGAAGGATGATCGAATGGTTCGACGCTCGGAGGCGCTTGCCGATGGCCACGCCGATCACGAATTGCGGGCGCTGTACGAACGCGAGGGATGGGAGCGTTTGGTGAACGGCGTCTACGTGCCGTCGTCGAGGCTTGCCGGCCTTTCGGAGCGGGAGCGCCATAGGCTGTTGATCGACGCCATATTTCCGACGATGGCCGAGGGCAGCGCAGTGAGTCACCGTTCGGCGGCGCTACTGCACGGATTGCCGTTACCCACTGGCGGATTCGACAAGGTCCACGTCACCCGACATCGCCGCGGCGGAGGTCGCGCGAACGCGGCGGTGATCGTGCACTGTGCGCCGTGGGTGCCGTACGCGACCGTCGACGGAATTCCCGCGACCTCGTTGGCGCGGACGGTTGTCGACCTTGCCCGTACTGAGCCCCTTCTGTCGGCGGTGATCGCAGGTGACTCGGCTCTGAAGCGCTGCGATCCGCAGGACCTCGACGCGGAGTTGCAGCGTGCTCGGGGATGGAAAGGTGTGGCGCAGGCGCGACGAGCCGTGTCCCTCATGGACGGGCGGAGCGAAAACCCCGGCGAATCTCAGAGTCGAATCATTCTGCGCGAGAATGGATTCGACGTCGAGTCACAGGTGGAGATCCTGGATGCGGACGGACGATCGTTGGCGCGGGTCGACTGGCTTGTCAATGGCGTCGTCGTCTGCGAGTTCGATGGTAAAGCCAAGTACACCAAGTACCTACGGCAGGATGAGAACCCCGGCGACGTGGTCTTCAGGGAGAAGGTGCGGGAGGACGCGATGCGCGATCTCGGCTATCCCGTGGTGCGCTGGACCTGGGCAGACCTTGGGAATCCGGCGGAGCTGGTGGCACGCGTAGCCCGAGCTGTGGAGAGGGCTGCAGCCCTGCCGCCACCGCGGGGGAGCGTGCGGGGAACGCCGTGCGGCCGACAAACGCGCGCGCATCTGCCGAACGCGCGTGAAATTGCCTGAAAATCCTGCAGAATTCGCGCGCATCTGACAAACGCGCGCGCATTTGCGGTAGCCCCGGGGTTCGCACTCCGCAATACGGACAAACGCGCGCGCATTTGCGGCAGCCTGGGGGGTCGCACTCCGCAACTCAGGCAAACGCGTGCGCGTTTGCCGCAGCCGAGCCCCGCAACCCCGACCCCCGCACACGACAACGGCCGCACCCGAGAACAGGTGCGGCCGTTGTGAGTTCAGGGAATCAGAATGCTGCTTCGTCCAGTTCCATGATGTCGTTGTCGATGTTGGTGAGGATTGCGCGGGTGGAGGTGAGCTGCGGCAGGATGTTCTTGGCGAAGAACGAGGCCACTGCGACCTTGCCTTCGTAGAACGCCTTGTCCTTGCCCTCTGCGCCGTTGTCGAGTGCGGCGATGGCGATTTCGGACTGACGCAGCAGCAGCCAACCGATGAGCAGGTCGCCGAAGCCCATGAGGAATCGCACCGATGCCAGGCCGACCTTGTACAGCTCGGTGGGCTGGTCCTGTGCGCCCATGAGGTGCTGGGTCATCGAGGTGACGATGGCCTGCACGTCTTCGAGTGCGGTGGCGAGCAGTGCACGCTCGGCCTTGAGGCGGCCGTTTCCTGCTTCGCTGTCGATGAACGACTTGATCTGTCCGGCAACGTGAGCCAGTGCTACGCCGCGGTCGCGGGCGATCTTGCGGAAGAAGAAGTCCTGCGCCTGGATGGCGGTGGTTCCTTCGTACAGCGAGTCGATCTTGGCGTCGCGGATGTACTGCTCGAGGGGGTAGTCCTGCAGGAATCCGGAGCCGCCGAGGGTCTGCAGGGATTCTGCGAGTACCTGGTAGGCGATTTCGGAGCCGACGCCCTTGACGATGGGCAGCAGGAGGTCGTTGACGCGGTATGCGATGTCTGCGTCGGCGTCCGAGACCTGCTTGGCGGTGACGGGATCCTGGTGCGCTGCGGTGTAGAGGTACACCGCGCGCAGGCCCTCCGAGTAGGCCTTCTGCATCATCAGGCTGCGACGCACGTCGGGGTGGTGGGTGATGGTGACGCGCGGAGCGGTCTTGTCGGTCATCTGCGTCAGGTCTGCGCCCTGGACGCGCTCCTTGGCGTACTCGAGTGCGTTGAGGTAGCCGGTGGAGAGGGTGCCGATTGCCTTGGTGCCCACCATCATTCGAGCGTGCTCGATGACGTCGAACATCTGCGCGATGCCCTTGTGGACCTCGCCGACGAGCCAGCCCTTGGCGGGGACGCCGTGGCCACCGAAGGTGAGCTCACAGGTGGCGGAGGCCTTGAGGCCCATCTTGTGCTCGACGCCGGTGACGAATGCGCCGTTGCGCTCGCCCAGCTCGCCCTTCTCGAAGTCGAAGAGGACGGACGGTACGAAGAACAGGCTCAAGCCCTTGGTGCCCGGTCCGGCACCTTCGGGACGAGCGAGTACGAGGTGGAAGATGTTCTCGAACAGGTCGTCGGAGACGGCCGAGGTGATGAAGCGCTTGACGCCCTCGATGTGCCACGAGCCGTCGTCCTGCTTGATCGCCTTGGTGCGGCCTGCGCCGACGTCGGATCCGGCATCGGGCTCGGTGAGGACCATCGTGGCACCCCAGCCGCGCTCGACGATGACCTTGGCCCATTCCTTCTGCTCGTCGGTTCCGTTGTGGAACAGGATGTTCGCGAAGCCGGGGCCTGCGGAGTACATGAATGCCGCGGGCTGTGAGCCGAGGAGCATCTCGTTGATGCCCCACAGGAGGTTGCGGGGGGCGGGCATGCCGCCGATTTCCTCGTCGAGACCGACACGCCACCACTCGCCGTCGTAGAGCGCCTTGAACGACTTCTTGAAGGAGTCGGGCAGCTTCAGGCTGTGGGTTTCGGGATCGAAGACGGGCGGGTTGCGGTCGGCGTCCGCGAAGGACTCGGCCAGCGGTCCCTCGGCCAGGCGCACGACCTCACGCAGCATGTCGCGGGCAACTTCGCCGTCCATGTCACCGAAGTTGTCGCCTTCGAGTGTCTCGTCGAGTCCGAAGAGCTCGAAGAGGTTGAACTCGAGGTCCCGAAGGTTGCTCTTGTAATGGCCCATTGCTCGTTCGCTCTCCAGTCGGTGGTGCGGTCTCGTGAGTACCGCCCAAGTTAGCTACTCGTCGGTAACTTAAGGGATATTACCCGCGATCCGGTTCGCTGCCAAGGGGAGACCTACTCGCCAGTAGCAGTGCATCGATCGCTGTGCCGCCGGTCACGTCGCGATAGCGGTTCTCGGCGGTGAGGACGGTCAGTCGAGTACCGATGTCCGACGCCAAATCCTCTGGCGTGTAAAGGATTTCGGCTTCCTGTGGGCCGCCGACGCCGGACTCGATGTTTGCGGCGTGGTGTCCGAGAATCATGAGGATTCCGTCAGGTTTCAGTGCCGACACCGCCCTCGAAACGGCCGCCTGCCGCTCCTCCGGGGGCAGGTGGAGGTACAACATGAGAACCAGGTCATAGTTCGGTTCTGTTGACAACTGCGTCACATCGGCGTGGACCCAGGTCAGGCGTTCGCGCACCGATCGCGGTGCCGAAGCGGCAACACGACTTGCCTTCGTCAGTGCGACCGAGGAGAAATCGACGGCGTCGACGGTCCAGCCGCGGGTTGCCAACCAGATGGCATTTCGACCCTGTCCGGCCGCGAGATCGAGTGCCCGACCACGTTTCAGCGTCGTCGCGACTTCCACCACCGTTGCGTTCGGTGCCTCGCCGTAGACGAGTTCTCGGCCTTCGTACTTGCGATCCCACTCTGCGGCGTCCACCCGGGGAAGCCTAGTGGGGGTTCCTACAGCGTCGCGCGCAGCAGCAGTACGTTGTAGTTCTGGTAGACGGTGGCGAGGAAGTACAGGTCGCGGCCGGTCGAGTAGGGGTGGATGTACGGCGCGTAGATGGAGCTGACCTCGCGGGTGTCGACCAGAACCTCCGGCGCGCTCCACGGCCCGACGGGCGACGGCGAGCGTCGAAGCACGATCGAGTTGGCGTTGTCGGTCGTCATCATCAGGTACTGACCGAGGGTCGCGTTGTATGCGACGGACAGTTCGCCGACGCCGCCGACGATGGGTGCGGCTGCGGCCGGGTCACCCTTCTTCCAGTCCTGCCCGGTCCAGTACTCGTATTCGCCGAGCCTGGCGATGTCCTGTTCCTTGACGCGGGCGACGTGACCGAGGTTGAAGCGGCCGGGCGGGGTGCCGTACTGGTAGACGTAACCGCCGTCCTTCAGGTAGGCGCTCTGCTGGAAGTTACGGTCGCCGCCGACGCTGGGCCGCTGGGTCTCGGGCAGTGCTGCCCAGTTCTCTCCGTTGTCGTTCGACACTGCCAGGCCGGAGAAGTTGGTCTCCCAGGTTCCTGCGGGTCCCCAGTTCTTCACGGACATCAGGTTCAGGTACTGACTGTCGCCGACGGCCACGCCTGCCGTCGGGATTCGGCTGATCTCGACGAACGGGATCTTGGGGCTGGGGACGACCTCTTTGGTCTGGCCGATGGGGTCGAGTACGACGCTGTCGAAGTTCATGCCGTCGGCGAGGTTGCGGTCGTTGCTACGCACGATGGCGTTGCTGCGCCACGACCACAGGCTGCCCTGCAGGAGGTTGGGTACGCCGAGACCGGCGGTGTCGCCGAAGGCCGTCAGTACCTCGCCGCGGCCGTTGTCCCACATGATGCCGAGATCGGTGCCGATCATGTTGACGTTCTGGGTGTTGTTGGGGCTCGACATCCCGGTGACCTGAGCGACGGCTTGTGCGCGACCCTGCAGTTGCGGGAGCCCGAACGTGCCGTTGAGTCCGGCAATGGGATTGACCGCGTTGGGATTGGCGAGTGCGTTGGGCCCGGTGACCAGCAGCGATGTGGCAACGGCCATGACGGCAACGGTCAATACTCTGGAACCCACGCGACTCACGACGTTCTCCCGATTTCGATTCACTCCCCGGTAATCGAGGAGAACCATATCAGCGGTTTGTTCGAGGGGGGATAAATCGGGAGATTCGCTGTTTCGAGAAATCGGGCGAATGCACCTCGGTGTCGTAATCTGGAGAGCGTGAGTGATCTGCCCGATTCCCGGCTGGCGAGGGATTTGTCCGTCAGTGCGATGCGGCTGAATCGGAGGCTCCGTCTGCGCCATTCCAGTGACAGATTGCCCGTCGCTCACCTGTCGATTCTGACGACGTTGCTCCGTGAGGGGCCGATGACGACGGGGGAGTTGGCGGCCCGAGAGCGGATCAAGCCGCCGTCGGTGTCCAGGTCGTCGCATGCCTTGGTCGAGTCGGGGCTCATGTGCCGGGAGCCGCATCCGACGGACGGAAGGCAGGTGGTTCTGCGGCTTACCGATGCGGGGACGGCGACCGCGCGTCGGGAAGTAGCCGCTCGGGAAATGGCGCTCGCGGAGCAATTGGACGCGTTGACGCCGCAGCAGCGGGAGACTCTGGCCGCAGCGGCTCGAATTCTGACCCAGATCGTCGAACGGGTCGACTGAACACCCTCAGTTTTCGTGGTGAACTTCGTGATCCAGAGTGTCGACGTCCCATTCGATGGTGGACCCCAATTCTTCGGAGTCACCCCGGCGCGCGACGCGGCCGAGGACGACGGCGACGAGTATCGCCACCACCATCCACACGGCTACGCCTATCAACAACCCGGTCATGTCACACTTTCTAGCACCTGTGTCTGTGAAATCACCGTGAAACGGTGGTTCGGCTTTGTTGCAATTCGAAATTGGTCGTGTACGGTCCGGCAATTCGGACAGATCGAACGCACTGTTCCACAACGGATGTGGAGATTCCGTGCCGCGAATGGATTTTCGGTGTGAACGGACCTACCGGAACGCGCCGAGCGACCGATCAATTTTCCAATTGCGTGACGGCAATACGGAAACGGCTGGTCGGTATGCACAATTGCGCGACGGCGTCGAGATCGGACTCGAAATCGACATCGCGTAATTCGGGGAGCATGGTGATCGACGCTCCTGCGGCGGTCAGAGCCTCGAGTGTGTCGGTGCCCGTCGACGGCGCAGACATGGGCACGTCGAGCAAGGACCGTGCGAGGTCGGGGTTGCGCAGGCCCAACGCCCACCAGCCACCGTCCTCGGCCGATCCCAGTACGTCGCTGCTACCGAGCAACGCGGCCGCGTCGGACAGTAATTGCGCCGTCACCTGCGGGGTGTCCATGCCGATCTGCAGAGTTGCTCCGGTGGTGGCCGCGTCGGCGTGTGCGTTCGCCAGTCGTTCGCCCAACCCGTCGCCGCGCTGCGGGATCACCGTGAACGACGCCAGGGCCCGGGTGAGTTCCTCGGCACGAGCCGCGTCGGCGAGGGTGCCGGTGAGGGCCACGACACGGCGGTCGACGTCGGCGGCCGAGACGGCGTCGAGGGTGTCCAGCAGCGAGGCCGCGGCCAGATCGGCTGCGGCGGCGTTGCCGATCGTGGCGGCGAGGCGTGTCTTGGCCAGCCCGGGAACGGGGGCTTTGGCGACGACGAGAGCGGTGACGGTCACGAGAGCACCTTCCAGAAATCTCGCACGGCGACGATCGTCCCCTTCACCGAGCCCGAGACCTTGGACGTGCCGGCTGTCCGTGGCCGGTAGTCCACGTCGTGTTCGACGACGGTCCAGCCGGCTTCGGACGCCAGTACGAGCAACTGCAGGGGGTAGCCCGAGCGGCGGTCGGTGACGTCGAGGTCGAGCAAGGCCTGGCGGCGTACCGCGCGGATGGCTCCCAGGTCGTGTACCGGCAGCTTGTACTTGGTTCGAAGCCGAAGCGAGAGAACGGCATTGCCGATTCTGGCGTGCAGAGGAGAGCTTCCCTTCGCCGGTCGGCGGCGACCGACGGCGAGGTCCGCGTGATCCAGGGCCGCCACTAGGGTCGGCAGATCGCGTGGATCCATCGAGCCGTCTCCGTCGAGGACGCAGACGATGTCGGTGTCGGCCGCGACGACGCCTGCGTGCACTGCTGCGCCGTAGCCGGGCACCGTTTCGGAGACCACTGTTGCTCCGTGGGCAGTGGCCACAGCGGCGGTGGCGTCGGTCGAGTTGTTGTCCACCACGATCGTCAGGTAGCCCGCCGGTACCGAATCGAGCACTGCCGGAAGCGATTCGGCCTCGTTCATGCAGGGGATGACGACGGTGACCGATTCCTGTTCAGACACGGGGTGGTCCCGTTCCTTCGGCGTCGCGCAACGGTGCGTCGGCGAAGGCGGTGAGACCGTCCCTCGGCATGATCTTCGCGCGGAATCCCAGTGTCTCTTCGGCCAGTCGGGAACTGGCGACGATGTGCCGTACGTCGCCCGCTCGGTAGCGTCCGGTGATCTCGGGTGTCGGCCCGCCGCGTGCGTCGGCGAGGATGCCGGCGACCTCGCCGATGGTGATCGGCTGCCCCGAGCAGACGTTGAGGGCGGTGAACCCGTCGACCTCCGCGTCGATCGACGCGATGTTGGCGGCTGCTACGTCGTGGACGTGCACGAAATCGCGGGCCTGCTTGCCGTCCTCGTAGACAGTCGGGGCCCGACCGAGTTCCAGAGACGACCGGAACATCGCTGCCACACCGGAATACGGGGTGTTGCGTGGCATGTTCGGTCCGTAGACGTTGTGGTAGCGCAGTGCGACCACCGAGCCACCCGTGGACACCGCCCATGCGGAGGCGTAGTTCTCCTGGGCCAGTTTGCTCGCGGCGTAGATACTTCTGGGCTCCAGCGTCGAATCTTCTTCGACCAGAAGCCAATCGAGAGGCTCGCCGGATGCCGGGTCTCGATTGTCGAACAATCCCGCGTCGAGGTCGGCGCGAGTGCGGGGACGGGGAACGACGGTCTCGCCGGACGAATTGATGTATCGCCCTTCGCCGTAGACGACCATCGACGAGGCGAGAACCAGGCGAGAACAGCCCGCCTCGTACATCGCGGCGAGCAGAACCGCCGTCCCGTAGTCGTTGTGGCTGGCGTAAGCCGGGGCATCTGCGGCGTCGACGCCTGCTCCGACGACAGCGGCCTGGTGACACACGACGTCCACCCCGCGCAGTGCGTCGACGAGCGAGTCCTTGTCGCGCACATCGAGATCGATGATCCCGTCGGCTCGCGCTCCTGGGCCGTGAGCCGATTCCAACATGGCGTCGACGGCAACGACCTCGTGGCCGGAGCCGGCTGCCGCATCGAGAATGTGTCCACCGATGAATCCGGCTGCGCCGGTGAGCAGTACCCGCGTCATGGCAGTTCGATCGGCAGCGTCAGGCCGGTGTGCACCCGACACGTGGGGCAGTCGCCGGTGGGAGCGTCGGAGATGGCCGAGCGCACCAGTGCCTTGAGCGGCTCGATGTTCTTCTGGAATTCGGCGAACACGTCCACCGCCTTGACGCCCTGACCGGACTCGATGCCGGCGTCGAGGTCGGTCACCAACGCGATCGGTGCGTAGCAGAGCTCGAGTTCACGAGCCAGGACCGCCTCGGGGTGGCCGGTCATGTTCACCAGCGTCCAACCCTGGCGGGCGAACCACTGACTCTCGGCACGAGTGGAGAACCGAGGACCTTCGACGACGACCATGACGCCGCCGTCGATCGCCGCGTCCTGGACCGCGGACTTCCTCAACGTGGGGCAGTACGGG
The DNA here is from genome assembly GCF_002259405.1 of Rhodococcus sp. 14-2483-1-2. Classification (GTDB taxonomy): domain Bacteria; phylum Actinomycetota; class Actinomycetes; order Mycobacteriales; family Mycobacteriaceae; genus Rhodococcoides. Next base: position 505,026 of record NZ_NPFW01000007.1, on the reverse strand, counting down.
TCTGCGAATTCGACGTGAATCCCGCCCTGGTCGAAGTAGGTCTGCGCGCGCCCGGAGGTTCGGTCGACGAGTTGATCGGGAATCACGACGGTGCCCGGGCCGTACTCGGACACCAGGGACCCGACCGCACACGGGGCGAACACTCGCCGCACTCCGAGCATCCGCAGCGCCCACATGTTGGCGCGATACGGCAACGTGTGCGGCGAGTACTCGTGGTTTCGTCCGTGTCTGGGCAGGAACGCGACTCGCCGACCTTCCACCTCGCCCAACGTGATCGGGGCGCTCGGAGTGCCGTAGGGCGTGTCCAGCACTACCTCCTCGGCGTCACCGCCGAAGAACGAATAGAAGCCGCTGCCGCCGATGACGGCTATCTCGGCCCGCCCCGTCGCGTCGTTGTCCATCTACTCATCCTCCATCACCGTGGGTCGATATGCTGGTCCGAAGTCGTGGTCGCCTTCAAGTCCGCAGGGAGAAAAGACTATCCGTTACCGGAGAGAAGCCGTCGCCGGCACGTTGGCCGTCGTGCTCGTGGTGGTCGCGTTCGTCGTTCCGTACTTGGGAAACGAACTCGTCACCCCCATCATCAACAGAACTCCGCAGCAGGTGCGTGATTTCGCCGATGCAGCACCGCTGTTCGGCTTCCGCGAGATTCATGTGGGATGGGGAACTCCCGTAGCCGTCCTGATCGCCGTGGCCACCGTGTTGTGGGGGCCGACGGTGGCACGCCGACTGTCGTGGACGCGACTGTTGTTCGTCGTGTGGGGTGCGTCGGCGGCCTGGGCGATGTCGTTGGCGATGGTGGACGGTTGGAAGCGCGGCTTTGTGAACCGGCTGGCATCGACGGACGAGTACCTGCACGAGGTGCCCGGCATCACCGACATTCCCGCCACGCTTCGCGGGTTCTCCGACCGCATTCTGGACTACCAGGCCGATTCGTGGACGACGCACGTGTCGGGTCATCCACCCGGCGCGTTGCTCACCTTCGTCTGGCTCGACCGTCTCGGCCTCGGCGGTGGAGCCTGGGCGGCGACGCTCTGTGTACTGGTCGGCACGAGTGCCGCTGTGGCGCTGGTACTGACACTCCGGGTACTCGGCGACGAGAACATGGCGCGGCGTGCAGCACCGTTCGTGGCCATTGCCCCGGCAGCGATCTGGATCGCCGTCTCTGCCGATGCGGTCTATGCCGGTGTCGCCGCGTGGGGAATTGCGCTGCTGGCGATTTCGACGAAGCGCTACCTGTGGCCCGCGTCGATCGGCGCGGGGGTACTGCTCGGCTTCGGCGTGTATCTCAACTACGGGTTGGTGCTGATGGGTCTGCCCGCCGTCGCGGTGCTGATCGCCGGGCGAAAGATTCTGCCGTTCGTCGGCGCGCTGATCGGTGCGCTGATCGTTGCGGGGATCTTCACCGCGTACGGATTCTGGTGGTACGACGGGTACGAACTGGTGCAGGAGCGCTACTACCAGGGCATCGCGAAGGACCGCCCGTTCGAGTACTGGGGCTGGGCGAACTTCGCGGCACTGTTCTGCGCGTTGGGTGTTGCTGTGCCCGCTGCGTTCCCGCGGATACTCACTCGGCTCCAGCCGATCAATCTGTTGGTGATCGCGGCGATCGCGGCGGTGGTGATGGCGGATCTGAGCCAGTTGAGCAAGGCAGAGACCGAGAGAATCTGGCTGCCCTTCGCGATGTGGATGCTGATCGCGCCCGCAGTGTTGCCGATGCGGACGCATCGTTTCTGGTTGGCGCTGCAGGTGATCGGTGCGTTGGCGATCAATCATCTGCTGTTCACGAACTGGTGAGCGGAGCCAGCGTCATCTGAGCGAACCAGCGCCCGTCGATCGGTGCCACGTCTACAACTCGCAAGCCTGCGGCGTTGGCGAGATCCGCGGTGGCGTCGGCGCTGACACTCGACCAGGCGAACCAGTCGCCGACCATGGTGTCGGTTTCCCATCGCACGGTGCGGTGCCGAATTCCCGTGTTGCTGGGCGCATCCACTTCGGCGATGACGGCTCCGTGGGGTGCGAGCAGGTCGGCTGCCCGGCGGAGCAGTCGCACCGGGTCTCCGCCGATGCCGATGTTTCCGTCCGCGAGGAGGACACACGACCAGTTGCCGGTGTCGGGCAGTGGCTCGAAGAGGTCGCGGAGAACGGCGTTGCCGCCGCGTCCGATGGTCAGATCGACTGCTGCTCGGGAGGTGTCGACACCGAGTGCCGAAACACCGCGTCGAGCAAGCGCTTCGGTGAGTCGACCCGGACCGCAGCCGAGGTCGATCGTGGACCCGGTACAGCGGCTGAGCATGGCGTGGTCCGCGCGGCGATCCTCGGCTGACGAGGCGCTGCCACCCATCCACCGTGCGGTGGGAAGCTGCTGCCTGCTGCCGTCGGAATCACCTATCCAGCAAGGTAGTCCGGCTGCTGCGCGGTTGAAGAGTGTATCGGCGGTGACGCTCATGCTCGGCTCCGTACGAGGGTCCATCGAATGAAGTAGGCGGCGGCGCTCACGGTGAACAACACCGCGGTCAGCGCTAGCCAACGTCCGAGAAAGGGTTCCTGGGTCAAACCGGTTGCGGCCCGATACGACTCCGCGCCCTGGGAGAGTATCCCGGGGAAGAACATCAGAAACGTCAGTGCTGTCCCGAGAGCGGGAACTCGAACGAAATTCACCGGCGACACGGCCAGGCGGCCGCGTGGAATGCCGGTGATCAGCCGATCGGCCAGCGAGTAGAGCGGGAACAGTACGGCGTCGTGCAGCAGTACCGATCCGAAGAACCACACGAGAACGGATTTCCACCACACGTCGCTGTTCCACAGTGTCTGCGGCCCTGCTAGTGCGACGACGTAGCCGACGAGGGCGAACGAGAGCAGCAGACCGACCGCATGCAGCGGGTGTCCGCCGTAGATCTTCGTGAACGCTCTCATCTTCGGGCTCCTGACCGTGCGATGCAAACACCCGTGCGCGAGAGCCACCGTATTTCACGGCGGCGTCTCGCGCACGGGCGTTCAGGAGGTGATTAGGCAGTGCTGACCGTGATGGTCGCAACGCCGACGAGCAGACCCGGGGTCACAGCATCGGTGTTGAAGGTGCTGTTGAGCAGTCCGGCTGCGGTCTCCGAGATCTTCACCTGGGTGCCCTGCAGGATTGCGGTGTTGTCAGGTCCGGTTGCGAGCGGCTGCAGGGTGCGGCCGTCCAGATCGAACAGCACTGCGTCTGCGGCTGCTTCTTCGCCGTTGACCATGACGTCACCGGTGAGGAGCGAGGTGCCCGGGTCGATGTCGAAGTTGATGAGCTCGACGACGGTCTCGCCGGCGGTCAGCGACAGGCCGCTGCCGTCGTGCATGATCTCACCCTGAACGTAGGGGTCGACGGTGCCGGGCTCCCAGTACTTGACGTCTCCGCCGGTGATCGGGAATCGGATGGATCCGTCTGCGAGAGTGGCGGTTCCGACGACACCGGGCGTGAGGCCCAGGGTGGTCAGTGCGCCGGTGAAGCCGGGATCGAGTGCAACTGCGGTGTCGACACCGTTGCTGAGGTCGGGGACCTCGGCTGCGGGCTCGGGCATGCTCTCGGTGGTTTCCATGGCCGACGATGCCGAGGAGGTGGCTGCGTCGGTGGTGTCGGACGCTTCGTCGCTGGAGCATGCGGCAAGCGGGACGATGGTGAGTGCACCGATTGCGGTGGCGGCCAAAGCTTTACGAACAGTGAACATGTCGGTCAACCTTCCGTGCTCGTCTCTCGAGCGTTGTGGGTCATTCGGCGCTGCTTGCCGAGCGGATGGGTTCCATCTCGATCCCCTGCAAGGGAGCGTGCCCACCTGTTACCCGACAAACCGGACTGCCAAACCGGAAAGTTTCCGAAGGTTCACTCGGATTCAACGAAGGATCAAGTCCGCCGCCCGTTCGCCGATCACCACCGACGGTGCATGAGTGTGTCCGCGGATGATGCTGGGCATGATCGACGCGTCGGCGACGCGAAGGCGATCGACGCCCCGCACCCGTAGTTCGGCGTCGACGACACTGTCGGCGTCGTTGCCCATACGGGCCGTGCCCACGGGGTGATACAGAGTGTGCGCATTCTGCTCCAGGGCCTCGGTGAGCAGGTCCGCCGGGGAGATGTTCGACGCCACCCTGGGGCGGACGATGTCGCCGAGTTCGCCCTTCATCGAGGGGGTTTCGGAGATTGCAACGCAGGCCCGTAGCCCTTCGATCATGGCGCGGCGGTCGAGTCCGCCGGGGTCGCTGAGGTAGCGCGGCTCCACTATGGGCTTGGCCATGGGGTCGGCCGAGCGGAGGGTGATCTCGCCTCGGCTCTCGGGTTTGACGAGTACCGCTCCGATGACGGCAGCGTGCGAATCCTGGCCGACGAGTCCCTCGTCGAAGAACGGTGCCGGTCCGAAGATGAGTTCCACGTCGGGCAGGGCGAGGTCTTCTCGGCTCTTGATGAATCCGTACGCCTCGGCGACGTTGGAAGTGAGCATGCCGCGTCGGCGCGTGAGGTAGTTGACCAACTCGGGGATCTTCTCGGCGTGGAAGAGGGAGTCTCTTTCGGTTTTCCAGCCGATGAGGGCGGCCAGGTGGTCGAGGAGATTCTGCCCGACGCCCGGTGAGTGGTGCTGAACGGTGATGCCGTGGGATTTGAGCTGTTCCTGGTCGCCGATGCCCGAGAGCATCAGCAGCTGCGGAGTGTTGATGGCTCCGCCGGAGAGGATCACTTCCTTGTGTGCGCGGACGGTGTGTGTCTGTCCACCGGAGGTGTACTCGACGCCTACTGCCGCAGTGCCCTCGAAGAGGACGCGAGTGGCGTGTGCCTCGGTGAGGACGGTGAGGTTCTTGCGCTTCTTCGCCGGTCGCAGGTAGGCATCCGCGGTGCTCCATCGTGCTCCGCGCTTCTGGTTGACCATCGTGCGGGTGAAGCCCTTGGGTTCGGGCAGGTTGGCGGTTTCCAGTGGATAGCCTGCTTCTTCGACGCCGTCGAGGAACGAGGACGTCAGGTCGCGGGGGCTGCGCTGGTGAGAGACGATGAGTGGGCCGTCGGTTCCCGCGTCGAGTGCTGTTGTGCCCTCGATGTTCTCGATCTTGCGGAAGTATCCGACGAGGTTGCGGAAAGCCCACGAGTCGTCGGACACCGCTGCCCAGTCGTCGTAGTCGGCGGCGAATCCGCGTACCCACATCATGGCGTTCATCGACGACGAGCCACCGAGCATCTTGCCGCGCGGCCAGTAGATGCTGCGATCTCGGAGCTCCGGCTGCGGTTCGGTCAGGTAGTCCCAATCCACCTCGCTACGAAAGAGTTTGGAGAATGCAGCGGGGATGTGAGCGAACTTGTTCTTGTCCTCGGGGCCTGCCTCGAGGAGGATCACCTCGTTGCGCGGGTCTGCGCTGAGGCGGTTGGCCACCACTGCGCCTGCGGAACCTGCGCCCACCACGATGTAGTCGGCAGTCTTGTGCTGTGAGCTCATCTTTGTCCTTGACGTCGGTGCGGGCGCAGAGGTGTCAGCCGCGCAGGGCGGAAGCGAATATCGCAGGCAGTTTGGACCAGGACGGCGCACCTGCGAATGCGGTGAGCAACTTGCCGGTCGATGCTGCGGTTTTGTTCGTGACGAACCACGGTGGCTTCGGGGAGATGGAGAGTTCGCCGTTGATCAGCGAGCGCGGCATCGGTCGGAACGGACCGCGCACCACTGTTCGCTCGGCCCCGTCGATCAGCAAAGCGTTGTGCACGATGCCGATTCCGCTCTGGACGTCGTCTACGGTGTGGCCGGGGAATGCGCCCCAGGTGGCCGCTGCGGTGAGGAATCCGATGGCCGTCCAGGCGTTGACGGCGATGGTGCCGTAGCGCAGGTCGGCGAGCATGGTGTCGAACTTCTCCCCGAGTCCCTTGATGGTGGCGGGGGTGCCGATGATGTTGATGCCGAGTGTTCCGGTGAATTCCTCGTTCGCGGCCTGCACTGCCTTGGCGGCGAATGCTGCTCCGCTGTAGGGCAATTCGATGATGCCCATGACCGGCGCGAAGTACTCGGTCTGCAGCAGCGGTGCGTATTCACCGGGGTTCAGATCGGTGATGAGCACGCGGCCACCGCGCTCACCGAGGCGTTCGGCGGACGGGTAGGTGGCGGTGGCGTCGGACACTCGCTTGTCGCTGCCGGGGTAGTAGGGCGCTCGGGCAGGCGCGCGGTCGAGGGCGGCGCGCAGGGCGGCGACGAATTCGTCGCGCTGCTTCCATTCCGAGGACAGGACGACGACCTGTGAAGCGACACAGTTGTATCCACTGTTGTGCAGGCGTTGGGTGGCGATGTGTTCGGCCTGGAACTCGATGTCGGCACGGCTCCATTCACCGGGCAGAACGATGGTGGGCGAGACGCCGCCGAGTTCGCTGGAGATCTCCTTGGTGAGGATCGGGTCGTTGGCCGCCTTGCGCGCAGCTCCGTCCGGGCCGGGACCGAAGACGATCGCGTCGTGCGTGATGGCACTGCCGGTCATGTGAACGTGGTCGACGCTGTCGTGCTGGACCAGGTAGGTGCCCACGTCGGCTCCACCGGTGAGCAGGCGCAGTGCGCCGATGTCCACGAGCGGTGCGAGGACTTTCTCGAACACCGGCAGCAGTGGATCCATGATGGGGTTGAGCTTGAGCGCGACGACTCGGTTGAACGCGATCAGTTCGTACAGCGCGTCCAGCGGCGCGATCGAGGTGATGTTGCCTGCGCCGAGCACCACTCCGATGCCTGCGGTGCTGGTGGGGTCGAGCTGGGCGAGGCCCGCGGTCCGCTGTGCGGTTGCACGGTCGATTCCGGGCTTCAGCCATACCTCGGCGGTGAACCCGTTGAGCAGGAGTCGCTCGAAGATGTTGAGGGGCAGCACCGACACCGTCGTGCGTCCACCGGGTGCCGTACCGAACGTGACACCGGCCAGTGGGCTGCTGTCGGCCTCGAGCGCCGCAAGCGTGTGTGCCACGGTGCCGAGTCCGTTCAGGAATGAGTACGGACCCGACAGCCATTCCTCTCCGACGAGGCTGGACGAGGCGTCGAGGCCCTTGATCGACGCTGCCGCCGTCACCCACTCCTGCGCGTGAGCTGTGGTCAGCGCATGCACGCGTTCGAGGATGGCCCGCCGCTCGGCCAGGGTGAGACGTCCCCAGTTCTTCTCTCCCTCGACCAGATCGGCGAGTGCCGAGTCGACTGCCTCGGTGGGTCCCGTCTTCGGTACGGATTGCAGGTGTGGGGTCACGTCGCTGGTCAACTTCTCGGCTCCACTCGTCGTTCGGGTACACGGCTTCCACTGTGATTGTGGTCGCACTCGGTCGCCTCACGCTATGGGCCACGGGCCTCAATCGGATGCGACGGTTTGTGCCGTCGCACAATGTGGCTGTGGTGTGGCTTACACGGGTGAGGCTAGAGTTCTGCCATGACCGCGACCAAGTTCGATGTGCATCCGTCGCCGACCGATCTGGCCGCGACGATGCTCGACGGCGTCGACGACCTGGCGACGGAACTGGTGCGACGGATCCTGGGGGCCGAGCACGCCTACCTCGAATCGACGCTGCTCACCACCGAGCAGCTCTACGAGGCGTCGCGGAGCAATCTGGCGTCGATGTTGGGCAAGCTGTCCGGTCGTGCTCCCATGCGACTCGAGTCGGCGCGGGACGCGGGCCGACTCAAAGCCGAGCAGGGGGTACCGCTGGCTGCCCTGCTGCATGCTTTCAGGCTGGGCGGCAGGTTGGTCTGGGACGAGTTGATGGAACGTTCGGACGGCCGGGCCAGTCATGCGCTGCTGGACATGGCCGCCCAGGTCTGGGCGCTGGTCGACGTGTACTCCGACGAGGCAGCCGAAGCCTATCGAGAGAGCGCGGACATGCGTGCCCGCGAGAGCGCCGAGGCCCGTGGCCGCCTCATCCGGGTGCTCTTCGCCGATCACGGTGCCAATCCGACTGCGGCCGCCGACGCGTTGCGAACGTTTCGCATTCCCGACCACGGCTACTTCGCGGTGGTCTCGCAGGAGCCGTTGACCGCAGCGGTGGGGATCGACAAGTTGATCTCTCGCCTCCGTACCGCGGGTGCCGAATCGGTGTGGGACGCCGAGGTGGACGGTAGCGTCGGGCTGATCTGTGCCGCAACGGAATCGGAGATCGATTCGGCGTTGGTCACCCTCAGCGAGCTGTGTCCGGGACGGGTGGGGGTGAGTTCGGTCTTCCGGTCCCCGTCGGGTATCGGCGACGCCGTGGGCCAGGCCCGGCTGGCGAGGTCGTGCACCTCGAGCCAGGCCGCACCGTCCACACCGGTGCGCTACGACTCCGTGCCGGTACCGCTCCTGCTGGTCCGCGATCCGAAATCGGGCCGGATCGCCTCACGTCAGATACTCGGTGATCTGCTGGCGTTGCCGCGAGCCGAACGGCAGAGCCTGCTGGACACGCTGGACGCTTGGTTCTCGTGTGGCGGTTCCACCCGTGATGCCGCCGAATCGCTGCACTACCACCGCAATACGGTGTTGTATCGGCTGCGTCGAATTGCCGAGCTCACCGGTCGCGACTTTCGTGATCCGGTTCAGGCCGCGGAACTCTACGTCGGGCTCAGGGCGTATCAGCTCCTGACCTGAAGGGTCAGTGGCTGGCGAGGACGACGTCGAGGATTCCGGCTCCCAGCGGCACCGGTACGCAGGTCGGGGGACGCGCGTTCGCCGGGTCCAGAGCGTTGAGCGCCAGCCGCAGCGCGGTGGGATCGTAGGTGAACGTGAAGTGCGCTACCTCGGTATCGGGGCACACGTCCTGCACCACGATGTTGTGCGCTCGCGGATCCCGAAGCAGCGCATTGGTGTACGGCTGAATGACCTCGTCGACCCTGGTTGCGATGGACGTGTACTCGACCCCTGGCACGGTGTCGCCGCCTGCATTGAGTCGGTCGAGGAAGTCGGATCCGGCCATCAGCTGGGCCAGACCCGGGCCGAATTCGCTTGCCAGGACACCGGTTGCACCCGGCACCGCCTGCACGACGGGTGACACTCCGTACATGGTGCCGCCGTAGGTCGGCGATGCGATCCCCACCCAGCGATCGACCACGTAGGCACCGCCGAGCCTGTTGACGAAGTACCGAGCGACCGCGGCACCTTGCGAGTACCCGACCACGTCGACTGCGGCGGCGCCGGTCGCCCGGAGTATCGACAACGTCATCGCCTTCAGTTGTGCTGCACTGTCTTCGATGACGCCGTAGCCGTTGGATTTGCCGTCCGGTGACGTGCCGTAGTTGATGGCGAAGACGCAGAATCCGGCTGCTTTCAGAATCGGTGCGAAGCCGGCCCAGTCCGAGTACGCGGTGGCGTCGGTGCCGTGCACCAGGACGACGGGATTCGGGTGGGCTGCGGTGGGCTTGCAGCTCATGTCGTTGGCTCCGGGCGGGGCGGCGTCGCGATTGGATGCCGCGTAGCGAATGGCATCTGCGTGATCGGGTTGCTCGGGGGCCGCGGCGATGGGCATCACCGGCCCCGCGTGTGCGGAGGGCGCGAGCAGTGCAGCGGCAGCGGCGATTACGAGGGTGATCAGACTCCGCCGTGGTCCGCGCATGGATCGACGATATTCCTCGAACTGTGGAATGTCCCTATGAAAAGAGGTCGGAGCTGATAAAAGTCACAAGAATTGTTCTGTCGTCGAATCCGTGCCGGATGCGCACACCGCTCGGGGCCCAGCCGTAGTGGCTGGGCCCCGTATGGACAGCAGTTGCTGCTCTGCAGGTCAGAGGCGACTCACGCGCAGCCAGTCGACACTCATCGTCTGCGGATACGGTGTGCTGTTCAATGTCTTGCCGACCCAGTTGTTGCCCACGGCGACGTTGAAGAGGATGTAATGCGGCCAGGTGCCCGAGAAGGCCTTCCAATTGCCGCCTTTTGCCTCGTACTGGGCCTGAGTCAGGGAGAACCGAGCGACTCCGTCGACGAACCAGGTGATGCTGTTCGGTAGCCAGTCGATTCGGTAGGTGTGGAACCCGTTGTCGACCGGATTCATGCTTCCGCCGGTCTTCACATCTTGATTGGAGTTCCACTTCGAAGGTCCGTGCAAATTGAATGACGGTCCGTACAGTCCGGGAATTTCGACGATGTCGACTTCCCCTTGGCTGGGCCATGAATATTCGCCACCGGGTTGTAGGCCGAGGGTCCAGAATGCGGGCAGCAGGCCTCGGGCGCTCGGCATCTTGATCGATGCTTCGATGCGTACCGGCGGCGTCACCGACTGCTTGCCCATGCTGACCACGCGGGCGCTGGTGAAGTTGTACGGTGCCCGCTTGCGGTCCGGTGGATTCTCCCGCCGCGCGGTGATGTTCAAGGAGCCGTTGAACTGGTTGGCGTTGTTCCAGGAATCCGTATAGTACTGCTGTTCACCGGAACTCGCGCCCCAGCGGCCGGTCTGAAAGCCCCACTTGGCGGGGTCGGGTCCGCCGTACCCGTTGAATTGATCTTCCCACAGAAGGGTTCCTGCTCCGCCTTGGGTTCTCGGGGGTGCGGCCAGTGACGGGGCTGCGGTCGCCGACGAGACGGCCACGGCCATCGTCGTCAAGGTGACCGCGACAATTGTTATCAGTGATCGCATGAGGGGGATTCCTGTCAGGTCATATGTCGGTGAACAAATGTCGACATTTGATTTCTAGCACGACAAAGTTGGCGGTAGAAGTTTCTTCTGGAATGCAGGAATTCTTGCGAATACAATGAATGAATTCACCAGTGCTACCGGTCGGAAGCAAGGGTACCGACCGATATTGGTCGGTGGTCGGTTTGTTTCAGGAGTGACCGCAGTGACTCGGCAGTGTCTGTGAGTTCAGCGATGCGTACGAGGCGGGAGCGACTGAGAGGGGCAGGAGTGGAGCCTGCAGGAACGACTCGAGAGGGGCAGGAGTGGAGCCTGCAGGAACGACTCGAGAGGGGCAGGAGTGGAGCCTGCAGGAACGACTCGATGAGCAGGAGTGGAGCCGGTGACGGGAATCGAACCCGCCTCTCAACCTTGGGAAGGTCGCGTTCTACCAATGAACTACACCGGCGTGTGGTGTCGGCTCGAAGGTTACCAGGGCGTTCAGATGTCGATTCGCACGCCGTGCAGCAGGGTGAGGGCGTCGGGTGCTGCTACCGGCTTGGAGAACAGGTAGCCCTGTGCGCGGGTGCAGCCCAATTCGATCAGGGTGTTTCTGGCGCTCTGTGTTTCGACGCCTTCGGCGATGATGTTCAGTCCGAATGCGTCGGCGAGTCCGATGATGGACTGGACGATGGCCACGTCGCCGGTGTCTCTGGCGCCGAGGTCGGTGACGAAGGCTCGGTCGATCTTGAGCGCATCGACGGGGAGTTCCTTGAGGTGCGACAGGGAGCTGTATCCGGTGCCGAAGTCGTCTATGGCCACTTGCACGCCGAGTTCGCGGAGCTCGCGGAGCGTCACGCGGGTACGGGAAAGGTCCTGCACCACTGCCACTTCGGTGATCTCGAGGCAGAGGTCGGGCCCGGCTATCGAGAACTCCGCGAGTGCTCTGGCGACGGCTCCGACGAATCCGTTGGTGACCAGCTGGACGGGGGATATGTTGACGCGCATTGCGATGTCGAGGTGGGGGATCTGGCGTTGCCAGTCGGCGAGGGTGCGGCAGGCGCGGTCGAGGACCCAGCGGCCGAGTTCACCGGCGAGGTTCGTCTCCTCGGCCACGGGGATGAATGCGGACGGTGGAAGCAGTCCGCGGGTGGGGTGTTGCCATCGGACCAGTGCTTCGACTGCGGTGATGCGTCCGGTGACGAGGTCCACTTCGGGCTGGAAGTGCAGGGTGAGCGAGTCGCCTGCGATGGCGTCGCGCAGATGGATCTCGACGTCGTTGCGGAGTTCGGCTTCGGCGTGCATCTCTTCGGTGAACAGGGCGATGTTGTGGCCGCCCGCGCGTTTGGCCACCAGAGCGGCCTGATCTGCTTGCCGCAGAAGCGACTCGGCGGTGTGCTTGCCCGGTTGGCCGAAGGCGATTCCGATGCTTGCGCTTCTGCTGATGCGTTCGACTCCGAGGGTGACGGGGGCGTTCATGGCGTCGGCGATCAACTCGGCGTGGTGTGTAGCGACGCGGGCCGAGCACGGGCCGGCCAGTACCACCAGGAACTCGTCGCCGCCCAGGCGTGCGGCGAGACCGACCGACTTGCCGACGAAGCTCTGCAGTCGATCGGCGATGGTCTCGAGGTAGTGGTCACCGGCGAGGTGGCCCAGAAAGTCGTTCAGTGCCTTGAGTCGATCGAGGTCGATGTGCATCACGGCGACGGGACCGGGCATGGACGGGTCGAGCCGTTCGCGGAGGTGTTGTGCGAGGGCGGTGCGGTTCGGCAGTTTGGTCAGTTGGTCGTGGAGCGCCGCGAAGCGAAGCCGTTCCTCGGCGATCACTCGCGCCTGTAGTTGAGAGAGCAGTGCCGCAATTGCTTTGAGCGCATTGAGTTCTGCCTCGGACCAACTTCGGTCGCCGATCTTGATGAAGCCGAGGATGCCGGTGGTGCGTCCGGAGTGCAGCAGCGGCACGACGGCCATCGAGGTCGCGGAGAATCCCGACCCCTCCTCGACGCGTCGGCGGTAGTCCTCCTGCTCCGGATCCGGCCGAAACACTGCCGGTTCGGTCAGTGTTTCGGCCAGACGGAATACCGAGTCTGCGTCGTCGAAGTAGACCACTGCCAGTGGATCCGGATCGGGCACGCTCAGTCGCGGTGGCCATTCCGCGCTGAGTCTGGTGGCCCTGGCCTCGAAATCGTTGTGTCGGAGGAAGCTGAAGTCGATGCCGAGGTAGTCCACGAGCTGCCGCAGTACGGAGTCGTACGCCTCGCGCACCGTCGCCGAATCGACACCCATGAGTTCGGTTGCGACGCCGGTGACGAGGACCTCGAGCGTCCGATTGTGCTCCAGGGCTCCACTCCCGCCTCTCGTGGACACAGTGCAGGACTGTTCCCCCTGGTCTCCGCCGAAACTCTACCCCGATACAGACGCTGAAACAGGAAGTCTGCGACTATGTATCGTGGTTTTCGGGGCGCAACTGAGCCGCAACACCAGCGCAACGGACTCGGTGGTTTCCATTTCAAGCAGCGTGCGGAACTCGAAACTCAACTGCTGCAGCGTTTCTGCATGGTGCGTCGACAGTTGCCGGTATTCCTCCTCGGTACGCGCGTAGAGGAACGCAGGGGAAACCGGTTGTACTGCCAATCCGTGCAAATGCGCAGTTACCCATACGTTCTCCATTGCAGATCCTCCTCTGATGTAATGTTCTGCGGTCGCTCCGGGTACGACGATCACTGCAAGTGCCGAACTGGACAGCACTCGATCGCGCATGTCGGTCCCCAGTGCAGCGCCGGCGTCCCAGTCGTGAACCAGCTCCATGACGTCCGGCCGCTTGACGATCTCGAGCTTGGACAGGTCTGCGTCGTCGATCCCCAGCGTCGAGACCTCGATTCCTCGATCGGGATCGAGATCTCCCGGCCAGCGCAACTCCGAGAACATGTCGCGGTGCAGGTGCGGTGTGAGATAGCGGATTCGATCCGCCGCGGCGAGGACATTTGCGGCCGCCGCAATGGATTCGGGTGCCGTCAGCAGCACTGCCCGTCCACCTTCTGCTGCTGCCGCAGCAGCGATGTCGGCGGCGATGTTCGCGTCCAGGGGTGCGCCGGTGCCCATTTCCCGGTTGGTGCACCGCTCGAGAACCCCGTCGAGCAGGCGTCGATCCTCGACGGGTTGCGGGCCACCCGCACTCAGCGTGATCTCGACTCCGCGCTCGGTGACTTCGGTGCGGTCGAGTCTGCCCTGCGCGGAAGCCACCACTCGCGCGTTGAAGGCGGCCGCACCGACTGCCACGTAGCTGCCGCGGAAGGCGATGTCGAGGGTCGAGGTTCGGGCACGATCGACCCCGATGCGCACGGTGCGTGCGTCGCGGGTGAACGTCCACGGCTGGCTGTTTCCACCGGACGGCGCTCGGCGGGCAGCGTCGAGAACGAGCGCGTCGGGATCGACGGACGTGCGGTGAGCGTCGACGGCGGTGTCGACCGAGGGCTGCTGCGCCCTACGCGTCGGGTTCGGGGCCGCGAGCGCGTCGAGATGGGTGTCGAGGTCGATGCGGATTCGTCCGGAGGGCAGGTTCGCTCCGGTGCCGAAGCGTCGAACGGCTGCGGCGATGGTGGCACCGCCGAGTTGGACGTCGCCGCCCAGTTGCGGCCAGGTCTCTATCGTTTCGCTCACTTCCACCATCGAGGCTGCCATGCGGGCCGAGAGCAGCGAGGCGTCGAGCTGATCCAGCACGATCGGGATCTTGTCGCGGGTGCCCAGCCCTCGCAGGCTCGTGGAGTCGATCTCGCCGAGAACTCCGTGGAACACCGGGCGGTCGGGTTCGAGGTCGAAGCGTTCGACGTCGAGAAGTCCACGGTCGGAGGTCTCCATCAGTACGGGGATGCGTCGCGACCGGGCTGCCTCGCGGGCGCGGACCTTGACATCGAGGGAGTCGCATTCCTCGACGAGCAGGTCCAGTCCCTCGAAGAACTCGTCGATGGTGTTCTCGGTGATTCCGTCCTCGGCGATTTCGACGCGCAGATACGGGTCGATCTCGGCAATGCGGCGGGCTGCGACGACCGCCTTGTTGACGCCGAGATCGAGGATGGACGCCGGAATTCTATTGAGATTGGAAAGTTCGATCTCGTCGAAGTCGGCGAGGCGAAGCGTCCCGCAGATTCCTTCGAGTGCAAGGGTGTGGGCAATGGCGTGCCCGACGCTCAGGCCGATGATTCCTATCGTGAGATCTCCCAAGGAATTCTGTTCCGCCAGGGTTATCTTGTTCCTGTTTCTGGCCAGCCTCAGGTGTCGAAACGAGTTCGGTCCGAGTAGGGCGACGACCGTCTTTCGCCAAGGAAAGAAAACCCATCTGTCTCTTTCGTCGAGAATGCTCTGCTCAGGGCTGGGGAGCAATGAGTGCAGGCCCTTTCTCTGCGTCTGCCGCTCGTCCATGAATGTGAGGCTGGAATCTCGTCTGAGTTCGTCGAGGGCGGCGCGCTGTGTGGCGTCCGTCTCGTCGAATATCACAGGCTTCCAGTGGTCGCCGGCTGTGGTTCGGTCGTTCATGATGCGACTGCTTCCTCGAGTGCGACGGCTGCGCGGCGGTGTGCGAGCAGGGTGACCGTGTTGTGCCGCATCCGGTGCCAGGTGGCCAGATCGGCATTGAATGCCAGTGTTGTTCTGTCCCACCAGAACACCTCGGTTCGATAGCGTTCGTCGGGGTAGGGAATCGGCGCGATCTGGGTGGCGATGACCGCTCCGGTGTCGAGCCAGGCCGTGCGGACGTGGGAGGCCGCGGTCGCCAGGGCATAGCGCGCGCCGAGAAGCGCAGTGCTGTACGCGGGTGATTCCGCGATCATCGCGGTGACGGCGCGGCCGTGGGGTGCGTGCTGAGCCACCCACGCTGACTTGAGTTCGACGACGCCGTGGCCGATGCGTTCGTCGAGCATGGTGTGTACGTGGCGTAGGCCGTCGGGATATGCGGCGAATTCGATCAGTGCGTGCGATTGATCGACCGAGGAATACGGCCCCTGCACCCGTACCCCGCCGACTATTTGTCCGGTTCGGTCGAGTGCGGCGAAGAACAGTGCTGTGGTGCCGCCGTCACGAATGGTCGACATTTCGAGTGCGGTTGTCACACCGTGTCGCAGATAGCTTTCCTCTGCGCCGTCCAGGAATTGTTCCCACAACTCCGGATTTTCGGTGGGAGTGGTGGCCAGAACGTGGCATTGGGATCGGTGATCCCAATACGAGGGGACGTCGAACAGAATTGTCATTTCAGTCTTCCTGATAGGAGTTTCCCGAATGCGAATGGTGGTGCCGTTCGATTGTCCGGCTTTTCCTTTGCGGAGCTATGCGTTGTGATCGGGGCTCGGGTGTGTCGCGGTGGGCCGCCAAGGACCAGTAGCCTGCAGAGGTGCTGCTCTCCGACCGTGACATCCGTGCCGAAGTGACTCTGGGAAACCTGGCGATCGAACCGTTCGACCCGTCGATGGTTCAGCCGTCGAGTGTCGATGTGCGACTCGACAAGCTTTTCCGGGTGTTCAACAACACCCGCTATACCCACATCGATCCGTCGCTACAGCAGGACGAGTTGACGACTCTGGTCGAACCTGCGGCAGGTGAGCCGTTCGTACTCCATCCGGGTGAGTTCGTTCTCGGCTCCACGCTGGAATTGACGACGCTGCCGGACTACCTGGCCGGTCGGCTCGAGGGGAAGAGCTCGCTCGGACGGCTGGGGCTGCTCACGCACTCGACTGCAGGCTTCATCGATCCGGGCTTCAGTGGCCACATCACGCTGGAGCTGTCCAACGTCGCCAACCTCCCGATCACGTTGTGGCCTGGCATGAAGATCGGGCAGCTGTGTCTGTTCCGGCTGTCGTCGCCGTCCGAGAATCCGTACGGCAGCGCCGCGGTCGGGTCGAAGTATCAGGGCCAGCGCGGGCCGACGCCATCGAAGGCCTACCTGAATTTCGTTCGGTCGAGCGTCGAGTAAACGATCGAACGGTTTGTTTCCTCGCGGTAAAACATGGCGAATGTCCGGTTGTAGCGGTACTCTGGTGAGCTGACGTGGGTTGGGGCCTACCAGAGCGAGGTTTCTAGTGTCCGCGGTTCCCGATGTGTCCGTACTCGGCGCTTCGTTGGGGTCGAGTGGTCTCCGCAGCGTGATCAGCGACAACGCTCACCCCGGTGCCGTCCTGGAAGTGCACGAGCCCGTCGCCACCCGGCCCGCACCCAACGGCCTCGCCCCCGATCCGTGGGATGCCATCATCGCATCGGTACACAATCTGGCGACCGAGTACGCGTCCGCGGACTTCTATCCGGTGCTCGCACTGCGCGAAAGTGATCCCAGAACGGCCTACGACCAGGACTTCTCCGACGGCGTTGTGCTCGTGTCCGAACTCGGTGCCCAGTTGGGTGCGTTGCGTGAGACGCGTGTGCTGGCAGGCGAGCGCTGCGTCGCTCTGTTCGACGTCGGCGCATCCGGTACCTCGGTCTCCGTCGTGGACCTGGACAGCGGCGATGTTCTCGCGTCGCGTCGAACGGACGCTCTCGGTGGTGACGACTGTGATCGGGTGCTGAGCGAACACCTCATCGCGACGTTCGGCGCGGCCGAGGCACTGACGGTCGAGGCTCGCAGGCGACTCGTTCACGATGTCCGCGACGGGAAACACGAACTGGCTCTGCTGCGCAGCGTGTCCATCGCCGGACCGTTCGTCGGCGGACGCGCATCGCTGTGGCGCGGCAATCTGGACGAGCTCATCGGCGATGCCGTGCACCGAGCCGTCTCGATGGCCGTCGACGTGCTCGACGCGGTCGGCGCGCAGGGCGTTCACGTCGACGCCATCGTCGCCGTCGGCGGTGGTGCCAACATGCAGATAATTCGGCAGGTCCTGTTCGACGCGGTGTCGATGCCGGTCTATGTGCCCGAACAGCCCGAACTGCTGGCGGCGCACGGCGCTGCCGGGATCGCTCGGACTGTGGGTCTGCGTCCCGCGCCTGCACCACCCGAGGTGCTCACCGATCGGTTCGCTGCCGTGGATCGGGAGTCCGCAGACCTTCAGGTGGCTGCGGTTGCCCCGGTGGTTTCCAAGCGCCCGCGACACAGCGACACCTCCTCCAAGCGAATGACCAGGGCAAACAAGGCTCGGCATCTCGGTGGCGCGCTCGCGGCGCTCGTCGCTGTGTGTGCAGCCGGCACCGTGGTCACGGCGGCTGCGCGAACCGGCGGCGACGATCCGGCACCGGCGGTGAACATATCGCAGGATTCCTCGCAGACCGCTCGGTCGCAGTCCGTGGTGCCTGCGGCAGACGGATCACCCGCCGCGCCTGCTGGGTCGTCGGTGCCGCTCGCGACGACGGCGCAGACGTCCACTCCGGTCGTCGCGCCGGCACCGTCGTCCTCGCCCGAGGCCCCGAACACGACGGACGCTCAGAGCGCCACGGCCACTCGGCGCACCGTGGCCACGACGAGTTCCCCGTCCGACATCGCGGAGACGACGGTGCCCGACAGGCCGACCGTCGATCGACCGACCGTGGTGCCGACGGCGGTCCCACCTGCCGCTACGACTCGTCCGACCACAACGCGGCCCACCGCCACGACGACGCATCCGACGACCACCACGCGGGCGACTCGAACGTTCGATTTTCCGTTCCCGGACTTCGACTTTCCGCGTCGCTGACCGGTCTGCGCTTTCCGGCTCCGCCGGCCCCGGTACTCGAGGCAGGATGAGCGGTATGGAGTCGATTCAGACCGAGCGCGAAGACAAGTTCGACGTCGACGCAGAGTTCCAGTTGCCCACTCTCGCTTCGCTGGTGCCCACCGGCGGCGCACTGGAGTCGAGCGAGACGGACCTGAGCAGTGAGTACTTCGATACCGTCGGCCACGATCTGTTGCGACGCGGAATCACGGTGCGGCGTCGTACCGGTGATTCCGACAACGGCTGGCATGCGAAGGTCCCGGCGGAGAAGGCGCGGACCGAGATTCGGCTCCCTCTGGGCAACGGTGCGCACAATGCGGTGCCGGACGAGCTGAACGACGTGCTGCGCGGTGCGGTGATGGGCGGTGAGTTGTCCGCGGTCGCGACTCTGACGACGCGTCGAACGATCCACACCGTGTCCGACGCCGACGGGGCGGTGGTTGCGGAGATCGCGGACGACGAGGTCTCTGTCGTTCTGATCGGCGGCGCGACCGGTCCGCGGTGGCGGGAGGTCGAGGTGGAACTCGGACCCGCAGGCTCGGAGTCGTTTCTGAAGAAGGCGGGCAAGGTATTGCGCGCTGCCGGTGCTCGGCCGTCGGCGCATCCGTCGAAGTTGGATCGGGCGCTGTCGGTGGTGCGCCAGGTTCCCGCCGAACCCGGGGCAGCCCTGCTCGCGGACTATCTCGATGCACAGGCACAGGCGATCGTTGCAGGCGATGTCTACCTGCGCCGAGGGCTGGATCCGATTCATTCCACGCGGGTGGCTATTCGGCGATACCGCAGTACCCTCCGCGTGTTCGGGAGTCTGTTCGAGGACGAGCCCGCCGCGCACTTGGAGGCCGAACTATCCTGGTATGCAAGCATTCTCGGTGAGGTACGAGATCGTCAGGTGCAGCGTGCTCGGTTCGCCGCTGCGTTGCGCGAACTGCCGCCCGAACTGGTGCTCGGGCCGGTCGCGTCTCGCATCGAGAACGATCTGTTGGCCGAGCAGATTCGATACCGCGAGGCGGCGATGACCGAACTCGACGGAGAGCGTTACCGCGCTCTGCTCACGACGCTGTCCGAGTGGTCGCGCGGGCTACCGATCGACGGCGAGGTCACCGACCGCGTGTTGATCAAGCTTGCACGTAAGGCAGGGAAGAAAGCGATCGATCGCACGAAGAGTGCCGTGCGCGGCACCGACGACGAGGCGCTGCATCGCGCACGGAAGGCATCGAAACGTGCACGGTATGCGGCCGAGCTGGTGGCGCCGGTGACGGACAAGAAGGTGTCGAAAGCGAACATCAAGCACTTCAAGACAATTCAGGAGGTGCTGGGGGAGCATCAGGACGCGGTGATCGCGGCGGACATTCTGCGGACTCTCGGCGCGCGGGCAGGGACGACGGCGGGGGAGAACGGTTTCACCTTCGGCCTGCTCTTCGAGCGCGAGCGCCGCGCCGCCGAGATGGCCCGGGACGAGGCCGGCAGATTGGAGTTCTGATCGCGGAAAGCGGTATATTTCCCCGATTCGAGACTCGAAGAGTACTCTGAGTCGGAATCGAGTTCGGGGGAGTCGACGATCATGGCCATTGCACTCGGAGTGCACGTCGGTGTCGAAGAAGTGTCTGCTTCGCTGGTCGAGGCCGATCTGCCCGAACTCGGGCCCATTTCCACTCGCACCGTCTCGGTGTCCTCGGTTCCCGGGGGTGTCGGTGACGCGGTCACGACGATGCTCGGAATCATGAGGGTGCAGGCGGCCCAGAACGACCTGCTGATCAGCGGTTCCGGGGTGGTCTGCGACAGCATCGCACTCTGTGGGACCGTTCGCGCCGCTCTGGCCGCCCACGATGTTCGCGACGTCGGGGTAGTCGATGCCGGAGATCCACGGTTGAACTCCGCGGTTCCGTTGGGAATTGCAGCGGCACTGATCGGAGCCAAGGCCGCCCACGCCGAGCCTGTGTCCGTCTCTGCTGCGACGGGTGAGGAGGGCCGGAGTGGCTCTGCCGGCGACGGGACGGGCACGCCACGCAGCGCGCGGCTGACGATGATCGGATTGGGTGTTGCGGTTCTCGCGGCACTGAGCGGAGCCACGGTGTGGGCACTGGCGGCGGCCGATCCGACACAGAATCCCGTGGTCGACACCGCCGAGATGCCGTCGAGCGAAGACGGCGGAGCCGTGTCGACGTCGGTGGCGGTCATTGCCGATTCGGCGGTCCCGCCTACTGCCCCGTCTGCTGTTCCGCCCGTCGAGGCGGGGCTGTTCGAGGCCCCGGTGTACGGGCCGATTTCGATCGCCGACTGGAGTGACGCAGTCCTCGGGGGTTCGGTCCCCACTCCGAACGGCGAGGTGTCGTCGGGTGGCGGCAACTCCCGTGCCGTCGATTCGGGTGGCGGCAGACCCGGCGTGGTCACCGGCGGAGGCGGCAACGCCGGCAGTGGCGACTCCGACGGCGCTTCGGGCGGCGGCGCTTCGGGCGGTGGCCACCCGGGTGGCGGGAATTCTGGCGGTGGCGGATCGGGTGGAGGGGAGACGCCGACCGTCGATCCCGAGCCGGAACCCGAAACCGAGGTGCCGCCCACCGAGCCGTCCGAGCCGACCAGCGAGGTTCCGGAGACCACCGAGCCCACCACCGATGCAGCACCGTCGGCGGATCCGGTCGAATGACGTTCGAGTCGTTGATTGCATTGTGAGCGAGCGGTTTTGATACTTGGACAAGTCCTTCGCGTGACGGGTATGTGAATTCGACTCCGACACCTGAACTTCTGCTCACGCCTCGCTACCATCGGGTGATCGACCAGTAGACGGTGAGTATCCGATGACCGATCATTTCGCAGCAGGACCGGTGACCCGCACAACCATCGACAGGGCAGTGGGTGTTCTCATCGCGCTGCGTGGCTGCAGTCCGGAGGATGCGTTCTCCGAATTGGCGGCGCACAGCTTCCGTTTCGACGTCTCGCTCGTGCAGTCCGCTCGTTCCATCGTCGCGGCCGCGCGTGGGATGGACTCGGACAACGGTGTCGACTGTGCGGCGATGATGTCGGCGCAGGAGGAATGGGGCCCGCTGCTGGCGGACCGTCGAGATCCTTTCGATCACGTCGCCTGAGATCGGACGACTCGCATCCTGCTGCTTGTTATATCTCCCAAAACAAACCGAAAGTTCATTCAAATACCGATATTGCTGTCCAGACGGCGGTTCGGCGGTTACTATCGGCAGGTCGGAGTAGCCAGTCGAGTCGAGGAATCATGAGAACAGTCCTTGGTGTTTCGGTGGGTTCTGCCACTGCCCGAGGGGTCGCCGTCGATGCGATCGACGAGTCGGTGCGGTCGGCCCACATCGTCCACTCGTTCGATCCTGACGACCACCTTCAGGTCGCCCTCGACTTGCTGGACTCCATGTCGCGAGACCAGATGGTCGACAGAACCGACATCGTCTTGGCCGTGCCCGACGATCCCGGTGCTCGCGCGCGTACGTCCGCCTACTCCACGTACGAGGCCGATCGCCTGCTGGTTGCGTCCGAACTCGGTGCTCAGCTGCGGTATCTGCAGGGCACGGGCCAACTCGAGGGCGCTCGAACCGTTGCGATCTGTGACGTCGGGGCATCCGGCACCACGGTGTCCGTCGCAGACCCGGCCACCGGTACGGTCTTCAGTTCGGTGCGCACCACGCTGTTCGGAGGCAACAGCTGCGACGAGCAGGTCGCGCGCTACCTGCTCTCGACGTACGGGGCAGACGAGTTGGCGTCCGATCGCGCCCGAGCAGAATTGGCGGTGTCGATCCGCACGGCACGCGAGCAGCTTTCCCGGCTGCGGGTGGCGGAAGTTGCCGGACCCTTCATCGGTGGTCCGGTCAGATTGTGGCGCAACACCTTCGACGATGTGCTCGAGCGCAGCATTCGTTCGTTGGAGGACTGGGTGGCCAGTGTCATCGTCGACGCGCCCTGCGCTGTGAATGCCCTGGTGATGGTCGGTGGCTGCGCCAATATCCCGACGCTTCGGCGCCTGTTTCGTCGTGATCTGATGCTGCCGGTCGTCGCGCCTGCCAATCCTGAGTCCCTCACCGCGCACGGTGCGGCTCTGATGGCCGTCGACGCGGTCGCATCGCGTCGGCATCACCCGCGTGGTGCCACGATCGCCAACGTTGTGCCGTCGCAACACGCCTCGATGGTGGGCTACCACGACTCCCCGCGACACCGCTCGGCTTGAACCCGCCGGCCTGGCCAACGAACGCCGTTGTTGGGTAGGTTGCTCCAGTAATGGTGAACAGTGGGGTACGAGACGGTGGGACAACAGTGGCAGAGCAGGTAGCGGAGTCCGGTGCGGCAGCAACCGACGGGGAAGCATTCGATCCGGCAGAACATGCTCGGAGCATGGTCGGTTATCACTACCGCACCGAGGACTACTACGAGGTGGGCCGCGAGAAGGTCCGTGAGTACGCCCGCGCCGTTCAGGACTTCCACCCCGCCCACTGGGACGGCGACGCCGC
The DNA here is from genome assembly GCF_002259405.1 of Rhodococcus sp. 14-2483-1-2. Taxonomy (GTDB): domain Bacteria; phylum Actinomycetota; class Actinomycetes; order Mycobacteriales; family Mycobacteriaceae; genus Rhodococcoides. The sequence goes on along the minus strand of NZ_NPFW01000007.1, from coordinate 482,359 downwards.
GGCCGCGCTTGGTCACAGTGCCCTCGTCGCACCTCTGACGTTCATGTCGCTGGTCGGCACCCTCGCGCAGAAGAAGCTTCTCCAGTCCATCGCCGAGGGCTACGACCTGAGCCAGATTCTGCAGACCGATCAGGTGCTGGTGTTCCAGAAGCCGATCCTCGCCGGCGATCAGCTGACGTGCGACGTCTCGCTAGATTCGTTCAAGACGGTCATGGGTCGCGACATGATGGTCACCAAGAACATCGTGTCCAATCAGAAGAACGAACTGGTGCAGACCACGTACACCACGCTCCTCGTCGGTCGGTCCGGCGAGATCGATCCGGCCATCGCCGAGGCGGCTCGCAACATAGTGATGTTGGGTGCGACCGACACCGGCGATACTGGGGCGAATGAGCACGACGCACTGTCCACTCCGCAGCAACACGAACCGCTGATCATCGAGGAGTACCGGGGACGGCCGACGCAGAAGTTCGACGATGTGAACGTCGGAGACGAACTGCCGTCACGCACGGTGCGCCTGACCCGCGGTGACCTGGTCAATTACGCAGGCGTTGCCGGAGACGCGAACCCGATTCACTGGGACGAGAAGTTCGCCAAGATGATCGATCTCGAGAACGTGCTGGCCCACGGCATGCTCACGATGGGTGTCGGCGGTGGATGGATCAGCGAGTGGCTCGGCGATCCGGGCGCTGTGAAGGACTACACCGTCCGCTTCACCACCCCTATCCCGGTCGACACCCACAAGGCCGCCGAAATCGTCTTCACCGGCAAGATCAAGTCCAAGGACGAAGCGACACGCACTGCAGTGATCTCACTGGGTGCGACATTCGAGGGCAAGCGAATCTTCGGTCACCGCGCTACGGCAACCGTGCAATTGGGCTGAGTGCCTGCGGCAGTGGTGTCCTGTCCGGGGATCGGCTCCTCAGTTTTGGATTCCTGACTCCGATCGGCGTCGGGAATCCAAAACCGGGGAGCTGATGTGCAGGATGCAGCGGCATTGACGCCCTTCGTCGTAATCCATACCCCGTGTAGCGGTCGTGAATTCATGCAAGGGGCTTAGATGTGTTCAGCCTCGGCGTCGACCGCTGATCGACTCCCCAGTTTTGGATATCGGACTCCGATCGGCGTCGGGTAACTGAATGTTGGGAGCTGATCGGCAGGGTGTAGCGGCATTGACGCCCTTCGTTGTAATCCACGCCCCCTGTAGCGGGTGTGAATTCATGCGAGGGGCGTAGATGTGCGCTGGGTTCATCCCCCCACGAAGATGCAGAATGGATGGCCGGCCGGGTCGGCATAGATTCGGATCGGCTCCACCGGGTCGTCGTGCAGATCCCGAAGCGATGTAGCTCCCAAACTCATTGCACGCGAATGCTCTTCGTTGAGTTGCGCGACAGTGTCGACGCGGAAGTCCAGGTGCAGCATCTGGGGGTGTTCGCCGTCCGGCCACGTTGCGGCCGGAAGTGCGTCGACCTGCTGAAACGCGATTCGCCACGAACCGTCGGGTGCGGTGATCGCGAGCCAATCCGGATTGATCGGTTCGGCGTCGCCGGGGACGTATTCGAATCCGAGTAGCTGCCGGTAGAACTCGGCTGACTCACGGGCGTCGGTGCAGTCGAGGACCACTTGATGTACCGAAATGTTCATGACCTGTCCTTCTTCACGGCGTGGTGTCGTGCCGCGCGCGCCCGATTCCCGCATGCGCTGCAACACCATTGCTGATTGGGTCGATCCTGCAGAAACAGTTGACCGCATCGCGGGGCTTCGCACAACGCCAGGCGATCACGATCCGGCCCGTTGAGTAGATCGATGACGGAGGACGCCGCACGCGCGCACTGGCCAAGGAAATCGGCGGCATCCTCGCCACCACAGGCACTAGCGGATCGCTGAGTCGTGGAATTCGGTCTCGGCGGCCAGCATGCCGGCGAACCACTCGTCGAGCGTGGCGTCGTCCACGCGGTCCATGGCGTCGACCTCTCGGGCCAGAGCATCGACCTGTGCCACGAAGGCAGGTCGGGTGTGCATCTCGATCCACTCCTGCAGCGCCGGTTCGCGATCGACCGATGTATCAAGTGCTGCGCGACACCAGGACAGGTACAGGGTCTCGGCGGCGAACATCGCGACCAGAGCCGCGGCCCTGCCGTCTCGGCGGGCGAGTCCCAGTGCGTAGTTCGACAGTGCGGACGAGCTCTCGATCAGCTCGTGCACGTCGCCGTCGTATGGGAACTGCTCCCGCAGACCGGCGAAGTACTCGCGCTGTTCACCGACGAGGTTCGACAGCGACACCACGTGATCGGTTGCGTCGTTCAAGGACTCGGACTCGGCGACCACGAGCCCCAGGATGCGCACCGCGGTGAGCACGAATGCTTCCTCGATCACCAGATAGCGCCGAAAGTCCTCGTCACGCAGTGAGCCGTCGATCGAGTCGGTGATGAGTCGGACAGCCTGCGCGGCAGCAAGATTGGGGTGCTGCCGCGCAGTCAGCTCGATGGATCGACTCATTCTTCGGACAACCAGGTGATCAGGCCGTCGAACAGATCGGTGTACCCGAGCCACTGTTCGCAGAACTCCGGCGGTGCCCAGTGCGGCGAGCAGTCCGAGGTGAAGACCGCCGAGCGACCCTTGCCGTACGTTCCCGCAGCGACGAGCGGATCGCCGTTGATGGTGGCGGGCACGGCGACTCCGTCCTTGGCGATCACGCGGTTGTAGCCGAGGAGTGCGGGCCAGTCGCTTCCGCTGCCCCCCACGGCCGGGTGCGCGCTGTCGACGACGACGGGAATCATTCCGCCGGGCGTCTCCACTCGATCGTCTTCCGGAAGCATTGTCACCGGGAGGGCGTCGGCGAGCGCAGTCTGTCGAAACGCTGCCCGGGCCTGGAATCCGGAGAACGAGAGGTACCCACCGATCATCAACAGTGCACCGCCGTCGTGCACCCAGTCCCGGAGCTCGACCAATCGATCCTCCCCAGCCTGAAACCGGTCGAAGACGCTGGGCGCGAGCTGAATCGAGTTGGCACCGATGTCGGAGAGCACGATGACGTCGTAGGCGGACAGGGCCTCTGCGCTGCCGGGGAATTGCGTCGGTACCAGGTGCGCCGGCATGTGCACCACGTCGTGTCCGCGGGAGAGCAGGGCATCCTTGAGCGGTCCGACGCCCTCGACGTAGGAGTGCACGGTGAATTCGTCGACGCCTTTGACGTGGGTCGAGGTGGTCATCCAGCTTTCACCGGCGATCAGAACTTTCTTACCCATGGTGTTTCTCTATCCTTTTCCGGCGCTCTCGAAGAGCGTCCTGGGGTTGTCTCGCATGAGCGAGGACACGTGCTGTGGATCGATTCCGCTGCGCACGAGTCGAGCAGCGAAAGAGACTGGTACGTAGGCCAAACCATTGCCGCCGAATGCGCGGAGCATCGACTTGAGGAACAGGTCGTGACTGAGCAGTAGTTGCCGTCGGTACCCACCGCCGATGAGACCGGCGACCGCGAAGGCCGTCTCGGCGGGTGACGGAGACTGGCCCTCGCCCGGGAACTCGAAGGGCATGCCGATCATGTCGAATTCCAGATACACCCCGCGATCACCCAGAGCGCATTGGTAATCGGGATCGTTGCCCGACGGGTCCATGTGGCAGAGCACCACGGCACTCGGGTCGACACCCATCTCCTCGATGACGATGTCGAGCACCTCGTGCCCGCGCCGCTGCCAGCCCGGAAGATGAACGAACAGTGGTACATCGACTTCTCGTTGGGCAACGCATGCGGCGCGCAGCGCTTTCTGTTCGGCTGCGGTGAACGACGGCGAGACTCCGATCTCCCCGATCACTCCGGGCCGAGGGCCGTGGTCCGTGGTGAATTCGGCGATCAGTCCCGATGCGAGTTGGTCGACACCGAGCGTCGCGACCTCGGCAGGGTGCGTGGCCTCGAGGTACCAGCCCGAGCCCATGACGACGCGGACGCCCGATTCGCGGGAGTACCGTTCCAGAGTCTCGGGCCGACGACCGATTCCCGGCGGTGTCAGGTCGACGACCGTCGTCCCGCCGTGATCGGCAAAGGTTTTCAGGTCGGCCAATACGGCTGTGGCGTCGTCGATCCGACAATTGTCGGCGCTGTGATAAGGATTGTCGTGCAGCAGCCAGGCGTCCCGAGGCGAAATGGGTCCGGAGAGAGCCTGTGCCACAGCGGGGTCGGGTGACTCCGAGTGCGCCATGGAGGCGTCGTTGTGCAGGTGCTCGTGTGGTAGCACCAGTCCCAGCTCACTGGAGTCGACCGGCCCCGTCACCGTCTGGACGATCATTGCTTGCCCGGGGCGCTCTGCAGGTGCTTGAACAGCGATGCCAGTGAGTGCCCGCGCATGTTGATCCAGATGGCCACCAGCAGAACGATTCCGGTGATGATCGGGGTGAGGAACGGGCTGACGCCCAATAGGGTCAGGCCGTTGGCGATGATGCCGGTCAGTACTGCGCCGATGACGGTACCGATCACGGTTCCTCGTCCGCCGAACAGGTTGGTACCACCGAGCACCACCGCGGTGATGACGGTCAGCTCGAAACCGTTGGCGGAGTTGGCCGATCCCGAGCCGAGCCGCGCAGCGATGAGTAGGCCGGCGATGCCGGCGGCCAGTCCGGTGAACACCAGCGTCATCATCAGCACGCGGCGAGTGTTGACGCCGGAGCGTCGAACGGACTCTACGTTGGAACCGATTCCGGTGACGTAGCGGCCGAAGCGGGTGCGGTTGAGGGCAATTGCACCGACGATCACCACGGACAACGCGATCCACGCACTTGCCGAGAATCCAAGCCACGACGCAGTGCCGAGCTTCGCGAACGCTGTTCCCGGGGTGATGGGGACCGAGAACCCTTCGGTGCGGTACAGCGCAATTCCGCGGATGATGGACAGCGTGGCGAGGGTGACGATGAATGGCGGAATGCCCTGGTAGGCAGCGAGCCAGCCGTTGACCAGGCCCCATGCCGCTCCCATCAGCGGAGCCGCGACGAACACCACCGAGGAGTCGACGCCGGCCTGGATGAGCTCTGCACTCATCGCCGCGACGAAGGCGACTGTTGCTCCGACCGACAGGTCGATCTGGCCGGTGGTGATCACGAATGTCATGGCGACGGCGATGATCAGGACCGGTGCGATCTGCGTTGCGAGGTTGGAGATGTTGGTGAATGTCAGGAACGAGGACGTGGTGACCGAGAAGACGATGGCCACCGCCACGGTGACCGCCAGCATCGCCAGTGTCGGCTTGTTGGTCTGCTGCCACAGTGATGGGCGCGCAGCGAGTTTCGCCACGCTGGGCTGCGCGTTCTTGTCGAGTGTGATCATGATCGGCCTTCCGGCGAGGACGGTGAACGCTGCGGAACCGGAGTGCGCGTGATCAGTCCGACGAGCGATTCGATGTTGAGGTCGCCGATCGGTACGTCGTCCACACTTTGCCCCTCGTACATGACGGTGATGCGATCGCACACCCGGAACAGATCCTGCAGGCGGTGCGTCACCAGGATGACTCCGACGCCCTGGGCCGCAACGTCGGTGATGAGCTTCAATACCGATTCCACCTCGGCGACGGCCAGTGCCGCCGTTGGCTCGTCGAGAATCAACACGTCGGGGCGGAACGATACGGCGCGGGCAATGGCGACGGTCTGCCGCTGCCCGCCCGAGAGTTGCCCGATCTCCTGGTACGTCGATTTCACCTTCACGTGCAGGTCCGCCAGGATCCCCGCGGCACGCTCGTGCATGCCGTGGCGATCCAGAAACGGTCCCTTGCGAGGTTCGCGTCCAAGGAACAGGTTGCTGGCGACGTCGAGGGTGTCGCACAGCGCCAGGTCCTGATAGACGATGCCGATTTTCTGCTGCTGTGCATCCAGTGGCGTCGAGAAGCGAACCGGTTCTCCGTTGACTCGCATCTCACCACCGTCGTGTTGAACGGCGCCGGCAAGGATTTTCATGAGCGTCGACTTGCCGGCGCCGTTGTCTCCGACGACTCCGAGTACCTCGCCTCGCGCGAGCCGAAGATCGACTCCGCGAAGCGATTTCACCGGGCCGTACGATTTGGTGATTCCCGACAGTTCGATCAGTGGTGCAGTCGAATCTTGTTGTGCCATGGTCCTACTTCTCCAGGTAGTACATGTAGTCGCCCACGTTGGCGGGGGTGACGATCTGCGTCGGGACCGGGATGTCCGCGGGTGCGGTGCGTCCGCAGCCGAGGTCGATGGCGGCATTCATTGCTTCGTAACCGAACTCGAAGGTGTTCTGCTGCACGACGCCTTCGAGCCAGCCGGCCTGCAATGCGGAGACTGCCTGATCGGACAGGTCCCAGCCGACGGCCTTGATCCGATCTTGTGCGCTCTGGCTGTTGACTGCGGCGACCAGGCCGATGAGCGCGGGTTCGCCGGTGGCGTAGACGTATTCCATGTCCGGGTTGCCGGTGAGCAGGTTCTCCGCGGCAGTCTGTGCGTTCTCCTGGATGTTGCGGCCGTCCACGACGGTTCCGACGGTCATGCCTGCGGCGGAGACGGTGTCGGTGAATCCCTTCTGACGCTCGAGCTGGATGGTGCTGTTGAGCGCACCGACGATGCCGACGGTCCCGGTGTTGTTCGCGAGTTCGGTCAGGGTGTCACCGATCTGAGCGCCACCCTCGGCGTTCGCGGTACCGACCTGGGTGGAGACGCCCGGGGCGTCGACGGTGGCGTCGACGGCGACCACCGGGATACCTGCCGCGGCGGCCTTGGCGACAGAGGGCTTGATGCCGTCGGTGTCGATGGCGTCGACGATGATGGCGTCGACGCCGGAGGCGATGAGGTTGTCGAATGCGTTGGCCTGTGTGACGGAATCATCGTTTCCGCTGATGATCTGGAGATCGACCCCGGCTTCGTCGGCCACCTTCTGGGCGGCGTTGTTGATCTGGTTGAAGAACAGTGCCTGCAGGTTGATCGTGACCAGACCGACCTTCAGGCTGCCGTTCTTGCCGTCGCATGTGTCGGCGACTCGTGACGGATCCGGAATGGACGACGCGGCCGTGTCGGTGCCGCCCGCGGTGTCGCTGGTGGAGGCGGAGTCACAGGATACGAGGGTGAGGGCAAGTGCCGCACCGAGTACGAGGGGGAGTGCGCGTTTGATCATCGGGTCTCCTGAAGAACAGTGGCGAGGGTGGCGGTGAATTCGGTGAGTTCGGTGATGCCGGGGCATCCGCGTGGTCCGGCCGTCGCGCAGGCGAGAGCCGCCGAAGCTCCGGCAAGTCGGGCTGCGCGAGCGGGAGGTTCGCCTGCGTCGATGAAGGCGATGTAGGTGCCGCAGAAGCAGTCTCCGGCTCCGACGGCGTCGACGACGTCGACCGGTACTGCGGGTTCTGTGATCGTCTCACCCGAGGGTGTGACGAGGGTCCATCCGTGTTCTCCGTCGGTGACGACGAGGTGGGTGTCGTGCTGGGCGGTCAGCGTCGACCACCGATCGGCTTCGATGCCGAAGCTGTTCTGCCACAGGCTGCGTCCGACGATGACGTGATCGGCGAGGGCGAAGGCGCGCAGTGCGGCATCGAGATCGTCGCAGCCGTCGAGATCGATGGCCAGGCTGACGTTGTCGGGCAGTTCGGGTGGGAGCATCGCTGCTCGGTAGCCGTCGACGAACAGTCGTCCGCCATCGACGGAGAGAGTGTTCAGTACGGTCGCAAGTCGGTCGGCGTCGTTGGCGTCGTCCTGGCTGATGATCGAGCGGTCGCCACCGTCGGCGATGAGAACGACTGCGGTGGAGAGGAATGCGTCGCGCGGTGACCAGCTGGTGTCGACTCCGTCCTGCTCGAGTCCGGCGAGGAATTCGGTCGATCTGGCATCGGGGCCCACTGCGCCGGCGAAGGCGACCCGGGCACCCATACGAGCTGCGGACACTGCGGCGTTGGCGTTCATACCGCCGTCGATCGAGTCGATGGCCGTCGCCTGCACCCTTTCTCCCAGTACCGGGACGTGCGGAACATGAACCGTCACATCGTTGTTGGCGTAGCCGAAGAATACGATCATCTGCTACTTCCCTGCCGCGCGGGCCACAGCACGCACCTTCTCGCCCGCGACGCGTCCCCACCAGCGGGCGTTCTCCTTCACCGAGGAAGCGATGATGGCCCCGTCGCATTCCTTCATCAGGTCGCCCACGTTGGCGGCGGTGATGCCGGAGCCGATGATGACGGGAAGCATCGTGTTGTTCTTGATCACCGAGACCTCGTCCACCGACGCGGCATCTCCGGTGCGTGAACCGGTGGCGATGAGGACGTCGGCGTCGAAGAATTCGGCGTCCTCGGTCTGCTCGGCGATGGTGCGGTCGGCGACGATCGCGTGCGCGCCGTGTTTGACGTGGACGTCCGCGAAGATCTTGACCGGGTCGGCTCCGATGCGGTGGCGGAAGCGTGTGGTCTTGGCGGCCTGGCCCTCGATGAATCCCTCGTTGGCGATGTAGGCGTTGGCCCACTGGTTGACTCGCACGAAGCTTGCACCTGCCGCCCAGGCTGCGGCCACGCCGCATTCGCCTGCGTTGGACAGGATGCTGACGCCGACTCGGTTGCCGAAGTCGCCGACGACGGCGGCCGTGACAACACCCATGCTGGCCGCGGTCTCGTAACCGTGTTCACCGGGCTTGAGGAACGGTATGTCCCAATGGTTCTCCACGATGACGCCGTCGAACCCGTTGTCGATGTACGCATGCGCCTCGGCCAGAGCGAACTCGGAGATCTCCGAGACGGGCTGACCTTTGTAATGTGGGCTGCCGGGGAGTGCAGGAAGATGGATGGCACCGATCAGTGCCGGTGCCGAGGCGAACATCTCGGCCAGCGCCGACGGCTTGGTCGGAAAGACTCCCAGCGATGCTGCGGGGTTCTGGTCCGACGGGGACGTACTCACGTAGGGGACTCCTCGGGTGTGGTCGTCGGCAAGAGTGAATGTAATCGATTGCCTTGTATGTATGCACCGTAAGGGATCGACACCCGTTCGTGTCAAGGATTACTCGAGTCGTTTATGTAAACGATTACCTCTACTGTGTAAACAGCACGGCAAGCGACCACACGGTTCGATAACCTCGGGTCCCCACGTGAGAGTAGGAGTTGGATGCGTAAAGCAACCATTCGCGACGTAGCGGAGCGCGCGGGCGTCTCGACGGCAACGGTGTCGCGCGCGCTGTCCGGCTCACGTCCGGTCTCGGAGGACGTGGCTGCGGCGATCCGGCGTGCAGCCGACGAGCTGGGCTACTCCGGCAACATCATCGCCAGCTCGCTGCGCCGCAACAGAACGGACACCGTCGGCATGGTGGTGCCGAGCATCGCCAATCCCTTCTTCACCTCGCTGGTCGTCAACGTCGAGCACGTGCTGTCACAGCGTGGGTTGCAACTGTTTCTGTGTGACTCCCGATCCGATCCGGACGTCGAAGCACAGAGGTTGCGGAGCTTGGTCTCGCGTCAGGTCGACGGCATCATCATCAGCCCGTGCCACGGGGAGCGGTCCGCAGAGGCAGTGCGCACCACGGCCCGCGCTATTCCTGTCGTTCAACTCGACCGCTTCGCGCTCGACACCCACACCGACTGGGTAGGCGTCGACGACGACGCCGCACAGGCGCTGGTCATGGATCACCTTGCTGCGCTGGGTGTTCGGAGTGCAGCCTTCATCAGTTCCGAGCTGACGAACTCGTCGACCGAGCTGCGTCGAGCCGGGTTCTTCCGTCACGCCCAGAGGGTAGGGATAGAGACGCGAGAGGAGTGGACGCTGTTGGGTGACTACTCGATCGACTGGGGACGCGAGTCATCGTGGTCGATGCTCGGCGCATCGTCTCGTCCTGATGCTGTGGTCTGTGCCGATGATCTGATCGCGCTCGGCGTGCTGCAGAGCTGCCAGGCTCTGGGGTTGTCGGTTCCGGCCGATGTCATGGTGACCGGGTTCGACGATATTCCGTTCTCCGCGTTGAGTAATCCGCCGCTGACGACCGTCCGCCAGCCGCAGGAACGCATCGCTGCGGAGGCCACTCGGTTGTTGGACCAGGCGATGAACAGCGACGAGACCAGAACCGCGCACATTGCGCTGCAGCCGGAGCTGGTGGTCCGTCAGTCGACGGTCGGCCAGGCTCGCGTTACGGCGGTGTAGGCGGCGATCGCCGCGTCGAGTTCGTCGAGCGCGACGGTCTCGTCGGCGGCATGCATCAGTGCAGGCGTGCCGGGTCCCCAGACGACGATCGGTGCGCCGGGAGCCGCAGCGGCGATGATCGAGGCGTCGGTGAAGTACGTGACCGGTTCTGCTGCAACGGAATGCGGGAGCGCATCGACCCAACTGTTGCCACCCGCTGTCCTGACGCCCGGCAGGTCGATGCGCGCGTCGACATGGTCGACCTCGGGTTGATCCCGCCACCACGACAGCAGCCTGGAGCCGTCGTCGACGGTTCGATGATCGACGACGACGCGTGCGGTATCGGGAACGATGTTGGGAGCCGATCCGCCGTCGATCAATCCGACGTTGAACGTCTCGGCACCAAGGAACGCATCGGTCGACAAAGGGAGTTCGTCGCGGGCCCTGGCCAGGACGTCGACGAGCTTCATGATGGCGCTCTCGCCCCGTTGCGGCGTGCTGCCATGTGCAGCAATGCCTTTGGTGGTGACGTCGACCCACAGAGCGCCTCGGTGTCCCAGATGCACCTGGTTCCCCGTTGCCTCTGGCACCACCACGGCACCGACCGGGCACTCGGCGACGGCGTGGCGGGCTGCGAGCGCACCGAGCGAGCCGATCTCCTCGTCGCTGGTGAGCAACAGTGCTGCGGGAACGCCGTTCTCGAAGGCGTCGAGCACGGCGGCCGTTGCGGCCACGAGTCCTGCTTTCATGTCCGACGTACCTCGGCCGCGCAACACGCCGTTCTCGATGTCGGCGGCGAATGGGTCGAACTGCCAGTTCGAAAGATCGCCCGCCGGAACGGTATCGACATGGCAGGCGAACATCAGCCGCGCCGCCGTCGGAGGTGCATCATTGGTGATCAACAGCCATGGGTGCGGACCATCGCGATCTCCTTCGACCGCGATGCCGTTCGTGCGTGCCGAGAGTTCGGATACCACTGCATCCATCGAGGAACGCTGGGGTGCCGGGTCGCCGGACACAGTGCGCTGGGTGACCAGCTCGGTAAGCATGCCTACGGCAGTAGTGTGGTCAAGCGCCATAGGAAGTACTCAATCGCATCACCGCTGCGGCAGCAGCGTCGGGGGCCTGCGTCGGAATCCAGTGCGAGACGCCGGGCAGCACCGTCAGGGAGAACGCAGCATCGACGTAGCGTTGCGCACCCTCGACGGCGGATCGTCCGATGAAGGTGTCTCCGTCACTCCAGACCATCGACGTCGGCACGGTGATGCGCAGGCGGCCGATGCCCGGATTCGAGAACGGCAGTCCGCGGTACCAGGTGACGGCGAAGGGCAGTGCGCCGTAGTCGACGATCTCCGTCTTCGTCCGTTCGAGGTCGTCTTCGGTCATTCCGCTTTGCTCGTACCACTTCTCGGCCCGTGCGCCGGGCCGCATCATCCACTTCTCGGGCAGTATCGGGAGTTGGAAGAACGCGAAGTACCAGGAGTGCAGAATCTGTTTCGAGGTGAGCAAGCCGGTCATGAAAGCGCCGGGGTGCGGAACCGAGAACGCCGTCAGCGATGCAACGAGCCGGGGGTGTCGGCCTGCGGTGACCCAGGCGATGTTCGCTCCCCAGTCGTGTCCCACCAGATGAACCGGTCTTCCGATCACCTCCATCAAGGCGGCGACATCGCTGACCAACGCTCCGACGCGATAGTCGCGACGCCGCGTCGGCCGGGCCCGCGGTGAGTACCCACGCTGATCCGGTGCAACAGTGCGGTATCCGTGCTCGTTCAGGATGGCCATCACCGCGGACCATGACGACGCCCGCTCAGGAAATCCGTGCAGCAGCAACACGATCGGGCCGTCGAGCGGACCCTGGTCGAGGACGTCGAACACAAGACCGTCGTGCGTGTACTCGGTGATTCTCTCCATCGCAGAGCCGGTCGTCAACATGTGCTCGGCACCGATTGGCCTGCGAACTCGGCAGCCAGGAACTGCATGGCTGCTTCGTCGCTGACGTCGTGGCCCTGCTCGGGCTGTTCCTGCGCAACGATCGGATCACCCAGGGCGCAGGCCTTTCGGACTCCCTCGGCGGTCCACTGCGGGAGCACGATGTCGTCCTTCGCGCCGTAGGCCACGAACATCGGCACCTCGGTTCGCACCTGGGGGAGTGTGTAGCGATCGATCACGTCGAGCAGCTGTTGCTCGGATTGCGCTGAGTCGGAAGCGAACTCGTCCGGTGCCATCGCCGCGACTGCTCGCTCCTTGCCTTCGACGTCTCCGCCCGAGCAGGTGAGCAGGAGCTCGTTGTTCTCTTCGGCGACGCTGCCCATGTAGTTCCTCGGATCGATGGCAGGGTCGACCTGTTGTGCACCGTAGAGCACCGAGGGCATCAGTTCTTTCTGCGGTGTGGTGAGGGTTCCGTCCATTCCGGCCTGCACCAGGGGCTTCAGATCCGTCGGCGGCGACAGCGACACCGATGCCACCAGGTCGAGGCCTTGGCCGTAGCTGGCGGCGAGTTCGTTTGCCGCCCAGGCTGCTTGGCCGCCCTGTGACAACCCGACAGCGGCCCAGCGGGTGGACGTATCGGGCAGTGCGCTCGTGGCTGCGCGGGCCGCGTCGATCATGTTGTGTCCCGAGGTGCGCGGCTCCAGATACGGGTGGGTGCCGCCGCCGGTGCCCAGGCCCTGGTAATCGGGCAGCACGGTGACGTATCCGAGTTCGGTGAAGTCCTGAATAGCGAATTGATAGCCGAGCAGATCTGGATACAGGGTGGGGCCGCAGTCGGCCTGCACTCCGGTGGTGCCGTGTCCGTAGACGACGATCGGCCAACCACCCTCGGGCGGGGTGCCTGCCGGAACGGCTGCCACTCCCGAGACCGCCGTGGGGGAATTGTCGACACCCGACGTGGACTCGTAGACGAATCGGTACAGCGTGGCTCCGGTGGCGGAGAGCGCTGTCGACCGATCGCCGAAATCCTCGGAATCGAGAACGGTGCCCGGCACTCCCGTGAAGTCGTACTGCGGGGCCGGTGCTGTCGTCGTCTCGGCGGGCGTGGTCGCGGGCGCGGGCGCGGGCGTGGAGCTGCACCCGACGAGCGCGCAGCTGGACACCGCGAGTGCGGCTCCGACGCGTCGAGCTCGGTTCGGTCGACTGATGGCATTCACTCCCGCGTGTCTACCAGACCGGGGCGGGAATCGGCAGGCTCAACCGACCGAGTGCGTCCGGTGGACGTCGTCGACCAAGTCGTGCGTGACCCGGTAGCTCGCGCGCATGCGCTGCATCTCCTCGTCGCGCACGAGGTAGGACCGCCGCGTCAGCTCGGCCGGTCCGCCGGCCCGGAGCGTGCGCGCTCGGTTCACCAGAGGAAGCAGCGGCCCGATGAGCGACACGACGTGCGTGAGCGACGTGGCCGGGATGTGCAGATCGTCCGACGCCTCGTCGCCGATCAGCTCGCGCTGCAGGGCAGACATCGTCGCCGACGCCACCGCGCGGGTCACCTTTCGAGGCCCGGGTAGCAGGTTGGCCAGTTCGGGCACCAGATAGTCGTCGGTGAGGGCCGCGACGAAGTCCCGATCGTCCTGGCTGGGGCCGGGGGAGGTGAGTCGGTACAGCTGCTCGATGCGGATGTGGTCCGATTCGTCGATCGGGTTGAGCTCGTGGTCGACGCCGACGACATGTCCGACGTAGCGCCACAGGTGGTAGATGTCCCCGAGTTCTCGGTCGGTGAAGCGCACGCCGACCCGATGCATGGCGTCGAGCGCGATGTGGCCGAACTCGGCGATCGTGAACGCCATGTACGGCTGCGGGATCGGCACGCCCCAGGCGTCGTCGTCCCACGTACCGAGGTGTCGGATTCCTCGTCGCACGTGGGCGTGGATCATACGCACCCGCACCGTGTAGGCGAATCCGTCTCCGTGCCTGGCCATTCCGCCCGGGGAGATGACTTTCTGCAGCCAGTTTCCTACTTCGATGGAGCGGATTGCCGGTTGCGAGACGTACCGTCCGGTGATGGCCAGCGGTTTGCCGGCAATGGAGTTCTCTGCGCCGCGAAGCAGCGACGCCGCTCCCAGTACGATCCCCATCACCGCGCTGTAGCGGACGAGGGCGTCGGCGGCGCGGTCGAGGCGGTCGTGATCGACCCAGTCCGGTTCGGAATCGAGAAATGCGAACAGCTTTCGAAGCGCAGCCGGGGCGTCGGGATCGATGCCGTTCGTGAGTGCGGCAGAGACGGCGGCGGTCGACGACGAAGAACCGAAGTCCTCGTCCAGCACTCGATCGGCGAGTGGATCGGCTCGCCACATCGCGTCGAGCCACTCGCGGCCCGCCTGGCCGTGCATCGAGACGGCGTCGTCTGCGCGAACAAGCCCGGTGGGAGCGCGAGTATTCATACTTTCAGTGGAACACGAGAATTCCTCACTTACTATTCACTTTCATGCCAGCTCGACGCCCGTCGTCACCGCGACCGAGATCGACTCCGCGGCAGCAACGCGCCGTCGAGATGCGTGCTCGACTGTTGGCCGGGACCATCGAGCTCTTGCAGAAGAAGCCCGGCTATCTCCCGACGACGTACCAGCTCGCACGGCACGTGCACGTCAGTATCGGCACCGTCTATCGCTACTTCACCGACATCGAGTCCGTGATGGACGAGCTGCGAACCGCAACGATCCACGACATCACCACGCGGCTGGCCACCGGAATCGGACGGGCGATGGACCAAGCACCGGCCGACGCGATCGTCACCATCGTCGAGACGCTCACTTCTGCGTTCGAGGAACACGAGGCGGTCGTCCGGACGGCCTTCGCGGCAGGAGGCTCGGAACTGGGTGGCCAGTGGAAGGACATCGAACGTCCACTGCTGCCCCTCGCGCGCATCATGCCCACCCGAATCCGACCCGATCTCGACGACGACGTCCTCGACGATCTCGTGTTCCTGACGATGGGTGCCACCGCGAGCCTGTGCATGAGGGTCGCGTTGTTCAGACCCGCGGGTTCGGACCGAACGATGTTGGTGGCCACGACGGCTCGAATGCTGCTTGCCGCATTCGAGGGTGCCGATTCGGGCTAGCAACCCGGCAGGGGTGTTTGCGACCGCCGAATTCGGGGGATCAGTGCTGCTATGAAAATCGTGGTCGTCGTCAGTGCGGTCGTGGCAGTCGTGGTGTCGTTCCTCGGGTCGGGTGCGTGGATCGGGACGCCGATTGCCGAGGCGGCAGGTGGGGCGCTCAGTGCCACGTCCACGCTGGTGGCACCCGCCGGCCCTGCGTTCTCGATCTGGTCGGTGATCTACACCGGGCTCATCGCCTACGCCGTCTGGCAGTTCCTACCCGGCCGCACCGCCCGCCACGCCGCGTTGCGCGTACCGATCGTCGCGTCGATGTTGCTCAATCCGGCGTGGATTCTCGTGATTCAGATCGGGCAGTTGTGGCTGAGCGTGATCGTCATCGTTGCGTTGCTGGCGGTGCTCGTCCGCGTCTTCGTACTGATGCAGCGGCATCGACCGGAGGGCGTCGTCGATGCGGTGATCGCCGACGGCACGATGGGTGTGTACCTCGGGTGGGTGTGTGTGGCGACCATCGCGAATGTCTCCGCATGGCTGGTGAGTCTCGGATTCACCAGTGGCGCAACGGTATGGGCGATCATCGTGCTCGTGGTAGCAGCCGGTGTCGGGGTGTTTCTGGCTCAGTACTCCGGTGGTGCGGTCGCACCGATGCTGGCGATCGTCTGGGGACTGGGATGGTTGGCTCAGGGCCGCCTCTCCGGTGAGGTGGTCGATACGGCTGTCGGCTGGACAGCCGTTCTCGCCGCAGTGGTGGTCGCAATTGCGACGGTAGGAACACGGGTCCGTGAGCGAAGGTCGGTCTCGGTGGGGTGATCCCCTCGACCTAGTCCGATCCTCGAAGCAATGCGACGGCTTTGTCGACCTGCAGCGTGGGATCGAGAACCGGCGCGGTGCTCAGGCACGCAACGATGAGGTGTACCAGCCACTCGACCATCTGCTCGACGTCGATGCGGACGTCCTCTTCGAGCCATCGGGCCGTTGCACCGTCGATTGCGGCGACGATGCTTCGACCGACCAGCCTGACACCGGTGTTCTCCGGGTCCAGTCCGAGCCGATTGGCCGCCGCTTCCAGCACTGCGGTGCGGGCACCTTCGAATACTTCCCAGGCTTCTGGATCGGCACCTCTGCCGCCCAGCACCATTCGGAGCGCCAGGCCGCGGTGCACGCGCAGGTACTCGAGATGGCTGGTCAGAGCGGCCCGTATCTGAACGTCGGGTGTCGAATCGGGGATGTCCGCGAACGCCTGGGACATCGCGGAGGCCGTGGCCCGCATCGACTCGAGGTAGATGCCTCGCTTGTTGCCGAAGTAGTGGAACAGCAAGCCGTGCGCCACATCCGCCGATTCCACGATGTCGGCTACGCCCACCTTGTCGTAGTCGGATTCTGCGAACAGGGCGACTGCCGCATCGATCATTCGCTGACGGGTTTCTGCGGCTCGAGCCGTTGCCCGGGTGGCCCGGGCAACCGGCTCGGTGGATCGATTCGGCACCTCGAGTCCCCTCTGTCTCGGCGTCCCCGCTCGGCTGCTGCCTACGGTTCGACACAAGACTAGGTCCTCGTCAGATGATCGGCGTGATGTGGTCATGAAGGTCGAAGCCGAGGAGTGCCTTGCCATAGGTTTCGATCGACACTCGCGGGAGCATGACGGCGTGGCGGGCACCGACGTTGGAATCGCGCCAAATACGCTGCAGTGCATTGACATCGGCGAAGGCCCCGGCCCCGGTGGCGTCCATGAGGATGTTGAGCGCCTCATTGAGGCTGCGCAGTGCAACGGCTGCGTCGCCGCGAACACGAGCGCGCGAGAGCAGGTCCGGGTACTCGCCGGCTTCGGCCCACCGCTTGACGTCCTCTGCCGCGCGGTACGCATGCAGGTGTGCAGTGTCGACCTTCAGTGCGGCTTCGGCGAGCATCATCTGGAAGGCCACCGAGTCGGCCTGCCGGTCGTACGTGGTGTAGGCCAGGGCCTTCTGTGACGCCTTCGTTCGAACGAGTTCGACTGCAGCACGGCCCATTCCGAGCTGCGGTCCGACGAGCACCATGACGAGCATGGGACCGAAGGCCGAGCGAGCGAACGCGGAATCGGTACGTTCTGCCACGTTGGCACCGCTGAACGCCGGAATCATCGAGAGCATGCGGTGTTCGGGGACGAACACGTCGTCCGCGATGACGGTGTTGCTGCCGGAGGCGCGCATGCCGGCCACGTACCAGGTGTCGTCGATGCGGTAGTCCGAGCGAGGCAGCAATGCCATGCCCTGGTCCAGCATGTCGCCGTCTTCGTCGTTGATGATGATTCCGCCTGTGAACCACTCCGAGTGCAGGCTGGCCGAGGCGTAGGGCCACGTGCCCGTGAGGCGGTAACCGCCCTCGACCTTGCGGGCGGTGCCGCCGGGAGTGACGACACCGGCAATGACTGCATCCGGCCCGTTCGCGTAGATCTCGGCCTGAGCCTCGTCGCTGTAAAGCCCTGCGGCCCAGTTGTTCACGTTGGACAGGGTGGTGACCCAGGATGCGCCCGCGTCACCTTCGGCGATGATTGCCGAGACGTCGAGCATGGTGCGTAGATCGGTTTCGAGTCCGCCGAACTTCGCCGGTGCTGCGACTCGAAATGCGCCCGCGCGGCGGAGAGCGTCGACGGTGTCCTCGGACAGGCGTCGTGCCTGCTCGTTCTCGGCGGCTCCGGCCTTCAGGTCGGGTACGAGAGCCCGAAGGTTGGCAACTACATCGGCGGCGGTGTCAACGGACAGTGTTTCGGTCGTCGTCATGGTTCTTCCTTCGGTTCGGCCGGGCCTGTGAGGCGTGTCTCACGAAACTAGGCCTGGGTTGACCTCATGTCAATATTGACTTCCGATCAGTGGTGTGGCGTAGTTGTGGGAACACCGTTGCCGAACGAAGGAACCCGGATGCTCAACATCACCATGACGCAGGAGCTGCCCGCCTCACAGGACGAGGTGTGGGCAACTCTGTCCGACGTCAGCACTTTCGAGAAGTGGCATGCCATGCATGTGGAGTGGGTGGAAACGCCCCCGCGGGACCTCGAGGTCGGGTCGACGATGGTCGAGAAGATCAAGATCGCCAGTATCACCGACACCATCGAGTTCCAGGTCGAAAGTCTGCGTGCGCCGGAGGAATTGGTTTTGGTGGGTGCCGGATCCACTGGATCGAAGATTCGACTGACGATGAACTGCGCCGCGCGCGAGGGCGGCTCCGCGGTCACGCTCGAGCTGGAGGTGACCAGTCCGTTGTTGTTCGGGGTGGTGGGCAAGGCGCTGCAGGGCACGTTCAAGAAGAAGCTCACGGCCACCTTGAACGGACTCGCGGATTATCTCGCGTGAAACGCCGATCGCCCCGCACCCGCGTGTGGGGCGATCGGGAACCGTGCCCTTCAGTCGAGAAGCTCTGCAGCGTAGCCTCTTTCGAGTCGATTCTTGACGTCACCGAGGTAGCGGGCCGCATCGGCACCGTCGACGATTCGGTGGTCGTACGACAATGAGAGGTACACGGTCGGAACCGCGGTGATGGTCAAGTTTCCCGCGGCGTCTCGGACGGGCACCACACGCTCGACGACCGAGCCGAAGCCCAGGATCGCCGATTGCGGCTGATTGATGATGGGCGTGTCGAACAGTGCGCCGCGGCTTCCGGTATTGGTGATGGTGAACGTGCCTCCGGAAAGATCGTCGGCGGTGACGGTGCCGCCGCGCACCTTCTCGGCAGCGCCCGCGATTTCGGACGCCAGCGCAGAGATGGAGAGTTGCTCTGCGTTTCGGATGACCGGGACCATGAGCCCCTTCGGGCTGTCGACGGCCATACCCAGATGGCAGGCACCGTGATAGGTCACGGTGGTGACGTCGGCGTCGAGCGAAGAGTTGACGACGGGATTGTCCGCCAGTGCCTCCACCGCAGCTTTGACGAAGAACGGCAGATACGACAATTTGTTTCCGGTGCGGCGCTGGAACGAGTCCTTGTTCTCGCGCCGGATCCGCGCCACCGCGGACACCTCGGCTTCCACAACCGTCGTCAATTGAGCTGCGGTGTGCAGGGATTGGACCATCCGGGTTGCGATGGTCCGCCGGATACGCGGCAGCTTTTCGACGCGGTCGGCCGCAGTCTCGCCGACCTCCGGCTCCACTGCGGCGGGAGTGACGTCCTCCGCCCGGGGTGTCGGAGGAGGTGTCTCGGGCGACGGGGGTTCGCTCGCAACATGATCCGGGGCGATCGTTGCCAGTGGTGCACCGATGGCGACCACGTCGTCCTCGGCGGCGAGGACCTCGGTGAGGATCCCCGCCGCCGGTGACGGAATCTCCGTGTCCACTTTGTCGGTGGCTACTTCGAGCAGAGCCTCGTCGACTGCGACGGTATCCCCGGGCTGCTTGAGCCACCGAGTGACGGTCCCCTCGGTGATGTTCTCACCGAGGGACGGCATCGGAACGGTGGTGCTCGTGACGGTTGCGGTCATGGCTGCTTTCGCTGTCGGAGGGGCCTCGTCACTGACCGGTCACATCGAGAGCTGCGCCCACGATGGAATCGGTGTCGATCCGGTGGTGCTTGTACACCTCGTCGAGTGAGCCCACCTGCCCGAAGTTGCTCACTCCCAACGACGTCGAGGCCACTCGGTTGACGGTCGCGAGGAACGCGAGAGTGTGCGGATGCCCATCGAGCACCGTCACCATCGGAGTCGCTCGCTCGGCGGGTAGCAGTTGATCGAGAATCCAGGATTCGCCCACGTGGTGTCCTTGCCTGGCCTGCAGCGCGCGGTAGAGCTCGCCCGGGCTGGTGATACACAGAACGTCTGCGATGACGCCGATCTGCTCCAAACGCTCGGCGGCATCCAGAGCTTCGGTCATCAGCGCTCCCATGGCTGCGATGGTCACCGTCGCTCCGTCTCGGCGCACCAGCGGGTAACCGCCTGCGACGACCTGACGACGCCTGCGTTCCCGGGCAGCCGGATCGCTGGGGACGTCCGCCTTCGACTGGTCGACGGGACGCGTCGACAGGCGCAGGTATGCCGAGGTGCCGTCGGGGCGTCCGAGTCGGCCGATGCTCGCGAGCAGCGTCCATTCGACGTCGATGGCGAATGCCGGCTCGTAGGTGATACAGCCGGGCTGTTCCAGCCCGATCGACGGGGTCTTGATCGACTGGTGCGCACCACCTTCCGCGGCCAGGGTGACTCCCGACGGTGTGCCGACGAGAATCGACTGACCACCCGCGTAGATGCCGTACGACCACGGCTCGAGTGCGCGCTCGACGAATGGGTCGTACATGACGCCGATCGGGAACAGAGGCTCGCCCCAACGGCTCCATGTGGCACCGAGCTCGCCCATCAGTCCGACCAGGTTGGTCTCCGCGATTCCGAGTTCCATGTGCTGACCGGACGGTCCTTCACGCCAGTGCATGATCGTCTCGGCGTCGTCGCCGAACCAGTCGTGCCGATCCGACGACGACCAGACGCCGACCTTGTTGACCCAACCGCCGAGATTGGTGGTCGAACTGACGTCGGGGCTGACCGTGACCACGCGTCGAGCCGCGTCGGGAGCTTCTCGAGTGAGGTCGATCAGGGTGCGGCCCAGCGCGGCCTGCGTGGTGGCCGTGCCCTTGGGGGTGCGTCCGATGTCGGTGGGGACGGCGGGTGGCGTCGACGCCGGAATCGGTTCGCGGCGTAGCCGTTCCGCGGTCGCAGCGCACAGCCGGCCGGGGCCGCTGTCGGTGTCGAAGCGACCCCAGGGCTGTTCGGGATCGGTGCCGAGGGTGCGTGCGAGTTCTGCGTACTCATCGACGGTCAACAGTGACGAGTGGTTCTGCGGATGGCCCTGGGTGGGCAGGCCGAATCCCTTGACCGTGTACGCGACGATCACGGTGGGGCGGGTGTCGTCGATACGAGAATAGGCCTCGCGCAACGCATCCAGATCGTGTCCGCCCAGGTTGCGAATCGACTCGGTCAACAGTGTGTCGTCGAGATCGGAGATCAGGTCGGCGATGGCGGTGGCGTCGGGACCCGATCCCGGAAGTCTGGTGCGCACTTCGTCGGCAGTGCAGCGCAGCAGGCGTTGGTACTCGGGATTCGGCATGTCCAGGATTCGGGTGCGTAGAGCATCGCCACCGGGTCGAGCGAACAGGTCTTCGAGCAGTCGGCCGAACTTGACGGTGATGACCTGCCAGCCTGCGGCGTCGAACATCTTCTCGAGACGGCGGGCGGCGATGTTCGGCACGACGCGGTCGAGGGACTGGCGGTTGAGGTCGACGATCCAGACGATCTCGCCGAGCTCGGCGATGCCCGGATCGATGATCGCTTCCCAGACCGCGCCTTCGTCCAGTTCCGCATCGCCGACCAACGAGTACTGCCGTCCGCTGAAGCCGGGCGTCTTCGGTGTGGATTCTTCCGGGCCGAACCGGTCCTCGACGAAGCGTCGGGACATCGCTCCCCAGATCGGGGCCGTGGCACCGATGCCGACGGATCCGGTGGAGTAGTCGACGGTGTCCGGGTCCTTGGCCCGCGAGGGGTAGGACTGCAGACCGCCGTAGGCACGGAGGGTCGTCAGGTACTTCTGGTCCAACTCACCCAGCAGGTAGTTGATCGCGTGCAGCACCGGCGAGGCATGGGGCTTGACCGACACGCGGTCGCCGGGCTGCAGCTGCTCGAACCACAGCGAGGTCATGATCGAGACCATCGACGCGCAGGACGCCTGGTGGCCGCCGACCTTGAGTCCGGTCGGGTTGGGCCGAATTCGGTTGGCATGGTGGATCATCGACGTCGACAACCACAGCACCCGCTGGGCGAGCTCGTGCAGGTCGTGGTGATCACCGGTGGGCGAGCGGCGGTCGGCGGGACTGATGCTGGTCATGACAGGTGCTCCTGAATCGACGTCGAATGTGCCGGGGGCAAGAAAAAGCGGAGCGGACGAAGAGGGCCGAGTGTGGTCCTGCGGTCCGGACGGGCGTTCGGGTTTCGAATCGCCGAGGGGATGCAACTGAGCTGCGATGACGGACAGTGGACCAGCCGCATCCCGTGTTGCGCAAGTAGTGCTTCGCAGACTGTGCAGGTTGCACGGTTTCGGACCGCTCGAGGGTACGAAACTTGGTCGTCCTGACCTCTAGGGCGTCGAGTCGGGTCGGGCCTGCGCTGCGATCACCACTGCCTCGAAAGTGTCCACCACGAGCGCGACCACTGCGTCGAGTGGCAGTTCAGGGGTGTCGAAGTACGCGTCGGCGGTCCGATCGAGAAAGCCGGTCCAGCCCGAAATGGCGGCACTCTGCAACGGAGACAAGGGTTCCGGAAGTTCCGCGAGTGATGCGACCTGCAGCGCACCCTCGGCCCGTGCTTCTCGGACGGCATGTTCGACGACGGAATCGCCCAATTCTCCCTCCCGAACCACGCGCACGTACAGGGCGCGATGGCGCTCGAGAAATTCGATGTGGCGTCGCACGAAACCCTCCATGCGTGCCCGTACGGACTCCTCGTCGGCCGCAGGCTCCTGGAAGTCCGACAATTTCGACAACACGTCGGCCAGTGCGGCCGCGACCAGGCCTTGTTTGTCGGTGAAGTAGTAGAACAGCAGTCCGTGGGCCACGCCTGCTCGACGGCAGATCGCGGCGGCGCTGATGTCGGCGCCGTTGCCCTCGGCCAGAAGCTCGATCGCCGCGTCGATCAGCGCTTGTCGACGGTCCCGCCTGGGTCGGGAACGGCGGGAACGCTCGGCTCCGGGGGACGGGTTGGTCGACACCGATCCGACATTAGCTCACCGGAAGGAAACTCTCCTGACCTGCGATCAATTTCTTGACTACCAGTCAAAGTGGCCGTAGCGTAGGTCACAACAGGTGACCCGAAGAAAGGCTCGTTCGATGAGTACGACGCAGGATGCAGGGAGTCGGAAAGCGCCGAGGGTTGCGCCCGACCTCATCGCCCACTGGGTGGTCAAGTCAGCTCGCACCGAGGAGATGGTGCGGTGGTACGGAGCGGTGTTCGGCGCCGAGATCGTGTACCAGGACGAGGGAATCACGTTCCTGACCTGGGATGACGAGTCGCATCGACTGGCGATCATCGCCGTCCCGAAGCCCGTCAGGTTCCTTTTCCCGTTCGCCAAGTTCAGGCGCAAGGCGTACGGAATCGACCACATCGCATTGACGTTCGTCTCGCTCGAGCGACTGCTGGAGAACTACGTGCGACTCAAGCGGCTCGGCATCGTGCCGGTGTGGTCGATCAATCACGGACCGACGATCTCGCTGTACTACGAGGATCCCGATGGGGTGCGCCTCGAATTCCAGGTCGAGAATTTCGATGCCGAGAACACCGCGGCGTTCTTCTTCACCGAGGAGTTCGCGAAGAACCCGATCGGCGTCAACATCGACCCCGACTACCTGCTCAGCCAGCTGCGCAACGGCGTGCCGCACGAGGAACTTCGCCGACGTGAGGCCGGAACTCGGCCCGGGCATCCGGTCGTCGCCAACAAGAAGACCATCACGCCGAAAACTTTGTGACCGAGCAGATTTCGATCGAAAAAGGGGGAGAAAGACTCACATGTCTGTCAACGTAGTCCGGACCATCGACGGATGGTGGCGCCTCGATGGCGACCGTGCAATCCGTATCGAGACGACGGCCGAGACCACCCGCGAACTTCTTGCCGATCGCGACGCCATCACCGGCGCGTCGGGTGCGGGGTCGAGTGTCGACGAGCTCGAGCTCGTATCTCCGGTCACCACACCGTGCCGGGTGGTGGCGCAACTGCTCAATTACCGATCCCACGCGATCGATGCCGGTTCCGATCCGAACACGTTGCAGCCGACTTTCTTTCGTAAGTCCTCGGCGTCGGTCAGTGGCCCGTTCGATCCCATCCGCCAGCCGCCCGAGGTGGCGCTGCTGGACTACGAGATCGAACTGGGAATCGTCGTCGGTGCCGAGATTCCCATCGGCACGACGGTGACCGACGAGAACCTCTCGGACTACGTGGCCGGGGTGATCGTGGCGAACGACGTGTCCGCGCGCGAGATCCAGTTGACGAAAGTCCAGGTGTACGAGAGCAAGTCGTATCCCACGTTCACCCCGTTGGGGCCTCGACTGGTGCTGTTGGACAACGACGAGCTCCGTCGCATCCCCGAGCTGCACATGACGTTGGCGGTCAACGGTGAGACGCGCCAGGACCAGACGATCGGCAACGACCTGATCACTCCGCCGGCCGAGGCGCTCACCCGGTTGGCCCGCTTCCAGAACATGACCGCCGGCGACGTACTCCTCACCGGAACACCGATCGGCACCGCCATTTCCGCGCCGCCCAAGATCGTGCAGAAGATCGGCGAGTTGATTCCGCCGGCGCTGAAGTGGAAGTTCTTCTTCGCCCGGCAGGCGAAGAACCCCGATTACCTCTCGGTCGACGATGTGATCACCGCCGGTATCAAGACCGCCGACGGAGCCATCGATCTGGGGACGCAGGAGACGGTGGTCCGATGACCGCGCCGATCGTCGTGGCCGGGGCCGGCCCGGCTGGTTGTACCGCAGCGTTGCTGTTGGCGCGCAGAGGGATTCGCAGTGTCGTCCTCGAGCGACGAGACGCGCCGCTCTTTCATCCCGCCGCGCACGTGATCAACGCCCGCACCCTCGAGATCTGGAACGAATACAGCCCAGAGCTGGCGCGCTCGATCGCCGCGATGTCGCCGCCGCACGAGACGGTCAACCTCATCAGCTGGTACGGAGGCCTGTCGGACGAGGCCATCGGTTCCATCGACCTGCTCTCGGACCCCGAGCGCAAGGCGATCGTCGAGAGTCAGAGTCCCTTCCTGGTCTCGCACATCGGTCAGCATCTGTTGATGCCGGTACTGTGGGACGCGCTCGATGCCGAACCGCTGATCGAGTTTCGACGCGGATGCGCTGTCGAGTCCGTCGACACCGACGCGTCCGGTGCACGGGTGCGCGGGCGATGCGCGAACGGAGTAGCCGAGATCGAGGCCGAGTACGTGTTGGCGTGCGACGGTGCGAACAGCGCGACACGAGACGGTACCGGCGTGGGCTTGACCGGACCGGTCCTTGCGAACATGGGTAGTGCCTTCTTCACCTCGAAGACCCTCTTCCCCGATGATGCTCGTCCGCTGCTCAGTTGGATCTTCACGCCGGAGCTGTGCGGTGTGATGATCGCGCACGCCGACCATCGATACATTCTCATGACGGCGTACCTGCACCCCGAACAGGAGATCGCCAAGGACAGTCGAGCCTACTGGTCACGCACGCTGCCGAAGGTGTTGGGAGACCACGAGTTCGATCTGGAGTCGACCGGGACGTGGGTGATGACCTCACAGACCGCCGATGTGTTCCGTCGTGGCCGTCTGCTTCTGCTCGGCGATGCGGCGCACCGGTTTCCGCACACCGGTGGTTTCGGGTTGAACTCGGGCGTTCAGGATGCTCACAATCTGGCCTGGAAGCTCGACGCCGTTCTGTCGGGCGACGCGTCTGCGTCCCTGCTGGACACCTACGAGACCGAGCGCCGTCCGGTGGTGGAGAAGTTCGCCGAGCAGAGTGTCGCGAACCATTTCCGGATGGACGACATCGGGAAGAGGGTGGGCATCACCAACAAGATGTTGGCGAAAGCCACTCAGGTGATGGGTCGTCCGCCGCTGAACAAGGTTCCGGGGAAGTTGATCGCGCCACTGGCTGCCGCTGCGACACGGCGGCAGATGGCGCGCGCGCAGAAAGTCGATCCCGGCGCACCCGGGGCCGCCCAGCTTCGTCGCGAGATCGCCGACGCGATCCCGCTTCAGGTGGAGCACTTCGTGTCGATCGGCTTGCAGTTCGGCTACCTCTACGCCAGTCCGTTGATCGCACGGGATCCCTCGGTCAAGCCCGCCGAGGACGTGGTCGATTATCTGCCCACGACATACCCGGGGGCCAGACTCCCGCACGCGGTGGTCTCGGTAGGCGGTGCGCAGGTGCCGGTGCACGAGACGCTCGACCCGAACAAGTTGTCGCTGTTCACTTTTGCCGGCAACAGTTGGTCAGGCGTGGTGTCGGAGCTGGAGAACGCCGGGCCCGGCGTCACCCTGATCTCTGCGGAAGTACCGGCAGGTGTCGATCGTGACGAGCTGATTCGCCTGTACGAGGTGGGTGAGACAGGCGCGGTGCTCGTTCGTCCCGACGGCCACACTGCCTGGCGCACATCGGCATCGGGTGAGGACGCCACCCGCGAGCTGAGCGAGTTCGTGAACCGGCAATGGGGGCGTTACTTCACGGTGTCCGCGGGCGTGTAAGCCTCCGACGACATGGCACATGGTGCCCCACCGTTGGTGGGGCACCATCTGCCGTGCTCGACGAGATCAGGGCCGCTTGACCGGAATGTCCAGGAACGCAGTCAGTTCGGCCAAGAACTCGGCCGGCTTCTCGATGTGCGGCCAATGTCCGGTGCCCTCGATCTCGACGGCGGTCGCGGCGGGAACTGCGTCGAGGAATCGTTGGACATCGGCGGGTGGTGACAGGGGATCGCCCGGTCCGCGAATGATCCGCGTCGGGCAGGTGATGAGGTCCAGACCGGCACTCGGGTCGGCGGATGCGGTGGACAGCAGCGCCGGGAACGATCCGGGTGCGCCCAATGCAGACGTCACCTGGTCCATGAGCTCGGGGTCGAGTCGGTCGGTCCGGTTCACGAACGGTCCGAGGGCGGCTTTGAGGAGCAGGGGTGATCGTGCGGCCCTGTGCGCCAACCAGTTCGGCATAGGGAGGCCGATCGTGACCAACTCTGCCAACAGGGTCGCCACCGCGCGTGGTTGATCCCGGATGGTGCTGATCGGACGTCGTGTGAGGCCGGTGAGCGAGAGGATCGGTCCGCCGGTGACGACGAGTCGCTCGACCAGCCCGGGGTGATCCGCCGCAAGTCGCGTGGCCACGATCGAACCCATGGAGTGCCCGACGACGGTGGCCCGATCGACACCGAGGACGCCGCACGTTGCGACGACGGAATCGGCGAGGGCGGCGAAGCTGCTGTGGCCCCGTGAGAATTGCGAGCCACCGAAACCGGGTAGGTCGATGCCGATGGCGCGACGCGACCGCGCGACCTCGGGCAAGATCTCGATGAACCAGCGCCAGCTGGCCGAAATGCCGTGCAGAAAGATCACCACCTCGTCTGCGGTCGGATTCAGGTCGACGAGGTGGATACGCGATCCGTCCACATCTATGTCACGAGTGTGGTTGTTCCACTGCATGTCTTGCCATCGTTGGATTTCGGAATCGGTCACTTCGCTACTTTCTCGTCGAGGGTGTCGTCGGATGCAGTGCTCGATCCAGTCGAGCCGAGCACTCGTTCGTCGTCGTGACCGGACAGGCCATTGACTGTCAGTCAGTTTTTTTGTAGCGTACTTTTTGACTTCAAGTCAATATGTGACTTGTTCTACTTCGGTTTCGAGAGAAGGGGCACGATGATTCTGGTCACCGGTGCCGGCGGCAGTGTCGGACACGCAGTAATCCGCGATCTGAACGGACGCGGAGAAAAGGTCCGAGCGTTCGTCAAGGACGAGAAGCAGGCCAAGGGTGCACGTGCGGACGGGGCGACCGATGTGGTGATCGGTGACATTCGATCGGCAGCGGACGTACTCGCAGCGACCGTCGGTGTTCGACGCCTGTTCCACGTCCATCCGACGTCGCTCGTGCACGAGGTCTCGATCGCCGAGGACATCGTCGCAGCATGTCTCGCGAACGGCGTCGAGCACATCGTGTATCACTCGGTGATTCATCCCGAGATCACCGAGATGTTCCACCATCAGGAGAAGGGCCGCGTCGAGGAGGTGTTTCGGCGTTCGGGTATCGCCTGCACAAATCTGCGGGCGTCCCACTTCATGCAGAACTACCTGGATTTCTGGGAGTTCATGCAAGGTGGAGTTCTGCCGTACCCGTCTTCGCCGAATTCGGTGATGGGCGTCGTCGATGCCGAGGATGTCAGCGAGGTCGCGGCCAACATCCTCGTCGCACCCGAGGGACACGAGAACCGTACGTACGACTTGTCGTCGGAAGAGCTCGACCGACACGAGATGGCGCGGATCTGGTCCGACGTTCTCGGCCATCACGTATCCGCGGTGAGGCTCCCACCGGCGTCTCTGCAGAACCCGTTGCGGGGAGCCGGTGCACTGGTCACTGTTGTCGCCAAGTCGTTGTTGTCGACCAAGATCCATGCGCCGCAGCATGTGATCCGTGGACTCCAGCAGTCCTCGAACGCCCGCGGAATTCGCAACTGGTCGCAGGACTCGAGGGACTGCTACGAGCGCATGATGAACTACTACGACAAGAACGGACTGCCTGCAGGGGACATGACGGAGTTGCCGAAGCTTCTCGGACGACCTGCCACCACCTACCGTGAGTTCGCGGTCCGCGAAGCAGCACGCCGGGGCGTCCGGCCCCGCTAGAGTGCGCCCATGCACAAAGTACCTCGGGCGATTCGGGCCATGGGAATCAATGCTGTCCGTCTCTACAACCGCCTCGAAGTGTCGGTCGCACAACCGGTTCCCGACGAGCCCGTGTTGTTCGTGTGCAATCACGGGTTCGGCGGAGTGATCGATCTGAACGTGTTCGCGTTCTCGGCGGCGTACGACGATCTGAAGCTGTCCAGGGAAGTGATCGCGTTGACGCACCAGATCGCGTGGACGCTGCGTGCAGGAAAGTTACTCGAGCCCTTCGGCGCGCGTCCGGCCGCTCGAGAGAATGCTCTCGATGCATTCGAAGAGGGGCACAATGTCCTGGTCTTTCCCGGCGGTGACCTCGATGCGCTGAAGTCGTGGCGGCACCGAAACGACATCGTCTTCGCCGGACGCAGTGGTTACGCGCGTCTCGCAATGGAAGCCGGGGTGCCGATAGTTCCGGTCGTGACCGCGGGCGCGGGTGAGTCGCTCCTCGTCCTCAGCAGTGGTCGTCGTATCGCCAAGGCGCTCCGATTGAACAAGACGGCATTTCGCGTCAAGACGCTGCCGCTGTCGGTATCCATTCCCTGGGGCGTGAATTTCGGGGTAGTCGGGTTGCTTCCGTATCTACCGTTGCCCACGAAGCTGGAGACGTCGGTGCTCGCGCCGATGCGTCCCGAACCCGACGAGACCGCAGAGGACTTCGCGCACCGAGTTCACTCGGCGATGCAAGCAGAGCTCGACGAATTGACGAAGGACCGCAAGCCGGTGATCGGCTGAGCCGTCAGCCAGGTCCTTCCCATCCGCACGCTTCACAGGAGGCATAGATGCGGCTGCTGGTCGGTCCGACGGCCGGCGAATCGATGACGTTCTCTCCCAACGTGATCTGTTCGCAGATGGGGCATACGCCTCGGTAGTCGAGGTTGAAGCTGTAGGTGAGCACTCGGACTCGATCCTGTACGTCGAATGCCGCTGCCGTGCGTGTCCCGGTCGAGCAGCAGGTGTCCTCGGCAGGAAGGTGTGCCGAGGTTCGAGTCGCCGTCAGCCTGCGCTGTGTGCATGGGCCCCGGCCATCGACTGCCGCTTGCGCGCGATCGAACGTGTCGACGTGAGCGACAGTAGACCCCGAGCCCCCAGCTCGTCGAGAGCAACGGAGTTCTGGTCGAGGATGTTCGGCGCAGCGTGGACCGCGTGGGAGGAAAGGCCGTAGGGTCGGTGTCACGCCGCTCGTTCAGCGCACACAATGGTTCAGCGAAACCGAACCGACCTGCGCATCGTAGGTCGAGAAGGTCGAGTCTCATGACCGACACACCTATTCACGACGAACTGCAGAACTTCATGAAGATGAGCACGCGCGGTAGTGATCGGAAGGTCGAACCCGTTGCCGTGTCGGTTCCCGTCGAGGCGTCTGCGCACGCCCCCGCGCGACACCAGAGAGCCTGACGGCATGGCCACCGCACGAGAGAAGCAGGACGAGGCCCTTGCCGTCTATCGGCGAGCGAAAGATCGCGAGCAGGAACTCGCCGATGTGCGCGGACAGTCCGACACCGATTCTCCGTTGCTCGTCGACCTCGACGATGCCGAGATGCGCGGTGCGATCGAGGCGGACATATCGGCGCAAGAGGCCCTGAGCGTCGCGCTCAGGGCCGCGGACGACTGACTTCGGTCGGCTACGGGAGCGGCTGGGACGTGGGGTCGATCGCTGCCTGAACTCCGCCGCTGTAGGACGTCGGAAGCTCGCGGCCACACAGTTTTTCGGCCTCGTCTGCAGAGATTCCGAGTGCCCGTAGAACGCGCTGTGTCGTGCCGTCCACGGTTGCCGCTTCGTCGCGTTCGGGTTGGGCGAGCAGCAGTCGACCCATCGACAGCAGAGAACCGGCCACGATGGCGAGTGCGACATCCGCGTCGTCCACATCGAATCGTCCTTGTGCGGCGGCTGATTCGATATCACGACGCGAACGCGGGGCCAGGCCCCCGGCTGCGGCGAATGCCGCGGCCTCGGAGTTGAGCAGGACACGACTCAGTTCCGGTTCGAGGCGGAAGAGCCGTCCGGACAATCGAAAGGACTGGGTGAACTCTTCGACCGGGTCGTCCAGGTCGACGGTGAGCGAGTCGAGATAGTCACCTGCCGATTCGAGGGCGGAGTCGATGGCCGCTTGCCACAGCTCTTCCTTGCTCTCGAAGTAGTTGTAGAACGATCCGTTGCTGACGTCGGCTGCCTGTGTGATCTCGAGGACCGGTGCGTTGGTGTTTCCGCTGGCGAGAAGCCCTTGAGCTGCGCGGACCAGCGCGGCTCTGGTGCGTGCCTTGCGGCGCTCGACGCGGTTGCCTTCGGTCACGGTCTGCTCCTGCTCTGCGGTGTGCGTGAGGGTAGCCTATCGCGTTCGAATCATGACGAATTCGTCAAAAAGCTTGACGGGCGGCTGTGCCGTGGGTGACGATATCGTCAATAACCCGTTTGGGCAGCGCGAACTTACTCTTCCTGGCGAAGGACCCCATGACAACGAACGCAACGATCCCGGAGTATCGCACCGACATCTACTCCACCGATGCGATCCTCGACCCGTATCCGCACTACGCGAGGCTCCGGGCACTCGGCCCGGTGGTGTGGTTACCACGGCAGCAGGCGTTCGCCATCTCACGCTATGCAGAGTGCAAGGCAGTGCTGCTCGACGACGAGACCTTCATTTCGGGCGACGGAGTCGCACTCAATCCTGTTGCCAACAGGCTCGGACGCGGCACGACGCTCAACAGCGACGGTGAGGAGCACGCGACCAAGCGTGCGGTTCTCGCGCACCGCTTGACGCCGAAGGCCGTGCGAAAGATGACGGCCGCAGTGGAGGAGAAGGCGGAGAGCGTCGTCGATGCGGCCCTGAGCAAGACGTTCGTCGACGGTGTCGACGATCTCGCCACGGCGTTGCCGATGTCCGTCGTGCCCGACCTCGTGGGGTGGCCCGAAGACGGTCGCGAGGAGCTTCTCCGCTGGGCTGGAGCAACATTCGACTCGCTCGGGCCCGTCAATCGTCACTCCGTCACGGCCGTGAAGGCCGCCACCGAGATGCTCGCGTTTTCCAAGAAGGTAGTGCGGCAAAGATCGGTGCTCCCCGGGAGCATGGGCGACGACGTGCTGAAAGCCGCCGACGAGAACAGGATCGGCAAGTCCGCATGCCCGGCATTGATGATCGACTACCTCGGGCCATCGCTCGACACCACCATCGGAGCGATCTCCGGCGCGCTCGATCTGTTCGCTCGTCACCCCGAGCAGTGGCAGGCCATCCGACAGGACCCGGACCTGATCCCCAACGCCGTCAACGAGGTCGTCCGATACGAGTCACCCATCCGAGCGTTCTCACGTCGGGCCGTGCGCGACGTCGAGATCGATGGATCGCGAATCCCGAAAGGTGCACGCGTACTGGTCATCTACGCGTCGGCAAACCGGGACGAACGCGAGTGGGACAACCCCGATGCATTCGACGTCACCCGTGACGCCGCTCGGCAACTCGGATTCGGATCCGGAGTGCACGGGTGTGCAGGTCAGGGTCTGGCTCGGCTCGAAGCGCAGACCATGCTTCGGGTACTGGCGCGCAGGGTCGAAAGATTCGTCCCCTCGGGAACACCGAAACGGGCCGTCAACAACGTCATTCACCGTTACGAACACTTGCCGCTGAAACTGGTGGCCACAGAAGGGACACAGAAATGAGAATCGACGTCGACTGGGATCGGTGCGAAGGCCACGGCATCTGCGCCGATCAAGCTCCGAAGGTGTTCAGCCTGGACGACGAGGGCGAACTGCACTACGCCTTCGACAACGACGACATACCCGACGACCTTGCTGCGGCGGCCCGTTCGGCGATCGGCGTCTGTCCGGTAGCGGCCCTCCGAGAGAGCAAGTGAGCACCGCTGAACGTCGGATCGTCATCGTCGGTGACTCCATCGCAGGCTGCACCGCGGCCCGTGAGCTCCGCGCGCGGGGTCACGATGGCGCGCTCACCATGATCGGTGCGGACCCCGACGGCTACTACGCCAGGCCGCCGTTGTCGAAGCACGTCCTCAAAGGTGATGTGGCCGAGGCCGAGACGTGGGATCTGTCCGATCTCGGTATCACCTCGATCGGCGATCGCGCTGTATCGGTCGACACCGATCGCCGCATCGTGACAACGGCCGATGGCACCGACGTTCCCTATGACGCCCTCATCGTGGCGACAGGGGCGTCGGCCCGACGGATAGCCGATCCGCAGCAAGCGGGCGAGAACGTGTTGCGGACCTTCGCCGACGTCCGGGCGCTGCGCACGAAACTGGACACGGCTCGAACAGCAGTCGTCGTCGGGGCAGGCTTCCTCGGCTTGGAAGTTGCGAGTGCATGCATTGCTCGCGATATCGAGGTGACCGTCGTCGATGTCGATCCCCCGTTGCATCGGCTGCTGGGGCCCAACCTGTCCGACGCGATCACTGCCCGCGCCGAGGCGGCGTCGGTTCGGTTTGTCCGTGCCGACAGCCCGGTCTCGTTGATGGGCAGCCCCGTCCGCGGGATCGAGCGCGCGGGTCGCACCCTCGAGGCGGATGTGGTGGTCACCTGCGCAGGCGATGTGCCCGAGACCGGTTGGCTGACTGGTGCCGGTATCGCTGATGCTCGGGGTGTCGCTGTCGACGAATGCTGCGCCACAGCACTTCCCGACGTGTTCGCGGCAGGCGACGTCGCATACTCCCGAACTGGGTCCGGTCGGTCCCCGTTCTGGTCCAACGCCGTCGCGCAGGGCAAAGTGGCGGCAGCGTCCGTGCTCGGCCTCGACCCGGCGTGTGCGCCCAGCGACGACTACTTCTGGACCGAGATCCTCGGGCTGTCCATCAAAGTTGTGGGCCCCCTGCCGCTGCAGGGTGACCCGACCGTACTCGAGGGGGCCGTGGACGAGGGGTCGGCCCTCTTGCAGTGGAATCACGACGACGGTCGGGTCACCATCGTGGCCTTCGGCATCAAGAAACCCGTCGGCCTGCTCCGGCGGCTGGCCCGCGACAGCGCTGTCTCGACCAACTAAGGAATGCACTCATGTCTGTCAGCACCACACTCGTACGACGCCTTCCCGAGATCGTCGGGTTGGGCCGCGCCGCAATCGGCGTCGCTCACATGATCGCCCCCACGCGGGCCAACGAACTCCTCGCCGGTCCCGACGCCGCAGTGGCGACCACGCGAGCTGCCGCACGCACCTTCGGGATTCGAGAGATCTACATCGGTGGCGGGCTGTACGCAGCCACGAAGTACGCACCGAAGTTGGTGCGCCCCCTGCTGCGTGCCGGGGTGGCCGTCGACGTATGGGACACCGGTGCATTCGCCTTGACCGCGTACCTTCCCCAACGCACACGAGTGGCCGGCTGCGCCATTGCCGGAGGCTTCGTGGTCGCGGGGGTGCTGGCCGAGTTGCAGTTGAACCGATAGTTGCTGAGGTGACGTCTCGCCAAGGTTACTTCTGAGCCGCCGATGGGCCACGGAGTCGGTGCTGAGCGGTATCCCCGGCCCCGTGCCAGTGCGCGAGTTCGAGTGCCACAGCGACGTGAACCGGGTTCTCGGACAGTGGCCTCGGTAGCAGTGTGTCTGCGTGGGCAAGTCGTCGGACGATCGTATTGCGATGTGCGTGAAGGGATTCCGCCGCTCGGGAGACGCTTCCGAGCTCTCGTACGAACGTCAGCACCGTGTGGCGAAGAGCGGCCTCCGCGTCCACCAGGCCGCCCAGCGTCTCGCGAACGAACAGGTCGCTTCGGTCGGGGATCATGGCGGTGGCTAGTTTCACCTCGTCGTATGTGGCTGCTCGTTGCCCGTAGGGTGACCTGCTCAGCATCTGTTGTGTGAGAAGCGCTTCGGTGTGCGATCGTCTGAATCCTTCGGGACCGTGGGCAGGTGACCCGATTGCAATTCGGACATCGGAGGCAGCGTCGATCGGGTCGAGTAGGTCACGTGCGTCGATCTTCGTGTCGCCCGGAACCCACGCCCACA
Organism: Rhodococcus sp. 14-2483-1-2; assembly: GCF_002259405.1. Lineage (GTDB taxonomy): Bacteria > Actinomycetota > Actinomycetes > Mycobacteriales > Mycobacteriaceae > Rhodococcoides. The sequence continues at coordinate 447,893 of NZ_NPFW01000007.1, read as the reverse complement.
GGGTGGCGGCAGCGGGCACGATCGTGAAGGCTGCTGCGCTGTGCGCCCGCTCGACCAGAAGTGCGACCGCGCGCTCGAGGTGACCGAGCTCCGTACCCGGCTCCGTACTCCACGCAACAACGGCCGTGTGGGTACGGCGGAGGCTGTATCCGAGGCGCATCTCTGCCCGATCGATGGGGAAGGGTGCACCCTCGAGAAGCAGAGCCAGCGTTTCTCTTCGTTGCGGATGGGTTCCTCGGTGAAGCTCCTCGCGGTCGATGCGCACACGTTCGGCGACCAGAACCAATGTGCCTTCGATGTACTCGGCGATCGACTGGGCCAAGACATCGAGGAGAACCTCCAGCTCCTCGGGCTCCGACGTGAGCGAGAATGCGACGCGTACGAGCAACGTCCACGAGGCCGTCTGCCCGATTCGATAGCTGGCGAGCGCAAGTTCGTCGAGTCCGCGTCGGACGAGGTCTCTGGATATCTCGACGATGTCCGCGTCGAGAGCCGGAACGACTGGCGCGCCGGGGTCTGTGATGTTGGACATTGCCCATCGCACGACGGTGGTGCGGGCCGCTCGTTCGGTTTCGGTGGCCAGCACGGGGTCGATGAGGGTGGCTTCCATGCCGGGGGACTGCATGAGGCCGGCGGTGAAGGCGTCGAGCCATGCGGATTCGTGGTGGACGATGAGTTCTGCGCCCTGACGGATGAGATCGCGTATTCGCTCGGGTGGTCTTTCCCACGGCATATCGACACCGTATCGGCGATGGTGCGGAATGCATCGGATATGCCGAAAGTAGATGCATCTTGCCCCTGGTGAGTGCTCATGAGCTCCTACACACTGTTGTGAGTTTCCAGCCCACGGGGTTGAACACCGCGATCCCACCGAACGCCGAAGGGCCTGTCGATGTCGTCCGATCACGTTTCCAATGCGCAGAAGTGCCCGGTCGCATCCGGGTCAGGCCACCTCCGCTCGACGGATGCCCCGAGGACCCGCTTCGGTCGTCGGCGGATACCCGGGGGCCTCCCGGTCTATACCGAGGACTTGTACTCGGTCTCGGCGATCGAGGATCCCTATCCCCACTACCGAGCGATGCGCGAACTCGGTCCGGTGGTGTGGCTGGAGAAGCAGAATGTGTACGCCTTGCCCCGGTACGCCGAGGTCAAGCAGGTGCTCGCGGACGATGCAACATACCGCTCGTCGGGCAGCGTCGCGATGAATCCTGTTGCTCGCAGAATCGGCAACCGTAGTTTCTTGATGTCCGACGACGACGCGCACATCGCGCAGAGAAAAGTGGCTGCTCACCGTCTCACCCCACGGGCGTTGCGTCCGTTACGCGCGGACGTGAATGCGTTGGCCGAGCGGGTTGTTCGAGACGCGGTGGCCAAGCGATACGTCGACGGTGTCGAGGACATCGCGCTGAAATTGCCCATGACGGTGGTGCCGGACCTGATCGGCTGGCCGCAGCGTGGCAGAAAAGAGCTTGTGAAGTGGGCGGGCGCGATCTTCGACATGTTGGGGCCGCTCAACGGCGTCTCGATGAGATCGACGGCCGCCAGCCTGCGGATGCTGTATTTCGTGCACAGCCTCGCCCGTAGACGCGACGTCGTTCCGGGAAGCATTGCCGAGGAGATGATCGAGCACATCGATGCAGGTCGCCTCCGCGCGGCCGATCTGCCTGCATTCCTGATGGATTATCTGGGGCCGTCGATAGACACCACCGCAAGCGGGATTGCCGCTGCATTGTGGCTGTTCGCCAAGCATCCGGATCAATGGGACCTGCTCCGGCAAGATCCGTATGCACTGCTGCCCAATGCGATCAACGAAGTGATCCGGATCGAGTCCCCGTTGCGGGCGTTCGCTCGGCGCGCCGAGACCGATTCGATCATCGGGGGTGTCCCGGTGCCCGCGGGTGCGCAACTACTCGTGATGTACGCATCGGCGAATCGGGACGAACTCGCGTGGGAAGAACCCGATCGGTTCGACATCACGCGCGATGCTTCCGCACACGTCGGCTTCGGGTACGGCGTTCACGGCTGCGCCGGCCAGGGGCTGTCTCGAATGGAGACCGAAGCGATTCTGCGCGCTCTGCTACGCCACGTCGGTCGGATCGAACAGGCGGGTACACCGGAGATCGCCGTCAACAACGTCATTCATCGATTCTCGGTTCTTCCGTTGCACCTCGTGCCCGACCCGAAGCGATGATCGAGGCGCGGCGACGGTCGACCACCATCCCGCTCGGTGCTGCGTTCTTCATGGTGTTGGCTCTCTTCGTCGGATGGAGTGTCACCCGGTACGACGGAACGTTCGACGCTGCTGTCCGCGTCGACCTGATCCTGGACTCCGCAGGCAACGCCCTACCGCAACGCGCGGACGTCAAGTTCCGTGGAGTTGTTGTCGGACATGTCGATTCGACCACTGCGAATGATGGTGCCGTTGTCGCGCATCTGGCCATCACACCGTCCTATGCCTCTGAAATATCGTCGGCTGCCACTGCGCGTTTGCTGCCCAAGACTCTCTTCGGAGAAAGGTACGTCGCCCTGCTCGACCCCGCGGGTTCCGCCGCCCCCATCGTCGACGGCTCTGTGCTGGGGCAGGACGTCAGCGGTAACGCCATCGAGGTGGGAGTGTTGCTCGACGGCCTGCAGCCGCTACTGGAGGCCGTGCCCCCTCAGGATCTGGCAAGTACCCTCGGTGCGCTGGCGCAAGGACTTTCAGGGCGAGGTGAGCAGCTCGGCTCCACGATCGACCGGCTCGAGAACGTCTTCGCACAGGTGAACGCCGAGATGCCGTCACTCCAGGACGATATTCGAGGTGTTGCGGACCTCGCCGACACCTACTCCGAGGCCCTACCGTCTTTGTTCGACGCTCTCGACAACCTCCGGGTCACGGGGAACACGGTCGTCGAGCGTCGTCCTGCGACCGACACCCTGATCGCGTCACTGACATCGAGTTCCTCAACCACTGCGGACTTCCTCGCGGCCAACTCCGACGACATCATCAGTGTGTCGGCCGATTCACGGGAGCTGGTCGAAACGCTCGAGGAGTACATTCCGACTGTCGACTGCTTCCTCGATCAGATCGTCGCTGTGACGCCCCAGATTCCCGAAGTGCTCGAGACGGACAGCGAGTTCCCCGGAATCCAGGGCACAGCCGAGTTCGTAAATCCCAAGGGTCGATACCTGCCGAATCAGGACGAGCCGAGGTTCTTGGACGACCTTGGACCGCAGTGCTTTCCGAGCGCAGTTCCGGGCACCGGCGAGAATGCCCCGCAGTATCCCGGAGGCTCGTACAACGACGGTTCGTATCAGGTGCCATCGCGTAACCCCGGGCCGCAGGATGCAGGCACCACCGCGAACGACCGGGTGTTTCCCGCGACACCGGCCGCATACGCCGGATCTGATCTCGAACGAAGCACACTCGACGTCGTCTACGCCAACAGGCTTGGTATCTCGCCCTCGAAAATTCCCTCCTGGACAACGACATTGGGGGCACCGGCGATGAGAGGCAACCAGATCGAGCTGAAGTAGGTGTCTGTCAGAACACCAGCGAGCGGGAAGGCAGCCCGGCCACTCCTTCTCTGGCGAACGCGGCCCATGTCCGCCGTACCTTGGCGGCCAATGCATCCGGCGGAGCATGGCCGGCCAACATCGGCGCATCCCACCATGCGTCACCGAACAGCAACGGCAAATCGATGCTGTGGCACGCTCCCAACGGTGCGCCCTTCGGTGCCCAGTCGATTCGATACGACGCGACCTGACCACCGGCGCGGTGCCACATCTTCACCATGCCGTCGACGCCGAACAACAGGTTGGTGACGAGACGGACGACCGGAGCGGTCAGTACCGAACTGACAATACCGAACCTGTTCAGCCACAACATGTTCGATACGACGTCCACGAACGGTGAAGCATCGTCTCTGGTGTGACCGATCAGAAGTTCGACGCCAGGGGCAGTTCTGCGTAGGGCGGCGTCGGGGTCACCGGCCAGGGGCTCGAGGTGAGCAACCGGCCCGAACGGCATTCCGCCTGCGGCACCGAACCTGCGCACCGCACGCGTCACGGCACGCTCTGCATCGAGCACATCCGACGCGGGAGCGGTGGCCGGGTCGGTACGAAAGTGCGCTGCGAAAGCCTTTCGGGCTGTGTCGTACAGAGCCGAACGGCCCGATCGCAACCCGAGAGGCGCGCTCTGCACGATTGCCCGCGAGAACAACCCTGCGGCCGACTCGCACGCCATCAGCGCGAGGACGGCATCGCCGCCCGCAGACTGCCCGAACAACGTCACGTTGTGCGGGTCACCGCCGAATCGAGCGATGTTGGTCGACACCCAGCGCAGTGCTGCGATCTGATCCTGCACACCGATGTTGCTGTCCCCTGAGCCTTTCGGGGTCAGGTAACCGAATCCACCGAGCCGGAAAGTGACACTGACCACCACGACACCCTCCCGAACGAGGTGGTCGGCGTCGTATCTCTCGGCTTCCCCGCCGCCGGAGACGTAGCCGCCGCCGTGCAGCCACACCATCACCGGAAGTCCCTCCGCCTCAGAGGGAGCGGTCACCGACAACACGAGGCAGTCCTCGCTCTGTTCGAGCCCGTCGACCATCGGGCCCGTGACATTGTCGAGCCGGGAGGGCATTTGGATGCACACCGGGCCGCGTCGGGTGGCGTCGCGCGTCGTCCCCGGGGTGTCGAGCGGTTCGGGTCTACGAAATCGCGTGGCGGTGGCATAGGGGATTCCCCGTGCGTGGATCAGCCCGTCGGCTTCGACTGCTTCGAGGTCTCCGCTGGTGGTGCCGGTGATGGTGCGCAGAGTCGCCCCGGGTGTCGTCTTCTCGCTCACGTGTGAACCCCCATTCGATGAACAGGTGCGAGCTTATCGTCTCCGCGCCGTCGAACACTCGAGTGAGGCAATGACAGGGTAGGCGTCATAATCGGACCGTGCGGTCCAAGCAGAAGATTCTCGATGCCACCCTCGGGTTGATCGCCGAGACCGGCTTCGAGGGTGTCACGATCGCGGCGGCGGCGCGTGCTGCGGGTGTCACGCGGCAGACGGTGTATTCGATCTTCACCACCCGTGAGGACATGGTCTCCGAGGCGATGGTGGGACTGATCGTCGACGTGCTGGGCGGTATCAGGGATAAGGCCGATCAGGCCGAGACTCCGACGGAATTCATCGTCGAGACCGTGGTCGCTGCGCGCAATCTCATTCGGCGCGAACCTGTTCTGAACTCGTTGTTGCGCTCGGGCAACGCGAACCCACTGTTCGACGCGGACATGATGGATCGCGCGCAGCCGGTGGTTCGCCAGTTTCTCGACGGGTACATCGCACGCAATCCGAGCTTCGATTCCACGCAGTTCCACGGCATCGACGGCGTCATCGTGCGGGTGGGGCTCTCGGTGATCCTGTTCGACGACCCGTCCATTCACGACGACGACGGTTTGCGCCGCTACCTGGAACGGTGGTTGATTCCGGTCCTGCCCTTTGCTTAGCATCAAAAACTTGACACCCGAGCCTCCTTCTGTCTAGTTTTGCACCGCACGTACATGTGACCCGAGTCTCGATGCGTGCACGTCAGCAAGCGTGGGGGGAACGTGTCGAATCTGAATCGTCGGTCATTTCTGGGCGCTACCGCAGTTGCGGGCCTGGCTGCAGTGGCGGGGACCGGTGTAGCCCATGCGAGCCCCTGTGCCAGGACTCGGATTCCACTCACCCGCGAGGACCACCGCGCAATCGTCATCGGATCCGGGTTCGGGGGCGGCGTCGCAGCGTTGCGCCTGGCCGAGGCCGGTGTTCCCGTTCTGGTACTCGAGCGCGGAAGACGTTGGTCCACAGGCCCGAATGCCGATACCTTCCCCAATGCGACTTCGCCGGACAAGCGGATGCTGTGGTACGGCTCGAGCCCCAATCTGTTCGGGAGGCCGGTTCCGTTCGATCCGTACGTCGGCTTGCTCGAGGCAGTCCCCGGCGACAACATGACCGCGCTGTGCGCTGCCGGAGTGGGCGGCGGGTCCCTGATCTACCAGGGCATGACGTTGCAGCCCTCGCAGGCCGTCTTCGAGACTCACTTTCCGGTCGACCTCGACTGGGCCACGTTGAACGCGGTCCACTACCCCCGCGTCGCGCGGATGCTGCAGCTCGAGCAGGCTCCGGACGAGTTGATCGCCACACCCAATTATCAAGCGGCACGGGTGTTCGCAGACAGTGCGCGGCGGGCAGGTCTGCCGGTGTCGAAGATTCCGATGCCGATCGACTGGAACTACGCCCTCGACGAAACACGTGGGGTGATGAAGCCGTCGTACACCAACGGTGCAGGCGCGTTCGGAGTGAACAACGGAGGCAAGCACTCGGTCGACGTCACCTACATTGCAGCTGCAGAGGCGACGGGTCTGGCCACCGTGGCGACGCAACACAACGTCACGCACGTCGAGCGTGCTGCCGATGGTCGCTGGGCCGTCCATGTCGACCGAATCGATTCCGACGGAACGGTGTTGGAGAACAAGATCCTCACCACCGGCGCGTTGATCATGGCCGCCGGCAGCCTGAACACCACCAAGCTACTGGTCCGTGCCGGGGCCACCGGATCCATTCCCGATCTACCGGACCAGCTCGGGCAGGGCTGGGGAACCAACGCAGATCGCATCTACGTGTGGTCGAGCATCGAGCAGCAGTTCGGTACGCCGCAGGGTGGTCCGGTGGTGTTCGGCAGCTTGAACTGGGACGACCCGCGCACCGCTCACACGGTCATTCAGGCATCCATTCCGCCGTTGGGTGTCGATGCCCACAGCACGATGCTCGTCGGCTACGGAGTCAGTGACGGTCGCGGCCACTTCGCCTACGATTCCGCACGCGACCGAGCCCAGCTGTACTGGCCGGCCAACGGCGACTCCTTCATTCAGGACGGCTCCATCGATCCGACGGTGCGTCGCATCGCCGGTTCGGGCAGCATCCTCACCGATACCAATGCGTTGTTCCCGTCCACCTGGCATGCGTTGGGCGGGGCGAACATGGGTCCGGTGTGCGATCTCGACGGCCGCGTACAGGGCCAGCGCGGACTGTACGTTCTGGACGGTGCGTTGATGCCCGGCAACACCGCGGCTTGCAACCCGTCCATGACGATCGCGGCGCTGGCAGAGCGGGCACTGGACAACATCGTCGCCCGCGACCTCGGCACAATTATCTGACCCCTCGGTAGAAAGAGTCCAATGCATCTGTATCGCACCATGATCGGCGCAGTCGCAACTGCTGTGCTTGCGTCCTCGGTAACCGTACTCGGGGCCTCTGCAGCGCAGGCCGATGTCGTCGACGATTTCTACGTCCCTCCTGCCCAGCTCGCCGACAGCCCCGGATCCGTCGTTCGGACGCAACCGATGTCGTTGTTCGCTGCACTGCCGGGTACGGACGGCTCGTATCCGGCCCAGGCGCAACGGGTGCTGTACACCTCTCGATCACAGGACGATGCGCCGGTGGCGGTGTCGGGCACATTCATCGAGACCGAGGTGCCGTGGCGAGGTGCGGGCCCACGACCGACCATCGTCGTCGCACCGGGAACCGTGGGGCAGGGCGATCAGTGCGCCCCGTCGAGAGCGTTCCCTACCTCGATCAATGCTGTGACGCAACCACTGTCGATCTCGTTCAACCAGGAGTTGCTGTCGTCGACGCTGTGGGGATCGATGGGGGCGAACGTGTTCGTCACCGATTACATCGGGCTGGGAACGCCCGGGCTGCACACCTACGTGAACAGATCGGAGGAGGCGCACGCAGTTCTCGACGGTGCTCGCGCGGCAACAGAATTGACCGGCGACGCGAATGCGCCGATCGGCATCTGGGGTTACTCGCAGGGCGGGGGAGCTGCCGCCGCCGCTGCAGAACTCGCCTCGGACTACGCACCGGACCTCAATCTGAAGGGCACCTGGGCGGGTGCCCCCACTGCCGACTTGCTCGAGGTGTTGAAAACTGTCGACGGGACGCTGATCGGAGGTGTGATCGGTTATGCCCTCAACGGCTTCGTCGAGCGAGATTCGAGTCTGCTGCCACTCATCGACGAGCGACTCACCGATCACGGCAAGGCGGTGCTCGACGACCTGTCCACGCAGTGCATCGGCGACACGATTCTGAAATACCCTTTCCTGAAGACAGAATCGCTCACCGTCGACGGTAGATCGATGCTAGAGAACCTGGGCACCATTCCTGAGGCCGGTCGAATCCTGGACGAGCAACGTATCGGCCGCAGTACTCCGAACGCACCGGTGATGATCACCAGCGGACTCAACGACGACACGGTTCCGTACGGTCAGGCCCGACAGTTGGCCCAGGATTGGTGTGGGCGAGGTGCCTCGGTCGAGTTCCGCACGAATACTTTGCCGCCGATTCTGCAGGGTGCTGTGTTGCCGAACCACTTCGGACCGCAGTTGATCGACGGTTACGGCGGAGAGGCTGCGACGTTCTTGATGGACCGGTTCGCCGACATTCCCGTATCCGCATGCACTCTGGACTGATCGCGGTTGTGGCTCAGCGGCGTACGGTGATTCCCGTGTGGACCCGTGTCGTCGACTAGAGGTGCCTCGACACCGCTGCACTCGACGCTGTTGCGTGCGCGGCGTCGGGTCGAGGCCGTGATCGCAAGCGGTGGCCCGGACGTCGTGTTCCAACCGATCGTCCGCGCGAGTGACGGATCCGTCGAGGGATACGAGGCCCTGTCCCGCTTCCCGGCCACCGGTGGTGATCCCGCAGCATGGTTCACCGATGCCGCGCACTGCGGTCTGGGACCCGAGCTCGACCGATCGGCGGCTGTCCGGGCCTTGGACGAGTCCGCTCGTCTACCCTGCGAGTCCTTCGTTGCCGTGAATCTTAGCGCTGCAACGCTACTGGTCGATGCGCCGCTGATCGAACTGCTGCTCGACGCCGGTCGGCGACGACCTCTGGTCGTCGAGATAACGGAGCATGCCGCGCTCGACGACGAGGATGCGGTGGTCGCTGTGCTGGGCGAACTTCGACGTGGTGGGGTGGCCGTGGCGGTCGACGATGTGGGATCGGCGTACGCGGGTATGCGACATCTCGTTCTGCTGGAACCGGAGATCGTCAAACTCGATGCCTTCGTCGTCCACGAGATGAGGGCGAACCGGGCGAAGCTGGCATTGGCCGAACTCGTGCTCGAGTTCGCGCGCAAGACCGACGCCCGATGCGTGTTCGAGGGTGTCGAGACCGACGACGATCTCGAGACCGCGATTTCGGTCGGGGCCGATCTGCTGCAGGGCTACCGAATCGGTCGCCCTGCAGCGGTGGATCTGCTCGTCTGAGGCGGTGTTCAGTGGCTGCGGGCCGAGAAGCTCTCGCGTTTCGACGCCTCACGTGCCACTACTTCCTCGGCAGCGACGATGACGACCTCCACATCGGAGCTCTTCACGACGACCACGCCGTCGGCGTCGGCGACGATGACATCACCGGGAGATACGACGACGCCTCCGAGCGCCACCGGCTCGTTGAGCCGGCCCGGCCCGTTCTTGTACGGCCCGGCAGGTGTGACACTTCGGGCGAAGACGGGCAGGCCCAGCTCGGCCAATGCGTCGGCGTCGCGCACGGCACCGTCGATGACAAACCCCGCAATGCCCAGCGATTTGGCGCGGATCCCGATGAGATCGCCGATGAGGGCGCGGGTGTCGTCGCCCGAGCCGTTGACGACGATGACGTCGTCGGGGCGGGCGTCGTCGAGAGCCTTGTGGATGTAGAGGTTGTCGCCTGATCGGGTCCACACGGTGTAGGCCCGGCCGGTGACCGCTGCTCCGGCCCAAATGGGCCGCAGTCCGGCGATGATGCCGAAACGATCCTGGGCATCGCCTACGTTTGCTGCGGGCACCCGAGAGAAGCGTTCGATCATGTCGTCGGATACGGCAGTGTTGGAATAGGTTTCGGTACTCATGAGATCAATGCCTTTCGGGTGACTTATTGCTGGTCGGCGAGCAGTTCGGCGATGATCGGCTCGATCTCGGTTTCACGCTGTTCCCACAGGGCTTCGACGTCGGCACCGGAGACCCAATCGGGTTGTGTCGCTGCGCCGGTCAGCTTCTCGGCCACGGTCGGGTCGGCCAGCGCAGTCTCGAGGGCGTTCTGCAGCGTGGTCATCGTCGCGTCCGGGGTGCCTGCGGGGGCGCTGATGGCGAAGTTGTTGGTCATGAACGGGGCGTCGTATCCCTCGCTCGCCAGCGTCGGTACGTCGGGGATGAGCTTGTTTCGCTCCTCGGTGAGTACCGAGAGGATGTTCACCTCACCCGATGCGAACTGGCCGTAGAAGCTGGACACTCCGCCGAGGGCGAAGTCGGTTTCGCCGGAGACCAGTGCCGAGATCTTGTCGGCACCGCTGTTGTAGTGAACGATGTTGAAGTCCAGACCCAGAGTGTCTTCGAGGGTGCGCAGGTTGACGTGGTCGTCGCCCGCGCGGGAGTCGGTGCCCACCGTGATGGTGCCGGGGTTGGCCTTCACCGCATCGAACAGTTCGCCGATGTTGGCGTAGGGGCTGGACTTGTTGACTCCGATCACGATGTCGTTGGATGCGAACGACCCGATGGGCGAGAAGCTTTCGCGATCGAACCCGGCTTTCTTGCTCGGGTCCAGGTACCTCCCGAGGATCGACGGGATATTGGTGAAGCCGATGGTCTCGCCGTCCGGCTTGGCGTTGGCCAGGTAGTTCAGTCCGACGACCTGGCTGCCGCCTTCCTTGTTGACCACTTTGACCGGGACTCCCAGTTCGGCTTCCATGGCCGGTGCCATGATGCGGGCGAGGATGTCGTTACCTGCGCCTGCGGCGGACGGGACGACCCATTCGACGGTGGCACCGTCGCGTGGGAACGGTGCTCCCGAATCGGTTGTGCCCCCGCTACAACCGGCAATCAGCGCAGCGGTGGAGATGGCCGCGACGAGGATGGGCAGTGTTCTCATGAGACGGGCTCCTTGATGGGGTGGTTCGCGGTGGCGCGGCGGGAAAGGATGCGAGCCAGGACGGGGCGCAGCATTCCGAACAGAACGGCTGCGATGAAGACGAGCAGTAGAACCTTGTTGATGGGGCCTTCGACGAAAACGCCGTAGTCACCGCGGGACAGCGACAACGAACGTTGGAAGTTCTCCTCCAGCAGTGGTCCGAGGATCAGCGCGAGGACGAGAGGAGTGAGCGGAATCTTGTTGAGGTGGAACAGGTATCCGATGACGCCTGCGCCGAGCATGATGAAGATGTCGAAGACGCTGCCGTTGATGCTGTAGACGCCCAGGAACATGAAGGCCAGGATCATCGCCATCAGGTAGTGGAACGGGATCTTCAGTACAGCAATCCACAGACGAACCAGTGGCACGTTGAGAATCAGCAGGATGATGTTGCCGACGAGGAAGCTGGCGATGATGGTCCAGGCGACCTCGGGGTTGTCGCGGAACAACAGTGGGCCGGGGATCAGACCGTTGATGGTAAAGGCGCTGGCCATGATGGCGACGGTGGCGGAGGTAGGGATACCGAGGGTGAACAGTGGAATCATCGACGACAGTGCGAGCGCGTTGTTGGCCGATTCCGGTCCGGCGACACCCTCGACGGCACCCGTGCCGAATTGCCCAGGACGCTTGGTGAGCTTCTTCTCCATCGCGTAGGACGCCAATGAGGTTGCGGCACCCGGAGATCCGGGGAGCAGGCCCATGAAGAAGCCGATGACCGATCCGCGCATCGTCGGGCCTGCAGACCTGGTGATGTCGGTCTTGGTGGGCAGCAGCTTGCCGACGGCGAGTGGTCGTCGGCCGGCACCTCCCGCCGAGCGGGCCTGGATGAGGATTTCGGTGAGGCCGAAGCAGCCCATCACGACGGCCACGAGTGCGACGCCGTCGAACAGTTCCGGCATGCCGAACGTGAATCGCTGGACGCCTTGGCCGGAATCGATGCCCACCGACGCGATCGCCAGGCCGAGACCCACGCTGATCAGTGCCTTCGCGGGGTTGTTGCCCGAGAAGCTGGTGATCAGGGCCATGCCGAGCAGTGCGACGAGAAACAGTTCCGGAGCACCGAATTCGAGTGCGAATCGGCTGAACGGAGCGACGACCACGAATCCGATGACGCCGACCAGTCCGCCGACGAACGACGCGAGTGCGGCGACGACGAGAGCGGGCCCGCCGCGTCCGCTCTTGGCCATCTCGTAGCCGTCGAGCGTGGTGGCGATGGACGACGCCTCACCCGGAATGCGCAGCAGCACAGCGGTGACGGTGCCGCCGAACGCTGCGCCGTACAGGATGGCGGCGAGCATGATCAGCGCTGTGGTGGCGTCGAGTCCGAAGGTGATCGGGATCAGCAGTGATACCGCGGCGGCGGGACCGAACCCGGGGAGGACACCGACGAGCATGCCGAGCACGCAGCCGAGGAGTGCGAACAGCAGATGCGTCGGTGTCAGGACGTTGACGAAGCCTGCCATCAGATCGGGAAATCCCATGACTCACAACCCCCAATCAGCGAGGAACGGAATGGAGGAAGCCGGCAGGGCCGTGCCGAGCCAGACGTCGAACACCAGCCGGGTGGCCAAGGTGGTGGCCACTGCGACGCCGACGGCGACCACCGGGGTGCGCTTGCCGACGAACGTCAACACGACTGCGAGCATCAGCGCCATGGACAGCGTGTAGCCGAGTGTGGGGAGCACCAGTGCGGCTCCGGCGATCGCGGCGACGACCACTCCGATTCTGATCCAACCTGCGCGATCGGGCAGTTCGGCCTCGTCGGCGTCCTCCTCGTTGTCACTGGAGAGGAACGCGACGGCCGCGGAGGTAGCGGGCTCGAGTTCGGGATCCGGTTCGGGCGCGCTCGTCCGCGGTGCTCGAACGAGCTGAATTGCCCACATCGCACCGCCGAGGATCATGCCGAGGCCGCCCACCAAAGGCAGGAAGCCCGCCCCGACGCCAGGGTCGGCTGTCACTCCGTACCCGGTTGCTATGGTGACCGTCGCCAGGCCGACGACGAGGGTCGCGCCGAGCACGATCCATTCGATCGTGTGTTGTGTGCCGAGCAGTACCTTCACGGCCTGCCGCCTTTCTGACATATGTTCGGATGCGGCCTGAGAAGGTCGGCCGGATTGCTGTGCTGTGGATCACTTGCAATCTTGCACAGGTTTACAGGATTGTGGTTGAGTGTGTCAACAGACACAGTGGAAAGTGGAGGGTATGAGCTTCCGAACAGTGGTGGCGAGCAGCGGAAAGTCGCTGAGCGCGTCCGAAAAACGGGTCATTGCGGTGCTTCTCGGCGAGCCCGAGCCGTCGAGTCTGCGTGCGGCTCCCGTTGCGGCCCGCGCGCAAACTCACGAGTCGACCGTCGTGCGGTTGGCGCAGAAGCTCGGATACAGCGGCTTCCCGGACTTGCGCGCAGATCTCGAACGCGACAACCCCGAACCCGTGACCGCATCGGCTCTGATGCGCAGCGATACCGGTCACGAACTGGCTGTCTTCGCGCGCGACGAGGCCCGTGCACTGGAGCGGTTGTCGAGCTTCATCCCGCAGGAGCAGCTGGTGGACGTGGCGACCTCCATTCATCGGGCGCGGGTGGTCTACCTGTTCTCCAAGGCCGACGAACGCCCGGCCCTGGATATGCTGGCCCGTCGTCTCCGCCGACTCGGTCTTGTCGTCGTCGAGCTCGGTCTCGGGGGAAAGGACCTCGCCGAGCGGTTCGTCAGCTTCACCGAGGACTCCATCCTTATTGCGTTCGCGCTGCGCGAGGCACCGTCTCAGCTGCCTGCTCTGGTCCGTGAGGCGGAACGACGCGGCGGCACGTCGATTCTGATCAGCGATGCGCCGGGATATCACTTCCGGCCCGCGCCGACGCATCTCCTCGTCGCGCAACGCGGAGACGATTCCGAGTACAACACCCTCATCATTCCCATCGCCATTGCGTACGCACTGCAATTGGCAATCTTCCACCTCGATCCCGATCGGTACGGGGCGGTGCGTGACGACATCAACGACGTATCGAGGTTGGTCGGAGGAACCGATGAAATTCCCTTGCGCTGATGGCTTCTCGTGATTCCATTGCTCTGACCGTTCAGGCGACGACTGCGCAGGCCGGGTGGGTCGGGGTGCGGTTGATGATCGGTTATCGGGCGATCGCCGAGGGTGCCGACACTCGAACGCTTGCGGTGATCGCGGCACTGTTCGCTGCGCCCGCAGTATTGGCGGCTCTGCCGATCGGGCGCATCGCAGACAGGTTCGGCGGTCCGGTGGTGATCGTATCGGGAATCGTTCTGTGCTCGATCGCAACCGGTGTACTCGTTGCGTTTTCGGCAATGTGGGCCCTGCTCGCGTGCACGGCCGCGTTCGGTCTGGGCAATCTGCTCATCATGATCGGGCAGCAGGCGTTCGTCGCACACGTCCACGTCGACGGCAAGAACGAAAGTGCCTTCGGCGCATTGACTGCCGCCGCCTCGATGGGGCAGTTGGTCGGGCCGCTCGCGGTGACGGCCGTCGCGTCGAGATTCGGCGGTGCGAGCGTCGAGAGTCCGAACACGACGGCAGGCATCCTCACCGCCGGTGCGTTCACCGCGGTAGCGCTCCCCACCGCACTGTTCTTGATGCTCGGCCGCAACCACATTCGCGCGCAGAAACCTGCCGAGGGCGAAGCGTCGGGGCTGAAATTGCTGAAGCTGCCGGGCATGTGGCAGTCATTGACGGTCAGCGGCGCGGTATTGGTGACGGTCGATCTGCTCTATGCCTTCGTACCGGCGTGGGCCGTCGAGCGTGGGGTATCGGTGACGACGGTGGGGTGGCTGCTGGCGTTGCGCGCCGGGGTGTCGGTGGTCAGCCGAGTGGGGCTCGGCAGACTCGATGCGAAGTTCGGTCGCACTGTGCTGCTCAATGTTTCGCTGGCGGCGGGCGCGATCGCTCTCGCAGTGCTGCCGTTCGTGCAGGCAGTCGGAGCCATCGGAGTCATGATTGCACTCGGCATCGCGTTGGGTATTCCGCAGCCACTGACCATGTCGTGGGTGGTGTCGATCGTGCCGAAATCCACGCAAGGGGAGGCGTTGGGATTGCGGATGTCGGCCAACAGATCTGCCCAGATTCTCATCCCACTGACGGTCGGTGCCATTGCCGGGCCGTTCGGGGTGACGGGCATTTTGCTCGGTAATGCACTGGTACTCGGGGGATCGATCGTCGCGGCCTCGCATCCGCGGAGTCGAGGCTGACTCAACCGACGCGGGTGAGCATCTTCACGTGCGGGATCCCGGCTTCCAGGTAGTCCTCTCCCACCCGAACGAATCCGAAGCGCCCGTACCACTTTTCGAGGTGCGCTTGCGCGGAGATCTCGACCACCCCGGGGTATGCCTTCAGTGCCGCCTCGACGAGTTCGCCGGCATAGCCGCGTCCACGCCCCTGAACCGCGGTTGCGACGCGGCCGATGTGGACCGTGTCCTCGACGAGGACGCGGAGAGTAGCCAATACCTCTCCGTGGTCGTCCTGTATCCAGAACAACTCCGTTGTCGCCAGTAGGTCCGCGCCATCGAGTTCGACCTCATCGACGATCTTCTGCTCGTGCACGAACACTGCAACGCGAAGCGCCATGATGCGGTACAGCGTGCTCGGCTCTACGCCGGCAAGTGGAGCATGGTGAAGGGAAGGCATTGGTCCGTTTCGCCAGAGTCGATCTCGATCGTCACACCGCAAGCGGCACAACGGTTCCCGGTGCAGCGTCGTTGTATCGCGCCGTGATCTTGTTCAGTTCCAGCTGGTAGTAGAGGCTCTGCAAGCCGAACACGAAGGTGAGTAGCAGGCCGACGATCGAGCTGCACGTCGGCTGGAGGCCGGCCGCGCGTTGGGCGTCGGCGATGCGGTTTCCGGTGTTGTAGTAGCTGATCAGCGGAGCGATGATCGTCCAGCCGAGCAGCAGTAGAACCAGCAGCGGCCCGGCGACGGGGGCATTGACTTTGCGACGGTCGAAGTCGGCCATCTCGCGGTGAATGAGGTAGTACCAGACGAAGTGGTAGATGCCGAGAGTGATGAGCGGCAACAGGATCCAGACGACAACGGGATTGCGCCGCTTCATCGCGCTTCCTTGGGTAACCGGACCGGTCATGATGCTCCCAACCTTGTCGAACGGGCTGCTCGTGGACCGGACAATTCTCGCACGTCGAGCGGTATTGTGGGCTCCACGCGGCATCGGCCCACACCGAATGTCAGCGCGGTGGGACCAACAAGTGAACTCTCTCGACAAGGCTCAGTGCAGTGCCGGCGTCCGCGCCCTCGAATACTGCTTTGTGGATCCCTCGCATCGCACCGGTGATCAGGTGGGCGGCAGCGACGATGTCTGTGTCGCGGTCGATTTGACCGGCCTCTGCGGCGGCACTCAGTAGCTGGGCGATCGCGTCGACGAAACTGTCGTGCCAGCGTTCTGCCGAGCCCTCGGATCTCGGTACTCCGAGATTGCGGAACAGCACATGGGTACGCGGGGTGTCGTAGATGCTCGCGGCCGCGATGCGAAGAAATGTCTGCAATTGCTCGAGTGGGGTGTCCGGCCACGTGGTCGCAACCGACCTGTCGTGAATACGGTCTATCAGCACGCTAGCGGCGTCGTCGACTGCGGCTTGGAAGAGCTCACGTTTGGTGGGGAAGTGGTGATATGCGGTTCTCAGTGCGAGACCGCAGCGAGCAGCGACGGTTTCGATCGTGATGTCTGCGTAGTCGTCGTGACGCAGCAGTTCCTGGGTGGCCTCGACCAGTCTGGCCGGTGCGGGCCCTGGATCGTCGGTGGGCGACGACCCGGCCCAGCGATAGAGCGTAGTGGTGTGGATGCCCAGTGACGTCGCTACGGCCGCTGGGGTTTCGGCACCACCGAAGGCGCGCGCTACCGCTGCCTGCCGATCGGCGAGTGTGAATCTGGAGACCCTGGCCATGTTCGTGACACTACATTTCGGTGGGAGAGTCGGGAAAATGTCGCGTTCGGAGTCGAACTAGCGAAGCATGCGATCGAGGGCGGGTAAGAGAATCCGCGCGGGGACGAGACCCGCCGCGATGGCTTGAACGGTGTTTCGCCGACCCGAGATCACCTGCGGTCGAGATCGTTTCGCATCGAGTGCGCGCATTGCGGTGGCCACGACTTCGATCGGTGTTTGGTAGGTACCGGTCGCTGCGGCGGATTCTCCGATGACATCGAAGAATTCGGTGCGGGTCGGGCCAGGGTTGAGTGCGAACACTCTGACTCCGTTTGGTGCCGATTCGTACCACAGGGACTGACTGAAGCTCAGGACGAAGGCTTTGGCGGCCGCGTACACAGCGAGCGACGGTACGGGCTGGAAAGCAGTCGTGCTGGCCACGTTGACGATTGTCCCGTCCCTGCGGTGGATCATGTCCGGGAGGAACGCCGAGCAGATGTCCACGACAGCGCGGATGTCGACGGCGACGAGACGTTCGAAGTCGTCGGCATTGCCGTCTGCGAAGGGTCCCTGTACGGCGAACCCCGCATTGTTGACGACGAGATCGATCTGCTCGGGCACCAATTCACGCAAGAGGCGGCCACTCGATTTTTCCGACAGGTCCCAGGCCACTGTGCGGCAACGGATTCCGTATGCCTGCTCCAGCTCCTTCGCCAGAGCGGTCAGTCGATCTTCTCGCCGTGCGACGAGTACGAGATCGGACCCTCGTGCGGCCAGCGCCCGAGCGAACTCGGCACCGATTCCGGAACTCGCGCCGGTGACCAACGACCGGCCGGGGCGGAAGTTACGACCTCGGCGGATCATCGGTTCGACCCGACGGTCGTGCGCCCGAGCTCAGCGGCCGAGCGCCGTGCGAACTGTTCGTACGACGTGGGAGCGTGCCCGAGCAGCGTCGGGAGAACTTTCAGGTCTCCTGCCGGTAGGCCGTAGCCGTCGTAGTGGGTCATCATCGTGCGGTATGCCGTGCGTGCGTCGGCGGGCCAGTTCTTCATGTCACGCGGATTGGACGCAGCCTGGGCACCACGAACGAGGTGGCCGACAGACTTCAGTTTCGTCGAGAGCAACGCGTGTCCGACGACCGAGGCGAGCGCGGGCAGCACCGTCAGTGAGTTCGTCAGCGACGACGGCGGGATCCGAATGGCAGTTACCTTGTGGCCGAGCACATCGGACCAGATCTCTGCCATCTCGTGACGCGTGAGCTCGACGGTGGACAGGTCGTAGACGCGACCGGTGTGCGGCGATGGGTCGATCAGGATGTTCGCTGCCGCTTCGGCGACGTCGGCTACATCGACAACGCCCATGACACTGTCCGGTGACACCGGGTACGGCATCACTCCGGCCTGGAGAAATTCCCACACTTCCAAGTAGTTCTGCATGTAGTGCGACGGCCTGAGCACCGTAGTGGGAATTCCACTGTCTCGCAGCATCCCTTCGGCGATGTCCTTCTGGTGATGGTGCGTCAGTTGATGCAGGTTCGGATGGATTACGGAATGGAAAACAATGTGCTTCAACCCGCTTGCCGGTCCCACTGCAATCAGGTGATCGATGATCGGCTTTTCGTCGATGATCTGCGTCGGTGCAGCGTGGTAAAGGACGTCGGTCCCCGCCAGTGCGGTATGGAGCGTGTCCTGAGACCGAAGGTCACCTACGACGACCTCGGTGGCTCCGTCCTTGCGGGTGGTCTCCGCTTGCGCTGTGTTCTTGACTACCGCCCGAACCGGCACTTTCTGTGCGGCGAGCTGTCGAACGAGCAAGCGGCCGACACCACCCGCGGCACTGGTCACTGTGATCATGAGGCCTCCTCGACGTTGAGCTCGGCGGACGCTGAGCGTTATGCAAATATTGCATATCAAGTGCATATAACGCAAGAGGCTCTACGTCGAGAGCACTGAATTTGCGAAGCAGAACTGAAAAATCCGGTGCAGCTGACCGCGCTCAGCGCGGTCAGCTGCACCGGATTCTGTGTGTAATCCAGCGTGCAGGCCCTACTCGGTCGTCGTGTGTGTCGACTCCGGTGCGCGTTCGGCCGGCTGCGGTTCGATCGATCGCCGAGACCAGTAGCTGGCGAGTAGTGAGCCCGAGACGTTGTGCCACACCGAGAAGATGGCCGCGGGCAGGGCTGCCGCGGGGCTGAAATGCACCGATGCGAGCGCCGCGGCCAAGCCGGAATTCTGCATCCCGACCTCGATGCTGATCGCGCGTCGGCTGGCGACGTCGAGGCCGCACGCCTTGCCGATGCCGTATCCCACGGCGAGTCCCAGCGAGTTGTGCAGCACGACGGCCAGGACGATGAGGGCTCCGATGGACAGCAATGTCGGTGCGCTGGCGGCAACGACGAACAGCACCACCGCGGTTATCCCCGCCACCGAGATCAACGGCAGCGCGTCGAGCATGCGGTCGATCGCAGCGGGAAACAGCAGGCGCAGAACAACTCCCAGTACGACGGGAATCAGCACGATCTGCAGGATCGAGACGAACAGCCCGCCCGCATCGACCGGCAGGAATTCGCCGGCGAGCCACAGCACGAGCAGCGGCGTGAGAATCGGAGCGAGCAACGTGGACACCGACGTCATGGCCACCGACAACGCGGTATCACCCTTGGCGAGGTAGACCATCACGTTGGACGCAGTGCCGCCCGGAGCCGAACCGACCAACACCATGCCCGCGGTCAGCGCAGCAGAGAGGCCGAGCACGTTGGCGATTCCCAGACCGAGCAGCGGCATCGCGACGAATTGTGCGGCCACGCCGAGCAACAGTGCCCACGGTCGTCGGGCAACGACCGCGAAGTCGGAGAGCCGCAACGTCATTCCCATGCCGAGCATGATGATCGACAACAGCCACGGAACGGCCGGAGTGCCGCCGCTGAACGTATCGGGAGTGATCAGGGCCAGCGCACCTGCCGCCACGACGATCAGGGCAAACCACTTGCCGGTGAACTCGCTGACGGATTTCAGCTTGGGCACGCGGAGTCTCCTGTGCGGTCGGGGCACTCCCCAGGGCGGGCGCGCAACCCACCGAGCGTAACCGCAGCCTCGACAGGCAGGTCTCCACGTCGCAGGACTCTCGAATAGAACAAGACCGAGCGGCCTTGTTCTGGCAGTATCAACCTTTACGTGAACCGCTGCCGGCTACAACCGAAGGACGACGAACGCATGACGTCACCGTGAACAAGCTCTCGACGGTGGCATTGCTGATCCTGCTGGGCGCAGCCGGGACGTTCAACGGGATGTCGTTGACCTCCGACCCCAGTGGGCGGTCGTTGGGGTTGAACGTCGGAATGCTGCCTAGTTGGCACACCTGGGACTACCGCATCTCCGGGTTGTTCGTGCTGTTCTTTCTCGGGCTCGGACCGTTGATCTGCGTGGCTGCCGTGCTCGTCGACGCGTCCGAAGCTGCGGTGTACGTGGCGTTTGTGGGGTTGGTGACCATCGGGTGGGTGGTGTGGCAGATCGTCGTACTCGACATCCACGCGCCCCGCGCTCAAGTCCCGCTCACCGTGTTGGGGGTCGCGCTGGCTGTCCTCGCGATCGGCCAATTCCGCACACGTGCCCGCGATCGCAGCCGGCAATAGAGTCACAGACCGACAGCGCCGAGCAGGGCTGCCCCAGGATCGACGACCGCCACGATGGCTGCGATCAACAGCAACGCCATCACGATGGTCATCACCGTGCCGAGCGATCCGAGGACGACGAACATTCGGCGGTGAGCACCGTCCATTGATCTGTAGCGTCGGAACGCGATCACTGTCCCGGTAGCGACTACAACGATCACCACGGCGG
Source organism: Rhodococcus sp. 14-2483-1-2 (assembly GCF_002259405.1). GTDB lineage: Bacteria > Actinomycetota > Actinomycetes > Mycobacteriales > Mycobacteriaceae > Rhodococcoides. The sequence goes on along the minus strand of NZ_NPFW01000007.1, from coordinate 427,200 downwards.
TAGCTATTATCACCGCCCAGTTGTAGTGCTCGACCTGCGCCAGCAGCTCGAGCAGGGGAGGCCTGGTGTCTTCGCTCTGCACACCGTTCTCGATCAGCGACTGTGCCGCGCGCCCGTCCGCGTTGTCATCCGAGAGCATCGGAAGCAGCGCGACCACGGGTGCAACCGTGGACTGAATGTTGAGCACAGCCAGGAATACCGAAAACATCGAGAGCACAGTCGCACTGGCGGCAGCGATCGTGTATCCCATACCGGCTGCGAGAGATCGCCTCCACAGAGTCGCCGCGAGCAGACCGAGAACGACGGTCAGCAGAACCGAGATGACGATCTTGATTGCATGCCACTCGAACCAGTAGTTCACCATCTCCGCCAAGCCGGGAGGATAGGTGCGAACACCGCTACCCCAGTATTCGACCAAGCCGCGGCCGAGCAGCTCACCCATCACGGATTGATCCTGGAACTGGGGATACCTGCCGCGCAGCAACGCGGCCGGGCCCAGAACGAATGCGGCCACCAACGCCGCTCCGGCGCATGTCAACACAACGATCGTGCTGCGGCTTCGGGTGACGGACACATTCGTCGGACGAATCACGGGTGAGAGTCAATCACCGGGTACCCCCGAGCGCATCCATCTGCAGTACTACATCGAGACCGACGAGCCGCAGTTGTTGCATCGAGTAGAGCGCCAATTGCTCAGGAGTCGACGTCCGATTGCCGGCCGCGCCGGACTCTGGCAACAGTCACCCCGGCCAGGATCACCCCAGCGAGCGTGAGGAAGTCGGATTCGGTCAACCCTCTGTCGGCGTCGACCACGTACAACACTGCGCCTTCGATAGGGGCGTTGAAGAACAGCCACAGGACGGAGGCAACGCTCAGCGATATCGCTGCGGACCACGAGGGCTTGGCCAGACACCATGCGGCTGAGGCGAACACTGCGTTCATCAGAACGAGTGAGTGGAACGGATCGGTAGTCGGCACCGGTACATCATGACCGAATGCGGACGGTCAGGTCCTAGTCTGGTTGCGTGCACAACGAGAATCGGGGCGAAACCAACCGCGAACTTCTCGAATTGCTCCTGACGAGTGTCGCCCTTGTTGTCGGCGGTGCCCTGGGTGTTGTGGGGGCCGTGTGGGCGCTGAGAGTGGCACCGGATCTTCCGTCGATCTTCGCTGTGCCGGTTCGAGATCGAGGCGCGAGTGCGCCTGATGTACCTGTAACTTATTGGCTCACCTGGTTGATTCCGCCGATTGCCGTGTACGGCTGCTACGGACTGATCGTGTGGGCTGCGCGCCCGTCGACTTGGGTGAGTGTGTGCGCCGTTGGATCTTTCACTGCGGTCTACGGACTTCTGGCCTCCTTGTGGATTTCCATTGATGTGGGCGGTTTTTCGCCGGGTTAGACGAGGACGGAATCGTCGGATCCGTGGTCGATCGTGAGCAACGGCATGTAGCACCCCGAGCCTCGGTCCCTGCTCGACCTACCGATCTGCTCTTCTCGTTCTACCGGCACTCAGCGGCCGAGACCGTCCTGACAGCGAGGAATCGATCCGAGGTCGGTGACGGCAACCTGGGCGTCGGTGACGGCAGTTGTCACCGGCTGGCAACGGGCCGACGCGGTGGCGAGGGCGAGGACCGCAGAGACCAGCGCGGTATCGCGTGCCGTCGTGATCGGGCCGGAAGCGTCCGCATCGGAACCGCCGGACAGCTGCTCACCTGCGTCGATGCCGATCCTTTCGATGACGTCGTTGACGGCTGATATGCATTGGGCGAGCACCCCGAGGGCCCAGTACAGGTCGGCACCGACCAGAGGTGCTCGAGATGCGGATGTCGTCGCTCGGCGTAGGTGATCGCGTGCGTCGGAGAGTTCGTCGGTGAGGGGATGCCCGCAGCCGTCGGCGGTGGAGCTGCAGTGCTGTCGCGTCGTCATGCCGAAATCCGTCCGTAAGGGAGTAAAGTGGTCTTATCCGGTTACGGTAGCGACAGGAGGTAAGGGGTGCAAGCCCTTTTGGACGATTACATCCAGGGTGCCGCGTTCGCGACGGAACTGGTGAACACGTCGCCGACGGTGTGGGTGGTCGCCGGCGACCAATTGAGCGACCCCCGTGCCCTGCAATCGTTTCTCGTCGCGAACGGCGTCGACACGGCAGTGCTCGACGAACGCGATCTGGAAGAGGTACGGGCTCTTCGTGAGCGCCTGCGACCGATCGTCGACGCCCCGTCACCGGGTGAGTTGGTCGACCTCACGCATGAGCTGCTGTCGACGGTTCCGCATCACGTCGAACTCGTCGAACTCGTCGGCAATGTCTGGCGCTGGCAAGTAACAACCGAGGGCATCGTCACGGTGGCGCAGGAATTGGCCGTGTTCACGGGCTACGCCCTGCTGAGCGCTCTGCGCATGCTCGGGTTCGAGCGATTCCGCGCGTGCGCGTCACCGACGTGCAATGGCGTGTTCGTCGATGTCAGTCGTGGCGGCCGACGTCGCTATTGCATGCCGGACCTGTGCGGCAACCGAATCAACGTCGCCAATCATCGCCAGCGCAGAAATGCGCTCGGCGACAAGTGATTACACCCTGTTGGTGACGCCGGAGATCAGGTCGATCAGTCCATAGGGCGATTGTTCCCCGAGGCACAGGTCGAGCGTTTCATGTGCCTCGATTGCCACCGCTGCACTTCGGGCGAACATGGCCTCCTCGAAGTCGGGCAGAGCTGCGTCGAAGTTGTTGCGGTTAGCGGCGATCGCGCGACCGAGTTCGGCACCGTCGAACATTGCCAGATTCGCGCCGTCTCCGGATGGAGGCATCAGGTGCGCGGCGTCGCCCAGAAGTGTTACTCCCGGGGTGTGTTCCCAGCGGTGGTCATTGGGCAGCGTGAAGATCCTCCGGGGAACCAGCGCGGTCTCCCCGTCGGTGATCAACGCCGTCAATTCCGGTGCCCACCCATCGAACTCGGCTGCGACCGTTGCTTTGGCGGAAGCCGCATCGGTGAAGTCGATCGCGTCGATCCAATCGGCGCTGCGGTTGAGCTGAACGTACGTGTGCAGGATGCCGCCGACTTCACGGTGCACGGTGAGCCCCTTACCCGGGCTGAGGGCGAACAGTGCGCCACCGCCGACTGCGCGGGCGGTGGCGGGGTGACGTGCGTCGACGTCGTGGAGGTAGGTCTCGATGAAGACGGTTCCCACGTACTCGGGCGTGGCGGCGGAGAGCAGGGATCGGACTCGTGACCACGCGCCGTCTGCACCGACGAGCAGATCACTGACTGTGGTGCTTCCGTTCTCGAACTCGATTTCGTGTTGCCCGTTGCCCAGTGGGCGCACGGAGGTGAGCTTGTGCCCCCACTGAACGGTGTCGGCCGGCAGTGAGTCGAGCAGAATGCGTCGCAGGTCCCCGCGCAGCACCTCCGGTCGACCTCCGGTGCCGTCATCGGGTTCGTCGAACAGAGCCTCGCCGTTCGGGTTCAGTACGCGTGTCGCTTCGCCTCCCTCGTGAATGATGGCGCGGAACTGTGCAGTGAGCCCGGCCGCGGCAAGCGCGATCTGCCCGTCGTGCTCGTGGATATCGAGCTGTCCGCCCTGTGTGCGAGCGTCGGCCGTGGCGTCGGCCTCGTACACCGTGGCGGCGATTCCGTGAACGTGCAGTACCCGTGCCAGAACCAGGCCGCCGAGTCCTGCGCCGATGATCGTGATGGATGTGCTCATTGATTTCTCCGCCCGTTGTTGGAACGCTGTTCCAAGCAAGAATGGAACAGCGTTCCAAGGATGTCAACTGGGGCAGAAATGGGCGTGGTGGACTTCGGCCGGTTCAGCCGCGGTCGATGCCCGCCAGGATGATGTCGAGACCGGCCTGAAACTGCTCTCGGTCGTCGTGGCCGGCGAATTGCGACGCGATCCGGGTGAGGAACGGATAGTCGCCCGTTTCCGTCACCGCTACGCGTGTGGAGTCGAGAAATGCCGAGCGGTCCGTCACCGTGGCGGCCAGTTGCATGCCGGCATCGCGCTGACTTGCCACCCCGATCGCGTGGAACAGAAGCACGGAAGCGGCGTCGAACTGCGCACTGTGCGGAACTCCGTGTGCGTCGAGTTCGGTGCCGATGCGGTCGAAGAGATGCAAAACGGCAGGCTGCCACTGAGCGGCGGAGAGTTGCGTGGCCACCCATGGTCGCGTGGTGATCAAGTCGAACACTCTCATCATCAGTCCGCGAACACCGGGTTCTGCCGCACCGTTCTCGGGCGATGAATCGAAGACCGATGCCATGACGGTTTCGGCCGATGCCGCGAGCAGATCATCCCTGTTGCCGACGTGGTGATACAGCGCTCCGGGGCCTGTCGACAGACGTGCGGCGAGGGTGCGAAACGTCAAAGCGTCGGTGCCACCCTCATCGAGCGTCTCGATCGCTGCCTGCACGATGCGTTGTTTCGACAGAGCATCGGAACGTCGAGCGGATGCCGGCTTCCTGTTCGTCATGCGCAGATCCTGCCACAACTGGAACGTTGTTCCATGCCTGATGCGGGCGATTCCAGGTGGGCCGAGTCGTGCTCGTCCCGTAGGGCAGCGCACGCCATGTCGATGGGATTCCGCGACACAGCCGCAGGGCTCATCTGATGTATGTCAGCGTGGACATGACGTCCGCAGGGATTGTCCGGTAGTACCCGAATCCCGCTGCCCGTCGGCAGCCGTCGAGCTCGAAGGATACGAGGGAGCGGCCCGAGCCGTCCGGCCTGCGCAATTCGGTCGACGCGACGCGGGTACTGCTCTGATTGCACGCCGGCGCGAAAGGCGCGTCCACAAGGGATCGGATGACCGATGCGCTCTGCGCTCTGCTCAGCGTCGTCAGCGACCCGGCCACGGAGATGCCGGCGTCCGGTGGCGATTCGACCGTCGAAGCCGGGACCGTGCACAACTGCAGTTTGTCGACATCGTCTATCGGAGTCACCAATGATGGAGGAACCGGACCATCGGACGACTGTTCGCGTTCCACAGCGGCAGCCACGTCCTCGGGTGTCGTGTTCTCGAATCCGCCTACGTACGGACTGGATTCGCACATTGTGGTGTATCGATCGTCATAACCCGTCGTGTGAGACGACCGGGAGACCTCGGTGAGATCGGCGAGTGCTTCGATCGGCGTGTTCTGCAAACCACACGGGCTCGCGGGCCATGCGGGACGGAACGCCTCGCCGGAGTCGTTCACGAACCACAGGCCGACTGGCGGATCCATCGCGTACATGCACGACGCCATGACGCCGTCGGGAAAGCGCTCGGAATCCGCTGAGAATGCAGAGTCCACGGCATCGATGTTGCCCTCGAGCCGTACCGAATCCACTGTCATCGAGCCGGATTCGTCGGTACCTCGCTCGCATCGCACAACCGCGACCGGCTGGAATGTCGCCGGCGGGTACCCCGGCTCCGGGGCATCGGACGTCAGCGCTGGATCCCACGGCCCCAATCCGGTCAAAGCCGTGTAGATGTTCAGGGCCAGACAATCGGGGGAGGAGACAACCTTCGCTGTCGGGGGCCGATAGGAGACGCTGTCGGTAAACGGGTTCAGATTGCTACACGCCCATGTGGTCGCGACGACGAGCCCCATCAGGAGTAGGCACGATCCGACGCGACTCATGTCGGAAGAGTAGTCGCACAGAACGCTCCACCCGAGGCCTCGGGCGTGGGGATTCCTCCACTGAGAACGCCGGAGTGGAGCAAAAACTGCTCAGCTCTACGAACCCCGAACCACGTCGTATGCCGGCTTGGCGCTGAAGTCCGAGCGCAGTAGTCCGTAGTTCTGTTCGGAGTCGGCGGGGTCGGTGCCCGAGTCACGCAGGGAGTGCACGAAGACCGGGCCCACGTAGGGCAGCGACGACGCCTTGGCCAGGCTGGAGCCGATGATCGCGGCCTGTGCATCCTCGGTGACGGCCATGGGACCGTTGCCGGTGGGTGCGCCGAGTTCGGTGATCCAGATCTTCTTGCCGCCGTCGCCGTTGGCCGCCATCGTGCCGTAGGCCTGATCGACCTGTGCCCATTGACCGTTGGGGTCGTTCTCGACGGTGAAGGGGAAGGTGTAGGGGTGCATGGCGACGGCGTCCATGAATCCGGCTGCTCCGGCGGCGTACATCTGCTGCAGGAAGGTCACCGGCGCGACGGTCCAGGCACCGGCGTTGATGGTGGTCGCCAGTCCGGCACTCAGCACGGTGGCTCCGGCGTCGGCGTTGTGGATCGCGGGGTACGCCGCGCGCAGCATGTTCGTGTACCGGACGGCGTCGACGGGTGCGAAGAAGGTGGGGATGTTGGGCTCGTTCCACACCTCGTAGTGGTCGACGCGCCCACCGAGGTGCGCCGCGGCCGCGCCGGCGAATGCACCGAAGGCATTGGGATCCAACGGAACTGCACCGGGCAGTGGTGAGGCGATGCCGCCCTGCGCCCATCCGGGGGTTCCACCCAGCACGGCCAGTACCGAATAGCCCTGCGCCGTCGCCGCGTTGATCACACGATCGGTGTTGCCCCAGTCGAATACACCCGGTGCTGTCTCGATTGCCGCCCAGTTCACCACGACCCGGACCCACGATGCACCGATGTCGCGTCCGGCACCGAGTTCGTTGTTCAGTGTGGCGTCGTCGAGCGTCAGAAACGGTGCGCCGCCAGTGAAGCCCAGGCCGGCAGGCGGTGCCGCGTGCGCAACGGGCGTCGAGAGGCCGACGGCGATCGCGGCGGCTGCGGCAACGGTGAGCAGACGGGAGCGGAGGGTCATGGCGATCATCCTAAGGTGCTCGTCAGCGGTGCGCTGATCAGTGCTTCGACGGTGGAATGGGGTACACGGTCGTTCCAGCGGGCGGTGTTCAGCTCGTAGATCCGCTCACCTGCCTTGACGGCGGCGGTGCGGTCGAGCAGGTAGCGGCGGCATTCGGCGACGAACTGCTCTGTGTCGTCGAAGGTGGGCAACTCGAAGATGGAGTCGAGCGATCCGACGGCCGCCGAGGTCCCGACGACGGGTAGGCCCTTGCTGGCCGCGTCGAGGATCTTGACGCGCACGCCGCCGCCGGTGGCGACCGGGGCGATCAGCGCTCGGCACGTACCGAGGAATTCCTGCAGATCGTCGACGAAGCCGAGATCGCGAACTCCGGCCGGGTAGACGGGATCCTTGGCACCCGGGGCCTTCGCGCCGATGATGCACAGTTCGGCACCGTCGATGCCCGCAGAGATCGCCGGCCAGTATTCGAGCGCGATCTTGAAGGCCTCCTGATTCGGCGGCCAATCACGAGTCCCCATGAACACCAAGCGCTTCGCGGTCTCGGACAGGTCCAGCTGCGGCGCAGGTTCGAGAGTGAGGTCGATCCACCGAGCGTCGCGCACACCCTTGCTCCGGTACATCTGCGCCTCGTCGGCATCGTAGGTCCCGACGGCGTCTGCCGCACGGGCGACGCGAATCTCGTCGCGCAGGATGCGAGGTGCCTCGATACGGCCGATCACGCCGCGCGTCACCTTCCACACCTGCGACTCGGTGTTGACGGTGTTGATCGCGAACGGCGACCCCAACTTCGACGAGCGGAGGAACGATTCGGCCATGTAACTGTGTTCGGCCACATACACATCCGATTCGGACGCGTCGATGGCATCGCGGAAGGCGTCGACGTCGTAGCGTCCGTGCACCACCGAGCGCGTCGGCCGCATCGACTTCATCAGCAACCCTGCGTCCACCTTGGGCTTGGGGACGCGCACCACGTCGGGGGCCACGTCGGTCTCCTTGGACAGGCAGATCGAACGAACCTCGAACGCCTCGCGGGCGAGCTGCATCATCAAGCGAGACAGTGCGATATCGCCGCCGTGCTCGGTAACGGGGTCTTTGGACAGCAGGAAGGTCGCGCGTCTCATTGCGTCACTTCTTCTTTCACCGCATCGCGGTACAGGGCGCGCATGAACCAGACGAGCAGTACGGCGTCGGTGACCACCGAGGCCACGGCCGCGCCGACGGCACCGAAGGGGAACAGGCACAGGACGAGAACCATTTTCAGCGGTGCCAGCGTCGCTGCTGCCAGCACGCGGGTGCGGTCGCGGTGCTGCAGGTAGAGCACCGTGGTGAACACGTGGTTCATCACTCGCATCACCACGAACAACGACATCACCACGAGTGCACCCGCGATCTGTGGGGACGCAGGCGTCAGGAAGAGCAGGAGACCGGCTACCAACAGCAATGAGCCGGCGGCGCAGCCGAGCACCGCGGTGTGCTTCAAGGCCGGTCCGGCGCTGACGAGTCCGTCTGCGGCGCGCAGCTTCTCGTGGAAGGTGTTGCCGAATGCCTGACCGATGAAGGCCACCGCCCAGGCCGTCACTGCAGCGACGGAGTAGTAACCGGCAATCGTGGAGTCGGTGAGGAAACCGAGCAGCAACACGTCGCCTTGGATGTAGACCGCGTTGGCGAGGTTCTCCGAGAACAGCATCGACATCTCGCGCCAGGATCCGGGGACACTCGGCGCTGCGCCGCGCGTCCGCACCGCGGCCATCACCGCGATGACGAAATACGGTGCGGCATAGAGCAGGCTGGCAACGGTCAGCGTGGCATCGGGAACGGCGAACAGGTACGCCGTCGCGAGCGCGATGGACGTGGCCTGGCGTGTTGTGTCCAATCGCTGGGTGAGGTCGGGGCGGCCGTCGCGCAGTGCCCTGCTCTTGTAGGCATTGAACGCCAGCTCGCCGCCGCCGATAACCAGGGCGAACCAGGCGATGTAGTTGACCTGTACCAGGCACAGGCCGCCGACGATGAGAACTGCACCGGCGAGCATGCGAGTAGTGCGCTCACTCAGAAACTCTCGTTCGCTCACACGAATCGAACGCACGGTGAAGGGGTGATCCAGCGGTGCTGCGATGATCGCGGCGAGGGCGAAGGCCATCGCATACTGGCCGTAGTCGGAGATCCCCAACTTGGCGATCAGCGCGATGGTCCACAGCAGGCCGATGCCGCGGCCGCCGTAGGTCCACAGAGCAGCAATTCCGGCCTTCAGCAGATTGGCGTTCATTGAGCCGCCCACACGGAGACGAAGTCCTCGACGACGAGGTCTGCGGTGTGAGAGATGCGCAGCGCCTCGACCTCACGTCGAAGTTTGCCCAGCGCAATCGGATCGGTGATGAGGTCGGCGGTGGCGTCGGCAAGTTCGGCGACACCTCCGTCGACCACCAGGGCTCCGCTGTCGGACTCGGCGAGTGCGCCGACCTTCAGGCAGGTCACCGGAGTCTGATACGCGATTGCCCGCGTCACGACCGAGGACGCGGGGAATGCATCTCCGTACACACTCCGTTTGCCGTAGGGCAGGACGAGTGCGCGGATGGAGGCGAAGAAGGCGTCCTCGTCCGGTCCGTTCACCTCGCCGAGAATGTCCACACCGTCGACGGGGTCGAGCAGTTCGGTTCCCCGGCCGGCGATGCGGATCGCGATGTCGCGGGGCAGGCTGTCGCGGAGCTGCTGGATCTGATCGAAACCTTTGCCGCGATAGACCAATCCGAAGAGTCCGACCGCAAGGGGTCGCTCCTCGGCGGGAGTGATGTCGGGGCGCGCGGGAACGAAGAGGGCACTGGCCTTGGCGGTGGCGTCTGGATACTCGCGCGCGAGTGAGTCGGCACCGGAGCGGGTCAGCGCGAACAGCGTTCGGCTACCGGCAATCCGGCGTTCGAGGGCCCGCCATCCCGACCGAAGCGGGTAGTGCAGGCCGTGATTGAGCACTTTCTTGCCCGCGAGGAATTTGGTTCGTGCGGGCCACCAGACGAGTCCTGGCGGGTCGTGCACCGTCGCGGTGACAACCAGGTCGCCGGTGAGTCGGGCGGTTGCCCAGAACGGCATCACCGAGCCGCCGCTGAGTTCGCAGTGCACGATGACGCGGCCCGGATCCGAGTCGACGAGTTCTTGAATTGCTCTGCGGTGACGCAGAATATCGCGCACCGAGTGCGATCCTGGTCCCTCGTGGCGATACTCGATCACCTCGGCGAAGTGTGGCCGAACGGCGTCGGCGAAGTCGTCGGCATAGTCGCCCACGCCGCCCACCCCGGATCGGGGGGCGACGTAGACGAGTCGGCAGTCACGCAGGATCATCAGTAGAACAGCGGCCGATACTTGGGGCGGTAGGCGAGTGCCTTGGGGTCACGCATCGCTCGCACCTTCGCAGGTACACCGGCCACCACCTCGAGTTCGCCGACATCTGCGCGCACCATCGAGCAACCACCGACGACGGCACCGCGGCCGAGGGTCACACCGCTGAGAAGGGTGCTGCGACTGGCGATCCACACGTAATCGCCGATGACGCAGGGCTCGAGGATCGGTGTGAATTCGGGGGAGTTGTGATCGTGGTACCCGCCGATGATGTGGGTGTCGCTGGCGATGACGACGTTGCTGCCGATGGTGATTCCGCCGCGGGCGTCGAGCATGCACCGGAACCCGATGGCGCAGGCGTCACCGATGGTGAGGCCCTCGGGATCGAGGATGGTGGTGCCGCGGAAGATCGAGGTGTCCTTGCCGATCGTCGCACCGAAGGCGCGCAGGAAGTTCTGCCGAATCCAGTGCGACGGAATGTAGGTCACGATCATGTTGAAGCCGAGGGTGCCGATGCGATTGCGCAGCTTCCGCTTGAACGTGATGTCCTGCATCTTGTAGTTCGACACGTCGTAGAGCTCGTTCTCGGGCTTTTCCACCGCTGTCATGCTGCAATCTCCTCCGTCATGTCGAACTCGATCATTGCGCGGACCACCTGATCGAACGTCTTCGTCGGTTCCCAGCCCAACACGTTGCGGGCCTTGGAGGCGTCGCCGACCATTCTCGCCGAATCGGTGGGTCTGAGCATCTCGGAGTCGCTGCGCACGTACTCACGCCAGTCGTCGATGCCCACCGCCTCGAAGGCGGCGGCCACGAAGTCGGCGACGCTGTGGGCCTGCCCGGTTGCGACGACAAAATTGTCGCCCTTGCCGTACTCGGCCATCGCTGCCATCGCCTGCACATAGTCCGGAGCCCAGCCCCAATCGCGCACCGCCGTGAGGTTGCCGAGTTCGAGCGTGGACTGGCGTCCACGCGAGATGGCGACCGCGGCCTTGCTGATCTTGCGAGTGACGAAGGAATCCGGTCGCCGCGGTGACTCGTGGTTGTAGAGAATGGCATTGGTTGCTTCGAGCCCTCGTGATCGATACACATCGACCATGTGGTGACTGAGCGCCTTCGATGCACCGTACGGCGATGTGGGTGCGATCCGGGTCGCCTCGCTCTGCAGCGAGACACCGGATCCGGCGAAGATCTCGGCACTCGATGCATTGATCATCACGATCCGCTTTCCCGACGCCTCCTGGTGGGTGAAGCAGGCGTCGAGCAACGCCGCTGCAGAGACGCCGTTGACCCTGGTGGTCAGTACCGGGTCGTTCCACGATCGCCACACCGAGGAGATGCCGGCGAGGTGAAAGACGTAGTCGGGCTCGATCTCTCGGACCAGACCCTGTACCGTACCGGTCTCGCTCAGATCCACCTCGTGTCGTGCGACGAGCGCGTCGATCGAGTCGCCATCGTCACCGGGCTTGGAGACGCCGTGCACTGCCCAGCCGCGGCCGAGTAGCAGTTCGGCGAGGTAGCTGCCGTCCTGGCCTGCCACTCCGGTGATCAAGGCGGTTGGGTGTGGCCCGGCGTTCACGCGATCTTGACTGTGTCGGGGGACTGTTCGGCGAGGTCGTTGCGCACCATCATGGCCACCAGTTCGGGGAAGGCGACCTTGGGCTTCCAACCAAGAGCTGCTTGGGCTTTCGACGAGTCGCCGACGAGTAGGTCCACTTCGGCGGGCCGCAGGAAGCGTGGATCGATCTTGACGTAGGGCTCCCAGTCGTCGATGTCGACGGCAGCGAACGCGTGGTCGAGGAGTTCGCGAATCGAGTGGGTCTCACCGGTGGAGATGACGTAGTCGTCGGCCTCGTCCTGTTGCAGCATCAGGTACATGGCTTCGACGTAGTCGCCGGCGAAACCCCAGTCGCGCTTGGCGTCGAGATTGCCCAGCGAGATCTCGCTCTGCAGACCGAGTGCGATCCGCGCGACGGCCTGGGAGACCTTTCGGGTGACGAATTCCGGTCCACGCCGGGGTGATTCATGATTGAACAGAATCCCGGAGCTGGCGTGCATGCCGTAGGACTCGCGGTAGTTGATGGTCATGTAGTGGCCGTAGACCTTGGCGACACCGTACGGCGATCGGGGCCAGAGCAGTGTGTCCTCGCGCTGGGGTACCTGCTGCACCTTGCCGAACATCTCCGAGCTGGATGCCTGGTAGAAGCGAACCTGCTTGCCCGCCACCTGCTCGTACAGCCGCGTCGATTCGAGCATGTTCAGCACTCCGCCGCCGGTGACGTCGGTGGTGAGGCGGGCGTTCTCCCAGGAGTACGCCACGAAGGAGACGGCTCCGAGGTTGTAGACCTCGTCGGGGTCGGCCACGGCGAACGCACGCATCAGCGCGGACAGATCGAGAAGATCCCCGTGCAGAATTTCGACCTGGGGTAGTACTCGCTCCAGCATCGGAGCTTTCGGATTGTTCTGTCCGCGAAGCAGACCGAACACTTTGTACCCCTTGCTGAGCAGCAGCTCGGCGAGATAGAGGCCGTCCTGTCCGGTGATGCCGGTGATCAAAGCGCGCTTGGTCATCGCGACGCCGTCCTCTCGATTCGTTCTGCATTGATCTCGGATACTGCGGAAATGAGTTCGGCAGCGAAGCGTTCCTCGCTGAACTGCTCCACGTGCGCCTGAATCTTCAGTGGCTCCCAGGCCATCCGTTCGAGAGCGGTGACCGCGTCACGAATCGAATCCGGTTGTGGCTGATCGAAGTACACCCCTGACACGCCTTCCTCGACTGTGTCGAGAAAACCGCCCCAGCGGAGCACGGCGCTGGGCTTGCCGTGGTAACCCGCTTCGATGGGGGTCAATCCGTAATCTTCATAGCTCGCGGCGATCAAACCGTTACACCCCCGGTAGAGCCAGGTCATCTGTCCCGACGTCAGATCGCTGAGCATGAGAACGTTGTCGGACTTCAGCTTTCGCAACCGGTCGGCCTCGGGTCCGCGGCCGACGACGATCAACTTGCGGTCGGTGCCGGCGAATGCGGCCATGACCTTGTCGACGTTCTTGTACGGCAGCAGTCTGGAGATACAGAGGTAGTAGCCGGCGTCGTCGAGCCAGGTGGCGGCCTCGGGGATCGACTCCGGCGGCGCGGCCTCGACGGTGAACGGGGCAGGCACCACCGTCGACCGGATGCCGTATGCGTCGGTGATGCGCTGCTGTATCACGGTGGAGATGGCGAGGTAGCGATCCGCCGACAGTGCCGCTCGCCGGTCCCAGCGGCGCAGCGGCCACGAGAGCGACTTGAGCGCAATACGTTTGGCTGGGCTACGGCTCTCGCCCAGATACATCTGCGACTCGTACAACCAACGCGCAGGTGAATAGCAGTAGACGAGCTTGCGGCCGGAGGTGTGGAAACCGTGGGCCCAGCCGCTGGTGCTGGTGAGCACCACATCGGCGTCGATCTCGATGGACGAGGACGCGAAGGGCAGCAGTGGAAGTGCGGCGCGATGGTTCTTGCGCAGGAAACCGACCCGGTTCAGTGCCGACGGGCGAACGTCGAGTTCGGAGAATTCGGGGAACGTCGTCGACGGCTCGAAGAGCGTGGTGTGGATGGGGGCGTCGGGGAAGGCGCGGGCCATGGCGAGGACGACCTTCTCGGCACCGCCTCGTTGGGTGAGATAGTCGTGCGCAATCGCGACGCGGAGGCCGTCGGTCATATTGCCGCCCGAACTACTGTGGATGTAACCAGCTGTGACACAACACTATCCGTCTTCATGAGCTACCCATCGTGTCGGTCCGTACTCGAGTGGAGCTAGGGCATCCCGAAACGCCAGATGACGCTCCGGCGTGCGACGGTGCACGACAAGAGCGTCGATTTCAAGGCGTCCCCCGACGAGACGTGCGAACACTGGACATAATCCTGCCACGAAGAGTCATTCGTTCGCGCTATATGAATATCCGTTTGCGGAGGAAATAGATAGCGCAAAGTGAGGTGGTTCACAACGCAAAATAATTGATCGATAAAACGAAACCGCGCCTTTGCGCAGAGTTAACGTGGCCGCAATGATGGCACCGGGAAATGGGCGCACTGAACCCAATGAAAAGGGGCGTGCGGTTTGTGAATTATCGATCAGCTGATCGATTGAATTCAGCGGGTGACGGTCGCTCCGACATACGGTGTCCAGGTGATCGCGCCGTACTGGAACGTCACCCGTACGCCGCCGCCGTACTGCGGCATCTCGTCGCTCGTTGCGGGCCCCAGGGTGGGATCCCAGGCGCTGTAGATGCCGCCACCGATGTTGTGGGTACCACCGACGGCGGTGGAGAACACACGTAGGCCGAAGGGACTGTCGAAGTCCTGGTAGGTGCCGTTGAACGGCGTGGTCGGGAGAAATCCGGTGGCGCGGATCGATTCGGCCACGGCGCGGGGAACGGCAACGAAACCGGTGGGCATCTCGTAGAGAACCGCGTCCTGGCGGTACTGCGCCCACGTATCGCGAACGGGGAACACCGGTCCCAGTACCGCTCCGGAGTTGTTCGGAGCAGCAGCGAATCGGTTGTACTCGGCAGTGCGCGGGATGTTGTTCTGCAGCAGGCTCATCAGGCCCCACAGAGCCGGTTTGGCACCCCAGTTGCTCTCGAGCAGGCCGAACGTGTCTTCCGGATCATTGCTGCCGGTTGCCTTGTCGCGCATCGTGTAGAGGAAGATCGGCCCGGTGTACGGCAGCTCGCGCCACTTCTGGATGAAGTCGGTGATCATCGCGTTCTGCTGATCTCCCGACACCGCGGAGGTGGGAACGCCGTACTCGGTGGCCCAGATCTTCTTGCTGCCGTCGCCGTTGGCGACCATGGCCGCGCGCATGTCCATGACCTGCCGGGCCGGTGAATGCTCGACGTAGGGGCCCTCGGAGAACTTCAGTGAGTATTGATACGGGTGGTAGGAGAGGGCGTCGAAACTGCCTGCAGCACCTGCCGCATACATCTGGTTGGTGAAGTCGACGGGATTGACGATGCCCCATCCCTGTTCGGCTGCGCCGAGGACACCGCCGACGACCGTTGCGGCCGAGTCGGCTGCCTTGATCTTGGGGTAAGCGGCCTTGAGCAGGGCGGTGTAGCCGGCCGCGTCGGGCTGCGGCCCGTAGAACATCGACCCGTTGGGCTCGTTCCAGATCTCGTAGTCGGCAACCTTGCCCTTGTAGCGGGCGGCGACCTTGCCTGCGAAGTCACCGAACGCCGCAGGTGATGCCGGGCGGGTGTTGATGGGTTGGTTCACCGGGGAGGTCGCCCACGGCGGGGTGTACGCGATGATGCCCAGCATCGAGATGTTCGCTGCTCGAAGCTTGTTCACGACCCGATCGACGGCCGTCCAGTCCAGCTGATTCTGGGTGTACTCGACGGTGGACCACGGAATGGCGATGCGCATCGATGTGGTGCCCATTGCCGTCATGAATTGCACGGTGGTGTCCAACTCCGCGTCGGAGGCCCACAGCAATCCGCCGCCGTCGGAAATGCCGACGCCGGGTGGATTGGGGGCCGCGTCGGCGCGTGACGGGCCGATGAGGTGATCGGGTGAAGTGATGACGGACGTGACTCCGAACGAGAGCCCGGCAGCGACGATCAAAACGGTTGTCGCTGACATTACTGCGCGAAAGCCACCGCGAAAGTGAACCATCTTCAATTCTCTCCACCAGGGGGTCCGTACCAACATTCGACGGGCCGGTGCGGGAATCATTGCACCTCGAGCGCGCTTTTGTACAAATCACAAAAAGCGGACCGATAATTATGAAACTGCTGGTCGAGAACCTCCGGCCGAAAGCAAGCTTTTCGTTTTCGTACCCTCGACGTTGTCGCCGTCGGGCTTGGTTTCCGACGTCTTTTCCCACGCGTAGACGACGAATGCGAGCATCACGGAAAATGCTGTCGTGGTGGAGGGATTGCTGACGACGGGAAAGTCGAGTTGCAGCGCGACCACCGAGAAGCCGATGAAAGTGCCGCCGTAGAAGCCGAGTTCCCAGCGTCCCGATCGCAGCATCCGGTAGCCCACGACGGCACCGGCAACGAGAATTGCGATGAAGGCGAGGCCGGTGAAAATGCCGCCGCGGTAGACGGTCAACAGTGGCGAGTTGGCGACGAAGTTCACCTCGAACGCGGTGGCGGGATCGACGAATTCGGGCCGGCCCCAACCGAGGCCGAACAGCCAGTGGCCTTGCATGTGGCCGGGGAATTCGGCCAGTGCATCGCCGCGTGCGCTCGAGCCTGCGTCCTCGTTGCCGAAGGACGAGAAGACGCGGCTGCGCACGCTGGGTACTGCGAGCGCTCCGATGAAGGCCACTACGAATGCGCCGACGATCGCCAGGCGTTCCCTGGTCCGCAGCTGTTGGAACGCGAACATCAGTACTACGCCGAACACCACCGAGAACAGGGCCGCTCGCGACAGCGTCAGCACGATCGACAGGAACAGCAGAGCTCCGAGAGCGGTACGCAGGTATCCCCGCAACAGCAGGATGCACAGCATCAGCGCGAGGACGAAGCCGATTCCGGCGGCGTTGGGGTCGATGTACGTCCCTGCCAGGCGAACCGAGGTGGCTCCGGTGGGGCTGTAGACGAACCGCGTGCTCTCCTCCTCGGTGCCGTATCCCAGAATCGATAGGTAGCGAATGAGTTTGCCCGCGGGATCGCCGACGAAGATCAGCAACGCGAACGCAGCGGCGGCCGACGCCGCGTAGACGTAGATCCTGCCGAACATTGCCATTTCGTCCCGCGGCATTCGCAACAGGCACACCACCACAAGAGTGGATATGAGCCATTTACCGAATTCGAAGAAATCACCGAGTCCGGTTGCCATGACGACGACCGACAGTGCAGACAGAACGATGAGCGCAATGACGGTCGTTTCAGGCCATGTGATGCGGCTCACTGCTGTGCGGTGAATCACAGTGGCGAAGATGGTCGCGACGGCGAAGGTGAAGACCAACGGCGCGGGAGTGCCCGGTACGTAGCCGAACGGGAGCGCCCCCAAGCAAAAGGCAAGAGCGCGAGTCAAATACAGCGGATGACGTAGGCCGATGTACGCCCCCACGGTCAGCGCGACGAGGGCGAATGCCCCCAATTTCGCTGGAGTTCCGCCGACGATCATGGCGAATGTAACGAGAACGGGGATTGCCACGATGGCGACCCATCCGACCCGCTGCGTGATGCTCATGGGTTCTGATGTTGTCACGCTTTCACCTACTCGCAACATGTACGCCGTGCCGAATCCTTCGCTGCGCTTTATTCTTTGCCCTTGACCGTCGGTTATTCGATAGGAGCATTCGTGGAGATTCGAGAGTATTGGCGGATCCTTCGCGCGGGTTGGTGGATCGTCGCTCTCGCGACGGCCATCGGTGTCGCCGGGGGGTATGCCTACACGTTCTTCACGACGCCTCAGTACCAAGCGTGTGCTCGTTTGTTCGTCACCACCGAAGGCGGCAGTTCCGTCGGTGAGGCGTACCAGAACAATCTCTTCTCGCAGGAACGCGTGTCCTCCTACGCCGGGTTGGCCACCAGCACACAGGTTGCACAGCGAGCCGTCGATCAGTTGCAGCTGCAGGAGTCCGCGGCGGAACTGCGGTCCAGGATCACTGCGACGCCGATCGAGAAGACGGTGTTGCTCGACCTGTGTGCCACCGATGCCGATCCCGCAGTCGCCCAGGCGTTGACCAACGCAGTCGCCGGGCAGCTGACGCAGGTGGTGCAGGAACTCGAAACGTCCCAGCGCGGCGGCAACCCCGCGGCCGGTGCCACCATCGTCGATCAGGGTGACGTTCCGACGGCACCGATCGGGATGGGTCTGTTCGTCGCCCTCGGTCTCGGCGGCGCTGTCGGCTTTGTCGTCGGCCTCGCCCTCGCGTTGCTTCGCGGTCTGATGGATCGCTCCATCCGCGATCGTCCACGCGCCGAGGACGTCTCGGGCCGTGTTGTACTCGGTGGTCTCCCGGTGGATGCGACGCGTCCCACCGTGCCGGTCGCGTCGATGGCGACGATGGGTGAACCACTGCGCATCCTGCGCACCAACATTCGCTTCCTCGGTGGCGGCTCGCCGCCGCGTGTCATCACCATCACCAGCGCGGCCTCGGGCGAAGGACGTACCGGTACCGCCATCGACCTCTCCGCCGTTCTCGCCGAGGCCGGGCACACGGTGCTGCTCGTCGGCGGCGACTTGCGAAGCGCCACCCTGGGCACCCGCTTGGGCATCGAGCAGAACAGCGGCTTGTCCACCGTCCTCTCCGGCGAGCACAGCGTGGACGATGCCATCCAGAACGATGTGTTCGACGGTGTGTCGGTGCTTCCTGCGGGGCCGGTGCCGCCGAACCCGAGTGAGTTGCTCGGATCGGACCGCGCTCAGGAGGTCCTGACAGCGCTGCGCGGCCACTACCGCTACGTCATCGTCGACACCCCGCCTCTGCTCGATGTCACCGACGGTGCGATTCTCACTGCATTGTCCGACGGCACAGTAGTTCTCGCCCGTACCGGTCGCACCACGCGTGACAAGCTGCGACGTGCGATCAAGGCAATCGACGGCGTCGGCGGCACCGTGCTGGGAGTGGTGACCACCTTCGAACCCGCGGCCCGACGCCTCCTCGGTGGCAGCTCCGCGGCGGACGACTCCAGTGAAACGTCGGCTGCTGCAGAGAGTTCCACTGTCCCGTCCGTGCAAGCAGCTCCATCCGGACCCGCCCACGCCGCGGCCGTCAGGCCGAAGCCGGCGAAGAACGACTCTGCGACGTCCTCGGCGAGCAGAGGATAGCTCCTATGTCAGGTGGGTGGACGGTCCGAGTCGGCGTCCTGGTGACCGCAGCCGTGGTGTCGATCTCCTGCTCGCAGCAGGCTCCGATCGTGCTGCCGCCCGGCGCGCAGACGGCTCCCGTCACGGCCTCTCCGGCGACGTCGGAGCCGCCGCCGCCGTCCAATGTCGGTGGTACCGAGCCGGGTTCGTTGATCTCGGCCGAGCCGATCGAGGACATCGCAGCAGACGTCACCGAGTTGGGGGCTACCGCGACTCGTGTGGTGTACCGATCTACGTCGGGAGTCACCGGGGAGGCGACGGAGGTATCGGGCACCGTGGTGATCCCGGGTGGCACCGCGCCCGAGGGTGGCTGGCCGGTGGTGTCCTACGGTCACGGTACGACGGGTGTGCTCGAGGCGTGTGGGCCGTCGAGGTACGCCAACCTTCTCGGCAGTGCCCCCATCGTGGCGGCGCTGGTGCTCAACGGCTTCGCCGTTGCCATGACCGACTACCAGGGGCTCGGGCTCGGTGGCTCGTATCACCCGTACCTGGACTCGAAGACGTTCGGCTACAACATGATCGACGCAGTCCGTGCGGCCAGGAACTTCATGCCCACCCTCAGTTCGCGTTGGGCCGCCTACGGTGTCTCGCTCGGCGGCATGGCGGCCTGGGCGGCAAGCGACCGCAACGCCGAGTACGGCGGCGGGCTCGAGCTGGTGGGCACCGCGGCGATGGTGCCGGTGTCGGACATGTCCGGCCTGGCCGATGCTGCCGCGAATCAGACACTGACGCGGGCCCAGTACCCGCTGCTGATGTACGCGCTGCACACGTTGGCGATCAGTCATCCCGAGATGAACCTCGACGACTACCGATCCGGGTTGGCTCGGGAGCGGTGGGACGACTTCATGGAGTGCGTACCGCCGAAGTCCGACGACGTGCCGGGGCTCTTGGCGGGTCTGCAAGCTGCGGACCTGACGCCCGTCAGCATCGAAGCGACGGATCGTCTGCGCGGTTACCTGGCGGATATGGCTCTGCCGCAGCAGCGTTCGACGACACCACTGTTGGTGATGTACGGCAGCGAGGACGATCTGATTCTCGAACCGTGGACCGAGAAGGCGTTGCAGCGCGCCTGTGATTCCGGAGATCTCGTCGAGTACGAGTTGCATCAGGGTGAGGGACACGGCAATCTGGACAGCAGTCGATCGCTGCCGTGGGTCAAGGGCATGTTCGCCGGTCAACGACCGGTGAACACGTGCGAGCTGAATCGATGATCGCCCCCACGGGTGTGCCGACCCTCAAGGACTACGGCCGTATTCTGTTGTCCGGCTGGGCATTGATTCTCGCCGCGGCGATACTGTCGGCTGCAGCCGGGTGGTTGGCGACGCAGTTGGTCGAGCCGACGTACACCGCAGCGTCTCGGGTGTTCGTCACCGCGCCCGGTCCCACGTCGCCCAAGAATTCGCTCGACGGCAATCGCGGGTCACTGGTTCGCGTCGAGACGTATGTTCAGTTGGCCACCGGGGAGCAGGTGTTGCGACGCGTCATCGCCTCGCAGGGGTTGGCGGTCGAACCGGAGGCGCTGAAGAACGACATCACGGTGGTGCCCACTCCGGGCTCGGCCTTGATCGAGATCTCGGTGGTGAACTCCGAGGCCGAGCAGGCTCGAGACATTGCCAATTCTGTTGCAGTGCAGCTCATCAAGCTCGTCGGTGAAATCGATCTGGGTGCCAACGGAGCGGTGTCGGCAGTGACGCTTGTCGATGCGGCCACCACTCCCGATCAAGTCACGACACCCAAGCCGACGAGCAACATGATTCTGGGGGGAGTGATGGGCACGATCCTGAGCAGTGTGCTGGTTCTGGCATTCGGAATTGCACGCGACTCGATCGACCATCGCGATCAAGTAGAGAACATCGTGAAGCAGGCGACCGCTGCCAAGCGGACGTCTGCTGTGGAGGGGGTCCGATGACACTGTCGCGAACGAGCCGCGCAAGCCGAGCGAGCGGTGCCTGCGCACTGGCCGTGATCCTGGCGACGTCGGGGTGTTCCTCCGACGATCCGCCTGCCGACCCGTACTCGGTGTCGCAATCCGCAGCGTTCGGTGCGACGCTCGACGCCGATTACGGTGAAGCGGGCCCCGGTTCGCTCGAGAGTGCACAGCAATTGCTGACCATCGATCGCCGGGTCAGCGCTGTCTCCTCGGTCGCCGCTCGGGTGGTCTACTCGTCCACCTCGGGCGTGGACGGGTCACCGCAGCGCGTCTCGGGCACGATCTTCGCACCGGAAGGCACACCGCCCGAGGGTGGTTGGCCGATCATCGCGTACGGCCACGGCACCACCGGCGTGCTCGAGGACTGCGCACCGTCGACCGATCCCGAACTGCTCGGCAGCTCGCAGATCGTCGCCGCGCTGGTGCGCTCCGGGAACGTCGTCACGGTGTCGGACTATCAAGGACTGGGGCTGGAGGGTTCCTACCATCCCTATCTCGACGCCCGTACCGTCGGCAACAACCTCATCGACTCTGTGCGGGCCGCCCGCAAGCTCATACCCGAGGCGTCCACCAAGTGGGCGGCGTTCGGTGGGTCCCAGGGCGGTCAGGCTTCGTGGGCCGCAAACGAACTCGCGAGCAGCTACGGCGAGGGCCTCGACTTGGTCGGCTCGGTGAGTTTGGTACCGGCGGCCGATATGGTCGGTCTGGCGGAGGCCGCCGCGAACGGCACGCTCACCGACGATCAGAAGCCACTGCTGCAGTGGGTTCTGGTGGGCTTGGCCCAGTCTCACCCCGAGCTGGACCTGGACGACTACAGCAGAGGCATCGTCGCCGAGAAGTGGGACGAGCTCTCGGCGTGTGGCGGCGCCCTCGCTGCCGACCGCACGTCCCTGGCGGCGCAGATCAGCGACGACGATCTGCGTCCGGCAACCCCCGAGGCGACGGCGAAGCTCGCGGAGTACCTGCGGCAGATGAGCTTGCCGATGTCTCCGGCCGCCGCACCGATGCTGGTTCTCTACGGCGGCAAGGACACGTTGATCTCGCAGTCGTGGACCGAGGCCGCCATCGCGGCCGGCTGCGCAAGCGGCGACACGATTCAATCTGTGCTCCAACCGAATTCCGGTCACGCAGACATCGACGGTGCTGCTGCGTTCGGATGGCTCGAAGACCGGTTCGCCGGTACCGAGGCCATCAGCTTCTGCCCGCCTCCTGCGTTATGACCCTTCAGAAGGTACCCATGACCGCCACACCCGACAGCACTGCGACCGCCGCCACCGCGGTCGCCGATGCCGGTACCAAGCGACCTGCCCGCATCGTCGGGCTCGACGGCCCCCGCGGGTTCGCCTGCCTGTGCGTGCTCGCCGTGCACGTCGGCGGACACTATTCGCCGCAGACCGTCCTGACCTACAAGCTCGGGGTGCTGGGACAGGGGTTGATCTTCTTCTTCGCGCTGTCGGGCTTCCTGATCTTCCTCCCGATGGTACGAAAACTGTTCGCCGGCAAACCGATGCCGAACAACGTCAGCTACGTGATGCATCGACTGCTGCGGGTGTTTCCGGCGTACCTGTTCATCTTCTTGTTCGCCAACTACGTGATGCGTGCGGTGTTCGTGGAGAACGCCGCTGTGGCCGAACAGCATTTCACCGACAACGGTCTGGGCATCCTCACCGATCCGTTGACGCTGGTGGCCAATTTGACGCTGGTGCACACCTACATTCCGAGCATGATCCAGACCGGGATCAATCCGTCGTGGTCGTTGTCGCTGGAGTTCGCGTTCTACATCGCGCTACCGCTGCTGACGAGCATCGCGTTCTTCCTGCGCAAGCGTACGACCATCTCGGCACCGGTGTTGGCGTTGATTCCGGTGGTGATCATGTTCGTCATCGGAATCACCGGAAAGCTCTACACCGCCTCGCGCGTGGGGCCGTCGGGCATCACCGATCCGAAACTGCTGGAATGGGGACCCAACGAGATCGCGGTGCTCAGTCGTAGCTTCTGGTCGCTCGCAGACAATTTCACGTACGGGATGCTGGCAGCGGTGGTGTTCGTCGCGATCGACAACGGACTGCTGAAGGGCGCGATCGTGACCCGGCTGCGGTGGTGGACGGGCATCGCGATGATTCCCACCGCGGTGATCTCACTGATGCTGATCGATATCAATTCGCGCTGGCAGACCTCCACCGTGTCTTTCGGATCGGCATTGCTCATTCTGTTCATCATCGTGCCGCTGGCACGCGGTGAGCGGTCGAAGTTCGCCGAACGGGCCGATTGGGCACCGCTGAGCTACGTGGGCATGATCTCGCTCAGCGTCTACCTGTGGCACTTTCCCATCCTGATCATGTTGGGGCGCTTCGGATGGATGGCAGGCGACAGCCCGTTGGGGCTGCTACGGAATTTCGTGCTGGTGAGCGCGGTGAGCATCGCATTCGGAGCGGTGACGTACCGCTTCATCGAGAAGCCGTCGTTGACGTACGCCCGTAGATTCAAGGCGAGCAAATAGGTTCATGCACACCGTCCGTAGGCTCGCCGCGCCGCTGATGCTCCTGCCTCTGCTCGCGGGATGCGCCGTTGTGGTGCCGCTGGGAAGTCAGGCGCAGGGGGCACTGGCATCGGTGGTGCGTGGGTCCGATCCGGAGCCGATGGACATTGCTGATCCCGGTACCGGAAGCGGCTCCATCGTGAGTGCCGAGACGATGCCGAATCTACCGCTGCCGGTGCGGATGTCGGGTATCGATGCCGCGAGGGTGGTGTACCGCTCGGTGCAGCCGGGTGTGGGCGAGCGTGAGGTATCGGGCACGGTGTTCACCCCCTCCGGTGATGCGCCCGAGGGAGGGTGGCCCGTCATCTCCTACGCCCACGGCACCACGGGTATCGAGGAGGCCTGCGCGCCGTCGAGGTCCGCGTCGCTGCTGGGCGCGTCGGCGCTCGTACAGGGTTACACCACAGCCGGATTCGCGGTCGCCATCACCGACTACGAGGGCCTGGGGCATGCGGGCAACCATGCGTACCTGGACAACATCACCGCCGGCTACGACGTGATCGATGCCGTACGGGCATTGCGTACGGTCTTTCCCGATGTGGGTACGCAGTGGGCTGCGTTCGGTGGTTCACAGGGCGGTGGTGCTGCCTGGGCTGCGAACGAACTTGCAGGCTCCTACGCGCCGGAGCTCGATCTGGTCGGTGCCGTGGCTCTGGCACCCACCGCGAACATGGTGGGCCTGGTGGACAAGGCGGTGGCGGGTACGTTGACGGAGGACCAGGGGCCGGTGCTGCAGTGGATACTCGAATCACTCGCTCGGCGTGACGAGAACGTCGATCTCGACGATTACCGCAGCGGCAACGCCGAGCGGGACTGGGACACGCTCACCCAGTGCACAACGGACAAGGCGGGTGCGCGCACCGATGCGGCGAAGAGGCTCGGCAGCAACGACTTTGCACCCGATTCCCCTGCGGCCGCGGCGGCGCTGCGTGACGAGCTGACGCAGATGGCCCTGCCGAAGGGACCGGCGTCGGCACCGATGCTGGTGGCGTACGGAGATGCCGACACCTACATCGACGTGGCGTGGACCGATGCGGCACTGCAGTCGGCATGCAGGCTGGGCGATGTCATCACCATCGACCGGCAGGCCGGTCGTGGTCACGGGGACGTGAACGGCGACAACGTCAATCAATGGATAGGGGATCGCTTCGCCGGGACACCGGCGCAGAACGACTGCACGTGAGTAGGGGAAGGGTCATGGGGTTTCGACAGAACGCGAAGGTGCGGGCCAAGGACGTCGTGAAGAAGCGTCTCGGACGCGGCATTCCGGTGGAGACGATCGACGAACCGTATCTGGTGGTGGCGGTGCTGGGGCAGTCCAATGCACACGGTGGGGGTCGCGGGTTGGATCGATCGGGTCTCGATGCGCCGCATCCGCGGGTGCATCAGTGGGCTGCGTCGGGCCGGTCGAAGAACACCATCGTGGCGGGCAGCAATCCGCTGTTCCACGAAGTGCCCTCCAAGGCAGTCGGATTCGCTCCGACGTTTGCCGCGCGGCTCGCCGACGCGACGGGTAGGCCGGTATTGCTGGTTCCGTATGCGCGCGGTGATTCGGGCTTCGCACGGATTCACGGTATCTCCTGGGATCCGGCGGACACCGGGGCGCGAGTCAATCTGTTCTGGGATGCATTGCAGCGCATCCGAACGGGACTGGCAACCAAGCCAGGCAACGAGCTCGCGGCGGTGCTGTGGCATCAAGGGGAGAGCGATGTGCCGTTGCTGAGCGGGCCGGTGTACGCGGAGAAGCTCGACAGCCTGATCGACACGCTGCGCGGCGAGTTCGGCGACGTTCCGTTCGTCGTGGGTCAGATGGTGCCGGACGAGATCGAATCAGGGGAAGCGAACTACGCCGTCATCGATGCGGTACACGCCGATACGCCCAGACGTAGGGCAGGAGTGGCGTACGTGCCGGGTCCTAGGGGGCTCTACAACAGCGAGACCGAGAAGATTCACTACAACGGCGAGGGGCAACGGGAACTGGGACGGCGGATGTGGGAGGCGTTCGTCGGCATGTCCCCGAGCATCCGACGTTCGACCGACAATGCTTGACACAGGCCGTGAATGCGGCGCTAATAGGTGGTCGAGAGTGACCGGAATGGGGCTTCCGGAGAAGTCGGCAACGCAGCGGACGCGTCTGGTTAATGCAGTAGAAACATGTAACGACCTGCGGGTTCGTGTCGATCAACATACCGTTACCAAGTGACACGATAAGTACGACAAGATAATCTGCACGACGGGGTGGCACGGAGCTGTGTCGATCACGCAGGGGTTCGGCAACGCGTACGTACCGAGGGGAAATCAGTGTCAGTCAGCGATCTGGAAGCGCAGAGTTCGGTCGTCTCACGGCGCGACGCACGACGGTTGCGCAGGGTGACGTCGCGTCGTGAATGGGAAACGCATTACACCGAGGGTCTCCGTGTCACCGACACGGTGGTCGTTCTCGGTGCGGTGACGGTGGCGCAGATCATTCGCTTCGGTGACATCGATTTTCGCGAGCCGTGGTCCATCGTCGGCTACTTCGGGATATCCGGAGTACTGGCCATTCTGTGGCTGACGTTTCTCGCCATCTTCCGCACCCGTTCACCACGGGTGATCGGCAACGGGTCGGAGGAGTACCGCCGTATCGTGTCGGCCACGTTCCGGCTCTTCGGAACCATCGCGATCCTCTCGCTGCTGTTCCGTCTGGACATCGCCCGCCTGTATCTCGCGATCGCACTACCCGTCGGACTGGTCGGGCTTCTCCTGAGTAGATGGGTATGGCGGAAAGTAGTGTCGCGCAAACGTGCTCGTGGCGGATACCAAACCTCGGTGCTCATCGTGGGTAGTCGTAGTTCGGCTCTGGCCATGGCCAAGTCGTTCGAGCGTTCCCCCGAAGCCGGTTACAGCGTGGTCGGTATCTGCCTGCCCAATTACGAGCCCGGCAACGACTCGTCGTTCACCATCGACGGCGTCGAGATTCCGGTACTCGGTGATGAACACAGTGTCGTCGAGGCCATCGAGACCTCTGGTGCAGACACCGTCGCGGTGACGGCCACCGAACACATCGGCCATCACGGACTGCGAAAGATGGTGTGGGACCTCGAGAAGAAGAAGGTGGACCTCGTGGTGTCGCCGGGAGTGGTGGACGTGGCAGGTCCGCGTCTGGTGATGCGCCCGGTGGCGAACTTCCCGCTCATCCATGTCGAGAAGCCGCAGTACAACGGCGCGAAGCGATTCAGCAAGACGGCGTTCGACTTCCTGTTCGCTGCTTCGGTGCTGCTGCTGATTTCACCGGTTCTGATCACCCTCGCCGTGATCATCAAGCTCACCAGCAAGGGCTCGATCTTCTACAAGTCCGAGCGAATGGGCATCGACGGCAAACCTTTCCAGATGATCAAGTTCCGCAGTATGGTCCAGGATGCCGACAAGCGAGTGCAAGAACTGGCTGCCCTCAACGAAGGGGCCGGCGGGGTGTTGTTCAAGATGCGCGAAGACCCACGGGTCACCCCGGTGGGCAAGGTGATGCGCAAGTTCAGCCTCGACGAGCTGCCGCAGTTCGTCAACGTGCTCAGGCGCGAGATGAGCGTGGTGGGTCCGCGGCCGCCGCTGCGCAGCGAAGTGGAGACGTACGACGGTGAAGTCCGCCGTAGGTTGCTCGTCAAGCCGGGCATCACCGGGCTGTGGCAGGTCAGTGGCCGATCGGATCTGTCGTGGGAGGAGAGCGTGCGCCTCGATCTCTCGTACGTCGAGAACTGGTCCATGACAGGGGATCTGCTGATCATCGCCAAGACCGCTGTCGCCGTCCTCAAGAGCGACGGCGCGTACTAATAGCTCCGACGCTCATCCTGCGGTCGGTCGGTTTTGTTCGTATCATTGCGCAATGACAACTGTGTCGCAGAACGGACGTGATGTTTCCATGGGGCAGAACACGTTTCACGATTTTCTGGCAGATCGCATCGACGTGATCGCGAAGGTTCATCTGAACAGGTCCACGTCGTTGCACGCAGTCATCTCCGACAGTGTCGACGCCTACACCTCGGCGTTTGCGGAGTATCACGGCACCGAGGCACCCTTGGATCTTCTCGCTCCTGATGTTCGCTCCGAATTGAGCGACTTCATTCACCGCTGCGCCGAGGCCGTCGAGGAGCCGGAAAACCCGCAGTTTCCCGTTCGTCGCTGAGAAACCTTCGCTTTGCTGGTTGTTCAGCTAGTCCTGTGACCGCAGTCTCCTGGGTGACGGGCGTGATCGCCTGTGTTTACTATTCCCTTGTGTGTGCGTGACCTGAAGGCTCTGTCCTACAGGAACTTACTGTGACGGGTCGTCACGGGCTCTTGTCGAGTACGCCATTGTTCAGAACGACCGACGGGGAATGGAACAAATGCGAATCACTGTGTTCGGTACCGGCTACCTCGGTGCCACTCACGCGGCATGTATGGCCGAGCTCGGCCACGAGGTTCTGGGCGTGGACGTGGACCCGGCGAAGCTCGCGAAGCTCGAAGCCGGCGAGGTCCCGTTCTGGGAGCCCGGTCTCGAAGAGGTGCTGCAGCGCAACATCGCCGCCGGACGGCTGCGCTTCACTGCGTCGTATCAGGAAGCTGCGGACTTCGCAGAGGTGCACTTCCTCGGTGTCGGTACTCCCCAGAAGAAGGGTGAGTTCGCGGCCGACATGAAGTTCGTCGACTCGGTCATCGAAACTCTCGCGCCGCTGCTCACCAAGCCGGCCGTCATCTTCGGTAAGTCCACCGTCCCCGTTGGAACGGCGGAGCGGCTCGGCAAGATCGCTCGCGAACTCGCGCCGGCCGGCGACGACGTCGAGGTCGCATGGAACCCCGAGTTCCTGCGCGAGGGCTTCGCCGTCAAGGACACTCTGCACCCCGACCGTCTGGTGCTGGGCGTCGATCGTGCCCGGCCGGGTCGCGCCGAGGAGCTGGCTCGCGAGGTCTACGCGCAGCTGCTCGAGGAGAAGATCCCGTTTCTGGTCACCGATCTGGCGACTGCCGAGCTGGTCAAGGCGTCGGCCAACGCGTTCCTGGCGACCAAGATCTCGTTCATCAACGCCATTGCCGAGGTGTGCGAAGCCGCGGGGGCAGATGTCACCGTGCTCGCCGACGCCATCGGCCACGACGAGCGCATCGGCCGCAAGTTCCTCAATGCCGGTATCGGCTTCGGCGGTGGTTGCCTGCCCAAGGACATCCGGGCATTCATGGCGCGGGCCGGTGAACTGGGCGCTGACCAGGCATTGACGTTCCTGCGCGAGGTCGACAACATCAACATGCGACGCCGTACTCGGATGGTCGAGCTGGCACGCGAGGCCTGCGGGTCTCTGCTCGGTGCCCGGGTCGCCGTGCTGGGCGCAGCTTTCAAGCCCGATTCGGACGACGTCCGCGATTCACCGGCCCTGAACGTTGCCGGGCAGATCCAGCTCCAGGGGGCCGCGGTCAACGTGTACGACCCAAAGGCGATGGAGAACTCCCGCGCCCTGTTCCCCACCCTGACCTACAGCAGTTCAGCGCTCGAAGCCTGCGAGGGTGCTGACGTGGTGTTGGTGCTGACGGAGTGGAAGGAATTCAAGGCCCTCGCTCCGAAGGATCTGGAGGGCGCGGTGCGCAAGAAGACGCTGATCGACGGGCGCAACTGCCTGAACCCGGAGCAGTGGCGGGCGGCGGGATGGAACTATCGCGGGCTGGGTCGTCCTTGATCGCTGCTGCATCGTTGTGAATCGCAGGCGTCGTTCAGTCGAATGAATTCTCGCTGATTGCGAGCTCCTAACCGGCGAGAATGGTCTTTAGTACCGGTTTCCGATTTGTATTCGGTGCTTAGCACGATTTACGGTACTAATCACGTGCGCTGGTTTGTCATTTGAAGCGTGCGACTTGCTCTGTGTGGATATTTGCCGAATAACAGCTGTGGATCTTGTTAGGCATCACATGTCAAGCGCAATTCAGTTGCTACGTAACAGTTCTCGGCTCTATGGCGGCTTTTTTCGGCTGCACGGCCTACGGCGTAGCACCGTTAGCTTCGGTGTGGTAAACACCTTGAACGCTGTTATTGATTTGTGATCTGCATCGCTCGCGTGGTGGTAGCGCTATCCACGTGGGACTATTTCAATTCGATACCAGTTGAAATTCGGATTGGTCTGGATCGGATATGTGCTGACCGATGGTGAGCACTCGAGTACAGAGGAGGGGAGCACGTGGCATCTGTCGGGGCTGCACAGCGCTCTCTGTGGGGATCTCCGCGTCGACAGGACGCGGTGGTGGCTCGAAGGCTCACGTCGCGCCACGTATGGGAGAGCCAATACGTCCGGCGGCTTCGGGTGACCGACGTCGTTGTTGTCGCTCTGTCGGTGGGTCTGGCTCAGATCGTGCGCTTCGGTGGTGTCGAATCCACAGGCCTCCTCTCGACGGTGTCGTACACGGGCCTGTCGGTCGTCATCGCCGGAGTGTGGATCGCTTTTCTTGCGATCTTCCGTACGCGATCCCCGCGAGTCATCGGCAACGGTGCGGAGGAGTACCGACGCATCGTATCGGCCACGTTCCGCCTGTTCGGTGTGATCGCGATCGTGTCTCTTTTGTTCCGCATCGACATCGCTCGCCTGTATCTGGCTATCGCTCTGCCGGTCGGGCTGATCGCACTGCTGATGAGCCGGTGGATCTGGCGCAAGGTCGTCAATCGGCTTCGAAGCACGGGCGAGTACAAGACGTCCGTCCTGATCGTGGGCAGCCGTTCAGCCGCGGTGTCGATGGCACAGTCCTTCGAGAGGTCCCCCTCCTCGGGTTACGCGGTGGTCGGAATCTGCATGCCCGGGTACGAGGCTCCGCGGGACGGCCTGGTTCACGTCGAGGGCACCGACATCCCGGTACTGGGCGATGAGCACGACGTGCTCGAGGCGATCGAGGAGTGTGGTGCAGACACTGTTGCGGTGACGGCCACCGAGCACCTCGGCCACAAGGGGATCCGCAAGATGATCTGGGATCTGGAGAAGACGAACGTCGACCTGGTGGTTGCGCCGGGAGTCGTCGACGTTGCCGGTCCGCGATTGGTGATGCGGCCCGTCGCAGGGTTCCCGTTGATCCACGTGGAGAAGCCTCAGTACAACGGAGCGACGCGCTTCAGCAAGACCGCGTTCGACCTCACTTTCGCCGCTCTGGTGCTGGCACTGATCTCGCCGATCCTGCTGGCTGTTGCTATCGCCGTGAAGACCACCAGTCGTGGTCCGGTGTTCTACAAGTCCGAACGGATGGGCATCGACGGCAGGCCGTTCTCGATGATCAAGTTCCGCAGCATGACCGTGGACGCTGATAAGCAGGTTGCCCACCTCCTCGATCAGAACGAGGGCGCCGGCGGGGTTCTGTTCAAGATGCGTGACGATCCGCGGGTGACATCCGTCGGCAAGGTTCTGCGGCGCTTCAGTCTCGACGAGCTGCCGCAGTTCGTAAACGTTCTCAAGCGTGAGATGAGCGTGGTGGGGCCGAGGCCTCCGCTGCGCCGCGAGGTCGAGACCTACAACGGTGAGGTTCGTCGGCGACTGTTGGTCAAGCCTGGAGTCACGGGTCTGTGGCAGGTCAGCGGCCGATCGGACCTGTCGTGGGAAGAGACTGTGCGGTTGGACCTTTCGTACGTCGAGAACTGGTCGATGGTGGGAGATCTGCTGATCATTGCCAAGACCATGAAGGCAGTAGCTGGGAGCGACGGGGCGTATTGAGTTTGCCCAAGTCGGGTGTTCGTCGCGCTGTTCTCGTGTCGGGAGGGTCAGGAATTCAATGAGCAAGTCGGTTGCAATCATCGGTACGCGGGGATACCCGAGCTACTATGGCGGATTCGAGACGCTGGTCAGGCGTCTGGGGCCATACCTGGCCGAAGAAGGCTGGGACGTGACCGTCTATGGACGTCCAGGCGCAGTCAAGACGGAGGACCCCATGCTGGACTCGCGGGTGTCATCTGTGATGACGAAGGGTCTCGAAACCAAGTCACTCAGTACGCTCAGCTACGGCTTGACGTCGTCGCTCAGCGCGGCCCGTCGCAAGCCCGACGTTGCGTTGATCATGAACGTGGCCAACGGATATTGGCTTCCACTCCTCCGTTCTCGCGGCATTCCGACGGTGGTCAATGTCGACGGTATCGAATGGGAGCGAGCGAAGTGGGGCACCAACGCCAAGCGGGTGTTTCGTGGCGGAGCTCGACTGACGGCGAAGTATGCATCGGAGTTGGTTTGCGACTCGCATGAGATTCGGCGACGATGGCAGCACGGTTTCGGGCGCGACGGAGTGTTCATTCCCTACGGCGGCGACGCTCCTGACCGGCTTCCGGTCGTCGAGGGCCTGAAGTCCAGAGAGTACGTCTTGATCGTGGCTCGGTTCGTTCCCGAAAACACTGTTCCCGAGTTCCTCGAAGCAGCCAGGGAACTCAGCAAGAAATGGAACGTCGTGATCGTCGGCTCCTCCGGCTACGGCGGAGAGCTAGACCTCGCGGCAAAGAAGTTGGCTGAGGAATCGCCCCGCGTGCAGTGGCTGGGTCATGTTAGCGACGACAAGAAGCTCTTCTCGCTATGGCAGCATGCGGGTGCCTACTTTCATGGTCACAGCGTCGGGGGGACGAATCCGGCGTTGGTCCAGGCGATGGCGTGTGGGGCTCCCACCGTTGCCCGGGATACCGTGTACAACCGCGAAGTGCTCTCTAGCGCTGGAACTTTTGTGCAGCCAGATTGTGGAAGCATCATCGCGGGAATCGGTCGCGTGATGACCGATCGCAATTGGCAAGCCGAGTCGGCCGCTGCGTCCTTCCAGCGAGCCCAAGACCTGTATACCTGGGAGAGGGTCTGCAGGGGCTATGAGGACTTGTTGCTGCGACTGGTGGACTCCAACCTGCCCGCAGCGCGAACCGAGGTTGCCGAAAACGCAGGATTAGCGGACGAATAGGGTGTTGACCTCGTGCCAAAGTTGAGAATCGTCTTCGATGCGTACTGGTGGAACAACGGGCCGCCATCCGGTGCCATGGTTCTGAAAGAAATGGTCCGAGCATGGCAAACAGAGTTTCCGGACGACCACATCGCGCTCGCTGTTCCTAAAGCCTCCGGAAAGACAGTCACAAAGGCGAATCCTCAGCTCCAGGTAATATCCACGCGACTTCGCGCGCACCCGCTGATTAATGCAATCGAATTACCACATATCTCTAAAAAGTATGCAATGGATGCGATTATCTCACAAAACTTTAGCTCAATCGCTTCAAACTCGAACGTATTCGTGCATGATGCAATCTTTAAGACTAACCCTGAATGGTTTACGCGAAAAGAGCGTATCTACCTGAGCGCCATGTTACCAATGGCGCGTTACGCAAATAATCTGTTCACTTCAACCATTAATGAGAAGAGGCGAATTGAAAGGTTCATATCCAACTCGAATGAGGTGCAGGTAACAGGGCTGGGACTACCGAGCTCCCTGAAGTTGGACTCGATCCCGCCTGCCGGGTACCAATTAACACCACACGCATTCATTCTATCCGTTGGCCGACTGAACGTTCGAAAGAACTTGATAAATACGATTCTTGGCGCGCTTCGATCAGGAGCGGTAACGCCGACGAATCCGCTTGTGATAGTCGGCGGAAGGTCAGGAAAGGTTCCCGATCTGGGACGTCAGATCACGTCCGCAATTGACGACGGTAGTGTGATTCTACTTGGGCACGTGGACGACCAAAACCTGCGGTGGCTGTACGAAAATTGTTCGCTGTTTTGCTACCTCTCTTTGGATGAGGGTTACGGTCTACCGCCAGTCGAAGCTGTCAGTTTAGGTGCGAAGGCATTGGTCAGCGATATCCCGGTCTTTCGAGAGGTACTGCCCGACGGGGTTGCATTTGTCGACCCACTGTCAGTCGATCAAATTGGAACGGCGATCCGTCAATCGCTCGCCACGAGTAGCCCGGGACCTACGTCCGTGCCAACGACATGGAAAGAAGTGGTTCGTAAAATGCGCACAGTGATCATGGACGGACAGGGCGTAACGGAATGAATAAGCGTTCTGGGCTGATCATATCCATGGTTAACAATGCCTACGCAAGATCGCGAGGCATAGATGCGACGATTGACTCGAATGTACCCGCCGCATCCCTAGCCTCCGAAATCGTCTACCGCATTAGGCAGAGGCTTAGGGCTGCTCTGCGGGGATACCCGTCTGCTTACTTTGGTAGTGGGGTGACGATTCGTTCAAGGTCGAGACTCGAAATGGGCAGCAACGTCGTATTCGGATCACGCGTAGCTATAAACGCGCTTTCCATCAACGGTGTATCAATAGGGAATAGTTGCACACTCGATGACGGGGCTACGCTCAGGGGTAGCGGTGTAATTCGCAACCTAGGGATCGGCATCGTTATTGGCGACAGGTCAGCTGTAGGAGCCGGGAATATTATACTCGGCCAGGGTGGCGTCCGGATTGGTAAGGACTGTCTGCTCGGACCAAATGTAACTATAGTATCTGAAAATCATATTTTCAAGGAAAGAACCGTTAACATTCGACAGCAAGGCGAGTCGAGATCCCCGGTCTCGATTGGGAATGACGTGTGGATAGGGGCCGGCGCCACCATTCTTGCTGGGGTAACCATAGGCGATGGTGCTGTTGTCGCGGCTGGCGCTGTGGTCCGCGACGAAGTCCGCGCGTACTCAATTGTCGGTGGCGTTCCGGCGCGGCAAATTGGAGAAAGGGGAAGCTCATAAATGATGTGAAAGTTGCAATAGTGACTGAATCTGCGTCCGTGTGGGGGGCTGAGCATAGCCTTCTAATCCTTCTTGAGCAGTTCAAACAACAAGGAATCGAAGCTACAACCGTGTTGGCTCAGGGATCTCCATTCAAGAGAATTCTGGATACCCGAAACCATCGTGCCATTGAATACCGATTTGCGAAGCACCCGGCTCTTGCTGGCGGCAGCTTCTCTACTGCGTCACGAAACGACATCGCGAAAGAGCCATTTAACGTACTTGCATCTGGCGTGCGATTGGCGAAAGTGCTGAAGGATTTCGATCTAGCTCTATCTTTTAGTCTTTGGCAGTCGCCGGAGACGATTATTGCTAGCCGAATTCGTCGAATACCATGTGTGCTTGACCTGCATGAGACTTTTTCTGGTGGCCAAAGTGTAAGGCTTACGAAATTTATCGGTAACTTCTGCTCGGGAGTAATTGCGCCTTCGCTGTCGATAGTTCGAAGCAGTGGTTTGACGCTCAGTCCCAAAGTAAGGGTAATTGGAAGACCAGTGGAAGTCGACAAGACGACCAATCAACATAGGAATGCACGACTTCCACTGACGGTGGGGATTTTTGGACAGATAGTACCGCACAAGGGAGTTCACCAGTTAGTCTCCGCCGTCGAGGCTATGCCACAGGGCGCTTTAAATTTGATGGTTGTTGGTGGTACCAAAGAAGCGGACCGTCGTACCCCGTTCGAGTTGGACTTGCGAGAGCGGGTCTCCCGGATGCCGAGATCCCAGTTCTTGGATAGAGTGGGCGCGGTAGGCCCATATATGAGAAAATGTGACTTAGTTGTCAATCTATCGGAGCATGAGGCCTTCGGACGGACGGTGGTGGAGGCGATCAGTTGTGGCGCATATCCCGTCGTGTTGGATGGCTCAGGGCCGGCCGAAATTGTTAATGCAACGGGCGTCGGGAAGGTCATCGAGTCGGTAGAAGATCTAGAAGGTTTTCTCATCAGCCTGTGTGGACCCGGAGGAATGGTGAAGTTGGACGAACTGTTCCGAGACCGCGCTCATTGGCCGGATGCCGTCGATCAGTTCGCCGCGCGTTCCGTTGGTGAACGCTACGCAGCCGCACTCAAGAGCTTCGCCTAGAATGATGAGAGGCACTTGCTAATGACGTCCAGAGCTACCCATGGACTTGCCTTCGCTTCACTCTACCTGGGCGTCTTAATCTTTGGCGCGGTTGGTGCCAGCAAGTACTGGATGCTGCCGCTAGCGGCAGCTGGTGGGCTTGCGGTTCTGACCCTTTGCAGCATGAATAGAGGCTTTGCATGGGCGGTGTACTTCTTTGCAGTCACCGCAAATGGGCTTGTGGTCAGCGCAGGATTTGGGACTCTTCGTCCCGAACTATTGGCGCTTCCAGTGCTTGTAATAATATTGCTACAACAACGATCTAACAGTTGCAGCTTGTCCAATAGTAAGATCCCACGGCCGCTACTTGTATCAGCCGCCATTTGGCTGCTGGTGACGGTACTGTCCAGCTCCTTCGTGGCTCCTGAACATCTGCGAAGCATCTGGATCTGCTTACAGATAGTTGCTGCTGTCGGAACCTACTTCGCGTTGTCGAACAGTAGTGAGAAGGACTTATTCTTCCGGTCTGGAACAATAATTATCTCATCGATCGCAGCACTGAGTATCGCGCTGTATTTGGCCAGTAAGATTGGCGGTATCTACCTCCCACTCGAGTACGGGGTCGCAGAAGATGGTCGCCTGATCGGTCTATCGTTTGAAGTAAATGTCTTCGCGGCACAGTGCGTAGGCTGGTTGGCTGTTATGTTCGCCAATAGAAACATTAAGATGCGACTTCAATACCCCATGGTGCTGATTCTCGCTATTGCTGTTCTACTTAGCGGTACGCGCGCGGCGTGGATTGCGCTTGCCTTGATATCCTGTTTAACAATAGTCGACTTTTTCAGGCGGGGAAAGATCAGCCAATCTATGGGCATGTGTATCGCTGCGCTCCTCGGAAGTTTGTATGTGTTCTCCGGTAATTCAAGTCTGCCGAACGACGACGACTTCGCGTGGAGGGTATCGAACATATTTAATGTTAGCCAGGGCACTGGAGCATACAGACTCGACATCTACTCCATGGCGTTAGCCGACGTAGACGGCATATCGCGATGGCTCTTCGGATCAGGCGCGAATTCATTTTCGCAATACCATCCGATCGATACGACAGGAACAGGGGCCCCCTATCTAAGTTCGGTCTGGGCTGCGGTCCCTTATGACTCAGGCATAATAGGGTTTCTGGCATTTATTGGTCTTATCTATGGATGCGTCTATCGATTCGCGAATCGATGGTCTGGGCTGGTAGTACCTGCGACTCTGTTAATCTGCTCTTCCACAACGAATACAGTGTGGTTC
This sequence comes from Rhodococcus sp. 14-2483-1-2, assembly GCF_002259405.1. Taxonomy (GTDB): domain Bacteria; phylum Actinomycetota; class Actinomycetes; order Mycobacteriales; family Mycobacteriaceae; genus Rhodococcoides. The sequence continues at coordinate 390,776 of NZ_NPFW01000007.1, read as the reverse complement.
GCCTTCACCTGGGTGTACATCGCAATGGTGGCAGTGAGGGTAGGGGCCCAAGAAGAAAATATCAGCGATCACGATCAGCAATCAGCAGGTCCGAATCAAATCCTTAAGATTCAAAGTAAACAGAAAGTCTTCTGAGAATGACATACTCTAAGGTCGATGGTGGCCGGCCCGCGATTGTGATGTCGGCGTTTGCGGCCAATCCAGATATGAGCAGCGAGACGGGGATTGGATGGCTTTTTATTAAGGTCGCCAGCGAGATAGCAGACGCTTCCGGGTGTTCGGTGCATGCGTTTATGAATATGAGGTCGGCGATAAGAGTACAGGCCGAACTTGAGCGATTGGCAATTTCGACCGTCGTCGCAGTAGGGATTGATATGCCGCGGCCGCTTGCCTTCTTGGAAAGAAACCCCCAGCTGACTCGCCTTGAGTACTTGGTGTGGTTCGCGCGAGCAAAGCGTCAGATAAAGGAGCTATCGAGGACGCAGGATGTGATCTTCGGTCACCACGTGACATTCGCAACCGAGATGTTGCCTACTCCAATATCGGCGCTTCCACCAAGTGCGTTCAGGGTATGGGGACCAGTGGGAGCGTCCGGGAACAGTGCAGTCTACGATGTTGAACCAACGTCTGAGTTGTCGAGACGCGAGAAACGCCTTCAGCGAATTCGTGATTTTCTTGCTCGTCGCGCCGGACGATCCTTTTCAAAGAACATTGACTTGGTTCTAGCTCAAAACGACTCGGTTAGAGATCTTTTTAGTAATTTCGGTAAGACTGTGCGAACGTTTCCCAACGTAGTAATCAAGGACGATTTGCAGGACCAAATCAATGGTTTACCATTGTCGGTCAGTCGGGGGACCGACGGTCGAGGTCTGCGACTGCTTGCTGTTGGTCACCTGATTCCGAGAAAGCGGTTTGAGATTGCAATAGCTGCGATGCAAGATGAGCGGTTGAATGGGAGTATGCTCACCATCCTCGGGGCGCCGCTTCCGGGTACACCGAGCTACCTTCCTGAGCTAGTCGATAGGCTCGGCCTGACTGATCGTATAACATTTGCTGGAAAGCTGCCGAGGCCAGAAGTGCTAAAGCATATGAACGAGGCTGACGTTCTAATTCATCCGTCTGCACGGGAAGGTGCTAGTGGTGTAGTCGGTGAGGCTACCGCGGTAGGGATACCCGTCGTTTGTTTCGACAGGACTGGTGCCTCGTCTGTGTTGGATGCTTCTGGTGCGAGTGGCCGCTCGGTTCCCGCAGAATCGTCTAACACTTCAGCGTTTGTAGATGCAATCCTGACGGCGGCAGAACTTCCCAGAATTCGAGCAGCTGTTTGGACAGAGCGAAGGTTTAAGCTTCTGGTAGAAGAGTTGCTCACAGAAGCCGTTGGCCTTCGGAACCGCGCGTGACGGGAAGTTATGAACTTCGGGGCGACGCTAGTGACAGGTGAAGCAGCCAAGAAGGTCATAACTCGCTTGGCCGATCAGGCAAGTTGGTCTGCCGGTTTCTTCCTATTTAATATTCTATGTTCAATAATTCTGTCAACCTCTGAATTTGCAGCCTTGGCTGTAGTGACGTCTGTGTGCTTTATAGTAATTGCCGTGGTGAGGGCTGGTGCGATAAACGCTCGCGTCGTTGCTGGTGCGCGTGTTGGAATATCCCCCGAACTGACACTCAGTACGCGTGCGGCCACCAAGTGGGCAGGCGCAGGATCCTTGTTGGCGGCTTTTGTAGTGCTTACGATTCTGTACTCTGATGTACACAGCATGTTGTTGGTCTCATTGATCACCCTGGGGGTAGTTCTAATACTTTCTGATACACCTCACCAGATGCTGATATTTTATTCTCGATATATTTGGGCTGCTGTCCTCGCCCTGGCATACGCCGCGCTGGGCGTAGTTCTTTTTATAATTCACAACTTAGTTTCCCCTGTCCTTCTGATCTTGATCTGGTCGGGCTCGTGCCTGACTCTCCTGATTGGAGGAACGCTGTTAGTTAGATCTGCTATTGGAGGGTATCGACCGCCACTCGATGTAAGCGCATTTTCATGGCGGTTAGCTGCAGAGGCGTTATACGTTGGTGTGTCAGGCCAATTGGCTATCTTGCTGCTATATCTCCTCTCCAACAGTGATGCGTCGGCTGGATTTCGATATAGCTACGCACTTGTCTTCGCGCCTGCATTCATGATTATCCAAGGGCTTTCGCCGCTCTTTATCAAGTCGTTGGCGAGGTTACGCACTGGGCCTGAACTGGCGCGCAGGTCTATGCTCTGGAGCATCTTTGTTGCGTCTACTCTTGGTGTAAGTGCCTTCGGTGCCTTGGGGGTTTCACACGTGTTTCCTGACTACACAGCTTTGGTGGTAGCGCGTGATTTTGTTTTACCCGTCGGATTGGCGGTCTTGTCCAGTCAGCTTTTGGAAGGGGTGACCTCGGCGTCTCGCTTTATGCTTAGTCCGAAGCTTCTTCATCGGTTACGCGTAGGGGTCGTTGGTATCGATATAGCGGTGCAAGTTGTCGGAGTGGTTTTCTTCGATGTTTACGGTCTAGTGGTTGCGATATGCATTTTGGCGGCGATGAAGGTTCTAGTCTGTCTCATTCTCTCATTTGTTTTGCTTCGAAATAAGGAGTCTGGCCTACCTTTCGCGGTGGAGACTCACTGAAGTTCGGACTCCATTACCTGAGCCCACAGGATGTATCCGTCGGCGCTGGGAAAAGTTCCTCCGGTATCTAAAAGTGTTTCCAGCGGCCTAGCGTCGTTTCGGAATGCGCTGTAGACGTCAATAGTCGCAAACCCAGAGTTCTTGGCGGACGTTCTTAGGTCTTGTATATTCAGACTATTCGTGTTTTGCGAGTCCGATTGCGCAAGCCACGGGTTTTGCAGAACGGCGATGATTGCTGATTGCGGGTAGGTTGCACGCATCGATTTAAGGACAGGAATAGCGGTTCGTGCGAGCGACCTTGTCCCCGAGTTGTGCCCTTGGCTGAAGATTATTAGATCCGGGGAAGCTCCAGTATCAAACGGCAGCATAACGTTTAGCCTCTCTGCGAATTGCTGCACAGTTAAGTTCGGCACAGCAGAATTCCACACTTCGATGGGTGTGCGACTTCCCTGGCCGATTGTCTTTAGAACGGAGTAGCTGGTCGCGTTTCCGTCCTCGATACCGTTGACAACAACAGTCCTATCGTAACGTGTGCTTAGCCAGTTTGCGAAAATATTCGTCCAGCCGCCGTCTAATTTGGAGGTGTTGTCTCCAAGCAGGACGATTTTGAATGGAGTGCTATCGTCCGATAGATCCGGGAGTGTGAATGGGCTCGGTTGTAACTCTGATTGGGGGGCAGCCGCGTCTATATCGGGAGTTTCGGAAGGGTTGGGGGATGAACACGAAGTGAGAACTAGTGCGAGAGAGAATAGTAATAGTTTCTGGGCTAGGTTCGCTGCCTTTTTGTCTGTACTCATGTCAACTTTCTTGGTGGTGAAGTGGTATTTATCTAGGCTCGCATGTCTTTACTGTACGGTACTTCTGCTGAATGTCTGTTGATGTTTTTGCTAGTTCTGAAACCAGGAACCGGAGTCCGGTCGAGCCAGTTATGGCGGCTGCGTGCAGTGTGGCGGGCTATACGATGCCGACGGGGTACTGGATGAATTGTCTAGATTGTTGCTTGTTTCGTTGGGAAGTGATCCGGTGCGTTCATGTGCGAGATTTTCATGGTTTACGCCGCGTTGCGGCGATCTTTCCGTGCTGCAAAACGTCCCTTGAGTCCGATGGCTGGGTGTTCAACGAGCTGCCACGACATTTCGGCGACTACAAAAGTGGCCAAGACCGCCAATACAATAAATCCTTGGCGGAATGGGGCATCATTCGGTATGGCCGTAATGAGGATGAAGTTCCAGAGGTAGATCGCGTATGAGCGGTTTCCAACCCAGATTAGTGGTCGAATGGTTAGCATCTTTTGAAGAATGGTCGGCCCGGTTTGGAGTGAGAGCAATACGACCCAGCCTGCGATCGCAAATCCCACGGTCAGTCCAAACGTGTAGGTTACGGCGCTGTCCTTCATCGCCGGCCAGAGTGAGAGAGCCGCCAACAACGTCCAGCAGGCCCATGCTGTTCCGGTGCTGAAGCGGTCGGGGTTTAGTTTCCCGGCTTTCCAGAGAAGCGCCAGTGCACATCCGACCAGCAGTCCGTCCGACCAGGTAGTTGGTAGTTCATAGATTTCGGGTCCCCAGATGGTGAAGCTTGAAATCCGCAGGGCGACCGAAACCACCAGAGTGCCTGATACCGCCAGCAGTGCGGTTGGGATGGTGCGGTTGCCTCTCAAAATCATGACGAGTATTAAGGGCCAAATTAGATAGAACTGCTCTTCGACCGCCAGGCTCCACATTGGTCCAAGGCCATCCATAATCGGATAGTCGAGGAAGGCTGCGTATCCAGCGAGGTATGTGACACTAAAGCCCACGCTTGCGAGAATATGCGCTCGCTCTGTACCGCTAGTAAAGACGGATCCATAAATCGTAACTACGACCAGCATCGCAACCAAAGCCGGTAAGAGGCGGAGCGCGCGGCGGAGGTAGAAGTTCGACAGTGATATACGACCGTGACCGTGGTTTTCCTCGACAAGCAGCGTGGTGATTAGGAATCCGCTCAATACGAAGAATAGACCGACTCCGATCATTCCGGCCCCACCGAAGACGGACGGCATAGCGTGGCGTGCGATGACTAGCAAGACAGCGATTCCACGTATGCCGTTGAGTGCCGGGCGCTTGCCAAGAGTTGGGATCACAGGGGGATTATTCACGACTTTTGTTGGTTCTGCAGATCTGACCCGTTGGCGATGGTGCCTACCCGTGAACAGATGTCGTGGAGGTTGAAGCACTGCGGCGCGGTGTCCTGCAGCGCATGAGACTGGGTGTATTCGGATGTGCCCAGCCCTCCATATTTGGCAGACGGTCGGGTATTGGTCTGTGGTAATGAGCCGGGCTAAGAGATGCGGTGTGCCAGTTATCGATTTCTACGCCCTGTTGGTACGTGCATGACGTCCTGTGGCTTGCGGGGACGGTTGTTGGTTCGTCGTTACCGAAGTTAGTCATGGCTTAACCGGTTTGGCCTGGTAGTCGTTCCACCTGACCGCGTCTTAGTCGGCTGCTGGTTCAAATATTGCGTGTGATTCAGTCTTCGTGGGCCGGTGATACGTCACAATGGGTGATTCGCTTGATTGTGGGCTTATATCAAACGAATGAGTCGCGGGGTCGTCGGCGGCTACTCGCTGAGTGCACAGAATCTGACTACCTATGTAACGATTGAGCCACGCGGTGTCACTTTGCGTAGTGTGCGAAACGGACGAGGAGCTCGAAGCATGGAGATACAGGATTATCTGAAAATCCTGAAGGCGCGGTGGATCGTCGTCGCCGGCACCGTGGTGGTTGCGATCCTTGGGGCTTTGGGCGCTTCACTGCTGACTACTCCGCAATATGAGTCCAGTGCGAGAATGTTCGTGTCAACATCGGGGGGGACCTCGGTAAGTGAGACATACCAGGGGAATCTGGCGTCCCAGCAGCTCGTCACCTCGTACTCGGAACTGGTGAGTAGCGAGGCCCTGGCCGCGCGAGTGTTGGATGTGCTCGGCCTCAACATGAGCCCCGCTCAACTGGCTAGCAAGGTGAAGGCATCGTCTACGCCGGACACGGTCCTTTTTAATATCACGGCTACCGACCCGTCCCCAGCGCTCGCTAGGGACATTGCCAATGCCACGGCCTCTGAACTAATGAGCCAGGTTCGCGAGCTCGAGACCCCTGAAGACGGTGGTGTGCCGTCTGCCGGAGTGAAGACTTTCCAAGAAGCAAATGCAGCGTCGACCCCGGTAAGCCCCAATACGACGCAGAACCTTGCTCTTGGTGCAGCGGTCGGTCTACTGCTGGGCGTCGCTTTGGCTTTCATTCGCGACCGGTTGGACAATACGATCAAAAATCGTCGTGAGATCGAGTCGATCTCCGGCAAGGCGTTGGTGGGCACCATTCCGTTCGACAAGGAGCGCAAGACTCATCCGGCCGTCGACTTCCAGGATCTTGCCCAGTCCTCCAGCGCCGAAGCGTTCCGTGAGCTCCGCACCAACCTGCAATTCCTCGAGGTCGATCACCCGCCGCGCGTCATCGTCGTCACCAGCGCCATTCCCAGCGAGGGGAAGACGACTACTGCGGTCAATCTCGCCATCTCGCTTGCCGAGGCCGGTCACCACGTCGTTCTGGTCGAGGGCGATCTGCGTCGTCCCCGCATCTCGAAGTACATGGGTCTCATCGGTTCGGTCGGTCTGAGCACCGTCCTCGCAGGACAGGCCAAGGTGGACGAAGTGCTGCAGCCGACCAGATACGAGGGTCTGCAGGCCTTGGCGTCCGGCCCGCTGCCGCCGAACCCATCCGAGCTGTTGGGGTCGGAAGCGTCTCGCGCACTGATGGTCGAGCTACGCTCCAAGTTCGATTACGTCATCGTCGACGGCGCTCCGCTGTTGCCGGTCACCGACTCGGCCGTACTCACCACTCACAGCGACGGCGCGCTTCTGGTAACTCGCTACGGACACACCAAGAGCAACGAGTTGTATAGGGCCATCGGCAACCTCGAAACGATCGGGGCTCACGTCCTGGGTGTGGTGCTGGCATTGACGCCTTCGAAGAAGGGCGACATGTACAGCTACTCGTACAACTACTCGGCCGATGCCAGCCTGCCGCGGCAGACGGCACCGCCGGTTCCCGCGCCGCAGGCACCGGTCGCAACGCCGGCTCCTCCGGTTGTTCCACCTACTCCTGCCGCGGCACCTGTTGCGCCACAACCGGCGTCGGTGCACTCCGGATCCACCCAGGCTGGAGCAGCTGCACCGAGCGCAACCGTACGTACCGCAGCCCCTGCTGCTGCGCCGTACTCTCGGGCACGTCGCCCCGAGGCACCCGGCGACTTACCCAGGAATGGCATCGAAAACCCCGGTCTGAGGAAATGAATCCTGGGCGATCATGTTCATCACGATCGCCCAGAGCTTTTCGTGGAACGCCCGCTAGCGCCGATGGCAATCCCTCAACGGATCCCGCGAGCATCCGACAGATCTGTGTGACAGGACGTCCGTCGGTAGGGCGGTAGGGCGGTAGGGCGGGCGGCGAAAGGCTAAGCGTGGTTGCCGTTCTCGCGAAGCTCGCCGTCGTGTGGGATCATCGTGACCAGTAGGCGCGTGAGATGGGCGCGGTCGGCACCCCACTTGTCTGCCGGCAGGTGACCACCGACATCGAGATCGGTGAGTCCGTGTGCAGCGGCCAACAACACCCCGGCAATCGGTCGTGCTCTCGATTCGCCAGAGACTCGACTCACCAAGTCGATGAAGGCGTCCTGTGCCCGCTCGGCCGCCGAGATCGCAGACACCGACGCCGGTGACGCCGCCGGCCCGGTGAACATCAATCGGTAGAGGTGGGGTCGCGCGCCACCCAAGTCGGACAACGCTGCCAGCGCTGTGAAAATCGCGTCATCGGCACTCTTTTCGCCGTCGGCGACGATCGCCTCGAGCGAGTCGGCCAGAAGCATCCACGCGTCGGTGGCGAGCGCCATCAGCAGTGCATTCTTGTCCACGAAATGCCGGTAGGCCGCCGATCGTGACACTCCTGCGCCATCTCCGACCGCTCGGAGCGTCACCACATCCGGCCCGCCCAGATCCAGCAACTCAGCGGCCGCACGAAGAAGTGCCTGCCGTGTCTGCGCCGCACTTTCCGCTCGCTTCGTCACGCCACCGAATCTATCAGTTGACAGCGTTCACTGAATTCGGTCTACTGAGTAGACAACGTCAACTCAAATGAAAGGTCGTCCGATGCGCAGCATGGTCATGACAGGAGCTACACGCGGCATCGGGCTCATCGCTGCCCAGGAACTACTTCGTCGAGATCGCGACCTGCACCTGGTGATCCTGGCCCGGGGCGCAGGCCCGGCGGGATTCGCCGATCGGTTACGCGCCATCTCCGATCACGTCACTGTCATCGACACCGATCTCGCCGATGTGGCGAGCATCCGGGCCGGTGCCGCGCGCATCCTGCAGCTCGTCGACGACGGGACTATCCCGCCGCTGCAGGGGTTCGCGGGCAACGCAGGAGTGCAGTTCGTCGACAACGTCCACGTCACCGGCGACGGACTCGAGACCACATTCGCAGTGAACATCTACGCCAACCATCTGTTGATCGACCTGCTTCGACATCGGTTCGTCGCGCCGGCACGTGTCGTGATCACGGTCAGCGACACCCACTTCGGCGATTTCCGACATACCGGCGGATTGGTGCCCGCACCGCAGTGGACGTCCCCGGAGGCCATCGCACGCCGCTCCGCGTTTCCCGAGCCCAAAACGGTGACGGCCGGGCGGATGGCCTACTCCACCAGCAAACTCGGTGCCATTTACCTCGTGCACGAATGGGCACGCAGATTGCCGGACGGCGTCGACATCGTCTCGTACAACCCGAGTCTCGTTCCCGGCACAGGATTGGCCAGGGAAGCCAGCAGGCGTGACCAGTTCGTGAACCGGTGGATCCTGCCGATGTTGGCGCTCACGCCGTTCGCCGACCGAATCTCCACCGCCGGGCGAAAATTGGCCGACGCCATCGTCGGCACCGTCGCCGCACCGTCCGGTGCCTACATCGACCGAACTCGTGAAGTTCCGTCCTCGGACGAGTCCTACGACCCTGCCCGCGAACGCGCACTCTGGGACTATCTCCAATCCCTCGCCTCAGCCAACGCTTAGGCCGCCATAATGTCATCCGTTGGCAAGGTCGACGATAGGTGAAAGGCATTGCGTCGGAGATCTATTCGTCATGTGTGGCGGTACAGTACCGATACGCCACACCGAGACGAACAAGAAGGCTGGAGGTGGCGGTGCGAGGATTCGGAAGGACGATGAGGGCGGGCTGGCGCATCGTCGCCGTATCCATCGCGCTGTCGATGGCGACGGCGTTCGGGATTACCTCGCTGATCACACCGGTGTACGAATCGCGCACTCAGATGTTCGTCTCCACCTCGGGGTCGACTTACAGTCCTGATGTGTACGAGGGCAACCTGTTCTCGCAACAGGCGATTCCGGCGTATGCGGGATTGGTCGCCAACGAGGCTCTGGCCTCGACAGTGATCGCCGATCTGGCGCTCGATCTCACTCCGGCGGAGTTGGCCGACAAGGTGACGATGACTTACTCGCCAGACACTGTTGTGTTCGACATCGTCGCGACCGATACCTCGCCGGAGCTCGCGCGCGACATCGCGGACACCATTGCCAGAGAACTGAGTGCATTAGTTGCCGACCTCAACGCTCCAGGGAATGGCGAGCCGCCCTCGGTTATGTTGAAGATGGTCAGTCAGGCCGAGGTGTCGGATGCGCCGATCAGCCCGAACACCGTCGTGTACCTGGCGTGGGGTGCTGCAGTGGGTTTGCTCATCGGAACTGCGTTGGTGCTCGTTCGTCGTCGCTCGAACGGGACCGCACACTAGGCGCGTCGCGCGACCGCCGACACTGCCCGGGCAAGTGCGTCGGACAGTTCGCTCTCGCTGGTGGAGCGAGCGGACAGGTCTCGATCGTCGAACACGGCCTGGGATGCGCCGATGGCGAACAGGATTCTCCAGGTGGCCTCGGCATCGGCGTTGCTCGTTCCGAACCTTGCCGACAACCAGCCGGTCACGGTGTCGGCCAGTTGGTGGTTCGTGCGAACTATTCGCGCGGAGAACAACTCTCCGTCGGTCGTGTTGCGGGACTGGATGAAGAAGGCGCGCATCGCACCCCGGTGTTCCGAGAACACCGCGAGCGCGGCGTCGGCGAGCAGCCGGACAGCTCGGTCATCGTCGGGTTCTTGTTCGGCGGCTGAAAATGCCGCTGCAGCAGCGCGCTCGATGCGAGTCAGAACATCTTCCTGGGCTGCCATCAGCAGGCCGGTTCGATCTCCGAAACGGTGGTAGATGGACCCGTTGGATCCGCCGTATCGCTGGGCGACGGCAGCAATCGTTACCGCCTGTAATCCACCTTCGTGCAGCAACTCGATGGTGGCTGCCACCATTCGCGCAGTGGATCCTTCGCTTCGGGACTGCACGGGCGTGCGCACGATCCCATGCTAGTCGGCTTATAGGGCTTGCCAAATTAGAGCGGGCATTCTAGTTTGAGAGTATGACAGCGATCACAGTGCGAGAACAGCGGTTCGGCGGGGTTCCCAGAGACCACTGGAGGCGTGTCAACGAATCACTCGACCCGGACACCGACTTCGTGCAGATCTATCGGAACCTGGCTGTGCACGAGTTCCCGTGGGACATCACTCAGGCGTTGTCTTTTGCGCTGTTCAGGACCTTCGCAGTACCCGGCATCGGCAAACTGCTCGACGAGACCGGTGCATTCACCGGTGCCACTCAGAAGCGTTACGACGACACGGTGCTGCTTCTCGAGGTGCCGTTCCTGCGCGGCTTCGACGACGAGCAGGGTCGTGCTGCGATTCGCCGGATCAATCAGATGCATCGAAGTTACGACATACCCAATCACGAGATGCTCTACGTGCTCGCGACTTTCGTCGTGGTACCGCAGCGCTGGATATCCAGATGGGGTAAGCGGTCTATGTCCGACGTCGAAGTACGAGCATCGGTCAGATATTTCCGAACTCTGGGCAAGCACATGGGGATCTCGGACATGCCCGACTCGTTCGAGGGCTTCGCGCAGTTGATGGACAACTACGAAGCGGAGTATTTCGCCTTCGATCCCGGGGCTCGACGCGTCGCCGACGCCACCTTGGACCTACTCGCCTCGTTCATCTCACCTGTCCCGAAGGGGATCGTTCGAGCGGTGAGCCTCGGTCTCATGGACGCACCGCTGCGAAATGCCCTGGGCTACAACCATCCTCCCGCCGCGTTGGAACGGCTCGTCACCGCTGCGATGCGTGCGCGAGGACATGCTCTGCGACTGTTTCCTGCTCGCCTCACGCAGCGACGCAACGCCGACTCGCAACGTATGCGGTCCTATTCGGACGGGTTCGATGTTGCCCAACTCGGCACGTTTCCTGGCGGGTGCCCTGTACGTACGGTCGACGCACGTCCGACTCGGAGCGCTCGCGCTACGTGATCTTCACCGGCGATCGAGCGACGATTCTCCTGCAAAGACAGTGGGCATTATCGGTCGAGCACTAGTCGGAGCAGTGCACAGTCAACTAACGTCCGGCGTGTGGAATTAGGAAAAACCGGTTTCGGAGATCGAATCAACGCACTGTTGACGCAGCATGCCGACAAGGCCGGCGAGTCCCTCAATACCTATGCACGTCGGGCGATCATCACTCGGCTCGTCACGGAACTCGAACGAGAGTCCTCGCCGGAGGTGGCCGCCGTGCTGGCGGACGCCCGTAGCTTCGAATCCGAGAGCATCGAGTTGTCCGATCTCGATTCGACGTCTCCCCAGCGGACGCACTTGCTCATCGACGATGTGGACAGGGTCGCCGCCGTGCGAGCCACGGGGATGATCGGCAGTGCTCGTGACGAGCAGTTCGACAAACTGGCGCGGATGACATTGCGAGCGATGGGAGCGCAAGGAGCGTCGATCTCGTTCGTCGACGATCGAACGCAATTCATCAAAGCCAGCGTTGGAACCACGGGAACAGCAGCGCAGCCGCAGACCGTAGCGGTGGAACGGTCTGCGTGTCGTGTCGTTGTGGAAACCGGAGAAACGCTGGTGGCCCCCGATATCAGAGAGCATGCGCTACTGAGGGATCACGCGACGTCCGATCTGGTCGCATACATGGCAGCGCCGATCAAGTCCGAAGCAGGTTTCACCGTCGGGATACTGGATGTGTGGGACTACCGGCCGCGCAAATGGACTGCCGGTCACGTGAAGACCCTCGAAGACATCGCGTGGCTCATTCGTCAGAGAATTCCCTTCTAGCAGTTTGTTTTTCGGTGATGGCAATACTGCCGTTGGTCGCCGAAAACCCGTGGAGAGTGATAAATGTTTGGTGTTTCGAAATGTCGAATGCCGAACGGCTCGAGCGCTCGGCTGGCATGAAGATCGGAAGGACCGTGCATCGTGCCGAATTCTCACGGAACAGCGATGACGAGATCGACAACGCCGCACTCGGTGAAGGTGCGTTTCGGGAGGAACGTATCCGATCGAATTCGTATCGACCCGGTCAGCCCCATCGCCGCCGTTGTTCTCGATGTGATCGCCGCAGTCATCGCCGTAGCCGAAGGTCTTCACTTGCGGCCCGGCAGCGCCGCAGCGTTGGGTTGGCACCCATGGCTCTTCGTGCCCACGCTCCTTGTGCTCCTTGCCTCGCGAAAGCTCTACCGACGAGGGCTTCGACGCAATTTCATCGATGAAATCGGACCGGTTCAATCCGCCGTGGCCTTTGCGACTCTGATCACGCTCGCCCTGATTCTGGCAACGGAGCCGTCCTATGCCCCAGGCCCGGTCATGATTCGAGTCTGGCTGTGCGCAGCAGGCGCACTCGCGATCGCGTGTCTGGCCCGTGCGTGGATAGAGCGCTGGTTTCGAGTGAGACACCACGCGAGTGCGCCCACCCTCATCGTCGGTAGCGGTCCCGTATCAGAGCAACTGGCGCACAGAATGAATCAGTTTTCCGAATACGGGATGAATCCCATCGGGACGATCGACTCCGTCTCCGACGTAAATCCTGCAGTGCACCAGGAACTCTCGAATCTCGGGACACTCAGCGACCTGGCTCGGATCGTCCGAGTGCATCGGGTGGAAGAAGTTGTGTTTGCGTTCGCTTCCGCTCCTCATGAAGAGGTGGTGGCAGCGATCCGTGCAGCACAAAACGCCGGAACTCGCGTCTGGCTCGTGCCTCGCATGTTCGACACCGTCGGCGTGCACGCTCATATCGAGCATCTCGGAGGGTTGCCCTTGATGGTCTTGCATCATGTCGATCCGAGAGGGTGGCAGTTCGTTCTCAAGGGCGTACTGGACAGGCTCGGCGCGGGAACGGGTCTACTTCTTCTGTCGCCGGTCTTCCTTCTGCTCACGGTGCTCGTACGGTTGAGCTCCCCAGGCCCCATCTTTTTCGCACAAGAGCGAATCGGCCGCGATGGGGTCCCCTTCGACTGCTTGAAATTCCGATCGATGCGCCCACCGCGAGACTCCGATGTCGATTTCGTTCCGGCCGAGGGGGCAGCACCCGGCGGAGTGGAAGGCGTGGACCGACGCACCAAGATCGGCAAGATCATGCGGCAGACCTCACTCGACGAGCTTCCTCAGCTCATCAATGTCCTTCGCGGCGACATGAGCCTGGTCGGACCCCGTCCTGAACGCCCGGAATACGTAGACCTGTTCGCTGCGCAGATCAGACGCTACGGAGAGCGGCATCGCGTGCAAGCAGGTCTCACCGGATGGGCTCAGGTGCACGGGCTGCGGGGCCAGACCCCCATCGCGGATCGCGCGGAATGGGACAACTACTACATCGAGAACTGGTCCATCTGGCTCGATGTCAAGATTCTGTTTCTGACCTGCATTGCAGTCCTGAAGCGATCGGAGGACTGACCGGCGTACTCGGGCGCACGCGCATCGCTACACCCGATCCATTCCCGCCTTGTGGGTCGGATCGATGAGGAACAGGCTGCTGCCGTCCAATCCGTCTCTGCGGTGGATGGTTCCGCGCAATCCTGCTTCGACCAGTCGTACCGCTATTTCGTAGATTTCCTCGAGGCGCTCGTCGGTGAGGTCGGGACGAATCGCGAGATGGATCTCGTCGCCGATGTGGCGCAGAACCGCCTCGAAGTTCGGGCTCACCGCGCTGTAGAGCTCCTCGCACTGGACCAGCAATGCATCGGACATCACGAAGTTTTCCTCGGCGCCGAGCAACGGCATCACACCGAAATCCTCGAGCAGATCGATCAGCTGCACAGCGCTACGGCCGGCGGCTGTCGATCGATCCGCCAGCACACCGGATTCCACTTCCTTCGTCGTGAAGATCAGTGTCGCCTCGGCGCTAGGATCGAGCAGACCCAGATCGGCGCGCATCGCCTTTAGCAGCAACGAATGCATTCTGGTGATGTACGCGTGCTCGCTCTGCAGACGTTCGTGGGCCGGAGCGGGGATTCCGGTTTCGGGAGCCAGTGGAGCGAACACCCGACGATCGATGCCCGTCGACAACTCCAACGCCAACGGATGGACGCGTCTGCGCGCCACCACCAATGCGGCAGTGAGCGCCAGATTCAGCTGGTCGTAGGCCTTGTCCAATGCCCGCTTCGCAGCTTCGAGGTCACCGACCGGCGTCGAGACCACTGCTGCCGAAATCTTCTCGGCCACAACCCGATCGACGTTCGACAGCGCGAAGAGTAGCTCCTGGTAACGCGCGGTCACCTGGTCGCGATTCCACGAGTCGTTGTCGCTGGCCTGACGCACCTGACGATCGACGGCGGTGTGCAATGCCGCCAACTCCCGCGACATCACATCCTCGTTCGCGCCTACCCGTCGAACACTCGTCGCCGCCCACGCAGCACCGAGCGCAGCGATGACGACGACGATCAAGGTCCACACCGCAATTGCGGACACACCCGACTCCGAAGCGGCCAAGACGCTGGTAGTCATCGCTACATCATGCACGAATGTGTTACATATCGTTCTTCTTTCGCCGCTCTAACCGCCAGATATGAATACGTGCGGTTATCGGATTTCGGCTTCCGTCGTGTGTGCTGTTTGCTGAACCGATCTTTTCCGCCATCCCCAGATCGTTGTTTTCCACAGTGCTTCGAGGACGACGGCGCGGCTCATCTTGCTGGTACCGGATTCTCGTTCGCGGAAAGTGATGGGAACTTCGCTGATCTTCTTCCCGGTACCGGCCACCAACAATGCCATTTCGATCTGGAAGCTGTATCCGCGCGAGGTCACGGAATCGAGGTCCATGACTCGAAGCACGTCAGCCGTGAAAACTCGATAGCCCGCGGTGGCGTCTCGCACAGTCAACGGCGTGAGCATGCGCACGTACGTGTTTCCGGCTTTCGAGAGGATCTTTCGGCTCAGGGGCCACCCCTCGGTACGCCCGCCGGGCACGTAACGGGATCCGATGACGAGGCCGACCTCCGGAGCGTAGGAGGCCGCGATCATCGCGGGCAATCGCTCAGGAGGGTGACTGCCGTCTGCGTCCATCTCCACCAGTCGAGTGAATCCGTCCTCGAGGCCGTATCGGAACGCATCGAGGTACGCGGTGGCCAGACCCGATTTGGCGGGCCGATGCAGGACTCGCACGTCCGGATGCTCGGCCGCCAGAGCATCCGCGATGTCCCCGGTGCCGTCGGGACTGGAATCGTCGATGACGAGAATCGTGGCACCGGCAACGGAATCCAATGCCCGACGCACGAGCGGGACCAGATTGGCGGATTCGTTGTAGGTCGGGATGCACACCAGGACGTCCGAGTAGGTGATTGTCATCGCGCCAACACCTTCGGGGTCCAGATCAGGTAGTACCCCGCGAACTCGCCCTGACGCGTGAAGGGCACCTTGTTCGAGAGGCGATACGGCGTGTCTCCGGTGGTCAGATACTGATTGATCGCTCGTCCGTTGTCGGTGTTCAGACTCAAATAGATCGTGCCGAAATGTGATTGGTCGATAGCTTCGCGGTATGCGTTCATGCCGTTCTTGTTTCCGTAGTTCAGGCTGAACGTGTCCGTCCACAGGATCGGTTCCACCTCACCGCGCAGGGCGTAGCGCTGCGCCGACGGTTCCTCACCGAGGATGGCTTTGTTCGGCGAGACGGCGATCTCCTCACGTAGGGCCTCCACCACCGCGGTGTCGTCGACCCACGAGGTGAGGAACTCCTGTGATTGAGTCCAGCCCAGGACCAGCTGCATCGACAGCGCAGCGACCGCGAACGGAACCCCGAACCACCTCGAGCGAGCGATGAACCAGCCGAGCAGGTACCCCGCGAGTGGGGCCGCGAACACCATGCCGAATGCGACGTGCTTGGACAGCGACGTTTCCTCGCCGATGCGAATCTGCTGCGCGGGCCCGATGACGCTGAACGCCAACAACGTCAGGACCAGCGGCCAGCGACGCCACTGGAGGGCAGCGCCGAACACCGCCAGGATCAGGATCACCCCGATCCACATTGCAGCGTTGGTGAGCAGCAGCGACGCCGAGGCCGGAGAGATCGGTGTGCGGTTGGTGGTGGTTGAGACGATTCCGGGCACCAGATCCTGAGCCCAGAACACCAGAACGAAGAAGGAGATCGCGACGGCCGACAATACGATCAACAGAGCCTGCCGGACGGCTCCCCACCGAATCTTGTTCCACGTCAGCAGCATTCCGATCACCGCGATACCGGGGAGGTAGACCGCAGTGGCGTACTTGGTGAGAAATGCCAGGGCCAGTACCGCACCGATGATCGGAGCCCAGAGCAATGAATCCTGTTGCGCACTGCGCACTGTGAGCCACAGGGCGACGGCGACCAGACTCATGGCCATCGCATCGAAGGTCGCCATGTGAGACAGGAAGATCACCGAGCCGCACAGCAGGAAGACCGCGGCACCGAGCAGGCCCGCGAGCCGGCCGAACAGCTGGCTGCCCACGCCGTACGTCGCGACGATCGCAACCCAGACGAACACCATGCTGACCATGCGTGCTGCCTCGAGGCCGCCGACGGAATCGGCTGCTGCAGCGAGGATCGGGAACAGGCCCGGGGCGCCGGAGAAGTAGGCACCCGGATATTCCGTGACGTTGACGCCGTCGGTGATGTGCTCGATCATCCGGTGCCCGACGAACACGTAGAGGCCCTCGTCCTGGAAGGCGGTGGTGTTGGAACCGGGCCGAAGCGACAGAGCCGAGGACACCGCGCACATCAGAACCAGCCACGGCCACGACGCCGTCAGCCAGCTGCGGGGCGTCGAGGGTGTGCGCCGGGTGGAGCGAGCGGGTGGCATCTGGTGCACGAAGGTCGAGATCTCCGAGCGAAACAGTTTTCGCCGCAACGTCATCGGATCGAGGAGGGTGGGGAATTCAGTACGCCAGAACATCAGGGGATAGACCACGACGAGGTTGAAGACGGCGAACCCGATCATCGGTGCGTAGTTCGACCAGCCGTATTCGGGAGCTCGCCAGAAGACGCCGACCCACATCGCCACCTGGACGAGCACCAGCCATGTGGTCATCAGACGTTTGACGCGCAGAGCGGTGGTGGAGCGGGTCTTGATTCCTGTCGCCTGCCACGCGTCCGTGCGACCCCGGAGGACATCGAACACCGCCACGGAATGGATGTAGGAATAGAACGTCTGCACGCGGTCGAGCCCGATGGCGCTCTCGCGACCCATGGTGACGACGGGGACGATGGCGATGCGCACCACCATGGCCAGGAACACGAACAGGTAGTTGTTGATGGACACGTCCTCGGGGGCGAGGAAGGCCATCAGAATCGGCGGCAGCGCGATGGCATAGATGTTGATCGCCGTGTCGATGTAGTACATGAAGCCGGACCAGAAGCACAGGCGTTGGCGCAGTGAGAATTTCACCGCATGGAAATCGCGGGACTTGAGCAGACTCATCGAGCCGTTCGCCCAGCGGTACTGCTGATTGGAGAACTGATCGAGCGTCTCCGGGCACAGTCCTTTCGATACGACCACCGGCACGTACCGAGTTCGGTATCCGACCCGCATGAGATCGACACCGGTGTAGACGTCCTCGCTGTGTTCGATGGCCGAGAAGCCGCCGCCGACCTCGAGTGCGCTGCGCCGATAGATCGCGCAGGTACCGACGCAGATCGACGCGTCGCTTCGATCTCGCGCCGCTTGAATCCAGCGGTAGAACAGCACCTGCGTCGCCCCTGCCGAGTACTCCATCCACTTCATCCGCAGCGTGGTGTCGAAGTACTGCGGACTCTGCACGATGGCCACGTCCTCTTCGGTGGTGTACGGCATGAGTTGGTACAGATAGTCCGGCCGCGGTACGAAATCTGCGTCGAGAATCGTGATGAAGTCCCCGTGGGACTCGTCGAACCCGAATCGCAGATTGCCTGCCTTCTTCAGATATCCACGATTGGGCCGGACGCGATACTCGTAGCCGAAGGCATCGGCCAAGTCTCGAACGCTGTCCCGATCGGAATCGTCGAGCACGTAGACGGTCAGCTCGCCACTCCAATGGAGCCGACTCACATGCCAGAAAGTGTTGTGCAACACAGTGATGTCTTCGCCCGCGCTCGGCAGGAACACATCGACGCTCGGGTAGTGCACGGGCAGATACGCACGTACTCGCTCTCGGTGGCCGGCCAAGGTGTCGCGGCGCGGCTGCACGGAGGTCAGCAACGAGAGGATCATCGCGGCCGTCGTGATGGCGAGTGGCACGAGCAACGGAATTGCCCACGCCTGCCCCTGAACCAGGTACAGCAGGCTGACCGTGGTGAGAAAACCGCCGAAACTCGACGCCAGCGGAATCCAACGGTGCTCACTCTGCAGGTACGAGTCGCGCTCGATATCCGTTGGTGGAGATGGAAGTTCACTCGAATCCGGTGGAGCGAAGCGCACAGTATGGCTCTGGAAGATAGACGTCATGACGACCAATCGGCTCACGAGCGCGGCAGTGAAGATGGAATGGGGTCGTCATTGACCTGGTGTCCCCCGACCACCAAAACATACCTCGAGATTGCTTGTGTCGCTGTTTTCGGACTGTCCGTCGTTTGATCTAACCTGGGAATCCTTATGACCCGCTTTCGGACGTCGTTGCTCACGCTCATCACTGTGCTGTCGGTCGCGGTCGGTGGCTGCTCGTCAGCGCCCGACCGCCCTGCGCGCACGTTCGGTTTATCCTCGGACGGCGAAAATGCCGGAGTGAGATCGGCTTTCGCCACCGGTGCGGAGCTGGGGAGAGAGCCCCAGGTGGTCAACTTCTTCGAGGCATGGGCGTGGCAGCGTCCGCTACCGGTGGGCACCCTGTACGAGATTCACAACCGAGGCGCGATTCCCGCCGTTACCTGGGAGCCGTGGGATCCGAACGCCGGCGAGTATCAGGGCAACTATTCACCGTCCCGCATTGCGTCCGGCGAGTTCGATGCATACATCACCCAATGGGCCGAAGCAGCAGCGCAATTCGATCAGCCCATGCAACTTCGCTTCGCACACGAAATGAACGGAACCTGGTATCCGTGGTCGGTCGACGATTCGCGAAGTACCGCTGACGACTACCTCATGGCCTATCGGCGCGTTCACGACATCTTCATGCGCACCGGTGCCAACAAGGTGCAATGGGTGTGGTCCTTCGACGGCAGCAGTGGCCGCGCGGAGGGACTGCCCACCGCCGAGGCGTCGTACCCCGGCGACATGTACGTCGATGTGATCGGCATCGACGGATACAACGGAGGCGGCGAGGCGACGTCGTGGCAGACGCCGGACGAGGTCTTCGGCGGGGCACTCCAGACAGCGAACGCCGTTGCGCCGGGCAAGCCGGTCTGGATCTACGAAACCGGAACCGGAGACCGGCTGGGTGACAAGCCCGCCTGGATCACCGACCTGTTCGAGTACCTGGAAGCAACCTCGGTCAGCGGACTGCTGTGGTTCGATTTCGACAAAGAGGGTGAGGCGAACTGGCGTCTCGACAGCTCGCCGGCCGCACTCGACGCAGCATCGGCCGCGCTGTCTGCCTGGTAGTCAGCTCCTGGGCCGTGCGGCGAGAGCCGATGCCAAGGCGGCAGCGGAGGCGGGACTGCTGTCTATGCGCCAATCCACTTCCTTGTTCATGTCGAACCACAGGAACCCGGTGACGTCCGGCTGCGCGGCCAGGTACTCGATCAACCGGGTGATCCAGGCAGGCTTGGACCCACCGGCCTCGGCGGACGCGACCTCGCCGACGACGATGGGCTTGCCCGGAGCGAGGGCCCGCACCTGCGCCAGTCCGTTGCCGAAGAGCTGATCCGGGGTCTGCCACACGCTCCATGACTGACTGGTTCCCCAGTTGTACCCGTCGAGCCCCACCACATCGACGTACTGGCTGCCGGGGTAGACCACCGACATGGGAACGGCATTGGGCACGTTGGGATTCCACACCCATTCGACGTTGGACGCGCCGGCTGCAGTGAAGAGATCGTGAACGTGGCGATACGCGCTCACGTAGTCGCCGTCGGTGTTGCCGTTGACCCGATCTGCCCACGGATACCAATTGCCGTTCATCTCGTGCGCGTACCGAAGCATCACCGGCTTGCCCCAATTGGCCAGTGACCGAGCCCATTCAATGATGTAGGCGTCGTACCGGCCCGCGGTGATATCCGAGGACTGGAAATCGGGCTGCACGACGCCCGCGCCCGCAGCCCACGGCTCCCACGTCAGCAGAGTCGTCGACCCGCGTGCATCGGCGGCGTCGAGCTCGGCGATGGGAGCGGGCTGTGCGAAGTCCTTGTAGATCACGGCGAGCGAGGCACGCTCGCCGAGAACGGATTCGATCTGCTCCAACTCCCATGTGGCGGAGGGACCGTTGGGATTGATGATGCCCAGACGCAGAGGTGCCGAGGAGATCTGTTGAGTTCGCGATGTCATCGGAGACGACGATGCCACGACAGTCGAACCGAGGACGAGCGGGATGACAAGGGCGGCAGCTACGACGCCGATCGTCCGCGCCAGCGACCTGGTGTTACTCATGCTGTGACGGTAGTACTCCGGCCGTTGCTGCAGGTCGGAACGGAAGTGCCAATTATGCTCCATAGCAACATGTTTGGCTGCTAGTTGCTGTCAGTCGGGCTGCGATACCGGTTTCGGGGCATGAACGGTCGGAGGGACTGTTTGTTCATGCTCGTGCAGACCGCGCGCTCTCGTCGTGGCTCGGCGAAGGCAAGGTGCAGTTCTGTCTCGCACCCTCGAAGCCGGTGTCATCTGTGCCCGACCCGGCTGTCATCTGATCCTGTCGGATCGAGGCCGATGCACTAAGCAGTGGCGTCGGGCTGCGGTTGTGCGGCGATGCGAGGTGGCCCGGTGGTGAGGTGCTTCGTGACGGGTTGTGCGGGTTGCTTCGGCGTCGGTGCGGGTGGCGTCGACGAGATGGCCCCGCGGTTCTTTATGGCGCTAGATGAATCACCCCAGGTTCTGTGCCGCCTCCAGTTGGGGCTGATGCTCGGGACGACAGTGAACCGAACGTGCAGCTATCGACGACCAGGACAGCCGCGTCGGCCGAAAATTCCGTACACGTACTTCTTTTCGCGACGCGTCATGCCCCGGGTGAGGTGGGCGGACAGCTCGCGCAGCAGGCCGGAGACGAGGGCGCTCGTGTACAAGCGGTACGCCAGCCCATTCGGACCCACACCTGACGCACTGCCACCTGCGGATATTGTGCTCAAGTGACGTTGCGCTGCTGGGATCCGGGTGTTCGGCTCTGTGACTGTCGTGCGTAATACGACGAGGGGAAGACGAGGGGGGCGAGCGGAGTGCCGGTTGCGGCGTCTGGTGTGTACCGCTCTGAGCTCCGGAAACAGCGTCTCGCGCTAGTGCCGGCACGCGTGCAGAGCTTTCCAGAGGTGCTGGTGTGCAGATGCCGTATACCGACGCTGGTCAAGAGCCGTCCTTTTTGGGTAGGGTCCGATGTGAGGTCTCGCCGAAGGGCGAATTGAAACTTCACATCAAGCGATCTTCGTTAGGACTCGCCCCCAGCCGTCCGATGTGAGGTCTCGCCGAAGGGCGAATTGAAACATCACATTGCTGCGGCTGTTCTGAACAACGTTCCGAGTCCGATGTGAGGTCTCGCCGAAGGGCGAATTGAAACCTGCTTGAACCGCACGATCATTTCTGGTTGCTTGGTGTCGTCCGATGTGAGGTCTCGCCGAAGGGCGAATTGAAACGCTTCCAGGTGCGGTAGCGGTGATGAGGATGTAGATGCCGTCAGGTGTGGGGTCTCGCCGAAGGGCGAATTGAAACGCTCGCATCGGCGATGGTCATTTCGTCCGCGGAAAGGTCAGGTGTGGGGTCTCGCCGGAGGGCGAATTGAAACTCCGCCGAAGCGATTCCTGCACCCAGCAGTGTCGTGGGTCAGGTGTTGGGTCTCGCCGGAGGGCGAATTGAAACAAAAGCCGAAGCCCTCAGCCTTGAACAGGTCGAAGAGGTCAGGTGTTGGGTCTCGCCGGAGGGCGAATTGAAACGAGCCGGCGAATGGGGAGGGATCTCCACTACCGGAGGCGTCAGGTGTTGGGTCTCGCCGGAGGGCGAATTGAAACTCCAGGGCCTTGACACGTCCGGTCAACTTTTCCAGCGTCAGGTGTTGGGTCTCGCCGAAGGGCGAATTGAAACGGCACGCCCGACAGGTAGTCGGTGGTGGTCGCTGCGTCAGGTGTGGGGTCTCGCCGAAGGGCGAATTGAAACGTTCCGGATCTGCCGCCACGTGTACTACGGCGCGATGTTAGATGTGGTCTGTTGCCGAAGGGATGAAACGGAGCTGCACCTGTGGAGGCTGTAAGGTGGCGGGTTTGGTTAGAACTGACTGGTTCGCGTGCCGTCCGCAGAGCGCTTCCTCAACCCGTCGGGCTGAATTAATCACCTCGTAACAAATGGCCGAGCGCCTGAATCAGTTTGAAGAAGTGGTTCCGGAACGGAGTTCAGTCCGATGGTGAACCGCATCCTGAGAGCTTCGTAGCGCCGACGATCGAGTTCAGCAAGAGACCATCTCGACATCTCGTACGTGTTGTCTTACAACGACATGTGTGGAATGGCTGTGAGGAGTTCGGAAACCGGCTGGTGCTTCGCATTGACGGGTCGGGGGAATGATCGGGATTGACGATGTAGTAGCCGGGCGTCTCGTAAGGTGTTTCCGCCTGTTTTGCTTGCTCCGCTGGCCTGCCGCAGGGTCCATCGATTGAACGACATCCGAGTGCTGCTTGGTCCACTACGGTAAGTCCGCAGTGTCCGGTCGGAGGGGGAACGCGATTTGAGTCGTCGGTGGATTGTCATCGAGACGGGGTCCAATCAGAAGTTGGTCTTTCAGACCAACAAGCAACGGCTGAATATCGCGGCGTCGCGTCTGATCTGGTGCGTCGGGTTCGAATGGATACCTGAGGCCGCCCAAGCTGCCGGGGTCAGCGCCGAAGACCACGTTGTGAAAGCGTCGGGACTCGGATACCTGCTCGCCACCCAGGAAGCCGGTCGAAGGATCATCGAGGCCGTCACCACCAGAGCCGTTGCCGAAGCTCCCGACCTGGAAATTTGGGGAGTCGTCGGTGATGTCGACGTCAACGAGGATTTGTCCAACCTCGGTCTCGCCCTCGGTGACGCACAGCGCCGACTCAGCCAGTGGCGGATCGACAAGCCCAGCTCGATCACTCGCGATGCCACTCTTCCGTATACGCAGCTGTGCGCCTTCACCGGGCGGCCGGCCACCCGCTATGTCGATGAGGGCGACCGAGGATCGGCGTATGCCGCGTCCGAAGGCGTCGCGAAGTTGTGGACGCAAGCGGAGGATGCGCGTAAGGCCCTCGTCAAGCGCCTCAGCGAAGGCGCTGGAGACTCGTCTCTGGTCGAAGCGGCCGTGGTCACCTACAAAGACCTGCAGTCTGGCGATGGCGTCGCCAACGACGGGTGGGTCGGTGTGTTGCATGCTGACGGCAACGGCATCGGCGACATCTTCACCAACCTCCGCCGAGTCGAATCGGGAAGTGAACTCCGCGAGTTGATTCGGACGATCAGTGAGACCTTGGAGCGATGCGCTTGGCAGTCGGTCACAAACGCAATCGAGACCATCGCAGGGGGCGCGACGCACGACGATGGCCCGCCGCCGACGAATTGGGTGCTACCGATACTGGTCGGCGGTGATGACATCACCGTGCTACTCGACGGACGATATGCCTTCGACTTCAGCTCCCAGTTGGCCGACGAGTTCGAGAGGTTGGTCAACGGGGAACCTGTGATCACGGAGACCCTCGAATTGATTGCGCTGTACCAAAAGGAATGGGTCGAATCCGAACTGATTCCAAGGGCGACCGCTCCGGAGCGGATTTCGTTGGCCTGCGGACTTGTCTACACCAAACCGCATCATCCGTTCAGCCACTCGGTCGACTTCGCCGAGCAACTCACGGGGTCGGCCAAGTCGGTTAAGCTCGAGGGACGAAGTGCGCTCGATGTGCATGTACTGCACGAGAGCGCTCTCCGAAACCTAGATGACGTGCGGGAGCCGATGGTCTTCGAAGGCCGCGCACTGTGGGCGGGCCCTATCGTGCTCGGTCGCGAGGATCACCCGCGACACAAGAAACATCTACGTGAAGCGATGCGGTTGATGCGTCCTAATGCATCGGACGATGGCCAAGCGCCGATACCGTCGGGCGTCCTGCATGATCTCCGGGAGGCGCTCACGACCGGTTCGAGCGCCGACCTGAACGCCGTAAAGGCACGTGCAACAGAAGTTGCTGTCGGGCGGGGCTACGAGTCGAACCTCACCATGCTTCTCGGTGAGCATCTCGAGCCGACCGGCGGGCCCGCGTTTTCTCGCCTGCTCACCGCAATGGAACTACTCGATGTGAACGCTGAGGAAAAGTGATGGCCGACAAGGCTTTCGACATCGAAATCGCATTTCGTTCGGACTGGCACATCGGAACCGGTACCGGACGGCACGGTTCCATCGACCGGTCCATCGTCACCGACGCGATCGGGTTACCGTACGTACCCGCCAAGACAGCGGTCGGGATGCTCCGCGACAGTGCTGAAATAGCGGCCAACGCTCTCGACGACGGCGGAGCGGGGGTCTGGACGCGATGGATTCGAGCGATCTTCGGTGACCAGCCGTCCACCACCGTCCAGAGAGGGGCGCCTCGTCCCGCATCACTGATGTCAGCGCCCCTGCTGCTCGCCGACCGGGAATCGATCGCCCACGCGTCGCTCTCGCCAGCAGGAGCGTCAGTGCTGACACGAGCCGACCTGATCGCTGCGACGAAAACGCTTCGAGCTGGAATTCGCATCGATGCGACCACCGGCGTCGCGCAGGAAGACATGTTTCGGATCGAGGAACGCGCGCGCGCCGGCCTCACCGTTCGAGCGAGGTGGCAGGTCGAATACCCGCAGAGCAAAGACAGCACCGGTGCCACGGCGCAAGCCGACGAGATCTGGCCAGCAGAGTTTCTACTGCTTGCCGCGGCAAAGATCACCCGGCAGATCGGCGGCAAGCGTCGCCGTGGCGCGGGGCGCGCTGACATCAAGCTCTCCGGACTCGAAACCCTCAGCGTCCTGACCGAGAAGGTCAGGGCTGGAACGATTCCAGAACCGTGGACACCACCACTTCGCCCGCGATACACACCCACCCGCAGCAGTGGCTCGACTGCGCGGCGGCCGCTGCGGCTCTCGCACACCATCACTGTCACAACTCAGCAGCCGCTGATCATCGACAGCGGACAGCGAGGCAACGTCGTCGAGACCGCAACCAGCATTCCGGGAACCATGCTGCTCGGGCCGCTGGGCCGACACCTGCCGAACCTCTCGGACTTGATTCGTGCAGGAGAGTTCGTCGTCACCGACGCCACGGTCGAGATCGACGGTGCCCGCGGACTGCCCTGGCCGCGGGCCTTGAACTTGTCGAAGGACGCTCCGGCTTCTGCGACGAAGGGCGAGCCACACGAGTACGTGAATGTGTTGCGGCCCCACCAAGAGAACCCTCGGCTGAAGCCGAAGCCGGACCGATACGTCGACTCGGCTTGCACCAGTTGGCGCACCGTCGACGTGGTTCAGAGCATTCACGCCTCCATCGACGACCAGCAGCAACGGCCCACCGAGGCCACCGGTGGGCTGTTCGTCTACAGCGGAATAGCTCCCGGGACCGTGCTGCGCGCCGAGGTGTTCCTGGCGGCCGGGGTGACGCTGGCGGACTCCACTCAGCAGGTTCGAATCGGCAGGTCGTCGAAAGACGACTACGGCCTCGCCACCCTGGTGATCACCTCCTCCGAACCAGTCGAAGCTTCGTCAGAAATACTGGCGGAGAGTGCATTCCCGGTCTGGCTCACCTCCGACCTGCTTCTGCGCGACGAGCGCGGTGCGGCGGATACACGAGCGAGTAGTTTCGTCGACGCACTGGCCCGAGCTCTGGGGGTGCCCGGCAAGCTACGGCTGGCCCCGACCTCCGCCGAGTCCGCGGACGGTGCCCCCTTTGCCGATGTCGCCGACAGTGCCGCGACTGGACTTGCCCGGCGGCACAGTTGGCAACGCAGCTGGGGCTTGCCGCGGCCCTCACTCTCCGGGCTCGCCGCAGGCAGCGTGGTGCTCATCGTCTCCCAAGTTCGTCTCGATCCAACGGCAATCGCCGGTGTCGAGGCGAACGGGGTCGGCGATCGAACGGCGGAGGGGTTCGGCCGCGTCCTCGTCGACCCGCCAGCATTGCGTGCCAACCGTCTTGACCTGCGGGAATGGTCCCTAAAGTCTGGGGCCCCGTCCACGGCCGATGTGCCGGTTGCAACGCCTGTCGCCGATGCTCACATTCGGGCCGCATGGCGGACTGTGATCGAGCGGACCGCGCTGCGGGTGGCCGCTCTCGAAAACCAGGCCACCGGCGTCAAGTCGGCTATCACCCGCTCGCAATGGGGATCGCTGCGGGGCATCGTTAACCGGGCCGGCGATGTCGAGGCCGCCAGGGCTTGGCGCACCGCTCCGAAGAGAGAAAGTAGATGGGGCGCAGCACAATTGAATGGCATGAAGCTGTTGCTCGAGACGGACAGCGGAGCACCGGATCATCCCATCTGGCACAAGCTGTTCGGCGCGACGCCCGATGATCTTCCTCCAAGCCCGTATGCCGAACTCACTCGCTGGGCCGTTCAGAGCTACCTCACCGAACTCATCCGGTTGGCAAGTCGAGACGCCTCGAATGAAGGGAGTGATATCTGATGCGGCGACTCCACGCTCGGTACCTTCTCACCGGCACCCTCAAAGCTAAGTCCGCCGTGCATATCGGCGGACTCGGACCGGACGGGACCGTTGACCTTGCTCAGGTGCTGGACGGGCAGGGCAGGGTGATTCTGCCCGGATCATCGTTGGGCGGAGTCATTCGGGCTGCGTTGGACGGTGGCGATACGGCCTGGTGGGGTATGGATTTGACCGGTGATCGCACCCGAGATCGGGATGCCAACGCCTCCCTCGTCGTGGTATCGGATGCTCTGGCGCAGGACGATGTGATTCTCGAGATCCGCGACGGCGTGTCGATCGATCGGGTGACTGGTGCAGCAGCGGGGACACATCTCTTCACTCGATACGTGGTGCCCGCCGGTACCAGGTTCGACTTCGAGCTGGGCATCGATGTGCCCGGGGCAGAAGAGGACCCGCAGGCACGCGGACTGGCCCTGCAGATCGCCGGCATCATGTCCGGTCCGGGCATTACCGTCGGCGCAGCCGGCACACGAGGACTCGGCGAGATGCAACTCATCGACGCTGCGCTCTGCCGCGACGACTTGGCGAGTGCCTCGGGTCTGCTCGCGCTGCTCAGCGACGAGTCCGAGCGAATCGAGCTGCCTGGCAAAGACACCCACACCTTGCAATCAGATTGTCCACCGGGAACTCTGCGGATCACTGTGCCATGGCGCGCATTGGGGCCGGTTCTGAGCAAGGTTGCCGACGACGGTGGTGTGGCCGACTCTTTCCCGGCAACCGCTGCCGGCGAGGATGGCACGCTTCGATTGCTCATTCCTGGTTCTTCCCTGAAAGGTGTTCTGCGGAGTCACGCCGAGCGCATCGTGCGCACACTGACAGGGTCTTCGGTGGACGGTGATTCCACCTTCGTCGCCCAGATGGCCGTCGCAGCAGCTATGCCGACGATCGGGGATGCCTTCGGTGAGGCAGCTGACCACAAGAACGGGACCGGCCGGCGAGGTCTGGTCACTGTGCACGATGTCGCCAGCAGGGTGCCCATTCCGCAAGCGGAATGGCACGCGGTCCGCGCCAACGGAGGAAATATGGAGGGCACTATCGAGGCCCGGCGCATCGCGTTCTACGCGGCGGTCAAGGCCCTCAACGAGATCACCGAGAACGACGGTCTGTGGTTCGATGTCGCCTCGCGCAACGCGATCGACCGGTGGACCGGCGCTGCCGCAGACGGCGCGCTGTACACCGGCGTCGAACCGTACGCCCTGCGCGACGACGTGTGGTCCGAGTTAATTCTCGACGTCGATATCACCCGCGCACGCCGCCGCACCGACACCCCGGTAGATGCGCTGTTGGCGCTGATGATGTTTCTTCTACGCGATTTCGCCGACGGGTGGCTGCCGATCGGCTTCGGCACCACTCGCGGGCTCGGATCGGCTACCGCGGACCCCGAAGCCATTCGGTTCAGCTTCAACGGTGAGGTAGCGGACACAGACTGCGCTGCGGAACTACACGAGAAATCATTGCAGGAGGTGCTCGTCGAGAATCACCTCAACGACCGGATGGAGCAGGCGTGGAACACGACCGTTCCGGAGTTGGTTACGCAATGACCACAAATATCGTCGACTACTCCATCGAACTCGCCTGCACCACAAGCATTGAAGCGATCACGGCGACAGCGGCCCTCGAACGGTTCGCGAACGATGAAGCAGCAGGGGTCGTCGGATTTGTCTATACCCCCAACGACGCGCCCTGGTTCCGTATGACGCCCGATGGAGCGCGGCTCCGCGATGAATCGGCAATCCCCGACGACGCATTCGAGCTGCGGGCTTTCACTCCCGAACAAGAGCTTCGGTGGTGGCGCACATCGGGATTCGATCAAGGCAAAGCCGTCATTTTGAGTGAAGCACCCGTAGTCGATGAAACATCGGCGACGGGAGCTGCCGGGCCTCACCCTCTGCGGCAGGGAGACGCCCGCTCGCTTCTCCTTTGGGGCACTGCGACATTCGCTTACGAAGACGGTTGGGCGCAATTCACGGATCGACGCGTCGGGGATCTCTGGCTTCCGCTCGAGACGCAACCGCCGACACACAGCCGGGCGCGACTAGCAGTGGTCGACTACGCAACGAGGGACGAACACGGCAACGTCGCAGTGGTCGACCAGCGGTTGCTTCGGATACAGGTGGAGGAACAATGACCGTTCAGATACCCCGTGACGATGTCCGGCCACACGGCCCCCGTAGGGCCAGTGGCAACGATCAGTTCATCAACCCCTACAATTTTGTCTCCACTCCAGGTCGCCCGAAAGGGAACTCCGACGGACTCGGCAACGCAATGCCGGTCGGCCATGCGACGTTCGCGCCGGGCACCTATACCGGCACCATCCCGGTCACGATCACCACTAGAACTACTTTGCTGCTGCCCGATCAGGCCTATGCAACACCTGCCGACGAAAACAATCCGCGCAGCGTGGGAACTCGTACACGCGGCCTTCTCGGCGACGCCCCGACAGCCGCGCCGTTGCTGATGGGATCCAGCGTGAAGGGAATGCTCCGCGCTGCGTACGAGGCGATCACCAACTCGACCGTCGGTGTGGTGAGCGATTCACATAGCCGGCCAGGGTCTATTCGGATGAAACCCCGCGAAGCGCTCGACCTATGCCCTGGACTGATCGAAGATGACCCCGTGAACTCAGGTGGACACCGCGTCCGATATCTCGAATATCTGAGACCTGCAAACTGGCGTGGGACGAATCCGCTTCCTGCACCGCACGTCCCCATCAATCGCGGGAACCGTTTCGCGGCGTCGAACGGTATCGCTCCAGCCGATCTCGACATGTGTGCAGTGCAGGCGTGGATACATCTTCTCCGGCACGAAGTCCATAGGAATGGCGCACCGCAGGTGTACCACTTCTGGCGGGTCAGTGACCTCGCATCCGCCGCAGGCAACCTACCTGCGAAGCCGAGTGTGCCGACGGTGGGCGGCCGCGACACTATCGTCAAAGAAATCGCCCCGCTACGAGTGCACGGCCGATTGCATTGGACGGGTGCGCCCTTCGCCGGAAAGCATGACGAACGGCTGGTGGTGACGCATGTGGATGGGCCAGCCGAAAGTAATTGGGACACCATCACCGTCGACGACGCTGACCGCGCCCGATGGGATGGCATCATCAAGTCCTACCTGGATGCTCATCGCAGTGAGGTCCCGGCGGTGCGAAACGCGAACTATGGAACCTATGCAAGCTCCGATGTCACCGCCCAGGGGTGGGCGTGGTGCCCTGGCCGCACGTTATATGTCGGACGCGAAGATGGCTCGGCTTGGTTTACGCCAGCGATGATAGGTCGGCGGGCATTTAGTGTCGCGGCGGCCTCGCAAATACCGAATCGAAATAGGCCAACCAGTGACCAGGCCGCCCTGTCTCCGGCAGACCGAGTCTTTGGATGGGTCAAGCAGGACGAAGGTGGCGACGATGAAAGACGCGGTCGCGCTTATCGTGGGCAACTCCGAGTCAGTGCACCGACGGTTGACCCGGGACCGGAGGGTATTCCGATCATCGAACACTTCGTTCCTGGAATCCGACTGGGGATACTCAACTCGCCAAAACCAACTCAATATCGCTTCTACGGTGGCGACGAGAATCAACATCCGAGGGCGAACGGCACCGAGCGCAATGTCGCAGAGGGTTACTCCAAGAAGAACAGTCGACTACGCGGACGCAAGTTCTACCTGCCGCAGCCCGAGACCTTCTTCGGAAAACCTGGTGCCTCGGAATACTGGGACCCGCGAGGGCAGAGCGCAGTTAGTACGGTTCAGGTTGGCGAAGTCACGCGCTACCGAGAATATCTGGGCATTGCCCCGGGCCCCGGTGAGAATCAGTTCAACAGCGTTGCGCTGGCGGTGAGAAGTTCGGTGCGCCCCAATGCGACGTTCCGCACGACCTTGTTCGTGGAGAACCTCTCTGCCGTGGAGTTGGGTGCGCTCCTCTGGCTTCTCGCCCTACCGGACGAGGCCGTGATGACTATGGGCCTCGGCAAACCGCTCGGGTTCGGCGCCGTGCGGGTGACCGCCGAATGGGAGAAGGTCGAACTGTTCGAGGCGTCGAACCTCACCGAGCGGTATCGGTCATTGTCGACGACGCCGGACCCCTGCGATGAGGCGGCGCTGCAGCGTCTGGTCAACAAATACGATGCCACGCTCCGAGGCCGTGCCGATCTGGCTCGTATCCGAAACGAGTTCCTCGACATCGCATTCGGCTACGTCGGTGTGCCGGTGCACTATCCGCGACATCGCCCACCTGGACAGCGCCATGGACGGTCGGCACCCCAGTCGGAGCTGTTCAAGTGGTGGGTGGCGAACGAGCAGCAGGGTGAACGCCACTGGTTGCCCGAAGTCGGGACGGCCGTTGCACCCACACTCCCATACCTCGATGAATGACGGACACGCAATTGAGGAGCCATAAATGATGCGTCGGCTCGCCAGAACGCCCCGTGGGCTGGTCGCTGTCTTACTGTCATCGACTCTGGTCGTGACTACCGCTCTAGTAGGTCTGGTTGTGGAGGACTTCCTCCGGCACGAAGAAGGTCAATCAACGATCGACCCCGACCATTTCACCGTCCCGCGGCTGAGCTTTACAGTCGCGTCCCTCGCCATCCTGTGGTGTCTTGCCTGGCTGGTGACATTCCAGCGCCGGACCAATGGAACGCTCTACTATCTGCGGATCCTCGATGAACGTGCTACGGATCTTCACAAGAAGGCGAACGCGCATAGCCAGAAGCGGTCGCTCGACTATCGAAGCGTGACAAGCTCGCTCGATCTGGGCACCGGCAGGATAGTAGATCTTGCTGAGGTAGTCGAGAAAGCGCGCGCCGATCTCGAACGTGCGGCCGCCACCGACGACCAATCATCTGCCTTCGAACTTGCTCCGAATGCTCACTGGCCGATCGAATTTGCCATCGGGTATCAATGGCCGCTGCCCGACACGACAATGCTCATCGAATTCGACCGCGACCAAAAAAATCCCAGCTTTACCGAACCTTCGCAAGTGTCCGAGCCACTCGAAGAAATTCGGTCGCCAAACGACAGAGACTTCGATACGACACTGGTGCACCTGGACATTCATCTCTCGGTTGGCCCGCCCCTCTCGGATCACCAAGTAGAGGAGATAGATCGGCAACTCTTCGGCCGGACCGCAGACTCCACGGTCCTTGTTGGTTGGGGTACGAACGGACCGACCGACTGTGCCGCACGGCAGGCTGTGACGGTCGGCAAAAATGGAGTGTGTCCGCGAGAAGCGGCCGAGCTCATTGCCCGAACGATGCTCGAAGCGTTGGACAAGCACCCACGGGCCTCGGTTGCGGTCACGCTGAACACGCCGAAATCGGTGGGCGTGCTCGCCGGGCGCTATGTCGCTGCATACCTTCAGAAGCCGAATTCCGGTGAACAGTCTCGGCATTGGATCAGTCCATGGCGGCGGCTGCATCTTGTCGCCCGCAACAAGACAAACTTTTCAGCTGGCACGGAAGGGCAGGCACAGATCATGCGCGTGCATTCGAGTCAGCCTATCGAACCTCCTTGGTGGCAACCGATTCCGGCAGCCGGGGTCGTCGTCAACCTCACTCCGCACGATCTCGCCGTATACGAAGGCGATCAGATTGCGCTGTCTGCGCCTCGATCGAGTGTGCCCGCGCGAATCGCCGAGATGCGCGGCGAGCCGGGCACGGTGTCTCTGAATGGCTGTGCAACAACGGTTGTGGATGTTTCTCACCTGGACGAGGCCACCGGGCTCCCCGACCCAGTGGACGGAAACTTCTATGTCGTGTCTCGAATTACCGCGCAGACGCTCCGTCGGCGAAGTGATCTGTTGTTTCCGCTGGACGAGGTACGCAACGATGATGCTCAGATCATCGGATGCCGTGCACTCGGGCGGTTCCGTCATCGAGTCGGGGAGTAAGTATGCTCAGCCGCTGGGCAATTCCGATCGCAGGCATCGACCCTGCGGGGGTCAAGCTCGATCACTTGCACGCTGTGGCGTGTCGATGGGTCGATGACGAGCACTGGCGTTCACCGAAGGACTGGTCCGTGCGGCCGATGCGGTCCGTTGACGGTATGGGTGTCGTGGAGGTGGCGACGCTGACACACGCGGCGCGCGATCGCCTCCTCGGCAGAGTGTCGGCGGGATCGGAGGTGCGCTTCGGTGGCAGCCGCGGCACTGTGCTCACCGACCCCCATCCGGTGGCGAGCGCCGACTGGACGGAGTTCACGACGCAGACTGCAGCGGCGTCGTGGGACGTGCATTTCCTCACTCCCACAGCCTTCGGCAACGGCAGCAGATTCAGCCCGTGGCCGGATCCATTTGCGATGGGACGGTCGCTGATACAGCGGTGGAATGCCGTACATCCCGAAGGGGCGATCGAGATCGACCCCGCAGGATGGAGCAAGGTCTGGGTTAGCGATGTCGATGGATGTAGCGAAGTCCTTCACCTCGCGGGCCTCACCGTCTCCGGATACCTGGGGCGCATTCGCTATGTGTGTACGGACCCAGGCGTCGCGGGAGTGTTCGACAGGCTGTTGAGGTTGGCCGAGTATGCGGGCGTGGGGCGATACACAGCCCGAGGCCTCGGTACGGTTGCGATGGTACCGCTTTCGCCGTCGGTCGGGCAGTCTGTAGCGTAGCCATGACGGCGGAAAGCGCGTTGTTCGCATCGGTCGTCGATAAACTCGACGTGCTTGGGAAACGATCCTGTCCCGTCAGGAAGAATCGTCGCCCTCGGTCGGGGTATCTCGTTTCGAGCAGGATGCGGAGCTGCGAATCGAACGGCTGCAATCCGATCTCATTGCTGGCACCTACCGGCCTGGAAATCTCCATCAGATCCTGATTCCGAAGAGTGACGGCAGCTTTCGCGCTTTGGCGGTTCCGACAGTTGTGGACCGTATCGTCGAACGAGCGTTGTTGACCACGATCACACCGCACGTCGATCCGTGGCTCGGCGCAGCGTCGTACGCGTACCGGCCAGGTATCGGTGTGGCCGATGCAGTTCAGGCGGTGGCGCGCCACCGCGAAGCCGGTATGGGCTGGGTACTGCGGGCCGATATCGAGGACTGTTTCGCGACTGTGCCCCGTGAGCACGCCTTGCGACTTCTGCTCGCTACGCTGCCGGATGATTCACTCCGGTCGGTGTTGATGATGCTGCTCGAGCGTCGTGTGTTCACCCCGCATGGGTTGCGGGAGGTGTCCGGTGTGCCGCAGGGCACCTCGCTGTCTCCACTGATGTCGAACCTGGTGCTGGTCCGGATGGATAATGCGTTACTCGACAGAGGTTTCGCTCTGGTCCGGTTCGCCGATGATTTCACCGTACTGTGCGAATCCGCCAACGATGCGTGGGAGGCAGCTCGGACCGCCACCGGTGTACTACAGGAGTTGAAGATGAAGCTCTAGTCCGAGAAGACCGAAGTGATGTCGTTCGAGGACGGGTTCTGTTTCCTCGGAGAGGATTTCGGGCCCCGCTACCCACCTGTACTTGCAGAGCACCGAATTGCCGAACCAGACCGGCGTGTGGTCTACATCGCGCTGCAGGGCAGTAGGGTCTTTGTTTCTAAAGGCCGATTGCTTGTCGAGTCGCGGGATGACGAGAAGATCCTAGACGCCCCAATCTCGCTGGTAGCTCGGGTCGTATGCTTCGGGTCGATTGGGGTGTCCGCTGGTGTGCGTGCTTGGGCGTTGTCCCGAGGAATCGATGTTGTGTTCCTGTCCCGCCGTGGGTCATACCAAGGGCAGTTGCTTGCTGGAAGTTCGAGTACCCGCGTCGCGCGGTTGCGCGCACAGATCGAAGTCTCCGGTGATCGAGATCGGGTACTCGGTTTTGCGCGGGAAGTAGTCGACACGAAAATTCGACACCAGATCACGGTAGTTCAGTGGTTCGGCCGCCGGGATCGCGCCGATGACATTGCCGAGTTGGTCGGTCGCATGAGGGCGATGACCAGCCTGCTGCCGGATTCGGAGACGGCGGAGGAGGTCATGGGGTTGGAGGGAGCGGCGGCGCGCAGCTACTTCGAGGCGTTGGGCATGCTGCTCCCGGCCGATATGGGCTTCGATGGTCGCAGTCGACGTCCGCCGACCGATGTGGTGAATGCTGCGTTGGGATACGGGTACGCCGTACTGCTCGGCGAGTGCGTCTCTGCCATCGTCGCCGCCGGTCTTGACCCGGCTTTCGGATTGCTGCATACCGAATCCGGACAACGACCCAGCCTTGCCCTGGATCTGATGGAGGAGTTTCGGCCGCTGATCGTCGACGAAGTAGTGGTGGCGCTCACCCGTCGCGGTGCGCTCACTGTGGATCATGGGCAGCGTCGGGAATCTGATCCGGGTGTGTGGCTGACCAAAGCTGGCAAGAACATTCTCACCGATGCCTACGAGAGGCGGATGTTGCAGATCACGAGCGGAGCATTACCCGGATTTCGGGCAGCCTGCGTCGCCACGTGTATCGGCAGGCGGAGCGGTTTGCTGCGTTGATCGGCGGCGAGGCGAATGAATGGACGGGTTTGTCGTGGCGCTGACGGTGATCGCCTGCTACGACATTTCCAATGATGACCGGCGAGCGAAGGTGGCTGCTCGTTTGCAGCGGTGGGGTGACCGCATTCAGTACAGCGTATTTCTCTGTACGATCGCCGCTGAAGAGCTGGCAGCGCTGGTGGAGGCTGTGACCGCCATCATCGATCCGGACATCGATTCGTTCTTCGTCGCGCGACAGTGCGGCACTTGTTGGAACGGCCGCATCATGGTGGGCCAGTCCCAGCCGACACCGGCACCGTTGTTTTGGGCGGCATTCTGACAAAGACGATGGGGCTGAGCAAAGTGGCGAGCGAGGAAGGGGTGAGGGCGTTTGGTGTGCACTCGGTTTCACCTGCGGAAACAGGGTCCTGTCCGGTGATTTTCGTTTATCGAACGGTCTGCCAGCGACTCTGGTGTGCAGAGGTTACACATCAGTGCTGGTCCGGTGGCCGATTCTTGAGGTAGGGTCCAAGACGCGGTCTCGCCGAAGGGCGAATTGAAACGGCTAGATGACCATCATGGACGACATTGCAGTTGCGTCCAAGACGCGGTCTCGCCGAAGGGCGAATTGAAACGGTGAGCCACGCATCAATCGATGGTCAGATCTCCACCGTCCAAGACGCGGTCTCGCCGAAGGGCGAATTGAAACGAACCGACGAGCTCCGGATCAGAACGTGACGGTTCTGGTCCAAGACGCGGTCTCGCCGAAGGGCGAATTGAAACCAGAACTCGACGGTGTACTTTACGAGCGCGACAATTGCACTGTCCAAGAAGCGGTCTCGCCGAAGGGCGAATTGAAACTTGTAGACACCCCTAGTATGTGATCTCGCGTTGCACTCAGTCCAAGACGCGGTCTCGCCGAAGGGCGAATTGAAACCGCTACTCGAGTATCGAACCTGCGTAGTGGTTCGCCGTCCAAGACGCGGTCTCGCCGAAGGGCGAATTGAAACCACGATCGGACCCCGAGACACGGTGACTGCAGCCGCGGTCAGGGTCCAAGACGCGGTCTCGCCGAAGGGCGAATCGAAACCCTCTTGGCACGAAGTGCGCCGATTGTAGCCGCGAGTCCGTCCGAGGCACGGTCTCGCCGAGTGGCCAATTTAAACCGGCAACCATCAGATGTTGAGGCAGACGACCAAAAGCGTCCGATGCGCACTCTCGCGAGTGCAGGATATTGCCGCACGCGTCGGGGCAACTGCTCTGCAATTGCAAGCTGATTCTCCGGGAAGCCGCGATGTGCTGATGCTCGGCGTAGACAAAGTGCAGTTCGGTTTCGGGACCTTTGAGGCCGGCGTCATCTCCGTGCGGAACGGCTGTCACCTGACGTTGTCGGATCAGGACCGGTATTCGAAGTGGCGGCTTCGGGCCGCCGTCGTGCGGCGATGCGCCGCGGATCGTCCTGGGGTAGTGAGTCGATGAGGATGCGTCGGGGATGCGATGCGGGGCCGGTGATGAGGTATTTCTGGCCGGGTCGGACGCGGGTTGCTTCTGCGAGGACCTGCTCGGTTGCGCAGTCGGTGTCGTGTAGTTCGTCGGTGGCACGCAGGGGTTCGGTGTCACGCAATGCGTCGGTGACTATGCGGCGGGGGTCGTATTGCCGCAGGTTCATCGATTCCCATTCGGAGCGTCGAAGCGGAACGCCCATTTCGACTTCGGCGGCCGTGCGGGTGGTGTCGACGAAGTGGCGCACAGTGCGCACGGCGCGGGTGAGTTGGTGGGCGTATCCGGGGAGGCGCGAGGGGCCGAGGACGAACCCGGCGATGATCGCGACCAGGAAGAGTTTCTCGAAGGTCAATCCGAACATGATGTGAGCTCCGGTTTCGGTGGTGTCAGGGCGCGTCGAGCGGCTCGTCTGTCGTGCACTTCGGTGATCGCGATCGCTGCCCCGAACAGTGTGGCCATGGGAACCGCGACCAGGAACATCGACAGGACGTCTGCGGCGGGCGTGACCAGTGCACTGAACAGCGCGATGCCGACGACGCTGATACGCCAGCTGCTGCGCAGCCTGCGCGCGGAGAGGATGCCGAGGCAGTTGAGCATCACCAGCAGGGCCGGGAGGACAAAGGCGATGCCGGTGGCCAACACGATCTTCATGACGAAGTCGACGTAGTAGGAGGCGTTGAGGATGGTGCTGTCCTGGTCTGAGGAGAAACCGGCGAGGACGCTGACCATGCGGGGGAAGATGGCGAACCCGAACACGCAGCCGGCGACGAACAGTGGAGCGGCGGCCGCGGAGAATCCGTAGACGTACTTCTTTTCCCGACGCGTCATGCCGGGGGTGAGGTAGGCGAACAGCTCACGCAACCACACGGGAGACGACACGATGACGCCGGTGAACAGCGCAATCTTCAGTTCGAGATCGAAAGCGCCGGTGACGGTTTCGAAGTTGAGGCTGGCCTGGCGGGTGAGGGCGAGTTCTTCGACGGGTGCGCGCAGGATGTCGAGAATCTGATCGGACAGCGCGAATCCGATTGCTATGCCGACGAGCAGCGACACCGCCGCGCGTATCGCGCGGCGACGTGCCTCGCGCATATGCCCCGCAAGAGGCATGGTGCCCCGTGGGGTGGCAGGCAGTGTGGCTGAGCCCTGCGCGGCGGTGGCTGTGCTCACGACGTGTGTCGGTACGGAACCGGCGTGGATGCAGCGTCGGCGAACACCGGTGCCGGCGTGTCGTCACGCGTGGCGGTCTTCTTCTCCTCGCGCACTTCGTCTTTCAGGATGCGCAATGACTGGCCGACGCCCTTGGCGAGTGAGGGGAGCTTGGTGGAGCCGAAGACGAGCAGCAGGATGGCGAGAACGATGAGTGCGTGCCAGCCGGTGAGGTTGTGCAACATGGTGTTTCCTTCGGGGGTGTGGGGTGAGGGTGATCAGTTGGTGGGTGCGGATCCGCCGGCCGGGGGAGTGCCGCCGCCCATCGGAGCCTGGCCGCCGCCGCCTCCGCCTGCTCCGCCCGAGGGCGGCGCGCTCATGGTCGGTTCGGTGGTGGCGTCGATGGCCACGGCGAGCGATCCGACGTAGCCGGAGGTGGGATCGCCGGTGAAGGTTCCCATCTCCAGGTCGTAGCCGTCGCCGAAGACGTTGTCGTTGTCGAGGCTGCCCATCTGGGTCAGGTTCTTCGCCGAATCCGGGTACAGGTCCGTCTTCTCCTGGTAGATGGTCTCGAGCATGTCCTGCGGGAATGCGACCTGCGATGTGGCGATCGCGTTCTCGACGTTGGTAGCCGATGCGGCGTCGGGATAGACCTCGTAGTGAATGTGGGTCCAGCGTCCGGAGTAGCAACCGGGAACGATCGTGTCGAAGGTGACCGTGCCGTTGGCATCGGCGACCTGAATTCCGCGAAGGTACGTTTCGTCCTCGATGCCCTCGGAGTACATCGAATACTCGCCGGAGGCGTTGCACTGCCACAGATATACGGCCGCGCCGGTGTAGGGGCCGTTGCTGTTCGCGAGGTCGGTGAGGGTGAAGGTGAGCGAGAGGGCAACCCCGCTGACCGTGGTGCCGCCGTCCAGGCTGGACGTGATGTCTCGGCGCACGATTCCGGACTCTCCCAGCACGTTGACGCCGTTCGTGCCGTCGGCCGGGTAGGGGCCGTTGGTCTCCTGGGGGATCTCACTGGTGGCGCTCGCGGTGGTCGCCGACGTGGAAGCTGCAGTGGTGGTGCTGCTTCCGGCGCTGGAGGTACTGGAGCAGGCGGCGAGTGCGAACGCACCGGCCCCGGCACCGACGAGGCTGAGCACACGTCGGCGAGTGACGAGGGTGGTGATGTCGAACCCGGCACCCTGATCGACCACTTCCTCATCGGGGCGGTCGAGGAGTCGTCCCTCGTAGGTGGGCCCGGCAGAAGTGTTGGTGGGCTCTGGAATTCGGGGCATCGTCGGTCTCCTCTGAGATGGCAGCGGTTCTTTCGGTAGTGCCAATACTCTGGGACGTTCCGGTGAGGACGCTGAACTCTCGCTGCAAGGTTCCTGTGAGCCGAACGCAGGGGGTGTTCAGGCAAAAGGAAGCTAAGGCTAACCTATAGGTTCCGATTCGCCGAGCTACAGGAATTTCATGACTCATCGCCTCACGTTCCGCTTCGCTGCAGTGCTCACCGCCGTGGCAGCCGCATCCATCGCACTGGTCGGCTGCAGCTCGTCCGATTCGACCGACAGCCCGACCGAGTCACCGTCCACCGGCTCGTTTCCGCTGACCGTGCACCACATGTACGGCAACACCACGCTGGACGCGGTACCCGAACGGGTCGCGACATGGGGATTCGGCACCACCGACGCGGTGCTCGCCCTCGGGGTCGTCCCGGTGGCGATGCCGTCGGCCGAGTACGGCGGAGGTGATGATCTGATCTATCCGTGGGTGTCCGACGCGATCGAGTCGCTCGGCGGTCCGGCCCCGGTTCTGCTCGACAACGTCACGGACGCACTGTCCGTCGAGAAGCTTCTCGCCACCGACCCCGACGTCGTGTTGGCTCCGCACTCCGGGCTGACCCGGGCCGAATACGACGCGGTGACCGCTGCCGGAGTTCCCGTCATCGCCCCGCCCGAAGAACTGTGGTCGACGCCGTGGCGCGACGTCATCACCACGACCGGTAATGTTCTCGGGGTCCCCGAGCGCGCACGCGATCTCGTGGCCGACCTGGATCGCCAGGTGCAGGACGCAGGCGCTCGGAATCCCGAATTCAACGGCCGCACAATTGCATACGTGTCCGAGGCTGCCGACGTGTACTACCTACTGTTGCCGTCGGACCCGCGAGTGGAGCTGCTCGAGAATCTCGGCTTCGTCTCACCGGCATCGGTGACCGACCTCGCGACCGACGATGCCACCTACTCGA
Organism: Rhodococcus sp. 14-2483-1-2; assembly: GCF_002259405.1. GTDB lineage: Bacteria > Actinomycetota > Actinomycetes > Mycobacteriales > Mycobacteriaceae > Rhodococcoides. The sequence continues at coordinate 350,653 of NZ_NPFW01000007.1, read as the reverse complement.
CGACCGTCTCGGCGGAGAACATCTCCAAGATCGACGCCGATGTGGTGTTCACGCAGGTCGATACCGAGGACGCCCTGCAGCAGTTCCTCGATTCGCCTGTCTCACGGCAGATTCCGGCCGTTGCAGCAGGCGCCGTCGCCGGATTCGTCGGGCAGGAAGCCGGAGCTGCAGTGGGCCCGACGGCACTGTCGATACCGTACTTCCTGCCGACACTCGTCGACGGACTCGCCGAGGCTATCGCTGTGTCCGCGAACTGACCCGAACCACCGCATCGCGCAACGTCTTCGAGTGCACACCCACACCGCCGACGGTCCTGGAACGCTCGATCGCGGTGTCGATGTGCCATGAGGAGGCGTCGAACAGGGCGGTGATGTCTTTCGCGGTGACGGTGGCCTCGTGCGGCGGTTCGCCCTCGTGTGAATGATGGTGTGCGCCATCGTGCAGATGTCCGACGATGAGCAGTGAACCACCCGGCGCGACCCACTGCGCGATGTGTCGATAGAACTCCAACTGTGGAATCGACGGATGCGCGTAGTGGGTCATCACCAGATCCCATCGCTCGGTGGGGTTCCAGGTCGTCAGGTCGGCTTCGATCCAGGTGACGCCGACCCCTGCTGTCTGCGCTTGCTGCGCGGCGGACTGGAGGGCGGCTGCGGAGATGTCGGCACCGGTGACTTGCCAGCCCTGCTCGGCGAGCCAGATCGCTTCCCCTCCGGTGCCACATCCTGCGTCCAGCGCGGTACCGGGCGTCGATCCGGCTGTTTCCTCCACGAGGTACGGATTCGCGGCGACGGTATGGGATGTTCTGTCATCCCAATGGTGCTCCCAGTAGTCCTTGTCGAATGCGTGAGTCATCGATCGTCCTCTCCCGGTGGTGTCCCGGTATCAGGGTGACAGCCAGCGCAGCTTCATGGCAAGTATTGTTGCCGTATCAGCAAATGGGGCGCTGTCTCAGTGAGGGGCGTCGGTGATCATTCGATTGCGGCCGGCGCGCTTGGCCTGAAACATCAGAACGTCGGCTCTGTCGAGTGTGTTGCGAAGGCCTTCGTTCGGACGCTGGAGTGTGTATCCGGCCGAGAACGTCACCCCCGAAGAAGCCATGGCGGCTGCAAGAGCCTCGAGTGATCGAAGAGCACCGCGCCGATCGCAGTTGCGCAGGGTGATAACGAATTCCTCACCGCCCCAACGTGCCAGGAGCCCATCGACGCCGATGCAGCTGCGGGCATTCGACACGAAGTCGCGGAGCAACGCGTCGCCGGCTGCATGGCCGAAGTGGTCGTTGAACTGTTTGAAGTGGTCCAGATCGAGAACCGCGACGACTGTGTCGACCGAACTGTCGTCGACGACGGACACCGCGTAGTCCGACCAGCCGCGACGGTTGAGTGCCCCGGTCAGTTGATCCGTTCGGGACGCACGCAGGATGCCGTCCTCTATTTCCTTTCGTTCGGTGATATCGAGAGCGGCAGCGAGCGTCCACTCGGCATCGGACGGACCGGTGAAAGGAACCAGAGTCAGAAGAACCCAGCGAATCTCGTCGTTCGGTCGAACGAACCGCACCTCGACCTTCACGGATTCTTCCGCGGCCGTCCCGGCGGCCATCAGATCCTCGACGCTGCCGTGGAGCGGAAGGTCGTCCGGGTGAGTGTGCACCGTCGCGGATCGACCGATCAGTTCAGAGGAGGTCAAGCCGACGAGTTCGCAGTAGGCGGCATTGACGTCGACGAAGAGCCCATCGGCATCGGAGAGAGCTTGCGCCACGGGGCTGGAGGCGAACATGAGCCGGTACCAGTGATCCTCCACGACGCAACGACCCGCTTTCTTCCCTCTCCTGCACAGGAAGTCTAGTCGAGGTGGGGTCCAGCCCAACGGTGTGTGCGCGTGTGCAAAACCGGGCGTTCTCGCGCCCGATCGGTGCCGTCCAGGGGATTGGCACTCTCAACCGTCGAGTGCCAAAATGGAGGCACATTCTCACTCGAAAGGAGTCCGCAGTGACCGTCACCTCTCCCCACTTCGATACACGTGATTCGGACGACGACATGCCACCGAAGTGGTGGAACCGACGCATCCGTACCCGCGCTCAGGTGACCGAGATCGCCGTCATGTTCGGCGCGCTGTCGATCGTCTCGTTCTGGGCTGCCGGGCTCGGCATCGCGGCAGGATTGATCGCCGTCGCTTCCGCGCTCTGGGCCGATCGCAGCCCCGATCTCGCCGGGGAGCGAGCCGAACGCTCCGACACCGCCTTGGCCGTCGGCACCGGAATTCTCGGCATCGTCGTCGGCGTCGGATTTGTTGTGATGGTGTTGCCGTACTGGTGACGTGACTCCCCGAGGCCGGTCGATCGCACAGCGGTCGGCCGGTTTTGTCGTTTCGAAGAGAATTTCGCTTTTATCTGCGACGGTCCGTTGCACTAACGCATTTTATGTGTGACGCTGTGTTGCGTACACATTGTTCGGACGCAGGCGGAAGGACCACCATGACTGCAGTCGACGACGCACGAACGCTCTACCGAGACAACCTGCATGCACTGTCGACGGCATCGGTGCATCAGCACTTCGACGCCTTCCTCGACATCCCGTGGGATGAGCCCGAGTACGCGATCGTCCCCAACGATCCACGCTGGGTTCTTCCCGACGAGGATCCGCTCGGCCACACCGACTGGTACAAGTCGCGTCCCCTGGACGAGCAGATCCACATCGGCATGTACCGCCAGGCCAGCATGGTCAAGGTCGGCCTGCAGTTCGAGCAGATCCTCATCAGCGGACTCATGCACTACGCCCTCACGCTGCCGAACGATTCACCCGAATTCCGGTACTCGACGCACGAGGCGACCGAAGAGTGCCACCACACCCAGATGTTCCAGGAACTGGTGAACCGCATCGGCATCGACGTACCGGGCGGGCCCGCGTGGTTCCGCAAGATCGTGCCGGTGCTCGCCCTGTTCGCGAGCCGATCGGCACCGTTCGGATTCTTCGTCGGCGTCCTCGCAGGAGAGGAGCCGATCGACCACATGCAGAAGGGAATCCTGCGCAGCGGTGCGGTGGGGCACCCCCTGGTGATGCGCGTGATGCAGATCCACATCGCCGAAGAGGCGCGGCACATCGGCTTCGCACACCAGTACCTCAAGCACAAGGCACCGCGGCTCGGACGCGTTCAGAAGGCGTCTATCTCGGTGCTCATGCCCGTCATCATGCGAATCCTGTGCGACATGATCATGAAGCCCAGCAAGCAGATGCGTCGCGACCTCGCCATCCCCGACGACGTCGTCGATGCCGTGTGGTGGAACAGTGAACCGTCACGAAAGGCATTGCGCGACACATTCGGTGACGTGCGCATGCTGGCCGACGAACTCGGAATGATGAACCGCGTGTCCCGACGCGTGTGGCGCGCCCTCGGTATCGACGGACGTCCGTCGCGCTACCGCAGTGAGCCGTCGTTCGGCTGAGGTTCCTCGACGACGCTTTCGAGGGGCACTTGCGGGATTGCGATCCCGCGGGACGCTCCGAGTCCCTTGACCTGCAGCCAGATGGTGTCGGCCAGGAACGTGGCGAAATGATCGAGGCCGGTCCGTGATTCGGTCTGCCCGCTCCAACTGCGCACCGCACCCATGCAGCCGGAGACCAGGCCTGCCACCCACGGCCGCACCAGCGACCAGTCGTCGGCGGTCAGGTCTGCGTGCACGAGTGCCAGGAACGCGGCGACGCTCACTTCCAACTGCTCGGCCAGCATTGCGTTGGTCTCCTCGAGGGGCGTCGGTGCCTCTGCACTGACGTCCTGCTCGACGAAACGCGTCCACGCGGGATGCTCGGCAACCCACCGCACGTAGGTGCTCACCACGCGATGGACCACATCGCGAGGTGTTCCGGTCAACGCGAACGACGTGACCAACGTGGCCGTCAACTCCGAGCAGATGGCCCGCTGAATGGCCGTATCCAAGTCGGTGCGATCACGGAAATGCCGGTACAGACCGGTGCGATGCACCCCGGCCTCGGCGGAAATCTGAGCGGTGGTGAGCCGCTCACCGGGTGCGATGTCGCGCGCCAGCACCGTCATGGCGGCGTCGATGATATGGCGTCGACGATCGGTGTTGTGCTGTTCCCAACGCCGCTTACGGCCATCGGACTTCGGGCGTGGGCCACCGTCACTCATGCTGCATGTTCTCACGTCCGCACTGGTCGAGGCTGTCAGTTGCTGCGTTTACGAAGCGCGAACAGAACACCGGCCGCACCCACCGCGACGACGACCACCGCGATGATCCAGATCGGAAAGCCGCTGCTGTCTTCGGTGTCTTGGGCGGCGGCGGTCGGTGTTGTTTCGGTAGGGGCTGGGGCCGCTGCTGCTGCGGTTGCCGCCGACGTCGGAGAGGCTTGGGTGAGTTGGAACGGGACGCTGCCGGTGATCGGATGCCCGTCGGCGGAGACCACTCGGTAGCCGATGTTGTACTCACCCGCAGCACCGAGCCCGTCCAGATCTACGGTCACCGTGCTGCCGTCGACGACGGGATCCGATGCTGCCCAATCGATCCCATCGGGTGCGATGACGGTGACGGTGGCGAAGTTCGACTGCACGGACTGATTGAACGTCAGGGTCACCTCGTCCGGCGCGGCGTCGAGCACGGAGTTCTCGGCAGGATTGCTGGACTGCAGAGACGCATGAGCAGCTGCCGGGGCGACCGACAGCGCCGTCGCGGTGAGAATGGCGGCTGCGATAACGGCCAGGCGTTTCATCGGGTGCTTTCTTGTTGTGGTGCAGGGCTATTCGTGCGGGGGCTCGCCGGTGACCTTGTGGTCGGCGAAGTTGAGGCCCTCACGCACGAGACGGGCGAGGTGACCGTCGGCCAGGCGGTAGATGACGTTGCGACCGTCGCGTCGGGTCTCGACGAGTCCGGTGAATCGGAGCTTGGCCAGATGCTGGCTGACGGCGGTGCGGGAGGTTCCGGTGGCCGTGGTCAATGCGCTGACGTCGGCGGGGCCTCGGTCGAGTAGCCAGAGGATGTGCAGTCGGGTGGGGTCCGAAAGCATCCGAAAGGTGTCGCTTGCGGTGGCCAGGCGGGCGGAGTCCGGTTCGACGGCATGGTCGAGACTGATGCGCGGTTCCTTCTTCGGTGGCATCGAACGTCGTCTCCCTACGCGGAGACGACCACCGACATTCGGGAGCGACTCCACAGGCGTGCTGCGGACAGTGCCGCAAGTGTAGCCAAGCCCGTGAGCGCCATCGCCGCGGTGAACAGCCCGAACCGGGCACCGACCCACCCCGCAATCGGATAGGTGAGCAGAAACGCCGCGTGCGACAGCGAGAACTGCGCTGTGAAGATGGACGTCCGAGTGCTCTCGTCGGATTCACGACGCAGAATCCTCGCCGACGGCGTGTTGATCATCGACGTCCCGACGCCCAGCAGCGCCCATGTCGTGGCCAGTGCAACCCAGGCGGCCGACCCTCCGTGCAGGGTGGCCACCAGTGTTGCTGCGGCAGTTCCGGTCACGGCTACTGCGGCTCCGGTGAGCATGAGCGTGTGGTCGCTGATGGATCCGAGGGCTCGCGGGATGAACAGTGCCGCCACCATCGAACCGGCACCGTAGACGCCGAGAGCGATGGCCAGCTGGCTGCTCGATCCGCCGAACAGATCGCGGACATAGACCACGGAGTTGACCACCACGAGAGCCGTCGCTGCAGCGACCACCGTGTTCAACGCGAGCAGTCCCTGTAGTTCGGGATTTCTGACGAACGTCGCGATGCCCGAGGTCGGTCTTCGGGTCTTGGTTGCGAGGTGTCTCGGTAATGCGGTGCCGAGCACCAGTGCCGCGGAGGCGACGAACCCCAGAGCTGTGCCGACGAACAGCGTGTGGAAGCCGATGACGGTCAACAGGGCTGCGGCGATGAGTGGGCTGACCAGAGATTCGAGGTCGTAGGCGACTCGCGAGAGTGTCAACGCGCGGGTGTACTGCTGCGCGTCGTGCACCACGGACGGAATGACCGCCTGAAAGGTGGGAGTGAAGGTGGCCGACGCGGCCTGCAGCACGAAGATCAGCACGTAGACCTGCCACACCTGATCGACGAAGGGCAACGCCAGCGCGGTGAGTGCTCTGACGACGTCGGCGGTGACGAGCACGAACCTGCGGGGAAGCATGCTGGTCAGTGACGAAACAATCGGAGCGACAAACACATACGCGATCATCTTGATCGCCAGAGCGGTGCCGAGCACAGCGCCTGCGGCACTGCCTGCGATGTCGTAGGCGAGCAGCCCCAACGCGACCGTGAGCAGTCCAGTGCCCAGCAACGCGACGACCTGCGCGGTGAAGAGGCGTCGAAAAGCGATGTTGGAGCGAAGCATGGTTTCAACGTACACACATGTGCGCACTTGCGCACTGATGGGATCGATGTTCGTGTTGCAGGCCGAACGCGATATATTTCGGTACCGTTCAACGGTCGGCGTCACAAGTGAGGTGGTTCATGACCGTTACGCGAAACGCATCGAACGAGGTGATGCGCCGTGCCGTCGATCGTTTGCCGTCGATGATCGGGTACTGGGACAGCGCGCTCCGGAATGTGTTCGCCAACCGTGTGTATGCGGATTTCTTCGGAATCGAACCTCAGGACTTGGTCGGCAAGCACATCCGAGAACTCCTCGGTGAGACGCTGTACGAATTGAACCTGCCGTACATCACCGGCGTCCTCGCCGGTGAGCAGCAGCAGTTCGACCGGACACTCATCGACGTCAACGGTGCTGTGCGCGTTACTCAGGCAACCTACGTGCCCGATATCGTCGACGGTGTCGTCGTCGGGTTCACCGCGTTGGTCGTCGACGTCAGCGCGCGCGCCGAGGTCGAGCGTGAGCGCGATCGCGCGATCCGGCTGTTCCAGAACGTGATGGAGAACGCCCCGATCGGCAAAGCGGTGATGACCCGCGACGGACGATGGCTCCAGGTGAACAAGGCCCTGTGCGAATTGCTCGGCTACACCGCAGAAGAATTGCGACAGAAAACCTTTCGCGACATCACCCATCCCGACGACATTCCCCTCGCCGACGAACACCTCAAGGGATTGGCCGAAGGGACGCTGACGAACGTGGCGTCGGAGAAGCGATACATCCGCAAGGACGGTGCGACGATCTGGGTGCAGCGCAACGTGACCGTGGTGCGCGACGACGAATCCGGCGACGTGATCATCGCGCAGATCCAGGACATCACCGCACGCAAAGCCGCCGAGGCGTCACTCGAACGCCAGGTGCTGATCGACGACCTCACCTCACTGGCCAATCGCCGACGCCTGATGTTGGAGTTGCAAGCGATGAGGGACTCCGCCGACGGTCGTCCGGTGGGAGTGCTCTTCGTCGACGTCGACGCATTCAAGTCCATCAACGATCGATTCGGACACGCGGTGGGGGATCGGGTGCTCCAGGCAATCGGCCGTCGCATCCTGGACAACACCCGATCCGATGACGTCGCCTGCCGTATCGGCGGAGACGAATTTGTCGTCCTCCTGCGCAGTGCCCGCTCACGCAACGGTGTCGAATGCCTCGCCGACCGAGTTCGCGGACTCCTCGCCGGCCCCTACGACATCGACGGCACCGACATCCCGGTCTCGGTGAGCGTCGGATGGAGCTGGGAACCGGCCGCCGACCCGGACCAACTGCTACGCATGGCAGACGAGCGAATGTACTTGTCCAAGCGCGCCTGAGGTCCGGATCGATGTGGGATGCGGGGCTGGTGGGGTGCGGGCTGGGCCGGTTCTTTCGCAAACGCGCGCGCACTTGTCAGACGCGCGGGGATCAGGCCCGAATCGGACGCGATCTTGCGCGCGTTCAGCAAACGCGCGCGCGTTTGCGGACGTGGTCACGACGTCAGATCGATCTCGGTCCCCACTCCGGCGGCACGGGCGCGCTGGACGACCAATTCTGCGACCGCAAGATCCTCGAGCCCGATGCCGGTGGAGTCGAAGAGCGTGATCTCCGTGCCGGTCGATCGTCCGGTCTTCCGGCCGGTGATGACGTCGCCGAGTTCGGTATCGAAGTGACTGTGGTCGACGGCCCCCTCGGCGATCGCCAGCAGCGCATCACCGGACTTGGACAGCGCTGTCGCAGTGCTGTCGACCACCACCCTCGACCGCGCCATGGCAACACCGTCGACCTCGCGTTCCCCCGGGCGCGGTGCGGCTCCGACCACATTGAGGTGAGTGCCCGCATGCAACCACTCCCCGAACAGAATCGGTTCGACGGAGGGAGTGAGCGAGCAGACGATGTCGGACTGTCGCACCACGTCTTCGACCGATACGGCGTGTTCGATCTTCAGGTCCAAGTCCGCGATGTTGTCGCGAAACCGTTCCACCGTGTCCGCGGATCGCGACCAGACGACGACGCTCTCGAGCTCGCGGATGCTGTACAGCGCACGGACGTGTTCGACGGCCAAATTACCTGCTCCGATTACGCCCACGACGGAGCTGTCTGCACGTGCGAGGTGCGCAGTGGCCACGGCACTGGCGGCGGCCGTGCGAATCGCCGTGATCGCCCGGCCGTCGAGTACGGCGACGCACTCGCCGGTGCGAGTGGACGTCACCAGCATGGTCGAGCGCTGCCGGGGTAGGCCGCGTCTGCGGTTCCCCGGCAGGTCCGACAACACCTTCACTACTGCGAGCTCGGCGGTACCGGACTGCGCCACCATCGGGATGATTCGACCGTCTTCGGTGCCGTCCATCGACGGCGGAGCCGGATTCTGAGCGGTGCCCGTGGACAGGTCGCTCAGGGCGCGCTCGACCGCATCGAACACTTCCGTGCGGTCGAGCAGCGATGAGATCTCCGAATGACGCAGTACCAGTGCCATGGTCAGCCGACCGTCGTCAGTTCGGCGGCGTCGACGACGCGAGAGGTGACCAGGTCCGCGAACGCCGGTGCCGAGCGAACCATGCCTTCCTCCTGCAGGATTCGCATCCAGCGGTCACTGGCATCACCGTCGATACGAACGGTGTCCCAGGTCTGCGACTGCTGAATTCTGGTGCATGCGGCAGAGAGCGTCGGCATCGCGATGGTGGGCCAGTGCTCGGCCAGCAGCGGTTGCAACTCGCTGACCGGGGTGGCCTTGACGGTCGCCATCGCGGCGTCGAGACCCGTCGCGAACTTCACGAGACCCTCTTCGAGTTCCTCGAAACGATCTGTGCGGCAGTAGTACACGCTGTTCGGTCCGAGTCCGCCGACCTCGGCGTATTCGACGACGATGTGGCCGGCGCCGCGATCGGACATGATCTGCGCGGTGGTGATGTCGAGAATGATCGCGTCACCCAGGCCGTCCTCGAACAGTTCGACGAACATCGGCGTCGACAGGTCACGGAGGAAGGTGGTGCGGGACGAGTCGACTCCGCTCTCGCGCATCATGCCTGCGGTGATCGCATACGGTGCACTACCACCGATGCCCGGAGCCAGCACGGTCTTTCCGGTCAGCATGGACCAGTCGAATCCATCCGGTGTCGGTTCCCGCATGACGAGGGCTTTGGGGAACTGGTGATTGAGCTGCGCAAAGACGGTGAGCTGTCGTGATGTGCCCCAGTACATTCCGGGGACCCACAGGCCACCGAGCGCGATATCGGCTGCGCCGCTGGCGAGGTCGTCGAGCACGCCGGTCCATGGATCGCAGGCCTTCGCGTGAACGGACAGGCCGTTGTCGGCAAAGAGCCCGGCGTTGTCTGCGTAGTACTCGGGAAGGTAGTTCAGTCCGTGTGCAGTAGCGGAGATGGACAAGTGATCGGTCATGGTGTTCTCTACTTTCTACGTTGTGCAATCGAGTGGAATTACGCTGCGACGAGCTCCTTTTCGTTCACCGCCTCCAACGATCGGCCGAAGGTCTCCGGGCCGAACTTCGCGGCGACGACGAGGAGGGCATACATGCCGGCGATCATCATGAAGACCCCGGCCACACCGGCGATGTCGAAGAAGAACAATGCGGCGAACGGCATGACGGCTCCTGCCACATTGCCGATTCCGTTGACCACCGAGGTGCCCATGCCGCGGATGGACGTGGGGAACAGCTCGGGAGTCCATACCGAGAGCATCGTGTTGAGCATCATCGTGAAGAACTGGAAGATCGCACCGAGGATCAAGATGGTGGCGACGCTGTTCGCCAGGGTTGCGAATGCGACGGCAGAGATGCAACCGAGAACCGCAGCGGTCATGACGGTAGGACGACGACGGACGCGTCCGGCCAAATAGCATGCGGCACAGGCTCCGAACAGGCTACCGACGTTCATGATCATCGTGAACAGCAGCGAATCGGTGAGTGAGTAGCCGCGGGAGACCAGCAGGATGGGCATCAGGAACAGCAGTGTGACCTGCGCACCGAAGGACATCCACGATGCGGCTCCCACCGCTGCTGTGCGGCGCAGATTCTGACCCTTGAACACCTCAGCGTAGGACGTCTTCTCCGTGGAAGGCAACACATCGTCCGCGGTGACGAACTGCTTTGTGGGACCTGGGTTTCGGAGTCCGGAGATGGAGCCGCTGGCCAACCTGGTGAGGCTGCGGTTGGCGTCGTCGATCCGGCCCTTGGACATCAGGAATCGCGGGGACTCGGGCAGATACCGACGGAAGAAGACCACCAGTACGGCCGGCACCGCAAGGATGACGTAGGTCCAGCGCCACGAGGTGTCGTCGCCGCCGAGCGCTCCACCGAGCGGGCCGAGTACCAGCATGAAGAAGCCGAACGAGGCGATGTTTCCGATGCCGCCGGACGAGATGTTGAGTGTCGCCAGCAGTGAACCGCGGTGTCGGGTCGCAACGAGTTCCGCCAAAATGGCCAAGCCGACGGTGAATTCGCCACCGAGACCGATGCCGACGATGAAGCGGCTGGCGAGCAGCATCTCGTAGCTCACCGCTGCGGCGCTGATCAGACCACCGAGCGTGTAGACGAGGAGGTTGAGGCTCAACGCAGTTCGACGTCCCCAACGGTCGGCGATGTAGCCGCCGATGAGGCGTCCGACGAGGCCGCCGATCACGGTGGCGGTGTTGATGAGAGTCAATTGAGCATTGCCGATTCCGAGTGATTCCTTGATGAGCGGGCCCATCGCGCCGGTGGAGTTCTGCTCCAGGCTGTCGAAGAACAGTCCGGCCATCAGCAGGAGGACGACAGCACCTTGGACGCGGGTGAAGCCGATGCGATCGAGGGCGTTGGTCAGGCCCGACGCGGGGGTCGGCGGGAGGGGAGTAGGTGGAATGGATTCCGAGGTAGAGGCAGACATGGTGTGCTCCAGCGGGCTGGCAGGCACCGGCAACGGATGTTTTCCGGTGAGTCGCCTCTCGTAACTCTCCGAAACGACTGCCTAATTTGTATACAAAAAGTGTGTCATCTTGGTTATCCCCCGCTACGAATGTGTTAAAGCCTTGATATGTCGCTCAAATCGTATACGACTTGGCGGTCAGGCTTCGCTGTGGGTGCCGGTCTCGTCGCGCTTGAGGTGCTCGTCCATGAGAAAGCCTGCTTGTACCGGAGAGCCGTTGAGAATCGCCGCCGCCAGGGCCGAGTGATCGTGGACGGACGCACCAGGATCGTGACCGAGTCCCCAGGCCACCCGACGATTGACCCCGGCCAGCATCTCCCGCAGTTGATCGTTGCCTGCCGCCATCGCGACCAAGTCGTGGAACGGCGGGGTTGCATTCGGGGTGGGTGCCTGTGTCCTGGCCCTTTCGATGACTGCAGCAAGCTCGTCGGCGACCGAGCCGCCCCGGTTCTTGGCGGCGAGCTGCGCAGCCAACACCTCGAGCCCGTGCCGAACTTCGAGGAGCTCCTTGTTCTCCTTGTGCAGCGTCGTCGAGACAGTTGCGCCTCGATAGCGAACGATGGTGACGAAACCTTCGGCCTGGAGCTGCGCGAGTGCTTCCCGCACAGGTACCCGAGACACGCCGAACGACTTGGCAATCGACTCCTCGACCAGCCGCTCACCGCCGACGCGACGGCCGGAAAGAATCTCGTCACGCAACGTCTGGGCAATCGTGCCGCCGGGAGATTCGCCATCTGGATACACGAGGTGGAGTCTAGATCGCGTAGTCGCAAGCACGCCGTCTACGAGGGGTGCCCTCGTCGGGGCTTGTCCTCGTACCCGTGGAGAAGAAAGCCGTCGGAGCGGGAATCACGTCCGAAATCCACATGGCGTCGGATCCGACTCAGCTCAAAGCCGTGTCGGCCGAGCACCTAGCGGCGGGGCGGGGGTGGGCCCGCGTTTCTTGCGTGAATCGACTCGATACGCGATGTAGAGATAGAGGAATCCGGTGATGGTGCCGCCCAGGCATCCTGCGGCAATATCGAGGGCTGTGGAGCCCGAGTCGATCATCGAGTGGATCAGAAGGAAGCCGAGACCGACTGCGGGGACAAGCGCCAGAGCATGGATGTAATCGGCTCGGGTTGCGCCGCACCTTTTGCTCAGAGCGCCGGTCATGACCCACTCGCGAAAGGGCTTCTGCATCTCGGCCTCCGACCTCGCGTGGTCCACTTTGCCCGTTTCCCTCACCATACCGGATGGTTCGCGACGCTGAGGATGTCATGGGAGGGTGCAGGTATGCGTGCTCTGGTGTTCCTCGCGGTCCTCGCAATTCTGTACAAGTGGCCTCTGCTCGGAGACAACCCCGGCCAGTGGTCGGCACTCCTGCAGGGCGTCATGTTCGGCGCGATAGTCAGCACCGCGGTGACGCCTGCGGGATGGAAGGCGATCCGACGCATCAGGGGTCGACTCGATGGCTCGTACAGTCCGCCCCCGTCCCCACGGCGGTGAAATCGGGTGCAACCGACCGCGCTCAGCGCGGCTGGCTGCACCGGATTCGATCGAGGGTTTCGGTAATTTCGGCGATCACGTGATCCATGCGTTCGGTCAGGTCGGCCCAGGTGTAGCGAAGGATCGTCCAGCTCGGGCTGATGCCGTTCTGCCTGCTCCGATCCCGTTGGAATGCATCGTGATCGGAGTGGAATGCCCAGCCGTCGATTTCGATGGCCAGCATCTCGGCGAGGAAAGCTATGTCGAGTTCGTATTCGCCCCATCGATAGTTGACCACCCAGCCGCTGATCTTGCGGGCCCGGAACTCTCGGATCAAGAGACGCTCGCCCTCCGAGCGGGCACCGTTGGCTGCTACCTTCAGCAGCCGCTTCGCCTCGGGAGCGCCGGTGCGACCTGGGTTTCGCGCATGGGCTCGCTGCAATCGCTCGAGGTCGGTGTATCGCTGAAGTGCCCGATCCATGATGTGCGCCTTGCCTATCGAGGCTTCGAGCGCGGTGAGTTCGAGAGACGTGACCTGGAGTCCGCGGCGCTCGACGATGTCCTTGCTGTGAATATCGCGGCGGCGGAGGCGGCATCCCTCGGCGCGGCTTCGCCCCTTGCGCGGGGTGGTGACCTCGATGATGCTCGGCACCTCGGTGATCACCCCGTGCCAGAAGGCCGCGGCTTCCCCGCTGAGCACAGCGTTCGGTCCTGCACCCCACACAACGCACCTAATGCGCGCGTCCGCAGTGAACGGGCGATCGACGACGAAATACACCCCGCGATGAATCGTTCGCCACGCACCCGCTCGCACCGAGCGGTCCACAGCATCGCCGCTCAGGCCGCACATCGCCGCCTGCGCGCGGGTGATCACGCCGTCGTGCTGTGCCAACCATTCGTCGAGCATGTCCACTTGGACGTTCACTGCGCCGGAGCGGTTCCACAGTGCGAATCGGGTGCAATGAACCGCGCTCAGCGCGGCTGGCTGCACCGAATTCAATCGACGTGAAGCTGTGTGTTTGAGTCATTCGCATGGAATGGGTCGCCAAGGAGTTATGCGTGGCGTCGGCCAGTGGTGCGTGCACGGCTGCAGTCCTCATTTGGTCCAGTGCCAACGGTCGGTGGTGGGACCTGACCCTCCCGGCTGTGATCGGAGGAGTGTTCGGACTGATGGTCGGCCTCGTCGCGGTCGCAGGTGGGCACTACGCAGTGCGGACTACGGCGTTCTGGCCGCCGCGGACTCGCAACCGATGGAGGCACCGTTTCGCACTGTGTTCGGCAGCGGCCGTGATGCTGGTGGTTGGCGGACTGCTCGCATGGACCGAGGCGGCCTCGGGAAATCCTTCTCTGCACCCGGAGTCGTTGATAATGCTCGGAACACTGACACCGGTGAGCTACGTATTCGCGTATGTTCTCGCGCCCTCCCGTTTCGGTAATCCGGTCAGTGAGAACGTCCAGACGCGCTGAGTTCGGTTTCGAGTGTGGTGCGACTGATCGCGTTCACTCGCATGCATCGGGTCCATCGAAGGCTCTGACCATTCCGCAGGCGAAGGCACGGGAGACCTTCCACTCGTTGTCGAACCGCACGAAGGGGATGGGACCGACCGAATAGGGTTCGAGGCCACGAAAAGATCCCGTCCCGCTCGCATCGACTGTGTCCGGGCCGGTGAATGCGACTGTCGTGAAATCGATGTGTTGCGGATCCGGTTGCGCACCCCACGCGCGCGCAAGCGACACGTTGCCTTCGCTGGGTCCGTCGAACAGTCGCGCCCGGTCCTCCTCCTGTACCGAGTAGTTCAGGCTGGCTGCAAGTAAGGCAGTCAACTGCTCGGCGCTGGGAACGGCTTCGGTGACAGGTGACGGGGGAGCGGCGAACTGAGTCGATCGAATCGATGCAATCGGAAGCCGGGGTTCGTCGACCGCGACGGGTGCACAGGCGCAACCGAAGGCAACCAGGGTGATGGCTCCGAATCCGGCTCTTCGCACCGGAACAGTATGGACCGATGCTCGCCGAGGCCGCCAGCGGTTCGGAACGTGTCCTTCGAGCTGGCGAAAACCGATGGCGGAACACTGAATCGGCTTGCTACCGTGCCGGCATGCAGTTGATCGTCGAGTGACGGCCATCCTCGACCGTGCCGTCGATTCCGGGGTCTACCCGGTCCGTCTCGACCTCGTGAGTCCGTGATGTCCCGGATGGTCACTGTGCCGGGGCCGGGAGGCGCCGATTGTGCGCCAAGGTTATGGCAATCACTGGAATTGCAACTGGTGCAACAAGAGTTGTGACGACGGCAATGAGCGAGGGCCAGGGCGCGGTGTAATCCCACGTCGCATTCATGACGATCAGCGCAGCGATGAGGGCTGCAGTTTGAGCTCCCACGCGAAGCGCTGTCGTTGCGAACGGGGAACGGACCGCGAATCTTCCCATGATCATCGGGAGATGGTGGCCTTCGTTGACGCGCGACAGCTGTCTCGTCGCGACGGTCATCATCACCGCGCCGAGGACAGCGATGACAAGACCCAGAAACAACATGCTCAGTACGTTACGCAACTGCCTGGCTCTAGGCTGCCAGGATGACAAAGGCACGCGATCCTCAGCGACGCAGAATCCCGTCCTGGCTTCGCGAGATCACCGTCCTCGTCGTCGTTGCGCTGGTGTTGAGCGTTTCTCTGCAGACGTTCGTCGGCCGCGTGTACTTCATACCGTCCGAGTCCATGGAACCGACGCTGCACGGCTGTGCGGGATGCACGGGCGATCGGATCGTCGTGGACAAGATGACCTTTCGCTTCGGTGACCCGCAACCAGGTGATGTGGTGGTGTTCCGTGCGCCGACCTCGTCGTGGAACGTCGGGTACAGCTCCTCGCGGTCGACCAACCCGATAGCGAAAGCGTTGCAGGACGCCGGTTCGTGGGCTGGACTGGTTGCACCCGACGAGAACGACCTCGTCAAACGCGTCATCGCCACCGGTGGGCAAACCGTGCAGTGCTGCGATGCGCAGGGTCGCGTCGAGGTGGATGGTCAGCCACTCGACGAGCCGTACGTCGTCATGGACTTCCCGTTCGTCGAGAACACGCTCACCTGCGAGACGGCGCCCCGATCCGGACGCTGCTTCGGGCCGGTCACGGTGCCCACCGGCAATCTCTGGATGATGGGTGACAACCGCAGCGGCTCAGCCGATTCCAGAGCTCACCGCAAAGACGAACTGGGCGGCTCGGTGCCCGTTCGAAATGTCATCGGCAAAGCGCGCCTGATCGTTCTGCCGCCCTCGCGATGGGGCACCATCGAGTCGCCGTCGATCCAGGATCGCTGATCAGAATCCGAGATCTCGCTTGCGGCGCTCGCGTTCGAGTCGACGTTGCTCTTCTGCGCGCTCTCGACACTGCCGAAGAAATTCCGCATCGGCGTCGGGATTCTGCGCGGCCTGACGACCGGGACGCGTTTCGTACTCCGGGAACGCAGAATTGATCGCCCGCCGGTTGCCGCCGCCGGGACCTCCCCAGATTCCGCCACCTATCGGACGTCCCGCGAACAGCCACGCCAACGAGCCGGCGAGCGGGAGAAACACCACCAACAGCAGCCACACGATCTTCGGGAGGAATCGCACTCCACCGTCGTCGGCCGTGATCACGTCGATCAGACAGAACACCCACAGCAACATCACCAGCAAACCGAGATACGGCATGTGATCCTCCATGTTCGAGACCGTTCGGTCTGTTGTATCGAGGATCGTAGCGGGATTGTCGCGAATTCAACAGACGTGGCCCGACGTCTGTTCGTCGACGGAGAGGGGCGACCCGCCGCCCTTCTGTTTGCCGGGAGCTTCGTGCCCGAAATATGTTCGACGCATTGACGGCCGAGTGGAACGTTGTACGCCAACATGGTGGGCACCCCAGTGTCCCGGGTTCGAGAACGACGAGGCAAACCGGTTATTCGATCGACATCCGAAGGTAGACACTCCGGAGCCCGCTGACAGCCGGAATCGGGTGCAGCTGACCGCGCTCACCGCGGTCAGCTGCACCCGATTCGGCCTGCAATCGCTTCAGCCCACAGGGCAACCGGCATCACGTCGATCACCCCGACCATGCGGGAGGGCTCAACCGAGACAATGACGCTCACGCACTCATCGTGCCGCGCGGCTCGATGATTGGCGCGGAATCAGCGTCGGGAGAGCCATTTTCAGGGGAGTCGAGCCGTCGTCACCGTTGAGCAGTATCTCCATTGCGGTTCGGGCTATCTGGTCGAATGCGGTGCGAACCGATGTCAGGGGGACCGGCAACAGTTGAGCGAGCGGGATGTCGTTGTAACCGACGAGCGAAAGATCCTCTCCTACAGCCAAATTGTGTCGATGCGCTGCCGACAACACTCCGAGGGCGAGGTTGTCGTTGGCGGCGAACACGGCGGTCGGGCGGCCTGTGCCGTCGAACAGATCGTGTCCTGCGCGTGCACCGGCTTCGATTCCGTAGCCGGTCTCGATGGTCCACTCCGGGCGCGGTT
Organism: Rhodococcus sp. 14-2483-1-2; assembly: GCF_002259405.1. Lineage (GTDB taxonomy): Bacteria > Actinomycetota > Actinomycetes > Mycobacteriales > Mycobacteriaceae > Rhodococcoides. The sequence goes on along the minus strand of NZ_NPFW01000007.1, from coordinate 333,437 downwards.
GCAGGCCGGCTTCGGCAAATGCCTTGTGCGCGCCCGCCAGACGGCCGACGGCGCTGGAGGTGAACAGAGGGCCTGTCAGTACTGCGATGTCGGTGTGGCCGAGATCGATGAGGTGACGAACCGCCAGATATCCGCCTGTCTCGTCGTCGCCGATCGAGGACGGGCTCTTGCCGTCGGTTCTCAAAACCAGGACGTGCGGAATTCCGTTCTCGCGGAGATGGCTGGGGAGGGGGTCGTCGGTGCGGCTCGTGGCGAGAACGACCCCATCGACATTGCGTTCGAGAAGCGATTGCGCGGCGTTCCATTCGTCGGTGGGATCATCGCCGCTCGTCGCGACGACGGCGTGGTAGCCCTCTTTGCCCGCAGCCCTGTCGATGGCCTCGAACATCAACGCCATCACGGTGTCCGAGAGGCGGGGCACCAGGACGCCGATGGTGGCGGTGGCACCCCGCCGCAGATTCGACGCGAACGTGTTGCGCCGATACCCGAGGTGCTCGGCAATCTCGCGCACCCGGACGGCTGTCGCGGATCGGGACGGTGCGACACGGTCGTCGAGCACGCGGCTGACGGTCGAGATGCTCACCCCGGCAGCCTTGGCGACGTCACGCAGCGTGACGGCGTCCGTGCGCTCCGTCGAGAGCCCGCTTCGGGTGGAACGCATGTGCAGTTCCTGACTGTTCGTTGAACTCCTGGTACGGCCGAACTTACAGATCGCCAGCCTGCGGCGCATGCAAACGTCCCAGGAACGTTTGCACCGGCGTAGGGAAACGCCCGTCACTCCGCATCTCGAAAGTGATGGTTGACACATTCATGGCAGTGGGCTTAGCGTGATGCAAACGTTCCCGACAACGTTCCCATCAGATTCTCGAGAAGGACGACAACATGAATTCACTCGATCTCCGCGGACTCAGCCCGGCACCGATCACGCCGTTCACTCGCGACGGCGAGGTGGACTACGACGCAATCCAGCGCCTCGGGTCCTGGCTCGGCAGCGTCGATGGCGTCAAGAGTCTGGTCGTCCTCGGCCACGCGGGTGAAGGCACGTTCCTCACCCAGACCGAGCAGGCCAAAGTGATCGGTGCCTTTCGCGATTCGGTCGACGGAAAGCTTCCGATCATCGCCGGCATCACCGGGGAAGGTACCGCCGTGTCGGTCGAAGAAGCCAAGCGCGCAGTCGACGCGGGTGCGTCGGGCGGCCTGGTCTACCCGTCGCACGGTTGGCTGCGCTTCGGCTACCAGGACGGCGCACCGCAGGACCGCTACAAGGCACTGTACGAAGGGTCGGGCCTGCCTCTGATCCTGTTCCAGTACCCGGACGTCACCAAGGCGACGTACAACCTCGACACCCAGCTCGAAATCGCTGCTCAGGAGGGCGTTTTCGCCACGAAGAACGGCGTTCGGAACATGCGCCGCTGGGACCGTGAGATTCCGGTTCTGCGTAAGGAGAACCCGGACCTGCAGATCCTCAGCTGCCACGACGAGTACCTGCTGCACACCATGTTCGACGTCGACGGGCTCCTCGTCGGCTACGGCGGATTGGCTCCCGAACCCCTCGTCGAGCTCATCGCCGCAGGCAAGGCCAAGGACTACCCGGCCGCACGCGCCATCCACGACCGACTCCTGCCCGTCACCGCGAACGTCTACCACCGCGGATCTCACATGGAGGGCACCGTCGCGCTCAAGGAAGGCCTGGTCCACCGCGGCATCCTCGAGCACGCCACCGTCCGCTCGCCGCTGCTGCCACTCGCCGCAGGCGCTCACGAAGAGATCGCAGCAGCACTCGACTCCGCGAACCTCGGCTCGGTAGTACCCGCGCTGGTCTGAGTTCCTTCACAGGATCAGACCGCGTCAGATCACTCGGTAGGCATCGATGGCCATCTTCCTGTGGCCATCGATGCCGCACACCGACCTTCGCTCGTACTTTTCGTATCCGCTCCCCACCGCGTCGAGCCGAGGGCACACTGCCTCTAGTAGCGAGTACGGAGCGTCACCAGAAAGGCTCGTCATGAGTCATCCCCGCACGACCCCGGTGGCACCAGCTGCGTCCACCATCACCGCAGACGGACCGCCTGCCATGTCGAATCGATGGAAGACCGTCCTGAGCACGCTGGCCATGGCGGGTCCCGCCTTCATCGCCGGTGCCTGGCAGTTCGGCCCGGGAAACCTGGCCAGTGCGGTCGAAGCAGGCAGCAAGTACGGCTACGCGTTGATCTGGGTCGTCGTGTTGTCGACGGTGTTCATGCTCGTCTACGCCGACATGAGCGTGCGTCTGGGTATACGCACGCCGAAGTCGTTGATCAGCTCGGTCAAAGACGTCCTCGGTCAGCGCGTCGGTGTCGCAGCCGGAATCGGCGTCTTCGTCATCACACTCTGCTTCTCGGTCGGCAACGCCGTCGGATCCGGGCTCGGGCTGTCGATGGTCTTCGGCGGCTCCCCGCTGATCTGGACGATAGCGTGCACGGTATTCGTCGCCCTGATCCTGTTGTTCCGCAACGTCTATCGCATAGTCGAGCGAGTCCTGCTCGTCATCGTCGGACTTCTCGGTGCCGCGTTCATCATCAGCGCAGTCATTGCCAAGCCCGACTGGTACATGGCACTCAGCGGAGTCATGCCCAGTGCCCCTCCCGGAAGCATGCTGCTCATCGTCGCTCTCGTGGGCACCAACTTCTCGCTCAACGCAGCGTTCTTCACCTCCTACGGCATTCATGAGCGGGGCCGTACCAGAGATGAATATCGTCGAACCTCCATCGCCGACACCATTCCCGGCATCGTCGCCCCCGGCATCATGACCGCACTCGTCATCGTCGTGGCCGCCGCCGTTCTCGGGAGCCAGAACGCCGAAGCGGCAACCCTGGTCGGACTCGCCAAGATCTTCGAACCCATCGCGGGGCCCATCGGATCCACGATCTTCGCGCTCGGATTGTCGGGAGCTGCGTTCTCGTCCATGGTCGCCAACGCAACCGCCGGCGGCACGATGCTCTCCGACGCACTGGGGCGAGGGGCCTCACCGAGTACCCCGACGGCAAAGGCGACGTGCGCTGCAATCCTGGCATTCGGCCTGGCGATCACGATCGTGTTCACCTCGTCGCCGATCCAACTGATCATCGTCGCTCAGGCTCTGACCGTGCTGGTGGCCCCGTTCCTCGGCTTCCTGCTCTACGTGATGAGTAACAACCGTCAGTTGATGGGGGATCTCCGAAACACGTGGTGGAAGAACGCACTCGGCGTCCTCGGCTTCCTGTCCATCCTGTCTCTGTCGGGTCTGCTGATCTACGAACTGCTGACTCGGTAGCCCGTCGAGTCGAAGCGAATCCCGGGTGGGAGCTCTTACGAGCGCCCGCCCGGGATTCTCTGCATGCGGCCAACCGTCACCGTGCGTTTCTCGGCATGAACTGTCCGGCTGTCGAACCGATGAGTGCAACGCCGAATCCAGCGCATTGCAGTGCTGTCATGTTCTGTCCCAACATGATCCAACCGAGGGCGGCTGCGGTGAGCGGACTGAGGACGCCGAGCAGGGAAATGCTTGCCGAGGGCAGCGCGCGGGCACCGCGGAACCACAACGCGTACGCCATCGCGCCGCCGATCACCGAAAGCCACGCGTAGCCGAGTACAGCCTCGGCGTCGATGGCCCACGGACCGTCGTCGACGATCGGAATCAACGGGAAGATCACCATGCCGCCGACGAGTAGTTGCCACGCAGTGGAATTGAGCGGATTGGTGTTCGGCGGCACACCCCAACGCTTGGTGAGGACGATGCCGGTCGCCATGCTGGCGGTACCGATGGCCGCGGCGGCGAGGCCGATCGCGTCGAGTCGAACGGTGCTCGAGATCGTCGTCAGCGCGACCCCGACTGCAGCGACGAGGGCCCATCCGATCTGCACAGGACGCGTGCGTCCCCACCCGAGCGCCGTGGACATCGCGATGATGACGAGAGGTTGCGCAGAACCGACGACGGCTGCGGTGCCTCCAGGAAGCCGGTAGGCCGCTACGAACAGCATCGGAAAGAACAATCCGATGTTCAACACGCCGAGGACAGTGGTCTTCAGTCGCCAACCGCGTCCTGGAATCCCCGGTGAGATGAGTAGAAGCAGCAGCCCCGCCGGAACGGCGCGAAGAACACCGGCGGTCATGGGTCGATCCGGCGGGAGAAGCTCGGAGGTCACCAAATATGTTGTCCCCCAGACAATGGGGGCCAGTGCGGCCGCGGCGGTGATTCCGAGAGTCGAGGATGCGCTGCGTGGATCCCGAGCGTGGGTCGAATCAGCATCGGTATGTGATGCCCGCATCTCGCCTCCTGGTTCGGAAATCATCTTAACGTTGAACTATCCCTGCGTTGAACAGTATGCGTATGCTTGCCGGACGTCAACGGTTCAGCGGTGAGGGGTCAGTAGGTGTCGGACGAGGTGCAGGATGCAGTGGATCGGATCCTGCAACAGTGGACGGTCGAGCGGCCCGATGTCGATGTCAGCCCGATGGCAGTCATCGGGCGCATCAGTCGAGCTGCATCCGTTCTGGACAAGCGTATTCAGGTGACTTTGGCCGAGTATGGTTTGCAGCCAGGCGAATTCGATCTGATCGCTACGCTTCGGCGCACCGGAGCCCCGCATCGCCTCACCGTGGGGCAGTTGCTCGACAGTGCGATGGTGACGTCGGGAGCCATCACGAACCGCTTGAATCGGCTCACGGACAAAGGGCTGATCGAACGCGAAATCGACCCGACAAACCGTCGAGTGGTCATCGTGCAATTGACGGCTGCAGGGATTTCGGCTGTGGATGCAGCGCTACCGGCACACGTGGCGAACGAGGAAGCGCTGCTGACATCACTTACTCCCGGCGAGCGAAGCCAACTTGCTGCCCTGCTGAAGCGACTACTGCTCGACATTCAGCAGTAGCAACCTCGTCGTATCCTTGGCCACATGGGCGAATCGCAGATCGACTTCCGAAGGCCCGCTCTCATCGTCGTCGATGTACAGGCGGGATTCGACGATGCCGAGTTCTGGGGTCCGCGGGACAACCCGTCGTGTGAAGGCAACATCGCCGCTCTACTTCGCTTGTGGCGGTTCAAGTCTTGGCCGGTGGTGTTCGTCCGACACGACTCCGACAACCCCCGATCTCCCCTGTCGCCGAGCGGTTCCGGGCACGCGTTCAAAGACGTCATCGAAGGAAGTCCCGACCTGCTTATCAGCAAACAGGTCAATTCGAGCTTCTACGGCACGCCGGATCTCGATGCCTGGCTACGCGCCGAAGGCATCGACCAGGTCGTCATCTGCGGAATCACGACAAACCACTGCTGCGAGACGACGGCTCGCATGGCCGGAAACCTCGGATACGACACGTACTTCGTCATCGACGCCACTCACACCTTCGATCGCCTCGCCCTCGACGGAACCACCGTTCCTGCCGCGACGTTGTCGGCCATGACTGCGACCAACCTGCACGGGGAATTTGCGACGGTGGTGACGACGGAGGACTTGCTTTTGACCTGATGCTCGTGCATTTTGATACGTCTCGGCTTTGGTAGACGTTCCGGGGTGTGCCAGTCGGCCTGGTCGTGGGCATCGTCGCGGTCGGCGACGGCTCGTCAGCCGGGTTTGGGGGTCTCGACCTAAACAATTACGGTCATGCCGGACCGAATGAAGGCAGCAAGTGTGGCGAACGCTCATTGACGACGCGCCCCTGCCGTCCCGGATCGACCTCAGATGGGTTGCGTTCGAGAGTGGACTTTGGAAATAAGATGGGACTCGGAGATCTAGCGTCCACGGCGACAACCCAGGTTCTTGCTCCGACTCCAAGTGCTCATGCCAACGGAGACATGGGTTTGTTGCGTGCTTGTCGTCGTCTCCAACCACAGGGGTGCACCCTGTGTATCAAGGCAATGTGTCTCCGAGAGTAGAACCGGCTTCGTCGGGAGAGGGAGGTGCTCCACGGTCCAGTCCGGCGACGAAGTCCACCGTGAGCGGTTCATCGATCACGCCGGCGAGTGCGTCCAATTCAAGACTCGACGGCTTCGGGATCTGCGAACGAGTGACACCACCGGGCAGGTACCATCCACTCGACATGCCGCTGTAGAACTCGTCCCTCTTTTGCTCAGGTTTGCGGTCGTCGGATCTCCCTCTAGCCAACTTCGATCCGGACCCGGCCGTGGTGGTCATGTCAGTTCCGTTCTGCCTGTGAATTGTGCTTGGACCATGCTACGGAAGAACCAGCAGGTAAGGATACCTATGAGGTTGCCTGCAGCCAGTCCACACACCAGAATCCATGCCCATTGCCATGGTCGATCAGTCAGATGGGTTGGGTCGGAGGCCACGCTAGCCGGGCCGTGCACCCCACCATTTTCGGCTGAACTTACAAAACTGGGCAGCACGCTGTAGAACCATGCACCCAGGAGCGAAGTTGCGAGTGTCACGATGCTGGAGACTCGGGCCGCAACAGTTGGGCCGCTGATCGTGTCGTTCTGGCTAAGGCCGAGCCAAGTTCCCGCTATTGCCGGCAGGGCAAGCAAAACAGCGAGAATGTCGGTCTTGTTGAGCTGCGTGTAACCCAAGTGGTCAATTGTCGCAATGACAAGCAAGATCGTCGAGGCCAGTGAAGCCAGTGCCGCCTGACCAACTGACCCAGGTACACGCTCGAAGAACGTGCATTCGTAGTAGGAGTCGCGAAGGTCATTGGTTCCGCTGAAATAGAGATGAGCATGTCGTTGGCCAAGTCTGCGTCGCATCGCATACTGATTTGAGCTGAGGTCGACATCCACGTTGCTCGGCCAATTAACCACTCGCTGGCGTCCAAGGTATGTTCTCTCGGGACCCTTGATATTTGCGTGGAAACTGGCCGTGCGGCTGGCGTTTTTGAGCTCGTGAGCTATTGACGTCGGGGGTATTCCCAAATATCGGCGCGGAATTCCCTGTAGCCATTCAGCCCACAGTCGCTTATTTGTTCCGGATCCGGTGACCTTGACGAAATACCGGTCAGGGATCAGCCGGTAGATCAATCTAATCCTGAATGTTCCAGTGCCATCCAACTGCTCCGGGGGTTTTCCTGCTACAACTAGCAGCGGATACTCTCCCGCAATTACTCTGATCATTTTGTTGATGGATAGTAGAAGTCGGCCGCCGTTGACGGTGGTTGGCAGTAAGGCTACTGCATCGGTCAGGTCGATTACCTTGGAGTCCTCGACCGGTTTGGTTGACACAAGCAGTGCGGCAAGGCTTAACTCGGTCGAGTGTCCGGATGCATCCAATGTCTGAAATTGGACCAAGGCGGTACCGCCGGCTTGCTTGAGTAGTCGTCTGATGACCGATAAGATGTACCCGGCCGCGCGTGTATTCGGTAGCGAAGAAAGCCTGCGATCCTCGTGGTCGAAGAACTTCAAGCCGTCACGCAGTACGCCCCTTTTTACGAGATCTGTAGGTACAACTGCTGTAGTCCCGCTGGAAGAAAAGCGATACGAGTATGTGGACTCGACCCGAACTGATCTGGTCATTGGTTCAACGGACTCGGTAATGCGCTCGATTACTGTGCTTGGGTACGCAATGCTATTGGAGAAATTTACGGCCGCTTCATCCGTCATGCCAGTGTCCCAGCTTGTGGCGGCCAGCAATACTATGCTCTGCAATGGCGGAGTGATAATACGGCCCGTAATGCGTCGTGATTTCGTATGAAATCTCCAACTCAGAGAGTAGTAAACTACCAAGGTTGCCGTAGCTATTGCGAGCAGAATGAGTGGAGCCAGAATCATTGTTGACCCACTTGCACTTGAAAAAGCAATCAAGTTGACCGCTATTCCGAAGGCTCCGTAGCCGAACGTACCCACCGCCAGGCGGGCCCATCGCATCAACGCCGCCCTTTCGCCGTCGCTGTGACGGCCTTTCGATGAGTCGAGTTCAGGTTGCCACCGGCCAGCGTCAACTGCGTCGATGAATAGTGCAAATCAGGCCCCCGCCACTCTGATCCGACATCAGACCATCAATGTTCTCCAGTTGTAAAGTGTTAACATTATGGCCCGACAAGGCCGGCCTTGGTGCGGGTGAACTGGAATTTCATTCGGGTAGATGACTCGTGACCATTGCCCGTTACGCTACGTTTGTCTGATTCGGCAACATGCATTTCATGACTGACGCCACCGGTGAGGGAAGTCGGCGGACGTCCGCAGCGGTGATGGCGTGGGCTTGTGAAACCGGGATCACGCGAGTGGAGCTGATGGCGACGCCCTCCGGGCGGGACATCTTCGGCCGGAGCGGTGTCACGCTAGCGCTTCTCCTACCCTGCGGGCGCAGTTGTGACGAGGTTCGGTCGAGTCAGGCGGGAACTGTGAGGACAGGCCGATGACCGTATCGAGCGAGATTGTCGGCTGCGGACTCGCCGCCCAATCTGCGTAGCACCGAGACAAACCCGCAGCTGGACGCACCCAGGACGGTCATCTGATCTTTGTACTTCCGTCCGAAAGACTCCAGTGCGCTGCCGGGAGTTCCGTAGATCGCACCGCAGGTTCGTGGCTTGTCCGCTCGGTCGAGTGCTGAGACATCGCGGTCACGTTCGCGACCCGCCTAAGCCTCGGTGTCCTCTTCGTAGGTGTTTGAGTCAGGGTCGACGGGTGGTCAGCGGTGTCGATGACGTGCACGACGAGCACAGATCCTCCGATCCCCGAGGCGAACTGTAGCGACCACGTCAGTGCGCGATGCGAGATGTCGCCGCCGTCGTAACCGACCACCAGCGGGCACTTGTGAGTATGGGGACCACCGTCCGGTCCGTCGATGTGTTCTACTGCGCTGCGTCCGCGGTGGTGTGGATCTGCCATTACGCCCTCCACGAATCGGGCACTGCCAGAACGAACATGCGGGGCGCTCGACATGTCACCAGATGTACGCCGTTGCGACGATGGATACCGCGACTGCCACGGTGGTGCAGAGCGCTGTGCCGATGGAGTTGGACGCCGCGAGCTTGTAGCGCCGACGTCCGAGCAGGCGCGCGGTCTCGACACTTGCGGTGCTGAAAGTGGTGAAGCCGCCGCATAATCCGACACCGACTATTGTCTGCACCTGTTCCGGGCGCAGATCGAAACGCCACCAACCCCGTGACGATACCGAGGACGGCCGATCAGGTGACGTTGATCAGCACTGTGGCGTAGGGGAATTTGGTCTTCAACCGTGCCCGGATGGCGCCGTCCAGCGCGAATCTGCTTACTGCACCGGCACTTCCGGCGAGAACGACCCACAGCGCGATCATCGCTCGTCCTCTACGTGGACACCGAACCGCTGCGAGAGAACGATGCCTGCTCCGGCCGCCAACGTACCGATTGGCAGACTGATGGTCGTGTACAACGCGGCAGCTACCACGCGATGATCTCGCAGCAGCTCCACGGTTTCGAGAGCGAACGAGCTGTAGGTAGTGTACGAGTCGAGTACGCCGGTGCCGATGCGCAGCCGAACCTGGCGTCGCCAGCCATTGTCTGGTCCGGACAAAGCGAGCCGTTCGAGCAACATTCCGAACACGAAAGCTCCGGTGAGGTTGATGACGACCGTGGTGAACGGGAACGAACCCGAACCGGCCGGATAAGCGGACTCCGCGCCGTAGCGAATACCGGTACCCACCAGACCGCCGAAAGCTACCGCGCGATCGCCATCGGTTGGTGGTGCAGCGGAAGCAACGAACCCGGGCTGTCCGGATCTATCGGCATGAATCGGTCGGCGGCGGTAGCGCCGTGCGTCTCTCGAAATTTATCATCAATCTGCTCCATATCTGCAGACATGCGAGTGCCGAGACAGCGACTGTCCTCGGTCCGGGGAACCGAGGTTCGGTTCCGGCGAGCCCGACCGCCGCCAGTGCGCAGTGGCGTGATTAGGTGCCCTGGGCGGCACTTGACCGCACCACTGCCGAAGGCACTGGGCCGCCGTAGCGGGCGATCGGGCGAATGATCTTGCTGTCGTGCGACTGCTCGACGATGTTGGCGCACCACCCGACCATCCGGCTGCATGCGAAGGTGGGCGTGAACATCGACCGCGGAATTCCGCACAGCTCCATCACGACGCCGGCGTAGTACTCGACATTGGCGTACAGCTTGCGGTCCGGCTTCAGATCGGCGAGCGCAGCGGCGATGACCTTCTCGACCTGAACCGCCTTGTCGATGAGCTCACCGCCCATCTCCTGCGCAGTCTCGCGCAGCATCACCGATCGGGGGTCATCTGTTCTGTAGACCGGATGCCCGAATCCCATGATGCGGTCGCCCGCAGTGATCTTCGTGCGTGCCCAGGCATCGGCGGAGTCGATGTCGGCAATCTCGTCCAGCCCGTCGAGAGCCCGATCGGGCGCACCCCCGTGCAACGGACCAGCGAAGGCACCGATCGCGGCACACACTGCGGATGCGATGTCGGATCCCGTTGACGCCACGACTCGCGCAGTGAAGGTCGACGCGTTGAACCCGTGATCGATCGTGGCGGTGAGATATCGATCGATCGCTCGGGCACGATCGGCGTCGGGCACCTGTCCGGTGATCATGAACAGCCAGTTCTGAGCCGTGGTCAGGTCCTCGCGTGGATCGATCGGCACCTGGCCGGCCCGAATCCTGTGTACGGCAGCCAGGATGGTCGGTGTCATCGCACACAGACTCAGCGCGGTCGCACGCTTGTCCGATTCCGACGACTCGTACAGCGGCACAGCGCCGGCCACTCCCGACAACACCGTCCGTAACGCGAAGAGTGGTTGCTCCGGACCCGACAGTGCCACTGTCTTCACGGCCGCTGCGACGTCCTTGGGCAGCACGCGCAGTGGTGCCACCGTGCGCAGGAACCCGGCGCGCTCGGAGTCGCTCGGCAACCGGCCCTCGACCATGAGGAACCACGCGTCCTCGAAGGTCAGGTGTAGCGCGATGTCGATCGCCGAGTATTGCCGGTAGTGATAAAAGCCTTCGTCGCCGCGTACATCTCCGATCGATGTGGTGGTGACGACGACGTTGTGGAGCCCCCGTGGGGCGTCGAGAACGGTCATGGCTGCACTCCTTTGCGCTGGTCAACCCCTACGATCCGCGCTAATGTTGATTCTTGTCAATGTTGATCAAGTCAATGCGGAAGGCGGACATGACGCACGCCGACGGTTGGAACATGCTCACCACCACGCAGGCCGCCGCACGACTGGGCGTCAAGCCGGAAACGGTGTATGCCTACGTCAGCCGCGGTCTGTTGACCAGCACTCGACTACCCGGAGTGCGCGGGAGCGTGTTCGACGTCGACGAGGTGGAATCTCTCGCCGGACGCGATACTGCTCGGCGCACCGATATCGGTGCGGTGGAGCGAATTCGGACTCGGATCACGCTCATCGACGATGGTCATCTCTACTACCGGGGGCGTGACGCGGTCGAGCTCAGCTCACGTACTTTCGAGTCGGTCGCACAGTTCGTGTGGACGGGTGAGCTGGTGGACGGAGCGCAGTTCGTCACCGATCCTGTTGTCGTACAACGATGCCGAGAGGCACTTGAGTTGCTGTCGCCTGATTGCCGGTCCATCGATCGGATCCGCATTGCCGTCGACATCGCGTCCACCTACCGCCCGATGAGATTCGACACCGGGTACACATCCGTTGTCCGCGAGGCAGGGCAGCTGCTGCTGACGGTCGCAGCAGCCCTCGGTGGTGGTTCCTCTGAGCTTCTGATCGCCGAATCGGTCTGGGAGGCAATCGAGTCCGACGCATCCGATCCGAATGGTCGGGTGGTGCTGCAGGCCGCGCTCGTTCTGATGGCCGACCACGGTCTGGCTGCGTCGACGCTCGGAGTGCGGGTTGCGGCGAGCACCCGGGCCAATCTGTACTCGATAGTCTCGGCGGGACTCGGCTGTATCGACGGCCCCCTGCACGGCTCGGCCGCCGATCCCGTGCACCGTTTCCTGGCGACGGCAATCGATGATCCGATAGGCGCTCTCGCAACACAATTGAGGTCCGGGGAGCGGGTGCCCGGCTTCGGGCACGTCATCTACACCGACCGAGACCCTCGCGCCGAGGAAGTACTGCGATTGCTTCGGGACCCCGCTCACGGTGCGGACCCCGTGGTGGTCGCTGCTGCGGACACGATAATCGAGGAGGTGAGTAGCAGATTCGATACCTTTCCGAACTCGGATTTCGCTCTCGCCACGTTCACGCTCGCCTACGGACTCAGGGCAGACACGCCGGAGATGCTGTTCGCACTGGCCCGGATCGTGGGGTGGACGGCACACGCCCTCGAAGAATACGGCGAAGAGCCCCTGCGCTTTCGAGTTCCCGGCATCTACACGGGGACTCGGCCGGGAACCTACTGAGGCGTCGGGAAATCCAGTAACGCGAACGCAGCATGCAGTTGGCGACGCGCTGCGGTGATCTCGGCTGTGTTGTCGGCCAGGTGATGCAGGAGGGCGCGCTGAAAGATGCCGTCGAGAAGGATGTAGGCGGAGGCCTTGTCGAGTGCAGGCGTAGTGCCGCGAAGTTCGCAGTATCGAGCCACCACACGCCAGATCATGTCCTCGCGACGTTCCTCGATCTCGAGCACGTCGTTGCGGAACGAACCGTCGAACAGGGCTTGATTGCGCAGGTCGTACCAGAGTCGATGAATGCCGGCGTCCGCAGCCAGAGTGGCGAAATACTTCGCCTCGAAGTCCGCGTACAAGCCGGTGGCGTCGACCGCGTTGGCCACCACCTCGTCGTAACGAGTGACGCAGATGGCCTCGTACTTGCGAACGGCGTGCGTGATGAGGTCGAGTTTGTCGGTGAAGTAGTAGTGCAGAACGCCGTGCGAATACTCGGAATTCTGGGCGATCTCCCGCAGTGACGTGCGGGCATAGCCCAATTCGGCCAGCGTGTGCAGTGTCGCCTCGGCCAGTTCGGTCCGCTTGGACTCGAACTTGTTGCGGGCTCGCTCTTCGATACGCGCGCGCGGATCAGCGGTCTGGGTCATGGTCCGGGTCCTCTCCGCGCGTGGTCGTCAACCCAGTGTATGCCCGACGGCCGATCGGGGGATGTCGGCGTCGCGCAAATCCTGGGCAGTTGTCAAGAAAAAGCTTGACGTCTGTACAAATTCTATCCTAGTGTGATGCGCAGCACACGTCAGAAGGGCGGATGTTCCCCACGTCCCCTCCGGTGCTCGCAGTCTCAACCCATCTCGGTCCGCCGTGCGGACGGGCCGATCACGAGAGGACCTTCCATGCCAACCGACAAGCGTGTCGTCGTCTACGGTGCGTCGGGCTACACCGGCCGACTGATCTGTGAATACCTGCGCGAGTACAACATTCCCTTCCTGGCCGCCGGACGCGACGAAGGCCGCGTCAAAGGCATCATCGACGTGGTTCCCGGCATCGAGACCGTCGAACACGACGTCGTCGAGGTGGAACACACCTCAGAGGCCCTCGCCGAGGCATTCCGGGGCGCGGAGATCGTCCTCAACACGGTCGGACCGTTCTCGCGATACGGCCACGAAGTTGCGCAGGCGTGCATCGAGATCGGCGCGCACTACACCGACACCACGGGTGAGCAGGACTGGATGATCGACGCCGAGGCCAAGTACGGCTCGGAATTCGCTGCCCGAAACCTGGTACTCACACCAGGTTTGGCACAGATGTACAGCATCGGCGAGATCGCCGCGAACATCTGCCTCGAGACGCCGGGGCTGGACACACTCGACATCGAGGTCTTCTGGAAGGGGCACCCGACGGTCGCGTCGACGAACACGATCCTCACCAACGCCGCGTTCTCCAAGGCCTACTACCTGGAGCAGAACGAATACGTCGAATGGCCGGACGACGGCGTCATGCAGGTCGTCGTGCCCGGCCAGCACGACCTGGGCCTGGCTCTTCCCTGGGGCGGGACATCCCATCCGGTGTGGTTCAAGAACGACCCGCGCGTAGCGAACGCCCGGGCGCTCGGCGGCGTCATGAACAAGCCTCTCATGCTGGCGGTGCCCCAAATCATCTCCGCCGCAATGGCTCAGATGGAGGGCAAGTCCGATGCGGAGAAGTATCAGATCATCGACACGGTGGCAGGCTCGGTACGAAGCGAGACACCTCCCCGAGAAAACCCGCGCATCAACACCTCGCTCGATTCGGTCTACGCGTCGGGACCGCTCGGTCGCGTGCACACCGTGATTCACGGCAACTGCAACTACAAGCAGACTGCACTGCTCAACGCCTACGCAGCGGCGCATCTGCTGCAGGGGCCGCCGAAGAAGGTCGGATTCGCCTCGAGCTGCCAGGCATTCGGACATCGAGAACTGCTCGGCGTGCTTCGCGCGTTCGGGCTGGTGCTCGAACCCATCGTCACTGCACACAGCTGAGGACAGGGTCGATGCGGCTGTCCGATTACCTCGACAAGGGTGTGTCACTGGGCCGAGACGCACCCTGTCTCACCATCGGTCACACCACCCGAAACTACGGCCAGGTGTACGACGACACGGTGGCCATCGCCGCAGCGCTGCAGCACAACGGGATCGAGGCAGGTGACCGGGTCGCTGTGCTCTCCGCCAACGACCCGCTCGCGCTGACCTGTGTATTCGCGATCTCGCGGGCAGGGGCGGTGTGGTGCCCGATCAATCCACGCAACGAAGCCGACGAGAATCGGCAGCTGTTCGAGCTGTTCGGCTGCCGATTCCTGTTCTTCCAGAAAGCCTTCGCCGATCTCGTCGGTCGCATTCGCGACCAGCTTCCTCGGTTGGAATGGCTCGTCTGTCTGGACGGCGACGTGCCGGGAGCGCTCTCGTACGACAGCTGGCTCGTCGAACACGGTTCCGATTCTGTTGCCGACAGACGACCGGCGGACGGATTGTGCATGATCGCCGGCACGGGCGGTACGACCGGAAAACCCAAGGGGGTGAGGCTGACCGAGGAGAACATGATGACCTCCACGGCAACAGCACTCATGAGTTATCCCTTCGGGGATCGGCCTCGGTACCTGGCTCTTGCACCGCTGACCCACTCTGCGGGCGTGCTGACGTTTCCCATTCTCAGTCTCGGCGGACACGTTGTGGTCATGGGCGCTCCCGACGTCGGAAAGTTCCTGTCCCTCATCGAGAAACACGGGATCACCCACGCGTTTCTGCCGCCGACGGTGATCTACGGCGTGCTCGATCATCCGGATCTCGACGTCACGGATCTGACGTCGCTTCGGTGCCTCTGGTACGGGGCCGCACCGATGTCGCCGACTCGACTGGAAGAGGCACTGACCCGCATCGGGCCGGTTCTCGGACAGCTCTTCGGCCAGACCGAAGCGCCGAACATGATCGCAACGCTCGCTCCGGCCGATCATTTCCGCAGCGACGGCACGGTCGCCACCGAGCGACTGAGTTCGGCAGGCAAGCCGACTCCCCTGACCACGGTGGCGATCATGAACGACGATGGTGGGCTGGTCGAGCGCGGTGAGCGCGGTGAGATCGTCGTTCGCGGTCCACTCGTGATGCAGGGCTATCACGAGAATCCCGACGCCACCGCCGAAGTGGGTGCCCACGGGTGGCACCACACCGGCGACATCGGGTACCTCGACGACGACGGTTACCTGTATGTCGTGGACCGCGCCAAGGACATGATCATCACGGGCGGGTTCAACGTCTACTCGGCCGAGGTGGAACAGGCCCTGCTGTCGCATCCGTCGGTGAAGGAATGCGCTGTCGTCGGGTTGCCCGACGACAAGTGGGGCGAACGCGTCACCGCAGCAGTCATGTTGCGACCCGGCCGGGACGCGTCGGACGAGGATCTGATCTCGCACGTGAAGGCGCGAATCGGAAGCATCAAGGCACCCAAACAGATTCAGATCTGGACCGACCTTCCCCGCTCGAAGGTGGGAAAGATCCTCAAGACCGAAGTACGCAGCACCATGTCTCACTCATCATCGAAGGGAAGCACACCATGACCGAGTTCGAGGGCAAGCGAGTTTTCGTGACCGGATCCGGAGCCGGCATCGGAAAAGCCATCTCCCAGATGTTCATCGAGCGTGGTGCTCGTGTCGTCGTCAGCGACATCGACGAAGGCGCAGCAGCCAAGGCGGCCGAGGAGATCGGTGCCGCCGGTATCGCGAACTGCGATGTGTCCGACGAGAGTCAGGTGCAGAGTGCGGTGGCGCAGGCCGTGGAGATTCTCGGCGGACTCGACATCGTCATCAACAACGCGGGAATCGAAGTGTCGTCGCCGCTGCTCCAGCAGTCGACGGAGAGCTTCGACAAGATCTACTCCGTCAACGTCAAGGGCACGTTCCTGGTGATGAAGGCCGCGATCGGTGCACTGGTCGAGTCGAAGGGAAACATCGTCAACATCGCCTCGCTCGCCGGAGTGGGCGGCACCGCACTGCTCGGGTCCTACTGTGCGACAAAGGCTGCCGTCATCCAGCTCACCCGCGTCGCTGCCATCGAGATGCGCGCATCGGGAGTGCGAGTGAATGCGGTGTGCCCCGGATTTGCCGATACCGCAATGGTCGACCGGTTGGTCCCGGACTTCGAAGCCGCGACCCAGATCCCGTTCGGCGACCTCGTCAAAGCCAAGCAGGGACGGCTGGGCACACCGGAGGACATCGCGGAAGTGACGTTGTTCCTCGCCTCCGACCGGGCGTCGTGGATTACCGGAAGTCACTACATCCTGGACGGAGGGCTGTCGGCGTCGCTCGTGTAGGCCCGAGGGCTCCCCGTCACCCCAGGGCGACGGGGAGCAACCCTCGTGGAGTGTTGGACGCGATGTCGGCGAGAGCATGGTTCAGTGTTGCGTGCTCGAACTCGAAGCCACTGTCCGTCAGTACTTTGGGGTCGACCCAGCGACTCTTCAGGACCAGTTCGGCTTCCGTGCGAATCACTCGTGCCCCGAATTGAAGCAGCCATGCCGGTGTCGGTAGACCGTGACTGCGGCCCAGTGCATTCCGGACCTGCCGCATCAGCTCCTCGTTGGTCACCGGGAACGGGGTAGCAACGTTGACCGGGCCGGAGATACCAGTGTTGTCGTAGAGGTGATCGAGGACGCGTCCGACATCGGCGACGTGGACCCAACTGAACATCTGGCCGCCGTCGCCCATCTTGCCGCCGAGCCCCACTCTGGCCAGATCGATGATCGGATTGATCGCCCCGCCGCCTGCGCCCAGCACGATCGACATACGAAGCGCCACTCTGCGAATGGCCACATCGGCGTCGAACAGCTCACGCTCCCAGGCGCGGGCGACCTCGACGGAGAATCCCGAGCCCATGTCGCCGGATCGTTCGTCCATCGGCCTGTCGCGCGAATCGCGATAGATGGTGCCGGTGCTGGCGTTGACCCACAGATCTGGAGCGTGTCGAACGCCCGCCAGGGCGCGGCCGAGCTGGGCCGTCGTCTGGATGCGCGAGGACATGATCTCGTCCGCGTTCGTCTTGTTGTAGCGACAGCTCACCGAGCGGCCTGCGAGATTGATGACCAGATCGGAGCCGTCGAGTACATCGACGAGGCTGCGATGATCGGACCACGTTGCATCGCTGGCGGTTCCGCGGCCGACGGTCCTGACGCCAACGCCGCGATCTTCGTAGGAGCGACGCAGGTACCGGCCGATGTAGCCGGAGGCACCGCACAGGACGACGGTCGATGGTGAATCACTCATTGTTCGAGCCCTTCTGGGGACGTCATTCGTTTCAACAGGCCGGCCACGTCGGTGACCAACCCCCGCGCCACTGGGAGGCGAGCGAGGCGTACGGCTTTGGCCACCACCGGAACGAGCCCGTCGACCAGAGTGCGGGTGCGTGCCTGGTTGTCCGAAGAATCGGTGACCCAGTGGAGGGTGACACCCATGTAGATCATCCAGAGCAGCTGTGGCAGAACATCCTTCAGAGATGACGGTACTTTCTGTTTCGACGTCTCCAAGGTGGTTCGCATGAGGTCGATGGCCATGGATCTGGCGTCGGACGACTCCTCCGAGAACGGACTGGAACTGGACCGGGTGGGCAATGCCAACTGTAGGAACGATCCACCGAAGGCGTGATACGGCACCATCACGTCGAGGCCGGAATGCAGCACAGCAGCAAGGTTTTCGGACAGTGATCCGCCGTCCACGAGGACGCGGAGTGCACGTTCGCGGTGATCGCGCTGGATCACCGTGTACAACTCGTTGACCAGTTCGTCCTTGCCGGCGAAGTAGTAATAGGCATTCCCGAGCGAGACGCCCGCTTCGTCGGCGATGCGACGCATTGTGGTCGCCTGGAACCCTTCCTCACGAAAGAGGCGTAGAGCTACCTCGACCACCTTGTCGCGAGTCTCGGACGTGCGAGCCATAGATTCACCTCGGTTCTGAACGTGTTCAAATTCGAACATAGACCTGTTTTTGAACACGTTCAAGTCTGCGGCATCCCGAGACCGCCGGTGGTCTGGGCATTGGTACCGACGACGATCGGTCGTCGCCGACCGTTTCGACTCCCGTCCCATTTGTGGAACCGAGGATGCCCGTCGGACGTAGGGTCGCTGCTATGAATCGAGAAGACGTCGTGGCAAGTCGCCATGTCAGCCAGGTCATCGGGCGTACACGGGATCAGGTCTACGAGTTCGCGGCGAATCCCGCGAACTTACCGAAATGGGCGGCGGGACTGGCGAACAGTCCGGTGACCATCGACGGCGATCGACTTCTCGCCGAATCGCCGATGGGTCAGGTCGAAGTCCGCTTCGTGCCACACAACGACCTCGGCGTGCTCGATCATGACGTGACACTTCCGTCGGGGACCACCGTGAACAATCCCGTGAGGGTGCTGACTCATCCGAACGGCGCGGAGATTCTGTTCACGGTCCGGCAAATCGAACTCAGCGACGAAGAATTCGAACGCGATCTCGACATGGTCGCCGACGACCTGCAAAGACTCAAGGAGGTGCTGGAAGCTCAGTCCGCTTGATTCAGCGGGTATGCCCGCGACACTCGCCGACCACGCGTGTCGATCAGCGTCGAGCCGTCGTCGGTACCCCCCGATGGATACTGGCTTCATGGTGCTGAGACGAATGGGAACGTCCTCTATCGGAGGCAGAGGGGCCCAGTGGCTTCGCGAGTTGAACGAGCGACATGCATGGAGTCACAACGACTACTTCCACAGCTGGATTCTGGCGAACTTGCCGGACCGACGTGGCCGCGCGCTCGATATGGGCTGCGGGCGGGCTGGACTGGTGCGAGTCTTGGCTTCTCATTTCGAGCACGTCGTCGGGGCCGATGCCGATGCGGAGATGCGACGAATCGCAGAGGCGACTTCTGCCGCGGTGGACAACGTGTCCATCACCGATCGCCAACTCGACTCCTGGGCAGGCGATTCGATCGATCTAGTGACCATGGTCGCCGTCCTGCATCATCTCGATATCGACGATGCCTTGCGTCATGTCGGGCGAATTCTTGCGCCGGGCGGGCGAGTGCTCATCGTCGGGCTTGCGCCACCGCGTAGTGCACGGGATCTGGTGTGGGATTCCGTGTCCATCGTGACCAATCCATTGATCGGATTCATCCACCGCCCATGGCCGAGTCCGGTGACAGCACCACCGCCACCGTTCCCGGTCAAGGATCCGGTGCTGAGCTTCGACGAGGTCGGTCACATGGTGGAAAAGCGGCTCCCGGGCGCGGTTATGCGACACCGCATAGGTTTTCGACACACAATCGAGTGGACGAAGCCGAGGTCCAGTTCATAGCCACGGCACGCGGCGTTCCCACCACGGCATCGTGGGTGTCCTCGATATTTCGACAGTCGCGTCTCGGTATCGCTCATCCAATTCGGCTACTGCGACGCGTAATCGGTGGGCATGCCGTCCATCGCGACGCATCAGGCGTTCGAGTCGATCCCGCGGACCGTCGCCGTAGAAGTGGCCGTCGCATGCCGGACAGCCAGTCAATCCGGTCGACAGCGGGACCCGATTGTCGCGTGCAGACCGACTCTTCCCGCTGACCTGTTTCTCGACGGACTCGACTCGCTGACGCCACTGCGTCAAGTATTGGAGTGCCCAACCATCAGTTCGCGCGGCACGCGCCCTGTGGGTGTTCATCGGACAAACGGGGGCATTGCCCTCTCGTGAAGAATAATCATCATGTGCGCCATATCGGAGGCGGGCCGGTGAGTGCTTCGGGTTGGTGGACCTGACGATACCGCACTATCGACAGTTCGATCACGAGCGTGGGAATTGCACAGTTCGAGCGTGCTGCAGTTCGGATTCGCGAGCCATACTCTCTGCTCTGAGCAGAATCGAAAGCCCGCTGGAGGATCTCGGCTTAGGCTCCGATCATGGGCCAGGTCATACGAATCGATGAGCGTCGAGCAGCGCGCGCAGTGGAACCCTTGTGGCGTGAGGTGGTCGGCCGACGATTACGCGAGCGCAGACACGCGCGCGGAGACACTCTCGCCGACACCGCCGCGCGCGCAGGCATTGCGCCGCAATACTTGTCGGAGCTCGAACGCGGCCGCAAGGATCCCTCGAGCGAAATCCTCGCGGCCGTCGTCGGCGCACTGGGCACATCGATGGCCGACATCTCACGCCTCGCGCATCAGGACCTGTCTCGCGGAGATGCGACGTTGATGGCTGCCTGACGTCCCTCGAGGACCTGATCGACGACGCCGTACTCGCGAGCAGCGGAGGCCGTCAACACCAGATCTCGGTCGGTGTCGTGTCGAAGCTTCGCCGCGTCACGTCCTGTGTGTTTTGCAAGGATCGATTCCATCTCTGCTCGGACCCGGACAACCTCGTCGGCAGCCAGAATCAGATCGGGAATGGTGCCGCGGCCCTGCGCCGCGGGCTGATGCAACACCACCCGACTGTGAGTCAGCGCCGAACGGCGCCCCGGCGCTCCCGCTGCGAGCAGCACGGCTCCCGCCGCAACGGCCTGCCCCACACATGTTGTGGCGATGGGTGATCCGATGAATTGCATCGTGTCGTAGACGGCGAGCATGGCAGCGGTATCGCCGCCCTCACAGTTGATGTACATCGAGATCTCCTGGTCGGGGGAGTCGGCCTCCAGGTGCAGCAGTTGCGCGATCATCGCGTTGGCGACCCCGGCGTCGATACCGGTACCGAGGTAGACGATGCGCTCACTGAGCAAGTGCGAATAGACATCGACGACGCGTTCGCCGCGCGAATCTCGGGTGATGACATTGGGAATCGTGTACGTGCTCATCGGGCCAACTCCATTCCGAAGGACACCCGCCGCGCAGGCATGACTTGATCGAACGAGTCGACGATCGCATCGACGAACCCGTACTCGCGGGCAGCCTCCGCGGTGAACCAGCGATCGTGCAGGGAGTCGTCGAAGATCTGCTCGCGTGTCTGCCCAGTGTCGTCGGCGATCAGACCGAGCACCGTATCTCGGGTATGGCGCAGATCGTTGGCCTGTACCTCCACTTCGACGGCCGACCCACCGATGCCGGCGGACCCCTGATGCATCAGTATCCGCGAATGGGGCAGGGCATAACGCTTTCCGCGTGTGCCTGACGACAGTAGGAATTGACCAGCGCTGCAGGCCAATCCGAGGGCGAGGGTCGAGACGTCGCACGGGACGAGTCTCATCACATCGCGGATGGCGAGCATCGCGGGAACCGATCCGCCCGGTGAGTGAATCCACAGGGCGATGTCGGCCGAGGAGTTGTCGGCGGCCAACGTCAGTAGGTGATTGGTGAGGACGGTACCGTTGTCGTCGTCGAGGGGGCCGTCGAGCACCAGGACTCGGTGCCGCAGTAGTTGGTTGCGAAGTTCGGGCGGGAAAATTCGGGGTGATTCGCTCATGATCCGAGTCTGAATCCGAATTCGGTTGCACGCCAATAGTTCTGCTGTGGGCAGCGAGTCTGCTCACAGCTTCGTGGCCTTCGGAGGGACAATGGTGAGATGACTGCACTCGAGTTCTCCGAATCCGTCGTCGTCGCTGCGTCGGTCGACGCTGTGTACGCCGTCGTCTCCGACATCACCCGAACAGGCGAATGGAGCCCGATCTGCCAGGAATGCTGGTGGAACGAGGCCGACGGCGGTGGCGTCGGCTCGACTTTCACCGGCCGCAACGTGGTGCCGGGACGCACGTGGGAGACCGTGTCGACTGTGGCTGCAGCCGAACCCGGTCGTGAGTTCGCGTGGGTGGTGGGTGACAACTTCGTCCGCTGGGGCTACACCCTCGAATCGGTGGACGGTGGCACACGCCTGACCGAGAACTGGAACTTCCTGCCCGGCGGCATCGCCCACTTCCACCGCAAGTTCGGCGACGACGCGCAGCAGGAAATCGACACTCGTAGCCAGGCGGCACTCGACGGTATCCCGCGGACCCTGGCGGCAATCAAGCGAATCGTGGAAGCCGAAGCCTGACTGGCCACCGACGGATAGCCTGTCCGCATGGCAGCAACGGTTCTGCGGGTGTCCACGGTTCTCGAATCACGAGGCCCAGCAGCGGCCATTGTGCTCACGGACCAGCAGGTCGCGTCCCTCGGTTCAACCAAAACTCCGCCGGTTCGGTTCACGATCGGTGGGCAAACGGTGCGTGGTCGCATCGGCCGAATGGGCGGCGAGAATCTGCTCGGGCTCAACAAGAGTGTTCGCGCCACACTCGGCGTGGAGGCCGGCGACACCGTCGACGTGACCATCGAGTTGGACGACCAGCCGCAGGTGGTCGAGGTGCCGCCGGCACTGGCGGCAGCCTTGGACGCGGACCCCGCTGTGCGAGCAGCGTTCGATGCGCTGGCACCGTCGACGCGCAAAGAGCACGCCCGATCCGTCGCGGATGCGAAACGCGACGACACTCGCGAGCGGCGTGTCACGGCAATCGTCCAGTCCCTCCGGCCCTGAGTGCTGCCGGCCCTGCGACGTCGCACACGCGCGCGCATTTGTCAGATGCGCGCGATTCCGCTAGCGAACAGGTGACCAAATCGCGCGCGTTTCGCAAACGCGCGCGCGTTTGCGATGGCCGTCGGGGCTCACACCACCGCAGCAGGCGTGCTCGACGCCACGGCCGGCGCCGGGGTGTCCTGTGACGACAGGCGAGCGAGAATCTCTACAGCCGAGGTGATTTCGGGCAGTGACCGCGTGAAGGGAATGCGTTGACGATCGTCGAAGGCGTAGCCCGTTCCGAAGCGCAGTCCGGGTGCCAGCAACAGGCCGTGAGAGTGAGCTTCCGCGACCAGCGCACTGGATCGGATGCCGTCGGGTAGGGAACACCACAGGGCCAATCCGCCGTCGGGAACTCGAAAGTGCCAATCCGGCAACTGGTCACGCATCAGTGCGACGGTGTGGTCGCGGGCAATTCTCGACGCCTCCGTGCGGACTCGTCGCACCTCGTCGTATCGACCCAACAACTCGATTGCCGCCAGTTGATCGATGATCGAGACCGAAAGTTGGCGTCGCGCATAGGTTGCGGCGACCCTCGCCAGCAGGCCGGCTTCGGCGCGAACCCACCCGACTCGCAGGCCGCCCCACACCGTCTTGCTCGTCGACCCGACGGTCACCGTCGCCACGTCCGGGGTTGCGGCGCCGAAGGGTTCGATATCCGGTGAACCGTCGACAGACAGATCGGCCGCTACCTCGTCGACGATGGTCAGTACGGCATGTCGGTGCATGGTCGCGGACAGCTGGCGACGAGTGCGGAGGGGGAGTCGCGCACCCGACGGATTGGAGAAGTCGGGCATGAAATATGCGAGAGTCGGCGCACTCTGCCGCGCAGCTCGGTCCGCTGATGCCACGAACTCGTCCGTGTTGTCGGGGTCGATGGGCACCGGGATGCATCGGCCACCGAGGGAGTGGACGAGTTCGACGACACCGGGATATGTCGGATGTTCGACCAATACCCGGGCACCCGGCTCGGTGAACGTCGCCAACACAGCGTGGATGGCGTCGGTGGCACCGGAGGTGACGAGAATGTTCTCCGCGGTGGTCGGCATTCCCCGTCCTCGGTAGTACGCGGCAATCGATTCGCGGAGCTCGTACAGACCGAGTGGGGCGTACCCGCCCAAGGGGAACCGACCTCGAATCTTCTCGGACGCAACGCCGTACGCATCGGCCAGCAGGGGAGAAGCCGAGGGTGACGCGTTGACGAATTCGAGGGTTGCGGTGTCACGGTCGCCGGCGAGAGAACCCCAGGACGGCAAGGACCCCGTCGGTGAGACGTAGGTACCCGATCCTCGCTGCGCGCTGATCCACCCACCCTCGCGAAGATGCTTGTAGGCCGACGCGACCGTGACCCGACTGACGTCGAGACTGATCGACAATGCCCGCTCGGCGGGAAGCCGCGTCTGAGCCGACACCTCCCCGTTCTCGATCAACCGCCGCAACTCGTCGGCGATCTCGAGGTAGAGCGGGCCGCCGGATCTGTTCCGCAACGTCGACGGGTCGATCCGTGCTGCCAACTCCGGGGCCGAGATCGCCGTTGCGTCGAAAGGATCCATACAGGCCACTCTCGCACACTGGACTGCAATATTCGACGGAAAACCAGTCCATTGTGGTCCCATGATTGCAATTGGAGCTGTTGTGGCCCTATCCGTCATCGGAGCAGGGTGGACCGTGGTCGCGCTACGCGAGGGCGGGCGATGCGGGCCTGCCGGGCCGCCGCGGAGTCGTGTTCGGTCCGACTGACCGCGCGTTCTGGCTCAGCGAGTCGGTGCAGAGCCTCTGACGATGCAGCGAAACCCGATGTGGGACATCCCGGAGTCGACGGGTTGCGCCTGCCGAGCTGCGGGACGATAACGGCGGCAATAGTTCTCGGCGCAGAGGTGGGATCCGCCCTTGATGACCCGACGCGAGATGGTCCCGGCGGGATTGCTCGGATCGTGGCTGCCCTCGGCCGACGCGACCCGCGGATCGACTGCCGGTCCGCAGCAGGCATGGGTGGCGGTCTCGCTGTGATCGGTGCGGTAGAAGTCCGCCGTCCACTCCCATACGTTTCCGGTGACGTCGTACAGGCCGTAGCCGTTCGGCGGATACGAACGCACGGCCGTGGTCCTACGATCGGCGACCGGTTTGAGGTTCTGCCAGGGAAACTCCCCGATCCAGTAGTTGGCCAACTGTGTACCCATCGGTGCCAGTTGGTCTCCCCATGCATAGGGCGCGCCGTTCAACCCGCCACGAGCCGCGCGTTCCCACTCGGCCTCGGTGGGTAGTTCCTTGCCCGCCCACTGTGCGTAGGCGTGCACGTCCTCCCAGCTCACATGCGTGACCGGATGCAGTTCGCGCCCGTCTATACCGGACCCGGGGCCCTCCGGATGCGCCCAGTTCGCGCCCGGGATCAGCCGCCACCAGCCCTGCCAATTCGTCAGATCCACCGGGCCCTGCGTCGGGGTGAACACCAGCGAACTCGGCACCAGACGCGTTGGATCCGCATCCGGATAGTCCGCCGGATCCATCGGCCGCTCCGCCACCGTCACGTACCCGGTGGCTTTGACGAACCGTCTGAACTGGGTGACGGTCACCGGAGTCTCGTCCGCCCAGAAACCCTCGACGGTCACCTCGTGAACGGGCGCCTCCTCGGGATAGTCGGCCCAGTCCGACCCCATCCGAAACTGGCCGCCGGGCACCCACTGCATGCGAGGGAAAGGTGGGGCACTCATGGCGGTGATCGTACACATCGTCGGGGAAACCATTGTGCTGTCGCGGAATTGACCGGGGTCTGTCGATATCGCACGCGTGATCCTCGCTCGGCACTGCCCGATTGCGCACCGCCACCCCCGTCTCGCGAACGCGTGCGCGTTTGCCGAACGCGAGCGGTTTTGCGTCACGAATTCGCGCGCGTATGGCGAATGCGCGCGCGTTTGCGAGATCGGGACCCCGCCGGCGACACCCAGGCCCCGCCGGCAACGCCCAGCTCGCGGCCGCAGTACCCGTCAGTAGCGAAACGTGATGCTTGCCACTTCTCGAACCCGCTGTTATCTTGGAAACACATTCCATCAGATGGAATCGTTCATGGAATTCAGAGGAGTGGACAGTGGCATCTCGTTCCAACGAAGTACCCGTCGCGATCTCGGGTGCGGGGCCGGTGGGGATGGCGTTGGCCATCGATCTCGCCCTTCGCGGTATCCCGAGCGTGCTGTTCGAGAAGCGTTCGGAGGAGGAACGGATCGTCGCACGCGCCAACATGACCAACGTTCGCTCCATGGAGCACTTCCGGCGCTGGGGCATCGCAGATGCGTTGCGCGACAACGATCCTGTGAGCCCATTGGTCTACCGTGACGTGGCCTTCGTGACCCGCCTGACCGGTCACGAGGTCTTGAGGTTTCCCCGCGCGTACGAGTGGTCGGAGCGGCTACCCATCGCGTCCGAGGTCGCGGAATGGGCCCCGAACGAGGCGATCGAGAAGACGCTGCGGGACCGCGTGAAGTCCCTTCCTCTCATCGATCTGCGCTTCGAGAACGAAGTGAAGAGATTCGAGCAGAACGACCACGGGGTGACCGTCACCGTTGCCACCCCGGACGGCGAACAGACGCTGCTGGCGCAGTACATGGTGGTCTCCGAGGGCAGTCGCAGCCGACTACGTCGTGACGGCCTCAACGTCCGAATGGAAGGTCATCCCAACCTCGCACGCAGCTTCCTGTGGCACATCAAGGCTCCGGCACTGGCCGAACTGTGGAAGGCCACTCCGATGGCCTCGATGCTGCTGTTCTACAACGAGGACCGTGCCGGCGACAGTCTGGTGCCGCAGTCGGGCACCGATCACTGGGCCTACTTCTGCTCGCCCGTACCCGAGGACGTCGACGGTGACGACTGGGAAGCGTGCCGCGCCATGCTCTTTCGAGCAATCGGCGAGGAATTCGAGGTCGAGCCACTCGCGGGCGGTACCTTCATCACGCACTCGATCCAAGCACCTCGATTCGACTTCGGCCGCGTACTGCTGGCCGGCGACTCGGCGCACATGGTCTCGCCGATGGGCGGATTCGGCATGAACATCGGCATCGGTGACGCCGCCGACCTGGGTTGGAAACTCGCCGCGTTGATCGACGGTTGGGGCGGTCCCCTCATGCTCCCGAGCTACAGCATCGAACGCGGTGAAGCGGCGCGCTTCATCCTCGCCGGTTGCGAGAGCAATCAGGCCGTGGGCTCCCGCGAGCTGGTGCGCGACGGTATCGAGGACGACGGCCCCGTCGGTGAAGCGATCCGCGCCCAGGTGGCCGAGGACATCGCGATCCAGAAGGCCCGTCAGTTCAAGCGAATGGGCGGCCAACTCGGCTACCGCTACTCGTCGTCTCCCATCATCTACCGCGACGGAACCGACCAACCTGCACCGTCTTTCGAGGACTACGTTCCGTCGTCCTATCCCGGAAATCGCGCGCCGCATCATTGGCTCGCGGACGGCTCGTCGCTGTACGACCACCTGGGGAACGGCTTCACGCTCCTTGTCCTCGGCGACGTCGAACACGGCGCTCTCACCGATGCTGCGGCAGAACGCAACGTGCCACTGCAGATCCTCACCGTCGAGGATCCCGACCTCACCGATCTGTGTGAATTGTATTCCGCCGGAGCGACATTGATCCGCTCGGATCACCATGTCGCGTGGCGCGGCGACGCGCTTCCCGACGATCTCGACCATCTGCTCGATGTCGTCACCGGATCGGTCTCGTTCATCTGAACTGCCAGGCCCTTCAATTCCCATCCACCACATCACCGAAAGGCTCACTTTCATGCCCAAAGTCACCCGTCTAGGCCACGTCGGACTGTTCGTCTCCGACCCCGAGATCATGATGGAGTTCTACTCGACATTCCTCGGAATGACCGTCACCGACCGCGACGAACGCCGCGTCTTTCTGAGTTCGCGGCCGTCGGAGGAGCACCACGAGATTCTGCTCGCGAAGAACCTCGAACGCCACACCGATCCGCAGCAGCTCTCGTTCGTCGTCGATTCGTTGGCCGACCTGCGTGCGTTCTATGCCCAGATCGTGGAGCGCAAGTACGACATCGACCACATCAGCAATCACGGCAATGCGCTCGGTTGCTACTTCCGCGACCCCGAGGGAAACCGAGTGGAGGTCTACTGGCACACCGGAATCGAATGGCCGCAGCCGTTCAGTGAGCCCATCGATCTCTCGCTGTCGGAGGAGGAGTTGCGTAGCCGCCTCGACGAGATGGTCGCGGCGTAGGAAACCCGGCCGGGACCGCGGAGGAGAAGAGCGTTGAAAGAAGGAATGATCGCCGAGGTGGTTGCGTTCAGCGGCCACAACGGCGACCGCATCGAGGGCTATTCGGCTCGCCCGACCGCTGCCGAGCCGGTGGGCAGCGTCGTCGTGCTGCACCACGCACCCGGGCTCGACTTCTGGTGCAAAGAGGTGGTCCGACGGTTCGCCGAGTGCGGATACGCGGCCCTCGCGCCGAATCTCTATCACCGCCGTGGTCCCGGTCACTGGGCCGAGGTCGCCGCGGCGGCCCGGGCCGAGGGATTGGGAAAGGCCATGCCCAACGACCAGGTGATGGGCGACATCGCCGGGGCCACCGACTACGTGAAGTCGCAGCCCGGATCCAACGGCAAGGCCGGGGTGATCGGATTCTGCTCCGGCGGACGGCAGGCCTTCCTCGCGGCGTGCGACGTACCGGCGTTGGACGCCGCCGTGGACTGCTGGGGCGGAAGCATCGTGCCGCAGGCTCCCGATCCGACGAAACCGAACGCCCCCTCGCGGGGAGTCATTCATCGGGCTCCGGACATGTCGGCTCCGCTGTTGGGAATCTTCGGGAACGACGACACAAATCCGGATCCGACGCAGGTCGACGACATCGAACGTGAGCTGACCAGGCTCGGCAAAGATTTCGAGTTTCATCGTTACGACGGTGCGGGACATGGGTTCTTCGCTACCGACCACCCGCATTACCAGCAGGCACAGGCGGTGGACGGCTGGAAGAAGGTGTTCGCCTTCTTCGATGTGTATCTGCAGTCCGACGCATCCTGATCGACTGTCAGGCGAGGGTCGAAACGCACAGAAAACCCGAAGGAATTGAGGGTTGTGTGATGGCCCTCACATGGCTAGTCTCGATTCCGTACCTCGGAATCGCATTCCACGAAGGCCACGCGAGTAGTCCACGAGACCGCGTGAGCACCCCGCACGCGCTCTCGAAGGAAGAACCCCAATGTCTCTCACTCCCTCCCGTCCCACCAGGGCCGGGTCGAAGTCCGCGAAGTTGATGGTCATCGCGGCAACCATGTCGGCCGTGCTCGCCGGCTGCGCCGCCGAAGCGGCATCACCGACCGGCACCGCCACCGGCGGCTCGACGGCCGTAGCAACGGACCAGACCAACACCTCGGCTGTCACCGACCTGGTCGACTACACCGGAGGAACTGCAGGCGCGGCCGATCAGAGCCTCGAACCCGTCACCATCGGATGGGTCAATCAGCAGGGCGGTGCCCTCGGATTCCCGGCCGCCACCGACGGTGCCGAGGCTGCCGTGAAGTACGTGAACGAGAACCTCGGCGGTATCGACGGGCATCCGCTGAAGCTCGAGACGTGCTTCGTCGTCGAGAACGAGCAGGACGGCAACAGTTGCGGCCTGCAGCTGGTCAACGATCCGGACGTTCGGACCGTGCTGTTCGGCTCGACCATCACCGGCAATCAGTCGTTCCTGGCGGTCAACAAGGGGCAGAAGCCGATCCTGATGGCCAACTCCATCAGTTCCACCGACGCTCAGAGCGACAACGTCTTCATCTACAACGGCAACCCGTCGTCGATCTTCCGTGGACTGACGACCTACCTGGACACCGTGGTCGGCGCGAAGTCGGTAGCGCTGATCTACCCGCAGAACGCTCAAAGTGCGGACGGTGCAAAGGTTCTGCAGACTGCACTCGATTCGGTCGGCATCGAGGTCAAGGCCGTCGGTTTCGACCCGTCGACCACCAACCTCACCGCCGCGGCTGTGGCCTCGGGGGCATCGGACGCCGATGCCATCGTCCCGCTCGTCTCGACTCCGCCGACCTGCGTGGCCGCGGCCAAGGCCCTCGACACCCTGGCCGTGACGGCCCCCATCATCGGAGCCGGCTCCTTCTGCTTCACCGACCAGGTGGCGCAGGGACTCGGCGGTGACGCACCGAAGTGGCAGCAGATCTCGACCCAGACCAACGTTGCCGACATGAGCCAGCCCGACGTCCAGTCGTACATCGAGGCCTCGACGACCGCCGGACTGTCCGAGACGTCCCAGGCCACTCCCGACGCCGCCCTCGCATGGGGGTTGGTCGCCACAGCGACCCGATTCCTCAATGCCGCAGGCGGTTCCGAAGCAACCGCGCCGGCGATCGCCGAACAGGCGAAGTCCTTCACCGGCCCGCTGCTGTTGGGTAGCGCCACCGTCGCCTGCGGCGCGAACACCGCCGAGCCGGGCCTGTGCGGTGCCCAGACTCGAGTCTTCGAATACACCGGCAACGGCTCGTACACCGCGCTCACCGACTGGCTCGAACCATCGGGCTCCTGACACATCGATCTCCGACAGCCCCCACACTCTCGAGAAAGAAGACCATCATGACCGCTGTAGCCAACGACACCGTCGAACATTCCAGCCCCGCGTCGAGTCCGGAAGTCCTCATCGAACGAGCACGATCGTTCCGTGATCACCTGCTCGCAGAACAGGATTCGACGGACGCTCGCGGCACCTACTCGCCCGAGACGCACGAACTGTTCAAGGAGGCCGGCTTCTACCGCACCTTGCTCCCGCAGCGTTTCGGTGGGCTCGAGTACGACGTCACCTCGTTCGTCAGGATGATCATCGAAATCGCCCGCGGCTGCCCGGGTTCGGGCTGGTGCCTGTGCCTTGCCTCCGGTCACGGACTGCAGATCGGCGGACTGTTCGACGAGAAGGCGCAAGCCGAGGCGATCGGACCCGGCGGGGACTTCGCAGCCCCGATGCGCGGCGTGCCGATGGGCACCGCGACACTGCAGGACGACGGTCGCTGGAGCGTCGACGGAACCTGGGACTACTGCTCGGGATCGCCCTACTCGACCCACGCCATTCTTGCGGTGCGGCTCGTCGAGGGCGGCGAGAAGACCGGCCAGGGATTGGCTCTCGTTCCGCGCAACGGCTGGATCCTGCAGGACGATTGGAAAGAGCGCGCGTTCGGTATGCGCGGCAGCGGCTCGAACAGCATCACCGTCACCGGCACCGCGGTGCCGGAGGAGAACGTGGTGCGCGGCAGCCTGCTGCAGTTCCGCGGCGGACTGAAGACTCCCGGTTACGAGCTACACGGCAATCCGATGTACGCAGGCCACCCCATGGGCTACCTACAGCTCGAGATCACCTCGGTACTGGTGGGCTGCGCCTGGGCCGCGCTCGACGAGTACGAGCGCATCCTGCGGACCAAGAAGACCATGGGTCCCAACCCACTTCCACGCTTCACGTCCCCGGATTTCCAGCGCTACTGGGGCGTCGCGGCCGGCAAGATCCGTGCGGCCGAGGACATCCTGGTGAAGATGAGCCAGCACTACTCCGAGCTGTGCGCGTCGTCGGTACAGGACGGCGGCGAGTTCGAGCCCGAGGACCTGATGAACATCAACGCCAGCACCCACCACGCCGTCAACCTCGCCTGGGAAGCCGTCGAGTTGCTGTTCCGTACCTCGGGAACCAGCGAAGGCGGCCGCAACGGCTCACGCATGCAGCGTTACTACCGCGATATGTCCACGGCGCGAACCAATGTGGGCCTGCAGTGGGAGACCTTCGCGCAGATGTTCGCCCAGGAGCACTTCGATCTCTCGCCGGCACCGCTCGCGTGATGGCCGGGCCCACGATTCGACTCGGGCGGGCGTAGCGCATGGATACCGTCTTCCTGTTCGCTCTGCTCGGGTTGGGTACCGGTGCACTGATCGCGATGATCGCGGTCGGCGTCGTACTCAGCTGGCGCGGTAGCGGAACGATCAACATCGCGGCCGGTGCCGTGGTCATGGTCGCCGGCTACCTCTTCTGGTCCCTGCGCACCGGGTTCTTCGCCCCCGCATTGACCACTCCCGCAGCAATAGTGGTCACGCTGCTGGCAATGGCTCTGCTCGCCGTCATGGTCGAGTTCGCCGCCGTCAAACCGCTCAGATCCGCCTCGCCGCTCGCCAAACTCGTCGCGTCCATCGGCGTACTGCTGCTGCTGCAAGCGGTGGTCCAGCTCGTGTTCGGCACCGCTCCGCTCAACAGCCCAGCGGTATTGACCGACTCGGTCGTCGAGGTCGGCGGCGTGACAGTGCCGGTGGCACAACTGATTCTGGCCGCAGTGGTCGTACTGATCTCGACGGCACTGGCGGCGCTCTACCGCTTCACCCGCTTCGGAATTGCGACCCGCGCGGCGTCGGAGAGCGAGCGTTCGGCCGTACTGGCCGGGTTGTCGCCGTCGTCGATCTCGCTGGCCAACTCCGTACTCGCCTATGTCACGGCCGGCTTCGTCGGAATCCTGGCCGCCTCCATCGTCGGAGTCAGCGCCTCGACGCTGCCGCTGCTGGTGATCCCGGCCTTGGCCGCTGCGTTGTTCGCGGGGTTCAGCTCGATCGGAATTGCCTGCGCAGCAGGACTTCTCATCGGCATGGCCGAGTCGCTGCTGTCCTACGCCTCGACCATGGCCTGGTTCCCGACGCAGGACGGAATCACCCCACCCGGGTTGCAGCAGCTCGCAGAGTTCCTGCTGATCGTCATCGCACTGTGGTGGAAGGGTTCGACACTGCCGCAGCGCGGCGAATTCGTCGGACGCTCGCTCCCGGCAGTACCCCGTCAGGAGCACCTGCTGCGCCGCGTCGGCCCGGTCTTCGTCGTCGGAGCGATCGCACTGCTCGTCCTGCCCGCGGACCTACGCCAGGCCATCACCACCGGCTTGGTCGCGACCGTCCTGTGCCTGTCGTTCATCGTCATCATGGGATACGTCGGGCAGCTGTCGGTGGTGCAACTCGCGCTCGCCGGGTTCGCCGCGTTCGCGGTGTCGCGGCTCGGAACCGAATTCGGTCTCGGCTTCCCGGCCGCCCCGATCATCGCCGTTCTCGCGGCAACGGCACTGGGCGTGGGGATCGGAGCCGCGGCCCTGAGAGTGCGCGGAGTGACCCTGGTGGTGGTGACCCTCGCCGCCGCCGTGGCCATCGAACAATTCGTGTTCGCCAACTCCGAGTGGGGTGGAGGACAGACCGGGGCACCCGTGGCCTCACCCACGCTGTTCGGATTCAACTTCGGACCCGACTCGGGTCTGCGCGGACTGGACGGCGCATTACCGAGCCCGGTGTTCGGACTCGTCGCGCTGGTGGTCGCCACCCTCGCGTACATGGGCGTGGTCTACCTGCGCAACAGCGACCTCGGTCGTCAGATGTTGGCCATCCGCTCCAACGAACGTGCCGCAGCCGCAGCCGGAGTCAACGTGCGCACGGTCAAGATCGTCGCCTTCGGCATCACCTCGGCACTGGCCGGAGTGGCGGGAGTGATGTACGCCTACCAGTTCGGCACCGTCTCGGCGAACAGCTACGGGATCTCCGTCGCCCTGACCCTGGTGGCGAGTGTCTACGTACTCGGCGTGACGCTGCCGCAGGGAGCCGTGCTGGCGGGCTTCGGAGCGATCGGCTCGGTGATACCGCTGATCCTGCAGAAATACGTGCTCCCCGCAGACCACATCTCCCTGTACGTGCAGCTGCTCATCGGCGGAGGTCTGCTGCTCCAGCTGCGGTTCTTCCCGGACGGCCTGCTCGTGTCGAGGTCGATCAAGAAGGAACGCAAGACGACCGGCATCGACACCCTCGTGCCGGAACTGCCACGGATGAAGAGCGTACGAACATGACGACCAACGTTCTCGAAGCACACAACATCGAAGTACGGTTCGGCGGAGTCCATGCGTTGCGCGGCGTCGACCTGCAGGTACGCCCGGGCCAGATCGTCGGCCTGATCGGACCCAACGGAGCGGGCAAGACCACCTTCGTCGACGCCATCACCGGTTTCGTCCCGGCCGGTGGGTCCATCGAGATCGGTGGCCGCGACGTCAGCGGCCTGCGTCCCCACGCACGAGTGCGAGAAGGTCTGTGCCGCACCTGGCAGGCCGTCGAACTGTTCGACGACCTGACGGTGGCGGAGAACCTCGCCGTGGCGTCACGCCAGCCCACCGTGAGATCGACGATCGCCGGCATGTTCGGCCTCGGCGTCGACGATATCGCCGGTGCGACAAAGACTCTCGACGACGTCGGAATCGGCCACCTGGCCCAGGCGCTGCCCACCGAGCTCTCCGAGGGACAACGCAAACTCGTCGGAATCGCCAGGGCGCTGGCGTCCAAGCCGGCCATTCTGTGCCTCGACGAGCCGGCCGCCGGCCTGGACACGACCGAAAGCTCCTTTCTCGGAAAGCAATTGCGCAGCCTGGGTGATCACGGAACGCCGATGTTGCTGATCGACCACGACATCTCGTTCGTGTTCGGCACCTGCGACTACGTCGTCGTCCTCGAGTTCGGTCAGGTGATCGCGCAGGGACTCCCGCATGTCGTGCGATCCGACCCCCGCGTCATCTCGGCCTATCTCGGTCACGACGTCGCCCCAGCCGGAAAGGATCGGACATGAGCGCGGTTCTGAGCGTCGATCATCTCTCGGCCGGCTACCAGCGGTCGGTGGTCGTCCGAGACATCGGCATCGAGGTCGCTTCGGGCGAGGTCGTGGCTCTGCTCGGGCCCAACGGCGCAGGCAAGACCACCACTCTCAAAGCAGTCTCGGGGCTGGTTCGTTCGTTCGAGGGCGGAGTGAGCCTGCTGGGTGAGAACCTGGCGGCACTGTCGCCGACCAACCGGGCGCGCCGCGGCATCGCGCATGTGCCCGAAGACCGAGGACTGTTCTTCGGTCTGACCGTCGCCGAGCACTTCAAATTGCGCAGGCGCGGTGAGACTCTCGATGCAGACCTCGCCTTCGACTACTTCCCGGCGCTCACGTCGCTGAGCAACCGGCTCGCAGGAGTTCTCTCGGGAGGCGAGCAGCAGATGTTGGCCGTGGGCCGGGCGCTTGCCCGCAAACCGGCGCTGCTGCTGCTCGACGAACTCAGCCTCGGGCTCGCGCCGGTCATCGTGCAGGCACTGCTGCCGGTCATCCGCCGGTTCGCCGACGACACCGGTTGCGGCGTCCTGCTCGTCGAGCAGCACGTGGAGCTCGCCCTCGGAATCTCGGACCGGGCCTACCTGATGGCCCACGGCGACATCTCGGCCGGACACGACGCCCAAGTACTGCTGCAGGACAAGGGGCTGGTCCGAGCCAGCTACCTGGGCGGGGACCAATGGGACGCAAGCGAAGCGGACCTGGCGACAACAACCACCACAGAAGGAGAGAAATGAAAATAGGAATCATCGGAGCCGGACGGATGGGTCAGGCATTGGCCGGACTGTTCACTCGGGCCGGACACGACGTCATCCTCAGCAACTCGCGCGGCCCGGAATCGTTGGCGGACATCGTCGACGAGTTCAACGGACACTGCTCCGCGGGAACGGTGCAGGAGGCAGTCGACAGCACCGACCTCGTCTTCCTCGCCACCCCGTGGGGCAAGACCGCCGCGGCCGTTTCGGTCGTCGAGAACTGGGACGGCAAGATCGTCGTCGATACGACGAACAACCGGACCGCCCCCGGACCGCAGGGCGTCATCGACATCGGCGGCCGGATCTCGAGCGAGGTGGTCGCCGAGTACATACCGGGCGCGCGAGTGGTCAAGGCGCTCAACGTCACTCCCATCCACATCATGGCGACCACACTGTCGGCCGGAGCCGATCCTCAGCACGCGGTCTACATGGCAGGCGACGACGACGACGCGAAGAAGCTGGTGACGGATCTTCTCGCGACGATCGGCGGTGTCGCCATCGACACGGGCGATCTGCACACCGGCGGAGCGCTCCAAGGGATGGGCGGTGCGCTGCCCGGCGACATGGAGATGCTCAGCGTCCCGGCCGCCGAGGCCAAACTCGCTGCAGCCAAGAGCTAGACCTACCAACACAATTCGAGGAGAACACCATGACCATCGTTCAGTTGAGCAAGACGACCACCCTCACCGCCAAGGCCGACGAGGTCTGGTCCTTCGTCAGCGACTTCGGCGGCTACGCCTCTTGGCAGCCGCACATCGACGCCGTGGAGATGCAGGCCGACGGTAGCCGCAAGGTCGACTTCTCCCGCGGCGACTCGGTCTTCGACCGCATCGCGGCCCAGGACGACGCCGCCCGATCGCTCACCTACGAGTTGGTGCCGGGCCAGCCCGGACCGATGCAGCACCTCGCTGCCACCTTCACCGTGCGCGAAGCGGGCGATGGCTCCGAGGTGGAATACGCCATCGAGGCCGACGTGCCCGAGGAGATGCAGGACGGTGCCCGCGTCGGTATCGGAGCGGACATCGACGGTGCACTCAGCGGCCTGAACAGCAAATTCGGTGGCTGACGACGCCCCCGTCGCACTGGTGACCGGAGGAGCGGGATTCATCGGATCGGCTGTTGTCGACCGACTCCGCACCTCCGGCCACCACGTGGTGACGCTCGACCTGCACGGTGATCCGGCGGTCGACCTGTCCGACGAACACGCCGTACGCGCAGCCGCACGGGCGGTGCTCGCCGAACACGGCCGCGTCGACGTCCTCGTCCACGCCGGGGTCTCGTTCCAGCGCGCGACTCTCGCCGATCTCGATGCCGCGGTACTGCGCAACGTCATGGCCGTCAATGTCGAAGCGCCGCTGTGGCTGGTCCAGGAACTCGAACCGGGCATGAGCGAGCGAGGATTCGGACGCGTGGTGTTCCTCGTGTCCGACACCTTCTTCAACCCACCGCCGGTGTCGGACATGCTGCCGTACATCACCAGCAAGGGCGCGCTCATCGGTGCGTCACGCTCGTTGGCACGCTCCCTCGGCGCGTCGGGCATCACGGTGAACTGCGTGGCACCGGGCCTGACGCCACCGCCGGTCGGCGGTATGGAACAGCACGTCAAGGACGACGTACTACGCCGGCAGGCACTCTCGCGTCCACTGGTCCCCGACGACGTGGCCAACGTCGTCGCGTTCCTGGTGCAGCCGGAGAGTCAGGCCATCACCGGTCAGACGCTGTGTCCCGACGGTGGGCTGGTGCTGCTGTGACCTCGAATTCGGCCGTGCGGGCCGGTAAACGGATGTCGGCCGACGAGGCCGTCGCCGACATTCCTCACGGCGCGAGCATCGGCGTCGGGGGATTCGGCACCGCCGGAGTGCCGTGGGCGCTGGTGCGAGCACTGCGCGCCCAGGGTGCTTCGGGCCTGACCGTCGTGGCGAACAACTGCGGGGTCAACGGAGCCGGTCTGGCTCTGCTGTTGCACGACCGTCGCATCGACCGTGTGATCGCGTCGTACATCGGATCGAACGAAGAGTTCGCGCGGCAGTACATGAGCGGCGAGATCGAGGTGGAGCTGACACCGCAGGGGACTCTG
The DNA here is from genome assembly GCF_002259405.1 of Rhodococcus sp. 14-2483-1-2. GTDB lineage: Bacteria > Actinomycetota > Actinomycetes > Mycobacteriales > Mycobacteriaceae > Rhodococcoides. The sequence continues at coordinate 296,199 of NZ_NPFW01000007.1, read as the reverse complement.
GCCGAGCGGCTGCGGGCCGGCGGGGCTGGCATCGCTGCCTTCTTCACCCCGACCGGCGTGGGCACCCTCGTCTCCGACGGCGGTATGGCGCATCGGTACAACTCGGTCGGGGACGTGGTGAAAGCGTCTGCTCCCAAGGAGATTCGCCGCTTTGGACTCGGTGGCCGCGAGCGTGAGTACGTGCTCGAGGAGGGCATCGTGACCGACTACGCGCTCGTTCGCGCTGCGGTGGCAGACACGGCGGGCAACGCGATATTCAGGGCCTCGGCGCAGAACTTCAACCCGGACGTGGCGATGGCCGGCCGCATCACCGTCGTCGAGGCCGAGCGCATCGTCGAACCCGGCGAACTCGATCCCGACTCCGTTCAGCTCTCGGGCGTGTTCGTCCAGCGTGTGGTCGAAGTACCGGACGAGGTGGTCGCATGACCGGCCTCGGTTGGAACCGGGACGAGATGGCGCGGCGAGCCGCGCAGGAACTACGTCCCGGTCAGAGCGTCAACCTGGGCATCGGTCTACCCACCCGCGTAGCCAACCACCTGCCGTCCTCGCTGGGAGTGACCGTGCACAGCGAGAACGGAGTCCTGGCCGTGGGGCCGACGCCGCTGCCGGAATGTCTGGACACCGACCTGATCAATGCCGGAACCGAACCGATCACGGTGCTCCCCGGCGCATCGTTCGTGTCCTCGTCGACGTCGTTCGCCATGATCCGCGGCGGACACATCGACGTGACGGTGCTCGGTGCGATGGAGGTCTCGGCGACCGGCGACCTGGCCAACTGGATGATGCCCGGTCACATGGTGCGGGGGATGGGCGGGGCCATGGACCTCGTTGCGGGTGCAGGCCGCGTCATCGTCGTCATGGAACACGCGGGCAAGGACGGCACTCCCAAACTGGTGCAGCAGTGCGCGTTCCCGCTGACCGGACGCGCGGTGGTGGACCGCATCGTCACCAACCTCGGCGTTCTGGACGTCACGCCACGGGGTTTCGCGCTGCGTGAAGTGGCTCCAGGGGTGACGATCCACGATGTGCGCCGACTGACTGGGGCGTCCGTGATGACGTGATGAGCCCGGCCACAGGGGCGTTGAACGATGTGGCGACCGGGATGACTAGTAAGCTCACGTCCCATGGAGGCTTTGTGAACGAGCGCGAGAACCGAGACGCCGGCCATGTGCGTGCGGTGTCCCGGGCCACCCGCATCGTCACGGCGTTGGCCGAGCACCCGTACCCGCTGGGTATCGTCGAACTCGCCCAGTTCGTTCACCTGTCGCCGGCCAGCGTGCACCGCATCCTCGGCACTCTCGTCAGTGTCGGTTGGGTGGAACAGAATTCGCGTACCGCGAAGTACCGGCTCGGAATGCACGCCATCGGCATCGGCAGCGTCGGAATGGTCACCAATCCGGTACTGCACGACGCGCGGATGTACCTGTCGCGTCTGGCGGAATGGTCCGGCCACGATGCCGTTCTGAGCACCCTCGTCGGGGTCAAGGCCGTTCAGCTCTCGCGCGTAGCGGGAGCGCACACCGAGTTCATCGAATTCGAGCCCGGGCACCCGCAGCCCGCGTACGCCATGGCCGACGGCAAGCTTCTGTTGTCGTACATGCCGTACGAGCAACGTCGCAATCTCTACGAGAACGACGGACTGCGGCGGTTCACGCCCAACACGATCACCGACCCGGATGCCATGGAAGCGGAGTTCTCGCGCATCCAGGAACAGGGTTACGCCGTCGACAACTTCGAACGGTTCGATACCGGGCGCGGAATCGCGGCCCCGGTCCTCGACGCCGATCGACGGCCCATCGCAGCGATGCTGTGCCTGGGCAAGATCGAGCCCGATCGTGATGCGGAGATCATTCAGCAGCTGCTCTCGTTGGCACGGGAGATGTCGGAACGGCTGCGCGCCGCGGGAGATCTGCCGGCGTCCGCTCTCGATATCGCAATGCCCGAGACCGACTCGGGTCACTGATTTCCCCGAAACCTTTCTGACGCAAAGGCGTCCGCTGCACTCCGTCCTTCCCGAGGGTTGACGGCAGTGTTCGACGTCACGTAAAGTCGGTTGAAATAAGATTCCATTAGACGGAATCGAAACCCGAATGGACTGTCTCATGGCGTCGTCGACCACCGAAACACCCGCCGCAGTGGATGCGGGAATGCTCTTCCGAAAAGTATTGGGCCACTTGCCTACCGGCGTTGTCGTCATTGCGTCGGATGGCCCATCCGGTCGGACCGGGATCGCGGTGAACTCGTTCACGGCGGTCTCCCTCGACCCGGCGCTCGTCTCGATCTGCGTAGCGCGCACCTCGACCACCTGGCCGGCCATCAGAGCGGCAGGCCGGTTCTGCATCAGCATTCTCGCCGACCATCACGAACAGGCGTCACGCCAGTTCTCGGCACGCAACACCGATCGTTTCGCAGGCACGAGCTGGCACGACCAGTCGGCGGGCCCGGCCCTGGACGACGCGGTGGCCTGGCTCAACTGCGAGATGTACGCCGAATACGCGGCAGGCGATCACACGATCGTCGTGGCCCGCGTACACAGTCTCAGCGCGGCCGAGGACGGCAGCGCTCTGGTCTTCTTCCGCGGCCGGTACGGACGTTTTGTCCCCAACCCCCAACCCCCAACGAAAGGTGCAACACCATGAAGCTTCTCTTCTTCGACGATTTCAAACTCGGAGCCCTCCACGGCGGCAACGTGATCGACCTCAGTGGCGAAGTCAAGGACATCCCGGCGGCGCATCCGCAGGACGTCATCCGCGGCGTCATCGAGGGCTGGGCCACCTACCGCGAACGCCTCGAAGCCGCAGTGGCCGCAGGTGACGGAATTCCGTTGAGCGCAGTACGCATTCGTCCGCCGATCCCTCGGCCGTCGAACATCGACTGCATGGCGCGCAACTACATGGAGAACGGCACCCTGCCCGAGCGGCCGCCGATCAACGGATTCGCGAAGTCCCCCAATTCGATCATCGGACACGGCGACACCATGGTGTTGCCCGACATCGCAGCAACGATCTTCGAGGGCGAGGCGGAGCTGGCCATCATCATCGGCAAGCGCGCGCACAACGTCTCGGCAGCCGATGCATACGACCACATCTTCGGCTACACCAATCTGATCGACGGATCGGCACGCGGAATTCCGCCGCGGGAGAACGCTTTCTACCAGATGAAGTCGCGGGAGACCTTCTGCCCGATCGGCCCCTACCTGGTGACCGCGGACGAGGTGCCGAACCCGCAGAACATGCCGGTCACGCTGTGGAACAACGAAGAGATCAAGCAGGAGTTCGACACCGACGACATGGCGTACAGCATCGCCGAGTCCGTCGAATTCGTCTCGCACATGCACGCCCTCGAACCCGGCGACATCATCGCCACCGGAACCAATCATCGTGGCCTGCATGCCTTTCAGGACGGCGACCGCATCGACTTGCAAGTGGGCGATCTCGGCCGGCTCAGTGTCACCATCAGCGACGAGCTGCACCGCACCTGGGGACGTCAGACGCGCCACGAATGGACCGAAGCGGGAAACAAGGGTCGGACTCCGCCTCAGTTGAGCGGACGCTACGCCCCCACCGCCGAATGACCGCCCGATGAAAGTGCTTCGCGTGCACGAGACTCTCGGCGATTCCGACACGTACGGAGGAATCGACGCGGGCGATGCCTTCCTGCCGCACCGCGACTCACGCGTCAAGGGTCCGGCGAATGTCGTTCCGGCAACGGCCTTCTGGCTCACCCGAGCCCGGATGGCCGACGTCCCCGCCCCCACCTCGCTCGGGTCGCACGCCGTCGTGGTGCTCTCGGGCGAGGTGCGGGTGGACGTACGCGACCGCAGTCCGGCCGTGCTGACCGCCGGAGACCTGGTGTTCGCGAACGTCGCCAGTCCCGAGACCCTGACGATGACCTGGGACGGCTTCGCGTGGTTGCTGTACCTTGCGCTGGACGACTGGCTGCCGGAAGCAGGCGACAACGAAGCCCGACCCGACCCGGCGATCCGACAGGGCCGGCCGTCGCTGACGTGGATCTACGACGACGGCGGAACCTCACGGACCGAGCCGCTGCGTTGGCCGAGCGACCTGGCTCCGGTACCGCCGGTCGAGCAGTGGCCCCGCTCGCTCGGAGCATTCGTCACCCGCCGCGATTACGGCGAGGACGGATACGTTCCCGGCGTCTGGCACAACGGCCCGCGACCGCAGTTGGGCGTCACGCTCAACGGCAGGGCCGAGAACGAGACCGGGGACGGAACGGTGACCTCGCCGGTGGCAGGCGACATCGCCTACATCGACGACGTGACCGGAGCAGGCCACGTCACGCGCGGTCTCGGTGATCGGTGGATGCTGTTCGTTACAGTCGATCCGGAACACCTGCGTTTCGTACCGGAGAAGTAAGTCCCTCGCCGAGGAGGAGGCCCGACGTGCCGATCGCTGCGTCACCCGTGGAGTTCTCCACCGTCGGGCTTCCCTCCGTCGAGCGAATACAACGGTGGGAGGGACACAACTCCGAGGTGCTCATCGGACTGAGATGCCGCAGCCTCGAAGGCGGGTCCCTCGAGGCCACCGAAACCAACGTCCAGGTCGGATCGGTCGGCCTGGCCCGCGTCGTCGGAACCTCCCATGTCGTCGAGCGAGATGCCGAGCTGATTCGGCGGCGGCCGTCGGACTCGGTGGTCCTGTACTTCAGCCTGGTCGGCGATGCGTTCTTCTACTCGGAGGACGGAGTGCGCACCGTCGGCCCCGGCCAGGTACTGCTGTGCGACGCCGACAGAGCCTTCATGCGCGGGTTCTCGCACGGCCTCGAGGAACTCGTCGTCAAGATCCCGCGCGGCATCTACTCCGACGTCACCGGCGAGGACTCGCTCGCGGCCCCGAGGGTCTTCGACTTCTCGGCGAACGGCAACGTGCACGCCGCCGCCCTCGCAGCTCGGGTCAGCCGGGCAATTCGCGCAGACGGGCCCACACCACTGGACGAGCGAACCATCCTCGAACTGGTCTCCGTCCTGACCGGTGGAACGCGCAGCGACGTCGGTGCGGCGCATCGCGCGTCTGCCCGCTCCTACATCGAGCGCCGTCTGACCGACGCGTCGTTGTCTGCCACCGACGTGTCCGACGCCATCGGCATCAGCGCCCGGCACCTGTCCCGAGTCTTCGCCGCCGACGGCACCAGCGTGCCCAAGTACATCCTCGAGCGACGCCTCGCCCGTGCACACACGGTGCTCACCTCGCCGTCGGGACGCTCGACGTCGATTGCCGAGATCGCCGCCTCCTGCGGATTCTCCTCTGCCGCTTACTTTTCCAGTGCCTTCTCGGCGCGGTTCGGAGCCAGAGCATCGGACGTTCGACGCGACGCCGTGGTGCTGCGGTCGGGGCACTAGTTTCGCAATTGCGCCACCGTTGTCGATTTGCGCCGAGATGACCGCGATCGATGGCCACCCCCGGTGTGATGCAGGACACTGGGTTGCAAGACCCGAGATCAACGTCGGGCGCAACGAAGGGTGTGTTCCATGCCGGTGTTCGACGACGGCCAGAAGGCCACAGAGCTGCCCGATTCCTCGGTGGTCGAGACCGACGTTCTCATCGTCGGCTCGGGGCCGGCCGGTGGATCCGCAGCACTGCTGCTGTCCACTCTCGGAATCCCCAACATCATGATCACCAAGTACCGCTGGACGGCCAACACTCCACGCGCTCACATCACCAACCAGCGCACCATGGAGGTCTTCCGCGACGTCGGTATCGCAGACCAGGTGCTGGCCGACGCCACCGAGCACGGGCTCGTCGGAGACACCGTGTTCTGCACCTCGATCGCGGGCGAGGAGATCGGTCGCATCCGCACGTGGGGTACCGGGGCCGACCGCGAAGCGGACTACCAGCTCGCCTCGCCGTGCCTGACCGTCGACATTCCCCAGACGTACCTCGAGCCCATCCTGGTGAAGAACGCGACGATGCGGGGAACCCAGGCCCAGTTCTCCACCGAATACCTCTCGCACGTCCAGGATGCCGACGGGGTCAGCGTCTCGGTGGTCGATCGACTCACCGGACACCGCTACACGATCCGTGCCAAGTACCTGATCGGCGCGGACGGGGCGCGTTCCAAGGTGGCCGCGGACATCGACCTTCCGCTGGAGGGCGCGATGGACATCGCCGGGTCGATGAACATCACCTTCAAGGCCGACATCGCCGAGTACGTCGGACACCGACCGTCGGTGCTGTACTGGGTGATTCAGCCCGGATCCAACGTCGGCGGTATCGGTGCCGGGTTGGTTCGCATGGTCCGGCCGTGGAACGAGTGGCTCGTGGTCTGGGGATTCGACATCGCACAGCCACCGCCGGTGGTGAACGAGGCGGCCGCCATCGAGATCGTTCGCAGCCTGCTGGGCATGCCGGAGCTCGACGTCGAGATCACCGGAACATCGTTGTGGGGCAACAACGAGATGTACGCCACGCATCTGCAGAAGGGCCGGGTGTTCTGTGCGGGCGACGCCATCCACCGACATCCGCCGAGCAACGGTCTCGGCTCGAACACCTCGATCCAGGACTCCTACAATCTCGCGTGGAAGATCGCCGCGGTGCTGAAGGGTCAGGCAGGCGAAGCGTTGCTCGATACCTACACCGCCGAGCGTGCCCCGGTGGCCGAGCGAATCGTCAAGCGTGCCAACCGCTCCGGTCGTGAGTTCGCAGACCTGTTCCACGCCCTCGGGGTCACCGACGCCAAGACCGAGGAGGAGATGGTCGAACGCATCGAAGAGCGTAAGGCCAACACGCCTGCGGGCGCGGCGAAGCGGGCCGCGCTGGTGAAGGCGATGGAGATCAAGAACTACGAGTTCAACGCCCACGGAGTCGAATTGGGGCAGTTCTACACGTCCTCGGCCGTTGTGCCCGACGGGGTTCTGCCCGAGGCGGTACGAGACCCGGACCTGTACTACCAGGTCTCCACCGTGCCGGGATCGCACCTGCCACACGCCTGGGTGGGCGACAACATGCACAAGTTCGCGATGATGGATCTCGCGCCCTACGACCGCTTCACGCTCATCACGGGAGTGGCCGGATCGGATTGGGAGTCGGCGGCGGACAAGATCGGTCACGAGTTGGGTGTGGCCGTCGAGGTCGTCGTCATCGGGCCAGGACGCGATGTCACCGACCTGTACTTCGACTGGTCTCGGCTCCGTGAGGTGACCGAGAGCGGTGCATTGTTGGTGCGCCCCGACAAGCACATCTGCTGGCGTGCACACGAACTCGCGGCAGACCCTGAGGACGCCCTGCGGCAGGCATTGACGGCGGTCCTGTCGCGATGACCTACGACTTCGCCTACGAGGCGAACCCGATGCGGGTGCGATTCGGCGCGGGCTCGCTGTCGGCTCTGGCCGACGAGCTCGATCACCTCGGTCTGCGGCGCGTCCTCGTTCTCTGCTCGCCGAGCCAGAAGGGCACAGCCGAACGTATTGCCTCGATGCTCGGAGACCGATGTGTGGGCGTGCGGGCCGACGCCGTGATGCACGTGCCGTCGGAGGTGGCGAAAAGATCCAGCGCCGAAGCCCTTTCCCTCGGGGCCGACGGCTGCATCACCGTCGGCGGCGGCTCCTCGATCGGCCTCGGCAAGGCCATCGCCCTCGTGCACGGGCTGCCGATCGTCGCGGTTCCCACCACGTATGCCGGATCGGAGATGACCCCGGTGTGGGGTCTGACGACCGACGGACGCAAGGAAACAGGTCGCGACATCAGGGTGCTGCCGCGCAGCGTCGTCTACGACCCCGAGCTGACGACCGGCCTTCCGGTCGACATCTCCGTCACGAGTGGAATCAACGCCGTGGCGCACGCCGTCGAAGCGTTGTATGCACCCGACATCAGCCCCATCGTCGCGCTGATGGCCGAGGACGGGGTGCGCGCGCTCGCATCGGCGCTCCCCGCGATCGTGGCCGATCACCTCGATCCACAGGCGCGCAGCGACGCCCTCTACGGTGCCTGGTTGTGCGGTGCCACTCTCGGTGCCACCACGATGTCTTTGCACCACAAGCTGTGTCACTCTCTCGGCGGTACCTTGAACCTGCCGCACGCTCCGACCCACACCGTGGTGTTGCCGCACGTGTTGGCCTTCAATCAGTCGGCTGCACCGGGCGCAGTGACGGCGCTCTCGCGTGCGCTTCCCGGTTCCGGTGACCCGGCAACCCGGTTGTGGGAGCTCTGTCGCGGACTCGGAGCGCCACGCTCCCTGGCCGAATTGGGTATGAAGGAGAAGGACATCGACCGAATCGCCGACGACGTGACGAGCAGATCGTACGGAAACCCGCGGCCCGTCACCCGTGAGGCCGCCACCGCCATTCTGCACGCAGCGCGGGCCGGCGACCCGCCGACCGACATCGGACAGTGAGAGAGACCATGACCGAGCAGACCATGACCGGACAAGCACAGGATGCCGTCGAAGAGCGGTTGGTGGAGAACGTACTTCGATCGTTCGACGACTGCACCGACCCCCGGTTGAAGCAGGTGATGACCTCGCTGGTGCACCACCTGCACGGGTTCATCCGCGATGTGCGACTGACCGAACAGGAATGGAACACCGCCATCGGCTTCCTGACCGAGGTCGGTCACATCACCGACGACCGCCGTCAGGAGTTCATTCTGCTCTCCGACGTCCTCGGGGCGTCGATGCAGACGATCAACGTGAACAACCCCGCCTACGAGGACGCGACCGAGGCGACCGTGTTCGGCCCGTTCTTCGTCGACGACGCGCCGCGTATCGAGAACGGTGGTGATGGATCGGGAGGTGCTGCAGGACAACCGTGCTGGGTCGAGGGAACCGTGCGCGACACCGCAGGCACACCGATCCCCGGAGCGCGCCTCGAAATCTGGGAAGCCGACGAGGACGGGTTCTACGACGTTCAGTACGACGACGCACGCGTCGGCGGTCGAGCGCATCTCTACAGCGACGACGACGGGAACTATCGATTCTGGGCGCTGACTCCGACTCCGTATCCGATTCCGCACGACGGGCCGGTCGGACGAATGCTCACCGCGACCGGTCGCTCACCGATGCGGGCATCGCACCTGCACTTCATGGTGACGGCACCGGGGATGCGCACGTTGGTGACACACATCTTCGTCAGCGGCGACGAACTGCTGGGCAGCGACACCGTGTTCGGAGTGAAGGAATCCCTGATCAAGGACTTCGTCGAGCAGCCGTCGGGAACACCGACTCCGGACGGTCGCGACGTCGGCGACACGACCTGGGCCAGAGCCGACTTCGACATCGTGCTCGCACCGGCCGACGTCTGAGGGTGCCGATTGGCTCAGGTCCGGCTTGAGGTGATCGAATCGACGAACGGCGTCAGCAGCAGCGCAAAATCATCTGCAGCAGCCGCAATATCGTGCGGGGGCTCGGGGATGTAGCTCAATGCCAGACGCACGATCGCCCTGCTGATGACGTCTGCCTGCCGTGGGCTCGCACCGACCCATCCGCGTTGGAAGGTGTTCGCGAGTCGGTCTCCCGCGCGCTCGATCAGTACGGCACTGTCGGTGGTGATCAGGCGGAGCAGATCCTCGGGGGCGTCGCCACCGTGCAGTGATCGCACGAGAGGATCCAGTGCGCTCAGCTGGAAGAACGACGAGAAACCCTGGCGCAGGGCAGCGCCGGCATCGTCGGGATGCTCGTACAGCGCGGTTTCGCACAGGTCGACGAATATGTCCGTCAATCTGATGGCGTACCCCTGTGCGACGCCGCGTCGTGAACCGAACTCGTTGTACAGGCTCTGTCTGCTCAGGCCTGCCGCCTTCGCGATGTGACTCATCGTGACGTTGCGCCAGTTGCGCTCGTGCAACAACTCGCGCAACGCATCGAGCGCGGTATCGCGCGCAAGGGTGGACGCGGCTTCACGGTATCGACCGGGGGTCGACGTCTGTTCGGCTGCGGGCATGAACACGACTCTATCGAACGACCGCATGGGGTTGATCCAGCCAATCCTCTCCGAGGAGATCCCGATCGATGGGGTCTCCGCTCGCGATGAGGGATCTGATCTGCCTGATGTCCTTCGGGAATCCCACGCCGATGGCCCCGACGAGCTTCTCGTCACGCAGCGCACATGCCGTGAAGCGGCGGTCGGCGATGGTGCCGCGAACCACGACGTACTCGTCGTCGACGCAGGTCCACCCCGCGAATTGCAAGTTGACGCCGTGCTGAGTCGACCACCCCCACGGCACATCGAGATTGCCGACATCGAGACCGAGAATGGACCGTGCCGCCCGAGTTGCCTGATCGACGGCACCGTTCCAGTGCTCACTCCGATAGGTGCCGCCGAGAATCGTGTTGGGGACCTCCGCGACGTCGCCCGCGGCGTAGATGTTCGGTGTCGAGGTGCGCATCTCAGCGTCGACCAGGACTCCGGAACGAATGTCGAGGCCGTGTTCGGCTGCCAACTCGACATTGGGCACCGAACCTGCCGACACCAGGACGGTGCCGGCCGACCAACTACGTCCGTCCTGTGCGACGGCACGAAGGGTGCCGTCGTCCTGCTTGTCGAGACTCGTCACGGTGACGTCGGTGTGCATCGCTATACCGTTGTCTGCGTGTAGGTCTCGGTACATCTGCGAGATCTCCGCCGGAGCGATACGACTCAGCGGAGCCGATGCTGCCTCCAGCACCGTCACCTCGGCACCGAGCGACCGCGCAGCCGCAGCCGCCTCACATCCGATCAATCCGCCGCCGATCACCAACAGTGATCCGGTGCGGAGGATGTCGGCATGCAGTGGTGCGACATCGGCGGAGGTGCGCAGGGTGAACACGTGCGCAGAACCCGGCAGATCGAGTTGCCGAGCCCGAGAACCCGTTGCCAACAGCAAGGCGTCGTACGGGACCGAGTCGCCGTCGTCGAGCAGAACGGCCGAGTCGGTGATGGCGACAGCTGTGACGCCCGTCCGGATGTCGACGCCCTCGATGGCTGCACCCAACCGGACCTGATCGACCGATTTGGTGCCCAGCAGCAGCTCCTTGGAGACCGCCGGGCGACGGTAGGTGGCCTCCTGCTCGCTTCCGATCTGCGTGATGGATCCCGTGAAGCCCTCGGCGCGTAGCACTTTGGCGGCGGTGTACCCGGTGGCGCCGGTGCCGACGATCACGACGTCAGAGGGTTGCCGAGCAGTCACCCGCGCTCGACCTCGACCATCTCGAAATCGGCCTTGGCAGCGCCACAATCGGGGCACGACCAGTCGTCGGGGATGTCGTCCCAGCGCGTGCCCGGCTCGATCCCGTCCTCGGGCCAGCCCAGTTCCTCGTCGTACTCGAATCCACATTGAACGCAGCGGTAGAGCTTCATGCCTTACTCCTGAAGTCGATTTTCTCGCGGACACCGCAGTCGGGGCACGGCCAGTCGTCGGGTACCTCGGACCATGCGGTGCCGGCCGGAAAGCCCTCGCGTGGAGCGCCGTTGGTCTCGTCGTAGACGAACTCGCACACCGGGCACTCGAATGCGGCCATCACTTGGCTCCGTGTGCGGCGAGGATCTTCTCTCGCTTGGACGGCTGGATGTTGACCTTCGTGATGTCACCGTCGTAGTGGTCGAGAACGCGGTGGTCCATCACCTTGCGCCACACCGGTGGGAAGTACGCCAGCGAAATCATGCTCGCGTATCCACTCGGCAGGTTGGGCGCTCCGTCCATGCTGCGCAGAGTCTGGTAGCGGCGGGTGGGGTTGGCATGGTGATCACTGTGTCGCTGAAGGTGATACAGGAAGATGTTGGTGACGATGTGATCGGAGTTCCAGCTGTGCTCGGGAGTGCAGCGCTCGTAGCGGCCGTTCTCCTTCTTCTGACGCTGCAGGCCGTAGTGCTCGAGGTAGTTGACCGTCTCGAGCAGTGAGAATCCGTAGATGGCCTGAATCACCAGGAACGGCAGCACGATCGGACCGAACACTGCGACCAGCACCGCGTAGAGGACGACGGACATCAGCCAGGCGTTGAGTACGTCGTTCTGAATGCTCCACGTGCTCTTGCCCAATCGCTCCATGCGAGTCTTCTCCAGCTCCCACGACGACTTCAGGCTGCCCCAGACGCTGCGGGGGAGGAAGGCCCAGAAGCTCTCGCCGAACTTCGAGCTGGCCGGATCCTCGGGGGTGGCGACGCGGACATGGTGGCCGCGATTGTGCTCGATGTAGAAGTGGCCGTAGAACGTCTGCGCCAGAGTGATTTTCGACAGCCAGCGCTCCAGGCTGTCCTTCTTGTGGCCGAGCTCGTGTGCAGTGTTGATGCCGACGCCGCCCATCACGCCGATGCTGATGGCGAGACCGATCTTCGAGATCAGGCCGAGCCCGCCGTCGATGCCGAGCCACGACAGGTTGTTCGCCGACCAGAGGTAGCAGGCGAACACCAGACTGGCGAGCTGGAACGGAATGTAGGCGTAGGTGCAGTAGCGGTAGTACTTGTCTTCCTCGAGTGCCTTCATCGCCTCGTCGGGAGGGTTGTCCCCGTCGGGCCCGAAGAACCGATCGAGAATCGGGAGCAATCCGTAGACCAGCAGCGCGCCGATCCACCACCAGACCGGAGCCACTGCGTTCCAGCCGAGCTGATTGAAAGCCCACACCAGGCCGGTCGCCAGGAACACCGCCGTCGGCGGAATCAGGCCCATCAGCCAGAGGTATCGCTTGCGGTCGTGCCACGCGTCGACCGGCACCTGCGCCTGGTCGTCGACATTCGATGCGGTCATCGTCACTCCTCGTGTAAGGCCGATCACTGTGGATTGGACAATACACAAGATTTGTCAGGCTGTTGTACAAAATCAGAAATTTGTACAAACAATGTCTGGGACTGTGGCTGCGCCCACAGCACCACCGTTCGGACAGATCCAGCTGCTACCTTCCGACTCGTTGTGGCCGGTCACAAACGGCCGCAGCGCTCGTAGGTCCGTCTGTATCCCGTCGGGGGTACTTCACAACAGGAGTAGTTATGGACGCATTCATCGCCAAGATCATCGTCGACGTCATCCTCGGGCTCATCGGCAGCGGAAGCGCCGAGAGCGGCAGCACTGCAGTGAGTGCACTCATCGGATCCTGACGTCGAACGGCTGCGCCGGTGCAACACCGGCGCAGCCTGCCCGAGAGTCGTGTCGCGGTGAGAGGACGTCGTTTGTAGTCTTAGCCGCAACGAAAGGGCACCCATCCAGCCATGAGCTACGACAACGACTACCCGTACGGCGACCATCGCAGCTCTCGTAGTCGCAGCAGGCGTCGTCGTTCCAAGAAGAGAACCGGTCGACGCATTCTGCTCGGTTTCGGTGTGTTCGTCGTCGTAGCGCTCGGACTCGGTGCCTGGCTCGCCTACACCGCCAACACCGCGTACACCTACCTCGAGCAGGCTCGCGACTACGCCCAGTCGGCAAAAACCGCACTGCTGGCGGGGGATACGCAGAAGGCCGAGACCTCCGTGGACGACGCGGTCCGTACCTCGACCCACGCGAAGGACGCCACCGATTCGCTGATCTGGAAGGCCGCCGCAGCGATTCCGTACGTGGGTCAACCGCTGGATGTCGTCTCGCAGATCACCGACGTCGTCAACGGGCTGACCGTGGACGTGCTGACGCCGTCGGTCGAGGTGGGGGCCACACTCGATCCGAGTCAGCTCCGCGGACCCGACGGTGCCATCGACATCGCCGCCCTGCGCGACGCCTCGCCCGCGCTGTCTCAGGCGTCCGCCGCGGCCGACGTGCTCAACGCACAATCCCAGGCGATCGAAGAGCCGACGTTCGTCGCGCAGATCGGTGACGCTCGAATTCAGTTGCAGGATCAGACGCACGAGCTGACGACACTGTTGACCAACACCGACATCGCCGCGAAAGTGCTCCCCGCGATGCTCGGTGCCGACGGCCCACGCAGCTACTTCATGGCCTTCCAGACACTGTCGGAATCTCGCGGAACCGGTGGCCTGATAGGCGGACTCGGCATCGTGCGTGCCGTCGACGGCAAGGTCGCGGTCGACTCGCTGGCAAGCAATGCCGAGCTCCGAATTCCCTACGACCCGATCGATCTCGGTCCGGACTTCTTCAACGTCTACGAGAGTCGCTTTCAGCCCACTCAGAATTGGCAGAACAGCAACGTCAGTCCGCACTTCCCGTACGCGGGGCAGATCTGGCAGTCGATGTGGGAGCAGGAAACTGGCGAACGTGTCGACGGCGCTCTCGCCACCGATCCCGTTGCCCTCGGCTACATCCTCGACGTCGTCGGCCCCATCACGATGGGCGACGGTGAGGTGATCGACGGATCGAACGTCGTCCAGATCACGCAGTCCGATGCGTACTTCCGCTTCGAGGACGACAACACCGCGCGCAAGGCGTACCTGCAGGACATCGCAGCCCGCGTGGTCGCAAAGATGCAGGGCAACATCGGATCTCCCAGCGCGCTGCTCGAAGCACTCGGCAAAGCGACCAGTGAAGGCCACATCGCCGTGTGGAGCGCCGACCCGGCTCTGCAATCGATCCTGGGACCGACCAAGATCGGCCACGAAGTTCCCGAGAGCCCCGACCCGTACGCCGCGGTGGTGGTGAACAACGGTGCAGGCGGCAAACTCGACTACTACCTGCAGCGCAAGGTCACCTACTCCGCACAGTCCTGCGACGGCCCGACGCGGACCACCCGCGTCGTCGCCGAGATCACCAACAACGCTCCGCAGCAGGACTACACCACCTACATCGCCGGCAGGCAGAACGAATCGACCCGATACGACGGACCTCCGGGAACCAACCGATCGGTGGTGGCGCTGTACGCAACTCAGGGCGCAACGTTGACCGATGCCACCATCAACGGAACCCCACTGTTTCTTTTGACTGCTGCCGAACGGGGCCATCCGGTGTTCTACGTGCCCGTCGTCATCGAGCCGGGACAGACCAAGACCATCGAGTACAACCTCGTCGAACCGACCGTTGCAGGCGAGGCGCAGGCACCGGTGCAGCCGCAGTCGGTTCCGGCACCGACCGAGGTGGATTTCCCCGCCTGCAACTGATGCACCGTCGCCCATGAGGCAGAATCCCCGGCGTGCGAAGAACTCGACTGTGGATCGCCGGTGCACTCGGGTTGGCGCTCGCCGCCGCGCTCGTGGCAGGACCACTGAAGAAGCCGGCGCTC
Organism: Rhodococcus sp. 14-2483-1-2; assembly: GCF_002259405.1. Taxonomy (GTDB): domain Bacteria; phylum Actinomycetota; class Actinomycetes; order Mycobacteriales; family Mycobacteriaceae; genus Rhodococcoides. Next base: position 281,118 of record NZ_NPFW01000007.1, on the reverse strand, counting down.
ACGGTCCGCAACGCGCACTGCTTCGGGTGGAGTGTCAACGACACCGGCCCACGGTTGGTGACGCTGGGAGACTCGATGGCGCAAGGTAATTCACGCGTCGACTGGGGAATTCACGGCAACACGGCGTGGTATTCGTACCTCGTGTGCGGGGACGACGCTCCCGCGGCCGACGGTGGCAACCTGGGAATCAACGGCGCGACGACGACGCAGATCCTCGCCCGAACCGACGACGCACTGGCAGCGAACCCGGACATCCTCGTTGTCAACGGCGGCACCAACGACCTCGCCCGGTCGGTTCCGCTACCTCGGATCATCGACAACCTGCGCACGATCCTGGACCGGGCACGCGACGTCGACACGGTCGTGATCGCCACGGTGCCGTCGTCGCGCAAGGTCAGTGCCGACGACCTGAACGGCGAGATTCGAGCACTGGCCGCCGAGCGCGGCATACCCGTCGCAGAATTCGCGCCACTGCTCGATCGACCCGGAGCCACCTTCGACGGCGTGCACCCCACCGCGAGCACGGCTGCCGAGATGGCGGCCGAGGTTGCCGGAGCGGTCGGAGTTCCGAAGACGTAACCGTCGTCGTGCCGGATGTGCGGGCCTGAGCGTTCGGAACCGTGTCCAGGACGCGGAATACCGCCGATCGGAGTCGATAGTGAACGCTGAGGTGCGCGCTCAGAGGCGGCCCTGTTGGACCGCGACGATGACGAGGGCGATCACAGCAATCGTGAGGATTGCTAAGAGCGCCAAGTGAATTGGATCGGTCGAGCCTGGCGGCCGAACCCCGTTCGGACCCCTTTTCTGGAGCATGTCACAGACTGTAGGTCACTTTCTCGGATTGTGCACAGGATAGGTGGTACAAACCGAGGCCGAACTGGCTCGTGGACTCGCACATGTGTTCGATAAAGCGTAGAGTCGGGCTCGGCGGAGTTGGGAGGGAAGCCCGGCTCCGCCGCCCAATCGTGGAAGGCCCAGTGAGGTGGACGGTGATCCGATGGACGACGTGCTGCGCAAGGTCGAGGAACTGAAGGCGTTGGTCGTAGAGCTCGAGGCGCTGGATCGACAACGCGTCGGACTGGGGGATCGGCTGGTGGATCTCGAGCATTTCTTTCGCAGAGCCGGATGTCCCGAACTGTCGCAGCAAGCCCTCGATGCGTTCATGGTGACCTATGCGGGCCGAGTGTTCGAGTTGGCCGACGGTATGCGGGGATAGGCGCGAGTTTTCCACTTTGCGGACCAGGTGGTTTCGTCTGTGGTTGACTTGTCCATCCACGTCGTGACACTAGGAAAGCTGCTCGAGACCTGTGAACAGTCTTCGCCAATGGTGGTCGCTCCCGGTCGACTACGGGTGGAACGTTGCGTATGCACGGTCCCAGAAAGCGCTGCACGTCACCAGGATCCTCATCGGGATCTTCTGCTTCTTCTACGCGGCTGCCGCGGTGATCGCCCTGACGATCCCGGGTCTCGGAGACAGCGGCCCGGGGCAATGGGCGCTGTGGTCGACCATCGTGACGACTCCTCCGCTGGGGTTGGCCTGGCTGATCGGCGGTTGGCCGAGTTGGCGCATGTCGATCGCATTCGTGCTGTACGCCGACATCGTGCTCGCCGCAGTGCTCCTCACCATCGACGAGCCGTCCGAGATGCTGCCGATGGCGGCGCTGTTCACGGTGATGGGCAGCTACGTCGTGGGCTTCCACGGCCCCAAGTTGTTCACCGCGCATCACCTCTTCGCCTTCGTCACCGTTGCGGCCCTCTATGTCTCGGCCATGGTCGGCGACTCGGCGCAGCGGCTGCAGACCAATCTCTACCTGGTGATGCTGATCCTGGTGATGTTCTCGGCGCCGCTGATCTGTCACTCCTTCCTGATGCTGCTGCGTCGCGATGCCACCGGCGCGTTCTACGACCCACTCACCGGACTGCAGAACCGCCGGGGATTCGACGCGGCGATCGGCAACCTCGACCTTCGATCCGGGATCGACACATCAGTGGCCGCCGTGGTGATCGACATCGACAACTTCAAGGCCGTCAACGATCGATTCGGCCACGAGTACGGAGACACGGTCATTCGTCTCACCGCGAGCCGCATTCTCGATGTCTTCCCGGCACCGGCCGTGACGGTTCGACTCGGAGGCGAAGAATTCGCGATCGTCTGCCTCGACGGCGTCGAGTCGGTGATCGACCGATCCGAGGAATTGCGAATCCGCCTGTGCGACGCGACCGACCGGTCCCCACTGACGGCATCGATAGGCGTCGCTCACACGGTTGTCGAGGCACGGGACATCGTCGGGGACGTCGATGTGCTGCTCGGCCGAGCCGATCGAGCGATGTACCGGGCCAAGCGGATCGGCGGCAACCGCGTCACGGTGTACCAACACGAGGAGCCGTCCGTCCATCCGGTCGACGAACGGCAATGAACGACGGCGTCGACCGGGTTCCGCAAGGGAACCGGTCGACGCCGCCGATCGAGGTGCGAACCGCTACGCCACCTCTGCCGCAATCGCGGACCGGGTGCCGACGTCGAAGACCGGATCGGTCAGGTGCACGTCGAGAGTGTTGCCCGGACCGGCGATGATCGCGTTCAGCACCGACGTGAACGCGCCACAGTTCTGGAACTGCGGAATCGTGTACGTGCCCTTCACGTGTGCATCGGCCTGGTTGTTCTGAATCAGGTCGATCGCATCGAGCGAACCGGAGAGGTTGGCGGTGGTCTCGGCGGTGACGCAGTTGCTACCCGCAGGGATCAGGTCGACCGCGGCCGATCCGGCCGATCCGGTGTCGATGCCCAACGGCTTCACCGAATCGATGCGAATCTTGAAGCTCTGTGCGACGTCGAGGTCCAACGTCGGTGCCTCGTCCGGGCCGCCGCGGACGATGGTGCCGGACACCGGCGTCGCGTCGACGATCGAGATCGTGAAGTTCGCCAGCGTCGCGGGTCCGAGTTTCAGGTCGGCCGACGCCTGTGGGAGTGCAAGTGTTCCGGTCACCGTGCCGTTGACCAGATCGACGTCCGTGGCGAGGTCGGTGGTGGGAAACACGACCGGCTGACCGGTCTTGGCGATGATCGTCGTCGTGTCGGCCTGGAACGTGATGGGGAGCGTGTCGGCAGCGTTCGCCGGGGCGGCGACGAGCGTGCCCAAGGCGATGCTCGACGCCAATGCCGTCATCGTGACGACAGTCTTGTTGCGAATCTTCACGTGGTCTCCTTCTCGAGAATGGTTGATGCGGAACGAGGTGGGACGGGAGGAGTCAGGACAGGGTGAAGGCGGGGTCGGGCTGGACCGAAAGGCTGTTGACGGTGCAGTTGCCGGACATCGGCTGGTCGGTCGCGGTGAGCGTGTTGGTCATGTTGTCGAAGGACCCGGCCAGCGTGGCGGGCCCGCAGTTGTAACCGACCAACGAGAAGCCCACGTTGGACACCTCACCGGTGGTGGCGCTGGTGGGGGTCAGAGTCCAGGGCAGGTTCTTCAGCTGGGGCAGGCCGCACAGACGGTTCGAACCGCTGATCTTGGCGTCGGTGATCGATGCCGAGGAACCGTCGGCACTGGTGGTGCCGGACAGTGAGATGGAACAACTCACGGGCACCCCGAACGAAGCCGGCGTGCTCACGACGATCGTGCCGGGTGCCGTGAAAGCGGTGCTTGCCGGGGAGATTGTTGCGGCGCCGGCGTTGGCGGCACCGACTGTCGCTCCGGCGATGGCAACAGCGGCCACGGCGGCGGCGAGCGTGCGAGAGCGGGTCGGCGGGTTGAGCGTCATCGATCGAACCTCCAAGTCCAGAACGGCTCCGGACCCCCGCGAGGGTCCGACGGTGCCGGTGTTCCGGCAGCCGGGAGGGACGTTAGGTCGACGAAACTTCTGCAGAAATTGCTTTACGGCAAGTCTGTGAGAAGTCACAATCCGGTCGGTATGTTTGTTGTATGCAGTGGTAATGAAATTCGGCGGAAGTCTCGAAAGCGCACTGCAACTTCGGCTTTCGGCCCGATCTCGGGGCCGCGAAGGGCTCCCGATTCCGCGTGCCCGCTCTCGCGCGACGCCGTTACCAACGCGTTATACAACGTTACCGAAACGAGATAGTTCCGACTGCGTCGATGACATCTCCGACACCGACCATGAGGCAAGCGAAGAAAAGCATGCTCCACAGGTTTGAAAACGGATGAGCCCCCGCGTGACGGGGGTCGTTTTTTCGTGTCAAACTGTGGGTGTGACGTTCGCGCTGGCCGAAGCAGGATCTGCAGTCGACACGGACACGGGAGAGCTGACGGTGCATCCGTATTTCGCCCCGGTCTGTCGGCTGGACAACGGCGCGCTCGCAGCGATCGAAGTTCAGTTGCGGGGCCCCGAGAACGGTCCGCTCGCGTCGGCCGACGCGCTCAAGCGCGCGGCCAGAGCAATGGACGCCAAGCGTGAACTCGACGCGCTCGCGTGGGGAGTGGCTCGAATCAACCAGTCTGTGCGGTTGCCGATGCTCGTCTCCATGGACGTCGACTCTCTTGCCGCGCTCGATTCCGCCACCGAAGAACAATTGCGCCGCGACATCGTGGTCGTCACCGAAGCGGCACTCGTGGACAGTCCGGCCCGCACCCTCGCCGCGATCGACAAGGCCAGGCGCGACGGCAAGGTGGTGGCCGTCGACGATGTCGGCCGTCGGCCGCAGTCGATGACTCTGCTGCCGCTGATCGAACCCGACGTGATCATCCTCGCCGGGTCGATGGTGTCCCGACGCCCCGATCTGGCCACCGCACGCACCGCCCACGCCGTCTCGGCTCAGGTGGAACGCACCGGCGCGGTGGTGGTGGCAAGCGGAGTCGACACCGCATTGCATCGCACCCGCGCACTCGGACTCGGAGCGACCTACGGGGTGGGCGAGTTGTATCCGGCGGCGGAGACGACCGAGGAGCTTCCTGCCGACGCTGCCGAGGTGATGCCCCCGTTCCCGACCTGGAGCACACCTGCTGTCGCCGCGGCATCGCCGTACGCCATCGCGTCCGACGGTAAGACGGCCACCCGCAGCACCAAGCGTCTGCTGGTGGCGATGAGTACGTCCCTCGAGATGCAGGCTGCCGCAGCGGGGCCGGAAACGTTGGTACTCGGCACTTTTCAGCGGGCGGAGCACTTCACCTCGACCACCCGTGGGCGTTGGGTCTCGATGGCCGAGCAGATCTCGTACGCCGGCGTGTACGGCGTGGGCATGGGTTACGTGCAAGAGGGTGGCATCATGCATGCGCCCCTCGATCCGACGGATCCGCTCGTGGAGGAGTGGAACGTCGTGGTGCTCGGACCGCACTTCTGCGGAGTGCTCGCAGCGATCGATCTGCACCGCGGGGAGGTCGACGCCGATCGCGAGTTCGATTACGTGATGTCGTACGACCGCGCGACCGTAGTGCGTTGTGCGCGTGCAATTCTCGCGCGTTTTTGACCCACCGATGACCGCGTTCCCGGAACGGATGTTTCGGGCAGCCATGGTAGGGCATACGGCACAGCAGGTAATGAAGTAGTCCGGACTGCCGCATTGCTCAGGCCCCGTGCGTTGAACACACAGCGCACGGGGTCGCCTGACATATCACCGCTCGGTCGAGGCCCGGTCCACCAGTTCCTGTGCGATGTCGCGAAGCTTACGATTGGTGCCTTGCGATCGGTCGACGAGCAGTCCGAATGCCGCGTCGGCGCTGATGCGATGTATTGCCATCAACATTCCCTTGGCCTGTTCTATCGGTGCTCGCTGCGAGAGTGCCCTTTGAACGTCGTCCGGCAGCCCCGAGTGGGTTCCGTTCGCTGCGGTCATGCAGACATTGTTGCGCGTCTTGTTCCGACGCAGGTCAGACCCGGGAAGACGCGCCGAAGACGCGTCGAACAGAGCTGTTGGCGTGACCTTTTTCGTAGCGATCCGTTATTGTTCCGTGATCAGGCGGCAGGATTGGACAGTGGCCGCCCGATGAGAAATTCGAGTGTGCGGTATGCGTCCGTGCGGCGGCCGTTACTCGCATTGTCGTGGTAGGCGGCACCGGCGACGACCACGCCGACCGGAATGCGACCCGACTCGATATCGCGAGCCGTCTGCTCGGCGCAGTTACGCAACACCGGGCAGTCGGCGCACAGACGCCATGCCTTTTCTGCGCGCTTGCGACCGTGTCGAGGAAGTTGCTGCGAGTCGTAGGCATCCATGTCTTCGATGCACGCACCCTTGAGGCGCCAGACCTGGTCATCCGTCATCGTCGTGATCCGTTTCGCGTCGTGCCGATCGTTCCACGACCTTTGTTCCCCGTCCGGATCAACTCGAAACACCCAAATGCCTTGCGCCGCCCCGGGCCCGCCGGGGTCAGGCCGGACGACGAGCGGCGACCCGCGATGCTGCGGCCGCCGCCGCAATGGTCACCAGTGCGCCGAGCACGATGGCGGGGCCCTCACCGGGAGCCAGCACGCCGCTCTGCGTGCCGAGTGTCACGGCCGAGACCGGAACACCCATCTGGGCTGCCGCGAGTATCCCGAGCCCGGCGGGCTGGCCCGTCAGACGCATCGCACCGTGCGCGGCGATGGCTCCGAACCCCAACACGAGTCCCAGCGCGATCATGTTCGGGTGACTGCCGAGGGCGCGCAGATCGAGGGATGCGCCGAGCCAGACGAAATACAGTGGCCCCAGGAAACCTTCGGTGATGGCGAACAGTTGTTTCGCAAGGCGTCGCGGTTCTCCGATGGCAGCGACGGCCAGCCCGAAGCCGAAGCCGGCCAGCATCACCGATGCATGGGTGTGGACCGCGAGGGCCGCGAGGGCGAACAACAGAATCAGGTTGAGGCGCAGTTCGAGCGCGAGTTTGCGTTGGGCAGACACATGATGCACGCGACGGCGCAGTCCCGAGGCGTCGAAGTGGCGCAGGACGACAAAGATCACGGCGGCGGCGATCAGGACCGTCGCCGATCCGAGTGCGGCGGGACCGGCCTGCCGTGGATCGATCACGAGAGGCAGCGCGACGATACAGACCGCGTCCGCCAGCGCGATCTGCGGCAGGAGGGTCATCAGACCGGGTGCGGTCATCGTGGTGGACTCGTCGATCGGCATGATGACAGCGGCCGAGGACGATGCCATCAACACCGCGTACAGGCCGAGGTGAGGTGGATCGAACGCGGCGGAGACGGCCCAGCCGAGCACGGTTGCCAGCAGCCCGACGGTCACCGCCCGCGCAGTACCGACCCCGAGACCGATGCGCAGTCGCGGGTCGCGAATCGGTATCTGACTGCCGGCCACGAACATGACGAGCGCAAACCCCACCTGCGCCAGGAAGCTCAGCGTCTGCTCGCTGGGGTCGACGATGCCGAAGCCTGTGTGGCCGAGAGCAATTCCGGCGACGAGTTCGCCGACGACGACGGGTATCCGAAGCCCGCGCGGAAGCGCCAGCAGTGGGCCGAGCAATCCCACTGCGGCACACAGGGCGAGCGTCTCGAAGGTCATACGCCCGCTCCGACGTCAAGCAGAGTTCAGAATGGGTCGTCGACTCGCCGGCAGTGCCGACGCCACGAGGTCGCGAGGGTGCAGCGCGCCCTGCTCGTCCATCATCACCTGTATTCGAAGATCGACCACGCGTAATTGTGCAGCCAACGGGCTGCACATGAGCGCACGCTCGTAGTCCGCACTGCCGGAACAGAATTCGGTGCCGATACCGATCATGTCATCGCCTCCTCGAACGTGGGAGCTTCGTGTCGACGAGTGCAAGGATGACAGTCCTGAGCGTACGACTACACACGCGATGTGCCATCGGCACAAAGGCCCTTTTTTCGAGGACGCTCGGCCCTCCTCGTGGTGACCGGCCGCGTCGCCGGGCTTCGACGGCGCTACCGCGAGCGATGGTCGCGGGCCTGTAGAAAGTGTTGCCAATCTCTGTCCCACTGCCGCATTCGTGAACGTTCGCCGGCTTTGGTGGTGAGGTAGACCAGACCGCCGATGACGAGGGCACCGAGGAACCATACGAACACGGCCGTGGCAGCTCCGTTGACGACGGCACCGGCAGCAGTGTCGGGAGCGCGCACCAGATTCCCGTCCGCATCACGCCAGATCGGAGTCGTGTCATCGACCCGCAATGCCGACGGTACGTCGGTTGCCCCGGAGCGCAGCGAGCCGTCCGGCGCGCTCCACTGCACGGTCGCGGTACCGGCCACGGTCGTGACGCCGTCGGTATCGGACCGAGCGGATTTCGTGGCGTCGATGACACGGGCGTCGACTCGAACATAGTATGCGCGTTGCTGTTGCGAGCGCAGCGACAGGTCGCTGTAGGTCACCGAACCGATCGTCGCTGCCACAGGGATGAGCAACAGAAGCACCGCGATCCCGACGGCGACTGCCGCTCGTTCGATCCTGCCCGGCAGCCGCATCAGTGCATTGGAAATCCATGGACTGTGTCGCCACGATCGGTACGCGAGTTTCGAGAACATGGCCGCCACCTACTCCCACCCGAAGTGCATTCGTCTCCTACGAGTGTCCGGCGTCGAGCAGTGGATCCGTAAGGGCACAAGGTCCCGATGAGGCGGGGGTCGTCGGCTGATCGAGGGCTCAACGCACCACGCCCAGAAGCAGGGAGCGACCGGGGTTCGTGTGGGCTGGGGTCGCGGCTCCGCGCTCACCATGATCGCTCTGCCATGGGCGGCAGGGTGCGGCGAATCGCGGCCGCGACGACCGCGTGGCTCAGATTGGGGAACCTCGCGGCGAGCGTGGACGCGATCGATCTCAGTTCGTCGTTCACCAGCCGGGTGGTCGGTCCTGCGTCGGTGATGGTCATGAAGATCGGCTACCTCGCGGTCGTGGAGAAGGGGTGCTCCTCTCTCGATGGTGCCCGGCGTGTTTCGCGCGATACAGGGCCTTTCGTCGGTAACCGTGTTGTCGAAGGAACCCGAGATCAGATCGGAAAAGCTGCGTCGATGACGACGTACCCTGCCACTGCGAACACCAGGTAGGCGAACAGGCGTTGCAGCCGTGCGGTATCGACCCGGGTTCCGAAGTGCGCGGCCAGGAGGGAGCCGACAATTGCGGTGCCTGCGAACGCAAGGGTGATCGACCAGTCGATGGTCGTGCCGCTCAGATGTGAGAACAGACCGGCGACGGAGTTGGCGACGATGATGACCAACGAGGTGCCGACCGCGACCGACATCTCTATGCCGAGCATCAGCACCAGCACCGGAATGATGAGGAAGCCGCCTCCGACGCCGAACAGCCCGGTCATGAATCCGACAGCAAGGCCTGCCGGAATCGAACGTGGAGCGCAGTGTCTCCAGTTGATGCCCGATGCCGATGTCTTGCAGGCTGTTCCTGTATCTCCTCGCTCGGCGAGCATCCGGGCTCCTGCGGCAACCATCACGGCGGCGAAGCCGAGCAGCAGGATCCTCTCGGGAAGCAGCCGGCCGAGTGCGCTGCCGGCGAAGGTCGCTGGAATGCCGGTCGCAGCGAACACCGCCGCCAGTCGCCATTCGACGCGGCGGGCTCGCAGCTTCGGTATCACTCCCACCGCCGAGGCGGTGCCGACGACGATCAGCGAGACGGGGATCGCTTCCTCCACGCCGAGGCCAAGGGCGAACACCAACACCGGGACCGCAAGAATGGATCCGCCTCCACCGAGTAGGCCGAGGAGAATTCCGATCACAGCGCCGAATCCGAGCGCCAGCCCCAATGTCATCGTGTGTTCACTCCAATCTATGGTGCACGGTATACCCCAGGGGGTACTTGACATACCCTAGGGGGTATTGCACACTGTGTCTACCACCTCGCGAAACTCGCCCGGAGACGTCTCAGACGGAGGAACCCATGATCCTCGAGCAGTACTACCTCGAATGTCTTTCCCACGCTTCGTATCTGATCGGAGATCAGAGGACGGGACGCGCGATCGTCGTCGATCCGCGTCGCGACATCACGGAGTACCTCGACGACGCCGAGAAGTACGGACTCGTCATCGAAGGGGTCGTCAACACTCACTTCCACGCGGACTTCGTCTCGGGCCACCTCGAACTGGTCGACGCGACCGGTGCCTGGATCGGCTTCGGCGAGGCTGCCGAGACCGACTATCCGATCCGGCGACTGCGCGACGGGGAGCGGTTGTTCCTCGGCGACGTCGAACTCGAGATCCTGTCCACTCCCGGTCACACGTGGGAGTCGATCTCGGTGCTGGTTCGCGAGCATCCCGGGGCCACCCCTACGGCCGTGCTCACCGGTGACTCCCTCTTCATCGGCGATGTCGGACGACCGGACCTGGTGAATCTCGGGGACGGCTCGACCGCAGACCTGGCCCGTGCGATGTATTCGACGATCCACGACAAGCTGCTGACGCTGCCCGACGACGTCATCGTCATGCCCGCTCACGGTGCCGGCTCGTCGTGTGGAAAGAACCTCTCCACCGAGCTCACCTCCACCATCGGTGAGCAGCGCGCGAGCAACCCGTCGGTGCAGCCGATGACCGAGGACGCCTTCGTTGCGCTCGTCACCGACGGCCAACCGGCGGCGCCGTCGTACTTCTCCGCCGACGCAGCCATGAACAAGCAGGTGCACCCACTGCTGTCTCCTGGCCGCATCATCCCTGCGCTGACACCCGAGGCCGTGAGGGCCGAGCTGGTTTCCGGCACACGAGTGCTCGACGCACGAAGTGTGGACGATTTCGCTGCCGGCCATCTGCGCGGATCGATCAACGTGGGGTTCGACGGTCGCTTCGCCGAGACCGGCGGCATGGTCGCGGAGGTCGGTGGTCGCATCGTGCTGATCGCCTATCCGGGCGAAGAGCAGGAGGCAGCACTGCGGTTGGCCCGAATCGGATCCGACAACGTGACCGGATACCTCGGAATCGGCAGTGACGGTGCGTTTCCAGCCGAGCTGGCGACATTGGTCGAGACGGCACCGCGCACCACGGTCGAGCAGCTCGATGTGATGCTCGCCGCGGACGAGGTGACGCTCATCGACATTCGCAACCCGGGTGAGCGCGACTTCGGCACGATACCGGGAGCGATCCCGATCCCGCTGGCGCAGTTGCGAACTCGCCTCAAGCAGGTGCCGACCGGTAAACCTATCGTGATGCACTGCGCCGGAGGATGGCGCTCGAGCGTGGCGGCGTCGCTGCTGCGCGCTCAGGGATTCGAGGACGTCTCGGATCTGCTGGGCGGTTACAACGCCTGGGCCGACGCCCACGTCCCGGCCTGACTTTCGACCGACTCGTACCAGGAGGATTCTCATGTGTTACCCCGTCACCTGCAAGAAATGCCACAAGACCGGCTGGGGCGGTTGCGGCAGACATGTCGACTCCGTCATGCGTACGGTTGCCGCAGCCGACCGCTGCACCTGCAACGAGGATTCGAGCCCGCCCGTGAAGGAGCGTCGGAGCATGCGGTCGTGGTTCGGCCGCTGAGACCTGATTCAGGTAGTCGAGCGGCAAGTACTTTGTGCTCTAGCGCAATTGATCTCTTGCCGCACAGACTGGAACGATGACATCGACAACGCGAGCGGCAACCGAGCGCAACCGGCGATCGCCGTGGCTCGGCGCAGTCTGCGGAGGGGTATCGATCAACGCGTTCGGTGCTGCGATCGGATTGGCCTCGGGTGCAATCGATCCGAGTTCCTACGTCGAGGCGAAAGTGTCTGTGACACTGACAGCACTTTCGCTGGTGTTGGTCGTCGGCGTTCCCATGGGGCTCGCTGCGGCGTCTGCCTTCGCAGGCGGCGGACGGTCGGGTCCGATGGTTCATATCGCCGGCGTGCTCCTGGTTGCCTGGATCATCGTGCACTCGGCGGTGACCGGTGAGACGAGTTGGCTGCTGGGATCGTTCGGGGTACTGGGGTTCGTCATTGCGGTCCACGGATGGCGGATGACGGTGGCTGCGGGCAAATCCGCATACCTCCTGTCGGACGAGACATGAAAATACTCGTCTCCACCGCAGGTCGGCATGGAGCGACCCACAGTCTGGGCCAGGAAATGGGTCGAGTCTTCGAGCACTGTGGTGTCGACGTCGATGTGCGGGCACCGGAATCCGTGGTCCGCGTGGACGGCTACGACGCTCTGGTCATCGGGAGCGCTGTCTACTCGGATCGCTGGGTTCCAGCCGCGAAGGCTCTGGTCGACAGGGTGTCGAGGTCCGAACACCCACCTGTGTGGCTGTTCTCCTGTGGGCCGCTGCACTCGAGCGACAGGCCGGTCAACGTCACTTCCGACGCCGCACACGCAGTATCGGTAATGCATGCGACCGCACACCGAACGTTTCCCGGGAAGCTGGTGCCAGAGCGACTTTCGGCGGGAGAGCGTCAGATTTTCGAGAACTCCGGAGCAGTCGCAGGAGACTTCCGTGACTGGGTACTCGTGTGCAATTGGGCCCGAGAGATACTCGCGTGGCTCAATGCAGAGAAGCGTGGTTCGTGACCTGTTTCGCCGGTGATGTCTCTGCACTCGTGCGGTGCGCCGACGGACAGACGTGCGTGTGAATCTCGGCCGCCAGCTGCGCCACCGATTCCGTCAAGACGGTATTGGCCTCGATCATGTCCTGGAGTAGGGCGGTGTTCGAAAGTGTGTGTACGGCAACCTCACTGCTCACCGAGTCCGCGCGTTTCGCCGAGATCAGCAGAATCGCTCCCTGGAGTCCCGCGATCATCGACAGGAACAGGTTGAGCAGGATGAACGGGTACGGGTCGAATCCGTCGCTCTGGTTGTAGGCGGCCCACAGCGCCATGGTGCCCAGAAACAGGAACACGAACGGCCAGGAGCCCATCCCGTTTCGGACGTAGTCCGCCGCTCGCTCACCGGCGGTCAGGGCATCACCGGTCCGGACGCCCGGGTGTCTTCGCCACAGGTTCATCGCTCGAAGGTGTTCGGTCCGTGATTCGCGACCGGTGTCAGTTGGGAGGAAATGACCACCGCCCACGACATGACCTCTGCTCGTGATCTGCTGTCACCATCGGAGGCACCGATCAGTCGCACGACGGCACGCTCGAACAGTGACAACCGCGAGTTCGTCAGCTTGCCACCGAACACGCGATGCTCGATCACCCAGTCGGCCTCGGTCTCTTTCGGCCGAGCTCTCGGCGGAGTGCTGTCGTCCACCGGGCCACTCGAGAAGAGCCACACAGGAATTACCTCCAGTTCGGCCTGTTCCCTGGTGACCAGCGCGCGTGCGTCTCGGAGCCATCGGCCCATGTACACGCCACTGCCGATTATCGCGGCGTCGTACTCGGCAATGCTGTCCACGTCGCGGGCATCACGAACATCGACTGTCGTCGTGCTGTCGATGCTGGACAGTTCCCGCAGAATCGACGAGCCCAGCCACTGTCCGATTTCTCGGGTGGCGCCGTGGCGGCTTGCTGTTGCGATCAGTATGCGCATGTGGATGTCCTGTCGGTTCGGCTTCGGTTGAATTGCAGTGCAAAATGATTCATGTCCGTCAGGTGCTGCAGTCGATCCGGATCGGCGCACGCATGTCGCGGGTCGAACAGTTCTTCCGCAGTTTTCACAGGTACTCCTTCGTCGCAGGCGTTCTGTTGCGCGCGGCACTGGGCACAACGGTGACCGGACACGATGCGCGTGCCATCACCGAGCGGCTGGTCGAGCCGAGCATCATTCCGGCGAATCCTCCGCGACCGTGACTGCCCAGCACCACCAGTTGGGCGCTCTGCGCGTGGTCCAGCAGTGCGTGGACCGGTCGGTCTCTGACCGCCACCTGTCGTAGTGCCACCGTCGGATGCCGACGCGCGCAATCATCGACGGCCCTTGCCAACACGCCGTCGGCTTCGGGTCGATGGTCCGCCCAATCGAGGCCGGGAACCGACATCCCTATCGACAGATCCGAATCGGCCCACGCGTGCAGTGCGGTGAGTGGAGCGCTTCGGACTTCTGCCTCCTCGAACGCCCGCTCCACCGCGGCCATCGCGGCCGAGGTTCCATCGACGCCGACCACGACCGCCTCGAACCCCGTGTAGCCGCTCATCGGCCATGCATGTACGACCGTGACCGGGCAGTGTGCATGCGTACTCAGCGCGACGCTGACCGAACCCAACGACGTGCGTTGTGCCGCACCGAGTCCGCGTGTCCCGATGACAACCATCCGAGACGTCTCGGACATCTCGAGTAGAGCGGCAGCGGCGGGGCGGTCCGACAGAACCACGTCGACGGCGATGGTGGACCCGGCCGACCCCGTCGGCCGGGCTATCGACATAGCCTCGTCCAGAATGCGGTTCGTCTCGAACCTCAGATGCGCGGATGTCCGTTCGGGTAGGGCATCGAGGCCCGTGAGAACCGTCGGGACGGCCGAGACGATCGTCAGGTCGGAGCCGTGCAGTTCGGCATCGAGCACGGCCCACCGGACAGCGTCCAGAGACGCGGCTGAACCGTCGACTCCGACGACGGTGTGGGATCTGCCCATCTGATGAGTCCCTTCGAGGTGGTGCCAGAGCTCCATCAGACGCTTCGGCTCGGCATCCGCGCGCCAGGACAACTACACCGAGATCAGGGACTTTCGGCCCCACTTTCGATGACCAAAGGTCGAGCTCTCCCGTGTGCGGGTCCGTAGTGTTGGGAAAGATGCGCCCACCGAGGACGCGGGTGAGGGGTTGGACGTGGTCACAGTGTTCTTGGTCGACGACCACGAGATCGTGCGTCGAGGTCTGATCGATCTCATCGATTCCGATCCCGATCTTTCCGTGATCGGTGAAGCCGGAAGTTGCGCACAGGCACTCGCTCGGATTCCCGCGTTGAGGCCGGACGTCGCCGTTCTCGACGTTCGACTGCCCGACGGCAACGGCATCGAGCTCTGCCGCGAATTGCTCGACCGACTGCCCGATCTCAAGACCATGATGCTGACCTCGTTCACCGAGGACCAGGCCATGCTCGACGCGATCCTCGCCGGCGCCAGCGGCTACGTCGTCAAGGACATCACCGGTATGGAGCTGACTCGCGCGATCAAGGATGTCGGCTCCGGTCGGTCGCTGTTGGACAATCGCGCAGCGGCCGCGCTGATGGACAAGCTGCGGGCGGGCACGGCCGCTCCCGGACCGATCGATCACCTCACCGGGCAGGAACGGACATTGCTCGACCTCCTGGGGGAGGGGCTGACGAATCGGCAGATCGCCGCTCGAATGTTCCTGGCGGAGAAGACCGTCAAGAACTACGTCTCCCGGCTGCTCGCCAAGCTCGGGATGGAGCGCCGCACCCAGGCAGCGGTGTACGCGTCGAGGCTGGCCGAAACGCATCCGCGAACGCAATCCGGGCCGTCGGATGGATGATCACCGCGGACCGGGCCTTCCGCAGCTCCGCCTCGGTGAACTGCTGGCCGAGGTGCAGGACCGAATCGGGCGCATCGCGGATGCACGAGTGCAGGCGGACGGTCTGCTCGATGCGATGTTCGTCATCACCTCGGGCCTCGACCTGGAGGTGACGTTGCGGTCGATCGTGGAGTCGGCCGTCAACCTCGTCGGTGCCCGGTACGGTGCACTCGGCGTGCGCGGCGAGGGTCACGAGCTGAAGGCGTTCATCCATCACGGCATGGAAGAGCAGGTGCGCGAGGCGATCGGCCCACTTCCCACCGGACGAGGTGTGCTGGGTCTGCTCATCGACCAACCTCATGTGCTCAGACTCGACGACCTGTCGTCGCATCCGGAGGCAGTGGGCTTCCCTCCCAACCATCCGCCGATGAAATCGTTTCTCGGCGTGCCCATTCGGGTGCGTGACGAGGTGTTCGGAAACCTGTACCTCACCGAGAAGAAGGACGGAGCCCAGTTCACCGAGGACGACGAGGTGGTCACCCGGGCTCTCGCCTCGGCGGCCGGAATCGCAATCGAGAACGCCCACCTGTACGAGGAGTCGCGGATCCGGCAATCGTGGATGGAAGCGATGCGGGACATCGGTACCGAACTGTTGGCCGGGAGCGACATCGACGAAGTGCTACACATGGTGTCGAGGCGGGCATTGCATCTGACCGGGGCCGACAGTGCGTTCATCGCTGTTCCCGCCGACGCGGCTCCGAACTCGGACACGGTCTCCCGGTTGGTCATCTCGGTCGCCGAGGGGCACGACGCAGACGCTCTGGTGGGTTCACTCATCCCGATCGAGGGATCGAGTTCCGGTGCGGCATATCGCCTTCGGACCGCTACCCGCAAGGAGGAGCTGGACTACCGACCCAACGCGCATGTCGCCAACACCTTCGGCCCGGCCCTGATCTCGCCGCTTCGGGTAGCCGACGGCGTGCGAGGCGTCCTGGTGACGCTGCGCCGAAAGGGCGGACCGGTCTTCAGCGACTCTCAACTCGATCTCATTTCCAGCTTCGCCGACCAGGCCGCACTCGTGATGGAGATGGCCGACACCACGCGGCGCATGCACGAGCTCGACGTTCTCGCGGACCGTGATCGGATCGCCCGGGACCTTCACGATCACGTCATCCAACGGATCTTCGCGGCCGGATTGTCGCTGCAGAGCACGTTGCAGAAGACCGAGCTCGACGACATTCGTCAACGTCTGACTCGCACCATCGACGACCTGCAGGACACCGTGCAGGACATTCGTACGACGATCTTCGACCTGCAGAGCTCGACACACTCGACCACTCGTCTGCGGCAGCGCGTCAACGGAGCCGTCCTCGAACTCACCGAAAGCGTTCCCATTCGCGCCGTGGTTCGCATGTTCGGGCCCCTGTCGGTCATCGACAGTACCCTCGCCGACCACGCCGTCGCCGTCATTCGTGAAGCGGTGAGCAACGTCGTCCACCATGCTCGGGCCCAGACCGTCAACGTCACCCTGGCGGTCGGGGACGATCTCCGCATCGAGGTCTCCGACGACGGAATCGGACTGGACGAGAACATCACTCGCAGTGGACTGGCGAACCTCGAGGCGCGGGCAGTCGACTGCGGCGGCACGATGACCTTCGGGTCGTCCGCGGCCGACGCAGGTGGCACCGAGCTGATCTGGTCGGTACCGCTGCCCTGACGGCGGACGACCTAGGTCACTTGTTCCGATGACCTCGGACTGCTGTGCCAGGTGTGCCTGCGCTCGTAGCGTTCTCGTCGTAGACGCGCACCATCGAGAGGCATCTGATGAACACTTCACATTCCACCGGACCGGTCGTGGTCGGAATCGACGGATCGGAGACCGCACTCGATGCGGTTCGGTTCGCCGTGCAGGAGGCACGCGGGCGGGGCACGTCACTTCGGTTGATCCACGTGATCGACAGACACGCGGTGCCCGAAACCGTCTACGGCGCTCCGGATGTCGACGGTGACTATGCCCGCACGGCATTGAGTCGCGCAACGGATGCGGCCGCGGCGATCGATCCGTCGGTTCTCGTGGAATCGGTCGTTCTGCAGGGGCGGCCCGAATCGGTGATGTCGACCGAGGCCGGATCTGCGTCTCTGCTGGTACTGGGGACCACCACCGGCAGTGCGGTGGCCGCCTGGGTACTCGGATCGATGGTCGGCGCCGTGGTCGAAGCATCGCCCCACCCCGTGGCGATCGTCCGTCACTTCGACGCCGAACGCCGCGGCCCGGTCGTTGCAGCCCTGGGTGACGCCGACGTCTCGCAAGCCGATGTCGTGGTGGCTCAGGCATTTCACGAGGCATCGATCAGGGCGGCCAGTGTGTTGGCGGTGCACACTCAGGCTGTCTCCTCCATTCTCGCGTCCGCTCTCAGCGGCCCGGGCGACGGGCTACACCCCGAATCGGCAATGGACGTTCGGCTCGAACCCTTCGGCGCGGACTATCCCGACATTCGTGTGGCGTCGGTCTATGCCGAGGCCGACTCGGGATCGGAACTGGTGGCGGTCTCCGAGACAGCCCAGCTGATGGTGGTCGGTCACGAGCGAGACCGAGTGCCCGGACGAACACTGACCGCCGTACTGCGGCATGCCCATTGCCCCGTCCTCGTCGTCCCGCACGCATGAGTACCTCGAGGCAGTCTCCGATCGTCGTCGGAGTCGACGGCTCAGGCTCGTCGCTCGACGCAGTCGGATGGGCCGCGCATGCGGCCGAGTTGCGTGGGGTACCGGTGAAGCTGGTGTCCGCATACCAAGTCAAGGCTCTGTACACCAGCTTCGTCGCGTTGCCGTCGCACATCGGCTCCGAGGAGCACACGGCTGCAGAGTCGATCCTCGCCTGGGCGTCTCTGGTCGCTCGACGTTCGGTGAACAACCCGGACGCGCTCGTCATCACGAGCGAATCGATTGTGGGACCGACGATTCAGGCCATGCTGGAGCAGTCCTCGAGTGCCTCGATGATGGTGGTGGGTTCTCGTGGCAACGGCGAATACTTCGCCGAACTGCTCGGCTCGGTGAGCACCGCGGTGGCCGTTCAAGCGCACTGCCCTGTGGTCATCGTGCCGGGAAGCGTCGAGCTGCACTCGTCGGGAGGCCCTGTTGTCCTCGGAATCGACGGGTCGCCGCACAACCAGAACGCTGTTCGGTTGGCCTTCGACGAAACCTCACTCCGGGGAGCGGAACTGGTTGCAGTCCACGTGTCGACGGACGAACTGATCTCGGCGCCCGACGCGTCCGCCACCGACAGGTCCGATGCGATCCTTTCGAACGGTCGAACCGTGTTGGCAGAGAGCCTGTCCGGCTGGAGCGAACAGTACCCGGAAGTCGTGGTACAGCAGAAGATATTGCGCGGCAACGTGGTCGAGAAGATCCTCGAGGTATCACCGCGGGCGCAGGCCGTCGTCGTCGGTTCGAGCGGCCGCAACGGTTTCAGCGACCGACTTCTCGGATCCACCGTCCGGTCGCTGGCCCACCGCGTCGACTGTCCGCTGATCATCGCCCGCGGGTAGTCACCTCGCGGTCACGACCACCGCCATTGTCGAATCTCGGGAAGATCCTCGAAATGTTCCCGGATGTAGGCATCGTGCCGAACGAGTTGGTCCTGGCAGTGCTGCCGCAGTCGTTCGGCACCGGCCGGCGCAGTGCCCGCTCGGTCGAGTGCTGCGAGCGCGAGGTGATAGCGACTGATCTTGTTGAGCACCACCATGTCGAACGGTGTTGTCGTGGTGCCCTGTTCGATGAATCCACGAACATGGAACCGCTGGGCGTCGGGTCGGCCGTGCACCAGTTGGTGCACCGCGCGGGGATAGCCGTGGAACGCGAAGACCACATCGACCGAGGCGGTGAACAGATCGACGAACTGCTCGTCGGAGAATCCGTGCGGATGATCGACGACGGGAAGCAGCGCCATCAGATCGATGACGTTGACCACGCGGACCCTGAGCTCGGGAGTCCACGTGCGCAACAACTGTGCGGCAGCCAGGGTTTCCTCGGTCGGCACGTCGCCGGCACACGCCAGAACGATCTCGGGATCTTCCTCGGTATCGGTCTCCTCGGTGCCGGCCCAGTCCCAGCGGGACGCACCCGCCGCTGCATGCGCCCGTGCCTCGGGAAGCGTCAGATACTGCGGGTGACTCTGCTTGTCCACCACCAGGACGTTGACGTGACCTCGACTGCGGAAGCAATGATCGGCAACGGCGAGGAGGGTATTGGAATCCGGTGGTAGCCACACGCGCACCACGTCCGGTGCCAGAGGGATCACCGCGTCGATCAGTCCGGGACCCTGATGGCTGAATCCGTTGTGGTCGTTGCGCCAACACGTGCTGGTGAGCAGCACGTTGAGGGACGCCACCGGTGCTCGCCATGCGAGTGTGGCGGCGTGCTGAAGCCACTTGGTGTGCTGGATCAGCATCGACACACTCACCATGGCGAAGGCCTCGTAGCTCGCGAACAGGCCGTGTCGACCCGACAGCAGGTACGCCTCGAGCCAGCCCTCGCAGAGGTGCTCACTGAGCACCTCCATCACGCGGCCGTCGGGACCTAGACCGTCGTCGAACTCGGTGGTCGGCAGCTGCCAGCATCTGTCGGTGGCCTCGAACACGGCCTGCAGGCGGTTGCTCGCGGTCTCGTCGGGACAGAACAGACGAAAGTTGCCGCCACCGTGGGGCTGTGCGTTGTCGAGGTAGATATCGCGCATCATCTCCCCGAGCACGGTGGTCGTCTCGTGCGACGTGCGCCCCGGGGACTCGACCGTGAGCGCGTAGTTCTCGAGATCGCGAATCACGAGGGGCTGCAACAGAAGACCGCCGTTCGCATACGGAGTGGCACCTAGGCGTTCGGTGCCGGACGGAGCGAGCTCGCGGATGGAGTCGACCGGAGCACCGTTGTCGTCGAACAACGATCGGGGATCGTAGGAGAGGAGCCACTTCTCGAGCACAGCCAGATGCGCTGGGTTCTCGCGGACTCCCGACAGCGGCACCTGGTGCGCCCAATGTGTGCCTTCGATGAGCTTGCCGTCCACCTCGTGCGGTCCGGTCCAGCCCTTGGGGGTGCGTAGAACGACAGCGGGCCATGCGATGTCGTGTTGCGGTTCTCCGTTGCGGGCGGCGTGCTGGATTCTCTCGATCGCGTCGTGGGCTCGGGTGAGGGCAGAATGAAGCGCCGGGAACACCTCTCGTGGGTCGTCGCCCTCGACGAACAGTGGTGCCCACCCCTGGCCACTCAGGTAGTCCGCGATCGATCGATCGGTGGTGCGTCCGAGAACCGTTGGTCCGGAGATTTTTCCGTCGTTCAGATGCAGGATGGGCAACACGGCACCGTCGCGAATCGGGTTGAGAAAGGCCGGTATCTTCCACGAACCGGACAGCGGCCCGGTTTCGGCCTCGCCGTCCCCGACGACACAGGCGACGATCAGATCGGGATTGTCGAATGCTGCACCGGCGGCGTGGACGAGGGCGTAGCCCAGCTCACCGCCCTCGTGAATGCTGCCCGGCGTCTGGACACTGACGTGGCTCGGAATGCCTCCGGGAGTGGAGAATTGCCGACACAGACGGTGGACGCCCTCGTCGTCGAGCGAAATCTTCGGGTAGATCTCGCTGTAGGTTCCCTCGATGTAGGTGTTGGCCACCAATGCCGGACCGCCGTGGCCCGGACCGGTGACGTACAGCCAGTCCGAATGGGTTCGACGAATCACGCGATTGAGGAGGGTGTAGATCATCGACAGTCCGGGACTCGTGCCCCAGTGCCCGAGCAGCCTCGGCTTGATGTGCTCGGATTCCAGGGGTCGGCGCAGCAACACGTTGTCCTGCAGATAGATCTGCGCCACAGTGAGGTAGTTCGCCGCAGCCCAGTAGCGCAGGTCTGCGTCGAGGTCATCGGAGCTGTAACCGGTTTCGGTGGTGGGCGCGGTCATCGGTTCGTGGGGACGACGACGACGGGAACATCCACCGAATGCAACACCGCACGCGAGGTGGAACCGAGAAGCATCGATGTGAATCCACCGCGGCCGCGGCTTCCCACCACGATCAACTGCGCCGACTCGGATGCACGGACCAGCTCACGAACCGGCCTGTCCTGAACCACCACACGGTGGACGGTGACGTCCGGGTAGTCCTCCGACCAGCCGGCAAGGCTCTCCGCCAACGACGTTTTCTCGGCGAGTTCGGAATCGACCCACGGACCTTCGTCGTCGCGCGTCAACACACTGCCGAGCTCGAGGTCGCTCCAGGCGTGCACGGCGACGAGGTCGACGCCTCGAAGTGACGCTTCCTTCAGTGCGAATCCGATGGCAGGTTGGCTGTTGGCGGTGCAATCCACCCCGACGACGACCGGACCGTCGCTGACGGTATTCGATTTGATCACTGCAACAGGGCATTTCGCATGCGTGACAACTGCGGTACTGACCGACCCGATCAACCCGCCGGTGAACTCGCCGAGACCCCTCGACCCGACGACGATCATGGCGGGCGCGACGTCGAAGTGCGTCAGGTTCCGTGCAGCAGAGCCGTGTTCGAGGCGGGTGTCGAGAATCAGTGAATTGCCTGCTGCGGCCTTGTGCGCAACATCGACCGCGGTGGTCAGCACACGCTTGGCCTCGACATCCGGGTCGGAGAACGCACCGATCCGAAGGCTGATGGCATCCCCGTAGGTTCCCGGCGCGAACAGAGACGACGTGACCAACTCAAGCGGAGCGTGGCGTCGAACAGCCTCGCGTGTTGCCCAGCGGACCGCGTCGAGAGATGTTGCAGATCCGTCCACTCCGACGACTACCCGGCTCGATGCATTCATGACGAATTCCCGTCCATTGCCCCACGTGTGCAGATACATGACGAGCATGGCCCGGATGGGACCGTCGCCGACAGAGGCGGAAGTCCTTCGGTGCGGGGCGGAAGTCCCCGCTGACTACCCCTAGGGGGTATGTCTTGCTATCGTCGACGACATGCATTCAGTGATCCGACGCAGTCGCCCGGGCATTGCCTCGGCGACCGGATTGCTGATCGCACTGACCGTCTTCGGGGTGCTGCTGATGCACTCGGCGACACCGAGCACGTCGATGAGCAGCGAACACTCGGCCATGGCGTCGACGGCCCGCCACGATGATCCGGTACAGGTGGCGGCCGGTGACCACGACGGCCCGTCGGCACATCAGATGATGCATCCGTGCGCGGGAGCAACGGTGTCGTGGGCTGCACTGTCGGTCCCATCGGCGAGCGTCGGTTGCGTCCACTCGCCGATGTCGGAGGACGGTATCCGAGGGCGCACCGACTCCGTCTCGGAGCGTGCGCCGCCGTGGACCCTCTGGGAGCTGGACAGATCGGTGACCTTGCGAGTGTGACAGGGAGCCCGGTGGATGCACGACCACCGGCGGATCGGCATACCAAGATCCCTGTATTTCGCACTTGTTCAAGGAGATTCACATGCGTACAACACTCGTCGCGTCGCTGGCTGCCGCCACCGTGAGCGTGTTCCTCGTCGCCGGCTGCAGCAGCGACACTTCCGACATGCCGATGGACGGCCATTCGATGAGCGCGTCGAACTCGTCGTCGGTGCCATCTACCCAGGCCGACGCATCCGCTCAGTTCGATGATGCGGACGTTATGTTCGCTCGGATGATGTACCCGCATCATGCACAGGCAATCGAGATGGCGGCAATGGTCGAGGGTCGCACCGACAATCCGGACGTCGTGGCATTGGCGTCGGCGATCGAAGCCGCGCAGCAACCGGAAATGGAGCGGATGACCGCCTGGCTCGCCGAATGGGGTCAGCCGGCACCCTCGTCCGACATGGGCGAGATGGACCACGGCTCGGGCACAGGCATGATGACCCAACAGGACATGGACGCGTTGACTGCGGCCACCGGTCCCGAGTTCGACCGCCGATGGTTGACGATGATGATCGAGCACCACGAAGGCGCGATCGAGATGGCGAAGACCGAGATCGCCGACGGCTCGAACCCCGACGCGCAGGAGATGGCTCGCACCATCGTGGCCACGCAGCAACAGGAAATCGACACCATGCGGGCGTTGCTCGGCTGATCTGCATCGACGTCGAGTGCCGTACCCCCCGACCGGGGGTGCGGCACTCGAGTAGGCTCGAATATCGGAGAATCCATCTCCGCAGTTCGGTCCGAGGGAGAGCGTTCACATGGCACGTCCACGGGTTTTGGTCCTCGGCGGCGGATTCGGCGGACTTCATGCGGCCCGACGTCTGCGCAACGAGGACGTCGATGTGACCGTGCTCGAACGAGGAACCTCTCACGTCTTCCAGCCACTGCTCTACCAGTGCGCCACCGGTCTGGTGTCCGAGGGCTCGATCGCCAGTCCACTGCGACACCTGCTGCGCAAGCAGAAGAACGTGCACGTGGCATTGGGTGAAGCGACCTCGGTGACCGCAGTGGGCGACGGCTCGGCCGGCGACGGCGGAGTGGTGACCGCGAGCCGATTCGACGGCTCGACCTTCGAGCTGCCCTACGACTACCTCGTCGTCGCCGTCGGAATGCAGCAGGCGTACCACGGCCACGACGAATACGTGCAGTGGGCACCGGGCATGAAGACCCTCGACGACGCCCTTGCGATCAGGCGAAAGTTGATCTCCGCCTTCGAGATGGCCGAGTCTCTCCCCACCCCCGAGGAGCGCAGGCCGTGGCTCACCTTCGCGGTGGCCGGTGGAGGCCCGACCGGAGTCGAATTGGCCGGCCAGATAAGAGAACTCGCCACCAGAGCGTTGGCAAAGGAGTTCGATTCGATTCACCCGTCGGAAGCGCGAGTTCTGCTGTTCCACGGCGGCGACCGCGTACTCGAATCGTTCCCCGACTCGCTGACGAAGAAAGCGCAACGCACCCTCGATGCCGTCGGCGTGGAAACGCATCTCGGTGTGCACGTCACCGACGTCACGGCCACCGACGTCGAGGTCACGGCCAAGGCCGAACCCAAGACCGTCACACGCTACGACACCCACACCGTGCTGTGGACCGCAGGCGTGGAAGCTGTCCCGTTCGTGAAGCAACTCGCCGACGCCATGGGAGTGGAGCAGGACCGATCGGGACGCATCGCCGTGCAACCGGATCTCTCGATCCCCGGACACTCCAACGTCTTCGTCGTCGGAGACATCATGTCGCTGAACAAGCTTGCGGGAGTCGCCGAGGTGGCCATGCAGGGCGGCCGAGCGGCGGGCGCGGCAATCACAGCGGACCTATCCGATTCTGCGCGAAAGGATTTCAAGTACCGAGACCTCGGCACCGCTGCCTATATCGCCCGCGGACACGCACTGGTGCAGGCCGGGCCGCTGCGCATGTCCGGGTTCCTCGGCTGGGTCTCGTGGGGCGTCATCCACATCGCGTTCCTCGCCGGCAACCGCAATCGCGTCGGGACACTGATCAACTGGGCCGCAACCCTGGCCACCGGCACCCGACGCGAACGCGCCATCACCTACGGCGATCCCGAAACGGCGCGTAGGCCGTACAACTGAGACCGACGTCAGTCGCTGTAGGTGTCGACGGGTGGCCTCGACAGGAGTACGGCACCTGGGTTCAGGATTCCGGCCGGGTCGAGAGACTCTTTCAACGCCCGCTGCACCGAAATCGACACGTCATCGTGCTCGACAGTCAGCCACCTGCTCTTCAGCCTGCCCACACCGTGCTCACCGGTGATGGTTCCCCCGAGTGCGAGGGCGCGACGGGTGATCGCATCGAACGCGGACACCGCTGCGGCGCTACTGGCCGGATCGGCGGCGTCGTAGATGATGGTCGGATGCAGGTTGCCGTCGCCCGCGTGCCCGAAGACGCCGATGGTCAGATCGTGTTCGGCAGCAATCTCTTCCACTGAGGTGATCAGATCGGTGATGGCAGAGCAGGGAACAGCGACATCGTCCAGTAACCAGTCGCCGAGACGTTCGAGCGCAGGGAGTGCGAGTCGACGGGCTTCGAGCAGCATCGCCGCCTCCACGGGATCGGAGCCGACGACCACATCCTCGGCCCCGAACTCGGTACAGATGGACTCCAGCACGGTCATAACGGATTCGGCATCGGCGTCGTCGCTCTGAATCAGCAGTAGCGCTGCGGTGGTGTCGCCGATTCCCATCTTCGTCATCTCGTCGACTGCCTTCACCGTGGTGCGATCGAGGATTTCGAGCATCGATGGGGTGATTCCTGCGGAGGCAATCTTCGATACTGCCGAACCTGCCCCTTCGAGAGTGGGAAAGGCGGCGACAAGGGTGTGCGGGTCACGCGGTGCAGGCAATAACCGAACGGTGATCTCGGTGATAATGCCGAGGGTGCCTTCCGAGCCGATGAGTAGATGCGTCAGGTCATATCCCGCAACACCTTTCACGGTGCGCCGGCCAGTTCGTAGGACCCGCCCATCGGCCAGCACCACTTCGAGACCGAGGACAAAATCGCCGGTGACGCCGTACTTCACGCAGCACATTCCGCCCGCATTGGTCGCGACGTTACCGCCGATGGTGCTGAAGGTGACGCTGCCTGGATCCGGCGGATAGAACAGACCGGCCTCCGATGCCGTGGTGCGCAGATCGGAAGTGATGACCCCCGGTTCGACGACGGCGAGGCGGTTGACCCTATCCAGTTCACGTATTCGGGTCATCCTATGCAGACTCAGCACAACCGAGTGGGCAGAGGCGTTGGCTCCGCCGCTCAGTCCACTCCCTGCACCGCGTGGTATCACTGCGATCGAATGCTTGCTTGCTGCCGCCATGCAGGCCACGACATCAGCGGTGGTGCGAGGCATGAGCACCGCTGCCGGAACCTCGCTGTGGGTGAACTGGGACTGATCGCGGCCATACCCGGCCAAGATATCCGGGTCCACGACGACGATGTCGGCGGGCAGAGCATCGACGAGGGCTGCGATGTCGGTGGTTGCAGGAGCATTCATCGGAGATCCTCGACAGCTGCCCGATGTTCTCGAGCAAGTTCGACGTAGTGGTGGGCATTGGTGCCGTTCGCCTCAACAGTCTCTGCATCGAGCGTGCGCCGGATCTTGCCGGGAACACCCGCAACCAACGACCCCGCTGGAATCACTGTGTGCTCGGTGACCACAGCCCCTGCGGCGATCAACGACCCGGCACCGATGACGGCTCCGTTCATGATCACTGCACCCATTCCGACGAGGACGCCGTCCTCGACGGTGCAACCGTGCAGGATCGCACCGTGACCGACGGACACGCTGTTGCCGACAAGAACCGGCATTCCAGGGTCCGTGTGGATGACACAGTTGTCCTGAATATTGGTTCCTGCGCCGATGGTGATGGGTTCGGCGTCGGCGCGCAGCGAGGCTCCATACCAAACACTCGTGTTCTCCTCGAGTGTCACCGCGCCGACGACGGATGCGTTCGGGGCAATCCAGGACGACTGGGGGACAACAGGTCGCTTCGATCCGAGGGGCACAACAACACCTGTCTTCGGGGTGGTCACAGTGCCCGCACCGCCAATCCGCCGTCGACAGGCAAGCAGACACCATTGATGTAGGCCGATTCGTCCGAAGCGAGAAACACTGCGGCGTTCGCGACGTCCCACGGTGAGCCCATCCGGCCGGTCGGACTGCTGGCATGTCGAGCCGCCATTGCCTCGGCTGCAGCGTTCGGGTCCACCAATTGGCCTGTCACCAAGGGAGTATCGATCAGACCGGGGAGAACCGCGTTGACCCGGACGCCCTGGGCCGCATATTGCAGGGCCAGGGCGACGGTCAGCTGATTGACGGCCCCCTTCGTTGCGCTGTAACTCGGGTAGTTGAAGCCGGTGTAGCGAATGCTGGCGGTGGAGGAGACATTGACGATCGAGCCGCCGCCGTGCGCGAGCATCGCAGGCAGGACGTGCTTGCAGGTCAAAAAGACTCCGGTCATGTTGACGGCTACCGATCTGTTCCACTGTGCAAGATCGAGTTCGGTGATGTCTCCGACGCCCGCTGCGCCGACGTTGTTGTGCAACACGGTCGGTGGGCCCAGCGCCTCGATGGCCTCTGCCACCACCGATCGAACTTGCTGCTCGTCGGTCACATCGGCAACCAAAGCCACCGCGCTGCCTCCTGCGGCGGTGATCTCCGCGGCGGTCAACTGGGCTTCGGCGTGGTTGCGGTCGATAGCGGCAACGGTTGCACCTTCGCGGGCGAACGCAAGCGCAGCAGCGCGGCCGTTGCTCAACGCCGCGCCGCTCGAACCGGCACCGAACACCAGCGCAACCTTGCCTTCGAGTCGGCCGGTCATCCCGAGATCTCCTCAACCAGAAGCTCGAATGTCACCGCGACGAGATTGCCGCGCTCGGCGAGTTCGCCGGTGTGCACAGTCCCGTGGCGATCGATGGCGCAGACCGACACGTGCGCCTCGGAGAGCCGGTCACCGTCGACGCTCGCGTGGCCGGCGATAGTCACTTCCGTTGCCGGCCCGTCGGCGACAGCGGTGCCGTCGCCGCGAATCAGCGTGGCCCCGACAAGGCTGCCCAGGCTGCCGCGGACCGATGCGGTCTGCATTCCCGCGTCGATCATGACGCGTCGGATGGCGTCGTGTATTTCGACGCCTGGCCGGACGCGCGTCATGACAGCACGGTGAGAACTGCTGAGCGACACAGCTGTCGGCGACGGAGTGAACACCGGCATTGCGGTCTCGTCGTCCGCGCCGCTGGTGAGAGCAACCGAATCGAAAGCATGCACAATTGCCTCCACCGGAGTGGCACCGACGATAGTGTCCGGCCAGAGATGACCGCCGCGGAGGACACCGTCCGCGTCGAACCAAGCTGCATGGCAATGCATGAAGCGTTCGCCGTCCCGGCGACCTACCGTTGCACTCCCCGCGACGATGGTGGCAGGCGCTGCGGTCTCGAACGTCTCGCTGTACCAGGCTGCGCGGGAACCGTCGGCGCACAGTGCGGGGATGCAGTAGGAGACGCGGGACAATGGTCCACCGAGTAGTTCCACCTGCGCCGAATCGGCACCCAGGCGCGTCAGTGCCTCGTCGATCGCGTCGACAATGCGGCGGCCGGGAGTCAGCGACAACCGTTCGACCGCGGTCCCCGTGGTAACGGACTCGAGTCGTTGCGCCGCTTGTTCACCCGGGTGCACAAGCGGTTTCAGTACCGTGGAGGCGGTCATGATGCCGTCTCCAGGTTCTTCGCGTACGGGCCCCACTTCTGCTCGGCAAGTTCGTCACGAATCGTTCGCTTGACGATTTTGCCGTAACCGGACTTGGGCAGCGAGTCGCGGAACAGGATGTAGCGCGGAACCTTGTAGCGAGCCATTCGCTCACCGAGCCAGGCTGTGAGTTCCTCGGCCGTCACTGTTCTGTCGGTGCTCCGAACACACACTGCAACACCGACTTCACCCCACTTCGGGTCCGGTACACCGAGCACCGCGACCTCGTCGATCGCGTCATGGGTGAGGATCTTCTCCTCGATGTCGCGCGGGTGAATGTTGGAACCACCCGAGATGAACATGTCCGACGACCGGCCGGTGACGTACACGAACCCGCCCGTATCCATGACGCCGAGGTCGCCGGTACGAAACCAACCGTCCCTGAATGCCTTTGCGTTCGCCTCGTCGTTGTCGAGGTAACCGGCGAAGACGGCGGGTCCGGCGACACACAGTTCACCGATGTCGCCGGGCGGAACCTCGTGACCGGTTTCGTCCTGGACACTGACCAGCATGCCGGTACGCGGATAACCGCATGTGGACGCGGCGAGCCCGGCGGGTATTGGCCGTCCGTGCTCGGCACTGGGGAGGACGGTGATGTTGCCGGTCACCTCGGCGAGGCCGTAATACTGAACCAGGACCTCGCCGAGTACCGCGCGCGCTCGCTGCTGATCCGGGGCGTACATCGGAGCGCCGGCGTAGATCACATGCTTGAGCGAAGAATGGTCGTGCCGGTCCACTGCAGCGTCGTCGACGAGAACCTTCAGAATCGTCGGCACGGTGAACATGTTGGTCACCCGCTCCGATTCGACCAGGCTCCACACGTCTTCGGGAACCAGGCTGGCCGACGAAGGCAGAACCGTCGCGGCACCGCGTGCAACCTGCGGCAACATGTGCACACCTGCTCCGTGGGACAGCGGCGCGACGACGAGTGATACGTCGTGGCGGTCGGTGGTCGGCATCAGATCTGCGAGGTGATTGTTGATGACGAAACCGAGCTGATCGTGCGTCAGAATTGCGGCCTTCGGGGTGCCACTGGTGCCGGATGTGAAGAAGTACCAGGCCGGATCTCCCTCCCAGGTGGCCAGGGTTTCGGGCACCGTCGTCGACGACGTGATGTCGGCGACGGAGTCGGCATTCTCGCTCTCGATCCACAGGACTCCCGCGGGCAGACCGTGCGCGGCCTGGACTGCATCGACGTGCGAGGCGGTCGACGCATGTCCGATCATCACACTGGGCCTGCACACCTCCGCAATGACCACGACGTCGTCATCATGCAGCCGCGAATTGACCGGTGCGAGAACAGCACCCACGCGCCACGTTGCGAACATAGCTTGGATGAACTCGGGATGGTTGGGGCTGTCGAGCATGACGACATCGCCCTTCTGGACGTCACGGCGCTGCAGATCTGCGGCCAATGCGTCGACACGTCGATCCAGATCCTGCCAGGTCCACCTCGTGGTGCCGTGCACGACGGCGGTACTGCCGGGGAGGCGCCGAGCGGTTTGCTTCAATATCTCTGCCAGATTCGCAGCACGTCTCGGCATGCTCATCGGACTCCCTCCAGAACGGTGGCGTAGTTCGCGACTGCTGCTCCGCCCATATTGAAGACCGCGGCCCGATGCGCGTTTGGCAACTGCATGTCTCCGGCCTCGCCGGTCAATTGCATTGCCGCCATGACGTGTTGGGACACGCCCGTAGCCCCGAGTGGATGCCCCTTCGCCTTCAGGCCGCCGGATCGATTGACCGGCAGCAGCCCGTCGGCCTCGGTGCGGCCCTCGGTCAACACCTCGCCACCCTTACCGGGCTCGGCAAGTCCGAATGCCTCATATTGCAGAAGCTCCGCGATAGTGAAGCAGTCGTGCGTCTCGATCAGGTCCAGCTCCGCGAGGGTGACCCCAGCGGCGGCGAGGGCTCCGCGGAATGCGCGGGCACCACCGTCGAACGCAAGCACGTCATTGCGTCGGGCCAACGCGAGGTGATCGTTGGCTTGATGACGACTGAGAATGCGGACCGAACGGCGCGAAGTGCTAGCAACTTCCGGCAACGCGACGACCATGGCGGCGGCACCGTCGGACACCAGGGAACAGTCGGTACGCAGTAGCCTGCCCACGACAGCAGGGTTCTTGTCCGACGGTGCCGCGCAGAAATCGAACCCGAGATCGCGTCGTAGATGCGCGTAGGGGTTGTCTACACCGTTGCGGTGGTTCTTGGCTGCGATGCGGGACATCGCCTCCCGCGGATCACCGTAGCGGTCGGCGTATTCATCGGCGAGAGAGGCGAATACACCAGCAAAGCTGCCCATGTGCTCCTCGGTTGCCCGATGAGAACCAGAAAGGAGAATGTCGTTGATGGCGTCGTTCGAGGTGGCCGTCATCTTCTCGGCACCCACGATCAACGCGACTCGGCCTCGCCCTGCCTGCAGATAGTCGAGTCCCGTGTAGAGGGCGGCGCTGCCGGTGGAGCACGCATTCTCCACGTGCACAGCAGGAACGAGAGCCAGATCGGGCTGACCGGCACCGACGAGTGCGCCCTCGAAACCCTGCCTGGAGAAGCCGTTGTTGAACACGCCGACAGTGATGATGTCGACGTCCGCGGCGTCGAGTCCCGCGTCGGCGAGAGCGCTGACTGACACCTCGGCGATCAGCGACTCGACGTCCGGGCTCTCACTTTTCCCGAATCGGGTATGTGCCCAGCCGATGATGTGCGGTGCGCTCACGTCTGTCCTCTCGTCATGTCGCGTGAGGCGGATCACGTCCCCACGCCCTGTCATGGTCGTCGTATGCCACGTTGCGTTGCACCGTCGCAGGACGAGAGGACTTGCAGCGAATTCCTCTCGTTGTCGAATGCCGCTGTTGCGACAGCGGGAGGAAAGCTGGACTCGTTTCCCCTCTCTCGGCTCGATGATCGGGAACGGCTGTCGCAACAGACTGAGTGCACATCGACACAGAATGAGGAGCTGACGTGCGCGCAGTGCTCAAGACCGAACCTGCTCCGGGCTTCGACCTGGTGAACGACTACCGCGAGCAGGACCTGGAGCGTGGACACGTTCGCATCGAAGTCGGTGCAGTATCGGTGTGCGGAACCGACCGCGAGACGTACGAGTACGGCCCGGCAGTCCGCGACCTCGGCTTGCGGTTGCCGGTGGTGACGGGGCACGAATGCGCAGGCACCGTGATCGAGGTTGCCCCCGACGTATCCACATTGCGCGTCGGAGATCGCGTTGCTGTCGAGACTCACGTCGCGTGCTCGGACTGCTACCAGTGCGCACTCGGTAATGCCCACAATTGCCTGCGGATGGACCTGCTCGGTCTGACGATGGACGGCGCATTCGCCGAGCGAGTGGTACTCCCGGCGTCGACGTGCTTCCGACTACCGGACGAGCTGACACTCGAAACGGCTGCCCTCCTCGAACCTGCGGGGAGCGCGATGCACGCTGTGCAACGGAGCGGGCTGAACCTGGACGGCGCGCACGTCCTGGTCAGTGGTGCCGGGCCCGTCGGTCTGGCCGCGCTGCAGATTGCTCGCGCGAAGGGAGCCGAAGTGCTTGTGGTCGAACCGAACTCGCACCGCGCCGCAATGGCAGTCGAACTTGGTGGATCGCTGGTGGCGTCGGGTGAACACCTTGTGGAGCGGGTGTGGGAAAGGACCGGCGCGGCGCAAGGCGTCGACTTGGTTCTCGAATGTTCCGGAGCCCTCCCTGCGCTTGCGGCTGGATTCGACGTCGTCCGCCGTGAGGGCACCATCGTGAGCGTCGGGTTGACCAACCGACCTCTCGAACTGAACGCGACACGGCAGTTGATCAGCCGGGGACTGACCCTGCGCGGCAGTTTCGGTCGTCGGATCTGGGATTCGTGGACGGAACTTGCCGGCCTCGTGGCATCGGGAAGCGTTGATCTTTCTCGTCTGGTCTCGCACCGCATGGAACTCGAAGATGTGGAAACGGCGATCGGGATGCTGTCCGGTGACGCATGCAAAGTGGTCCTCTATCCGCAGGGAGTGCCGGCGGAGCTTCGAGATTCGGCCGTGTCGCTCAACGCCCTTTGAAGGGCGGGAACGGATCGAATCCCTCGGCTCTCATGGCGTCGGCGACGCGTAATCCGAGGTGCAGGTGCAGACGAACGGTGCCGTCGTCGAGGTCGATGTCGACCGCGTCGCGGATGCGGTCGAGTCGGTAGTACAACGTGGTTCGGTGAATGAAGAGGGCCTCCGCGGCTCCCGGGCCGGATCCAGCGTGGTCGAGGAAAGCCCGCAACGTATCGAGCAATCGGCCGGACGGGTCCACCTCGGCGAGGCGGCGTAGTTCCTGTGGAACCGCGGTGATGTCGAATTCCTGTGTCGGGATCCTGGCCAGCACGCCGAGGACCCCGGCACGTTCCCAGCTGACGACCGAGTCCTCACCGAATCGGCGCGCGATTGTGGCTGCGAGGCCGGCCTGCCGTGCGGACAACCACGCCTCGTTCATCGCAGGTACGAGCGCCCCGATTCCGGCTTCGACACTCGTGCCGCGGCCCGCCACGTCTGCTGCGTCGCGCACCATCGTTCGGGCCTCGGCGACGACGGTGTCCAGGTCGCGTGCGGCAGTCGCCAGGTACACGAGATGCCCGGCGGCACCGTCCACACTGTGCAGCGCATCGCCGCGACTGCGGGAACGAGCGGCGACCAGTGCATGCCGCAGCGCGATCGCAGTCAGGTCGTTGTCCTTACCCTGCCGCAAGGCCAGGGTGACTACGCGTACACCTCCGGGTATGACAGCCAGTTCCGCGAGGGCACCCTCGCGCGCGGACTCCTCAGGCCCGAGTGCCGCAGTCACCAGGGCCTCGGAACGACCCGAATCGAGTGGCATTCGGTCTGCCACCATCAACGGGGCGACCTCGTTCGCCACCTCACCGATTCGAGCCAGATCGGCATCGGTGACAGTTTTCTCGGCATCGATCACAAGGATCATGCCCAGTGTCTCGCCGCGCCAGCGAATGGGCACGCCTGCACGGGCGTGAAGACCGAGCGCTTCGGACCCGTCGATCCTGCCGGGCTTGGTCCATTGACCGATGCCGCTGGACAGCAGAAAACCGATGGCCTCGCTGCCTGCATCGCGGTTCAGAATAGCTCTGATCCGAACGGGGTCCTCATCGCCGAAGTGGCGGCTGGCGAACAGCATTCGTACTTCGGGGTCGTTGACGACGACCGATCTGCCGAGCTCATCGGCGAAGCGGTCGACCACAGCTTGGACGCTGTCTCTCGACATGGGCCGAGCGTACGCGTGGTGAATTCGGCTCGAAGGGGCCCTATACGGTGCGTTCGACAAAGAGAGGAAACTAGGAGCTCGAGGTTCGTCAGTAAACGGTCGTGACTCAGGTCACTGCGGGAGCACAGTGTGTGAGCCCGCCTCATGTGGTGGGTCTCGGATCGAAGACTGGAGCGATAGATGACGTCACGCACCCACCTGCCCGGCGCTGCGACGCCGGACAACGAGATGGCCAACCGCGTGATGCGCAAAGTCGCACTGCGCCTGATTCCGTTTCTCGGGCTCGCCTATTTCCTGAACTACATCGACCGGACGAACATCTCGTTCGCCAAGTTGACGATGAGTGAGGATCTCGGCCTGACCGAGACAATGTACGGACTCGCCAGCGGCTTGTTCTTCGTCGGATACATCCTGTTGGAAGTGCCGAGCAACCTGGCTCTGCACAAGTTCGGTGCGCGTCGTTGGATTGCTCGAATCCTGGTGTCTTGGGGACTTATTGCGGCGCTGATGGCATTTGTACCCAACGCGACCTGGCTGAACATCGCCCGCGTTGCGCTCGGTATCGCCGAGGCCGGCTTCTTCCCCGGCATCATGCTTTACCTGACGTTCTGGTTCCCCAGGGCAGTGCGAGTCCGACTCGTAGGCGTGTTCATGGTTGCGCTACCACTGTCCAGCGCGTTCGGTGCACCGATTTCCGCGGCGATCATCCAGTACTGGCACGGGCTGTTCGGCCTGGAGGGATGGCGAGTGATGTTCCTCGTCGAAGGCATCCCCACGATCCTGCTCGGCATCGCGGCATGGTTCTATCTCACCGACCGGCCGCGTGAAGCCAAGTGGCTGAACGCGGATGAACGTAGCTGGCTCGACAAGCGTATGAACTCCGAGCACTCCGAAAAGGCCGAGTCCGGCCACGGGTCCGTTCGTGATTCACTGCGTAACCCGACGGTGTGGCTACTCGGCGTGACGTACTTCGGCATCGGCTACGGGTTGTTCGCGATCAGCTTCTTCCTGCCGACAATCGTCGCCGGATTTGCCGAGCAGTTCAACACCACCTTCTCGATCGCCGAGAACGGAATGATCGTAGCGGTGCCGTTCTTCATCGCCTCGGTTGCGATGATCCTGTGGTCCAGACGATCCGACCGCCGCAAAGAGCGGATGTGGCACCTCATTGCCCCGACTGCCCTTGCTGCAGTGAGTGTTCCGATCGCGATGTACATGAGCTCGCCGTTCCTCACCATGGTGTTCATCACGCTTACCGCAGTGGGAATCTTCTCCGCGCTGCCGATCTTCTGGTACTTGCCGACGACCTTCCTCACCGGGGCTGGAGCCGCAGCGGGCATCGCGCTGGTGAACACCATAGGTGCATCGGCCGGACTGGCGGCGCCCTACATGACGGGCTGGCTGCTCGACACCACCGGAACCTCGAAAGCGGGCCTGTGGGTAGTGGGCGCTTTCATGGCCATGGCGGTGGGACTGCTGTTCGTGGTACAGGCTCGACTGCGCAAACTCGATCGAGAACTGGTGTAAGTGTGTTGTAGTAATTCCGGTGTTGGCCCGACCGCAATCATGTTCGGGCCCAAACCGGTTGATTGGTTCAGTCGGCTGCGAATCAGCCGATGCCGGGGATGAAGCCGGGGTAGACGAAGTGCCCGGGACCGCCGCCGGGCAGCAGCTGGCCCGTCGAACCCGGATAGTTCATGTTCAGCAGAATCAGCTTGTGCGGGTTGCCATTCGAATCGGCCTGCCAGCAGGAGCCGAGCACGCCGTGAAATCCGGTGCACACGATGCGGGTGCTGTTGCCGTAGGGGGACGTCAATCTGTTCTCGCTGACGAAGGGGTTCCAGTAGTCCGGGTCCTGAGGCGTGAGGAACAGTCCGGTGACGTCCTGTGGAGCAGACGGACTCGGATACGGCGGCGGAGTAGGCCACTCGTCGGCGGCGGCCGTTCCCATGCCGAGGGCGGCGGCACCTGCAATGACGCAAGCAATGACGGCGGTGCGACGAAACATCTCGATCGACTCCTTCGCGGGGCGGGCACCCAATAGACCACAGACACTCGTCTCGTGGGAACACCTCTAGGTTGAAGGCATGATCGCGGATCGGTACGGGCCCGTTGCGGCAACGGTATGCGGTGGATTTGTTGCCGGATACTCGATCCGGGAATCGCTCGGCCAGGATTCGTTCCACATCGAGTCCTCGGGTAAGTGGTACGGGGCATTCGTCACCGCGCAGTGGGCAGGCTCACTCGCCGTGATGGCCGCTGTGGTCGTGCTCGCGGAAATTCATCGCCGCCGCCCCCGGGTGTCGGCCGCGGTGGCCGCGGCGCTCGGGGCGGTGGTGATTGCACTGCCGTCGTTCGTGCCGATCGCTGCCAATCAAGCGGTGACCACCAACGCCCTCGGCGCGGGCGCTTTGGTCGGCGTATGCGGTGTCATCGCCGGCGGACGCAGACTTCCGTCTGCCGGCATCGCAACAGGGCTGCTGGGCTCCATGCTGTTCTACAACGCGATCTCTGCGCTACGCGGACCGCGTGAGGGTCGGTGGATGGACAGTTTGGCACCGCAGTACGTCGAATCGACCGTCCCCCTGCTCGTTCTCCTCGTGACCGCAGCGCTGCTGTTCACGATGGCCAGGCGAGCACACGTCACAGGATTCGAGGCGTCCGATGCTGCAGTCGTCGGCGTACTCGCCTTCGTGTACCTGATCGTCTACACCTACCTCGGTGACACGACGTCGACCACCAGAATGTGGATCTTCGCCGTCACCATTGCCGTCGCACTGACCTACGCCGTCGTGCTGAGCCTCGACGGTCGGGACGGCCGATACCTGATGCTGGGGTTGGCGATCGCGGCGTCCGGGGTCAACTCGCTGGGATGGTCGGATGCGTCGTGGTGGATATTCGCTGTCGCCGCTGTGCTGTTCGTCGGCGCGATACGGGTGGGCCTGCACCGAGACCTGTCGACCCTCGCGCTCGTGTTGCTGGCCGCGGTCACGGCCTCCGGTCTGTTCGCGATGATCGACGACACTGCGGTCAATGTCTTTGGTGCCGTTGCATATTGCACTCTTTATCCCGTCGCCCTCGGCCTGACGGTCGGATCCATGCAACCGATGCGCGCGGTGGCGTCGAGTATCGGGCCCCTGATCCCGTTCGCGCTGACGCTGTTCTGGGTCTCGGCTCCGGTGCCGCCGCGGGAGTTCGGATGGACGGACGGCACGCCCGACGACTATGTGCGCCCCATTGTCTCGCTGTATTCGCCGCTGCCCGTGGGTGTGGTGGTCGCGGTGATCGTCGTAGTGGGTTGTCTCCTCGTCATTCGCCACCACGACCGAGAGCATCACGATCGCGTCTCGGATTCGTCCGGTCCATAACGCTCGGGACGTTTGCTCGAGGTAACGTCACCTCATCTTCGGCCGATGTAGAAACTCGACCGGTGTAACTCGACGAAAAGGTGAAACAGCGTGCCACGATCTCGACGACACGGCTTCCGGCGAATCGGTTCGGCTACGGCCGTCGCCCTCGCAGTGGCGATTCTTCCGACCGCGCTGATGACGCCCGTCGCGTCCGCAGACGAACTGCCTGCGGCCACGACGCAGTCGAGCAACGGATCGCGGATCGAGTCGGTGAACACCCTCGACAACCGCCAGGTTCAGCTCCAGGTGTACTCGGCGTCGATGAACCGCACCATCCCCGTCACGGTGCAGCGCCCCGCCGACGAGAGCGTGTCGCGTCCCGTGCTGTACCTGCTCAACGGTGCAGGCGGCGGCGAGGATGCCGCGTCGTGGCAGTCGCAGACCGACGCCGAGGCCTTCCTCTCGGACAAGAACGCTTTCATCGTGACTCCGCAGAAGGGCAAGTGGTCCTACTACACCGACTGGCTGCAGGACGATCCGAAGCTCGGTAGCAACAAGTGGAGCACCTTCCTCGGTGAAGAACTGCCCCCGCTGATCGACGCCCAGTTCGACACCAACGGCCGCCAGTCGCTCGCAGCGCTGTCCATGACGGGCACCTCGGTTCTCAACATCGCGATCAAGTACCCGGGCAAGTTCACCGGCGTCGCTGCGTACAGCGGCTGCGCTCAGACCTCCGACCCCATCGGTCAGCAGTTCGTCAAGCTCGTCGTCGAGACCTACGGCGGCGGCAACGTCGAGAACATGTGGGGACCGCTCGACGGCCCCGTGTGGCGCGAGAACGATCCGCTGCTCAACGCCGAGAAGCTCCGCGGCACGCAGATCTACATGAGCACCGGCAGCGGACTGCCCGGTGCCCCGAACGACACCTACGCCAACCCGCGTCTGAAGAACGACCCGGCAACGCTCGCCAACCAGGTCATCGTCGGCGGCGGCATCGAAGTTGCCACCAACTTCTGCACCTCGAACCTGGCCAAGCGCCTCGACCAGCTCGGAATCCCGGCCACCGTGGACTTCCGCCCGATCGGAAACCACTCGTGGGGCTACTGGCAGGACGACCTGCACAACTCCTGGCCGTTCCTGGCAGGATCGCTCGGCATCTGATCCACACGACACCGAACAACGGCCACTTGCACCTCGTGTGCAGGTGGCCGTTCTTCGTTGTCAGGGGCGGTGGTTCGGTGCGCGAATCGAACGTATGATCGAACGATGGCACGGCGCGCACAACCTCGACCGGCGTCTGCCGTGCGCCCCTTCAAGCTGCTCCGGCCGCCGCTGAAGGTCTGGATCGACCTCAACATCCTCTACCCGCTACCGCCGCACCACGCCTCGAAGTTCAACCCCGAGGGGTTCGATGTGCGACGCGTGGTGCCGGGAGATCTGGTCGAATGGTCCATCACCGTGGACGGGGATTGGCTCGGCCGCGTCACGTACGAGTTGATGTCGCGTGACCGAAGCGAAACCGTCACGCACTGGGTCCCCAGCCGGGCACTGAAGCCGCTGTAGAGACGAGAAAGCCCCGCCTCGATGGAGGCGGGGCTTTTCTGCGCAATTACCTTCAGGAGCTGTGCTTGCGGGCCTTCTTGGCGAGCTTGCGGGTGGTGCGCTTCGACGGCACGAACAGGTGCGCAGCGCTGTTGCGACGGTTGCGTCGACGGATCAGCACGAACGCGACAGCGCCGGCAGCGGCTGCGATGGCGGCGATGACGGGGGTGCCGACCTTCGCGGCCTGGGCGACGTCGTCGCTGTCGATGTTGCGAACCGTGTTCCTCACGTCGTCGGCGACGGCGGAGGCCTTGTCGGCTGCCTTGTCGGCGACCTGGGAGGCCTTCTCCTTCACGTCGTCGGCATCGACGTTGGCGACCTTGTCCTTGACGGTGTCCTTGACGTCCTCGGCAACGTCGGCCGCCTTGTCGGCGACGTCGGAGGCGGCATGCTTGGCCTCCTTGGCTGCGCCGGCAGCGGAATCGGCAACATTCTCGGCCACGTCGGAAGCCTTGTCGGCGGCCTGGTGGGTGTTGGCCTTGGCCTGGTCGGTGGCACCTTCGGCGCGGAGGCTGTCGTCACCGGTTGCCTCGCCTGCCTTCTCCTTCGCAGTCCCGGCCAGTTCTTCTGCCTTGTGCTGAGCCTTGTCGATGAAGTCGGCCATATCGGTGCGTACCTCTTTCGTGTAGGTCGTCTCCGGACATCCGGAGCTGGGGGGCGTCGCGGAGGACGCCGATAAGTATGAGTCGAACCGGCTGCTCCGAAACATACGTCCGACGGGAGTGTGATGGGTCACTATCGACCGGGCGCACTCGGCGTTGTGCATTGTGTCCATCCAGGCGGTCGAAATGTCGGTGAAGTGCACCTGTCGAAAAGATCGGTTCTACGCCACAGTCGACGGGTGTCCGCACGGATGCGCCGACCGCCACCGTGGTCGATTCCATGTCGAGGGGAGCGCCCAGAACCGTGAGCGGCAACAGAGTGTTCGTCATCGGCGTCGGGATGACCAAGTTCGAGAAGCCCGGCAGCAAACCGGGGTGGGACTATCCGGACATGGCCCGGGAATCCGGTACCGCGGCCCTCGCCGACGCAGGTGTCTCCTACGCAGACGTCGAACAGGCGCATGTGGGGTACGTGTACGGAGATTCGACGTCCGGTCAACGCGCCGTCTACGAGCTCGGCATGACCGGCATTCCGATCACCAACGTCAACAACAACTGCTCCACCGGATCGACGGCCCTGTATCTGGCGACTCAGACGATCCGGGGCGGCCTCGCCGACTGCGTCCTGGCGCTCGGGTTCGAGAAGATGCAGCCCGGTTCGCTGTCGGTGGCCTACGAGGATCGAGCCATGCCGCTCGGGCTGCACATCCAGGCCGAGGCAGAGCTGTTCGACTTCCAGTTTCCGGCCGCGCCCTGGATGTTCGGCGCGGCGGGGCGCGAACACATGGACAAGTACGGCACGACCACCGACCAGTTCGCGCGGATCGCGGTGAAGAACCATCGCCATTCGGTGAACAATCCGTACGCGCAATTCGACGACGAGTACTCGCTGGACGACGTCACGGCATCGAAGATGATCTACGAGCCTGCGGGATTGACACGCTTGCAGTGTTCGCCCACCTCCGATGGATCCGGTGCGGTGATACTCGCAAGTGAGGCATTCGTGGAGCGGCGTGGACTGTGGGATCGGGCGGTCGAAATCGTGGGGCAAGCAATGGTCACCGATCTGCCGTCCACGTTCGACGACCACAGTGCCATCAGCATCGTCGGCGCGGACATGACCCGTCACGCAGCTCGAAAAGTGTACGAGCAAGCGAACATCGGCCCCACCGACATCGATGTCGTCGAATTGCACGACTGCTTCTCGGTCAACGAGCTGTTGACCTACGAGGCTCTGGAGCTGTGCGACGAGGGCATGGGCGGGACGTTGATCGATCAGGATCTGACGACCTACGGCGGCACCTGGGTGGTCAATCCCTCCGGTGGACTGATCTCCAAAGGTCATCCCCTCGGTGCCACCGGTCTGGCCCAGGCCAGCGAATTGACGTGGCAGCTGCGTGGGACAGCCGGGGACCGTCAGGTGCCCGGTGCGCGAATTGCTCTGCAGCACAACATCGGGCTGGGCGGTGCTGCGGTGGTGACCGCCTACCGTTCGGTGATGTGAAGCCTGGGCGCCACGCGGTGCCGGACTTGCTGACGTTGAACAGGGATCGCGTTCGTCGCCTCGACGGCTTCTACGATGTGGATCGCTTCACCCTCGACGACGAAGCGCGAACTCACATGCAGCACTGGCTCTTTCGAGCTGCAATCGATGTCGGGGCGATAACGTGGGATATCGCGAGGTGGGGGCATCCGGAATTCGTTGCGGTGTTCGCGCATCGGAATCAACACGAACTCGAATTCGCGATAGTCTACGACGTTCGGTCGGCACCTCCGGTCGTGTCCAGTGACGTGACGGCTTACCCTGCGAACGCTCGCTCGCTGTCCGGCGACGCATTCGCTCGCCTGCCTTCGACTCTGATTCCCGATCCTCCGACAGAGTTGGCGTGGCTGGCGTATCTGGTCTGCCGTTTCAACGATCTGCATCGTCGCACCGCAGCGCTGGTGGACAGGTGGCCTCGATGAAGACCACGAGTGTCTCAGCGGCATCTCATTGCTTGAGCTTCGCCAGGATCACGAACACAGGTTCTTCCGGGTCGATCTCGACGCCGGTTCGCTCCAGGAAGGCTCTCAGGAGTCCGCCGATCAGATCGGTCAGCTGGTCCACGAACCGATCGATATCCATGGTCTCGGATTCCTCTTCGAGCCACAGATCCGTCGTCGCGACGATCGCGCCCACTGCGGCGCGACTGGTGAATTCGACACCCTGGTTGTCGAGCCCGATCGACGTCAACACGGAGGTGGCAACACCGGCGAATCGGCGTGCAACGTCCCTGCCGATATCGAAGGTTCCTGAAGAACTGTCCTCGGTCCACGAGCGTGATTGGGCCAATGCGCGGAATACGTTGGGGTGTCGATCCACGACGTTCGAGTAGCCACGCAGCGCGTGGCGCAATGCCGACGATGGAGCGTCCAGAAGAAAGTTGAAGTCCGCAACGGCGAGTTGATACACCTCGTCGGCCATGCGTTCGCCGAGTGCGGAGAGCAGGTCGGACTTATCCGAAAACTGTCGGTACAAGCGCGGTTTCGTCGATCCGGCCTCACGAGCAATGGCGTTCATGCTCGGATTCGGACCATCGGCATCGATGACTCGGATCGCAGCATCGACGAATTCCTCGCGGGCGCGGGTCTGCCGGGAGTTCGGAGATCTTCGAGAGTCGGGCACGGCGGTCAGTCTAGGACGCTCTCGCGAGCTCGGTGTTGTCCGACAGGGGTTGACATACCGCGTCGGACTGCGCCATGGTGTAGCCGTAACCGCCGGTAACGAAAAGCGTACCGACGGTCCATTTCACTGAGGAGCGTCCTGCCGATGCCAGTCTCCTACGACCGGTCGTTTCAGCCACAACACAGAACGGTGGAGGTAACCGGTGCGCAGCTGTCGGTATTCGAGCAGGGAAACCTGCACGGTCCGACGGTGATTCTCGTGCACGGGTGGCCGGACACCCACCACCTGTGGGACGGCGTCGTGCCGGGTCTGGTGGATTCGTTCAGGGTGGTCACCTACGATACCCGCGGTCATGGACGGTCCACCTCGCAAGGAACTGTCGCCGAGATGCGGATCGAGCAGTTGGCGGACGACTTCCTCGCTGTCGTCGACAGCGTTCGGGCCGATCGACCCGTTCATGTTCTCGCGCACGATTGGGGATCGGTGCAGGTGTGGGACGCCGTATGCAGGCCAGGAGCCCATCGGGCCGTCGCATCGTTCACGTCGATCTCGGGACCGAGTCTCCATCACATGGGTCGGTGGATGCAGTCACGGCTCGCCGCGCGAACCCCGATAGCGCTGTGGCAGTGGTTCACTCAAGTCATCTCGGGCATGTACACGCTCTTCTTCATGTCGGGGATTCTGTCGAGGACCTTCTTCAGGGTCTTCGGGACGCGGTATCTGTGGTCGTTGTTCCTGCGCATCGTCGAACGGGTCGACCGTCGAGACATCCACCTGGCAGAGAGTTTCACCGACGACATGGTCTCGGGTCTACGGATATACCGGGCCAACATCTTCCGCACCGTTCTGTTTCCGAGCAACCGTTTCACCTCGGTGCCGACCCAGTTGCTGAT
This sequence comes from Rhodococcus sp. 14-2483-1-2, assembly GCF_002259405.1. Lineage (GTDB taxonomy): Bacteria > Actinomycetota > Actinomycetes > Mycobacteriales > Mycobacteriaceae > Rhodococcoides. The sequence continues at coordinate 238,387 of NZ_NPFW01000007.1, read as the reverse complement.
ACCCACTCGCGACCCGGCCGTTCGCCCGGCCTCCTTCTCGGACATCGACCAGTGGGCCGCCGAGGTCGACATCCGTCGAGTGAAGTCCGGGCACTGGCTTCCCTTCAAGAACCCCGAGCTGGTGGCCTCGGCCACAACAGCTTTCATCGACAAGCACACAGCAAAGGATTAGCCGTGGACCCCCTCGATCCAGGTGTCGTCTCGCTCACCGCGCGCAACGTCGAGTTCGATTGGACGGACACACCTCTGCACTGGCTTCCCGACGAGCCCGTGGCCTCGCACACCATCAGCGCCCTGAACTTGTTGCTCCCGGAGGGCGAGCGGTGGTTCTGCGCCACGTACGCCGAAGCCCTCCCGTTGATCGAGGACGACAGGCTGCGCGAAGACGTCCGTGGCTTCATCGGACAGGAAACGATGCACGCCGAGACCCACAATGTGGTGCTCTACGACTTTCTGGACACCCATGGCGTAGATCCTCGGCCGTTCGCTGCGCAGGCAGAGTTCTTGATGCGACGTGTTCTCGGTCCGCGCCCCGGCCGCTCAGCGAAAGGTCAACGCCAGCAATTGGTCGAACGTATCGCGTTGATCGGTGCCATCGAGCACATGACGGCATTTCTGGGTGACTACGCACTCAATTCGCAGTGGGACGATCTGGGCGGCGACCCCACCATGATCGATCTCTATCGATGGCGCGGCGCCGAGGAGGTCGAGCACCGGAATGTCGCACACGATGTCGCCCAATACTTCGGTGTCGGTTATTTCCGACGCAACATTGCCATGATCATCGCGTTCGTCGGGTTCTTGGTGCTCATGCTCCGCGGCACGAAGTACATCGTTCGACAGGACCCGTCGTTGAAGAACAGGGGATACCTTCGCATCTTCGTTGCCTGGATGGGTGCGATGAGGCGTGACGCATTGCCGTCGCTCGCGCATCTGACCTGGGGAGTCGCGCGATATCTCAAACCTTCCTACTCGCCGGAACACGAGGGCAGCACCGCGCAGGCGGTGGCCTACCTGGCATGGTCTCCAGCCGCGCGAGCAGCTGCGCGATGACAAGCGCGCTTCCGGTGCCCACGGCCGTGCCGCCGGATCTGTACGGACGCCGCCGTCGGGATCTGTTTCTCGGTGTCATCTCCACCCTGATGAACGCGCACATGGCAGCAGTGGGTCGGCTCCGCAGGACTATGCCGGCCGGGCAACCGGTGGACAGGTCCCTCGCGGTCGTTGTCAGCGCCCGTAGCGTCGAGGCCCGCGACGACAACGTCGTCGCCTTGACCTTCACCCGACCGTCAGGAGGCGCTCTCCCGCCGTGGCGACCCGGCGCACACATCGATCTCACGCTGCCCTCGGGGCTCCGCCGTCAGTATTCGCTGTGTGGAGATCCGGCCGACGCGGACCGATACAGGATCGCTGTACGGCGAATCCCCGATGGCGGGGGCGGGTCGGTGGAAGCGCACGACGTTCTGGACGTGGGGACCGAGATCGTGATTTCGGAACCGCGCAACGCGTTCGCTTTTGCCGTGCCGGGCTACGGATCGCCGGCCCGGCATCTGCATTTCGTTGCCGGCGGTATCAGGATAACCCCCATCCTGCCCATGCTGCGCCTCGCAGACAGCCTCGGCATCAGCTGGTCGATGGTCTACACCGGTCGCAGCACCGACTCGTTGCCGTTCGTGCCGGAGGTGCTCGCATTCGGTGACAAGGTGACTGTCCGCACCGATGATGTCGACGGCCTACCGACCTCCGCCGAACTTCTCACCGGCATCCGCCCGTTCGCAGCGATCTATGCCTGCGGACCCGCGCCGATGATCGGTACGTTGCGGACCGGTGCCGACGCCCTGGCCGACTGCGAGTTCCATTTCGAGAGATTCTCGGCACCGACGATCGTCGACGGTCGAGCGTTCACGGTCGAGCTCGCCCGATCCGGTCGAGTCGTCGACGTGCCCGCCGACGTCTCTGCACTCGACGCGATCGTTGCGGCGCAACCCGACACCACGTACTCCTGCAGACAAGGTTTCTGTCGCACGTGCATCGTCGGAGTGCTGAGCGGTACACCGGATCATCGCGACGGCGCTCTGACCGATGCCGAGCGAGCGGACCACATGCTGATCTGCGTATCACGCTCGCAGGGCGAACGGCTCGTGCTCGACCTCTGACCCTTTTCAGGACCACATTCCGAACCAGAAGGAGCACCAACGATGCACGACTTCGATCTCGTCGTAGAGAACGGGCTGTGGTTCGACGGCACCGGTGCCGAAGGGCGGATGCGCAACCTGGGCATTCGCGACGGACTCGTTGCCGAAATCTCCGCCGACCCGCTTCCCGTGGGTCGTGACACCGACGTTCTCGATGCCCGGGGAAAGTGGGTGATGCCCGGATTCGTCGACATACACACGCATTACGACGCAGAGGTACTCGTCGATCCACTGCTGCCCGAGTCGGTTCGGCACGGGGTGACGACCGTTGTCATCGGCAATTGCTCGCTCTCGACCGTGTTTTCCACCCCGGAAGAATGTGCGGATCTGTTCAGTCGAGTCGAGGCGATACCTCGTCAGTCGATGCTCGACATTCTCGACGATCACCGAAGCTGGACGAGTCCCTCCACCTACGTGTCGGTACTCGAATCGCTGCCGCTCGGTCCCAATGTCGCGGCGTTCATCGGTCATTCCGACATCCGTACCACGGTCCTGGGAATGTCCAAGGCCACCTCGACCGGCTACCGCCCCAGCGCATCCGAGCTCGATGCAATGGGTGACATGCTCACCGAGAGCCTCGATGCCGGGTTCCTGGGCCTGTCGTCGATGACCAACAAGCTCGACAAGATCGACGGCAAGGAATTCCGGTCCAGGTCACTGCCCTCGACGTACTCGCGGTGGCGCGAACTGCGTTTCCTCAACCGGATTCTGCGTGATCGCGGACGAATCCTGCAGAGCGCACCGACCATCAACTTTCATCCCAACATCGCCGCGTTCTTCGCCGAGAGCTCCGGTTTGAGCGGCCGCCCCAAGCTGAAGACGTCGTTGCTCTCGGCAGCGGATTCCAAGGCGTATCCACCGATCGTCTACCTCATGCTTGCCGTGGCTCCGCTGCTGAACAAGTTCGCCAAGACCGACTTCCGCTGGCAGCACCTACCGGTTCCGTTCACGGTATACGCCGACGGTATCGACCTCGTCGTGTTCGAGGAGTTCGGTGCCGGCGCCGCCGCATTGCATCTGCAGGACGAAGTGGAACGAAACGAGCTGCTGCGCAACGAGAATTACCGCCGATGGTTCCGCAAGAACTACGACGACAAACTCAGCCCTCGTATCTGGCACCGAAATTTCTACGACGCGGTGATCGTGGCGAGTCCCGATGCATCCATGGTCGGCAAGACATTCGGCCGACTAGCCGATGAGCGGGGAATCCACCCCGTCGATGCCTACCTCGATCTGGTTGTGCTGTACGGAAAGTCGCTGCGTTGGCGGACGACGATAGCGAACGACCGGCCCAAGTATGCGGACAGACTGGCCCGAAGTTCCGGAGTGCACATGGGTTTCGGCGATGCCGGAGCACATCTGCGCAACATGGCGTTCTACAACTACCCGATTCGATTGCTGAAGCGAGTGCACGACACCGGCTTCATGAAGGTCGAGCACGCCGTGCACCGACTGACCGGTGAACTGGCCCAGTGGTTCGGAATCGATGCCGGTCATCTACGGCTCGGTGACCGTGCCGATCTGGTGATAGTCGACCCATCGGGACTGAACGCGAGTGTCGACGGCGTGTACGAGGCGCCGATCGCGCAATTCGGCGGAATCTCTCGCATGGTCAACCGCAACGACGAAGCGGTCGACGCAACCGTCGTTGCCGGAGAAGTCGTGTTCCGCGGCGGGCGATTCACTGCGGGCAAGAACGGCGGTAAGACCGGCCGCTTCCTCAGAGCCGGTGCGTATTCCAGAGACATCGACTCGACCGAACAATTGATCAGGAGTGCACTGTGAGCGTCAATTTCTTCGTCACCGGCGGAACCGGATTCCTCGGCAGGCGAGTGGTCCAGGAGATACTCGATCGGGATCCATCGGCGTCGGTCCACGTGCTGGTGCGAGCGGGATCGCTGGATCGCGTTGCGTCCCATCACCGGGTGCTGCCGATCATCGGGGATCTCACCGAACCGGGTCTCGGTATCGACGACGGGGTGTTGCCGGACCGTCTCGATCACGTCGTGCATCTCGGTGCGGTCTACGACCTGACCGCGGGTGACGATCAGGCCGTGACGAACGTGGAGGGAACACGCGAGGTAGCGCTCCTGGCCCTGCGCACCGGTGCCGTCATGCACCACGTGTCGTCCATCGCAGTCGCGGGCGATTTTCGGGGACGATTCACCGAGCACGACTTCGATCTGGGGCAGGGCTTTCCGACTGCCTACCACCGCACCAAGTTCGAGGCGGAGAAGCTCGTGCGAGGCATGGACGGCCTCGAGTGGAAGGTCTATCGCCCGGCAGCGGTGATCGGAGATTCGAGAACCGGCGAGATGGACAAGATCGATGGTCCGTACTACTTGTTCGGCGCGTTGAAGTTGCTCTCCGCGCTCCCTGCCGGTCTTCCGGTGGCTGTGCCCGCTATCGGTGCGACCAATCTGGTTCCGGTCGATGTGGTCACTCGCGCGCTGGTGCATCTGATGCTCGCCGACACCGGGACGGAGCGGGTGTTCCATCTCGTCAACCCCACACCTCAGCCCGTGTGCGAGGTGTACAAGGCATTGGCTTCTGCGGCCGGAGCTCCGCATCCGGTCGCCTCGCTGCCCGGGTCCGTGGGGCGATTCGCGTTGCGAAATCCTCGTCACCGGCAACTGCGGCTGCTCCGGTCGGCGGTACTGAGACGTCTGGACCTACCGAGCGTCGTGCTCGAGCACTTCGCGATCCCCACCGAATTCTCCTCCGCGATAACGTCGTTGGCCCTGAGGGGGAGTGACATCACGTATCCGCCGCTTGCCGACTACGCCACCGGTCTGTGGACGTATTGGTACAACCACCTGGATCCCACTCGCGCCCGGCGCCCGTCCACCCGGGGGCCGTTGGTGGGCCGACACATCGTCATCACCGGGGCGTCGTCGGGCATCGGCCGCGCGACTGCGATCAGGGTGGCCGAAGACGGCGCCCTCGTCGTACTGCTGGCCAGAAACGAAGAACAGTTGATGGCAACGGTGAACGAGATCCGCAGCAACGGTGGGCGGGCGTTCGGTTACGTGTGCGACGTGACGGACGCAGAGGCCGTGGACGCCACCATCATTCGTATTCTCGCCGACCACGGTCACGTCGACATGCTGGTCAACAATGCCGGCCGATCCATTCGTCGCTCTCTTGCTCGGTCGACGGATCGGTTCCACGACTTCGAGCGAACCATGGCCGTGAACTACTTCGGTGCCGTCAGAATGACCATGGGTCTGCTTCCGCAGATGCAGGCACGCAGATTCGGCCACGTGGTCAACATCTCCAGTGCTGCGGTGCAGAATCACGCGCCCAGGTTTGCCGCCTACGTGGCGAGCAAGTCGGCACTCGACGGATTCAGCGAGGTGGCAGCGACCGAGCTGTTGCACGAAGGGATCACGTTCACGACCATCCACCTTCCGCTGGTCGATACGCCGATGATCTCCCCGTCCGACGGCTATCACGCGGGACCGATCACGAGTCCCGAGACGGCGGCCGCCATGGTGGTGCGGGCTCTGGTCAAGCGACCTCGGAGAATCGACGTTCCTCTCGGCACGATCGGCGAATGGGGACATACGTTCACACCGCGCTTGAAGCTGTGGATCGCGAGCGCCATGCATCAGGCCATGGGTGACTCGCCCGCGGCCAGAGGCGCGGCATCAGCAGAGATCGAACAGGTCGAGATCGCATCCGCGTCTGTTCGGCGTGATAAACACGTGCACAAGCCGTTTCGTCGTCTCGCCTCCATGGTTCCCGGTGCGCAGTGGTAGACCTGACTCACGGATTCCGACTTCTGTGAAAGCAATGCCCATCCCGCTACGACGGGATGGGCATTGCGCGCTATCGCGTCGATGCGTCAGCGAGGCGAATGCTCCTGCGGTGCAAGTGAGTTACCCGGAGCGATTCGGCCGCAGTTGCTCGGAGCGGGCCGATCTGCGAATCGATCCGTCAACCATGCCAACGCGCCTGGAAGCCACAGAGCCGCGCCGACGGTGTGGCTGATGGTGTTGTACTCATCGTACTGAATGGACAGACCTGCGTCGCAGTACTTGTTCATCAGACTGCGGACGTCACCGGCCACCATGACACCGTCACCGGGTCCGGTCCCCATCGGCCCGGGCAGAGTGCCCTCGAGAATGCCGTTCGAGGCCTGCGCCACGAACATCGGGATCGTGGGAGTCGGAGCCTGGGCCATGTTGATCTTGTTGACCACATCGACGAACTCGGGAACCGAGTTGGGGTCGGAGTACTCGGGCATGACCACGTCCGCCCACTTCAGGCCCGGATATTGGAACAGTACGTTCAGGATCGACGCGTCGTCCACGTGCGCGAAGAGATCGCGTCCGCGGTCGTTGTAGTACGGGGTGAAGTCGATGTCGTAGGCACGGCCGAGGCCGATGATGGCCATTCCTGCCACGCCGGCCCATCCGATACTTCCTTCGATGTAGCGCAGATTCTTGGCCGGATCGACCAGCAATCCGCCCTGGGCGGCACCGATCAAGTTGTCGTTGATGTCGGGTGCGTAGCTGGGGGCGAGGATCGCCGCCCAGTTGGTCGCGATCGCGCCACCCGAGTACCCGATCAGCCCGATCTCTGCTTTGTCGCCGATGCCCGTTTCCGCTACGTGTTGGGACGCCCTCAACGAGTCGAGAGTCATCTGCCCGTACTCGGGTCCCGCTGCGAAATTCGCTGTGGGGCCCTGCGTATCGGCAACGACGACGGTGTATCCGAGTAGGAGGAGAGGTGCCAGGACGGCCGCTTCGGCCGAGGCGACCACGCCGCCGACTTCGACGTTCCGACCGCTCGGCGTCAGACCGAGCAGCGGTGTGTTTCCGGCTACGGCGCGTGAGGGGCTGTCGTCGGGATTGAGTGAGTCGTAGGCGGATTGATACGCAACCACCTTGTCGGGTTGCGCGTTCGGCGGCCGCAGAACGGAGGTGACGTTCGCGGCGGGACGGCCCTGTGAGTCAGTCGAGCGGTACAGAATCTGGATCGCTTGCAGGGGCGTCGGCACGTTCACCACGTGATAGGGGACGGTCCGAGTCGCCAACACGGCACCGGGCTCCAGATCCGCGAGCGCAGCTGCACCGGAGTACCGGAAGAACGGATCCTGAACCGGCGCTGCCGTTGCCGTCGGTGCGGCGACGATTCCGACAGCCCCCACGCAGGCAATCGCCAACAGTTTCCGGAGTGTTGAACCAACCATTCGATCTCCCCCGACTCGCACGCCTCCCATTGTGAGGCGTATCACGTGTTGTTACCGGTGGGTAAGATAGCACAGGATCTTTGTGGTATCCGCCGAATTTCTACCCGTCACGCCCCGCGGGTTTCCGGAATGGAGGCAGGGTCATGTGGCCGCCGTGTCGGTTCTCTTCGGGGGCTTCCCGCTGCGTCGAGGCATCTCGGCAGCTTCGCCTTCCGGGCTGCTGCGGGAGATCGCCGTGCCCACGGAGACGGCGAGCATGGTCGACACGACCAGCCATAGAAGAAAAGCGATGTAAACGATGAGCCACATCGTGCACCTTCTCTCGCTGCCTCCACGAGTGTCTGAGCCATCGTGGGATGGTTCAAGCTGAGTGACGCTCGGTCAGCTCGTCGAGCGCAGCCTGCACTTTTCTCGGGGAGCGCGCGCCGAGCTCGAGGCGTACGCCGCCGTGAGGGAACGTCGGTTGAAGTCCAGACCCGACCCCCTCGACGCGAGTAGGACGAGGGCGATGACTCCTGCGGCCCCGACCACCACAGGAGTCATCGGGTACTGGTTCCGGGCGCGATGGGGGTGCAGCCAACGGAGGGAGTGAAGTTCATGAGGGGTTCCTGTCTTCGGTATGCGTTGAAGACTGCCATTGACACCACCACTCGTCAATGGCACATTATGTGATGTAAGTCGCGATTCGCTGCTCGGTCGGTCGACATTGCGATGGTGTTCGGCAAGACAGTGAGGCGTGGCGTGACGAAAAGCCCAGGTCGGTGGCCCGAGGTCGACGATGCTGTCGACAACTTCAAGGATGTTCTCATCATCGGTGCCGGCATATCGGGAGTCGGCGCCGCGTATCGCTTGCAGGAGATGGCTCCGGAGCTGAGCTACTCGATCCTCGAGGGCCGCGAGCGGGCAGGCGGTACCTGGGATCTGTTCCGATACCCCGGAATTCGGTCGGACAGCGACATCTTCACGTTCTCGTTCCCGCACACGCCGTGGCAGGGAGACACTCTGCTCGCGCATGGCGAAGACATCCGCAACTACATCGTCGATACCGCCTACGCCAACGGTATCGACGAGCACACGCATTTCTCGACCATGGTCACTGCGGCGAACTGGGATTCGTCGACGGACCTGTGGACGGTCGACGCGCTGACGAACGGTGTTCCCACTACCTACCGCAGTCGATTCGTGTTCCTGTGTACCGGCTACTTCGACTACTCGGGTGGGTACACCCCCGATCTTCCCGGGCTCGAGGAGTTCAGCGGGCAGGTGGTGCACCCCCAGCAGTGGCCGGAAGGGCTCGACCACACCGGCAAGAGGGTCGTCGTGATCGGAAGTGGCGCAACCGCGATCACATTGGTGCCCTCTCTGGCGGCCGACGCCGCGTCGGTGACGATGCTGCAGCGTTCACCCACCTACATCGCGTCACTACCGATGACCGATCCGTTCACCACGATCACCAAGCGCCTCCTGCCGGACTCGCTGGCACACAGTGCATTGCGGTGGCGCAATGCACTGTTGATGGTCGGCTCGTACCAGTTGTGTCGACGGGCACCGAAGACGGCCCGCAGGGTGTTCCGGGCGATGACGAAGGCGCAGCTGCCGCGTGGATACGACGTCGACAAGCATTTCGGACCGACCTACGCCCCGTGGGACCAGCGTCTGTGCGTCGTGCCGGACGGCGATCTCTTCAAGGCCATTCGTTCCGGTCGCGCGACCGTGGTGACCGACCGGATCACCGGTGTTACCGCCGACGGTATTCGCGTGGAATCGGGAGAGGAGATCCCCGCCGACATCATCGTCACCGCAACGGGGTTGAAGCTCCAGGCCTTCGGCGGAATCGAGCTGTCGCTGGACGGAACGCCGTTCGAGGCGCACGACAAGTTCGTCTACAAGGGCCACATGCTCGAGGATGTGCCCAACGTTGCCTGGTGCATCGGGTACACGAATGCGTCGTGGACGCTCAAAGCCGACATGACGGCCCAGGCGGTAGCGAAACTGTTGGTGTATATGCGGTCTCACGGATACACCCACGCGACCCCGGACCGTCAGGGCAAGGCCGTGGAATCTCGTCCGGTCGTCGATCTCGCCTCCGGCTACGTCACGCGGTCTCTGAACGAACTCCCCAAGTCAGGGACCGAGCGTCCGTGGTCGGTACGCCAGAACTACATTCTCGACAGAATAGACGCGCGCTTCGACGATCTGACGGAATCGATGACGTTCGGCCGTGCGGCGCAACCGAAGGTGGCCGGATCGGACCCGTCGGGTATGGAGAACGTGTACCGCATCGAGCCGAGAAAGATTGGTATGCAGTGACTTCGGACATCGATGGGCTGACTCTGGCGCACACGATCCGGGGTGAGGGCCCGACGTTGGTACTCATCCACGGCATCGTGCACCGGCAACATGCGTGGGACAGCGTAGTCGAGACACTGGCACGGCACCGGCGAGTGGTGACGGTCGACCTGCCCGGCCACGGTGATTCGCCGGAGCTCCCCACCGAAGAGTTCGACCTCGGCCCGTGGATCGTCGCCGAACTCGAGCGGTTCCTCGAGCACGTGGCGGTGGATGGTGAGAAGCCACATGTGGCCGGGAATTCGTTGGGCGGATACTTCGCACTCGAACTCGCCGCCCGTGGGTCGGTCGCCTCTGCCACCGCACTGTCTCCGGCCGGCTTCTTCCGCGGACACTGGGATCAGACGCGTGCGCTGCTCGTGTTCCGATTGCTGCGCGCGTTGTCCCGAGCGATCAGTCCGATCGCACCGGCCGTGATGCGTTCGGTCGTCGGTCGCACGATCGCCAATGGCGTCTTCTATGCCAAGCCGTGGCGAGTTCCCGCGGCGACGGCCACCATCGACGCGCTCAGTATCACCACCAACCGCGCGATCGACGCTGCCGGTAACGCCGTGCCGCGCTTCAGCATTCCAGTCGAGGAGTCCGTTCCCGTCACGGTTGCGTGGGGCCGTCGCGACTGGGTTCTGCCGGTGTACCAGGCACCTCTGGTGCGTCGAACCTTTCCGCAGGCGGACGTGACGACGTACCCCGGCCTCGGGCACGTACCGATGTCGGATGATCCGGAGCTGGTGGCGTCGATTCTGTTGAGGGGATCCCGAACCGTCTCGCAGTCGGCGTGAGCGTTCCGGAGAAGGTCGACGGGCGAAGCCACCGGTGGCGCGATCACCGGATCGCCCGGCGGCGTGAACTGCTCGACTGCACTCTGGCCGCGATTCGTCAGCAGGGGCACAACATCGGCATGGACGACATCGCATCGGCGAACGGTGTCTCGAAAACCGTTCTGTACAAGCACTTCGCCGACAAGAAGGGCCTGGCGGACGCTGCGATGGCTCGATACGTCGAGACGGCGCTGGTGCCTCGTATCCAAGACGCGATGTCCGACGACCTCGACGAGTACCACCTCACCCGCGCAGTGATTTCCGCCTACGTCACGACGGTCGCCACCGACCCCGAGATCTACATCTACGTTCACGCCAACAACGCCGTCTCCGGCAATCGAGACGTCATCACCGCCGCGGAGGGACTGATCGCAGAATTGCTGGCCGGTGTCATCGCCGACAGATTTCGAGAGCGACAGTTCTCCACGGCCGGCTCGATGCCCATCGCCTTCGCGATGATCGGTGCCGTTCGGCTGGCGTCACACTGGTGGATCTTCGATCGGACCATGACGGTCGACGAGCTCGTCGACTACCTCACCATGATGGTGTGGGGTGGAATCGCGGGCATAGCGCGCGCCGCGGGGTCCGCCGCAACGTTCACGTCGGCACCTCACTCGTTGGTTGTCGAATCCTAGAGTCTTCAATCGGGAAGCGTGATGTTTCGCGCGAGGGCGGCGGCCGCGACCTCGTTGGGCAGTATGTTTCGGAAGAGGAAGAGATCTCGGCCCAGTATCCAGTCGGGAGCCAGTGTGGCCGAGTATCTTTCGAAGTAGCCCAGTTGTTTGCCGAACAAGACCAACTCTTCCGGCGTCGCGACGCCCCAGCGCCTACCGGTCTCGACGAGCGACCCCACCAGCCTGCTCAGATCCAGTCGGCCGGCACCTCGGCCGAGAACCGGCTCGAACAGCTTTCGCAACTGGAGGCCGATCAGTTTGTCGCCCAACGTCGTTCCCTCGGTGATGCCCAGCATGCGGATGCGTCGCGCAGCCTCGGTGTAATTGCCGTCGAACAGAGATGCACGAAACATTTTGCGCAACACGTCGCGCCACTCTTCGGGCAGCTCGCCGACGATCCCGAAGTCGAGGAACCCGACCCGTCCGTCGTCCAGCTCCCACAGATTGCCCGCGTGCACATCTCCGTGGAACGGCCCGTGCAGCACAACGGCTTCCAGCCAGACCTTCACGCCACGACGAAGCTGTAGCTCCGAGTCGACCGTGGCCAGACCGTCCGACATGATGCGGCCGACCGGAGTGCCGCGAACTCGCTCCATACAGATCACCCGAGGTCCGCAATGGCTCCAGAAGATCTCCGGAACCATCACGTGGGAATTGTCCCCGAACACGTACAGATTGTCGCGAAAACGTTCCTGGCGCAGCGCTTCTGCTGCGCTGTTGAGTTCCTGGGCCGTCAGGTCGTTGAGATCGCGGACGACGGCCGTCGCATTCGTTATACGGAAGAACTCGAAGAATCTCTCCAGCAACGCGGCTCCGGTGTATGCGACCCGGAGATCGACCCGCATGCGACGTCGAATCTCCGGCCGTTGCACCTTCACCACCGCCTCGCGGCCGTCGGGTAGCACGCACGCGTGTACCTGCGCCACAGATGCAGCCGAGAGGGGCACGTCGTCGAACGACCGAAACAGCTCAGCAATGCTGCCGCCCAGGTCGCGCTCGACCGCGCGGCGAGCCTTGTGCGCCGGGACGGGTGGGACACCGTCGAGCAGTCGTAGACATGCATCGGCCAGAACCGGGGGAAACACGCCGGGTGACGAGGCCATGAACTGGCCCAGTTTGACGAACGTCGGCCCCAGCGCCTCGAACCCCTTCACCACACCTTCGGCGAGAGCAACCGTGAAGCGACGGCGTTTGGAGAGCCAGGACACCGGCCATCGGATGACGGCTATCGCAGCGGCAGCAACGAGGACCACGGTGATCCAGGCGGCGCGGCCCAACTCCTCGAGTCCGAAATGCGTGAGGTCCGGGTATTCGATGTCGAGGGCTTCGGGAGGCGGGCCGTCCGAGTACGGCCCCGGTGAGAACGCGTCGCCCGAACTACTGCGCGGAGCTGGGATTGGCGACGTCACTGGTCAACCACCTACCGTCATCCTGCTTTTCGAGCGTCATGACCACTGCATTCACCGCCTGACGCGGTTCGGTGACCGTGGCGTTCGAGGCCGTCTGATCGATGATCACCAACACTTCCACCCGGTCGACGGCCGTGGACTTCGCAGCGATGTCGAGGACCTGCGCCGTCGATGTGGCACCGGCCTCCACCAGAGTCGCCTGCAAATCGCTGCTGGTCTCGGTAAACGTATCAGCCAATGACCCAGTGGCACCAGATAATACGTCGTCGACGTAGGTGTCGAACGTATCTGCACTGTAGGTGAACAAGGTGATCGCGAAGGTCCGAGCGGTATCGACGGCCTCGGCGCGGGAGGTGTCGAGCGAGCGTCGGTGTTCGAGCTGGTACGCGAAGACGCCCGCACAGGCGATCGCGGCGATCAACGTCAGCGCCAGAGCAGACATCACTGCCGACGGCCGCCGACGTGCGCGAGCCTGCACCGCGGGCTCCTCGGGGGTCTCGTCCAGTTTTTCGTCGGGTATCGGGTCGTCGGTTCTCAGGTCGGTCATGTGTACTCCTTCGTTGGGAAGACGGTCGAGGGGTCGGTCAGCCGCCAGTCCGCTCCTGCCCGGTAGCGCCGGCGGGGGGACCGCCGGTGTCGTCGCCTGGTGGACGAGGAACGTTCTGCGCGCCCCGAACCTGCAGCCCCGGGTCGGTGCTGTTGCAGTACATGTACTTCAGCGGCGGAGTCATCGCGGCGATGGACGGCGAGACAGTGGGGTTGAGGTAGTCGCAGGTGGGTCTCGGATACGGGTCGGCGACGACATTGAGCTGGTTGTCGTGGCCGGCGAGTCCGAACGCGCCTGCGCCGGCCGACATCGCCGGGAACAGGGCCTCGATCGCGGGTGTGTGCAGGCGAGCGGCCCTGGCGATGCGGGCGAGGTTCTTCAGAAGATCCCCGCCGGCATCGCGATTCTCCCCGATGACCGCCTTGGCGGAATCGAGTCGAGCAGGGGTGTCGTCGAGCAGAGCGCGTATCTCGGCGTCCGACGCAGACAACTGCTCTGCCAACGCCGTGCCGCCGATCGAGAGTCGGGTCAGATCGGGTTCGATGTCGCCGACGGTCTGCAGCAGCGTCCGACCGGTGCGAATCAGGGTGATCGTTTCGGGAAGAACGGAATCCAGACCGGTGAGCAGTGCGCCGCCGCCGTCGATGATCGCTTGCAGTTCCGCGGGCCCACCCGCCGTCGCAGCATCGAGCTCGTCGATGATCGAGGACAGCTGCGCCGGGTCGATCTGGCTCACCAGATCGGTGACACTCACGAGCATCGTGGCGAAGGGGACCGGGGTGTCCGTTCGATCCTGTTCGACCACGTCGCCGTCGGCCAGATACGGAGCATCGTCGGAATCGGGGCGGAAGTCGATGTATTGCTCGCCCGCAGCGGACAGCGCTGCCACCACGACGGTGCCGTCGGCCGGAACGCGGTGCCCGGCCGAGATGTCCAGTTGCGCTTCGACACCGTCGACGGTGATGTCGACAGCAGCTACTCGCCCGATTCGTTGCCCGCGCACGGAGACATCTCCGTTCGCCTGCACCCCACCGGATCCGTCGAGCCGCACGGTGACGCGGTAGTCGTCCGAGAGCGGATCGATGCGCAGCGCTCCGACGGTCAGGTATGCCGCCCCCACGAGAAGGACGAGCGCGAGTGCTGTGTTCGAGACGAGTACAGGATGTCGAGTCACCCAGTGGCGCAGTGTCATCGGCCGGCCCCCGTGTCGTCGGGAGACGGGGTGCCGGTGGGGGTCGGCAGTTCGACGGTCGGCGCGGGAGTGAGTCCCTGTCCGGTCACCCGACCGTACACACGGTTCAACGTGTCGGTGAGGCTGCCGACGAAGTCCTCGCCGTCCTGGGCCCCCGGCCAATGGCTCTCCGGATCGTCCAGCGCAGCCAGGCTCAGCCAGGAGAGCCGAACATAGATCGCGACGGAATTACCCTTGGTGTTCGAGGCCAGTTTCGGTGCGAGCTGCTCGAGTTGCTTCATGGCCACGTCGAGGTCGTCGCCGATCGCAGCGACCGACGAGAGCGTCTGCTCGGTGCCGACCAACAGATCACGCAGCGCCGGACCTGTTTCGTCGGTGAAGGTTGCGAGCTTGCCTGCCGCACCTCCCGCGGCGGCGATGACGTCGGTGATGCCTTTGCTGTTGTCGGCCAGCGTCTGGGTGAGTTCGGGTAGCTGCTGTGCGATCGCGTCTATCGCGTCGGTTCTGGCACCGAGAATCGAACTGAGCTCCTGCGTTCGGTCCAGCATCGAATCGATTCGATCGGTGCGCTCGTTCAGGTCCGTCACCGTGGCGGTGAGCTCGGTGAGAATGTTCGACGCGTCGGCGCTCCGACCGTCGATCGCCGTGTCCAGTTCTGCGATGATGGTCTGCAGTCTGCTGACCCCACCGCCGTTGACGACGAGCGACGCCGAGGCGAGCAGTTCCTCGACACTGGCACCCGCGGAGGTGTAGGCGATATCGATGGTCGAATCGGGTTGCAGCCGAGGGGTATCGGGGCCTGCGCCGGGCGAAGACAGAGAGACGAAGACATCTCCCAGCGGAGTCGCCTGTCGCAGTTCGGCCCGTACGTCGCTCGGAAGGTTCACACCCGACCGAATGGCCATCTGTACCCGCGCCGTGTAGTTCTCGGCGTCGATCTCCTGGACCTGACCGATGTCGACCCCGCCGAGTTTGACCTTCGCCTGCTGAGGCAGGTTGAGTGCATCGGTGAAAACGGCGTCGATGCGGTACGAGTCGGCGCCGACCCCTGGGCTCGGCAGCGGCAGGTCCTCGAGGGTGGTACTGCAGCCGGTGAGAACCGCCGTCGCCGAGATCGCTGCGATCGGCATCGTCCAGTACTTCACGGCTGACTCAGCCCCAGCAGCGCCGCCGAGATGCCGAAGTCCGGTCCGAAGTCGTACACGCGGCCGGTACGGCAACCCTCCGACTTCGACTGGATTCGCTGGCAGAACTCGTTGACCAGTTCGGTATCGAACAGCGTTCTGTCGGTGAGGAAGTGGACGCGCAGAGCTCTGGAGACCGGATCGGTGGCGTTCTCGAGATTGCGGAACAGCGTCGGTGCCGTGTCGATCGTCTCCGACAGTTCACGGCTGTGGTCGGTCAGCCCCGCGACCGTGGTCTCCAAGTTGGCGAACAGTGCAGGGAAGGACTCTCGGTTCGCGTCGATCAGGCCCGTCAGTCGACTCGTCAGCCGATTGATCTGTGCGACGGTATCTCCGAGCGCGGCCGACTGATCACCTGCTTCACCGATCACCTGCGCCATGTCCGTCGAGAAACCACGAATCTGCGTATCATTCTCTGCCGCAACGCGGGTCAGCTCACTGACCGAGGTGATCAGGCGGGTCAAGGAGTCCTTGTTGTCCACCCCGACCGCCAACGCTGCGGACAGATCGTCGAGAGTGGACCGGATCTTGGCCCCGTTTCCCGTCAATCCCTCGTTCGTCACCGCCAGTAGATCTGCGATCGGCCGATTGCCGTCGCTGCTGTCCGCGAGAGTGGCCGACAGCTCGGTGACGGCGTCGAGCACCCTGTCGATCTCGACGGGTACGTGCGTTCGGGAGAGGGGCACATGCGCCCCGTCCTCGAGAACCGGCCCGTCTCCCGAATACGGTGGCGTCAACTCGACATGCCGATCGGTCACCACCGACGTCGAGATGGTCGCCACGTCCAGATCGGCTGGTAGCTGCACCGATTCGTCGACCGTCATGCTGATGCGTACGTGCGAACCCTGCGCCTCGATGCTGTCGACTGTTCCGACCGACATGCCCAACACCGCAACCTCGTTTCCCTCGTAGAGTCCGGCCGCGTTCTCCAGATCGGCGGTGATGGTGATGGTCGAACCGGTCGCCGAGGAGAGCGGTCGAGGCATGCCGCAGCCGGTGCTCGTCAGCAGCACAGCCGACGCGCTTACGGCCGTGGCGACCCGAATCCCGGCTCTCATCGGCAACCCTGAACCACGTGGGCCGAGCACAACCAGTTGTCCGGCAGCAGCGACCACGGAGTGGCGATGTCGACGTAGGGACCGTTGCCGAAGGCGTTCGTCATCTGCCGCACGGTGACCGGCAGACTTTCGTACACCCGCCGCAGCGTGTCGTCGTTGTTGGCCAGACCCTGACTCAGCGCAGTCAATTGCCCGATCAACGGGTCTATCGCAGCACGGTTCTCGGCGAACACGGTGTCGAGCTGGGCGGTGAGCGCATCGGTCGAGGCAAGCAAGTTCG
Source organism: Rhodococcus sp. 14-2483-1-2 (assembly GCF_002259405.1). Taxonomy (GTDB): domain Bacteria; phylum Actinomycetota; class Actinomycetes; order Mycobacteriales; family Mycobacteriaceae; genus Rhodococcoides. The sequence continues at coordinate 221,484 of NZ_NPFW01000007.1, read as the reverse complement.
CCACCGCGCCCCGCTGCGCGGCGATGGTGTTTGCGAGAGCCGCACCTTGGCCCAGCATCGACATCAGGGCGGCACTGTTGTCCGACAATCGCGCCGTCACCCGATCTGCATCGTCGAGCAGCGCCGCTATCTGATCCTCTCGATCGGCGATCACCCTCGACAGGGCCGAGATGCTGTCCAGTGCCTGACCGGTCAGTTCGGGAGTGCCTTCGAGTTGATCGGCGACCGTGGTCAGTGACTCGCGCATCGTTCTGGCATCGATCTGCTCGATCACCGGTGTACCGGTCTGGATCGCCTTCTGCAGATCGAAGGGAACTGTGCTGTGCGACAGCTCGATCGGACGATCACCCAGCGGGGCGTCGCCGTCCGGTGTGAGTGAGACGTAGCGCGACCCCAGAATGGTGGACAATTTGATCTCGGCTTTCGTCTCGGAACCCAACTCGACGGAGTCGTCCACATCGAGCACGACGTGAACGTGATCGCCTGCCAGCGCCAGAGAATCGACCTTCCCGGCCGAGACTCCGGCGATGCGGACGTCGTCACCGCTCCGCAGCCCGGCGGACTGAGCGAAGAGAACGTCGACGGTCCGATCGCCGATGCCTGCATGCTGATAGCCGAGCACCGCACCGAAGATCAGGACGATTGCCACGCATCCGGCGATACCGCGCCAGAAGTCACGGGGCATCGCCCGGGTCGAGGCCCGAACGCGGGCCGATAGCGACGTCATTCGAGGCAGACCTCCGACTGTGCGGTGCCGCCGACCTGGCTGAAAACACCGGGTGGAAAAAGAAGTCCGGCGAAACTGACGTCCAGATTGCAGACGTACATGTTGATGAAGCTTCCGTTCTCGGTGATGCGCGAGAACGACGAGAGCACCGAGGGCAGCATCCCGATGGACGTGCTCAATTGCGCGCCGTCGCGGTTCACCAGATCGGTGGTAGCACCGAGTCGATCGATGGTGCCCGAGAGCGTCGGCCGTACGTCGTCCACCATCTCGGCGACGGGACCGGCGGAATCTCCGATCGTGCGCACCGCGGTGGCCAGAGGTTCTGCTTGCGCATTGAGATCGGTCATCAATCTCTGCGTGGATTCGATGAGAGCCGTCGTATCGTCACCGCGATCGGCCACCTCGGCCAGTACCTGGCCTAGGTTGGCTACGATCAGACCGAGTATTTCGTCCTTCTCCGCGAATTCTGCTGCCAACGAGGCACTTTGCACCACCAGAGTGCTGATCGAGACGCCGTCTCCCTGCAGGGTGGCAACGATGGACTCGGACAACGAATTGACCTGCTGGGGGTCGAGCACGCTGAACAGTGGTTGGAAGCCGTTGAGGAGAGCGGAGACATCGAACGACGGCTCGGTGCGCTCGATCCCGATGGTTGCACCCGGCTCGACCGTACCGGTGGATTGCCCGATGGTGTCGAGGGCGAGGTAGCGCTGACCGATCAGATTCTGGTACTTGATCGAGATCGTAGTGTTCTCGTACACGGTCTGGCCGCGCTCGAGGACGAATTGCGCTCGTGCGGTGTTTCCGTCGAGCGACACATCCTCCACTTTGCCCACGCGCACACCGGCGATCCGGACGTCGTCGCCGCTCTGTAGGCCTGATGCATCCTCGAAAAGCGCAGCGTACGTCTCGGTTTCACCTGCCACCGAACGGCCGAGGGTGGTCCAGATCAGCGTGGTCACCGCGATGGCCAAGACCATAAAGATGCCGAATCCGATCAGGGGCCTGCGAATCGACGTCATGGTGCACCGACCGGATCGGCGTTGTCGATCGCGATGGTCTGCCCGCGCAGCAGCGGCCCGAGGAGAATGATCGAGGTGGGATCGGCCGGCCTGCCGAGCACATCGCCGATTGCGGCCTTCTCCTCGTCGCTGCCGACGGATCCGATGTTGCCCGGCGAGTACGAGATTCCCTCCGCCGGAACACTCGTGCCGCCCAGCGCGTCGCCGCCCGAGGCTCGCGACGGCGGTGCAGTGGAGCAGCTGGCTCCGGCCATGTCGCCGTAGCGGGGGCAATCTTCCCGGGTGTACGGAGTGAATGGGGTGGCGGTGATGTCGATCGACCAGATCAGTCGCCCGTTGGGGCCGGTGAAGGCGCGGTTGAAGCCTTCCAACGTTCGGCCGAACTCCCGCACACCGGCAGGAAGGTCGTCTCCGTTGACGGCCAGAGCTCCCATGACCGGGTCCAGGTCTCGAACCAACGAAATCGCCCCGGACAGGTTGGGTGCCAGCGCCGCGTCGAGACTCGACGTGGAACCGGCCGCGCTGGTCAGGAATTGCGTCAGCTGATCGCGCTTCTCCGCAATGGTCGCCGCGGGAATCAGCGAACTTTCCAAGGTGTCCAACAACAGCGGTGCCGTTCTGCTCAGGCTGCCGATCGAGGTGTCGAGCAGGTCGATATCGGAAGTGAGATCCGGCATTTCGGCTCGGAGTGTGGTCAGGTACTCACTGGCTGTCGAGATGGTGGAGCCGATCGATTCACCGCGGCCGTCCAGAGCGTCGGCGAGCGTGGACAGCACCGAACTCGACTTCTCGGGGTCGACTGCGGTCAGCACGTTGCGCAGACTCGTCATCGCGGTCTGCAGTTCCAGCGTTTCCTGTGAGGCGTCGCCAGGAATGGTTGCGCCCGCCTCGATGCTCCGTCCGCCGCCGGTATCCACCAGTTCGATCGAGGAAACGGCGAAGATGTTGCTGGGCACGACCCGTGCGGTGACGGTGTCCGGGATCGTCTCGGCGCGTGCGGGATTCAACCGAATTTCCACGGTGCTGTTGCCGGTGGGATCGCTGTCCACCCCGGCAACCGCGCCGACCAGAACTCCGCGGAATTTGACGTCCGCATTCTGCGGCAGACCGTCTCCGAGTGTGGACATCGACGCGACGACGTCGACGGTGTTGCGCCAGACACCCGTGTAACGCGCCAGCAGAAGCCCTGCGATGGTGCTGAACAGCAGGAACACGCACAGGCCCCGGATCACGAGCGCGGACATCGACGGTGCGCGCCCTCCCACATCGAACATCCCGGCCCCTATCCCGAGATCCTGATGCCGGGATCGGATCCCCACATCGCAAGGGTCATCAACGTGTTGACGAAGATGACGACGATGATGCTGGTACGAATCGCCTTGCCTGCCGCCACCCCGACTCCTTCGGGGCCGCCGGACGCGTAGTACCCGTAGTAGCACTGGATTATCGTCGTGAGAAGAACGAAGACAACAGCTTTGGTCACCGAGTACAGGACGTCCTGGACGGACAGGAACGAATGGAAGTAGTGCAGGTACGTGCCCGCGGATTGGCCGCTCTGCACCCCGACCACGATCTGAGCCGTGAGGTAGCTCGCGCTCAGTCCGAGAACGTACAGCGGCAGAATTGCGATGACGGCGGCCATCATTCGGGTGCTGACCAGATACGCCAAGGGGTCGATCGCGAGTGACTCGAGCGCGTCGATCTCCTCACCGATTCGCATCGAACCCAGTTGCGCGGTGAAGCGACAACCGGCCTGGGCTGCGAACCCGATGGCAGCGATCAGAGGAGCAAGTTCTCGGGTGGTGCCGAACGCGGACACTGCCCCGGTCAACGGGCCCATGCCCAGAAGATTCAGCGCGGTGTAGCCCTCGATGCCGACGGTGGCTCCGGCGAAGGCTCCGAGGAGAACGATCACTCCGATGGTGCCGCCACCGACGACGATGGCACCGTTTCCCCAGCTCACGTCCGAGAGCAGACGCCACAGCTCGGGCCGGTACCGCCGCACCGTGTAGGGCATCGATCCAACGGATCGGCTCAGGAAGGTCGCCTGGTGGCCCAACGTGGCCAGGGCGCGCGTCGGTGCGGCGACCGCGGCGTTCGCCGCGCCGACGAGGGGGCGTAGCAGCGGCGGTGTGTAGCGAGTGGCCATGTCAGATCAACCGAGCCGGGAACACGATGGTGTAGAGCTGGGTGAACAGGACGTTGACAGCGAAGAGCAGGATCACCGAACTGACCACGGCCGCGTTGACCGAGTTGGCCACACCACCGGGTCCACCGCGAGTGGTCAACCCCTTGTCGCAGGCCACTATTGCCACGATCGCGCCGAAGACGACGGACTTGATCAGAGCCAGCACCAGATCACCGATGGTGGCGAAGGCCGCGAAAGTACCCAGATAGCTACCCGGTGTACCGGACTGAACGAACACGTTGAACATGTAGCCGGTGATGAATCCGACGAAGCAGACGCTGCCGCAGAGCAACACACTGACCAGCATCGCGGCGGCCAATCGTGGCACGACGAGTCGTTGCAGCGGCGAGATGGCCATGACTTCCATCGCGTCGATCTCGTCCCTGATCGTGCGAGAACCCAGGTCCGCGCACACCGCCGACCCGACCGCCCCGGCCATCAGCAGCGCGGTCACCAACGGCGCGCCCTGACGGATGATGCCGAGACCGTTCGCGGCACCGGCGAACGAGGTGGCACCGACCTGGCCTGCGATGGCACCGACCTGAACCGACACGATGACTCCGAAGGGGATCGCGACCAGCAAGGTCGGGATGACCGATGTGCTTGCCATGAACGCACATTGGCGGATGAATTCGGAGAAGGGAAACGTCCGGTGGACGATGTCCGAGGTCAGTGATCTCCCGGCCCTGACACCCATCCCCATCTGGCGGCCGAAAGTGGAGATCGCGACAACGGGGTGCTGCCGAAGGTAATTCGAGGCCATCCGGCCCATCGCGTTGGGCATCAGCGGTCGAACACCGCGCGGACCGTCTGGGACTCTGGCACGGACTGACATGCCAATCGCACCCCGTGTTCCATCTCGTGCTCGTCGAGCGTCTCGTTCGCGAGCATCGTCACGGTGCCTTCGGTGAGCGTGTACGCGCAGCCGCCGCAGGTTCCTTCGCGGCAGACGTACGGCGCGTCGAGACCGAGTTCGAGGAGGCGGTCGAGAAGCTTGGTGCCCGCACTCCAGGCGAACTCGGTCTCGGTCCCGTCGATCTCGACCCGAGCGGTGACGGAGTTCGCACCCGATTCGTGAGCAGTTGCGGTCCTGTCGTCCCGAAACGGGTTGGAGTCGAAGGAGGAAAAGACCTCTCGATGTGTTCTACGTGCGACCGTGCCGGTGCGGGCGAGCCACTCCTCGGCGACGTTCATGTACTGCGGGGGACCGCACAGGAAGGCCTCGCAGTCGGCCGGAACGGTCGCGCCCGTCGAGGCCAGTCCTGCAGCGGTGGGCAACCCCGATTCCGAGGCGTACCAGTGGTGCACCTCGAGTCGTTCGGGAAAGCGAGACTGCAGTTCGGTCAGTTGCTCAGCGAAGATCACCGAGTCGCGGTTCTGATTGGCATAGACGAGGGTGATCCGGTTGTCGTGCCGCAACAGGGCGGTCTTGATGATCGACATCATCGGGGTGATTCCGCTGCCTGCGGCCAGAAGGACGAAGTCGACGTCCCAGTTCTCGGGTCCGAACATGCCCGACGGCTTCAATGCCTTGAGCCGCATCCCGCGAACAGCATTGTCGTGCAACCAGTGTGACGCTACCCCGTCCTGGATTCGCTTCACGGTCACGGTGGGGTACGGGTCGCGTACCGGGGAGCTGGAGAAGGAATAGCAGCGGGCAACCGAGCCGCCGTCGGTGCACGGAATCTCGAGGGTGAGAAATTGCCCGGGCTCGTACCGAAAGTGCGGTTCCCGGTGCGCGGGAACCGCAAAGCCGAGGGAGATCGCATCCTCGGTTTCGTGGGTCACCTCGGCGATCTCCAACTCGAAGATTCTGTCCTCGTGACCGACGGCAGACGCATCGAGGTCTGCCGGTGCTGCGTTCCCGAACATCGTCACGTACTCCCTCCTTCCGGCTTGCTTCGTTGTGTCGGTCGTCACTCTTGCACACTGGACCACTAATTAATAGGCCATTGACAAATGGCGAATAGCCAGTGAAGGTGACGAGGTGACTTCCACCACAAACCACGACTACCTGCCTCGCGGTGCCTTCGCGGCGGGTTCCCGACGAACTCGGCTGGCTGCCTTGACGACTCGGCTGACTCTGCGTCCGATCACCAACCTGCTTCCGACGTCCCGAGGCGGCATAGAGTTCTCCCGACGCCTCGTCGCCACCTCGATGAACCTCTTCGGTCCCGTTCCGAAGGGAACGAGAGTGGACCTCGTCGCCGACGGCCCGGTGCGCGGGGAATGGGTACGCGCGCCCGGACTGGCCCCGGGACCCCGGGTGATTCTCTACATCCACGGCAGTGCATACGTCATCTGTTCGGCACGGACCCATCGTGGCCTGACCGCGCGATTGTCCAGCTCGACCGGCCTGCCCGTGTTCACGGTCGACTACCGGTTGGCCCCGGAACACCCGTTTCCCGCCGCCGCCGACGACCTCGAAGCCGCCTACCGCTGGCTACTCGGCCAGGGGTACGACGCGGCGAACATCGTCATCGCCGGGGACTCCGCCGGCGGTCACCTCGCCGCCGACCTGCTCATCGAGAACGACCGGACCGGAACGCCGCAGCCCGGCGCGATGGTGTTGTTCTCGCCGCTGGTGGATCTCGACTTCGAGCTCTCGGCGCGGATGGAGCGCACGCGCAAGGATCCGATGATCTCGGCGAAGGCAGCGCGAGGACTCGTGGCGCTCTACACGGACGGTCACGACTCGAGCCTCCCGCGGTTACGGCTCGATCTCGCCCGCATGCGCGATCTGCCGCCCACGCTCATCCAGGTGGGCGGAACCGAGATGCTGCGAGGCGATGCGCGGCACCTGCACACGATGATCGAGGCGGCAGGCGGACGAAGCGAACTCGAGATCTGGCCCGACCAGATGCACGTGTTCCAAGCTCTCCCGCGGCTGATCCCCGAGGCCGCTCACGCGCTCGAGCATGCAGCCGAGTTCATCGCCCACACACTCGACAACCAAGCAGTGCAACATGATTCGAAGGAACAGGTAGGTCGATGAGAAGCAAGACCGGAAAACCCTCGTACGGGTCGAGAGCGGTAGTGACCGGCGCAGGCAGCGGCATCGGCCGGGCCTTCGCCCTCGAGCTGGCTCGACGCGGAGGAGCCGTCATGTGCGCCGACATCTCGTTGCCGCGCGCACAGGAGACGGTAGCGATGGTGAACGCCCTCGGTGCCACCGGATACGCCGTCGAGTGCGATGTGTCGGTACGCGAGAACGTCGAGGAACTGGCGCTTCGTGCCGGCGTCGAATTCGACGGACCCACCACGGTGCTCATCAACAACGCAGGCGTCGGAATCGGCGGAAAGCCCGTCGGCGACATCGGTTTCGAAGATTGGAACTGGGCTCTGGGGATCAACCTGTGGGGCGTGATCCACGGCTGCGAGGTGTTCACGCCTGCGCTGCGGGCAGCCGGTGAGGGCGGAATCATCAACGTCGCCTCCGCCGCAGGCTTTGCCGCCGCGCCGCTGATGGGTCCCTACAACGTCGGCAAATCCGCGGTGATGTCGCTGTCGGAGACGATGGCGGCGGAACTGTCGGGTACCGGTGTGCGGATATCGGTTCTGTGCCCCACGTTCGTCAAGACCAACGTTGCCGTCGACGGCCGGATCACCGCGAGTTCGTCACGGCTGGCCGAGTTCGCGATGCGCTGGACCGGACGCTCACCGGACAAGATCGCTGCCCGAACACTCGATGCCTTCGACAAGGGTCGGCTCTACGTCGTTCCCCAGTTCGACGCCAAGGCCGTCTGGCGATTCAAGAGACTGCTGCCCGCGGTGTACGTGCGTTTTCTCGGGTTGCTCAATCGTGTGATGCCCGCCGAGCAGGAGCCGGCGAAGAACGAATCCCTCACCTCGACAACCACAGGAGCCTGATATGGCAATGGATTTCGAAGACATGTTGACCAAGATCAAGGACCGTCAATGGGCGCTGGCCGACATCGACTGGGACGGCCCGGGTGCGGAGACCATCAGTCCGGAACTGCACGCCAAGCTCAAGCCCTTCATGTCCGATCTGATGTGGATCGAGAACGTCGGCGCTCGGGGCTTCGCGGCCATGGCGCTCAAGGCCCCGAACGAGACGCTGGCAGAGATCTACCGCTACTTCCACGCCGAAGAACAGAAGCACGCCAATGCCGAGCTCGCTCTCATGCGACGCTGGGGCATGCTCGACGGTGACGAGATGCCCGAGCCCAACATCAACGTCAAGCTCGTCATCGACTGGCTCGACAAGCACTCGGACGGGTTGTCTCTGGCCGTGCTGGGAACCGTGATTCCCATGCTCGAGGTCGCGCTGGACGGTGCGTTGGTCAAGTTCATCATGGACGAGATCGACGATCCGGTGTGTCAGGCAGTCTTCAAGAAGATCAACTCCGACGAATCACGGCATTTGGCAGTCGATTTCGCCGTGATCGAGCTTCTCGGGCATTCGCGGATGCGCAAGATTCTGGTCGACACCGTCGGTGCATGGATGAACCCGGCCCTCATCGTCGGCACGCTGCGGTACATCCCGCTGCTGAACAAGATGCGCGACAACATCGTCGAGATGGGCGTCGACGAGGAGCGCCTGTACACCGCGATGAAGCGATTCCGCAGTGTCGGGCAGCGTAGCCCCGAGGCACTGCGTGTGCCGATGTACCGAATAGTGCAGTGGCACGGCAGCATCGTCATCAATCGCAAGCACCCGTATCACCTCCTGGCGGACGGCCTGGTGAAGCTCACTCGCCGGTACCCGAGCAAGACTCTCAATTCCGAGCCGACCTGGGCCAAGGAACTGACCTACGAGCCCGTCGCATGAGCGAGCTCGATGCGCGCGAAGGTGTCCTCGACGCGGTGATCGTCGGTGCAGGTTTCGCCGGAATAGGTTCCGCTATCCGACTGCGCAACAAAGGTATCGACAACTTCGTCATCCTCGAACGCGGTAGTGCGGTCGGGGGAACGTGGCGCGACAACACCTATCCGGGTGCAGCCTGCGACATCCCGTCCAGGTTGTACTCGTACAGCTTCGCGCCGAATCCGAACTGGTCGCACACCTACTCCGGTAGCGGTGAGATTCTCGACTACATCCACACGATGGTGGACGAGTTCGACATCGAGTCGCGTATTCGATTCGGGCACAATGTGGTCGACATCATCTGGAACGAGGCGGCCGGGCATTGGCACCTGAGCATCGACGGGCACCCCGATGTTCGAGCGCGCACGGTGGTGATGGCGTCGGGGCCGCTCGCCAATGCCAGCCTGCCGAACATCCGGGGCATCGACACCTACGAGGGGCACAAGATCCACAGTGCTCGGTGGGATCACGACTACGACTTCGAGGGTAAGAAGGTCGCCGTGGTCGGAACCGGGGCGAGCGCGGTGCAGATCGTTCCGGAACTGGTGAAGATCGCCGACACGGTGAAGGTGTTTCAGCGCACGCCCGGTTGGACGCTGCCGAGAGTGAACCGAAAGACACAGGGCGGCACCAAGCGTCGATACGCTCGGTACCCGCAGGCTCAGACCATCGCGCGTTCGCTGTGGTTCTGGGGCCACGAGTCCGTCGCCCTCGGTGTCGTCTGGAAGACCCCGCTGACCCGCATCGTCGAACTGGTCGGTCGCGCCCATCTGCGGCGTCAGGTTCGCGATCCATGGCTGCGGCGTCAGCTGACTCCGCGGTTCAGGGCCGGCTGCAAGCGACTGTTGATGACCAGCGATTACTACCCGGCATTGCAGAAGCCGAACTGCACGCTGGTCACGTGGCCGATCGCAACGCTCTCGCCCAAGGGCATTCGCACCGTGGAAGGCATCGAGCATCAGTTCGACGCCATCGTGTTCGCCACCGGATTCGACGTGTCCAACACCGGGACGCCCATCCCGATCACCGGGCGCGACGGTCGGGTGCTGGCCGACGAGTGGAGCGCAGGGGCCAAGGCGTACAAGAGCATCGCTGTGTCGGGCTACCCGAACATGTACTTCACCTTCGGCCCGAACTCCGGACCAGGGCACAGCTCCGCCCTGGTGTACATGGAGGCCCAGATCGACTACCTCGTCGAGGCGATCTCCCTGGTTCTCGACGGCAATCTGCACAGCGCCGACGTGCGCCAGGACGTTCAGGATGCGTACAACGAGGAGATGCAGCGCAAGCTGGCCAAGACGACCTGGAATTCGGGTTGCAGCAGTTGGTATCTCACCGAGGACGGCTTCAACGCAACCATGTTCCCCGGTTTCGCCACCCAGTACGTCAACCAGCTCAGAGGCGTCGAGCAGGGCGATTTCACGATGGTCCCGGGCCGCTTCGAACGGCCGCGGGAACCGCTACGGGCCGCCGAGAGCATGCTTCCGTCGCGATGACGTTCGGGTTCGGGTCCACCTTCCGCCGCGTCGTCGACGTATATCCTGTGGGTCGACGCGCGGCGGAGGTAGGGAGATCGGTGGAGTATCGAATCGACGACTTGGCTCGAGAGGCCAAGACGACCACTCGTAACGTGCGGGCGTACCAGGAGCGTGGACTGCTTCCGCCGCCCACACTCCGCGGCCGAGTCGGTATCTACGGCGACGATCACCTGACGCGGCTGAAGGTGATCGATTCGCTGCTGCAGCGAGGTTTCACCTCGGTGCACATCGCCGATTTCCTCTCGGGCTGGGAGCAGGGCAAGGACCTCGGTGAGATCCTGGGCCTTCAGGAGATCGTGACCCGTAAATGGTCGTCGGAAGAGACCACGGTCATTCCCCTCGAACTGATCGCCCAATTTCTCGGCGAGGACAACGACGCCATCGTTGCCCGACTGATCGAGGCGAAACTGATCAGGATCGACGGCGACCAGTGCGAGATTCTCGACCCCACTCTCCTCGAAGTCTTCGTCGATCTGAGTCAGTACGGCTTCACGCTGGAGCAACTGCTCGATCAACACGAGAGGACCGCGTCGAAGATGAACGCCATCGCCGAGTCGATGGTGGGGAGCGTGACCGACCACTTGATCGCGCAACACGGCCCGGGTTGGCTCCCCAAGTCGGGGGAGGTGGCCGAGACCACCGAGATGTTCGAGAAGATGCGCAGCCTGGCGATGAAATCTGCGCAGGCGGAGCTGGCCCGCGCCCTCGATCGCGTCCAGGAACAGGCGCTCAGTGACTATCTGTCGCAGACTCTGTCGAGGCAGAACGACCAATGATGGTTTGAAGACTGCAACAATCGGACATACCTGGCTCCCGACAGCCGAACGGCGGCTGACCGATCGAGGGGGCACCATGAGGTTCGTAACGTTGATCGTTCTCGTCTGGCTGATCATCGGCGCATTCGCGTCGTACCAGCGCGGAGACTTCGAGAGCGCACCCGAGAACTGCGCCGGAGCGGGCACCATCGCCCTCACCGTCGTCGCAGGACCGCTCAACTACTTCGGAGTCAACCCGGAGGTCACGGACTGCAACGTCAACGTGCCGCAGCCGAGTGAGTGATTCGAGTCTCTGACCGCGCGCCCGCGGTACACCTTCCCTAACCTGGTGAGGTGTTCCGCGGACGCTTACTGCTGTTTCTGGCCTTCGCGATCCCCGTTGTCCTGGTGTCCGCGATCGGTGTCGGTGGCTATGTCGCATTCACCAAGGCCCGCGTCGATCCGCTGACCACGGCCGACGCCATCGTCGTACTGGGCGGCGAACACGACGGCCGCGAGGCCTACGGAATCTCGCTCGCCGAGCAGGGTCTGGCGAAGACGGTGGTGCTCTCCGATCCCTACGGGTCCGGTGACTCGACGATGAAGAAGGCGTGCGCCACATCGTCACAGAAGTTCGAGGTGCTGTGCATTCCGCCGGTGCCGTCGACCACGCGCGGAGAGGCGATCTTCACCGAGGAACTCGCCCGCGAACGCGGGTGGAACCACGTCATCGTCGTCACGTGGCGATATCACCTACCGCGCGCCCGCTACATCTTCGATCAGTGCTTCGACGGAACCGTCACCATGCGTCCGACGCCACGCACCTACGACTTCTCCCTCGTCGAATGGGAGTTCACCTACCTCTATCAGCTCGCGGGATTCGTCAAGGCCGGAGTGCAGGGGCCGTGCGAGGACTCGGCGAGCGACTGACGGAGCCGAGTCAGAAGATCTTGTGATAGAGCGTGATACCGGACTTCCACGCCAGGAATCCGAACATCACCGCGGCGATACCGCCCACCACGTTCGCAGCAAAGAACGCTGCGGCGCTGCGGTACTGCTGGTCGCGAGTGAGCCGAAGCGTAGCCAGCACCACCGTGGCCATCGGAGCCACCGACGCCAGAAATCCGATGCCCACGAGCGAACGAAGCCGGTCCGGTGGATCGAGGGCGAACACCAACCCCAACGCCGCGCACGCCACCAGGTTGAGCGCGGACAACCGTCGCCGAGACCTGATCGCGTGCGAGAACACGAACTGCCCGAGCGCGGCGAGCCCGCCTCCGGCGGCCACCAGGAGCATGGTCGTCATCGAGCGCTGCTCGATCTCGGCGTGGTGATCGCCGCGCCGAGTGCCATGGCGATCAACGCGATCACCGGCGTTCCCACCAGATACATCACCGAATTCCAGGCACCGCGATGCGTCACGGCCTGGAACGCGTACAGGCCGAACGTGGTGAAACCGCACGCCAGCCCGAAGAGTCCGGCTCGGGCAACCGGGGCGTGCCGTCCCCACAGGTAGCCCAGGGCAGCGCCGACGACAAGACAACCGAACACGTTGACGCCGAAGGTGCTCATCAACAGCCACCTCGGCGTTGCCCGCCACGTCCAGACCTCGTACCGCAACGCCGCACCGACAGCGCCGCCGACCGTGACCGCGACGTATTCGCCGACCGAACGACGACGGTCCGCTTGCTGCAGTCCCTCGATCACCGGAGCGAGCCTAGTGGGAGTCGAGCAACTCGGCCGAGTGGAAGAAAGTCGGCCGGGGTGGGCCGGGGTAAAGTCGGCATGTGACTGCGGACGACACGGGCCTCGGGCCCCAGCACTTCGATGTGATTGTGGAATGGCGTGATCAGGACGTGGTTCTGGCGGTGTCCGGTGAACTGGATCTGGTGACTGCTCCCGATCTGTCCGAGTCGGTTGCTCTCGTCCTCGAGAAATCGCCCTCGGCTGTGGTGATCGACCTCAGTGATGTGGGATTTCTCGCCTCCGCCGGCATGTCTCTGTTGGCGTCGACACATCAGCAACTCGGCGGCGACGCCGGGTTTGCGGTGGTCGCGGATGGTCCGGCCACCGGTCGTCCCCTCACTCTCGTCGGTCTGGACGAGGTGTTCGGAATCTATGCAACGGTCGACGAAGCATTCGTTGCACTTCGTAAGGGTAGATCCTGAACTTTTGGGTAGACGGGATTCATGATGGCGACTCTCTTCGGAGGTGACGACTCACGTACCGACAGTTCGATCTCGACGGCAGGTGCGCGAATGGAAGAACTGCTGTTCACCGGCGAACCTGCCGACGCCGATCGAGCGTCGGAGCTTCGTCGTGAGCTCGGTGACTGGTTGGGCAAAGTGGGCGTCGACCCCGATCGTGCGTACGACGTGGTGTTGGCCACGTACGAGGCAATAGCGAACAGCGTCGAGCACGCGTATCGAGACCACACCGATCGCGGAACACTCGACATCCGGATCTCGCGTGCCGTGGAGGGTCGAATAGAGGTGAAGGTGACCGATCGCGGGGATTGGGCGTCGCACAACTCCGACCCCAACCGCGGGCGGGGTGTGCCTCTGATGCGGGCGCTTGCCGACAGCGCCGCAGTGACCTCGGACCAGAACGGTACGACCGTGCACATGATCTGGGACGCGACCTAGAACGACCGCCCTGACCTCCCTGTCCGGCACACTGGTGCCATGGTCGACGTGCAGATCGCTACAGCGGAGAAGAAGAAGATAACTGTCCCGAATCTGCGCGTGCTGTGGCAGTTCGTCCGGCCGCACCGTCGGACACTGTCGCTGGGGCTGACACTCGGCCTGATCGGAACCGGAGCCGCTTTGGCTACCCCGATGGTGGCCAAAGGAGTGCTCGACGGCCTCGGCACCGACGCGTCCCTGATACGGCCGGTGCTGATCCTGGTGAGTCTGCTCGTGGTGGGTTCGCTGGTTCTGTATCTGCAGTGGATCGTGCTGGGGGTGCTGGCCGAACGCGTGGTCCTGGACGCCCGCAAATCGATAGTGCGCAAGTATTTCGGTGCCACGGTGGGAAGTCTCGGCACTCGGCCCACCGGAGAACTCGTCACCCGGGTCACCTCCGACACCGTGCTGCTGCGCGAGGCCACGTCGAATGCCTTGGTGGCCATAGTCAACAGTGTCGTCGGCCTCGTCGGTGCACTGATTCTCATGGCCGTGCTCGATCTGGTGCTGCTCGGCGCGATCGCCTCGGCCATCATTGCGATCGCGGTGTTGTTCGCGCGCCTGATGCCTCCTATCGCCGTCGCACAGCGGCAATCCCAGGAAGCGGTGGGCCGCCTCGGTGGAATTCTCGACGGCACGCTGCGGGCGATTCGTACCGTCAAGTCCAGCAGAGCCGAGGCCCGCGAATCGGAGCGAGTCATCGCCGAGGCGCGAATCTCCGCCCAGCACAGCGTCAGGGCGGTCAAGATCTCCGCGCTGGCATGGACGTTCGCCGGGGGCGGAGTGCAGTTGGCGATCATCGGCATCCTCGGTCTCGGCGGCTACCGCGTCAGTACCGGGGCATTGGCCGTGTCCAGCCTGATCGCGTTTCTGCTGTACGCATTCCAGGTGATGGGGCCGGTGTCCACGCTGGCCACGAACATCACCGCACTGCAGGCCGGAATGGCGGCGGCTGCCCGTATTCGCCAGATCGACGATCTGGTCACCGAAAAAGGCGAGACGGGTCCCACGCGTTCGGTGAAGACCGAAGCGCCCGCTCCGGCTCTCGAATTCCGCAGCGTCACAGCCCGATACGCGCCGGGCAGGGAGCCGGCCGTGCGCGGTATGGACCTCGAGGTGCCCGCGCGTGGGCACACCGCGATCGTCGGCCCGTCCGGAGCAGGCAAGACCAGCGTCTTCTCGTTGATCCTGCGTTTCCTGACGCCCGAGGCCGGCGAGATCCGGCTCGGCGGCACTCCATACGACGAGCTGACCATCGACGAGGTGCGAGCCCGGTTGTCGTACGTGGAGCAGGAGACGCCGGTGCTCCCCGGATCGATCCGCGAGAACCTACTGTTCAGCCATCCCGATGCCAGCGAAGACGACATCTGGTCGGCGCTCGAGTCGGTACATCTGGACTCGGCGATCCGCGCCCTGGACGAAGGGTTGGACACCGACCTGATCGGATCGACCGTTTCCGGTGGGCAGCGTCAACGAATTGCGTTGGCCAGGGCGATCGTTCGTCGTCCGGAGATCCTTCTGCTCGACGAGGCCACGGCTCAGGTCGACGGCCGAACCGAGGCGGCAATCCACGAGGTGATCCGATCGATCGCGACCGACTCCGCCGTCGTGACCATCGCGCACAGGTTGTCCACCGTGCTCGACGCCGACACGATCCTCGTGATGGAGGACGGAGTGGTCCGCGCCAGGGGCACGCACTCCGAACTCATGAACACCGACTCGCTCTACCGAGAGCTGGTGGCCGCGTTGCGAATCGGGGACAACACGACATTGACGAAGTCCGGCTGAGAACACCCGGTCGGTGTCTAACGCCCGGAGTCGGATTCGGACTCGGTGGTGGTGCTCTCGTCGTCCGAATCGTTCGCGGCGGCGGTGGTGGTGGTCGTCCGGTCCGAGGACGGGGTTCGGCGCGGGCTTCGCGTCGTGGTCTCGGGGCGATCCGGAGTGGTCGTCGTGGGGCGAGCGGTGGTGGGTACTGCGACCTGCCAGGTGGGCGACGGCGGGACGATGACGATCGTCGAGCTCGGCGTCGCCTCGACCGAACTCAGGCTGTCCGACTTCAGGGCGGGAGGGCGAACGGTCTGGCTCGTGTCGTCGAACGCGCCGCCGAGAGCGCCGATGGTCAAGCCGACTGCGACTGCCACTCCGGCGCTCGCCACTGCTGCCGACGCGATGACCTTGTCGCGCATGCACAGACCCTAACGCCGTGGCCGGACCCGGATGGTCGGCAATGATGCGAGAACGTTACCTCAGGGAGCGACGCGGCGAGAGGTGGACGTTCACTGCGTCGACAACCGCAGAACATGGGGCAGTGTCTGCGCGATCAACTCCCCGGCCTGCTCGTACACCGAGTGATCGCGCCGATACGGATCGCCGATGTCGAGGGTGTCGACCCGGTGCACCGCCCGTGCGTCGGCCAGGGTCGCGATGGACTGCGCACCCGACGCGGCCGCGAGACCGGACGCCTCGAGCAGCGTGAAGGTGCGACGCATCTGCCGCGGTGCAAGTGCCAGGACGGCATCGCGATGGGCCGCCGTCATCGTCAGAACCAGGTCGGCGTCGGCAGCGATCGCAGGCGTGAGGCGTCGGGCAACAAAACCGTCCGGATCGCCACCGAGCTGCGTCAGCACCGTCGCGGCCGTCGGGTCCATGGCGTGTCCGGTCAAGCCCTGCGTTCCGGCGCTGCTCGCGGTCAGCTCGAAGCCACCCTCGCGCGCGAATGCGGCCGCAAGTCGCTCGGCTGTGGGCGATCGACAGATGTTCCCGGTGCAGACGAACAGAACGCGCATGCCCGCAACCCTAGTGCTGTGGTCGGGTCCCGCACTGTGCACCGCGGGACGCGCTACAGTGAGCCATTGGTAGGGGGGATCGAGACTCGTTCGTGACATCGAGTCTCGGCGTGTGTTCACGGGGAAGTCGACCGAAGGCGGGTAATGACCGAAGTTCTCGGTGTGTCGGTGGGGGCCAGTGCCGTGCGCATGGCTCGTCCCGACGCGCGCCCTCAGGATTCGGGTCGCCTCGATTTCCACCACGACACCGTCGACGCCTACTGGGACCGCGCGGAGGAATTGGCCGCCGAATCGATCGGCGTCGTGCTCTCGCAGCCGGGCGACGGCGGACCGGTGCAAGCGACAGGCGTCGCGTATCGGGACCAGCAGCAGTTCGGCGAGATCCAGCAGGCGATGGCGAGTCAGCGCCTCTACAACTACCGACTGGTTCCCGAGGCGCGCGCGGCCTTGCAGTACCTCGAGGCGTCGGGCGAGCTGGGGCACTTCGGCACCATCGCTCTCTACGATCTCGGCAGCTCCGGATTGACGATCAGCGTCATCGACCGCGGTACCGGGCAGGTTCTGCTCGCCGAGCGCACCATCGACATCAGCGGCGACGACTTCGATCGCCTCATCTCGGACAATCAGCTCGCCAAGCAGGGCGTCGACATCGCCGACAACCAGGAACTGAGCGAGTTCACCGCGCGGTGCCGCGTGGCCAAGGAACAGCTCTCGACCAGCGGCGCGGTGTGCCTGCCCGGTGACGGCGGCGTGATCCTGATCTCGCGTGAGTCGTTCGAGTCTCTGGTGACCGTTCCCATCGAGTACTCGGCGCGGTTGGTACGTGACGTGATCGGTCGTTCACCCAAGCACGTCGACGCCCTCTTCCTCATCGGCGGCGGGGCACGCATTCCACTGGTGGAGTCGATTCTCAGTGCGTGGATCGGCCTTCCCGTCGTCACCCCGGCGAACCCGGAATCGGTGGCCGCACGCGGTGCGGCGCTGCTCGCGACTCCGGTGGCCGACGCACCGCGTCGACCGAGCCAACAACCGGGCGTTCGACAGTCTCCGTCCGACCCCGCATCGCTGACCGGGGCTCCCGATTGGTTGAGCCCCGAGCCCGCTGCCGACAAGCCTGCCGACTCCAAGCGCAAGGTCCGCGGCGCGGTACTCGTCGCAGGTGGCCTCGTCGCCATCGCTGCACTCGGGTTGTCCCTCGGTTACGGCGGCAGTTCGACGGAACCGACTAGTGCACCGGCCGAGACGAGCGCACCTGCCACTGCAGTGCCCACGACGCCGAGGACGACCGCGCCACCCACCACAGCGCCGCCGACCACCACCGTGCCGCCGACCACCGAGGCCGCTCAGGCCCCGGCTCGCACCTACTCCGAGCCGGAATACGTGCCGCCCGCTGAACCCGCGCCTGCTCCCGCCCCGGCGCCGCTGATCCCCGGCCTGCCGCAGATTCAGCTGCCGCAGATCCAGCTGCCTCCGGCGCCGGTGATCGAGTTGCCGCGCTTCTAGCTCGCGTCGGTGCCCGCCCGGATCAGGGCAGCTGCAACTCCGCGAGAACCGCCAGGTGATCGCTGTCCGGGATCGCCAACGGCTCGACCGACCGTGCGCGGACGTTCTCGCTCGTCACCACATGGTCCAGCCGCGCGAGCGGACGCTCCGACGGGAACGTGCGGAACAGGCCCGCACCTGCCCCGTCTGCCGCGTCGGAGAACGGGGACGATGCCAAGGTGCGGAACTGCCGGTGGTCGTTGGTGGCGTTGAAGTCGCCCGCGACGAGCACCGTGCCCTGATAGGTCTCCATGATGGACCGCATCCTGGCCAGGTCGGCGTCCCACTCGGTGGTGTGGCGCGGTGTGGCAGGCGACATCGCGTGGAAGGAGACGACGGTCAGATCCTGCCCGTCGACGGTGGTCTTCGCCTGGACCGGTACGAATCCGAAGTTGTCGAGGCGGGTGCCGTCGGTCAGCGGGGTGCGGCTCCACAGCCCGGTGCCATCGGCCACCGGTAGGGCAGCAGTGAAGGAGAACGGCAGGAGGTCGTCGATGCCGGCGGCCTGCAGATCGGTCACTTCTTCCGGGGTCAGTTCCTGGACCGCGAGAATGTCGACGTCGTGGGTGCGCACCGCGTCGACGATGGACGCTGCGTCGGCGTCGCCGTGTGCGACGTTGATCGTCAGGACCGACAATTCGGGTCCGGTGTTGTCCGGGCCGTCGGACAGGTACATCGGCACCTGAACGCCGACGACGGCAACGGTGATCAGTACTGCGACGGCCGACCCGATGCGGGAGCGCGCTGCGGCGAACAGGATCACGGCGGCGATCGAGGCGACACCGAGGTACGGAGCCCCGACGACGAACGCAACAAAAGTGATCTCGGTCACACCAATCTGGCGAACGAGGAGCATTCCGAAGACGACTGCGAGCAGAGCCCAGCCGATGACCAGCGCTGCGCTGGATGCGAATCGGCGCATCGTGCTCGTGCCTCCTATTGCGTGCCCGAGATGGGCGTGGATGTGTCAGGTGTTGTCTACACTCGGCATGTGCCCAGCTCAGAGCCAGTATGCAAGTGTCATCACGAACAGGCTGCGCACCAGCATTACCGGCGCGGAACCGACTGCTCGCTCTGTGACTGCCCCCGTTACCGGGGGCAGATGTCACTGCTGTCGAGATGGTGGCCCTGGAAGTAGTTCGTGCGGGCAAAAACAATCCTACCGTCCGATCGAGTGCGAAGAACAAACCGATTCGTTAGCATTAGGGGCCTGGATACAGGCAATACGGACAAATGCGGCTCGGGGACCGTCCGACATTCGATCCGGTAGGAGAGGCTTCATGTCGAACGATGCAGTGCTGGACAGGCTCGGGACCAGCCTACGAGTCCTGGAACTCGACCCCATCGGTTACCGACCACACCCGATACACAATCACGACCGCATCTGGACCGAAACCAACTGTTACGTCGACCTGTGGATCGAAGTTCTGCACTCGTTCGGTGCAGATCCCACACCCGCTCTCGCCTTCGTGCTGAGCGCCGGCTGCGACGGGAGACAGTGGGACTTCGTGAAGATCGCGCCCGAGGACCTGCGCACCCTGTACGGCATCGGCGTCGCCGAGATGAACGTGTGGCGTCCTGTGCTCGAGCATGTCGTCGAAGGCCTGGAAGACGGCATCCACGTCACCGTGGAGGTCGACGGCTTCTGGCTGCCCGACACCGCGGGGACCAGCTACCGCAACCAGCACACCAAGACCACCATCGTGCCGAATCTCGTCGATCGCGACGGCAAGGTGATGGGCTACTTCCACAATCGCGGCTACTTCGAGCTCACCGGGGCCGATTTCGACGGGATCTTCAATCTCGCTCCGGAACCGCACGCCGAGGTGTTGCTGCCGTACGTCGAGCAGATCAAGGTGGACTCCACGGTTCTCGACGCCGGTTTCGGTGACCGTGACCTCGATGTCGCTCGCGCACACCTGGCACGCCGCGCTCCGGGCAACCCCGTCGACGCGCTGGCTCGCCGCATCATCGCCGACATCCCGCTCGTGCAGACCGCAGGGCCCGACGCATTCCACCTGTGGTCGTTCGGCCTGCTCCGGCAGTTCGGTGCCACGGCAGAACTGGCGGCGAACTACGTGCACTACCTCGAAGGTCGTGGCGTGACGGGAGCCGCCGCCGCAGCGCCGCACTTCCTCGACGCCGCCTCCGGTGCCAAGGCCGTTCAATTCCGGATGGCGCGCGCCGCACGTGGCCGGGATGTGGTGCTCGACGAGCCGCTGATCGAGATGAGCAAGAACTGGACGGCCGCCATGGACATCGTTGCAGGTGCATTGGGCGCGTGATCGATCTGCTCGACGGCGCTCGGTGGCGGCTGGCCCGAACCGACGCCGGTTCCGTTCTTCACCCCGCCAACCTACGCGAGGATCTCGACTGGGTCGACGCAGTGGTGCCGGGCACGGTTGCCGGCGCGCTCGGAGACTCACTCGCGGTGAATCCGGACGATCACGACTGGTGGTTCGTCGCCGACGTCCCCACCGGTGGTCATCGCCGGGTTCGAGTGAGATTCGATGGCATCGCGACCCGTGCGCAGATCTGGATCGATGGTGTCCAGCGCAGAACCGTGGCGTCGATGTTCGTTCCCGAGACTCTCGATCTGACGGACTGTGGTGACACCGTCGCTATCGCCGTCCACGTCGAATCGCTGGCAGCACATCTGAAGTCTCGACGCCCCCGCGGTCGGTGGCGATCGTCACTGATCGCCGCGCAGGGGCTGCGACACGAGCGGACGACGATGCTCGGTCGCGCACCCGTGTACGGGCCCTTACCGGTACCCGTCGGGCCGTGGCGTCCGGTGTCCATGACGGTGATCCCGGACGTTCGTCGCGTCGACCTGAGGACGGCGGTATCGGGTACGGACGGCGACGTCACACTGCGCGCCGACCTGGATGCTCCCGGGGTGGCTCGAATTCTGATCGACGACAGGGCCTTCGAGCTCGGAACCGTCGAGCGCATCGACCGGGCGGTGACGTTGCCCGACGTCGAACTCTGGTGGCCGCACACGCACGGCCGACCGCGAACGTATCGCGTCGCACTCGAGGTGGACGGCATCGTCCATCCCATGGGATTCGTCGGGTTTCGCACGATCGAGCTGGACCGTACTGCAGGCGGCGCAGTACTGACGGTCAACGGCGAGAACATCTTCTGCCGCGGAGGAACGTGGACCCCGCTGGACCCGGTGCGGCTGTGGTCGCCGGAGGCCGATCTGCGGGCTGCTCTCGAGCAGCTCCGATCGGCGGGCCTGAACATGGTGCGCATCGTCGGCACCCTGGTGTACGAGCAGCCCGAATTCTGGTCCCTGTGTGCAGAACTGGGCATCATGGTGTGGCAGGACGTCATGTTCGGCACCATCGACCCGCCCACCGACGACACGTACACCGCGGCAGTCACCCGCGAGCTCGACGCGTTCGCCGACATCGTCTCCGCCAACCCCGCCCTGATGGTCGTCAGCGGCGGAAGTGAGACTCAGCAGCAACCCACGATGTTGGGTCTCGCAGCCGAGGATCAACGAATGGAGATGCTGGACAGCATTGTTCCTGATTTTCTGGCAGATCGCCTGCCCGCTGTGGCGTATGTGACATCGAGCCCGTCCAGCGCTCAGGGGGAATTGCACACCCATGTGGGTGACGGCATCGCGCACTACTTCGGGGTGGGCGGATACCTGCGCCCACTGTCCGATATCCGAACTGCCGGAGTGCGTTTCGCGGCAGAGTGCCTGGCCTTTGCCGTTCCCCCGGAACGGGCGCAGGTGGAGAAGTTCTTCGGGTCCGCGGCCGTCGCCGGGCACCACCCGGACTGGAAGGCCGCCGTCCCACGTGACCGTGGCTCGTCCTGGGACTTCGAAGACGTGCGAGATCACTACGTACGTACGATCTTCGGCGTCGATCCACACCTGATCCGGCGGGACGACGCCGAGCTGTACCTCGATTACGGTAGGGCGGCGGTCGTCGAAGCGTTCACCGAAGCGTTCGGCCACTGGCGTCGAGCATCCTCGGGGTGCGCCGGAGCCCTGGTTCTGACGTTGCGCGACACGGTGCCCGGCGCAGGCTGGGGCATCGTCGACACCGCCGGTGTGCCCAAGGCACCCTTCTACGCGTTGGCGCGGTCCAGCGCCCCGGTGGCACTGCTGTTGTCCGACAACGGACTCGACGGCTACTCGGTGGAACTGGTCAACGACGGACCGGCGCGCTCGGGCAGTATTCGAGTGGTGTTGCACGCCTTGCGCGGCAGCCACGAGTTCGAGCGCACGGTGAGCGCCCCGGCGAATGGATCCATCGCACTGACGGTGGATTCCATCGTCGGCACCTTCACCGACGGCAACCATGCCTACCGCTTCGGTAGCCGAACCTACTCCGCCGTCACCGTCCTGTTCCTGGACGACAACGGCGTCGAGGTGACGCGAACCACCGCTCTCGTCGGTGCGCAGAGCCGTCAGAACACGGTGGGATTGACCGCGGATGTCGTCGAAACGGATTCTGGGACATGGGAACTGACAGTCCGGTCCGACTGGCCGGCGCAGTACGTCTGCGTCGACATCGACGGCTTCGAGGTGTCCGACTCGTGGTTCCACCTGGCACCGAACGAACCTCGCACGCTGACTCTCATCAGTCGTGGCGCGAGTGCACCGCGGGGACATGTGCGCGCGCTGAACTCCATGGAGCGGGCCTCGGTGGCGCCGAAGGTCGTGAGCGGAAGCTCGTAGTGGACTACGAATTCAGTCCATGGCCCAAGCTGTGCACGTGCCGCTAGCGGCTCGGGCTGAGTTTTCCTCGGGCATAGCCGATTCCGGCCGCGCCAACACTTGCCACCACGGCCATCGCGCCCCAGGCACGCACCGGGTTGCCGCGCGCAGCGGCGCTGGTCTCTCTGCCGACCGCGCGAGGCAGAATCTTGGCGGTGTAGGCCCGCTCCGAGGACAGGGCGTCCTCGGACCCGATCAACCGGGCGATGGCGGCCTTGGACACGCCCTCGGCGTAGCTGCGCGTGATGAGATAGCGCGGACGAGTGCGGTCTGCACTGACCGTGTGATCGACGACGATCGAGGGATCGAACACGATCTGCGCATCGGGATGCGTCTGGCGCAGACGGATGCACAGCTCCGTCTCCTCGCAGCCGAGCGGGACGCGTCCGATCCGGCCGATGCCGGAGACGAATCCGCCGAGTGCGACGACGGGCTCACGGCGGAACGACATGTTCGCGCCCATGAGATTGCGGACCTGAGCGGTTTCCGTCGGCTGCCCGCGGTAGGTGCACCCGACGACCCAATCGAGTTCGCCGGGTTCACCCACTACCTCGGCCGGTAAGAAGGCCGGACGCTTGTCCGGCCATACCGGGTATGCAGAGCCCCCAACGGCGTACACGGCATCATCCGAGTAATGGGACAGAATGGCTCCGAGCCATTCCGTGGTGCGCGGTGAGGCGTCGTCGTCCAGGAAGACGACGATCTCACCGGTCGCGAGATCGAGCGAGGTGTTGCGCGCTCCGGAGAGGCCGCGAGGGTGGTTGTTCTCCACCACGTTCACGGTCCGGTGCAGCGGCGAGAACTCGTCGTGTGCCCGCTCCGCCAGTTGCGCATTGTGATCGATGACGATGATCAGTTCGTCGGCAGGCACATCCTGGTCGAGGACTGCCGTCACGGCGGTCCGGAGTTCGGACCATCGAGCCAACGTGTATGCGCAGATGACTACCGAGGAAGTCGGCAGACTCACGCCGTCTTCTCGCGAAGTTCGAGAACCTCGTTGTACGACTCCAGAGCCTCGAACTCGAGGTCCATGTCGGTACGGGCGTCGATCGACTCCCGCAACGGGCGAACGATGGACTTGCGCTTGATCCTGCGGGCACGCATGCGTTCGGTCATCAGAGTGCGCAGCACCCGGAAGCCGTCGGAGAAGGTCCGCAGGTTGCTCTGACCGTAGATGCGAGCCAACTCGACGCTCGGCACCTCTTCGATGCGCACGGACGCCTCGGCGAAGCGGCAGTTGATGATGGTCTCGATCTCGAAACCGTCGCCCCAGAGCATCATGCCCTCGGCACCCGGCTGATCGACGACGGGCAGGTCGAGGACCGGCACCAGATCGCGCCAGAAGGCGTTGTAGCCGTAGCAGAGATCCGAGAAGCGAGTTCCGAAGAGCGTGTTGGCCACGAGGTGCAGTCCACCGTTGCCTGCGCGGCGCAGCGGCGTGATGTCGTGGCTTCCGCCGCCTTCGCAGAACCGGCTGCCCTTGGCGAAGTCGGCACCGGCGATCAAGGCGTCGACGAAGCGCGGGATCTCGGCAGCATCGGCGGAGCCATCGGCGTCGAACATGACGATGATGTCGCCGGTAGCGGCCTCGAAGCCGCAGGCGAGCGCGTTGCCCTTGCCCTTGCGGGTCTGCTTGATGATGCGAATGTCACCGCGGATCTCGCGAGCGGCGTCGATGGTGCCGTCGACTGATCCACCGTCGACCAGCACGAGCTCGTAGTCGTGTGAGAGCAGGGGGAGGACGTGACGAAGGTTCGCGGCCTCGTTGAGCGTCGGGATGACGACACTGACGCGGGGATTCTGACGATTCAACATATCCATTCCACATGGGTCGAGTGCGATGGGCAGATGTCTCCGAGCTCCGTGAAACGACCCCCGCCGCATCCACAGACAGTGCCTCGCGATCGTTCTGAAGCGCAAGAACCTGTTTCCTTTGACTGAAAGTAAGCTTAAAAGATGCGACTGGTTTGTCAAGCTGTAAACAAACCAACTGGGAGATTGTTTGGAGATTCACGTCATAGTTTGTGACGCGAATCAACGAGATCGGTACTGGTAGACGATCGTGTTGACGTCCTGATACCGCACCGACCACGCCGAATTGGTCGCGAGCCACTGGCGGAAACGAGCGACCGCATCGTCGGCGACGAACCCGTAGTACTGCATCGCCTCGAGCGACTGACGGGTGAGGACCATGTAGGTGGGTGTGTCGCTGATCGACGCGTTGTAGTCGATCTGGCCCAGCTTCTCGGGCGTCGGGAAGCCTTCCATGTACTCGGGGCCCAGCGCGTAGAGCGGTACGTCCCAGTACTCGTTCGCCTCGGTCAGCCGTCCGTAGTCCGACGTCGACCGGGCCGGGTAGCCCGAGGAGTACAGCATCGTGATCGAGGTGCCGGACGGCGACGCCGCGGCCACCGCTCGGGCGTCGTCGATCTGTTCGCGATGTTCGAGCACGATCGGCCACAGGCCGAAGTAGCTCTGCAGGCCCAGCACGGCGGAGCCGAGGGCCCCGGCCGTGGCGACCGCAACCGATGTCCGTGCGGTGAGCCTGCGGGCTCGGGACGGGCGATCCTGGGACGGTGTGCGATCGAACAGTGCGAGGAACATCGGCGTGATCAGCAGTACGCAGCCGGGGATCGCGTAGAGATACACCCGGAAGATCGCCTCGCCGCCGTAGCTCTGCCCTGCGAGCAGCATGATCGACCCGAACGCCATCACCATCGGTGCCCAGAACGTCTTCTTGGTGCGCCAGGCGTAGATCGCCGAGGCGAACGCCAACACGAACACCCCGCCGGACAGTGCGCGGCAGACCAGTGACGTGATCTGTTTGCCGAGCACGCCCTCCGCCTCGACGTTGCTCGCGGCGTTCTGCACGGGGTCGAACCCCTGGAAAAGTCCGTACGGCGCCACGATCGGCAGTCGCGGATACAGGTATCCCAGCAAGATGATGCCGAGCGGAATCATCAACCACCACGGCTTGGCTCGTCGCGTCACCAGCAGTACGCCGGCGACGGCCATCAGCCAGTACGGCGTCAGCTGGTGCGTGGGGACCAGGGCCGCGAACGGAACGATCGACAGGAACGCCGCGGCTCGGGTGAGCGACGAGGACATCAACAGCGCCAGGAAGCCCACGGCGAGCAGTAGGGCCCAGGCCTGCGGTGAGTAGTAGTCCTGGCCGACCCAGTTGATAACCTCGGCGAGCATCGCCGCCGTGATCGCTGCGCGTTTGTCGAACTTCATGACCCGCGCCAGTCCGTACACGGCTGCCGCGAGCACGACGTGGATCATCGGCGCGAACACGTGCGCCAGAGACAGCGTGTCGTATCCGCTGACGTGTTGGAACCAGGCCGAGACGAGGAAGAAACTGGGCCACTCGCTGTAGATGTCGACGCCGCTCGGAGCCAGCCGGTTCAGATCGAGCACGAACTCGGTGACGGCGACGTGCTTGTACGTCCAGTCGTAGATCGGAGCGGAGGTGACGAGGGTGACGGTGAATCGCTGTACCGCGATGGCCAGCCCGATGGCGACCAGCATGGTGCGCAGCTGATGACGTCGCAGCGCGATCAGGAACGCCGCCATGATCAGAACCATGCACAGCACCAGTCCCGGGCCGGTTCCGGCGGTCAACAGTCCGAACTGCGAGTACGTCGCGCGCTCGAGACCCGGCAACAGCGGTAGCCACAGAAAGAACGCCAGCGCCAGAATCAGGCCGGCAACGTTGCGTCGCAACGTCTCGCGGTCGGTCAGGACGAATTTCACGGAGGCGAGGGCGGACGTTCGCGACGACGGTGAGACGACCTCACGGGCCCGCGAGAGCCACACCGGCAGGTCGGGACGGCCGTGCTTGCGGTACCACAACACCGACGAGCCGATCAGGGCCACACACAGCCACAACGTCCACATCCGGGGCGACCAGCGGTATCCCCACATCGCCACCGACACCATCAGTGTCACCACCGAGATGCTCAGGATCGGCAGGGCCGCAGGAACCGCGGTGCGCGGGATACGCACCCACGACAGGATCGCGGCACCGGGTCCGAAGAACAGCAGGACCGTCAGAAGCACGACGCGAACCAGCGTCGGCAGCGCGATCATCGAGGCCAGACCGGACAGGGCGGCGAGAACGCTGATGTCGGAGTAGCGCAATCGGCTACCCGCACGCCGCCGAGTGCCTGCAGCGGAGTCGGTGGTGCCGACGGGCCAGTCGACGGTCCAGTCGGACGGGACGAACAGCTTGTGCCGCAGATCCGCGATGGATCGGTATCCGGAATCAGTCGAGGACAGGTTCACGGCTCACCCCCGCCAGAGGAGTGCGTTCGCGCCCTTCGCGTCTGCTGCGCCGGATGGCCGCGGGGCCCTTGGCGATGGACAGCAGTTCCATCCGGCCGATGCCGTCGGGCAGGTCGGCAGCGAGATCGTCGGGAGGGGAGGCGACCTTGCTCATCTTGGCCGACAACCGAATTGCGCTGCCGAGTCGGCGGACGGCCACCGTGGCGGCCAGCGTCGCCGATCTGCGGTCGGTGGCGACCGTGTACAGCCACGCACCGAGCCCGAGCCCGTACCCGCGCGCCTGCACCGCCAACGCCTCGGAATCGGCGCGGTGACGGTGCCACACGATGGCCGCAGGTTCGTACACGAGCTTGTCGCCGGCCATCAAGACCCGGAAGAACATGTCGAGGTCCTCACCGCCGTTGGTCGGGGATCCCACTCCCAGTGCCTCGTCGAATCCTCCCAGATCGAACATCCGGCCGCGGTCGACCGCAAAATTGGCTCCGGTCCCGTACATCCCGACCTGGAACGGAAACAGCGGCACGTCGGCCGGAGGATTCTTCAGGTCGTAGACCCGAGGCGTCACCGAACTCGCCCACCCGACACGACGATCGAAATACGCCTGCGCCTGAGTTCTGATCTCCCCACTCGGCACGATGCCGGACACACACGTGACCCGATCGGCCCGCCCGAAGCCGCGCGCGATGCTGCGCAACCACCTCGCGTCGACGGCGACGTCGTCGTCGGTGAAGGCGACGATGTCGTGTCGGGCCGCCCGCAACCCCGTGTTCCTCGCCCTGGACAGACCTGCCGTCGGCTCGGACACGACGCGAACACGGGGGTCGTCCAGCCCGCGAACGTACTGCTGTGTGGCATCGGTCGGGGATGCATTGTCGACGACGACCACCTCGAAGTCGGGGTAGTCCAGAGCGGACACCGACGCGAGCGCGCCCTTCAGATGGTCGACTCGGTCGCGAGTGCAGATCACCACGGTGATCGGCGGCAGCGCCCGATCGGGGTCGGGCAGAACATCGGGCATCGGAACCTGGGCGAGCGACATGGCCGCCCGTCGCGCGTCTTCTGCCGCGATCGCGCCGTCGACGACATCGAGTTCGACGAAGCCCAGCGGGTCCAGTCCGCGTCGGATCAACAACCGGGCGCGGCGGTAACCGTCGGAATCGTCGAGGGCGAGAGACTCCGGCAGATCCTGCTCCAGGTCGATGTCACCGATCCACACGGCACCGTCCCATTCGGGAGACTGGAGTCTGGGGAGCGCGGGAGGTAACACGGGGTGGGTCCTTTCGGGGTGACACGTACGGGCAGGTGGAGCGGAGTCTCAGTCGGCGCGATACCGCACCCAGTCGACCGTCATGGTCGCCGGGAACGGCGTGGAGTTGTCGGTTGGACCGGGCCAGTCGCCGGCGACGGCGACGTTGAACAGCAGGAAGAACGGCTTGTCGAAGACCCAGTAGTCGTCGCCGCCGATCAGGTCGTCCGGAGTGACGGTGGCCAAGGTGGTGCCGTCGATACCGGTGGTCACGCGACCCGGTGAACGCTCGACCCAGTAGGTGTGGAAGTTCTCGGACAGCGGCTCCGGCGGGATTCCGCCCGCGTCGACCTTCTGACTCGTCAACGAATCGGGTTGGGGGGCATGGATTCCGGTGTGGTACTGATCGGCCTGGTTCAGCGTCTCCATGACGTCGATCTCGCCCGAGAGCGGCCAGCCGACGGAGTCCAGGTCGGTGCCGAGCATCCAGAACGCCGGATGCAGGCCTGCTCCGGCGGGCATCTTGATCCGAGCTTCGATGCGGCCGTAGGTGAACTCGAACTTGTCCTTGGTGGTCACTCGGGCCGAGGTGTACCCATCACCGTTGCGCATGGCCTTGATGACCATGTTGCCGTCGCCGTCGAGAGACGAATTCTCGGTCGAATCGGTGTAGTCCTGCTTCTCGTTGTTGCCCCAACCGGTCTGTCCGACATCGTGACTCCACCGGCCGTCCGCCACCGCATCGCCCGCGGTCCCCGAGAAGTCGTCGTAGACGGTGAATCCGGGCTTGGTGGCCGACGTATTGGACGCCGACGACGTGGAGGTGGCGTCGACCGTGCCCTGCGCAGTGCCGCCGGGATCGGAGCGGTGCGTCATCCCGTACACGGTGCCGGTCACAACCAATCCCAGGACGATGAGGAACGCCAGAACGGACGGCCAGCGCCGTCGTGGAGGCTCGACGATGAGCCCGGTTCCGGGTAGCCGCGAAACCTCGACGGTCCCCGCTCCGGACTCTCGGCTCGATGCGGCGTGACGACTCACGCGGTCTCGTCGACGTTCTTCGGTACTCGCGTCGCGTTGAACTGCGAGACCGACAGCACGACTATGCCCACGAGAAGGGCATAGGTGGCGATGCGTTCCATGGTGCCGATGCCGAGGCCGAATTCGTGACCGCTCATGTAGGCGAAGTATCCGGCCAGACCGACGGCACCGAGTGCGGTCACGACGGTGCGAATGCTGCGTCGCAGACTCCGATGCCCGCCGGCGATGACGAGGCCGAAGTTTCCGAAGACGAAGAACGCGGTGGCACCGAACGAATGGATCGGGTAGTTCACGCCCTGGTTGACGACGCCTGCGGTGATGGCACCCACGCCTGCGACGAGGAAGAACGACGCGGCTCTACCGTCGATCCGGCGGACGATGTACCAGGATGCGCCCACTGCCGCGATCGCCACACCGAACAGCACCATCGAGGCGTTGAGCAGGACGTAGAGCTGGCTGCACGGCCAGTTGCCGGTGGGACCGCAGAACGGGATTCCGAGTTCGCTGATGTAGTTGTTCCGGTAGCTGTAGAGCCCGCGCCACGTGGCCGAGACGATGTACTCGACGAGGACGAACTGCACCACCGACAACCCTGCCCAACGAGCGACGTGGGCGACGAAGCCCGATCGCACCGGTGCCTGCGTGCTCGACGATGGCCGGTTCGCTTCGGGTTTCGTGGGGCGCTTCGCTTCGGTGGTCATGCAGTCTTCTCCTGAGGGGCCAGCAATGCGAGGGGGTTCGCTGCTACGAGATCGAGTGCGGATTGCACGGTGTGGCTGTCGAAAACATTGTCGTGGAACGACGCCGAGACGAACACGACCGAATCGATGGTCTCCATCGTGATCATCACCGACTCCGGTTGGCCCGGATCGGCGATCACGAAGAAGGCGCGGTCGGCGGGCTCGGCAACCCAGGAGATCTGCTCCAACTGCCTGACTCTACCGAGATCGGAGTACATGAGCTGGACCTTCGGATCCACCGGGACGCGGTCGCCGAACACCCCGGAGACGGCCTTGTGTTCGCGCTTGTACTTGATGGTGCTGATCGTCGCGGAAGCGATCGGACGGCCCTTGGCGATCGCACCGGACAGTGCCCCGTGCACCTCCCCGGCCGAGGTGGGATCGATGTCCGAGAACCGGATCCCGGCAGCGAAGTTACCGAGCACGACCGCCGACTGCGGAAGGTAGCGGCGGCAGTCGAAGAGAAAAGCTGCGGAACGATCGAGCGAGAACGATGTGCGCGCGAACGCCGCGGCCACGGCCGCGCACATCACCGCGCTGACACTCGCGCCGGGCAGGTGGGATTCTCGCCACTGCCGGATCGCATCGGTGGTACCCGACGGCGTCACCACGGTGGCCACCGCAGCGGACGGTGCCCACGGCCGAAAAGCCGTCGGCGATGCGGTGTCGGGTGCGGCGGCCATGACCGTGGATTCGCGCTTCGAGCCGGGACGTACGCGGTCGTAGAGCGTGTCGACGACGTTCCTGGGATTTCGAACGACCCACCGCAGCAGTGCTTTTCGAAGTGGATGGCCGTCGACGGCACTGTCTGCCCACGTCGGAAGCGGTGCGTCGGGGCGCGCGTCGGCCAGGTACGCGAACAGATCGACCGGCAACAGAGCGTCGCCGAGACCGTGATTGAGATCGAGGAACAGGTAGCGACCCGCCAAACGAAGTCGAAGAGGAATTTCGGGCACGGACGCGTGCGAGAACACGGTGAGTTCCTTGGCCAACTGCTCGTGACCGACGGCGGGTCCCTCGGCGATGTGCTCGAGTACCCGCTCCGGCTCGTAGACCCAGCCCGCCGAAGATTGGTCGGCGCGCAGACCCAGCCGCGTCGCAGGACCGATCGAGGCCAGGGCCAGTACCCGGCTCTGCACTCGTGCAAGATCGCCGAAGTCGGCGGGTCCCAGCACGGTCACGATGCGCGAATCGGACCGCAGCATGTCCAACGAACTGGCGCGATATGTCTGAGTCATGGTGCCGTCCTGTGCTGGGCGTGGACAGGGATACGACGCGGTGACGATTCGTCGAGGGGCGGCGGACCGTCCTGCGGCTCGCGGCGAGGCGGTTCACGGTGTCGAGGTTCGGCGTGTCGGGGCTCGCCGTGGCGAGGCTCTCGATGACGCGATCGAGGTGCACGGGCGTCGCTGTCGTCGATCGGCCCGCGGGGTCCGGGGGAGCCCGACGGGCCCTGGTCGTCACCGGACTCGCCGGAGCTGCCTGCGGACAGCTCGCGGATCCAGCGCACGAGCGGCACGATCAGCACGACGGCACCGAACGCCTCTGCGGCGAGGTACGCCCAGCCGACGGCCGCGATGCCCATCGACGACGACAGGCCGATCGATCCGCTGATGATGATCGAGGTGGCCACGACCTGCACGATCACGGCCAATCGCATGCGTCGACGGACCCGCGCCAAACCGTCGTAGAGGGAACCGACGACCGAGAGCGGGATGGTCAGCGCGGCCAGTTGCACGATGATGGTGCCCTGGTCGCGGTAGCCCTGGCCGATCAACCCCAGACCGAACGGTGCGAAGAAGGCCAGGAAGATCGACCCACCCACCGCAACGATGCACACCAGGGTCATGAACCGCTTGGTCAGGCGGTGGAACTGTTCGGGGTGGGCGGCGACCTCGGCCACGTACGGTCCGATCAACACGCTGATCAGAATGTACAGAGCGCTGACGATCGACCAGGTGAGCGAGAAGTAGGCGTTCTGCTCGGCGCCGAGGGTGGCGACGACGATCATCGGCACCAGCAGCGGAGCGAGCGATCCCAGCGCGGTGATGCCGTACGCCGAGCCGAAGTAGGCCCACATCTCACGCCGGGGCGGCAGATCCGGCTTGCCGGCGTACCGCTGTTCGGTGCGGACGTTCTTCATGATCGCGCGCAGGACGAAGATCGACGCCACGATCGCGGGGACCGCCCAGGCAGAAATGATCGAGGTACTGCGCTCGGTTGCGAAGAGCGCCAACAGCATGACGAACTTGAAGACGGCGTGGAAGACGTTCTTGGCAGCCGCCCAGCGCGCGACGCCCAGGCCGGACGACGTCTGATCCTGCAGCGCGAACACCGCGAGCACGGCGACGAAGAACGGGAACGAGACGATCTCCGCGGTGTTGGTGAACATCTCGTCCACCGGCGCAACCAGCAGGAAGCCGCCGCCGAGCACGAACGCGAACGCGGTGACGGTGAGGTAGCCGCGCACGATGAACGTCTTGGCCAACCGGCCCGAGATCGGCAGGAACCGCTCGTACATCGAACCGAGGCTCAGATTGGACAGCGTCGAGAGCATCACCGCGGAGGTGATGACCGCCGACGCGCTGCCCACCTCCGCCACGGGATAGAGCCGGCCGGCCGCAGCCCAGAACAGCAGGCCGAGTGCGCCGGTGATGGCCGTCGAGAGCATCAGGGCCATCGAATTGAGCGCAAGGTTGCGATCGGACGCCTTCGATCCCGGCCCCGTCTCGGGTGCCGGGTGCCAGGTGGACTCCTCGGCGACCGGAGATACGTCGACCGAGTGCACGGCATCGTGCCGAGGCACGGTCTGCACCGGCATCGTCGGGCTGTTCATCAGACCCAGGTCGAACCGAGCCGGTTCGACCGGATACCACCGAAGCTGTTCGAGCTGTTCGTGCTTGGGTGGCAGGATCCTGGGAGCGCGGTGCTTCACAATCGAACCTTCCCCACCGGCACGGGAGGTGACGGTGCGGCGATCTCGATGTCGAAGGCAGCAGCAGTGGCCGCGAGAAGTTCGGCGCGCACGTTCTCTCGCAGATCGCGACCGTAGAGCGAGTGATCACCGGACTCGAAGGAGGTGACAGTGGGTACGGACGATCGGCGCTGGAGCCGGCGCATTCCCTCCGGGCCGCGGTTGGTCTCGAACCAGGCGGTGTCGCTGGGGGAGAGCAGAACTCGCGTCTGCACCTGACGGTCGCTGAGAATGCGCAGCGAGATCTCGGGAACCTGGATCAGTCCGCGTCGCCCGAGCCAGATCCACAGGGCATACGGAATCCGCGGCTGCAGTGCATTCTTGGTCGCCACACCCCAGTGATGCAGACGATCGAGTGCGCGAGCCCGCAGTCCCGCTTCCTCGGTGTGCATCGACGAGCGCTTGACGAATTCGAGACGACGAGTGGTCCAGTCGAGGGTGTTGAGCAATACCGCGGAACGAACCCCCAGTTCCCGGGCGGCGAAGCTGGAATACCAGGAGCCGGAGCACATTCCGGCCACCAGGACGTTGTCCGGGGTGGTGCCGGACTGTCGGACGGCGGTGAGAGCGTCCTCGTTGCCCTCGTCGCTGTAGAGCCGGGTCAACTCCCCGTCGCAGACGCTGCCGCTCTCACCGGTGCCGCGTCGATCGAAACGCACCGTGGAGACCCCGAATCGAGGCAGGAGCCGGGCCAGTTCCACCCACATGCGCACCGGACCGACGCGGTGCTCGTTGGCGGTGGGGTACAGCACCACGGTCGGTCCACCGGCCCGGCATCGATCCGAGGTGGACCGAATCGCGAAAAGCTGTTGGTCGCCCAGGTATTCGATGTTCTCGTGAATTCCGTCGACCACGAACCGCGACCGACGCTTCACCTCGAGCTCGGCGGCGGGTACCGCCGGGAACTTGGACGCCGTCCACGTCGCGAGGTGCGCGATGTCGGACGTCGGGATGATGACCTCGAAATCGCTCGGCTCGAGAAAGTCGTCGTGGGCGGTCAGCGTGTGCTCCTGAGCCGAGAGAGCCTCGACGAGCTTGCGTACCGGCTTGGTATCGCCTCGCTCGGCGCGGGTGGCGACCAGCACCGGCGCATCCGTCTGCGTCTTCGCGGCATCGAGCGCGGAGAAGTCCGCGGCCGAATCCGGATGCAGCACAGCGCCGATGATCGACACCCTGGGATCTGCGTCGGAGTCGGTGGTCACGCTCACCGAATACAGTGCGCGCTGCTCGTGCAGATACGACCGTCCCTTGACGACCGGATCCCACAGCGTCATCGCGGTGAGCGGCCCGCACTCGGCGGCGACCGAACACGCCAACAAGGCACCGACGCGCAGACCGACGAGGCCGACCTCGGTCACCCCGCAACCGCGAACGTAGTCGACGGCCTCGACGATGCTCCGCTGCCAGTGTGCGACCGCGCCGGGCTGATCCTGATCGCCCCACGAATCGCCGGTACCGCGGTAGTCGAACCGCAGCACCAGAAGTCCCTGCGCACTGAGCTTCTGCGCCAGCAGGGTCATGCCGCGATACGAGTCGACCTGCTCCTTGCCGAGCGGCGGGCACAGGACGACCCCGCCGCGTGCCCGACCGCCGGACGGCACGTGGACGGTGCCGAACAGCGGTGAGTCGGACGGGCCGAACCACATCGGGTACTTGCCGCCCCCCGTACGCGAAGAGGACTCGGCGGGAACTGAGCCGATGCGCCGAGGCGCGGTGCGGGAGAAGTTCACTTCGATGAGTCCTTCGTGTACGTACACGGGTGGAGCGGTGTCGGTCAGTTGCGCAGTGCGGCAGGCCAGCCCGACCGATCGAGTCCGTGGGTGCGGAGCATCGCCAGTGCGATGCGTTCCATGCCGAAACCGACGCATGCGCTGTGGGCGGGTTCGCCGTCGGCGGTCTCGATGCCGAAGGTGTGCCCGAAGTGATCACGGTGGCAGTTGCACGAGACGACCGCGGTGCCCTCGTCGAGATCTCCGTAGAGCTTGACGACCAGCTCGGTCTTGAGGTTCTCGTTGCGCTGGTTCGCCGCGAGCATGCGTCCGGCTCGACCGAAGAAGGGGTCGTTGGCGATGACCGCCTCGGCTTCCAGTCCCAGATCTGCCAGTACCTGGAGGCCGCGCGGTACCCAGCGTTCGCGGTGTGCGACCGCCTCGTCGGGGGTGCCGACCCGAACGAACTCGTGCATCCGAAATGCCTGCATCCGAGCCGGATCCACCGCGGGCTCGTGCCGGAAGCAGTAGCCGTAGATGTCCATCAGCGTGCCCTCTTCGGGCAGCGTGCCGGTGAGCATCGAGTACGACGGATGGCAGGCGGCCGAGACCAGCATGGTGCCCGCCGAATGCAGAAAGTGATCCCAGTCCTTTCCGTCGGACCTCTCCGCCAACAACGCTGCATGTTCCTTGTTGTCGCCCTCGAACGTGTTGATGGCACCGGTGAGGTTGGGGAAAGACGCAATGTAGTCGGTGCGCTCGAACGCTTCCCGGGGGAAGACCGGAGCGAATCGGAACCGCGTGGCCTGACGGCCGTGCTCGGCGACCCCGGCCTCGGTGACGCGGGCGTCGACGAACTCGATGATGTCCTCGAATTCGCCACTGCGCCCGTACAAACCGGGGATCGAGCTGGGTACCAGCAAGCCGGCGTCGATCAGCTCGGCGCGAAAAGACGCTCGGGCGGAGTCGAGTTCGCTGATGTCTGTCTCCGGTGCGGAGTGTGTGGTGGTCATTATTTTCCCTTGTAGACGAGGGAGAGCTGGGCGTTGTGCCCCAGGATGCGTTCGTTGCTGACCATGATCGCGGACCCGTGCGCGTCCCGAAGATGACGGCCGATGCTCATCTCGCCGTCCTGTCGGTACCCGGAGATGCCGCAGATCTGGAGTGCCTTGCCGACGATGTCGATGACGAGCGTCGACGCGGTGACCTTGACGTTGTTGATCTTGAGCGCGAAGCCGATGGCTCCGAGCTCGGCCGGACTGTCGGCGACGGCCTCGAACTTGGCTGCGGCACCGAACACCGTGTCCACCAACTGCTCGTGCACCACCATCAGCTCCGCGAGGCGAAGCGCGCTCGGCGGCGGCGTTCCCGGAGTCTTGCGTGCGGCCTTCTGCACCGACTTGCGGGCCTTGGTGACAGCCGCGTCGGCGATGCCGAGCCACGCCGATCCCCACAGCACGTGCGCAACCGGAAGCATGGTCTGAGCGGAGATATCGCCGTAGTTGTCGCCCAGGATGTTCGACGTCGTGGTGCGTGCGTCCAGCATGAAGCCGGGGCTGCAGGTGCCACGGAAGCCGAGGGTGTCCCAGGTGCCGGTCTTGACGAGCGTCACGTCGGGCTTCTCGCACACCACGAGCACCTGATCGCTCGGCGGGCTGTCGACGCTGCGCCGCGCCGTCGCCAACACGATCTGTGCGTACTCGCCGTACGAGATGACCGGTGCGTTCTTGCTGAGCGTGATCTGCTCTCCGTCGTACTCCACCGCACAGCTGCTCGAACGGACGTCGCCACCGATGTTGATCTCGGTGGTGGCCGACGCCACCAGTATGCGATCGGTCACAATGCGACGCTGCAGGTCTGCCATGGCGTCGGACTTGCCGTGGCGGACGATGCTGAGCACCTGCGACTGATGCATCACGAAGATCATCGCCGTCGATGCACACTCGGCACCGAGGGCGCGCGAGATCCGGGCGATGTCGGTCAGTGTTGCCCCGCCTCCGCCGAACTCCCGCGGAATTCCGACCCCGAGCAGGCCGGCGTCGCGCAGCGCATCCACCGATTCGGTGGGAAAACGGGCATCGCGGTCGACCTCGTCGGCATAGGTCCGCAGTACGGCCAGCACGTCGGTGATCGACTGGTCGATCGAGCTCTCGTAGACGGTGGTCATGGTCTCAGTCCGTCAGCTGGGCGATGGCCGCGGCGATCGCGCTGATGCTGCCGAACGTCGACTTCTGCAGCATGGTGTCGGGGAACTCGACGTCGAATTCGTCCTCGAGCGCGATCATGACGTTGACGCTGGCGTGCGAGGTGAGACCGCTGTCGTAGAGATCGGCGGCCTCGTCGATGCCCTCCACGGGAACCGGAAGCTTTCCGAATTTCTCCAGCACGGTTCGCACTCGAACCACGTCGTGAGCATTGAGCGTCTGCATCGAAACCTCCACCGATCGCGTTAACCACGAGACCGGACGGCCTCGTCGTCGACTCAGGGTCGGCTGGCTGTGCGCCTTTTCGACCCAAAGTCTCCCCAGACCCCTCCAAACAATATCGTAGATTGTTTAGTAGCGTTACCGGGATGCCCGCATCGGGCTTCTTGACCGCCGTACACTTCGAGTGGAGCGGGGGCTCGTACGGGCGCCGGATCGGGCGTCGAAACACAATTTGTGAAGGACTGTCTGGTCGATGGGTGGAGTCTGCGGGGTGTCAGTGGGTACCGGTGCCGTGCGCATCGCGTACATCGCCGACGGCCGCCGCGTCGAGGACTCCATCGATGCCGAGGGTGCCCACGACCTGCTGCCCGGCAAGCTCGTCGACCTCGGGCCGTTCGAAGACATCGTGCTGGCCGGATGGGACACCGCAGCGGTGACGGCGCTGCTGGAGACCCTCGGCGACG
Organism: Rhodococcus sp. 14-2483-1-2; assembly: GCF_002259405.1. Taxonomy (GTDB): domain Bacteria; phylum Actinomycetota; class Actinomycetes; order Mycobacteriales; family Mycobacteriaceae; genus Rhodococcoides. The sequence goes on along the minus strand of NZ_NPFW01000007.1, from coordinate 183,783 downwards.
GCACCGTTCCGAAAGCCCGAATGGTCGAGGAGTCCCGCGCCCTGCTCGCCTACGCCCGGACCGTTCCGGAACTGGCCGACAAGGACTACGTGCTGGTCGTCGACCTGGGCAAGAAGGGGCTCTCGGCAACCGCACTCGATGTCGCGGGCGAGTACGTCGAGTGGACCGCACGCACCGTCGACATCAGTGGCGACCGCTTCGACGAAGTGGTTCGAGGCATCGTGATGGCCAAGGGCATCCTCCCTGCTCCGGTCGGACCCGAGGGCGATCAGGAGTACCAGGCCTTCTTCCGCGAGCTCAAAGAGCTGGTCAGCTCGTCGGTTGGCGTCCGGGCACCCAACCGCGGTCCGATGTTGCTCAGCCGTAAAGAATTCGAGCGAGAGATCACCCCGCTCGTCTCAGATGCATTGGACTGGGCCTCCAAGCAGGCCCCCGACGCAGTACTGCTGATCGGCGGCGGTGCAGGCATTCCCGCGGTGCGCACCATCATCGAAGACAAGTGGAACGTCCCCGTCCATGTGCCCGACGCGCCTGCGATGGCCGTCGCCAAGGGGGCGGCACTCGACGAAAGACCCGTCGAAGCCCCCCTCGACGCCGATGTGGGAACCATCACTGTCCCGGACGATGCGTCGGAACTGCTCGATGCGCCCGAGGTGCTCACCGCACCCGACACGCTCGATGCACCCGACACACTCGATGCACCGGAGACGACCGGCCTCGACACCGTCGAGGAGTGGATGGTCGACGGCCTGACCGTCGACCAGCTCGCGACCGAGGATCTGACGATCCCGTCGACCACCTTCGATACGGACCCGGCAGCCGTCGACCTCGACGAACCTGCACTCCTGCAGCCCGAGGTACTCGAACCCGCGGTTCTCGAACCCGCGGTTCTCGAACCCTCGGTACCCGAGCCCGGTGTCGTCGCCGAGCCGGTTCGCCGCGGCTCACGCACCTGGTCGGTGCGTGATGCGTCCGTGCTCGTCGCCGTGAGCCTGTTGATCGTTGCGGTGGTGGGACTGGTGTTCACCAGGGGAAACACGCCGCCGCCCACTCCTCTGATCGAGCAGCAGGTTCCCGTGGATTCCACGTTCGCCGCGCAGCTCTCCGCCGCCGCCGGTCCGGCCGACGGGGCCGCTCCCGGTCCCGCCGAGTTGCCCGTCCTGGGGCCGGCTCGACTGTCCGACGCGGACCTGTACGAGCGGGTGTTCACCTACGACGGCGAGTTGTACCTACCGGCTGTCGATGCGGAGCTGCCGGAATAGACCGCGGGTTCGGTTCGTGCCGGCCCTATGGGGAGCGAGACGGGTTTCGTCACGTCCGGGTGCGCCCGCCTCCGGGGCGCGCGCCCCGCCGATTCGGCCGAAGCGGTAGCCTGGCGCTCTGGACGAGCTGTTTCGCGTCCGAAGACAACTGCCGATCGAAGTGAGGCCGAAGACCGTGACTGTGCTGCTTGGGGTGTCCATGGGGACCCGGGCCGTGCGCACGGCGCAGCCCCGAGCCGAGCAGTTCGGGGCACCCGTCGCCGACCCTTCCGGCCTGGTCACCGACATCGACCGGCCTCTGTTCTTCCGCAACGAACTCATCGACAGCGTCGGCGGAGACCTTCCGCATCTGGCCGCCGAATCGATCGGTGCTGCAGCCGAAACCGAGCCCGAACTCTCCACCGGCGTCGCGTACCGCGACCCCCGCCAGGCCGACGCGCTGCATGCTGCTCTCGCCGGGGCGCACCTGCACAACTACCACCTGGTCCACGAGGTGGAAGCTGTCGTCGAATACCTGGCAGCAACGGGCGAAGCGCGCAACTGCAGCTCCGTCGCCCTGTTCGACCTCGGAAGTTCCGGACTGACCGTCAGCGTCGTGGACCTGGTGCAGCGCACCGTCATCGCCTCGCAGCGATCCGGTGAGTACAGCGGGGATCTGTTCGACGCCTACGTGCGCAACAACCAGCTCCAACGCCTCGGCAAGCAGTCGACCGACCCCGACATGGCGCTGTTCGAGAAGCGCTGCCGAATCGCCAAGGAACGCCTGTCCACTCAGGACGCCGTGTGCCTGCCGGATGCGAGCGGCATGATCCTGCTCTCGCGTGAGAACTTCGAGCTGCTGATCACCGACCTGCTCGACGAGGCCGTCGAGTTCGCGCGCGAGGTGATGATCGGGGCCAACGTTCCCATCGACGCCGTCGTCCTGATCGGCGGCGGTGCCCGCATGCCGATCGTGCAGAAACGCGTCGGACCGCTGCTCGAACTGCCGTCGATCGTGCCGACCGAGCCCGAGACCGTCGCGGCACGTGGAGCGGCACTGGCCGCTCGGCCGCATTCGCGCACACGCACCGTGACGCGACGCGTACCGGACGCCGGTCGGCCGGTGGAGTCCACAGCGTCGATCGCAGCCGAACCCGCATCGCGGGTGCACTCGGAGCCGGTGGCGGCTCCGGTGCCGCCTCCGCTACCCGCGCCGGTCCGACCGGTTCCGGCTCCCACGGCAGCGCGTCCTGTCCCCGCCCGGCCCTGGATCGCGGCGGCGCAGGTCGAGGCACCGCTCACCGAGGGCTCGCATTCTCGGGACACGGTTTCCGAGATGCCGGTCGAGCCCGCCGGTACGGCGGCAGGGTTCGCATCCTCCAGATTCACCGACTCCGCCGAATCCGTTGCAGTCGATTCGGTCCCGGACACGTCACCGGTAGTGGAAGATGTTCTCGACGACCACGTGCAGGGGGCGCGGGTCGACGGGGAGGTCGTTGCGGTGAGCGCGAACACGGGGGATCCGTCTGCCGAGGGCTCTGCTGCCCGGACCGAGGCAGAAGACGACGGCAAGCCGGTTCCGTTCCAGCTGAAGAACGTCTACTGGCTCGACGCCGATTACGACGACGACGACGGTGAGGACGATCGCACCCGGGCTCGGCGCAAGCTCCGCACCGGAGGTGTTCTCGCGCTCGGTCTCGCGCTGGTGGTGGGCGTCTCGGCGTTCATGCTCACCCAGCAGAACACACCGCAGGTGGTCGACACCTCGGTCAGTCGCAGTCAGACCCAAGCTCCTGCTGTCACCACCACGGCACCGCCCACGTCGGTGACACCCGCTCCTGTCCTGCCGCCGCCCGCGCCGGCACCGACCACTTCCGTCGAACCGACCACGGTGCCGCCGGAGACCGAGGTCTACCAGGAGCCGTGGACGCCGGAGCCGACCACGACGACGGCCGAGCCTGCTCCGCCGCCCGTCGAGAGCGTTCCTCCGACGACGCAGCAGCCTCCTCCTCTGATCCCGGGTTTCCCGGACTTCACGTTGCCGGTGTTCCCACCGGTCGCTCCTGCTGCACCCTGATCGAATTCACTTGTCCGCGTGTGTGTTTCGCGGTCGGATGTGTTCGAAGATCAGGATCGTCTCGGTTGCGGCGACGGCAGGGTCGGCACTGAGATTCTCGACGACGAAATCGCGGAGCGTGGCGGTGTCGACGGTTGCCACGTGCACCAGGAAGTCGTCGGCACCGGCAATGAAGTAGATGTTCAGCGTCTCCTTCCGTGAGGCGATCTTCGATCCGAATTCGCTGATGCGTCGTCGAGCATCTGCTTGCAGCCGAACCGAGATCATGGCCTGGATGCCCTGCCCGAGTGCCTCGGGATCGATCTCGGCGTGAAAGCCGCGGATGACGCCGCGCTCGACGAGCCCGCGAACCCGCGCCAGTGCGGTCGACGGTGCAATACCGGCCGCAGCGGCGAGTGCGTTGTTGGGTGTGCGAGCGTCGCGACGGAGCTCGTCGAGCAGGATGTGGTCGATCCGGTCCAGTGGAATCGACCGAACATCGTTCGGCTGAGTACCCGCTCCGCCCGTCTCGAATGAACTATTGCTCGCCATTTGGCGATCGTACAGAATTTTGTTCACATCCGTTGCAGGTATTTCGTAGATAATTCATAGTTGGCCTACACGGATGGAGCCACGGCTTCACGTCACCCACCACCGAGGAGGCCGCCATGAAGATCGGAATTCCACGCGAGATCAAGAACCACGAATACCGGGTGGCCATCACCCCGGCGGGCGTGCACGAACTGGTCTCGCGAGGACACGAAGTGATCATCGAAACCGAAGCGGGAGCCGGTTCGTCGTTCACCGATACCGACTACAAGGCCGCCGGTGCGCAGATCCTCACCGATGCCGCCGAGGTCTGGGAATCGGCCGAGCTGCTGTTGAAGGTCAAAGAACCTATCGCCGAAGAGTATTCACGCCTGCGCAAGGGGCAGGTGCTCTTCACCTACCTGCATCTCGCGGCGTCCAAGGCATGCACCGATGCGCTCCTGGAGTCGGGTACCACCGCCATCGCCTACGAAACCGTCACTGCGCCGGACGGTTCGCTGCCGCTGCTCGCGCCGATGAGTGAAGTTGCCGGACGCCTCGCCCCGCAGGCCGGCGCCTACCACTTGATGTCCAGTGAAGGCGGCCGCGGAGTTCTGATGGGCGGAGTTCCCGGAGTGCGACCCGCCAACGTCGTGGTGATCGGAGCCGGTGTCTCCGGAAAGAACGCCACCGCAATCGCTTTCGGCATGCACGCCGACGTCACCGTGCTCGATCTCGACGTGAAGGCGCTGCGCGCCATCGACGATCAGTACCGCGGTGCCGTCAAGACTCTGGTGTCGAATGCGTACGAACTCGAACAGGCCGTTCTCTCAGCAGATCTCGTCATCGGCGCAGTGCTGGTGCCCGGAGCCAAGGCACCGAAACTCGTGTCCAACAGCCTGGTTCAGCGCATGAAGCCGGGTTCGGTTCTGGTCGACATCGCCATCGATCAAGGCGGCTGCTTCGAGGATTCGCACGCCACCACCCATGCCGATCCCACCTACAAGGTGCACGAGTCGGTGTTCTACTGTGTGGCCAACATGCCCGGTGCCGTACCGCGCACCTCCACCTACGCACTCACCAATGCCACCCTGCCGTACGTCGTCGCACTCGCCGACAAGGGTTGGGAAGCTGCCTGCGAGGCGGACTCGGGTCTCAAAGCCGGGCTGAGCACGCACAACGGTGCGTTGCTCTCGGAGACCGTCGCCGCTGCCTTCGCCTGACGAGCGGCGTAGGCGCTCTACGCACTGTGGCGGCCGGAGCCCCGGGTCTTGCGGGTGGGTACCGCGGCCCGGCGCTCGGCGCGGTTCGAGGTTCCGGTCACGGTGATGGGGCGCGCCAGTAGCACCGCGATCGCCGTGGTCAGCGGAACCGACAACGCCAGCGCCACGCCGCCCACCGCGGAGCGGACGATCTCGATGGCCACCGAATCGCCGGTGAGCACGTCCTGGATGGACCGGTCGGCGACGCTGAAGAGCAACAGCAGTGGGAGCGCACCACCGGCGTAGGCGAGCACGAGGGTGTAGACGGTGCTGGCGATGTGATCGCGCCCCACCCGCATCGTGGCGGTGAAGATCTCGCGTCTCGATGCCGTCGGGTCGACCGAGGCGAGCTCGAAGGCCGCCGACGCCTGGGTGATCGTCACGTCGTTGAGTACGCCGAGCGAGCCGATGATGAAGCCGGCCAACAACAGACCGGTGACGCTGACGTTGCCGATGTACGTCTGGACGGCGGTGTTCTGTTCCTCGGACAACCCGGTCAGGTGGGTCATGCGGATGGCGACATAGGACAGCACTGCCGCCACCGCCATCGAGGTCAGAGTGCCCAGTAGTGCCGAGCTGGTGCGCAGATTCACCCCGTGCGCCAGATACAGCACGGCGTAGAGGATCACCGCGCCGGCGACGAGGGCGACCGGAATGGCGGGTGCACCATCGAGCAGTGCGGGCAGCATGAACACCACCAGCACGGCGAACGCGATCAGCAGACCGACCAGCGCGCGGAACCCCCGCCAGCGGGCGACGATGCAGATGACCACGGCGAACACACCGACGATCAACGCCAGCGGCAGGCCGCGGGAGTAGTCGTTGAAGGAGTAGCGGACTCCACCGGACGGATCGGTCTGGAGGACCAGCCGGATGTCGTCGCCTGCGCTCAGAGTCGGTTGTCCGGGGCCCGGCGCGATCTCGAGTACCGTCCGTTTGCCTGCGTCCTCGCCGGTGGTGATGTCGACGATGCTGCGTTGGCATTCGTACGAGTCGTTGACGGCGGGTGTCGGGTTGCCGGTGAACGCTCGACCGGCGTCGGGGCTGCCGCAGGTTCCTATGCTCTGCGAGGTGATGGTGCCTGCCTCGGTGGACACTGCGCCTCCGCCGGAGGTCTGGAACGGCAGCGGGATATCGACGTTCTGCTGGCTGGGCCACAGAGCGATGGCACCGCCGATCACCGCAATGGCAATGGCGACCAACAGTCCGACGACGACCTTGGCTGCCACCGGTCCCAACGGCACCGGTGCGTCGCTGTGGCCGTGTCCATGACCGTGACCCACATGAGATCCGAGGCTCGGCCTACTGCCGTCGGGAGTACTGCCGGTTGATTCCACGGTGCCAGGCTAGTACGGGGCCGGGCCGTTGCCCGATGCGAGGAGCTCGGTGGCGGGGAGCAGGGGGGGCGTCCCCCGCCACCACCTGACCGACCCGGGGGGGAGGGGTACGACCAGGGCTCGCGGGCACCGAAGTGCCGTCCGCCAATGTACAGATCATTCGCCGTTCAGGCGTGAGCACCCCGATGTTTTGTGCATCACTTTCAACTACTTTGCGGTAACTTCGCGTCTCATTGCTTGTACGACGCGAGGAAGTTACCGAACCTCTCGATCGCCACGGCCAGGTCTCGGGCCCACGGCAGCGTGACGATGCGCAGGTGATCGTGGCCGGGCCAGTTGAAGCCGGTTCCCTGAACCACCAGAATTTTCTCCTGCAACAGCAGATCCTGGACGAGCTTCTCGTCGTCGTAGATCTCGTGGACTTCGGGATCGAGTCGTGGGAACGCGTAGAGCGCACCGCGCGGCTTGACGCACGAGACGCCGTGAATCGCGTTGAGCTTCTCCCACGCGACGTCGCGCTGCTCGAGCAGACGACCGCCGGGCAGGATCAGATCCTCGATGCTCTGATATCCGCCGAGTGCGACCTGAATGGCATGTTGCGCAGGCACATTGGGGCACAGCCGCGTCGACGCGAGAAGGTCGATACCCTCGATGAAGCCTGCGGCGTGCGCCTTCGGTCCGGTGATCGCGAGCCATCCGGCGCGGTAACCGGCCACTCGATACGCCTTGGACAGTCCGTTGTACGTCAGGCAGAGCAGGTCGGGAGCCAGGCTCGCCAGCGAGGTGTGCTCTGCGTCGTCGTAGAGAATCCGGTCGTAGATCTCGTCCGCGAGCAACAGCAGCTGGTGCTTGCGCGCCAGATCGACGATGCCCTGCAGCACCTCCTTCGAGTACACCGCGCCCGTCGGGTTGTTGGGGTTGATCACCAGCAGTGCGACGGTCTTCGGGGTGATCTTGGACTCGATGTCGGCCAGATCCGGATTCCACCCGTTCTCCTCGTCGCACAGGTAGTGCACGGCCTTGCCACCGGACAGCGTCGTCATCGCCGTCCACAACGGGTAGTCAGGGGCCGGGATCAACACCTCGTCACCGTCGTCGAGCAACGCCTGCATCGTCATCGTGATGAGCTCGGACACTCCGTTGCCGAGGTAGATGTCGTCGACGTCGAGCTCCGGGAAGCCGGGTTCGAGCTCGTAGCGCGTCACGATGGCCCGCCGAGCCGACAGGATGCCCTTGGACTCCGAGTACCCCTGGGCCACCGGCAGCGCCGCGATCATGTCCCGAACGATCACGTCGGGAGCCTCGAATCCGAACGGTGCCGGATTGCCGATGTTGAGCTTGAGGATGCGGTGCCCCTCTGCCTCGAGGCGCGCGGCATGGGCGTGTACCGGTCCGCGGATCTCGTACAGCACGTTCTGCAGCTTGGTGGACTGCTGCAACGTGCGGTAACGCGGCTGGGAGTGGATCTGCGGAGTGGTCACCCGTCACATCGTGCCAGGTGGGCGGTATCGGTTTCCACGAGGTTGTTTCGCGGAGTCGTTTCGCGCGGGGTTTGTTCGAGCGCGTTGTCGGTGGCGAGTGGAACAATCTCGTTCCATGTGCGGACGGTATGCCAGTACCCGGAGTGACAGTGACCTGCAGGCGGTGTTCGACATCGCCGAGACCGTCGGTGCGGAGGTGCCGCCGTCCTACAACGTGGCCCCCACCCAGACGGTGCGGACGGTGCTCGAACGAGCACCGAAGGACGAACCCGAGGCCGACGCCGTGCGACAACTGCGGTCGGTGCGTTGGGGCCTGATCCCGTCGTGGGCGAAGGACGCGAAGATCGGTTCCCGGCTGATCAACGCCAGGTCCGAGACCATCACCGAGAAGCCGTCGTTCAAGAAGGCGGCAAGTCGGCGACGATGCATCGTCCCCGCCGACGGGTACTACGAGTGGGAGAAACGCGACGGCGCGAAGGTGCCCTACTTCCTGCACGAAGAGGGCGTGCTCGCGATGGCCGGCCTGTACGAACTGTGGCGAGACCCAACCAAGGCCGAGGACGACGAGGCGCGTTGGGTCTGGTCGGTCACCGTGCTCACCTCGCCTGCAGCCGATGCGCTCGGGCACATTCACGATCGCTCGCCCGTCGTACTCCCACCGGATCTGCGCGCGAGCTGGCTCGACCCCGCGGTGACGCACCTCGGAGACGTTCGAGACCTGCTGGCCGCGATCCCCGAACCACGGCTCGAGCCCTACGAGGTCAGCACCGCGGTGAACAGTGTGAAGAACAACAGCCCGGAGCTGTTGACGCCGGTGTAGCGGTGGCTCAGGCGAGTCTCGTTCGGCAGATCTCGGCAATCGCGGCCCGCTCGTCCGGCGTCAGCTCCTCGGCGATCGGCGAATCGAGGATGCGACCCAGTCGCTCGAAGTATGTACGCGCGTCGACGCCGAATGCCACGTAGATGTCCTCGTCGCTGCCACCGCCGTACCCACGCCAGGTTCGGCCGAATGTCAGAATCTCGTGGTCCACCGATTGGGTAGTGGTCCGGCGCATGGTGTCCCCCTAGTGCTACTTGTCTCCCATCATCCGGGTCACGGTTGAAGGGCCGGTGAACAACGCGTTACGTGCACGTCAGTTCACTAGGGTGGACGGCGTGACTGCCCTCGCATTCGGATCCTGGCCCTCGCCCATCACCGCAGCCGATCTGTCCTCGGCGGGCCACCCCGTCGAGGGTGGGTGCTTCGTCGGCAGCGAGATCTGGTGGTCGGAACTGCGGCCGGCCGAACAGGGCCGAACGGCCGTCTGCCGCCACGTCGGCGGAGAAGTGCAGCCCGTTCTGCCCGCACCGTTCAACGCCCGCACCCGCGTCCACGAATACGGCGGGGGAGCCTGGACTGCGACGGCAGACGGCGACCTGGTGTTCGCCGAGTTCTCCGATCAACGCGTCTACCGACTCACCCCCGGCGGCGCACCCGTCCCGCTGACTCCGAAACCGGCTGTGGCGTCGAGCATGCGGTACGCCGATCTCTCGGTGGTCGGCGCCGACGTGATCGCAGTCCGCGAGATGCACGACGCAGGCGCGGTGTCACGAGACATCGTGGCCATCGATCTCGGCGGCGGCGGGGTGCGGTCGCTGGTGGCGGGCTCGGATTTCCTGGCGTTCCCGAGACTGTCACCCGACGGCACCCACATCGCTTGGATCGCATGGAACCACCCTCAGATGCCCTGGGACGGAACGGAACTGCGCGTGGCTTCGCTGGCCGATCCTTCGTCCTGGACGGTGCTGCTGGGTTCGACCGAGGAATCGGTGATGCAGCCGGAATGGATCGACGACGGATCGCTGTATGCGATCGGTGACCGAAGTGGTTGGTGGAACCTGTATTCGGTCTCGCTCGACGGTTCGGTCACCCCGCTGCTGACGCTCGACGCCGACTTCGGGGCTCCGCTGTGGCGGCTGGGATCGAGTTGGTACTCGCTGCTCGACGACGGAAAGCTGCTCACCGTGCGCACCGTCGGCACCGACACCCTCGCGGTACTCGATCCTGCGTCCGGCGCGCTGGAGGACATCGCGCTCGACGGTGTGACCTCGGTGGGACTCGGTGGGCGCTCCGGGTCGACCGTGCTCCTCAAGGGTGGCGGAGCCCAGGTGGCAGGTGGATTGTTCGCCCTCGATCTGAAATCCGGCGAACTGACCTCGGTACGTTCGGGTTTCGAGTCCGTACCGGACAGCGCATATCTGCCCGAGGGACGTCAGGTGACGTTCCAGGGGCCGAACCGCGAGGTGCACGCCATCACCTACGCGCCGCGCAACCCCGATTACGAGGGGTTGGACGGCGAACTCCCGCCGTACGTGGCCTTCGTCCACGGCGGCCCGACGGCGCACGTGGCACCTGCTCTGAACCCGTTGTTCGCCTACTTCACCAGCCGCGGCATCGGCGTCGTCGATGTGAACTACGGCGGGTCGAGCGGATACGGCCGCGAATACCGCAACCGACTGCGTGGGCAGTGGGGAGTGGTCGACGTCGAAGACACCATCGCCGCGGTGCAGGGGCTGGCCGACAGCGGACTCGCCGACCCACGCCGGTTGGCCATCGAGGGTGGCTCCGCAGGTGGCTGGACGGTGTTGGCTGCGCTGACATCCTCCGACGTGTTCGCTTGCGGCGCATCGTACTTCGGTGTCGCAGAACTGGAGTTGTTCGTCGCCGAGACCCACGATTTCGAGTCGCGCTACATCGACGGGCTGATCGGACCGTTGCCCGAGGCAATCGACCTGTACCGCACCCGCGCGCCGGTCAACAACGTCGACGGACTGTCCTGCCCGGTGCTGTTGCTGCAGGGGCTCGACGATCCGATCGTGCCGCCGTCCCAGGCCGAGCGGTTTCGAGACGCCATGGTGGAGAAAGGAATACCGCACGCCTACCTGGCATACGCGGGCGAGTCACACGGATTCCGCAAACTGGAAACACAGGTGAACGCACGGGAATCCGAACTGTCCTTCTACGGCCAGGTCATGGGCTTCACGCCGCCGGGAATCCCCGAGCTGCAGCTGTGGCGTCCCCCTAGCTGAGAGGTGGGTGCGCGCGCTTCGCTTCCAGGAACTCGAGCAGCGCGCTGGGGATGGCGCAGTACTTGCTGTTGCCCTCGGACAGCTTGCTGCCTGCCTCGAACGCTGCCTTCGACGGGCCGTCGTTCTCGAGGATGAGTGAACAGAGGCGCTCATCGGTGCGGCCGGACTCGCAACACGTCTCGACGTGCGCTCGGTCGTCCGGGGTCAACGCCGACCACCACTCGTCGTAGCGTCGCCAGAGCTTGTCCGCGTCGTCGGTCATGCCTGCTCCTACTTCTCGGGTACGCCGTGCGTTTCCGACCATACTCACGGTGCCCGATTCGTCCACGTCGCGGGGGTGGTCCGGGGGAGCCTCACACCGCTTCTGCAGGGTGCGCGTCTGTATTCGGGCGCGACGAGGGGCGCGCGGTCGATAGAAAGGTCGCTCGGTTGCGTGGTCCCGCTCTGTGGGTGGCATCGCGGATCATCCGATCAACGAGCTCGGGGCGATCGAAATCCGACCAGGCGATTCGCACCACCTGACGGCCGGTTGCGCGAATGCGATCCTCGCGACGCTTCTCTTCCCACAACACATCGGCCGCCGACTTTCGCTCGGGCACGTAGCGTCCGTACTTCACCTTGCCGTCGAATTCGAGAACAGTCGCGATGTCGGGGAGGTCGAAATCCACCCGTCCGACGACTCCGCGGGAATCTGTGATCGTCACCTGCAGCTGCGGGGTGTAGCCCAGATGGTGCAGCAATACTCGGGCGCGTGATTCGCCGACGCTCTCGGACCGACCGTCCATGAATTCTGCGACTCGACGCGCCATCCGATTGCCCGGATGATTCGGACATGAATCCAGTGCTGCGACAACATCTTCGGCGGTGAGTCCGCGTGTTCTCGCAGCGAGGTCGGCGATACAGACAGCCGTCTCGAACGGGAGTGTGCGAGCGCAATCGGCAACAGTGCGCGCCAGACCTGTGACGCGCACTCCGTCGAAGTCCACGACTTCTTCGTCGGTGTACGGCGAGGTGTGTACTGCTCGAACGGCGCTGCCACGACCGCCGCCACGGGCGCGGTTGCGCGTGATGTGAACTCGGCCGAGGTCCGCATTCCATACGTCGAGACCATGGAATACTGCGGCGCTCACATGGCTGACAACGGCATCCGGGGCGGTGGTCGCGTCGAAGACGGCCTCGGCGACGACTCGATGCTTGTCTTCTCTCGACAGGGCATCGAACTCCTCTCTGCTGACGAACCGTCCGGGACGGAGTCGCCGCCACGCTCGCGTTCGGCAGTAGCGCTGCAACTCCGCGTCGGAAATTCCGCGGGCGAGTGCGTCGGATCGCGAGACGATGCGGGTCATGGAGAAATGCTCTCGGGCGCAGCCGATCTCGACAACCCCCACGCGGCCGATTGTGGATAACTCGGTGCCTGTGGATAACTCGTGGGAGTGGACCTCACACCCCTACTGACGACTGCGCGCCCCTGCTCTGAAGTGAGCGGGGGCGCGCAGTCGGTAAAAAGGGTGTGAGGTTACTTCCGGCGACCCGGAACCTTGGCACCCGGAGCGAATCCGAGTCCACCGGCCTTCGGCTTGGGTGGCGTGCGACCGTCCGATTCGCCCGCAGTGTCCGACGCTTCTGCCTTCGGCGCCTCTGTCTCCGGTGCCTCGGCTGCCGGTGCGTCAGCGACCGATGTCTCGGCTTCCGGAGTCGGCTCGGCCTTCTCGGGCTCTGCTTTCTCCGGCTCGGCTGGGGTCGCTGCCGGTGCGGACGCTGCACCCGGCGTACGCGCACCTGGCTTCTTGAATCCGGACTTCACGGCCAGGCCCTTGGGCTGGACGGTCGGCTTGGATTCTGCTGCAGCCTCGGTGGCGGGTGCCTCCGACGCCGTGGCCTCGGCAACCGGTGCCTCAGCAGTGGGCGCCTCGGCCTTGGGAGCCTCTGCCGCAGGTGCTTCGGAGACCGGCGCTTCGGCAGCAGGCTTACCCGGTGCCTTGGCTCCCGGCTTCTTGAATCCGGACTTCACGGCCAGGCCCTTGGGCTGGACGGTCGGCTTGGATTCGGTTGCAGCAGAAGCAGATTCCGCAGGTGCGTCAGGTGTTTCCTGGGCAGGTGCCGACGCCGTAGTGGCCTCGGCAGCAGGCTTACCCGGTGCCTTGGCTCCCGGCTTCTTGAATCCGGACTTCACAGCCAGACCCTTGGGCTTGACCGAGGGAGTCGACTCCGAGGCCTCTGCGGTGGCAGGTGCTTCGGTCGACGCGGGAGTATCGGCAGGTGCAGGTGCAGCCGCCTTCGCGCCGGGTGCCTTGCCCTTCATCTGCAGACCCTTGCCGCCGGGTGCCTTGCCCCCGGCCATGCCGAGACCCTTGGGCTTGGCGGCGGGCTCTGCGTCGGCACTGTCGGCCGGTGCAGCGGAACCGGGTGCCTTCGCTCCCGGAGCCTTTGCCAGACCCTTCATCTTCAGACCGCCGCCGGCCTTCGGAGCCGGAGCTGCCGGAGCGGACTTCGCCTCGGCGGGCTCCTCGACGGGTGCGATGCGCTCGGCTTCTTCGACCTCGGCAGCGTTCTCGGTCGCCAGTTTCTCCTCGGGAGTGCGCTCGCGAGGAATGACCTTGATGTTCTCGCCCAGTACCGAGGACTCGACGCGGGTGATCGACTCGAGCATCAGCTGCGCGACGTCGACGACCTCGACGCCCTCGTGTGCGCCGCCTTCCTGACGTGCGGTCACACCGTCGGTGAGCATCACGCGGCAGAACGGGCAACCCGTGGCGATCTTCTTCGGGTTGGTAGCCAGTGCCTCGTCGACCCGGTCGATGTTGATGCGCTTGCCGATGTTCTCTTCCATCCACATGCGTGCACCACCGGCACCACAGCACATGGACCGCTCACCGTGGCGCGGCATCTCCTTGAGGTTGGAGCCCGATGCGGCCATGAGCTCACGCGGGGCGTCGTACACCTTGTTGTGACGGCCGAGGTAGCACGGGTCGTGGTACGTGATGTCCTGGCTGACCGAGGCCACCGGGATCAACTTCTTCTGTCGCACGAGGCGGTTGAGCAGCTGCGTGTGGTGGACCACCTCGTAGTCACCGCCGACCTGCGGGTACTCGTTGCCGAGCGCGTTGAAGCAGTGGGCGCAGGTGACGACGATCTTGCGCTTGCTCTGCTCGACGCCGTCGAACACGTTGTTCAGCGTCTCGATGTTCTGCATCGCGAGCTGCTGGAACAGGAACTCGTTGCCCGCGCGGCGAGCGGAGTCGCCGGTGCAGGTCTCGTCCGCACCCAGCACCATGAACTTCACGCCTGCAGTGGCGAGCAACTCGGCCACGGCCTTGGTGGTCTTCTTCGCGCGGTCCTCGTAGGCACCGGCACAGCCGACCCAGAAGAGGTACTCGTAGTCCTGGAACGAATCGGCGTCCTGGCCGAAGACCGGGATGTCGAAGTCCATCTCGTTGATCCAGTTGAGGCGGTCCTTCGAGTTCTGGCCCCAGGGGTTGCCCTTGTTCTCGAGGTTCTTGAACAGTCCTGCGAGCTCGGACGGGAACTCCGATTCGATGAGCACCTGGTAGCGGCGCATGTCGATGATGTGGTCGACGTGCTCGATGTCCACCGGGCACTGCTCGACGCAGGCACCACAGGTGGTGCAGCTCCACAGCACCTCGGGATCGATGATGCCGCCCTCGATGGCGTCGGCGACGAGCTTGCGGTCGGCTTCGTCGCGGGCGGCCTGCGGGATGGCGTCGAGCTTGGCCTGATCGACGTTGCCCTCGGAGTCGACGAGTCCGACCTCGTCACCTGCCATGTCCTTCTTGCCGCCGGCCAGCAGATACGGGGCCTTGGCGTGGCTGTGGTCGCGCAGCGACATGATCAGCAGCTTGGGGGAGAGGGGCTTGCCGGTGTTCCACGCGGGGCACTGCGACTGGCAGCGGCCACACTCGGTGCAGGTGGTGAAGTCGAGCCAGCCCTTCCAGCTGAAGTCCTCGATCTTTCCTGCGCCGAACGCGTCGACGTCGGGGTCGGCCTCTTCCATCTCGAGGACCTTGCCGCCGGACATCATCGGCTTGGCCGGGCCGAGGGCGACGGTGCCGTCGTCCATGCGCTTGAAGTAGATGTTGGGGAACGCGGTGAAGCGGTGCCACGCGACGCCCCAGTTGATGCGCGAACCGACGATGTAGAGCCAGATCATGCCGGACATCAGTTTGATCAGCGCGAAGATCGAGACCATGTTCGAGTTGGCCGGCAGCAGTTCGGCCAGGCGCATCGTGAAGAAGTCGGTGTACGGGTTCGCGTGTCCGTACGTCGCGATCTTGCCCGCCTTGACGAACACCATGCCCAGACCCTCGATGAGCACAACGGCCTCGACGAAGTAGGCGGCCTTGAATCCGGAGCCGGCGAAGCGGGATTGGCGCTCGGGCTTACGCGGGTGGTTGAGCTGACGGATGATGATCAGCGTGGTGATGCCGATGACGGTGCCGAGTCCGAGGAGCTCGTCGATCAGGTGGTAGGCCGCGGTGTTGCCGACGATGGGCCAGTGGAACTCGGGGTTGAACGTCTGACCGTAGGCCTCGAACCAGACGATGAAACCGAGCATGAAGCCGATCATGACGAGCCAGTGCGCCCAGCCGACGGTGCGGAACTTGACCATCTTGGTGTGGGCCAGGAACTCGACGAGCATCTGCTTGAAGCGAGGCACTATCGGTCGCCAGCGGTCGGGTGCCGGCTGGCCGAGTCGCACGATGTTGAACATCCGCAGGCCCCCGCGAATGAAGACGTACCAACACACGAGGCTGAGCAGAGCACCGACTGTGCCCAACGTGATCGTCAGGGCGTTCATGTCGCGGCCTTTCGTTCAGGTGGCAGCTGGGGGCTACCGCGGGTTCAGCCCGTCGAGTCGGCTGACGGGCTATGTTACTCGCCAGTAGCAGTTTCACCGTACTGATGGGTAACTTAGCATCGCCGGTCGAAGCGATGCTGGTGGGTGCGGAAATGAGGCCGTCCGACGGGTGGGCTGAACTCGTCAGTAGGTTGTCTCGCAGATCACCGTATGCGTAGGCCGTCGAGGTGCTGTCGGGAAGGCAGTCCTTACCTGCTCTGTGAACGCGGCGGGATTGTCACCTGAGGTACGGCCGAGGCCGGTGGGATCACGGGCCCGGTCTTCCTCGATCGGTCGAATGATCGACATCTCCGATCCCAGCATGACGTGACTCGGGCCGCTGTGCTGCGAATATCCAAAATGTTTGTGACAGTGGGTAACTGACAGGTGGCGGACCGGTCTCAAAAGGACAACGACCGGTCCGATTCGTACGCTACAATTCGGGCGCACCAAAAGTCGCAAAAGCGTCATCGGGGTGACTTTGCGTTTGACGGTTGCCTAGCGGTACTGCCAAGCATTCAATGCACAGAAACGGAACTGAACTCCACATGAAACTCAGCAAACTGGTCGTCACATCGGCCCTCGTTGCAGTCGCGATGGGCCTGGCCAGCGGAACCGCGTATGCCCAGCCCGTCGATGAGACGGCCCCCGGTGACACCAACTACACCGTCGATCTCGAAGATCGCACCATCGTCACCACCATCGACGCAGGTGCCTTCAAGGTCGCCGACGACGGCAAGACGGTCGACGTCCTCGACGCCGCCGACAACACCCTCGTGACGCTCCCGCTGTCGTTCAACCTCGGCGGACTCAACTTCCCGTACGAGCAGAACGTCGACGACAACGGCAAGACCCTGCGCCTGGTTCCGAACCTCGACTTCACGAAGGCATCGGCCAACTCGCGCAGCATCGGCGCAACGACCGTCGCCTCGCCCGAGGAGAACCTCAGGGCGCAGCAGAACTTCTCGTCGCAGCTCGGTATCGCGACCGCGATCGGCGGACTCACCGGCACCATCGTCGGAGCTGGCCTGGGACTCGTCGGCATCATCGGCGGCCCCGCTGTCATCCCTGCTGTGGTGACCGGTGCAGGCATCGGTGGCGTCGTCGGCACGATCATCGCCGGCGGACCCACGCTCGTCGTTGCCGGAATCGACTTGATCAACACGCTGAACGCGGCACCGGGCACCACGGTCTGGGCCAAGTAGCCTTCAGCTCATCTGCCAGACAGGGCCCGCACTCTCGGCGAGAGTGCGGGCCCTGTTTCGTTCGATGCGCCGGTTCCGCGTGGGATCGATGTGATCGCACAGGAATTGTGTAGTGCAGCAGGTCTTCGCATGGGCCGAGGCGGCGTCGACAGTCAAATGTCATCAGCCGAGCGAATCGACGAAAACAAGTCGCATGCGGGTTTATGCGTATTGAGTAAACCAACAGTAAAGTAAAACCCATGAAAACCGACTGTGAACCCCTTTGTGGGGGCATGGACACAAGGCTCACCGACGAGCTTCACGATGAGTGGGATGCGTTGGCGGAACGGGTCGGCACGGTCTTCTCCTCCCGTCCCGGTTACGCACTGAATGCCCCACGGCCGGCGGGAAGTGAGCTCGCCTTCGTGCATGTACGTCGAGGTGGGCGTCTGGTGGCACTGGCCCCACTGTTTGTCACGCGAATGGGTCCGGTGAAGGTAGCGAAGATACTCGGGAACGGGCAGGGCGTCCCGACCGAATTGCTCAGTGAGGACGACGCGTCGTCTCGCGTTCTCTGGGATTCGATCGACGATCACGGTCTGACCTACTATGCGGACTCGATGATCGACAACCGAACTGCCATCGAGGCGCTCGGTGCGCACCCGCGGTGGCGTTCGGACTCACTCGTGCGGGAGCGAGTTCCGGTTATCGACGTACCGCCGGGCAGTACCGCACGCGATGTGCGTGGGCGCAAATCACTGAAGCGGCTCGAGAAGTACAGACGTCAGGCCGAGCGGTCCGGGAGTCCCATGGTGGTGGAAACCATCCGCGATGCCGAGCACCTCGAGCTGCGTTGGGCAGACATTTCCAGGTTGGCCGCCGCGTCGACGCGTCACACCGATCGCACCGACTACCTCGCAGAAAAGTCGCCTGCCGATCCCTCGGCGTCGGCCAAGGCCTTTCTGCTCGGTGAAGCAGCGGCCGGCAGATTGGCTCTTGTAGGAGTGAGCGTCGACGGGCGATGGTGCGCGCACGAGATCTGCATCCGCACAGGATCGCGACTCGAGTCGTGGCTCACGCACCACGATCCCGCAGTTGCGAAGTACCAACCCGGCCATCAGATGGTGGAATGGCTGATCCAGACGCACGACGAACTCGACGTGACCGTGTTGGACCAGGGTGTAGGTGTCAACGACAACAAGAAGGCGTGGTCCACCTCCGGCTACGACGTGATAGCTGTGGTGGGCGTACCCACTCGCACGATCGGGTCGCGGATTCTGGTCGGCTTGCTGCGTCGATGGGAGCTGTCGCCTGGGTTCGCGCACGCGCGGAAGGTCGGCTACGCGGTGCTGTCACGTCTGCGCCCGTCGAACGACTAGGACGTACGGATGGTCAGGCCGGGGTTCTCGGCGAGTATGTCGTTGATGGGGGTGGCGAACAATTCCGGTCGCTGACCTTGCAGCATGCTGACGACGGTCGCGACCTCGCAGGAGGGCTGATCGCCCACGTTCGATGCACTGGAGATGCCCACGGCGAGGGTGCCGCTGACGATGGGGCCACCACTGTCGCCGCGCAACGCGCAGATGGACGTGGAGAAGCTGCGATCGAAGACGTGCTCTCCCAATGCGACATGCTGACCCGTGGCAAGAATTGTGCCGCAACTGAATCCGGTTCGGGATCCGGATTTGCAGACCGGTGCTCCCACGATCGGATCCACTGTTCCGGTGACGTGCAGGGGAGCAGCCCAGGGGACTCGCACCGCGTTGCTCTCGAATTCGCCGACGTTGGCGTCGTCGATGTCGATCAAGGCGTAATCGTTGTGCGACCGGCTGGTTCGGTAGAACGTCCCGAATTTCGAGCCCACAAGACTGCCGTACATCGGATACGCGCCCGTCAGTGCCGCGGAACCGGTATCGGCGATATTTGGATTGCAGTGTCCCGCAGTGATATTGACGGACCCGTGCGTCGGGTCGACGGCATTGAACCCGAGTGAGCATCGCTGACCGAGGCCGGCAGGCTTGCCCGCCAGGTAGCTGTCGCCGCCGAGATACGAACTCGGGCGAATCGGGCCTGCCGTCGGTGACGGATCGAACGGGAGCAGGTCCACCAGAGGTTGGACGACATCGAGAACTGCCGGCGGGATCTCGATGGGTGATGCATCGACCTCGAAACCGCTGGCCGACGCGGCATCGGCCACGTCGGCGTGGGTCGGTCCGTCTGCCACCGCGACGACGGGACGCCCGTTCTCGTCGAGCCACGCGCTCGTGACCCCGCCGGAACCGATGGTGGCGGTGAACTCGGCCAACCGCCGCGCCGCGTCCGCTCGGTCGAGAAACTGCTGCGGATCGAGCCCGAGGTCGCGGGCCACGGCGTCGGCCAAGGCCGCGGGCAATACCGCTTCGGCCGCCGGATCTGCCGCTGCAGTGGGCGTGGACACGGCCAGCGTCACCAGAAGCGGAACTGCAACGATCGACAGCCGAAACGCACGGCGACGCATAGAAACCTCTCCCCCGGGCATCAGAAGATGTGATGCCGTTCACCCTGTTGTACGACTATAGGGGGTGAACGCCTCCCGAAGTAGCCACTACTCGGTGCGCAGTGTGGCTCCGGTCGCGCGCGTGACCTGATCGATGGGAATGCCCAGGCTTGCGGTGCCGCCGTACTGCGCCAGCGCCAGGTTGGCCTCGTTGCAATCGGGTGCGCCGCCGCTGTTGGATCCGCTGGTGATTCCGAGCGCGAGTGTTCCGGTCACGATGGCACCGCCGCTGTCGCCGGCGAGAGTGCATGCGGTGCTGGCGAATCCGCGAACGGTGCGGGACGTGCCGTCCTCCATGTAGAGCTGTGTCTCGACGCGATCGGCCGCAACCACTCCACAGGTGAACGACGACGACTGCCCGGACTTGCAGACCGGCGCTCCGATCACAGGAGCCGCGGTTCCGGTGACGGTGACGGTGCTGCCGTTCGCTCCACGGACGGTGGGGCGGTCGAGTCCGGACGCGACGCCGGTGTCGTTCAAGGCGATGACCGACCAGTCGAGGCCGTCCGCCGCACCCAGGCTGGACCGATCGAACGACCCGATCTGCGTGCTGCGCGAGATGTCGGCCGGATCGGGAAGGTAGACCGGTGCGCCGCCGGATCCGGTGGCCTTGTCGGGGTTGCAGTGGCCCGCGCTGAGATTGACCGCGGCACCGGAGGGGTCGACGGCGTTGAAGCCGAACGAGCAGATGCTGATGTCGGTGGCCGGAGCGTCGGCGATGGGTCCCGAGGTGGTGACGTAGGTGTCGCCGCCCATCGGAGTCGGGTCGACCGGCTTGTTTCCGCCGGGGGATAGGATGACCTTGATGTTCGCCAGCAGCGTCGGCAGATTCAGCGCGCTACCGATCGGACTGTTCACCAGGTCGATGACGATCTGATTGTCGATGAAGTCGATGGCCGTGCCGTTGATCTGCTCGGAGATCTCGCGGGGGAGGCCTGCGATCCAACTGTTGAGGTCTGCCAGCGACTTCTCGAGTCCGTCTGCCGACACGGGCGACTGCGCGGTGGCGTATCCGTCCTTGGCGACGGCCTGTGCCGCAGCAGGCGAGGTGACGGCGACGACGGCATTGCCGTCGGGTCCGATCCAGGCACCGGCGAAATCTGCGGGACGGCTGGCCCGGAAGTCGGATGCGTAAGCAGACAGTTCCTGCGCGCGGGCAGCACGATCGAGGTACTCCTGCGGGGAGATCTTCAGATCTCGCTGCACGGCTTCGACGAGCTCGCGGGGAAGCTGATCGGCGGGTGACTGGACGACGGGTTCGGCTGCTGCTGTTCCGGAGAACGAAGCAAGAAGAACAAAAGCCGTCGAACACAGCACTGCGGCACGCAGCGCCCCGGTGTTACGCATGAAATCCCTTCATCGGGTGCTTGTCGTCAGCGACCCACCCTAGGGCATCGGGCGCAGAATCAGTGTTTGCCCAGCTCAGAGCTAAGCAGGGGGAGTCGTGGTCGTGGCCGCCGTCGTGGTGCTGGTGGTGGTCGTAGCCGGAGTCGTGGTCTCGACCGGGGTGGTCGTCACCGGAGTCGTGGTGACCACGGGCGTCGTGGTGGGTACCACGGGCGCAGGGGCGGGCACCGGCGCGGGCGCGGGAGCAGGCAGGGGGGCAGGTTCGGGTGCGATGTACGGCTCGTCCGGCGTCTGTTCGACGACCTCGGGTACGAAGACGGGGGTGGCGGTGGTGGTCGCGGGTGCGCGCGTCGAGGTGACGATCGGCGAGCCGGCATCGGTGACGGTCGGGGGTGTCGCGGCCGGAGCGTCACCGAACACTCCGCTCACTGCCGCGATCGCGAGGACGATGACCACGCCTGCCGCTGCACCGGCAACGATCGTGGCGATCGTCCGCGAACGCTCGCTGCGTTCATTCTTCGCCCCGACCTGGGCGGCGGCGGCCGGAGCGACGGGTGCGTACGCGGTGGTCGACGCGTTCTCGTCGACCGGGACGATCGGTTCGGAGCGAAATTCCGAATGGTCGAACACAGGAGCGACCGCGGGAATTGCCTCGGAGAACGCGAGGGACGGCTCGGGTGCGACGACCGGGATGGCGTCGGTGTCGAGGGACTCCGTGCCGTCGTTGCGGGTGACGACCGGCGCGGCACCGGTCACCAGGGAGTTACCGTCGACATCCTCGACCTCGGCGAGCAGCAGAGCGCCGCGGGTCGCAGCGAGTGGCTCGACGATCGTTCGGCCCGACGAGCGTTCACCGATGTCCGTCGCCACCGACGGGAGTGCGGCGCTGCCGCCGGTGAGTATCACGGTGCCGGACCCCGGCACGTCGAGTCGGCGGAGCAACGGCGCGACGAGGTTCGCGAACTCGGCTCGTGTGACCGCAATGCTCTGCGAGTCCCCGGGAAGTTCGACCGAGATCGTGGCGACGTCGGCCGTGCTCAGGGTCTGCTTGGCCGACTCGCACGAGGCGACGACGCCTGAGAGGGCAGCCAGGACTGCCGCGTCGGACAGGTCGATGTGCTCGCGATCGGTGACCACGTGATCGAAGAGTGCGTCGGTGAAGGCGTCTCCGCCGACGTCGGTGCTGCGTACCGTCCCGCCTCCGGGATAGGTGGAGATGTCGGTGCCGGTGGCTCCGATGTCGACCACCGTGACCGCAGCTCCCGGGCTCGGCTGCGCGAACGCGCTCGAGGCTTTGGCGTCGGGAACCAGGGCAACCTCGGTGAGGCCGGTGTGATCGAGGGCGTCACGCAGCAGGGCGACGGCGGCGCGGGTCCACCGCGTCGGGTACGTCATGGTCGTGACGGGCATGTCGCCGGATACCCCGGCCTTCGCAGACACCATGGTGACGAGGCAGTTGGCGGCGTTGGCCATCAAGTCCTCGGCGCGGTAGGCGTCGGCGTCGGGCTCGAGATCCTCCTGCTGACCGACGAGATCGACGAACCGGGTGAACGGGGCCGTGTCGACGGGTTCACCGAGGTGGGCTCGGCCTTCCTCGTCGAATCGCAGGGTCGTCGGCAGGACGACGATCGTCGGTTCGTCCTCGACCGATGCGCGGTAGGCCGCGACGGACCTGGTGTTGCCCACGGTGATTCCGAGATGCCCGACACCGCTCATGGAGTTGTCCCTGCCGATCGGTTGTTCAGCGCGGTCTGCTCGGACGCGGTCTGGCCGTCGTCCGGGCCGGTATCGGGAGTCTCGGTGGGCTCGTCGGTTGGCTCGGCCGGTTCCGACTCGACCGGTTCGACGACGATCGGAGGCTTCTCGCGGTCGTCGTCCTCGGGTGCCTCGTTCGCCGGGCGCGTCTCGATGTCGGTCTCGGTCGGTTCGATCCGCGGGCGGTCGGAGGTTTCGGGTGGGGTCGACTCTTCCGCGGTGGTGGTGGTCGCAGGCAGCGGAGCGACGGGAGCGATCTCGGCGGCCGGCTCGACGACGACGGTCGGGAATTCGATCGGGCCACCCGAACCGGAGCCGATCGACGACGTGGGCACCACCACCTGGGCGTTGTCGATGGTGGGCACTTCGGTATCGGTGGACCCACCGAGTTGGAGCGCGACGAGCGCGGCACCGACGGTCAACGCCGCCGCGAACGCTGCCGCAGCGAAGAGTGGGCGACGGTCGGATCTCGTCGGTCCGACCACCGCGAACCGCTCGGTGACGGCGTCGACGGGGAACTGTGCAGCCAGAATCGCAGCACCGCGCGCGGCGGCGACGGCGGTGTCCTTCTTCTGCAAGGTCTGCAGGGCCGAGGCGTTCCACGCGGCGAGCGCGTCGGCTTCGGCGACCAGCGACACGTGTGCCAGCCCGTGCGTGTTCATCGCCGAACGCAGCGCGAACACCTGCTCGGCCGTCCACCCGGCGGGATAGGTCGCCGCCGCGGCGAGATCACCTGGCCGCAGACCGATGGACGACGCCACCTCGGTGAGCAGGCACAGCAGGGCCATCGACGTCAGTTGCTCGGCAGGGAAGACGGTGCCCTTGCTGCCGGTGACACCCACACCGTCGGCGAGCGAGTCGAGAAAATGTGTGTAGGCCTCGGAATCGTCGTCGGTCACATCACCGAGCGAGACGGTGCCGTCGGGATGAGTGTTGAGCACGGTCGAATGCAGCGACGCCAGGTGCAACGACGGTCCCGGCGCAATCGGATGGGACACGGCGGCGACGGCGCGCTCGTCGTCCAGGTACAGGCCGACATCCGGCGCGCCGACTCTCGCACTGCCGGGCTGCTCGGTCATGGGGCTGCTACCTGTTCTCGATCGGGGACTGATGGTCGGTCGTTATGTCGCTCCCGGTCCTCGCACAGTTACAGGGTCGACGCTTGCGCTGGTCGAGGCCCCGTACCCCATGGCCCGGAGCATCGAGATCAGCTCCGACCGCGACTCCGCCCCGAGCCTGCGCCGGATACGGGCCACATGATGCTCGACGGTTTTCGGGGAGATGTAGAGCCGACTGCCGACCTCGCGATAGGTGACTCCGAGTACGAGCAGTCCGGCGACCTCTGCCTCGCGTTCGCTCAACGAGCCCGTCGGCTGCGGCGTCGATCTCGGACTGTCGCGCTGAGTCGAGCTGGGTTGGCGCAACGACCTGGCGATGTGCAGCAGCGAGGTCGCCGTCGCAGTGTCGGTGACGGTCAGGGCGGCCTCGCTCGCCAGTCGGGCTCCGTCCCAGGGCAGTCCGAAGGCGGTGAGGGTGCGTGCCGAATTCTCGACATCGGTCGCGTCGGGTCTGCCCTGCAACACCCCGAGCCAGGCGCGGCCGGCAGCGGCGAGTGCGGCGCTGTACGGGTGGGTAGGTGCGGCGGCGGCCAGAGCTTTGGCGTGCGGCACCAACGCGTCGGGAGTCTGGGCCACGATGGCCGCCTGAACCTGGTACCAGTGCAGCGCCGACGCCCAGACCGGTGGATCGCCGAGCGCCGCGAGTAGATCGGTGGCCTCCGCCACCAGATGCTCGACGCGGTCCACCTGGCCGAGTCGAGTTGCGGCCAAGAGTAATTCGCCCAGGGGCAGCAGCACGAACAGGTCGGTGGAGTACTCGGCGACGACGTTCTGCGCCTGTGTCCATGCCGTGATCAGCGACCCTGCATCACCGGACCTACGAGCCAGGCCCACCCGAATCGCGTGCAGGAATAACTGATTGCGCACGTGCGACACCGGAACTCGCAGTGCCTCGATCGCGGCACCCGCATCGGCGGTATCCCCCCGCAGCATCGACGCCCACGCCCCGACGAGGCTCAGCCTGGTGTGGGCCTCGGAACCCGGACGGTGGTCGGGAAGTGCTCGCGCCACGATGGAATCGACACGGGGCAGGTCGCCGCAGTGTACCGCGTGCAAGGCCGAGACGGCAGCGGGAGTGTCCGGGGTGCACGAGCGATCGGAAGCATTGCCCGTCAACGTCATTGCCCGCATCAGCGCATTCGCAGCGGCACTCGACGCTGCTGCGCTCCGCGAATCGATGGACCCGATCACTCCGGTGACGAGCAGACTGCCCGACGCCGTACTCGACGTCGGCGCGAGTGCGGACACGGCCGCCATCGAACGGTCGGCGGCGCTGCGATCACCGGCCGCCGCCGCCGAGAGGGCAGCCCACACGGCGTCGGGTCCGAGCCGATCCTCGCCGAGCCAGGCGAACAATTGTGCACTGCGCGAGATCATTCCGCGTTGCGTGGCAATCGACGCCGACACGCGCACCGCTGTCCGCAGATCCATCGCGTCGCACCCGGTAGCGCTGTCGAGAACCACATCGGCGTATCTCGCCGCCTCGTCCAGGTTTCCGGTGGCAGCCGCGACCTCGGACCGTCTCGCAGCCAACTTCGCCGAGTCGAATCCCGCGTCGACCGCCGCGTCGTACAGGGCACCTGCGGCATCGACGGGAGCCGAATCTGCCTGCTGAACAAGGAAATCGGCGAGTCCGGCGTGAACGACGCCCCGCTCTGCCAACGCGCGTGCCGCGGTGGCGTCGAGCAGGCGGGATCGGGTGGCGACATCGGCGACGGACGAGAGCAGGACGCGGCAGCGCCCGTCTCCGATCATCTCGATCAGTGGGGCCTCGGCGGCCGGAATCAACGTGCCCGTGGTGTCGAGCATCCCGGAGCTGCAGGCCAGGTCGACGATCGACTCGACATCGGTCGCGCGCGGCACGATCTGCGCGGCCGATGCAGGGTCGGGTGTGACGCCGAATCGAGCGGCGAGCAGCAGTGCCCGCGTGTCGTCGGTGGTCTCGATCAGCATCCGACGGTGCTGTTCGGCAACGGATTCGGCGACCACACGCAGTGGAGTCGGATCGGAACGGTCGCCGCCGAGCGCGCCGAGGGCCGCGTCGACAGCGGCGAGAACTCCGCCGGTCGTCTTGGCGACGGCACCGGCGAGCGACGCCGAGATCGGCCGAACGGTCGCTGCTGCCCGCGCCGCGATGGCGACCTTGTCCAGCGGAACCAGCGTCAACCGGTTGGAACCGGCGGAGGCGATGAGCTTCTCGATGCGTGAATCGAAACTGCGCGGCGCGGTGGCGACGATCAGGGTGATGTCCGATCGTGTTGCAGCCGCTGCGATCTCGTCGAGACGCTGCTCCGACAGCAGGTGCGCGTCATCGACGAGAACGGTCGAGCCGGACGGCGCGTCGGCGATGGTGCCCGTGTAGACGTCCACCGACGCGGCAACGGAGTCGAGAACCACGGATCGACCGGAACCGTTCACTCCGACGACGATATGAAATCCGGTGGCGAGGAGGGCATCACGGACGAAGCGATCGGCGCGCTCGACGCCGAGGAGTCCGGAACGGGTACTGGTCACGGTCGACCTATCGGCCGGTCAGGCCGCCGAGGGCTCCGCCGAGTCCGTCACCGACGCCGCCGACGACACCGCCGAGCCCGTCACCGACGCCGCCGACCACTCCTCCGAGTCCGTTACCGACGCCCTGGCCGACATCGCCGAGGGTGGGACCCTGATAGCTGGGAACCTGCACGCTCGGTGCCTGCGGAACCTGTACGGCAGGCGGTTGGTAGCTGGGAACGGTCGGAGCAGCGACCGACGGGACGGTCGGCACCGTGGCCGCGCCGTTGTCGGCCGGAGCCGGGGATCCCGCGACCGGAGCACCGGTGGCGGGGTCGATCTGCGTCACCGTGCCGTCGGCGTTGACCACCGAGGTCGGTGCGCCCTCGGATCCGGTTGCGACGGCACCGTTCTCGCCGGTGGCAGGCGTCGTCGTTGCGGCATCCGCCACCGCTGCGGTGGTTCCCGGTGTCTCGGTGCTCGAGATCGAGGTTTCCGCGTTCGATTCGGCCGGAGTGGTGTTGTCGGAGGTCAACGCCGTTCCCACCGACAGGCCTCCGCCGGCGAGAAGCGCGAGGACGAGGACGGATCCGGCCACGACGCCCGCCTTCTTGCGACCGGACATGCCCGAGTCCGATTCGACGGCGGTGGGCGTCGGCGCGGGCCGGGGAGTGGGGCGAGGCATCGGCGCAGCTGCGGCAGCGGACGCGACGGCCGTGGTGGGTGCCGCAGCCAGAGCTGCGGCGTTGTCGGAGGCGGTCGCGTCGGCGATGTCGCTGCCGAGAATCGCGGCACCGATCGCGACGGTCAGTTCGGGCCGCGGTCCGGCCACCACTGGTGCGCGCAGTTCGGACGACATGAGCTCGGCGACCAGCGGGATGGCCGAGCTGCCGCCGACGAGGACCACCTGGTCGATGTCGGTGACGTCGAGGCCCGCGGCCGTGACGGCGTCGCGTACAACCCCGATCGACCCCAGCAGTGATGCGCGGACCAGTTCCTCGAGCTCGGAACGGACGAGGCGCACCTCGGTGTGCAGGCCCGGCAGGTCGACCGTCAGTGACGTCGACGTGTCGTAGGAGAGCTGTTCCTTCGCCTCGCCGCAGCGGGCCCGCAGTTCCACCAGGGCGCCGACGGTGTCGGGATCGAAGGGATCGAACTCGAAGGACTGGCTTCCCGAGACGGTGTCGAGAACGTACTGCATGATCGCGTGATCGAACTGCGCTCCGCCGAACTCCTGCGAGTGAACTCCGGTGCCGACGGTGCCTGCCTCGGAGCCGGTGCGCATCAGCGTGACGTCGAGTGCGGTCGCACCGAGGTCGTAGACCACGGCCAGGCCGTCGGACTGCGGCCCGCGCGTGACTTCGAGCCACCGCATCGTGGCGACGGACTCCGGTACCAGCGTGACGTCGGCGAGCCCCGCGCGGTCCAGTGCTTCACCGAGGACCTCGGCGGTGTACGCGGTCCAACGAGTGGGATGGGTGACGACGACGGTGGGAGCGGCATCGGTTCCGGCTGAGACCTCGGCGACGAGTGCGCGAGCAGCGGTGGCGTACAGGTCCTCGGCCCGGTGACTACGGCCGTCGTCGTCGATCAGTTCCACCGGATCGCCGACGCGGTCGGCGAAACCGCTGATCAGGTTCCGCGTCGAACGGTCCCACAGCTCTGCCAGACGCGGGGCTTCGCCGGGACGGAGGTCGAGTGCCGAACGCTTGACCACCGAGGTGACAGGATCGGTGTCCAGTGCAGCCACTGCCGTCACCGAACCGATACGTATGCCGAGCCCTGCGTTCATTGTCGTGTCGCCGCCTTCGTCTCGCCCTGCCGTCAGCACTACTGCCGTCACTCGCACTGTCGGCAGTGGCCAAATATTCGTTACGTCTCACAGCAGGTTAGAGCGCATAACGAGTGAAATCCCCCAAAGCGCCCAGATCCCCTAATCGAAGTCCCCTGGCAACCCCCGGGGGAGTAGGGGGATCGGCCCCGTTGGGCAGGGGCTCTCCGATGCATAGCTTTGTGATCAACCACGAAGCACCACTCGTCAAGGAGACCCACGATGGCTACCAACGCCGTACTCGATTTCATCCTCAGCCTGCTGCGCGACGACCAGGCTGCAGCTGCATACTGCGCCAACCCCGAGATGACGCTGGCCGCCGCTGGACTCGGCGACGTCACCCACGCCGACATCGTCGCGGTGGCACCCCTGGTCGCCGAGTCGGGACTGTTCGCCGGTGCGGGCAGCCAGCTCTCGGCCATCCTGGGCGCAGGCGGTTCCGCAGGCCTCGACGGCGCACTCGCCGGAGGTGCGAGCCTCGGCGGCGGACTGTCGGCCGGGCTCGGACTGGCAGCCGGTGCTGTCGCAGGCGGCGGACTCGCTGCAGGTGGCAGCCTGACCGGCGGAATCGACGTCACGGGTGAGATCGCTGCATCCCTGCAGGCTGCACTCGCTGCAGCGTTGGCCGTCGGAGGCCAGATCGGTCTCGAGCTCGGCACTGCCTTCGGCGGCGCACTCGACGCGCTGATCGGTGCAGGCGCAGGTATCGGCGGCGGTCTGGATCTCGACCTCGACGGTCTTCTCGGCGGAACGGTCGGACTCGGCGCTGCCTTGACCGGATTGATCGGCGCAGGCGCAGGCATCGGCGGCGAGATCAGTGGAGACATCGCGGCACAGCTGCAGGCAGCACTCGACGCCGCTCTCGGCGCAACCGGTGCCGTCGACCTCGGCGCACTGGCCGACATCCAGGGCGGCCTGGCCGGCGCTCTCGGTGCAGTCTTCGGAGTCGGCGGAACCGTCGGAGCCGAGCTCGGTACGGCCCTCGGAGGAGTCTTCGACGCCGTACTCGGTGCCGGAGCCGGACTGGACATCGCGGGTGACCTCGGTGCCGCACTGACCGCGGGAATCGGCGGTGCACTCGGCGGACTCGGAACCGTCGGAGCAGATCTGACCACCGACATCGGCGCCGCACTGGACGGAGCGCTCGGTGCCGGAGGCGCACTGGTCGGCGACCTCGCCGGTGGAGTCGGCGCGAGCCTCGGCGGTCTCTTCGCTGCAGACGGTGCCATCGCAGGATCCATCGGATCCGCACTCGGAGCCGTCCTCGACGCAGGTGCGCTCGCCGACCTCGATGTCGACGCCCTGTTGGCCGCGGGCGGCAACATCGGCGCAGTGGTCGGTGGCGCACTGGGAACCGCACTCGATCTCGACACCAGCGCAGTCGGCAGCCTCACCGCTGCTCTCGACGCCGCACTCGACGGCACGATCGGCGCAGGTGCCGGTATCGGCGGCGGGCTGGTCGGCGGACTCGAAGGCGGAGTTGCAGGCGGCCTCGAAGGCGTCCTCGGCACGGCATTCGGCGTCGGTGGGGCAGCCGGAGCTCAGCTCGGTACCGCCCTCGAATCGGTTCTCGACACCAGCGCTGCACTCGACCTCGGAGCCGCTCTCGGAGCCGGAGCCGACGTCAGCGCAGGACTCGTCGGAGCGATCGACACAGCGGTTGCCGCCGGAGCAGACCTCTCGGGAACCGTCGAAGCAGCACTCGCCGGAGTCGGCGGAGTGGGCGCAGGTCTGTCGGGCGGCCTGGCCGGACTCGGCGGAGTGGGCGCGGGCCTCACCGGAGGACTCGCGGGCCTCGGAAACGTCGGTGCTGATCTGACCGGTGGCCTGGGTGCTGTCGGAAACGTGGGTGCCGATCTGACCGGTGGCCTGGCGGCCGTCGGAAACGTCGGTGCCGATCTGGCCGGCGGACTCGGAGCTGTCGGAAACGTGGGTGCCGACGTGACCGGTGGCCTGGCGGCTGTCGGAAACGTGGGTGCCGATGTGGCCGGCGGTCTCGGGGCCGTGGGCAACGCAGGCGCAGGCCTGACCGGTGGTCTCGCAGGTCTCGGTGACGCAGGTGCAGGCCTCACCGGCGGACTCGCAGGTCTGGGCAGTCTCGGCGGCGGTATCGCGGGCGGTGTCGCAGGCGGCGTCGATGCTGCGGCGTCGGCCGGGGCCGGACTCGAAGGAGCCGTGTCCGGTGGCATCAGCACCGGAATCGATGCGGCAGCATCCGCAGGCGCAGGACTCGAAGGTGCCGCGGGCGCTGCAGGCTCGGTTGTCGGTGGCCTCGAAGGTGCGGCAGGCGGAGCGGTCGACGCCGGAACCTCGGTGGGCGGCGAGATCGCATCGAACGTCGGCGCGGGACTCGACACGGGTGCCTCGATCGGGGGCGACTTCGCGTCCACTGTGGGTGCGGGTTTGGATGCTGGTGCGGACGCTGCGGCTTCCGCGGGCGGCGGGTTTGATTCCGCTGCCGACATCGGTGGCCAGGCCGCGGGCAGCCTGACCGGTGGCCTGCAGTCGGGTGCCGAGGGACTGGCAGACGCCGGCGGCAGCCTTTCCTCCGCTGCGTCGGGATCGTTCGATCACTCGAGCTCGTTCGATTCCTCGGCCACTGCGACCGGCACCGGCTGGTCGAGCGTCGACTCTGACGTTTTCGGTCAGGGTGAGACCGATTCGAGCCTGTTCAGCGATTCCGGCCTGCACGGTTCGGTGGATTCGGCAGCCGACTCTCTGGGACATGTGACCGTCGATCACGACTTCGACCCGACGCAGCCCTGATCCTTTCGGCTGCGGGTAGGCAATGACATGACTCGGCCCCGAGTGTTCGCCAGCACTCGGGGCCGAGTCGTCGCTAGAGTTCGTTCCTGGGCGTGAGTGGAGCCCGGGTACCGCGGAAGTCGACGAGAACGGTTGTGAACACGAGCGTATGGACGGGCAATCTACGGAGCTGGCCGAGCTGCTGAGCCGGACCGCGGCGGTGGCGACATCGGCGGGAAGATCCGACCTGGTGGATCGAGTCGAGGCGGCGCGCTCGCGAGTG
Organism: Rhodococcus sp. 14-2483-1-2; assembly: GCF_002259405.1. Classification (GTDB taxonomy): domain Bacteria; phylum Actinomycetota; class Actinomycetes; order Mycobacteriales; family Mycobacteriaceae; genus Rhodococcoides. The sequence continues at coordinate 152,662 of NZ_NPFW01000007.1, read as the reverse complement.
TTGGATCCACGTCGACGCATCATCGTGGTCGGACCGCTCAAGCAGGGCAAGAGTCAGTTCGTGAATTCGCTGCTCAATCTGACGGTGTGCTCGGTCGGCGACGACGAGACCACCGCCATCCCGACCGTGGTGTCCAATGCCGAGAGCCTCTCGGCGCAGCTCGTACTCGCCGATCCGGGCAACGAACCGATCCGAGTCGACGTTCCGCCCGAGGAGATCACAACGGTCACCCCCGCCAGTCCGCTGGCCCAGGGCCGTGAGGTGCTGCGTCTGGACATCGGGGTGGCGAGTCCGTTGCTCGCCGACGGCTTGGTGTTGGTCGATACTCCCGGCGTCGGCGGGCACACGAATCCGCACGCTGCAGGCACATTGGGTCTCATTCCCTCGGCCGACGCGGTGCTCGTCGTGTCCGATGCGTCGCGCGAGTTCACCGAACCGGAACTGTCGTTTCTCCGACAGGTGCAGGGCTTGTGCCCGGCCGTGGCGGTGCTGATCACCAAGATCGATCTCTATCCGCACTGGCGGCAGATCGTCGAGGCCAATCGCGGACACCTGGACCGCGCGGGAATCGATGTGCAGATGTTGCCGGTGTCGTCTCTGTTGCGTTCGCACGCACTGCGTTTGAACGACGAGGAACTCAACGCCGAGTCCGGTTTCCAGCAGCTCTACGCGTTTCTGCGCGACGACGTGGTGGCCCGGGCGGATGTGCTGGCACGCTCCTCGGTCTCGCTCGATGTCCGATCGGTCACCGAACATCTGACACTCTCGTTCGGCAGTGAGCTTGCGGCACTGAAGGATCCGGAGCGGGCAGCCGCGGCCGTCGCGGGGTTGCAGCGCGCCAAATCGGCCGCCGAGGAGCTGCACAAACGTTCGTCGCAGTGGCAGCAGACGCTCGGTGACGGAATCGCCGACCTCGCCTCCGACATCGATCACGATCTGCGCGACCGGTTGCGGCGCGTCACCCGGGAAGCGGAAGAGACCGTCGACGAGGGGGATCCGGGCAAGGACTGGCCGCAGCTCGGCGAGTGGCTCGAGGAGCAGATCGCCGCGTCGGTGGGCGACAACTTCGTCTGGGCTCACGAACGGGCACTGTGGCTTTCGGAGTTGGTGGCCGAACACTTCGCCTCGTCCGGGGCGGCAGCGCTGCCCGATCTCGATCTGGGCGATCTGGACAACGTCCTCGATCCCGTCTCGTCCCTGGCCGATCTGGAATCCGGCCGTGTCGGAATCACGCAGAAGGTTCTGGTGGGAATGCGTGGATCCTACGGCGGTGTGCTGATGTTCGGCCTGATCACCACGTTCGTCGGGTTGAGTCTGCTCAATCCGATTTCGATCGGTGCGGGCGTACTCCTGGGCACCAAGGCCTACAAGGAGGACAAGGAGAACCGCGTCAAAGCGCGGCGTTCCGAGGCCAAGATGGCGATCCGCCGTTTCACCGACGACGTCAGCTTCCAGGTGGGCAAGGAGTCGAAGGACCGGCTGCGCCAGATTCAGCGAGTGCTGCGTGATCACTTCACCTCGATCGCCGAGCAGACGCTGCGTTCGCTGAACGAGTCGCTGCGCTCGGCGCAGGAAGCCGCCGCTGCCGACAACACCGACCGTTCCGCCCGCATCGCTGCGCTGGAGAAGGACATGCGCGTGGTGGCCGAACTGAATTCTCGGGCAGTGTCTCTGGTCGAGGACGTCGCAGTATGAGTGTGGCGGCTCTGGCCCGAGCACGCGACCTCATCTCGGCGGCACGATCGACGTACTCCGGTGATGCCGAAGCGTCCTGGATGCTCGACGAATGCCTGTACCGTCTCGACGAGCCGCTGCGGGTGGCGCTCGCGGGATCACTCAAGGCGGGCAAGTCCACGCTGCTCAATTCCCTTGTCGGGCAGGACATTGCCCCGACCGACGCAACGGAGTGCACGAAGGTCGTCACGTGGTACCGCAACGGCGTCACCCCCGCCGTCACGGCCTGGTACGACGGCGACCGGGCTGCGAACGTGCCGGTGCAACGGCGCGACGGGCGACTGACCTTCGACCTCGGGTCGTTGACGGCCGCGCAGGTCGACCGACTGGACGTCGAATGGCCTGCAAGCGCTCTGGCGCAGACGACGATCATCGACACTCCCGGTACCTCGTCTCTCTCGCGAGACGTGTCGGCGCGCACGTTGGCGATGCTCACGCCGGAGAACTCGTCATCGGGCGCAGACGCCGTGGTGTATCTGCTGCGTACCCTCAATGCGACCGACGTGTCGTTTCTCGGGCAGATCGGTGCGCACGTCGGCGGCGATTCGGGACCGCTCGGTGTGATCGGTGTCGTCTCGCGGGCCGACGAGGTGGGTTCGGGGCGGATGGACGCGATGATGTCGGCCAAGGAAGTCGCTGCGCGCTTCGCGTCCGAACTCGAGGCCACCGGCCTGTGCCAGGCAGTTGTTCCGGTCGCGGGTTTGCTGGCGCTCGGCGCGGAAACGTTGCGGCAGAACGAGTTCGCTGCCTTCGAGATGTTGGCCACGGTGCCGACCGAGGATCTGCAGTTGGCGATGCTCTCGGCCGATCGATTCGTCCGTGCACAGAGCACGCTACCGGTCGACGCATCGCTGCGCGCCAGCATCGTCGACCGCTTCGGACTGTTCGGTATTCGGATGGCAGTGACGTTGATTCGGCTCGGGGTGCGCGATTCGCCCACGCTGGCTGCCGATCTGGTCGAACGGAGCGGGCTGACCGAACTTCGCTCGGTGATCGACGTGCAATTCGGTCAACGCGCCGACCAGCTCAAGTTGCACTCGGCTCTGGTTGCCCTGCAACGAATCCTGGAGTTCAGGCCGGAATCACACGCGCTCCGCACCGAGGCAGGCCGAATGCTCGCCGACGTGCACGGTTTCGCCGAACTGCGTCTGCTCGGCCGATTGCGCTCCACCACACCGAAACTGCCCGACGGTGCTCTACTCGAACTGCAGCGCATCATCGGCGGTTTCGGCATCGCCGCCACCGAACGCCTCGATCTGCCTCCCGATGCCGGACGCACTCAGCAGCGCGACACCGCGCTGGCGGCCGTGCACAAGTGGCGAGCACTGTCCGAGCACCCACTGCTGGACCGGTTCACCTCGACCTCGTGCGCCACGGCGGCCCGCAGCGCCGAAGGGATACTCGCCTCACTGGCGTGAGGATCCTCGGGGCAGGAGGGCCACGATGGTCGCGGCTGCCGCAGTGCCCGCCACGACGAACGGACCCCACTGCAGAACGCCGCCGAGCAGCGCGGAGGCGTCGGACACGAAGGTCGAGAACGTGACCGCCGCGCCGATGGTCAGGATTCCGACCGCTCCCATCAGGACCTTGGACGACATCGCTGCGTTGCGCAGTAGATTCAGTGCGACGAATCCCAGTAGCACGAGCACCGCCGCTGCGGCCCCGCTGGACAGCAGCGTGGCCGAGGCGGTGTTGCGGACATCGGCCGCACTGGCCGTCGACTCCTGCTGTGACACCGCAGTTTCGACGCCCGAGAGTACCGACTCCCAGTTCAGGGCGATGGCGGCGGCCAACGCGAGGATCAGCGCTGCCGTCAGAGCCCACAGAGCAGTCGCGACCTTCGGCAGGACCGAGTGAGTGGGCTCCTGCCGTGGCCGCAGCGGTTCGACGGCAACATCCGGCCGCGGTGGTTGCGGACGGGCAGGCCGGGGCCTCCGTGATGTCGGGTCGTTCTGTTCTTCGGCCACGTGCAGGAGTCTATCCGTCGGCGGTGACGGGCCGCGGTCTCAGCGCAGCACCACCGGTACGCCCTCGTACGGACGCAGACTCATCGGGAAGCTGTTCAGCTCGTCCACGGTCGCGATCTCGTTGTCGTCGAAGACGTCGATGGCGCACGTGCCGGGCACCAGGTGCTTGGACTGAATGGTCGCGCTGATCTCCTCGGACGAGAAGTTGAGCACCGTGGCCTGGATGGTTCCCTGGCTGAGCTCGTGCACCATGACCAGCAGGCCCTTGTGCGAGACCGTCGGAATGTCGATCTGCTGAGCGGTGGCGATCCCGAACCGCTTGCGCAACTCGATGATTCGCGCCAACTGGCGGGCGAACGACTGCGGATCCGCCAGCTGCTCCGGGAGCGAGCCGTACAGGCTGCGCCCGCGAGGGATGCCCGACTCCGAGCGCACGGCCTCGGGGAAGTACCCCATCAGATCGTGTGCACCGCGGTTGATCCAGCGGGTGTCGCCTTCGCGGATGAGGTCGTCCACCTCGTCGGCCGCGATCGGCAGGATGCCCAGTAGATCCCAACCGGACAGTGCGAACACGCCCGGCTGCAGCGCGTTGTACATCGCGAGCAGCAGGTGGGCCCGCTTGACCGTCTCGATGTCTTGCTCGTCCATCCGGTCCAGGTCGCGGATTCCGAGCGATGCGGTGATCACACTCGCTGTGGTGCAGGCGATTCCGTTGGTGGTGAACGTCCGGTTGTACGGCGCCCAGCGTCCGGTGAGTCGATCGGTCAGTTCACCGCGGATACGGTCGCCCAGATCGCTGCCCTTGACCGCCTCGCCGCCGTAGGTGAACTCGTCCTCGGCGTGCAGGGTGGCGAAGTGGATGAGCTCGAAGGTCATCTCGTCGTGGTTCTGCAACGCATGCACCAGGGATGCGGTGTCGACGCCGTGGTCGCGGGCCAAAGTCATGGTGAGCCTGAGGAATTCGGTGTTCCCCATGACGAGCGCATGCTGATACGCGGGCCGGTTGATGAAGTCGTACGACAGGTCGGCACCGTTGGTGCCCATGGCCTTGATGTCGTCGATCGTCAGGTTCAACTCCTGGAAGGTGAACCCGCCCATCTTGCGCACCACGCTGGCGATCAGATGGTTCGCCGCCTCCGACAGGGGATGGCCCTCGGACCAGCCGGGTCCTTCGGCTCGACGCTCGACGCCGAGAAAACCGTTGGCGTCCAGGCGTAGTGCTCCTGCGCCCAGGTCGGCGATGGAGTGACACGCGTCGCCGATCACCAGTCGCATGCCGGCGAAGGAGGGATCGAGCCAGTTGATCGACGGCTGACCGGCCTTGAAGTAGTGCAGGTACACCCAGCGGCGTTCGACGCCGTCGATGCCGACGACGGGAGGCGTTGCGCTCCAGTTGGTTTCCTTCACACCGAGCTCGTAGAAGATCACGCGCTGCAGCTGACCGATGATGTAGCCGGCGCGGGCGAGATTGGCCTCGGCCTCGGCGTCGATGTTCTGTGAATCGGCACCGGCGCGCACCCGGGGCAGCAGATGCCAGTCCTGCGGCTCGATCTCGACCATGTGGTAGATGCCGGGGTAGTCGGCCACGGCCATCTCGGCGAGCCGGAAGTCCGCACCCTTGCCGGTGTGGCCGGGGACGATGTCGTCGATCACGATGCCGTCGTACGCCGAGGCCACCACGCAGAGGCGTCGGAACTCCTCTTCCGATCCGAACGCGGGGTCGATCTGCATGCCGATGCGGTCGAAGTGGCCGTCGACCGAGGGGGTCGGACGCCAACCGTGGATACCGCCTGCCACCTTCACCGGGCCGGTATGCACTGCGGTGACACCGATCTCGGAGAAGGCCTGCCACAGCTTCTCGTCGCCGAGAGTGCTCAGGAAGCTCGTCTGCGGGGCGTTGATCACCGAGATGGGGTACGCGGTGAACCACACCGGAGCGCGCTCGACGGCCGCACGAGGATCGGGGTCGGCATACGGGTTCTGCCACATGCTGCCCTTGCCCGAGAGTTGCTCGGCGATCAGTTTGGCGTCGCGCAACATCGACTGCTCGGTGAGCCAGTCCACGTACTCGGGGTTCGATGCCACCGGCTCGCTGTTCGGGGTGGGACTGTTGCTCCGATTGGCGCGACGCACCGAAGGTCGAAGTGGTTTCGGCCGAGCCGGATAGAACTTCTCGTCGTAGGTGATCTCGCTCGGTTCGTGCTGCACTTCGGGATCCATGTGCCTCCGTAGCCTCGCTTTTCTTCAACCCTACGTAGGGCGCGGCCGATCCGCAGGGTTGTGGTTCCCCTGATCGACGACCGGTGAAACCTGGCTCGCCGACCGGTGAGAACGACGTCGAACTACATCGATGTGATTTTTTGGGGGCCTTTCCTTCGATATGCGAACGTCATCGAATCGATACCGCCTGGTGTGGAATGTCTGATTCCTTTAGGACATAGTGAAACAGGTACCAACTGTCCCATCAGTCACATCAGACTCATGAGTCACATCCCCTTCAGCTACAGGAGTTGTTCATGCGACGTCTTGCCCGCACATCGATCCTGGCCTCGACGGCCGCTCTGGCCGCCGCCATCGGTGCGGTTGCCCTCGCACCCGCCGCATCGGCCGAACCTGCCCCCGAGCCCGTCGGCCCGCTCGGCTCGGTGGTTCTCGAAAGCCCCGACCTGGTGGTGACCATGGCCGCTGTCTGCGACATCACGGTCGAGGACGCGCCCGAAGGTGGCGTCGTGGCACTGCAGGTCAAGGTCGACAACGTGGGCGCGGACGACGCGTCGAACGTCAACGTCAACTACGGCGCACTGCCGGGCGTGCAGGGTCAGAACACCGAGACGACCATCAAGGCCGGCGAAGCAGCGACGTACACCGTGCCTTCTGTCGATCGCGAATGGATGGCTCGCCCCGCAGGTGCGGCGGCCTTCGCCAGTGCGCTGGACGCGAACTTCCTCGACAACATCACCGGTGGACTGCTCACCCACAGCTGCATCCCCGCCCCGGTCGAGGAGCCTTCCGCGTAACTCCTTCACGAATACTTTCTCCCCGCTGCGCCGCGACGATCCTCGTGATCGTCGCGGCGTACTGCTGTGTGTGCCTACGGCAGTGGGGAACAAATTCGCCACACCCTCCGTTGTGCAGGTCAGCAGCCTTGAGTGGATGAGGCTCAAGTTGGAAGTTGACGCGACAGATCGCGTTATGCAAACTTGAGTGGAGTTCGCTCACCCAGGGACTGAATCCACGCAATAACAGGAGGAAACATTATGGCTCGTGCGGTCGGTATCGACCTCGGGACCACCAACTCGGTCGTGTCCGTCCTCGAGGGCGGCGAACCGGTTGTCGTCGCCAACTCCGAGGGATCACGCACCACCCCGTCGATCGTCGCTTTCGCCAAGAACGGTGAAGTGCTGGTCGGCCAGCCCGCGAAGAACCAGGCGGTCACCAACGTCGACCGCACGATTCGTTCCGTGAAGCGCCACGTCGGCACGGACTGGACCGTGGAGATCGACGGCAAGAAGTACACCCCTCAGGAAATCTCCGCGCGCACGCTGCAGAAGCTCAAGCGCGACGCCGAGGCCTACCTGGGTGAGGAAATCACCGACGCGGTCATCACCGTTCCCGCGTACTTCGAGGATGCACAGCGTCAGGCCACGAAGGAAGCCGGCCAGATCGCCGGCCTCAACGTCCTGCGCATCGTCAACGAGCCCACCGCGGCAGCTCTCGCATACGGCCTGGACAAGGGCGACAGCGAGCAGACAATTCTCGTGTTCGACCTCGGTGGCGGCACGTTCGACGTCTCGCTGCTGGAAATCGGCGACGGCGTCGTCGAGGTCCGTGCGACGTCCGGCGACAACCACCTCGGTGGCGACGACTGGGACGAGCGCATCGTGACCTGGCTCGTCGACAAGTTCAAGGCTCAGAACGGCATCGATCTGACCAAGGACAAGATGGCGCTGCAGCGTCTGCGTGAGGCCGCCGAGAAGGCGAAGATCGAACTGTCCTCCGGGCAGAGCACCTCGATCAACCTCCCGTACATCACGGTCGACGGCGACAAGAACCCGCTGTTCCTCGACGAGCAGCTCAGCCGCTCCGAGTTCCAGAAGATCACCTCCGACCTGCTCGACCGCACCCGCGCGCCGTTCCAGGCAGTGGTCAAGGACTCCGGCATCGCAGTCAAGGACATCGACCACGTCGTGCTCGTCGGTGGTTCGACGCGTATGCCCGCCGTCTCCGAGCTGGTCAAGGAACTCTCCGGTGGACGCGAGCCCAACAAGGGCGTCAACCCGGACGAGGTCGTGGCCGTCGGTGCTGCACTGCAGGCCGGTGTCCTCAAGGGTGAGGTCAAGGACGTTCTGCTCCTCGACGTCACGCCGCTGTCCCTCGGTATCGAAACCAAGGGTGGCGTCATGACCAAGCTCATCGAGCGCAACACCACCATCCCGACGAAGCGTTCCGAGACCTTCACCACCGCTGACGACAATCAGCCCTCGGTGCAGATCCAGGTCTTCCAGGGTGAGCGCGAGATCGCCTCGCACAACAAGCTCCTCGGCTCCTTCGAGCTGACCGAGCTGCCCCCGGCTCCTCGCGGCGTCCCGCAGATCGAGGTCACCTTCGACATCGACGCCAACGGCATCGTGCACGTCACGGCCAAGGACAAGGGCACCGGCAAGGAGAACACGATCAAGATCCAGGACGGCTCCGGCTTGTCCAAGGAAGAGATCGACCGCATGGTCGCCGACGCGGAAGCTCACGCAGACGAGGACAAGGCTCGTCGCGAAGAGGCCGAGGTCCGCAACCAGGCCGAGTCGCTCGTCCACCAGACGGAGAAGTTCGTCAAGGACAACGAGGACAAGGTCGACGCCGAGCTCAAGGGACGCGTCGAAACCGCCATCGCCGACGCCAAGACGGCTCTCGCGGGCAGCGACATCTCGGCAGTCAAGACCGCCGTGGAGAAGCTCTCGACCGAGTCGCAGGCTCTCGGCACCGCCATCTACGAGGCTCAGGCCAAGGAGCAGGGCGGCGCAGAGGGTGGCGCGCAGGCCGCTGACGACGGTGTCGTCGACGCAGAGGTTGTCGACGAGCCCGCCGACGACACGGACAAGAAGTGACGTCGGAGAACACCGAGCAAGAACCGGTCACTTTCGTGGACAAGCGAAAGATCGATCCCGAGACCGGTGAAGTACGGGAAGGTGACGCAGTTCCGGAGCCCCTGGTGGGCACCGGGGCTGCGCCCCAGCCCGACTCGGTGGACGAAGGGACCGTCGACGGTGACGTCGTGGAAGACCCGCGTGACACTCAGGTCGCAGAACTCACCGCAGATCTGCAGCGCGTCTCGGCGGAGTACGCCAACTACCGGCGTCGTACCGACCGCGAGAAGCAGACCGGAGCGGAGAACGCCAAGGCGTCCGTCGTCTCGCAGCTTCTTCCGGTTCTCGACGACCTCGAGCGAGCTCGCCAGCACGGCGATCTCGAAACCGGACCGCTCAAGGCAGTGGCAGACAAGTTGGCAGGGGTGTTCTCGAACATCGGCCTGACCACTTTCGGGGCCGAGGGCGATGCCTTCGACCCGGCCATCCACGAGGCCGTCTCCCACGAGGGCGACGGCAGCAGCCCGGTCGTCGGAACGCTGATGCGCAAGGGCTACAAGCTCGGCGAGCGCGTCCTGCGTACCGCGATGGTCGGCGTGGTGGACGATGCAGCACAAGAATCGGATGCACCCGCGTCCGACGAGCAGTAAACAGAAATAGCGCGAGAGGAGGAAACGCCCGGTGAGCCAGCGGGAGTGGATCGAGAAGGACTTCTACAAGGAGCTGGGCGTTTCCTCCAGCGCGACTGCAGAAGAGATCAAGAAGGCGTACCGAAAGTTGGCCAGGGACAACCATCCCGACGCCAATCCCGGCAACGCCTCGGCCGAGAACAAGTTCAAGGCGGTCAGCGAGGCGCATGCCGTCCTCGCCGACCCGGCCAAGCGCAAGGAATACGACGAAGCACGACGGCTCTTCGCCTCCGGCGGCTTCGGTAACCGCGGCGGCGGTGGATTCTCACCCGGCGCTGGCGGATTCGGCGGCGGCGGCCAGACCTTCGATGTCGGCGACATCTTCGGTCAAGGCGGCGGCGACGGCGGAATCGGCGACCTGTTCGGTGGCCTGTTCAATCGCGGTGGCGCGCAGCAGCGCCCGCAGAACAATCGGCCCCGACGTGGCAGCGATGTCGAAACCGAGACCTCGTTGCAGTTCCGTGAAGCGGCACAGGGCGTTACGGTCCCCTTGCGGTTGACCAGTCCGTCCTCGTGCACCACCTGCCACGGCAGCGGCGCGAAGCCCGGAACCAGCCCGCGGGTGTGCCCCAAATGCAACGGCCAGGGTGTCGTCAACAGAAACCAAGGCGCGTTCGGCTTCAGTGAGCCGTGCGACGACTGCCGCGGTACCGGATCCATCATCGACGACCCGTGCGCCGACTGCCGCGGTACCGGAGTGCAGAACCGGACCCGCACCATCACCGTGCGCGTCCCGGCCGGTATCAGTGACGGTCAGAAGGTCCGGCTCGCCGGTCAGGGCGAAGCCGGCCTGCGCGGAGCGCCGTCGGGCGATCTGTTCGTCACGGTTCGGGTCAAGCCCGACAAGGTGTTCGGCCGAACCGGCGACGACCTGACGGTGACCGTTCCGGTGAGCTACGGAGAACTGGTGCTCGGTACGACACTGTCGGTGCCCACCCTCGACGGTCGCGTCGGAGTGAAGGTGCCACCGGGCACCGTCGACGGCCGAGTGCTGCGGGTGCGTGGACGCGGTATCCCGAAGAAGTCCGGTACCGGAGACCTGATGGTGACCGTCAAAGTTGCCGTCCCGCAGAAACTCGACGATGCTGCTACCGACGCTCTGAAGAACTATCTGGAAGCCGAGAAGGCCAGCGGATTCGACCCGCGGGCCGGGTGGGCAGGTGTGTGATGTCGGTCCCTCCCGAGGGCGGATCCGCGAAAGCCGGTGGCGGGCAGGCTGATCCCGACGCGCAGATCTTCGTGATCTCCGTCGCGGCTCAATTGGCGGGCATGCATGCGCAGACGCTGCGTACCTACGATCGACTCGGACTCGTCACCCCGCATCGCACCACCGGCGGCGGTCGACGCTACTCGCCGCGTGACGTCGCACTGCTCCGCGAAGTGCAGCGACTCTCGCAGGACGAAGGCGTCAACCTCGCCGGCATCAAGCGCATCATCGAGCTGACCAATCAGGTCGAGGCTCTGCAGTCGCGTATCAGCGAACTGGCTCAGGAGCTGGCGGCCGTGCACGCCAGCTATCGCCGCGACCTGGTGCCGATTCAACGCAACGCTCTGGTGGTCTGGAAGCCGAAGCACCAGCGCTAGGTTCGCCGCTTCTGTGCGGGCTCAGATCCTCGCAAACGCGCGCGCATTCGTCAGGTGCGCGCAGATTCGTCAACGATCGAGTCACTATTCCGCGCGCATCCAGCAAACGCGCGCGCGTTTGCGACGTCGAGCCGGGCGACGATGGCGGCGAACCTCGGGCAGGGCTGGCCACCGGGGTTAAGTCGAGCCGCGAGAGAAGAGCGGCGGGGTCCCGGCGCACATCCCCGCAAACGCGCGCGCATTCGTCAGGTGCGCGCAGATTCGTCACCGATCGAGTCACTATTCCGCGCGCATCCAGCAAACGCGCGCGCGTTTGCGACGTCGACGGGGCAGCGGTGGCGAACCTCGGGCCGAAGTGGCGAACCTCGGGCACGGTTGGCCCACCGGGGTTGAGCCGATCCACTGGAGCTGCGTCGCGGGTCTCTCCCGCGCACATCCCCGCAAACGCGCGCGCATTCGTCAGGTGCGCGCAGATTCGCCCCTGATTCGCTGGCTATTCCGCGCGCATCCAGCAGACGCGCGCGCATTTGCGACGTCGAGCCGGGCAGCGGTGCCGAACCTCACGCGCGTTTGCGAGACACCCCGCTTCGACCCCTATCCTGGTCGGCATGCAGGCGTGGAGTTCGACGGTCGTTCAATATCATCGCCTTCGGAACGACCTCGCGGTCATCAGACTCGAAGGCGACGCTGTGCCGTTCGCGGCAGGCCAGTCGGTGTCGGTGACAGTGCCCCAGAACGCCGCGCTGACACGGCGATACTCACCCGCGCTGCCGCCGTCGCGAGACGGAAAGTTGGAATTCCACGTTCGAGCCGTGCCGGCCGGGTGGGTGAGCGGCTCGATCGTCAACGAGACGCGGCCCGGTCACGTGTGGCAGATCAGCGATCCGCAGGGCGGTCTGCATGTCGACGATTCGGGGCGCGACGTCGTCATGATCGCGGGTGGCACCGGCCTCGCTCCGTTGCGCGCGATTCTGCTGGACCTCACTCGCCGCCAACATCCACCGAATGTGACGCTGTTCGTCGGCGGCAAGTCGCCTCGCGATCTGTACGCCGGGGACATGCTGTGGTTGATGGCGTCGGAGCTGCCGTGGTTGACCGTCGTTCCCGTCGTCGACCAACTGCACGAGCCGTGGGCGTCGGATCGATGGAACGATCGCATTCATGCCGAGATCGGTTCCAGCACAGCGTTCTTCGAGCCCGAGCATTGCTGGGAGGGCAGTGTGGCAGACGTCGTCGCCACGCAGGGGCCGTTCCCGGATCGCCAGATCCTGGTCTGCGGCTCGCCGGGAATGGAAGCGGCGACCGTGCGCGCGCTCGTCGAGATCGGCACACCGCTCGACGCCATCCGCCGCTGAAGCGAGTAATCAGGGCAGCTGCAGAATGCGTCGTAGATGTGCCAGGTCTTCGGCGGATACCGTCGTGAATTCCGGCGGTGGGGCGTCGGCGATCGCTCGGGCCTTCTCGGCGAGGAGGCGTCCGGATTCGGTGAGTCCGATGATGCGGCGTCGGCGATCGGTGGGATCTTCGGTGCGGATCACCAGTTCCCGTTTTTCCAGCTCGCGAACGTTGAGCGAGACGTACGGCGCATCGGAGGCGAGGATCTCGGCCAGTTCGGTGACCGTCCGATCGCCCGCGAGCAACTTGGTGAGCAGCTTGGCCCGCAGGAAACTCATCCCCGTGGCGTCGGCGACGGCTCGGCGGGTGTCGTGCTTCTCGAGCATCAGCGCACGCATCTCGCGCCAGATGAGTGCTGCCTCCGTCCCGGTCATACGAGCACCGGTTGGTCGATTCGATCGGCGGTCGCGCGGGCCCACCGGCCGGTGGTGACCACTGCGAGCGCGGTGACCACCACGCCTGCGCCTGCGATGACGTACCACGCGGGAACCGCGGCTGCGGTGAAGCCGTCGGAGATCTCGCCGACGATGCTCGCCGTGACGATGGATCCGACGACGGCCACGCCGAGCGATTGACCCACCTGCCTGCTCGTCGACGCGATGGCGGATGCCACTCCGGCCTGACTGCGCGGCATTCCGGACACCGCGGTGTTGGTGATCGGGGCGTTGACCATGCCGAAGGATATTCCGAAAATCACGTACGCGACGGCCAGCCACGCGAACGACGTGGTCGGAGTCAGGCGGGTGAGCATCAGCGCCGAGGCCACGAAGCCGATACCGGCGACGAGCAGCGGAATGCGCGCTCCCAGTGTGCCGACGATGCGGCCCGAGATCGGCGCGAAGATCAGCGTCATCAACGCCATCGGCAGGGTGTAGAGACCGGCGTGCAGTGGTGAGTATCCGCGCACGTCCTGCAGATAGAGGGTGTTGAGGAACAGGAATCCGCCGAGGGACGCGAAAGCACACACCGCGATCACCGTCGCTCCGCTGAACGGCGCGCTGCGGAAGAACTTCAGTTGGATGAGCGGTTCCTCGATTCGCGACTCCACCACCAGTAGTCCGACGAGAGAGCCGATGGCGACGGCACCGGTGAACACGATCAGCGGCGATCCCCAACCCTTCGCGGGACCTTCGATGATGGTGAAGACCAGGGACGCGAGGAACGCGAAGATGAGGAACTGGCCGGCCGGATCGAACTTGCGTGAGTGTTCGGCTTTGGATTCCGGGACGAATTTCAGTGTCATCGCCAAGGCGAAGATCCCGACGGGGACGTTGATCCAGAAGATGGACTGCCAACCGGCACCGGTGACGAGGATGCCGCCGAGGGCCGGACCCGCAGACATGGAGATTCCGACGACGGCACCCCACATGCCGATGGCTCCTGCACGTTCTTTCGGGTCGGTGAAGGTGTTGGTGATGATCGACATCGCGACAGGATTCATCATCGAGCCGCCGACGGCCTGCAGCATGCGGAAGGCGACGAGCCATCCGAGCGACGGTGCGACGCTGCACAGCAAGGAGCCGAGGACGAACGTTCCGGTGCCGATCAGGAAGAAGCGCTTGCGGCCGTACTTGTCGGCCATCGAGCCGCCGAGCATCAGCAGTGACGCCACGACCAGCGTGTATGCATCGATGATCCACTGCAGACCCGATACCGAAGCGTTCAGATCTGCGCGCATCGACGGCAGTGCGACGTTGACGATCGTGTTGTCGGTGCTGACGAGAAACAGACTCAGGCAGCAGATGCCGAGCACGAGATACCGGTGTCGTCGAGTCAACTCGGCCACGTTCACCTCCGCGATAATGCTTGTATATCTACAACTATTACATGAGTACTCCTAAATTGTTCGACGAGCAAGTGAGATGCACGCAGAGCACGCCCGATAGGGTGTGTGTCACAGACTTGCTCGAACCCGATTGCTCGCTGAATGGAGAACAACAGTGGCTTCCGAGATCGCACCAGGCGACCTGGTTCAGGCGTCCGGGCATGCCGGCCCGTGGAAGGTGCTCGAGATTCGTCAGGGTCTGGCGTTGCTCGAGCATCACGACGGGCACCGGTTGTCGGTACGCACCACCACGGTCGAGGTGGTGCGCAAGGCGTCGAGCAGCGAGGGTTCGGCCCCGCAGGCCGAGGCCGAGAGTGAGAGCCCCTCGCTGTTCGACGAGAGCTGACCTAGCGCTTCGATCGTTCGACGGCGTACTTCTGCCGCAACGATTTCGAGATCTGCTTGTGCTCGCGCAGCTTCTCGCTGCGCGCTCGAGCGTCGTGCCGCGAGGTCGACCAGGCATTCTCCCGCAACAGTTTTCGGTAGTTGCCCAACCTTCTGTCGGTGAGCTGACCCGCATCGACGGCGGCGAGCACCGCACAGCCGGGTTCGTGTTCGTGCGCGCAGTCACCGAACCGACACGACTCGGCCAGCTCTTCGATGTCGGAAAAGGCGCTCGCCACAGCGTCTTCCGATCCCTGTACGCCCACGGAACGCAAACCCGGGGTGTCCAGCAGCACCAGGCTCGAGGAAGGAATCGGCACCAATTCCCGATGCACCGTCGTGTGCCTGCCCTTGCCGTCGGCCGACCGGGTGGCACCGGTGGCGAGAACCGAACCGCCCAACAGGGCGTTGCCGAGTGTCGACTTTCCGGATCCCGACGGCCCGATCAGGGCGACTGTGCCGCGCAGATGCGCTGACAACGAGTCGATTCCGCCGTCCGACATCGCACTGGTGCTGCACACGGTGACGCCCGGCGCGGCGGCCAGCAGTAGCTCTTCGACGACGCTTCCGCTATCGGTCTTGGTGATCGCGAGAACGGGAACAGCGCCGCTGCCCCAGGCGAGGGTGATGTAGCGCTCGACGCGACCGAGGTCGAGGGCCGTGTCCGACGCGACCGTGACGACGACGGTGTCGACGTTGGCTCCGAGAACCTGTATGTCGGAGGTGGATCCGGCGGAGGCGCGTTCGATGGATGTGCGGCGAGGAAGTGTGGCAACGAGCCTGAACGAGTCCAGTGTCACCCAATCACCGGTGCAGATACCGGTGCCGGTGCATCGGACGATGCCGCTGTCGGTGACGGCGTCGAATTCACCGCGGTCGACGCGAACGACGCGGGCGAGAGTTGTTTCCTGAGAATGCTTTTCGAATTCCGTCAGCCAGTGCTGATCGAGGCCGTAATGCGCGAGTGGAGACATGCGAGATCCTTGGGGGAGGAGGAACGAGGGCTCAGGGGTGCAATCGTCCAGGTGGCCACGATGCCCACCTCCTCACGTGAAAACGCATGAACTCGATACATAAAAAACCGTCGACGGCAAAGTAGCAGCCGTCGACGGTGTCTGGAAAGCGAATTTATCGGGTGAGGTTGGTGCCCTCCGCCGGCGCTGCGAGCGCGGTCAGGAAGGAGCGGGCCCAGCGGTCGACGTCGTGCGCGAGAACCTGCCGACGCATGGCGCGCATGTGTCGCTTGCCCGATTCCGGTTCCTGTTCGAGGGCTCCGATGATCGCGTCCTTGACGCTGTCCAGGTCGTGTGGGTTGCACAGGTACGCCTGGCGCAGTTCGGCTGCTGCACCGGTGAATTCGCTGAGCACCAACGCGCCACCGAGATCGCTGCGGCAGGCCACGTATTCCTTGGCGACGAGGTTCATACCGTCGCGCAAGGGGGTGACCAGCATGACGTCGGCGGCAACGAAGTAGGCCAGCAGATCGTCGCGGGGGATCGGCCGGTGCAGGTAGTGCACCACGGGGTGGCCCACCTGGCCGTACTCGCCGTTGATGCGGCCCACCTGCTGCTCGATTTCGCCGCGCATGGCGACGTAGCTCTCGACGCGTTCCCGGCTGGGCGTCGCCAACTGCACGATGACGTTCTCGGCCGGATCGACGCGGCCCTCTTCGAGCAGTTCGCGAAACGCGTTCAGTCGAACGTCGATTCCCTTGGTGTAGTCGAGGCGATCGACGCCGAGCATGATGCGCTTGGGATTCCCCAGATCCTTGCGCAGTTGCTTCGCGCGATCACGGACGGCCTTGGAGCGCGACTTGGTGTCGAGGTCACCGGAATCGATGGAGATCGGGAACGCGCCGACTCGCACGGTCCGGAAGCCGACCTGCACGACGCCGAGCTTGGACCGCACTCCGACAGTTCCGCGCGAGGTGGTTCCCCCGGCGAGGCGTCGGGCAAGGTAGAGGAAGTTCTGCGCGCCGCCGGACAGGTGGAAACCGATGAGGTCGGCTCCGAGCAGTCCTTCGACGATCTCGGTGCGCCACGGCATCTGCATGAACAGTTCGATCGGCGGGAACGGGATGTGCAGGAAGAACCCGATGGTCAGGTCGGGGCGCAGCATCCGCAGCATCTTCGGGACGAGCTGGAGCTGGTAGTCCTGGATCCAGACCGTCGCGCCCTGTGCTGCGGCCTCGGAGGTCTTCTCGGCGAAGCGGCGGTTGACCTCTACGTAGGCGTTCCACCAGTCGCGGTCGTACTCCGGCTTGACGATGACGTCGTGATAGAGCGGCCACAGCGTCGCGTTGGAGAAGCCCTCGTAGTACTGGGTGTATTCCTTCTCGCTGATCGTGACCGGACGCAGCTGGAGGCCGTCCTCGACGAACGGCTCGACGTCGACGTCCGAGACGCCGACCCACCCCACCCACGCACCCTTGTTGGCACGCAGAATCGGTTCGAGAGCGGTGACCAACCCGCCTGGGCTTCGCTTCCATCGTGTGCTTCCGTCCGGAAGCTTTTCCAGATCGACCGGCAACCGGTTGGCCACGACGACAAAATCCGAACCCTGCGAGGCGTCAGCCACAACTGTCCAATCCGCTTGTAGATCCCTGGGTAAACAGTCCTGCGAAAACCTGTCAGTCGGTCTTCGCTACGGGATCTATACCCAACATCGACAGCAACATGCGGCATTCGTCGGCATCGGTCGCGTAGGCAGCGACGACGCGCTGAGCCTGGCTGGCCGTCTCGTACTCGAGTGGGACGATGTCTTCGTCGGCGATGTCGTTGTCGGTCGAAGTCTTGGCAGGCATGGTGTTCTCCGTACTCTCTGCTGGGCTTACACGGTGTTCGTTGGACCCGACTCTATGTAAATGTGGCGCCCCATCGCCAGTTCCCGATGCCATAGGCTGCAGCAAATGACCGATTCTGTGCCGCTCCGCCATGCTCGGACAGTGGTGGAGGTGCCTTCTCCGGCCACCGGCTCCGCGATTCTCCGCCGCACCGTACGACGGCATCGCACCCGCCTGATCGTCTCGTCGCTGCTGTTCGGGGTGCATCAACTGTGCGAAACGATGGTCCCGGTGGCCATCGGACTGATCGTCTCGCGGGCCATCGACACCGGTGATGTGACCGCGATGATTCTGTCGTTGGTCGGTCTGGCGGCCTTGTTCGTCACCCTGTCGTACGCGTGGCGGGTCGGTGCCCGCATCATCGTGGTCGCCATCGAGCGGGAGGCGCATCTGGTGCGCGTCGAAGTCGCCGGCCGCGTCCTCGATCCGCGGGGTGTGCGTACCGAGCTGTCGGCAGGAGAGTTGCTGACGGTCTCGACGTCCGACGCCGAGAAGGAGTCCTGGATCCTCGATCTGATCGCCCGGGTCTTCGCGTCGGCCGTGGCGGTCGTCGCCTCGGCAGTGGCGTTGCTGATCATCGATATTCCTCTGGGCCTCGCGGTCGTCATCGGGACGCCGGTCATCCTGATCGCGCTGCAACGCCTCGCTCCGTTGCTCACCCGTGCTGCCACTGCGCAGCAGGCCGAGGTGGCCGGTGTGTCGGGTATGGCCACCGATCTGGTCAGCGGAGTGCGGCCGCTGCGCGGGATCGGTGCCGAGAATGCCGCGACGCAGCGATTCGTGACGTCGAGTCGAACAGCGTTGGCTGCGACTCTCAAGTTGGCTCGCGCGAACAACGTCTATCAGGGCTTGTCGGCGACGGTCAACGCGTTGCTGGCCGTCGGGATCGCCGGTACCGCAGGTTGGTTCGCGCTGCAGGGCCGCATTTCGGTCGGTGAGTTGATCACGGTCATCGGTCTCGCCCAGTTCGTCATCGAACCCCTGACCGGATTGGCGAGGATCCCCGGCGTCGTTGCGATGGTGCGCGGGTCGGCCGACCGGCTCGCCCTCGTGCTCGGTGCGGAACACGTTCTGCCGCAGTCGGACTCCGCGGTGCCCGTCGGGGCCGATCTCGGTGTCGACAACGTCCGGTTCCGTTCCCTCGACGGATTCACCTTCCGCGCAGAACCGGGCGAGATGCTCGGCGTGGTCGCCTACCGGCCCCAGGACGGGGAAGCGCTGGCCACGCTGCTGTCCGGTCAGATCTCCGACGCCGACTACACCGGATCTGTTCGTATCGGCGGCATTGCGGCGGGAGAGATCGATCTTCGACGCGCCCGCGAGACGGTGCTCGTCGAGCCCCACATCACCGACCTGTTCGCGGGCACCGTCCGCAGCAACGTCACCGCCGGGCGGGAGCGGCCCGACGCCGAACTCGACCGAGTTCTCCAGGCATCCGCGGCCACCGACGTCGTCGAATTGCACGATGCCGGTCTCGATCACGCCGTCACCGACCGCGGAGCCAGCCTGTCCGGCGGCCAACGCCAGCGAGTGGCGTTGGCGCGAGCACTGTCGGTCGACGCCCCGGTCCTGGTACTGCACGACCCCACCACCGCTGTCGACGCGGTCACCGAGCACGCCATCGCTCGCGGCATCGCCGAACTCCGGCACACCGAAAGGACATCGCAGACAACGATCCTCATCACCACCAGCCCCGCGCTGCTGTCGGTGACCCATCGCGTTCTCGTCGTCGACGACGGTCGCGTCGTCGCCGAGGGAACGCACCACGATCTCGCGTCCTCGGACGCGCAGTACAAGGACGCGGTGCTGCGATGACCACCCCCGAACTCCTTCCGATCGCCACCGGAGCCCGCTCCGGGAAGTGGCTGCTCGAACAGCTGAAGCTACGACGGGCGCGTACGGCGGTCACGCTGCTCCTCGGCGCAATTGCGGCGGCGATGTCGTTGGTGCCCGTCTACGTGCTCGGTGTTCTGGTCGACCGAGTCCGCGACGGAGCCGACTCGTCGGCGATCATCGGGGTGGTCGTCGTCATCTCGGTGGCCGCGGTTGTCGGCGGCATCGTCACCGGGTTCAGCGGCTATCTCATCAGCAGTCTCGGTGAGGGCATTCTGGCGTCGCTGCGTGAGGCGGTCGTGCGCCGCGCGCTGCATCTGCCGGTGGCCACGCTCGAGCGAGTAGGCAAGGGAGACTTGCTCTCCCGGGTGGGCGACGACGTCGCGGTGATGGCCAAGTCGATCGGTGAGGTCATCCCGCAGCTCGTCGGCGCGTTCCTGCTCGTATGCCTGAGCATGATCACGATGCTCGGCATCGACTGGCGGCTCGGCCTGGCCGGGCTCGTCGCGCTGCCGATGTACGTCCTCGCTCTGCGCTGGTATCTGCCGCGCTCGGCCCCGAAGTACGCGGCCGAACGCGTGGCGATGGGCGAGCGTGCGCAGTCCTTCGTCAGCAGCATGCAGGGCGCGAAAACCGTTCGCGCGTACGGACTCGAGTCGGCGCATCTGAAAGAGATCGATCGGGCGTCGGCGAAGGCCCGCGACATCGGTGTCGACGTGTTCCGCCTGCTCACCCGGTTCGCATCTCGGAACAATCGTGCCGAATGCGTCGGACTGTCGGTGATCCTGTTGGCCGGATTCCTGCTCGTGCGCGGCGATTACGTCACCGTCGGCGAGACGACGGCCGCTGCACTGCTGTTCCACCGACTGTTCAATCCGATCGGGACCCTGCTGTTCACGTTCGACGACATCCAGTCAGCCGGTGCATCGTTGGCTCGACTGGTCGGTGTCATCGACATTCCCGACGAGCGACCCGTGGGCGACGGTTCCGCGCCCGCCGACGCCACCTTGGACGTCACCGATCTGCGACACGAGTACGAGTCCGGCCACGAGGTGCTGCACGGAGTGAACCTCCGGGTCGACGCCGGCGAAACCGTCGCACTCGTCGGTTCCACCGGCGCAGGCAAATCCACGATCGCATCCATCGCGGCCGGTTCGATGGCGTCGACGTCGGGGACGGTTCGTGTCGGGGGTGCATCACTGGATGCGCTGGGCAGCGAAGGGTTGCGGCGGCACGTCGCGATCGTCAGCCAGGAAGTCCACGTGTTCGCCGGCCGGTTGGTCGACGACGTGCTGCTCGCCGCCCCGGATGCCGGTCGCGACGACGTGGAAGCCGCACTGCGCACCGTCGGAGCATGGGCGTGGGTCGAGGCGCTGGACAACGGCCTCGACACTGCCGTCGGCGAGGGTGGACATCAGTTGACCGCGGCTCAGTCGCAGCAGTTGGCCTTGGCGCGACTGGTTCTCGCCGACCCCGCCGTCGCCGTCCTGGACGAGGCCACTGCAGAAGCCGGCAGTTCCGGGGCACGAGACCTCGAAGCCGCGGCCGAGGCAGCGACCAGAGGGCGCAGCACGTTGATCGTCGCGCATCGCCTCACCCAGGCTGCCGCCGCCGACCGTGTGGTGGTTCTCGAACACGGCAGAATTCTGGAACAGGGTCCGCACGAGCAGCTGTTCGCGGCAGGTGGACGATACGCACAGTTGTGGGAGGCGTGGCAGGGTCGCTGATTGCTATAGCAATTTGCCTAATGCCCTTAGGTTTGGTTACGGTGTCCTCGAAAGAACGAGGAGGCCGGCATGGCACGTGCAGGATTGACCGCTCGACGCATCGTGGCGGCGGGAGCGGATCTGGCCGATGAGGTCGGCTTCGATCGCGTCACCGCCAGTGAGGTAGCCAGACGCTTCGACGTCAAGGTGGCAAGCCTGTATTCGCACCTCAAGAACGCGCACGAGTTGAACGTCGGGATAGCGCTGCTAGCGTTGGAGGAACTGGCCGATCGGGTGTCCGAGGCACTGGCGGGTCGAGCAGGAAAAGACGCTCTGGTTGCCGTCGCCAACGCGTATCTCGACTATTCGCGCGAACACCCCGGTCGCTATGCAGCGACGCAGTTTCCGCTCGATCACGAGACTGCTCTTGCAAGTGCGGGAGTGCGTCACTCGGCGATGATGAAAGCGATCCTCCGGGGGTACGACCTCGGTGAAGAGGATCAGGTACATGCAGTTCGATTGCTCGGCAGTGTGTTTCACGGCTACGCCAGCCTCGATGCGTCTGGCTCGTTCGGTCACAGTGCGCCCGACTCGCAGCAGTCCTGGGCTCGCATCCTCGACGGAATCGACACGCTCTTACAGCACTGGAGGCAGTGACATGGAACCGATCTCCGAACGCGACATCAGGTCGTCGTTCGTCAATTCGTCCAAGGGCGACGCCAAGCGGCTCTCGCTTCCCGAGAACATCGACGACGTGCCGTGGGACGATCTCGACTTCTTCGGTTGGGTCGACCCCAAGCTCGCCGGCAGGAGTTATATCGTCGCTCCTTCGGGGGATCGCCTGTGTGGAATCGCGTTGCGCTACAAGCCTGGCGGGCCCAGGAAGGCGCAGATGTGCAGCATCTGCCTCACCACGCACGCCAACGGCGGGGTGTCTCTGATGGCCGCCGCGAAGGCCGGGGAATCCGGCAGGCGTGGCAATACTGTGGGCACCTACATCTGCTCGGACCTCGCGTGCTCGCTGTATGCGCGAAAGAAGAAGACCCCGGCATTGGGCCGACAGTTCAAGGAGGACTTCGATGTCGAGACCCGCACCGCGACAGTCGAAGACAACATCGGAGCGTTCCTCGCTCGCGTCCTCGATTGACCACCTGATGGTGTGTACTCGGATGCCGGTGTCCTCGGGTTCGATGTCATCGCGTAGTACGAATCGCCGGTCGTAGTCGCCGCCGTTTTGCGTGCGGTAGGGGATGGGCGCGTCCGTGGGCAGGCCCTTGACGCGTTGTAGGAGCTCTGATTCTGCTGCAGCGTAATCGGTTTCGGTCATCCGGTCGGCGCTGGCGATCAGGACGGGCGGCAGTACGGACATGCCGGTGTAGAAGAGGATGCCGTGCTGAATCGGGTACAGCATCTCGTGCAGGTCGCCGTTGATGCCGCGTGCTGACACCGTGTGTTCGCTGCCGCCCATGCTGACGACGACCATCGCACGCTTGCCGGCGAGCACGCCGTCGCCGTAACGCCTGGTGCGGCCGTCTGCACGCCTGATGCCGTATCCGAATCCCTCGACGAAGACTCGATCCACCCAGCCTTTCATGATCGCGGGCATCGAGAACCACCACAGCGGAAACTGCAGCACGACGGCATCGGCCCGCAGCAGCTTCTGTTGTTCCGCGGCGATCTCCGGGGCCTGAGTTCCTGCAGCAAAGGCCGATCTCGACGCGTTGGCCACCTGGAATCGCTCGGTCGGATCGTGGTCGTAGTCCTGTGGCTTGACCACCGGATTCCACTTCATTGCATACAGATCCGACTGCTCGACGCTATGGCCGTCGGCGCGAAGTTGTTCCAGGGCTGCGTCACGCAGGGAACCGTTGAGGGAGCGGGCGTCTGGATGGGCATGGACCCACAGGATGTTCATGCTCTCGATCCTTGGCTACGTCGCATTTCGAAACCAGTGGCCTGAAAGACAACATGTGAAAGAATTCGGCCATGACACATCGCATCGCCGTATATGTGCGCGACGGTCTCCTCGCGATGGAGTTGGGCATCGTGCATCGCCTGTTCGGGCAGGCTCGCTCCGACTCCGGCGATGCGCTGTACGAGGTGATCACCTGCACCGACGTACCCGGCCCTGTTCGCACCGACTCCGACATTCGCATACTCGTCGAACGAGGGCTCGAGGCTGTGGCCGAGGCGGACACCGTCATCGTGCCCGCCTCCGACGTCGACTACGAGACCGACCTCGCCGCGGCCTCGGCCCTGTTCGACGCGGTGTCGAGTCAGCGATTGGCGTCCATCTGCACGGGCGCTTTCGTCCTTGCTGCGGCGGGCCGGCTCGACGGCAAACGGGCCACCACGCACTGGAAGTCCGCCGCATGTTTTGCCGAACTGTATCCGCAGGTGCTGCTCGACCCCAACGTGCTCTACACCGAGGACGGCAACGTGTTGACCGCGGCAGGGGAGGCATCGGGAATCGATCTGTGTCTGCACATGATTCGACAGGACTTCGGTGCGGCTGTGGCCAATCGGGTGGCGCGCGGAACCGTCGTACCTCCCCAGCGCAGCGGCGGGCAGGCGCAGTACATCGACACTCCGGTGCCGCGGACGCACAGTACGTCGACGGCCGATGCGCAGGAGTGGGCACTGCGCAATCTGGGGTCGGCCCTGTCGGTGGAGGATCTGGCTCGGCATCAAGCGATGAGTGTGCGGACGTTCTCACGCAGGTTCGTCGCCGAAGTCGGTGTCTCTCCGGCTCGTTGGATCGTGGCGCAGCGTGTCCAGCGGTCGAGGGAGTTGCTCGAGAACACGGACCTGACCATCGAACGGATCGCCCACGACACCGGCTTCGGCACGGCAACCTCATTGCGAAACCAGCTTGCCGCGGAGTTGGGGGTCTCGCCCAGCGCATACCGGGCGACATTCAGGGTGGGCGGTGACGCTCCTATCACACGCCACCGACAGATCTTGGATCTCGAATAGTTCTGCAGGGCAATAGTTTTCGGTTCAACGATGGTTGCCAGTCGAACGCGCGTTCGATACACTTGCTCCCATGACCACGGAGATCTGGCAACTGAGCGAGAGTGAACTCCTCGCCGAATCCGCCGCGGTCTCCCACCAGATCCAGCTGCTCGAAGCCCGGCGGATCGCTCTCGTCGCCGAAATCGACACCCGCGTCTCCCGCGAGAAGCTCGGTTTCCCCGGACCCGCCGGATGGCTGACCTCCACCACCCTGCTGTCCCCCAGCAAAGCGACCAAGATCGTTGCGCTCGCCCGCGGCATGGCTGCGTTTCCCGACATCGCCGACGCCGTGAACACCGGCGTGATGTCCGTCGATCACGCCGCGTTGATCCTCACCTTCGCCGAAACCCCACCGGAGAACCTGCCGGAAGAGGGTCGCGATATGGCCCGCGCCGCCTTGATCAAGGCTGCGACCGGGCCCGACGCTCGTACCGGCCGGATTCGTGCAGCGATCACCAGACTCGAAGACAGCTTCGGCACCAAGAAACCACCCGCCGAGAACACCGACCGCAACGAACTCTTCGCCTCGAAGACCTTGAATGGGCGGCTGGTGTTGAAGGGCGATTTCGATGCTGTCACCGGAGAAAAGCTGCTCACCGCGCTCTCGCCGTTGACCGAACCCCACCCCGCAGCCGACGGCAGCCAAGACGACCGCAGCCCCGCCAAACGCCGAGCCGACGCCTTCGGACACATCCTCGACCAGTACCTCGCCTCGAGTGATCGCCCCATCGAAGGCGGAGAACGCCCGCACGTCAACCTGCACATCCGGTTGCAGGACCTCGCCGATCTTCAGGGTGGGGTTCACGACATCACCGACGACGAGAACACCCGAGCAGCGACCGAACCCAGCAGCAACTGCGATGGAAGCGGGCCTACCGCGGATCGTGGCGCATATCGAGACTTGTTCGGCGACGGCACTTCGGTCGGGTGGCTGCCGTGGATGGGACCGCTGTCCCGCAATACTTCCCGTCAGTTGGCGTGTGATTGTGTCCTCACTGCCATCGTGATGGACGAGAACGGCAACCCGTTGAACCTCGCCCGCACCGCCCGTACCATCACCGCCAAACAACGCACAGCCCTCACCGCCCGCGATCACGGGTGCGCGTTCCCCGGCTGCGGAAAACCCGCCGCCTGGACCGAAGGCCACCACATCTGGCACTGGGGCGACGGCGGCCCCACCGACATGAACAACCTCGTCCTACTGTGCGGCTTCCACCACCGCCTCATCCACCACTCCGATTGGGAAGTGTTCATCGGCACCGACAACCACCCCTGGTTCGTACCACCGGCCACTGTCGACCCGTACCGACAACCGAGACCATCCCACGCCCGCGCAGGCCCCCACATCGCCTGAAATCCAGGAAGACTCCAGCCCCGCACCGAAAACACGGTGCGGGGCTGGAAGAGGTTGTCCACGAGGCCGATCAGAGCTGATCGAGTGCTGGATCACGAGCCGGCGCATCATCCGGACCGGATCTCCCAGCAACCCGAGCCAACGTGTGGACTACGGACGCCAGTTCGCCAGACCGTAGTTGACGAGATCGACCATGGGGCTTCCGGCGGCGTACACGAGTCGCGTCGGGTCGAGACCGTCCTTCTCCGTTCCGCTCAGCACACCGACGGCATAGGGGTTGGCGGTGTGCTGCCAGAGCGGACCGCCGGACCAACCCGGTCCGAGGTCTGCGCGCAACGCGAACTCGAGTTCGCGGCCCGGACTGTCGTCGTCGATGTCGCGGATCCCCATGTCCAACTCGACGGCCGGTCGCTGACCGTAGCTGCCCGGATACCCCGACGAGACGTAACGCTTGTTGTAGTACTGATCTTCGCTGCCGAACGACGCAGTACCCATCCACCCGAGCGCGGAGCCCAGGGGCTTGAACAACTTGCAGATCGCGTAATCGTGCCCGGTCACATTGTCGTTCGTGTTGTAGCCGCGGTATGTCTGGACGTACGAACTTCCATACGGGCGGTTGCCGTTCCGGAAGGCGGGGACGAACTCCATGCTCCACGAGCTCGCGCCCCACGGTGCGACGTGGCCGGCAGTCAGGAGCAAGTTCGGCCCCACGAGTACACCGCTACCCCGCCTGCCTGCGCTGGTGAACACGATCCCGACCGTGCACATCGGGTAGAGAAGAGGGTTGGGTTCCTCGTGCACCAGTGGTTCGAGAAACGTCTCTCCTTCCACGGAGAACGACTGCACGACAGTGGGATCGGCGTGCGTTGCCCATGTGGGGCAGTAGGGCTCGGTGGACGACGAGTGGGCTGCTGCCGGTGCGTCGGCAGGGTCGAGTTCGACCTGGTGTTGTCCGGGAAGTACCTGTAGTAGCTCCAGGACATCGTCGGGAACGCCGCTGCGATCGAGCATGTATCCAGTCGAACGGATGGTACTGGTCATGATGATCCTCCGAAAGGTGTGACACGAGCATGGGTGTGAGGGTGCGTATCGAAAGAAGGTGGAGCGAGTCAGGACTGCGGTGCCTGAACCAGACCCGCACCGACGTCGAGGGGATCGAAGCCCGGCGCGAGTGGGTCGCAGGTCGCGTCGCCGATGATCTTGGCCTGGAGTACGAGGGGACTCAGTTGCCCTTGCGTTCGGAGCTTTTCGGCCCAGAGAGCCGCCACGCCCGCGACGTGCGGTGTGGCCATACTGGTTCCGCTCATGGTGGTGGTACCGCCGCCGAGCCCAGCACTCTCGATTCCGACGCCCGGAGCGGAAACCGTTGCCCGAGTGTTCGAGAACGGTGCGACGACGAATCCGTCCGCGCTGCTGTCGAGTGCGCCGACGGCGATGATGCCGGCCGCGGCGGCCGGTGGTGAGACGTTGATTTCGTACGGCGGGTTGGCATGCCGACCGCTTTCGTTTCCGGTGGCGGCAACGACGAGTGGTTGTCCGAGACCGGCGTTGAGGAACTCGGAGAGCTTCTCGAAGAGTCTGACGTTGGCGGTATAGGCCTGCAGGCCTACCGATGTGGCGACGTCGGTGCGGTAGCCGCGCTGGTGAATCAGGTAGTTCACGTAGCCGGGGAAGTCGATGCCGAGGGACATGGAGATGACGTGTGCTCCGTTGTCGCGGGCCCAGATCATGGCTTGGGTGAGGATGTCGGTGCCACCGCCGTCGGCCCCGAGTACTTTGCCGATCAGAGCGCGGTTCACACCGCTGGCAACACCGATTCGCTTCGAGTTCAGATCGCGTCCGAAGATCGTTCCAGCGCAGTGTGTTCCGTGTCCATGCTTGTCGATGACGCTGCCGTCCCCGGTGAAGTCCCGGGTGATCAGCTCTACGCCGGAGAAGGCCGCATGAGTCGAGTCGATGCCGGTGTCGAGTACGGCGACGGTGATCCCGGACCCTGTGTACGGCGAGGTCGTTGCTCCGACCGCGTCGACACCCCACGTCGTGGCGGCGACACCTGATCGGTGGAGTCGTGGCGTCGGCACGGGCTCTATCAGTGTCATCGGCAACGACGGGCAGAAGCCGACGACGGTGGGGTCGTTCGCGATCGTGCGCATCGTCGACTTGCTGACCTTGCTGTCGATGTCGATCGTGATGCCCGCGGTTGCTTCTGCCGACATCGCAACCGGACCGGCGTCGAGATCTCGCATGGCCGGTCGCGCTGGAGCGCGGAGGATTATCAGCCGCTCCTCCGTGAACGGGTCTGTCAGTCTGGTGGACATATCCACTCCTCGGTGATGGGCGTTCGGGTGTGTACGACCATCAGGAGCGCCGGACCACGTCGCTGATACATCACTCGATGATGTTGTTCACCAGGCATTTCCGTAACACAGTGCGGCGACACCCAGGTCTGGCGATTCCGGAGCACAACCGCGCAGCGTGGCCAGCGCATCGCCTGGGGTCTCGCCGCCCGCTATTCTTCGGTGCAGGGATGGGAAGAATTCAGCGGCACGTTCGTCGTCGATGTTCGCGGGAGCAGCGATAACGCATCGTGCACCGGCGTGCAGCCAGGCACGCGCCATGCCGAGCGCATCGAATTCACCGGCCGCACGACCCATTTCGCAGGCGGACACGACCACGAGCGACGGCACCGACGCGAGCTGGGTGACGTCGTGGCCGAACCACGGGCCGTCGGTCAGGGCGATCGACGAGAACAGTGGATGTTCGCGCGAATAGCCCCCGTGTGCGCTGACGTGGAGGATGTTCGACCCTTCGGCGAGATCGGACGCAGCAACGGTGGTGGCATCGGCACCGGTGACGATCCGTGACCGACCCTCCCAGGCCTGCGCAACGTCTCTGGCCTCCCGTTCGCCGTGTTCTGTGCCCGGCCCGCACACCACGCCTACCGGTGCCCGAGTGCCGGCCTCGGACGAACTACCGATCCACCATTGCACCGACACCGCAACCGACAGAGAACGAGCCGCGAGGCCGGGGAGTAGGCCCCACGGAATACCGCCGAGCACACCGGGCACCGTCAACAGGATTCGGCGAGGCATCGAATCGGCCAGGACCGGCACGACCAACAGTCGATCGAGAGCAGCCAGCCGCCTGGTCAGTGACCTCTCGACGGACGTGCGCAGGCGAGAGCCCCGACGCGCGGCGGCCACGTCGAGATCTGCTGGGAGACCGGACAGTTCCCGGGCGATGTCGGTCCACGGTCCGAGGTCGAACGTGGCCGGGGTGCCCGCGGACACCACCATGGCGACCACCCTGTCGCCGAGCCACGAATACGTGATCAGCGCCGCGTCCGATTCCGTCAGTGCCCGCTGGGCATCGACGACACCGGGCCGCGACAGGGAGGTCGCCGAGGACGACGATCCACGCCAGCCGAGATCTCGCACCTGTTCGCGGAGTTCGACGCGACGCCGGTGGGCCTCGGCGTCGTCGGAGTCACGGAGCGAACGGATTTCGGCAAGTGCGCCGACCATCTCGTCGTCGCGGGGCGCGCGCACAGGATTCCAGGCGGCTGCTGCACCGCGAGCTCGTTCGGACCAGTCGAATATTCGCTCCGGATCCTGCGTCTCCCACGCCGCGTTGAGCCCCTGAAGGACCACATCGGTGGCCACACGCTGGGTTGCCACCTGCATTCCGAGATTGCCGAAGTGCGTTTGCCATTCGACGAATTCGTCCATCGCCTGTGCCGCATGGGTCAGGGCGTCGGAGGGTCGTCCGCGGGTGCGTTCGAGTGCCGACCGAACACGGGCAGCGAGTAGGCGGGTCGACACCGGCGCATCGGTGCGAACTTCGATGTCTGCGGTGTACCGTTCGGCCCGGTCGATGTCGGAGTCCAGAAAGCTCAGTGCTACATGCAGTTTCAGCTCGGTCGAGTGCGCTGTCAAGTGGCGCTCGTCGAGGCGATCCAGCAGCTCGAGGGTACTGGCGGGAACACCGTTCGGGAGATCACCGTGCAGCCGAATTCGAGCGGCAACGGCATCTGCTCGTACGGCCGAGCCGTCACTTCCGTGTTCGCGAAAGTGCTGTGCTGCTGCGGCTGCGAGAGACGCGGCGCGGTCGAAGTCCTCGTCGGCGAGAATGCGAGCGAGCAGCAGTTCCGCCTCGGCGCGGGTGTGCCACTGTGTGGAATCCTCGACCAGTTTCAGTACTTGTTCCAGAGTGTCGACCGCGTCGCCGATCATTCCTGCGGCCTCGAGAACCTCGGCGCGGTCCAGGTCGCAGATTGCCCTGTGTGCGGACGAGAGATGGCGCAACGTCTCTCGGGCCGTGTTCATTCGATCGAGCGCGCCCGCGAGGTCACCGGCCAATAGATCGACGTAGCCGCGATTGTGTGCCACCTTCGCTTGCTCGACGACATCTCCGACACGAGCGAACAACTCCATCGCTGCATCGAGGTCGACGGCAGCTTCGGGCAACTGCCGCCGTCGAAGGTGCAGGTAGCCGCGGTTGATCAGCACTCGGCCGCAGGCTGCGGGGTGATCGACCAATGCTTCGGCGGCAGTACCGAAGAGCGGCAGGGCTGCGTCGTCGTTGCCTGCCCGAACCTCGAGTGCCCCGAGGCGACCGAGCAGGATCGCCCTGCCGATCGGGCCGAGTCGGACGACGCCAGATTCGTCGTCGCGCAGTGCGGATCGGCAGATGTCGAACCCGCCTGTCAGATCACCCGTTTCGCTCATCACCCACGCGGTGGCCGACACGACCTCGGCTCGCATGCGACCGTCGGGCAGGTGCTCGCGAGCCCGCGCCAGTAGCTGCCGGGCCTCGTCGTGGCGTCCGGCGCTGATGAGCGACTGGGCTCGCTCCACCAACTCTCGTGGAGAGTTCACCGTGGGGTGTTTCGTCTCGATCGGATCGATTTGGAGTGGAGCGCATCGTTCTCGGCGGTGATCGCTGCTCGGACGCGGTCGACCGCGTCGCGGGCGGCGGCGATGCGGTCGTCGCCGGTGCGAAGGGAGACGGATTCGATGAGCGCCGCAGCGATTCGACCGGCGACGATCGGGGCCGCGAACGACGTGCCACTCCACACGCCGAATCCGCCGAGGAAGTCGTCGGGGTCCAACGTTTCGCGTGCCTGCGTGGATCCGGCTGCCTGCCGTCGCGCCAACGGTGTTGCTCCGGCGTCGAACTCCGGCATCGTGCTGACCACTGCGGCACCGCAGACCCACGTGTCGACCCACCGACCGGTGTTGCTGAACAGCGCCTGGGTGCCGTTGGGGTTCTGCGCGCCCACCGAGATCACCGGGGCCCACGATCGTTCGTCCGGATCGAGGGAGAACGCCGCGGGGTAGCAGGGCCTGTTCGTTGCGTCGTTTCCGGCCGAGGCCACCACGACGACACCTGTTCGACGAAGCGCGGCAAGGACGTCGCGGATCGAGGACGTGAAGCCGGGCTCCTCCTCGTGATAGAAGCCGAGCGACAGATTGAGCACGTCGACGTGGTTCGCCTCGTCTGCTCGAACGTACTCGAGCAATGCGCTCAGAGCAGCGAGAACATCTGCCTCGTAGACGATTCCGTCCGCGTGGAGCACCCTGGCGGTGAGGATGTCCGCGTCCGGTGCCTCCTGATGGACGAGTCCGGTGATGAACGTGCCGTGACCGACGACCGGATCCATCTGCCCGTCCAGCGGACCCAACAGATCCGGGTGGACCTCCGGGTCGGTGGCGGGATCGTCGATTCCGATGGTGGGGTTCTGATCGACACCCTTGGCGACGAAACCGAGCCAATCGTGGGCACCGCAGCCGGTGTCGAGTATCGCGACGCGGACTCGTCGACCGTCGATTCGATCATCCGGATGTCGCACCGGTGCCGGGCCGACGTAGGCGACGGGCATCCGGCCGCCGGCTCCGGGGACCGCATAGATTCCGGCGGGGGAGCCGCCGGACATGAAGGGAGACATGAACGGTGACATGAAGGGGCTCATGAACGGGCTCATGAACGGAGACATGAACGGGGCCAGCGAAGTTCCGATCGCGAGAACATGTTCGAGCTGCACGTCGACCGGGGCGTCGTCGGATCGGGTGGCTCGGAACGTGCGGACGAATGCCGCAGCGTCGACGGTCGGTGCCACCGAATCCCCGGTGGCCACGAGAAAGACGCGTTCGACGATCCGCTCGGACTCGGCGTCCTCGTCGTTGACATCCGGGTAGCGAACCGAGATCGGCAGCCGATCGTCACGCGAGCCTCTGTCGAGCAGCCAGCCGAAATGTCCGGCCACCTCGGCGAGAACGTCTGTGGAATCGCGGTTTTCGGTGGAACTGTACGACACCAGAACGGTGTCGCGCACGTACAGCGTCGGGCTCTGGGAACCGATGTCGTCCGGGTTGCCCGGCATGCCGACCGCCACCCGAGGAATCCGCTTCCAGCTCTCCACCGGCTCGTCATTCGTCATTGTCGTCGGCCTTCCTACCACTGTCGATGAGGGGTCTGGATCAGCTGTGTGCTGTCGGAGAACGAAAACCGAAGCCGCCAGGGGCTTTCGCGGATGCCGGAGAACTCGAATCGGCCGGCGTCGTCGACGTGCGTCGTGCGGTCACCGTCGTCGGCGACGAGGGTGACGAACGTACCCGTGGGGATATCGGCGTCCTCGATCGTCAGCCAGCCGTCGATTCGTCCGGTCGTGGACGACTCCGGGGCGACCCGCACCAGCAGTGCGATGGCCCCCAGTTCGAACTCGAGGGTCTTGGCGTCCGAGGCTGCTCGGACCCCGGCAAGGTCGTCGGACATCACCAGGTGCATCTCCGCCCATTCGGACTCCACACCGGCCGCCGCGACGAACGCCACCAGATCGTCGGCGAGCCCCGGCGGTGGGGGATCGGCCTCCTGCCACATTCGGCCCAGCCGTTCGAGAATTGCCGAGTCGGCCGACCGAGGGCTGCTCTCTTCAGACACCGGTCACTCCCTGCTGTTCGAGGTCGGCACGCAAGGCGTCGAGGCACCGGCGGCGGATCACACCGACACTGCCGACCGCGAGTCCCAGGTCCGCGGCGAGCGACTTGTAGTCGGTCAGCTCGAGGCTGGCCGCAACGCGCGCCAGCCGTTGGCATCTGGCCGACAATCTGCTCACCGCCAGCCACAGCACCTGGGTATCGGACACCTGCAGAGCCTCGATTTCGGCAGAGGAACCTGGTTCGGGCTCGGGCACTCGGGCCGGGTCGAGCGCCACCGAACGTCTGTCGCGGCCCACCACACGCCACGATTCGCGACGCGCGGAGACCACGAGCCAGTGGCCGACGGCTCTGTTGTCACGCACCGAATCGGGACAACGGACGAGGGTCAGCCAGACCGTCTGCAGGACGTCCCGTGCTTGTTCTTCGTCGGTTCCTGCTGCTCGGACGACCTGCCAGAGGACCGGCGTGAGGAGTCGAACCAACTGCTCGAACCGGGCGGCATCGCCTCGGTCACGCCAGTCCCCGAACAGATCGCCTGCAGTGGCCCACAGCAGTCGATCGTCGGTCGGCTCGTCGTGTTCGGCGCTCGTCTCGGTCAGGGCAGCGCTGCACTCCATGGGACCCCCGTCCCTGGCTTCTACTACGGTCACATTGCACAGGAGTGCGATGGTGCTCTATTGATACACCTGTCCGCGGACCAGCGCTTGTTTTCGGTCGATCTCGAGAAGTGTTGTGAGAGAAGCAAATTAGAGGTGCTAACTGCGGACGTCGTCGGACAACGAAGATCGCCCCAC
Organism: Rhodococcus sp. 14-2483-1-2; assembly: GCF_002259405.1. Lineage (GTDB taxonomy): Bacteria > Actinomycetota > Actinomycetes > Mycobacteriales > Mycobacteriaceae > Rhodococcoides. The sequence goes on along the minus strand of NZ_NPFW01000007.1, from coordinate 119,521 downwards.
CGAATCATCGATGGGGCGACCGTGGTGTCGATTCGGAAGCTGAGCGTCAGTCCTTGTTCTTCTCCGCGATGAACAGCTTCTCGATGCGCTCCGCCTCGTCCTTCTTGGCGGCGGCCTCGTCGGAACGCTCAGCGGCCTCGGCCAATTCGGCCTCGGACGGCGCGGCGGCCAGCTTCTCCTGCTTGTCGACCTGAGCCTGCTGGGCCTTCTTGCGATCCTCGGCGGCCTTCGCGGTGGCCGCGGCCTGCTCGTCGGCCTTCTTCTTGTCCGCAGCAGCCTTGCGCTCGGCTTCCTCCGCGGCTTCGCGTTTGCGTCGCTCGGCCTCCTGGCGGGCGTCACGTGCGGCTTCCTGGGCAGCGGCGTCGGCTGCGCGGCGATCCTTCTCGGCGGTCTCGCGAGCCACCTTCAGTTCGTCGTCGGCCGCGGTCTTCTTGGCCCGAGCCTCGGCGTCCAAGCGGGCTGCCTCGGCACGGTTCTCGGTGCTGTCGACGAGAGTCTCCCCGCGGTCGGCGAGGTTCTTGTCTCCCAACAGGTTTCCGACGGCACGGTCGAGTGATCCGAGCGTGTGCTCGTACACCAGCCGGGCGGGTGCTTCGGCATTCATCTTCTCGACCACATTGGTCTCGATGAGCTGCAACGGAATTCGAGCGATCTTGTACTGAATGCGAAGGATGGTCAGTGGTATGGCTAAAACGCTCATGTAGCGAAACTCCTGGTATGCGGTAGTGGGTCAGGCCTGATTGCGGAGCTCTTCGGCCTTCTTGCGATCGGCCTCGGCCTGCCGAAGTGCTTCCTGATGCTTCTGTGCGGCCACCATCTCGTCGGAGTCCGCGGCGGCCTGCTCGATGCGCCGGTCCTCGTCGGCCTCGATCTGCTCGGCGGTCGCGTCGACCTCCGCGGCAGCGCGCTCCTGTGCGACGGCCTCTCGCTTGTTCTGTTCGGCCGCGACCACCTGTGTCTCGCGAACTCGATCTGCCTGCGCCTCGGTCACCGCGGCATTTTCCTCCGCGGCCTCCCTGCGACTCTCGGCCGCAGTGCGCACGTCGGCCAGTTCCTCGGCGGCTTCGGTGGCCTGCGCCTCGGCGACCCGCTCCGTGGCCTGTGCTTCCTTGTGTTCACGGGCCTGAGCGGCCTGCAATTGGCCCTCGGCTGTCAACGAGTCGTTGCCGGTCACCGCGCCGACGACCTCTTTGGCCTTGCCCTTGATTCCGTCGAGCAATCCCTTGCGTGCTTCGCCCGCTACGTTCTCGTCAGTCATGTAACCCAGGTACCCACTGGCTGTTCGAGTAACCCCGCGCCCGGCCCGAACGATACGATCCCCGACGAACGCATCAGGAGTGAGGAGACGTATGCCTATCGCCAAGATCAACGGCATCGACGTGAACTACCAGGTCAAGGGCAGTGGAGACCTGGTAGTTCTGATCATGGGCACCGGCAGCCCCGGTCGCGTGTGGGAGCTGCATCAGGTGCCCGCTCTCACAGCAGCGGGTTACCGGGTGTGCACGTTCGACAATCGCGGCATCGCTCCGTCGTCGGAGAGCACGCACGGCATCACCATGGAAGACATGGTCGCCGACACCGCCGGCCTGATCGAGCTCGTCCGCAACGGCGACGAGAAGGCCTACGTCGTCGGAACGTCGATGGGCTCACGCGTCGCGCAGGAGCTTGCGCTGAGCAGACCCGACCTCGTGCGTAAAGCAGTGTTCCTCGCCGGCCACGCCCGCGTCGACGAGTTCCAGAAGACTCTCGCCCACGGCGAACGAGCGCTGTACGACAAGCGCGTCGAGCTTCCCGGCACCTACTCGGCTGCGGTGACTGCGGTGATGAACCTGTCGCCTGCAACGTTGCGTGACGCGCGCGGGGCACGCGACTGGCTGGACCTGTTCGAGTTCTCTGCCTCCTCGCCGTCCGCCGGAGTGCGCGCTCAGCTCGGCATGGAGGACGATTTCGATCGAACTGCGGCCTACCGCGGCGTGGCGGTGCCGTGCCTGTCGGTCGGGTTCGCCGACGATCGAATGATCCCGCCGTACTTGGGCAAGGAGTTGGCCGACGCCATTCCCGGTGCCCGGTACGTGGAGATAGCGGACGCCGGGCACTACGGATATCTCGAGCGTCCCGAGGCGGTCAATGCGGAACTGCTCGGCTTTCTCGAGGCCTGACGCCACCAAGGCCCGACCTGCGTTGCTAGGGTCGTGTGGCACCTCACGGTGCAGACTTACCAATCAAACGTTCGCGACGAGTGAGGCGAGATGAGTACCAACCCGTTCGATGACGAAGACGGACGCTTCTTCGTGCTGGTCAACGACGAAGACCAGCATTCGCTGTGGCCGACGTTCTCCGAGGTCCCCCAGGGATGGCGTGTCGTCTTCGGTGAAGACACCCGCGCCGCGTGCTTGGAGTACGTCGAGAAGAACTGGACCGACATGCGTCCGCGCAGCCTGCGTGAGGCCATGGAGGCCGACGCTGCTGCACGCGCATCCGCTGAGGGAACCCCCAGCACAGAGGCCTGAGTTCCGCCTTCTACGAAGGGCTCGTACCGCGCCGCCGACGAACAGTCGGTCGGCGCGGTTCTTCTGTGCGGCGAAGCGTCGGGCGCAGTAGTTCCTCGGTGCGCGCGATGATGCGTGGTCGACGCAAGGTGCGGGCACCCCACTCGCCCAGTGTCACTCCGGCAGCCAGGCCGCAGCCGACGCCGAACGCCGCGAACAACGAGCTGATGCCGAGTAGCAGCTGGTCGTTGAGGATCGCGTACAGACCGCGGTACAGCGCCAGGCCGGGGAGCAGAGGAGTGATGCCCGCGACGGCGACGATCAAGGGCGGAATCAGCGCACGACGAGCCAGCAGACCACCCGCGAATCCGACGACGGTGGCAGCGATGGCCGAGGCGATGATCGGTCCCACGTTGAGCGTCTGCGAGAGCAGGTACACCAGCGAGCCCGCGAAGCCGCCCATGAAGGCAGCCGTCAGGGCACGACGCTCGGCGTAGCAGGCCAGTGCATAGAACAGTGACGCTGCTGCGCCGGCGATCACCTTGGTGGGGACCTGCAGGATGTCCGGTGGCGCCAGGTTGCTGATCTGCGGCAGATCGCTGCCGATCAGCGCGGCCAACCGCAGAGATGTCGCGACGCCGGCGATGATGCCGCCGGTCATCATCAGTACCTCGAAGAATCTCGATACCGCGGTGATCGGGGCCCCGGTGATCGCGTCCTGCACCGAGCCGACGAGGGACAGGCCCGAGAGCAGCACGATCACCCCGGCCGCGATGATCTGAGACGGCGAGATGCTGATGTTCAGCTGGTCCTGGAAGTTGTAGAGCGTGATCGCCGGTGTCGCCGCCACGAAGCCGCCGACAACCTGCTGGAAGAAGAACGGCAGACCCGCGCGGTTGAGGACGCGTCCGATGCGGTCGATCACCATCGTTGTCAGGAAGCTGACCACAGCCACCAGCGCGCCACCGCCGAGCAGCACACTGATGGCCGCGGCCATGCCGGACCACGCGAGGGTGGCGATCCACCGGTTGTACGGGTGCGGAGCCTTGGTGATCTCGTCGAGCCGCTCGAGCGCTGCACTCGGCGGAACCATCTTGACGCGCACGGCACGAATGAGACGGTCGACCTCGGCCAGACGTGTGAAGTCCATCGAGCGGTAATGCACGATGCGCATCGTCGACGCCGGAGGACGCGTCGGGCCGCGGTGCGCACTGAGGGTGATCGAGTTGTACGTGACGTCCACATCGCAGCGTGCGAGGCCGTACGTCGCGGCGATGAACTGCACCTGGGTCGCCGTATCCATGGCCGCCGTGCCCGAGGCCAGTAGTACTTCGCCGACGCGAACCGCGAGGTCCAAGACCTCCGCAACCGACGCATCGTCGGTCAGATCGATCGGACGAAGAGGTGACGGTGCAGCGGTCGGCGTATCGATGGTGGCCCGACGCTCACCGGTGAGACGGCTCAGCGAAGCCGTCAGGTCTTGCAGGAAAGTCATGACCGTCTTTACACGTTGCTGGGGTGATCCACCGACAAGGTACCTGTTGACACTGAGCGTCCGATGAACGGATATGATTGCCTCGCTTCACTGCCTCCTTAGCTCAGCGGTAGAGCACTCGCCTTGTAAGCGAGCGGTCAACGGTTCAATCCCGTTAGGAGGCTCCACTGCTCCGATCCCGCTGCTGGGGTCGGGGTTTTTGTGTCTGTGGGGGCCGGTGTGGAGGGTTCGCGCGCACATACGCCCCTAGCGGGAATTCACGGCGCCTGCAGGCGGTGCGGATTCCGACGAGGGGCGTGGATGGCCGGCTACGCCTGCCGTTTCGGTCAGGACGTACGCGTAATTGCCAGTCGCCGCTGAGCGATGGCAACCACAGCCACGATCGCAACTCCGACGGCGAACAATCCCAAGGCAGCGGGCCATTCGTTGCCGACGGCCAGCAGCTCTCTGTTCTCGCCCTGCCACGGCCACAGCGCGCGCAACGACCCCAACAGCAGGCCGGCAGCGGCGACCATCGCGAGATCGTGGTAGTTCGCCAGCAACCACTCGAGCACTCGAACGAAGCTGACCAACCCCACCAGAGCGCCCAACGCGAAGACGGCCAGGTACGTCAGGTTCCGCTCGTCGACGGCCGTGAGCGTCGGCGCATACAGGCCGATGACCAGGAGAAAGAACGACCCCGACACGCCTGGCAGCACGAGCGCACATATGGCGATCGTCGCGGCGAAGAACACCAGAATCAACGACGGGCTCGACGGCTCGACCCCGGGTAACGACGTGAGAACAACGACTCCGGCAGCGAGAACGACGAACAGAAGTACGGCAGACAGTCGAGACCGGGTGGTGCAGAAAGCGCCACGCGTGATCTCCATGAACGGGATCGCCACCGACATCGCGATCATGCCCATGAACAATGCCTTGGAGTGGGCGGGCTGATCCGTGACGAACGACGCCATGATTCCCGCCACCGAGAACACCATCAACAGCATGCCGACACCGACCGTGACGAGCAGCCACCAATCGACCTGACGGACCTCGGCGCGCACGTCGGACCTCGTCGCCACGGCCTTGGGGATGTCCGTCAGATGCTTCGCCGACGCGATGGCCCTGGTGTAGATGCCGGTGACCAGGGCGACCGTGCCGCCGGAGACCCCGGGAACCGTTTCCGCCAGACCGATCAGACCGCCGCGAACGACGTTCGCCGCCAATTCCGTCGCCGGCGGCCGTCCCCTGGGAACTTCATCGAGTCCGGGGCGCTGATCCAGGCTGGGTCGACTCTGCTCGTTGTCCCCATAGTCGGAGGGCGTCTGCCGGTTCGTCGTCATGCCCGAATCGTCCCAAATGCCGCTATGTCACCTGACACCGGCTCGATCAGCGCCGATCGTTCGGCGACGGTGCCTGGTTCCTGAACCCGGTTATGTACTGCAGGTCAACGGTTCGATCCTGTCAGGAGGTTCCACTGCTCCGATCCCGATCCCGGGGGTCGGAGTTCTTTCGTTCGCGCCCCGCGTTGGATCAGCTCCTCGCTTTCGGAAATCCGACGCCGATCGGAGTCGGGAATCCGAAACGGAGGAGCCGATTCGGGGGCGTACGTTACCCGCCCCCTGCGTGCTTGCTGAAGGTTAACCAGTCTGCCGACGCAGTTCGAGGGGTGACGGTGCCTCGAACATGTCAGGTAGGAAAACCCGGTAGATGAGGCGGTGCTGGTCAACGGTGACATCCGGATCGGGATTCGACACAATTTGCCGTAAGTACTGGATCGAAGCCGGCTTTCGATGTACTTCGAGCTGTTCAGCCGTTCCGGTTTCGTGATTGCGTTCCCGTGCGAGGTATCGTAAGTGAGCGGGTGTCAGCCGCGGGCACGGGTGAAGATGTTGATGCCTGAAAAGTTGCTGGATCGGACCGTCGCCCGTGCGAAATTTGCGACGAAGTGTTTAGATATCGATATGCCTGTGTCGGGAGGTAACACAAATAATTCGCGCGCTATCGGTGATGTCGTCGATGTAGTTCGACCTGAGAGCGGGGTCTGCGCCGGGACCATCGTCGAGGATTTCGTCGATGTGTTGTCGGCCTCGAACGACCTCGGTCGAGACTGGGCGCAACCGCGGCGATGGGCGGTCGCGCTCGAGACCGGTGTGCTCGTCTTCGTCGACGATGCAGATCTCGACGACGCGGATCTCGACGACGCAGATCTCGACGAGGGGGATACCGATGATGCCCCACGAAAACGATGACCGGATGGGAGATCGGTCTCTGTGTCGTGGGTGCGGCCGCCGTGAAGCGGAAAAGGTCCGACACACGATGAATGTGATGAAGTTCTGGGAGTCGTGGTTGCCCGGGAGGCGTAGAACTGCGCGAGTGCAGACCGCGGCGGTGGTGTCCCGAGCACGAAAAGCGTTTCTGCATCATCAGAAGCTGGCGCGTACTGCGCAGATTACCGGCAGCGCCGATGATCGGCATGCCGCAGATGTAGCGCGCAGGTATTGCCAGCATCGGTGGTTCGCGATCGGCGAGGCAATGCGGTCTCTACCCAAACGGGAGCAGGAGTTGGTGCGGGTGTGGGACCACGCTGCCGCGATGACGTGGTGGCACCGAACCGGTGATCGTCAGGGGTGGGCTCGCTTCGAAGCGGCTGCGGCGCAAGTGATTGCGGCATTGCCCGACGGTGTGAGTTCCGACGCTGTCGCTGCGGTGATCGAGACGAACGCACGTCGTTGCGAACTGGAGTTGCAGCGGTGGAGCGATATCGATCCCGATCCGTCGGTACCGGGTGGGCCGGAGCCGATCGACCAAAACGAATTGCTGAACCTGCTGCGCGAAAACCAGTTGCAGGTGCTCACCGACGAGTCGGGATCGGTGCGTGCGGATGAGGCGCTGCGGTATTTCGAGCCGTGGCTGTGTGAGTCGATCATGGAGTTGTCGCGCCCACAGTCCCAGGACAGGCTGCTCGAGATCGCCGATCGACGGCGCGCGCTGCGAGTGCGTTTCTCGGGGCACGTCGCCGGTCGGAGTGATCCGACACCCGCATGCCGAACCGCGTCCGGACAGCATCACGCGCACCCGCCTGTTCTGCGGCTTCGCGGGATGCCGCCCTGGCACCGGAAATCGCCGACTACGTAGATGATCGACCAGGCCGGCCGCAGATCTTGCCTGTCGACGACGCTGCTTCGCAAATAGTTCAGAAACCCAGTGCGGACGTCCTTCTTGGACCTTCCGGTGCTCGGTGATGGGGTGTCGTGTTTGCGAGTTCGGCGTGGATGTTCAGTGGGTGGGTGCTGTCGTTGTCGATCTTCGCTCCGCAGCGATGGTCATTTGCGTGCCAGCAACTCCCGTGCAGCCGACACGAGGGAATCGAGCCAGGCGTCGGTGCCGACCTCCTGGCGCAGTGGCTCGTTGGGAAGCTCGATGCTCACGGGGAGGTCGCCAGGTAGCGTCGCCCAGATTCCATCGAGGTCGATGCCGCCGCTGCCCGGGACGAGTCTCTCTTCGCGGGCGTGACGAATGAGTTCGGCCGTCTCGGTCGGCGCTGGGACACTTCCATCGCACAGCTGTGCGTAGTGCAGCCAGTCCCGTGGGATCTCGGCCAGTTCTGCCAGCGTTGTCGCCGAACGGTCCACGTGCAGTGCGTCGATGAGGATGCTCCGGCCGGGACCGTCGGCCTGCGAGACGACGTCGAGTGCAGCGCGGGCATCGGGTACCGCTGTCCAGGGCATGAATTCGAGGCTGGCAACCATCGAGTAGTCAGCGCACAGCGCCGCGAATTGCGCGTAGGAGTCGGTGAGCCGAGAGCGGTCGTGGTCATCGCCGCCGACCAATACGGCTTTGGCTCCGAGACGTGCACCGGCAGCCACGAAGCGTTCGTACTCGGACGACCGGAAATCCTCTCCCAGACGGACGATTTCGAGGTCGAAGACCGTGACCGAGGAGTCCGCCAGGCGTCGGGCCAGCTCGTCGAGATCCGCTTGGTTCTCGTGCAGCGGATAGGCCGTGGTCCCTGGGGAAGCGGGCAGCAGTCGGACGCCGATGGTGTCGAAGCCGTGCTTCTCGGCCAGCGCCACTTGCTCGAGTGGTGCACTGTCGAGCACAGTGAGCGCGGCGAGCCCCAGAGCTGGCGTCATGATGGTGTTCCTGTCTGTGTGGCGAGGCGACGGCCGGTGAGGTAGCCGAATGTCATTGCGGGTCCGAGGTTGATTCCGCCGGAGGGGTAGTGCCCACCCATCACACTGGCTTGATCGACGCCCACTGCGGAAAGACCGGCAATCGGCTCGTCGCCGGCATCGAGGACCCGAGACGATGCGTCGGTGATCAATCCCGCGAACGTGCCGAAGCTGCCCGGGATGACCTTCACTGCGTAGAACGGTCCCTTCTCGAGGGGAGCCAGTGAAGGATTCGGCCACGGGTTCGACGCATCCCCGGATGCTCGATTGAATGCGGTTGTTCCCCTATCGAACTCGAGATCGACGCCGTCTCGTGCCCCCTCGTTGAACGCAGCAACGGTTTTGTCGAGGCCGTCGGGATCCACTCCGATCTTCTCGGCAAGTTCTCGCACGGTCTTTCCGCGCTGCAAGTAGCCGGACCGCAGGTACGGCAAGGTGGGGATCGGAAAAGGCTTCGCCATTCCGAGAGGGAGGTAGCGAATGTACTGCTGGTCCGCGATCAGCCACGAACAGACTTCCTCGCCATCGGGAACCGTGTCCATCATCGCCAGGGTGTAATCGTGGTATCCCAGCGCCTCGTTGACGAATCGTCGCCCGTCGGCGAGGACGCCGATCACCCCAGGTTTACCGCGATCGAGGATGTGTGGGAATACGCCTTCTTTTCCGTTGCGATACTTGATGATCGAAACCGGGCAGTAGGCGACGGGCGAGGCGAGTGACGTATCCAGTCGTCCACCCACCGATTCGCCGAGCGAGATCCCCTCTCCCGTGGTCGTTTCCGGAGTCAATGTGCGATGTTCGGTGACGGATGGGCTGCGCGGGAACAACTCTCGACAACGATCGAGATCATGGGTGAATCCGCCGGTCGCCAGGACGACACCGCTGCGTGCGTGCACGCTGTAGGCACCATCAGGCCCGGTGAGACGAACGCCCACGACGCGGCCGCTCTCATCGGTGATCAGAGCTGTCGCTGCGGTGCGAACTCGGATATCGACATCGGAGTCGAGCGCGGACCGGAGCAAGCGACCGACCAGTGCTGTGCCGTTGACGAGATGCTGTCCTCGCCGCTTTGTCGCGAGATCGAACATGTGTCGGGTGACGCGTCGGGCGCAATGCGCGAATGCCGACACCGATCTGGTGCCGTGCAGGAATCCCTGCAGATCGGGTCCGGCCATGATTCCCATTCCGAGGAAGGAGGTTTCGTAGAGTTGCCGCCGCAGGAGGACTGCAACGTCGGGTCCGAGCGTGCGGAGGTCGACCGGTTTCGGAGCCACTGAGCGATTGCCGGTGCCGGCTCCGGGGGTGTCGCCGTGGATGTCGGCGACGTGTGTACCGGGGACGAACTGCAGCGCGGTGTTCTTCTCGAAGAATTCGACCATTTCCGGTGCACCGTCGAGTAGGGCGTCGACTTTGGCGGCGTCGAAGTTCTCGCCGAGTCTGTGTTCGAGGTAGGTGCGCGGGGTTTCGCGGTCTTCATGGAGCCCGGCGGCGTGGGCGAACCTGGTGCGCGGTGTCCACATCCATCCGCCGGACCATGCGGTGGCACCTCCGCAGACATCGGCTTTCTCGACGACGAGAACCGAGGCACCACCTCGAGCGGCCGCGATTGCGGTCGACAGACCACCCGCACCGGACCCGATGACGACGACGTCGTAGATATTGTCGGTGGGTGTCATGTCAAGATCCTTCCGAGACGAGTGTCGTTGTAGGAGTGAGGTCGACGACGCGGCCGGTCCGTGAGGACTCGTAGATTCCGGCCACTATCGCGAGCGAGGCCCGGGCGTCGCGTCCGGTCACGGCTGGGCGACTCCCGGTGAGGATCGCCTCGGCGAAGTCCTGAACCTGAAGAGTGTGAAAGTCGGCGAGTCCAGCGTTGACCTCGTCGACATCGAGGTTGGCATCGGTATCCGCGGAGAACACGGTGCCGAGCGATACCTCACCGGGAACGGTCCACAGCTCGTTCACGCCTTCGCTGCCCTCCGGAAATTCGAGAACGCTGGCTATGGCACCGGTACTGCCGACGACGGTCACCCGGTTGCCGAGGTTGAGGTTGGCACCGGTGGTGGCAGTGACAGTCGCCGTCCCGCCGGAAGCGAAGGAGATGACTGCGGAGGCGGAGTCTTCGGTCTCCATATGGTCACCGTGAGTGTGGGTGCGGATGAAACCGGCGACGGACACGGCCTCGCCCATGAACCATTGCAGCATGTCGATCTGGTGGATCGCTTGGGTCATGAGTACGCCTCCTCCGTCGGTGTCCCAACGGCCGCGCCATGCGTCCGCCGAGTAGTACGCCGAGGGCCGATGCAGAACGACCGAGGCTTCCCCGAGCATCGGAACTCCGAGTCGTCCGTCGTCGATGGCAGCTCTGATTCGCTGGGAAGCTGGCCAGAATCGTCGCTGGAAAAGTACGCCGAAGGTGACCCCCGCGCGGTCGGTCGCGTCGATCATTCGGTCGGCCGCGGCCAGGTCCACTGCTATCGGCTTCTCGCACAACACATGTAGACCCGCAGCGGCTGCGGTGAGTACGACCTGCTCGTGTACTGGATGCGGGGTGCAGACGGTTACCGCATCGAGCCCATGTGCGATCAACTCCTCGACACTGCGCACTCCGAAAGCAATGCCGTTGTCGACGGGAAACTTTCGAGCGCGATCGAGATCGGTGTCGCAGCATCCGACCACCTCGACGCTGTCGATCAGCCGCAGGGCTCGGGCGTGATTGCGCGCGATCCGTCCGCATCCGACGATGCCGATACGCAGTGCCATCAGTAGTGCTCCTCTTTCTCTGGATTTCGTGCGGCCGATTCGCCCCGGTCCAGATCAGCGAGTGCGGCGATATCGTCGTCGGCGAGCTGTATCCCGCGTGCTGCCAGGTTCTCTGCTTGTCTGGCCGGGTTCGCGGATCTCACGATCGGAACCACCCCGTTGTGCAGGTGCCAGGCCAGCGCGACCTGTGCAGGCGTGCACCCGAGGCGCGTTGCGATGGCGGCGACGACATCGGAGGCGACGACCTCTCCGCGACCCAAGGGGCTCCACGACTGGGTCACGACGCCGAGTTCGTCGTGTACCCGACGGATCGGGCGGCGTGCCAGTGTCGGATCCATCTGAATTTGGTTGACAGCCGGTGCTTCTCCGGTTGCAGCAGTTGTCCGCCGAAGATGTTTCTCGGTGAAGTTGGATACTCCCACGTATCGCACGAGCCCGGCGTCACGGCAGTCGAGCAGTGCTTCGAAGGCCGCTACGTACCTGTTGTGCTTGGGAAGTGGCCAATGAATCAGGAACAGATCCAGGTAGTCCAGGCCGAGTCGGTCGATACTGCGTTCGATCGCACCGCGAACATCACCGGAGACGTGGTCGGTACCGCGGAGTTTGGTGCAGACGAACAGCTCGCCTCGGGGAACCATGCACTCGGACAATGCTCTTCCCACTGCCTCCTCGTTCTCGTACACCGCTGCGGTGTCGATGGACCGGTATCCGGATTCGATTGCGGTCAGGACGGCATCGGTGGCGGGTCCACCGGTCAGTGGCCACGTGCCCAGCCCGATGGCGGGGATGGCCTCGCGGATATCGATGGTGGGCCGGGAGCGGGGCAGCGTCATGCGTCGACCTGTTCCTTCGAGACTGCAGCCGCGTCGACGGTGATGCGGGCAGCCACGTCGGCGGCAGTGACGAGTGCAGCGTGGATGGAACCACCGTCGCCGCTTGCATCACCGACGGTATGAACTCCCAAACGCGGCTCGAGGGATCTCGCGATGTCCAGCAAATCCGTACGGGGCTCGATGCCGTGGGATATGAGCAACTCGCCGGGTGCGTCGACCCAGCGGGTCTGTCCGTCGGTGCGGATCTCGACTCGGCCATGGTCGACGGCGGTGACGATCGACGACAGGTACGTGGTCAGACCGGCAGCCGCTGCGAGGCGAGGAAGGAGCACGATCTTGCCGCGCCGCCCTACGTCATGGGCGATCTGCTGCTGTGGCCCCACCATCACTACACGCGTTCCGCGTTGCAACAGGTCGTCGGCGACTGCTGCTGCTTCGCGGTCGGCACCGAAGATGGTGATCGCGGGCGGTGGTGATTCCGCTGCGAGTAGGAACTCTCGGACGTCTCGCACGCGGCGGGTATGTGAACCCGGAAGGTCGATCGTAGGTCCGCGCCCTCCGGTGGCGAGGACGATCGTATCGAAGTTCCCCTCGGCCAGCGCTCGCCCCTCGACGGTCTCGCCGAGGTGGGTGGTGACGTTCAGATCGGCCAGTTCGTCGAGATACCACTGCACGATCTGCCGGTACTCCGGGTACTCGTGCAGGCTCGATGCGAGCGCGAAATCACCTCCGAGAGTAGGCCTCTCGTCGAACAGGTCCACTCGATGGCCTGTGAGAGCGAGTTCACGCGCCACCGCCATGCCGGCGGGGCCACCGCCGACGACCGCTGCAGCGAACGCGTCGGACACACGCAGGCTCGGTTGGTCGATCTCCCGGCCGACCCATGGGTTGACCGAGCACGGAATCGGCCCCGCGGCAAGGGAGTCGATGCAGTAGTTGCACGCTATGCACGGGCGGTACCGCTCGCCGGCGAGGACGCGGTTCGGGAAGTCAGGATCAGCGTGCAGGGTTCGTGCCATGCTCACGAAATCTGCTTGGCCGGAGGAGATCACCGCGTCGGCGGCCTCGGGGCTGCTGATTCGTCCTGCGACACCGACGGGGATCTCGAAGTCACGGGTGTATTGCTCCGCATACGGCGCGAGAAGTCCGCGCTTCCACTCGCCGGGCTGGATGATCCATTGGCCAGCTTCGTAGTTTCCTGCCGAGACGTCGAGGAAGTCCAGGCGGTCGGTGTCGATGGCGTCGATTCTGGCGCGGGTGGTCTCGGCGTCGAGACCGTTGTCGATCCCCTCGAACGCAGAGAACCGAATTCCGAGAGCCACGTCCGGAGCTGCTGCGCGTACGGCGTCGATGACGCGGTTGACGAACAGTGTGGGCTCGGCCCATTTGTCGTCACGGAGATTGTAAGCGGGGGAGAGGAATTGGTGGATCAGGTAGCCGTGTCCCCCGTGCAGGGAGATGACATCGACTCCTGCTTGACGGCATCGACGGGCAGCTTCACCGAAGCATTCGATGATGTGCTCGATATCGTCCTCCTCGAGCTGTTCGGGCATCTCGCCGCCGACGACCGCGCAGGGAACGGGCGACGGGGCGACGGGGGTGAATCCGCTGACACTTCCTTGGGCAGTCCGGCCGCCGTGGTTGAGTTCGACGCCGACAAGTGCTCCGTGGGCATGAAGCGCATCGGCCATCTTTCTGATTCCGGGGATCCGTTCGTCGACGTCGACGCCCATCTGTCGGATGCGTCCCTTACCGTCGGCGCGGACGTAGCTGGCTTCGGTGAAGATCAGGGCCGCTCCGCCTGCGGCTCGGCGTTCGAGGTAGGCGATGTAGCGATCGGTCATGGTGCCGTCGATCTCGCAATAGTTGCGCTCCATCGGTGCGGAGACGAATCGGTTTCGGAGGGTGAGTGTGCCGATTCGAAGCGGCTGGGCGAACGAGGGAAGTGTACTCACTGTTGTTCCTCTCACGCTGCGATCGATTGCGCAGCAACGAGTTCGGTGAGATGTTGACGCATTCTTTCTCGATCGGGGGCCGCCCCGGTGAGGAGGGCGAACGTGTCTGCGGCCTGGGCGACGAGCATTCGTCCGCCATCGAGCACTGGGGATCCGGCGACGCGTGCGGCGGAGATGAGCTCGGTCTGCATCGGTCGGTAGACGATGTCCGCCACCCACATGGACGCGCGCAAAGCCGCCGTGTCGAACGGGGTGCCGGGATGGCCGGTCATTCCGATCGGAGAGGCGTTGACCACTCCGTGCGATGTCGCGAGAATCGATTCGATCGCGTCGGGTGTGAACGGTGTTGCCGTCGCTGTCGGTATGGACTGCGAGAGACGTGTGCTCAACTCCTGCGAGCGGTTGCGGTCGACATCACAGATACGGAGGTCCGTCACTCCTGCGGCCGCAAGAGCGAATGCGACGGCAGAGCCGGCCCCGCCTGCTCCGATCAGTGCCACGCGGCCCAGCTCGGCTCCGGGGAGTCCGGTGCGTAGCGCGGACATGAATCCTGTGTGGTCCGTGTTGAATCCGATGGATTTGCCGTCACGCACGGCAATGGTGTTGACGGCACCGAGCATCCGGGCATCGTCGGACAACTCGTCCAACGAATCGATGATCGTTTGCTTGAACGGGTGGGTGACGTTGAATCCGGTGTAGCCGGCCGAGATCGCCTCGTGCAGAGGGCGGCCCGGATCCGACTGCATGTCGAGTTCGATCAGTTCGTAGCAGTAGTCATCGAGGCCGAGACGGGAGGCCTCGCGGTTGTGCAGGTCGGGCGAGAGCGATGTCGAAATCGCGCTGCCGATCAGTCCGATGTGATGGTGCGTGTTCGTGGACACGGTGAGCCCTTCGATTGTGTCGAATCCGAAACTGCGCGAGAGGAATTCCGGGTCAGGCGGAGTTGTCCGCAAGCAGCTTGGCAGGCTTTCCGGCCTGCGCCTGCTCAGTGGCTTTCTCGCCGAGTTCCTCGGTGGGAGTGCGGAAGGTTTCGGGTCCGGTCAGAACCGCGACAGCAGCCAGAGCGGCGAAGCCCATGCACATCCAGGCGACCGGTCCCCAGTTGCTGGTGTCGCCGGAGGTGATCGACTGAGCGATGGCGGGGGTGAAGCCGGCGGCGAGAAGGCCGAGCATGAGGCTCACCGCCATACCGGTGTAGCGAACCTTGGCGGGAAACTGCTCGGGAAAGTATGCCGGGTAGATGCCGTTGGGCATGGCGTAGAAGACGCCGATCAGAACGATGCCCGCAGCGAAAACCATTGGTACGCTGCCGGTGCCGATGGCATGGAAGAATGCGAACACCATGGCACCTGCGCCGAGGACGCCGACGACGAAGACCGGTTTGCGTCCGATGCGGTCGGCAAGGATGCCGTAGAGCGGCTGGGTGAGGACGGCGACAAAATTTGCGGACGCGATGGCGAGCAGCATCGTGGTGCGCTCGAAACCGACGACGTTCACCGCGTAGGCGAGAGCGAAGACGTTGACGATCGTGTTGATCATCGCGAAGCTGGCGCTGAGGCTGATGCGGATGACCGTGCGCCAATGGGATCGGAACATCTCGACGACGGGAACACCCGCGGTCTCGTCCTGCTCTTTGAGTTCCTCGAAAACTTCGGGCTCGTCGAGGCTGCGTCGCAGCCAGATCGCGACGGCTGTGACGATGATGCTGAGCAGGAACGGTATACGCCATCCCCAGGAATAGAGGTCTTCGTCGGGTAGCGCTGCGACGGGGATGAACACCAGGCTCGAGATGACGATGCCGAACATGATGCCGCTCATCGTGAACGAGGTGAAGAATGCGCGACGGTGCGCTGGTGCGTGTTCGAGCGTCAATGCAGAGGACCCCGGTGACTCGCCGCCGGCGGACAGGCCCTGCAGCAGTCGCAGAATGACGAGGATGATCGGTGCAGCGATTCCGATGGTGTCGTATGTGGGGAGGCAGCCGACCAGAACCGTAGCGATGCCCATCATGAGCAGACAGCCCAGCAACGCGTTCTTTCGGCCGTAGCGATCACCGAGGTGGCCCCACAGAACCGCTCCGAGGGGCCGTGCGATGTAGGCGACACCGAGGGTTCCGATCGACAGCAGGGTGGCGGTCGGTCCGCCGCCGGTGAAGAAGATGGCGGGGAACACGAGCGCGGCGGCGGAGCCGTAGATGAAGAAGTCGTAGTACTCGAGTGCACTTCCGAGGAAGCCTGAGGCCGCCGCGCGCCGCGCATTCCTGTTCGGATGGGCGGTGGCAGAAGCGGATTTGCTTGCCATGACAGTTCCTTCTCTCTCGCGCTGCACGTGGCGGCGACGGTGACGGTCGGGGCTCGCTGGGACGTCGTTGGTATGACGTGCTTCACAACGGGCTACAGAAAACGAGAGTGTCACGCCCGACTATGCCGCGTCCAACACTAAAAAAATCTGAGATAAAGACTGGATCAGTCTTGAACCGGGGTAGGCAAGATTTCCTCTGCGATCCGGAGCGCGACCGCCATGGCGGGACTCGGCGGTGCGCTGGACCACGCAATCGCGTGTGGCATGTACACCGGCTCACCGGTCAGCGGGACGAACACAGTGCCTGGGGGAAGAATCTCCGCAATGCCGTCCGACATCAGAGCGACGCCCACTCCAGCGGCCACCAGCATCAAGATCATGTACGGGTCGGTGATCTCCTGAACGATCTGCGGACGGAACCCGGCGTCCAGGCAGGCCCGCATGGCAATTTCCTGCAGTGAAGATCCTGCGGAGATCGGTGTGGTGACGAACCCGTCGTCGGACAGGTCGCGCAGATCGATCTTCGCCTCGCCGGCCAGCCGGTGATCGGACGGCAGTACTGCGCCGAACGGTTCGCGTCGGATGAGTCGAGTGGTAACCGACGGCGACGTCACGGGCAAGCCGACGAAGGCCAGGTCGAGGGCTCCACTTTCGATCTGGTTCACTGCATCACGAGTCATGATCCGCCCGACGAGGGTCAGTTCGATATCTGGATGGCGCTGGCGAAGCGTTCGGGTGAGCGGCGGTAGCGCGCGATGGTTGAGAACGCCGGTGAAGCCGATCCTGATTCTTCCGTACACACCTCCCTCGGATGCACGGGTCGCGTGCCGAGCGGTTTCGATACCTTCGAGGACTCGGTGTGCGTGCGGGAGAAACGCATGGCCGGCCGCAGTCAGCTCCACACTTCGTGTGCTTCTGTCGAACAGGGTTGTCCCGAGATCTTTCTCGAGTTTGCGGATTGTCTGACTCAGCGGAGATTGAGCCATTCTTAGTCGTTGCGCGGCACGGCCGAAATGAAGTTCTTCGGCAACGGCTACGAATGATTCGAGCCAGCGAATTTCCACGAGATTTCTCCGGTCGTCAGGGTGGAGGTTGACTACTGTGCCCCACGTCATATAGTCCGTTGAGAATACAGTGAATCACATTTTATGTGCCATATGTACATAGAGAATGTGGTGCTGCCACTCGATCGAAGGAGCTCACGCCATGACTAGCTACCCCGCCGACGCCACTGCGCTGATCACGGGCGGTGCCAGCGGAATCGGGGCAGCCTGCGCGACACGATTGAGGGACTCGGGGGTACGGGTAATTACTGCCGATATTTTCGGCGGTGACGAATTCCTCGATGTGTCCGACGCACGCGCGGTGGATGACCTGCGAAGCAAGATCGGACAAGTGGACATCTTGATCAACAGTGCAGGTGTCGTGGGGCCGTCGGCCCCTCTCGTCGATGTGGAACTGGACGAGTGGCGTCGGACATTCCGAATCAATGTCGACGGCACCTTCCTGATGTGCAAGGCGTTCGTTCCGGCCATGGTGGACAACGGATGGGGCCGGATCGTCAACCTCGCCAGCATCGCAGCCAAGGACGGGAACCCGCTCCAAAGCGCCTACTCCGCGTCGAAGGCCGCTGTGATCGCACTGACGAAATCCTTGGGCAAGGAGATAGCCACCACCGGCGTGCTCGCCAATGTGGTTGCGCCTGCGGCGGTATCGAGTCCGATGAACGCGGGCACCGACCCAGCGATTCTCGCGCGGTCGCAAAGCCTGACCCCTATGGCTCGCATGGGACTACCCGCGGAGATTGCCGAACTCGTTGCGTGGTTGGCATCCGAGGAACTCAGCTTCTCGACCGGCGCTGTCTTCGACATCAGCGGTGGACGTGCGTCCTACTGACGGTACGAAGGGTCTGCCGGCCAAATCCATCCTCGCTGCGAGCATGCCTGGGATCGATGTTCACGCAAAGGTTGGTCGAAAAGTAACTACCTCTCGACCACTGGGGATTCGGTAGGCAGCCTGAGCTCCGCCTGCCGTTTCTCTTCCCATTCCCGTGGCGAATCAGCTCCCCGGTTTGGCATCCCCGACGCCGATCGAAGTCAGATATCCCGAACGGAGGAGCTGATCCGCTGGGGTGGCCGACGAATGAGACATCGTGAGTTGATGAGCGATCTCGAGTACCTCGCCACTTTGCTTACTGGACTGGAGGCTGAGATTGCGCGAGTCTCTGCTGCCGAATCGGGCTCCGATGAGCAGTCGTCTGCCGTCGATGACGCGGTCGATGCGGTTTTGCGGTTGCGCTCGAAGGTCAAGGCTGGTTACCCCGGCAAAAAGGCTTATATCTCTCAGCGGCACTAGGTCTCGCCGAAAAGTAGATCACAGCAGCGCACAGATCCGGACTGCCGAACGTGAATTTCGGGGACGCGACCTGGGCCTGCGTCAGCCGGACTTGTCAGTGGGAGCGACCGGGGCAATCTCGGCGGCGAATTCCGTAGCCATAGCGCGGGAGAGTGCCTGCGCCGCCGACAGCGGACGGACCATCACGGTGAAGTCGTCGATCAGGCCATCGGAATCGAGGTGCAGGATGTCGCAACCGTGGACGGTCACGTCGTCGATGCGGGCCTCGAAGAACATGACGTGGTCGCGGCCGCCGACGTCGTCGACGGTTCGGACGTAGTGGAAGTCGCGGAACACGCGTGTGACGGCGCGCAGGATCGCCGCGGTCGTCTGCTTGCCGTGGTACGGCTTGAAGGCGACGGGGGAGCTGAAGACGACGTCGTCAGCAAGGGTGGAGGCCATGGCGTCGTGGTCGTTCGCCTCGACGGCTTTTCGGAACAGCTGCACGCGTCATCTCCTTCAGTGAGGCCAGGACCTGGACGGCCCACGATCCGGATGTTACTCGCGAACCACGTTGACGTCGCAACGCTTTCTCGGCTACGGATTCGGAACGTCCCTGAGAAACAAGGGCGTCACCGCCCTGTTGTCGAACAGCCAGCGGCCGTCTTCATCTCTGACGTAGGTGTCGGAGTAGTCGGCCACGAGCACCGGATCGAGTCGAAGGGGAGGCGCACCCTGCTCGGCGTGCAAGGTCAGCACGCTGATTCCCGTGATGGCATCGTCGTTGGCTGTCAATCGAAGTCCGGTGAACAGATGTCGCGACGTTCGTGAGCCGCGAGCCCGACGGTCGTCGTAGAAGTGCTTGATGTCCTCTCGCCCGCTGATCATCCAGCCGGCGATGTCGTATACGCCGTGTTCGGTGAAGAGGTTCTCGACCCCCACGCCGTCGTTGTGGTCTACGCGCCAAGCGAATTCGGCGACCAAGTCGTGAATGGCGGAACGATGCTCCAGAGCGATGGGCATTGCCTTCAACTTTCTGTTCGAGCGTGTTCGGGGAGCGGACTCGACGGCACCGGCCATCACCCCCGCGGGTGCGAGCCTGACCGATTCCACTGAGCTACATACTGATTCGCGCCTCGAAAGGAGCAGTACCGCGGGGTGGCACTCAGGGATTGCTCGATCTGCAGATCGAGTTGTCCAGACGACCGAGAGTATCGATTTCGATCGACACGGTTCCGCCGAACTGTGACAGATCGATCGATCTGATGGTCGGGAACCGATCCGGTCGAGTGGGCCGAGCTGCCGTGCCGAAGTGCACGATGTCTCCGGGCAGGAGTGTCATGGATTGGGACAGGTGCGCCAATACTGTCTCGATGGAGAAGGTCAAGTTCGCGGTCGAATCCTCCAGTACCAGTTCGTCGTCGAGGTATCCCCGAACACCGAGCGCATTGGGGTCGGGTACCGAGTGCGCCAAGGTGATCCATGGTCCGATGGGCGCGAATGTATCGGTACCTTTCGAGCGAGCGTGATACGTGAGGTAGAGCGACGTGTCCTGGGGGCCACGCATGGTGCGCCACGGTTCGTTCACATCGAAGCCCTCGGGCATGACGAGTTCGACGCTGTCGTCCGCTTTCAAACCAGGAGACGTGACATCGTTGATGATGGTGTACCCGAATATCGCGTCCAGCACCTTCTCTGGTGCCACGTTCTTCATCTCGGTACCGATCACTGCTGCGAGTTCGGGCTCAGGATGTACCAGTCCCCATGCAGGATCGATGCGAATGGCGCCGCGGTGCCCGGTCATGGCCGTCGACGGGCTCAGAAAGTACATCGGGGCGTTCATCTTCCGCGACGCGAGATAGTTGAACACGTCGTTGTTCAGGGCCACACCGACGATCTTCGATGGGGTGAGTATCGGTGGTCGCCAGGTGATCTCGTCGATGCTCACCACTGCCTCGTGTGTGGCGTGGCGTACTCGATCCAGGAGATGCCCTCGGCTGGTCGGGTCCAACTCGATGAGCTCGCGCATGCTCAATTTTGGTTGTCTCGCAACGAACCCGACATCGACGAGATGGCCGTCGGTGTTCTGGGACAGCACAGTATCGCGGTCGCCGATGCGACCGGTAGCGAGCTTCATGATGGGAAACCTCCGTTGGTCACGGTGAGCACAGCTGCCGTTGCGAGAACAATCATCGCGGTGCCGAACAGCAGGACGTTCAAGTCGAGGCCGTACCTACGTCGACCGATCGGTATCGCCAACTGCGGGTAGCCGTTCGGATCCGCGAGTCGGCCGTCGTAGAGCGGCATCGCGAGGGCGGAGACGAAGAATCCCAAGAGGACGACGAATGTGAGGGACATGGCCGTCACCAGGCGTAGTTCGATGGATCCGAGCGGTACCCAGACCAGCACCAGCGCAACAACTCCCACCCCGATGTGAGTGAATACCTGCCACACCACATGAAATCGGGCATGGCCGCCCCACAGGGGGTTGGTGGCGTGGGTGCTGTTGAGGTCGGCCGCTGCGGCTACGGCGGCGTACGCGAGAATGCTGATGGTCACAAGCGATTGGATCGCAAACAGCATGGCTCACCTCCAGAAATAGTAATCGAGCGATCGATGCGGTATCCGGGCGCGTGGGCTCTCACTTCTCACCGCTCAGCGGCACCAGTCGAAGCGGAAGTTCCTCCCAGCGGTAGATGACGTTGTTGGACGCTCTCTTGCCAGGTCCGCGACGTTCGATGGACTCGACGTGGTCGAGCAACGCCTCGAGGATCGAACTGGTCTCCAACCGGCCGAGACCTTGTCCGGCGCAGGAATGTACGCCGTAGCCGAAGCCCACGTGACCTACCAGATCCCTCGTGATGTCGAATGCGTCGGCGTCGTCCCAGACTCGGTCGTCGCGGTTGGCAGAGGCGAAGAGCATGAGAAGTCGTGAGCCGGCGGCCAGATTCGTGCCCGCGACGACCGTGTCGTTGTTCACGCGACGCTGGAACGCTCTCAGAGGAGACGCGAGTCGGACGACCTCGTTGATTGCCTTGGGCATGAGCGATCGGTCGTTGCGCAGTGCGTTCCACTGATCAGGATTGTCGGCGAACAACTGCAGTGCGGCGGCAATGATGCTCGCTGTCGTGTCGATCGACGGTGCCAACAGGTCGATCAGCAGGGACGCGCACTCGGACTTGGAAAGAGTGCCGTCGTCTACCGCTGCCAGGAGTTCCTCTCCGGCACTATCGGGTGCGAAATCCCGACGGCGAACGACTTTTCCGACGAACATGCGCATAGCGATGACACGGGGCAGCGACTTGAAAAAGAGGCGGTTCGTGGGTCCGGCGAAGTCGAATCCCGCAATGCCCCAGTCCAACAGCTTCGCGCGCCCGTACTCGGGCCACCCGATCAAGTTGGGAACGACCGTCAGCGGCAGGGCGAGAGCCAGGTCCGCCACGCCGTCGATATCGCCACGGGACACGGCGGTCTGCACAAGCCCCTGTGCCAGGTCGGCGACTTCGGCCCGCAAGGGCCGCAAAGCTTTCGGAGTCAGTCGGCTGGTTACGAGCTTTCGGCGAGCAGCGTGCACATCGGCGTCGCTGACGAGAGCGGTCTTGCTTCCGAAGAAGCGCGCCAACTTGTTGAGTGCGATCGCATCTCCGGACCGGAACGTCGAATCGTCGGCCAGGACGTCATGAACCTCGGAATACCTGGAGACGGCGTACATGTCATGTTTCGAAAGCCACACGACCGGCCCGAGTTGCCGCAGTGCGCGGTAGTGGGTATAGGGATCGGCGATGGCATGCGCCGAGTACAGATCCACGTCGTAAGTCGGAACCGAATTCGACGACGATGAACGGTATCGCTCACGGCGAGTGGCTGGGTCCGCGTCAGCATGCTCGGTTCGAGGGCAAGTGGGGTGTTCGTACATAGCTACTTCCTGGTTCCTTCCCTCGCTGTGAATGTGCGGTTTCACGTCACGCGCCACCGACGGCACCGATGATCGCGACCAGCGTGTCGATCAGAGCGTCGCGACTGACTCCGGTGTCTTCCGTCAGCCACCACGAGAGGGTGCCGGTGAGCATCGCGAACTCTGCCCGAACGGTGACTCGTTGGTCAGGATCGACCGTGCTCGTGGTCGATGTTCGAGCGGCGACGAGTTCGAGTCGTCGCTGTTCCAGCAGGGCGTCGAACGGGTCGGCACCCGCGAGTAGCGAGGATGCGCGCATCGCGCCGACGAACAGATCGCGGTTCTGCTCGGCACACGACACGATGGCGTCGACGGCTCGACGATCTGTGGCCGACAACGACGAATCATCCTGTCTGACTTCCCATAGCGCTCGCGCAAGCTCTTCCACTGCCTGGCCGACGACGGCTGCTACCAGAGCGTCTCTGTCGTCGAAATGAAGGTAGAAAGTTCCGTTGGCAACACCCGCGTCTCGTGCGACGGAGGCTGTCTTGACACCGTCCAAGCCTCCCTGAGCCAATGCGCGACCACCCGCTTGAATGAGGCGGGCGTGAGTATCCCGCCGCATGCGTGCATGTGCGGACCCCTCTTTGGAAGACGTTTCTCTCATTCGCTGAGACTATTCTCAGTGAATTGCGTACGTCAACGCTCTATCCGCCAAGAAAGTGGACTTCTCGGGAGGCTTCGGACATCCGACGCCGATCGGAGGCCGGAATTCAGAGCCGAGGGGCCGATTCGATGACGAAGCCGAGATCCGAGGCATCAGTTGTGTCGTCACCGACCAATGCGCGTCGCATCCAGCAGTACACCCTCTCGTCGTTGAGCAAGGTGAAGTGATGTGCGCTGTTGATCGCCAAACCGTCGTCCGGACGAAGTCCTATGTCGCGGAGCTTGTTTCGACCACCGGCGCTGTCGGTGCGGACCAGGCCGTCGCCGACGAAGGTCCCGACCGGATGTCGAGGGTTTCCGGTGACGACCGCGGAGGCGTGATGATGCCGAACCCCTTCCGGGACCGTGATGTCCGCGGCCGTTCCGACGTCGAATCCGTCGGCGTAGCTGGCATGTCCCTCTGTTTCGGTGATCGATCCATGGACCAGGTCGCGGATTCCGGCGCTTCGACGCGCCAACAGGTGTGCGAACGGCCGGGTTTCGGGCGCGAGTGCCAGCGCCGCCACAGCGACATGGACGCCGTGCGCGAGCGGTGCACCCAGATGCGGTGTCCCGAGTGTGAATACGTCCGTCAACAGGTCCACCCACCGTCGGCCGCTCTCGGCCGCGTGATGAGCGGCGCTGCGTGAGACCAAGCCGCCCATGGAGTGCCCGACCAACGTGATCCGGTGAACCCTGACGGGCCAGGCCGTCACGAGCTGTTCCACTAGGTCCGACAGGTCGGCACCGTTCGTCCCGATTCGACGTCCGGTGTTGTAGCGCAGGAAGATCGAGGTGGTGTCGGCTTCGGAGTCCAGCCGTTCCCCGTAGGTGGGCCGCCCGCCGAGTCCCCATGCCGATTCTGTCTCGACGAGCCCGTGCAGGAACAACACGAGGTGGGCTCCCGCGTCGGGGAACGCCGCGGCGAGGGCGCGGTACTTCGGAAGTACCGGGCGACCGTCGACGCGAATCGACATCGGGTAGGCGAGCACTCGGGCGGTCTTTTCCATGTCGTCGCCGATGAGACCGTGTAGGACCGCGATGGTCTGTGCCCCGAGGGCAGTGTGCGACGGCGACGGCCGGGGATCGTCCTCGATCGCGGCGTCGCCTCCGGTCAGCGCGCCGACGGCCTTGGCTGCGCCGGTGCAGGCGGCCGCGATGCTCGCATAGGTGCCGGCGGCGATAGCGTCGTGCATCAGCTGTGTCGGCAGGACGGCCGGTCCGACGCCGAGTTTCACGGCAGCGAATGTGCGTCGCGCGATTGCCGAGTGAACTGCGCGAACACCACCCGCGGCCGACGCCAATTCTCGAAAGGCGAGCTCGCCGAGTTCGCCCCACTCCTGCGTGCGCTGAGTTCTCGTCCCCACCGTTTTTAGTGTACGTATGTTCACTCGAATGGGTCGTCGGTTTTCTAGGACACCACCCGGCCGCCGTGCCACTATTGTCCGGTATTTCCCCTCGAACAGGAGAGAGCCGATGACGGTTGGACGACTTCCGCTGAAAGTGGCAACGATCGCGGCATTGACGGTTGCAGGGCTGTTCGTCGTGCCGGGGGTAGCGTCGGCCGCTCCTGCCTTCGATCCGAACAACGACGGTGCGGTCACCGTCGGTGAAGTGCTCGATGCACCGCTGTTGCCAGCGTCCCTGTCTCCGGGGCTCGACAGCAACGGTGACGGTGCACTCAGTATCGGCGAAGCGTTCGAGGGCAGAATCCCCACCAACCCCAAGCGGTGTCTGATGGTGGACGATGGGTTCATCTGCCCGTGACCGGTTCAGTCTCGGTGACCCACCACCGGGTTCAGTTCCGAGGCCGCGAGGCCACCGGGCTCCACGCCTGGTAAGAATTCGCGCCAGGTGCCGCTGATCAGCGTCGGCGACTCCACTACACGAGCCCCGTCGGCGAAGTAGGTGGTGGCCAGCGCTCGGCGCGGCTGCGTCGTCCGATTCGGCCCCGCAGTGTGGAAGCACAGCGCGGAATGGAACGACACGTCTCCTACCGAGAACGGCTCGGACTCCACGGCAACGCCGCACTCGACGAAGCGATGGGCGACGGCCTCGTCGTACGAGGTGCCGACCTTGTCGAACTCCAGGTCGGCAACCTCGTTCAGCACCTCTCGGCCGCGGGCGAACGACAGCGGACCCATTCGGCCGGGGATCGCCGACATCGGCATCCACGCGGTGACCGCCTGGACGGTCTGCAGTGGGAAATGCTCCGCGTCGTGATGCCAGGGCGTGCGTCCACAGCCGGGCTCCTTGGACAGCGCGTTGTCGTGGTAGAGCCGCACGGCCGGTTCGTCCAGCAAGGCTGCGGCCAGGCCGCCGATCCGGGGCGAGAGTGCCACGGCACGCATCAGGTCGTCGTGGAGCCACATCTGCTCCAGTGCGGTGAACCGACCGGCGACGTTCTCGCCGTGCTCGGCGCGCAGTAGCTCCTCGAGGCGCTCGGCGAGGCGTCGTACCACGGCAGGGGAGAACACGGCGGGCAGCCGAACGAAGGCCTCCCGGGCGAAGGACTCGACCGCGGCCGGGTCGAGGTCGTACGGATCGGCAAGCTCACGCTCGACCTGCTCGTCCGTGGCCGCGTCGACGTCCGGCAGGCCCGGCCCGTCGACCAACTCGGTCGGCATCGTGTCGTTGGCGGCCAGCGTGACGTACCAGTCCCACCAGTCCTGATCGTCACCTGCCCAGTCCTGATCGATACCGCCGTCGCGATTCTGTTCTGGGAGAAGCTCATTGGTCATCGGGTTCAGAGCCACAACAGGGCCGCCTCGTGCGAGAAGGTGTAGGAACCGGACGCGTCGCGACAGGAGGCAAGGTAGTCACCCAACACCGGTGCCGCCTCCATCTCCTCCAGTGACACGGAGTCGTCGAAGGCGCAGCGCTGCAGAAAGCCCTCGGCGACAAGGCGATCGGATGTCGAGGTTGTGTAGGTGACGCGTTGGTCGCGCACGTCCGCACCGGCGCGTATCAGCGCGTCGCGCACCTGCTCGGCCGTTGTGTACGGCGTCGCTTCGCGGACGCCTGCGCGGAAGGCGTCGTAGAACGCGATGTAGTGGGACGCTTCGGTGGCTTGCGCGACGAGTCCGAGACCGCCGGGGGCCAGCGCAGCCACGAACCGCTCGGCGGCGGCGTCGAGCTCGGCCGGAGGAAGTGCGTAGAGGGCGTGGGTGGCCCATACGACGTCGTAGCCGGTGTGGTCGGCGGGCAGGTCCTGCAGCGTCATCACCAGGTCGTGTCGAGCCACGAACGGCGCACCGAGCGACCCACGCGCCTCGGCGACAGAGAACGCAGACGGGTCGAGCAGGTCGTAGGCCACCTCGGGTACCGCGGACAGATCGGTGTATCGGCGCAATGCGGTCGGGAACTTGCCGCTGCCGCAGGCTACGTCGAGCAGCGACCAGCCGTCGTGCGCGTGGGCGGCGAGCAGTGCGGGCCAGTCGGCGGCCAGGGCCAGCTGGTGGTAGTCCTCGGTGGCCAGGGCATAGAACGCCTCCATACCCGTGCGACCGGCTTCGCTCCAATGCTCGAGACTGCGTTCGGCTGTATCTCCGCTGCTCATGCCACTCCTTCTGGAAGCCGACCGCAAAGCACCGGGTGGGTGCGTCATGATGGACTCACTGTGACGTCCAACATAGCTCCGAATCTTCCGACCGACATCGCGGCCGTCCTTCTGGACGGTGTGCGAGCGGCACGGCGTGGTGCTCCGGCCTTGGCCGGCCTCGAGCCCGAGTCCTACGCACGCGAGCATGCCGCCTTCGAGCGCCTCTCCGACCAGCGCGGCCTGATCGCCGAGCACTTCGCCGACCGGCTGGCAGCGATCGGGGACGGACCGGTCTCGGTGCTGTCGGTGGGGTGCGGTGACGGCTCGCTGGACGCCCGGCTCGCCGCGGGGCTGATACAGGGGGTACCCGGCCGACCGGTGCGGTACGTCGGCGTCGACCCCTGGGTCGGAAGCGCGGAGCGCTTCTCCGCCACAATGTCCGCGCTCGAGGCGGACGAGCTCAGCTCCGACGCGTACGTCGCGTCGTTCGACGACGCCCCGGTGGACGAAACCTTCGATGTCGTGATGTTCGTGCACTCGATGTATTACGTCCCCGACCTGGGCGCGACGCTGCGTGCCGCGCTCCGATTGTTGCGACCCGGCGGCGAGCTCTGGGTGGCCATTGCGCCGACGGCTGCGCTCAACGCGTTGGTCGGCGTCCTCGCCCCGGCGCTGCAGGGCCACCGGCAGTGGTTCAGCGCCGACGTCGAGAAGGCGTTCGTCGACGCCGGGATCTTTCTCGACGACGTGGTCGCTCTGGACGCGCAGATCGACCTCTCTTCCGCGAGCGACGAGGTGCTCGACTTCTCCGTACAGGCCCGGCTGACGCCAGATCTGCGCGGGCCGGTACGGGCCTACCTGGATGCGGTCTCGGTGCTCGGTTCCGATGGCAGGCCCCGGGTGCCACATCCGGTCGACGTGTTCGCCGCGATGCGTCGATGAGAGGGCCCGCCACATCGACTCGAGTATGCCCGGCAACACAGCCTGGTGGAACCGGCGGTCACGTCCACGGCAGGCGGGAGCGGTTGTTCCAGTAGCGCTCTGGATTCTCTGCGCTGTTCAGGCCGGCCGCCAGGATCAGCTCGCGGTCGACGGAGAGTGCGGCAACATTCTGCTCGAGTTGGGCAGCTGTGGCCGCGCCGGACAGCACGACGTCGGCCCACGGTTGCGCGAGTGCGATCGCCAGCGCGAGCGCGTCGCGGCCGATGCCGGCCGAATCCGCGACCCGGCCGAGTGCTGAATCTTCGGCCACGAGTCGGCCATTGGCCATTGCCTCTTTGACGACGACGAACCAGCCGGCGTCGTGTGCGCGTGCCAGTGCGGGACCGGCGGACGGCTCGAGTGGGTTCCACGTCGACTGCACCGAGCTGAAGACCCCTGTCTCGAGCGCTGCGTGAACGACGTCGGCTTGGTGTGGCCCGCTCGTGCTGATGCCGATTCGGGTACCGCTGTCTGCCACGGCCCGTAGGTCGTCGAGCAGTGCATCGTCGCTCAGGGCCGGGCTGTCCGGGGTGACGCTGTGGATCAAGTAATGGTCGGGCGTACCGCCGAGTTCGTGGAGGGTCTGCGGCCACTGCTCGGCCAAACGGGCAACCGAGTGTTCCTTCAGCTCGTGAACCTCGGCTCCCTGCTGGAAATCGGCGACGTAGGCGTATCCCCACTTGGAGCCGATCACGAGGTCAGCGCGCCGATTCGGCTGTCGAGACAACCAGCTGCCGAGGAACCGTTCGGCCAACCCGTAGGAGCGCGCGACATCGAAGTGTCGAACTCCGCTGTCCCATGCGGCGTCCAGTACCGCGTGGCACAGCTGCTCGAGGGCGGCCGGATCGAAACGACCTTCTATCGAAGCCGAGTGCCCCACCGTCAGGTACTCGGGACGTCCGAGTGCGGCAAGGCCGAGACCGAGTTGCGTCATGTCGTCAGTACTTTCGTTGTGTCCGAGCGGTGAAGGTGCACAAGATCCACGGATATGGATACCAGCATGCATGTCGACCGAAGTCTCGATGCGGCTCGACACACATCGGACGGCGCCGGAGATGTCGAGACCACATGTTGCGAGACAGACGTTCTCGGCTGAGACTGGGACGTCGGGCAGCCAGGCGCGTGGTTTCGAGAGGCCGAGCGTGCAGAACGACTACGTAGGAGAGAGCTCGTGACCGGTTTCGAAGACAAGCCTTTGATCAAGGAGATTCGACTGGCACGCGCACGTGCCGGATTCAGTTGGGCCGGATTGGCCGAGGCCATCGACATGCCGGTGGCATGGACGGTGTCGGCACTGTACGGCCAGCATCCGCTGAGCGTCGCTCAGGCCGATGTGCTCGCAGAGAAGTTGAACATGCCCGAAGGCTCGTTGTTCGAGCTGACCCTGGCCCCCTATCGTGGGTCGCTCGGCATCTCCTCGGACCCCACGGTCTACCGATTCCACGAGGCGCTGGAGGTGTACGGCCCGGCGCTCAAAGAACTGATCGCCGAGGAGTTCGGCGACGGCATCATGAGTGCCATCAACTTCACGATGAACGTCGAACGCCGCCCGCACGAGGACGGAGATCGTGTCGTGGTGACGTTCGACGGGAAGTTCCTCGACTATCGATGGACCGAGTAGAACTGGCGTGTCTCGGAACTCGGCCGTCTGACGTTCGGCCCGTCTTTTCTGATTCCTAGCTCGATCCGTTCCCGGTCCCGTCGCTGCGTCGGAGAAGTTCCAACACCAGATCTGCTGCAGCGCGCATACCCTCTGCTGTCGGATGGAACGACCCGGCGAGAAGTCCGTTGGGTCGGAAGCCGTGAACCCAGGGTTGTGCGGTACCGATACCGTGGCCGGACTCGAAGGACGACGCGGACACGATCTCTGCCCCGGTCTTCGCTCCGGCGGCGAGGTAGATGTCGGACAACGTCGCCGAGACGTTGCGGGCGAACGCAATCTCCTCGGCGGTGAGAGGAACGGTGTCGCTGGGAACAGTGGTGTCGTCGACGATGGGGACGTAGTCGACCATCACAACCCGCGCGTGTGGTGCACGCCGCCGTACCTCGTCGATGATCCTGACGACGGAGTCTGTGGTGTCCGATACGAGACCGTCGGTGATGTCTTTCTTGGACAGCGCCTTTCGGAACAACCATCCCGCCGGACGGCCGTACCAGCGGTGCGCTACCCGGTTCGCCGCAGCGCACCCGAGCAGTGCGCCGAGATAGCCCAGATCGTTTCCACCGACGGTGATCGTCACGAGATCGGTGGAGGTTCGGACTGCGTCGATCTGTGGCGCGAACCGCTTCGTCGAGACTCGTTGCTTCTTCTCGAGGATCGTGGCCGTGGTGGCACCCGACACCGTTGCATCCGTGAGCGCGGCACCCAGGTCCTTTGCGACGAGGTGTGCGTAGTTTCTCCCGGACCGCATCGCCTTGTCGTCGACCACGGGGTCGATTCCGGGTCCGGCAGCGAACGAGCTGCCCAATGCGACCATGACGGAGTACGTGCGTGTGCCCGGCATCCGAGGGGATGTATCCACCACTCCACTGTGGCCGATGCCGCGGCCTGCGTCCAGCCGCTTCGAGCACACCCTCTTGATCACCGAAGCTGATTCACCAACGGGTCAATGGATGTCACGCAGTGGGATCGACGAAGATGTCGAGAGAGATGGGTTCTTCCCCGCCGTACGGACCGAGATCGGTGATTCCGGATTCGGCAAGGACGTCGACGTCGATCAGAGTTCGACCGTTGATCTCTCCCTGTTTGCGATCGAGCACGGCGACCGCGGCGTCGGCCATGATCCGGGGGGATCGCGAATGTGCCACTCCGGCTTTGCCTCCGAGGAGGTTCTCCACTGCAGCCGTGGCGATCGTGCTCTGCGGCCACAGGCAGTTGCTCGAAATCGGAAGGTGTGCAAATTCTGCAGCAAACCCGAGTGTCGCGAGCGTCATGCCGTATTTCGCGAGCATGTAGCCCGGATGTTCGCCGAGCCACTTCTGTGACATGTTCAGCGGCGGCGACAGCGTGAGAACGTGCGGGTTCGGTGACTCGACGAGGTGAGGGAGGCACGCCTGGGTCAACGCGAACGTGCCACGGACGTTCACTTGCTGCATGAGATCGAACCGCTTGAGCGGAAGCTCCTGCGTAGGAGCGAGATTGAGCACGCTGGCGTTGTTGACGACGATATCGATTCCGCCGAATCGGTCCACTGCCGTCGAAGCGGCCTTGGCGATGTCCTCGTCCTTGCGCACGTCGCCGACCACGGCAACTGCGTCGCCGCCGGCGGCGATGATGTCGGCGACCGCAGTGTGGACGGTGCCGGGAAGGCGGGGATCGGGGGTGTCCGTCTTGGCGAGGAGTACGACGTTTCCGCCGCGTTCGGCGATGGCGATGGCGATTGCCAACCCGATCCCACGACTACCTCCCGACATCACTGCGGTTCGTCCTTCGAAGCTTCGTTCGGTCATCGGTGACTGCTTTCGTTCGAGTACTGGCGGGCTGTGAAGAGGAGCGGTCGTCTGCCGGCGACTGCGGAGAGTCCCGTGCGTGCCTTTGGATTGAACATCGATTTCACCACACAGTCAAGACTGACTGCTTTTGGCTCGATGGTCCAGACACGCTCGCGCACGGCAGTATTGCGACACGTTCGCGAGTGGTGCGTTTGCTGTGGGCGCACTCAGCGGCAACACTCGACGTATGCAATCACGCAGCCTCGTCACGCAGAACCGCATTCTGAATGCCGCAGTGCAGGCCCTGGTCGAGTTCGGCTATGCGGGCGCGTCGACGGTGAAGATTCAGGAACTGGCGGACGTGAGCCGAGGCCGCATGCTGCACCAGTATCCGTCGCGGGACGAGCTGTTGGTCGCGGCCGTTCAGCACCTGGCGTCGGCTCGTGTCGATGACGCCGGCGCGCAGGTCGATTGGCCCGCCGCACCCGGCGCACGGATCTGTGCCGTGGTGGATGCGATGTGGTCGACGTACCAGCAGGACTATTTCTGGGCGGCGACCGAACTGTGGATCGGGGCTCGGCACAACGACGGACTCCGCCGTGCGCTGGTCCCGGTCGAACGCTCGTTGAACAAGCGAGTCCGCACCGCGACCGACGCGATGTTCGGAGTGCCCTTCATCGACGCACCGGCATACCCGGTGGTGCGTGAACTGCTCAACACCAGCATGCGCGGTGTGGCGCTGACGTACGCGTTCGACCGAC
The DNA here is from genome assembly GCF_002259405.1 of Rhodococcus sp. 14-2483-1-2. Lineage (GTDB taxonomy): Bacteria > Actinomycetota > Actinomycetes > Mycobacteriales > Mycobacteriaceae > Rhodococcoides. The sequence goes on along the minus strand of NZ_NPFW01000007.1, from coordinate 87,879 downwards.
GGAGGCCGAGCAGCGAGCCGGATCTGGCATTGTGGAAGGACTTGGCGCTGGACCGGCTGCTCGGACCGGATTGCCGCTGATGGTCGGTCTGTTCGTCTTCCTCGACGATCGAGACCTCGCGACGGAAATCTGAGCCCCTGTCATTCGCCGATGCGGCGTGAGCGCAGGGGAGGTCGCGTCGAGTAGTTCAGGAGGCGTTCACGGAGCGCCGGTTCGAGGTGTTCCGTGCCCGGGCTTCTCAGCCGCTCGGCAAGCCGACGTCGATATTCGACCATGTGCAGCCCGAACTCCACGAACACATCTGCCGCCGACGCGCCTCCGTACGGCTCCCATGCCACCGCAAATGCCATCAATGGGTCGACCGAGTCGAGGGTTGTCATCGTTCGCTCCTGGTTAGTTCGATCCGTCCGATCGTCGATTACATATTGACACGAAGGCGTTCCTAGTTGCATAGTGAACTGAGAACGGTGCCGTTCCTGATTGGTGCCGATGACGGAATGCGGAGGAACGGTCATGGCGTCGAGCGCAGCATTGATGTCTCGGAAATGGGTGACGGGTCGGGCGGTCGGCCGCCGGATCGAGGAACTCGACCCGGTCGTCGGCAATGAGGAAGCCACTCATCTGAGCCTCGAAGTGCGTTATGGGGACGCCGTTTTCGCTCACGCCGCATACACCGTGGCCTTTGCCCGTCAGGTGGCGATTCCGTCCATTGCGCGAATTCTGTACCGGACCGGAACCGGCGACATGATGCATGACGTACGCAGACGCAACGACGACACGTTGCTCTTCTTCGGAGAGATGCTCCATCACGGGCATTCGAGCGAATACGGCCGATCGGTCATCGACCGGATGGAGCAGATCCACTCGCGATTCGGCATCACCGACGACGACAAGCTGTACACGCTGGGATCGCTGGCTTTCGAGCCGGATCGCATCGTCGAACACCTCGGGTTGAACGTCTTCACCGACAACGAGCGCGAGGCGCGCTTTCACTTCTGGCGCCAGGTCGGCGAATACATGGGACTCGACGTTCCGCAGACGCGGGAAGGTTTCTTGCGCTGGACCTTCGACTACGAGGCCCGCTACGAGCACACCGACGGGGCACGCAAGATCGTCGATCAACTGTTCCTCGATTGGCAGGAGCGGTGGTTCCCCGGTCACACGAAGCGCTTCGCAGACGGCATTCTGCTGTCGGTGTTCACCGAGGACCTGCGTGCACTCCATCGGCTGCCCGACCCGTCGGCCGGCTACCGGCGGGTGGTGCCGCCGGCAATCGGTGCCTACCTGGCATTTCAGGGCGTTCGCCCGCATCGGCCCCACCGATCCTGGTCCGATCACTTCGGAACGCGGCATCCCAAACCGCTGGACATACCGACGCTCGGCCACCGCAAGCCCGTCGCGCGCGCGATCCGTCCGGCAGGAGAAGGCCGTTGAACAGCACAGGGATCGGTTCGCCGCTGACGGTATGCGAGGCGTTTCAGCGGACCAGAAAGATCGATCCCGGTGCCGTCGCATTCCGTACCCCGGGTGACGCGGTCACGGTGACGTGGGCCGAGTACGACTCTCGGGTGCGGGCATTGGCCTCCGGTTTGCATGCTCTCGGTGTGCGCCGCGGCGACGTCGTTGCCCTGATGATGCGCAACCGTCCCGATTTTGCGCTCGTGGACACTGCCGCACTGCATGTGGGTGCTACGACACTGTCGGTGTACAACACGTCCTCCGCAGCGCAGGTAGCGTACGTTCTCGGTCATTCCGGTGCCCGAATCATGCTGTGCGAGAGCGGAATGGTCTCCACTGTCGTGGCCAGCGGAGCCGAGCTCGATCACCTCGTGTCGATGGATGGCCCCGTCGAGGGTGCGGACCTGACCTTCGCGGAACTGGAAACGATGCAGTCCGCTACCCTCGATTTCGAAAGTAGCTGGGAAGCAACGAAACCGGACGACATCGTCACGCTCGTCTACACCTCGGGCACCACCGGCGATCCCAAGGCCGTCGAGATCTCGCACGCGAACGTCCTTGCTGCGGCCTTCGGCCTGAATGCGGTGATCCCCATCGAATTCGGCGATCGAATCACCTCGTTCATGCCTGCCGCGCACATAGCGGACCGGGTCTCGAGTCTGTACTGGATGGCGATCCTCGGCATGCAAGTGACCTACGTCGAGGACGCCAAGGCCATTCTCCCCGCGTTGATCGACACGCGGCCCACGGTGTGGTTCGCGGTTCCCCGGGTGTGGGAGAAATTTCGGGCAGCGCTCGAAGCGAAGGTCGATTCCATGACCGACGACTCCGCTCGGGAAACCACCCGTCGAGCAATCGAACTGGGGCGCCGGCGTTCACGCGCCCGGCTCGGCGGACCCGACTTGTCCGCCGAGGACGCCGCCGAGTGGCGGACGTTGGACGCTCGGGTGTTGTCGCAGCTGCGCGCCGCCATCGGCCTGGATCAGGCGCGTGCGTCGATTTGTGGCTCGGCACCCATTTCACCCGCGACGCTCGAGTTCTTCCTTGCCATCGGGATCACCGTCGTCGAGGTGTGGGGCATGACGGAGACCACCGGAATCGGAACGATGAACCCGCCGGATGCTGTTCGGCTCGGTTCGGTCGGAAGGGTGTTCCCCGGAAACGAGATCTCGGTGGCCGAGGACGGAGAGCTGCTCGTTCGAGGGCCGGTCTGTTTCGGTCGTTACCGGCATGCGCCGGAACTGACCGTGGAGGCCATCGACGGTGACGGATGGGTGCGCACCGGGGACATCGCGACCATCGATTCGGACGGGTACGTGCGCATCGTCGATCGCAAGAAGGAAATTCTGATCAACGCTGCCGGTAAGAACATGTCGCCGGCGAACATCGAGAACGCAGTGAAGGCCGCGTGTCCGCTGATCGCCACCGTCGCCGTCATCGGCGATGCGAGACCGTTCAACGTGGCACTGGTGACGTTGGACCCGGACGCAGCCGCGGCACTTGCCGCCAGGCTGGGAATCGGCGATATCCCGAGCGAAACTCTGGCGCAGGACGAACGGATCGAGGCGGTGGTGGCCGAGGGGATCGCAGCGGCGAACGAGAACCTCTCGCGGGTGGAGCAGATCAAACGCCACCGCATACTGGGTGCGGTCTGGGACGCCGGTGGTGACGAGCTCACCCCGACGCTCAAGCTGCGGCGCAAGCCGATCTCCGAGAAATACGCAACCGAGATCGAGGAGCTGTACTCCTCGGGCACCGTGCACACCCTGGACAGTCTGGGCGGGCGCTGACAGCCGGCTTCCGAACAGGGTCAGGTCAGCAGGATCGTGCCGTGGGATCGTACGAGGGTCTTACCGTCCGCGGTGCGCAGCTCCGAATCGAGTAGGCAGAATCGGCGACCCCGTCGCACCAAGGTGGTCTCGATGATCAACTCGCCCATGGACAGCGCGGGGGAGCGGATGAGATCGACGCCGATGTCGGCGAGATAGAAGCCCTGTCCTCGTTCGGCAAGTGGCCGGGCGGCCACTTCGGTGGCAGTAGCCATGAGGCCGACGAGAACACCGCCCTGTACCGAACCGAAGGGATTGAGCATCCAGGACTCCGGCTCGACGCTCGCGGTGGTCGTCCCTGCCGACCTGTCGACGACCGTCAGGCCGTAGACATCGGCCGGGCCGCCGCTGTCGGTGGTCGCTGTCGGACCGAGAGGTAGATCGGCGGGGGACAGGGCCGGTATGCCGTCGATCATCGACCGCTCCACCTTCGCAGCGCGGGCGGTCGCGGTCGCCAGCACCACCCCGTCGCCGGTCCGAACCTCTGCGCGGCCGAGCGCTGTGCCCGTCGTGTCGTCCACGTGGACCGGCCAACCGTCGGCGACCAGTTCCGCGGAGTGGGACGTCGCGCCGGTCAGCGCGATCGTCATGCTGGCGACCACGGCAATCGGTTGCGTCTCGCTTGCGCAATACCCTGCGGACCCGACTGTGCAATCCAAGAGCACACCGAACATCGGGAGTCCGAATCGGCCCACGTCGTCGGCGAGGGAAAGAATCGTGTTCTGCGCGAACGACACCGAACCGTGGTCCGATCGCACGTAGCGCACGCCCATGGCGGCGGCCGCCGCATCGCGACTCAGTAGCGCCGATGTTGCCGAATCTTGCATCAGGAGTTGTCCCCTCGTAGACGTTCTCCTGGGACTGTAGCTCAAATTTACGTACCGTTATATTTCTCGCCCACCACTCGTTCTCGCTGGGGTGCGACCGGTCGAGTGTTGTCAGGGGCGGTCGCCTCGGCTAAGTTCCATGTGACCCAGGACGTAGCCGCGCAAAACATCAGGGCATCAGAATTGAATACAGATTCGATTCTCTGAGAATTTCGGCGGTGTCCCACCTCTCCGAACCTCGAAGGAGCTCATGCTGTGGCAACTCCGACCACCCCGCCGGGCGTCAGTCCGATCGACCGATCACCTGCCGTCACTGCGAGCCACGGCATCGACTACACAATTCTCCGCGTCTGCGTGTACTCCGGAGCCGCCTACGTGGTGCTCGGCCTGCTGGGATTCGCGGTGTTCGCCGGATTCTGGCCGCCGCCTGCGGAGAGCCTGACGGCGCGGGAGATCGGAGACTTCTTCCGCGAGAACAGCGTCGACATTCGCATCGGCATGGTGCTGATGGCAATGTGCGGGCCGTTCTACTTCGTCTGGAGCGCAGTGCTTTCCAAGATCGTGAGCCGCATCGAGGGTCCGATGGGCGTGCTGTCGAGCGTCGAACTGCTGGGTGGCCTGTTGACCGGGCTCGTCACATTCACCCCCGCAGTCATCTGGGCGACGGCCGCATTCCGCGTCGACGCTCGGTCGGACGAGACGATTGCGCTCTTCTACGACTACGGCTGGCTGTTCTTCGACCTGACCTTCGTCTGCTCGTCGTTGCAGAGTGTCGCGTTGGGAGTGGCAATCCTGCGGGATCGACGCTCGACGCCTCTGTTCCCCAGCTGGGTCGCGTGGGTGTGCTTCCTCACCGCAGTGACCTATGTGCCGTTGGTCGGGGTCCCGTTCTTCCAGTCGGGTCCCTTCGCATGGCATGGCCTGATCAACTTCTGGGCCGTGTTCGTCATGTTCTTCATCATGATCTTCGTCGTGAGTCCGTACGCGTACAGAGCATTGCGCGCTCTGCAGGCGGAAGATTCACGAGTGTGATCGACGTCGGACATGCTCGTGCGAAATCCGGGCGGTTGCCCGGTATCGAAGGCGTGTGGGTGCTCATCTGTGGTGACCTGGCCATCTTCACCCTCCTGTTCGGATCGTTCGTGCATGCACGGTCGACAGCGGTTCCGGAGTTCGAGTCCGGACGGCAATTCCTCTCTCCCGACTGGGGTGGGCTCAATACGCTCGTTCTGCTGACGAGTTCGTGGTTCGTCGTGCAGGCGCTCCGTGCCCTGCGGGCGGGAAGGGTCGGGCAGGGGCGGCGCTGGATCGGCGCAGGGGCAGCGCTCGGCGCTGTGTTCGCAGTCTCGAAGGCCTTCGAGTACGCCCGGGAGATCCGGCACGGATTCACCCCTGCGTCGAGCGAGTTCTCGATGTACTACTACTCGCTGACCGGTATCCATCTGGTGCACGTCCTCTGTGGCACTGTGGGTTTGACGGTCTTCGCGCTCGTCCACACGCGCGCTGCACGCGCGGGTGCTTCCGCAGGATTCGAGAGCATGGCGATCTACTGGCACATGGTGGATCTGCTGTGGATCTTTCTGTTCCCGACGCTCTACCTTCTGAAGTGAAAGCGCTACGTCCGGTTTCCTCGGTCACCGGCGTGTGGCTGCTGTTGATGACCGCCACCGTCCTCACCACGTGGGTACTCTCCGACGGAGCTGTCGGCGGGGAGGTCGCCTCAATGGTCGTCCTGCTCATCGCGGGCTCGAAGGTCCGGCTCGTGATGCGGTACTTCATGGAATTACGCGATGCCGGTCGGATTCCACAGGTGATACTCGAAGTCTGGGTCCTCGGGGTGACGCTGATGATCGTCGGCTTCTACCTGCTCGCCCCGATGGGCTGAGGGGCCATTGACTCCTCGCTGCGGCCTACGTTAAGTTTCTAATCCACAATCGAATCCGGCCTCCATGTGCGGAAAGACCATCGGAGACAAATCGAATGAACCCACGTGTGCTCACGGTGTGCGCTCTCGGCGGCCCGGCTGCGGTGATCGTCACTCTCGTCGGTTGGTCGATCGCAGGGGTGCTGCCGCTGCCGATCGGCCCGGGCGCTCCACAGGCCGAGGTCATGAGCTTCTACCTCGACAACAGCGTCAGGACCGGTACGGGCTTCGTCATCGCCTCGCTGGGAATCGTGCTCTATGCGCCGCTGGTCGCACTGACGACCATGCACATGCTGCGCATCGAGGGGAGAAGGCCGGTGCTGACCTTCACTCAGTTGGCCACCGGCACAGCGACATTGCTCATCAACGGACTGCCCATGCTGCTGTGGGCACTGGCGACGTTCCGGACCGACCGGAGCGCCGACACCGTCCTGCTTCTGCACGACATGGGCTGGCTCATCCTCTTCCCGGGCATCATGTTGTTCTGCCTGCAGAACGTCTCGATCGGCCTGGCGGTCGTCACCAGTGACGGCTCGGTCTTCCCGCGGTGGCTCGGATATCTGAACTTCTTCGTCGCGCTGTCGTTCGTTCCCGATCCGCTCGCCTTCTTCTTCCACTCGGGCCCCCTCGCATGGAACGGCGTCTTCGTGTTCTGGCTCGCTCTGACGACCTACTGCATCTTCTTGTGTGCGATGACGTGGGCATGCCTGCGGGCCAACGCCACACTCGGCAGCGCGCTGGACCGCCCACGTCGTCGGGACGAGACCGTACTGTCCTCCTCATGAGGGCTCCGAGATCGTCATGAGCGAGCGTATGCCCGAATTTCTCTGGGACGATGAAGAATTGGACAGCAGATCCGTAGTGGCCGAGCGAGGTGTGCCGCGCCCGCAGACACCGGGACTGCCCGCGGAAACGGGCCTGTGGCTGTTCGTACTCGGGGACATGACGGTCTTCGGATGGTTCTTCCTCGTGTTCATGTGGGAGCGTCGCCGCGACGAGGGTCTGTTCGTGAGGTCATCGGCTGCCCTGTACCAACCGATCGGCGTGGTCAACACCCTTGTCCTTCTGGTCAGTTCGCTGCTGGTGGTACTCGCGCTGCATGCACATCGGGTCGGTCGTCGGCCATCGGCAATTCGGTACCTCGGTGGTGCTGGTCTGTGTGCCGTCACCTTCGCCGGACTGAAGGCGGTCGAGTACACGCTCGAGATTCAGGCCGGCCATACGCCGACCGAGAACACGTTCTTTCTCTTCTACTTCGCGCTGACCGGTATTCACCTGGTGCATGTGCTGGTCGGTGCGTTGCTTCTCGGGGGATGGTGGCGAGTCGCGCGACGCGACAACTCGTGGAGCCGTGACCGTCTCTTCGTCGAATCGGCTGCAGTCTACTGGCACATGGTCGATCTGCTGTGGATCGTCATCTTCACTCTCGTCTACTTGGTGGGTGCCGAATGAACGACGAGACCACGACCTTCCCGCAGCGGGCGGTGATCGTATGGGTGCTGTTGGTGGCGTTGACGATCTCGACGTTCTGGCTCGGCACACACCAACCGTTCGGCAGCACCGACACACGGGTTGCGTCGGCGCTGGTGATCGCGCTGGCCTTCGCCAAGGTGTATTTCATCGTCGCCGATTTCATGGAGGTGCGGCACGCCCCCCGCGCGCTGAAGATTGCCTTCGGCATCTGGTTCACCACTATCGGTGGTGCCATCGTGGTGCTGAACCTCGTCTGAGCAGGATTCCTCGTCAGGAGTCGATCCAGTCGACCACCTCGTCGATGTCGGCCCGGCTGGTTCGGAAGCTGTTCGTCGGGTCGTCCGTGTCGGCGTATCCGAACGAGATTCCGCAGACGATCGTACGGTCGGTTGCGAGGCCGAGTTCGGCGCGAATCACGCTCGGGTACATGGCCAGCGCGGCCTGTGCGATGCTACCGACCCCGTGGGCCGTCGCCGCAAGCAGGAAGCTGCTGACGTATCCGCCGCAGTCGACGGCTCCGTAGGAACCGAGCGCCTCGTCGGAATGCACGATCGCTACGTGCGGGGCGTCGAAGAACGAGAAGTTGCGAAGCGACTGCTCCATCTGTCGCTGGTGGTCGCCGCGTTCGATGCCGAGCGCGTTGTAGAGCTGCAGACCGCTCTCGCGACGACGCGTTCGGTGCACATCCCGGTACTCACGGGGAAAGGGGATGTCCGGTGAATCCGTGCGGCCCTCCGTTGCGGCCGCGGTCAGGGCGCTCCGGAGCCTGTCCGTTCCCGCACCGCTGGTGATCGAGAGCTGCCACGCCTGGCTGTTGCACCAGGACGCCGTCCGCTGAGCGGTGTCCAGAATCGACCGAATTGTCTGGCGTGGTAAGGGTTCGGGCATGAACGAGCGGCAACTCGTGCGCACCGCCATCAGATGATTCAGGGTGTCGACGGCGCCGTCCGGTAGCTCGGACGAGCGGCGGGTATCGAGGACGGATCGGATGTCGTTCGTCATGAGATTCCTTCGATGATGGTGGTGCCGAGTTTGTCGCGTCCTGCGACCAGACGTACCGCGTCGGCGGCGTCGTCGAGCGTGAAGCGTCCGGTGATGGGCGGGGTGATCCGGCCGGAGGCGAGCAGTTCTTCCAGTGCGTCGCGGTTCTGGGCAGCCTGCACGGGTTCGCGGTTCTCGAAGTCGGCGATCTCGTATCCGATGATGGACGAGCCCTTGAGCAGAACCAAATTCATCGGTACCCGGGCCGGCCCGCCGGCGGCGAATCCCACGATCACGAACCGACCGCCGTAACCTGTTGCCCGAAGCGCAGGTTCGGTGATGTCTCCTCCGACCATGTCCAGTACTACGTCCGCGCCCTGTGGGCACACGGCCTTGAGAGCGTCCTTGAACCCGGGTTCGGTATACGACACCACTTCGTCGGTCCCGATGTCACGGCAGAACTGCAGCTTGTCCGCTGTGGACGCGCAGGCAATCACTCTGGCACCGAGCGCCTTTCCGATGAGGATGGCAGCGCTGCCCACCCCACCCGAGGCTCCCAGGACCACCAGGTCCTCGCCTTCCCGCAGCGAGCCCTTCGAGACGATCGCGTCGTATGCCGTCCGGTACGGCACACCGGCCAAGCAGGCCAGGTCGAAGGGGAGGGCATCGGGGGTCGGGCGGAGCTTGTCCTCGGATATCGCAATGCGCTCGGCGAAGCCTCCGACGAATGCCAGTCCGTGTACGCGATCGCCCACCGAGAATCGCGTGCACGCATCTCCTACCTCGACGACGACGCCGGCAACGTTGTTCCCCGGAACGAACGGACGAGGCACGGGAATCTGATAGATCCCCCGCATGACGAGGGTATCGACGAAGTCGACCGAGGCCGCGCGTATGTCGAGCAGTACCTGGCGCGGCCCGGGGAGCGGGTCGGCGACCTCCTGCACGCGCAGCTCGTTCAGGTCTGTGTCGTCACAGAGCAGGGCCTTCATGGCGAGTCCTTCCGGAAATGTCGACCGGGTGTCACGAAGTCCGTGACAATAATCGAATCTAGGATAGATTATTTGCAACTACAGAGGAGAGATCATGACGCCCCATCCTACCGACCCGGAGTTCACCCAGGCGTTCTCGAAGGCGTGGACCGACGACCCCGATGCCTTGGTGGAGTTCTTTGCACCCGAAGCCTACTACCGCGACATGGCGTTCGAGCCGAAGTATGTTGGACGTGAGGCAATCTCGAAATTTCATCGGTACATGTCGAAGTTCGCGCCCGACTCGTTCATCGAGTTCGAGGACATTCGAGCCGCAGATGGCCGCTTCTACGGAAAGTGGCGGTGGTCCGGTACCTATGGCGGCCCCCTCCGGTTACGCAACGGGAAGGTGATCGACGCGTCGGGCAAGCAGTTCACGGTGTTCGGGGTGGCGATTTGCGAGTACGGCGACGACGGAAGACTGACGAGCCACGAGGACTATTGGGACCTGGCAACCGTCCTCGACCAGGTCGGCGTCACGATCGCCTGACCGAGAGTTACTTCCCTGCTTGCCTGCCGGTCGTGATCGGTGAGCCCGGTGCCGACCGGTAGCGGCACCGGGCCGAGATCATCCGATCAGGTTGCGGAGCAATGCGATCTGGGCAATGCGCTCGGCCGAGTCCTTCGTGACCGGGGTGACGTTGAGTGTGGTGACGCCGGCCTCGGCGAACGCGGCGATTCGTTCCTTCACGTAACCGGCGGGTCCGATGAGGTTGACGGCTCGGGCCAGGTCGTCGGGTACCGCAGCGGCCGCCTCGTCCTTTCTCCCCGCGAGATACAGGTCCTGGATCGTCGCCGCCTCGGCTGCGTAGCCGTATCGGCATGCCAGATCGTTGTAGAAGTTCTTGCCCTTCGCTCCCATGCCGCCGATGTACAGCGCCAGATGCGGTTTCACACCGGCGAGGTATTTGTCTGCGTCGTCACCGATGGCCAAGGTCGGTCCGGCATAGATGTCGAGCTCGCCCAGCGACGGATCCCGTCTGGCCTTGCCCGCGGCCAGCGCATCGCCCCACACCGAGTGCGCCTTCTCCGGGGCGAAGAAGATCGGTTGCCAGCCTTCGGCGATCTCGGCCGTGAGCTCGACGTTCTTCGGCCCGATAGCCGCAACGAGGATCGGGATCTTCTCTCGAACTGGATGATTGATGAGTTTGAGCGGCTTCCCGAGTCCGGTTCCTCTGTCGGCCGGAAGCGGAATCTGGTAGTGCTTGCCCTGGTGCTGAACGCGCTCCCGTCGCCACACCTGTCGGCAGATATCCACAACTTCTCGGGTACGAGCGAGGGGAGCGTCGTAGGTGACCCCGTGAAAGCCTTCGACCACCTGCGGACCGGACGCGCCCAGGCCGAGGACGAATCTGCCGTCCGATACGTAGTCGAGGCCTGCGGCAGTCATTGCTGTCAGTGACGGTGTGCGGGTGTAGATCTGGATGATGCCCGACGCGAGCTGCACCGTCGAGGTAGTGGCAGCAAGGTAGCCGAGTTGGCTGACGGCGTCGAAGGAATACGCTTCCGGGACGAAGATGATGTCGAGCCCGACCTTCTCGAGCTCGGCCACCTCGGCTGCGGATTCTCGGAAACCGCCCGAGTAGTCGATCATGGTTCCGATTCGCATTGCTCTCCTGATCGGTGTTCTCGCGGTGAACTTCACCGACGTATTCTCGTAATTTTTAATCCACATTATGTAAAACTGCAAGGACGCGATCAGGAGTCGCGCGCTGGTCTGTGCTCGAAACGGAGGACATATGACAACACTGGAGACTCGCCCGGCCGATCGAGAGCGCGATCCTCTCGTCATGTCGTTCTGGGAACGAGACACGAGCTCGGATCTGGTCGACCACACGGTGGGTGGCGTACTCGCCGAACGCGCGGTCACTCACTCCGCGGTGACCGCGCTGATCGGAACTCGCCACGGAGACGGTGCGGAGCTTCGCTTGACCTACGCCGAACTGTACGAGGAGGCGCTGAAGGTGGCGACGGCTCTGCGGCAGCTGGCCGAGCCGGGGGAGTTCGTCGCCCTGTGGGCACCGAACAACGTCGAGTGGCCGATAATTCAGTTCGGTGCGGCCCTCGCAGGCGTCGTCCTGGTTGCATTGAACCCGGTTCTTCGACGCGGCGAACTCGACTACGCACTCGGGCACTCCGGCGCACGCGTTCTGATCCATGCGGATTCGAGCCGCGACTACGACATGGCCGAGGTGGCGTCGAGCATCGCGGGGGATCGATCGGACTTGATCGTGATCAGCCTGTCCGAGCGCGCTCGCTGGCGGGCGGACGAGGTAGCCGCCGATACGTTGTCCAACGTTCCCCACGATCCTCTCGCGCCCGTCATGCTGCAGTACACCTCGGGGACCACGGGAAAGCCGAAGGGGGTGCTGCTCTGTCACCGATCTCTGGTCAACGTTGCCAAGCTCACGATGGAGTACGTCGGGATCGAGTCGGGATCGGTCGCGGTCAATCCGCTGCCGATGTTCCACACCGCAGCGTGTGTGGTCGCGACGCTCGGGCCGGTGTGGGTCGGTGGCACGGTGGTCCTGATCGAACAGTTCGCCCCGGCTCCGGTGATCGAGACCGCGCGGCGTGAATCAGCGGACCTGTTGTTCTACGTGCCGGCCGTACTCGGGGCCATCCTCGAATCCGTTCGAGGTGAGGAGGGCAACGCACCGCACGTGACCACGATGTTCGGCGGGGCCGCACCAGTGCCCTCGGCGATGATCGAATCTGCCGAGAGAGTGTTCGGATCGGCGGTGTTGAATGTGTTCGGGCAGACAGAACTATCGCCGGTGCTGTCCGCGACCCGGCGGACCGATTCGCGGCGGGACCAGTTGACGACCGTCGGACACCCGTTGGCCCAGGTGGACTGCAAGGTGATCGACCCGGTGACGGGCGACGTGCTGCCGATCGGCGAGGTCGGTGAAATCTGCGCTCGCGGTTACCTGCAGTTCCTGGAGTACTGGAAGGATCCCGACGCGACCGCGCGAGCGCTGGACCGCGACGGCTTCGTGCGCACCGGCGATCTGGGCTCGATGGACTCGCGCGGCTACCTGACGCTGGCCGGTCGGCTCAAGGATCTCATCATCAGGGGAGGGGAGAACATTTCCCCGCTCGAGATCGAGTCGGCGCTGCTGGCCGTCGATTCTGTTCTGGACGCCACCGTGATCGGACTTGCCGACGCCCGGCTGGGTGAGGTGGTGGCCGTGGTGGTTCGAGTTCGCGGTGAGGCCGCCGCGGACTTGCGCGAGCAGCTCGAGCGGCATGCTCGGGCGGTCCTTTCGCCGTACAAGGTGCCGAGTCGGTGGTTCCTGGCCGAAGAATTACCGCTGACTCCGACCGGCAAGATCCGTAAGTTCCGGGTTGTCGAGGGCATTCGGAACGACGAGTTCCACGAGTTGCTCTGACTTCGCCGTCTGCGGCAGAAGCGAGGACTCGGTTGACTCCGATATATTTTTATCTATATTAGATTATGAACGAGCTGGTGCGATCGCGCCGGCCACCCACACGAACAAGGGACGGTCCAGCCGTGCAGGGTCTGATCAACGACAACGACGAGCACCGCCTGATCCGAGAGAGCGTCGCCAAGATCGCGGACCGATACGGTGCCGCGTACTTCCTCGAGCGCGCGCGGGCGAACGGGAACATCGACGAGCTGTGGAAGGAACTGGGAGAATCCGGCCTTCTCGGAGTGCATCTACCCGAGGAGTTCGGCGGCGGTGGCGGCGGAATGGCCGAGGCCGTGGTTGTCGTCGAAGAACTCGCTGCGCACGGTTTCCCGCTGCTGATCTGGGTCATCTCACCGGCCATCTGCGGCTCCATCGTCAACATGCACGGGTCGACCGAGATGAAGCAGAAGTGGCTGCCGGCGCTGGCCGACGGATCGAAGAAGATGTCCTTCGGACTGACCGAACCCGATGCGGGCTCGAACAGTCATGCTCTGAAGACGACAGCGACGCGCGACGGCGACGGCTGGGTACTCAACGGCGGAAAGTACTACATCTCGGCGGTGGACGAGGCCGACGCGCTTCTCGTGGTGGCCAAGGACGTCGAGCATTCGACGGGCGAGCGCAAGGCGCTGTCGCTCTTCGTCGTTCCGACCGATACTCCCGGCCTGACCCTGCAGAAGATCGACACCGCGATCGTCTCGCCCGACAAGCAATTCACCGTGTTCCTCGACGGCGTGCGGGTGGGACCGGACGCACTGATCGGTGCGGCCGGCCAGGGATTGAAGCAGGTGTTCGCCGGACTCAATCCGGAGCGGATTCTGGTCGGTGCCATCTGTGGTGGGGTCGGTCGTTACGCGCTGGACAAGGCCGTCGACTACGCCAAGACCAGGGAGGTCTGGTCGGTTCCGATCGGGTCGCATCAGGGTGTGGCCCACCCGCTTGCGGCAGCGCAGATCGACGTCGAGCTCGGACGTCTCGCCACGGCGAAGAGTGCCGAGTTGTTCGATGCAGGCAAGCCGTCGGGCGAGGCCGCGAACATTGCCAAGTACGCGGCCTCCGAGGCCGCTCTGAAGGCGCTGGACCAGTCGATCCAGACACACGGTGGAAACGGACTCACCCACGAATACGGCTTGGCGGAGTTGTGGTTCGTCACTCGCTTGATGCGTACGGCACCGGTGAGCAAAGAGATGGTCCTGAACTTCGTCGCGCAGACCACCATGGGGCTGCCGCGCTCGTACTGACACCCCGTACCGACACAAAGCCAACGCGCCGAACTGGTTTCGGTGAGCTGATCTCGAGGAGCACAGAACGATGAATACACCGGAAACACAGCAGTTCGATGTCGTGGTGGTCGGTGCGGGCGCAGGTGGCCTGTTCACCGCAGCTCGGCTGGCGCACAAAGGGTATCGGACTTTGGTGGTGGAATCCCTCGACAAGGTCGGCGGACGCGCATCCACCGACGAGATCGACGGATTCAAGGTCAACAACGGCGCAATCGTCATCGAGTTGGGTGGCATCACCGAGGAGACGTTCGCGGAGGTCGGGGCGAAATTCGACATCCGGATGCCCTCCCCTCCGATTCTGTACAGCATCGGTGGCAAGAACGTCGACGTCACCGGTGGCGGGTGGGGCTTCCTGCTCTCCAAACTGACCCGACAGGGTGCCAAACTGGTCAGCGGCCTCGGTGCTGCCCGCAACGACAGCGGCATGCCCGAGGACGAGCTGTCCACCGCGGAGTGGGTCTCGAAGTACACGAAGAACGAAGGTGTGCACGGGATCTTCCGCAACATGTGTGCGTCGGTGTTCGCCGTCAGCTCCACCGAGCTCCCTGCGAAGGTGTTCCTGACCTACTTCACGCGCAAGAGTGCGTTCAAGAAGTTCGGCTTCCACCCCCAGGGCACCATCGGTGTCTGGCAGTCGCTGGTCGAGTCCATCGAAGGCAACGGCGGGCAGGTGTGGCTGTCGACGTCCGCAGACCGCATTCTCGTCGAGGACGGCGTGGTGCGCGGAATCGTGGCAACACGTGGTGGAGTCGAGACGACGGTCGAGGCGCGCGTGGTGATCAGCGACGTCGGTCCTAGCGCAACGCTGAAGCTGACCGGCGACGACGCCGTGGGTGCGGATTACGCCGCCCAGGTACGTGCGGCCGATCGTCCGTGCTCGATGATCGCGGTGAACTTCGCCAGCCAGGAGCGCCTCGTCGACGTTCCCGGAATGCTGAGCTTCGCGAAATCGCGTCGCCTCGCGTACATCGCCAACTTCACCGAGACCTGCCCCGAAATGGCTCCGGACGGGTGGAACCTGTACGTGGGTGGCGCAATTCCCGAACCCTCGGTCGGCGATTTCGATTCCGACACCGAGGTCGAACTGGTCATGGAGGACCTGCGCGACGCGATCGAGAACTTCGACTCACGTGCACGGGTGCTCTCGGTCAACGTCACTCGTGACGGCTGGCCACCGCAGCGGGCAGTGGCCGGCTTCGATCTACCGAACACGACACCGATCACGGGCCTGTGGAACGTGGGTGACGGAGTCAAGGAATTTGCCAACGGCGGAACCACGGCTTGCGCTGAAACAGCAAAGATCGTGGCCGACAGTGTGATCGAGAGCTTCCCTCTCGTTCACCTGAGCTGAACGGAACTCGGCCGGTGCCGATGCCTCCACGAAGGCATCGGCACCGGCCGAGTCGTTTCGAAGCCGGGATCGAAGAGGCCGAGCTCAGATCGGGGAGATGGATCTGCGTTTGTGCGGCACCCGCGGTGGGCGACGGGCAGCGACGCGGGAGAGTGTCTCGGCTATCAACCGGCGAGACTGCGACGGCAGTACGACGTCGTCCAGCCCGAATCCGTCGGCCGCATGGAACGGGTCGATGTTCTTCTCGAACCCGGCGATCAGCTCCGCCCGTCGAGCAGCCGGATCCTCCGCGGATTGCCAGTCACGGCGATAGGCGATGTCGACGGCTCCGTCCACCGGCATCGCGCAGATCTGCGCGGTGGGCCATGCCAGAGCCAGATCCGGTGAGTACCCGCGCCCACCGCCCATGGCGATGTACGCGGCTCCGTAGGCCTTGCGCACCACGATGCTGATTCGCGGAACGGTGGCCTCGGCCAGCTCGTACACCAGACGGCCGCTGCGCCGGGCCAATTGTGTTGTCTCGGCTGCCGATCCGATCAGGAATCCCGGCAGGTCGATCAAGATCAACAGCGGTAGACCGAAGGCATCGCACACCGCGATGAAGTGTGCCGCCTTCTCGCAGGCGGCACTGTCGAGTGCGCCGCCGAGGTGCAGGGGCTGATTGGCCACCACTCCGACGGCGCGACCGTCGACGCGAGCGAAGGCCGTCACCACGTTGGGGGCTGCCGTTTCGCGTAGCTCCAGTATCGAATCCTCGTCGCAGATGCCGCGAACGGCATCCCGCACGTCGTAACCCTGGCGTCCGCTCAGCGGAACGAGAGTGTCCAGATCGATGTCCTCGGGCCACCGGGCACCCATCATCCGAGGCGGGGCCTCGAGCGAATTGGACGGGAGGAAGCTCAGATACGCGCGGACTGCGTCGATAGCCTCGTGCTCGTCCTCCGCAGCGAAGTCGGCGACTCCGCGGCCGGCCTGAACCTCGGCACCGCCGATCTCCTCGTTGGTCATGTGCTCACCGGTGGCTGCCGCGACGAACGGTGACGAGGACATTCCCAGGGTCGAAATGCCTTTGACCATCACGACGAAGTCGCACAGGGCCGCCAGATTCGTTCCGACTCCGAAGCCGGGACCCATCATGACGGTGACGATCGGTACCAATCCGGACAGATCGTCGAACTGCTGAAACAGCGGTGAGCCGAGCGCCGCGTGCCGGGAGTCGAGACCTTCCTGCATTCGGTGCCCGCCGCTGTCGCTCAGCACTATCAGGGGAATGCGGTCCAGCAATGCGCGTTCGGCGCATCGCGACAGCTTGGCCATGCCGACGGCCCCGGTGCTCCCGCCCAGAACCGTGAAATCGAACGCGGCGATGGCCGTTGCCCTGCCGTCGACATAGCCGATGCCGGTCACCATGGCGTCGGCCGGTGCCACCAGGGTGGGGCTGCCCGGTTGTGACGGCCCCGGCCCGGCCAGCGCGCCGAACTCGAAGAACTCGCCCTCGCCGGTCAGTAGGTCGATTCGTTCTCGCGCCGTGAGCTTTCCGCGACGGTGCTGATGTTCGACGGCGTCCGGCCGAGCGACATCCGTCCCAGCGCGGTGTCGACTGTTCACTTCCTCGTGCAGGCACTGCCGCGCAGCGTCGTCACTCATCAGCTGTCCAGGCCACCGCGTGCCACGAGCTGCGAGACGATGACGTTTCGCTGTATTTCGTTGGTGCCTTCGCCGACGATCATCAGCGGTGCGTCGCGGAAGTATCGCTCGACGTCGTACTCGGTGGAATATCCGTAGCCGCCATGGATGCGAACAGCGTCGAGGGCGATCTCCATGGCGACCTCCGATGCGTACAGCTTGGCCATGCCGGCTTCCATGTCGCACCGTTCGCCTGCCTCGAACTTCTCGGCGGCGTAGAGCACCAGCTGGCGAGCAGCGGTGAGCTTGGTGGCCATGTTCGCGAGGTAGTTGCCGATCGACTGGTGCTTCCAGATGGGCTTGCCGAAGCTCTCTCGGTCCTGCGAGTAGCGAAGTGCCGACTCGAGCGCAGCCCCGGCCACGCCCAAAGCCCGTGATGCGACCTGGATTCGGCCGGTCTCGAGGCCCTTCATCATCTGCGCGAAGCCTTTGCCCTCCGCCCCGCCGAGTACGGCGGACACCGGTACGCGGAAGTCCTCGAACGTCAGCTCGCAGCTCTCGACACCCTTGTAGCCGAGCTTGGGCAGATCACGCGAGACCGTCAGTCCTGGGCCGTGTTCGACGAGCAGGATGCTGATACCGCGATGTTTCGGCTCGGCCGTGGGATCGGTCTTGCACAGCAACGCGATCAGCTGCGAGCGGCGGGCATTGCTGATCCACGTCTTGGATCCGTTCACCACGAAGTCGTCGCCGTCCTTGCGCGCCACCGTCGTCATCGCCTGGAGGTCGGAGCCACCGCCCGGTTCGGTCAGCGCCATGGTGGCTCTGATCTCGCCGGTGGCCATCCGAGGCAGGTAGTGATTCTTCTGTTCTTCGGTCCCGAACGCGAGGATCAGTTTGGCGACCACGGTGTGTCCGCCCATTGCGCCGGCGAGGCTCATCCAGCCTCGGGACAGTTCCTCGGTGACCCTGGCATAACAGGGCATGCTGACGGGCGCTTCACCGTACGGTTCGGGAATCGCGAGTCCGTAGATCCCCATATCTTTCATCTGCTCGATGAGCGCTTCGGGGTACGTGTTCGAGTGCTCGAGCACGTGGACGACAGGAAGCACCTCTTTGTCCACCCACGCTCGAACGGCATCGACGATCATTGCCTCGTCTTGAGATAGGGCGCTCATGGTTTCCTCTCGATCGTTGTCAGGTAGGCAAGGCAGGAATGCGGGCGATCAGGCCATCAGGGCGGAGAAGCGCCAGTCGAGTACGTCTGTGGAGTCCCCGTCGCCGACCGAGTGCACGACCGAGCGAAGGTGCAGGATCCCGCCCTCGCTCAGCGGTTCGGCGCGTTCGACGAATACGGTGCTGGTCAGGGTGTCGTTCTCGCGGACGGGTGCGAGGTGATCGCACGATTCCCAGCCCAGAACGGTGACGATGTTCGGCAGTGCCCGCGTGGCCTGAGCCAGCGCGAGGCCGATGGTGTGACCTCCGTACACCAGCCGTCCGAGCGGGCCCGAGCGCTGATCATGGTGTGTTGCTGCGGTATTGAGACTCAAACGCGCCAGTTCCGGTGCGCTGGTGACGACGTCGGCGCTGCATTCGAATGTCACGCCCGCGAGCTCCGGCGAGAAGTGCGGTCCCTTCGCTCCTGTCCGGAACGTCGGGAGGTCGAGCCCGCCGACGATGGCGTCGCCCTCCTTGGTGCCGGCAGGTGCGGTGGGCTCGAGAGTGTCGTCGTGACGCACTCGTCCTTCGTCGGGGTCGTCGCCGATCGGCAGCATGGCGCATCGATGGAAGTCCAAGACGGTACGCCCGCGCTGATCGGTGGACTTCATGTGCAGCGCTGCCAGCCCGGTCGATCGACGTCCTGGCTTCGGTGAGTTCTCGCGTAGGCCGGTGACGGTGGTGACCGTGGTGAGCGAATCGCCGATTCGTGGGAGCGTGTGGAAGCGCAGACCCCGATAGAAGAGGTTTGCCTTCACATGATGTGTGGCCGTGGTGGATTGGCCGATGGCGACATCGCAGACCAGCGCCGGGTTCACCAGGGTTCCGCCGTGGCCGGCGACGCGTCGAGACAGACCGGCATCGAGTGGTAGGCGGAGCCGAATCCCGAGTATCGATTGATGAACTGCGGCCATTCCGTCGGTGAAGGTCACCGTCGGGGCCGTGTCGAACACGTGGCCGACCGACAGTTCGTCGAAGTACGGGCCACCGACCAGGACGGGGGACCGTACGGTGTCCTCGCTCATCGCCGACCGGCCTGCGCCAGTACGCGACGGGCTGCGACAGCAACGGCCTCGTCCAGCATCTGTCCGTCCAGCAACGCCGCGCCCGCACCCGCGTCCTCGGCAACCGCGAGTGATTCGACGACGCGCCGAGCGTGCTCCACCTGTTCGGCAGTGGGTGTGAACGCCGTTGTCACCGTGGCGATCTGTGCCGGATGGATGACCCATTTGCCGTCGAAGCCCAGCTGGACCGACCACGTCACCGCACTCCGGAACTTCTCGTCGTCGGCGATCCCGAGGGCCGGGCCGTCGATGGCAGCCACCCCTGCCGCGCGGGCCGCGAGCAGAACCCGATCTTGGATGGAGATCCACTGTCGGATGTCCGCGGGGGATCGTCCGATCGCTGCGCCGAGGTCCGCGTAACCGATGATCACCGCACTCAGTCGCTCCGAAGCGGCGCAGATCTCGCGCGCGTTCAGAATCCCCTCGGGTGTCTCCAACAGGGCTTGAATCCGCAGTCCTGAGTTGTGCTCGAGAGCCCGGTCGACATCCTCGATGTCCCTGCGCGAGTGGACCTTCGGAAGGACGATGCCGGTGAGGTGAGCGCACTGCGACACAGCAGCCACGTCGTCCGCGTACCAGGGAGAGTCGGGCGCATTGATGCGTACCGACACGGTGCGCCCGGCCGCATGCTCGTCGGCCAGACGCACTGCCGTATCGCGAGCCATCTGCTTCTGCGCCGGCACCACGGCATCCTCGAGATCGAGAACGACCTCGTCGGCGTCCGAGTGCAGGGCTTTGAGCGCTTTGCGTTCGTCGGATGCCGGTGCGATGAGCACCGATCGCCTTCGATGGCCGCTGAGGGACATTCCACTCCGTCCGAGGTCCGTGGTCTCGTCGGCTCGATACCCGACGAGGTGGTCGAGAACGGTGACGCCCGAGGATCTGTGCACTCGAGCGTCACCGTTGTCTTTCATGCGATCAGGTCGCGACCGATGATCTGCTTCATGATTTCGGTGGTGCCGCCGTAGATCGTCTGGATGCGAGTGTCCACGTACGCTTTTCCGACGGCGTATTCGTTCATGAATCCGTACCCGCCGTGCAACTGCAGGCACCGATCGATGACCCGCTTCTGCAGTTCGCTCACGAACCACTTGCCCTTGGCTGCATCGACGTCACTGAGGGTGCCGTCGTTGTACGCGCGCACAGAGCGATCGACGTAGGCCTCGGCGATGTCGATCTCGGTCGACATCTCGGCCAGCTCGAACTGAATGTGCTGGAAGGTCGAGATCGGCTTGCCGAATGCCTTGCGGTCCTTGCAGTACGCCACGGTGATGTCGAAGATCGCCCGGGTGGTGGCCAGCGCCATGGCGGTGACCCCGAGCCGCTCCCTCGGGAGGTGGCCCATCAGATACTGCAGTCCGAGCCCCTCCTCACCGAGAAGGTTGCTCGCCGGAACACGCGCATCCTCGAAGAACAGTTCCGCGGTGTCCTGGCCGGGGAGGCCGATCTTGTCGAGCTTGCGGCCCCGCTCGAAACCCGGTGTGTCCCGTTCGACGACGAAGAGGCTGAAGCCACGCGAGCCGCCCTCGGGGTTGGTACGCACAGCGACGACGAGCAGATCGGCCATGATTCCGCTGGAGATGAACGTCTTCTGGCCGTTGAGGATGAACTCGTCGCCCTCGCGTCGGGCAGAGGTCTTGATGCCACGCAGATCGCTTCCGGTTCCCGGCTCGGTCATCGCCAGCGCGCCGATCTTCTCACCGGAGGCGATCGAGGGCAGCCACCGCTGCTTCTGATCGTCGGTCGTCAGATCGAGCAGGTACGCCAGGAACAGGTCGTCCTGCAGAGCGACGGTGAGGCCGAACGACAGTGCGTTGATGCGGGCGACTTCTTCGCACACGACCATGCGGTATCGATAGTCGGTCTCGCCGGAACCGCCGTACTGCTCGGGGATCTGGATTCCGTACAAGCCCTGCGAGGCGGCCTTCGCGAAGACCTCGCGGTCGATCCACCGGGCCTCGTCCCACTTGTCCTTGTGCGGCTCGACCTCGCGAGCGAGGAAGTCGCGCACCGATTCCCGATAGATCTCGTGATCCTCGGTGTAGAGCTGACGATCCATGTCAGAGCCTTTCGATGATGGTGACGTTGGCCTGGCCGCCGCCCTCGCACATGGTCTGCAGGCCGTAGCGTCCGCCGGTGCGCTCCAGCTCGTGCAGCATCGAGACCATCAGCCGTGCCCCGGTGCAGCCGATCGGGTGACCGAGAGCGATCGCGCCGCCGTTGGGATTGACCTTCGCCGGGTCGGCACCGATGTCGGCCAACCAGGCGAGCACGACCGGCGCGAATGCCTCGTTGATTTCGACGACGTCGATGTCGTCGATGGACATGCCCGTCTTCTTGAGGGCGTGCTGTGTTGCCGGAATGGGAGCGCTCAGCATCATCACGGGGTCTGCTCCGAGGACCGACATGTGGTGAATACGGGCACGCGGAGTGAAGCCGTACTGTGCGACGGCGTCCTCCGAGGCGATCAGCAGGGCGGCCGAGCCATCCGAGATCTGGCTTGCGGCAGCGGCAGTCAGGGTGCCGCCCGGGGTGAGAGTCTGCAGCGAGGCCATCTTCTCGAGGGTGGTGTCGGCGCGCGGGCCCTCGTCCGTCGAGATCCCTGCGAACGGGGTGATCTCCCGCTCGAAGTGCCCGGCGGCGATGGCAGCAAGCGCGCGTTGGTGGCTGCGCAGCGCAAACGCCTCGCTGTCCTGTCGGCTGATGTTCCAGCGCTCGGCGATCATCTCGGCTCCGCGGAACTGGGAGATCTCTTCGCTGCCGTATCGAGCGGCCCAGCCGTCGGAACCGGTCCAGGGATCGGTGGAGCCGAAGGGCTCGCCGGCGGTGAAGGCGCTCAGAATCGGGTACTGGCTCATTTTCTGGACGCCGCCGGCGACGATCAGGTCGGTGGTGCCGCTCATGACGCCCTGTGCAGCGAAATGTACTGCCTGCTGGGCGGATCCGCACTGGCGGTCGATCGTGACGCCGGGAACCGTTTCCGGCAGACCGGCAGCGAGGGCTGCGGTCCGGGCGATGTCGCCTGCCTGCGAGCCGATGTTGTCCAGGCAACCGAGGATCACGTCGTCGATCGCGGCGGGATCGAACGAATTGCGCTCGACGAGCGTCTTGATGACGTGTGCGGCCATGTCGGCCGGATGTGACTGTGCGAAACCTCCTTTCCGGCGTCCCACAGCGGTACGGGTGGCGTCGACGATATAGGCCTCGGGCATGTGTCCTCCTGGTTGCTGGCGATATTTCAAGAATTTAACATAGAATCAAAAGTGGAACCACCGTCGCCCGGATCTGCGGGGATCCCGAAAAGCCCGGCGCATACGATGCTTTGCGCAGTGGCGACCAACACGTCGATCGAGTCGGTCGAGGTGCGCCACCACTCCGGCGTCCAGTTCAGTGCCCCGATGACGAGCATGCGCGCAATCCCGAGGTCGAGGTCCGGTAGGAGCAGGCCCTCGCTGCGTGCGGTTTCGAGGAGCGTGCGCCACATCCGGTGGTACCTGTCGCTCTCCGCCTGCTGGGCGCCGCGGACCTGTTCCGTCAGCTGGCTGGTGTTCCGGGTGACCGCCGTGGCGAACTCCGACAACTCGAGTTCCACCCGCAGGTGCGCCTCGACCGCAACTCGGATTCGTTCACGGGGCCCGGCATCATCGGGAACCGAGGCCAGGGCGGACTCGACGTGCTCGCGCACTCGACGCTGACCCACTCGCATGACCTCGGCGATCAATTCGTCCCGAGACGCGAAGTAGTAGTAGACGCCGGGAGTTCGTACGTCGGCCTCGGCGGCGATATCGGACAATCGGGTGGCTGCATACCCTTTGGTGCTCAACACCGTGGCCGCAGCGGTCAATATTCGCTGGCGAGTGGCATCGCCGCGATCGCGGGTGAGCGACGAGGTTCTGGTGTTGCTCGGCTTCACGGCGTGCTCATGGCATCGTGTATCCGCCGCTGACGGAGAACATCTGACCGGTCACCTGGCGGGCGGCGGATTCGGAGGACAGCCACAGAACCGACTTGGCGACGTCGTCGGCGGTCGTCAGCCGGCGTAGGGGAGTGTCCTTCCGTAGATACTCGATCTGCTTGTCGTTGAAGACGGCGTCCTGTCCGACCGACCACAGGCTTCCGCTGCCCACCGCCTCCGGTCCGTCCGGGATGACCAGGCCGGGGCAGACGATGTTGGATCGAATTCCGTGCCTGCCCTGCTCTTTTGCGGTCGTTCGGGCCAGCGCGACCACCGCCGCTTTGGTGGCCCCGTAGATCCCCTGGCGAATCTGTCCGAACGCCGCGTCGCTGGCGATGAAGACGATCGAGCCGCACCCCGCCTCGGTCATCGGCTTCAGGGCTGCCTGGGTGGTTGCTACCGCGGTGTAGAAATTCACCTCGACGGTCCGTTGCCAGCGTGCGCGATCGGTATCCTCGCTCAGGAACCCCGGCACGCTCCACCCCGCGTTGTTGACCAGGACGTCGATGCCGCCCCAGTTGCTCGTGACCGTATCGACGGCTGCGTCGGCGGCGTCCGGGTCGGTCAGGTCGCCCGCGCAGACCAGCGCGGACTCCGCACCCAGGGCGAGGGCTTCTGCGGCAACCTTGTCCGCCTGCTCGCCGTCGATGTCGCTGATGACGATCCGGCAGCCTTCCTCCGCAAAGGCGTGGACGATGCCCCGTCCGATGTTGGACGCGCCTCCGGTCACCAGCACCCGCGCGCCGACCAATCCGAGATCCATTCTTGCCCCTTCGCTGCCGTCCGACGATTGACTGGACGCTTACTTTAATTTAGATTCAATTCAAATACTATACCTACGAGATGGGGCGCTGTATGAAGATCTTCGAGGGGTTGCACGAGCTGAAGGACGCAGCCGGATGCGATCTCGGAACCACCGACTGGCTGGTCGTCGACCAGGAGCGGGTCGATCTGTTTGCCGATGCAACCGGCGATCACCAGTGGATCCATGTCGATCCCGAGCGAGCTGCGTCCGGGCCGTTCGGAGGCACCATCGCCCACGGCCTGCTCACGCTGTCGCTGCTGCCGCTGTTCCTGAACCAGCTCTACCGGGTCGACAACATTTCGATGGCTGTGAACTACGGAATGAACAAGGTGCGTTTTCCCAGCCCGGTTCGTGTCGGTGCCCGGCTCTCGGCCTCCGCCCGGATCGACAGTGTGCAGAGCCTGGAGGGTGCGGTGCAGGCGGTGTTCGTGACGACGATGAACGTCGAGGGTGCCACCAAGCCGGCGAGCGTCATCGAGTCCGTCGTGCGGTACATCGGATGAGCGGGCACGTAGTGGACGTGGCCCTGGTGCAGGGTAGGACGGCGATCGTCACCGGTGCAGCCCAGGGGATAGGCCTCGAGATCGCTCGGGTGCTGCACGCAGGTGGTGCGTCGGTCGTCCTGGCGGATCTCGACGCCGCAGCGGCCACTGCAGCTGCAGTGGCCCTCGGTGACCGTGCAATCGGAGTCGGTGCGGACGTCACGGACGAGGCCGCGGTCGACTCCCTGGTGGCGAGGGCCGTCGAGCATTTCGGCAGCCTCGACATCATGGTCAACAACGCAGGAATCACGCGGGACGCGTCCCTGAAGAAGATGACGGTCGACAATTTCGATGCTGTGATCACCGTGCATCTGCGTGGTACCTGGCTCGGTGTTCGGGCAGCGTCGGCCGTGATGCGCGAGCAGAAGTCCGGGTCGATCATCAACATCTCGTCCCTGTCCGGGAAGTCGGGCAATCCCGGCCAGACGAACTACAGCGCCGCCAAGGCCGGCATCGTCGGCCTGACGAAGGCAGCGGCCAAGGAGTTGGCACACCACAACGTGCGGGTGAATTCGGTACAGCCCGGGCTGATCCGAACGGCGATGACCGAGGCGATGCCGCCCGAGGTGTTCGCCGAGCGCGAGGCCGCGATCCCGATGAAGCGCGCGGGAGAGCCTCGGGAAGTGGCCAATGCAGTGCTCTTCCTCGCCAGTGAGTTGTCGAGCTACATGACCGGCGGCGTCCTCGAGGTCGGCGGAGGTCGATTGATGTGAGCGTCGTCGACACCGTCGTGGACGGCCGCGTCGGCCGAGTCTTTCTGAATCGGCCCGAACAGATGAATGCCATCACGATCGAGCTTGGTCGTCAGTTGGAGGATGCGATCCGGACCCTGGGAACTCGGCCGGATGTCTGCGTCGTCGTCGTTCGCGGCCGGGGCGGAAACTTCTGCGTCGGTGGCGACTTCGGCGAGGTCGAGAGATTGCGGGAGTCGGGCCCGGCGGCATTGCAACCCCTGTTCGACAACTTCGGCGCGGCCTGCGCCGCGATTTCGGAGGTCGAGGTGCCGGTCGTCGCCGTCGTCGAGGGCTACGCCATGGCAGGCGGATTCGAGTTCATGCAGGCCGCCGACATAGTGCTGGTACGCAACGACGCCAAGATCGCGGACAATCACTCGAATTTCGGCCAGGTACCCGGTGGTGGCGGGTCGCAGCGGCTACCTCGACTTGTCGGAAGGCAACGAGCACTGGGGCATATCCTCTCCGGCGATCGTCTGTCGGGCCGGGATGCAGTCGAGTGGGGAATTGCCTATCGCGGGTTCGAGCCCGACGAATTCGATTCCGGTGTTGACGGTTTCGTTCGGAGACTCACCGAAAAGCGCAGGGACGCACTCGTGGGCATCAAACGGTTGGTGTGCGATGGGTCCGCGACATCTCTGAGCGAGGGCCTCGCCATGGAACGCGAGGCCGTTGTCGCCCACATATCCGGCGAGGCCGGGGGCTCCGGTGTATCCAGCTTCAACAGCAGGTAGTCCAACGCATCCCCGAGGAAGAGGAATTCGATGACAGTGAGCAACACATTGATCGAGACCGGTCCGGTACTGCTGGAGGTCGAGGATTCGGGCGTCGCGCGACTGCGGCTCAATCGCCCGGAATCGTCCAACGGAATGAACGTCGAGTTCCTGGTCGCGCTGCACACAGCGATTCTCCGATGCCACTCCGAGCCCACCGTGAAGGTCGTCGTCATCTCCGGGGAAGGCCGGAACTTCTGCACCGGCGGTGACGTGAAGACCTTCCAGTCCAAGGGAGCCGACCTACCGGAATATCTTCGGGAAGCCACGGCGTGGCTGCAGATCGCCACATCTGCACTGATTCAGCTGAAAGTCCCGGTCATCGCCGCGGTCCACGGATACGCCGCAGGCGGCGGGGGTTTCGGCCTGGTGTGCGCAGCCGACCTGGTGATAGCAACGGAGTCGGCGAAGTTCTTCTCCGGCGCGGTCCGCGTCGGGATGGCACCGGATGCGGGCGTGACGGTGACGTTGACCCAGCTCGTCGGACTGCGCAAGGCGATGGAAATCTTGCTCACCAACTCGGTGTTGTCGGCGGCGGAGGCCAAGGACTGCGGAATCGTGACGTCGGTCGTCCCCGACGCCGAGTTGCCCAGCGCAGTAGACGAACTCGCGCTCGGACTGGCGCAGCTGCCCCCTCTCGCGCTGGCCGCGACCAAGCGGTTGGTGTGGGCCGGTATCGGTGCAGGCGTGGCAGGTCAGCTTCCCGAAGAAGCGCGAACGGTATCGGAGCTGTCCGGAACGGCAGACGCGCTCGAAGGACTGGCGGCCGTGCTCGAGCGTCGTACCCCCACGTTCGTCGGGCGGTGAGTCGAACTGTGACGACGGACGAACACACCCTGGTGACGGTCGAGGATCGAGACAGCGTCCGAGTTCTCACACTCAACCGTCCGCGGGTGAAGAACGCGATCGACATGCCACTGCGCGTAGTCCTTGCCGAGGCAGTGGAAGCGGCGATGGACGACGACTCGGTGCGAGCGATCGTGTTGACCGGTGCAGGCGGGGCGTTCTGCTCGGGTGGTGACATCTCGACGATGGCGCGTCAAGCTCCCGAGCTGACCCGCCCGCGAGCGCAGGCGGCGCAGCGGGTGATTCGTGCACTCTGGCGAGGTAAGCCGGTGATCGCGGCCGTGGAGGGCCCGGCATTCGGGGCGGGCACGGCGCTGGCGCTGGCCTGCGATCGTGTGGTCGCCGCGCGAGACAGCCTGTTCGGCACCACGTTCACCGGGGTGGGGCTGGCAGGGGACATGGGAATCTTCACCAGCCTGCCCGATCGCATCGGAGTCGCAGCAGCGAAGCAGTTGCTGATGTTCCCGCGGCGCATCTCGGGATCGGAAGCGGGAGAACTCGGTCTGGTCGATTCCGTCGTCGAATCCGGTGCCGCTCTCGACGCCGCGCTGGCCGATGCGGCCGCTGCGGCAGCAGGTCCCCCGTTGGCGTTGGCGGCGATCAAGGCGACATTGGCGAGCGGGATCGTCGACCGCGATGCGCGGCTCGATCTGGAAGTGGAGAACCAAGCGGTTCTGTTCGACACCGAGGACTTCGCCGAGGGTGTGCAGGCATTTCATGCGAGACGTCGACCGCAATTCGTGGGTCGGTGAGGGATGAACGGTTCTCTGCGCTCGGGTACATTTATTAATCTAACGGAGAATAAAGTGAGGCTGGCATGACTACCGGTATCGAGGATCGGCGCAGTGCGCTGATGAGCGAGCATCCCGAGTGGATACCACGCACTCTGGACGGCTGGCTCGACGAGTGCGCAGATCGCTATCGGCACCGTCCGTTGGTGCTGACGGAGGAGGTCACGTACTCGTACTCCGACGTGGCCGAACAGTCACGCCGCCTTGCGGACGGCCTGGCCTCGCTCGGGGTCCAGCGAGGTGATCGGGTCGGCCTGCTCATGGCCAACCACCCCGAGTTCGTCCCCCTCAAGTTCGCGATCGCGCGCGTCGGAGCGATCGCCATCCCCTTCAATTATCTGTACCGCCAGAACGAACTGGAATACGTTCTGCAGCAGTCCGAGTGCCGGGTGCTGATCACCATGAACGCATACTCGACGCTCGATTACGTGGCCATGCTCGACGAGATCGCACCGGGGTGGGATTCCCTGTCGTTCGCGACACGGCCCGATTCGGCCGCCGACGCGGTGCCCGCTCTGCGTTCGGTCGTCGTGCTCGACACCGGCGGTACTCGACGCGTGAGTGCCATGACCGTGGCCGACCTGTCGGACCTCGGCATCGAGAATGCCGACGCGGCCGTGGGCCACGGTGCGGATCCGACCGACATCGGCGACATGCTCTACACCTCGGGGACCACAGGTTCGCCCAAAGGTGTACTCGTCACCCACGATGCGGTGCTGCGCACCGGGTACGCGTCCGCCCTGACCAGAGCGTACGAGGACGGACGTCGAATCCTGTTCTCGCTACCGTGCTATCACATGTTCGGCTACGTCGAGGGTCTGCTGTCGGTCATGTTCGTCGGCGGTGCCATCGTTCCCCAGACCTCGTTCAGCCCCGTCGGCTATCTCGCGGGAATCGAACGATTCGGGGCAACGGACATTCTCTGCGTGCCGACGATGGCTGTGGCGATCGTCGAACATCCCGACCGGCACAAGTACGATCTCCGGTCACTGACCGCGATCCTGTGCGGATCGGCCCCGGCCCCGGTGTGGCTGTGGGAGAAAGTCGAACGTGAATTCGGCGTCTCCGAGATCGTGACCGGATACGGCATGACCGAGTGCGGCGGGGCAATGACACTCACGCTGCCCGAGGACCCGCTCTCCCTGACATCCGATACCGTCGGCCGCCCCAAACTCGCCGGCGCGGCCAGCATCGAAGGATCGGACTCGTTGGTGATCTATCGCACCGTCGATCCGCTCACCGGTGAACTGCAGCCGAACGGCTCCGAAGGCGAACTGGTGTCCTCGGGTCCCTCGACGATGAAGGGGTACTGGAACAAGCCCGAGGAAACTGCGGCGGCGCTGCGGGGCGGGTGGCTCCACTCGGGCGACCTCGGCCTGGTCCGAGACGACGGGTACCTCCAGGTGACCGGGCGCAGCAAGGAGCTCTACAAGAGCGGCGGCGAGCTGGTCATGCCGAAGGAGATCGAGGATCTGCTCGCGGCACACGAGGGCATCAGCCAGGTCTTCGCGATAGGCCTGTTGGACGACCGATGGGGCGAGATCGGTTGTGCCGTCGTGGTTCGCGCACCCGGCTCGACCGTCACAGCAGCCGAGCTGATCGAGCTGTGCCGATCGAATCTGGCGCGATTCAAAGTACCGAAGAAGGTCGTCTTCCTCGACGCCGAGGAGCTTCCGACAACCCCGACCGGCAAAGTGCAGAAGTTTCGACTGGTGCAGCTGGCGACAGCGGCAGCAGCCCAATCCATGGAAGGAAGTGGAGTATGACCGCAGTCGTCCCCGCAGGGATGGACACCACCGGTACCGGAAGTCCGTCCGGGGAGTCGAAGTACTCCCGATTGATCGAGCCGACCCGCGTGCACGGATCGCTCTACACCGATGAACAGATCTTCGCCGAGGAACTTGCCAAGATCTGGTACGCCACATGGGTGTTCGTGGGTCACGAAAGTGAGATCCCCGAGCCCAACGACTACATCCGCAAGAAGCTCGGCCTGCAGGACGTGGTCATGACCCGTGACCGCGACGGCGAGGTGCATCTGTTGCTGAACCGGTGTGCACACCGAGCGAATCTGGTGTGCGACGACGCGCGCGGCAACTCGAGTTCGTTCCGTTGCCCGTACCACGGGTGGACGTACCGCAACACCGGTGAGCTGCTGGGGTATCCGTACAACAAGGGGTACGGCGGTAAGAACAACCTCGACCTGACCATGGGAAAGGTCCCACGAGTCGCGTCCTACCAGGGCTTCGTGTTCGGCAGCTTCGCGCAGGACGGACCCAGCCTCGTCGAGCACCTGGGCGGAGCCGCCGGTGAGATCGATCGGCTCGCGAATCTCTCGCCCGAGGGAAAGGTCGAACTCACCGCAGGGTGGCTGCAACACAAGACCAAGGCCAACTGGAAGCTGCTGACCGAGAACGAGACCGACGGCTATCACCCGCAGTTCGTCCACGGATCGATATTCGGCGTGACCGGCTCGCCGATCGGCGCGCTGTACAGCGATGCGTCGACGGCCGTGACGCGAAACCTCGGAAACGGCCACAGCGAGAACGACCTTCGACCGGAGTTCCGCAAGTTCGACGAACCGATGCGCTGGTTCGGTACCACGGAATCTCGGGTACCGGATTACGTCGAGGCGATCCGGGCCCGTCACGGTGAGGATGCCGAACGAATTCTCGTCGAGGGCGCACCCCACGTCATGGTGTTCCCCAACCTGTTCATCGCCGAGATCCAGGTCTTCAACATTCAGCCTGTCGCCGCGGACGAGTGCGTGCAGTATGCAACCGCGGTGCAGCTCGCCGGAGCGCCGGAACTGAACAAGCGCATGATCTCTCAGTCGATCGGCTCCGTCGGACCGGCCGGAATGCTGCTCGCGGACGACACCGAGATGTACGAGCGAAACCAGCGCGGCGTCGGCATGCTCGCACCGGAGTGGCTCGACGTGCGTCGCGGTATCCATCGCGAGCAGACCGACGAGAACGGGTTCACGATCGGCACGGCCACGGACGAGGTCGGGATGCGCGGCTTCTGGGCTCACTACAAGAAACTGATGGAGGCCGACCAGTGAAAACAGCAGAGATCGCCGACGGACTCGTCGATGTGCCGGCAGGAACCGATCTTCGTGAGGTCGAGCAGTTCCTCTATCGAGAAGCACGATTCGCCGACGAGAACGACTACGACTCGTGGGAGGCGCTGTGGACCGACGACGCCATCTACTGGGTTCCCGCCTCGGACATGGACTCGGACCCGCTGACCTGTGTGTCGATCATCTACGACAACAGGAATCGTATTTCGACTCGGCTGAAGCAGGTTCGTACCGGAAAGCGGTATGCCCAGGCACCGCCGTCGCACATGCGTCGCCTGCTGTCCAACGTCGAGATTCTGGGCGGCCGTCGTTCCGCGGCAGGCGATGTCGATATCGAGGTCGGGTGCAATTTCATCGTCTTCGAGTCCAGGACACGAGGCAACGAGATCTGGGGCGGACGCACCACGTATCGGCTGCGACGAACGGAGACCGGCTTCGCGCTGGCCTACAAGAAGGTCGTGCTCGTCGATCACGACAAAGCCGTTGCCACACTGGGTTTCTTGATATGACGGTGGTGGGGACAGGCAGTTCCGACGCAGGCGATACCTCGCCCGGCGACATCGTCGGCAGCGAGTTCGCCGAAGTCGAGGTGACGTTCGACCGCTCCGGCAACGGCATTCGGCTTCGCCTGGAGGATCTGCGGACCGGGCGGGTTCGGTTTCTCGATGCGTTGGAACTGGAGACCATCGTATGGCTCAGCGACGGCCATCTGAATCAGTTGCTCGATCCGTCGTCCGACAGATGGAACAACAACAGTGCCGGGTAGCGTGATCGGCGCAGAACAGTCACTCGATCTCACGCGATTCGTTCGGCCCGGCGACAGCATCGTATGGGGTCAGGCGTGCGGTGAGCCGCAGACTCTGACCGAACTTCTTGTTGCACAACGCCATCAGATCGGACCGGTTCGGTGTTTTGTCGGAATTCCGGCTCGGTCGATCCTGCAGCCGGAGTCGGTCGACGGACTCTCGTTGTCCTCGTACTGCGGGACCGGCAGCAATGCCGCACTGCACCAGGCAGGATTGCTCGAGATCGCACCGGTGCACTACTCGCGCATTCCGGACTTGTTGACGTCCGGTCCGGCGCGGGCCGATGTGGTGTTCGTTCAGGTCTCGGCTGCCGACGAGACCGGTCGACATTCGATGAGCTTGACCGACGACTACCTCTCGGCCGTCATCGATTCGGCCGCCGTCGTGATCGTCGAGATCAACGACAGGGCACCGGTGGTTGCGGGTGCCAGGACTCTCGGCCCAGGGGAGTGGACCGCGGCCGTTCGCAGCTCGCGTGAGCCGGCGCAGATGGAGTCGGCTCACGCGAGCGACGTCGTGCACGCAGTGGCGCGGAACGTGGCGTCGTTGATCGAGGACGGAGCGACCCTTCAATTCGGGATCGGTGCCGTACCCGAGGCAGTGCTGCGTGAGCTGCACGGTCGACGCGATCTCGGTATCCACAGCGGGGTTCTCAACGAAGCCGCCATGGAATTGATGGAGATGGGCGTCGCAACGGGAGCACACAAGTCACTCGACCGCGGCATCGCCGTCGCGGGGTTCGTCACCGGTACGCGTCGACTCTTCGACTTCGTGGATCGAAACCCGGCTGTGAACGTCAGATCGACTACGTACACGCATGATTCGGTGACGCTCGCCGCGCAGAATGCTCTTGCCGCCATCAATTCGGCCATCGAGGTCGACCTGTTCGGAGCGGTCAACGCCGAGGTCGCGGCGGGGAAGTACGTCGGTGCAGTAGGCGGAGCCATGGACTTCCTGCGCGGCGCTGCCGCATCGCGGGGCGGCTTGCCGATCGTGGCTCTGCCGTCGGCGGCCCGCGGGCGGAGCAGAATCGTGGCCGCACTCGGCGGTCCGGTCAGCACACCGCGGGCCGACGCGGCAATCATCGTGACAGAGAACGGCATTGCCGACCTTCGGGGGTTGTCGCTCGAACGCCGGGTCGAGGAAATGCTGAGGCTGGCCGACCCGGTGCACCGCGGCGAACTAGCGGCCGCGGCCGAGCCGATTCTTCGAGGAGAACATCAGTCGACGAGAGGAACTGTCAGATGAGACGCGCAGCAATCGTGGCACCACTGAGAACCCCGGTGGGTGCCTTCGGCGGTGCCCTGCGCCCGGTTCCGGCCGAAAACCTGGCCTCGGCGGTGATCCAGGCCGTGGTGGCTGCGTCGGGAGTCGATCCCGAACGGATCGAGGACGTGGCGTTCGCGCAGTCGTATGCCAACTCCGAAGCCCCGTGTATCGGACGATGGGCTGCGCTCGATGCCGGACTCCCGGTGGCAGTTCCTGGCTTTCAGACCGACCGGCGATGCGGGGGCGGGCTGCAAGCTGTAGTCACCGCGTCGATGATGATCCAGACGGGCGCGGCGGACGTCGTCCTTGCGGGTGGGGTGGAGTCGATGAGCAACATCGAGCACTACACCACCTCGGCTCGCTGGGGTTCTCGGTCGGGAAACCTCGCACTGTACGACCGGCTCGATCGCGGGCGGGAACGGTCGCAGCCGGAATGGCGGTTCGGGCGTATCAGCGGAATGATCGAAACGGCCGAGAATCTGGCGCAGAAGTACGAGATATCCCGCGAGCGGGCAGACGAGTTCGCGGTGCGCAGTCACCGCGCCGCCGCTCGAGCATGGGCGGACGGTTCGTTCGACGCCGAGATCGTCCCGGTGAATGTTCCCCAGCGCAAGGGTGATCCGATCACGGTCACCCGGGACGAGGGGGTTCGACCCGACTCGTCGATGGAGACTCTCTCTCGCCTGCGTCCCCTCATCGCCGGGGGAACGGTCACCGCGGGAAACGCGGCCCAGCAGAACGACGCGTCGAGTGCCTGTCTGGTCGTGGCCGAGGACAGGTTGGACGAGTTGGGTCTCGAGCCCATCGGCTTCCTGCACAGTTGGGCGGCCGTCGGATGCGAGCCGTCGATGATGGGGATCGGACCGGTCGGCGCAGTGCAGAAGTTGTTCGCCAAGAACGGCCTGGGTTTCGCGGATCTGGATCTGATCGAGATCAACGAGGCCTTCGCTGTACAGGTTCTGGCGGTGCTGTCCGGCTGGGGTCTGACACTCGACGACGTCGATTCCAGACTCAACGTCAACGGTTCCGGTATTTCCCTCGGGCACCCGATCGGTGCCACCGGCGGACGCATCATGACGACGATGCTCAACGAACTGCAGCGTCGCCGGGGGCGGTACGCACTCGAGACCATGTGCATCGGCGGCGGCCAGGGAATCGCCGCCATGTTCGAGAGGGCCTGACATGACTGCCGAGTTGGTGTCCTACGCCGCCTACCTCCCCACCTACCGACTGGCACCCGAGGACATCGGTGGCCGAGTGGGCGGAGCAGATCGGGTGGTGGCCTCGTTCGACGAGGACAGCACGACCATCGCCGTGGAGGCAGCCTCCGCCGCGTCGGCGGAGCAGTACGTACCGGCAACGGTGTACTTCGCGAGCTCGTCTCACGCATACGCGGACAAGACCAATGCCGTTGCAGTTCATGCTGCCTTGGGTTTGCCCTCCGACGTGTTCTGCGCGGATTTCGGTGGCACCGGAAAGTCGTCGATGGCCGCCATCAGGTGCGCGGCCGAATCCGGCGGTATGGCCGTCATGTCCGACGTGCGGACCGGACGACCCGGTTCCTCGGACGAACGGTCGGGCGGCGACGGCGGAGCTGCGTTCGTCTTCGCCGAGACCACCGAACAGGGCACCGGAATCGCAGCATTGCTGTCCACGGCGTCGTCGACGCTCGAATTCCTCGATCGCTGGCGGGATCCGGCGTCGATCGGCGGGAGCCAGTGGGAAGAGCGCTACGGCCAGGAGGAGTACACCCCGTTGATCGCGGAGGTGCAGCGCCGGGCGCTCGCTGCCGCGGGTGTCGATGCACCGGACCACGTCGTACTCACCTCGCCGAACAGTGGAATTCGAAAGCGGCTGACCGCGTTGGCCTCCGGAACCGTCTCGACGGTCACGTCGACGTTGGGGTTCAGTGGTGCTGCCGACGTGGGGATCGCGCTGGCGGAGGTATTGGACTCGGCTGCGCCGGGGGAGACCGTTCTGGTCCTGTCCGCGGTCGACGGATGCGATGCTCTGGTTCTGCGCGTCCTTCCCGGCATCGTGAACCATCGTGCGAGACGTCCTGT
Source organism: Rhodococcus sp. 14-2483-1-2 (assembly GCF_002259405.1). Classification (GTDB taxonomy): domain Bacteria; phylum Actinomycetota; class Actinomycetes; order Mycobacteriales; family Mycobacteriaceae; genus Rhodococcoides. The sequence goes on along the minus strand of NZ_NPFW01000007.1, from coordinate 52,717 downwards.
TGCCGAACAACGCAGCGGGGGACACCGGATCTCGTATCTGACCTACCTGTCGTGGCGTGGGCTCCTCGACCGTGAGCCGCCGCGACGGCCCGAACCCGATCGACCGGCCGCGCCGCCCTCGGGACGCGCGACGGCATGGAAGTTCGCATTCGTCGGATCCGGTTGTGATCGCTGCGGATTCGTCCACCTTCCGCCCGCGAGAGTGTGTCGCGGTTGCGGCAGCGTCGACTCCATGCACCCGGAATCTCGGCGAGGTGCGCGCGGGACGGTGGCTACGTCGACGATCGATCGCCTGGCGTTCTCGCCGTCGCCTCCGGTGGTGGAGGCCGTCGTCGACTTCGACGGCGGTGGCCGGTACTCACTGGAGGTCGCCGACGGCGCGGCGTCCTCGGTGACGGTGGGAAGTCGCGTCGAGCTGTCGTTTCGACGGCTGTTCACCGCGGGTGGAGTGCACAACTATTTCTGGAAGGCGCGACCGGTGAGCGAGGGTCGTTCCGCAGTGGAGGAGTCGGTATGACCAGCAATGGGATTCGAGACCGTGTTGCGGTGGTCGGGATGGGCTGCACCGCCTTCGGTGAGCGGTGGGACAAATCTGCCGACGATCTCGTGATCGATGCCGTGCAGGAATGTCTGCCGGCCGACGGACGGCTGAGCCTGGCGGACGTCGACGCGTACTGGCTCGGCACTCTCGGATCCGGACAGTCCGGACTGGCGTTGAGCAGGCCGTTGGGCATCGACTACAAACCCGTCACCCGGGTCGAGAACTACTGCGCCACCGGCTCCGAGGCCTTCCGCAATGCGTGTTATGCGGTTGCCTCCGGTGCCTACGACACGGTGATGGCCGTCGGCGTCGAGAAGCTCAAGGACTCGGGCTTCTCGGGTTTGCTGCGTGCGGATCCGCCTGCGGACGGCACAGCCAGTGAGTTGTCACTCACGGCACCGGCGGCGTTCTCGTTGCTCGATCCTGCCTACTGCGCGAAGTACGGCGTCGATCCGAACGACATGCGCACCGCGATGACGCACGTGGCGTGGAAGAACCACGTCAACGGGTCGAAGAACGACAAGGCTCAGTTCCGGAAGGAAGTCGAACGCTCGAAGATCGAAGGTGCCGCCAAGGTGGCAGGAAGACTCGGTGTCTTCGACTGCTCGGGAGTGTCCGACGGGGCTGCCTGCGCGCTGATCGTCCGGGCCGAGGACGCGCTGAACTACACGGACACACCGATGTACGTCAAAGGCCTCTCGCTGGCTGCGGGGCCGATGCGAGGTGCGGTGGATCCGGCCTACGACTTCACGACCTTCCCCGAGGTGGTCCACAGTGCACGCGACGCCTACGCGCAGGCAGGTATCGAGGATCCGCGCCGAGAATTGTCGCTGGCGGAGGTGCACGACTGCTTCACTCCGACCGAGATCGTCCTGATGGAGGACCTCGGTTTCAGTGACCGGGGACAGGCCTGGAAGGAGATGCTGGCCGGCGATTTCGACTCCGACGGCAGCCTTCCCGTCAACCCGGACGGCGGCCTGAAGTCCTTCGGGCATCCGGTCGGTGCCAGCGGGCTGCGGATGCTCTACGAGTGCTGGTTGCAGTTCTCCGGGCGCGCAGGGCGTCGCCAATTGGACGACCCAAGGCTGGCGCTGACGCACAATCTGGGTGGTCGTCCCGGCGGTTGCGTCTCCTTCGTCTCGGTCGTCGGCAACGCGCCGAGTCGATAGTCGAGCAGCGCCTTGACGGGCTAGGCTATTTTTATTTATATTAAATTCGACAACCACGAGGAAGGGGCATCATGGCGGAGGCCGGAACGATCGAGACCGCTCGCGCGCTGTATGCGGCGTTGGCCAGTGGTGACCGTGAGGTGCTGAAGAACGTCTTGCATCCCAGCTTTCGTGGCCACGCAACGGAGGGGCTCCCGTTCGGCCTCGGCGGAGACTACTCCGACGCGGCAGACATGCGGCGGAATTTCTGGGGTGGCATCGCCAAGGAATACTCGGCGGCGGCCCGCCCGGAAGAATTCGTCGGGCTCGAGGACGGACGGCTCTACGTGGCGGGAAGGTATGTCGGCACCGGTAGGTCGACGGGTGCCACCCTGGACGCGGAGTTCGTACACGTGCTGACCTTCGTCGACGGCAAAGTCTCGAAACTGGTGCAGCTGACCGACTCACAACGCTGGCACGAGGCAGTCGATCGAACAGCGCGGGGCGAACGGCAGCTGACGACCATCCGATATCGCGTCGAACAGTCGGTTGCGCGCATCACCCTCGATCGGCCGGAACAGCGCAACGCCATCGATCTCGCCCTGGCCGAGGACACGCTCGAAGTGGCCCGACGGTGCGCGGCGGATCCGACCGTGCGAGCGGTGCTCATCGAAGGATCGGGAACCAACCTCACTGTCGGCGGCGACATCACCTACTTCGTCGACGGCGACCCCGAGCAGATCGGACCGCTGCTGCGGCGGATGACCGGCCCGTTCCACGAAGCGTTTCGGCTGTTCAGCATGCTCGATGTACCCATCGTGACTGCTGCGCAAGGTGCCGTTGCCGGCGGCGGTCTCGGCTTCGTGTTCGCCGCCGACTTCGTGCTGGCGGCTCCGAACGCGCATTTCTCGACGGCGTTCGCAGCGATCGGATTGTCCGGCGACGGGGGCGGAAGCTGGTACCTGCCCCGGCTCGTCGGACCACGGCGTGCCGCGAAGATGTTCTTCCAGAACTACCGGGTAGGAGCCGAAGAGGCGGTGGAGTGGGGGCTGGTGACCGAGGTCGTCGACGCCGACCGGCTGGCCGACACGGCCTTCTCGCTTGCAGTATCGCTTGCGTCGGGCCCCACTCGAGCCTTCGGGAAGATGCGCCGACTACTTCGCGAATCGTCGACCAACACCCTGTCCGAGCACTTGCTCGACGAGATCGACGCTCTTGCGATCACCGGCGGGACGTCCGATGCGCGAGGTGCCATCGCCGCGTTCGTCGGTAAGCAAGCACCACAATTCGAAGGTCGCTGACCGTACCCGAAGAGGGGCGGTGAGCCGAGTGAAAGGAAATACGATGAAGGTCGTCGTCGATCGAACGAAGTGCACCGGATTGGGCATCTGCGAATCCCTGGCACCTGCCTTTTTCGAGGTGGATGATTCCGGTGATCTGCTCGCGCTCAAGGAGGACATCGAGCCCGACGAGTTGGCCGAGGTCGAGGAAGCCATTGCCGGCTGCCCCACCGAAGCCTTGCGAATCGAGCACTGACCGTGTTGGACACCCCCGGCAAGGTCACCGTCACATGACCGGTGTGTCGGCCGACAGCAGGCGTCTGGTTGTCGTCGGTGCCTCGCTGGCCGGACTCAGAGCGGTCGAGAGTGCGCGGAAAGCCGGATTCGAAGGCACGATCACCCTGATCGGTGCCGAGAAACATCTTCCGTACGACCGGCCGCCGCTGTCCAAGGCATATCTCGAACCCGGTGTCGACGGGTCGAGCCCGGACGTCCCCTTCTTTCGTACTCCCGAGACCTTCGCCGACGAACTCGACGTGACGATGCTGCTCGGCAACCCGGCCACCGGGTTGAGTATCGAGGAAAGAACTGTGCAGGTGGGGGATTCGGATATCCCGTTCGATCTGCTGATCATCGCGACCGGGGCCCAGGCGCGAGCTCTGTCCGGTACCGAACATCTCGACGGAGTGCACGGACTACGCACCATCGACGATGCGATCGCCGTTCGGGCTGCACTGGATTCGGGTGCTCGGACAGTCGTCATCGGCGCGGGATTCATCGGGTCCGAGGTGGCCTCCAACGCCAACAAGCGTGGCATCCCCGTCACCGTCGTCGAGGCGCTGGCGACTCCGCTCGTGCGCGCGATCGGACCGTCGATGGGTCCGGCGATCGCGTCGCTGCACAACCGTAACGGCACCGAATTGCGGTGTGGAGTCGGAGTGGACCGCGTCGAAGGGAACGGCCGGGTCGAGCGGGTCGTGTTGGCCGACGGAACCGTGCTCCCGGCAGAACTGGTGATCGTCGGCATCGGCACCGTTCCTGCCACCGGGTGGCTCGAAGGCTCGGGATTGACCCTGGACAACGGGGTCCTGTGCGACGAGACGCTGTTCACCGGAATTCCCGGCATCTACGCAGCCGGTGACGTGGCCAACTGGCGCAACCCACTCTTCGACCGCCACCAGCGGCTCGAACACTGGACCAGCGCGGCGGAGCAGGGTGCTGCTGCGGCCAGAAACGCACTGGATCCGGCGGCGGCCAAGCCGTACTCGACGGTCCCGTACTTCTGGTCGGACTGGTACGACAGCCGCATCCAATTCGTCGGAATCACCGATGCCGACGAGGTCGTCCTGGTGGAGGGTGATGTCGACGTCCCCGGCAAGTGGGTGGCGCTCTACCGCAAAGGCGAGACCGTCGTCGGCGCACTCACCGTCAACGGACAGGCGGACATCATGAAGTACCGCGTGCTCATCTCGAAGAAGACGGACTGGTCGGCAGCGTTGGAGTTCGCGGAGAAGCGCAAACTGATCGCGGCGGCGAAAGTCTGACCGTGACGAGGCCGGCGTCTCGCTCCGGTCAGATCGCGGTCTGACCGGAGCGGCGACGAGGCCGTGCCGGTGCCGCTGTCTTGCGCGGCGCCGCAGCAACAGTCGACGTGGGCTTGGGAGACAAGCCGGCCGAGACGATGGACTGGGCGGTGGCGACCACGGTGTCGAGGGAGCCCCGGCGTGGGTTCCACCACTCGGCCGCCCAGTTCAACGCTCCGATGACGAGCATCCGCGCCATCTTCACATCGAGGTCGTCGCGAATCTGGCCCTCGTCTGCAGCATCCTTGAACAGCTTCTGCCAGATCTTGCCGTACTTGGCCTCTTCGGCCACCTGCCGCGCTCGGATCGACTCCGGAAGCTGACCGGCATTGCGAATGGACGCGGTCGTGTAATCCGAGATCTCGAGTTCGTGTCGCAGGTGTGCCTCCACCGCCACCAGAATGCGGTCCATCGGGCTCGACGCCGGATCGACCGCGTCCAATACCGCGAGCACGTGCTGGCGCATGTCGGCAATGCCGACCCACATCACTTCCTCGATGAGTTCTTCGCGTGAGGGGAAGTAGTAGTAGATGGCCGGTGCCTGAAGTTCCGCGTATTCCGCGACATCGGTCAGCCGCGTTCCCGCATACCCCTTGATGCTGAGCACATGAGCAGCCGCGTCCAGAATGCGGCCGCGAGTCCGTGCGGATTTCGATTCGGGCAGTTCGCCCTCGTCGGTGAGCTTCGCGGTCGCTTTTCGTGCCATGGTCCGACTATAGATGTGCCGGGCACAATTCACGGTTCCGACCGATGTTGCAGCACTGGATATGGTGCACTGTTCGAACCTGACTTCGAAAGCACGGAACGAGAAGAATGCCTCCGCGGAACGACGCTGCTACCCGGCCCGTCACAGCACGCGGGCGGGCGCGACGAGAACAGATCACCGCCGTCGCGGCCGAGCTGTTCCATCAGCGTGGCTACGAGGACGTGACACTCGCGGAAGTTGCTCGACGAGTGGATCTCACGGCACCTGCTCTGTACCGGCACTTCTCGTCCAAGGAACAGTTGTTGATGGCGACCGTGGCGACCACCCTTGCGCCCGCCGAGTCGGTGTTGCGGCAGTACGCCGATCGTGACGTCTCGTACCTCGTCGCGCCGATGGTCGAGGTGGCGCTCGAGCGACGCGAGATCTGGACTCTGGTGCAGCGAGAGGTCCGACATCTGGATGCAGACGACAGACGTGTGATCGAAGGAAGGTATGCCGCGATCGTGCACAGCGTGACCGCATCGGTCGCCGCCTCGCACGCTGACCTGTCCGACGAGAACTGCCATCTGATCGCATGCGCGATGCTCTCGGTTGCGGGCAGTCCGTCGACCGATCCGGTGGACATGGACCTGTGCCGCTACAGAGCGGCCCTGGAGAACATCGAACTCGCACTGCTGTCCTTCGACCTTCGCCGGACTCCGGCGCGCCGTGACGGTGTCGGGGCTCTCGGCGATGGTGCGCGCCCTGGCTCCGATGAGGGCAGGACCGGGTCGAGGGTCACGGCCGTCGAGGACGCGGCCGTCGGACTGTTCTACCGGGTCGGTTACGCCGCGGTGACCGTGGACGACATCGGAGCCGCGGCCGGAATCACGGGTCCGAGTGTCTACCACTACGTCTCGTCCAAATCGGAGCTGCTGGTCGACGTCCTGTTCAGGGCGGTGACGATGGTGGCCGATGGTGCGCGCACGGCTCTGGCGCAGGCTGGGACGCCCGACGAGAAGCTGCGGGTGCTGGTGCGCAGCTATTGCGCAGTCGCTGCCGCGAACCGAGAGTTGTTCGGGGTCTACATCACCGAAGCCGGAAACGTGCCTCTCGGAGACGCTCGTCGGCTCCGTGAGTCGATGGCACGAGATGTCGATCGGTGGGTCGAGGCAGTCATGCGATCGAGGCCGGGACTCGACGTGAACGACGCACGCGTGCGTGTCTTCGCGGCCCGTCGCGTGGTGACCGACATGGTCCGGCTCGAGCGAACCGACGAGGATCGTCTGGCCCACGTCACCGAGTTGCTGGCGCTCACCGTTCTTCAGGAGTCCTGAAACCGACCGAAGGTTTAATTTATCCAAGAATAAAGTTAATGAGCGTTAGGCCTTGCACATCGGCCGACGCTTGTGACAGGCTTCACAGGCGCGAGCGGCCCGCGGGGAAGCCGGTTCGTCGCCGCTGCCGGACAGGCAGGGTGCGCTGCGGTCAGGAAGCGAAATGCGTCCGCGGACAACCGACGTAGGAATCGAGAGGGGACCGGCTTGTCGTGAGTTCTGAACGCAAAGTAAAAAACGTGATAGAACAGGCTGCCGTCGGAGCCCCACGTCAGATCGGTAACTTCTACGCGACCGCGCTCGACGTGTTTCGCTTGATGTTCAAGCCGCCGTTCCACTTTCGTGAATTCGTGCAGCAGGCGTGGTTCATCGCCAGTGTCTCGATCGTCCCGACTCTGTTGATGGCGATTCCCTTCTGCGTCATCGTGGTCTTCCAGATCAACCTCCTGCTCACCGAGATCGGCGCTGTCGACTTCTCCGGTGCAGGAGCAGGATTGGCTGTGGTACGCGAGATCGGACCGGTTGTGACCGTGCTGGTGGTGGCCGGAGCCGGTGCAACCGCGATCTGCGCCGACCTGGGATCGCGGAAGATTCGCGAGGAACTCGACGCGATGGAAGTGCTCGGCATCGATCCCGTTCATCGCCTCGTCGTTCCACGGGTGCTCGCCTCCATGGTCGTGGCTCTCTTCCTGAACGGACTGGTGACCACTGTCGGACTGGTCGGCGGCTACACGTTCGCGGTGTTCCTGCAGGGTGCGACACCAGGACAATTCATCACCAGCATTCCGGTGCTCACCAGTTTCGGCGATCTGATCGTCAGTGAACTCAAGGCTGCAGTGTTCGGACTACTCGCCGGGTTGGTTGCCTGCCACCTGGGTCTTCGTGCCAAAGGCGGACCGAAGGGCGTCGGTGACGCTGTCAACCAAACGGTCGTGTTCAGCTTCGTGCTGCTGTTCCTCGCGAACTCGATCATCACGACCATCTCACTTCAGTTGAAGTAGTCAGGAAGGCCGAGCGTGTTCGATTCGTTGACGAAATCCGGAGCAGGCGGATCCCGTTTTGCTCGCGGAGTACTGCGCACGACGCGAAAGCCCCAGGATGCGTTGGTCGGACTGGGTCAGCAGGTGCATTTTCATCTCCGCAGTTTCCTGTGGATCCGACGCACCATCGTGCACTATCGCAAGGAAGTCGTCCGACTCATCGCCGAGGTCTCACTCGGGACAGGCGCTCTGGCCGTGATCGGTGGGAGCGTCGTGGTCATCGGTTTCCTCACTGCGGCAGCGGGATACGAGGTCGGTCAGCAGGGAACGAAGACTCTCGGCAACGTGGGTATCGCCGCGCTCGCCGGGTTCGTCTCGGCATTCATCAATACCCGCGAGGCCATTCCCGTGGTGACCGGAGTGGCGTTGACTGCCACGGTCGGTGCCGGATTCACCGCACAACTGGGTGCCATGCGAGTCAGCGAGGAGATCGACGCACTCGAATCGATGTCGGTGCCGTCCATGCCGTATCTGGTGACGACGCGCATCATCGCCGGCTTCGTGGCGGTAATCCCGCTCTACGCGATCGCGCTCATCATGGGTTATCTCGCAACACAATTGGTCACCGTGGTGCTGGCAGGTGAGTCGAGTGGCACCTACGCCCACTACTTCAACGTCTTCCTCGTGCCCAGCGACGTGCTCTGGTCGCTGCTGAAAGTCCTTGCCATGGCGCTCATCGTGATGTCGGTCCACTGCTACCACGGGTACAACGCCAGCGGCGGCCCGGCAGGCGTCGGTGTGGCAGTGGGGCGCGCGGTCCGAACGTCGCTGATCGCCATCATGCTCGTCGACCTCCTGATCGGTATCGCCGTGTTCGGCGGCCCTGCGTCCAACGTTCGGATTTCGGGATGACGCGCACGCGGACGCGCCCAGCGGGCCAGGTGTCCCCGTCCGTGTATCTGGTACTCGGGGCGGTGCTGATCGTGGCCGTGGTGGCGTTGGCCTGGCTGTCCACTGCGTTCTACCGTGGTCTGTTCACCACAACCGAGGCGATCACGCTCGAACTCGACCGATCCGGCCTTCTCATGGATCCAGGGTCGGATGTGAAGCTGCGAGGGGTGGTGATCGGCTCCGTCGACACAGTCGAATATCGGGACGGGAGCGCCGTTCTCACCCTCGCGATCACGCCCGACGAACTTCGCAAGGTCCCGTCGAACGTCGCTGTGCATCTCGAACCGACCACGGTCTTCGGTCGCAAATTCGTCACACTCGAGATGCCGGCCGACCCGTCGCCGTCCTCGCTGCGTCCGGGGTCGACCATCGACGGCGGCTCCGTCACCGTCGAAGTCAACGACGTGTTCGCGAAACTGGTGTCGTTGCTCGACGTCGTGGACCCGCAGAAGGTCAATGCGACTCTGAGTGCAGTGGCGACCGCCCTCGCCGGTAGGGGCGAGCAGGCAGGCACCCTGCTCACCGATCTCGACCGGTACCTCGCACAGTTCAACGGCAGCATCCCCACGCTGCAACGTGACATCCCGAAAACTGCCGACAACCTCGATACCTTCGCCGATGCAACACCCGAATTCCTCTCTCTCGCTGCAAATGTCAGCACGACCAGCGACACCGTGGTCGACAAGCAGGCGCAGCTCACTGCGTTCCTGGTCAGCTTCACCGCATTGGGCAACACGGGCGAGGACTTCTTCCGGAACGTAAAGGAACCGATGATCTCAGCACTGTCCGCACTGAGGCCGACCACGGCTCTGTTGGCGCGGTACTCACCACAGACCGTGTGCTTCTTCCAAGGTATGAGCCAGAACGTTCCGCGGCTCGAGCAGGTGATCGGTGGAACGAAGCCGGGACTGAACGTGCAGTCCACCATCATCGTCGGCCAGCCCGAGTACACCTACCCGAACAACCTGCCTCTGGTAGGTCTCGACGACGGACCCAACTGCCGGAGCACTCCCGTCGACTACAGCGATCCACTGCCTCCGCACGTGCAATTCCACGACGGCAGTGAGGCCTACACACGAGAGTTCACCGCCGGTGAACTCGCCGACTCCCCGTTGCTGAAACTGTTGTACGGGCCGACCTTCATCTTCGGCCGATGACCGCCAGAGCTCCGGGCCTGAAGTTGATCGTGTTCATGATCATCACGGCGCTCACTACCGCGCTTCTGGCAACGGTGGTCGGAAACATGAGATTCGGACCGACTCGGACGTTCGTGGGGGTGTTCGCGGACGCGTCGGGAATCGTGTCGGGCGAGGACGTCAAGCTCGCCGGGGTCCCGGTGGGCAAGGTGAATTCGGTCGACCTGGCGATGGACGGCTCGAACGTCGTCAGCAAGGTCTCGTTCACGGTGGACCGCGCGATCGTCTTGACCTCGGGCACCACACTGGCGATCAAGTTCAAGAATCTCATCGGTGATCGATACCTCGAAGTGTCCCAGGGCCCAGGCAGTCTCGACGCCCTTCCCGACGAATCGACGGTGCCCCTGGACAAGACCCAGGCGGCCCTCGATCTGGACGAACTCGTCAACGGCTTCAAGCCGCTGCTGCAGGGGCTCAGTCCCGAGGACACGAACATGTTCACGTCCTCACTCGTCCAAGTGCTCAACGGACAGTCGCAGGTCATCGGTTCGTTGGTGCAGCAGATCGGTTCGCTCACCGGAACCTTGGCGGACAAGGACGAGGTGATCGGCCGAGTGATCACGAACCTGAACAACGTGTTGGTCACCGTCGACAGCAGGCGCGGACAGTTCTCGTCGATGATCGATCGACTGCAGAAGATAGTCACAGGACTGTCCGATGACCGGGTGCGCGTGACAGACGCGATCACGAACGTCGATGCGGTGACCGCGACGCTGTCGTCCGTCCTGAGTGAATCCAGACCCTCTCTGCAACAGGACATCACGCAGCTGGGCGCATTGTCGTCGAACTTGAACGCCAGTAGCGACACGTTGAACATGGTGCTCGGCCAGCTTCCCCAGGCGTACAAGTTGCTCGGCCGTGGCACCTACGGCAGCTTCTTCAACTTCTACCTCTGCGGTGTGGCAATCAAGTTCAGTGACCAGCTCACCACCCCCATGGCCGTATCGCCGACGCAGAGGTGCCAGCAATGATCGAGGGGTACCAGAAATGAAGCCGTTCCGAGACAGGAACCCGGTCCCCATCGGGATCGCAGGAACAGTGGGCATAGTTCTCGCGCTCGTCGTTGCCTTCAACTTCGACTCGCTTCAGTTCCTGAACGGAAGCAACACCTACACAGCGGAGTTCGTCGATGCCTCGGGTCTGCACACGGGAGACGACGTGCAGATCAGCGGTGTCAAGGTCGGAAAGGTAGCCGACATCGGACTCGACGACGGCGTCGTCGAGGTGGAGTTCTCGGCGACGACGACCGACGTGGTTCTCGGCGACCGAACCGAGGCCGCCATCAAGGTCCAGACCGCGCTGGGACGACGCTATCTCGATCTGGAGCCGGCCGGTTCCGACGTGCTGCGGCCGGGCTCGACCATTCCACGTGAGCGCACGCGCGCCAGCTTCGACGTCAGTACCTCGTTGTCGGATCTGACCCGAACGGTCACGGACACCGATGTGCCGGACCTGTCGGGAACCTTGGACACCGCCGGTCAGGTCTTCGATCGATTGCCCGCCGATCTGCGCGGATCACTCGAGGGCGTGAACCGGCTCTCGCAGACGGTCTCGTCCCGAAACGACGAGTTGCACTCACTGTTCGAGCACGCCGACGGAGTGACCGGCGTACTCGCCGAGCGCAATACCCAACTCTCGCAACTCGTCACCGATGGCCAAGCATTGTTCACCTCGTTGAACGAGCGGTCGGACACCGTGCACTCGCTGCTACTGAACATTCGATCGGTATCGGCACAGTTGACGGCGACCGTGTCGGAGAACCGTGAGCAGATCGGGCCGACACTCGACCAGCTGAACAAGATCGCGCAGCTGCTGCAGAACAACTACGACAACCTGAACCAGAGCTTGACCAGGGCTGCCCCGTTCGTACGGCAACTGGGCGAGTCGGTGGCGTCCGGTCCCTACTTCCAGGTGATCATCCAGAACGTCGTCCCCACCGATCTACGTGGTCAGCTCCCCAACAGCTTCGGAGGAGAGCGATGAAGCGCGCGAGTCGATGGATGCCCGCCACCGGACCTCTGGTGATAGGTCTGGTCGTGTGCGCTCTACTCGCATCGGTGGCGATCGTGGCCGTGGGACATATGTCGAAGATCAGCGTCACCGCCGATTTCACCAACTCGGTCGGGCTGTACGAGGGAGACCCGGTCACCATAGCCGGTGTCCCGGTCGGAACCGTCGACGCGATCACTCCCCAGGGCGCAACCGTTCGTGTGCACCTGACGTTCGACAGCGCGTACGACGTGCCCGCCGATGCGAGCGCAGCGATCGTCGCCCCGACGCTCGTGACAGGACGTTACGTTCAACTGGCTCCGACGTATTCGGGTGGGCCGACGTTGAGCGACGGCGCCGCCATTCCCGTCGAGCGCACCGCGGTTCCGGTGGAGTTCGACCAACTGAAGGACCAGCTCTCGCAGTTGACGGCAGATCTCGGCCCGGAAGGTCTCAACGCGGACGGTTCGGTCAACGAGCTGCTGGCCTCGTCGGCAGACGCGCTGTCCGGCAACGGCTCCACACTGGGAGAAACGGTGCGAAGCCTGTCCGAGGCGACGACCACGTTGAACGACAGCGGCGAGGACATCTTCGCTACGGTCCGCAATCTGCAGGCTTTCGTCTCCGCGCTCTCGGCCAACGACGAACAAGTCGATCGTTTCGTTCGGCAGTTGGCGGACCTGTCGACTCTGTTGAACAACAACAGAACCGAATTCGATGCAGCACTGCAGGAGCTGGTTCCGGCGATGGAGCAGGTGCGCACGTTCGTGGCGGACAACAAGGACCAGTTGAGTACCGATGTCACCCAGTTGGTCGACATCACACAGCTTCTGGTCAATCGTGAGGACGACATCGCCGAGCTGCTGCACGTGGCACCGACAGCATTGTCCAACCTGTACAACATCTGGGATCCGTCGGCCAATTCACTGACCGGAGCATTGGCGGTGCCGGATCGGGGCGACCCGCTCAACTTCATCTGCGGACTGCTCACGACCGTGGGAGCACCCCAGAATCAATGTGCCGACATCGCAGCTCAACTCGGTGGTGTGGCTGCGTACGCGGCTCCACCGGCACCGGCCGCGGACAGCCCCGAAGAAGGTGAACGCTGATGAACAGGCGTGTACGCGGCGTCGCCGCTGCGGCAACACTGGCTGCCATGGGGGCGGTCACGGGATGCTCGTTCGACGGCCTCAATTCCTTTGCGCTTCCCGGCAACTCGACCGAGGGAGAGCCGGTGTTCACGATCGAGGTCGAGATGGCGGACGTGCAGAACCTGGTCGGTAACTCCGAGGTGAAGGCGGGCAACGTCACGATCGGAACCGTTCGATCGGTTCGGGTCGATTCCTCGATCGCAGTACTGACCGTCGATCTTCGGCAGGATGCGCACCTCGGCTCGAACTCCACGGCGACGCTGGCGCAGAAGAGCCTGCTCGGTGCGCAGTACCTGGAACTCGCCACGCCGGCGGGGCAGGAGACCGTCGGGCAGCTGCGCGACGGTGACGTCATCCCGCTGTCGCGGACCAGCCGCTTTCCAGAAACCGAATCGGTGCTGTCCACGCTCTCGCTGTTGCTCAACGGTGGTGGACTGCAGCAGATCAGAACGATCACCCGAGAATCCAACGCTGCGCTCGGTGGCAACGAGGAAGAGATCAACGCTCTCTTCGGCCGGGTGGCCACCTTCGTCGACGGTCTCGATTCGCAGCGTCAGGACATCGTCAGAGCGATCGACTCACTCGACCGGCTCAGCGGTGAACTCGCTTCTCAGACGGGCACCATCGACCGGGCGGTGACGTCGATACAACCGGCGCTCGAGGTGCTCGACGACCAGCAGCAGTTGCTGCGCGACATGCTCGGGTCGGTGGGATCGGCGGCCGCAGTGGCGAACGAGGCACTCGACGCGAGCAAGGACGATCTGACCGCCAACCTGGCGAACCTGGCTCCCACGTTGACCGAACTGGCTGCGACCGGCTCCACACTGGCCAATTCGTTGATCATTGCAGGCACGATTCCGTTCCCGGTCACGACGGCCGCCAACACGATTCGCGGTGACTACATCAACCTGTTCATGAATCTCGACATCTCGATTCCGACTCTGCAGAACGACGTACTCGGCAGCATTCCCGACCCGGCCTCGTTGCTCGGAATACGAACGGCCACCGGTGCCGTCGACCCGTTGCTCGCTCCCGTGGGCGGAGGGGAACCGCGATGACCAAGTTCGTTCGTGCCCAGTTGGTGGTGTTTCTGGTCCTGACCGTGGTGAGCCTGTCGTACGTCACCTACAACTACCTCGGACTCAAACGGGTCACCGGGATCGGGACCTATACCGTCGAGGCCCATTTCGTCGATGCGGCGGGGCTGTACGAGAACGCGATCGTGACGTATCGCGGCATCGACGTCGGGTTGGTCCGCAGCGTCTCGGTCACGTCGACCGATGTGGTTGCCGAGCTCCAGATCGACTCGGAGTATTCGATCCCGGCGTCGTCTGCAGCCGCCGTCAAGAGCGTCTCCGCCATCGGCGAGCAGTATGTGGATTTCACACCGGAATCGGAGGACGGCCCGTTCCTGGTGGACGGATCCGAAGTCTCGGTCGACTCGACGTCGGTGCCGACCTCGACGGGAACGCTGCTGTCCAACGCCCAGGCTCTACTGGCGTCGGTTCCCGGCGAAGACCTGCGTACGACGATCGACGAATCGTTCGACGCCTTCAACGGTCTCGGGCCGGATCTGGCGCGGCTGCTCGACTCGTCCCAGTCGTTGGTCTCACTCGCGTTGGCGAACGTCGATCCCACGGTTCGCCTGATCGAGGACTCGGAACCGTTGCTGGACACCGGCATCGACGTTCGCCCACAGACGCTGTCCTCGGTGTCGGATCTGAACGGGTTCTCCGAGCAGTTGGTGGCGAACGACGCGCAGATCCGCGACACCCTCGACGTCGGTCCCGGCTTTGCCGACACGGTGAGCTCTGCGTTCACCCAACTCCAGCCGGCCCTACCGATGATGCTGGCGAACCTGCAGACCGTCGGTCAGGTTGCGCAGGTCAATCTCCCCGGGATCGAACACGTTCTGGTCGTCTACCCGGCACTGTCCTCGGCTGTGGGCAACGTGTTCCGCGAATTCCCGCTCGGGGGAGATCCCGATCGGGGGCAGGGTCCACTGGATGTCAAGCTCGGCAGTACACAGCGGCCCGCACCCTGCACGGAGGGGTTCGGCGGTATCGAGCGCCGCGACCCGTCCGACACCTCGCCCATGGACCCCGACACCAATGCGTATTGCACACTCCCTCAGGATGATCCACGTGCGGTGCGCAGTGCGCGAAACCAGCCGTGTGCTACCGATCGGTCGGTGCGGACAGCAGAGGTGGCCAATTGCCCCCGCGGGCTGCCCTCGACCTGGGCCGAGATGTTGGCACGCCCCAACGGTGCCACGGGCCCCGGCCAGACCGTGCCTGCGCCCGTGGTCGCTCCGGTCGCTCCGGCTGCGCCCGTTGCCGAGTCGGTGCCGGCAGCAACGGAACCCACGACCGAAGCGGAGGAGGGCATGTTCGGGTTCCGCGACACGGGTGAATCGGTGCCGTACGACCCGTCCACGGGCAACTTCTTCGCTCCCGACGGAAAGATGTACACGCTCTCCGGCGTCGACGACACGAACAATGGAAAGGAGCTTCGAACATGGCAGGATCTGTGGTTGACCCCACTGAGGAAGTAGCGACACAGGATGAGCCGGTGGAGGATTCCGGTGCAGAGCGCACATCCACCGCAGGCAACGGTGCGGGCCGACGGCTGACCGCGCTGTGCGCGGTGTTGCTCGTACTGTTCGTGAGTGCAGTGGCCGCGGCGACGGTGTTCACCGTCCAGAGCCGCGACGGTCGTGAGGTCACCGCTCGCAACGACGCGGTGCTCAGCACTGCCCGCGCCGCTGCGGTCAATCTCGTCACGCTTCGATATTCGTCCGCTCGTGACGACCTGGACCGCATTCTGGCATCGACGACGGGTGATTTTCGGAACCAATTCTCCGATGTGTCCGGCAGTTTCGAGAAGGTACTCGGTGACGGGCAGGTCGACTCGACGGGACAGGTGAACGAAGCAGGCGTCGTCACGTCGGACGAGAACGCCGCGACGGTGTTGGCGGCAGTGACGTCCACCGTGAAGAACACGGAAGCTCCCGATGGGGAGGAAAGGACGTATCGCATGAAGATCAGCCTGGAACACATCGACGAGTCCTGGCTCGTGTCGAACGTGGAGTTCGTCGCATGAGGCGTCCTGGGCGGTGGTCGCGGCGAACCGCGAAGGTCACCGCGTCGATTCTCGGAGTGCTGACGGTCGGAGCGATCGCAGGAGCGGCCTGGACCTGGTCCGAGGCCCGTACGGACGAGCAGATCGGTGCCGCACGGACAGCGGCGACGGCGGTTGCCGGCGAACAGGTTCCGCGTCTGCTCTCCTACACACCCGACACGGTCGATACTGCCTTGACCGACGCGTCCGATGCACTCACCGGGGAGTTCAAGGACCAGTTCGGTGAGCTCTCGACGACGGTGATCGCCCCGACCTCCAAGGACAAGGGCGTGACGACCGACGCCACCGTGGTGGAGTCCTCGATCGTCGACGTCGACGTCGATTCCGCGACCCTGCTCATGTTCGTCAACCAGACGACGACCACTACCGCGGATCCGGCACCCGCTCTTGCCGGCAGCAGAGTCGTCGTGGCACTGGTCGATACCGATCAGGGATGGAAGATCTCGGACCTGCACCCGGTGTGAGTCAGAGTGGGCGGTACGAGTCCGTCAGGCCGTCGGTGGTTCGGGAGACGTAGCCGCGCCATTCGAGGAGGTCTGCGTGCGCGACGGCTTCGAGGATCGCCGTCCACTGCTGGTTCGGGGCCAGTTCGGCCAAACCGATGTTGCGTCGTGTCCACTTCATGGCCGACGCGATGGCGAGTCCGGTCGATGCTCCGGCGTCGATCAGTTCGTGTACTTCACGTAGTCGGGCTTCGTGATGGTCGATCAATTCCTGAGCTCGCTCGTGAACGACCGGCTGCGGGATTCCGTGGGCCGGCATCATCTCGGCCGGAGCATGATCGACGAGCAGTCGAAGTGACGTCAGATAGGACCGTAGGGCCATCCGGTCCGGGGAGCGCTCGTAAGCGATCGACGGGGTGATCCGGGGCAGTACGTGATCGCCGCTGAACAACAGGTTGCTCGTCTTGTCGTGAAACACCAGGTGTCCGCGTGTATGTCCCGGTGTGGACAGTACTTTGACGACGGTTCCGGACAGTCGAAGGTTCTCGTCCCCGTCGAGGTACTGGGTCGGATGCCCGTACGCCGTGTGTTTCTCGGTGTCGGCAACCGGCGTGGCTTCGAGTCGTCTCGCATGTTCGTCCGCGCCTGCCCCGTCGAGCAATCCGACCTGGTTCGGGAATGCCCCGTCGAGTTCGGCCCACGCCCGAATGCTGTGTTGCTCGTTCCGTCCGAGCAGCAGGGTGGTTCTACGCTCTCGGTGCAGTGCGTATGCCTGGGTGTAGTGGTCCCAATGCGAGTGCGTGACAAGCATTGTCGAGACCTCGTCCATCGAGGAGCCGGCCTCTGTCAAAGCGGTGTTCAGCGACTTCTCGGTGTCCTCGGATACCCAACCCGGGTCGATCAGGGTGACTCCGTCGGTGCCCAACAGGGCGTAGCAGTTGACGCTCTTCAGTTCCGGTATCGGAAGGGGCAGAGGTATTCGCAGGACGTTGTCGGCCACGAATTCCCACCGGCCCACCTCGATCGGAGGTGTGGTGGTGGTGCACTCCGGTGCTCGAGTGGATCCATTCACGGCCGGTACTCCCTCGCTGGTGAAACGGGTCGGGCATTCTCATCGAATTTAACATGTGATAAAAAGTGTCGACGATGCGAGGTTCGCATCGATGGACGCCGTCGATCGGCCGGTGATCTCGAACATCAACTCGAATGCCAAGGAGAATCGACATGCCAGGAGTCAAGGACCGCGTCGTGGTCGTCACGGGAAGCGGCGGCGGACTGGGCCGCGAGTACGCATTGCTGTCGGCCGCGGAAGGCGCTCGGGTCGTCGTCAACGACCTCGGCGGATCCAAGGACGGTTCGGGACGCGGTTCGGCGATGGCGGACGACGTGGTCGCCGAAATCCGCGACGCGGGCGGTGAGGCGGTCGCCAACTACGACGACATCTCGACCACCGACGGTGCCCAGCGGGTGATCGATACTGCGATATCGACTTTCGGAGCGGTCCACGGGATCGTCAACAACGCCGGAATCCTCCGTGACGGGTCCTTCGCCAAGATGACCCCCGAATCGTGGGACGCCGTGATGAAGGTGCACCTGTACGGCAGCTTCAACATCACTCGCGCAGCGTGGCCGCACCTGAAGGAACAGGGATTCGGGCGAATCGTGATGGCCACCTCGACGAGTGGCTTGTTCGGGAACTTCGGTCAGGCCAACTACGGCGCCGCCAAAGCAGGGCTGGTCGGGTTGCTCAACACGCTGGCGATCGAGGGGGAGCGAAGCAACATTCTCGTCAACGCTGTCGCGCCGATGGCCGCAACCAGGATGACCGAAGGCATCGCTCCGCAGGACCTTCTGGACACGCTTCCGCCCGCCTTCGTGGCACCGGTGGTCGGATATCTGCTGACCGAGGAGTCGACCACCACGGGCTCGGTTTTCGTCGCGGGCGGCGGAGCGGTGTATCGGGTTGCTCAGTTCCAGAACGACGGCGTCAGGTTCGAGACGCCCCCGTCGGTCGGTGTCGTCGCCGAACGGTGGTCGGAGATCACCGATCTGAGCGGCGCGCGCGTGGGATCGAACCCTCTTGGCTGAGCATCCCGGACCCCTCTCGGGCATCCGGGTTCTCGAGATCGGGGGAATGGGACCTACCCCGTTCGCCGGAATGACTCTGGCGGACATGGGTGCCGAGGTCGTTCGGGTGGAACGTCCAGGCGGACTCGGAGTGTTCCCGGGAAAGCCGGAGCAGGACATCCTCAATCGAGGCAAACGCTCGGTCGGTCTGGACCTGAAGTCTCGCGATGCGGTCGATGCCGTGCTGACGATGGTGGAGCGTGCCGACATTCTGATCGAAGGTGGGCGGCCGGGTGTCGCCGAGCGGCTGGGAATCGGACCGAACGACTGTCACGCACGTAATCCCGCGCTGGTCTACGGCCGGATGACCGGTTGGGGTCAGGACGGTCCGCTGGCCACCAGCGCCGGACACGACATCGGCTACATCGCCATCACCGGCGCGCTCCACGCCATCGGTGATGCGGGCGGCCCTCCGCAGATTCCGCTGAACCTCGTCGGCGACTTCGGTGGCGGCAGTACCTATCTGGTGATGGGCGTCCTGGCGGCATTGCTGGAATCGAGGGTGACCGGGCGTGGTCGCGTGGTGGACGCGGCGATCGTCGACGGCACTGCGCACCTGCTGGCGGGTACCCACGCGCTGATGAACACCGGTACGTGGTCCGATACCCGCGGAGTGAACATGCTCGACGGCGGAGCGCCGTACTACGGGGTGTACGAGACCCGGGACGGCCGACACATGGCAGTCGGAGCCATCGAGCCGAAGTTCTATGCGCTGCTGCTCGACGGACTCGGCGTGACGGCACTGGACCCAGGTGCTCAGAACGACAGGAGCACCTGGGCGGCAACGGCATCGGTGATCGCGTCTGCGTTCATGACTCGGACGCAACGGGAATGGACGGCGGTGTTCGGCGGTACCGACGCGTGCGTGTCACCCGTGCTGAGCATGCTGGAGGCGCTCGATCATCCGCACATCCGCCGGCGTGGTTCCGTGGTGCGGGACAACGGCCTGGTGCAGCCGATGCCTGCGCCGAGATTCTCGGGCATCGAACCGACCGTCACGGCGGGGCCGCCCGCGGTCGGGCAGCATACCGAGGACGTACTACTGCAGTGGGGTGTCGATCCTGAGCCGTTGCTCGAGTCCGGAGCGGCCTTTCAGGGCTGAGGAGTCGACGGCGCATCCCGGCGGGCGGCGTCGAGCAGAAGTCGCAGTGACCATTCGAGGTCCGCGGCATCCTCGTCGTGCAACACCGATTGTTCGAACCCGGTGAGCATCGCGACCCCGGCGAGCGCGTAGCGGCGCGCGAGCTGCGGGTCCGACACGACGTGCTCGAACGCTTCTTCGGCGACGTCGTACCGCTGCAGGTCGACCGTTCGTTGAACGCGCGCTGCGGTGGGATCGACTGCGGCCCAGGCGCGGATGGCGGCCTCGGCACGGTGCGGGAGATTTCCGACTGCCTCTACGAGCATTCCCAACCGTTCGACCGGATCGCTGTGCGCCTGAGCGGTTTCGGCGATCCGCACGGTTCGTTCCTGATACCAGAAGTCGAGGAATTCGGTGCAGAAATCCTTCCACCCTCCGAAGCTGTGGTAGAACGCGCCGGTCGTGACACCGAGGGATTTGCACAGGGCGGCTTGCTTGAAGCCTCCGTAGCCGACCGTCGCCAACAGCACGAGGGCGTGTTCGAAGAACGGCCGCTTCAGGTCGCCACCGGCTCGGGGCGGTGGCCCGGGCCGGTGCTCCGGGACGGATGTTCGTTCGTTCACCGTTCGATGATACGGGGCAGGCATGGTCCTGCCGGAACCTCGGCCGTCCGAGGCTTGCGTAATTCCGTAAGTCGAGTTATGTTCGTGTGACGCACCGCACAGGTGCGCCAAGGTGTGAGGGTTTCCGACTCGCTTGTCCAGAATCTGTTTCTAATCGAACAAAGATTAAAAGAGATGATTCTGGCGGTCTACCAGGAGGTTTAGCAGTGAGCTTCACAGACTCGAACGAGGTCAAGAAGTATCTCGGAGGAATCTTCGAGGCCGCGTTCGCAGACGCGGAGATCGGTCCCAAGCTGAGGGACACCGGCATCGTGCTCAAGACGATCTACACCGATCCGGAGTCGATCCTGGTCATCGACACCACGACCGGAGAGGTCACGGGCGGCGACGAATCGTCCGCCTCGACCGCGACCATGCGGATGTCCGCAGACACCGGCAACGCGTACTGGCAGGGGAAGGTCAACCTGCCGCTGGCCATGGCCAAGAGCAAGATCAAGGTCGAGGGCAACGTCGCGTCCCTGCTGAAGTTGGCACCGCTGGGCAAGAAGTTGTATCCGAGCTACGTCGCGGCCCTTCAGGCCGACGGCCGCGACGACCTGCTGGTCTGAAGGGGCTGAGAACAGACATGTATCCCGGCATCCATGCCAAGTCCAACCCGGACAAGCCGGCGGTCATCCTCGCAGGCAGCGGGCAGACCGTCACCTACGGCGAACTCGACCGGCGTTCGACCGTCCTCGCCTCCGCTATGCATCGCCTCGGTCTTCGGAAGGGTGACGGCATCGCGATCCTTGCCGACAACGCCGCAGAAGTATTCGAGATCTACTGGGCTGGAATGCAATCCGGATTCTACATCACGCCGGTCAACAAGAATCTCGCAGCCGACGAGGTGGCGTACATCGTCACCGATTGTGATGCCAAGGTGCTGTTCGTATCCGGTGCTCTCTCCGGATTGGGCGCAGACGTTCGCGCACTGTTGCCGACGCTGACGCACGCCTACGCATTCGGTGACGCGATCGAGGGTTACGAGTCCTACTCGGACCTGCTGAGCGAGGGCGGCATTCCGCTCGTCGATCGTCCGCGCGGCGCAGACATGATGTACTCCTCCGGCACCACCGGTCGGCCCAAGGGCATCCGCTCGGCGATGCTTCCGATCCAGGTGGATCAGCCGGGCGACCCGATCGTGGGACTGCTGGGCCACATGTTCAAGGTCGGCCCCGACGACGTGTACCTGCAACCGGCACCGATCTACCACGCAGCTCCGCTGAAGTGGTCCGGTGCCGTCCACGCGCTCGGCGGCACGGTCGTGATGATGGAGAAATTCGATGCGGAGGGCGCGCTCGCGGCCATCGAGAAGTACGGCGCAACGATCGCGCAATTCGTTCCCACGATGTTCGTTCGCATGTTGCAGCTCCCCGAGGACGTGCGGACGCGCTACGACCATTCCAGTCTTCGGCTGGCCGTTCACGCCGCGGCACCGTGTCCACCCGAAGTGAAGCAAGCGATGATCGATTGGTGGGGCCCGGTGCTGTTCGAGTACTACGGATCCACCGAGCAGAACGGCATGACGTTCGTGTCCTCGGCCGAGTGGCTGCGCAAGCCCGGATCGGTCGGTAAGGCGGTCGTCGGAGACCTCCACATCTGCGACGAGGAAGGCAACGAGTCGAATCCGGGTGACATCGGAACGGTCTATTTCGCGCGCGAGACCATGCCGTTCGTCTATCACAAGGACGAGAAGAAGACCGACGAAGCACGCCACCCGCATCATCCGACGTGGACGAGCGTCGGCGACCTCGGATACGTCGACGACGACGGTTACCTGTTCCTCACGGATCGAAAGTCGTTCGTGATCATCTCCGGCGGGGTCAACATCTACCCGCAGGAGATCGAGAACGTACTGGCCATGCACGACAAGATCTTCGATATCGCGGTCATCGGGGTGCCGGATGCGGAGATGGGCCAGTCGGTCAAGGCCGTCGTTCAACTCAAGCCGGGCGTCGAGCCGTCGGACGAGTTGGGGCAGGAGATCATCGAGTACGTGCGCGCCCGCATCGCTCGATTCAAGGCACCACGTTCGGTCGATTTCGTCGACGAACTGCCTCGGACACCCACCGGCAAATTGGTCAAGCGTCAATTGGAAAAGTCCTACCAGGTGCAAGGAGCGGTGTCGTCATGACGTCTGTCGTCGAAAGTCCTCGTAGGTCGTACGATCCGCTGTCCGTCTCGCACCTCGGTTTCTGGGCGTCGACTGCCGACGAACGCGAGAAGACGTTCTCGGTGCTCCGTCGGGAACGACCGATCAGCTGGCACCCTCCGCTCGAGGGTGGCCTCATGCCGCCGGAGAACGACGGTGTGTGGGTGTGTACCTCACACGAGTTGATTGCCGAGGTCAGCAAGCATCCGGAGCTGTTCTGCTCTGGACAGGGCTTCCAGTTCGAGGAAGTCCCGGACGACATCCTGGAGGCAGCTGGGTCGTTCCTCGGGATGGACTCGCCGCGCCACGGCGCTCTGCGCAAACTGGTCAGCGCAGCGTTCACCCCGAAGCAGGTCTCGAAGATCCACGATCAGATCAAGCGTCAGGCCGCCAGCATCGTCGACGACGTTCTGCAGACACCGTCGGGAGACTTCGTCACGCAGGTGTCCAAGCGTCTGCCGATGTGGACCATCTACGAAATGATGGGTCTCGACGACGAAGACAAACGCAACGAGGCTGCACACCATGCCGACGGAATGGTCTCGTGGGCGGACGAGGACGTCGCTGCCGGAAGAGAACCGGGTGAGGTACTCAACGACGCCCTCGTCAGTCTGTTGATGTTGGGAATGGACCTCGCCGCCGAGCGTCGGGCGCACCCGCGCAGCGACCTGATGACCAACCTGGTCAACGCCGAGGTCGATGGCAAGAAGTTGACGGACGAAGAGATCGGATCGTTCTTCGTGTTGTTGTCGGTCGCAGGAAACGACACGACGCGCAATACGATCAGCCTCACTCAGCGCGCATTGCAACTGAATCCGGACCAGCGAGACTTCCTGCTCGGAGATTTCGACGGCCGAATCGGCACTGCGATCGAGGAATTCGTTCGCTACAACTCTCCGGTCATGACATTCCGGCGTACCGCCACCCAGGACACCGTGCTCGGTGGAGAGAACATTCGGGCAGGGGACTGGGTCGCGATGATCTACTCGTCGGGCAATCGAGACGAGAAGGTCTTCGATCGTCCGGACCTGTTCGATCTGTCGCGAAACCCCAACCCGCACCAAGGGTTCGGCGGTGGTGGCCCGCACTTCTGCATGGGAAATTTCGTGGCGAAGATGCAACTGCGCGAGATCTTCGATCAGCTGCTGCATCGCGCTCCCGGCCTCACCGTCGGCGAACCGACGTATTTGGCCGGCAACTTCGTCCACGCAGTGAAATCACTGCCGTACTCCCTCTAGCTTTTCGGAAGGTCAAGACATGTCAGAATTCGCGGGAAAGCGCTACGTCGTCACCGGTGCCGCATCAGGGATCGGCCATTGCGTGACCGAGAAGCTTCTTGCCGAAGGTGCCGAGGTGTTCAGCCTCGATCGCAACACCCCGACCGCAGCGGTCACCGGGCACATCGAGGTGGATCTGGCGAATCCATCCAGCATCGATGCGGCCATCGAACAGCTCGACGGTACCTTCGACGCGCTGCTCAGCGTGGCCGGCGTCCCCGGAACCGCGCCTGCCGACACGGTTTTCGCGGTCAACTCGCTCGCGGTCCGGCACCTCACGGAATCGTTCCTCGATCGGCTGGGCGAGCAGGGCAACGTGGTCGTGGTCTCGTCCACGGCGGGCTTCGGTTGGCCACAGCGTCTCGAGACCATTCGTGAGGTTCTCGCCACCGACACCTTCGAGGAGGGTGCACAGTGGTTCAAGAGCAATCCGCAGCAGGGCAATGCCTACAACTGGTCGAAGGAAGTCACCACGGTCTACGTCATGTCCATGGGACTGGCATTGCACGAGATGGGATTTCGTATCAACGCCGTCCTGCCGGGCCCGGTGAACACGCCGATCCTGAAGGACTTCCGCGAGACCATGGGTGACGACACGATCGACGGACTCGAAACGATGCTCGGCAGGCACGCGAACCCGGAGGACATTGCGGATGTCGTTCTGTTCCTCGCCTCCGACTCCGCGAGGTGGGTCAACGGCGAGACGATCACGGTCGACGGCGGAACCGGTGGCGCGGTTCTGTCCGGCTCGGTGCCGGTACCGGAGTTCTGAGCCGACATGACAACGACAGAGACCCGCGAAATGTCCTCGCCTGCACTGGAACGACGTGTGCAGGCGTTGCGGGCAGTACATGCATCGGGCCGGACACGGCCGATCGAATGGCGACTGAAGCAGCTCGAGGGCATCGTTCGCCTCGTCACCGAACGGGAGGCCGATGTCGCCGCGGCGTTGGCGAAGGACCTGGGTCGCAGTCCCGTCGAAACCTGGCTCGGCGACCTGACGTCGACCAAGGGTGAGGCCGAGTACGCGATCAAGCACCTACGCCGATGGATGAAGCCCGAGCGAGTTCGTTTGCCGCTGAATCAACTTCCGGGCTCGGCGTGGGTTCAGGACGAGCCGCTCGGAGTCGTTCTCGTCATCGGACCGTGGAACTACCCGGTCTACCTCACGCTGGGACCGCTGATCGCGGCGGTTGCCGCAGGCAACTGCGCCGTGGTCAAGCCCTCCGAGCTTGCACCCGCAACCTCGGCGCTGTTGGCGACACTGTTGCCGCAGTACGTCGATCCCGACGCCGTCATCGTCGTCGAGGGCGACGGAGCGACAACTCAGGAATTGCTCGCGCTCGGATTCGACCACGCGTTGTTCACCGGTGGCACCGAGGTCGGCCGCAAGATCATGGCAGCCGCGGCACCGACTTTGACGCCGGTCACTCTCGAGCTCGGAGGGAAGAGTCCGGCCATCGTGACCGCCGATGCGGATCTCGACGTGGTCGCACGGCGGATCGCGTGGGTCAAGCTGCTCAACTCCGGGCAGACGTGTATTTCACCCGACTACGTTCTGGTCGACGAGAAGGTGCGCGACCGATTGGTCGAGAAGTTGGTTGCGACCGTGGCACAGTTCAGGTCCGATCAGGTCGGTGGCCAGCGCATCGTCAACAAACGACAGTTCGACAGACTTGCCGGGTACATCGCGGAAACGAAGGGCAGAATCGTAACGGGCGGTGGCGTCGACGAGGGTGCTCTGACAATCGAGCCGACCATCATCGTCGATCCCGATGTGGCGGAACCGGCGATGTCGGACGAGATCTTCGGTCCGATTCTTCCGGTTGTCGGCTACCGTACGACCGAGGATGCGATCGCATTCGTCAACCGGAGACCGAAGCCGTTGGGGCTGTACATCTTCAGCTCGTCGAAGAAGGCCGCCCGAGACATGACCGACAGAATTCCCGCGGGCGGAGTCGTCATCAATCACGTTGCGCTGCATTGCCTCGTGGCCGCGCTCCCGTTCGGCGGTGTCGGTGCCAGCGGTATGGGTGCGTACCACGGTGAATGGGGTTTCCATACCTTGAGTCACCGCAAGTCCGTGCTGTCGAAGACCCTCAAGCCGGACATTCGAGTCATCTATCCGCCCTACACCGAGCGGGCCAAGAAGATCATGCGAAGGATTTTCTGACGCTCGAAATGCAAGTGGTACAGACGGTTTCACTGGACAACGAAGGAGCACTGGATGGGCGTCGAGGTCTCGGTGAGTGGACTCACCAAATCGTTCGGTTCGCAGAGCATCTGGAAAGACGTGTCTCTGACATTGCCGGCGGGTGAGGTGAGTGCACTGCTGGGGCCCTCGGGCACAGGTAAATCGGTGTTCTTGAAATCGTTGATCGGACTGCTACGCCCCGAAGAGGGTTCGATCGTCGTCGACGGCACCGACATCATGCAGTGTTCCTCGCGGGAGCTCTACGAGATTCGAAAGCTGTTCGGCGTGCTGTTCCAGGACGGCGCATTGTTCGGCTCGATGAACCTGTTCGACAACGTCGCCTTTCCGCTGCGCGAGCACACCAAGAAGTCCGAGTCCGACATCCGCGCGATCGTGATGGAGAAGCTCGAACTGACGGGTCTGCTCGGTGCGGAGGACAAGCTGCCCGGTGAGATCTCGGGCGGCATGCGCAAGCGGGCCGGATTGGCGAGAGCGCTCGTTCTCGACCCGAAGATCATTCTGGTCGACGAGCCCGATTCGGGGCTCGATCCGGTCCGCACCACCTACATCAGTCAGTTGCTACTCAACATCAATGCCCAGATCGATGCGACCACGCTGATCGTCACGCACAACATCAATCTCGCTCGAACGGTGCCGGACAACATCGGCATGTTGTTCCGCAAGGAGTTGGTGATGTTCGGGCCTCGAGAGGTGCTCTTGACGTCGGACGAGCCCGCGGTCAAGCAGTTCCTCAACGGAACGATGATGGGTCCGATCGGAATGAGCGAGGAGAAGGACTCTTCGCAGATGCGCGAGGAGATCGCACTGATGGAGGCCGGTCATCACCTCGGCGGCGTCGACGACATCGAGGGGATCATGCCGCAGATGGAGCCGACGCCGGGAATGCCGCGCAGACAGGCGGTCGATCGACGCAGGGAACGAGTACGGCTCATCGTCGACACCCTCCCGGCCGATGCCAGGGCGGCGGTCATGCGCAGTCTCGACGAGGACACACAGGAATTCGGGATGGTGAGGGGCTGAGATGCGCGTTGCCGTCATCGGTGCGGGTGTCGCGGGCGCTGCCGCCGCCAGAATCCTGAAGCGCGAAGGGCACGAGCCCGTCGTACTGGAAGCGGCCGACGGAATCGGTGGCCGGGTGCGGACCGTCGAGCACAACGGCTTCGAAATCGATTCCGGGGCCATCTTCGTCAT
Organism: Rhodococcus sp. 14-2483-1-2; assembly: GCF_002259405.1. Classification (GTDB taxonomy): domain Bacteria; phylum Actinomycetota; class Actinomycetes; order Mycobacteriales; family Mycobacteriaceae; genus Rhodococcoides. The sequence goes on along the minus strand of NZ_NPFW01000007.1, from coordinate 25,587 downwards.
GGGTTCGTACGCACGGACCCGCGCCGTCCTGCGGGAGCAGGGGCGAATGTCGATGATGCGGAGATGGCATGCGCGAACCGCAGTGCTGGACGGCGCAGGTCGCAAACACCGAGTGCGGCTCGATCGTCCATGGACCTTGTTGAGGTTGCCGCAACTCACCATCGGCGATCGTCTGCGCGCCGTACGACAGATCGGACGCTTGGCATTGGGCCGCGACCAGGGGCCGTTCGATATCGACGACCTTGCCGCGGCCGACGACGGCCGCACACTGGACAGATGGTCACGGGATTCGCTCGGTGATCGAACGTTCGAGTACGTCGTGCGACCCTTGATGGACCCGTTGACCGGAGCCGATCCGAGGAAGATCTCGGCCGGATTCGTCAAAACCCTGCTGACTCAGGTGCATCGGACCCAGTTGACCGTTCCCGATGGAGGCCTCGGACGCATTGCCGAGTGGCTGCTCGACGGCGTCGACGATGTACGGATCGGTACGCCCGCACTCTCGCTCGAACGCCACACCGACGGGATCACCGTGCTCACTGCGGACGGTCCGGTCCACGCAGACGCAGCCGTACTCGCCACCGATGTTCGAACCGCCGCGGCCCTGCTCGACGGGGTCGTCGATTCCGCCATCACCGATGCCCTGTCCGCCGTGGTTCCGGTGACGGCCCATCACGTCGTGTTCGGATATCACCGGGATCCGTGGCCGGATGTGCCCTACGACCTCGTCGTGCACGGCGCGCCGGGAGTGCACCACAACTACGGGGTTCTGCTGAACGGCAGACGCGCTCCACGATCGGTGCCGACGGGTGCTCAAACGGCCAGCGTGTGGCTCGACGCGGCTCAGACGGACGGCCTGTCGGAGGTCGAGGTGGTCGCCAGAGCCCGTCTGGCAGTGGCCATGGCATTCTCGGATGCCGAGCCCGATTTCACGCGCATCTTCCCGATGGATGTGGCGCTGATCGCTCCGGTTCCCGGGCACTACGCCGCAATGCGGACCGCCAGGGATTCGATGCCCGCGAACCTCCGACTCGCGGGCGACTTCCTCACCCACTCGGGCATCGAGGCGGCGCTGCTGGCAGGAGAGCGGGCCGCGAAGGACCTGCTCGGTGCCGGAGCCGACAACGTCCGGCAACTCCGCCGACGTGAGGAAATACGCCCCGCCTAGCAGGAAGTGCGTTCCACGTAGTGGACGCAGGAGCTCGCCCTCCTCGATAGTGGTCCTATGGACACGCTGAATCCCGATGTACCGGATGACGTCTTCGCGGACGTGTTGAAGCAGATCTCGCAGTTCGTGCGATCGCGTGTTGTGCCTCGCGAGCTCGAGATCATGAACACCGATTCGATTCCCGAGGATCTGCGGAAGCAGGCCGCGGAGATGGGACTGTTCGGCTACGCGCTTCCGCAGGAGTGGGGTGGGCTGGGCCTGAACCTGATTCAGGACGTCGAGTTCGCGATGGAGCTCGGGTACACCTCGTTGTCGCTGCGATCGATGTTCGGCACCAACAACGGGATCGCCGGGCAGGTGCTCGTGGGGTTCGGTACCGAGGAGCAGAAAGCGACGTGGTTGCCGGGCATGGCATCGGGCGACATCGTGGCGTCCTTTGCGTTGACCGAGGACGGGGCCGGGTCGAATCCGGCGGGCTTGAAGACGACGGCGACGGTCGACGGCACCGGGTGGGTCATCAACGGCAGCAAGCGATACATCACCAATGCGCCGATTGCGAATATGTTCGTCGTGTTTGCCAAGTTGGATCCGAAACCGCAGAGTGGCAACGGTATCGCGGTATTCCTGGTCCCTGCCGACACCGCCGGGATCGACGTGGGCGTCAAGGACGCGAAGATGGGGCAGCAGGGCTCCGGCACGGCCGATGTGAACTTCGCCGACGTACGGGTCGAGGCCGACGCACTGGTCGGCGGCAATGGCGACATCGGCTACAAGGCGGCGATGACGTCGTTGGCGCGGGGGCGGGTGCATATCGCGGCGCTGGCCGTCGGTCAGGCGCAGCGTGCGTTGGACGAGTCGGTGTCCTATGCCGCGGCGTCCACTCAGGGCGGTGAGGCGATCGGTAACTTCCAGTTGGTGCAGGCGATGATCGCCGATCAGCAGGTCGGTGTGATGGCGGGACGGGCGATGGTGCGTGAGGCTGCGCGGGCATGGGTGCAGGAGACCGATCGACGTATCGCGCCGTCTGCGGTGAAGTTGTTCTGCACCGAGATGGTCGGCAGGGTCGCCGATCTGGCGGTCCAGATTCACGGCGGTGCCGGGTACATGCGGGAGGTTCCGGTCGAGCGCATCTACCGGGATGTACGGCTGCTTCGGTTGTACGAGGGCACGAGCGAAATTCAGCGGTTGATCGTCGGCGGTGGCTTGATCAGAGCGGAACGGAAGCGGACCTCGTGAGCATCGGAACGCACGAGTTGGGCTGCGACGAAAAGTAATTCACGTCGCAGCCCAACTCGTCATTCGGCGTGCGCGGGCGCCACGTCGAGGGACCAGGTCACACCGAACCGGTCGGTGACCATCCCGAATCCGGGGCTCCACGATGACGCGGCGAAAGGTTCGATGATCTTTCCCTCGGTGCAGAGAGCGTCCCAGTAGCCCTGTACCTCGTCGATGGTGTGGCCGCGGACCGAGACGAAGAAGGGCTGATCGGTGACGGTGGTGCCGTGTTCACGGTAGGTGTGGCCGGTGACCTCGGTCGAATCGGCGGTCCGGCCGGGAATGTCGTAGGCCATGATCCGAAAGCCGTCCTGGTTCTCCACCTGACCGAAAACGACCTTGTCGGCCCCAGGAAGGTCCTTGGGCATCCCGAAATCGCCGTAGGTCGAGATTGCCGTCTGTCCACCGAATACCGACGCATAGAACTCCAGGGCCGCTCGGGCGTCACCGCGAAAGTTCAAGTGGGTGGTGGTGAGGATGCTCATCGTGTACTCCTGCTGCCGTCGACGTGCGGGGGCGTTCCCCGGTGATTCGACTGTGGCAGTCATGTAGGTCAGTTTCTGTCCTCCACTTCGCCTACGATCGGAAAGATGACGGCGACCACCTCCCGACTGCTGACCCTGTTGTCGTTGCTGCAGACCACTCGGGACTGGCCGGGCAGCGTGCTCGCCGAGCGCTTGGAGGTCAGCCCACGCACGGTTCGACGCGACGTCGACCGCCTCCGCGAGCTGGGATACAACATCGCTGCGTCGATGGGTCCCGAGGGCGGCTACCGCCTCGACGCGGGAAACCAGTTGCCGCCGTTGCTCTTCGATGACGACCAGGTGGTAGCGCTCACGGTGGCGCTGCGGTCGGTCGGCGCGGCATTGGAAGAACCGGCAGTGCGCGCCCTGTCCACGGTCCGGCAGGTGCTGCCTTCCCGGCTGAGGCATCGCGTGGATGCACTCCAATTCACGTCGATCACTCATCCACCGGGCGGTACCGATCCGGCCCCGGTGTCGACGGACGTACTCGTTGCGTTGTCTGCCGCGGTGCGGTCTCGCGTAGTGCTCAGATTCGATTACGGGGGCCGGAGCGACGCCGAGGCGCGACCGCCCCGCACAGTGGAACCGCACCACCTCGTCACCTCGCTGGGACGGTGGTATCTGGTCGCGTGGAGTCGCGATCGCGCCGATTGGCGCGTCTTTCGTGCCGATCGCATCACCTTACGAACGCCCGACGGCCCACGGTTCGAGCCGCGACCGATCCCGGGCGGCGATGCGGCGGAATTCGTCTCGGCCAGGTTCAAGGGCTCCGATTCGGTGAACCGATGGCCGTGCGTCGGTACCGTGATTCTGCACCGACCGGCCCGTGAGGTTCTGCCGTTCGCCGGCGAGAGTGTCGTCGAGGATCTGGGGCCCGACCGATGTGGTCTGACGGGCGGGTCGTGGTCGTGGATAGCTCTCGCGGCAACTCTGAACCATTTCGACGCCGATGTCGACGTGGTCGGCCCTGCGGAGTTGAGAGACGCTTTTGCAGTACTCGCACAACGGAACTCGGCCTCGGCAGGCGTGTTGAAGTAGTGGTCGACGATCTGATTCAGGTACCGCAGAATGTCTGAAATCCCGCACTGAAGTTCTCGGGCGCAGGCAGGGCGTAGTCCGACCGGTCCTCGCGTCGGTCGAACGGTGACGTGACGACGTCGAGCAGACGCTCGAACGGCTCGAGATCGCCCGCTGTGGCGGATCCGAGTGCGGCGTCCACCAGATGGTTACGAGGAATGTACGCCGGGTTCACGCGGTCCATGGCGTCGGCGATCGACGAGAAGTCCTGTCCCCGTGCCGAAACCGCAGTACGCCAACGATTCAGCCACGTCGAGGACGCGTCCGGCGGAACGAGGGAGTCGAACGGTGACGAGTGCCCGCGCAGGTTGTCCGCGAGCGCGCGGAAGGCCAGGGTCCAGTCGACGCGGTGGTCCGTGAGCACCCGGTGCAGGTCGTCGACCAACTCCGCGTCGACGACCCCGTCTCCCAGTCCGAGTTTGGCGGACATCGCGGCCGCGTAGTGCCGGCGGTAGCGTTCCCCGAACGTGTCCAGGACCGCTGTGAGAGCTGTGATTGCGGTATCGGGCGTCGAATCGACCAGTGGCAGTAGTGTTTCGCCGAATCTGGCCAGATTCCAGCCGAGCACTGCGGGTTGATTGCCGTAGGCGTAGCGTCCACCGTGGTCGATGGAGCTGAACACCGTAGCCGGATCGTAGGCGTCCAGGAAAGCGCACGGCCCGTAGTCGATGGTCTCGCCGGAGATGGTCGTGTTGTCGGTGTTCATGACACCGTGTACGAATCCTACCGACATCCATTGCGCGACAAGCGATGCTTGGGCTTCGACGACGGCCTCGAAGAATGCGAGGTAGCGATCCTCGGCAGGCAGCTCGACGAGTGCGGGGTAGTGGCGGGCGATGGCATGGTCGGCGAGGGGCTGTGTGAGCCCCTCACGCCGGGCAGCGAACTCGAACGTGCCCACCCGCAGATGGCTGGACGCGACCCTGGCGAGTACCGCTCCGGGTTGCGGACCTCCTTCTCGCACCACCTGTTCCCCGGTGGTGACCACCGCGAGTGATCGGGTGGTGGGGATGTGCAGAGCATGCATTGCTTCGCTGATCAGGTACTCGCGCAGCATGGCTGCGACCACAGCCCGTCCGTCACCACCACGAGAGAACGGCGTTGCTCCGGACCCCTTGAGATGCAGATCGACTCGACGCCCCTGATCGTCGCGAAGCTCGCCGAGCAGCAGTGCTCGGCCGTCGCCGAGCAGTGGTTGGAAGCTGCCGAACTGATGACCCGCGTACGCCATCGCCACGGTGGCGGTCTCGGCCGGAGGAATGGATCCGGACAGCACGCCTGCCCCCTCGGCGGTGGCCAAGGACACCGGGTCGAGCGCGAGTGACCGGGCCAGGCCGTCGTTGAGAATCAGCACGCGAGGGTCAGGTGCGTGGGCGCCCTGCCACGGCAGCGTGACGCCGGGAACCTCGTCGGCCAACGTCGACTCGAACCCGAATGCGGGCAGGCTCGTGGTCGACACTTCAGGCCTGATGGATTCGCTCATGGTTCAGGGGTACCACGAATCGTGGCACCCAATCCCCGGGGGACTGCAATCCGATGCCGATCAGAGGCGAGAAACCGCTGTCACGCTGGTGTCCTGCTTCCCATCGACGGTCTCGTACCCGGCCGCTGCATCGAAGCGGATGTGCACTCGTCCGTCGTCCCCGTCCACCGAAACGCGCGCCCGCACTCGATACACCTCGGCGATGAGTTCTTCGGTCAGCACGTCCGCAGGTGTGCCTCCTGCGACGACCTTGCCGTCTTGGAGCACCAACACCTCGTCGCAGAACATCGCGGCCAGGTTCAGGTCGTGCAGCGCAACGATGCTGGTGATCGGCAGACGAGCGACGAGGGCCAGTAATTCGAGCTGGTGATGGATGTCGAGGTGGTTGGTCGGCTCGTCCAGCAACATCTCGCGGGGCTGCTGGGCGAGAGCGCGTGCGATATGCGCCCGCTGCTGCTCACCGCCGGAGAGCGTGCGCCACAATCGATCCGCTTTGTCGGTGAGTCCGGTCTGCGCGAGCGCATCGTCCACGGCGATGTCGTCCAGGTCGCTTCCACCGAACGCCCCCCGATGCGGGATGCGTCCCAGACGCACGACATCGCCGACCGTCACGTCGACGTCGGTGTGCGCGTGCTGCCCGACGACCGCGACGGCGCGGGCAATGTGTTTGCGCTTGAGCGAAGCGAGCCCGGTGCCGTCCAGTTCGACGGTGCCTGAGGTGGGCGATACCGCCCCGGCCAGCAGGTGGAGCAGTGAGGACTTTCCGGAACCGTTGGGCCCCAACAATCCCACCGTTCGGCCGGGCGCGGGGTGCAGCGTCACTCCGTCGACGACCAGAGAGCCGCCGCGTTTCCAGGAGACGTTCGACGCGTGCAGTGTCATCGAATTCCCCTCTTACGGGCCATGATTGCGATGAAGGCGGGAACGCCGACCAGCGCGGTCCCGACGCCCACGGGCAGTGGGGTCGGGGCGAACGCGACTCGGGAGAGGGCGTCGACCCACACCATGAAGATCGCGCCGATGACGGCAGTGGTGGGCACGAGGCGGCTGTGGTTGGGACCCACCAACAGTCGCGCTGCGTGCGGAAGGATGAGGCCGACGAAACCGATGGCACCGGCCACGCTGACCAACGTCGCGGTGATCAGGGCGGTGCCGACGAGCAGAGCCGAGCGGACCCTCTTGACATCGAAGCCGAGCGAAGACGCCACCGAGTTGCCGAACGCGAACGCGTCGAGCACATACGCGTAGTAGCAGCACACCACCGCGCCGATGCCGGCCACGGTCACACACAGCACGACGTCGTTCCATCGCACACCCTCGAACGAACCGAGGAGCCAGAACATCACGCCGCGCGTCTCGTCCGAGTCCGCGAATGCAAAGATCACGAAAGACGTCAGGGCCGAGAACAATTGAGTGGTCGCGACACCGGCGAGGATGACGCGATCGTTTCCACTGCCGGACATTCGGGCGAGAAACAACACCAGTCCGAACGCGACGAGCGCCCCGATGAACGCACCACCGGACAGCCCGAGTGCGGCCCCGCCGATACCGAGAACGCCGACCACGACGGCACCCGTCGAGGCGCCCGAGGAGACGCCGAGTACGAACGGGTCCGCCAGCGGATTACGCAGGAGCGATTGCATGATGACACCGCAGATGCCGAGTCCGACGCCACTGGCTGCGGCGACGAGCGCACGGGGGAGTCGCTCCTCCCAGATGATCGCGTTCTTCGATACCTTCACCGGGATGTCGGTGACGCCGAGATGGTTGAGCACCACATCGCGCACGTTGACCAGTGAGATGTTCGCCGGCCCGAGGGTGATGGCGACGAGGATCGACACCACGCACAGCACGACACCGCCCAGCAGGGCAGCCACCCAACGCCACAGGTGGCGGGAGGTCTGCGATCGCTGGGCGATGCGCGGGCGGGTGATGGTCGCGGTCAGGACGACAGTCCCAGGTCGCGCAGTCCGGCCGACACCTTTTCGACGCCGTCGACGGCCCGAATCGACGGATTCATCTCTGCACCGTGCAAGGAGATGTAGTGCTTGTCTCGGACGGCGGCCATCGTGCTGGTGACGGGGTCGGACTCCAGGAATGCGATCTTGTCGGCGAGCAGGTCACCGGGAAAGCGGTTGCGCGCCAGGTCGCCCAATACCAGGACGGTCGGATCCCGATCCACCATGGTCTCCCAGCCGACAGCAGGCCAGTCGTCGTCCGTATCGGCGAAGGCGTTCGTCATGCCGACCGATCTGGCGAGTAGATCTGCCGATCCCCGTCCGCCTGCGATGTACGGACTCTTGGTGTCCGCGAACCAGAATGCCACGGAGACATCCGATTCGGCCGTGGTAGCGGTGGCGTCGGCCATGCGGGTCTTCAGTTCGTCGACGAACTCGGCACCGCGCTCGTTGACGTCGAAGATCGCTGCGAGTTCGGTGATCTCCTGGTACAGCGACTCCATCGTGAGCGGCGTCGTTCGGGTGTTGCCTCCGTTGACACTGCGGCCGGCGTCGCAGTCGGTGGGTGAAAGGTACGTGGCGGCACCGGTTTCGGTGAAGCGTGACCGCTGAGCGACGCCACCTTGCTCGAAGTGGCGTCCGAACGATGCGGTGACGAGGTCGGGTTCGGTATCGACCACGACCTCGTAGGTGGGGGCGTTGTCGGCCAGTCGGGGAACCGAGGCGTTCGCGTCGGCGAGGTTCTCGCGGACCGGATCGGTCCAGGACGCGGTGCCCACCATACGGTCCTGCACACCGAGTGAGAGAAGGATTTCGGTGGAGTTCTGGTCGAGCGAGACCACGCGCTGCGGGGCGGAGTCGAAGGTGACCGTTTCGCCGCAGTTCTCGATAGTCAGCGGATAGGACGTCCCACCATCGGTGGCTTCCGCGGCCGCGTCCGGCACCTCCTCGGATGCTCCGCACGCGACGAGCGATCCGACCAGGGCGGCAGCGGCGGCGAGGGTGCCTGCGCGGCGACGAACATCGAGCATGTGAGATTGTCCTTCGGGTTCAGACAGCAACGAGCCGTCGGGGATCGCCCGACGGCGGTGCGCACCGAGGTGCGTATGAGCACAGGCTAACCTTTGGTTCTCATCGATGGAAATCGCAGGATGCGATCACGTCCGGTGCGACGTGCTGCGCGTCATACTCGTTGTATGGCCGACTTCAACCAGATGATCATCGATGAGTTCCGCAGCAACGGCGGACATGTGTCCACGGCGGGGTTCGGCGATGCGCTCGTCGTTCTGCACTCCATAGGTGCCAAGAGCGGCGAGGTTCGGTTGAACCCCTTGATGGCGATCCCGGAGGGCGAAAGCTGGCTGATCGTCGGGTCGGCCGCCGGCTCACCCAAGGATCCTGCCTGGGTGCACAACCTGCGCGCACACCCGGCAATCGACGTCGAGGTTCCCGGAGACGGTGCCGTCCGCACCATCTCGGTGACCGTGTCGGAAATCCCCGACGACGAGTGGGACGCGAACTGGCAGAAATTCTTGGACGCGTCCGAGGGCTTCGCGAAGTACGTCGAGACAGCCGAGGGGCGACGGTTCCCGATCTTTCGGTTGACGCCGGCCTGACCGGACGATGCCTCCTTACCGGTTCTGCATCGCAGCAACTCGATTCGAGTCGGCCAGTGCCGGCGTGTGACGAGTGTCGACGCTCGGTGGCCGATGTCGTGTCCGACCGGCAACAGCGATACCGATATCGGTGATCTGGGCAGCGAGGTCGTCCCGGTCTCTGGTGTCCGACTCGTACACGAATGTGGTGGAACCGACTGTGGCTCCGCAGTATTGGACGATACCGCGCTCGATCTGTGTGCGGAATGCGTCGTACACGCCGTGGCGTTCGAAGCTCTCGGCGTCGTCGCCTGCGATCACCACCAGGTGGACGGTGAGGCGATCCAGCTTCTTGACGAACTCGACTCCCGGGCTGTACTCGTACGCCCATCCGCTGACGAAGACGCGATCGATCCACCCTTTCAGCAGGGCGGGCATCGACCACCAGTACATCGGGAAGACCAGAACCAGGTGGTCGGCTCGGTCGATTCTCTGTTGCTCTGCAACTACGTCAGCAGGCACGGTTCCGTTGCCGCGGAACAGATTCAGGTCAGCTGTGGAAAATCGGGGATCGAAGTTCTCCGCAGCGAGGTCGGCCGTCTCGACCGTGTCGCCCGCGGTGCGGATCGCGTCCGAAATGGATCCGGCGGCACGGTGGGTGAGGGAGTCGGGATCGGAATGGGAAACTACGACAAGTGTGGTCATGGCTGGTTCCTTCGATGAGGCGAACGGCTATGTACCAAGAGTAGGTTACTATTCGTATATAGCGCAAGGAGGCCCGTGATGGCTCGGACGAGACTGTCCAGATCGGACAGATACGACCAACTGGTCGAGGTCTCGTGGGCTCTCGTGCGGGCCGAGGGCGCCGACGCGCTGACATTGGGCCGGCTGGCCGAACACGCCGGTGTTGCAAAGCCCGTGGTGTACAGCCACTTCGGCTCACGTGCGGAATTGCTCGCAGCGTTGTTCACGGAATTCGACGACCGGCAAACGGCCATGCTCGAGGAATCCCTCGACGCCGCATCGGTGTCGCTGGACGGCCGCGCACGGGCGATTGCGAACTCCTACGTGGGTTGCGCTTTGGCTCAGGGGCGGGAGCTGACGGGTGTGCTTGCTGCGCTGGAAGGTTCACCGGAACTCGAACAGGTCAAGCGCGCTGCCGAGCGGGCGTACTCCGAACGTTGCCGAGCGATACTCGAGCCGTTCAGCATCGGTGGTATCTCGACGCCCGCGCTCACGGCGATCTTCGGTGCTGCGGATGCGTTGTCACATGCCGCTGTCTCGGGGTCACTCACCCGTGACGAGGCAACCGAGGAGCTGACGGAGTTGATCGTGGCCGTCGTGGGTAAGTCCTGACTGCTCGCCGGCCCGCTGCGTGCTACTACGACGAGTAGTTGGTAGTAGTATCCCGTTCATGTCTGCCACCACGGATGGGTTCGCGCCTCTGCGCGGTGCCTCCGTGGGCGCGCTGTCCGCACTGGTCACAGCCACGGCACACACCTTCGGCGGTGGGATGTTCCCCTCGGACGCGGCGATAGTGCTGCTGGTGCTCGTGTGCGCGGCGGCCGGATACGCGACATCGGTGGCACCGACAGCGGGAGCACCCCGGGCGCAGCTGCTGGTCGTTCTGGCCACGGCGCAGGCGATCGGTCACCTGCTGCTCACCGCCGTCGACGGTCACCATCACGGTTCGATGCTCACCCAGCAGATGCTCGCCGCGCACGCCGTTGCCGTTCTGTTCGGCGCACTTGCCATCCGCGGAGCCGAGCACGGAATCCGGCGCGCGGTCACCTCGCTCCGCGAAACACTGCCGATGCTGGCAGCGCTCGTCGTCGACGACAATCGTATCGCCCCACCACTCCCGGTGTACCGGATCCCGGGATCACCACGACTTCTCGACCTTTCGGGCTGCGGAAACCGCGGACCACCGGCTCGGACTGCCTGAGCACACCCCACTGTCTCGCCCGCCCTGCTCGTCAGGCGTCGGGTAGTGGGTTGCTGCCGCATTCGACACCGCACATCGCACTCTCGGTGATTCACGCTGCCTCCGCGCGGCCCGGTCCCGTAGGCGATGCCACCTCGCGCACATCCGCGCGCCCACTCATCTCTTCACGAAACGAGACCTCGTGTCCACACCCGAAATGGAACGCGTCGCCGATCCTTCCCCGCCCACCCGTCCGACAAGCCCTCGCAGCTGGCGTCCGCTGATCCTGCGGCTGCACTTCTATGCGGGCATTCTCGTTGCACCGTTCATTCTCATCGCCACCATCAGCGGCGGGCTGTACGCCGTCGCACCGACCATCGAACAACTCATGTATCGGGACTACCTGCACGTCGACGCCACCGGCCCGGCCGTGCCGGTAGCGGATCAGATACGCGCAGCGCAGGCCGAACGACCCGATCTCACCGTCGCCGCCGTTCGCCCCGCAGCCGAAGCAGGCGACACCACCCGAGTGATGTTCACCGACCCCACCCTCGGTGAATCGAAGCGGCTGGCCGTCTTCGTCGATCCCGCGACCGCGACCTCCATGGGCGAGCTGACGGTGTACGGCTCGTCCGGCTCATTGCCTGCGCGTACCTGGATCTCCGAGCTGCATCGCCATCTGCACCTGGGTGAACCCGGTCGCCTCTACAGCGAACTCGCCGCCTCGTGGCTGTGGGTGATCGCGCTCGGCGGCCTCTACCTGTGGTTCGAGCGCTATCGACGCAACCGCGACAAGGCACGACTGCTCACTTTCGATCGCAAGTCGAATGGGCGCAATCGGTCGTTGAACTGGCACGGAGTGGCGGGAATCTGGATCGCTGTGGGTCTGATCTTCCTGTCCGCCACCGGACTCACGTGGTCCACCTACGCGGGCGAGAACGTCACCGACCTCCGCACGGCGCTGAGCTGGACCACCCCCGCCATCACCAAGACCATCGGTTCCTCCGAGGCGACGACGACGGGTGACCACTCCGGTCACGGCGGTCATTCGATGGACATGTCGGCCGACGCGTCGATGACCGACGACAACGTCGGTCGCATCGATTCGGTCCTCGGCATCGCGAAGGCCAACGGTATCGACGGGGCGGTGGAGGCGTCGATCCCGGCGTCGGACGACGCAGCGTTCGTCGTCGCCGAGACCCGTCAGCCCTGGGTGATGTCGAACAACTCCATCTCGATCGACGGCAGTACCGGCACGGTGATCGACACCCTGTACTTCTCCGACTGGCCCCTTGCTGCCAAGCTCTCGGCCTGGGGTATCCAACTGCACATGGGGACTCTGTTCGGTGTAGCCAATCAGCTTGCGCTGCTTGCACTTGCGGTCGCTCTGGCATCGGTCATCGTCCGCGGTTACATGATGTGGTGGAAACGCCGTCCCACCAAGGCAACCGGCCTCACTGCGGGGCGTCCCCCGCTGCGCGGCGGCATTCGCCGAATCTCACCGATGTCCGTCGTCGCACTGACGGTTGTCGCGGTTGCTGTCGGCTGGTTCGTCCCACTCCTCGGGCTGAGCCTGGTGGCGTTCCTCGCCGTCGACGTGGTCCTCGGCTCGATCCGTCGAGCACGGACCAGAACCGCCAATGCTGCTGCCTCTCGACACGAAAGCGAACTCGCATGACACTCTCCCGACGTACCTCGACCATGTTGGCCGCACTGTCGGTCACCGGTCTGATCCTCACCGGATGTTCCAGCAACGAGCCGGTCGCCGCGGCGAAGGAGTCCGATTCCGTTGTCGTCCGCGAGCAATGGGTCAAAGCCGCCGACTCCGGTATGACCGCGGCGTTCGCCGAATTGCAGAACACCGGCGACTCCGATGTGCACGTGGTCGGTGCGTCGTCGCCGGCGTCGAGCACAATGGAACTGCACGAGATGGCAACCGGGGCCGACGGAGCGATGGTGATGCGTCCGAAGGAGGGCGGCTTCGTCATTCCGGCGGGCGGAACGCATGTGCTCGCCGCGGGCGGCGACCATCTGATGCTCATGGATGTGACCTCTCCGCTCACTCCAGGAGCCGACGCGGAGTTCACTCTCGAGTTCGAGGATGCGTCGAGTACGACGTTCACCGCGCAGGTTCGTGACTTCTCCGGTGCCCAGGAGAACTACGAGCCGGGCAGCATGGACATGGACATGGACATGGACATGGACGGGTCGGCAACCCCTGCCCCGACACCCGGTGGCTGACAACGACAACCGGTCACCACGCTCGCTGAGCCGGCGACGTCTCCTCGGTGGAGGCGTCGCCGCGCTCGGAGTCGCGGGGGTGGGAGCCGCGACCGGTTACGGAATCATCGGCAACCGGGCCGAGGAGACGGCCACCGGAGGTGACACGGTGCCGTGGCGTGGCCTGCGTCAAGCGGGCATCGATACGGTTCCGCCACAGGCACACTCGACGTTCGTCGGGCTGACCTTGCACGATCGAGTCGGGCGCGACGAGCTGATCGGGATTCTGAAGGTCTGGACCGAGGACATCGGACGGCTCACTGCCGGTGCACCCGCGCTGGCCGATACCGAAGCCGAACTGGCGCTTCGGCCCGCACGCCTGACGGTGACCGTCGGACTCGGCCCCGGCGTGTTCGATGCGATCGGTCTGCCGGATCGGCGGCCGTCGTGGCTGGCACCGCTTCCTGCCTTCGGAATCGACCGTCTGGAACCGGAATTCACCGGTGGAGATCTGCTGCTGCAGGTGTGCTCGGACGATCCTGTCACCGTTGCACACGCCCTTCGGGTACTCACCAAGAACGTTCGCTCGTTGGTGACGATCGCCTGGACGCAGCGCGGGTTCCGGCGCTCGCGGGGTACCGAGGAATCGGGCACCACGATGCGCAATCTGATGGGGCAGGTCGACGGTACCGTCAATCCGAAGGCCGGAAGTACCGACTTCGACGGCCTGGTCTGGGACGACGGCAGCGACCAGCCCTGGATGCAGCACGGAACGTCGATGGTGTTGCGTCGCATACGAATCGAGATGGACACCTGGGACGAACTGGACCGACCGGGCCGGGAGTTGTCGGTGGGGAGAACTCTCGACACCGGTGCCCCGTTGACCGGAACCGCAGAGTTCGACGAGGCCGATTTCGACGTGACGGATCGATTCGGCATTCCGGTCATCCCGCCGTCCTCGCACATCGCGAGGGCACGGCACCTTCACGACGGCGAGCGAATCTTCCGGCGGGCGTACAACTACGACGATCCACCTGCTCCCGGTTCGGTATCGAACTCCGGGCTGCTGTTCGCGAGCTATCAGCGCGATGTGCTGACCCAGTTCCTACCGATTCAGCAGCGCCTCGACGAGTTCGATGCACTGAACGAATGGACGACGCCGATCGGGTCCGCGGTGTTCGCGATACTGCCGGGAGTGGTCGACGACGGCTATCTGGGTCAGAGCCTGCTCGGGTGACTGCGCCGACAGGTGCGGATCCCGCGACTCAGAACGAGGTTGCCAGGGCGACGCCGAGCGCGGTCAACGTGTCGACGAACTCGGCTTCGGTGAATGTCAGAGTGCCGCGCAGCCATCGGTCGAGAAGTTCGGTCGTCCCGGCGATCATCAGCACGGTGGCTGCCTCGGCGCGGGGGTCCGCAGGATCGGCGTCGAGCACTGCTTTCATCAGCAGTGGGGTGAACCTGTCGACCATCTGTCGGCGCCGGTCCTCGAGTGCGGGATTGGCCGACGCCTCGGTGTACAGCAGGGAGGACCGTGGATCGGCGGTGAGAGCGCGCACCAAGGCCGCGGCGGTGTGTGCGACGCGTTCTTCCGTCGATCCATGTTCCTGCTCGAGCTCGTTCAGTGCGGTTCCCACGGTATCGATCACGTCGTCGAGTGCAGAGACGAGGATGGCGTCGCGGTCACCGAAGCTCTCGTAGAAGTAGCGCTTGGAAAGGCCGGCGCGGGCACAGATGTCGTCGACCGTGACGGTGGAGACACCGGACTCCGCTACGGCGTCGAGGCACGCGTCGAGCAGCTTCTCGCGTCGCTCACGTCGACGTTCGTCGGCGGCGACGCCTCGGTAGGGACGAACGACGGGCGGCATGGCTACATCTTGACACGAAGATGTGCTCAGTTGTGCGCGGTGAGCCGAGGGCGGGTCTCTCGCCGCGCGACCGGGGTCAGAGCGCTGTCCACGTTGGACAGCGCAAGGCCCATGGCTGTCGTCATGCCTATTCCGGTGGTGACGGTGGCGACGTACACGCGATCGACCGGTTCTTCCAGCAGGAACTCCGAGCCCGGTGCCGAGCAGTACGTTCCCTGCCACCGCTCCGTGACGTCCACGCGGTCGACCCCGAACAGGGCCTTCGCTTCGGTGACCAACACCTCGAATCCGCGCTCGCTCTGGAACGGCGACGCGGTGATCTCGCGAACATGTGTGTCGCCCAGCAGGATCGAGCCGTCCGGTTGCGGGGTGTACATCTGGTGCAGGTCGAGTTCGACGTACTCGGGATACTCGGCCTGCAGGCGGGCGGCGACGTCTGCGACGGCCGGCAGGTTCTCGAAACCCGAGTACCGGAGCAGGGACCAGCCGGTGAACAGTGGGGTGGGCAGCGGCGCACGCAGCGGCAGCGTGGCACGCAGCATGTGCAGCCTGCATCGCACCAGTCCGCCGCGTTCGGCGCTCTCGGGAAACAGGCGATCGATGTCGTGGTTGACGGTGACGAACGTGGTGCCGGCATGCAGCTCGCCGCGCGAGGTGTGGACGACACCCGGGGTGAACGACGTTGCAGCGGTGCGCCAGTGGAAGTCCACCCCGGAGTCGGCGAGCCAGCGCGCGATGGCAGGTGCGGCGGCACGCGGGTCGACCTGAACATCGGTCGGCATGTACATGCCGCCTACGACGTCGGCGTGCGCGATGGGCAGTCGGCTCGATATCTCGGCGCGGTCGAGCAGTTGTACCTGCTCCTTACCTCGCAGTTCGGCGAACTGCTCGAGCACCGTGTATTCGTCCTCGTGCCGGGCAACACAATGCGTCCCCGCTTCCGCAGCCCAGAAGCCGGCCTTGCCTGCAAGGTCGAGCCAATGACTGCGGCCGACTCGAGCGTATTCGAGTGCAGTGCCGGATTGCGCAGTGATGCAGGCGTGTCCGAAATTCTGCACCGAGGCACCTGCGACACGATCGGCATGATCGACCACCGCCACGGTGAGCCCACGCCGATGGGCGTGATAAGCGTGTGCGAGACCGACGATGCCGGCCCCGACGACCACGACGTCGTACGTCGATGTCATGTCAGGCGTCTTTCTCGAGAGGTCATGTCAGGCGTCCATGACAGCGGTGAAGGTCATCCGGTCTCCGCGATAGAGCGATCGTCGGTGTTCGATGGGAACCCCGGCCGTGTCGTAGGAGACGCGGCCGAGCAGAAACATCGGTGTCCGGGTGTCGACGGTGAGCAGTGCGGCTTCTCGGGCATCGGGGAGGACGGTTTCGATGGTGTCGACTACGCGTCCGAAAGCGATTCCCCGTGCGGCCAATTCGGCGTACAGCGAGGAACGGTGATCGAAACTGTCCTGCAACCCGGGAATCCGATACGCGGGAATGCGAGTCGTCTCCAGTCCGACTCGGACGTCACCGGTGGTGAAGACGCGTTCGAGTTGGACCACCTCCGAACCGGTCTCGATGCCGAGTAGTTCCGCCAGAACGTCGTCGGCTCGGAACACGTCCCAACCGACCAGGATTCGGGTAGCGCTCATACCCTTCTCGCGTGCGGCCTCGGTGTACGAGCCGACGGCCAGCGGCAGCACCACTTTGGGTTCGGCCACAACCGTCGCACGGCCCCGTCGTTCGATTCGACCGGCTACCAACAGTTCTCGGATGGCTTGACGCAATGTCTCGCGGGACACGTCGTATCGATCGGCGAGATCGCGCTCGGAAGGAAACGCATCGCCCGCCGACATGCCGTCGAGCATGGCGTCGAGACTTCTGCGGACGATCTGGTGCTTGAGTACGCGAGGTTCGGTGTCCACGACCATGGACCAACCATAGCAGTAATTGGTCTAGACCTATTCGTCGTACGACGTTCACGGCCTGTTCACCCGAGTTCCACGTATTGGTCTATACCAAACGGCAGTGTCTCCCTCATGCCGAACTCCACCAGCCCGAACACCCGCACGGCCTTCGAACTCGTCGTTCTGGACATGGCCGGAACCACGGTCACCGACGACGGTCTGGTCCTCGAATCGTTCGATGCCGCTGCCACCGCCGTCGGACTCGCCGACGCCGGTCCCGAACGTGACGAGGCCCGCCGCTATGTCCTGGACACGATGGGCCAGTCCAAGATCGAGGTGTTTCGTGCACTGTTCGGAGCAGAGGACCGTGCTCAGGCCGCCAACCGTGCCTTCGAGTCGGCGTACGACGCTCGCATCGACGACGGGGTCTCACCCGTACCCGGTGCGGCCCAAGCGATCACGAAGCTTCGCGAATCCGGAGTCGCCGTCGTTCTGACGACCGGATTCTCGGCACCCACCCAGAACCGCATCATCGACGCGCTCGGCTGGCGGGATCTGCCCGACGCGTTCCTCGCACCCGGGAGCGCCGGTCGCGGCCGTCCGTACCCCGATCTCGTCCTGTCGGCCGCCCTGCTCGCCGAGGTGACCGACATGTCCGCCGTCGCCGTCGTCGGTGACACCTCCAGCGACATCCTGTCCGGCCGCCGCGCCGGCGCATCTCTGCTGATCGGTGTGCTCACCGGAGCTCACTCCGAGAATCAGCTGCGCGAGGCGGGTGCCACCCACGTGCTCGACAGCGTCGCCGACCTTCCGCCCGTCCTTCTGCCCTGAACAGCTCTGCCCCGAACAACCACCACACTCGAACGTCACCGAACGGAAACCATGCCATGATCACCACCTCTCGCCGTCGTGCCGGAACCGCCGCAGCCGTGCTCTCTGCCGCGGCTCTGGTCGTAGCCGGTTGCTCGGGCTCCTCCGAGGGAGCCACCACCGAGCAGGGATTCCCCGAAACCATCACGCTCGCTGCAATTCCCGCCGAGAACTCGACGGATCTGAAAGCCAGCTACGACCCGGTCATCGAGCGGCTCGAGAACGAGACCGGAGCGACCGTCGACTTCGTCCAGGCCTCGGACTACGCCGGTGTGGTCGAGGGCTTGATCGCGGGCAACGTCGACATCGCGTTCTTCGGTCCCTTCGCCTACGTCGTTGCCGGAATCAACGGAGCCGACATGACGCCGCTGGGTGCCGTCGTTCAGGACGAGGCAAGTCCGCCCGGATACCAGTCCTACGGAATCGCCCGTTCGGACAATGCCTCGGTGAACGGTCTCGCCGACTACGCAGGCAAGAAGGTCTGCTTCGTCGACCCGAGCTCGACCTCCGGGTTCCTCTATCCGACAGCGGGACTGATCGAGGACGATGTCATCACCTCGGGTTCGGAGGCAGACATCTCCGCCGCCATGACCCCGATCTACGCGGGCGGGCACGACGCATCGGCACTTGGAGTCAAGGCCGGTGACTGCGACGCCGGGTTCGCATTCGACACCATGGTCGACCGCACGATGATCGACAACGGCGAGCTCGCACCGGGTGAGCTCAAGACGGTGTGGAAGTCCGAGATGATCGCCGGATCGCTCTTCGCGGCCAACAACGACCTCGGCAGCGAGGCCATCGCGAAACTCCAGGACGTGTTCAGCGAGGGCATGAACTCGGATGCCTTCATCGCCGACGGCATCTGCGCCGAGGAATGCCGCATCACCG
The DNA here is from genome assembly GCF_002259405.1 of Rhodococcus sp. 14-2483-1-2. GTDB lineage: Bacteria > Actinomycetota > Actinomycetes > Mycobacteriales > Mycobacteriaceae > Rhodococcoides. The sequence continues at coordinate 6,833 of NZ_NPFW01000007.1, read as the reverse complement.
ACGAGGACGCCTGGGGCGTCGTGCCGGCACAGGACAGCGACTACGACGGCGTGCGCCACGTATGCGAGGTCACCGGTTCCGAGAAGTGCCAGGGCTGATGAAATCCGCACCGATGGACCCGCGCGACGTGGTGGTCAGCGTCCGCAACGTCACCAAGACGTTCGGGTCGACCACCGCGCTGCAGGACGTGAACCTCGACGTGCACCGCAGTGAAATGCTGGTACTGCTCGGGCTTTCCGGCTCCGGCAAGTCGACGCTGCTGCGATGCATCAACGGTCTGCATCCCGTCACCTCGGGGAGCGTCACTGCACTCGACATTCGCGTCGACCTCGCGAACCGGCGCCGAGTACGCGAACTGCGCCGAGACGTCGGGTTCATCTTTCAACACTTCAATCTCGTGGGCCGGTTGAGTTGCCTCGAGAACGTACTCGTGGGTGGCATCGGCCGCCTGTCGATTCCGCGCTACGGCGCGCTCACCTACCCGAAAGCGATGCGGGAGGAAGCCAGGGCGTGCCTCGACCGAGTCGGGTTGGCGGACTTCGCCGAACGCCGCGCCGACACTCTGTCCGGTGGTCAGCAGCAACGGGTGGCAATCGCGCGAACCCTGATGCAGCGTCCGCGGATCGTGCTCGCGGACGAGCCCGTCGCCTCACTCGACCCCGAGAACGCAGGCGTGGTCATGGACTTGTTGCAGCGAGTGTGCAGTGAAGAGAAGCTGACCGTGGTGTGCACCCTGCATCAGGTCGATCTCGCGCTCGGCTGGGCGCATCGCCTCGTGGGTCTGCGAGACGGCCGGGTGGTGCTCGATCGCCCCGCCGTCGGTCTTCGGCGCGAGGACATCATGCCGATCTATCAGAGGATCGCGCCCGACCCAGGGAACATGACCACGGTGGCACCGACATGACCGTCACCGTGGAACCGAAGCCCACGAACGTTGCAGTACAGGATCATCCGCGGCGACGTCGATGGTTGTTCCCGGCGCTGGGTGTCGCCACCCTCGTTCTCACCGTGCTCTCGGCGGGCTACATCGACTTTGCGCCTACGACCTTGATCGACGGTCTGGAGGATGTCGGCAACCTACTCGAGCGGATGCTGCCGCCCCGCGTCGACGACACCGGCAGGATCGTCTCCCTCGCGCTCGACACACTGCTCATGGCGGTACTGGGCACTGTGCTCGCCGCGATCGTCTCGGTACCGCTGGCGTTTCTCGCGGCGCGGAACACCTCGCCGCACCCGATCCTGTACAGCATCGCTCGCGCCGTCATCACCTTCTGCCGGGCGATGCCGGATCTGCTGTTCGCGGTGCTGTTCGTCAGGGCGTTGGGAATCGGTGTGCTGCCCGGCATCCTCGCGCTCGCACTGCATTCCATCGGCATGCTCGGCAAATTGTTCGCCGACGCCATCGAAGAGACCGATGTGGGACCGCGAGAGGCGCTCCGTGCCGCTGGCGCCGGTTACTACCGGGAGATGATCAACGCCGTTGTTCCGCAGGTTGTTCCGGCCTGGATCGGAGCCTTCGTCTATCGAATCGACATCAACCTGCGCATGTCGGTGGTCCTCGGCTTCGTCGGGGCAGGCGGTATCGGCTTCGCCCTTCAGGACGCTCTGCGCGGACTGATCTACCCGCGTGCTCTCGGAATCGTGCTGGTGATCCTGGTGATCATCGCCGCGATGGAATTGGCGGCGATGGCTCTTCGCCGCATGCTGCTGGTGCCGTCCGCGGCAGGCCCACAGCGCGATCGACTGATGCGAATCGGGGCGTCGGCCGTGCTCGTCGTCGCGGTCGTGGCGTCCTTAGTGGTCCTCGAGCTGGATCCGCGGTCGCTGCTGACGTGGATCGGACCGTCTGTCGAGGTGTTCGGGCGAATGGTCCCACCGGATTTCTCCGCACTGGGAGCGGACCTGTTCGACGCCGCCGTGCAGACCGTCGCCATCGGAGTCGTGGCCACCGCAATCGGAATCGTACTGTCCATACCCGTCGGAGTCCTGGCTGCGCGCAACGCAACTCCGCATCCCGCGGTGTACTGGGTCGCGAGATCCTGGATCCTGCTGGTTCGCGCCGTCCCCGAACTCATCCTCGCCGTTGTGTTCGTTGCAGCGCTCGGACTGGGTCCGGTGGCGGGAACCTGCGCACTGGCCATCGGATCCGTCGGATTCCTGGGCAAGCTCGTCGCCGATGCGATCGAGGAGATCGACCCCGGTCCCCTCGACGCGGTGGCGTCGGTCGGTGGCGGGTGGTGGAACCGGACTCTGAGTGCCGTTGTTCCTCAGGCCATTCCGTCGATGGTCGGTTCGAGCCTGTATCTGCTCGACGTGAACATTCGGACCTCCACGATCCTGGGGATAGTCGGTGCAGGCGGTATCGGCTTCCTGCTCTTCGAGTCGATTCGTACCCTGAACTTCGACGTCGCCGGTGCAATCGTTCTCGTCATCTTCGTCGTCGTGTACATCGTGGAAAGGATCTCCGGATGGATCAGATCACTGTTGGTCTGACGCAGGCCGCTGTCTGGACGGGGAGCGGGATCGAGATGTGGGACATAGGAATTCCCGCTCTCGAGCCGGGAGGCCTGCTGGTGCGAGTCGACCTCGCCACGGTGTGCGGCAGCGACCTGCACACCGTGTCCGGGCGACGACACGGTGCGTGCCCGTCTGTACTCGGGCACGAGGCCGTCGGTCGTGTGGTTGCCGTCGGTGACGCGACGTCGGCTGCGGAGGTGGGGGATCGGATCGTCTGGTCGGTGACCGTGCCCTGCGGCAGGTGCAGTCGATGCGTCCGCGGGTTCACGGCCAAGTGCTCGTCCGTGCGCAAGGTGGGCCACGAGTCTGCCGAGAGCACATGGGTTCTCAGCGGCTCCTACGCTCGACACATCGTGCTCCCGCGCGGAACCGCAGTGGCCCGGATTCCCGACACCATGCCCGACGCCGTCGCCGCGCCCGCAGCGTGTGCGACGGCGACGGTGATGGCCGCTCTCGACGCCGCCGGTGTCGTCGACGGCCGACGGGTACTGATCGTCGGAGCAGGAATGCTGGGGGTCACCGCCGCCGCGGCGGCGAGCGAGCGAGGAGCAGCGGTGTCGGTTCTCGATCGAGACCCGGCGCGGCAGAGACAAGCTCGTGTATTCGGGGCCGCGGAGGACGACGGTGAACGGACGGATGTGGCCATCGACTTCTCCGGATCGTCCTCGGCCGTGCAGGCGGCCCTGGGGCGACTCGACATCGGTGGGCGGCTCGTGCTCGCCGGATCCGTCGCGCCGGGTGCACCCATCGCCGTCGACCCCGAAGCAGTGGTGCGGAACTGGCTGACGATCACCGGAATCCACAACTACGAGCCTCGTCACCTCCACCGGGCTGTCGCCTTCCTGCACGACACCGGTGCGAAGTATCCATGGGAGACCCTCGTCGAGGCGCCGGTGCCCTTGGCGGAACTCGCGTCGGTGTTGCGGCCGACGCCGTCGGGCATCCTTCGGTCGTCGGTTGCACCGTGAGGAGCGGCGTCGGATTGCGTTTTCCGTAGCCGGGATACACAGCACGCATGCCCGAAGGTGACACCGTGTTCGTATTGGCCGCGAGATTGCGTCGAGCATTGGACGGCGCATCGTTGCGGGCCGGAAGGCTTCAGGTGCCCGCGCACGCAGTGGAGAATCTGGCCGGCCGGACCGTCGTCGCGCATCGGACGCACGGCAAACATCTGCTCACCGATTTCGACGACGACACCACGCTGCACACGCATCTGCGGATGAGCGGATCGTGGACGGTCGTGCGGGCCGGTCGCTCGATTCCGCAGCGCATCCGACCCGACGTGCGCGTCCGGCTCGCCACGGTCGACGGGCCCACGGCGTACGGAATTCTGCTGCCGGTCGTCGACTACGGACACACGCGGGACATGAACGCGCTGATCGCGCATCTCGGACCGGACCCGCTGCATCCGACGTTCGACGCCGAGCGCGCAAGTGCCAACATTGCCGCCCAGGGACGGCGGCCGATCATCGCGACGTTGCTGGACCAGCGGGTGATCGCCGGGCCGGGAAATCTGTGGGCGAACGAGCTCTGCTTCCTCCGAGGGATGTGGCCCTGGACGCCGTCGAGTGATGTCGACGCGCAGAGATCGGTCGCGTTACTCGAGCGAGCGATGCGTCATTCGGCGACAGTTCCCGGTGCGATGCAGGTGACCACCGGAGACACACGAAAGGGCCGTGCGCACTGGGTCGCCGGTCGAGCCGGAAAGCCGTGTCTGCGGTGTGGAACGTCGATTCGGGTGGTCGCGGAGGTTCCCGGTGACCCCGATCGGCGTCGGACATGGTGGTGTCCGAGGTGCCAACCGGAGCAGTAGCGACGAGCGGTCGATCGCTGTTGTCTCAACGACATAACCGCCCGCGGGTATCGCGTGTTGTCTGCCGATACCACTGACAGCCATTCCTCGTGAGCAGAGAATCGAAACCCGTCGGGTCGTCAGAAGGTCGAGTTCGTCGGGTGATCGGTCTCCACCAGGTCACGAGCCACACGGTGCAGAGGGAGATTCTGTTGCTGTGACAGCTTGGCCAGAAGATCGAACGCCTGCACCGCGTCCAGGTCGTAGCGCTCCATGATCATGCCCTTGGCCTGGCCGATGATGTCTCGACTGGCCAGGCCGGTCCGGAACTGCTCGTTGTCGCGGGCGCTGAGCATCGCGATGGCGGCATGCGCTGCGAGGGCTTCGCCGATCTCGACCGCGTCGGCGTCGAAGGCCCCCTGCTCGCCGCTGTAGAAAATCAACGCACCGAGGTCATCGGCATTGCTGAAGAGCTGAAACGCCGCCAAGGACTTGAAGCCCTCTTTCACGGCCAGAACCGCGAACTCCGGCCATCTCGGTTCCGCCGTGAGGTCGTGCGATACGACGACGTCGAAGTGGCGAACCTCGGTGGGAATCGGGCCTTCGTCGAGCTCGTACTGAAGCCGACACAGCTTCTCGGCAAGGGGGTCGGTGGACGCTACGACGGTACGCACGCCTTTGCGCACCGTGGTGACACATCCCACGGTCGCGCCCGGGATGAGCCGGATCGCTGTGCGCAGAATCTCGCTCACCGTCTCCGGCATCGACCGACGAGTGTCGCGCAGGGAGCGCGCGAATTCGGCGAGCGACGATGCGGGGGAAGACCCGGGAAGCTGTACACCGGTCGATGGTTGCGACATTCAGAGAGTCCTCTCGCACAAGACCTCCGCCGCCTTCGCCGGAGAGATCCACGAACACGCCTTCTGCTGGACGCCCGTATCGGCCGACAATGTCGACTCCGTGCACTTTATACGTTGTCATCAGGAGGTTGTACCTAGAACCGAAGTGCATCGGCAGCGACACCCGAGAATGCAGCGAGGGCCGTCGATCCGGAGATCGACGGCCCTCGCGAATGCGACCTACTTGAAGGTGTCCTTGATGTTCTCGCCGACCTTCTTCACGCCTGCCGAACCCTGGTCCTTCTTGCCCTCGGCCTCGAGGTCCTTGTTGTTGGTGGCGTCGCCCACAACTTCCTTGGCCTTGCCGATGGCATCTTCTGCAGCGTTCTTGGCCTTGTCGATGAAGCTCATGTGAGTTCCCTTCTCGTTTCGTGCGGTGTCAGAAGTTGGTCGAGGCTCGAACCGAAAAGCGCACGCCGGGTCGCTGAGATCTGGGTCACACAGGATACGTGCGCGGGCAACGTTTCCAGCAGCGGCGCGGCGGATACATTCGATCGATGATGGTCGGCAAGGTGGACAGCTTTCAGCGCAGACACCCGTCGGCGGGTTTCCCGCTCGCGGTTCTGTACAAGTTTCTCGACGACCGAGGTGGATATCTCGCGGCTCTCATCGCGTACTACTCGTTCCTGTCGTTGTTTCCGTTGTTGCTGCTCTTCACCACCGTGCTGGGAATCGTTCTGGCCGGTGACCCGGAACTGCAGACCCGCATCATCGATTCGGCAATGAGCCAGATCCCCGTCATCGGTGATCAACTCGGTCAGCCGGATCGACTCAGCGGCGGAACAACGGCCATCGTCATCGGCGTGGTGGGGTCGCTGTACGGCGGACTCGGGGTGTCACTGGCCGCGCAGTACGCGATGAACACCGCATGGTCCGTCCCGCGAAACGAACAACCGGATCCGATCAAGGGTCGGCTGCGGGGGCTGCTGCTGCTCAGTACCGTCGGCACCGCCATCATCGGCCTGACCGTTCTCAACGGAGTCGCATCCTCGGGCGTGTTCGGGTTTGCCGGCGGTGCACTGGCACTCGTCGGAGCGGTCGTGGTCAACGCCGTGGTCTTCACCGCTGCGTTCCGAATCGGGACCGCTCGCGCCCTGAGCGTGCGCGAGGTTCTGCCCGGTGCCGCGATCGCCGCCGTGATCTGGCAGGCGCTGCAATCGTTCGGCGGCATCTACATTCGCTATGTCGTCGGCAATGCCAGCGCCAGCAACGGCATCTTCGCGATAGTCCTCGGTCTGCTCGGTTTTCTCTACGTCTCGTCTGTGCTGATCGTGCTGTGCATCGAAATCAACGCCGTACGCGTCGACCACCTACATCCCCGGGCACTGTTGACACCGTTCACCGACAACGTCGAACTCACCGAGGGTGACAAGAACTCCTACACCGGCCAGGCAGAAGCGCAGCGCAACAAGGGATTTCAGGACATCACCGTCACGTACGATGAGCCGGATTCGGTGACGGAAGAGGACTCGCCGAGTAAGTGAGCCGACCGCGTCGGCGGGGGGCAGGGGGGCAAACGCGCGCGCATTCGTCAGGTGCGCGCGGAATAGCGAGGTGATCGGGCGCGAAATCGCGCGCGGATGGCAAACGCGCGCGCATTTGCGGGGACTGGGGGCGGCGGGGAC
>NZ_NPFW01000001.1 GCF_002259405.1 Rhodococcus sp. 14-2483-1-2 | reverse complement strand
ATCGGGCTCGGCATACACAGCGACACTGGCCAACCCGGCATCGGCGGCCGCCCGGATCACCCGCACCGCGATCTCACCACGATTGGCGACAAGAACCTTGGTGATCTGAGCACTGGCATGGCTGGGCACTGAGCCTCCTACAGATGTATTTCTCGCGTGCTTCGTTACGAACGTCACGTCGGAGTCTAAGCACCGGCGCTGTCATCGCTGCAATCGGTCCGCACAGCTGCAGCGGATCGGCGGCGAGCCGCAGTGAGCTACTGATTGGTAGCGATCTGTCCGGTGTCGGTATGTCCGATTTCGGATCGGTCGTCGTCCGCACGAGGGATTCGGGCGGTGCCGGTGTTCGCCACATCGGTCAACAGCTTCCGGAAGGCACCTATGTACTCGTGAACCCGCGCGGTCGCCTGCTCGGTGTTGGGATAGCGAGCCGCGATGTTGATTCCCTGCGGAGTTCGGTTGATCCAGATGTACACGTCGTGCTGGTACTGCTTACTGCGCAACGCTCGGGCGTTCCAGTCCGGCCAGTGTTCGGCGGCAGGCGCGAACCGCACATCCATGAACGAGACGACGAAACGCGGGCGGGCCGAATAGCCGAGAGTGGTGAACACACGATCGAGAGGAACGCGGGCGATCGGTTTGGTCTTCTTCACCTCGGCCGAGGCCGCCGCGACCACCGAGCCGAACGAATCCGCACCGGCGATGTCGAAAGAGATAGGACACAGTCCGACGAACCAGCCCAGTGCGGAGGCCCACTGGGGCTCGTCGCGAGTGTGGACCGGAGTCACCGTGCGAAAACGAGTGCCGCCGCCCAGTTCGGAGCCGGTGAGGGCGAGCACTGCGAGCAACCCGGCGAACAGGCTGTGTCCGGTCTTGCGGCACGCGACCGAGAACGAGTCGGCCTGATCGGGATCGAGCACCCACGCGGACAATCCGCCCTGCGGCAGATCGTCCGGGCTCGGATCGCCGATGTCGAGTGGAAAGGCCGGTAGCTCACCCTCGCCGTCGACGAGGAAATCTCGCCATATCCTCACTGCGTCGTGCGAGTGTTCCAGCTCTGCGTTCCTCTCGCGCTCGGAGGACCCGAAGTCGAGGTAGCTGCCGGCCTCGAACAGACCGGCAGGAGCGCCACCGAGTTCTTCTCCGTACAGCGCAGCGATCTCGTGGGCGACCAGAACCGTGGACAGACCGTCGATGATCGAGTGATCCGCTGCGAAGAACACGGTGACCGGACGCGTCTCGTCCACCGGTTCGAGAGTCACGAATGCGTAGGCGGGCCAGATCAGCGGTGAGGTGAACTCGTCGAACAGATACTGCAGATGCTCGAACACCTCGCTCGATTGCGCGCACCGTTCCTGCTCGACCTGCCAGATGTCGATGGCACCCTGCGCGGCCGTCACCCGCGTCATCTCGCCCGTCACCTCGTCGATCGACGCGCTCGAACGCATCGCCTCGTGCCGGTCGATCCAGTTCAGAACTGCCTGGCGAAACGCCGGCTTGTTCAGGGGGCCTGCGATCTCGAAGGCCGCGCCGAGCCATGATTCACGACCGCGACGAGGACTGCTCAGGCTCGTACGAAGGTGCGCCTCGTGGACGTAGGACGTCGGCCTGGCGTCGGGATGCCACCCTGCGGCCTCGGGAGTGCGGGCCTGCGGGCCGACGCTGGGTATCCACTCGGTGAGCGTGCCCGCGGGAACCGCGTAGTCCGCCAACTCCGTGAACTCCATATCGGCAGCAACCAACCTTCGTCGTACGCATCGGGGGACAGGGCCCTTGCGGCCCTGCCGCGGAGTCTAACGACGACCCGTTGTATCGATCAAGACGACGGCGCGCTACCGGAGCCGTCGCCCGTCAACGCAGGTGACGCTTGATCCGCGCCAACATCGCCGACATTCCGCGCAGTCGCAACGGACTGACCGCGTCGCTCAGCCCGAGAGCCGAGTAGAAGTCGTCCGGTACGTCGAGGATCTCCTGAGCGCCGAGACCGTCGAGACCCTGCGCCAGGATCGAGGCGAATCCCCGCGTGGTCGGAGCTTCCGGCGGGGCGCTGAAGTACAGCCGGACCCGCGCCGGATCGCCTGCATCCACCGACAGGAACAGGGGAGACTGGCACTCCGGCACCGGTTCCATCGCGTCCTGCGCAAGGTGGTCCGGCAGTGGAGGCAGTTCGCGACTGAACTCCAGCAGTAGCTGCAGCTTGTCCTGACCCTCCACCGCGGCGAAGTCTTCGACGATCTCGGCCAGGGATTCCGGCAGGGCGCTCATCGAGCGGCCGGAGCCGATCCGGGCTCCTCGCCCTTGGCGATCGGAACGCGAACGGCGTTGCCCCATTCGGTCCACGAGCCGTCGTAGTTGCGAACCGACTGGTACCCGAGCAGATGGGTCAACACGAACCAGGTGTGGCTCGAACGCTCGCCGATGCGGCAGTACGCGATCACGTCGTCGGTGGCGGAGGTGTCGGAGTAGATCTCGTCCAGCTCGGTCCGAGAACGGAAGCGTCCGTCCGGTGCGGCTGCCTTGGCCCACGGAATGCTCACGGCGGTGGGGATATGACCTCCGCGCAATGCACCTTCCTCCGGGTAGTCCGGCATGTGGGTGCGCTCGCCGGTGTACTCGGCGGGGGAGCGAACGTCGATCAACGGCACCGTTCCGAGCGAGCCGAGGACGTCGGAGGCGAACGCGCGGATGGGCGCGTCGTCGCGTTCGATCACCGGGTAGTCGGTTGCGGGGAACTCGGGCACGTCGAGGGTGGTGTCGCGGTTCTCCGACAGCCAGGCGTCGCGACCGCCGTCGAGGAGACGGACGTCCTGATGTCCGAACAGAGTGAAGACCCACAGTGCGTACGCGGCCCACCAGTTGCTCTTGTCGCCGTACACGACGATGGTGTCTTCTCTGGAGATGCCTTTGCGGCTCATCAGCTTCGAGAACTGCTCGCCGTCGATGTAGTCGCGGGTGACCGGATCGTTGAGGTCGAGATGCCAATCGATCTTGACCGCGCCGGGAATGTGGCCGACGTCGTAGAGCAACACGTCCTCATCGGACTCGACGACGCGAAGGCCGGGGGTACCGAGATGAGCGGACAGCCATTCGGTCGATACGAGACGATCCGGATGCGCGTAGTCGGCGAACGTTGCGTTGGAATCGGTTGGTACAGGCACGTATCGGCTCCTACGGAAGATATTCGGCTGGCGGCCCGCCCGGGGGTGAACGGTCTGCACTGTCGATCCTATGCGGAACCTCTGTCGCGGGGCGGGAGTGGAGCCTGCGGAATGACTTCTACGGCGGGAGTGGAGCCTGCGGAATGACTTCAGTGGGGTCTCAGAGCGTCAGTGCAGCGTTCTCGGCTTTCGCTGCCGAGGTCCGCATGAGAGCGACGAGTTCCGCGGTGAACGCATCCATCACCGAGTGTGCCGTTGCAGTGTCGGGGAATCGTGACCGCATTGCCAGGCCCGATGCGGTGCGGGAGACCCAGAACTGTGCATCGTCGGACACCGTGGCATTGCTGATGTGGTGTGCATCGGTTCGGTCGAAGCGTTCGTGGCCACCGATCTTGGTGTAGTCGATGTAGGACACCATGAACACGTCTCGACGCGACAGGGTGAACGCGTCACCGAGGTTGTTCAGTACCTGGGGGATCGGAACGCTGCTCAACGGTAGTGCCGCGCGAAACGCGGTGTGGGCCGCGGTGATCGTGTCGGCGAGGTCGCGTTCGACCTCCACGGTCATGGGAGCGTTGGTGGTGAACCAGCCCAGTGCACGCGAGAATTGCTGCTGATGGCGGGTGTGCAACGGGAACAGGAACGGCACGCGGCTCGGTCCGCCGATGCCGGCGCAGGCCTGTGCGATCGCAGCGACGACACCGGCGAACATTCCGGCTCCGGAACGGGCGCAGAGCTGCTCGAAGTCGAGGGTGTGCTGCGCGTCGAGCAAGCGGGTGACAGTCGTTGCCTGAGGCGCGGTTTCACCTTCGGCGACGCCGAGGTCGAGTGGGAAACGCGGTGTGGTGCCCCCGCACTCGGTGAGAAAGTTCGACCACCGCACCATGCGCTCGTCCGTGGCATCGACGAGCGGCCGGGTAGCTTCGACGCGGCAGTATTCGACGAACCCACCGACCGGAGGCAGGTCCGTCGCCGGGTTCGGCGGGCAGCGGCGGTAGGCGTCGTACAGGGTGTGGATCTCGTCGACAACCACTGCGATCGACATGGCGTCGACGTTGGAGTGGTCGAAAGCGCACAGGATCGTCGAGGTATCCGGCCGATCGATTCCGAGGCAGGTGTACGACGGGAATCGTCGTGCATCGCAATGTAGTTCGAGCGTGCTTCGGAGGTGATCCCGGAGCGTCGACGCCGACGAGAAGGCGGTTCGAGTGGATTGCCTCATCTCGACTGCACCCGGTTCGTAGAGCGTTCTCGCTACTCCGTCCACCCCGCGAACGAAGGAACTGCGCAGAGTGTCGTGGCGGTCGATCAGGTGCTCGAAGGCCCACCCGAGTGCTCGGGTATCGAGGTTGCCCTGCACTTCGAAGGCTCCGGCTATCCAGACGCGCTCGGCCTCGTCCAGATCACCGAGGTGGAACTGCTGGTTGAACGACGGCGGAACCGGTGACGGCTGTGGATTCCCGGTGACGACGGCGGTGAACTCGACGACTGCACCCGCGCGTGGGGTGTACTCAGTGATCGAGGTGACCCGCACCGGCCGCCTCCTGAACGAGATCGCCGGGCGTCAGGCTGTAATCACCGTCGCGGGCAATGGTTTCCAGGACGTGTGCCAGATGATCGTGGTACCGCTTCACCGCTGCGGCGGCAACGTCGGTGTCGGGGGTCTGGGCCACCAGATACAGGTGTTCACCGTCTCGGTTGATCCACATCGACGCGTTCGAAGTCGAACCCTCGCCGGTGAAATGTTCGGCGCGTGTGTCCGCATCTCGCCCGACGCCGGGGAACCAGCGAAAGTCGATGTACGAGAGCATGTTCGGACTCACTGCCAACTCGCTACCGAGAGTGCCGTCGGCGGCCAGAGCGCCCAGTACGGCGTGCACCGGGGCCTCCGCGATCTGCTTGGCCTGCTCGAATCCTCGGTGGGCTGCGGCCGCGACGTCGGAGAACCTGTCGTTTCCTGCCACCTCGAACGCGACCGGAGCGAAATTGACGAACCACCCCTGGGATTGTCCGTAGTCACCGTGGTGCCGGGTACTGAGCACGGTGATCCCGAAGTAGTCGGTGGTTCCGGCCAATTCGAAGTCGGTGATCCCGACGGCGGCGAAGATGCCGCTGCTCATCCGGGCCCCGGCGGCCTTGCATGCGGCGTCGAATGCAGCAGTCGGTTCCTTGCTCAACAGGTGGCGTTCGACGATGCGAACCGGAGCTTTCTCGCCGGGCGCGAGTCCGAGGTCGAGTGGGAACCGAGGCATGCGGCCGTCGTGTCGGGTGAAAATGTCTCGCCAGGCCGCGATTTCGGGAGAATCGGCCGTGAACGTCGCGGCCCGAGCCCGCTCGTCGGCGGCGTAGGTCAGATGGCTACCTGCCTCTGCGGGAGCCGGTACGTCCGCGCCGGTCTCGAGTGCGTACAGATCGGCCAACTCGCTGATGACCAACGCCTGCGAGCCGCCGTCGGTGAATGCGTGATCTGCGCCGTAGTACAAGGTGAAGCTGCCGGGCCTGGCCACGACACCGACGACGAATCCGGGCCAGGCGTCCGCGGTCGCCTCGGACGAGAAGCGCCCACGTACGTAGCGTTGGAATTCGTCGTCGTCCGTGGTTTCTCCGGCGTCGGTCACCTCGAATGCTGCGACCTCGGGTGGGGCGAGACGCCGAACGACGTCGTTTCCCTCGACCTCGAACCAGCATCGAAGACCCTCGTGGCGCAATACGTAGGCGGCCAGTGCGCGGCTCATTGCATCGGTGTCCACGTCACCGTCGAGTTCGGTTGCCACCCCGGTGTACGCGGTATGAAGGTCGCCGCGTTCGCGGGCCGCCCACGCAGCCTTGAGATGGTCCTCCTGGAGGAACGAGGCCGGAGTCGAATCGACAGGTGCCGCTTCGGCACTCGCCCGGGCCGCCGAAGTGGGGTGCCACTCCAACAGCCGGCCGGGAGCGGGATTCCATCTACCCATGGCGGTGATGATCATCGTCGCTTCATCCTCCTCGATACGGGCCGCGGGCCGATTCCATCGCTCACTCTGCGGCGACTGTCACCGACCGAGCGGCCGACGTGAGCACCGTATCGGTACTGCGGTCGGAGTCGATCACTGCCGTCAACACCGCGACGAACTCGGTGATGAAACGGTGGACGTTGGTGGATGCGACGTCCGAGCTGGGGAATCGTGCGGAGATGTTGAGCCCTTGCAGCGTCCGGTTGACCCAGAAGTAGACCTCGTCGTCGGCGTGGCAGTTGCTCCGCAGAGCCCTACCCTTACGGTCCTGCCACTGCTCGGCGTCCGGGAGGAACCGAAGATCGATGTACGACACCACGAATCGGGGAATTTCCGTCGACTCGAGGATCTGGGCGATCTTGGAGTACGGCATCCGAGCCAACCCCTTGTTGGCTGCGCCTGCAGTCGCCGCAGCCTCGAGCGCCTCCCCGAACGTGCGAGCGTTGTCGAGCTGAATCTCCATCGGCAGAATTCCGACGTACCAGCCGACCGCCGCGGCCCACTTCTGTTCGTCCCTGGTGTGCATCGGCATCACGGTGCGCAACGTCGTGCGGCCGGACAGGCGGACGTTCGTCAGCGCCAGAGCAGCGAGTATTCCGGCCTGCATGTTGTACCCGCCTGCGCGGCATGCGGCGTTGAAGGCGTCCGATTGATCGGAGGTCAGCAGCCAGGACGAGATGCTGCTCTGCGCGGCCGGTTCGGTGCCGGTGAGCGCACGGTCGACCGACACCGGAAGCGGAAACGCGGGAAAGCGTCCGTCCTCTACGGCCAGGAAGTCCTGCCACGTCCGTACGGCGCTGTGGTCACCGGTCAGCGTCTCGCCGAGAGTCCTCTCGGACTGGCTGAAGTCGACGTAGCTGCCTACTTCGGGCAACTCCGGGTCGATGCCTTCGAGAGCGTGTGCGTAGAGCCGGTCGATCTCGTTGATGGCATAGATCTGGCTGTAAGCGTCCATCACCGAATGGTCGGCGGCGAACGCGAGCAGGAACGACTCTCCTGGACCGTTCGAGAGAGCGCGTGAGGCATCGTCCGGTTCGATGGTGGCGAGGACGAAGTGCGGCCATGCCGTCGGGGACACGGTTTCGCCGAACCAGGAGTGCAGATGGCTGAAGACCTGAGTCTCGGTCCGGGGTTCGGTGTGCGCCCGGTCGATCACCTGCACCGCATCTGTCGGTGCGGTGTAGCGCAGCCAGGAACCGGATTCCTCGTCGCGCCGAACCTTTGTGCGAAATGCCTCGTGACGGCCCATGTATGCGGTGATGGTTGCGCGCACCGCCTCGACGTCGTAGCGGCGATGAATCTCGAACACCGTGCCGATCCACGAGCCCGGTGCGCTGCGCTCGCAATGGTCCTGGTGTGTGAACGACAGCCCACGGGGGTCCGGTGCCCAACGGTCGTCGTCGACGCGGGGGACCCACTCGGTCAGGCGACCGGCGGGGAGGGGGTAGTCGGCGAGTTCGGTGTATTCCATGGGAGTCCTCTTCCGTTCCGGGCTCGGTCAGCGGTGTGCGGCGTCGGTTCGTATTCGCACGTTCGATTACGGTCGAGTCGATCGTGTAAACCTGTCAGCGGTGTTCGTGCAGCGGACCGGTCGTTTATCTGCTTGCTGTTGGATTGCTGCTTTCCGCATTGAAAGAACAACGTCATTGCCGTCGACCCGAAGTGAGTTCAGCACACACGATAGGGCGTAAGTGAAATTATTTCGCGACGCGTAAAAGTAATTCTTCTCACTGCCGAACGTCTTGACCCACCGGGCTCCGATCAGCAGTCGGCGGTGTGTCCGATTGTCGTATCCTACGATCGGATCACTGATTTTGCTGGTCATAGTGATGACAGATCACAGTCGGAGTGTGGTGCGATCGGTGTCGGAGGTCCACACACGACCCACGCCACTGAACGGCCCGAACATGGTGCGGGACACAATCGGGACCCTTTTCTGTGCATCCGACCCCTTTTCCGTACATGTATTGCCGAATGTGAATGCATTGATGGTGGCGAATTGACACCACCGCCCCTGTTTCCTCGATGTAGTAGGTTCGGCGCGTGACTCGAATTGGATTTGCCGATCACCTATTCTTGCGAATGCATCACGGCATCGGATATCCCGTCTACAACCAGTTCCTGTGGTGGTTCGACGAATCCGTCCAGCGAGTGGACCTGGAAAAACTACGGGACAACCTGTCCGACGGTCTGCTCGCGCGCCGAGTGGTCGCGTCGACGGTGCCTACTGCCCGCGATCGATGGGTGGCATCGAACGTCTCCCATTCACTGGATTTTCACCCAGACTTCATCGAATCCACCGAAGTGTCGGCCTGGGCCGACGGTCGCATCGATCGAGACATCGATCCCGAGACCGGTCTCGGTTGGCGGCTGTCGGCGGCACCGTTGACGAACGGTGGGACGGTGCTGTCGTTGGTCGCTTCGCACATGGTCGCCGACGGCGGCGCTCTGATCGCCGCGTTCGTTGCTGCGAATTCTCCGTCCGAACAATCTCGGCCGGTTCCGAGCACGGGCGGCATCGCGGCCATCGCCTCGGACCTGCGAGACGCCGCGGACCAGGTGCGGTCCGTTGCAGGCTGGTTGGTGAACACCGCTGCGTCCGCGCTCCCGATTCCCGCCCGATCCGGTCCGGACGCAGCTGTCCCGCGCTCGCGGCCGACTCGTTCGCAGCCGACGGCCGGGGCGGTGGACGCCGCCTGGGTATCGCCTCACGCGGTGGCGGAGGTGGATGCAGGTGCCTGGAAGGCCGCCGCCCAGCGATGGGGTGGCACGTCGAATTCCCTGTTCATCGCGGTCCTCACGGCTGCCTCGTTGCAGGCCGGGCGAGCCTCGATCGGAGACTCGGTGCAGTGGTCGTTGCCGGTCAGCGATCGCACCGTCGACGACACTCGATCCAACGCCACCAAGATCGTCAAGATCGAGGTCCCCATCACCGACGCGGCCGACCGCGATCTGTCGACGATCCGGGCAGCCAGCAAGGCGGCGTTCACCGCCTTCGCCGCGAGGCAGGCTGCCGGTCTACCACCCGCAGGCATCTCGCAGGCTCTCGTGCAGATGCTGCCCGACGCCGTGGTCGCGCGTGTTCCGCAACCGCGTGACGGCGCGGAAGGGCTGGCGTCGAACCTGGGTGTTCTGCCCGAGGTCTTCACCACGGTGGCCGGCATTCGAGCTCGGGCCGTGTCGGGCAGAGCGACCTTCGCGGGTGCCGACGCCGCGTTCGCGCGATCGTTGGACGGTGGCCTGACTGCGTGGGTATGCGAGACGGACGCGAGCGTCACCGTGACCGTCCACGCCATGGATCCCGATCGATTCGTCGATGACCAGGCGCTGCGTGACCACCTGGCGGAGGCCCTGGATCGTTGGGAACTGACCGCGCGCTTCTGGTGAGTGCCTCAGCGGTTCCGCGCAGCCGCCTCGGTGATGTCGGCAGCTGCGGCCACCGCTGTTGCGGTCGGGGCAACGGCGTCTGCGAGTCGGCGTGCCGCCTGCCTGGCACGGTCGGTAGTGATATCGGCAATGCCTTGCTGCAGAACGGATTCGGTCAGCGTCGAGAACTTCGTGCTGGTTCCGGCTCCGATCCGGCGCAGCGCGGCTCCCCAGAACGGCTGATCGGCGCTGAACCAGCAGACGAGTGTCGGCAGTCCGGCCCGCGCCGTTGCAGCCGTCGTACCCGCGCCACCGTGGTGGACCGCAGCCAGGCATCGCGGGAGAATGCTCGTGTGATCGACCGACTCGACGATCATGATGTTCGAGTTCGACTGGGCAGCACCAGAATCGGCACCGACCAGGTCACTCCAGCCGGCACAGACGAGAGCGCGCACGCCCAGCCGTCCGGTCACGTTCTCGATCATGCGCAACAGTGCCGTCGGATCGGGAACGGGCATACTGCCGAATCCGAAGTACACCGGCGCGGACCCTGCCTGCAGCCATGTCTCCAGTGCTGGATCGACGTCGACGCGAGCGCCGCTCAGCCCCAGGAATCCGACGAACGGCCTCTGCGGGCCCCACTGTTCGGCGAGCCCGGGGAACAGTGCCGACTCGTAGGCCTGAATCTCCACTCCGCCGTAGCGTTCGGATCGAACGGGCAGCGAACTGCGGGTCGGTGCCAGGCCCAGGGACACTCTCTGCGCGTTCTCGCGAGCCTTCATGGACTTCCAGCGCATCGATTCCGCCAGCGCCCACATCGATCGGTTGACGTATCCCGGCAACGTGGCCCCCGGGGTCACGGGCACGACGTCGTTGCGTCGAAGCGGGCAATAGTGCAGTGCCACAAAGGCATTGCCGGCAGACTCCGCCATGTTGAACGCCATCTCCTGCCCCAGTGAACCGGTGACGATTCCGTGGCAATCCTGGGCCATCTGCTCGAGTTCGGCGGACATCTGATCCCAGCCGTGATTGGCCAGTTCCGCGAGTGCCGCCATCCTGGTCCGCGGGTTACGCGACTTGATGCGCACTCTGATCAACTCCGACTCCAACAGGCGCTGGGTGTCGGGCCCGAACGAGACCACGCTGACGCGTTCGGACTCAGCTGTTTTCGCGCGAGCGAAGTCCAGCAGGTTGGGCGGTGCGCCGAACACCACGTCGTGTCCGCGATCCGCGAGTTCGACGCCGAGTGCGATACCCGGCGTCACGTCACCGCGACTGCCGTTGAATGGCATCACGAACTTCATAGGGTTACTCGCAGTCGCGTCGGCGTGGAAAACGTCCTCAACCTATCAGTCCTGCCCGTTCCAGTCCGGTTCGGAAAACATATGGCGGGAAACACATTTGCGGCCCACCTGCGTCCGCACTCGTGCAGCGATAGTCTCGCGTAGTGGAAAGACTGACGTACGACGACGACCTGTTCCTCCGCATGGAATGCGTTCTCGGGGTACCCGTGGTGAACCAGATCGTCTGGCGGTTCGACCGCGCCGTCGCACCGGACGCGCTCCGATCCATGTGGCAATTGCTCGCCGCAGGCCCCATCGATCGATCGGTTCGGCGGGCCCGGGTGCCCGGAGCCCGTGACAGTTGGACAGCAGCGCGTCGACCCGCCGATCCCGTGGTCATCGGATCACCGATCGCCCGCGCGGCGGTCGACAGGTGGATCGAGGACGAGGCCGCGGTGACGCTGGACCCGATCGGGGGACCGGCGTGGCGGTTGTCGGCCACCTCGGTGGCAGAAGGCGGGACGGTCGTGTCGCTGGTCGGCTCTCACGTCGTCGGCGACGGCGGTGCCCTCACCTCCGCGGCCGCGGCCGCGCTGGCCGGACACGCAGTCCCCGACGATTTCGCACGCGTCGGGCTCGATCACGGTTCCGAGTCCGCGGCGGCGATCACCCGCGCCGATCTGTCCGATGGTCTCGGCCGCGTCGGTGCGGCGCTCTCGGGTGCGGCCCGAGTGCTCGGCCGCACTGCGGTGGAGGCGATACGGGCACGGACCACGGCGTCCGCCGAGCCGAGCGAGGGAACACCGGACGGCACGGGTGCAGGCCCTGACCGTCCGCGTGTGATCGTCGCGCCTGCGGAAGGGGCATGGAGGCCGAGCACCGTCGTCGTCGATTGCCTGTCCGCCGAGTGGTCTGCTGCCGCGGCGAACAAAGGCGGCAGTTCCAACAGCCTCCTGGTCGCGGTGGTGCTCGGGATCCTGACCGGGAGCGGCCGAGTCGGAGTGGAGGACCGGGTACGCGTCGCCCTCCCGGTCAGCACCAGGACCGCGGGAGATCGGCGGGCCAACGCGACGTCCGGGGTCTCGATCCACGTCGACCCGGGAGCGGCGTATCTCGACGATCTCGGAGCAATTCGAGCGTCGAGCAAGCAGGCATTCAGAACCCAGGCCGATCGCACGGTCACGACGACGTTCGAGCTCCTCAAACCGCTGATGCAGTTGCTGCCCGACGCGATCGTGGCCAAACTCGCCGCGTCGGGCTCGGCACCGCTGTGCCTGTGCTCGAATCTCGGTGCCAGAGGTGTCGCACTGCGCACCATCGGTGGTGTCGACGCCACCGCGGTGGCGATGAGGTCGATCACGCAGAACACCGATGTGGCCTTGCTGCGCCGCACCGGCGGTGGCGTCAGTGCCTGGTGGAACGAATCGGGCGAACGCGCAACCCTGTGCGTCACCGGGCTCGATCCGGACAGCTTTCCCAGCAAGGAACACCTGAGAGGGCTGGTCGAGGCGGAGTTCGATCGATGGGGCCTGACGCCGGAATTCTGGTGACCTCGAGACAAGTCACAACTGCGGGCGAGGACGGATTTTCGACCGGATCGCCGGTGAGGCTATGCTTTCCGACTGTTCGAGTGTTCGGGCAGGTGTGAGAAAGGGGAGCGATCCATGGCAGTGGTCGTGTTGTTCGGGTCCGAGACCGGTACGGCCGAGGAGGTCGCCGACAAGATTGCGGACGTCCTCAGCGATCATGACGCCGAGGTACGCGACATGCTCGAGTACGAGGTGTCCGATATCGACACCGACGACTTCCACGTGGTCATCTGCTCCACCTACGGAGACGGAGAGCTCCCCACCGGTGCAGAACCTTTCTTCGAAGCACTCGTCGAGGACGCGCCGGACCTGGCCGGACTGCAGTTCGCGGTGTTCGGTCTCGGCGACCGGGTCTACGAGGACACCTTCAACCGCGGCGGCGAGATCATCGCAGAGAAGCTCACCGAGCTCGGCGGCAAGCAGGTCGGTACTCATGCTCGGCACGACAGCTCGTCGAACATCAGGCCGAAGACCATGGCCGAGGAGTGGGCTCGCGAACTGATCGACCTGCTGCCCTGAGAGCAGGAATCGGCTCCGGCGGCCCTGCGGCCGGCGGAGCCGCAAGGGTCAGGACGGGCTTCTGTCCCACAGCGCGGCCAGGGACGTACCCACACGAGTGAGCAGGGTGCGCACCAGCGGTAGGCCTATCCCGATCACCGACGACGGATCGCCCTCGATGCGGTCGACGAACCAGCCGCCGAGCCCGTCCAGCGTGAACGCCCCCGCCACCGACAACGGTTCACCGGAGTCGAGGTAGGCCTCGAGGTCGACCGAAGACGGCGTCGCGAAATGCACGACTGTCGAACTGTGCGCTGCAGCCTGCGCCACGACCACTCCGTCGGTCACTCGGAGCACAGCGTGGCCGGTCAGCAATTCGCCGCTGTTCCCCGCCATGGACTGCCATCTCTCGCGCGCCACCTCGACTGAATGCGGCTTTCCGTGCAGCTCCCCGCCGATGGCCAGCATCGAATCGCAGCCGACGATCACCAGATCCTCGGTCGAATCCGTGAACGTCTCGGCCACTGCGGCAGCCTTGGCTCGAGCCAATTCCGTGACCACCGTTTCCGGAGACGCCGACGGTCCGAGCTCTGCAGTCAACGCATCCTCGTCGACACCCGACACTCGGACGATCGGCTCCACCCCGGCACCACGCAGTACCGACAGGCGCGCAGGCGACGCCGACGCCAGGACCAGACGAACAGGCCCCGGCGCAGCGTCGGAGGACTGCACCGTCACCGTGGGTGACGGCCCGATGCGGCATACGAATACGCCGATTGAGGTGCGAATCGGCGATGCAGCAACTCCGGCGAACCCCAGAGCTCGCGAGGACGAGAATCGCCCGCCGACTCCGATCCGCCCTGCGCAGCGGTCAGAACAGCCACCAGCGCGGCGAGTTCCTCGTCGCTCGGATTGCCCTTCACCACACGAACGGCAGCGGGGGTTGCGGAGACCGCTTCGTCGTTCGCTTCGTCATGATTCGCTTCTGCGCTCACTGCGTCATGATTCGCTTCGCCGCTCATAGGGGGATGTTTCCGTGTTTCTTGGGTGGGAGGGTGACTTGTTTGCGTTCGAGCAGTCGTAGGGCGGTGACGATCTGGCCGCGGGTGTGGCT
>NZ_NPFW01000011.1 GCF_002259405.1 Rhodococcus sp. 14-2483-1-2 | reverse complement strand
GCCCTGCTCGGGCCGCAGCAGACCGATCAGCGACTTCAGGAAGACCGACTTACCGGTACCGGACGGACCGAGGAGAGCACTGACTTCACCCTTCGGCAGCGTCAACGACACATCTCTCCAGATCCGCTGCGAACCAAATGATTTGGTCAATCCCTCGACCGAGACCTCAACGCCCATCTGCTCCACCTTTCTGTGCGCCGGCACTCATACCGGTGTCAACTCTGTGATCAGCCATGTGCCGTTCGCCTGTTCGACGCGAACCCGTACCCGACTTCCGTCGAGTTTCGTGTCGGGTGCGTCGGTACTCGTCGTGCTCTGATTGATGAAGAGCAACAATTCCGCGCTGTCGATATCGGACTCGACAACTGCGGATTCGAGGACCGTCGCACTTGTGACAACCTGACGTTCACGGGCCGAGGGGACGATCACTGCCGACCCGACTTCCTGAAACTGACCGGCGAAATCCCCACCGAGGCTTGACTGTAACTCTGAAAAATGCTGCTCGACGGTATCGAAGTCGTACGACAGAAGCTCCGGAACCACCTCGACTGCGAAGGCCCGCCCCTCCGCCGCCGAGTCCGCACGCGCGTCCCCGTGTACATCGCCGCGGACGACGAACACCGCACCGATCGACGCGACGGTGGCGAGCCCACACAGCGCGGCGGTGAACAGTCGTCTCGCCCGCCTCGACGCCGGCCGCACTCGGACCATCACCCCACTCATGCGACGAACTCCACGTTCGAGACGAGCCAGCGACCGTCGATCTTGTCGAGCGTGATCTTCATTCGGTACACGCGAACCTCTCCGTCCGGAGCCTCGTTGTTCTTGACGGTCGACGTCACGGCCGCCAGCACAGTCGACTGCTCGTCGCTCGCGTCGACTATGCCGACCGACCTGACCTCACCGGTCGACTCGACTCCCCCATCTGACAACAGAGAACCGAATCCATCTGCAGCAGAAACGAATTGCTCCCGAAAATCGCCGGTTGTACCGTCGATGACCCGACCCAGATCGGCATCGGCGGTCTGGCTCCCGAGCGTGACCAAGTTGACGGCCATCGTCGACGCGACATCGAGAACATCTCGATTCCGCCTCTCGTCGTCGACTGTCGAACGCCAGGACAGCGAGGCCACGACACATACGACGATCGACACCAGCGCCACGACCGCGACGAGGATCGTCCCACCGACTCCGATCCACCGCGTGGACGCTCGCTCCTCGACCGCTGCCGTATCGACGGCAACATCGTTGTCGACAACATCGTTGTCGGCAACGGTATCGTCGCCGATGGCGTCCTCGGCCGTACCGCTCACGTCGTCGTCGGGTGTGCACTTGCTTTCGTCTATGCGAACAGTGCTTGCCATGTCGGGTCCTCCTGATCGTTGTTCACCGAGTCGATGTTGCCCAGCCGATACACCTCACCGTCCGGAGCCCTGAAGCGTCCCGTGAACGGGTCGTAGGGCACCGATGCAACGGCAGGGCCGGTCTGTGTGAACGACGCTGGTGTCGCTTCCGGGTCGGACCCGTCGGGTGCACCGGGCTCCGTCGCCGGGACATCGGCGGCCGGCGGCGATCCCGCGGACGGGATGTAGGGCGCTCCTGGCCTTGCCAACATCTGCGGCCACGTAGACGGAAGTCCTGCCGGGCATTCGGACAGTTCGCCGGTGCGTACCGAAGGATCGGTGGCGCAGGGAGCATTGCGTGCACCGCGAACAACGCGGGCGTCGTCCTGCGGCAGCTTGCAGTAGGAATCGGCCGCGGGTTCGGCGGGCGACAGGTCGCCTGGATCACGACGCGCAGTGTCGTACCCTTCGGTGCACGGCAGGGGGTTCGCCGTGTTACCGAGCTTGATATCGAGCGGCCCCTGGCCGTAAACCAAGTCATCGCCTTGGAAGCCTTGGTGCATATGGTTGATCGACGCAGAGACCGCCGGATACACCACGAGCAATTGGCGTATTCCAGGGATGTTCACGCGCGCGACCTCACCGACGGACTGGAGGTTGGCCAGAAGTACCGGAAGGGGCGATTCGAGGTCCGACAGCGTTCCGTTGACGGCATCGAAGAACGCCGGCCCCTGGTCCAGTACGGCTCGAATCTGCCCGTCGTCCATGGCCAGTTGCTGGGTGAACGAGCTGAGATTCGAGCTGAACGAGGAGATGTCGGCACCGGATTCGTTGATCTGGCCCAGGACCGGCTCGGCGTCGGCGATCAATCTCTCGGTGGGCCCGATGTTCGCCTGGGCCAAGGAGATCAAAGGCCGTGAGGAGTCGATCAGCGTGCCCAGCGACGGACCGAGTCCGTCGAATGCAGCGAAGGACTCGTCGACCGTCGTGCGCAGGTCGTCCTTCGGTAGTGAATCGAGCAGGGTGTGCACCTCCTCAACGACCTCCGAGGACGGAGTCGGAACAGACGTGCGGGACATGCCGATCGAATCGCCGTCGGAGAGGTAGGGCCCCTCGCTCGTCGCAGGCACCAGGTCGATGTACTGCTCGCCGATAGCGGAGATGCTCTTGACGATTGCCTCGGTGTCGGACGGGACATCGATTCCGGACTGCAGCTGCAACGTCGCGACGGCCTCGTCGAGGTTCACCTTCAGCTCGGTCACCACGCCGATGTCCACACCGCGGTATGTGACAAGCGAATTGACGTACAACCCACCCGCACTCTCCATCTCCGCTTGGACCGTGTAACGCCCGATTCCGGAGTACCGCTGAAGACCCATGTAGGAGAACACCGCATATCCGACAGCCAGCAGGCCTACGACACCGAACACCAACAGCTGGACACGTACCGTGCGTGTTCTCATCGCCTGCCTCCCTGAATTTGGCGAAGGATGTCGTCGACAGTCGGTACGACCGGTCCCGCGACCACCGGAACCATCGGTGACAGCAGCGGATCGGCCGCCTGTCGAGCAGGATTGAGGTTGATCAACTCGTCGACAGGGATACTCCCGAGGACCTTCCCACCGATGGTCTCCGCCGACACATCCAAGGTGAGGAACAGGTTCATGTAATCTCCTCGCAGCGCCTTGTCCGCCGTCATCACCGGGAACGGGATAGTGGTAGCGATCTTCAGTGCCTCGGGCACAGAATCCGCCGAGGCCGACAATTGCGCCAACGTGGGCTCGAGTGCAGCGATGTTCGCACTCAGATCGGCACGAGAATCCTCCAGTACCTGCGTCGCCGCAGTTCCGAAATCTCCGAGCCGAGTCAGCATCGTCGTGAGCTGAACTCGCTGTTTCTCGACGATGTCGAATGCAGGTCCGAGCGAATCGATTCCTGCCTCGAGGGTCGCGGACTGCCCTGCCAGGCTCCCACCCAGCCGATCCAGACCGTCGATGGCCGCGACGATGTCCGCCCGCTGGTCGTCGAGACCGGTGACGAATGTGGCCAGCGTGTTGGTCAAGGACCTGAGCGAAGTCTCCCTACCGCCGATCACACGATTGAGTTCGGTTGTGACCGTCTGGATCTGCTGCAATCCGGATCCGTTGAGCACCAAGGACAACGCTGACAGAACCTCCTCGGTGGAGGGGTACTGACTGGTTCGGGACAGCGGAATGACATCCCCGTCCGACAACCGGCCGTTCGGGGCTTCGTCGACCGGAGCTGTCAACTCCAGATACTGCGAACCCAATACGCTGGTTTGAGCGAGCTTCGCCGTGACGTTGGCTGGGAGCTCGACGTCACTGTTGATGTCGAGTGTCAGTATCGCAGTCCAGTTCTCACTCGCGATGCCGCCGATGTTTCCGACCACGACATTGTCCGCTTTCACCGGAGAGTTTCCGACGAGGTTCTGGATGTCCGCCAATTCGACCGTCACCTCGTACGTGTCTCCGCTGACACCGTTGCCCGGCAACGCGATCGAGTTGACGCCGTCGAAACGGCACCCGCTCACCATCGCGGCCACGACGGTCGCCGAGAACAGACTTGCAGCCACTCGGCTCGAACGACCGCGCTTCATCGCGTGCCCGCCTCGGTGCCAGCGCCGGCGAGTCCACGGCCGATGGAATCGGTGGCTTTCGTGCATTCGTCCGCCGGTGCATTCGCCGTCGTGAGAAGTGCACAGATCAACGAGCGAGGGTCGGGCGCGTCGGCGACTGCCAGCGCACCGGTGAGCGAGTCCGACTTCTCGTCGTAGATGTTGTAGAAGTTGGACATCGCAGTCGGTGCAGTGTGCAGAATCTGCGCGAGCGTGTCCTCCTTGTCGACCAGGAGGGTGGTCAAGGTATTCAGCTTGGAGACATCGTTGTTCAACAACTCACGATTGTCGTTGACGAACGACGTGACCTCCGCGAATGTCGTGGACATGCTCGACAGCGTCGCGTCGAGTTCGGTGCGATTGTCGTTCAGGAAACCGGACAGACCCGCAAGTTCGCTACTGAACCCGACGATCCGATCGTCGTTCGCGGCGAGAGCGGAAGTCACTGATTGCAAATTCTGCACGGTCGCGAACAGATCGGGGCTGCCTGAATCGAGCGTGTGGACGGCCTCGGAGAGCGTGACCAGTGAATCGTGCAACGTCTGGCCGTTTCCTGCCAGGGTGTCCGCGGTCGTGCTGACGAAATCTGTCAGAGCACCGTCGGGATTCTCGGGAGTCCGTCCGACGTCGCGAGCGAGCGTCACGACCTGTTTCTTGATCTCGTCGAACTCGACCGGGGAGGCAGTCCTCTCCAGCTCGATGATGTCGCCGTCTTCCAGCGTCGGCCCACCTGAATACACCGGTGCCAGTTGGACGTAACGACCTGTGACAAGCGTCGGCGCAACGATGACGGCGCCCGCATCCACCGGGACCGGATTGTCGTTGTCGTATGACATGTCGACACGTACGCGATCGCCTTCGGGCGTGATCTCGTCGATCGAACCGACCTCGACCCCGAGAATCATCACACGGTCACCCACATACAAGCCGGCCGTGTTGGTGAAGTATGCAGACACGTGGTTGGTACCGACACGCTGTGCAACAGCACCGGTCGTCAGTACGACGACAGCCGCCAGAGCCGCAGCGACAACCAGTAGATACGGGCGCGGCCGGGGAAGGGACAATCCAACCCGCTTCATCGTGGACCTCCGAGGCTGCCGGGGAGTTGACCGGCAAGATTGGCGGGAAGAATGTTGTGGAGCAGAACGCCGAAGAACGGTCCACTTCCGACTACGTCGTTGATCTGTGTCGCATAGCGCTGCAATCCGGTCAAAGAAGCGTCGATGTTCGCGGAGTTGTCGTTCAATGTCTGTACGAGTTGGTCGAGTTGCGCCAGCGTCGGTCCGAGCGTGCCTCGATTCTCCTGCGCCAGAGCAGTCAATTCGTCTGCGATGGCGCGGGATCGAACAAGAATCCGATGGATGTTCGACGATCTCTCGTTGAGCATCGCGAACAGTCCGCGGCCTTGGTCGACCAGTGTCGCGACCTGCTGATTTCGGTCGTTCAGCACACCCGATACGTTTGCGGCGCGGTCGAGCATCTCGCGGAGTTCTGCGTCACGACTGGCAACAGTGTCCGAAAGCCTTCCGAGGCCGGACAATTGAGTCTGCAGGTCGGACGGAAGAGCCTCCTCGACGGCCGAGACCTGCTCGAGTGCGCCCGACAGGTCGACGGTATCGGTCTTCGATACCGTATCGGTCACTTCCTCCAGCGATCGTGTGATGTCGTACCCCGACGAGGTGTTCTCGACGGGGATCGTGCCGCCCCGTTCCAGATCGTCGGGCGACGTCCCCGCCGTGAGCTCGACGAATCGGTGCCCGAGGACCGTCTCGACCTTGATCGCGGCCGTGGTGTCGGCCGTGAGACGCACAGCACCGGGGTCTGCATCGAATCCGACCGACACAGTTCCGTCGTCGAGCTGGATCGAACGGACTTCGCCGACCACGACCCCTGCGACCTGAACCTCGGCACCCTCGCTCAACCCGGACGCATCGGAAAACTCTGCCTGGTAAATGTCCGTTCCACGCAGGAACGGGATCGATTCGTAGGTGAAGCCGACGACGAGAGCGAGTACGAGCACAACTGTGCCGATAATTCCGAGTCGGACCTCGTTCGTCCTCTCAGGACCAGTGGAACTCATCTACTTACACCTTTCTGCGGGCGCAGTGAACATCGGCGAGACATCACCGGGTCCACTCCCGTACTTGACTGCCAGCCCGCAGACGAAGAAGTTCACGAAATTTCCGTAACCCGAGGCCCGGCCGGTCAACCTGTAGGTCTCGGGCAGCTTGGACAGGACGAGGTCGAGCGTGTCCGTCTGCGCGTTGAGCCTGCTCGCGAGAACACCGAGCGATTCGATCTCGGGACGCAGGCGTGGTCGGTTGTCGGTCAACACGTCCGAGAAAGCCGCGGTGAGGTCGTCGATCTTGACCAGCGAGCCCGCGATGGTCTCCGAATCGCCGTTGAGCCCGCCCGCAACATCGGTCAAGCGATCGACCAACAACTTCAGAGTGTCGCCCCGGCCGTCCACCGCCGCGAGGGTCGTGTTGAAATTCGTTATCACACTGCCGATTGCCGCATCGCGATCGGCCAAGGTATTCGTCAGCGAACCCAATTCGCTGACCAGGTTCCCGATGGCGGACTCCTGACCGTTCAGAACCTCCACCAGCGAGCTGGACAGCCTGTTGGTCTGGTCTGGATCGAGCCCTTGCAGCAGCGGCCGGAATCCATTGACGACCTGATCGAGATCCAACGCCGGGGTGGTCCGGTCGAGAGGGATGGGTTCGGTGAGCGGACTCGGATCCGGTCGTCCCCGAGCCAAATCGAGGTAGCGATCACCGATCAAGTTCTTGTACTTGACCGAAGCCTCGGTGCCCGCACCGAGGACGTGGTCGGTATCGACGTCGAACGACACCAATGCTGTTCCGTCGGAGAGCAATTCAACATCGGAGACCTTGCCGCTGGGCACGCCTCCGATTCGGACGTCCTCACCGTTGCCCAATCCCGATGCATTGCTGAACACCGCCTGATACGAATGGGTGCTTCCGAATCGGAGGTTCCCGACGACTGCTGCCACTCCCAGTCCGGTCACCGACGTGATCACCACGAATGCGACCAACTTGATTCCGGCACTTCTGCTGCTCATCGACCGCCTCCAGGCATGAACTGCGCGAACGGGTTACCGATCAGATCGGCGAACGTTCTCGCTTCCGAGTAGGCATGACTACCGTCGTCGAAGTCCGTGTGCGGTTGCGGTGCAGTCCAGTCGTAGCACTTGGCCGGACCGTCGGCGGCGACGATCGGTAGATCCTCGGGTGCGGTGTAGGGCGGGTCACCCATCAACAACGTCCCGAGAATGTTCAGACCCGGGTTGGCGCTGCCCCCGACTGTCCGTTCGAGGTACTTGTTGGTTTGCGCAAGGCTATCGAACAAACACGGGAAGGAAGGTGCGCGCTCGGCCAACAAACCGGTCGTCGGTGCGAGAGTCTTCACCGATTGGAGCAGCGGGTTTCCGGCGGCGTCGAAGAACGCCTCGCCGCGGTTCCCGAACTCGGTGAAGCTCAACAGGAATGCCGACAATTCAGATTCCTTCTCGGTGAGGGTGTTACCGGTGGTGGTCAGGTTGCCCACGGTGTTCAACAGTTCGGGAGACGCTTGCGCGAGTATGTCGGCACTCTGCGCACCGGCTGTGAGATCGCGCTGCAGTACCGGCAGACTTCCGTTGAATCGCCCGAGGTAAGCGTCGAGTTCGACGAGCATGTCGCCCAGATCCCCGCCGCGACCGTCGAGCGAGGTGGCGAGCGCGTTCAGTGAGGCGTTGACCTTCTGCGGTTCCACAGCGCGCAGCACTTCGACCAACGAGGCCAGCAGATCGTTGACCTCGGTGGGCACCGACTGCGACTCGAGCACAGTTCCGGTCGAGATAGACCGCACGGATCTCGACTCGGGCGCGGTCAGCGAAATGAACTTGCGCCCGAACAGAGTGGTGGGATCGATTGTTGCAACCACATTCTCGGGAATCGTCCGTGCGTACTCCGAGCTCAGATCGACTGAGACAACGGCACGTCCGCCTTCGACGGAAACCTCGTCGACCCGCCCCACTACGACATCACGCATCTTCACGTCCGAACCGGGCTCGAGCATGAGACCCACCCTCGAGGACCACACCGTTACGCGCACAGTCGAATCCAGCGCACCTCGATACAGCGCAATCGACAGCGCGGTTGCACCGATCAGGATCAGCACTCCAGCCAGACCGAGCATCACATCGACGTTGCGCGACTGTTCTCTTCGAGCGGCACTCATCAGCCCGACACCCGCACTGCCCCGGATGTCCCGCCGTACACGGCGATTCCTATCAGGAGATCGATCGCCATGATGGCGATCAAAGACGTTCGGACGGCTCGGCCGACCGCCACACCTACCCCTGCGGGACCGCCGGCGGCGTTGTAACCGTGGTAGCAGTGCACGCACATCACCACGACGGCCATCGTCAGCACTTTCACTGCTGACCACACAACGTCACTCGGTACGAGGAACACATTGAAGTAGTGATCGAAGGTGCCGCCCGCCTCCCCGACCATGTACACGGTGACCAGACGCGTTGCCGCGTACCCGACGAACAACGCAACGCAGTAGAGCGGGATGACAGCTATTATGCCGGCGGCGACTCGGGTGGCAACCAAGTACGGAAGAGACGGAATCGACATGGTCTCGAGCGCATCGATCTCCTCGCTGACGCGCATCGCGCCCAGTTGGGCCGTGAAGCCTGCACCGACGGTCGCAGTCAAGGCGATACCGGCGATCACCGGGAGTGCTTCACGGGTGTTGAAGAAGGCAGAGATGAACCCCGACAGCGCGCCCAGGCCGATGTGCCCGAGCGACGTCGAACCCTGTTGCCCCACTTCGTATCCGACGGCAGTGGTCAACATCGTGACGACAACCAACGTGCCACCGATGACGGCGAGTGCGCCCGAACCCATACTGACCTCGGCGAGCAGGCGGACCGTTTCGGACCTGTAGCGCTGCACCGTTCGAGGAATTGCGGCGATGGTGCGACCGTAGAACGACAGTTGTCGTCCCATGTTCTCGAGTTCACGGATCGGTGCGCCGGCCGCCCTTGCCAGCACGGTACCCGGCCCGTCCGTGCGAGTTCCTGCAGTTGTCGCCACTGTTTTCCTGTTCGTCGTGGGGATGGTGGGTGAGGTCTCGGTCAGTGAAGCGCAATGGTGGTGATGACCGAGTTCGCGAGGAAGAGAAGAAGGAAACTGAAGACGACCGTCTGGTTGACGGCATCTCCGACACCCTTGGGCCCACCCCGAACACCGAGCCCCAAATGACAGGCCACCAAACCGGCCAGCATTCCGAATACAGCCGCTTTGATCTCGCTGATCATGAAATCGGGTACGCCGGTGAGAATGGAGATCGAAGTGAGATACTGCCCCGGCGATGCGCCCTGCATGTACACCGTTGCGATGTATCCGCCCACCAAGCCCACTGCAGACACCAAGCCGTTGAGAAAGACGGCAATCACGATCGAAGCCAATACCCTTGGCACACAGAGCCGGTGGATCGGGTCTATGCCGAGCACCTTCATCGCATCTATTTCTTCACGAATGGTCCGCGACCCCAGATCGGCGCAGATTGCGGTCGATCCGGCACCGGCGACCACGAGAACCGTTACCACCGGTCCGATTTCACGAATTATTGCGACGCCTGCACCTGCCCCCGACAGATCGACGGCGCCGATTTCTGCCAACAGAATGTTGATCTGATACACGAACATCATGCAGAAAGGAATCGCCATGAGTAGAGCAGGCATGATCGACACGCTTGCGATGAACCATGCCTGCTCCAAGAATTCGCGCACATGGAACGGCCGCCGAAACATTCCCCTGAGTGTGGCGATGGACGTGGCGTAGAAGCCACCCACGGCCCGAGGGGCAACCGCAAGGTTGGCTTGCCACCGAGGCTGTTTCGCGGTCGTCACCACCTTGGGCTCGACCGGGGCGACAGCAGGCATAGTCATAGAGCTATCCAGGCCTTTCGGACTCGACTCGAAGCGGACGTTCCGGCACACGACTCACAGGATTCGAGGAAGAAAATCCGATCGAATCCGCTCTGGCCAGACGCTTGCAGGACCGCCCGAAGGGGGGCCGTCCGTGTTGCACGATGCAATAGAACCACCCACCGAAGAGGGCTACAGCCCCCCTTGGGACTGTCTTAGTACCTCTTTGGGGGCATGGCGTGCGTCACACTTCAGAGTGTTGATTCACGTCACTCGAGTCTTTCGGGGGTCCACCTGGTTGGCTACGTTCTGCACTGTGCGTGCTGGTCAGGCGGAACCAGAATCATCGCCCATTCTTCGTATCCGCCACACGCGTGTTCGCATCATCACTCGGATCGACGAAGATGTCGTACGAGATCGGTGGCACCCTCACCGTATCGGGCAAGGTCGGTCTTGCCTGCGCGAGCCAGGACGTCGACGTCGATCGAGGTCCGACCGCTCAGCTCCCCCTTGGTCTCGAGCAAGATCTCGATTGCAGCATCCGCCATGACTTCCGGTGAACGTGAGTGCAGAACTCCGTCCTTGCCGCCGAGAAGATTCTCCACGGCAGCGGCAGCGGTAGCGATGGTGCTTCGGGGCCACAGGCAGTTGCTCGACAGCTGAGCATCCTTATACTCCGCCGCGAAACCCAGTGCAGCAAGGGTCATTTCGTATTCGTCGAGCATGTATCCCGGATGCTTGCCCAGCCACTCCCGAGTCTTGGCCAACAACACGATATTGCCGCCTCGGCTGCCAACGGCCGGCGCGACGGCGAGGCCGATTCCCCGGCTGCCGCCGGACATCACCAGAGTCCGGCCTCGAAACTCGAATTCGTCATATTCGATCAGTTCCGCTCTGCAACAGCAGAATCGACCGACGCGAAATTCGGACGGCGCCTGTTCAGGAATGCGTCGACGCCCTCGCGTCCTTCGGCACCGCCCGCCGCCCATCCGATCGACGCGGCCTCGGCGTCCAGGTGGTTCGAGAAGGACGCATTCACGCCCTCGTCGACGAGCATCGTCGTTGCACGAATCGCGGCACGGGGGCCACTACTGATCCCACCGGCCAATTCCCGGACCAGATCCCGCGCCCTGCCGTCGTCGACGATGCGGCTGACTGCGCCGAGGCGATGAGCCTCGTCGGCGTCCATGGATCTCTGGGTCAGAAACAGATCGAGGGCAACCGCCCGGCCTACTGCGCGGGGCAGCGCCCAGGACAGGCCACCGTCCGGGGTGAGTCCGACCGCACCGTATGCGGTTCGAAATTTGGTCGATGTCTCCGCGACGCAGATGTCGCCGAACATCGCGAGGCTCATCCCGGCTCCCGCGGCCCAGCCCTGCACACCGACGACGATCGGCACATGCAGAGCGCGGATCGCGCGGATCGATCGATGCAGCCGATCCGCCAGTTCGGACACGTACTCACCTGGATCCGCGGCTGCCGAAAAGGCGGAGAGGTCGCCGCCCAAACAGAAGTTCTTGCCCTCGGCCGTCAGCGCGATACATGTGGTGTTCGGATCGATCGAACCGACAGCGTCCCAGAGCTCGTCCGTGAAATCGAAGTCGATGGTGTTCCCGCCACCTGCGTTCACGAGCTCGATCTCGGTCACCGTTCCCAGCGGACCTCGATCGGGATTGATACGGACGCGATTGGTCATCGTCGAGTTCTACTTTCTACGGTTCGGCCCCGTGCCGAAGATCAGCGGTGGCAGGGCGCGGGACGGACCGAGCGGCCGACGAAGGCCCTGTGTAGTCGAGGAAACCACTGCACACTCCACCGGCCCAGTCCCCTTTCGGGCCGTCTTACTAGCCCCAAAGAGTCATATCGCCCACCACAGGTCGGCGAACGCAGTCGCGACTCGGAATTATGACGACGCCTCGTTCGTTGAACCCCACGTATCGACCGATAAAGAGCTAGGAGAGCAACGATGTCTGCAGCCACCGAAACCGCCATCCTCGCCGGAGGATGCTTCTGGGGAGCCGAAGAGCTCGTCCGCAAGCTCCCGGGAGTGATCTCGACCCGCGTCGGCTACACCGGCGGCGAGGTCCCCAACGCGACGTACCGCAACCACGGTAATCATGCCGAGGGCCTCGAGGTCGTCTACGACCCCACCCAGACGACGTACCGCGATCTGCTGGAGTTCTTCTTCCAGATCCACGACCCCACCACCAAGAACCGTCAGGGCAACGACATCGGAGCCAGCTACCGCTCGGCGATCTTCTACCTCGACGACGAGCAGAAGCGCGTCGCCGAGGACACCATCGCCGACGTCGACGCGTCGGGTCTGTGGCCGGGCAAGGTCGTCACCGAGGTGACCCCGGCAGGAGATTTCTGGGAGGCAGAGCCCGAGCACCAGGACTACCTGCAGAAGTACCCCGAGGGATACACCTGCCACTGGGTGCGTCCGGAGTGGAAGCTGCCGCGTCGGGCAACCGCCTAGGAGCGGCGGCGCCGCACGTGAGTGGAACTTCGACCCCTGCTACGAAGTTCCACTCACATTGGTTGGCGTACCACCAGCCGAGGCCAAATCCCTTCCCTCCGGTCGACGTTCCATAGGTCGAACTACCGCGCACAGCGGAGCCGAACTTGCGACACTGATCCGGTGACCTCCGACAGAACCCCTCGGTCGATGGCCGACGTCCTTCGTTCGCCGCGTTTCTGGCTCGCGCCCATTCTGGTGGTATCGGCACTGATGTCGTTTCTCGCCGCGCTGTACCTGGGCGGCGTGCTCGATCCCAGGGGCAATCTCCACGACCTCCCCATCGCGATCGTCAACCAGGACGAGGGCGACACCCTCGCAGGCGAGCAGCGCAACATCGGCAACGACATCGTCGAGGGTCTGCTGCAGAACGTCGATTCGGAGAAGGTCGATTTCCGGGAAGTCGGTCCGGCGCAGGCACAATCACTGCTGTCGACGGCCGAGGCCTACGGTTCCATCGTCATCCCGAGCGATTTCACCAAGAGGATGGGAATCCTCGCTCAGGCGAGCGTGATTCCCGGGGACGTCGAGAAGCCGATCATCACGGTCTACACCAACCCACGTGCCGGCAGTTTCGGGATGTCGCTCGTGACCGGAGTGGCGACACCGGCATTCGAGTCGGTCAATCAGACTGTGGGACAGCAGATCACCGAGCAAGTGCGCCAGCAGCTCGGCGAAACTCAGCTCGCCGGCGCGAGCGCTCTCACCCTTGCGCAACCGATCGACGTGATCGTCGCTCAATACGATCCGCTACCCGACGGCACCGGCGGAGGCCTGTCTGCGTTCTACTACGCACTCTTGCTCGTCCTCGCCGGCTTCACCGGTGCGACCATCGTCAGCGCACTCGTCGACGGCCTGCTCGGATTCACACCGACAGAGATCGGCCCCAAGTACATCCATCGCGGACCGACCCTGATCAACCGCTTCCAGACGCTGCTCGTGAAGTGGCTCGTGATGATCGTCCTCGCCATGCTGGTGTCTGCCCTCTATCTGCTGATCAGCCATCTGCTCGATATGCCGATCACCCACGCCTGGACCCTCTGGTTGTACGGCGCGTTCGCGATCACCGCGGTGGGCATCACGGCACTGGCGGTGATGTCCGCGTTCGGTACGGCAGGCTTGCTGATCAATCTGATCGTGTTCATCATCCTGGCGTTGCCGTCGTCGGGCGGCACCATCCCCCTCGAAGCCAGCCCGCGGATCTTCACCTGGCTCGCGCAGTTCGAGCCGATGCACCAGATCTTCCTCGGCACCCGCTCGATCCTGTACTTCAATGCCTCACTCGACGCGGGGCTGCTGCACTCGGTGGGCATGACGTCTCTCGGACTGCTCATCGGGCTCGTGTTCGGCGTGGTGTTCACCCGCATCTACGACGGCAAAGGCCTCGACCGAAGCCTCGATTCATCGGGTGCTCACAGCTGACGCCAGTACACTCGATCCAATGCTTGCTGTGAATCCAGCCGGGAGCGTGGCACCCCGACGTGCCTTCCACGCTTACCTCGACGTCGCCATCGTCGTCCTCGTACTCGTGGGCACCAACCTCATCGCGCACTTCACCACGGTGTGGGCCAGTATCGCGACGGTCCCGATCGCCGCTGTTCTGCTGGTCGTCCTCGCGAACCGTCGCGGTCTGGGCTGGGCCGAACTGGGACTGTCGCCGAAGCAGTGGAAGACCGGATCGCTGTACGCGCTCGGAGCCGTCGGAGTCGTCCTGACCGTCGTCGCGATCGGCGCGTTGCTTCCACTCACTCGGCCCTTCTTCATGGCCGACAGGTACGCAACCGTCTCCGCCGCCATCGTCGCATCGATGATCGTCATCCCCCTCCAGACCGTCATCCCGGAAGAGCTCGCGTTCCGCGGGGTGCTGCACGGCACGCTGGGTCGCATCTACGGAGCTCGGGGTGTGTTCGCTGCAGGGTCTCTGCTGTTCGGTCTGTGGCACATCGCATCCTCGCTGGGACTGACGGCGGGCAACGTGGGGCTGAGCGGATTCCTCGGCGGCGGACTGTTCGGGCAGATCGTCGGTATCGCGCTGGCCGTCGTGGCGACCGCGGCGGCGGGTGTGGTGTTCACGTGGCTGCGCAGCCGTAGCGGAAGTTTGATCGCGCCCATCGCCCTGCACTGGTCGTTGAACGGACTCGGCGCACTCGCCGCAGCTCTCGTCTGGCATGCGTCGGTGAGCTGAACGGCATGAAGGACGAGCTGCACCAGTACCTGCGCATCGCGCGCGAGAACATGCTGTGGAAGCTCGACGGCCTCACCGAGTACCAGAAACGACGGCCGATGACGCCGACCGGGACCAATCTACTGGGCTTGGTGAAGCACCTGGCGATTGTCGAATACGGATACTTCGGTCTCACCTTCGGTCGCGAGTTTCCAGCTCGTTTCGCGGAATTGGAAGCAGAGGGCATGGCCCGGCCGAATTCCGACATGTGGGCAACCGCCGAAGAATCGTCGGAATCCATTGTCGCCCTCTACCGGAATGCCTGGGAACACGCCGACGAAACCATCGCGGCCAACGACCTCGACTCCATCGGACGCGTCCTGCACTGGCCAGTCGAGAAGCAGCAAGTCACGTTGCACCGAGTTCTGGTTCAGATGATTGCCGAGACCAACCGCCATGCCGGGCATGCGGACATCGTGCGCGAGCTCATCGACGATTCCGTTGGACTGCGCCTCGGCAACGAAAACATGGCCGACGGCGACGCAGCATGGTGGGCCGCATATCGAGCCGAGCTGGAAACAGTTGCCAGAGAAGCTGATTGACCGCATCGCCTGACGTCAGGTTCCACAAACGCCTATCACACGCCACCGACAGGTACTGGATCGCGAATAGTTCTGTAGGGCAATAGTTTTCGATTTCACTATGGTTGCCAGTCGAATGCTTGTTCGATACACTTGCTCCCATGACCACGGAGATCTGGCAACTGAGCGAGAACGAACTCCTCGCCGACGCCGCCGCGGTCTCCCACCAGATCCAGTTGTTGGAGGCCCGGCGGATCGCTCTCGTCGCCGAAATCGACACCCGCGTGAGCCGGGATAAACTCGGCTTCCCCGGACCCGCCGGCTGGCTGACCTCCACCACCCTTCTCTCGCCGTCCAAAGCCACCAAGATCGTCGCCCTCGCCCGCGGCATGGCTGCATTTCCCGACATCGCCGACGCCGTGAACACCGGTGTCATGTCCGTCGACCACGCCGCCCTGATCCTCACCTTCGCCGAAACACCACCGGAGAACCTGCCGAAAGAGGGTCGCGATGCCGCACGTAGAGCTCTGATCAAGGCTGCGACCGGGCCCGACGCGCGCACCGGCCGGATCCGTGCAGCGATCACCAGACTCGAAGACAGCTTCGGCACCAAGAAACCACCCGCCGAAAACACCGACCGCAACGAACTCTTCGCCTCTACAACCCTGAACGGGCGCCTGGTACTCAAAGGAGACTTCGATGCGATCACCGGCGAGAAACTGCTCACTGCGCTCTCACCGTTGACCGAACCCCACCCCGCAGCCGACGGCACCCAAGACCAGCGCAGCCCCGCCAAGCGCAGAGCCGACGCCTTCGGACACATCCTCGACCAATACCTCGCCTCGAGTGATCGGCCCATCGAAGGCGGTGAACGCCCGCACGTCAACCTGCACATCCGGTTGCAAGACCTCACCGACCTTCAGGGTGGGGTTCACGACATCACCGACGACGAAACCTCACGCGCAGCAACAGAATCCGACACCGACGCCGACGCTCCGGTGGACATCAACACCGGAAACCCCGTCACCCCTGACACCGCAACCGAGCTGGGCCGCGAAAACGGCAGCGAAGGCTGTGCAGCGGATCGTGGCGCGTATCGCGACTTGTTCGGCGACGGCACTTCGGTCGGGTGGCTGCCGTGGATGGGACCGCTGTCCCGCAATACTTCCCGTCAGTTGGCGTGTGATTGTGTCCTCACTGCCATCGTGATGGACGAGAACGGCAACCCGTTGAACCTCGCCCGCACCGCCCGCACCGTCACCGCCAAACAACGCACAGCCCTCACCGCCCGCGATCACGGGTGCGCGTTCCCCGGCTGCGGAAAACCTGCCGCCTGGACCGAAGGCCACCACATCTGGCACTGGGGCGACGGCGGCCCCACCGACATGAACAACCTCGTCCTACTCTGCGGCTTCCACCACCGCCTCATCCACCACTCCGATTGGGAAGTGTTCATCGGCACCGACAACCACCCCTGGTTCGTACCACCGGCAACCGTCGATCCCTACCGACAACCGAGACCATCCCACGCCCGCGCAGGCCCCCACATCGCCTGAGCCCCAGGAAAGACTCCAGCCCCGCACCGAAACAACGGTGCGGGGCTGGAAGAGGTCGGTTCAGGAACCAGAGGGAGCGACAGATGGTGCGGGAGGAGTAGCTCCATCGGCCGGGGCCGGGGGTGCAGGCGCAGTCGCACCGTCTCCCTCAGCACCCGGAGTCGGTGGTGCGGGAGGAGTAGCACCATCGGCCGGAGCGGGCGGCGTCGCACCGTCCGTCGGCGGAGCGGGCGGCGTCGCACCGTCCTCCGGTGCGCACAGGGCACCCGGCCCACCCTTGCCCGGACCCGGTCCACCTTCTGCCGGTCCACCCTTGCCCGGACCACCCGCGGGCGGAGCAGGGGGAGTTCCGCCATCACCCGGCGCAGGCGGAGTCGCACCGTCGGCCGGGGCCGGAGCCGTCGATCCGTCACCGGAATCCGGGGCTGCCGGCACCGCTGGGACATCCGAACCGCCACCACCGTCGGTCCGCTGTCCGAGCGCGGACGACGACGCCACCGTGGACACTTCCGGCGACGCATCGGGCCCGGTGGCCGCGAATACTGCCGATGCAACCAACGCACCGACTGCGAGTCCCGCTGCCGCCGTCGCCACCATCGGCACCCGTCCCTTCCAGCGCTTCGGCTTGTTCTCCCGAGCCGTGTCGGCACCGACACTCGGGGCGGGCTCGGGGTTCGATGCGGCGGGGATCGGCTGGGTCTGATCGTTCACGTTCACTCCTCGTTCGGACTGTCTCGTTCGTTTCGGTCTGTCACCGACCCTGCCGCCGTTAGCTGAAGTCACCCTGAAGCCGGGCGCATCTTCAGGATCACTTCAGCTGGTGAGTGACAATCGAGGAATGACATACAGTTCCGCTCCCCGGGTGATGGTGGTGGAGGACTCGCTGCCCATCCGAGAAGCGCTGGTGGCCGCATTCGAGGACGCGGGATTCACCGCCGCGTCCTTGCCCGACGGCGACGACTTCGAGACCACGATGGCCGGCTTCCGCCCCGATGTCGTGATTCTCGACATCATGCTGCCGGGCGCCAGGGACGGGTTCGCGTTGATCGACATCGTCCGCCAGAGCAGCGATGCAGGAATCATCATGGTCACCGCGAAGGACCGGCTGGAGGACCGCCTACGCGGTCTGAGCGACGGCGCAGACGACTACGTCGTCAAACCTTTTCAGCTGGACGAGGTGGTCGCGCGAGCGAGATCGGTGCTGCGTAGACGCGGCAGATCGTCGGACGCAATCCAAGTGGGCGATCTACTCGTGGACGAATCCGCAGGGGTCGTCACCCGCGCCGGCCACGTCCTCGACCTGACGGCGACCGAGCTCCGATTGGCAACCTTCCTCGTCGCGCAGCGGGGTCGCACGGTCTCGAAAACGTCCATCCTGGAATCGGTCTGGGGTTACGGCGCGTACGACGGCAATCTCGTGGAAGTGCACATCAGCGCCTTGCGTCGCAAGATGGAAGCGCACGGTCCGCGGTTGATTCACACTGTCCGTGGCCTCGGTTACGCTCTGCGGGCCCCGCAGTGAACCGCACGCCCACGCCCTCGTTGCGCACCCGTGTGGTCGCCACCGTCGTCGTCTTGTTCGCGGTGCTGCTCCTTGTGGTCGGTGCATCGGTGGATGTCGTTCTGGGCCAGCAGCTTCGACGCGATCTCGATGCTCGCTTGAGCGATCGTGCCGACCGAGCGGTCGAACTGGTCGACAGCGGGGTCAGTGCGCAGGACTTGGTGCAGGCTCTGCAGGGCGACGCCATCCGAGTTCGGATCACCACCGCCGACGGAACGGTCTACGGTGTGCCCGGTGGCGAGCCTCCCGCGCAGGGCGATCGGCCCGCGGCACCCAACCCTCCGTCCGGCCCGTCGAATGCGCCCACTCCCCCGGGACCACCCAATCCACCTGCCCCACGGTCGGATTCGCTGGAGATCACGAAACCCCTGCCCGACGGTTCGACGCTGTCACTGCTCGGCGACACCACCGCGATCGCCGATGTTCGCCAACAATTGCGCATTCTCATGGTGGTCGCCGGTGCCGTCACTCTGCTGCTGGCCGCTGCCGCGCTGATCTACGCGGTGAGGCGCGCATTGTCTCCGCTGGACTCGATGACGACGGTCGCACGCCGAATCACCAACGGCGACAGGGGTCGACGGTTGCTTCCATCCAAACCGAACACCGACCTGGGACGCACAGCATCGGCCGTCGACGAGATGCTCGACGCCCTCGAGGACGCCGAGCGCAAGGAGGCTGCCGCAGCGCAGGCGGCGCGTCGAGCAGAGGAGGACATGCGCCGGTTCCTGGCCGACGCGGCACACGAACTGCGGACGCCGGTAGCCGGGATCTCGGCGCTGGCTCAGTCGTTGCAGCGCGACGCCGAACACCGCCCCGATCGGGTCGGTAGGTGGAGCGAGCTGTTGGTCGGCGAATCCGCCAGGGCGTCGCGACTGGTGGGCGACATGCTCGATTCCGTTCGGGCAGAGAACACTTCGGAGCTGGAGCTGACCGACGCAGACCTCACCGACGTGGTTCGACGCACCGTCGAGCGCTCGGCACTGCTGTCCCCGCAGGTCCGGTTCGAGGTGGACGGATCGCAACCGGTGCCGGTCAGGGTGGACGTGGGTCGCGTCGAGCAGATTCTCTCGAACGTCCTCGACAACGCCGCTCGCTTCACGCCGCCCGGCGGTAGCGTCCGGGTGACGACGGGCACCGATTCGCAGGCGTTCGTCACCGTCGACGACGACGGCCCCGGGGTCGACGAGGCGGACCGTGAGCGCATCTTCGAGCGGCTCGTTCGACTGAATTCCGCGCGCGACCGTTCTTCCGGCGGCGTCGGGCTGGGATTGTCGATCGCACGCACGCTGGCGCGCGCTCACGGCGGCGAACTCGTCTGTGCCGCAGGGCCTACAGGCGCACGATTCCGACTGACACTTCCTAGCCTTACGGGTCGTTCCGCGGGCTCCACTCCGGCAAACCACCGATAGTTATTCGACGATCAGGTCCATCAGCAGACTGTCGTGCCAGCCCTCCGGGCCCTTCTCGTACTTGCGCATGATTCCGACGGGCTCGAAACCGACTGCGCTGTAACAGGCTATGGCGACCGCGTTGTCAGCAGCGGGGTCGATCACCAATCGATGATGCCCCAGTTCGACTGTCAGGTATCGCACCAGCGTGCCGACCGCGTCCTTTCCGACGCCGCGGCCGTGCACTGCCGGGTCCAGGAAGACGTCGATCGACGCATGCCGGTACATCGGATCGGTCTCTTCGCCGTACTGGATCAATCCCACTGTTGCGCCGTTCAATTCGACGACCAGTCGATTCTCGTCGGTGCTGTCGAACGGCCAGTTCTCGTCGGCATCCTCGTCGCCCCACCGCGCATACACCTCGGGGGTGCGCAGTATTCGGCTTAGCTCCGGCACATCCTCGGCGGTGACGGGTCGCAACACGACCCGTTCACCGCGGAGGTTCATCGCGGAGCTCTACTCGGCCCGCTTGGCGGCACGGGCCGCGAGGTCCTGGGCGTCGAGCGTGTCCGCTTCTTCGAGGGTCGGTGCGCTGCCGCCCAATCGTGCCGGAACCCAGTACGCCCCCGGCTCGTGGTGGTAGTTCTCCTGCAGTTCCAGCAGCATCTTCTGCATCACTGTGCGCAGCTTCTCGGTCAGCTCGTTCGGCGGACCGACCGGCGGCAGCGGCTCGCCGACGGCGATCGAGATGGGAGTGTTGGTGCGGCCCAATCGCTTCGGGTGTCCCTTGGTCCACACGCGCTGCGCACCCCAGATGACCGTCGGGATGATCGGCACGCCTGCCTCGATGGCCATGCGCGCTGCGCCGGACTTGAATTCCTTGATCTCGAAGCTGCGGCTGATGGTCGCCTCCGGATACACGCCCACGAGCTCGCCGTTGCGCAGGCTCTCCACGGCCGACTTGTACGACTGAGCGCCTGCCCCGCGATCAACGGGGATGTGCCGTAGCGCGCGCATGATCGGGCCGGAGATCTTGTTGTCGAAGACTTCCTTCTTCGCCATGAACCGGATGTAGCGCTTCACCCGTCGCGGCGGTAGCCCCGCGTAGGTGAAGTCCATGTATCCGGTGTGGTTGACGGCGATGACGGCTCCGCCGGTGGCAGGGATGTGTTCCTCGCCCTCGACGTCGAATTTCAGGCCCTCGAACGCGAACACTGCACGAGCGATGCCGATGACTGATCGGTAGACGGGTTCCACAGTCCGTTAGCGTAGTCGGTGGACGATGCCGGAGAAAAGGTCCGGGAGATGACAGGTCCGGTCGAAAGCAACGGGGGAGAAACGAAGTGAAGAACAGTGCGGCACCACCGCGGCGGACCCGGGTCGTCCGAACCGCGCTGCCGCTGATCGCTACGCTCGCCCTGGTCGGAGCCTGCGATTCCGCAGTCGGACTGCCGTCCGAGCAGTCCGGGGCGACGAGCAACACCACCGAGGCCACGACGTCGACTCCGACCACGGCCGCACCGACCACCACCACGCCTCCACCGATCCCGCCCGGCCCACCCGTCGGCGAGGTTCCCGGAAATCCCGACGCCGCGATGGCGCTGCGGCCGTTCGTGGGCGACCTCATCGGAGGCGGAATCGGTGTCGTCACGGCGCGGTGCTGGACGGTTCCGCCCACCGAGATCCCGACGATGTACGTCGACGCCGAGGCCATCCTCACTGCCGTTGCCGCCCCCGGCGTCGACGGCCAGTACGCCGTCACGTGGACCGGGCCCACCGCGACGGTCAGCATCAAGCGGAGCGAGATCGCGTCCGGCTACGCGTGCCCCACCGTCTATCCCACCGGCACCGCCCCCGTGTTCGACGCGGCAGACGCCGTCTACAGCGTCGATCGCTACCTGGGACGTCTCGCCGGGATTCCCGTGAACCCCAGCGATGTGGAAGAAACTTATCCACTCGTGTGCGACGGCCGTCAGACCTGGGATGCCCTCGGCACCGGCGTTCCCACTGCCCCGCCGCTGGTGCAGAATCCGAACATCCTGACAGGCATCACCTCGTTCGATCCCGACAGCGTGTTCGTCACCGGGCAGAACGGCATCTACACCCAGGTCAATGCAGACATCATCGACGCGTCCGGGGCGTACCAGAACCGTACGTTCGTGCTGGCCGTCGGCGGCGAGGGTTACTGCATCGGCGACATCGCCTGAGTAACCGGCCCGGTTACTTCAGTACGTCGGTCCCGACGAACGGCACAAGGGCTTGCGGGACGCGGACGGTGCCGTCGGCCTGCTGGTGGTTTTCGAGGATCGCGACGATCCAGCGGGTGGTGGCGAGGGTGCCGTTGA
The DNA here is from genome assembly GCF_002259405.1 of Rhodococcus sp. 14-2483-1-2. Taxonomy (GTDB): domain Bacteria; phylum Actinomycetota; class Actinomycetes; order Mycobacteriales; family Mycobacteriaceae; genus Rhodococcoides. The sequence continues at coordinate 3,507 of NZ_NPFW01000011.1, read as the reverse complement.
GCGTCGCCGCGGTCTGGGGCTTGCCGTTCTCGTCGCGGTAACGCACGCCGAGGCGGCGGGCCTGGAACGTGGTGCAGTTCGAGGTCGAGGTCAGCTCCCGGTAGGCCTGCTGGGTGGGAACCCATGCCTCGCAGTCGAATTTGCGAGCGGCCGAGGAGCCGAGGTCGCCGCCTGCGGTGTCGATGACGCGGTAGGGCAACTCGACCGCGGCGAGCATCTCCTTTTCGTACTCGAGCAGCTTCAGGTGTTCGGCCGCTGCATCCTCGGGCTTGATGTAGGAGAACATCTCGATCTTGTCGAATTGATGGACTCGGATGATGCCGCGGGTGTCCTTGCCGTAGCTGCCCGCTTCGCGGCGGAAGCACGACGACCATCCGGCGTACCGCTTCGGGCCGTCGGCGAGGTCGATGATCTCTCCCGAGTGATAGCCCGCGAGAGCAACTTCGGAGGTTCCGACGAGGTAGAGGTCGTCGGCTTCGAGGCGATAGATCTCGTCTGCGTGTGCGCCGAGGAACCCGGTTCCCGACATGATCTCCGGCCGCACCAGCACCGGCGGGATCATCATCGTGAAGCCGTTCTTGACGGCCTTCTGCGCGGCGAGCTGCAGCAGACCCTGCTGGAGCAGCGCGCCGTAACCGGTCATGAAGTAGAAGCGCGAGCCCGAGACCTTGGCACCGCGTTCCATGTCGATCAGGTTCAGCGACTCGCCGAGTTCGAGGTGATCCTTGGGCTCGAAATCGAACTCCGGGATCTGCCCGACGGTCTCGAGAAGAACGAAGTCGTCCTCGCCGCCTGCGGGCGTGCCGTCCTGGACGATGTTGGAAATCGCGCGATGGGCCGCGTCGAGGGCTGCGTCGGCCTCGGCCTCGGCGGCCTGGGCGGCCTTGACCTTCGCGGCGAGTTCCGATGCGCCGGCGAGTAGCGCGGGGCGGTCCTCGGCGGAGGCCTTACCGACCTGCTTTCCCAGCGCCTTCTGCTCGGCACGCAGCTGATCGCCGGCCAGAACCGCGGCCCGGCGGGATGCGTCGGCATCCAGAAGTGCGTCGACGAGAGCGGGGTCCTCGCCTCGGGTGCGCTGCGAGGCGCGCACTGCGTCGGGATTCTCGCGGAGGAATTTCAGGTCGATCACGAGAACGAACCTTACTTGCCGAGCAACCCCAGGTAGTCCTCGCGTCCGAACATCGTGGCGGCGTCGATCGCCGACGGGTGGCCGCCGTGTGGATCGGCTCCACCGTCGACAAGCGCGTGCACCACCTCGTCCTCACCTTTGAAGACTGCGCCCGCGAGCGGGGTCTGCCCTTTGTCGTTGGGCTTGTTCACATCGGCACCGCGCTCGACCAGCACACGCACCGCGTCGGCGTGACCGTGATAGGCGGCGAGCATGACCAGTGTGTCGCCTGATTCGTTGTGCAGATTCACCGGAACACCCGCGTCGACATAACTCGCCAGAGCGGCCGCGTCACCGGTGCGGGCCATCGCGAACAGTCGGCCTGCGAGTTCGCTGAGGTCGTCGTCACCCGTTGGGTCGCTCATGAGGACCGAACATACTCGGGCATGATGGTGGGCGATGTCCGGATACGAAACAGACTCCCCGACGAGCGAGAAGTCTCGGCGAACACTGTCTGCAACCACAGCTCGACGTGGGCTCGCCATGGTTGCGGTCGGTGCGGTGCTGGCCGCGGGAGCGACGGTTTTCCTGTCCGACGGGTTCTCGGCACCCGAGAAGATCACGACCCATGCAACGGCCAGTGGGCCTGCGACCGATGGGCCCGTCTCGGCGTCCTCCTTCGGCGCTGCCGCCCCGGGGACATGCCTGCAGTGGACGCCCACCGACGATCCGGAGACGGACCGACAGGATCTCGCCGAAGTGTCGTGCGCCGATCCCCACCGCTTCGAGGTGGCTCGCGACATCGACATGAGCGTCTATCCCGGCGTCGAGTTCGGCCCGGGCTCGCAGTATCCCGGCTCCATCCGGTTCAGTGAACTGCGCGACGAACACTGCGAGGCCGCCGTCGACGACTACGTCGGTGCCAAGTTCGATCCCAACGGACGCTTCGGCGTCGGGCTGATGTTCCCCAGTCAGGCCGGCTGGGCAAAGGGCGAGCGGACCCTGCGATGTGGAGTGCAGATGCCGTCGAACACCGGCGCACTCGAGGAGATGACCGGCTCGATCCTCGACCAGGACCAGTCCAAGGTGTGGCCGACCGGCACATGCATCGGCATCAACCAGAACGTGCCTGCCGATCCGGTGGATTGCTCGGCTCCGCACGCGTTCGAGGTGGCGTCGGTGATCAACTTGACGCAGCAGTTCCCCGGCGGCCACCCTGCAGAGGGCGATCAGGACGCGTATCTGGAAGGCACCTGCACCGACGCCGTCAACGGCTATCTCGGCTCGGACACCGCACTGCGAGACAAGACGCTCACCCTCTTCTGGGACACCATCGACGTCGCGAGCTGGCTCGCCGGTAGTCGCCAGGTGACGTGCTCGGTGGGTAAGGAACTCGATTCCGGCGGCTTCGCGACCATCGTCGGTACCGCCAAGGGCGACATCCTCATCAACGGTGAAGCTCCCGTCCCGCCGCCCTCCGCACCCGACGGCCGCGCACTGCCGACACCGCTGCCCGGTGCCGCACCGATCACCACCGGAGGGTGACATTCCCACGCACATGACCCGCGTCGACTTCGAAGAAGCGGTGTCCGACGCTCTCGACACCCTGCCGCGTGAGCTCACCGACTTCATGGACAACGTGGTCGTTCTCGTCGACGAGGAACACCCGACCGAGGACATCCTCGGGCTGTACGAGGGCATCGCGCTGACCGAACGCTACGAATACAGCGGGCACCTACCTGACGTCATCACCATCTACCGCAAACCGATCCTCGAGATGGTCGACGACGAGACCGAGGCGCGACGGGAAATTGCAATCACCGTCGCCCACGAAATCGGACATCACTTCGGCATCGACGACGAGCGTCTGCATCAACTCGGATTCGGCTGACAGCACTCGCTCATCGGCCACCCGCTCACTCCGACCACACACCCCCGGACGTGTGAATGGACCATTGCACACGTCTCGGCGGTGCAATGGTCCATTCACGCGGCGCTGTGGTTACGCCGCAACAGCCTCACGGCGGACAGAGCGCACTGCGCGATCGGTGAGGAACGCGAACGCCAATCCCAGCGCCAGCCACAGGGTGGCTTGGGTCGCCAGTGACGACAGGCGGAATTCCCAGAGCAGGGTTGCCGGGAAGTCCGCGCCGACCTCGTCGACAGTGGGCAACAGTGCATAACCGGTGCCGACCACAGCCAGGAACGCCGCCGTCGGCGCACCGACACGCATCGCCACCGAATTCTGCGACGCCACGATCTTCGCCACGTAGATCCCGACCGCGACGGCCAACAGACCGAGAATCACCGTCGCCAACCACAGCCAGGTGCGCTGGGTGATGGTCTCGGGATCTCCGACGGCCGGCGGGTTCGCCGGGTACTTGAAGAACGGGACTGCT
>NZ_NPFW01000019.1 GCF_002259405.1 Rhodococcus sp. 14-2483-1-2 | reverse complement strand
CCACAAGCGGATGGCTGATACATCGAATGCTTTCACCAAATAAATTCGGCACTGACATTCATCGACACACTGTTGAGTTCTCAAAGAACACGCACACACTCTCACCCCACGAACACACAGTCCGTCGGCCTCAAGGGCAACTGTTCCAGCCTATCCCAGCTTGGTCTCGGACACAAGGCCCGACTCTTGGGGGATAAAACCTGCCGAGCCACACGTCCAACCTCGTTCACCCAGTCCGTGAAGACCGGGTCGGTGTCCGTCGCTCTGACTCGACAAAAGTTACGCCACCAACCACACCAACGCAAATCGGCAGGTCGCCCGATGCTCTCGTGACATTCGCGCAGCTCGACGGCGACGCGTCAGGTCACCGCGACCGCAACCCGCTGCAGGTTGCGCTTGTGATGCCAACCACAGCCCGAACTGCCACTGCTGCAACAGCGTTCACCCCCGCATCGCGTTCCGGCGCACATCGTCCACATGCTTCGGAACCGGGATTTCCGCCGCGAGGTCCGCGGCAGCTTCGGCGACGCCGAGTGCCTCCCACACCGGAACAACGCCGGCCCACACGTCGCCCCGTTCGATGTCGAGGTCGTCGTCGACCGGACCACCTGACCGCGATTTCACCGATGCCTCGTACATCGGAAGCGCCAGCACCGCGGTGGCAGCCAGCTCCTTCCGCGTATGCGAGCGCAGATGTGCGCTTCTTCCGGGGATCACCTGATCGACGATCGTGTCCAATGCTCGAATCCGCTCGTCGGCGTCCACCACTCGACGAGGCCGTCCGACGACAACGGCACTTCGATAGTTCATCGAATGATGGAATGCCGATCGCGCGAGGACGAGACCGTCGACGACGGTCATGGTGACGCAGATGTCCTGCTCCGGAGCATCGATCATGCTGCGTGATGCCACGGATCCGTGCAGGTACAGCGTGCCTTCCCTGTCCGGGCCTGCCGGATCCACGCCGAACACCGTCGGCACGACGCGCGGAACTCCGGCCACGATCACGCCCATATGACAGATACGGGCGGCGCGCAGTACGTCCAGCAGCAATGCCCGTTCGAGGCCGGCACGAGGCCTACCCCGCTTCACTACGGTTCGCGGCGTCGGGGAAAGAGGCACGTCGTGGACTGTCATGGTTTCAGGATCCGGTACGAGTGGCCTTGTGTCATGATCCAATCCAGTCGATTTTGTTCAGGCCACTTCGATGTAGACGACGAAGGAGACCGCTGGTCCATGCTCCCGATCACTCTGTCGATCACCATCGATCGCGCCGACGCTCGGACGCTGCCCGTCCAACTGGCCGATCGCATCCGATCCGCAATCGACGCCGGCGAGCTGAAGCCCGATTCTCGATTACCCAGTACCCGAGCACTTTCCGTCGATCTGGGCATTGCGCGTGCGGTCGTGGAGAAGGCCTACGAACAGCTTGTCGCAGAAGGTTGGCTCGATGCCCGACGCGGTTCGGGCAACTATGTCCGACACATCCCCCGTGCACCTCGATCGGTTGCGATGGCGTCGAGCGCACACACCACACCACGAACACCCCCGCGGATATCGCTCCGTCCGGGAATCCCATGGACTCCGCCCTCGGCATCCGATGCCTGGAAGCGCGCGTGGCGCGAGGTCGGCGGCACACCACCTCCCGGCGACTATCCCGATTCTGCCGGCACGCTCGAACTGAGGACTCGCGTCGCTGAGCTACTCCGCCGCGCACGCGGGCTGCACACCACACCGGCGTCGATCGTGATCACGACGGGCAGCGTTCACGGTCTCGATCTTGCTCTCGGTGCGCTTTCCGTCGCCGAATCGGTGGAATGCGTTCTGGCACTGGAGAATCCAGGATACAGATCCGCCGCTGCGCTCGCGACGCATCGCGGGTGGTCCTTGCACGACGTCCCCGTCGACCGCGATGGCCTGATCGTCGAACAACTCGACTCGACTCCCCCACGGACACCAGCCGTCTACGTCACGCCGTCGCATCAATATCCGACCGGCGCATTCATGCCGATCGGACGTCGACGCGCCTTGGCGGACTGGGCACGCAGCAACGATTCCATGATCATCGAGGATGACTACGACTCCGAATTCCGTTACGGCGTAGCGCCTTTGCCCACTGTGGCCGAGCTGGCACCCGACCGGACCGTGTACCTCGGCACCGTATCCAAGACCCTCGGTGCCGGGATACGTCTCGGCTGGATGGTGGCGCCTCGGTCGATGGTCGACCGCATCTCGGCAACGCGCCGCGCGATCGGCGATCACCCATCGGTTCCCGTCCAGCATGCGATGACGTCCATGTTGCGCGACGGCGAATGGGACAGAGCCGTCCGAACGGCGCGCCGGCTCTATCGGACCCGCGACCGCCTGGTCGCCGCCGCGCTCTCCAGGTTCGGCGAGCTCCGCGGAGTCGGAGCCGGCCTCCATACGGTGTTGATACTCGATACCGCGTCGGCGCGCGACGTCGCTACTTCATGTGCCGCGAAGGGTGTGGACGTACCGACACTCGAACGCTCGACCCGCTCGCACACAGCCCGGGGTGGAATTGTCGTCGGATACGGTTCCGTCTCCGACGACGAATTGGACTATGCGATAAGCATATTGGTCGAGGCGCTGGAAGCCGTGCTTCTCAGCTGACCCGCTCGATGCTGCCACCCAATGCAGTCAGGTTCTCGACGAATCGCGGATAGCCGCGATCGATGTGGAACACGTCGTGCACCTCTGTCGTACCGTCGGCCACCAGTCCCGCGAGAACCAATCCGGCCCCGGCCCGGATATCGGAGGACCACACCGGCGCACTGGACAGCTGCGGGACACCGCGAACCACGGCGTGGTGGCCATCGGTACGCGCGTCGGCCCCGAGCCTGATCATCTCCTCGACGAACCGGAATCGAGCCTCGAAGACATTTTCGGTGATCATCGACGTGCCGTCGGCTACGGTCGCGAGTCCGATGGCCATCGGCTGCAGGTCGGTCGGAAACCCTGGATAAGGAAGCGTCGCGAAATTGACCGCGTGCGGTCGCTCGTGCTGCACGACGCGGAAGCCGTCGGGTTCGCTGGTGACCTCGGCGCCGGCGGACCTCAACTTGTCCAACACCAACGACAGGTGCTTGGGGTTCACACCACGCACTCGCACATCCCCACGAGTCATGGCAGCGGCGATTCCCCACGTCGCCGCGACGATGCGATCGCCGATCACTCGATGGGTCGTCGGCTTCAGCGCGCTCACGCCTCGAATGGTCAAGGTCGACGTGCCTGCACCTCGGACATCGGCGCCCATCTCGTTGAGCATGTTGCACACGTCGACGATGTCCGGCTCACGCGCGGCGTTGTCGATCACCGTCTCCCCGGTGGCGAGGACTGCGGCCATCAAGATGTTCTCGGTGGCACCGACGGACGGAAACGCCAGTCTGATGTTCGCGCCGCGCAATTCGTCTGCTTCCGCAACGACGCACCCGTGTTGGATCTCGCTGCGGGCCCCGAGCAACTGGAGACCGGACTGGTGCATGTCGAGGGGACGCGACCCGATCGCGTCACCACCCGGCAGTGCGACGACAGCTCTCTTGCACCGCGCAACCAGCGGCCCCAACACGCACACCGAAGCTCGGAACTGGCGAACTGCCGCGAAATCGGCGTGATACTTCGGCATGGCCGGAGTGGTGATGTGAACGACCGATCCCTCCAACTCGACCTCACAGCCGAGCCCACGCAGCACTTCTGCCATCAGTGGCACGTCCAGGATGTCGGGGCAGTTGGTGATCGTGCTGGTGCCCTCTGCCAGCAGCGCTGCAGCCATCAATTTGAGGACGCTGTTCTTCGCACCACCGACCGCCACCTCACCGACGAGGCGATTTCCACCGTTGACCAAAAAGCGTTCACTCACGTCGACAGCGTAGCCAGCGGGACCGGCCGACACCCGCGCGGTACCGTAGCGCGCATGGCCGTCCACCTCACCCGCATCTATACGAGAACCGGCGACGACGGGACCACCGGGCTGAGCGATTTCTCGAGGGTGTCCAAGAACGACGAACGACTCGTTGCCTACGCGGACTGCGACGAGACCAACGCGAGCCTCGGTGTGGTTCTCGCACTGGGCAATCCGCCCGAATCGGTGCATTCGGTGATCCGCACCATCCAGAGCGATCTCTTTGACGCGGGGGCCGATCTGTCGACTCCGGTCGTCGAGAATCCGCAGTACCCGCCTCTGCGCATCGATCAGAGCTACGTCGACCGCCTCGAAGGCTGGTGCGACGAGTTCAACGAGGATCTCCCCGCACTGACGTCGTTCATTCTGCCGGGCGGAACGCCGCTGGGAGCGTTGCTACACGTGTCGCGAACGGTGGCCCGACGGGCGGAGCGGTCGGCATGGGCTGCGGTGCACGCGAGCCCGGAGACCACGAGTGCATTGCCGGCGAAATACCTCAACCGACTCTCGGATCTACTGTTCATTCTCAGCCGCTACGCCAACCCCGAGGGCGACGTCCAGTGGGTTCCCGGGTCGAGCCGCACTTCGAGCGATCCGACTACCGACAACAGCTGATCAGGCAGCCGGTCGGCGGCGACGCGACCGACCGGAGGGACGAGATTCGACCCAGGACAGGAAAGCGGTCAACGCACTTCTGTCCAGGGCGATCTCGAAATACTTACCGTGGTCGGACAGTTCCAACACGGCGATGTCCGGTGTCATGATGTCGAACTCGGTGTCCCGTGGGGCTCGTCGATCACCCACGTGAATGTCCTGTCTACCCAGCCGATGATCGGGGCCGGGACGAAGACTCGACAGCTTGAAGAAAACGAGCGTGTTGTCGCCGTACCGAATGATGCCGTGACGCCAACCGGCCCCACCGTCCGTCGGCAATACCCGCATGATCGCGGCGGTCCCCCCGCGCCGTAGAACCATCAGACGGTACGCAAAAGCCGCGACGAGCCCTGCGAGCAGCACAACCAGAATGATCAGAACAATCAATCCGTAGTGCATCGCAGGTCTCGTCGCGGCTTCTCGTGAACCTAGGACCGCTCGACAGCGCGGACACGACCCTTGGCCACAGCAATGGCCTCGAGGTCGTCGCCGTTCTCTGCCACTACAGCCCGTGCCGCCTCGACATCGATGTCGTCGGCGAAATCGGCCGATTCTGCCAGCACGGTGACCGTCTTGCCGGTCACCGACAGGAACCCACCGTGGACGGCTGCGATGAGCTTCTCGCCATCCGTGGTGGTGATCGACACCGTGCCACCCTCGATCAACTGTCCGAGGACAGGCTCGTGGCCCAGCATGATGCCGATCTCACCTTCGGTGGTCTGAGCGCTGACGATGGTCGCGGTACCGGACCACAGCTTTTGCTCCACAGCGACCAGGGAGACCTCCATGCCGCTCTTCTCGGAAGAAGTCACGTCGGTCTACTTTCCGGCCATCTTCTTCGCGGCTGCCTCGACATCGTCGAGACCGCCACAGCTGTTGAAGGCCTGCTCGGGAAGGTGGTCGTACTCACCCTTGGTGACCTTGTCGAATGCCTCGATGGTGTCGGAGAGCGACACGACCGAACCGGCCTCGCCGGTGAACTTCTCGGCAACGATGAAGTTCTGGCCGAGGAACTTCTGGAGGCGGCGGGCGCGGCCGACCAGAACCTTGTCCTCTTCCTGGAGCTCGTCCATACCGAGGATGGCGATGATGTCCTGCAGCTCCTTGTACTTCTGCAGGATCCGCTTGACCTCGTTGGCGACGCGGAAGTGCTCCGCACCGACGATGCCGGGCTCGAGGATGCGCGAGGTCGAGCTCAGCGGGTCCACAGCGGGGTAGATACCCATCTGCGAAATCGGACGCGAGAGCTCGGTCGTCGCATCGAGGTGCGCGAACGTCGTGGCCGGGGCCGGGTCGGTGTAGTCGTCGGCGGGAACGTAGATCGCCTGCAGCGAGGTGATCGAGCGTCCACGGGTCGAGGTGATGCGCTCCTGGAGCTCACCCATCTCGTCCGCCAGCGTGGGCTGGTAACCGACGGCCGACGGCATACGACCGAGAAGGGTCGACACCTCCGAACCTGCCTGCGTGAAGCGGAAGATGTTGTCGATGAACAGAAGAACGTCCTGTCCCTGAACATCGCGGAAGTACTCCGCCATGGTCAGTGCCGACAACGCCACGCGCATACGCGTGCCGGGCGGCTCGTCCATCTGGCCGAAGACGAGGGCGGTGTCCTGGAGGACACCCATCTCTTCCATCTCGAGGTGAAGGTCGGTGCCCTCACGGGTACGCTCGCCGACTCCTGCGAACACCGAGGTGCCCGAGAACTCGCGTGCGATACGAGTGATCATTTCCTGGATCAGAACGGTCTTGCCGACACCGGCACCACCGAACAGACCGATCTTTCCGCCCTTGACGTACGGGGTCAGAAGGTCGATGACCTTGATGCCGGTCTCGAGGATCTCGGTCTTGCCCTCGAGCTGATCGAAGGCTGGTGGCTTGCGGTGGATGCCCCACTGCTCGCCGTCGCGGCCGAGTCCGGGGGTGTCCAGGCAGTCACCGAGGGCGTTGAACACGTGGCCCTTGACGACGTCACCGACGGGAACCGAGATCGGCTTGCCCGAGTCGACGACTGCAGTGCCGCGGACGAGTCCGTCGGTGGGCTGCATCGAGATGGTGCGAACCAAGTTGTCGCCGAGGTGCTGTGCGACCTCAAGCGTCAGGGTCTTGGCCACGGTCGGCAGAGTGATCTCTGCGTTGAGGGCGTTGAACAGTGCGGGAATCGAGCCGCGCGGGAACTCGACGTCCACAACGGGGCCGATGACCCGAACGACACGGCCGGACTGTGTGTCCGCTCCGCTCGCGTTCTCTTGGGCTACTGCTGCGGTCATTGCTTAGTCACTTCCTGCGCTGTCGGCCAACGCGTTGGCGCCACCGACGATTTCGCTGATTTCCTGGGTGATCTGGGCCTGCCGAGCCTGGTTGGCCTGACGGCTCAAGGTCTCGACCAATTCGTTCGCGTTGTCCGTCGCCGCCTTCATGGCGGTACGACGCGCCGCGGACTCCGACGCTGCTGCATCGAGCAACGACGCGTAGATCCTGGTGCTGATGTACTTGGGCAGCAGCGCCGAGAGCAGAGTTCCCGCTTCCGGCTCGAACTCGTACTGTGCCTGCACATCTGCGGTCGGCGAGTCGCTCAACGCGTCTGCACCCATCTCGAATTCCTCGTCGGTGTACGAGATCTCAAGCGGTGCCATACGGCGAACTTCGGGCTTCTGCGTGAGCATCGACACGAAGCGGGTGTAGACGATGTGCAACTCGTCCACGCCCTCGACGGTGCCTTCACCGTTGGGAGCGTCGACCTCGGTGCCCGAGCCGGCCATGAACAGCTCGACCAGGTGCCTACTGGCCTTGGCCGCGTCGGCGTATCCGGGCTCCTGAGAGAAGCCGGTCCAGGCACCCTTCACGTCCCGCTCGCGGAATGTGTAGTAGCCCAGGCCTTTTGCGCCCAGAACGTAGATGACCGGATCCTTGCCCTCGGAACGGAGAAGCTGGAACAGCTCCTCCGTCTCCTTGAGCACGTTGGAGTTGTAGCCGCCGCACATACCGCGGTCGCTGGTCACGACCAGAACTGCGGCACGCTTGGGCTCGGGTCGCTCGTTGAGCAACGGGTGATCGAGCGAGCTCGATGCACTCGCCAACGCGGAGAGCACCTTGGTGATCTCTTCCGCATACGGCTTCGATGCGGCAACGCGGGCCTGAGCCTTGGTGATTCGCGATGTCGCGATCAACTCTTGTGCCTTGGTGATCTTCTTGGTCGAGTTGACCGACTTGATGCGGGAGCGAAGCTCGAGAATGCTTGCCATCTAGCTGTTCACGCTCCCTTCTGTGCTCGTCTTGTCACCTGTCATCGCAGGCCTACTTGCTGACTGTCTTGCGAGTGACGTTGACCTGTTCCTGGCTGACCTCGTCGGCGTTCAGAGTGTCTGCCTCGGCCTCGTTGACGACGCGGTTACCGTCCGAGTCGACGAATCCGGCCTTGAACTTCTCGGTCGCCTCGGTCAGCGCCTTCTGGTTGTCCTCGTCGAGGGCCTTGCCACCGGCGATGCTGTCGTAGACGCCGCTGGCGTTGCGGTGCAGATCCTCGAGCAGTTCGGTCTCGAAGCGACGCACGTCGCCGACGGGCACCGAGTCGTACGTACCCTGGCCGGCCAGCCAGATCGAGACGATCTGATCTTCGACGGCAACCGGGGCGTACTGATCCTGCTTGAGCAGCTCGACCAGACGTGCGCCACGCTCGAGCTGCGCCTTGGAGGCCGCGTCGAGGTCGGAAGCGAACGCCGAGAAGGCTTCCAGCTCGCGGAACTGAGCGAGCTCGAGGCGAAGAGATCCGGAGACCTTCTTCATGCCCTTGGTCTGTGCCGCGCCGCCGACTCGGGACACCGAGATGCCGACGTTGATAGCGGGACGGACGCCCTTGTTGAACAGGTCCGACTCCAGGAAGACCTGACCGTCGGTGATGGAGATGACGTTGGTCGGGATGTACGCCGAGACGTCGTTGGCCTTGGTCTCGATGATCGGCAGAGCCGTCAACGATCCGCCACCGAGCTCGTCGGACAGCTTCGCCGAACGCTCCAGCAGACGGGAGTGCAAGTAGAAGACGTCACCGGGGTATGCCTCGCGGCCCGGCGGACGACGCAGCAGCAGCGAGATGGCGCGGTACGCCTCGGCCTGCTTGGTCAGGTCGTCGAACACGATGAGGACGTGCTTGCCCTGGTACATCCAGTGCTGGCCGATGGCCGAGCCGGTGTACGGGGCGAGCCACTTGAAGCCGGCCGAATCGGACGCGGGAGCCGCGACGATGGTCGTGTATTCGAGTGCGCCCTGCTCTTCGAGTGCAGCCTTGACGCCTGCGATCGTGGAGCCCTTCTGGCCGATGGCGACGTAGATGCAGCGAACCTGCTTCTTCTCGTCACCGCTCTCCCAGTTGGCCTTCTGGTTCAGGATCGCGTCGATGCAGACCGCGGTCTTGCCGGTCTTGCGGTCGCCGATGATGAGCTGACGCTGGCCGCGGCCGATCGGGGTCATGGCGTCGATCGCCTTGATACCGGTCTGCAGCGGCTCCTCGACGGGCTGACGCTCGAGCACCGAGGCAGCCTGCAGTTCGAGGGCGCGGGTCTCGGAGGACTCGATGTCGCCGAGGCCGTCGATGGGCTTGCCCAGGGGGTCCACGACGCGACCGAGGTAGCCGTCGCCCACGGGGACCGACAGCACGTCTCCGGTGCGCTTGACTTCCTGGCCTTCTTCGATGTGCTCGTAGTCACCGAGGATGACGGCACCGATTTCGGTGGCATCCAGGTTCAGCGCGACACCGAGAACTCCGCCGGGGAATTCCAGAAGTTCGTTGGACATCGCCGACGGCAATCCGGACACGTGAGCGATTCCGTCGCTCGTGTCCGTAACCGTGCCGACCTCCTCGCGGGAAGACTCCGGTGAGTAGCTCGCGGTGAAGTTATCGATCGCGCTACGGATCTCGTCGGAGGAGATCGTCAGCTCCGCCATAGTGTTTCCTGCTCTTCCTTCAAATGATCGCGGGGTGAAATGTCTCGAAAGTCGAGACGCTTCTTCTCGTTACTGTGTCCGTGTCGGACTATTTGAGCGTCTTTCGCAATGCAGCGAGGCGGCCTGCCCCGCTACCGTCGATGACCTCGTCGCCGATACGAACGACAAGTCCGCTGAGCAGTTCGGTATCGACCTCTACATGCACCGTGACCTGCTTGCCGTACGTGCGGGTCAAGGTTGCCGTCAGCTTCTCGAGCTGACTGTCGCTCAGTGGGGCTGCGCTGCGGACGTGTGCAACCGCGCGGTCGCGCTGTTCGGCGGCCAGGTCGGCCAGTCCGTTCAGTACGTCGGCGGGAGCCGCCTTCCGTGGACGCGTCACAGCCTGAACTGCGAGCGCCTCGGTGACCGCGGTGACCTTGCCGTAGAGCAGGCGACCGAGCAGTTCACGCTTGGCCTGCGAAGGCTTCGAGCGATCCGACAGGGCCTGCTCGAGCTGCGGGTTGGCCGCCACGATCCGCCCCAGTCGGAACAGTTCGTCCTCGACCGTGTCCAGCTGATCCTGATCGGCCGCGGCGCGAAGCAGAGCTTCACGTCCCAGCTCGACCAGCGAGTTCAGCAGGTCGCGAGCGGTGGACCAGCTTTCTCCGGCAGCGGCCTTGACGATCGTCGCCGTTGCACTCGACACCTGGCCGGAGAAGACCTCTCCGGCCAGATCGCTTCGCCGAACGCCCTCGACCGACGAATCGGCGAGAGCGGTACGCAACGTGCGCTGCGCGTCGAGAGTCTCGACGACGGCGAACAACTCGGCACCGGTCTGAGCAGCGACGGCTGTTGCCTCGCCTGCCGACGCGGACCCCAGAGCTTCGTGGGCAACCGACCGCGTGCGGGCGAGTGCCTCACGAGAAGTTGCGTACATGGTTCGACTCACTTTCCGGATGCGGAGTCCGCGGTGACGGAATCCAACTCGTTGAGGAAGCGATCGATCGAACTGGAACGCTTCGCGTCGTCGGACAACTGCTCTCCGATGACCTTCTCAGCGAGTTCGACGGCCGTGCGTCCCAGATCTCCCCGAAGCTCGGTGACGATCTGCTGACGCTGAGCAACGAGCTGATTGTGACCTGCGGCCACGATCCGGTCGCTTTCTTCCTGCGCCTTTTCCTTCATCTCGGCGAGAATCGCCTGTCCCTGGGTGCGCGCTTCCTCACGGATCTGCGCGGCCTCGGAACGGGCGTCGGCCAGCTGAGCGTGGTACTGCTCGAGTGCAGCCTTGGCTTCTGCCTGTGCCTCTTCGGCCTTCTTGATTCCGCCTTCGATGAGCTCGGAACGCTCAGCGAGAACCTTGGTGAAGCGCGGCACCACGTACTTCCAGAAGAGGAAGCCGATTGCCGCGACACAGACGATCGACCAAACGATGTCGTAGGTTGCGGGCAGAAGAGGGTTGTATTCCTCCCCCTCCGCCGCCAGCAACGTAATCGCGTTTGTCATCGCGCTCTCAGAGAATGAAGCCGGCGACGAGGCCGATCAGGGCGAGGGACTCGGTGAATGCGATGCCGAGGAACATGGTGGTACGGAGCTGACCGGCCAGCTCGGGCTGACGAGCGGTTGCTTCCATGTTCTTGGCGACGACCAGGCCGAGGCCGATGCCGCCGCCGATAGCTGCGAGGCCGTAGCCGATGGCACCGTATCCGCTAGCGGTGATTTCCTGCGCCTGGGCCAGAACTTCAAGGCTCATTGGGTTTTCCGTTCCCTTTCTTCGGTCCACATCCGGGTGTCGGAGGTGGCGGTGTAGCTGGTTCGGTCAGTTGGTCGGTCAGTGCGAGTCGGCGTGCAGCGACAGATCGATGTAGATCGCCGTGAGCAGCGCGAAAATGTAGGCCTGGAGGAAGATCACCAGCATCTCGAACATCGTGAACAAGAAGCCCATGATGAGCGAGGGCGCTGCGAAGATCTTCAGCCCGGCCGACGCCTCGAAGAGGAAGAACTGGGTCGCGCTGAAGAACAGCACGAGCATGATGTGGCCGGCCAGCATGTTGGCGAGCAGACGCACCGTCAGTGTGAACGGACGCAGTACGAAGTTCGAGACGAACTCCAGCGGGATCAGCAGCACGTGCATCGCAGGCGGAATGCCGGGGATGACGATGGTGCCCTTGACGAACTTCCCGACGCCGAACTTCTTGACACCTGCGTAGATGAACGCGACGTACGCAACCGCGGCGAGCACGATCGGTAGACCGATGCGGGCATTCGACGAGATGTTCAGAAACGGAATGACGGCGCTCGCGTTCACCGCGAACACAGTGAAGAAGATGGTCATGATGACGGGCAGGAACCGACGACCCTGTTCTTTACCGAGCACATCTTCTGCGACGTGGATCCGAACGAAATCGAGAGCGATCTCTCCGACGTTCTGAAGACCACGCGGAACGATCTTCGGGCTGCGGAGGGCAACCACCATGAAGATGATCAGAATCGCCGACATCAGGATGCGGATGAGCATCAGCCTGTCGAGCTCGAACGGGGTCCCCTCGAACAGCACCGCGGGAGGAAAGAAATCGGATAGTGACGGCGGACTGTATTCCGCAGCCAGGGTGGTGACGCTCAGCGGTCTCTCCCGTGTTCGGGCCGCAGCCGGTAGCGACTGCGGTTCGATCGGACAATGACGATCTATCAAGTCGACGAAAATCGGCTCGCAATCGTCAGAGGCTGAGGCCCGGTCTTCATCGGCCAAGCGTCTGTCGGGTGTCGGCGACTCACGTCGACTCGGCAACTCTCAGGGCGGAACCTTACGTTGCCGAAGTCGATGACTCCGGGCCTACTGTAAGGAAGCTCACGCTGACTGCTACCTGCGGGGGTCCAGTCCAGGGAAAAAGTCTCTTTCGTCCCAGTCTTGCCCACCGCTTGATGCAAACTTTATCAACAGAACTACGACGTTGTGTAGGCGGCCCTCAGCTTAACCGATTACGACAGCTTGTCGTACTACAGATCGTCGGTCTTGGCCTCGCCGGGAACGCTGTCCACGTAGGCGACCTTCGTCTTGACGACCCCGAAGACCTCGGCGCCGAGCACGACGACGAGAGCTCCCAGGATGGTCAGCCCCAACGAGTAGCGGTTGTAGAAGTCGGCGTCCTTGAGTGCGACCAGCACGATCAGCGCGATGATCATCTTCACCAGCCAACCGCCGAGCAGCAGCGCTCCGACGGCCGAAGCAGGAAAACGGGTGGTGAGCGCAACCGACAGGGCCGTCGTGATGACAAAGCCGCCGCCGATGGCCACGCCGATGAGCGATCCCCACAAGCCGGGCGTGCCGGCCGCGGCGACGGAGATTCCGACGCACACCACCGTCAGTACCACCAGTCCGATGAGTCCGTATCGAACTGCGGCGCGAAGCGGCGCGAATTGGTCGGGCATGGACTGAGGAGTGAAGGTCACAGTTGTCGAGGGTACCCAGGACGCGGCCGGGACCAGCGGACGGGATCAGCCGCCCCGTCGAGCGCTTCGCGGTTCCGAGCCCAGTGATCGGTCCACCCTCAAGGTGGGTACAGCTGTCACGACCAATGCGAACACCAGACCCGCTGCGACCAGGAGCACCACTATTCGGCGGTCCAACAGAGACGACCCGACTGCCCCGAAGGCGAGGACACCGACCCACAGGTAGATCACCAACACCACTCGCCGATGCGAATGGCCGATCTGCAGCAGCCGATGGTGCAGGTGCATCTTGTCGGGGCTGAAGGGACTCCGTCCGGCCCGGGTGCGGCGAATGACAGCCAGCAGCAGGTCCAGAATCGGGATGAGCATCACAGCCCCGACCAGCAGAAGCGGCGACAGTAGACCCAGCAGATCGCGCGGGCCGTACGCCGTCAACGGGATCCGCCCGGACGCACTGGTCGAGATCGTAGCGAGCGTCAGACCGATGAGCATCGATCCCGAATCGCCCATGAAGATGCGAGCGGGTTGAAAGTTGTGTGGCAGAAACCCCAGGCACGCGCCCGCCAGCGCCGCTGCGATCAGCGCCGGTGGGTAGACGCCGACGTCTCCCCCCTGCTCCTGCAGCAACCCCACCGAGAAGATGCAGATCGCCACCGAGGAAATGAGCCCGAGGCCGGCCGCCAGCCCGTCCAGTCCGTCGACGAAGTTCATCGCATTGACGATCACGACGGTGATCAGCACGGTCACCAGTCCGGCTTGCAGTTGGTCGAGCACCAGGGTGCTACCCGGTTGACCGGGCTCGCCTCCCCACGGCTGGTAGAGCACGACCCAGCTAACGCCCATGATGACGAGGACTCCGGCCGCCGTCACCTGGCCGACGAACTTGGTCAGCGCATCCAGACCCCACCGGTCGTCGATGACACCGACCAGCACGATCACGAAGCCGGCAACCAGCGCGGCCGGAATGTCGCGGTTGTAGGCGACGTCGAAACCCCGAGCGAGGGCAGGCAGCTGCGACGCGAACAGCAGGGCGGCGAGCATGCCCACGTAGATGCCCACTCCCCCGAGCCTCGGGGTGGCCTGCACGTGGACGTCACGATCGCGGGGAACGGCAACAGCACCGAACTTGATCGCCGCCACTCGGACTCCCCCGGTAGCAAAGAACGTGACGACAGCGGCAGTGAGAAAGACCAGCAGTAGCTCCCGAATGGGAACACCTGCCCCCAGATTCGACTGGGCCAGCAACTCGACACTCATGCGGCACGGACGGGCATGTCAGGACGCTCCCGGGACCAGGCTTTCGGCGGTGACACCGAGAACCTCGGCAATCTTCTCGGTGGGAATGGCACCGACCCGCAGAATTCGTGCTCGATCGCTCGTCAGATCGACGATGGTCGACGCCACCGCGTGATCGGCCGGTCCCCCGTCCAGGTAGACCGCGGCCGAGCCGCCGAGTTGATCCCGAGCCTCCGTGACGGTGGTGGCGGGTGGACTGCCGGAGATGTTGGCACTGGACACCGCGAGCGGGCCGACCTCGCGCAACAGCTCGAGCGCAACCGGGTGCAGCGGCATCCGCAACATCACGGTGCCCTGAGCATCGCCCAGATCCCAGGCCAGGGATGGAGCCTGCTGCACGACGATGCTCAGTGCACCGGGCCAGAAGGCGCGTATCAGGTCTCGGGTGCGTGGCCGGACACTCTGGACCAGGCCGTCGATGGTGTTCCACGAACCGACGAGCACGGGAACCGGCATATCGCGTCCCCTGCCCTTGGCCCGCAGCAGATCCGTGACAGCGCTGCCGTCGAATGCATCGGCGGCGATCCCGTACAGGGTGTCGGTCGGCATGACGACGAGTCGGCCGGACTTGAGGGCACCGCGGGCAGCGGTCAATCCGGCAGCGCGCGCGTCGGCTTCACGGCAGTCGTAGACGGTACTCACGGCACCTATCCTTCCACCTTCGATAACGAAGTGATGTCAGGTGTCGCCCGCCTGCCGTTCCCGTCGTCAGGCCTGGACCGGCTGTGCCCGTGCTGCAACGACGAACCGGGGCCTACCCGCCAGATCCGGATGCGCGGTGACCTCGGTGAACACGCGTCGCCGAGACAGCAATGCCGCCACCTCGCTGCCATTGGAGTCGTCGTGTTCGATGGCGACGCCGCCGCCGATCCGAAGCCAACGGGCGATGTTGCCGATCATCGGTTCGATGACCGACAGGCCGTCCGAACCGCCGAACAGCGCCATGTGCGGATCGTGATCGATCACCTCGGGATCGAGGTCTGCCCCCTCCGGAATGTAGGGCGGGTTGGCGACGATCATGTCGACTGCACCGTCGAGTTCGGTCAACAGATCTCGAGCCGTGACATCGCCGTGGTGCAGTGTGATCGGGGTATCGCCGTGGCCGCTGCGCAAGTCCGCATTGCGCCGAGCCCACGCCAATGCCGACGGGTCGAGCTCGACGGCATGGACGACGGCGTCCGGCCGAGCGTTGGCGATCGCCAGTGCCAATGCGCCCGAGCCCGTGCACAGATCGAGAATCACCGGCGGGTGGTGGTCGACGTTCTCGAGGAACGCCAGAGCCCAGGCCAACAACAATTCGGTTTCCGGCCGGGGCACGAACACGCCCGGCCCCACTTCGACGTCGATGTTGCCCAGCGAGGTCGTTCCCGTGATGTATTGCAGCGGAATGCGTTTCGCGCGCTGCTCGACGGTTCGGAAGTACGCCTCGACAACCTCGGGTTCGACGAGAGGAACCAGACCGAGACGGCCGCGGTCCACGCCGACGAGGTGTGCAGCGAGCAGTTCCGCATCGACCCGCGGGCTCGGCACACCGGCAGCATCGAGCATCGACGTTGCTTCGAGGATGGCCAGACGTAACGGCTTGCGGCTCACCCGTACAGACTGCCACGAGCCACCGACAACCCGGTCACACGCGTCCCAGCAACTCCGACTTCTTGGCGTAGAACTCGTCGTCGGTGAGGAAGCCCTTCGCGTGCAGACCTGCGAGAGCCTCGATCGCCGCCGTGATGTCGGAGATGTCCACGCCTGACGGGTTGCTCCGAGGCGACTGGTTCGAGGACTGCGGAGACTGCTGAGACGAGGACGGTTGCGCGTAGGTCTGCGGAGCGGATTGCGGCGTCGACCGGTTCTGCGAGTTCGTTCCGCTCGACGGTTGGTCGACGCGAGGCAGGCTGCCTGCGGTGAACGTGCCGTACTGGCTGGTGAACTCGAGCGAGCCCGGTCCACCGCCCTGCTGTTGCTGGACTCCGCCGATGGAGTGATCGAGAGTGTCGTAGACGGCCAGTTCACCGCCTGCCGACACGGCGAGGCGTCGAGATCCCGGGAACACCGCGTACTGCGACCCGTTCTGACCACCGCTCGAGCTCGGCGCACCGAGTTCCGACGGCCACCACGAGCCGCCGCCGTACGAGTTGCCACCGAACGAGCTGCCACCGGTTTCTCTGGGCGGGTACACCTGATGCTGCGCCAGCACTGCAGACAGGTCTCGACAGAGGCCGTCGACCCGGCTCTTGAGTCCGTGATCGAACATGTTGCCCACCATGGTCATTCCGCCGCGCATCCACTGCCCACTGCCGCCGAGCTCAGGGATGTTGAACTGAGCCATGGTGCCGCGGCCGTTGTTGACGGCATCGAGCATCGTGCGGACGGCATCGGTCGAGACGCCGTAGCGCGACGACAGCTCGGACACGGCGTTCTCGCCTGCGGGAGTCAGGGCCTGGTTCATGTCTGGTGTGCCTCTCGGGCGCTGTTACGGGGTCGAACCTGGCCGCCAGGGTATCGCACCGATCGGTGAATAAGCCCGGCGAAATCTGTAAAGCTCTGTGCCGCAGCTACTCTGCTTGCATGCGCGCGTCGCGGTCCGCCTTGGCCAGCGCGTCGAGCAACGCATCCATTTCGCCGTCGAGCAGGGCGTCGAGGTTGTGCGCCTTGAACCCGATGCGGTGGTCCGTGATGCGGTTCTCGGGGAAGTTGTAGGTTCTGATCCGCTCCGAGCGGTCGACGGTACGCACCTGGCTGGCTCGTCCGGCCGAGGCCTCTTCGTTGGCCGCTTCCTCTGCGGCCGCCTGCAGGCGAGCGGCGAGAACCTGCATCGCACGCGCCTTGTTCTGCAGCTGCGAGCGCTCGTTCTGGCAGGTGACCACGATGCCCGTGGGAAGGTGCGTGAGCCGGACTGCGGAGTCGGTGGTGTTGACGCCCTGGCCGCCCTTGCCGGATGAGCGATACACGTCGATGCGCAGATCGGTCTCGTCGATCTGAACCTCTTCGACCTCGTCCGGTTCGGGATACACCAGGATTCCGGCCGCAGAGGTGTGCACGCGTCCCTGCGATTCGGTGACCGGCACCCGCTGCACGCGGTGGACGCCGCCCTCGAACTTCAACCGCGCCCACACGCCGTCGAGAGGATCCTTGGTCTTGATCGACAGCGTCGCGTCCTTGTATCCGCCGAGGTCCGAGACGTTGGCGTCGAGAACCTCGACACGCCATCCACGGCGTTCCGCGTAGCGCACGTACATCCGTGCGAGATCGGCCGCGAAGAGCGCCGATTCCTCGCCGCCCTCACCCGACTTGACCTCCATCACGATGTCGTCGCCGTCGTGCGGGTCACGGGGAGCCAGCAAGTCGGTCAGAGTCTGCTCGAGCTGCACCACCGTCGCCTCGAGGTCGGGAATCTCGGACGCGAACGACGAATCGTCGGCCGCCAACTCACGCGCGGCTTCGAGGTCGTCCTGCGCGGAAGTCAGCTTGGTGTGCGCGGACATGATGGGGGCCAGTTCGGCGAATCTCTTGCCTGCTCTGCGGGCAGCCGAGGGATCGTTGTGCAGAGCTGGATCGGCGAGTTGCTGCTCGAGCCCGGAGTGTTCGGCGAGGATGTCGTCGATGGCCGAAGGCTTGTCTGTTCTCGCCATGTTGATGACTCACTCTCGAACGCCGGTGCAACTGGATGTGGACACAAAAAAGCCGACGCCCGTCCTGTGATACACAGGACGGGCGTCGGCGAAACAGCTAGCTGTCTGCGTCGGCCTTCTTACCGGCGCGCTTGCCGTAGCGAGCCTCGAAGCGAGCGACGCGGCCGCCGGTGTCGAGAATCTTCTGCTTGCCGGTGTAGAAGGGGTGGCACTGCGAGCAGACCTCGACGCTGATGCGCTCTTTGTCGGTGGTGCTTCGGGTCTCGAAAGTATTGCCGCAACCACAGACGACTGTCGTCAGTGTGTAGTCGGGGTGAATTCCTGCCTTCATGGTGTCCTTACCGTTCTCTCTAGTGGTCGCCGGGTCGTCTTCGCCGATCGAAGACGTGAACCGGAACCGGACTCGGCCGTTGATTATGCCAGAGCGTGCATCTGACCTGCTAATCGCCGGTACTTCTGTGCCGACAGATGCTTACAACGCGCGCACCTGTCGGCTTGTTCCCCGGACGAAAGATCCGGAGAACAACTGTCAGTCGTTCGTCCCGCCCGGCGCAGTCTTGGAGACTTCCATCAGGAACTCGAGGTTGTTCTTGCTCTTCTTCAGGCGGTCGACCAGCAGGTCGATGGCCTGATGCGAGTCCAGTCCGGACAACACGCGCCGCAGCTTGTGCACAACGGCAGCCTCGTCGGGAGCGAGGAGCAACTCGTCGTGACGGGTGCTCGACGGGTTGATGTCCACTGCCGGGAACACGCGGCGTTCGGCAATCTTGCGATCGAGCTTGAGCTCGGCGTTACCGGTGCCCTTGAACTCCTCGAAGATCACGGTATCGCCGGTGGATCCGGTTTCGACCATGGCCGTGGCGATGATCGTCAACGATCCACCGTGCTCGATGTTTCGAGCCGCGCCGAGGAATCGTTTCGGCGGGTACAGAGCCGTCGAGTCGACACCACCGGACAGGATTCGGCCCGATGCGGGCGAGCTGTTGTTGTACGCGCGTCCCAGACGGGTGATCGAGTCGAGCAGAACCACCACGTCCTGGCCGGCTTCGACCAGACGCTTCGCCCGCTCGATCGCCAACTCGGCCACCGCGGTGTGGTCGCCCGGCGGCCGGTCGAACGTCGACGCGATGACCTCGCCCTTGACGGAGCGCTGCATGTCCGTCACTTCCTCGGGACGCTCGTCGACGAGGATGACCATCAGGTAGCACTCGGGATTGTTGATGGCGATCGCGTTGGCGATGGCCTGCAGAACGCTTGTCTTACCAGCCTTCGGCGGGCTGACGATGAGCGCGCGCTGACCCTTGCCGATCGGCATCACCAGGTCGATGATGCGCGTGGTCAGGATGTTCTGCTGCGTCTCGAGGCGCAGTCGCTGATTGGGGTACAGCGGGGTGAGCTTGCCGAATTCCGGACGCTTGCGCGCGGCCTCGACCTCTCCCCCGTTGACGGTGTCCAGACGCACGAGCGGGTTGAACTTCTGCCGCTGGCTCGACTGCTCACCTTCGCGTGCCACTCGAACCGCGCCGGTCACCGCGTCGCCGCGTCGAAGGCCGTTCTTGCGGACGAGGTTCATCGAGACGTAGACGTCGTTGGGTCCGGCGAGGTAGCCGGAGGTGCGGACGAACGCGTAGTTGTCGAGGACGTCGAGGATGCCGGCTACCGGCTGCAGAACATCGTCTTCGCGAATCTCGGTGTCGCGCTCGCGGCCACCGCCACCCTCGTTGCCTTCGCCACGGTCACGTCCGCGACGACGTTCGCGGAACCGACGTCCCCGGCGTCCGCGGCCTTCACCGTCGTCGTCCTGGTTGTTGTCGCGGTTGTCACGCGGACCGTTGTTGCGATCCTCGTTGCGGTTGTCGTTGCGACCGTCGCCCTGGTTGCGATTGCGACCGCCCTGATTGCGACCGCCGCTGTCCCGGTTGGAGTTGTCCCGGTCGCCCTGATTGCGGTTTCCGTTGTCACGGTTGCCGTTCTCGCGGTTGGAGCCGTCCCGGTCGCCCTGATTGCGGTTTCCGGAGTCGCGGCTCGCGTTGTCGCGGGTGCCGTCGGCGTCACGCGGTTCGCGTTCCGACCCGTCCTGGCGGTTGCGTTCGCCGCGGCTACGGCGCGGGCGCTCGGTGGCGGCGTTGTCGCCGGTCTCGTCCGGCTTCTCCGTCTGCGGCGCGGCTGCGGGCGAATCGGCCGCCGCGGGAGCGGATCCGGCCGAATCGTTGCTGTCGTCGAGTGGGAGTTGATCGGGAGCACCGGCGCGACGACCTGCGGCACGACGGCCGCGTGTCCGGCGACCCGTCTCGGGAGCCGCATCGGCAGAATCGCCCGACTGCGCCGCGGGGGCGTCCGAGGACGGCGCTTCGGGAGCCGACTGCTTCGGTGCCGCCTCGGCTGCAGGCCGATCTTCGACGGCGGGCGCGGATGCAGCGGCGCGACGCGACCTGGGTGCGTCGGACTTCGGTGCGTCCGACTTCGGTGCGTCCGACTTGGCCGGTGCGCTGCCCGATTGCCGCTCGGAGATCGCAGCGATCAGATCGCCCTTGCGCATACCGGAAACGCTCTTGATGCCGAGTTCACCAGCGAGGCTGCGCAGCTCGGTGAGAACCATTCCGGACAGGCCGGCACGTCGGCGTGACGTTTCGGGCGCAGAGATAAGTTCCGTATCGGTCACGGAGGTCCTTTCCTTCCCTCGCTCGCTCGATGCGCAGCCGAGGGTTCGTTCCGCAGTTCGGCGTTCTGCCGAGCTCGGATATTGCCGTTCATGTTCGACGCACTCCGTCGACGACACCATCGATCCGAGACCGCAGAGAACCACGGGGAGGATCGAGTCAGGAGCGTCACATCACTCGGACGTTTGAATCCCCCGAATACAGCGACCTGATTGCCCTGACGAAACCGGCGTCTGAAGCGCACGATGTACGGACAGGGTTCACCATAGCGCCGTTGTCCCCACTCGGCAAGAACCCTACTGACGCGTTTGTCACGCGACGGTGACTCCGTCGGCCACGTCGAGGTCGAGGACCCGCCACCCCTCGGCCGATGCGGCGTCACGCAGATCGGCCGGAAACTCCTCGGTGCACAGCGCCATGACCGTCGGTCCCGCGCCGGACACAACCGCCGCGATGGACCGCGCGCGCAAGGTGGCGATCCAGCGAGTGGTGTCGGGTAACGCCTGAGCGCGCTGACCTTGATGCAGCAGGTCCTCCGTCGCGGACATCAACAGATCCGGACGCTCGGTCAGTGCCACCACCGCGAGCGCGCTTCGGCTGACGTTGAAGGCCGCGTCACGATGGGGCACCAACTCGGGCAACAGTCCCCGGGTGTGCGACGTCGACGAGCGTTCGGACGGTACGAGCACGACGACCTTGATGCTCGGATGCACCTCGAGCCGTACCGCTGCGTACTTCCGCGCCGTCACACTGGCATTGGGCGGTTCGCTCCACGACACGACCGCACCGCCGAGGCAACTCGCCGACGCGTTGTCGGGATGACCCTCGAACTCCGACGACAGCTGGACGAGCTGGCTCTCCGACAGCGCGAGCGACCGATCCACTTTCGCGGCGAGCGCGTTGGCGGCAGCGAGGCCCCCGACCACAGCCGACGCCGAGGAACCGAGCCCCCTCGAATGGGGAATCACGTTGCGGCAGTGGACATCCAGGCCGTCGGCCCACACTCCGGCCGCTTCGAGTCCCCGCTCGATGGCGCGCACCACCAGATGCGTCGGGCCCCACGGCACGTCCGCCGAACCCTCACCGTCGACGTGAATCCGAAGTCCCGACGCGGTGGTCGTGACCTCGATCTCGTCGTACAGCCCCAAAGCGATTCCGAGACTGTCGAATCCGGGTCCGATGTTGGCACTGGACGCCGGGACGCGCGCGGTGACCGTGAGCCCGATGGGGAGTGTCGTCGTCATGGCCGGAGATTCCGTCAACTCAGGCCAGCTCGAGCGCAGCCGCGACAGCGACGGGATCGACCGAAATGGGTTCCACCACAGGCATTCCCGACAGTGCTGTGTCGGGATCCTTGAGGCCGTTTCCGGTGACCGTGCACACGACGGTCAGGCCGGGTTCGAGCCAGCCTTCCTTTCGTGCTGCGAGGAGCCCGGCGACACTGGCCGCGGAAGCGGGCTCGACGAACACGCCCTCGGTCTTCGCGATCAATCGGTACGCCTCGAGGATCTCCTCGTCGGTCGCTGCGCGGAAGGCTCCGTTCGATTCTTCCTTGGCGTTGACGGCACCGTTCCAGGATGCGGGCGAGCCGATCCGGATCGCAGTGGCGATCGTCTCCGGGTCCTTCACCGGCGCACCGTGAACCAGAGGTGCGGCGCCTGCGGCCTGGACTCCGAGCATCCGTGGCTTGCGCGTGGTGAGACCGTCACGGAAGTACTCCGAGTAACCGCGCCAGTACGCGGTGATGTTGCCTGCGTTGCCCACCGGCAGTGCATGGATGTCCGGTGCGTCGCCGAGGGCGTCACAGATCTCGAAGGCCGCAGTCTTCTGGCCTTCGATGCGAACAGGATTGACGGAGTTGACCAGACCGATGGTCGGGAACTCGGCCGTGGTCTTGCGGGCCAGCTCGAGGCAATCGTCGAAGTTGCCCTGCACCTGAATGATCTTCGCTCCGTGCATGACTGCCTGAGCGAGCTTGCCCATGGCGATCTTGCCCTGCGGAACCAGTACGGCACAGCTCATTCCGGCCTTGGCCGCATAGGCGGCTGCGGAGGCCGAGGTGTTGCCGGTCGAGGCGCAGAGAACGGCCTCCTGACCTCGGGCGAGCGCGTCGGTGACGGCCATGGTCATCCCGCGGTCCTTGAAGGAGCCGGTGGGGTTGAGGCCTTCGACCTTCAGATGCACTGTGCACCCGGTCAGTTCGGACAGGTGCCCGGCCGGCAACAGCGGAGTGCCGCCCTCGCGAAGCGTGACGGTCTTCCAGTCCGGGCCGATCGCCAGACGCGAACGGTATGCCTCGATCAGACCGGGCCAGGGGGTGTGGACGCTCATACGGTGGTGCCTTCCAATCGGAGAACGCTGGCGACGTGAACGACGACGTCGAGCTGCTCGAGGGATGCAACGGTGTCGGACAGTGCGGAGTCGGCCGCGAGGTGGGTGACGACGACGAGCCTGGCTCCGTCACCCGAGCCCTGCTGACGCACCGTGGAGATGCTGACGTCGCGCTTGGAGAATTCGGCCGCAACGGTGGCGAGAACGCCGGGCTTGTCCGCCACCTGCATGCTGACGTAGTAGCGAGTGAGGATGTCACCCATGGGGGCCACCTTGAGCTTGGCGTACTTGGATTCGAGTGGGCCTCGTCCGCCGTAGAACTTGTTGCGAGCGGCCATCACCAGATCGCCGAGTACTGCGGACGCGGTCGGCGCACCGCCTGCACCCTGGCCGTAGAACATCAGGCGTCCGGCAGCCTCTGCTTCGACGACCACGGCGTTGAACGCACCGTTCACCGATGCCAACGGGTGGTTCAGCGGAACGAGCGCGGGGTAGACCCGAGCGGAGATTCGCTCCTTACCCTTGGGCGTGACGATCCGCTCGCAGATGGCCAGCAGCTTGATGGTGCAGTCGAGGGATTTCGCGGTCTCGAGATCGTCCGAGGTGATCTTGCTGATGCCCTCGCGGTAGACGTCACCGGCAGTGACTCGCGTGTGGAACGCGATGGACGCCAGGATGGCGGCCTTCGATGCAGCGTCGTAGCCTTCGACGTCGGCGGTCGGGTCGGCCTCGGCGTAACCCAGACGCCCCGCCTCGGCGAGGGTTTCGGCGTAGTCCGCGCCGGTCTCGTCCATGGCAGAGAGGATGAAGTTGGTGGTGCCGTTGACGATGCCGGCGACCTTGTTCACGCGGTCACCCGCGAGGGACTGCATCAGCGGGCGAACCACAGGAATTGCTCCGGCCACGGCGGCCTCGAAATACAGGTCGGCACGCGACTTCTCGGCCGCGTCGGCCAGTTCTCCGGTGTACTCGGCCAGCAGGGCCTTGTTCGCCGTGATGACGGACTTACCCTTCTCCAGGGCAGAGAGCACCAGCTTGCGGGGAATGTCGATGCCGCCGAGAACCTCGACGACGATGTCGACGTCGTCGCGGCCGACGAGCTCGGCCGGATCGTCGGTGAGCAGCTCGGCCGGAACTCCACGATCGCAGTCGACCCGACGCACAGCGATGCCCCGAATCTCCAGTGGCGCACCGATTCTCGCTTCGAAGTCCTCGGCGTTCTCGGTGAGGATTCGAACGACCTCGCTGCCGACGTTTCCGAGTCCGAGTACGGCGACGCCTATCGGCTTCGATGTCATGGCTGAACCTCCAAGCTGAGCAGATCTTCGATGGTTTCCCGCCGCAGGATCAGGCGCGATCGCCCATCCTTGACCGCAACCACAGCGGGCCGCGTCAGCAGGTTGTAGCGACTGGACATGGAGTAGCAGTACGCCCCGGTGGCCGCCACCGCGAGCAGGTCACCCGGCCCGACGTCTGCCGGCATCCATGTGTTCTTGATGACGATGTCGCCGCTCTCGCAGTGCTTTCCGACCACCCGAGCCACGACGGCCTCGGCATCGCTCGAGCGCGAGACCAGCCGACAGTCGTATTCGGCCTGGTACAGCGAGGTTCGGATGTTGTCGCTCATGCCGCCGTCGACGCTGATGTAGCGCCTGCGCGTCGACTTGTCGACGGTGACATCCTTGATCGTGCCGACCTCGTAGAGCGTGACGGTGCCCGGTCCGGCGATGGCGCGGCCCGGCTCGACGGCGATCGTCGGGACCGGTAGACCCACTGCAGCGGACTCCGTCTCCACGATGGCGGTCAGCTTCGCCGCGAGCTGCTCCACCGGCGGCGGATCATCACTCGGCACGTACGAAATACCCATGCCGCCACCGAGATCGAGTGTCGAGATCTGCGCCGTCTTGTCGACGCCGAACTCCGAGACGATGTCTCGCAGCAGCCCGATGACCTTGTGCGCTGCCAACTCGAAGCCGTCCACCTCGAATATCTGCGAACCGATATGACTGTGCAGTCCGACGAGTCGAAGGTTGTCGGCGGCGAACACGCGACGAACAGCTTCGAGCGCCGAGCCGTCGGCGAGCGAGAAGCCGAACTTCTGATCCTCGTGCGCGGTGGCGATGAACTCGTGCGTATGCGCCTCGACACCGACTGTGATGCGAATCAGAACGTCTTGCACCACACCGGCCGCACCGGCAACGCCGTCGAGACGGTCGATCTCGATGTTGGAATCGAGTACCACATGCTCGACGCCTGCGCGCACGCCCGCCTCGAGCTCGGCGACCGATTTGTTGTTGCCGTGCATGGCAATTCGGTCGGCTGGGAATCCGGCAGCCAACGCGATGGCCAGCTCGCCTCCGGAGCAGATGTCGAGTGAGAGCCCTTCGTCGGCCACCCAGCGTGCGATCTCTCCGCAGAGGAAAGCCTTGGAGGCGTAGTGAACTCGCTCGGGTGCCCCGAATGCGGCGGCCATCTCACGGCAGCGCGAACGGAAGTCGTCCTCGTCGATGACGAACAGCGGTGTGCCGTACTGCTCCGCGAGATCGGTGACCGACACTCCGGCGAGACGGACGGTTCCGTCCTCCCCGCGCTCGGCGTTGCGGGGCCACACCTGCTCGGGCAGCGTCGTCATCTCCGACGCGTCGGCCGGGCGATGGGACATCGACTCTTTCGAGGGGGCATCGGCATGCTTGGGTCCTGCCGGATGTGCGCTCACATGCGCTCCGGTGCGCTGACCCCGAGCAGTTCGAGGCCGTTGGCCAGGACCTGCCGGGTCGCGTTCCCCAACGCCAGTCGTGCGGTGTTCACAGGTCCGGGCTCCTCGTCTCCTTGTGGAAGTACTCGACACGCACCGTAGAAACGGTGGTAGGCCCCCGCCAGCTCTTCGAGATAGCGGGCGATCCGGTGTGGTTCGCGTAGTTCGGCGGCACTGGCCACCACTCGTGGGTACTCGCCGATCGTCCTGATCAGCTCGCCTTCCTGCTCGTGGGTGAGCAGGCTCAGATCCGGCTGCTCCGCGCTGATTCCCAGTTCGGCGGCATTGCGCGCGAGCGAGGCCAGGCGGGCGTGGGCGTACTGGACGTAGTACACCGGGTTCTCGTTGCTGGCGCTCGCCCACAGGGCGAGGTCGATGTCGATGCTGGAGTCGACGGACGACCGAACCATGACATAGCGAGAAGCGTCGATGCCGATGGCGTCGACCAGGTCGTCGAGCGTGATGACGGTTCCGGCGCGCTTGCTCATCTTCACGGCCACGCCGTCGCGCACCAGGTTGACCATCTGGCCGATCAGCACCTCGACGGTCGCGGGGTCGTCTCCGAATGCAGCTGCGGCCGCCTTGAGCCGTCCGATGTAGCCGTGGTGGTCTGCTCCGAGCATGTAGATGCACAGATCGAAGCCGCGCTGCCGCTTGTTCTGGAAGTAGGCGATGTCGCCGGCGATGTAGGCGGCGTTGCCGTCGCTCTTGATGACGACACGATCCTTGTCGTCGCCGTACTCGGTGGACCGCAGCCACCAGGCACCGTCCTCCTCGTAAAGGCTCCCCGAGCTCTTGAGGTACTCGACCGACTTCTCCACGGATCCGGACTCGAAGAGCGAGTTCTCGTGGAAGTAGACGTCGAAGTCGACGCCGAACTCGTGCAGATTGGCCTTGATCCGGTCGAACATCAGCTGGGTGCCGATCGATCGGAACGTCTCTTCCTGTGCCTCGGGGGCCAGCGCGAGCGCTTCGGGCTCCTTCGCCAGCACCTGCTCCGCGATCTCGGCGATGTACTCGCCTGCGTAGCCGTTCTCCGGAGCGGGTTCGCCCTTGGCCGCGGCGATCAGGGACCGACTGAAGCGGGCGATCTGTGCGCCGTGATCGTTGAAGTAGTACTCGCGAGTGACCTCGGCACCGTGGGCGGTCAGGATCCGACCGAGCGCATCGCCGACGGCTGCCCACCGGGTACCGCCGAGGTGCACCGGGCCGGTCGGGTTGGCCGAGACGAACTCGAGATTGACCTTCTTGCCTGCCATCGACGAACCGTTGCCGAAGGCCGCGCCTGCTGCGAGCACACGGGCAACGATCTCGCCTTGCGCTGCGGCGGCCAGCCTGATGTTCAGGAATCCGGGGCCTGCGACATCGGCGTCGGCGATGGCGGCGTCGGCCGCGAGAGCCTCGGCGAGCCAGCCGGCGAAGTCGCGGGGATTGGCTCCGGCCTTCTTCGCGACCTGGAGTGCCACGTTGGTCGCGTAGTCGCCGTGCTCGGGATTGCGGGGACGCTCGACGGTCAGCTTCGCAGGGAGTACGGATGTATCCAGGCCGCGGTCGGCAAGCACCTTCGCGGCGGTCGCGTGGAGCAGTTCGGCAAGATCGGCGGGAGTCACAGGTAGCTATCCTATTGGCTGGTGCGCGGCGTCCTCGCATCCACTGCCCGTCTGCCCGCGAGCAGCCTCGGCCGACGCGGTCCGCGCGGGCTCTGAACACGCTCTCAGGCAGAGAACGTACAGTGAGGGCGCTCTGTGTCGACGCTCATCCAATGATGCCGTCACCAGCAGATACGCATCACCAGCGCGACCGACCACCACCTTTCCTCGACTGAGAGAGCAACTACAGCGATGCCAACGGGTCCCGACAAAGGCAGTCAGAACAAGTCGGCTGCGAAGGCAGACAAAGCCATCAATGCAGCCAACAAGAAGTCAGCTCGTAAGAAGAAGGGCGGCGTACCCACCGCCACGGGCAGGCAGATTCCCTGGCTGACGGTTGCCGGTGTCGTTGTGGTTGTCGGTCTCGTTGCGGGCCTCGGGATCAATCTGTATCCGAAATACCAGGACCGAGCCGAGGCGCAGAAGTTCGCGCCCAGCGAGGCCAACCAGGATCCGTCGACCGGCATCGAGGGCGTGACCGTGCAGGAGTACCCCGCGGCTCTGCACGTCGGGCGCACGCAGCGGGTCGCCTACGACCAGTCTCCGCCGTTCGGTGGACCGCACGATGCCGTGTGGGCCACCTGCACGGGAATCGTCTATCCCGAGGCCATCCGTACCGAGAATGCGGTGCACTCCCTCGAGCACGGCGCCGTCTGGGTCACCTACAACCCCGACGATCTGAACGCGGACCAGGTCCAGTCGCTGGCCGATCGTGTCGACGGTGAAACGCAGATGATGATGTCGCCGTACCCCGGCCTCGATTCCCCGGTCTCGCTGCAGTCCTGGGGCCACCAGCTCAAGTTGGACAGCGTGGACGACGAACGCATCGGCCAGTTCGTCTCTGCACTGCGACTGAACCGCTTCGCCTACCCGGAGGTCGGTGCCAGCTGCGCATCGGTCCCGTCCAGCACCGGCGACGGTAGCGACGGCTTCGACCCGGACAACCCGCCGCTGTTCGATGCATCCGCGCCCGGTGCCGATGCGGTGCCGATGGACGGTGCCGGAATCACTCCCGACGCCAGCGAGACCGGCGGAGCCGGCGGGGCGCAGCTGCCCAGCGATCTCCAGATGCCCACCAACTGATGACCGAACCGACACCGACCGAGAACGCGGGAGTCACCACGTCCGCGGCCAAGCCGAGTCAGCGCACAGCGCTGGTGGCGCTGGCGCTGATCGCCGTTCTGGCGATCGGCTTCGCCCTGGGCTTTCTGGTGCAGAGTCCGTTGGGCGGCGACGACAGTGCACCCGCCGCGGACTCGGTCGATGTCGGTTTCTCTCAGGACATGACCGTGCACCACAACCAAGCCATCGAGATGGCCGCGGTGGCGTTGACCAACGCCTCCGATCAGGCCGTCAAGAATTTGGCGTTCGACATGCTCACCTCGCAGCAGAACCAGGTGGGACAGATGCAGGGCTGGTTGGCCCTGTGGGACCGAGCGCCGATCGCGACCGACGGCTACATGACCTGGATGACCGAGGACGACTCTCACGGTCACTCGATGGGCGGGATGTCCATGGATCCCGGATCCTCGGATCCGACGAGGGCCATGCCGGGCATGGCCAGTTCCGCTGAACTCGCCGCTCTTCGCCAGGCCACCGGCTCGGACGTCGACGTGATGTTCCTACAGCTCATGCTGCGCCACCACGAGGGCGGCCTGGCGATGATGGAGTACGCGCAGATTCACGCGCAGTCACCGGCGGTGATCAATCTGGCGAAGTCCATGGTTGCCACCCAGACCAGCGAGTCGACGCTGATGAAGCAGATGCTCGCCGAGAAGGGTGCGCAGCCGCTGCCCGAGGGGTGATTTCGACTCGGGCAGCGGATGCGCTAGTCTTTCGTACAGCCCAACAGGCACACCGGTTCGTCCGGTGCGCCCCCGTAGCTCAGGGGATAGAGCGTTCGCCTCCGGAGCGAAAGGCCGCAGGTTCGAATCCTGCCGGGGGCACACATCTTTCACGCACGTCACCGTCGGACGGTGGCTGCTCGAACGAGACGGTGGACTTCGATGTCCGAGAATCTCCCCCGAGTCGAGACCGTCGTCGACGACCTGTATTCACTCCCTCCCGCTGATTTCGTCTCGCATCGCGCCGCATACGTCACCCGGTTCAAGAAGGCCGGCGACAAAGCCGGTGCCACCCGCATCGGCGCCCTTCGCAAGCCCACTCTCGTGGCGTGGTTGGTGAACACACTCGCTCGGCGAGACGAATCGGCCCTGGCGGAACTGTTCGATCTGGGTGAGCAACTCGAACGAGCACAGCAGCGCGGCGACGGCCACCGACTACGTGAATTGTCCACTGCCCGAAGCACTTCGATACGCGCCCTCACCGACCGAGCAGTCTCGCTCGGACGCGACCTTGGGGCGACCGTCGGCGACAACGCAGCCCGCGAGATCTCCAACACCCTGAACGCGGCGATGGCCGATGCCGAAATACGCGACCGTGTCCGCGCGGGCAGAACCGTGGTGGCCGAAACGTACAGCGGATTCGGACCTGCACTGCTCTCGATCGTTCCCGACCCTCCCGACGATGACGACGACGCCGAGTCGGACCCGGCATCTCCGGAGGTCGAGGACGACCGGCCGAACACCGACGAAGCCGAACGGAACCGACTGCTCGCTGAACTCGAGTCGGCCGAATCAGACCTCGACGCCGCGGCCGTCGAATCCGCGGAAGCGCAGTCCGACACCGAACGGACGGCATCCGAAGTACGAAGCGCTGCAACGGAAGTAGAGCAGATCGAGGCCGAGCTGGAGGCCGCCAGAGCCAGAGCGCAGGCCGCACGAGAAGCACACGAGGCCGGTGTCGTGCAGGCGGAGTTTACGGCGGAGGCACTCGAGGCGGCCCGCATCCGCGTGGCCGAAGCCCGGTCTGCCCTCGAGGAACTGAGCTGACCTACCCTGGCGGGGTGACCACACGCTGGCAAGCAGAGAACTCCGCAGACGATTCCGCGCGGTACATCGAGCGATTCGACCGCCTGGCCGAAAGCGGCGTGGATCTGCACGGTGAAGCCCGCATGGTCGATGCGGTGGTCTCCCCCGCGTCGAGCATTCTCGATGCCGGATGCGGGACCGGCCGACTCGGTGTGGAATTGGCACGACGCGGACACCGTGTGACCGCAGTGGATCTCGATCCGGTTCTGGCCGAGGCCGCGCGAGCGCACCCCGAACTCGACGTCCATGTCGCCGATCTGACGACACTGGATCTGGGACGGACGTTCGACGCGGCCGTGGCAGCGGGCAACGTACTGGTCTTCATGAAGCCCGGTACCGAACGCGCAGCGCTACAACGTATCTGGTCCCACCTGACCGACGGCGGGGTGTTCGTCACCGGATTCGCCACCGATCGGGAGTACACGGTCGACATGCTCGACGAGGATCTGGCGGCGGTCGGCTTCGTCCTCGAGCACCGATTCGCGACGTGGGATCTCCGGCCCTGGCGCGGCGACGCGGACTGGGCTGTGACCGTGGCTCGAAAGCCCGCGCTACTGGCCTGACACGACATCGATCGGGACCGGCCGTTGTCGGCCGGTCCCGATCTTCGAGCGAGCGACGGGATTCGAACCCGTGTGAACGGCTTTGCAGACCGGTGCCTAGCCACTCGGCCACACCCGCATCGCCGATGACGATGCCGTGTTCGCTGTCCGAGATCCACCCTTTCGATCATCGTGATTCGAACCTCGAGGGTTGATTCGGATACCCCGGGGAAGACTGTGCGTCATGAAGGAACACATGGCGAAGCTGCGGGAATCGTTCTGGTTCATTCCTGCCGTCCTCGGAGTTGTCGCACTCGTGCTCGCGCAGGCTCTGGTGAGTCTCGATCGCTATCTGCTCGATACCCGGGTGGATCTGACGGGCTCGCTGCTCTATCACGTGGGTGCCAGTGGCAGCCGAGACATCCTCGGCGCCATCGGCGGGTCCATGCTCGGTGTGGCCGCGACGTCGTTCTCCATCACCATCTCGGTCCTCGCCACCGCCAGTTCCTCGTACGGCCCCCGCCTGGTGCGCAACTTCATGGCCGATCGCGGCAACCAGGTGGTGCTCGGCATCTTCGGCGCCACGTTCCTGTACTCACTGATGGTGCTGCGGTCGATTCGCTCGATCGAATCCGACGGATCTGTGTTCGTGCCGGACATCGCCGTCAACGTTGCCGTCGCACTCGCGGTGGTCGACGTGGGGGTGCTCGTCTACTTCATTCATCACATCGCGCAGTCGATCCAGGTGGCGACACTCTCCGCCCGCGTCCGAGACGAACTGTCGGAGTCCGTGGACGCGCTGTACCCGCCCGAGCAACCCGCCGATGCGGCGTCGGCGGAGGGCATCGTCAAGCCGCCCGTCTACACCACGGTTCTGGCCGAGGAGTCCGGGGTGATCATCGACATCGACGAGAGCGCCGTACTGAACATCGCGACCGACACCGACACCGTGATCGACATTCATCGGGTACCCGGTGACCATGTCGTTGCCGGCGAACCGCTCGCCGACATTCTGGCCGATCGATCGACGGACATCTCCGCGGACGCGATCGAACGAGTTCGAGGGTCGTTCGACATCGGCACCAGTCGAACACCCCGACACGACATCGCCTTCGCCGTCGAACAGATGACCGAGATGGCAGTACGCGCCCTGTCGACCGGCGTCAACGACCCCTATACGGCACGCAACGCCATCGACGATCTCACGGTCGGACTCGTCGCGGTCGTCCAGCGTCCCAAGCCCTCTCGCGCTCGGTGCGGCTCCGACGGCACCGTACGGGTGATCACCCGTCGCGTCGGCGTTCCGTCACTGATCGACCATGCCCTCGACGCCGTACGGATCTACGGCACCGGCAGCCCCATGGTGGTGCAGGCCGGCATACGTCTCGCCGAGCGAGTCGGTCGTGCGGCACAGCATTCCGAGAACGTCGACGCCGTTCTGACCCAATTGGACCTGCTGGACCGCGCGTTGGCCGCAGGCGACACCGATACCGCCCGCACAGCCGACGCCCGAGAGCAGATCTCGCTGGCCCGCGCAGCGATCACGGATCGCGTATCCCTCGCAGTACCTCGCGTCGTGATTCGGTAGACGCCGGAACCGGCCACCGTGGGAGGATGGTCGGTATGCCAGCACCGTCTCCGCTTCCCCTCGACCCCATTGCAGAGGCACACCGCCAGTGGACCAAGCACGGGTGGTCCGACGCCGCCGACGGTATGGCCGCAGTGACGTCGTTAATGCGCGCGCAGCAGATCATGCTCGCCCGTGTCGAGGAAGCGTTGAAGCCGACGGGACTGACGTTTTCGCGCTACGAATTGCTGACCTTGTTGACCTTCACCAAGAACGGGGCTCTGCCGATGGCGAAGGCGAGTGCACGTCTACAGGTGCATCCCACGAGCGTGACCAACGCTGTCGACCGCCTCGAGTCCGTGGGATACGTTCGGCGCATCCCACATCCGAGTGATCGGCGCACCACGCTGGTCGAAATCACCGAGCAGGGACGCACGTTGGCAGTCGAGGCCACCGAGCGCCTGAACTCGCTGGTGTTCGCACGCCCCGGACTGGCGCGTGACAAGCTGATGGCGCTCGTTCGGATCTTGGCGGAACTGCGTTCGGATGCAGGCGATTTCGACAGTGATGACATCACCACGTCGTTCTGAGTTCGATGGTGACTCGTCACAAGACAATGGCACACCCGTACCGTTCGTGGTCCAATTACCGTGGAAACAGGGCGGAGTCGATCTGCTGAAGGGCGGGGCGGGGTGCTGGTGTTGGGGGT
>NZ_NPFW01000018.1 GCF_002259405.1 Rhodococcus sp. 14-2483-1-2 | reverse complement strand
GTGCTGGTGTTGGGGGTCGGGGCGGGTGCGCACGGTGCACGCGCAATTCTGACGTATCTGGACAGCCCCCATCGCACACCCATCGTGTCGCGGACGGTTCGCCGCGCTCCCGGTCAGTCGCTGTCCACCACGATCGCCACCGGTGTCGACGCCATCCACTCGATCGCCGCGACGATGTCGCTCCCGGTACAGTTCTCCGCCATCGCCTATCGGGTTGCCACCGATCCCGGCACGGTCGCCACCCGAGGTACGGCCCGCACGGCCTCGCTCGTTCCGGAAACCGCTGCACAAGTGCGCTATCTGCGTTTCATCGGGCTGGTACCCAACCACGGCGTCACCGTGTTGTGCGATATCGGTAGCACCGGAACCACGGTGACCGTCATCGATCTCGCGTCCACGCGCACACTCATGACGCGGCGTACCGCGACGTTCTGCGGCGACGATCTCGACCACTCGGTGCGTAGGCTGCTCTCGTCCAACGGCGTTCGCGTCGGAATCGATGTCAGCCGATCCATCAAGGAGCAACTGAGCCTCGACTCCGTTGTCAGCACCACGAATTCATCCGGTACTGCGCGGCATGTGCTGACCCGCCGCGATTTCGACGATCTGATCGCCGGACCGGTGCGGTACGCGGGCATGCTGGTGGAGCAGACCATCCAATTGTCCGGTGCCAGACCGCAGTCCATCGTCGTGGTCGGCGGCGGCGCGAACATCACCTCGATTGCGCAGTCACTCGAGCTGCGGACCGGCCTGACGACTCTGGTGCCGTCGATGCCGGAGCTGGTCTCGGCCCGCGGTGCCGCCCTCCTGTCCCCCGACAGGTAGGGCGGACCCGGGAGTGGAGCCTGCGGAACGACCGGTTGGGGGGTAGGAGTGGAGCCTGCGGAACGACCGGTCGGGGTAGGAGTGGAGCCTGCGGAACGAGCGGTTGGGGTAGGAGTGGAGCCTGCGGAACGACCCAGAAGAGCAATCAGCGGTGCTGGAAGTTCGGCGTCCGCTTCTCGATGAAGGCCGACATTCCTTCCTTCTGGTCCTCGGTGGCGAACGTGGAGTGAAACACGCGGCGCTCGAACAGAACACCCTCGCGAAGGCTCGACTCGAACGATCGGTTGACTGCTTCCTTCGCCATCATGACGACCGGTAGCGACATCTCGGCGATGGTGGTGGCGGTCGCGATGGCGTCGTCGAGGAGATCCGCGACCGGCACGATGCGCGAGACCAATCCTGCCCGCTCGGCTTCCTCGACCTTCATGTTGCGACCGGTCAAACACATCTCCATGGCCTTGGCCTTGCCCACCGCGCGGGTCAGACGCTGCGACCCGCCGATTCCCGGAATGACGCGCAGTTTGATCTCGGGTTGTCCGAACACCGCGGTGTCCGAGGCGATCAGAACGTCGCACAGCATCGCGAGTTCACACCCGCCGCCGAGTGCGTAGCCGGAGACCGCTGCGATCAGAGGTGTTCGAGCCGCTGCCAGTCGATCCCAGGCCGCGAAGAAATCGTCGAGGTACACGTCCATGTAGGACTTGGGCTGCATCTCCTTGATGTCGGCCCCAGCAGCGAAGGCCCGCTCGGAACCGGTGATCAGGATCGCACCGATGTCGGAGTCCGCGTCGAGTTCTTCGACCACCGAGACGACCTCGCGCATCAGTTGAGAATTGAGCGCGTTCAATGCCTTGGGTCGATTGAGCGTGATGATGCCGACGCGTCCCCGACGTTCGAGCAGAATTGTCTCGTAGTCACTCACAGGCCTGCTCCGTTCGAGCGCTCGCGGATGTCGTTGATGATGCCGGAGAAGTCGACATCGGTGCCGCCCCCGGACGTTTCCTTGAATCGAGCGTACAACTCTGCTGCCCGTAGGCCGAGGACACCCTCGACACCGTTGTCGCGCAGTGCATTGGCAGCCAGACCCAGGTCCTTGTCCATGAGCGCCGCCGCGAAGCCCGGCTTGTACTCGTTGTTGGCGGGGCTCGTCGGGACCGGTCCGGGTACCGGGCAATTGGTCGTCAGTGCCCAGCACTGACCGGACGCAGTCGACGCCACATCGAACAACGCCTGATTGCTCAGACCGAGCTTCTCCCCCAACACGAACGCCTCGCTGATGGCGATCATCGACACCCCGAGGATCATGTTGTTGCAGATCTTGGCGGCCTGGCCGTTGCCCGCTGCACCGCAGTGCACCACCTTGCGCCCCATGACGTCGAGAACTGCTGCCGCAGAGGCAAAATCCTCTTCGGAACCGCCGACCATGAAGGTCAACGTTCCCGCGGCCGCTCCCCCGACACCACCGGAGACCGGCGCGTCCAGACTGCGGTGGCCTGCCTCGTGCACCAGCTTGTGCGCGGCATGCGCGTCGGCCACGTCGATGGTCGAGGAGTCGATGAACAACGTGCCCGGTGCGGCGGCAGGCAGCAGGTCCGCGTACAACCCGAGTACCAGTCTGCCGTTGGGCAGCATCGTGATGACGATGTCGGCATCGGCAACGGCGGCCACAGCCGACTCCACCACGGTGACGCCGTCCTTCGTGGCCTGCTCCAGCGCGGCAGGCACCAGATCGAAGCCCTGCACGGTGTAGCCGGCCGCAGCCAGATTGGCGGCCATCGGTCCGCCCATGTGGCCGAGGCCGATGAAGCCGATCGTCTTCTCGCTCATGACTGCTCACCTTCTGTGTGTGCTTTCGACAGGCCCAGTTCCGCGTCCCCGAGAGGCGCGAAGTACCGGTCGACGTCCTCGGGCGTGACGTCTGCCAACGTACGCGGTTGCCATTGCGGGTTGCGGTCCTTCTCGACCACCTGTGCTCGGATTCCTTCGACGAGATCGTGGCTGGACAACGACGCGACCGACACGCGGTACTCCTCGTCGAGCACTGCCTCGAGCGTCGGAAGCGTCGCTGCCCGACGCAGCGACCTCAGTGTCACGGCCAGCGACACAGGCGATTTGGACGCGATGTCCTCTGCGGACTTCTGTGCCTCCGGCACCGTGCTGGCGGCCAGAGCGTCGACGATGCCCTGGACGTCGTCGCCGGCGTAGCACTCGTCGATCCATCCCTGCTGTCCGGCAACGGTGGACTCCGGTGCCGGCTCACTGAATGTCGCGACGGCCTCGCCGACACTGACGCTCTCGAGTGCCGAGTAGAAGTCGTCCAGCTTGTCGGACGGGATGTAGTGATCGGCGAAGCCGACCGCGATGGCGTCGGCGGCATTCATTCGCGCCGTGGTGAGCGCGAAGTGGGTGCCGATCTCGCCCGGTGCACGCGAAAGTAGGTACGTGCCGCCCACATCCGGAACGAAACCGATTCCGACCTCGGGCATCGCAATCTTCGATCGCTCGGTGACGATGCGAGTGTTGGCATGTGCCGAGAGCCCGACGCCTCCGCCCATGACGATGCCGTCCATGATGGCAACGAACGGCTTGGGGAACCGAGCGATCGCGGCGTTGAGGATGTACTCCTCACGCCAGAAGTCCTTGCTACCGTTGCCGCCGTCTTTCGCGTCGTGGTAGATCGAGACGATGTCGCCACCGGCACACAGTCCGCGCTCACCGGCCCCGGTCAGCAGCACGACGTCGACGGCGTCGTCGGTTGCCCACTGCGCCAACGCCGGTGCGATCTCGCGAACCATCGCATGATCGAGCGCATTGATGGCTTTGGGGCGGTTCAGGGTGATGCGGCCGATACCACCGGAGACCTCGAGGATCACGTCGCTCATGCGGCACCCACGATCGATCGAGCGACGACCACCCGCATGATCTCGTTGGTGCCTTCGAGAATCTGGTGCACCCGAAGGTCGCGAACGATCTTCTCGACACCGTATTCACTGAGGTACCCGTACCCGCCCAGCAGTTGCAGCGCTCCGTTGGCGACCTCGAATCCGGTATCGGTTCCGAAACGCTTTGCCATAGCGCACATTTCGACCTTGTCGGGAGCGTCGTTCTGCAACGCGTCCGCGGCCCGCCACAGCAGTGTGCGGGCGGCCTCGAGTTCGGTCTTGAAATCGGCCAGTCGGAACTGAAGCGCCTGCGCATCGAGCAACCGTGCCCCGAACGCCTTGCGCTCGGCGAGGTAGGCAACGGCCTTGTCGAGAGCGGACTGCGCTCCGCCGACCGAACACGCGGCGATGTTGATGCGTCCGCCGTTGAGTCCGTTCATCGCGATCCGGAACCCGTCGCCCTCGCTGCCGAGCATGTTCTCGGCCGGAATGCGGACTCCTTCGAGAACGACCTGACGAGTGGGCTGAGCGTTCCACCCCATCTTCTTCTCGTTGGCCCCGAAGGAGAGTCCCGCGGAGTCCTTCGGCACGATGAACGCCGAGATGCCACGCGGACCCGACGCGCCGGTGCGCGCCATCACCACGTAGACCTCGGATGTGCCTGCGCCGGAGATGAATTGCTTGACGCCGTCCAACACGTATTCGTCGCCGTCGCGCACTGCCTTGGTGCCGAGCATCGCGGCATCGGATCCCGCGCCGGGCTCGGTGAGGCAGTAGCTCCCCAGCTGATCCATCGCGCACAGGCCCGGGAGCCAACGCTGCCGTTGCTCGTCGTTTCCGTAGGTGTCGATCATCCAGGCGACCATGTTGTGGATGGAGATGTATGCCGCGATGGACGGGTCACCGGTGGCCAGTTGCTCGAAGATCCGCACCGAGTCGACTCTGGTCAGACCCGATCCACCCACATCCTCGCGAATGTAGATGCCGCCCATTCCCAGTCCCGCTGCCTTGCGCAGCACGTCGACCGGGAAGTGTTTCTGCTGGTCCCATTCGATGGCATTCGGTGCCAGGAACTCGTCGGCGAATTCGCGAGCGGTGTCGTTGATCGCGCGCTCGTCCTCGTTCAAGGTGAACATCGCCGGATCAGTCCATGTTCGGAATGACGAAGTGATTCTGTGCTGCCGCCTCTTTGGTGCCCGACGGCCAGCGCTGCGTGACGGTCTTGGTCTTGGTGTAGAAGCGGATCGAATCGGGTCCGTGCTGGTTCAGATCGCCGAATCCCGAACGCTTCCAACCACCGAACGTGTGGTACGCGATCGGGACCGGAATCGGCACGTTGACGCCGACCATGCCCACCTGGACGCGGGAGCAGAAGTCGCGGGCGGTGTCACCGTCACGGGTGAAGATGGAGACGCCGTTGCCGTATTCGTGTTCGGTGGGCAGGCGCAGCGCGTCCTCGTAGTCCTTCGCGCGCACGACGATCAGGACCGGTCCGAAGATCTCTTCCTTGTAGATGCGCATGTCGGTGGTCACCTTGTCGAACAGCGTTGCGCCGGCGAAGAATCCACCCTCGTGGCCTTCGAGGCTGAATCCGCGTCCGTCGACGACGAGTTCGGCCCCCTCGTCCACACCGATCTGGGTGTAATCGTTGACTCGCTTCAAAGCATCGCTGCCCACGAGCGGTCCGAAGTCCGCGTCCTCGTCGTCGCTGCGGCCGATCTTCAGCTTCGCCACTCGCTCGGTCAGTTTGGCAACGAGGGCGTCGGCGGTCTCCTCACCGACCGGTACCGCGACGGAGATGGCCATG
This sequence comes from Rhodococcus sp. 14-2483-1-2, assembly GCF_002259405.1. Taxonomy (GTDB): domain Bacteria; phylum Actinomycetota; class Actinomycetes; order Mycobacteriales; family Mycobacteriaceae; genus Rhodococcoides. Next base: position 46,632 of record NZ_NPFW01000018.1, on the reverse strand, counting down.
CAGCGCTCGCCTGCCGAACCGTAGGCGGCACCGAGAAGAGCGTCGGCAACCTCGTCGAGATCGGCGTCGGGCATCACCAGGGCATGGTTCTTGGCTCCACCGAAGCACTGCGCGCGCTTGCCGTGCTGCGCTGCGGTCTCGTAGATGTACTGCGCGATGGGAGTCGAGCCCACGAAGCCGATCGCCTTGACGCGGTCGTCGGTGAGGAGCACGTCGACAGCATCCTTGCCGCCGTTGACGACGTTGAACACACCCGGCGGCAGTCCCGCTTCGAGGAAGAGCTCGGCGAGCTTGAGCGGGACGGACGGGTCACGCTCGGAGGGCTTGAGGATGAACGCGTTTCCGCAGGCGATGGCCGGGCCGGCCTTCCACAGGGGAATCATCGCGGGGAAGTTGAACGGGGTGATGCCTGCGACGACGCCGAGCGGCTGACGCATCGAGTAGACGTCGATTCCACCGCCTGCGCCTTCGGTGTACTCACCTTTGAGCAGATGCGGGACGCCGACGGCGAACTCCACGACCTCGACGCCACGCTGGATGTCACCCTTGGCGTCGGCAATCGTCTTGCCGTGCTCGGACGAGAGCAAGCGGGCCAGTTCCTCTGTGTCGCGGGTGACGAGCGCCAGGAACTTCATCAGTACGCGGGCCCGACGCTGCGGGTTCCACTTGGCCCATTCACGTTGGGCCTGTTCGGCATCGGCGATGGCGGCCTCGACCTCGGATACGTCGGCCAGCGGCACACGGGCCTGAACCTCGCCGGTGTTGGGGTCGAAGACGTCCCCGAAGTTTCCGGAGGTGCCTGCGACATGCTTGCCGCCGATGAAGTGCGTGAGTTCGCGAGCCATGGGAGTGTCCGTCCTCGAGCGTGGAAGTGAAGTACGCCCATCCTATAGTCGGATGTCCATGTAAGTCCAGGAGTGGTCACATCCGGTCGTAGAACTGCCTCAGATCGGCACCGGCGCGACTGACCTCGGCCTCGGTCGAGCCGTCGGCGCGGAAGATTCGGTGCAGGATCAACGGATCGAGATCGTCCACCGCGGGGGCGAACGACACCTGCGGAAGTTCGGGGAAAGACGCGCGATCGGCGAACCAGTCATCGGGGTCGAACTCGTCGTCCCCGTCACCGACACCTTCGATCAGTTGATCGAGATCGACTCCACGCAACGTCAGGATGGTCGCGGCGGACGCGTCGATGTGCTCGGCGGCGATGTACATCAGAGCCGCCGCGTGTTTGCAGGGCCACCCGTCGTCGGGGCATGTGCAGTCGAAATCGAGCTGCCCCTTGTCGTGCGGCAGCAACACCGACGCCAGTGCCTGCGGAATGGCATTGGAGGCCAGCTCGGCCAGCATGCCGGGGTTCGATCGCACCCTGCCGACCAGCGCGGCTACTTCACCCTGCGTGAGCGGGTCGACGGTGACCGAGGCCGAGAACGGCTCGAGCTGACTGCCCTGCACCTCGCCGTATATCTGCCCGCGCTCGACACCGAGAGTGAGCACCTGCCCTTGACGCGCATACGTTCTGCCCCGAGCAATCCGACCCGGATCCGCGAGGTCTTCCATGGCCGCCACGAAATGCCTGCCCCACCACGTCTGCCCGAACGCGCCGCGCTTGTTTCTGGACTCGATGCCGCCCTTGGCTTTTCGCCGCTTGCCGTACTGCGAGAAGTCGACCATCACTCCCCCACCGCATCCTCGCTGAGGCGGAACAGTTCCTGCAGCTCCGCGGTGTCCATCTCGGTCACCCAGTTCTCGCCGGTGCCCACCGCCAGATTCGCCAGGTCCTGCTTGGAGACGAGCATCGAGTCGATCCGTTCCTCCACGGTGCCGACGCACAGCAGTTTGCGCACCTCGACGTTCTTGCGCTGCCCGATGCGAAAGGCCCGGTCCGTCGCCTGATTCTCCACCGCCGGATTCCACCATCGATCCAGATGAACGACATGATTGGCGGCCGTGAGATTCAACCCGGTGCCGCCGGCCTTGAGCGAGAGCATCATGATCGGCGGACCGTCGTCGGTCTGGAACTTCTCCACCATCTCGTCGCGCTTGGTCTTGCTCACGCCGCCGTGCAGGAACGGCACCTCGGTGCCGAATCGTTCGGCGAAGTAGGGTGCCACGAGCTCACCGAACTCCCGGAACTGCGTGAACAACAACGCTTTCTCGTTGTCACCCAGAATCGAGTCGAGCATGTCCTCCACCAGACCGATCTTGCCGGAACGATGCTGCCCCCTCTTGAGCACCGGCGAGCCGTCGGACAGGAAATGGGCGGGGTGATTGCACACCTGTTTGAGACGAGTGAGCGCGGACAGCACGGCACCCTTGCGCTTCATGCCCTTCGCGTCGGCGATCTGCGCCATCATCTCGTCGACGACGGCCTTGTACAGCGCAGCCTGCTCGGCCGTCAGGTTGGCGCGCACGGTCATCTCGTTCTTCTCGGGCAGATCCGAGATGACCGTCGGATCGGTCTTGACGCGACGCAGAATGAACGGCGAGGTGATGGCGCGCAGACGCGAGACTGCGCTCTCGTCGTTCTCTCGCTCGATCGGAACCGAGAATCGCTTTCGAAAGTCCGACGGCCTACCGAGCATTCCCGGATTGGCGAAGTCGAGAATGGACCTCAGCTCGTCGAGACGATTCTCGACCGGCGTTCCGGTGAGCGCCAGCTTGTGATCCGCGGGGATCGCTAGCGCCGCCTTGGCCTGCACGGTCCCCGAGTTCTTGATGTGTTGCGCCTCGTCGAGGACCACACGACGCCACGTCTGCTCCGCCAGCTGCTCGCGATCCTTGGCCATCAGCGCGTACGTGGTGACGATCAGATCGTGCTCGGCGATCGCCCGGTCGAGCTCGTCGCCCTTCGACCGGGCCGGCCCGTGATGCACCAGAACTCGCAGTGCCGGAGTGAATTTCGCCGCCTCACGCTGCCAGTTGCCGACCACCGACATCGGTGCCACCAGCAGCGTCGGCGTCGAACTCTTCTCGTGCGCGAGCAGTGTCAGCACCTGCAGCGTCTTGCCCAGCCCCATGTCGTCGGCGAGTACCGCCCCGAGACCGAGCCGACTCATGAACGCGAGCCAATCGAGCCCACGCTGCTGATACGGCCGCAGAGTCGCGTTCACACCGGCCGGTACGGGGATCGTCTCCGGCACCGCACCGGGCTCGAGCAACGTGGCCGCCCATCCCGAGGCACGAATGTCCTGGACCGGAGCCGGCGGTGGATCGGCCAGAGTCATCTCGCGCATCAGCGTGCTCAGCGCAGTCCCGTCACCGTGATGCTCGGCGACGTACTTGGCAGCCCGCGCGAGCTGACCGCCGTCGGCCAACACCCACTGACCGCGGAGTCGTACGAGATCGCCCTTCGAGACGGCGAGCCTGTTCATCTCCGCCTCGGTGAGCACCATGTCGCCGAGTTGGAGCTGCCAGTCGTAGGACACCAGTTCGTCCATGCCGACCGCCCGATCGGCTGCCGCTTTCGTCACCGCCGGTGACTCGACGCGCAGCCTCATCGACGGATCCAGCCTCGTCCAGGCCCGAGGCAACAGAACCGTCGTCCCGGTGGCCTGCAGTGCCGTCGCACCGTGTTCGACGAGGTCGATGACCACCGACGTCGGAAGCAACAGATCGAGGGTGCCTTCCTGAGACGGCAGATCGCGCAGTCTCGGGTACGCCGCCACGGCGTCGCCGAGCTTGCGCACGGCGATGGAGAGCAGAGTGGCATCGACCTTGCGGCTCATCGGAACCGGTCGCGGCGCTTCGCCATCGGCTCGCAGACACACCTGCAGCGTCCAGTAGGACTCCACTGCGTCCTCGGAGGAACTGTCGACGGCGTCATAGTCATCGGGTTCGAGCAGGCGGAGCACAAGGGACGGCTCGTCGACGGTGAGGCTTCGACGCCAGTTCTCGAGCAACGTCGACATCTGTTGGGTGCCATCGGCATACGGGTCGTCGCGAATCAGAGCCGACAACAGCGGATGCTCCGAGTCGGGTCTGCCCAGAACCGATCTGACGATCGGATCGGTGAGCTCCTCCACCATGTCGTCGAGGATCTTCTTGGGCCGCTCACCCGCACGCTGCACCGAGGGCATCGCGACGGCGAGTTCGCTGAGCCAGGCACGTTGACGTTCGCCCCCGACCAGACGCCACCGCGGCCACCACTGCCCGTCCATCAACTTCAGGGCCGGAACGACGCGACCGCCGCGGACCCAGCGTTCGATTCCGCGGGCGACGTGCGCCAGGTAGCGGAGGTCACCGGAGATCGACGGGTGGTCGGACGGCGTCCGCAACAGCAGGTCGGCACCGTCGTGCGGGGCGAGTGCGATGGCCGGAACCTGTACCGGGGCCTGCGCGGTGGAGGTGCGTCCGGATGACGGAAACGACACCGCGGCACGGTGCCGGAACGTTCTGGTGAGCACGTGCGCGTGGGTCGGCGGCAGATCGGGTTCGTCGCCGGTGGTGATCTCGTCGTCCCACAGCATCAGCCCGGCACCGGGAGACCAGAGACCGTGCAGCATCGGTCCATCCAATCAGCAAGCACCGACACACTTCAGGTGAGGCGCTCCCGAGCGGGTCGCTGGGTGAGGCACAGTATGTACATGATCGCGTACGGCTTCAGTGAATACGGCGGACCCGACACCGAATACCTTCTCGACCTTCCTGTCCCCGAGCCAGGACCGGGGCAAATTCTCGTCGCGGTCCACGCCGCCGGGGTCAATCCTGCGGATTGGAAGGTGCGGGCGGGCAACCGCAAGGACACCGTGCAGATCACCTTGCCCGCGGTTCTGGGTCGGGAAGTATCGGGCACGATCGTGTCGGTCAGCGGCGATGTGGCCGACTTCGCGGTGGGCGACCACGTGTTCGGAGCCACCGCGTCGGGATACGGAGGCTATGCGCAGTACACCGTGCTCAACGCGTCGAGCAGCGCCCACAAGCCGGAAGCCGTCTCGTGGGCAGCCGCGGCCACGCTGCCGGTGGCTGCCGGAACCGCGTACGACGCGCTGCGCCGACTCGCCGTCGGCGCGGGTGATTCCATCGTGGTGCTGGGCGCAGGTGGCGGCGTGGGTTCGACCGTTCTGCAACTCGCGCGAGCCGACGGTATCGACGTTCTCGCGGTCGCGAGTGCAGGCAAGCGGGAGTGGATCGAGAGCCTCGACGCAGAATTTCTCGCCTCCGGCCCCGATTTCGTCGACTCGATGTCACGACCGGTGAACGGCATCATCGATCTCGTCGGAGGCGAGAGCTTGCGCGCCGCCGCGACCGCTGTGACCGCGGGGGTGCCGATCGTCAGCGTCGCAGACCCGGTGCTCGCGGCGCAGTGGGGCGGTTCCGGAGTCGATCGCGACCGCACCACCGCGGCATTTGCGCGGCTGGCGGACCTGACCGCGTCGGGCGTCATTCGTCCGCGTATCGACCATGTGTTCCCGCTCGAACGTGCGGGTGAGGCTCTCGCCCTCGTCGAGGACGGGCACGTGCTCGGCAAGGTCGTCGTCGAGGTTCGCTGATGCCGGATTCGCGTCGGCGGAGAACTGTCGGGACCTTCCGGCACACTGCTGTCGCGAGGACCGATGACCGAACAACAAGATCGACGATGGGGCGTGCGTGAGAAAGCTGTGGGTGGCGGTACTACTGGCGATCGCCGCGGCCGTGATGGCTGTGTTCGGCTCGTGCGACCGGCCCGTCGTCCCCGGCTTCTCCCCCGCCGAACCGGCTCCCGGTAGCCCCACTCGAGCCCAGATCGAGCAGTTGCTCGCCCAGGTTCGTGTGGTCGCCGACCGACCCGATGCCCTCGGCTACGAGCGCGGGTGCAAGAGCGGCGAAGGGTGTGTGTTCGGCCCGGCATGGACGGACGACTACGACGGGCCTGGCGGCCACGACGGTTGCGGTACCCGCGACAACGTCCTGGCGCTGTCGATGACCGGGGTCGAGTTCCGGGCGGGCACCCGCGACTGCGTCGTGCTGTCGGGTTCGCTCGCAGACCCGTACTCCGGTGAGCCGATGCAGTTCACCAAGTCCGACGCCGGAAAAATTCAGATCGATCACGTTTACCCCCTGTCCGCTGCGTGGGATATGGGCGCGAACATGTGGTCGCCCGACAAGCGCGTTCGGTTCGCCAACGACGTGGCGTTCAATCTGCTCGCGGTCAACGGCGCAGACAATCAGAGCAAGAGCGACAAGACACCCTCGCAATGGTTGCCGCCGAACGCGGCCTACCACTGCTTCTATGCGGGCAAGTACCTCTCGGTCGCTGCCCAGTACGAGTTGCCGATCACGCGGGACGATCGGAGTGTTCTCGCTTCGGTCGCCTCGACGTGCGCGGCGTAACGTCTCAGCGATGGCAACAGCACACCCGCGCAGCTTCCTCGACCGTGACACACAGCTCTGCATGTCCCTGTCCGGCCGACCGAGCAATATCGGAACTCGCTTCCACAACTTTCTCTACGACGAGTTGGACCTCAATTTCGTCTACAAGGCGTTCACCACCACCGACCTCGCCGCCGCGGTCGGGGGCGTTCGCGCGCTGGGCATCCGAGGCTGCGCCGTCTCGATGCCGTTCAAGGAAGATGTGATCGAACTGGTCGACGTGATGCACGAGTCGGCGAGCGCGATCGAATCCGTCAACACGATCGTCAACGAGAACGGCGTCCTGCACGCGTACAACACCGACTACCAGGCCGTCGCGAACCTACTCGCCGCGAGCGGCTTCTCGACCGACTACTCGGTGGCCGTCACCGGCAGCGGCGGTATGGCCAAGGCTGTCGTTGCCGCACTGCGGGATTCGGGTTTCACCCGGGGCACCGTCGTCGCCCGCAACACGAACACCGGCCCGGTGCTCGCCGAGACCTACGGCTACGACTGGTCTGCCGAAGCTGTGGGCGCAGACCTGCTGGTGAACGTGACTCCGGTGGGTATGGCCGGCGGACCGGACGCTGATTCGGCACCGTTCACCGTCGAGCAGATCGACGCAGCGAAGGCCGTGTTCGACGTCGTCGCCATGCCGTCGGAGACGCCGCTGATCGTTGCTGCCCGGGCGGCGAACAAGCCCGTGATCACCGGCGCTCAGGTCATCGCCCTGCAGGCGGCAGAACAGTTCGTCCTCTACACCGGAGTGCGGCCGTCGGACGACCAGATCGCGCGCGCATCGGAGTTCTCGCGCAGCTGACTCACAGGTGCTGCCACCGGGGCTTGTCGGCATAGGCGTACCGGTAGTAGTCCGCGAGGGTGAGCGACGCCGCCGCGGCCTCGTCCAACAGCACCGTTGCGTGCGGGTGCCATTGGATCGCCGACGCCGGACAGTGCGCCGACAGCGGTCCTTCGACGGCCGCCGCCACCGCGTCCGCTTTCGACTCCCCCGTTGCGATCAACACCAGGTGACGGGCCTCGTCGATGGTGCCGAGACCCTGCGTCAGTACGTGATGCGGCACGTCCTCGGGCGAGTCGAAGAAACGGGCATTGTCGGCGCGAGTCTGTTCGGTCAGCGTCTTGACCCGCGTCCGCGATCGCAGTGAAGATCCGGGCTCGTTGAAGCCGATGTGTCCGTCGGTGCCTATTCCGAGGATCTGAACATCGATGCCGCCTGCCGCCGCGATCGCCGCGTCGTACCGCTGCGCCTCCGCCGCGATGTCGTCCGCTTCGCCGTTGGGCGAGAACACTGCGGCGTCGTCCAGGTCGACGTGGTCGACGAAGTTGTCTCGAATGAACGAGAAGTAGGACTGCTCGGCTGCTTTCGCCAGTCCGATGTATTCGTCGAGGAGAAAGGCTCGGCATCGCGCGAACGACAGGCCGTCGTCCCGATGCCGTCGCGCCAACTCGCGATAGGTGCCCACCGGGGTCGACCCGGTCGCCAGTCCCAGTACAGCCGGACCGGCTCGCACCACTCGTTCGACGATGTCGGCGGCCGTTCGATCCACTGCGTCGACCCCCTCGAGGATCACGACCTCCATCTAGCTGTCCTCTCTGATTGCAGTTCCGCTTCTGATCACCTGTAGTGGCTCGAACGCCGCGTCGACCACCAGCACGTCGGCTCTCATGCCCTGTTCGAGGCACCCGATGTCGGAGCCGAGTCCGATCGATGCCGCCGGAGTCGACGATGCGGCCCGGACCGCTTCGACAATGGGCACGCGGGCGTCCAGCACGGCGCGGCGCACCAGGTCCAGCACGGTCGCGGTTCCGCCCGCGATCGGAGCGGTCTCGGAGTCTGCGTCGCGGGACAACCGTGCGACCGAGTGCTGGACGGTCACATCCAGTGGTCCGAGTCGGTAGCGACCGTCCGGCATTCCGGCCGCGGCCATCGCGTCGGACACCAGCGCGATCTGTGCGCCACCGACGAGATCGAACACCGCGCGCACGGTCTCGTCGGCGAGATGCACTCCGTCGCCTATCAATTCGAGCACCATCACGCTGCGGGCCGCGGCCGCCAGGCACTCGCTCACCGGGCCCGGCGATCGATGATGCCAGGTCGGCATTCCGTTGAACAGGTGCGTGGCCGTCATCGGACCGTCCCCCAGCGACTCGACAGCGCGTCGGGTGGTGAGCGCATCGGCGTCCGTGTGCCCGATGCTCGGCAGTATGCCGTTCTCCCGCAACATCTCTGCTACGGCAGCGAAGCCGTCGATCTCGGGCGCAAGGGTCATCGACCGCACGGCTCCCCGGCCCGCGGCCAGTATGTCGCGCAGCAGTCCGGGATCTCCGCTGCGCAGCGAGGCCGGGTCCTGCGCGCCGCAGCGGGCGACCGAGAGAAACGGCCCCTCGATGTGGAGGCCTGCGATGTCACCGGACTCGTACAGATCGGCCAACAGCGACGTCTGCTCGATCAGTCGTTCCGGCGGTGCCGACACCAGTGAGGCGAGCATCGTCGTGGTCCCGCGGGAGCGGTGATGCCGCACCGCCGTCATGAGATCGACGGCCGGTGAATCGGGAAACGAAGCCCCCGCTCCACCGTGGCAGTGCAGATCGATCAACCCGGGGAGGATCGTCGAATTCGTGTGCGGTGCTCGATCACCGGTCCATGCCGATGCCGGTCCGACCCAGGAGATCCGGTCTCCCGTCGACGCGACGACGCCGTCCTCGATCACCTGGTCGCGCGTGACGACACGCCCTCGGAGCGTCGTTGCAGTGGATGCGGTCATGCCCGGTCGGGTTCGAGCACAGCGTCGTCCTCACGTCCGGGGGTGCGCAGGTTCCACTTCTTGATGACGAAGCTGAACAGGAAGTAGTAGATCACCGCGTACACCAGGCCGATCGGAATGAGCAGCCATGCCTTGGTGGCGATTCCGTAGTTCAGCAGGTAGTCGATGCCACCGGCGGAGAAGAAGAATCCGTCATGGATTCCGAGGGCATTGGTCAGCGCCATAGAGGTTCCGGTCAACACCGCGTGGATGATGTAGAGCGGCCAGGCCACGAACATGAACGAGTATTCGAGCGGCTCGGTGATCCCGGTGACGAAGGCAGTCAGGCCGGTGGACAACATGATTCCGCCGACGATCTTCTTCTGCGACGGCTTGGCGTTGCGGTAGATCGCGAATGCCGCAGCGGGAAGTGCGAACATCATGATCGGGAAGAATCCGGTCATGAACACTCCGGCGGACGGGTCGCCGGCGAAGAACCGGTTCAGATCGCCGCGGACCAATTGACCGCTTGCATCCTGGTAGTCCCCCACCAGGAACCAGACGACGGAGTTCAAAATGTGGTGCAGCCCTGTGGGAATGAGCATGCGGTTGGCGAAGCCGTAGATTCCGCTACCCACCACGCTGTGGTCGGCGACGGTGTTGCCCACCCACTGGAGAGCGCTGTAGAAGAGTGGGTACACGAACGACATGATCACGGCGACGACGAGACCGGTGATCGCCGTCATGATCGGCACCAGACGACGGCCGCTGAAGAAGCCGAGATAATCAGGCAGCTTCTGTCGATAGAAACGCTGCCAGAGAATTGCCGAGAGCAGTCCGATGACGATGCCTGCCAACACGCCGTAGTCGATCACTGCCGGGTCACCGTTGGCATCGACCTCTCCGTCGAGCACGACCGGCGACATTGCCGTGAAGACTCCGTTCATCACCATGTAGCCGACCACAGCTGCGAGCGCGGTCGAACCATCGGACTTCTTGGCCCAGCCGATGGCGATACCGACCGCGAAGATGAGGGGAAGCCAGGTGAAAACCGACTGGCCTGCCGCGGAGATGACCGCAGCAGTGGTCTTCAGTGCGCTGAACCTCCCCAGCAGGTCGTCCTGACCGAGCCGCAGGAGAATTCCGGCTGCGGGCAGAACAGCGATCGGCAGCATGAGGCTGCGACCGAACCGCTGCAGCCCGGCCAACGATCGTGATTCCTTCTTCGGCTCGGTATCGATCGAGTCCGTCTTCTTGGGGGTCATGGCGACCTTCTCTTCGAGGCTGGTCCTTCGAGGGCAATTTCGCTGTTGTGACCGGATGCCATCAGGGGTACTGTCCGGTCATTACCAGTTGTAGTTTGGCCAGGTGGCAGGCTCGTGTCAACCCGGCCGTGTGATCCACCCGACAGATACAAGCCGACAGAAAGCGAGAATCCACATGTCCAAAGCGGACGCGATCGTCGAAGGCCTCGGCGGTGCCGACAACATCGTCGAGATCGAAGCGTGCATCACTCGGCTGCGCACCGAGGTGAAGGACGGGTCGTTGGTGAACGAGGCGGCGCTCAAGGCAGCAGGTGCCCACGGCGTATTTCACAAGGGAACCGCCGTTCAGGTCATCGTCGGTCCCGAAGCGGACACGCTCGCAGAAGACATCGGCGACATCCTGTGAGCGCAAGGGCGATCCTCAGCCCGGTTGCCGGGCAGGTCATCTCGCTCGCCGACGTGCCCGACCCGGTGTTCTCGGCGCAGATGGTCGGCTCCGGTGTCGCACTACGCCCGGCTCCGAACGACGGGTCCGTCGAGGTTCGTTCACCGGTCGCGGGCACGATCCTCAAACTTCACCCGCACGCGTTCGTCGTTTTCACCGAGGACAAGGCGGGCGTGTTGGTGCACATCGGTATCGACACCGTGAAGATGAAGGGCGCGGGCTTCGAACTCGTTGCAGCAGAGGGCGATCGAGTCGAGGCCGGCGACCTCGTCGTCACCTACGATCCCGCAGCGATCGCGGCGGCGGGCTACTCGGATGTCGTTCCGGTGGTGTTGATGGATTCGAAGCCGGATTCGGTCACGAGTGCGAGCATCGACAACACCGTGGCAGTGGGCGACCTGCTGTTCGAGCTGCCCTGATCTCACCGACGCTGCGGGGTGCGTCGTCCGCCTTCGACTTCCATCGACAATTGGTACCGATCGCAGCGGTACCAGCTCTCGGTGTGTTCGAGCGGCTCGTCGCCACTGAAGGAGACTCGGTCGAAATACAGCACGGGGGCGCCGCGCTTGGTGCCGAGCAGGGTGGCGGTATCACTGTCTGCCGCAGTGGCTTTGACGGTCTGCTCGGCCCGGTCGATCGTCAACCCGTAGTGGATCTGGACGGCCTCGTACACAGACTTGCTCAGATCGTGCTCGATCAGTCCTGGTAGCAGGGAAGCCCGGTACCACGCGTCGTCGACGCTGACCGGTTCGGCGTCGGCCAGCCGTAGACGCTTGACGTGGTAGGTCTGTTCTCCGTCGGCCAGGCCGAGAGCACGAGTCGTTGCCGCCGAGGGGCTTTCGAGCCGCGCGAACAGCACCACAGTGGTAGGCGTCAGCCCCTGCGCGCGCATCTCCTCCGAGAACGATGCCAGGTGCAAACGAGACTGCACGGTGCGACTGGCCACGAACGTGCCCTTGCCACGGACTCGCACCAGATGCCCGTCGTTGACGAGCTGGCCGATGGCCTCGCGGACGGTGATGCGGCTGACGCCGTAGTCCTCCATCAGTTTTCGCTCGCTGGGCATCAGATCGCCGGGTTGCAGCTCCTTGGTGCAGCGGTGCAACAGAATTGCGCGAAGCTGTTCGTGCTTCGGGACTTGACTGTCCCTCAGATGTACGGGCATCACCACTGCGCCGGCCTTTCCGTCACTCGCCGAACCAGCGGTACGGACTGGTCCGGTCCAACCAAGAGACTACGTCACGTCGACGGTGCCCCGACAGCATTCGGCCACGGATTGGTGGCGCCGACTCGGCTCGAGGGGAAACGACGCGACAGGCGACGGCCCGCAGTGCATCATCGTCAGTCGTGACCACTGCCGACGCCGCCGACAGACCGACGCCACTCTCGACCCCTGTCAGCGCTGGAATCGTGGCCTCACTGGTCGGCTTCACCAGCTCGTTCGCCGTCGTGCTGACGGGCCTGCGGGCAGTAGGTGCCAGCCCGACCGAGGCGGCCTCGGGGTTGCTGGCGCTCTGTGTCACGCAGGCGGTGGGCATGATGTGGCTCGCACGCAGATATCGACAGCCCATCACCCTGGCGTGGTCGACGCCGGGCGCTGCGCTGCTCGCCGGAACCGGTGTGGTCGTCGGAGGGTGGCCCGCCGCTGTGGGTGCCTTCGTCACTGTCGGGGTGCTGATCGTCCTGACGGGCCTGTGGCCCAGACTCGGCGCTGCGGTGTCGAAGATTCCGGTACCACTCGCTCAGGCGATGTTGGCCGGAGTGCTGCTACCGCTGTGCGCGGCACCGGTCGGTGCGTTCTCCGACTCACCCGCTCGGATAGCGCCGGTGGTACTCGTCTGGCTCGTGGTACTTCGATTCAGTGCGCGCTGGGCGGTGCCCGCTGCGTTCCTCGCGGCGGCTGCAGTCATCGCAGCGGACTTGATCGGCGGCGGCACACCCATCGCGGCGTCCGATCTGATCCCTCGAATCGACTGGACGGTTCCGCACTGGACCTGGCAGGCGACGATCGGTATAGCGGTGCCGCTGTACATCGTCACCATGGCGTCGCAGAACATCCCGGGCACCACCGTCATGGCGTCGTTCGGCTTCCGAATTCCTTGGCGGGCGTCGATGACGGTCACCGGAACCGGAACTGTCCTGGGCGCATTCGCGGGTGGGCACACGATCAACCTCGCCGCGATCAGCGCTGCGCTCGCGGCGAATCCCAGTGCCCATCCGGACCCGAAGCGGCGTTGGGTCGCGGCATTCTCCGCGGGTTCCTCGTATCTGGTGTTGGCGCTGCTGTCCGCGGCATTGGCAACCCTGGTTGCCGCAGCCCCGGCAGGCGTGGTCGAAACCGTTGCCGGACTTGCTTTGTTGGGAACTCTCGCGGCATCACTGTTCGGTGCACTCGAACATGCATCGGACAGAGAGGCGACCGTTCTGACGTTCCTCGTCGCCGCTTCCGGCCTGACGTTCGCAGGAATCGGCTCCGCATTCTGGGCCTTGGTCGTCGGTCTGGTGGTCCGAGCGATCCTGCGTCGGCAGTCCCCGGCGACGCCCGCTACCGACGCCACTGGTTAAGGTCACGTTCATGACCGATCAGGTGAACCGCGGGCGGGAGTTGTCGCACGCATCGGACTATCCGGCTCTGTGGCCCGTGACGACGCGATGGGACGACAACGACCACTACGGCCACGTCAACAACGTCACCTACTACGCGTATTTCGATACCGCCGTCAACGGTTGGTTGATGGAGACGACCGGACTCGATATCCGCACACTGCCGGCGATCGGTGTCGTCGCCGAAACCTCGTGCCGCTACCTGTCCGAGTTGAGCTTTCCGGATCGCCTTCAGGTGGGCTTGGCCGTCGAGAAGCTGGGCACCCGTAGCATCGTGTACTCGCTCGGGTTGTTCCGCGAGGCAGCCAACGATGCGTTGGAGCTGGCGGCGAGGGGTCGATTCGTACACGTGTACGTCGACGGGACAACGCGTAGACCGGTGGCGATTCCGCCCGAAATCGAGAGCGCAGCGCGGACTCTGGTGATCGGGACCGGGTCGATCTGACCGACTACAGGCCGATCTCGTCGGCTGTACGCAACGCCCTGGTGACGATGTCGTCGATGAGCGTCGTGGTCGGCCCGCCTGCCACGGCCCGGTTTCGCGAGTCGGCTTCCATACGGCGCATGACACCTTCGGCGATGATCGAGAGCTTCCACAACGCCAGCACCTGCCAGAATCCGACATCGGAGACGTCGCGCCCGGTGTGTTGCGCATACGACTCGACGAGCTCGGCCCGAGTGGGAAAGCCCGGCAGAGTCGACGCCATGAACGGACCGGCGACCCCGTCGTCGGCTTGCGGCCAGTAGGCCAGCAGGCCGCCGAGGTCCGCCAACGGATCTCCGAGTGTGCACAGCTCCCAGTCGACGACCGCCGCGACACGACCGTCTTCGCGGGCCGTGATGACGTTGCTGAGGTGGAAGTCTCCGTGTACCAGGGTCACTTCGTGCTGCGGAGGAATCCCCGCTGCCAATCGAGTTGCCAGCGAATCGATACCGGGTACGTCGCGAGTGCGCGAGGATTCCCACTGCTTGGTCCACCGGGCGAGTTGGCGAGCGGCGTACGGCTTGTGACTGGCCAGATTCGCCAAACCCGAGGAGTCGAGATCGACGCGGTGGATGTCGGACAGTGCCACCGTGAGGCCGAGCCCGACGCGGCGTCGGTGATCGGGGTCGAGTTGTTCGGCTGCCGCCACCGAGTCGACGACGATCCCGTCGACGAAACTCATCAGCACGAGCGGGACCTCGGACACCGAAGGATCCTCGGTGATCGCGATCATCTTCGGAACCGGCACCGCCGTGTTCTGCAGTCCGGAAAGAATCCGATGTTCGCGCACCACGTCGTGTGCGGACGCCAGCAGATGCCCCAGTGGTGGACGCCGAAGTACCCAGCTGCTGCCACCGGCGTCGCGCACGGCATAGGTGAGATTGGACTGACCGTTGCCGATTCGCTGGTAGGTGAGAGGCGAGGTTGCGCCGATCCCCAATCCTGCGATCCAGGTCGATACTGCGTCCTCGTCCAGTCCCACTGCGCCCATACAGAACCCTCACTTCGCCGCGCGACACCGTTGTCGACTGCCGTCATCGGAATTCGACCGATAGTAGCGAAGCGGAACCTGCCCTGGTGCGAAAGACTCCGGGCCCGGGGCGAGTCAGCTGGCGCGCACGAAGGCGGGGATCAGAGCCGGTGTGGCAACTGCTGCGGCCGGCACCGCTGCTTCGTGACGCTTGACGGCGATTTCGTCCACTTCGCCGATCAGCATTGCTACCAGCGTCTCCGGCTCGGCCGCCCACACCGAGGAGATGTTGCGTACCTCGGCGGGAGCGAAGAGGCCGCTGTTGGTCAGTGCATCGATCCACTCGGCGACTGCCTCGGCGGTGGGCTCCGGCACGGTGGATCGGTCGAGGGAATCCGCTTCGAACTCGTTGCAAAAGAACGCGCGGACCATGTCGAGCTGTCCCTGAGACATTGCGGTCATGTTCTTCTCCTTCGAGTTTCCGGCGTCCGTAGCTGTCGAGTACCCGATTCCGGCGGGCTGTGACGGGCACCACGGTCCGTTTCCAGATCGTTATCGATTTGGGTGTAACGGCCGAATCCGGGTTTCCGATGCGGCTGAAACTACGCCCTTTCGGACGGTCTCGCCCAGGGTGAACTGGACTATGTGAGTATCGTCACACACATGGACCCATCCAATCAACGCCTTGCAACGAAGTCATAGCTCGCATTGCGAAATGCTGTGACGCTGAACAATCGAAGGACAAACGCCCAGCTGAGCGGACCGAGGACCATCAGAGGGCGCGATTCGGCGGCAGGAATGCGAGCATCGCCGATCGAATCCACTCGATTCTATTCGAGGTCAGTGGCCCGCTTGGCCCTCACAAACCAGTTTCCGCCCCCGAATGGATCGGCCAAACCGACTCGGAGAATTTGACTGGCGGCCACCGCTACTCGAAACTGCATGATTCCGCTCAGACCGTGCGGTGTGATCGAATCGTTACCACGGCAAGAATCAGCCGCTTCCCATGTTCCTCACATCCTGCGTTCAGCCGGTTCGGGCACCGTGGCACTCATGCCTCCACCGAGCCTGGATTCCGGACCGATCCGCGCATCCCCCGACGCCGAGACGCCTGCCGTGCCGTCCACCACCTCGAGCCGTCCACGCCGGCGAGCGGTCGCCGTGCGGTCGGCCGTGTCAGGTGCCTCCGCAGTCCTGCTGCTGATCTTCCTGATGTGGGCGCCGCACGCCGCACCCTCGACGTTCGGGGAATCCATGCCCGGCTCGGCACTGGCCGCTCACGTACTCGATGCGATCGATGTGACCGCCGTCTTGATCGCCGTGGCCGCGCTCGCGGTCGTGGCGCTGATACGCAAGCTGCCGTTCGGCATCGGGGTGGTGATCGCCTGCACCATCGGTGCCGTCGTGACCAGTGCGCTCGCTCGCGAGATCATGGGAGCCACGACGGCGTCCGCAGACCTTCCGAGCGGTCAACTCGTCGCCGTGGCCTCGCTGCTCGGAGCTGCATCCATGGTGGCGTCCGCGGCGTGGCGGCCCGTGATCCTCGGTCTGGGAACTGTCGCGACGCTCGCGGTGGCGGCGGCCGCCCTGATCGTCGGATCCGCGTCCATCACCGGGATCGTGAGCGCAGCATCGATCGTGTTCGTGTGGTGGCCGGCGTGCTCGATCGTCATGCTCTTCTCACCCGACGCAGCTGCCCGTGAAGCCCGCAACCCGCTCGACACGGCCGCGCTGGCGGTTCGACGCAAGACGGGGCGCTCCCGGTGATGAACAACGGGAGCGCCCCATCGAGGCTGCTGACTGCTCGCGACTAGAGAGCCTTGAGCTCCTCGGTCACCTCGGAAACCGATTTCTTCGCGTCACCGAACAGCATCGAGGTGCCCTCGGCGAAGAACAACGGGTTCTCGATACCTGCGAATCCGGACGACATCGACCGCTTGAGAACGATGACCGACTTCGATTGATCGACGTTCAGGATCGGCATGCCGTGAATCGGGCTCGACGGATCGTTGCGCGCAGCCGGATTGGTCACGTCGTTCGCGCCGATGACCAACGTGACATCGGTACGGGCGAACTCGTCGTTTATGTCGTCCATCTCCTTCATCGCGTCGTATGCGACGTCGGCCTCTGCAAGGAGCACGTTCATGTGCCCGGGCATGCGACCGGCGACGGGGTGAATGGCGTATTTGACCTCGACACCCTTCGACTCGAGCAGCTTGGCCATGTCCTTGACCGCATGCTGTGCCTGCGCAACGGCGAGGCCGTATCCGGGAACGACGATGACCTGGTTGGCGTACGCCATCTGGATGGCAGCGTCGGCTGCGGACGTGGCCTTCGCCGTTCCCCCACCTGCGCCGGCGGGACCTGCAGCAGCGTCACCGCCGCCGAATCCACCGGCGACGATTGCCGGAATGGATCGGTTCATGGCCTTGGCCATGAGGTTGGTCAGGATCGTGCCGGACGCGCCGACGATCATGCCTGCAACGATCATCGCGGTGTTGTTGAGCGCCAGACCTGCCGCCGCAGCAGACAAACCGGTCAGAGCGTTGAGCAGCGAAATGACGACCGGCATGTCTGCGCCGCCGATGGGCAGCACCACCGTCAGACCGAGAATTCCGGCGAGTACCAGAACCGCAACGATCCACCACTGCGACACCCCGCCGCCCGGAGTGGCGTTGATGCCGATGACCACTGCAGCGGCCACAGCGCCGATCAGCAGCAGAGCGTTGAGCGGCTGCTGCAATTTGCCGATGGTGATGGGCGAACCGGGCAGGGTCTCCTGCAGCTTGAGAAACGCGATCAGTGATCCCCAGAACGAGATCGACCCGATGATCGCCGCGAACAGCGACCCGATGACGATGTGGACAGTCGGTGATTCACCGTGCTTGAAGTTCGAGAATCCCGACGTGTCGAGGAACTCGGCCCAGGCGATCAACGCGACGGTTCCACCGCCGACGCCGTTGAACAGAGCCACCAGCTGTGGCATCGCGGTCATCTTGACCCGGCGAGCAGGCGGGATACCGAGCGCAACGCCGACGACCAGACCGACGACGATCAGAATCCAGTTGCCGGTGTCTCGGATGGAGATCAGCGTCGCCACGACAGCGAGGAACATGCCGACCGCGGCGATCTGGTTGCCACGCACGGCCGTCTTCGGTCCGGTCAGACCCATCAGGCCGTAGATGAACATGCCGAAGGCGACGATGTAGAGAATGTTGACGAGATTGTCCATCAGGAGTCAGCACCCTTCTTGGCCTCGGCAGGAACGGGCTTGGACTTGAACATGCCGAGCATGCGGTCGGTGACCACGAATCCACCGATGACGTTGACGGTTCCGAACACGAGAGCGACGAACAGGATGACCTGCAGGCCGATGGACGGATCGTCGACCTTGCCGAGCACCACCAGGGCACCGAGCACGACGATGCCGTGGATGGCATTGGTTCCCGACATCAACGGGGTGTGCAAGGTGTTGGGCACCTTGGAGATCACGGCGAAGCCGACGAACCCGGACAACACCAGGATCGCGATGTTCGCGAGCAGCGGGGTGTACATCAGTTCTCCTTCTCACGTGTCACGCAGGCACCGGCGAGAACCTCGTCCGAGAAATCGGGGGCGAGCTTGCCGTCGACCAACATGAGTTCGAGCAATGCCGAGATGTTCTTCGAGTACAGCTCGCTGGCGTGCTCGGGCATCGAGGCCGGCAGGTTCAACGGCGAGCAGATGGTGACATCGTGCTTGACGACCGTCTCGCCGGGCTCGGTGAGTTCGCAGTTGCCTCCGGTTTCCCCTGCGAGGTCGATCACGACGCTGCCGGGCTTCATGCCCTCGACGGCTGCGGCCGTGACCAGTCGCGGGGCGGGGCGTCCGGGCACCAACGCGGTGGTGATGACCACGTCGAATCCCTTGATGGCCTCTTCGAGAGCCTTCTGCTGTTGCACCCGCTCGTCTTCGGTCAGCTCACGCGCGTATCCGCCCTCGCCTGCGGCGTCGATCCCCAGGTCGAGCCACTGCGCGCCGACGGAGCGAACCTGATCCGCCACCTCCGGTCGCACGTCGTACCCGGTGGGGCGGCCGCCGAGACGCTTCGCGGTGGCGAGCGCCTGCAGACCTGCCACACCGACGCCCAGTACCAGCACGGTAGCGGGCTTGACGGTGCCAGCGGCGGTGGTGAGCATCGGGAAGAACCGGGTGGACTCCGACGCGGCCAGCAGCACGGCCTTGTAGCCGGCGACGTTGGCCTGAGAGGACAGTGCGTCCATCACCTGCGCCCGCGAGATCCGCGGGATCGCTTCGACGGCGAAGGCCTGTACTCCGGCCGCCTTCAACGCCCCGATGCTGTTCTCCGCGTTGCGCGGTGCCAGGAATCCGATGAGCGTCGAGCCCGACTTCAGCTTGGCGATCTCGGCATCGGACGGCGGCGCAACCTTCACCACGACGTCCGCCGACCATGGATCACCGATGGTCGCTCCGGCGGCGACGTACAGCTCGTCGGGAATCAGAGCGCCGAGACCGGCACCCGATTCGACAACGATCTCCACGCCCTTACCCGTCAGGGAGGCAACAATCTTGGGCACCAGGGCGACGCGACGTTCGCCCTCCCCCGATTCCCGAACCACACCGACGACAGTCGTGGATCCCGAACCCTTCTCAGTGCTCTGCGATGTATCCAAATCTCCGTCTTCCTGCGTTGAATGGTGTCCACTGATCGGCCGATGGTCCCGAACGTGCGACGAGTGGACGAACCCATGCGACAAAGGCACAAGGTCCCTGATAGTAGCCAGAGGAGACAGACCGCGGGTAACCCGGAACACAGTCCGATTCGTTCTGAATCGAGTCCGTTGGGCATTCCGCGGTTACAGGACGAGCAATTGTGATGCACGCCATACAGGTCTATCGGTGATGATCGGACCCTACAGTGACAACCGTGGAATCTTGCATCTTCTGTGCCATCGTCGCCGGCGACGCCCCCGCGCACCGTGTGTTCGAGAACGACCATGCGATCGCCTTTCTCGACATCCGGCCGGTCAGTCGCGGACACCTGCTCGTCGTCCCGCGCGAGCACGCCACCGATCTGAACTCGACCCATCCGGACGCGGCCGCCGACGTGTTTCGCGTCGGACACACCCTGTCGCGCGCAGTGCGCCACTCGGACCTGCGCGCCGACGGAGCCAATCTCGTCATCAACGACGGCAAGGCCGCGTTTCAGACGGTCTTCCACCTGCATCTGCACGTGGTGCCCCGGTGGCATCGGGATCGCTTCCGGTTCGCGGCCGGGTTCGTGACGCGTCGCCTGAGTGAGCCCGAGCGTGTCGCGGACGCAGTTCGCGTCGGGTTGGCCCGGCTGAACGGCGAATCGACAGCATGAAGCTGTTCCTGTCGTCCTATCGATTCGGCGGCCACTCGGACGCTTTCGTCGAGCTCACCGGGCCGCCGTCCGATATCGCGATCATCGCGAACGCATCGGACGCGTGGCCCCTCGCCGCTCGCACGTCCTCGCTCCGAAGCGAGTTCGGTCCGCTGCGGGCGCTCGGGTACCGGCCTGCCGAGCTGGATCTGCGCGATCACGTGGGTCGGCCCGCCGCATTCGAGCGCGCACTCGACGGCTTCGGTGCGGTGTGGGTGCGCGGGGGCAACACCTTCGTCCTGCGCGCTCAACTCGCCCGCTCGGGTGCAGACGAGATCCTCACCGAGCGTGTTCGGCGGGGATCGATCGTGTACGGCGGATACAGCGCGGGCGCGTGTGTGGCCGCACCATCGTTGATCGGAGTCGAGGACGCGGACGACCCAGGCGAGGTTCGGCCCGCCACCGGTGTCGATCCGGTGTGGATCGGACTGGGCCTGGTCGATTACTCGATTGTCCCGCATCTGAATTCTGTTCTGGACGAGAATGATTCGGGGCACGCAACGGTGCAGCGCCTACGCAGGGACGGTGTCGACTGTCATGGGTTGACCGACGAACAGGCCATCGTCGTCGATGCGTCGGGGACGCGGTTGCTCGGTACTTGACCTTTACTTCAGCCCAGGCGGGCAAGTGGTGCGAGCCGGTCCAGCGAGGACCACGCCAGCGAGCATCGCCTGGCGGTCATCTCGTCCGCGTCGAGCACCAGCATGTCGAACAACTGCCGAGGGGCCTGATGCCACGAGTCGGCAATACGCGCGATGGTTGCTCGATCGAACAGCCCTGACTGCGTCAACGCCTGAACCCATTCGTCGATCTCGCCTCGGTGAATGCGCTCGATGGTGTCGTATTCGATTCCGCCCCCGAGGAATTCGTACGAGAACATCGCGGCCACGTAGTTCCAGGAGTCACTTCCGGGATCGATCATGGTGCAGCCTCCTTGTCGACTCGCACCGCGTGGGGTGTGAGGTTCGCTGCGCTGGACGCTAGCGTGGCGAACTACAAATTTGCGTGTCGGCGACGCATCGATCTGGTAACGCCTGAGGCTGGTGTTACTGATGTGACTCACTTCGATCAAACGCTCCCCCTCTGCCGTGCAGGGTGGGTAGAGTCCGCATTCGTGCGCACCAGGGCCGTTACAGCGTTGATCGCGGCGGTCGGATGTGTACTGGTCGGATGCTCCGACACACCGGGCACCGAAGCCGATCCGGATCCGGCCGAGACGGCCGACCAGCTCATCACCGAAGAGCTCTTCGTCGGTGAATGCGGGTCGATGGACAACACGGAAGTGCAGACACTCACGGCCGTTCCCGATCTGACGGTGGTGTCCGAGAACGCTGTTCGTTGCCGATGGGAATCCGCGAGCGGCGCTTACGCGATGTTCACCTGGTACCGCGGCAGCCCCATCGACCGAGAGAGTTCCGTGGCCGAAGCCGTCGGCCGCACCATCGAGCGCATCGATGTGGACGGACACCCGGGATTCACCGCAGCAGCGTCGGGCGCGTCGTGCGAGGCCGGGGTCGAGAACGGGGACGGCTTCGTCCACTGGTCCGTCAACTACGTGGTCGACGGCCCCCGTGACTCCTGCGACGTCGTCGAGGATCTGGCCAGATCCACGATCTCGAAGGCGAAGTAGCCCGATGACGACGTTCCCTTCCACCGATTCCACCCGTCGCGTCCTCGCCGCTGTCCTCGTGACTGCGGCCGTCGGTACCGGATGCAGCACCACCGTGACCGGCAAGGCGGTACCCGCTCGATCGGGCGGCAGCGGACAGTTCGACAAGCTGCTCGAGGAGTGCATCGCCGTCCCGGATCCCACCATCGCCGAAACGGTGGGAGCCGACCTCGTCGATCAGTACTTCTACGGTGCGGTGTGCATGTGGACCGGGATCGGTGCAGGCGGACTCATCGACGTGACCTTCGCCTGGTTCGAGAACGATGCACTTTCGCGTGAGCGAGAGCTGGCCGATCGACTCGGCTACACCACCGAAGACGTTGCCGTTGGCGGCACCACAGCGTTCCTGTCGCGACGACCGGCCGACCCGTCGTCGTGCGGAATCAGCGCGGCGTACTCGGGCGTCATCACCTGGTGGGTGCAGTACCGAGGCGGCAGTCCGGCCGACCCGTGCGCCGCCGCCACCGAACTCGCAGAACTGACGCTGCAACGCAATCAGTGATCGAGCGTCGACCGACCCCGACTCCGCCGCACGCGCGGCCGTGACAGACTCGGGTGTCGACGGTCACATTTTCGACGTGAGGAGACCGAGATGTCGGTGACGACCGATGCAGATGCCCGCCTGAGCGAGCTCGAATCCCTTCTTTCGCCCGGCGCGGTGGTCACCGACCCGGACATCACCGAGGGCTACCGACGCGACTGGGCGAAGGATCCCGACGCCGGAACCCCGCTGGCCGTCGTGCGCGCACAGTCCACCGAGGACGTTCGTGCCGTGATGCGGTGGGCCACCGAGCACAACGTGGCGGTCGTCCCGCGCGGTGCCGGATCGGGTTTGTCCGGCGGAGCCACCGCCGTGGACGGCGGAATCGTGCTCACCACCGAGTTGATGCGAGAGATCACCGTCGATCCGGTGACCCGCATCGCCGTCGTACAACCCGGGCTGCTCAACGTCGAGGTCAAGAAGGCCGTCGCGGAACACGGCCTCTGGTACCCACCGGATCCGTCCTCGTTCGAGATGTGTTCCATCGGAGGCAATGCGGCCACCAATGCGGGCGGCCTGTGCTGTGTGAAGTACGGAGTCACCACCGATTACGTTCTCGGTCTCGAGGTCGTCCTGGCCGACGGTACCGCCGTCCGACTGGGCGGGCCACGCCTGAAAGACGTTGCAGGCCTGTCCCTTGCGAAGCTGTTCGTCGGCTCCGAGGGCACGCTGGGCATCATCACCGAGATCACTCTTCGATTGATTCCGGCGCAACCTCCCGCCAGTACGGTGGTCGCCTCGTTCGCGTCGGTGCACGACGCGACCACCGCCATTCTGGCCATCACCCGGAACTTGCGGCCGTCGATGCTCGAATTCATGGACCGCGCGTCCATCGGTGCCGTCGAGGATGCCATGAACATGGGGCTCGATCGCGAGGCGGACGCGATGCTCATTGCTCGGTCCGACTCCCCCGGTGCCGACCGAGGTCGCGAGATCGAGATCATGGCGGCCGCGTGCACCGAGGCCGGGGCCTCGGATGTCTTCACGACCGACGACCCCGATGAGGGTGAGGCCTTCGCTGCCGCAAGGCGATTCGCCATTCCCGCGGTCGAACGACTCGGCAGCCTGCTGCTCGAGGACGTCGGGGTTCCACTGCCCGCACTACCGGCCCTCGTCGACGGAATCGCCGAACTGTCCACGAAATACGACGTGCTGGTGGCGGTCATCGCCCACGCCGGCGACGGCAACACCCACCCTCTGATCGTCTTCGACCCCGAGGACGCCGACATGACACGGCGCGCCAACATCGCATTCGGCGCGATCATGGATCTGGCAATTTCCTTGGGCGGCACCATCACCGGTGAACACGGCGTCGGTCGCCTCAAGAAGGCGTGGCTGCCCGATCAGGTGGGTGAGGACGTCATGGAACTGACCCGCCGGATCAAGACCGCACTCGATCCGGCAGGCATCCTCAATCCCGGTGCGGTGCTGTGATCACCCGTCGACGGTGAAGCCGTCCGCCACCGTCAGTACCTCGTCGAGGATTTCCAGTCCCTGACGAATCTCGTCCTCCGAGGTCGTCAGCGGGGGCGCGATCTGAAGGCGGTTGCCTGCCACGAACGGCCACAGTCCACGTGACTTCGCCGCGGCGGTCACCGTGCCCATGGCCGCTGCGTCCTTGCCCGACGCGGCAAAAGGCACCAGCGGTTCCTTCGTCTCGCCGTCCTTGACCAATTCGACGGCCCAGAAGAATCCCTTGCCGCGCACCTCACCCACGCTCGGATGAGATTCGGCCAGCTTCGACAGGCCCGCACCGAGTACGTCCTCCCCCACGTGACGCACGTGCGGAAGGATCTTGTCGCGCTCGAACACTCCGATGGATGCCACGCCGGCGGCGCACCCGAGCACGTGGCCGGAGTAGGTCAACCCTCCCGGATAGGCTTTGTGGTCGAACTGCGAGGCGATCTTCTCCGAGATGACCACACCGCCGAGGGGGATGTACCCGGAGTTGACGCCCTTGGCGAACGTGATCAGATCCGGTGTCACATCCCAGGCCTGGCATGCGAACCATTCGCCGATTCGCCCGAACCCGACCATCACTTCGTCGGCAATGTAGACGATCCCGTACTTGTCGCACAGCGCCCGAACCCCGGCCAGATATCCGGGCGGCGGGATCAGCACACCGTTGGTGCCGATGACCGATTCCAGGATCAGTCCGGCGATGTTCTGCGCACCCTCGAGCACGATGACCTGTTCCAGGTGCGCCAGTGCTGCGGCCGTCTCGTCCTCGGGAGTCGTTGTGCCCCAGGGTGACCGGTACGGATACGGCCCGAAGAAGCGTACGACGTCGACGTTGGTCGGTTCGGTGCCCCAACGCCTCGGCTCGCCGGTGAGACCGATCGCAACTCCGGTTCCACCGTGGTACGAGCGGTACGCGGCGAGCATCTTCGTACGCCCGGTGTGCTGTCGCGCCAGCCGCACCGCATGCTCGACGGCTTCTGCGCCACCGGTCGTGAAGAACACTCGGTCCAAATCACCCGGCGCACGTTCGGCGATCAACGCGGCGAGTTCACTGCGCTTGTTGTTGGCCACGGTGGGAGAAATGGTCGTCAGAACCTGGGCCTGTTCGACGATGGCGGCGACGACGTCGGGGTGTTGATGCCCGAGATTGACGTTGACCAGCTGCGACGAGAAGTCCAGGTACCGCTTGCCCTTGTCGTCCCAGAACCACGACCCCTCCGCACCCTCGACGGTGATCGGATTCAGTTCGGCCTGCGCCGACCAGGAGTAGAACACGTGATCCATCTACTTGCCGCCTTCCTCCAGTGTGACCTCCATCGGAGCGTACGACTCCCCGGTGACATCCACACCGTCGGCCTTCAACAAATCCAGCGCCTGGCTCACGTACTCGTTGGTGTAGGCCTCGGCGTCGGGATCGGCGGTCAGCACCGTCGAGCCCTCGGCGTTCTTCGTCGTCTTGGCGATGTCGACGGTCTGCTGCCATGCCGCCTCGTCGATCATCCCGATGCCGTCCGCCGACGGCCAGATCAGCTTGTTGACTTCGTTGACCTGCCAGAGCTGATGGCTCGCGCCCAATGTGGACCCCGCGGCGACGGTGATGTCGCGGCACTTCTCGACGTTGTCTCGGCAGAAGATCCAGCCCTTCAGCGAGGCCGCCAAGAATTTGACCGTCTGCTCCTGGTAGGCCTCGTCGGAGAGCTTGTCGGTGTTGGCCCAGATCGCGTCCTGCAGCATCGCGACGCCGTCGTCGTTCCAGTTCAGCGACGCGAAATCGTCTGCGGTGTAGAGCGCACCGGTTGCGGGGTTCACGGTCTCGAGCAACTGCGCGTACTCGTTGTACGACATCGCCTGGGCTGCGGCGATATCACCGGACAGCAGTCCGTTCATGTCGAACTGCTGCTGAACCAACGTCACGTCGGAGGGACTGACCCCGGCCTTGGTCATACCGGCGAACAGCTCGAATTCGTTGCCGTAGCCCCAGTTTCCGACGGTCTTGCCCTGGAGGTCGGCCGGTGAGGCAATGTTCTGATCCTTGAACGAGACCTGCAATGTGCCCGACTTCTGGTAGATCTGGGCCACGTCGGTGATGCCGGCTCCGGCTTCACGGGATGCGAGCGCCTTCGGCACCCACGCGACGGCATAATCGGCCTGCCCCTGTGCGAGCACAGTTTGCGGGACGATATCCGTTCCACCGTCGAGGATTTCGACGTCCAGCCCCTGTTCCGCATAGAAACCCTGATCGACGGCGGCGAGGTAGCCCGCGAACTGGCCCTGTTTGAACCACTGCAGTTGCAGCTTGATCGTGGTGTCCCCATCGGCGGTGGTGTCGGTGTCGGTCGTGGTGGTACTGCAGGCCGAGGCGACCACCGCCAGAGCCATGACGACGGCGAAAAGAGGTCGGGGGGTTCGAGTGATTTTCATATCCATCTTTCCTGGGGACGACGCCGGGACACGAGTTTCTCGAGCAACAGAACAACCACGAAGAACAGCAAACCGACTGCGATGGCACCCATCACGTAGGCCCACGCCCGGGGGTAGGCCGTGTTCGCCGCGGCGGAGGTGATCCGCGACCCCAAACCGTTCTGCAGTCCACCGAAGTACTCGCAGATGATGGCAGCAATGACAGCATTGGGAGCCGCAACCCGCAAGCCGGTGAAGATGTGCGGAACGGCGGACGGGAGGCGAACGATTCGGGTGAACTGCCAACCACCCACGGCATACGACGTCATCAGGTCGTGGTGCACAGCCGAGACCTGACGCAGTCCTTTTGCCGCACTGACGAATACCGGGAAGAACACGACGATGGTCACCACGAGTCGCCGCGGTAGATCGGTGGTCGAGGAGAACATCGAGTTGAACACCGGCGCAAGAGCGACGATCGGAACGGCTGCGGCACCCGCTGCCAACGGGGTGAGCAGCTCGTCGACGATCCGCAGGCGAACCGCTGCCATTGCCGCGAGGAGACCGAGCACCGACCCTGCGATCAACCCCATGAGAGCGTTGGTTCCCGTTGCCAGACTTGCCGATCCGATGTTACCGAGGTTCCGCACGAATTGCTCGGCGATGGCGCTCGGCGACGGCAGCAGGAACGACGGAACCCCGGCGACGACCGTGAGCAACTGCCACAGTGCGAGCGCCGCCGCACCGAACACCACCGGCGGCAACCAGACCTTCATCGCAGTTCCGCACTGCGAACCGTACGGCCGTGCAATGCGTCACGAACCGCGGTGATGGACGAGAAGAACTCCGCCGATTCGCGCGGATCCCCGTTCGTGTCGAATCTGTCGATCGTGAGTGTGTCGACGATCCGTCCCGGGCGTGGGGACATGACAACCACCCGATCGGACAGGTACACCGCTTCGGGAATCGAGTGGGTCACGAACACCACTGCTGCGCCGGACTCCTCGGCGATGCGCAGTAGGTCGTTCTGCATCTTCTCGCGGGTCATCTCGTCCAGGGCCCCGAACGGTTCGTCCATCAACAACAGTCCCGGTGTTCGGGCGAGCGCCCGCGCGATCGCCACTCGTTGCTGCATCCCACCGGATAGCTGGCTGGGAAATCTCTCTGCGAAATCGGTGAGTCCGACGAGGTCCAGCAGTTCGCGAACTCGTTCTGCCCGAGCGCGTTTGGGCACCTTGTGCAGTTCCAGCGGCAATGCGACGTTCGATTGCACTGTGCGCCAATCGAGCAGCCCTGCCTGTTGAAAGGCGATGCCGTACTTCTGTTCGACGCGGGCTCGGCGTGCCGACAGGCCGAACACCGATACCGAACCGGACGTCGGTTGCTCGAGATCGGCCACGATGCGGAGCAACGTCGACTTGCCGCAGCCCGAAGGCCCGATGAGCGAGACGAATTCACCGGGGGCGATCGCGAGCGATACATCCTCCAGCGCAGTCACTCCCCCGTCGAACGTCTTGCCGACGCCCTCGACGAGTACCGCATGCTCGGTCATGTCTGTGCCCTTCGCGCTGGTGCACGGCCCGCGTAGCGGCCCAGTGCGATATCGAGCAGCGACACCAGTGCGGTCACCACGAGTCCGAGCACCGCAGCGCCCAGAACGGCTGCGTACAAGCGGGATGCGTCTCCTGTTGCCTGCTGCGAGAACACGATGATCTGCCTACCGATACCGCCGGTCGTACCGGTGGAGATTTCGGCGACCACGGCACCGATCACGGCGGCCGCAGCAGCCAGACGCAGTGCCGGAATCAGATGCGGCACAGAGGCGGGCAGGCGCAGTCGAACCAGGGTGGTCCACCATCCGGACGCATAGCTGTGCATCAGATCGAGTGCTGCCCGATCGGGTGCACGCAGGCCGCGCAGCATCCCCACTGCGACTGGGAAGAACGCGAGATACGACGCGATGACGGTGATGCTCATCCAGGGCTGCCACGCGTACCCGCCGATGGCGATCTTCCCGCCCCAGCCGGCGACGAGCGGTGCCAACGCGATCAACGGAACCGTCTGCGAGACGATCACATACGGCAACAAGGACCGCTCGACCCACACGAACCGTTGCATCGCCACCGCCAGCACCAGCCCGACCACCGTCCCCAGCGCGAACCCGAGTACCGCGAGCCCGAACGTGAACAGGCCACTGGACACGATCGCGGCACCGACACTGCGAGCCCCGGCGACGTTCACCTCAGGCTCGGTCAGCGCCGCCAACACCGACCACACGTGGGGTAACGCGCCGTCGTCGGTGCGCGGGAGCACCCGCACTCCGGCGACACTCACCCCGTTCGCGGGGACGAGCACTTTCACCAGCTCCCAGAACACCAGCAACACGCCGACGGCCACCACTGCCATCAACGGACGCCGCACTCCTCGATTCGCACCGGCTGGAGTGGCTGCCACGACCGAAGCCTGATCGAGAACACCCGTCACGACGTTGCCGTCACGCTCGGCCGAATCTGCGGAATGATGCTCTCTCCGTAGGCTTCGAGTGTCGCTGCCTTGGCGTCGTGCTGCAGGTACACCGAGAACTGGTCGACGCCGAGTGTCTCCAGCTCTTTCAGCTTGGCGATGTGATCGGCCGGGGTGCCCAGTAGGCAGAACCTGTCGATCACCTCGTCCGGAACGAATTCTGCGTGAGAGTTTCCGGCTCGACCGTGCTCGTTGTAGTCGTACCCTTTGCGCGCCGCGATGTAGTCGGTGAGTGCCTGTGGAACACCGCCGCCATCGCCGCCGTAGCGCGAGACGATATCGGCGACGTGGTTGCCGACCATCCCGCCGAACCAACGACACTGATCTCGGGCGTGTTCGAGCCCGGCATCGGTGCCGTCGGTGACGTAGGCGGGAGCGGCAACGCAGATCGAGATCGAATCGGGGTCGCGACCGGCCTGCTCGGCCGCGGCGCGGACCCGGCCGATCGTCCACGCCGCGATATCGGGATCGGCCAGCTGCAGAATGAACCCGTCCGCCACCTGGCCGGTGAGCTCGAGTGCTTTCGGCCCGTACGCCGCGACCCATACCTCCAGGCTCGAGTGTTCTGCCCACGGGAACTGCACGGTTGTCTCACCGACCCGAGCGCTCCGCCCATTGGCCAGATTACGGATCACCTCGATCGACTCTCGCAGTGAGGCAAGCGTTGTCGGCTTACCGCCCAGAGCCCGGACCGCGGAGTCGCCGCGGCCGATGCCACAGACCGTCCGATTGCCGAACATGTCGTTGAGCGTCGCGAACGTCGATGCCGTCACCGTCCAGTCACGGGTGGCAGGATTGGTGACCATCGGACCGACGGTCACCCGCCTCGTCGCCGCCAGAATTTGGCTGTAGATGACGTACGGTTCCTGCCACAGCAGGTGCGAATCGAACGTCCACACGTGCGAGAACCCATGTGTCTCTGCCTGTCTGGCCAGATCGATCACACGGGACGCAGGCGGATTGCACTGGAGCACTACCCCGATGTCCATGACTCAGATCAGATTCTGAGACAGGTCGCGTCGGACGAATCGTCCGTGTCCCGCAGTGCCGGAATAGGATCCACCGTCGACGATGATCCGGCCGCGAGAGATCACGGTGTCGACATGCCCGTCGATCTCGAAACCTTCGTACGCCGAGTAGTCCATGTTCATGTGGTGGGTCTTGTCGACGCCGATGCTGGTGTGTCCGTTCGGGTCGTAGATCACGATGTCCGCGTCGGCACCCGGGGTGATGACACCTTTCCTCGGATACATTCCGAACATCCTGGCCGGAGTGGTGCAGCAGACGTCGACCCACTTCTCCAGCGTGATCCTGCCGCTCTTGACGCCCTGGAACATCAGATCGATGCGATGTTCCACCGAGCCGATCCCGTTGGGAATCCTGGAGAAATCGCCGATGCCCATCTCCTTCTGGTCCTTCATGCAGAACGGGCAGTGATCGGTACTGACGGTCGCCACGTCTCCGGTGCGCAGGTACCGCCACAACTCGTCCTGATGCCCCTCGGCTCGCGACCGCAGTGGCGTCGAGCAGACCCACTTGGCACCCTCGAAGCCCGGTGCACCGAGTTGTTCCTCGAGTGACAGATAGAGGTACTGCGGACACGTCTCGGCAAACACGTTCTGCCCGTTGCCACGGGCCTGCGCAATCTGTTCCAGGGCCTGCTTGGCAGAGACGTGTACGACGTAGAGCGGTGCGCCGGTGACGTGGGCGAGCATGATCGCTCGATGCGTCGCCTCCTCCTCGAGTTGCCACGGCCGTGACGTGCCGTGGAAGTACGGGGCCGTGTCTCCACGCGCGATCGATTGAGCAACGAGTACATCGATCGCGATGCCGTTCTCCGCGTGCATCATCAGCAGTGCACCCGTTTCGGCGGCGGACTGCATGGCGCGCAGGATCTTGCCGTCGTCGGAGTAGAACACACCCGGATAGGCCATGAAGAGTTTGAAGCTGGTGACGCCCTCGGACACCAACTCGCTCATGGCTTTCAGGGAATCGTCGGTGACGTCGCCGATGATCTGATGGAAGCCGTAATCGATGGCGCACTGCCCCGCGGCCTTCTCGTGCCACTGCGCCAGAGTGTCCTGGACGCGCTGACCGGGGGTCTGAATCGCGAAATCCACGATCGTCGTCGTGCCACCCCAGGCCGCTGCGCGCGTTCCGGTTTCGAAGGTATCGGAGGCGAACGTACCGCCGAACGGCATCTCCATGTGCGTGTGTCCGTCGACCCCACCAGGAATGACGTATTTGCCGGTCGCGTCGACGACGACGTCCGCCGAGGTCTTCAGGTCCGCGGCCAGGGAGACCGATCCGGGTGCAAGCACTGCGACGATGCTCTCACCGTCGATGAGCACATCCAATTCCTGTGCGCCGGTGGTGGATACCACGGTCCCACCGTGCACGAAGGTGGTGGCCATCAGGGTTGCACCAGCGGGCCGTATGCGTCGGGTCTGCGGTCCCGATAGAAGGCCCATCGGTCGCGGACCACCTTGAGCAGGTCCATGTCGAGGTCACGCACGATTATTTCGGGTTCCGAATCCGACGCCACCTCGCCGACGAATTTGCCTTCGGGATCCACGAAATAGCTGGTCCCGTAGAAATCGTCGTCACCGTATTCGGATTCGATTCCGACTCGATTGATCGCGCCCACGTAGTACTCGTTTGCGACGGCCGAGGCGGGTTGTTCGAGCTTCCACAGGTAGTTCGACAGGCCCCGCGAGGTGGCCGACGGATTGAAGACGATTTCGGCACCGGCAAGACCGAGTGCGCGCCAACCTTCCGGGAAATGTCTGTCGTAGCAGATGTAGACACCGATACGCCCGACCGCGGTGTCGAACACCGGCCACCCCAGATTGCCGGGGCGAAAGTAGAACTTCTCCCAGAATCCGTTCACGTGGGGGATGTGGTGTTTTCTGTACTTGCCGAGATAGGTCCCGTCGGCGTCGACGACGGCAGCGGTGTTGTACAGAAGTCCGGGTTGTTCCTGCTCGTACACGGGCAGAATCATCACGATGCCGAGTTCCTTCGCCAGTGCGGCGAAACGGTCGACGGTGGGCCCTGGTACCGATTCTGCGTATTCGTAGAACTTCGCGTCCTGTAGCTGGCAGAAGTACGGACCGTAGAAAAGTTCTTGGAAGCAGACAACTTTCGCGCCCTGCTCGGCGGCGGACCGAGCAAACCCCTCGTGTGCCGCGATCATCGATTCTTTGTCACCGGTCCACTTGCTTTGGACCAGAGCAGCTCGAACTGTGGACATCATTGGCACTCCATCTCTCGCTGGCTTGCACCCTCAAGATATTTTGCGCCGTGTTACGGGATCGTTCGGCCGGTTTCGTATGTATTAATCGTCGGAACTGTTTTCACGAATGTGGAAGGAGTGCGCGCACGGCGTCGATGGAGTCCGCGGTGGCGAGGTTCTTGTCGGGTCGGTATCGCAGTACTCGCGCGAATCGCAGGGCAACGCCGCCCGGATAACGTGGGCTGACCTGCACGCCGTCGAGTTCGATTTCGACGATCAGTTCGGGGCGCAGGTACACGGTGTGCTCGTCGCGCTCTCGCTCGTGTTTCGGGAATTCGTCGGTCTGCCACTGCAACAACACGTCGGTCAGGCCTTTGAAGGTCTTACCCACCATGATCGGGTCACCGCCGTCGGGATCGCGAGCTCCCAGGTGCAGGTTGGACAGGTAGCCGGTGCGACGCCCGTACCCCCACTCGGCTCCGAGGACGACGAGGTCGAGGGTGTGTTCGGGTTTGACCTTCTGCCAGCTCTTTCCGCGACGGCCTGCGGCGTACGGTGCACCGAGAGCTTTGAGCATGACTCCCTCGTGCCCGGCGTCGAGTGCAGCGTCGAAGTGGGCCGCTGATTGGTCCGCATCGGGCCGAACGGCACTGGGAATTCGGTGCCCCGGTGCCACCCGGTCCAGTGCCGCCAGCCGTTGCTCCAGCGGGGAATCGAGCAGATCGACACCGTCGAGGTGCAGGCAGTCGAAGAAGTAGGGCTGCAGCAGGAGCTCGTGCGCGCTCTCGGCACCGAACCGGCTCATCGTTTCCTGGAAAGGCCTGGGCCGTCCGCTGTCGTCGAGCGCGAGGGTCTCCCCGTCCAGGACCACCGAATCGCACGGCAGCTCGAGAACCAGGTCCACCAGCTCGGGCACGCCGGCAGTGATGTCGCGCAGAGTCCGCGTGTAGATGCTCACGTTGTTTCCGGAGCGGTGCACCTGAATTCGCGCGCCGTCGAGTTTGTATTCGACGGTGACATCGCCTGACATCTGTTCCCAGGCGCCGCGCAGAGATTCCGCCGGCGATGCCAGCATCGGCCGGATCGGGCGACCGACCTCGAGCCGGAATGCATCCAGTGCGTCGACGCCACCGGTCATGGCGGCTACGGCCGTGGCAGGCAAACGACCCGAGAGCATGAATGCCCGACGCACCGGCGCTTGCGGCAGGTTCGTGGCCGCGGCAACGGCGTCGACCATGATTCCTTCGAGCGCGCCCTGGCGCAGCTCGCCGGTGACGAGCCGGATCAGAAACCGACGCTCCTCGGCCGTACTTCGGGAGAACAGGTCGGTCAATATCGCTACCCGCCGCGCAGCAGAACCCGCCCCCGAGGTCGCCGCGACCAAAGATATCGCCTCGTCCACCTCGGCAACCGTCAGTGTCGAGTCCGCGGCGGACGTCACGTCGAGATCGGCGAGAGTGCGCCAGCCGACCCCTATCCGTCCCTGCGGCAACTCCCCCGACAGCCACGACACGGCGGGCCCGATGTCACCGGCCTCGGCCTCGGCGAGCAGGGCACCGAGTTGCTCGATCTTGACCTTTCGCGAGCGCGTCGCTGCCACGGCACTGGACGTTTCGACGATCCTCGACATCAACACACCATCGAACATAACCGCACCTACCGACAGGTCGCTGACATCCAATTGTTACCGGTGTGACTCGAGCGACCGGTGTTCTTGCTGTTACGTTCGATTCATGTCAGCAACGCCGTGCGACAGAACGCATGAGCGATGTGTCAGCTGAACCCGAGAACGCGGTCGCCCCATGCAGCGCGCATCTCGCCGTCGGGGTCGTCGACGAGAGTGTCGGATGCATCGATCACCAGCGTCCAGCGCGCCTGCTCGGTGTACGGGGCCCAATGCTTGGACGCATCCAACGCTGCGGGTACGCCGTACCGGGCGAAAGCGAGCCAGCGTCTCTGCATCCGCGCGGACACCGCCATCGCCGGCTTCCGGCCACCGAGCCAGAAGGTGGGGTCTCGGCTGAGTGTTCCGAAATTACCGAACACATACGGCAGTTCGGTCGCGTGTCCCGCTCCCACCCGTGCGGCCTTGAGCATCGGCGTCGCATGATCGAATCGGTACATCCATGTCGGCGAATGCCTGCTGTGCCCGTCGGCGATCCAGACGCTCGGCATGAGGAATCCCGCGTCGCGCGATATGGCCTGTGCCCCAGCGGGTTTGTCCCGGTCCGGATATGCGGCCATGATCTCGGCGACCCGATAGGCGGGCAGATCCGCGTGGTCGTGAGCGATGGCGCGGAACATCTCGGAGACGGTGTCGGAGGTGATCGGCATCAACGGAGACTTCATGAATCGAAAGATCGAGGGCTCGTCGTGGTTGGTGCCGATGATCAACGGGATCTTGTGCGAGAGCCCCTTCTGGAAGGCCGCCACTGGATAGCGCGGCACGATGTCGCCGTCGACGACCGGCGAAAGGCCAAGTGTCCCAGGAACTGTCGTCGGGATCTCGTAGCAGAGCGTGTCGCCGGCGGTGACCAGCCTGGTGAAATGCATATCGAACAGTTCACCGATGTCTTCCCGGTCGACGCCCACCAACTCCAGGAACCTCGACGCCACCGCGGCTCCGCGGTCGGGGCCGTACACCGAGGTCGCAGGCGCGCTCTGCACGATCGCTCGCTGGAACAGGCCCTCGGCCTTGGGAGAGGTCATCAACGTGGTGACCGACGCTCCCCCGGAGGATTCACCGAACACCGTCACCTGATCGGGATCGCCGCCGAACGCAGAGATGCACTCACGGACCCACTGCAGTGCGGCAATCTGATCTCGCAGCCCCAGATTGGTCTCGAACGTGTGCTCGTCGGTGGAGAACGAGGACAGGTCGAGGAACCCGAACGGGCCGAGACGAAAATTGATGGTCACCACCACCACGTCGCCGTTCTCGCTGAGGTTTCTCCCGTCGTAGACCCGCTGGGCGGACGATCCGAGCGAGTACGCACCGCCATGGATCCAGACCAACACCGGCCGCAGTTCTGCATCGGGACGGGGAGCCCAGACGTTGAGCGTGAG
This sequence comes from Rhodococcus sp. 14-2483-1-2, assembly GCF_002259405.1. Taxonomy (GTDB): domain Bacteria; phylum Actinomycetota; class Actinomycetes; order Mycobacteriales; family Mycobacteriaceae; genus Rhodococcoides. The sequence goes on along the minus strand of NZ_NPFW01000018.1, from coordinate 11,467 downwards.
GCAGTCCTCGGAAATCGACAGCGACGGATCGATCGGCACCGGACTGTCGCGACCCTGCGGAGCCATCGCACCGAATTCGAGGCCGTCGAGCACTCCCGACCAGGGCTGCAACGGACGCGGCGCTCGGAACCTGAGCTTCCCCACCGGAGGCGTCGCGTAGGGAATACCCCGCCAGGCCAGGATCGGCGACGCATCGGCAGCGACCGGATAGCCGAGAACGTCGCCGTAGGGCGTGCTCACGAGCACGGTGGAATCGGGCTCGGTGGAATCGGACGCGCCGGAGTCAGAGGCGATGGCCATGGAACCTCCCGTTCGGTCGTTGCCCAACGTACCAACATCAACCATCCCCTCGGCGACGATACGCACAGCGTCGACGCCCGCGAGCGAAGGAACCGTCGATGAAGAGAATCGGATGTGCCGCAGTGGCAGTCGTCGGGGCATGTCTGCTCGGAGCCTGCGGTTCGAGCGGCGGAGGCGACGGACCGATGGCGACCGTGATCACCGACCGCCCCACCCCGATCACCACGGCTCCCTCCGCCCCCTCTGCCGCGCCGGCATCACCGTCCACCGCAGCGACCACCACGCCGACGTCCACCACGGCGACACCGACGAGTCCTGCTGCACCCCAGGCGAAACCGCAAGACTACGCAGGCAAGGCACCCGGCTGGTACTACTTCTCGAGCCCCAGCGGAAAGTTCGAGTGCGGTATCGCCGTCCTCGAATCCTCGATCGCCGGATGCCACGGGTCGCTCCCTTCTTCGGCACCCGAGGTTCCCGGCAGCGGGGCGTCGGAAACGGCGGTGAAACCCAATGCCGTGCAGCTGATCGCTGGATCACCGGCGAAGTTCGAGAGCCTCGGCGATCCCAAGTTCCACCGTTTCGACGGTCCTGCGGCAGCCTTGCCGTACGGCGAGGAGCTCACCGTCCCCGGAAGCGGCTCCACCAACGGCCTTCGGTGCAGCGTCGACGAGCAGACCGGAGTCACGTGCACCGATCAGGTCGGCCACGGTTTCACCGTCTCGGACGATGATTTCGACCTTCGTTGACGGTCTCGTTCGCTCAGCAAATTACCAGGCGTAATGTCCGGGGACGGTACGACAATTCCTGCCGTACGGTCTCCCCAGCGGCCGACGCCCGTGCGCGCGGCCGGAAGGTGCATCACTCATGAATCAGACCTCGGACCGCCACACAGCGAAGGTCATCGGCGTCAGCATCGCCGCTGCTGTGGGCGGATTCCTGTTCGGCTTCGACAGTTCCGTCATCAACGGCGCTGTCGACTCGATCGAAGATCACTTCCTCCTCGGCTCGTTCACCACCGGCTTCGTGGTCGCGATCGCCCTCATCGGGTGCGCAGTGGGTGCCTGGTTCGCCGGCAGCCTCGCAGACCGTTGGGGACGCAAGAAGGTCATGCTGCTCGGCTCGGCCCTGTTCGTCGTTTCGTCGATCGGTTCGGGACTGGCGTTCAGCGTCCCCGACCTCATGCTCTGGCGAGTGCTCGGTGGACTGGGGATCGGCATCGCCTCGGTGATCGCACCGGCGTACATCGCCGAGATCGCTCCGGCCAAGTGGCGCGGTTCTTTGGCCTCGCTCCAGCAATTGGCCATCACCATCGGTATTTTCGCCGCTCTGCTGTCCGACGCCCTCCTCGCGGGTGCCGCGGACGGGGCGTCCAACGACCTGTGGTTCGGCATCGAGGCCTGGCGCTGGATGTTCCTGGTCGGCGTCGTACCGGCGCTGGTGTACGGGTTGTTGGCAACCCTGATCCCGGAGTCTCCGCGCTACCTCGTCGGTCAGCATCTCGACGAGGAAGCCGCCAGAGTCCTCGCCGAGATCACCGGCGAACTGCATCCGGACGAGCGCGTCCACGAGATCAGGCTGACACTGCGCAAGGAGTCACGCTCGTCGTTCGCCGACATTCGCGGTCCGAAGTTCGGCCTGCAACCCATCGTCTGGGTGGGCATCACGATGGCCGTGCTGCAGCAGTTGGTCGGCATCAACGCGATCTTCTACTACTCGACGACGCTGTGGCGCTCGGTCGGCTTCAGTGAGGATCAGTCGTTCACGACGTCGGTCATCACCGCCGTGATCAACGTGGTCATGACGTTCGTGGCGATTCTGTTCGTCGACCGAATCGGTAGGCGCAAGCTGCTGATGGCGGGCTCGATCGGCATGTTCGGCGGACTCGTCATGGCGTCGGTGGCGTTCTCGCAGGCGACCGGCAGCGGCGACGACGTCACGTTGCCTGCTCCGTGGGGTGCGATCGCGCTGATCGGCGCCAATCTTTTCGTCATATTCTTCGCATCCACCTGGGGTCCGATCATGTGGGTCATGCTCGGTGAGATGTTCCCCAACCGCATGCGGGCCATGGCACTCGGCATCGGCACTGCAGCCAACTGGATGGCCAACTTCGCTGTCACGCTTGCCTTCCCGCCGCTGACGTCGTCTGTGGGACTGTGGGTGATCTACGCAGGATTCGCTGTGTTCGCCGCACTCTCGTTCTTCTTCGTCAAGGCCAAGATCCGGGAGACCAAGGGTATGGAGCTCGAAGACATGCTGGGCTGAACCCGGACCGCAGATACGGGGGCGGCAACAGCGCCACCGGGTGACCGGTGTTACTGTCACTGTCGTTCTGACACGGGGTGTGTCCGCCGATGCGGATGCTGAGATCAAACCCGCCGAACCTGATGCAGGTAATACTGACGAAGGGATGTCAAGGCGATGACGCCTGTTGTATCTGCGGACCCGGTCCGCTTCACCGATCGACTGTGGAATGCCTCCGAGGACATTCGACGCGCGATCGACGACCTCGAATTTCTTCGACTACTCGGGGCCGGGACGCTTCCGCTCGACGCGTTCCGTCGGTACCTCGAACAGGACTCACTCTATCTCGGTGGGTACGTGAAGTCGCTGTCACTGCTGGCAGCACATGCACCGAACCCGTTCGCCGGAGCATTCTGGGCAAGCGCTGCCGCGAGCGCGATGGACGAGGCCGCGTCGCACGAGGCGATGCTGACCGGTGGAGCGCTGCCCCCGTCGACCCGGACGCCCGAGCCCTCACCGGCATGCCTCGGTTACACGTCCTACCTGACCGCGACGGCGGCAACCGAACCGTATCCTGTTGCAGCAGCAGCTGTTCTGCCGTGCTTCTGGATCTACGCAGACGTCGGCCGCTCACTCGCCGGTGCAGCGAGGGCGGTTCTCGATCGCGATCCCGACCACCCTTACGCGCAGTGGGTGGCCGCGTACGACGCACCCGAATTCCATGCCATCGTCGACGCTGCCAAGACATTCGTCGATGACGCCGCAGCGGCCGCGACGCCGGCGCAGCGCGAGCAGATGATCGACGCCTTCGTCGTCGCGTCGCGGTACGAATTGATGTTCTGGGACAGCGCATTACATCCCACCCCATGGCCCCTGGCCGAGAGTGCGGTGTACGCATGAGAACCACTCGAATCCTCGCGGCGTTGGCGGCGGCAGTCGTTGCCACGACCGGACTGGCGGGCTGCTCCGACTCGACGGACTCCGACACCATTCGGTTCGCGTTGGACTGGACGCCGAACACGAACCACACCGGCCTGTATGTCGCCCTGCAGGAGGGCTATTTCGCCGACGCCGGCCTGGACGTGGAGATTCTGCCGTACAACAACACCGCGGCGGACACTCTCGTCGATGCCGGAAACGCCGAGTTCGGCATCAGCACACAGAGTTCGGGCGTATTCGCGACCTCCGCAGGCGCGCAGACAGTGTCCGTCCTTGCGCCGCTGCAGCATTGGGCTACCGGCATCGGAGTTCGCGCCGATCGAGACGACATCCCGAGCCCGAAGGCACTCGACGGGAAGGTCTACGCCGGGTTCGGCGAGTCCGGTGAGCAGGCCGGACTCGAGAAGGTCATTCAGAACGACGGCGGCACAGGCGAATACGAAACGGTGGTACTGGGCACCTCGGCATACGAGGCGGTGTACTCCGGTACCGCCGACTTCACCGTCTCCTACTTCGCGTGGGAAGGCATCGAAGCCGAGCACAGCGGAACGCCGATGAAGTACTTCGACTACACCGACTATGGGTTTCCGGACGCCTACGCCATCACGATCAGCGGCAACGAGCCCTGGCTCGCAGCCCATCCGGACCAGGCCGAGAAGTTCGTCCAGGCACTTCAGCGCGGCTACCAACTCGCCGCCGACGATCCGGACAAGGCCGCACAGGATCTGATCGACGCCAATCCGGGAACCTTCACCGACGAGTCGCTCGTCTTCGAGAGCCAGGAGATGCTCGCAGCGAAGTACATGAAGGACTCCACTGGCGAGGTAGGACGACAGAGTCTCGACAAGTGGACCGCGTACTCGAAATTCCTCTACGACAGCGGTGTGCTGGCCGATCAGAACGGCGCGCCTCTGACCGCGGAGCCGGACTGGTCGACCTACTTCACCAATGACTACCTCGGCAATCGATGAGTCGGTAGCCGCTGACCGAGGTTCCTACTCGTTCAGCGGTATCCGAGCCTCGCTTCGTTGGGCGTGGCCCGCGCTGACCGTCGTCGTACTGCTCATCGCCGCCTGGCAGATCTACGTCCAGATCAGCGGCATCCGGCCGCAGGTGCTGCCGTCTCCCGGCCGAGTGGTGGTCCAGGGTTGGGCGCAACGCGATGCGATCGCCGAGAACGCGGCGGCGACTCTGCAGGTGACCCTGGTCGGGTTCGCGGTCTCCCTGGCCCTGGCGTGGCTGCTGGCCATCGCGGTGGATTTCTCGCCGTGGCTGCGGCGCGCGTTCGTACCCCTCTTCGTCGTATCGCAGACGCTTCCGATCATCGCGATCGCGCCGCTGTTGATCATCTGGTTCGGCTTCGGGCTGCTTCCGAAGATCCTGGTCATCGCGTTGGCCACGTTCTTCCCGATGGCCATCGGGCTCATCGAGGGTTTCGCGGCGGCCGATCGAGACGCGAGATCACTGCTGGCCAGCATGGGCGCCTCGCGCTGGCAACAGTTTCGATACGTGCGGCTACCGTCGGCGCTCCCCCGATTCTTCACCTCACTTCGCATCGGAATCACCTACGCGGTGGTCGGTGCGATCTTTGCCGAATATGCCGGGGCCAGTGCGGGACTCGGCATCTACATGAGCCAACAGAAGAACTCGTTTCGTACCGATCTGGTTCTCGCCGCGGTTGCCGTGACTGCCGTGATCAGCGTGGTCCTGTTCGTCTCCACCTTCCTGGTGGAGCGGTTCGTCGCTCCTTGGGCGCGCCACGGTTCGGCGGGTCTTCATGTCTGACTCCGACACCTGCATCGATGTTCGCGATCTCACCAAATCATTCGGCGACAAGCCCGTACTCGACGGCATGTCGTTCGGTGTTCGGCCCGGCGAGTTCGTGTCGATCATCGGCCCGAGCGGTTCCGGTAAGAGCACGGTGTTCAACATGCTGGCCGGACTCGACAGGCCCGACTCCGGCACGGTGCGAGTACCACCGTGCGCCTACATGCCTCAGAAAGACCTGCTGTTTCCGTGGCGTTCGGTGTTGGACAACACCACCCTCGGGCTCGAAGTGCAGGGCATTGCCAAGAAGGAGGCGCGGGCGCGGGCACGCGAGCTGTTCCCGGTGTTCGGTCTGGACGGGTACGAGTCGGCCAGACCGTCCGAACTCTCCGGCGGCATGCGCCAACGAGCGGCGCTGCTGCGCACGGTGGTACAGGGACGATCGGTACTGCTGCTCGACGAACCGTTCGGAGCGCTGGACTCGTTGACCAGGAGCGACATGCAGGCCTGGTTGCAGCAGGTCTGGTCGGAGTTTCGGTGGACCGTGCTGATGGTCACGCACGACATCCGAGAAGCGGTCTATCTCTCCGATCGCGTGATCGTCCTCTCCCCCAGACCCGCCCACGTCCGACGGCAGATCGAGGTGACGCTGCCCCGCCCGCGCGGGCTCGAGATCGTCACGACGCCGCAGTTCGCGGCCGTGGAGAAACAGCTGATGGACGTTCTGCTCAGCACGCCGACCCTCTGACCGGTACCGCGCGAGTGCAGTCGACAGGGCTCAGTCGACACAGGGAATGCCGCCGTCGCTGTGCACACCCTCGTCAGGGGCTGCTACCGGATCCAGGGACGGATCCGGCGCAGCGACCTCGAGCGGGGGCAGCTCCGTTCCCGGATCGGGTGCCGCGGTGATCGGCGGTGCGGGCGGCGGCGCGTCATCGATCAACCGCGCTGCCTCGGCCCTGATGGCGTCGACGTCGACGAGGTTGACGTCCTGCCCGTCGATCGTGTCGTAGCCCGTGATCGGGAGCGTGTAGAAATCGATGTCGCCCTGCATGACTGCACCGGCTCCCCCTGCGAGCTTCACCGGATCCAGGGATGCGTCGATCACGACGTCGTCCTTGGTGCCCGCTACGAGCGCCCGGAGTTCGCCGATGTTCGCCATGACACCGGAGGAGCTGAGCTTGGCCATCACTCCGGCTACGAAGGCCTGCTGTCGCTTGGTTCGATCGAGATCGCCGTTGTCGAGGCCGTGGCGTTGCCGGACGAAGGACAGTGCCTGCGAGGCGCTCAGTTCTTGCGTGCCCGCAGCGAAGTCCGCCCCCGAGTAGTTGTCGTGTACCGGATTGTTCAGGCACACCTGAATGGGTCCGACAGCTTCCGCGACGTCGTAGAAGCCCAGAAGATTCACTTCGGCAAAATGATCGATCGGCACGTCGAGCAGATCACGAACCGCGGTCAACGTCGACCGTCGTCCCGCGTCGCGCGCTCGTCGCTCCCGTTCGGCCGGATCGGTGACGCCCTCGTCGAGCAACTGTGTATCGGCGTCGGCTTTCGCAAGTCCGTACGCCTCCTTGATCTTTCGCTTGCCGTATCCGGGAACGTCGACGTAGTCGTCGCGAGGTATCGACAGCGCCGTCGCCCGCCCGCCGTCGGCCGGAAGGTGCACCAGCAACAGGGTGTTGGTGTTGTATCCCCCCACGTCGCTGTCGCCTGCATGCAGCGCGTCGGTGACGAACTCGGCAGGTAGGTCGTTGCCGTCCATGTCCTTGCGGCTGTCGAGGCCGATCAACAGGATGTCGGTGTCCTCGCCGTTGCCACTCGGATCGTTGTTCGCGATGCCGTCGAGCGCGTTCGAGGTGGTCAGTCCCGTGGTGGCTTCGCGGTATACAGCGAACCCGATTCCGCTGACCACGATCGAGCCCACTGCCGCAGTGGCGACGAAAACCCGGCCGATTCGGAGCGCGAGGCCTCGATCGCGCAACGGCTTCCTGATGCGATGACGCCCCGATCCACGTTCACCGCGGGTGGTGTCGTTGCCTGGGCCGTTCGAGAGCACCTCGCCAGGCTACTCGGCTCTCACCTGGTGGTAGCTCCACCCAATCGCCGCGCGAGATCGTCGACGGCGGAGAACGCCGCCTCGAGATTGGCTCGCGCCTGCGGAATCTGCGGCGCGAGTGCCGGCACCCGCTCGGCGAGAGTCAGATCGACCGGGACGAAGTGGACGTCCATTCCCAGCGCGACTCCGAGCACCTGTCGCAGTTGTGCGGTGGTGTGGTCGGTGGACGCGTTGTCGGTACCGGGGGTGTAGTCGTTTCCCCGACTGGTCACCACGACCACGGGCTTGCCGACGAGAGGTGCCGTGTCGCTGTCGAACGGCACGGTGATGCCCGGAACGTGTACGTAGTCGATCCATGCCTTCAGGGTCGACGGGATCGACCAGTTGTACATCGGCGCACCGATCAACACCACGTCCGCCGAGATCAGTTCCTCGATCAGTTCGACCTGCAACGCCTCGGCGGATGGATCGACGGTTTCGTCGGCGGTTCGCAGATGAGGTGCCCAGTGCAGCGCAGACGTGGGTAGGTGCGGCAGCGGACTCGAATGCAGGTCTCGAGGGATCACCGAGTGGTCGGTGCCGATGCCGTGCCAGGCGTCCGAGAAGCGGGCCGTCACCCGGCGGCTGATCGAGCCGACCGGGTCGGCGGACGAATCGAGGTGCAACAACTGCGGCACTGAACACTCCTCACATGCTGGGTGCTTCGAGCCTATGCGCACCGAGGCCGTTGCCCGCTCCTATCCTGGAAGAATGGACTTCCGATTCGTCATGCCTGCCCTCGAGTCGCGATCGGCCACCTCGCTGGCGGCGGTCGTTCACGAGCGGACCGGAGCAGACCTCGACATCAGTATCGGCGGTTCGGAGGTTCGGCTCGACGACGCAGCACGCGGCGCGGTGTTGGAACTTCTCACCCAGCTCGCGACCGGGCGGGCGGTGGCCATCGGCACCGTGGACGAGTTGCTGACCACCTCGCAGGCTGCCGAGGTGCTCGGGGTATCCGACACCTATGTCAGACGGTTGGCCGATGCGGGCGATCTACCGATCGAAATGCGCGGCACTCACAGACGATTTCGGCTCGAAGACCTTCTGCGACACCGTGATCGATTCCGGTGATGTGCGCTTTGCCCGTCACCCGGCCTCGCGTTCGAAGTGCTCGGACTGGACGGTCATGAGATCACGGAACGCCTGCCCGGCAGCCAGCCAGAGTTGTTCGGAGTCGATGTAGTCCACCCCTCGGATATCGACATCACCCAGGTACGCGCCGACGTCGACCGACAACATTCCGATGACAGAGGAGACGTCGGCATCGAGATACGTGGATTGGGTGTTCTGCAGCTCGCGGAACTGACCCGAGAAGAACTCGGCCGGGATTCTCCGATCGACGAACTGGGCGATGAGGAACAGGAAGCGGGACGCGTGGGCGGAGCCCGTCCGGAAGGAATGTTCCATGGTGAAGACCTCTCCCCACGGTCGACAGCACCCCTCGCACTGTCGACCGTTGAGCTCGCTGATACCCGAATTTCGATGCACGGACGAACTCTCGAACATCGATTCGACCCAGAGGCTAAAACAGGGAGCTCGTCCTACCAGCGCAAGATTAATCGGACCTTTGTCCCGTTTTTACCGGAAAAGCCAATTTGGTGAGGAGTCACAACAAAGGGGTCGGGAGCTGTAGTTCTCTACTGAAAAGATCCCAGCGGAGCACGATCCGGAGTGTCCAGTTGCCAGAACTGCCAACCGTCGCGCTCCTCGACATCCCCACTGATATGCGTGGCCACCGCACTGGCAGCGACGGAGGGATTGTCGAATCGACGGCCCTCCATCGGTCCAGCGGTGATCTCGAGTCGCTGTGTCTCGGGATCGTAGCGACCACTCAGCCGATAGCCTTCGCAATCGGCGACCACCCGTACCCGGTTGTCGATCACTTCTTCCTCCACGGCCGCCTTGGACGACTTTCGAGGCGCCTTCACCCGTGGAGTACGAACCCACGTCTGTTCGGGGCCGAGATCGACCGATGTGTCCAACGTCGAACTCAGACCCAGCAGGTCCCAACGCTCGCTGCCGTGCAGCACTCGGTCCACCGCTATCGCGTGATGTCCGGTCCTGGTACGCAGTGGCGAATCCTGGACCCACAGGTCGACTTCTCCGCGAATGTCGGTGGCCATCTCTTCGGACGAGACCATATAGAAGCGCGGCTCGTCGTTCGCCAGATCGACGAACACCCAATACGAGGAACCGGTGTCGTCACTCTCGAGCGATTCGTCCTGCCTGCGGGCCTTCCAATCTCCGGTCACCTTCGATCGCACGCGAACGATGCACGACGAGGTGCCGTCCATCGACCAGACCTGCACGGGATTGCGACGCGACGTCGTCAGCCGTTCCGCACGTCCACCGCGCTGAGCGACGGTTCGGATGAATGCCTTGATTCCCCGGTCGGATGTGTCTTCCACGGATTGCCACCTTCAGCCTCGAGAGCGCCCCGTACTTATGAAGAGCGGTGTTGCGACGGGTGGCGCTCGCACGACTCGGTTTCCCTCACCCTACTGCGTCGATGCCTGCTCGAGTAACCGCAGAACACCCCACAGGACGAGGTCCGGTTACCGTGGTGACAACGAACTCGGCCAGGAGGTACCACCATGGCGGTCAAGATCACCCACGACAGTGCCGACCGACGGTTCGAGATCCATGTCGACTCCGAGCTGGCAGGCTACTCGGAGTACATCGAATCGCACGGCGCACGAACGTTTCATCACACCGTGACGCTCCCGCAGTTTCGCGGCCGAGGGCTTGCCGCTGCCCTCACCGAATACGCCCTCGACGACACCAGCACGCAGGGACTGCGCGTTGTCCCTACGTGCTGGTTCGTTCGCGACTTCATTGCCGCCGCGGGCGATCGCTACTCACATCTGATGGAGCCCTGACTGTCAGCGCCGGGACGACATCACCGCAAACTCGATCTCGGATTCCGATTCGCAATCGTTCTGGGCTGTTGTCTCCGTCGGATCACTCTCACTCGAATCCGATTCTGCGACAGTTGTTTCGGCAGCTCTCTCCGCTGCGACCCGACGCCGTTCGTAGTTCTGCGCGCCACGCGCGACGCGTTGTCGGTGTTCGTTCAGGATCTGTTCGTACTGGTACATCTGTTCTCCTACAACAAGAATGGACGCCGAACACAGAGCATTGCTGTGCGGCGAAGTATTGGATCGACAGCTGCATATCGCCGGCCGGAACCGACCGATTCGGCCGAAGGCTCACTCAGAGAGCATGATCGGCAAGCATGGCAATCCGCGAGTAGACGACTCGACGGCCCACGTGATTCGTTCCTGCTGCCATTGTCCACCTCCACGGTCTCTGCGATGTGCCTGTGCCACGATCATGCACGGCCGCGGCGACGAACTCCACCGATTTAATTCAGCGAGCACGACGCGACAGCTGTCACCCACCAATCCACCTGTCGCAACAGCCATTTCGCAGACCGCATCGCTTTTCGGACAACGACGTGATGCGGAGACGACGACATCGCACCGAGCCGGCACAGCACGCTCCGCGTGGTGATACTGATATCTACCGTCGCCTACGCCGAAGTCGAAACTTAGAGTCCGCGAATGCGCGCGCGTTTGCCCTCGTATGCGCAGCTGCTTCCGGTGCCTCGTGCTGGCACCCGCGTTGCGGCCCCATGTGCGCAAATGCGCGCGCGTTTGCCGAGGGGCGGCATTGGTGCCGGGCAGCTCGGGAGTCTTGGAGCGGCAGTCGGGGTGCCGGCAGCTCCAGGGTCCGTCGATGTGACGGCAACGCCCGGCCTGTGTCCCTCGTGTCCGCAAATGCGCGCGCGTTTGTCAGGTGCGCGGGGAATAGGTACAGGTCGGGATGCGATTCTGCGCGCGGATGGCGAATGCGCGCGCGTTTGTCCGGGGTGGGAGGAGGGTGGCTGTCGGTGTGCGAGCCGGCACCTGGGTCCAGCCCCGGCTCGTGGCGGATGCGCGCGCGTTTGTGGGTGGGGTGTGTGGGTGGTTTCGAAATGCAGAACACCCCCAGACCAGTGGTCTGAGGGTGTTCTGGCAAATTGTGTTCGGCGGTGTCCTACTCTCCCACACCCTGTCGAGTGCAGTACCATCGGCGCTGGAGGGCTTAGCTTCCGGGTTCGGAATGGGACCGGGCGTTTCC
>NZ_NPFW01000012.1 GCF_002259405.1 Rhodococcus sp. 14-2483-1-2 | reverse complement strand
AGTTCTTCGATGTCGACGCCGCGGTAGCGCAGTGCGCCACCGTCCTTGTCGGGTTCGGCGATGTCGGAGGTGAACGCGACGACACCTTCGAGACCGGAGGCGAAATCCTCGGGAACCTTCGAGTTCGACTCGGCGATCGTGGCAGTCATGGTTGTCTCGTTTCGTGAAGGGTGATCGTTCCTGGCGGGTTTTCAGGCTGAGGCAGTAGCCGCGAAACCGATTCGGTTGAAACGCTTTTCCCGGGCGATCATCCGCATCGATGGATCCTGGGCAATCAGGTCGGCGAGCTCACGATGCAGCACCGCACCCACTCGATCGCAGAACTGTTGCGATTCGTCTGCCGCGTCGGGCAATTCGGGAATGATGATGTCGACAACGCCGGCGCGGTAGAGATCGAGGGAGCGAACTCCCTGCTTGGTGGCCATCTCGGCGGCGTGCGCGGTATCCCGATGCACGATGGCCGACGCACCCTCGGGCGGTAACGGAGACAACCACGCATGCTGAGCGGCGAGAACACGGTCCGCGGGCACCAGAGCGAGCGCGCCGCCGCCGGTTCCCTGACCCAAAAGCAATGACAGCGTGGGCGTTTCGAGATCGACCATATCTGCGATGCATCGCGCGATCTCGCCGGCCAGGCCACCCTCCTCGGCCTCCTTGGACAGCGCGGCACCAGCGGTATCGATGACGGTGACGAGTGGCAGCTTCAGATCTTGTGCCAAGCGCATTCCGCGTCGGGCCTCGCGTAGCGCTGCGGGGCCGAGCGGGGTCTTGGTCGTCTGACCGCGTCGGTCCTGACCGAGCAGAACACAGGGCATAGCGCCGAATCGAACGAGCGCAAGAATCAGTCCCGGATCGGACTCGCCCTGACCGGTTCCGTTGAGCGGCAACACGTCTGCTGCGGTACTGAACAGCAACTCGCGGACGCCGGGACGGTCGCTCCTACGTGAGGCCAGAATCGACGTCCACGCGGGCACGTCTTCGATCTTCCACTCCAGCGCCTCGACTGTGCGTGGCCGGCACGACGGGATGTCGGTCATGATGCGCAGCGCCCGATCAACGATTTCGCCGAGCTGCTCGGGCGGGCGGATGGCGTCGATGAGCCCGTGGGCCTGGAGGTTCTCCGACGTCTGTACGCCCGTGGGGAACTTCGCGTCGTACAGCGCCTCGTAGACGCGGGGGCCGAGGAACCCGACGAGGGCACCTGGCTCGGCGACGGTGACGTGGCCGAGCGATCCCCAGGACGCGAAGACTCCGCCGGTGGTGGGGTGGCGCAGGTAGACGATGTATGGCAGATTCGCCGCCTTGTGTGCAGTGATCGCCGCGGTGATCTTGACCATCTGCAGGAACGCGACGGTGCCCTCCTGCATGCGGGTTCCGCCGGAGGTCGGCAGCGCCAGCAGCGGCAGCCGCTCGTCGGTCGACCGGTGCACCGCGTTGACCAGCCGCTCGCCCGCCGCAACACCGATCGAGCCGGCCAGGAAGGCGAACTCCCCGAGCAGAATGGCCACCTTGCGGCCGCGGATGGTGGCGGAGCCGGTGAGTACGGACTCGTCCAATCCGGTCTTCTCGCGGGCCGCGGCGAGTTCGCTCGCGTACTCGTCGTCGACGACGTAGTCCGCGGTCGGGGTATCCCAGGAATCGAAACTGTCGGCATCGATGACGAGATCGAGAAGTTCGAGGGCGGTCATTCTGGTCATCGGATCGCTTCTTTCAGCCAGTCGCGGACGAGTTCGTCGTCGGCACCCAGTACCGGCGGTGCCAGGTGATTGGTTTCGGTGACCTCGGTGCCGTCGGATTCGAAGAATCGCAGGGGCGGCCCGGGAAGAGTGACCTTGCCGAGCGTCGCATGCTCGACGTCGACGAGAAGGCCCTGGGACTTGGTCTGCTCCCACTCGTAGACCTCTTGGATATTGCGCACTTTTCCTGCGGGAACACCGATTTCGTCGAGGAGAGTCAGCAGCGGCTCGGTCTCGTAGGTGCGGAAGATCTTCGAGACGAGTTCGATGACGTCGTCGCGACTGTCCACGCGTTGGGGGTTGGTGGCCATGCCCTCGAGGTCGGGGTCGATACCGAAGCCCTCACAGAACCGGTGCCACAGTCCCTCGCTACCGACCGAGATCTGCACGGCACCATCCGAGGTCGGGAACAGGCCGTACGGGCAGATCGACGGATGGTGGTTGCCCTGAGCCTTACCGATCTCGCCGGCGACCGTCCATTTGGTGCCCTGGAATGCATGCACTCCGACGACGCTGGCGAGCAACGACGTGCGCACCACCTTGCCACGGCCGGTGCGGTCCCGCTCGCGCAGAGCGGCGAGAACCCCGAAGGCTCCGTACATTCCGGCGAGCAGGTCTGCGATGGGAACGCCGACACGCTGGACGTCGTCGGGGCTCGAGCCGGTGAACGACATCAGCCCGGCCTCACCCTGGGCGATCTGGTCGTATCCGGAGCGGCCGCCCTCGGGGCCGTCGTGGCCGAACCCACTGATCGACAGCACCACTGTGCGCGGGTTGATCTCGGCGATCCGCTCGGGCGAGAAGCCGAGTCGGTCGAGAACACCGGTGCGGAAGTTCTCGAGCAGGACGTCCGCTCGTTCGATCATGTGCTCCAACGCTTCTCGGCCCTCGTCGGTCTTCAGGTCGAGTGCGATGGACCGCTTGTTGCGATTGGCCGAGAGGAAATACGTCGACTCACGCTCGGCGTCACGCGGAGTGACGAAGGGAGGGCCCCAGACTCGGGTGTCGTCGCCGCCCTTGGGGGTCTCGACCTTGATGATGTCTGCGCCGAGGTCGCCGAGCATCATCGCCGCGTGCGGGCCGGCCAGGGCGCGGGTCAGATCGACCACCACGGTGCCTTCGAGCGGTCCGGTTCTGCCTGTCGTGTTGAGGGGCATCGAAGTGATCCTTTGCATCGAAGCGGGGTGGGAGCTGAACCCTGGAGGATTGGATTATTGGGCCAGTGGCCTATCCAATTCAATTGGACCAGCGATCCGAAGAGAAGTCAAGTACCGATTTGAGTGCCTTTACCCAGCTCAGACGCGTGATGGCGGCACGTCGAACACACGTGCCGCCATCATCGAGCGCCCGCTTCGGGCTGCGGTACTGCTACAGCCAGCCGGGCACGACCAGCAATCCCCAGGCAATCAGCGGGCCGATGATCACGACCAGGGCGCTGTATTTGAGGATCTGCTTGTAGAAGACATCACGGTCGATGTCCTGAGCATTGGCGAGCACCAGGGCTCCGTTGGTGGAGAACGGGCTGACGTCGACGATGGTCGATGCGATGGACAGAGCCACGATGACTCCGATGGCTCCTACTTCACCGGCGAGCAGGAACGGAACGGCCAGCGGAATGGTGACGCCGAGGATCGCAGTGGAGGAGGCGAACGCCGAGACGATGGCTCCGATGTAGCAGAGCAGCAGTGCCACGAGCAGTGGGATTCCGATTCCGGCAACCGCGTCGCCGACGTATTCGACGGTTCCTGCTTCCTGCAGCACCCCGACGAACGTGAGCACGCCACCGATGAGCAGCACTGTCGACCAGCTGATCTGGTTGATCGCGCCCTTCTGCGCCTTGGGCGATGCGAGAGCGAGGACCACGGCCACCGTCATCGCGATGAATCCGACGTCGAGATCGAGCACGAGGGCGAACAGCGCAAGCGAAGCCAGGCCGACGAGCGTGAGAATCTGATCGAAGGTGATGGCCTTGACCGCTGTGGCAAGAGGCGGTGCGTTCTCGACGGTGACCGTCTGACCGGACGGACGAGGCGTCGACGACCCGAAACCGCGCATGACCGTCCGCGAACCCGAACCACCGACTCCGCCGGTGTCACCGTCGGGACGCGTGCCGTCCTCGTCGTGCACACTGCGTCCGATGAGGGAGCGGCCACCGAGGAACATGAAGAGCGCTGCACCGATCGCGGCATTGAAGAGCATGCTGCCGAGGAAGAGCGTGAGCGGGCTGTTGACCAACCCTGCGTCGGCGGCGATGTTGTTGACCGTGACGCCGTAGATGCTGATGGGCGAGAATCCACCCGCCTGCGCGCCGTGGATGACCATCATGCCCATGAGCAGGGCGTTGATCTTGTAGCGCGCGGCGAAACCGAGGGCGATCGGGGCAACGATGGCCACCGCGGCAGGCCCGAGCGCACCGATCGAGGTCAGGACACCGGTGATACCGAACATCACCCAGGGGATGAGTGCCACCCGGCCTCCGACGAGTCGAACGGCTCCGCGGACCAGGAGGTCGACCGTGCCGTTGTTCTGCGCGATGGCGAACAGGTAGGTGATGCCGACGAGCGTGAGGAAGAGACTGCTCGGGAAGCCGGCAATGATGTCGTCGGCACCCATGCCCACGGCAAGTGTTCCGACGAAGAACGCCGCCACGAACCCCAACGCGCCCATGTTCACGGGGAACACGGTTGCGGCGAGGAACATGACGACGAGCGCAAGGATGGGGATCAACTCGGTCGACATCGAAGGTCTCCGGTCCGTCTCGAATAATCACTCGAGCGGTTGCCCGAGATCTTCAGTGGCTAATTGGACTGGCCACTGAGTCAATAGGGACTCAACCAGTGAAGTGGATCACTTGTCAAGACCCAATGTGTCCGCCGTTACCTTGACCTGGACGGCTAGGGTGAAGGCCCAGAGGAACAGAGAGCGAGTGACACAGTGGCTGAGCAAATTCGCCCCGTGACCCGACCGCGGCTGTACGAGGTCATCGTCGAACAGCTGTGCAAGCACATCGCCGACCGCGAGATGAACCCTGGCGATCGACTCCCGCCGGAGCGTGAGCTGGCCGGCCACCTCGGGGTCAGCCGAGCATCCCTGAGCCAGGCCCTCGTCGCCCTCGAAGTGCAGGGCATCCTGTCGGTCCGGCACGGCGACGGCGCAGTGCTCGTGCGACGACCCGTGGGAGACATGGCGATTCGCGCTCTGCGCGAGCACGCAGACCGGCTACCCGAGGTGATCGAGGCCCGCGAGGCACTCGAGGTGAAACTCGCCGAACTGGCCGCGACGCGTCGCAGCGACGACGAAATGGCGGCGATCGACCACGCCGTATCCGTGATGGCCACCGAGATCACCGACGGCAATCGAGGCGACTCGGGCGACGAGTTGTTCCATCACGCGATCACCGAGGCGGCGCACTCACCGTTGCTCGCCAGGCTCATGGGGGAAATCGCCGGCCTCATTCGCGAGACGCGCATCGAATCACTGTCGCAGTCCAACCGCCCTCAGGCCTCGCTCGAGCATCATCGACGCATCGCCGAGGCCGTGCGCAGGCAGGATCCGGCCGAAGCCGGACGGGCGATGGCCGACCACATCCGACTCGTCTCGGACGTGGCGCTACTGCGCTCGGTCGACGGCTAGAGAACTCGAGAAGCGACCGCCCGCCGAACTCGAAGGCAGGGACGGATTCGGGCCCGAATCCGTCCACAACTTCGAGTTGGGCAGGGGTGGAGAGCACCGTTGGTTGACATCCACGGCACCGTCGCGCCATCATTATTGGCACAGCGCCAATAAACCACAGTTGCGCTTCGAGCCAAGGACCCCCCATGACTGCACTCGCAGACCGCACCAGTGACGACCTCGCCACCGAGCTCGCCGACGTGCGACAGCTCGCCCGAGGATTCTTCGAGAAGGAGGTCGCGCCGCACCGCGAGGAATTCGCGGCAGCCGGGCGCCCCAGCCGCGAGGTCTACCGAACCGCAGGCAGCCTCGGACTGCTGGGCATGTCGGTACCCGAGCAATACGGCGGAGGCGGCGGCGACTTCCGCCACGAGGCGGTGCTGTTCGAGGAGCAGGTGCGCTCCGGCGACTCGGCCATGCAGCTCGGCGTGCACAGCGGCATCGTTCCGCACTACCTCCTGGCCTACGCCTCCGAGGAGAAGAAGCAGCAGTGGCTGCCGAAGCTGTGCTCGGGAGAGTGGATCGGTGCCATCGCCATGACCGAACCGGGCACCGGCTCGGATCTACAGGGCATCACCACCCGCGCGGTGCGTGACGGCGACGACTACGTCGTGACCGGCGGAAAGACGTTCATCTCCAACGGAGCTCACTGCGATCTGATCATCATCGCCGCCAAGACCGATCCGTCCGCGGGAGCCCGGGGACTGTCACTGCTCGTCGCCGAGGTCTCCGACGACACCGCAGGTTTCCACCGCGGACGCGTGCTGCACAAGATCGGCCAGAAGGGCCAGGACACAGCCGAACTCACCTTCGACGGGCTCCGCATCCCCGCCGCGAATCTCCTCGGCGAAGCAGAGGGTCGCGGCTTCGCGCAGTTGATGCAGCAACTCCCCCAGGAACGCCTGATCTGCGGCATCGCCGCCGCCGCGATGATCGATGCCGCCGTCGCACAGACCGTCGAATACACGAAGTCGCGCAGCGCTTTCGGCAAGACACTGTTCGATCTGCAGAACACCAAGTTCGAGCTCGCCGAATGTGCAACGATCGGCCGCGTCGTGCGCACCTTCGTCGACGACGCAATGGCGCAGCACATTTCGGGCAGCCTCGACGTCACCACGGCAGCAATGGTCAAGTACTGGACCACCGACCGACAGTTCGAGGTGGTCGACCGTTGCCTGCAGCTCTTCGGTGGCTACGGCTACATGGAGGAATACCCCATCGCCCGCATGTTCGTCGACGGCCGCATCGCACGCATCTACGCCGGTGCCAACGAAGTCATGAAAGACCTCATCTCCCGCTCCCTGTAGAACTCGGCAATCTTGTTGCCCCAGAAAGGCACCACCATGGAGGCGTTCCTCTACGACGCAGTGCGCAGCCCACGTGGCCGCGGTAAGAGCTCCGGCTCACTGCACACCATCAAACCGGTCGATCTGGCTGCGAACACGTTGTCCACGTTGCTCTCTCGGCACTCGCAGCTCGATCCGGCCCTGATCGACGACGTCGTGCTCGGAGTCGTCACCCCCGTCGGCGATCAAGGCTGCGACATCGCCCGAACCGTTGCGATGGTTGCCGGCCTGCCGGACAGTGTCGCCGGCGTTCAGCTCAACCGCTTCTGCGGATCGGGTCTTGAGGCCGTCAACACTGCGGCGCAACGTGTTCGGTCCGGATGGGATCAGCTCATCGTCGCCGGTGGCGTCGAATCGATGTCTCGTGTCCCACTCGGGGCGGACGGCGGCGCATGGCCGTGCGACCCGCTGACCAACTACGGCAGCTACTTCGTTCCGCAGGGAGTCAGTGCGGACCTCATCGCAACGATCGAAGGGTTCGACCGCGACGAGGTCGACGCCTTCGCAGTGCGCAGTCAGCAGCGCGCGGCGCACGCCTGGTCGATGGGCCACTTCGAGAAGTCGGTCATCCCGGTCTTCGACGCGAACGGCCGGCTGATGCTCGATCACGACGAGATCATGCGACCTGAGACGACCACGGCCGATCTCGCTGCCCTGAAGCCGTCGTTCGCCCGGATGGGCACGCTCGCCGGATTCGACGCCGTCGCGATGCAGAAGTACACCGAGGTCGAGCGCATCGATCACGTCCACCACGCAGGCAACTCGTCCGGCATCGTCGACGGCACCGCGATGCTTCTGATCGGCTCCGAAGAGGCCGGTCGCGCAGGCGGATTGACTCCACGCGGACGCGTGGTGGCCGGTGTCGTCGCCGGATCGGACCCAACGCTGATGCTCACCGGTCCGGTTCCGGCCACGCACAAGGTGCTGACCGCGGCGGGGCTCACTCTCGACGACATCGCGGTGTTCGAGGTCAACGAGGCATTCGCTTCGGTAGTGCTCAATTATGCGAAGAAGCTGGACATCGACCACGAGCGCATCAACGTCAACGGTGGCGCGATCGCGATGGGCCACCCACTGGGCGCAACGGGCGCGATGCTCACCGGAATGGCCCTCGACGAACTCGAGCGCCGGGGTGAGCGCTACGCACTGATCACGCTCTGCATCGGTGCCGGAATGGGCGTCGCCACCATCATCGAGCGCCTGTGACCATCACGAGAGAGAACAACGACCCGAGGACCTCGATGACCACTGCAACTGCTCTGCAGACTTCCACGATCACCGGCGAGATCGGCACCGACCGCGTACTCGTGCTGACGATCGACGACCCGACGCAGTCCACCAACACGATGAACACCGCGTTCGGCGAATCGCTCGGACAGACCGTCGACTGGCTCGAAGCCAACGTCGATGACTACGACGGCATCATCGTCACCTCGAGGAAGGATTCGTTCTTCTCCGGTGGCGACCTCGAACTGCTGCGCGACGCAGGACCCAACGACCACAAGGCCATCGCCGACGCCCTCGACTTCACCAAGGACAAGTTTCGCCGGCTCGAGACGCTGGGCAAGCCCGTGGTGGCTGCGCTCGGCGGCACCGCACTCGGGGGCGGCTTCGAGATCGCGCTGGCGTGCCATCATCGGATCGCGCTGAGCAGAAACAACTCTCGATTCGGACTACCCGAGGTGACGCTCGGTCTACTACCCGGCACCGGCGGCGTCACCCGAACGGTTCGAATGTTCGGCATCGTCGAGTCTCTGACGCAGGTGGTGGGCCAGGGCCAGCGGTATCGGCCGGCGCAGGCTCTCGAACTCGGACTCGTCGACGAGGTCGTCGACACCCACGAGCAGATGATGGCGAACGCACGTACCTGGATCGTCGCCAATCCCGACGCGCTACAGCCCTGGGACAGGAAAGGATTCAAGATCCCCGGCGGCACCGCAGCGTCACCCGCATTGGCGGCGCAGCTGCCTGCCTTCGCGGCAACGGTACGCAAGCAGGTCAAGGGTGCACCGATGCCCGCTCCGATCGCGGTGGTTGCTGCGGCCGTGGAAGGGTCGGTGCTCGACTTCGAGTCGGCATCGCTGGTGGAAACCCGGCATTGCACCTCGCTCGCCTGCGGAGCGGTCTCGGGCAATCTGATCCAATCGATGTTCTTCGATCTCGGATCGATCAACAAGGGTGGCTCTCGTCCGAGCGCCGAACCGCACCGGGTACCCGAGAAGGTGCTGGTGATCGGTGCGGGAATGATGGGTGCAGCCATCGCCTACGTCGTCGCCTCGGCCGGGGTTCCCGTTGTGCTGCGCGATGTCTCGATGGAGTCCGCCGAACGCGGTAAGGATTACGCGCGTTCGATTCTCGGCAAGGCCGTCGCGAAGGGACGCAAGACCCAGGCCGACGCCGATGCGGTGCTCGCGCTCATCACGCCCAGTTCCGACGCGGCCGATGCCGAGGGTTGCGATCTGGTCGTCGAGGCCGTGTTCGAGGATCCCGCCGTCAAGCAGAGTGCTTTCGAGGCGGTCGACAAGTATCTGACCGCCGATGCACTGCTGTGCTCGAACACCTCGACCCTGCCCATCACCGAACTGTCGGCGGGAGTCTCGCGCACCTCGGACTTCATCGGCACGCACTTCTTCTCCCCGGTGGACAAGATGCCGTTGGTGGAAATCGTTGTGGGAGAACACACCAGCGACTCCGCGCTGGCCCGCGCGTTCGACTTCGTTCGCTTGATCGGCAAGACTCCGATCGTCGTCGGAGACAGTCACGGTTTCTTCACCACCCGCGTCATCGGCCGGTTCATGGACGAGGCGATCTCGCTGGTCGCCGAGGGCGTGCATCCGGCCACCGTCGAACAGGCGGCTCTCCAGGCGGGCTACCCGTCCGGCGCGCTGGCCCTGATGGACGAGATTTCGTTGACTCTCTCTCGGCACATCCGCGAGGGCATGGCCGAGGCCGCGCGCGCCGACGGTCGACCGTGGATCGTCTCGAACTCGTACGCCCTGGTCGATCGCCTGGTCGACGAGTTCGACCGCCCCGGCCGCAAGGCCGGGCGTGGCTTCTACGAGTACGCCGAGGACGGCACCAAGGCCGGATTGTGGCCGGGTCTGGTGGAGCACTATCACCGCCCCGATCACGGAATTCCGTTCGAGGACATGATGGATCGCATGCTGGTCGCGCAGTCGCTCGACTCGATCGCGTGCCTCGACGAAGGTGTCCTGCGGACCGTCGCCGACGCGAACATCGGCTCCATCCTCGGCATCGGCTACCCCGCGTGGACCGGCGGTGTGCTGCAGTTCGTCAATCAGTTCGACGGCGGCCTTCAGGGATTCGTCGAGCGGGCCGACCGGCTGCGGGCACGGTACGGCGATCGGTTCGTCGTACCGAGGTCACTGCGCTCACGCACCGAGCGGTACCTCTGACGACTGGCGGAGTCGGTTCGGTGCAATCATGACAACCATGCCGGCTGCAAGTACACCCAAGTGGAATCGACTGGAACCGGACGAGCGACGAACGCAGATTCTGGCGAGCGCTGTTCGCTTGTTCGGTGACAAGCCCTATGCCGAGGTGTCGATGTCGGACGTCGCTGCCTCGGCCGGCGTCGCACGCGGGCTCATTCACCACTACATCGGCAGCAAACGCGATCTGTACCTCGAGAGCGTTCGCTTCCTGGTCACCGTACCGCCGATCGAAGACGTGCATCTGCCCACGGGCTCGCTCGAGGAGCGGGCCCGTGGCAGTGTGCACTGGCTGGTGGGGGTGATCGAGACACACGGCGCGGCGTGGGTGTCGGTGGCGAGCGGATCGGGCGTCGACGAGCAGGTGGCGGGCATTCTCGACGAGGCCGACGATCTTGCTGCCGAACGCGTGCTCGACGCAACGGCATTCGAGGGCCGAGGCGGTGACCGGCGAGTTGCGACCTCTGCGGTCCGTGCGTTCGGCGGCATGGTCAAGGCGGCGGGCCGCGAATGGTTGGTGCGCGGCACTCTGACGCGCGAACAGGTCGAGATTCTGTTGACCGATGTGCTCGTCACCGTCCTCGGTACGGTGCGCTCCCTGGACGACGCCCGAGACCGTTAGCCAGACAATCCATTTCGCCGATCCATTCGAGTGGTAACCGCACATATCGCCTATTGACACAGTGCCAATAAGGTGGAACTGTGACGGTGTTCACCTCGGGCACCCTCGCCCCCTCTCGTACAAGGGACTCGCCATGTATCTCACTCAAGGCCTCCACCGCTCCGCGGCAACCACTCCGAACCGGGCAGCAACGGTGATCGGCGATCGCGTTCGTACCTTCGCCGAACAGATCGACAGAGTGGCAAGACTGGCGGCAGGCCTGCACTCCATCGGCGTGGAGTCCGGCGATCGAGTTGCGATGCTGGCGTTCAACAGCGACCGGTACTCGGAGTACCTGCTCGCGGTGCCGTGGGCCGACGCCGTGCTCAACCCCGTGAACATCCGGTGGTCGCCCGTGGAGGTCGCGTACGCCCTCAACGACTCCGACACCAAGGTCCTGCTGGTCGACGACACCTTCGGCGCCATGGTCCCGGCACTGCGCCCCGCATGCGCCGGCCTGCAGACCATCGTCTACTGCGGGGACGGGGCCACCCCCGAGGGCATGGTCTCGTACGAGGACCTGATCTCTTCCCACGATCCGATTCCCGACGCGCGACGCAGTGGCGACGCCCTTGCCGGCCTGTTCTACACCGGTGGCACCACCGGCTTCCCCAAGGGCGTCATGCTCTCGCACGCGAACCTCGTCACCTCGGGCCTGGGAACGGTGGCGACCGGGCAACTGCTCGACGACGCATCGATCCTGCTCCATGCCGCACCGATGTTCCACCTCGCCGATCTGGCCGCATGGGTGGGTCAGGTCATGCTCGGCGGCACCCACGTCATGGTTCCGTTCTTCGAGCCGACCGCCGTCCTCGGCGCGATCGCGAAGCACGCCATCACCGATGTGCTGCTGGTCCCGACGATGATTCAGCTTCTCGTCGACCACCCCACGTTGAGCGAGTTCGACACCTCCTCGCTGAGCCGCGTGCTGTACGGAGGATCCCCGATCTCCGCGGGCGTCCTCGAGCGCACCCTCGCCCGGCTCCCGCAGGCCCGCCTCACTCAGGCATACGGCATGACCGAGCTCGCACCCGTCGCGTCGCTGCTCTGGCCGGAACACCATGTGGGAGAACGCATCGGCTCGGCCGGTCGCGCGGCCCCGCACTCGGAGATCCAGATTCTCGGCCCCGACGACGAGCAGTTGGCCACCGGAACCGTCGGCGAGATCTGTGTTCGCGGTGGACACGTGATGCTGGGCTACTGGAACAAGCCGGACGAAACCGCCGCGGCCGTTCGCGACGGTTGGATGCACACCGGCGACGTGGGCTACCTCGACGCCGACGGGTTCCTGTTCGTGGTCGATCGACTCAAGGACATGATCATCACCGGTGGCGAGAACGTCTACAGCGCCGAGGTCGAGAGCGCACTGAGCCTGCACCCCTCGGTGCTGGCCTGCGCCGTGATCGGTGTTCCCGACGGCGAATGGGGCGAGCGCGTCCACGCCTGTGTCGTACTGGCCGAGGGCACCTCGCCGAGTGTCGAAGAGCTTCGTGATCACACCCGCAGCTACGTTGCCGGATACAAGACTCCGCGCACCATCGAGTTCGTCACCGCACTGCCCATGAGCGGTGCGGGCAAGATCCTCAAGCGCGAACTGCGAGACGCGCACGTTGCGAAGGACGCGCTCGGAGCTTCCCTGTGACCAGCCAGGTCCAGGCACGAGCCACCTTCGATTCGATCTCACCGATCGACGACGGCCCGGTCGCCTCGTTCGCCGTCGACTCGGCCGAGTCCGTCGCGCGAACGGTCCGCCTGGCGCGGAGGGCGCAGCGCACCTGGGCCGCACTACCACCGCGTACTCGCGCCCGGCACCTGCGGGCATGGCGACACCAAATCTGGAGTCACCGCGCCGAATTCATCGATCTGATTCACCGCGAGAACGGCAAGCCCGCCGACGATGCACTGCTCGAGATCGTACTGACCCTCGAACACATCGCGTGGGCGGAAAAGCAAGCACCACGGCTCATGCGGTCACGCCGAGTCGACCCCGGGTTGTTGCTCGCGAACTACTCCGCTCACGTGGAGACGGTGGCGCTCGGCGTCGTGGGCGTCATCGGTCCGTGGAACTACCCGCTCTATGCACCCAACAGTGCGATCGGTTCGGCTCTGGCCGCAGGGAACTGCGTGGTGTTCAAGCCGAGCGAGTACACCCCCGCGGTGGCGGCCCGATACGTGCGCGCCTTCCACGAGGCCAATCCGTCTCTGCCACTGGGCATTCTGTCTCTGGTGACCGGGTACGGCGAGACCGGTGCCGCGCTGTGCCGCTCGGGTGTGGATAAGATCGCGTTCACGGGCTCGACGAGAACCGGCTCGAAGATCATGGCCACGTGCGCCGAGACGCTCACACCGGTGGTCGTGGAATGCGGCGGCAAGGATCCGGTGATCATCGCGGCCGACGCCGACATCACCGCAGCAGCCGAAGCGGTGGCCTGGGGTGCTTTCACCAACGGCGGCCAGACGTGCGTCGGAGTCGAGCGGGTGTACGTCGAGCGGAGTGTCGCAGCACAATTCACCGGGGCGCTCGTGCAGCACGCACGTGCCATCGCGCCCGGTGGCGATGCGTCGGCCACCTACGGACCGATGACGATGCCCAGCCAGATCGACATCGTCCGACGCCATATCGCCGACGCCGAGGCGGCCGGTGGCCGAGCACTGATCGGCGGACTGTCCTCGATCGGCGAGCGATTCGTCGGACCCACCGTGTTGGTGGACACGCCCGAGAACTGCTCGGCCGTCCGCGAGGAAACGTTCGGCCCCACGGTCACCGTCCGTGAGGTCGACAGCATCGACGAGGCGATCGAGCTGAGCAACGATCATCGGTACGCTCTCGGCGCATCGGTGTTCTCCCGCTCGCACGGCAAAGAGATTGCGGCGCAGCTGGTGTGCGGTCAGGTCACCGTCAACTCGGTGATCGCGTTCGCGGGAATGGGATCGGTTCCGATGGGCGGCGTCGGTGCCAGCGGCTTCGGTCGGGTACACGGAGACGAGGGGTTCGCAGAATTCTGCCGCACGCACAGCCGCGTCACGAAACTCTTCGACATCCCCGGATTCGAGTTGGTCACGCTCCAACGCCGACGGTGGGTCATGCCGCTGATCGACCGAGTGCTGGGGCTGCGTCACCGCCGCTGAGAGATCAGCGCACCGATTTCACCTGCCATGTCACCGCTGCCCCGAGTGCGGCCAGTACCCCCACTGCCGCGAACAGCGCCGGGTACCCACCGACGGTGGAGAGGAACACGCTCGCGAGCAGCGGAGCCATGGCAGGTGGAACGATCGCCCCGATGTTCATCACACCGAGATCGGTCGCCCGACTGTCGGCGGACGGCAGAACCCCGGTCACCAGTGCCTGATCGACGGCCATGTACGCGCCGAATCCGCCGCCCAGCAACGCAGCCGAGACGAACGTCGCGTCCATCGTGGGATGTACCGCCAGGACGAAGCCGGCGACGGCCTGCATCGATGCCGCGACCGCCACGAAGATCTTTCGGCGACGCATCCGGTCCGACAACGGACCGAAGGTGAACGTGCACACCACACAGGCGATCAAATAGACGACGGTGACCTCGAGCAGCGATGCCGTCGGATCGGCGACTCGAAGGCCGTCGGTGAGGAAGAACAGCAAGTAGCAGGTGCCGAGCGAGTTGGCCACGTTGACCAGCATTCGACCGCCGAAGGCCCACGCGAAATCGCGGTGACACAACGAATCGAGCAGCGAGGCCACGATGCTGCGCAGGCTCAACAGCGCTGTCGATGAATCGGTTTCGCGATACGACAGCAGAAATGGCACCGCGCAGATCACCAAGGCGATCGCCACGGCGAGGTACCCGCCCAGTACCGACAGAGCGAGCGTGGACACCAGGGCCAGGCCCGCCACCACGCCCAGTGCCTGCGGCGCATAGATCGCGCTCGACACCGTTCCGCGCTGCTCGTCCGGCACGCGGTCGGCCACCACGGCCGTCAACCCTGCTGTTGCAGCACTCAATCCGAGCATCGCCACCGACCACGCCGTCCCGATTCCGAGGACGGTGTTCTGCAGCCCGGTGACCACCA
Organism: Rhodococcus sp. 14-2483-1-2; assembly: GCF_002259405.1. GTDB lineage: Bacteria > Actinomycetota > Actinomycetes > Mycobacteriales > Mycobacteriaceae > Rhodococcoides. The sequence goes on along the minus strand of NZ_NPFW01000012.1, from coordinate 126,235 downwards.
ACGCACCGGCGAAGAACAGGACACCGCCGCCGAACCACACGCGCCGCCGCCCCAACCTGCTGCGCGTGCGATCGCACAGCGATCCGCACACAGGCAGACCGATCAGCAGCACCACGGCGGAGACCGCATTGATCACGGCGAAGTCGAACACCTTCGATTGCGGATCGATCTCCTGCAATCGCTCGGGTAGAAGCAGCTGCAGTGGAACCAGATCGGCCATCCAATAGCCCAGCCACGCCACGGAGAACACGGCAATCCAGAGCGGACGCACCCGGGTGGTCATCGGTCAGTCTCTTCGCACGGGTGCTGCTGTTCCGTATGCACGGCGGACCACCTCGTCGAGGGTCGCCGCCAGCTGCGCGTCGTCGAGGGTACGTGGGGTCCCCACCGACGCAGAGGAAAGATAGACCCCGCAGAGCCATTCGAGCAGCTCGATGTTCGACAGCGCGGCCCCGAGATCGTGACCGGTGGCGACCGAGCCGTGATGGGCCATGATCACCGCCGACCTCGAGCGCATCGCCGACACCACCGCATCGGCGAGCTCGGCCGTACCGAACGGCGCGAACGGCACCACCGGGACCCTGCCGCCGAGGGCCAGCTGCGCGTAGTGCACGGGCGGCAGTTCGTCCGCGACGAGCGAAAGAGCAACGGCCGCAGAAGAATGCGCATGCACCACCGCACGAACCTCGGACGACGCGTAGATGCCCAGGTGCAGGCCCAGTTCCGAGGTCGGTTCGCACGCACCGGCGCGCACGACTCCGTCCATACCGACGAGCGTGACGTCCTCGATCGTGGCGTCCGCCAACACCAGCCCGGTCGCCGTCACCGCCACCACATCACCCGCGCGTGCGCTGACATTGCCTGCCGTACCGAGAACCAGGCCCCGTCGGCCCAGGTGCCGGGCGGTCTGGGCGACGGACTGCCGTAGCTCGTCCACGTCGGTCGGCATCAGATGGTCCTGCAGGTACGTGCGAACTTCCGAACGAAATCGAGGTCGTAGGTGCCGAAGTCGGTTCCGAGGCCCTGCGCCACCTGCGCGGCGGTCGCATTGCCCAGTTCGGCCGACTCGACGACGCTCATACTCAGGGACAGGCCACGAACGAAGCCGGCCGAGAACGCATCTCCACATCCGCTGGTGTCCACCACGTCCACGGAATACGCGGGGACCTCGACGGCTCCGTCGGTCGTGACGACGAGAGTGGGCGACGCCCCCGCGGTGGCCACCACGCAGGACGCTCCGAGCTCGAGCAGTCGACGACACCCGTCTTCGACAGTGCCGCAACCGGTCCAGCCGAGGACCTGCTCGTCGTTGGGCAGCAGGTAGTCGACGTGGGGCAGCGCGGCGGCGAACGCACCGAGTCCTTCCGGAACGGACGGTGCCAGGCTGTCCACCGTGACGACGACACCGTCCTCGTGCGCACGGCGTGCGATGTCGCATGCGGTGTCCGGTCCGAAGAACTCGGGCCCGCCGAGATGCAGGAAGTCGACGTTGTGAAACATGTTCCACGGAACATGCTGAGCCAGATATCCGTTGGCTCCGATCACGTGCAGAGCAGGCCGAGATCCGTCCGGCCTGATCGGCAACACCGACGCCGAGGTCTGCACCCCGTCCAGGCGATGAACGAGGGAAACGTCCACTCCGTCGTCGGCGAGGAGTTGCAGTAGAAACGTGCCCGCCGAATCACCGCCGACGACTCCCGCGGTGTGGACCGCGGCCCCCAGTCGGGACAGCACCAGCGCCGTTCCCGCGGCTGTGCCCGCGGCCGACATCGCGATCTGCTCCGCCAGGACCGCCGCCTGACCGTCGGGAATCTCGGTCACCGGCCGCACCAGAGTGTCGAGTATGTGCACCCCGAGGGTGAGGACTTCCGCCGGTTCTCTCATCGGATCGTCACGGTTCGCTCGGAGAGGATCAGCGCCTCCAGGTTGCACATCGAGACGTCGAATCGTGCGGACATCCCGGCGGTCGCGATGGGCCGTACAAGACGTCCCAGCCAGCGCGGGGAGACGTCGAACCAGAACTCGAAGGTCATCGCGGTGGAGGTCCCACCGCTCAGCGGCGCGAAGCGAAAGACGTTTGCCACGTTGGTGAGTGGCGTAAATCCCTGGCCCGAATCGATTCGCAGGCGGTTCGGTTCCAGATGCCGCACGGTCCACGTGGCGTGAGTGGTGAAGCGTCCGAGCGCCGCCACTTCCTCGGTGTAGACACCACCTGTGCGTGCGGTGCCGTGATGAGCGGTGACGGCTCGGACGTCGGACACCCATTCCGCGTAGCGGCCGGTGTCACCGGTCAGTGCCCAGACCTCTTCCGGACTGACCGAGAGTGTGCGATGAGCCGAGACTACGAAGCGTTGTTCCACGAGAGTTCTCCTTCGGTCGAAAGTATTTCTGCTGCTGCCTTTTCACCCGATCGCACGGCGCCGTCCATGTATCCGTTCCAATAGTCGGAGTGCTCGGCACCGGCCCATCGCACTCGTCCGAACGGAACGTCGCGCCACCGTCCGAGCCCGGTCAACACTCCGGGGGTCAACACCGCGGTCGGCCCGCCGCGCGTCCACTGTTCGTCGGTCCAGTCCAGTTCGATCCACTCCGCCGGTTCGAGTGCGCGCGGACCCACCACCGAGGCGAAAGCACGCAGCACCTCACCGCGGCGCTCGGATTCGTTGCCCTCGGACCAGTTTCGGCCACCTCGATGGCGTGCGCCCCAGGTGCCGACGAATCCCATCAGCACTCCGTGGCTTCCGTCGGGAGGTGAGTTGTCGAACATCGAGGACACCGGTACGTCGCTGTCGCGAAAGAGCGCCTGGCCGGAGAGCCCGCTCGTACGCCAGAACGGTTCGGGATACACGGCCTCACACTTGGCCAATCCGCCGAAGTTCATCCGCTGGAACAGTGCTTCCTGAGGCGCGGGCAGCGCAGGGCTCCAGTCGATTCGGGCGGCCAGGACGGGCGGGATCGCCACGACCACCGATCGGGCCACCCACGATTCGGTATCGCTGTGCACCACCACGCGATCCGGATACTGCTCCACGCGGCGCACGGGGGTATCGAGGCGGACCGAATCACCGAGTCGCGACGCCATTTCGATGCAGATCGCCTGTGAGCCGCCGAGGAATCGCCACTGCTGCGCTCCACCGGCGACACTCATCAACCGGTCGACGGTGCCGGGGGTGTACTCGTTGCCCGCCCCGGCGATGTACGCCAGGCCGAAGAGCGCCGACACGTCGGCGGATGTGCCACCGAACACCGAACCGAGCAGGATGTCGAGCAGTTCCACGCCGCCGTCGGTGGCCGAGTGCCTCCGAGCCCAGGTGGCGAGGGTCTGGGTGTCCCATTCGGTCGCACGCGGTGCCGACCACGGTCTGCCCACGGGGATCTGCCCGGCGGCCCGATCGATTCGCGCCACCAGCATCCCGACGTCAGGAAGTGCTGCCAGGTCCGGCGGCACACCGCCGTCGAAGCGTCGGGCGCGTCCGTTCTTGACATAGATGCTCGATCCGATGTCGTACGCGGGGAACGTCCCGACACCCACCGACGCGGCCAAGCGGAGGATGTGGTCCTGCGTCGGACCGACGAACTGTCCGCCGGTCTCGACCACCGCGTTCTCACCGAGTGCGTGATTGACCGTCCGCCCGCCCACCCGGTCTCTGGCCTCGAGGACCTGGACGGTCAACCCTGCGGCCGCCAGTTCCCTGGCGGCGGTCAGACCCGCGAGTCCTGCGCCGACGACCACTACGTCCACACGCGATGCTTCCGGAATGTCGGTCATGGGTGCTCCTTTTCAGGGCTGTTCGATGTAGCGGCGACAGTAGCTCAATATTGGCCACTAGGCCAGGATTGGCCGAAATCGCCTGCTGAAGAGCACTGCGATGGGGGTATACGACCGCGCCCCGGCTACGTTGTATCGATGACCGAAGAGCGCCGAAAGACTCGATACGCACGTGGCCAGGAGCGCCGCGACGCGCTGGTCGACGCTGCCATCGGCGTGATCGGAACGCGTGGACTCGAACGTGTCTCGTTTCGGTCCGTGGCCGACGCCGCCGGCTTTCCGCCGTCGACCACCAGCTATTTCTTCGGCTCGGTCGGCGAACTCATCGATGCCGCGATCACTCGAATCGCCGAGAACGTGACAGCGAAAGTGACGGCTCTACTCGACGTCGCGCACACCGGCGGGCTCACTCGCGACGATCTCGCCGACGCGATCATGGACCTCGTCTCGCTGCTGTCCTCTCCCGAGGACGACGACTCCCTCGTCCAGTTCGAGGCATACCTCGCCGTGCGTAGACGACCCGAGCTGGCGGATTCGGTGCACCGAATCATGCGGATGATCGAGGAGGCAGCCGAGGCGGCTCTGGGGGCATTCGGTATCGCGGAACCACATCTACCGGCTCGGCATTTCCTGGCCCTGATCGACGGCTACACCCTGCACGAGATCGCCAGACCGACACCGGGTGGCAATCGAACGGCGTTGCGTGACGCACTGTTTCGGGTTCTCGACTCATACGATCGGGCACCCTGATTCCAGTCCGCGTTGCTACGGATGAATGTCGAACACCAAAATCGCGACACGCTCGTCTACCCAAGACATAAACCAGCTATGCCTGAGCTATCAACAGCTTCGACATGATCCCGGTACCTGAATCCAGCACGGAACACCCGACGGCACGACGGTCCCGGCATGGAGAGTGGCCCCGTGCCCATTCCGTGACCATGACCTCCATCACATCCGCGTTCCACGACGTTTGCGCAGGTGAGCAGACCGATCGGCCCGCGTCGATGACGGTCGAACAGCCTCCCGTCCTACGCCGCGATGCGGGCGGGCATCCACGGCGTCGACGCGAACGCGCGAATGGTGATGTAACGTCCGGTCACACCAGCATCAGTTACTATTCAGCTAACTACTTGGAGTCGGAGGGGACATCAGCGCTATCGATGTCCCGGTTTCACCTCACCGGCCTCCAACCTCCCATTCACGTACTCAGTCAGGAGAATCCCATGACCGATACCCACCGCGTCACCGCAAGCTCCGTCGCCTTCCGCCGCTTCCGGCCGGTTGCAGCCGGTGCCGTGATCGCAGCAGCCACGATCGCAGGAGTCGGTGCGCTCGGGGCCGGCACCGCCGGGGCGGCGACACCGATCGTCGACACCGACGCGGGTTTTGCAGGAATCGTGCTCGACCGCGCCGAAACCCGACTCGCCGCCGAGACCAATGCCGGTGTGCTGATCAACCTCGCGCTCGGCGATTCCTGGACGGTCACCCTCCCCGACGATTCGATCTGGTACACCGGCGGATGGACACCGGTCACCGGCGATCAACTCTTCGACGAAGCCGCCGCCCGAAACGGTCAGGTCGCCCTCTACCTCACCGACCCCGCTCAGTATCAGAACCTACTGTGGGTGATCTCCGGCTGGTGAATGCCGGACCGCGCAGACACTGCCGCCCAACAGAACCCGGCGCTGCACCCCGTCGTCGACGCCTCGCCGGTCGAACAGTCGGATTCGGTGCGCGCCCGCCGCGTTCATCGGTACTTCGGAAAGAGACAAACCCATGTACACCGTGCTCGTACCCGGCTTCATCGTGTCCGTGACCGTGCTCGCCCTTGCCATCCCCGCGCTCATCGTGGTCGAGACACTCGACGCCATCGCGACCTGCCGACGCAGTGCACCCGCGCCGGCACGGTGAGTTCCCACGGCTCTCGGCTCGGGCCGGGGCATGCATCGATCGCAGCGATCAGGCAACCTTCCTTGCTCTCGAGCTGCGCCCGAGGTGCTCGATCCTGTTCGATGCGTCCGCCTCGAGGGTGCGCGCGGGAGCGGACCGGTGCCCCGCAGGTGTCGGCGGTCGACAGCCGACTCGATGCTCGGCGGCGTCGACCCGCTTGCGCGGCCTGCACCTCGGTCCGCTGGGCGGGCACGAATGCGTCACACACCGTTTCGGGCCGTGCTCCGTGCACGCGGACGCGGGTGCTGTCTGATTCAATACCGACATGACTGCAACACGAAGTAACACACAAATCAGTCACAAAGTTGGTGACACAGTCCGAATTCGACGCGACGCCGGTATCAGCGAAGGAAAGCTCGTCGAGGACTTCGCGGACTCACTGATGTCCGATGCGGATCTCGGGCGAGATTGGGCGCAACCACGCCGGTGGGCTGTCGCACTCGCTACGGGTGTGCTCGTATTCGTGGACGACAGCGATCTTCTCGAGGGCGACGCCGTCGATACACCGTGACATGGATGGCCGCGAATGAGCCGGAAGGTGCTCTGGGTGACTTCGCGTCGAATCAGGAGCCGCGGTGGCTATCGCCCACGAGCAACGGCACGATGTTGCGGTGCGCGAACGCGAGCAGATCGTCGTAGGTATCGAGCGGAGCGGCGGCCGACGGCGTCAACAGGATCGAATGAACCACGCGCACAACAATTTCCGGCGCATCCGGTACGGCAAAGGTGTCGGATTCCAGTTCACCCCTTGCGATGTGCGCGGCAGCGTTGATCGCGGGCGCGAGCAAGGCCGATGCATTCGTGGTCAATTGCTCGAGCACCAACGAACTCTCGGAATCGAACATCTTCAGCAGCACGGGGTTCGTCCGCACCGAGTCGATGGTCGTCGCGAATCCGTGCGCGGCCCGATCGGCTCGTGACGCCTGCTGCGAGGCAGCTGCCGCCACTGCCACGAACAGTCGCGACGACTCCCGCGCCATGACGGCCCGCACCAGGTCGTCCTTGGACCCGATCCGACGATAGACGGTCACTCGATTGATTCTGGCGCGCTTGGCGACGTCACCGATGGTGGTTCGAGGGATTCCGACCTCACCGAACAGCTCCAAGGCGGCATCGAGAATCGGCCCGTCGTCACCATCTGGATGCATCGTTCGATCCTATCGGTCGTCCGGCCAGTGTCATGCAACATTGCAACACAAGTTGTTGCTATGTAGCATCCGTGTCAGCAGCATCACCATCTCGGAGAAACGGAGTTGCGAATGTCTCGGAACAAGGCGGTCGACTCGAACGAGCAGTACACGGACGAGTCCTACGCGATAGTGGCGCGTGCGGTGACATTCGACTGGTCCGGCGTTCCACTCCAGTACATCCCCCACGAGTGGTACGCCACCCACTTCTGGAACGTGATGCACCTGGTCCTGCCCGAGGGAGAACGAGCGATGGCGGACGTGTTCGCCCAGGCGCTGCCGTTCATCGACGACCGTCGACTGCACGAGGAGGTCGTGGGATTCGTGGGCCAGGAAGCAACGCACGCGTCCTCCCACGAGAGCTTCCGCAACTACCTCGTCGCACACGGAGTGGACATCGAACCGATCCTGCAACGCATTCGCTTCGCCGTGGGTGTGGTGTTCGGCGACCACGGCCTCACCGGCCGCGCCGGCAAAGCCTGGCTGGACGAACGCCTCGGAATCTATGCTGCAGCAGAGCATTTCACCGCCGTGGTAGGCGAGTGGCTGCTCGACAACACGGAATTCGACCGCATCGGCGTCGACCCCACGATGCTGGATCTGCTGCGCTGGCACGGCGCGGAAGAGCTCGAGCACCGCAACGTGGCATTCGACGCGTTCCAATACGTCGACGGTGGCGGATTCCGCCGTGCCCGAACGGCAGTCGTCGCCAGTGCCGGATTGGCCGTGCTGTGGTTCAGCACCGCCGCGTACCTGTACAAGAACTCGGTTGCCACGCCGCGCACCGGACGACGCCGAATGCGCACCCCCTGGCCCCTCGCCTTCGCACGCGCGTCACGCAAGAATCTCATTCCCGGTCTGTCGTTCCTGTTCGTACAGCTCGCCCTCTACATCCGTCCGGGCTTCCACCCCTCGAAGATGGGCGACATCGACAAAGCAGTGCAGTACCTCGCCATCTCCCCCGCAGCCCTGGCGGCCCAGCAATGACAGACACGACCGTGGTGACCACTCCCACCCACAGTCATCTGGGCGAGGTCACCGTGACCGCGCCCGGACTCGGACTGCGGGCCGTCGGTGCCGCGTCCCGCATCTACGCCAAACTCGTCACCGATTCGTCGATCGTGACGGCCCTGTCCCCCGCGCGGCCCCGGCGAAGCGTCGGATACGAATTCGAGACCGTCGTCGACGACACGATCGACGAGGCCGAGGACGTTCTCTCACTGTTGTTGTCTCGCAGAGACGGTGCGCAGCTTCCGACGTGGTTGCCCGGTGCGCACATCGACGTCACCACCCCGTCCGGTTCGGTGCGGCAGTACTCGCTCGCCGGTCGCCCCGGCGCAGGTGATCGCTACCGCATCAGCGTCCGCAAGATCCCCGGCGGCACGGCGTCCACCGAGATTCACACCCTCACCCGCGGCGATGTCCTACGAGTTCGCGGACCCCGCAACGCCTTTCCGATGGCCGAGGCCGAGCACTACCTCTTCGTGGCAGCCGGAATCGGCATCACACCCATCCGGGCGATGATCGAACGCGCCGTTCAGGACGGGGCGCGGTGGACGCTGTACTACCACGGTCGGTCTCGGGCAAGTCTGCCGTTCGTCGCCGTGCTGCAGCAGTTGGCACTGACCTCGCGTGGCCAGGTGATCGTCAAGACCGACGATGTCGACGGATTTCCGATTCCGGCGGACATCGTCGATCTCGGGATGGGCAACTCCGCGATGTACGTCTGTGGGCCCGCGGCACTGTCGAGCAGGCTTCGCGCCGAGGCCCTCTCGAGTACCGCCGTTCGTGAGTTCCACACCGAATTGTTCGCGCCCGCACCGGTGGTCGACGGCACGCCGTTCGTCTTGCGGCTCGACCGTTCCGGCGAGACCGTCGAGGTCGGTGCCCAGGAGACCGCTCTCGACGCCCTCCGTCGGTCGAGGCCGGACCAGCCCTATTCCTGCCGCCAGGGCTTCTGCGGAGCGTGCGTGGTCGGTCTCGTCGGCGGACGCGTCGATCACCGCGACCGCGTTCTCGATGCCTCCGAACGCGAGAAGTCGCTCACCCTGTGCGTCTCGCGTGGTGCCGTCGACGGCGAAGTCGTCGTCCTCGATCTGTAGAAGGAGCTCGAACTCTCATGACTGCAACACAATCCGGCACGGTTATGCCGCAGATCGACGTCGCTATCATCGGCGCGGGTTTCGGCGGTCTCGGTGCCGCAATCCGACTCGAGCAGGAAGGACGCGGCGACTTTCTGATCTTCGAGCGCGACACCGCCGTCGGTGGAACGTGGCACGTGAACAGCTATCCCGGTGCGCAGTGCGACATCCCGTCCGCGCTGTACTCGTTCTCGTTCGCACCCAACCCGGACTGGACGCGGTTGTACCCGCTGCAGCCCGAGATCGAGGCGTACCTCAACGACTGCACCGACAAGTTCGGAATCCGGGATCGTATCCGCTTCGGTCACGAGGTACTGGACGCAACCTGGAACGACGAGCAGGCCCGATGGGTGGTGCGGACGAGTGCGGGAACGTGGTCGGCGCGCATCCTCATCGGAGCCCTCGGTCCGTTCAGCGAGCCGGCCACGCCCGAGATCGACGGCCTGGAATCGTTCTCGGGCAGCGTGTTCCACTCGGCGAAGTGGAACCACGAGCACTCCGCCGAGGGGCGACGCATCGCCGTCATCGGCACCGGAGCATCTGCGGTGCAGTTCGTTCCGCGTCTGGCCCCCGAGGCCGCACACCTGACGCTGTTCCAGCGGACACCGACATGGATTCTTCCGCACCCCGACCGGCCGATCTCCGAATCCGGCAGATCCGTGCTCAGGAAGTACCCCCTGGCCCAGCGCGCCATGCGCCGCGTGTTCGATCTGTTCCAGGAAGCGTTGGTCCCCGGACTCATCGGCCATCGCTCGTTGCTGGCACCGCTCACGGCCATGGGGCGTGCCCACCTGCGTCGCCAGGTGAAGGATCCTGTTCTTCGCGAGAAGCTCACGCCTGGTTACGAATTCGGCTGCAAGCGACCTACCTTCTCGAACAAGTTCTATCCCGCACTGTGCCGAGAGAACGTCACCGTGGAGACCACCGGCATCGCTCGGATCGTGCCCGAGGGCATCGTCACCACCGACGGGACCGTGCACGAGGTGGACGCGATCGTCCTCGGGACGGGATTCACCGTCTCCGGCCACACCGGCTTCAGGCGCATCGTCGGCCGCGACGGAAAGTCGTTGGCAGACAGGTGGCCCGACGGCGAGATGTCGTCGTACCGGGGTACCACGGTGCACGGCTTCCCGAACTTCTTCATGCTGCTCGGCCCCAACTCGGTGGTGTACACCTCACAGGTGGTCACCATCGAGGCGCAGGTGAACTACATTCTCGCGGCGTTGCGCGCCATGGACTCCAACGCGATCACCGCGCTCGAGGTGAGCATGCGTGCGCAGTCGACGTTCGCCGAACACACCGACCGCAAGCTCGCGGGTTCGGTGTGGAACTCGGGCGGGTGCAAAAGCTATTACCTGAGCCCGTCGGGCCGAAACGTGACGTACTGGCCCGGGTCGGTGCGTGACTTCACTCAGCGGATGGCCACGATCGAACTCGGCCACTACCACTGGCGCAGTGCAGATGTGCGTCCCGATACCGAACTCGTGACGTCCGAGGACCTCGCATGAAGAACCGTATGGAACTGGCCGGAAAAGTGGCGTTGGTGACCGGTGGAGCGCGTGGAATCGGAGCCGCAACGGTCGCGGAATTGGTATCCGCCGGAGCCTCGGTGGCAGTGGTGGATCGACACTTTCCGCCGGACGCCGCGAGTTCCGAACGGATCCTGCTGCTCACCGGCGACGTCACCGATCCCGACGCGATGGCGCACTGCGTCGCCGCGACGGTGAGCACGTTGGGCGGTCTCGACATCGTGATCGCCAACGCGGGCATCACACCACCGCCCGCCACCATCAGGACCGTCGACCGCGCGGTCTTCGACTCGGTGATGGCCGTGAACTTCGGCGGTGTGCTCAACATCGTGCGCGCTGCGGCCGACGAGATCGTCGCGAGCGGTGGCCACATTCTGCTGGTGTCGTCGTGCGCGGCCTTCACTCCCGGCATGGGCGGGTCTGCCTACATGGTGAGCAAGGCGGCGGTCGAACAGCTCGGCCGCGCGCTGAGAATCGAACTCGCCGCCGTGGGCGCAACGGCGGGTCTCGCGTACTTCGGTGTGGTGGATACCGATCTGGCCCGCAACACCCTCGACAGCGATCCGATGGGCCGGCGGATCGGCGTATTCCTGCCGTGGCCGCTGAACCGGCGTCTGCCCTCGCAGCGCGCCGCGGAGTTGCTCGTGCACTCGGTCCGCACGCGTCGGGCCCGCCTCATCGCGCCGTCCACCTGGACGCCGTACTTCTGGTTCCGCGGAGTTCTCAACCCGATTCTGGAACGCAGACTCGTGAAGGACCGCGCGATCGCCGAGATCATCCGGGATCTGGAGAAGACACACGCCCGCTGAGTCTCGCCTGCCTGCGCTGGCTGCTAGTCGCTGTCGCCGTCCACGCTCGGTACGTCACTCATGGGCGGTAGCGATCGCACGCACAGGTCCTGTGCATCGGTGTCGGATACTCCGAGGGCGAGCAGAACGCCGTAGGCCATCCGGTCGACGGACTCGACGTCGCTGCGCTCGGGCTGCTCGAGCAGTAGCTGCCCCATGCCCAGCAGTGCGCCCGCGACCAACGCCAGCGACAGCTGGATGTCCGGAACGCGGAAGTAGCCGGCAACGACTCCGGCCTCGATGTCTCGCGCGGCGCGCGGGCCGAGTCCGTGTTGTGAGGTGATCAGTTCCGGACCGGAATGGATGAGCACGCGGCTCAGTTCCGGCTGCAGCCGGAACAGCCGGCCTGCGATTCGGAAGGACCGGGTGAAGGCTTCTGCCGGGTCGGCCGAGCTGTCGGTCAGCGAATCGAGATAGGTGCCCAGCAGTTCCAGGGCACCGTCGACTGCGGCCTGGAACAGCTGCTCGCGGCTGACGAAGTGGTTGTAGAAGGACCCCATCCCGACGTCGGCAGCCTGGGTGATCTCCGCGATCGGAGCATTCAGTTCGCCGCGGGCGATGAATCCTTGCGCAGCCGCGATCAGCGCGCCGCGCGTGCGCGCTTTGCGCCGCTCTAGCCGATTCGGGGTCTCTGTCATGTTCCCTACTTCTGTCTGCGCTGGTCGACGCCCTGACCCTTCCTCACCGCTGACGAATTTGTCAATACTATTGACTGACGACGCACTCATAGGTGACGATATTGTCACCAACGAGGGAGGGCTTCATGGGACACGACGTCGACGGCCACAAGGACATGCACGTGGACCAAGGCGCACTCCCCGGCGAGCACCCCGGTCGCGCGAAAGATCCGATCATCAAGGTTCGAGACATCGCCTGGCTGGAGTTTCGCAAGCCGGATCTGATCAAGGCCGAGGCATTCGCCGTCGCGTTCGGTTTCACCGTCTCGCTCCGCACTCCGGAGGAGATCCATCTGCGCGGCACTCAGGTCGGCGCGCCGTGCGTGATCATCCGCCGCGGTAAGCGAACACGCTTCGTGGGCGCAGCCTTCGCCGCCGCAGACGATGCCGACCTCGTGACATTGGCCGAAGCCACCGGGCAGCGGGTCCAGCGCCTACCCGACACACTCGGCGGTGCCGCGGTCACTCTCACCGACCCGGGCGGGCAACCCGTCCAGGTGGTGTCCGGGTACACCGACCATCCCGAACTTCCCGGCCAGGAAGCGCACACCTACAACTTCGGTGAACCCCGCTACCGGCTCAACGCGACGCAACGGCCACCGCGTCAGCCCGCCCGAGTCCAGCGCCTGGGACACGTGGTGCTGCAACGCACCGGCTACCTCGAGAACCTGGACTGGTACCTGCATCACCTCGGCCTGATCGTCAGCGACTTCCTCTACTACGACGGTCAGCGTGATCGCGGTCCAGTGATGAGTTTCATCCGTTGCGATCGTGGCAACACTCCGTCCGATCATCACACTCTCGCAATGACTCTCGGTCCGTCCAACCGGTACGTGCACTCCGCCTACCAGGTGTCGGATCTCGATGCGATAGCCGCGGGCGGGGAGTACCTCACCCAACGCGGGTACCGGCATTCGTGGGGTATCGGCAGGCACATCCAGGGCAGCCAGATCTTCGACTACTGGCGTGATCCCGACGGTTTCCTGGTGGAACATTTCAGCGACGGCGACATGTTCGACAACTCCCTCGAACCCGGCTGGGCCCCGATGACGGCGTCCGGTTTGGCCCAGTGGGGGCCGCCGGCGTCGAAGGACTTCCTCGGAATCGCCCCCAGCAGAGCGTCATTGCACGAACTGAAATCGATCTTCTCCTCACTGCGCAACGACAACGAGTTCGACACCGATCGCCTTCGCGGCCTGATGAAAGTGGCATCCTCATGAGCATCGCTGTACTCCGCACCGCCGACGCCTGGTGGGTCGAAACCCCCGCGGGCGCGTCGCGCATCGACACCTCGGCGGTGAGCACCGCCGAGCTCCTCGCCGATCGGCCTGCCATCGAATCCGCTCGCAGCGCAACCGATGTCGTTGCAGTGGAGACACTGTCGTTGATCTCGCCGGTGACGGCTCCCTGCCGCGTCATGGCGAACATGACCAACTACGTCTCTCACGTCAAGGACTCGGGAATGAACCCCGAGACGGTTCCGCTGACGTTCTTTCGCAAGACCTCCGGTTCCATCAGCGGACCCACCGACGACGTCATCAAGCCGACACACGTGAAGCTGCTCGACTACGAGATCGAGATCGGACTCGTGTTCGGCAAGACGCTCACCGTCGGAACCAAGGTCGACGCCTCCAACGTGGCCGAGTACGTCGCCGGCCTCGTGCTCACCAACGACGTCTCTGCCCGCGACGTCCAGTTGCCGAAGACTCAGTTCTACGAGGGCAAGTCGTATCCCACCTTCACTCCGGTCGGGCCGCGCCTGGTCCTTCTGGAGGCCGGTGAGTTCGACCGGTTCGGCGAACTCGCCCTGACCCTGCGGGTCAACGGCTCTGTGCGACAGGACAGTACGGTCGCCGACATGATCTACCGCCCGGTCGAGTCACTCAAGGCCCTGAGCAAGTTCCAGCGGATCGACGCAGGCGACCTGCTGCTCACCGGCACTCCCGGCGGCACCGCATTGAAGGCCCCCGCCAAGCCGATCGAGATGATCGGATCGCTGGTTCCGCCGTCGGTCAAGTGGAAGGTCTTCTTCAAGAAGCAGGCCAAGAATCCCGCGTTCCTGAAAGACGGTGACGTCCTCGAACTGACCTGCTCGACTCCCGACGGAGCCCTCGATCTGGGGGTCCAGCGCACCCGGGTCTCCTACCGATGACCGGTACCGAGTCCGACGGCACTCACTTTCCAGTGGTGATCGTCGGAGCCGGTCCGACGGGCATGACCGCTGCGTTGCTGCTGGGCCGGTACGGCGTGCCGTGCCTCGTGCTGGACAGGTGGGAGGACGTCTACCCGCAGCCGCGGGCAGTCCACCTCGACGACGAGGTGTACCGCATTCTCGGTGATCTGGGCCTGGCCGAGGACTTCGCGGCCATCTCCCGTCCCGGTCGCGGACTGAGGTTGTGCACCAGGGACATTCGAACCCTGGCCGAGTTCGAACGCGATCCCGACGATCGACCGCACGGCTACCCGCAGGCCAACATGTTCGATCAACCCGAACTCGAGCGTCTGATGCGTTCTCACATCGCGCGTTACGACTCCGTGCAGATGCGTGGCGGATGCGAGATCACCGATGTGCAGAACCTGACGGATTCGGTTCGGGTCCGGTACGACTCGACCGAGGACGGGACGCCACATTGGGTGACCGCCGACTACGTCCTCGGTTGCGACGGGGCCAACAGTGTGGTGCGCAGATCCATCGGTTCGAAAATGGAGGATCTCGGTTTCGAGCAGCGATGGTTGGTCGTGGATATCGAGACCGACGTCGATCTCGGGCAGTGGGATGGCGTGCACCAGGTGTGCGATTCCGAGCGATCGGCGACGTACATGCGCATCGGCCCCACCCGCTACCGCTGGGAGTTCCGGATGCTCGACGGCGAGACCCTCGACGAGTTCACCGATCTCTCGGCCATCCACCCTTTCATCGCACCGTGGTTCGTTTCCGGCGAGATCCCGGACATGAAGCTGATTCGCAGCGCGGAGTACACCTTTCGTGCCCAGGTGGTGGACCGGTGGCGTGATCGCCGGGTCTTCCTGCTCGGCGATTCCGCGCATCTGACGCCGCCCTTCATCGGGCAGGGCATGGGCGCAGGGCTCCGAGATGCGCGCAATCTGATCTGGAAGATCGTCGGCGTGCTCGACGGGCATCTGAAGGAGACCTCGCTCGAGAGCTACGAGACAGAACGAAAGACGCACGCCAAGCAGATGATCGAATTGGCGGTCGCGATCGGATGGGCCATGACCGGCGGCAGCCGGCTCACCGGCATCATGCGCACGAACATCGCACCCGCCCTCGGCTACCTACCGTTCGTCGGCGAGAAGGTCACCGCCAGCACCACCCCGTCACTCGCTCGATCGCAGTACGTGCTGCGTTCGCCCGTCCCGGTTCGCACACTGGCCGGAAAGCTGTGCCCCAACAGTCCGTTGGACAGCGGGGCTCGTCTGGACGACCTCGCGCCGGGCCGGTTCCTGTTCGTCTCGTCGACACCCCTGGCCATCGGGCACCGTCGAGAGATCGAACGCCGCGGAGCCGTCGTCGTCGAGGTGGCGGCGTCGTCGGAGCTGGGGGTCTGGCTGCGCCGCGGACACGCTGTTGCCGCCATCGTGCGACCGGACCGCACGGTCATGGCGTCGGGCACCTCGGTGCCCTCCCTGCACACCAAAGTACCGACCACAGCTTTTCGCAGGACAGAATGCCCGGCACCCGTAGTGACGAAGCCGGCACCTACCCGCACCGTGAACAAGAGGCGTAGATGAACACTGCAATAGTCACCGGAGCGACGTCGGGAATCGGCGAGGCCGTCGCCGAGGTTCTGATCGCTCGCGGCTACCACGTCATCGGAACGAGCCGCGACAGCTCGTCGGTGGCCGACCCGATACCCGGTGTCGAATACCGCGACCTGGACCTGACGGACCCATCATCGATCCGCGGGTTCGTGGACGGCATCGCCGAGACCTCGGTGGATGTGCTGATCAACAACGCAGGCGAAAGTCAGTGCGGCCCACTCGAAGAGCTGCCCATCGAGGCGATTACCCGGCTCTTCCAGCTCAACGTCTTCGGAGCGATCGAGTTGACCCAGGCCGTGCTGCCGGGCATGCGAGATCGTGGCAGCGGAAAGATCGTCAACATCGGGTCGATGCTCGCGAGCTTTCCGCTGGCCTACCGTTCGTCGTATGCCGCCACCAAGGCTGCGATCAAGGGGTTTACCACCGCCGCGCGCTACGAGCTCAAGCCCTACGGAATCGACATCACCACAGTCGAACCCGGCTCCATCGCCACCGGGCTCTCGGCCCGTCGGACCAAGTACTGCGGCCCGCATTCACCGTACCTCCGCGACTTCACCACGGTGATCTCGCAGCTCGACGCCAAAGAGGCCGAAGGCATCACGGCCGAGACCGTGGCCCTCACGGTTCTCAGAGCCGTCGAGGACAAGAAGACGCTGCCCATCTACGCGGTCGGCAGCAATGCCCCTGCGGTGTTCTTCGCCCAGCGATTGCTGCCGCGCACGGTACTCGAACTGTTCACGGCCCGGGCCTACGGACTGCCCAGCAAGCGACCGGTGAACTAGCGAAACAGGTTCGCGACGAACGGAATCGTATCGGCCTGCGACTGGACGAAGGCTCCACTGTGGTCGGTGTTGTAGGCCCTGAACGTCACCGGCTGACCGTCGGCCGTCAGACGGGCGACGTAGGCGGCGGTGGTCGGGAACGGAACGTCGATGTCCTGCAGTCCGTTTCCCATGAAGAAGGGCTTGTCGAAACCTGTTTCGGGCATCGCCATGTAGTCGTCGAGAACGGCGGTGAAGTTCGGCAGGCCGACCAGTGGCGCGGTGAAGAAGTCGCCGATCGTCACACCGTCGAGTTGCGCCTCGAAGTCCGATACGCAGCTCGTCTCGGCCAGGTCTGCGTACTTCTTCCCGAGCGGGGTCAGGATGTCGTCCAGCCCGAGCTCGGGATGCGCGTAACGCAGCGACGCGCCGATGTACGCGACATAGGCGGTCAGGCCCGACGGTAGTTCCACCGGCGGAACGCCCGGTCCACCGATCGAGACCAACTTCTCGATGTACGCGGGAGTTCCGGTACCCACCGCCCCGCGGTAGTCGAGATCGGGGCCGCCGAATTCGGTTGCGTAACGGGCGGTGTAGATCGCTGCGCCACCGCCCTGGGATTGGCCGACGGCCACCCAGGATCGCGAGAGGTCCTCGCTGTGGTTGCGGCCCGCCTTGACCATGTCCACCACGTTGTGAGCCGTGGTTCGACCGTCGAGATACGCCGGTAATCCGGGCGTTCCGAGGCCCGCATAGTCGCTGGCGACGATGGCATAGCCCTGCGCGAGCCAGTTCGCCAGGTACGGCAGATCTCGCTCGGCGTAGGACGGACCGATCAGCGACGGCGCGCATGCGTCGCCGAGCCCGGATGTGCCGTGAGCCCACGAGATCACCGGCCAACCACCCTCCGGCGCAGTTCCCGGCGGTAGGAAGACGGTGCCGGTGCTCAGAGCCTTCTCACCGAAGGTGTCGGTGGTGACGTAGGTGAGCACCTCGGCCGAGGCAGCGCCGGGAATCCAGAGGTCTCGGTCCAGATCGCGAGTCGAGACGACGTCACCGATCTCCTGAGTGATAGCCGGTGCAGCGGAAGCGGGTACGGCCAGCAGCGCCGTCACCATGCTCGACGCGAGCGCCGCGGCAACCGAGAGGGCACCGATCCGACGACGAGAGGTCACTGGTTCTCCATTCCATTCGAGTGTGCGAAGCCACCGCGTTCGTCGATGCGCGCCACCTTGTAATACACGACCGCTCCGATCCACACGAGGAAGAACGTACCGACGACGAGCTGGCCGGCCAGATTGAGATCGATGACGGCCAACGCGTCCCACAACCCGCCGGTCAGCTCGAACTGTTCGGCAAGCAGGGTCAACAGCTGCACCGTGCCGATCACCAGTGCCACGAAGACGGACAGTCCCGTCATCGTCATGTTGTAGTAGATCTTGCGCACCGGCGTCACGAATGCCCAGCCGTACGCCTTGGACATGAAGATGCCGTCGATGGTGTCCATGGTGGTCATGCCCGCGGCGAACAGAACCGGCAGCGCGATGATCGCCATCGGCGGAAGTCCGCCTGCCATGGCCGTCGTGCCTGCGACCGCAAGCAGACCGACCTGAGTGGCGGTGTCGAACCCCAGCCCGAACAGCAGACCCAGCGGGTACATCTGCCACGAATGGTTGATCAGCTTGTCGTAGCGACCTCGGAACAGTCGATTCATCAGCCCACGCTTGGCCAGCAACTCGTCGAGGCCGGCTTCGGTGAACTCACCTCGTTTCGCGCGTCGCCAGACTCCGACGATTCCCGCGAGCACTGCGATGTTCAACGCCGCGATGAGATACAGGAACGTTCCGGACACCAGCGTGCCGATGATGCCGCCGACTCCGGCGAATGCGTCCTGGAACGCCGTCGCCCGCGACGCGACGAACGCGATGGCGGCGACGAAGACGAACACGACGGTCGAATGACCGAGCGAGAAGAAGAGGCCGACGGCCAACGGCCGCTTGCCCTTCTGCAGCAGAAAGCGGGTGGTGTCGTCGATGGCGGCGATGTGATCGGCGTCGAACGCGTGCCTGAGCCCGAGGGTGTACGCCAACACGCCTGCTCCGGCGTAGACCAGCGTGCCGTCGGCTCCGGTGAGGTTGTGGATGCTCGGAATGGAGTTGTAATGGGTGAACAGACCCCACCCGACCACGTGCAGAGCGGCGACGAAGCCGGCCATCGCCAGCAGTCGAGGAACCTCGTCGAGAGTGAATCGACTCTGCCGTCGGCCGAGCTCGACACGCGAGAGTTGGGTCGTCATGGAGACATTGTGGCCGATGACATCGAATTACTCTTCCCGCGCAGCCGCTGCCAGGACGCGCATCGAATCGCGTTCCACGGACCAGTAGGCCAGAAGAGCGAACACTCCCCCGACGGCCAGCAGCGGAAGAAGCGGAATCAGGCCGACGGTGAGTGAATCCGCCGCGTCGGACACCACACCGACCAGAAGCGGCCCGACGGCACCGCCCGCCGTCGCGGCGATCTGCAGCATGCCGAATCCCAGGCCCCGATCGCGTGCCGGGACGACGTCGGCGACGCAGGCGGTGAGAGTGGGAAGGGCGAAGGCCGAGAAGAAGGCGAACACGGTGAGGAGAACGACGAACATCAGCGTGGAGTTCATACCGAGCGCAATCGACATGAACACACTTCCCACCAGAATTCCGCTACCGCCCAGCAGTACTCGCCATTGCGCGAGGCTGGTGCCGACCACGGCACGACGGGTTGCCATCGCCGCGACGAGCGTGCCGAGGACGATTCCGAGCAGCGTCATGCCTCCGCCCGCCGTCGCGGCAGCCGATTCGGACAGGCCGTACCGACGTTGCAGCAGACTCGGTAGCCAGAAGGTCAGACCACCGATCGACAGACTCATGACCGTCAGAGCCGCGCCGGTGAACCACAGCGTTCGGATGGGAAGTAGCCGGCGGAGCTGGGTGGCAAGCGGTCCGGACGGCGTGTGAGCCTGCAGGCTCGAGTCTGCACGGGCCGCCAACCTGTCTGCGTATCCGCGCTCGGGTTCCTTCAGACGTGAGACGAGCACTGCGACAAGCAGTCCGGGGATCGTCATGACCATGAACGCCCCGCGCCAGCCCAGCCAGTCCGCCAGCACACCACCCAGGACAATGCCCGCTCCGCCCAAGTACGCCGAGGTTCGCCACCAACCGAATGCCGTAGATCGTGTTGAGGGCGGGTAGAAGTCGGCAAGAAGACTCGCACTCGCCGGGTTGTCCACTGCCTCCGCCGCGGCAAGACCGACCCGTACGAGGTAGAAGATCAGGAAGGTGGGCGCAAGCGCGGAACCCAACGTCGCCAGAGACCACAGTACGACGACCCAGGTCACGATCCTGCCGCGATCGTGACGGTCGGCGAGGTATGCAGCCGGTATCGCCAGGACGCCCGCGGCGATAGCGGACGCACTGGGCAGCGATCCCGCCACCGCGTCGCCGAAACCCCATTCGGCTTGCAGCTGAGGAAGAACGGCAGCCACGAGGCTGAATTCGATACGGTCCACGAAAGCGACGAGAACCAACACGATCGCCGGTCCCCAGCCGAACGGAAGGACTGCAGAACCGGGCCCGGTGCGCAAGGTCCCGATGGTTCGCCAACGGCTGCCGCGATCGACCACCGTGCCTCGATCGATACCGGTCGCCATGCGTCGTCCACCTCGATTCAGCGTCACGGGAAGGCTCCACTCCCGGGCCACCTCCTACCCCAGTCTGTACCTTTCGAGAAAATCTCAACATCGGTTGATGTCTCTGTGATTTCCGGCGAACATGCTGACAGGTCACAACACAGAAGCGGACATTCGGGGCTGCCGTCACGGCAGGATGAGATGGCCGGAAACGAAATGAGTTGGGACGGTGTTTATGTCACGGGCGAGAATCGCGATGTGCGTGCTCGCGGGTCTGGGATCCTTCGCGATCGTCGTTGCGCTACTTCTGCCCACCCTCGTATACGACCGTCTGGCGGTGACTCCCCTCGACATCGCCGCCACCACGGTGGCCACCACGGCAGAAGGTGCGGGCGGCGAGGTCCTCGACGCGAGGACGATCACCGGACCCGGACCCCTGTCCATCGCGACGGATGTTCCCCTCGTTCTTCAGCGGTACATCACCGTGGAGGATCCCTCCGACGCAGACCGCGTCACCTTCCAGGTCGGAGCCACGGTGCGACGCGCCGACCGCGACGGGGATGCGGGCCTGCTGACCGCCTCGGTGGATCGAGTGACGAGTGACCGGCGCACCGGCCTGCCCGTCGAGCCCACCGGATCCCTGCAGACCACCGTCGACTCGCCTGCTGTTCCTCTGCCGCGCATGGGGTTACAGCATCGCTTCCCCTTCGATACCCAGCCGATCACGTACACGGTCTACGACGCGACGGCGTGGACGAGCTTCGAGGCGAACTTCGTCGAGGAGCTCACCATGGAGGGGCTGCCGATCTATCACTTCCGATCGATCGTGACCGAAGCCGACCTCTCGACCACAACACAGTCGCCGATCAACTCGGTGACCCTCCCGGCATCGAAATGGGGACTGGGCGACGGGGACGAGCCGATCACGATGAAGCGCTGGTACTCGAACGTTCGCGACATCTACGTCGAGCCCTCGAGTGGGAGCCTGGTGTGGGGACAGGAAACGCCGTACCAGTACTTCGCGAGAGATCCGAAGATCCCCGAGGTCACCATATTCAGGGCGTCACTCGCTCTGGACGAGACGGGTCGGCTGGAGCAGGTGGCCTCGGCACGCGACGCCGCGAACAAGTTGGCCTGGTTGACTTCTCGCGGACCACTCCTGGGATACGCGGTCGGCGGAGCCTGCCTCGTCGGTGCCGTCGCCGCCGGAGTGATCGGATCTCGTCGCGCGCGTTCGCCCGAGCCCACTCGCCGACATGCAGACGAAGACGAGCGCGCGTCGGTATAGGTGACCTGGGGTCGACTCTCAGGTCACTGCTGCACGACTCGGAGCAATCCCCAACGCCCCGAGCACCATTGCCCGCAACACGGGACGAGCGTTCTTCGACGGAGTACGCCCCGCACTGTTGGGCGTGGAGTTGATGAGGCCGAAGACCGCGTGTGCCGTGGTTCGAGCGTCGGACTCGTTCAGTTCCGGGCCGACGGCGCAGAGCACCCCGACCCACAGTTCCACGTACTCGCGCTGCATTCGGCGCACCTTGCGTCGGGCTCCCTCGGGGAGGCTCTGCAGGTCGCGATCCTGGATGCGAATGAATGCCGGTGTCTCGAAAGCGAAGTCGAGGTGGAACTCGACCAACGCAGACAACGTGTCCACGGCCGCCCCACCACGATCGACCACCGCACGGCCACCGTCGAGCAGATACTCCGAGATTCCGACCATCAGCTCGACGAGCACTGCCTCCTTGTTCGGGAAGTGTCGGTAGACGGCCGGTCCGCTGACGCCGACTGCCGCGCCCAAGTCCTCGAGTCGCACCGAGGTGAAGCCGCGCTCGGCGAACAGTGATGCGGCAGCATCGAGCAACTGCTGTCGACGCTCGGCCTTGCGCTGCTCGCGCACCGTCGTCGGCCTTGCCTCCAACTCCTGCACTGGCTCCCCCTCGACCCTGGACTCTCAGTTAATCGTAGTTTACTATGATGTCAGTTATCAACCATTAACTGAACTCCTGTGACACCGGCGTCCAACCCCTAAGGCGTGCACCTCATGGCAATCGATATTGCTGCCAACCGGGCAGATCACGAGCGTCTCACCGGCGAGCTGGCCGAACGGCTCGCCGCGGCGGCGCTCGGCGGTAGCGAAAAATCCCGGGAACGCCACATCGCACGAGGCAAACTCCTCCCCCGCGACCGCGTCGACGAGCTACTCGATCCCGGCAGCCCGTTCTTGGAGATCGCGCCACTGGCCGCGAACGGTCTCTACGACGACGAGTGCCCCGGCGCAGGAGTGATCGCCGGCATCGGGCGCGTCTCCGGGCGCGAATGCGTCATCGTCGCCAACGACGCCACCGTCAAGGGCGGCACGTACTACCCGATGACGGTGAAGAAGCACCTGCGCGCGCAGGAGATCGCACTGCAGAACACCCTGCCGTGCATCTACCTCGTCGACTCGGGCGGCGCGTTCCTCCCGCGTCAGGACGAGGTGTTTCCCGACCGCGACCACTTCGGCCGCATCTTCTTCAATCAGGCGACCATGAGCGCCAAGGGAATTGCGCAGATTGCCGCCGTCATGGGCTCGTGCACCGCAGGCGGTGCCTACGTACCGGCGATGAGCGACGAGGCGATCATCGTCAAGAACCAGGGCACCATCTTCCTCGGCGGCCCGCCACTGGTGAAGGCCGCGACCGGAGAGGTCGTCACCGCAGAAGAACTCGGCGGTGGTGATCTGCACTCCAAAATCTCCGGCGTCACCGATCATCTCGCCGAGGACGATCGAGACGCACTGCACCGCGTCCGTCGCATCGTTTCCACCCTCGGGCCCCGGACACCACGGCCATGGGACGTCGTCACGACGCGTGACCCCGTAGCCGACCAGACCGAGCTCTACGACGTCGTCCCCACCGACCCCCGCACTCCGTACGACGTGCGTGAGGTGATCGGCCGCGTCGTCGACGCGGGCGAATTCGACGAGTTCAAAGCCGAATACGGCAAGACGCTCGTCACCGGATTCGCCCACATCCACGGCCATCCCGTCGGAATCGTCGCCAACAACGGTGTGCTGTTCGCCGAATCTGCCATGAAGGGCGCGCATTTCATCGAACTGTGCGACAAGCGCAGCATTCCGCTCGTCTTCCTGCAGAACATCTCCGGGTTCATGGTCGGCCGCGATTACGAGGCAGGCGGCATCGCCAAGCACGGCGCGAAGATGGTCACCGCGGTGGCATGTGCCCGTGTCCCCAAGATCACCGTCGTCATCGGCGGGTCCTACGGCGCAGGCAACTACTCGATGTGCGGCAGAGCCTATTCACCACGCTTTCTGTTCATGTGGCCCAACGCGCGAATCTCGGTGATGGGCGGCGAGCAGGCGGCCTCGGTGCTCGCCACGGTGCGCAGCGAACAACTCGACGCGGCAGGCAAACCCTGGAGTGACGACGACCAGGAATCGTTCAAGGCTCCGATTCGCGACCAGTACGAAAGCCAGGGCAACCCTTACTATTCGACGGCCCGCCTCTGGGACGACGGCATCATCGACCCGGCCGACACCAGGCAGGTTCTCGGACTTGCCCTCTCGGCGTGCGCCAATGCGCCGCTCGAGCCGGTCTCCTACGGCGTTTTCAGGATGTGACGGACATGACCACGATAGACACCATTCTGATCGCCAACCGAGGCGAAATCGCTGTGCGGGTGGCACGAACGCTGCGCCGCATGGGAATTCGCACCGTTGCCGTCTACAGTGACGCCGATGCCGACGCCCGCCACGTCCACGAGGCCGACACCGCGGTACGACTCGGCCCCGCCAACGCACGCGAGAGCTACCTCGACATCGCCAAGGTGATCGCGGCCGCGAAAGCCGCCGGAGCACAGGGAATTCATCCCGGATACGGCTTCCTGTCCGAGAACTCCGAGTTCGCAACCGCCTGTGCCGAAGCCGGAATCGCCTTCCTCGGGCCGCCGGCCAAGGCTATCGAGGTGATGGGCGACAAGATCGCCGCCAAGGCCGCGGTCAGCGCCTTCGGCGTCCCGGTCGTGCCCGGCATCTCGCGCCCAGGACTGTCCGACGAGGACCTCATCGCAGGTGCGCCGGATGTGGGTTTCCCCGTCCTGGTGAAACCGTCCGCGGGCGGTGGCGGCAAGGGTATGCGTCTGGTCGAGCGCGCCGAGGACCTACCGGCAGCGCTGACCAGCGCACGTCGTGAAGCGGCCTCCTCGTTCGGCGACGACACTCTGTTTCTCGAACGATTCGTATTGCGGCCCCGGCACATCGAGGTCCAGATCCTCGCCGACGGGCACGGAAACGTCATCCATCTCGGCGAACGCGAATGCAGCCTGCAGCGGCGGCACCAGAAGGTCATCGAGGAGGCACCGTCGCCGTTGCTCGACGACGCAACCAGGACACGCATCGGCGAGGCCGCCTGCAACACTGCCCGCAGTGTCGACTACTCCGGTGCCGGCACAGTCGAATTCATCGTCTCGGCCGAGCGCCCCGACGAGTTCTTCTTCATGGAGATGAACACTCGTCTCCAGGTCGAGCACCCGGTCACCGAGATGGTCACCGGCCTCGACCTCGTCGAGTGGCAGGTCCGGGTGGCATCAGGCGAGCCCCTCACTCTCGCTCAGAACGACATCACGCTCACCGGACATGCGATCGAAGCCCGCGTCTACGCCGAGGATCCCGGCCGCGGATTTCTCCCCACCGGCGGTGCCGTCGTCGGATTGCGCGAGCCATCTGCGCCGGGAATTCGCGTCGACTCCGGCCTTGCCGTCGGAACGGAGGTGGGCAGCAACTACGACCCCATGCTCTCGAAGGTAATCGCACACGGACCCGATCGCGCGACCGCACTGCGCAGTCTCGATCGTGCACTGGCCGACACCGCCGTACTCGGTGTCGTCACGAACATCGAGTTCGCACGGTTCCTGCTCGCCGACAACGATGTTCGTGCCGGCAATCTCGACACCGGCCTACTCGACCGTCGCGTCGAGGATTTCGTGGCCGCCGAGGCGACCGACGAGGCGCTGATCGCCGCCACCGCAGTGCAGTGGCTCGACGCGTGG
This sequence comes from Rhodococcus sp. 14-2483-1-2, assembly GCF_002259405.1. Classification (GTDB taxonomy): domain Bacteria; phylum Actinomycetota; class Actinomycetes; order Mycobacteriales; family Mycobacteriaceae; genus Rhodococcoides. The sequence goes on along the minus strand of NZ_NPFW01000012.1, from coordinate 100,880 downwards.
CAGGCCGCGGGACAGGACATCTGGGCAGCACCATCGGGTTGGCGAGTCGGCGCGAAAGCTCCGTTCCATCGTCGCCTCGCGTCCGGCGGTCGGACGGCGCATGTGGCCATCACCGGTACAGCGAGCACGGCAACGGTCGTCGTCGACGAGGGATCGCCGCGCACCCTCCGGGCTACGGCCACCGAGGATTCCGTGGATCTGGTGATCGACGGTCTCCGCGAATCGATGACCTTCGCCCGAAACGGCTCGGCCACCTGGGTTTCCAGTGCTCGCGGCACCTGGCGCATCGATCGGATTGCCGAGGCGAGCGTCCGCGAGGACGATGCCCATTCCGGTGACGCCGAGATCCTCTCGCCGATGCCGGGCTCGATCATCGCGATCGGAACCACCACCGGCAGCGCCGTCACCGCGGGCACGGCCATCGTCGTCGTCGAGGCGATGAAGATGGAACACACCCTGACCACCCCGATCGACGGCACCGTCGAACTGACTGTCGCAGTGGGCGATCAGGTCCGCGTCGATCAGATCCTCGCCCGAATCGTTCCCACACACACCGAAGAGGACCAGCCATGACCGAGCACCTGTCGTCGTCGAATCTGCCCGACGAGTACCAGCAACTGGTCAAATCCGTTGCCGACTTCACCCGGACGGTCGTCGCGCCGGTCTCGGCGAAACACGATGCCGAGCATTCCTTTCCGTACGAGGTAGTCGCAGGCATGGCCGAGATGGGCCTGTTCGGCCTACCGTTTCCCGAGGAGTTCGGCGGCATGGGCGGCGACTACTTCGCGCTGTGCCTGGCGCTCGAGGAGCTCGGCAAGGTCGATCAGAGTGTCGCCATGACCCTCGAGGCCGGCGTCTCGCTCGGTGCCATGCCGGTGTACCGCTTCGGCAACGACGCACAGAAGCAGCAGTGGCTGCCCAAACTCACCGCAGGCAAGGCCCTGGCCGCGTTCGGTCTGACCGAGCCCGGTGCCGGCAGCGACGCGGGCGGCACCAAGACCACCGCCAAACGCGACGGTGGTGACTGGATCATCAACGGCAGCAAGCAGTTCATCACCAACTCCGGCACCGACATCACCGAGCTCGTCACCGTCACCGCGGTGACGGGGGTCGACGAAGCGACCGGACGCAAGCAGATCTCGTCGATCCTCGTCCCCACCGATACCCCGGGATTCGTCGCAGAGGCTGCCTACAACAAGGTCGGCTGGAACGCGTCGGACACACACCCGCTCAGCTTCACCGATGTGCGCGTGCCGCAGGAGAATCTGCTCGGCGAGGAAGGTCGCGGGTATGCGAACTTCCTGCACATCCTCGACGAAGGCCGGATCGCGATCGCGGCGGTGTCGGTCGGTGCGGCGCAGGGCTGCGTGGACGAAAGCGTGAAGTACGCCAAAGAGCGTGAGGCGTTCGGTAGCCCTATCGCCCGCAATCAGGCGATCTCGTTCAAGATCGCCCGCATGGAGGCCCGCGCCCACACCGCTCGAACCGCGTACTACGACGCCGCGGCATTGATGTTGGCGGGCAAGCCGTTCAAGAAGGCCGCGTCGATCGCCAAGCTCGTCGCCTCCGAGGCCGCCATGGACAATGCGCGCGATGCGACGCAGATCCACGGCGGATACGGCTTCATGAACGAGTACGTCGTCGCTCGCCACTACCGGGACAGCAAGATCCTCGAAATCGGTGAGGGCACAACCGAGGTTCAGCTGATGCTGATCGCCCGGAGCCTGGGACTGTGAGCGACAAACGAATTCGCCAACGCGGCCTGTGGTTCGAGGAGATGGAACTCGGCACCGTGTACGAGCACCGACCCGGCCGCACCATCACCGAGGCCGACAACACGCTGTTCACCACGCAGACGATGAACACCCAGGCCCTGCACCTCGACGCGGCCTACAGCGAGACAACACCTTTCGGGCAACGACTGGTGAACTCCATGTTCACCGTGTCCACGCTCGTCGGACTGTCGGTGACGCAGTTGACCCAGGGCACCATCGTGGCGAACCTGGGCTTCTCGGAGGTGTCGTTTCCCAAGCCGCTGTTCCACGGCGACACCCTCTACGCCGAGACCGTGATCTCGGACAAGCGCGAATCGAAGTCTCGCCCCGGCGAGGGCATCGTGACGTTCACGCACACCGGTCGAAATCAGCACGGGGACGTCGTCGCAATCGCCGTCCGCAAGACACTCGTCCGGATGCAACCACCGGAGGAGGCGTCGTGAACTGGGTTCCGCCGGGACCGGCGTGGCTGTTCTGCCCGGCAGACCGACCCGAGCGGTACGACAAGGCCGCAGCACGAGCGGATGTGGTCATTCTCGATCTCGAGGATGCCGTCGGCGCTGCCGACAAAGCGGGCGCTCGTGAGTCCGTGGCCGCCACTTCTCTGGACCCGGCGCGCACCATAGTCCGAGTCAACGCGCACGGCACCGACGATCAGGCCGCGGACCTCGCGGCATTGCAGCAGACCGAGTACACCACCGTGATGCTGCCCAAATGTGAATCGGCAGAACAGATCGCGGCTCTGGCTCCACTGAATGTCGTCGCGCTGATCGAGTCCCCGCTCGGCGCGATGACGGTATTCGACGCCCTCGCCGCCGACAACGCCATCGGTGCCATGTGGGGTGCCGAGGACCTGGTTGCCGCCATGGGTGGCAACTCGAGCAGGCTCTCCAACGGGCAGTATCGTGCTGTGGCGCAGCACGTTCGGTCGCAGACCTTGCTCGCAGCCAAGGCACGCGGGCTGTTCGCGTTGGATTCGGTGTTCCTCGACATCCCCGATCTCGACGGTGTCCGTGCGGAAGCCGACGATGCCGTGGCCGTCGGCTTCGATGGAAAGGTGGCCATTCACCCCAGCCACATCCCCGTCATTCGCGAGGCCTATGCGCCGACCGTCGAGGAAATCGACTGGGCCATCGCCGTGCTCGACGCCGTCTCACACAATCGCGGTGTCTTCGCCTTCCGTGGCCAGATGGTCGATGCCCCGGTGCTCGCGCATGCTCGACGCATCGTCGCGCGCAGTTCCCCCTCCTAGCCCCAGTACTTGCACGCGCCGTTAATTGCCAGCGCGGTATGGTGGGTGGTCACGAGTACAGGTATCGAGAGGCACGACCTATGAGCGCACACGACCCCGCCCTGACTGCCCTTGCGCAGAATTGGCTTGCGCTTGCGGTCCTGCACGGACGTATCGAAAGCCGCATCGAGCGCGCGCTGCAGACCAACCACAATCTCAGCGCGCGCGAGTACTGGCTGCTCGACGTCCTGGGCAGGCAGCACGACGGGGAGGGCGGGCATCTGCAGATGAAACAGGTGGCCGACGCCGTCGTCCTGAGCCAGAGTGCGACGACTCGCCTGGTCACACGCCTCGAGGATCGTGGGCTGCTCACGCGGTACCTGTGCCCTACCGATCGCCGCGGCATCTACACCGACGTCAGCAAAGAAGGACTTGCACTCCTCGAGGCAGCTCGACCGACCAACGATTCGGCGCTACGCGAGGCTCTCGACGAGGCGTCGACCGAGTCGGATCTGATCCCACTGGTCGACGCCGTCCGCCGCGCCGAAAGCTGATTCACTCCACCTGTTCCACGGCTGCTCTGGTCGCGTCGGCTACCAACGAGTTCATCGCCGGCGAGTCTTCCACCCCCGACGTCGTCGCGCTGAGCACGACCAGCAGGATCCTCTGCCCGTCCGGACCGAGTAGCAGCCCCGCATCGTTCGAGACGCCGTAGCTGCCCGTGCCGGTCTTGTCTGCCGAGGTCCACTGTTCGGGGATTCCGGCGCGGAACCGGCCGTCGGAAGTCTGGGTGTCGGTCATCCACGCCAGCAGTCGATCGCGGGAGGCCGGAGTGAGTACGTCGCCGTCGAGCAGGGTTCGGTAGCCGGCGGCCATCGAGTTCGGTGTCGTGGTGTCGCGTGGATCGCCAGGTATGGCGGTGTTCAGTTCCGGCTCGGTGCGATCGAGCCGGAACTCGGTGTCGCCCAGCGAGCGCGCGAACTCTGTGAGTGCCGCAGTTCCACCGGCCTCGCGGATCAGAAGGTTGCCGGAGGTGTTGTCACTCTTGGTCAATGCGGCCGACGCCAGATCTGCAATCGTGACAACGGATCCTGGTTCCCAGTCGACAGCAGACTCGGGCACCTTGTCCTCGGCGGTGATCGTTCTGGTGTCGGTCAGCTGCAGTGCGCCAGCATCCACGGCGGCGAGTACGGCACCGACGGCATACACCTTGAACGTCGAGCAGAACGCGAAACGTTCGTCGCCGCGATGACTTTCGGTGTAACCGGAGCCGAGATCGACGGCACTGACACCGAGACGCGCGGTGTCCCTGGCCTCGAGATCGACATAATTCTGTTCGGCCGAGGCTTGTTCGGTGGTGGACTGGGCGGCGCTCGCGGCTGTCTGCGGCGGTTCGGTGGTGGTCGTCGAAGAACAGGCAACGCCTGCGGTCAACGTCGCCGCTGCAATCGCGATGAGCAGGCGGGTGGATGTCGAGGTACGCATGGGATCATGCGATCACAGAAACCCCGGTAGCTGGCTCACCGCCCCTCGGACATCCATTCCGTTCTCGGCGTCATAGGTGGTCGCGGGCATCGTCCACTCACCGCGCGGTCCATGTCGGAGTGCGTTTCTGCAGGAATGCGGTGATTCCTTCGACGACGTCCTGCGTGGTGGCGAGTCGATCCAACTCCTGACGGTTCTGTTGCCATGAATCTTCCTCGTGCGCGATGGTGCCGTCGGAGATACGTCGAGCGAGACGCTTGGATGCGCGCACGGCGAGCGGCGCACCCTCCGCACACAGGCGAGCGAGACCGAGTGCGGTATCGAGGACGTCGTCGGGTGCGGCAACCCTGTTGACCAACCCCCATCGGGCGGCCTCCTGCGCGGAGATCGGCTGTCCGGTCAAGATCATTTCCAGCGCAACGTGTTCCGGTACCGCAGACATCAGTCGAAAGGCACCACCTGCACCGGCGACGAGTCCACGGCGAATCTCGGGTAGGCCGAATATGGCCGTGTCCGAGGCGACGACCATGTCCGAGGCCAGAGCGATCTCGGTTCCGCCTCCCATCGCAGACCCGTTCACCGCCGAGATGACGGGAACCGAAATCGGATGTTGGACAATCCCGGCGAATCCCCAATGCTCGGTCTCGGGCGGGGTCACCGCGCCGGGGCCTCCGGTGCCGAGGGCTTTCAGATCGGCACCCCCGCAGAAGGTCGACGATCCCGCACCGGTCAACACGATGGCACGGATGTCACGGTCCGCCTCGGCCGACTCCCAGGCTTGCCCGAGGAGCGTGTGCACGCGTGCATCGATGCTGTTGGCAGCCTTCGGTCGGTTGATCGTGACGACGAGAACATGACCTTTTCGCCTCGTCAGTACAACAGGTTCGATGCTATCGGCGTCGGACACGAATGTTCCCCTCGTTCGACTCGACACTGACTGTTGCTCCGATGATTTCGCGTGCAGGTTCGCTCCGATAGAGGGACAACGCATGCGCACTGGCCGTATCGCCAGGCACCGTCTGTGCGGCAACGCGTCGTCCGCGTTCGTCCCTCCCGACGAGGAATGCCTGGTTCGGTTCCTGCTGCCGTGAATGCTCGACGGAGACAGTCTCCACCACGAGATCCCCGTCCTCGACAGGTGCGCGAGGCGGCGGATTCGGCGTCAGCACTGTGGGTTCGGGATTTCCGATGTAGCCGAGCGGATGCTGGTCGGCGCCCAACAGCACGGAGTGGTGGTAGGTCAGATAGCCACCGTTCGCGTGCACCAGCGCACAACTCTTCCCGCCCCGAATCTCCCGAACGGATGCGGTGATCGAATGCAACGAATGACTGCTGAGAGGCCCACCGAAGGACGAATGGCCACCGGTCACTGTGGGAATCAACGACTTCGGCGTTCCGAGGTGACATGTGGCAAGGGTCGGCACGATCGGGAAGCAGCTGTAGACGTCCAACACGTCCAGTTGCTCGACCCCGATCTCCGCTCGGTACAACGCGCGATCCATCGCGTCTTCCATCGCTGGGGACCGGCCGAAACTGCTGCGGTCGAGAATGTCGACCGTGTCCTCGGCACCGGCACCGCCCCAGACGTACACGATGTCACCCTTGGGCACACCGCGTTCGAGAGCTTCGGCCAAGCTCGTCACCACGATGCACGCCGCCTGGTCGACGAACGGCATGGCGTTCATCGACAGCGGATACGGCTCGCACACGATGCGGTTTCTCGGCGACGGCGTTCCGATGTCTACAGCCGTCCGCGCTGTGCCGTTCCAGGAGTACGGATTCTTCTCGGACACAACGGAGAAGGTCGCATACAGCTCGCTGCACTCGGCCTGCCGCGTTGCCGGATCCATGCCGGCCTCGAAGCGAAAGCGGCTCTCGAACAACGGATAGATCCGAACCGGTGAGATCAGACCGGCTTCTTGCATTGCAGCGCTGCCGAGTTGATCGAGATCGAAGGTGGGCGGACCGCCCGGATCCGTGCTCCACCCTCCGTCCTCGACGGGGTCTCGTCCGGCCTTGACCAGCGCGCTCATCGAGGCCTGGGCTTCACCGCCCGCGATCACCGCAACCGTCGACTCTCCGGAGGCGATGCGCGCGGCCGCGCGATCGAGGAGTCGGGCAGGCCATTGCCCACCGATCGGAGCGTCGAACAGATCTGCCGGTGTGGCACCGAATCTACGTCCCAGCGCAGCGGCGGGACTGGCGTAGGCCCAGCTGGCGACATGACAGAACGCGATGCTGTCCGCGCGGCGAATCCATGGGTCCGACGTCAGCGAGTCCTGAAGTGCCGCAGTCGCAGCGAGTGCGATCAGATCCATGGGTTCGACGCTCATGGGTTCGCCGCGGCCGCTTGCTTCACCGATTGCCACGATCACCGGAATGCGTGTCGGATCCACCGTCGACGCCTCGTGCCGTACAGAACTCATGAAAGCAAACCTATTACAGACAGAGATTGTCCGCAATGCCACCGGGTGCGACAATCCGGGGGTGACCGACGAAGCCAAGAGCCGACGAGGACGTCCTCGCGATCCGCATCTGGAAGACCGCGTCTACGACGCGGTGCTCGAGGTGTACTGGGAAAAAGGGTGGTCCGGCTTCACACTCGACGCCGTTGCCCGCCGCGCCTCGGTCGGTAGGGCCGCGCTCTATCGTCGCTGGGAATCGAAGGGGGCCTTGGTCGTCGATGCGCTGGAAGCCAGGAGTCCACTCGCGTCGCCGATCGACTTCGGCACGCTGCGGGCGGATCTCGTCGAACTCGCAGTGCAGCTTCTGCAGGGTTACCGAGGGACAGCAGGTCTGGTCAGTCTGAGGGTCGCCCTCGATGCGCGGGTGCACCCCGATCTTCTCGGACACATGATCGACACTCTCAACCGGAGCCGACTGGTCGCAGCGCGCCTCATCGTTCATCGAGCTCAGACTCGAGGTGAGTTGCCGGAGTCCGCCGATACCACCCGAATCCTCGAACTGGTGACCGGAGCGGTGTTCAGCCACGTCATCTTCTCGCATCGCACCGATGCCGATCGAGCCGAGACCGACCGCGTCTACGCCGAAAATCTGGTCGACGCGGTCCTCGGCGGGGTCGGCACGACATGACACGAACGGCCGATTCCGCCGATCACCGGTGGCTCGATGTCGTTGCGCACCGAATACTCACCGAGATCGCTCGGTGATCGGACACTTCCGGCATGGCGATGACCTCGAAGCTTCGTACGGCAGTCGGTGAAGACACCAGCAGATAGCTGGCGCTCCGAATGTCTTTCGTATAGCTCGATGTTCGTGTATCGGCATCTCCGACGAGGTCGGTCATTCCGTGGTCGGCAAGCACAGCGAATGTCTTGCTCGTCGGCAGGAGATTCAGGTCGCCACAGAGCACAACGACGTCGGCCGACGGACGAACATGCTCGACGATCTCCGCCAACTTCCTTGCTTGCTCCAGCCGAATGGGACTGTCGCCCTTCCCTGCTGGATCGCGCAGACCATGACATTGGATGACGGAGACGAAGGTACCTGCGAGGCGATCCCGAACGGTGACCGTCAGCGCCGCTCGTGGACGATCGTCCACGCTCCACTCGGCGTGATCGACGAACCGGGAATGGACGAACCGCGCGTCGAGTCCTACGACGGGAACGTCGTCACGAACCCAGGTCGCGATCCCGAAGTCCTGCCTCAGTTCGACGCCGTCACTGTCGGTGACAGGGCCGGCGTCGTTGGCTACGAAATACGGCGTGTATCCGGGCAGTGCGGCCGACACGTCGTCGAACAGGTTGAACCGCTGCGGCAGAGTGCGCTCACCGTCGGCAAAAGTCGCCCAACCTGACCGATGTGGCGTGCGCGTGACTTCCTGAAGACACAGGACGTCGGCGTCGACGGTTCTGAGCCATCCGATGAGCTCGTCGTACATGGCACCGCCCCATGCATTGATCGATACGATCTTCACGGGGTGATGATCGCAGACGAAGTCGAGACGGAGCAGTCCATTTTGGGGCTGCCATGACTCGATTGTTTCACCGAGCGGCGACCGCACTGCAGTTCGCAGAGGTGACCAGAAAGGACATTCCATGACGAAAGGCCACGAGCACCCGTGACCGTTCAATGGCCCGTGTTCCTGTCTCTCGTGCTCGCCAGCTACGTCTCCCCCGGACCCGACACCGTGATGATCCTGCGGTCGAGTGTCGGGGGACGGCTCGTTGCGATGGCAGCGGCAGCCGGCGCGTTGAGTGGACTCACCGTGCACCTTCTCATCAGTGCAATCGGTTTGTCGGCGTTGATCGTCGCCGTCCCCGGTAGTCTCACCGTTCTCGCGCTGATCGGTGCCGCGTACCTCGCTTATCTCGGTGTTCGAGCGCTGACAGAGAGTCGGCGAATGAGAGTGCGCGACTCGAGCTCACTCGATACCGAGAACTCGCCCGTGTCGATCACACGCGCCTTCCGCACGACGTTGGCCACCAATCTGACGAACCCGAAGGTGATCCTGTTCTTCGTTGCTGTCCTACCCCAGTTCGTCGACCGGTCGTCTTCGTGGCCGATCGCAATGCAACTCGGCATCCTCGGCACTCTCGACGTCCTCGTCGGAATCCTCTATCTACCTGTTTTGGTCTTGTTCGGTGTCAGGGCATTTCGGAACCTCGGGACACGAGGATTGGCCAACCTCGAACTCGGGGTAGGCGTCGTCCTGCTGATATTTGCCGCGGCACTCATCGCCGAAGCGTCTGTGGGATAGCCGAAGACAATTCTTGTAGCGCCACCGGCCGACGCATGAGACCGTGAAGGGATGGAACCCATGCGACCGGTCGACTACGTGGAGCAGTCGACTTCGGGATCCGAAAAGCGCAAGCAGCGTTGGTGGCGAGTGTTTTTCGGATGCCTGGTGATCTATCAGTTGATTGCCTTCGTCGTGTACGACGTCGGGTCTTGGTGGGTGGCTCTGACGAGTGTTGCCCTGTGCGGATTGTACGAACTCCTGTGGGCCGTGCTCGCCCGCTCCAACTCCCGCAGGAGGTAGCCGTTGAGTACGGCCGATCGAATTGCAGGAAGTCAGCGCTTGGATCGCTCGCCGATCACGGACGCGGCTGCCCCGACGACGAAGACGAGCGCCGTCAGCAGGATGTTCGACCACAAGCTGTAGCGGCTGTCGAATGTAAGCGTTTGTGGCACAAGATTCTCCACGTTGTAGAGGTTCGACACCAGACTCGCCGCGACGGCCGCGACTCCTACTGCGACCACTACTCGCGACCGCAGAGCAACGCCCCAGACCAACACCGCTACCGACATGGTCAACAGCGGAAGAAGTCCACGAATCGTCAAGTTGCCCATGTAGAACAGCAGTCCGCCCTGCACGACAACGACCGTGGCAACACACAATCCAACACTGACCGCGAGCCAGACACGAACGCGCAGTTCGGTGCCCGATCTACGTTCACTCCATGTGCAGTAGAGAGCGACTGCCCCGATGCACACCGGCCGTGCAATCAGCCAATAGAGACCCGCTGCCGGTGATGCGAGAAACGCAGATCCGCCGAACCACATCGGACTCGATACCGACTCCCCGGAACCGAACGGCTGCCGAACGTAGAACGGCAGCGCGCCGATGAACGTCACCGCGATGATCAACAGCGGGACTGACAACCGCGCGGGCACGGCATGCGGTCGAGGATCGGCCCCGACCCCGCCCAGCCGACCGCGTTCGCTCGAGATTCTGTCCGGTCGATCGCTCACGCGCCCTCCCCCCAAGGTTTCAGCAAACCCTACGCCCGGTTTGTTTCGATTGTCCAAGTATCTGCCGAGTCGGCCGCACACACCGCGCACAACGACAGAGCGCCGAACCGCATCGCTGCAGTTCGGGGCTCGTCGTCTCTACGCCGGAGGGATTGGAATCCCGAGCAGCCCCTAAGCCACCTTGTCTTTCTTGCGGTGAGGTGGCGGGTTCAGAACCATCGGATCGTTACTGAGATCCCGGTACAACGAGACACACAGTCCGATCATGACGACCACGAAGGGTGCTGCTGCAATGATGGTCATCGTTTGGAGGCCGTTGAGCGCGTCGGAGCCGCCGGTCCACAGGATGATCGCCGCTGTTGCGCCGGTCAACGTGCCCCAGAACACCACGACCCACTTGCTCGGCTCGAGCGTTCCGCGCTGCGACAGCGATCCCATCACCATCGACGCGGCGTCGGCACCGGAGACGAAGAAGATACCGACGAGCACCATGACGAGAACGGTCGAAATGCCGAACAGGGGCAGGTTTTCGAGCATTCCGAACAGCTGCGACTCGGTGCTGTCGCGGGTCGCGAGGTCGATGCCGTCCTGCTGTTCACCGATACCGGCACCGCCGAAGATCGCGAACCACACCAGTGACACAGCACTCGGGATCAGGATGACACCGACGATGAATTCACGAATGGTGCGGCCACGGCTGATGCGCGCCAGGAACATTCCGACGAACGGGGTCCACGAGATCCACCACGCCCAGTAGAAGATGGTCCACGACGAGAGCCACGAAGCCGTCTCGGGATCCGAGTTCGCCGCCGACCGGGCGGACATGTCGAACAGTTGAGACGCGTAGTCGCCGATACTCGTCGGAATGATGTTGAGGATGAACACAGTCGGGCCGACGACGAACACGAAGATGGCAAGGACCAACGCAAGCACCATGTTGGTGTTGGAAAGCCACTGAATGCCCTTGGAGACGCCGGACACCGCCGATGCCACGAACGCCAGCGTCAACAACGCGACGATGGCGACGAGCAACAGTGTGCCGCTCTCACCGATCCAGCCGACCACCTCGAATCCGGAACCGATTTGCAGCGCACCGAGTCCCAGCGATGCTGCAGTACCGAACAGCGTCGCGAAGATGGCCAGGATGTCGATGATCTTGCCGATCGGGCCTTCGGCGCGGCGACCTATCAAAGGAATGAACGCAGAGCTGATGAGTTGCTTGCGACCGCGGCGATACGTGCCGTACGCGATGGCCAGGCCCATCACCGCGTAAATGGACCACGGATGCAAGCTCCAATGGAACATGGTGGTGGCCATGGCAGTTCCGACGCCACCGCCCGTTCCCGGAGGCGGTGTGACGAAGTGAGTCAGTGGCTCGGAGACGCCGTAGAACATCAGGCCGATGCCCATGCCTGCACTGAACATCATCGCGATCCAGCTGACGGTCTTGAATTCGGGCTTCTCGCCGTCTGCACCCAGCGGGATACGTCCGAACTTGGACACCGCCAGATAAAGCGAGAAGATCACGAACCCGGTGGCGGCGAGGATGAAGAGCCAGCCGAGGTTGGTCACGAGCCAGTTCAGTGTCGAGGACGAGACGGACTCGAGATTGTCCGGCACCACCAGGCCCCACACGATGATGGCAACCACAACGACGGCTGCGACACCGAAGACCACTCTGTCGAGTCGAGGCGGGCGGATGGCGGAGGTCGACGTCCCGTTCTGCCCGGCGTCGACCTCGTGACGGTCAGGGTCGGAAGAGCCGACCGGGATGTGAGTTCGGGAAGTCATAGATGCCCAGGTAACGCCGTATTTCGACTGTTGGCAACTCGGAACACCGAGTCGTACCTGGAATGTGCCGCGACAACGCCGACGAAAAAGCCCCGAACCGCATCGCTGCAGTTCGGGGCTTCTCCTTCTGTGCGCCCGAAGGGATTCGAACCCCTAACCTCTTGATCCGTAGTCAAGTGCTCTATCCGTTGAGCTACGGGCGCATGTTCAGTTATCCAACTGGTCTAGCTGAACGGTAACGATCTACCGTTCGTGGCGGAGGCGAGAGGATTTGAACCTCCGGTCCCGGTGAAAGGACAAGTCATTAGCAGTGACTCCCATTCGGCCGCTCTGGCACGCCTCCTAGGCTGCCGGCCCTCTCGGACCGCCGAGGAAAGAGATTACACACGGCAAAGGCCAGAAGGCAAAACGGCTGGTCGACGCCTCTGGTTCGCGCGGCGTTCGCGTAAAAGATGCTTGTTGCTCTTCAGCGCATGAAGCTGTCGAACCAATCGAAGATTCGGGTCTGCGCGTCGACGAGCGCCGCCGCTGCCGGGTCGCTGTGATCGGAGCTGCCGGGTTGTTCGCGGGGATGGTCGGCTCGATGCTTCAGCCCCGAATAGCTGACGACGTTCGTGGCCACTGAGGCGCGCGTGGCGGCGTCGCGAAGGGCTTCGATGTGATCGGGTGGGGTGTGCGGGTCATCCTCGCCGTAGAGACCGAGCCAGGGGGCCTGCAGCTTGGGTGCTGCCTCGACCAACGCGACTGCGTCGGAGTTGAGCGGTTCGACGATTCCGGCCGCAGCGACACTGACCGCCGCCCCGACCGGACGACTGGTGGCCACGATCAACGCTGCCGTCCCTGCGTCGTCGAACCCGATGACTCCGACACAGTCGGGGTAGACACCGCGTTGGACGAGCCAGTCGGAGGTGGCGTCGAAGTCCGCGAAGAGGTCGTCGCCGAATACTTCCTTGTCGTCGCCGTGACCTCGATGGAACAGGTTCGGCGCGACGGCCAGCCAGCCTTCCAAGGCGAGTGCGCGCAGCAGGTCGAGCAGAGACTCGGGCACCTCACGGGCCTCGTGCAGCACGACGATTCCGCCGCGAGGTGGCCCGTCGGGTTCGACGGCCGTCAACGGAACTTTCTCTCGCGGGGGTGATTCGTGCGCGGACGTGTCCACCACGTCGTCCGCGCCCACCGTGGGCGCGGAGGCGGACCGAAGAACTGCGACGTCGCTCAATATTCCCGACATACTTATCGAAGATAGGACGATCGGTCCGGTCGTGCACAGCAATATCACGGACGCGTAGAAGTCAACCCCGAACCTGGGCGCATAATGGCAGCCGTGACCGCGCGCATCCGCCCCGACCTCGACGCCATCCCCGCCTACGTTCCCGGCCGCACCTTTCCGGGTGCGATCAAACTGGCGAGCAACGAGACGACGCAGGGACCGCTGCCGAGCGTGCGCGACGCGATCGCGGAGGCCGTCGGCGGCGTCAATCGCTACCCCGACAATCGAGCGACCGCGCTCGTCGAGTCACTGGCGAAGAAGCTCGGCGTCGCCACGGAGAACGTGGCCGTCGGAAGTGGTTCCGTCTCGCTGTGCCAGGAGGTCGTCCAGATCACCTGCGGTCCCGGCGACGAAGTGTTGTTCGCCTGGCGCTCGTTCGAGGCGTACCCCATCGTCACCAGCGTCGCCGGCGCCACGCCCGTGCAGGTTCCGTTGACCGCCGACCACGTGCACGATCTGGACGCGATGCTTACCGCGATCACCGACCGCACCCGGCTGATCTTCGTCTGCAACCCGAACAACCCGACCGGAACGGTCGTTCAGCGCGACAAGCTCGAGGCGTTTCTCGACGCGGTGCCGTCGAACATTCTCGTGGTGCTCGACGAGGCCTACTTCGAATACACCCGCCCCGACGCGGGCAACCACACCGACGGAGTGGAGCTGGCACGCGGACGACGCAACGTGATCGTGCTGCGGACGTTCTCCAAGGCCTACGGACTCGCCGGTTTGCGGGTGGGTTACGCGATTGCCGATCCCGAGGTGATCACGGCACTGTCGAAGGTGCGGATCGCGTTCGCTGTCAGCACCGTGGCGCAACAGGCAGCGGTGGCGTCGTTGGATGCCTCGGCGGAACTGCTGGCTCGCACCGATGGTCTGATCGCGGAACGTGATCGTGTGCGCGATGCGCTCGTGGCGGGCGGTTACGACGTCGGTGCATCGCAGTCCAACTTCGTCTGGCTGCCGCTGGCCGAACGCTCGGGTGAATTCGCTGCTGCTGCCGCCGAACAGGGCGTACTGCTGCGCGCCTACGGAAACGACGGAGTGCGGGTCACCATCGGCGACCCGCACGAGAACGACGCATTTCTGAAGTTTGCTCTACAGGCCTAGCGCGCGCTCGAGCGTCGGCCACGATTCACGCAGGTCGTCCTGCCAGTACGGCCACTGATGGATGCCGTACGGGCGGTAGACAACTGTCGCGGGGATGTCGAGCGACCGGAGTCGAGTATCGAACACGGTGGTGCAGTACAGCGCGGCCGCCTCGAGCGGTCCGCCCATCAGTGCGCTCTCGACGCCGCTACCACCGGGGCCGAGCTCGTACGGACCGGGCAGGCCGGTGCCGACGGACAAGTAGACGTCCTTGCCGCGGAGCGCTTCGGCATTACGTGACGGATCGTGCTCGACCCACCGGGGATCGGTGTTCTCGCCCCACATGTTCGTCGCGTTGCCGCCGTTCGTGGCGACGGTGGCGCGCACCGCGTCCTTGAAGTTGGTCTGCGAATTGTCGTAGCAACCACTCAGGCCTGCGACTCCGGTGTAGAGGCCGGGGTGACGGGTGATCAGGTCCATCGCGGCCTGGGCACCCATCGAGACACCGGAGATTGCGTTGGTGCCGTTACCGGAGAAGCGCGCATCGATCAGCGGCGGCAGCTCCGACGTCAGAAACGTCTCCCACTTGTTCACGCCGAGCACCGGATCCGGCACGTTCCAGTCCGTGTAATAGCTGCTCGATCCACCGACCGGGAGCACGACGTTGACCTGCTTGTCCGCGAAGAAGTCGACGATGTCGGTCTTCTGCGTCCAGGTGCTTTCCTTGTAATCGGATTCTTTGCCCGCGCTGACACCGTCGAGCATGTAGAGCGTCGGGCGGGACACGGCCTGCGCGGCCGGAAGAAGAACCTGGACCTGGATGGCGCGTCCCATCGCGGGCGAGTCGACCCACACCGCAGCGCGACGGTCGGTCAGCATGTCCACACGATCGATGCGTGCCGACGCAGCAGGCAGGGACTGAGCTGTGATTCCGGGGGCCGCACCGCCACCGTCGGAACTGCCGGTATCGGGAAGCGGCTGCGCCCCGGCAAGACCCGACCCCAGCAGCGACACTGCCAGAGCAGTTCCCGCTACTGCCAACACTCGGCGGTGCATCAGATTGCCCATCCTCCCCCGGCGCACCCTCACGGGGCGCAACACAAACAACATCCGTCACTCAACGTACCCACCGAGTTGCGCGCACGCTAAAGCTGTGGGTTCGCTCACAATAGCCGCGCACATGCGGGTCCAAAAGTCCGCGTGATCCTTTGTTACATGTACTCGAGGCATAACGGTCTACCTGGTCGGATGTCCTCGTACACGCCGTTCGCGCGGGGCACTCGATGTGACATTCGGTGGACTTTTCGGGGGTCAATGTCACATCGAGTGGACCACTGCGGCGTCGATTCAGCCGCGGCCGGTTTCGCCCTGCAGCTTGTCGATCATTTCCGACGCCTGCGCCTTGTTGAGACCCTCGGGAACTTCCTCTCCCGCTTCCTGCGCAAGGGTGCTCAGGTAGCTCTTCTGTGGGCCGGTCATCGGCTCGTCGCCGGTGACCCAATCGTCGGGATCCTTCTCGGGGTTCTGATTGACCTGCTCGTTTTCGCTCATACGTTCGTAGATACGCCGAATCGCCGGGTTCCAAACACATTCGCGTTCGCGG
Organism: Rhodococcus sp. 14-2483-1-2; assembly: GCF_002259405.1. GTDB lineage: Bacteria > Actinomycetota > Actinomycetes > Mycobacteriales > Mycobacteriaceae > Rhodococcoides. The sequence goes on along the minus strand of NZ_NPFW01000012.1, from coordinate 84,924 downwards.
AGTCGCGGCGTAGGTCACTCGAATGACTTGATTGACAGTTCAACAATTGGCCGAGAAAGCTCCACAACACATCCCCTCGATTGGAGTTCCATGAAGACGAAGAACCTGCTGGTCAAGATCGGCATCAGCGGTGCGATCGCTGCGGCCGCTCTGGTCACCGCCCCGGCCGTCGCCTCGGCCGACCCGATCACCGATTTCCTCTGCAGCAGCGGATCGGCCCAGTTCTGCCCGGTACTCCTTCCCCCACCGCCGGCCCCACTGGCGGCACCTGCGCCCGCACCCCGTCAGGGCGGCACGTTCCAGTACAAGAACTGCGATGCGGCGCGCGACGCCGGTGCCGCCCCGGTCTATCGAGGCGACTACGGCTACGGGCCTCATCTCGACCGCGACGACGACGGCATCGGCTGCGAGTAGCGAATTCGCACTTGTGCAGACAGATGGCACCGATTTGTCTGCACAAGTGCGATCTCAGCGGGCGGATACGCTCATCCGGTGAGACGACGCCAGCAACCACCCCTGGCGAAGCGGCACGGTCTCGATCCCGCGCGAATACGGATGCCCGAGGACGGCACCTGGCGCACCGTCCGTGAGTTCCTGACAGCGACCGAGTTCCGGATTCCTCCACACCGGATCGACGCCATGTTCGACGCCGACGAGATCGTCGACATGGCCGGTCCCTTACCCTTGGACGCTCCATACGTTCCCGGCGAGGCAGTCTGGTTCCACCGCGATCTACCGTCGGAAACCGTTGTGCCGTTCGATATCTCGATCGTGTACCGGGACGACGCGTTGCTGGTGATCGACAAGCCGCACTTTCTGCCGACCATCCCCCGCGGCGGACATATTCTGCAGACCGCACTCGTGCGATTGCGACTCGAACTCGACCTGCCGCAATTGGTGCCCGCTCACCGACTCGATCGCGTCACCGCAGGCCTGGTCCTGTTCGTCATCGACCCGACACTGCGCGGCGCGTATCAGACACTCTTCCAGGATCGGCAGGTGCGCAAGGAGTACGAGGCGGTCGCACTGCATGACCCCACGCTGACCTTGCCCACCGTCGTTCGCAGCCGAATCGTCTCGGAGAAGGGGCAATTCACCGCCCACCAGGTCGACGGAGAACCCAACGCGCACACCACCGTCGAACTCCTGGAGCATCGAGACGGGCTCGGTCGCTACCGACTGACACCGTTGACCGGCCGCACCCATCAACTGCGACTGCACATGAATTCACTCGGTGTACCCATCCTCGGGGACGACCTCTACCCGACGGCTACCGGCCGAGCCGTCGACGATTTCACGAATCCACTCCAATTACTGTCCAGTGCAATCGAATTCACGGATCCGATCTCGAAAGCTGTGCGACGCTTCGAGACCGGATTGAGCTTGGAGCGGTGGACTGAGGGCGCGCGACGGTCAGGGCCGCTCTGATCTGTCGGGTTTTGCCGAGTGACTGACTCGTTTGGCTTCGAGCAGTCGAGCATCCGCACGAGCCAGAAGCGAGTCCATGGTGTCGCCGCGCGAACTCACTGCCGAACCCGAAGACCACGCGCTGGAGGTGAGCGACTGAAGACGCTCCACCAGACTCTGGGCACTCTCCTCATCGATTCCGGGCAGGACGAGGGCGAACTCATCGCCTCCAATGCGCGCGACCACATCGGACGCACGAAGGCCGCGTCGAACTTCGGTGACGAATCGAGCCAGCACGCGGTCGCCGGCGTGGTGCCCGTACTCATCGTTCACTCGCTTGAAGCGGTCCAGGTCGATCATCACCAATGCCAGAGGTGCACCGGACTTCTCTGCCCACCGTAGGTACTGACTTCCGTTGCGCTCGAACCCGATCCGGTTCACAGCCCCGGTCAATGAGTCCGTCTCGACCTGCCGTTGCAAGCGGCGGTAGAGATAGCTCGCAGATTCGAGACAGAACAGCGACGCGAGCATCAGATTGAGCCAGGTGACTGTCAGCGATCCGCTGGGGCTGAGCGCAACGCCGACGCCGGATGCCGCAATCGCCACTCCTACAACCGACCTGGCGACCAGACGACGGAAGAACCATCCGAGATAGCAGGCGAGCAACGGATAGAAAACCAGGTTGTTGATCGCGACGATCCCTTGGGTCGATGTGGCCATCTGGACCGATGTGACCCCGATGAACAAAGCGCAGCCCAGCAAGGCGATGCTCCGCGGAAACCTCTCACCCATCGCCGCCGGGATCAGAACCACAACTACGGCGACGGCCGTCCAGAGCCATGTCCACAACCGACCGAGAGCGCCAGGATCGGAGGTGACGGCGTCGAGCACGCCACTGACGGCCACGACCGCGGAGGCAAGCGAGGTGACGTTCGCAAACGGTGGATTCGTCCACAACCGTGTCTTCAAGTGCAGTAGCGGTCGACTGCGGCGCGTCCTCATGGCGACAATTGTGAGCGCAGAACGAGGCCACGGTCGACCGGGGCGGTGTCGACGCCTCTCCGCGGCACCCCGAGCGAACAAAACCCGGCCCACCCTTGCGGGCGGACCGGGTTCGAACGACGAACATGTGGCGGAAGCGGAGGGATTTGAACCCCCGGACGCTTTTACACGTCTCTCGCTTTCAAGGCGAGTGCATTGGGCCGCTCTGCCACGCTTCCGTGTGCGATCTTAAACGGCCGGGCCGCCCGAGGCCCAATCGCCCCTCATCGTCCAGCCCTCATCGTCGCGGTGTCGAGCCGGACGCGTCCATCGCGGCGTCGACCTTCTCGAAGATGTCGCCCAGCACCTCGAGTTCGTGAGGCGAGAGGATGTCGACGAGGTGTTGACGGACGCCGCGGACGTGGGTGGGTGCCGCCTCCGCCAATCGCCGACGGCCCTCGTCGGTGATCACCGCGAGCACGCCTCTGCCGTCGTTGACGCAGGTACTGCGAGACACCATGTCCTGGAGTTCCATTCGCCTGATCTGATGCGTCAGGCGACTTCTGGAGGACAGGACACCGTCCGCCAGCTCACTCATTCTGATGGAGCCGTCGACCGATTCCGACAACATCACCAGGATGCGGTATTCGGCCATCGAAAGATCGTGGCGATCCTGCAGATCCCTGTTCAATACCCCCATCAATCGTTGCCCGCCGTCCATATAGGCGCGCCATGCTTTCATTTCCGCAGTGTCGAGCCACTGCGGGTCCCCCCCGGGACCAATGGCTAGTTCGGCCGTCACGCGTGTCATCTTAGGCAGGAAATCTACCCACGAGTAGGTTGACGCGGTTCGAGGCCCTGTTCGGTACAGCGCCCTAAGGTCGAAGAATGACCGATCCCAACATCGACCCGCCGTACGTTGCCGCCGCCGACCGCTACGAGTCCATGCTCTTCCGCCGAGTGGGCTCACGTGGCCCCCGACTTCCGGCGGTCTCGCTGGGACTGTGGCACAACTTCGGTGACGACGTACCGCTGATGAACCAGCGCGCAATCCTACGTCGCGCATTCGATCTGGGTATCACGCACTTCGATCTGGCCAACAATTACGGCCCGCCGTACGGCAGTGCGGAGAAGAACTTCGGCCGCATCTTCGCGGAGGATTTCGCCGGATATCGCGATGAGCTGATCATCTCCAGCAAGGCCGGCTGGGACATGTGGCCCGGCCCCTACGGCTTCGGCGGCTCCCGCAAATACCTCCTGTCCTCGCTCGAACAATCGCTGACCCGGATGCGACTCGACCACGTCGACATCTTCTACAGCCACCGCCCCGACCACGACACCCCGATCGAAGAGACTGCGGGCGCACTGATCAGCGCCGTGCAGCAGGGCAAAGCCCTGTACGCGGGCATCAGCTCGTACAAGCCCGAGGGCACGCAGAAGATGGCGGACCTGCTCGCCGATGCGGGTGTTCCCCTGTTGATCCATCAGCCGAGCTATTCGATGGTCAATCGCTGGATCGAACCCGAACTGCTCGGCACCCTCGATGCCGTGGGCGCGGGCGTCATCGCATTCTCACCTCTGGCCCAGGGCATGCTCACCGACAAGTACCTCGACGGTGTCCCGTCGAATTCGAGAGCAGCGCAGGGCAAATCGCTGAATCCGGACTGGCTCACCGATGACCACATCGGGCATCTCCGGGCGTTGAACGACATCGCCGCCACTCGCGGCCAATCCCTCGCGCAACTCGCCCTGAGCTGGGCCCTGCGCGACCCGCGCGTGACGTCGGTACTGATCGGCGCATCGAGCGTCGAACAGCTGGAGAACAACGTGGCGGCATTGAAGAACCTGGACTTCACCGACGCCGAACTCGCCGAGATCGACACGCACGCCGAGGACTTCGGGATCAATCTCTGGGACCTGTAGGAGTGCCTGCGGCAGTGGTGCGACTCTGCCTGCAGGTAGTTCCGCAGGCTCCACTCCCGGGTGCTCCAGAGGGCACTTGACCGCGCCACTGCGCCGGAGGCGCACTATGGAGACATGCGTGCCATCACACTCAGAGAATTCGGCGATCCCGACGTCATGGAATGGACCGAGGTCCCCGACCCCCGCCCGAGCCGCGGGCAGGTGATCGTCGATGTTTCGGCCACCGCCGTCAACCGCGCCGATCTGATGCAGCGTCAGGGCAATTACCCGCCGCCTCCGGGTGCCAGTGACATCCTCGGTCTCGAGTGCTCGGGCATCATCTCCGAACTCGGCGAGGGCGTCAGCGGCTGGAACGTCGGCGACAGGGTCTGCGCTCTGTTGGCCGGCGGTGGCTACGCCGAGCAGGTCGCCGTACCCGCCACTCAGCTGTTTCCCATTCCTCGGGGCCTCGATCTACATGTGGCAGCGGCACTTCCGGAGGTCGCCTCCACAGTGTGGTCCAACCTGGTGATGGATGCACACATGCGTTCGGGGCAGGTACTGCTCGTTCACGGCGGCGGCAGCGGAATCGGCACCCACGCAATCCAACTGGCCAAACAGATGGGCGTCACCGTCGCCGTCACCGCCGGATCGAAGTACAAGCTGGACATGTGCGCCGATCTCGGAGCCGACATCCTGATCGACTACAAGAACCAGGACTTCGTCACCGAGATCCGTTCACAGACACAGGATCACGGTGCCGACCTGATTCTGGACAACATGGGAGCGAAGTACCTCGACCGCAACCTCGACGCATTGGCGATGGACGGCACCGTCGTCACCATCGGTATGCAAGGCGGCGTGAAGGGTGAGCTGAACTTCGGCAAACTCCTCGCCAAGCGAGGCTCGGTGCACGCAGCCGGGTTGCGCGGCCGACCCGAAACCGGGCCGTCGAGCAAAGCGAACATCGTCGCAGACATGACCGCACACCTGTGGCCGATGATCTCCGAGGGTCGCGTCACCGCCGTCGTGCACGCCGAGATCCCGATAACCGAAGCAGCGCAAGGACATCGAATGCTCGACGAGGCCGAGACCATAGGGAAAGTGATCCTGCGAATCCAGTAGCGCGCAGGTCGGCGGTCGTGAGCGGGCGGCTACGCCGCTCTAGAGGGCGAGCGCAGTGAGCGCTTTGACGAGCTGATCGATTTCGTAACGGGTGGTGTACGGAGCCAGACCGATGGTGACGGCACCACCCTCGTCGTTGACGCCCAAGGCGTCGAGCAACCGACTGCCACCGTGGACTCCGCTGACACTGCCGATTCTGGCCTGCGCGAGTTGCTCGGACACCTTCACCGCAGGCATGCCCTCGACGGTGAAGCTCAGGGTGGGAATGCGCGTCGGTGCGTTGCCCAGCACCATGACGTGGTCCAGAGAATCGAGCGCCTTCATCAGATAATCGAAAAGACCGTCGTGGTAGTGCTGCAACGATCCGATCGACAGTTCGAGGCGCTCGCGACGCGTCCCGGTGGCTGCGTCGTCCAGATTTGCCAGGTAGTCGATGGACGAGACCACGCCCGCCAACAACGCGTACTGATGGGCGCTGACCTCGAGCCTCTCGGGTCCCTTGGCCGACGGGTTCAACGACATCGACGGCAGCTGTTCCAGGAGCGTCGGGTCGCGGAAGATCAGCGCACCGACCGACGGCCCACCCCACGCGGCCGTGTCGATCGCGACGATGTCGGCCCCGAGTTCCTTGATGTCGACGTGGGCGTACGGGGCAGCTCCGGCCGCGTCGACCACGATCAGGCCACCGACCTCGTGCACCAAGTCCGCCGCGACCCGAACATCGGGCGCACTACCGACGATCGGCGACGCCGCGGTGACCGCAACGAGCCGAGTGGTGGAGGTGATCAGGTCGTCGAACTGCCAGGTGGGCAACTCGCACGTATCGATCTCGACCTCGGCCCATCGCACGTGCGCGCCCGAGCGGCTGGCGACCCGCAGCCACGGTGCAACGTTCGCTTCCTCGTCCAGACGCGAGAGCACCAGACCGGTTCCCAACCCCAGCCGCGAGCTCATCGAATCCGCGAGCCAGGACAGCAACGTCGCGCGGTCCGGGCCGATGACCACGCCGGACGGGTAGGCACCGACCAGGTCGGCGATCGCGACGCGAGCAGATTCCAGCAGAGCCGCACTGCGCTTGGCCGAGGTGTTGCCGGCCGAATGATTGGAGGCACTGTGCCGAAATGCGGTGGACACAGCGGTCGACACGCGGTCCGGGATCAGCATCCCCAGCTGAGGGTCGAGATGAATCCACCCGTCACCGAGCGAGGGGATGGAACCTCTCACTCGTGCGACGTCGTAACCCATGCCGGACACTCTAAGCGCCGACCGGTGAAGCATGTGTTCCACGTCCTGTTTCCCCAGGGAACGGTTGCCCACCTCGCACGCTCGATCCTCCCGGCCTCCACTGTTCCCGACGACCGAACCAGGATAATCGCCCCGGACGATCGCGCAACGGCGAGCGACGCGTAAAGATGGATATATGACTCAATCCGAGCCGAACGGCGCATCCGAGGACCATGTCGTTGTGATCGGCCCCAATGGAGAACCACTCGCCCTGAGCCGCGAGGAAGCGACGGCCGCTGCGGCTCGCGCCGCCGGATCCTCCGCGAACGACGGATCGGACGATGGCTCGGGCCTGTCGGAGATGGTCGAGCAGCCCGCGAAGGTGATGCGCATCGGCACGATGATCAAGCAACTTCTCGAGGAGGTGCGCGCCGCACCGCTCGACGACGCGAGCCGGACGCGGCTCAAGGAAATCCACAAGTCGTCCATCCACGAACTCGAACAGGGCCTCGCACCGGAACTGCGCGACGAACTCGAGCGCCTGGTACTGCCCTTCGGCGACGACGTGGTCCCCACCGACGCGGAACTGCGCATCGCGCAGGCTCAGCTCGTCGGCTGGCTCGAAGGCCTCTTCCACGGCATCCAGACGGCCCTGTTCGCTCAGCAGATGGCCGCGCGGGCTCAACTCGAACAGATGCGGCAGGGCGCGTTGCCTCCCGGTGTGATGGGCGCTCCGGGTGGCGGCCAGGGTGGCGGGGGCCACGGCGGCGGCGGTACCGGCCAGTATCTGTAGCAAGCTCGGAATGAGCGCAGTCTCCGAAGAGAGGTAGTGTCGACCGTCGTGTCGGCACCAGCGAAGGATCCCGAGAGCGAGGCAGGAGATCACATGCCTGCTCCGGTTTCGGACTCACAGACTTATCGGCGCGCTTTCGGCGACCTGAGAACCGGTTTCAGCCAGCGCGAACTGTGGCTGCATCTCGGCTGGCAGGACATCAAGCAGCGGTATCGCCGGTCGGTGATCGGTCCGTTCTGGATCACCATCGCCACCGGTGTGCAGGCAATCGCCATGGGGCTGCTGTATTCGGTGCTGCTCAACATCGATCTGCGCGAGTTCCTGCCGCACGTCACCGTCGGTCTGATCATCTGGAACCTCATCAGTGCCGCGATTCTCGAAGGCGGAGACGTCTTCGTCGCGAACGAGGGACTGATCAAACAGCTGCCGAGCGCGTTGAGTGTGCACGTCTATCGCCTGGTGTGGCGCCAGCTGCTGCTGCTCGGCCACAACATGCTGATCTACGTGATCATCATCGCGATCTTCTGGCCGCCCGGCGGGCTGCACTGGACCGTGATCTTCGCGATCCCCGCGCTGGTTCTGATCCTGTTGAACGCGGTGTGGGTATCCATCCTGTTCGGCATCATCGCCACCCGCTACCGCGACATCGCCCCGATCCTGGGCAGCTTCGTCACGCTGATGTTCTTCATGACGCCGATCGTGTGGACCACCTCGGGGCTGCAGTCCATGGGCGGCGAGGCCGCGAACCGCGCCAAGCTCGTCGAGATCAACCCGCTCTTCCATTACCTCGACATCATCCGGGCCCCATTGATCGGCGAGGATCAGCAGGCGTACCACTGGTACATCGTGCTCGGCTTCACCGTCGTCGGATGGGCGCTGGCCATCGTCGCACTCAAGAAGTACCGGGCCCGCGTGCCCTACTGGGTTTAGGGGTATTCGAGTTGTCCATCAGCATCAGCACCCACGACGCGTGCGTCGACTTCCCGATCTTCGACGCCAAGACGCGGTCACTGAAGAAGGCGTTCCTCGGCAAGGCCGGCGGGGCCATCGACCGCAACTCCTCCGACGTCGTCGTCGTGGAAGCTCTCAAGAACATCACGATGAACCTCGAGGACGGCGATCGCGTCGGACTGGTGGGACACAACGGTGCGGGCAAGTCGACGCTGCTGCGTCTGCTCTCGGGCATCTACGAGCCGACGCGGGGCAGCGCCACCATCCGCGGCCGCGTCGCGCCGGTGTTCGATCTGGGCGTCGGTATGGACCCGGAGATCTCCGGCTACGAGAACATCATCATCCGCGGCCTGTTCCTCGGGCAGACCCGCAAGCAGATGCTCGCGAAGATGGACGAGATCGCCGACTTCACCGAACTCGGCGACTACCTCGACATGCCACTGCGTACCTACTCGACGGGCATGCGCGTGCGCGTCGCGATGGGCGTGGTCACCAGCATCGACCCGGAGATCCTGCTGCTCGACGAGGGCATCGGAGCAGTCGACGCGGAATTCATGAAGAAGGCTCGGCTTCGCCTGCAGGAGTTGGTGAAACGATCGGGAATCCTTGTGTTCGCCAGCCACTCCAACGAATTCCTGGCTCAGCTGTGCGACACCGCGATGTGGATCGATCACGGTCAGGTGCGGCAGCAGGGCGGGATCGAGGACGTGGTGCGCGCATACGAGGGCAACGACGCGGGAGACCACGTCGCGCAGATCCTGAAAGAGATCGAGCGGGAAGACGCAGCGGGAGTGACGCCTGCGGAACGACCGGATGGGCAAGCCGGTGCCTGACCGGATCATCGGGGTCATCGTCACGCACAAACGGCGTGAGTTGTTGGCTCTCTCGCTCGACGTCATCGGCGCACAGACGCGTCCGCTCGATCATCTGGTCGTCGTCGACAATGCCGACGAGCCGGCCGTACGCGAACTGGTGGAATCGATCGACCTGCCGACGACGTATCTCGGCTCGCAGCACAATCTGGGCGGCGCGGGCGGGTTCGCGCTCGGGATTCTGTATGCGCTCTCGCTCGGTGCGGATTGGGTGTTCCTCGCCGACGACGACGGCCGCCCCGAGGGCCCGAACGTACTCGAGACTCTCTACGACTGTGCCCTCACCCACGGATTGGACGAGGTCTCCCCCGTCGTCTGCGACATCGCCGACCCGGACCGGTTGGCCTTTCCGCTACGTCGCGGCGTCGAGTGGCGTCGGCTGCGGTCGGAATTGATCGACCCCGAGAATCCCGATGACGACCTCCTCGAAGGCATTGCGTCGCTGTTCAACGGAGCACTGTTCAAGGCGTCGACGATCGATGCGGTCGGCGTGCCCGATCTACGGCTGTTCGTGCGCGGCGACGAGGTGGAGGTACACCGACGATTGCAGCGCTCGGGCCTGAAGTTCGGCACCTGCCTCACTGCGGCCTACGTCCACCCCAACGGGGCCGAGGAGTTCAAGCCGATCCTCGGTGGCCGGATGCACACGCAGTACCCGGACGACGCGACCAAGCGCTACTTCACGTACCGCAATCGCGGCTACCTGATGTCGCAGCCCGGCATGCGAAAGCTGCTGCCGCAGGAGTGGATTCGCTTCACCTGGTTCTTCCTGATCACCACCCGCAACCCGAAGGGTCTGGCCGAGTGGTTCCGGTTGCGCGGGCTGGGGCGTCGGGAACACTTCCGCCGACCCTGACGCTGCCTCCAAGGGGTGCGCGCACCCACGTGATACCGCTACCGTGTGCCCATGACGGAACCTCGGAAGCTCGCTGATCGCATCAAGTCGTCGGCACGGGAGAAGCTTCAACGAGCGATCGGCGAGGTTCTGGCTCAGCAGACCGCCCAGCTGGCCGAGCAGACCAACGATCAGCAGGCGAAATTGCTCGACGTCCTCGAACGCCAACGCCGGGAGATCGACGATCTCCACGCATTCATCCGCGGCCTCGAAATGCGGATGCGTCGCGACATCCCGTACGCGTCCGACGTCGAAGCAGCCGCTCAGAGCGCCGAATTCGCCGAAGAGATGATGCCGCAGGCCCCGACGTTCCTGCGGCCGCACGCCACGCTGCGATTCGCGCTCGGCGAGGTCTCCATTCGCGGCATGGCCCTCGAATTCGGAGTCGCCAGCGGCACGACGCTCGAGATCATCGCCGAGGAATTGAGCTCACGCAAGGACATCACCGTCGTCGCCGGATTCGACGTGTTCTCCGGCCTTCCCGAGGCCTGGCGTACGGGCTTTCCGAAAGGATTGTTCGAGCAGGACACCATCCCCGAGGTGCCCGGGGCGCAGATCGTCCCCGGTCTGTTCGAGGACTCGCTTCCGGGCTTCCTGAAAGGTCACCACGAGAAGTTGGCGTTCCTGCACCTGGACGCAGACCTGTACTCATCGACGGTCACCGTGCTGGATCTGGTGGCCGACCGACTCGCGGTGGGCACCGTCATCGTGTTCGACGAGTACTTCAACTTCCCCGGCTGGCGCAACCACGAGTACCGGGCGTGGACGGAATTCGTCGCACGCACCGGTACCGAGTTCGACTACCTGGGCTACACCGCCGACAACGAGCAGGTCGTCGTGCGGATTCGTACAGCGCCCGTCGTCGGCCCGAAATAGCTACTGGCCGTACAGGCGAGCCCAGTTCTCTCGGCTCGTCAGTTTCGGCACGGCGGCACGGTACGAGGCAGCAACCGTCGGCGTCTCGGTGCGCAAACGCTTGAGTGCGGTCACCCCGCGCTTGAGCAGCTCGGACGCATGCGCCTTGTTCCGCTTGCGAACTCGGACGCCTTCCTGCGAGCGATCGGTGACGATCGCGTGCGAGAACAGCGAGACGTGCCACCAGTGCGCGTCGTCCGCGGAGATGGCAACAGGACCGGGATTCACCGTGCCGCGCCACTGGTTGAGCACGCGCTTGGCCAGGACTGCGAATTCCATGCTCTTCTTCGGCGGTGGGCCCGCCGGAGTGATGAACATGTCGGCCGGACGCACTCCGGGAACGTCGTTCGCGTTGTGGCGCTTTGTTTCTCCGTATGCGGCACGTTCACGCCGGATGGAACCGGCAGCGTCCATTCCGCCGTCGAGCAGATGATCGGGGCCGGCCAGAAAGTCCTCGACGGCCTTGATCAGCGTGTACGCCATGCCGTACTGCATCGACACCAGGTACCGCAGCAGATCGGTGAACAGCTGCTTGGCGAGCGCGCGCCCGTCGAGTTCGATGTGCAGGGCCGCGGTGATCATGCCGTTGCGCAGGTTGAAGTAGCGGTGCCACTCGTCCCAGTCCTTCCACGCGAAGTCGGCATGCCACACCGCTGCGCCCGGAAGCGTCACGGTAGCGAATCCGTTTGCACGAGAACGGTATCCGTACTCGATGTCGTCCCACTGGAAGAACAGTGGCAGCGGGTAGCCGACCTGCCCGACGATCTCGGACGGAATGAGGCACGACCACCACCCGTTGTAGCCGGCGTCGACACGGACGTCCTGCTGCCGCTTGCGCTTGAACGCACTCTTGTCCGAGATCGCGTTCTTGACGTGCACTCCGGCTTCGAGCTTCTGCAGGTTGGCCACCTCGGCACCGACATGCACACGATCGGGGTGCAGCAGGTACAGCATCTGCGCGCCGATGATCGCCGGCTCGACGGTCATGTTGGCGAACGAGTTCATGCGCACTATCGCCTCGGGCTCGCACAGCACGTCGTCGTCCATGAAGATCACGTTGGCCGGATCGCCGCCCTTGCCCTGCACCTCGTAGAGGCCACGGGTGAACCCGCCTGCCCCGCCGAGGTTGGGCTGAGTGATGTAGACGAGCTTGTCACCGAGCTCGGCCGCGACGCGCTGGAACTTCTCGCGCGTCTGCACCTGATCGGTGCCCTGATCGACGACGTAGACGTTGTCGACCCCGAGCAGAGCGATGGGATCGTCGGCCATGGCAGCGACGGTGTTGGCGCAGTCGTCGGCGCGATTGAACGTGCAGATCACCACCGAGGTGGGACGCAGCTTCTCCGGCGCGGCGACGGTCCATTCCGCGTCCTGCACCGACAACTCACTCGACGTGGTGGTGAAGCGGACGTACAGCGCGCCGCCGTCGAGGAACTGCGTCGTGGCGACGGGAACGGCCAATTGGGTCGACGCGTTCGCGGAATCGACCGTTGTACTGGCCATCGTGCGCTCGTGACCCTTGTAGTCCGTGGCCACCAGATCGATCCGACCCGCACCGGCGACGGTCGCCCGGAACACCACCTCGGTGACGGTGGTCCACCGCTGCCAGTAGCTGGCCGGGAACCGTCCGAAGTAGCTGTTGGTGTGCAGCACGCTGCGCTTGGCGATACGAACGCCCGTGCGGGTGCGCTCGGCATTGCCCTTGCCGACCGAGCTGTACATATCGGCACTGACCAGGGGCGACGGACCGTCGAACAGCAGTCTCTGAACTGTCAGTTCGGGCTCACCGTCACCGCCGGCAACAGCCGACACATCCGATGCGGAGCCGAGACGATCGAGAGCAGTGCCGTCCATACCGAGAAGTACCCCATCCGGTTCGAGTAATGACAGTTCGAGCGATGAACATGTGCGGCCGTGTCGACAAGAAGACCACTGACCATGGTTGCACAGCCCCCGACCGATACGTCAGACGCACGCCGCGCCGAGTTCTGTCGTCCGAGTCGGACGGCGACGGAAGGGTGGCCGATTTCGCCAGGTCAAAGCCCGAAGGACCCATTCGAGCGGTCCATAGCGGAAGTGCCACAACCAGATACGGCTCAGCACGGACTGCACGGTGATCACGACGAGTGCGATGCCGAGCGCGGGGTACACCGACTCGGCCTCGAACAATCCGGACCCCCAGGCAGCGGCCAGTACGACGAACGACGCGGATACGTAGTTCGTCAGGGACATCTTGCCGAGTGGATCGAACACGGCTCGCAGCCCAGCGCGGGTCGGGGCCCACTGCCACGCGAGCGCGAGGATGCCGATGTATGCCAGCGCCATGGCCAGACCGGCGCGAGCACCGGGAAGAGAGAAGCGCGGATCACCGGCGCCCGCAGAGATGTAGGACATCATCAGCGGTATCGCGGCCACGCCCGCCACGCAGGTCAGCACCAACCCCGGCACCACGGACTTCTCCATCATCGCCGGTACTCCCAGCTGCGCGGCGCCCGCCCCCACGAGCAGCAAACCCGGCAACGAGTCGAACCCACCACCGAAGAAACCGAAGCTCGCGACGGTCAAGGCACAGCCCACGACCACGTTGACGAGGGCCGGTGCCCACACGATCAACGGCATCACAATCAGTCCGACGATCGCATATGCGCGGAGAATGTCACCTCCGTACGCCAGCGAGTGCACCACCCCGATCAGTCCCAGTCCGAGCATTCGGAACATCAGCGGCTGCCACGCACCCACACCGCGTCGACGGGCACCGTCGGCGATCAGATACATCGACACCCCGAACAACAGGGTGAAGATCGGAACGAACCGGGATTGCACCGTGTAGTCGAGTAAGCCCCCGCCTGTTGTTTCGGCGGAGATCTCGGTGATGTCCAGGACGTTGACCAGCAAAATCCCGAACAGAGCGAACCCGCGAAGCGAGTCCATGAAGTGGTATCGAGTCATGATGAACAGTCTTCGGTCTCGGCGGTCGATCCACATCGGGCCAGCGGATGGTCTCGATCATCCGAGCGAATGATCGACGGTGACTCTCGCGACCGATGGAAACCTTGTCGACCGGCGACGACACCGCTCGTCCGCACGCCGCGGTTTCGGTTCCCGGCCACCTCGAGAGATACAGTCGAGTGTCTTTGCCCGAACTCACGGAGTTGACCCTTGACCCCCACGGATACCCCGATCGTGCGCGCCGCCCTGCCCGACAGCAGGAAAGTGCGCCTCGTGTGGGGAGCAGCGGTCGCTGCAGTCGTCGTCCTCGGTTATCTCCTGGTGCTCAGCGTCGATCCCCGTTTCTTTTACATCGACGACACCGAATCGGGTGCCGTCCCCAACTGGCTCCAGCTCGGACGCATCATGCGCGACGGGCAATTCCCCTCGCTGGTGCTCGATCAGTGGATGGCCGGCAACTATCCCGTCGAAGGCCAGGGCGGCCTGTGGAACCCCGTACAAATGGCGATCAACTACATCTCGCCGTCGATCGACAACCTGGTACTGCTGGCCACGGTCGTCAAACTCGGCTTCTCGATTCTGTTGGCCTGGGGCGTCTTTCGAGTCGCTCTCGCCTACGGTGCCCGAGCCAACTGGGCCGCGGTCGCCGGTGCCAGCGCACCGTTCGTCGGCTTCACGCTGTTCTTCGAGAACACCTCGTGGGTGACCGCACTGATGGGCACCGCGTGGATCATGAACGCGTGGGCGAGCTCGGTGTCCTACGCCCGCGGACGCAGCGGCCCGATCGTGCCGTTCGTCTTTCTCTACCTCGCCATCAGCGTGGGATACGTCCACGCCGCGGTGATGGCCGGCGTGATGATCGGATCCGTCGCCATCGGCGAACGACTGTTCCAGCGGCTGTGGCGTCCGGCACTGAAGGTGTGCGCGGTAGGTATCGCTGCCGCGGCCTGCGGAGCCGTCACCTTCCTGCCCGGAGTGCTCACGTCCGCGGTCACCTGGCGTAGCGGCGACGAAGGCACGTTCAACGACAACTTCCTGACGGCTCCGTGGTCGGAATCGCTCACCGCGAGCATCCCGACCGCCGTGACGAGCATCGAATCCTGGGCGGGCGAGACCACCGAATCTCCGGTCACCTACATCGCCTGGTTCGTCGTCCCCGCGCTGGCGTTCATCGCCTGGCGTCGGGTGCCCGCGGCTCTGCGCGAGCTGGCTGCCCCGCTGATCATGCTGGCGTTCGCCCTGATCTTCACCGCAGGTCCCAGCGACATCGGGCCGATCCGCTG
This sequence comes from Rhodococcus sp. 14-2483-1-2, assembly GCF_002259405.1. Taxonomy (GTDB): domain Bacteria; phylum Actinomycetota; class Actinomycetes; order Mycobacteriales; family Mycobacteriaceae; genus Rhodococcoides. The sequence continues at coordinate 69,627 of NZ_NPFW01000012.1, read as the reverse complement.
GCCCGCCCGCATTCTGCCGTTCGTCGCCCTCGTCGCACTGATTCTCGTGGTCACTCTGATCAGCCGGTACGGAACTCTGGACAAGCTGCGGCCACGGCTGCTCGCGGCCGGCCTGCTGACGCTGGTACTGCTGCTGCGCGCTGGTTCGTCGGGCCCGGAGTTCTTCGGTCGCCACATCCTCGCGGCGCTGGTGATCCTGCTCGTCGGCGCACTCGCGCTGCTACTGGCCCACCGGTTCTCCACCCGGGCCACGGCGGCACTGCTGCTCGTGACGATCGCACCGGTCGCGATGTACCAGGTGGCAACCTACGAACCACCCTTCGACAAGTGGTGGCTGCCCGCGTCCCAGTCCGAGGCCAAGGCCGAGTTCCCGCAGTGGCAGGGCGCGACCCTGCAACTCGGCAGCCGTGCCCTCACCGAAACCCAGGCCGACGGACCCGACGACCCCCGGCTGCCCTGGCACTCCCAGGTGTACGGCAACTCCGCCAAGATCATGGGCCTGGACTACGTCAACGCCTACACTCCCGTCGGCTATCTCGACTTCGCCAACCTGCTGTGCTTCGAGCACGAGGGATCGACCTGCACGGACGCCTTCCAGCGAGTCTTCGAGATCGAGCCGTACACCGGCAAGACGTACGCCGATCTGATGCAACTCGATCGAATCGTGCTGCAGAAGAACCAGTATCCGCTCGCGAACTCCCGGCCCGCACCCGCAGGCTGGATGTGGGTGACCGCTCCCACGCCCGATTCCGCTCGCCAGATCTACGTCCTCGAACGCGTCGACGGGTTGATTCCCGCGTCGTCGGGCCGCGTCGTCGCGACCGTGAACGCCACGGCCGAACCCCGATCGTCCGACGCGGACTCGGAGCACGTCGACGTCAGCGCACCCAACGGTGGCAGCGTCGTGTTCTCGCGTCTGGCCTGGCCCGGCTACACCGCGACACTGAACGGTGAAGAGCTGCAGACGAAGGGACTGGCCGACATCTTCCTGTACGTCGACCTGCCACCCGGGACCGAGAACGCGGACCTGCAGATCACCTTCCGGCCGCCCGGCGAACGACTCGGACTGGCCGCGATGGCGGGCGGAGTGATCGTCCTGGTCGGGCTCGTGGTGCTCGATGTGCGACGACGCCGAAGCTCGAATTCTCCGGAGTTCGGCAGTACGACGTCCAGCAGATAAGGTCAGACCTCGTGATGTCCGACGACGCTGCTGCTGATCCGCACCGCATCTCCATCGTGGTTCCGGTCTATCAGGGCGAACGGACGCTCAGCGCGTTGATGGACGAGATCATCCCGTTGACCCAGGTGGTGCACACTCCCCTCGGGCGTCCGATGGTCGTCGAAGAAGTTCTGCTCGTGTTCGATCACGGCCCCGACAACTCCGCTGCAGTGATCAGGCAGCTCACCGCAGCGCACACGTTCGTGCGCGGTGTATGGCTGAGCCGCAACTTCGGCCAACACCCGGCCACGCTCGCCGGTATGGCATCGAGCGGCGGCGAGTGGATCGTCACGATGGACGAGGACGGCCAGCACGACCCAGCGGCCATCGGCGGCATGCTCGATACCGCCCTCGACCAGCAGTCAACCGTCGTCTACGCCAAGCCCACCAATGTCGCTCCCCACGGAATGTGGCGCAACGCAGCCTCCAAGGGCTCGAAGTGGCTGATCGCCAAGGCTCTGGCCGGGGACAACACCGTCGACTACCAGAGCTTCCGTCTGGTGCTCGGTGAAGTCGGTCGCTCCGTCGCCGCCTACGCCGGTTCCGAGGCGTACCTGGACATCGCACTCGGGTGGATCGCAGGCGATGTCACGACCAGCCCGGTGGCGTTGCGCGAAGAGGTGGACCGTCGATCGGGCTACCGACTGCGCACCTTGCTCTCGCACTTCTGGCGGATGGTGCTCTCGAGCGGCACCAAGGGCCTGCGGCTGGTCAGCTTCATCGGCATCGCCTTCGCGGTACTCGGCCTGATTCTGGTGGCGTATGTACTGGTGTCGTACTTCGTCTTCGATTCGGGTGCCGAGGTGCGAGGCTGGGCATCGACGATGGTGATCCTGTTGTTCGGCTTCGGGGCAACACTGTTCTCCCTCGGTGTGGTGGCCGAGTACGTGGGCGTCAACGTCAAGACGGCCATGGGCAAGCCGCCGTACCTGATCGTCACCGATCCCGGAAACGGCCCGCTCGGACGCACTGCGCCTGCCGTATCGACCGAATCGCCCGAAAAAACGCCGCCGTTGTGACCGCAACGCACACGTGGATCGTCGGCAGCGGCGGACTGCTCGGCGCTGCGGTGACCCGCGAGGCCGGTCGTCGTGGGCATCGGGTGCACACCAGCACCATCCCGTGGTCGGATACAGCGTCCGCCGAACAGGCTCTGCTGCAGCGCTGTTCGGACTTCTTCGACTCCTTCACCGACGGTACCTGGAACGTGATCTGGGCCGCGGGAGCGGGCGTGAACGGAACCAGCGCAGCACAATTCGCCGAAGAGAATGGCCTGATCCGCACCGTCCTGGCACGTATCGAGGCTGTCGCCGCCGACCGCGCGGGCACCGGAACCGTGTTCCTCGCCTCGTCCGCCGGAGGCGTCTACGCCGGCGCGACGGGAGCCCCACATCACGAGGGCACGAACCCGGTTCCGTTGGGCGACTACGGCTTCGCCAAGCTGCAGTCCGAGGCCATCGCGACCGAGTTCGGTGAACGCACCGGCATCAACGTGGCCATCGGCCGGTTCGCGAACCTCTACGGGCCGGGTCAGAACCTCGCGAAACCGCAGGGCCTGATCTCGCACCTGTGCCGGGGATACCTCATGGCCTCCCCCGTCTCCATCTACGTCCCGATGGACACGTTGCGCGACTACCTCTACGTGTCCGACGCGGCCGAGATGGTCGCCGACACCCTCGCCATGTCGGCCACGCAACGACTCTCGCCGACGATCAAGATCTTCGCCTCCGGTGAGGCCGTCACCATCGGCTCGATACTCGGAGCGTGCCGGACGGTGTTCCGCCGTCGACCGAACGTGGTGCTGGCGGCGTCCCCACTCGCAGTGTTCCAGGGTCGCGATCTACGGCTGCGGTCGACGGTCTGGCCACAGATCGATCGCCGAACGCACCGAACATTGCCCGCCGGCATCGCGTCGACCTTGTTCGCGACGCGTCAAGCATTGGGGGTCGGTCGATGACCGAACCACGGACTCCCGCTCCCCCGGCCGGCATGAACGGCGCGCCCGGGCCGCTGATGCGCATCGTCAAGAATCAGAAGATCGCGTTCCTGCTCGTCGGCGGCGTCAACACCGCATTGGGTACCGCGTGGTTCATCCTGTGGCAGTTGCTGATCGGCGAGCAGTACGGATACCACGCCGCGATCGTGCTCGGCTATCTCTGCAACGTGCTGTGCGCGTTTGCGATGTACCGCTACCTGGTGTTCCGCGTGCGGGGTCACTTCCTACGTGATCTGCTGCGGTTCTTCGTCGTGAACTTCGGCGCGTTCGTCGCCAACATCTCCCTGATGACGATCGCCGTATCCGTCTTCCACTTCCCGCCCATCCCTTCACAATTGGTCGTCACAGCCGTGATGGCAGTCGTCAGCTTCTTCGGCTACCGCGACTTCTCGTTCCGCAGAAAGAGCCAGGCCCCCACATCATGACCCCCCGTGTTTCCGTAGTCGTCCCGGCATACAACAACGCCGAGTACCTGGCCGAGACCATCGATTCGATTCTCGCCCAGACGTTCACGGACTTCGAACTGGTCATCGCCGATCATTCGTCGACCGACGGAACCCTCGCCGTCGCGCAGAAGTTCGACGACCCACGGATTCGCCTGCTGACCACCCCGGCCGGTGGCGGTGCACAGGCCAACTGGAATCGCGTGACCGAGGAAGCCACCGGCGAGCTGATCAAGCTGGTCTGCGGTGACGACACCATCGCCCCCACCGCGTTGGCCACCCAGGTGCAGGCTTTCGACGACAGCCCGTCCGCCGTTCTGGTCGCCTCGCAGCGGACGCTGATCGACGCCTACGGCAAGACGGTCATCGCCGCCCGCGGGCTCGGCGGACTGCACGGAACGGTCTCGGGTCGAGTCGCCGCCAGAACCGCAGTTCGGGCCGGTGCCAACATCTTCGGCGAACCCGGCGGCGTCATGATGAAGCTGTCGGAACTCCGCGAGATCGGACTGTGGGACAACAGCCATCCCTACCTGATCGACCAGGCCACCTTCATCGCGGTCGCACTACGCGGCGACATCGTGGCAATTCCGCAGCCCCTGGCCTCGTTCCGCATCAACTCGGGACAGTGGAGCGTGGAACTGGCGACACAGCAGGCACGTCAGGCAGCGGACTTCCATCGCTCACTGCAGGCAAGTGACCCGACGTTGTTGTCCGACAGCGACGTTCGCATCGGCAACGCCAAGGCTCTGATGACGTCGTTCATGCGTCGTGCGGTGTACCTGCTGCTGCGGCACCGGATGTCGCGCAGCAGCTAGTATCGCGCGGCGGCCTCGAGGCCCCGCAGCCTGTCCGACGGTGATCGACGCGGACAGCTGGTGCACTTGTCCGCCCCGCTCGTCTCGTAGAGGAGGCAGCACGAGCTACGCCGTGTGAACCGCCGTCCACCGACGTCGACGAAACGCGGCGCGGGAAGTGTCGCGGCCATCTCCCCGATCAGCCATTCTGCGAAGTCGCTGCCGAGTGACCGATCACCCAACGCAGCAGCGACATCCAAGCTTCGGTTGGCGATCGAATCCGATGCGATCGCCCACAACGCTTGCCTGCGTACCCCCGAGGCCGCCGACAACGCGTCGACGATGCCGGTGAACGTCTCGTTCACTGCCGCGGGCAATGCCGCGACCTCGAGAACGCTGTCCGACACCGTTCCACCCAGATATCCGTCCGGACGCAGGAAGCAGCGCGAGCCGTCCAGCCGTGGATCTGCTGCCTCACCCGTGACCATCGCGGTGGCGATGGCAAGGAACGCGATCGTCGAGCTGGCCGAATACCACCACAGCGTTCCGTTGACCCGCGCGTCGGTGCACTGCCACCGGTGGCCGGTATCGTCGACCCGCGCCCGCAGCCAGTCGTCGTCGAGCATGACCGTCGCACAGAGATCGAACGGCCCGTCGATGTACTGCTGCAGACCCGGGACTCGTTCTGCCGCAAGCGCGTAGGCGTTCATGCCAGCCCCTGAATGTCGATGGTGGGTGGCGGTCCTGTTCGGACGGTCGCGCGAATGCCGAACACGTCGGCAAGCAACCGATCGTCGAGAACATCGGTGGTCGGTCCCGACGCCACCACGGCCCCGCCGTCGAGCACGGCGAGACTGTGGCAGTACTCCACCGCCAGCCGCAGATCGTGGACGGTCACGACGACGGCCAGCCCGTCCGCGGCGAGGTCGCGAATCGCGTTCATCACGATCAGTTGCTGCCGTAGGTCGAGGTGGTTGGTCGGCTCGTCGAGCAAGAGGGTCTGCGGTTGCTGCGCCAGGGCGCGCGCGATGGACACCCGCTGCCGCTCACCGCCGGACAGTGCACCGACGTCGCGGCCGTCCAAGGCGAGCAGGTCGACGCGGTCCATACACGCGGTGACGATGTCGTCGTCGGACGCGGTGGGGCGGTCGAACCAGCCGCGGTGCGGCACGCGGCCGAGCGCTACGGATTCACGGACGGTCAGACCGACCGATGCCTGTGGCTCCTGGGTCCCGACCCCGATCGTCCGCGACAGCTCCGATCGCTTCATGGTGTGCGCATCGACGCCATCGACGAGAACCGTTCCGGCAGAGGGAGTCAAAGCTCGATAACAACACCGCAGTGCCGTCGTCTTCCCGGACCCGTTCGGCCCGACGAGACCGAGCACCTCGCCGGGCGGAACGTCGAAGTTCACCCCGTGCAGCACCTCTCGCGACCCGAGTCGCGAGGACAATTCCCGCACGGACAGTCTCATCGGATCTCCCGTGCGTAGCGGCGATACAGCATGAACACGAAGATCGGTGCGCCGACGAGCGCGGTGATCACTCCTACCGGGACCTCGGTGCTCTGTGTGATCGATCGTGCGAGCGTGTCGGCACCGACGAGGGCTATCGCACCGAACAACGCCGCCACGGGCAGCAGCCTGACGGCGCGGGTGCCGACGACGTATCCGGCGAGGTGCGGCACCAGCAGACCGACGAATCCGATTCCGCCACTGACCGATACCGCTGCACCCGCCAGCAGGGAGATGGCCAGCAGTTGCATCATCCGGAACCGACGTACGTTCATACCCAGCGCGGCCGCGCCGTCGTCACCTGTTTTGAGCAGGTCCATCCTGGGCGCGCTCATCATCACGAGTATTCCTACGCAGAGCAACGCCAGCACGGGGAACACGAGCGTCGACCAGCGGGCGTCACCGAAACCGCCTGCAAGCCAATGCATTACACCGCTCAAGCTTCGTTCGTCCGCGAACACGAGCAGCGTCAAGGTGATGAGAGCGGTGAACACGCTGCCCACTGCGACACCGACGAGGACGATCGCCGTCGACTGTGGGTAGCGACCGCCGATCGCGAGCGCCAGGAACAGCGGGATCAACGCACCGACGAACGCAGCCGCAGGCACGGTGAACGCGCCGAGTGCACCCGCGCCGATACCGAGCGTCATCACCATCACGACTCCGAAACCGGCACCCGAGGACACGCCGAGCAGGTATGGATCGGCAAGCGGGTTTCGCGTGACCGCCTGCGCCACACCGCCGGCGAGTGCGAGGGACGCACCGACCACCGCGGCGGTCAACGACCGCGGGAGCCGCGAATCGACGACGATCGCCGCACGCGCCTCGGTCCACCACGACTCGAACGCGCCTGGCGCGAGACGGTGCGCGACTATGGCCCACACGTCGCCGATGGGTATGCGCACCGACCCGAACGAGACGGCCGCCGCAATGGATGCGAGCAACGCTGCCGACGAGAGGAGCAGGATCACGGAGTAGCCGGTGCGCGACGATCGCGTGCTCCGAACCGGGGCCGCGACGGGCCTGTCCAGCACTGCGCTCATCAGAAGCGATCGGGATGCAGCGAGCGCGCGATCGTCTCGGCGCTTCCGACGAGCCGCGGACTCTGGAAGCAGTCGTCGAGCGGAACGACCACGAAATTGTCCTGCTGCACTGCCGGCGTCGTCGCCATGATCGGCTGACTCTTCAAGAAGTCGATCTTGTCCTCCGCGGACGTATCGCCGTAATCGAGGACTACGATGGCCTCGGGGGCCCGTTCGCCGACGAGTTCCCACGTCGTACCCAAGTACGGCCGGTCCCCCTCGGGAAAGATGTTCTCGGCCCCGGCGTGATCGGCGATCAGTTGCCCCACGCCCACACTCCCGATCGTCGTGGGCTCGTTCTCGCCCGAATCGTAGAAGAACGTGGGTGTGGGGGCGACGCCTGCCAGCGCGTCGTCGATCTCGGCAAGCCCGCTGACCACGCCGTCGGTGACGTCCCGCGCAGCGTCGGCCACGCCCAGAATGTCGCCCAGTTGCGCGTAGTCCGTCTCCAACATGCCGATATCGGCAAGACCTGCGCCGCAGTACTCGGAGAACAGGAACGTCGGGATGTCGAGCTCTGCGAACGACGCGCGCGAGCGCCCCTCCTTGTCGTCGAACGCGCTGCGCATGCCGCCCACGACGAGATCCGGCTCGAGATCGAGAATTTGCTCCTTGGTCGGATACTCGTCGGCGAGTCCCTCTATCGACGCGAACTTTTCGGCGGTCTCCGGCGTCGGAACGGCATTGCGATACCCCATTCCGACGATCCGATCCGCCACGCCCATCTCGATGAGGACCTCTGTGACGTGGTCGTTCATCGAAACGATGCGCTGAGGCGGGGATTCGAAGCGCTGGAGGGTTTCGCAGTTGGTCACCTCCACGGGCTGATCGAACTGCGCTGTCTGCGCAGCCTCGGTCGGGGAGTCACCGCGGGAGCAACCCGCGAGAAGGACGGCCGCGGCGAGAACGGCGATGCGGGCGGAGCGTGACATGAGGACCTCACTGGAGCTCAGAGCCACGAAATGAGAGTCGGGTGCGCAGCACGAAGCGGCCACGCGCAGGACTGCCGATTCGTAGACCACGACGAATAGGTGTGTCGCACACCGGTCGCTGGGTAATCGGGCTCGCCACCTGTATCAGTGGCCCACCGTTGCGGGTCAGCGCCGGATTTCGACCGGCTTCCCCCATTGCGACTGGCTTGCTTGTGTTCGCCACGCAGTATGCACCACAGTGCCGATCCCGCGTGACCGTGCCTCCGCGTCGGTTACGGCAGGACGGACTCCTTCGCCGCGTAGACCGCCTCGGTGGCGTCTTTCTGCGGTCGCCACCACTGCTCGTTCTCGCGGTACCAGTCGACGGTTGCCTTCAGTCCGGCGCGGAAGTCGACATACGTTGGTGTCCAACCCAATTCGGTACGCAGTTTGGTCGAGTCGATGGCGTAGCGGAGGTCGTGGCCGGGCCGGTCGGTGACGAAATCGAAGGCGTCGGGTGCGTTGCCGGTCTCTTCGAGGATCGCTTCGAGGACGGTGCGGTTGTTCGCTTCGCCGTCGGCTCCGATGAGGTAGGTCTCGCCGATGCGGCCACCGTCGATGATGGCCCAGACGGCACTGTTGTGGTCGTCGACATGGATCCAATCGCGCACGTTCTGCCCTGCCCCGTAGAGCTTGGGCCGGGAGCCACTGAGGATGTTGGTGATCTGACGCGGGATGAACTTCTCCACGTGTTGGTACGGGCCGTAGTTGTTCGAGCAGTTGGAGATGGTGGAACGGACCCCGAACGAGCGGGTCCAGGCGCGCACCAGCAGGTCGCTCGAGGCCTTGGTGGAGGAGTACGGGCTCGACGGGTTGTACGGGGTCGATTCGGTGAACCGTGCCGGGTCGTCGAGTTCGAGGTCGCCGTAGACCTCGTCGGTGGAGATGTGGTGGTAGCGAACGTCGTGTTCGCGGACCGCGTTGAGCAAGGTGGTGGTGCCGATGACGTTGGTGTGCACGAACGGCCACGGATCGGTCAACGAGTTGTCGTTGTGGGATTCGGCGGCGAAGTGCACGACCAGGTCCGTCTCGCGCACGAGGCGGTCCACGAGGTCCGCGTCGGCGATGTCGCCGTGCACGAACTCGATGCGATCCGCCACCGGGTCGAGGGAGGCCTTGTTGCCGGCGTAGGTGAGCTTGTCGAGCACGGTGACCTGGGAGTCGGGGCGCTGCGCGAGGGTCTGATGTACGAAGTTCGCGCCGATGAACCCGGCCCCACCCGTGACGAGAATTCTCATGAACCGGCACTTTACCGGCGGAGGCTCGTGCGGGCCGTTCTTGTCGGGTCCACTGGCCATCCCAGCGGGGGTGCTGCGCTGCACGGAATGCTCCACTCGACGCCCCAGCTGTGGGGATCCCGGCGATGAGACCTTCGAGTGGAGCAGTAGTTGCACCGCGTCCGGAGGTCGACCCATCATGTCGGGCGCGCGTACTAGCTTCTGTTCGACTTCGGGGGGAGTGACGATGCGTCTTCGATACATACTGCTGCGTCTCGCGGCATCAGTAGCGGTGCTGTTCGGGATGATGTGGGCAATCCCGCACTTTGCGCCGCCTGTGCCGGAACCGTACGAGGGGGTACAGGCCCTTCCTCCGGTGTCGCCGGAACCCACGGGCTCGACCACGCCCCCACCACCCCTGCCGCCGGGGTTTCCGTCCATGAACCGGCCGCCACCGAAAGTCGAGGTGCCCGACGGCCAGCCGCAGCCCATCGCCACCAAATTCGGCTGGACCTACGAAATACCGGCGGACTGGGAAAACTGGAATGACGGATTCTCGGAGTGGGTCGGCGAGGACGGATCGACCGCAACGTACGGGGCAATGGGCCTCCACGGTCGATTCGATTGCGAGGGGGGTGAGTTCGAGTCTTCGGCGATCAGCGGAATGACCGGTCGACGTGCCGGAGACTTGACGGTCCTCGCCTATCGAGAAGCGCAGAAAGCGTCGATGATCTTCACCAACCAAGACGGGTCACTGGCACCCACTGTTCAGATCAGCGACCCCGAGTATCTACAGGTCGACGGAGTCCCGGCTGTCCGCTACACAGCCCTGGTGGAAGACATACCGGATTCGCCGTACTGCCCTCCTCCTCGCGCCACATTCGACGTTGTCACCACTACCGGTTTCGCCACGGCAGAGGTCGCGGTCTTCGTCGTGCTCGCCGACCGTGATGTCGAGAACGCACTCTCCGATGAGGACGTCGACGGCCTCGTCTCGTCACTGAGAAGGACCGAGACGCAATGACCGAACCGCTGATCGCCAGATCCTCGGAAATAGCCGGCTTCGGAAATCTTCTCGATCGCATCGGCGGCGACACTCTGGCCAGTCATCGTTATCTGCTCGATCATGCAGGCCTGAGCGAGAACGTGATTGGGCAGATTCTGCAGCGACTCCAGCCGTATCTCGCACGCTTTCAGGAGATGACACGCACTCGGCAGGTTCACCTGTCCGCCAACTGCGGGGAAATGGGTGCAGAACTCAACAGGGCGGCATGGCTGTATGCCGATCAGGATCAGCGAAACTATGACCTGCTGAACGCTCACACAAGCGCGCTGCCACTACCGGGCATCGATCGTGGCAGCTCGGATCGTGCCGCGGTCGGCCACGTGGACGAATTCGACGGGGCGGCCGATTACGGACGGCCCCACGGGATCGACTATCCCGCGCCGAATCCCGTCGTCGACGACGTCCGAGAATTACTCGACGATGCCGCGGAGATCGTGTGGCCGAACGAATGGCCGACTCCGATCGCCGAGACCGGAACTTCGCCCTACCGAATTCAGTGGGAGTGATCGACCGCTGGAACTGTCAGGAGCCTCGGACAGTGCGCCCGGCGAAAGCCGCCAAACGCTCGTACGCGTTTGCGCTGTCGGGTGCCGGTTGCTCAGGATCGAAGGCACCGCCCCGCCGTTCGTCGGTCATGTTGGCCGACATGAACACCATCCCCTCTTCCGCCACCGTCTGGTCGAGGTCGTCCGTGCCGCGCCCGAGTGCGGTCGCGAGATCCCACGCGTGCACCGAGAGTTCCGCAGCGACCATGCCGAGCGGCAACGGTGAACCTGCATCGATCTCGGCCAGCAGTTCGCGAGTCCGCTCCGTCCACAGCGGAATCGGATCCGACGACGGTTCGGGCGACGCCGCCCAATCGATCTCGCCACCCCGAGCCATGGTCACCAAGTTGGCCGCGGTGTTCACCAGGTGGTCCGTCAGCTCGGCGACGGTCCATTCTGTGCAGGGCGTGGCCGATGCGCGGTCGACTTCGGTGACTGTGGAGAGCAGAGCGGTGACCTGGCTGATACCGGTTTCGATCTGGGTGCGGCTCGTCACGATCGTTGTCCTCGGTTCTCTCGGAAGGCTGGGTATGCGGCGAGCGTAGGTGCACCTCGGAGCTCACGCAGCGGAAACGGGGCAGGCACAACCGCGCGGTCGACCGGGGGGTCTGGAAGACTGCGGGTTCATGCGGGGAATCATTCTGGCGGGCGGCACGGGCTCGCGTCTTCATCCGATCACGATGGGCGTCAGCAAGCAGCTGGTCCCGGTCTACGACAAACCGATGATCTACTACCCGCTCTCGACACTGATCCTGGCCGGGATCCGCGAGATCCTCATCATCACCACACCCCAGGACGCCGACCAGTTCACCCGCCTCCTCGGCGACGGCTCCCAATTCGGCATCTCATTGACCTACAAAGTCCAACACGAGCCCAACGGCCTCGCCCAAGCCTTCGTCCTCGGAGCCGAGCACATCGGCACCGACTCCGCAGCATTGGTGTTGGGCGACAACATCTTCTACGGCCCCGGCCTGGGCACCCAACTCTCGCGCTTCGACACCATCGACGGCGGAGCCGTCTTCGCCTACGAAGTCTCCGACCCCACCGCCTACGGCGTCATCGAATTCGACGACAACCGCACAGCGATCTCCCTCGAAGAAAAGCCCGCCGCCCCGAAATCGAACTACGCCGTCCCCGGCCTGTACTTCTACGACAACGACGTCATCGCCATCGCCCGCGACCTGCAGCCCTCCGCCCGTGGGGAGTACGAGATCACCGACGTCAACCGTCACTACTTGGAGGCCGGCCGCCTGCAGGTCGAGGTTCTCCCTCGCGGTACTGCCTGGCTCGACACCGGCACCTTCGACTCCCTGCTCGACGCCTCGAACTACGTGCGCACCATCGAACAACGCCAAGGCCTCAAGATCGGGTCTCCCGAAGAAGTGGCCTGGCGACGAGGATTCATCTCCGACGACGAACTGCGCGTGCGCGCGGAGACGCTCGTCAAGTCCGGGTACGGCCGCTACCTGCTGGATCTGATCGACCGAGGGAACCGATGACCTTTCGTGAACTGACCATCGCCGGTGCCTACGAGTACACGCCCCGCCAGTTCGGTGACGACCGCGGTGTGTTCTTCGAGTGGTTCAAAGCGTCGGCGTTCGAGGAGACGACCGGGCGGTCGTTGGAGCTGCTGCAGGCGAACTGCTCGGTCTCCGCAGCCGGGGTCCTGCGCGGGATTCACTTCACCACCAACCCGCCCGGGCAGGCGAAATACGTCACCTGCGCCCGCGGAGCCTTCCTCGATGTCATCGTCGACCTGCGCGTCGGATCACCGACGTTCGGGCACTGGGACAGCGTGCTGATCGACGACATCGACCGCAAAGCAGTCTTCCTGTCCGAAGGACTCGGCCACGCCATCTTGTCCCTGGAGGACAACTCGACCGTCATGTACCTGTGCAGCCTCGAGTACACCCCGGCCTTGGACCGCGACATCAACCCCCTCGACCCCGCCCTGGGCATCGACTGGCCCACCACCGCACGCGACGGCACACCCCTGACCTACGAGCTCTCCGACAAGGACAAAGCCGCACCCACCCTCGCCGAAGCCCTCGAACGCGGAGACCTGCCGAACTTCTCGTGAGCGGCGGGACGAGGCGGCGACGCCAGATCCGGGCAAACGCGCGCGCGTTAGTCAGGCGCGCGCAGAATCGCCCGTGACCGCTGACGAGAATGCGCGCGTCTAACAAGTGCGTGCGCGTTTGCGGACCTCACGGGGGGCGAACCCGCGCCTGCGAACGCCCGGCGGCGACTCGGAGGCTCAGCGGATCTTGAAGATCACGAATCGCTGCACGAGGAAGTTGATGACCGTCGCCGTGCCCTGCGCGATGACGAAGGCCACGTTCGCGTACCAGAAGCCGTCGGGAAGGGCCTGGTAGAGCCAGGTGTAGATGCCCACCTGGACGGCGAAGGTGACTCCGTACAGCGCGACGACGGCAAAGAACCGCGCCCGTGACGGGGCCGCGTTGAACGTCCATCGACGATTGATCAGGTAGGCCGTCGTGGTTCCGAGGACGAAGCCGATGGCCTTGGCCAGGGTCACCCCCACGCCGAACACGAAATGCAGGATCAGGTTGACGCCCTGGTCGACGATGGCCGACAGCACACCCGTCGCCAAGAAGCGCAGCACCTGCGTCTTGAGATCGAGGGCCGCGTCGGCGATGTTCTCGGTCAGCGGCAGCTCGACGGGGAGCGGGACGTGATGCTGCAACTCGTCGTCCTCGGGCGACCAGTCGTCGCCCGTGGAGCCTTCTTCTGCGGAGCGGTCGGGGGTGGACACGAGGACTGACACTAGCCGCTGCTGCGGTGCGGGTACCCTCTTGAGCGATGTCCACGACAGCCGACGACGCACTCTTCCCCCTGGAACCACAGGCCGGGAACACTGCGCCGCTACCCACGCAGACCCGCACACTCACCGGTTGGGGCCGCACTGCGCCCTCCACTGGAGAGGTGCTCTCGACCTCCGACCCCGAGCTCATCGCGAACGCGGTCAAGCAGGTCGCCGAGCAGAACGACTCCAAGCCGGCCCACCTCCGACGCGGCGTCATCGCCCGCGGCCTCGGCCGCTCCTACGGTGACAACGCGCAGAACTCCGGCGGCCTCGTCATCGACATGAACGCCTTGAACGGCATTCACAGCATCGATGCATCGACGCGGATCGTCGACGTCGACGGTGGCGTCAACCTCGACCAGCTGATGCGTGCCGCGCTGCCGTTCGGCCTGTGGGTACCGGTGTTGCCGGGCACGCGTCAGGTCACCATCGGCGGTGCCATCGGAACGGACATCCACGGTAAGAACCATCACAGCGCAGGTAGCTTCGGCAACCACGTCCGCTCGATGGAACTGCTCACCGCGGACGGCCAGGTCCGCCACCTGACGCCGTCGGGAAAGAACGCCAAGCTCTTCTGGGCGACCGTCGGCGGCAACGGCCTGACCGGCATCATCCTGCGCGCGACGATCGAGATGACGCCGACGGAGACGGCCTATTTCATCGCCGACGGCGACGTCACCACCACCCTCGACGAGACCATCGCCCTGCACAGCGATGGCAGCGAGAACAACTACGACTACTCGAGCGCGTGGTTCGACGCGGTTGCTCCGCCGCCCAAGCTCGGCCGCGCGGCCCTGTCCCGCGGATCGCTCGCGACGTTGGACCAGTTGCCGGCCAAACTCCAGAAGGACCCGCTGCGGTTCAACGCCAAGCCGTTGGTGACGTTCCCGGACGTCTTCCCGAACGGTCTCGCGAACAAGTACACGTTCTCCGCCGTCGGCGAGGTCTGGTATCGCAAGGCCGGCAACTACCGGAACAAGGTCCAGAGCCTGACGGCGTTCTATCACCCGCTGGACATGTTCGGTGAGTGGAACCGTGCCTACGGCTCCAAGGGATTCCTGCAGTACCAGTTCGTCGTGCCGCCGGAGGCCGTCGACGAGTTCAAGAAGATCATCGTCGACATCCAGAAGTCCGGGCACTACTCGTTCCTCAACGTGTTCAAGCTGTTCGGGCCCGGAAACAAAGCGCCACTGAGCTTTCCGATTCCGGGTTGGAACATCTGCGTCGACTTCCCGATCAAGCCGGGCCTGAACGAGTTCGTCCGTGAACTCGACAAGCGCGTGCTCGAATTCGGTGGCCGTCTCTACACCGCGAAGGACTCGCGCACCGATGCCGAGACCTTCCACTCGATGTACCCGCGGATCGACGAGTGGATCAAGGTCCGTCGATCTGTAGACCCCACAGGCGTTTTCGCCTCCGATATGGCTAGAAGGCTGGAACTGCTGTGACGATAGACGCCGTAGGTAACCCCCAGACGATTCTCGTTCTGGGTGGCACCAGCGAGATCGGTCTCGCGATCACCGAGGAGTACCTGTCGAAGTCCCCGGCACGTGTCATCCTCGCCGCGCTGCCGAACGACCCGCTGCGCGAGAGCGCAGTCGCCCAGCTGAACGCCAAGGGCGCGAAGTCCGTCGACGTCATCGACTTCGACGCACTCGACACCGCGTCGCACCCGAAGGTCATCGACGCGGCCTGGGCCAAGGGTGACGTCGACGTGGCCATCGTCGCCTTCGCCGTCGACTTCGATGCCGAGCAGCTCTGGCAGGACCAGCGCAAGGCCGTCCTCGCCGCCAACATCAACTACACCGCGTCCGTGTCGGTCGGCGTGCTGCTGGGCGAGAAGATGAAGGCGCAGGCCTACGGCCGCATCATCGTCATGTCCTCGGTGGCGGGCGAGCGGGTACGTCGTTCCAACTTCGTCTACGGCTCCACCAAGGCCGGACTCGACGGGTTCTACCTCGGACTCGGAGAAGCGCTGCGCGAGTTCGGACCTCGGGTCACCGTCGTTCGCCCGGGCATGGTGCGCACCAAGTTCAGCGCGCACGTCAAGGAAGCCCCGATGACGGTCGACAAGGAGGTCATCGCGAAGCTCGCGGTGAACGCGTCACGCAAGGGCACTCCGCTCATCTGGACTCCCGCTCCCTGGCGTCTGGTGATGATGGTCCTGCGGCACGTACCGCGGCCCATCTTCCGCAAGCTGCCCATCTGATCTCGATGACACTTCTGCATTCGTGACAACGGGGCTCATGACACAGCAGGTTGCACCGGCTCGCAGGACCGCCTCTGCCGTCGGGGAAATCGTTCTCGGTGTGGTCGTTGCAGTCGTCGTGGCGACGGTCGGGTTGTACGCCTTCTCACTGGTTCAGTGGCCTGCGTTCAACTCGTCCAACGTCACCCGCGCCATCACGACGCTCGGTCAGGTGGTTGCGGCAGCACTGTTCGCGGCGTCGATCTACCTGTACCGGATTCGGAAGTGGCCGTGGATCGCCCGGCTCGCGGCGTGGATCGGGCTGAGCGGATTCGTCACCGTCACCCTCGGGATGCCGCTGGCCGCAACCAAGCTCTACCTGTTCGGCATCTCCGTCGACCAGGAGTTCCGCACGGAATACCTGACTCGCCTGACCGATTCGGCGTCGTTGCGCGACATGACGTACGCCGACATTCCGCCGTTCTACCCCGCAGGCTGGTTCTGGCTCGGCGGACGCGTCGGCAACCTCCTGGGCATGGACGGCTGGGAAGTGTTCAAGCCCTACGCAATCGGGCTGCTCGCCGTGACCGCCGTTGTGTCGTTCGTGCTGTGGAAGGCGCTGATCCGAGCCGACTGGGCCGTCGCTGTCAGCGCCGTCACCACCGCACTCGTCGTCGCCCACGCCTCCCCCGAGGCATACAGCGCCGTGATCGTGATGCTCTTCGCTCCCGCACTGGTCCTCGCCTGGGGTGCGCTGCACCGCTCCGCATCGGGCGGGTGGGGAGCGGTGGTCGGCACCGGACTCTTCCTCGGCTTGGCCGCGACGTTCTACACCCTGTATCTCGGTCTGGCGGCCTTCACCGTCGTACTCATGGCGTTGTTCGCCGCCGTACTCGCCTATCGCGAGCGGAAGTCCTGGAACATACTGGTTCCCATCGCGATCAAGGTCGCCGCGATCGCCGCGATCTCGGGCCTCATCGCCGCGACCGTGTGGCTGCCGTACCTGATCGAGTTCTTGCGCGGCGCGCCGTCCACGTCGGGCACAGCGTTGCACTATCTACCCGAAGCCGGTGCGACACTTCCCTTCCCGATGTTCGAGTTCTCCCTGATGGGCGTGCTCTGTCTCATCGGCACGGTGTGGGTGGCGGTGCGGTTCTCGTCCTCGCGCCGGGCGCAAGCACTGGGCGTCGGCGTCGTCTCCATCTATCTGTGGACGCTGCTGTCCATGGCCGCCACGGCGGCGGGCACCACCCTGCTCTCGTTCCGCCTCGAAGCGGTGCTGATCGTATTGCTCGGCAGCGCAGGCGTTTTTGGCTTCCTCGAAGGCAGCCATGCGATCTACCAGGCCATCAACGAGCCACCGAAGTTCCGTATCGCCGCTGTCGTCGTAGCGGCCATCGGTGCCATGACCTACGCGCAGAACATCCCCCAGGTACTGCAGACCGAGATCACCGTCGCGTACTCCGATACCGACGGCGACGGCAACCGCGCCGACATGCGTCCGCCGAGCGCGGTGTCGTACTACCGCGAGGTCGACGACGCACTCACCGAGCAGACCCAGCGTCCGCGCGACGAGACCGTCGTGCTGACGGCGGATACCTCGTTCCTCAGCTACTACCCGTACTTCGGCTTCCAAGGACTGACCTCGCATTACGCCAACCCACTGGCGCAGTTCGATCAGCGAGCCGACGCCATCGAGCAGTGGACCGAGCTCGAGACTCCCGATCAGTTGGTGGACGCGCTCGACAACAGCCAGTGGCGCGCGCCGGATGCGTTCCTGTTCCGCCGCGGTGCAGACGGCTACACCCTGCGCCTGGCCGAGGACGTCTACCCCAACGACCCGAACGTGCGCCGCTACACCGTCACTTTCCCCGAGGCACTGTTCGAGGATCCACGCTTCACCGTCACCGACATCGGACCCTTCGCGCTGGTGGTGCGTACCGCTTAGCGAATTGGGTGGCACCTACCCGCATGCTTGGAAGCAGTCCGCCGAGGTGCAAGAACTGTTGCGCCAGCTGGCATCCGGCCAGATTCCGATGACGAACGACCCCCTCGACAGCGTCGGCGACGATCGCCGCGCACCGCGCCTGCGGGGCATCCACCATCACGCTTCCCCGCTCATGAATCGACTACGTGTCGAACGTGGTGAGGTAGTGTCACGGTCATGACACTGCAGAAAGGCGCATGAGCGCCCCGTCGTCCGAGCGCAGACTCTTGCGCCCCCGGTACATTCGTTTCGCTGGCGGCCGACTGTGGGCGATCGATGAAACCCAGCCTGTTGCAGTACTTCTCGAACCGAGATACGGGCAGATCGACCGAATTGTCTCCTGGCCCGAGATACCCTCACCGTCACCCGCACTGACCGTTGCCTCTTATGAGGACCGTGTTTGGCTTCAATACCGCGGGACGGAGGTTCTGGCCTGCGTCACTGCGGAAGGGGTACATCACGCCGAGTATCTCGAAGGCACACAGCTGCTGACGGCAGGACCGTCGGGAGCATGGTGTTTTCGACCCACCCGGATTCGTGACGACGTCGCACGTACCGCGGATGCGCCTCCGCTCCTACGCCCTCGACCTGGACCTCCTTTACTCCTCGCCCACCCGGGCGGAGGCATGTCTCCGATAGCCATCGACGGGGTTGTCTTGGCAGCCGATTTCGACGAAGAATCGGTTCACCTCGGCGTCGAGCACGCCCCATGGTCGCGCACCTATCGGGACACCCCAACTCCGGCAGGATACGTTCTTCGACAATCCAAGTCGTGGATTCACCTACCACTGAACGCAGAGACAACCCGTATCGGACTCGACGACTACCCACGGTCGAAAGCTGACGGCGTCTGGCACACCAGCGAGTACCCGGACACTACTTGCAACGAGCAGCACCGCCGCAAGCGCGCACTGGGCGCCAGCATCCGATGGCACTGGGGCACGCCAGACAGGCGCAGCGGCGTTCTTCTCCTGAAGGCATTCCGTGACGGCTCGTCGACGCCCGTCCGTGAGATCGTACTGACCGGGATCCAAGTCTACGAGGGCACCGCACACGGTGACCGGCTATGGCTTCTGGTCAGATCTGCAGACAGAGGCAGTCCGGGCCGCCAGCTTATTCGACTGCCGATAGACACAGCAGAGCGCGAACTCGAAACAGCGATAGACGATCTGGACATCACGGGGTACTGCAGGCCCGTCGCCCCGGAGCCGCCGGATCATGCGTCGTATGTTCGCTACTGCATTCGTCGACTCGACGGTCGGCAGTTCTCGAACCGAATGCACGACGTGCGAGCCGAGTTCATCGGGGACTGGCCGCGCGGTCGATTGCACATCAGTTTCACGCACGATGACTACGAGCGGCTTACTTTGGTGGCTCGACTCAATCTGTACGACGAACAGGGACAGCGCCTCGACGACATAACTCGTTATGCCCCGACAGAATTGATGGAGCAGGCAGACACTCGCGCCTACCCTGATCGGTCGCACGCCATTGGCGGAGTGTTGTACGTATGACGCATTGGGTCGAGGTGTTGCTGAAGATCGTCGATGGTCCGCAGCGGCCGGTCACGGGCATCGCCCACGCAATTCACGCCGACATCGGTCCGCGAGTCGTCTACGACGCGCACTACGGCATCGTTCCGTCGTACGTGGGTTTCGGACTCGGCGAGGTCCGTCTGTTCCGTTTCGGTCGAAAGACGCGCATGGAGTCCCTCGATGGGAAACCGCTGTTCATTGCCGACGGCCAGAAGTGTTGGGTCTTTCAGGCTGGTCATGACGATCCGATCGAAACAAACGAACTCAACACACGGATACATGACCCTGGCCGGGATCTCATCGTGTCCCGCCCAGTCGAACACTGGGCGCGGCCGGGCCTTACCCGACCCACACGCCCCATCGAAAAGGTCGAGTTCATCGGACGACGCTGCTGGACAGTGGAATTGAAGACCGGCAGCAGGGGCCTGCCGATGGTGCTGACGATCGACACCGAGACCGGGGCCGTGCTGAGGCAGCAGTGCGAGGAGGGCAGTGGGGAGTACGTCCAGTGTGTTGTGTCGAACGAAGTACCGGACTCGACGTTTTCGTGGACCGGCCCGGTCAGAATGGCCCGAAACGTGTTCGCCGAAGATCGGGCGCGCTCGATCGAACGATCGAAGAGCACCATGCAATGGTTCCACGACAACGTCAGCCCACAACGTCTGCAGGCAACCGTCCTGGTCGACTTCACCCCGACCGAGGTGCGACGAGACCCCGAACACCCGGACAGCTTCGAAGCCGATTTCGAGAAGGGTATTGGCCGCCTGTGGCGCCGCACGCGCTCCTGCGAAGACTGGCTGCTCCCCGTCAATTGGACCGCTCACTACCCGACTCCGATCCGAGCGTGGTCCACGGACGAATTCGACTGGGCATGCGCAATAGGTCTGGGAGCGGGCAGTTTGACCGATGCGACAGTGGCGCAACTACAAGACGCTCTGCATCCAGGTCAAGACGTGGTGGGCACACCTCCACTGAATCCGAGACCCCGCTGAGCAGTACGACCGACTCCGATATACAGAGTCACCATAGAAGTTCTGCATGTTGTTGCAGCACTTCAACTTCTGTCGGTATCCAGAGGGCCAATGTTCCTCATTTGATGACGAGCATGGGGTGGTCCAATCGCGTGTGGCCCGCACGGTCGCACCGCACCTGGCGACACCGATTCGCTGCGTGCACAGCAACAGCAGTCACGCTGGTGACCGCTCTTGCCTTGTGCTGGCTGTTCGTCGCTGCCGGTGAAATCTTCACCGATACAGACGAATTCCCGCCTTGGCGGATCGCGCTGGCAGCGATTACAGCGTCGAGCTACCTGCTCGCTCCCACGACAGACCGCACCGCCCGAACACAAGACCGCCTCGGAGAATTCTAAGCCCGCGTCCCGGCCCGTCCTCAGCTTCCTCCGGGGAGTATGCCGCCGTGCAGGTACGACGATATGGGCGAGTGATCGCAGCCGTCCTGGTTGTGGGTTGTTGCAGCGCAGCGAATTCCGCGCCGCCTAGGAAGTCCAGCCCTCGCCCGGAACAGCTTCGTCTTCGGGGTCGGTTGCCAGGAAACCGTCATCGACGGTGTTTGAGCCGGGCCGAGAATCTCGGACCCAGTCACGGATGGATTGCGGGGCATCGCCATCAATGACCGGCTCTTCCAAGGCTGGGTCGTTATCGTCGCCCATTTGGGCACCGACTGTCTGGTCGCCGCGGTGGTTGTTCTGATCGCTCACGGTGGTGTTCTCCAATTCGGTGCCTAGGACCGAGGATCGCTGAACGCAATCGAACCACACCATGTGGTACGAAATATGCCAGAACCAGACATGTACCCCATTCAGGGCATGAACTAGGCGAAGGAGTAGGCGATCAACGACGTCCGGATCGAGAAGAACGGCGACGTGCGATGGGGTCTTGCCGCCTTCATCACTGTCGCACTGCCCGTCGCTGGTTGCACAGTCGACGACACAGCAGTGCCGACTGTGGGCGGGCCAGACGCCGTGATGGTCGCCACCGTGGATTGCGGCGACGACGGCGCAGCTACGGTCCGCGCCACGTTCGGTTCCCGCGACACCGAGGAGCTGTCGGTGGCAAAGGCTCCCGCGATTGCGTCAGCTGACACAGTCCCGATTTACTCCGACGAGTTCAGGGCAGAGGACGGCGCAAACGAATCCGCGTTGACCATCTGGACATCACCTACCCGCGGAGTGTGCACCACTGCGCTGACCGACCCAGCGACGGGCAACGTGCTGGTCCAGGTAACAAGTCCAGCAGCTGAGACAGTCGAAGGCCTGGTGAAATCTGACGGCTAGACGGTGGAGTGTGCATTCGAACGTCGATGCGCTGAGGACCGGCACGTTCGTCAGCTCGGTCGACGTGTAGCGATATAGGTGCACCGATGGGTCGGTGTCGAATTGTTGTTTCGGCGGGTCAGGCGGGGAAATCCGCGCTACGAGACAGCGTTTCGTTCGACCGAATGTCGCCCAGGTTCTGCTCCAGCGCGTCGATCACGGCGTCGTATCCACTGTTGCCCAGGATCAGCCGACGCGGCGGCGGGTCCTGGGCCATCGCTGCGATCACCGCACGGGCACCGCGATGCGGATCGCCCGGTTGCACCCCGTTCATGTCGATGAAAGCGGCACGGACCTCTGTCAGCATGTCGTGGTATTCCGGAATCGTCTCCGAGACGGTCTCGTCGGCGAATCCGGCGTATGCGTTCGTGCGGAAAGCCCCCGGTTCGACCGCCAACACGGAGACGCCGTGCTCGGCAACCTCTTGGCGCAGAGCGTCGGTGACGGCCTCGATCGCGTATTTCGTGGCGCTGTAGTAACCGAATCCGACCGCCGCCAGAAGCCCGGCCACCGAGGACACGTTGACGATCCACCCGCTTCCGCGGGCGCGCATACCCGGCAGCACTGCGCGCGTGACGGTCAGTACGGCAAAGAAATTCAGCTCGAACATCGCCCGTATCGAGGTCTCGTTCATTCCCTCCATCGATCCGTACCAGCCGCGGCCGGCGTTGTTGACCAGTACGTCGATACCGCCGAAGTGCTCCTCGGCTGTTCGTACCGCCTGCAGTACCTGCGCCGCGTCGGTGACATCCATGGGCACGACGAGAACGCGATCACCGTACTGATCGGCCCACGACGCCAGTTCCCCCGGACGCCGAGCCGTGAGTACCACGCGGTCCCCCGCCTCCAGCGCCACCTCGGCGTACGCCATGCCGAAGCCGCCGGGTGTGCCACCGGTGATGAACCATCGCTTGCTCATGGCTCGATCACCAACCGGTCGATCAGCGCGCCGTCCAGCGTGAAGCGGTAGTGCAGGTCGGCGACTCCCCCGGGGAAGTCGCCTTCCAGGTGCTGCTCGACGTCGACGGTCGTGCCGGTCGTGGTCGCTCCGGTGAACTCTGTTGTGTAGGTGTACTCGCTCTCACTGACCGAGGCGGCCAGCCAGGCCTCGATCTCGTCACGGCCCGAGTGGTCGTGGCCCTCATCGGTCACCACGGCATCCGCGGTGAATACGGTGAGCGCTCGAGCGCCCTGTCGGGCGTCGAGTGCGGTCATGAACTTCTTCACGGTGTCCGGGAGTCCATCCCATTCTGTGGTCATGACCCCACCGTGATCCTTCCCCCAAGGGGAGTGTCAACACTCGCCCGAGATCGAGCCCCTCGGCACCGAATCTGCCGGCCGGTGTGACCCAGGTCGTTCGAGTTTTCGCCCATCGTGATCTTTCTGTAACCTCGACGCGATGACCACCCACGACCAGAGAGTTCTCGAGCGGCAGCCGCTTACGGCACCGGCTCGACACTCCGGCGTCGGGCGTGGCGACGTCGTGGCGGCCGTCGGATTTCTGATCGCCGCCGTGTACGTCCTGCAGGGTCAGTGGCGCAATCCGAACGGCGGCTACCTCTACAACAGCGGCCAGGACCAGACGATGTGGGAGTGGTTCTTCTCCGTCGCCGCCCATTCTGTCGCGCATCTGGACAACCCGCTGTGGAGTGACCTGCAGAATTACCCGCTCGGGGTGAATCTGATGGCGAACACGGCAATGTTCGGGATCTCCATTCCGCTTGCGCCGATCACCTTGCTCTTCGGACCCACCGTGACCTGGGCGATTGCCCTCACCGCAGGCCTGGCCGGCACCGCGTTCGCGTGGTTCTGGCTGTTCTCCCGCCAGCTCAACGCGTCCAAGGGTGCCGCTGCAATGGGCGGCGCGTTGTGCGGCTTCGCGCCCGGCATGATTTCCCACGCCAACGGCCACCCCAACTTCGTGGTGCTGTTCCTGCTTCCGGTCATCGCCATGCTGGTCACCCGCATTGCACGTGGCGGCGGGACCAAGAAGAACACCGTCGGACTCGGGTTGATCGTCGCGCTGCAGATCCTGCTCGGCGAAGAGCCGCTGCTGATCTTCGCGATGTCGTTCGCCATCTTCGCCGTCGTCTACTACGTGTCCCGGCCGCGGTCACTGTGGCCTGCCGTCCGCAACGCCGTTCCCCGACTCGCGGTGTCCGCCGGTATCGCGTTGACGCTCGTGGCGTTTCCGCTGTGGTGGCAGTTCTTCGGCCCGCAGTCGTACTCGTTCCTCGAACACGGCGCGATGGGCAACGACGCCAAAGCACTGTTCCAATTCCCGACGCAATCCCTCGGCGGCGAGGCGACGCCGGGGCAGAACGTCCGCATCAACGCCACCGAGGAGAACGCGTACTTCGGCTGGCCGCTGCTGGTGCTGTGCCTCGTGGCAGCGGTGTGGATGTGGCGCGTCGCCTGCGCCCGCGCCGCCGCCGCGACCGCCATCGTCATGAGCGTGCTCTCGCTCGGTGCGACGCTGGTGATCGGCAAGGACGACACCGGCATCACGCTGCCGTGGACGAAGCTCGCCGAGTACCCCCTTGTCGAATCCGTGCTCGAGACCCGCTTCGCGTTGGGCGCGGTACCTGCCCTGGCACTGCTGCTCGTCCTGGCCACCGATCGCACGTTCCGCAACGGACTTCGCCCATTGCCTGCGTTCTGGATCGCCGGCCTCGCCCTCGCTCTCGTACCGCTGATCCCCACGCCGCTGGTGACCGTCGACAAGTCCCCGACCCCGGAGTTCTTCGCCGACGGTGAGTGGGAGAACTACGTCGACGACGGTTCCGTCGTCACCGTTCCCCTCCCACGGCCCGAGGACGCGCGCCCGCTGCGCTGGCAGATGGACGCCGACATGGGCTTCAAGCTGGCCGCCGGATACTTCGTGGGACCGAGCGACAAAGAAGAGAAGGTCGCCAAGTACGGAGCCGTCGACCGTCCGACGGCATTGCTGCTCGGCTCGGTCTACGACTCGGGCACCGTCCCCGAGATCACCGACGATCAGCGCAGCCAGGCTGCCGAGGACATGGCGTTCTGGGAGGCCGACGTCGTCGTCCTTCCGCCGGGCAAGAACACCCTCGCCCTGCGCACCACCGTCACCGACCTCGTCGGCGTCGAGCCTCGATACACCGGGGGCGTGTGGGTGTGGGACGTGCGGACGCTCGTCCCATAGCATCGTCGGCGTGCCCGAGACCGCTCCGAACATCGCGACCGCCCGGCTGATAGCGATCGTCACCGGCATCATCGGTGCCGTCCTGGCCATCGCCACGCCCCTGCTTCCGGTCCAGCAGGACGTCGCGACGCTGTCGTGGCCACAGAGCTCGTTCGGCAGCGTCAACGCCCCGCTGGTGAGTTACTCGCCCGTCGACCTCGAGGCAACCGTTCCGTGCAGCGCAGCCACTGCTCTCACCGACGGCGGCACTCTGGTCTCCACCGCACCCATCGCGGCTGCGAAAACCGAGCAGAAGGCACTGATCGTGCGGGTCGACGACGGCCGACTGCAGGTGCTGCTGCGTGATCGCGTCCTCGCCGAGGCTCCCGTGTCCGAGCTGTCCGAAGACTGCGCACTGACGGTCTCCTCGAACGCCACCAGCACGGTCGTCGACCTCGACGGCGACGCGAACACCGTGGACGGAGACATCCGGCCGCAGGTCGTCGGCATCTACACCGACCTCACCGCACCCGTCGACGGCCTGAACGTGCGTGCCGACATCGACTCGCGCTACTCCTCGAGCCCCACCACGTTCAAGTTGCTGGCCATGATCGTCGGCGCACTCGCCGTGATCGCCTCCCTGTTCGCGCTGCATCGCCTCGACAGCATGGACGGTCGACGCCACCGCCGATTCCTCCCCTCGCGCTGGAAGTCCGTCACCGGCGTCGACGCCGTCGTGGTCGGCGTGCTGGTGCTGTGGCACTTCATCGGCGCGAACACCTCCGACGACGGCTACCTGCTCAACATGGCCCGGGTCTCCGAGAACGCCGGGTACATGGCCAACTACTTCCGCTGGTTCGGCGTCCCCGAGGCACCGTTCGGCATGCCGTACTACGACATGCTCGCCGCCCTCGCGAAGGTCAGCACCGCCAGCATCTGGATGCGCCTGCCCGCCACCATCGCGGCGCTCCTGTGCTGGCTGGTCATCAGCCGCGAGGTGATCCCCCGCCTCGGTCGCGCGGTCCTCACCAACCGTGTCGCACTGTGGACCGCCGGATTCGTGTTCCTCGCCTTCTGGCTGCCCTACGACAACGGACTGCGCCCCGAACCGATCATCGCCCTCGGCGCACTGCTCACGTGGTGCTCGATCGAACGCGCCATCGCCACCGGACGACTACTGCCCGCCGCCATCGGCACCCTGATCGCCGCGTTCTCCCTCGCCGCCGGACCCACCGGACTGATCGCCGTCGCCGCCCTGCTCGCCGGGCTGCGCCCGCTGGTGATGATCGTCGTCAAGCGGGCTCGCCAGGTGGGACTGCTCGCCGTTCTCGCGCCGCTGGTCGCGTCGGGACTGGCGGTGTTGATCGCGATCTTCGCCGACCAGACTCTGAGCACCGTGCTCGAAGCCACCCGGGTGCGCTCGGCCATCGGACCGAACGTGCCGTGGTTCGAAGAACGCGTCCGCTGGGACGCGCTGATGACCATCTCGCCCGACGGCTCGCTCGCCCGACGATTCGGCATGT
This sequence comes from Rhodococcus sp. 14-2483-1-2, assembly GCF_002259405.1. Classification (GTDB taxonomy): domain Bacteria; phylum Actinomycetota; class Actinomycetes; order Mycobacteriales; family Mycobacteriaceae; genus Rhodococcoides. The sequence continues at coordinate 43,241 of NZ_NPFW01000012.1, read as the reverse complement.
TCGCGATGCTGCTGTGCATCGTCGTGTGCATCGCGGTGATGCTCCGCAAGAACGGACGCATCCCCGGTACGGCCACCGGGCCATCGCGTCGGATCCTCGGAATCATCCTGGGCGCACTGGCTTTGATGATGTTCACCCCCACCAAGTGGACCCACCACTTCGGCGTGTACGCCGGTCTCGCGGCATCGTTGGCTGCGCTGGCTGCCGTTGCCGTCACCGCTGCGACCGTCCGATCTCCGCGCAACAGAACACTGTTCACCGCCGCCGTGCTGTTCCTGACGGCGGTGGCGTTCACCAGCTCCAACGGCTGGTGGTACGTCTCGAGCTACGGCATTCCGTGGTTCGACAAGCCGCCGTCCATCGCCGGCAAGGGCTTTTCGACGATCCTGCTCGGACTGACCGTTCTGACGCTGCTCTACGCCGCCTACCAACACGTCCGATTGCCCTATCGCAGAAAAGAACCCACCACGCGACGTAGATTCGCGCCGTCCGCGCTGACCATCGTCGCCGGCGGCGTTGTCGCCTTCGAGGTGCTCTCCTTCGTCAAAGGTGCTGTGGCGCAATACCCGGCGTACTCCATCGCCCGCTCGAACTTCTCTGCCCTCGCCGGAAACTCGTGCGGACTCGCCGGCGACGTACAGGTGGAGACCGACGTCAACGGCTCGGTCCTGCAACCGATCGAACCCGGCGTGGACGCACTCGGAGCGGGTGGCAGCACCGGATTCACCCCCGACGGCGTCGCACAAGACCTGACGGCCGACTCCGAGGACACCGCGCAGGGCAGCGCGAACTCCATCCGCCCCGAGGACTCCGAACAGAGCGCGGCGGCCACCTCGTCGAACTCCGCGGGCACCTCCGGTGGAACCAACGAGAACGTCGGAGTCAACGGCAGCACGGTCGCTCTGCCGTTCGGACTCGATCCGAGCACCACACCGGTACTCGGCAGCTTCGGGGCCACCGAGCCTGCGTCCCTGATCTCGGGTTGGTATTCGCTGCCTGGAGAGGGCGACCTCATCACCATCGCCGCCGCCGGCCGCATCCGATCGGTGGACAAGGACGGAATCGTCACCGAAGGCCAACGCGTCGAACTGGAATACGGTCGCCGCGACGGCGGTGACGTGCTCGCGCTGGGACGGATCACCCCGCTCGACATCGGTCCGTCGCCGTCGTGGCGCAACCTGCGCGTGCCGATGAACGAGCTGCCTGCCGACGCAGACGTCGTGCGCATCGTCGCCGAGGACAACGACCTGGCCGGCGATCAATGGCTCGCCGTCACCCCACCGCGCGTCCCGAAGACGCAGACTCTCGACTCATTGGTCGGATCGACCGATCCGGTGTTGCTGGACTGGGCCGTCGGGCTGGCGTTCCCGTGCCAGCGCCCGTTCGATCATCGGGACGGCGTCGCCGAGGTGCCGGAGTACCGGATTCTGCCCGACCGCACCGGTGCCGAGTCCACCAATGCCTGGCAGGACTCGATCGGCGGCGGCCCGCTCGGCTGGACCGAACTGCTACTCGGTGCGCAGACGTTGCCGTCGTACCTCGCCGACGACTACGCCCGAGACTGGGGATCGATCGAGAGATACATGCCACTCGATCCTGACGCGGCGACGGCCGAGATCGCCGTCGAGCAGCGGTCTCGGTCCGGATTGGCCAGCGACGGACCGATGAAAACAGACTGATCCCCTGGTTCTGGAACTATTCCGGGGACGGTGCCTGTGTGACCTCTTCGTCACGCTCGCATAACATCGACTCTCGTGCCCGACGTCGTGACAGATTCATCAGCTGGTCCACCCGTTCCCGCTCCACTGCGAGCCTCGGACGAACTTCGTGCTCAGGTACGAGTTCCCCGGCTGATCGCCATGGTGGCCGGCGTGCTCGGTGTGCTGTTCGCGCTGATCACTCCGTTCGCACCCGTCACTCAGACCACGGCCACCATCGAATGGCCGCAGAACGGCCTCCTGCAGGACGTGGACGCCCCGCTGGTGTCCCAGGCACCCCTGAGCCTCACTGCGACCCTCCCGTGCTCTGCCGTCGCAGCACTTCCCGCGTCGGGCGGGCTGTTGCTGGCGACTGCGCCCCCGCAGGGCGAAGGCGCGGCACTGAACAGTCTGTTCGTGCGCGTCGGCGAAACGAACGTCGACGTTCTCGACCGCAACGTGGTCGTCGCGACGGCACCTCGCGCCGACGTCGAGAGCACCCGCTGCGCGGCCATCGAGATCACCTCGAACGACCAGTACACCTCCGCGGCCTTCACCGGCCTGACCGATGATGACGGCCAGCCTCTGCAAGGCCGGCTCGACGGCGATCTGCGACCCCAGGTCGTCGGCATCTTCAGCGATCTCAGCGGCGCGGCCCCGGCCGACATGTCCGTCACCGTCGACGTCGACTCGCGGTTCTCGTCGTCGCCGACGTTGCTCAAGTCGCTGATCATGATCCTCGCGATCGCCTGCACCTTGCTGGCCATCGGCGCACTCGGTCGGCTCGACGGCACCGACGGCCGCGCGCACCGCCGCTTCTTCCCCTCCCACTGGTGGAAGTTCACCGGCGTCGACGTCACCGTCCTCGGAGTTCTGGTCGGTTGGCACTTCGTCGGTGCCAACACCTCGGACGATGGCTACCTGCTCACGATGGCCCGCGCCGCCGATCACTCCGGCTACATGGCCAACTACTTCCGCTGGTTCGGCGTACCCGAGGCCCCGTTCGGCTGGTACTACGACGTACTCGCCGTCTTCGCCAAGATCTCGACCGCCAGCCCGTGGATGCGTCTACCCGCCCTCATCGCAGGCGTCCTGTGCTGGATGGTGATCAGCCGTGAGGTGGTGCCACGCCTCGGCCGCGCAGTGCGCAAATCCAACGTCGCTCTGTGGACCGGCGGACTGGTGTTCCTCGCGTTCTGGCTGCCGTACAACAACGGACTGCGTCCCGAGCCGATCGTCGCCCTCGGCGCACTCCTCACCTGGTGCTCGGTGGAACGATCCATCGCCACCGGACGACTGCTCCCCGCAGCCGCAGCATGTCTCATCGGAGCCTTCACCCTGGCCGCAGCGCCGACCGGATTGATGTGTGTGGCAGCACTTCTCGCCGGGGCCCGGCCCATCGCGCGCATCGTCGTCCGACGCCACCGCCAGGTCGGCACCCTCGCGATGCTGGCACCGTTGGCCGCGGCAGGCGTACTGGTTCTCGTGGTCGTGTTTGCCGACCAGACGTACGCGACGGTCATCGAGTCCACCCGAGTCCGCACCATCATCGGCCCCAACGAGGCCTGGTACCAGGACTTCCTGCGCTACTACTACCTCTTCGTCCAGACCGTCGACGGCTCCGTCGCACGCCGCTTCGCGTTCCTGACGATGATCCTGTGCCTGTTCACCACTCTGTTCGTGCTGCTGCGTCGCCGACGCATCCCCGGCATCGCGAACGGGCCGGCCTGGCGGCTCCTCGGCGTCGTGCTCGGCACCATCTTCTTCATGATGTTCAACCCCACCAAGTGGACTCACCACTTCGGTTCCTACGCGGGAATCGCCGGTGGACTCGCCGCACTGACCGCCGTCGCCGTCTCGGCCAGCGCCCTGCGCTCGCGACGCAACCGATCGCTGTTCACCGCCGGACTGATGTTCGTTCTCGCACTGTCGTTCTCGGGCATCAACGGCTACTGGTACGTTTCGAGCTACGGCGTGCCGTGGTTCGACAAGACGGTATCGCTGAGCGGCAACGAATCGGGAACCCTGTTCCTCATCCTCTTCGGACTGGTCCTCGCCGTCGCCGCATTCCAGTACCTACGCGAGGGATACGCTCCCCCACAACCGAAACCGACGTCTGCGCGCGGCAAGCGCATCCGTAAGTTCGCCGCCGCACCGCTGACCGTCATCGCCGGAATCATGGTGCTCTTCGAGGTGCTCTCGCTCGTCAAGGGAGCCGTCTCGCAGTATCCCGCCTACTCGCTGGCACGCTCGAATGTGCAATCGGTTCTGGGCAATTCGTGCGGACTCGCCAACGACGTCCTCGTCGAATCGAACCCCAACGCAGGTGTACTGAGCCCGCTGCCGGAGGAATTCGACCCCGTCGCAGGACCCCTCGGCGGATCGAGCAGCACACTGCGCAACTTCACCGCCAACGGCGTCCCCAGCGACCTCAGCGCCGACGCCGTGGAAGTCAAACCAGGACAAGGCAATACCGACCAGCAGTCCGTCGGACCCGCCTTCGAGGAAGGCCAGAGCTCCGGAACTGCAGGAGGCACCGGCGAAGTGGGCGTCAACGGCTCCTCCGCCGCCCTCCCCTTCGGACTCGACCCGGCCACCACTCCCGTCCTCGGCTCGTACCAGGAAGGCGTCCAGGAGCCCGCGTCGGCCACCTCGAGCTGGTACCAACTGCCCGCCCGCAGCGACGACGCACCGCTGGTCGTCTTCTCCGCAGCCGGACGTATCTGGTCCTACGACGACACCGGAGCCCTCACCTACGGACAGTCGCTGCTGCTCGAATACGGCAAGCGCCAGCCCGACGGTAGCGTCCAGGCCCAGGGCACCTACCTGCCGCGCGACATCGGACCCGCACCCTCGTGGCGCAACCTCCGAATCCCGTTGGCAGACATCGCACCCGACGCCGATGCCGTCCGCATCGTCGCCAACGACCCCAACCTCACCGGCGACCAATGGCTCGCGTTCACCCCACCGCGAGTGCCCGTGATGGAAAACCTCAACACCATGATCGGCAGCGAACAACCCGTGCTGCTCGACTGGGCCGTCGGACTGCAGTTCCCGTGCCAGCGCCCCTTCGACCACCGATACGGCGTGGCCGAGGTACCCGGATACCGCATCCTGCCCGACCGCCCACTCGCCGTCAGCTCTACCGACACCTGGCAATCCGGCGAGAACGGCGGCCCCCTGGGCTGGTCCGAACTGCTCGCCAAGCCCGTCACCGTCCCCACCTACCTCGAGAACGACTGGGCCAGGGACTGGGGATCGTTGGAGCGCTACGAGCAGTACTACCCGAGCGCCGTGCCCGCTGAACTCGACACCGCCGACGTCACCCGATCGGGTTGGTACAAAGACGGAGAACTGCGAGTCTTCGAGGACTGACCGCCCGCCCGCCCCCCGCTCCGCGTGAATGGACCCTTGCACACGTCTCGACCGTGCAAGGGTCCATTCACGTATCGGCACGTCGTGGGTCAATGGACCATTGCATACGTCTGAGCGCGTGGATGGTCCATTCACCCTCCGGTGGGGCACAGACCGCGGACTTCATCGGACTCCATCTGACGGCTTTATCATTCGAGTCCGACAGCGTCGTCCGGCTCGCGACCGGTAGCAGCCGATCCATCCACAGCCTCGTCGGGTATCCACAGACAATCGGCGACAGCGTCTAAATGCGAAAAACGTGTCGGTGCCGAATTCGACTCTTCGGGCATGAAAAGACGACAGTGGAACGCAGGTTCGTTGTTCGACCTGAGCTCGACCGGCGTAGTGACGCGCCGACAGCTTCGCGAAGTGGGCGTGAGTGACGCAGCGATCGACGGCAGATGCGCGGCAGGCGGTCCGTGGCAGCGGTTGCTACCGGGTGTCGTACTGCTGCGCAACGGCCATCCCTCGACCCTCGAGCGCTCAGCCGCGGCGCTCGCGTACGGCGGCCCGACGAGCATGATCACCGGCTGCGTCGGACTCGATTCGTTCGGATACGGGACCAACGGATCCTCCGGGGAGGTTCATCTGCTGCTGCCCGCGGAGATGCGTCGGGCATCGGTGTCTTTCGTCCGAGCAGAGCGGACGTGGCGGCTTCCCGAGCCGATCACCAAGGGCAGCATCCGAGTTGCTCCTCTGGTGCGTTCATTGGTCGACGCCACGCGGGCCGCGAGATCCGAGGCACGGTGCGTCGCCTTGCTGACCGAGGTGCTCCAAAGAGGCAGCGCGTCCATCGACGAAATCGCCACCGAACTGGCCGAAGGCCCGCGACGCTACAGTGCGCTCACCCGCCGTGTGCTTCTCGAGTTGCGGGACAACGCGCACTCGGTGGCAGAACTCGAGGATCAACGTCTGTACCGAACCAGCGGGCTGCCCACGATGACGCACAACTGCGACATCTACGCCCGAAGCGGAGAGTTCATCGCCAACACGGACGGGTGGATCGACGCTGTGGCACTGGCACGGGAGATCGATTCCGTGACCCATCATCTGTCACCGGCCGACTACCAGCGGACACAAGCCCGACGCAACCGAATGCAGGCCCACGGTCTGATCGTCGTATCCCATTCACCGCAAGACATCCGCGATCGACCGCATCAGGTGCTCGACGACCTACGGATGAACTACCAGCACGCTCTCGCCCGACCTCGACCGGATGTAGTGATGGTTCCGCGTGAATCGACCGCGTGAATGGACCACAGAACACGTCTGACCGGTGCAATGGTCCATTGACACCGGCCCGGCTGTTGCGTGAATGGACCATTGCATACGTCTGAACGGTGCAGTGGTCCATTGACGCGAACGGGAGCGAAGCGACCCCCTTGCGAGGGCAGGGGCACCACTTCAGTCCGGCTAGATCGGAAGCAACGAGTGCTTACGTGGACTCTTGTGCACTTCCTTGTCCTTCAGGATGTGCAGGGCCTTGCGAATTTCGAGGCGCGTCTGGGAGGGCTCGATGACCGCGTCGATGTAGCCACGCTCGGCGGCGATCCAGGGCGTTGCCACGTGTTCGTTGTAGAAGTTGATGAGCTGCTTGCGCAGCGCCGGTGCGTTCTCTCCGGCCTCGGCGAGTTGTTTGCGACTCATGATGTTGATGGCACCTTCGGCACCCATGACGGCGATGCGGGCGGTCGGCCAGGCGAGGTTGATGTCGGATCCGAGCTGCTTCGAGCCCATCACCGCGTATCCGCCGCCGTACGACTTACGAATCACCACAGTCAGTTTCGGCACTGTCGCTTCGACGAACGAGAAGATGAAGCGGCCACCGCGATGGATGACGCCGAGGGTCTCCTGGTCGACGCCGGGCAGGAAGCCGGGTGTGTCGACCAGGAAGATGATCGGAATGTTGTAGGCATCGCTGAGGCGGATGAACCGGGCGCATTTGTCCGCTGCCTTGGCGTCGAGCGCCCCGGACAGGTGCATCGGCTGATTGGCGACGATGCCCACCGGCCGGCCGTCGACGCGGGCGAAACCGGTGATGACGTTCGGTGCCGTCTGGCCCGACAGCTCGTGGAATTCACCGTCGTCGAAGATACGCAGGATGATGTCGTGCATGTCGTAGCCGGCGTTGTCGGCGTCGGGCATGAACGAATCGAGCTTGCGATCGGAGTCGGTGAGCTCGGGCTCTAGCCCCGGGTTGATCACCGGCGACTCTTCCTGGCAGCTCGACGGCATGTAGCTCAGGTAGTTCCGGATCCACTCGAACGCGGCCTTCTCGTCCGCTGCCACGTGGTGCACGTTGCCGTTGACCGCCTGGACGCGAGCACTGCCCAGTTCGTCGAGGCTGACGTCCTCACCGGTGACGGACTTGATGACGTCCGGGCCGGTGACGAACATGTACGCCTCTTCGGTGGCGACGACGATGTCGGTGTTGATGGGCGCGTACACGGCACCACCGGCACACTTGCCGAGGATCAGGGAGATCTGCGGGCACAGACCGGACAGCGCCTCGTGGCGTCGGCCCAATTCGGCGTACCAGGCCAGCGACGTGACCGCGTCCTGAACACGTGCTCCACCGGAGTCGTTGATGCCGACGACGGGGCAGCCCATCTTGATCGCGAAGTCCATGATGCCTGCGACCTTGCGGCCGAACATCTCGCCGACGGTTCCGCCGAACACCGTCTGATCGTGCGAGAACACGGCGATCGGACGGCCGTCGACGGTTCCGTGACCGGTGACGACGCCGTCACTGTAGAGGGCACCGGGATCGTTCGGGGCCTTCACCAGTGCGCCGATCTCGACGAAGCTACCGGGATCGAGCAACGAGTTCACGCGATCGCGGGCGCTGGGGATGCCCTTCTTCGCGCGCTTCGCTACGCCGATGTCGCCGGCCGGCTCCTTGGCCTGTTCGAGCTTCGCCCGTAGTTCGGCCAACTTCTCCGCAGTGGTGCCACTCAAGATCTACGCTCCGGTTCTTGCAGACTCGATGTTCTCGAGCGTCTTCGACAAATGGGCCGCAATTTTTCCAATGTACGGCTCGTCGACGACGGCGAGATGGTCGCCTCCGACGTACACGATCTCGAGGTCCTCGACCACAGGTCCCCAGCCACCGTGCTCTTCACGGCTGGCGTACGCGGGCTCGAGGGCGATGGCGTCGTCGTGGTACTTGTCGGCCATGTACAGCGTCACGTGTCCGCCGTACTTCTTGAGCTCGGCCGTCTGGATCGCCCGGTTGTCGAGCCACGACGTGCGCTGGTGCTCGATGATGCCGCCGGGGATCTTCGCGCCACTGAGCTTCACCAGATCGGTGATGATGCGGATCTGGCCCTCGTCGTCCGACTCGACCAACTTGTCGTACGGAATCGGGTAGTCGACGTTGTAGGTCTTCTTCGCGAAGGCCGCGTACCGCTCCCAGCGCTTGCGCACCTCGTCCTTGGTGTCCGGGATCTGCGTACCGGGCATGACGGTGTCGAGCAGCCCGACGTAGGCGACCTCGATGCCCTCTTCCTCCATCTGACGCGCCACCTCGTAGGCGAGGATGCCGCCCAGCGACCAGCCGACGAACACGTACGGTCCTTCGGGCTGGATCGCCTTGATCAGCGGCACGTATTCCGCTGCTCGTACCGCGATGGGCCCTTCGACGCGCTCGAGTCCGTACATCGGCGTGCCTGCAGGCAGCTTCCGCAGCAGCGGCTCGTAGGCGACGGTGGAGCTACCGGCCGAGTGGAACGCGAACACCGGTGTGGCGGTGGAACCTTCGGGGCGGGCACGCAGGTTGCGTACGACGCCGTCGATCTCACCGTCTTCGAGGTGCGGGCGAACCTTGTCGGCGAGCTGCTCGATGGTCTCCGAGTCCAGGACGTCGTCGAAAGTGATCTCGCCGCCTGCCCGCTCGGTCAGACGAGCGGCCAACTTCTCGGCCGTCTCGTCGTCGAGGATGGGCAGGGTGTTGAAGATGCCCTTGGCCGATTCCTTCGTCACCACAGCCCATGTCGCGAACGTCATCCGCTCGGCATTGTCGCGCGGAGGCACGTCGGACCCGGCGGCCTCGGCGAAGGCTTCCTTGCCGCCGAGGTCGGTCTGCGCCGCGGCAGCAACAGCCGGGGCAGCCGTCTCGACGGGAGCGACATCCTCGGCAACGGGGGCAGGCTCGACCGGAGCAGGCGCAACAGCAGCCTGCTCGGCCGCCTTCTCCGCCGCCTGCTTGTCTGCCAGGGCCTGCACCTCGTCGCGGTTCTCGATCGCATAGCGCAGGTACTTCTCCACCTCACGCAGATTCGCGTCGCGCACGGCCTGCAATTGCACTGTGGGGATGTCGAATTCGTACTCCACCCGGTTCTTGATCCGGACGGCGCTGAGCGAATCGAGACCCAGTTCGATCAGCGGAACCTCGGGCGGCAGATCCTCCGGCGCGTAGCCCATGGACTCCGCGACGATGATGGCCAGCCGGTCTTCGAGCTTCTGATTGCCGTTGGGATCCCAGCGATCACCGAAGGTCTCGACGACCTCCGGCAGCTCCTCCATGGGAGAAGAGGAACGCTCTTCCAGAGCGACAACGGGTTCCGGACGCGCATCACCGGACGTGACGACGGCCTCGTGCAGCAACGTGAAGGCCGAGCCCTCGTGTGCGTGCACCTGGACCGACGCGCCACCGAGGTGCGAGGTCAGGGTCGTGACGACAGTGCCCACCTTCGGCACGCCGGCATGGGAAACCGAAACACCCAGGGCCACATCGGAGAACACCTGCGACGCGGCAGCAGTGACGAGTGCATCGAAACCGGTGACGGCCGAGGCCTGAACTTCCCAGACGTGGCGGCCGTCGGGCAGTGCGACGCGTGCGCCGGGCACCCGCGTGTTACCACTGGAGCTGACCTGCGAGTTGAGCCAGAACTCCTTGCGCAGGTACGCAGTTCGCGGGATCGGCGCGTACGGACCGGACTCGAACAGCGTTGCCAGTTCCAGTGCGTGGCCGTGGACGTACAGCTGCGCCAGAGCGGCGAGGAAGGTCTCGGACTCGTCCTCCTTGCGCTTGAGCGTCGGGATCAGAGTCGAATCGGCGACGCCTGCAGCCCATGCCGTGGCGGCCACCGACATCAACGCGACGGGGTTGGGAGCGAGCTCGACGAACGTCGTGTGACCGTCTCCCACAGCGACATTGACGGCCTGAGTGAACCAGACCGGATGACGCATTCCCTTGGTCCAGTAGTCGACACCGTGGATCGCCGCATGCCCGACGCGATAGTGCGCCTCACGATCGACCGACGAGTAGACCCCGGCGGTGAGCTTGCTCGGTTCGATTCCGGCCAGTTCGGCGGCCAGCTCACCGAGCAGCACGTCGACTGCTGCGGTGTGTCCGGCACCCTTGACGTCGAGCAGGCGGGCCATCTTGCCTGCTGTCTCGGCCATGTCGACGAGAGCCTCGACCTCGGCGCGTGGTCCTCCGACAGTGGTGTGCGTCGGTGCTGCGTAGACGCAGGGTTCGACGTTGGGGAACTGATCGGTGAGGGTCTTGACCTCGTCCGGGGTGTATTCGACGAGAGCCATGGCACCCTGCGATGCGGCTCCGAGTCCGTCCTGCCCCTCGGCCAGCAGTCGCGAACGGGCGTAGATGATGCGCACTGCGTCTTCGAGGTTCAGGCCACCGGCGACGTAGGCGGCGGCGACCTCACCCATCGAGTGGCCGATGACGGCTGCCGGCTCGGCACCGTGCGCGCGAAGCGTTGCCGCCAAGGCGATCTGGATGACGAAGATGCCGACCTGGGAGTTCTCGAACTCGTAGGTCTGCGAGTCGTCGAGGATGATCTCGCGGATGGAGTAGCCGGCCTCGTCGACGAGCAGCTCGTCCACCTTGTCGACCTCGGCCGCGAACACCGCGTTGGTGCGGTACAGCCGCGATGCCATCTTGCGGTGCTGCGAACCGAAACCGGAGAACACCCACACGGCTCCGTTGGACGCGGGTGAATCCGCGGAGAACACGCCCGGGCCAGGCTTGCCGGCGGCGATGGCGCGCAGGCCCGCGATGGCCTCGGCCGTGGTGGAGGCCAGAACCACTGCGCGCGAACGCCCGTGGTTGCGGCGAGCCAACGTGCGGCCGACGTCGACGAGAGGCGTCGTGCTGCCCTCTTCGGTCTCGAGCCAGTCGGCCAATTCCGATGCAGCCCGCTTACGACGCGACGGCAGGGCGGCGGACACCGCGAGAATCACTGTCTCCGGGGCACTTTCGGACTCTGCCAGGATGGTCTCGGCCTCGGCGACCGGGCTGGTCGTCTCGGAATCGAGCTGCTCCTCGTAGACGCCCTCCACCACCGCGGCGTCCGGGTCCACGGCCGAGGGGTCGAATGCGCCGTCGGTCTCACCCGGGACGTACTCGCTCACGACGACGTGCGCGTTGGTGCCACCGAATCCGAACCCGGACACGCCCGCGACGGCCTTGCCGGTGTACCGCGGCCAGTCGGTGGCCTCCGGGATCACCTTCAGGTGCGCCTTGTCGAAGTCGATGTACGGGTTGGGGCCCGCGTAGTTCAGCGAGGCGGGCAGCTTGTTCTGCTGCATCGCGAGGACGACCTTGATCAAACCTGCTGCGCCTGCGGCAGATTCGAGGTGGCCGAAGTTCGTCTTCGCCGATCCCAACAGAGCCGGCTTGTCGGCGTCACGGCCACGACCGACCACACGACCGAGAGCGTCGGCCTCGATCGGGTCGCCCAGAATGGTTCCGGTGCCGTGCGCTTCGATGTAGTCCACGCCCGACGGGTTGATACCGGCGTCGCGGTATGCGAACCGAAGCGCATCGGCCTGTGCGTCCGGGCTCGGTGCGAGCAGTCCGTTGGAGCGGCCGTCCTGGTTGATCGCGGATCCGGCGATGACGGCGAGGATGTCGTCCCCGTCGCGTTCGGCGTCCTCGAGTCGCTTGAGCACGACGAGTCCGCCGCCTTCGGAGCGGATCATGCCGTTCGCGTCGGAGGAGAAGGCCTTGATTCGGCCGTCGGGCGCAAGCACACCCGTCTGGCCGAATCCGACGGTGATGGGCGGCGCGAGCAGCATGTTGACGCCACCGGCAACGGCCAGATCGGATTCGCCGGTACGCAGACTGCGCACCGCCTGGTGCACGGCGACCAGCGACGACGAGCACGCGGTGTCGACGGCGATCGACGGCCCGCGGAAGTCGTAGAAGTACGACACTCGGTTGGCGACGATGGCGGTGGACGTGCCGGTGAGGGCATACGGGTGCACGGCCGGGTCGCTGACGGCGATGAGCTGGTAGTCGTTGGAGGAGCTGCCGATGAAGACGCCGACCTGGCTGCCCTTGATAGAGCTGGCCGGAATGTGCGCGTGCTCCAACGCTTCCCAGGTCAGTTCCAGCGCGAGCCGCTGCTGCGGATCGACGTTGACGACCTCATTGGGCGACATCGCGAAGAACTCGGCGTCGAAGGTCTTGACGTCGTCGAGGTAACCGCCCTTGGTCACCGTCGCGGCCACCGCCGCAGCGATGACGGGATCGGAGGTGAATTCCTGCCAGCGGCCGTCGGGCAGATCGGTGATGCCGTCGCGGCCCTCGATCAGCAGCGACCACATCTCTTCCGGAGTGTGTCCGGTGCCAGGGAATCGAGAGGACAGGCCGACGATCGCGACGTCGTGCGCGTCGCCCGACTGGCCACCGCTGGTGTAGAACGCATCGTCGACGGTGCCGACCGGCTCGTCCGGCTCGCCCTCGATGATGATCTTGGCGAGCGAAGCGATGGTGGGGTGCTGATAGACGACGGTGGCGGTCAACGTGACCCCCACGAGTTCCTCGATCTCGCCGCTCAGTGCGACGGCATCGCGAGAGGACAGACCGAATTCCTCCATCGGGCGGTCGTCGGAGATGGCCGACGCCGGTTGCCCGGTCGCGTCCGCAACCCAGTTGCGCAGCCAGTCCCGCAGCTGCGCAACCGTGAGGTCTCCGCCGTCCACGCGCTCGATTTTGTCTGTCTCTAGTTCAGCCATTACTCACCAAGTCGTGTCGGAGGAAAAACGGAAGATGCGTCCGTCAGTCGGGCAGTTCTGCGTCCGGGAAGGCCGTCTGCTGATAACCGCCACGCAGCGTGCCCTCGATGTACGCCGCCTTGCATGCGCGTCGAGCGATCTTGCCGCTCGACGTACGCGGAATGGAACCGGCCGGTACGAGGAGGACGTCGCGAACCGTGACGCCGTGCCGGGCGGACACTGCGGCACGCACCTCGTCGGCGATCGGAGCCGGGTCTGCCTTGCCGGAGCCGGGTGCGCGCTCGGCGACGATGACGAGCTGCTCGGAGCTGTCGTCGGAGTCCTTGGTCAGGGCTGCGCCACTGAACTCGAACACGACGTCCGGAAGCTGGTTGAGCGGGACGGCGAAGGCCGCGACGAAGCCGGGACGCAGGGCCTTGCTGGCTTCCTGAGCCGAGAACTCGATGTCCTGCGGGTAGTGATTGCGGCCGTCGACGATGACGAGGTCCTTGACGCGGCCGGTGATGTAGAGCTCGCCGTCGTGGTAGACGCCGAAGTCGCCGGTACGCATCCAGTTGCCACCCTCGGGAGCGCCCTCTGCGTGCGAGCCCTCGGGATTGCGGTGGACGAGCTTGTTGTGGAAGGTCTCCGTGGTCTCGGTTTCGCGGCCCCAGTAGCCCTTGCCGATGTTCTCGCCGTGCAACCAGATCTCACCGACGTGCTCGTCGGCAACCTCGCCGGCGGTCTCGGAATCGACGATGGCAGCCCACTGGCTGCGGGCGACGGTTCCGGTGGACACCTGCGGGATGGCACCGGGGGCGTCGGGGGCGACGACGACGAAGTTGCCCGCGTTGAGCTCGACGCGGTCGACGTAGACCACCTTCGCCTCGTCGGCGTGCTTGCTGGTGGAGACGAACAAAGTCGCCTCCGCCATGCCGTAGGACGGCTTGATCGCGGACTTCGGCAGACCGTACGGACCGAACGCCTCGTTGAACTTCTTCATCGACGACGTGGTGACGGGCTCACTGCCGTTGATCAGACCGATGACGTTGGACAGGTCGAGGCTCTCGCCGTTCTTCGGCAGACCGCGCTGGGCGGCGTGCTCGAACGCGAAGTTCGGTGCTGCTGCGAAGGTGCCTGCGCCGTCGGAGACTGCGGCGAGCTCCTTGATCCAGCGCCAGGGCCGCTGCACGAAGGCACGCGGGCTCATGATGGTGATGTACTTGCCGCCGAGCGCCGGGAGGATGACGGTGAGCAGGCCCATGTCGTGGAACATCGGCAGCCAGGTGACACCGCGGGAGTCGTGGTTGATCTCCATGCTGTCGACCATCTGCAGCGCGTTCACGCCCACTGCCCGGTGCGTGATCTCGACGCCGGCCGGGGTACGCGTCGAGCCGGACGTGTACTGCAGGTAGGCGATGTCGTCGAGCCCGGCCTTGGGCTCGACCCACGTCTCGCCGACGCTGTCCGGGACGGCGTCGACGGCGATGATCCTGGGCCGCTCCGCAGCGGGCAGCGCGCGGAAGAACGCGCGCACGCCTGCAGCCGAATTGCTCGCGGTGAGGATGGCGCTGGGCTTGCAGTCACCGAGGACGGCATGCAGGCGGTCGGTGTGACCGGGCTCGTCGGGATCGAACAGCGGAACCGCGATGGTGCCCGCGTAGATCGCACCGAAGAAGGCGATGACGTACTCGAGTCCCTGCGGGGCCAGGATGGCCACGCGATCACCGGGCTGGGTGACCTGCTGCAGGCGAGCAGCGACAGCTTTGAGGCGAGTACCGAACTCGGCCCAGGTGAGCTCGTGAGCTTCACCGTCACGTTCCCGGGAGTAGTCGACGAACCGGTACGCGAGCGTGTCGGAATTCTCCTGCACGTTCACCTCGACGTGGCGGACGAGTGTCTGCCCTTCGCCGATGGTGATGTGGCCGTTCTCATCGATGAAATCATCGAACGTGTGGCTCATTACTTCAATCTCCTCCGACACGAATCCGCTGCCACACAGCCTGCGTGACCTGGGCCCACACGACCGGCTACGTGCATGCAGACACCGAACAGCGTTTTATGTTACTGACTAGTAGCTCTTACGGTGTCGGTTTGGCACCTGGTTTCGAGGCCAGCTACATCGTACCGACACGCGCCTACGTCACTCGCCTTTCAGCAAGTCGACAACCGGCGCGAATGCTTCCATTTGAGTAGGGAAAACCCCGACATAGGACATCGTCGTTCGCGCGCGAACGTTACGGATCTGATCGGCAATTTCCTCGTATGTCCCGAATGCGAGGTACGGAGACGACAGAATGTCCTCGACGGTGAGCTTGACGTCGACGTCCACGTTCGGCGGGTAGCCGTTGTCGAGTGCCGCCAGCGCCATCTCGGCCATCTGCTCCCGATCGTCGGTGACGACGATCGTGGTGATGGCCCAGTTCAGTTCGATGTCGTCGAACCGATCCCCCGCAGCGCTGCGAATGAGCTCGACTCGCTCGAGGGTCTTCTCGATGGTCATGCCCGAGAGCAACAGCTTGCCCTCCTTCGAGGTGCTGGGCACCACGGAGATGATGTCGGCGTGCTTGGCCGCGAGCGCGAGCATCTTCGGACCGCCACCGCCGATGCAGATCGGAGGACGCGGTCCCTGCCGTGGCCGAGGACTGCCCTTGAGTCCTGCGATCGTGTAGTGCTTGCCCGCGAAGTTGCATTCCTGACCGCGCAACAGGACGTCGAGAATTTCGAGGGTCTCTTCGAGCTTCTCGATGCGCACGCCCGGGCGGTCGTACGTGATACCCGCCTTGTCGTACTCCTCACGCATCCACCCGGCACCAAGACCGAGTTCGAGTCGACCGCCCGACAGCACGTCGATGGTGGCCGCATCCTTGGCCAGCACAGCGGGATGCCGGAAGCCGTTGGCCAGGACAGCAGTGCCGAGCCGAATCTTGTCGGTGGCGACGGCGAGTGCTCCGAGAGCCGCGATCGGACCGACCTGGTTGCCCAGGTGGTCGGGAATCATGAAGCTGTCGTAGCCCAGTTCCTCGGCCTGTTGCGCCAGCTTGATGAACTTCCGAGCCCCGCCCTCCTCGGCGTTTCCCTCTCCGCCTGCAGCGAATCGGAATTTGCGCGGCCCTGCGGTCGCGGCCTCGGCGGAACTCATCTATTGCTCTCCTCGGAGTGTGCAGCGGTCTTGTTTCGGGTGGCGAGAGCAGCCCGGCCGAGGCCGATCTGCGCAGGTCCAAGGCGCCACTCTAGCTGCTGACCGGAGTCGATCACACCGGCTGGGGGGTTTCACGGCTCAGGTTTGTGCCTGGCAATAGATCGCCACGCATTGCGTTGTGACGTTTCCGTTATCAAGCGTCATCGCTCACGAATGCGCGGGCGTCGGGGCGTTCTCGATCAGTCCGGCGGCCCACGCAGCGGTCCACTGAGTGGCCGTCGTACCGGATTCGTCGACGACAAAACTGTTGTACGACGCATGAACGGGGTTGCCTGCAGCACCGATCAAAATCTGGATGCTCTGCGGAATGTTGCGGAGCGACAATCCATCCGACGGTGACGAGCAGATCAAGTCGCCGGGAGCGCAGATCTCGTTGGTCCGGTCGTCGAGAGCACCGAAGCCACCTTCTCGACGCCCCGTCATCGTGATGCCGGGCAGGTCGAGTCCGCCCAGAGCGACCTCTGCACCGACGCCGTCGAGCGGGGCCGGAACGTCGGTACCGGAGACGCCGTCGCGTCGACCGTCGGCGATGACGGTGACACCGAGAACCCGATCGGCGGAGATGGGACCGTTGCCCGCTCCGATGTCAGCCGCGATGTCGCCGGCGATGACCGCGCCCTGCGAGAAACCGGTGAGGACGAAGTTGGTCAACGGGCAACGCGCGCTGACATCGGTCATCTTCTGCACGGCGACGGCTTTGCCTTCGGTACGACTGTTGTTGTAGGACTGCTGGCCGTCCGGCGGCAGTGCGATGGGGTTCGAGAACTGAGCCACGTACGGCACGGTGTAGACGTCGGCTCGCGAGCCGGGGAACTGCTCCTGCAGCGGGCGAGTGACGTTGAGCATCAGCGAGGCCGGATTGGCCGTCGGGTTGTACGGATCGTCGGTGGCAGACGACTCCCAGGTACCGGGAATGGCGATGACCTGGACGTCGGGGCAGTCCGCCGGTTGCGACGTCGGCTCCTCGGGACCCGGCGGCACCGGGATACCCGGTTCCTTCGGCAGCCGTCCGGCCAGCAGGTACCACAGAGCGACGATGATCAGACCGATGATCGCCGCAACGGCGATCACCGGAAGAATTCTGCGCTTACGCTTGGCCATCACCGTGGATCTACGGCCTGCAGTAGGTCGCCTGCGCGGCGGCGATGTAGGTCTGGGCTGTTTGCTGAGCCTGCGTCTCGCTCACCTGAGTTCCGGCTGCGCTGGCCTCGACGCCGACGTTCGCAGTGACGAACGTCGAGATCTCCTCCGCCGCGACTCCCTGCGCCTGCGCGGCACAGATGTAATTGGCCGTCGACACCGCGATGTCGCCGTTGCCCGCCGGAGTGATGCCCTGCTTCTTCAACTCGTCCAGGAAACTCGTACCGCGGTCGTCGATCTGGCTTTCCGTCGGCCCCGGGAAATCGTCCGGGACGGGCTGCGGCTGCTCGGGCGGCGCGGTGGCCGCCTCACCCGGGCTTGTGGTGGGCGCAGCAGTGGTGGTCTCGGCAGCCGACGTCGTCGAACTCGCCTCGGTCGTCGTCTGAGCGGCCGAGGTGGTGCTCGTCGGCGCTCCGGTCGCCGTCGAGTCGTCACTCCCGCAGGCCACCAGCATCGCACTCGCCGCCACGGCGAACACGCCGAGCGACAGAGTCCTGGTGAGGGAATTACGCGTCATCGATCGAAATCCTTCGGTCGTCGGGTTCGCAGGCGACAGTACCGCCACGCTCTGAGAGGACTCTGAAGAGTCGTGCACCTCGCTACGGCGCGATCGTGGCAACGCCGTCCTTCAGCGTGATGATGCCGAACTGGAAGTTCTGCTGCTTACCGCCACCGTCGATGTCGAACTGATCGCTGGTGGGGTAACCCAACCGGCCGCCCTCGTAGCCGACCGATCCCCACGCGTCGAAGATCGGACCGTACGGGGTGGACCAGGCTCCGCTCAGAGGGCTCCAGTAGATGTTGCCCGTCTCGAACTGGTTGAAGCGTCCGCCGTCCCTGATCGGGCCGAGCTCGTTGGACTTGGGGAACCCGAGAGCTCCACCCTCCCAACCCAATTCGCCGTACTTGCCCAGAATCATGCCCTGCACCGAGTGCACCCCTGCGTCGGGCGAGGTGTAGATGGCACCGATCTCGAAGCCCTGCACCGATCCGGGCTTGTTCGGCGTCGCGACCTCGTCGAGCACCGGGTAGCCAAGCGGTCCGCCCTCGTAACCCTGGGCGGCCCACTCGTCGAGCACCGCGCCCTTGACCGCGTGCGCGCCGGTCTGCGGCGTGAAGTAGACCATGCCGTTCTGGAAGGCGTTGAACCGTCCACGACCGTCGGGAGTTCCGATCTCGCCGGTCGTCGGGAAGCCGAGAGCGCCCTCGGGGCCCCTGTTGCCCTGATAGATGCCACCGATGGCACCGGCGACGACCTGCGCCCCGGTATCGGGGGTGAAGAAGACCCGACCGAAGGTGAAGTCCTGAGCCCGTCCGCCTGCCACGTTGTATTCGGCGGTCAAGCACGGCCCGAGCCACGAATTGGCACCGCTCGCGTTGCCGATCAGTCCGGCGGCGCTGCACGCGGGCTTGTCGACCTCGACACCGAGCGCGGTGGCGAGCTGCGGCCACAGCTGATGCAGCTCGAACTGCCAGTACGGCCACGAGTGCGTGCCCGACGGCCGGTAGTTGACCTGAGCAGGAATCCCGAGCTGATTGAGCTTGGTGGCGAACGTCTGCGAGGTCAGTCGCGACAGGATCTCGAGCCCCATGCCGGCGTAGTTGGTGCTCACGCCAGGAATGGGCGACGGCTGATCGTACGGTCCGGCCGAGCCGTTGCCGCTGGAGATGTACAGACTGACGCCCTCGAGCTTGTCGGCCAACATGTACGGATCATGCTGTGCCCACAGCGAATTCGACGGCGGCCCCCACATGGCGCTCGAGTTGAACCCGCCGGCGTCGGTCATCGCGTACTGGATGGCCTGCGGCATGCCGAGCGAGGTGGTGCTCAGGATGCCCGAGAGCGATCCGGCGAACTTGAAGAAACCGGGATTACGCGCTGCGAGGAACATCGCGGACGTGCCGCCCATCGACAGTCCGACGACTCCGCGGTTGTCGGTGCTGCGCCAATCGCGTTCCAGAATGGGCGGAAGTTCCTTGGTCAGGAACGTCTCCCACTGGTAGTTCTTTCCGTTGTCCTGATCGACCCAGTCGGAGTAGAAGCTGGACTGGCCGCCGATGGGCAGGACCACGTTGACGTTCTTGTCGGCGAAGTACGACTCGGCATCGGTCTCGGCCGTCCAGCCGTTCTCCTGATCCGTGGCGCGCAGTCCGTCGAGCATGTACACCTGCGGGAACGTCGCCTGCGGGTTGATGTTCCAGTCACGTGCGAGCAGCAGCTGAACCTGGATGGGCGTGCCCATCGACGGAGATTCGATCCACAGGGCGACGCGACGGTCGGAGAGCCAATCCACCGAGGTCACCGTGGCACCGGACGTCTGCGTGTAGGCAGGCCCGGCAAGTGCGACAGGTGCCGTCCGCGCGACGGGGGCAGCGGAGGCAACGGTCGTGGTCGCGAAGGGGATCATCAGCGCGGAAGCGACGGTCAGCGCTGCTGCCGCTCGCCGAGCCCGTGTGCCGGCCGATGTAGCCCGACCGAACCGAACAAGCTCAGTGCGCATGATGGTGACTCTCTTTCGACGTGACTTTCGAAGGTCTCCTATCGAGACATGCTTCGTATGTCTTTCTACACGTGCCCGATGCCGACGAGCAGCAGACTCGCTGTGACTGGTGGTGCAATTGTGAACTGGGTCGACGGTGGCGATCACGGTCGAGACCGAAAAATGCCACCCGGCGCACAGACGCGGGGCGGCATTTCTCTAAGAACAACTTGTCGATCGGTGTCAGGCGTTGAGCGCGTCCAGGATCTGGCCGCGAGCCTTCCACAGCTCGGCTCCCCAGTACGGCCATGCGTGAATGCCGTTGGACGGGAAGCTGTAGGTGGCCGGGATGCCGAGGGTGTTCATGCGGATCTGGAATGCACGGGTGTTGGCGAGCGAGAGGGCCTCGAGAGCCATGCCGTTGGCGGTGTTGTAGAAATCGATCGGCGCGGCCGGTCGATCGAACTCGCCGGGCAGACCACTGGCTGCCGAGATGTACAGGGACATGCCCTCCAGCCTCGGTGCGAAGACGAACGGGTCGTTACGCAGCCACGCCGGGTTCCAGGGCGGTCCCCACATGGAGTCGACGTTGAAGCGTCCGGCATCGAGCATGGCGACGCGGATGGCCTCACGCATGCCGGGTGCCGAGATGTTCAGGTAGCCCGAGAGCGAACCGGCGAACTTGAACTGATCGCGGTGGTACGCGGCGAGCGTCAGAGCGGCCGAGCCACCCATCGACAGTCCGAGAACACCGTTGTTGCTGCGCGAGACACCGTAATTCTCGAGGAATGCAGGCAGTTCCTGGGTCAGGAACGTCTCCCACTTGTAGGTGACTTCCTGGCCGTTGAAGTTCGACGAGGTGTACCAGTCGCTGTAGAAGCTCGACTGACCACCGACGGGCATGACCAGGGTCACGTCGTCGTTGGCGAACTGATCCTGCGCGTTGGTCTCGAACGTCCAGGCGTTGCGGTCGTCGCGTGCGCGCAGTCCGTCGAGCAAGTAGAGAGCAGCGTTTCCGCCGCGGGCCGCCCACTGGACCTGAACCTTGATGGGGCCCATCTCGGACGGGACGATCAGGTCTTCACGGCCACCGGCAGGGGCCTGATGCGCGACGGGAGCGGGCGCTGCAACAGCGACTGCTCCACCGACGACACCGGCTGCGAGGGGAAGGACGAGCGCTGCAGCACCGACGCCGAGCAGGCGCTGACGCCAGCGTGAAGACGCCTTCGGTGTTCTGCTGAGGCCGGCAAATCGCATGAATCGTGCTCTCTCTCATCTACGCGGTCTCCGCGACATGCGGCCCCCGGCAATCGAACAGGGCTTTCCTGGTGGCCCCTCGAGGCCGAAGGACGACGTGGTCCCGAAAAATCTGAGGTTCTGCTGTGAAAACAGGCGAACCGCTCGATGGAGGTTATTCCATCGAGCGGTTCCAAGGCAAAACTGTGATCAGCGTCCCAGTTTCACCTCGACGTTTCCCTGAAACAGGAGACTATCCTGCCCGGTCCCCGCTGAACAGCCCTGAAAAGTCGTGAAGTTTCACGAAAGGCCGAAAAACGGGCCAAACAACCGAAATGACCGTTGACCGGGTCAGTTACCGATGTTGGCGCTCAGGTCCGGTGCCATGATGCGGATCTGCTCGCCCCAGTAGCCCCACTGGTGGGTACCGACGGCCGGGAACGCATACGTGACGTTGTTGGCACCGATGCTGGCCATGCGGATCTGGAACGCACGACTGTTCGCCAGCGCGATGGCCTCGAGGCCCATGCCGTTGGCGGTGTTGTAGTAGTCGATGAAGCTCTGCGGGCGATCGAGTCCGCCGGGCAGACCGCTACCTGCGAAGACCCACACTCGCGTTCCGTTGTCACGCAGGCGAGGTGCGAAGACGAACGGGTCGTTGCGCAGCCACGCCGGATCCCACGGCGGTCCCCACATCGCGTCGATGTTGTAGCGGCCGGAGTCGAGCAAGGCCAGACGCATCGCTTCACGCATGCCGGGAGCGGAGATGTTCAGGTAGCCGGACAGCGAGCCTGCGTAGCTGAACTGGTCCGGGTGGTACGCGGCGAGCGTCAGAGCAGCCGAGCCACCCATCGAGATGCCGATGACACCGTTGCGGTTGGGGTTGAAGCCCCAGTTCGCACGCAGGTTCTCACGCAGGTTCTGGGTCAGGAAGGTTTCCCACTTGTAGGTGGTCTGCTGCCCGTTGAAGTTCGAGGGCGCGTACCAGTCGGAGTAGAAGCTCGACTGTCCGCCGACCGGCTCGACGACGTTGATGTTCCAGGAGGCCAACACTGCACCGGCGTCGGTCTCGTGCTCCCAGCCGGAGATGTCGTTGGTGGCCCGCAGCCCGTCGAGCAGGTAGACGACACGGTTGGTGTTACCGTCCGCGGCGCGCCAGACGCGGCTCTTGATCGGACCCATGCTCGAGTCCGTCCATACGTCGATGGCATTGCCGTCGAAGGCCGCGTTGGCAGTTGCGCCACCACCGGCTACAGCCAATCCCAGTGGTAGGACCACTGCCATCAGCATGGACGTGGCGGCGCGGCGTCCCCAGGACCCACCTCGCTTGTCCTCGGACCGGCTCTTCCTTCTACCCAGCATGCACTCGACCTCTCAGCTGCTTCGTCGTCACATCGGTTACGCAATCAACGCTTGATCTCGCAAGTTCACCATGTCTGTCGTCCGACCACACAGGTCGGACGCATACACATCCTCCGCACTTATCGCGCGAAGGACGACCCCCGTTACATGATCGAGATAGCTCATCTTGGCGTCGAGACCAATTCGGCGCAACCCGGTGACCCTTTCGTGTTCGGACACCTAATTGTCTGCCTTCAATATCGGGGCCGGAAGATCACATCGTTGTATTTCGTACTTCGGTACCCGATCGAACCGATATCCGGCGTAGAAGAGCGAACGCTTGAAATTCCGGACGAACAATTCCTTCGTCAACGGAGCCCGATACGAGGTCAGCAGCTCCTGGGTGTCGGGGCAGGTCAGTGCCACCTGAGCCTCGGTGACCCAGTCCTCGTCCATGTACCAGGGCAGGTACGGATGGACGGCGACGAGCCCGAGATCGGCCACCACCCAGTCCGGATACAGGTTCTTGTCGTGCCCGATCCGACCGTTCTCGAGCCGCTCGGTGTGTGACGCCAACGGGTAGGCCAGCCCCATCTGGTCGATCACCCGCACGTCGAGGCCGACGTTCATGCTGGTCATTCCGAGGTTCAGGAAGAAGACGGTGTGACCGAACCCACCCTCGGGGATGGGCAGCGGTGGTGGCACGACATCCCAGTACGTGAACTGCGCCGACGGCAACAGCAGACCGCCGTCGGGAGTGTCCTCGATCGCCTCGACCATCCCTCGCATCCGCGGGTAGTCGAGGTAGTCCGAGGCCAGGATCGGATGAGCGTGCCCGGTGTTGAGCGAGTAGAATTCTCGCTCGTCGACGATGCCGCTCCGGCCGACGATCGAGCCCTGCGGCATACCCGTCGTATTGGCAGCCACGACGGCCCAAACGACGATGCCACCCCAGACGAAAAGATCGGCGGCGAAAACCGCTGTGGCGCGGTCTGCAGACCAGCGTTCGGGGAGGGCAACCGGCAGCACCGAAATCGGCAACAAAAGCGTGAACAATGCCGGCAACAATGTTCGACCGTGCATGAAATCGCCGCCGACGCGAATCGCGTACAAAGCCAGCAGAAGTCCACTGATCAATACGAAGACGACCACGGCGGTCGGCGTCCGTAGTGCGGCGAGCCAGCCGCCGACGGTACGGGGCAGGGACAACTGCACTCGGGAGGCCGACAGAACGGCACCGACGACGAGCAGTACGAGCGGCAGCCACAGCAGGTACGGGCCCACGAGGTTGGACAGGTACTCGAACCCCTGCGACCACTTGGCTCCGCCTGCATCCTTCGAGACCGCGGTGTTGGGGTACGGCAGGCCGTAGTAGCCCATGCGCCAGATCTGATAGAGCACCGGCACTGCTCCGGCGAAAACGAACACTCGGAGCCTGGACAACCAACTCTGCGGGGCCAGGAAGATCATCGCCAGCGCCAGCACCGCCACGATGGACAGTTCCGGACGCACCAGCGGGCCGAGCCCGGCGAAGAAGGCCAGCAGCAGCAGCTCGACGCCACCGGCGCGGCGCTGACCCCACCGAACCATCAGCAGCCACAGCATCGCCAACCAGAAGATGACCAGGCAGGTCTCGAGGCCGGACGTCGCGAAGTCGCGGGCGGGCGGAACCGCGATGTAGACCAGTACACCGGCAGGCAGGAACAGAGTCTTCGTCGCGGTGCGGCCGCGCAGCGCGAACGTGCCGATCATCGCGATGACGACGGCCGCCGTGGACAGAACCAGTGCGATCGTCAGAACGACGTACTCGAGCCTGCCCTCGCTCAGCCAACTGCCCGCGTAGACGAGGTAGGTCCAGATGGTGCTGGTGTTGGTCTCCACCCGTTCGCCCGCATTGAACACCGGTCCGTTACCTGCCAGCAGGTTACGGACGGTTCGGAGAACGATCAGGCCGTCGTCGGCGATCCAGCGGCGCTCCCACGCACCCCAGAGGAACAACGCCCCGGTGACCACGGTCCCGATCCAGAAGACGGGCCGGGTGATCGGTGCCCGAGCGGAGTTCTCTTCTCGCGCGTCTCGCTGGTCAGGCGAGGTAGACAGCGACACCAACCACTCCGATCCACGCTATGGCGAGTAGCTGCAGAACCCTGTCTCCCAACGCGATCTCTTCGGGTTCGCCTGCCTCGCCGCCATCGACATCCACTGCATATCGCAGGATTGCGATAGTAAACGGAATCATCGAGATGGCGAACCAGTTGGCACCCGTGCCGGCGTCTTCCTGGAACGCCCACAGGCCGTAACAGATGACGACGGCAGTCGCGGACAGTGTCCAGACGAATCGCAGGTACGTGGTGGTGTAGTTCTCGAGCGATTTGCGAATCTTCGCCCCGGTGCGTTCGGCGAGCTGCAGCTCCGCGTAGCGCTTACCGGCCGCCATGAACAGCGAGCCGAACGCCATGATCAGCAGGAACCACTGCGACAGCGGGATCGAGGCAGCAACTCCACCGGCGATCGCGCGGAGCAGGAAGCCCGAGGAGACGATGCAGATGTCGAGCACGGCCTGGTGCTTGAGGCCGAAGCAGTACGCCAGCTGGATGACGATGTAGACGCCGATGACCAGCGCCAGCTTCCAGTTCGCAATGAACGAGAGGCCGATGGCGAGTCCGAGGGACACCACCGCCATCGCGTAGGCGATGTTGACGGGCAGCACGCCCGCGGCGATCGGCCGGAAGCGCTTGGTGGGGTGCGCGCGGTCGGCTTCGACGTCCATGGCGTCGTTGACCAGGTAGACCCCGGAGGCGGCGAAGCAGAACACGACGAACGCCAGCGCAACGGACAGCAGCACGTCGCGATCGGTGACCGACCCGGCCGCCAGCGGCGCAGCCAGCACCAGAACGTTCTTGACCCACTGACGGGGACGAAGCGCCTTGACGATGCCGTCCGCCAGGTTCTTCGGCGGTGCGCCTACGGGTGCGGCATCCTCGCTCATTTGTCTCCTTCGAACTTCACGACGGCCGCAGCCGTCAACGCGCCGAGTGCCGATCCTGCCAGCACGTCGGTGGGGTAGTGGACTCCGAGCACCAAGCGCGAGAGCAGCATGGGTGGGACGAGGACCGCCGGTAACGGTAGCCCGGTCACCCGGCCGAGGAGAACCGCGGCGGCTGTGGTGGATGTCGCATGCGAGGACGGGAAGCTCAGCTTGCTGGGCGTCGAGACGTTGATGCGCACGGCCGGATCGTGCGGGCGTGGCCTGCGCACGATGCGCTTGATGACGATCGACGCGGCGTGGGAGCCGACTGCCCCGACGGCCACCGAGGCCCACTGACGCCGACGCGGCTTGTCCAGTGCGGCTCCGATACCGGCGATCGCGACCCAGCCGAGTGCGTGTTCGCCGAAGTGCGACATGCCACGGGCGACGGTGATCGCGCCGGGGGCACTGCCGACGGTGCTCTGCACCTTCTCGAGGATCCTGACTTCCGTCGGAGCCTCGGTCTGGCCCTTACGCCTGGTAACGAAAGACACGTTCCCACGTTTCCTTACTGGTCAGGTGCGGCACGGCATCGCGGTACCGAGCCTTGAGGGCGGGGAATTCAGCTGCCAACTGCTTGCGCAGCGACAGGGCTTCCTTGAGCAACGCCGCGGCCTGCTGGCGATCCCGCTTGCGGTAGACGACGCCACGGCCGTCGGCGGTCGTGACGGTGACGCCGTCGACCTGAGAGAGCAGGAACCAGCGCGCGTCGAGAGTCGGGACGTTGAGCTGCGGGCGCTCGTGGTGCTGGGTGTGTGCGGGCTTTGCGTTGTGCAGCAAGCCTTTTGCCAGACGACGGACCTTGGAGATCGGGTTGGTCGGCAGGCCGACGGCTCCGACTTCCTCACCGGACGCGAGCGGCAGCTCGGTGGAACTGCCGACGACGACCGCGTCGGGAAATTCCTTGCGCAGTGCGTGCACGGTCGGCAGCGCGGTGGGCAGGATCTCGAGGATGTGCTCGGGGCCCGCCAGGAAATCGCGGATCGCGAGGTTCTGAATGGCGACCGTCGAGTATTCGAGGCACAGCAGGTGCTTGACCGTGGCCTTGATCGTGTCGAGCACCAGGCCCTTGCCGTCGCCCGGCATGTGCAGCGATGCCACCACGAGGCGGTTGCGCAGATGGAAGTACGCCTGCCAGTCGATGGCGTCGTCCTTGTCGCTCCACGCCATGTGCCAGATGGCCGCGCCCGGCAGTGTCACCGTCGGGTAGCCGGCTTCCCGTGCGCGCAAGCCGTATTCGGCGTCGTCCCACTTGATGAACAGGGGCAGCGGCTGCCCGAGTTCCTCGGCGACGACGCGCGGAATCATGCACATCCACCAGCCGTTGTAGTCGACGTCGATGCGGCGGTGCAGCAGTTTGCTGGTGCGCAGTGGGTCCTCGGAGAAGTCGTGGTCGTATTCGACGTTCTGCGCGCCGGTCCACATGAAGTTGCTGCGGTCGATCACTTCGCCCATGACGTGCAGGTGACTGCGCGCCTGCAGGTTGAGCATCTGGCCACCGACCAGCGTGGGGACCTTGGCGAACCGAGACATGGCCAGCGCCCGCAGGATCGAATCGGGCTCGATCTCGATGTCGTCGTCCATGAACAGGATGTGTTGGCACGAGGTGTTGTTCAGTGCCTCGTACATGATGCGGCTGTATCCGCCGGATCCGCCGAGGTTGGCCTGATCGTGGATGGCGAGTCGGCCGCCGAGTGCCGCTGCGGCCTCGTCGAATCCGGGCTCGTCCTTGGCCTTGCGGGTGCCCTGATCGGGCATGATGACGGCCTCGATCACGTCGAGAACCAACGGATCCGAGCCAAGCGCCACAAGGGCTTTGACGGCGTCGGTCGGGCGATTGAAGGTAGGGATACCGACCGCGACGGTGGCCTCGCCCGGTGCCTCGATCGGCGCATACCAACCCGCGCTCTCGAGCACCACCTCGGAGTCGGAGGTGATGTCGAACCAGATCCAGCCGCCGTCCTCGAACGGACCGAGGTCGATCAGAAACTCCTGCGCTGCATCGCCGTCCACGGCCTCGCGGCCCTCGACGTGAATGCGCGACGCGTCGGCCTTGGACCGGTAGACGTCGATCCGGCAGTGTCCGGAGACCTCGACGCGCAGCACCACGGACTTCAGGACGCTGTAGCGCCGCCAGTAGCTCGCCGGGAACGCGTTGAAGTAGGTGCAGAACGATACCTCGGACTCGGAGCCGATCGTGACCGAGGTCCGCGAGAGCGAGTGTGCGCGTTTGGCGTTGGTGAGCGCCTCTTCGAGGTACAGCGTGCGCACGTCGAGCGGTTCACCCGAGCGCGGCAGCAGCACCCGCTGCAGCAACGACTTTCCGAGAATCGGGGCGACGTCCGCGGCCCCGTCCTCGAGCAGGTGCTTGGCGGTCACTTGTCGCCTGCCAGGGGTGCGCCGGTCTCGAAGTGCGGAACCAGGGTGTTCTCGTACATGTTCAGTGCGCTCGCGATCGCCATGTGCATGTCCAGGTACTGGTAGGTGCCGAGGCGTCCACCGAACAGCACTCCGTTGGAGGCCGCTTCGGCCTTGGCGCGGTCGCGGTAGGCCTCGAGCTTGCTCCGGTCGTCCGGAGTGTTGATCGGGTAGTACGGCTCGTCACCGCTCTCGGCGAAGCGGGAGAACTCGCGCATGATGACCGTCTTGTCGGTCGGGTACTGGCGCTCGGGGTGGAAATGACGGAACTCGTGGATCCGAATGAACGGCACGTCGCCGTCGTTGTAGTTCATCACCGGGGTGCCCTGGAAGTCACCGGTCGGCAGCACTTCGGTCTCGAAGTCGATTGTGCGCCAACCCAGTTCGCCCTCGGAGTAGTCGAAGTAGCGGTCCAGTGGGCCGGTGTAGACGATGGGAGCGTCGGGGCTCTCGGCCACGAGCTCGGCCTTGACGTCGAACCAGTCCGTATTCAACCGGACCTCGATCTTCTCGTCGGCCGCCATCTTCTCGAGCCACGCGGTGTAGCCGTCGACCGGCAGTCCCTCGTACGTGTCGTTGAAGTAGCGGTTGTCGAAGGTGTACCGCACCGGCAACCGGGTGATGTTGCCCGCGGGCAGATTCTTCGGATCGGTCTGCCACTGCTTGGCGGTGTAATCCTTGATGAACGCCTCGTACAGCGGACGCCCGATCAGTGAGATCGCCTTCTCCTCGAAGTTCTGCGCGTCCTTCGAGTCGAACTCACTGGACTGCTCTTCGATGAGAGCCCGCGCCTCGGCAGGCGAGAAGTACTTGCCGAAGAACTGCGAGATCAGGCCGAGGCCCATCGGGAATTGATACGACTGGCCCTTGTGCAGCGCGAAGACGCGGTGCTGGTAGCTGGTGAAGTCGGTGAACTGGTTGACGTACTCCCAGACCCGCTTGTTCGAGGTGTGGAACAGATGCGCGCCGTACTTGTGGATCTCGATACCCGTTTCGGGCTCGGCCTCGGAATACGCGTTGCCGCCCAGGTGGTGCCGCCGATCCAGCACGAGGACACGCTTGCCCAACTGGGACGCCGCCCGCTCCGCCACGGTCAGTCCGAAGAACCCGGATCCGACGACGATGAGGTCGTATCGGCCGGTCACGGAGGCGTCGGAAGAGGTGGTCTCGGGGCTTACAGCAGTCACGGGCAACCAGGGTATCCGACGATCGTGACCGCTCTCCCCCGCCAGGCGTCCCGCGGCGGGCCCGATGTCATTCGGTCGGACGTCGAAGCAGGTAGGTGTCCATCACCCAGCCGTGCCGGGATTTGACCTCCTCGCGGGCGCGGCGGATCTCGCTCAACACGTCGTCGAGTGGACCCGCCACCAGCTTCTCGTCCGCCGTCCCCAGGTTGGCACCCCAGTGGATGCCCCACCCTGCGCCGGTCAGCGCGCTGCAGGCCAGGTTGCCGTCGAGCATCACCACCAGGTTGTCGAGGCCGGCAGCGACGTCGCCCGCCAAGTTCCTGCCGGTGGTGATGACGATCGGTCCGCCGATGCGATTGAGCACGAGTCGGTGACTCGCCGCCAGCATCGACACACTGGAGATACCGGGTGTGACATCGAACTCGATGTCGTTGCGCAACGCGGCCAGCCGCTCGGCGACGCGGATCGTGCTGTCGTACAGCGCGGGGTCTCCCCAGACGAGGAATCCGACGACCGTGCCTTCGGCGAGGCCGTCGAGCACATCGGCGTAGGCGCGGGCGCGGGCGTCGTGCCAGTCGAGGACCGCGGTCTCGTACTGCCGGGGCGACCGGTCGCGTGGCGGGTCGGGTACCTCGATCACCCGGTAGCTGCCACCGTGGTGGCGCTCGAGAATGCCCTGCCTGGCCGCTCCGAGATCGCCGACGGACGCGCCCTTGTCGGCCACGATGAACACGTCGACGGCCCGGAGTTTCTCGATGGCCTGGACGGTCACCTGATCCGGGTGCCCACCGCCGATGCCGATCAGATGGATCCTCACGAGCGGTCCCGGCAGGCGTCGTACAGGTGGGATTCGGTGACGACGCGTCGCGCCAGGGCGGGACCGACCAGAATCACCGCCGCCTGTCGCAGGTCGGCGGCCTCGACCTGATCTGCGATGTCGGCCAGGGTGCCGCGCAGAATCAACTCGTCCGGCTTGCTGGCGTGGAATACGACCGTGGCGGGGCACTCCGGACCGTAGAACTCCGTCAGTTCGTCGGCGATGATGCGGGTGCGGGTGATCGCCAGGTGCAGCGCAAGCGTTGCCCTGGTGGCGGCGAAGTTCTTCAGCGCCTCGGTATCGGGCATCGCCGTCGAGCGGGCCTGCGCGCGGGTGAGCACCACCGACTGCGTCACCTCGGGAACCGTCAGCTCGACGCCCAGTGCGGCGGCTGCAGCCGCGTAGGCCGGAACGCCGGGGGTGACGTCCCAGGGCACGCCTGCGGCGTCGAGTCGAGCGGACATCTCCGCCAGCGCGGAGTAGAGGGACGGATCCCCCGAACACAGGCGCGCGACGTCCTCCCCACGCTCGTGGGCGGCGACCAGCTCTTCCGTGATGGCGTCGAGGTCGAGTTTCGCGGTGTCGACCAATCGGGTGCCTGCAGAGCAATGTTCGAGGATGGCGTCGTCGATATAGGTACCGGCGTAGACGCAGACCGGGCTCGACCGCAGAAACTCGACGGCCCGCAGCGTGAGCAGGTCTGCAGCCCCGGGTCCGGCTCCGATGAAGTGCACAGTCACAGCTGAAAAGCGTATGCGACGCGCCCGACGCGCCGCGCCACTGGAACTTCCCGGCTGTGGCTAACTGTCAAGCTAAGGTTTAGCCTTGTGTCTGATGGGACTCATGTTGCTGATGTGATTCATGTTGTTCAGCAACTGGAGATCCTACGACGCGTACCTACCAACAACCAGGGAGTACCGCCTTGCCGAACCGTCGAACGAAGCCGTCGATCGTTCTCGGTGCTGTCGCACTGCTGGCCGTCGCGACCCCCTTTGCGGTCGCAGGCCTCACCGACAGCACGACAACCGGAGTTCGACCGGCCAACGAGACAACCCCCGTCACTGTGCCGACCAAGATCGTCGAGACCGCGCTGAGCGCAGCACCGGACATCGTGATCCCGCTGCAGGAGCTCACCGGACTGCCGTTGCCCGATCTTCGGCTCTCCGATCTGAAGTACCTGCCGCTGCCGGATTCCATCGTGATCCCGCCGATCGAGATTCCCGACATCCCGGGTCTCACCACGCCCGCGCCGGGCAACGCGACCGCGCAGGCACCCGTTCCCCGGGTGGACGCATCGGCACCGGTGAACCCCGAGGCTGCCGATCCGACCGGCCCGCCGCTCGGTGCCGCCGTCAAGGAGATCAAGCAGGACACCCCGTTCAGCATGGTCGCCCTGACCTCCGAGCAGCTCGACGGTGCGACCGCTCAGGTTCGCCGCCAGCTCGAGGACGGATCCTGGGGCCCGTGGCTGCAGACCGCTCCGGTGGACAGCACGGCCGACGACGCTGCTCCCGCCCCTGCCAAGCAGGGCACCGAACCGATCTTCGTCGGACTGACCAACGCAGTGCAGGTTCTGCTGACGCCACTGACGAGCAGTGCAGCTCCCGAAAGCTTCGCGACTGCACCGGTTCCCGAGGTTCCGGTCGTCGAGCTGCCTGCTGCCGACGCGCCTGCCGAGGCCCCCGCCGCTGCGGAACAGCCACTGGGCTACACCCCGGCATCGTCGAGCAAGCCACTGCGCCAACAGGATCCGGCCCCGGTCGATCCCGCGGCCCCGGCACCTGCAGTCGAAGCGCCTGCAGCAGATCCCGCCCAGCCCGAAGCCGCGCCGGAAGGCACGGCCGAGCAGTTGGCTGCTGCGGTCAGTGACATCAGCGCCGTGCTCATCACGCCCGGCACGTCGCCGGTCGACTCGGCATTGAGCGACATCGCCACTCCCGTCGCCGGTGACGCAGGCCCGAAGGTCATCACCCGCGCGCAGTGGGGTGCCGACGAGTCGATCCGTTGCGCCACACCGACGATCGACGACTTCCTCGGTGGTGCCACCGTGCACCACACCGCAGGCAGCAACGACTACTCCAAGTCCGAATCGGCCGAGATCGTCCGAGCCATCTACGCGTACCACGCGCAGACGCTCGGTTGGTGCGACATCGGCTACAACGTCCTCGTCGACAAGTACGGTCAGATCTTCGAAGGTCGCGCCGGTGGACTCGACAAGCCGGTTCAGGGCGCACACGCAGGCGGATTCAACGAGAACACGATGGGCATCGCCATGATGGGCGACTACTCCAGCGAGGATCCCTCGCAGGAGACCATCGATTCGGTCGGCAAGTTCCTCGGATGGCGACTCGGCAAGGCCGGTCTCGATCCCGAGGGCACCACCACGATGACCTCGGAGGGAACGGATTTCACGTTCGTCGGCAAGGGCAAGAGCGTCGACCTGCCGGTGATCTTCGGTCACCGCGACGTCGGCAACACCGAATGCCCGGGTGACTCCGGATACGCACGGCTCGGGGAGATCCGCGACATCGCGGCGGCCAACCTCGGCGGCGGAGATGCCACTCCGGCCTCGCCCGACGCGACCGACCCCGCTCCCGACACCGCAGTGACCGACGCGACACCGTCGCGGCCGGGCTCCGATGCCAGTTCCACTCTGGGAGAGAACATCCCGGCCCTGGTCGCGGAGTTGCAGCGACTGGCGTCGACCAGCCCGGTTGCACAGAAATGGTTGGCCTCGGGGGCCGAAACCGGGTCACTCGGCGTACCGGTGAGCGGTCTGGTGCAGGTGAGCGGCGGCCGTGAGAAGGCGCAGTTCGCCAACGGCGAGATCATCACCAACATGGCCGGCCAGGCCGTGGCCGTCATAGGCAAGATCTTCCAGCAGTACGCGCAGCAGGGTGGCGTCGACGGCGTGCTCGGTCTGCCGCTCACCGACGAGTTCAGGGTGCCGGAAGGCTTCCGGACCGACTTCGAGAACGGTTCGCTCATCTTCAACGAGCTCACCGGAATCGTCACCACGGTGATCAAGACGTACAACGACACCTACAACGCGGAAATGCAGAACCCCGTCGCAGCACCGGTGGAGCCGGCTCCTGTGCCCGAGCCTGCTCCCGCACCGGAGCCCGCACCGGAGCCCGCACCCGCGGGCTGAGATCGACCAGCCAGAAGGGCCGAGTCACCGTGGTGACTCGGCCCTTCTCGTGTTCGAAACGCCCCTGGACCGACGCGTCACCACCAGCGTTCGAGAACCTGCGCCACTCCGTCTTCTGCGTTGGTGACGGTCACTTCGTTCGCTGCAGCGACGGCAGCGGGATGCGCGTTGCCCATCGCGACGCCCAGTCCCACCATCGACAGCATCGGCACGTCGTTGGGCATGTCGCCGAAGGCCACGATGTCCTCGACATCCACCGACAATGTCTCGGCGACCTTGGCCAGGCCCGACGCCTTGGTGATGCCCGGTGCCGACAGCTCGATGAGTCCGTTGTCGGTGGAGAACGTCAGGTCGGCTCGACCGGAGATCAGCGGGGACAGGATGTCGGCCATGTGTCCGCTGGTGGATCCCGAGAGCCGGATCAGCAGCTTGACGGCCGGAACGTCGACCACGTCGTCCTCGGTCATCTCGACGTTGTCCGGGTTCAGCCAGGCGTGCTCGTATCCCGGCGAGCTGACGAACTGCGGCGTGGCCGAGTCGTGTGCCGTCTGCCCCACTCGCTCGGCGGCGAGTCCGCAGCCCGGGAGCGCGCGATACGCGACGTCGGCCAACCACTGCAGCGTCTCGACCGACAGCGTCTCGGCGCTGAGCACGCGATCGTTGGCGGCGTCGTAGATGACCGCACCGTTGGCGCACACCGACATCGGCGCGTATCCCAGCTGATCGACGACGGGGTGGATCCACCGCGGCGGTCGACCGGTGGACAGCACGAACGGGACGCCGTCGGCCACGACGGCCGAAATGGCACGCTTGGTGCGTTCGGTGACACGCTCGTGCTGGTCGAGCAGGGTGCCGTCGACGTCGCTTGCGACGAGTCGGGGGGCGAGGCGGGTGGTGTTCGGCGCGTTGGTCATCGTGACGTCATTCTGCCCTAGTGTCGAGGTGCCCTGTTTTCGACGTGGAAGAAACGGCAGCGGACATCCGTGAACCGTGGGATCCGATTTCCTCCGCGACCGGTGGCACGTCTCGACGACGAATTCTTCACCGGGGAAGCCGATTCCCGTTCCAGGATGTCGAGGTCGATGCGTCGATCGCCCCTACACCCACGTGACTCGGGCTCTCGGCTTCCCCGGTTCACGGTCACGGTGTCAGGCGGGATTCCTCTGCGAAACGATCGCGCAGGGGACCCTTGACGAGCTTGCCGGTAGGCGTGCGCGGCACCGTCTCGACGAACCGAACGTCCCGCGGAACCTTGTATCCAGCCAGGTGTTGGCGGACGAATTCCTGCAGCCGTCGAGTCATATCCTCGTCACCCGCGACACCGACGACGAGCTGGACCGCGGCCAACACTCGCTCGCCGAACTCGTCGTCGGGAACCCCGATCACGGCAACGTCCTCGACCTCGGGGTGGAGTGCAAGGCAGTTCTCGATTTCCTGAGGGTAGATGTTGACTCCGCCGGAAATGATGGTGAACGCCTTGCGATCGTTGAGAAAGAGGAACCCATCTTCGTCCAGGTAGCCGATGTCACCACACGTCGTCCAGTTCGGATGATCGCGATGCTGCGCTTCCACGGTCTTCTCCGGGTCGTTGTGGTACTCGAACGGACGGGCGTCGCGCTCGAAGTACACCACTCCCGACTCTCCTGCCGGAAGCTCGGCTCCGTCGTCGCCGCAGACCCGGATCACACCCAATTTGGCTCTGCCGACCGTGCCGTGCTTTTCGCTCCATTCCGCCGGGTCGACCATGGTGATGCCGTTGGCCTCGGTGGACGAGTAGTACTCGTGCAGTATGGGCCCGAACCACTCCATCATTCGACTCTTGACTTCCGTGGGGCACGGAGCGGCGGCATGCACGGCGTACTGCAGACTGCTCACGTCGTACGAGTCGCGCACCCTCTGCGGCAGTCGAAGCATCCGCACGAAGTGTGTCGGCACCCACTGACTGTGTGTGACGCGGTAGCGATCGATGATGCGCATGCTCTCTTCTGCGTCGAAATGCTCCGCGGTGATGACGGTGCCACCCAAACTGTGCGTGATCATGCCGAAACGCAGCGGTGCGGCGTGATAAAGCGGTGCCGGCGAGAAGTAGACGGTGTCGGCACTCATCTTGTAGGTGCCGCCGAACACTGCCACGTAGGGATCTCCCACGTCTCCGACCTGCCGTGCAGGCAGCGGTGGCTTCACGCCCTTGGGTCGACCCGTCGTACCCGAGCTGTAGAGCATGTCGGCACCACGGGGCTGTTCTGCAGGTGCGACGTCCGAACCGGTGTGTAGGAACCTTTCGTAGTCCTCGAAACCCGGGACCGATTCTCCGCCGTACGCGAGCGCGATGCCGACGCCACGGCTGGCCTGGCGGGCAACATCGGCCACACCTGCGAGATCGTCGGAGACAACCAACGCCTTGGCACCGCAGTCGTCGACGATATACGCGATCTCGCTGGACGACAGATGAGTGTTGACCGGTGTCAGATAGAGACCACTACGCAGGCACGCCCAATAGACGACGAACATCTCGGTACTGTTCGTGGACAGCAATGCCACCACATCGCCCAACTGTAAACCCCTGTCGCGCAGCGCATTCGACAACTTGACCGAACGATTCTCGAGCTGCGAATACGTCAGAACGTCGTTGGTTCCCGCCACTATCACCGCAGGTCGGTCGGGAGCAGAGCTGGCATGAATTCCGGGATACATCATGATCTCCTTGACTGGGAATTGTATGATCTAGCTAACAAGCCGGTACGCTTTATGCCGTGCATCACATGGTCCGTAAGGCGGTACCGTCGAGCGCCCGCTCGACGGCGAATATTCGTCCGATCCTGGACAGCCTCGACCGAGAGGCCGGCGTCTCGTCCACAGATCGCGTTCGCTCCGATTCGCAGATCGATGTCCTCGCGCAGGACGCCTGGGCCGACATCGCCGATGCGCTCGAAGCAGGCAGCGACAACCTCCCGCCCGAGTTGCGGGCCGCTCTCGCTCGACTCAGAGTCGTCGATCAGCAGTTGCTGCAACGACTGACCATGCGAACATCGACAGAGCGCTTGTCCAGCGTCGTCGAAGCTCTCGAATTGCTGCCGTGTGTGACCGACGACTTGATCACCGCTGCACCGCGTTTGATCTGCGACCTCGGATTCGACCGCGCCATCATCTCCCGAGTGGAGAACGGTCTGTGGACCTCGGAGGCCGTGTACATCCCCGACAGTGCAGAGTGGGCAACCGAGATCAACAAAGTCGGTCAGGAAATGCCGCAGAAGCTCGGTCCGGACATCCTCGAAACCGAAATCGTCCGTAGACGTGAGGGGCTGTTGGTGACCGATGTGCAGTCCGACGGTCGGGTGAACCGGCCCATCGCCGACGCGTCCAAGTCGCGTTCCTACGTCGCCGCCCCGATCATCTCCGACGGTCGCGTCGTCGGATTGCTGCACGCCGACAAATATCGCCAGTCCATCGATGTCGATGCCGACGACTGCCAACTGCTCATCGGTTTTGCCCAGAGCTTCCGACTGGCTCTGGGCAGGGCAAAGCTCGCCGAAGAAGTCCTTTCGGTCAAAGGCACACTCGACTCGATGCGCTCGATGCTCGATTACAGCACCGACACCGTTCACCACGTGTCCGTGCGCCGCACGTCCGACGACGCCCAGCCGGCCCCCGCTGCCGAGCCGGGCCGATCTGCTCGGCCCGACCGGACAGCGCCTGCAAGTCGCGTGCCGCTCACTCAGCGTGAGCACGAGGTTCTCGCGTTGATGGCACGGGGTAGCACCAACAGCGCAATTGCCCGTGAACTGGTGATCGCCGAGGGGACGGTCAAGCAGCATGTGAAGCATGTCTTGCGAAAGCTTCAGGTCGCCAACCGATCCGAGGCCGTTGCAGTGTGGTTCAACGAATTCACACCCACATGATCCTTCAACGACATTGATCTGCACCGTAATTCACCCCTGATACCCACGAGTCAGGTGCAGTGACGAACCGCCGGTACTTCATGATCAAGTCGGGGCGGCCGATGGTGAGAACTCCGGCGACGCGCCCGCCCGATCGATAGAGCACCACGGTGCCGCCGGTCTTGTCGCGCCGCTGTTGCACCAGCAATTCGTCGGCCTGCGACGTACCGACGAACTGGATCCGCGTTCCGTACCAATCCGACCAGAAATACGGGACCGTGGTGAATGGCATCGGAGAGTTACCCGACACCGCATTGCGGGCGGCGGCCGCACCCTGCTCGGACGCACTTGCCCAGTGTTCGAGGCGCATCCTCTTGTCGAACAGTGCATTCGGCCAGTGCGCAACGTCACCCGCTGCCCAGACCCCATCGACCGGTAGTCCAGCACTGGACAACACGGCCAACGTGGCATCGCACTCGATCCCCCCGTCCCGAGCGTCGAGGCCGATGTCGGTATCGGACAACCACTCCGTGGACGGAGCCGCGCCGATTCCGACCACCACAAGGTCACCGTCCACCACACGTCCGTCTGTCAGCTTCACGCCGGCGACGGTGGTTCCTGTCGAATCGGTGATCATCGACTCGACGCCGACACCGAGGACGAGTTCGGTACCGTTCGCCGCGTGGAGTTCGGTCACCAATGCGCCGCCCTCCGCTCCGAGCGAGCGAGTCAGAGGGGCCGGTGCGGCCTCGACGATCGTCACCGGATGGCCGTAGTTGCGGGCCGCCGACGCCACCTCCGCACCGATGAAGCCGGCACCGATCACTACCACCCGAACGGGAGACTGCAGACGCTTCCATACCGCTTCGACATCGGAATGCGTTCGTAGGGTGTGTATTCCAGAGATACCGGAAGTTCCGGGCAGCTCTCTCGACCTCGCACCACACGCAATCACCAGATGCTGATACGGCACATCACCCTTCCCGGTCCCGACCACACGCGCGCGGGTGTCCAGGCCGACGGCAGGCGCATCGGTCATCACGTCGATGTCGAGCTCGGTGAACCTGCCGCGCTCGCGCAACAGCGGAACGGCAGGGGACGCCTCGCCGACGAGAAGTTCTTTCGACAGAGGAGGCCGGTCGTAGGGCACATGAGATTCCGCGCCGATCAAGGTGATCGGCCCGGAGAAGCCCTCGCGGCGAGCGGACTCGCAGGCAGCCACACCTGCGAGTCCCGCGCCGACGACAACGAGTCCCCGGTTACGCATCGCCGCCGACCTCTTCGACGACGATCGCCTGCGTCGGGCATGCTCGTGCCGCTACTTCGACCTCCGCGCGACGTTCGGCCGAGACCTCGTAGCTCAGGACCATCAGCTGGCCATCTGCTCCGATCTCGAAGAAATCGGGAGCTTCGGCTTCGCAGATTCCAAGACCCGAGCATTTGCCCATATCGACTACCACTCGGCATGCTCCGGACATGACTACTCGACTCCTGTGTTGGGGTAGAAGGGCATGCTGACGACTCCACGCATGAAGTTCGTTCGCATCAATTTCGGCTCGCCTGCAATGAAATTGGGCATCTGACGGTGCAGTTCACGAAAGAGTGATCGCATCATCGACTTGGCCAACTGATTGCCCAGGCAGAAGTGGACGCCACCACCGCCGAACGTCACGTGCGGGTTCGGGCTGCGGTTCAGATCGAACTTGTCGGGGTCGGTGAATATCTCACGGTCCCAGTTTCCGGATCCGTACATCATGACCACCTTGTCGCCCGGCAGAATGGACTGTCCGCCCAACTGGTACTCACTGACGGCAGTTCGACGGAACGTCACCACCACCGAACCCCAGCGGAGGAATTCCTCGATCGAGCTGTTGATCCGAGCGTCGAAATCCTCCCACAGCCAGGCACGCTGCTCGGGAAAATCCGTCAATGCCTTCACCGCGAAACTGGACGTGTGGCGCGTGGTATCCGTTGCGGCGACCGCCATCAACGTCATGACGGCACCGATCTCGAAATCGGTGAGCGACTCGCCGTCGACCTCGGCCTGAACCAGGTTGGTGAGCAGGTCGTTCTGCGGTTCGCGCTTACGCTCGGCAATCAATTCCTCGGCCAGCGCGTGGATGGCCATTGCGGCGTCGCTCTGCACCGCGATCGGATCGCGCCCGGCCAGCAACTCCGGATCGGCCCACGCGACGATCTCGTCCGCCGCGTGACCGACCTCGGCCCGGCGGTCCTCCGGAATTCCGAACATGTCGCCGAACATCTCGATCGGCAGATGCTTGGAAATATCGGCCACGAAGTCGATCTCTTCCCGATCGGCGACGGCGGAGACGATTCGACGCGCACGCATGGCTATGTCGTCATCGATCTTCTTGATCTGCTTCGGGGTGAAGGACACGCTGACGAGCTTGCGGATCTTGTCGTGCTGCGGATTGTCCATAGCGAGGAAGGACATGGCCATCTCGAGGAACATGGCGGGCAGCAAGTCGAACATGACGCCGTAACCGGACACGAAAACATCCGGGTTGTGGCTGATCTCGGCAATGTGCTCGTGCTTGACCACGGCCCAGAATCCAGGGTCGTGGGGATCGGGAACGACCGATGTCTCGATCGGCCGCTGCCAGGTGACGGGCGCACTCTCCCGCAATCGGCGGAACACGGTCTCGCGCTGTGGAGCGTCCTCACCCCAGAAGTCGTCGCTCCACACGTCGATCTCGTGGAACTGCCGCGTCGCAGCGACGTCGTTCCTGGGGATTTCGGGTTCGTTGTCGTCATCGTCGTCGAAGCGGAGTTCAGGACCGTCATCGAAACTGGTTGTAGTCATAGTGTCTTCCTGAGGTCGCAATCAGTCGTCTGCATGGCTGAGCAGAATGTCGTAGGGCTTGTTCTCACGTCCACCGGACAGATCGAGGTGCACGGTCTTCGCTTGGGTGTACTCGTCGAGCGCGTCGGGGCCGAGTTCGCGGCCGACGCCACTTTGCTTGTAGCCGCCGAACGGTGCTTCGGCGTTGATCTGGTGAGCGTCGTTGATCCACACACTGCCGGCCTCGACGCGGGCAGCGACCGCCAGTCCGCGAGAGTTGTCGGTCGTCCAGACGCTGGCAGCGAGGCCGTAGTCACTGTCGTTCGCGATCGAGACTGCCTCGTCGTCATCGTCGTACGCAATGACGACGAGGACCGGGCCGAATACTTCCTCGCGTGCGATCGCCATGGAGTTGTCCACGTTCGTCACGATGGTCGGCTCGATCCAGAAGCCGCGCTCGAACGTATCCCCTTGGGGCTTACCGCCGCCGGTGACCACGGTTGCACCCGACTGCACTGCTTCGCCGACGTACTGCAGGATTCGAGCCTGCTGCTTCCCGTCGATGACGGGCCCCATGTCGGTATCCCAGTCGCGGGTCTCGCCCATCACGATCGTGCGTGCGCGGTCGACCAACCGCTCGACGAACTCGTCGTGCAGGCTGCGCGGTACGAGTGCGCGGGTACCGGATTCGCACACCTGGCCGGAGTAGACGAAGCAGCCGTAGAGAACTCCGTCCACCGCCATGTCCAGATCGGCATCGTCGAGAACGATCGACGGTCCTTTGCCGCCCAGCTCGAGCGTGACCTCTTTGACGGTTCCCGACGCGAGCTTCATGATTTCGCGACCGACCGCTGTGGAGCCGGTGAATGCGATCTTGCCGATGTCGGGGTGAGATGCCAAGCGCGCGCCCGCATCTCGCCCATCTCCGGGCACTACGTTGAGCACTCCCTTGGGCAGACCGTTCGCCTCGGCGATCTCGGCGAACTCGAGAATCGACAGTGGTGTGTGCTCGTCGGGCTTGACGACCACGGAGTTACCGGCGGCCAACGCGGGCCCGACCTTCCACAACGTCAGCAGCAGCGGGAAGTTCCACGGCGCGATCGCACCGACGACTCCGATGGGCTCACGGTGTACGACGCTCTGCGCGAGAGTCGGGAAACTCGAGATCGGGCCCGGACGTGCGAAGGCATACGTATCGGCGAGATCTGCGAAGTAAGTGAAGTGCGCCAACGCATATCCGACGTGGAAGCCGGTTGCTTGCCGGACGGTTGCCCCGTTCGCGGCCATCTCGAGCTCGACGAGTTCTTCGATGCGGTCGTTGGCCGCGTCCGCAATCGCGCGCATGATCGACGCGCGTTCCTGTGGCGTCTTACCCGCCCACACACCACTGCGAAACGCAGCCTTGCCTGCCGCCACAGCAGCATCGATGTGGGTGGCGTCGCCCTTGGCTGTGGTTGCGACGACGCTCTCGTCCGACGGATCGACGATGGTCATCGTATCGTCGGTGTCGACTGCCTCACCACCGATGAGCATCGGATAGTGCTGTACGTCAATGCTTGTCATAGCGTCACCTCGTCGGATCGAGAAGGATCTTCATGGCTTCGCGAGCCTCGAAGAGTTTGTAGGCGTCGGCGGCCTCGGACAGACCCATGCGGTGCGAGATCATCGCGCTCGGATGCAGCTTGCCTGCGCCCATGAGCCCGATCACTTCGTCCATGTATTCGGTGATGTGGCTGACTCCCATTTCGATTCGCACACCTTTGAGATACAGATCGGCGAACGGAATTGTCATCGATTCTTCGGTGTAGACACCGGGAATGGACAGCACCCCACCTGCGCGCAGAAGCGGAATGGCCGCGAGAAGTGCGGACGGGTGGCCTACCGCGTCGACCACGACATCCGCGCCGCGCCAATCGGTGAGATCCAAAACCGCATCGGTAGCATCGGTTTCACTGGCATCGATGCCTATCGCACCGAAGCGTTCGGCTTCCTTCAGGCGGGCGGCGACTCTGTCCACGACCATGACCTGTGACGCGCCGAGCGCGACGGCCGACATCGCCGCGCAGAGGCCGACGGGTCCGGCACCGACGACGGCAACGCTGTCTCCAGGTCGCATGGCGCGCGCGACTGCTTCGTGGCCCGTGGTCATGATGTCGCCCGCGAAAAGGATGTCCTCGTCGTCGACAGTGCTTCCCGTCGGGATCGCACGAGCAGTGAGGTCTGCAGACGGGACCACCACGTACTCGGCCTGTCCACCGTCGAGGTCTCCCAGAGCCAGACCGAGTCCGAAGATGCGGCTGCCGGCGCAGTTGCCGGGCTGGTGTCGTCGGCACTGGTAACAGGAACCGCAGCTGACGACGCAGGATGCGACCGCCCGGTCACCCTCGGAGAACTGAGTGACTGCGCTGCCGACATCGACTACGGTGCCGAGGAATTCGTGACCGAGGATGATGTCGGCCTCGAGTTCGAGCCTCCCCTCGTAGGGATGTAAGTCGGTTCCGCAGATGGCCGTTTTCTCGACTCGGAGCAGAATGTCGGTGGGTTCGGAGATGTGGGGAATGGGCACGTCGGCGATTTCGACGACGTGCGGTGCCCGCAGGACCGCGGCCTTCATCGTCTCGCTCACGCCGTGACCTCGGCGTCCTTCGGAGCGATCTTGTCGCGGTACATCGGAAAGAGCGGCTTGGTGAGCGGAACCAACTTCAGGATCTTGTTGGTCGGCCCCTTGGCCTTGACCTGGCCCTTCGCCAAGCCCACAGCCAGGTTGTACTCGCCGCGCCAGAACTTGTCTGCAGTGTCACCGCGCATCAGCAGTGTGATGTCGGGCTTGAGGTCGGTCGGTCCGGCGATGACCTGGTAGTCCTCGCGGAACGCGATCGTCACCTCGCACTCGGGATCTGCGTACTGCACGCGCATCACGATGTTGGCTGCTTTGAGCTTCGGGCCCGACTCGGGGTGCTCGCCCGCGTCACGGAAAACGCCACCGATGTACTGATCGAGTTCTGCTGCATCTTTGAAAAAGCCCATTGGAATGTGTACTCCTCGAGAAGTGACCGTCAGCCGGATTGGCCGGTAAGGACATACAACCAACGAAACGTGAGCTGGGTAACTCTCGATAGTGATATCTCTACCCCCCTTCGGGGGTGTGATACACAACTCATTCCACGGCGGTCCTGATTGGCCTCATCCTGACGACACTCCGGAGATCGGCACTCCGGCACTTCGGGGAAACCACGATCCTCGCCTCCGAGTGGCAGCGAACCCACAGGGGCACAGGACAACCCGTACCCAACCGCTGCATCAGACGTACTCGAAGCTCTCCTGGATGGCGACCTGCGCACTGTGCGGCAGCGTGTGCATGATCTGGCGGACGCGTTCCTGCCTGCGTCCGACGGCCTGGCGCACCGGAGTACCGGGGGTGGCCTTCATCTGCGGGACGATGCCTTCGACGTCGTCGACGCCACCGGCGTGGTGCCCGGCGTCGACC
>NZ_NPFW01000003.1 GCF_002259405.1 Rhodococcus sp. 14-2483-1-2 | reverse complement strand
GACGCGGACGGGTGGGGCGGACGGGGGGGGCGGACGCGGGCGGGGTTGGCCCGCGGGAGGATCACTCGAACAGCGTCGAACCCCAGTATTCGGATTCCTCGACGCCGGGTGGGCAGGCGAAGACCGCCGATCCCACGTGTTGGATGTATTCGTTCAACGCGTCCTTGCGGGAGAGCGCCAGTTGCATCGGCACGAATTGGGTCAGTGGGTCGCGGCAGTAGGCGATGAAGAACAGGCCGGCGTCGAGGTGGCCGAAGCCGTCGGATCCGTCGGTGAAGTTGTAGCCCCGACGCAGGATCTGGACGCCACCGAGGTTCTCCTTCGACGCCAGGCGCACGTGCGCTGTCTTGTCGATGAAAGTGCCCTCGGGGCCCTGGGATTCGAAATCGAGTGCGTCGAATTCGTCCTTCTGGCCGAGTGGCGCGCCGGTTCCCTTGCTGCGTCCGATCACTCGCTCCTGTTCTTTCAACGTGGTGCGGTCCCAGGACTCGATCAACATGCGGATTCGACGCGCCACGAGGTAGGAGCCGCCGGCCATCCATGCCTGATCGTCGTCAGCAGAGACCCACACGTTGTCGTCGAGCAGAGTCGGGTCCTCGGCTTTGAGGTTCGCCGTTCCGTCCTTGAATCCGAACAGGTTTCGCGGCGTTGCCTGGGTGGTCGAGGTGGACGAGGTTC
Source organism: Rhodococcus sp. 14-2483-1-2 (assembly GCF_002259405.1). Lineage (GTDB taxonomy): Bacteria > Actinomycetota > Actinomycetes > Mycobacteriales > Mycobacteriaceae > Rhodococcoides. The sequence goes on along the minus strand of NZ_NPFW01000003.1, from coordinate 148,225 downwards.
GACCGAAACCGAGTTGCGACCACTTGACCGACACGGTGCCGAAGCCGACACGGGCGAGGTTGCGGATCGCGTGGACGGCAACCTGTGGGTCGTCGGCGCAGGCCTGGATGCACAGGTCTCCGCCGGAGCGTGCGGGATCGAGGTTGTCGGCAGGGAAGTGCTGTAGATCGGCAAGTGACGCAGGCCTTTTCGATGCCAGGTCGAAACGATCGAACAGGCTCGGCCCGAAACCGATGGTCAACGTCAGCGACGACGCCGTCAGACCGAGAGCTTCGCCCGTGTCGGTGGGCGGGTTGTACTGACCGCCGTCGACCGCGCCGCCGTCGAACGTCTCCTCACCCTTGGTGAGGCGTTCGGCCATCAGGGTCCACTTCTTCAGCAGCGCAACAAATTCGTCGCGAGAGTCGGTGGTGACGTCGAAAGCGACGAAGTGCATACGATCCTGCGCCGGCGTGACGATTCCGGCCTGATGGTCGCCACGGAATTCGACGACATCCGAGGTGGGCACCTCGGCACCGGAGGCCGTCGCATGTCCTGCGATTGCCCCGACTCCGACGAGCGCAGCACCGGTCCCGACGGCACCGAAGAGGCGCCGTCGGGAGAACTGCCCGGTCTTATTGTCCTGCAACGACACCCTGCACCTGGCTCACTTCGGCGGACAACGCATCGATCTTGTTCGAGAGTTCCTGGCGCTGAGGTTCGGTCACGGCGTCGTAGAAGACGAAGCCGTCGCCGCTGCGGTACTTGGCGAGTTCTGCGTCCAGTTCTTCGAAGCGCGCGTCGATGGCGGTGCCCAGTTCGGCGTTGCGCTCGTCGAGGATGGGTCGGACGGCGGCGATGGCAGCCTGCGAGCCGTCGACGTTGGCCTGGAAGTCCCACAGGTCGGTGTGCGAGAAGAAGTCTTCTTCGCCGCTGATCTTGGTCTTGGCGACCTCGTCGAGCAGTCCCTGTGCGCCGCCTGCCACCTGGATCGGGTCGATGGTGAAGTCGTCGGCCTTGATCTTGTCGGCGAGTTCGGTGATGTCGGCCTCGAGCTGATCGGCCATCGCGTTCGTGTCGGGCTGCAGACCCTGCGTCCACAGGTCCTTCTCGATGCGGTGGAAGCCGGTCCACTCCGCACCGGGCTCCACGTCGGGCTCACGCAGGTCGATGCGCGGGTCGAGGTCGTCCGGGAAGCTCTCGGCGACGGGCTCGATGCGCTCGTAGTAGCTACGCGCAATGGGGAATTGAGCCTTGGCCGCGTCGACGTCTCCGCTCTTGACGGCGGTGACGAAGGACGTCGTGGTGTCCTGCAGTGCGTCGATCTGGCTGACGACGTAACGCTTGTAGCCGGCTGCGGCCTCGGCGAGGAGCCCGTCCTCGTCCGTGGTGCGCACCGAGTCGCCGGTGACGACGTAGTCGGCGCGGATGCCGTCGCCCACCATGCCTGCCTTGCAGGCGGTTTGGTACGTGGCGGGGTCGGGCAGGGCGACGATGAGCTGACGCGTCAGGCCGGGTCCGATGTTCTCCACCTCACCCATGACGCGGTCGCCCTCGCCGTAGACGTAGAACTCGGTGACCTTGCTGCCGTTGTTGGTGATCTGGAACGTCGAGTTTCCGGTGGTGCCCTCGGAAGCGCCGACGTCGCAGGAGGAGTCGGTCGCGGTGACGGTGATGTCGCCCGACGCGGCTTCGGTGGAGGACTTCTCGGTGCATCCGGCCAGAGCCATCGGCAGAACCGCAACGGCGGCCAGAGCGTAGGTGGTACGACGCATGGTGGTGGTGCCTTTCAGGAGGATTGCAGAGCAGGCTCGGGTGTCGCGGGAACGCGGACCGGGCGGAGGAAGAGGTAGAGGACGACCACGATGTAGAGCACCCACGCGATCGCTTGGAACACAGTGGGTTCGGGCCGGAAGTTGAAGATGCCGGCGAGCACGGTGCCGTACCAGCTCGAGGCGTCGAAGTGTGCGGTGATGTCGAAGGCGACGGCACTGCCGCCGGGCAGGATGCCGCCGATCTGCAGTGCGCGGATGCCGTAGGCGAGGATTCCGGCGGCGACCACGATGAGGAATACGCCGGTGTACTTGAAGAACACCGCGAAGTTGATGCGGACGGCACCGAAGTACAGGAACACCGTCAGCACGGCCGCGACGACGATGCCGAGCAGCAGTCCGAGCAGTGGCCAGAGGCTGCCGTTGGTGTTCTCGGCGTAGCCGACCATGAGCAGCGCGGTCTCGACGCCTTCGCGGCCGACGGCGAAGAACGCCAGCGCCAGTACTGCCGCGGGGCCGACGGTCAGCGCTTTCTCCATGTTCGCGCGCAATTCGCCGGAGATGTTCTTTGCGGCGGTGCGCATCCAGAGCACCATCGCCGTCACAATCACCACAGCAACGAGCGATGCTGCTCCGGCGATGATTTCGGCGGTCAGTCCGGTGACGGTGGACGTGCCGTAGTGGATCACGAAGAAGATGGCGGCCACCATGGCGACGGCGAGGCCGACTCCGAGCCAGACCCACTTGAGCGCGTCGCGGCGATCGGCTTTGACGAGGAACGCGACGAGGATCATCACGACGATGCCGGTCTCGAGCCCCTCGCGCAGGCCGATCAAGCCACTGCCGAACATCCGGGTGGCGATCGACGGCGCTGAGCCTGCGGCGGCGAGAAGTGGCATGAATCAGGCTCCTGCGGTGCGTCGAACATTGGTACGCCTTCCCTCGCAAAGGGTAGGCGACCCTCATGCGTGAGGGCTGACCAGAACATACACCCTGCAACCCATGCCGAATACGCGTTGACCAGGGGTTATCGTGGTCTTTAGCTTTCTATTACCTTGCGTGTGCAGGATGGAGTGGTGATCTCCCGTATCTGCGTGCTCGCCACAGCGTCGGTCCTTCTCGCGTTGACCGCGTGCGGTACAGGCGAGCCCGAGCGCGAGATTCCCGAAGGCATCCCGCCCGGGCCCGGCACCGAAGTGCCGGCCATCGACTTCAACGCGCCCGGGCGGACGGCCGATCTGTTGCTCGCCTGGGCCGAACCGCAAACCGACGCGCTCGGCATCTCGGTGACCGCGTTGGCGTCGTACGGGCACGCAGCGGCGATCATGACCGAGACGGACGCCGATTGCGGAATCGCGTGGACGACCCTCGCCGGCATCGGGTACATCGAGAGTCGACACGGCACGTACCAGGGTTCGTCGGTTCAGCCCGACGGTCTCGTCGCACCGCCGATTCGCGGAATCCCCCTCGACGGCGGACCGGGCGTCGCCGAGATTCCGGACACCGACGGCGGCGTCATGGACGGTGACACCGAGTTCGATCGGGCCATGGGCCCCATGCAGTTCATTCCCGAGACGTGGAAGAAATGGGGCGTCGACGCCAACGGCGATGGCGTCGCCGATCCCGACAACATCGACGACGCTGCGCTGACCGCGGCGCGATACCTGTGTGCGCGCGGCGGCGATCTGCGGACCGCGCAGGGCTGGGAGACGGCGTTGATGGCCTACAACCTGTCGGGTCAGTACCTGCGGGATGTGCGCGATCGTGCGGCCGCGTACTCGGTGGGCACCAGGCCGTAGGACCTCCATGCATCGCGGGCAGTGCAGGGGAGCGGCTAGTCTTGCACCCGGCACAGTCCGTCGGTACCCGTTTATAGGAGAAGCATTCGTGGCCATCATTGAGCAGGTCGGAGCGCGCGAAATCCTCGATTCTCGTGGCAACCCCACGATCGAGGTCGAGGTCGCATTGGACGACGGGACGCTGAGTCGCGCCGCCGTTCCCTCCGGTGCATCCACCGGTGAGCACGAAGCTGTCGAGCTTCGTGACGGCGGAGACCGCTACGGCGGCAAGGGTGTCGAGAAGGCCGTCAATGCCGTGCTGGACGAGATCGCGCCGGCCGTCATCGGTCTGGACGCCATCGAGCAGCGCACCGTCGACCAGGCCCTGCTGGATCTGGACGGAACGCCCGACAAGTCTCGCCTCGGCGCGAACGCACTGCTCGGTGTCTCGCTCGCGGTCGCGAAGTCCGCTGCCGAGTCCACCGGACTCGAACTCTTCCGCTACCTCGGCGGCCCCAACGCGCACATCCTCCCCGTTCCGATGATGAACATCATCAACGGTGGCGCGCACGCAGACAGTGGCGTCGACGTGCAGGAATTCATGATCGCCCCCATCGGCGCACCCACCTTCAAGGAATCTCTGCGCTGGGGTGCGGAGGTCTACCACGCACTCAAGTCGGTGCTCAAGGCCAAGGGCCTGGGCACCGGCCTCGGCGACGAGGGCGGCTTCGCTCCCGACCTCGCAGGTACCAAGGCTGCCCTCGACCTCATCCTCGAGGCCATCGGCAAGACCGGCCTCAAGCCGGGTCAGGACGTCGCCCTCGCTCTCGACGTGGCGGCCACCGAGTTCTACACCGCAGGAACCGGCTACGCCTTCGAGCGTGAGACCAAGTCCGCCGAGCAGATGTCGGCGTTCTACGGCGAGCTCGTCGACGCCTACCCGCTGGTCTCCATCGAGGATCCGCTCGACGAGAACGACTGGGACGGCTGGGTTGCGCTCACCGAGGCCATCGGCGACAAGGTGCAGATCGTCGGCGACGATCTCTTCGTCACCAACCCCGAGCGTCTCGAAGACGGCATCGTCAAGGGTGCAGCCAACGCGCTGCTGGTCAAGGTCAACCAGATCGGCACGCTCACCGAGACCCTCGATGCCGTGGATCTGGCGCACCGCAACGGCTACAAGACGATGATGAGCCACCGGTCCGGCGAGACCGAGGACACCACCATCGCTGACCTGGCAGTTGCCGTCGGCAGCGGCCAGATCAAGACCGGTGCTCCGGCTCGAAGCGAGCGCGTTGCCAAGTACAACCAGTTGCTGCGTATCGAAGAAGCTCTGGGTGATGCGGCGCGTTACGCCGGCGAGTTGTCTTTCCCCCGGTTCAATTACGAGGGATAGCGAACAGGCACGTATGGCACGAAGTGGAGAGTGAATGATGGCACGGCGCGGCAGGTCAGGGACCAGTCCAGGTGGACGTGATCCCCGACCCCGCGGCCGGGCCTCCTCTTCGGGTCGGTCCAAGGCCGGGGGCGTCTCTCGCGACGAGAACGCCTCCGGTCGGCAGGCCACCCCGCCGGAAACCTCCGAGCAGGTGCGCGACGCGGTGGTCGGCGGCAAGGCTGCTCCCCGGCGCGTCGGTGTTCGTCGGCCCAAGATGCCCGAGCGGACGTTCTTCGGACTGTCCACCGGACGAGCCGTCATTCTCGGTGTTGTGGTGTGTGCGCTGGCGTTGACGCTGGCGGTGCCGCTGCGCACCTACTTCTCGCAACGCAGTGAGCTCGAATCCGTGCTGGCCGAGCGGCAAGCGTTGGAGAACGACGTGAGCCGCCTGCAGGTTCAGAAGTCTCAACTCGACGAGCCGTCCCGCATTGCGGCCGACGCTCGCGAACGTCTGCGGTTCGTCATGCCGGGGGAGACGCCGTATCAGGTGCAGTTGCCCGGCGATTACTCGCCGAGCTCCGAGGACCTCGCAGTGGACAACACTCCGACGGGACCGTGGTACACCGAATTGTGGAACACCGCGGTCCAGCCGCAGGGATCGGACGAGCCCGCTGAGCCGACGTCCGCACCGATGCCTCTCGTACAGCCAGAACCCGCACCGGCCGCGCCGCCGGTGCCAGAACCAGAAGGAGGACCGGTCGGGTGAATTCCTCGGCAGTCTCGCAGGAAGATCTCGATGCGGTCGCATCGCAGCTCGGACGTGAACCGCGTGGTGTACTCGAGATCGCATATCGATCTCCGGACGGCAGGCCGGGTGTGGTGAAAACCGCCCCGAAGCTGCCCGACGGCACGCCTTTTCCCACCCTGTTCTATCTGACGGATCCGCGGCTGACGGCCGAGGCCAGTCGGCAGGAATCAGCCGGCGTGATGCGGGAGATGACCGAACGTCTCGGTACCGATCCCGAGTTGGCCGCGGCATACCTACGCGCCCACCAGTCGTATCTGGCCGAGCGTGACGAGATCGAATCTCTCGGAACGGATTTCACCGGCGGCGGCATGCCCGATCGTGTCAAATGCCTGCACGTGCTCATCGCGCATTCGTTGGCCAAGGGCCCGGGTGTCAACCCGCTGGGTGACGAGTCGGTTGCGTTGGCAGCCGAGAACTCGTTGCGCGGCAAGGCTATTCCGGCCGATTGGCCGACCATCGAAGAACTACGTGCGGAGAAATCATGACCAGGGTTGCAGCAATCGATTGCGGCACCAACTCGATCCGCCTGCTCGTCGCCGACAACAACGGTAAGTCCCTGGCGGACGTCGCGCGCGAGATGCGAGTGGTGCGGCTCGGGCAGGGCGTCGACGCGACCGGCGCATTCGTGCCCGAGGCGATCGAGCGCACCCGGGTGGCATTGGTGGAGTACGCGGAAATCATTCGCAAGACCGGGGCCACCGCGGTGCGGATGGTCGCGACGTCGGCTACTCGTGACGCGTCCAATCGGGAGGACTTCTTCTCGATGGTGCGCGAGGTACTCGGCAAAGTCATCCCCGGTGCCGAGGCCGAGGTGATCACCGGAGACGAAGAGGCTCGGTTGTCCTTCGCCGGCGCAGTCGGTGAACTCGACGCTGCCGCAGGGCCTTTCGTCGTTGTCGATCTGGGCGGCGGCTCCACCGAACTGGTTCTCGGCGATGCGAAGGGCGTGAAGTCTGCGTTCTCCGCCAACATCGGGTGTGTGCGGCTGACCGAGCGCTTCTTGCACAGCGACCCGCCCACCGTCGACGAGATCAACGGTGCGCGTGAGTACGCCCGCGAGAAGTTGGCGGAGGCGTTCGAGGAAGTGTCGATCGGCGACGCGTCGAGCTGGGTGGGTGTGGCCGGCACGATGACAACCATCGCGGCCATCGCCAAGGAACTACCCGAGTACGACGCCGACGCGGTGCACCTCTCGCGTGTGCCCTTCGATCAGCTCTTCGAGGTGTGCGAGCGACTGATCGGGATGACCCACACGCAGCGAAGCGCGTTGGGGCCCATGCATCCCGGTCGGGTCGATGTGATCGGCGGCGGTGCAATTGTCTGCAGCGTATTGGCCGAGGAGTTCGAACGACGCGGTGCCGTGAGCTCGTTGACGGTCAGTGAGCACGACATCCTCGACGGTATCGCGATGTCCATCAAGATCTGATCTGCAATTCTGCAGATGCGGTCTGCGGCGATGTAGGTTGCATCGCTGCGTGATTCGGTGAAGCCTTACAGGCGCTGTGGCCCACGTCACGGCTCCCTTCGAGGTGAGGACCACCGATGACGTCACCCGCCGAGCAGGCACCGCCCGACCAGGTGCCGGCCGAGAAAGGTTTGGCGCGCGTCGCGCAAGCGCTCGCCAGGGGAACCGAGAAGTGGTTTCCCGACGCCTACATCTTCGCGCTTGTCGGTGTGGTGGTCGTCGCTGTCGCTGCCTTGGCCAACGGGTCGTCTCCGCAGAATGTGGTCGACGCGTTCGGAAACGGCTTCTGGGACCTGACCGCCTTCACGCTGCAGATGGCGATGGTCGTTCTCACCGGCTACGTCGTGGCCACATCTCCACCGGTCGCCAGATTGATCACCCGATTGGCGCAGGTGCCCAAGAGTTCCAGTAGCGCAGTCAGTTTCGTGGCGCTGCTGTCCTGCTCGGTGTCCTTCCTGAACTGGGGACTGAGCCTGGTGTTCGCCGGTCTACTGGCCCGAGCCATCGCGCGACGTGACGATCTGCGGACGGACTACCGAGCACTCGGGGCGGCAGCATTCATGGGACTCGGAGCCGTGTGGGCACTCGGAATGTCGTCCTCGGCTGCTCAGCTGCAGGCGACGGCCAGTTCACTTCCGGCGACGCTGCTTTCGGTGACGGGTGTACTCGACTTCGGAACCACCATCTTCACGTGGCAGTCGTTGCTGATGTGCGTGATCATCATCGTCCTCACCGTGGCCATCGCGCACTTCTCGGCACCCAAGGGCGCGGCGATCAAAACGGCCCAGGACATGAACGTCAACCTGGACGACACCGTGACCGAGCCTGCTCCGCGCAGTCGACCAGGGGAGTGGCTCGAGTACAGCCGAATTCTTCCCCTCTTCGTGGGCGCGATGACGCTGGGATGGCTTGTCTCCCAGCTGCTGACGCTGCCGGTGCTGTCGGTGGTCAGCAGCCTCAACGGGTACTTGTTGGTGTTCCTGATGCTCGGGCTCGTGCTGCACGGCACCCCGCGGCGCTTCCTCGATTCCGTGAGCAAAGCGGTGCCCGCTACTGCCGGGATCCTGGTGCAGTTTCCGCTCTACGCCGCGATGGCGGCCATGCTCACCGAAGCGGAGGGCCGGGGAGGCATCACGATCTCCGAGCATCTGGCGACCTTCTTCACCGAGATCGGATCCGGTGGAGGCTTCGCGGTGGTCATCGCGATCTACACCGTCGTACTCGGACTCTTCGTTCCCTCGGGCGGTGGCAAGTGGCTCGTCGAAGCGCCGTACGTGATGCAGTCGGCGACCGACGTGCAGATGAACCTCGGCTGGACCGTCCAGATCTACAACGTGGCCGAGGCCCTGCCGAACCTCATCAACCCGTTCTTCATGCTCCCGTTGCTGGCGGTGCTGGGCCTGAGAGCACGGGATCTGATCGGATTCACGTTCCTGCAGTTCATCTTTCACTTTCCAGTAGTCCTGCTGCTCGTGTGGCTTCTCGGTATGACCTTCGAGTTCGTCCCGCCGGTCATCCCGGCGCAGTAGCAGCCCGATATGATCGTCACCGCCGGAGCGAACCTCCGGCGGTGGCCCCTATAGCCCAATTGGCAGAGGCAGCGGACTTAAAATCCGCACAGTGTCGGTTCGAGTCCGACTAGGGGCACTGTTCAGGTCCAGGTCAGCGGCGTGGAATTCTTCGCTTGGATCTATCGCATCAGAAACGGCCCGCAGATAGTCCGCAGTGGGTCTGACGAACCTGACGCGGCTCTATCGAGCGCGGCGGCAATGCTGTCGAGTTCATCCGCGTAGAGGTGCCCGTAGAGATCGAACGTCAATGTCGCGGACTTGTGTCCGAGCATCCGCCGGACGACCTTGACATTCGCAACGGACTGGATCGCGAGCAACGCCGCCGTACGTCGGAGTTCATGAGGCATCAAGTCGGGGATGCCGATCGACTTAGCGAGTGCCCAGATCATTCGCCGGGGTGGAGATACCCAGCTAGTGCCTTGGACCACTTCTCGCCGTCCTTCACCTTCAATTTTGGCGCGTACGCGGGCTGCTGCATTTCAATCCAATCAGTCGGGCCGTGGTGCGCTCGAAACGACATGCTGCGGTCTGGAAGCGCTCACTGCATGTCTTGGATTTGGAACGAAAAGTTATGCGTCACGTCGAGGTCGCCAGGCTTGTTCATCCATTCCGGTAACGCTCGACCATCCCTGTCAGCCATTCCACGCCGACTGGATTCGCGGAGTGGACTCGGATCTCGGTCGGCCAGACGCCGTCCTCGCACATCCAGAGGACTACCGGGCGGGTCGTGTCGTCACCGCCGAGGTCGATCGAGCGACAGGACAGACACGCTCCTGGTTCTCAGCCCCTCGATCGCATCATCACTTGTCTTCGCCCAGCTCCAGCCGGCAGGAGGGACGTGGAGGTCGTCCATCCAGAGTTCCACTGTTCCAGTATCCCGCGAAAATGGAGCCACTACGATTCGATTTTGTCAGGGCTCGATACTCCCGGCTTGTGCTGGTTTAGAAATCCCTTCGATTTCGCTCACCAGCTGCCCGTAGGATCGAACGCGTACCTGAGACTCCATCCGTTTCAACATCAGACGGGGAGGCGAGCGGTCCACTCCCTCCCACCCTCTTCGTAGCAGCAATCTTCAGCGCTGCAGCTCGGAGTTCGGGAGGACCGACGTGGTAGACGCAGTCGACCGACCCTGATCGGCAAGCGTTCGGAATCAGCGGAGATTTGAGGACGATTCGAGGTGCGGTGGCCGCCGACTCCAGCTCACGGGCCGGAATCTCCGGGAGCGGTCCCGTATCGAACGGTGAGGGACACGATCGACAAACTACCCGTGATCCACGAATCAACCGAGCCTGGAGCGTTACCGCGCCATCTTTGAGGGTGGGAACCGGTTCAATCTCGCGAGGGACAGGCCTAATCTTCTTCCTGCATGCTCCGCGACAAGCCGACGGGGACCTTAGACGTGATGCGGCGGCTCTGGTAGGACAAACCCTCGGTCACGGTGCGGACCGAGTTCTTCAAGCTGGAGAAGGGGCGTTGCATTCACCCAGTCTCGGATCGATTGATCACGCATCGCGAGGCGGCGGGACTTCAGTCATTCCCGGATTCGTTCGAGTTTGAGAGAACGAAAATTCAGGTTGCCCGTCAGGTCGGCAACGCTGCCCCGCGGAAGCTTGCGACAGCGCTGGCTCTCCTCCAGGCGGGCATCTTGAACCGAAAGTCCTCGACGCGGCGGAAGGCGCCCTTGCCGGACTCTGGGCTCATCGAATGACTCAGGGACTGAGGTGCCGGTCGGGTCTCGACGCGTAGAGCCTGATGGTTGGGCTTGGCTCAGCCCCGCGGGGATCACAGTGGCGAAAGCGCGTCTTTTTCCTTATAGTCGAGGTCCACACCCGGCGATCACACGCCGTACTCGGAGTCGAGAAAGTCCCTGTGCGACTGATTCGACGCTGACGACAAGGTTCTCCGAACCGTGAAGCGTAACCAGGATCTATGATCCGATGTACCCCGGTTTACGATCACTCATCTCAGAGTGGGCACAGTGACATTCTGATGAGATGGAGTAGGTCGTGCCGAAGAATAGGGCTCTGAAAGCCGAGGTTCGAGCGTTTCAGCTCGCCAACGGTCTATCCTCATACACAACTGCTCTGAGAGAGTTCCAGAGACTTGACCTGGTCCTCGCCCACCCTTTCCAGTCTCCGATGGTTCCGTACGGCGGCTACTTAGACGGAAGAGGATACGAGTTTCCTCTCTTTGTCCGGAACCCTTCCAGCCCGTACATGTTAATCACGGGCGACAACACAGGCAGACGAACCATCGCGGTAACCCAAATGTGGAGAACTCTCCAAGAGCACCGCGACGGAGCCAGAGCAATTCATATCGGGGAGGGAAGACCTGGCCCGATCCATCGTCTGGCAGATCAGTCGATATACATGACCAAGTCCTGGTGTGAGGCAAACTCAGGCACGCTCGATCCTGTCCTTATGGCGTCGAAGGGAAGCCCTACGATGTCACCGGGGGAAACGGTCAGTTTTCTCCTGGATCTGATCCAGCTTTTCTACACTGGGCATCGCTTCATCCCGAACTACATTCGGCCTACTGTGATTGAGGCTGTCGAAGAGGCATTTCGAGGAGAGCTTTGCACGGTGGGAACGATTTTGACAGGGCCTGTCATGGGGCAGGAGAATCGTCCGGTACTGGGAGAGTCCGACTACGAGAGGCTACTCGGGATCCGAGAGGTCACCCCTGCGCTTCAGCTTCTGATCGGTACACGAGTAGCCAGTCTCATTCCCACACTGCCTGAGAGTCTTTCTCGGAGAATCTCTTACGGCTCATACATCAACGTAGACCTGTTCAAGCAGGGCGCATACTCATACAGAGACGAGCAGTACAACGCTCTCGTGGTGAGATCCGTTGTGGTCTCTGCGATCGAGATGTGCCGGATCTCTTCGGAAGTGAACCTGATCGCGCTGGACAAGATCTATGACTCTAGCCGAGATATCAATCATGTTGTTGCGGAGTCGTTCGACTCTGCGTTCCAGCGCACCGCAAGGAAGAACAGCGATGTGATCATCGCGATTACAACAGAGAACAACTCCTTTCAAGGGAAGCGGACGTTGAGCATTAGCAGGGAACTAAGTCTTAACAGAATGCAATATCGGGAGTTCTAGCCTCACTCCGAGCGTCGTGAGGGGGACCCCATCGGGATGCTCTCCGATCTCAGCTCTGCCGAAGAGTTCATACCTAGGAGGAAAGATGAACCCGTACGAAAATACACAGGATACTTTGCTCGCGATTGCGGACGATCCCTGGTTTGGAACTGCGTTGGAGAAGTACTCACTCTCACAGCTGAGGAGTGCCGGACTCTGCGCTACTCCCAGCTTGGAGGTGGTGAAGTCGCGGGACTTCCCGAGTGAATACCCGGACACTTTGATCGGGTTCAACCGGGATGATGAGATCTATCGCAGGATGAAGATGGTGTCCGAGTGCGGCGACGCCGCGATCCTCGTGGGGACGGGCTCTTACGCTCCGATGCATGGTCAGCATGTCGAGCTGATGGCGACTGCGGACAGAGCAGTGAAAGAACTCGGCTACACCCCTGTAGCTGCTGTGTTCTCCCTGCAGTCGGAGGCTCATGTGCGATCGAAGGTGCTGCCGAAGAATCCGAAGGCGCTTGTCGACACCTCAGTCAGGAGAGACTCCGCGAGAAAGATCCTCCCGGAAATGCTTAACGAGGATACTCCTGTGTTTCTCGATGTCTGGGATGCGTCTTATTCGGGAGGGCCGAGGTCCTTCTCCCAGTCGCTAATCCGGATCAGCCGGACCCTCCACGACATCGCGATCCGGGACTACACGTTGTTCTACGTTTTCGGTGCAGACAATGCTGTCTCGATGCGAGCCTTCTCGGTGTCCGGTTACGCGGTCTGTGTGCTCCGCCCGGGTGTCGAGGAGAGTGACGACTCCGGTGCGTCTCGCTATGCATCCGAACCTCAGATGAGGGAAGCAATCCGCCAGAAGCGCGTTCTGATCGTGAACCGGGAATCCTCCGAGGACATCTCATCCACGATGATCCGAGCGCAGGAGAGAGATCTCTGATGATGAACCCAGTACATCTTAACCTGCCAAAGGACTGCAGGCGCATCAACACGCAACCAACTCACCAAGTATACTCCTCCCAGATGTTGTCGGCGGTTTACCGTGTTGCGGAATCGAATGACTCCAATTACTCGATGTCCGTGCGTGGGGGTCACTATAAAGCTTCACTTCTGGCGGACCTCGGCTTGAACGTTCTGGCTCCGCTACATAGAGAGATAGAAACCGTTGGAGGATTTGATATTTCAAGCTTCCCTCTCGCTAGACCCGTCGAGCAGTTAATTCTCGTCGACAGCGATTGGATCGAACTCGGCCGAGAGCTATCCGGCTGGGGCCGGTATCGTCCGAAGGATCTTGAAGTTCTAGATATTCCACGCTACGCGACCGAACGAACGTTGTGGGCGATAGGGTCTAGGGATCAATCACTCGTCGAAGCAGGGCAACTCTGTCAAGACCTGATCAAAAGAGCAGAGAGATCTTACCCATACTCCGAGCTGATGGAAGATGCTGGCATCGTGCACGGCGATCCCCATATCGGCAACATGGTAAAGCTCAAGCCGCTCGGCCGAATCCTCTTCATCGACACGGACTACGTCAAGGTCGGGCCGCGTCTTTTCGATCTCGCTGTCTCGCACCTGTATCAACGTCGTTTTAATCCGTCATATCCTGTCGGCCTTATCAAATCGGGATATCCAGCCGCAGACATCGACGAGTTTGCGCTGGCGGCAGCAGCCTGTTGGAAGGAAGTCTCCTCGTTCACTCAGTTGCTGACCTTGTGGTGCAGGCCCGGAGTTCGCGACGAATTCTTTCGCCGCGGTCGATTAGGCTGGGAGGACCAGTGGACGATGGTGACAGGGACCCCGGTCGATCATCCTAGCTTCCACGGATCAAGTGTCTGAGGCGGAGCTCTACCAGGTGCGACCGCGAGCAACCTAGTTTTGCTCGCCCTCAAGAATCGCGGGTCGTGTACCAGTCGATCGCCGGCAGTCGAGGTGCCCAACGTTTGGTTACGTTTGTGTCGCTGTGCACGACTGATGTCTGACTAAGGGGTCTATGCCGGGGGAAATGCTTGTCGACAGCGCTGCTGTTCGCGCTTCGGTGGCTGAGCTGGATGAGATCAACAAGTCGCTCCACACCGGACTGAGAGTGGTCTGCGACGAGGTGTCGGAGCTGCTCGGGTCCGGTTGGTAGGGATCGTCAGCGACGTTCTTTACATCGCACTTCGAGGAGTTCAGCCGCCACGCGGCGGAGGTCGTCGAGGACGCGGAAGCGATCGCGAAGCTGGTCCCGGATGCGATCCTCGGCTACGACCGTACCGATACGGAGTCCGCGTCGACGCTCTCGTCGCTCAACCTGTGAGCGTGTGCGGAGTCGACGTCGAGATGCTCGCCGACGCGGAGCGGAGGCTGTCTGACTTCGCTGACCACTGTGCAGAACAGCTCCGCCGGGTGGGGGAGATCGTGACGTCGAACCACCTCCGCCGGACCGGTGAGGGTGCGTCGGCGTACGAGTCCCGCCACTCCGACTGGGTGAGGTCTGCAGGGGCGATGCGTGAGCATCTCGTCGCGATCCAGCAGCGAGTAGGGAGGGCGCGGGACGCGTATCGCGCTGCGCTGGAGTCGAACTCGAAGATATTCGGCTAGGCGATGGGCCGATTGGGGGATCGATGCCAGCTGTGACCAATGACCCGGACTGGTTCTTCCGCGTCGCCGCCGCGGCGGACAATGCGAGCTCGTTGTCCGCGACGCGATCACGTCGGCGTCGATCGCGCTGGACTTGAGTGTGTCGATGGCGGGAAACGACCAGGTCGGGGCAGGGTGGGGGAAGGCATACGACGGCGCGATCGGCGATCACATCCGTCAGGTCTGCCAGCTCGCGGATTGCGTTCGGAGCGATCGCGTCTCGTGCGTACCTCGACGGGCTCAATCACCTGAACGCGGAGTACGTCGCAGGCGGCAAGCAGGGGCCAGCTCCCGCTCCTCCTGCGCGGCCCCGGCCATCGGAGCAGCGAATCCCTACGCTGCGCCGCCCTCCGTGGTGGGTGAGAAAGGGCCGGGCCTGAACTCCGACATCCCAGGGCTGGTCGCAGCGGTGGGCGTGTCCGTCCCGCACGCGGACCCGACCAGGCTGACTGTCGCGGGGGGGTGGCGCTCGACGCGCTACAGGTTCTGATCAAGGACAGGCGGACGACGTCCTGACTGCGACAGGCTCTCCACCGGCTGGGTCCGGGCCGGACGCGTTCGCGCTCCACCAAGAGATCCTGGACAATCTGATCACGCCAGCCGGCCATCTTCAGGAAGAGGGATCCACTCTCGCTTCCGCCGCGACCTCGTTGGGGTCTGCAGTGGTGAACCGGCGGAACGAGATCGTGTCTGCGATCGACGAACTCGGCATCTCGATGGTTGTCACACTGACTGTCGGCGTCGCAGCGACGCTCGTCACGGCGGACGGGTCGGATCTGGTCGCAGCGGGGGTCACTGCTGAGCGGATCGCGTCGACAGGCAGACGGATCTACAACGTGATCCGCGCGCTGGAATCGGATGTCGTCGTCACGACCTCGGCGATGACCGAGATCAGAGCTGCAGGCGGGGTTGCTGCGCGGCTGGCAGAGACGATCGAGAAGCCGCTCGCGACGTTCGAGATCGACGAGGACGGCACGATCAAGACGTCTCAGTCTTCCCGAAGTGGAAGCAGGACGCGTGGGAGAGGTACCTCGCCAACGGCGGCGACCTCTCGACGGAGGAGTGGAGCAAGAAGTACGACCGGCTGATAGAGAACGTCGGGAACGGCTCCAAGTCGGTGAGTTGCTCGGGTTCCACGAGGAGAACGGCTTCGTCGCGCAGTATCGGGATCCTTCTATCGTCGATGACCACGTCTGGGACTACGCGAACACCGACCCGGATGTGAGGCTGCTCGTCGAGAATAAGTCCGGGAGGATGGAGTACGCGCAGCTGGACAAGGACGAAGAAGCGCTCCGTGAGGGCTGGAATGTCCAGTACAACCTCCGTGACCCGATCTCTCCGGCTCAGATCGCGCGGCTCGACGCGCTGCGGCGAAGTACCCTGGTCAATTCACGTATCAGCATCTCGGCGGAGGGGGATGACAGCGGCAGGTTCGAAGTCTGGCCCGAGCAGAGAGACACCGGAGTATCGAGACGCACAGTCCGATCCGCGGTTCGCCTCCTGGTTGAAGATGCAGGATGCGGCGATCTAGCTTGAGTTCATCGTCTCCGACGTCCCGGAGCTGAAACCGCATCTCTACACCCGCGAATGGATTGTCCTCGCAGAAAGCGCTGCGCTGGAACGGTTCTCGGGATGGAGGGAAGCGTTCACTGGAGACAACCTCACGCTCGCGATGAGGTTCGTCTACTTCATCGGAGAGACATTCCGCCGCGCCACGGAGGGGCGCTGGGTGGCGGTCCCTCAGAGTCCACCGAAGAGGGGTGCGCTCCAGACGATCGACGTCGAGTACAAGTCCGGCTTCTCCCACTCCGCTCGCACGCGGTCGATCAGCGAGGTGCTAGCTCGCGTACTTCGACTATATCCGTTTGAAAACACGAAGTCCATTGCCGTGCAACAATATTCAGAATATGCGCAGACCGTGAAGCCGTTCCTCGATGTCGTAGATCAGATGGAGTAGTAGTCCAGCGTCTGTACTGCGGATCTAACTCCAACGTATGTTGGCTCGACGTCCGCGCCATCGGCTGGGATGGAAGGGAGTCGAGGCGCCGGGCCCCAGACCTTCCATTGGGCGCGCAGCCGAAAGTATGCGGGGTGGCGCTCTATCAGCTTGTCCCTCTGCGGTTTTGAATAGCCGATCCAACTCCGAAGCTGTGAGAGCGAACCGTCGATGTCGGTCATCCGGGCGTCGGGTTGCTTGAGCTGATCTTGTGCTGCGGTGACTGCCATGCTCACGACCTCTAGCCGGGTCGCGAGCAGCTTCCGTACTCCTTCGTCCCACAGTGCCGGTGTCTCGTTGATCGCGCCGAGTGCGTCGTCCACAGCAATCCAGGCGGCGGACCGTGTAGCGAGCTTCACGTCCTCCAAACGGGAGCGGGCGTCCAGATTCATCGGGAGAAAAGTCGCGGTGGGGATCTGGTCGAACTCCTCCAGGGCCCGTTTCCAGACAGGGGCGGCCAAGTCGACTGTTCGTGCCGAGAGGGCGATGGCCGGTGTCAGGTTGTCTCCGACAAAGACCGCGAACGACTCTGCGCGCCTGAGAAGTCGGCGCGCAACGATCAGTGCCTGGAAACATGGGTTGATCTTTATGTCGACGAGTTGCTCAACCCGGAGTATGACGTCGGGTGTGTTCAGTCGTGCGTCGAGCAGCCTCAGACCGTTTGTACCGAAGTGTCCGCGCACACGACGCCAGTCCTCTGTCCGCCCAGTTTCATCTGCGACGGGTAGCCCAGACGACGCATGCAGTCGTTCCGCACTCCGAATTGCTGTGTGTGCGGCCGTGCAACCGTCGACGAAGGATCGGAGCAGTGTGAAAGCAGCCACGACACGGTGAGGTGCGATGCGCTCACCCTCTGCGACAAGTTCGTCGGTGAAGCCGTCCCATGTGAGAGTCTCGTGTCCTTCGCTGTTGCGGAGCGTCGGGATGATCGCAAACCTGGCCAGCTCCGCGAGTGTGCCGCCGCTGGCCATGAGACGCTCCTGCAATTCGGTCACCATGGGCGGCTCCGTCCACGCTTTCAACCCGAACACGAATACTGCCCACGCGAATCGTCGAAACGGCCCCTCAAGGATCCGCTTGTATGCGTCCGCGAGAGCGAGAGCGCGGACCTCAGGATCATTGGCCGCGAGCGCCCGAGCCAGAGCTTGACTCGCAAGGTTGCGAGCTCGGGTCATCGCCGGTTCGTGGCCCTCCAAGTGCTCCCGAGCGGCCGCTGCGACGTCAGTCTCTGCTTGGAAGCAACTTTTCACGAACGTGTCCAGTGAAATGTAGGCGTGAACAGGGTCGTCAGAGTCCAGGATCAGGCCGATGGTGTTCAGTGCTGCAAGGTGGTCGAACATCATCGGTAATCCGAGAGATTGAAGGTGCGGCGCGATCACGCTGAGCAACGATGTGCCTCGGTACGCATAGTGTGAGAGAACCCAGTCAGGACGGAAGTCGCCACTGTCGTCAGTCAGAGGTTCTGAGACGCAAAAAGCCGCCTGCAGTAAGCCTTCCGCGTGATTCGCCGAGTCAGGGAAGGCCCACTCGGCAGCGACTCCGTCCAGTGTCGGGTCTGGGCAGAGGCCGGGGTGGTCGAGACCTGAAGTCACTGCCGTCGCGGCTACGCGTGCCACTGCCTCAAGTGAATCCAAAAGAGTCTCGGCCCGCCCGGAAGAGAACGGCTCGAAGGGTTGGAGCGCGAGTAATAGCGAAACTATCCGGTCCTTCTTCGTGCAGAACTCGTCAACCCAGCGTCTGATTTCGTTGAAACCGTTCAGGGGCGGAGCCATGGTAATGAGGTCGCGAACTGCTGACTCAAGCGCTCCGGCGTACTCGTCCCACCCTCGTCTTTCAATCGGGAGTGTGCTGCTGTTCCGGAAAGGACTCGGTCGTCTCGCCGCAATCAGCGGTCCCGCCAGCCGTAGCCTCGCGGACTTGGGCAGTCCCATGGAAGCGGACCTTATCTCAGCAGACAGTTCGTTGTTCAAAAGTGGTGACTTCTGCAGAAATTTTCCTGACCACTGAGAACGGGTGCGGATCTGAGCCCTGCCATCGAATAAGTGGTATCTGTCAGTAGACAGAATCGTTCATTCGGACCAACCAACTGCTGGTGCCTGACACCCACGTCGCTCACCACTCCACTTGCGACCAAGTTCGCAGTGAGTCCGCAGTAGGTTAGTTCAGCGCCAGTCCCGGCAAACGCATCCAACGCTAATACTGTTGTGCTGCAGAGCTTTGTCAACGTAGCCGTCACTCGTCGTCACTAGCCAACTCGTCGTCTGACAGACTTAAAATGCGCACAGTGTCGGTTCGAGTCCGGCTGGGGGGCACAGAAAAGAACCAGGTCACAGCGCTACTTCGCTTCGGCGAGTTAACCCGAACCGTTGGCCGCGAATTGCCCTGCAGTCCAACGCAACACGAAGGGCAGTCCAGTCATCGCGCCGATGAAGTGGTCGCCCGCCACGGGCTCGTAGTGCACGTCGGCACCCTTGCTGCGCCACTGCTCGATCAGGGCAGTCACGCCGGCCTCGGGGATGAAGCGATCGCCGATCCACTTGCTCGCTGAACCATGGAAGAGCGCGACCGGCACCGTCGGCGCGTCGGCGCCCGGACGGTTCGCGGCGATCACCCGCCGCGCGATGTCGGAGTCGAACGGGTCGGGCTCGGACGCCAAATCCTCGATTCGCATGCGTGCCAACCCGCCCAAAGCCAGGGGGAGGACGGACATGTCCTTCACCCACGACGCCAACAGCAGCGCCTTCGGGCCGAACAACTCCACCATCTCGGGGTGCTCACGCGCGAGACCCATGCTCGCCGCGCCCAGCAGGCCGGCCGCGACGGTGCCGTTCATGGTGTCCAACAGCATCGAGAAGTCGGTGGGCGTTCCGCCGGCGACGGCACCCACCAACCTCACGTCCGGCGCGTACCTCGGCTGCAGTTGCGCCGTCCACGTGGTGGCGATCGCGCCGCCGCTGTAGCCGTAGGCCACCACTGGGCTGTCGGCGAGCTCCGGGGCGACGACCGTCATCCCGCGTAGCGAGTCCAGGACGGCATGCCCGGCCATCGTGCCTTCGGAGTACGACATCCGCGGGCCCTGGTGATCGGCGACGAGGACGGCGTATCCGCGAGCGAGCCAGAGCGGCATCACCGGCGGGAGGTCGGCGCCGACACCGTGCACGAGCCGGTACGACGGCGTGCTCTTGGCTCCGAGGGAATCGATGGCCACGTTGTGGGCGACGACGGGCCGCGGTTCGCGCCCGGTCCACGGCCGCTTCGGAATCAGCAGCGAGGCGGTGACACCGGCGGGGAGACCCCGCGCGTCGGTCGATCGCACCATGAACTGATGCAGGGCGGTTCGCGGCCGGGGCACCAGACCGCGGGTCGTGCGCTGCCGGATCACCGCACCGGGTGCAAGGTCTTCGATGCCGGGAGGGGTGAGAAAGAAGGCGTCGTTGTCGATCGGGGTCGGAAGGATCGAGGCATGAGGATCGTCCGGAGGCTCCAGAGGCAGTCGTCGAGCCAATACGCGATCGAGCACACCGAACAGAGTCATGATCCCCCGACATTCTTCCCGAGCTGTACCCATCCCCGCGGTCACCGTACACCGCGAGGCGATCGGTGAACGCAAAAAGGAGACGTTCCCGCGGGTCACCCCCGCGTCGCTTGGCTACCCTGTCGCGCAGGTTCTGTGACTGCGACCCGTCGACGACGTGGCGCACCCCGTACACAGATCGGGTTGTCGCACAGGTGCAATGCCGTCACCTCTTCGGTGAGCGACACACCGAGCAAAGGGCGTTGTCACCACACGCCCCGACCCGGCCCATGGAACCTCGTAATCCGTTGCGCAAGAGAGCATGCACCGAATTCCCGGACCGGAATTGGCGGTCGCGATCCGAGTGAACGGTCGCCCCCCACCGAGCTCCTTTGCACCACAGCATTATCCGACGTGGACACCGCCGACGAGGCCTTCATTCGGGAGGGGATCGAGTAGCGGACGATCCTGTTGGACCACATGTCCGTGATCCTGCACAGGTACAGCTTGCCGTCGTCCGTGCGGTGTCCGGTGATGTCGGTCGGCCGCAGATCCCGCCCGCCGTCGCGAAGCGAATCGCGAGCGCCAGGCAAGCATCCCGCTTCGAGGCAAACGCGTGGGACCTGTGTGGGCGCTTCACCAGTTGGTCCGAATCGAAAGCTCACGTGACCCCGCCGGCGCATTCGTCGTCGATGCCGCCGACACCCGTACCGAAGCATGGTCACGATGGGCCGACGATTCGGCCGGCTGTTCCGTTGTGTGACAGCGCGTATGCGAACTCACGACCCCGTAGGGGTCTTGGGCCGATTCGAGTAATCGGTCATACCGCCGGTGGGACTTCGTGCAGAATCGGAATATGTCGATCGACCGATCGCAGGATCGTGAGCTCTCGCTCGTCGGTGTCGTGGATTGGGCGTTCTTCGCCTATTCGGGTGTGGCGGCAATCTGGTTGGCCTATGTCCTGCTGCGCGACGGCGTGGTCGGTGGCTGGCAACTACCGCTGCTCGTGGTCTTCTGGCTCTTCGTCACCTACCTCGTACTTCCTCGGCTGCATGGCATCCTCACCAGCGTCTACGTGCCGAACTATTTCATCGGACGCGCGCGCACCAGCGATGGGCTGCTGGGCGACCCCGTCAACCTCGGATTGCTGGGCGACGAAGCACAGATTCAAGAGGCTTTCGATGCCGCCGGGTGGACGCGCGCCGACGATCTCGGCCTCGGCACCTCGTGGCGACTGGTGCGTCGTATCGCGTCGAGGCGCAGTTACCCGCAGGCACCGGTGAGTCCTTTGTATCTCTTCGGTCGACAGCAGGATTTCGCCTATCAGCGCGAGGTGGCAGGCAGTCCTTCGAAGCGACACCACCTGCGACTGTGGCGATGCCCGCCGGGATGGTTGCTACCGGGTGGCTTCCCGGTGCACTGGCTGGGTGCCGCGACGTACGACCGACGAGTAGGACTGTCGCTCTTCACATTGCAGGTGACGCACAAGATCGAGGAGGACATCGACGTCGAACGCGACTTCGTCGTGGGTACCCTCACGGAGGCTGCGCCGGCGGTGACGGTGCGGACGCTCGAGCGCTTTGCTTCCGGCTATCACACCCGGAACGGGGGAGGCGATCGCATCCTCACCGACGGCGATCTGCCGATCCTCGATCTGAGCGCCGTCACGACATCGTCGCTCCAGCACGATGTCCCGACAGACAGCCGGGACCGCCGTCCCGCGATGATCATGCTCGGATCGAGCTTGGCACTGCTCAGGGGTGCCTGCTACCTCACACTGGCACTGCTGCTGCTCACGGCTCCGGATCTGCTTGTCCGGCTGGGAAGCCGCGACGTGGTGGATCTGACGAACACGGTCACCGTAGGGACGGTGGTGGCCGTGCTCGTCTCGTTGACGGTGATCGATGTGTTCCTCGCCCTGCGGGTCATGTCCGGCTATCAGTGGGCCCGACTCGGCCTGATGTCCGCGTGTGCCTTGACGTCGTTGGTGGGTTTTGCGTCCACTCTGGGGAACCGGGCTCCGCTCGGTATCGGTGATCTTCCGGCCATCGGCGGGAGTATCCTTGTGCTGCTTGCACTTTCGAGTCCACGTTCGCGGGAATGGTCGAATCGGCGCAGTCGAAGTGATCGGATCGACTCGTGACCGACATTCGTTCGCGAGTCCTGATCGGGATCGGTCTGGTGGCCGCGTTTCTCTACGCCAACTTCCTGATCGATTGGGTGCTGCGTGACTTTCGTGGCCTGGGTGAGGTCGTCAGCGAATTGCAGGCCCCGGGGGAGCCGTACGCAGTGTTGTTGCGCGTCACCGACGTCGTGTGTGCCGTGCTTGTGGTCGCGCTACTGCCGCCGGTGAGGTCGGCGCTGCCCTCGGGGTGGTGGCGTGAGGTCGCTGTCTGGGCGACGGTGGTCTTTGCGCTCGGAGCAATCGCAGCCGCCGTGGTGTCGGCCCCGTGCGGCCCGAGCGTCACGTGTTCGTCACCGTCCGACCAGCTGCAGTTGCAGATTCACGATGGCGCAAGCCTGCTCTCCAACGTTGCACTGTTCACCGGTGTCGCTGCGGTCTGGTTCGCGACACGTACCACCGGTTCTCGATGGTTGAAAAGGTTCGCGTGGTGGACTTTCTGGATTGTCGGAGTGGTCGCCAGTCTCGTCTTCGGGTATTTCGACAGTGCCACCGAGCCGTCATCGGCTGTGGGTGTGTCCCAGCGCATTCACATCGTCGGCATCAGCGCCTGGATCGTCTGCCTCGGGGTGGTCGCGGCGCGGGGCCGACAGTAGGCGCTCACGTCGTGGGTGCCTCTTCCTCGATTTCTCCATGACGAGCGAGGCTGACCGCTCCGGCGACAGCCATGACGAAACCGATCGCAGCAACGATTCCCCATCCCGGCCGTGGTGCATCGCCCAGCAGAGTCAAACCGACGATCGCAGGCGCGATGGTCTCGCCCACGACGACGGGGGCCGTCGCCTGCGTCACGGTGCCACGCTGCAGGGCCACCGAGTAGGTCAGGAGCGCGGTCACTCCGCCCAGCACCAACGCCCAGGTGGCGGGGCTGGCGGGGATGGCCGCGAGGTCGTCGGGCAGCATCCGCGCTGCCACTGCCGTTGCCCCGAAAGCCAGGCCGGCCACGGCACCCATAGCCGTCGCGCCCGCGGCACCGTTGAGCCGCCCTGCGGGGATGGCAAGCACCACGAGCACGACGGTGGCGATGAGGACCCCCCAGGTCTCGGCCGCCGATACGGCGACCTCGGCGTCCTCGGCCGCCGAGGACCCGACGAGTACGAGGCCGATGACGACGACCGCGATACCCACCTTGTCTCGGCGCGAGAGGGGCATTTTCAGGAAGATCGCGCCCAGGATGGCGGTGATGGCGAGGAAGCTCGCCACGATGGACTGGACGACGAACAGCGGGAGGGAACGGACGGCGACGAGACCGAGCAGGAACCCGAGGCCGTCGAGGCCCACTCCGAGCAGATACTTCCACGATCTCAGGAGCCGGACGAGCAACCGCGGATCGAGTCCCTCGACCTGGGCTGTGCCGCGTGCCGCGGCTGCCTGCAGGATCGACCCGACGCCGTAGCAAATGGCGGCGACAACAGCAGTGGTGAGACCGAGGGTCATAGGGACAGTCTGCCGCATTCGCAATCAGGTTGTCGCCGTTCGGCTCTGGCGGTTTCATTTCGGCACCGCAGCTTATCGCGGTGCAATTATCTGAGTCCGCCTACATTGTTCGGCAAAACAGGCATTGTGAATCTTTTCGCTTTCCGCATCATGACGACGTCCACATTCGGATACGCTCGATTCGGCGGTCGCCCAACGTGATCCGACGGCCGACGTGCAGGGGAACCTTGCCCGCGCGAGCATCTTCAAATGGCATGTCCGGAAAAGAATTGCCGCCCAGGGGCGGCTCGTTCGCGGGAGGTATCCCTTTCATGACTGTGGAGCAAAAAGAGGAACGCGGCGCAATCCAGCCTCAGCGGCCATCCCCCGACCGTTGGCCCGACCTGTTTGCCGCGGCTGCTTTTCTTTTCGCGACCTTCGTCCTGCTGATCACACTGGTGCCGCCGTGGTACCGCTACTTCGCGGCGGACGACGACATCGTTTCGCTTTTGCTGGTGCCTGTATACCCGGGACTCGTCTACGCCGCGCTGCTGTACGTGATGGGCGTGGCCCTTCGGCGACGACTTCGACCTGCCCTCGTTGTTCTGGTCGCGTGGTGGTTCGTCATCCCGAGCATCGGTCGGGTCTGGAACGTCGTCGACGGCGAACACGTGGTTCCGAACATCCTCGGAGTGCTCGTCAGCCTCGCATTGGTGGTGCTGGCGTGGCGAGTGCGGGCACAGTTCGTGGCGCGTCGCGTGCCGGGGAGCCTGCGCCGTGCCCTTGCGGTCTTCCTCGGCGGTGGCGTCGTGATGCTGCTGCTCGGCTCGGTATTGGTGCGTGCATTCGGCACTGCCGACGGCATCGGCAGTGCCGCAGCGTACGTCCTGTCGACGATGTTCGCCGACGTCGGGCGTGCCGGAGGTGATCTGATGTCGGGAGTCAGCGCGCCCATTTGGGTTCGCGCCATCGTGGGGTTCGTCGGGGCCGTCGTGGTCATCGGTGCCGCAGGGATTTTCTTCGGTGCACCGCGCAAGAGCACGACGCCCGAGGCGATCGACGAAGCCATCGTGCGGGGAATGCTGCGGGACCACGGTGACGAGGACTCGCTCGGCTACTTCGCGACGCGTCGCGACAAGGGGGTCGTATGGGACTCCGGTGACGCAGGGACGGCGCACGCCGGGATTTCCTACCGTGCGATCGGTTCGGTATGCCTGGCGAGCGGCAATCCGATCGGTGAACGAGAGTACTGGCCCGGGGCCATCGAGGCCTGGCGACGGTGGTCTCGCGAGCAGGGCCTGTCCCTCGCCGTGATGGGGGCCGGCCACAGCGGAGCCCAGGCCTACGCCGACGCCGGACTGACGATGCTCGATATCGGCGACGAGGCGATCGTGGACATGGCGACGTTCTCGTTGAACGCTCCGGGGATGAAGGAGGTGCGGCGGTCGGTCGATCGACTGCAGCGACGCGGGTACACCGCCACAGTGCTGCGGCACTCGGCGCTGAGCGCCGAGGACTTCGCGGCGCTCGCGGACGCGGCAGAGCACTGGCGCGGCGACGGCGGCGACGAGCGTGGGTTCTCCATGGCACTGGGCCGACTTGCGGATCCTCTCGACGGCGACTGCGTCCTGGTGCGGGCGACCGACGAGACCGGACGGCTACGAGGGTTCCTGAGCTTCGTCCCGTGGGGCAGGACCGGTCTGTCGCTGGACTTGATGCGTCGAGATCCCACGGCCGACAACGGACTCGTCGAGTTTCTCGTCGGTGCGCTCGCGGCGCAGGCCTCGCGCATCGGTGTCGGCCCTGTCTCGCTCAACTTCGCGATGTTCCGCGAAGCCTTCGAGCGTGGTGCTCAGGTCGGGGCAGGGCCGGTCGCTCGGGTCTGGCGGCAGGGCCTGCTGCTCGCGAGCAAGACATGGCAGCTCGAGTCGTTGTACCGATCGAATGCGAAGTACCTACCGGACTGGCAGCCGCGCTACATGGGCTACGAGTACGCCTCCGACCTGCCGCGGGTGGGCACGGCCGCCGGTAGCGCCGAGGGCTTCCTGACGGTTCCCTCGATCAACCTGTTGCGACGCCGAGGCCGCGGCGACGACGGTCTCGCGACCGGACACGAGGAGTACGCCGAGCAGGTCCGGACGCTGATTCCCCCGGCGCGGGACGTGGTCGCCGAGGCATTGTCGATCGACCGTCTGCCGGATCAGATGCGGGTGCGACGGCTCAAGCTCGACCGACTCCGCGAGGAGGGCGTCGACCCCTATCCGGCCACAGCACCACGAACTCACACTCTGGCGCAGGTCAGGGACGAAGCGGGCGAGCTGCCCGTCGACACCGAGACCGGCACGGTCGTCTCCGTGGTCGGACGGGTCGTCCTCAAGCGCGACATGGGAAGCGTCGCGTTCGCCACCTTGCGCGACGGCAGCGGCGACCTGCAGGTCATGGTCGACGTGCAGCACCTCGGGGCGAGCGACCTGCATTTCTGGGAGCATTCCGTGGACCTCGGCGACCAGGTAGGGGTCACGGGTGAGGTCGTGACCACCCACAAGGGAGAGCTGAGCGTGCGGGCGACGTCGGTCATGATGACCAGCAAGTCCCTGCGCCCTCTTCCCGACAAGCACAAGGGCCTCATCGATCCCGAGGCCAGGATTCGCATGCGGTATGTGGACCTGATCGTTCGGCCGGAGGCCCGAACTGTGGCCTACCAGCGTGCGACGGTGGTGCGCAGTATCCGCGACTCACTGCAGAGCCGGGGATTCACCGAGGTGGAGACACCCATTCTGCAGACCGTGCACGGTGGGGCGAACGCACGTCCCTTCGAGACGCACATCAATGCCTACGACATGGATCTCTATCTGCGTATCGCCACGGAGCTTCACCTCAAGCGGCTGCTGGTCGGAGGGATGGAGAAGGTATTCGAAGTGGGTCGGCAATTCCGCAACGAAGGAGCGGACTTCAAGCACAACCCCGAGTTCACGTCCCTCGAGGTCTACGAGACCTACGGCGACTACAACACCATGCGCATGCTGACGCAGCAGCTGATTCAGGAGGCTGCGATCGCCGTCCACGGTGAGCCGATCGCTCGGCGTGCCGACCGTGACGGCAAGATCGTCGAGTACGACCTCTCCGGCAACTGGCCGGTCAAGACGATGTGCCAGGCCGTGTCCGAGGCACTCGGTGAGGAGATCACGGCCGATACTCCGAAGGCGGAGCTGCTGCGACACGCAGAGAAGGTCGGTGCCGAGCTGGTCGAGGACCCGACGTGGGGAGCGGCGCTCGAAGGCATCTACGAGGAGCTCTGCGAGGGGCAGACGACGACGCCCGTGTTCTACACGGACTTCCCGAAGGAGAACGCTCCGCTGACCAGGCCGCATCGCAGCGATGGACGGCTCGCCGAG
The DNA here is from genome assembly GCF_002259405.1 of Rhodococcus sp. 14-2483-1-2. Classification (GTDB taxonomy): domain Bacteria; phylum Actinomycetota; class Actinomycetes; order Mycobacteriales; family Mycobacteriaceae; genus Rhodococcoides. The sequence continues at coordinate 121,260 of NZ_NPFW01000003.1, read as the reverse complement.
AAGTGGGACCTGGTGATCTTCGGTGCCGAACAGGGCACCGCCTATTCCGAGTTGGTGGACCCGGTCGACCAGCGTGAGCGTCTCGTCACCCAGTCGTTGCTGGCTGCGGCCGGCGATGCGGAGGCGATGCAGGTGGACGAGGATTTCCTGGAAGCGCTGGAGTACGGCATGCCGCCGACCGGCGGAATGGGGCTCGGCGTCGACAGGCTCGTCATGAACCTGACCGGTCTCAGCATTCGTGACACGATCCTGTTCCCCATCGTTCGCCCGCAGCACTGACCCATGACGGGTACCGCGGAACAGGCGGACCGCAAGGTCAACGTGACCACGTTGACCGCGATGGTCATCGGGTCGATGGTCGGTGGCGGGATCTTCACCCTCCCCGGCGGTTTCGGCTCCGCGACCGGGGTGGTCGGGTCTCTCATCGCGTGGGCGATTGCCGGATCCGGAATGCTTATGCTCGGACTGGTGTTCCAGTCGCTCGCCCTGAGGAAACCGGACCTCGACAGCGGGATCTACGTCTACGCCCAGGAGGGCTTCGGGAACTACGCAGGCTTCAACGCTGCGTGGGGATATTGGGCCAGCAACATCGTCGGGAACGTGTTCTTCCTGACGTTCGCCATGGCGAGCATCGGCGCTTTCCTCCCTGGTCTCGGAGCCGGAAACACGGTTCTCGCGGTGATCTGCGCGTCAGTGATCATCTGGGTCGTTCACCTGCTCATCATGCGGGGGATCCGTCAGGCGGCGATCATCAACAGGATCGTGACGGTGGCCAAGCTGCTGCCGATCGCCGTCTTCGTCGTCATCTGTGTGGTGGCCTTCGACCCCAGTGTGTTCGCCCAGAATTTCTGGGGCCGCGATACAGGCGAGAGCCTGTTCACGCAGGTCACCGACACCATGCTCCTGACCACCTTCGTCTTTCTCGGCATCGAGGGGGCGAGCGTGTATTCACGGATCGCCCAGAAGCGCGCCGATATCGGCCGGGCAACCCTGGTTGGCCTGCTCAGCACACTTGCCCTCTTCGGCTCGGTGACGACGGTGTCGTACGGGGTGCTTCCCCGAACGGACCTGGCCGACGCCGCCGCCCCGTCGATGGGCGTCGTACTCGAAGAGGTCGTCGGGCCCTGGGGCGGGACGCTGATCGACCTCGGGGTCGTGATCTCCGTGTTGGGCGCGTACCTCGCCTGGACGCTGCTCAATGCCGAGGTCATGTTCATGCCCGCGAGAACCGGGATTCTGCCGAAGAGGCTCGGCCGAGAGAACTCCGGTGGAACACCGGTTGCAGCCCTGCTTCTGACGAACATCAGCGTGCAGATCTTCCTGCTGCTCGTTCTGGTCGTCGGCGACGCGCTGGACTTCATGCTCTCGCTGGACACGGCCCTGACGTTGATTCCCTATCTGCTGGCGGCGGCCTACGCGGTGAAGCTGACTCTCACTCGCGAGACCTACGGTCCGGGCGATGACGACGAGCGACGCCGTCAACTCGTCATCGGGATCCTGGCGGTCGTGTACTCCGTCTTCCTGCTGTACGCGGCAGGCGTGGAGTACGTGCTGCTCGGCTGCCTGGTGTACGCGCCCGGAACGCTGCTCTACGTCGTGGCGCGGCGCGAGCACTCGGGTCGGGTGTTCACCGGCCCGGAACGCATCGTGTGCGGATTGCTCACGGGCGCAGCAATTCTGGCGCTCGTGCTACTCGGCACGGGCGACATCACGGTCTGACGACAGGGTGAGTGCAATGTTCGACAAACACAGAGAATCGAGGAACAACGATGGTCTCTGACAGCACAGCAGCGCTCGACGAAGCGGAGCTGGACGCTATCGATCGGTGGTGGCGAGCAGCGAATTATCTGTCCGTCGGACAGATCTACCTTCTCGACAACCCGATGCTCGAACGTGAGCTCGTTCCGGAGGACGTCAAGCCGCGTCTGCTCGGTCATTGGGGGACCAGTCCCGGGCTCAATCTTGTGTATGCACATATGAATCGGCTCATCCGCAACCGCGACGTCGATGCCATCTTCTTGGCCGGCCCCGGTCATGGCGGGCCGGCTCTGGTGGCCAACGCGTACCTGGAAGGCACGTACAGCGAGGTCTATCCACACATCGGGGCGGGTACCGAAGGCCTGCGAAAGCTCTTCCGGCAGTTCTCTTTTCCCGGCGGGATCCCCAGCCACGTGGCACCGGAGACGCCGGGCTCGATCCACGAGGGCGGTGAACTCGGGTACGTGCTCTCCCACGCCTACGGTGCGGCGATGGACAATCCCGACCTCGTTGTCGTCGCGGTGGTCGGTGACGGAGAGTTCGAGACCGGGCCGTTGGCCGCGTCGTGGCACAGCAACAAGTTCCTCGATCCGGTCCACGACGGGGCGGTGCTGCCGATCCTGCATCTGAACGGCTACAAGATCGCCAACCCGACCGTTCCGGCGCGCATTCACCGCGAGGAACTGGAGAGCCTGCTGCGGGGCTACGGCCACGAGGTGATCACCGTCGAGGGCGACGACCCGGCGCACGTGCACCAGCAGATGGCCGAGGCCATGGACAGGGCTCACGATCTGATCACGGAGAATCAGCGCGCAGCGCGGGTGGACGGCGACCTCGAACGGCGTCCCGGTCCGATGATTCTGATGGTCACCCCCAAGGGGTGGACCGGCCCGAAGGTCGTCGATGGGCTGCCGGTGGAAGGTACGTGGCGGGCCCATCAGGTCCCGCTGGCGGCGACTCGCGAGAACGACGAGCACCGCGCTCAGCTCGAGCAGTGGATGCGGTCGTATCGGGCCGAAGAGCTGTTCGGGACCGACGGGGTACTGGTCGAGTCGCTGCGCGCCCTCGCCCCGGTGGGGGAGCGCCGAATGAGCGCCAACCCGCATGCCAACGGAGGCCTGCTGACCCGTCCACTTCGGTTGCCGGATTTCCGAGACCGAGCCGTCGAGGTCAGCGAACCTGGAGGCTCGATCCACGAGCCGACACGGGTCCTGGGCGAGTACCTCATCGATGTGGTGCGAGACAACCCCACGAACTTCAGAATCTTCGGCCCGGACGAGACGGCGTCGAACCGGCTCAACCCGGTGTACGAGGTCACCGACAAGGTCTTCGCCGGAACCATCGTGGACACCGACGAGCACCTGGCCCGCTCGGGGCGTGTGGTGGAGATACTCTCCGAACACACCTGCCAAGGATGGGTCGAGGGCTACACACTGACCGGCCGGCACGGAATCTTCAGCTGCTACGAGGCGTTCATCCACCTCGTCGACTCGATGTTCAACCAGCACGCGAAGTGGCTCAAGACCACCCGCGACATCCCGTGGCGACCGCAGGTGCCCAGCTTGAACTATCTGCTCAGCTCACATGTGTGGCGTCAGGATCACAACGGATTCTCGCATCAGGATCCCGGCTTCATCGACCACGTGGTCAACAAGAGAGCGGAAGTCGTGCGCGTCTACCTGCCGCCGGATGCGAACACGTTGCTGTCCACCATGCAGCACTGTCTGGAAAGTCGGCACTACGTCAACGTCGTCGTGTCGGGTAAGCAGCCGTCGTTCGACTGGCTCACCGGGGACGAGGCCGATCTGCACTGCGCTCGCGGAGCCGGTATCTGGGAATGGGCGTCCAACGACGAGGGGCATCCGGACGTGGTGATCGCTGCCGCAGGCGATGTCCCTACCCTCGAGGCTCTGGCTGCCGTCAGCATCCTGCGGGAAGGTCTGCCGGATCTGAAGATTCGGTTCGTCAACGTGGTCGACCTGATGCGGTTGCAGGACGAGACCGAGCATCCGCACGGGATGCCACAACGCGAGTACGACAGCCTCTTCGGGGTGGATGTGCCGGTGATCTTCGCCTATCACGGCTACCCGTGGCTCATTCATCGGCTGACCTACCGCCGAGCCAACAACGCCCATCTGCACGTGCGCGGCTACAAGGAGGAGGGAACGACCACCACGCCCTTCGACATGGTGATGATGAACGACATGGACAGGTTCCATCTGGTCATCGATGTCATCGACCGCACGCCAGGACTCGGCTCGAGGGCGGCGTCGCTACGACAGGAGATGGTCGACACCCGCAGGCGGGCTCGACAGTGGACTCGCGAGCACGGTGACGACCTGCCCGTCGTGCGGGATTGGCAGTGGACGACGCGTGGGGAATCGCCCGAGAAAGGCAATTCGCCGTCGGTCACCGCTGCTGCTTCCACGAGCGCCGACTTCTGACTCGGACGTCATAGGGCCGGGACAGGAAAACCGGTACCGCCCGAAACACGTTCGGGCGGTACCGGTTCTGTTCGATTGTCGGTCAGCCGGCCTTGACGCGCAGACGCTCGACCTCCGAGCGAGAGTGACGCACGGCCTCGGTGTCGGCTCCCTTGCCGTCGGCAAGGTCGTGGGCGAGGTCGAGAATCGCGCGCCGAAGGTGCTTGCGTGCTCGACGGGACTTGTGATGGGGCGCGGACTTGATGAACGCCTTACGCGCCTTCTTCTCCAGGATGCCATCCACCTCTGCGTCGGTCACTGTCCCCGCTTCGACCTCGGGGGCGAGGATGTCGCGGACGAACTCGTATTCACGCGGCGCTGCGCGTCGAAACGCGATGGTCAGTACGGTGAAACCGAGAACGAGGGAGGCGATCATGACGGGGAACGTCAGGATGCCTCCCTGGCCCAGGCCGGTGGCGTCGTCCCAGGTGAAGTGCAGAAACATGCCCAACAACACGAATGCCAGTCCGCGCCCGATCCGGCGTGGCTGGGCCGCGGTGCCGATGAGGTAGATGACACCCGAGCAGACAAGGGCGCTGAAGAGGGGGTGCGAGGCGAAGCTGACCGCGATACGGGTGAACGACATCGACACGGCCTGACCGACCGGATCGGTACCGAACGCCCGTGCGGTGGAGTTGGCGGCATATTGGAAGTCCTCGAAGACCGCGAACCCGAGTCCGATGAACGCGCCGACGATCAAACCGTCGTTTGCGGTGCGGATCAAGCGCGGGGCAAGGCCCATCAGGAGTACGAATCCGCACAGCTTTGCAGCCTCCTCGGTGAATGGTGCCGCGGCACCCGCCGCCCAGTCTGCAACCCACTCTTGGCCGAACAACTTGGTGTAGATGCCGAGCAACGCGTTGTTCGCGGGCAACGCGAATGCGAAGGTGGCCGCAACAGCGCCCCACAGGAGCGCGGCGACGATGAGGCGGCCCGGTTGACGTTCCCACCGGTCGATGTGGCGGAACCAGGCGAACCACGCCAGACCGCACAGTCCGCAGAGAACCGCCGCTGCCACGAATCCATCTGCGTAGAACCCGGCCGTCGGTTCGAAGAAGGACCACGTCTGAAAAACGCCGAATCCGACCAGCAGCACGTACACCCAGAACGAGAGGTTGTGAGGTTGTACGAAAACGAAGCGCTCACCCCAACCGGAGACCTCGAGAGCCCGAGCCTGTCGTCGCCGGGCGTCGGGGCTCACGCCATGCGTCGTTGCGTTCGTGTCGGTCTCGCTCATGAGTTGTTCCCCTCTACGGTCCGGATGCTCGCGATCATGGTTTGGATGGCGTCGTTAGCGGCCGTCATCTGAGCCGGAGGACCGTATGCGGCGATCTTCAGACCGGTGCCGTCGAGAACGAATGCGGCAACGACACCGTCGCCGTTCACGCTGCCGTACGGCTGAGCGACCCCGGTCTCTCCGGTGAGCGTTGTGAGGGTGGTGCGGTTTCCGTCGACCCGGAAGGTCGGGTCGTCGGTGCGGGACGTGACTTTCTCGACCTGATCCAACAGTGCGTCGGGAGTGCCGTCGAATGTGTCCGTCGAGATTTCGAAGGACACGCCGCTATCGGAGATGGTGGCGTCGCCGTGTCTGCGCCCGTCGTCGGTCACGCGGAAGCCATCCTCGACATTCCAGCCGGTGGCCGGGGTGAAAACGATGCGGTCGCTGATCGCGAGTTGCTCCCCTGCGAGGACGGGGTCCTCCAAATCGATGGCTGCGTCGACACGCGGTATCACGAAGATCATGATGATGAAAACCGCGACGACGAAGAGCGCCGGTGGAAACGTGCGTCGATCGAGTCCGAGCACGCGATGCTCCGGCGGCACCCGATGTTTGTGTGTCGCAGCGTGAATCTGTGTCACGGGTACTCCTTGGCCCTGATTGGTGTTCATGTCTTCACGGACCTTGTGGTCGATGAAGTCCAGAAATACGCGATGAACAGTCTCGGTACGATTTTGGACCCGGGCGTGTGTCGGTGCGAACCAATAAACTTCGAGAGTAAATCTGGTTTCCTGGTGCGATTGAGTTACAGTGCCGTACCCGGCATCGCCGGCAGGCTCAGGACGCGGGCGCGTTCCCGTTGTCCGCGCTGCCCGTGAACAGCTGAGTGAGCAGGGCAAGAAGGTTCAGTTCGAGTTCGCTGGACGAGAACATACGAAGGGCTCCTCTGTTCGAGTGAGTGTGAGGCAACCATTCGTAGTTGCATCGGTGTTTTATTGATATCAAGGCAGGTGCGTATCCGCTACAGCACCGGTCGAAAAAAACCGAAAGTACATTTGGATACAAGAAACCAGAACATCGCCTACGTTCTCAGGCTGATATTGCTCATCAAATTCGATATGACGAGGCCAGTCCCGTTCCAGGACTGCGTCATTGCCGTGACAATGCGTAATACAATTAAGAATTTAGGTGCGGGGACTCGAATTTCGATAAAAGCGTCTGGCTCAGCCGTCGTTCTTTGTACGGTGAAGAGCATGTCCCGGCCAATGGATATCAAGTCGAATGCCGTTCAGGGGGATGCAGCCAAGGCTCTCCTAAACGTCGGCAAGTTCTTCACTCGCTGGGATGAGAGTGACGACGGCCGGATGGTCTTTCGTGAGGGTGGCCGAGCAGGTGACGTGTTCTACCGCGACCGGTGGAGTCACGACAAGGTCGTTCGATCCACCCACGGCGTCAACTGCACCGGTTCCTGTTCGTGGAAGGTCTATGTCAAAGACGGCATCATCACGTGGGAAACGCAGGAGACCGACTATCCGTCGGTCGGGCCGGACAGCCCCGAATACGAGCCCCGTGGGTGCCCTCGTGGTGCTGCTTTCTCCTGGTACACATACTCACCCACGCGTGTTCGGCATCCCTATGCCCGTGGGGTACTGGTGGAGATGTACCGGGCCGCGAAGGCGCGTCTCGGTGACCCGGTGCTTGCTTGGGCGGACGTGGTCGGTGATCCCCTGCGTCGGAAGTCGTATCAGCAGGCACGCGGCAAAGGCGGGTTGGTACGCGTTTCATGGGACGAGGCGATCGAGATCGCGGCTGCCGCGCACGTTCACACCATCAAGACGTACGGTCCGGATCGCTGTGCCGGATTCTCGCCGATCCCGGCGATGTCGATGGTCTCGCATTGCGTAGGCACCCGCTTCGTTCAGCTCATCGGCGGCGTGATGACCTCGTTCTACGATTGGTACGCCGACCTGCCGGTTGCCAGCCCGCAGGTCTTCGGAGACCAGACCGATGTTCCCGAATCCGGCGATTGGTGGGACGCCACCTACTTGATGATGTGGGGATCGAACGTTCCCGTCACGCGTACTCCTGATGCGCATTGGATGGCCGAAGTACGTTACCGCGGAACCAAAGTCGTCACCGTGAGTCCCGACTACGCCGACAACAGCAAGTTTGCCGACGAATGGCTCCCGGCTCAGGCGGGTACCGACGGCGCGCTCGCGATGGCGATGGGACACGTCATCCTCACCGAGTTCTTCGCTCGGAGATCGGTGCCGTTCTTCGACGACTACATCAAGACCTACAGTGACCTTCCGTTCCTCATCCATCTCGACGAGCACGACGGTGCCTACGTGCCCGGAAAGTTCGTCACCGCAGACGAACTCGCGGCATTGCCCGACGGCGCTGCCACCGAAGACGACGTCTGGAAGACGGTCGTACTCGACGGGCGGACCGGAGACCCAGCGGTGCCCAACGGATCGTTGGGGTTTCGGTTCTCGGCATCGGGAGAGGGTCGCTGGAATCTCGATCTCGGCACGATCACGCCCGTGATCACCCTGCACGGACGCAGCGGGACCGAGAACCTGGAGATACTTCTTCCTGCATTCGATGCCCCCGATGGTTCGGGCAGGGTACTGCGGCGCGGAGTCCCGGCGACCCGGATCGACGGCGCTCTGGTCACCACGGTCTTCGACCTCATGTTCGCGCAGTACGGCGTTGCCCGTGACGGAGTACCGGGAGAGTGGCCCACCGGTTACGACGACGTCGAGGTGCCGTACACACCCGCCTGGCAGGCCGAGATCACCGGTGTTCCGGCCGAGGCCGCCGTCCGTGTGGCTCGCGAGTTCGCCACCAATGCAATCGATTCCGGCGGGCGCTCGATGATCATCATGGGTGCAGGCATCTGCCAGTGGTTCCACGGTGACGCCACGTACCGCGCCATACTGTCCCTGCTCATCCTCACCGGGTGCATGGGCCGCAACGGCGGAGGCTGGGCGCACTACGTGGGTCAGGAGAAGTGCCGTCCCATCACCGGATGGATCTCTCTCGCCAATGCACTCGACTGGTCGCGGCCGCCGCGGACCATGACCGGTACCTCGTACTGGTACATGCACACCGACCAGTGGCGCAACGACGGTTACTCGACGGCGTCGTTGGCCTCGCCGTTGTCGAAGAGTTCGATCACCCACGAACACACAGCCGACGCCATCGCGCAATCGGCGCGGATGGGGTGGATGCCGTTCTACCCACAGTTCGACCGCAATCCGCTCGATCTCGCAGACGAGGCGAATGCTGCCGTGGAGACCGGGGACGCGTCCACGGTCGGCAGTTTTGTTGCCGAGAAACTGCACGACGGCGGCCTCACCGCTGCGATCACCGATATCGACGCGCCCGAGAACTGGCCGCGCACACTGATTCTCTGGCGCTCGAACCTGATGGGCTCGTCGGCCAAAGGAAACGAGTACTTCCTGCGAAATCTGCTGGGCACCCACCACAACGTATTGGGCACCGAGAACCCGAACGCGCCGCGGCCGAACGACGTGAAGTGGCACGAGGAAGCACCCGAGGGCAAGCTCGATCTGATGGTGTCGGCAGATTTTCGAATGACGTCCACAACGCTGCTGTCCGACATCGTGTTCCCGGCTGCGACCTGGTACGAGAAACACGACCTGTCGTCGACCGACATGCACCCGTTCGTGCATGCCTTCTCACCCGCGATCGACCCACCGTGGGAAGCGAAGTCGGATTTCGATCTGTTCCACTTGCTGGCCGACAAGCTCTCATCTCTGGCAAAGATTCATCTCGGGGTGCGCCACGATCTGGTCAGCGTGCCGATGCAGCACGACACCCCCGGTGAGACGGCACAGCCGCACGGCAGGGTGGCGGACTGGCAGGGTTCGCCCAACCCGGGGACGCCAGGCAAGAATCTTCCGAACTTCGTTGTGGTCGAGCGCGATTACACGGCCATCGCGGACAAGCTGGCGGCCGTCGGACCACTGGCGGACACGTTGGGTTTCGCGGTCAAGAACGTGACCTACGACGTGGCCGAGCAGAGTGACCGATTGGCTGCGAGCAACGGCGTGATGCCGTCGGGTCCTGCCGAAGGGCGACCGGCCATCGACACGGACGTCAAGATGGCCGAGGCAATTCTCACCTATTCCGGTACGACCAACGGCGCGTTGGCGAAGGACGGTTTCGAGAAGCTACAGAAGCGCGTCGGGAAACGCCTCGACGACCTGGCAGCGGGCGCGGAGGACAAGCGCATCACCTTCGCCGACACCCAGCGCGGCCCGGTTCCCGTGCTCACCTCGCCGGAGTGGTCAGGGTCCGAGACCGGGGGTCGGCGCTACTCACCGTTCACCGTGAACATCGAGCGGCTCAAGCCCTTTCACACCCTGACGGGACGAATGCATTTCTACCTCGATCACGACTGGATGATCGACATGGGTGAATCGCTACCGATCTACCGACCACCACTGGACATGCACCGGTTGTTCGGCGAGCCGAGGCTCGGCCCCGACGGCGCGCAACAGATCACCGTCCGGTATCTCACTCCGCACTCGAAGTGGTCGATCCACTCCGAGTACCAGGACAACCTCTTCATGCTGTCGCTGTCCCGAGGTGGGCCGACGGCGTGGCTCAGTCCCGAGGACGCTGCCGCGATCGACGTGAAGGACAACGACTGGATCGAGTGCGTGAACGCCAACGGCGTCGTGGTTTGCCGTGCGGTCGTCAGCCACCGAATGCCGACCGGCGTCACGTATGTCCACCATGCTCAGGAACGAACCATCGATGTTCCCAAATCCGAAGCCACCGGCCGCCGCGGCGGCATCCACAACTCGGCCACTCGACTCTTGGTGAAACCGACGCATCTCATCGGCGGATATGCCCAGTTGTCCTACGCCTTCAACTATCTCGGTCCCGCAGGTAATCAACGCGACATGGTGGCCACCATTCGCAAACGTAGCCAGGAGGTGACCTACTGATGCGAGTGATGGCCCAAGTGGGCATGGTGATGAATCTGGACAAGTGCATCGGGTGCCACACCTGTTCGGTGACATGTAAGCAGGCGTGGACCAACCGTGCCGGCACCGAGTACGTGTGGTTCAACAATGTCGAGACCCGCCCCGGGCAGGGGTATCCGCGACGTTACGAAGACCAGGAGAAGTGGCGGGGTGGCTGGCATCTCAACGCCAAAGGCAAACTGCGCCTGCGCACCGGAGGCCGACTGCAGAAACTGCTCACTCTGTTCGCCAGTCCCGTTCAGCCCACGATCGCCGACTATTACGAGCCCTGGACCTACGACTACCAGACGCTCATCGACGCACCACTCGGTGACGACTTCCCTGTGGCCCGGCCGAAATCGCTGTTGACCGGCAAGGACACCAAAGTCAGCTGGTCGGCGAACTGGGACGACAACCTTGGTGGTGCAACGGAATACGGCGACCTCGATCCGATCGTCGCCAAGCTCCGCAGCGAATCAGAAGAGGCCGTCAAGTTCAGCTTCGAGCAGACCTTCATGTTCTACCTGCCGCGAATCTGTGAACACTGCCTCAACCCGTCGTGCATGGCTTCGTGCCCGTCGGGCGCGATCTACAAGCGCAGCGAGGACGGAATCGTCCTCGTCGACCAGGACCAGTGTCGTGGCTGGCGGCAGTGCATCACCGGATGTCCCTACAAGAAGATCTATTTCAACCACAAGTCGGGCAAAGCCGAGAAATGCACGCTGTGTTACCCGCGACTCGAGGTCGGCCAACCGACGATCTGCTCCGAGACGTGCGTCGGTCGGCTTCGATATCTCGGAATCTTCTTGTACGACGCCGACGCGGTGACCGACGCGGCGTCGACACCGGACGAGAAGGACCTGTACGAGGCACAACTCGATCTGCTCCTCGACCCCGAGGATCCGAGTGTGATCGCGGCGGCGCGCGCCGACGGCATTCCCGACGACTGGATCGACGCGGCCCGACGTTCCCCGGTGTACGCGCTGGCCAAGAAATACAAGGTCGCGCTTCCGTTGCATCCGGAATATCGCACGATGCCGATGGTGTGGTACGTCCCACCTCTGTCGCCGATCGTCGATCTGCTGGCCGAGCAGGGACACGACGCCGAAGGATACGGCACGTTGTTCGGGGCGATCGAGGCGTTGCGCATACCCGTCGAGTATCTGGCCGAACTGTTCACCGCCGGCGACACCGATGTCATCGACACCGTTCTCAAACGACTCGCCGCCATGCGCGCCTACATGCGCGATATCACCCTCGGCCGTGAGCCGAACGCCGACATCCCCGCTTCAGTTGGAATGTCGGAAGAGGAGATGTACGAGATGTACCGGCTCATGGCGATCGCCAAATACGAAGAGCGCTATGTCATTCCGACCGCTCACCATGAACAGGCCGCGAAACTCGACGAGATGGCCTGCTCACTGGACTACGAGGAAGGCCCCGGAATGTTCGAGTCCGGTGCCTTCGGTGAGGCCAGCGGTCGTCCGGCACCGGTGTCGGTGGAGACCTTCCACGCTCTCAAACACCGGCAGACCTCCGATACCGCGGCGGGAGCCGACAGTCTGGCCGGTCGAGTCAACTTGCTGAACTGGGACGGAAACGGCGTGCCGTCGGGAATGTTCCCCAAGAGTTCGGAGACGCCGTGAGGTGGCTGCGGGGTCGACGAGAAGTCGACCAACGGGTGATCTACCAGGCCGCAGCATGGTGCCTGACGTACCCGGATTCCCAGCTGTTGTCCCGAATCGGGTTGCTACGAGAGGCACTCGGTGAGCACCCCGACCGTACTGTCGCCGCGCCCCTGGAGCGTTTCGTCGACCACCTTGCGGGCTCGGATATCGACAAACTGCAGCGGGAGTACGTCGACGTGTTCGATCTCTCGAGCAAACGTACGTTGTACCTGTCGTATTGGACGGACGGAGACACCCGCCGGCGCGGATCGGTGCTCGGCGAGTTCAAACAGCGTTATCGTGACAGCGGTTATCTGGTCGATCTTCATGGGGAGCTACCCGACCATCTTCCGGTCGTGCTCGAATTCTGCGCCCGCGCCCAGCCGGCCACGGCGGTGGAGCTGTTGACGGTCTACCGCGCAGCGCTGGAACTCATTCGGTTGGGCCTGGTCGATCTCGGCACTCCGTATGCCGACGTGATGACCGCGATCTGCGCCTGCTTGCCGGGGGAATCGCCGACGGATCGCCAGTCCGCGCTTGCGCTCCGGGCGACGATTCCCATCGAAACGGTTGGCCTGGAGGCGTTCGATCCGCGACTGTTACCCATCGCCGAGACGAGGTGACAACGTGAACACAGTTCTGTGGGGCGTACTTCCGTATCTGGTTCTGGCGTTGCTCATCGGCGGTACCATCTGGCGCTACCGGTACGACAAGTTCGGGTGGACCACCCGATCATCGGAGTTGTACGAATCGCGGTTGCTGCGCATCGGGTCACCGCTGTTCCACTTCGGAATCCTGGTCGTCATCATCGGCCACGCCATCGGTCTGCTCGTCCCGGAGTCGTGGACCGAGTTCTTCGGGATATCCGAAAGTGTGTACCACCTGAATTCGGCATTCTTCGGATTGATCGCCGGTGTGTGTACTCTCGTCGGTCTCGTCATTCTCATCTACCGACGTCGACGCGTCGGGCCGGTGTTCATGGCGACCACACGCAACGACAAGGTGATGTACCTCGTCCTGACCGCGGCTCTGTTGCTGGGGTTCTACGTCACCCTCCTCGGCGCTGTGCCCGGCCAGGAAGGGGTGAACTATCGGGAGACGGTCTCGCCGTGGTTCAGGTCCCTTTTCTATCTGCGGCCGGATGTCGAGACGATGAGCAACGCGCCCATACGTTTTCACATCCATGTCCTCGTCGGAATGCTGGTGTTCGCCATGGTGCCGTTCACTCGGCTGGTGCACATGTTCACCGCGCCGGTGCACTACCTGTTTCGGCCCTACATCGTCTACCGCAGTCGCGACAGGCACTCGTCGCCAGGAAATCGCCAGTACCGGCCCGGCTGGGCCCCGGTCGGAACGAAGGATCGTGATCGATGAGCACTCCCGTCGAGACCCCACTCGATCGACGCGCGCAATCGCTGAACCTCGCTCTCGCAACACTCGCGTTCACAATCAGCTTCTGGGCGTGGAACCTGATCGGCCCCTTGGGTGTTCGATACGCGTCCGACATGGAACTGTCCGCCACCGCGAAGTCGGTGTTGGTGGCGATACCGATTCTGGTCGGCTCGCTGGGGCGCATCCTGACCGGTGCGCTCACCGACCGGCTGGGCGGCCGAATCATGTTCCCTATCCTGTTGCTGGCGTCGGTGCCGTTCGTCTTCCTCGTCGCTCTCGGCGGACACCTGGGCAACTACGCGATTCTGCTCGTGGCGGGATTCTTCCTCGGAATCGCCGGCACCTCGTTCGCGGTCGGAATCCCGTTCGTCAACGGTTGGTACGACAAGTCCCGCAGGGGATTTGCGACGGGTGTCTTCGGAGCCGGCATGGGCGGCACTGCGTTGTCGGCGTTCTTCACGCCGCGGTTCGTTGAGTGGTTCGGGTATGTGACCACCCATGCCATCATCGCGGTTGCCCTCGTTGTCACCGCCGCAGTCTGCTGGCTGTTCATGCGTGATTCTCCGCGGTGGTCTCCCAACCACGATGCAGTCGTACCCAAGCTTGTCGGGGCTGCGAAGTTGCCGATCACGTGGCAGATGGGCTTCCTGTATGCCGCCGCATTCGGTGGTTTCGTGGCCTTCTCGACGTATCTACCGACCTACCTGAAAGACGTGTACGACTTCGATCTCGCGGCGGCCGGCACCCGTACGGCCGGGTTCGCGATTGCCGCGGTCGTCGCCCGTCCCATCGGGGGTGTGCTGTCGGACCGCTTCGGTGCGCGCCTGATCACCGCGATTTCGTGCGGTGGTGCCGCACTGATGGCGGTCTGGATGATCACTCAACCTCCCCTCGAATTCCTCGCCGGACTGAACTTCGTGTTGACGGCCGTATTCATGGGCCTGGGTTCGGGGTCGGTGTTCAGTTGGGTGGCCAAGGAAGCGCCACAGGAGCGGGTGGGCTCGATCACCGGTATCGTCGGTGCCGCAGGCGGACTCGGTGGCTTCTTCCCACCGTTGGTCATGGGTGCCACGTACGACTCGGTCGACCACAGCTACACCATCGGCCTCGTTCTGTTGGTGGTCACCGCATTCGTGGCCGCGCTGTTCACGGTGTTCGGTGTGCGAGCGCGCAACACCGAAGAACGCCTGTCGACATGAAGTGGGCAGACCGCATTGCGCGAGATGTGACCTACATGTCGGGTTCCATCGGTACCAGCCAACCGAGGAGACGAATGACAATCCAGCAACACAACGGATGCCTCGACGGATCGGGGCATCGGGCCGTGACCCCATTCCACCTCGCGGCGGTGAATCATGTCGCGTGAGAGCAAAGCCAGGGCGGGGGCGCAGGCGGCCGTCGGTGGTGACCCGATTCTCGATGTGGCCCTTGCGGTTCCACGTGGGTCGACTTTCGCGGGTGCCGTGGGTATGGGCCTCGGTGCCGGTATCGGCGGCGGAGGTAACTCGACGACCGCATGGGAGATGGGTGGTCTGATGGCGGGGCGTGCCGGCGCGGCTCGACGCCAGAAGATGCCTCCGTCGGTGGTGCTCGCGATGTCCGAGACGACGCTGTATGCACTGGCGCGCAAGCGATTCGGACTGTTCGGATCGTGGAAGAAGTTGGGGCTGTTGACCCGGATTCCACGTTCGCACCTGACCGTGACGCACAAACGGCGCGGCACCGTTCTTCATTTGACGTTCACGGACACCACGTCCGGAGTGCCGCTCGAGGTCGAGACGACTCCGGTGGGAAACCTGGGTATCAACGACTTCCTGAAGCGTCTCGAAAGCACCACGCAGGATTGAGGAATGTACGTCGGTCGCCTCAGTGTGCGTGAGGTCGTGACCCCGCAGGTGTGGGCGCGCTACGGGCTGCCGGTGCGTTCGGTAGTCGATTTTTCGGAGTTGTACCGCGACGTCCGCCAGGTCGACTGAGGGTATTTCGCCGGAGCCCAGCCGGGACCGCCGCGTCTAGGTGAGCCGAATTGGCTGGCGCGCAGTCGCATCAGCTTTCGGACAACGAGAACCCTACGCGGACGGGTGGCGACGTCTATCGGCTTCCGCGATCCGACGGCGCATCGGCGGCCTCGTCCAACAGATGGTGCACTAGTCCCGTAGCGCGTAACCGCCGCAGCACCGCGGTTGCGCCGATGCGCTCGGCGCGGTCGCGGACTGCGGCGACCTCTGCGGCGTCGACGGATCCGGTCGCGGCCTGAATCCGCAGCGCGAGTGCGTCGGTTTCGACCGACCACGCGGCGAATCCCCGCTGCGCATGAGATTTGATCAGGGTTGCGCCCGGCTGCAGCGATGCGTGCCCTCGATGGCCGCGACAGGGCTGCCGAGTCGATGATTCCGAACAGGAGTGTGTGCCGGAGACGTCTCCGGCGACTATCGCTCGGGTCGAATGGGGAGCCACTGTCCTCGGTTTCACGCCACTCTCGGCATGCACCTATCGGGTGTTTGGTAGATTGCGGGAACGCACCCTGTGAGGCTCGCGAAAACACCAAGTGGGCGTCGACCGCGTCCGAAGCATGGAGGAGACAGAAACATGGGACCCACTCGGGTAGGCGCAGACGTCTACATATACGACGCCATCAGGACCCCCCGCGGAAAAGGCAAACCAGGTGGGAGTCTCCATGGAGTCAAGCCTGTCTCGTTGGTGACGGGATTGATCGATGAAATTCGCGCTCGCAATCTCGGGCTCGACCCGAGTCGAATCGACGATCTTGTCTTGGGCTGCGTTGCCCCTATCGACGATCAAGGTGCCGACATCGCACGGGTCGCCGCACTGGCTGCAGGACTTCCCGAAACAGTAGCGGGCATGCAGCTCAACAGATTTTGTGCGTCCGGACTCGAAGCGGTGAACACCGCGGCTCAAAAGGTCGCGTCGGGATGGGAAACGCTCATGCTCGCGGGCGGCGTGGAGAGCATGTCTCGCGTGCCGATGGGCAGTGACGGCGGTGCATGGGCAAACGACCCCGAGACCAGCTACAGAACCGATTTCGTGCCGCAGGGAATCGGTGCAGACCTCATCGCGACAATCGAAGGTTTCAGTCGCCGAGACGTCGACGAATACGCCGCGAGCTCGCAGGAGCGCGCAGCCAAGGCATGGGAGGGCGGGCATTATTCCAATTCCGTCGTACCGGTATTGGACCGCAATGGTGTGACCATCCTCGACACCGACGAGCACATGCGACCGCAGACCACAGCGGAGTCGCTGTCTCGGCTCGGCGCGTCCTTCGACGGTCTCGGAAAGTCCGGTTTCGACGCTGTCGCCCTGGAGAAATATCACTGGGTCGAGCGAATCGAACACGTTCATCATGCCGGTAACTCGTCTGGCATCGTCGACGGTGCATCGCTGCTGCTCATTGGTAACGAACGCGTCGGAAACGACCTCGGACTGACCCCCCGCGCACGGATCCTTGCCGCCGCGACCACAGGTTCCGAGCCCACGATCATGCTGACCGGACCGACACCTGCGAGCCGCAAAGCTCTGGCGGCCGCCGACCTGACAGTCGACGACATCGATTTGTTCGAACTCAACGAGGCATTTGCCGCAGTCGTCCTGAAGTTCATGAAGGACCTCGACCTACCGGCGGAGAAAGTGAACGTCAACGGCGGCGCAATCGCTATGGGGCACCCACTCGGAGCCACCGGAGGAATGCTGGTCGCCACGATGCTCGACGAACTGGAGCGCCGCGACGCCGAACGCGCGTTGATCACGCTGTGTGTCGGGGCAGGTATGGGAACAGCCACCATCATCGAGCGAGTCTGAGGACTGAAATGACCACCACACATACCGACGAGCGTTCGACCATCACGTTCGAACAGGACACCGACGGCATCGTCACACTGACTCTCGATGACCCTGAGCAGTCGGTCAACACGATGAACGATGCCTATCGTAGATCGATGGCGCAAGCGCTGGTGCGGCTGAGGTCCAGCGCAACCCCGGTGACGGGCATCGTCCTCACCTCGGCGAAAAAGACGTTCTTCGCCGGTGGCGATCTCAACGACCTCTTCGCAGCGACGACCGAGGACGCGCCGTCCGTGACCGCATTCGCCACCGACATCAAGGACGTCCTCCGCGATCTCGAAACTTTCGGGGTACCGGTCGTGGCCGCGCTCAACGGGGCGGCCCTGGGAGGCGGACTCGAAATCGCACTCGCGTGCCACCATCGAATCGCGCTGGCAGGCAAGCATTCCAGGTTCGGGTTACCCGAGGTCACGCTCGGACTGCTCCCAGGCGGGGGAGGAGTCGTGCGAACTGTACGTCTGCTCGGTGTCCGACGAGCACTCGATTCCGTTCTTCTCGGCGGCAGGACTTTCTCGGCCGAGCAAGCGCTCGATGTCGGCCTCGTGGACGAGGTGTTGAACGAACCCGACCAACTGATCAGCCGTGCGAAAGCATGGATCATCGCCAATCCGGGTTCTGTCGCACGGTGGGACGAACCGACGTACGTGATGCCTGGGGGCAGCATTGCGCTGGGCAGTCCTGCGACGGGAGATCTCTCGGATTCGCTTGCGGGCTTGATGCCCTCGTTGCGCAAACAGTTCAAGGGCGGGCCGATGCCGGCCTCGCGCAACATACTCTGCGCTGCAGTGGAGGGCGCTCAGGTCGACTTCGAGACGGCTGCGAAGATCGAGACACGCTATTTCGTCGAACTGGTCTGTGGCCAGATCTCGAAGAACATGATTCAGGCCTTCTTCTTCGACACGCAGGGGATCAAGAGCGGGCAAGGGCGTCCAACAGGATTCCGACGCCGAGACGTCCGCAAGGTGGTGGTCCTCGGTGCCGGAATGATGGGTGCCGGTATCGCGTACTCGTGCGCTCGATCCGGGATGGATACCGTCCTCAAGGACGTCACCGAAGAGGCTGCCGAAAAGGGCAAGAACTATGCACAGACCCTGTGCGACAACGCGGTTGCAAAGGCCGCAATGAGTCGAACGGACGCCGACGCACTTCTGGCGCGAATTGTGACGACCGCTGGTCCTGCCGCGGCAGAGGGCGCTGATCTTGTCATCGAGGCCGTGTTCGAGGACCCCGAGTTGAAAAAACGTGTGTTGGCGGAAGTCGAGCCCTTTCTTGCTCACGACGCCGTCATCTCGTCCAACACCTCGACCATTCCCATAACCGACCTCGCCACCGGAACGACTCGACCGGCCGACTTCATCGGTCTGCACTTCTTCTCCCCGGTGGAGAAGATGGAACTGGTGGAGATAATTGCCGGTGCACGAACCTCCGATGCCACCCTGGCTCGGGCCTACGATGTCGTTCAGCAACTGGGTCAGACCCCGATTGTCGTCAACGACAATCGCGGTTTCTACACCAGTAGGGTGATCCTCAACAGGCTGCTCGAAGCCGCGTCGATGCTCGGCGACGGCGTCGAACCTGCATCGATCGAACGCGCGTCCACTCTGGCCGGCTATCCGGTGGGAACCCTGGCTCTACTCGACGAACTCACATTGGCCTTGCCTCGCAAGATCCGGGGCCAGTTCAAAGAAGCCGTGGAATCGAACGGTGGTGTCTATGAGCGTCACCCGGGAGAAGATGTGCTCGAATACATGGTCGTCGAGAACAACCGCCCAGGCCGAAGCGCCGGGGCCGGGTTCTACGAGTACGAGGGCGGTACACGCGCGGGATTCTGGGCCGGGTTGGCGGCGCTGGGCACCAACGATGCTCCCGTGGACTTTCTGCTCGGCGATCTTGCAGATCGACTGCTGTTCTCCGAAGTCTTGGACACTGTTCGGTGCTTCGACGAGAACGTCCTCAGATCCGCAGCGGACGCGAATATCGGATCGATCTACGGAATCGGGTTCCCAGCATGGACCGGGGGGACGGTCCAATTCATCGTGGGTTACAACGGAGGCGTAGCCGGCTTCGTCGAACGTGCGCGTGATCTGGCCGCCAAGTACGGGCAGCGTTTCGATCCGCCGGCCTCATTGGTCGACAGCGTCGAAACCCGTCGGATGGTGTGGGCATGAAGCGGGATCTCTACACCCCTGACCACGAGGCGTTTCGCAGTAGTTTCCGAACTTTCCTGACACACAGGGCGCTACCGTTCACCGAAGAATGGGAAACCGTCGGCGTCGTCGGACGAGACTTCATCACCGAGGCAGGTCGACAGGGCTACCTGGGTTTCGAAGTTCCCGAAGAGTTCGGTGGTCTCGGAATCCGCGACTTCCGCTACAACACGGTGATGGCCGAGGAACTGGTGGATACCGGTGCCGCGGGAGACACCTTCACCATGCACAACGACATCCTGACGCCCTACTTGTTGGAACAAACCGACGACGAGCAGAAGAAGCGATGGTTGCCGGGCTTCACCAACGGTGAAGCAGTGTGGGCTCTTGCCATGACCGAACCCGGAGCGGGGTCCGACCTCGCCGCCATTCGTACGACGGCGCGAGTCGACGGTGACGAGCTGGTTCTGGACGGATCGAAGATCTTCATCACCAACGGCAGTTCGTGCGACTTCGTCATCGTGTTGGCGCGCAGCGACCTAGCGGGCGGTGGAGACCGGGAAACCTCTCTGATCGTGGTCGAACAGGGCACACACGGATTCGAACGAGGAAAACCATTGCACAAGATCGGCCGTCGGGCGCAGGACACCGCCGAGTTGTTCTTCGGCGAATGCCGTGTCCCGCGATCCAACGTCATCGGCATCCCGGGTCGTGGCTTCGCCTCAGCCATGAAGAATTTACCTCGCGAGCGGCTGTCTATGGCGGTGTTGGCTGCAGCGTCGGCCGAAAAGGCACTCGCGCTCGCACTCGACCACACGCGAGAGCGTCAAGCATTCGGCGGGTCTTTGGCCGCGCTGCAATCGGTCCGAATGACGTTGGCAGAGATGCACACCGAGATTCGGGTGGCTCGATCCTACGTAGATCGATGCGTTGTCGCGCTCGATGCAGGCGAGCTGACGCCGGATGAAGCTGCGGGCGCAAAATACTGGACTACCGACCTGCAATGTTCGGTGATCGACCGGTGCTTGCAACTGTTCGGCGGTTACGGGTACATGGAGGAATATCCGATCGCGAAGATGTGGCGCGATGCGAGAGTGCAACGAATCTACGGCGGAGCCAACGAGGTCATGAAGGAAATCGTCGGCCGCGCGCTCGTCGACCGGTGAACAGCGAAGACGGGGCCATGATGACCGAAATACTAACTGATTCAACATTTTCGAGCGCACGTTTGGCGGGACGGGTAGCGCTCGTGACGGGGTCTTCACGCGGGGTGGGGCGCGGCATTGCGCTTCGCCTGGCCGCGGAAGGAGCGGCGGTGGCCGTCAACTATCGTACGGGCTCAGCTGCTGCGGACGAAGTTGTCGATGAAATCGTCTGCGCCGGCGGTACAGCGGCCGCATACGGAGCCTCGATATCCGACGACATCGCCGTCGCCGACATGTGCACGGAGATTGCCGCCGAGCTGGGTGTAGTGGACTTGCTCGTCAGCAACGCCGGAACCGCCAGTAGGGGCAAAACCGTACTGTCAACGCAGATGCCGGAATTCCAGTCCCTGTTCGACGTGCACGTGCTCGGACCGATCGATCTCATTCGACGGCTGCTACCAGGCATGCGTGCGGCGGAACGGGGCGACATCATCGTGGTGTCTTCGGCGTTCACCGATGCAGCGCCGGCTCGATGTGCCCCCTACACGATGGCCAAGGCTGCAATAGAGGCAGCAGCTCGAACCATCGCCAAGGAAGAACGTCTGCACGGAATTCGGGTCAACATTGTCGCCCCTGGCCTGGTCGCAACGGACATGGGCGAACGCTTGGTGTCGGCCGGCGGTGACACGCTGGAGAACCTGGCCGACACGTACCCGTTCGGCCGGGTGTGTGTGCCTGCCGACGTCGCGGCCGCGGTGGCGTATCTGGCTTCGGGCGACGGTAGTTATGTCACCGGGCAGCGATTGCTGATCGACGGCGGAGGGCCGGAGCAATCCATGCTCTGAACCCCGCTCGGGGGAATCGATGTAGGGCACAGCCGCTTGCTCTCCGTTCTCGAGAGCAAGCGACTGTGTCCGGTGATCCCGAGTCGGAGGAGTCAGACGGATGCGGTGTCGACCACAGGCTCGAGGGTGATGATCTGCTGGCGACCGATGACACTGTCTCCCAGTTCGACCAAGACTGCGTGGACCGTTCCGCCGTAGGGCGCAACCACGGGCATCTGCATCTTCATTGCTTCCACGACGGCGAGGGCCTGGCCCTTGACCACCTGCGCACCGGATTCGACGTTGACTGCCACAACCACGCCGTCCATAGGTGAGGACGGCTGTGCGGAACCGGTGTCACCAGCGTTGTTGCCGTTTCCGTTGCTCCTGCTGGACGAACTTCGTTCGGCAGCCCGTGCGGTGTCGGCCCCCTTGCCTTTGCCTACTCCGAAGATCGTGACCCGTACCGTCCCGCCCGCGGCGTCGATGTCGACGAGCCTCGACGTCGCTGCAGATGATGACATGGGATTGCCCTCTGAGATGGAGGTATTCGTATGGGCGGGACGAGTGTTCTCGCTCGCTTGCCACTGCTCGTCGACCGAGGTCGTCGTGTGCTCGGCAACGACGAAGCTGCGCTCGGACAGTATCCCCGCGCAGTAGGGGGCGGTTGTCGTGAAGCCGTCGATGCGTAATTCTCCGAGCGCGGCGATCAGTCTGCGGCGGGCTGTATTTCGATCGTTTCCCCACGCCAGAAGTTTCCCGAACATCGAGTCGTATTCTCTGGCAACGGAATCGCCCTGGCCTATACCGAGGTCGGCTCGCAGCCACGGTCCGCCGGGAACACGCAGAACTTCGGCCGTACCGGGGGTCGGCACGAAGTGATTCCACGGATCCTCTGCCGACAGGCGGACTTCGATCGCATGTCCGGACAGCACGATGTCGTCCTGGACGAACGGTAGGTTTTCACCGTTCGCGATCGCCAAACGTGTTGCCACGAGATCGATTCCGGTGACCATCTCCGTGACGCCGTGCTCGACCTGGAGCCGGGTGTTCATCTCGAGAAAGTAGATGTTCTCGGTAGCGGGTTCGTAGAGAAACTCGACGGTACCTGTGCTGACGTAACCGACCTCACGGGCCAGTCGGACCGATGCGTCGGTCAGTGCTCGGCGGGTCTCGTCGGAGAGGTGGGGTGCCGGAGCCTCTTCGATCAGCTTCTGGTGCCGACGCTGTACCGAGCAATCGCGATCTCCCAGATGCACGATGTTGCCGTGGTTATCGCCTACTACCTGCACTTCTACATGTCGTGCGCCGCGGACGTGCCGCTCGATGAAGACTTCGGGACGACCGAACGACGCCTGCGATTCCGACGAGGCCGCTTGGAGTGCGGCGTCGAGTTCTTGCGCATCGCTGACAATGCGCATTCCCCTGCCCCCACCACCGAACGAGCTCTTGATGATGACGGGGTAGCCGATCCGGACGGCGATGTCGTGCGCGTCTTCGAGTGAGTTCACCGTGCCGTCACTGCCGGGCACCGTTGGAACATTCGATTTCCGAGCTGCGTTGCGGGCGGCGACCTTGTCGCCCATTCGGGCGATGACGCGGGCCGACGGCCCGATGAACGTGAGGCCGGCAGATGTTACGGCCTCCGCGAACGCGGCATTCTCGCTGAGCAGGCCGTATCCGGGGTCGACGGCGTCGGCCCCGGAATCCAATGCCGCCCCGACCACGGCCTCGACGTCGAGGTAGGACTGGCCGACGGCAGCCGGCCCGACGCGTCGGGCCGTGTCGGCAAGTCTGACGTGGAGGGCTTCGAAATCTGCGTCGCTGTACACCGCGACGGTACGAATGCCCAGCTCACGGTAAGCGCGGATCAACCTCACCGCTATCTCTCCGCGGTTTGCAATCAAAATCGAATCGATCATCGGGGCTCCTTTAATCTACCGGTCGTATGGTAGTTTACAGGAAATGCTGGATTTGTTCGCGAAGGGGAGTGGCATGGGAACGACCGAGCCGACCATGAAGGACCGTGTCGACGAGCTGACACGGCGCAGACACGAGTCACTTCAGATGGGTGGGCCGGAATCGCTAAAAAAGCACACCGACTCGGGTCGTCTACCCGTACGTGAGCGTATCGACCTCATCCTCGACGCCGGCTCGTTCCTCGAAACCGGTGGACTCGGCTTGCCGGAGCGACGCATACACAAGCCCGTCCCCGGTGACAGTGTCGTGACCGGATTCGGCAAGCTCGACGGTCGCACGGTCGGGGTCATCGGAATCGACGCCAGTCTGCTCGCGGGAACTACTGCACCGACCAGTATGCGCAAGCAGGGCCATGTCATCGAGCAGGCGCAGCGTCTGGGGTACCCGTTGGTGTTGCTCTGCGACGCGGACGGTGGACGTATGCCAGACGTGATGGGCTGGCGCTTCAGTGGGTTGCCCTTGGACTTCAAGACTTTCCTCGGCC
The DNA here is from genome assembly GCF_002259405.1 of Rhodococcus sp. 14-2483-1-2. Lineage (GTDB taxonomy): Bacteria > Actinomycetota > Actinomycetes > Mycobacteriales > Mycobacteriaceae > Rhodococcoides. The sequence continues at coordinate 97,303 of NZ_NPFW01000003.1, read as the reverse complement.
CGCGGCCGGAGGAACCGCCGGTGCCGCGCGCTGCCGCGGTACTGGGTCCCTCGTACGGCGACTCCGCCCTGCACGCTGCCACTGCACATTTCGTCGTCATGATGCAATCCGGTTCCATTGCGCTCTCCGGTCCGTCGGTCGTCGATGCGGCTATCGGCGAGTTCGTCACCGACGAGGAGCTCGGTGGCCCTGACGCCGCACAGGAAGCACGCAACGTACACATGGTCGTATCGACGGAGTCCGACGCGATGGACGCCATCGCTGCGTTTCTGTCGTACCTTCCGTCGAGCGCGGCTTCGCCGGCTCCGGTCGCTCCGGCCGTCGAACCGGCGGTCGATCCGTCGGAACTGCTCGATATCGTTCCGGCCAGCAGTCGATCTGCATACGACATGAACGATGTGGTCGATGCCATTGTCGACGACGGCTCGAAGTTTCCCTGGGGCAGCGGTTTCGGTGGAAGTCTCCTCACCTTTCTGGCGCGCATCGAAGGCCAACCCGTCGGCGTTATCGCCAACCAGCCGCTCATTCGAGCCGGCGCACTCGATCCAGCGTCGTTGTCCAAGGAAGAACAGTTCATAGATCTGTGCGACACGTTCAACGTTCCGCTCGTCTTCTTGCATGATGTGCCCGGTTTGATGATCGGAACTCAGGCCGAGAAGGGCGGAATCCTCCATGCCTACGAGAAGACTGTTTCGCGCATCGCATCCGCGCGCGTACCCAAAATAGGGGTGGTTCTGCGAAAAGCGTACGGTGGTGGCCACTTTGCCATGGGGGGCCGGCCGACCCATCCGGATTTCCTGTTCGCGTGGCCGACGGCCGAGATGGGATTCATGGCACCGGAGGCCGGTATTCGCACGGTGCACAGACGCAGGATGGAAAAAGTGCTGGCAGAGGAGGGCCCAGCGGCGCGCGATGCGCTGGTGGCGGAACTGACCGAGGAATGGCGTGCCGAGTCCGAACCTTGGGAAGCGGCAGCCCACCTTTCGTTGGACGACGTGATCGACCCGTCGCGCACGCGCGAGGTCATTGCGCGTGCACTCGATCTCGCATGGGGTAGCAGAGCTGTGCGCGTGGTGGGTAAGTGGGATCGATGACGGACCGCCACGAGGTAGCACGTGCACTGACGACGAAGTTCGATCACTTTTCGGTCGAGTTCGTCGAACGCGTTGCCGTGCTGCGCATCGATCGGCCGGACAAGCTCAATGCCATAGCACCCGTCTTCTGGAGTCAGTTGCGCGGATTGATCGGAGAATTCGAGCAGGACGAAGAAGTACGGGCAGTCGTTATCACCGGCGCTGGCGACGTAGCGTTCTCCGCGGGTGGCGACCTGGCCGCATTCGGTGAGGACGCTGGAATTCGTGAACGCCGCGACTACATGATCGACGCAATGAAAGGGTTTGCAGCAGTTGAGAATGCGTCGCTACCGATCATCGCCGCGGTGAACGGGTGGGCTCTCGGTGGCGGTTGCGAACTGACGATGGCATGTGATTTCGTCATTGCATCCGAGACCGCCCAGTTCGGCATGCCCGAAGCGGGCGTGGGATTGGTGCCAGGTTTCGGCATCCTGCGGGCCCCGTCGATCATCGGTCGGCAATGGACCAAGTACATGGTGTTCGCCAACGTGCGTATCGATGCGGGTCAGGCGTTCACTCTCGGTATGGTCCAGAAGGTCGTGCCGCAGGAGGAATTGCTGACTTCGGCACTCGACATTGCAGCCAGAGTCACCGAGCAGGCACCTCTGGCTTTGTCCGTGGGCAAGGAGGTGATCGGGCGAGGCGTCGACAGTGGCGAATTCAGCCATGCAGTCGATGCGTTGACCGTGTTGTTCTCGACGCACGATCTGGTCGAGGGTGTCACTGCGTTTGCCGAACGCAGAGCGCCTCGATTCGAAGGAAGGTAGGCCATGGAGCCGTTCGTTGCTCTCATGCGCAGGTACTGCATCGATTACACCAACAGGCAGGACACGACTGTGTGTGCTGAGATAATGGACCCCGAGTACACCTTGCACATGGGCGGTCATCATCTCGTCGGTCGAGATTCTGCGTACATACCGGCGGCCAGGAAGCAGTTCGAGCAATTTCCTGGCTTGGGGCTGACCGTCAACGAGCTGATCTGCTCGGGTGACCGGGTGGCCATGCGATTCACCGAACATGGTGCATCCCTGCGCCATTGCGGAGCAGTTGCATCGTGGGGCGGGATCGGGCTGTACAAATGGGACGGCGCGCGGTTGGTTGCCAATTTCGTGGAGCAGGACTACCTCGCGCGTAGGCGTCAGCTCGCCGGAGAGAGCTCGCCGGATCCGGTAGCCGCGCCTGCGGTAGCGCCCTGGGACGTGCTCGCGACCCCGTCCGATGCCGATGCTGTTTCATGCGTCCGGCGGTGGGTCGACTCAGGCGGGATCACCACAACCGCTGGGGTCACAGTCGATGATTCGGCTGTGACAGAACGGATCTCGACACCGCTCGATGTGATCTCGACCGAGATCGATGACATTTTTTCGGCCGGGCGAGCCGTTGGATTCCACGGCGTTCAGCGTGGACGGCCCGTCGACACACCACTCGCTGTCCGCGGAACCGAGGGATGCACGGCCGAGATGCACGTAGTCGGTCTCGTCCACGTGCAAGATGGCACAGTGATCGCCGGACACGTGGTCAGAGACCGGCTCGGGCTCTCGAAGAGCTTGGCCGTTGCCGCAGGCCGGCAGCCGGCTGCGCTGTAATTCTGCAGAAACGTTGAATGCCTGCAGCGGTGGCGGTCATGCCAGTTCGTAGAGATCACCGTCGGCCTTTAGAGCTTGACCTCGATCGACCAGATCGTCGAGATGCAGTTGGCACATCCGAGCCTCCATTTCGTCGGCGAAACCGGGTCGTCTGCCAGGGCGGTAGATCACGCCATGACCCACGAGGTTTGCTGCGCTCCGAGGGCCTTTGCCGAGGAGATCGATCACTCGGTCCGCTCGTTGATCGAGTACCGCGATGTAGTCGGCCAGCGCAGCAAGGAATTCCGAGCGCACGGTGTAGGGCCCCTTGTGGTGGAACGTCAGGTAAACCCGCGCCTCGATGGCAGCGCACCTGGCCAACGACGCTCGGGTGTCCTTCAGGCTGGAGGAACGGTCGCCGTAGAACGGCCCGAACGACGACAGGTCGACATCGGCGAGGTATAAGACGTCGTCCGGCTCGACCAGGAATCCGCAGTGTCCCGGCGTGTGCCCTGGAAGTGGAATCACCCGGATCCGTGTGCGCGCTCCGACATCGAACACGGCGTCGCTGCCGAATGCTGTGGCGTGCGGAAGCGGGCTCCAGTGAAAGTCCGATTGCAGCGCGCTCTCCCACTCGCCTGGATCGAGGCCCACGTGTTTCATGTAGCCGGCCCAGGATTGCACTGCGGGTAGATCGAGTTCGTGAACAGCGATGTCTGCTGCAGCTGTGCTGGCCGACACCACGTGATCTTCGTGGTAATGACTGAGCAGGAGCAGATCTGCTGTTGGGCGGGTCGCACCGAGGCTGGCGTCGAGCAAGACTATATCGGACCCGTCGTGGACCGATATGGAGGCACCATACGGGTAGTTGCGGCCCGATTCTCCGTACTGGTAGTCGATGTGCGGTCCAAGCGCGATCGGCGTTATCAAATGCAGCCCGTCTTTTGCTCGATGTCTCGGATCAGGTCTGCGGCGCGGGTCGACCGGACGCAGCGTGTGCCGTGATTCCGCCGATTGCGATGTCTGCCAGTCCCGCACCGATTTCCGTAGGGGTCATCTGTCCTCCCGGTTGATACCACCGGTAGACCCAGTTGGTCGAACCGAGGATCGACAGAGCCGCCAGGCGTGGGTCGACGTCGCTACGCACGAGGCCTTCCGCCTGTGCTTGCTCGATGAGGCCGCGGAACACACCCTGATATGCGTGGTCGGTGCCCAATGCTTCCCGTCGCCGTTGCGGGGGCAGCGTGTCCAGTTCGTGTAGGAATACCGCCGTCGCAACCAGATTTCTGCAAGTGTGTTCGACGTGGCCGGCGATGACGTTTCGCAGACGTGTCAGCGGGTCACCTGCTTCCGCCGACCGTGCCCGGATCACGGCCATGCCGTCCTCGTACACGGTTTTCACTACCTCGAAGAGCAGGTCCTCTTTGGATTCGATGTAGTAGTAGATGCTGCCCTTGAGCATGCCGAGGCGGGTGGCGATGTCTTGCAGCGATGTGCCGTCGTAGCCCTTTTCGTAGAACAGGTCCGTAGCGACCTGCAGGAGCTCTGCCCACCGTTCTTCCCGCGGTTTGCGCTCGGTGCGCTCGGCTGTGGGATTACGTGGTCCTCTACCTGCAGGTTTCGGCATCTCTCCCCGTCCCGAAGTGGATGAAGTAGACAGCTTACCGTTTGGTAGACGGCCCGACGCACGTGGTCAATCCGCGGCCGCTTTCTGCTCTGCCGCCAAGAGCTCCTTGAGGCGGAATTTCTGGATCTTGGTGGCAGACATCGGCCAACTGGTGACAAATCGAACCTCTCGTGGGATCTTGTACGACGCGAGATGGCCCCGGCAATATTCGATGAGTTCTTCGGCATCGGCATGCCCGTGCGGCAGCAGTTCGACGAAAGCCACCGGCTCCTCCCCGTATCTCTCGGACGACCGTCCGACAACCTGGGCCATTTGCACTGCCGGATGGGTACCCAGGTGCGCTTCCACCTCGAGAGGTGTCACGTTCTCGCCGCCCACCTTGAGGATGTCCTTGATCCTGCCGAGATACAGCAGCGATCCGTTGGCGTCGACGACACCCAGGTCACCGGTGCGGACCCAGCCGCCGCGAAGGATGGTTTCCGCTGTGGACCGTGGATCGTTGTAGTATCCGCGAAGCGCGTTCACCCCGCGAAACTGTATTTCGCCGGAAACATCGGGCGCAACGATCTCGTCCTCGAATCCGGGCTCCGTGATGCGAACTTCGATACCGGGCAACGGTCGTCCATTCCGCAACAGACGCTCGTCATCGCCGGCTGCGAGCGGTGTGGCAGTGATCATCCCCGCGCCCTCGGTCATCCCGTAGTCGGTAAGTAGCACAGTTTCGGGAGGCAGGAGGTCGCGGATCATCGTCTGCATTTCCGGCGGGGATACGTTGAGAACGGTACGTACGAACGCCATCTTCGCGGCGTCGTAGTCCGGTGATCGCACGATAGCGAGCGTCAGCGCCGGAAAGGCCGGGAACAGATGTTCAGCATGATTTCGTCGGATGTGTTCGAGCGCCGACGACGGCTCGAAGTGGGTCATCGACATCATGGCAGCTCCGCGTACCAGCGCAGCGACTGTCACACCGATTCCGGCGACGTGAAAGAACGGGCACGGTGTCCACATCGATTCGTTCGCTTCGAATCCGACCAGGTCCGCATAGGCCGACCAGCTCCGCAGTAGGGCACCGTGAGTGAGCTCGCAGCCTTTGGGATTCGAGGTCGTGCCAGAGGTGTAGAGCAGCATCGCCAGACTGTCGATGCCCTCGTATGACGTTGCCGCGGCGAGCGTTTCGTCGTCGATCCCAATTCCTGCCTCGACGAGGTCTTGGAGCGGGTCGGCAAACGGAACCCGCTTGACTCCTTCGAGAAAGATATGTCGTAACCGCGGTGCGCCGGCCGCGGATCCTCTCGAGCCGTAACTGGACTCACGCAGACCTGGAAGCGAGTCCGCGAGCAGCGAGGTGAAGTCCGTGTACTCGTCGACGGCGTCGGTAGTGATCAGAATTTCGGCATCGCAGTCAGCCAGGACGAAGCCGAGTTCTCGGCGACGGAACCGCGCGTTGATCGGTACCAGGACGCCACCGGCGAGGTAGGTGGCGAACATCAACTCGACGTACGAAGGGGAGTTGGGCATGAGAATGGCTACGTGCTGGCCGGGTTTGAGCCCCACCGCGACCAGTCCCTTGGCGAAAGCAGCAGCCCGTTCGAATAGCTGCCCGTAGGTCGTGTCGGTGTTCGGAAACGACACGAACGTGCGCTCAGGATGGACCGCGACACGGGACCGTAGGACCCTGGACAGCGTCTGAGATACGTCGCCCACCTCATGTCGGGACGAAACGGTGGAACTTTTCACTCGAACACCTACCTGGTTGTCGAACTACGGCAACTAACAAACGGAAGTTTGACAAGACTTCGCTGCCCGTGTCAAGGTCGGTCAAGCCTTGCACCACTGATGACCTCATGTGCGCAAATCGGACGAATCGACAGTCGAAGGATGGCAACACCATGCGCTACCACGTGTATCTCGAAGACGAGCCGACACTCGAGTCCTACCGACTGAGTCATCAACCACGACCGGGGTACGCGCCGGTCTTCATCTGTCCCTTCGTCGTACTCACCGACGCTGCGGGCAACACCTACAACGCCATGCGTGGCATACAGGGCCAGAACAAGAACACGACGATGAACATGGGCACCTACCAGCTCAACAACGTTCTCGACGAGCAGTGCCCAGTGCTGTTCCCGTATTCGGAGAATCCGATCACGGAGAACTACCGAATCACCGAAACGGCCGACGCGGTCAGCTATGTGGGCGAGACGTGGCGATTCGACTTCGGGGTGGACACCTATCGGTGGACGGACGGCGGCGGCCGGCTGGACTTGACGGCGGAACGACTGGGCCAGGTGTGCACTTTCTGGGTGCCCGAGCAGGACGGTTACGAGTACCCGCAAATGTTGCGATCGCACCTGGGCAAGGTCAGCGGAACACTGGACGGTGAGCCCGTCGAGGGTCTCTTCATGCTCGATTACATCTACAGCCGACCAGACGCCATGTGGACCGAGATGGGAATGCTGACCAAGCTGCACAACGTATGGCTCAATTGGCTCGTCGAGTACGAGGACGGAACCTACGAAGGTGGATACGCGTGGCGAGGACGTCCGGGAACGGGCTTCGCAGCTGCTCACCACGTCGCGGACGGAGTCAGTACCGCACGAAGCGACGCATCCATCGACACCCACTTCACCGAACGCGGAACCGTCACCTCGGTCGACCTCGGGTTGGGTCCGGACACGAATGTGACTCTCGCGCAGGTCGGTTCGACCGACTGGCCCCTGCACACGTGCGGCACGGTGAGCTCGATCAACCGCGAGAAGAAGATCGTGAAGAGCTGGAATTACACCGAGTTCTTCCCGCTGAACTGGCAGGCAGTCTCGGACTATCAGTCGGCCCACCTTGGTCTCTTCGGGCGGCACCCCTCCTTTGCCAAGCTCATGAAGGGCGCTCGAATCGAGAATCAACTGCTGGTCTTCGACGGGCAATAGCCGATCCTCTTCGGCCAATCGCATTACGACATCGAAAGGTTTCAACGCATGAGCCGACTAGAGGGCAAGATAGCGCTGGTAACTGGTGCATCGAGTGGAATCGGCCGAGCGATCGCCCTCGAGCTCGCGCGGTCGGGTGCTGCCGCAGTCGTCGTCGCCGACCTATCCGACGGGCCGCGTGAAGGTGGCCGAAGTACTACTGCATTGATCGCCGAATCCAGTGACGCCGAAGCGCTTTTCGTTCACTGCGATGTCTCGGACTCTGCTCAGGTGACGGCGGCCGTCGGGGCTGCTGAGTCCTTGGGTGGTCTCGACGTCCTGGTGAACAACGCAGGAATAGTCGGTCCAGGTTCTCGGCTGACCGAGATCGACGATGACGCGATCGATGCGGTGTTGCGGGTCAACATTTGCGGAACGCTCTACGGCTGCCGCGCTGCCGCGCGGGTCATGACCCCTCGTGGCAGCGGGAGCATCGTGAACGTCTCGAGTGTGGTCGCGTTGGGTGGATCGAGCCGAACGAGCGTGTATGCCGCGTCCAAGGGTGCCGTGGCGGCGGCGTCGTACGCACTCTCCGCGGAACTCGGTCCCCGCGGTATCCGTGTCAATGCCGTGCACCCAGGAATGATCCAGACCGCCATGACCACCCAGGATCAACAGCTCGCGGCGGGCACCGTGGGGGAGACACTCAGCGTACGGGTGCCTTTGCGGCGTACCGGAACCCCCGACGATGTAGCGAAAGCCGTTGCGTTCCTTGCCGGCGATGATTCTGGCTATGTCACCGGGACGTCAGCCGTTGTGGACGGTGGTTGGTCGCGAGCTCTCTGAGCTGGCTCGACCTCGCTTCGAATTTGCTCTTGTGTGTGACCTGGAGCACTGCTATGGTTTACCAAACCATCGTTTGGTGGTTAGTTCATACGAGCTATCGGCGCTTCCGCCTCGGCCTCGGCGCAACCCTGCTCGGTCACGACATTCGTTTCGGCTCGAGCGTATTTCCACCGCCGGACGCCTGCGATGAACGTCAACTCGTCAGCGAACCCAGGAGAGCTCCAAGATGTCAGACGCCCCAGCGACGAACGCTCCAAGCGAGTTCTCGCCCGAACGAGCAAATCAACTGATGCGCAAGATCGCTTGGCGGGTAGTACCGCTGGTGTTCATCGGGTACATGTTCTCGTTCTTCGATCGCAGCAACATCAGCTTCGCCGCCCTGACCATGAACGAGGACTTGGGAATGTCTTCGTACACCTACGGTTGGGTGGCCGGCATCTTCTTCGTGGGCTACATCTTGCTCGGTACGCCGAGCACCTTGGCGCTGGGCCGGTTCGGGGCCCGGTTCTGGTTGAGTTCGTTGATCGTCACGTTCGGCGTCATATCGGTCGCGACGGCATTCTCGACATCGGTATGGCACCTGGCACTGCTGCGCTTCCTTCTCGGCGCTGCCGAGGCCGGCGTATTCCCCGGAATTATCGTGTACTTGGCATCGTGGTTCCCTGCGCAGTATCGCGGACGGATGCTCACCGCTTTCATCGTCGCTGTCCCGGTATCGGCGATGATCGGCGGCCCTCTCGCCAGTGCAATTCTGAATCTGAACGGAACCCTGGGTTTCGAGGGTTGGCGATGGTTGTTCGCCGTCGAAGGAATACCGGCAATTCTGATCGGACTCGTCGGTTTTCGCTACATCGCTTCGACCCCGAAAGACGCGCGTTGGCTCACCGGTGAGGAACGGGCGTGGCTGGTCGATGCGCTGGCAGAAGACAACAAGGCGCCAGGGGCCTTGACCAAGGTCAGTGCCTGGAAGCTTCTGACGAATAGCAGACTCGTCGTCATCGCAGTCGCACAAACAGCGTCCGTGATGGCCTTCTACGGCGTGTCGCTGTGGCTACCCCAGCTGTTGAGAGAGATTACTTCGTCCGTAACAGCTATCGGTTGGTTGTCCGCCGTGCCGTACGCTGTCGCGATCCCGGGCATGATCCTGATCGGTCGACGATCCGATCGCACGCAGGATCGCGCAGCCCACGTGGCTTTCGCGTACGCGTTGATGGCAGTCGGCCTGTTGCTTGCCGTGATCGCAGGAACAACGGTCTGGGCCTTGATCGGACTTTCGCTCGTGGCGATTGGCACCTGGGGCGGTCAATCATCGATATTCGCGCTACCGGGCAAGCTTTTCGGTGCGGCCAGCGCCGCCGCAGGCGTTGGCTTGATCAGTTCGATAAGTAATATCGGCGGTTTCGGCGGTCCCTACTTGATCGGGGCTTTGCGTGACTCCGCTGGTGGTTTCACGGTGCCCTTCCTGGTGCTTGCCGCGATTACGGCCGTCAGTGCGCTTGTCGTCGCAACATTCGTGCGCAAGTGGGAGAACTCTGTGGTTGCGCCCGTCGAGTCCAGCGATATGTGCCCCGAAACGCGTTCAGTCAAAGGTTAATTCGGCACATCAAACCGCCATGGCCACGTCCGAACGGCCGTCGTCTCACCTCTTGGAGGGTAATAGTATGACTGTTTCCGTAGGTACGAGCATCAGATCGTTCGACAAGCTGTTTATCGGCGGGCACTGGATCGACCCCAGCACCGCCAACCGGATCGAAATTGTGTCGCCGATCACGCAGGAGATCATTGCCAGCGTCCCCGCGGCGGGCAATGCGGATATCGATACCGCAGTCGCCGCGGCGCGGACTGCCTTCGACGATGGCGTGTGGCCGTCGCTCAGCGCAGTCGAGCGTGCCTCACTCATGAACCGGGTGGCCGATGAGATCGAAAAAAGAATTCCTGAAATGGTGAAATCGTTCACGGCCGAGGTCGGTGCACCGCTGGCCGTGAGTCAAAGCTTTCATGAGATGGCACCGGCATTGTGGCGCCGAAACGCCGAGCTGATCAAGACCATTCCGTCCGAGGACGCGCGCTCCTGGGACGGTGGCGGCGGCGTCGTCGTACGTGAACCGGTGGGGGTTGTAGGTGCGATCGTGCCCTGGAACGGACCGGTAGCGAACGTGAGCCTCAAGATGGCGCCAGCCCTAGCTGCGGGTTGCTCCGTCGTGGTCAAACCGGCATGGGAAGGGCCGGCCAGCACATTCCTCCTCGCCGAAGCCCTCGAGGCTGCCGGACTGCCCGATGGGCTCGTCAGCATTGTTCCAGGCGGCCGCGAGGTCGGGGAATATTTGGTCGGGCACCGAGGTGTCGACAAGATCTCGTTCACCGGGAGCACCGCGGCGGGTCGACGGGTCATGGAGGTGTGTGCACAACGAATCGCCCGCGTCACGCTGGAACTCGGCGGAAAATCCGCTGCGATCATCGCCGAAGACGCTGATCTCGACGGTGCGCTTCCATTCCTTGTCGGTGCCAGCGTAGGACACAGTGGACAGGTATGCGCTGCTCTCACTAGGGTTCTCGCGCCGCACAGTCGGTACGACGAGATCGTGGACGCGCTCGGCGCGGCGCTGGGCGCTCTTCGGGTAGGAGATCCCTTCGATCCAGATACCGCCATCGGCCCCTTGGTGGCGGAGCGTCAGCGCACCCGTGTGGAGGACTACATCAGGCTCGGGCGCGAAGCCGGTGCACGTGTCGTGGTTGGCGGCGGACGTCCGGCCCACCTCGACCGCGGCTGGTACGTCGAGCCGACTCTTTTTGCAGACGTCGATAACAGCATGCAGATCGCGCGGGAGGAAATCTTCGGTCCGGTACTCGTCGTTCTTCCATACGAAGGGATCGACGAGGCCGTGGCAATTGCGAATGACTCGGAGTACGGGCTGTCAGGTGCCGTGTTCACAGCCGATCCCGAGTACGGCGAGCAGATCGCACGCAGGATTCGAACCGGCCAGATCTATGTGAACAGCGCAGGGATCTGCACCGCCGAGCCATTCGGAGGCTTCAAGCAGTCGGGCCTCGGCCGTGAAGGTGGTGCCGAGGGCATCGGCGCTTTTCTCGAAACCAAACTGATCTCCAGGGCCGGGGCATGAACAAGACATCGACGAAAGGGTCGCACACAATGAAAACAAAAGGCGCAATTCTTCGGGGTGCCCCGGGCAAATTCGAGACTGCGGAGATAGAACTCGAGAAGCCACGAACTGGCGAGCTCTTGATTCGGATGGCCGCAGCGGGACTCTGCCATTCCGACGATCACATGGCTACGGGCGACATCCCGGCAGGTTCGTATCCTCTGTGCGGTGGCCACGAAGGTGCCGGGATCGTCGAAGAGATCGGGCCGTCGACGCTGGGTTGGGAAGTCGGCGATCACGTCGTATTCAGTTTCGTGCCTGCATGTGGACACTGTCACTGGTGCGCCATCGGCAAGCAGAACTTGTGCGACCTCGGCGCAAACATGCTCGCCGGAACCCGATTCGAAGACACCACGAGCTACCGAATGAGCATCGGTGACGAGCCGGTCGGTCAGATGTGCGGACTGTCCACATTCAGTGAATACACAACCGTCAGCGTCAATTCCGCGGTTCGAGTCGACAAAAGCCTGCCACTCGACAAGCTCTCGTTGCTCGGCTGTGGTGTGGGCACCGGGTGGGGTTCGGCCGTGAACGCAGGACAGGTCGGGCCGAGTGACACGGTGATCGTCATGGGTGTCGGTGGTATCGGCACAAGCGCAGTTCAGGGCGCAGCGCACGCAGGTGCCCGCGATGTGATCGCCGTCGATCCCGTTGCTTTCAAGCGGGAGACCGCGTTGAAGTTGGGTGCCACGCATGCAGTCGCGTCGATCGACGAGGCCAACGAACTCGCGCGGACTTTGACCAATGGTGCCGGGGCCGACGTCGCCATTGTGACAGTAGGTGTCACGACCGGACAGCACATCGGACAGGCCATCGGTGCAATTCGTAAGGCAGGGATTGTCGTGGCTACTGGAGCTGGTCCTGCGACGGTATCGGATGTCCCGATCAATCTCCTCGAGTTCACGATGTCCGAGAAGAAACTCGTCGGTGCACTTTACGGTCAATCGAGTCCGATGGCAATGATTCCCCGTCTTGCAGACCTTTACTCGACGGGGCATCTGAAGCTGGACGAAATGATCACGCAGACATATACATTGGACCAAATCGCCCAAGGATTCGAGGATATGCATGCGGGCTCCATCATTCGTGGAGTCGTACTGTTCGATTGAGCCGGCTGCCGCAGGTGACGGCAAGGTGGAGAGACCTTCGATGCCCGAGTGGTGACACTAGGGTAGCGGCGATTTTCGACCGGGAGGGTCGCCCAGCGCGGTCCGATTCTGCCGACGCGAGGGAAGTTCGGTGCCACATGTCGCAACGTTCGGGCATGTAGTAGACCGCGCAATGTGCGAGAACCATTGCGCATAATCGCCGAGCTCGACGTTGTGGACGGAATCCTGCCTCGATCCATCCATAACTTCGAGTTCGGCTGAGGCATCTGAATACGCCCTACGGCTTCGTGTCGCTTTGGTCGAGTGGGAAGTGCGAGAGATGCTGCCTAGCAACAGATAACAAAGGTGGTCGTAGCGCTGCTCGCTCTGTCACCGTTCACACGACGGTGGCCGCGTATGCCACGAACACCACGAACATGGCCGCGCCGCCGAGAGCTGCGCCGATCATGGCCTCGCGGCCATTGGTCGCCAGGCCCTTCTCGTCCCGGCCCACGCCGACCCACCCGCACACCACCGCGGCGACACCTGTTGGGACCGCGACAAAATCCCCGATGAAGGGTACGAACGCGCAGACCAGGGCGATGATGCCCAGGGTCAGCGCGGCACTGCCGGCACCGTTGCGAAACAGCGGCCGGGTGGTGTGTTCCTCGGCCATGCCGCCTCCCTCTTCCTGGTCCTGATGCAATGGCTCGATGCACGGGTCCGTCGCACGTGACACGACGACCAGACCCACCAAAAAGATACCCTCGATATGCTCAGAGGCGTGATGGGACCGATGCACCGCACCTCGCCACTTCTGTGCCCTCGGGTCGAGGACGCCAGCTAGGCTCGTTCGGTGACGGACTCAACGTGGGACGGGTATGTCCGTGTGCGCGGCGCTACCGAGCACAACCTGGCCGCTGTCGATGTCGACATACCCCGCAACGCGTTCGTCGCGTTCACCGGTGTGTCGGGGTCCGGGAAGTCGTCACTGGCTTTCAGCACGTTGTACGCCGAAGCGCAGCGACGCTACTTCGAGTCGGTTGCCCCCTACGCGCGTCGACTGCTTCAGCAAGTGGGCGCTCCCCATGTCGCCTCCATCACCGGCCTTCCGCCGGCCGTTGCGCTGCAGCAACGTCGAGGTTCGCCCAGCTCACGCTCGAGCGTCGGCACCATCACCACGATGTCCAACCTCCTGCGCATGCTCTACTCCCGGGCCGGTACCTATCCCGACGGTGCGCCGCTGCTGTCGGCGGAGGCGTTTTCACCCAACACCGTCGCCGGGGCCTGTCCGCGATGCGGCGGGTTGGGTGAGTTCCATGACGTGACAACGGAACTGCTCGTTCCCGACCCGTCGCTGAGCATTCGTGAGGGGGCGATCGCGGCGTGGCCGGGTGCCTGGCAGGGCGCAAACCTGCGCAGCATCGTCAGCGGCATGGGTATCGACATCGACGCGCCGTGGCGCACGCTGAAGAAGAAGGACCGAGACTGGCTTCTCTTCACCGAGGAAAACCCCAAGGTATGGATCGAACCCGAAGAGGGCCGCGTCGACCACAGTTACGAGGGCAAGTTCTGGAGCGCCCGCAGCCATGTCATGCATGTTCTGTCGGACTCGAACAGCGAGCGGATGCGGGACCGCGCGCTGCAGTTCACCGAGACCGTCCGCTGCCCGATGTGCTCCGGCAGTGGACTGCGCGCCGACGCGCTGGACGTCACCATTGCCGGCCACTCGATCGCCGAGATCAATGCGCTCTCGCTGACGGAACTTGCCTCTGTACTGCGCCCCATCGCCGAACAGTCGGGGGAGGCCGCGGAGGTGGCAGTACGTATCACCGCCGACCTGCTGGCCAGAATCGACGTGTTGCTCGAGTTGGGCTTGGGGTATTTGGCGCTCGGGCGTAGCTCGACGACGCTCTCGCCTGGCGAGACGCAGCGGTTGCGGATCGCCACTCAGCTCCGTTCCGGTCTTTTCGGGGTGGTGTACGTGCTGGACGAACCCTCCGCGGGACTGCATCCCGCGGATGCCGAGCCACTGCTCGACGTCCTGGACCAGCTGAAGGCGTCGGGCAACTCTCTTTTCGTCGTCGAACACGACATGGATGTGGTCCGCCGCGCCGACTGGGTGGTCGATATCGGTCCCGCGGCCGGCGAGGGCGGCGGACGGGTTCTGTACAGCGGTCCTGTCCCTGGGTTGGAGGAGATCGAGGAATCGGTCACCGGCAGGCACCTCTTCGGTCGAGCGGAATCCGAGCAGCGGGAGGCGCGTCCCACCCAGGACTGGCTCACGCTGACCGGGGTCACCCGGCACAATCTGCGGGAGCTGACGGCCGAGTTCCCACACGGGGTGCTGACGGCGGTGACAGGTGTGTCGGGCTCGGGTAAGTCGACACTCGTCAGTCAGGTCCTGTTCGAAGTGGCGCGTCACCGGCTCGAGACCGCGGCCGACGAGGACGAGGACGCGCAGATCGAGGTCGACGTGGCCGAGGTCTCCGGAATGGAGACGTTCACCCGCCTGGTCCGGGTGGATCAACGCCCCATCGGCCGAACCCCGCGTTCGACACTGGCCACCTACGTCGGAATGTTCGACATCGTCCGCAAATTGTTCGCCGCCACCGACGAGGCCAAGGCCCGCGGATGGTCACCAGGACGGTTCTCCTTCAACGTCGCCGACGGACGATGCCCCACGTGCCAGGGCGACGGTTTCGTCGAGGTGGAGCTGCTGTTCCTTCCCGGCACCTATGGCCCTTGCCCCACCTGTCACGGTGCGCGATACACCTCGGAGACTCTCGAAGTCACCTGGCGCGACAAGACAATTGCTCAGGTACTGCACATGTCGGTGGACGAGGCAGCGGTGTTCTTCGCCGATATCACGGGCGCATCGCGCAGTCTGGAGACCTTGCGCGATATCGGGCTCGGCTACCTTCGGCTCGGTCAACCCGCCACCGAGCTGAGTGGCGGAGAAGCGCAGCGCATCAAGATCGCCACCGAACTGCAGCGCACCCGCCGTGGCACTGCCCTCTACTTACTGGACGAACCGACCGCAGGGCTTCATCCCTCCGACGTCGCACTGCTCATGCGTCAACTGCACCTGCTTGTCGACGCGGGCAACACCGTGGTGATGGTGGAACACGACTTGGATGCCGTAGCTTCCGCAGACTGGGTCATCGATCTCGGTCCCGGCGGCGGCGACAACGGGGGCACCGTGGTGGCCACCGGGACGCCCGCCGAAGTGGCGGCGTCCCCGGACAGCATCACGGGACCATATCTGGTCCGACGGCTCCAATCCTGAACGGCCGCTTCGTCTTACTCCGGTGCTGCTGCTGGCCTTCGGCCTCGGAGCACTGAACACCTCGATAGGCCGACGAGGGTAAGTGGTGATGCCACTGTCCTACATGACCGGGATACTTCGATGAGCGACGGTCGCACCGCGCGGAGGGCGTCAGAGGCGAGCATCTTCACCTCTGACGCCCCGTCGGCCACCGGCGGAATCATTGCCGGTGCACGGCTTTTCTATTCAGCGAACTGGTCCTCCAGCTCTGTACCAGCTGGTCGTGAATCGGTGATTCGTCATTGATGAACGCGATCCGCTGCGCCAGCGTCAACCCCGGGTCGGTGAACGGGTCCACTGGCATGCAATCGGCCGACTCGGACTTCGGACTGCCATCCGGATTGACGAAGTCAGCGCAGCTCGGCAAAGAGCCGGGATCGAAGGACGCGGGTGATGCGGCCGCAGGGGCGGCAAAGCCTCCCAGCACGGCACCGGCGGACAACACCCCTCCCGCAATCCCGGTCATGATTCGATTTCGTCGTGAAATGTGCGACAGCGCCATTACTGTTCTCCTTCGGCTTTTCGGTCGCGCTCTCTGCGCGACACCAACGACCCTGCCTGTCGAATGTCACGGCTACGTCCCTGGCGTGGAACAATCAGTTCCAATTTCCCGGCCACGTCCGCACAACCCTCGTGGTACTCAGGCACTGCATGAGTTCGGTTCGTACCCAACGTATTCGGGACTGTCTTTGCCCCGATACCGCGCCGGATTCGGCACGCCGTCTTCGCATCTGATGGGGTCGACCGCAGTAGCGGCAACGGACTGCTACCGGCCGACGGGTTCCGATTGGGACTCGTGTTCGCGACTTGTGTGGACAGTGTCCCTGGTGCTCCTGGATCCGACCGGTACGCGGAAGGTCGCCGATCCCGTGCAGTCGAATCGACCGTCGATATCGACGGATTGTGCAGCAGTGCAGAGGGTTCCGATAGAAGTCACCGTCTCACGCAACGGGAGCAGATGACCCCCGTGTTCGATCGGATTTCGGTAGCCCCGTCAACGTCAGCAGACGCGTGAGGAGTTCATCCCGCCACGCACGCGATGACCAGGCGTGGTCGGCACCGGAGATCGCTGTGAAGGTCGCGTGAGGCAGAAATTCTGCGTAGCGGCGTCCGTACTCGAGTGGCACGATCTGGTCATCGGTGCCATGGATGATGTCGACGGGACCGCTGTATCCGGCCGCTGCGTCGTACACGTCGAGACCGTCACGGACATCGTCGATGAAGGCTTGCCCGAGCCACATGCCGCCGAAGTCGAGGCCGCCGTTCTGTGCGACAGTATCCAGCGGTTGGCCCTGGATCTCGTGTTCGACGGTGATGTCGTCGACGACGACGCCGGCAGGCGACCATAGTGTGAGGGTGGCCACCAGGTCGGGGTGGCGTGCGGCTGCTATGGCCGACTCCACTGCGCCGAGGCTGTGAGCCACGATGTGGACCGGCGCAGATCGATCGGTGCCGAGGGCTTCGATCATGCTCGACACCTGTTCGACCTCGTCGCGCAGGGTGATGTCCTCGAACTCGCCGTCGCTGACGCCGTGGCCGAGTCGGTCGTACGCGCGTACGAACGCTCCCGCTTTCGCCAGCTGCCGAGAGGTCTGCACGAACAGGCGCTGTGGTCCGACGCTGGAGTCGCTGAAGCCGTGCACGATCAGAATGGACGGCGCTGTTTCGTCGGCGTTCATGGGTCGATACTCGCTGCCACGAATCACCTGGCCATGATGAGAGAGCGTAATCGGGGCCATCTCAGGGTTCTGGAGGCTCATCTCAATTGCTCCTGTCGGCGAAGCCTGCCGGTAGATCGGCGGGCGCGGTGTCGATCACGGTCTCGTCGTCGATGCCGACGAACTCGAACAAGGTGATGTGCGCGAACTCGGGCACGACGTATGTCGGATATGTGGGGCCTTCATCACGGAGTCGGCGCATCTCGTCGAGGTGGTCGTTTTGAAACAGGACGGTTTTCGACCCGTCCAGTTCGACCCAATGGGGGAAGAAGATGGTGCCGTGCAGAACGCGGTCCTCGGGTACGACGTTGACGACGACGCTCGTGCCGGTGGGTTCGTTCCACGAGATCTTGTAGACCCCGCGGCCCAGTCCGACGAGGTCGACTTCTTGTCCCTTGACCCACCGGCCTCCGACCATTCCCGAGTGGATGCGGTAGTCGATGGTGGTGGCGTTCTTGACGTACATCTCGTATTGCCACCCGTTTGCGTAGGTGTAGATGAACCGATGGCCGACTATCGAATTCAGGGCCTGTTCGGGGGCGGGCTCGGTGATGCTGGTGTGAATGTCCATGGCAATATCTTCACCCGGAAGTACGTTTGTTGCAAACCTAAAATTGGCTGAGTAGTCTGGCTCGATGGACGATTCCGACAGCGCACCCGGTCTCGCCGATATCGCACGTCGCCTGAGTGCGGAGATAGGTCCGTTCCGGCGCGTGCTGCTCAACACCTCCCGCTCGCGCGCTGGGCTCGCGGCTCTACCCGACGCGCAGATCGAGATTCTGAGACGGCTCTTCCCGGACAAGTGGGAGGGGCCCACAGTGCTGGGGCGTCAGCTGGGGTTGGCTCGACCCACGATCAGCAACCTCGTCCGAACCATGGAATCGGACGGTCTCGTCGCTCGCCGCCCCGACGACTCGGATGCGCGAAGCATGCGCGTCGGCCTCACAGATCTTGCTCGCGAACAACTTCGCATCTACGACGTCGCGGCGGAGGGGCTTCTTGTGCAGATACTCGCCGACCTGACGCCGGCCGAGCAACGCACCCTCCGTGACGCCACTGCGCTGCTCGGCCGAATCCGCGCGGCGCTCGAACGCGGCGACGACCTGCAGCGGCGACAGAGTACGTGAGGGCTCGGCGCGCAATTCACTTCGATCCTTCACTTCGCGTGCACGTCTGAATCGGTCGTTCTGTTCTCCTGTCCGCCGAACGTAAATCGACAACGATTCAAGTAATTCGGCCACATCTGCACTGGGTGTCATATAACGTCGATTCATGTCCCGCAAATCGGACATACCGCCGCGAACGTGCTCGGCCATTCGTCGAATCGTTCTGCGCTCGTGCCGTTTTCATCCGACGATCAAGGAAGTTCGATCATGGGAAAGCTCGACGGGAAAGTAGCCTTCATCACCGGTGCCGCACGTGGACAGGGGCGTAGTCACGCGCTTCGTCTCGCGCAAGAAGGTGCCGACATCATCGCAGTCGACATATGCGCACAGATCGATACGGTCGCGTATCCGATGGCCACCTCGGAGGACCTCGCGCAGACAGTGAAGGAAATCGAGGCTCTCGATCGGCGAATCGTCGCCAAGGAAGCCGACGTCCGCGATTACGACGCGCTGAAAACGGCGGTGGACTCCGCGGTGGCCGAACTCGGTCCGATCGACATCATTCTGGCGAACGCCGGGATAGCACCGCAGGGTGCCGAGAACCCGGACCAAGTGAAGACTTTTCGCGATGTTGTGGAGGTCAATCTGTTCGGTGTGTGGAACACCGTTCAGATCGGGGTTCCGAGCATGATCGACAAGGGTCAGGGCGGGTCGGTCGTGTTGACCAGTTCGACGCAGGGCCTTTCCGGTGCGGGCGGCAACGGGTCCGGTGCCGGTGACGGCTACGCGGCCAGTAAGCACGCGGTCGTGGGTCTGATGCGCACGTTCACGAATTGGCTTGCCCAGTACTCCATACGCGTCAACACCGTGCACCCGACCGGAGTGAACACGCCGATGGTCGTCAACGATGTCATGCAGAAGTTCCTCACCGAAAACCCCGATGCCGCAGCCATGCTCGGCAATTTGCTTCCGGTACCGATGATCGAAGCGATCGATATCAGCAACGCGATCGCATGGCTCGTGTCCGACGATGCCAGGTACGTCACCGGCGTCACCTTGCCCGTCGACGCCGGCTTTCTGGCGAAGTAGGAGACGGACATGGGAAAGTTGGAAGGTAAGGTCGCGTTCATCACCGGTGCCGCTCGCAGTCAGGGGCGAAGTCACGCGATACGCCTCGCTCAGGAGGGTGCGGACATCATTGCCGTCGACCTGTGTGGACCGGTCGACACCATCGAAATGTATCCACCGGCAAACGACGCAGATCTGGCCGAAACGGTGAAGCAGGTCGAGGCGCTCGACCGACGGATCGTGGCCACCAAGGCCGATGTTCGCGACTCGGCCGCGCTGAGGAAGGCCGTCGACGACGGCGTCGCCGAACTGGGCCGCCTCGACATCGTCCTGGGCAACGCAGGAGTGTTCGAGATCGCGCCTGCCCTCGACATCACCGACGACGCGTGGCAGAACATGATCGACGTCAACCTCACCGGCGTCTGGAACACCTGCAAAGTTGCACTGCCGCATCTGATCGCAGGCGGCCGCGGTGGTTCCATCGTGTTGACGAGTTCGACGGCCGGACTGAAAGGTACACCGAACACGGTGCACTACACCGCGGCCAAGCATGGTGTCGTCGGCATAATGCGCACTCTGGCAAACGAATTCGGCCAACACAGTATTCGCGTGAACACGGTTCACCCGACCGGCGTGGACACCGTCATGATCCAGAATCCCAAGACATGGGGGTTGTTCGCGCCCGATGATCCGAACCCGTCCCGAGAGAAGTCGGCACCGATCTTCCAGAGCACCAACACATTGCCGGTTCCGTGGATCGAGGCAATCGACATCTCGAACGCCATAGCGTTCTTGGTCTCGGACGATGCTCGATACATCACGGGTGCAACGCTTCCGGTCGATGCGGGGTACACCGTCAAATGACCGGCACTGCGTCGATCGGTGAGGTGCGCCGCCGGATTGCGACGCACCTCGTCGGTCGAGATCGTGAACTCGATCTCCTGTTGGCAGCGGTCGCGGCCGGGCGCGACCTGCTCCTCGAGGGTCCGCCCGGCACCAGCAAAAGCACTCTGCTCGACGCGATCACGTCCGAGTGGGCCATTCCACTGTTCTTCGTCGAGGGCAACGCCGATCTGACACCGGCTCGAATTGTCGGGCACCACAACCCGGCTCGGGTTCTTCGCGAGGATTACAGCGAGGACAACTTCGTACCGGGACCGCTGATCGAGGCGATGCGCACCGGCGGTTTCCTCTACATCGAAGAGTTCAACCGCGCACCCGAGGACACCCTGAACACGCTTCTGACCGCGATGGCGGAACGACGTATCGTGATCCCGCGCGTGGGAACCGTCCACGCATTACCGACGTTCCGCCTCGTGGCATCGATGAATCCCTACGACAACGTCGGCACGACGCGGCTCTCGACGAGCGTCCACGACCGCCTCTGTCGCCTCGCCATCGGCTACCAGGATGCCGAAGCCGAACGCGGCATCGTGGGCCTACGCAGCGAATCCGACTCCGTACGAATCGTTGCCGACGCGGTAGCCATCACCCGGATGACGCGTGAGCACGAGGACATCGTCCAGGGCAGCAGTGTGCGCGGGGCAATCGATCTCACCCTCGTCGCACAGCAACTGGCAGAGCTGCGGGGAGTGAACCTTCCCCTCTCCACCGACATCGATCCACCCAGAGATCTACCCGAGGACTACCAGCAGGTGATGCTCGACGCGATGTACGTGGCCCTCTCCGGGCGCATTCACGTCGACGAGACATCCGACGTACCAGCAGAATCGATTTTGCACACCATCTGGCAGGACCACTTCGTGTTGCACCCCGCCGCGGCGGCACCTGGTTGAAGAGCCGTCGAGGTCGAATCGCCGATCACACGACCGGGGACCCGTCGGTCGTCGGGGACTCTGAAGCCGTTGCGACGCAGGCCGAAACAGCTGACGGAGTCACCGTCGGTGTTCCGTCCGGGCGGCGGGAGCGGTGCGGTGCTGATCGCCGAGGGGCGCAGCAAGCCGGGTAAGGCTGTCGGTGAGAACAACCCGTCGGCACCCGGGTTCACCGAGGAATCGGCCGAAGTGATTCCGCTGAACGACGCGACCGAGAACGAGTCGACTGCCGACGCCGCGACGCGGGCCCGCGCCCGGAAGATCGCGGCGCGTTTGGCAGTTCGACGTCCACGGCTCGATGCACGCGCGCGACGTGGTGCCGGCGAGCTGACGTCTCTGCGCTACCGAGGTGGCAGTGACGAGATCGATCTCGACCGCACTCTGGACGTGTTGGCGGCAAACCCGATACCCGAAGAGGATGACATCGTCGTCCGAGAACGCCGTCACACCAAACATTCCATCGTGCTGGTGGTCGACATCTCCGGGTCGATGAAAGGTGAACGGGTACGGACTGCGGCCGCGACCGTCGGCGCTCTGACCAATGAGATGAATCGAGAC
Source organism: Rhodococcus sp. 14-2483-1-2 (assembly GCF_002259405.1). Lineage (GTDB taxonomy): Bacteria > Actinomycetota > Actinomycetes > Mycobacteriales > Mycobacteriaceae > Rhodococcoides. The sequence continues at coordinate 75,364 of NZ_NPFW01000003.1, read as the reverse complement.
AACCTGGCTGTCGTCGCGTTCTGGTCCGACGCGGCCGTACTGACTCGATTCGGCGACTCACGGACCCCGCTGGGAATTCTCGACACCGTTCTCCGCATCCCGGCGCGGGGGCTGACCAATGTGCAGTTCGCGCTCGAGACCGCGGCGGGGCTCCTGCGCACGGTATCCGCCCCCGATGCGCGGGTTCTTCTGCTCTCGGACTGCGTCCACAATGCCGGTCCCGATCCGCGACCGACCGCGGCGAGAATTCCGCGCCTCGATGTATTGCTGGACACGTCCGGGGAGAAGGACGTCGACCTCGGACGGGATCTCGCTCGCATAGGTCACGGACGTATACGGACCATCAAGACCTACCGCGACGTAGGACCGGCGCTGAGTGCACTGTTCGGTGGGTGAGGTGTGGAAGTGGGCCCGATCGAGTCGCGCGGCCGATCGGTCGTGATTGCGGACCGTAGCTGTCCGCGATAGGTCTCATGATGACATCATGACAATCACTGAGCCTCCCATCCCGTTTGTTGTCGACGTCCCGCAGTCGGAGCTCGACGACTTGGTTCGACGTGTTCGCGACGCACGTCTGCCCGAGCCCCTCGGTACCGACGACTGGAGTACCGGAGTCCCTGTGTCCGTGCTTCGTTCGATGGCGAGCACCTGGGTCGACGACTTCAGCTGGCGAGAGGTGGAGAAGCGGCTCGCGTCGTTCCCTCAATTCATGGTTGAGATCGACGGGCAGCGTATCCACTACCTGCACGTGCGGTCCTCGCGCTCCGACTCGACTCCAGTGCTGCTGTGTCACGGGTGGCCGGGGTCGTACCTGGAGTTCCTCGACCTCATTCCACTACTCACCGAGCCGGACGACGCCGACCTCCAGGCATTCGACGTTATCGTGCCATCGGTCCCAGGATTCGCTTTCTCCACGCCGCTGGCAGGCGACGGGTGGAGTACCGATCGCGTCGCACAGGCGTTCGTGGAGTTGATGAGCTTCCTCGGATACGGCTCCTATGTGGTGCAGGGCGGCGATTACGGTGCAGGAGTCGCACCGGCGATGGGTCGTCTCGATCCGGAGCACTGCACGGCCATACATGTCAACGGGTCCATCGGCGCACCCTTCCAGGAACCCGACGAGGCAGAACAGAAGCGTTGCAGCGAAACCGAATTGGACCGTTACCGGCGCGTGGGCGAGTTCATGGAGTCGGAGTTCGGGTACATCTCCATCCAGTCGACGCGTCCACAACTGATCGGTGCCGCTCTGACGGACAGTCCCATCGGTCAGTTGTCGTGGATGCTGGACAAATTCCGCGCGTGGACCTACCCGTTCGACGAGGAACCGGACGGTGCTCTCGGCCGCAACCGGATTCTCGCCCACGTCACCCTGTACTGGTTGACGCGGAGCGCCGGTAGCGCCGCCTACACCGTCTACGCGGCGGACGGAGGGGCTTGGGACGGTCCAAAGGCAAAGCCGTCACAACCGGTGGGTGCCATCATGTTCGCGCACGACATCGGCATCAGGCACCTTGCGGAACAGGAGTTCGACATCGTGCACTGGACGGAGGTCCCGGATCTCGGTGGTCACTTCGCGGCGATGGAGGAGCCGGTGCGCCTTGCGGCGGATCTGCGCATGTTTCTATCCGCGCTACAGTCGGCCGGTTGACCGACCGCTGGGGGTGGAGACAGTCGCCGCGGCGGCCGACAAACGCCGTCCAGCCGGAATCAGAATCGTCACACCGGCACCGATGATCGCAGGCAAGGCGAAAGCCAACAGCTGAGTGCTGGTTCCCGCGCCGGCGGCAACGAACAGTCCGCCGTACGTGGGACCGACGATCGCGCCGAGTCGTCCCACCGCGAGTGCGACGCCCAGTCCTGTGGTTCGGCACGACACGGGGTAGTAACTTCCGATGAAGGTGTTCAGCAGGATCTGCGTCCCGGTCGTTCCCATTCCTGCGATCAGCACCAGAACGTACACGATCCAGATCGGGGGAGTGGTCGCAATCAGTGCCAACGACACTGCTGCACTGAGGAATCCGAGGGTAGTCACAGGTTTGATTCCGAACCGGTCCGCCAGATAGGCGCCGCCGAGCGCGCCCACTGCACCGCCCACGTTGAGCACCAGCAGGAACGACAGTGCTGCGCCGAGCGGGTATCCGGCCGATCGCATCACCGCAGGCAACCAGGTCGCGACGCCGAACAACACGAGGAGACACAACAGGGTCATCACCCAGAAGGACAACGTCACTCGCGCACGGTTCGCGGTGAACAGCGCACCGATTCCGCGATCAGTCGATGTCGGATCACTGCCGGGGTTCTCCTCTACCTCCGCGAGACCGTACCGATTCGAGATCGTCTGTGCCGCATCGCTCCTGCCCTGCGAGTTCAGGAAAGCGGGCGATTCGGGGAGATATCGGACCATCATCGGCAGAATCAACAACGCCGGGATCATTCCAGCCGCGAACATCGCTCGGAAGCCGAACTCCGGAACGAGCCACAGGGACAGGATTCCGGCCGCGATACCGCCGACACTGGTGCCCACGAATCCCAGTGCGACCGTTCGTGCCCTGGTGTCGAGCCGGGAAAATTCGATCAGCATCGACGCCGCGGTCGGCATCAGAACTCCTGCCCCGACGCCGACGACAAATCGCGCTGCTCCGAACATCTCGGGCGAGGGCGCAAGTGCACAGCATCCCATTGCGGCCGAGAACAAAGCGACCGCGGCGATCAAGGCACGTCGTCTACCCCAGCGATCTGCGATGCTGCCAGCGGCCAGTGCCCCGACCAACATGCCGACGCCCACCACGGATCCGAGTACACCGACGGTCGCCGGATCCAGATCCCACGGCTCGTACGCCAGCAGCGACGGCACCACCGTTCCGTACATCAGAAGGTCGTACCCCTCCAACGTCAAGGCCGCCAGGCACAGCGCAACGACGGGAGAAAAAGTGTTACGTGACATGATATTCCGCTCGCGAGAGGGTCAGATGAAGTGTCGGGACAACCAGGCACCGATGTCGGCGGCGGCCAGAGAAGCGCCGGTGGGCGCGCCGTCGCGAATGGGGCCACCGAAGTGGGTGCCCTCGATCGCTACGCGGGACTTGTCCACTGAGCCCAGAGCCTCGACCATCCTCGACGCGTCCTCCGGAAAACACGCCTGATCGCCGGTCAATTCGACGAACAACGACGGGACCGTGACCGACGGTGCGCACCGAACGAAGTCGGCATTGGAGCTCGGACCGGACCATGTCGACAGCCAGGCATCCGGCGTCGACAAGCGAGCGAAACCGACGAGTCCGTAATTCGTCAGATCCGGCCGTCGGCCGAACAACGAACCGTAGGGGCGAGCGTTGGGGCTCAGCGACTGGTCCATGAACCTCAGGTCCGCGTCGGTTCGATAGACGGTCAGTAATCTCGGTGCCAACGCATCTCGACGATCGGCAGGATTGCCGCTTGTCTCGAAACGCCGTCGGGCAGCGGATGCTTCGGCGACCCGTGACCGCGCGATCGCGTCGAGCCGAGCGACTCGCTCGAGCTGAGCGGCGCGATACCTCTGAACGAAATCGGTGGAATAGGTGGAGCTTTCAGGTACGTCGACAAATCCGTTCGCCGTGTCGAAGGGATCGAGTGCCGGGTCGACGGACATGGGGTCCGATTCGTCGACGACGGACGGATCGATCAGTCGCAGCAGCAGCGCACCCTGTCCGGGGTGCGGAGCCATGAATATCGCACCGTCCGGCACTGGCATCTCCGCGGACGCGAGGTCGATCGGTCGACCTGCAGGCGTTGCCGCCAGCCGATCCCCGGGCGCGAGACCGGCTTGCTCGTGGTAGAACGCGAACAGGGTGCCACCGCCCGAGTGTCCCAGCGTCACAACGTGATCGAAGGAGCGCGAGCGTAGGAACACCTGCCCGGCGGCGGCGTCGAGCAATGCCTGCTCGTGCACCAGGGAGATGTCGTTGTTCACCGATCGCGTGCCCTGAGTCCACACTGCGTATCCGCGGGCGAGCAACTCGGGCACGAGAACGTGATGCGTCAGGTCCTGTCTCGGGTGCATCAGGGCAACGACCGTCTCGGCACCGGGGACCGTGCGCAACACACCGCTGACCTTGGCGCCGTCCGCGGTGGTGAGCTCGTGCGCCGAGGTCACCGTGTTCGACGGAGCCTCGGCGGCATCGATGTACCGGCCTGCGCCGAGTCGGGTCCGAGTCATGACTGCTCGACGCGCAGGGCGTCTTTGTCCCACTGTGTGATTCGAGACTGCGACAGCCCGGAGACGCTGCTGTACCAGACGGCGTGCCTGCATCCGGTGGCCCGACGATCGATGACGATGTCCCCGTCCGAGACTATGCGGAAGTACGGGCCGACGTGGTCGACGCGTACGGCTGGGTCGATGTCGGCCACCGATGCGATAGTGGTGTTCTCGGGAATGTCGAGTACGTACAACGTGGTCACGAAACCCCCACCTCGTTCTCGGCCGACCAGTCGGCCGCACGTTCGACGATCAGTTCGGCCTTGCGGGTCAACAGGTTCGCCATGCTCGGGTCGGGTCCGCGAACGACGTCGATCAGGGCGTCGATCGTGAGGTTCGCGTCGAGGTCTTCCTGCGGCGTGACCGGACGCATCGCGCGGGTGAGCTCGATCATGTAGCCGTTGGGATCGTGTGTGTAGATCGACTCGATCGTCTCGTGTTGGATCTGCATCTCCACGGGCCAGTCGCTGCCGTCCAGCCGCCGCCGGTATTCCATCAGGTCTTCTTCGCTGTCGACGTGGATTGCCAGGTGACGCGAGCGGATGAAGAAGATCGGTACGTCCTCGGCGAAGCGTGAATAGGAATCACCCTGTGGTCCACCGTCGAACGGTTCGAGGCCGAAGTAGTAGAAGAACGCGAGTCGGTCGTCGTTGCCGATGTCGAAGAAGAAGTGAATGAAGTCGGGATGCTTCTCCGGGCCCCACCCTGCGGCGCAGATGGAGTGGACGACGGGGAAGCCGAGCACGTCGCGATAGAACTCGACCGTTGCCGCCGGATCGAACGTGGGGTAGGCGACGTGGTCGACGCCCCGGACCTTGTGTGGCAAGTCGGACATGAAGATTTCCTCTCTACGAAAGTGACGATCTACGAGGTGACGACGGCGTCTGCCCGGAGCAGTGAGCCGGCGTCCGGGAGATCGACGGGTAGGTCCAGCGCACGGAGCAGGCTGTAGGCACCTGCCGTCGCGGCCGACAGAACGGGGATGCCGAACTCGTCCTCGGCAGCCTGGACGAGCGGTAGGGACGGCATCTGTACGCACGCGGAAATCACCAGGGCGTCGGCACCTGTGAGATCCAGGGACCGTGCCGCGTCCATGACTCGTTCGCCTGGGATGCAGCCGACTTCGGCGTTGTCGGAGACCTCGAGTGCACGCCAGTCGAGGACGCGAATGCCCTCGGCCTCGATGTACTCGACCACCTTCTCCGCGAGCGGTCGCATGTACGGCGTCACCAGAACGATGTTCTTCGCGTCCAGAGCCCGCAGGCCTTCCACGAGAGCGCCCGCGCTCGACCTGACGGCTGCATCGGATCCACCCGTGGCGAGTTGTTCCGCGATCAGCCCCTCGACCCGTTGGTGTTCCCCGGGTCCCGCGACCATGAGGGCGACGAGGCACGCGTAGAGAATTGCGTCGATTCCGGCATCGCCCAACTCGAGGATGCATCGTTCGCGCTGGGCGTTCATGGCCCGCAATTGCTCCGGCGACACGGCCTGCATGCGCATGCGCGAGGAGTGGAACGAGAACCGGGCATCTCGATGTCGCGCCAACAGGGCGGGCATCTCCGTTTCCACGGTGACGTTGGAGCTCGGTACGACCAAGCCCACACGATGAATACTCATGAACTGCCTTTCGGTAATTGACGCTGATGACGAGTATTCGACGTTTGCGACGATTCGTCAAGCGGCCTGGAGCTGGGGAATCGAATCCGGGTGTCCGGTCGGGCAGTATCGAGGGAAGTGGCAGCACTCACATTCATGCTTGACATGTCGTCGGTCACGTCGAATACTCGACGCAGACGTAAGCAGTGTTCGAGGGTGTTTCGCTCTCACACGCCAGAACGTCTTCGACTCGGACCTAAGGAGCACACCGGCATGACCTATGTGATCGGAGTGGACGTCGGCGGAACGTTCACGGACGCAGTACTCGACGACAGTTCCGGCACCGTGGTCGCTGCAAAAGCGCCCTCGACTCCACCCGACTATTCCCAGGGGGTCATCGACGTTCTCGAAGCGTTGGCCGAACAACTCGGATGCCCGGTGCAGGAAATGCTCGCGAACACCCACCACATCGCGCACGGCACCACGTCCTCGCTCAATGCTCTGGTGATGGGCAACGTTCCGCCGGTCGGATTCCTGACCACCAAGGGGCATCGGGATTCGATCTACATCATGAACGTGGAGGGCCGTTACCTCGGTGGCTCTCCCGAGCAACTGCAGAACGTGTTGGGACAGAGCAAGTCCCACGGTCTCGTCCCCAAGCGACACGCACTCGAGGTCACCGAACGCCTCGACCGTGACGGCACGGTCGTCGTCGCGCTGGACGAGGAGTCCGCGCGCGTCGCCATCCGAAGCCTCGTCGACGACGGCGTCTCCGGCATCGCGGTCTCGCTGCTCTGGTCGTTCCGTAACCCTGTGCACGAGCAGCGCATTCGTGAGCTGGTCCACGAGATCGACCCCGACATGTTCGTCTCGCTGTCCTCCGAGGTGAGCCCGCGCATCCGTGAGTTCGCGCGTAACGCGACGACGATCATGAGTACCCAGATCGGCCCGGGATTGCGCGACTACCTCGGCTCGTTGGAAAAGAAGCTTCGCGCCCTCGACCTCGCCGGCCCACTCCTGGTGATGCAGAGCAACGGCGGTGCCGTTGCCGCAGCCGAGGCCCCGAAGAACGCGATCAGCACAGTCGGGTCCGTGTTGACCGGCGGCGTGGTCGGTGCGGTATCACTCGGAAAACAGCTCGGTCACAAGAACATCATCGCCACCGACGTCGGCGGCACCACCTTCCTCGTCGGCCTCGTCGTGGACGGTGAGCCGGTGCGTGCGTCGAGCACCATCATCAATCACCACCCGATCAACGTGCCCACGCTGCAGGTGCACGCCATCGGCTCCGGTGGCGGTGCCATCGCGTGGGTGGATGCCGGCGGCAACCTCCAGATCGGGCCGCACAGCGCCCAGGCGGTACCCGGACCTGCCTGTTACGGACAGGGTGGCACCGAACCCACCAATGCCGACGCCAATCTCGTCCTCGGGATCCTCCCCGAACGCGGATTGCTCGGTGGTCGCAAACCACTCGACAAAGAGCTGGCGCGCGAGGCCATTCGACGCCGCATCGCGGAACCGCTCGGTCTGTCGATCGAGGACGCAGCCGCCGCGATCTATGCCGTCCAGAACGCACAGACCGGCGACCTTCTGCGCAAGACCGTCGTCGAAGCCGGGCACGATCCGCGCAACTTCGTTCTCTACGCATTCGGTGGAGCCGGCCCGTCGCATTGCGCTGCCTATGCCGCCGAAGTCGGCGTCAAGGAAGTCATCGTTCCGCTCGGGCAGGTGGCATCGGCGTTCTCGGCCTACGGTCTTGCGTCGTCGAACATCGTCCTCGCGGCCGAGCTGTCCGACCCGGCGGCGATGCCGCTCGATCCTGCTCGCGCAGAAGCTAATTTCGACGGCCTCGAGAAGCGAGTCCGTGAAGCCCTCGGTCGACAAGGACTCAATTTCACGTCTGTCCAGGTCGAACGTGAAATCGACATGCGGTACACGATGCAGTTGGCAGAGGTTGCCACCACCATTCCCGAAGGCTCGCTCGACTCGTCGAGCGTCGCACACGCGTCCGACCTCTTCGAGCAGCGCTACGCAGACTTGTACGGGAAGGACAGCGGTTTCCGTGAAGCAGGTATTCAGGCGATCACCTACCGCGTGCGTGCAACCGGCGTCCTGCCGTTCTCACCGACGCTCCCCGAGCTGAAGTCGGCCGACTCCGCCGACGCCTCGGTCGCTCGCATCGGCACCCGAAAAGTCAACTTGGACGGCCGAATCGGCTACGTCGACACCGACATCTACGACTACAGCAAGCTCGCCGCCGGGCACGTGCTCGCCGGCCCCGCCATCGTCGAAGTCCCGACGACCACAGTCGTCGTCCCGCACGGCACCACCGGAACTGTCGACCGCCTCGGCAACCTCAACATCGTCGCCGGCTGAGACCACAGGAGAACCGAACCATGACATCCGCAATTCCCGGGTCCGAGATCTTCTCGTCCCGCCCCGTCGACCCCGACGCCCTCGCCCGCACCCTGCCACCGACGCTGCCGGTGCACACCGTCACCCAGCAGCAGATCGACGAGCTCGACCCGCTGACCTACGAGGTCATCCGACACCGACTCTGGTCGGTCACCGACGAGATGGGCGAGGCACTCAAACGAATGTCGGGCTCACCCATCGTCACCGACGCGAACGATTTCGACTTCGCGATCAGTGACGAACTGGGACAGGAGGTTCAGGTGGGCCTCTACAACACCATGCTCGTCGGAGCCGTCGACCTGGCGATCTACTGGACCTTGCAACACCGTGCCACCAACCCCGGAATCGCGCCGGGTGACATGTTCCTGTGCAACGACCCATGGGTCGGCGGGGGACTGCATCAGAGTGACGTCATCGTCTACCAACCCATCTTCCACGAGGGCAAGCTGTTCGCCTGGACCAGTGCGATCTGCCACGAACCCGACCTCGGTGGTTCCGGCCTGGGATCGTTCGATCCGTCGGCGAAAGACGTGTTCTCCGAATCGCTTCCGACTCCACCGGTCAAGGTGGTCCGCGATTACGAGCTACAACGCGACATCGCGGATCTCTGGGTTCGACGCTCCCGCGTTCCCATGCTGGTCGGGCTCGACCTGCGCGCCAAGATCGGCGCGAACACCGTCGGCCGCAACCGCATGCTTGCGGTCATCGAGCAGTACGGTGCCGACACCGTCAAAGCCGTCATGAAGCGCATGATGACCGACGCCGAAGGACGACTGCGCAGCAAGCTCTCCTCGCTCCCCGACGGGACCTGGAAGGCCACCGGCTACCAGGACCAGTCGCACACCGGTGACCGCGAGGTTCACAAGATCACCGTGGCGATGAGCAAGACCGACGACCATCTCACGTTCGACTTCACCGGCACCGACAAGCAGACGGGCGTCATCAACTGCACGTACGCGGGCATGCGCGGCGGCGTCATGCTCGCGTTGCTTCCGATCCTCGCGGGTGACATTCCCTGGTCTGCAGGCGGATTGATGCGATGCTTCGATCTGGTCTCCGAAGAAGGCACTATCAACAACGCGAGCTTCCCGGCTGCGGTCAGCCGTGGTCCCATCGGACCTGCTTGGCTGACCGGAACACTCATCGCCGAATGCCTGTCGCAGATGCTCGACAGATCGGTCGACCTCGGCAAGAGCGTGCAGGCTGCGTGCTGCGGTACCTGGGACACCGCCGTGATCGCAGGCCTCGACGAACGCGGGGAACAACCCGTTCCGTTCCTCAACATCATGATGGAACCGATGGCAGGCGGTTACGGCGCACGCCCGACGGCAGACGGCATGGACACCGGCGGACTCTTCTGTATTCCGATGGGGCGCATCCCCGATACGGAAATGACCGAGTTCCTCTACCCGCTGCTGACTCTGTGGCGTCGTGAAGAGCCCGACTCCGGTGGACCCGGTCGTCAACGCGGAGGCGTCAGTGCATCGCTCGCTGTCACGCCGTACGGCACCTCACTCCCGATGGGCCTCGTCCTCGCCTCGGCGGGTAAAGCCGTGGCACAGAACAACGGCCTCGCCGGCGGATATCCCGGCAACACCGGACTCGAAATCCTGGCGCGCAGTACCGACGTCATCGAGCAGTTCGCAGCCGGCAAGATTCCCGGAGCCCTCGACGAGCTCGGCGGCGGAAAGGAATTCGGCGCGTGCTACGCCGAAAGCTATGTCGCTCCCGGTGAGGTGCTGTACATGCATTGGCAGGGAGGCGGCGGCTACGGAGATCCGCTGCACCGCGATCCGGCGGCTGTGGTCGTGGACCTACGCGAGGGCAAGGTCACCGCGGAGGGGGCGAACGTCGTCTACGGCGTGGTGATCGACGCGGGAAAGGTCGACGAGGCAGCAACTGCACGACGACGTCGAGACATGATCGACGAACGGCGCACGCGTTCCACTGAGCACTCCGATGCTCCCATCATGGATCTCTCGCTGGCCAGACGTCTTGACGACAACCTGTCCGAGGTGACCGTCGGAGACGTTCGGGTCATCGCCTGTGCACAGTGCGGTCGTTTGCTCGGTGACGAGAAGACCAGCGGCGTATTGGATCTGGCTCGCTACGAGGGGCCGTCCTCGGCGGCGGGGCCGCAGGTGACGTCGGATCCGTCCATCTACGTCGACACGCCCATCGTGTTCCGTCAGCTGTGCTGCCCGGGATGCTGGACTGCCGTGTACTCGGGAATCGTCCCGGCCGATCACCCCGATCATTCGTTGGAGATCTCTCGATTGCTTCCAGCGGTGGCCGAACGATGACGGTGACCGCCGAGGCGACCCACTCGGACTGGGACGGCCGGCTGGTGGGATACCCGGAGGATCGCGCGCAGCACTACCGCCGGAGTGGTTCGTGGAGTCCACTGCCCACAGGTCGCCGGTTCCACGACATCGCTCTTCGGTATCCCGACCGGCTCGCGATCATCAGCGCCGAGGGTTCGATGACGTTCGCCGAACTCGACCGTCGTACCGACGCCGTCGCTGCCGGATTGATTCGACTGGGACTGACGCGCCTGGACCCTGTGTTGTTCCAGATGACGAACCGGCTCGAGACGGTGCTGGCCTGGTACGGCTGCATCAAGGCCGGACTGGTTCCGGTCGCCACGCTGGCCGCGCACCGAATGCACGAGATCGCGCACATCGGTGCGGCGGTGGGCGCGGTCGCGCATGTGGTCGAGGCCGGCCTGCCGTCGTTCGATCTGGTCTCGTTCGCGCACGAACATGCCGCGGGCAGCGAGACCGTTCGCCACGTGGTGACGGTCGGGGCGGTGGAGACCGACGAACTGCGGCTGGAAGACCTCGGGCGCGGCATCGATCCCACCGAGGCCCGAGCTCTCGTCGAGGCCATCGAGGCGGAGACGGATCCCGAGGATGTGGTTGCATTTCAATTGTCCGGAGGGACAACGGGAGTGCCCAAGGTCATCCCACGGATCCATGCCGAGTACTGGAACAACGCACTCATGTACGCCCAACGGCTCGAGTGGACCGCGGACAGCCGCGTCGCCCATCTGATCCCCATCGTGCACAACGCAGGGATCGCCTGCGGTCTGCACGCCTCGCATTCGGTGGGCGCGTGCCTGGTACTCGCGACCGCCGACGTCGGATCGGCGTTCGACCTGATGGAGCGCGCGGAGGCCACCGAGGTGTTGATCGGCCACGGTCACTACCAGGCCGTGTCGAGCCCCGAGTTCGATCGCGTGCGTGAGCGTCTGCGGCACGTGATCCTGTCCGGTGCCAAAGTCTCACCGGCACTGATGGACCGCGTCGACGACGGCGGAGATCATTGGGCGGGTCAACTGTTCGGGATGTCCGAGGGCCTGCTCACCGTCACCCCTGTCGCCGCCCCTCGCGACGCTCGAATCACCACAGTCGGTACTCCTGTCTGCGCCGAGGACGAGGTGCGCATTCTCGATCCCGGCACGGAGATCGAGCTACCCGACGGGGAAGTCGGCGAATTGTGTTGCCGTGGCCCGTACACGATCACCGGGTATTTCGGTGCCCCCGAACACAATCGGACTGCCTTCACCTCCGACGGCTTCTACCGAACCGGCGATCTGGCTTCGATCTCCGTCGTCGACGGCGAGCGGTACGTCACGATCGAGGGGCGCATCAAAGACCTCATCAACCGCGGCGGCGAGAAGATCAACGCCGAGGAGGTGGAGCTTCTACTGCTCGACCATCCGGCCATCGTGGGCGCGGCCGTCGTCGCGATGCCCGACCCTCGACTCGGCGAGAAGACGTGCGCGTATCTCGTCACCGACGGGGCCCCGTTGACGATGGCCGACGTGCAGGACCACCTCACGGGACTCGGTGTGGCCAAGTTCAAATGGCCGGAGCGCCTCGAATGGCTCGACGCGCTTCCCCGAACCAACGTCAACAAGATCGACAAGAAGCGTTTGCGGCTGGACATCGCCGCGAAGCTCGAGAGGCAACAATGAAACTCGACCGCGTCGCAGTCATCGGCGGGGGCCCAGGTGGCCTCTACGCCGCGCGGCTGCTGAAACTGTCCAATCCCAACGCGGAGATCACCGTCTACGAACAGAGTTCACCGGACACCACGTTCGGGTTCGGAGTCGGCCTCGCCTCACGGACGCAGCGGAATCTACGTCGGGCCGACGCTGCATCACTCGATGCAATTGTCGCCCAGTCGTATTCACACGAGATGTCGATGCAGGTGGGGGAGTCGATCGCCCGCTTGGCCCACGGTGATCTGCTCGCTGTGGCCCGTACCTCGCTGCTGTCCGTCCTGCAGGAGCAAGCGCGTGACGCAGGGGTTCGGCTCGAATTCGGCGAACGCCGTGAACCGGGCGATCTCGATGTCGACCTCGTCATTGCCTCGGACGGAATCAACAGCGCAACGCGAACGGCAGACCCGGGGTTCGGCACCGACATCAGCACCGGAACCGGCCTCTACCTCTGGTGTGGAACGGATTTCGCACTGGCAAGCGCCATTTTTGTACCCGTCACCACCGAGCACGGCACTTTCGTCGCACACGCGTATCCCTATGCGCCGGATCGCAGTACGTTCCTGATCGAGACGGATCTCGACGCGTGGCACCGCGCGGGCTTCGACGTCACGACCGCTGCCACCGATCCGACCGACAGTGACGAGGCGTCGTTGCGCTACCTCGAGACGGCCTTTGCCGACACCCTCCAGGATCACAGGCTCATCGGAAACCGGACCAGGTGGATGCAGTTCCGAACCGTCAAGTGCCGAAAGTGGTCGGTGGACAATGTCGTTCTCCTCGGGGACGCCGCTCACACCGCCCATTACTCGATCGGATCGGGAACGAAGTTGGCCATGGAAGACGCCATCGCACTCGATGCTGCACTGGCGTCGGCTGCGACCGTCGGCGATGCCCTCACCGAGTACGAACGGGTGCGTCGCCCCGCAGTCGAACACCTCCAGCAGATTGCCGTGCGCAGTGAACAGTGGTGGGAGTCCTTCCCTCTGCGGATGGATCTGCCCGTGGAGCAACTGATGGTGGCGTACATGACGCGCGCCGGAAAGGTCGGGCTAGAGCGGTTTCTCGAGTCTGCTCCCGAGGTCGCGTGGAAGGGAATCTCGAGCTACGCGCAGGTTCCCGCGGACTCGGAGGTTCCCGTCGACGTCTCTCGGTGGATCCTCTCGCGGCCCATCGAACACTGTGGGCGGTCGTTTCCCGACCGATTCGCCCCGTCGGATCTTCGCGACGATCCGACGACGACGGTGGTCTCCGTGGACGTCGAATCTGCCTGGAACGAGAAGGCGACGGCCATCGTCGACGAGTGCAGGGCAAGCTCCACGGTGTGGTTGACCGGGTCCGGCGAGCGTGATCGCGTCCTGACCCGACTCGATGTCGCGGAGCGAATGATGCGCAGCACCGGGGCACTCGTCGTCGTCGACGTGCCGGAAGAGTGCATGCCCGACGCGGTGGCAGGTCTGGTCGGTGCGCGCACCCACCTCGTGTCTGTCGGTCGTTGACGAGAGCGACGGTTATTCTTCGGTCATGACACGCGAGGACTCACAGCGGGCAGCGGCGCGGAATCCGCGCCGGGAGCTGGTCGAGAAGCAGATTCTCGACCAGGCCACGCGGTTGTTCGCGGAGAAGGGCTTTGCCAGTACGACCCTCCAGGACATCGCCGACGCAACGGGCCTCACCCGGCCGGCGCTCTATCATTACGTCGCGAACAAGGACGAGTTGCTGTCGCGTCTGATCAGTGAGAGCACCGAGACGCCGGCCGCAGTTCTGCACCAGATCAACGAGCGATCCGATCTCGGTCCCACCGAGAAGCTTCGGAAGATGGCCACCGCGATCGCTCTGAACCAGGCTGCGACCGCCGACCGTTTCAAGCTCATCATCAGGTCGGAAGCCGATCTCCCCGAGGAGATTTCGCGGACCTACCAGCAGAGCCGTCGGCACGTGCTCAAGGAGTTCGTGACGGTCGTCGAAAGCGGCGTCAAGGCAGGGGAGTTCAGGCCGGTCGACCCGCGTACTGCGGCACTCGGCATCATCGGCATGCTCAATTGGGTTGCCTGGTGGCATCAGAGCGGTGATCCCGACGCCGATCGGAGCGTGGCCGTCCAACTCGCCGACATGGCATTGCGCACCGTTGCTCAGGACAGCGGCAAGCCCGTCGTACCCGAGGGGCCCGAACGGGCCATCTCGATGCTTCGGGAGGACCTCGACTACCTCGAACGAATTCTGGCTCGGGATCGAACCTAGGCGAGCGTGAAAGAGTGGCCGCTCAATGCGACACTTCGCCTTTCGTAACGAATCGGGTGGTCATTCGCCGCGCAGTGCCTCGTCGATCGTTGCTCCCACTGCAGCGGCACCGACCGCAGTCATGATCGTCCCGGCATGATCGAGTCCCGGCATCGGGGTGATGGACGTCGGGTCGAGTGCGTCGATGTCCTGCGGCGAGTACATCGGCGCGGAATCTGCACCAACACTCCACTGCGCGTGCAGGAATCGAATCGGCATCGTCAACTCTCCGAACCGCGAAGCGCCGAAGAACACGTCGGTGGCGTCGGCGACGACCGCAGCGGACGACAGGCGAATCGATCCGTCGGCCAGATCGTGTTCGGCGTACGTCCGTAGCAGCGGGTCGGTGGGGTCGAGCAGCGGCAGCGATGTCGACACCAAGAACTCGATGTAATCCTCGATGTTGTTCCACTGCTGCTGAGTTCGAGCGATCTTGTCCGCGAACACAGCCGCAACGGTCTCCCGGGTGAGACCGGCGGGCGGTGCCACCGGAACGCCACCGTCGACGAGAACGAGGCTCTTCACTCTGACCGGATACCGGGCTGCGAACTCGACCGCCACGAACCCGCCCATGGACATTCCGCACACGTGCACGGAGTCGAGTCCCAATGCATTTAGGACGGCGTCCAGATCGTCTGCGTGCTGGGTCAGCGATGACGGTCCCGTGACGTCCACACTGTCACCTCGGCCGCGGAGATCCGGTGCGATGAGGGTCAGGTGCGGCGACTCCGCGTGCAGCCAGCTCCACAGCATGCGCTGGCTGGAGACCCCGTGCACCACGAGGACGGGCTCACTGGTCCCGGGGTGTGTTTCGACGACGATGTCTCCGCCGGATACCGGTACTCGATCGATGGTCATGGTGCCGACAGTATGGGAAGCCAATACTGGGCGGCATGGGTTTTCTCCACACTGTACGAGCGAAAATATGGACGGATGATCCGTGTCCGACGAGGTGCTGCGTCACCGTGGGACACCGCCCGACACCGTCGGAAGCTCGCCCGCCGACCGTATCCAGCCGCGGTGCCGTATCCGACGGTCCAGCAGGCGGTGTGTTTCGAGACGGTACGGTCGAGGCGTGAAAACTTCGATCCTCGGCACCGGTGCCTTGTGAGCATCTCTTCGAGCGACCGTGCATTCCTGGCCCGTGCTGTGGATCTGGCGGCAGAGGCGGCGCGCACGGGCAACGATCCGTTCGGCTCGGTTCTGGTGTCGGACAGCGGCGAGCTGTTGGCCGAGGACAGGAACAGGGTCGGTGACCTGAACGATCCCACTCGGCACCCCGAGATCGCACTGTCTCGGTGGGCTGCGACCAACCTGGACGCCGATCAGCGCCGATCCTCCACGGTCTACACCTCCGGCGAACACTGCGTGATGTGCTCCGCGAGCCACGGGATAGTAGGACTCGGCCGCATCGTCTATGCCACGTCGACGGCTCAATTGCTCACGTGGCTCCAAGAATTCGGTGCTGCGCCACTCGCAATCATGCCATTGCCCATCGAACGGATCGTCCCGGGCATCGTGGTGGACGGGCCGGTGGCCGAGTTCGGCGACACCGTTCGCGAACTGCACCGGCAACGCCACGCGTCTGCGTAGTCACGCACTCGAGAACAACAAAGGAGAAGACCGTGCCGGACGGCATCGAGGCCGGAGCAGTGCGCCGTACGAGAGCGAGGACGACTGCGCTCGCGGTCACCGGCGGTGTCGGCGTGGTACTCGCGTGGCTCGAGTTCCTCCTCATCCGTCAGCAGCTCGCTGTGGGGTTGTGGATAATCGCCGCGGCAGTCGTGGCAGTCTGTCTCGTCGCTTCCGATGCCAGAAAGCACGTAGCCGTAGGAACGTCGCTCGGGTCGGTCACCGTCGTGACCCAGGTGGCATGGCTGGTGACGGGATTTCACACCCTGTGGGTCATAGCCTTGACCGCGGCCGTTGCGCTCGGTTTCTATCTGCTCGCGTCGGCGTGGGCGGGCCGTTCGGCGGCCTCCACTCGTAGGGTTGCCACCGCCCTCCCGGCCGGCGTCGCCGCAACGATTGCATTGGTGGGCTCCGCCGCGGTCGTCGGCATGGCGGCCGATCCGGCACCGCTGGTCCGATCGCTGCATGCGTTGGGGCAGAGCAATTCCTTCGAGCCCGACGCGCAGACAGCGACGACGGTCGTAGACGGTGCACGACTCACCAACGACGTCGAATACGGCTCGACGCTTCCGAATTCGTTTCTCGACATCTATATTGCCGACGACGATCCATCGGTCGGCCGGCCCACGTACGTCACTGTTCATGGCGGTGGCTGGATCGTCGGTGACAAAACGGATGGTGCTCCCAGCGCAGATTCCGGCGGTGCATCGTGGGCCGGCCCCATGCTCGACGCCGGCTACAACGTGGTGTCGGTGAACTACGCGTTCGCGCCGAGCTACCGATTCCCCACGCAGACAATCCAACTGGGCCAGGCCATGCAGTTTCTGGAAGCGAACGCCGACGGGTACGGACTCGACATGAGTCGCGTCGTGCTCGCCGGAACCAGCGCGGGTGGCCACATCGTGGGCAACTACGCCACCGTGCAGACCAATTCCGACTACGCGCGAGCACTGGGTATGGAACCCACCATGGACCGAAGTGCCTTGAAGGCGATCGTGTTCGAGAGTGCTGCCCTCGATGTCGGTAGAGCGGGCGCACCGCAATCACCGAGCCCGTCGAACGGTTTCTTCTTCGACATCGCCGCCCGAAATTACCTCGACACGACCGACGCAGCAGTGCTGGCGCAGGCGAACGTCATCGACAACATCACAGCCGACTTTCCGCCCAGTTTCATCTCCGACGGCAACACCGGTACCTTCCCCGACCAGGCAGCCGAACTGAGCGCCGGACTGGACAGAGTGGGCGTCGCCAATCGCCTGAACCTGTACAGCCAGAACGAGGCAAGACTGGACCATTCGTTCATGTCGGTGAATTCGGAGTGGACCGACGAATACAGCCGCCTCAAGATCGAATTCCTCCGCGGCATCGTCTGATTCACCGCACCTCAGCTCGGTCCGAAACGCTCCGTTCGGATGTTCGCTGCCGAGTGCCCCCGCTCCACCAGCATGTCGGCCACAGTGTCGACGAAGCTCGTGGGGCCGCAGATGTAGCACCGCGGCTCGAACTCCGCCGGCCATCCGTGGGCGTCGAGGTCCTCGATCGTGATGCGGCCGAGTGGCCGTGCATTGCCGGCAGGGGCACGCCGCGTGTGGATCATGGTGACGTCCACGCCGGCCGGAGGGCGAGCCCACTCGTCGGCGAAATAGACCTCCGCGGGTTCGCGTACCGAGTACAGCACCCGGAACGGCACCCGTCCGCCGGTTGCGGACGCCTGGGCGCGCACCATCGCGCGGAGCGGGACGATTCCGGAACCGCCACCCACCAACAGGATCGGCGGAGACGGAGTCTCGGAGGGCTGGGACGGC
This sequence comes from Rhodococcus sp. 14-2483-1-2, assembly GCF_002259405.1. Taxonomy (GTDB): domain Bacteria; phylum Actinomycetota; class Actinomycetes; order Mycobacteriales; family Mycobacteriaceae; genus Rhodococcoides. Next base: position 57,396 of record NZ_NPFW01000003.1, on the reverse strand, counting down.
CGCCAGACGAACCATCGACCCACCGGTCCGCGGATCTCGATGCGATCGCCGACCTCGACGGCCTCGACCAGGTAGGGAGACACCTCACCGTCGGCGACGTTCTGCACCGTGATCTCGATGCGCGACGTGCCGTCGGGTGCCGACGCCAAGGAGTAGCTTCGCTGCGCGCTGTAGCCGTCCTCGGCGGTGAGCTTGACGTCCACATGCTGTCCGGCGAGATGGCCCGGCCATCCGTCGACGTCGAGAACGAGGGTGGATGCGGTGGGTGTCTCACGCCGCACGATCGCCGCCGTGGCAACGAGCCAGGGTTTCGCCCCGGCTGCCGATGTCACGTCAGTCGCCCTGGTACCGCTGCTCGCGCCATGGATCTCCGTAGTCGTGGTACCCACCGCGTTCCCAGAAGCCTTGCTCGTTCTCCACGGTGAGCTCGATGTTCGAGATCCACTTCGCCGACTTCCAGAAATACAGATGTGGAACGAGAAGCCGTGCAGGACCTCCGTGTTCGCGAGTCAGGGGAGCGCCGTCGAACTCGGTGACCAGCCAGGCCTTCCCATCCCTGAGGTCTTCGAGGGGGAGATTGGTGGTGTAGCCGTCGAAGCCGTGCACCACGACGTAGCCGGCATCGGTATCGAGACCGTCCAGCAGAACGTCCAGGCTCACGCCCTTCCAGGTGGTGTCGAGCTTCGACCACTTGGTGACGCAGTGGATGTCGACGGTCGGAGTCTCGTGCGGAAGAGCCGCGAATTCGTCCCAGGTCCAGCTGCGGGTTTCGCCGCGTTCGGTGGCGACCGAGAACGACCATTTGTCGGTCGCGACGACGGGTGCGGGCCCGATCGCGAGGACAGGAAAATCCTTGGTCAGATACTGACCGGGGGGAGTACGCCCGTCGTCGCCGCGTCGGCGGCCCACGAAGCCCTTCGAGATCAATGCCATGGTGGCCAATTGTGCGCTCGTGGTCGGGAGCCTGACAAGTCCGGTGACGCGGTGCAGTCGGATCGACTACGCGGCTCGACTACGCGGCTCGAGTCGACACGGCAGTCCCCGGTCTCCAGGAGTGCGATGGTCCACTCCAACCGTTCGGGGTGTACGACGACGAACGGTACACGCCACTCCTCGACGTACTCCGAGATCGGCCGATGCATGTCTTCAGGGTGGCATCGCACCCCGAGCACAGTGCAAGGGTGGTCAACCATCGTCTGAACCACAGTCCGCTACCTCGTGACCCGCAACACCTAGCCGTCGAAATCGATCCGCACTTCGGCGCTGGTGGGGTGCGCTTGACACGCTAGGACATAGCCGGCGTCGACTTCGGACCGGCGGAGTGCGTAGTTGCAATCCATCGATACTGTTCCGCTCGATACCTTTGCTTTACAGGTGCCGCAGGCACCGCCCATGCAGGCGTACGGAGTATCACTGCGTTGGGCGAGTGCTACGTCCAGTAGCGTTTCTCCCGGCGACAATTCGGCGCTGTATTCGGAGCCGCGAAGTCGGAACTGCACCGACGCCGACCGAAACTCGTTCGACTGTGCTTCGACTACGTTCGCCGGAGCGTGAAATACCTCCGAATTCACATGCTCGGAGTCGACGCCGTAGCGGGCGAGGGTGTCGCAGATGGTCTTCACCAGTGCTATCGGCCCACAAACGAACCATCGATCGACCGTTCCCGGGGCAAGTGCTCCTTCCAGCCAGGTGTCGAGTTTGGGAGCATCGATGCGGCCGGAGAGCGCGCCGTCGCTGACTACCGCTTCGCGTGACAGAACGTGAACTACCTCGAGTCGACCGTCGTAGCGCAACTGCAAAGAATCGATTTCTGCTCGGAACATCGTCGAATCGACAGTCCTGTTGCCATAGATGAGGGTGAAGCGGCTGTCCTGCTCCGTGCCGAGGGTATCGGCGATGACGGACATGATCGGCGTGATTCCACTGCCCGCCGCGAACGCAACGTATCGCTGTGTCGTCGTGGAATCGGCTCGATACCCGAACTGTCCGGTAGGAGAGGCCAATTCGAGAATGTCGCCGGGTCTCAGACTGTGATTGGCATACGTCGAGAACGCGCCGCCCGGTATCTCCTTGACCGCGATCTGCATCCGCGATTCTCCGTCTGTGGTGCAGATGGAGTAATTCCGTCGTACTCGACGCCCGTCGATGGTCGCTTGCACCGGCACGTGCTGACCCGGGAAGTAGCGAAAGTTCTCTTGTAGCTCAGGCGGTATGTCGAAAGTAATTGCCACGCTGTCGATCGTGACGTTTTCGACTACGGCGACGGGGATGCGGTGGAAGTCGGGTCGCGGTTCTGCGTCCGTGCTCCGCGGTAGCCCACGGCGGTTCCTGAACTCGTCGGTGGTCAGCCGGACTCCGTAGTAGGTCCCGATTGCGACGTCGCGATTCAGATACTGGTCTTCGTTCCGACGCCATGTGGCGATGTAGCGGTAGAACGGAACGGAAGGATGCAGGTGATGAACCAGGTGATAGTTCTGAGAGAACATCGCGGGGGTGAGCAGCCATTCCATCCCGACGCGGATGCGCGTTGCGCGATAACGATTTTCGCGCTGCGTGGCTTCCAGACCGTGGTGCGGGAGCCAGTCGAACCACCAACCGAGGAACAGAATCGAGATTCTCTGCGGAATGAAGTAGACGGTGGCGACCATCCAGATGTTGCCACTCGCGACGGCCCATGCGAGGCCTGCCACGGTCGACACGAACAGGGCCATCGTTTCGGTCACTTCGGACACCGGTCGAGTGCGAAGCCGCCGGAGGTAGAACGGGACGTACGCCACGTCGAGTAGTGCCCACCGCGCAGGTAGCTGCCACCAGGCTCCATGCGTGGCAAAGGTATCCGGGTCGTTGTCCTCTTCGTTGGCGTACCGATGGTGCTCGATGTGTATGTAGCAGAAGGAGACGAAGGAGATTGCCGAGGATACGAAGAGCATCGACACCCGCCCCAACACGCTGTTGACGAATCGATTTCGGCTGATCGAGTGGTGGCTGGCGTCGTGGACGACGGTGAACATCGCGAAGCAGGCGACAGTGTTGACCGTGATGGTGACCCATGTCGGAGCGACATCTGCCCACGCAACCCACGTCCCGATGCCGAATGCCGCCAGGGCGGTGAAAAATACCACCAAGGTGGGCCGCGCAAGGCGAGGCGTCGGCTCGCCTGGATCGGGAAGGACCCGAGTCGACAGAGGCCGGGAAATCGAATGCTGGGTGCCATTGGGCATGGGGAAGCTCCTGATCCTTCGAATTCTGTTGTAGGACAGGCACTCTCTGTACCTTGTCTCGGAGCGGGTTACCGTCGCGAACTCGCACGTTGGATGCCGTCGAACCGGACCGGGCCTTCAGGCCGAGATGCTGCGGGTGTACCTGCCTGGCTCTGTTCGTTTCTCGGTCTATGGTGATCACACTATTGCCGCGATGTGGGTTCGGCCATAGGCTTCGGCTATGATTTCTCGGCCAGGCTTTGTGCACTGCGCACGAAAATCCGATCGCGGGAGCGTTTGCGCGATCGTGGCGTGTGCCCTGGCCGGACAGCCGGGGCGACGAGGACAAGGATGCGGATGGATTCACAAATCCGGGGCGTGATGCCGCAGATTGCCGTGAATATTCTCGACGGCGATCTGATCGACGAACTCGTCACTCTCGTGCGGTCCGAGATCGCAGAGCTCGACGATGGCCCCGGCCTGAGCACGCTTCTCGAAGTCTGTATCGACGCCAATGTGAAGGCCGCCGTGAACTTTCTGGTCAGCGACGTCGACGAGCCGGAGCTTCGGGTGCCTGTGGTCGCGATCGACCATGCACGGGCTGTGGCGAGAGCGGGGATCGAGCTTTCGGCGCTACTTCGTGCGTACCGGATCGGGCATTCCCGATTCGTGCAGACCGCGATGGCCGGAGTGACGAATCTGGAGCACCCGAACGGCAGCGTCGCCATCGTCGAGATGGTGACGCACGTTGCCGAATACATCGAGAAGGTGTGTGCGCAGGTCGAGGCTGCATATGTGGAGGAACGGGAGCGTTGGCGGGGTAGTCGGAACGGTGTCGTGTGGGGTTGGGTATCACGGTTGATGGACGACAGCGTTGTCAATACTGGGACGGCCGAGCGGGCACTCGACTACCGGGTGAACGGTCGCCATCTGGCTGTTTGCATCACAGTCGAAGACGCAGGCTCTGCGTCCACCGACGTGCACGTCTCGACAGGCGGCGATCGAGCATCCGCGGGTGTGGCAGAGGACGCTCGTGACCTGTTGGCCTCGCACCTTGGAAGCGCTGCGCCGCCACTGACCGTATCGACCGGAGATGGCGAGATGTGGGTGTGGTATCCCGTGGCGCATGGGTTCGTTCTCGATGTTGCCGCGGTCGCGAGGGAGGTCGTGGCTGCGAAGAGCAACGTGCGCCTGACATTCGGCAATCCGGCCTCGGGTAGAGCTGGGTTTCGACGTACATGGGAACAAGCGCGCGAAGTAATGCGAGTTGCATCTGCCGAGGCCAGGTCTCTGCAACCTGTGATCGCTTATTCGCAGATCGCTTCCACCGCACTCATGTCCGACGATCGTGCCCGGTTGCGCGAATTCGTCGTCGATGTACTCGGCGATCTTGCCCTGTCGACCGAGAAGGCGGAGCGATTGCGCGAGACATTACGCGTGTTCCTGATGAACGGCCGGAGTTTCTCGGCCGCAGCATCGAGACTATCGGTGCACCGCAACACTATTCAGTACCGTGTGGAGCAGGCCTTGGGTGAATGTGGACGCAGTCTCGACAGTCCCGACGACACACTCGATATTCAGATCGCGCTTCGAGTGTGTCAGTGGCACCGCTCGTCGGTCCTGGTCGAACGATGACGGTGGATCCCCATGTGGAGGCAGACCCGTGGCGATTCGAGGTGCGGACCACGACTCCGTTGTTCGGCCGAACACAGCGCAGATCGGACGAGTGGCGGCAGGCCTATTCGGGGCCCTCACCCAACGCGTCCGCGAGCATATGCATGGCCGCCGTGGTCGACAGCGAACGCACGCTTGCCCTGTCGCCAGGGATATGAAGCGTGTGAGTGATGGTAGGTCGGCCCGTGACGGCGATACCGAAGCAGACGGTCCCGACCGGTTTGGTCTCGGTGCCACCGCCCGGTCCGGCAACGCCACTGGTCGATACCGCGATGTCGACGCTGAGCCGCTTCAGTACGCCTTCGGCCATCAGCGCCGCCACCGGCTCGCTGACGGCTCCGTGCCGATCGATGACCTCGGCTGGGACGTCGAGCAGACCGGTCTTCGCCTCGTTGGCGTAAGACACCACCGCGCCGATGACGTACGCCGACGATCCTGCGCGGTCGGTCAGGCGTGCGGCGATCATCCCTCCGGTGCACGATTCTGCCGTCGCGATTCGATGCCCGGACAAGCGGTTCGCGACGATGTCGTCGATGGTGGAGCCGTCGGTGGAGAAGACCTGTGCACCATGGATTTTGTCGATGAGATGTTCGAGTTCCGTGTATGCGGTTCTCGCTGATTCGGCGTAGCGGGTCACCATCTCGAGCTCGCCCCGACTCAGGCAGGTGGTGATCTCGAGTTCGCCGAATCTCGTGATCTCGCTTTCGGCCGTCCGCAACGTCGCGGCGAGATCGGCTTCGGACAGTCGATAGCCGCGAATGGTGTCCTGACGCATCTGTGTGCGGCGGGCGAGAACCTCGGCGACGGGTGTGCTGTCGAGCGCTTCCGGCCACATCGCCTGCAGTTCGCGTGGTGGTCCCGGCAGGATGAGGACGGCGGGCAGGGACCTGGACTCGTCGGCTGGTATCGCGACCCCGGGTGCAGTTCCGGTCGGTGGAATGGACTGCGCACCTTGGGGAACCATCGCCTGCTTGCGGATACCGGCCCGTAGCGGCTCGGAGTCGGCTGCAGAACTCATGCGGCTTCGCCACCGTTGCACGATCGCGTGGATGCGATCTTCGAGCTCGGCGTCCAGCGTCAATTCGCGGCCGTACAACGCGGCGACGGTCGGAACGGTGAGGTCGTCGGCGGTCGGACCCAAACCTCCGGTGGTGACGATCAAGTCGACGCGTTGATCGGCCAGAAACCGAACCTGCGCAGCCAGATCGTCCGGCCGATCACCGCAGACGGTGATGTGGGCAACGTCGACCCCCATCTCGAGAAGTCGCTGAGCCACCCATGGGCCGTTCCGGTCGGTGACCCGACCGGCCAGAACCTCGGTTCCCGTGACCACCACACCTGCTCGCACAGTCATGCTTAGACCTTACTGACTGGGGCGCGCCGGTGACTTTCTCGGTTGTACCGGGTCCAAGAGGTGGCATCGACCGCTATCGAGGAGACAACCATGACCACCACTCACACCAGCACGCCGAGGAAGATCGCTCCGCGGATCGGCCTCGTTCTACAGCTCCTCGTGATCGTCTTCCTACTGTTCGACGCGATCGGCCACATTCTGAATCTGCAGGTGGTGGAGGACGCATCGGTCGACCTCGGCCTGCGGGACGAGATGGCTCCGATCACCGGCATCGTCATGCTGGTCATCGTGGTTCTCTACGCCGTTCCCGCGACGTCGATCCTGGGTGCCATCGTGCTCACCGGCTATCTCGGTGGGGCCGTGCTCACCAACTGGCGTGTCGATAAGCCTCTGCTGAGCACCGTGTTCTTCGCGATCTACGTGGGCATCGCAGCGTGGGGTGCGCTGTACCTACGGGACGAGCGGGTGCGCAGCATCATTCCATTGCGCCGAACGTAGGGATCGGCGTTCGAGCGGTCCGCGCCGCTACTCGACTGCTCAGGTGACCGGATTGTCCCTGTTCTCCGCACTCGGGCGCGTCTGCCACGAATTCGGGTGTTCCCGGAACAACCTGCACCCGGAGCGAATGAGACCCAGCGATGTCAGGCCACGGTGAAGCGCACGGTATTACCGGCGGGGTCGAGCAGGGTGGTGTTGAGTGGAGAGTCCGTGGTCACCGTCAGTCCCGCTCTACCGGAACCGATGTCGATGGCGAGTTGCTTGCTCCACTCCCTACCTTCGGGCGGAACCGTACCGACGGCGGCGGAGTTCAGGTGGACCATCCACGTGCCGCCGGTCGGCTTGGCACCGCTGTACGGGTCGACCCATGGGGCGTCGAAATTGTTCATGTTCACGAACACGGTGAGGGGGCATCCGTCGGTGAAGAACGTTCTCCAGGTCAACGTGATCACCGCGATACCCGGTCGGTCGTGAGGCGCGTACACGTCGCCGCCCACCTCACCCGCGCACGGCAGTGACAGTTCTCTGCCCAAGGAAAGGTTGTACGGGAACGGCGTGAACTCCTGGTGGTGTGCTGATGCCACACCCGGTGCGCCGACGAGAACTGTTGCGAGCGCGGCGAAGACAACAGACATTCTGACGGTCCAGGGTCGAGTCACGAACAGGACGATACGGGAATTGCGTCGAGAACTCAGTGTCGTCGGTCGTCGATGTGTGCGAAGTTGATTCGCCTCGGTGCGTTGGGGTCGCGCGGTGGTGGCTTCTGCCGTGCGGCAGCAGCGGCGAACCAACCGCCTTCAGGAATCTCGATCTCGGGAGTCTCGCGATTGTCCATGTCGATCTGCGCTGCTGTCTCCGGATCCGGCTCGTCCCACAGGGCGGTCACCTGGTCTGCGGCGGAAAGGAACTCGTCTGCGTCGATGGTGAACCGGGTCTCGTCGATTCCGAAGTACGGCCATGCGAAGTGGACGTTCATCGGGCCTGGGGCAGGCAAGGCAGTGAGTACGAGACCGATCCGCCCGTGAATGCCGCTTCCGTTCCCGCCGTTCGCCTGCAGGCCTGTGGGTCGGCCGGGGAGATTGGTGGATACAGTGCCCTGCGCATCCTCGAAGCCGATCAGCATGGGCGGGGTACGGCCGGACTCGGGCTTTCCGAAGCCGTACATACCGAGGAAGCGATCCGTGGTCGGGACTGCCGCATCGACCGACAACGTCACGCAACGGCTGTAAATGTGTGCGCCGGTGAGCCAGACCGCGATGGTGTCGGTGTGTGCGAGTACGAGTCGCAAGGGCACCATGGCCGGAATCTCGTTGACAGGTACGCCCAGAAAGCGCAGCGGTGCTGGGTTCGAGCCGGGTTCATTGCTCACGCCAGCCACCTTGCACCAACGCTCGCAGGCGCGCAAGGAAAGGGATTCGGTGCTGGTGACTCGGATGGCCGAGACGTCCCGAGTCGAAAGCTAGGCTCTGCGAATGCGAACCGATATGCGACGCGGTGGGGTGTGGATGGACGTCGCGGTGGTCGTAGCGATCGTGTCCGTCGGAACCGTGGTTGCCGGAGTCCTCGAAGATCAGCGGCCCTCCGTCGGGCCCATACCCGGCTGCGACTTCGTTCTTCCCGCCGAGGAAGGCTTTTCTTTCTCGATCGGTTCTTACGGGGGTCGGTACGACAACCCCGACTATCCGTGGCTGACGGCAACGAAGGCGTCGGCAATGTCGACTGCGTTGATCGAATCCTTGCCCGCCGATGTGGAATTGGAGTTCGCTCCGCCGTCGAATTCTTTGGTGTTCCAACCGATGCAGATCTATCCCGAGGGCGTCGAGATTGCGGAGGGCGTCACGGTCGAGGACATCAGCGGTGACAGTACGGCCTCCGGCGTCGTCGGTCGCGGAGATGTGCTGGCGCCCCTCGGAGTTTCGGTCGAAGAGTGGGACGGGGAAATTCCGCCGTGCGTCGAAGAGCGGGTCGACGAACGAACGACCCTGCCCGACGGCACTGTTGTCGACACGTTGGATGCGGTGTCGGACTTCAACGGAGGGGCGACGCGTCGCCGCACTGCGGTCGCGTATTTCGCGGACACTCTCGTACACGCGAGAACGTCGAACGACGGTAGCGACGTGATGCTCCCGCTGGAGGTGGACGAGCTTCGCGGCATCGTCGCGAACCCCGAATTGCGCGTCACCGCAGGGGTTCCCGACGGAACACCGCCACCGCCTCGTGACTGTGGTTCGTACCGAGAGTATCCGACGCTCCCGCTGTCCGAGGACACGGTCGAACGCATCGGCGCGTCACTGGCCGACCAGTGGGCAGTCGTCTTTCCTGATACGCAATCCGACCGGCCCATCGGCGATCTGGTGCTCGGGTCGTTCGGAAGTGGAAGTGCGTGCACCACAGTGAACGTATCGACACCGACCGGATCCACGGAATTGAGTATCGAGATATCGACCGGGGACACCACTGGGTGGCGAAACACCGACGCGCAGGACAGTTCTGGTGTGAACCGATCGACTCTGCCCGACGGCACCGTTGTGACCCGTCGCTCCGACGAGAGCCCGCGAGGTGGTCAGTCGAGCGAGTGGTTGAGTGTGCTCCGGCCGTCGAACACGCTCGTGCAGTTCAGCTTTGGAGACGGAATCGACGTGGATTCACTCGTCGAGCTCGCGTCGGCTGCAGGATTGGATCTGTGAGCCCCAGCGATCGATGGGTGAGGCACTCGATCCGGGCCGGGGGGGTACGACCTCGAAATCGACGGTCGCCCAGCGCCGGGGCGACGACTGGGCCGACCGGCGACATTGCTCGGCGGACGGGTTCGTGACGATGAACCGATCACGCCGTCGACCCGTGGATCAGCTCTGCTCGGTTCCGTTCTCGGGAGGGTGGGGCACATTCTCGTCGTCCACGTGCGCGCCCTCGATCGCGTCGGTTTCGGCCGTGTGTTCGCGCGGGCCGTCGTTGCTGCCGTGGGACGGGACTGCATCGCTTGCATCGGTCGGCATCGTCATGAAGTCTCCACAAAGTCGGGGCGAGGGGTCGCCGAAGGTTGGACAATGTGGGTGTGCCCCGCTGCGCGCAGAACTACACCCCGAGATGGCAAGGACTGTATGAAATCGACAGGCGCACGTGGCTCGGTGTGGTCGACGGCTACGCCGACGCGTTCGGAACCATCACCGCCGGCGATAGGACCGGCACACTGACAGTCACCGTCGGGTTGTCCGATCAGCCCGCTGGTCCGTGCTTCGCGGGCGTCGTCGACGAGCGCTCGACGCAGGCCGACGGAACAGTGCTCGACATTCAGGACAGCAAAGACGCGAGTCGCGTCATTGCGCGCGCGACCGACGGAACCCGTATCGATGTGAATGCCAGGGGCGTGTTGACGCGCGAGCAGGTCATCGATATCGCTCTTGCACCCGGTCTTCGCGCGAGCGCCCCTGCCTGACGAACTGGGTGCGCCCACGGGCCGCACCTGAGCGTTCACTACCGTCGCTCACCGGCGGCATCCCGCGCATCACACCCGATCCTGAACAGTCACGTCCGCGCGCGCATGCCGACCCGTAGCCGACAGCACTCGTCCAACCCCGACGATGGCCTATCTTGAGGTCGATGCGTATAGCTGTGGTGGAGGATGACGACGGGGTCGGTGATGCGTTGGTCGACGCGTTGACCGAGGTGGGACACGCGCCTGTCCGCATGCGTCGAGGTGCCGACCTTCTGCTCGGCTATCACGAGATGGACGTTGTACTACTGGATCTCGGACTACCGGACATGGACGGCCTCGATGTTCTTCGCAAACTACGAACCCTCAGTTCGGTCCCGGTGGTGGTATTGACTGCACGGGACGACGAGCGCTCGGTGGTACGGGCCCTGCGCGGCGGCGCAGACGACTACGTCGTCAAGCCGGCCCGATTGGGGGAATTGCACGCGCGACTCGAGGTGGCCGCGCATCGACGAAGCGCGGCCACCGAACCCGCGGCGGACAGGCTGACACTCGGTGACGTCGTCGTCGATCTGTCCGGTCGTGCCGTCGAAGTCGGCGGACGCGCTGTTGCGCTGACGACCAAAGAGTTCGACCTGCTGGCCCATCTCGTGACGCGACGCGGCGAAGCAGTGAGCCGGGAACAGTTGATGGACGCGATCTGGGGTGACGCCTATGTCGCGATTTCACGAACGCTCGACGTCCACATGACGGCGTTGCGTTCCAAGCTCGCTCGCCCGGGTGCCATCGTCACCATCCGCGGCTTCGGCTACCGCTGGGATACCTGACGTGCGGCGGCGTGTCCTGTTGGTGTTGATGATCTACTCCACCGTCGTCGTGCTTGCTCTGTCGGTTCCTCTCGCACTGTTGGTCGGCCGCGAACGGGCCCAACGGTTCGGCGAGAATCGGGCTGCTGCAGCATCGTTCTTCGCAGAGCTGAGCTCGCGAGAAGACGAATCCGGCGTAGCACGTATCCGAGAATCGGTGCAGCGCTACAACAGTCTGTACGACGAGGGCGTCGCCGTCGTCGATCGCACCGGAGAGGCGCGGGCGGTGTCCGGCATGGACTTGCAGAGTGCCGACGTTCAGCAGGCGGTGGCAGGAGCGTTGCGCAATCAGCGCGGCGACCTACCGTCGAGTCTGACGCCGTGGTCGGATTCGTCGGTGTTGATTGCCGCCCCGGTCGGTGGGGGAACACAAGTGGACGGCGCGGTGGTCCTCGAGGCCTCCACCGATTCTGCGCGCAGGGACGTCGCACTTGCCTGGGTGGTCATCGCTGTCGGTGCGATGCTGATTCTCGCGACGGTGGCGGCCATTGCTGTTGCGTTGTCGCGCTGGGTCGTTCGTCCGCTCGGTGCATTGTCCTCCCGAGTCCATTCGTTCGGCGACAAGTTCCACGATCAGGTGTCTATCGAAGGATCGCAACGCCTCGAGCCGGTGCCGTACGTCGGGCCACCGGAGGTGCGTGAGTTGTCCTGTGCCTTCGAGGCCATGGCCGACGACGTCGAGGCCGCCACCGCTGCGCAACGTCGATTGGTGGCCGACACCGCCCACGCTCTCCGGAACCCACTGGCAGCATTGCGAATTCGGATGGACGTGCTGGGAATGCGGGTGCCGGATTCGGCAACCGATGCGCACCAACGGACCACCCTCGAGGTCGATCGCCTGAGCTCCGTGGTGGAAGACCTGCTCGTTCTCGCGGCTGCCGAAACACCGACGAGCACTCGATCTTCGGGGTGTGATCTCGGTGCGGTTGTCGCAGATCGCGTCGAATTCTGGTCGAGCACGATAGCGGTCGCCGGAACGACTGTCCACGTCTCGGAGCCGAATGCCGAGACGGATGGTCGAGTTGCGATGTCCGAGGACGACCTGACTCGAATCCTCGACGCTCTGCTGAGCAATGCAACCAAGTACGCCGGGTCCGGCTCCGGCATCGAGATCGGCTACCGAACCAGTGACGCGGACATCACGATGTGGTTGTCCGACAACGGACCCGGTGTGCCCGAAGCCGAACTCGCCAAGGTCGTCGATCGGTTCTATCGAGCGTCGAGTGCGCACGGCGACGGTACCGGTCTCGGTCTGTCGATCGTCCACGCCCTGACCGAGCGAGCAGGCGGATCCCTTCGAGTCATGGCGCGTCGGCCAGTGGGACTACGGATCGAACTGCGGCTCCCGAAGGCCGTTTCCTAAGGGAGTGTTAGGAAATCCGAAACGGCTTGGTTCGGGGCTGTGCTTGCCGTCACAGTAGGGAGGCTTCGGTTGCCGATCGTTGACCGGCAGCCCAATTGCCCGCTGAATGTGGAAGGACCAAACCATGGCCAACGAGGCCACCTCGATCACCGGTTCGACGCTCCCGAGTCCACCCGTTTCCTCTCGTGCTGCCACCCGCCGTGCCGTCTTCAACACATTGCGGGGGTCGTCCGGAAATCTGGTCGAGTGGTACGACGTGTACGTCTACACCGTCTTCGCGACGTATTTCGAGAATCAGTTCTTCGACTCGGCCGACAAGAACTCCACCATCTACGTGTACGGGATCTTTGCGGTCACGTTCTTGATGCGACCGGTCGGGTCGTGGTTCTTCGGCCGCTACGCGGACCGCAACGGGCGCAGGGCTGCACTGACGTTCAGCGTCTCGATGATGGCGGCGTGCTCGCTGGTCATCGCGCTCACTCCCGGACGGGAGAGCATCGGCGTATGGGCCGCCGTGATCCTGATCCTGTGCCGGCTGGTTCAGGGCTTCGCCACCGGTGGTGAGTACGGTGCGTCGGCGACGTACATGTCCGAGGCCGCCACGCGCGAGCGCCGGGGATTCTTCTCGTCGTTCCAATACGTCACCCTCGTCGGTGGGCATGTGCTCGCACAGGTGACTCTGCTGCTGATGCAGGTGTTCCTCGAGCGCGAACAGATCGAGGACTTCGGTTGGCGCATAGCCTTCTTCATCGGCGGAGTCGCGGCAGTGGTGGTCTTCTGGCTGCGCCGCAGCATGGACGAATCCTTGACCAAGGATCAACTCGACGCCGTTCGCAGCGGTGCGGACAAATCCTCCGGTTCCTTGAAGGAGCTGGTCGCCAACCACTGGCGGGCGTTGCTGATCTGCTTCATGGTGACGGCCGGTGGCACCATTGCGTTCTACACCTACAGCGTCAACGCACCCTCGATGGTCAAGACCGCGTACGAGGACCGGGGGATGACCGGTACCTGGATCAACCTCGCCGGCCTGGTCTTCCTCATGCTGCTGCAGCCCATCGGCGGAATGATCAGCGACAAGGTGGGCCGCAAGCCGCTGCTCGTCTTCTTCGGTATCGGAGGCGTGCTGTACACCTACGTGCTCATCACGTACCTGCCGACGGCGACGTCGGTGGTGCAATCGCTCGCACTGGTGTGCGTCGGTTACGTCATCCTCACCGGCTATACCTCGATCAATGCGATCGTCAAAGCGGAGCTGTTCCCGTCGCACGTGCGCGCACTCGGTGTCGGCTTGGGATACGCACTCGCCAACTCGGCCTTCGGCGGTACAGCACCACTGATCTATCAAGCCGCGAAGAACGGCGGGCACGTGGGTTGGTTCATCTTCTACGTGACGGTCGTGATCGCCATCTCGCTGCTGGTGTACATCTTCGTACTGCGCAACAAGTCCGAGACCGTGCTCGACCGAGAGCAGGGTCGAGCGTTCCAGTGACCTGCGACGCCTTACAGTGACTGACATGGCCGATCCCGCAGCGTCGTTCTCGCGTAGAACGGCGTTGCAGGCCGGTCTGTTGGCCCTGAGCACTGCCGTCGTGGGTGCCTGCGCCTCGGACCCGCCGATGCAGCTGCGCCTCGCGGCAGGCGAGGTCGGTGGCTTCTTCTGGGAGTTCGCCGGATTGCTGTCCGACGCTACCGCGAAAACCGATGCAGCGCAGATCGTTCCGCTCACGTCGGCCGGCTCCGTCGACAACCTCGAGGCGTTGGTTTCTCGGCAGGCCGAGCTGGCCCTGACGCTCATGGACGCCGCCTACAGTCACCCGAGCGGAGATCTGGCGGCGGTCGGGTGCGTCTACGAAAACTACTTTCAAGTGGCCGTGCGCGCGGACTCGGCCATCGAGTCCATGGACGATCTGCGAGGGCGAAACGTCAGCATCGGTGCCCCGGGATCCGGTGCCACCGAAGTATCTCAGCGAGTTCTCCGCGCAGCGGGTGTGGCGGAAGCAGGTGCCGTAGGACAGGTTCAGCTGTCGATGAGCTCGGCGGCAGATGCCCTGACTGCCAACGAAGTCGATGCCGTGATGTGGGCGGGCGGGTTGCCGACTCCGGCGTTTGCCCAGCCTCGAGCCGCGATTCGTCTACTCGATCTGGGCACCGTCGTCGCTGATCTCAGACGCGAATTCGGTACCGCGTACGAGGCCGTGCTGGTACCGGCGAACGTGTACGGCGAACATCCGGAGGTGACCACCGTCGGGATTCCGAATCTTCTCCTGGCGCATCCGGAGGTTCCGGACCGCGTTGTCGCCGCGCTGGTGAGTGTGCTTCTCGATCAGTCCTCCGGCTTGGTTCCCGGTCAGGCGATCGGCAGCCAATTTCTCGACGCGCGGTCGCTCGTCATGACCGGCAGCATCCCACTGCACCCCGGAGCCGAACAGGAATACCGACGACGGCACGGGTGATCGATCATCCTGTGTTGCACTATCTTCGGAGTGAGGACGGTGGCAGCGCACGGCCGGATGCTCCGAATCCCGAACGTAGGTGGTCATGAGTCGGGGTCAGCCGGCTCGACGCTCGACCAGCCGACCCCGACTCCGATTCCTCGTCGCTTTTCGATAATCAGACGGACCTGGAGCCGATAGCATCGTCGTGGAGACCCTGGGCGTCGGTACCGGGCCGCTCTGATTCGAACTCATCGAGCGCTGCGGTCGATGAGTCGGCGTCGCCATGAGAGATGGAGGCTGCGATGACGGCCGAGACTGCGCAACCGATTCCGAGGTAGGCCGCCACCAGGTACCAGCCGCCATCGTTGATGCCGACGAGAAGGGCGGCAATGAACGGAGTGAGGCCCCCGGCAATGGCGCTGGCAACCTGGTAGCCGACTCCGGCACCGCTGTAGCGGTATTCGGCACCGAACATCTCGGTGAACAGTGGCTGCTGAGCGCTGACGACCGAGTCGTGGCCGATATTGAACAGGACTACGGCGAGTATCGCCGTACCGACCAGAGAGTCGTTGTCCATTGCCATGAAGAACGGAGCCGCACAGACTGCACCGACCACAGAGCCGAATACGTAGATCCTCTTGCGCCCGTACCGATCCGACAGGTATGCGAACGTCGGAATCGTGACGATTCCAAGCGCACCGACCACAAGGATGATGTCCAGCATGAAGCCGCGGCTGATCTCGGTGTGGTTGGTGGCGTAGCTCAGTGCGAAAGCGGTGACGATGTAGCCGATGAACAGTTCGGCGAAGCGCAGTCCGATGATCTTGAGGAATGCGGTCGGGTGTGCTTTGAGGGCCTCGAGAAGCGGAATCTTTCTCTGCTTCTGGACATCCGAATTCACCACCTTCTCGGTGAACTCCGCTGTCTCGTTGACGCTGGACCGGATCCACAGGCCTATCGCAACGAGTATGATGCTGGCAATGAAGGGAATTCGCCAGCCCCACTGGTTGAAGTCCTCGTCGCTCAGTGTTGCACTGAGAATGGCTACAGAACCCGTTGCGATCAATAATCCCACCGAGTACCCAACCTGTACGCCGCTGCTGTAGAACGCCTTCTTTTTCGGGGGCGCGCTCTCGACCGCCATCAATGCCGCCCCGCCCCACTCACCGCCGACCGCGAATCCTTGAATTGCTCGGAGCACGACGAGCATGGCCGGGGCCCACCATCCAATGGAGTCGAATGTAGGGAGTAGGCCTATTCCGGTCGATGCCAGTCCCATGACCAGCATGGTGATCACGAGCATCCTTTTGCGTCCCAGTCGATCCCCGAAGTGACCGAAGACAATGCCGCCCAGCGGACGGAAGAAGAAGCCGACGCCGAACGTGGCGAATGCGGCAAGGGTGCCGATCGCCGGGCTCACGTCGGGGAAGAAGGCGGTGTTGAACACGAGCGCAGCGATCAGTCCGTAGAGGATGAAGTCGTACCAATCGATGACGGCACCCGCAAAACTGCCGAACGCGGCCTTGCGTGCCTGCCGTTCCTGTTCGGGAGTGAACGATGTTTCGGTCATGTGGGTCTGGGGTCCTATTCGTGAAGGAACGCCGTGCGTTCAGGCTTCATGAGGCGTGGAGGCTCTCCACTCCACAACATGGATCCCGCAACTGGGATACTAGATGAGTGTGACACGGAGCACCTCAGCCCGCAAGCGTCTCTTCTACAGCGCCTGAAGTTTGTGTCTCATGCGGTCCGCGCGAGAACCCGAGTGCGCGTGGGTGCGCTGCGCTAGAGCGACCAGGTACATCTCGCGGGTTCGCATGATGTGCACTTCGAGTAGTGGTTCGAGATCGCCGGCATTACCCGAGTCGAAAATTCTGGCCATGTGTTCATGCTCGGAGAACGACCGCTCGGGTTCGGTGGGGGAGAGAAACGTGAGATGGGTGCGGAGCGCAGCAACTCGTGTGAGGTTCATGCGATATGCGTTCTGCAGGTATCGATTTCCGCAGTTATCGAAGAAGGCCTCGTGAAAGCATGTATCGGCTTTCCCGTACCGCTGTGAGTCCCGTGAGGGGCGGGCTTCATCCATGTCCTCGATGGCGGCGCGAAGGTCGACGAGGGTAGCGGCGCGGTTGCGCTCGAAGGATAGGGAAGCGGCGCGAACTTCGAGTGTCGCGCGAAACTCGCACAGCTCGGCGATTTCGTCCTCGGTCGGTTGGAATACATACGTTCCCGATTTCGGCACCACCGTCACCAGGCCCTGGAGTTGTAACAGCCTCATCGCTTCCCGGACCGGAGTCCGGCTGACGCCCAGCGCTTCGGCCACGGCGTCCTCGGACAGCGCCTCTCCCAGCTCGAACTTGCCATCGATTATGGACGCTCTGAGGGTGTCGGCCACCGACGATGCCAGTGATGGAGCCTGTGATCGCACTGCACGTGCCATGAACTCTCCCGATTTCGCTGCCTGCCGCCTCGACTGTACCGGCATGTACGTCAGGTCGACCACCTGTCGGCATGCAAGACTTGCATTCCAATTGACGTCAATCTAGTGTCCTAGAAACCGGGAATGCAGCTCACGCGGCGGTCCCCCTCTCGCGGTTCTCGACCGTCCACCACCGACCACATCAGGAGCACATTCGTGCATGCAGCCGACACACTAGGAACTCTGATCTCACCCGGTGCCCCGATCGTCCGCGCCCCGGGCGCATTCGACTCGTTTTCGGCGCGACTGGTCGAGAGCGCGGGTTTTCCGGCGGTCTACATGACTGGGTTCGGTGCGACAGCATCCCGGCTCGGGATGCCGGACATCGGCCTGCTCACGCAGACCGAGATGACCGAGCATGCGCGAAACATGGTGCGCAGCACGTCTATCCCAGTCATTGCCGACGCCGATACCGGCTACGGAGGCCCGTCCAACATCGACCGGACCGTTCAGGAATACATCCAAGCAGGTGTCGCCGCCATCCACCTCGAAGACCAGATTGCGCCTAAGCGGTGTGGTCAAATGGCTGGCATTCGTCTCATGCCGATGGAAGAAAGTGCTCGGCGTATCGAAGCGGCTGTCGCGGCCCGCAAGGGCGGATCACTCCTGGTGATAGCGCGGACAGACGCGCTGGCAGCCACGGGCCACGAGGACGCGATCGCCAGGGCGAAACGATACCGAGATGCCGGTGCTGACCTGGTCTTCGTGGATGGGGTGAAGACGCGGTACGACGTCGATTACGTGGCCGAGAATCTCGCCGGACCGAAGGTGGTCTCTCTGGTGGACGGCACCGAGGCCGCAACTCTGTCGGCGTCGGATCTCGAGGAGCGGGGGTTCTCGGTTGTCTTCTATGCCCTGACTGCCCTCTTCTCGGCAGCGACAGCGATGCGAAAGTCGTTGCTCGACCTGCACGAGACCGGCGTGATCACCGCCGGCAACGACGCAATCACCTACGCGGAGTATTCCGACATCGTCGGGCTGCCGTATCACCAGAAGCTCGACAACGAATTCGGCGCTCTCTGAATCGTTTCGACCACACCGAGGAGTCAGACCATGCCGAAGATCGTCATTACCGACTACGAATTCCCCGACCTGAAACCAGAGTTGGGTGTGCTCGAAGGTCACGACATCGAACTCGTCGCCGGCCCGTTCGCGTCTCGAGAAGATCTGATAGCTGCGTGCGAGGACGCCGACGCTGTCATCAACCAGTACGTGACAATCGATCAGGAGTTCATCACGCGTCTGAGAAACTGTCGAGTGATCTGCCGATACGGAATCGGAGTGAACACCATCGACGTGGCGTCGGCGACAGCAGCCGGAATCATGGTCGCAAACGTGCCCGACGGGTCGCTCGACGATGTGTCCGATCACGCTGCGGCCATGATTCTGTCACTGTCGCGGGGCTTGGTTAAGTACGACCGGGCTCTTCGATCGGGGGAGTGGAACTATCAGGCCGCGGCACCACTGCACAGGTTGCGCGGTGGACTCCTGGGTTTGGTCGGGTTCGGCAACATTCCCCAGCGGCTCGCCTTCAAGATGCGGGCCTTCGGTATGGAACCCATTGCTTACGATCCGTACTTGACGGCTCAGCGGGCGGAAGAATTGGGGGTTCGACCGGTGGATCTGGCCGAATTGATGCGGCTGTCGGATGTGGTCTCCGTTCACGCCCCACTGACCGACTCCACCCGCGGGCTCATCGGAGCCACCGAGTTGGCCTCGATGAAGTCCACTGCCTTCTTGGTGAATACCTCTCGTGGAGGCATTTTGGACGAAGACGCGTTGGCCGTCGCTCTGCGCACGGGGTCGATCGCCGGTGCAGGACTCGACGTGTTCGCACAGGAGCCGCTTCCGGTGAACCACGAATTCGCCCTGTTCGAGAACACGGTTCTCTCGCCTCACTGCGCGTGGTATTCCGAAGAATCCGAGGTCGAGATCCGCACCAAGACCGCACGTAATGCAGTCGAGACCGTGACGAACGGACGGCCGGTCTACCTGGTCAACACCGACGTCGAACCGCGACGGTTCGACCGAGTCGCCGGCGGAATCGTCTGACTGGTGTCAGGCGCTACAGTCTGGCCGCGAGTCGGTGGTATGCCGCGTTCCAGCGCAGTGTCTGTTGGAATCCTCGTGTCGTGGTTGCGGAATCGATGGTGAGCAACTCGACCCCGATCATGTCCGAGAATGCCTCCAGCACAGGCAAACCGATCGCGGTACTCAGCACTGTGTGGTGGGGTGCCCCGGCCGTCAGCCAGGATTCCGCTGACACCGCGAGTGAGGGCTGCGGTTCCCATACGGCGCAGGCGACCGGCAGCTTCGGGAGAGCCTCGTCGGGCTCGACGACGTCGATCACGTTGGCCGTCAACCGGAATCGTTCACCGACGTCCGAGAGTCCGACCACAACGCCGTGGCCTGGATCGGCGGTGAAGCGCAGGCGGACGGGGTCTTCGCGGCCGCCGATGGACAGTGGATGGATCTCCAGGGTGGGCCGGGAGGTGGTGATCGAGGGGCACACCTCGAGCATGTGTGCGCCGAGGATCTTCTCCGCCCCCGGGACGAGGTTGTAGGTGTAGTCCTCCATGAACGACGTTCCACCGTCGAGGCCCTCGGCCATCACCTTCATGGCGCGCAACAGCATCGAGGTCTTCCAGTCGCCCTCACCGCCGAAGCCGTAGCCGTCGGCCATCAGGCGCTGCACCGCGAGTCCGGGCAATTGGCGAAGCCCACCGAGATCCTCGAAGTTGGTGGTGAAGGCCTTGAATCCACCCTCGGTGAGGAACTGCCGCAGTCCGGCTTCGACGCGGGCACCGTACCGAAGCGAGTCGTGGCGGTCACCGCCCTTGTCGAGGCTCGGTGCGATGTCGTACAGCGACCGGTATTCGTCGACGAGGTCCGACACGGCCGAATCGCTCACACCGTCCACGACCTCGACCAGATCGTTGACTCCGTAGGTGTTGACGGACACCCCGAATCGCAACTGCGCTTCGACCTTGTCGCCCTCCGTCACTGCGACGTCGCGCATGTTGTCGCCGAAACGAGCCAGGCACAACGACCTCAGCTCCGCGCGACCGAGAGCTGCTCGCACCCACTGCTCCGCACGCTCGATCACCGCGGGATTGTCGACGTGGCCTGCCACGATCGTGCGCAGAACACCCACCCGAGATTCGACGTGCCCGAACTCGCGGTCGCCGTGGGCGGCCTGGTTCAGGTTCATGAACTCCATGTCGATCGTCGACCACGGCAACGACATTCCGGCTTGCGTGTGCAGGTGCAGCAGCGGAACGTCCAACGCGTCGAGTCCGGCAATCCACATCTTGGCGGGGGAGAAGGTGTGCATCCAGGTCACGACGCCCACGCATTCGTCGGCGGCGTTCGCCTCGCGCATGCAGCGCAGGATCGACGACGCGTCGAGCAGCACCGGCTTCCAGACCACCGAGACGGGCAGTGCCGCATCGAGTTTATCCGCGATCTCGCGAGACTGAACTGCTACCTGCTCGAGGGTCTCGGGGCCGTAGAGGCTTTGGCTACCGGTGAGAAACCATATTTCGGACATGGGGGTACCTCCGTGGAAAGAGAATTCGGCGCGCCGGTCAGCGCTGGCCGTAGACGTTCTGGTAACGGTCGTAGAGTGCGTCGACCTTCGAGCTCGGAATGGGAAGTGGTTGTCCCAGTTGATACGCCAGGTGTACCGATCGGGCGACGTCCTCGCACATGACCGCGGCCTTCACCGCGGATCGGGCGGATGGACCGACCGCGAAGACACCGTGGTTCTGCATGAGGATCGCCGGAGATCGACTGTCGGCGAGGGTATCGACGATGCCGCGTCCGATCGAGTCGTCGCCGATCACCGCGAAGGGGCCGACCGGAATGTCTCCGCCGAATTCGTCTGCGCACATCGTGGTGACGACCGGAATGGGTTCTCCTCGGGCCGCCCACGCCACCGCATACGGCGAATGTGTGTGCACCACACCGCCGATGTGTTCGAGGTGCCGGTAGACATAGGCCTGGGCCTCGGTGTCCGAGGACGGTGCATGGTCACCCTCGACCACCCTGCCGTGCAGATCGCACACCACCATGTTGCCGGGCGTGAGGTCGTCGTAGGAGACGCCACTGGGCTTGATGACCATCAGGTCCCGGCCGGGGACCCTCGCCGAGACGTTGCCTGCCGTCCACACGACCAGTCCGTATCGCACCAGCTCGGCGTGCAGGGTGCATACGTCGCGGCGGATCTCCTCGATGACTTCGCGTACGTCGTCGACGACGGTCATCACGCATCCACCTTTCGGGTCAGTGCGTCACGTCGAAGCGCTCGGAGACGGCGCATGGTCGGCACGTCTCTGCCGAATCGGTCGTGTAACTCCAGATAGATCTCGAAGAGTGCGTCGTAGGCTTTCGATCGCGATTCGTCGGGTACGAATGCGGCCCGACGTACCTTGCCCATCGATTTCGATGCGACGGGCACATCGGAATAGCACCCGGCGGCCACCGCGGCATGAATGGCGGATCCCAGGGCCGGGCCCTGGGCGGACGCGATGACCGACAACGGCATTCGCAACACATCGGCGTAGATCTGCATGAGCAGCGGGTTGCGGGCCAGACCACCCGCCACCACGAACTCCTCGACCGGAACTCCACTGTTGCGGAACGTTTCGACGATGACGCGGGTTCCGAATGCCGTGGCCTCGAGCAGCGCTCGGTAGGTGTCCTCGGGACGTGTCGCCAACGTGGTTCCGATGACGAGCCCGGAGAGTTCGTGGTCCACCAGGACCGACCGGTTCCCGCTGTGCCAGTCGAGCGCGACGAGCCCGTGCTCACCCACGTCCTGCATCTGCGCGAGCCGAGTCAGGTGTTCGTGTACCGACTCACCTGCCGCGGCCGCCGCCTCGCTGTAGGACGCGGGAACCGAGGTGCGCGTGAACCATCCGAAGATGTCACCGACGCCGCTCTGGCCCGCCTCGTAGCCGAAGGATCCGGCGATGATTCCGCCGTCCACCACCCCGCACATGCCGGGAACTTCCTTCAGAACGGTCGAACTCATCACATGGCATGTCGAGGTTCCCATGATGGCGACCATCCGCCCCGGTTCGACCGCGCCGGCCGCGGGTGCCGTCACGTGCGCATCGACGTTGCCGACAGCGACGGCGATGCCCTCCGGCAGTCCGGTCCATTGCGCAGCCTCGGCGGTCAACGTACCTGCGCACGAACCCAACTCGCCCAGCGGCTGATCGAGTTTGTCGGCGACGAAGGAACCGAAGTCCGGTGCCAGTTCGGTGAGGAAGTCCACGGACGGGTAGTGCCCGTCCTGATAGATGCCCTTGTATCCGGCGGTGCACGCGTTGCGTACGTAGCGTCCGCAGAGCTGCCAGACGATCCAATCGGCCGCTTCGACCCATCGGTGCATCGCGTCGTAGATCTCGGAATCTTCCTCGTGAATCTGCAGCGCCTTGGCGAACTCCCATTCCGAGGAGATCAGTCCGCCGTAGCGAGGGAGCCAACTCTCTCCGCGACGCGCAGCGAGATCGTTGATGCGGTCCGCCTGCCCCTGTGCTGCATGGTGTTTCCACAATTTCACGTACGAGTGCGGTCGATCGGCGAAGCGCGGATCCTCACACAACGGAGTGCCGTCGGCGTAGGTGGGGACCATGGTGCACGCGGTGAAGTCGGTACCGATGCCGACCACCTGCTCGGGTTCGACGCCGGCGGCAGCCAGCGCAGCCGGGACCGCACGACGCAGGACGTCGCGATAGTCGTCGGGCACCTGCAGTGCCCACGCGTCGGGCAATCGGACCGTGCCGCCAGGCAGTGTCTCTTCGAGCACCGCGTGACGGTAATCGTGCACGGCAGAGGCGATCTCGGCACCGTCCGAGACCCGGACGACGACGGCCCGGCCGGAGAGCGTGCCGAAATCGACTCCCACCGTGTAACGGTCAACCGGCATCCAGATCTCCTTAGTAGTGCCACCCCGCTGTGACGTGTGCAACACAGTGTGAGCGCTAACATCGCGTTGCGTCAAGTGCATGGGACGCATCGGTTCATCGAACGCGAGGCGAAGAGTCTCGCGGGGTGTCCGCTCGCGTCGATTCGAGTTCCTCGACAACGCACCTATTCGGATCTGTGCATACTGGTGTGACACGGGCCACACGAGCTGATCGGATCCATGATCCCGGCCCGCTGGTCACCCAGCTCACTCGACGAAGAGGAGAACTCATGGCAGACAATCGCGCAGTGACGTACGCCGGACCGGGCAAGGTGGAGGTTGAGGACATCGCTTTTCCCGGCCTGGAGTTGACCGACGGACCTGGAGTGAACCCGGCCAACGTCGGACGCAAATGCGAGCACGGAGTGATCCTCAAGGTCGTCTCGACCAACATCTGCGGTAGTGATCAGCACATGGTTCGTGGGCGTACGACTGCGCCCGAGGGGTTGGTGCTCGGTCACGAGATCACCGGCGAAATTGTCGAGGTCGGCCGAGACGTCGAATTCCTGAAGGTCGGCGACATCTGCTCCGTACCGTTCAACATCGCGTGCGGCCGGTGCCGAAACTGCAAGGAGCGCAAGACCGGCATCTGTCTCAACGTCAATCCCGATCGACCGGGCTCGGCATTCGGCTACGTGGACATGGGCGGCTGGGTGGGCGGCCAGGCCGAGTACGTCATGGCACCCTATGCGGACTTCAACCTGCTCAAGTTCCCGGATCGCGACCAGGCCATGGAGAAGATCCTGGACCTGACCATGCTGTCCGACATCTTCCCCACCGGATTTCACGGAGCGGTGACTGCGGGAGTCAAACCCGGTGCGACGGTGTACATCGCGGGTGCAGGCCCGGTGGGCCTCGCTGCCGCGGTCGGCGCGCAATTGCTGGGAGCGTCGGTGGTGATCGTCGGCGACATGAACGCCGATCGTTTGGCCCAGGCGCAAACGTTCGGTTGCGAGACCGTCGACGTCGGCAAGGGAGCACCGCAGGATCAGATCGAACAGATCCTCGGGGTGCCCGAGGTCGACGCGGCGGTGGACGCGGTGGGCTTCGAGGCCCGCGGTCACGGAGGAGATTCGTCCCACGAAGCACCGGCAACCGTCCTGAACTCGCTGATGGACATCACCACGGCGGGCGGGGGCATCGGTATTCCCGGACTGTATGTGACCGGGGACCCGGGCGGTGTGGACGAGGCTGCCCAGCGCGGCGCACTCTCGCTCAGTCTCGGTACCGGTTGGGCGAAGTCACTCTCGTTCGCCACGGGGCAGTGCCCGGTGATGAGCTATCACCGTGAGTTGATGAATGCGATTCTGAAGGACCGTGTTTCGATCGCGAAGGCAGTGAACGCAACGGTCATCTCGCTCGACGACGCACCGCGGGGCTACCGTGAATTCGACAGTGGAGTCGCGCAGAAGTTCGTCATCGATCCACACGGCATGATCGCGAGCTGACGGAGTCGGGGCCCCTAGGCTGGTGTCATGTTCCTTCTCTTCGGCTTCGGCAGCAAGCGTAAACACATCGGCCAAGGGGCAACCCGCAACTGTCCGCGGTGCCACAACACCACCCAGTGGGCGCGGATGAAGCAATACCAGCAATTCACGCTGTTCTTCGTTCCGGTCGCGCGCTGGAAGCGAGTCGAGTTCGAGGAATGCGGAATCTGCGGCAACACAGCTCAGGTCTGAAGTCTGCACGTCGAGCCGGCCGCCTGCGATACGCGGGCTGCCGGCTCGACGAATGCAGCTCATGCAGGAGCCAGTACCACCACCGAGTTGTGTCCGCCCATTCCCAATGACGATTTCATGGTCAACCCTGGCTCGGCAGTGGTGAATCCGTCGAGCAGCAGGGGATGGGCATCGGAGACCTGCGGGGCGGCAGGCACGAGTCCGCGCTCGAATCCCATGACCGCAGAGATGGTTTCGACAGCCGACGCCGCACCCTGGCAATGTCCCGTCAGCGGCTTCACCGAATACACCTGCGCGTGGGAGTCCAGCACCGTTTCCAACATGGTGGTTTCTGCCGCATCGCACTGTGCGGTGCCGGGTCCGTGGGCGTTGAGATACCGCACCTGCTGGGCAGTGACGTCCGCGTCGACCAACGCCTGCTCGAAGCAGGCCCGCACCTGGGTGAGCGCAGGGTCGATCGACGTGGCATGAAACGCGTCGTGTGTCATCGAGCCGCCGAGCACCCGTGCGTACGAGGCCGAGCTGCGCGTCGACAGAACGAAGGCCGTCCCGGCCTCGCCCATTCCGAACCCGCGGCTGCCTTCCTGGAACGGTCGGCAGCCATCCTGCGGCTCCACGTCGACCACACCGACGCCTAGCTCGACGAAGTGGTCGATGTTCTCCGGAGTCAGGGACAGATCGGTGGCGACGAACACCACGTCATCGACGAACCCGGTATCGAGCCACATCTTGGCGGTGAGCAGACCCGCATTGCCCGACGCGCACATCGCCGAGACGTTCATGGCCGGGCCGTGAAAGCCGTATTCCTGCATCAGCAGGGACACCGGGGTGGACGGCATCAGCGTCAGATAGTCACGAACACGGCGTTCTCCGCCGTCGCGCAGATAGAAGTTGCGCCACTCGTCCACTTCACCCAGGACGACGGCATGGATGAGACCCACTCGTCGGCCGGGCTGCCAGCCCCGCGCCATCGCGTCGTCGATTGCCTCCCGCGCTGCCCCGCGCAGTGCCCGTCCGAATCGGCTGGTGCCGTCGCTCCGGTCCCCGCCGTCGGGGACCTTCGCCAACCAGACCGGATTCCGTCCCGGTCGGGTGAGGTCGCGGTGCAGCGTGGCCGCCGCTTTGCCCGTGGACAGGCCGTCCCACAAGGCGGATGCGCCCCAGCCGTAGCCGGACAGTGCGCCGATCCCGGTGATGTCGATGCCATGAGAGCTCATCGTGGAAATCCGTTTCTTTCGAGGTTCGCGAAACCGGACTCGGCTCGCTCCTTGATTTAGCCCCCCAAACCGGCATCAGGTCCAGTCGGAAAGCGGGACATACAGTCCGAAACGGACGTGAGTCGCCAACGGCACGTTGGTAAGTGGTTCAATCGGGTGTTGACCGTCCGTCTACGATCGCGAGGACCGAGCATGGCTCCAGGGGAGCGTGATGACGTCGACGACCCTCGATCGCGTCCCGCGTCGCCCGGTCTCGCCGATCGCTACCGGGTTCTCGTCGAGCATTCACCGGACGCGATCGGCGTACATCGACGAGGCATCCTCGTCTACCTCAACCCCGCCGGGATGCGGTATCTGCGTGCCGAGGATGCAGCGGACGTCATCGGGCATCCGATCACGAAGTTCATCGCCGCGGAATCGGTCGGCCCCATGCTCGAACGGATCTCCGCCCTCGACTCTCACGGCGCCGCCAGCGCCGCGTCGGAAGCAACGGTGCTGGCCCTCGACGGGACGACGCTGACGATGGAAGCGGTATCGGTGCGCACCGTGTGGAACGGAGAGCCGGCGTACCAGGTCATTCTTCGGGACCTCACCGAACATAAGGCCGCGCAGAAGGCGCTGCAGAAGCAAGCCGCTCTGGTCGAGCACGTCAGCGATGCGATCATCGGTGTGTCCGCCGACGGTCTGGTGTCGAGCTGGAATCCTGCTGCGGAGTCGGTCTACGGGCGACCGGCAGCGGACGTGCTCGGTCGTGAGGTCTCGACGGCCGTCGGGGTGCCATGCGATCCGGCCGCGATTCTCGCTGTGGGCGGGCGGCTGTGCGATTCCCATCGGCGTGCGGACGGGTCTGCGCTCGCGGTGATCGTGTCCGCCGCCCAGATGCCCGACGGCTACGTACTGGTCTGTGCCGACCAGAGTGCCGTGCGCAGAGTCGAGGATCATTTCACCGCGGTCGTGGAATCTCTGGAGGCGGGTGTCGTCGTTCTCGATCACACCGGCCGAATCGAATCGGCGAATCTGTCTGCGAAGACCATTCTGGACATCCAGGTCGGAGTGGCGACTGCAGGACAGGCGTCGGTTCTTCCGTTCCGGGTGTACGGCACCGACGAAGGGCCGATCCACCCGTTCGAGCATCCCGTCGCCGTCACCAGGAAAACCGGCGAGCCCTGCCAGGCGGTGATCGGGATCGAACGTCGCCGGGACGGCCGGAACTTCTGGCTGTCGTTGACGGCGACGATGCTCACCGCGGGCGACCCGAACCCCTCCGTCGTGGCGACGTTCGTCGATATCACCGACACCTACCGGATGAGCATGAAGCTCGAGCATGCAGCGACGCACGACGACCTGACCGGTCTGCCGAACAGACCGTTGATCCTGGCTCGCCTGGACGAACAGCTGGCCAAGCCCGATCGCGAGGACTCCATGGCCGTTCTGTTCATCGACCTCGACAACTTCAAGACCATCAACGATCTGCACGGTCATACCGTCGGCGACGCCGTCCTGGGGGTGGTCGCACACCGTCTGACGCGTGCTCTCCCCGCCGATGCCTTCGTAGGTCGTATCGGGGGCGACGAGTTCGTGGCGGTCGTGTCGCGTTGTGTGGGTACCGAGGCCGACGATGTTCGTGCCGAATTCGCCACACCCATCACGACCGCGGGGCGGGTGTTGACGGTGGCGGCGAGCATCGGTGTCGTCACCGTCGACCGTGACGACACTCGAAGTGCTCTGGACATCCTCGACGATGCCGATCACGAGATGTACCAGGCCAAGCCCGTTACTCAGTACATTTCGCATTCATAACAACATCGGTAGCAATCTGTTGTATCTGTTACCAAAGGTACGCATGGTGCGTATGCGTCGGACATACTGCTTCGGTGATATCGACCGTGCGCAGGTTCCTGCTCGTCGTACCGATGGTGATCCTGGCTGTCGCCGGACTGCTGTTCTCCGCTGCAGGAACCGGTGCCGCTGCACCCTCCGCGTGGCGCTACACGATGGTGGCCTTCAGCAACGACAGCGATCGAGACATGGATGTCTACGAGTCCAGCGACGGCACCGATTTCACAGCACTGCAGACATCGGCCTACCGACCTCCGTCCGGGGTGGTACGCGATGCGAGCATATTCCGGCACACCGACGGGATGTACTACGCGACGTACACGACCGGCGGCGGCGCGAACGTCGGCTTCGCGCGCAGCAGTGACCGCGTGAACTGGACTTTCCTGCAGAACTTCCCGATCCCGTTCTGCTGCGCTTTCCTGCCGGGCACCGGAGCCGGTACCGGATCGGCCAGCCCTCCCGGATTCAGCGGATCGGCCGGCTTCTCGGACGGACCGTCATTGTCTCCGTTCACCACGAAGGCATGGGCACCCGAGTGGTTCGTCGAGGGCGACCGCGTGAGCATCATCGTCTCGCTGTCGACCGGCGGCGGGTTCGTGCCGTATCTGATGACGGCCATGGATCCGGGCCTGAGGATGTGGAGCTTCCCGGTTCCGTTCGTCGGCATCGGAGCGGACCACATCGACACCACGGTGGTCAAACTGGGGCCGACCTACCACGCGTTCACCAAGAACGAGACCCACAAGGTCATCGAGCATTGGACGGCACCGTCGTTGATCGGGCCGTACACCGTCGTTCCCACCCGCGATTTCGGACCACTGAAAGAAGGTCCGGCGGTCATCGAGTTGCCCGACGGCACATGGCGGTTGTACTACGACGACTACACCAACCGGAAGTACTTCTACTCCGACAGTACGGACGGGTTGAACACCTGGTCCGAGCCTCGCGAGCTTCCTGGTGTGTCGGGTACCGTCCGCCATGTCGGCGTGATGAGAGAGCCCGCCTGACAGAGGGTTCCGCGTCAGTCGGTGGTTCCTGCGAGTGCTCGTAGCCCGGCTGCGATGAACTCCCCGGTGGCCTCCGCGGCCTTGCCTGCACCGGCCCCGGTGTCGGAGCCCGACAGCGCGCGGTAGGTGATTCCCTCGCCGATCACTCCGAGCTTGAAGTTGGCAAGGGCGAGGTAGAAGCCCCAATCATGAAGTTCTCGACCGGATTCCACTGCATAGTGTTGCGCGAGGTCGGCCGCGGAGGGGTACCGATCGCTCGTCCACGCAGCGTCGGCACCGAGGACTGCGTCGAAGACCGGTTGGCGGTAGATGCACATCAGAGCAACATCGGTCAGTGGGTCACCGAGCGTGGACATCTCCCAGTCCACCACCGCGGCAACGGAACCGACGTCATCGACGGCGAGAATGGTGTTGTCGACCCGATAGTCACCGTGCACGATGGACGACGCAGATCCTGCCGGTACTGCCGCTTCGAGCGCACGATGCAATCGTTCGACATCGGGCAGGTCGCGAGTCTTGACTCGCTCCCACTGCCGAGCCCACGTGGCAACCTGTCGCGAGACGAACCCGTCGGGTCGGCCGAAGCTGCCGAGGCCCACGGCGTCGGGGTCGACGGCATGCAGCCTGGCGAGCACTCGGACCAACTCGGCGGCGTTCTCGGTGACCTGCGCATCCGTCAGATCGCCAAGATCCTCGCGGCTACGAACGACTCGACCCGGGACGAACTCCACCACGGTCATGGGCGCACCCAGCGCAGAACCGTCCCGATCGAACGCGACGGTGGTGGCAACCGGAACATCGGTGGATGCAAGGGCTTCCGTGACGGCCCACTCGCGGGCCATGTCGTGCGCCGAGGGCGTCAGCCCACTGGTGGGAGGGCGGCGAACGACCCAGGTCGAGGAGTCGTCGTACGCCTTGTATGTGAGATTGGATCGGCCACCACTGATCATCTCGACCGACAGTTCTCCGTCGACCTCGATACCGTTGCCTCCAAGAACCGTTCCAGCGCATCGCGATTCATGCCCGGCAGTTCGCTCACGACTGTGCCTCCCGCGCTGCGCGCTTGGCTGCACCGATCGTCCGTTTGGCGATGGCCCACCGGTGAACCTCGGACGGGCCGTCGTAGACGCGGAACGGGCGCACTTCGCGTGAGAGCCTGGCCAGTGGGAGATCGTCGGACACCCCGAGGCCACCACACATCTGGATGCTGCGGTCGACGATGCGGAAGATGGCCTCGGCCGCGAACGTCTTCGCGATCGACGTCTCGTTGCCCGCGTGCCCACCTCGATCCAACTCGAAGCACGCCACCATCAGGAGCGCGCGGGTGGCGGCGATGTCGATCTCGTTGTCCGCGACCATCTTCTGCACCATGCCGAGATCGCCGAGCTTTCCGCCGAACCCTTCACGCCGGGCCACCTGCGCGACGGCGATGTCGTGCGCACGGCGGGAGGCCCCGAGCCAGCGCATCACGTGCGTCATGCGGGCGGGCCCCAGACGCACCTGGGCGTAGGCGAATCCCTCGTCGACGGCCCCGAGCACGTTCTCGTCGGGCACGAACACGTTCTCGAAGAACACCTCGCAGTGACCGCCGATCATCGCTTTGTCCAGAGTGCCGATGTGCCGGCCGACCCTGATGCCCGCGGTGTCGGCGGGGGCGAGGAACATCGTTGCCCCGCCGCGATCACCGGGCGCGCCGGAGGTACGGGCCATGATGATGAAGAAGCCTGCACCGTCGGCGCCGGTGATGAACCACTTGTGTCCGTTGATCTTCCAGCCGCCCTCGACTCGCTCGGCGGCGGTGGTGAGTGCCGCGGGATCGGAACCGGCACCCGGCGCGGGTTCGGTCATCGCGAACGCAGACCGCATGTCGCCGCGCGCGAGCGGAGCGAGAAATTGCTCCTTCTGCGCTGCCGACGCGATGTGAGCGAGCATGTGGACGTTCCCCTCGTCGGGGGCACCGAGGTTGAGGGCGATCGGGCCGAACAGCGAGTAGCCGGCTTCCTCGAACACCGGCGCGCGGTCGCTCATCGACAGTCCGTGACCGCCGTATTCGACCGGCGCGTGCGGCGCGAACACGCCCGCGTCCCTCGCGGCCGCTTGCATCTCGATGCGCAGCTCGTCGCCACCAGCGTCGGCGATGTTGCCCAGGAATCGGTCTTCGATGGGAAGCACGTGATGGCGGGTGAACGTGCGCGTTCGATCGATCAGCTTCTCGATGTCGGGGTCGTACGTCAGATCGATGGCCACGATGCGCTCCCATTCCGGTACCGACCGAGCACTCGCTCGGTCTCTGGAAGGTTGACACAATCGCTCGGTCGGGTCAAGGAGTCCGGGGCAGCTACTCCTACTCGCCGGTCGCTGCTCCGACCGTACGACGGGCAATGTCGAGATAGACCGCCACCAGCTCGCTCGGAGGCAGTGGCCCGTCGGGGCGGTACCAGGTGGCGACGCCGACGCACATCGTCGTGACGGCTCGACTGGCATCCCTCGGGTGCGGAGTGTCGAACAGGCCTGCATCGACACCGGCGGCGACGATCGCGTCGAGCAGGCGTTGCTCCTCGTCGCGTTTGGAAATGTAGGCGTCGCGATTCGCCGGATCCAGGCTGCGGATTTCCGTCGAGCACACGAAGGCGGCGTCGCGCCTGTGGATGTGGAACAGCAGCAGGGATTCGACCACTGCGTCGAAACGGTCACTCGGCGACGAGCCGGCACCGGCCTCTGCCGATCGAGTTCGTTCCAACAGCTCGTCCATCGACGCGTCCATGATGCCGACCAGTAGAGCCTGCTTCGACGGAAAGTGGTGGTACAGACCGGGAACCGACAGTCCGGCTCCCGCCGCGATCTGCCGCACCGATGTGCCGTGGTAGCCCTGTTCCACGAACGTGTTCAACGCCGACGACAAGGCAGGGGAGAGGTTCGAGCCCTCGTACGTTCGCCAGGTGGAGGTCGCGGTCATGCGCCCACCGTAGATGGCCGGGCGGCGGGTGTGGTCCCGGAAGCACCCGGTTGACACTTGTTCTGTGATCCGTAACACTACGGAGTGTCGACCGAGCGAGTGCTCGGTCGGTCCATCTCGGCCAGGCCAACGTTCGATCGAAAGAGTCCCCGATGCCCCTCACCATCCTCGATGCCTGGCGTGCCCGGGTGCTCCGGTCGCCCGATCGGCCCGCGCTGGCGTACTTCGATGGCGTCCTCACCGCCCGCGAGGTCGACGAGGCCTCCGACGCTCTCGCCGCCGCGTTCGTGGACCGCGGAGTCACCCGCGGCGACCGCGTCGGCATCTATCTGCAGAACGTTCCCCACTACGCCCTGACGTTCTTGGCGCTGTGGAAGATCGGCGCCGTGGCTCTGATCCTGAATCCGATGTACCGCAACAGAGAACTGCGCCACCTGCTCGACGATGCGGAGCCCGTCGCCCTCGTGTGCGACGAGTCCGATCTCGTCGCGCTCGAAACCTCTTTGCAGGGCAGCACGATTCGGTTCTTCGTGAGCACCAGCGGACTGGATCTACAGACTCGCAACGATCCGCGTGTGTTCGACGCGACGACGCGCATCACGCCGACGCCCGAGAACGACGTGCTCGGCCTCGTCGAGGCCTACCGAGGTCGCGTGATGGACGAATTCGCACCGCAGCCGGACGATCTTGCGCTGTTGGCCTACACCTCCGGAACCACGGGGCCGCCCAAGGGTGCTCGGATCTCGCACGCCAACGCGTTGGCGACAGCCACGGACTTCGGTGAGCGTGTGGGAATGGAGGACGGCGACGTCGTGTTCGCCGTCGCCCCGCTGTTCCACATCACCGGGGCCATGCTCGACGCTGCGGTGGCTCTGGTGCGCGACTGCTTGCTCGTGTTCGCTCACCGCTTCCACGCAGGCGTCACGTTGGACGCGTTCGTCGAGCATCGGGTCACCTACACCATCGGGTCCATCACCGTGTTCAACGCGATCTCCGAGAGCCCGGGCGTGGACCGCAGACATTTCGCCTCGGTCAAGGCGCTCTACTCGGGCGGTGCGCCCATCCCTCCGGCCACCGTCTCCGCGTTCGAGGCGAAGTTCGGGTGCTACATCCACAATGCATACGGAATGACCGAGACCACCGCAGGCGTGATCGCGGTGCCGCCCGGACTCCGGGCACCGGTGGACGCGTCGAGTGGCTCGTTGTCCGTCGGACTTGCGCTTCCTCGCGTGCAGCTGCGCACCCTCGACCCCACCGGGCTACCCACCGAGCCGGGAGTCGCCGGCGAGCTGGAAGTGTCCGGGCCGCAGGTGGTCTCGGGCTACTGGCAGAACCCGGAGGCATCGGCGTCGACGATGCCCGAAGGTCGCCTGCACACCGGAGACGTAGCGATCATCGACGAACAGGGGTGGGTCTATCTCGTCGACCGGCTGAAGGACCAGATCAACGTCTCCGGATACAAGGTCTGGCCCCGGGAGGTCGAGGACGCCCTCTACGAGCACCCGATGGTGTTCGAGGCAGCCGTGGTCGGTCGTCCCGACGCCTATCAAGGGGAATCCGTCGTCGCGTACGTGTCGGTCCGCAGTGGCTCGGCCGTGACCACGGACGAGCTGATGGCCTTCGCGCGCGATCGGCTCGCTGCCTACAAACGTCCGAAGGACATACACATCATCGACGAGCTGCCCAAGACGCAGACCGGCAAGATTCGCCGCGCAGCACTCAAACCTGTTTCAGCACAGACTCACTCGAGCGAAAGTGGAACCTCATGACCGTCGGATCACCCCGCGACACCCGCTCGACACCGGACATCTCCTCGCGGAAGAAGTCGTTGTTCGCCAGCACGATCGGCAACGTACTCGAGTGGTACGAGTGGAGCGCCTACGCGGTCTTCGCACCGTTCATCGCCGCGGCGATGTTCAGCCAGACCGATCCGGTCTCGGCCCTACTGTCCACGTTGGCGGTGTTCGCCGTCGGATTCCTGATGCGCCCGCTCGGCGGCATCGTGTTCGGCCGGATCGCAGACAAGAAGGGGCGCAAGTTCGTTCTCGTCACCACCATGCTGATGATGGCGGCCGGAAGCCTGCTGATCGGCATCATGCCCACCTACGGTGCCATCGGGGCCTGGGCATCGGTACTGCTGTTGCTCGCACGCGTCATGCAGGGTTTCGCGCACGGCGGCGAGTCGGCGACGGCCTACTCGTACGTCGGTGAGATCGCGCCACCGAACCGACGCGGGATGTGGGGAAGCGTTGCATTCGTCGCAATCTTCGGTGGCTCGGCGCTGGCATACACGGTAGGTGGCGTCATCACCTCGACACTGTCCGAATCGGCTGTCGGCCAATGGGGTTGGCGTATCCCGTTCTTGCTCGGCGCACTTCTGGCACTGTTCGCGTTGTACCTGCGAAAGAACATGGACGAGAGCGACGTCTTCGATTCGGAGCAGAACAAGGTGAAGCAGGCACCGATCGCACGAAAGACGGTCGTCAAGGCAATCGTGTTGATGATCGGGATGACGTCGGGAATCACAGCGGCGCATTACACCTGGACTTCGTACGTGTCGACCTTCGCCATCACGCAGCGTGGAATGAATCCGGACACCGCGTACTGGATGCTCGTCATCGCTCAGTTGATTGCGTTGGTGTCCTTGCCGTTCTTCGGTCGTCTCTCGGATTCGATCGGTCGCCGGCCGATGCTTGCCACCTTCGCCGTATCGATGTTCGTTCTGCAGATCCCGCTGACGATGATGATCTCGACGCAGTGGTGGACGTTGCTGCTCCCGTCCACGGTCGCACTGCTCGTCATCGCAGTCCCGGCTTCGATTCTCTCGTCGACACTGTCGGAGAGCTTTCCCACCCGACTCCGCACGCAGGCGATCGGATTCGCCTACTCGTTCTCGGTAGCGGTGTTCGGCGGAACTGCGCCCTATCTCAACCAACTCTTCCTCGGCCTCGATCTGGGCTGGGTGTTCGGCGTGTACATCATGTTCCTGGCCGCCTTGACCGGTGTCGCGTGCTTCTTCATGAAGGAAACGAAGGGAATTCGACTCGAGGACGTGTGATCCGACCACGGCAGATCTTGCTCCTGACGCGACGTGAGGTTCTACCGTCTGGTTCATGAACAGCAAAGGTCCGATCACCTGGGGAATCGGTGACGTCGCGCGTCGAACCGGCGTCACCGAACGCACGTTGCGGTACTACGAGGAACTGGGTTTGCTCGCTCCGGACCGAGACAGAGGGGGTAGGCGTCGGTACGACGGAGGAGATATCGATCGGCTGTACCGTATTCGACTGCTCCGAGAATTGGGAACTCCGCTCGCCGATGTCGATCCGGACGTGGCGGATTTCCAGCACCTGACTCGGCAACATCTGGCAGACCTGGACCGTCGGATGGCGGACCTTGCTCGGGTGCGCGAACGGGTTCGTGCGGTCGAGGACCGACTACTGCACGGTGCTCTTCTCGGCGACGACGCGCTGTTGGATCTACTCTCGTGCCTGTCGACCGAAGAGCCTGCGGTGACCGGTCGGACCACGTTGTTGGTCTACCGCGACATCGCAGCGGCCCACTCCTACCTCGTCGACGTGCTGGGGCTGGCTCCGGGACCGATCGAATACGACGGTGACCGAGCAGTCCACGGAGAGGTTCACGCCGGTGACGGTGTTGTCTGGTTGCACCGCGAAGCTCCTGAACATCGAATGGTTTCTCCCCTGACCAACGGCATGGTCACCGCCTCGCTCGCGGTCCTGATCGACGACGTCGACGCCCATCACGCTCGAGTGGCCGCAACCGGGGCAGCGATCGACTACGCGCCCGCCGACATGCCCTACGGCGTCAGGGAGTACGGCGTTCGTGATCCGGAGGGGCACCTGTGGTCGTTCCAGACGCCGATCGAAGAACCGGTGACGTCCTGAACCCGCTCTGCCCCAGTGGATCTATCGGTGATCGAGCAGTGACGTCGATGCCGTGTCGGCGAGGTCACTGCCTCCCAGCAGACGCATGAGCAGAAGGCCGTCGAGCACAGCCACGGCAGCGGCAGCCTCTCTGCGTCGGTAGTCCTGGTCCCCGACGACGAAGCCGCCGAGCCATTCGATCCAGCCCTCCACCAAGTGCGAGGCCACGGATTTGTAGGGCTCGATTCCTGCTGTTGCTTGTCCGATGGCCTCGAAGTAGAGCCCGAACAGCGGATCGCACTCAGGCTGGGCCACCACCGGCCACGCCGTCGCGACCAGTGAGCGGTGGTCGTTCGTCGGCACCGAGAACGCCGCGGCCAGCACGTGTTGCAGTCGATCTCCGACTACCGACAGAACGGACGTGACGAGCTCGTCCTTCGTCGGGAAGTAGTAGACGACCATGCGATCACTGATCTTCAAACGCGATGCGAGTCTGCCGAAGGTCAAGCGGCTCAGGCCGTCTTCCAGGGCGGCCTCCAGTGCCACGGACAGCATCTCTTCGCGTGAATGTTTCTTGACCACACCTTGATCGTAGTGGTCACTACAGGTACCTTCTGTTGTAGTGACCACTACAACTCGAAGGAGACGTCATGCGTACACGTTCGACTCCCTTGCTCGCACTGTCGGTTCTGCGATCGACCGCCGGACTGATCTCGTGGGCGAGTCCCGCACATTCGTGGCGTGCCTTCGGCCTCGGACCCATGCATCAAGTCGGAAGTGCGGGGGTGGCGACGCGCCTGTTCGGAGTCCGCGATCTCGCGCTGGGAATGGCGCTGCACCACCCATCCGCAGACGTTCGCAAAGCAGCCGTGGAGGCCGGGATCGCGATCGATGTCCTCGACGTCGCGGCAAGTGTGATCGGTCGTCGGGCAGGTGCGCCGGCTGCGAGTCTGGCCGGAGTGGCGGCAGGCGCAACGCTGTTCGTCGTACTGGGCGTGACGATCATCGCGGACTCGGCCGCTTCGTGATCATCCGCATCACCGGCGTCTCGTTCGGGCCGCTGTACCCTCTGGTGCGCGGTGAGGGGCGGTACTGCGGTGTTCTCGCCGTAGTCCATCCGATGATCTAGCTTTGACGGCATGCGTCGGCTCGGCGCGGTGGACCTCTGGCAGAAAGACGGACTCCCATGACCGATGACACGCTGGCCGACTTCGAGCGAACCGAGTTCACCGCGGACGGGCGGACAGCGCCCGTGTATCGCTTCGGAACCGGGCCGGCTGTGATCGTGATGTCGGAAATGCCGGGCATCACTCCCAGGGTCGCGGACTTCGCGAGAACCGTCGCCGGAATCGGTTGTACGGCCGTCGTTCCGCACCTGTTCGGAGTCGACGGCAAGGATCCGCTGGCCGCGCCACTGGGAGCGCTCGGCACCGTTGCCACCATGTCGCGTGCCATGGTGCCGGCGTGCATCAGTCGAGAATTCACCATCCTCGCCACCGGTAAATCGTCGCGCATCGTGGTGTGGTTGCGCGCTCTGGCAGAGCAGGAGCACGAGCGCTGCGGCGGACCAGGCGTCGGTGCCATCGGAATGTGCTTCACCGGAGGATTCGCTCTCGCCATGGCGGCGGACGATCGACTGATCGCACCGGTGCTCTCGCAGCCCTCACTTCCGTTCGCGGCATCGAAGTCTCGCGGTAGATCCATCGACATCACCCCGGGCGACCTGGACAAGGTGAAAAGTCGTTGTGCAGCAGGGGAGCTCACGGTCCTGGGAATGCGTTTCGAAGGCGACAAGATGTGCCCGCCCGCACGATTCCAATGGCTGCGCGAGCAGCTCGGCGACGCATTCGTCTCGGTGGAACTGCCCGACTCCTCGTTCAACCCGGAAGCATTCGGACCACCGCATTCGGTCGTCACCGAAGGACTGATCGACGAGCCGGGGGAGCCGACACGGCAGGCGCTGGATCAGGTACTCGATCTGTTCCGTAGGCGGTTGCTCACGACAGATTGAGTATGCGAACCCCTGCTGAGTGACCGAGCAATTCGGTCAGCGAGCCGCGGATTCACGACCACGGAACGGTGGCCTGTAGAACCGCTTCCTTTAACGCGCTGGTCCGCAGTGCCGTCACCGCCTGATAATCGGGATCGGCCACCATTTCGCTGAATGCCTTGCGCGAGGGGTACTGCACCAGCAGGACCGCATCCCAGGCCTGACCGTCGTCGGCTACCAATGCCGTCGAGCCGTCGCCCGCATACAACACCGTCGCGCCGTAGCGCGGAAGGAACGTCTCGTCCAGTGCTTTCGCATATTCTGCGTACGAATCGCGGCCACCGTCGGCGAACCGCAGCAGGTTGAGCATCACCACAGGCCCACCGGGGTCTTCTTCCAGATAGCGCTTCAGGTCTTTTCCGCGGGGATCTACAGCCATCGATCGAGTATGCGT
Organism: Rhodococcus sp. 14-2483-1-2; assembly: GCF_002259405.1. GTDB lineage: Bacteria > Actinomycetota > Actinomycetes > Mycobacteriales > Mycobacteriaceae > Rhodococcoides. Next base: position 19,094 of record NZ_NPFW01000003.1, on the reverse strand, counting down.
CAGCCGATGATCCGATGGAGCGGTAATTGCACCCGCGCACGCACCCGCGACGGCACCAACTGTGTGGCACGCAGCCGCTCGCTCATCGACCTCGGCATCGGACAGGTAGAGCGGCAACCCCGAGGGACAGATGTCCCCACGGGCGCAGCAGCCGTGGCCCGGGTAGCCGGTCGGTGTCCAATTTCTCCATCGTGAAGCCGGCGTCCGTCACCAACTCGGGGACGTTGCGAACGAGGTGGCATCCGCCGGCGACGCGTTGCTCGATGCCGTCGAGGCGACGCTGCCACGCGGCAACGCGGGGGTCCGGGGACAGACCGTGCTCGAGGAAGAACAACTTGCCGCCAGGACGAAGCACGCGTCCGATCTCGCGCAGTGCACGAGCGGGGTCGGGCACAGTACACAGCGTGAACGTGCTGACCGCAGCGTCACAGCTGTTGTCGGGCAGGGGAAGCGACTGTCCGTCGAGTCCCACGAAATGGACCGGAATCGATGACGCAGCAATGCGGTCGGCTGCCAGACGCCGCGCGCCGCGAGACGGCTCGACGGCGGCGACGGACGTCACCGCACTCGGGTACACCGGAACGTTGGTGCCGGAGCCGAACCCGATCTCCACGACGTCGCCGCTGAGCCCGGAGAGGGCGCGGGCCCGCAAGCGGTGTACGTAGGACGCGTCGAGCACGACGTCGATCAGTCGGGGGAGCAGGCGGTCGGACCACAAGGCCACGGTGTCCGGCTTTCGTCGTCGGTGCGGTGTCTGTCTGCTCACTGCGTCGGTTCCTCGATAGTGTCGAAAATCCTGCACGGACGGCGGCGAAGGGCCACCGGATACGGATACAACCGACAGTATCGGTGACACCCTGGGCAGTTGGCCATGCCGCTGCCTTGGGGAGCGCGCTCGATCTCCTTCGCCGGCCAGCAGCTCCTCGGGGAGACTCGACCGCTCGTTCAGCGAGTCGATCCGTTGTTGGACCCCGAGGCGGTGGTTCCATGGTCAGCGGTAGAACGTGCAGAGCGGGAAAGCCAGTGACTCGATGAACGGGAAGTGTGTCGTCCATGATTGACGTTGAGAAAGTGACCGTATTCGGAACTGGAGTGCTCGGTTCACAGATCATGATGCAGGCTGCGTACCACGGAAAAACCGTTGTTGGATACGATATTTCAGACGAATTATTGGCCAAACTGCCGGATCGCTGGGAATGGATGCGCGGATACTACAAGCGTGACCTGAAGACTTTCGACGAGGCGCGATTCGACGAGGCCATCGAATCCATCACGACCACCACCAGCGTCGCGGAAGCCGTTTCGGACGCCGACCTGGTGATCGAAGCAGTTCCGGAGGATCTCGAGCTGAAGAGAAATGTCTGGTCGGATATCGCCGCGTCGGCCCCGCCGAGAACTATCTTCGTGACCAACTCGTCGTCGCTACTGCCCAGCAGTTTTGCAGAGGCTACCGGGCGGCCGGAAAAATTTCTTGCATTGCACTTCGCCAATCTCGTGTGGCGGTACAACACAGGTGAGGTGATGGCAACTGCTGCAACAGATCCCGTCTACTTCGATACAGTTTTGAACTTCGCTTCGGAGATCGGCCTCGTTCCCGTTCCGGTCCGAAAGGAAGTTCCGGGATACGTGTTGAACAGTCTCTTGATTCCGCTGTTGCAAGCAGGAGCCAACCTCTACGTCGGCGGGGTTGCCAATCCGGCGGACATCGACAACGTGTGGCGAATAGCCACCGGGGCTCCCGCCGGTCCGTTCCAGATATACGACACGGTCGGCTTCAACGTCGCAGCACACATCGCGCGCGCGAGCGGTGTCGAGGATCAAGTCGAATTCGCCGATATGCTGCAGAAGGGTATCGACGCGGGAAAGACAGGCCTCGGGGACGGAGAGGGCTTCTACACTTACGATTCCGACGGCCGGCGACTCGATGCTGTCGAGTCGTGGAACATCAACTGAATCGCTCGATCACTGTCCCATGCAGGTGGACGAGACCGCGCAAAGATTCATGCATGGGTGTCCGGGTTTTCGATGTGCCCGGCATTGCTGAACACCGGATCAACCGAGTTGACGCAGTTGAATCGCAGTGTCCAACGCGAGTCGATGCCACGCAGATCGCGGATCCCGGCCGGTCAGTTCCTGGGCTCGGCGCAGTCGGTAGCGCAGAGTCTGCGGGTGTACATGCAACTGTGACGCGGCGGCCGTTGCGGTGCCGGTGGCGATGAAGGCCGAAAGCCCCTCGAGGATGTGCGCATTCGCCGACTCGGTGAGCGAGCCGAGAACGGTGCGCACCACCTCGCTCGTGTCCGCGGTGGGCCGCGCGGTCAACAGTGCCAGCAACTGCCCGTCACCGGTGTCGAGCACGGCACGGCCGTCGAACGCGTGATCCGGTGCAGTGTCCAAAGCCTCCGACGCGAGTCTCCACGCGCTGCCGACACCGGCTACGGTCGATCGCTCAACCAGGCATCCACGCACACCGCTCGCTCGAGATGCTACATCGACCTGGGCGCGACCGATCGTCGACGGCAGCAGCAGGATCGCCCGCTGCTCGCGTCGAGTGCACAGATGATTCCGCGTCGTCGACGGCTCGGTGCGATCGGGCGGTGCGAGTCCCAATGCGAGAACGAGTGATTCGACGGTGTCGTCGGTCAGTGATCTGCCTGCGCTGGTCGGCTCCACCACCAGCAGATTCGGGTGACTCGGCAGTTCGAGGTCGAGCTCGCGGGCGCGATCGGCCACTGCTCCTGGCGAATTGTGTCTGCCTGCAAGTAGGTCGTCGAGCAAGAGGGCGTGAGCCTGCGCCCGATTGGATGTGAGTTGTTCGCGCGCAACGATGTACGCGCCGATGATCTCCTCGGATATTGCGTCGATGGCGTCGAGCACGCCCAGGCTGAGATCGGCGATGTCCGGTGGATCGAGCGCATCGAGGTACTTCGTCGCCACGTGCCGAACGAACACGCTCGACGCGACTCGGTACGCTCTCAGCACGTCGGCCAACGGCCGGCCGTCGGCTGCGCGAGCGGCGCCGATCGCGCGGAATCGACTGTGATCGCGTTCGTCGATAGCGGGGTCGCCGCCCGCCCACAACGTCATCAGGCGACGCAACGACCAGTAGGCGATCGCCTCGACGTCCGCCAACTGCGGACCGTGCAGGTTGCGATAGACCGGGATCGCATCCCGTACGCCCTGCACTGCCGACGCCACCACAGCGACCAGTTCGGCTTCGATCTCGGCTACCACCGCGGCCCTGGCTCGGTACACCGCGGCATCGTCTCACATTTATCAGTGACTGATAAGCCGTATCGTCATTGGAGCAACTTCCCTTGAGTTCCTGCACCGACGACAGCACAGTCGAGGGAGACAGTCGGTCGAGCAGAAGAGTGGGGCAATGGACGCAGACGTGATCGTGGTGGGTGCAGGCTTGGCCGGACTGGTGGCGACCGCCGAACTGGCCGAAGCCGGAAAGCGGGTGCTGCTCCTCGACCAGGAGCCCGAGCAGAACCTGGGCGGTCAAGCGTTCTGGTCACTGGGCGGTCTGTTCATGGTCGACACTCCGGAGCAGCGACGCATGGGCATCAAGGATTCTGCTGAGCTTGCGTGGCAGGACTGGCTCGGCACCGCGACCTTCGACCGCGGCATCGACGATCCCGCAGGCGAGGACTACTGGGGGCACCAGTGGGCGCGCGCGTACCTCGATTTCGCGGCGGGGGAGAAGCGGTCCTGGCTGCACGCGCAGGGTGTGCGCTGGGTACCCATCGTGGGGTGGGCCGAACGTGGTGGCTACCTCGCCGAGGGACACGGAAACTCGGTTCCGCGGTTCCACCTGACCTGGGGAACCGGGCCAGGAGTCGTCGCACCGTTCGAGCGTCGTGTGCGTGAGGCCGCCGACAAAGGGTTGGTGCGCTTCGGTTTTCGCCACCGCGTCGACGAATTCATCGTCAGCGCCGGAACGGTCGAGGGAGTCCGCGGCGCAGTTCTCGAACCCAGTTCCGCGGAGCGAGGTTCTGGCAGTACCCGCGTGGAGGTGAGCGAGTTCGAGCTGCGTGCCGGAGCCGTGCTCGTCACGGCGGGCGGCATCGGAGCCAACCATGACCTGGTGCGCGAGAACTGGCCGGCACGGTTGGGTACGGCCCCGAAGTCCCTCATTTCGGGAGTTCCCGAACACGTCGACGGCCGCATGCTCGGCATCACCGAGAAAGTCGGTGGCCGCCTGGTCAACAAGGACCGGATGTGGCACTACACCGAGGGCATCAAGAATTGGAATCCGATCTGGAAGAACCACGGAATCAGAATCATTCCCGGCCCGTCGTCCATGTGGTTCGACGCGCGTGGGCGACGGTTCCCCGTTCCCAACTTTCCGGGGTTCGATACCCTTGGAACGTTGAAAGCCATCCAGGACAGCGGATTCGAGTACTCCTGGTTCGTTCTGACGCAGAAGATAATCGAGAAGGAGTTCGCGCTCTCGGGATCGGAGCAGAATCCGGACATCACCGGAAAGAACCTCAAGCTCGTTCTCGGCCGAGTGTTGCCCGGTGCGAGCGAACCGGTCGAGGCGTTCAAGAAGAACGGAGAGGATTTCGTCGTCGCCGACACCCTCGCCGAACTCGTCCAGGGAATGAACAGGGTCTCCGGCGAGGATCTAATCGACCTCGCCGATCTGAAGCGGCAGATCGAGGCCCGCGACCGTGAGGTCGACAACCCGTTCACCAAGGACCTGCAGATCTCCGCAATACACAACTCGCGTCGTTCGCGCGGAGAACGCATCGCCCGTACGGCCTCACTGCACAAGATCCTCGATCCCAAGTCGGGTCCGTTGATCGCCGTGCGTCTGAACATCATCACCCGGAAAACGTTGGGCGGCATTCAAACCGACCTGCAGGGCCGTGTCCTCGACGGCGACGGACACGCGATCGACGGCCTGTGGGCGGCAGGTGAGATCGCCGGTTTCGGCGGCGGCGGTGTGCACGGGTACCGCTCGTTGGAAGGAACGTTCCTGGGTGGGTGCATCTTCGGTGGCCGGCAGGCCGGACGCGCGCTCGCTGCGCAGGCGTGACAGTGGCTGTGAGAATCGGTCGTCCCGCGCTGCCCGGTCCGACGGAGATCGCCACCACGGCGTCGGCGGGTCCGCGGTCGCCGGTGACGGTGTCGTTCCTCGGCGTCAGCACGGTGCTCTTCGACGACGGCGAATCGGCGATCCTCACCGACGGCTTCTTCTCGCGACCGTCGCTTCCGAAAACCCTTGCCCTACCGCTGCGGTCGGACATGCAGCGCATCGATGCGGCCCTGCGCAGAGCAGGGATCACCACGCTCGACGCTGTGCTGTGCGCTCACTCGCACTACGATCACGCACTCGACTCGGCGGCGGTAGCGCTGCGCACCGGTGCCGTTCTGGTCGGCGGTTCCTCGACCGGTTTCATCGGGCGGGGTTCGGACCTCCCGGACGACCGCATCGTCGTGGTCGAGAACGGTGGGACAACGGCGCACGGCAACTTTGCCGTCACGTTCGTCGAATCGGTTCACTCGTATCCGGATCGGGCGCACGGAACGATAGACCGGCCACTGACCCAACCGGCTCGGGTGCACGAGTACCGGTGCGGTGAGGCATGGTCGATGCAGGTCGAACACGTTCCGAGTGGCCGGACCGCACTCGTGCACAGCAGTGCCGGTTTCCGGTCCGGCATGCTCGACGGTCGCCATGCCGACGTGGTCTACCTCTCGATAGGACAGCTCGGCCGCCGGCCGCGCGCGTTCGTCGAGCAGTACTGGCAGGAGACGGTCGTGGCGGTCGGTGCCCGGCGTGTGGTCCTGACGCACTGGGACAACTTCTTTCGGTCCCTGGACGAACCACTGCAGGCGCTCGCGTACGCCTTCGACGACATGTCAGCCTCCATCGATGTGCTGGACGCCTGCGCGCGAAGAGACGGCATCGCCCTCGAACTACCGATTCTGTGGCGACGCAGCGACCCGTGGGCCGACCGAGGGCGGGTGTGATCCGGGGCCGTCTCAGCGCAGGTCGGTCAGAGATCGTCGAGGGTGACCAAGCCGTCCTGCAGCGCCCGGGCCACGAGCGAGGCTTTGGTGGGTGCCGCTCGACCGACCGTGGCATACTTCGCGCGAATTCGAGACAGGTGGGTATTCACCGTGCCGAGCGCGATGTGCAGAACCGCACAGACTTCTTGTTTGGAGTCGCAGCGCAACCACGCACCGAGGACTGCGATTTCGCGTGCGGTGAGTCCCGGATCGGCAAGCGTCGACGCGTCCTGCGGTGAGGTGGGCTTGTCGGTGCCGGAATTCGCGGCGGTCCTGGCCCGCACCGTCGATGCACTGCGGCGCGGCGCGAATCGCTGCGCCGGGTGAATCGAGGTACCGGGCGGAGCCTGAATCGTCGTGGTCGCCAGACCTGTACTCGTCACTCGCATTGCATCCGACCCCGCTGTCCGACTTGGGTGTTTCGAACATCCGACCACGCCGGAAAACATGAAACAACACCAAAGGGTTCGAGGCCGAGCACTGGATTGGAGATAGTTGTCGAATTGGCTTTACACACTTGTAAAATCAGGGGCCGACGGAGCCATTGCTATAGTTCGTAATCCACCGGATCGAACACCGTAGGCGGTCGTCGTTGAGCCCGAAATCCACACCCCGCGAACAACTGCTCCAGGCGGGCTCACGGTTGCTGACCGATCTCGACATGTCGGTGCTGGCCAGGTCTTTGTCGATTGCCTCGGTCGTGGACGAAGCCGGGCTGTCGCATCAGACTTTTCACAATGCGTACCCCGGGTCCTCCCGTGCCGGGGAGCGTGGTGGCAAGGAAGCGTTCGTCGAGGACCTGCTCGCGCACGTGACCCTGCAGTACACGAAGCCCGACGACGCAGGGCATCTCTCGTCGGATCTCGCGTCCTATTTCGAGCAACTGACCTCCGGCCTGCTGCGCAGGAGAATGATCGGCGCGATGATCGCCTCCGACCACGCCGGAGCCCGATCGTCGCTGGCACCCGAATTCGACGCCATGGACGACGCCGTCGGGGACGCTCTCCGACTCGAGCTGCGTGAGCTCGGGGGCTCGGTGAGAACGCCGCTGACGGTGACCGGACTGTCCACAGTCCTCGTCGCTCTGCTCGACGGGCTCGCTTTCCGCGAAACCCTCAGCCCTGGAACGGTGCCCACGTCTCGAGCGTCCGCGGCCGTCGAATCGCTGCTGGACTGGGCTGTGGACCCGGTTCACTCGGATCGTCGTGAACGCACCACGCGACCGGCGGACGCGCCTGCTTCTGTCGAGGCTCTCGATCATTCGAGGGCCGACATCGAATCCGACGTCATCGCGTCGACCGAGACGCTGTTCGCGGCGCACGGATACTTCTCGGTCACCCTCGCCGACATCGCAACAGCGTCCTCGCTCACCGTTGCCGATCTCAAGCGCCTCTTCCCGAGCAAGGTCGACATCATCGTCGCCGCACTGACGCCGGAGTTCGAGCGAGTCCTTCGGCTGGGGCGCGCCGACGCCCGACTGGAAGTGGAACCGATTGCTGCACTGGAGCGTTCGGTCAATCGGCTTGCGGAGTTCGTCGCGCGCAACCGCTCGATGAGCTCGGGAATGCTGCTGGCCCTGAGCTTCGAGCAGTTTCACGAGCCGAGCACCGTCACCACCATTCGGGAGCAACTCCCGCTGCCCTCGGCGCTCACCCCGATCCTCGAACGTGGCCAGCGGCGAGGCGATTTCGGTACGGAGGCGTCGGCGAGTGAACTGGCGACGATACTCGCCAACAACGTGGTCATCAGATCCGTCTCCCGGTCCGAGGAAGGCCCGGAACAAGTGTCCGACTACGTTCTGCGGGTGTTCCTCTCGGGAATTCGCGCTCGTTGAGCGAACCCGCGGGCTCGGCCTCGACAGCTACGAGTCGGCGTCGTCGCGGGGTACCTCGAAGGCGAGCAGAGCGACGTCGTCCTGCAGGCCGTCCCCGAAGGACGCCAAGAGGGAAGTCAGGTCGTCGACGATCTTCGGTGCGGTCGTCGAACCCTCTCCGGCAGCGAAGGATTCGAGACCACCGTGGTCGTCGAAGCGCGTCCGTCCTGGTCCGACGATCGCTTCGGTCAATCCGTCGGTGTAGAACACCATGACGTCGCCTGGTTGCAGGGTCACCGTTGCCGACGCGAAGTGCGGCTCGGCCAATGCTCCGACCAACTGGCCACCGGTGGTGTCGACGAAGTCCACGACGGCGTCGTGTGTGATGCGCAGGGCCGGCGGATGCCCGCCGCTGGCGAGATTCACCACCGCGCCGTCCGGTCCCGGGGTGATGGTGCCGAAAACCACCGTGCAGAAACGTGGGTCGTCGCCGTGGAACTCATGGTGCAGAACGGTATTGAGGTTTTCGAGCACCGATATCGGGTTGCGGTCGAAGACGGCGGCGGCCCGCAGGGTGTACCGGGTCAGTGAAGTCACGGCGGCGGCTCCGGCCCCCTTGCCACTGACGTCGCCGAGGAAGAATCCCCACGTTCGTTTGTCGAGGGGAAACACGTCGTAGAAGTCGCCGCCGACCTCGTCGAGGGATGCGGGGTGATAGTGGGCTGCCACGTTCATACCCGTCGGAGCCGACAGGATCGGCGGCAGCAGAGTGCGTTGCAGTGTCGAGGCCAGGATCTGCACCTGCGTTCTCTCCGCCTCGGCGAGCTTGCGTGCTTCCTCCGACGCGCTCAGTGCGTCCTGCGATCTGTCCAGCGCGGCCTCTGCGTTGTCCTGGGCGGCCTCCGCGGTGTCGCGGGCGTCGACCAGGTCCCTTTCGCGCACGTTGCGTTCGGTCTCGTTGTGCAGCGTCATCGTCACCGTCAGGGCCCCCGCGGGCGTACGCAGGCTGTTGGCCAGAATCGATACGGCAATCGCGGCACGTCGATCGGTCGCAACGGTCAAGTCGGCGGTTGCTCCGATCGGTGCGTCCGATCCCGATGTCGACGCGACATCCAGCAGAGCCGTCAGCATCGGCTCGAACTCGACCGTGAACAGCTCGGTGACGGTCGTTCCGACGAGCGCCTCGCGGCTGCGCGAGGTGATCCGCGCAGCGGCCGTGTTCGCGTAGAGGATTCGCAAGGTGGCGACGTCGACCGAGAAGACGCCACAGGGTGCCGTGTCGAGTAGATCAGCAGCCGGGGCAGACATGGGGACTCCCTTCGGTCATGACGAGCGGGTGGCGGATCTCGCGCGGTCGGTCGTGACCGGATCGGTCCACACCGCAGTCACCACGGTGCCGTAACCGGGTCGATGGTCGACGAGGAGTTCGTCGGCCACCGCGGCTGCCAGTTGCAGACCGTGGCTGCGATTGGTCGCGGGCGTCGGTGGACGCCATGTTCCGGTGTCGGAGATCGTCACCGTCAGCGTGCGCTGTTCGTAGGCAGCGGTGATGGTCATCGTTCCGGGCTCGGGCACCGAGTGATAGGCGTGTTCGACCACGTTCGCGAGTGCCTCGTAGACCCCGAGGACGATGTCGTCCACCAGATCGTTCCTCACCCCGAGTTCGACGGTCCAATGGTGCAACCGGTGCCTGATGACGGTTGCCACGGCGGGCTCGGCGGGCGCGGTGTGGCTCCAGCGATGGGGGAGCGCCGCGGGGCTGCTCTCGGTCATGAAAGGTGTCCGAGTCGGTATCGGCGAGTCATCGATCGACCTCCGCGTCGAGAGATGCCGACCGAACATGGTCCACCGCGTCGGGCACGGTCGTGAAGGTCGCCATCACCCGATCGATCCCGCTGAGCTGCACCGGCCGAACCACGACACCGTCGACCGCCACCAGTGCCATGCGCGAGGCGTCGGGTAGTCGATCGCACACTCGAACCAGCACGGTGATCGCACTGGACGAGAGGAAGCTGACGTCCGTCAGGTCCACCACGAGTCCACCTCGTGCGGTGTCGGCAGCGGGGAACGCGACGGCCGACAGTTCCGGGATGGTGTCGAGATCGAGTTCGCCTCGAACGGTGAGCACGGTCGTCGCGTCGTGTGCTGCCGCTGCGATCTCGAAGGGTGCTCCGGTCGGCTCGTCTGGCATGTTTTCGACGTTACCTGTTAGCGAGTCCGATTCACGACCGAAACGTGTCGGCCAACAGGCCGCCTGCACCCAGTACCTCCAGGACCATGCGCACCGACCGTGCGGGTGCGAGTACGGCGATCTTGCCCGGATGTACGTAGGTGGCGTCGATGATCGCGTTGGCGACGCCGGAGTACATGAACGACACCTCCGACAGATCGACCGAGACTCGATCGGACGCGGAGGCCAACCGGTCGAGACTGTGGACGAATTCGGCGCGAGTCGACATGTCCAGTTCGCCGAAGGCTCGCAGAGTGTTGTGGCCGTTCGAGCCCATGACCGTCTCGAGTCGGAACACGCCCTCGTCATCGCGAATGGAGCGTTCCATGGTTGCGGTGCTGGTCAACATGCTTACCTCTTCCCCGAAGCGATCGTTCCCGGCGGGTGCCCCCGGTTGCGAGACGCTGAGTTGTTGTGCTTTCAACAATGCCAGTGTCCGATTTCGGAAGACTCCGTCGGAGGTCTCGAATCGGTAACGAAGGATCTCGGTACGATAACGGCGCTACCGGGTCAACACGTCGATGAGCGAACCGGTGATCTTCTTCTTCACCCAGCCACGTACACCTCGCTGGCCGAGCGCTGCCCGGGCAGCATTCAGGCCGGCTGCCCCGTGCACTCCGCCACCCGGGTGCGCCGATGCCGAACCCAGGAACAGGCCCTCCACCGGCGTTTCCGACCGCCCCAGCCCCGGCGTCGGACGAAAGATCAACTGCTGCTGCAGCTGCGCGGTTCCGCCGTTCACCGCACCACCGTGCAGATTGGCGTCGGCACCGTGCAGATCGCTCGGTCGCTGTACGACCCGGCCGACGACCGAGTCCAGGAATCCCGGGGCGTGAGCGTCGAGGACTCGGTCCACTCGATCCGCCACTGTGTCGGCGGCCGCGTCGTCGACGACGCCTCTCGGCAGATGCGTGTAGGCCCAGGCGCTTTCGGTGCCCTCCGGCGATCTGCTCCGATCGGCAGTGGTCATCTGGCCGAACAGCATGAAGGGGCTCTGCGGGAGAACCCCGGTGGTGAGGTCGGCTGCCCAATGCACGAGACCGTTGTCGTCGGCCCCCAGATGAACCGTGCCGGCATCGGCCAAAGAAGGTGAGTTCCAAGGAATTCGACGATCGAGTGCATAATTCACCTTCACCACCGGGGTGTCCCACTCGAAGGTGCGCAGGTCGTCGTGGACGCGACGCGGAACGGCGTCGAACGGAAGCAGTGAACCGTACAGAGCCGGTGCGGACACGTCGGCCACGATGGCCCGGCGCGCCCGAAACGTGCTTCCGGCCGCAGTGTGCACAGCACGAGCGCGGCCGCCGCGCACCTCGATGTGCTCGACAGCCTGACCGCATTCGAGCACCGCACCCGACGCGGCACCACGCCGTATCAACGCGCTTGTCAGCGCGGACGATCCGCCCACGGGGGTAGGAAACCCGACGTCCTGGGCCAGCATGGTGAGCAGCCAACCCATCATGCCGCTCACCGGGGCATCGGTCGGAACGTCGCCGTGCATGGCGTTGCCCAGCAGGAGGCAGCGAGCAGCCTCGCTGTGGAAGAGCTCGTGAGCCATCACCCGAGCGGGGAGGGCAGCGAATCGTGCGAAGCGCAGTGTCTCCGGCACTCCCAGGGTGCGGACGAGTCGAGCCGCGGGGACGGCCGGTGGAAACGGTCCGAACAGCGAATTCATGAAGGGCTCGCGAATGCGTTCCCATTGCTCGAAGAGCCGCAGCCAGGTTCGGCCGTCTCGCGCGTCGTGTTCCGACAGCCGCGCGGCGGTGGTCTCGACGTCGTGGTGGACGACCGGAGCGTCGGTGTCCTGCGGTGACCGCGCATGGCCGTACACCGCGGGGGAGTGCGACCACTGCAGCCCGTGGCTTTCCAACTCGAGTGCCTTCATGGCAGGCGAGGCGAGAGCCAGCGGATAGAAGGCGCTGAAGAGGTCGCTGGTGAAACCGGGAACCAACTCCGCACTGCGTACAGCTCCACCGGGGTGTTCGGCAGCCTCGAGGACCACGACGTCCCAACCGGCGTCGGCCATCGCTGCGGCCGCCACCAACCCGTTGTGACCGCTGCCGATCACGATCGCGTCGACCTCGGTGGTGGTCATGAGACTGCACTCCTCTGTTCGGTAGCGGTCTTGCTGGTCAGCAGGTTACCGACGAAGTGCGGGGCGACTCCCACACCGAGAGCGGGGCTTCCGACACCGTGAACGAACACGAACAGCACGTTTCCCGAAACCGATTGCCGCAGTGGTGTCTTGCTCACGGTGCAGTGGATCGCTCGGCCAGGAGCGCGAGCCTGCGTAGCGCCTCGGCGTTGCGAGGATGCGCCAGCAGGTGCTGTACCCGATCCGGCACCAGATCGAAGGGCGCGGTGATCGCATGCTCGATGATCTCGATACGGCACCCTGTGGCGACAGGATGCAGTCGCACCGTGATCGACGCCTTTCCGAACGGCAATGCTCGTGCCTCCAGCACCAGTTCGCGACCGGCGTGAAGTCCCACCGAACGCGTGACATCACTGAGCACCGCCGGCCACGCACCGACCGAGTGATGGATCGAGCTACCGACAGCGGGCCAGTGTCCATCGACCGCGCGGATGCGGGATGCGCCGACGACCCAGGTCGCATAGCTCCATCCGTTCGCCAGGACGTTCCAGACGTCCTCGCAACTGGCTTTCGTACTTCTGCTGGTGGGCACGATTCGGCCTCCGAACTCTCGTCGTGGTGCGTGATTGCACGATCGCCGATCGTGCGCCGCTACTCCTGGGCTCGAAGTCGATGTACTGCGCGGCGTCGTTGCTTGCTCGGTGAGACGAACGAAATCGACGTATGCCCCGAAACCGCCGGACCCAATCCGGTGGCGACCACTCGCGTCGGTGCGGATCGGCGATTGTCATACTGAGGTCATGTCGACAATCGCGTACGTCATCGCTGGTTCGGAAGCCACCGGCGGAGCCGGTCTGCAAGCAGATCTCAAGACCTTCGAGCGGCTCGGGGTCTACGGAGTCGGCACGATCACGTGCATCGTCTCGTTCGATCCGAAGGCGGGCTGGGGCCACCGATTCGTACCCATCGACAGCGCGGTCATTGCCGATCAGATCGAAGTAGCCACTGCCGCACATGATCTCGATGTCGTGAAGATCGGCATGCTCGGCACCCCCGTCACCGTGGACACGGTAGCGACGTCGTTGCGTCTGCAGCCGTGGCGGCATGTGGTGGTCGATCCGGTGCTGATCTGCAAGGGCCAGGAGCCGGGTGCCGCACTCGACACCGACAATGCCCTGCGGCGCGACATTCTTCCGTTGGCCACCGTGATCACCCCCAATCTGTTCGAGGCGCAGACCTTGTCCGGAATGGACGCCATCGACACCGTCGACGACCTGGGTGAGGCCGCCAAGAGAATTGCCGATCTCGGGCCTCGTTTCGTGGTGGTCAAAGGCGGCGCGGGTCTGCCCGGCGACGAGGCCGTCGACGTCGTCTACGACGGGTCCGAACTGACGGTGCTGCGCGCCCCCAAGGTGGGCGAAGAACGCGTGTCGGGTGCCGGCTGCGTGTTCGCCGCAGCCATCACCGCTGAGCTCGCGAAGGGCACGGACGTGCTCGACGCGGTCGCCACCGCCAAAGATTTCGCCCACGCCGGCATCGTCGGTCGACTGACGAGCCACGCCCCGTTCGCTGCAGTGAGTTGGCACGACTGAGCCTCGGTCGCATGTTTGTGGACGGCGGGTTCGGGGAAGAGCGAGGTGCAGGCGGCGAACGCTTCTCAGGACCGGCTTGCGGTCAGTGGCCGTCGCACATCATCTCGAGAGGTCCGCATGGAGCACGAGAACATGAGCGAAGCCGACGCCGGTGCCACCGATGACGACCGGACAACCCGCGGCCACGCCGGTGAGGCAATCGTCGACACCCGCAACTGGCCGGGATACATCTGCATCGGCCTGGCATTGGTGAGCCTCGGCCTCACACTCACCGCGGCCGGGTACGGGTTCGGTGGCTGGACGTGGATCGGGGCGGTAGCCGCGCCGGTTCTCCTGATCGCCGGAATCGTGCTTGTGCTGCTGGAGCGCAAGCGCGTGAAGGCTCAGGAAGGCAAGTCGCTGACCGACCCGGCAGGACATTGATCGTCGCCGTGCCGGTCGGTACAGCTGGTCGACGCACTCGTCGACCGGTCTAGCGAAGGGCGTGCTCGGACTCGCGATCCTTGCTGCCCTGCGACTTGTCTGCTCGCCGTTGCGCGAACCTGCCTGCCGACTTCAGACCTTTCGATACGACGTTGTCCTTTCCCGTTCGCTTCTCGAGGCTCTGACCGGCGAATGCCAGCAGTCGGGCGAGAATGGGGAGCCCTATCGCGACGATGAGATAGCGATACAGGTACTTGCGTGCGAGCAAGGGAATCATCGGAGGAATCCTGTCGTGTCGAAGTCGGTCAACGGACTGCGCGTCGAACCTTCAGTGCGGCCGTTGCTGCGAGCGTGATGACGGCACCGACGACAGCGGCACCGAGCAGGGACACACCCTGAGCGAGTTCGAAGTTCCAGCCGAGGAAGTTGATGTTGGTGTGAATCGTGTTCTGCAGCACGAAGATCACCAGTGCTGCGACGAGGACGAGCGTGATGAGGAGGGCGAGCTTCGAAGCGAATCCGCCGCGACGCTTGGTGGTCCCGGCCGTGTCGGTCGATGTGGTCATGAGGGGAATCCGTTCTCTGGTGTGAAGAAGAGTGGGGTGGAGAGCGAGTGCCGCCGATCATCGAGATCGGCGGCACTCGATGCGATGAAGTGGGTTACTTGAAGGTGTCCTTGATGTTCTCGCCGACCTTCTTCACGCCTGCCGAACCCTGGTCCTTCTTGCCCTCGGCCTCGAGGTCCTTGTTGTCGGTGGCGTCGCCGACAACTTCCTTGGCCTTGCCGATGGCGTCCTCTGCTGCGTTCTTGGCCTTGTCGATGAAGCTCATGGTGAACACCTTTCAGGTGGCTGTGAATGTTGGTAACGGATACTTAGTCGGTTTCAGTCGCCGAAAACAAACGCCGCTGTGAGGTAGCTCACGATGGCACCCGGTTGGGGATCAGGTGAGGGAGACCAACTCGGTGATGTCGTCCTGGGGGAGCTCGCCGTCGACCACGGCGGTGACGACAGAACTGTTCAGGGTGATGGCACCCTTGTGGTTGTCCAGGAAAGCGGTGTCGGCAGCATCGCGACCGACCGAGATCCGGACCAGCGTCGAGCGAGGTGCGAGACACGTGGCATCGACGACGCGCCACTGGCCGCCGACGAACGCTTCGGCGACCGCGTGGAAGTCCATCGGATCGCAGCCGGGTGCGTACACCGCCACCAGGCGGGCCGGAACGTTGACCGCACGCAGCATGGCGACCACGAGGTGTGAGTAGTCGCGGCAGACGCCCTGTCCGGCGAGCAGCGTGTCGACGGCTCCGTCGATCGGATCACTGCTACCCGGAACGTAGCTCAGGCGCGCGCCCACCCATGCGGAAATCTTGGCCAGCAGTTCCTCGGAGTCCGCGTAGTCGCCGAATTCGGTTGCGGCGAATCCGTAGAACTTGTCGGCCTCGGCGTACCGACTGGGTCGGAGGTAGAGCGACATGTCGTAGTCGGTGACCGGTGCCGGGGTGGTGTTGCCCAGGATCGTGGCGTCGTACGACACCTGCAGGTTGCCCACGTCGGCAGGCATGACGTGAATTCGGTTGCCGTGCGGCCCGCTCACTTCCTTTGCCTCGATGGGGTTGCCGTCGAGAACGAAGGACAGTGATTCGGTGACCGTCGTGCCCGGATGTGGCGCGATCGCAATCTGGAATTCGAGCGTGGTGGCTGCGGTGATGTCTACATCGAGGCGCGCGGATACGTCGCGTTTGAGCATGGGAACTCCTGGCAGGTGGGGGTGGGTGAACTCGCTGCCAGTACCCACGTTCGCCGAACCCAAACGCATACGCTCACCAGGTGATCAACGCCACCCCAGCGCCGGAGCGACGTCGCGGAGCAGAGTCTCCAATACGTGCGCGCAGTACTCGACGCCCAGCTGATTGGGGACGGTGAGCAGCAGAGTGTCTGCGGCCGCGATCGCTTCGTCTGCAGCGAGCTCCTCGATCAGCCGATCGGGCTCACCCGCGTACGTCTTGCCGAATCGAGCTTTGCCGCCGTCGAGATAGCCGACCTGGTCGTCGCCAGTGCCCTCCCGGCCGAAGTAGGCACGGTCGAGATCGTTGACGATCGGAAAGATGCTGCGGCTCACGGACGTTCGCGGCGCGAAGTCGTGTCCGGCGTCGCTCCACGTCTTGTGGAATCGCTCGATCTGCTCGGCCTGCAGTTGATGGAACGGCACACCGGTGTCTTCGCTCAACAGCGTCGAACTCATCAGATTCATGCCCTGTCGCGCGGTCCACTCGGCGGTATCGCGGGTGCCGGCACCCCACCAGATTCGCTGCCGCAAACCGGGGGAGTGCGGTTCGAGGCGCAGTAGTCCGGGCGGGTTGGGAAACATCGGCCGTGGATTGGGCTGCGCGAAGCCCTTGCCTTCGAGGAGGTCGAGGTAGATACGGGTGTGCTCGCGGGCCATGTCGGCATGATCGGAGCCCTCGGCCGGGGTGTAGCCGAAATAGCGGTAACCCTCGATTACCTGCTCGGGCGATCCTCTGCTGATCCCGAGCTGCAGCCGCCCACCCGAGATGAGATCGGCGGAGCCCGAATCCTCGGCCATGTAGAACGGGTTCTCGTAGCGCATGTCGATGACGCCGGTGCCGATCTCGATGGTGCTCGTCCTGGCGCCGACGGCAGCGAGTAGAGGGAACGGCGACGCGAGTTGGTTGGCGAAGTGATGGACGCGGTAGTACGCGCCGTCGGCACCCAGTTCTTCGGCTGCGACCGCCAGGTCGATGGACTGCAGCAGCACGTCCGACGCGGACCTCGTCTGCGACTGTGGGGACGGTGACCAGTGTCCGAAGGACAGGAATCCGATCTTCTTCATCACGTGCTCTTTCGTTGAAGGATCAACTACATTCACTGTACTTCAGCGTGTGTCGGGGTGAATCCATTCCCGGCGTCGGGGCTACGCGCCGATGCCTGCGGTCAAGAGCTTTGCCAGTTCGAGATAGGCGTCGCCGTCGCTCAGTCCGGTCAGGCGGAACACCTCGCGAGTCTGAATGCGAACCATGACCGAGGAGGCGACGTCGCCGACGAAGGCCGCGTGCACGTCGCGCACTTCGCCGCTGGCCACGCCCTCGCTGATCAGTTCCTGGACGCGGCGCGCGGCGATCGCAGTGTTGCGTTCGTACACCGAGCGGGCCGCCTCGAGTGATGCCAGGTCGGTCATGAACTGCTCGGATGCCGATTCCAGAGCTGCTCCCACCGCGGTCAGATATGTGGTGATGCGATTGCGGGTGCCGTCGACCTCGGCGACCGCGCTTTCGACCTGCGTGGTCATGGACTTGAAGTAGTGCACGGTGGCACCGCCGACCAGCTGGTCCTTGCTCGATGCCAGTGTGTACAGGGTGGACTTGGAGCATCGGAGGCGGGCCGCGATGGTGTCGAGCGTCAGGTGTGCGAAGCCCTCCGCCAGAAACAGGCTCACGAGCTGGTCGAAGAGTTCGGAACGGCGTGCCGTCGCATGCGAGGTCACGGGTGCGTTCACATCAGGGATGGTACTGCATCGCCTTGTGCAGTACTCTGCATCAGTACTGCGGATCATCCGGCAGTACTGGTCCGAACTTTCCGGAGGTTTTTCACGTGCCCGTCGATCGTCTGTTGCCCACTGCCGAAGCGCGCGACCTCATCGCGCTGACCCGCGACGTGGCAGACAAGGTGCTCGACCCGATCGTCGACGACCACGAACGGCGTGAGGCGTACCCCGACCGCGTGTTCGCCACCCTGGGTGAGGCGGGACTGCTGAGCCTGCCGTACGCGGAGGAATGGGGAGGTGGAGGCCAACCGTACGAGGTCTACCTCCAGGTCCTCGAAGAACTGGCGTCGCGCTGGGCGGCAGTGGCAGTCGCAGTGAGCGTGCACGGTCTGGCTTGCTATCCCGTGATGGCGTTCGGTACCGACCGACAGAAAGCCGACAAGCTTCCCGACATGCTCGGTGGGGCACAGATCGGCGCCTACTCGCTGTCCGAGGCGCAGGCCGGTTCGGACGCTGCCGCATTGAGTTGCAAGGCCACCCCGACCGAGGGCGGCTACACGGTGAACGGATCGAAGGCGTGGATCACGCACGGCGGAGTGGCCGACTTCTACAACCTGTTCGCTCGAACAGGCGAAGGATCGAAGGGTATCTCGTGCTTTCTGGTTCCGGATGGAACCGACGGCCTGAGCTTCGGCAGGCCCGAGGAGAAGATGGGACTGCACGCGATCCCGACGACCTCGGCGCACTACGACAACGTGCACGTACCCACCGAGTGGCGAATCGGCGCGGAGGGGCAGGGACTGCAGATCGCCTTCAGTGCACTCGATGCCGGACGGCTCGGAATTGCCGCTGTAGCAGTGGGAATCGCCCAGGCGGCACTCGACGACGCGGTGAAGTACGCGCAGGAACGCACGGCGTTCGGCAAGAAGATCATCGACCACCAAGGCCTCGGTTTCGTGCTGGCGGACATGGCGGCGGCAGTGGACTCCGCCCGCGCCACCTACCTCGATGCTGCCCGTCGGCGTGACGCCGGACTTCCGTACTCGCGCAACGCTTCCGTGGCCAAGCTGATCGCCACCGATGCTGCCATGAAGGTGACCACCGATGCGGTGCAGGTGTTCGGCGGCTACGGGTACACCCGCGACTTCCGCGTCGAGCGCTATATGCGCGACGCCAAGATCACTCAGATTTTCGAGGGCACCAACCAGATTCAGCGTCTGGTGATCGCTCGTTCACTCGCAACCAGCTGACATCAGAACCATTCGACACGTCCGAACAGCAACCGTAGGGGACACCTTCATGACAACGACCGAACCCGATATTCATACGACTGCGGGTAAATTGGCCGATCTTCGTAAACGTCTCGCGGTTGCGGAGATTCCCTCCGGTGAGGCGGCGGTGGACAAGGTCCAC
>NZ_NPFW01000004.1 GCF_002259405.1 Rhodococcus sp. 14-2483-1-2 | reverse complement strand
AGTTCTTCGATGTCGACGCCGCGGTAGCGCAGTGCGCCACCGTCCTTGTCGGGTTCGGCGATGTCGGAGGTGAACGCGACGACACCTTCGAGACCGGAGACGAAATCCTCGGGAACTCGTTGAACAGCCATGGCCTGTGGACTCCCTCGTCGCAACTGCACCCGGCTCTGCGCCGCATCCGGGCGTACTTCGTCAGAACCATAGCCGGGATCTACGCGGGAGTAGCGTCTGGGCTTGTGTCTGCAGATGAACAGCGCCTGGCGAACATGCGGGTGGACTACGGAGAGCCCGAGGACCTCGACGTCGATGCTCTGGCGGGCGGGTGGTGTGCGCTGGCGGAGCAGTGGTTGTCCGACGCGATGGCCGCGAATCTGCCCGAGCCCAACGCCATCGTGTTGGGGACGGTCGACGAGGCCGGTAGACCCGCCACCCGCACCGTGTTGTGCAAGGACTTCGACGCAGACGGGGTGGTGTTCTACACCAACTACGACTCGGACAAGGGCCGTGCGCTCACCGCGACACCGTATGCGTCGATCACCTTCCCGTGGATCGGAATTGCCCGCCAGCTCACTGTTCGCGGCCCGGTGGTGAAGGTCGACGCCGAGACCACCGAGGCGTATTGGCGCACGCGGCCCCGCGGCTCCCAGTTGGGAGCATGGGCGTCCGAGCAGTCGCGTCCCGTCGGCTCGCGGGAGGATCTGGCTGCGCGACTGGCCGAGGTGACCGCGACGTTCGACGGAATCGAGGTGCCGGTTCCGCCGAACTGGGGCGGTTTCCGTGTCCGACCGGAGACCATCGAATTCTGGCAGGGCCGAACGAGCCGCATGCACAACCGAATTCGTCTGACGGTGGCAAGCGGTGTGATCGAGCGTCTGCAGCCGTGAGCGGATTGCGCGGCATTCTCGCCGACACCACTCCGCTGAAGACCCCGGCCTACAAGCGGTTGTGGTTGGCGAACATCGTCACCGTCATCGGGGCGCAGCTGTCCATCGTCGCTGTGCCGCAACAGGTTTTCCAGATCACGCTGAGCTCGGCCTATGTGGGCCTCACCGGCGTGTTCGCGCTGGTGCCGCTCATCGTGTTCGGTCTGTGGGGCGGGGCGCTGGCCGATGTGATGGACCGCCGCACTCTGTTGATGATCACCACCTGCGGTCTGATCGGAACGTCGGCGCTGTTCTGGCTGCAGGCGTTCCTCGACCTGAACAACGTGTGGATCATCCTGGTGCTGTTGGCCGTTCAGCAGGCATTCTTCGCGGTGAATCAGCCGACGCGCAGCGCGATTCTCCCGCGAATCCTGCCTGCCGAGCAGCTGCCGGCCGCGAACTCGCTGAACATGACGGTGATGAACTTCGGCGCTATCGCCGGCCCGCTCAGTGCCGGCATCCTCATCTACTACATCGGGCTCGAGACCCTCTATCTGATCGACACCATCGCGCTGTTCGCCACACTGTGGGCCGTGATTCGGCTACCGGGAATTCCGCCGGCGAAGTCGGGTCAGCGAGCCGGGTTGCGTTCGGTGTTCGACGGTTTCGCCTACCTCGCGACGCAGAAGGTGTTGCTGGCCTCGTTCGTCGTCGACATCATCGCGATGGTGTTCGGTATGCCCCGTGCGCTCTTCCCGCAGATCGCGCACGAGAGTTTCGGCGATCCGGCGTCGGGCGGTCCGGTGTTGGGCATGCTGTTCGCCGCGATGTCCGCGGGCGCGGTGGTCGGTGGCGTGTTCTCCGGCTGGCTGCCCCGAGTACGACGGCAGGGTCTGGCGGTGCTGATCTGCATCGTCGTGTGGGGCGTGGCGATGATCGGCTTCGGTCTGGCCGTAGGCGCGGCGACCGACGGGGCCACCACCGTCGCCCTGTGGTTCGCACTGGCGTTCCTCGCCCTCGGCGGCGGAGCCGACATGATCTCCGCAGCCTTCCGCAGCACGATGTTGCAGCAGGTCGCCACCGACGAGATGCGTGGTCGCCTGCAGGGTGTCTTCATCGTCGTGGTCGCCGGTGGCCCGCGCGTCGGCGACGTGCTGCACGGCGCAGCGGCCGCGTCCGTCGGTACCGCGGCCGCAGCGGCAGGCGGTGGAGTGCTGGTCGTCATCGGGGTGTCGATCGCCGCGCTGGCTCTTCCTGCATTCATCCGGTATCGCGTGGGTGCGGTGGTAAAGAATGGCACCCATGGCTGACGCGCAGACGTATTCGTTGACGAGTGGCAAGTATCGGGCAGACATCGCTGCCGTCGGAGCGGGCCTTCGAGTGCTCGAGTACGACGGCGCCCCGCTGACCGAGACGTGGGAGGCGGGTTCGAAGCCGCCGTTGTCGGCGGGACTGGTGTTGGCCCCGTGGCCCAATCGAACGGCCGACGGCACGTTCACGTTCGAAGGCGTCGAGCATCGGTTGGAGATCACCGAGCCTTCGCGGGGCAACGCCAGTCATGGATTCGTCCGACGTGTGGCGTGGACTCTCGTGGAGCACACCGACAGTCGCGTCGAGCAGAGTGTGGACATCGGAACGCATGAGGGTTGGCCGTTCTCGGTGACGGTGACCGTGGTGCACGAGCTGTCGGCCGACGGTCTCACCGTCACCGCGTCGGCGAAGAACACCGGTGATTCGCCCGCGCCGTACGGGATGGGTTTTCACACGTTCGTCAGGGTGGGAGACGTGCCGCTCGACGAGTGCACGCTCGAGCTCTCGGCCGGGACGCGGCTGCCGCTCGACCCGGTTCGCAATCTCCCCGTGGGCAATTCGGTCCCTACGGCCGATACCGAGTACGACTTCCGGCAGCCGCGAACTCTGCAGGGCGTGCAGCTGGACACTCCGTTCAGCGCGTCGCTGCCCGAGGCCGACGGCCGAGCGAACCATGTTCTTCGTGGCCCCGACGGCACCGCGACCGTGCTGTGGACCGACAGCAGCTTCGGTTGGGTCCAGGTGTTCACTGCCGATCCCGCCAACGATCAGGCCTATCCCGATCGAGGACGGGCGTTGGCGATCGAGCCGATGACGTGCCCGCCCGATGTGTTGAACTCCGAAATCGATCTGATCGTGCTGGATCCGGGGCAATCCTGGTTCGGCACCTGGGGAATGAGGTACGAGAAGTGACCATTCTGGTGTGCGGCGAGGCGTTGGTCGATCTGGTTCCGGTGCACGAGGGGCCGCTGCTCTCGCCCAAGCTCGGTGGCGGCCCGTTCAATGTCGCCGTCGCGATAGGTCGACTGGGCTCGCCCGTGGCGTATCTCTCGCGGATTTCCCGCGACCCGTTCGGCGAGCAGATCCTGGCGAGTCTGCGCGACGCGGGAGTGGACACCACGTGGGTGCAGCGCGGCGACGAGCCGACGACGTTGGCGATGACCACGCTCGCCGAGGACGGCAGCGCCGAGTATTCGTTCTACGCCGACGGCACGGCCGACCGCCTCGTTGCCGATCCCGGCGATCTGCCCGACGAGATCAGCGTGCTCTCGTTCGGCACACTGTCACTGCTCTACGAGCCCGGTGCCTCGATGTACGCCGGCCTGCTGCACCGGGCCCGGGCGGCAGGCAAGCTGACGATGCTCGACCCGAACATTCGGCCCGCTGCCATCGACAGCACCAGCGGAGACATCACCGCCGACGGCTTTCGCGACCGGTTCCGTTCGTGGTTGCCCAGCATCGACATCCTCAAGGTGTCCGAGGACGACTCGCATTGGTTGGGGCTCGGAACCCAGGGCACAACGGTCGACGACTGGCTCGCGGCCGGGGTCACCGCGGTGGTCATGACGCGCGGCGGCGACGGAATCTCGGTGTTCACGGCGCCAGGGGAGACGTCGAGCACCGGAGTTGCCGTGGCCGAGGAGATCTCGGTACCGGGTGTCGCCGTCGACGTCGTCGATACGATCGGCGCTGGTGACACCGTGCACGGAGCTCTGCTCAGCTTTTTGCAGAAGGAGAGCATTGTCACATCGAACGCGGTGAAAGAGATGAGCAAGCAAGATTGGCAAGAAGCGCTCGAGTTCGCCGCAAAAGCAGCGGCAATCACGGTTTCTCGACCCGGTGCCGACCCTCCCTGGGCGTCCGAGGCGTCGAGAGACTAGTTTCACTATCGACGTTAGAACTGTCCGCTTCAAGTACGTGTCCGTTACACGAGTTCGAGAGGGACCATTCGTGCCCGCTGAGAATGATGCCAAAGCCACCCTCACCTATCCCGGTGGCGAGTACTCCATGTCGATTGCCGAGGCCTCCGAGGGCAACAACGGCATCGAGCTGGGAAAGTTGCTGGCCACCACCGGCTACACGACGTTGGACGGCGGGTTCGTCAACACCGCGTCGACCAAGTCGGCCATCACCTACATCGACGGCGACGCAGGCATCCTGCGCTACCGCGGTTACCCGATCGAACAGCTCGCGGGCAAGTCGTCGTTCATCGAGGTCAGCTACCTGCTGATCTACGGTGAGCTGCCGTCCGAGGATCAGCTCGAGAAGTTCACCGACAAGATCCGTCGACACACTCTGCTGCACGAGGACCTCAAGCGGTTCTTCGACGGCTTCCCGCGCAACGCGCACCCCATGCCGGTACTGTCGAGCGCCGTCAACGCGCTGTCGGCGTACTACCAGGATTCGCTGGACCCCAACGATCCGGAGCAGGTCGAACTCTCGACCATCCGCTTGCTGGCCAAGCTGCCCACCATCGCGGCGTACGCCTACAAGAAGTCCGTCGGCCAGCCGTTCCTGTACCCGGACAACTCCAAGAGCCTGGTCGAGAACTTCCTGCGCCTGACGTTCGGCTTCCCGGCCGAGCCGTACGAGGTCGATCCCGAGATCGTCAAGGCACTCGACATGCTGCTCATCCTGCATGCCGACCACGAGCAGAACTGCTCGACGTCGACGGTCCGCCTCGTCGGATCCTCGCAGGCCAACCTGTTCACCTCGATCTCCGGCGGCATCAACGCGCTGTGGGGCCCGCTGCACGGCGGTGCCAACCAGGCGGTGCTCGAGATGCTCGACAAGATCAAGGCCGAGGGCGGCGACGCCACGGACTTCCTGCGTCGCGTCAAGAACAAGGAAGACGGCGTCAAGCTCATGGGCTTCGGACACCGTGTGTACAAGAACTTCGACCCGCGCGCGACGCTGGTCAAGGAAACCGCGCACACGATCCTCGGCAAGCTCGGCAACGGCGACGAACTCCTCGAAATTGCGCTCAAGCTCGAAGAGACCGCGCTCACCGACGATTACTTCGTCGAGCGCAAGCTCTACCCCAACGTCGACTTCTACACCGGCCTGATCTACCGCGCGATGGGCTTCCCGCCGCGCATGTTCACGGTGTTGTTCGCGATGGGCCGTCTCCCGGGCTGGATCGCGCACTGGCGCGAGCAGAACGAGGACACGACCGGCAAGATCGGCCGTCCGCGCCAGATCTACACCGGCTACACCGAGCGCGACTACCAGGACGTCAGCTCCCGCTAGCTCCCGCTGTACGACAACGCCGCCGGCTCCCATCGGGAGTCGGCGGCGTTGTCGTGTGTGCCGCGAGTTCGCAGTTACGCAGGCAATATGTCCACTCTGTTCGGCGTAACCGCGAACTCGAAGTTATGGACGCTTTTCGGTCGAATTTCGTCCACAACTTCGAGTTCGCGGTCAGGTCATCGCTACCTCACGCAGCACCTGTCCTGCACCGTCGCTCAGGCGCAACGTATCCGTATCCGTCGGGCCGACCACCAGGTTGCCGCCGACGGGTAGGTCGATGGTGCTGACGAATGCAGACCGCGATCCCCGAGCATCCTCGGTGGCGACGGTGTAGTCACTCGTGGTGGGGGTGTCGGTCGTGAGCGTCATCGATCGCTCGGTTGGGCTGATCTCGGCGACGATCGACGCGCCCGCAGGCAGGCGAAGAGAGGTCGATCGAACCACCCAACCGTCGGACAGGATGGAGATGTCGATCGACGCGTCGCGATCGTTGTCCGCGACGTCGGAGAGCGTGAGCCGCATCGGTGTGTCGATCGAGGCCTCCAACAACGCTGTGTTGTCGTTGTTGATGAACGCTGACCGTCTCACCCGGTCACTGTCGGACACCGACAAGCTCCATTCGACATCGGTCAGATCGACCGGATCGTTGGTGTTGTCGGTGACCAACACCAAGTAGTCCTGGTCCTGCGCACCGACTTCGGAGCAGGAGGGGCACTGATGAACGCCGGTCATCTCGGCCAGCGGAAACAACTTCAACCGATTGTCCGGGGTCCCGGAGAACAGGTAGCTGTCGTCGGCGGGGTCCGCCGAGGTGGTGTAGTACCACGTATCGGCGGCCGTATCGGTGACGATCATCTTCTCGACGCCGGGATAGTTGTTGTCGTAGATGACAATTCCGCGTTTGCTGTCGCCCAGATCGCGTATCGCGATCGGTGTCACGGCATGGCCGGACGTTCCGTCCTCGGTGTAGAAGGCGAGTAGATAGTCCTGCCCTTCGGCCCACGCGGACGTGAGTCGATCGATCACCTCGTCCACAGGTTCGGACATCTCGGAGTCGGCTGTCGGTTCGACCTCCTGGGTGTTGAAGTATCGCGCGATCACGGCATCGGTCGCGGGGGAGGGACGTGCATCGAACAGTGTTGCTCCGGGGGCGACGAAAGACGAGGTGTCGATCGCGTTGCGGTAGGCCAACCCTGCGACCGCGGCCATTCCGAAGCAGTGACCACCGTTCATTCCGTTCTCGAACACCTCCGAGGTGACCCGTCCCATCGGCGAGAGAACGCATCGGTCGCTCTCGGTTCCTGGAGTGCACACGGCATCCCCGAACAGCGATTGCATCGAGGCCGGTGTGAGCCCTTGGCCATGCTCCGCTGTCGACGGTCCCCAGTTGGGGAAGGAGAAGCCGTCCCGCCGAACGTCGAAGCCGGACGAGGCCACGAGCGTGCCCGAACCGGGGTCCATCTCGGTGAACCCTTCCTGAGGTGAAGAACATGCCGACAGCATGACTGCGACGGCGAAAGCCACTGTGGCCCAGCGTCGGCGGGACGGGGTGGCGGAGCGGAGAACCATGGTCGACTCCTCTTTTTCGGTTGTCAATGCTCGAGTACGACCTTGAGAACTGTGACGATCAAACCGACGACGATGGCAACCAGGCCTCCGAGAATTGCCCCACGCCATTTCCTCTTGCTCGAGTGCCAGCCGCTGGCGGCTCCGAGGACGAGCAGGAACAAGAATGCGAGATCGGAAATGGTGTCGAGTGCGCCGTAGGCGGACCACAGACCGCTCACACGTCCGAGCCCGATGATGATGAGCGGCACCACTGTCAGCAGCAGGAAATGTGCTGAGTGCCAGAGCAAATGACGCCTGTCTGCACCGTCGGGCATGTGGTGGTGGCTGTTCACGTACCCCAACCACGACGAGAAGAGGTGCGCGACGGCAGTCGCGACCATCGGCCCGAGGACCATTCCTGTCGCGTCACCGAAATCGACGTCCGTATCGTCCGCTCCGACCACCATCACGGTCATGATGATCACGGTGCCGTAGATCAACGGTTCCGCGTCCAGCATCGCCCACGTCGATCGGCCTCGTCTCCAGGCGTTGTGGCCTGTATCGGGTAGCGCGCGTCCGGTCATGACTGCTCGCCGAAGACTGCGTGCTTCGGCGTGGATCCATCGAGGCCCACCGGAAGTGGTGTTCTTTTCATCGTCGAAAGTCCTTGTTCGAGAGAAGGAGTGTGTGCGTCATCGCGGATGGGGGCTCGTGTTCTCGTTCAGACGACCTCGTGTTCGGCCGGTGCCATGGGGTCGATGTGGCGTGCGGCGCGAAGGCCCGCCTCGATCGCACCCTCGACCCAGCCCGACTTGAACGTGGTGAAGTCGCCGGCCCAGTGCAGCCGGTCCACGGGCTTCTTCATCTCGTCCAACATCCAGCCGCCGTCCAGAGGTGTATCGCCGAAGGCGGCCTTGATCCAGGATTGATCGGGCCAGGAGAACTCGCCGATTTCCACGACGTCCTCGATCATTCCGGGCATGTCGGCGTTGAAGGTGTTCACGAGATCTCGTGCCCGGGTTTCTTTCGGCTGGGCGAGATAGGCAGTTGCGTTGGCACCGGAAAGGTAGAAGAACGCGTTCCCGCGCCCGCCCGGCTCGTTGCCGGTGATGTCGATGAGTCTTTCCCATGGCCGGTCGGAAGCCGCCACGGGCCAACCCCGCACACCGGAATCCAGCCACGTCGGTTTCGAGGTCTGCAGATACACCTTGACGATGTCGCTCCACACCATGCCGTCGACCACCTGCCGTGCTCGATCGGGTAACGCCGGGCGGATGTCGACGTCCTTCAGGACGGTGAAGGGGATCGTCGAAATGACTTCGTCCCCAGTCCATTCGCGACCGTCCGCTGTGGTCACCTCGACGTCCGAACCGCTCTGGTCGATGACCACCACTCGAGAGCCCATGTGGATGCGGTCCTGGGGGAGCCTTTCGGCGAGGGCGCGCGGTATCCGCTCGTTTCCACCCTGCACGCGGTACAAGTTGCGGTCGCCGAAATGGTAGGCGAAGTCGGGAAGCAAACCGAGAACGCTGACTTCCAGTGTGAAACCGCCGGCCTGGGCTGCGACGAGTTTGGCGAAATCGTCCGATGCACCGGCGTCGGCGAGCAATTCACGAACGGTGAATCCGTCGAACTTGTCGGCGGCAGCCGCATCGGGCCACTCCGGGTCGATGACGGTGGTGAAGTCTGCGCCGAGCGGCACGAAATAGCTCGTGAGCATGGAACTCAGTTCGACGGTGCGTTCGGACTCGAGTAGATCCCAGGGTCGACGACCGAGCTGAGTGTTGTTGCCGCGCAGGCCATCTATCAGATATTCGGGAGCGCCGTCGTTCATCGCGACGATCGGGAGCTTCAGAGTGCTCACGTAGCCGGTGACCAACGGCATGTTCAGCCGGAAATGCCCTCCACCGCCCTCGGTGAACTGGCCGTTCTCGTATTCGACGGAGATGAGGCGACCACCGATTCGGTCCTGAGCCTCGAGAACCGTTACCTCGTGACCGCGCCGGTGCAATGCAAGTGCGGCAGTCAGACCCGACATGCCTGCACCGAGAACGAGTACGCGTTTCGGGGAAGATGATCCATCGGTACCGGTGGCGCCGCTCGCGGCGTCGTTGCTCGAGCACGCCGTCGCTGACGTCAACCCGCCCAGCATCGCCGCGATCGACCCGAGTCGTAACGCATCCCGTCGGTTGACCTGCACCATCGTCGTCTCCTTCTGAAACGATGGAAGTGCCCCGCCACTTCTCCGATTCGACAAGCGACATCACACCACGTTTTCACGACGGAGGTGACTCGAAACCGCGTTCCCGCGCCAGGTCTCACGAAAGGCCGAACCTGCACCGAGCAGGATTCGTCACGCGAAGGCGACGCGATTTTTCAATACCGGCAGGTTTGCACGCACGGCGTCGACCAGTTCGGTGTGGATGTCGATGGTCAGCATTCCGGGAGTCGCGTCCAGTTGACCGAGAATCTCACCGGTGGGGGAGCAGACGATGCTGTGTCCCACGCCCAATGGTGCATTGCCTTCGGCGGCAGCGGGTTCGGCTTGGTCGCAGGCTGCGATGAAGGTCGTCGAATCCAACGCGCGTGCGCGGGCGAGCAAGGTCCACTGATCCACTTTGCCCTCACCCGATCCCCACGACGCCGGAACGACGACGAGTTCCGCGCCGAGGTCGCCGAGTTTCTGGAACAGCGAGGGGAATCGGATGTCGTAGCAGGTGGCGAAGCCAACCCGAACTCCGGCGATATCGACCACCAGAGGGTCCGAACCCGGTGCGACGGTGTCGGATTCGGCGAATCCGAAGGCGTCGAACAGGTGAATCTTGTCGTAGCTCGCGTCGATGCCAGGGCCGGTGACGAGCAGAGTGTTGGTCACTCGGTCGTCCTCGGCGGGGGTGAACATCCCGGCGACGACGGTGATCCCTGCGTCCGACGCGATGGAGCGCACCGCGTCGGCCCATTCGCCGTCGAGAGGCTGTGCGAACTTGCGGATGGGTCCGCCGAAGCAGCGCATCGTCGCCTCCGGAAATACCACGAGGTCCGACCCGGCGTGCGCGGCTGCGCGGGCGTGGGTGTCGACGAGTTCGAGGTTCTCGATGGGGTGTTCGCCACTGGTGATCTGGGCGAGGCTGATGCGAATGGTCGAGCTCACGGTGTGACTCCTGGTTTCGTCGGGTGAAGACAGGTATACATATCGTATGCAGCCGCTGTCGGGGAGGGAGAAGGCGTATCTGTTCGTACGCGATCAGGTGCTGTCGTCACCGGCCGCCACCGGCACATTTCTGAACGAACAAGAACTCGCGACTCGAATCGGAGTGTCGCGCACGCCGGTGCGTGAGGCTCTGCTGATGTTGCAGTCCGAGGGCCTGGTCGAGATGGTCCCCAAGCGCGGTGCGCACGTGCCTGCGATGTCCGGACGGCAGATCGCCGAACTGATGGATCTGCGCGGCGTCCTCGAACGGCACGCGGCCACCCGTGCTCTGCGCGCCGGGGACGCTCCGATCGCGGCGATGCAGCATGCGCTCGTGCAGCAGGAATTGCTGATGAACTCCGACAGTGCGGATGCGCCGAAGGAGTTCATCGACTGGGACGGCACGTTCCATCAGAGTTTGATCGATTCGGCGGGGAGCGATCTTCTCTCCCGCACGTACGCCGGGCTGCGCGCTCGGCAGCTGCGGGTGGGTCTGAGTGCCCTGTTCACCGCAGCCAACCGTCAGCATCGGGTGTGCGCCGAGCACCAGGCCATCATCGACGCACTGAGTGTCGGCGACGAGGGCCTGGTGCACGAGAAGATCGACGCTCACCTCGAGGTCACACTTCAGACTCTGCTGCGCGCGTAGCCTTTTCGTGTTCCTGATTCAGTAGCACGTAGTGCTCGTCCTCGGTGGGGTCGGGATTGCGTCCCAGCGCCAGGCCGACGAGCGTCACCGCGCCGACGATCACGATGTATCCGGCGATCGGTACCCAACTGTCGGTCTTGTCGAGCAGGTACACGAAGATCAGCGGTGCCATCGCCCCGCCGAACACACCGGCGATCGTGTACGCCAACGAGCTGCCGGTGGAGCGCAGTCGCACGCTGAACTGCTCGGTGACGAACGCTGCCTGTGGCCCGTACATGAACGAGTGGAACGCCAGGCCCACAACGACTCCGAGGATCAGCAGTGGCAGAGATCCGCCGCCGATGACGAGGAAGAAGATCGCGCTCCAGGCAACGCCGCCCACGGCTGCGACGCCGTACACCAGACGCCGGTTGATGCGGTCGGAGACGGCTCCGGCCAGCGGGATCAGGCCGAGCTGGCACGCCGATCCGATCAGAATGGCCGTGAGCACTTCGCTGCGCTCGAAGCCCAGCTTCTGGGTTCCGTAGGTGATGGAGAAGACCGTGAACAGTGCGTAGATGACGTCGGGTGCGACACGAGACATGATGCCTGCCACCAGTGGTCGCAGTTCGGTCTTGAACACTTCGCTGATCGGAGCTTCGGAGCGATCGCCGCTTTCCTGAAGTGCTTTGAACACCGGGGTGTCCTCGAGCTTCAGTCGAATCCACAGACCGAATCCGACGAGTACGGCCGAGAAGAGGAATGCAACACGCCATCCCCAGGACTCGAACTGCTGGTCGGTCAACGACAGCGTCAGGATTGCGAGTGCGCCGTTGGCGAGCAGGTTGCCCGCCGGTGGTCCGATCTGCGCTGCGG
Organism: Rhodococcus sp. 14-2483-1-2; assembly: GCF_002259405.1. Taxonomy (GTDB): domain Bacteria; phylum Actinomycetota; class Actinomycetes; order Mycobacteriales; family Mycobacteriaceae; genus Rhodococcoides. The sequence goes on along the minus strand of NZ_NPFW01000004.1, from coordinate 193,404 downwards.
AGGACCAGAAGCCGCGCTTACGGGGATCACCGTATTCACTGGAGAGCAGAACGGCTCCGCCCCACTCGCCGCCGACGGCCACGCCCTGGCAGAACCGCATGGTGACGAGAATGATCGGGGCGGCAATGCCGATGGTGTCGTAGCCGGGGATCAATCCGATGGCGAACGTCGTGACGCCGATGAGCATCAGGGTGATGACGAGCAGCTGTTTTCGGCCGATGACGTCGCCGAGTCGCCCGAAGACGAATCCACCGACCGGACGGGCGATGTACCCGACGGCGTAGGTCGAGAAGGCCAGCAATGTTCCGGTCAGTGGGTCGCTGTCCGGGAAGAAGACCAGCGGGAACACCAGCGCTGCGGCGGCCGAGTAGACGGCGAAGTCGTACCACTCCAATGCCGTTCCGGTCAGGCTGGCGGCAAAGGCCTTGGCCAGGCCCTTTCTATCCACCGAAACTGGTTCGGTCATGACGACTCCTTCGTGTGCCTGGGATCACTCTATCCGTTGTACGTGCTCCATACTTGCTGTATACAAGACGTATGCGCAAGGCTTTCGGCGTATCGGAAACAGAAAATTTACGAGGAGAGGGTCCTTACTGATGCTCACATTCACGTTGCCCGACGGCACGACCGAGTCGGTAGAAGTGACCGCGCTGCTCAATGCGGGCTATGCCGGTCGCAACCAGGAAGAGGTGGCGTCGCACATCGCCGAGCTGGCCGAACTGGGCGTACCGGCTCCGACGGTGACCCCGGCGCTGTATCCCATCTCGCCGTATCTGGCCCAGCAGACCGATGCCGTCGCCGTGCAACACGGTCGTACCTCGGGTGAGGCGGAATGGGCTCTGGTGATCTTGGGCGACACGATCGACGACGTGCTGCTCACGGTTGCCTGCGACCATACCGACCGTGACCTGGAAGTTCACAGCGTCGCGTGGAGCAAGAACGCGGCTCCCGACGTGCTCGGCACCGGTGCGTGGCGGTTGAGCGAGGTGGCCGACCGACTGGACGAGATCACCCTGACCGCGTGGGCCGACGGAGTGCTCATCCAGTCGGGAACGCTCGGTGATCTTCTCGCTCCGCAGTACTGGCTGGACGTGCTCACCGAACGTGGACTGTTCTCGCGTGGAACGGTATTGATCTCGGGCACCATCTCGATGCACCACGGGGTGAATCAGTTCTCCGACGCCTGGAAAGTGGAGATGACCGACCCTGCAAACGACAACACGTTGACCTGCGAATACAAGACGAATTTGATGCCAGCTCCGATCGGTTGACCGTCACGACGTAAAGTCGAAGCGGAATATGCCCAGAGCTTCACAGCCGGCGTCGGCGGGCCGGCATCAACCGCAGGAGACTTCAGTGACGAAGCCAGTGATCGAATTTCAGGCCGGACCGGCACCCTTGGACTTGGTGACGGTCGACCTCGTCGAGGGTGACGGCGCAGAGGCAGTTGCAGGCGGCACCGTCGAGGTGCACTACGTCGGAGTCGAGTTCGATTCGGGCGAGGAGTTCGACTCGTCCTGGAACCGCGGCGAATCCATTCAGTTCCCGTTGCGCGGGCTGATCCAGGGTTGGCAGGACGGCATTCCCGGAATGAAGGTCGGCGGACGCCGTCAGCTCACCATTCCGCCGGAGCTCGCCTACGGCCCCGCAGGCGCGGGCCATCGCCTGTCCGGCAAGACGCTCGTGTTCGTCATCGACCTGCTCGACGTCAAATAACTGCAGGTCCGGCAACGGCATTGCGTACCCGCTCGGCTTCGCGGGTGGCCGAGGAGTTGGCAGTTCCCCCTCGGGAACCCGCAAGCTTGGCGTGAATGTGCTCGGCTACCGTCACCGGTTCGTATCGGGCCACGTCGCCTGACTCGATGCACGACGGCAGTGGCGCGATCACCGCGTCGAGGTTGCCGTCGTGGAAGAACGCGGCAGAACGCCTGCGCTGGATCGTCGCGTCGGTGATCGGCGGACGCACCCGATGCAGCGTCGACATCCAGCGATCGTTGGTCAGTCTGGCTGTCAGATCTCCCAGGTTCACCAACATCGCTCCGTCCGCGGGTTGCACGTCGTGCCACCGTCGATCGGTCCCGAGAACCTGAAGACCGGGCACTCGATCGGCCCACAGCACCGTCACCAATCCGTAGTCGGTGTGTTCACTCATGCCGGTGAGTTCGGCGTCCGGCACCTGCATTCCGGGTTCGAGCGCGTAGTTGTTCATCCGCAGGGTGTCCAGCGATCGATCGGTGATGTCGGAGAACGTATTCGGTGAGACGCCGAGTGCGTCGGCGAATACCGTGGTCAGCGTCCGGGCCACGCGTGCTGCCTCCGCGAAATACTCGTCAACGGCGCGCTGGAACCCCGCAGTGTCGGGCCAGGTGTTCGGTTCGCCGGTGCCGACGTTGAAGGCCTCGAAGTAATCGTTCATGCCCGACGCCGATTCGACTCCCAGACTCAGGCTGAGCGATTCGCTCTTCGGAGCGGTGTAGCCCCGATTGCGTTCGGGCGGGCAGATGTAGGCCCGCTTCGTCGCCGAGTCGAGTCCGAAGAACGAATCCATCGCCGACGCGAGTCCGGCCACGGTGTCCTCAGGAATGCCGTGTCCGAGAATCTGCATGAAACCGACTGTGCTGCAGGCGTAATCGACGTCCTCGGCGACGCTGCGGCGGGCGGTTCCATCGGCCGTCGCGGTGGGATCACCCAGAACGTACGGGGAGATGTCGATGGTGGGGACGAAGAAGTCCGACGACGTGTGCATGGGTACATGATCCTCGGCTCGGATGGCCCCGTAGGTTTCTCCCGCGTAAAGACTGCCGTACGTCAGCTGTCCTGCAGCTCCAGCACCAACCGGGCACCGCCCAGCGGACTGTCGGTGAACCAGGCCCGCCCACCGTGCAATTGGGCTTGCTGCGCCACCAGGGCGAGGCCGAGTCCCGAGCCGCCCTTGGCTGCTCGGGTGCCACGCTCGAACCGGCCGAACACCGTCTCTCGTTCGTCGAGGGGAACGCCGGATCCGTTGTCGTCGATCAGGACACGTACTGTCGCGCCCTCGCGTTCGGCGGTGATGACGATCGACGTCGCGTTGCCGTGCCGAACGGCGTTGCCGATCACGTTGTCGACGGCCAGTCGAAGGCCGGTCGGCAGAGCGCGCATGGTGATCTCGGAGTCGGCCGCGTATTCGACGCGTATGTCGAGTCCGGGATGCAGCCGCTGCGCGTCCTGGGCTGCGACGTCGCAGATGTCGATGATGTCGGTCTCGACTCTGTCGCCCTCACTGGACAATTCGCCCGATGCCAGTCGTTCCAGGGCGGTCAGCGTCGTCTCCACTCGGCCCTGCGTGCGCTCGAGATCGCCCAGGATCTCCTGCTGCTGCGCCGGCTCGAGGTCGAGGGTTCTGAGCACCTCGATGTCGGTGCGCATCGCAGTCAGTGGGGTCCGAAGCTCGTGTGCGGAGACGGCCGCGAAGTCGCGTGCGGTGTCGAGCGCGGCATTGGTGCGGTCCTGTGCCTCGTTCAGTCTGGTCAGCATGCCGCCGATCGCAACGGCGAGCGCATCGGCTTCGGTGACACCGGTGCGGGTTTCGGGCGCGGTCGGTGGTTGGGCGCTGACCTGCCGGGTCAACGTCACCAACGGTCTGACGGCCCTGCCACCGAAGAGCCAGCCCAGGCCGGTGGACACCGCGATCGCGGCGAGTCCAAGCAGGAGCACCTGCTTCTGTTGCTCGTCGGTGACCTGTTGCGCTTCGATGGCCGGCACGCCGATGGAAATCGAGATGGACGAGACCGCGGTCGATACGGCGGTGTAGACCCGGAAGCGTTGCCCGTCGACGTCCACGGTCTGCGACCCGGTATCGAGCGCGGGTAGCCGCGTCGGTGTGGACGCGACGACGATGTCGCCACTTCGGATGGTGACGGCGAACGCTCCGGAGAGCTGATCGAGGAAGGCTTCCAGCGTCGTCGAGGTCGGCACCAGCACCTGAGATGCCGTCGTCAGTCGCTCGTCGAGTTGATTGACGTTGTTGCGTGAGATGGCGACCGAGGTGACCACGGAGAGGGCCGCGACCACGAGGGTGGCGCCGAGGGTCGTGGCGGCGGCCACGCGGGCGCGCAGCGAGAAGCTCATGCGGTGTCCCGGACGACGAAGCCGACTCCGCGGACCGTGTGCAGGATTCGCGGCGAGCCGTCTGCCTCGAGTTTGCGTCGCAGATATCCGACGAACACGTCGACGACATTGGTGTCGGCGACGAAGTCGTAGCCCCAGACCAGTTCGAGCAGTCGTTCTCGCGTGAGAACGACGCCCTTGTTGCGGGCCAGGATGGCCAGCAACTCGAACTCTCGCTTGGTCAGGTCGATGTCGGCTCCGCCGCGGTGGACACGATAGCCGGGGATGTCGACCACCAGGGTTCCGACGGCGACGGCCGAGTTCGGTGCACCCGAATCGGCCACCGGCACAACCGGACCGGTGCCGCGGCGACGCAGCATGGCCCGGATCCGAGCGACGAGTTCGGCCAACACGAACGGCTTGGTGAGGTAGTCGTCGGCACCGGATTCGAGTCCGGCGATCCGATCGTCCACCGAGCTGCGAGCGCTGAGCACGCAGATGGGAATGTCGTTTCCCATGGCACGCAGCGCGGTCACCACGCTGGCACCGTCGAGCACCGGCATGTTGATGTCGAGCACGATGGCGTCGGGGGTGGAGCGCGACACCACGCCGAGCGCCTCCGCGCCGTCCGAGGCGGTGATGACGGTGAACCCGGACAGGCGCAGTCCGCGTTGCAGCGACGACAACACGTCTGCGTCGTCGTCGACGACGAGAACGGTGGCGGGGGTGCTCGGCGATTCGGTCACCGGGCCAATGCTATGCAACCCAGCTGTCGACGGTGGTGCGGCGTTCCTCGGGTGTCTTGGCGAAGAAGTCCTCGAGGGCACTGCGGCGGCCGGTGTCGGCATCGAGTGACCACGCCAGCGCGGGTGCCTTGGCGTAGAGCTGCTCGTAGTACTTCTCGAAGGTGCAGGTGCTGTCCACCAGGGAAAGAGCGCCGGGGAAGGGGCGTGTGTTCGTCATGGTGTTCTCCTTTTCTCTTCTGTGTTTCCCAAGGTAGAGCCCCATGTTGCGGCCATGGTGAGTCGTCGTTGGCGGTTCTCTGAGAATCGAACGAGCGAGGGAGGGATTGCTCGGGGCGGGGGTGGGTAAGACTGACAGCATGTCGATCGTCTGGTTTCGCCGTGATCTCCGTCTGGGGGATCTGCCCACCCTCACCGCCGCTGCCGAGTCGGGAGATCCGGTGCTCGGACTCTTCGTGCTCGACGATCGTCTGCTGAAGCCCTCCGGCGGGCCGCGCAAGGATTTCCTGTTCCGCTCGCTCGAAGCACTCGACGAGCAACTCGGGGGTCGGCTGATGGTGGTGCACGGTGACCCCGAGACGGTGGTCCCGAAGGTGGCGAAGGCGATCGGCAGCGAGGACGTGCACATCAGTGCCGATTACGGCCCCTATGGGCGCGAGCGCGACGCACGGGTCGGCGAGAAGGTGACCCTGGTCGAGACCGGGTCTCCGTATGCAGTTGCCCCCGGGCGGATCCTCAAGAACGACGGGGAGCCGTACAAGGTGTTCACGCCGTACTCACGGCAGTGGATGGACCACGGTTGGCGCGGTCCGGCGGACACCTCGGCCGACTCCGCCGAGTGGATCGACCCGGACGAGGTCAAAGGTGTTCGACGCGTGAAGATTCCCTCCGAGAAGGAGGCCTCCGATGCGGCAGCCGGTGAGGCAGCGGCTTCGAAGCAGTGGAAGGAATTTCTCCACGAGGTCTCGGCGTACGACGACGAGCGCAACCGTCCCGATCTCGACTCGACGAGTCGGATGTCGGTGCACTTGAAGTACGGAACCATTCACCCGCGAACGATGCTCGCCGACCTGGGCAAGCTCCGCAACGAGGGCGCGGCGTCGTATCGTCGACAGATCTGCTGGCGAGACTTCTACGGCGACATCCTCTTTCAGCGTCCCGACAGTGCGCGTGAGAACTACGTCAAGAAGTTCGATGCGATCGAACTGGACTCGGGCAAGCACGCCGACGAGCTGTTCGAGGCCTGGTGCAAGGGCGAGACCGGCTTCCCGATCGTCGATGCCGGTATGCGGCAGTTGAACTCGGAGAAGTGGATGCACAATCGAGTTCGCATGATCGTCGCGTCGTTCCTGGTCAAGGATCTGCACCTGCCGTGGTGGCGGGGAGCCCGGTACTTCATGCAGCATCTCGTCGACGGAGATCTGGCCAGCAATCAGCACGGCTGGCAGTGGACGGCAGGAACCGGTACCGACGCCTCGCCGTACTTCCGAGTGTTCAATCCCATCACCCAGGGCGAGAAGTTCGATCCCACCGGCGAATACGTACGACGCTGGGTGCCGGAGTTGCGCGGTGAAGAAGGAAAAGCCGTGCACACGTTGAAGTTCGGCCGACCCAAGGAATACGTGGATCCGATTGTCGACCACAAGCACGAGCGGGAAGTGGCGATCGCACGCTTCAAGGCGCTGTAACACCTCACCGCCGTGACCCCTATCTTCTGCGGGACAACCCGACTCCCACCAGGCAGATCACTCCGCCGACCACGGCGAGGACATGCGGAACCTCGCCCAGCAGCAGCCAGGCCAGAACGATCGTGATCGGCGGGACCGCGTACGTGGTGATACCGAGCTTGCCTGCGTTCATTCGCGTCAACGCGTAGGCCCAGGTGCTGAACGCGAGTGCAGTCGGGACGAGTCCGAGGTAGATCAAGCCGCCGGTGGCACCGGCCGACGCGGACCCGAGGTCGTCGAGCAGAGCCGGTGCGAACGGCAGCGTGCAGACCATACCGATGGTGCATGCCATCCACGTGACCTGAAGTCCGGGGACGGTGCGCAGCACCGGCTTCTGGCTGAGCACTCCGATGGCATAGGTCACCGCGGACACCAGACACAGCGCGATGCCGAGGAAGTCGGCGTCCGTCTTGGTGGTGGACGTGGTGGTCACCGCCGTGACGACACCGACCATGACTGCGCCTGCGAACGCGATGCCCGCACCGATCACCAGCCACCTCGGAAAGCCCTCGCCCAGAAGCAGACCTGCGAACAGGGCAACCAGAATCGGACCGATCTGAATGATCATCGACGTCGTTCCGGCGTCGACGCGTTGCTCGGCGGCATTGAGGGCGACGTTGTAGATGCCGAACCAGAAGACACCGATACTGACGATCTGCAGCCACTGCGTGCGGTTGGGCTTGACCCACTGTTTTCTGACCAGAACTATCGCGCCGAGCGCGAACGATCCGATGAGCAATCGCCCCAATGCGAGCGGGCCTGCCCCGAAGGATTCGCCGACGCCGCGAATCGCCACGAATGCCGAGGCCCACGAGACCACCGTGATGGTGACCGCACCGAGGGCGAGCCAGTCGACGGCAGGGCGGGTGTCGAGATCTGTCATGAGCACGACGCTATCGCGCGGGACATCCCTGTGGCGCGCGGGTTTCGGCCATGGTTGCTCGTATTCCCGCCGCCTATCTGCCGAGCAACTTCTCCAACGCATCGAGTACTGCCGGATCCTCGATGGTCGACGGCACGCCGTACTCCTCACCGGCGACGATCTGCCGCATCGTCTTCCGCAGGATCTTGCCGGAGCGGGTCTTCGGCAGTGCGCCGACGATCGTCACGTCGCGGAAGGTCGCGAGTGCGCCGATCTGATCGCGCACCATGGCCACCAGTTCGGTACGCAGTTGATCCTCGGTGATGGTCTCCCCGGCCTTGAGCACCACGTAGCCGCTGGGGCGCTGGCCCTTGAGGTCGTCGTGGATACCGATGACGGCGCACTCGGCAACCGCCGGGTGACCGGCCAGTACCGCCTCCATCGATCCGGTGGACAGGCGGTGTCCGGCCACGTTGATGACGTCGTCGCTGCGGCCGAGCACGTAGACGTACCCGTCGGCGTCGATGTACCCGGAATCGCCGGTGAGGTAGTACCCCGGGAACGTGTCCAGATACGAACGCTGAAAACGTGATTCGTCGTTCCACAGCCCCACCAGAGCGCCCGGTGGCAACGGCAGCTTCACGACGATGTTGCCCTCGGTGCCTGCGTCCACCGGTGCTCCGGTCGCGTCGAGGATACCGACCTGGAATCCCGGCACCGGCACCGTCGGTGAGCCCGACTTGATCGGAAGTGGTTCGAGTCCGCGAAGATTGGCGCAGATCGCCCAGCCGGTTTCGGTCTGCCACCAGTGGTCGACCACGGGGCGGTCCAGGGTTCGCGAAATCCACTCGTACGTATCGGGATCGAGGCGTTCACCGGCGACGAACAGCGCCTCGAGCGACGAGATGTCGTACTTCTCGAGCTCGGCGGCGTGCGGGTCCACCTTGCGAATGGCTCGTAGTGCCGTCGGCGCGGTGAACAACGCACGGACGCCGTGATCCTGGATCACCCGCCAGAACGCGCCCGCATCGGGAGTGCCGACGGGCTTGCCCTCGTAGAGAACCGTTGTGGCACCGGCGAACAGCGGTCCATAGACGATGTACGAGTGCCCGACGACCCAGCCGACGTCGGACGCCGTCCACATCACCTGACCGGCACCCACGTCGTAGATGTTGCGCATCGACCACGTCAACGCGACGGCATGACCGCCGTTGTCGCGCACCACACCCTTGGGCTTTCCGGTCGTGCCCGAGGTGTAGAGGATGTACAGCGGATCCGTCGCCTGCACCGAAACCGGTTGGGCGGCGGTGGCGTCGGCGATGAGGGTGTCCCAGTCCAGCCAATCGTGGCCGCCGGGGATACCGTCGCGGGCCTTGACGATCACCGCGGGGACGGCCGCGGTCGTGAGAGTCAGGGCGCGTTGCACCAGCGGGAGGTATTCGATGACGCGGCCCGGCTCGAACCCGCCGTTGGCGGTGATCAGCAGGACCGGCTCTGCGTCGTCGATTCTCGCTGCCAGCTCGTTGGCTGCGAAGCCGCCGAACACCACCGAGTGCACTGCGCCGAGCCTGGCGCACGCGAGCATGGCGACAACTGCCTCGGGAATCATCGGCAGATAGATCACCACGCGGTCGCCTCGGGAGACGCCGTTGCTGCTGAGCACTCCCGCGAAACGGGCAACCTGATCGAGTAGTTCGGCGTAGGTGTAGCTGCGGGTGAGTCCGAGCATCGCCGAGTCGTAGATCAACGCGGTCCGGTCGCCGTGCCCCGCGTCGACGTGCCGATCGAGCGCGTTGAAGCAGGTGTTCAGGCGGGCTCCGGGAAACCAGTGCGAGCCGTCGAACGCAGTGGTGGGAGGGGTGTCCCAGTCGACTCCCGCCGCGGCGTCGAGCCAGAATTGCTCGCGGTTGTCGATGCTGTCGTCGAACGCCTGCCGATACTCGCCACTCATGTTGTGGAGCGTAGTTCGGGGCTGCGTGGTGCGGGCCGGGTTGCGCACTACCGGCGACGACCGGCGGGATCCCGTCGACCGGCGGTCGTTGCGTGCAACCGTGCCCGGTGCACGTCAAGATTGCGTCAACGCCTCTGTCTGAGCATTTCGCGGCCGCCGTAGAACGCTGCGCTGGCCGCGAACATCCCCGCTACCAACAGCAGCCATCGCATCGCGTACGGCTCCTGTGTCTGACCCGTGGCGGCCTCGTAGGTCTCACTCCCGTGGGCGAAGATCCCCGGTGCGAAGAGCAGCAGGCTCAAACCCGCCCCGAGCGCGGGGATGCGCACCGCGTTGACGAACCTGCCCAGACGACTGACCAGCGTCCGGTCCAGCGCGGCGTACAGCGGAAAGAGGATCGCATCGTGCACCACCGCTGCCCCGACGAACCAGAGACCGATGGACTGCCACCACGTATCGGTGTTCCACAGGGCGGGGAAGCCGATCGTCAGGACGACCGCGCCGGCCAGGGCGAGGCAGCAGGCCGTGACCGCGAGATGCATCGGTCCTGCGCCGTACCTGGCTCGAAACGTTGTCATGCTCGCTCCTCGAAGAATTCGACGGACTCGATCCACTTGGTGGCGTGCACTCCGGGTATCGCCGGCATCATGATTCGAGCGGGGTAGCCGTGATCGAGTGACAGGTCGGCCCCGTTCACTTTCAGTGCGAGAAGTGAATCCGGATGCATCATCTGGTGTCCTCCGAAGGTGACGCGGTTGAACGACCCGACGGGTTCGAGCGACCGCACCTCACCGGTATCGACGGCATCGACACCCACGAGTGCCGCCAGATCTCGGAGCGGAACTCCGGTCCACGTCTGAACCGTCGACCAGCCCTCGACGCAGGAGATCGGGAGTTCGACGGTGTGCAGGTCCATCTGCTCGAGTTGAGCTCGGGTGAGTACTACCTCGGTACCGCCGGCCAGTACGGTCAGCCGCCACGCATCGCCTGTCTGCGCATCGGTGACGCCTGCGGACTGCGCGGTGCGGTTGATCTGGAAGTCGTTGGGGCCGTCGCCGTACGAGCGTCCGCGAGGCAGCAGTATCGCCGCTGAGCGCAGTGGTCCGCCCGTCGTCTGCCCAACGCTGAGGACCGCGACGAACAGTGCGCTGCCGCCCACGAGGGTGAGAGCTCCGCGTCTGCTGATCGTCGCCGGAGCGGGATCGGTTGCAGCAAGACCGGATTCGTCGTCGGCATCGGGCACCGTATCGGCGACGCGAATGCGCATCAACTCCAGGAACGGTCGGGTTCTCAACGCCGTCACCATGGTCGGAAGCTTGAGCGCCACGTGGGCGAGAAAGCCGGCGACGAACACCCAGGCGCCCCAGTAGTGCGCGGTGTAGAAACTGAAACCGAAGATGTAGTCGTACTGAATGTTCAGGACGCCGGTGATGATCTCGAAGAGGATGCCACCGACCAACGCCAGCAACGAGATTCGCTCGAGAAGGTGCGCGACACTGCGAACCGGGGGCATCTCGATCAGTTTCGGGATCACCGACCACAGCTTGGCCAGCACGATCGGCACCATGACCAGTCCGAGTCCCACATGCAGGCCCTGGGTGAGCCGATAGAGCCAGGCGGGCTCGGTCGGCCAGTCGAACGACGGAATTCGTAGCCACCCGACGTCGCCTGGCATGGCCTGGCCGAACTGTGGGCCGTATGCGGCCCAGGAGATGAATCCGGTGATCGTCACGATCGGCAGGGCGACGAGCAGGACGGACGCCAGGACCGACGTGAACCAGACACCGCGGATCGGGCTACGGAACGTGGGAAGTCGCTGCATTCTGGTTCCCGTCTCCAATTTTGTACCCAGTAGTACAAACTGTGAGGTCGAGATTAGCGCACTCGGGGTCCTTTCGCCAGGGCTGGTCTCGGCGTCGGATGTCAGGTCGCGCGCCGCCGCAACGCGGCAACTGCTGCGTCCAGCGTGTCGCGCAGCGGTTGCACATCGCCCGCGATGCGAGCGATCAGCATTCCGCCTTGCAGTGAGGCGATCAAGGTAGCGGCCGCGGCGGCGGGATCGGTCGCGACGTCGAGTTCGCCTCGGTCGATCATGCGACGAAGTCCCTGCTCGAGAGGTTGCTCCCAGCGTCGGAACGCGGCGTTCAGGGTGGGAACGAAGGCCGCGTCGTTCTTCAGTTCTGCAGCGAGAGAACCGAGAGGGCACGAGAACGGGCCACCTGGTTGTTCGTGATTTCGCACGATCTCGGCGGCCCATGCGTCGATGTCCTCGAGGCTGTCGATGTGGGCCAGGCGTGGCTGGGCGGCGAGGACGCGCTCGAGCTGACGTGCGATAACGGCCTCGACCAGGTCCGACTTGTCGGAAAAGTAGTGGTAGAGCTGCGACTTTCCGGTCTCGGAGGCAGCGAGTACGTCGTCGAGAGTGGTTCCCGCGACACCGTGGTCGTACATCATCGACGCTGCGGCGTCGACGATCGCAGCTCTGGTTCGTCTGCCCTTGGCCGTTCTCGGCAGCTCCTTGCTCACGGGTGCTCGGCTCCTCGGTCGATGCTGTGAACAGCGAGTTCCACGAACACTCGTCCGTTCGATTCGATGGTTCGACGGGCTCGAAGGCCCGCGGTCACCGCCAGCGCGCGCAGCGAGCTGACGCCGACGCTGGCCCAAGTGAACCACTCGCCCACCGAGTCACCGGTTTCCCATCGGACCATTCGGTTCCGATCGTCGACATCGGGCGTGGACTCGACTTCGACGATGGCCGTCCCACTCTGGTGCAGCAGCGCACGAACCGTCGCCAGTAGTGCTGCGGGATCACCACCGATGCCGATGTTGCCGTCCGCGAGCAGTACGTGTGACCAATGGCCGGCGCGGGGGAGTGCCGAGAAGATGTCCTGTTCGACGGCGAATCCGCCCCGTTGATTCGTGATCTCCACAGCGACCGAGGACGTATCGACTCCCAGAGCGGGAACGCCGGCTCGGGTGAGCGCTTCGGTCAAACGTCCTGGTCCGCAGCCGAGATCGAGGGTGGGGCCGGTGCAGAAAGCGATCGAGGCTTCGTCCGCCCTGATGTCTTCGATCGTCGAATGGGTCCCGCCCATCCAGCGCGCGATCGGAAGTTCGGTGCGGCGGCCGTCGTAATCGGTGATCCACGAGGGCAGGCCGGCTCGGCCGCGGCGATAGACGTCGTCTGCAATCACCCGATTGAATGTACCAGCGGGTACAGTGGGAGGCGTCGCGAGACGAAGTCCATCAAATTTTCTGCCGGTGCCGTCAAGATTGCGTCAACACCTCTGTTCGACGCCACCGCGCGGCGCAAGACTTCTTCTCATGACACTTCTCGACATGCTTCCGTCCCTCGGTGCCGCATACGTTGCGCGGTGCGATCCAGCGCTCTGGCCTGCAGATACGCACTGCGTCTGTGGCCGCATCACGGTCGACGGCGTTGCGCTGGAGGATCTGGCCGATGCGCAGGGCACTCCGGTGCAGTGGGGCTCGATTCTGGTGACTCGGGTGCGCTCGGTCATCGCAGGCGAAGTGGGCGTCGATGCCGACTTCGGGGATCTGCTGCAGGCCGTCGTGGTCAATCGGCATTCGGTGGGCCCGGTGGTCAAGGTCGATGTGCACGGCCCGGGTCGACGCTGCGTCAGTCCGGTGGAGTTGCCCGCCGATCTTCGCGCAGGTGACGTGGTAGCGCTCGTGACCTCGCAGGTGCACGAAAACTCGTAGCAGGGGGCGAGGCGGGAGTGGAGCCTGCGGAACGACCCGAAGGCACCTCGCTCACATGCGGCGAAGCCGCTCATCCCAGCGAGCGGTAGCGGCCGAGTCTGTTCCGAGTTCGGGTTTCGGGATCGACGATCGACAGCGCATGCAGTTCCCGGACGATGGCGTCGGCGATGCGGCCGGAGAACGCGGCGGGCTCGTCGGCGGCGTCGGGGAGTTCGGGGACGACGGCGTCGACGATGCCGTCGCGCAGGAGGTCGACCGACCTGATGCCTTGGGCCTCGGCCATGTCCGGGGCGTGCACGATGTCGCGGTGCACGATGGCACTGGCACCCTCCGGCGGAAGTGGTGCGAGCCAGGCGTTCTGGGCGCACAGCACCCGGTCGGCGGGAAGAAGCGCGAGTGCTCCACCGCCGGTTCCCTGGCCGAGGAGAATCGAGACGGTCGGGGTGTCGACGGTGACGAGATCGGAGATCGATCGCGCGATTTCCGGTGCCAGGCCACCTTCTTCGGCTTCCTTCGACAGTGCAGCGCCGAAGGTGTCGATCACCAGCACCAGCGGTAGGCGTAGTTCCTCGGCGAGGCGCATGCCGCGTCGCGCCTCTCGCAATGCCGCCGGACCCATCGTGGCGGTGGCGGAGCTGCTGCTGCGGTCGTTTCCGAACAGCACGCATGAGACACCGCGAATGCGGCACAGCGACAACAGAATCGACGTGTCGGCCTCGCCCTGGCCGGTGCCGCTGAGCGGAACGTGTTCGCTGGCTGCGTGTTCGATGAGTTGTCGAATGCCTGGCCGATCTGCGCGACGCGACGACTGCACCGAATGCCAGGCAGACTGCTCCGGTATCTCGGCCGGCTCATCGCCGGTGAGATCGGGCCACACGGTGGCGTCGAGAATTACTCGAAGTGCGCGAATCAGTAGGTGACGCAGGTGATCCAGCGGCACCACGCCATCGATGACGCCGTGCTGGTAGAGGTTCTCGGCGGTCTGGACACCGTCGGGAAATGGTTTGTCGTACAACGCCTGATAGACCCGCGGGCCGAGAAATCCGATGAGCGCGCCGGGTTCGGCGACGGTGACGTGCGCCAACGACCCCCAGGACGCGAACACGCCTCCGGTCGTCGGATTGCGCAGATACACCAGGTACGGCAGGTGCGCCGCCTTGTGCGCGGTGACGGCGGAGGCGATCTTGACCATCTGCACGAAAGCCAACGTCCCCTCCTGCATACGAGTGCCGCCGGAGGTGGGGGAGGCAATGAGCGGCAGGCCCTCTGCGGTGGCGCGCTCGATCGCGGAGGTGATGCGTTCGGCCGCCGCGACGCCGATCGAACCGGCGAGAAAGGCGAACTCGCAGGCGATGATCACCACGCGTCGGCCGTCGATGGTGCCCTCGCCCGTCAACACCGACTCGTCGACCCCGCTCTTCTCGCGAGCTTTCGCCAGGTCGCGCTGATACGAGTCGTTGGGGTGAACGTCGACCGGCTCGGAGTCCCAGGACACGAACGATCCGCCGTCGAGAACGGAGTCGAGAATCTCGGCGGCGGATGTCCGTGGGCTCATGGAAGAACCCTAGCGAGAAAACGCTTCCTTCCACGAGACGGTCTTGCCGATCCGAAGAATGGAGCGCTGGTAGATCTTCGCCGCGCCCATGGCCAGGATTACGGTGGTGACCACCATCAGGACTGCCGAACCGACGATCTGTACTGGCGATGCGACTCCAGCCGCGATGCGCAGCGGCATCATGATTGCGGAGAACGGAGGAATCCAGCTGAGTGTGTTGCTCAACGTGCCCTCCGGGTCACTCAGGGAAGACGACGCGGCGAAGAACATCGCCAGGATCAAGATCAACAGCGGCATGGTGGTCGAGTTGACGTCCTCCTGCCGCGAGACCATCGATCCGCCTGCTGCATAGAGCACCGCGAAGAAGGCGAAACCGAGAACGAACCAGAAGAGAGTTCCAGCGAACACGCTCACCGCTGCCCCGGTGATCGTCAGCGTTCCCGTACCCAATCCTGCGCCCACACCGGCTATTCCGTACAGGGCAAGCTGCAGGATGCCGACCGCACCGATGCCGAGGATCTTTCCCCACAGCAATTGCAGGGGGCGGACGGTGGAGAGCAGCAGTTCGACCACGCGCGAGGACTTTTCCTCGACGACACCCATCGCGACGTACATCCCGAAACCGATGATCTGTGCGTAGAGCAGGAACACAGAGCCTGCAGCCAACGCAGTTCGCTGACCGGCTTCGGGGTCCGGCGGATCGATCGCGTCGACGGTGACCGTTGCGGCACTTGTCGCTGCCGCCAGCTCGTTCTGGTCCACACCCTGTTGCGCCAGTGCAGTATTGGTGGCCTGCGTTGCGACACTGCCTTCGACGACGGCGCGCAACGTGCCGGTCAGATCGGACTCGGTGACAGCGGTGTACGCACCCGCAGTTCCGTCCGGAACCAACGCCACGTCGAGATCTCCCGATTCGACGCCGCTGCGTGCGGCCGCCGCGTCGGCAACCTCGCGCACCTCGACCGGAGATCCGACGGCGTCGCCGGTTGCTTCCACCACGGCCGCGATGGACTGGTCTCCGGCGATGCCGACGACGTCACGCTCTTCGTCACCGCTGCCGGAGAAGATCGAGAACGCGATGATGCCGCCGACGATGACGGCCAGGATGATCACGTTGCTGATGACGAAGCTCTTCTTCATCACCTGAACGGTGAACTCGCGCTTGGCGATCAGTGAGACCGCGCTGAAGGAATTCAGTTGTGAGCTCATGCCACTACCGCCTCTCGGAACAGGTCGCTCAGGGAAGGTTTCTGGATGGAGAATTCGTGTACCGGACCGGTTGCCAGTGCGGCCCGCAGGATCTCCTGATCGTCGGCCCCGGGTGCCAGGCCGAGGACGGTGACGCCGTCACCCTGTTCGAGTGTGCTCACCCCGGCGATGCCCGACGCCCATCCGGGGGCAGCGTTCGGTGCATGGACGCGCAGTTGCGCATCTCCCGAACCGCGTAGCTCGTCGACGGTTCCGACGGCCTTCATCGAGCCGGCGGCGATGATGCCGACGCGGTCGCACAGGCGCTGCACCAGGTCGAGTTGGTGGCTCGAGAACACCACCGGCACTCCGGCAGCGGCCTTTTCGCGCAGCACCTCGCTCATCACGTCGACGGCGATGGGGTCGAGACCGGAGAACGGCTCGTCCAGTACCAGCACTGCGGGGTCGTGCACCAGCGCGGCCGCCAACTGGACGCGCTGCTGGTTACCCAGGCTCAATGCGTCGACGGTGTCGTTGACGCGCTGATCGATTCCGAGACGTTCGGTCCAGCGAATCACCGCTGCCTTGGCGTCCTTGGACGACAGTCCGTGCAGCTCCGCCATGTACGCAAGTTGCGGACCGACTTTCATCTTCGGATACAGGCCACGCTCCTCGGGCATGTAGCCGATGGTGCGGCGGACGTCGAGGTCGACGGGCTTGCCGCCCAACAGAACCTGGCCGGAATCTGCCGACAGAACTCCCAGCGCGATGCGCATCGTGGTGGTCTTGCCCGCGCCGTTGCTGCCGACGAAGCCGAACAGCTCGCCCGGCCGGACGTCGAAGCTGAGGTTGTCCAGGGCGATCTTGTCGCCGTATCTCTTGGAGACTGAGTCGATCGTGAGGGTGCTCATGGTGCCCTTTCGGTCGTTACTTCGGGTCGAAATCTTCGGTGTCTTCGAGTTCGGGGTCGGGGGTGATCCACGCGAGAACGACGGCCGGTGCGCATCCGCCGGCCAGCAGAGCAGCGAGCGTCCACAACGCTCCGGCGTACGCCAGGTTCTCGTTGTCGTACGTTCCCGACAGCACGATCAGGACCAGAACTGCCACCATCACCAGGGCCTGAGTGACGGTGAGGCCGATCGAGCGGGCTTCGTTGCGCTGCTGTACTTCCCACTCGTCGAGTGCGCCCACCGGTGCATCGCTGTGGCGACGTGACACTGTCTGCAACATCGTCCACGTGACGAGAAACATCACGGTGGCAGGGACCCATGCGATCGGTGCCCACCGGGAGAACAGTGACCACACGGCGATCACCAACAAAGTGAGCAAGGACGCCATCACGAAGACGGCGAGAATGCGACGACGCTCTTGGGTGCGCCAGTTCGGAAGCCAGTGACGGGTTTTCGCGTCGTGCTCCAGGAATCGTCGAGTTCGATACGCCTGGTAGCGGGTGAGGAGGTCGGAGCTGGGTGTGGTCATCGATCCTTCTCCCTTCGGAAGAGTTCGGCGGAGAGTGGTCCGAGTTCGGTACGCGAGAACACTGCTTCGATCGGCAGATCGAAGACGTCGCAGATGCGCATCGCGAGGTCGAGGCTCGGGTAGTGGTCGCCCCGCTCGAGGGCTCCCACCGTCTGGGGGTTCACTTCGACGAGTTCGGCCAGTTGCGCGCGGCTCATCTTCCGTTCTGCCCGCAGAACACCCACCCTGTTGTAGATCGGGAGCGCGGTACCGCGCTTGATGGGGCTCATGACAATGAAGTGTTGTATAAACCCAACGATGTGTCAACCGTTAATAACGATTTTGTTGATGCGCCTACAGGGATTGTTGTTCCCGAGCTGCCACGACCACCGCATGCATGGTCGTCAGAAATTCGTCGATCGTCGCCCGCTGCTCTGGTGTGAAGCGTGCGAGCTCGTCGACGGCCCGACCGATGACGGGGCCGAAGAACGTCGTGCCGAGTTCGGCTGCGTGTGCAGTGACCCGTAGCAGTACCCGCCGTCGATCGTCTGGGTCGGGTTCACGTGATACCAACTGTCGCTTGGCCATTCGATCGATCAGAGCCGTGACCGACGCGGATTCCAGGCCCAGCTGTCCGCCGAGCCAGCCGGGTGTGGCACGCGTTCCGGCTCGGTCCGCATCCAGTAGGCAGATCAGCGCGCGGATGTCTGTCGGGTGAAGTGAGTGCTTCTGGGCGAAGTCTGCGCCGAGGAGATCGAGCTCGACGGTCAGTGCTCGCAACTGATGCACGGCGGCGACAGGTTCGGTCATGTGCTGATCCCTCGGGAGATGCTGGACGATTGGTCTCTCCATTGTCTACTATCTCGATCATCGAGAGAATTGAGGGTTGCAGAGATGCTGGACGAATTCTTCTCCGCCTACGACCGGGTGCTGCAGAAGTGGCCGACGGATACCCAAGCCATCGACGTGAACACGGTGCACGGCACCACGCGAATCAACGCCTGCGGACTCGTCGACGGCCCGGCGCTGGTGCTGCTCCCTGGGGCGGGTGCCACGTCCACCGTGTGGTTCGCCAACGTCGAGGCGCTCTCGCAGCGGTATCGGGTGTACGCGGTCGACCTCATGGGTGACGTCGGGCGCAGCGTCCCCGGACAGCAGTCCATCGACTCGGTGGACGAGCTGCTGAACTGGGTGACGGCGGTGCTGGACGAGCTGAAGCTGCCCACCGCGGCACTCTGCGGACATTCCTACGGCGCGATGATCGCCCTGGCGTACGCCCTGCGGAACGCGACCCGAGTCGATGCACTCACGCTACTCGACCCCAATGCTTGCTTCGGTTCCATGAGTCCGCGATACCTGCTTCATGCCCTTCCGATACTGCTGTCTCCCAACGAGACACGGCAGCGACGCTTCGTAGGGTGGGAGACCGATGGCCTGGAACTGGATTCCGACTGGCTCGACGTCCTCGCGCTCGGAGCCGCACATTTCCCGACGGCGAAGACCATCGTCCCGAAACGGCCGAAGCCTGCTGCGTTCGAGGGCTTCAATGTGCGCACAACCGTGGTCCTGGCGGGGAAAGGGAAGGTACACAACGCATCCAAGATCGAAGCGGCAGTCCGAGCCGTATTACCTGACGCGCGAATCGCAATACTCGACGGAGCCACGCACCACACGCTGCCGATGCATCCGGCCGCCGAAATGAACGAAATACTGCTGAGCTGACGTGAATCGGGTGCAGCTGACCGCGCTCACCGCGGTCAGCTGCACCCGATTCGCGTGACTACAGTTCCGACAACTGCCCGTCGGTCATCGTCCAGTGCCGAGTGCTGCGGACCGTGTCGAGCATTCTGCGGTCGTGTGTCACCAGCAGCAGCGTGCCCTCGAAGTTCTCCATGGCCCGTTCGAGTTGTTCGATGGCAGGCAGATCGAGGTGGTTGGTCGGCTCGTCGAGTACCAGCAGGTTGACTCCGCGGGCCTGCAGCAGGGCGAGTGCCGCGCGGGTTCGCTCACCGGGCGAGAGAGACGACGCCGGCCGCAGTGCGTCGTCGCCGCGCAGGCCGAACTTGGCCAGCAGGGTGCGGACCTCGGCGTCGGGCCACTCGGGAACCGCTGCGCTCAGGGCGTCGGACACTGTGCCCTCGCCGACGAAATATGCTCGTGCCTGGTCGATTTCACCGATCGCCACGCCCGAACCCAGCGCGGCCGTGCCCTCGTCCGGGTCCAAGCGGCCCAGGAGTACCGACAGCAACGTCGTCTTGCCGGAACCGTTGGGCCCCGTGATCAGAATTCGATCGCCCCACTCGATCTGCGTCGTCACCGGGCCGAACGTGAATCCGGAGCGCCGCACGACGGCCCCGCCCAGCACCGAGACAACGGTGCCGCTACGGGGAGCCGCCGCAATCTCCATTCGCAGCTCCCATTCCTTGCGGGGTTCCTCGACCACCTCGAGGCGCTCGATGCGCCGCTGGGTCTGACGGGCTTTCGCCGCTTGTTTCTCGGTGGACTCGGCGCGGGTCTTGCGGGCGATCTTGTCGTTGTCGGTGGCCTTGCGCCGCGCATTGCGTACCCCGGACTCCATCCAGTTTCGCTGCATCTGCGCGCGAGACTCCAACGCGGACTTGGTGTCTGCGAACTCGTCGTACTTCTCCCGCGCATGCTGGCGCGCAATCTCGCGTTCCGCCAGATACGACTGATAGCTGCCGTCGTACACATCGATGCGACGCTGCGCCCGATCGAGCTCGACGACTCCCGTCACCGTCCGCGCCAGAAACTCTCGATCGTGACTGACGACGACGATCGCCGCCCGCGTCGCGACGACGAACTGCTCCAGTTGCTCGAGGCCCGCCAGATCGAGATCGTTGGTCGGCTCGTCGAGCAGCAGGATGTCGTAGCGAGCGAGCAGAATCGCGGCGAGCCCTGCGCGGGCAGCCTGCCCACCGGACAGCGCCGTCATCAGCGCAGATCCGTCGACATCCAGACCGAGATCCGCCAGCACCTTCGCCGTGCGCTCCGCCAGATCCGCGCCGCCGAGCGCAAGCCACTTCTCCAGTGCCGGGGTGTAGAGGTCCTCGTCACTCGAGCCCAACGCCTCGGCGGCTGCGTTCATGGAGGCTTCGGCATCGGTCACCCCGGTCCGTCGACCGAGAAAGTCCAGCACCGTCTCCCCGGCAATGCGCTCGGGTTCCTGTGCCAGGTAGCCGACCGTGGCGTCGGGCGGGCTGGTGTAGATCTCACCCTCGTGATC
The DNA here is from genome assembly GCF_002259405.1 of Rhodococcus sp. 14-2483-1-2. Classification (GTDB taxonomy): domain Bacteria; phylum Actinomycetota; class Actinomycetes; order Mycobacteriales; family Mycobacteriaceae; genus Rhodococcoides. Next base: position 172,864 of record NZ_NPFW01000004.1, on the reverse strand, counting down.
GGCCGTCCCCACCCCCGCGAGCAACGTCAACAACGTCGACTTACCTGCACCGTTGGCCCCGACGAGCCCGATCACATCACCCTCGGTCACCGTCAGATCCAGGCCGGAGAACAGGGTTCGATCGCCGTGAAAAGCGGCGAGATCATCGATACGAAGCGTTGCGGTCACACCGAAACACTAAGGGGCGGGAACAACACCACCCCACCCACCGTTGCCATTCGTATGACGTATTCAGCCGAGACCAGTACTGTACCGACCATCGTGCTCAACGACGGCACGTCCATTCCCCAGCTGGGGTTCGGAGTGTGGCAGGTGCCCGACGACGGTGCCCAGGCCGCCGTGACCGAGGCATTGAAGGTCGGCTACCGCAGCATCGACACCGCCAAGGTGTACGAGAACGAAACCGGCACCGGCCGGGCCATCGCAGACTCCGGCATTGCCCGTGACGAGCTGTTCGTCACCACCAAGTTGTGGAACGACGACCAGGGCTACGACTCCACGTTGGCGGCGTTCGACGCGAGCATGGATCGCCTCGGACTCGAGTACCTCGACCTGTACCTCATTCACTGGCAGCAGCTCGACCGTGACAAGTACATCGACACGTTCAAGGCTTTCCAGAAGCTCAAGGCGGATGGCCGCATCGGCTCCATCGGCGTCTCCAACTTCACCATCCCCACCCTCGAGAAGCTGATGGACGCCGTCGGTGAGGTGCCGTCGGTCAATCAAATCGAACTGCATCCGCGCTTCATCCAGGAAGAGCTGCGTGCCTTCCACACCTCGAAGGGCATCGCCACCGAGGCCTGGAGCCCGCTGGGCTCGGGCACCGTTCTGGACGAGCCGGCCTTCGCGCCCATTGCCGAGGCGCACGGAGTCACCCCGGCCCAGGTGATCCTGCGCTGGCACATCCAGCTCGGCAACGTGGTGATCCCCAAGTCGGTGACCCCGAAGCGCATCGCCAGCAACTTCGACGTGTTCGGATTCGAGCTCAGCAACGACGAGATTCAGCAGATCAACGCGCTGGACTCCGCAGACGGCCGCACCGGCCCGGACCCGGACAAGTTCAGCAGCTGACCTGTCACGTTCCAGGCACGTCGGGGGCCTAGTCTGTACTCATGTCCGATTCGCTCGCAGGCAAGACCGTTGCCCTCACCGCCGAGCGACGTGCAGACGAATTGGCCACCATGCTCGAACGCCGCGGCGCGAACATCGTTCACGCCGCGGCGATTCACGTTCTGCCCCTGATCGACGACTCGGAGTTGAAGTCCGCCACCGAGGGCATCGTCGAACGCCCGCCGCAGATCGTGGTGATCAGCACCGGCATCGGTTTCCGGGGCTGGCTCGACGCGGCCGCCGACTGGGGCATCCGTGATGATCTCGTTGCGGCTCTTGGGCATTCGCGGATCATTGCCCGAGGGCCCAAGGCGCGCGGTGCCATTCGTGGTGCAGGGTTACGAGACGAGTGGTCTCCGGCCACCGAGGCTTCGCAGGAAGTCTCCGATCATCTCGAGGCCGAAGGTGTTGTCGGCGCGGACATCGCGGTTCAGCTGCACGGGGTGATCACCGAATGGGAACCGACGATCCACTTGAGCGATGCACTGATCGAACTCGGGGCACACGTGCGGCCGGTTCCGGTGTATCGGTGGATCCGCCCCGTGGATCAGGCTCCGCTCATCGACCTGCTGTCGCAGATCATCGAGCATCGGGTCGACGCGGTCACGTTCACCAGCGCCCCCGCGGTGGCGTCCTTGCTCTCGACGGCGAAGGACAACGGCCTGCTCGACGCCTTCCTCGACGCACTTCGCGGCCCTGTCGCCGCGATCTGCGTCGGGCCGGTGACGTCGGCGCCGTTGGATGCGTTGGGCGTTCCGACCTCGATGCCGAGCCGGGCGCGATTGGGCGCGCTGGCGAAGTTCGTGGCCGAGGAGCTCGGTTAATCCAGAGTTTCGAGTAGTTCGGTCACCGCGGCTCGCCCGGCTCGGTTCGCTCCGATCGTGCTGGCGGACGGCCCGTAGCCGAGCAGGTGGACGCGATGGTTCGCGGCGACTCGGGTGGTCAGCCTGCCGTCCATCACGATTCCGCCTCCGTGTCCCCGCAGGCGCAGCGGCGCGAGGTGGTCGAGGGCGCTCCGAAAACCGGTGGCCCACAGGATCACATCGGCGTGCTGACTCGACCCGTCCTCCCAGACCACCGAATCTTCCGTGATGGACGAGAACATCGGCTTCCGGTCGAGCGCGCCGCGTTTCTGGGCGGCCGCCAACGACGGCGTCAGCAGCAGCCCGGTCACCGAGACGACCGAACCGGGTGGCAGGCCGGCCCGCACACGTTCTTCGACCATTGCGACGGCCTTGCGGCCGGCATCGTGGTCGAACTCGCTGTCCCGAAACACCGGTGGTCGGCGCGTCACCCAGGTCGTGGACGTGACCTGCGAGATCTCGTCGAGCAGCTGGACGGCCGAGATGCCGCCGCCCACCACGACGACGTGCTTGCCGGCGAACTCGTCGGCGGTTCGATAGTCCTTGGTGTGCACTTGCCTGCCTGCGAACGTCTCGGCACCGTCGTAGTGCGGAACGAACGGCTTCTCCCATGTCCCGGTCGCATTGATCAGCCCCTCGGCCATGACGACGGTCTCGCCTGCCTCGACCCGGAACCGGGGTTCACGATCGCACACGACGGTCACCGTGACGGGGCGTCGAACATGCAGTTCGAAGCGGTCCTCGTAGGCGCGGTAGTAGCGGGGGACGGCGTCGGCGGCTGCGATGGTCTCGGCAGGCTCGTCGCCGAGGGTGTCGGTGAACGCCATTCCTGGCAGGTCGTGCACGCCGTTGACGGTGCTCAGCGTCAGCGAGGGCCAGCGGAACTGCCACGCACCACCCGGTCCGGGCGATCGGTCCAGCATCACGAACCCCTCACCGGCGGTCAGGCCCGCACGATGGAGGTGATAGCCGGCCGAGAGTCCGGCTTGGCCGGCGCCGATGACGGCGACCCGAGTGTCGATCATGCAGACCAGTAGATCAGGCCCCGCACTGTCAATTCCTGTACTGGTGGGTAACCTCTGCTCTCGTGATCGGACTCTCTCGTGACGGCGACGTCGTCACCATCGAACTGCAGCGCCCGGATCGACGGAACGCGTTGAACTCCGAGTTGTGCCTCGCGGTGCATCGCGGAGTCGAACAGGCCGAGCGTGACGGCGCGCGGGTCGTGGTCATCACCGGCCAGGGCACCAGCTTCTGCGCGGGCGCGGATCTGACGGGGGACGCGTTCCCCGAGCATTTCGGACAGATCCTCGAGGACATGCTGACCGCGGTGGAGGCGGCCTCGATTCCTGTGGTCGCGGCGGTCAACGGCCCGGCCGTAGGGGCCGGCACTCAGTTGGCGATCGCCTGCGATCTGCGGGTCGTTGCGCCGGGCAGCTTCTTCGAGATTCCGTCGACGCGCCTCGGTATCGCGGTGAGCAACTGGACCATCCGGCGATTGGCTGCGCTCGCGGGCGGGGGAGTGGCGCGCACCATCCTGCTGGGCGGGGAGCGGGTGCACGCAGATCAGGCGTACACGTGCGGGCTGGCCAACAAGCTCGGTGATCGCGATGTCGCGACGCAGTGGGCGAAATCGATCTGCGAGCTCGCTCCGTTGGCGCTGAAGCACCTCAAGCTCGTGTTCAACGACGACAGGATTCACGATCATCCGACGCCGGAGCAGGCCGCAGCGTTCGAGGCCGCGTGGAGCAGTGAGGACATGAAAGAAGCGCGCCGCGCACGAGCAGAGAAGCGCAAGCCGAAGTTCGTGGGCAAGTGATCACCGGAGCGCCCGATGCGGGCGACACCGCCTGGCTGATGGCCAGCACCGCGCTGGTGTTGCTCATGACTCCCGGCCTCGCGTTCTTCTACGGCGGCATGGTGCGCTCGAAGAGTGTGCTCAACATGATGATGATGAGCTTGTCGGCGATCGCAGTGGTGTGGTTGCTGTGGTTGGCGTTCGGTTTCTCGATGGTGTTCGGCGACAGCGTGATCGGTGGGTGGATCGGGAACCCGTTGCAGTACGCCGGGTTCGAGGGATTGCTGGGTGGGGTGTACACCTCGGCCGCAGGGACGGTGTCGATTCCGTTGGTGGGAACCGTTCCGGCGCTGGTGTTCGCGGCGTTCCAGGCGGGCTTCGCGATGGTGACGGTGGCATTGATCTCCGGGGCCGTCGCAGACCGCATGCGGTTCGTACCCTGGGTGCTGTTCGCGGCGCTGTGGTCCACTCTCGTGTATTTCCCGGTGGCGCACTGGGTGTTCTCGCTCGACGGCCTCACCAGTGAGTTCGGTGGGTGGATCACCAACCGGCTCGGTGCCGTCGACTTCGCCGGTGGCACCGCGGTGGAGATCAACGCAGGCGTCGCCGGGCTGGTGTTGGCTCTGGTCGTCGGCAAACGTCGGGGCTGGCCGCGAGATCCCATGCGCCCACACAACCTTCCGGCCGTCATGCTCGGAGCCGGATTGCTGTGGTTCGGCTGGTTCGGTTTCAACGCGGGATCGTCGTTGGCCGCGGACGGTGTCGCGGCGGTGGCGTTGGTGAACACGATGGGTGCCGGAGCGATGTCCATGGCGGCGTGGCTCGTCGTCGAGAAGTGGCGGGACGGCCATGCGACGTCGTTCGGCGCGGCCTCGGGCGTCGTGGCCGGACTGGTGGCCATCACACCGTCGTGCGCGGCGGTCACCCCTATCGGTGCCGCGGCGATCGGCATCGCGTCGGGTGCGCTGTGTGCTCTGGCCATCGGCCTCAAATACCGCTTCGGGTACGACGATTCGCTCGACGTCGTCGGTGTGCACCTCGTCGGTGGCATCGTCGGCACACTGATGATCGGACTCGTGGCCAGCGCCGAGATGCCGGCAGGCGTCGACGGTCTGTTGTACGGCGGCGGGCTGCATCAGCTGTGGGTGCAGGCGATCGCGGTGGTGGCGGTGTTCGCCTACTGCGCCGCCGTCACCACCGGCATCGCATTCGCGATCAAGGCGGTCATGGGAGTGCGCGCCGACGCTCAGCACGAAGCCGACGGCCTCGACGAGCACGAGCACGCCGAGTCCGCCTACGACTTCGGAGTGGGCCACGGAGGCAGCAACAAGCCTGGTCTTTTCGGTAAGTAGGGGCAACCCGTACGCGCCCTTTGGAAACCGATCGGTCGCTGAAAGTCGTTCTGTCCCTTTCGAGTCGAAATGATCGATCGTTGTTCGGATCGACCCCGTTCGTTCATCTCGGGTTCGCCTCACTCGCGTGTTCCACCCATAGTTTTTCGCTGCTCGGCATCGAGTGATGGACACGACGAAAGACTGAGGAACATGAAGCTGACTCGATTCGCGGCAACGTCCGCATTGGTCATTGCAGCGATGACGACCGCCATGGGCACCGCCTATGCGGATCCGGCACCGGCTCCCGCCGCTGCCGTCGGGTGGAATGTCACCCAGGCCGGCAACCAGGTCCTCGTCGACACGACGGCCGGCACCCTGAGCAACGAAGACAACCACCTCGTGGTTCGTGACGCCACTGGCGCACTGGTCGACTCGGTTCCGCTGGCCATTGCCGCCGACGGATTCTCGCACCCCGTCGCCGCCGTGATCGACGGCAACCACGCCACCCTGACCGCCGATGTCTCGCCTGCCGCGGCAACGCCGGTCTCCGCCTCACTCCCGGGTCTGCAGCAGGTCGACCTGCCCGCCGCAGTCTCCGGCGTCAAGGACAACATCAGCCTCTCTGCATCGATCGGTGGATTCCTCGGAGCCGCAACCGGTCTGGTCACCGGTTGCTTCCTCGGAGCCATCGCTGCCGGCACCGTCTCCGCGCCTGCACTGCTGCTCTTCGGCGCTGCACCGGTTGCCGGATGCGTCGGCGGCGCACTGCTTCTCGGCTCGGGTGCCTCGCTCGCCGGTACCGCCATCGGCGGTCTCGGTGCCATTGCCGGCAACGCAGGGCAGTTCATTCAGCTCCTCAATGCTCCCCCCGCCGTCAAGAAGTAATTCGCTTTCAGTGCTGTGGCCCGCATCGGATTTCCGTTGCGGGCCACAGTCGTCGGAAGGTTCTCGTGGCTAGCGAGCCAACGCAAGATCTCCCACGTGAGCACGTCGAGCGGCCGTCACGAGTTCTACGATGGCCTCGGCCACCTCGTGGGCCCGTTCCAGAATCACCATGTGCCCGGCCTGCGCGACGCGCACCAGGTGAGCGTCGGGTAGGTGTGCGGCAAGGGTTTCCGAGTGTCGCATCGGTGTCATCACGTCGTCGGATCCGCAGAGCACGAGGGTGGGAATCGAGGCGAGAGCGGCCAGGCCGGCCACCTCGTCGAGTCCTCGGAACGCCCCGAGGAAGCCGGCCATCGTCACGATGGACGTCTCGCCCAGCATCGCCGTCGCCAGCGTCACCACCCTCGGATCGACTTTTCGGGATCCGCATCCCGCTGTCCTGACGATGGGTGCACACACGCCACGACTGAGTCGCTTGGCACCCGACATCAGTCGAGGGGCTCGTCGCACAGCGGCCTGGAATGCCGACACCGCGGGATGCGCGAGACAACTACCGAGTCCGTCGTCGGTTATCCCACCCGCCGACGTCGCGATCAAACCGACTCCGATCAGGCGCGTGCCGATGGCCTCCGGGTTCTGACGGGCGTAGGACAGCGCCGTCATTCCCCCCATCGAATGGCCGACGACGACGAACGGTCCGGACGGGACCACCGCGCGGATGACGTCGGCCAGGTCCTCGCCGAGTCGGTCGATGGTGCAACTGTCCGGGGCGGCCGCGCTCGACTCACCGTGTCCGCGGTGGTCGTACATCACGATCCGCACATCGTCTCCCCAGGTGTGCTCCACCTGTCGACGCAGTTCGGTCCACGACTGCATGCGCAGGCAGTGTCCGTGCACGAACACCGCGGTCAGCGGCGCATTCGGATGCCCGAACTCGCGAACCGCCAGCGCGGTGCCGTCGCCGGCAGCGACGGTGCTGCGGCGACCGACCTGATGGGTCTGCTCGCTGGTGATCTCGTTGGTACTCATGGGCGGCGCTCCGCGGGTGTGAGTGTCACGTGCTGCGACGACGGTGTTGTCGGGTACTTCGCTCCGTCGACACGCCGTGTTACCTGAATCACACATTTCGGTCGGTGTGGTAGCTGCTCGGACCAAGCCGGTTGGGAATCGGCACCGAAGTACTGGTGAGCGTTCAGGAGAGGACGCGCGTTGCCAGTGAGGAGATCGACCATGAGCTTCGGCATGGACAGGCTCGAGGATGTTGTGCCCCGAGCCGTAGCGGGAGATCGACTCGCTCTCGAACAGGTGCTGGTGCTGATCCAGCCACCGGTTCGTCGATACTGCGCCTCCCGGATCGGAAATCTCGACGTCGCCGCGGACGATGTGGTGCAGGAGGTCTGCCTCGCACTGGTCACCGCCATCCCCAAGTACCGCGACATGGGCAAGCCCTTCATGGCGTTCGTGTACGGGATCGCCGCGCACAAGCTGGCCGACGCCGGTCGCAAATCGGTTCTGCGACAGACGTTCTCGATAGACGAGATGCCCGAGGAGCAGTCCACCGATGCCGGGCCGGAGCAGCTCGCGCTCGGCGACGAACTGCGTAGCCACACCCAGGCCTTGATGGACACCCTGCCGACGAAGTACCGCAAGATCATCCTGATGCGAGTCGTGTGGGGCATGACGGCACCGCAAACCGGCGAAGCACTCGGAATGACGGCAGGAGCCGTGAGAGTCGCCCAGCACCGGGCGATGAACATGCTTCGTGCGGAACTGTCGAACTTCTCGCTGCTGGCGGCCCGCGCAGCCGCGTGATGTAGCCGCAGAAGCGGGGCATTCGGTCCGTAATGTCCTGATCGTCGGAGTGAGTAACAGTAGCTACATCTTTCCAAGACACCCCGGCAACGTGGCGGTTCTACGTTACTGACCCATGACCGCCGTACAACCAGCGCCGACAGACACCGCGCTCAAAGAGACGCTAGAGGACTACACGCTGCGCTTCGCGCCGCGTAGCTACCGCAAGTGGGGAACCGGCGTCGTCGCGACGTCCGCGCTCGGCGGCATCGCGTACCTCGCGGACTTCGCGATCGGTGCCAACATCGGAATCTCCTACGGAACCGGCAACGCACTCTGGGGCATCCTGGTGTTCGCCGTGGTGATCTTCCTGACGGGACTCCCGCTCGCCTACTACGCCGCCCGCTACAACATCGATCTCGACCTGATCACGCGCGGTAGCGGATTCGGCTACTACGGGTCGGTGGTCACCAACGTCATCTTCGCGACGTTCACGTTCATCTTCTTCGCGCTCGAGGGTTCGATCATGGCGCAGGGACTCGAACTCGGACTGGGCATCCCGTTGCCCATCGGGTACGCGGTGTCCACGATCATGGTGATCCCGCTGGTCATCTACGGCATGAAAGCCCTTGCCAAGCTGCAGGTCTGGACCACGCCGCTGTGGCTGGTGCTGATGGTGCTGCCGTTCGTCTATCTGGTGATCAGCAATCCCGATTCGGTCGGGGAGTTCTTCGCCTACGGCGGCCAGGACGGTGCCGACGGCAAGGGCGTCAACATCGGGTCGGTGATGCTCGCAGCCGGCGTGTGTCTGTCGCTCATCGCGCAGATCGCCGAGCAGATCGACTACCTGCGCTTCATGCCACCCAAGACACCCGATAACTCCCGACGCTGGTGGACGGCAGTGCTTCTCGCCGGGCCGGGCTGGGTCATCTTCGGCGCGCTCAAGCAGGTCGTCGGCCTGTTCCTCGCCGTCTACCTCATTGCCAACGTCGTCGACGGATCCACCATCGCCAACGAGCCGGTGCACCAGTTCCTGGAGATCTACGAGAACTTCATGCCGGGCTGGCTCGCCATGACCCTCGCGGTGATCCTGGTAGTCATCAGCCAGATCAAGATCAACGTCACCAACGCCTACTCCGGATCGCTGGCGTGGACCAACTCCTACACCCGCCTCACCAAGACGTACCCGGGCCGCATGGTCTTCGTGCTGTTCAACCTCGCGATCGCGCTGATCCTGATGGAAGCCAACATGTTCAGCTTCCTCAATGACATCCTCGGTTTCTACGCCAACTGCGGTATCGCATGGATCGCCGTGGTGGCGTCGGACATCGTCTTCAACAAGTACATCCTCAAGCTCTCGCCCAAGGTTCCCGAGTTCCGACGCGGCATGCTCTACAACATCAATCCGGTGGGCTTCGGGTCGATGGCGGCGTCGGCGATCCTGTCGATTCTGGTCTTCTTCGGTGCATTCGGATCGACGATCAAGCCGTACTCGCCGATCGTGGCTCTCGTTCTCGCACTTGTTCTTCCGCCCATCCTGGCGGTGGCGACCAAGGGCAGGTACTACCTGCGACGCACCGACGACGGCATCGATCTGCCGATGTTCGACGAGCACGGAAACCCGTCCGACGCGCTCGTCATGTGCCACGTCAGCGGAATGGAATTCGAGCGACCCGACATGATCGCGTCCAACGTGCCCGGGCCGAACGGGGAGAAGCAGTACATCAGTTCACTGTCGCTGAGTACCGACAAGACGGGGGAGCACATCCTGCCCGAGCAGTAGGCGACTTCGTCGCAGGTGAGTGGAAACTCGTAGTGGGCCCGAGTTTCCACTCACCTGGCGAGTCAGCGTCCTCGGAACTCGGGATCGCGACGCTCGAGCATCGCGTTCACAGCCTCGGAATGATCCTCGGTGTGGTGTGCGATGGCCTGATAGGCAGCGGAGAGTTCGAGCAAGGATTCCAGACTCTGCTGCTGGCCCTCGCGCAACAACTTCTTCGTCATACGCAGTACCTGCGGTGGGTTGGCCGCCACACGCCGAGCCAGTGTGTGGGCAGCGTCGAGCAGGTCTTCGGGCTCGACGACCCGAGAGACCAAGCCCCATTCCAATGCCGTAGCGGCGTCGATGGCCTCGCCGGTGAAAGCCATCTCGCTCGCCCGTGCCATGCCGATGGCCCGGGGGAGCAGCCAGGCCCCACCGTCTCCGGGAATGATGCCCACCTTGGCGAAACTCTCGGAGAATGTCGCAGTGGTCGAGGCGATTCGAAGATCGCACATCAATGCCAGATCGCAGCCGGCTCCGATAGCTGGGCCATTGACCGCGGCGATTGTGGGAATCTCGCAGTGATACAACGCCTTCGGGATTCGTTGAATGCCGTGGCGGTAGCCCTGCCGCAACTCGGCCGGGCTACCACCGAACATTCCCTGCTTGTCCCGCATGTGCTTGACGTTCCCGCCCGACGAGAATGCCGAACCGGCACCGGTCAGGATGGCAACCCTGATCGATGGATCCCCGTTCGCGTCGGCGATCGCGGCCTCGAGAGCGTCGATGGTCTCCATCTCGGAGATGGGATTACGGGCCTGGGGGTTGTTCAACGTCCAGGCGACGATGTCCCCGGTTCGCTCGATCAGCAGTGGTGCGTCGGTCATGGCGGGAGGGTCCTCCATCTTCTCGTGCAGCTCGGGTCGTGAGTGGAACCTCGTAGCAGGCTACGAGGTTCCACTCACATACGGCGAAGCCGCTCAGATGGTGCGCGTCAACCGATCCGCCAGCAATCGGGAGAACTTCGCCGGGTCCTTGAGCTCGGTGCCTTCGGCCAACAAGGCCGTCGCGTAGAGCAATTCGGCAGTCTCGGCGAGGTGCGGATCGTCGCTGCGATCCTCGCGGGCCTTCTTCAATCCCGTCACCAGATCGTGGGTGGGGTTGAGTTCGAGGATGCGCTTGGAGGTCGGCACGAACTGTCCCGACGCCTTGTACATCTTCTCGAGCTGCGGGGAGAAGCTGAACTCGTCGCCGACGACGCAGGCCGGTGATGTCGTCAGGCGCGTCGACAGGCGCACCTCCTTGACGTCCTCACCGAGGGTCTCGGTCAGCCACGTGAGCAGGTCGGCGAACTCCTTGTCCTGCTCCTCGCGCTTGGCCTCGGACTCCTTCTTCTCCTCTTCGGTGTCGAGGTCCACCTCGCCCTTGGCGATGGACTGGAACGACTTTCCGTCGAATTCGGTGACGTTGCCGACCCACACCTCGTCGACCGAGTCGGTGAGCAGCAGCACCTCGAGCCCGCGAGCCTTGAAGGCCTCCATGTGCGGCGAGCTCTCGATCTGCTGACGGGATTCGCCCGTCATGTAGTAGATCTGCTGCTGGCCGTCCTTCATCCGGTCCACGTACTCGGCGAGGGTGGTGACGCCCTCCTCGGAGTCGGTGGACGCGAACGACGCGATGCCCAGCAGGGTTTCGCGGTTGTCACTGTCGGAGATCAGGCCCTCCTTGAGGACCGTGCCGAACTGCGACCACAGTGTCTTGTACTTGTCGGGCTGCTCGCTCTGCAGTTCCTTGACCGTCGAGAGCACCTTCTTGGTCAGGCGTCGACGGATCGCGCGGATCTGCCGGTCCTGCTGCAGGATCTCGCGAGAGACGTTGAGCGAGAGGTCCGCTGCGTCGACGACACCCTTGACGAAGCGCAGGTACTCGGGCAGCAGTTCCTGCGAGTCGTCCATGATGAACACGCGCTTGACGTACAGGTGCACGCCGGCCTTGCTCTCGCGCATGAACAGGTCGAACGGTGCCTGCGACGGAATGAACAGCAGCGCTTGGTATTCGAAGGTGCCCTCGGCCTTGAACGGGATGACCTCGAGCGGCTCGTCCCAGGCGTGGCTGACGTGCTTGTAGAACTCCTTGTACTCCTCCTCGGACACCTCGTCCTTGGAGCGGGTCCAGAGCGCCTTCTGCGAGTTGATCGTTTCCGTCTCGATCGTGACCGTGTCCTCGCCGACATCGCCATTCTCATCAGCTGGGCTCTTGACGCGCTTCTCGACGTCGATGCGAATGGGCCAGGCGATGAAGTCGGAATACTTCTTGACCAGTTCCTTGATCTTGCGCTCGGACGCGTAGTCGTGGAGGTGATCCTCCTCGTCGGCGGGCTTGAGAGCCAGCGTCACCGAGGAGCCCTGCGGGGCGTCCTCGACGTCGGTGATCTCGTAGGTGCCCTCGCCGGCGGACTCCCACTTGGTGGCCGTGCTCTCGCCGGCCTTACGGGTGAGCAGCGTGACCTTCTCGGCCACCATGAACGTGGAGTAGAAGCCGATGCCGAACTGGCCGATCAGCTCCTCGGAAGCCGCTGCGTCCTTGGCCTCCTTGAGTTTCTTGCGAACCTCCGCGGTGCCGGACTTGGCCAGCGTGCCGATCAGGTCGATGACCTCGGCGCGCGACATGCCGATGCCGTTGTCGCGGATGGTCAGCGTGCGGGCCGCAGCGTCGATGTCGATCTCGATGTGCAGATCCGAGACGTCGACGTCCAGGTCCTTGTTGCGGTACGACTCCAGGCGCAGCTTGTCCAGCGCGTCCGAGGAGTTGGAGATCAGTTCACGGAGAAAGCTGTCCTTGTTGGAGTAGATGGAGTGCACCATCAGATCCAGGAGCTGACGCGTCTCCGCCTGGAATTCGAGCTGTTCGGTACTCAATGTCTCCCCTTCTAGCAGCAAAACCGACGCGAATATTCTACGGCAAGGCTACGGGTGAGCTGCGAAGACGTCGACGCCGCCTACTGTGGTGGCCGTGACGAAGACGAAGTTCGTTCTGGGAGCCACGGCAGCATTGAGCGGGGCATGGTTGGCGCGTGCGCTGTGGGGTCTGCCGTCGGCCATCGGTGCCAGACGCGTGCACATCACCCCCTACGCCGCCGCGTCTCCGCGCTACCGCGATCGCCGGTTCCACAACTCCGACCCCAGTTCCAGCTACGTACCGGGGCGGGGCGAGAAGGGACAGCAGAACATGTTCGTCTCGCTCGTCACCGAACGCGGCAAGGGCAGGCCGCAGCGTCCGATTCCGTTGGCACCGCCGATCGCGCCGGTGGACGCGGGCGAGCTGGCCGTCACCTGGTACGGCCATTCGAGTGTGCTCATCGAGGTCGACGGCTATCGGGTCCTCGCCGATCCGGTGTGGAGCAATCGCGTCTCGCCGTCGTCGGTGGTGGGGCCCGCGCGCCTGCATCCGACGCCGGTCGAGCTGACCGATCTGCCGAAGGTCGACGCCATCGTCATCTCCCACGACCATTACGACCACCTGGACAAGGCGACGGTGCAGAAGCTGGCGAGCACACAGTCGGCCCCGTTCGTCGTGCCGCTCGGCATCGGTGCGCACCTGCGCAAGTGGCGGGTGCCCGACGATCGCATCATCGAGCTGGACTGGGACGAGCAGACGAACCTCGGCGGCCTCACCGTCACCTGCACCGAGGCTCGGCACTTCTCCGGTCGCGGCCTGACCCGGGACTCGACGCAGTGGGCATCCTGGGCGTTCGCCGGTCCGGTTCGACGCGTCTTCTTCGGCGGCGACACCGGCTACACACCGAAGTTCGCCGAGATCGGCAGCAACTACGGCCCCTTCGACCTGACGCTGCTGCCCGTCGGGGCCTACGACGTCCGGTGGCCGGACATCCACATGAATCCCGAGGAAGCGGTCACGGCGCACATCGATCTGACGGCGTCGGGCATCTTCGTCCCGATTCACTGGGCCACGTTCAATCTCGCCTTCCACCCCTGGTCCGAGCCGATCGTGCGCCTGCACGCCGCTGCGCAGGACGTCGGAGTTCAGGTGGCGGTGCCGATGCCGGGGCAGCGAATCGACGGCACGCGAACGCTGCACGACGATCGTTGGTGGGCTCGGCTGGGCTGACCGGACCGGGTTTAAGCTGCACGCATGTCTATCGAGGCCGATGCGCAGCGGGATACCGGGCTGACCGAGGCGGATGTCGCCAGGCTCAGGGCCGAGGGAAAGTCGAACGACGTTCCGGCCCGCGCTTCTCGGTCGGTTCGCGACATCGTCCGCGGCAACGTGTTCACCCGAATCAACGCCATTCTCGGTGTGTTGTTGATCATCGTGCTCTCCACGGGCTCGGTGATCGACGGCATGTTCGGGCTGCTGATCGTGGCGAACAGCGGCATCGGCATCGTGCAGGAGATCCGCGCGAAGCGCACGCTGGATCGACTGGCCATCGTCGGGCAGAACAAACCCCAGGTACGACGCGAGGGCACCTCGAAGCAGATCCCGCCCGACGAGGTCGTGCTCGGTGACATCGTCGAACTGGGCCCAGGCGATCAGATCGTCGTCGACGGTGAAGTGATCGAGACCGCAAGCCTCGAGATCGACGAGTCGTTGCTCACCGGTGAGGCCGACACGGTGCACAAACTTCTGGCAGCGCAGGTACTTTCGGGCAGTTTTGTCGTCTCGGGCAGCGGTGCGTATCGCGCGACGAAGGTCGGGCGCGACGCCTATGCCGCCAAGCTTGCCGAGGAGGCCAGCAAGTTCACGCTGGTCAAGTCCGAACTGCGTAGCGGTATCGACAAGATCCTCAAATTCATTACGTACCTGATGATTCCGGCCGGCGCACTGATCATCTACAACCAATTGTTCTCCAGCGGTCAGGCTTTGAAGCCGGCTCTCAACGGCATGGTCGCGGCCCTGGTGCCGATGGTCCCCGAGGGTTTGGTGTTGATGACCTCGATCGCGTTCGCGGTGGGCGTCATCAGGCTCGGTCAACGGCAGTGCCTGGTGCAGGAGCTGCCTGCGATCGAGGGCCTCGCCCGCGTCGACGTGGTGTGCGCCGACAAGACCGGCACCCTCACCGAGAACGGTATGCGGCTGTCCGAGTTGGTGCTGATCGACGAGCATGATTCCGATTCCGTCACAGCGGCTCTTGCGTCCCTGGCCCACGACGATCCGCGGCCGAACGCGAGTGTGCAGGCCGTCGGCGAGGCGTATCCGGACGCGCCGGGGTGGGTGCAGACGGCCGTGGCCCCGTTCTCCTCGGCCAAGAAGTGGAGCGGCCTGTCGTACGGCGAGCACGGAAACTGGCTCCTCGGTGCTCCGGACGTCCTGCTCGACGCCTCCTCCGACATCGCTCGTCGCGCCGAATCCACAGGTTCGAGAGGGCTGCGGGTATTGCTGCTTGCCAGCACTGACATCTCCGTCGACGATCCGGATGCGCCCGGTGTCGTCACCCCGCGAGCGCTGGTGGTTCTCGAGCAGAAGGTACGCGAGGATGCCCGAGACACGCTGGAGTACTTCGCAAGCCAGCACGTGCAGGTCAAGGTCATCTCCGGCGACAATGCCGTCTCGGTCGGCGCAGTCGCGGGATCGCTCGGCCTGCCCGGCGGCGACGCCCCGATCGATGCGCGTGAGCTGCCCGAGGACTCCGAGAAGCTGGCCGACACTCTGGCGACCTCCACCACGTTCGGCCGCGTCCGGCCCGATCAGAAGCGGGCGATGGTGGGCGCGTTGCAATCTCGCGGCCACACGGTCGCGATGACCGGCGACGGCGTCAACGACGTGCTCGCGCTCAAGGACGCCGACATCGGTGTGTCGATGGGTTCGGGGAGCGCAGCCACGCGAGCCGTCGCTCAGATCGTGTTGTTGGACAACAAGTTCGCCACGCTTCCCTACGTCGTGGGGGAGGGGCGACGTGTCATCGGCAACATCGAACGCGTCTCCAATCTGTTCCTCACCAAGACGGTGTACTCGGTGCTGCTGGCGTTCCTCATCGGGCTCTCGGGCGTGCTGTCGCAGATCTTTCACTTCGAGCCGATTCCGTATCCGTTCCTGCCCCGGCACGTGACGATCGCGGCGTGGTTCACCATCGGAATCCCCGCTTTCGTTCTCTCGCTCGCACCCAACAACGAGCGGGCCCGCAGTGGATTCGTCTCGCGGGTGATGCGACTGGCGGTTCCGTCCGGTTTGATCGTCGGCTCGTGCACGTTCGTGTCCTACCTGCTGGTCTATGCAGGCCCGAACGCCACCGAGACTCAGGTGACACAGGCCAGTACCACCGCGCTGATCACCTTGATCATGATCGCGCTGTGGGTGTTGGCCGTCGTCGCGCGGCCCTACAACTGGTGGAAGATTCTTCTTCTCGGTGGATCGGTCGGTGGCTATCTGCTGTTGTTCGCGATCCCGTTCTGCCGCACCTTCTTCAAGCTCGATCCGTCGAACGTCGGAGCCACCACCAGTGCGTTGATCATCGGTGGCGTCGGTATCGCGCTCGTCGAGGTGTCGAACAGGATCGGCACTGCGCTACGCAATCGGCAGAACAAAACGTAGGCTTTCGGGTGTTCCGTTGCACCCGACCGGCAGGAGAGTTTCATGGGCTTCGCAGACAATTTGAAGGGCATGGTCGACAAGGGCAAGGACCTTGCGGCCGAGAACTCGGACAAGATCGACGACGTCGTGGAGAAGGCGGGGGACTTCATCGACAACAAGACCGGCGGCAAGTACGCAGACAAGGTCGACAAGGTTCAGGACGCAGTCAAGAAGGCAATTCCGGACAAGTAGGACCTTTCGGTCTCCCGCATCGGTGATCGTGGCCGTCGGTCGTACCCCAGGGTGCGGCTGACGGCACAATCGTCGGGGTGGACGGACCGATTCTTCTTCTCGTAGTCATCTTCGCGATCGCGGTCGCCGGTTTCGCCAGGCGCATCGACCTGCAGGTCCCGCTCGTCCTGGTCACCGTCGGATCCATTGCCTCGTTCGTTCCCGGAGTACCGCACGTCAGTCTCTCGCCCCAGCTGATCCTCGGCGTGGTGCTTCCGCCGCTGCTGTACTCCGCCGCGTTGGATTTCTCGTTCGTCACCTTTCGGCGCAACCTCGGCCAGATTCTCCGGCTCGGTTTGGTCATGGTGATCGTGACGACGTTCGTGGTCGGCTGGTTCGCAAATCTGTTGATCCCGGAACTGACCCTGGGCGCGGCGCTGGTGCTCGGTGCCGTCGTTGCCCCGCCCGACGCGGTGTCCGCGGTCTCCGTCGGCCGCAAGCTCGGCCTGCCTGCTCGGATGATGGCCATCCTCACCGGCGAGTCTCTGGTGAACGACGCGGCCGCGTTGACTCTGTTCACTCTGGCCGTGGCGTCGGTGACGGGCAGTCGGATCGAACTGGGTTCACCGGTGCTGTTCTTCCTGTACGAGATCGCGGGCGGCGTACTCGTGGGGCTGGTCCTGGCTCGCATCGTGCGGTTCGTCCGCAATCGCATCGCGGACTCGGCGCTGGAGACCGTGCTCGGTCTGGTGCTGCCGTTCACGGCGTATCTGGCGGCCGAGGAGTTGCATGCCTCCGGTGTGCTCGCTGTCGTCACCGCCGGTTTCGTGTTGGGCCGCGTCACCGCCGACGTGTCGGTCTCCACCCGGGTGCAGGAACGCCAGGTGTGGCCGACGCTGGATCTTCTGCTCGAAGCATTCGTGTTCGCCTACATGGGTTTACAGCTGAAGTTCGTCATCGAGGAAGTCCAGCGTGAAGGGCTGCCGGTGCACCACGTGTTCGCCTACGCGTTGCTGGTGCTCGTGGTGGTGATGGCCGTCCGGCCGGCGTGGATCTTCGTCAATTCCGGTCGAAACACAGTGCTCCGCAAGCTGTTCCGGCGATCGTCGCCGGGTGAGGCCGGTCTCACGTGGCAGCAGAACCTGGTGCTCTCGTGGGCGGGCATGCGTGGGGTGGTGACGCTCGCTGCAGCGGCCGGTGTGCCGCTGACCACGGTGCTCGGTGACGAATTCCCCGGGCGTGCAGTGATTCAGGCCGTGGCCTTCGTCGTTGCCGTCGGTACGTTGCTGCTGCAGGGTCTGACGCTTCCGCTGTTGATCCGCCGACTCGACGTCGCAGATCCACTCGAGCAGCAGCGCAACGACAATCAGCGGCTGCTCTCGCAGGCCATTGCCCGTACGGCGGCAGAGGACTACCTCCAGCGCGCGGCGAAGGACGGAATTGCCGGAGTGGACGCCGAGCGCGTCGACGAGGTGATCGAGCGCGTCCGACGCTCGGTGCGCGCTCGGTTGGATGCCGACGAGACCGAGGATCGCGAGAAGCGGATCGCGGCGGCAGGGGCGTTGTTCGATTCGCTGCGGCACAACGTGCTGGTCGCGCAGCGGGCGGCGCTCATCGCGGCCCGCGACTCGGGGGAGTTGGAAGACGAAGCTCTGCGGGCAGTGTTGAATGGCTTGGACGTGGAAGAAATTGCGGCGGAGGCTCGCATCGCACGACGTACACCGTAGGAGCGCAGAGACAGTGAGGTCGACCGGACCGGTGGTCGCCGCGGCACTGGTGTTCGCCCTTGCCGCGTGCAGCAGTCCCACCGCCGAACCCGTCGACGCCGCCCCCACTGCGGTCGCGGCACCCGAAGGCCTCGAACGCGGTGAGATCGTGTCGTCGATGCTGCTGGGACAGGTCGACATCGGTGTCGCCTACCTCGGCGGGACCGCCACGAAAATCGTCTACCGCACCACCGACGGGATCACCGGAGGCGGCACGCAAACCTCGGGAACGGTGTTCGTGCCCAAGGGGTCTGCGCCACCGGGAGGCTGGCCGATCGTTTCCGTCGGGCACGGAACCACCGGTGTCACCGACGAGTGTGCGCCGTCGCTGTACCCCAACCTGTTGGGCACCATCGGCCTGGTGACGCCGTTCCTCGAACGCGGCACGGTGGTCGTGGTGACGGACTACCAGGGCCTCGGGACGCCGGGAGATCCCGCCTACCTCGACCGCGACGCCGCAGCGTACGACGTCATCGACGCGGTGCGTGCGGCCCGCAACGTGGTTCCCGACGTCGGCACCAGGTGGGGCGCAGTAGGCACTTCTCAAGGCGGACAAGCAGTCTGGGCGGCAGCCGAACGCAGTGACGACTACGGCGACGGTCTGCAACTGGTCGGTGCCGCGGCACTCTCTCCGGTGGCCGATGCCACTCGATTCTTCGCACCCGAGACCGAGCAGACCGTGCCGCGTCAACTGCTGGTGCCGTATCTCTACGAGGGTCTGCACGCCGTGGATCCGACTGCCGAACGTTCGGATTACATCCGCGGCACGTTCGCCGACAACGTGTCCGCACTGACCGCCTGCAGTGACCTCCTCGGCTTCTCCAAGGCCGACGCCGGAGCCGTCCTCGATCCGGCCGATGCTCTCCCGGACTCCGAGGAGGCATCGGATCGGATGACGCAATGGCTCGAATCGGTTGCGGTTCCGACTTCCCGCACCGGGGTACCGCTGTTGGTCCTGGTCGGCGAACGCGACGACCTCATCGATCCCCAGTGGACCCGCGACGCGGTGGCCGAGGCCTGCGCATTGGGCGACGACGTCGAGTTTCGCTCCGAACCGGAGCAGGGCCATGCCGAACTGGCCGCCAACGGCACCGGAGTCGACTGGCTCGTCGAACGCTTCCTGAACGTGCCCACCTCGACCACGTGCGCGCGATGACCGCGGCACTGGCAACGATGGCGGTGATCGTGGCCGTGATCGTCTCGGTGATCGCCGTGATCAGTCTGCGCGGGCGACGGGACCTGACCACACCTGCCGAGCGCGCCGTCCACGCCACTCTGCATACCGCCTCGCTGGCGGCCAAGCCGCTGCGCGACGGCCTCGACGCTCGTTCGGCCGCCGCGGCCGCGCCGCATCTGCGGGTGCTGACGGGTGCGGACGCACTGGGCATCTGCGATCCCGACGGTTCGCTGCTGGCCTGGGACGGCCCGTGGGACGAGCTGACGCCGGCCTTCGTCGAGGCGGCGAAACGGGCCGTGGACGGGCAGCGTCGCGTCCTGGTGCGTCTGCCGCTCGGTTCGATCCACGAGGTCAGAGCGCTGGTGGTGCAGCCGTTGGTCGTCGACGAGTCTCCGGTGGTCGGGGTGTTGGGCGCCGCTGTCGTCGCCGAGCCCGGACCGGGCATGCTCGGGGCCATCGCCGAGGTCGCGCGCTACGCCTGCGGTCAGATCGAGCTTGCCGAACTCGACGCGTCGAGGGCGCGGTTGGACCGCGCCGAGGTGCGGGCCCTGCGCGCACAGATCAGCCCGCACTTCATCTACAACGCACTCGGCACGATCGCGTCGTTCGTGCGCACCGACCCGGATCGGGCGCGGGAGCTGGTGCTCGAGTTCGCCGACTTCACCCGATACTCGTTCCGCAACGCGGGCGAGTTCACGGTGCTCGCGGACGAGCTGCGCAACATCGATCGGTACCTGACGCTCGAACGCGCCCGCTTCGGCGATTCCCTGCAGGTCACGTTGCAGGTCGCTCCCGAAGTGTTGGGCGTAGCACTGCCGTTTCTCGCGCTGCAGCCGCTCGTCGAGAACGCCGTCCGGCACGGCCTGTCCGGTAAGGCCGACGGCGGCCGAGTGACGATCATCGCCGCCGACGAGGGCACCGACGCGGTGATCAGTATCGAGGACGACGGTGTGGGGATGGATCCCGAAGTGTTGCGCTCGGGAAGTCTGCACACCGAGGACGCGGCCCATGTCGGATTGGCGAACGTGGACGATCGGCTGCGGGCAGCCTTCGGGAACGATTACGGTCTCGTGGTGGACACCGCACCGGGCGCAGGCACCAAAGTGAGCATGCGGGTGCCCAAATTCAGGCCGGGTGTGCGGGCATGACGCAGGCTGCCACCCCCGGCCGTGGGTTGATCGTCCTCGCCGTCGACGACGAGCGCCCGGCACTCGACGAACTCGCCTTTCTGCTGCGCCAGCAGGACACCGTCGCCGAGGTGTTCACCGCGCAGGACGCCACCACCGCACTGCGGCAGCTGCAACAGACCTCCGCGCAACCGATCGACGCAGTGTTCCTCGACATCAACATGCCCGGGCTCGACGGCCTCGAACTGGCCGGCATCCTGTCGGCATTCGCGCGGCCACCCGCCGTCGTGTTCGTCACCGCCCACGACGACCGGGCCCTGGCCGCCTTCGATCTCGGTGCCGTCGACTACCTGCTCAAGCCGTTGCGAGAGGATCGGCTCACCGAGGCACTGCGCCGGGTGTTGCTGGCGCGGCGTCGACCCGCGGAGTCGACGGACACGTCGGCCGACGAGGTCATCCCCGTCGAACTCGGCGGAACCACCACCTTGGTGCACCGATCGTCGGTCGCGTGGGTGGAGGCCGACGGCGACTACGCGAGGTTGCACACTTCCAACGGCTCGCACCTGGTGCGTATACCGATCTCGGCCCTCGAAAGTCGCTGGGCCGATGCCGGATTCCTCCGCGTGCACCGCTCGTACCTGGTCTCGCTGCGATTGGTCACGGGGATCCGCAGCGTCGGTTCGGGTCTGGTGGTGTGTCTGCGGGCCAGCGGAAACCTCGCTGCCTGCGAACTGCCGGTGAGCCGACGGCACGCCAGAGAACTCAAGGACAGACTGGTCCGCGGGCCGCTGCAATCGTGGTCGTCCCGGTGACGAGGAATACGCAGTGAGCCAGCCGCACCGACAGCGGGTGGTGCTCTCGCAACGTCGCGGCGCACGGATGGTGCGCACTCGTGTCGAAGTGCAGGAGCAAACCGAGGTCGGCGACGCCCTGGTCCGTAGCCTGGTTCGCGCGCAGCTGTTGCTGTCGGTGCGCCTGGCGGTGATGACGCTGTCGATTCTGTTCGCAATTCCGTTGCTGGGGCTGCTCCTCGCGCGTGTGACCGACGTCCCGCTGCTGGGAATCGGGCTGTCGTGGGTGGTGCTGGGAGCAGCGATCTATCCGATGCTGTTCGGTGTGGGCTGGATGTACGTGCGTAGAGCCGAACGCAACGAACACGACTTCACCGTCTTGATGGACGATTGACTCGATCGATGATCAGATAGCGTTCACTGTCATGTACAGGCCAAGGGCCAGGAGTATCGCGATCAAGACGACGTCGCTGTACGCGACGAACCGGTCGACGACGGTGCTCATGGGACGTCGGGCACGGTCGCGGAAGACGAGCAGCGCGACGGCAGGTGCAGCGACGCCCAGGCTGGACACCACCACGAACACCACCGCGGCCGTGATCTGGACGGCCACAACCGAGGACGCGTCGACGATCACCGCGACGGCGGAGAGCGCGATGACGGCACTCTTCGGATTCACCGATCCGAGCAGGAACGCAGTGGCGAAAGCCTTGCCTCCGGTGAGGTTTCGGGCCGTCCCGACCCACCCCGGTTCTTCCTGCGCCGGGCCGTTCCGCACCCGCCCGACCAGCTTGCGGACGCCGAGAACGAGCAGAGCGAGACCGAGAGCCACCCTCAGCCACCGCACCCACCCGGACGAGTCCGACGCCAGGACTGCGGTGTCCACGACCACCAGCCCCGCGGCGGTGACGGCCGCGACGCCTGCCAGCCATCCGGCAGTGAACCGAGCGAGCACGGAACCGGTGTTCAGAGAGCCGAGACCGGCCGCCACAGCGGCCGTGGGCAGATGCGCGAACACAGCACCTGCTGCGAACGGCAGACACGCAGCGACGGCCGCCGATACCGTCATCGGGTCGCGCTCGGCACGTGCACACACTCAGTGTCCCACCGCGAAACCGATCACCACATGAGTTTCGGTGCTGGGATCCACGATCAGCAGATCGCCGTCCAGTGAACCAATCCATTCCGATCGCGACGGTGATCGCGCTGCTGGTGGCCGCCGTGGCCACGGTGGGCATCGGTATCTACGGAGTTCGGCTGGCTCGCACCACCTCCGACTTCCTGGTGGCCTCGCGTACCGTCGGGCCACGCTGGAACGCCGCCGCCATCAGTGGTGAATACCTCTCCGCTGCATCCTTTCTCGGGGTTGCGGGTCTGATTGCGAAGTACGGAGCCGATGCGCTGTGGTACCCGGTCGGCTTCACCGCCGGCTACCTGGGTCTGCTGTTGTTCGTCGCGGCACCGCTGCGCAGGAGCGGCGCGTACACGGTGCCCGATTTCGTCGAATTTCGGCTCGGCGCACCGTGGTTGCGGACCGTGGCGATGCTGGTGGTCGTGGTCATCTGCGCGCTGTACCTGGTGCCGCAGTTCCAGGGCGCAGGCCTGACCCTGAACATTCTGCTCGGAGTGCCCGGCTGGGTCGGTGCCCTGGCGGTGGGGCTGATCGTCATCGCGAACGTCGTCGGCGGTGGCATGCGCTCCATCACCTTCGTTCAGGCGTTCCAGTACTGGCTCAAGCTCACCGCAATCGCCATCCCGGCACTGGTGCTGGCCGTGCATTTCTATTCCGACGACCGCGACGTCGGCAGTCCGGCCCCACCCACGGTGACCGAACAGACCGCCGTCGACATCACCATCGATGTTCTCGTACAGGTGGATTCGCCGATCGTCGTCACCGTGACGGGGACTCTCGACGACGAGAGCGTCGACGGGCGAGTCCTGCTGGACGCAGGTGAACACCGGCTGGGCTCGGGTACGTTGCTGACACTCGACGCCGGATCGCCCGTCCCCGTCGTCGCGGGAGCGCCGACCACCGACCGGGCGTGGGCTATGCCCGGCGGGGGACTGGGCGGAGCACACCCGCTGTATCAGGTGTACTCGCTGATTCTGGCCACGTTCCTCGGAACCCTCGGCCTGCCGCACGTGCTGGTGCGCTTCTACACCAACCCCGACGGCCGAGCGGCGCGACTGACCTCGCTCACCGTCCTCGCGCTGCTCGGCATGTTCTACCTGTTCCCGACGGTGCTCGGAGTGTTCGCCCGGCTGTACGTGCCACAACTGCTGATCACCGGGGCATCCGACGCAGCGGTGCTGCTGCTGCCCGGCTCGGTGCTGTCCGGAATACCGGGCCAACTGCTCGCCGCACTCGTGGCCGCCGGTGCCATCGCCGCCTTCCTGTCCACGTCGTCGGGCCTGCTGGTCAGCATCGCCGGTGTGCTCAGTACCGACGTCCTCTCGGGCAAGGTCCGAGATTTCCGCGTCGCTGCCGTTCTGGCCGGTGCCGTGCCGCTGGCACTGTCGATCGGCGTTGTCTCACTCGATCTTTCGCGCACCGTCGGGCTCGTGTTCGCCGTCGCCGCATCCACCCTGTGCCCGCTGCTGGTACTGGGCATCTGGTGGCGCGGTCTCACCGCAGCCGGAGCCGCGACCGGACTGCTCCTCGGTGGTGGCATCTCACTCGTCGCCGCGTCGATCTCCGTCGTCACCCCCATCTCCGACGGCGTCCTCGGCGGCTGGGCGGCAGCGATCCTCGGCTACCCCGCCGCCGTCAGCGTCCCCGTCGCCTTCGCCTCGATGATCGCCGTCAGCCTCGCCACCCGAAGAACGATCCCGTCGGACATCTCCCGCATCTTCGCGCGACTGCACCTGCCGGAAGGCCTCGACATGGGCAAAGACCGAGAGCGCGAGCTCTGAGACCACTGGGTCATTCCGCAGGCTCCACTCCCGCAGAGCCGCTCAACTGCCATTCTCGACCGCTCGTCGCACACTCCCGCAGCCCATCGTGTGATCGACACCACCTCCTGATTTTGTGACCTGACTCTCATTACTGTTCCGAGTCAGCTACAGCTCACATCTACTTCAGGAGTCCAAGGTGACCGCATCGGAAACCAATTCGCCACCGGACGCGCAAGCGTTCGTCGACATGCAGGCCAGTCCCGAGTTCCAGGAACTCCGACGACGCCTGCGTAGCTTCGTGTTCCCGATGGCCGGGTTCTTCCTGGTCTGGTACGTCCTCTACGTGCTGCTGAGCACCTACGCGGTCGACTTCATGTCGACCAAGGTGTGGGGCAACATCAACATCGGCCTGCTGCTCGGCCTCGGCCAGTTCGTCACCACGTTCGCCATCACCGGCATCTACGTGAAGTTCGCCAACCGTGAACTCGATCCTCGCGCCGCAGCCTTGCGCGCCGAGATGGAAGCCTCCCAGGGAGCCAAGCGATGAATCTCGCGCAAGCAGCAAGCACCACCGTCGGCGAACCACTCGTCAACATCGCGATCTTCGGCGCGTTCGTCATCATCACGATGGCCGTCGTCATCCGCGCATCGAAGAAGAATGCGACCTCTGCGGAGTTCTTCACCGCAGGCGGCGGATTCTCCGGACCGCAGAACGGCGTCGCCATCGCCGGTGACTACCTTTCGGCCGCAAGCTTTCTCGGCATCGCCGGTGCCATCGCCGTCTACGGTTACGACGGCTTCCTGTACTCCATCGGCTTCCTCGTCGCATGGCTCGTTGCACTGCTCCTCGTCGCCGAATTGCTCAGGAACACCGGCAAATTCACGATGGCGGACGTGCTGAGCTTCCGGCTCAAGCAAGGACCGGTTCGTACCGCAGCTGCTCTGTCCACGCTGACGGTGTCACTGTTCTACCTGCTCGCACAGATGGCAGGTGCAGGCGGACTCGTCGCACTGCTGCTCGACATCTCCGACCGCACCGGGCAGTCCATCGTCATCGCCATCGTCGGTGTGCTGATGATCGCGTACGTGCTCATCGGCGGCATGAAGGGCACCACCTGGGTGCAGATCATCAAGGCCGTTCTGCTCATCGCAGGTGCGGCGTTCATGACCGTTCTGGTTCTCGCCAAGTTCGGCCTGAACTTCTCCGAGCTGCTCGGCAGCGCACAGGCCATGGTGGCCGGATCGGCCAACGAGGCCGTGGCAGCACGTGACGTCATCGAGCCAGGCGCTCAGTACGGCGGCAGTGCCACCTCGAAGATCAACTTCCTCTCGCTCGGTATCGCACTCGTGCTCGGCACCGCGGGTCTGCCGCACGTGCTGATGCGCTTCTACACGGTGCCCACCGCCAAGGAAGCTCGTCGCAGCGTCGTGTGGGCCATCGCGCTCATCGGTGCGTTCTACCTGTTCACCCTGGTGCTCGGCTACGGTGCCGCAGCGATCGTCGGACCCGACCGCATTCTGGCCTCGGCCGGCGGTCAGAACTCCGCAGCTCCGCTGTTGGCCTTCGAGCTCGGCGGCGTCATTCTGCTCGGTGTCATCTCGGCGGTCGCCTTCGCGACCATCCTGGCCGTGGTCGCCGGATTGACGATCACCGCGTCGGCGTCGTTCGCTCACGACATCTATGCGAGCGTCATCAAGAAGGGCAAGGTCGACGACAAGAAGCAGGTCAAGGTCTCGCGCATCACCGCCGTCGTCATCGGCCTGCTCGCCATCGGCCTCGGCATCCTCGCCAACGGGCAGAACATCGCCTTCCTGGTGGCACTCGCGTTCGCCGTCGCTGCGGCCGCGAACCTGCCGACCATCCTGTACTCGCTGTTCTGGCGTCGCTTCACCACCACCGGCGCACTGTTCAGCATGTACGGCGGCCTGATCTCGACGATCGTGCTGATCATCTTCTCCCCGGCCGTCTCCGGATCGCCGACGTCGATGATCCCCGGCTCGGACTTCGCGTGGTTCCCGCTCTCCAACCCGGGCATCGTGTCGATTCCGCTCGCATTCATCCTCGGCATCGTCGGAACTCTGATCTCGAAGGACACCGAGAGCACCGACAAGCAGGCCGAGATGGAGGTTCGCTCCCTCACCGGTATCGGTGCGGAGAAGGCCAGCGCCCACTGATCGATCGCAGCACCATCGAAAATGCCCGTGTGAGCAAGGCCTCACGCGGGCATTTTCGTTTCAGCGGTTACCATCCCTGCTGTGGCCAAGCTGAAGGTTTCCCTCGACGTCCCGCTGACCCCCGAGCAGACGTGGGCGCACGCGTCCGATCTGTCCGGATACGAGCAGTGGCTCTCCATCCACGAAGCGTGGCGCGGTGAGCTGCCCGAGCAGCTGGCCGTCGGCACCACCCTCGACTCCATCGCCAGCGTGAAGGGCATGCGCAACCGGGTGTCCTGGAAGATCGAGTCCTACGATCCGCCCAAGAAGCTCGAGCTCAAGGGCAACGGCAAGGGCGGCGTCAAGATCGGCCTGAACATGTCCGTGAAATCCAAGGGTGACGGTTCCGAGATCACCATCGACATCAACCTCGGCGGTGCGCCGCTGTTCGGTCCGATCGGTTCCGGTGTCGCCCGCGCGCTCAAAGGCGACATCGAGAACTCGTTGAAGACGTTCGTCAAGATCTACGCCTGACGGTGTAGGAGTGGAGATGCATGCCCGGTAGGCACAGTGCGCCGTCGTCCGCGACGAGCAGCAGAGGACTCGCCAAGTACGGTGTCGTGGCCGTTTCCGTCCTGCTCGTGGTCGGCGGCGGTGTGGTCGTCGCGCAGAAGGCCTTCGGGTCGGAATGCGGCGACCCCGCGTCGTACTCTCTGGCCGCGGACCCGGCGATCGCACCTGTGCTGCAGAAGATCGTCGACGACACATCCGCGGAAAGTCTCGGTTGCGCCGAGATCGAGGTCACGGCGACCGAGTCCGGTCAGGTCTCGGCGGCTGTTGCCAAGGGCGACGATGTCCCCTCACTCTGGATTCCGGATTCATCGCTGTGGGTCGGCAAGACCGTACGGTCGACCGCGACACTGATCGACCTCGCGAGTCAGTCGGTGGCCGCCACCCCGGCCGTGCTCGCGGCACGCAAGGACGAGGTGCCGTTCTTCGACACCTGGCTCACTGCCCTGAAGCTCGAAGGTCTGCGCATCGGTAACCCGTTGGCCAACACCACGTCCGACGCGGCCATCCTGGGCGCGGTGGCCGAGGCCGGATCGGACGAGGCCGCCCTCGACTCGGTCGGGACGGCGCTCGTCCCCATCGCTCAGGCTCAGGCCGCCACTCGTGGTGAGGCCGATCCGACGGTACGGCTCGACGATCTGGTCGCCGACGGAGGCGTCGCAGTGGTCTCCGAGCAGGCTTTCCTGGCCTACCAGCAGGACAACAGCGTCGAACTGGGCGCGACGGTGCCGCCGACGGGCACCATCTTCCTGAACTTTCCGCTGGCGGTGACCGAACCCGCAGGCGATCGACACGAGGCCGCGAAGTCCGTAGGGACGGCACTGGCCACGGCCATCGAATCCGAGCTGGGGCAGCAGGCGCTGTCCGACGCCGGCTTCAGATCGGCGGACAACGCACCCCTCGATGCCGGTCGTGGGATCGGTGACGTGACATCACTGACCGTGGCCGACCAGCAGGCCGCCGAGTCGACGTTGCGTCAGTACCAGGTCTTGGCTCTGCCCTCTCGTGCGTTGGTGATGGAGGACGTCTCCGGGTCGATGAACTACAGCGCCGGGGCGAATACACGCATCGCCATGACGGTGCAGGCCAGTGAGACCGGAAATCGGCTGTTCCCCGACAACGCGTCGATGGGTTTGTGGGCGTTCTCGATCGGACTCGGCGGCGAATCGCAGGACTACCGTGAGCTCGCACCGATCCGGCGAATGGACGAGCAGGTCGGCAACACCACGCAGCGTGAGGTGCTGTTGCAGCAGACTCGGACGCTTCCGACACTGGTCGGAGGTGGTACCGGTCTCTACGACACCACGTTGGCGGCGTTCCGCACCGTGCAGCAGGGCTACGACCCCGATGCCGTCAACAGCGTCATCATCCTCACCGACGGCACCAACGAGGACCCCGCCAGCATCTCGCTCGACGAGCTGCTGTCCACTCTGCGAGCCGAGCAGGACCCGTCCAAGCCGGTCGTCATCGTGACCATCGGCATCACCGATGATGCAGATGCCGGTGTGCTGCAACAGATATCGGCTGCCACAGGCGGTACGAGCTTCGTCGCACGAAATCCGGCGGAGATCCCGAATGTGTTCGTCAATGCACTCAGAAGTCGCTCGGGTCGCTGAGGGGGCTACTATGCTGTGCGTCGCGTCACTTCTGAGCGCGCGTGCTGTTGCACTCGCCCGGTGAGTGCAACGGGGGGGCCGAGCAGGGGGTTGCATCGATGTCGGGACGTCACAGCGGTAGTAGTTCCAGGTTCGGCCGCGTGTGGACCTGGGCGGTTCTCGCTCTGACTGCGGTCATCGTCGTGGTCGGTGGATGGTTCGGAGTGCAGGCAGTGCGCGCGTCCGGTGCGGATTCCTGCGATTCCCTCGACACGGTGTCGCTCGCGGTGGACACCTCCATTGCCGAACCGGTCCAGCAGATTCTGGCGCAGGCCGGCGAGTTCGACCGCGGCTGCGTGAACTTCGAGGTTCGCCCCGAACGTCCAGCCGACACCGCCACCGAGATCGCGGGAACCGAAAATCGCCCGGACCTGTGGATACCGGATTCGACGCTGTGGCTGCTCAAGACGCTTCGCTCGACCGGTGCCCTGCCCGAGCTGGCCAAGACATCCGTCGCGAACACGTTGCCGGTGCTGGTATCGAAGTCCGACGCAGTGCCGGTGACCGATACCTGGCTCAGCGTGCTCCAGCTTCCCGGTCAACGCATCGGTGACCCCTTGACCAGTAGTGCCTCGAACGCCGCGATCCTCGGTGCGCTGGCCGAATCCGAGGTGGCCATTTCCGACGCCAAGGCCGTGTCCGCCGCTCTGGTCCCGATGGCGCAGGACTTCGGACGGATAGCGAACACTCCACACGACACTCCGGATCTGGTGGCCCTGGCGGCTGCCGAGGGTGGCACCAGCGTGGCCACCGAACAGGCATTGCTTGCGTACGAGGCCGACAACCCGGGATCGGGACTGACCGAGTCGGTTCCGCCGACCGGCAGCTATTTCCTCAACTACCCGCTGGCCGTGACCGCGCCTGCCGGCCCCGAATACGACCGCGTCAAGCAGGCCGGAGCGGCACTGGCCTCGGTTCTCGCCACCGCGTCGGCCGCCGACACCATGGTCGCAGCAGGCTTCCGAACATCGAGTGGCACACCACTTCCCGACGGCCGAGGCGTCGGGTCCGTGGCCTCGCTCGAGATCAAGAACCCGTTGTCGATCGAGACGACGCTGCGGGATTGGGCGGTGCTCGCGCTACCGCTGCGGACCCTCGTCGTCGAGGACGTGTCGGGTTCGATGGCCGCGAGATCGGGCGACTCCACGCGTATCGCGCTGACCGTGGACGCGTCTGTCGGTGCGAATTCGCTCTTCAGTGATCAGACACAGATGGGGTTGTGGGCGTTCTCGATCGGTCTCGGTGGTGGCAAGCAGGACTACCGCGAGTTGGTGCCGATGGGTAAGGCCGACGGTACATTCGGCGGAAAGTCGCAGCGCGACGCCATTCTCGATTCGATCCGAGGCCTTCCTGCTCTCGTCGGAGGCGGAACAGGGCTCTACGACACCACGTTGGCTGCGTTCCGGCGGGTGAAGGAGGGCTACGACCCCGATTACGTCAACAGCGTCATCATCCTGACCGACGGAGCCAACGAAGACGAGGGCAGTATCTCCCTCGACCAGCTGCTGGCGTCGCTGCAGAAGGAACAGGATCCGGTGCGACCCATCGTGATCATCACGGTCGGCGTCACCAGTGATGCAGATCCGGTTGCACTGCAGCAGATTTCGGCGGTCACCGGTGGAACGAGCTATGTCGCCGAGGATCCGCGAGACATCCCGGACGTGTTCGTCAAGGCCTTGAACTCGCGCACCGAACGTCTCGCGGGCGAGTAGCTCAGCTCCACAGGAAGCTGATCGCGATGGCCGCAGTGCACGCGAGCGTCACCACGGTCAGCGTCACCGCGTCGGAGGCCTTGAAACGCGCGTCGGTTGCGGTGATCATTCCGGTGCCCCCGCGGGCCGTGATGGCCCCACCCATCTCGTCGGCCCGTCGGATGGCAACCGACATCACCGTCGTGACGATGTCGACCAGGGAATTGTCCGACGCGCTGTTGACGACCGGTTTGGGGCGCAGGCGTCGGGCGGCATTGAGGGTGCGCATCTCCTCGATGAGCAGCGGAAGCGAGCGCAGGCTCAGGGCCACGGCGATCGCCCACTCGTCGACCGGCAATTTCAGCTTCTTCAGCGGTGTGCCCAGTTTGGAGACCGCAGGGGCGATGTCGCTCATCGACGTGGTCCAGCCGATCATCATCGATGCGCCGAGCAGGACGAAGATGAACAGCGTCGCGCGCAGATACACCAGCACTGCCGCGCCGCCGATCGGCAGATTGATGAGAGCTCCGACGCCGAACAATGCCCAGATCCACCACGGGGGACGCGGAATTGCGGTGATCGGGACATGCGCGATGATCGCGGCGATGATTAACAGTGCGAAAACGATTCCGAGCGCGGGCCACGTCGGTGCGACGACAAGAGTGATGCTCAGCAGTAGTACGACGACGAGTTTGGTGCCGGCCCACAGGCGATGGATCGGTGAGAATCGCGGGACCTGACGTAGTACGACGGTGGTCACGAGTGCACGCTCCCCAGGATCGAATCGGAGACGATGTGGCCGTCGGCCATCGTGATGGTGCGGCTGCAGACGGTGTCCATGCCATCCACGTCGTGGGAGATGACGACGATGGCGACGCCGCGATCGCGCAGTCCGGCGAGAACGCCGATGATGTCGTCGCGCCCGGGCGGGTCGAGCCCGGCCAGGGGTTCGTCGAGAACCAACATGCGAGGCCGACGCGCGATCAGCCCGGCGAGCACCACGCGTCGCATCTGCCCACCACTGAGTGAATCGATGTCGCGAGCGGCCAACGACCTGTCCAGGCCGACGGCGTCCATCGCGGCCGATACTGTGGCAGAGCCTGTTTCGGGACCGGCAGCGGCAGCGATGTCCTCGGAGACGGTGCGCCGCTGCAGCTGCAGGCGCGAGTGCTGGAATGCGAGCCCGACGTCGCCCACCCGTGCAGTCATCGCCTTGCCGCCGAGCTGGGCGGTGCCCTTGGTCGGGCCGGTGAGGCCGGCCATGATCCAGGCGAGAGTGGATTTGCCCGAACCGTTTCCACCGAGAACGAGTACACCCTCACCGCGTTTGACAGTGATGTCGATGCCGTTCAGTGCTACCTGCGCCCACGGTGTGCGCCGGTTGTACGTGTGCTCGACGCCGCTCAGTTCGAGGAGGCGTTCACTCGAATTGTCGTGCAGCGCAGCGGAATTCTCCGTTCGAGCCTGCATCCACGTGGAGTCGTGCTGCACCTGATAACCCTCGTGCAGATGCACGACGCGATCTGCGGCGACGGTTTCCGAGACATGGTGCGTGACGAGCACGACCGACATCCGGTGCCTGCGGGGCAGTTCGGCGAGGAGCGAGACCAGATGTTCGCGCCCTGAGGCGTCGATCATCGCGGTTGCCTCGTCGGCGATGAGAAGTGCAGGACGGCGAGCAAGTGCTGCGGCGACAGCGAGCCGCTGCATCTCGCCGCCGGACAGGGAGGAAGTGTCGCGCGCTCCCATGCCGCCGAGTCCGACCTCGTCGAGCAGGGCTTCGACGTCGGGGCGTGAATCGCCGGGCGGCAGTCCCCACACCACGTCGTCGGCGACGCGGGTGCCGAGGATCTGGCTTTCGGGACGCTGCAGCACCACCGCGGTGCCGCCGTATCGTCCGAGGCCGGTCGAGCCGGGCCTGTCCACTGTGCCCTCCGACGGTTCGAGGCCGGCGAGGATCCGCGTCAGTGTCGATTTACCGGAACCGTTGTGGCCGACGATCGCCACGAACTCACCTATGTCGATGCGGAGGTCGACGCCGGTCAGCGCGGACGTCGTGCTTTCCGGGTAGCGGAAACCGACTGCGGTGAGCGTGACCGGTAGTGGCCCGATCTCGTCGTCGGCGTTCGAGACCAGAGGCTCGGGGGTGGGGATGGTGGAGAGACGGTCGAGGATCGCGGTGAGGATGAGCCACGCGAACAGCGTTCCGGTGACGATGCCGAAGGCGATCGATCCTCCGACCCACCACCACCAGTTGTCGAGCACGGCGGTGCTGCTACTGCGGAGCACATCCGCGGCACCTTGCAGCGCCGACGTTCGCTCGAGCAATCGAGAAATGCCCTCCATCGTGTTGCGGAGCGTTTCGAGGAACAGCTCGCGCAACGGAACGAGGATGAGCAGCATCAGCACGGTCAACGCCCCGAGTGCCGGCCCGACGACCATCGAGGTGACGAGAACGCCGAACAGTCCTTGCTTCTTGCGCTTCGCCCGCCCGACCAGGCCGCCCAGTAGGGCGGCGCTGGCCACGGTGATGGCCGTCTGGGTTCCGGCCGCGACGAATCCGACGAGGGTGCCCGCGACCGCGGAGGTGACCAGTGCGCGAGTCCGATACCGGAGCGCGACCACCGACATGGGAATCGCCGCGACGACCTGAAGGATCGCCGCCATCGGTACCAGCACACCGATCACCGTCAGGGCAACGGTGAAGCTGCTCATGACGGCAGCGGTCGCCATTTCCTGCGGACCGAGGGGCCCTGACTTCGGCGTGTGGGAAGAGCTGACGGTCACCGCTCCAGTGTGCCAGCCTGAGATCAGCGGCTGCGCTGGCTCGTGGCAGGCCCTGCTGCACGACGGCTGTGGCCGCCGCCACCGCTGCGCGGCTGACCGCCACTGCGGGGCTGTCCTCCACTGCGCGGCTGTCCACCACTGCGGGGCTGTCCACCGGAGCGGGCCGGGCCGCCGCGTCGCGCGTTGTTGCTGTTACGAGGGTTCGCGGCGCGAACTTCCGGCTCGGCCTTCGGCGCGGGCTGGACGTAGCGAGCCTGCTCGCCGACGAGGTTCGCCACTGCGGGCGAGTCGGCGGTGACGCGGACCGGGGTGACCTTGATGTCGGCCTTGCGCAGCAGAACTGCGGTGTCCTTGCGCTGCTCGGGCAGGACGACGGTCACGACGTCTCCGGCGCTTCCCGCGCGTGCGGTGCGGCCGGAACGGTGCAGATACGCCTTGTGCTCGGCCGGCGGGTCGACGTGGACGACGAGCTGGACGTCGTCGACGTGGACGCCGCGAGCTGCGACGTCGGTGGCGACGAGAACACGGGCCTGGCCGGAGGAGAACGCGGCGAGGTTGCGGTCACGCGCGGCCTGCGAGAGGTTGCCGTGCAGGTCGACGGACGGGATTCCGGCGTCGGTGAGCTGCTTGGCGAGCTTGCGGGCCTGGTGCTTGGTGCGCATGAACAGGATGCGTCGTCCGGTGCCCGATGCGAGCTGGTGGACGAGCTTCTTCTTGGCTTCGACGCCGTCGACCTCGAAGACGCTGTGCGTCATGGCCTCGACGTGCGAGGTGGCCTCGTCGACGGAGTGCGTGATCTGGTTGTGCAGGAAGCGCTTGACCAGCTTGTCGACGCCGTTGTCCAGGGTCGCGGAGAACAGCATGCGCTGGCCCTTGTCCGGAGTGGCGGCGAGGATGCGGGTGACGACGGGCAGGAACCCGAGGTCGGCCATGTGGTCTGCCTCGTCGAGGACGGTGATCTGAACGCCGTCGAGGGTGAGGTGGCGCTGCTTCATCAGGTCTTCGAGGCGACCGGGGCAGGCGACGACGATGTCGACTCCACCCTTGAGCGCGGAGACCTGGCGGACCTGAGACACACCGCCGAAGATGGTGGTGACCTTCAGCGAGTATGCGGAAGCAAGCGGCTCGATCGCGACGGCGATCTGGGTGGCGAGCTCACGCGTCGGCGCGAGGATCAGGCCGCGCGGGCGGCCGGGCTTGCGGTTGCCGGGAAGCTGGCCTGCGAGGCGAGCGACCATCGGGATGGCGAATGCGAGTGTCTTACCGCTGCCGGTCTTTCCGCGTCCGAGTACGTCGCGTCCCTGCAGTGTGTCGGGGAGGGTGTCGGCCTGGATGGGGAATGCCTCGGTCTTGCCCTGGCTCGCGAGTACATCCGCGATGGCCTGGGGTACGCCGAGTGCAGAAAAAGTCTGTGGGGTCGTCATAGTGATGAAAAGTGCCTTTCGGGCAGGGTGTTGCACCTGCGGACCTTCGGGCCGAGATGCAAGGTGGCGAGACTGCCGGTGGGCAGTTTCGATCGCCGTAAGAGAAGCCTGTGCAGGGTGCACATGGACTGCGCGGCCGGAGCCGGGCGGAAGTAAAAGCATTCCACGACGTCTGACGTGCAGCTACGCGCGTCGTTACCGAGTGTAACCGAGTTGGTGCTCGGTCTCTTCCCGCGGCGACCTGTCACGCGGCATCGTCGTCGAAGAGACCGGTGATGATCACGTTCTCGATCCGCGAGTTGTACAGCTCCACCACCGGCATCGGCGGCGCACTCGAGTCATAGGTGTGCCCGGTTGGTGAGATGAGTGTGTATCGGTGTCGAGCGCCCCATTTGTCGCGTCTCGCCTCGGCCGTCCAGCCGTCGCCCTCTTTCGCGTAATTGCATGCGGCACAAAGGCCTGCGCCGTTCTCGGCACTTGTTCTGCCGCCCGCGGAGTGGGGTCTGATGTGATCGTGGTGACGGATCGGTGCGTCGCACCACGGGGTTCGGCAGGTGCGGTCGCGGAGATCGATGAGGCGTCCCAGCGCGGTCGGGAATGCGCGTGATGTGGACTCGACCGCCGTCAACGCACCGGACGTCGGGTGCGCATAGAGGCGGCGCAATGCGACGTGCGTCTCACTGTCGAGTGTGTCTCGGATGAGTTGCCGGGCGACGTCGGACGGAATGTCGCCGTAGCCGTGCATGTATGCGGACGTGTCACCGCCGGCGAGGAGGGCGGAATCCGCGATGACGACGTCGACGGTCACCGGTGGGCCCTGTGCTGCGGATGCGCCGGTGATGCGCTCGAATACGAGGTCGGCCATGATCTGGTCGCGGGTGCGTGTGTCACCGCCGGAGTTGATGATGGTGTCGGCGTCACGTCGCAGTGTCGCCCACATGCAGACCATCTTCTCCATCGAGGTGAGGACCGTGAAGAAGCCCATCGACTCAGGTGCAGGACGGGTGCTGGTGCGACGGGCAGCGTAGGCCTTGGCGCGTCGTTTCACCTGGGAGGCGGCGTCGAGTTCGTTGGCGAGTGCGCGGGCACGGCCTTCGATGGTGCGGTCGCCGGCACCGGCCAGTGTGGCGGGGTCTGCGCACAGTCGTTCGTCTATGGTGCGGCGATCGTCGACGGTGAGACATGCGGTTTCGCGAGCGAGGATCATCGCGCGCCACTCGTTGAGTTCGCCTGCTTTCAGGCGCGCGAGAGTGTGCGGCATTTCGTGCACTAGCGCGCGAGCGAGACCGAGGTGAGTACCGCCTCGGTTCGGTGATTCGCGCCGAGCCAGACCGATTTGTGACGCAATACCGTTGCGCCACTGTGCTTTCGGTTTGCCGCGCTCTTTGCGTTCGTTGCTGATGGCTGTTGCGACGGCGTCGGTCACCACGGCTTGCGTTGCCACGCTGGCGCACTTGACGGTCTCGAGGGCAGAGATCAAATCGATGCCGGCTGCTGCGTCGACAACGACATCGGACGACTGAAGACGCGCGACGAAACGCAACACTTCATCGGACGTCAGCGGTGAATCTTGTACGGCTGTGACCACGAGTTCCTCCCCAGTACTCGAATGCATGTTCGATAGTACGGGTGATTTCTTGGCAGCGCAATAGTGCGGCAATTGGGGGAGCGTGGAGCACGGAGTCGACTCGTGGTGCCCTCGGCAGGATTCGAACCTGCGACCTACCCTTTAGGAGAGGGTTGCTCTATCCCCTGAGCTACGAAGGCTGGTGATCGTTCTGCTGATCCGAAGCCATTGTCCAGCAACGGCTTTCGATTCATCGAACAATCGGTTGCGGATGGGTTCGCTGCCACGGTGCACAGCCGGCCCACATCGCGCTCGCTAGTCTAGCGGCCCACCGTGTCGATCGTGAAGCAGGTTGCCGC
Organism: Rhodococcus sp. 14-2483-1-2; assembly: GCF_002259405.1. Lineage (GTDB taxonomy): Bacteria > Actinomycetota > Actinomycetes > Mycobacteriales > Mycobacteriaceae > Rhodococcoides. Next base: position 136,599 of record NZ_NPFW01000004.1, on the reverse strand, counting down.
TGATCGTCACCGCGCCGGTCAGTGACGTGATCAGGTTCAGGGCAGTGCGGTGCTGGTGAGCGGTGTAGTCGGCAGTCGATTCGATGCCGACGAAGCACTGGATATCGCGGGCGAAAGCGTCGAACGTCGTCGCGAGAATTCCCGCCGAGGCGAACACTCCCACGATGATGAGCTGGTCACGGCCGCGTCGGCGCAGTTCGACCTCCAGATCGGTGGCGTAGAAGGCGCTGTAGCTGCGTTTCGCAATCGGAACGAAGTCCGGCTCGGAAATCGCAACCTCCTCGGCGGACGGACCCAAGCCCCACATCGGTCCCAGCAGTCCACGCTGCTCGATGGCACTCGCTGCCCGCGGACCACTCGCCAAGATCGGTAGCCCCACGGCCCGGGCGCGCGACACCAATGTCGACGCCTCCGCAGCAACCCGCGAACGCACCGAGTTGTGCAGCACGTTCAGGTAGTACGGCTGCATGTCGTGGACCAGTACGGCGGCGCGCTCGGGCTGCACCTCCCACTCGGGACCACCCACGCAGTCGCGCAGACTTTCGACCGCGTACTCCTCGACTTCGACGCTGAATGTGGCCACATCGGCCATCCTCGTACAAACGCGCGCGCATTTGCCGAACGCGCGCAGAGTCGCCGACCTATCGCTGTCTATTCCGCTCGCACCTGACGAACGCGCGCGCGTTTGCGGATCCCGAGGCCCCGACAGATCCCGAGGCCCCGATCCGCACCACCTAATCCGCCGCGATGGCGTCGACGATGTTCAGTCGAGAGGCATGCACAGCAGGTGGAGCCGAACCCAGCAGCGACAGGCCGAGAGCCACGAGTCCGTACAGCAGCACCGACCAGCTCGCGGTGTAGGCGACCGGAATTCCGATGCTTGCTCCGAGGATCAGGGTGCTCAGGTATTGCAGACCTGCACCGATGATCAGGCCGAGGACACCACCGACAATGCCGACCGATAGCGCCTCCGCCAACACCATTCGGGCAAGAGTTCCCCGTCCGCCGCCCATGGCGCGCAGTACGCCGAGTTCGCGGCGACGCTCGAGTACCGACAGCGTCAACGTGTTGAGCAACGCAACGGCAGCGACGAGCGCGACGATCCACTGCAACGCGATGGCCAGTGCACCGGACTGTCGGATGGCCGCGCTCGTGCCCTCGAGAGCGGCAGCGCCGGTGTAGACGAAGGCCTCGGGGGGCAGCGTAGCGCGCAGTGAATCCTCCACGGCCGCAACGTCTCCGTCGACGCCGATCTCCAGGTAGGTGGCTCCGGGCCGGTCGTACCAACGCTGCATCGAATCCAACGAGATCGCCATCGTGCCGCCGGCGGCGTTGATGTAGTCGACCAGATCCAGCACTCGCACGTTCTGCACGCCGGTCGGCGTCGGGAGGTCGATGTAGTCGCCCACCGTGACACCCAACGTTCTGCCGAACCCCTGCGACAGCACCACCCCGTCACCGGCGAGCACCTGGGAACGCACATCGTCGCTGAGCGACGCGAGCGTGACCGCATTGCTACCGTCGGCGACGCCCTGGATGGATACCGTCTCGCCGTCGATCGTGGCATAAGCCCACTGCCCCTCGACGACGCGAGAGACCCCCGGCGTCGCCCGGACAGCGTCATCGACTGAGGCGGGAACGATCGGGCCCGACGGTATGGCGTCGGGCGAGGTCATCGACACGTACAGGTCGGTATCGGCCAACGACGACAACGATTCCGCTGCCGAGTCGGTCATGTTGGTCAGCGAACCCGACACTCCCACACTGACTCCCACCGCGATCACGATCGTCATCACGGTAGCCCAGATGCGGCGAGGGGCGCGTTCGATGGTGGCGGTCGCGAGGCGTCCCGCTCCACCCCAGCGGCGGGGGACCGCTGCGGTGATCGACACGATCGGTCCGGTCGCGCCGACACACAGTGCGACGACGCCGAACATGAACAGTGCACCGGCCCCGAGGGTCAACTGCCCGTCGACGTTGACGGCGAACAGAAAGGATCCGGCCACGGCGAGCACGCCGAACACGGTCGCAGCCAGGGTGAATCGCAGACCGGGGCCACCCGAGGTTTCCCCGCCGCCGACGGCGAGTGCTTCGATCGGCGAGATGCGATACACCTGCACGGCGGCGACGGCCGAGGCCCCGACGCAGGCCAGCACGCATGCGACGATCGCCACCGGAATCGCGAAGCCGGGCAGCACGTATTCGATCCTTGCATCGAACGCCTGCGAGAGGAACGGCGGCAGACTTTCGATCGCGATGCGGCCCATCGCGATTCCCAGCGGAACTCCGACGGCACCGCCCACGAGACCGACCAGAACGGACTCGAACAGCAGGTCTCGGACGATATCGCCGCGGCGGCCACCGACTGCCCGGAGCAACGAGATGGTGGGTCGACGCTTCGCGATGGCCATGTTCATGACGTTGAAGACGAGGAACGCCGCGACGACGAACGCGATGAGCGAGACCATCAGTGTCGCATTGCGAGTCAGGCTCATGGCCTGGTTCGCGCGGTCGGCCCGGAAGTCCGGATTCATCACCGACACCCGGCCCGCCAATGCGGTGTCCAGGTCGGCGCGCGGAGTGTCGCCGCTGCCGAGGACGAAGATCGAATCGAGCTGACCCGCGCGGTCGGTGAGCGTCTGAGCCGTCGGGATGAGCGCGACGGCGAACATGCCCCCACCGATGCGCTGCGTTCCAGGGCCGTCGACCACGCCGACCACCGCCGTCGGAACATCGTCGATGGTGACGGTGTCGCCCTGTGTCAGACCCGTTGCGGCTCCGACCAATACACCGGCCGGATCGGTGAGCAACCCTGCCGCGTTGCCGACTGCGCCTTCCAGATCGGATTGCAGTGCCGTGATGGATGAGTCGACACCGAGGATCGTCAGGTCTCCGACGTCTGACCGAACGGTGCTGCGCAGCAATGGAACCGCTGTCTCGACGCCGGGAACAGCACGGACGGCGTCGAGTTCGCTCTGATCGAAGCCCGAGTCGGTCACACCGACGATCTCGTAGTTCGCGTTACCGGCGATCGACACGGCGAGACGCTCGACGGATCCGGTCAAGGATCCGTACGTGCCGAGGACGGCGATGAGCAACCCGGCCGCGACGGCGACGACGCCGGCCGAGACCAACGAACGCACCCAGTGCATACGGAGGTCGCGAAGGCTGATGACTCGAAATCTGCTGAGCGCGGTGCCTATCACCGATCGAGGCCCGCGGTCGGGGTGTCGGTCTCGACGCGACCGTCGATCATGCTGACGATGCGATCGGTCGACCGTGCCGCCTCGAGGTCGTGGGTCGCCATCACCACTGCTCGACGCCCGTCGCTGGCGTGCGCCACGTCGGCGAGGATCTCGAGGACGTTGTGGGAGGTCTTCGAGTCGAGATTGCCGGTCGGTTCGTCGGCGATCAGCAGCGCCGGATCCATCATCAACGCCCGGGCGATCGCGATGCGCTGAATCTGACCGCCGGACAACTGTGCCGGACGGTGCTCGGATCGGTTCGAGAGTCCGACCATGTCGAGCAGACGCATCGCGTCGGACTTGGCCTTCTTGATGGGGGTGCCGTCGAGCAGCTTGGGCACGGCGACGTTCTCCCACGCGGACATCGTCGGCAGCAGGTTGAAGAACTGGAAGACGAACCCCACCTGGTGGCGTCGAAAATCGGATTGGGCGTTGTCGTCGAGGGTGGTGACCTCGACGTCGTCGAACCGAATGGAACCCGACGTCGGCGTGTCGAGTGCGCCGAGCATGTGCAGCAGCGTCGACTTACCCGCACCGGACGGCGCGACGAGCGAAACGAACTGGCCACCCTCGATCGTGAGATCGATACCGTCCAACGCGCGTACCGGTTGCTCGCCGGTGGGGTACTCCTTGACCACACCGGCCAGCACGAGCTTCAACTTCGTCATGCAACGATCCCCTGCTCCTCGAATACTTCCGACGCTACCTGCCGTCGGGTCGAGAAACCGGTCGGAGTTCTCAGATCACGCTGCGCCGCGCGAGGATTCGAGCCGTCGGGCCACCAGGGCGGCCTGCAGGTGTCGAATCCCTGAGGGACGGGTCGGGTCGAACCCGGTCAGTTGGGCGATCCGCTTGAGTCGGTAATCGACGGTGTTGGTGTGCAGATGGAGCTGGCGAGCGGACCGCTGACGGTTCAGATCGTGCGAGATGTGGATCTCGAGGGTCTCGAGCAGCTCTGGTGACGAGTCGAGCGGCTCGAGGATCTGGGTCAGGTGGCGTCGACCGGGGCCCGGACGCGTCAGCTGGTATTCCAGCACCAGGTCGTCCATGCGGTACAGGCCGGACGGGCGGTGCAGTTGATGGGCCAGGGACAGCAGTTCGTGAACCTGATCGGCTGCAGTGGGGATGTCCGCGGTGGCGGCTTGCTCGGCAGTGACGGTGACGGGGACCTCGGCAGCGGTCCCGATGCGATGCACCAGAGCCTCGACCCACTCGTCGTCGTGGACACCAGGAATGAGGACGGTGCCACCCTCGGTGCTCAGCAGAGACAGGGGAGTGCGGCCGCAGATCGTGGCCAGTTCGGCCTGTACGCGACGCAGCTTTCTGCGGGCGGCGACGGTCTTCTGGATGTTGGGGTCGTTCTCGTCGGGGTGCGGCGGCACCGAGATGGCGAGCACGAGGTAACTGTCGGCGAGTTCGATGCCGGACTGACGGGCCATCGAGACCGCGTTGTGTCCGCTGAGCAGCGAGGTCACCAGGGTGTGTGCTGCCGTGTGGTGCTCGCTGGCGACCGCCTGGAGCTCCTCGACGTAGCTCTTGCTGGCGGCGATGGACACCTTCTCCGACAGCAGCACGAACATCCGGGCGGCCTCGATCAGTTGAGCGGCATCACCCTCGCCTGCCCTCTTGGACACCAGATTCCAGCCGATCTGGATGCCCTCGTGGTAGACGCTGAGCACGGACTCGAGGGGCACACCCTCGCGGGCCCACTGGCTGGCCTTGGCGCGGAGTTCGGCCAGGTCGGACTCGGCCGGAGCACGCCGTTCGTCGAGCATCTGCACGGCAATACTGATGCACTTGACGGTGAATTCGGTGACGTCGCCGTGGAGCTGTTCGCCCGGCAACGACCCGCAGGGGGTGTTGGCGGCGAAGTGCCCCACGAGGAGCCGAGCGACTGCGCGGAAGTCGCGAAGAGGAGCCGACGCAGGCTGACCCGCGACCATGATTCCGAGGCTAGTCGAGTTGTGAACGGTCACAGATCAACCCTTCGTGTTGAATTCTTCAGGTCATCGGAGAGCAAACTTACCGGCGCGTATCGATGCGCTTCCACGGCTCAATGTATGTAATCCCCGACGAAACCGCGGCGTTTTCGTACTTCAAGTTTGTTTCCTGGCCTCTAACAGGGTCGATCATAGGTTGTTATCAACGCGTTATCCACCATTTCGGAAAAATTCGTTGTGACCTATCTCGAGCGCGCGCCCCGGCCGCTTGCGACTTGCCCTAAACAATCGTCAAGGGGTCCACGACACGGGTTCGGCGGCCCTACGTTGATGTCGTTCGGAGTGGGTAGGCGGGCGGCGAAGGGGCGGGTATGCGCAGTGACATCGGGCAGTTCGCGGTTCTGCGAGAACTGTTGCCGACCATCGAGGTGAATCTCGCTCGCCATCGCGCCGAAGCCGTGCAGTGGGAACCGGCCGACTTCGTTCGGGCCGAGATGTACTGGGGTTCGCGGCCCTCGACCTTGACCGAGGCCGCCAAAGCGGCACTGGTGACCACTCTGTTGGTCGAACAGAACATTCCGCTGTACCGGCGAGATACCGCTGCCTCCGAGGTCGGGGTCTGGCCGTCGTGGCTCACGGAGTGGAGCGACGAACGGACCCGGCACGCAGTGGCCGTCACCGACTACCTGGTGGCCACCCGCAGCGTCGATCCGATCGCCCTCGGTCGAGCCCGAGCGCAGTGCATGACGGTGGGTTTCGACGCCCTGATGAACGGCGCGCACCTGCTCCGATCGCTGGCTCAGGTCGCCCTGGACGAGTCGGTCTCGAGTATCTGTCATCGCAACACCGCCGCTCAGTGCCACGATCCGGTGGCCGACCGCCTGCTCGGACGCATCGTCGCCGATCAGGACCTGCACGTCCGCTTCTTCTCCGACCTGGTCTCCGCGGCGCTCGACGTTGCACCGTCGCTGACCGTCACGGCGATCACCGAGGTCGTCATGAACTTCCAGCTCCCGGGCAGCAACCTGCCGGGGTTCGCGCGGAGCGCGATGCTCATCTCGCGTGACGGAATCTACGATCTACCGCGCCATCTCGACGAAGTCCTGCGTCCCTTGTTGGCGCAGTGGCGCATCTTCGAGCGCACGGATCTCGGCGTCGGAGCACGCAGCCGCGATCAGCTGGCCGACTATCTCGATCATCTCGACGCCCAGAACGCCGCTACCGAGCTCGGCCGCACGCGAAGCCAGGAGTACGCAAACGCATTGCGCGCCAGCTGACGCCATATACCCCGGGGGGTCCGTGGGACCGGCGCCTCTTCGGTTCGATCCGAATCGAAGAGGCGCTTGGGCGGGGGTCCATCGACTAGCCTGAAGTCCTATTCGTCAGACGCTCGAAGACCTCGTGCGCGGGGCAACGACCGGAGGCCCGAAACGTGACAGGCTCTCGACCGATCATCGTCGGTATCGACGGTTCCGCGGCAGCGGACAAGGCGGTGATCTGGGCGGCTCTCTGTGCGCGCAGACGCGATCGGCGATTGCACATCGTCACAGCCGTCGACATGCCAGGAGTGGTCGACCTGAGCGAATTCGCCGGAGAAGCAACCGAATTCGTGGCCACGGCCAAATCCAGACTGGTGGCGGCAGAAACTCTGGCGGCTCTGGTCGTCGACGATCCCACTTTCGAGGTGACCTCGAGCGCCGTCGAGGGCGGTGTGATGGACGTTCTCATCGGCGTCTCGGCACAGGCCGAGCTCCTGGTGATCGGGGCCAGCGAAACCGGCGCTGTCACACTCTCGTTGGCTGCGCACAGCGTCTCTCCGGTCGCGGTGGTGCGAGGCCGTGACATCGACGGTCGCCCGGTTGCCGAGGGGCCGGTCGTCGTCGGTATCGACGGCTCCGACGTCAACCAGGCTGCGGTCGAGTGGGCATTCGTCGAAGCATCGGCCCGGGGCGCCGTGCTGATCGCGGTGCACGTGTGGTCCGATGTCGATCTGACCCAGTCGTTCGGCCGTGCGCCCAAGGACTGGCAGGCCATCGCCGACGGTGAGGAGGCTCTGCTGGCAGAGAGCCTCGCCGGCTGGCAGGAGAGGTTCCCCGACGTCGAGGTACAGCGCGTCGTCGCTCAGGACCGTCCGGTGCGGATTCTGAGTGGATTGTCCGAAACCGGAGCGTTGATCGTGGTGGGCAACCGGGGGCGCGGCGGATTCGGTGGAATGCTGTTGGGCTCCACGAGTTTCGCGCTCGTCAACACCGCGGACTGCCCCGTGCTGGTCGTGCGGAAAGCGCTCACATAGCGACGGTCAGCAGGAAGCTCACGTCTTCGAGGGCCTCGACGCTGTGGCGGGCGTCGGGGATGACGAGAAGGTCGCCGGTCGAGCCCTTCCAGGAGCGCTCACCGGAGATCAGTTCGAGCTTGCCACTGAGTACCAGGACGGTCGACTCGCCGGAGAGGTCGTGTTCGGCCAGCTTGTTGCCTGCGGCCAGAGCCACGACCGTCTGCCGCAGGTGGCGCTGGTGACCGCCGTACACCGTCTGCGAACTGCGGCCACTCGACGCGCCGACTGCAAGTTTGAGCTGTTGGCGGGCAAGGGCGGTGAGTGACTTCTTGTCCATGATCGTCAGGATGACGCACCGCTCGCAGTCGCGACGGGGGAATCCTGAACGCGCTCAAGAAGGTTGGGTAGGCTTTCCGTACTCCACGAAGCGGAATCGGGTCCCGTCGACCCGGCTGTTCTGCCACTCGCCCGCCGTCGCAACCCAGCCGGCCGGAATCTCGGGAGCCCTCGTGTCGCCCTCGACGTCGAGATCGACCTCGGTCACCTCCAGGTGGGTCGCGATATCCATTGCACTGCGATAGATTTCGCCGCCGCCCATGACCCAGGCCGGGCTCTCGCCTACCAGGGCCACGGCGTCGGCGACACTCGATGCGTTCTCGGCACCGTCGGCGGTCCACGAGGAGTTGCGGGTGACCACGATGTTGCGCCGGCCGGGCAGTGGACGGAACTTCGCGGGCAGTGAGTCCCAGGTCTTACGGCCCATGATCACCGGATGCTCGGCCGTCTTCGATTTGAAGTGAGCCATGTCCTCGGGGACATGCCAGGGGATGGATCCCGCATCCCCGATGACGCCCGCGGTGGTCTGGGCCCAGATCAGACCGACGAAGTGCGGTGCACTCACACCGCTACCGGGGCCTTGATCGCCGGGTGATGCCGGTAGTCCACTATCTCGATGTCCTCGTAGGTGTAGTCGAAGATCGAATTGCGTTGCGCCAGTTTCAGAATGGGGTATGGATACGGCTCGCGTGAGAGCTGCTCGGTGACCTGATCGCGGTGGTTGTCGTAGATGTGGCAATCGCCGCCGGTCCACACGAACTCGCCGACCTCGAGGCCGGTCTGCGCCGCCACCATGTGCGTGAGCAGTGCGTAGCTGGCGATGTTGAACGGCACACCGAGAAACATGTCTGCACTGCGCTGGTAGAGCTGGCAGGAAAGCTTGCCGTCGGCCACGTAGAACTGGAAGAACGCGTGGCAGGGCGGGAGCGCCATCCGCGGGATCTCGCCGACGTTCCAGGCCGAGACGATCATTCGCCGCGAATCCGGATCGGTCTTCAGGGTCTCGATGACCTGGCTGATCTGGTCGATGTGCTCGCCCGACGGGGTGGGCCACGACCGCCACTGCACGCCGTAGACGGGGCCGAGTTCACCGTCCGGCGCTGCCCACTCGTCCCAGATGCTCACGCCGTGCTCCTGCAGCCACGTGGCGTTCGAGTCTCCGCGCAAGAACCACAACAGCTCGTAGACGATCGACTTCAGATGGACCTTCTTGGTGGTGATCAACGGGAAGCCCGCTGCCAGGTCGAAGCGCATCTGATGCCCGAACACGCTGGTGGTGCCGGTTCCCGTGCGGTCGGATTTCGCCGTACCGGTATCGAGGATGCGGCGCAGCAGATCTTCGTACGGAGTCGGAACCATCACGACGGTCATCGTAGCTGCATACTGGACACATGCCGGAATTACCCGAGGTGGAAGCCCTTGCCGGCTTTCTGCGCGAGCATGCCGTCGGTGCCGTGATCGGTCGCATCGACATCGCCGCGCTGAGCGTTCTCAAGACGTTCGATCCGCCGATCACCGAGCTGCAGGGCAAGGACGTCACCGATGCCGCCCGCTTCGGGAAACATCTGGCCCTCCGAGCCGGTGACCTCTGGCTGATCACCCATCTCTCTCGCGGAGGATGGCTGCGGTGGGTGGACAACCCCAGCGTTGCACCGCCGAAGCCGGGCAAAGGCCCCCTGGCGCTGCGGATCCACTTCTTCACCCCCGAGGGGGCGACGCCCGCCATCGATCTCACCGAAGCCGGTACCAAGAAGCGATTGGCGGTGTGGGTGGTGCGCGACCCACAGCAGGTCGCGAGTATCGCGCGGCTCGGACCCGACGCGCTGGCGGTCACCGAGCTCGAATTCGCCGAGATCCTCGGCAGCACCACCGCACGACTGAAGACCTCGTTGGTGGATCAGTCCCTGCTGGCCGGCATCGGCAATGCGTATTCGGACGAAATCCTGCACGTCGCCAAGCTGTCGCCGTTCGCATCGTCGAGCAAGCTCGATGCGGAGTCCGTCGGGGCGCTCTATGCGGCGATGCGTTCTGTCCTGTCCGACGCGGTGGCCCGCTCGGCCGGGCAGGATGCGGCGCGTCTGAAGGGGGAGAAGCGATCGGGGATGCGGGTGCACGCCAGAACCGGACTTCCCTGCCCGGTGTGCGGCGATCCGGTACGCGAGGTCGCCTACGTCGATCGCTCGTTTCAGTACTGCGCGACGTGCCAGACGGCCGGCAAGATTCTCGCCGACCGTCGCATGTCCCGCCTGCTCAAGTGACGGGTTCGAGCTTCTGGCTGTCGTAGCCCCGGTAGCCTTCCCACGCCTTGCGACGATCGCTCCGTGGATCCTTCTGTACCCGCGTGCGGGTGTCGAATATCAATGTCTTGCGGTCGGATTCGTCGTACGCCGGCCACGAGTCGAGCGGCTTTCCGTTGGTGGCGAACGTAATCCACTGAGACTGCACGGCCTCTGTGACGTCGGCGAAGGCCTTGCGCCCGCCCGCCACCGTCAGCGCCTTGCCGAACAAGGTCTTGCTGATGCCGAACACCGCGAACAACTCGAAGCCGTGGGTGGCGTCGAAACCGAGCAGCTTCATCGACCTGGGGGCGAAGTCGAACCGGTAGAAGTACGTCGGTGCGTGACGCGAATGTCCTTCGGCCACTTCGAGAGACGGCTTCCAGAAGGTGAAGTCTCCACCGAAGTCGATGGCCGCCCGCTCGTTGGGGTAGCCCCGGTAGCCCGAGGTGACCACGGCTTCGGCGTCTGGATCGGTCAGTGAGAACAGCTTGGTGATGCGCTCGGGGTTGGTGGGCAGCGCGTCGAGGAACTTCGGAAACAGTGTTCCCTCACGGGCATTGGTACCGATGATCAGTGGGACGCGGTGCGCGGTTCCGTTCGCATAGGCCTCGACCGGGCTGACCGGGAGGAAGTCGCCGTCGATCACCGGGCCGAACGGAAGCAGACCCGGAGTGCGGTGCAGGGTGGTGAGGCCGAGTTTGGTGCCGGCCCGGCCGAGCCGCAGCACCTCGGCGTTCTCCAGCGTCTCGGCAGCGTTGTCGACCGTGCCGCCGAGATAGCCGACGTACTCGCGTGCCCATTGATCGGCGCGTTCCTTGGTGGCCGTCATGCCGGGAGCAGAGCTCTCGGAAATGGCTTGGGCGAACAACCCTTTCGCGGCGGGAACCGTCAGCAGTGTGGTGACGGCATTCCCACCGGCCGACTCGCCGAAGATCGTGACGTTGTTGGGATCGCCGCCGAAGTTCGCGATGTTGCGCTGTACCCACTCGAGCGCCGCAACCTGGTCGCGCAGGCCGAGATTGGAGTCGAAGGGCCGCTCGGGAGTGGAGAACTGGGACATGTCGAGGTAGCCCAGTGCGCCGAGTCGGTAGTTGACCGACACGTAGATGATGCCGTCGCCGTCCTTCAGCGAGCGCCGCACCAGAGAACCGCCGCCGTACAGCGGGGTGGCCGACGTGCCGAGCGTGTAGGCACCACCGTGAATGAACACCATGACCGGACGTGGGCTCGCGCTCGGTGCGCTCGGGGCCAACACGTTGAGCGTCAGGCAATCCTCGCTCGACGGCTGGTATTTGCCCACCGCGAGCATCGTGCCGCGCTTGTGCTGAATCGAGGCGTTGCCCCACTCGGTGGCGTCGCGCACGCCCGTCCACGGCTGCGTCGGTTGCGGCGCGCGGAACCGAAGCGGGCCGACGGGTGGGGTGGCATAGGGGATGCCGCGCCAGGTGGTGAGGTCGCCCACCGGCTTGCCCTCGATGATGCCGTCGGTGGTGGTCACGCGTGTCGTCACAGCCATGTCGCGAGTGTACTGATCCGTCCTTACCCGCGGGTAAGAACCGGCTGGGTTCGGTACCGGGCAGACTCGAGAGCATGCCTTTCGAGTATCGAGCCCAGATAGTGGAGCTGCTGCGGGCGCCCTCGCACGCGTACTTCGGGAGATCCAAGGACGGCCCGGCCGATGTGCCGACCGAACTGCCCGACAGTGTCGAGATCGTGGCCCACAAGGGCATCCGCGGCGATCGATTCTTCGGTGTGAAAGCGCATACCGAGGCGGCGGTGAGCTTTCTGTCGCTCGAGGCATGGGAGGCCGTGGGGGATGTGCTCGGTGTCGAGGTGCCCGATCCCTCGGTGGCCCGACGAAATGTCGTCGTGCGCGGTCTCGAGCTCGACCCACTGCGCGGTCTGGAATTCGAGCTCGATTCCGGTGATGGCTGGATTCGGTTCCGGGGCGGGCGACCGGCCCATCCCTGCGCGTGGATGGACCGCATGGTGGTCGACGGCGCACGCAAGGCACTGATCGGTCGTGGCGGGCTGCGGGTGGAACCGCTGTCCGACGGCATCCTGCGGGTCGGGGAGGTGGCGGTGCGTTCACCTGTCGAACTCGACGCCTCCCGCGCGGCGTTGTCGGTCAGGCGCGCGCAGCCGATCTGACCTGGCTCTCGGTGGACGCTCGTGGCTCGATGCTGCCCGAGCTCTTGCTCACGAAGTAAATCTATGCCCATAATGTGGGTATCAGTGTGGTGGATCACACCGAACCGCCTGCCATGGCAGCGGTCACTCTCACCCAGCGGGAAGAATCGCCGATGTCCGATATGTGGATCGTGATCAACACCGTCGTCGCCGTTCTGGCGGTGGTGGTCTTCATCGTTCGTTTTCACTTCAACCCGGTGATCTCGCTGGTACTCGGGGCCGCGTACCTGGGACTGGCGACGAAGCTGGGAGTGTCGACCACTGTCGACACGATCACCGGCGGATTCGGCGAGATCATGGCCGAGGTCGGCCTGCTCATCGCCTTCGGCGTTCTGATGGGTTCGGTACTGCAGGAGATGAGTGCCATCCAGCGACTCGTCGGAACGCTGCTGCGAACGTTCGGTCCCAAGCGTCTGCCGTACGCGCTGTCTCTGACCATCGCGACCCTGCTGCAGTCCATCTTCCTCGACGTGCTGCTGGTGATCTCCGCTCCACTCGCTCGGAATCTCGCCCCCAAGATCGGCAAGTACGGCACAGCGAGGATGGCCACGGCCCTGGCCATCGCCCTCGAATGCGGCATCGTCTTCATGGTCCCCGGTGTCGCGACGCTCGCCTTGGCCGGACTGCTCGGAGTGCCGCTGGGCAAGATGATGATCTACGGACTGATTTTGATCGTGCCGGTGGTGGTGCTGTCGGTGGCCATCATGTCGTTCGTCTTCCGGCACGGTTGGTGGAACGAGGAGAAGGACGAGCAGCAGATCGGCGTGGTCCCAGAGCCTGTGGTTCCCGAGGCGGTCGATTCCGAGGACGAGCCCCTCGAATCCGGAGGTGGCGTGGCCCAGAAGGTCCGCACCGAGAAGCAGACGTCGCTGCTGGTGTTGCTCTCGCCGCTGCTGCTCGCGCTCGTCCTCATTGCCATCGGTGCCGTTCTCGAAGTCGCCGAAATCTCTGTTCCGGTAGTCGAATTCATCGCCAGCCCGGTCATCGCGCTCCTCATCGGACTGGTGGGGACGTGCCTCATCGGCCGGTACCACGTCGGTCAGGCACGGGTGGAGAAGGCGTTGGCTCGTGGTTTCGCCGAGAGCGGTCAGATCCTGATCCTCACCGGTGTCGGCGGGTCGCTCGCGGCTGTCATCAACGAGGCAGGGCTCGGCGACATTCTCGGCCAGTACTTCACGGCCAGCACCGCTGCTCCTCTGCTGATGGTGTGGGTCATCGCTGCGGCGTTGCACATCGCCGTCGGATCGGTGACGATCTCCGCCATCACCTCGGCCGGCATCCTCGCCCCGGTCGCTCCATTGATCGGTCTCGACCCGGTGTTCATCGCGCTCGCCGCGGGTGCCGGATCGCTGTTCGCCGTCCACGTCACCAGTAACACCTTCTGGCTGCTGCAGTCCTTGATGGGCCAGTCGACCAGGGGCACACTCAAGACATGCTCGGTGGGCGTCTCGGTGGCATCGGTCATCGCCATCGCGTTGATCGTGCCGATGAGCTGGATCCTGTGAGCTCGTCTCCTGTGAGAATCGAAAGGAACACGATGGCATTGCCGCTCAGCGGAGTTCGAGTCCTCGAACTCGGCAACTACATAGCCGCCCCTACTGCGGCGCGCATGCTCGCCGACTTCGGTGCCGAGGTCATCAAGGTCGAGCGGCCAGGAACCGGCGACGAACTACGCAACTGGCGGCTGTACTCCGGCACGACGTCGATGCTCTACCGCACGATCAACCGGAACAAGAAGTCGATCGTGCTCGACCTGCGTACCGAACAGGGGCGCAAGGACGTCGTCGATCTCGCGGCGAAGTGCGACATCGTGCTCGAGAACTTTCGCCCCGGCACTCTGGAGAAGTGGGGTATCTCGCCGGAGGTGCTCTCTGCGGCCAACCCCGAGTTGATCATCACGCGCATCTCGGCCTTCGGGCAGACCGGTCCCATGTCGCAGCGACCCGGATTCGCGGCTGTCGCAGAGGCATACGGCGGCTTCCGCAATCTCGTGGGTGACCCGGACCGGCCACCGGTTCGAGTGGGGGTCTCGATCGGTGACTCGATCGCCGGCCTGTACGCGGCGTTCGGATGCGTCATGGCCCTGTTTCAACGGCAGACCCAGCGCGCGTCGCAGGCACCGGACGAGCAGTCCCCGCTGTCGCTGGCACAGCGTTCCATCGATGTGGCGCTGAACGAATCCATTCTGTCGATGATGGAATCGCTGATCCCGGATTATCTGGCGTACGGCGTCGAACGCGAGCGAACGGGCGGCCGGATGGAGGGCATCGCCCCGTCGAATGCGTACCCGTGCAACGACGGTCACTCGATCATCATCGCAGGCAACGGCGACGCCATCTTCCAGCGATACATGGAGACCATCGATCGTCCCGACCTGGGAGCCGATCCGGACCTGGCGTCCAACGCCGGCCGGTGGCGTCGACGCGACGAGTTGGACGCAGCCATCTCGGCCTGGACCGGATTGCATTCGCGCGAGCAGGCTCTGAAGATTCTCGACGCCGCCGGAGTGCCGTCGGGTCCGATCTACACCGCGGCCGATATCGTCGCCGACGAGCAGTACGCCGCCCGCAACATGATTCAGCACTTTCCGGTCGACACCGGAGGCGAAAAGCCCGCCGACGTCGGATTCGTCGGCGTCGTCCCGGTGATCGGTGACGCGTCTCTGCCGATTCGTTCGGTCGGACCGGATCTGGGTGAACACACTCGAGAAGTACTGTCGACTCTGCTCGGCCGCACCGACCAAGAGATGGGCCTGTAGATGTACCGATTCACCCCCGCTGCGGAGCTGCGCGACGTCACGATGCGCGACGGTCTGCAGCTCACCGGCAAGATGCTCGCCACCGAACGCAAGCTCGAGATCATCAGGGCCCTCATCGAACTCGGTGTGCCGTCGCTCGAAATCGGATCGATGGCGCGGGGCGACAAGGTGCCGCCGATGGCCAACACCCTCGAGGTGATCGGCGAGCTCACCGCCGACGAACTCGCGCGATGCTGGGTGTGGGTCGCCACTCCACGCCACGTCGAGAAGGCAGCCGCCGCGGGGGCTCGCAACTTCCAGTACTGCTTCTCGGCCTCGGACTCGCACAACCAGGCCAACATCGGTAGGACCACCGAGGTGTCCCTGGCAGCGATGCCCGACGCCGTCGACATCGCACGATCGGTGGGCGGCGAGATCGAGCTGTGTATCGCGACGTCCTTCACCTGCCCGTTCGAGGGCCAGGTGCCGCCGGACCGTGTCATCGAGATAGCCAACGACGAACGCGCAACCGGCGCAACGGATATCGTCATCTGCGACACCCTGGGTCAGGCGATTCCGGTGCAGGTGCAATCGCTGATCTCACGGGTCCGCGCCGAAACTCCCGACCGCAGAGTGGTGTTCCACGGTCACGACACCTGGGGTCTCGGCGTTGCGAACACTCTCGCCGCGATCTCGGCCGGAGCAACGATGGTCGACGGCTCGCTCGGCGGACTCGGCGGTTGTCCCTTCGCTCCCGGTGCCAGCGGCAACACCTCGTCGGAGGACATTCTGTTCGCGACGCGTCCGGACTGGTTCGAGCCGAAAACCCTGGCCGCCATGGTGACTCTGTCGGAGGAGTTGCTCACCGAACTGGGCGAGCCCATGCGATCGAAAACCGTTCAGGGTGCCAGGTCCGAAGCGCGTGCCTTCGAGTGGGTCCTATGAGCCGCATCCTCGTCACCACCGAGATCCCGGCTCCGGGCATGGACATCCTGCGCGCCGCGGGGGACGTGGACCTGCGGGAGGTCGATCACGATCAGTTGCTCGACGCCTGCGCCTCGGGGGACTACTCCGTGGTCGTCTCTCAGCTGCGAGATCGGTTCGACGCGGAGTTACTGGCCTCGGCGTCGATCACCGGGATCTCCAACTACGCCGTCGGATTCGACAACATCGACATCGCAGCCGCAACCGCCAACGGCATCACGGTTGCCAACACCCCTGGGGTGCTGACGGATTCGACCGCGGACATCGCGATGCTGCTCATCCTGTCCACGGCCCGCCGGGCCGTCGAGGCCGATGCGTTCGTCCGCTCCGGCTCGTTCACCGGCTGGGAGCCGGAACTGCTTCTCGGCAGCGATGTCTCGGGCCGGGTGCTGGGGCTGGCCGGGTTCGGCCGCATTGCCCGCGCCACCGCGCGCCGAGCACTGGGCTTCGGCATGACGGTCAAGTTCTGCCCCCGTCCGCCCGGCGACCGAGAGGTCTCCGAGAACGAGCTCGGTGAGTTCACGGGTCGCGTCGAGCATGCGTCGTGGGACGAGATCGTCACGACCAGCGACTTCCTGTCCCTGCATGTTCCGTTGTCGGATTCCACTCACCATCTGGTCGACGCAGCCGTACTCGGAGCGATGAAGCCGTCGGCGATCGTGATCAACACCGCGCGCGGACCGGTGATCGACGAGGCCGCTCTGGTGACCGCGCTGCGCGAGGGCACCGTTGCTGCAGCAGGATTGGACGTCTACGAACGCGAGCCGGCCCTCGAACCCGGTCTGGCGGATCTGCCCAACACGGTGTTGCTCCCGCACGTGGGGAGTGCGACGGTATCGGTACGGTCGGAGATGGCGCGGCTGTGTGCAACCAATGCCGCCGCGATGTTCGGTGGTTCGATGCCACCGCATCCGGTGAATCCCGACGCCTGGTCTCACGCGGGGTAGCGGCCGCCGAGGGTCCTCGTGATCCGCTCGGCATGGGAGATCAACAGATCCACCCAGTCCTCGCACTGCGACTGCGGCATCCTCAGCGTCGGTCCGCTGATGGTGACGGCACCGACGATGTCCGCGGCCGAGTCGAACACCGGCGCTGACAGTCCCGATGCGCCGGTCTCGCGCTCGCCGGTGGTGATCGCGTAGCCGTCGGACCTGGTCTGCGCCAACAGGGTCCGCATCGTCTCGGCTTCGGTCACCGTCTGCTCGGTCATCGATTCGAGTTCGCGAGAGAGGACACGCTCGGCGAGCTCGTCGTCCCAGGCCAGCAGGACGCGGCTGGCCGATCCCGCGCTGAGTGGGATGACCTTGCCGACGTACATGTCTCGGCGCAAGGCATGCCGCGTCTCGGCGATGGCGACGCACACACGGTAGTTCTGTTCGGGCCTGAAGAAGCACGCGGTCTCGGTCGTCAGGTCTCGCATGTCCTTGAGAACAGGGTTGACGACCGACAGCACGTCGAGGTCCTTGGTCGCCGTCGCGGCCCAATAGGCCATGCGGACCCCGATGCGAATGCGATCGCCGCGCCGGTCCAGAAATCCCTGCTGCACAAGGTTGGTGACGAGGCGCTGCACCGTCGAGGTCGGCAGGCCAGTGGTCTGTTGGATCTCACCGAGGGTCATGGACGGGCGGTCGAACGAGAAGGCGTCGAGAATCTCGGTGATCTTGCCCAGCACGAGAAGCGGTTGCTGCTTCGACGCGCTCTCGGTGCTCACACGACCAATCTACTTGGCCACCCGCTCCTCGAGACGGTTGATCGGCGCGGTGAGCAACAGAATCAGCAACGACCACAGGCCGAGCGGGGTGAACGACAGCCCGAGAGCGACCAGCATCAGTACCGACGTGATGGCTCCGTTGCGCGTGCTCCCGGACGTCGGGGTGTCGCGCGCGACGATGTTCGGGTGCCGAGACACGATCACGTCGGCCACGAACATCGCGATGACGGACACCGCGATGGTCGCGACGTAGAGCGGAGAGGCGCTCGCGTCGTAACCGCTCTTCTCGGCGATCAGCTTGGTGGGGAACGGGAGAAACACTATGGACAACAACCAGACGAAATTCACCCACATCAGACCCCGGGTGTACCCGACCAGGTTCCGGAAGACCCGATGATGGCTCAGCCACTGCGAGAAGATGACCAGAAAGCTGAGGACGAATGCGAACAGCTCGACCCCGTGCTCACGCAGAATATCGACGAATTGTGCACTGTCGTCCGGTTCTGCCAGTTCCACCAACGGAAGAATGAGCAGCGTTGCAGCGATCGCGACCACAGCGTCACTGAAGTTGACCAGTCTCTCGAAACCGCGTTCGTATTCCATGTCAGCATTCTGCTCCCTCTGCGAGTAGCGTCCGAACGATGTCCGAGCGACGTACTCTGACCACCGGACGAGTGGTATTTCTTGTGGTGGCTGCCGCGGCACCGATGGCGGCGATGATCGGCAATGTACCGCTGGCCCTGATCCGCGGCAACGGTGCCGGTCTGCCCGCGGCGTACGCGATCAGTGCTGTTGTGCTGCTCTGCTTCTCGGTAGGTTTTGCGGCGATCAGCCAGCAGGTGTACAGCACCGGTGCGTTCTACACCTACATCGGTCTGGCGTTGGGTAAGCCGCCCGGTGTCGCTGCCGCATATGTCGCAGTTGTCGCGTATACGTCGCTGGCGTGCGGACTTTCCGGCGCATTCGGATATTTCACGCATTTGGTATTCGCCGACTCGGGTATCGATATTCCGTGGTATATCTTCACGGCAGCCGCTGTCGTGATTGTCGCATTCCTGGGTTTCCGAAACGCCGACCTCTCGGCCAAGGTTCTCGGAACTCTGATGGTGCTCGAATTTGCGTTTCTGACGGTGTTCAACGCCCTGGTGGTGAGTGACAAGGGGACCGCGGCACTGCCACTGGAGTCGTTCACTCCGACGCAGGTGTTCTCCGGGTCGCTGGGGATAGCAATGATGTTCGCTTTTTCAAGTTTCATCGGTTTCGAGTCCGCAGCTCTGTACGGTGAGGAAACCAAGGACCCCAGACGCAGCATCCCGCGCGCGACATTCATCGCGGTCACGCTCATCGCGGTCTTCTACGTGCTGACGAGTTGGATCATCGTCGGGGCCGCGGGTGGAGTCGACGCACCGGTGCTGGCCCAGACCGAACTGGGCAATCTTCTGTTCACGCTGGCGCAGCAGTACGGCGGAACAGTGCTGTACGACGGTACCGCGGTGCTGCTGTGCACCAGTGTGCTCGCGTCGTATCTCGCCGTGCACAACGCAGCCAGTCGATATCTGTTCGCTCTCGGGCGTGAGCGCGTACTTCCGGTGCGGCTGGGCCGAATTCACCCGAAGCACTCGAGCCCCCACATCGGCAGTATCACCGCCTCGATCGTGGCTGCAGTGGCGCTGGCGGTGTTCGCGGTGACCGGTGCCGACCCGTACCTGATCTACGCTGCCGGTGCCATCGGCCTCGGAACTCTGGGGGTGATCGCCTTGCAGGCTGCGGCAGCGCTGTCGGTGGTGGTGTTCTTCATCGGCCATCCGGATCGCTCACTGTGGCGCACCGGGATTGCCCCCGGCATCGGCTTCGCCGGTTTCATGACCGGATTGGTGCTCGCCGGAACGCATTACAGCATCCTGACCGGTTCCGATTCTGCGGTCGTCAATGCAATCCCTGTGGTGCTGATCCTCGCCGCGATCCTGGGGGTACTGGTGGCGCTGCGCATCAAACGTGCCGACCCGACAACCTACGAGGGCATTGCCGCGGCCTACATGCGTCAGTGATCGGGTGTTCGACGCGCCTCGAGTAGCCGGAGCCAGATCTCGCTGACCGTCGGATACGACGGCACCGCATGCCACAGGTCGTCGAGCGAGACCTTGCCGACCACTGCGACAGTGGCGGCATGAACGAGCTCGGCGACGCCCGGGCCGACGAACGTCGCGCCTACTATCGTGTCCGTGGCGCGGTCGATCACCAGCTGCGCACGGCCCGAGTAGTCGTCCTGCTGCAGAGACGAACCCGCGACGGCGATGTCCTGCGCCACGATCTCGACGTCGATGCCTTCCTTTCGGGCCTTTGCCTCGGTCAGTCCGACGGACGCCACCTCGACCGGAGTGAACACCACCTGGGGGATCTGACCGTGATCCGCTGATGCGCGGAATCGCTTGCTGTCCAGCGGCTTTCCCTCGGCTCTGGCGGCGATGACGTCGCCGGCCACCCGGCCCTGGTACTTGCCCATGTGCGTCAGTGGCGCGCGGCCGTTGACGTCGCCCACCGCGTAGAGCCAGTCGTGACCGGCAACGTTCAGATGATCGTCGACGTCGATGTAGTGGTCCTCGTCGAGTCCGAGGCTCGACAATCCGAGGTCCGCACTCGCCGGGGTGCGGCCGGCCGCAACCAGAATCTCATCGGCGACGATCTCGGTACCGTCGACCACGAGACCGACCGGGCCGCCGTGGATTCGGCCGATGCCGGTGTCGGCAGGGTTCTCTCGTGACACCGACTCGAGGGAGGCGTCGAGCATGATCGCCCCGCCGCGCTTCCTCAGCGCCTCGGCGACCAGTTCACCGGCGAACGGTTCGGAACCGGCCAGCAGCGACGATCCGCGCACGATCATCGTGACCTTTGCTCCGAGCGAGAGCAGCCAGGTCGCCGCCTCCGTCGCGACGACGCCACCGCCGATGATGGCGATGTGCCCTGGGGTCTCGTGAATGTTGGTGGCATCGCGGGAGATCCACGGCCGGGCGTCGCGCAGGCCGGGGGTGTTCGGCACCGATGCGGTGGTTCCGGTGGCGAGGACAACAGCGTGACGAGCGGTGAGTGTGCGGCCGTCGACCTCGACGGTCCTGGCCCCGGTGAGTCGCCCGTGGCCACGGACCACCGAGATGCCTGCCGACTCGGCCCACGTCACCTGCGAGGAGTCGTCGAGGCTGTGGGTGAAGGATTCGCGTCGGGCCAGGACGGCGTCGGCGTCGAGGGGTTGATCGCCAACCAACTCTTTGACTCCCGGCATGTTTCGTGCGGTGTCGAGAACCTCGCTCGGACGCAGCAGTGCCTTGCTCGGCATGCAGGCCCAGTACGAGCATTCACCGCCGAGCAGTTCGTGTTCGACGATCACCGCGGTGCGATCGCTGCCCTGTATTGCGTACTGCGCGGCATTTTCGCCGACCGGTCCACCGCCGATGACGATGACATCGAATTCCGAGCTTTCTGAGGCCATTGCTCCACAGTGACATAGGCTCGCCGCTTATGGCGACCACTCGGAACAAGATTCTGATCACCGGAGCGAGCTCGGGGCTCGGTGAGGAAATGTCGCGACGGTTCGCAGGCATGGGCCGGGACCTTGCGCTCTGCGCCCGACGCGTCGAGCGGTTGGACGATCTTCGCGCCGAGTTGATGCATCACAACCCGAACATCACCGTGGTGGTTCGAGCCCTCGACGTCACCGATCACGACGCGGTCGGTGAGGTGTTCGGAAGATTGCGAGACGAATTGGGCGGCCTCGATCGAGTGATCGTCAATGCCGGGCTCGGCAAGGGCGCGAAGATCGGCACCGGCCGGGCCGAGGCCAATCTGCAGACCGCACGCACCAACTTCGTCGGGGCCCTGTCGCAGGCGGAAGCTGCACTGTCGATCTTCAGAGAGCAGAAGCGCGGGCACCTGGTGTTCGTCTCGTCCATCAGCGCCGACCGGGGACTGCCGGGAGCCAAAGCGGCCTACTCGGCCAGCAAGGCCGCAGTGGCTTCGCTGGGTGAATCGCTGTCCACGGAACTGTCGCGAACCGACATCGCCGTCACCACCCTGCTACCCGGCTTCATCGCCACCGACATGTCCGCCAAAGCGGGCGACAGTGCCGCTCTCACAGCCACTCTCGACCAGGGTGTCACCGCGATGGTCGACGCGATCGAGAGCGAGACCCGCCGCGCCGCGCTACCCGGACTCAAGTGGCGTGGCATCGACGCGGCGCTGCGGTTCCTGCCGAACGTGCTGACGGATCGGATGGTCTAGGAGTCGGGCACGGGCTACTGCAGGTACCCCTCGACCCGGTCGACGCTGTTGGCCGTTGCGGTGTCGGGGTTCTTGCCCGCATCGATGCGCGCCCGACGCTGGCGGAGCAGGTCCCAGCACTGATCGAGGGCGTGTTCGAGGGACGCCAGTTGGGCCTTCTCGGTGTCCGGGTCGATGTCGCCCGACTGGGCCTCGGTGCGAAGCTTGTGCTCGGTGGCGATGAGCTGCTGGATCTTGGTGTGGATATCGTGCTCGTTCATGGCGACAACGGTAGACCTACCAGGGTTTGGCGGCCAGGTTCCGTGTTGCCAGGGCTCGCTGCACGGCCGCGGTGAGCTCGGCGGTCGATCCGGCCAACGCGTCGTCGGTGCACACGAGCGAGAGTGTGTAGTTGCCGTCCAGGCGCGAGAGATAGGTCGACATTCTGATCGTCGACAGCGCGCCCGACGGATTCGGATGGATCGCGCGGGTTGCGAGTCCGCACGATCGGTGGGTGCCGAGTGCGGTGATGCCGTCGGGAATGTTGCCGATGTTGGAGCACAACACTTCTCCGCGCCCCGGGGTCGACGTCAGCTTGGCGGCGACGCGATGGGGGAGCAGCTGGACGATCTCGGGTGGATAGCCTGCGGGTGCTCCCACCGGCTTGCCGAACGCCTCCTTGCACGCTGCTCGGATGGCCGCGGGCGAGTCGTCTCCGCGGACGGCGACGGTGGCCATGCCGATCGCATTGGCGTCACCGGACCCGGTGCGAAAAGGAATGTCGACGGTCACCGCGGGTGACCCGAGTTCTCTCATCGTGGCGGCGACGACCGAGACGAACAACGAATTGGCCGATCCGCCGACACTTTCTGCCGCCGAATCCCACTCTGCGGCATCGATATCGACGATCACCGCGTACATCTGCCGCGCCCGGTGCGGGGTGACGCCGCCGCTGTCGGCGGTGGTGAATGCTCGCAGTTCGGCTCGGGCCTTCTTACTGACCCACAACCTCGCCGTCGCTGCGATGGATCGTTGGAGAACGGTGAAGATCATCGAGAGCGCGTCCCTCACATCCGATCCCGGGTGCAGCGCCGGTACGGGTGTCGATCCGGCGAATGCGCGGGCCGCAGCGTCGATGAGCTCACGAGCATCGGCCAGTGCGTGCGAACACACCAGAGACAGGACAGTGCCGCCGTGTGCAATGGGCGCGGCCGTCAACCGCCAGCCGGGCCCGTACTGCGGGTCGAGTCGAACGTCTGCCTGCGCGTCGGCCCATCCGATGATGTCGTCGACCGCGTCGGTACCGTAGTCGAGTGGGAGCGATTCGGACGAGATGTCCCATCGAAGTCGTGCCCCCGGTGTGCGGGGCTTGCCGACTCGACGGCCGAGCTGCCCGATGGCCAGCTCGTCGTGGACCCGGTGTAGTTCTTCTGCGCTCACCGTCTCGGTGGTGCGCCAGATACCTTGCAGCGCAATCGGAATTCCATAACCGCGGTGGGTCCGGAGAAATATCTCGTCGATCACCGACAGGCGTGTGGATTTCACGGGCTCGCGGTGCCGTGTCGTCCCGCCCCCGATGCGAACCGGCTCGCGCCACTGAGCGCATCGGCGTTGATCGAGATGGCACCGTGTCGGAATTCGTTCTTCAGGGCGGACTCTTCGTCGAGGCCGTCCTGTTCCAGCAGGGACAACCGATCCTCACGCATGCAGGTCTGCGGTAGCAGCGCGAGCTCGGCGGCCAATGCCTCTGCTTCCGACCGGGCTCGGCCCACCGGAACCACTCTGGTGATCAGTCCCATGTTCAACGCCTCTTCGGCATCGACGGCGCGACCGGTGAGGATCATGTCCATCGCCCGGCCCGTACCGACGATGCGCGGCAATCGCACTGTGCCGCCGTCGATCAACGGAACTCCCCAGCGCCTGCAGAAGACGCCGAACGTGGCGTCGTCCTCGGCGATGCGGAGGTCGCACCACAGAGCGAGTTCCAGTCCGCCCGCGACGGCGTATCCCGACACGGCCGCGATGACCGGCTTGGACAACCGCATTCGCGTCGGGCCCATCGGTCCGTCCCCGTGTTCGGTCGCGTGATTCGAGCGCGGTGTGCCCAGTGCCTTGAGGTCGGCTCCCGAACAGAACGTGCCGCCCTCGCCCCACAGGACTGCCACCGAGGCGGATTCGTCGGCGTCGAACTCCTCGAACGCCTGGATCAACTCCTGAGCGGTGGGGCCGTCGACGGCATTGCGGGCCTCCGGACGCGACAGGACGATGGTGGTGACGGGGCCTGATCGTTCGATCCGTACCGGCATATCTGTGAACCCTACTCGAGTTCTCTTGCGTGAAGCAATGAATCAGTGCTTCAATCCTTGGCATGCCCTATCGACGAACCCGCGCGGTGCAGGCCAGGCTCGACGCCGGCCGCGAGAAGCTGTTCGCTGCCGCCATCGAGGTGCTCTCGACGCACGGTTACGCAGGGCTTTCGATCGCGTCGGTCGCCGCGGCCGCGGGAGTATCCGCAGGCAGCGTCTACACCCACTTCGAGGGCAAGGCGGACCTGGTGGTCGCCATCTTCCGCGAGGTCTGCGGCCGTGAGGTCGCGGCAGTAGTGGCCGTCGCCGGGCACGGAAGCACTGCCGAGCGGGTGACGGCAGTGGTGGAGACCTTCGCCGGACGAGCCCTGAAGAACCGAACGATGGCCTACGCGCTGCTCGCCGAGCCGGTGGATCCGGCCGTCGACGCCGAGCGGTTGGTCTTCCGGCGAAAATTCACCGAGGCATTCGCCGACGCGATCGCGGCAGGCATCGCAGCCGGGGAGATCCCCGAGCAGGACGCAGCGATCTCGGCGGCAGGTCTGGTCGGGGCCGTCGGCGAAGTTCTGGTCGGTCCGTTGTCTTCCCATGAATCCAAGGATCCGGTCCCGGGTCTGGTCGCATTGTCGTTGCGCGCGTTAGGAGTTCGAGATGGACACGCATGAGGTATTCAACCAGGCGATTAACCTGACGCCCTACGACACCTCCGCGGACCCGTCGTTGCTCGACGGCGTGGTGCGGGCAGGTGGCGGCTGGGCGCTCGACGAGGTTCGGCAGTTGGGAGCCCTCGCCGGCGGAGTCGAGGCTCAGGAGTGGGGACGGCTCGCCAACGAGAACCCACCGGTGTTGAAGACCCACGATCGCTACGGCCATCGCATCGACGAGGTCGAATTCCATCCGCATTGGCACGATCTGATGACCGTTGCTGTCGAGCACGGACTGCACGCCAGCCCCTGGACCGACGACCGCGTCGGTGCACACGTCGCCCGCGCTGCGAAGTTCTACGTCTGGGGGCAGGCCGAGGCCGGACACATGTGCCCCGTTTCGATGACCTACGCCGTCGTTCCGGCGTTGCGGCACAATCCTTCTCTGGCTGCGCAGTACGAGCCACTACTGGCGTCGAGGGAATACGATTTCGGCCTGCGGACCCCGTCGAGCAAGCGCGGACTGATCGCAGGCATGTCGATGACGGAGAAGCAGGGCGGCTCCGACGTCCGCGCCAACACCACCACGGCCACACCGTCGTCGGACGGTACGTATTCGATCGTCGGCCACAAGTGGTTCACGTCTGCGCCGATGTCGGACATGTTCCTCACCTTGGCGCAGGCCCCCGGCGGGCTCTCGTGCTTCATGCTGCCGCGCGTGCTGCCCGACGGCACCCGCAACCGAATGATGCTGCAGCGCTTGAAGGACAAGCTCGGCAACAAGTCGAATGCATCGGGCGAGCTCGAATATCACGGGGCCACCGGCTGGCTCGTGGGTGAAGAGGGACGCGGCGTGCGCACCATCATCGAGATGGTCAACATGACGAGACTGGACTGCGTCGTAGGGTCCGCAGCCGGAATTCGCAACGCCACAGTCCGCGCGGTCCATCATGCGCGCCACCGAGCAGCGTTCGGTGCTGAGCTGATCGATCAGCCTCTGATGCGAAACGTGCTGGCAGACTTGACCATCGAATCCGAGGCCGCGACCGCCGCCATGATTCGCTTGGCGCAGGCCACCGACGGATCGGCTCGCGGCGACGAGCAGGAGAGTGCACTGCGCCGAATCGCGTTGGCCGTGACCAAGTACTGGGTGTGCAAACGAGCGCCGGCCCACGCCGCCGAGGCACTCGAATGTCTCGGTGGCAACGGCTATGTCGAGGAATCCGGAATGCCTCGGTTGTTCCGCGAGTCGCCGTTGATGTCGATCTGGGAAGGCTCCGGCAACGTCGCCGCACTCGATTCCCTGCGCGCACTGGCCCGTCAACCCGACAGCGTCGAGGCCTTCTTCGGTGAGATCGGCCAGGCGTCGGGCGTGGATTCTCGCCTCGACGACGCCATCGCCCGCGTCGGCAAGGAACTCTCCGACACCTCCGACATGGAATACCGGGCCAGGCGAGTCGTCGAACTGATGGCGCTGACCTTCCAGGGTGCGCAGCTGGTGATGCACGGGAATCCCGCTGTGGCCGATGCCTTCTGTGCCAGTCGACTCGACCGAGACTGGGGCATCGCCTTCGGCACCCTGCCGACGGGAGTCGATGCGGCGGCGGTGCTGGCGCGGGTGTGATGCCGCGGATCTACGGAGCGGGGGATCGGCTCCCCATACTTGAATTTGTGACGCCGATCGGAGTCGGTTATCCAAAACTGGGGAGCTGATCCGACGAAATGCGCTGGTCTCCGAACCACCCGGCAGGCGTAGGAAGACCGGCCGCGCGGGCGAAGGCCTGCTCGAAACGGCGAAGTAGTGCGCGAGGATCGTCCAGGTCCCGCCAGTTCCACCGCACGATCACCCATCCCAACTCACGTAGTCGGTCCTCGCGATACTTTTCGTCGAGCAGTACACGCTTGGAGTCGTACTTCGATTCGCCGTCGAACTCGCCGATCACTTTGACCTCCCGGAACAGAAAGTCGACCCGCCCGACGAAGCGGCCCGCGCCGTCGTACACCCATTGATTGAGCAGCGGAGTCGGCAGAGGTAGCGTCTCGAAGAGCACCCGACTCCGAGATTCGCCGACGCTCTCGCTGCGCCCGTTCATCAGCGACACCGATCGCCGGGCGGCGGAGATACCGGTGCGGAACCGCGCCGACTCCACTGCAGTCGACAGAACGTCGGTGTCGGTGTGACCTGATCTGAGTGCGCTGTCGCCTACGCACACGGACCGCTCGACGGTCGTGGTGCGTGCGATGTCGACGATGGTGCGGGCTGCTGAGGTGACCGCGCACCCGTTGACGGAGGTCCGTTCGGTGGGATCCAGCGTGGTGCCGTGGAGAATTCGCAGCGGACGGCGTTTGCTGGCGTAGTCGAGTCCGTGCGTCATGTGCACCTTGTCGAGCGCAAGCTGCCAGATGTCGAAGCCCCACGCGATGGCGGCCGAGACGTGGCTGAGCACGTGATCCGGGGGAGCTGACATCAGATAGGACCGCGCGAGCAAAGAATGTCGTTCGGTCGGACTCGCGGATTGGATCACCGCATGCGGCACGTAGAACCCTGGCCTCAGAACCGACAGTTCACCGGTGCGGCGCAGTCGTCGCAGGTCGTCGTCAGTCAATCCGAATGCGAGCGCATCGGCACGGGTGAAGAGCCCACGTTGGTCGAAGTCCATGCTCAATTGGACGCACGGCTGACCTGTTCGGATCCGCTGAGCGCAATCTACGGCCCGTCCAGGAATCCGCACCTCCTGCAGGGTGCGTAGATTCCTAAGAGGGCCGTAGATCCACCGACCGACCTCAGGCCGAACGACCCCGCTGAGCCCGGTACCAGCGCACCAGTGCGTCGGTGGATGAATCCGATTGTGCGGCAGGGGCTTCGGAATCGGTGAGCACCGGAGTCAGTTCGAGTGCCTGGGTCTTGCCCAGTTCGACGCCCCACTGGTCGTAGGAGTCGACTCCCCAGATGACGCCTTCGACGAAGACCTGGTGCTCGTACAGGGCGATCAATTGTCCGACCACCGACGGCGTGAGCTTGGGGGCGAGGATCGAGGTGGACGGGCGGTTGCCCGGCATCACCTTGTGCGGCACCACATCTGCCGGAGTGTCCTCGGCGGCGATCTCCTCGGCGGTCTTGCCGAAGGCGAGCACCTTGGTCTGCGCGAAGAAGTTGCTCATCAGCAGATCGTGCATCGAGCCGGTGCCGTCGCGGGTCGGTAGATCGTCGGTCGGTTCGGCGAATCCGATGAAGTCCGCAGGTACCAAACGTGTTCCCTGATGCAGCAATTGGTAGAAGGCGTGCTGCCCGTTGGTGCCAGGCTCGCCCCAGAAGATCTCACCGGTCGGCGTGGTGACGGGGGAGCCGTCGGCCTTGACGGACTTGCCGTTGGACTCCATCGTCAACTGCTGCAGGTACGCCGCAAAACGGGAGAGATCATTCGAATACGGCAGCACTGCACGGGTTTCCGCGCCGAAGAAGGAGCTGTACCACAGGCCGACGAGGCCGAGCAGAACCGGCGCGTTCTCGGCCAGCGGTGTGGTGCGGAAGTGCTCGTCGATGCGGTGGAAGCCGTCGAGGAATTCGCCGAACGCTTCCTTTCCCACAACGGTCATGACCGACAACCCGATTGCCGAATCGACGGAGTAGCGTCCGCCGACCCAATCCCAGAAGCCGAACATGTTGTCGGTGTCGATACCGAAGTCCGCAACCCTCTCGGCGTTGGTTGACACGGCGACGAAGTGCTTGGCCACGGCATCTTCACCGAGCGCGTCGACGAGCCAGCGTCGGGCCGCGGTTGCGTTCGTCAGCGTTTCGAGGGTGGAGAACGTCTTGGACGCGATGATGAACAGCGTCGACGCGGGATCGAGTCCGTCGAGCGCACCGACCAGATCCGCGGGGTCGACGTTCGAGACGAATTTCGCAGAGATGCCGGCGTCGGCGTAGTGCCGGAGTGCGTTGTAGACCATGACCGGTCCGAGGTCGGATCCGCCGATGCCGATGTTGACGACGGTGGAGATCTTCGCGCCGGTGGCGCCGACCCATTCACCCGACCGCACCCGATCGGTGAATTCGCCCATCGCAGTGAGTACTTCGTGCACATCGGCGACGACGTTCTGGCCGTCGACGGTCAACGAGGCGTCGGCCGGTAGACGCAGCGCGGTGTGCAGAACGGCGCGGTCCTCGGAGGTGTTGATGTGCTCGCCCGCGAACATCGCGTCGCGTTTGCCTTCGACATCGGCGGTACGGGCGAGTTCGACGAGCAACTCGACGGTCTCGCGGGTGATGCGGTGCTTGCTGTAGTCGATGTGCAGATCGGCGGCGTCGAGAGTGAACGTGCGTGTTCGGTCGGCGTCCTCGGCGAACAGTGTCCGAAGATGAGTATCGGCGATCGTGGAGTGGTGATCGGTCAGCTTCTGCCAGGCATCCGTGCCGGTGATATCGACGCTCATACGAACCAACAGTAATCCCGTGCACAGTCACGCGCGCGTCGTTCTCGTTTGCTTCGGGCGCTGCGGAGGCATCATGGACGGTATGGACCAACGTGCATTGATCGATTCGATTCCGGCAAAACTGTGGATCGGCGGTAAGGCCGTCGACGCCGAGGGAGGCAAGACGTTCGCGGTGAACGATCCGGCCACCGGCAAGCCCCTGACCGAGGTGGCCGACGCATCGCCCGCCGACGCGATGAAGGCGCTCGACGCCGCCGCTGCGGCGCAGAAGAGCTGGGCGGCAACACCTGCCCGCGAACGCAGTGAAATCCTTCGAGCGGCGTTCGAGAAGGTCACCGAACGCGCCGACGACATCGCGCTGCTGATGACCCTGGAGATGGGCAAGGCGCTCGCCGAATCCAAGGCCGAGGTGAAGTACGGTGCCGAGTTCTTCCGCTGGTTCGCCGAGGAAGCGGTACGCATCGGCGGCCGCTACACCCCGGCCCCGGCGGGCAACGGACGAATCCTCGTCACCAAGGCTCCGGTCGGGCCCGTCCTGGCGATCACCCCGTGGAACTTCCCGTTGGCGATGGGCACCAGAAAGATCGGGCCGGCTCTGGCCGCCGGCTGCACCATCGTCGTCAAGCCCGCTCGCGAGACCCCGCTGACGATGCTGCTGCTCGCTCAGATCTTCGACGAGGTCGGCTTGCCCGAAGGTGTGCTCTCGGTGCTGACGACGTCGAAGTCCGGTGACGTCACCGGACCCCTCATCGAGGATCCGCGGATGCGCAAACTCACCTTCACCGGCTCGACGGGCGTCGGCAAGTCGCTCGTCGAGAAGTCCGCGACGAGGTTGCTGCGCACGTCGATGGAGCTCGGCGGCAACGCACCGTTCGTGGTGTTCGACGACGCGAACATCGACGACGCGGTGGACGGCGCGATGCTCGCCAAGATGCGCAACGGCGGCGAGGCCTGCACCGCCGCGAACCGATTGCACGTGCACAACAGCGTGCGCGAGGAGTTCACCACCAAGCTCGTGGCGAAGATGTCCGAGATGAAGCTCGGCCCCGGCGTCGACCCCGATACCAAGCTGGGACCGCTGATCAATGCCGATCAGCTCGAGACCGTGCAGGAACTGGTCGACGACGCGGTGGCCAAGGGCGCGACGGTGGCACTGGGTGGGAAGGCACCGGGCGGGGACGGTTACTTCTACCCGGCAACCGTGCTCACCGACGTGCCTGCCGATGCACGGATTCTGAAGGAGGAGGTGTTCGGGCCGGTGGCTCCGGTCGTCGGCTTCGACACCGAGCAGGAGGGAATCGACGCGGCCAACGACACCGAGTACGGCCTGGCGTCGTACATCTACACCGAGAACCTGGACCGCGCGCTACGGGTGGCCGACGCCATCGACAGTGGCATGGTGGGCGTCAACCGCGGAGTCATCTCGGACGCGGCCGCGCCGTTCGGTGGAGTGAAGGAATCCGGATTCGGCCGTGAGGGCGGATCCGAGGGAATCGAGGAATACCTCGAGACCAAGTACATCGCATTGAAGTAGAGCTGACGGTTGGGCGTGCACACTGCGCGCCCAACCGGAGGTCGATCAGTGTCCGAGGCGACCGCGACCGAGGCGGAGCAGGAGCATGGCCAGCGTGTGGCCTTCCTGACCGAGGCTGCTGAAACGCTCGAGAACCTTCATCTCGCGGCTGTGCACCAGACGCGGACCGCCGGAGGCCATGCGGGTGCGTCCGATGATCTGCGAGACCTCGGAGCGACGTTTGATGGCCGTCAGGATCTCGGCATCGAGGCGGTCGATTTCCTGGCGCAGGTCGTTGATCTCGGCCTCACTGGAAGGCACTGCAATGTCTGAGTCGATCTTCGTCGTCATGGCCATCGTCTCTCCTCGGGTCACATCTTGGATCGTTGCGTCGTCCGTCACCGTTACGCCTTTCGTATTCGGAACTGCATCGCCGGTCGGTTCGGTTCCCGTCCGGAACCAGGGCGTTGCGTCTATCGACAGGCTCCTGCACGCTCGGCCGAACAGCGGCCGATCCGATGCAGGCGATGACGTACGGTTTTTTCGATCACCGATCCAGTGTGCCACGGGTCCCCCCTCCTGAAAAGTCGTCGGTTCGGCCGACGACCACGCGATGTGGGTTTGTCGGTACGCGCCGGTAACCTGACCAGACGATGAACACATTCCTCCAGGGCCTTCAGTCCCGACAGAACACCTCGTCCGACGCACTGCTGGAAGGCCTCAATCCTCAGCAGCGCGAGGCCGTCGTGCATACCGGATCTCCGCTGCTCATCGTGGCCGGAGCCGGGTCGGGCAAGACGGCAGTGCTGACGCGACGCATCGCGTATCTGCTGGCCGAGCGAGGAGTGTCACCCGGCCAGGTTCTGGCCATCACGTTCACCAACAAGGCCGCTGCCGAGATGCGCGAGCGAGTTGCCGGACTCGTCGGACCGCGAGCGAACGCCATGTGGGTGTCCACGTTCCACTCGAGTTGCGTGCGGATTCTGCGTGCGCAGGCTGCGCTGCTGCCCGGTCTGAACTCGAACTTCTCCATCTACGACGCGGACGACTCTCGGCGACTGCTGACGATGATCTCCAAGGATCTGCAGATCGACACCAAGAAGTTCTCGGCGCGGCTAGTCTCGACGGCGATCTCGAACCTCAAGAACGAGCTGATCGGCCCCGACAAGGCGGCGGTGGACGCCGACGGCGATCCCGCCGAGCTGCCGCGACTGGTGGCCAAGGTCTACGGCGTCTACCAGCAGCGGCTGCGCGCGGCCAATGCGATGGACTTCGACGACCTCATCGGCGAGACGGTGGGCATTCTGCAGGCGTTCCCCCAGGTGGCGCAGTACTACCGACGCCGGTTCCGGCACGTTCTGGTCGACGAGTACCAGGACACCAACCACGCCCAGTACATGTTGGTCCGCGAATTGGTCGGTACCCCCGACGCCGAGGGCGCACTCGAGGGCACCGTCGCGCCGGGCGAGCTGTGTGTGGTGGGCGACGCGGACCAGTCCATCTACGCCTTCCGCGGCGCGACCATCCGCAACATCGAGGAATTCGAGCGCGACTATCCGGACGCGCGCACCATCCTGCTCGAGCAGAACTACCGATCGACGCAGAACATCCTCTCGGCCGCCAATGCAGTGATCTCGCGCAACATCGGCCGACGCGAGAAGAAGCTGTGGACCGATACCGGCGAGGGCGAGTTGATCGTCGGTTACGTGGCCGACAACGAGCACGACGAGGCGTCGTTCGTGGCCTCGGAGATCGACCGACTCGTCGACGGCGGAGACGTGCGCTTCGACGAGGTGGCCGTCTTCTACCGAACCAACAACTCCTCGCGTGCGCTCGAAGAGATCTTCATCCGACTCGGTCTGCCGTACAAGGTCGTCGGCGGTGTCCGCTTCTACGAGCGCAAGGAAGTGCGAGACCTCGTCGCGTACCTACGCGTGTTGTCCAACGAGGACGACACCGTCAGCATGCGACGCATCCTCAACACTCCGCGCCGGGGTATCGGCGATCGTGCCGAGGCCTGTGTCGCCGTCCACGCCGAGCAGCGCGACATCAGCTTCTCGCGCGCATTGCACGACGCGGCCGCGGGCAAGGTGGCGTTGCTCAACTCGCGGCAGCAGAAGTTGATCGCGCAGTTCATGGAGTTGCTCGACGAATTACGTGCAGTGCTCACTGCGACCGACGGGGACGGCAACGACATCGCAGACATCGGCGATGTCGTCGAAGCCGTTCTCGACCGCACCGGCTACCGCGCCGAACTCGAGGCCAGCAGTGATCCGCAGGACGGTGCTCGTTTCGACAACCTCAACGAACTCGTCAGCGTCGCACGGGAATTCACCTCGGAGGCGCGCAATCAGGCCGCAGTGGCGGCGGAAGCTCTCGAAACCGGGGACGACGAGAACGGCGACGAGGACGGTGGCGTCGATGGGTTGGCCGAGCCGGGGTCGCTCGCGGCGTTCCTCGAACGGGTCTCGCTGGTGGCCGACACCGATCAGATCCCGGATTCGGGTACCGGCGTCGTCACTCTGATGACGCTGCACACCGCGAAGGGCCTGGAGTTCCCGGTCGTCTTCGTGACGGGTTGGGAGGACGGCCAATTCCCGCACATGCGGGCGCTCGGCGACCCGAACGAACTGTCCGAGGAACGACGTCTTGCGTACGTGGGCATCACCCGTGCGCGGCAGCGGCTCTACCTCACGCGAGCGATCATGCGCTCGGCCTGGGGTCAGCCCATCGCCAACCCGGAATCGCGCTTTCTGCAAGAAGTTCCGCAGCACCTGATCGACTGGCGACGCGAGGATCCGGGCACCGGGGGAGGCCGATCCATCGGCGGCGGAAGATCCGGCAGCTACGGATCGGGTGGTGGCGGATACGGCTCGAACAGTTACGGCTCGGGCGGCTACGGCGGGTCCTCGAGTCGCGGCCAGAGTTCGACTCCGAGTTTCGGTGCAGCCAAGGGGCGCAACTCGAACCTCGTTCTCGCCGTGGGTGATCGAGTCAGCCACGACAAGTACGGCCTGGGTACGGTGCTGGAATCGACCGGAGCCGGAGTCAAGGCGATGGTGTTGATCGACTTCGGTTCGGCAGGCCGCGTGAAGATGATGCTCATCGGCGGCGTCCCGATGACCAAGCTGTAAGAGGGCCGAGAACGCGAAAGCCGGACCCTGCGAAAGCGGGGTCCGGCTTCGTGTGGAAAGTCGGTGGATTCAGTCCATCTCTGGTCCGAGGGAGATTCCTCGGGAAGCGAGCCACGGTAGCGGGTCGATCTTTACCTCGCCCGGAAGGTGAACCTCGAAGTGCAGGTGCGGGCCGGTGGAGAAGCCGCGGTTGCCCATCGTTGCGATCTGATCGCCGGCCATGACGTCCTGACCGACGGCGACGAGGGTGGTGTCGATGTGGCCGTAGACGGTGATCGTGCCGTCTGCGTGCTGCACGCGAACCCACATACCGAAGCCGGCAGCCGGACCGGAGTCGATCACCTTGCCGTCGGCGACGGCGTAGATCGGAGTCCCGATGGCATTGGCAACGTCGACGCCGGCGTGGAGAACGCCCCAGCGGGTGCCGAAGTTGGAGGTGTAGGTGCCCTGTGCCGGAAGTGCGAACAGCGGCCTGCGAGCAGCGGCCTCGCGTGCGGCGCGCTCTTCGCTGAAGCGCTGGCCCTTGGCGAGCAGGTCGTTGAACTGGCTCAGATCCACCGGTGCAGCGATGCTGAGGATCTGCGGTGCTTCCGACGGCGTCGCGCTGGACGAGTCGGCGTCGATCTCGGTGGTCTGCGGAGCGGTGGTGGCCGCGACTGCTGCGGCGGCGGGTGCTTCACCTGCGGCGAGCGCGTACTCGGAGGTGGCGACTGCGGCGGGTGAGTCGTCGTTGACGACGGCCTGGCCTGCCGCGACAACCGCGCCTGCGGCGACAGCGAGAACTGCGGCTCGGCCCTTGAGCGCAGTAGGGGGAAGGGGAATGCGGTGTGCGCCGCCGCGACGGGCCACGGGGGTGGCGTCTGCGGTGGTGGCGAACGAGTTGACGACGGTCGGCGACTCGTCGGCTGCGATGTGCGGGGTCTCTGCGAAGTCGGCTTCGACGTATCGGTACGCCGGGTAGGCGTACGCGTCGTAAGCGCTGGTCTCGTAGGCGGGCTCTGCGGCTGCTTCGGCGGCGGGCTCGTAGCTGTAGACCGTGGTCGCGTCTTCGGCCGAAGGTCGAGAGAACCGGCTGGAGGTGAAGGACGCACGGTGTTGCTGCAAGACCTACAACCTCCGTTTTCGTGACCTGGCCGTTACTGAAAGACTCGGCAGACGGTAACGAAATGATTGCGGGGCGCGCAAGTTAACAGCCCAAACCGGCGTCATATGTGAGATGGCTCACAAGGCGACCAGCGGTTATGTCGTGACGAGCCACATTCGTAATCGGACACGCGAACACGTGGACGGCACACGGTGACAGTAACGGTTCTCGCACCGATCGAGCCGATACCGTGATCCGAGTGCCGACTCCCACCTTCGACGACTCGTCCGCCCGCGGCTCCGAGCGAGCGGAACCACAACGGATCCGACCTCAGGACGGAGAGTTCGGTCGAGCGGACGATCCGTCGCCCACCCCCCGCGTCGCGCTCGCCGTCGTACTCGCCCTGATCGCTGCGGTTGCCGCAGTGACGGCTCAGCTGATCGGCGTCGTCCGCAGCGTCGACGGTTCGCCGGTGGGTGACGGGGCCGCGATGGCCGCGATCCTGGCCGGTGCCGTGCCCGTCGTCGTTGTCATCGGAGCCGCGGTGGGTGTGGCCGGTAGAAGCGTCGAACTGGCGGCGGCACTGCTGGCCGGGTACGGCGCCGTGGCACTCGGATTCACACTCCTCGACGTCGCCCTGTTGTCCGACCCCATCGATGCCAATCGACTCGAGCTCTTCCGCCCGCTGAGCGCCGCGATGCTCGACGCCACCGCCGGGGCCTACGTTCTGCTCGTCGGTCACGCTGTGTCGGTTCTGGCGGGTGTTGCGGGGTGGTCTGCGGTGCACCGCGCCGGGCTCGGTGACGGGTACGGCCAGTCGGTGTATTCCGAGCACGTGGGGCGGGCGGCGGCGGGGCGTGTCGGGCCGTTGCTCGCGGCGCTGCTCGGTGCGTTCGGTGTGCTGGCTGCCGTTGCGGCGTTCGCCTCGCTGTACCGCTCGTCGGATCCGGTGGTGATCGTGACGGCCGTGGTGGAGTCGCCGGTGTTCGTTGCGGTGGGTTCGGGAGTCGTCGGTGTCGCGGCGCTCGTGGTGGCCGCAGCTGCGCTGGCCGCACTCTCGCCGCAGGTGGCATCGGGTGCGTCCGTCGGAGCCGGCCTCGGCGTGCTCGGCTTCGCCGGGGTGGCTCTGCTCGCGGGACTCGGAACCGGTGACCGGGTCGATGCCGGCCTCGGTGCCTACCTGGGAACGGTCGCAGGGCTCGGGCTGCTGATCTGTGGCGCAGTGCTCGCACCCGTTGCCGCGGCGCGTGACCGTCGAGCACTGGAGCGAGCGCAACAGCGCGAGACGGGGGCGCGAGGTGTCCGCGGTGTCGCCGGTCCAGGAACGACGAGGTGGCACGCGGCAGCGGGGAGTGCAGGCGTGCTGTCCGGCGTGCTGTTCGTCGTCGGATCGTTGTTGCCGATTCTGGAGACCGACTCGGGGATCGCCGTGCCGCAGATATTGGCCACCAGGGTGGTGCTGGTTGCCGGGTTCGTGATGATTCTGGGGTCGGTGCCGCTGTTGTTCTCCGAGTTCGCCTCGGC
Source organism: Rhodococcus sp. 14-2483-1-2 (assembly GCF_002259405.1). Classification (GTDB taxonomy): domain Bacteria; phylum Actinomycetota; class Actinomycetes; order Mycobacteriales; family Mycobacteriaceae; genus Rhodococcoides. The sequence continues at coordinate 100,012 of NZ_NPFW01000004.1, read as the reverse complement.
TGCGCGGCCGTTCGTGTCGGTGTTCTGGCTCGGTGCGGTTGCGGCTGCGGCCGCGGTACTGCAGTCGGTGGTGCTCGCCGAGGACGTGGAGGGGGTGAGCACCGGCGTCGGTGCCCTGGCGATCATTGCGGGCGTCGTCGCGGCGGTGGCCACCGGACTGCTGGCCCTGTTCGCCGGATCGGCCGAACGCGACGACGTCGACACCTCGGCCGACGCCGGAACCGACGGCCCGCTGCTGGGTACCGCGCTGCTCGGCTCCGGTCTCCTCGCCATCGGGTTGGCACTGCCCTTGTATCGCGGTAGCGACCTGACGGCCGCGACAGTCACCGAATTCCCGTGGGGCTGGGACACCTGGGGTCAGATGCTGCTCGCCGCCGGAGTCGTCGTTGCTGCGGTCGTCGCGGCCCGAGCTCGGCCCGCTCGCGGCAGCGTTCTGCTCGGCGGAGCAGCCGTCGCCGGGATCGTTCATCTGTCGTCGTGGCCGCTGACATCTGCACGTGCCACCGATCCGGAGATGGGCCCCGGCGTCGTGCCGTCGGTGATCGGAATCGTCGTTCTCGGTGTCGCCGCGGCACTTTCGGCCCGACGAGTCGGTCGGTGACGGCCGTTTCATCGACCCGGAAGCGGTGAGATAGGCCACATAGCATGCATGCGCCCGATGCGCTGTCGGGCCACCTGGATAAAGTCCATGCTCAGACCCGCTCACACCCCTGGAGCGGGCGTCAACGTAGACGAGACGGTGAGCTGATGGATCTCTTCGAATACCAGGCGAAGGAATTGTTCGCCAAGCATGGCGTACCCACCTCCGCCGGTCGTGTCACCGACACGGTCGCCGGAGCAACACAGATTGCCGAAGAAATCGGCAAGCCAGTAATGGTCAAGGCACAGGTCAAGGTCGGCGGCCGCGGCAAGGCCGGTGGCGTCAAGTACTCCAAGGACGTCGCAGCAGCCACCGAGAACGCAGAAGCGATTCTCGGACTCGACATCAAGGGCCATGTCGTCAAGAAGCTTCTCGTTGCAGAAGCCTCCGACATCGCCGAGGAGTACTACATCTCCTTCCTGCTCGATCGCACCAACCGCACCTACCTCGCGATGTGTTCGGTCGAGGGTGGAGTCGAAATCGAGGTGACGGCGGAGGAGAACCCCGACGCACTCGCACGTATCCCGGTCGACGCCGTCAAGGGTGTCGACCTTGCTTTTGCTCGTGAAATCGCCGAAAAGGGCAAGCTTCCCGCCGAGGTGCTCGACGCCGCTGCGGTGACCATCCAGAAGCTGTGGGAGGTCTTCATCAACGAAGACGCTCTCCTGGTCGAGGTCAACCCGCTGGTTCGCACCCCGGACGATCAGATCCTCGCCCTCGACGGCAAGGTCACGCTCGACGCCAACGCGGACTTCCGCCAGGCCGGCCACGCCGAGTTCGAGGACAAGGACGCAGCCGATCCCCTCGAGGCCAAGGCCAAGGAGAACGACCTCAACTACGTCAAGCTCGACGGACAGGTCGGCATCATCGGAAACGGTGCCGGACTGGTCATGTCGACCCTCGACGTCGTCGCATACGCGGGCGAGGCACACGGCGGCGTCAAGCCCGCCAACTTCCTCGACATCGGCGGCGGCGCCTCGGCCGAGGTCATGGCCGCAGGCCTCGACGTCATCCTCGGTGACGAGCAGGTCAAGAGCGTGTTCGTCAACGTCTTCGGCGGCATCACCGCGTGTGACGCAGTTGCCAACGGCATCGTCGGCGCACTGAAGAAGCTGGGCGACGACGCCAACAAGCCGCTGGTCGTCCGTCTCGACGGCAACAAGGTCGAAGAGGGCCGCAAGATTCTCGCCGACGCCGCGCACCCGCTGGTGACGCTCGCCGGAACCATGGACGAGGGCGCCGACAAGGCCGCCGAGCTGGCAGCGAAGTAGAGGAAACAATGTCTATCTTTCTGAACAAGGACAACAAGGTCATCGTCCAGGGCATCACCGGCGGCGAAGGCACCAAGCACACCGCCCTGATGCTCAAGGCCGGAACCCAGGTCGTCGGTGGCGTCAACGCACGTAAGGCCGGAACCACGGTCAAGCACGTCGACGCTCAGGGCAACGACATCGAATTGCCGGTGTTCGCTTCGGTTTCCGAGGCCATGGAGAAGACCGGAGCCGACGTGTCCATCGCGTTCGTGCCGCCGGCATTCTCCAAGGACGCCATCGTCGAGGCCATCGACGCCGAGATCCCGCTGCTCGTCGTCATCACCGAGGGCATCCCCGTGCAGGACTCCGCGTACGCGTGGGCCTACAACGTGGAGAAGGGCAAGAAGACCCGCATCATCGGCCCGAACTGCCCCGGAATCATCACCCCCGGTGAGGCTCTCGTCGGCATCACGCCCGCGAACATCTCGGGAACCGGCCCCATCGGCCTGGTCTCCAAGAGCGGCACGCTGACCTACCAGATGATGTTCGAGCTCCGTGACTTCGGATTCTCGACGGCCATCGGCATCGGCGGCGACCCCGTCATCGGAACCACCCACATCGACGCCATCGAGGCGTTCGAGGCGGATCCCGACACCAAGATCATCGTCATGATCGGTGAGATCGGTGGCGACGCAGAAGAGCGCGCAGCCGATTACATCAAGGCCAACGTGACCAAGCCGGTCGTCGGCTACGTCGCAGGCTTCACCGCTCCCGAGGGCAAGACCATGGGCCACGCCGGCGCCATCGTCTCCGGCTCGCTGGGAACGGCGCAGGCGAAGAAGGACGCACTCGAGGCCGCAGGCGTCAAGGTCGGCAAGACGCCGTCCGAGACCGCTGCCCTCGCGCGCGAAATCCTGGAATCGCTGTCCGTGAAGTAAGTTTCACATCGTAAGAAGCCCGCCACCGAATCCGGTGGCGGGCTTTTTCGTGCGCCCCGGTCCGCGTGAATGGACCACTGCATGCGTCTGGACGCGGCAATGTCACATTCACGCGATGGGGTCTAGATTGATGCGCGTGCACAGGATCTTCACCACCGCCTTCAGCTCGGTCTATCCGCACTACGTGAACAAGGCCGAGCGCAAAGGTCGGACGAAAGCGGAGGTCGACGAGATCATCCGGTGGCTCACCGGTTTCGATCAGTCGGCCCTCGACCGGCATCTCGAAGCCGAAACGACGTTCGACGAGTTCTTCGCGGCAGCGGACCTCAACGCGAACGCAACCCTGATCACCGGAGTCGTGTGCGGCATACGCGTCGAGAACGTCGAAGACCCCCTGATGCAGAAGATCCGCTATCTGGACAAGCTGATCGACGAACTCGCCAAGGGCAAGAAGATGGAGAAAATCCTGCGCGGATGATTGTTGCTCAGTAAATCGAATGAGTGAGAGTGGCGGTGTATTCGTCGGCAATGACGCCCGCTGGAGGAATGGCCACCGATACCGTTGACGTCCATCCGGTGAGACACAGCGCCCCACCGGTTTTGGCGCGAATGGGCACCGAGGTCAAACCGACGCTCACCGCAGCGGAGTTGCCGGCGATACCCGCAGTGCAGGCCGAGGACGGTGCACTGTAGGTCACAGACGTCGGTGTGAGGGTTCGACCGGTAGCGGTGCCGCGAAAGTTCGACATACTGACTTCGGACGTCCAACCGGCAAGCCCTACTCCCAGCACCGTCATACTCATCGTCCCGATCCATGTCGTTCCCGGGACGATCGATGACGGCCCAGTCATCGTCGACGGCACCTCGATATTGAGAAGGTTCGCCGCGGCCGCTGGTGCTGCTGCCCTGGCAACCGATGCGGGTGCGTCGGTGGTCGTTGCAGTCGGCGTCGTCGAAACTGTCGGCACCGTCGTCGTCGGCAAGTCGGACGTAGGCACAGCCGTAGTGGTGTCGATCGATACCGCAGTGGTTGGACTGCTCTCGGTCGGTGCCGTCGTAGTGGTGTCGATCGTTGGGCCGGTAGTGACGTTCTCGACCGGTGCAGCCGGCGAACTGATCTCGTCCGTAGTCGTAGTCGTAGTCGTAGTCGGTGCCGGTGGGACTGCTGCCGGCGGTGCCGCCTCGCTCGTCGTAGTCACCTGCACCGGAGGAACCGGGGTCGTGGCTGTCGGATCGTCGAAGACCGGGCACAGGGGGGTCGGCACTGTCGAGGTGCTCGTCGGGACTGGAGTAGTTGTCTCCGGCACTTCCGCTTGTGGAAGAGCGCAATTTTCTTCCACAACGGGCTGTTCGACGATCGGCTGAGCCGACACCGCCGGATCGACGGTGGCCGCAAGGACCACCGCCAATCCGACTGCCAATGTCAGACGTCGCATGTCAGCTGGTCTTTCGTCGCCGAATCACAATGAGTACCGCCGCCGCGACGGCGATGATTCCCAACGCAACGACCGCCCAGACCCACACCGGAGTACCCGACTCGGACGAAGAGTCTTGTGCGGCGACCGAGCCCTGGTCGGGGAAGGTGAGTTCGACGTTCGACGTCTTGTTCACCAACCCGCTCGTGACGGTGACTGCGGCCTGCCACGGCCCTGCGGGAAGAGCGGGGTCGAGCGTGAACGTGACGCTTCCTGATTGCCCAGGCGCGATGGACCCGCCCGAGCCCTTCACCGGTGTACCGGAAATACCGCCTGGGCCACCGGAGAGTTCGACCGTCCCGCTCGGATCGAGAGCTCGGCCGCCGGTGTTGGTGATGTTCGCGACGACCTGTGGGGCACCGTCGTCGCTGCGAGCAGCGGTGACTCCATCGATGGACAGGTCGGCTGCGGGACCGTTTCCTGGACCGACCGAGAGGTAGGTGCGAATACCGACGCGGCTGACGTTCTGGATGCCGGTTCCTGATGGGGCACCAGCAGTTTGCGCCCAGACGACGGCGTACTGCTCACCCTCGGGGGCGTCGGGTGGAACCGCGATGGTCACCACCGCTTCGGCCGCCGAGTTAGGAGCGAGCGTGAGGTCTGTCGGCGTCACCGACATCCACGTCGTGAGCTCGTTGACGGCACGGTCGTCACCCACCTCGAAGCCGGAGTTGTCGGCTCCGATCGATGCAGCTGCCGGGTACAGCGTGACCGGCTGCTGTTGATCGGTGCTGTTGCTGACCTCGATGCGTCTGGTGATGGTGGTGCCGGGCGGCAGGTTGTCGATGATGTATGCCAGCGCCCGCGGGTCGTCCTGGAGGGATACCGGCGCTTCGAGCAGTCGTATACCCACGCTGCCCACCGGTGCCGATTCGGTTGGTTGCTGAGCGGCCGCCGGAGCCTGCGTGACGAACGCCGAAGCGAACATCAGCACGGTCAGGACTCCGGCAGCCAATCCCCGATGAAGTGACATGTACAGATCAGGCGACCGAATGCGTGACGACGCCCGTGTAGGTACCGGCGACGACGTTGCTCGGCAGCGCGACGGAGACAGTACCGGCCCAGGTGGCGGTGTTCGCTCCCACGACAGCCGTCGCGGTTACGACGGTCTTGTTGGTGTCGATGACCTGAGGAACCAGTATTCCGAGCACCGTCGAGATGCCCGTGCGCCCCGGAGCGAGCGGTGCCGAGTAGGACACGGCAGTCGCGGGAATCGATGCGGGATCCGGTGAGGGCTTGTCGAATGCGGTGCTGACAGCCTTCGCAGTCCAGCCGTTGAGTCCGAGTCGTTGATCGGACACGACGACCGGGGTGATGTCTCCGCTGGCAGTATTCCCGGTGACGGTCAGGGGTGAGTCTGTCGGCGCGGTGATGGTCAGTGCACCGCCCGCAACGGTGAAGGTCACGTTGGTGGGGACGGCGTTGGAGACGGCAGGCGAGATGACGGCAGCAACGAGGGCACCGGCGGCGGCGACGGTGGCGAAGAGTGACTTGCGCATGAGGGGCGTCCTAGGGGAGTGCGAGCCCCAGGGACTCGCCGGTTTGTGATGTGTACAACATTAATCGCCCCCGTTAGTGATGCGTTACAAATTGTGGATAACTGTCACGGGGTATTTTTGAGAGGCAGAAACGGACCTGGCACATAATTCTTAAAATCATGCTGAATCGAAGTGTGGTCATCGATTCGTTGCCGGACTTCACTGATCGTCATGACAACCACCGAGAACCGTGCTCTCACCAAGTCCTGGCCCGACGCCCCCACCACTGCTGCCGGATGGATCTCCCGCGCCGGTGAGGTGGCTCAACTTCTCGCAGTCGACGCTGTCGCTCGCGACAAGGGGCGCGAGGCCCCCGCCGCCGAGGTCCAGTTGCTCAAGGACGCCGGCCTCGTCACTCTGCTCGGCCCCGTCGAACACGGCGGCGCGGGCCAGGACTGGCCGACGGCGTATCAGGTGATCCGCACCGTCTCGAAGGCCGACGGCTCGATCGGTCAATTGCTCGGCTACCACCTGCTGTGGTTCTGGGCCGCTCGACTCGTCGGCACCCCCGAACAGATCGAGGCCGTCGAAGCAGACGCTACGAAGAACAAATGGTTCTTCGGCGGTGCCGTCAACCCTCGGGACAACGACGTCGCCGTCACCGACGAGGGCGACACCATCGTCTTCGACGGTTCCAAGACCTTCTCCACCGGCAGCCGCATCTCCGACGTCACCGTGCTCGAAGGAGCACTCGAAGGCAGCACCGATCACGTGTTCGCGATCGTGCCGTCGAACATCGAGGGGCTGTCCTTTCATGACGACTGGGACAACATCGGTCAGCGTCAGACCGAGAGTGGCAGTGTCACCATCGACAAGGTTCGCGTCGATTGGGCCAGCGCAGCAGGGTTCGTGGACAAAGCTTTTCAGCCGCGCGTCTACAACACCCTCAACGTTCCGACCATCCAGCTGGTGTTCGTCAACTTCTACCTCGGAATCGCGAGGGGCGCACTCGAGGAAGCCGCGTCGTACACCAAGGACAAGACCCGGGCGTGGCTGCACAGCACCGTGGACAAGGCCGTCGACGAGCCGTACATCATCGACATCTACGGCGATCTGACGTCCAAGTTGTGGGCCGTCGAAGCGCTCGCCGACGCAGTTGCGTTGGAAGGAAAGAAGATCCACGACAACGCCTGGAGCGTCACCGCGGAGGAGCGCGGTGAGCACGAGGTACGCGTCGCCGCAGTGAAGGCTCGCGCCACGGAGGTGTCGCTCGAGATCACGTCCACGGTGTTCGAGGCCCTCGGCGCGCGGGCGACGGCCAGCAAGTACGGCTTCGACCGTTTCTGGCGCAATGTGCGTACGCACACCCTGCACGATCCGGTCGCATACAAGCGACGCGAGGTCGGGCGCTGGGTTCTCACGGGCGAACTGCCCGAGCCGACCTGGTACTCGTAGAACGCACTGGTAGGAGAACAACGATGAGCACCGAAAAAATCGCCGACGCAATCAAATTCGCGTACTGGGTACCCAACGTCTCGGGTGGTCTGGTCACCAGCACCATCGAGCAACGCACCAGCTGGGATTACGAGTACAACAAGAAGCTGGCGCAGACGGCCGAGAACAACGGATTCGAGTACGCCTTGAGTCAGGTTCGCTACGAAGCCAGCTACGGGGCAGAGTTTCAGCACGAGTCGACCAGCTTCTCGCTCGCGCTGCTGCTGGCCACCGAACGACTCAAAGTCATTGCAGCAGTGCATCCCGGGCTGTGGCAGCCGGCGGTCCTCGCCAAGCTCGGTGCCACTGCCGATCACCTGTCGAACGGCCGATTCGCGGTCAACGTAGTCAGTGGTTGGTTCAAGGACGAGTTCACCCACCTCGGTGAGCCCTGGCTCGAACACGACGAGAGGTACCGTCGCAGTGCAGAATTCCTGCAGGTACTGCGCAAGATCTGGACCGAGGACGACGTGGACTTCCGAGGCGACTTCTATCGGATCCACGACTTCACACTCAAGCCCAAACCGCTGAACAGTCCAGATCGTCCCAACCCCGAACTGTTCCAGGGCGGCAATTCGTCTGCAGCGCAGGAGAATGCCGGTCGGTACTCGGACTGGTACTTCAGCAACGGCAAAGATTTCGACGGCGTCACCGAGCAACTCGACAACCTCCGACGCGTCGCGCGTGATCACCGGCGTGAGGTCAAGTTCGGGCTCAACGGCTTCATCATCGCGCGAGACAGCGAGAAGGAAGCGCGAGACACATTGCGCGAGATCATCGAGAAGGCCAACAAGCCTGCCGTCGAAGGTTTCAAAGGAGCGGTGCAACAGGCAGGCAATTCGACGGGCGACAAGAAGGGAATGTGGGCGGACTCGACGTTCGAGGACCTCGTTCAGTACAACGACGGCTTCAAGACCCAATTGATCGGCACCCCGGAACAGGTGGCCGAGCGCATCGTCGCCTACCGTCGCCGCGGCGTCGACCTGATTCTCGGCGGATTCCTGCACTTCCAGGAGGAGATCGAGTACTTCGGGGCGAAGGTCCTGCCGCTGGTTCGGGAACTCGAGGCCGCTGAGGCGCACGACCAGGAGTTGGTGGCAGCCCGCTGACCTTTCGGTTCCGTGATCGGTCGGGTCCGTGCAGTAGCGTGAGTTCTCGGACCCGACCGACCTGGGGTACGGACAATCTCAGATGAGGAGACGCGATGACCTACTCGCCCGGCGGCCCTGAAACAGGGGGCTCCAACTCTGGTGGCTACGGCGGAGGTGGACCGTCCTACGGCCCGTCGTCCTCGCCGAATCAGCCGTCGTCCAACCCGCAAGGTCATCCAGGCCAGAACCAGCCGTTTCACCAGCCGTCGGTGTCCAATCCCTTCGGCCCTCCGGTACCCGGCACCTCGGCACCGGGCTCGACCGGCCCGGCTTCCGCTGCACCGCAGTCGAAGTCGCCTGGGTCGGCTCTGTCGAGCCTGCCGAGAATTCTCACGTTCGTGATCCTCGGGCTCGGCGTCGTCACTTTCCTGCTCGGACTGCTCGACCTCGTGACCGCCGAGGTCACCTCGTCCCAGGAACTGCCCAGCAGCATCCAGACGTCGTTCAGCACCACGTTCTTCGCGTCCGGCGGTAGCGCGGTGTCGGTTGCTCTGCTGCTGGCAGCGGGCTTGATCGCCGGTGCCTCGCTGCTGCAGAAAGACGCCAGGAATCAAGCCGTGGTGGCCGCCCTGGCGATCGCCGGTTGGCTGGTGCTGGTCTTCCAGTCGTTCAGTCTGCCCAGCGCAGAGGGCAACGAGTTCGCCAGCACCACCAGCTCGCTCGGTATCGGTGCGATCCTGGTGCTCGTCCTCGGCTTCGTCCAGGCTGCCGCCGCGGTGGCTGCACTGCTGTTCGACGCGGGCATCGTCAAGGCTCCGGCTCCCAAGCCTGCGGGCTACGGCAATCAGAACCAGCAGGCCGGATACGGCCAGCAGAACCCGTACAACGCGCCGACCACATCGTTCGGTGGACCGTCGCAGCCGCAGGCCTACGGCAATCCGCCGTCGTACGGTCAGCCTCAGGGAACGTCGTCGAACTTCGGTCAAGCACCGAGCGGGCAGTCGTCGGGGCAGCATTCCTACAACCCGGGCGGACAGCCGTCGTACGGACAGTCCGCTCCCAACACCCCGTCGCCGCAGGGCGGCTACGCACCGCCGCCGTACACCGGTCCGAGTGCTCCGGCCGCCGGGCAGGCCTACCCACCGAATCAGTACCAGTACGGCCAGCCGTCCGGATACGGCCAGCCCCCGGCGAAGTCGGACGAGCCCGAATCGGGCGACCAGTCGACGCCGTACGGCGCGCCGACGCAGTCGTTCGGTGCCACTCCCGCCGAGGACGAGAACAAGCGCGACTGATTCATTGCTTCATCACAGCTCGCTTCGCGGCGCGCCTGACCGGCGCGCCGCGAAGATGATGCGACTCTCGTTGCGATGAGCGATCTATTGAACCGAGAGACGCGACGCGCGGCCGCCCGGGCTCCCCGCGCGAGCACCGGCCCGACGCCCGATCAGTCGCGCATGCTCGCCGCAGTGGCCTTCAAGACCTCCGGTCTGGTCGTGGTGATTGCGACGACCCTTGCTCTGATCACCCTGGTCTCGGTCAACAGCGACCTCACGGGAACCCTCGGGGCGATCGCCGGGTCGTGGTTCGCCGTGCACCTGGTACCCCTGAGCATCGGCGGTACGTCCCTCGGCGTCGCACCGCTTCTGCCGACACTGATCATCGGTTGGTCCGTCGCCCGTACCGTCCACCACTCGGTGGACTCCGGCACCGATCGCCGAGTGGTTCGGTGGGTGTTCGCGGCGTCGATGGCGGGCCCGCTCGCCGTCACCGCCATCGCCCTGGCCGTCGCCAAGGACGCGTCGACCGTCATCGGGCTGTCCAGCCCGAACGCCCTCGTTGCCTTCTCCTGGGTCGCAGGCGTACATGCGGCCGCGTCCGGGACCGGTCTGCTTCTCGCCCGCTGGGACTCACCCTTGATCCGCGGCGGACTCCCGGACTGGGTGCGCGCGCTCGTTGCGCCCTTCGTACGCGCGATATCGATTCTTGCTGCAGGCGGCGCGGCCGTCGTACTGCTCGCCCTGCTCGCCTCCTGGGAGACCGCGGGCGCGCTGCTCGAGAGCGGACGCGATGTCGTCGGCATGCTCGGACTGACCGTGGTGTCGGTGCTCTACCTCCCCAACGTCGTCATCGGTGCTCTCGCGGTGGCCACCGGTTCCACTGCCGGGTTCGGCGACGCGTCGGTCAGTCTGTTCTCCACCACGGGAGGACCGCTCCCGCCGCTGCCGATCCTGGCTGTTCTGCCCGAAGGATCGGCCCAGACGATCTGGGTCGTCATGCTCGCCGTTCCGATCGGTGCCGGGCTGCTGCTCGGCCGCGACTGCGCGATCCGCAGCGCCGATATCCAGGTCGCAGTGTCGTCCGTGTGGGTCGTGGCGGCTGCAACCGGCGTGCTCGCAGCGTTGTTCGGCTACGCCGCAGGCGGAAACCTCGGCACCTTCGGCACCGTCGAAGTCACCGTGTGGAGCTTCGGACTGCTGACATTCGCGTGGCTGGCCGTCGCCGGTTCGATTACCGCGGCCCTCGTCGTGTGGCGTCGAGCAGAACCCGAGCCGACGCTCGACGAGCCCGTTCCGATGCCCGTGCCTGCGGCCGAGTTGGCAATCGAGGCCGCCCCAGCCGAGCCGGAGGACGACGAACAGCTCCAGGAGGCCGACAAGGTCGAGGAGGTCGTCGAGGCGGAGGTCGTGGACGACGTCCCGGCCGAGATGCCCCCGGCCGAAGAACCGGATGCGACCGTCGAGGCCGCTACCGACGAACCGTTGGACGCCGAGATCGTCGCTCCTCCCGGAGACCAGGACGGACCTGCCCGGTAGGGCTCGAGGGCGCAGCGACTAGGCTTTCCGCTGGCTCGAACGATCCGCCTCGATGATTCAGGAGTAGTGCGCTGACTGCCTTGCGTGAGACACCCGCGCGGGTCGTCGTCCTCGCGTCGGGGACCGGCTCGCTGCTGCAGTCGCTCATAGCCGCGACTGCCACCGAGAACTATCCCGCCCGCATCGTCGCCGTGGGAGTCGACCGCGACTGCGATGCAGTCTGCCGTGCCGACGATGCCGATATCCCGCACTTTCGTATCGCCCTGCGGGACTTCACGGATCGATCGGGTTGGGACCAGGCGCTCACCGATGCCACGTCGAGCTTCGAGCCCGACCTGGTCGTCACCGCCGGTTTCATGAAGATCCTCGGCCCGCAGTTCCTGGGTGCCTTCACCGGACGCATCGTCAACACCCACCCCGCGCTCCTGCCGTCGTTCCCCGGTGCACATGCCGTGCGGGACGCACTCGACCACGGCGTCAAACTGACCGGTTCGACGGTTCATCTGGTCGATTCCGGCGTCGACACCGGGCCGATCCTCGCGCAGGAAGCCGTACCGGTTCTCGACGGCGACGACGAATCCGCGTTGCACGAACGCATCAAGACTGTGGAGCGACGGTTGCTGGTCGACGTGATCGCAGCCGTGGCCGCCAAAGGTGTCACCTCCGATGGACGAAAGGCTCAGATAATCCGATGAGTGAACGTAAAGCAGTGCGCCGCGCGCTGGTCAGCGTCTACGACAAGACCGGACTGATCGAACTGGCGACCGGCTTGCACAGCGCAGGCGTCGCTCTGGTGTCCACCGGATCGACGGCGAGCAAGATCGCCGACGCCGGAATCCCGGTCACCAAGGTCGAGGACCTCACCGGATTCCCCGAGACCCTCGAGGGGCGCGTCAAGACGCTGCATCCTCGCGTGCATGCCGGCGTACTCGCCGACACCCGTAAGCCCGAACATCTTTCGCAGCTCGAGGAATTGGGCATCGAGGCGTTCGAGCTCGTCGTGGTCAACCTTTACCCGTTCACCGAGACCGTCGCCAGTGGCGCGACGCCGGACGAATGCGTCGAGCAGATCGACATCGGCGGACCGTCGATGGTGCGCGCCGCGGCCAAGAACCATCCGTCGGTGGCCGTCGTTGTCGACCCGGCCCGCTACGAGGACGTGCTCACCGCCGTCTCCGGTGGCGGATTCACCCTCGCCGAGCGCACGTCGCTCGCCGCGCAGGCCTTCCAGCACACGGCCGCCTACGACGTCGCGGTGGCATCGTGGATGAGCAATGTGCTGACCCCCGACACCGAGACGGTGTTCCCGGAGTGGATCGGCGGCACCTGGGACCGTTCGGCCGTGCTCCGCTACGGCGAGAACCCGCACCAGAAGGCGGCCCTGTACGTCGACTCGTCCGCTGCCGCAGGCATCGCGCAGGCCGAGCAGTTGCACGGTAAAGAGATGTCGTACAACAACTTCACCGATTCCGATGCAGCCTGGCGTGCGGCGTTCGATCACGCCGAGCCCACCGTCGCCATCATCAAGCACGCCAATCCCTGTGGCATCGCGGTAGGCAAGGACATCGCCGAGGCGCACCGCAAGGCTCACGCCTGCGATCCGGTGAGCGCGTACGGCGGCGTCATCGCTGCCAACCGTGAGGTCACCGTCGAGATGGCCGAGCAGGTAGCCGAGATCTTCACCGAGGTCATCATCGCGCCGTCCTACGCCGACGGTGCCCTCGGAGTGTTGCAGCGCAAGAAGAACATTCGCGTGCTGCTCGCGGTCGCACCGCCCACCTCCGGCGTCGAACTCAAGCCGATCTCCGGCGGCGCACTGCTGCAGCAACGGGACGTGCTCGACGCGGACGGAGACAACCCGGCCAACTGGACCCTCGCAGCCGGCGAACCCGCCGACGAGCAGACGTTGAAGGATCTCGAATTCGCTTGGCGCGCAGGCCGAGCCGTGAAGTCCAACGCGATTCTGCTCGCCCACGACGGTGCGTCGGTCGGCGTCGGAATGGGCCAGGTCAACCGCGTCGACGCCGCCCACCTCGCCGTGCAGCGGGCCGGGGATCGCGTCGTCGGCTCGGTCGCGTCCTCGGATGCCTTCTTCCCGTTCCCCGACGGTCTGCAGGTTCTCATGAGTGCAGGCGTCAAAGCCGTTGTGCAGCCGGGTGGTTCGGTACGCGACAACGAGGTGATCGCCGCGGCTCAGGACGCGGGAGTGACGCTGTATCTCACGGGATCGCGGCACTTCGCTCACTGATGAATGACGCCGAAGTCGCAGTTATGCAGGCCCATACCCCATTTATGGCCGCATAACTGCGAACTCGGCGATCTGTGGATAGGCAAAAAGTTATCCACAGATCGCTGAGCAGGCCCTTTCCCTGGTGGCGACCCTGCCAAGGTTGAAGCCATGGGGATGCAGATCGGGCCGTTTCGGGGTTCTCAGGCGATACGTTCGGGCGCTCTCAGCAGGTACGAGCTGAGCCGCAACTACGTCAGGGTCTTTCGCGACACGTATGTCTGCGACGGGACCATTGTCGATGCGCGAACGATGGCTATCGCCGCATCGATCTGCGTCGGCGATGGTGCCGTGATTGCAGGGGTCTCCGCGGCGGCAGTCCACGGCGCGAAGTGGATCGACCCGAGTACTCCTCCGAGTGTGTTGGCGACCGGGAGATCGCACCAGTTGCCCGGGCTCCGAATCCACCACGACGCGTTCGATACCGACGACGTCATGATCGCTCAGGGATTCGCGGTGTCCACACCCGTGCGCACCGGATTCGATATCGGTCGCTGGGTGCCGTCGCCGCTGTCGGTGGTCTTTCTCGACTCACTACTCGCCGCAACCTGCGTCGACGGGGAAGCCATACGTGCGTATGCGCTGCAGCGACCGGGCACCCGAGGCATCCGGCGCCTGTTCGGTGCGCTCGATGTCGTCGACTGCGGTGCAGAGTCGCCACAAGAGACGCGCACCAGATTGCTTCTGGTCGAGGCGGGGCTCCCGAAGCCCGAGACTCAAATCGAAATTCGTGACAGTTCGAACAGATTCGTGGCACGCATCGACATGGGGTGGCGTCGTTGGCGGGTGGGGGTGGAATACGAAGGCGTTCACCATTGGTTCGACGAGCGTCAGCGGACCCGTGACATCGAGCGGTTCGAATATCTCGATCGTGCCGAGTGGCAGATCGTCCGCGTCAATTCCGAGCAGATGCGGCTGCGACCGCACGAAGTTGTGGCACGCGTGCGGGCAAAGCTCCGCGCCGCGGGTGCCCCGGTGTAGCGAGGTCGCACTTACGTGGGCGATTTGTCCTGTTCAAGTGGCGTAGGTGCGAACTCGGCGGCAGCGCTCTTTCCCTCTCGATGGCAGCATCGGCCAAACGCTCGTAGCGTGGAGAAGTGACCTCTACCAAACCTGGCATTTCGACTCTCGGCGAACTCAAGGCATCCGGACATCGGCAGCGGTCGATCAAGGAAGAGTTGCGGGAAAATCTTCTGACGGCATTGCGTGACGGCACGGATCCGTGGCCGGGGATCGTCGGATTCGGCTCGACGGTGTTGCCGCAGTTCGAGCGCGCGATTCTGGCCGGTCACGACGTGGTGCTGCTCGGCGAGCGCGGGCAGGGCAAGACGCGGCTGCTGCGCACCCTGAATCTGCTGCTCGACGAGTGGGTGCCGGTGATCGCCGGAGCCGAACTGGGTGAGCACCCGTACGAGCCGATCACCCCGGCCAGCATCCGCAAAGCCCAGGAGCTCGGCGACGACTTGCCCGTCGAGTGGCGACATCGCACCGAGCGGTATGCCGAGAAGCTCGCGACCCCGGATACGTCGGTGGCGGACCTCGTCGGCGACGTCGACCCCGTCAAGGTCGCCGAGGGCCGCAGCCTCGGCGACCCGGAGACCATTCACTTCGGACTCGTCCCGCGCAGCCACCGCGGCATCGTGGCGATCAACGAGCTCCCCGACCTCGCCGAGCGGATCCAGGTCTCGCTGCTCAACGTCATGGAGGAGCGTGACATCCAGGTCCGCGGTTACACGCTGCGGCTACCGCTCGACGTCATGCTCGTGGCGAGCGCGAACCCCGAGGACTACACCAATCGCGGGCGCATCATCACCCCGCTCAAGGACCGTTTCGGCGCGGAGATCAGGACTCACTACCCCCTCGAACTCGACGCCGAGGTGGCCGTCATCGATCAGGAGGCGGAGCTGCAGGCAACCGTCCCCACCTATCTGCTCGAGGTGCTGGCCCGATTCACCCGACTGCTTCGCGAGTCGCCGTCGGTCGATCAGCGCTCCGGTGTTTCCGCTCGATTTGCGATCGCAGCAGCCGAAACCATCGCTGCCGCAGCCGTTCACCGGGCCGCGATACTCGGTGAGGCCGAGCCCGTGGCCCGGCCGGTGGATCTCGGCACCATCATCGAGGTGCTGCGCGGCAAGGTCGAATTCGAGTCGGGTGAAGAAGGCCGCGAAATCGAGGTGCTCGAGCACATGCTGCGCCGGGCGACTGCCGATACCGTTCGAGCTCACCTCGGCGGCATCAACCTCGCGGCTCTGGTGACAGCAATCGAGACGGGCGAGCCGATCGTCACCGGCGATCGCATCACCGCCAAGGCGTTGCTCGACGAGCTGCCCGACGTCGAGGTCATCGGCGACATCCACGAGCGTCTGAACGCCACCTCGGACGGCGAGAAAGCGGCCGCCGTCGAACTCGCGCTCGAGGGTCTCTACCTGGCGCGTCGGATCTCGAAGGACCCCGACGACGACGGCCAGACGGTGTACAGCTGATGCGTCGTTCCAGGTACGGGCGCTATCACGACGGGCCGGATCCTCTTGCGCCACCGGTTGATCTGCGTGAGGCGCTCGACGCCATCGGCGAGGACGTGCTCGAGGGCGCGTCGCCGCGTCGGGCGTTGCAGGAGATGCTGCGACGCGGAACGAAGAACATGCGTGGGCTCGACGACCTGGCCGCTCAGGCCGCCAAGCGTCGTCGAGATCTGTTGAAGAAGAACAATCTCGACGGCACGCTGCAGGAAGTGCGCGAGCTGCTGGACAAGGCGGTGCTCGAGGAACGCAAGGCGTTGGCACGTGCCCTCGACGACGATGCGCGGTTCCAGGAGATGCAGATCGGCGATCTCTCACCGTCCACTGCGCAAGCGGTACAGGAGCTTTCGGACTACGAGTGGCGTTCGTCGGAGGCACGCGAGAACTACGAGAAGATCAAGGACCTGCTCGGACGCGAAATGCTCGATCAGCGTTTCGCCGGGATGAAGCAGGCCCTCGAAGGTGCCACCGACGAGGACCGTCAGGCCATCAGCGAGATGCTGAAGGACCTCAACGAATTGCTCGACGCCCACAACAAGGGTGAGGACACCGACGAGCAGTTCGAGCAGTTCATGGACAAGCACGGTCAGCACTTCCCGGAGAACCCGAAGAATGTCGACGAGCTGTTGGATTCGCTTGCGCAGCGAGCGGCAGCGGCGCAACGGCTTCGCAACTCGCTGAGTCCCGAACAGCGGGCAGAGCTCGATGCGTTGGCGCAGCAGGCCTTCGGCGATTCGAACCTGCTGAGTCAGCTGGATCAGCTCGATCAGAATCTGCAGCAGGCCCGGCCCGGCGAGGACTGGGACGGCTCGCAGAACTTCCGCGGCGAGAACGGTATGGGACTCGGCGACGGCACCGGCGCGCTCCAGGACATCGCCGACCTCGAGAACCTGGGAAACCAACTCTCGCAGCAGTACAACGGAGCTGCGCTGGACGACATCGACGCCGACGCGTTGCTGAAGCAACTCGGGCCCGAGGCCGCGGCCGACGCCAGGATGCTCGCCGAGCTCGAAAAGGCGCTGCAGCAGCAGGGTTTCATGGACAAGGGTGCCGACGGTCAATGGCGACTGTCGCCGAAGGCGATGCGGCAGCTGGGGCAGTCGGCGCTGAAGGACGTCGCGGGAAAGCTGTCCCGACGCGGCGGCGAGCGAGACACTCGCAAGGCAGGTGCGATGGGGGAGCCCACCGGAGCGTCGCGAGCGTGGGAGTTCGGTGACACCGAGCCGTGGGACGTGACCCGCACGGTCAACAATGCGGTACTGCGTTCAGCAGCAACAGGATCGGGCTTCCCGGTGCAGCTGCAGGTGACCGATGTGGAGATCAGCGAGACCGAGACGCGAACGCAGGCTGCCGTGGCCCTGCTTGTCGACACGTCGTTCTCGATGGTGATGGACGGCCGGTGGGTGCCCATGAAGCGCACAGCGCTGGCTCTCAATCACCTGGTGAGCACTCGTTTTCGCGGGGACGATCTGCAACTCATCGGATTCGGCAGGCACGCGCAGACATTGACGGCGTCCGAGCTGGCCGGGTTGGACGGTGCCTACGACCAGGGCACCAATCTGCATCACGCGCTGATGCTTGCGGTGCGGCATCTGCGGCGTCATCCCAATGCGCAGCCGGTGGTGTTGATCGTGACCGACGGTGAGCCGACGGCTCATCTGGAACCGGACGGTCGCGCATATTTCGACTACCCGCCGTCGTCGAAGACGTTGGGGCTGACGGTGCGCGAGCTCGATACCGTCGCGAAACTCGGTGCGCAGGTGACGATCTTCCGGCTCGGCGACGATCCGGGCCTCGCGCGGGTTGTCGACAAGATGGCCGAGCGCGTGGGCGGACGCGTCATCGCGCCCGATCTCGACGGACTCGGTGCCGCGGTGGTGACCGACTACCTGAAGCGTCGGCGATCCTGAATCACTTGTCGGCGGGCTTGATCTCCACCGATACTCCGCCCCAGAAGGCGAAACCGGTGATGATCACGCGGGGCGCGCCGGGGTGCGTCGCGCTGACGTGCTCGAATCCGCCCATGATGCCCATGCCGCGGACTTCGACGCTCACACCGGGCGGCACGGTGACCTCGATGCCGCCCATGATGGCGACGCAGTTGATGGTGGTTTCCTCGGTGGTGAACGTTGCGCGGCGTAGGTCGAGTTCGATGCCACCCCAGAATGCGAACGCGTCGATGCGCGTGGCGGGGGTCCATTCGCTTTTGCGCACGGCACCACTCATGATCGCGATCACGCGGTCGTTCGTGGGGCCACCGGACGGTGCATGTGCAGGGGGAGGGGACAGCACCAGGTCGCCGGTCAACAGGTCGAGTTCGCCGTAGGTCTTCGCTCGGTACACCGCAGCGGTGCGCTCGTCGTATTCATCGACGGTGAGTTGGCCGTTCGCGAAGGCGTCGCTCAGCAGCTGCGCGACGAGGGTCCTGTCCGCGTCGGCGGCGCGAACCTGGCTTCGATCTCGGTCGGGCAGATGATCGCTCACTGCCCGGACACTACCGGTGCCGCGGTCAGGCCGCATTCAGGATGGTGCGGCTCCCCAGTGGTGAAGCGAGAGTCATCTGCATGGTGGCGTAGACGGCAACCATGATGCAGGACTTGTCAGCGGCGTCGGGCCGGGTCCCGGTACGCAGTTCGATGGTGACCGTGGTGTCGGTCTCGGTGACCGACGCGTCGGCTCCGTAGCACTCGGGAGTGCCGGTGACGAAGTGGACCGCGATGGTGTTGGGGGAGATCTGGCTCCACGACTCGAACGGAGTGGTGGTGGCGCGGAGTAGATCGGCGGTCGGCTCGAACATCGTGCCGACGTCGCCGACGGGCACCTCGTGCGGAACCGGAGGGGCGCTGGGTTGCTGGGCGAGCCCCACAGGGGTGGTGGAACCGACTGTCGGGGTTGTGTCCTCGTCGCCACCGGAGGCGGTGCTGCAGCCGACCAGCAGCAGGCACAACATGACACCTGCAGCGAGAAACCTCATGAATCCAACGTAGCGCTGGGAGCTGAGGAGAACCTTTGTGTTCGGCTCATGCGAGGAAGACCGTCACGAGCGCTATGACGGGGATCGAGACGAGTGTGGTCACGAAGGCGGTGTCTCGGGCGAGTACCACGCCACGCTGGTAACGGCTGGCGAAAACGAACACGTTCTGCGCCGTCGGCAGCGCCGAGATCACGACGATGGCGAACAGATCGTGCCCGTCCAGACCGAAGACGAACCGAGCCATCAGGTAGCCGAGCACCGGCTGAAGCGCCATCTTGAACACCGTTGCCAGCGCTACGTCGCGACGCGGACTGATGCCTTTCTGCAGTACCCGGGCACCGTAGAGGGACAGGCCGAAGGCGAGCAATGCGCCGGGGACCGACGCATTTCCGACCAGCTGGAACGGCTGCATCAACGCCTCGGGCAGTTCGAAGCCCGTGATGGACAGAACGAGCCCTGCCGCTCCGGCCACCACGATCGGGTTGCGGAACGGCGTGGTGACGGTCTTGAAGAGAGAGACCTTCTCGATCTCGGTCGACACGTCGAGGATGGTCACCGCGATCGGGGTGTAGATCATGATCTGGAACAGCAGTAGAGGAGCGACGAAGTTCGCGTCGCCGAGTACGAACACGGCGATCGGTATGCCCAGATTGGCGGCATTGACGTACGAACTCGCGAGTGCGCCGATGGTCGCGTCGGGCACGGTTCGTTTCAGCGCGAGTTTGGCGATGACGAAATAGATGGCACCGACGAGCAAGGCGGTGGCACCGGCCACGGCCAGCGTGGGCGAGAGGATGACCGACAGATCCGAGTTGGCCAACGTGACGAACAGCAAGGCAGGCGTCGCGACGAAGAACACGAGCCTGCTCAGTACGAACTGGCCGTGATCGCCGAGCACCTTCAGATGGGCGAGCAGGTATCCCAGTGCGATGACGACGAAGATGACGGTGAAGCCCTCGAGGACGCCGGACATCTACGGACTGCTCATCTCTGGATCGGGAACGACAGAGAGGCCACGTAGCCGATGGCTACGTGGCCTCTCTGAACGAAAAGTCTGGATCAGCGGCTGGTGAACGGCAGCAATGCCATTTCACGAGCGTTCTTCACTGCGACAGCGACCTGGCGCTGCTGCTGCGGGGTGAGCCCGGTGACCCGACGGCTGCGGATCTTGCCGCGGTCCGAGATGAACTGACGAAGGAGGTTGATGTCCTTGTAGTCCACCGTGGTCACCTTGGCGGCGTTCAACGGGTTCTTCTTCGGTCGACGACCCGCCTCTGCGCGGACCTTCTTCGACGGTGCTCTCTTGACTGCCATCTCTACCTTTTCCCTTACCAGCTCGACTTGTGGACGCCTGGCAGCTCCCCACGGTGTGCCATCTCGCGCATTTTCACGCGGGACAGCCCGAATTTCCGTAGGTAACCGCGCGGACGTCCATCCGCAGCGTCACGATTGCGCAATCGTACCGGACTCGAATCGCGTGGCAGACGCTGCAGTGCTGCTTGGGCCTGTGCGCGCTCGGAATCGCTGCTCGAGGGCCTACGGATTGTCTCTTTGAGCTCTGCTCGACGCGACGACCACCGGGCGACGACGATCTTGCGCTGCTCGTTCTTCGCGATCTTCGATTTCTTCGCCACGGTTATCGCTCCTCTCGGAAATCGACGTGCTTGCGCACGACCGGGTCGTACTTCTTCATCACCAGTCGGTCGGGATCGTTGCGGCGGTTCTTGCGGGTGACGTAGGTGTATCCGGTGCCGGCCGTCGACTTCAGTTTGACGATCGGACGGACGTCGGTGCTCTTGCCCATCAGATCTTCTCCCCGCGTGCGCGCAGTTTCGCCACCACGGCGTCGATGCCGTCGCGGTCGATGGTCTTGATGCCCTTGGCCGAGAGCGTGAGAGTGACGCGGCGGCCGAGGCTCGGTGCGTAGTACGTCTTGCGCTGGATGTTGGGATCCCATCTTCGGCTGGTGCGCACGTGGGAGTGCGAGACCGATTTTCCGAATCCGGGGGTGCGGCCGGTGACTTGGCAGTGCGCTGACACGATCACTCCTTTTCTTGCCGTTATGACAATCGTTTTCGACAAAGCGTGTTCACGAATGTAGCGTGCAACCACAAGTAATGACAATCGTTGTCGAAAAGAAGGGTGCCCGTGAACTACTCACCGGACGATCGAACCCCGATGGTCCTCGTCTCCGGCTGGACCGGAGCCATGGATGCGGTCGTGACATCTCTGCTCGCGCCGGGGACCGTCGCGGTTCGCCACGATCTGAGTCGCGTCGCCGAAGGAGTCGTGCGTCGTACCCTCTGTGTGCTGGGCGAGAATCCCCGCGAGACCATCCTGGAACTGGCGCACGGCTGTGTCTCCTGCACGCTCCGCGAGGACCTGCTGCCGCTGTTGCGTGCGCTGTCCGCCCGCAGCAACGTCGATCGCATCGTGCTCGCCATGGACCCAGCCCTCGAACCCGAGGCGTTGTGCTGGGCCGTCGAGAACGTCGTCGTGGCCGGCATCGTCGGGCAGATCGACGGCCCGGCCTCTCGTGACGTCCGCATCGAGGTAGTGATCGACTGCCTCGACGCCGCAACCTGGTTGGCCGACGCCACCGGCGACGACGCCATGGCCGACCGCGGCATCGTCGCCAGTGGTGACGACGATCGAACCGTCGCGCAATTGGTGGTCGGGCAGGTCGATTACGCGGACGCGCTCGTCGTCACCGCCGGTCCCGACGTCGACGCGTGGGAGCGGGCAAGGCTCGCGGCGGTGCTGGCGCGTCTGGCACCGAACGCTCCCGTCGTCTGGGTCTCCCAGGATGCACTGGTCGACGCCCCAGCGCTTCTCGCGTCCGTGCCGACCGATGCGCGACGCGGTGCGATCACCGACGCACACTCGCCGCTGCTGCGAGGCCAGCCGCCGTTGAGCGTCGACTGCGGGGTCACGCTGGTCGAATTCACCGCAACCCGGCCGTTCCATCCCGAGCGGTTGCACGAGGCGATCGACGTGCTGCTCGACGGCGTCGTCACCGCGCGGGGGCGGGCGTGGGTGGCCACGCAGCCCGACGAAGCGCTGTGGATCGAATCGGCAGGCGGCGGCCTTCGTGTTGCCAGCGCCGGAAAGTGGCTTGCTGCAATGACTCCCGTGCAGCAGGAGCGTATCGATACCACCCGACGTGCAATGGCGGCACTGCGATGGGACGAGCAGTTCGGTGATCGAGACACCTCCCTGGTGATCCTCGTCCACGAGGCCGACCCCACCGAGATCGACCGAACCCTGCAGTGGGCGTTGGTATCCGACGACGAGATGACCGACCCCGCTCTGTGGTCCACCTGGACCGACCCGTTCGGCCAATGGCACGAAGACCCCTGCGAGAGCAGCGAATCCCCGTACGCAGAACAAGCACGAGAGGCACAAGAATGAAACCAGGCATCCACCCCGACTACCACCCGGTCGTGTTCCAGGACTCGAGTACCGGCAACAAGTTCCTCACCAGATCCACCGTCACATCCGCGCGCGAGACCGAATGGGACGACGGCAACACCTACCCACTGGTCGTCGTCGACGTCTCGTCCGAATCGCACACCTTCTGGACCGGAGCCGCCCGCGTGATGGACACCCAGGGACGCGTCGAGAAGTTCGAGAAACGATACGGCCGCCGAAGCCGAAAGGACTCCTGAACCATGGCTGTTCCGAAGAGAAAGATGTCGCGCTCCAACACTCGGAGCCGTCGTGCGCAATGGAAAGCCGTTGCTCCTGATCTGGTGACCGTTCGTTTCCAGGGGCGAGAGTTCCGAGTGCCACGGAGATTGGTCAAAGCAGTGCAGACCGGGGTGTACGACCCGAGCTGACCGGCGACGGGTCTATCTTCACTTCATGAACGATGGGCCCAGTGCGCGAGATGTGAAGCGGTGGCGGCAGTACCTCGCCGACGAGCGAGCCGAGGCCGCCGTCTATCGCGATCTGGCAGGCCGACGCAGCGGCGAGGAGCGCGAGATTCTGCTCGCTCTCGCCGATGCGGAGGGCCGACACGAGCAGCATTGGCGAAATCTGCTGGGTGACCGCGTCGGGATGCCGCTCAAGGGTGACATCCGCACCCGCATCCTCGGGGTGCTGGCACGTCGCTTCGGTTCGGTGTTCGTACTCGCGTTGGCCCAACGAGCCGAAACCCGCTCGCCGTACGCCACCGACGACGATGCCACCGAAGCGATGACGGCCGACGAACAGATCCACGCCGAGGTCATCAGGGCGCTGGCGGCTCGCGGTCGCAATCGACTGTCCGGAACCTTCCGGGCCGCGGTGTTCGGTGCCAACGACGGACTGGTGAGCAACCTTGCTCTCGTTCTGGGCATCAGCGGATCCGGCGTGTCCAATCAGATCGTCCTGGTCACCGGACTCGCGGGCCTGCTCGCCGGCGCGCTGTCCATGGGTGCGGGCGAATACGTCTCCGTTCGTTCACAACGCGAGTTGCTCGAGGCGTCGTCCCCGGACAGCGCGGCAAGCGATGCCGTCCAGCACCTGGACGTCGATGCCAACGAACTGGCGCTGGTGTACCGGGCCCGGGGAATGACACACGAGGAGGCCGACGCCAAAGCGTCGGAAGTGTTGCGGCTGTTGCCCACCGACGACGAGATGGCACCCGACGTGGACGAGCACGAGTCCATCGGAACCGGACTGGGCGCGGCCGGTGCCAGCTTCTGTTTCTTCGCCTCCGGTGCTGTCATCCCGGTGTTGCCCTATCTCTTCGGCCTCGAAGGCTTCGTTGCGCTCATCGTTGCGGCAGTCCTCGTCGGAATCGCCTTGATCTGCACCGGACTGGTGGTAGGACTGCTCAGCGGTGGACCACCGGTCAAACGTGCTCTGCGACAGCTGGCCATCGGCTACGGCGCGGCCGGGGCGACATATCTACTCGGACTCGCATTCGGTGGGGGAGTCTAGGTTCCGGCTGGTGGGCGAGATTGCACGCTATCGGGCCTCATCGACGGAATCCCGTCCGAACATCGCACTTCCGTGCATTCGGTCCCATCCCCGACGTTCCGCGAAATTCGCTCGCGTGGGCGATGCATCGATCGATAGGGTTCTCATCATGCGTGCAACCGTTCTGTCTGGTGCCGCCCTCGACACGAGAGCCGGTACGAGCCTTGTGCTGCGCGCGTATTCACCGGAGCGATGCGCCGCTCTCTGCGGCAAACAAGCTCCGCTCGTGAATCGACCCATCGAATAGCGCCCTCTTGTGCACGGGGGCAGGAAGGAACATCATGCCCCCGAACAAGGTGGGCTTGCGTTTGCTCAATTGGGCGTCACAGCTCGAGGACAAGACTCTCGAGCAGGCCCGTGAAACAGCGTCGATGCCGTTCGTGCATCCGCACGTCGCCCTGATGCCCGACGCTCACAGCGGTATGGGAAGCGCAGTAGGAACAGTGATTCCCACGCTGGGCGCAGTCATCCCGGCCGCCGTCGGAGTCGATATCGGTTGCGGAATGATCGGCGTCCGAACGGAATTCACACTCGACGACGTCGACGGCCGTAATCTGACGAACCTGCGACTCGCCATCGAGGCAAGCATCCCTCTCTCGCCCGGCAACTACAACGTCGGCGTCGACCGGTGGGATTTCACCGCGCCCAAGTTGCTCGAACTCGAGGAGGCGGCGGCCGAGGACGGTGTCGAGCTGAACCACTCACCACAGTGGCGTGAGCAGCTCGGTTCGTTGGGCGGCGGCAACCACTTCATCGAGCTGTGCCTCGACGAAACCGATCGGGTGTGGCTGTTTCTGCACAGTGGATCGAGGGGCGTGGGCAACAAGATCGCCAAGAAGCACATCGCCATTGCCCAGCGTTTGTGCGCGCAGTGGTGGATCTCGTTGCCGAACAAGGATTTGGCCTACTTGCCCGAGAGCGCACCGGAATTCGGACGGTACATCCGAGATTTGAAGTGGGCGCAGCGGTTCGCGTACCTGAACCGGGCCGAGATGATGGACCGGTTCGGTGCGGTGTTCGCCGAGTGGATGGGAACCGACGATCATCGCGAGGTCGAGCGGATCAATTGCCATCACAACTACACGGTGAAGGAAACGCACGCGCACAAGGACGTGTGGCTCACCCGTAAAGGTGCAGTGGACGCACACGAGGGTGTCAAGGCGATCATTCCGGGCTCGATGGGAACGCGCTCGTACGTGGTCGTCGGCAAGGGTTCCAAGGCCGGCCTGTGCTCGGCTCCTCACGGTGCCGGTCGGCAGTTCTCTCGGACCGAGGCCAGGAAGCGGTTCACCCACGAGAACCTGCAGGAGCGGATGAAGGGGATCGAGTTTCGCGACAGTGCAGATTTCATCGACGAGATTCCGGACGCCTACAAGCCGATCGATGTCGTGATGGAGGACGCACGAGACCTGGTGAGCATCGAGCACGAGTTGCGGCAGATCCTCAACGTCAAGGGGACCTGAGTTCACCTCCCGTCGTGCGTGGAATTTCGTAGTGGGCGACGAAATTCCGTGCACGACGGGATTGTCCGCGTTCGTCCCGTTGTGCATCGGTGTTCTCGTGCTGTTCACTCAACTGCTTCGCTTGGTTAACGGATAGAGCGGGCGTCACCGCCACGATCGACTGATGACGCTCAATCCCGCAGGCGAGACCGTCGCGACCGGAATCCCGGGCACGCTCGCCGAGAACATGACAATGGCCGAGCAGCATGATTGGCATCGTTCGTTTCTGCGGCGGCACCCGGTCAGTCGTCGAAACTTCCTGGTGGGAGCCGCCGCGACGGCAGCCGCGGTAGGCGTCGGGAATTCGGTGTTCGCGCGCACCGCCTATGCGCAGGACGCTCCGCTGGCGGTGGCCGGTAGGCATATGGGGTTCGGAAACGATCCGGCGACGCAGCTGCGGTTCTCGGCTCAGCTCTCTCGGAACCCCGGGCTGACCGGCGTCTTTCTCGACCACGGCCCCACGCCCGCCCTCGGTGCGACGACGTCGGCCGAGGTACGCAATCTGATCAGTCAGGTACCGCAGACCGACGGCGGGATTCTGTCGGCGGAGCAGTACTACGTGCATGTGCCCGTCGACAATCTGACGCCGAAGTTGCCGCACTACTACCGCTGGCGCACCGCCGACGGCTTCGTGAGCGATATCCGCAGCGCGTCTCCGGCGCTACCGTCCGGCCGCATCGCACCGTTTCGGTTCACGATGATGGGCGATCAGGGTGTCGACGAAACCCCCTCGCAGCCAGCAGGTCTGGTCGCCGGCGACTATGACGACCAGTACTACAAGGCGGACAACGAACCGTCGGTCAAGCATGCGCGCAACATCAATCGGCAGATCGAGGCCTCGCACCCGGACTTCCACATCCTCGCCGGTGATATCGCGTACGCCGACCCGTCCGGTGCCGGTCTGCCGCCGCAGTTCGCCAAGCACGGCCAGACGCCGCCGAAGGGGTTCGACAAGTTCAACCCGTTCGTCTGGGACGGCTATTTTCAGGCGATCGAAGCCAGCGCATCGACCGCGCCGTGGTTGTTCGCCACCGGCAACCACGACATGGAAGCGCTGTACAGCCCCAACGGATACGGCGGCCATGCGGCGCGTCTCGATCAGCCGAGCAACGGGCCGAAGGGCTGCCCGTCGGCGTATTCGTTCGTGTACGGCAACACGGCCGTTCTCTCGCTCGACGCGAACGACGTCAGCTACGAGATCAAGGCCAATACCGGGTACAGCGGTGGAGCCCAGAACACCTGGGTGGAGCAGACATTGGCGAGGTACCGTGCCGATCCGAACATCGACTTCATCGTCTGCTTCTTCCACCACTGTGCATATTCGACCACGTCCACCCACGCGAGCGACGGGGGCGTGCGCGACGCCTGGGTTGCGCTGTTCGACAAGTACGATGTGGATGTGGTGCTCCAGGCCCACAATCACGTCTTCGAGCGCACCGATCCGATCCGCGGCAATCGCGCGACGCGGGTCGCGGGTGACAACGCCACGGTCAGCGGAAAGACCGACGGCACCGTGTATTACACCGTCGGCGGTGGTGGTCGTCCGCGATACACGTTCCAGGACGGCGAGGGCGTGAGCTACCGCGGCAACGAGTTGCCCGACACTGCAGTTCCCAACAACTACGTGTGGGCACCGGACGGCACCAAGTCGGCCGAGTCCATCACCTGGTCGAGGGTGCGATTTTTGAACTACTCGTTCGTCAGAGTCGATGTGGTGCCGGGTATTCCGGGCATCACCGCCAGCAGAATGACGATCGGTGCCATCGACGAATACGGCAACGAGTTCGACAGGTTGACCTTCACCCGCGACATCCCGATCGGTCCGAGGTTCGGTTCGTCCTAGTCACTGCGCGGAGCGCACTACAACCACTTCTGACGCTTGAACACCACGAACAGTGCAGTCGAGCAGATCGACATGGCGATCAGTGCCATCGGATAGCCGAGTTGCCACTTCAGTTCCGGCATGTCGTCGAAGTTCATGCCGTAGATGGCGGCGATCAGGGAGGGTGCGAAAAGAATTGCACCCCATGACGAGATGCGCTTGACCTGTTCGTTCTGCTCCAGGCTGGCCTCGGTCATGTTGCGCATTTCCTCGTTCTGCTGCTGCGCGACGATGGTCGAATGCACGGTCAACGCATTCTGCAGGTTGGCCCGGAAGGACTCGATGCGGTCGGAGACGCGGATGGCGTGATCGTGCACGTCGCGCAGGTATCGCTGCAATTCCACGTCGACGTTGTACTTGTCCGACCCTCGCTTGAGTGATTCGATCATCTCGACGAGTGGCTTTGCAGCACGGTCGAATTCGGACACTTCACGCAGAAGCGAATAGATACGACGCGAGACAGACGGGTCGCCGGTGAACAGCTGATCCTCGATCTCGTCGATGTCGTTCTGCAGTCCGGTCACCACCGGGACGTACTCGTCGACCACTTGATCGAGGATGCCGTAGAGAATCGCCTCGGGACCGAGTTCGATCAGTTCGGGAGATCCTTCGAGGCGCTTTCGCACCATCGCCAGGTCGGGAGATTCGGCATGGCGGATGGTGACGACGAAGTCCGGACCGAGAAAGATGTGCAGCTCGCCGAATTCGACCTTTTCGGTCTCGTCGACGTATCGAGCGGGTCGGAGAACGACGAACAACTGCTCGGAATACCGTTCCAGCTTCGGCCGCTGGTGGGCGGCGATGGCATCCTCGACGGCGAGGCGGTGCAGACCGAACTCGTCTGCCACAGCCATGATTTCGGCGACCTCAGGTCGGTACAGCCCGATCCACGCCATTCCGTGCCGCTCACGCATGACCTCGAAGGTGATATCGAGACTCTCGGGATTGGCAGTACGTTTCCCGTCGACGTAGACGGCATTGTCGATGATCGGCACTTGTTCGTTCACCTCGGTTCTGCGAAATTCTGCTGCGCACCGAGACTATCGCCTGTGACGACAACGCCGACAGCCCAGCCGCCGTCGACGACGACGGGGCCGTGGGGCCGAGCTAGCGAACGGTCCCGGTGATCACGAGAATTGCGGCGTTCTTGTCGACCTCGACGCCCTTCTGGTAATTGGTTCCGATTGCGGTTCCGTCGGTGTCGGATCCCTTGATGTTGACGGTCGTGAATCCCAGATCCTCCAGGGTCTGTTCGGCAGCGGTCGCTGTCATGTCGTACACGTCCGGGATCTTGATCAGGTTGTCGGTGGTCGACGCGTTGGCGACGGCTCCACCGCCCAGCGTGAGTGCGGCGGCAGCTGCGACGGCTGCGATCGACTTCTTGAATCCACTGCGCATGATGTGCTCCTCGGTGTCGTGATCGGTGATGTCTCGAGGTTGCTCGCCGATGCTGTGGCAGCGGTCGGATGTTGCTGTCAAACCCCTGTCAGTCCCGTGACATGCTGATCCGATGCTTCTCGACGTGCTCGGACTCATCGGTATCGCGGTCTTCGCGGCCTCGGGCGCGTTGGTCGGAGTGCACCGCCGACTGGATCTGTTCGGGGTCTGCGTCGTCGGAATCACGACGGGCATCGGCGGCGGCATCATTCGTGATCTGCTGCTCGGCATCCACCCGCCGACGTCTCTTGACACGTGGCCGAACCTCACCGTCGGCTTTCTCGCCTCGCTGGTCGTGTTCGTTGCGCACCGACAGATGGGCAAGGTGCGACGCGGAGTGCTGGTGCTCGACGCGTTCGGGATGGGACTGTTCGCCTCGACCGGTGCGACGATCGCTCTGGCTTCCGGTGGTAGCGCGTTGGCGGGAGCTCTGATCGGAACGACGACGGCGGTGGCCGGCGGTGTGATTCGGGACGTGCTGGTCAATGAGGTGCCCCTGCTGCTGCACCGGGACCTGTATGCCCTCCCCGCGTTGCTCGGTGCGACGGCCGTCGTGTTGGCCGATTCTCTGACGCTGCCGGAGAACGTGGGTCTGGTGGTCGGAACAGTGCTCGCGACGGGGTTGCGTCTGCTCGCGCTGTGGCGAAAATGGAACCTGCCGCTGGCCCGCAATCTGCCGACGCATTAGCCCGCCGCAGGTGGAGTAGGTACCCCTCTCAGACATATCTCAGTCGACCAGGACAAACTGTACGGATGCGGATATTGGTGGTCGACGACGATCGAGCGGTGCGTGAGTCGCTGCGCAGGTCGCTGACGTTCAACGGGTACACCGTGGACCTGGCGGTCGACGGTCTCGACGCGCTCGAGCAAGTGGCTGCGGCGCGTCCCGACGCCCTGGTTCTCGACGTGATGATGCCTCGCCTCGACGGCCTCGAAGTGTGTCGTCGATTGCGCAGTGTCGGTGACGACCTGCCGATTCTGGTGTTGACGGCACGGGACTCGGTGTCCGAGCGCGTCGCCGGCCTCGATGCCGGTGCCGACGACTATCTGCCCAAGCCGTTCGCGCTCGAGGAGCTGCTGGCTCGCTTGCGCGCGTTGCTTCGTCGCACCGCGATGGAAGCGGGTATCGACTCGGAGACCATGACGTTCGCGGACCTGTCGTTGGACCCGGTCACCCGTGAGGTCTCGCGCGCCGAACGCTCGATCAGTCTCACCCGGACCGAATTCTCGTTGCTCGAGATGCTGATGACCAATCCGCGCCGAGTGCTCACCAGAAGTCGCATCCTCGAGGAGGTCTGGGGTTACGACTTCCCGACGTCGGGCAACGCGCTCGAGGTGTACGTCGGGTACCTGCGGCGCAAGACCGAGGCGGAGGGGGAGTCGCGGCTGATCCACACCGTTCGCGGTGTGGGGTACGTCCTGCGCGAGACGCCCCCGTGATGGTCGCGTCGTTCGGGCGCAAGTCGGCCGACAGTGTCGGCTCCTCGCCGACGGCGATGCGACCACCGATGCCCCTGACCCGGTCGGTGTCGCTGCGGTGGCGGGTGACGTTGCTCGCGGCCTCCGTGGTCGCAATTGCGGTGGCGGTCATGGCCATTGCCGCGTACACGGTGGTCTCGCGAGCACTGTACGGCGATGTGGACACTCAATTGCGTTCTCGTGCCTCGGCTTTGGCCGAGTCCAGTCTGGTGTCCTATGACCCACGCTTCGTGGCCGGAGCCACGCTGTACAGCACCGATGTGAGCGTGGCGCTGATCTATCCGGACATGTCCAGCTACAACCCTCCCGGGCCCAAGGTGCCGATCGGCGATGCCGAACTCGCTGTCGTGAGAGGGGAACAGGAATCGTCGCTGCGCACGCTCGACGATCAGCGGGTGCTCGCACTGCGCACCGAGGACGGCAGCACCCTCGTCGTCGCACAGAGGCTGCTGCCGACCGGGGAAGTGCTCGACCGTCTGGCGTGGGTGCTGTTGATCGTCGGTGCCTGCGGAGTGCTACTGGCGGCCGGAGCAGGTATGGCCGTGGGACGCACCGGTTTACGCCCGATCGCCCGACTGACGGCAGCAGCGGAACGGGTGGCACGCACCGATGACCTGACGCCGATCCCGGTGACCGGCGACGACGAATTGGCACGTCTGACCGAGAGTTTCAACACCATGCTCCGCGCACTGGCCGAATCTCGTGGCAGGCAGAGCAGATTGGTCGCCGATGCGGGCCACGAGCTTCGGACCCCGTTGACCTCGCTGCGGACCAACATGGAGTTGCTGATCGCGGCGGGACGCCCCGGAGCGCCGTCCATCCCGGACGAGGACATGGCCGAGCTGCGGACCGACGTGGTGGCGCAGATCCAGGAATTGTCCACTCTGGTGGGCGATTTGGTCGATCTCGCGCGAGAGGATGCACCGGAGACGGTGTTCGAGCGAGTCGACCTCGCCGACGCAGTCGAACGCAGTCTCGAGCGAGCACGCCGCCGTCGCAACGAAATCGACTTCGATGCGACGTTGATGCCGTGGTTCGTCTACGGCGATCAAGCGGGACTCTCCCGGGCCGTGCTGAATGTGCTCGACAACGCGGCCAAATGGAGTCCGAGCGGTGGTGAGGTTCGAATCGCGATGCGGCAGATCGGCGATGGTCTGCTGGAGCTGACGGTGGACGACGCTGGGCCCGGTATTCCCGAGGAGGATCGCGAGCTGGTGTTCGAGCGCTTCTATCGCTCGACGGCGTCGCGTTCGATGCCCGGATCCGGTCTTGGACTTGCCATCGTGCGACAGGTGGTCGTCAAGCACGGCGGGACCATCGGGGTCGAGGTGTCCGAGCGCGGCGGCGCGCTGATACGAATCGTGTTGCCCGGCGAAGGTGCTCCCGATCCCGGGACACTCTCGGCAAACTGATAGCCGGATCTCAGCGCTCTCTCAGTACCGCCCTGCACAGTGAGTAGCAAGAAGGCGGGCGGACCTCTACGACGAGGTCTCTACTGAAGGAAGCAGCAACGATGAGCGACGACCGTAACGAATCCGAACAGACCGGACAGGGTGCCGGCGGCGAGCAGCATCCGTCGGACCGGGCTTCGCGCGGCGACGAACAGAACTACTCGGCCCAGCAGCATCCGCCTCAGCAGGATTCCACTCACCAGCACCCGACGCAGCAGTTCCCGTCCCAGCAGACTCCACCCCACAACGCGGGGGCGCAGCCGCCGCAGCAGGGGTACCCGCAGCAGTACGCCGGCTACGGGCAGGGGCCGTATCAGCCCGGCTACGGGCCGTACGGTCAGCAGGGCGACCCGCAGACCGCCCAGCACACCCACGCCCAGCCGCAACACGTTGCGCCGCAATCGAACTCTGCTCCGGGGGCGGTCAAGACCCGCTCGGGTCGTTCGGCGCTGGTGGCCGGTGCCATCGCACTCGTTCTGGTCGGTGGCGGAATCGGCGGCGCAGTCGGTGCGATCGCCACCAACAACGCCAACGGCAACGGCGGGGGAGTGACCAACTCGTTGAACTCCACGGTCACCGCTGCTCAGCCTGCCGCCAACTTCCCCGACGGCTCGGTTCAGGCGGTGGCGAACAAGGTGCTGCCGAGTGTCGTGCAGATTCAGGTGAAGGGTTCGCAGGAGGAAGGTGAGGGCTCGGGCGTCATTCTCAGCAGCGACGGCTTGATCCTCACCAACAATCACGTCGCGACGGGCGCGGGTGCCAACGGCAAACTCACCGTCGCATTCGCCGACGGCTCGGTCGCCGACGCGACGATCGTCGGTGCCGACTCGGTCTCGGACATGGCCGTCATCAAGGCCGAGGGCAAGACGAACCTCACGCCGATCGAACTCGGATCGTCGTCGAACCTCGAAGTGGGTCAGCAGGTTGTTGCGATCGGCTCCCCGCTCGGCCTGGCGGGCACCGTCACCACCGGCATCGTTTCCTCGCTCAACCGTCCGGTCTCCACGTCGGGTGAGTCCGGCAATCAGAACTCGGTGATCGACGCCATCCAGACCGACGCTGCGATCAACCCGGGCAACTCCGGAGGTGCGCTCGTCAACACCGACGGACAGCTGATCGGAATCAACACCGCGATCGCCACCCTCGGTGGCAGCGAGGGATCCGGAGCCCAGAGCGGATCGATCGGGCTCGGGTTCGCCATCCCGGTGGATCAGGCGAAACGCATCGCCGACGAGCTGACCACCACCGGCAAGGCCACCCAGGCCATGATCGGGGTGCAGGTGCCGTCGCAGGACGACGCCAACGGCGCAACCGTCGTCGAGGTCACCGAGGGGGGCCCGGCGGCATCGGCAGGCATCCCCAAGGGCGCGGTGATCACCAAGCTCGACGATCGCATCGTCTCGAGCGGCGACGCGTTGATCGCAGCAGTGCGCTCGCACGCTCCGGGTGATTCCGTCACCGTCACCTACACCGACGGCGGCAGCGAGAAGACGGCGACTGTGACGCTCGGCACCGCCGAGCCAGCTGCGGCCCAGCAGCAGACTCAGACGCAACAGCAGGAACAGCAACTGCCGTTCCAGGTCCCGTCGTTCCCGGGCGGTCGCTGATGTTGCGGGAAGCGGGCAGGCACGGGACGGTTGCAACGATTTATGCACAGCGTGAGCCGGGTGGAGGCCTTACTACTACGGTGAGCGGTATGGAACTCGACGCACCACTGGCAGGGCGCGCGTTGGTCGTCATCGTGGACGACCGAACAGCGCACAGTACCGAGAAGGACTCGAAGGGCCCGCTCGTCACGGAACTGCTGACCGAGGCAGGTTTTCTCGTCGATGGCGTCGTCGCCGTGACGGCGGACGAAGTGGACGTGCGGAACGCACTCAACACTGCGGTGATCGGCGGTGTCGATCTGGTGGTCTCCATCGGTGGCACCGGCGTCTCGCCGCGCGACGTCACCCCGGACGTCACCGCGGAGGTGCTCGACCGCGAGATTCCGGGTATCAGCGAGGCTCTGCGATCGTCGGGACTCGCGGCCGGTTCGCTGGACGCAGGTCTGTCCCGTGGGCTGGTCGGGGTGTCCGGAAGCACCCTGGTGGTGAATCTGGCCTCGTCGCGGGCTGCGATTCGCGACGGGATGGCGACGCTGACGCCACTGGCGAGTCAGGTCATCGCCGAGCTGTCCGGATTGGACGCATAGCGATACCGATGAGCAACGAGCCGAACGACGATCGATCGGCCGAAGACGATGCGAGCCGGGCCCGAGCAGAACGGGCCCGGCTCGCTCGCATCTTCGGCGAGGTTCTGCCG
Organism: Rhodococcus sp. 14-2483-1-2; assembly: GCF_002259405.1. GTDB lineage: Bacteria > Actinomycetota > Actinomycetes > Mycobacteriales > Mycobacteriaceae > Rhodococcoides. Next base: position 66,027 of record NZ_NPFW01000004.1, on the reverse strand, counting down.
GAGACGACCGGAGACGAGCGAGGAGACGGTGCAGGCACCGAATCCGGCGGCCCGTCCTCGGACGAATGGTTGAAGCAACAGCGACCACCTCATTACTTCTGATGTGATCCACGACACATTTACCGGGCCGGAATGACAGGTCTGTTAGTTACTCGTTTACCTGCCGTTAGCGAGCTACTCGGCAGTAGACCCACCCGCGACGCCCGAAAGGGTCCGAGTCGAGCGTGGTGCAGAACGGGCGAACCGGTCGATCGGGGCATGCCCGGCGCGGAGTTGTCCCACATCAAGGGCGGTGTACGCGTGTGCGGCATCTGTAACGGTTCGACCCTCGCGAGAGATGCTGTGACGCGGGTTATCGCTAACATCGATGTGAAACTTGTTCACGCGGCGGAAACACATCACGCCGCGGCAACATTCCGGTCGCAAACGTAGGGATTGTCACGATCCGGCATCTCCTCTAATGTTCCCCTCAGCTTCCAAGGGAGGGCGTGGGACCAACCGGTACCGCGCCCTTCATCTCGGAACTGAACAACAGGATGAGGCCGAAACGGTCGCATCCGGCTCGGGCCCGTCTGCACTGATGCAGGCGATCCAGTTCGAGGGTGAAAGCCACAAGCTTCCCTGTGCGACACCGTGCTGGGACTGAACATGATGAGGAATAAATGACGGAGATCCAGAAGTCGCGGCGTAGCCGGGGACTCAAGTCCATGAGCGCTGCGGTTGTCGCCGGCGCGTCGGTCGTCGGTCTGGTACTCGGTACCGGAACCGCGTCCGCTGCAGTGGACAGCACCAACACGGTCGTCGATGCCAACGGCAACGTCATCACCGTCTCGCTGTCCGACACCTTCATCAACAGCGTCTCGCCGCTCGACGGCAACCCGCTCACCCGTGAGTGGTTCGCCAACGGCGTCGCAGGCTGGACCGTCACCGGTCCCGACGCCGACGACTTCGAGGGCACCGTCGCCATCGGCTACCAGGTCGGCTACCCGATGAGCCTCGGTGGATCGATCACCTTCGGCTACACCACCCCGAACATCAGCCTCGGCATCAACGCGATCGGCACCGAGGGATCGACCGTCGACGTTTCGACCAGTGACTTGCTCCCGTCCGTCGGCTTCGAGGCCGAGATCGCTCCCGGACCCGGCATCGTCGACGCCACCGCTGCCTCGGGCAACATCCAGGGCACCGAAGGTGACGCCGCAGGCCCCTCCGGCACCATCCAGATCGCCAACGCTCACGGCACCGCTACCGGCATCCTCGGTAACGTCCGCGTCCGTCCGTACGTCTCCGTCACCAGCTCCACCGGTGACGTTGCTGTCACGTACGGCACCCCGTGGACCTTCAACTGATCTCGATCGGTTGATCAACAGCAGCACCTTCGGCTGACCTAGCCGAAATCGATTGGGCCCGCCCGGGTTTCCCGGGCGGGCCTGATTGCTGTGTACCAGCAGAACCGAACGAATCGACACCGCAGGACAGTGCTTCGGTACTGCCTGCGAGAAGGGGTCCGGGGGACCGACAATGAAAAAGAAAGCTCTCTCCGCCGCAGCCTGCGCGGCATTTCTACTCCTGGCCGGCTGTGGCAGTGATTCCTCGGATGCAGCATCGGGCGAGAATGCCGATACCTGCACGTCCTTCGCGACGTCGCACAATGCCTTTGTCGCCACCGTCGAAGCGGTGCCCACCGATCAGGCCGGTGTCGAGAAATGGACCGCGGACAAGGCCGCGTCGCTGAGCGAATTCACCACGCAGTCGGAGCAGGCGACAGGCGAGGTCAAGAATGCTCTGACGACCCTGGTGGCCGATCTGCCCGGCGATTCGCTGGAGCTGTCCGAGCCGGACAGTGAATCCGGCCAGAAATTCGTCGACAATTCGAATGCCGTTGCCTCGGCGTGTGAAGCGGATGGCACTGCCGTCACGCTCGACGAGTTTCCGCTGTTGAAGTTCTAGTTCGGGGAAAATAGTCGACGATGCCCTGCAATCCACGGATTGCAGGGCATCGTCGTGTCGGTCGAATGAATGGCGTGTGGAAAAGATCGTCGGATCATGCCGACGTCGATACTCGATTCGTTTTGTTGCATGCATTGTGTATTTCGGGTGTCTTTTCCTTGCTTTGTGTCAGCACAATTCGAGCGATCGATCCGAATACGGACGCCAGGTTGCGAGCGCAGGCGCTGTTTGGGTAGCGCAAGCAGGGAAAGTATCTGTGAGCTGCCGAAACATGCATCGGTATTGCGTCCGTTGTGGATGCTTCGTGTCGATTTGTACAGTATTCTTCTGCGAGAAAAGATGTCTCCCGATCGGTCCGGCCGTCGGACGGGGCATCGGCCGGTCATATGAGGGGAATCATGAACAATATTCGTCACTCCGTGCTGCGCAAGGTAAGTCGAATCGCAGCAGTGAGCGCGGCGTCGGCCGTTGCCATCGGAATGCTCTCGGTCGGCGCAGCCAACGCCGATACGTTCGTTCCATTGCCGAACGGTGAGAAGGTTGCGGGTCCGTACAAGATCTCGCACGTCGACGAATCGGCTGTCATCTCGCCCGCGATCGCGAACAATCCTCTCAACCGAAACGGCTGGGTCACCGGCACCGCTACCGCCGACGCTCCCGAGGGCGTGACCGGAACCCTGAAGACCGGCTACCTCGTCGGCTGCCAGCTCGACATGGACGATCTGAGCCTGGACATGAACGCGGGCTTCGGTATCGAAGGTGGCAACACCAACATCATCACGCTGTTCCCCATCCCGTTCCTCATCGGCGGAGAAGGCGAGACCACCAACAAGTTCGAGGGCGGCGTCGGAGTCAACGTCCCCATCAAGGACAAGGAAGTGGCGCAGGTCGAGCTCGGCAGCAAGGACGTCAAGGGCCCGTTCACCGCAATCCAGTACCAGGACGTCGGAATCTCCGTCGAGAACTGCGGCGGCTACGCGCAGGCTCGCTCGTACACCACACTCGAACTCACCGGCAACTACCGCTACAAGGGCACGCTCTACGGCCAGCCGTTCAGCCTCGGCTGAACATCCCACCACTTCACTCACCCTCGCCTAGAGCGCGTTTCACTTTCCCAAAAGGGGTAGCTATGCAGAACACCACCACCATGCGGCGTGGATTCCAGATCGCTGCAGCGGGAGCCGTCGGCGCCGTCGCCATCGGGTTCCTGTCCGCCGGAGCGGCCAACGCCGACACCTTCGTTCCACTGCAGGACAACGAGATCAGCAAGACGTTGATCGACGGAACCACCGTCACCGTCAAGGGATTCGGCCAGAGTGCGCTGATCTCGCCGTCGATGGGTGCCACGCCCACCCAGCGCAACGTGTGGGTCACCGGTAACTACACCGTCGAGACGTCCAATGCCAGTGGCGGATCCATCGAGCCGGGCTTCCTGGTCGGCTGCCAGGTGGATTTCAGCGCCGCGATCGGTGCCGACGGAAACGCGTCCTTCGGCCAGGGCAACACCATCGGCCTGGAGCCGGGCGACCTGAGCTCACTGACGATCAACCGCACTCAGCCGAACACCTACGACATCGGTGCAGGCGTCGAGCTGAATCTCGCCCCCGGCCAGTTCAACGACGTCAAGCTCGTGGCCGACGAGAAGTCCGCCGAGATCGACGGCGTCACGGTCGCCACCGAGGTATCGAACGACTTCTCGTTCGACGGTAACGGCGGCGGCTACACCTACGCCGACGAGACCCTGAGCGTCGCTGGATGCGCCGGTTACGCAGAGGCCCGTTCGTACGTCAAGGTCACCATCGAGAACGATGCCGTCACGGCGTCCACCACGCTGTGGGGACAGCCGTTCAGCATCGGTTGATGCCACCGCCGAAATTCGGCACCCCGTAACGAATGAATGCGCCATTCACGCTGTTTGACAGCGTGAATGGCGCATTCATTCGTCGAAGGCAGGCCGGTGTCAGTCCTTGGAATGCTTACCGAGATCCGGGGCTGCGTCCATTGCCTCGCCGCTACCGCCCGTGGTGTCGGCTGCGGTCGAAAGCTTCTGTCCGGCCGCGGTTCCCCCCGCGAGGATGTCGCGAATCTGTACCAGCACGTCGACGTCGCTCAGTTCCTTCTCCGGCTGGCTCACGAAGCGCTTCTTCGCGGTGTTCACCGGGAGAATGAGTACGAAGTAGACGACCGCCGCGATGATGACGAAATTGATGATCGCGGTGATGACTGCGCCGACGTTGACGAACGATTCCGGCGACGACGTGATCTGAAACCCGAATCCGTATTCGTTGCTGCCACCGAGGGCAGCGACGAGGGGATTGATGACGTTCGTCGTGAATGCGGTGACGATCGCCGTGAATGCCGCGCCGACGACCACGGCAACTGCGAGGTCCACGACATTGCCGCGCAGTAGAAAGTCCTTGAAGCCCTTCAGCATGAGCCCTTCTCCCAACGTTCGGTTTGTTCTGTCTCGAGAAACGTTAGTGCAGGGTGACCGTGAGCGCGCTGACCAACGAGGCGGCTGCCACTGTCGTCGCGTCGTTCGTCGGTAGAGCCAGTAGTGCGACGCGGTCGCGCTGCCGATTGCCACCGGCGTCGGCGGACACGAGCACGACCATCGCTCCCGACGCCAGCACCCGCGCTGCGGGCACCGCGTTCGGGTCCTCCTGAGACTCGACCGTCAACACGTCGACGCGGTCGCCTTCCCTCAGCAGGTCGGTCACCGCGGCGTCGGCGAGATGCACCGGTACGACGCGTGCCTCGGTCCCCAGAGCCGTCGTGGCGGTCCGAGATCCGAGTAGCCGTACGTCGGTGAGCAATTCGCCCGCTCGGACGGGGCCGGTCAGTGTCTGGCCCTCCACGGCGTCGGATTCGACGAGTGCGCCCTCGGGGACGTTCGCCCGGTCCCATTCGGCAACCACGACGTCGGCCGGCGTCAGTACGGTGCCGGGTGTCAGATCGCGTCCGGCGGTGATCACCCGGACTCGGTCGTCGCCGGCAGCGTCGTCGAGGAACAGCACCAGTGCGACCGCGACCAGCACGCCGGCCGCGATCCGTCTGAATGTGGTGGATCCGACCCACGCCGGACGCAGGGTGATGCGATCGAGCAGCGTCGAGTCGAGTCGATTCTTGCCGGCAGCCATGGCGAAAACGCTATCGGTGGCCGTGCCGGTTCGGGCACCGAAAAGGCCGGGCTGTGGATAACGGCCCGGCCTGTGGATGAAGCTGAAAGCTACTGGCTGGCAGCAGCTTTCGTGGTGGACGACGACGAGGTACTGCTCGACGACGACGAATCCGAGGACTTCTTCTCGGCGGGCTTCGAGTCGGTCTTGCTGTCCGATTTCGCGGCAGCAGCATCGGACTTCTTCTCGCTCGCGCCTTCGCTGGCGGTACCCGAGCCACCCCGGCTGTCGGTGCGGTAGAAGCCACTGCCCTTGAAGACGATGCCGACGGAGTTGAACAGCTTGCGAAGCTTGCCCGAGCACGCGGGGCACACCGTCAGTGTGTCGTCGGTGAAGGACTGAACGATGTCGAAGCGGTTGTCGCACTCGGTGCATGCGTATGAGTAAGTGGGCATCGTGTTTCCTCCGCGCTGGTCACCGAGGAAATTCGCCGCTCTGCTGGCCGAGGCCGAACACCGCCGGTGTCTTGTCTGTTCGTCGAAACTGTCGAAACTGGGGAGAGCATTAGCACTCTACAGTCAGGAGTGCCAACGAATCGAATCCTAGCGTTATTCCGTACCCAAGCGTACGAGCCCGCCGCCCGCGGTGAGAACGTGCGTCACCCGTCGGTCGTGCGGCTCGGCAGGTAGACGATCGACCACTTCGCTCTCGCGCACCACCGCGACCAGCACGGCGTCGGGTCTGCACAGGTCGAGGGTGCGGTCGTAGAAGCCCGCGCCTCGGCCCAACCTGGTTCCGCTCCGGTCCACGGCCAGCGCCGGGATCAGCACCAGAGTGCACGCGGACACCGCCTCGGGATCGAGCGTCGGTCCCGATGGTTCCAACAAACCGAACGGGGCCGTCACCAACGATTCGCGTCCGTCGTACCGAGCCCAGCGCAACGGACCGGGCTCGTGCGCACTCGGAAGCAGCACGGTCGACCCGGCCGCCGCCATCGCGTCGAGCATCTCGATGGAACCGGGCTCCCGGCCGACGGGAACGTATGCCGCCACGACCGGGTGTTCGGCCGCCAATTCGCCGAGGACGTGACAGAGTGCAGAGGATTCCATTGCGCGTTGCGCACCGTCGAGCAGTCGGCGTTCGGCGAGAACATGCTTTCGCCATCGATCCTTGGACGTGTTCTCCGTGAATTCGGGAACGCTCACAACGATTCGTCCTCCCTTCCTGTGCCGTCGTTCAACGATATGCACTCGGGGGTAAAACGCAGCACACGGCGAGCAGATCACCAGAAACCATGGATAGGGTGAGCACCATGACAGAAGCCGTTACAGCGACGACCGCCGCCACGCCCGTGCACTTCCGCACGGCCATCGTTCCCGCAGCGGGCATGGGTACCCGGTTCCTGCCGGCCACGAAAACCGTTCCGAAAGAACTGCTTCCGGTGGTCGACACTCCCGGTATCGAGCTCGTCGCAGGCGAAGCCGCAGATTCCGGCGCGCAGCGACTCGTGATCGTCACGTCCCCGGGCAAGGACGGCGTCGTCGCCCACTTCGTCGAGGACCTCGTCCTCGAGAACAAGCTCGAAGCCAGCGGCAAGCTGGAGATGCTCGAGAAGGTGCGGGTCGCCCCCGGTCTGCTCGACGTCCAGTCGGTCATTCAGCACGAGCCGCTCGGACTCGGGCATGCCGTCGCCTGCGCCGAGGAAGTCCTCGACGACGACGAGGATTCCGTTGCCGTTCTGCTCCCCGACGATCTGGTGATGCCCCGCGGTGTGCTCGACGTCATGGCCCGCGTGCGCGCCAAGCGCGGTGGCTCGGTGTTGTGCGCCATCGAGGTCCCCGACGACAAGGTCTCCTCCTACGGCGTCTTCTCCGTCGAGATCGTGCCCGACGCGGTCAACCCGAACGTCCTCAAGGTCACCGGTATGGTCGAAAAGCCCAAGCAGGAGGACGCCCCGTCCAACCTGGCTGCGGCGGGCCGCTACCTGCTCGACCGCGCGATATTCGACGCTCTGCGACGGATCAAGCCAGGTGCAGGCGGTGAGCTTCAGCTCACCGACGCCATTGCGTTGCTCATCGAAGAAGGCCATCCCGTGCACGTGGTGGTGCACCGCGGATCGAGACACGACCTCGGAAATCCCGGGGGATACCTGCGCGCTGCGGTTGACTTTGCTCTACAACGTGACGACTACGGCCCAGCGCTGCGCGAATGGCTGAACGAACGCTTGAGCGACAGCTGGGCGCCGGAACTGACCACGTACGAATAGCATCGCGGGTCGATGCCATAGAGGAAGGGCCAGATGCGCTCGGTCGAAGATCAGCAGACCAGGGTGACCGCCGCGGCGGTGGCTCCACGGCCTGTTCGGGTCGCCATCTCGGAAGCACAGGGCCTGCTGTGTGCAGAGGAAGTGGTCACCGAGCGTCCCCTTCCCGGTTTCGACCAGGCAGCGATCGACGGCTACGCGGTACGGAGCGTCGATGTGGCGGCCGCGGGCACCGACCTGCGCAACGAGGACGACGAACGCATCGATCTGACGCTTCCCGTCGTCGGCGAGGTGTCCGCCGGGTCGCGTCAACCCATCCGGCTGCAACCGCGTCAGGCAGTGCGAGTCGACACCGGCGCGCCGCTGCCCACGCTGGCCGACGCGGTGTTGCCGCTGGATCGAACGGACAGCGGTCGCGCCCGCGTCAAAGTGTTCCGTCCGGTGCGCTCGGGCGACTACGTCCGAAAGATCGGCGACGACGTGCAGCCCGGTGACGTGGCGGTTCGCGCAGGCACGATCATCGGCGCAGCTCAGGTCGGACTGCTCGCAGCCGTCGGGCGCGACAAGGTGCTGGTGCATCCGCGGCCGCGGCTGTCGGTGATCTCCGTGGGCGGCGAATTGGTCGACACCGACCGGACCCCGGGGCCCGGTCAGGTGTACGACGTCAACTCCTATGCGCTGGCCGCCGCAGCACGCGACGCCGGAGCCGACGTCAACCGCGTCGGGATCGTCAGCACCGATCCCAAGCGACTGCGCGAGGTGGTCGAGGGTCAGCTCATTCGATCCGAGATCGTGGTCATCGCCGGAGCAGTGGGCGGCGGCGCATCTGACGGTGTGCGTGAGGCGCTCGGCGAACTCGGTGACATGGAAGTGGAGCGAGTTGCCATGCACCCCGGATCCGTCCAGGGCTTCGGTCAACTCGGACGCGACGAAGTACCCACCTTTCTGTTGCCGGCCAACCCCGTCAGCGCGCTCGTGGTGTTCGAGGTCATGGTGCGTCCGCTGATTCGTATCGCTCTGGGCCGACGGCAGCCGATGCGGCGGACCGTCACCGCACGAACCGTCGCGCCGATCACCTCGATCGAGGACCGCAAGGGATTCCTTCGCGGCCAGCTCATGCGCGACGAGGGAACAGGCGAATATCTGGTTCAGGCGCTCGGCGGCGCACCCGGATCGTCCTCGCATCTGCTCGCGACACTCGCCGAGGCGAACTGCCTGGTCGTCATCGATCCCGAGGTCACCGAAATCCGAACCGGCGAAGAAGTGAAGGTCTCGTTCCTCGCGCAACGAGGCTGACACCAGTGGCACGTTCGAGTGCCGCGGAGGGCGCATAACCACGCCACTGCGCGTAGCGCATAACATCGACGGATGCCGCGAACGTGGTCGAGCCACCCAGGTTGGCCGGCGAAATTGGGTCCAGTGAGAGTGGCCGGCGGAACCGTCACCGTGCGGCCGGTACGGATGCGCGACGCGGCCGCCTGGAGTCGGATCCGCACAGCGGATCGCGCCCACCTCGAACCGTGGGAACCCAGCGGGGAAGGCAGCTGGAACTCACGCCATCACATCTCCTCGTGGCCGAGCCTGTGCTCGGGGCTCAAGTCCGAGGCCCGCAAGGGACACATGCTGCCGTTGGTGATCGAGGTCGACGGCGAATTCTGTGGTCAGATCACCACCGGCAACATCGTGCGGGGAGCACTCCGATCGGCGTGGATCGGGTACTGGGTGTCCAAAGAGGTCAACGGCAAGGGTGTGGCGACCGCGGCTCTGGCACTCGGGCTCGACCACTGCTTCGGTCCCGTCGGACTCCATCGTGTCGAAGCGACGGTGCGACCGGAGAACCTTGCGAGTCAGGCAGTTCTGCGCAACGTCGGTTTTCGCGAAGAAGGACTGCTCTACAAGTACCTGGACGTCGACGGCGAATGGCGCGATCACAAGCTCGTCGCGATCACCTCGGGTGAGGTGCAGGGAACCGTCGTCGATCGGTTGGTTCGCGCGGGTCGGGCTGCGTGGGCCTGATTTCCGCTGCTTCGGCACGGGCACTCGTGTTGTCAAAGTGACAGGAGTGTAATTCGGGTCGGCGCGTCTGCATGGTTCTCGTTCGTCTTCCGCATAGCCTGAGAACGTCTTTCACTGTCGCCGTCGCCGAAAGGGAGGAGAACAACGCCGATGCCGAACTCGATCATCTGGATCGGTCTCGTGGCCGTCTGGCTCTTCGTTCTTCTGCCCATGCTGATGACCAAGCGTCCGCAGATCATGCAGACGACGGACGCTGCGCTCGCCACACGCGTGCTGCATCGGGGTGGCACGAAGCGAAAGCAGCGCGGCCCCGCGACCGGCCACCGCAGTGATCCCGACTGGCGACCGGAGGACGACCTGAGAGTCTCCGCGCCGGCTCGCGAGATCTTCGGCCCCACGATTGCGACTGTTCGTCCAGACTCACCCGATCTACCCGGTACCGCGGAGGACCCGATGGACACTCACGCAGCAGACAGCGACCTCGATCGCGAGGCACCGGACACGGATGCACCGCGTGGAAGTTCGCCCGCGCACGAACCCGGTGTCGTCGACGACGATTTCGTTCCTCGCCGACGCGGTCGCGGCGGCTTCGATCCCGAGGCCGACGCGATTGCCCGGGCCGCGCGCTACGCATTTCGGCAGCGCGCAGTTCTCGGGCTCGTGTTCGCGGCGATCACCACCGCGGCCCTGGCCTTCATCGTCTCCCCGACGATCTGGTGGCTGTGTGGACTGTCCGTCGCCGTCCTCGCCGGTTACCTGTACTACCTGCGTCGTCAGGTGCAGATCGAGGAAGAGGTGCGCAGGCGTCGGCTCACCCGGATGGGCCGATCCCGCCTCGGCGTCGAGTCGGAAACCGACGACGAGCTCGAGCTCGTCCCGCAACGTCTGCGTCGCCCCGGCGCGGTGGTACTCGAGATCGACGACGAGGATCCCGAATTCGAGCATCTCGATCACTACGAGGAGCCGTTCCAGGCACGTCGTGACGAGGACCGGGACATGCGCAGAGCCCAGGGCGCGTAGACAACGCCGGAAACGGCTTTGCTAGAGTTACCCAGCCGGTCGGCACGACGGCAAAGGGGCTGTGGCGCAGTTGGTAGCGCGTCTCGTTCGCATCGAGAAGGTCAGGGGTTCGATTCCCCTCAGCTCCACCCACACGAAGACCGTCACTCACCCGAGTGGCGGTTTTTTCGTTGTCCGGCAACGGCGGGACGAGTGCGACCGCGAAGTGAATTCTGAATGCATTTGTATCGACCGAACTAGGTGGTCGGTTCGGGATTCGATTCCAGAAGACTCGACTCGATAAACCCCGATTGCAGAATTGCCGCGCGAAACCTTCTATTCGATTGCTTGAAGCGGCGCGACCCGACTTGCAGAATCTTTCAGGGCGGTGAGCTGCGGATATGCAATGGGGACATCTTTAGGCAATTACCGGAACATGTCGTAGGTTCGAAGCCGTTGCTGTGCAGAATTGAAATGTCGAAATTTGTCAGGGGATCGAAATGAACACTCTCAGTGTGGTAATTCCGGTACTCGATGAGGTCGACCATCTGGGCGAATGCTTGACGCTGCTGCTCGATCAGGGCGACGCTATCGACAGCATCGTCGTCGTGGACAACGGGTCGACCGACGGCACGCTCGAGCTGGTGAACAACATTCGCGCGGTGACGAACAAGGTCGTGTTGGTGCACGAGCCCAATCGCGGCGTGGTCCATGCTCGCAACACCGGATTCGACCTGGTGGACTCGTCGATCATCGGTCGAATCGACGCCGATACTCGTGTTCGACCCGGGTGGGCGCGCTCGATCGTCGATTTCTTCGACGAGCATTCCTCCGTCGCCGCTACCGGCGGCCGAACGTTCCTGTACGAATCCCCCTGGGCTCGACCGCTCGCGTGGATGCACTCGCGCGCCGAACGACGTGAGCCGTCGGTGCGCTCGGCCCTCGCGGTATCGGGCAACAACTTCGCGATCCGCGCATCCGCCTGGCGTGCGGTTCGCGGTGCGGTCAGTGAGCGAACCTGCGTGCACGAAGACATCGACCTGTGCCTGTGCCTGGCCGCCGAGCGTCTGCCTGTTGCTCAGAACGGGTGGATGAAGGCCGCGGTATCCGGTCGGCGCGCGACGACATCGCCGGCGAAGTACGTCCACTATGCGTTGGCGGGCTACCGCTCGTACAAGGCGCACGGTCTCGCGTCGCGCAAGCTCGGTCGCATCGTGGCCATGGACTGGCTGATGCACACACTGCGGTGGCCGATCTCACGACTGTTCGCAGCAGTACCGTGCCGGGCATTGCCGGTCGACGATCGAGCCGAGTCCGACGAACGGATGCGAGCCGCCGCGTGACGGCCGGCGCGCGTGTCCGCGACTGGATGCGTAGCCCGTCGGACGTCCGCTGGGCCCTGGCTCAGATGCGTCAGGCGACCTTCGTCTCGTTGGCAAATGTGCCGTTCCTGCCTGCTGTGCTGCGCGCATCGGTCATGCGGCCCGCCGGGGTGCGGACAACCGGTCCGTGCCTGATGTACGGCGGCTCGATGATTCAAGGACAGGCATCGGTTCGGTTGGGCACCGGCGTGTTCGTGAACTTCGGCTGCTACTTCGACACCGTTGCCGACATCGTGATCGGTGATCATGTCTTCATCGCGGATCACGTTCGCATTCTCACCAGTACTCACGAGACCGGGCCGTCGGGTCACCGCGCAGGCGCATTGCGGGGAGAGTCGGTGGTGATCGGTCCGGGAGCGTGGATCGGGTCCGGCGTCGTCGTGATGCCGGGCGTACACATCGGTGCCGGATGCATCATCGGGGCGAACTCGCTGGTGACGCGAGATTGTGAACCGGACGGTGTGTACGTCGGCTCTCCGGCGCGTCGTCGCCGAGAGTTGAACGACCTTCCCGCAGCGGAGCAATGGATCGGGGACAACGCCGATTTTCGCGATTGGGAGGCAATGCAAAGATTGATACTTCCGCCGAATTCTGAATTCTGATCCATAAAGTCCGAATAATTCGACGGGTTCTTTTCTTGAAGTAATGATGTAGCATCGTCAACGTCAGCGGCTCGAAATCAAATGCGTTCACCGTGTGAGGAAATCGAGCTACACGATTGCCAAAAATGTGTCAGGGGTTGGCGTTGTGAATAGTCTTTCCATTGTTGTGCCTGCGTTCGACGAGTCGGCTCATATGCGCGAATGCCTGGATGCATTGCTCGTTCAGCGCGAACGCATTCGCGAAATCATTGTCGTCGACAACAATTCGACCGACGACACCGCGGCCATCGTCGCAGAATACGCGCGGCGATTTCCGCAGGTGGTTCTGCTGCGGGAGTCCGAGCGCGGCGTCGTACACGCACGTAACACCGGTTTCGATCACGCTTCCGGGTCGATCATCGGCCGCATCGACGCCGATACCCGGGTCGAGGCCGGCTGGGTCGACTCGGTACTCGACTTCTTCGATCGCCGACTCGACTACGTCGCAGTCACCGGGCCGATCTACCTCTACGACTCCCCGTGGGCACGACCGTACCGGGCGTTCGTCGACCGTTCCGTCCGTAACAGGCCTTCCGAGCAGTGGGTTTCTGCCGCATCGGGCAACAATTTCGCGATCCGCAGATCTGCGTGGGAAGCCGTTCGCGGTCGTACGAGCCTGCGTACCGACCTGCACGAGGACATCGATCTGTCGCTGTGCCTGAACAAGGGAGGTCTGCGGATCGCGCAGATCGAGCCGATGCGCGTGAAGGTGTCCGGACGCAGGCTGCTGACGCCACCGCTCGAGTACCGGCACTACGTCCAGAGCTCGTATCGCACGTGGGCCCATCATGGGCTGGCCAATGGTTGGTTGCGCAGATTGCTGATTTCGGACCTGATTCTGCACACGGCGCATTGGCCACTGACACGAATTCTGTCCTCATGCGAATCTCGAATTCTCCCGGTCTCGCATTCCGAAGTTGGCGCTACATCTGTGGGCGATCTGTCAAGCATTCGCGACGAGAGTTATGCTGCCGCGGCGCGCGGAAAATAAATTCATCGACAATTCTCCCGTTCCTACCTCGGGGAATGCGGGGTCACGGAAACGGGTCGTTCGCGGGATCGATGGTCCGTACCGGTTTTCGGGTGTCGCGTATTCGACAAGTGCAGGCACGGGACGAGTTATCGGTGCTGAAATCGAACGTGCACGGTAGGACGTACGACGCGGTAGGCCGGTCGAGGGGCTCCGACGCCACCTCGTGATCTCGGGAAGAGGAACCGTCGGCGGCGGCTGTTGCGGGGATCGAAACGGGTGCGAAGTATGGTTGACCGATTGACGGTCCACCCACCAGTCGCGCCGGTAGATTGACGGGCGATATTGTGAACGGGCCGGTTCCGAACACAGGATCTGCCCCTGCAACTTCTCTACGGAGTGTGAATGTCGTTCGAGATCGTCGACCTCGCTGAAACGTGGGTCGCGGGTCTTCCCGTTCGCAGCCCCAAACGGGCGCTGGGACGCCTCAACGACCCGGCACTCGATCAAGCGTGGTCCGCGGTTCTCAATCAGGAGACCTCCGGTCCGCTCGCTTCCATTTACACCGACTTCGCCCCCGGTATCGGCTCGTACAATACGCAGGTAGTCGGTTATCTGTGTACTTCGCTCGGTCAAGTTGCGCGCGGACATCTGGTCGCGAAAGTGCCCGCGGCGAAATATGCGCGTTTTTCTGCGGTGGGCTATTTCCCCGAGGTTCTCACCCGATTGTGGACTCAGATCGATCATGCCGAAGAGCAGGGCGATATCGTGCGATCGTTCACCGGCGATTACGAGTGCTATCCGCACGCGTACAAGATCGACCTCTATCTGGCGATCACAGCGCCCGGCGGTTCGTGATGACCTTCCGCGTCACGGCACGCAGCGCAGAGCTGTTCAGTGGGTTGGTGGCTCCGCGCGTGGAGCCCGGCGCGGAATCGAGCGGCAGCGAATGGATGCGTTTTCTGCGAGACCGGGTGCGCGAGAAGCATACCGACGCAACCCAGGTGAGCACGGTGTACGTCCCGGATCCGCACGGCACGGTCAATGCGGTTGTCGCGGTCTCGGTGGACTCGCCCGGTGACGTCGCCGTCGGGGATGTGTTCGTCTCGGTACCGACCGGCGTGTTCGCAGTGTTCGTGCCCAGCGGCACTCTGGCGGATCCGATCGAGGACGTGTGGGCTCAGGTCGACGAGTGCGTTATGTCCGGATCGATATTTCGCGCCTACAAAGAGGAAGTCGAAGTCGTTACGAATACTGGAGAAGTGGAACTTTTCATTTCAATCGTTTTGTAATCGAGCCCTTCTTCATGTAATTGTCACTTTCGAATCACAAAGTCGCCACCGAACCGGTTACTATAGGCGAGCGCTGACAGTCCGATATGGCGAAGTGAATTCGATGTTCACCTCGATCGGCCGACGGATGGCCAGCGCGTACAGAGCGTCGATGTCATGGCAAGGTCGACAGAGCAGGGGTGTTCCAACATGGTGAGACAACTCAGGGCAGAAGCCACACGAGCGGCCGCACTGCGCGCTGCAGCAGATCTCTTTCTCGAGGTGGGGCACGCAAATGCCACGCTGAGTCAGGTGTCAGCGCAGTCCGGTGTGACCAAGGGTGCGCTGTACTTCCATTTCGCGTCCAAGGAAGAGCTGGCCCGTGCGATCGTCGACGAGGGTCACGAGCGCGTGTCCACTGCATGCGCCGGCTTGGTCGACAGTCGCAGCCCGGCCCTCGAGTCCGTCATCGGAATCTCGTATTCGGTACTCGAACTGGCGGCATCGGACCCCCTGGTTCGCGTCATGTACCGGTTGCAGATGGAGATCGACGGATCCGACACCGCCCGCGGCAGCGTGTTCGGCACCTGGGGAAACATCTTCGAGCATCTCTTCGAGCGGGCCATCGAGCACGGTGACGTCGCCGACCATCTGGACGCGGGCAATGCGGCATTGCTGGTGTGCGAGATGCTCGCCGGAGTCCTGATGGTGTCCGAGGCTCAGTCGCGCCTCGAGGATGCCCCCTCACGCATGGAGAGGGTGTGGAACACCGTCCTACCCTCGCTGGTGCCCACCGACAAACTCGCTTACTTCCGTGAATTCGCGGCGCGGAGTCTGTCCAGTTTCGTACGCGAGAACATCACGTCGGGATCCGTCACCGTCTGAGGATGTCGTGATCTCGGTGTGCTTGCCGCACCCGAGTTTGCCGGGCACACTGTGTGACATGGAACACACTGTGCAGCAACCGCGGATGTCGGACAACGAGCTCCGGAAGGCGATCGGCACCCTGCAGCAGCGCGCGGACGACGCACGCAAACATGGAGCCGACGACGATGCTGCGCGCATCGAGCGCACCATCGCCGACTACCGAGACGAGATGTCGCAAAGATTGTGACGACCCTCCCGGTCGTCACCGCGTAGGGTCGAAATCGAACTGACACGTGGCAACCGCTGGGGGATACAAGCTTCGATGGCTACATACGATCTGCGCGGCAAGAAGACGTTGATCACTGGAGCAGGTAGCGGAATCGGCCGAGCAACGGCCATCGCTGCTGCGGGAGTGGGAGCCGAGCTCTTCCTCACCGATATCAACGGCACCGGTTTGGCCGAGACGGTGGACCTGGTCGGTCGCGCGGGCGGTACCGTCAGTCACTCGTTGGCCTTCGACGTGTCCGATTTCGAGGCCGTCACCGCATTCGCGGACGACATTCATGCCGAGTTCGGCAGCCTGGACGTCGTGATGAACGTCGCCGGTATCTCGGCGTGGGGAACCGTCGAGAATCTCGAGCACCGGCACTGGAAGTCGATGGTCGACGTCAACCTGATGGGGCCGATTCACATCATCGAGAAGTTCCTGCCGCCGATGATCGAGGCTGGACGCGGTGGCCATCTGGTCAACGTCTCGTCTGCCGCCGGATTGATCCCCCTGCCGTGGCACGCTGCCTACAGCGCCAGCAAGTACGGCTTGCGTGGAGTGTCCGAGGTGCTCAAGTACGACCTCAAGCGTCACGGAATCGGCGTCAGCCTGGTGGTGCCCGGTGGCGTCAAGACCGGACTGGTGCAGACACTGCAGATCGCCGGCGTCGATCGTGACGATCCGCGCGTGCAGAAGTTGCAACACCGTTTCGAGAAGCGTGCCGTCGAACCGTCGGTTGTCGCCGATGCCATTCTCGCCGGAATAGCCAAGCGCAAGTATCTCGTCTACTCCTCCAACGACATCAGATTCGGATACTGGGTCGCGAGAAAGTTCGCCCCGCCCTACGAGTTCGTACTGCAGAAGGCAAACGATCAGTTCTCCAAACTGCTCGAGCCGCGTCGAGTCGAGGGTTCGTCGAAATCGACGTCCAACGTGCGCGCACCCGGTCCCGAGTAGGACAGCTCGTCGTGCGGATTGGCCAGCGCACAGCCGGCCAGCGACAGACAACCGCAGCCGATGCACCCGGTCAAGTTGTCCCGAAGTCGGGTCAATTGCTCTATCCGAGAGTCGAGTTCGCGATGCCACTGCGTCGAGAGCCTGGCCCAGTCCTCGCGCGTCGGCGTCCGCTCGTCCGGTAGTTCGCTCAACGCCTGCCGGATGTTCGCCAGTGGGATCCCGACCTTCTGCGAGATCCGGATGAAGGCGACCCGTCGCAGAGTTTCGCGGTGGAATCTGCGCTGGTTACCCGAGGTTCGGCGGCTGCTGATCAGTCCCTGTTTCTCGTAGAAGTGCAGCGCCGAGACCGCAACTCCGCTGCGCTCGGACAGCTGGCCGGGGGTCAATTCGCGGACGTTCCACTCGGGCATCGGCACGACCTCGACAATACTTCAGGTCCTGATCCCAGCGGCGGCACACGAATGGGTTTACCGTTCGTTCATGAGTGTCGATGCGGCTGCGGGCCCATTGGGTGCGAACTCCGAGGTAGGGGTGCTGCGCACCGTCATGCTGCACCGGCCGGGGGACGAGCTTCGACGCCTCACGCCGCGAAACAACGACCAGCTGCTGTTCGACGGTTTGCCGTGGGTCGATCGAGCACAGGACGAGCACGACGCGTTCGCCGATCTCCTGCGTGGTCGTGGGGTCACGGTACTGCTCCTCGGCGATCTCCTCACCGAGGCCATGACGGTCAGCGGCGCAGCACGAATGCAGGGTATCTCCGCCGCCGTCGATGCCCGACGGCTCGGCCGGTCGCTCGCCGAGGACCTGGCCCAACATCTGCGGGGTGTGCCCGCGGCCGAGTTGGCGCAGATCCTGATGGCAGGCATGACATTCGACGAATTGCTCGAGGCGGAGACGGGGGAGCCGCAACCGATCGGGGCATCGCTGGTTCGGCGAATGCATCACGGTGGGGACTTCGTCATCGATCCGCTGCCGAACCTGTTGTTCACCCGCGACTCGTCGTTCTGGATAGACGATCGAGTGGCGATCACCTCGCTGGCTCTGCCTGCCCGAGTCCGGGAGACATCGCTGACCGATCTGATCTACGCATTCCATCCGATGTTCCGGGGCGTGCGGCGCGCCTACGAGTCGCGGACGGCTCCGGTCGAGGGTGGTGACGTGTTGCTGCTCGCCCCGGGTGTGGTGGCCGTAGGAGTGGGGGAGCGCACCACGCCCGCCGGTGCAGAAGCGTTGGCGCGCAGCCTGTTCGAGGACAACCTGGCGCACAGCGTGCTGGTGGTGCCGATCGCGCAGGAGCGCGCGTCGATGCACCTGGACACGGTGTGCACCATGGTGGACACCGACGCGGTGGTGATGTACCCGGCAATTCAGGACACGTTGTCCGCCTTCACCATTCACCGCGAGGACACAGGCGTCAGTATTCGCGGGGCCGACCCGTTTCTCGAGGCGGCCGCCGATGCGATGGGCATCGGCAAGCTGCGGTTGATCGATACCGGACTCGACCATGTCACCGCCGAGCGCGAACAATGGGACGACGGAAACAACACGCTGGCCATTGCGCCGGGAGTCGTCGTCGCGTACGAGCGCAACGTCGAAACGAATGCACGGCTCGAGGCGTCGGGCATCGAGGTGCTGCGGATCTCCGGATCGGAACTGGGCTCGGGGCGAGGCGGTCCCCGATGCATGTCGTGCCCGGTGTC
The DNA here is from genome assembly GCF_002259405.1 of Rhodococcus sp. 14-2483-1-2. Taxonomy (GTDB): domain Bacteria; phylum Actinomycetota; class Actinomycetes; order Mycobacteriales; family Mycobacteriaceae; genus Rhodococcoides. The sequence goes on along the minus strand of NZ_NPFW01000004.1, from coordinate 47,621 downwards.
GCGCGAGAGGTTGTAGCGCTCTAGAGGACCGTCTGCACCTTGTCGGCGGGGCGAGCGAGCACAGTGCCCTTGTCGGTCACCACGATCGGGCGCTCGATGAGAATCGGATGCTGGGCCATCGCCGCGATCAGTGTGTCGGCGTCCGCGCCTGCGAGTCCCAGTTCCTTGTAGATGCTCTCGCGAGTTCGAATGGCCTGACGCGGTTCGAGGCCGGCGTCGGCGAGAAGCGTGCGGAGTTCGTCCTCGGTGGGTGGCGTCTCCAGGTATCGGATCACCCGCGGCACCACCCCGGCTTCCTCGATCATCTTCAGCGCTGTGCGAGAGGTGTTGCACCGCGGATTGTGGTAGACGGTTGCCGAACGGGTCATGTTTGTAATCCTGCCACGCGGGTAGCCACCCCGACAGATTCACGCCAGGAACGGAGTAGTCGATATGACCGACAAGCGCATTGTCATCGCAGGTGGCCACGGCCAGATCGCCCAACATCTGACTCAGGTGCTCACAGCGCACGGAGATCGTGCGGTGTCGCTGATTCGTAACAGCGACCACGTCGATGCCGTCACCGCGCTGGGCGCGCTGCCGCAGGTGATCGATCTCGAATCGGCTTCGGTCGAGGAGGTGGCCGCAGTGCTGGCAGGTGCCGACGCGGTCGTGTTCGCGGCAGGTGCAGGGCCCAACAGTGGCCCCGAGCGAAAGGACACGGTCGATCGTGCAGGTGCCGTGCTGCTGGCCGATGCCGCCGAGAAAGCCGGTGTTCGCCGCTATGTCCTGATCAGCTCGTTCGGTGCCGGAGAGCCGGTCGCCGAGGACTTGGACGCCGGTTGGAAGGCCTACATCAAGGCCAAAACCGCTGCGGAAGAGGATGTTTCGGCTCGAAGCGGTCTGGACTGGACAATTCTGCGACCGGGCAAGCTGACGGATGACGATCCCACCGACTCGGTGTCCCTGACCGAGCCGCCGCTGGACTCGGGCGAGGTCACTCGCGCCGACGTGGCCGCCGTGATCGCTCGGTTGCTGGAAACCGATGCAGCAGTGGGCAAGACGCTGATGTTGACGTCCGGTCCGACGTCGATCGTCGACGCAGTCGACGCGCTCGGATAGGGCATCGACCGTGCGCGTACACATCGATTCGTCGAACACCACCCCGGTGTTCGAGCAACTGCGAATGCAGATTCTGGGCCTGGTGAGATCCGGCGATCTCATTGCCGGTACCAAGATTCCGACGGTCAGGGGTCTGGCCGAGGAACTCAAGATCGCGCCGAACACGGTGGCGAAGACCTACCGCGAACTCGAGCAGCAGGGGATCATCGAGACGAGGGGCCGATCCGGTTCGTTCGTCGCGTCGGGCGGCGATCCGTCACGCGACATCGCGGCTCGGGCGGCGACGGAGTTCGTCAGGACGGTCCGGTCCATCGGCCTGGACGACGACCAGGCTCGTTCGTTCCTCGAATCTGCCCTCAAAGGTGCGAGCGGTAGTTGAGTTGACGCTTCAACTTACTTCTGTCAGGGTTGGTCTGCCCGTATAGCCCTGTCAGAAGGATGTGTCATGAATTCCACCGTCGTCCGCGACGCCGTTGCCCTCGTAGCTCGAATCGGCCTGGGTATCGTTTTCATCGCCCACGGCTGGCAGAAGCTCAACACCTACGGACTCGACGGCACCGCCGCGAGCTTCGAGATGATGAACATCCCGCTGCCCACAGCGTCCGCCTACTTCGCCACGTTCGTCGAACTCGTCGGCGGCGGTGCGCTCGTACTGGGTATCTTCACTCCCATCGCCGGCCTGCTGTTGTTCTTGGACATGCTCGGTGCTGCCGTCTTCGTCCACTTCGAGAACGGCGTCTTCGCCACGGAGAACGGATACGAACTGGTCGTCGCTCTCGGCGTCGGCGCGCTGCTGCTCGCCGCATTCGGTGCCGGACGCATCAGCATCGACGGACTCACCAAGGGCAAGACGGCGCTGCTTGCTTAGGTCGTTCCGCAGGCTCCACTCCCGCTGTCGTGATCGCTCAGCGCCAGCTCGGCAGCCACAACTGTTGCTGCCACATCTGCGGCGTGATCGGCATAGCGGTCAGAATCGGCCATAGCCAGACGAAGTTGGCTATCACCACGGCGAGGTACAAGGACACCAGTAGTAGTCCGGTACCTCGCCGTTCGGCCGACGCGGTGGCTTTGCCGATGATGTCGCCCAGCACCAATGCGAAGCCCATCACCATGAACGGCGCGAGCGCCACCGCGTAGAAGTAGTACATCTGTCGGTCGAGTGTGGTGAACCAGGGCAGTAGCGCTGCGGAGTACGCGACGAGCACTGTTGCGTAACGCCAGTCGCGTCGGACGAACACCGACCAGATCACCCAGGCCAGCATCGGCAGTGCCAGCCACCACATCGCGGGCGTGCCGATCAGCATGATCGCCTTCACGCACGAGGACGCCGAGCAGCCGGACACACTCTCGCCGTCGGCGAAGTAGTACAGCATCGGGCGCAGGCCCATCGGCCAGGTCCACGGCTTCGATTCCCAGGGGTGGCGGTTGCCGGCCGAATTGGTCAGGCCCTCATGGAATTGCAGCACGCTGCTGCTGTAGAACCACAGGGACCGCAGCGCGTCGGGCACGAACGAGAACGGACCGCCTGCGCCGACGCCACTGCCGACCTCGTGTCGATACACGCCGGTCTCGGAGGTGAACCACGCCCACCAGGTCATCAGATACACCGCGATCGGAACGATCACCAGCGCGTACAGCGCAGGACCGATGTCGCGCAACGCTGTTCCGCGCCACGGGCGTGCGACGCCGTAGGACCGCCGCGCCGCCACATCGAATGCCACACTGAGCAATCCGAAGAACGCGATGAAGTACAAACCCGACCACTTGGTGCCGCAGGCGAGACCCAGCATGACGCCGGCCCCGAATCTCCACCAGCGCACGCCCATTCGCGGCCCCAGCACACTGGCATCGATTCGACCTTCGGCCCGCACCCTCGACAGACGCCGTCGCATGTCGTCGCGGTCGACCACCAAGCAGCCCAGTGCAGCAGTGACGAAGAGAGCGAGAAAGATGTCCAGCATGCCTATTCGGCTGCTGACGAACGTCACGCCGTCGACGGTCAGCAGAATCCCTGCGATCGCACCGACGAGAGTCGATCGGGCGAGCCGTCGCACGATCCGAATGACCAGCAGTACCAACAGGGTTCCGGCCACGGCCGACGAGAAACGCCAACCCCACCCGTTGTAGCCGAACAACGCTTCCCCGACGGCGATCAACTGTTTGCCGACCGGCGGATGTACCACGAGGCCGTACGCTGGGTTGTCCTCGAGGCCGCCGCCGGTCAGTACCTGATACCCCTGCGGTGCGTAGTGCTTCTCGTCGAAGACCGGGGTTCCCGCGTCGGTGGGGTAACGCAACATCGTGAACCGAGTGATCGCGCAGATGACGGTGATGACGACGGTGACGATCCAACCGCGTCGGGCATCGGTGTCGTGGAACCAGTCGCGCGCGGCAACGGTGGGCCCGGGACTGACCATCGACCGGTCGCCGGAGCGCTCAGAGGTCGTCAAGGTCACGTACCGATCGTAGGCGTTGATCGGCAGTGCCCGACACGCCGCTGTATCGCATGCGGGACACTGGAGGCATGCTCATCCTTGCCGCCACCCCGATGGGCGACGTCGGTGATGCCTCGCAGCGCCTGCGTGATGCCCTCGGCAGTGCCGAGATCGTCGCTGCCGAGGACACCCGGCGCACCAAACAACTCGCCTCGGCCCTCGGCGTGGCGATCACGGGCAGGGTCGTCAGTTTCTACGATCAGGTCGAGACGGCCCGCCTTCCGGCTCTCGTCGAGGCCGTGGCCGAGGGCAGGACGGTGCTGTTGGTCACCGACGCCGGGATGCCGTCGGTGAGCGATCCCGGATATCGCCTCGTGGCGGCATGCGTCGAGGCCGATCTGCCGGTGACGTGTCTGCCCGGTCCGTCGGCGGTGACGACCGCGCTCGCGTTGTCCGGCCTGCCCGTCGAACGGTTCTGCTTCGACGGGTTCGCGCCACGCAAGCAGGGCCAGCGTCGTACCTATTTCCGGTCGGTGCTCGCCGAACCCCGCGCCATCGTCTTCTTCGAGGCACCGCATCGTCTCGTCGCCTGCCTCGAGGACGCTGTTCACGTACTCGGTCCCGACCGGCGGGCGGCGGTGTGCCGAGAGCTCACCAAGACCTACGAGGAGGTCCGACGCGGCGGCCTCGGCGAGCTGCTCGAATGGTCGCGAGACGGAGTGCGCGGCGAGATCACCGTTGTGCTCGAAGGTGCCGTCGCCGTCGCTGAGGAACCCGAGGACCTCGTTGCCGACGTCGAGACGTTGGTGGCGTCGGGCATGCGGTTGAAGGACGCCTGCGCCCAGGTTGCCGTCGACGGCGTCTCCAAGCGTGAGGTCTACGAGGCCGTTCTCGCCGCTCGAAAAGAGCAGTAGGGGTCAGCCCACCACTTGCTGTCGCAGGCCCTCGGTGGCCGCTTCGATGATCGTCTTGGTTCCCTTCTTCACGAGGAAGCCGGGTAGCGGTATCTTCGGGTCGACCGTCAGCTCGAACTCGACGTGGGTGCTGTTTCCCTTGGGCGTCAACGTGTATCGGCCGTCCTGGGCCTTCTGCTGAGTGCTCTCGACGAGAGTCCACGACACCTCGTTCTCGGACCAGGTGTATTCGACGAGCTGCTCGTCGTTGACGCCGATGATCGAGACGTGCATCTTGACGTGGTGCGGCTTGCCGTCGTCGAAACGATCGACCACCTCGCACTTCTTGTGGACCGGGGACCACGAGGGCAGGCCCTCGACGTCGGCGAGAACTTCGAGGATCGCCGATGCATCTGCGTCGATGTCGACTGACTTGTTCGCTGTGACTGCCATGGGGAGAAGGTATCTCAGCTTTCTCTGCTGGGGCTGACGTTCCGCGCGAACTCGCCGATCGCTCTGAGTGCGCGACGGGCCTCGGGAACGAAATCGGCTGCCTGGAACACGTGCACCTGATCCTCGTACACCTGGAGTTCGCACTCGACTCCGGCGACAGCGAGGCGCTCGGCCATGAGTTCTGCGTCGGCATAGACCATTTCGGTGGAACCGACCTGAATCAGCACCGGCGGCATGCCGGTGAGATCACCGTCGACGGGCGAGACTCGCGGGCCCCGTCGGCCGTCGACGACGATGCGCGCGTCGACGCGATCGGCCAGTGCGGTCAGCGCCGGAACTGCGTCGGCCGGAAAGACCGAACACTTCGATGCGTTCTCGTGCTCGAGCTTGCCGGAAGGGTCCATATCGGTGAGCGGAGACATGGTGAAGATCCCTGCGGGGGCGGGCAAACCGACGGTGCGCAGCGCCAGGGTGACCATGAACGCGAGGTATCCGCCTGCCGAGTCGCCGCCCAGGACGATCTGCTCCGGTCGGTAGCCGGAATCGAGCAGGAAGCGGTACGCGTCGACGCCGTCCTCGACGGCATGGCTGATCGGGTTGCGCGGCATCATCCGGTAGTTCACCGACAGCACCGAGCCGTCGACGCTCTTCGACACGCGCGAGGTCATCCGGCGGTGGGTGCGCAGACCGCAGCAGACGAATGCGCCGCCGTGCATGTAGAGGACCACGCGATCGGTGCCGGTGCCCTCGGCGCGAATCCATTCGGCCTCGCATTCGGCCAGCATGACGCGGCTGCGGGTGGTGCCGCTGATCTGGGGGACGAGCAGTCCGGCGTAGTCGACCAACCCCATCGGCCATGGAAGCGACGGTGCCTGAGCCCAGACCGTCAGGAACGGACGCACTGTGAACTGCAGGTACTTGGACAGAATCTGCGACTGCAGGCTCGCGCCGCGGATGTCGCGTCGGCGTGCGGTGGCTGCCGGGTCGGTCGATTTCACTACGGTGAGCGCCGGATTCATAGCCGTCGCCTCCATCCCCGTCGTCGGTGCGCGGCGCGTGTGCGCCGTGCGTCGGAACCCCGCTCTATTTGGAACCCCTGGTAACGGACAATAGCGGGTACCTTTTCGTGACCGGACGTAAGGTCGTGTTCTGAGTCACATTCGGTGCAGTACCGTGACCGAAAACGAATGGAAAAGGGACAGCTCATGGCACTCATGCCCATCACGGAATCGATGTTTCTGATCGCCGAGTCACGGGAACACCCGATGCACGTGGGCGGTCTGGAGTTGTTCGTACCGCCCGGTGATCCGCACGACTTCGCCGAGGAAGTGCACCGCAAGTTCACCACCGGGGAGGTGCACGAACTCTTCCGCAAGCGGCCGTCGCGTCCGGTACAGATCATGGGCAATCTGGCCTGGGCCTTCGACCCGGATGTGGACTTCGAGTACCACGTTCGGCGTACGGTGCTGCCTGCTCCCGGTCGCATTCGTGAGCTGTTCCAATTCCTGTCGCTCAATCACAGTGCACCGCTCGATCGCTACCGTCCGATGTGGGAGCTGCACATCATCGAGGGACTGGCGGACGGCCGAATTGCGTTGTACACCAAGGTGCACCACTCACTGGTCGACGGCGTCAGCGCGCTGAAGCTGATGCAGCGCACGCTCACCACCGATCCCGACGATCGAAACGGCGTCGCAACGTGGGACCCGTCGCTGTTCGGTCGACGCAAGAAGCAGGCCGCCGTCGAGCAGCCAGGACGGCTTGCTCAGCTGGGCACCGGGCTCTCGATGGGACGCAAGATTGTCGGGGACCTGGTCGACTTCGCACCCGCTTCGGCGCGAATCGGGTTGCGCGCGTTGAAGAAAGAAGGAGCGCAGCTGCCGTTGCGAGCGCCGCGCACCATGTTCAACGTGCCCATCGGCGGGGCGCGCCGCTTCGCCGCCGAGAGCTGGTCGATCGAGCGCATCCGCACGGTCGGTACGGCACTGGATGCGACGCTCAACGACATGGTGCTCGCGATGTGCGCCGGGGCGCTGCGGGCGTACCTCATCGATCAGAACGCATTGCCCGAGGAACCGCTGATCGCGATGGTGCCGGTCTCGCTCCGCAAGGAGGGCGACGACAGGGAGGCCGGTAACTCGGTGACGGTCATCCTGTGCAATCTGGGCACCGACGAATCCGATCCGATCCTGCGGCTGGAGCGAATCAAGGATTCGACCGTCAAGGGCAAGCAGATGATGAGCGAACTCAACACTCTCGAGGCGCTCACCGTCGGCGCAATCACCATGGCCCCGTTGCTGTTCGGCCCGGTGCCGGGATTCGTCGACTACACCCCGCCGCCGTTCAACGTCATCATCTCCAACGTGCCCGGATCCAAGGAAGATCTGTACTGGAACGGTGCGAAACTCGACGGCATCTACCCGGCATCGATCGTGGCCGACGGGCAGGCGCTCAACATCACCGTCGCCAGCAACGGCGATTCGTTGAACTTCGGGCTCATCGGATGTCGACGCAGTGTGCCGCACCTGCAGCGCATGCTGACGCATCTGGAGAACACGTTGGAGGAGCTCGAAAAGACCTTGTGAGAGCGGCGGAGTGCTCTACTCGTACTTGGGGAACACCGGCGTCGGGGTCGGCAGTGCAGTACCGGGCACCGAACGTGTTGCGATGTCGGTGAATTCGCGATTCGACGCACCGAGCAGGTCGAGGATGCGCGACGCGGAATCGGGCATGACGGGCTGGGTCAGGATGCTCACGATGCGCAGCACCTCGATCGTCACGTACAGCACGGTGGCCATACGATCGGGGTCGGTCTTGCGCAGTACCCACGGTTGCTGCAGCGAGAAGTAGCGGTTGGTCTCACCGAGCACCGACCAGATCGCTTCGAGCGCGGAATGGATTGCCTGAACGTCGAATTCGCGTCGGCAGATCTCGAGGAGTGCATCCGCGCGAGCCAGCATCGCCTCGTCCTCGGCAGTGAATTCTCCCGGGGTCGGGAGCGCTCCGTCGAGGTTCTTGGCGACCATCGTCAGCGAACGCTGCGCGAGGTTGCCGAGTTCGTTGGACAGGTCGGCGTTGACGCGGGCGACGATGGCCTCGTGGCTGTAGCTGCCGTCCTGACCGAACGAGACCTCACGCAGGAAGAAGAAGCGCACCGGATCGAGACCGTAGTTCTCCACCAACGACTTCGGGTCGAGAACGTTGCCGAGAGACTTGGACATCTTCTCGCCCTTGACGTTCAGGAACCCGTGCACGAACACCCGCTTGGGAAGCTCGATGCCCGCGGACATCAGGAACGCAGGCCAGTAGACGGTGTGGAAGCGGGTGATGTCCTTGCCGATGATGTGCAGATCGGCCGGCCAGAACTTCCGGTACGACTCCGACTCGATGTCGGGATAGCCGGCACCGGTGAGGTAGTTGGTGAGTGCGTCGACCCACACGTACATCACGTGCGCGGGATCGCCGGGCACCGGCACACCCCAGTCGAACGTGGTTCGGGAGATCGACAGGTCGCGCAGGCCACCCTTGACGAAATTCACGATCTCGTTGCGGCGCGTGTTCGGTGCGATGAAGTCCGGCGACGCGTCGTACAGCTCGAGCAGTTTGTCCTGGTACTGCGACAGCTTGAAGAAGTACGACGACTCCTCGGTCCACTCGACCGGAGTGTTCGTCTCCGTCGCGACGCGCGAGCCGTCCTCGCCGAGAGTGGTCTCGGCCTCGGTGTAGAACGCCTCGTCTCGCACCGAGTACCAGCCGGAGTAGGAGTCGAGGTAGATGTCGCCGTTCGCTTCCATCCGCTTCCACAGTTCCTGGCTGGCGGCGTGGTGATCGGCGTCGGTGGTGCGGATGAAGCGTCCGTACGAGATTTTCAGCAGATCCTGCGCAGTCTGGAATGCGTCGGAGTTGCGCGCCGCGAGCTCGCGCACGTCCACGCCCTCGGTCTGTGCGGTCTGCTGCATCTTCAGGCCGTGCTCGTCGGTGCCCGTCAGGAATCGCACGTCGTAGCCGTCGAGGCGCTTGAAGCGCGCGATGGTGTCGGTGGCGATGTACTCGTAGGCGTGTCCGATGTGGGGAGCGCCGTTGGGGTAGGCGATCGCCGTGGTGACGTAGAAGGGTGGCCGAGAGGCATCAGCTGGCGCAGTCATGGTGCGCCTACTCTAACGATCGTGAGTAGAGACCGTCCCGCACCACCGTTGCCCGAGCCCGTCGGCACCCTCGTCGACGCCCACACCCACCTCGATGCGTGTGGGGCGACCGACGCGGCGAGTGTGGCCGCGATCGTGGACAAGGCCGAGTCCGTCGGTGTCACGCGCGTGGTTACGATCGCCGACGATCTCGAGGCCGCGCGCTTCGCCGTCGACGCGGCGTCCTGGGATCCGCGGGTCTGGGCCGCGGTCGCGATTCATCCCACCCGCGCGAACGTGCTCGACGACGCAGCCAAGGCCGAGATCGAGCGGTTGGCGTCCGACCCTCGTGTGGTCGCCGTGGGGGAGACCGGGCTGGACTACTACTGGCCCGGCAAGCTCGACGGGTGCGCGACGGTGGCCGAGCAGCACGAGGGATTTCGCTGGCACATCGACCTGGCGAAGCGGCTGGGCAAGCCGTTGATGATTCACAACCGCGAGGCCGACGAGGACCTACTGGCCGTTCTGACGGCGGAGGGCGCTCCCGAGACGGTGATCTTCCACTGCTTCTCCGGCGGTCCCGAGACCGCGAAGGCGTGCGTCGACGCCGGCTACGTTCTCAGCTTCTCCGGGACGGTCAGTTTCAAGAACGCGCACGCGCTTCGGGAGGCCGCGGTGCTGGTACCGAACGAGCTGGTGTTGGTGGAGACCGACGCACCCTTCCTCACTCCGCATCCGTTCCGTGGTGCCCCCAACGAGTCGTACTGCCTGCCGTACACGGCCCGGGCGTTGGCCGAGATTCGTGGCCAGGATCCGGCAGAGCTCGCTGCGCACGCCACGGCAAATGCCGAGAGGGTGTACGGCCTCTAGCTGCTGAAGTTGCGGCGTGGGTACTAATTCGTTACCGTACCGTGACCGAACTCGGGCGTTTCCACGCCGAAGTCACGCTCGCAACCGCCAGGAATACGAAACTTGTCGACTATCAGACGCCTCAACTCCGCCCGTTCGACCACTCTCTACCTGGTCATCGCGGCCCTGTTGATGACGCTCGTCGCCGGCGGTGTGATGGCCGTGAGCCGTCACAAGACCGTGACCATCGACGTCGACGGCGACATGATTTCGCTGAGCACGATGAAAACCGACGTCAACAGCGCTCTCGTCGACGCCGGCTATGCCCCGTCGGACAAGGATCTGGTGGTTCCCGCTCCCGATTCCGGTCTGAGCGACGGCGACACCGTGGTCCTGCGCCGCGCCCGCGAGATCACGCTGAACGTCGACGGCAAGCCCGAGGACATCTGGACCACCGCGTTGACCGTCGAAGAAGCACTGCAGCAGACCGGCCTGGCCGAGGACGTGCACGTGTCCGCCTCGCGCTCGGAGCGGCTGCCTCTCGACGGCACCGAGTTGGACGTGGCGCTGCCCAAGCAGGTCTCGCTGGTCGACGGCGGAGCCCCCGCCGCGCCGGTCACCCTGGCCGCACCGACCGTGCGTGAATTTCTCGAAGCAGCCGGAGCGCCGCTCGAGGAAGCCGACACCGTCAGCCCCGATCCCGACGCCACCGTCACCGACGGCGCCGAGATCGTCGTCACCCGTGACCGCACGGTCACCAAGACCGAGACCACCGATACCGATGCTCCCGAGCAGCGCATCGAAGATCCGACGATGAACATGAGCCGTACCGTCGTCGAGAACCCGGGTGCTCCTGGCGTCTCCGACATCACCTGGAAGATCAACATGGTGAACGGCGTCGAGGTCGGTCGCGAGAAGGTCGACGAGACGGTTCAGGTACCCGCGCAGCCGAAGACCGTTCGCGTCGGAGCCAAGCCGGGCACCGAGGTGCCGCCGGTGGAGAACGGTGCGATCTGGGACGCGCTCGCGCAGTGCGAAGCGACCGGCAACTGGGCCATCAACACCGGCAACGGTTTCTACGGTGGCGTGCAGTTCGACCAGAACACCTGGGAACGTCAGGGCGGCCTCAAATACGCCCCGCGGGCCGACCTCGCCACCCGCGAAGAGCAGATCGCCATCGCGTCGGTGACGCAGAAGTCCCAGGGCTGGGGCGCATGGCCCGCATGCACCTCGCGCTTGGGTTATCGCTAGTCACGTAGAGTTTCCGCCGTGTCAGAACATGTGAGGGGAGCTGCGGCTCTGCTCGGCCCCGCCGAGGTGCGCTCCCTCGCCGCCGAGCTCGATGTGCGTCCCACCAAGCAGCTCGGACAGAACTTCGTGCACGACGCCAATACCGTTCGACGCATCGTCGCCTCCGCGGGCGTGGGCCCGCAGGACACGGTCCTCGAGGTCGGCCCCGGCCTCGGATCGCTGACACTCGCGCTGCTCGATGTCGCCGAGGCCGTCATCGCCGTCGAGATCGACCCCAAGCTCGCGACCCGTCTGCCGACCACGGTGGCCGATCGGGCCCCCACTCTGGTCGAGCGCCTGACGGTGATCGAGGCCGACGCCCTTCGCATTCGTGCCGCGGACATCGCCGGGGAGCCGACCGCCTTGGTGGCGAACCTGCCCTACAACGTCGCGGTTCCCGTGCTGATTCATCTGTTCTCGGAACTGCCGAGTCTTCGCGTCGCCGTGGTGATGGTCCAGGCCGAGGTGGCCGATCGGCTCGCCGCGGTGCCGGGAAGCAAGATCTACGGCATCCCCAGCGTCAAGGCCCGATTCTTCGGTGACGTCAAAAGGGCAGGCGCAGTGGGTCGTTCGGTGTTCTGGCCGGTACCCAAGGTCGAATCGGGACTGGTGCGCATCGATCGGTACGCCGAGCCGCCGTGGCCCACCGACACCGCGCATCGCAAGGCCGTGTTCGCGGTGATCGATGCCGCATTCGCGCAGCGACGCAAGACTCTACGGGCAGCTCTCGCCGGTTGGGCAGGCTCACCGGTGGCAGCCGAACGCCGGTTGCGTGAGGCCGGAATCGACCCCACGGCGCGAGGCGAAACCATCGACGCCGCAGCGTTCGTCCGCTTGGCCGCCACCGAAGCCTGAGGCCCTCTCTACAGGTGGATGTCCGACAGTCGCGTCAGCTCGGTCCACCTCGACGCTTCGGCACGGGCTGCGGCCACCGGTGCGTAGCGATCGGCCTCGATCAGGACATCCAGCTCGAGACCGGTCATCGACGCGATGTCGGCCACCGGTACCTGGAAGGTCCGGTACGGGCCGAGCGGTGGGGGATCGGTCTCGAGCCGCAGCGGCTTCTCGAGAATCGGGTCGAGAGACGGCGACTGATCGAGCACGTATCCGGTGCATGCGGGAGTCGAATCCTGCGACCACGCCGCGATCTTGAAGAACTGCCGTGGAATGGCGACGCCTCGGTAGATCGGATCGTTTTCGGCGAAGATGCAGCCGCTGAAGACCGAGAGCTTTCGGCCGTACTGCTCGGCGTTTTCCAGGACGTAGTCCTCGAGCCCGAGCCACAGTGTCTTCGACTGGTTCAGCGTGGCCGTCTGCGGCGCGCACACGGTGTAGTGGAACGTGTCCTCGTTGGCGCGCTCGGCCACCGCACGCTCACCCCACACCGGATCTCGCCTCCGAACCAGATGCCCGCGATCGAGATCGTTGTTCTTGTACAACTCGTTGCCGGCCTGCTGCGCAGCCGGTAGCCGATCGTCGAGTCGCCAATTGTCTCCCCGATCGACGTCCTTCAGGCTCGCGCCGTCGATGTTGACGCCGGTGACCGCGGCGAGGCGTCGGGCAGGGTCGATGGACACCGAGAAGTGGGTGTACGGCAGTACCACCACGTCAGCGCGGTCGGGCAACGGAACGTCGATGTCGGCCAGGAACTTCGGGTCGAAACCGAGTGGTGTCGTCATCTGCCCATTGACTCACGTACCGGTTACCGGAGGGTGAACCGCCGCGAGGTATCGCTCGTTCAGCCTCGCGTGCCGCTCGGCCACGACGCGGCATTCCTCGCGCAGTTCCGGCGGATCGAGCACCGTGAAATCGGTGTCGAACGCCGCCAGCCACCGCGCGATCGACGGCAGTGAATCTCCGGCCAACACCACCGCGCAGGTGCGCTCGTCGATGGATTCGAGTGTGCCCCATTGCTCGTCGATCATCGGAGCGATCGTTTCGAGGGGCGCGTGCAACGCGATCCGGGCCTGAACTCGGGCGAACGCACTATCGATCCCCTTCGAGACGAACGCCGCCGCACCGCCCGGCGGCAGCTGCCGGGGTGTGAACCGCGGACCCGTCGGAATCTTCGGAATCAGGCGATCCACCCGATACGACCGCCAATCCTCCCTCAGCACATCCCAACCCAGTAGATACCAGCGCGCCCCCGCCCGTACCAGGCTGTACGGCTCCACCTCGCGCCTGGACTCGGAACCGTCGTGCTTGCGGTAGTCGAACCGCAACCGCTCGTGTGCGTGGCATACCGCCGCCACCGTGGACAGCACCGACGCATCCACCGCCGAACGCGGCGTCTGTTCCACCACGTCGATGCGCAACGCGTCGAGCCGATGCTGGAGGCGTGAGGGCATCACCTGCCGCAGCTTCGTCAACGCCCGCAACGACGCCTCCCCGATACCCGCCACCGAGCCACCCGCCGCGGACTGCAACCCGAACGCCACCGCCAGCGCTTCGTCGTCGTCGAGCAGTAGTGGGGGCATCTCGGCACCGGGACCGAGTTGATAGCCGCCTCCGACTCCCGGCGTCGCATTGACCGGGTAACCGATGTCGCGCAGCTTGTCCACATCGCGCCGCAGCGTGCGAGGAGTGACGTCGAGCCGCTCGGCCAGTTCCGCGCCCGCCCAGTCACGACGCGTCTGCAACAGAGACAACAATCGCAACAACCGAGCCGATGTTTCCTTCATGACGTCACGATGCCACGCAATGCGGACAATTACAGTCCGCATTGGCCCATCATCCCCGCCCCCGAAGTCCACTGAACGTGACATCGAGTACCCCGGGCGTCCGCCCAGGTGGTGAACTCCATGGCTGTTTCTCCACTACTGTGGTTACTCGTGCTGTCTGTCGTTCCCACACCCGTCGTCGTTCGGGCCCCGTCGAAGGTGAATCTGCATCTGTCGGTCGGTGACCTGCGTCCCGACGGCTTCCACGAGCTGACGACGGTGTTCCAGGCGCTCTCGCTCTCGGACGAACTGTCGGTGGTTCCGGCCAAGACGCTCTCGGTTAGGGTGCGCGGCGACGACGCGAGGGTGGTTCCCACCGATTCGCGGAATCTGGTGTGGAAGGCCGCCGAGTTGCTGGGGCATCGGGTGGGGCGAGAGCCGTCGGTGGAGATCACCATCGACAAGGGAATTCCGGTGGCCGGTGGCATGGCGGGCGGAAGTGCCGATGCCGCCGCGACTCTGGTGGCACTGAACGCGATGTGGCATCTCGATCTCTCGCGTGACGAGCTCGACGAGGTGGCGGCCCAACTCGGCAGCGACGTGCCGTTCTCGTTGCACGGCGGAACCGCGGTCGGAACCGGTCGCGGGGAGAAGCTGCTTCCGGTGCTCTCGCGCAACAGTTTTCACTGGGTGTTGGCGTTGGCGAAGGGCGGTCTGCAGACGCCCGCCGTCTACAACGAACTCGACGAACTGCGTGCCAAGGGTGATCCGCCTCGCCTCGGCGGCACCGAGGATCTGATGCATGCGCTGGCGTCCGGCGATGCGCGTGCGCTCGCGCCGCTGCTCGGCAACGATCTGCAGGCCGCTGCGGTGTCGCTGATGCCGCAGTTGCGTCGCACGCTGCGTGCGGGAGTCACCGCCGGGGCGTTGGCGGGCATCGTGTCCGGCTCGGGCCCCACCTGTGCGTTCCTGTGCGCCGACGCCGACGCGGCGGTGTCGGTGAGCGCTGAATTGTCCGGTGCCGGTGTGTGCCGCACCGTCCGTGTTGCGAGTGGGCCGGTTCCCGGTGCTCGTGTTGTCACTAGTGAATCGATTGGTTTTTCCTGATGGTCAATCTCGTCAATCTCGAAAACGTCAGCAAGTCCTTCGGCGTCAAGCCGCTGCTCGACGGCGTCTCCCTCGGCGTGCAGGAGGGTGAACGGATCGGCATGGTCGGCCTCAACGGCGGCGGTAAGACCACGACGCTCGAGGTGCTCGCCGGCATCGAGCCGCCCGATTCGGGACGCGTCAGCCGCGTCAACGGTCTGCGGATGGCCGTCGTGACGCAGCGCGGCGTGTTGCCTCCCGGTTCGACCGTCGGCCAGGTTGTCCTCGACCCACTCGGAATGGCCGAGCACGAGTGGGCGGGTGACTCTCGGGTGCGAAACATCCTGACGGGCATCGGTATTGCCGATCTCGGGCCTGCAGGAAGTTCGGGACTCGACGCGCCGATCGACAACCTCTCGGGCGGCGAGCGTCGACGAGTGGCGTTGGCAGCGGCCCTGGTTCAGGATCTCGACCTGCTGGTGCTCGACGAGCCGACCAACCACCTCGACGTCGAGGGCGTGCAGTGGTTGGCAGCGCACCTGGTCAGCCGTCGCAGTGCGCTGGTGGTCGTCACCCACGATCGCTGGTTCCTCGACACCGTCGCCAATCGCACGTGGGAAGTGGTCGGCGGTGGCGTCGAAGCCTACGAGGGTGGCTACAACGACTGGGTGTTCGCGCGTGCCGAGCGGTCCCGCCAGGCGGACGCGTCCGAGGAGCGTCGACGCAACCTCGCGCGCAAGGAGTTGGCGTGGCTGCGCCGCGGTGCCCCGGCCCGCACGTCCAAGCCGAAGTACCGCA
This sequence comes from Rhodococcus sp. 14-2483-1-2, assembly GCF_002259405.1. Classification (GTDB taxonomy): domain Bacteria; phylum Actinomycetota; class Actinomycetes; order Mycobacteriales; family Mycobacteriaceae; genus Rhodococcoides. Next base: position 31,932 of record NZ_NPFW01000004.1, on the reverse strand, counting down.
TCGAGGCGGCCGAGGCTCTGATCGCCGACGTTCCCGCCCCACGTGACTCCGTCGCGTTGTCCTCGTTCGCTCAGCGCCGTCTCGGCAAGGTCGTCATCGAGCTCGAGGACGCGCGCCTCGAGACCCCCGACGGCCGCGAATTGGTGAAGGACTTCACCTGGCGTCTGGCTCCCGGTGAGCGCGTCGGTCTCGTCGGCGTCAACGGTTCGGGTAAGACGACGATGCTCCGCACGCTCGCCGGTGAACTGCAGCCTGCCGCAGGTAAGCGCATCCAGGGCCAGACCGTCAAGATCGGTTGGCTGAAGCAGGAATTGGACGACCTGCCCAAGAAGCTGCGTGTTCTCGACGCGGTCAAGGAAGTGGCCGAGCGGATCACCCTGGGCGACAGAGAGATCTCTGCCGGCCAGCTCGCGGAGCGGCTCGGCTTCACCCCGGCGCGTCAGCGCACCCCCGTCGGAGATCTCTCCGGTGGCGAGCGTCGTCGGCTCCAGCTCACTCGCGTGTTGATGGCCGAGCCGAACGTGCTGCTGCTCGACGAGCCGACCAACGATCTGGACATCGACACCCTGCAGCAGCTCGAGGACATCCTCGACGGCTGGGCGGGCACCCTCGTCGTCATCAGTCACGATCGATACCTGATCGAGCGCATCTGTGATTCGACGTGGGCATTGTTCGGCGACGGCAAGCTCACCAACCTTCCCGGCGGCATCGAGGAGTACCTGCGCAGGCGGGCCATCCTCGCCGCCGACGCGACGCCGGACTCGTTGACCACCGGCGGGGCACCGCGCAAGGCCACCCGTGATGCGGCCTCCGAGCGCGCGGCCCGCAAGGAACTCAGCAAGCTCGAGAAGCTCGTCCTTCGGCTCTCCAAGCGTGAGGTCGAGTTGCACGCCGAACTCGTCGACGCGTCCACCGAGCAGGGCAAGCTCGTCGCCCTCGACACCGAGCTCAAGCAGGTCCTCGCCGACAAGGATGTCGCCGAGGAACGATGGATGGAACTGGCCGCGGAGCTGGAGTAGAGCCTGCGGCATGTGACTGGCTGAGTAATGAGTCGTTCCGCAGGCTCCACTCTGAGTAATGGGTCGTTCCGCAGGCTCCACTCCTGGCTTCGTAGCCCACTACGACGTTTCGCTCACGTGCCCGATGCGCATACTGGAGACATGGCATCGGTGGTCGCGGAAGTACTCGGTTCGGATTTTGCCCGTCTGCATCCCAAGGTTCAGTGGCGCTTCGGATTGCAGTCCTCGGACGATCTCGCTCAGTTCGGGGTGGGCGTGATGGAGGAGATGACGCATTCTCGGCTCGTGCCGCCGCCGCTGCTGTGGGCCGGACGCAAGCGCGGTCTCTTTCCCGCCGGTGTCGGCAAGGACGTGCCGTTCACCATTGCCAACTATGCGTATGTCGACGAACTGGGCCGCGAGACACTGTCTTTCGTGCGTCGCTTCGCTTTCGCGGGCCGCCCGCAGGGGATGAATTCGGTGATGGTGTCCTCCGCGGAGTCCAACGACTATGCCCTCGACTACCTGGGTTTCTCCTCGGACATGGTGGTGCACACCAGGTGTGAGGTCGATGCCGACGGTGGCCTGGTGCTCGAGAGCGAGGTGCCGCGATTCCTGCTCGGCCCACTTGCGCCGAAGTTGCCCAAGGTGGCGTCGGCAGTGACGATCGGTCGGGAGTGGTGGGACGCGGCCGAGGAGCGGCATCGCATCGAGATCGAGGTGAAGAGCCCGGTGCTCGGACAGCTCTTTCTCTATCGCGGTTGGTTCACTGCGGAAGAGCGGCCCTGCCTGTCCGCCGACATTCCCGGTGACGCGCGTCCGCGGTCGGTCGAGTCTCGCGAATAGCGCTACTCTTACGCGTCGAACGATCCGCGTGTGAAGGAGTCAACAGTGGCCGTTGTCGAAGCCGAGATCGTCGGTGCCGTAGGGCATATCGTCCTGAACCGGCCGGAGGCTCTGAACTCGTTGAACGGTGCGATGATCGAGGGCATCCGCGCCGCACTCGATGCGTGGCGCGACGACGACGCGGTCACTTCCGTTCTGGTGACGAGCAGTTCACCTCGGGCCTTCTGCGCGGGCGGCGACATCAAGGCGATTCGGCAGGCCGTCGTCGACGGTGACCACGAGGCCGGGCCGGCGTACTTCGCGGCGGAGTACGACCTCGACGAGCTGATCGCGAACTACCCCAAGCCCTACATCGCCGTCATCGAAGCGGCGGCCTTCGGCGGTGGACTGGGTATCTCGATTCACGGCAGCATCCGCATCGTCACCGAGAACGCCGTGTTGGCAATGCCGGAGACGGCGATCGGTTTTGTGCCGGACGTGGGATCGAGCTACTTTCTCTCGCGCCTGCCGGGCCATGTCGGACGGTACCTGGCGCTGACGGGAACTCGTATCACCGGATCCGACGCGCTTGCACTGGGATTGGCGACGCATTTCTGCCCGAGTGACGCGGTGGACGGTCTGAAAGCCGACATCCTCGGCGGCATTGCCATCGACGAGGTGTTGGATCGATACACCACTGCGCCGGCGACGACCGAGCTGTCGTTCGACGCGGAGGCGGTGGCAGCAGTGTTCGAGAGGAACTCACTCGTCGACATCATCGACGCGCTGGTGTGCGACACCCCCTGGTCGCGGACGACGAAGACTCAGTTGGCGACGCTGTCGCCGACATCCCTGATGGCCACCGACGCGCTGATCACGCGCGGAGCGGACAGTACCTTGCGTGAATGTCTCGATCGGGAGTTGCGGATGGCGACGTGGATCATCACCGAACCGGACTTCGCCGAGGGTGTTCGCGCAGTGTTGGTCGACAAGGACCGAGCGCCGCAATGGAAGCCTCTGGTACTCGAGATGGTGCGACCAGAGGCATTCCAGCAGCTGTTGTGACCGATAGGGGTCAGCGGTAGCCCTTGGCGGGGTTCTGCAGGTCCAGCACGATGGTCTGGCCGTTGGAGCGCACGTGGATCTCGGGGTTCTGCAGGCCACCCGAGACGAGGTACTCGCCGAGGAGCTGGAGCAGCTCGTCGGGGCCCACGGAGGTGTCGGGGGTGCGGATGTCGCCGGTGCGGCTGCCGAGCTCGTTCTGGGTCAAGCGTCCTGCGATGCGTACCGAAGCGACACCCATGGCGGTGCGACGGTCGGGTCCCTGGCCGCGGCCGAGCGACGGCGAGGAGCCGGCGGTGGAGCCGTGAGACGTGGAGCGGCCGTTGGTAGGCAGGCCGTGTTCTGAGATCTGATCGCTTGTAGTCACTTCAACCTCGTTCGATTCCGTGGCGGGCTTCTCTGGACGACGTCGATCCGCGTGGGGGGTCGTTGAATCCGTGGCGGACGACGTTGCTGGTGCAGGCGTTGTTGCGGACGCCTTCTCGGTGGACGTGACCACTGCCTCCGACTTCTCGGTGGTAGCAGTCTCGACTGCCTTCTCGGCGGGCGCTGCCGCCGAAGAATCGGTGCGGACAACGGCGGGTGAAGCGGAGTCGGACTTCGGCGGCGTCGCCAAACGATGCGCGGGAGCGCCACCGACCTTGATCCCGGCCAATGGGTAGTTCGATCCCTTAGTCATGTCGTTTTCCACTTCATCGTGATTCCCAGGTGATTCCGCGCCGAGATGTCACGATCGGGTATCGATCAGGACGGTCTGGTCGGCGTCGAGCACGCAAAACGTACTCGAAGTTTGTTCGGACACGCTGAGAGTAGCATCACGATTGTTTACGACGCCATTTTTTGACCGAAGCTCTTGTTCTGGATCCTGAACCACACGGCGAATCCCCAGGCCACGAACGCGGCATACACGAGGTAGAGAACCGCGGACGGATAGAACCCGGCGACGATCAGCAGTGGTACGCCCACGATGTCCACCGCAATCCAGATCAGCCAGAACTCGGTGAGGCCACGCGCCATTCCGAAGGTCGCCAGCATGGATCCGGTGAAGATCCATGCGTCGGCCCACTTGCCGAACGAGCCGAGGTAGCCGAACAGTTGCGCGAACACCACCGTGCCGACGATCGCGACGACGATCATCGCCGTCCGCTCCCGCGCCGTGCCCCACCTCGGCACGACCGCGGCCCCCGAACGCTTCGAATCGCGCAGCCAGCGCATCAACCCGTAGACGCTCACGGCGATGAACATCAGCTGTCGCCCGGCCTGGCCGTACAGATCGAGCGCCTGCGGAGTATGGAACACGCCGCCGAGAAAGACGGTGAACAGCAACGCATTTCCGATGATGCCCACCGGCCACGCCCACACGACGCGTCGCATCCCACCGATCGCCGAGAGCAGGCCGAAACCGTTGCCGACCACCTCACGCCACAGAATCGGGTGCCCGAGAACGGAGAATTCCGCGTCGAGCAGGTCGATCAGCACGAGCCCGCAACGAGCGAGTGCAAGCTACTGATCACCGGCGGCGACGAGTGGTTCGAGGGTCAGTTCGGGCATTTCCTTCTGGATGTACTGCAGACGCCACTTGTCGCTCACCAGCGCGAGCAGCGCGCCGTCGGTGCGGGTGAAGACCTCGACACCGCGTTGGCGACCCAACTCGACGGCCGAGGCCGCGTCGGTGCGTCGAGCAAGGGAGTATCCGAGTGGTTCCATGCGAGCATCGACGCCGAACTCGGTCTTCATCCGTGCGGTGACGACCTCGAACTGCATGGGTCCGACGGCGGCGAGCACGGGGGACGCGTCGCCGCGAATGTCGTTGCGCAGCACCTGAACGACGCCCTCGGAGTCGAGTTGCTCGACGGCCCGACGGAACTTCTTGTACTTGTCGGCGCTGTCGACGCGCAGTGCCGAGAAGTGCTCGGGTGCGAACGACGGGATGGGCGGGAACTCGACCTTCTTGTCGGTGTAGAGCGTGTGACCGGGGGCCAGTGCGGTCGCGTTGACGAGGCCGACGATGTCTCCCGGGTAGGCGTTCTCGACGGTCGTACGGTCGCGACCGAACACCGTCAACGCGTACTTGGTGGTGAACGGCTTCTTGGTCTGCGAGTGGGTGACGACCATGCCGCGCTCGAACACTCCGGAGACGACGCGCATGAATGCCAGCCGGTCGCGGTGCGCGGTGTCCATGCCCGCCTGCACCTTGAACACGACCGCGCTGAACGGATCGGTGACCTCGCGTACGCCGCCGGAGACGTCGTCACGCGGGCCGGGTGACGGAGCGAGGGCCACGAGTGTGTCGAGAATCTGCCGGACGCCGAAGTTGAGCATCGCGGAGCCGAAGATCACCGGCGACGTCTGACCGGCCAGGAACATCTCCTGATCGTGCTGCTGACCGCTCGAGATCAGCAGATCGCTCTCCTCGACGGCGGTGTCCCAGTCGACGCCCTCACGTTCGGCCGCGGCCTCGGCCGTCATGAATTCCTCGGGCGCGATGGTCGCACCACCGGCGGTGCGGGTGAAACGGATGTAGCTGCCGTCCTGTACGTCGAGCAGGCCGCGGAAGTCACCGGCGATCCCGACGGGCCAGTAGAGAGGCGTCGGCGTGAGGCCGATCCGCGACTCGATCTCGTCGAGGAGCTCGAGCGGCGACTGGCCCGGGCGGTCCCACTTGTTGATGACGGTGATGACCGGGATGCCGAACTGGCGGCACACCTGGAACAGCTTGAGGGTCTGCGGCTCGAGGCCTTTGGCGGCGTCGATCAACATCACTGCCGCGTCGACGGCGGTCAGCACGCGGTAGGTGTCCTCGGAGAAGTCGGCGTGGCCGGGGGTGTCGACGAGGTTGATGACGTTGGTGATCTCGGCGTCGGGGGAGGTCTGGTAATTGAACTGCAGCGCAGTCGAACTCACCGAGATACCGCGGGCCTTCTCCATCTCCATCCAGTCGGAGACGGTGGAGCGACGGCCGGCTTTGCCGTGGATGGCACCGGCCTCGGAGATGACACGTGCATGCAGGGCGAGGGCCTCGGTGAGCGTCGACTTACCGGCGTCGGGGTGCGAGATCACCGCGAATGTTCGACGCCTCGCGACCTCGGTCTCGAGCTCTTTGGCCTGACCTCGGGTGGTCCCGGACTCGTCGAGCGCTGCCGGTCCGGACCCTTCGAGCGTTGCGTCGACGTCGGGGGTGCTGGACGGGGTACTCACGAAGACCTCATTCTCGTAGCAAGGGCGGCACCGAAAGAGTGGCCGGGGCAAAATTAAAGGATACGCGGCCCGTTGTTCCCCTCGGTCGGGGCGGGAGTGCCTACTGTGAACGGTGGGCCGGGAGATCCCTCACGAGGAGATGCGCGTTGAGCAAGTTCACCGAAGAGATGTTCGAGACCGCGAGCACCAGCAAGCACGGTCTGGTCACCGGCGAGCCCGACGAGGCGCTTCGGCAGTCCTGGGGTGAGATCCATGAGCAGGCGCGGCGCATGGCCGGCGCCTTGGCCGACGCAGGCGTCGAACACGGGGACGCGATCGGGATCCTGGCCGGTCAGCCGGTCGACATCGCGCCCGCGTGCCAGGCGACGTGGATGCGCGGGGGATCGGTGACGATGCTGCACCAGCCCACTCCTCGGACCGACCTCGCCGTCTGGGGTGAAGATACCGAGACCGTCGTGCGGATGATCGAGGCCAAGGCCGTGATTCTCGGGGCTCCGTTCGACATCGCCGCACCGGTGCTCGAGGAGCGCGGCATCACCGTGCTGAAGATCGAGGACATGAAGACCGGTCGCGACATCGATCCGGTGCCGACGGCCGAGTCCGATATCGCGCTGCAGCAACTCACGTCCGGCTCGACCGGTTCGCCGAAGGCCGTGCGGATCACGCACGAGAACTTCTACGTCAATGCCTACGCCATGATCGATCGCATCGAATTCGATGTCGATTCCGATGTGATGGTCAGCTGGTTGCCACTGTTCCACGACATGGGGATGGTGGGCTTTCTGTCGGTGCCGATGCAGGTCGGTGCCGAGGTCGTCAGCATCACGCCACTGGACTTCCTGCGCTCGCCGCTGCTGTGGGCCAAGCTGATTCACAAGTACCGCGGAACCGTCACCGCAGCACCCAACTTCGCGTACTCGCTGCTGGCGCGGCGGTTGAGTCAGGCCGAGGACGATCTGGATCTCGATCTGTCGACTCTGCGCTACGCCTGGAACGGAGCCGAGCCGGTCGATCCGGACACCATGACCGCGCTCGCCGAGGCCGGGGCCCGGTACAAGCTGAACCCGCTGGCTCTGGCTCCGGTCTACGGAATGGCGGAAACGACTCTCGCAGTGTCGATTCCGGATCCCGCTCAGGGGCAGGTGATCGACGTGGTCGACGCGGACCTGCTCGAGACCCTCGGTCGCGCCGTCCCGTCCACCCGTGGCAACACCCGTTCCCTCGCGACGCTCGGCAAGTTCGTTCCCGGGTTGGAGGGACGCGTCGTCGACAAGGAGGGGCAGGTGCTCACCGCGCGCGGCGTCGGCATCATCGAGGTGCGAGGCAAGGCCGTCACGCCCGGATACATCACCGTGGAGGGTCCGGTGTCGACGCTCGACGAGGACGGTTGGCTCGATACCGGTGACGTCGGCTACATCACCGAGGACGAACTGGTGGTCGTCTGCGGACGTATCAAGGACGTCATCATCATGGGTGGTCGCAACATCTATCCCACCGACATCGAACGGGCCGCGGGCACCGTTGCGGGTGTGCGGCCGGGCAATGCCGTCGCCATTCGGCTCGATGCCGGTGACAAGCGCGAAAGTTTCGCGGTGGCAGTGGAAACCAACGACATCGACAACCCTGACGAGGTCAAGCGCATCGAACGCGAAGTGATCCACGCGGTGCACTCGGAGGTGGGTGTACGGCCCCGAACGGTTGCGGTGCTGGGGCCGGGCAGTATTCCGAAGACGTCGAGCGGCAAACTGCGTCGGGCGAATTCGGCGTCGCTGCTGAACTGAAACGGGCTGCAGACCTCACACCCTTTCTGCGGGGTGCGCGCCCACGCTCGGACGCGAGAGACGGCGCGCGCCTCACAACAGGGGTGTGAGGTTCGCTCTCGATCAGCGCGGGTGCACCCTGTTCTGGGCGGCTTCGAGGCCGGCCGAGAGCAGGAGCTCCGCGGCATCGGCGGCTTCCTCGACGACGACGCCGAGGTCCTTGCGCTCGGGTGCGGAGAACGGCTTGAGCACGAACGACGCCGGATCCATTCGCCCCGGTGGCCGCCCGACGCCGACGCGCACCCGCAGGTAGTCCTTGGTGCTCAGGTGCTGCGAGATCGAGCGGAGGCCGTTGTGGCCGCCTTCGCCGCCGCCGAGTTTGAGTCGCAGAGCACCGAAGTCGATGTCCAGCTCGTCGTGCACCACCACGATGTTCGCAGGCTCGATCGAGAAGAAACGCGCCAACGCAGCCACCGGCTGACCCGAGAGATTCATGAAGGTACGCGGCTTGGCGATGATCACCGAGCGACTGCCGAGACGGGCCTGCACGATGTCGGAGTTGGACTTCTTGTGCGAGGAGAACGACCCGCCGATGCGTCCGGCAAGGGCGTCGGCCACCATGAATCCCACGTTGTGACGGGTCTTTTCGTACTGCGGACCGGGGTTTCCCAGGCCGACGATCAGTGCGGGCCCGTCGAGGGGTGCAGGTTCGGTGCTCACGTGCGTCATTCTCTCATCGGCTATTCGAAGGCGAACGGCGCGCCACCTCCCGTGGGAAGTGGCGCGCCGTTCGACGTGCGGGGGTGAGTATCAGCTCTCGTCGGAGCTTTCCTCGTCCTTGGACTCGGCTTCTTCCTGAGTCTCGGCCTCGCCCTCTTCGGAGATGGGCTCGGTGCCTTCGCCGTCGGCCTCGAGGTCTTCCTCGGACGGAGCCTCGACGACGTTGACGAGCAGCGTCTCGCCATCGGAGACCAGCGTGACGCCGGACGGAAGGTCCAGGTCGGCTGCGGTGATCTGGGTACCGATCTGAGCCTCTTCGACGGAGACGACGAAGTTCTCCGGGATCTCCAGTGCGTCGGCCTCGATCTCGACCGCGGTCGAGTCGGTGGTGACGAGGGTGCCCGGTGCGGCGTCGCCCTCGACGATGATGTTGACCTCGACGGTGACGCGCTCGCCCTTCTTCAGGACGAGGAGGTCGGCGTGCTCGATGCTGCGACGGATCGGGTGCACGACGATCGACTTGGTCAGAGCCAGCTGGGACTTGCCGTCGATGTCGAGGGTCAGCACGGCGTTGGTGCCGTCGTTACGCAGCACCGCTGCGAACGCGCGTGCGTCCAGCGCGAGGTGCTGGGGGTCGGTGGCGTGTCCGTACAGAACGGCGGGAACGAGGCCGTCGCGACGGGTGCGGCGAGCAGCGCCCTTGCCGAATTCGGTGCGGACCAGCGCGGTGAGATTGTTTACCTTCGATGCCATGGTGCTAGGTGCTCCTGATAAATGTGGTTCTTGCGGCGTACTTCGTCGGGCGGTCAAGCTCGTCGGGGCGGACACGAACGAGCGCGGCCAACGGGGCCGAGCCGCGTCGATAACGGTGGATCCGAAGATTTCCGGATCTACCCTCGCCGAGACAACCTGGGAAACAATACACGACCACGTCAGGTGCGTGGAAGCTCGACCCCTGCTGCGAACGTGCGTGCACCTGCGAGTGCAGCGAGCAGGTCGGACGCGATGCCCCGCGCGACCACTATCGCGTCGTCGCGAGCTCCCGCCGTCCCCATCACCACCGCGCCCTCGTGCAACACCGACAGTCGGGTTCCCAGCTGTTCGGCGTCGGGGTATCCGGCTTCGCCGGCCAGTCGCGCGAACAACGATCTCGTCCAGTTCTTCTCGGACTCGATGATCGCGAGCACCGGGCTGTCGGTGCCGCCGAACTCCGCGAAGGCGTTGACGAATCCGCAGCCGCGGTGGTTGTCGCGCATCCAGACGTCCAGGGCGTCGTACACCCCGAGGATGCGTGCGTCGCCGGGTTCGAGGGATTCGACGTACTGCGTCACGTGGTCGCACCACAGTCCGTACCGGCGGGTGAGGTATCGCTGCACCAGACCGTCCTTGGAGCCGAATCGGTCGTACAGGGTCTTCTTCGTGGTGCCGGCCTCCTCCGCGATGAGGTCGACTCCGACTGCTCGGATGCCGCGAGCGTAGAACAGTTCGCTGGCGACGGTCAGGATGCGTTCTCCGGCGGGGGTGAGTGGCTTGTCGAGCATGGTTGCCTTTCGAAAGCGCTGGTGAGCGACGGGTGCACTGCAAGTATACAGACCTGTATGTTTACATCGATTCATGAGACCACGCGTCGACGCCATCGCAGGTACGGCACTGGTGGTGCTGTGGAGTTCGGGCTTCATCGGAGCCGAGCTCGGAACCGCCGAGGCTCCGGCCCACACCCTTCTGGCCTGGCGCTACCTCGCCGCCGTTGTGCTGCTGATCGCGTGGTGCCGGTATCGAGGGCTGACCCCCACCTGGCATGCCATCCGAATCCACGCAGTCCTCGGCCTGTTCTGTCAGTTCCTCTACCTCGGAGCCACCATCACCGGAATCGGGATGGGCGTGCCACCCGGTGTCGCCGCGTTGATCGCCGCACTGCAGCCGCTGGTGGTCGCGATGGCGTCGAGCAGGGTCTTCGGCGAACGCGTCGGAGGACGGCAGACCCTGGGACTGGTCGTCGGGATCGTCGGGGTATCGCTGGTAGTGGTGGGGGACATGTCCGGTGCCGACCTCGCCTGGCCCGTCTATCTACTACCGGCTGCGGGCATGCTGGCACTGTCGGTGGGCACGATCGGTCAACGGCTACTGGACCCCACAGAGCCGATCCCCCTCGCGATGGCGATCCAATGTTCCATCAGTGCAGTCGGATTCATGACGTGGAGCGCGCTGGCCGGCGATGTCGCACCGCCGATGACGACGGGCTTCGTCGCGGCTGTCGCCTGGACGGTGGTGCTCTCGACCTTCGGGGCGTACGGCGCGTACCTGTTCGTGGTGCGTCGCAACGGCCCCACTCGCGCCAGCGTGCTGCTCTACCTGACACCGCCGACGACGATGTTGTGGGCATTCGTGATGTTCGGCGACGCGATCACCTGGCTCGGAGTGGGTGGACTCGTGGTCTCGGCGATCGGGGTTGCTGCCTATGTGAGCGACGGTTCGACGGGTCGTTCCGCCGGCTCCACTCCTGCCGGCTCTGCTACGAAGTGTCACTCACCTGCGAGCGCAGCGAGCATCGTGTCCAGTTCCGCGAACGTGACGAAATAGTGGGGAGATGCGCGCACGACGGCGTCGAGTCCCCGGCTCGTCATGTCCAGTTGTGTCGAGCTGCGGTAGCTGACTCGCACCGTCACTTCCCGGCCCCAGAGCCGGTCACGGACAGCCTCGGGCTCTTCACCGTCCACTGTGAACGAGACGATGCCGTTCTTGCGGTCGCCCAGGTCGTGCACGGTCACCCCGGGGATCGCCCGGAGCCCGGCCCGAAGGTATTCGGCACGTTCGACAACGGCCTCTTCCACCTGGTCGATACCGAGCTCGAGGAGATAGTCCACGGCCGCTCCGAGGGCGAGCCTGGCCGCGACGTCGCACTCCCAGAACTCGAATCGCGTGGCGTCGTCGGCCATTCGATACGTCTGCCGGTCGACCCATTGGGCGCTGTGCAAGTCGAGGGCAGGGGGATGCAGCGTCGACGCCAATCCCGGCCGCAGGTAGAGGAAGCCGGTTCCGCGGGGGCCGCGCAGCCATTTGCGGCCGGTGGCCGAGAGCGCATCGACTCCCAACTCCTCGACGTCGACGCGCATCTGCCCGATGGACTGGCAGGCGTCGAGCAGGACCAGTGCACCGTGGCGGTGCGCGAGATCGGCGACGGCACGGGCGGGATTGATCAGACCGCCGTTGGTGGGGGCGTGTACCACCGAGATCAGTTTCACTCGGTCGTCGAGCATCGATTCCAGTGCGTGCACGTCGATGCGTCCCGATTCGTCACTCGGGACGATCTCCACCGTTGCACCGGTGACCTCGGCGCGGTGGAGGGCGGAGATCGCGTTGCTGGCGTATTCGGCCTCGCACAGCAGGATTCGGTCGCCGTGGGACAGCGGTACCGAGTAGAAGAAGTCGGTCCAGGCCCGCGTTGCCGAATCGCTCAGTGCGATGCTGGACGCCGCGGCTCCGATCAAGGTTCCGATCGAGGTCTTGACTGCGTCGAGGTCGTTCCGGCGTTCTGCCGCAGCCTGGTAGCCACCGATTTCTGCTTCCCGGCGCAGGTGCGCGATCGCGGTATCGAGGACGACGGTCGGAGGTAACGAGGATCCGGCGCTGTCGAGAAACACCCGGCCCGACGCACTCGGGGTGTCGCGTCGAATGCGGTCGTGATCGAGCATCGGTCGTCCTTTCGGTAGCGAACTCTCGGGCACCAGAGTTCCACAATCGGTAGCCTCGACGAGACGAGGGATCGCGGCGTTTTCGATCCTCGCAGCTGGGTACGTTCGGTAGCGGAGAACGTGTTGAGTGCGGAAAGAAGGAATGAGTGTCGTCCAACGAGAAGTCTCTCGGGCTGAGCTCGCGCCCGGCAGCAGAGGCATATGTGTCGAAGGTGTGTTTCAAGCTGGGGCCACCGGCTCTCGTCGGTGCCGAACTCGAGTGGCTCACCGCCCTCGACGACGGAACGCGTCCGACCCTCTCGGCTCTGGCCGCTGCGCTCGGTGATCATTCCCCGCGCAGTATCGATCCCGAGTCACCCGCCCTGTCGTTGCCGGGCGGAAGCATTGTCACCGTCGAACCCGGCGGTCAGGTCGAATTGTCCAGTTCGCCTTATACATCCGTTTCTCGACTCGCACCGATGCTCGACGCCGATGCGCGGCTGTTGCGGAACATTCTCGGTGATGCAGGCATCGACATCGCATCTGTTCCGGCAGATACCTCTCGGGCACCCGAACGCCTCCTCGTTCTACCGCGGTACTGCGCGATGGAGAATCGGTTCACCACCATCGGCCCCTTCGGCAAGTTGATGATGTGCAACACCGCTGCGGCTCAGGTGAGTGTCGATGCCGGCCGTGATCGCGCCGAGGTCGCCGCGCGCTGGCACATGCTCCACGTCATCGGTCCCGCCTTCGTGGCTGCGTTCGCGCGCTCTCCCGAACTCGCGGGTGCACCCGCGGGGCGGTGGGCATCCCAGCGGATGCGGACCTGGCTCGAACTCGATTCCAGCAGAACCGATTCGAGCAGGACTGCGGTTCCGAACACCGGAGACCCGATTGCCGACTACGCACGCTGGGCACTCGACGTTCCGCTGCTCTGCATCCAAGGCGTCGACCAGAACTGGGAAGCGCCTGCGGGTACGACGTTCGCACAGTGGTTGGACGATCCGGGCGTTGTGGGGCGCGCCCCCACGCACGGAGATCTCGACTACCACCTGACCACCTTGTTCCCCCAGGTGCGCGCCTGCGGGCACCTCGAGATTCGTTATCTCGACGCGCAGCCGGACGGCCAGTGGGTGGTTCCGGCGGCGGCATTCGAGGCACTGCTGTCCACACCCGAACTGGTCGCCCGCGCCACCGAGATCGGCGGCGGGACGGCCGGACGGTGGCTCGACGCGGCCCGCGTCGGGCTGACAGATGGCGACCTATGCACGGCCGCAACCGAATTGCTCGACCTCGCAGCGGAGTTCGGCGGGGAGTTCACCGAACAGCTGTGGGCAGCATCTCGGCGGTGCCGAGCCGGGCTGCCGCCCGACGAGTTCGACGCCCTGTCGCCGACGAGTCACAGTCGAAAGGAATCGGTGTGAGCGCCGAACAACTCAGGAGCAGGATCGAAACGGTCCTCACTCGCAGCCGAGCCCGTAGTGCATCGCTGACCGATTGTGTCGACGAGACCGAATTGATGGCGCAGCACTCGCCGCTGATGAGTCCGCTGGTCTGGGATCTCGCCCACATCGGTAGTCAGGAAGAACTCTGGCTCGTACGCGATGTCGGTGGTCGAGATCCGGTGCGCCCCGACATCGACGAACTGTACGACGCGTTCAAGCACTCGCGTTCCTCACGCACGTCGCTTCCGCTGCTCACGCCGGACGAGGCGCGCGTCTACGTGCAGACCGTCCGCGACAAGGCCTGGGATGTGCTGGACCGCAGCACGTTCGAGGGTAGGCCGGTCGAGAAGCACGGTTTTGCGTTCGGCATGATCGCCCAGCACGAGCAGCAGCACGACGAGACCATGCTCGCGACCCATCAATTGCGTTCGGGACCTGCGGTTCTGACGGCTCCTGCTCCACCGGCCTCGGTGGTGCCGGTGTCGGGTGAGGCCGTCATCGCCGGCGGCACGTTCTCGATGGGGACCTCGCTCGACCCGTGGGCACTGGACAACGAGCGACCGGCTCATGCCGTGCACGTGCCGACCTTCGCCATCGACCGAGCCCCGATCACCAACGCGCAGTTCGTGGACTTCATTGCCGACGGTGGTTACGAACGCCGTGAACTGTGGACCGAGAAGGGTTGGCTGCATCGCGTCGACGCCGATCTGACCGCGCCGCAGTTCTGGGAGGCCGACTCCGATGGCACGTGGTGGCGTCGCAACTTCGGCGTGCGAAAGCCGGTGCGCCCGCATCAGCCCGTGGTGCACGTCAGCTGGTTCGAGGCCGACGCCTACGCGCGCTGGGCAGGCAAGCGTCTGCCGACGGAGGCGGAGTGGGAGAAAGCCGCGCGTTTCGACGCCGACACTCGAACCATCAACGCGTACCCGTGGGGCGACGCCGAACCCACTGCCGCACATGCCAATCTGAACCAGCGGCATCTGGAACCGGCAGATGTCGGGGCGTATCCCGACGGTGCCTCCTCGGCCGGTGTGCATCACCTGATCGGTGACGTGTGGGAGTGGACCTCCTCGGATTTCGAGCCGTACCCAGGGTTCGAGGCGTTCCCGTACGCGGAGTACTCCGAGGTGTTTCTCCGCGGCGACTACAAGGTGTTGCGCGGCGGCTCGTTCGGCACCGACGAGGTGGCGTGTCGAGGCACGTTCCGCAACTGGGACCATCCGATCCGCCGCCAGATCTTCAGCGGATTCAGGTTGGCCCGCGACGTCGAGCCCAGCTGAATGTGCCGTCATCTCGGGTATCTGGGCGCTGCAACCTCTGTCGGATCGCTGCTGACACAGGGTGATCACTCACTGCGCACCCAATCCTTCGCACCGAACGACATGCGCGGTGGCGGCACCGTCAACGCCGATGGATTCGGTGTCGCGTGGTGGGACGGCGACGCAGGGTTGCACAGCTACCGCAACCCGATGCCGATCTGGACCGACCCGGCAGTGGACGATGTTCTGCCGCAGATCGATTCGACGTCGGTGATCGCGGCGGTGCGATCGGCGACCGTCGGGATGCCGGTCGAGCGCAGCGCCTGCGCCCCGTTCACCGACGGCCACTGGGCCTTCAGCCACAACGGTGTGGTGTTCGGCTGGCCGCAGTCGATGGCCGACCTGTGGTCGGAGGTACCGCCCATCGACGCGCTCGCGTTGCCCGCGCCCACCGATGCCGCCGCCCTGTGGGTCGTGCTGCGGAACCTGCTGCGCACCCACGATCCCGAGTCGGCCCTGCGCGTGCTGGTCCGCAGGGTCCTCGCGACGTCGCCCAAGGCTCGCCTGAATTTTCTGCTGTCGGACGGCGAGAGCATGTACGCCACGGCGGTGCATCATTCGTTGTCGGTTCTGCGGACCGAGGATTCGGTGACGATCGCCTCCGAACCCCTCGACGATCGACCCGACTGGATTTTCGTCGACGACCGACGCATGGTCGTCGCCACCACAGCCGATCTCACCATTTCCAGCCTGGAATCGTAAAGGAGCGCCATGAGCACGGTGGATGTACATCTGGCCGACACAGCATTGCTCGACGAGTTGCGCAAGGACGTGCGGGACGGTCTCACTGCCGATCCGAAGTGGCTCTCGCCCAAGTACTTCTACGACGCTCTGGGCAGCGAGCTCTTCGAGCAGATCACGGTGCTGCCGGAGTACTACCCGACGCGCACCGAGCGCGCCCTCCTCGAAGAGCATGCTCTGGATGTCGCCGAGGCAACCGAATCCACGATGTTGATCGAGCTCGGTTCCGGCTCCTCGGAGAAGACGAAGTTGCTGCTCTCCGCCGGAGTCAAGCACGGATCACTGAAAACGTATGTGCCACAGGATGTATCCATCTCGGCGCTCGAGGGTGCCATCGAGCAGATCGCGCAGGAGTTCCCGGCGCTCGAGGTGCGCGGCATCGTCAGCGATTTCACCGATACTCTGCACAATCTTCCGGGCGGAGATCGCCGGACCATCGCTTTTCTCGGCGGAACGCTCGGCAATCTGATTCCCGAGGAGCGCGAAGAATTCCTGAAGGCCATCGCCGACGCCCTTGATCCGGGCGAGTATCTGTTGCTCGGTGTCGGTCTGGTGATCGATCCGAAGGTTCTCGTTCCGGCGTACGACGACGCCGCTGGAGTGACCGCGAAGTTCAATCGAAACGTGTTGTCGGTGATCAACTCTCGCCTGGGCGGCAACTTCGATCCCGACGCCTTCGAGCATGTTGCGCTGTGGAATGCCGAGCAGGAGTGGATCGAGATGCGACTGCGGGCGACGTCGCCGCAGGAGGTGTATCTCGCCGATCTCGATCTGCACGTGCACTTCGAGGCGGGTGAGGACCTACGCACCGAGATCTCGGCGAAATTCCGGCCCGAGGGCATCACCGCAGAACTCGCTGCAGCAGGATTCGACGTCGACCATCTGTGGTCCGACGCCGAATCCCGCTTCGCGCTCATCCTCGCTCGCAAGAGCTAGGCATCCGCTGACGGGTGCACCGGAGTGGGCACCAGTGCACGCTACGACTGCCGATCGACGGGATACCGTCGATCGGCGTCGGTAGTGTGCAACCCTGCCCGCCGCAGCCGCGTGTTCACGGGAGTCGACGGTCCGTTGCTGCGATCGACTTCCGGCGACGCCGCACCACGGTGATGATTTCGTCCACGACGCGATCGAGGTCGGCAAGCGCCGTGGCCGCCGAGTATCGAAGCACCAACCATCCATCGAGCACCAACTCGTTCTGCCGTCGACGATCGTTGTTGAACGTTGCGGAATCCGTATGGAACTCTCGGCCATCGATTTCGACGATGACTCGTGCTCGATAATCGACCAGGTCGCCGTAGAACTTCCCCACGCGCGCATTGATCTCCATCGTGAAGTTGCGAGCGGTCAACGCCCGCGCTACCACGCGCTCCGGCTCGGATCGTGTTCTCGGGCAGCACGTTCGAAGCTGCTTCCGGACGGCAGCCATCCCGTGCATTCGCTGTGCCGTGTCACACAGTGTGGCGACCCGTCGCCACGGCAGATGATGGTCGATGGCGTTGTCGAAGAACTTCTCGAGATCGGGCGTCGACAGCGAGGTCGCGACGTCGACGAATGTCTGCTCCAGTGACACCACTCGCAGGCCTCGGTGGAGCTGGACCTCGACGAGGCGTCGGCGATGTATTCGAACCCACGGCACCGACCTCGACTGGACGTTCGGGGCCACCGTGACGTCGACCAGACGCGGTTCGTACTCGATCAGTCCCCACAACCAGGCCGCACTTTCGTGGCTCAACACGGCGTCCGGTTTCCACAGAGTCACACCGGTGCACAGTCCGAAGTAGTCCGGTTTCTCCGTCGCGTAGACCTTCGGCAGCAGGCGCACGAGCTCTCCCGACTGCGATCGTCTCGAAATGCCGCTCGTACTGAGCCCTTGCGCCATCAACTGCTGCACCGTGTAGACCCCCATTGGTACACCGTTGCGGCTGGGGGAGCCCGTGCAACAGTGGCAATCTTGCAATTGTGGATAACTCGATGACGTTATCCACAGGCAGGCCCGGCAGAGTGGGCACCGGTGCACGCTACGGACGCCGATCGACTTCGATTCCGTCGATCGGCGTCGGTAGTGTGCAGCCCTGCCCGGCCGTCGTCGCCCAGCATTGGCGACATCGGGTTCAGGCATCCGCCAACGCGACCACCGGCGAAATTTGATTCGCTCGTCGTGCCGGAGTCAGTGAGGCCCCGAGCGCGAGGAGTCCACCGCACAGCACGGTTCCGGCGATCACGGCCCAGGGCAGAGTGGGAGCAGTGAGTCCGCGTGAATCCAGTGATCCGAGCAGCGATTGTGCTGCGGCCCAGCCGTATCCGATGCCGAGAATCAGACCGAAGCCCATCGAGGCGATCACCATCTGACTGCTCTCCGAGACGATCATCGCCCGAATCTGAGTGCGGGTAAATCCGAGTGCACGCAACAGACCGATCTCTCGGGTGCGCTGCAGAATGCTCAGCAGCAGGTTGTTCACCATCCCGACCGCCGCGATGACGGCCGAGAACCCGATCAGCCCGGTCATGATTCCCACTGTCACGGTGAGGACCTGGTCGACGGAGGCTTCGTCGTACTCGTTGACGAGCATCGACCGGTAGCTGTACATCGCGACGGCGAACGTGGTCACCAGCGTCACCCCGATGAGCAGTCCCACCGCGGTGCGGGTGCTGCGATCCGGATAGCGAACTGCGTTGGCCGAGGCCAATCTCGCCGCAGGTCCACGGCCGAACAGTTTCCCGACCAGCCTCAGCGTCGCGGGCAGAATTCGATAGGCACCGACCATGATGCCGGTGAACGATGCGACACCGCCGAGGAACGCGACCAGAACACCGCTCGGGTTCACCATCCCGATCAGAATCCCGAGCCCGAGCAGCGCCACACCGCCTGCGATCAGCACGATCGACAGCGCTGTACGCACCCGCCGCGATCGGGGCGTCTCCACTCCCGTGTCCACGGCACCGCCGGTTGCCTGAACAGGAGTCACGTCCAGTACTTTTCGAGACCCGACGTAGGACGCGAGCGTCGTCGTCAGCACCACGATCACCACCGGAAGGATCACCAGCGGCTGGACGGACGTGTACGCCACATCGGGCAACTGACCCGCCGAGACCGCAACGGCACGCGCGAGATGGCTGGCACCGACACCGAGAACCAAACCGACTGCACCACCGAACAATCCGACGACGAAGCCTTCCTTCGCCAAAGATCGACGCAGGTCACGTGCCCGGGCGCCCAACAGTCGAAGGAGGGCGATGGTCCGGGTGCGGCCCGCGACGATCGTCGCGAACGTGTTCGAGGTGACCACCGCCGCGACATACAGAGCAAGACCGATGAACACCAGCGCCACGCTGTACAGCGCGGTGATGGCTGCGCCGCCTTCCCCGCCGCCGAAGATGTCAACCAGGAACGCCGTCGCCTGAATCAACACCACACCGAAGAACGACGCCAGCGACGTCACCAGAAGACTGGCACCGTGCTCTTTCGACGCCTGAGCCGACGTCAACCCACTCATCGGACGCTCTCCATTCCCAGCATGTAGCTCGAGATCTGTTCTGCACTCGAACGCCCGAGTTCGTTGACGATTCGCCCGTCGGCGAGGAAGACGATGCGATCGGCGTAACTTGCTGCGATGGGGTCGTGCGTGACCATCACGATCGACTGGCCGTACTCGCGTACCGCTGCGGCCAGGAGGCCGAGAACCTCACGGCCGGTGCGGGAATCGAGGTTTCCGGTGGGTTCGTCGGCAAAGATGAGATGCGGCCGCGTGCCGAGCGCGCGGGCGATCGCGACGCGCTGCTGCTGCCCACCCGAGAGCTGATGCGGGCGGTGGCTCACCCTCGCCTGCAAGCCCAGAGTGTCGATGAGCTGCTCGATCCACGCCGCCTCCTCGGCGGTGGGCACGCGGCCGTCGAGCTCGAACGGCAGCAGTATGTTGCCCCGAACATCGAGGGTGGGAACGAGATTGAACGACTGGAAGATGAAGCCGACCTGCGTGCGGCGCAGCGTGGTCAGTGCGTCGTCGTTGGCCGCGGTGATGTCGGCACCGGCCAGCATCAGATGTCCGGAGCTGGCGTTGTCCAGTCCTGCCATCACATGCATCAGGGTCGACTTGCCGGAACCGGACGGTCCCATGATGGCGGTGAACTGGCCACCGTGAATGTCGAGAGACACGTTGTCGAGGGCGCTCACCGGATTGGACGAGTCACCGAAATACTTGCTTACCTGGAATGCCCGGGCGACCGGGGGGAGCGTTGTTGTCATGCCCACAACGCTATGAATCGAACGGTCCCGAGTAATCAGGCTCGAGTAGTCGACCACTACATCTGCAGGATGACTTCGGCGTCAGTCTCCGGTGAGTCCGTGCTCGAAGGCGTAGACCACCAATTGCACTCGATCACGCAATTGAAGCTTGGCGAAGATGCGACTGATGTGTGTTTTCACCGTCGCCTCGCTCAAGAACTCCATCGCGGCGATCTCGGAGTTGCTCAGCCCGCGCGCGGTGAGTCGGAAGAGCTCCTTCTCCCGTGCGGTGAGGGTGGCGAACTCGGCAGGGACCTTCGGCACCACCGGTGTGGGGGTGAAGTGCGCCAGCAGCCCCGTTGTCGCCGACGCGGCGATCACCGAATTGCCCGCATGCACCGTTCGTATCGCCGCGAGCAGAAATTCCGGGTCCGCGTCCTTGAGCACGAATCCACTTGCCCCCGACCGAATCGCTCGCGCCGCACTCTCGTCGAGATCGAACGTCGTGAGCACCAGAATGCGCGGTGGAGTATCGGACGCGGCCACGATCTGCTCGGTGGCGGCGATACCGTCGAGCACCGGCATCCGGACGTCCATGAGCATCACGTCGGGCCGCGCCGACGCGGCGAGCTCGACGGCTTCTTTCCCGTTGCCCGCCTCACCGACGAACTCCAGATCTGGCTGCGAGGAGATGAGCATGCGAATGCCGGCCCTGAACAGCTGCTGATCATCGACCAGAGCCACCTTGATTCGATCGGACATCAGTTGATTCCCTTCGTCGACGAGCCGGCCGCGGGAAGCCAGGCAGTCACGGTCCACGACGAGCCGTCGCCGGACGCGGTGCACATGCCACCGGCGAGGCTGGCGCGTTCCTTCATGCCGGCGATTCCGTGGCCGCCCGATTCCGACGCCGACCGCACCGAGGACACACTGTTGCGCACCGCCAGTTCTGTGCCGGCGGAGTCGGATTCGATGGTGACCGTCACCGGCTTGTCGGGGTCGCCGTGACGTAGGGCATTGGTCAGCGATTCCTGCGCGATCCGGTAGAGCGCCAGGTGCGCACCGGCTCCCAACGACACCGATGTGGTGTCGATCGAGGAGTCGATGGTCAGTCCGGTCGCACGCACTTGGTCGAACAGGCGCTCGAGATCGTCGGGTGTCGGGTTCGGTAGATCGCCTTGACTGTGCCGAAGCTGTCCGAGCAACACTCGAACGTCGGACAGTGCCTCGCGCGCGGTGTCGGAGATGGTCGTCAGTGCAGTGTCGACGGCAGCGGGATCGACGGCGCGCACATACCGCGCACCGTCGGCCTGCGCGATCACGACGGCGAGCGAATGCGCCACGATGTCGTGCATGTCGCGGGCAATTCTGTTGCGCTCCTGCTCGATTGCCACTTCGTGTTCGGCGCGGGCCTGATGTACCTCGGCAAGCTCGCGCGCGTGTGCGGATTCGATGGCGGTACGCCTGGCGTAGGCGAGCCGGCCGAGAGCCCAGGACAACCCGAGCATGGCCCACAGGCCTGCGAGAAGAAGCGCGAACTGCGCGATTCGAGGTTCCTGGTAGCCCTCTTCCGTCGCCGGGCCGAACGGATTGCCGTCCACGTACGCCAGATACAGCGCCGCGATCACTCCGCCGCCGACGGCCGACGCGAGCCCGAAGCGTCGCACGACGCTGTCGCCGTACGCGGCCGAGCAGTAAAGAATCGCGAAGATCGCGGTGTCTGCCGCGAGGGGGAGTACCCCGCCGACCATCTGTACGACGGCCACTACCCAGGCGAGAGCCAACGACAGCCGTGGTGACCGGCGACGAACTGCCAGCGCGACGCCGAATCCAGCCAGGACGCCCACGCCAGGAGAACCGTAGGAACCGCTCAGAGTGGACGGCAGCAGGAGCAGAACGAAGACGACGGCGTAGGTGACATCGAGCACCTGCCGTGAGATCGAACGCTTGCGTAGCACTCGATCAGACTACGTGGATCAGTTGGTGCGGCGACGAGCCTTCTCGAGCGCGGCCAGAGTCGACAGCACGGTTGTCCGCTGCCGTTCGAGATCCTTCATGCGCGCACGGGCAGGCAGGCCTTGCACGCCGTCGAGAGCGCTGATCTGCTCATCGACGGAGGTGAGCTGGCCGAGCAGCTTCTGCACACGGGACTGCAGTTCGATCGCATCGATCCCGGTCACGCCGGCCTGCGACTTCTTCGTCGGTGCCTTCGCCGGTGCTCCGGACGTCGGCGAGGCCGGTGCGTTGCCCGCAGCAGCGGCCCTGGGACGCAACGCTTTGCGGACGGCGGCCGGATCGGGCAGCTTCTCGAGCCGAATACGGTTGAGCACCTCACGCGCATCCCGAGCGGTGACGCGGTACTCGCGCTCCTCCTCGTCCTCGGACGCCAGCGTGCCGCCCAAGGGCCGCAGGCCGTACATCCCGATGAAGTGCTTGGCCTCGTCGATGACGGCTTCCTTCTCGCGGCACAGGCCGCAGCGCGGCTCGTTTCGGAATTCCTCGACGCTGTCGGTACTGCCGCACCAGACGCACCCGCCCGGCGTCCATCGGGCAATTCTGACCGTAGTAGTTCCAGCCGGGCCGTGGGGAGAGTCTGCGTCGATCACGACGAGTCATCTTAGGTGACAACAAAACCCGCCCCGCACACCCCCGTCTCGCGAGCTGCATGTTCCGGTCACGGACGTGACGTAGTTCATGCGGCGCGGACGGAAGGTGGGCGGGGCGGGTTCCGGTCGAGCGAAACAGACCTATTGTTATGCGCTGCCGTTGAAAAGGCTGGTGACGGAACCGTTTTCGAAGACCTCGCGGATGGTGCGGGCCAGCAGCGGTGCGATCGAGAGCTCGGTCAGCGTTGCGAAGCGCTTCTCGTCGCTGATCGGCAGGGTGTTGGTGACGACGACTTCCTTGGCACCGCAGTTCGCGAGACGCTCGGCGGCCGGGTTGGACAGAACGCCGTGGGTGGCGGCGATGACGACGTCACCGGCTCCGGCCTCCTTGAGCACCTTCACAGCTCCGGCGATGGTGCCGCCGGTGTCGATCATGTCGTCGATGAGAATGCAGGTGCGGCCTTCGACGTCACCGACGACGCGATTGGACTTGACCTGGTTGGGCACCAACGGGTCACGCGTCTTGTGGATGAACGCCAGCGGTGCGCCGTCGAACGAGTCGGCCCACTTCTCGGCGACGCGCACGCGGCCGGAGTCGGGGGAGACCACGGTGATGTGCTCGAGGCTGTAGGTCGCCCGGATGTGATCGGCGAGCTGGCTGTGTGCGTGCATGTGATCGACGGGGCCGTCGAAGAAGCCCTGGATCTGATCGGTGTGCAGGTCGACGGTGATGATGCGGTCAGCACCGGCGGTCTTGAGCAGATCCGCGACCAGGCGAGCGGAGATGGGCTCGCGTCCCCGGTGCTTCTTGTCCTGACGGGCGTAGGGGTAGAACGGCAGGATCGCGGTGATGCGCTTGGCCGATCCGCGCTTGAGCGCGTCGATCATGATGAGCTGTTCCATCAGCCACGTGTTGAGCGGGAACGGATGCGACTGAAGCACGAAGGCGTCCGATCCGCGGACCGACTCCTCGAAGCGAACGAAGATCTCGCCGTTGGCGAAGTCACGCGCGGTCTGCGGGGTGACGTCGATCCCGAGTTCCTTGGCGACCTGCTCGGCCAACTCCGGATGTGCTCGACCAGAAAACAACATCAGGTTCTTCTGGTTGTCGATCCAATTAGGGGTGGTCACTGCTGTTCGCCGTCCTTTTGTTCTTGCCGATCACGATCTGCGAGCGCCGCTGCTTTCGCAGCTTCGGTTCCGGGCCTGTTGTCCAGGACCCAGCCTTCGATATTGCGTTGCTTGCCACCGGAGACGGCCAGTGCGCCGGGAGGAACATCGTCCCGAACCACTGTTCCTGCACCGGTGTAAGCGCCGTCGCCCACATGTACGGGAGCGACGAACGTCGAGTCGGAACCGGTCCGTACGTGGGATCCGATTTCCGTGCGGCTCTTGTTGACGCCGTCGTAGTTGGCGAAGACGTTGGAGCAACCGATGTTGCTGTGGTCGCCGATCGTGGCATCGCCGACATAGGTGAGGTGCGGGACCTTGGTGTGGCGCCCGATCGTCGCGTTCTTGGTCTCGACGTAGGCACCGAGTTTGCCGCCTTCGCCCAGCACCGTGCCTGGACGCAGGTAGGTGAACGGTCCGACGGTGGCGTCCGGTCCGATCACGGCCTGCTCGGCGTGGGTCCGTACGACCGACGCGCGCTCGCCGATCTCGACGTCACGCAGCGTCGAGTCCGGTCCGACGATCGCGTCGTCGGCGATGTGGGTCTTGCCGTGGAGTTGGACGCCGGGTTCGAGGCGGACGTCCGCGCCGAGGGTGACGTCGATGTCGATCCAGGTGGTCGACGGATCCACGACGGTGACTCCGGCGCGCATGTGTCGTTCGACGATGTGACGGTTCAACACGGAGGTGACGTGCGCCAGCTGGACGCGGTCGTTGACGCCCACCACCAGATCGGGATCGGCGAGCTGGGTGCCGTAGACCGCTTTGCCGTCGGCCTTGCTGATCTTGACGACATCGGTCAGATACAGCTCGTGCTGAGCGTTGGCGGTGCTGAGCTTGCCGAGGGCGGTGCGCAACGCCACGGCATCGAAGGCGTACACGCCGGAGTTGACCTCACCGATCAGCACCTGAGCGGGGGTGGCGTCGGCGTGCTCGACGATCTCGGCCACCTCGCCGTCGTCGGTGCGGACGATACGGCCGTAGCCGTTGGCATCGTCGGGAAGAAAGGTCAGAACCGTGGCCGCCGCAGGCCGGGGGGCGCTCAGATGCTCGTCGAGCAGAGCCTTGAGCGTGTGGCCGTCGAGCAGGGGAACGTCGGCTGCGGTGACGAGGATCGTGCCCTCGAAATCGTCGGGCAGGGCAGCAAGACCGCACTGGACTGCGTGTCCGGTGCCGAGCTGGCGATCCTGGACGGCGGTGTGAATCGTGCGACCGAACGTGGCTGCGAGGTCCTGGACGGCCTCGGTCACTCGTTCGCGATCGTGTCCGACGACGGTCACGAGATGGTCGGGACCCAGGTCGGCGGCCGCGTGGAGGGCGTGCGCGAGCATGGTGCGTCCGGCGAGGGGATGCAGAACTTTCGGAGTCTTCGACCGCATTCGGGTACCTGCACCCGCAGCGAGAACGACCACGGCGGTCTGCACAGGCATTGAGCTCCTCAGGCGGTGACGCAAAGACGGTATGCACGAATGATGTTGCTCGCTCCGCCGCCAGGACTCGAACCTGAACTATCTGAACCAAAATCAGAGGTGCTGCCATTACACCACGGCGGATAAACGGCCAGCGGTTTCACCAGTGGCCGACGAATCGAACGACTCATTCGTTTGCCGCTGCGCTCCCACTGAGCGCAACGATCCTCGCACGCGAGGTGGTGGTGAGTCGAACCGCGATGCAGATACCGCCCTCCAGGTCGTTCCTGCAGGCTCCACTCCCGCAGGGACAAACGGATGGATCGGACATCGCTAGTGTGGGGGAGGCGTCGATTCCGGCGTCGGGAAATGCAGGGTAGGTAACGGGAGCGGTTTTCCATGACAGGCGCAGCCTCCGAGCAGGAACGCGCACCTCGGGTCCGAATGACCGGGACGCAACGGCGTGAGCAGTTGATCGAGGTGGGCCGCACTCTGTTCGCCGAACGCGGATACGAGGCCTCGTCGGTCGAGGAGATCGCCGGCCGCGCGAATGTGTCCAAGCCGGTCGTCTACGAGCACTTCGGCGGTAAGGAAGGTCTCTACGCCGTCATCGTCGACCGTGAGATGTCGACTCTGCTCGGCATGATCACCAAATCACTCGACCTCAACCGCTCACGGATTCGCGTCGAACGCGTCGCACTTGCACTGCTGACCTACATCGAGGACCGAACCGACGGATTCCGCATTCTCGTGCGCGATTCCCCTGCGGCTGCCGAGGACGGCAAGTACTCGTCGTTGCTCAACGAGGCCATCGGTCGCGTCGGGCACATGCTGGCCGGAGACTTCTCGCGCCGGGGACTCGATCCCGAGTTCGCCCCGATGTACGCCCAGGCGCTGGTCGGAATGGTGTCGATGACGGCGCAATGGTGGCTCGACGTGCGAACACCGTCGAAAGAAGTGGTTGCCGCGCACGTCGTCAACCTGTGCTGGAACGGACTGACGAATCTGGAGGCCGACCCTCGATTGACCGAGGAATGAGACTCGGTTTCGACTCTCGCCTGGGAAAGGAGGGGTATCGTCCCCTTTGTCGGCCATGAGAGCTACGTCACCCACGGTGGGGTT
This sequence comes from Rhodococcus sp. 14-2483-1-2, assembly GCF_002259405.1. GTDB lineage: Bacteria > Actinomycetota > Actinomycetes > Mycobacteriales > Mycobacteriaceae > Rhodococcoides. The sequence goes on along the minus strand of NZ_NPFW01000004.1, from coordinate 5,661 downwards.
ATCAATCGGACCGATGCATGTTGGCACCAGACGTAAAGCCACTCAGTGGTACCGTTCGGGCGTAATTTGCGCAGTGGCAGTTCTTATTGCGAAGGCGGATCCCATGGTCAGGCAGGCCCGCGCCGAGATCACTCGCGACACCGTGCTTGCTGGCGCAGCGAATGTGTTTCTGCGCCTCGGGTACGCGAACGCGAGCCTCAGCGAAATCATTTCCCAGTCCCAGGTCACCAAGGGCGCTCTGTACTTCCATTTCGGTTCCAAGGAAGAACTCGCACGTGCGGTCATCGACGAGGGCAACACTCGGCTGACCACTGCATGCCAGCAGTTCAACGACGGACGCATCCCCGCACTCGAAGCGGCGATCGGCATCTCCTACATCGTCGTCGACCTCTCGGTCAGCGACCCCATGGTCTCGGCCATGCTCCGGCTGAGCCATCAGATCGGTGACTACCGCGGCACCGAGGGCAATGTCATGGCCGGGTGGAGCGAGTCGTTCGACAGGCTCGCCGCCAAGGCCATCGCGCAGGGCGACATCGATCCCAACTCGGATTCGCGCACCATCGGATCGCTCGTGCTCGAGATCCTCACCGGCGTGCACATGGTCGCTGTTGCCACCTCCACCACCGAGGAACTGCCCTCGCGCATGGAGCGCCTCTGGTACTACCTGCTGCCGGCGTTGGTTCCCGCCAACAAGCTCGACTACTTCCGCGAGTTCGCGGCGCGTCGAGTCATCCGCTTCGGACCGTAACTACCGGTACCGCATCACGAAGTCTGCGATGTCGTCGCGCAGTCGGTCCGGATACTCGCCGTTGACGGCATGTGAGGCGTCGGGACAGAGCCGGGGCCTTGCCGTCGACGAGCCCGCCGTCTCCCGCCCGCCGGGCTGTCGGTGTGCTCCCATAGACTCGCCGAGGACTGTGCGTAAGCAGCCGTCGTCTCGACACGCTTGTAGGAGCATTGCTGTTGTCTTCCGATTCCCTGCCCGCCGTTTCTCCATCCGGGCCGGCCCCGATCGTTCCCGACGCGGCGCTGCAACTCTCGGGTCTGGCCAGCGTCGCGCTGACGGATTCGTCCATGGTGGCCGTCGCCGATGCGATCGGAACCGCCGAGCACACGCTCATCGGGCCGCACTCGGTTCGCCCGTTCGTCGCCGCCGCGATCGCCCAGCACACTCAGCTGTTGATCGTCACCGCCACCGGGCGTGAAGCGGACGATCTCACCGACGAACTCCGCCAGATCCTCGGCGGCGGAGTGGTGATGTTCCCGTCGTGGGAGACGCTTCCGCACGAGCGACTCTCACCGAGCGCAGACACCGTCGGCAAGCGACTGGACGTACTCCGCCGGCTGGCTCGTCCCGGCGACAGGGATTACGGCGATCCTCTGCGCGTCATCGTCACCACCGTCCGCTCGCTGGTGCAGCCGATGGCACCCGGTCTCGGCGAGATCGAACCCGTGACCCTCAAGGTCGGTCTGGACATCGACTTCGACGGCCTGATCCACCGACTCGTCGAGTTCGGCTACCTGCGCGTGGACATGGTCGGCAAGCGCGGTGAGTTCGCCGTCCGCGGCGGCATCCTCGACCTCTTCTCGCCGACGGCGGATCACCCGGTGCGTGTGGAATTCTGGGGCGACGAGATCACCGAGCTCCGCGCGTTCGCGGTCTCCGATCAGCGTTCGCTGCCCGATCACGAGGTCGATCTCGTCATCGCGCCGCCGTGCCGCGAACTGCTTCTCACGCAGGAAGTTCGCGACCGCGCCGCTGTTCTCGCAGCCGACAACGCCGGCGACACCGCGTTGGTCGAGATGCTCGACAAGCTGTCCGCCGGTGTCCCGGTGGAGGGCATGGAGGCGTTGCTGCCGCTGCTGCAGCCCGGCGAATTGCAGTTGCTCGCCGATACTCTCCCCGCGGGAACGCACGTATTGCTCTGCGACCCCGAGCGGATCCGCACGCGCGCAACAGATCTGGTGCGCACGGGCCAGGAGTTCCTCGAAGCATCCTGGACGGCAGCATCGATCGGCGGAGCTGCGCCCCTCGATACCTCCACCCTCGACACCTCCAGTCTCGAAGGTGCGTCACTGGATCTCGGTGCCTCGGCCTACCGTTCGCTTCGACAGGTTCGCGAGTCCGCGCAGGTTCACGGCCGTCCGTGGTGGACCATCAGCCCGCTCGCCTCCGGCAACGGCGAAGAAGTCGAACTCGCTGTCGATTCGGTCCCGGAGGTCCGTGGGTCCGAGGAAGCACTGACGGCGCTGTTCGCCACCCTGCGAGCCCATATCGCCACCGGTGGTCGTGCGGTTATCTCCGTCGCGGGCGCAGGTACCGCCACCCGCATCATCGAGCGTCTCGCCGAGGCCGAAGTGCCTGCGGCACATCTCGACTCCGGTGCGGTCCCGGTCGCCGACGTCGTGAACGTCCTGTGCGGATCGTTGCACGACGGTCTTGTGTTTCCCGACGCGAAACTCGTGGTCGTCACCGAGAGCGACCTGACCGGCAACCGTGTGGCCGCAGCGGGCGAGGGACGCAAGCTCCCGGCGAAGCGTCGCAACCAGGTCGATCCGCTCGCGCTCGTCGCCGGCGACAGTGTCGTCCACGATCAGCACGGCATCGGTCGATTCGTCGAGATGGTCGAGCGCACCATCGGCGGTGCCCGACGCGAATATCTCGTCGTCGAGTACGCACCCAGCAAGCGGGGCCATCCCGGAGACCGACTCTTCGTCCCGATGGACTCGCTCGATCAGCTCTCGCGTTACGTCGGTGGTGAGCTGCCGTCTCTGAGCAAGCTCGGCGGATCCGACTGGGCCAACACCAAACGCAAGGCGCGCAAGGCAGTTCGCGAGATCGCCGGCGAGCTGGTGCAGCTGTACGCCGCTCGTCAGGCAGCTCCCGGGCACGCCTTCGGACCCGACACCCCGTGGCAGCTCGAGATGGAAGATGCGTTCGGCTTCACCGAGACGGTCGACCAGATGACGGCCATCACCGACGTCAAGGCCGACATGGAGAAAGCGGTTCCGATGGACCGCGTCATTCTCGGTGACGTCGGTTACGGCAAGACCGAGATCGCGGTTCGCGCCGCGTTCAAGGCGGTGCAGGACGGCAAGCAGGTCGCCGTGCTGGTGCCGACAACGCTTCTGGCGCAACAGCATCTGCAGACCTTCACCGCGCGGATGGCGTCGTTCCCGGTGACCGTCAAGGGGCTCTCCCGCTTCACCCATGGCTCCGAATCCAAGGAGGTCATGGCCGGGCTGGCCGACGGCACGGTCGACATCGTCGTCGGTACGCACCGGTTGCTGCAGACCGGTGTCGCCTGGAAGGACCTCGGGTTGGTCATCGTCGACGAGGAGCAGCGCTTCGGCGTCGAGCACAAGGAGCACATCAAGTCGCTCCGCACCCACGTCGATGTCCTGACGATGTCTGCGACTCCGATTCCGCGAACGCTCGAGATGAGCCTCGCCGGAATCCGTGAGATGTCGACCATCCTCACCCCGCCCGAGGAGCGGCACCCGGTGCTCACCTACGTGGGTGCGTACAACGACAAGCAGGTCGCCGCGGCCGTCCGGCGTGAGCTACTGCGCGACGGCCAGGTGTTCTTCGTGCACAACCGAGTCAGCTCGATCGACAAGGCTGCCAAGAAGATTCGCGATCTGGTGCCCGAGGCCAGGGTGGCGACGGCGCACGGGCAGATGAACGAGGAGACACTCGAGCGCACCGTGCAGGGATTCTGGCAGCGCGAGACCGACGTGCTGGTGTGCACCACCATCATCGAGACCGGCCTCGACATCTCCAACGCCAACACGCTGATCGTCGAGCGGTCCGATTCGCTCGGCCTGTCGCAGCTACACCAGCTCCGTGGTCGCGTCGGCCGTAGCCGTGAACGTGGCTACGCATACTTCCTGTACCCGCCGGAGAAGCCGCTCACCGAGACCGCCTACGACCGGCTGGCGACCATCTCGCAGAACTCCGACCTCGGTGCCGGTATGGCCGTGGCGATGAAGGACCTCGAAATCCGTGGTGCCGGAAACGTTCTGGGTGCAGAGCAGTCCGGCCACGTCGCAGGCGTCGGATTCGACCTGTACGTGCGGCTCGTCGGTGAAGCGGTCGAGGCGTACCGCGCGGCCGCCGACGGAAAGCCCATCACCACCGACGAGGCTCCCAAGGAAGTGCGCATCGACCTCCCCGTCGACGCCAACATCCCACCCGACTACGTCACCAGCGATCGGTTGCGCCTCGAGGGCTATCGAAAGCTCGCTGCCGCAGCCGATTCCGAGGGCATCGACGCGGTCATCGAAGAACTCGTCGACCGGTACGGTCCGCTGCCCGAGGAGGTCGGTCGACTGGTCTCCATCGCCAAGCTGCGTCTGATCGCCAAGGAATACGGCCTGACGGACGTCAATGTTGCCGGAACACAGGTGAAGCTGGCTCCGATGGACCTACCCGATTCCAAACAGATCCGCCTCAAGCGGCTCTACCCGAGCGCTGCGTACCGGGCCACCACCGGAGTGGTGCAGTTGCCGCTGCCGCGTGTCGAAGGCGGCGGCGTGGGGGCGGCGCGCGTGCGCGACGTCGAATTGGTGCAGTTCATCGCCGATCTCATCCTATCCTTGGACGGGAAGCCATCTCGGTCGGTGTTGTTGGAGCAAACAGTGGGGGTGTAGCGGTGACGGTAGTTCTGCTCGACCCTGTTCGACCCACACAAGTGCCGGTGGATGCTGTCGAATTTCTCGGCGGTGCAGTGCAATTCACCGAAGAAGTGCCGGTGCGAGTGCGGTGGCTGTTCTCGGGAACCGCTGCGCCCGACGCCGTCGACGCAGTGCTGGTGAGCACCGATCCCGCCAACCCCGACGTCCAGGAACGGATCGCCCACGGAGAGCGGGTCATCGCCGCCGAGAAGCTTCCCGGTGACGACCTCATCGCGGCAGTCCGGCTGATGGATCGGCTGCGCACCCTCGGCGGATGGGAAGCGCAGCAGACCCACGAGTCGTTGCGCGGTTACCTCCTCGAAGAGACGTACGAGCTGCTCGACGCCATCGCCGCGGGCAACCTGGTGGATCTGCGCGAAGAACTCGGAGACCTGTTGCTGCAGGTGCTCTTCCATTCCAGAATCGCTGAGGACGCAGCCGAGAACGCGTTCGATGTCGACGACGTCGCCGCAGGACTCGTCGCCAAGCTCACCCACCGCAGCCCGCACCTCGGTCGAACGGGCAACGGCCCCATCGACATCGCCGAACAAGAGCGAGCCTGGGAAGAGAAGAAGGCAGCGGAGAAGGCACGCGGATCCTGTGTCGACGGAATCGCCCTGTCTCAGCCGTCACTCGCCCTGGCGCAGAAAGTGATCGGACGAGCCACCAAGGCCGGCCTGCCCGACGAGCTGATTCCCGACGGCCTACGCGTCGTACACATCGGGGTCGATCACTCGCACGGTGGAGACAGTGCCGAGGACCTGCTGAGGCGTCGGGTACTGGATTTCGCGTCCCTGATCCGCAACGCCGAGGCGTCGGCACGCAACGCCGGCATCGCGCCGGGGGAGATGTCCGCACTCGACTGGATCGAGCACTGGGGTCTGCGGGGCTGACGCTTCCCATCCAACCCTCGTACCTCGATCCGGACCTGCTACCTGCGCCAGAACAAATGATGCGTGACGCCGCTGCTGCTGGGGATTTGGC
>NZ_NPFW01000008.1 GCF_002259405.1 Rhodococcus sp. 14-2483-1-2 | reverse complement strand
GGAGTGGCGGGGGCGGGAGGAGGTGTCGGGGCAGGAGCAGGAGCGTCGTCCACGGACACACCGTGGTCGGTCACCAGCGCGGCGAACCCGCCCGCGTAACCCTGCCCGACGGCTCGCACCTTCCAGCTTCCTTGTCGGCGGTAGATCTCCAGCGCGATCACGATCGACTCCGAGCTCAAACCGTCGATCGTGTACTCGTACAGCACATTTCCGCTTGCGTCGCTCACTCGCGCGACGGGAGCGGCGGATCGACCGAAGTTGCTCGACGCGTCGTCGAGGGTGATGACGGCGCGGATCTGCTCGATGTCGGCGGGAACTGCAGCGAGCGATACGGCGAGCCGGGCCGGGCCGCCCTGGCTGGGCTCGAGGCGCACGCCGGGGCCGGTGGGCTGGTTGAAGAACACGAAATCGGCGTCGGTGCGTACTTTTCCGGCGTCGGTGACCAGCAGCGCAGACAGGTCCGCAGGTACGGCCAATGCGATGGAGACGACGACGTCACCGACGGTGAGGGGGCCGTTCTGACCCTTGGACAACGGTTGACCGGCCGGAGCAGACAATGTGGTGGACTCTCTCTCGAAGTGCTGGTTACCGTCATCCAATGTACTTGTTCGATTTGTCCGACTGGTGTGGCTGCGATTCGGTGGCGGTCAGATCTGGCGGAGCGTGAACAGGTCGCCGGGTGTGCAGCCGAGGACGCGACAGACGGCGGTGAGTGTCGAGAATCGGATGGCCTTGGCGCGGTCGTTCTTGAGCACCGACAGATTGACGACGCTGACCCCGGCGAGACGCGAGAGCTCGGCGAGCGTCATTCCGCGGGCGTCGAGAATCTCGCCCAGATGGCAGACGACGAGGTGGTCGACGAATTCCTCCGCCATCAGACCAAACCATCGGCATCGCGCGCGAGCTTGGTGCCTTGGGTGATGGCGGCGTAGACGAACTGCAGGAAGGTCGACACGGCGATCGCGATCCAGAGACCGGTGACAGGCCGCGCAGTGTCGATGGTCGTGCTCAGCTCGAGCGCACCGACGACGCTGTTGGTGCCGAGCATGTTCATGAACCCAGTGATGATGGGGTACGCGAGAATGCACACGCCGATCAGCACGACGTCGGTGCGCGCGGCGTTGGTGAAGGGATTCCCAGCGATCACGCGGTTGCAGAAGCGGTAGAAGAACAGCAGACCCACCAGGATGATGACCAGACCGACGACGGTTGCGCCGTAGCGCATCACGTCGATGAAGCCCAGCAGCCGCGTGATCTCGGCCTTCGGAACACTGAGCTCGACCGAGTTTCCCGGTTGCAACTGGCCCCCGAACAACTCGACGGGCGGTGTGTTCGATTCGGGTTCGACCGTGGCGACGACGTAGTCCGAGGAGTGGTATTTCCACATCTTCCAGCCGGACCAGCCCACGGCCAGTGCCGCATAGAACACCATCGACCATTTGTTCGTCCGCATCGAGCTCAGTCCGTATGCCATCCCGCCGCCTCCATATCGATAGTCGATAACAACGAATATCGATAACCTATCGCTTATCGATAGGGTGTCAAGGGCCGGCCGTGTTCACCGCCTCAGAGCAGCCGCCACATGTCGCTCGATTTCCGACGCCAGGCCGGCGGTATCGGCAGGCGCAATGTCGATCGTCTGTGCGGAGTGCACGATGTACCGGCCGTCCTGCTCGAAGTCCATCCAGAAGAACGAGACGGCATCGGTGTCGCGGCGGTTGTCGTAGGTCTTGCCACGCGCGACGATGATCTCGCCGACTGCAGACCGTGGGCGGTCGAAGAACGACCGGAACTGCTCGTCCGCCGTCGCACCCCGGGTCGCGGTGGACAGATGCGACCCGCCCGAAGTCGCTGCAGCAGTAGCGCGTTCGAGTCGCTCGGCCGGTCGGTGGCCGGCAGCAACAGTGGGTACGGATCCGAGAGCTACGGCGGGGGCATGGGCCGGGTCGGTCAGTTCGATGGTGACGGCACCGCCGGAGGAGGCGTCGGGCCCCGGCTCCTGGATGAGTACCGTGGCCGTGTCGTGACGAATCGCTGCGTGGCTGCGGACGATTCCGTAGCGGGAATCGGTTGTCTCGCCTCGACATTCGATACGAACGATCGGGTCGACGATGGTCCGAACAGCTGCGCCGAGCTTCTCGTCCATCATCGCGTCGATCCTCGCCGACGCCTCCCGCCGCAGTTGTCGGAGTTCGTTCACGGTCTCGACGTCGATGGTGACCGCCAGGGGATACGGCAGTCGGTCGCGCCCGAATCGACTGCACAGCAGCATGAAGTCGATACCGGGCATGGTCCAGCTCGTCATCGTCAGCCGCCGAGTACCGGAGGTGCAACCAGAGGCAGATCGCCGATCAATTCGCTGCCGTTGCTCACGTCGACGAGGTAACCGGGAGTTGCGTGTTCGCCGTCGTTGTCGCCGGCACCGCGCGCACCGCCCATGGCACCCATTCCCGGCATGCCGTGCGCTCCCGCGCGCCCGGCCGCCGCAGCTGCGCTGCCGGGACCACCGGTACCGCCTGCCCCGCCGCCCGCCCCGCCACCGATCGGAGGGCCGAGAACCGATCCGCCGTAACCCGATCCGGCACCGGAACTGCCTCCGGATCCGACTCCGTATCCCGCACCGCCGCCGTAGCCCGAACCATTGGATCCGGCGAAGCCGCTGCCGCCTGGCCCTGTTCCGCCGTAGCCGCCGCCGGGACCAGCGCCGACCCCGGAACCCGTACCACCGCCGGAAGCACCCGGCCCGGTGGCCGCTGCGGCACGAGTTTCACCGGAGTTGTCGGCCGGAGGCAGGGAACCCGAACCGCTCGACCCGGGCTGCTCCGACGCAGCAGTACCGCTCCGACCCGCTTCGGCAGCCTCGGCGGAGCCGGCCTGCGCCTGTGTTGCAGCAGTCCGGGCCGCCGAATCTCCTCCGTCCGCGCCGGTGGTGCCGGAGGTCGAGCCGATACCTCCGCCCCCGGCGGAGGTGCCGAGTCCCCAGCCTCCGCTGGAACCGCCACCGTCAGCGACCGGGTTGTGCGCCGCCGGTAGCACGGGGACCTGGGAATCGGACTGCAATACCCCTGGTATGTAGACCGAGCGCATGATTCGGCGTGCTTCTTCCTGCTGCTCCTCTCGGGCCGACACTGCATCCTTCGCGGCGAAGGGAATGGGCAGAAGGGCATCGATCATGCTGCTTCCGGGCGCAACCACCGGTGGCATCCGCGACTGTGTCTGCGTGAAGCCGGAGTGCGCCTCGAGCAATTTGTTGCTGATCAAGCTCATCGAGGTGGACAGCGCGGTCGCGGACGAGACGTAGTTGCCCACACCGCCGCGGACGGCGTCGGCTGTCGGTCCCGACCAGCCCGACGTCATGGCCGCCTCGATGCCGGAACGGAAGCCGTCGGATCCGGTGGTTGCGGCAGCGGACAAGTCGTTCCAGTTCTTGGACGAGTTCACGATGGTGGCGGTTCCCAGCGATTCGACCATGGTCACGATCTGCTCGTGCGGCATCACCTCGAACGCCTCGGTGATGACCACTTCGGTCGGCTCGAACTCGCCGCGGTAGTCGAGGGCCACGTTCGCCTTCTCGAATGCCGCGTCCAGAACGGAGTCGAGAAATTCGGGACCCACCGGCGTCACGAACGTACTGGTGACGATCTTGTCGATCGTCGCTGCGAGTTCCTCGTACGGATCCGTCATACCCACCCCTTGCCCCACGTCTGTCTCCCCGACGAACAGTTAGACGCGGCGCACGGCGGTTCGGTTCCGCAGCCACTCGAGGATTTCCTCGGTGGCCCGGACGCCGGAGGAGTCGGTGACGGTCAAACCAGGCCGGGTGAATCCGAGCAGCTCCAGTTCACCGTGCCGCGGACGGATCGCGGCGTCGGCCGCGATGAGCATCTCGGCGTCGAGCGCCCCGTCACCGGCGGCGAAGACTCGGGCAGCGGCGTCGAGGGTGCCGTCCTGAATCAGCCTGGTCCGAACCTCGGCCACCGCAGAGCTCTTGCACACCGCGTTGGGCATCGTGTAGATCTTGCGCCCCTGTTGCGAGACGTTCCAGTCCCGAGCGGCGCACCACTGCGACCACTCCGCGACGAAGCCCTCGGGCACAGCGGCCGTGTTCACCACCAGGTAGCAGAACAGGCCGTCGGCCTCGCGGTACTTGAGCACCCAGTCCTCGGAGACCCGCGATCTCAACTCTGCACCGATGCCCGCCAGATCCAACGCGAACCCGTTGCGCCAATGCATGTCCGGCTCACCGTCGACGAGGATGTTGCCGCCGTTGCTGGTGATGGCGTATCGCCAGGGTGCGCCGGGCAGCGCGATCCGTCGAAACTGTTCGATGGTTCGCGTGGTGGTCGGCACCACGATCACGGTCTCGCTCAACGCTCGAAGGAGTGCAACCGAGCGAGAGCTCATGTAGGACAGTGGCTTTCCCTCGTACATCTCGACACACTCGAACGAATCGTCCAGGGGGACACCGAGTGCGCCCTCGGAGAAGATCATCGTACGGTCGAGATCCACCGCGACGAGAGAGCTCACGACGCGTCCGCGTTCGAGACGTTCTTGATCAGCCCCATGCAGGAGTAGGCGAGGTCGGGAACCACGTCCACCGGTACTCCCCTGGCCGCGGCGAGCATCCGAATGTGTTCGTGCTCGGGCGCATCGGCGTCCCGCACCAGCACCCGCCACGGGACACGGCGCAGCAGCACCCGAGTGGTCTCGCCGACGCCGGGTTTGACGAAATTGACGTGCGAGATGCCGTACTCCTCGCGGACCTTCTCCACCGATGCCCATCCCGTCCAGGTGGGGGTTCGGTCGGAGGCGAGCACGGCGGTCACCGAGGCGGCGACCTCCTCCCGGACGTCTTCGAAACGTGCAGCGACGGTGTCGAGCAGGTGACGCGAGACGTCGTCGGGCGCGAGATCGGCGTAGTACTTCGCGCCGTGGAAGTCACCGGGGCGAATCAGTTCGTCGTTGAGCACGGTACGTGAAACTAGACCCGACACAGTCGAATTGAGGCAGGCCGACGCGATCAGGAAGTCGTCACGGGTGCCGTACGTGCGCGCGCAGTTGCCCGGATCGGCGAGCACGGCGAGGTCGTCGTCGAACTCGGCTCCGGGAAAGTCGCGGAGTGCGGCGGTGAGTTCGCGGGCGATCGCACCCTTGCCGGTCCAGCCGTCGACGAACACCACCGAGCGTGAGTCGTGGTGCTCGGCAAGGTAGCGCAGTGCGACGGCGTCGATACCTCGATCGCGCACGATCGAGACGGCGTAGTGCGGAATTTCGATGCCGTGGGCTGCGAAGGCCCAGCGGCGCATGAGAATTCCGACGGGGGTGCCCGCGCGGGCCAGCGAGGCTAGTGCGATGTCGTGGCCGCGCTCGGCCAGCACGACCTCGGTGACGGTTCCGACCGCGACCGCCAGCCGCGATGCACTGTCCTGCAGCACCTTCTCGAACAGTTCGCGGTAGGCGAGATCCGGTTGGTACTCGACCGGGAGCGATTCGGCGTAGTGGGCGTCACCGGCCTGAATGCGCTTCTCCCGCTCTTCGATTCCTGCTTCGAGCGAGACCGACGAGAGGTCCTTGAGCAGCCAGGTGACTTCGTCCGCTGCGTAGGAGCCGAACTCGGGTCCGCGGAGTGGTTGTGCCCGCCGCGAGACCTCGAGCGCCACCGGGTCGGCTCCGGTCACGACCACGAGGAGTACGTCGGCGCCCGACGCGGCGAGAGTCTCGGCGGCTGCCGCGAGGGCGTCGGTGTCGGCGGGGGCGTCGGCGACGAGCACCAGTGTCGCCTCGTGCGGCCCGGACGCGTTGTAGAGGTAGCGCAGTCCCGATTCGTCCTCGGGCGCGGCGAATTCGAAGCCGCGGCGCAGGGGGTAGTCGGGCACGTCGAGAACGTATGCCGGTGACCGGGTGGTGGTCTGGAACAGGGCACGGTGTCCCCGCTTCTGCAGTGCCGCCGCGAGTCGAAGCGGCAGATACATCAGCTCCTCGTGGCCGATGACGACCACCGGTGCCGATTCGGGGAGCGCTGCAGCGACGGTGGCCGACAGATCGTCGATCGCGGAGTCGAAACCTGCCGCGTCGGATCGGAGGAATCCGTGGCGGCCGCCGTCGGGCAGGGTCGCCGGCCAGTGGGCGTCGACTCGACGAACCGAACCAGGCTGTGCAGCAGTGGGATTGAACACCGGATCGGGTAGGTCCAGCACCGTCTCCACCAGACCCTGCTCCAGCTCGACCGATCCCTGCGCCAGGCTCACGTTGTCGATTCGAACGCCGAGTTCCGTTGCCACCGCAGCGGCAGCAGCGAGATGCTCGGCGGTGCGCATGTCCACCAGGGAGGCGATGACGTAGTGCGCGCGCTCGGCCGACGCGTGAATCTGTCGCAACGCATCCAACGCGGTCGCTCCGGTCGAGATCTCGTCGTCGACGAGTATCAACGGCAGGTCGCCGGCGAGCAGGTCGGCCGATGTGGGCATCAGCAGGTGGTCGGTGGCGTGCGAGTGACCCTCCTCGAACTCGCCGTGCACGGTCATGCCGGGAACGGGGCGACGCGTCGAGTGCAGGTAGCAGTGTGCGCCCAGAGCCGTCGCAACCGTATGGCCCAATCCCGTTGCCGTTTCCGCGAATCCGAGAACGTCGACATCGGAACCGTTCACCGCGGTGCGCACCAGAGCGGCCAGTTCGTTGCCGGCGGCGATCACGACGTCCGGGTCGACGGGTATGTGTTTGCCGAGCACCGTCGAGACCAGCAGGTGGGCGCGGCGGGGGTTGCGACGCAGACCGGGACGCACCAATTGTGTTGCCGTCCAGGACGACGACGAGCCGGTGTCGGTGAGCACGATGCCGTCGGCCGGATTCGCGTTCATCGCTGTGCCAGTGCGGTCAGTAGATCCACGAACGTGATCCCCTCGTTGGTGACGCCGAACGCCTTGGCGCGCACCATCGTCTGCTTCGCCCAATTGCGGTGCGGGCCCAGTTCGTTCATCTTGTTGCGGTAGCCGGATGCCTGGACGCCGCCCTGGTCGGACGAGAGAATGTCGAGTGCGTCGTGGTACTCCTCGTGCGTCACTGCGGACAGTGCGTGCACCGCAGGCACGTGCGAGGGGTGGATGACGGTCTTGCCCTGAATGCCGTTCGCACGGTCGAGTGCCACCTCGCGCAGGAGGGCGTCGAGGTCGCTGCTGACCAATTGCTGGCGGAAGCGTACGGCCTCTTGGTCGACGAACGGCGTCTGACGCAGCAGGGGACGGAACATGCGTTCGTGGTCTGCGAAGTACTCCCACACCGGTCCGGTGATGACGAATCCCGATCCGTCGTACCGGCCCAGGTGATTGACGATCGCGCTGATGACGTCGGCGACGACGCGGACGTCGTAGATCGTCAGGTCGCGGTCGCGGCGGATGCCGAAGGTCCCGCACATGTCGGTGGCACCGATGCGCACCGCCAGCACCGTGTCGCGATAGCGGCCGAGGAGTTCACGGATGGCAACGAGTTCCGCGTCGCGCGTCTCCCGGTGCACCACTTCCGTGGATTCGAGGACGGGCATGGCGAACAGACGGGTGCCGTGTGCCTTCGATGCGGCGACGATCTCGTCGAGGGACTCGGCTCCGTGTGCTGCCGTGAACTTCGGTACGACGAATCCCGCGAGCCCGGCGGCACCGTGCTCGAGGCCGGCGCAGATGCTGCGGATGTGCGCGGCGGTACGAGCCCGAACGAACACGAGCGATCTCGAACCCGAGAGTTCGTTCAGAGTTCGCACGGTGTTGGCCAGCGCTTCTTCCAGATTATGGTCCGCCACAGCGTCTTCGAGATCGATGACGATGGACCGAACCCCCTCGTCGGTGCGTTTGTTCACCGTCGCGGTCAGGTCGGGACGCGTCGCCGGGATGTACAGCGTTGCGCCGAGAGCCGTTGCCACGAGGTCGTTTCCGTCGCTCGTCTCGATGTCTTCCGGCTGCAGGAAGAACACTCGGTCACGGGTGTCTGCGTCGAGATGGCGAAAGTGTTGCACCACTGTCCTTCGTGTGAATGTGATCAGTGCGAGGTACGCATGCGGTCGATCACGCCTGCGATGAAGTCCGAAATGGTATCCAGATCCTGCAGATATGACCAGTAGTCGGGATGGGTACCCGTCAGCGCCGTGCTCGCCCTGTCGATCCGGGCGAGCTGAGCATCCAACACCGAGCCCCATTCGGCAACCAGACCGCGATTGATCGCGAGTTGTTGAGCGTCACGAAGTTTGAACCGCACTTTGTTCTCGGTCTCCTTCGGATCGGCCTTGACCGCGCGCAGTAGCCGAACTCGGTCGGTGACCGCGTCGACCAGCTGTTCGGCATCGCTCAGGTGTTGGCGCGCCTGGGTCACCAGATCCAGTGCGTGTTCGGGATTGCCCGCACCGAGTGCCGAACGCGCCGCGCTCAGATCCTCGTCGGCCTGCTCGATGTGACGCGCACTCGACCGTTCGTTGCGAGACAGGTCTGCCGAGCTCTTGGCGTTGAACTCCCGGAGCAGACTCGAGAATGCCGGGGCAATGCCCTCGGATCTCGTTCGCACGGCTTCGATTCGGGTGCGCACCGAGGCCAGTGCCGTCTTGGCCTCCTGAAGACGTCCCGGGGCCGAGTCCACGGCAGCCCGCAGTGCGGCGGCTCGGTCACGGACCAGGGCGGCGTGCTCTCGGGCACGCAGGGGGTCACGCTGGTCGGCCTGCAATTGCGTTGTTGCCGAATCGAGTTCGCGCCACGCCTGCCGGAGTGATGGGTAGCCGGCAAACTGTTCGTCGACGGTGGATCGGGCTGCGTCGGCCTCGGCCAAGGCGTCCTGGACCAGGCGCGGGGTGGCGGCGAACTGAGCGGAGGCCTGCTCGAGGGTGCCTCGATGAGCGTCGTAGAACCGGTCCACGGCAGTGCTGGCATCGTGCAGAAGCGCGGTCGCTCGGTCGAAGGCCGATCTGGCGGCCGGGGTGGTGATTCCGTCGAACTGCTCGACGGCAGCGAGGTAGGCGGCTCCGGCGTCGAAACACTGCTTCTCGGTGTCGGTCCATCGGCCCGCGAGTCGATCCTGGGGGCGCAGTGCGGTGGAGGCCTCGACGCCCGCCGAGGCGATGGACTGACGCTTGTCCATGTCGAGAAACGCGGCGACAGCGTTGTCCTGGGAACGACGCGCGGCGGCGTCCGCTTCGGCACCCCGGCGGAACACCCCAGGCCAGCGACTTGTCACCTGTTCGATAGTACTGACGGGAACCCTGGCGATGTCGTACTCGTTGGCGGAGTACGTCCAAGAACCGGACATTCCCACTACGGTTGAACCCGTAACGGGAAACCAATTGCGAAAGGACCTCTCCATGGGCGTCAGCCTCAGCAAGGGTGGCAATGTCTCGCTCACCAAGGCAGCTCCGAACCTGACCGCGGTTGTGGTCGGTCTCGGATGGGACATCCGCACGACGACCGGCACCGACTTCGATCTCGACGCCAGCGCCATCGCTCTGAACTCGACGAAGAAGGCCCTGAGCGACGGGCACTTCGTGTTCTTCAACAACCTGAAGTCTCCCGACGGCTCCATCGAGCACACCGGCGACAACACCACGGGTGAGGGCGACGGAGACGACGAGCAGATCAAGGTCGATCTCGCCGCTGTGCCGCCGGAGATCGAGACCATCACTTTCCCCGTATCGATCTACGATGCGGACGCACGCTCGCAGTCGTTCGGTCAGGTGCGCAACGCGTTCATCCGCGTCATCAACCAGGCCGACAACTCCGAGCTCGCTCGCTACGACCTCAGCGAGGATGCCTCCACCGAGACCGCGATGGTCTTCGGTGAGCTGTACCGCAACGGCGCGGAGTGGAAGTTCCGCGCAGTCGGTCAGGGCTACGCGTCCGGACTCGCAGGAATCGCGCGCGATTTCGGAGTAAACGTGTAGTAAAGACCCTCTCAAGATTGGGAGTACCCCCGCCTCGTCATTCATGATGGGCGGGGGTTTTTCCGTCTTTAGTCTCGAGAAGGGCCACGACTGTGGTTGTGAAGATCTTCGGATGGTCGATCGCGGTCACCATCGTGTCCGTCATCGTGGCTTTCCTGTACGGCGGGATCGAGGCGATGATCCTCGTCCTCATCCTCGGTGTGCTCGAGGTGTCGCTGTCCTTCGACAATGCCGTCATCAATGCCACCGTGCTGCGACGCATGAGCGAGTTCTGGCAGAAGATCTTCCTCACCATCGGCATCATCATCGCCGTGTTCGGTATGCGGCTGCTGTTCCCGCTGGTCATCGTCTGGGCTGCGTCGGGCCTCGGTCCGGTCGCCGCCATCGATCTGGCGCTGAATCCGCCGGCAGACGGCGCCGCGACCTTCCCGGACGGTTCGCCCAGCTACGAGACGCTCCTCACCGACGCGCATCCGCAGATCGCTGCATTCGGCGGCATGTTCCTGCTCATGCTCTTCCTCGGCTTCATCTTCGAGGACCGCGACATCACCTGGCTGAGCTGGCTCGAGAAGCCCCTCGCTCGCATCGGCCGGCTCGATCAGCTGTCCGTGGTCGTCGCAGGCCTGCTGCTGGTACTGAGCGCCGAATTCCTCGCCGACGATGACAAGATCTCCACCGTCATGGTCTCCGGCGTGCTCGGCATGATCACGTACATCGCGGTCAACGGACTCGGTGAGCTCTTCCACGTCGAAGAAGAGGGCGAGGAGTCCTCGAACGGTCCGAGCGAATTGGCGAAGGCGACGGGTAAGGCCGGGTTCTTCCTGTTCCTCTACCTCGAGGTGCTCGACGCGTCCTTCTCGTTCGACGGTGTCATCGGTGCCTTCGCCATCACCGCGGACCCCATCATCATCGCGCTCGGCCTCGGCTTCATCGGCGCGATGTTCGTCCGCTCGATCACGGTCTTCCTGGTTCGCAAGGGAACGTTGTCCGACTACGTGTACCTCGAGCACGGTGCGCACTGGGCGATCGGTGCGTTGTCCATCATCCTGCTGGTCTCGATCGGTGTGCACATCAACGAGCTGATCACCGGTTTCGTGGGAATCCTGTTCATCGGAGCCGCTCTGCTGAGCAGCATCCGACGCAACAAGCGTCTCGAGAAGGAAGGCGTGGAGACCGCCGTCAGCGTCTGACCGGCGGTCTCACAGCTCCGAGATATCCACCAGTCCGTCTTGGAGGGCCCGTGCCACCAGCCCTGCCTTGGTCGGTGCCGGGCGCCCGACAGAGGTGTACTTGGCCCGAATGCGGGTGAGGTGGGTGTTGACGGTGCCGAGCGAGAGAAACAGTGCTTTCGCCACTTCGGTCTTCGAATCGTGTCGAATCCAGCAGAGCAGGACCTCGATCTCGCGGTCGGTCAGATCCGGTCGGGGCGGGAACGGGCTCGCGGCGGCGGGAACGGGGTGTACCTGCATGGGGGGCGGAACCAGGCTGATGGGGCCACGTGAGCGAAGCGGTGCCGGGAGCGATGAGCCGCTCTCGGAGGGCATGGGGTCGAGCAGAGCGGACATCAGATCTCCCGGGCGCCGAAGTGGGTTGAGACCAACTAAACCAATGAGAACGATTCTCACAGGTAATGCGCAGGTTTTCTGCCCTGACAATTAGGGGCATTGAACCGTCAACCATGCGTTTCCCTCGTGCCGAGACTGTGGGATGAACCACAGCAGGGCCGCCGTCGTCGAGTCAATCCTGCGGAGGTAGCTCGGGCATCGGGAGCCAGCCGTCCTCGACCGCTCGCTTGTACAGATCGGTTTTCGTCGGTGCCGGACGCCCCGCCTCGGCGTATTTGTTGCGGATCCGAACCAGATAGTCGTTGACGGTCTGCTCGGACAGTCCGGCCAGGCGGGCGACGCGTCCGGCCTTCTCGCCCGACGCGTAGAGGGCGAGTACCTCGCGCTGACGTGGACTGAGTCCGACGTCGGGGAGCTGCGGATCGCCGTCGATCGCGGCAGCCCAGTCCGTCGTCACGACCTGCCCGCCGCTCGCTGCGCGTCGGATCGCGGAGACGATCGCCGCTGCGGGTGCGGACTTTCGGACCACGCCCAGCACGCCTGCACGGGCTGCCGAGCGAACCAGGAAGGCGTTCTCGGCACCGGTGTAGACGAGGACGCGCGCGCCTGCATTGTGCAACTGCTCCACGTTCGAGCGGGGTGACGAACCGTCACCGAGACGAAGATCGAGCACGACCAGATCGAATGTCTGCTGCTGGGCGAGCAACTCAGAGACCGTGGCGGCGGTGGACACCAGTTCCAGATCGGGTTCGTCCGCGAGCATTGCCTTGAGTCCGAGCGCTACCGATTCGTGGTCCTCGACGAGGCCGACGCGTCGTACTTCGGTGATCTGCTCCCCGGTGTTCCCCTGCGATCGTGACGCCTGCGTCATGTCCCCGCCCCACTGTGCGTCTTACTGCCCCGATGATGTCGTCAACGATGTCGATGCCGGCCGGCGAGACGTTACCGACTCGGGGTCGGTTTCGTCGCTCGACGGGATCCGCGCGTGCGCTCGGATGAACAAGACGAACAGCACGATCAGCAGCAGCGCTCGTCCCCACACCCCGACGAGAACGAAGAACTCCTCGTCGTTGGCATCGGCACCCGAGGCCAACGCGGCGAAGTACTTGAAGACGCCGATTCCCATCGACAGATCGACGAGCAGATACGCGGCGACGAGTCCCCACGGGACGCGAAGCAGCACCAGGAAGGGCAGCAGCCACAGCGTGTACTGCGGCGAGTGCACCTTGTGCAGCAGCATGAACCCGCACAGCATCGATCCGCTCACAGCGACCCACGGGTACGTCCCGTCGACCTTTGCGCGACGCCAGCCGAGCCACAGCGCAAGAGCGAACGCGGCGAACACCAGCAGCGGCGACGCGACGTCGACCACGTCCTGGAAGGATGCCTCGGCCTCGGCGTAGGCATCGGGAGTCATCTGGTCGCTGATGTAGAAGTGGCGCAGCCCCCAGTACCAGATGGAGTTGGTCGTCAGGTCTGCCTGCCGCAGCGACTGGAATGTGAAGGATGCGCGCCACCCCTCGTAACCGAGCACTGCGAACGGCAGATTCACTGCGACGACGGTGCCGATCGCAGCGCCGGCAACCATCAGGCCGCCGCGGATGTCCCAGCGACCTTCGGCGGTGTCGGCGGACTCGCGCCCGTCGATGCCGCCGGTGACCACGTACGCGATCAGGGGCAACACGAATGCTCCCGGATAGAGCTTGAGGCAGAAGCCGACGGCCAGCAGCACCGACGCGAGAATCGCTCTGCGCCGCAGTGGCATCGGCAGCGTCATGACGAAGATCGCGCCGACGGCGGTGGCCACGACGGGAAGCTCCCAGTTGTGGAAGGCGTACATCACCAGCGGCGGTCCGATCGACCACAGCAAGGCGGACCAGCCCGCCATTCGGCCGAGCATCCAGGCGGTGAGCAGACCGAACGGCGCAAGAATCAACGCCGAGGTCAACAGGAACTGTGCATCGGTGTGGGCGGGAATGGCTCCGAGCCACATCAGCAACCCGCTGAGGACGGGGTACTCCACCGTCCCGCCCGTGAGGATCCCGTCGCTGGTGATGGCCCCGTGGATGTAGGGAAAGATGTGATTGTCGATGTCTCGGCCGAGCCACAGGAACTGGATGTCGGAGTAGCAGACCGAGGAATCCTTGATGGCGTCGAACACCGTGCTGCGGCCGGAGGCGTCGAACGGCGCGACCGCGCATCGGGCCTTGTTCAGATACCCAAGAATCAATCCCACCGCAGCCATCGCGACGACCACGACGACCGTCATCGGATTGGCGCGGACCCCGGATCGCATGGTGCAAGACTATGACGCGCGAACGCCGGACCGTGCGCCCGACGCGAATTAGCAGGTCAGGGCCCTGTCGTGTATCTTCGAGGGGTTGCTGACGCAACGACCCTCCTGCCACGGATAGTCCGTGGCCGTTTTCACTAGTCCACAGGAGGTGATGAGGTCTTATGCGTCATTACGAATTGATGGTCATTCTCGACCCCAATCTGGACGAGCGCACTGTCGCTCCGTCGCTCGATACGTTCCTCAACGTCGTTCGCAAGGATGGCGGCACCGTCGACAAGGTCGATGTGTGGGGCAAGCGTCGTCTGGCCTACGAAATCCTCAAGCATGCCGAGGGCATCTACGCCGTTGTGAACCTCAACGCCGAGCCTGCCACCGTCAGCGAGCTGGATCGTCAGCTCGGACTCAACGAGTCCGTTCTGCGTACGAAGGTCCTGCGACAGGGCAAGTAATTGTCGTTGCCCGCCTCTAGGCTGGCATCTACAACGCTTACTACTGAAAGAGGAACCATGGCAGGCGAGACCGTCATCACCGTCATCGGAAACTTGACGGCTGATCCAGAACTTCGATTCACCCCCGCCGGTGCGGCGGTTGCCAACTTCACGGTTGCATCGACCCCGCGCACATTCGATCGTCAGACGAACGAGTGGAAAGACGGCGACGCGCTCTTCATGCGCTGCAACATCTGGCGCGAGGCAGCGGAGAACGTTGCCGAGAGCTTGACCCGAGGCTCGCGAGTGATCGTGAGCGGACGGCTGCGGCAGCGCTCGTACGAGACGCGTGAAGGTGAGAAGCGGACAGTCGTCGAGCTCGAAGTCGACGAGATCGGACCTTCACTTCGCTACGCCACCGCAAAGGTCAACAAGGCCAATCGCGGTGGAGGTGGCGGCGGAGGCGGCTTCAACTCCGGCTCCGGCTCCGGTTCCTCCGGCGGATCGGGCGGCGGCCGCTCGAACTCCTCGTCCAACTCCGGTTCCGGTGGAGACGATCCCTGGGGCAGTGCCCCGGCGGCGTCGGGCTCCTTCGGCGGACGTGGCGGAGACGAAGAGCCACCGTTCTAGATCCTTCGATCGAGAACAACCAGATGTAACGGAGAAAGACCCATGCCCAAACCGCCATTGCGCGACAAGGTGCTCAAGAAGAAAGCGTGTTCCTTCTGCAAGGAAAAGAACACGTCGATCGATTACAAGGACACGACGTTGCTGCGTAAGTACGTCAGCGATCGCGGAAAGATCCGCGCTCGCCGTGTCACCGGCAACTGCGTCCAGCATCAGCGTGACGTGGCCGTTGCCGTGAAGAACTCGCGTGAGGTAGCACTGCTGCCTTACGCCGCGACGGCTCGATAGAAAGGGGCGATTGGTATGAAACTGATCCTCACCGCTGATGTGGACAACCTCGGTGCGCCTGGCGACACCGTAGAGGTCAAGGACGGCTACGGCCGTAACTTCCTGCTGCCCCGCGGACTGGCCATCCAGGCCACCCGTGGAGCTCAGAAGCAGGTCGACGGCATCCGCCGCGCTCAGGAAGCTCGTGCCGTCCGCGGCCTCGAGCACGCCAACGAGCTCAAGCAGGCCATCGAAGGCCTCGAGGCCGTCACGCTCTCCGTGAAGACCGCGGGCGACTCGGGCAAGCTGTTCGGCTCGGTCACCGCGTCGGACGTCGCTTCTGCTCTGAAGGCTGCCGGTGGCCCGGTCGTCGACAAGCGCAGCATCGATCTGCCGAAGGCTCACGTCAAGAGCACGGGCAAGCACGACATCGTCGTGAACCTGCACCCCGACGTGACCGCCAAGTTCAAGCTGGAGGTCGTCGGAAGCTGATTTCAGCTTTCGGCCCGTTACGGCACCGGAAAGCCCCACGAACCAAGGGTTCGTGGGGCTTTTTCGTGTCTTCTCACAAAATTCAACTGCCGCAACGGTTTCCGAATTGTGAAGGATCTCTCTCTAGGAGCCTATGGGCAGAGCTTTGCGTAACCTTTGCTGAGGGGCGACACAACAGCAGGACCATCTCGACGAATCACCTGACGCCTAGACGCCCGGAGGAACGCTGCCGTGACCACGACCGTGGAACCCGATTCCGACCCCAGTCCCGAGACCCGATCCGAGCCGCAGTCTCGCTTCGGGTCGATCCTGAAATACGACGTACCGGCCTCGCTGGTCGTTTTCCTTGTTGCAGTGCCACTTTCGATCGGTATCGCCGTCGCATCGGGTGCGCCGATCATGGCCGGTCTCATTGCCGCGGTGGTCGGCGGAATCCTCGCCGGGATCCTCGGCGGATCACCGCTGCAGGTCAGCGGCCCGGCAGCAGGCCTGACCGTCGTGGTTGCCGAGCTGGTCAACCAATTCGGTTGGGGCGTAACGTGCGCCATCACCGTCCTGGCCGGTGCTGTGCAGATTCTTCTGGGAATGAGCCGGATTGCGCGCAGTGCGCTGGCCATCTCGCCGGTCGTGGTGCATGCGATGCTCGCTGGAATCGGTATAACCATTGCACTGCAACAGATTCACGTACTCCTCGGAGGAGAATCCGAAAGTTCGGCGGTCCAGAACATCCTGGCCATCCCCACGTCCGTCGCGAACGGTCAGTGGCCGTCGATCATCGTCGGCGGAATCGTCGTCGTGCTGATGTTCGCCTGGCCACGGTTGGGCGGGTTGTCCGGCGTACTGGCCAAGGTCACCAAGGTGCCGGCCGCACTGGTCGCAGTGGTCACCGCCACCGCGGTCTCGATCTTCTTCTCCCTCGATGTCGAACGAATCGAGTTGCCCGGCAACCTGATCGAATCGCTGAGCTTCCCGATCATGCCGGACGGGCAGTGGAGTGCCTTCGCGACCGGCGTCATCACCATCGCGTTGATCGCCAGTGTCGAGAGTTTGCTCTCCGCGGTGGCCGTCGACAAGATGCACAGCGGTGAGCGCACCAACTTCGACCGGGAATTGATGGCTCAGGGCGCAGGCAACATGGCCTCCGGTGCCATCGGCGGTCTGCCGATCACCGGCGTGATCGTGCGCAGTGCCACCAACGTCAAGGTCGGTGCCAAGTCTCGTGCATCGGCGATTCTGCACGGCGTGTGGATTCTGATCTTCTCGGTACTGTTCATCTCGATCGTCGAACTGGTTCCGTTCGCCGCTCTGGCCGGACTGCTGGTGATGATCGGTGTGCAGCTGATCAAGCTGGCGGACATCAAGATTGCCAACAAGACCGGAGACATCGCGGTCTACGCGGTCACGGTCGTCGGAGTGGTGGCGCTCAACCTGCTCGAGGGTGTGTTGATCGGTTTGGCACTGTCGATCATCCTCGTGCTGCGCCGTGTCGTGTGGGCCAAGGTCAGGGCCGAGGAAACGGTCGACGGCACCTGGCGTGTCACCACCGAGGGCTCGTTGAGCTTTCTTGCGCTCCCTCGATTGACGCACGTGCTCTCCACAGTGCCCGCAGGCACCGCCGTCACCGTGCATCTGGGCGTCGACTTCCTCGATCACGCCGTGCACGACGCCATGAACGAGTGGATGCGTCAGCACGAACTCGGCGGCGGCACCGTGAAGGTCGAAGAGGTGGGCACCGCCTCGATGGCGGCTGCTGCGCAGGGTCCGCCCAAGCGCGGATCCGCGACGGTACGCAGCTCGTTGGCGCCGTGGCGCGCATGGCAGCTCAAGAGCGATGTTGCGCAGGAAGATTCGCCTGCTGCTCTGCGGCCGGTGTTGAGCGGGGTGGCGGAGTACCACCGCACGCACGCCCCCAACATACGTCCGCACCTCGAGGGTCTGACCGACAACCAGGATCCCGACACTCTCTTTCTGTGCTGTGTGGATTCGCGCGTCATGCCGAACACGATCACCAGCAGCGGCCCAGGAGATCTGTTCACCGTCCGAAACATGGGCAACCTCGTGCCCACTCAGGGGCAGGACTGCTCGGTGGAGGCGGCGCTGGCCTTCGGTGTCGATCAGCTGGGCACCTCGTCGGTTGTGGTGTGCGGGCACTCGGGCTGCGGTGCCATGAAGGCGGTGCTGAGTGGGCCGGAGAACGCTGCGGACGCGTCCGTCGCGGAATGGTTGGGGTACGGGATGGCAAGCCTCGACGCGTACCGCAGCGGGCATGTGGTGGGTCGTCAGGCGGCGGAGCTCGGCTTCGGTGAGGCGGATCAACTCGCGATGGTGAACGTGGCGGTGCAGTTGCAGACGCTCACTCGTCATCGCGTCGTAGGCCGAGCCAACGCCGAGGGGCGGTTGCGAATCACCGGACTGTTCTTCGACATTCCCTCGGCACGAGTGCTTCAGATCGGTACCAAGGAGGTCACCGTGCTGGACCCGGCGAAGTGCCCGCAGGAGACGGTCGGCTGAGTTTCGTCGGCAGTATCGAGAGGCCCGATTCCAAGCCCGGAATCGGGCCCCTCGGGCTTGAACGGGACGTTGGTCTGTTTCTGTGAGGCTTCCCAGTCGCTGTGACCCAGTTCACCCTCGGGTTCACCTGGTATTTACTCAACACGCCCGAGCTGTCAATTCGGCCGACACGCCGATCCAGAATCGATGCACAGGAAGAAAACTTTATGTACACGCTCTGACCTGCGGAAAAGGGATAAACTCGGAAAGTTATACCCAGGTTATCCCCAGACGGTCAACACGGTTGTTCAACACCATCCACATTTCATGCACAGTTTGATCCACAGGCCATGTTGTGACTCCTGCCGATAGCGCTTAACGTCCGTGCAGCGTCTCTCTCGATGCCGTGCAGCGGCGACGGGACAGTGCGAATCCGGTGCCGAGAAAGCTTGTCGGTGCCCGGGGGTAGAACTTGCTACACCGCACCGCCGGGTGATATCCGACGATGCCGACGACAATGGGGAGAGGACGGCCGGTTCGCGTGGCAGTTGTGGACGATCGAGGACAGTCCGACTACTCCGGCCCCTCGTCCAGCGAGGGACCCGGCGAGGATTTCGGTCGCCAGCCCCCGCAGGACATGGCCGCGGAGCAGTCCGTGCTGGGCGGCATGCTGTTGAGCAAGGACGCCATCGCCGACGTGCTCGAGGTGCTTCGTCCGGGCGATTTCTATCGGCCGGCTCATCAGAACGTGTACGACGCGATCCTCGACCTCTACAGCCGCGGTGAGCCTGCCGACCCGGTGACCGTATCGGCCGAGCTGGATCGTCGCGGTGAGCTCAAGCGCATCGGCGGCCCTCCGTACTTGATCACCCTCACACAGACCACGCCGACGGCAGCCAATGCCGGGTACTACGCCGAGATCGTCGCGGAGAAGTCGATTCTGCGCCGCCTCGTTCAGGCCGGGACTCGCATCGTGCAGTTCGGTTACGCCGGAGCAGACGGACAGGACGTCGCCGAGGTCGTGGACCGCGCGCAGGCCGAGGTGTACGAGGTCACCGAACGCCGCACCTCCGAGGACTTCCTCCCCCTCGAGGAACTGCTGCAGCCCACGATGGACGAAATCGACTCCATCGCCAGCCGTGGCGGCATATCCCTCGGTGTACCAACAGGATTCGCCGAACTCGACGAAATCACCAACGGCCTGCACCCGGGTCAGATGATCATCGTGGCGGCTAGACCTGGCGTTGGTAAGTCGACCCTAAGTATGGATTTCATGCGTTCGTGCTCCATCAAGCACGGCATGCCCAGTGTCATCTTCTCTCTGGAGATGAGTCGTACCGAGATCGTCATGCGACTGTTGTCCGCCGAGGCGAAGATCAAGCTCGGCGACATGCGTTCGGGAAAGATGACCGACGACGACTGGACCAAGCTGGCCCGCCGAATGAGCGAGATCAGCGAAGCGCCGTTGTTCGTCGACGACTCTCCGAACCTGACGATGATGGAAATCCGCGCCAAGGCCCGTCGCCTCAAGCAGCGCAACGGCCTGAAACTCATTGTGGTGGACTACCTTCAGCTGATGTCGTCGGGTAAGAAGGTCGAGTCGCGTCAGCAGGAGGTCTCCGACTTCTCGCGTCAGCTCAAGCTGTTGGCGAAGGAACTCGAATGCCCGGTGGTCGCGGTCTGCCAGCTCAACCGTGGTCCGGAGCAGAGAACCGACAAGAAGCCGATGGTCTCGGATCTTCGTGAGTCCGGCTCACTGGAGCAGGACGCCGACATGGTCATTCTGCTGCACCGCCCCGACGCAATCGAGCGCGACGACCCCCGCGGCGGTGAGGCCGACTTGATTCTCGGCAAGCACCGTAACGGTCCGACCGCGACAATCACTGTGGCACACCAGCTTCACCTGTCGAGATTCGTGGACATGGCGCGGGGCTAGGGCCGACAGCGCTGGGTCGCGTATTCTCTCTGTGGATCCAACCAAGCACCTGACGCA
Organism: Rhodococcus sp. 14-2483-1-2; assembly: GCF_002259405.1. Lineage (GTDB taxonomy): Bacteria > Actinomycetota > Actinomycetes > Mycobacteriales > Mycobacteriaceae > Rhodococcoides. The sequence continues at coordinate 199,117 of NZ_NPFW01000008.1, read as the reverse complement.
GCATTCGACGAAAGAAATCCATGCCAGAGGATCAGAACACAGACGTTCCACCGAATCACCTCGCGATCGATCCGCGGAGCCCCTTCTACAACGAAGAGGTTCTTCGCCGGGACGTGGGTATTCGCTTCAATGGCGTCGAGAAGACCAGTGTTCGCGAGTACAACGTGACCGAGGGTTGGGTGCGAATCGAAGTCCCCACCGCGAAGGATCGCTACGGCAATCCCATGCTCGTCAAGCTCAAGGGCACTGTCGAACCGTACTTCCGCGACGCGAAGTAGCGGGCTTCGCCGGGGTCCCGTCGAGGGTAGCCCCGGCTGCCGCTATGGATTCGAGGGCCCGCTGATGCTCGTCTTCGGACGATCCCGCGCAGGCAGCGGAGTGCACCGTGACGCGGTAGCCCAATGAACACGCGCGTTCGGCGGCAATCCGAACCCCGAAATCTGTGAGGTACCCGGTGATCATCAGGTGCTGCACTCCGACAAGTCTCAGCTGAGCGTCCAGATCCGGGTTGGACCAGATGTCGCGGTCGAACTTCGTTGCGATGAGGTCTCCCGGCAGAGGCGTCATCGACGGGTGAAAGCGGGCACCGTCGCTCGCCGGGTCGGAACGCAGCGGATCGGCAGCATCGCGGCTCAGATATCGAGTACACACCACCAGTGCGCCCGCCGCACGCTGAGCGTCACGGACCGATCCGGCGCGAGCCAATGCGCCGGGGTCGTGTCCGAGCTCTATGATCCAGGGCTGAAAGTCGATCTCCAACAGCGCCGTTCGCGTCATGTCAGTAGCGAGATCCGACTGCGGTGGGTGCATCGTCGAGCGCGATGAGATCCTGCGCGGTGAGCTGAAGCTCGAGTGCCGCGAGGTTGGCGTCGAAGTGTCCGATATCGGTGGTTCCGGGAATAGGAATCACATGGGGACCTTGGGCGAGTACCCAGGCCAATGCCACAGCGGCAGGGGTGGAGTCGTGTCTCGATGCAACCGCGGAAACCACCTGGACGATCGATCGGTTCTGTTCGGCCGCAACTCCGGAGAATCGTGGAAGCGCCAACCGCATGTCGGTCGCCGGAAGTGCGGCGGTGTCGAGTGAACCGGTGAGGAATCCTCGACCCAGAGGCGAGAACGGCACGAACACCGCGTCGTTCTCACCCGTCCACTCCACGATGTTTCCCACGGGGTCACCGTCGTGTGTAGTGCCCTGCCCCAATGCGTTTCGAGTCCACAAAGATAGTTCGGACTGCACCGCAGCGACCGGATGAATACTGTGGGCCACCCGTGCTTGCTCGACGGTGACTTCGCTGAGACCGAGGGTGCGCACCTTGCCCGCCGCCACCAATTCGGACAGGGCTCCCCAGGAGTCCTCGATCGGCACCTGGTCGTCGACGCGGTGGAGGTAATACAGATCGATGGTGTCCACACCGAGGTTCCGCAGGCTCGAGTCGCAGGCCTGCGTGAGGTGTTCCGGCGTCCCGTTTCGGGTCAGAACGGGTGAACCACCGTCGGTGTTCCCGACCAAGCCGGCTTTCGTGGCGATCACTGCATCCGTCCCGGCCAGAGCGCGGCCGACGACCCTCTCGTTGTGTCCGGCGGCGTAGGCGTCGCTGGTGTCGAAGAAGTCGATACCCGACGCGAGTGCGTGCGCGAGGATCGGTGCACCGGCAGTGTCCGAGGAGGTATCGGCACCGGTATAGGCCCAGCTGATACCCATGCAACCGAGGCCGATGGCACCGACATTGCGTCCGAGTGCCGGGACGTTACGAGTGGGAATCGACATGAATGCTCCTGTGCTCGTTGACTGATGGGGGTATGACCGCAAGACCATCACAGTCGCGACCCTGTGCGATCAGGTCCTCGTAGTGCGAGATCTTCGTTTCCAGCGCGGACCGCGCTTCGGCGAGCCGACGTTGCTTCTCGTCGACCCGTACCCGGTGCGCGCTCAGAATGTCGATCCTTTCCTGATGCGTGGACGCACCAAGGTTCACCAGAATCACGAATCGGCGCATATCGGCCGTGGGCATCCCAGTCGACCGAAGACGAACCAGAAGTTGCACGAGTGCGACCAGTCGCGGGCTGAACGCGCGTCTACCCATCGCCGTGCGAGGGATCTCGGGTATCAGGCCCTCCCGCTCGTACCAACGCAGCGTGTCCTGCGTCAGCCCCGAGGACTCGGCCATCTCGGCGATTCCGATACTCACGTCCTCGGTATCGGTCGCGGCCGGTGAATGCGGTGCTGCGGTCATGGACCAGACGCTACGTCTTCGAGTGCACTCCAACGCAAGCCGAAATCGGCAACGATCACACACTTGTCCGGTGGATCGAGTCGTACTTCTCCCGCGCGAGAGCTGCCTCGTCCACGCTCAGGTGTGCCCGCGAAAGAGCATGGCGGCGGCCGCATCGGTGCGTTCGGAATCCCCCGTGGTGAAACGGTCGAGCAGCAGCCCTCGGAATCCGGCCCCCACGGTTGTCGCCTGCACTGAGGCCGTGGACGAGTCCATCCCACAACGGGCCATCGCTGCGGCCAAAGCGTCGGTCAGTGCCCGAACGCTGTCGCGCGCGAAGTCCGCGAGTACGCCGGACTTGATGGACGCAATGCCGATGACCTGCATCAGGATTCGTGAGCTGACCTCGTCGCCACCGTCGGACATGGACTTCCACAACTCGAGCAATCGTTTCTCGAGCTGGTCGGCAGTGTCGACGTCGCCGAACATTTCGGCGAACGCCGGTCGCTGGCTGGTCAATGCCTGCACGATCAAGTTCTCACGAGAATCGAAGTAGTAGATCAGCATTCGAGAGCTGGTACCGAGTTCGGCGGCGAGCGGGCGAAGTGTCAAGTCGTCGAGACCATGGGTGCCGATGTAGTCGACGACGCGGCCGAGCAGCTCGGCACGCTTGTCATGATCGAGGGGACGGGCCATGAGTTGACTGTACCGGTCGCTACATGTATTCATGAACACCATGAGTGAACCGATCGCTACACAAACGCGGCGCAACGTAGTCATCACCGGGTACGTTGCGACGACGGCGCTGGCGGACGACGCCGACACCACCTGGGAGTGCTTGCTCGACGGTCGCAGCGGGATCGGCCCCCTCGAGAGTGCGTTCGTCTCGGATTACGACCTTCCTGTTCGCATCGGCGGGGTGTTGCAGATGGCACTGGCCGATCATCTGACCCGCGTGGAGCAGCGGAGACTGTCCTTCGTCGAGCAGCTGGCGGTAGTGCTCGGACGACGACTCTGGCGTGATGCAGGGCTGAAGGATATGGATCCGGATCGACTCGCCGTGGCAGTGGGCACCGGGTTGGGCGGCGGTGACGCGTTGATCGGGGCCGTCGATGCGATGCGGGCAGGTGGATACCGAAAGGTGTCGCCGATGTCGGTGCCGATGGTGATGCCGAATGGGCCTGCAGCTCACATTGGACTCGAGGTCGGAGCCCGTGCGGGGGTGTTCACGCCGGTATCGGCGTGTTCGTCGGGTTCGGAAGCTCTGGCTCACGCGTGGCGGTTGGTTGCAACAGGCGAAGCGGACGTCGTGATCGCGGGCGGCGTCGAGGGGAATATCGATGCCGTACCGATCGCGAGCTTTTCGATGATGCGTGCCATGAGCACTCCCAACGACGAACCGACTCGCGCGTCGAGGCCCTTCGATCGTGATCGCGACGGGTTTGTGTTCGGGGAGGCTGGAGCGCTGTTGATCGTCGAGTCGGAACAGCATGCCGTAGCTCGTGGTGCACAGATTCATGGCCGGCTGCTGGGTGCCGGCATCACCTCGGACGGGTTTCATATCGTGGCACCCGATCCGGAGGGTCGGGGAATTCGCAAGGCAATGGAAAAAGCAATCAGCGCAGCGGGTTTGAGTGCTCGGGACATCGGTCACGTGAATGCACATGCAACCGCGACTCCGATAGGTGATCTGTCGGAGGCCAAGGCCATTGCCGCCACTGTCGGCCATGCGTGTGTCTACGCACCGAAGTCCGCACTCGGTCATTCCATCGGTGCAGTCGGCGCACTGGAGGCGATTCTCACGATGCTGTCGATCCGTGATTCGGTGGTACCGCCCACGCTGAACCTTGACAATCAGGACCCTGCAATCGATCTCGATGTCGTTCGTTCGAGGCGCAGCAAGAAGATCGACTACGCGTTGAGCACGTCGATCGGGTTCGGCGGGCACAACGTCGCCCTTGCCTTCGGACGTTACTGATCAGATTCGGTATCGGATAAGTCGCGAGCTGTTGCCGACGACCGCGACCGAGGATGCGTTGTGCAGAATCGCGGCGAGCACCGGAGACAGTGCTCCACCGGCGCTGACCACGAGGCCCAGCGCGTTCACTGCGATCGACATTCCGTAGTTCTGTCGGATGACGGACACCGAGTGTCGGCCGAGGTCGCGAACGTCGAGCAACCGTGTCAGATCATCGCTGGCCAAAGCTACATCGGCCGTTTCGACGGCAACATCGGTGCCCGCCAATCCCATTGCGATTCCGATATCGGCGACGGCCAGGGCGGGAGCGTCGTTGGTGCCGTCTCCGACCATGGCGACGACGTATCCCTCTTCTTGGAGCTTGCGGACGGCCTCGAGTTTGTCATCGGGCATCACCTCGGCTCGCCACTCGGCGATGCCCAGTTCGGCGGCTACGGCCGCAGCGGTCTCGGGGTGATCTCCGGTGAGCATGACGATGCGTTCCACACCGTCGGCACGGAGCGCATTCAACACTTCCAGAGCATTCGACCGGACCTCGTCGCGCAGGCTGATCAACCCGACCAACACCCCGTCGACTGCGAGGAGCAATGGGGTCTCGGCCTGCCGCTGAAGTCGCGAGACCCAGTCGGCCGCATACTCGGACACGTCCACACTTTCGCCGCGCAGTAGAGAAGGACTGCCCAGCAGCAAGGTCCGGCCATCTGCGACCGTGCGCATCCCGAGCCCCACGAGCACCTCACACTCCTCGTGCGGAGGGATGACGATGTGGCGTTCCTCGGTACTGCGAATCACGGCCTCGGCCAGCGGATGCCGTGAGTGGATCTCGGAACTGGCGGCGTACGCCAGCACCTGTTCCGGCTCCCAGTCGTCCTGGAAGGACACGACATTGGTGACGACGGGGCGTCCGACAGTGAGGGTTCCGGTCTTGTCGAACACGAAGGCGTCGACCCTGCCTGCTTGTTCGAGATGCGATCCACCCTTGATGAGAATCCCTCGGCGAGCACCGTTTCCGATCGCAGCGCTGATGGCCGTCGGAGTCGACAGACCTACCGCGCACGGGCATGCGACGAGCAGCATGGTCATCGCTCGTCGGACATCGCGAGTGACAAGAAGGGTGAGGGCCGACAGGATGAACGACGCGGGCACGAAGCGACGCGAGAAGTTCTCTCCTACAGTCTGAATCGGAGCGCGGTCTTCCTGTGCCTCCTCGACGCGGGAGATGATGCGGCCGATCGTCGTATCTCGGCCTACCGCAGACGCGCGGATGACTATGCGGCCCCTGACGACAACGGATCCGGCATGGATGCGGTCGCCTGCGACGATCGACACCGGCAATGTCTCGCCGGTGATCGCCGACTGGTCGACCACCGCGTCCCCGTCGACGACGGTCCCGTCCACCGGAACGCCGACGTGATCGTGCACGACGACCTCGTCGCCGATCTCCAACCGATCGACATCGACGGAGATCTCGGAACCGTCGGGAAGCCGAATCCACGCGGTGTCCTGCGTGCCGGTCAGAAGATCCGAGATGGCGCGGCGAGTGCGCTTGAGCGTCAGCTCCTGCAGGTACTCGCCGATGTTGAGCAGCCACAGCACAGTCAGGGCAACGACATTCTCGCGGAGTACGAGACTGGCCACGGTCGCCGCACTGACGAGCGCGTCGGTGCCGGCCGACCGGTTTCCGGCCAGCGAGCGGAGTGCTCCTCTCAGGAACGGATAACCGGTGAAGATGGTGGCTCCGGTGGCCACGACACGGCTGGTGGGGCCGAGGATGGGTGGTCGCCGGAAGGCGTAGCGACGGAAGCCGAGCAGGATCAGAGCCGCGCCGCCTATGGTCATCCGCAGGACGTCGCCGCTGGTGACGTCCGCAGACCGTGGGCTACGTACGGGTACCAATCCCCAGTCGGTCGTGCGACCCGCGTTCACCGCGTCGAACAGCTCGGCCCGGTCGATGCGGGAGCGGGAGTACCAGACGACAACCGACGCGGTGCGGGGGTACGCGTGGATGGCCCGCACGCCGCGAATCTTGTCCACATGGTCTTCGACGGCGACCGCGCGGCCTGGACTCGACCTCAGCCAGTCGACGCGAATCCGCATCCGGCCGGCAGCGTCGGACAAGACTTCGATGCCGTCCGCGAGGTCGGGAGCCACACCGAGCGGGTGTTCGACGAGCGTCATCATAGTCGGTCGACTGCCGTGGTCAGTGCGAGTGACCGTGGCCGACTTCGGTGGCCGAGGGCGGCGGAACTTCTTCGCCGAGCCGGTCGCGTGCCTCGGCGACGACATCCGACACGGCCAAACGTGCGGACTCGGCGTGGATCTCGGCCTTCCGTGCGGCGCGAAGTCCGAGTTCGGTTGCCGATACCGCAGCCTTGCGGACGGGAGTCTTCTCGTACAGCTTCTTGGCGCCGTTGTACGCGGCGACGCCGACTGCGCCTGTCACGACCGTCGATACTGCCTTCGCGACGATGATCGGAAACGCCATGTTGTAGCTCCTCGAACTCGAACCGGTACCCACTTATTGGGAATCATATTCGTTTTGCTCGGCTGTGGCGACTCCAAGGTGGGGAAAGAGCTATCGGATCGGCCGTGTGGCGCGGAACCCCCTTGTCACATAGGGCAGTTCGATCGTCGTCGATCCCGTCAGTCCCACATCGTCGAACAGTGCGGTGAGATTCCGATCGATGCCGTTGCGCTCATCGGTGGTCGCGGTGATGTAGAAACTGCGCGACTTGACCAGGTCGGTCAACTGGGACCGGGTCACCGTGCGCGACCACGTCCACCGCTCTTCGTCGAGCTGATGGAAGGGTTCTGCGACCGGTGGTGGACCGTCGTCGAACATGGCCAGCGCTCCACCGCGCGAGACCACCGAGTTCAGTCGCCGAACCCACGGCACCGATTCGTCTCGAATATTCCAGATCAGTCCCAGGGTGCCGCCCGGGCGGAGGACCCGGCCGATCTCGGCTGACGCGGCCACTGGCTCGACCCAGTGCCAGGCCTGTCCGAGCAGAACGGCATCGACGCTCCCGTCGTCCAGCGGGAGGGATTCGGCAGTGCCGACGTGGGCGGGAACGCCGGGCACCGCGTCGCGCAAGGCGTCGAGCATGGCGGGATCAGGGTCGACGGCGACGGCATCGCACCCGGCGGCGGTGATGATGCGGGTGAGCTTGCCGGTCCCGGCTCCGACATCGGCGACAAGAGGGCGCTCGCCGGCCTCGAGAACGGATTCCAGCAGCCATTCGACCGCGGCCGACGGGTAGTCGGGGCGAGCAGATTCGTACACGTCGGCGACGGCCCCGAACGACGTCGAGCTGTTATCTCGGCTAACCATATGACCAGGCTACATCTCCTGCGTCAGTCCAGTTCGAGTTCGTAGTACAGAGCCTTGGGTCCGTTGCCCTGGCCTTCGTGACAGTCGAAGCCACGCTTTTCGTACACGTGTCGCGCCGCCTCGTCGTCCTCGGAGGTGTTGAGGTCCATGTAGGTGGCACCCCTGCCGCGCGCGTGCTCGATGACGGCGTCGAGAAAGATTGTGCCGTAACCCTTCCCGCGAAGACCGGGCTGGACGTAGAACTCGGCGAGATAGGCCTCCAGGTCTGCGCTCAGCGTACCGATCCGAAATCGCAGCACGGCCACCCCGATGGCGGGAGCCCCGAATGTCAGCACGCTGGTGTCGCCGGACTTCACCAGAGTGTCGAGATGTGTGGCAAGCCAATCAGTTTCGGGCACCGGATAGTCGTATTCACGATTGAAATCGATCAACAGAGTTGCGGCCTCGATGAATTCGGCGGGATCCTGCACTGCACGTGTGCCGCTGGCCGATGTCATCGCCTTGTCCTCCGTCAGTGGTCCGGTTGGACGAGATTCTTCGCATCGAGCAGACCGAGACCGGGATGCATCTCTCGCAGCGCTTTGATGGCGTGGACAGTTCTGCCGGATTCTGCGACCACTGCCTCGACATCCCCGGCGGGTACAGCTTCGGGTCCGATCTTCTCGGGCATCAGCCAGGCCCGGCCGTGTCGGTGCCAGAGCCACGGGGCGGCAATCGCCAGCACTGCCAGCTTTGTCCAGTTCCACAATGATGGTTCCGTCACGATGTCGGCGATCGTCGAGAACACGAGCAAGGTCAGCCAGATACCGAGCAGATATCGAGTCCACCGACGTTGACGGTCGTTCATCTTCCCATGCTGTCACCGCACCCCGATATGGGCAACGCGTCAACGGCGCAATTCGGTATCGAGTCGGGCCATGAGCACGCCGAACCTCGAGCGCCCGGCAAGCGGTGGCGGAAATCGTCCCAGAACCGCTCGAACGGCGGGGTCGGCGTGGTTGCGAACCCATTCGATTTGCTCTGCAGCAGCTTTGGGGTCGGCGAGCACCAGATGCACGGCAGATCCGAGAATGTGTTTGACCTGATGTGGGCTGTACAGCGGATGGAGAAAGGCAGCACCGGCGGCGTGCATTGCGGACAGTGCGGCGTCCGTGGCCGCAGATGCCGGCACCTCGCGGGCAGCTTTGTGTGCTGCCCAGGCGAGTTGGCGGAGTGCTGCCGTGCGTTGGCCGGTTTCGGCGAACGCCTCGGCACCGTCGATTGCCGCGCGTGGACGCACATCGTCGGGGTGGACAATCTCGTAGATCGGCAATGCCCGTCGTGCGCAGGTAGCTGCGAACGCCGCCACGCGCTGAATGTCGTCGAGGTTCAGCTCGACTTCTGCAGTCCCTGCCACCTCAGACCTCTCGAGTTCGTCTGCGGGTGAGCGCGAATCCGAACTTTCCGAGAACGATTCCGGTCAGCGCACCGAGAGCTGCGGTAGCAATGGGGACCAGGTACAGCCACAGCGTCGACAGGCCTCGAGTTCGTCGGTTGAACGAATCGTTCATGGAGTCCACGAATTCTTCGCTCATCGTGACTCCGTACAGCGGCTCGTAGCCACCCGAATACACGACGCCACTTGTGTTGGTGGTCATCTCGCCGATCAGGTACCAGCCCAACGGCACCAATCCGACAATGAATCCGAACAGGAGCAGAACGACGACGAGATTGCGCACCATCTCAGGCTATTGCCCCCGTCAACTGTCGTACACCTCCGTGGTGATGCAGAAAGGGTGGCCGGCGGGGTCGAGGAGAACTCGCCATCGTGGGTCCGGCTGCTCTGCTGCTTCCCTGGCACCGCATTCGACCGCGTAGGCGACGGATCCGGCAAGGTCCCCTCCCGCATCCACGTCGAAATGCACGATGGAAGTCGAGGGCCATACGGCCGGGATGTAGTTCTCGACCGTCTGCGCAACGATGCACAGGCCGGATTGTGTGCGAAGCCCAACGCTCTCGGAGTTCTCCCACAACAACTCACCGCCGAGTAGCGCGAGATAGAAGTGCGCGAGTTGCACCGGATCGGCGCAGTCGATGGACGTCCCCGCTACAGCGAGGTGTGTTCGCGGCATGTCATGAGAATACGGTCGGCGGTGACCTCAGTGTCCACAACTCGGCTCAGAATCGGAAAAGCGTATCGGCGTAGAAATAGTGGACACTGATCGCACATACCGAGAAGAGCCCGGCCGCGAAATGTCAGCAGTACAACTGCGCAGTAGCCCTCGCGCGTTGGGCCAGTTCGTCTCGAAGTGAATTCGGCTGCAACACAGTGACGCCGGGCCCGCAGTGCCACAGCGCTCCCGTCGCGTGATCGTGTCCGGAGAACTCGATGACTGCGAGGTGCCGTCCGTCGTCCTGCATGTCGTCGCTGATCACTCGAACTACGTTCTTCGTCAACGTGACCCACTCTGAATCGTCCACGAGGCAGGTGATTTCGATGTGGGCCAAACTTGCGCGAAAGGATTTCCAGTGTGCTGTGAACGCCGCTTCCAGATCCACGACATCACTGCGGTTCGCGGACTCGTCGAGCATGTCCAGACTGTCGATTCGTGATACTCGATAGACACGTTCGGTGCCGTCGCGCGCGGCGAGCAGGTACCAGTGATCACCGGCGTACACGAGTCCGATGGGGTCCAGGATTCTCTCGGCTACCGCACCGACACGATTGCGATACGACACGCGTATCCGCTTACCGTCGACGACGACACGCTGCAACTCCGGCAGATGGTCCTCGGGTTCGTGGGGATAGGCAAACCCGTCGGGCCGGACCAGAATCCGTTGTGATGCAGTGCTTGCCGCTGCTCGGTGCGCCTCGGGTATCGCGGCGGCGACTTTGCGCATCGCGCGCGCGAACGCCGGGGTCGCCACTCGTCCGGAGCCGGAGGCCAGCAATGCCGTTGCCTCCTCGGCGGTCAGTCCGGTCAGCTCGGTCCGGTAGCCGGGCAGCAGACTGATGCCGCCACCGCGACCGCGATCGGTGTAGACCGGGATGCCCGCCGAGGACAACGCTTCGATGTCGCGCAATACGGTCCGCGTCGATACTTCGAGCTCCGCTGCGATGTCGGCAGCATTCAGTCTGCCCCGGTGTTGGAGCAGCATGACGATGGACAACAAGCGGTCTGCGCGCACCCGAAAAGTCTCTCACCAAAACATGACAGAAGGTGTCATGTTCACCCGATTTACTTCTGTCCAGGAGGCCGCAACGGCGGCCGCGGAACGGAAGGCCGAACAATGAACACCATCGAGACCACGCAACAGACAGATCCGCGCGAGGTGTATTTCACGTCCGCCGCATGGGTGAGCGGGCTACTCGGTGCGGTGCGAGCCGAACAGCTCGACCTTCCCACCCCGTGCGACGAGTTCGACGTCCGGACGCTGGCAGGTCACCTCGTCGCGACGGTGGCGAGGCTGATCGCGATCGCCGAACTGGGTAGCCCGGACTCGGTGTCGCCGTACTCCGCCGATCACGATGTGGCAGCGTTCGACCGGCTTGTGGTCGAGGCGCGCGCGGCGTGGGCCGACGACGCAAGGCTCGACGCCCCCGTCGTGGTTCCGTGGGGCGCGGTGCCGGGTCGATCTGCGGTGTGGGGGTACGCCCGGGAGCTGTTGCTGCACGGATGGGATCTTGCGGTGGCAACAGGCCAGTCGGCCCGAGTCGATGCCGCTCTCGTCCATCCGGTGGCCGAAGAATTCAGAACGATGCTGCCGGCGGAGGCCCGGGTTCCGGGAGTGCCGTTCGGACCTATCGTGGAGTCGCGCTCGGACGCAGGGCCTTTGGAGCGCCTTGCGAACTTCTCGGGCCGCTCCTCGGACGGTTGGGTGTAGCCGAAAGCTTGACCTCGAGTGCGCTCGAGGTTGCACGGTGGGGTCATGCAGATGACTTTCGACGAGTTGCCGCAACTCATGACACTGATGACGGGCGACGAGAAGCACAGCACCAGTGCCACTTCGACACTGGATGTGCTGTGGGTGCTGTACTCCGACGTTCTGCGGCTCGACCCAGCGAATCCCGACGACCCGGACCGTGACCGGTTCTATTTGTCCAAAGGGCATGGTCCGATGGCGTACTACGCCGTGCTTGCGGCGCGCGGATTCTTGACGCCGAACGAGCTCGCGTCGTTCGGCAGCTATCACTCTCCGCTGGGCAATCATCCGGATCGCACGTTGGTTCGCGGGGCCGATATCGGTTCGGGATCGCTCGGACACGGATTGGCGCTGGCCGCAGGAACTGCTGTCGCGCTGCGTATTCAGAAGAGAAGGGCCCGGGTCTTCGTACTGATCGGAGACGCGGAACTCGACGAGGGCAGCAACATGGAGGCCATTCAATTCGCGGCGCGCTCGAACTTGGGCAATCTGACGGCCGTGGTGATCGACAACGACTCTGCCGGGCTGGGGTGGCCCGGCGGCATCGCGTCGCGGTTCGCGGTCGAGGAGTGGTCCACATCCGACGTCGACGGTCGAGATCACGATGCTCTCCGCGAGGACTTTCGCACCGATCACACAGACCGGCCGCACGTGATGGTCGCTCACGTCGAAACGAAGGAGAGCTGATGAGCGCATCGCTGGACCAACGTGAGTACTTCTACCGTCTGCTGCCCCCACTGTTGGCGCAGAACGAGCGAACAGCGTTGGTGTTGGCCGAGATCGGGGTCGGATATCTCGAACCGCACCTCACTCCCGATATCCGATCGCGGGTGATCAACGTCGGGATTCGAGAGCAGGCGATGATCGGTGTTGCGGGTGGTCTGGCCCTGGCCGGAATGCGTCCTATAGTGCACACCTTCCCGCCGTTCCTGATCGAGCGGCCCTTCGAACAGGTGAAACTCGATCTGGGGCATCAGGACGTCGGAGCGATCCTGGTGAGCTCCGGCGGGTCCTACGGGTGGCCGCAGGGCGGCGAGACTCATTTCGGTCAGCGAGATGTCGCTCTCCTCGACACCTTGGGCGGGTGGACGGTCCACGTTCCTGGGCACGTAGACGAGGTCGAGTGGATGATGAGCAGTGCGGCGTCCACCGACGATCGCGTCTACATCAGGCTGGACGGGGTGTCCAACGATCGTCCGTACGGACAGCCCGATTGGACGTTCACCGTTCTGCAGCGGGGACATTCGGGAACGGTGATCTCCGTCGGTCCGATGACGGACCGGGTTCTGGCCGCAGCCTCGGGGCGCGACGTGATGGTGCTGCATGCGTCGACGATCAGGCCGTTCGACAGCGCCACACTACGAGAGACGCTGACTGCGCCGGACATCATGATCGTCGAGCCGTATCTCGCGGGAACGTCAGTGCTGCAGGTCGATCGGGCACTGGCCGATATGCGGCATCGCGTGCTGGGAATCGGGGTGGAGGGGGGAGAGCGTCGCAAGTACGGCACAGTGGCCGAACACGATCGGGCCAACGGCCTGGATGTCGATGGGCTGTCCCGATCGATGGACGACTTCTTCGCCTGATCAGCCTCGGCGTCGCTCGTATCTGCTCTTGGCAACGTTGTAGGCGGAGTCCAGTAGTTCTCGAACATGTGTCTCGGTCTGCGAAGACGGGTTGACCACCGACAGCCAGCCGGCAGTGCCGTACTGAGGGTGGGCGGCAATGGCGTCGTCGCGGTCTGCCTGGGGTGCGTCGGCCGCCTCGCGGGGCGTCACTCCTAGGATCTCCTCGAATTCCTGCTTTCCTGCAACGATATTGACGCGGAACGCGCCTGGCCTGTTCAGTTGGGACATCTCGTCACCCGGGTAGTTCTTGGTCACGATCGTTGCGAACGGCTGAGTGGTCGGGATCGTCCCGTCGGGTGAGTAGTAGAAGAACGCATCGCCCCAAGCGAGTTCGGGAGTTCCATCACCCTCTCAAGGGCGCTGCGTCACGGTGCCCTCGAAGCTGCCGACCAAGTTCACGATGTCGTCGAGTGTCATTCATCGATCGTCACATGTTCGGCAGCTTCTGCCCAGAGTTCAGCCCACTTTGTAGGTTCCCGTACCGGTTGCGACGAGGCGGCCGGATTCGGTCCCGACGATGTCGACTCGACACGTCTTCAGGCTCCGGCCCGCGTGCATCCGAGTACCGACGATGTCGACACCCTCGGCATACACCGGCTCCATGAACTGCACAGACATGGAGACCGTGACGCCCCGAAGCTTTTCGGGCACTGCGGCTCCGGCCCATGCGGCGGTCATGATGCCGATATCGATGCAGCCGGCGATCACTCCGCCGTGCAGCATCCGGCCGACGGTGGACAGCTCATCGCGGTACGGCAGCCGCAGTCGAGCTGTGCCCTCGTCGATGTCGACCAGCTCGATGCCCAGTTGCTGCACGAACGGTGACTGCGGGAGGAACATGGTCATCGCCGCGCTGCCGCTGTCCGGTGCCTGTACTTCGTTGGCTGTCATCGCTACCCCTCTATCGTAATTGGATTCCGATATCAGAATCAGAGTACGATAAAGTTATGGTCTTGGATACCCCCACCGACAAGCGGAAGCGTCGAACGCACAACGCTGTGCTCGACGCCGGTCGGACGCTCTTCCTTCGGCACGGCTATCGCGGAACGACGATCGAGATGCTCACTGCAACAGCAGATGTGGCAGTCAGTTCGATCTACGCCAACTTCGGGGCAGGCAAGGTCGACGTCTACGCGGCTTTGGCGTGGCGAACGACGCTCACTCACGTCGAGCAGATGTCTGCACCCATCGACGCGGTCGACCCCGTCCGTGTGGTTGCCGAGTTCCTCGACCGGTACATCGCGTTCCACCGCGAGAATCCACTGGCGCTGCGACTGCTGGCGCTGACGGATGTGGACAAGTCCGAGTCCGCATCGGTCGGCGAGGCGAAGAACAGGATCGACACAGCACTCGGAGAACTCATCGATTCGGTGACGCGAGCGGTGGAGGACGCCGGTACCGACGTCGTCCCCCGTGCATTGGTTCTGAATGCCTGGGCGGCAATGAACGGCGCTGTGTCACTGCGACAGCGACGCATCGTCGATCAACCGATGCTCGACGCGATGCTCGCCATCACGCGGGCAGATATGCTCCGTCACCTGACAGGCGCGTCCGATGAAAACCGGTGACCGCCCGCCCGGGCGGAGAGTCAGGCCCTCGCGGTGGAGACCGCGCGTCGGATGATCAGTTCGATCCCGTGGACGTCGTCGGAATCTCGTGGTGCATAGAGGAAGACATAGGTCTCGGGCAATCCGAGGACCGGGCGTCCGGCCAAGGGGTGCAATTCGCCCCATCCCGCGGAGATGACGGTCTGGGCGTCGTCCGGCTGCATCACCACGTGCATCGAGCCTTCGCTGTCGTGCACGTGCAGGATCTCCCCCTTGGTTCGGGCGATCCAGGGCGCGGCGCTATCGGTGTTCGATAGATACAGCGCGTCGCCTCGTCGCTCGAATCGACTGCGCTCCAAATGAAACGGCGATTCCGATCCGGCTTCCTCGGTGACGGCGGCAGTCAACCGCTCGATCAGGGAAGGGGTACCCCGATCGGTGAGTTGGCGATGGGGTGTCGGGTACGGCGCGATCGACGGCCGTGGTCCGGATCGGGGCTCCAGATGCCAGTGCAGACCAGGACTCGATGTGCCGGCGACCGTCAGAGGATCGCGTCGAGCAAGTGGCCTCAGGGCAGTGGTGATCAGCCAGCCACCGACGTTGGCGGGAAGTCCGCCCGGCCCCAGTTCCATCCACGCGGCGTAGTCGTTCTTGACGTTCTGCACAGTCCCCCCCGGGTCACGTAAGTCTGCACCAACGTAACCCACTGTGGCGCGGCCCTGACTCCGACCACGTGTACATCTCGAGATGTACGAGGAGATACTCACGCAGACCGATGTGGCGCGACCTGCTGATTCGTAACGTTGTTCAGGTCAACGACACAGCGATATCGGAGGAACCGTCATGCACGCCGCAACACTTCTGTCTCAGCAACCGTCCACCACCGAACAGGTGCTGGGGTGGGGTTTGGGAACCGTCGTTCTGCTGGCGGTGCTCGGCGCGGTCGTACTGTTCGTTGCTGCGCTGGTCAGCATCATCGGCTCGCCCAACTACACGGTCGCAGGCCGGGCCGTGTGGATCTTCGTCGTACTGGCGTTCCCGTTCCTCGGTCCCCTGGTCTGGTTCGTGTGGGGTCGGAAGTCGACGTTTGCCGTCGATGCCTCGAACGCTCTCAGATGATCGACCCGATCGTGCGTGCCGCATCGGCGAACTCGCCGGGGTCGGGGCCCGCGTAGTTGAGTCGAAGATACTTTCCGGCGGGTTCGGCGGGAAAGTAGTCGTCGCCGGCCCCGACGATCACACCCGCCGACTTGCATTCCTGCACAACATGTTCCAGATCGGAGTCGTCACGCAGGCGCATCCAGAGATTGAGTCCACCGCGCGGCACCGCATCGAGATGGCCTCGGGGTGCGAACTCGATGAGGCTGTTCGCCAACAGGTCTCGCCGTGAAGCCAACTGAGTGCGCAGCCGCCGCAGATGAGTACGCCAGGCGGGTTGAGTGACGACGTCCAAGGCGACGGACTGCAGAATCCCGCTGACATACATCGATTCGGCTCCCGTATCGGCGAGGATGCGCTCGTGTGCGGGCCCGCGAGCGATCAGGCCTGCCAGGCGAACCGAGGGCGACACCGTCTTGGTGAGTGAGCGAAGGTACACGACATGCCCGGCGTCGTCTCGTGCAGCCAGCGGACTCGGCTCCGAGGTGATGCCGAAATCGTGGGCCGAGTCGTCCTCGATCAGAAACGCGCCGTGGCGTCGAACAGTGGCGAGAACCTGCTCGGACAATGCGGGCGACCACTGTGCACCGGTGGGGCTGGCGAATGTCGGTTGGGCATAGAACGCCCGAGCTCCGGTGTGCGCGAATGCCCGGGCGAGCGCGTCGGGGTCCGGACCGTCGACGCCGCTGGGTATCGGTACGACGCGGACACCTGCCTGGGTGGCGGCAAGGATCGCGCCCCAGTACGTCGGTGACTCCATGAGCAACGGCCGACCGGCACCGACGAGCGCCCGAAATGCAGTGCTGAGTCCGGTCTGGCTGCCGGGAATGATGACGACGTCACTGGCCGACGGTGGCGTGATACCCAACGGTGTCGACGCCCCCAACTCGGCGGCGAACCATGCCCGCAATTCCGGCAGTCCGGCGGTGGGTGGCCGAGCGATCACCGCGTCGGTGCGGGACGCCCGAGTGAAGGCCGCGTGAACGAGCCGCTCCGGCAACAACTCCCGAGCCGGATAGCCCGAGTGCAGTGCAATCACGTCGCTCGATGTCGACTGCAGAGCCGCCGGAAGTTGCAGGCGATTGTCCGGCGCTCCCAGCGCTGCAGTCTGCCACCCGTAATCGTTGGGGCGGGCCGTACGCACCGTCTTGACGAATGTGCCGACGCCAGGCCTGCTTTCGATGACGCCTTGCGCGATGAGCGTGCGGAGAGCCTTCTGTACCGTGACCGGGCTTGCCGAATGCTCGGCGACCAGGGCACGGGTGGACGGCAGCCGGGCTTCCGGTGGCGCGGTCGCAATCCAGGTTCTCAGTGCAGACACGATCCGGGAACTGCTATCGTCGGACATGACACAGCATAGTAGCGCTACTCGGTCTGGGACGGGTCTGCTATCCCGCGCCGGACTGCTCTGGGGCCTGGCGGGCGTCACGGCGTTCTCGTTCACGGTGCCGCTGACCCGTGTCGCCGTCACCGGTGGCCTGTCCCCGCTCTTCGTCGGCTGCGGTCGCGCTGTGGTCGCCGCCGCACTGGCTGCGGTAGCGCTCGCCGCCACCGGGCAACGACTCCCGCAGGGGTGGCAGTGGATTCGGCTCGCGGTGATCGCAGCCGGTGTTGTCATCGGCTTCCCGGTGCTCACCTCGTATGCCCTCACCACTGCATCGGCGGGACACAGCGCCGTCGTCATCGCGTTGCTCCCGGCCGCCACCGCCGCCACTGCGATCGTGCGCGAACGGCAACCGGTCCGGCCGATGTTCTGGGTGGTCGCTGGCGTGGGTGCCGCCGTCGCGGTCGGGTTCGCTGCCGTACAGGGCGGACAGTCGACGGGGTTGCAGTGGTCGGACCTGTTGCTGCTCGGAGCAGTGGTCGCCGCAGCGGTGGGATACGCCGAGGGCGGCCTGTTGTCGCGAGAACTCGGTGCGTGGCAGACGGTGTCGTGGGCGCTGGTCGTGTCCGTACCGGTCACCGGCGCGTCGGCCGCGTTCGCGTGGTGGCAGCAACCGTCGACAGCAGGGGCATCCGAGTGGGTGGCCTTCGGCTACCTGGCGGTGGTGAGCATGTACCTCGGGTTCTTCGCCTGGTACCGGGGACTGGCGATCGGTCCGATGTCCAGCGTCAGCCAGGTCCAGTTGATCCAACCTGTGCTGACCATCTGCTGGGCCGCGATCATCCTGCGCGAGGGCTTGACGTGGCCGGTGCTCGTGGGTGGAGCGGCGGTCATCGTGTGTGCAACAGTGGCGGTCCGGACCAGGATGTCGCCGACCGTTCGGCGGGAGGAGTTTTCGAAATGACGAAATCGATCGATCAGGCGCGCAAGCTCGAAAACGTGCGCTACGACATTCGTGGACGCATTCTGGACAAGACCGAAGAGCTCGAGGAGCAGGGGCACGCGATCCTGCGGCTGAACGTCGGCAATCCTGCCCCGTTCGGTTTCGAGGCACCGGACGAGATCATGATGGCGATGATCCGCAACCTTCCCACCGCACAGGGCTATTCGGACTCCCGGGGCCTGTTCTCAGCCCGCACAGCGGTGGTCCAGTATTACCAGACCAAAGGCCTGACCGATCTCGATGTCGGTGACGTCTACCTCGGCAACGGGGTATCGGAATTGATCACCATGACGATGCAGGCCCTGTGCAACCCGGAAGACGAAATATTGATCCCGTCGCCCGACTATCCGCTGTGGACCGGCTCGGTGGCCCTGGCCGGAGGCGTACCCGTCCATTATCTGGCCGACGAAAGCCAGGATTGGGCCCCGGACTTCGAGGACCTCGAAGCCAAGATCACACCCCGCACCCGCGCGATCGTGGTGATCAATCCCAACAACCCGACGGGGGCTGTGTATCCACGCGAGGCACTGCAGCGATTCGTCGATCTGGCCCGCAAGCACGATCTGATTCTGCTGGCCGACGAGATCTACGAGAAGATCGTCTACGACGGTGCGGAGATGATCAATCTCGCGACTCTGACGGGCAAAGATGTTCTGTGCCTGACCTACTCGGGTCTGTCGAAGGCGTACCGGGTATGCGGATTTCGGGCGGGATGGCTGGCGATCACGGGTCCGCGTCGACGCGCGGCGAGTTTCATCGAGGGCATCACCCTGCTGTCCAACATGCGGATGTGCGCGAATGTGCCGGCGCAACACGCGATACAGACTGCGCTCGGCGGCAGGCAGTCGATCGAAGATCTCCTTCTTCCGGCGGGGAGGCTGACCGCGCAACGTGACCTCGCGCATCGCATGCTCAACTCGATCGACGGAATCAGCTGCGTGCAGGCAGCGGGTGCGCTGTACATGTTCCCCAAGCTCGACACCGACCGCTTCGGGATCGTCGACGACGAGAAATTCGTACTCGACCTCCTCGAATCCGAGAAGATCCTCGTCAGCCACGGCCGCGCCTTCAATTGGGATGTGCCCGATCACTTCCGGCTCGTGACCTTGCCCAACGTCGACGATCTCGGAACGGCGCTGGAGCGGCTCGGTAACTTCATGAGCTCGTACACGCAGTAGCGATCAACCCGGGTCCGGCTCGAACAGTCCCTCGATCGAGCAGTCGAATGCCGCGGCGAGGCGGAAGGCGACGGGCAGGCTCGGGTCGAATCGCTCCTTCTCGATGGAGATGATCGTCAGACGGGTGACGTCGATCCGTTCGGCCAGTTCGTTCTGCGACCATCCCTTTTCGGTGCGACGCCGTCGAACACTGTTCTTCACTCGGACAGGGCTTGGTGTCGTGCGAGGGCATACCGCGCGGTGAACGACGCGAACGCAGCCAACAACAGGCCCGTCAGTAGCAGGGTTGCCGGGGGGTCGACGCGGGTGATGGCTACCACGGCCAGAGTCAGGCCGAGGACAGTCACGAGATCGATGGCGGTACCGCTGGACGCCGATGTCGTCCAATGGCTCTCGACGCTGTCACCCGAAGTGTAGGTCTGGTCGGCAGTGACCGGTGCGATGATCAGTATCCAGCCCAGCATCGCCCCGAACGGGAGGGCGGTGAACCCGAACACCACCGCCGCGATCCCCGGTGCGACGGGCGATACCAGCCAGGCCAGCAATGCCGTTGCCGACGCGGTTGCGAGGCCGATTGCGGCGACCGATACCCATCTGAGTGCCATGTGAATGCTCCGATCCTAGGTATAGCTCACTATACGTATAGGAAACCATACATCGGGCCTCACACTCGGGTCGGATGGACGGTGAGAAAACTGTCACCGATGTGCAGCATCGATGTAGTCGGTCGAAACGTGCCAGGTGATGAGGTGGTTCTACCCAGGGAAAGGACCATTGTCATGCCGGATCTCTTCAGCCCGTTCACGCTCAAAGGTGTAACGCTTCGAAACCGCATCGCCATGTCGCCGATGACGATGTACCGCGCCGTCGACGGAAAGATGAACGACTTTCACCTCATGTATCTGGGTGCGCGCGCAGCCGGTGGTTTCGGGATGGTGTTCCCGGAACAGGTTGCGATCACGCCCGACGGACGCACCACTCCCGGGTGCGCCGGAATCTACGACGACGATCAGATCGAGGGTCACGCTCGCGTGACGGCGATGATCAAGCAGATGGGTTCGGTCCCGGCGATTCAGTTGGGTCACACCGGACGCAAAGGCAGTGAAGTGCCACCGTGGCAGGGCGGACACCAGCTTCCGGCAGACCATCCCGACGGTTGGGAATGTGTTGCGCCGTCGGCGATTCCCTACGGCGGCGACCACTCGTTCCCCGTCCACGAACTCACCGTGCCCGAGATCAAGGCCATCCACCAGAGCTACGCCGACGCAGCCGTCCGAGCGGCGGAGGCGGGGTACGAGTGGCTCGAGATGCATTACGCCCATGGCTATCTCGGTGCCAGCTTCTTCTCCCCGCTGGCCAATCAGCGCACCGATCAGTACGGCGGCAGCCTGGAGAACCGGGCCCGGTTCCACCTCGAGGCACTCGACGCGGTGCGCGAGGTGTGGCCCGAGAAGTTCCCGCTCACCATGCGATTGGGCTCGGACGACCACCACCCCGACGGGGTTCAGTTCGACGAATCCATGGTCGCGATCGGGTGGATGAAGGAACACGGCCTGGACATGGCCGATGTCAGCCTCGGCTTCAACACCGACGACATGGTGGACCCGCCGTTCGGCGACATGGGGTTCATGGTCGAGCGGGCTGCACGGGTCAAGCGTGAGCTGGATATCCCGGTGACCTGCAGCTGGAATCTGGGCGTTCCGGAAAATGCGGACGCCGTCATCCGCGAGGGCAAGATCGACGTGGTGTTGCTCGGTCGTCCGGCGTTGGCCAACCCGCACTGGCCGGTGTGGGCTGCACGCGAGCTCGGCCATGGTGACCCGTTCTCGCTGGTGCCCGAGGATTGGAGCTGGTGGCTGAAGAATTTCCGAGGACACGACCCGAGCATCGGATTGCCGCCCGCGAAGGTCGTCGAGGCCGAGCAGGAGCGCAAGATCGCGTAGCAACCAGGAGGGGCCGGACGGCGATCACAGACCACCTGCGGACGGTAGGGTTCCAAGGGCTCGCATCATGCGGAGCCCAGCGGTGTTCTCGTATCGAAGCGGAGGTTTGTGATGGCCGGCGGACTCGTAGCCCTGCTCGACGACGTGGCAGCGCTGGCTCGTCTGGCAGCTGCATCCATCGATGATGTCGGTGCAGCGACCGGTAAGGCGACGGCGAAGGCAGCGGGTGTCGTGATCGACGACGCCGCGGTGACGCCGCAATACGTCCGCGGACTCGCGGCGGAGCGCGAACTGCCGATCATCAAACGCATCGCCGTGGGTTCGCTGCGGAACAAGCTGCTGATCATCCTGCCGATCGCGTTGCTTCTCAGTCAGTTCGTGCCGTGGCTGTTGACGCCCATTCTGATGCTCGGCGGCTGCTACCTCAGCTACGAGGCGGCGCACAAGATCTGGGGCGCACTGTTCGGCCACGGCGACCATCACGCCGCCGCCGAGGACGAGCCACGCGACGAGGACACCGTGGTCTCCGGCGCAGTGCGCACCGACCTCATTCTGTCCGCCGAGATCATGGTCATCGCGTTGGACACCATTGCCGGTGAGGGCTTCTGGAGTCGATTGATCATCCTCGCGGTCGTCGCCGTGGTGATCACGATCGTGGTCTACGGAGTCGTCGCGCTGATCGTCAAGATGGACGACATCGGTCTGAAACTGGCCGAGGGGTCCACCGGGTTCGTCGAGAAGTTCGGCCGTGGTCTGGTCAAGGCCATGCCCAAGGTCATGTCGGTGCTCTCGGTCGTCGGCACCGCAGCGATGCTGTGGGTCGGTGGACACATCCTGCTCGTCGGCATCGACGAGCTCGGATTCCATCCCATCTACGAACTCGTGCACCACGGCGAAGAAGCGGTGCGCGGCGTCGCCGGCATCGGCGGAGTGCTGGCGTGGATCGTCAACACGCTCGCGTCGGCGGTCATCGGCGCGATCGTCGGTTGCATCATCGTGGTTGCGCAGCTGGGGATCTCGAAGACGCTCGCCAAGCGGGCTGCCGCGAAGTAGTGGCTGTACCGGCGTTCGCCGTCGTAGATCCGACGTCGGAACCAGCGATCGACATTCTGCGTCGCTACAACGTCGATATCATCGGGCGCTTCTACGGCCGGGAGGCGTCCGATGAGGAAGTGCTCCGAGTCATGGTCGACGAGCCGAGCGACGACCTTGCCGGCCATTCGGGCACGTTCGTGGTGGCGTATGCAGAGCATTCGGTCGTCGGGTGCGGTGGAGCACGTTTCATCTCCGACGACATCGCTGAATTGACGCGTGTCTTCGTGGATCCGATCGGCCGGAGGGGTGGCGTCGGCGCATCGTTGGTCGGTTACATCGAGAATCTTGTTCGCGAGTCCGGCCGCAGCAGAATCCGACTCGATACCCGAGCCGATCTGGTCGAGGCCCGCCGCTTGTACTCGCGGCTCGGCTATGTCGACGTCCCTGCATTCAACAGCGAACCCTACGCCGAGGTGTGGCTCGAAAAGCAGTTTTTCTGAACGGCTTTCGTCACCGACGAGCCAGCTCGAGTACCCGTCGCTCGGACATGGAGACATCGGCGAGCGATGCCGTCAATTCGTCCCACGCCCTCTGAACGCGGAGTTCGTCGCGGCGGAGTCGTTTCTGCGCAGCAGTGAGTCTGCGGCGCTCGGCCAGAAGCAGATGTCGATCGCGATCCTGCTTGAGCACGAAGAGATACGTGTGCGGATCGAACGGATACATGCCAACTCCTATGGTGTCGTGGGGAATCCGTGCATCAGGACCATGACGTGCTCGCGCTCCCCCGAAGTCGCGTTCTCTCCGTGTCGACGCCACTTGTCGATGACAGCGCGCATTTCCGTGCCCATGGTCTTCGTTTCCTCCGCTGTGAGTCGCAGAACGTCGTCGCTGCTGAATGCCGCGCTTACCCAGTCCTGGCCCCAGGATTCGGAGGTTCGGCCGAAGTCGTGCAGACGTGACCATTGATGAGCCAGCCATGAATCTATGGATGCCTTGGCAACCGACAACGACTCGGGTGAGTCCGAGAAGTCGTTCTCCGACCAGCTGAACCCTCCCTCGTTGGCCTCCGACCACCAGCGCTGACGCTTGTCCGATCCGTTCTCGACCTCCTTGACGAACCCGTGCTCGGCGAGTTTGCGCAGGTGATAGCTCATCGAGGCGGGTGACTCGTCCACCAGATCGCCCAGCTGGGTTGCCGTCATCGACTTATTGGCCCGCAATGCGTACAGCATGCGCAGTCGAATGGGATGCGTCAGCGCCTTGAGCTCGGACATGTCCGTCAGCTTCCGGGGCATCCGGTCGGGAGGTGGTGGGCTCATGCGACAACCATAACCCGAAAGGAATATTTCGCAATAGTTCTTTCGGAACTAGCTGCTGTGCACGGTCACGGCATATCCGTCCGGGTCTTGCAGGACGAAGGTCTTTCCGAAGGGGCCGTCGAAAGGTGCGGTCAGGATGGTCACGCCGGCGGCGACCAGTGACTCGTGCAGCGCCTCGGCGTCGTCACAGACGAGCCACAGTGCGACTCCGAGTCCCGCCTGTCCGCTGTCGAGATCGGTTCCGGGAGCTGGGTTTCGGACGGCGAGCGGGATGGGCGAGGTTGTGAACACCACCGCGCCGGGGGGTGCCTGGGGTGCGCGGACCAGGCCGAGCCGGCTTTCGTAGAAGTCTGCGCTGGCGGCGAGGTCGCGTACTTGCAAGGAGAGGAAGCTCGGTCCGGAGACGGTAGCGGTGGTCATGGTGGATCCTTTCGTCGGGTTGTCAAGAACTTGACGAGGCAAAGGTATGTCAAGATGTTGACATGAGTCAAGTGGACCTCGACACCTCGATCGGCTACGCCCTGAAGCGGGCCACATCCGCCCTGCGTTCGGCGATGGACGATCGCCTACGCGAACTCGACATCACCGTCTCGCAGTACTCCAGCCTCGAACTCCTCGCGCACAAGCCGGGATTGTCCAACGCCGAGCTCGCTCGCGCGGTGTTCGTCAGCAGGCAGGCCACCCATCAGCTGCTGGCCGGGCTCACGCGAGACGGCCTGGTGGAGATCGAGGGCACCGGTCGAGATCAACGCCTGCACGTGACGGCACGGGGAATCGAACGACTGCGGCAAGCGTCGGCCGCAGTGGCCGACGTCGAACGTGACATGATCGCGTCGCTCTCCACTCAGGAGCGAGAAGTGTTGCATGGCAATCTGGTTGCCTGCGCGCAGGCGTTGGATGGGCACAGGCAGCCGTGACCTCACTCGATCGAGTCGAGGAACTCCAGCATCGCCGTGTTGAACTCTTTCGGCCGGTCCATGTTCGCGGCGTGCCCGCATTTTTCCAGCACTACCGATCGACCGCGGGGATTGTTGTCGACGGACTCGGAAGCGTGTGCAGCAGGCCAGAACTGGCTCTCACGCCCGGCAACCATCAGGTACGGCTTGTCGGTGCCCGCGATGGTCGAGCGCCAGTCCTGCGCAGCATGATCGGCCAGCAGAGCCTTCATCGGCGGGGTGTCGGGCGATGCAATCTTCGGAATCGCACGTAGTTCGAGCACGAGCTTCAGCAGCGACGGCACGGACTTCCACTTGGGCAGGCCGTGTCCGGTATCGGGTATCCCATTGTCGAAGAATGTCGTTCGGTTCTCTTCGGTGAGACCGTAGAAGCCATTCTTCCAGTCGGAGCTGTTCACCATCTTCGGAGTCTGATCGACCGACACGATGGCTCGCACGTGCTCGGTGCCGAATTGCGAGATGTACGACCAGACGGTGCTCGCCCCCATCGAACCGCCGATCAGGACGACGTCCGTGACGCCCACGGCCGCGAGGAGGTTGGCCACATCGCGTCCGTGCCGTTCCATGGACGCCCCGTGTGTCGGTGCCTCCGAGGCACCGTGTCCTCGTCGATCGAGCGCCAGAACGCGATATCCGGCATTCACCAACGCTTTCTGCTGCAGCACCCAGGTGGTCGCCGGCGCGCAGAACCCGGCGATGAGGACCACGACAGGGCCTGCGCCCTCGTCGAGGTAGTTCAGGGTGACGGCATCGTCGGTGGCGACGGTCGGCATGGTCGAAACTCCCTCAGGCGAAGGTGGCGTGCATTTCCCAGATCATGATTTCGCTCGCGGTCGATGCTGTCACACGGTGTCCGCCGGTGGAGGTCAGTCGCACCGCGTCACCTTGGGCGAGATCGCCGATGTCCTCGAACGCCGCCGAACCGTCGGCAACGAAGACATGACCGAACGGCGCGTCGGGAACGGTGATCGACTGTCCCGGCTGGAGTCGCGCAACATGCAGTGCCGCAAAGCGATTGCCGATGCGTATTCCGTTTCGGTCGGGCATTCCCGATGCCACACAGACCAGCTCGCCGGATGCCAACTCGTCGCGCACGTCCAGTTCGTCGTACGAGGGCACCCGTCCGTCGGCATCCGGCGGAATCCACATCTGCACGACGCGGAGCTTGTCGCGGCTGGTCAGGCTCGACGCGTTGCGTTCGGTGTGGCGAATGCCGGTGCCCGCACTCATGCGTTGGATCAGCCCGGGGCGGATCCGCCCGCTGTTGCCCTCGGAATCGGTGTGTTCGAGCGTGCCGTCGAGCACCCAGGTGAGGATCTCCATGTTCCGGTGCTCGTGCGAGTCGAACCCTTCACCGGGAAAGACGGTGTCCTCGTTGTGCACCATCAGCAGCCCGTGCGCGTTCGCCGCCAGGTCGTAGTTGCCGGTGGCGGGGAAGGACTGTTTGGAGTCGAGCCATTCGTTCCACCAGTGGTGCCGCTGCTCGCCGGGAATGTACGTGAGGGTCACGACGCGTGGTTCCGCATTGCCGAGAAGGTGCGGGTGAGGGCCGCGAGATCCTTCGGGTCCACCAGGTCGAACATGTTCTCCCGTACCGCTGCGGCGTGCCCTGGACTGGCCTCGGCGAGCGTGCTGAGGCCGGCCTCGGTGAGTTCGGCGGACATGCCCCGTTTGTCGTCGTCGCATTTGACGCGCCGAACCCAACCGCACTCGACCAACCGGCTGATGGCCCTCGTCACGCCGCTGCGCGTCGTGGTGACGGCGTCGGCGAGTTCGCTCATGCGGCGTCGGCGATCGGGCGCTTCGGAGAGCACCACCAGCAGCTCGAAGTCGGTGAACGAGATACCGGAGTCACGCGTGAGCTGGTTGTCGAGGTCACGAAGCAGCAGCCGCGTCGCGTCGAGGTATGCGCGCCAGGCCAGCTGTTCGTCCTGGCCGAGCCACCGTGGGGAGTCCATGAACCTATAGTAGTTGACAACGCAACTACTCGGTGTACTGTTCTCAGTAGTTGACGAAGCAACTACTTGAGCGAAGGGTAGAGCGATGACCGAGGCAGATCAGCACACCATCGAGCGTGACCGCATCCGCGCCCAGCACCTGAAGCCGGCAGGCGAACGGCCTGCTTCCTCGGCCCGCGGACTCCATCACACCGCGTTGGTCAGCAGCGACGTCGAAGCGACGGTTCGCTTCTATCAGGACGTACTCGAGTTCCCGCTCACCGAGCTCATCGAGAACCGCGACTACCCAGGCTCTTCGCACTTCTTCTTCGATATCGGCAACAGCAACCTGTTGGCATTCTTCGACTTCCCCGGACTCGACGTCGGACCGTATGCAGAGGTGCTCGGCGGCCTCCATCACGTGGCGATCAGTGTCGAGCCGACCAGGTGGGAACACCTGCGTACCAAGCTGATCGACGCCGGAGTCGAACTGATCGAGCACAGCGAGGTCTCGCTGTACTTCCGTGACCCCGATGGTGCGCGCCTCGAGCTGATCGCCGATCCACTCGGTGAGATGTACGGCTCGCACGTTCTGTAGTCATCCACTCACTCGAAGATTCGAGGGCACACGTAATGACCTCTGCAGCAGCTCAACTCGACGTCCGGCGAGCCGACGACCGTTTCAAGACTCGGATCGGCTGGCTCGACTCCAAGCACTCCTTCTCTTTCGGCAACCACTTCGATCGTGCCAACACCCACCACGGCGTCCTGATGGTCAACAACGACGACATCGTCACCCCCGGGCAGGGATTCGACACCCACCCACACCGTGACATGGAGATCGTGACCTGGGTTCTGCAGGGTTCGCTGGTGCACCAGGATTCGATGGGTCATTCCGGCGTCATCTACCCCGGTCTCGCGCAGCGCATGAGCGCGGGCACAGGAATCCTGCACTCGGAGAAGAACGACTCGTGGCGACTCGGTGAGACCGCCGGCACGTACTCGGGCAAGCACGGAGATCCGGTTCGATTCGTCCAGATGTGGGTCGTCCCGGACGAACAGGGCATCACCCCGGGCTACGAACAGCTCGAGATCGACAGCGAATTGCTCAGTGGTGGTTTGGTTCCCGTGGCATCAGGGATGGCTCGTCACGCCGACCACGCGGCGATCCGAATCAAGAACAAGTACGCCGCCATGCACGCCGCACGCCTGCAACCCGGTCGAGCCGCAGTCGATGTTCCCGACGCGCCGTTCGTGCACATCTTCGTCGCCGAGGGGGAAGCGATGCTCGAAGGTGTCGGTGTACTCGCCGAGGGTGATGCCGTACGGATCTCCGGAGGCGGCGGGCAGAAGCTGAGCACCGTCACCGGAGCCGAAGTGATCGTGTGGGAGATGCACGCCGCGATCGCCGGGTGACCTCGGCTACCGCTTCAGGCCGAACATCTTCGCAATCGTCTTCTCCATGAAGGTCGCCGGGAGCAACCGCCGCGCCATGAACACGACCGGTGCGTTGCTTCCCCTGGCGTACAACGGTTTCGGCTTGTCGGCCTCGATGGCCTTCAGCACCACCTCCGCAACTTCCTCGGCGGAGATGCCGGTTCCCTCCTTGCGATCCAGGGACGAAATCGCGGTGTGGAAGTCGTCTCGGTGTACCGAATCCGGTGCGATGTACTTGGTTCGCCGCTCACTGATCCCGGTGTTGATCGACCCCGGCTCGACGGTGGTCATCCACACCCCGAAGGGTGAGAGTTCCAGGCGCGCCGCGTCGGAGAAGCCCTTGATGGCGGCCTTCGTCGAGGCATAGGACGAGCGGTAGGCGAGCGGGAAGCTCGCCAGCATCGATCCGACCATCACGATGCGCCCGTATCCACGCTCGCGCATACCGGGAATGACGCCCTGCGACAGCGTCACTGCGCCGAAGACGTTCAACCGGAAGAGCCGCTCGATGGCATCGGTCGGCAGCTCCTCGAACGGCCCGGACTGACTCTCACCGGCATTGTTGACCAAGACGTCGACGTCACCGAGATCGGTGACGAAGGTGCGGATCGAGTCGGCATCGGTGAGGTCGAGGGCGCGATACTCGACGCCGGTGGCGCGTTGCGCGTCGGTCATCGAGGCCGGATTGCGGGAGGTGCCGATCACTCGATAGCCCCGGGCGACGAGTGCCTGCGCAACTGCGCGTCCGATACCCGACGAAGCTCCGGTGACCACTGCCGTGCGATTCATGCCCAGATGGTACCGGGACGGACGATTCGTACCGGATGACGAACCCGCCCATACCGGTTAGTCTGTTACCCGTGCAAACGAATTCTGCTGCCCTGCTGATCGAGCACCTCTGCATGGCCTTCGGCCCCAAGGTTGCAGTCGACGACCTGTCGCTGATGGTTCCACCCGGGTCGATGTTCGGCCTCGTCGGCCCGAACGGCGCAGGAAAGACGACGTGTCTGTCCATGGCGGTCGGTCTGCTCAGGCCACAGTACGGACGAAGTCTGGTGTTCGGACGAGACGTCTGGGCCGATCCCATCGCCGCGAAAGAGCTACTCGGAGTACTGCCCGACGGACTCGCTCTGCCATCCCAGTTCACCGGCCACGAGCTCCTGACGTATTTCGGACGACTGCGCGCGATGCCCGAGGACGTCATCGCGCAGCGTCGAGACGAGCTGTTGAACGCGTTGGATCTCGCCGACGCCGGCGGAACCGTCATCGCCGACTACTCCGCGGGCATGACCAAGAAGATCGGACTGGCCTCGGCGCTGCTGCACGGACCCCGACTGCTGGTGCTGGACGAGCCCTTCGAGGCGGTCGACCCCATCTCCTCCACCACCATTCGCAACATTCTGGTCCAGTTCGTCAGGTCCGGCGGGTCCGTGATTCTGTCGAGCCACGTGATGGCCCTCGTCGAGCAACTCTGCACCCACGTCGGCGTCATCACCGGCGGCCGCGTCGTGGCGGTGGGAACGGTGGACGAGGTCCGCGCCGGCGGAAGCCTCGACGACGCCTTCGTTCGCCTCGTCGGTACTCGCGAGCAGAACCCCGACGGTCTGTCCTGGATGCGCTCGTGACGTCCCTCGGTCGCACCGCGCTGCAGATGCGAATCACGCTCTACCGCAGACAGTTCAAGGGCGGGCAAGCAGTGGTGAAGACCGTGTTCGGGTTGTTGGGCCTGGTCTTCGCCGTCGTGGCATGTGTGTTGTCTGCGCGCAGTGGAGCCTCGCAGGTGTTGGTCGGTGGCACCGTGAGCCTCGGGCTGACACTGATGGGTCTGAGCTGGGTACTGTTTCCGGTGCTCTCGGGGATCTCCGACGACAACATCCAACCCCGCCACTTCCAGATGCTGTCGGTGGAACCCGCACGCCTGGCGCGGGCGTTGTTGACCACGTCGGCGTACGGCATGGTGGTGCCGTTGACGGCCATCGCAACCGCGTCGATTCCGATCTATGCCGTGTCCCGTTCTCTCGCAACGCTTCCGCTTGCCCTGGTGGCCTGGCCTGCGACCGTCGTTCTCTTCGTGACGCTGTCCAGGGTGGTCACCGTGGCGATGTCTCAGCTGTTGAAGAGTCGGCGCAGTCGAGAGTTCGCTCTGCTCGCGTTCGGTGCGGTGTTCGGCGGCCTGTACTTCCTGCAGTTCCCCATCACCCAGAACTTCTCTCGGGTGCTGTCGGGTGAAGTGACATGGCCGTTGACACTGGCACATTCGATTCCGTTCAGCTGGGGAATCACCGGAGTCGATGCTGCGCTCGACGGTAATTGGCCGACGGCGATCGGCGCAGTGGCGGGACTGCTGCTGCTCGATGCCGTCCTGGTGTGGTCGTGGCAGCGACTCGTGCTGCGGCTCTTCGAGGGACGGGTGTCCGCCTCGTACGGCGCGTCGCGCAAGCAGATGGCAGCGAACGGCCACAACGGCGATACCGGCTGGCGTGCAACCCGTGTCGGCGCGGTGGTGACGCGCGAGCTGTCCCTGTGGCGCGGCGATATGCGTCGTCGAAGTCAGTTGCTGTCGGTCCTGATCTTCACGGTGCTCGGAGGCGTCGGTCCGTTGGTGACCGACTCGATTCCGTTCAGTGCCGCATGGGGTGCCTGGATGGTGATCTTCATGGCGATGGGCGCGGGCTCGAACCTGTACGGCCTCGACGGTGGTTCGATGTGGCACCTGGTGATGATTCCGCAGGCTCTGCGCGACGACGTTCGCGGTCGACAGATCGCATGGCTGATGGTCGCTGCACCGTTTGCGATCGTGTCCACGGCGGTCGTCCGAGTGTTCGGCGATCTCGGACTCGACCGGCTGGCGGTCCCCGTCTCGGTGACGTTGTCGATGCTCGGCGTCAGCGCTGGGCTCATCGTCGTGATCTCGGTCCGTGCCGCCTATCCGGTCCCCGAACCCACCAAGGCCTTCTCGCTGAACACCCGAGGGTCGTTCAACGGAGGGTCGTTCGCGTTGGTCCTGCTGTCGATGGTCGTGCTCGCAGTATCGGTGGTACCCGGTCTGCTGCTGGCACTACTGCTCCCCGGTGCCTTCGCGTATCTGTCCGTTCCCGTGGCCGCGGCGATCGGGTGGCTGGGGATGTGGTGGGGTGCGAGGATTGCCGTCGACACGCTCGTCGGTGACTCCGACAAGATCTTGCACGACGTGATCTCACGGTAGAGCGCGGATTGCCCGACACGGGTTGCCCGCAGCGAAGGTGTGCGACGGCACGTCGCGGGTGACGACGCTGCCTGCACCGATCACCGAGTTGTCGCCGATCGTGACTCCCGGGCAGACGATGACCCCCCCGCCCAGCCACACGTTGTTCCCTATGGTGATGGGAAGCGCGCTCTCCCAACGTGTTCGGCGTGCCTCGTGATCCTCCATGGGGTGCAGCGCCGTCAGCAGTTGTGCTCGTGGCCCGATCGATACATCGTCACCGATGGTGATGGGGGCGCAGTCCAACAGAATTGCGTCGTAGTTGAGGAAAGTGTTCGACCCGATGGAAATGTATGTGCCGTAATCGCATTGGAACCTGGGCATGATCCACGAATCGTCTCCGATGGATCCGAGCAGTTCGCTGAGCAGTTCACGCCTTTCTGCGTTCCGGTCTGCCGTGGTCGCGTTGAACCGGTCGAGCAGCTTCCCGCACGACACCCGGGACGCCACCAGGTCGGGGTCACTGTCTCGGTAGAGTTCGCCGCGCAGCATACGATCTCGGTTCTCGCCCATGGACGAGAGACTACCGATCGGTCGACTTCTCGAACAGGGCCACGCTGAACCACGCACTGCCGTCGGCGAACTCGCGGCGGCCGACGTGGCGGAACCCCTGATTCAGGTAGTAGCTGCGCAACTCACCGTTGGTCTCGGCGCAGTCCAGACGCAGCAGCGAGCGTCCTGCCCGACGAGTCTGCTCCGACGCCCAGTCGAGCAGCAACGTACCGAGGCCGGTGCCCGCCTCGCTTCTGTCGATCACCAATCCGTGTACGTAGCAGGCCGGTTCGTCGTGCTCGGGCCAGATGATCGGATCGGATCCGATCAAGCGTAGTGCTGCGGCTATCGGGCCGCGGGGATCGCGTCGGGCGACGTGGAACTCTCCTGCCTCGATCTGCGCAGCGACCGTGGTGAGGGGCACCTCGCGTGGCGTCCACTGATCGATGCCGCGAGCGAACAGCCAGTCCTCGG
This sequence comes from Rhodococcus sp. 14-2483-1-2, assembly GCF_002259405.1. Classification (GTDB taxonomy): domain Bacteria; phylum Actinomycetota; class Actinomycetes; order Mycobacteriales; family Mycobacteriaceae; genus Rhodococcoides. The sequence continues at coordinate 167,014 of NZ_NPFW01000008.1, read as the reverse complement.
CGGCGTGCCGGAGGCCGAGTATCGTTGCCGCGTCGGAGGCAATTGCGGGTTCCACGATGAGCACGGTGTCATGGTACGGAGGTGGCGAGTCCTGTGGTGAACGTGCTTGTGGTCGAGAGTGGTTCGGACCGAAAGTCGTTCCCGGCGATCGATGGGGTCGACTTCCGACGCTGCTCGATCGATGAACTCGCCGATGTCGTGTCGTGGGCCGAGGTGCTGCTGTTTCGGACCTTCGAGACCGCCGATCTGCGGGCCGTCTGGCCCGATGCCGAGAACCTTCGCTGGATCCACGCGTCGAGCGCCGGCGTCGATCGACTGCTGGATCCGGTTCTGCGCGAGGGCCCGTGGCTGCTGACGAACTCCGGCGGAATCCTCGACCGGGCCATCGCCGAGTATGTCGCAGCCGGCATTCTGGCGTCGGTCAAGAAGCTGCCCCGCGCGCTTGCTCGGCAGCGCGATCGAGTCTGGGAGCACAGAGTCACCAGCGGAATTCATGGTCGCGCCGCTCTCGTCGTCGGTCCCGGTTTCATCGGGCGCGAGATCGGCCGGGTTCTCGGCGCGCTCGGGATGCGCGTCGATGCCGCCGCAACGTCCGAGCGGGCGGGCGATGCGGAGTTCTCGCGAATCCGAAACGTCCGACAATTGCCGACGTATGCAGGCGAATACGACGTGATCGTGCTGGCGACACCCTTGACCGACGCCACGCGCGGACTCGTCGACGCGGAGGTCCTGACGGCCATGCGCTCCGATTCGGGCCTGGTCAACGTCGCCCGCGGACCCGTCGTCGACGAACATGCCCTGTGTGACGCCCTGGGGTCCGGCAACATCGGGTGGGCGGTGTTGGACGTGTTCGAAGTCGAACCACTGCCGGAAACGAGCCCACTCTGGGGCATGGACAACGTCATCCTGACCGCGCATCTGGCGGGCGACGCCGACGACTTCGCCGAGCGTCTGTGGGCGCTGTTCGAGGACAACCTGCAGCGATATGTCCGCGGTTCGGCACTGGTCAACGTCGTGGACATGCGGTTGGGATACGTACGCCGCTGAAACGGACCGCGAAAGTATGCGTAACACTGCGTAGCGTGTACTAGGGTGCACCGGTGCGTGAAATAAATCGTTCGGCCGTGGCATCGACAAGTCGCGACGCGGCGTTCGCTTACATGGACGACTTCAGGAACGTCCCGCAGTGGATGTTCGGCATCACCCGGTTCGAGCCGAAGAGCGACATCCTGTCCGGCCTCGGTGCCACGTACGACGCGACGATGCAGATCGGTCCGAAGGCCCTCACCTCCGTTGTGCACGTGACCGAATGGGTCCACAACGAGAGGCTCACACTCGAATCGGTCGAGGGCCTGTCCAACTCGTCCACGTGGTCGTTCTCCGATACGGCAGACGGCGGTACCCGTCTGGACGTGGTGTTCCGCTACAGCCTGCCCGGCGGCATCGCGGGCAAGGTGCTCGGCGCTGTGGTCGAACCCGTTGTGGGTCAGGCGATCAAGCACACGGAGTCGACACTGCGGTCCCGCCTGGAAGCGGCCGACTAGTACACGTACTTGTCGAGCGCATCCAATACCTGGTCGACGGCGAGCCACGCGAACAGGAATGCGCAGACACCCAGCGTGAGGTTGGTGAACCAGCCGTTGCGCCACTGCCGCGGCACACGGTCGCTGTTGAGCAGAATCAACAGCGTCACCGCCAGGAACGGCATGAACACCGCCCCGAGGACGCCGTAGGTGAGCACGAGCCCGATCGGTTGGTCCAGCCAGAGCAGCGCCATGGGCGGGAACGTCAGCCACGCGACGTACCAGCGGAAGTATTTGCCGCCCACTCGCGTTTCCGGGTGACCCTGTTCGAGGCCCTTCAGATTGCCGACGAAGTCCGCGAACATCAGGCTCACGCCGTTCCACACCCCGATCAGCGACGAGAACGACGCCGACCAGAATCCGATGAGGAACACGTAGCCGAACACCGTGCCGTAGCGGTCGGCGAGTACGTCGGAGAGTTGGATCAACCCTTGATCGCCGGTGGAGATCGCGATCTGCGACGAGTACAGCAGTTCGGCACCGACGATGAGCATCGCGAGGACGAAGATGCCGGAGATGACGTAGGCCATCGAATTGTCGATGCGCATGACACGCATGAATTTCGGTGTGATCCAGCCTTTCTCGCGTAGCCAGTAGCCGTATGCGGCGAGCGTGATGGTGCCACCGACGCCACCGGCGAGGCCGAGGACGTACACGATCGAGCCGTCGGGAATGGTGGGGACGATGCCCTTGACGATCGCGGGAACGTTCGGAACCGCCACCACTGCAGCACCGATCACGGTGACGAACATGATCCCGACGAAGACGGTGATGATCTTCTCGAAGAATCCATAGCTGCCCAGCCAGATCAACGCGAACCCGAGGAGCCCGGATGCGATGGCGACGACCTTGAGATCCAGTGCCGGGAACAGTGCGACGATCGGTAACGCGCTCGACGACATCGCTGCCGCCCCGTAGACGAATCCCCAGATCACGATGTACGGCGCGAAATACACCGTCGTCCATCTACCCAGCGAACGCCAGCCCTGGAAGATCGTGTTGCCCGACGCCAACGTGTAACGGCCGGCACCTTCCACCAGAACGACTTTCATGACGACGCCGACGATGATGACCCAGAGCAGTGCGTAGCCGTAGCGCGAGCCGGCCACCAACGTGGCGACGAGGTCGGCGGCGCCGATGCCGGTTGCGGCGACCACCAGTCCGGGGCCGACCACCTTCCATTTCGGAGGTGCAGTGGTCTCGGTCATCGGTTCTCCTCGCGTGCCGGCGGGTGCTCAGTGACCTGTCTCACTCTTTACGAAACGCATGGTCTCTGGCAAGTCGGCTCGGCGCGACTAGGAGATCGTCGTGGTGCAGACGACGAATTGCCTTGATTCGTAGGCGAATCCACCTTCGGGGCATTCGTTGGGATCGGCGGTACCGGTTTTGATCTCGGTGACCTGTTCGACGTCGGTCGCACTGGGGTCGCTGCAGTCGACTCGTGATGGCTCGTCCATACCCATGGTGGGGACGCTCATGCAGCCGTCGACAACCCAGTCGACGTCGAGGCACAGAGCGCCCTGCTCGACCCCGTCGAGCGTCTCGTAGTAGGTCTGGTTCACGTCGGTGGGGCACTGCTCGTTCTGCTCGGCCTTGGCGATGACCTTGTAGTTCGATTCCATGCTGCCGCATTCGGCGTTCTCGATGGTGGCGGCCGTCATCGTCCCGCCGAGCTGGACGCATTGACCGATCTCCACATCGATGTCGGTGGAGCCGCCGGCGTCGATGCCCTCTTGGCCCGAGACGTCGTCGGTCGTGCTGGGAGCGGTGGACGTCGAGGCGGCTGTGGTGGTATCTGCGGCGACCGCGTTGCCGGCTTCGGACGACGAACAGCCTGCGGCGAACAGCAGAGTGAGAGCTGCACCTGCGGCGAGGAGGCCTCTGGACAAAGCAAGCATGGCGACATGACCTTCGGAACTCATCCAGGCGAGGGCATACCCTCGTCGGCAGCCCCGCGGGCCACCGAAGAAAGATTCTTTACCATTCGCGGGGGTTTGAAAAGCGCACAGCTGGAAGTCACGAACGGAACACGATGTCGGCGACCCATTTGGTGTTGTGGACGCCCGGGAGGGCAGGAACGATCACGCGCGCGGGAAATCCGTGATCGAGCGAGAGATCGACACCGTTGACCTTCAAGGCCAGCAACGAGTCCGGATGCGCCGCTTGATTTCCCTGCAGCACCGCACGGGTGAAGGCTCCGTTCTGCTCCAGCGAGCTCACCTCGGCCGAGCGCGGTGCGGGGACGCCTGCCAGCGCGGCGAGTTCGGCCAACGGGACGCCGGTCCACGTCTGCGTGGTGGACCATCCTTCGACGCACGCGATCGGAAGTTCGGCAGTGCGCTGCGGCATCGACAGCAGCCTGCCTCGGGTCAACACGATCGGGACGGCGTCCTCGGCTGCGCTGCTGATCGTCAGTTGCCAGTCGGCTCCGGTCTGCGCCTCGGTGATCCCCGCGGCTTCGGCCGTTCGGTTGATCTGGAAGTCGTTGGGGCCATCACCGTAGGAGCGCCCGCGGGGTAGCAGAATCGCTGCCTTGCGCAGCACTCCCCCGAGCGTCTGTCCCACCGTCAGCACGGCGATGAAACCCATTCCTGCAGCGACCAATCCGATGGCACCGCGTCGACTCATGGTCGACGGAGGGTTGTCGTCGGTCTGCTGGTCCGGCGCTTCGTTGCGGGCGCGCAGAACGTCCATCAGCGACTCGGACCGCAGGGTGCGCCACATCAGCGGGACCTTGAGACCCAGGTGGACCAGAAATCCGGAGATGAACACCCAGGCACCGAAGTAGTGAGCGGCGTAGAAGTCGAAACCGAACACGTAGTCGTACTGGATGTTGAGAACACCGGTGACGATCTCGAACAGCAAGCCACCGACCAGTGCCAACAGCGACAGTCGTTCGAGCGCATGTGCAGGCGATCGAACCGGTGGCAGTTCGACGAGCTTGGGCATCACCGACCACAGTTTGGCGATGACGAGCGGCACGATGATCAGCCCGAGCCCGACATGCAGGCCCTGCGTGAGTTGGTACAGCCAGGCAGGGTCGGTGGGCCAGTCGAAGTACGGCAACCGCAGCCACCCCACGGCACCGGGTTTGGCCTGGCCGAACTGCGGCCCGTAGGCGCTGTACGAGAGCAACCCCGTCACCGTGACGATCGGCAGCGCAACGAGAAGCACCGCACCGAACAGCGACGTCAACCACGTCCCGCGCAGCGGACTGCGAAAGCGCACGAGAGAGTTGCGGGCTTCGGCCATGTAGGGCATTCGCTGCCCAGGCAGTCCCGGATGTGTCGCGTCCAACTCCCCTGCCCGACGCATCGCCTCGTAGAAGGCTTTCGCATCGGCGGCGGTGGACGTCTTGGGTCGGTCGGACGCCCATCGGTCGAACAGCTCGTCGTACCTCTCCCCCAGCGCCGACGGCGCCGCCGGGTACCGAGCCGCGATCTCGGCTGCCCGCTTGCGCAGCAGAGCTGTTCGCGTGGCGTCGATGGTGGCCGAATCGAACCCCGGGGGCAGCGGGTCTCCCGCGACGAGTGCGCGGATCAGCTCCTTCTGTCGTCGCGCCAAGTTCTCGTTCACGTGGTCCGGCCCAGCAGCCGGTTCGGGGTGATTCGTGTCAGGCCGGCGGAATCGGAGATCGCATCGAGTTCGTCGAACAGCTCGTGTTCGGGCGGGTAATGGCCGTCGCGTTCGAGCATCAACGGCGGGCGGTGCCCTGCCGCGGTGAACGTGCGGAGCAGCTCGAGCACTTCCTCCGGTACGGATGCAGTGTGCGTGTCGTGGTAGAAGCCGTCGCGAACGGTGCCACCGGCGATGTGGCAGTAGGCAATTCGTTCCAGGGGCAGTCGTGTCAGTTCGATCCAGGGGTCACGGCGTCGGTTGCGCGCGTTGGCATGGACGTTGGCGATGTCCAACACCAGACACACGCCCGTGCGTTCGACCAGCTCGGTGAGAAACTCGCTCTCGGTGAGCTCGTCGTCCGGCCAATCGAACAGTGCCGCAATGTTTTCCACGGCCAGCGGGACGGAAAGGCCGTCCTGGGTCCGCGTGATGTTGCGAGCCAGCACCGTCAGGGCTTCACGAGTCCGCGGCACCGGTAGCAAGTGACCGGCCTCGATTCCGTCGGCGCGGACGAAGGCGACGTGCTCGCTGACGATCGGTGAGCCGAGCATCGACGCCACCCGTTCCAGGTGCGCAATTCGGTGCGGCTCGACCGGCTCGGCACCGCCCAGGGACAGGGCGATTCCATGAGTGACGACGGGGACGCCCAACGCGGTGAGGCGCTCCGGTGCGTGGTCCCCGATCGATTCGGCGATCACCTCGCAGAACGCGAGACCCGGCAATTGCGAGATGATCCCCGAAATCTCGGAGCGCCAACCGATTCCGAGGCCCGCAGGCAGGGCATCGATGCTCACCCGCCGCACCCGCCGCCGCAGCCGCCACCGCCACCACCGCCGTCACCGCCGCCGCTGTCGCCACTGCTTCCGCTGTCGCCGCCGAATCCGAACGATGCAGCTCCGCCGGCGTGAGCGGATCCGTAGCTCAGCGCGCCCGCCATCGCTGGATCGAGCAGCATCAGTGCTCCCGCTCCGAAGAGCGCGGCCGACATGCCAGCGCGCGACGGACCGTAGGCGGTGAAGGACGGGCGAGAGCGTGGCGAGAGATAGTCGTTCTCGGTGCGGAGGCGTCGCAGTTCGGCATCGCCGAGTGCGGTTCGACGTCGTCGGCGAACTGCGAACGGAAGTGCCACGAGCAGCAGGACGACGATGCCGACGAGGAAGCCGACCGGCTTACCGTTCGCGATGCCTGCAACGATGCGTGCGACCCCGAGGGCTGCGACGAAGAGGATGGGGAACGTTCGGGGCAGCATGGGCTGCGCGGCGGCGCCGTGCATCAAGCCTTCGTCGACGAGAGCGTTACGCAGCTGCGCACACGAACCGGACATGTTCGTCACCAGCCGGGATCGAACCAGGGGTGCCTTTCCGCTGCCGAGTCGTTCGAGGACGGCGCGCGTGAACCAATCCAGCTGCATGCGCTCGGAATCGGTCAGGGTGCGCCGCCGACTTCCCCGCGAATCGATCACGTCGGCACCGCGCAGGATTGCCAACGACGCCATCACCGCCTGGTCGTCGCTGGTGAGCGCCCCGACCTCGGGTGGGGTGAGGGCTCGTCCGGTCGGCGATGCCGAAGCGGACCGATGTGCAGCGAGCCGGTTACTCACCAGCGTCAGGGCCACTGCGAGGACGGCTGCGAGTAGATACCACCGCAGGAACTCCGCGCCGGCAATGCCCCAGGTGTCGGTACTCTCCACGGCTGCACCACCCTTCGGTCGGAACCAGCATCTGGTGTCAGTATCGGGCCCACCGGCCAGAAAGCAAGCCCGAGACGTCCCCGCGGGGACGAGTCGAACCCCGTCGAGAAGTTCTTGTCGGTGCCCCACCGTACTGTTCGTCGAACATGTATTCGATGAATGGGGGCGTTCGTGATCGACATGGCCGAGACGGGATCCGAGGCGGGACGGATCGAGACGAGAGAGATCGAAACCGAGATATGCGCTCTGGCCGGTCAGATCGCTGCGGCGTCGGCGCAGTATCTGATCTTGGTGGGTGAGTTCGACGTGCGACGCGGATGGGCGGGCTGGGAAGTGCGGTCGTGTGCGCACTGGTTGTCCTGGCGTGCGGGAGTCGACCTGCACACGGCCCGTGAGCAGGTGCGGGTTGCCAAAGCGATGCGAGAGCTACCGCTGATCACCTCGGCGTATCTGAGCGGCACGGTCTCGTACTCGAAGGTACGGGCGATGACGCGGGTGGCGACGGCCGAGAACGAGGCGTCGCTGCTGCAGAAGGCGCTCGATGCTCCCGCCGCACATATCGAACGGCTCTGCCGTGGTCTGAAGAAGGCGATGCGTCCCACTCGGCAGAACGGTGTGGACCGAGATCCGTGCGTCGGACGGTGGCGCTGGGACGAGGACGACGGCTCGCTCGTGCTGACGGCGCGCTTTCGGCCCGAGGACGGTAAACGGATCATGGCTGCATTGACCAGGGCGGAGTACGAACGCACCCGCACGGAGGAGGAACGCGGCGCAGATCGGGCCGCCCCCGCTCCCATCGATCCGGTGCCGGCGATGATCGCCATGGCCGAGATGGTCTGCGCTGCGCTGGATTCGCCGGTTGTCTCACCGGCAGCGGAAGTGTTGGTCCACATCGGCAACAGTGCCGAAGCCGGATGCGATCACGCCCATTTCGACGACGGCCCGGGTCTGGACGACGAAACGTTGGCTCAGGTGCTGTGCTGCGCAGTCGTGCGGACGGTCGGTCACGGCCGCCTCGGCAAGACCGTGCGTTGGAGTGCCACCGCCAAGGCTCCGAGCCGAACCCAGTTGCGTCAGTTGATCATTCGCGACCGATGCTGCGCGGTGCCGGGATGCGGCCGTACTCGCTTCATGCATGCGCATCATGTCACCTATCGGTCACGCGGTGGTGAGACCACTCTCGACAACCTGGTCCTGCTGTGCGGCGAACACCATCGAGCGCTGCACGACGGTTACTTCTTCATCGAAGCCCGTGGAGATCAACGCTTCTCGTTTCGTCATCCGTCGGGAACCGAGGTAATCCACGCTCCCGCGATGTCGGGAGTCGCCGACGAGATGAGGCGACGGTACGGCGGCATCGCGCCCGACGCCATCGTCCCGAACTGGGGTGGTGAAGGCCTCGACCTCAGCTACGCGACCGATGTCCTGATCACCAATTGGCAGCAGGCTGCATGAAATGGGGTCGTCGAGGGCAAGTTAGTGTGACGGCGAGACTCGGACAAGAAGCGGTGGCACATGAGCGTCGACAGATCATTGGGGGACGAACAGCCCTGGCCGGTGGAACGAGCACCGAGCCGGAGCGACGCGACCAGGCCCGAGGACGACCCTTTCTACACTGCGCCCGAGGGGTACGAAGCAGCTCTACCGGGCACGATTCTCAAGGTGCGGCCGGTCGAGGTCGCGATGTTCGGTCGCGTGCGCCAGCGAGTCGACGCCTGGCAGCTGCTCTATCGCACCGCTGATCTCGGTGGTTTTCCGCAGGCCAGCGTCACGACTGTGCTGCGCCCGCGGGATGCCCAGCCGGTGCTGCTGTCGTATCAGTGTGCGATCGACGGCGTCGCATCCTCGTGTTTCCCGTCCTATGCGCTTCGGCGTGGCTCGCGGGCGTTCGGTGCGGTTCCGCAGTTCGAGTTCCTGCTGGTACTGCACGCCCTGCGCCGTGGTTGGACCATCTCGATCCCGGACCACGAGGGTCCCGACGGTCACTGGGGTTCGCCGCAGGAACCCGGGTTCTGCACGCTCGACGCCGTTCGCGCGGCGCTGTCGTTCGAGCCGCTGGAACGGCATTCGACCACGCCGGTAGCGCTGTGGGGCTACTCGGGCGGCGGGCTCGCGACATCCTGGGCGGCGGAGATGGCGCCGGAATACGCTCCGGAGATCGAAGTGGTCGGTGCCGCCCTCGGCTCGCCCGTCGGAGATCCAGGTTCGGCGTTCACCAGGCTTAACGCAACGTTCCATTCGGCGTTGCCGACACTGGTGGTTGCGGGTCTGCGACGCACCTATCCCGAGCTGGACCGGGTCATTCGCCAGTACGTGGACGAGGACGGAATGCGCATTCTCGATTCCGTCGAGAACATGACGACCGTCCGGGCTGTCACCCGCCTCGCGCGGCACGATCTGGACCGCTACATCGACGTTCCGTTGGCAGACTTGCTGGCTCTGCCCGAGATCGTGCAGGTGTTCCAGGACATTCAGCCGGGCCGAACGGCTCCGACGGCACCGCTGCTGGTCGTTCAGTCGGTGCACGATCAGATCATTGCCGTCGACGACGTGGACGGGCAGGTGGATCGGTACATCGAGGCGGGTGCCCACGTGACCTATCTACGAGATCGGCTGAGCGAACACCTGTCGCTGCACCCGCTCAGCGCGCCGCTGACACTGGACTGGCTGGCCGATCGATTCGCCGGCCTGCCGGTCGAGGAACCGTCGACGCGAACGGTGTGGTCCACAGCGTTCTCGCTCTCGGCGGTGCGCGGGTTGTTGTCGCTGACCTGGACAACCATCACAGCGTTGGTCGTCGGCATCCGGGCGTAGCTACTCTCGGGCTGATGCGACGAACCTGGATACGAATACTCACCGGCACGATCGCCATTCTGGGCATCGCCACCGGGCTCGTGGCGATGGGCGTCTACTACACCGACACCCGGGTCAACGTGCTGATCGCGCTCGCGTCGTTCGCTCCGTTGATGTTCGTCGCCGTCGTCGTCGCTGCCCTGGTGGCGTTGATCGGTCGACGCTGGGTTCTGGCGGGAGTCTCCGCGCTGGTGCTCGCTGCAGGCGCATTCGCGTACGCACCGCTCTACGTTGCGGACGCGGCACCCGAGGACGGCACGAGCTCCGACGGCGTACGACTGCGCGTGATGCAGGCGAATCTGATGATCGGGCTGGCCGATCCGACTGTCGTGGTCGGGCAGGCCCGCGACAGCGCCGTCGATGTCGTCACGATTCAGGAATTGACCGACGCATCGGTCATCGGTCTGCGTGACGCCGGCATGGAAGAGCTCTTTCCCTACCGCTACCTCCAGCCGCACGTGACAGGCGGCGGTGGGGCCGGAATCTACAGCCGATTCCCGATCTCGGACAACCGTGAGCTCGACGGGTACGGCCCGGTGAATCTCGCCACCGAGGTCGAGATCCCCGGTTCCGAGCCGGTCACGCTGCTGGCCGTGCATCCCGGTCCCGCCTACATCACCCCGGCCGATATCTGGACCGCCGAATTGGACACGCTCCGAGACGATTTGGAGGCAGCGGCGGGCAGCGGTCCGGTGATCGTCAGCGGCGACTTCAACACGACGTACTCGCACAAGAAGTTCCGCAACCTGCTCGACGCCGGATATTCGGACGCCGCAGCGCAATTGGGGATGGGACTGATTCCCACGTATCCGACGGACAAGGGGACACCGGCCGTCGTCGGGATCGACCATATCCTCACCAACACCGGTCATGCTCGGTCCTTGGAGCGAATCGATCTCCCCGGATCGGACCACCATGGGTTGATCGGGGAGATCGAGTTCTCCTCGAGCGTCAGCTGACGCGAACGACCTGCTTCCGAGACTTGCCGCATTGCAGGAGGATTCGCACCGCGGCGGGAGTGCCGTCCAGCGACGTCACGATCTCGTTGCGGGTCTGTGCCGCCGCGCTTGCCACCTTGTCGAGTGACGTGACTGCTGGGTCGAGCGTCGCGGTGATCTCGACGACTCTCTGACCACGGTCGGACACCGAACGACCGGTCGCCGAGACGACACCTTCGTGCGCGGCCAGTGACTTCGCGGCGCTTCGAGCAGCCGTTCCCAGGTCGACACTGAGCCGGCCGTCGACATCTGCATCCGCAGTGGACGCGAAAGCGACGGTGCCGACCGAGCGGCGCGGCAGGTGGGCGAGTAGCCACCACAGACCGAGCAGAACGAGGACGATGGCTGCTGCTCCGAGAGCCCAGGGCCACCAGCCTGCGTCGACGGCGGTGTCGACGAAGGCCGCGTCGAGACGTTCGCGGCCGGGAAACTGTCCGCGCTCCCAGGCGATTGCTCCGCCGCCCAGAGCGATCAGGGCAAGGCCGACGACGGCGGTGCTGGTTCGGTCGACCGAAGCGGTGGCGCGTTTCACGATGGTTGTCCTGTCGTTCGCACTCGGGTGCGGACCTTGGGAGCCGACGCGAGTGGGCGGAGGGCGTCGTCCACGGAGGTGACGACGGAGGACTTCAGCTCCGAGGTGTCAGTGCCGGCGACGGTGGACACGGCGACGGTGACCTTCTTGTTGCCGGCCTTGGCGGTCGCAGAATCGACTCCGACGCTGTCGAGAGCGGCGGTGCGGGCAACGGCTGCTACGTCGCCCTTGCGGAGCCAGACGTCCTGCTCGGAGAGGGCGCGGTGGGTGCGCCGACGGGGGCGGATCGCGGCGAAAACCAGAACGAAGCCCACGACGACCGCGGCGATGCCTGCGGGCAGCATCCACTGCTGCGCGGTGAGTCCGTCCAGGTTCGTGGCGGCGGGTTCGACCCACTCGGGGCCGTCGATGGCACCCAGGGCGAGCAGTGCCTCGCGGCCGAGGACCACTCCGGCACCGATGAGGACGAGTGCGAACAGGATTGCGGGTACGGCTGCGGTGGGGTTCGCCACCGGCTTCTTGCCTGCCTTCTCGATCACTGCACTCTCCCTTCTTCATGGGTGGCCTCGGCGGGTACGCATTGGACGGTGACGTCGACACGGTCGACGGTGTAGATGCCCAGCTCGGACAGATCCCGTGCCACGGCGGCACGGACGTCGGCGGCCACCTTCGCCAGCGGCGAGGGCCACGTGACCGCCACCGCTACCTGCGCGCGCACACGGGAGCCGTTGACCGTCACGTCGGCCTTGGGCAGATCGCGCCCACCGAGGACGCGTAGACCCGGCTGAGGTCGGGCGACCGCGTCGGTGCTGCGGGCAGCGAGGACGGCGAGACGCTCGACGGCTTTGTGCTTGATCTCCAGCGATCCGCGTTGACCGGCGTCCCCGAGCGTGTCGGTCGTCACTGTCTCAGTCACGACCGCGACCACGCATGATCGAGTTCAGGTCCAGCTCGCCGTCGATGTAGCGGCCGACGAAGAAGCCGAGGCCGCCGAGAACGATGGCGATGAGGAAGCCGGTGAAGCCGCCTGCCGCTGCGGCGATGGCCAGCAGAAGTCCCACGAACAAACCGATGGTCGCTGTGGTCATGGTCTTGATCTCCACTCAGAGTTCGAAGTAGTTGCGCCTGGTGACGCGTTTGCGGATGCGAGCGATCCGCTTGGGAAGTGTGCGTATCGGGGACGGAATCGAGGACGCGCGGAACGCCGTCGGCGCACTCGCTGCGTTGGCAGGGGCCGAGGGCAGCACCGCGAATCGTCGGTCGACGGCGGCGAGTTCGGCCATGTACTGGGCCGGATCCCCACCGATATCGGGGTGGTGTTCGCGTGCCACAGCGCGCCGAGCCGCCTTGTACGCGGCGGCTCGGTCGTGCGCTGCATGCTCGTTCACCTGGTCAGACTCGCACAATGTCCTCGACGGTGACGTGCACGGGCCCGTCGACCATCGTCGCTACTGTGCGACGCACGGCGTCGGCGGTCTCACGTACCGCAACCCCGAATTCGAGAGTGACGTGAACCTCGGTTCCGTCCTCCCCGATTCGAATGCCGGCGATCCGGCGTCCGGGCAGGTACGTAGCGGCTTCGCCGAACATGCCTCCGTGCAGGCCGACGACACCGTCGATCGCCAGAACGGCGTCGGCGATGTCCTCGGACCTGTCACGTTCCGTCATGTGCGGATCGGTCACTGCACTCGGGTGGTGGCGGGCTCGGTGGCGGTGTCGTCGTCGTCCGAGCCGTCGTCGAGGTAGATGTCGTGGACGACGATGTTGACCTCGGTGACCTCGAGACCGGTCATGCGCTCGACGGCGTTGATGACGTTGCGACGGATGCCTGCCGCGAGGTCTGCGATCGAGACGCCGTAGTCGGCGACGATGTCGATGTCGACGGCTGCCTGACGCTCGCCGACCTCCACCGAAACGCCCTGCGACTGGTTGACGCGTGCGCCGGGGATGCGCTCACGGAGGGCTCCGATCGCGCGGCTCGCTCCGCCGCCGACGGCATGCACTCCCTGAACCTCACGGGTGGCGATACCGGCGATCTTGGAGACGACGGTGTCGGCAATGGTGGTGCGGCCCTGCGAACTGACGAGCACGGAATCCGACTTGGTGGTGATGTCGGTCTTGCCTTCGCCGGTTGCGGATACGGTTGCCTTGGTGTCCGTCGTGGAGCTCATGAATGCCTCTCTTCGTTGAGTGTCGTGCAGAGTGTGTGTCAGGAGTTGGTCGTAGCTCGATCGCCGAAACGCACGTACCAATAAAGTGAGCTACGTCATAGATTACGTCTGGGGGCTCGATGGAGTGGGTTGATGCATCGGACCGCGTACTCGTCGGCGCAGCCGCGCTCGGCGAGACGGATGCGTTCGAGGAGATCGTTCGGCGCTACGGCCCGGAGATGTTCCGGTACGCGCGGAACATGTTGTCCGATCAAGGTGCAGCCGAGGAGGTGGTGCAGGACGCCTTCGTGGCAGCGTGGAAGGGCCTCGACAACTTTCGTGGTGACTCGGCTCTGCGAACATGGTTGTTCTCGTTGGTCTCGCACAAGGTGATCGATCATCGACGCCGTCGCAGCGTTCCGCCCGCAGAAGATTGGGTATTCGAGCGAAAGAGCACCGGCGCGGGCAGTGATCCCGAGGCGGATGTCGAAGCCGACAGCTTCATGACCGAGCTGGGCACAGCGCTCGCCGAGCTGCCCTACCGGCAGCGGGCCTGCTGGCTGCTTCGCGAGGTGGAAGGCCTGACGCACCCCGAGATCGGGGCGATCATGACCCTGTCCGCCGGAGCAGTACGTGGTCAGTTGACCAGAGCACGAGCAACATTGAGCGAAAGGTTGGCAACATGGCGAACCCACTAGAGCCGGACTCGGTTCTCGCGCGTGCTGCCACCGAACTTCGGGACGCACCGCAGGAACCCAATTGGGTGGACATCAGCGCGTCCATCATCTCGAAGGTACGCAACACCACCAGACGCACGTGGCCGATCGACAGCGCGTTCCCCTCCGGCTCCACGGCCGGACCGGAGGACTCGCTGCGGGTCAGCGACCACATCGTCAAGACGACGCTTCGCCGTGCGCTGGCAGGCGTGCACGGCGCACAGCCGACCGAGATCGACCTCGATCTCGACGACCACGCCTGCATCGGTCTGTTCGTCGCGGTGATCGGGGTGTACGGCGACGACCTGCAGGCCGCCGGAGACGAGCTGGCGACCATCGCGATCGGTACCGTGTCGGACCTGTTGGGCGTCACCCTCGGGCGCGACGTCGTCGAGATACGCGTCGACGACATCGAGGAGCGCTAGCTGTACCGGCCGGGTGAGGAGACAGGCTGTGGCGGACAGGGGTGAGCTGAGGATCTACCTCGGCGCAGCACCCGGCGTCGGCAAGACCTTCGCCATGCTCGGCGAGGCGCACCGATTGCGCAGCCGAGGCTGCGACGTCGTGGCCGCGGTGGTCGAGACACACGGCCGAGCGCGGACGATCGACGCACTCGACGGCATCGAAGTGCTGCCGATGGCGACCGTGAACTATCGCGGTTCCTCGGCGCAGGAACTCGATCTCGACGCCGTCCTGGCCCGAAAGCCGCAGGTGGTGCTCGTCGACGAACTGGCGCACACCAACACCCCGGGGAGCGTGCACGGCAAGCGGTGGCAGGACGTCGAGGTGCTCCTCGACGCGGGTATCGACGTCATCTCCACCCTCAACGTGCAGCACCTCGAATCGCTCAACGACGTGGTGCAGCAGATCACCGGAGCGCCGCAACGGGAGACGGTGCCCGACAGCGTCGTTCGAGCCGCCGACGAGGTCGAGTTGGTCGACATCACCCCCGAGGCGTTGCGCAGTAGGTTGCGGCACGGCAACGTCTACGCCGCCGAGAAGGTCGACGCGGCACTGAGCAACTACTTCCGCGGCGGCAACCTCACCGCTCTGCGCGAGCTCGCGCTGCTGTGGATCGCCGATCAGGTCGACGCGGCACTGGTGAAGTACCGCAAGGACAATCGCATCACCGACACGTGGGAGGCCCGCGAGCGCGTGGTGGTGGCAGTGACCGGCGGCCCGGAATCGGAAACCCTGCTCCGCCGAGCGAGTCGGATCGCCTCGAAGTCCAGTGCAGAACTGATGGTGCTGCACATCGTCCGCGGTGACGGGCTGATGGGCGTCTCGGCACCGCAGATGGGCTCGGTCCGCACGCTCGCCTCCGGCCTCGGTGCCAGCGTGCACAGCGTTGTCGGTGACGACGTGCCGTCGACCCTGCTCGACTTTGCCCGCGGCGTGAACGCGACCCAGCTGGTGATCGGCACCTCGAGAAGGTCCCGCGCGGCGCGAATCCTGGACGAGGGAATCGGCGCGGCAGTGGTGCAGAACTCGGGAAAGATCGACGTGCACATGGTCACTCACGCCGAGCAGGCTCGGCGACGGGGAGTGCAGGTCGACTCGGGACGGCGCCGCATTCTTGCGTGGGTTGCCGCTGTACTGGTGCCCTGCCTGGCCGCGGCAGTGCTGAGCACGGTCGGGCCCGACTTCGACTCGAGCGGCGAGAGCGCCCTGTTCTTCATGGTGGTGCTGTGCGTCGCGCTGCTGGGAGGGGTTGCGCCGGCGGCGCTCTCGGCGTTGATCGCGGGCTTCCTGCTGAACTACTTCTTCACCACCCCCAGATACAGCCTCACCATCGCCGAGCCCGACAACTTCGTCGTCACCGTCGTACTGCTCCTCGTCGCCGTCGCCGTCGCAGCCCTCGTCGACGCTGCCGCCCGGCGGACGCGTCAGGCACGCCGGGCGACGCAGGAGGCCGAACTGTTGACGCTGTTCGCCGGCTCGGTGTTGCGCGGCGCGGACCTGACCGCACTGCTCGAACGCGCCCGCGAAACGTACCGGCAGAGCGGGGTAGCGCTGTGGGACAACCAGTCCGGATCGATCGTGGGTAGCGCGGGTGCGCAGGCTCCTGTCGATCGAGCCGGGGCGGACACCGAGGTCGACGCAGGCGACTTCACGTTGTTGCTCGTCGGCGAACGCACACACGCGCACGATCGGCGAGTACTCGCCGCAGTGGCCAATCAGGCCGCCGGCATGGTCCGGCAGGCGCGCCTCGCCGAGGAAGCCAGCCGCGCCAACGCTCTCGCCGAGGCCGACGCGTTGCGTCGAGCATTGCTCTCGGCCGTCAGCCACGATCTGCGGACGCCACTGTCGGCGGTCAAGGCGGCGTCCTCGTCTCTGCGCAGCACCGATGTCCAGTTCTCGGCCGAGGACACCGACGAGTTGCTGGCCACCATCGACGAGTCTGCCGATCAGCTGACCGCTCTGGTGAGCAATCTGCTCGACTCCTCGCGGTTGCAGGCCGGTGTGGTGCAGCCGAGCCTGCGGCCTGTGTTCGTCGACGACGTGCTCAGGGGCGCGTTGGTCGGAGCGGACGACCGAGTACGCGTCGAGGTGGGCGATGTCGAGGTACTGGCCGACCCGGGTCTGCTCGAACGGGTGCTCGCGAATCTGGTGAACAACAGTGCCCGCTACGCCCCCGTCGGCGACATCACCGTCAGTGCCGCCGCGCACGGCGAACGGGCGAGTATCTCCGTCGCCGACCACGGACCCGGCATCACCGAGGGAACCGAGGAGACCATGTTCGACGCGTTCCAGCGCCTCGGTGACCGCGACAATTCGGTGGGCGTCGGGCTCGGGTTGTCGGTGGTGCGGGGATTCGTGCGGGCGATGGGCGGTACCGTCACGGCATCGAACACCGTCGGCGGCGGGCTGACGATGACGGTCGAGTTGAAGGCGGCGAGCAGGTGAAGGTGCGGGTGCTCGTCGTCGACGACGAGCCGCAGATCGTGCGAGCGTTGAGGATCAACCTCAACGTGCGTGGGTTCGAAGTGGTCAGTGCGGCGAGCGGCGGCGAGGCGCTCCGGGTGGCTGCGAACTTTCACCCGGACATCGTGATTCTCGACCTCGGCCTGCCCGACATCGACGGAATCGACGTCATCGCCGGTCTGCGCGGCTGGACCGACGTACCGATCCTCGTGCTCTCGGCGCGAACCGATTCCGCCGACACCGTCGAAGCACTCGACGCCGGTGCCGACGACTTCGTCACCAAGCCGTTCGGGATGGACGAGCTGCTGGCCCGATTGCGCGCAGCCCTGCGCCGTGGACCGCACACCGTCGCCGACCCCGTTGTCGTCACCGAGGACTTCACCGTCGACCTCGCCACAAAAACCGTTGTGCGAGACGGTGCGAGCGTGCACCTGACCCGTACCGAGTGGGGTGTGCTCGAACTACTGGTACGCAACGAGGGCAAGCTGGTGTCGCAGAAGGACATACTGCGCACCGTCTGGGGGCCCGGCCATGAGCGCGAAACACATTATCTACGAATCTATCTCGGCCAACTGAGGCAGAAGCTCGAACGAGACCCGGCCTCCCCGGTGCATCTGATCACCGAAACCGGTATGGGTTACCGATTCGTGAGCTGACCCCTATCCACGCTCGCACCTATCCACCGAGTACCTCACCCTCACGGCGCGGGTCCGCTCCGCCGATCCAGCCGCCGTCGGTGCGCTGCAGCGCGCTCAGTCCACTGGACTGATCTGCGACCGACACCTCGTGGCCCATCTCGCGGAGCGCCGCGACCACCGGATCGTCCTCGCCCGAGACGTTCGGGTGTTCACCGCCGTAGTTGGTCGACGGCGTGTTGGCCGCTCCGAAGTCGACCATCGACACCGCCTGCTGCGGATCCATGCCCCAATCGAGCAGTCCCACCAGCGTTTTGACGACGAACTGGATGATCACCGAGCCACCGGGAGAGCCGGCGACGAGGACCAGATCGCCGCGCTCGCCGTCGTCGTTGCGGTCGAAGACCAACGTCGGGGCCATCGAACTGCGCGGACGCTTCCCCGGCTCGACGCGATTGGCCATCGGAGTTCCGTCCTCGGCCACGGGAGCCGCGGAGAAATCGGTGAGCTGATTGTTGAGCAGGAAGCCGTCGACCATGTGGAACGAGCCGAAGGCCGACTCGACGGTCGTCGTCATCGAGGCCGCATTGCCCTGACTGTCGACGACCGAGATGTGGCTGGTACCGAACTCTGGATCGGTGGACGAGGCGAACTGCACCGGGCCGAAGTCGCCGGGCTGCGCGATACCCATCGACTTGCCCTCGTCGATCAGTCCGGCTCGCTCGCTGAGGTATTCGGGATCGAGCAGCGCATCGGGTGAACCGCCGGGCAGGGGAACGAAGTCCGGATCGGCGACGTACTTGTCACGATCGGCGTAGGCCAGGCGCTCGGCCTCGGCGATCAGGTGCACACCCTCGGCCGTCGGGGTTCCGCCGTTGGCGTCCATCCCCGTCGGCGCGTACTGCGACAGGTCGAAGTTCGACAGAATCCCCATCGCCGACGCCACCGCGATACCGCCCGAGGACGGGCCTGGCATACCGCAGATGTCGTGGTCGCGGTACTCGGTGCACACGGCCGTGCGGGTCTTGGGTTCGTACGCGGCGAGATCCTCCAGCGTGATCTGCCCGGGAGTGCGGCCTGCGGTGGTGTCGGCGGTGGCGTCGACGATGGCCTGTGCGATGTCACCGGTGTAGAAGGCGTCTGCCCCGTCGGTTGCGATGGCGGACAGCGTCTTCGACATCGCCGGGTTGTTCAGCACCGTCCCGGCCGGCTTGCCGGTGCCGTCGGGCTGCAGGAAGTAGTCCTTGGACGCTGGGTCGAGGGCGAGCTTCGGTGCCGAGTCGGCGATGGACGAGGCCATCCGTGGGCTGATCTCGATTCCGTTGTCGGCGAGGTCGATTGCAGGTTGGAAGAGCTCGCCCCATTGCTCGGTGCCGTGATCGGCGTGGGCCTGCTCGAGCATCCGCAGCACCCCCGGGACGCCGATCGAGCGACCACTGGACCGGGCATCGGGTTGCGGCAGAGTGCGATTCACGTCGTCGATGTACCGCAGGTAGTCCCCGGTGGCGCTCATCGGGGCGGTCTCGCGGCCGTCGTAGCTCTGCACTTCACCGGTCGCTGCGTCGTAGTACATCAGGAATGCACCGCCGCCGATACCGGAGGACTGCGGCTCGACGAGGCCGAGCACCGTCTGCGCCACGATCAGTGCGTCGGCCGCGGTGCCCCCGTCCCGCAGGACCGCGCACGCGGCCTCGGTGGAGACCGGATTGGCCGTCGAGACGGAGTACGAGGCCGTCTCCACCGGGGTCATGTTCGATCGATACCCGGTCGCCACTTCGGGATTGGTGGAGATGTCGCCCGAATTCGCACTCGGTGTCGCTCCTACCGGGGTGCCGCCACTGGCACCGAGGACGCAGCTGTTCTCGGCCGCGGAGTCAGGATCGGTGCTCTCGCTGCTACTGCACGCGGCGAGCGGCACCAGCAGCAGGGCACATGCAAGGACAGTCGAGCGGTGCACTCCGATTACAGACACCGACCGACGCTAACATCCGGCTCACCTGCCGGCACGGGTCTCGGCAGATTCGAGAAGCCAGTGTGCGACGGGTGCAGGTCTACCGAACAGAAAGCCCTGCGCGAAGCGGCATTCGAGAGCCTCGATGATCTCGGCCTGTTCCTCGGTCTCGACGCCCTCGGCCACCGTCGCCACCGGCAGCGCCGACGCCATGGCGACGATCGCGCGAATCAGCTGAGTGTCGGATTCCGAACTGCCGATCTGGTGGACGAAGGACTTGTCGATCTTGAGCAGCGCGATCGGCATCGCGCGCAGCCTGCTCAGCGAGGAGTAGCCGATGCCGAAGTCGTCGAGAACGATGAGCACAC
This sequence comes from Rhodococcus sp. 14-2483-1-2, assembly GCF_002259405.1. Lineage (GTDB taxonomy): Bacteria > Actinomycetota > Actinomycetes > Mycobacteriales > Mycobacteriaceae > Rhodococcoides. The sequence continues at coordinate 146,995 of NZ_NPFW01000008.1, read as the reverse complement.
CCATCGCGGCGAGTCGGTCGAGAACGCTTTTCGCCGTGCCCATGTCGTCGATCAGGACGCTCTCGGTGATCTCGAGGGCCAGATCCGCTCCGTCGAGGTCGTACGTGTCGAGCAGTCGCCCGACGATGACCGGCAACGAATCGTCCCGCAATTGCATCGGGGACACGTTCACCGACATGGTGACGTCCTGGCCGTTGGATCGCAGTGTCACCAGGTCCGACATCGCGGTGCGCAGCACCCATTCGCCGATTTCCTTGATGAGATTGGTCGATTCGGCAATCGAGATGAACTCGTTGGGGGTACGCACTCGCCCCTGCCAGTTCCAGCGCACGAGTGCCTCGTAGACGACGGTGGTGCGCGAGACGGTCTCGATGATCGGCTGATAGTACACCTCGAGCTCGCCGCGTCTGATCGCGCCGCGCAGCGCGGTGGCGGTCTCGATCGCGGATGTCGCTCGCGCACGCAGGGACTCGTCGAAGAATGCGTAGCGCGCCGCGCCGAGAGACTTGGCGTGATACATCGCGGTATCGGCCTCGCGGATGGCGTCGTGCAATCGGTCCGCGTCGGCGATCCCCACCGAGGCCGTGACGTATGCCGTTGCGGCGCTCAGGGGGAACGGTTCGTTGGTCCGATCGATGATGCGGCGGGCCAACGCCTCTGCTCCGCCGCGATCGCGACGGGTCAGCACGACGAACTCGTCACCGGCGTACCTGACCACGGTGTCGGCGGCACCGAGTGCGGCGCGGATGCGTCGCGCTGCGGCCACGATGAGTTCGTCACCGACGCGGTGACCGTACGAGTCGTTGACCATCTTGAAGTTGTCGAGGTCGACGAACAGAACGCATGTGCGTCCCGGAGTCTGGCTGCGCTCGAGCCGGGTGAATTCCTCGTCGAGCATCGTGCGGTTCGGTAGGCCGGTCAACAGATCGTGAGCGGCCAGGTATTTCGCGTGCTCCTCGCCGACCTGCACTCGGGTCAGCGCGCGTTCGCCGCGCAGGAAGGCACCCACCAGGATCGACGCGAGCAACAGGGACCGGACGATCAGATCTCCGGTGGACACGGCCGAGCCCAGCAGCGGCACCGTGGCACAGACGACCAGCAGCGTCACCACGAACACGACGCGACGGCTGCTGTGCGCCGGTGCAGGAGTCTGCCGTTGGGAGACGGTGCGCATCGACGGATCGAGGGCCGCCATCGCCAGGGAGAGATACGCGAACAGGTAGATGCCGTCGAGCAATCCCGAGGACGGCGCGTCGTCGGTGGTGGCAGCGAATGCGTACGAGATGTCGCCGACGAGTGTCGCGACGAGTGCGATCAAGGCCCACTGCAGCGCTGGGGTACGGGGCTTGGACGAGAACAGTAGGTAGGTGGTCAGGGTGATCAGTGCTGCGTCTATCGCCGGATACAGCCCGTTGACCACCGTCGATGCCGAGGAACGAGGAGATTCGAGGGCCGGTGAGATGAACAGCAACCACGACAGGAAGAGGGTGCCGAGGAAGATCAGGCCGGCGTCGACGAGTGGAGTGATGTCGTCGATCGACTGCCGATCTCGGATCCACCGCGAGAGTGCGTACCCGACGAGTGCGTACCCGGTCAGTGTGAACAGATCCGGCAGCAGCGGGAACGAGTGATTCAGTGCGGTGGGATCGCTGCGGAGCGAGACCCCGAACATGAACAGCACCGAGGCACCGAACAGTGCCCACCAGCATCGAGAGTCGTCGGGGCGGTATCTACGGATCGCGGCGCTGATGGTGAGTACCGATCCGACGGCAACGGTGGCGAGGACACCGGCCCGCACTCCGGCGTCGCCGAGAACGAAGACGGTGCTCGCGACGACGACCACTGCCACCAGACCCGCGGTTCTTCTGGTGTGCATGGGGAAGGGCGCAGCGACCTTCGTGTTCATCGAAGGACCTACTTCCTTCTCGCTCGTGGCGTTCGCATGGCTGTTCGCGACGCCTCCATGGGTGAATATACGTCTTTGCGCAGCGCACACGGGGCCGAAGTTCGCCGCCGTCGGTGAAGAAGTTCAACAGATGTTGCAACGGCACAGTGTCGTCAACCTAGGGTTGACGGCTGCACATCGTCAACCTACAGTTGACGCATGACGCAACCACTGAAGATGACGAACCCCGTCCGTCTCGACGATCTCATCGACGCCATCGAGAAAGTGCACACCGATGCGCTCGACCAACTCTCGGGTGCGGTGATCGCGGCCGATTCCCTCGGCGAGGTCGCCGACCATCTGATCGGGCATTTCGTCGATCGAGCCCGCCGCTCAGGGGCGTCCTGGACTGCGATCGGAGCATCCATGGGAGTCAGCAAGCAGGCGGTGCAGAAGCGCTTCGTTGCGAAGGGCGGCGACGATCCCGCCGATCTCGATGCCAGTCAGGGCTTCTCGCGCTTCACTCCACGGGCGCGCAACGTGGTGGTCGGAGCGCAGAACGAGGCTCGGGCCACTGCCAACGACTGCATCACCACCGGGCATCTGATCCTCGGTCTGCTCGGCGAACCCGAGGGATTCGCAGCGAAACTGCTGGGCGCGCAGGGCCTCACGCCCGAGCAGATCCGTTCTGCGGTGACGGCGACGCTGCCGGAACCGACCGACCCCGTACCCGATCTCGTGCCGTTCGACGCCGGTGCCAAGAAGGTGCTGGAACTGACTTTCCGTGAGGCGCTTCGGCTGGGGCACAACTACGTCGGTACCGAGCACATTCTGCTGGCACTCTTGGAGAACGAGGACGCCACGCTCGCCTCGCTCGGCGTCCGCAAGGACACCGTCGAAGAGGGGCTGGCGGCGGCGCTCGGTATCTAGGAAGCGATGGCCTTCGCTCGTTCGAGAGCGATGCGGACATCCTCCTCGATCAGGTCACCGTTGATCGCAGCGCCGGCCTTGACTCCAGCCGCGGACGCCGCCACCACGGTGTCCATCGGTGCAGACACGTTGCCTGCAACCCATACTCCGGGAACGGATGTGGCACCGACGGGATCGGCCTCGACGTACGTGCCGAGGACGTGGTCGTTCATGACCATCTCGGTCGTGGCCAACCCCAGCGACATCAGGATGTCCGCGCGCGAGGTGAAGTTGGGTCCTACGACCAACGCGTCGAGCGGGATCTGCGTGCCGCTCGCGAGTGTCACTCCCACGATCGCGTCGCTGTCGACATCGACCCGAGCGATCTCCTCGCCGACGACCTCGATGCCACTTGCGGCGAGTCGCGCGAGGTCCTCTTCGGCCAGTGTCGGTGCCGTGTGCGCGAACACCGTGACGTGCTCGGTGAGCTGACGCCACATCTGTGCCTGGTGTCCGACCATGGCGCTGCCGATGATTCCGATCCTGCGATCGCGTACCTCCCAGCCATGGCAGTACGGGCAGTGCAATACATCGCGCCCCCACCGATCGGCGAGGCCGGGGATGTCCGGAAGAACATCGGTGAGGCCGGTGGTGACCAGGAGGCGGCGGCCGCCGACGACGGAACCGTCGGCGAGAGTCACCTCGAACCCGGTGTCGGTTCGACTCGCGGATGCGGCGACGCCCTCGACGATGCGTACGCCGTAGTGCCGCGCCTCGTCTCGGCCGAGTCGAACCAGCTCGAGAGGCGACTCCCCGTCGCGGGTGAGGTAGTTGTGGGAATGCGCTGCCGGTGCGTTGCGGGGATCGCCCGCGTCGATGATCGCGACGGATCGTCGGGAACGGCCGAGGGCCACGGCGGCGCTGAGTCCGGCGACTCCGCCGCCGACGATGATCGCGTCGACCTGAGTGTGTCGATCGGTGTCTGTAGTCATGTGGAGAGTGTCCGGCAGAGGGTAAGTATTGGCAAGGAATATTGCCATTGCAGCAAATGGTCGGAGCGAAAAATACCGTGTGCTGGGATTGGAGGCGCAGATTCGGCCATTCGCCGAATTGTGATCGTGCCGACTGGCGTCGAGGCTGCCAGAGGTCGATGTAAGCGCGGATCTACCGCTTGAACAGGGCGTTCACTCGAGGTCTACTGGTCGGTAAGAATCGAGCCGGGGGGGCATGTGGGGCACTTCGAGATCGGCGAGACCGTGATCACGGTCCGCAACCTGGGACATGTGCGATGGCGCAGCGGAATTCCTAAAGGGACCGTGGGAATCGTCGTCGGAATCGATTGGCTCGGTGACGCTCGCGTGAACTTCACCGTCGACGAGTCGATGCTCACCCGAGGTGAGACGGTGGAACACATCGTCGCCGACGGCGACGTCCGCACGCTGCGGGCCGCTCCCCGCCGTCTGATCGGCTAGTTGCTGTCGGTTCGCTCGTCGTCGGTCGCGGGACCGGTTTCGATCGCTCCGCCTTCGCTCGACCAATCGTTGTCTTCCGCCGCTGCGGCCGGATCAGACGTCACGTCTTCCTTGGCGGCGGGAGCAGTGTCGTCGTTCTTCGAGTCGTTGTTGTGGGTAGTCATGACTCCGGGGTACCCGCGCGGAACCGAAGCAATCGTCGGCCCCGCGCGGGCGGGCGTTCCGGCGGTCTCTACAGCCCGAAGGGCAGCGTTCCCGGTGCCAGCTCGAAGCCGCTGCTGCCAGCGGAAATGGAGCCGAAGCCGCTGAGGATCTGGTTGATGAACGCGGTGATCATGTAATTCCTCTGTTCGATGCGATGGACGTTCTGTCCTGGACAACCAGGTCGAGGTTACCGGCAGCTGTAGCGTCGAAGCTGTGAGGAGCCAGGGAATTCTCGTCGGTCTTGCTGTGTCCGCCTGTGTACTGGCGGGCTGTTCGTCGGACTCTTCGGTGCCGGAATCGCCTGCTCGGCCGTCGGAAGCCCCGGCTTCGGCAAACTACGTCGCGTTGGGTGACTCGGCCGCATCGGGCCCGCGAATCCCCAACCAGGTCGGCGCACCGGGATGCCAGCAGTCCGACGCCAACTACCCGCACGTACTCGCCGAGGATCTGGCCGTCGGTTCTTTCGTCGACGTCACCTGCTCGGGTGCCGTCACCGAGAACATCGTCTCCACTCCGCAGGGAACGTCCAGTGGCGAGGTTCCGCTGCAACTCGACGCAGTGACCCCCGAGACCGATCTGGTGACCGTCACGATCGGCGGCAACGACATCGGGCTGGTCTCGACGGCCGTGCAGTGCCTCACCTTCGCGGACACCTCCGCCACCAACGTCTGCAAGGACCGCCTCACCGCAGGTGGCGTGGACACCGTCGCCGCTGCCATTGCAGACAAGGCCCCCAGCTGGGGTGCGATGCTCGACGCGGTGGCCGAGCGTGCGCCCGACGCGCGGATCCTGGTTGTCGGCTACGGCACCTATCTGCCGAGCGGTGGCTGCTTCCCCACTCAACCCATGCTGCCCGAGGACGCCGACTACATCCAGGGCAGCATCACCGCCATGAACGAGGCCCTGCGGACGCAGGCGAACGAGCACGGAGCGGAGTTCGTCGACACCGAGCCGTCGAGTGTCGGCCACGATGTGTGCGTGGCTCCGGACCAGCGGTATTTCGAGGGCGTCGTCCCGCAGAATCCCGCTGCGCCGCTGCACCCGACGGCGGCGGGGATGGCAGCCATCGCCGATGCGGTGGCCTCTGCAGTGCGTGCCGGGTAGGGAACCACAAAACCGTAACTGGCTCTTCTCGAGCGGGACGGTCGACGTGAAGTCTTGACCGCATGGTCTCGTATTCCGCAGTTCTCGGAGTGTTCGCTGTGGCTCTCGCGTTGGTGCTGACGCCGGGGCCGAACATGATCTACCTTGTCTCGCGCAGCATTTCGCAGGGCCGACGAGCGGGAATGGTGTCGCTTTCCGGAGTCGCGATCGGCTTCCTGATCTATCTGACGGCCACCAATCTCGGCCTGGCCGCGGTGTTCACCGCCGTGCCCGCGCTGTACACGGCGGTCAAGCTCGCCGGCGCGGCCTACCTCGCCTGGTTGGCGGTGCAGGCCTTGCGCGGCACGGTGTCGGCCTTCGAACCGACCGAGCTGCAACAGGATTCGACGGGGCGGCTGTTCACGATGGGATTGGTGACCAACCTGCTGAACCCGAAGATTGCGATCATGTACATCTCGGTCATCCCGCAGTTCGTCGATCCCACGGCCGGACACCTTCTGCTGCAGGGATTCACGCTCGGCGGCGTGCAGATTGCCGTGGCGGTGGCGGTCAACCTGGCGATCGTGGTGCTCGCCGGTTCGATCGCGCAGTTCCTGGCCGTTCGCCCGACGTGGCTGAGAGTGCAGCGCTATCTCATGGGTACGGTGCTCGGACTACTTGCGGTGCGTGTCGCCATCGACGGCAGCAGGCCCGTCTCCGCGTGAGCGGTAGGCCCGCCAGCCGCCGAATTCGGTGATGTCGGTTCCGTTCTCGGCCGCGTCGTGTGCGCAGCAGAACCCGGTGACCCAGCGACCGTCCGACAACTCGACCGGACCCAGACCCATCGGTGACGGTAGCCCGGCGAGGAACGTGCCGAGCGCCGCAGCGGACATGCGGTAGAGCTCCCCGGAGATGGGAGCGCCGTCACCCGCGCGCCGTACCAGACCGGGCTTGGGCGGTGTGGTGTGCAGATCCACGAGTCGGTAGTCCGCAGAAGTGGTCACCTCGCCGCTGAATCGCGCGCCGCGATCGGTCAATTGGTGATGCACCGGAAAACCGCGCAGATGGGCACCGACGGCCAACACCTCGATGCCGTCGTCGATCAACGACGGAGAAGCGATGCCACCCAGTCGAGCGGCGAGGTCGATCGCGACCTGATCCTCGAACGCGGGCACGACGAACATGACCCCGAACGGGGTGCCCTCGTGCGTCGGGGCACCGGGAACCGCCACCGCGGCCATGTCGAGCAGGTTGCAGAAGTTGGTGAACGTGCCGAGGCGTCGATTGATACTCATCGGATCCGACTGCACCGCAGCAATAGTGGGATGTTCGGTGGTGGTGGGCAACAGCAGGCCGTCGAACTCGCTCAGGAGCGTACGGACCGCTGTCTTCGCTCGCGCGAGGGCATCGAGATCGTCGACGTATCGGTGGGCGGACGGCTCGGCAGCCGAGCCGACGATCGCGGCCACCGTGGGATCGACACCGGCAGGAGCGGTGTCGAGAAACTTTCCGACGGCCGAATAGCGCTGCGCCACAATCGCTCCGTCGTACAGCAGTGTTGCAGCGTCGAGCAGGGCGGAGATGTCGACCTCGACGTGGGTGAACCCCTTGTCGGCCAGTCCCGCGACCGTGTCCTCGAATGCTCGACGGTATGCCGGGCTCAACGACGCCAAGTCCTCACCTCGGGGGATGGCAACGCGGGGATCCGGTGACGCGGCGAGCCGGACGTCGGCAGGCCAGACCCGGCTGCGTGGATCGGTTGCGGTGGGCCCGGCCATGACGTTCATCGCGGTCGTGGCAGTGTCGAGATCGTGAGCCAGTACGGTGACGCAGTCGTAGTCGGCGCACGCAGGAACGACGCCGGTGTTCGGCACGATTCCCAGTGAGGCCTTGATACCCACCAGGCCGTGGAAGGCCGCGGGAACTCGTCCCGATCCTGCTGTGTCGGTGCCGATTCCGATGTCCGCGATACCCAGTGCCACCGCGACGGCGGAGCCGGAACTCGAGCCTCCCGAGATCAGTGTTGGGTCCCAGGCGCAGCGCACCGCGCCGTAGGGGCTGCGGGTGCCGACCAGTCCGGTGGCGAACTGGTCGAGATTGGTCTTGCCCAGGACCAGTGCGCCCTGGCTTGTCAGTCGCTCGACGGCGACGGCGGATACCTCGGGTGTGTAGGCGAACTCCGGACATCCAGCGGTGGTGGGTAGACCGGCCACGTCGATGTTGTCCTTGACGGCGACCAGTGTGCCCGCGAGCGGCAGATCCGCACCGGCCGCGAGCGCCTCGTCGAGTGCGACGGCGTCGGCCAGCACGTCGTCCTCGTCGCGCAGGGTGATCCACACCTCGGGCCGATCGACCTCGGCGATCCGCTTGTAGGCCTGCAGAACTCGTTCTCGTACCTCAGGCAGCATCGATCTTGCCTCTCTTGTCGAATTCTCCGGCTGCCGACCACGCGTCCCGCTCGGCACCGAAGGCCACGGACTGAGTTGCGCGGAACTCGGCAATGGAGTCCGCGTTGGTCTCAAGAAAGCTTTCGTGCTCGGCGAGGGAGAACTCACCGTCGGTGATCTGTACTCCACCGCCGCGGCCGGCCGCCAGATCGGCGCGCAGGTCCATCAGTTCCTCGGGTTCGACCGGGTACCAGGAGATTCGGTCGAAGAACCGCAACAGCCACGGCGTTCCTTCCTCGAACGGCCCGCCGCTGTACGCGGCACTGTGGTTCCACACCTGCGTGGTTCGGCCGACGAACTGGTATCCACCGGGGCCTTCCATGCCGTAGATACACAGGTACGCTCCGCCGATACCGACGGCATTTTCCGGCGTCCAGGTGCGGGCCGGGTTGTACTTCGTCGTCACCAGGCGGTGCCGCGGGTCCAACGGGGTCGCCACCGGCGCGCCCAGGTACACGTCGCCGAGCCCGAGCACCATGTAGTCGGCGGCGAAGACAGTGTCGAACACGTCGGCCACCGAGTCGAGTCCGTTCATCCGCCTGATGAACTCGATGTTCCAGGGACACCACGGGGCATCGGCGCGCACACCGTGCATGTATCGCTGGATCGCTTCCCTGGTCGACGGATCGTCCCACGAGAGCGGCAGCCGAACCTGGCGGCTGGGAACCACGAGTTCCGAGGCTGCGGGCAAATCGTCCTCGACCTCGGCGAGCAGTCCCATCAACGAATCGATGGACAGCACATCGGGATTCACCTTCACCTGCAGCGAGCGGATTCCCGGTGTCAGGTCCAACAGGCCCCGGGGCGCGATGCCCTCGATCCGCTGGTGCAGGGCGTGCACTCGGGCTCGCAGCGCCAGATCGAGTTTCATGTCGCCGTACTCGACGAGCACGTTGTCGTCGCCCGAGCGGCGGTACGTGACGCACGTGTCGGCGTCGCGTCGGGCGATCACGCCGTCGTCACCGTCTCCGCCTGCGGAGAACACTGCGGGCAGCGATGCGCGGCGAGCGAGCCCGAGTGATCCCAGCGGCGCGGTGGCCGCGGCCTTCACGGGAACGAAGCGGATGGTGTCCCCCGGTCGCAGTTGGCCGAGCTTCCACCGTTCGGCTGCGACCACGGTGACGGGACAGACGAATCCGCCGAGGCTCGGGCCGTCGGGTCCGAGCAGGATCGGGGTGTCGCCAGTGAAGTCCAATGCGCCGACGCTGTAGGCGTTGTCGTGAATGTTGGACGGATGCAGTCCGGCCTCGCCGCCGTCGGCTCTGGCCCACTGCGGCTTGGGCCCGATGAGCCGGACTCCGGTGCGATCGGAGTTGAAGTGCACCTCGTAGCGGGTGGCGTAGAGGGTGTCGATGTCGTCGCGGGTGAAGAATTCCGGTGCGCCGTGTGGGCCTTCGGTGACGGCGATGTCCCAGTTGGACGTCAGCACCGGCAGGTGTTCCATGGGGATGGGCCCGAGGACGGCGGAATTGTCGGAGCGTCCGGCCAGGCCGATGACGTCGCCCTCACCGAGGGTGCCGCCTCGATGTCCGCCGAACTTGCCGAGCGTGAAAGTCGCTGCGCTGCCGAGATAGTCGTCGACGTCGAGGCTGCCCTGGATCAGCACGTACACCCGCAGACCCGACCCGGTGGTGGTGCCGACATCGAGGATGGCACCGGCGGGTACCAGAACGGGTTTCCACTGCGGGACCGGTGTGCCGTCGATGCGTACCGGTACCGCAGCACCGGTGACGCAGACGTAGGTGTCGGCGTCGAACGTCAATGCAGGCCCGGCCATGGTGGATTCGAGGCCGGGTGCGCCCTCGGGATTGCCGAGCGCGGTGTTGCCGAGCCGGAACGACAGATCGTCCATCGGCCCCGACGGCGGCACGCCCACCTTCCAGTAGCCGATGCGTCCTGGCCAGTCCTGCACCGTGGTGAGCATCCCGGGCCGGTGCACGGTCATCTTGGTCGCGGTCATGATCGCGTCACGATCATGCGCACTGCGGTGGGGTCGAATCCGTTGCAGGGGTTGTTGATCTGCGGACAGTTGGACACCAGCACCAGCGTGTCGATCTCGGCACGCAACGACAGCTTCTTGCCGGGAGCCGACAGACCGTCGACGATGCCGAGGGTGCCGTCGGCGTCGACGGGGACGTTCATGAAGAAGTTGATGTTGGGCACCAGGTCTCGCTTGCCGAGTCCCCACTTGGATCCCTCGATGAGGAAGTTCTCGACACACGCGTGTTGATGCTGGGTGTGGTGGCCGTAGCGGAGGGTGTTCGATTCCTTGGAGCACGCTCCTCCGACGGTGTCGTGATTGCCGACCTCGTCCTCGACGATCGTCATGATCGGCGTCGAATCATCGCTGCGTAGAACGGTTCCGGTGGTCAGGAACAGGTTCCGCTGCGCGGCGACGGTGGCGGGGGCCGAGTATCGGATCGAGTGATCGTGTGCGCCGTACATCAGTGTGTCGACGGCCTGATTGCCGTACAGATCGACGATCGTCAGGATGTCACCGGCCTCGACGACGGCGGACCAGGGGCCGAATGCGGGGGCGATCTCGTCTTTCACAATCACTGCACTGGTAGTCACTGTGCTGCCTTCCATGCGTCCTCGGTGTTCTGCACTGCGCGCTGGTACTCCGGTTCGGTGTTGTCGAGAGCGAGTAGCTCTTCCGGGGCACGCCACGCCAGCACGTCGAGGGTGGTGGTGGGGTACTCGGTGCTGGGGTCCAGTGGGTGAGCGGTGTTGGCCAGCAACACGATCACCGGCAGGTGGATGAGCAGGTCCACCGAGCGGCCCGGTCCGGCCGAGCCGGTGCTGACGAGGCCCCCGTCCGCGGCGACGGTGACGCCGTGGAAGAACGACAGGGACGGCGCGACGTCGCGTGGTTCGAGCCCGTGCTTGGCTGCGGCGAGGGTGAACAGTTCGCGTCCGGCCGGAGCCGACGAATGTGGTCCGCTGACTCCGTATTTCGCGGTGTTGGTCGCCGAGGACGTCGTGCCGCACAGTGCGTCGTGGCGACCGGAGGTGTCGTCGACGATGGTCGCCAGCACGCGGCCCTGGTCCGAGAGCAGGGGGTGGCCTGCACTCAGGTAGGCCTGCCACGGAACCTTGACGGTGTCGGCGGTGTTGAGTCGCTCCCACGGGGCGTCGGCGCGGTAGAGCAGCAGATTGGCGCAGGCGGCACCGTCGACATCGACGAGGCGTAGCCGGGTTCCGCGAGCGAGCACCTTGGTGGTGTAGCTGCCGCCGGGTACCGACTCGGCCCACGTGAGCTCCGAGATGCCCGCCGGTGCAGTGGGTGCCGGCGCGACGGTCGCTTGGGATCGTGCGTGTTCCTTGGCGGAGTACGTTGTTGCGGTGCTCATGGTTCAGGCTCCGATCGTCACGGGCTTGGGGTGGACTTTGCCGCGGGGCAGGCAGGCGATGCCGACCACGATCACGGCGAGGACGGTCAGTGGTGCGGCCCATCGCAGCAGTGGGAATTCGCCGGTGGGGTCGAAGATCTCGGCCCGCGGCCACGACAGGTTGATCACCATCAGGCCGCCGTAGAGAACTGCGGCGATGTTGACGGGCAGGCCGAGGCGGCCGAGGGTGAAGAGCTTCTCGCCGTCGCTGTCCTTCTGCACTCCGCCGTGCGGCCAGCCCTTGAGTCGCTGGATCAGCAGTGGGACGGTCACCATCATGTAGGCGAGGTAGATCAACACGATGCAGACGCTGGAGAGCGTGGTGAAGATCGCGGAGTTGCCGACGTTGACGGCCAGGATCGCCACGCAGGCCAGACCGATGAGCACCGACGGTGCGATGGGAGTTCCGGTGCGCGAGTTGACCTTCGCCAGCGCTGTCGAGGCGGGCAGGCGACCGTCGCGGGCCATGGAGAACATCAACCGAGAGGCCGCGGTCTGGATCGCGAGGGTGCAGATGAACACGGCGATCGCGACGTCGATGAGCAGGACCTTGCCCCACGGCGAGGTGAGGATCGAGTCGATGACGTACGGAAGTCCCTGCGTCGCAAGCTGACCGTCGGTCAGGCTGGGTGCGGCCATCAGAGCACCGACGATCATCAGGCCACCGCCCAGTGCCGATGCCGACAGGGCCAGGCGGATGGTGCGGGGCGCGACGCGTCGGGGATTGCGGGTTTCCTCGGCGAGTTCGCCCGCCGAGCCGAAGCCGACCATGACGTAGGCGGCCATCAGGCCCGAGACGATCCAGGCACCGATGTAGCCGGGATCCGCTCCGGCACTTCCGGTATCGAAGACGACCTGCGGTCCGCGCTCGGCGTGGGTGAAGAACACCAGCACGAGGGCGATGACGCCGACGATCTCGCAGGTCACACCGATGCTGTTGATGCGCGACATCCAGTTGACGCCGATGCAGTTGATGGTGGTGGTGAGTACCAGCAGAATCGATCCGAGCACAACGGCATTCGCAGCTCCGCTCGACGAGGTGAGTGCGGTGTCCTCACCGATGAACTGGAAGCCGCCCCAGATGCTGGGGAGTACGACCTGCAGTGCGATGGCGGCGGCGGAGGCAGTGACGATCTGCGCGATGATCATGAACCAGCCGGCGAACCACCCGACCAACTCTCCGCCCATACGCCGCGACCAGTGGTAGATCGCGCCCGAGATGGGATAGCGGGCAGCGAGTTCGGCGAAGTTGAGGGCCACCATGAACTGACCGAGAAACACCAGCGGCCAGGTGAGGAAGAAGGCCGGGCCGCCGAAGCTGAAGCCGAGGCCGAAGAGCTGGAAGATGGTGGTGAGGATCGAGACGAACGAGAAGCCGGCGGCGAACGACGCGTACTTGCCGAGGCTGCGGTGCAGTTGCTGGTCGTAGCCGAGGGCCGCCAGATCCGAATGGTCGGTGGTGGACGACGGTTCCGAACCCGCGCCGGGGGCCGGCAGTGTTGTCGAGCTCATGTTCTCTCCTACAGGCGAGGTGGGTGGTGAGTGACCGCCCGCTGCATCGCCGAGGCGGGTTTCTGTCAGTTGATAGTTTTCGGCACCGCCGTTCCCGGCCGGTGACCGTCGTGCAACAAGCTCGTTTCGTCTATTTCGATCAGATGACAGAAATCTCACCGACACGTCGACCTGACAAGATGAGGCCATGACCGGCGCAGGCAGACCCAGGCTGAGCACGAAGAAACGGCCCGGCGATACCGCTCGCGAGGAAATTCTGGACGCCTCGGCCGAGCTCTTCACCACCCGCGGCTTCACCAGTACGTCGACTCGCGTCATCGCCGACGCCGTCGGACTGCGTCAGGCCTCGCTCTATCACCACTTCGCCACCAAGGACGACATCCTCGACGCGCTCCTCAGCGGCACCGTCGATGCACCGCTGGCCGTCGCGCAGCGCATCCGCAGCGCCTCGGCCGATGCCGCAACCCAGATGTACGCGCTCGCCTTCTTCGACGCCGAGCAACTCGCCGCGTCCACCTGGAATCTGGGAGCGCTGTACCTACTGCCCGAGCTGCGCAGCGAGCGATTCGAGACTTTTCGCGACCATCGGTACACGCTGATGAGCCTGTATGCGGCTATCGCGTCGGACACTCTCGTTCAACTCGGTTCCGAGTGCCGACCTGGCACCGAGGACCTACCGTTTCGCCTGGTGGAGACCGTGGTGAATGCGCGGGCCGATCGGGAGAACGGGCGCGGTGACCCCACCGCCGACGCCGCGGGGATCGCCGCAGCCGCCGTGCGCGTGCTCGGTTGGGCCGGAGATGTCACTGCGCTGCACCGGAGTGCGGAGGCCCTGCTCGAGACGGTCGTCGGAATAGTCTTCGATCGTCGGTCCTTGCACGGGACATGACTTCCATAGCAATTGTCGGAGCAGGTGCAGGTCTCGGAGCAGCAGTGGCGCGCAAGTTCGGCGCGCAGGGCCATTCGGTCGGCCTGATCTCCCGCAACCAGGCTCGTGTCGACGTCCTCGCAGATCAGCTCGCTGCCGACGGTATCTCCGCGAAGGGCTTCGTCGCCGATGTGCGCGACCCGGCCTCGATCGCGTCGGCCTTGGAGCAGGTCACCGAAACGCTCGGTCCCATCGAGGTGCTGCAGTACAGCCCGCTTCCGCAGAAGGACTTCATGCGGCCCGTGCTCGAGACCACCCCGGCCGACATGGTCGGACCGGTCGAGTTCTCCATCTACGGTCCCATCGCCGCCGTCCATCAGGTCCTGCCGGGTATGCGATTCCTCGGCAAGAACAAGGGCACGATCCTGTTCGTCAACGGCGGCTCTGCCGTGAAGCCCGGTCGCACCGTCACCGGCACGTCCATCGCGTTCGCAGGCCAGGCAGCCTATGCGCAGCTGCTCAACGAGGAGTTGGCCGAGGAGGGAATCCAGGTGTCGCAGTTGATCATCGGTGGTGCCATCGACGGCAGGGATCCGAAGAAGAGCCCCGAGGCTCTCGCCGAGCAACTGTGGAGCCTGCACACCGAGCGCGACAGGTTCCGGGTTCAGGTCTCCACGGACTGACTAGGGTTGCGTGCATGACGTCGCTGCCCGACTGGGCTCTGAGCCTGGACCTCGCACCCCATCCCGAGGGTGGGTGGTTCCGCGAGACCTGGCGCAGCGAGGTCACGATCCCACAGACATCTCTGCCCGACGGTTATCCCGGCCCGCGGGCGGCAGGCACGGCGATCCTGTTCCTGCTCATGCCCGGTCGACAATCGGCGTGGCACACCGTCCGCGGCACCGAGATGTGGCTGTATCACCGCGGTAGTCCGGTGCAGCTCGACCTCGGTGGGGCCGGCGACGAGCCGGGCACCGTGACCTCGCTGCTGGTCGGACCGCAGTCGCCGCAGCAGATCGTGCCACCGTCGGTGTGGCAGCGGGCGCGTCCGATGGGCGACGAGCCGAGTCTGGTCAGCTGCACCGTCACCCCGGGATTCGATTTCGAGGACTTCCGGCTCGAGGACTCCCATGGGTAGGAAGCGGGAGTCCGCCGGGGGCCTGAAGCCCGGTCTGTTCGAAATCGATTCGGGCACCTGTGAATTGGTCCGTGACGCATTCTCCGACGACGGCTGGGTCGTCAACGTCAACGACGTCCCCAGCTCGCACATCGACATGAACGACCCCACCGTGCTCGAGTTCGAGTACATGCGGTGGATCTCGGGACTGGTTCGAGCGCAGTGGGATTCGACTTTTCCGCTGCGGGCGCTCCATCTCGGGGGCGGGGCGTGCACCCTGGCCCGCTCGTTCACCGCCGAATTCCCCGGTGCACGTCAGGTGGTGGTGGAGCTCGACGGCAAGCTTTCGGAGCTGGTGCGCGAATGGTTCGACCTACCGCGTGCACCGCTGCTTCGCATCCGCGTCGGTGAGGCACGGGCCGTCACCGAGACGCTCAACGAGAACAGTCGGGACCTGATCGTGCGAGATGTGTTCGCGGGAGCGGTCACTCCGGAGCCGCTACTGACTGCCGAGTTCACCGCGCATGTTCGACGCGTCCTCTCGCCCGGCGGCATGTACGTCGTCAATTGCGGTGACCGACGCGATCTCTCGCTCGCGAAGCAGGAGGCGGCGACTCTTCGCAGCGTCTTTCCGCATCTGGCGATCGTCGCCGATCCGGCGATGCTCAAAGGCAGGCGCTACGGCAACATCATCATCGCCGGCAGCGACGTGCCGATCGGGGATTCCCCGTCGTTGGCCCGCGA
Source organism: Rhodococcus sp. 14-2483-1-2 (assembly GCF_002259405.1). GTDB lineage: Bacteria > Actinomycetota > Actinomycetes > Mycobacteriales > Mycobacteriaceae > Rhodococcoides. The sequence continues at coordinate 131,362 of NZ_NPFW01000008.1, read as the reverse complement.
ACTACTCGGCGGAGCGGTTCCGGCGCACGTGTGGTTGACCGAGCAGGTCGAGTCCTTCGCTCGCGACGCGCGAGTATTGAAGGATTAGGGCGCTGGAACGTTGCCCGCCAGGTCTTTCGCCAGTCGCTCGGCGGCCGAGATCAGCAGGGGTACGAACTGCTCGGCCGACTCCAGCGTGACCCGGGCGGTGGGCCCGGCGATGGACATCGCTGTGAGCGTCGGCGCACCGAGCACCGGTACGGCGAAGCAGCGCACTCCCACTTCCTGCTCACCGTCGTCGATGGCGTAGCCGCGTTCGCGGATCGTCGCGAGGTCCGCCAGCAGTGCGTCGAGGGTGGTGATGGTGTTGACGGTACGAGCGGCCATGCCGAGCCTGCCGACTATGGCGCGGACGGCGTCGTCGTCCAACTGCGACAGCAGTGCCTTGCCGACGCCGGTGGAATGCGGCAGGACGCGCTGGCCCACCTCGTTGAACATCCGCATCGCGTGTTCGGACGGCACCTGCGCCACGTAGACCGCCATGTCGTCCTCGAGGAAGGCCATGTTCGACGTCTCGTGGGTTATCCGGACCAGCTCGGCGAGGTACGGCTTCGCCCATCCGCCGATCAGCTTGCTTGCGCTGTCACCCAGGCGAATGAGTTTGGTGCCCAATGCGTATCGACGGGACGGCAGTCGCCTGACGTAGCCGAGAGACACGAGGGTCCCGATCAGTCGGTGCACGGTCGGCATCGGCAGATCGGTACCCTCGGCCAGTTCGCTGATCCCGATGGATCCTCCCGAGGCGGCCATGATGTCGAGCAGCTCGAACGCGCGCTCCACGGACTGCACCCCGCCACCTGCCGCCACAGTCCCACCTCGCATGCTCGTAGCTCCTACCGATCTCGATAGAACACTACTGGTGATGCCGCGTCGCCACCGGTGGTGCAGCGGTCACCACCGAGGGCGAGGGTTTCTGGCCGATCGTGACGACGTTGAACAGGATGTTCAGCACGACGGCAACGATGCTCGCGGCGCTGATGCCCGAGTCGAGTACCACGTGGACCCAGTCGGGGAACGCTGCGTAGAAGCCCGGCACCGCGATGGGGATGACGCCGAAGCCGATCGCCACCGCCACGATGACGAGGTTGAGGTTGCCGTCGAACTCGACCTTGGAGAGCGTCCTGATGCCGCTGGCGGCCACCGAGCCGAACAGCACGATGCCTGCCCCGCCGAGCACCGGCAGCGGAACCGATGCCACCACCAGCCCGAGGATGGGAAAGAGTCCGAGGAACAGCAGCACCGAGCCGCCGGCCGCGACGACGTAGCGACTCTTGATTCCGGTGACGGCCACCAGGCCGACGTTCTGGGCGAACGCACTGGCCGGGAAGGTGCCGAACACGGGAGCGATGGTGGTGGCCACCATGTCTGCGCGCAGCCCGTCGCCGACGCGTCTGGCATCGACGTCGGTGCCGACGATCTCGCCGACGGCCAGGATGTCCGCGGTGGTCTCGGTCATGATCACCAGGATGACGACGACCATCGACATGATGGCCGCCACCTGGAACGTCGGCGCTCCGAATGCGAACGGCTCGGGGAAGCTGAAGATGGCACCGTCGCTCACACCGGAGAAGTCGGCCTTACCGACGAGGACCGCGAACAGGGTTCCGACGATGATGCCGATCAGAATGGACAGGCGCGAGAGCGTGCCCTGCACCAGTCGACTGACGAGCAGCACCACCACGAGGCTGAACGCCGCGAGCCCGATGTTGGACATCGAGCCCCAGTCGGCGGCCTGCTGATCACCGCCCATGGCCCACCGAACCGCAACGGGCAGTAGCGAGATGCCGATGACGGTGATGATCGTGCCGGTCACCACCGGTGGGAAGAAGCGCACGATCTTGCTGAAGAACGGGGTGATGAGGATGCCGATGGCACCGGCGGCGATGATGGCACCGAACACCGAGTTCAGTCCACCCGGCCCGCTCGCGATGGCCACCATCGTCGACACCGAAGCGAACGAAATACCCTGCACCAAAGGAAGTTTTGCACCGAAATACGGCACTCCCAATGTTTGCAGCAGGGTGGCCGCTCCACTGACGAACAATGCGGCCGAGACCAACAGGGCGATCTCGGTTCCGGTCAGTCCCGCTGCGCCACCGACGATCAGGGGTGGTGCGATGACGCCGCCGTACATCGTCAGGATGTGCTGCAATCCATAGAGATACGACCTGCCGATCGACAACCGCTCGTCCTCGGGACGGGCGGGATCGTGCGGCGCATGAGTGCGTTTAGTCAGCTTCGGGGTCGTCAGTTTCACGGCGGCGCTCCTAGCAGAATCCGGGAACGGTATCCCAGGCGCGGCCTGCGTCCGGGGCATCGTCGCGCTGCACCGTGGCCTCGATCAGACCGTAGGGACGATCCGCGACGTAGAAGACCTCACCGGGGTTGTCGAGTCCGAACGGCTCGAGGTCGACGAGGAAGTGGTGGATGTTGGGCATCGAGAACTTGATCTCGCCGATCTCCGGGTGCGCTTCGAGAACCTGCTTGCCCATCTGGAACAGACTCTGCTGCAACGCAAGAGAATGCGTGGAGGCGAACGCGTCGAGCATGATGGAGCGGACGTCGTCGAAGGTCTTGTCGAAATCAAGCTCGGTGGTGAGGTACCGCCAGCGCGCGCTGACCGAGGTGGCCAGGATTCGGTCGGTGGTCTCCTTCAGCGTGGTGTACCGGTCCTTCGGGTATCCCCAGAACTCCGACGCCGTCGAACTGAGGACCACGAGGTCGCTGATTCCGGAGACGATGGAGATGTTCTCGCCATCGACGGTGACGATGGTGTTCCGCTTCTCGTCACTCGCCTTGACGAACGAGTGGTCGTAGCCGTCCTGACCGTTCGCGATCCGCGACCACTGGTACTGCTCGATTTCCCAGCGCCCACCGGTGATCCAGTCGAAACTGCCGGTGAAGTGCGCCCCGAGACGAAGTGCGAAGCTCTCGATCGCGCCGATGCCGTCCCGCGCGAACGCGTACACGGTGTTCTTCTGAGTGTCGGTCGCGACGACGTGAGCGTTGTCGCCCTCGGTGTGGACGGCCTCGAGGTCGCCGCGCAGCTGCGAGGTGACGCTGACGTCGGTGATGCGGTGGCGAGGAGTCTCGCGGTCGATGCGGACGAGTCTGCATTCGGCTTTGCCGTACTGGTTTGCTCCGAGCACGATGGTCATGGGTTCTAGCTCCCTCGATAGGTGGTGAAAGCGAACGGGCTCAACAGAAGTGGGATGTGGTAGTGCTGGTCGGGTGCGGTGATCTCGAAGGTGACGACGACCTCGGGGTGAAAGCATTCGGTGTGCTGGGCCGCGAAGTAAGCACCGGTTGCGAAGGTGAGGCGGTAGGTGCCCGGTTCCAGTTCGGTGGGGCCGAGCGCTCCGACCCTGCCCTGCTCATCGGTGACGGCGTCGGCAACGTGGATACCGTGGTGATCGGCGAGGACGATCGAGACACCCTGCGCAGGAGCGCCTCTCGCCGCATCGAGTACGTGGGCGGTCACATGGCTCTTCGGGTCAGGCATCGCCGAGACTTCCTGTTGCGCGAATCTCGGCGATCTCCCGCAGTTCGTGTTCGACGACGACGGCCTCGGTCTCGGGGTCGTTGGCGAGCCTGCTGTGCAGAGCATCGAGAACTGCGTGGGCATCCCGGCCGGCGGCCCTGATCAGAAACACCTGCCCGAACCGGTTCTCGTAGGCCAGATTTCCTGCTCTCAGCCGCTGTTCGACGGTCGTGTCGGAGATGTCGACGCCGGATTGCTCGTTGCTCGCGTGCCGAGCGCTTGCGTTGTCGCCGTCTGGTCTCTCGCCGATGCGCGGATGCACGGCGAGTGCGCGGTGCACTTCATCGGTTGTCAATGGTGCGGCAGCGCGATGAATGGCGTGGCGCAGAGCCTGCACGTCGGTGAACGGCCGGGCGCTCAGAACTCCCTCGACCCAGCGAGGCACGTCGAGGCAGAGCGAGAGCGTGCGTGCGGCTTCGGTCTCGGAGGCGGTGTTCAGATTGGCCACGACCCCGGCTGGCCCTAATTCCGCAATACGAAATGATGATTCCACCAAATGAGCGTGACACCGATCACATCCACTGTCAAGGGTTGATCCGAAGCTGCTCGCTTCGGCCCCTGCAGCGTTGCTGCACTGCGGTATTGGGCGTTCCGCCCGGGCGGTCCGGGTGCCCGGGTCTTGACAGACCCGCGTGGCGCACGCCACACTCGAACCACAAAACGGAATCGTTATTCCGTATGACGGACTTTCAGTCCGGACCGTTCGAGCCCGAGAGGAACGACTTCATGACGGAGCTTTTCTGCAACGGTGGTGCGATGCGCGGCGGCAGCCTGCACCACAACGTCTCGTCCCACCCGTTCGTGGGGACAGTGCGCACCACCCCGAACTACCGCTTCTTCTCGGTGCGTGACGAGTTCCCGGCACTGTTGCTCGACCACACCGCAGGAGCGGCCATCGAGGGCGAGCTGTACGACATTCCTCTCGACGACATCCGAACTGCATTCCTGCCGGACGAACCGCCGGAACTCGAACTCACCGTCGTGGCGCTCGAGGATGGGCGCTCGGTCCTGGGCGTCGGCCTGCGCCCCGGGGTGCTCGATGCGCAACCGGACGAGCTGACCGACATCACCTACGCAGGCAGCTGGCGTAGATACCGCGGACTGCCGCAACCTCAGAACTGAAAGGCACTGTGCATGAATATCTTTGCTGATTCTCGACTCCGATACACCGTCAACTGTTCCATCCTCTTCACCGACGTGCCTCTGCTCGATCGACCGCAGCGCGCGCGAGATGCCGGATTCGACGCCGTCGAATTCTGGTGGCCGTTCGGGGGCCCGGTGCCCTCGGACGCCGATGTCACCGCATTCGTGTCCGCCATTCGCGATGCCGGGGTACAGCTGACCGGGCTGAACTTCGCGGCCGGCGACATGCCTGCAGGCGATCGTGGGATTCTGTCCGATCCAGCGCAGGTGCAGGCCTTCCGAGACAACATCGCCGCCACCGTCGGCATCGGCGAACAACTCGGCACCACAGCGTTCAACGCCCTGTACGGAAACCGCATCGACGGCGTCGATCCGCTCGACCAGGACGAGGTCGCGATCGAGAACTTGGCCGCCGCCGGGAAGGCCGCCGCGAAAATCGGTGCGGTCGTGTTGATCGAGCCCGTGAGCGGCGCACCCGCCTACCCGTTGAAGTCTGCCGCCGGAGCCGTCGCGACCATTCGCCGCGTGGCCCGTGAACAGGACGTACACAACCTCCGCCTGCTCGCCGACCTCTACCACCTCGCCGTCAACGGAGAGGACGTTCCCGCAGCGCTCGAGGCACACCACGACCTGATCGCGCACGTACAGATCGCCGATTCCCCCGGCCGCGGAGAACCGGGCACCGGATCGCTCGACCTCGGCGGACAACTTGCCGGCCTCGCAGCGCGGGGTTACGACGGCTACGTCGGACTCGAATACAAAGCCACCCAGCCGGATCCGTTCGCGTGGCTCGAACTGGCCACCACTACCAAGTAGGGATTTCTCATGAGCACCATTGCATTCATCGGCCTCGGGATCATGGGCAGTCCCATGTCCGTTCATCTCGCCAAGGCAGGCCACCAGGTGGTCGGCTACAACCTGACGCCCGATCGCACCGGTCCCCTCGTCGACGCCGGCGGCACCGCAGCCGACTCGATCGCCAAGGCCGTCCACGACGCCGACATCGTCGCGATCATGGTCCCCGACTCCCCGGATGTGCAGGACGTTCTCGCCGGTGAAGGCGGTGTGTTCGACAATGCTCGACGCGACGCGCTGATCATCGACTTCTCCAGCATCCGTCCCGACGTCACCGCCACGTTGGCTGCCGACGCGTCCTCACGCGGATTCCGGATCCTCGACGCCCCGGTCTCCGGTGGCCAGGCCGGTGCCGAGAACGCGACTCTGTCGATCATGGTCGGTGGCAGCGCGGACGACTTCGCCACGGCCAAGCCGATTCTCGACGTCGTCGGCAAGACCGTCGTGCACGTGGGTCCCAGCGGATCCGGGCAGACGGTCAAGGCGGCCAACCAGCTGATCGTGGCAGGCAACATCCAGGTGCTCGCCGAGGCGATCGCGTTCCTCGAAGCCTACGGCGTCGATCTGGCCGCGTCGGTCGAGGTTCTCGGCGGCGGCCTCGCCGGTTCGGCCGTGCTGAACCAGAAGGCCCAGAAGATGCTCGACCGCTCGTTCGAGCCCGGGTTCCGCATCGACCTGCACCACAAGGATCTCGGCATCGTCACCTCGGCCGCTCGCGAGGCGGGCGTCGTGATTCCCATGGGCGCAGTGCTGGCGCAGCTGATGGCCTCGGCCCGAGCCAACGGCGATGGCGGCCTGGATCATTCGGCGCTGTACCGCGGCGTCGCTCGGCTCTCGGGATCCCCGACCACAAGCAAGGACAACTGACATGGCCAGGATGCGTGCGGCCGATGCCGCAGTGAAGATCCTCGAACTCGAAGGTGCAACAACCGCATTCGGTCTCCCCGGTGCGGCCATCAACCCCTTCTACGCGGCGATGCGCAATCACGGTGGCATCCGCCACGTGCTGGCCCGCCACGTCGAAGGTGCCTCGCACATGGCGGAGGGCTTCACCCGGGCCGCACCGGGCAACATCGGAATCTGCATCGGAACCTCCGGTCCGGCCGGCACCGACATGATCACCGGGCTGTATTCGGCCATGGCCGACTCGATTCCGATCCTCGCCATCACCGGCCAGGCCCCGGTGGCGCGGCTGCACAAGGAGGACTTCCAGGCCGTCGACATCGCGTCGATCGCGGCACCCGTCACCAAGATGGCGATGACGGTGCTCGAGCCGGCTCAGGTTCCCGGTGCCTTCGCGCAGGCGTTCCATCTGATGCGCTCCGGTCGCCCCGGTCCGGTGCTGATCGATCTACCCATCGACGTGCAGCTGGCCGAGATCGACTTCGATCCCGAGACGTACCAGTCGCTGCCCGTGCACAAGCCCGTCGCCTCGCGTGCTCAGGCAGAGAAGGCCATCGACATGCTCCTGGCTGCCGAGCGCCCGTTGATCGTGGCCGGCGGAGGCATCATCAACGCCGACGCGTCCGACTTGCTCGTGCAGCTCGCCGAGATCCTCGACGTGCCGGTCATCCCGACCCTGATGGGCTGGGGCACCATCCCGGACGATCACCGCCTCGCCGCAGGCATGGTCGGTCTGCAGACCGCGCACCGTTACGGCAACGCGACGCTGCTGGCCTCGGACTTCGTGCTCGGTATCGGAAACCGTTGGGCCAACCGGCATACCGGCGGACTCGACACATACCGCAAGGGAAGGAGGTTCGTTCACGTCGACATCGAGCCGACCCAGATCGGACGCGTCTTCGCACCGGACTACGGCATCATCTCCGACGCCAAGGCCGCACTCGAGCAGTTCGTGGCCGTCGCCGAGGAGCGCCGTGCCGCAGGTACCCTCCGCGATCTCTCGGGTTGGGTCGAGGACTGTGCGACCCGCAAGCGCACGATGCACCGCCGCACTCACTTCGAGAACGTGCCGATCAAGCCGCAGCGTGTGTACGAGGAGATGAACAAGGTCTTCGAGCGCGATACCCGCTACATCAGCACCATCGGGCTCTCCCAGATCGCGGGCGGTCAGTTCCTGCACGTCTACTCCCCGCGCAACTGGATCAACTGCGGGCAGGCCGGCCCGCTCGGCTGGACCATTCCCGCGGCGCTCGGTGCGGTGGCTGCCGATCCCAAGGCGAATGTCGTTGCACTGTCCGGAGATTACGACTTCCAGTTCATGATCGAAGAGCTGGCCGTCGGTGCGCAGTTCAATCTGCCCTACGTGCACGTGGTGGTGAACAACTCGTACCTCGGGCTGATCCGTCAGGCGCAGCGCGCGTTCGACATGGACTTCTGCGTGCAGTTGGGATTCGACAACATCAACCACCAGGACACCGTGGACACTCAGCCCGGTATCCCCAAGGGCTACGGCGTCGACCACGTGCAGGTGGCAGAAGGGCTGGGCTGCAAAGCGCTTCGCGTCACCGAGCCCGAGCTCATCGGTGAGGCGCTCGTGCGGGCCAGGACTCTGGCCAACGAGCACAAGGTTCCGGTCGTCGTGGAAATCATCCTCGAGCGGGTCACCAACATCTCGATGGGCACCGAGATCGACAACGTCGGTGAATTCGAGGAACTGGCCAACACCTCGGCGGACGCACCCACCGCGCTGCTTCTGCTGGACTAGAGATGACACGAATTCTGCTCGCTCCGGACAAGTTCAAGGGCTCGCTGTCGGCAGCCGAGGTCGCTCGGGCATTGGCCGAGGGTCTGGTTGCGGTCGACCCGTCACTCGAGACGGTGTGCCTGCCCGTCGCCGACGGCGGTGACGGCACCGTCGATGCTGCCGTCACCGCCGGGTGGGACCGAGTGGCAGTGACCTGCTCGGGACCGACCGGTGAACCGGTCGACACCTCGTACGCTCGTCGGGGTGATACCGCCGTCGTCGAACTGGCGTCGGCGGTCGGGCTCGAGCTCCTGCCCGAAGGACGGCCGGATGCGCTGGGATCCAGCACATTCGGGCTCGGTACCGTCATTGCACACGCACTCGAGGCAGGTGCAGGGTCTGTTTCAGGTGCGCGGCGAATCGTCGTCGGACTCGGGGGCAGCGCATCCACCGACGGCGGTGCCGGAATGCTCGTCGCACTCGGTGCGCGGATCCTCGATGCCGACGGCAACGACGTCGCGCTCGGCGGTGGTCCGCTGCGCGGTGCAGTCCACCTCGACTTGAGAGGCTTGTTGCCGTCGGCTCGGAATGCGGTGTTCGAGCTGGCCTGCGACGTCGACAATCCGTTGCTCGGTGTCACCGGAGCCGCGGCCGTCTACGGCCCGCAGAAAGGTGCCGGACCGCAGGAGTTGCTGTATCTGGAACACGGCATGCGGCAGTGGGCGCATCTGGTGCGCAACGCAATCGGCCGTGACCTCAGCGGTCTGGCGGGCACCGGGGCGGCCGGCGGAACCGCCTTCGGTGCCATGGCCGTACTCGGTGCTGCGGCCAAACCGGGGATCGAGACCGTGCTCGGGTTGATCGACTTCGGCAGCGCTCTGGCGTCGGCCGATCTGGTCGTCACCGGCGAGGGCTCGCTGGACGAGCAGAGCCTGCACGGCAAGGCACCGATCGGCGTCGCGCACGCTGCGCGTGCAGCCGGTGTTCCGGTGATCACCGTTGCGGGACGCAGCGTGGTCGGCATGGATCGATTGCGCCCCTACGGAATCACCGCCTCTTATGCACTGACCGACCTGGAGCCGGACGCGCGGATCTCGATGCGTGACGCGGCCAGGCTGTTGCACGAGGTCGGCCGAACGTTGGCCACCACACACATTTTGGAAGGAACTTCATGACCGGAACCGATTTCACCACGCTCACCGATCTGGCTTCTCGGGCGCTAGGCGGCAGCGTCTCGGCGGCGAACGACGAGCTGTTCGCCCAGCGCGAGAACCTGATCAAGCCCGATGCTCCGCTGTTCGATCCCGCGGACTTCGGCCACAAGGGAAAGGTGTACGACGGGTGGGAGACTCGGCGTCGTCGTGACGAAGGCGGTCACGACTGGGCGATCGTGCGACTGGGCTCCCCGGGCATCGTGCACGGCGTCGTCGTCGACACCGCTCACTTCACCGGTAACTACCCGCCGTTCGTCTCCGTGGAGGCGGCGTCGATCGACGGCTATCCCTCCATCGAGGATGTGCAGAATGCGGAGTGGCACAGCATCGTCGACAAGTCCCCCGCAGTCGGTGACACCGCGAACACGTACGCGGTGGCCGATCGGCACCGGTGGACGCATGTGCGGCTGTCGATCTACCCCGACGGCGGCGTCGCCCGGTTCCGTGTGCACGGTCAGGTGGTGCAGGATCCGCGGTTCCTGACAGGCACCGTCGACCTGCTCGCCGCCGAGAACGGCGCTCGGCTCACCGACTGCTCCGATGCGTTCTACTCCTCGCCGGCCAACATCATCCTGCCCGGGCGGGCTCGCAACATGGGCGAAGGCTGGGAGAATTCCCGACGACGCAACGGCGGCAACGACTTCGCAGTGTTCGCTCTCGCATCACCCGGCACCCCGCGCCACGTCGAGGTCGATACGAGTTACTACGTCGGGAACGCACCGGGGTGGATCCGGCTCAGCGCCATCGATTCTCGTCGCCGACACATCACGGACCCTACGGCGTGGAGCGAGATTCTGCCCCGCACCGCTGTTCAACCGGATACGCGCCACCGGTTCCTGCTGAACGAGGCCGCCGCGTACACGCACCTGCGACTGGACGTGTACCCCGACGGCGGACTGTCCCGATTGCGATTGTTCGGGGAGCTCGACGCCGAAGCCCTCGATGCGGCAGATGTCGCATGGAAGTCGTCCGAGCTCCAGAGTGTCTCCAGTGCAGTCTGACCTGGTTGTTCGCGCTTCGCGGGCCGTGATCGGCGGACGGGAGGTTGCGGCCTCGATCTCCGTGTCCGACGGGCGCATCGTGGCAATCGACTCCGTGGATGCGCGCGTATCTGCGGCGGCGGTGGTCGAGCTCGGGCCGGATGAGGTGCTGCTGCCGGGTTTGGTGGACACCCACGTTCACGTGAACGAGCCAGGACGTACCGAATGGGAGGGGTTCGCCAGCGCCACCCGGGCTGCCGCGGCTGGTGGCATCACCACCATCGTCGACATGCCGCTCAACAGCATCCCCCCGACGGTTGACGTTGCGGCCTTGGAGATCAAGCGCCGGGTGGCGGCGGATCAATCGGTGGTGAACGTCGGATTCTGGGGCGGTGCCGTGCCGGGGAACGTCGATCAGCTGAGACCACTGCACGATGCGGGTGTCTTCGGCTTCAAGTGCTTCCTGCTTGCGTCGGGGGTGGACGAGTTTCCGCCGCTGACGATTCCGGAGCTCGAGAAGGCTCTGATCGAGATCGCGTCGTTCGACGGGCTGATGATCGTGCACGCCGAGAACGCCGAGGTGATCGCCGAGGCACCGTCGCCGGCGGGCCGCGAGTACTCGGGATTTCTCGAATCGCGCCCACGTGCGGCCGAGAACCGGGCCATCGAGCAGGTGATCGAGTTGTCTCGTCGGACCGGGTGTCGGGTGCACATTCTGCATCTGTCGAGCGCCGATGCGTTGCCGATGATCGCGGCGGCGAAGCGGGACGGGGTTCGGGTTACCGTCGAAACCTGTCCGCATTACCTGTATTTCGACGCCGAGGCCGTGCCGGCGGGGGCTACCCAGTTCAAGTGCTGCCCGCCGATCCGCGAAGCCGGCAACCGAGAGTTGTTGTGGCAGGGTTTGTCCGATGGCACGATCGACACCATCGTGACCGACCACTCCCCCTGTACTCCCGATCTGAAGAGGTTCGACACCGGAGACTTCGGTGATGCCTGGGGTGGGATCGCGTCGTTGCAGGTGTCGATGGCTGCGGTGTGGACCGAGGCGCGCGCCCGTGGGTTCGCGCTGACCGACATCGTGCGGTGGATGGCCACCAACACCGCCGACCAGGTGGGGATGACGGATCGTGGACGCATCGAAATCGGAAGCGCTGCAGACCTTGTGGCGTTCGCTCCCGACGAGAGGTTCACCGTCGACGTTGCGCAGCTGCACCACCGCAACCCGGTGACTGCCTACGATCGACTGGGTTTGTCGGGTGTGGTGCGACGGTCGTGGATCGCGGGGTCGGAATCCTCGACCGGGCGATTGCTGGCGCGCAACTAGAACGGCGGTGTTGCCGTGTCGTCGGTCTCGGGGTCCTGGTTGTCGGGTGGGTCGGGGTAGGCGATGATGCCGGATCGTGTCGGTCGGGTGGGGATGTGTGGTGTGAGGTCGTTGCCGAGGATGGGGACAGCTGTGCCGTTGGTGGGCAGGGTGATTCGTGTGGTCTTGGATGTGGATCTCCAGAGGATGGCTCCGCCGGGGAGCATGGTGGCGGTCCAGTAGCCGGCGGTTTTGACGCTGTGGTGGTATTCGCAGAGGCATTGGAGGTTGTTGACGGTGGTCCAGCCTCCGCCGAGTGGGTTGGTGTGGTCGAAGGGGGTGATGTGGTCGAGTTGGCAGCGTGCGGCGGGGCGGTGGCAGCCGGGGAAGCGGCAGTGTTTGTCGCGTAGTCGGACGGCTGCGGTGGTGAGGGTGTCGGGTCGGCAGATCAGGGCGCGGTCGGTGAGTGGGTCGCGTGCGACGGATGTGCCGAGGGTGGGGTCGGCGGCGATCGCGGCTTCGAGTGCTGCGGCGAGGGATGCGTTGCCGATGTAGATGCCGGCGGGTGTACAGCCGGTGCGGTTGCCCGAACGCCCGAGTTCCGAATGGTTCAGGGCGGCGTGGTTCAGGGCGGCGCGGTTCAGTGTCGGGAGATCGAGGGCAGAGCTGTGCCGTGTGCCCCGGCCGACGGGGGTGTGGGTGCAGAACAGGGCTGCGGCGGAGGTCGGTGATCCCAGGCGGCGTTGGCGTGGGTTGTCGCTGGCGGCAGCGGCAGCCGAGCCTGTTCCCGGTGCTGGGCCTTCGGTTGACGTTGGGCCGGATGTTGTGGAGCCGCATGCGGGTGTGGGCGAACCGGATTCCGGACAGTTCGGTGCGATACCTGGTACCGGCGATGGCTGTTCCGCAGGTGATCGTGAAGCTGACGCGGGTTCGGACGATGCAACTGCCTCAGGGCCGGTGTGCGACGTCGCTTCCGGCAGCGGGTCGGTCAGCGGTGCGGTAGCGCGTGTTGCTGCGTGCTTCCGGACAGGATCGGCGACGCCTGGGTTGGGAGTCGTCGTCGGGTCGGCAGCAGGTGTAGGTGCGGACTCGTCGTTCTTCTCGGCATCGTCGCTCGCGTCGGTCTCATCTGCCGGTGCCTCGGGTGCTGCTGGTTCGGTTGCCGAGGTGCTCCCAGGTACAGCTGCTGGTGCAGGTGAACTGGCCGAATTTCGTTCGGTCGAGGAATCAGCCTCGCTACCCGAGTCCGTGGCCGACTCAATTCCCGCATCAGCAGCCGAGTCTCCAGCCATGCCCGGGCCCGAGCCCGCGTCTTTGTCTTCGTCCGTCGCAGTTCCCGTCTCGGGTTCTGTTGGGCTCCCGTCCTTTTCGCTGTCCGAGGTCTTTTCCCATTCCCCGGTCTCCGGGTTCTGGACTGCCAGTCCGAGTTTCTCCGCAAGAGTCACCGCCTCGGTGAGCAGGATCTGCCAATGGCTGTTGCGTGCCAGCTCCTGCGCGAGATCGGGGTCGATGGAACCATGCCCGGCCAGGTAGGCGGGGTTGGCGAGCAGTCCGATGAGGGTGGCGATATCGACGGTGATCATCGTCAACGGCACCCGCCGATCCGGCAACACGGTGTCGTTCTTCGGGCAATCCTCGCGGTGGCACAGGCATGCCAGTCGGGGTTCGCCGTGCATGCGGGCCATGAACGCATCACACAGGCGCTCCTTCTTCCCTCGCGGGTCTTTCGGGCAGAGGGTGTCGGCCATCTCCTCGAGGAGTTGCCATGCGGCGGCGGCTTCGGGTGCGGTCAACTCGGCTCGGATGCGGGCGAGTTCGCCGGCGGGACTGTAGGTGACGGTGCGGAATTTCTTCGCGAACTCCCGCAGTGCTGCTGCTTCCTCGGGTGCGACGCGCAGCAGGATGTCCCAGATCGCCTGCTCGAGCGGGCCCGGGGACGACCTCCGCGCCGCCTCGACCACCTCTTTCTCGACCGACGTGACGATGGCGTCGGAGAGGTTGTCGAGGATCCGGCATGCGGTCCGCACGCGGGGGAGGTCGATCTCCCCTGTCTCGAACGCTGCCCGTAGCAGTGGGAGTCGGGTGTACAGGGCGACTCCGATGGATACATACGATTCGGCGACGGTCGCCGAGCAGCCCAATGCGACAGCCATTTCGGTGCGTCCGTATCGGCTGTAGTGCTTGTGTTCGGTGTCGCGGGCGATCCAGTCGCAGTGCACGCGATAACAGGCGGCGATCTTGCGGGCCGCGTGCCGATTCTCCTCACGCGCGGCAGCGGTCAACGCGTTCAGTGACACGGTCGGTATCGCACCCATTTTTTCACCCCCCGGTGAGCATCAATTCAGAACGTGCGTTCGAGCTGAAAGAAGACTAACCCGGGCCACCGACAAGAACCGAAAGTGTCGATTCAGGCGACTCGAGCAGGCAATCTCGGGTGGAAGGGAGAGTGCCGGGGGATGACCCCTCATCGGCGGTCCAGGTGGATTCACTACCCACGTCTTGCACGGGGAGTCGAAGCGCAGGGGGTATAGATGAGGCGATCCGGCCGGGGGTGCCGGGCAGAAGTCGAAGGTTGACGACGGGACGTTGTCTACATCGAAGGCTTACGCGTATTTCGCATTCGCCTCGTCGTGGTGGATCGGGCCCGCCGTACGTGTCAAAGGCAGCGTGCTACCCCCGCGTCGCACGGCCACGAATTCCGCCGCGATGGCCAGCGCAGTTTCCTCCGGAGTTCTCGCACCCAAGTCCAAGCCGATCGGCGACTTCAACCGTGCGAGCTCCTGCTCGGTCAACCCGACGTCACGCAACCGGGCCGCCCGATCGTCATGAGTTCTGCGCGATCCCATCGCCCCTACGAATGCGACGGGCAACCGCAGGGCCACCTCGAGCAGCGGCACATCGAATTTGGCATCGTGCGTCAGTACGCAGATCACCGTCCGGGCATCGAGCATAGTTCGCGCCAGGTAGCTGTGCGGCCATTCGTTGACGACCTCGTCGGCGTCGGGAAACCGTGCAGCAGTGGCGAACACGGGGCGAGCATCGCACACCGTCACGTGATACCCGAGGAACTTGCCCACCCGCGCGAGTGCTCCTGCGTAGTCGATTGCCCCGAAGATCAGCAGCCGCGGTGCTGTGGCGTAGGACTGTACGAACACGTCGAGGTCAGGCCGGCACCGCACCGATCGGATACCGGTACCGCCGGAGTCCAGCATCGCCAGCGCCTCACCGACGACCACCGCGTCGACGTCCGAAAAACCGGTCGTACCCATTGTGGCCGAGGACGAGACCGCGAGCGACTGGCCGGAGCCGTCGAGCATCGTGACCGTGGCCACCGCAGTGTCCGACGCGATGGCCGCGAGCACGGCGCGCGGAGGACCGAGGCGCACGAACACCTCGATCACTCCCCCGCAGGTCAAGCCGACCGCAAAGGCATCGATGTCGCTGTAGCCGAACGACTCTCGCTTGGATTCGCCGGTCTCGAGAACCTCGCGGCACAGCTCGTACACTGCGCCTTCGACGCAGCCACCGGAGACGCTGCCGACTGCCTCGCCGTCGGCGCACACCGCCATCGCGGCACCCGGAAGCCGTGGAGCACTTCCGGATACCGCGATGACCGTCGCCACCGCGTAGGGAACGCCTGCGTGGTCCCAGGCGGACAGACGATCGACAATTTCTTTCACGTTACGAGATTCCCAACGCTTCTTCGATCGGGTGCAGGGCGAAGTAGACCAGAAAGATACCCGACATCAGGTACAGCAGCCAATGCGTCTGGCGTGCTTTGCCTTTGGCGAGACGAACGAGCGTGTACGAGATGACGCCTGCTGCAACACCGACGGTGATCGAGTAGGTAAAGGGCATCAGGACGATGGTGAGGAAGGCCGGGATCGCGATTTCGGTGTTCTCCCAGTCGATCTTGCGTACGTGCGTCATCATCAGCGCGCCCACCAGAACCAGGGCCGGTGCAGCGGCACCGACGGGGACCACGCCGGCCAGCGGGGTGAAGAAGATCAGGCTCGTCAGCAATCCGCCGGTGACAACGCTGGCAAGACCGGTCCGGGCACCTTCGGTGACGCCTGCCGCGGACTCCACGACGGCCGTGTTGGCCGATCCGTTGATCGCGCCTCCGACGATGGCACCGATGCCGTCGACGGTGAGGATGCGGCTCAATCCCGGCATCCTGCCCTGCTTGTCGACCAGGCCTGCTTCCTCGCCGACACCGAGGATGGTGCCCATGGCGTCGAAGAAGCCCGAGAGAACGAGAGTGAACAGGACGACCGACGCCGTGACGATTCCGGCCCGTGCGAAGCCGCCGAACAGGTCGACGTTGAACAGTAGGTCGAATTGTGGTGTGGCGACGATGGAATCGGGCACCTTCGGAACGACCGGTCCCCACGCCTCCGGTTCGATGTCGAACACCGAGTTCAGGATGATCGCCAGGTTGGTGGCCACGAAGATGCCGATGAGCATCGCGCCCGGCACTTTCCGCACGAACAGCATGATCATCAGGACCAGGCCGACGCAGAAGACGAACACGGGCCAGCCGGCGAGCTTGCCGAACGTGCCGAGGGTGACCGCGGTTGCTGCTGACTCGTGGTGCCCGACGAACCCTGCGTCGACCAGGCCGATGAGCGCGATGAATGCGCCGATCCCGACGCCGATCGCCTGCTTGAGTACGAGCGGTATGGCATCCATGATGAGTTGCCGAATGCCGGTGAGAGCGAAGACGACGATGACGACGCCCTCGAGAACCACCAGCCCCATCGCCTGCGGCCAGGTCATGTACGGGGCCGCCTGGAACACCACGATCGGGGTCACCCCGAGGCCGGCCGCCATGGCGAGGGGCGCGTTTCCGACGACGCCCATCAGGATGGTCGTCAGACCGGCTGACAACGCCACCATGGTCGACAGCTGCGCCGGATCGAGCGTGGCCCCGGTGACATCGCGGGCGTCACCGATGATCAGCGGGATGAGAACGATCAGGTAGGCCATGGCCACGAATGTGGTGACGCCACCGCGAATTTCGCGGGAGAGCGTGGAGCCCCGGCCGGTGATGTCGAAGAACTTGTCGATCTGGGATCGACCTCGTCCACTTTGGCGAGTGCTGGATGTGCGTATGTCGGTCATGATCGGCCCTCCCAGGGCGTGATCAACCTCGTCGAGCGTGGGGCCGGGCCGACGTGCCGGGGGAGTTGGCGTCGGTGCGGTTGTGCCGGAGAAGGTTTCGTCGAATGGGGATGGAACTCGGATCAGCTGTTGATGATGTGTTCGGGTCGGACGGGCACGCGGGTCAACGCGAGCCCGGTGGCGTTGCGGATGGCCGCGACCACGGCGGGGGTCGAGGAGAGGGTGGGTGGCTCGCCCGCCCCGCGAAGACCGTACGGTGCCAGGGGATCCGGGTTCTCGAGGATGTCCAGCTTCATGGGCGGCATGTCGAGAATCGTCGGAATGAGGTAGTCGGTGAACGACGGGTTCTTCACGAGACCGTCGACGACGACGATCTCCTCCATCACTGCAAGGCCGAGGCCCTGCGCTGTGCCGCCGTGGATCTGGCCTTCGAGCGACAGCCGGTTGAGGATCTTGCCGACGTCCTGCACGGCCGCCATCTCGACGACCTTGACCAGACCGAGTTCGACGTCGACGTCCACCACGGCGCGATGGACACACAGTGCGAGCTGGGTGTGGCTCGCTCCTTGTCCGGTGACCGGATCCATTCCGCTGGTGGGGCGATGGTGGAATTCACGCGTCTGCTCGATGACCCGTTCGCCGAGGACATCCTCGATCGTGGCCAGTACACCGTCGGTGGCCGAGACGATCTTGCCGCCGTCGAGGCTCAGGTCGGCAACCGCGCGGCCCAGGTACAGGCCGGCCAGGACGAACACCGCTTCGCGGACAGCCTCGCAGGCGGTCTTGACTGCGCCGCCGGTCATGTACGACTGCCGCGACGCGGACGAGGAGCCGGCATTACCGACCTTGGTGTCGGCGGGATGGATGACGACCTTGGTGACGCCGAGCTCGGTGCGTGCGATCTGCGCCTCCAACGTCACCAGGCCCTGACCGACCTCGGCAGCGGCCGTGTGCACCAATGCTGTTGCCTCACCACCGATCACCTCCAGTCGAACGCGCGCGGTGGAGTAGTCGTCGTAGTTCTCGGAGAAGCAGATGTTCTTGATGCCGACGCCGTATCCGATTCCGCGTACGACGCCTTCGCCGTGGGTGGTCTGCGACGCCCCGCCCGGCAGATTACGGATGTCCGACGCGTCCACGGGGGCAGGCAGTTCCATCGCCTCGGCTCGGGCGAGCATCTCGGCCAGTGGGGCAGGTGCTTCGATGACCTGGCCTGTTGCGAGGATCGAACCCTGGCTGACGGCGTTGATCTGCCGGATGGCCACGGGGCCGATACCGCAGGCCTCGCCGAGCTTGTCCATCATCGACTCGTATGCGAAACATGCTTGCACTGCGCCGAATCCACGCATCGCGCCGCAGGGTGGATTGTTCGTGTACACGCCGTAGGCGTCGATCTCGATGTTGGGAATGACGTACGGTCCGACGCCCAGCGAGGCTGCGTTGCCCACGACGTTGAGGGTTGCCGAGGTGTACGCGCCACCGTCGAGGATGATCTCGACATCGGCGAACACGAGCTTGCCGTCGCGGGTCGCGCCGTACTCGTAGTGCATCTGCGCGGGGTGGCGGTGAACGTGTCCGAAGAACGACTCGTAGCGGTTGTAGACGATCTTGACGGGCTTGCCGGTGTGCATGGCGAGCATCGCGGCGTGAATCTGCATCGACAGGTCCTCGCGGCCACCGAATGCCCCACCGACACCGGCGAGCGTCATCCGGATCTTCTCCTCGGGCAGGCCGAGGCACGGTCCGATCTGGGCCAGATCGTTGTGCATCCACTGGGTTGCGACGTAGAGGTCGATGCCGCCGTCCTCGGCCGGAACTGCCAGTCCCGATTCGGGTCCCAGGAATGCCTGATCCTGGATCCCGACGGCGAAGTCGCTGCTGACGATCACGTCAGCGGTCGCGCGGGCGGCGGCGACGTTGCCGACACGCACCGGCTGATGGCGCGCCACCCCGCCGCGTTCCTGCACCTTCGGGTAGTCCGGGTCCAGAGCTGCGCGGCGGGCGTCGGTCAGAGGTTCGAGAACGTCGTACACCACAACGATCTTTTCCATTGCGCGCCGGGCGGTCTCGGGATGATCGGCCGCGATCAGCGCGATCGGTTCACCTTCGTGCCGGACCTCGTCGAAGGCCAGTACCGGCTGGTCCCACGTGTGGTCGAGTCCGAAGCATTTGCGTCCCGGAACATCCTCGTGCGTGAGTACGGCTTCGACGCCGGGCGTCGCCAGCGCCTTCGAGATGTCGACGGAGACGATCTTCGCCCGGGGATGCGGGCTGCGAAGCGTTGCGCCCCACAGCATGCCGTCGATGAACAGGTCCGAGGAATACGCGAACTCGCCCTTGACCTTCAGTGTGCCGTCGGGCCGTAGTGGACTGTCGCCGACCCGGCCTCGTCCCGGGGCCGGGATGTCGGCGGGAGCTTGCCGGGGTGTGGTGGTCGGGGCGCTCACAGTACGTCCTCCGCGAGTTTCATCAGGCGACGGTGCGCATCGGCTCCGGCGCGGCCTATCTCGTCCTGCGGTGCGCTGGTCAGTACGTCGTTCTCGACGATCGTCCGACCACCGACCATCAACCGCGCAAGCGGTGGTGTCTGTCCGTACGCGAAGGCCACGACCGGATCGTCCACGGCCGAGTAGAACCCGTCGGTGCGCCAGATCGCGATGTCGGCGAGCTTGCCGACTTCGAGCGAACCGATCTCGCTCTGTCGGCCCAGTACCGTTGCACCGCCGAGCGTTCCGATCTCGAGTGCCTGACGCGCCGTCAGTGCTGTCGGACCGTACTTGGCCCGCTGCATGTACATCGCCTGGCGGACCTCGCCGGCCAGCGGCACCATTTCGGCCGAGGCCGAGCCGTCGACTCCGAGGCCGACGGGTGCGCCGGCGGCGAGCAGGTCGGAAATACGGGCGATGCCCGCACCGAGCCGAGCGTTGGAACTCGGGCAATGGGCGGTACCGGTACCGGTGGCTGCCATCTTCGCGATGTCGGAGTCGTGCAGGTGTACCGCGTGGGCGAACCACACGTCGTCACCGAGCCAGCCGACCTGCTCCATGTATTCGACCGGGGTGCAGTTCATCTGAGCGAGGCAGTGCTCTTCTTCGTCCAGCGTCTCGGCCAGATGAGTATGCAGCCGAACACCTTTGGCGCGAGCAAGGGTGGCGGACTCGACGAGCAGCTCCTTGCTGATCGAGAACGGGGAGCACGGCGCGACCGCGATGCGGAGCATCGAACCGAAGGAGGCGTCGTGGTAGGTGTCGATGGCCTCGGCCGTGGCGGTGAGGATGTCGTCGAGCGATTCGACCACCTCGTCCGGTGGCAGACCGCCGTCGGACACACCCCGGTCCATCGAGCCGCGGCACGGTTGGAACCGCACGCCGATCCGCTGTGCGGCGTCGATCTCGGCCGCGAACAGGTCGCCTCGGCCCTTGGGGAAGATGTAGTGGTGATCGGTGCTGGTGGTACAGCCCGATTTCGCGAGCCAACCGAGACCGGCAGCGGCGGCACCGCCGACCACCTCGGCGTCCATCTTGGACCACGGCTTGTAGAGTGCGACAAGCCATTCGAAGAGCGTGTTGTCCTTGGCCAGGCCCTGGGACGCCCACTGATACAGGTGGTGGTGGGTGTTCACCAGGCCTGGGGTGACGAGGCAGCCGGACGCGTCGATCGTCTCGGCTCCGGCGATCACCGGTGCCGGGCCCGAACCGATGGCGCTGATCGTGGTGCCCTCGACGACGAGGTATCCGGAGGGGATCTCGTCCCCGACGATGGGAGCGATGTAGGCGCCCGAGATCACCGTGGTCATTTGGCTTCGGCCTTTCGAGTTGCTGCGAGCCGTACGGCATCCAGGATCTTTTCGTATCCGGTGCAGCGGCAGAGGTTTCCGGCGAGAGATTCACGGATCTCGGCGTTGGACGGATCGGGAACACGTTCGATCAGGTCGTGAGCCTGGACCACCAGTCCCGGCGTACAGAAGCCGCACTGGACGGCTCCGCACTCGACGAACGCTTCTTGCATCGGGTCCAGCTTCTCGCCGTCGGCGAGGCCTTCGACGGTACGAATCTCGCGGCCCTCGACCTGACCGGCTGCCACCAGGCAAGCGCACGCCGGAATGCCGTCGAGATAGACGGTGCACGAACCGCATTCGCCTTGTTCACACGCGTTCTTGGATCCGGGTAGTCCCATGCGTTCGCGCAACAGGTACAGCAGACTCTCGCCCTCCCAGACGTCGTCGGCTTCCATGTCTTTTCCGTTGATGGTGCAGTTGACTCGCATGTTCAGGCCACCTTCCGTGCGGCTGTGAGGTCTCGCCATGCCCAACCCAGTGTTCGCCGGGCCATCACGGACAGGGCGTGCTTGCGGTAATCGGCAGTGCCTCGTACGTCGTCGATGGGACTTGCTGCCGCACTGACCAATCGGCCGAATTCCTCCGACACCCCAGGATCGAGGGCACCGTCCCACTCGAGTTCGGCCGCGAGGTAGTTCTCGGCATCGTAAGCCCGGCGCGGCGTCGGCGCAGCGGAGCCGAGACCGGTACCGACGCGACCCTCCTGTGGAAACAGCGCGATCGAGAACGAGCAGACGGCGATGACCATGGCGTTGCGGGTGCCGATCTTCGAGAAGTACTGCGGTCCCGCTGCCGGTGCCACGTGGAAGGCGCGGATGAGTTCGTCCGGCCGGCAGGAATTGCGCTTGACGCCGAGGTAGAACTCGGTCGCGGGAATCATGCGTACACCGCGCTCGGCCGATTCGACCTCCACAGTCGCGCCCGCCGCGAGCAGAGGCGCGTGCAGATCACCTGCGGGTGACGCGCCACCGAGGTTGCCGCCGACGGTGCCGCGATTGCGGATCTGCGGTGAACCGACGGTGCGGGAGGCCTGGGCGATGCCGGGAAGCATGTCTCCGAGCTCGGCGATGATGCGAACGTAGGGCACGCCTGCGCCCACCCGTAGCGTCCCGTCGGGGAGCTGTTCCCATTCGGTGAGTTCGGTGATCGGGTTCAGATCCAGCAATGCGCCCGGCCGGTGCAGGTCGAAGTTCATCTCGACCATGACGTCGGTGCCGCCCTGGATGGGCACCGCGTCGACATCGTCGGCCTTCGCGGCCAACGCGTCGCCCCAGGTCTGTGGTCGCAGAAAATCCATATTCGGTACTCCGCTCGCTGTCTTCTTCATCGGGTCGTTCCTGCAGGCTCCACTCCTGCTTCGTGTTCACCCAGTACAGCGGCCTGAGGCGTTGGGAACGAGAGACAGGAACGACGAAGTATGACGCCGATCACAGTGTAGGTTTTGGAGGATCCTACGAAGAGGAGGTCGATGTCACCGTGAGGCTGCGTGATCTGGCTGGTCTCGCCGATCTGAAACTGCAGCCGATCGTCACTCCCGAGCACTTCGATCCGACCATCCGATGGGTCGTGACCACCGACATGCTCGATCCGAGCCGCTACCTCAGCGGGGGCGAACTGGTCTTGACCGGCCTGATGTGGCGGACGGGCCCCGAGGACTCGAGGACGTTCGTACGGGCGGTGTCCAAGGCCGGGATCTCGGCGCTGGCGGCATCCGACGACGGCGTCGTGCCCGACGATCTGGTCGACGCCTGCCTCGAGCACGGGCTGCCGCTCTTTCGTGTACCCGCCGACATCGCTTTCGCCACGGTCACCGAGAGCGTGGTCCGGCAACTGTCGACGGCGAGAGCCTCGGACCTGAGTCTCGTGCTCGACCGGCATCGACGTCTCGTTGCAAGTGCCGGCCCGGGCGGCGGGCTGGGTCCGCTGCTGGAGATGGTCAGCTCCGATCTGGGCATGAACTGTTGGGTCGTCACTGCGTCGGGACGGGTACTCGCCGGATCCGACAATCCGCCGGACACCGAGGCCGTGGCGCAGGAATTCATGTCGTCGGTGCGGCTGCCGCGGTACTGCCGAGAGCAGAGAGTCTCGGTGTTCGCTGTCGATGGAGAGTCCGCACCGCGGGTCGTGGATTGGTTCGTGGCCTTCGAAAGTGATTGGCAGACATGGGATGCGCCGAGGCTCTCCCTGGCCGGGCAGCTGGCGTCGATCGTGGCCGTGGAGCGCAGTCGCGTCGACGATCGCCTGTCGGGCTCGGGAATACTGGCGCAGGAATTCGTGCGCACGATCGTCGGGGGCGCGACGGCCGCAGACATCCTCGCCCAGATGCACGTCATCGGACTCGATATCGAAACACGTTACGCTGCAGTGGCTGTGGCCACATCCGGCGAGACCCTGCGCCTCGGTGAGCTACGCCCGCTGCTGCGAGAAGTGCTGGCACCGTTGGAGATCACGGTCGGAATCGTCGACGACGAGGCCATCGCGCTGGTGGAGGCGAGAACCGATCGAACCGATTCGGTTCGGCGAGCCGTCCACACGTTGGCGCCGGGACTGATCGGTAGCGGCACCTCGATCGGTGTCAGCGCTCCGACCGCGCCCGCCGACATCCGAAGCGCGATCGAGGAAGCGCGCTACGCCCGCCGGCTCGCCGAGCGCCGTGGCTCGGACTGCAGCGTCGTCGGGCACGATGAATTGGCCACGTTGACAATACTTCTCGCCAACGTTCCCGATGACGTGCGACGCATGTTCACCTCGAGGCTGCTGACTCCCCTGGTCGACTACGACGACCTGCACAACAGTGATCTCGTGGAGACATTGTCGGTGTACCTCGACACCAACGGTGCCTGGACGCGATGTGCCGAACAACTGCACATGCACGTCAATTCCGTCCGATATCGCATCCAGCGCATCGAGGAACTCACCGGCCGCGATCTGTCGCGACTGGAGGACAGAATCGAGTTCTACTTGGCACTTCGGCTGAGATGACTAGTGTGAAGCCATGGCACTCATCGCTCTGTTGGATCTGACGTTCAAGCCCGAGTCCGTGGCCGATGCCCGCGCGTTGCTGCGGACGGTGCTCGCCGATACTCGCGCATTCGAGGGTTGCCTCGGTGTCGAGGTGTGGGTCGACGAGGAGAACGAGGCACACGTGATCGCCTACGAGACGTGGGAGTCGGCCGAGGCCGATGCGAAGTACCGCGAGTTCCGCGCCGGACCGGGCAAGATCGCCGAGTTGCCGCCGCTGCTCGCCGCCGCGCCGACTCTGACTAAGTTCACCGTCGATTCGTCGATCTGAGTTCTCTGCGAGAGCGGCGGTGCAGCGCTACCTGCTGATGTCCGACAGCGGTAGAGGTCGTCCGGTGAGAAAGCCCTGCACCATGTCTGCTCCGAGTTCGACGGCCACCCGCAGTTCCGCTTCGGTTTCGACGCCTTCCATGATGACCGTCGAGCCGATCTCGTGTGCGAATCCGATCACCGATGCAGCGGCGGCCCGTCGAATCGGGTCGGTGTCGATTCCGTGCACCAGTGCGTAGTCGACCTTCAGGGTGTCGGGTCGCAATTCGACCACCTGGCGAAGTCCGGCGAAGCCTGCACCCACGTCGTCGACGGAGATGGAGATGCCTGCCCCGCGCAAGGATTCGATGGTTCGGGCGACCGCGCGGTAGTCGTGGACTCGCTCGTGTTCGGTGATTTCGATGTGGAACTGTCGGTTCTTCTGGAACGGCCGCAGTACGGCAGCCAGATCGGTGGAGCGAATGGTGTCGGCAGATGCGTTGAGTGAGATGAAGATGCCGCAGGGAAGTGATTCGGATGCGGCCAGCGCACGGTCGATGGCCGCGACTTCGAGAAGCGGTCCGATTCCCGCATCGGTGGCGTCGCGGAACCACATCGACGGCGGGCCGTAGCCGAAAGGAAAGCGAGAGAGCGCCTCGTACCCGACGACCGTCGTGGTGGCCGCGTCGCAGATAGGTTGGAACACCACGTCCGGCCCGCCTCGCGAGATCAGAGTCTCGATGCGCGTGCGGATGGCCGCTCGCGTTCCGGTGCCGCTGCCCCGTGCACTGCCGTCGTCCTCGGACAGTCGAGACTTGTTGCGATACATCTCGATATCGGCCAGTGCGATCAGTGTGCGCACGATGGTAGGGGTGACGGGTTCGCTCCCTAGGAGCTCCGAGGCCGAACCGACACTGGCGGTGAAGGGCGGCCCGGAGAAGCTCTCGTCGAGACCGGCCCGGATCCTGTGATCGGTCGATTCGATCTCGCCGGGCGAACCGACGTGCACGATGACGAACTCGTCGCCGCTCAGACGCGAGACCACCGATGTCTTCGGAACCGCGGCGGTGAGTCGCGAGGCGACCTCGATCAGTACTGCGTCGCCGGTGGGGTGCCCGAATCTGTCGTTGATGTCCTTGAACCGATCGATGTCGAGAACGGTGACCCCGAGGGTTCGATCCGAGGCGCAGTCGGTGGACGCGGTACCGACGTCGTCGATCGCCTCGAGCAATCCGCGCCGGTTGTACAGGCCGGTCAGCGAATCGACGACGGCACCCGATGCCCGAGAACGTAGATGTCGGATGTACGCCCGC
This sequence comes from Rhodococcus sp. 14-2483-1-2, assembly GCF_002259405.1. Classification (GTDB taxonomy): domain Bacteria; phylum Actinomycetota; class Actinomycetes; order Mycobacteriales; family Mycobacteriaceae; genus Rhodococcoides. Next base: position 106,092 of record NZ_NPFW01000008.1, on the reverse strand, counting down.
ATCATCAGGGGGGTGAGGTACAACGTGGCGACTGTGACTGCGGTTGCTGCCACCAGCCACGGGTTCTTTCCCTGACCGACCGCGAGTACGCCGAGCGCAAGTACCGTCGCCACCGAGACTGCCAGGTGAGCCCACATGACTCGGAACGAGCTGGCGATGACGGTGAAGACGGCCACGATCGTGAACATCATGCACCCGGCCAGCGGTACGTAATGGTCGGTGCTGCTGAACAGGATGCCAACGATGCCGACGTCCGCGTAGAACACGAAGGCATTGGCCAGACGTGTCGACGGCCATGGTCTGACGAACCACGCGATCGCGACCGGAATCGTCGTCAACGCCCCGATGAGGACGAATACCGCCAAGCCGTCGTAGTGGATGCCGGTGGGAACCATCAGGATCCCGGACAGGCCGAACAACAGTGTCAGGGTTCCGATGAAATACCGCACCCAACGCTCGCGCGCTGTGTTCGCGAAATACGTGTAGTCGTCGTCGACACTCGAGTGTGTGGCGTCGAGGCCAGGTCTGTACCGTGTTCGGCCCTCGGCCGTCACCGTAATCCCCGGTCTGGAAATGGGCATACCTCTCATGGGCAGATCCCCGGCCGACTGAACGCTACCAGCGCCACCTGGAGCTGGGCCGGAATCGGGCGTACTCGCTGGCTACCAGTGCGTCAGACCATGTCTCGCTTGGTGAGCCACCGTAATGTCGGCCACCCGAGAAACACCGGCAACCAGCAGGTCAGGACACGGTAGAGCAAGACCGACGGTACGGCGATGGAGGCGGGCACGCCGAAGGCGGCCAGACCGCCGATGAGTGCGGCCTCCACGGCACCCACACCGCCCGGCGTCGGCGCGGCGGAGGCAAGAGTTCCGCCGATCATGGTCACCACCGTCACGGTGACGAACGTGGTGCCGCCGCCGAAGGCCTCGATGCTGGCCCACAGTGCAAGCGCGGCACCCAACGTCGTCGCCGCGCAGCCGAGAATGATGATCGAGAAGCGTTTGGGGTCGCGGGCGAGTTCGCCCAGTTCGCCGAGGACCTCCTTGATCTGCGGCCGGACGGCGACCCGCAGCCAGCGGCGCAGCTTCGGTACGAACATGAACGTCCCGACGACGCCGAAAGCAGCACCGGCGATGAGATACAGAACAGTGTTGCCCGGCACCATGTTCGACAGTCCGGACGAGGTGCCTGCAACGACGCTGAAGAAGATCAGCAGGCTCACGTGCGTGATCACCTGGACGGATTGTTGCAGCGCCACAGCGGCCGTCGCGCGAACCGTTCCCAGCCCACCCTTCTGCAGGAAGCGCACGCTCAGGGCCAGTCCGCCGACGCCCGCTGGTGTCGTCGTCGCCGCGAAGGTGTTGGCGACCTGCATCACCGTCAGATTCCAGAAGCTGACCTTGCCCAGCGCGCACGCCCACAACGCAGCTCCGGCACCGATGTACGTCAGTGCGGACACCGCGAGACCGAGCAGAGCCCACCACCAGTTGGCCGAACCGAGTTCGGTGACGAATGCGGGCACCGCACTGATGAACGGGTATGCGACATAGACCAATCCGATCAACAGCACGAGCGAGATGATCTGGTTACGGCTGAATCGGGTGACCTGTTCGGCCTCGATCTTCGCGGTGCCGGTCTGCTCGAGAACTTCGAGCCGGACGGCCTTCATCGTCTTGTCGGCGTCGCGCACCGACTGGCGAATGCGAGGCGGGATGGCGGACTTGGTCAATCGACCCGAGGCCGCGACCACGGTCTCGAAGCCGAGTACGTCGATGGCGGTCGCGACGGCGCGCTGGGAGCCGAACAGGTCCGCCGTGGTGAGCAACAACTGCGCGACGTCGGATTGCATCTGGGAAGCCGAGGCACCGAGTTCGGCATGGCCGAAACCGCAGAACAGGGCATTGCCGTCGTGGATCCTCAGTTCTCCGCGGTGCAGATCGCCGTGGGAGATCTGGTTCTCGTGCAGAGTGTTCAGGGCCGTCCACAGGGCACCGAGGGTGGCGTCGTCGTGCTCCGCCTCGACCGGATCACCGATGGGCAGGCTGTGCGCGTACAGGGTCCATCCCCTGTCCAGCGCTGCCACCGCCAGCGGATGACTGCCCGCCGCACCCAACCCCTTGATGGCCAGACCCATCAGGGCGCGATGCTCGACGGCCCGGCGCATCGACGCGTGCAGTGGCGCAGTTTCGCTGCCACGCAGCGTGAACCACCGCCAGGACTGGCGCAGTGCGCCGCCGCTGCGCTGATTCTGCCCGTACAACTCGACCACCACATCGGCGTCGGGAGTGTGTGCGTTCAACACCAACGGGCCGGGGCCGGCCGGACGGACGACGGTGAAGCTGCGAACGGTGACACCGCGACTGTGGAACAGGCGAACCGCCGCGTCGAGTGGAACCTCCAGTGCCGGCGTACCGACGAGCAACACGATGACGGCTCCGACGAGCCAGCCGACCGCCAGTCCGAGCATCGAGCGAGCCGGGACCACGGTGGAGACGACCAGGTGTATCGGCACGAACGCGAGCAACAACGTCCACCATGCCCGACGCCATCGTGCGGGCAGGCCGGGACCGGACACCGTCAGGGCCGCGGCCAACATGGCGATCCAGCGCGAATCGTCGAGGAATTGCGAGAGGAAGGTGTCGAGTCGCTCGGGAACGTCGAGGTCCCACGTGGGAGTGGAGATCCCGGTTCCGGTGATCGACAGCGCCAAGGCGGCCAGCAGTGCCGCGGCCGCGTACCCGGCGAGCAGTTTCCATTTGCGGCCGGCGATCAGTCCGATCAGGACGCCGAACGGGAGCGCGAGAATGGCGACGCCGTAGACGATGTAGACGGCATTGGACTGGTCGGGACTGAGCACGCCGACGATGTTCGAGACCGATTGCTCGAGCGCATCCCACTGATTTCTGGTGATCAGCGAACCGGCGATCACCACGCCCAGCAGTGCCGCGGCCGATACGACCCGAATGATGTCGCTGGTTCTCCGCACCAGCGGCTGAAGCAGGTTTCCCGCTACGGGAATGTCCCGCCCATCCACACGCATGGGGTCAACCTACCGTGAGGTACGCCTGCGGAGTTCGTTGCGGACGGTGGGCCATTCGGATTCGATGATCGAGAACACGACGGTGTCGCGCAACGAACCGTCGGACATGCGTTGATGATTGCGCAGAATTCCGTCCTGCTTCGCACCCAGTTTCGCGATCGCCGTCCGCGACTGCAGGTTCATCCAGTGGGTACGAAATTCGACGGCGATGCATCCCAGTTCCTCGAATGCATGCGTCAACAGCAGCAGTTTGCTCGCGGGATTGGTGCCGGTTCCGTGCGCGGAGCGGGCATTCCAGGTGTATCCGATTTCGACGCGACGGTTGGTGGCGTCGGCGTTGCAGAATGTCGTCGCTCCGATGATCTGCCCGGTGTCGTTGCGGCGCAGCGTGAACGGAAGCATGGTGCCTGCGTCGAGCAGTCCGAGTCGACGGTCGATCTCGGCGGCCATCTCCTCGGGCTTCGGCACGCTGGTGTACCAGAGATTCCACAGCTCGCCGTCGCGGGCGGCGTCGCACAGACCTTCGAGATGATCGTGGCTCAGCGGCTCGAGGGTCACGAGATCGTCAGTGAGGGTCACCGGTTTCAGAAAGGACATTCGCCGACGATACGTCGGACCTGCCCGTCCGGGAAAGCACGACGATCAGCGCTGCGGTGACGGCCACGGCGACCACCACCAGGGCGATGACTTCGGTGAAGGCGTGGGCGTAGGCGTCGGCGAACCCCGGTTGCCCGGCCGCCGCTGCCTCGGCGTCGGCCTCGCCGGGCACACGTCCGCGGACGAGGATCGTCAGCAGCCAGGCGTAGCCGGCGACCATCACGGCCTCGCTACCGATGCGGAAGAGATTGAGTACTCCTGCTGCGGTGCCGCTGCTGTGCGGCGGAACCGCAGCGAGTGCTTCGCCGTCGACCAGCCCGATCGGGAGCCCGAATCCGAGCCCCAACAGAATCATCGGGACCACGACGGCGGCGAGCGAGACGCCTGGTTGCAGGGCCAGCATGCCGAGATTCCCGAGTACCAGGAAGCCGAGACTCGTGCCGATCACACGGTTCGGGGTGACGGCCTCGAAGGCGGTGATCGCTCTGGCGACCGTCAACGGAGCGATCAGTACCGGAATCGTCATCGCCAGCATGAACAGTCCGGCCCGTCCCGGCGTCAGAGACGCGACGGCGCTGAGCGCAGCGGGCAGATAGGTGAGCAGGGTGACGAATCCGATGGCTCCGGCGACCGGTACCAGGCACAGTGCGAGGAAACGACGGTTACGCAGTAGGCCGAAATCGAGCAGTGTCGATGGTGTGGTGGGGGTGCGTAGTGCCGGCAGGGCCAGGGTGCCGACGGCCGCGACCAGAAGGACGAGTGCCTGAGCGGCGAACACTCCACGCCAATCGAGCACGGCGATCAGCAGTCCGGAGATGGTCGGCCCGAGTGCCAACCCCAGTCCGTTCACGGTGCCGAACAGGGCGAACGCCGTCGCTCGTTCGGTCCCCTCGAAATGCAGCGAAAGAATGGACGTCGAGCCCACCAGTACTGCTGCGGCACCGATGCCGGCGAGGACTCTCGCGGCGTCGAGCAGGAGCAAGGAGGGTGCCAGTGCACTGGCCAGGCTGGCGACAGCCGTGAGCACGACGCCGATGCGGAACGACGTGCGGTGGCCGATGCGATCCGAGACCGCACCCCAGACGACGGTGAACAACGCGAAGGCAACGTTGAAGCCGTTGACGACCCATTGCAGCGGTGTCGGATCGGAGCCGAGATCTGCGGCGATCACCGGGAGCGCGATGGCGGTGCCCGAGATGGACATCGGTACGACGAACTGTGCTGCGAGTACGACCGGCAGAACTGCTCTCATGGATCCCCCTTGGCTTAGGTACGATGGTTTTCGTACTAGACCAGGTTTGAAGGTACGGCGCAAGTCGTACCTTGTTGTGGGGAGGAGCTCATGGCAGACGAGAACGGGCATCCGGAGCCCGAGGAAATGCAACTCGGCGCGGTGATGTCTGCACTGGCGGATCCACTGCGGCGCAAAGTGGTCACCGAACTCGTCGGCGACGACGACGGTGCCGAGCGAACCTGCATGTCGTTCGAGCTCGGCGTCACCAAATCGACTCTGACGCATCACTTTCGAGTGCTGCGGGAAGCCGGACTCGTGTTCCAGGTCGATCGCGGAAACAGCCGCAAAGTGACGCTGCGACGCCAGGAGCTGAACGATCGATTTCCCGGCTTGCTGGATCTGATCGCCAACGAAATCCACTAGCTCTCCGCACGCGATGCGCCTTACGGTGGGCACCATGCACATCGCCATGATCGGCACGACGGCCCCGAGTCATATCTATCCATCGCTGGCCGTGATAGCCGAGCTGGTCCGGCGCGGGCATCGCGTCACCTATGCCGTCGGTGATTCTCTGCGACACGTGGTCGAACCCGCGGGAGTCGAAGTGGTGCCGTTCACCTCGATACTTCCCGACGGAGAGGCGTCGTGGCCGGACGATCCGGCGGCGGCGATGCAGGTCTTCCTCGACGAGGCAATTGCGTCGTATCCCGTGCTCACCGCGTTCTACGACGACGATCAGCCGGATCTGTTCCTGTACGACATCGGCGGAATGACGGCACCCGTCCTCGGTGTGCGATACGGGGTGACGGCAGTGCAACTGTCGCCGACGTATGTGGCGTGGGATGGATACGCCGAGGACCTCGGTGATGGGATGACCTCCATTCGAGAGTCGCCGACCGGCGTTGCGTATCGCGAAACCTATGCAGCCTGGTTGCGAGAGAACGACATCGACGCCGATCCGTGGGAGTGGATCACCTACCCGCAGCACTGTCTGTCGCTGATCCCGAAAGTGATGCAGCCCCATGCGGATCGGGTACCGGATTCGGTGCAGTTCGTCGGGCCGTGCCTCGATCCGGTACGCCTGCAGGACCGAAGCTGGACGGCACCCGACGCGCCTGTCCTGTACATCTCCCTCGGCACCGGATTCAACGAGCGACCGGAGTTCTACCGCCTGTGCATCGAGACGTTCGCGAACACAGACTGGCACGTGGTGATCTCCATCGGCCGACGCGTCGACCCGGCCGTGCTCGGAGAGCTACCCGCGAATATCGAAGTACACGAACATGTTCCGCAGCTCGCGGTGCTGGACGCTGCCACCGTGTTCATCACCCACGCCGGGATGGGTGGGTGTACCGAGGCGCTGTGGTTCGGTGTGCCGACCGTCGCGGTCCCGCAGGCCGTCGATCAATTCGGCAACGCCGCGATGCTCGCCGAACTCGGGGTAGGCGTGCACCTGGAATTCGAGAAGGTCACGGCTGCGGTCCTGGCCGACGCCGTTGCCGAAGCTCGCGAATTCGCACCACGCGCAACGGGGATCAGTGCAGAGGTGCGGGCGCACGGTGGCGTCGACCATGCAGTGGATGCGGTAGTCGCGTTTCTTGTGTGATCAGTTGGCGGCGCTACCGCTGTCCAGTATGGATCCGAGATCGGGGGCCGGCGTACTCGGCTCGACGGTGACGACAGTGGAGGACTGCTCCACCTTGTATGAAGTCCAGGGAAGCCCGTTCAGAAATTCGTCGAGTCCGGGGTAATCCGAGATCCATGCGGTGGTGGTGTCCCCGTCGACGGAAGTGCACGATGCCAGCGCCACGTAGGAGCCGGCCGGGACGTCGGTAATCGTCTGGACCGTCGAACCCGGCTGGGTGTCTCCGTTGGTGTACAGGGACTGCCCGTTGCCGATCACCTCGAGGACCGGAGGAAGAACACCGTTCGGCGCAGGTGCGAGCGATGTTCCACAGCCGATAACCGTGCCCGAGGAATTGGTGATCGTATTGGTCACGCTGGTTCCGTCGACCGCGAACGAGAATGTGATGTCCCCGGGTTCGGCCGCGAGGGCCGACGCGGGTGCAACGAGGGCGAGGGTGGTGCAAGCCGAGGCAATGGTCAAGGTGCGCAATGTCGTTCGCATGAAGGTTCCTCGTCGTCGAGTGGCATCGTTCGCATCAGAGTCTGCCTCAAAATAGACCGTTTGGCACTTTTCGGGCGCGGCGCAGCAAAGCCATCGTGAAACCCGCGAATCTTCTGTTCGAGACCGACTCGCACTCCTGCATCGCGGTTTGCGGCACCGATCGGTACCCGTGAGGTCCGGGTATCGCCGCAGTCCGAGTCGAGCATGCATGAATCCGGTGCAGCCAGCCGCGCTGAGCGCGGTCCAGTGCACCCGATTCAGTCCTCCAGAACGCTGACGCTCACGCCGTAGGGCAGGAAGCGGACGCGTCGACGCGGGTCGGTGTTGTCCTTGTGTGCACGGAGCGTATCGAGTTCGGTGGCGTAGAGCTGGTCGATCTGGGGTGATCCGGCGTCGTCGACGCTGTAGATCGCCCAGACTCCGTCACCCTTCTGACCTGTGGTTTCGGGCTCAGGCGGAGCTTTGGGTGCCCCGGCGTTGGATGCGAACAGTGAGCCGACCACCTCACGTAGTCCCTCGGTTGCCTCACGAGCGAACTTGTCGAAGTCGTCGGATCCGAATCCGAAGGGTCCTTGGTTGGCCATGGCGGTACCTCCTCAGGTGATACTCCAGTATGCGCGTTTTCTCCGAACAGCCGCCGTGCATACCGTCGAGGTGCTGCGAGCCGCGCTACTGCTGTAGTCGGGCACCGATGGTGTTGTGCAGCGCTCGCAAGGAGTTCTGGCCCAGCGAGACCGTCTGCGATTCGATGTAGCGCAACAGATGCGAATCGTTGAGCACCTTTTCGCTGGACTGGATCAGCACTGTGCCGGCACCGGTGAAGTCGAACTGCCGCTCCTCGCCGCTGTTGGCACCGAGAAATCCGCGGGCCGCACCGAGGAAGTTCTGCATCCAGTCGGCGTCGAAGTGATGCGACGGTGACGGGCAATCTGCCCATCCCACAAGGGCTTCCGGGTCGATACGCAGCGGTGGCTCGGCGAACATGACGGGGCCGTTGGACGAGGCCAGGAACTTGCCCGTACCGAGCAGAGTGAGAAATCCCGGGACGATGGACTGCTTGAGATCCAGAGTCGGCTCGAACGCGAGCAGGTTCGCGGCCCGGATGGTGAGGTTGCCGTCGTCGAGGTCGTAGCTGTTGATGTTGAACCCGCGATCGCCGAGGATCAGCTTGCCCTGGCCCTGCGCGAGTACCCAGTCGTTCGAGTACAGCGGCGACGAGAACCGCGCCGCGACAATGGCGGGCATCGACGTCTGCCCGAGCGGTTCGAAGCGAACATTGCCGTAGTACGCGATCATCGCGCCCTTCGACGTGAACCACGGCTGGCCGGCGAGCTCGACGCAGAACGCGTAGTCGTTGCCGGGGACGTTGTCGTTGACCGGCAGCGTGTACGGGGTGTGAATGTCCAGACCCATGGGGTGTCCCTCCTAGAACTTCTGCTCGGACGCCTGCACCCACACGGTGCCCATGCCGGTCATCTTCAACTGGATCGCCTCGCCGCTGCCCTTGCCGACGGCGTCGCGCCACCCGACGTTCGCGGAGATGTCGACGTTGATGTTGCCGATGTGGCAGACGTACGCCTGCGGATCCACCACGACCTGGGGGTGATCGGGCCCGACCTGCAGCGGAGTCGCGCCGCCGTGCGAGAGAACCGCAACGCTGCCCTGGCCGGTGAGCTGTGTCGTGAACAGGCCTTGCCCGGTCATCGCGCCGCGCACTGCTCCACGGACGCCGCCCTGCGAGGTCAGAGCAACGATGGAACTCTGGAGGTAGCCGTCGTGCACCAGGAGTCGATCGGCTTCGACGGTGAGCATCGACGAACCGTCGAGGTGGATCACCTCGATGTACAACCCGGCATGACCGTAGAAGACCTCGCCCTGCCCCTCGGCTGCCATCATCGCCACGTGCTCGCCCGCCATCATCCGCCCGGCCATGCCTGCAACGCCGCCCATGCCCGGCATGGCACCGGCCGAGCCGCCCATCGAGTGCGGAACGAACCGGACGTCGCCGGTGTAGTAGAGCATCGCTCCACGACGGGCGAGCACGTTCTGATTCGGTGCCAGAACGGATTTCACGACTTTGCTGTTGACGAGTTCGAGCGGCACGTCAGCGCTCCTCGGGTTGGATGTAGACGACGCCCTGGCCGTCGAAGCGGAGGGAGAACGCCTCGCCGCTACCGCCGCCGATGGCGGAACGCCACGTGACGTCGGTGACGAAGCTCTGGTTCAACTGGCCGCGATGGGCGACGAAGGCGTCGGGATCGACGACGAGTGGGTACTGCGGATCGACGGCGAGGGCGATGATCGGCCCACCCTTGGACAGCAATGCGACAGTGCCGGATCCGCTGACGACGGTGGTGAACAGTCCCTGGCCGGAACTCGCGCCGCGTAGACCGGAGAATTTGATGTCCGTCTTCAATTGCCCTGTGAGAGCGAGTAATTGGGACGACTCGACGTGAAGGTTGTCGCCTTGGACCTCGACGAGAGTGATGTCCTGAGCGTCGACGGCGAAGTACACGGTGCCCTTGCCGGACACGTCCATCAGAGACAGCGACTCGCCGGTCACCTTCTGTTTGAGTGCGGCGCGAAGTCCGCCGCCACCACCCATGCCGGCACTCTTGAAGGCGACATCACCCTCGTAGGCCACCATCGAGCCCGACATTGCGCGCAGGGAGTCGCCGGTCAGGTCGGCGACCAAGACGCGGTGCCCGTTCATCCTCAGCTGAGCCACGGGGGAACTATGCCACTGCACGCGCCCCCGCGGCTACTGCTGGAGAAAATATCTAGACGAGCGGCTTCAGGGCTTTACCTGCCAGTTCGACGGCTCCCGGCTGGTGTCCGTTGGTGATCAGGTTGATGATGATGCCGTCGACGCCCTGATCGAGGACGCGCTTCTGCACCTGCTCGGCAACGTCGTCGGGGGTTCCGCAGAAGTGGCGATCGGTGGCCTTCGCCGCGTCCTCCTCCGACAGGTTCGTCAGATCGAGGCCCTGCTTCAGTACGAACTCGCGCTGCAACTCCTTGGCCTTGTCGCCGTCCTCGTCGACGATGACGAAGGCGAGGAAGCTCGTTTCGAGGTCCTTGGGGTCGCGGTCGACCTCCTCGCATCGGGCCTGCACGGCAGCCATCTTGCGCGGCAGTTCGTTTGCGTCGCAGATGATGTTGAGATGGTCGGCGAACTGGGCGGCCAAGCCGAAGGTCTTCTTCTCGCCGCCACCGCCGAGCATGATCGGCAGATCGTCGCGGATGCGCGGCTCGTTCATCGCGTTCTCGACCTGGTACCAGAGGCCGTCGAACGTCGGACGCTGGCCGCGCAGCATGGGTTCGATGATCTGCAATGCCTCGTCGAGTCGCTCGAAACGGTCGGTGAAGGTACCGAACTCGAGTCCGAAGCTCTGGTGCTCGAGTTCGTACCAGCCGGCTCCGATTCCGAGGATCGCGCGACCGCCGCTCACGACGTCGAGCGTGGTGACGGTCTTGGCCAGGATCGCCGGATTGCGGTAGGTGTTGCCGGTGACCAGGGCGGAGAGCTGAATGGTGTCGGTGGCCGTCGCAAGGGCGGACAGCGCGGAGTAGGCCTCGAGCATCGGCTCGTCGGGCTTGCCGATTCCGGGAAGTTGGTAGAAGTGATCCATCACGAATGCGGTGTCGAACCCGGCCGCTTCGGCCTCGCGCGCCTGCGCGATGACCTGGGGAAAGAGCTCTGCGACCGAACCGTCGTAGCTGAAGTTGGGCATCTGGTAACCGAGGCGAATAGTCACGAGATCCACGCTACTCGGATATCCGCCCGCGGCACGTGCGAGAGCGCGATAATTCGACGATGACAATTCTGGAGCTGACCAGGCAACCGTTCTCGGGGTTCGCCGTCGACGACCTGCAGGCGGCGCGCACGTTCTACGCCGAGACCCTCGGACTGACGGTCACCGAGAACGAGATGGGCATGCTCGAGCTACACCTCGGGACCGGGGCGATCGTGCTGATCTATCCGCGACCCGCACACGTGCCCGCGCAGTACACGATCCTGAACTTCCCGGTTGCCGATATCGAGAGCGCAGTCGACGCTCTGACTGCGAAAGGGGTTGTGTTTGCACAGTATCCGGAGATGGGCACCGACGAGAAGGGAATCTTTCGCCACGGCGGACCGTTGATCGCCTGGTTCACGGACCCGGCGGGCAATGTGTTGTCGGTGCTGCAGGATTGACGACCCCTACGCAGTCGGTGTTCCGGCGGCGAGTGTGACTGTGCCGGAGCTGGTCACGCCGATATCATCGACCCATTCGACGACGGCGGATTCGCCCGGGCGACGTCCGAGCAGCGCCTCCGCCAGGTCCGATGAGGATCCGATCGCGGTGCCGTCGAACGTCACGATGACGTCCCCCGCAGACAATCCCAGCACCTCCGCCGGGGAATCGAACGTCACCGTCACGACGGCCGCCCCGATCGCCGGCTTGTTCTCGAAAACCGACACATCGCGCACCGAGACTCCGAAATACGGTGTGGGGCCGACATGTACGGTGCCGCCCGAGCGGCCGGCGAGCACCTGATCGAGGACCGAGACCGCCTCGGCGATGGGAACGGCATACGCCTCGGGCGCCTGTGGGGGTGAGAACTCGGTGCCGTTGCGTGCCTCGTCGGACAGCCCCGCGGTGTTCACGCCCACCACACGACCCCAGGCGTCGAAGAGAGGTCCGCCCGAATCCCCGGCTCGCACATCGGCATCGACGCGAATCATTCGTTCCAACGTATTTCCCGATCCGTCCACCGAACTGCGCGTACGCACCTGCTGATCGAGGGCGGTCACCGCACCGGGAGCAGGAACCAATACCCCCGCCCCCGAGGCATTCCCGACGGCGGTCACCGCATCACCCACCTCGGGAAGTGGGTCCGGGGCCAGCTCGACCACCGGCAGGTCGGCCGCGGTGATCAACTGCACGACCGCCACGTCACGAGATTTGTCGTAACCCAACACGGTGGCGTCGTAGATCAGTCCGTTCCCCATGTGTACTGCGCTGATCTCGGTGGCGTTCTCGACGACGTGGAAGTTGGTGAGCACGATTCCGTCGGGGGCGACGACGAAGCCCGTGCCCGCGACCCCGGAAAATCCTGCGGACGCCGAGAGGGTGACGACGGTGGGATCGACGCGAGTCGACAGCTCGTCGAGCGTCAGCGGTGGCGGTTCGACGACGGGTGCGACGGGTGCCGGGGTGGCGACGAAATCTGCGGTTCCGGGATCGAGCGGTGGCGTCGCGAAGAGCCACACGCCGGCAGCGACCAGCGTCAACACCACCGCTCGTCCACCCGACCGCATAGAGACCGATTATGGTCCGGTGGCGATGGTGGTGCCAGCTAGTTGGCGATCACGGCCTGGCGGTACCTCTCCGCGCGTCCGTCTACAGTCTGTCCATGCCCGCGTCGCATCGACCCCGAGTCCTGATCGGCATCTCCGGTTGGACGTACGCGCCGTGGCGAGGTGATTTCTATCCGGCGGGCTTGGCCCACCGCAAGGAGCTCGGGTACGCGTCGGAACATCTGACGTCGATCGAGATCAACGGCACCTTCTACGCGATGCAGAAGCCGTCGAGCTTCACCAAGTGGCACGACGAGACGCCGGACGACTTCGTGTTCTCCATCAAAGGCGGTCGATACGTCACCCACATCAAGCGGCTCGTCGGTGTCGAGGCAGCCCTCGCGAACTTCTTCGCCACCGGGGTCTTGACGCTGGGCGACAAGCTCGGACCGTTCCTGTGGCAGTTGCCTCCGAACCTCGAATTCGACGCGCAGAAGATGTCGGACTTCTTCGCCGTGTTGCCCCGAACAGTCTCCGCTGCAGTCGCTCTGGCGCAGTCTCGCGACGACAAGCTGGCCGAGGATCGGGTGTTGTTGCCGCCTCCGTCGTCTCGTGTCCTGCGGCACTGCGTGGAGGCCCGGCATCAGAGCTTCGCGACCGACGAGGCCGTGCACTTGTTGCGCGAGAACGATATTGCGTTCGTGGTCGCCGACACCGCCGGCAAGTATCCGTACGTCGACACTCCGACAGCCGATTTCATGTATGCCCGCCTGCACGGTGACGAGGAGCTGTATGCCAGCGGCTACACGGATGCGGCGCTCGATCGGTGGGCGGCGAAGATCTCGGACTGGACGGCCACGGGCCGAGACGTCCACGTGTACTTCGACAACGACGTCAAAGGATATGCACCCTTCGACGCCATGAAACTGATCGATCGAATCGGTAGGTGAGTATTCGGCTCTCTAGCCCACCTGGTAGATGTACGTATAGTTCAATGTTCTCGCCCCGGCGCAGGTAGCGCCTCTGCCACACGGGACAGGCCCTTTGCGGAGGCAAGAATCGTGGACACCTTCTCTCTCAGGGCATCGCCCTCGAATGTCTCCGCTCGGCCGCCCACGCTGATCGATGCAACGACCGCGCCGCCTCGCCCGAGGATCGGTGCTCCGACCGCCGCGACGCCGGTGAGGTAGTCCGAGTTGCTCAATGCGTACCCCTGCGCTCGGATCTGTTCGAGACGTGTCAGCAACTCGTCCGGCGCGGTCGGCGTTCGATCCGTGAACGCAGGTAGGTCTTCGGTGAGCCATCGGTCGCGAATCCGAGCGGAGAACGCCAGCATGGCCATCGGGCCTGCGGTGGCGTGATACGGGAGAACCGAACCGATCGAAATGCCAGCGACCACAAGAGGATTGCTTCCTTCATGGCGATCGATGCAGACGGCGCCCTCGTCCGCAGGTACCATGAGATACGCAGTGTCACCGAACTTTTCGGCTATCTCCGACAGGTACGGTTGCGCGGCACCGCGGATGTCGAGTTGCGTCAGTGCCGACGATCCGATCTCGAAAACGGGCATGGCAATTCGGTACGAGCCCTCGGGCGTTCGGTCCACCCAGCCGGCGTGGATCATCGTGGTCATCAACCGGTGCACGGTGGTCTTGTTCATTCGACTTGCTGTCGTCAAGTCGTTCAGTGTCCATACCGGATGCAAGGTGTCGAAGTGCTCGAGCAGCCTGCACGCCTTGACCACCGCTCCGACGATGTCGCGGCCGGCGTTGGCGTCGGACTCGATGGGCGATGCCACGTGTGCTCCTTCGATCGGACTGGGAAGTGATGCCGCCATCCTACGAACCCCCCTTGACTTGTGATCGCCACCACTCTAGTTTCGGAATGCGTTCCGCAATACGAAATGGATGGTGTGTATGACTGCGACACTCAGAGAACTGACCGAACAGGGACTCGTGTACGCCCCCGGCGTGTGGGACGGGCTGACCGCCAAGCTCGCCGAGCAGGCCGGATTCTCGGCCCTGTGCGCCTCCGGATTCGCAGTGTCGGCTGCCCTCGGACTCCCCGACGCCGAGCTGTACACGATGACCGAGAACCTTCAGGCGGTACGCACCATCGGCGAAGCGTCTTCCCTCCCCCTCGTGGCGGACATCGATACCGGCTACGGCAACGCCGTCAACGCGGCGCGGACAGCAGCCCGGTTCGCCGCCGCAGGTGTTCAGGGCGTCTTCATGGAAGACCAGCTTTCGCCCAAGAAGTGCCCCATCTGCGTGGGCGAGCCGGTGGACCTCATCAGCATCGAGGAAGCGTCGGGCAAGGTGCGCGCGGTGCGGGATTCGCTTCCGGACCACGTCCTGATGATCGCCCGCACCGATGCGCGTGGCGACGACGCGATCCGACGCGCCACCGCATACGTCGACGCCGGTGCCGACATGATCATGCCGGTCACGAAGACTTTCGAGACCGCCGACGAGTGGGCTCGCTGTCACGACGCCGTAGGCGTCCCGCTGATGGCGACGTTGACCGCGTCGACCTGGACCGAGCGCGAGTTCACCCCGGACGTGTTGCAGCAGATCGGCGTTCGACTCGCTCTCCTGCCCACCCAGGTGCTGATGGCCGCCACCGGAGCCGCTCGTGAGGCTCTGCGCCGACTCGCCGGCGGCGAAGCGCCGGCCGACGTGAGCGCCGACGCGTTGCAGCACCACGAGTTCGTCGATCTGATCGGCTTTCCGGAAGTGGAAGCAGCGCAACGCAAGTACCTTCCCGCCGACGCGAAGGTGTGATCGGCATGAGCTCCGACGCACTGACGATGGTCGAGAAGATCCTCGGCCGAACCTGTGATGCCGATGTGGTGCATGCCGGAGAGAATCACGCCGTCAGGCCCGCTCGCATGATCGCCTACGACTTCCCCGGCTACACCGACGTGATGTTCCGGCAGATGCGCGAGGACTTCGGTATCACCGAACTCGTCGACCCCTCCCGGTACGTCGTCTTCATCGACCACATGCTCACCAAGAAGAATGCCAAAGAGCAAGAGGTGCATCAGGTCACGCGAGACTGGTGCGAGTTCTACGGCATCGAGCTGCACGAGGGGCGGGGCATCGGCCACCAGCTCACTGCCGAACTCGGACTCGCGACGCCAGGAGACTTCCTTGTCCACTTCGACGGGCACATCAGTGGAATCGGTGCTTTCGGCGCACTGGGTTGGGGCATCCGCCGCGATCTGATCGAGGCCTGGGTGACGGGTCAGCTGTACGTCGACATCCCGGCCACCACGCGGTTCGACCTCGTGGGTGAGTTCGGTGCCGGCGTCGACAGTCGCGATCTCGTTCACACGATCATCGACCTGGTCGGTGCCGACGGATGCGCCCACCAGGTCATGGAGTTCGGTGGCCCCGGAGCGCGGTCGATGAAGATCGACCACCGCCAGGGGCTGTGCGGAATGGCGATGTTCACCGGAGCGGTCTCGGCGATCTTCGAACCCGACGAGCTGTCGCTCGCCTACGCCCATGACGTCGCCCGGCGGACGTTCACCCCCGTGCTTCCCGATGGGGGTGCCACCTACGCGGCGCACCACACCATCGACCTGTCGACCATCGTGCCGCAGGTGGTGCAGCCCGGTTCGGCCCGTGCTGCCAACACGCACACCGCTGCCGATCTGGCCGGAATCCCGATCACGAAGGCGTTCATCGGCTCCTGCGCCAGCGGCCGCATCGAGGACCTGCGCGCAGCGGCTCTGGTGCTCGACGGGCGAACCGTCGCTCCCGGCGTCGAGCTGAACGTCGTGCCGACCTCCCAGAAGGTGCACGATCAGGCCGAAAGCGAAGGGCTGCTGGACATCCTGCGATCGGCGGGCGCACACATCGCGGTGTCGAGCTGCGACTTCTGCTTCGGCTACCAGAAGCCTCTCGCGGCCGGCGAGAACTGCATTTCCACCGGGGTGCTCAACATCTCCGGGCGAATGGGTAGCTCCGACGCCAACATCTACATGGGTTCGCCCTTCACCGTCGCGGCCAGCGCCCTCGCCGGGACGATCGCGCAGGTGGGGTCATGAGCGCGTACCCGCCCCCGCCCGACGTCATCGACGGCGCGGTCGCGTGGATATTCGGTGACGACTTCGACATCGATCTCGTCGTGGGAGTGGCCAACATCAAGTCCTACGACCCCGACCACCTGCGGTCGGTCTGCATGACGGCGTACGACCCGGGCTTCGTCGATCGAGTCCGCCCCGGAGACATCATCGTCGGAGGACGCAACTTCGGTTATGGACATCCGCACTATCCGCCGATGGTGGCGCTTCGCAACCTGGGTATCAGTGCCGTTGTGGCGGAATCCTTCTCACCGGGATTCTGGCGTGGCGAGACCTTCAACGGTATGCCCCTGATCACCGTTCCCGGAATATCCGACGCGGTGGCCGTCGGTGACGATGTCAGACTCGACTGGCGGCGTGCGGAGGTGTCGAAGCAGGACGGCACCACGATCGCCGGCCGTCCACCGAACGCCCGAACCGTCGCTGTCATCGAAGCAGGCGGTTCGTACGAACTTCTTCTCTCCGAACACCGAAGCACGCAACCACTCACAGAAGGATCAGCGCGATGACGAACACCGAACACTCCCGCGCAGGAGTCGCTCCGCCCAAGGCGGACACCACGACTGCGCGTCGAGCTGCGATTGCCGGAGGTGTCGGTACGCTCATCGAGTACTACGACTTCGCGGTCTACGGCTTTCTCGCGGTGATCATCGCGCCGCTGTTCTTCCCATCCACCAGTCCCGGCGTGTCGATTCTCGCGACCTTGGCCGTATTCGGCGTCGCCTATGTCGCCCGTCCGCTCGGCGGAATTTTCTTCGGTCGGCTCGGGGACCGCAAGGGTCGTCGGCACGCTCTCGTCATCACCGTGGTGTGCATGGGTGTCGCGTGCGGAATTCTCGGCCTGCTGCCGACACACTCGAGTGTCGGGGTGCTGGCCCCCGTTCTGCTGGTCATCATCAGGCTCGCCCAGGGATTCTCTGCGGGCGGTGAGATCGGAGGTGCCGCAACGTACATCGCGGAGTCGGCACCGCCGAACCGTCGGGGATTCTTCGGGTCCTTCACGCCGGTGGGATCGACTCTCGGCTTTGCCGTCGCTGCGGCCGTCGTCGGGCTCGTGGCTCTGATCACGACCGACGAACAGATGTCGTCGTGGGGATGGCGCATCCCGTTCCTACTGGCCCTGCCCCTGGCGTTCGTATGTCTCCGTGTGCGACTCAAGCTCGAGGACAGCCCGGAGTTCGAGGAAATGGCAGCCAAGAACGAGGTCGCCAAGAGCCCGTTGAGTGACGTGGTGAAGAAGCAACCGTGGTCGGTGCTCCGCGTCGTCGGCATCGCGATCGCCATGAACGGATCCGGATACATCGGACTGACCTACTTCAGTGTGTATCTGATCAACGACCTCGGCTTCTCGAAGGACTCGGTGTACTGGACGTCGGCCGTGGCAATTGCATTGGCCTGCGCCACATTCCCGCTGAGCGGGATGCTCACCGACAGGTTCGGCCGCAAACCCGTGCTGCTGTTCGGCTACGTGGCCTACGTGATCATCGCGCTGCCGGTGTTCATGATTCTCGGTGCGACGTCGAGCATTCTGATCGTCGGCGTCGTCTACTTCGTCTACATGGTGCTCAACGGTGTGGTGCAGGTCCCGGCTTTCCCGCTGTTCACCGAACTCTTTCCTCGGGCAGTTCGCTACACCGGAGTGTCGTTGGGCTTCAACATCGGAACGATCGCGGCCGGTGGAACGGCCCCCTACGTAGCGGCCCAGTTGGTCGAATCGACGGGCAATGCCATGTCACCGGCGTATTGGGTCATGGGCGTGTGCGTCATCGGTGTAGCGACGGTACTGACCATCAAGGAGACGGGACACAGCAAGCTTCCTGTGTAGCTCGAGCCGCTCTGCTGTCAGCAGAGATCCGAACCCGGCGTTCGGCAGAACAGACGGACTGCTCACCGGCACAATGGATTCATGAAGCTATTGGTCCTCGGCGGCAGCGACTTCGTGGGGCGAACTGCCGTCGAACATGCTCTCCAGCTGGAGTGGGATGTCGCGGTCCTGAACCGCGGCACAACAGCGTCGGATCCTCGTGTCACGCAACTTCGGGGCGACAGGCGCTCGTCCGACGGATTGGATGAGACCCGAGAAGGATACTGGGACATAGTCTTCGACACCTGGTCGTGGGAACCGGACGTGGTGGCGCAGTCGGCGACGATGCTCGACGGCCGAGTCGGCAGCTACGTCTACGTTTCGAGCCGATCGGTGTACGACGCGCCGCGAGCGGGAGCGACCGAGACGTGGCCGACAGTGCAGGGGCCCGGCGAGGACTATGCGCGGCAGAAGTTGGGCGGTGAGCGAGCGGCAGTTGCGGCTTTCGGCGATCGAACGCTGCTGGTCCGCGCCGGGCTGATTCTCGGGCCGTACGAAAATATCGGCCGACTTCCGTGGTGGCTGAACAGAATCGAGCGCGCCGGTGAGGTGCTGGCACCCGGTCCGGTCGATCTGGCGCTGCAGTACATCGACGTCCGCGATCTTGTTGCGTGGAGCCTTGATGCTGCCGCGCGAGGGCTGGGCGGTGCGTACGACGTAGTGAGCCGGCCCGGTCACGCGACCATCGGCGAGCTGTTGCAGTGCTGCCTCGCCGCCACCCGGTCCGACGCTCGCCTGTGTTGGGTGGAGCCGGACGTCCTCAGCGCTGCGGGGGTGCAGCCGTGGACGGAGCTCCCGATCTGGATTCCGCCCGGCGCGGATCATGATTCGCTGCATGCATCCGACGTTTCGAAGGCATGTGCCGCAGGTCTTCGGACGCGTCCGATTCAGGAGACCGTCGCGGATACGTGGACGTGGTTGCAGTCCCTGGGCGGTAGCGAGCCGACGAGGACTGACCGCCCGCCCGTCGGACTCCCGGCAGAGCGTGAGGCGGCAATTCTGGCGGGCCGCGGGCTCACGTGAGTCTGCGAGGTGCGCGAAGGGAACAGACGCGCGCGGAATCGTCAGACGCGTTCGGAATTGCCAACGGATCGGTGTCGAATTCGCGCGCGTATGGCAAACGCGCGCGCGTTTGCGGGGAAGCCGGCCCCGCTAGCCTGCTATTCATCGATCTTGCCCGAAAGCTAGAGAGTGATAGACAACGCTACGGAGTGCAGAGCCGTCGCACCGCACCCTCGATGATCGACGCCCGACGCTGGTGTTCCGCGTCGTCGACGGGTCCGCAGTCGCTGCCGGGAGCCGTCATCCAGGACGAGGTGATGCCGAAGATCATGGTGAACAGGTCGTCGACGGTGAAGGCGTCGGATATCAGGCCGTCCTGCTGTGCAGCTGCCATAGCGCGTCGCCGTTCGGCGATCACTGTGTGGATGTCGTCGGCACCCGCGACCACCATGCCGCCTTGAAGCTGTGTCCACAGCAGCAGTCGGTGTTCCTCGGGATTGGCGGCGAGGTGCAGGTACTCGCGCGCGGCGTATCCGCCGAGATCGTCGACAGTGAACGGGACCGACTCCAGGAAGCGCGCGAATCCGTCTTCCACTACTGCCCGGAAGAGTGCTTCCTTGTCTCCGAAGTACGCGTACAGGCGTTCCTTGCTCGCCTTTGCCGAAACCGCGATGCGATCCACCCGTGCTCCGGCCAGTCCGTGCTCGGAGAACTCCGTGCGTGCTGCGACGACGATGCGGGCGCGGGTTGCGCTGGCGTCTGGCTTCATGTCGGCCACCCTACCGCCAACCAACTAGTTCGTTTGACACGGCCGACAGAGTGGCCTACCTTTTCGGTCGGGACATTTTTCGTGCCCAGAATCAACGAGTACGAGTGGGGTAGAAACATGTCGCAGGTCTCCGAACACGGGGCGCTGGCCGAGAATCCGAATTACGAGCGCCGTTGGTTGGTGCTCTGCATCGTCGCCATCACACAGCTCACGATCGTGCTGGACGGCACCATCGTCAACATCGCCCTGCCGCAGGCGCAGATCGACCTCGGCATCAGCGACACCAGCCGCACCTGGGTGATCACCGCCTACGCGTTGGCGTTCGGTGCACTGCTGCTGCTCGGTGGCCGCATCGCCGACTACTGGGGACGCAAGCGGTCGTTCATCGTCGGCATGGCCGGCTTCGCCGTTGCCTCCGCAGTCGGCGGACTCGCCCAAGAGGGCTGGCAGCTGTTCATCGCACGCGCAGGTCAGGGCGTCTTCGCTGCATTGCTCGCACCTGCAGCACTGGCCATCCTGACGGTCACCTTCACCGACACCAAGGAACGAGCCAAGGCATTCGGCGTGTTCGGAGCGATCGCCGGTGGCGGCGCAGCCGTCGGCCTGCTCCTCGGCGGAGTGCTCACCGAATATGCGAACTGGCGCTGGTGCCTGCTCGTCAACATCCCTGTTGCCGTCATTGCCATCGCCGCCGCAGTCCCGCTGGTCAAGGAAAGCAAGGCGCACGGAGATACCCGCTACGACCTGCCCGGCGCGATCCTCGTCGCACTCGGACTGGCCTCACTGGTCTACGGCTTCACCGAAGCCGAAAACGGCTGGGCGACGGTACCCACCATCTCCTTCATCGCACTCGGCCTCGCGTTGCTCGCCGCGTTCGTCGTGGTCGAATCCAAGTCCGCCAACCCGCTGCTCCCCCTGAGTGTGTTGCTCGACCGCGACCGCGGTGCCGCATACATCGGGTCGGCCGTCATCGGTGCGGCATTGCTCGGTGGCACGTTGTACCTGACCTTCTACTTCCAGATCGTGCTCGAGATGAGCCCGGTGATCGCCGGTGTCGCGTCACTGCCCATGACCGGCGGCATCCTGATCACCGCTGCGATCGCGTCGGCTCTCGTTCCGAAGATCGGGCCCAAGCCGATGATGGCCGTCGGCCCGGTGGTTTCCGCGATCGGCCTGCTGCTGCTCACGCAGATCGGCGTCGACACCTCGTACTGGACGCACGTGCTTCCCGGCGTCGTGCTGCTCGGACTCGGCCTCGGTCTGCTGATGGTGCCGATGCAGAACGTTGCGCTCATCGGCGTCCCCGATCACGACGCGGGTGCGGCATCCGCTCTGATCAACGCCACTCTGCAGGTCGGCGGCGCACTCGGCGCCGCGGTGTTCACCACGGTCTACACCTCGTCCAAGACGTCGTACCTGGCCGACAACCCGGCCCCGACTCCGCCCGCAGGAGTGCCGGCCGAGGCGCTTGCCGGCCAGGAAATTCCCAGCGACGAGGTACTGGCCGCGCTGCCGGAGCCGATCCGCGACTTCGTGCTCGCCACCATCGATCACGCCTTCGCAGCCGAGGTATCGGGCTATGCGTGGGCCTTCGGAACCGCTGCGATCCTGGTCGCACTGGTGTGCCCGGTCGTGCTGGTGCTGGTCCGCGCGAAGAAGGACGACCTGCCCGTCGGCGACACTCCGGTCCACATCGGCTAGACGCACACGAGAATGGAACCCCGCTGCTCACCGTCGAGCAGCGGGGTTCTTCGTTGTGGTGACTTTCAAGCCCGGTCGGGGTCGATCGCCTCGGCCTGCGCAGTGAGAAGCATGTGCAGTAGCTCGGGAGGCAACGCCATGGGAGGCAGAGCGCCGAGAGCGATGGAGTTCTCTGCCTCGCCGCCCAGCTCGACCACCTCGTCGTGCAGGCTTTCCATCTTCTCGTCGAGCTTGTTGGCGCTCTCGGCTGCCTCGGTCAGCTCCGCCAGCAGAGTGTCCGGGATCTGCCCGCGGTACTTGTAGAAGATCTTGTGCTCGAGGCTCGCCCAGAAATCCATCGCGATGGTTCTGATCTGCAGTTCGACGAGCACCGGCTGGACGCGGTCGGACATGAACACCGGGATCTCCACCAGCAGGTGCAAGCTCTTGTAGCCGTTGGGTTTCGGGTTCGCGATGTAGTCCTTGACCTCGACGACCCGAATGTCGGTCTGGCTACTGAGCATGTCCGCGATGCGGTAGGTGTCGGAAATGAAGCTGCAGGTGATGCGCACTCCGGCGACGTCGAAAATGTTCTCGCGAATCGCATCGAGAGTCAGGGCGCACTTCTTCCGTTGCGCCTTGTCGAAAATACTTTCCGGGGTCTTCAACCTCGACGAGACGTGCTCAATGGGGCTGTACCGGTGAATATGGGTGAATTCCTGCTTTAAGATGTTGATCTTCGTGATCAACTCGTCGATCCCGAACTTGTAGCTCATCATGAATCGTGTGAAATCTTGTCTCAGTCGACCCAGGTCGACCGCAGTCTCACCGTTCTTCATGACCTCGCTCATGACTCCGATTGTCCACGACGGCAGGCCGAGCGCGCGCGGCGCGGGAGTCGAAGCTCGCATCACTGCACGACGGGCCCAGCTCCGGTGTGAATCTCACGACGCCACAGGACTGGCACTGATGCGTGCGGTGATGCCCCAGCTCGCACGAACAGGCTCGTGACCCGACGAGAACCGAACCGGCGACGAGCCGATGACCGTTGCCACATCGCGTCGGTGCTCTCTCGGCCCACCGATCCCCGACGCGGTACAGAGAGCCGGCCGCGGGCTCGGGTTCGAGTGCCATCGCGCGCGCCCACTTTCGACGAATCCGCCGCATCCGATATGGACCGCCCGAAGTGGCTCCGCTGGCCGCATCGCCAACTCCGGGGGCGCGTTCACACTAGCAGGAATCGAACGTATGTTCTAACTCGTATGTCAGAACCACGTCTTGCGGCCACCGACTGCGCGCCCCATCGAACCGAGCACCGTCAGAACCGCGCCGACGACCACCAGAATGATGCCGACAGTCGTCAAGATCGAAATGCCGGCGAAATAGCCGATGAGGGCGAGGATGATTCCGAGAACGATCATGACTACTCCTGGTGCCACTGTGAGCCCGTTACCGGCGAATGCCGATGGGACCGAAGCTACGCCACCGAGATGGAGGAATGGTCACATTTGTCGCTATTTACCGGCATCCACTTTCGCTGCGAGGAATGCCTCGGGGTCGATCAGATCTGCCTGCCCCACGATCGACCCGAGATCCGCGATGCGTTCGATGCCGGTGAGCACCATCTCTTCTTCCACCGTGCCCTCGGCGTAACCGTAGTAACAGGTCGACGTCGTGTGGTTGTGGTCCTTGTCTATTCGGTTCGCCCGACCCTCGATCTGCCTGATGTCGATGGGTGTCCACCGAGGATCGTGGATCAGCGTCACGCGTGGTGCGAGGGTGGAGACCGTGCCCTCCGGGAGCAGTAACTCGTTGGTGTGCAGGTTGATCGCGCTGGTGGTGGTCGAGACGATGACCGACGCGTCGCCGGTCTGGAACCGTCTGATCGACGCCTCCTGATCGGGGCTGCTCATACTGCCGTCGACGACTGCGACGTCGAGGCCCTCGTCGCGCAGTGTCTGCGCCAGCGCCGCGACGGACTCGCGGTAGAACATCGAGACGAACACCTGATTGCCGGCCTTGACCCATGTGCGCACCTGATCGGCCGACGCGGGAATGCGCAAGTACGAACACTTCTGACGGAATCGCAGGGTCGCGGCGCGGGTGCTCGGGTTCTTCTGCAGTACTCGCTTACCGCCGACGGCCTTCCAGATCGGTAGGCCGACTTCCTTGCGATAGTCCACCCATGCCGAGTTGTACAGGCGCTTCTGCGCGGCAGTGAGTTCCTGGCCGAGTGGCTCGCGCGGAGTCGGCGGCGAGGGGCGCGAAATGGACCACGGCACAGCACCTCCCGACAACCAGCCGTGTACGGACGCGATATCGCGGGCGCGTCGGGCCGCATCCTCGGGCTCCCACCGCCACGTCGTCAGCCCCGTCGTCGCCTTGCCTGCCTTGACGGCGAACCCGGATTCGATGAGGAACTCGGCCCACTTCATCGTCACCGCGTAGCCGAGATACTCCTCGTCACCGAGGATCTCGACCCCGCGGCTGCGCTCGACCGCACGAGCCATGTACGCGAAGTGCAGGGGCTGATAACCGGGCGTGGCAGACATCCACACCACCGAGCGCGCCGCCTCCTGATATCGCCAGAGGATCTGCGACTGCTGCGATTCGATGTTCATCAGCGCATGCGATTCGTCGGCGATCACCACATCGATGTCGAATCGAAGCTCGCCGAGCGAGATGGTCCGCTTGTTCTGTGTCCGTTTGCGTTTGCCCAGGTCGGTCTCGGGAGGAACCGACAGCAGCTTCTTCGTCGACTGGTAGGTGATCAGCAGCCAACGCTTGCGCTCGGACGGCTCGATGTCCGCCTCGCTGTCTGCAATGGTTCGACGCCACCCCGGCAACGCACCCTTGGGGGCCACCACCAGCACCGTGCCGATCTCGGCCGCCGACATCTGCCGAACGGCCTCGCACACCGCCAACGTCTTGCCCAGACCCGTCGAATCCATCTGCGCGAAGTAGGGGAACCCGGCCTCGAGCGCGGCGAGATGGCGTCGAACGGATTCGAGTTGAGTCTCACGCGGCTGCATCGCGCGCTCGCGCACCACCTCGTCACGCCAGTTCTCGTTGGCATCGTCCTCGAGCCACCGCTGCAGGCTGTACGGCATCGACTCGTACGGCTGCAGATACTCCGGCAGTTCGGTGCCGTAGTACGCGAACACCCGAGGCCCGGGATACCAGCGCGCCCCGGCCGCGCCCGCCGCCGACCGATCCTCGAACGGCACGTCCAGCACCCAGACGCGCTCACCGGGATCGGGAACCCGCAGATCAGGGGCAGCAGTCTTACGAGGCGACGTCTTGCGCGGCGCTGCCCGCTTGCGTGGTGCGGCCTTCTTCGGGGCAGCTTTCGTCGTTGCAGGCTCACCGTTCTTGGCGGCCGCGAACTTTCGGGCAGCGCTGCTCTGCCCGACCTTGACGGTGCGGGCAGTGGTGGATCTGGCTGTGCGTCTACGAGGTGGCATCGGATCCAGTCTGTCGTACGGTGTGCACGAACACCGTAAAGGAGCCCTGTGACATACACGAACGACCCGCGCGCCGTAGTACTCGTCCACGATCAGGACCCGGCTCTCGCGCGACGCGACATCGGCACCCTCGACGCCGAATTGCGCACCAGGGGTTTCCAGTTGGACGTGCACTCCTTCGACCACAGCCCCGACCTCGCGCCGCCGCCGCTGTCCGACGCGCAGCTGCTGCTCGTCATGGGCTCGCCCGACGCCGCGTACGACGACACGCTGACCTGGCTCGCGCCGGAGATCGCCTACGTTCAGGACGCGGTCGACGCGCAGGTCCCGATCCTGGGTGTCTGCTTCGGTGGGCAGTTGCTCGCTCGGGTACTCGGCGGCACCGTTCGCAGGTCCGAGCGTCCCGAGTACGGATTCGTCGACGTCGAGACGTCCGACCCCGAGCTCATCGCCCCCGGACCGTGGATGGAGTTCCACGGCGATACCTTCACCGCTCCTCCGCAGGCCACGGTGATCGCCCGCAACGAGGCCGCGCAACAGGCCTTCGTCCTCGGACCGCACCTCGGACTGCAGTTCCACCCCGAGATCGACCTCGACACCTACGACGCGTGGGCCGCTGCCTGGGACCGCGACGGCGTCGAACACGGTGTGGACGTGCACGAGATTCGCCGGGCCATCGCCGACGCCGAACCTGCAGCTCGGGTGCGTTGCTCGGCTCTGCTCGACGCATTTCTCGCCCGATCCTCGGCGGTGCCCCGGTAGGGTCGAACGATGACCGAGGCCAGGCCCAGCAACTTCAGCGATCACCAACTCGGCATCTACGCCGCCGGGATGTTCGCCCAGCAGACACCGTCGATCACCACCAACCTGGCGAAGCTGGAGGACCAGGCTGCCGAGACGCTCTCACCCGAGGCTCTCGGCTACATCGTCGCCAGCGCGGGCAGTGGCTCGACGGCCCGTGCGAACCGTGCGGCTTTCGACAGATGGGCCATCACGCCGCGGATGCTGCGCAGCTCGGCGGCCCGTGATCATGCGTGCACCGTGCTCGGCACCGACATGCCTGCACCGCTGCTGATCGCTCCGGTGGGTATTCAGACTCTCGCGCACCCCGACGGAGAGCTCGCCACCGTCCGTGCAGCCGCGGAACTCGGTGTGCCGTACATCCATTCGACGCAGGCCTCGCACTCGTTCGAGCAGATCGCCGAGGCGGGTGGCGACGCGCCCCGCTGGTATCAGTTGTACTGGCCGACGGACGAATCGGTTCTGCTGAGCTTCCTGCAGCGCGCGAAGGACGCCGGGTTCACCACACTGGTGCTGACGCTCGACACGACGTTGCTGGGCTGGCGGCCTGCCGATCTGGACCGCGGCTACCTCCCGTTCCTGGCCAACCTCGGCATCGAGAACTACCTGACCGATCCGGCGTTCCAGGCCGGCCTGGGGCAGCCGGTCGAGGAGAATCCTGTTGCAGCGGCCATGCATTGGGCGCAGATGTTCCCCAACCCCGGTCTCTCGTGGAAGAACCTGGCGTTCCTGCGGGAGCACTGGAGCGGCCCGATCGTGCTCAAGGGGATCTGCACGGTCGGCGACGCCAGGGAGGCGGCCGCGCACGGAGTCGACGGCATCGTCGTCTCCAATCACGGCGGTCGTCAGATCGACGGGGCCAGAGCATCACTCGACGCGTTGCCGTCCATCGTCGAGGCTGTGGGCGACGAATTGACGATCCTGTTCGACTCCGGTGTGCGCACTGGTGCCGACATGGCCAAAGCGCTGGCGCTCGGGGCCGATGCGGTTCTGCTCGGCCGTCCGTTCCTCTACGGCCTGGCACTCGGCGGGCAAGAGGGCGTTGCACACGTATTACGTTGTCTGCTCGCCGAATTCGATCTGGTGACGAGCCTCTCGGGCCACACCGGTGCGGGCGAACTGGGCCTCGACTCGATCATGGAGTCCTGATGGAGTGGACGAAGCACGCCATCTGGTGGCACCTGTACCCGCTCGGCTTCACCGGAGCGCCGGTGCACGGCTGGGACGGCGAATCCCAGTCGGATCTGCACCGGCTGAACAGAATCGAGAAGTGGCTCGACTACGCACTCGAGCTCGGTGCGTCGGGCATCGCCCTCGGTCCGATCTTCGAGTCCGAGAAGCACGGCTACGACACCGTCGACTACTACCATGTCGACGGCAGGCTCGGCACCGACGAGGACATCGACTCGCTGATCGCCGCTGCGCACTCGCGCGGCCTGAAGGTCATGTTCGACGGCGTCTTCAACCATGTGGCGCAGAGCTTTCCGAAGTTCCGACAGGCTCTCGACGAGGGCCCGGACTCCGAGGCCGCGCAGTGGTTCCATCTCGATTGGTCCGGTGACGAGCCGACGCATCGCAACTTCGAGGGCCACGACGAACTGGTGGCACTCAACCACGAGAGCCCGCATGTGCAGCAGTACGTCTTGGACGTGCTCTCGCACTGGCTGGACCGTGGTGTCGACGCCTGGCGGCTCGACGCTGCCTACGCGGTACCGCCGCGCTTCTGGGCCGCGGTACTGCCGAAGGTCCGCGAGAAGCATTCGGACGCTTACTTTCTCGGTGAGGTCATTCACGGCGACTACGACAGGATCGTCTCGGCGTCCACACTGGACTCGGCCACCCAGTACGAGCTGTGGAAGGCGATCTGGAGCGGTCTGAGCGAGAAGAACTTCTTCGAGCTCTCCCATGCTCTGGAGCGCCACAACGGGTGGCTCGACGCCTTCGTGCCCGCCACGTTCGTCGGAAATCACGACGTCAATCGCATCGCCAGCGTCATCGAGGACGAGCGACATCTGGTGCATGCGTTGGTGGTTCTGTTCACCGTGGGCGGTATGCCCATGGTCTACTACGGCGACGAGCAGGCCTTCCGCGGTATCAAGGAGGACCGAGTCGGCGGCGACGACGAGGTGCGTCCGGAGTACCCCGACACGTCCGACGATCTCGCCCCGTACGGCTGGCCGGTCTTCCGTATTCATCAGGAGCTGATCGGTGTACGGCGTCGAAACCCGTGGTTGTACTCCGCGCGCACCGAAACGCTCGAACTGACGAACACCGCACTCGTCTTCCGAGCGTCTGCCGACGACGAATCCATCACCGTGGCACTGAATCTCGGCGACGACGCCATCGACTACGCGGTCGAGGGTAACGACGTGATCGCCGGCGAGGCACATCTGGACGGAGGCAGGATCACGGTGCCCGCGCACGGCTGGGCGATCGTCAGCTGAGTGCTCTGGCCGCCTTGGCGCGGTCGAAGAACGCCAGCAGGTGCGGCAACTGCTCGTCGGTGACGGTGAACTTCATTCGGTCGCCCGCGTAGCCGATGCTGCCGTCGGATGTTCGCAGACCGAGGACGATCTTGGTGCCGTCCCGGGTCGGTTTCGCGTCCACACCCAGATGATCGACGTGCCAGCGACAGCGCCCGCCCGATGCGATCCTCACGGCGGCGTCGAACACCTCGACAGTCCGGTGGTCGAGAACGAAGATGACGTTCTCGTCGAGGCGATACTCCAGGTAGACGCGTTCGGCCATGGCGGCACAGTAACTTGTCATCGTCGTATTCGGATATCTATCGACTGAGCTAGAGAGCCGTATCGACGGCAATGCAGCGCCATATCGAGGCCTGTGGGTACAGTCGAGCGCGACACGGGGTGCCCCCAGGGGCTGAGAACACACCCGTCGAACCTGATCTGGTTAGGACCAGCGAAGGGAATGTCGTGACGTTCGGTATTCCTGTCCCCTCGTGACGGTCCCGACCTCGAACGAGAGGCGAGGCGCATGAAATTCGACGAGCAGACAGTGCTGATCACCGGCGGTGGACGCGGACTTGGGGCATCGATCGCCGCGGCGTTCGCCGGTCAGGGTGCACGTGTGGTGATCGATTACCGCAACAGCAAAGATGCCGCCGAGGCGCTGGCAGACCGGATCGGCGAGAACGCGATCGCAGTACAGGGTGACGTCACCGACGAGTCGGCCGTCGCCGCGCTGTTCGGCACTGCGCGTGAACACTTCGGCACCCCGATCACCACCGTCGTCAACAACGCGTTGGCCGATTTCTCGTTCGACGGAGATGCGCGGCCCAAGGCCGACACCATCACCTGGGAGCGCTTCGATACCCAGTTGCGTGGCAGCGTCCGCGCAGCGTTGCTCACCACCCAGGCGGCGCTGCCGGGTATGCGTGAGGCGGGCTTCGGCCGAATCATCAACGTGGGCACCAACTTGTTCCAGAATCCAGTGGTGCCGTACCACGACTACACGGCCTCCAAGGCGGCGCTGCTCTCGCTGACCCGCACTCTGTCCGCGGACCTGGGCGCAGACAACATCACCGTCAACATGGTCTCGGGTGGACTGCTGCGCACCACCGACGCCAGTGCCGCCACCCCGGTAGAGGTGTTCGACTTCATCGCGGCCTCGACCCCGCTGCAACGCGTCACCACCCCCGAGGAATTCGCCGACGCACTGCTGTTCTTCGCTTCGCCGTGGGCGCGGTCGGTGACCGGCCAGAATCTCGTCGTCGACGGCGGCCTGGTCAAGGACTGACATGCACCTCAACGCTTTTCTCTACGGTTGTGGCCACCACAGTGCGGCGTGGCGTCATCCCGAGTCGCGAGTGGAGGACCTGGGCGATATCTCGTACTACGAGGAACTCGCCCAGCTCGCCGAACGGGGAAAGTTCGACGCGGTGTTCTTCGCCGACGGACATTCGGTGCGCGACCCCGCCGGAGCCGGAACCTGGTTCCTCGAGCCGATCACCGCGCTGTCGGCCATGGCCAGGGCCACCACGCATATCGGTCTCGTCACCACGGTGTCGTCCACGTTCTACACCCCGTTCCATGCCGCGCGCATGCTGGCGTCGCTCGATCACATCAGCGGCGGCCGAGCCGGCTGGAACGTCGTCACCTCCATGTTCGACGCCGAGGCACGCAACCACGGGATGGACGTCATTCCGGCTCGCGAGGAGCGCTATGCCCGCGCCGAAGAGTTCGTCGATACTGCACTGGCGCTGTGGGATTCGTGGGACGCCGACGCGTTGACGCTCGATCGCGCCGGAGCCTATGCGGACCCGGCCAAGGTGCATGCCATCGACCACGACGGCAAGCACTTTCGGGTCGACGGCCCGCTGACGGTGCCGCGTTCACCGCAGGGGAGGCCGGTGCTCTTCCAGGCCGGGGCGTCGGGTCCGGGTCGTGATCTCGCTGCCGCGTACGCCGAGGCAATCTATGCCGTCGCCTACGATCTTGTTGCCGCGCAGAGCTATTACGAGGACGTGAAGACGCGAATCTGCCATGCGGGCCGCGACAGCGCGGCAGTGGGAATCATGCCGGGGCTGGTGACGTACATCGGGTCGACGATGGATGAGGCCCGACGCAAGAAGGCCGAACTCGATGAGCTGCTGCCCACCGAGCAGTCGCTGGCGATGCTGTCGACGTTCACCGGACAGGACTGCGCTGCATGGGAACTCGATGCTCCGGTGCCGCCCTTGCCGCCGGCGGCCGAGTTTACCGGACCACAGGGCCGCTACGAGACGATCCTGCGGATCGTCGAGAAGGACGCCCCCACCGTGCGGGAGTTGCTCGGCACCCTCGCGGCCGGCGGCGGGCACGCCACGATGATCGGCACACCGGAGTCCATCGCAGACGAGATGCAATCGTGGATCGGCCGCGGCGCCGACGGATTCAACCTGATGTGTCCGCGTTACCCGGACTCATTGGAGGACTTCGTGGACCAGGTGGTTCCGATCCTGCAGCGGCGCGGTGTCTTTCGCGCCGAGTACACCGAGTCGACGCTGCGCGGGCACCTGGCGGGGTGATCGGGTCTAGCGTCGGTCCAGCGAGTCGATGAACTCCCTCGTCAATCGAGCGATGTCGTCGGCATGGGAGATCGGCGACCAGTGTCCGGCCGGAATATCGTTGCGTGTCAAGTCTTTCACCCACTTGCCGGTGTCGTCGTAGTGATACGGACGCACTGCGACGTCCTCGGTGTTGACGATGAGGTGCACCGGGATGTCGATGTACCGCTCGCGTGGATTGCCCAGGAGCGGAATGATGTTCGCGCGGTACAGTTTTGTGCCGTTGGTGGCATCCGACCACAGCGTGGGGTTCTGAGTGACGAGCTTCGGGTCGACTCCCGAGAACTCCTGGAGGAACGCAGGCCAGCCCTTGGCGAACTGCCGCTTGATCCGCAGCGTGGACAGACCGGGGATATGGAAGGTGACGGTGTACCACGACGCGCGGACCTGGGCGAGCACCTGCTTGACGCCGGTGAGCGTGGGTCTGCGAAGCCGCGACTGCGACCACTTGCCGAGGTGATCGAGGTTCGGACCGGAAATCGATGTGTACGAGCGGATTCGGTCCTTCGCCTGCGGTTGAGCCGCGGCTTCCCAGACCTCCACGGCACCCCAGTCGTGAGCGAGCACGTGAACCGGGGCGTCGGGGCTGACGGCGTCGGCGACAGCGTAGAAATCCGATGCCAGACGCGCCAACTTGTACGCCGATTGCTCCGGGGGAACCGAGCTCTCGCCTGCACCGCGGGAGTCGTAACTGATCACCCGGAAGCGGTCCTCGAGCTGGGGCACGATGTGGCTCCACAGCTCGTGGGTATCGGGCCACCCGTGGACGAGGACGATCGGGTCACCCTCGGGGTTGCCGCTCTCGAACACCGCCAGTCGGATTCCCTCGTTGACGACCGTCGTACGAACCGCATTGCTGCTCAACAGTTTTCCGTTCTATAGATCGAGTACGAGGCGCGCGCTGCGTGCGCGGGAGACGCAGATGAGCATGTGATCGCGCTGCTCTTCGGGGGTCAATCGTGTTTCCAGGTGCTCGGGCTCACCGGAGAGCACACGAACCTTGCAGGTGCCACAGAAGCCCTGCTGGCACGAGTACGCGATGTTGGGCTTCTGCTGCTTGACCGCCGTCAGCACGGAGGCGTCGGCGGCGACGTCGAGCACAGCGCCCGTGCTGATCAGCTGCACCTCGAACGGCGTGCCGTCGAGAATCGGTGGCGGGCCGAAACGTTCGAAATGCAGTGCGGTGGCCGGGCACTGGCGGAAGTCGCGGCGGACGGCGTCGAGCATGGGGGTGGGGCCGCAGCAATAGACGGCACCGCCTGCCGGGGCGCGCTCGAGCAGTTCGCCCTCGGTCGGGTAGCCGTACACATCGTCGGTGCGGACGAACACGCGGTCCGATTCCCAACTCTCAATTTCCTCGAGGAAGGGCATCGTGTCGCGGGAGCGACCGCAGTACACGAACTGCCAGTCCATACCGAGAATCCGTGCCGCACGGACCATTGCAATGATGGGGGTGATACCGATTCCGCCCGCGATGAACAGGGCGCTGCCCTCGCCGACGAACGGAAACCCGTTGCGCGGCCCGCGGACGGTGACCTCGGTGCCCGGCTGCAGCCCGTGCATCTCGATGGATCCGCCTGCGCCGGTGGGGATTCGGCGCACCGCGATGCGATAGGAACTACGGTCGGATGGGTTGCCGCACAATGAGTACTGCCGGCGGCGGCCCGAGGGTAGGTGCAGATCGAGGTGACAGCCCGGATGCCAGATCGGCAGCTGCTCCCCCGTCGGCGACGCGAGGGTGAGAGCGGCGACATCGTTGTCCTCGGCGACGATCTCGCGCTCGGTGACGACCAACTTCAGTGCGGAATCGGGATTGTGGCCTGCGACGGCATCGTTGTACTCCGCACCGGCAGCCGCCTGCATGTACCCGTTGAGGAACGTACCGAGCAGCTGCATCGAGCGGTCGGGACGTGCTCGTCCGCGCAGGTCGGGCGGTGCATCCTTGGGAAGCAGCCGCGGGACGCGTCGTGCGTTGAGCTTCACCGTGCCGCAGCCTGCGCGGCAGGCGAGGACGCGAGGTACCGGACTGCCTGTGCGGTGGAGCCTTCCTGGCTGGGGTGGTACGACTTCTTGAGGTAGCGCGACATGCTGCGGCCGACGTGCGTCAGCGCGGGAAGGGTGCCGCGTTTGACCGACTTCCGCCACAGAGCCGACCGAGGCTTGCGCACGGACTTGGGTGCAGACTGCAGCTCCGGATCGTTCTTCATCAGGAAGATGATCCCGCGCATCCAGATGTAGGCCATCAACGGCACGACCACCACGAAGGTGCGCAGGCGACGGACCTCGCGCTTGTCGAAGTACCGCAACGTGTCGTATGCGACCGAGCGGTGCTCGACTTCTTCGGCACCGTGCCAGCGCAGCAGATCGAGCATGGTGGGGTGAATCCCCGCGCGATCGAGACCGTCGGCGTTGAGCACCCAGTCGCCGAGAAACGCCGTCACGTGCTCGATGGCGGCGATCAGAGCCAGTCGCTCGACCAGGTTGTTCTTCGAGCGCAGGCTCGTCACCGAATCGGATCCGAGGACCTTGCCGAAGGCCCACTCCATCTGATCGGTGAACGGTGTCGGGTCCAGGCCCTTGGTCTGGAGGTGCACGAGCACGCCGGTGTGCGCCTCGGCGTGAACGGCTTCCTGCCCGATGAAACCGATGACGTCGTCGCGCAGCTTCTCGTCGTCGATGTACGGCAGAGCTTCCTTGAAGGTGTCGACGAACCAGTGCTCGCCGGCCGGAAGGATCAGGTGCAGCACATTGAGTACGTGCGTGGTGTACGGATCGCCCGGCACCCAGTGCATCGGCAGGTCGGTCCAGTCGAACTTCACGTTCCTGGCCTGCAGCATCACTTCGCCGGGATCCGACGCGACGGTGTTCCGTTCGGTCATCGAGCCCACCTCCTCCACATCCGCATGTGTGGCCGATGCCACAGTGCGCGCTTTAGTATAAACACCAGTTACAGGTAAAAGGAACCGTGTCGGCGTCGAGTGAGAGACTGCTGTGATGACCGACCCCTCCCCAGCGGCTGTTCCCCCGAGCACCGTCCCCATCACCTGGCCTGCCGAATGGCCCGCCGAGGTGCGACGGATCGCCGATGCCACGAACGATGCCCTCGCCGCTGTGGCGGCGCGGGCTCCGATCGCGTTCGACGACGCCGTCGAACTTCTGGGCCGCTCGGACTCGGCACAGGCCGGTCGAGTGCATGCCGAAATGGTACGCACGTTGCTCGAAGAGGTATACAGCGATGGATTGACCGGCGAGAACGTCCAGGAGGTGCTGGGCCGAACCGTGCGCGCCGCGGACTGGCTGCCGAATCTGGACATCGCCGGGTTCGTCGAGGTGCTCACCGGGGCCCTGGGGGTTTCCGACGTCGAAGAGCAGTCGCGCATGAGGCCGCGTCCGGCGCATGCGTTGCTGGTGGTCGCCGACCTTCTCGCGGTGCGCCGCGGCCGCGCCGAGACCTATCTGCGGTACGCACTGGCCGAAGTGCGCCGCGCCGAGACGATCGAGATGCCCTAGCGAGATCTGTGCCTGTCTGGCATGAATGCTAGACGGGGATAGAAAGTGCTACCGATGCAGGAGATTGTGCGCGTCGAGTTCGCAGTTGTGCGGACAACGAGGGTCTTTATTGCTGCACAACTGCGAACTCGGAGTTTTGGCTACCGATGCAGGATGTTCGCCCCGGCGAGGATGGCCCTGATCGACGACAGGTCGGCGTCGGCATCCATGCCCATCGACCATTCGCGGCGACCGTCGTGCTCGGCCAGGACGAAGGTGGCGGTCTCGTCGCCGATGATCTGCTGGTGGAACGAGAGGATCTCGATGCGGAATCCGGCGTCGTGGAGCATCGACGTCAATGCTTCGATCGGCCCGTAAGTCGTTGCCGCACAAGCGATGATCGTGTCGCCGACGCCGAAGGTCGCGTCGAAAGCAGTCCGACCGCCAGTTGCGCTGTCGGCAGTCCATGACCCCAGTCGAAGCGGTCCGGTGGTGGGCGAGAAGCGGTCGGCGAAGTGTGCCCACGACATGTGTTGCCAGGTGATCTCGTCGCGCATCGTGCGCGGCAGGGCACAGCCGAAGCGGGCATGGAACGGATCTGTGGCGAAAGTGGAAGCAAGTGAATTCATGAGGGTGGTCTTCCGAATGTGAAGGGAGGACCGAGAGAGCACGACGACCCGCAGCGAGGGGTCGGTCCGAATCAGACCCCGCTACGGCGGCGTACTACGAGAATGCGCTTCACACCCCAGAAAGTAGCCCTTCGCCGCAGCCGCGCGCAAGTATCGAGTGAATTCCGATCTCTAGGACACGAACTAGATGTCCGCATATATCGCACGATTCGTTGTAACTTTGGCCCCATGGACCCCGTGCGTAACCCCTACGCTCCCGGCGCCGGCCAGCGCCCACCCGAGCTCGCAGGCCGAAAGAAGCAGCTCGACGCCTTCGACGTCGTGCTCGAACGCATCACCCGCGGCAGACCGGAACGCAGTGTCGTACTCACCGGGCTGCGAGGCGTCGGGAAGACGGTGTTGCTCAACCAACTCCGATCCGCGGCCATCGCCCGCGGATGGGGCACCGGCAAGATCGAGGCTCGGCCGGACCAGGAACTGCGTCGACCGCTGTCGTCGGCGCTGCACATGGCGGTCCGCGGCATCGCGGCCTCGCATCGCGATCCCGAACGCGTCGACGAATTCCTCGGTGTGCTCAAGGCCTTCGCCCTGCGCTCCACGGCCGACAAGGGCATGCGGGAGCGGTGGCAGCCCGGCATCGACGTTCCGGCGAAGACCGGCCGTGCCGACTCCGGCGACATCGAGATCGACCTCGTGGAACTTCTGCTCGACGCCTCCGCGCTGGCCGGCGACGTGGGCGTGGGCATCGCCATCTTCATCGACGAGATGCAGGACCTGGGTGCCGCGGACATCTCCGCACTGTGCGCCGCCTGCCACGAGCTCAGTCAGGACACCGCGCCGCTGATCATCGTCGGGGCGGGGCTGCCGCACCTGCCTGCGGTGCTGTCGGCGTCCAAGAGCTACTCCGAGCGCCTCTTCAGCTACCACCGGATCGGCCGACTCGAACGAGCCGCGGCCGACCTGGCCCTGATCGCCCCGGCCGATCGCGAGGACGTCGAATTCACCCCCGACGCGCTCGACGCGCTGTATGCGGCCGCCGACGGTTACCCGTACTTCGTGCAGGCCTACGGCAAGGCGACGTGGGATCTCGCGGCCGACACCCCGATCACCGTCGAGGACGTGCGTGTCGCTGCCCCGACGGCGGAAGAGGAACTGGCCGTCGGATTCTTCGGTTCCCGCTACGAGCGTGCGACGCCTGCCGAGCGCGAATACATGCGTGCGATGGCCGAACTGTCGGTGGACGACGGCTCGGTGCCGACCTCTGCCGTAGCGACCGAGCTGGGGCGCAAGCCGGCGTCACTGTCTCCCGCCAGGGACGGACTGATCAAGAAGGGCCTGATCTACTCGGCCGAGCGGGGCACCATCGCCTTCACGGTGCCGCACTTCGGCCGCTATCTGCGCGCACAGACCGACGAACCAGCAGCGGTGTGACGGCCGCCTAGTGTGCCTCGGCTCGCTCGACGCACAGTCGCTCGAGTTTCCGCACTGCCTTGGGGTCGGAACGGTCGACGTTGACGAGCTCCGGGTCACCGTCGTAGAAGTCGATCAGCCGTTGATCCATCACCTTGCGCCACAGTGGCGGTACCAGCGCGCAGAAGATCATCACCGCATAGCCGGCCGGTAGCTGCGGGGACTCGTCGACGGTGCGCAGAGCCTGGTATCGACGCACAGGATTCGCGTGATGATCGCTGTGACGTTGCAGGTGATAGAGGAACAGGTTGCTCCAGAGGTGATCGCTGTTCCAGCTGTCCCGGTGGGTCGGCTTTCCGTATCGACCGCTGGGACGCTTCTGTCGCAGCAATCCGTAGTGCTCGAGGTAGTTGGCCGCCTCGTACAGGACGATGGCGATCGCGGCCTGAATCAACAGATACGGCACGATCACCGTGCCGAAGACGGCGATCAGGACGCCGAACAGCAATACGCTCATGGCACCGGCATTGAACAGGTGATTCTTGTGGGTCCACCTCGACATGCCCTGCCGAGCGAGGCGTCGGGACTCGAGGTCCCAGGCCGAGTGCAACCCGTGGACGATCGTGCGCGGCAGAAACTTCCAGAACGACTCGCCGAATTTCGCCGATGCCGGATCGTCCGGGGTGGCAACGCGGAGGTGGTGGCCGTGGTTGTGTTCGACGTAGAAGTGGCCGTAGAGCGTCTGCGCCAGCGTCACCTTCGAGAGCAAACGCTCGCGGAGCTCGCGCTTGTGGCCCAGTTCGTGGGCGGCATTGATGCCGACGCCGCCGACGATGCCCACCGTGATGGCCAGGCCGATTCGCTCGGGAACGCCCAACGGCCCGTGCGCCCACAGATAACAGGCGGCGACGAGCCCCGCGTACTGCAGCGGCAGGAACAGGTACACGCACCAGCGGTAGTACGGATCCTTCTCGAGTGCGGCGATCGCCTCGTCCGGGGGATTGCTGCGGTCCACTCCGGCGAACTTGTCCACCAGTGGCAGTGCGACGCCCATGATCATCAGGCCGAGGGTCCAGAACGCACCGGGGCCGAGGAGCGACACCAGACCCCAGGCCAGGAACGGGCTCAGGGGAATGATCAACCCCAG
The DNA here is from genome assembly GCF_002259405.1 of Rhodococcus sp. 14-2483-1-2. GTDB lineage: Bacteria > Actinomycetota > Actinomycetes > Mycobacteriales > Mycobacteriaceae > Rhodococcoides. The sequence goes on along the minus strand of NZ_NPFW01000008.1, from coordinate 68,396 downwards.
CGGCCACAGATAGCGCTTCGGGTCGCGCCACCGCGGCGACGTGCTAGTGGCGGACTCATCACGCATTCTGGATTCGTAACTCCTGGGTTGTGGCCGAGCCTCGGGCCGAGGCAGGGCGGTAGTGGCGTCTCGCAATGACATCGCCCGCTCGACCAGGATAGTTACTCGAGCGAATCTTTGCGGGTTCGCCGATGGGCCGTCGCACGACCCGCTGCCCTTGTACGGTGACCGAATGAAGCATGTCGAGTCGTCGTTCGTCGGAGTCCACGGAACCCGAATCGTCCACGACGTCTGGACCCCCGAAACCACGTCGACCGGGATCGTGGTGCTGGCCCACGGCCTGGCCGAGCACGCAGGCCGGTACCGGCACGTCATCGACAGGCTGGGCTCGCTCGGTCTCGTCGTCTACGCGCCCGACCACCGCGGACACGGGCGATCCGGGGGCAAACGGGTGTCGCTGGAGAAATGGTCCGACTTCACCGACGACCTCCACACGCTGTTCGGCATCGCAGCTGCTGAGCATCCCGATCAGCGCACCTTCCTACTCGGCCACAGCATGGGCGGTGCCATCGCACTGTCGTACGCACTGGACCATCAGGGCGACCTCGACGGTCTGATGCTGTCCGGGCCCGCGGTGGCTCCCAGCGTGGGACAGCCGAAAGCCCTGGTGGCGGTCGGCAAGGTCCTCGGACGATTCCTACCGGCAATGCCCGTACTGAAACTCGACCCCAAGCTCGTCTCGCGCGACAAGAGCGTCGTCGACGCCTACGTCGCCGATCCGCTGGGCTACCACGGCACCGTTCCGGCGGGCCTGGCCGCAGCGATGCTCGGCGTCGGGGAGACCTTCCCCGCGCGGTTGCCGTCGCTGAAGATTCCCGTGCTGCTCCAGCACGGGACGGCAGACGGATTGGCCGATGTCTCGGGCAGCGAACTCGTCGCCGAACTCGCCGGATCCGACGACCTGACCCTGAAAACGTACGACGGGCTGTTCCACGAAGTGTTCAACGAACCGGAGAAGGAGCGCGTACTCGACGATCTCATCGACTGGCTGCGTCCACGTGTACACACCGGCGCTGTAAGTTCCTGACGGATCTTTTCGAAGAAGGAGTACGACCATGACCAGGCGAGCACTCGTATTGGGCGGCGGCGGAGTCGCAGGTATTGCGTGGCAGACGGGTGTCCTACTGGGATTGGCAGAATCCGGAGCCGACGTCACAGATGCCGAGATGCTGCTGGGAACATCGGCAGGCTCCTCGGTGGCAGCGCAGATCTCGAGCGGAACCGCGTTGGCCGAACTGTTCGAGCGTCAGGCAGACGAGGCGAAGCAGGACCACGAACCGCATGCCGAGGCGACCATCGACGAACTGGTCTCCATGTTGGCTCGAGCGGCTCAGAACTCGGACGGCAGTGCCATCGACACTCGCAGGCGCATCGGTGCCGAGGCACTGGCGGCCTCGACGATCACCGAGCGTGAGCGCAGGGCCATCATCGAACGACGGCTGCCGTCGCACTCGTGGCCGAGCCGCGATCTGCGGATCGTCACCGTCGACGCTCTGACGGGCCGGCATCGAGTTCTCGATCGTGGCTCGGGCGTTCAACTGGTCGACGCGGTGGCCGCGAGCTGCGCCATCCCGGGAATGTGGCCCCCGGTGACGATCGGCGATCATCGTTACGTCGACGGAGGTATCCGCGCGAGCGAAAACGCCGATCTGGCAGTCGGTTTCGAGAAGGTACTGGTGTTCAGAGTCGGCGCACTCGACCTGGAGCACGATCCCTTCGACATCGAACGAGAGCGGCTGGTCAAGGGTGGCTCGAAGGTGGAAGTGATTGCACCCGACGCCGATTCGTCGGCTGCTATCGGACCCGACGCCACCGACATCGCCGTCCGATCGGCCGCGGCCGTGGCCGGACGTGCGCAGGGCAATGCCATCGCCGAGCGTATTGCCGAGTTCTGGGTCGGCTAGAGAACTGCTCTAGCCGAACAGTGCAGCCCCGTTTTCCCAGCACACTGCGCGAACCCAGTCGTCTCCCAGGTCGAGTCGGCTTACTGCCTGCAGGGCGTGCAGATACGGGTACGGAATGTTCGGGTAGTCGCTGCCGAACAGAATGCGATTCTGCAGATCGAGCAGTCGTGGCAGCTCGTGTCTCGGAAACGGTGCGCCCGCCTCCGAGAAGTCGGTGAACGACATCGTGGTGTCCAGTCGAACGTTCTCGTAGCGATCGGCCAGGTCGAGGAAGTCGACGTACTCGGGCATGCCCATGTGCGCGATGATCAACGGGAGCTGGGGGAACCGTTGCAGCAGTGCGGCAATCGGTTCCGGTCCGGTGTGGGTGCCGGGTGCCGGACCGGACCCGCAGTGGATCACCACGGGTACCTGTGCGTCCGAGAGTGCGCCCCAGACGCCGTCGAGCAGGGGATCGTTGGGCGCATAATTGCCGACCTGTATGTGCGACTTGAAGATTCGGGCACCGTTCGTCAGTGCCTGCTCGACGTACTCGGTGGCCCCGTCCTCGGGGTAGAACGTGGCGGTCTGCAGGCAGTCGGGGGTGCGCGCCGCGAAGTCGGCACCCCACGAGTTGAGCCACGCTGCCATCGACGGCTTGTGGGGGTAGATCATCGAGGTGAAGTGCCGTACCCCGAATCCTCGAATGACCTGCAGCCGTCGGTCTTCGGCGAAACGATACGAAATGGGCCAGACACTGCCCGTCAGCGGCCCTGCGCTGTCGAAGTAATTCCACACCTTGTCCATCACGTTCTTCGGCATGAAGTGCGTGTGGACGTCGAACAGTCCGGGCAGCGACAGCTCGGTCCAGAAGGCGACGATACGTTCCGTCTCCTCCGTGAGTTCGGCGTCGGAGCGGGGTGGCTCAGCGTGCGACATGGGCGTCGAACCACTCGAGAGTCTTGCCCCAGGCGTCGGCCGCAGCATCGGCGTCGAACACCGCGGGGCGGTCGTCGCAGTGAAATCCGTGCTTGCCGTGGGCGTAACGGGTTATCTCGGTGTCGACCGGGGACGTTGCGGTGATCTCGCGCAGCGTTTCCACCTCCTGGAAGGGGATGCCCTCGTCCAGGTCTCCGAAGAAGCCGTGCCAGGGTGTCGCGAGGGCGTCACCCACCGACGCCATCGCGGGGTAACCGAAGCGACCCTGGGTGATTCCGCCGCCGTAGAACGTCGCTGCCGCACCGAGTTGCCGTCGGACGGCGGTGTGGAACGCAACGGTGCCGCCCATGCAGAAACCGACGATGGCGATGGACGAGGGCTCGAATCCGAGCTCGGCGAGCGCACTCGCCGCCGCGTCGACGTCGGAATCGACCTCGTCCGCGTGCAGCCGCCCGATTGCCGCCATCGCCGAGTCCATGTCCGAGTACGACAACACGGTCACACCCTCCTGCCGGTGGAACAGGTGCGGTGCGACCGCGACCCAACCGGCGGCCGCGAGGCGGTTGCAGACGTCGACGATGTGATCGGTGACCCCGAAGGCCTCCTGAATGACGATGACGCCGCCGCGGGCGTCACCCTCGGGCCGCACGACGGTGAGGGGAGTGTTCATCCGTCGATTGGAGCACACCCCTGTTCGCGCATGCCGGTAGCCACGGTGAGTTCTGTTGTTTTGTACGGTGGCGTGCAGGGAACGATCCCGACCGAGAGGACCATTCATGCGCGCGGTACAGATCTCCAGCCTCGACGGACCCGACTCGGTGAGTGTGGTGGACATCGACGAACCCGCCCCGCGGGACGGGTCGGTGGTCATCGAGGTCCATGCTGCGGGCGTCGCCTTTCCCGACGCGTTGCTCACCCGCGGGCTCTACCAGTACAAGCCCGAGTTGCCGTTCGTACCCGGCAGCGAGATCGCCGGCATCGTTCGGTCGGCACCGCCGGAGTCCGGCTTCTCCGCAGGTGATCGAGTAGCCGCACTGACGGGGCTGAGCGACGGTATGGCCGAGGTCGCCGTCGTATCCCCGGACACGGTGTTCGCGCTGCCCGAGTCGGTGTCCCTCTCCGCAGGCGCTGGGCTGTTGTTCAACGACCTGACGGTGCACTTCGCGCTCCGGGAACGTGGCCGTTTGGCGCCGGGCGAGACGGTTCTGGTGCACGGCGCAGCAGGGGGCATCGGAACCTCCGCGCTGCGAATGGCTCCGGTGCTCGGCGCATCTCGCGTCATCGCCGTCGTGAGCACGGAGGCCAAGGCCGACATCGCGCGATCCGCCGGAGCCACCGACGTGGTGCTTGTCGACGGTTGGAAGGACGCGGTCAAGGAACTGACCGGCGGCCGTGGCGTCGACGTCGTCGTCGATCCGGTGGGTGGTGATCGGTTCACCGACAGCATCCGCTCGCTCGCACCGTCGGGCCGAATCCTGGTGCTGGGCTTCACCGGTGGCGAGATCCCGACGGTCAAGGTCAACCGATTGCTGCTCAACAACGTCGATGTCGTCGGCGTCGGTTGGGGTGCATGGTGGATGACGCGCCCGGGCTACCTCGCCACCCAGTGGTCCGAGATCGAACCGCTCCTCGCCGACGGATCGCTCAGTGCGCCGGAGCCGTCGGTGTTCCCGGCCGCCGATGCGGCTGCCGCCATCGCATCTCTGGAAAACCGCACTGCGGCAGGCAAAGTGGTACTCGACTTCACTCACTGACTCAGCACCCGTTGACGCTGTGTCGAGCTGCCGGTTCACTCCGGCAGCTCGACGCCCCTCGCCTCGGCCAGTGCCGCGATCTCGGCGGGGAAGACGTTCTTGAACACGAACGGATCGGTCCCGAGCGCCCAGTTCGGGGCGAGTTCGATGGCGTATCGCTCGAAGTAGCCGAGTTGTTTGGCCACCAGGATCAATTCCTCCGGGCTCGATGTCTTGTACTGCTTGCCCATGTTCACCAGCGCTCGGATGAAGTCCGCCAGGCTGAAGTGCGCGAGAGTTGCCGAGAGCATCGGAGCGAACACCGACTGCAGGATCGCGCCGACCTCGGCGTCGGAACCCATCTGCGGGGCAACGATTCCCAGCCGCTTGACGGTACCGGCGAGCCGGGTGAAGTCGCCGTCGATCACGGTGGCGTGAAAGAGATCGAGCAGAAGCGCGCGCCACTGCTCGTCCACCTCGCCCATGACTCCGAAGTCCAGGAATGCCACTCTGCCGTCGTCGAGGACCCACACGTTGCCCGCATGCACGTCGCCGTGGAAGAGGCCGTGCAGCACAAGGGCTTCCATCCAGACCTTGGCGGCGCGGCGGACGATGAGCTCGGACTGCTCTCCTGGCTCGTAACGGTCGAGTGGGGAGCCGTGCATGCGTTCCATGCAGATGACGCGCCCACCGCAGTAGTCGAGAAACACCTCGGGCGCGGTGACGTGGGCGTTGTCGTCGAACGCACCGATGGCCGCGCGAAAGCTGTCCTGGCGCTTGGCTTCCACGGCGCTGTCGAGTTCGGCGAAGGTAGCGGCGTGCAGGTCGACGATGATCGCCGACGCGTTGGCCGTGGCGAAGAACGGAATGAACTGCTCGAGTCCGCGGGCGATGAGGTACGCGATGCGCAGGTCGATCTTCATGCGGTGGTAGATGCCTCGCCGCTGCACCTTCATGACCACTTCACGGCCGTTGTCGCGGCGCACGCACAGATGCACCTGAGCGACCGAGGCGGACGAGAGCGGTACGTCGTCGAACGAGGAGAACAGGTCGTCGATTCCGCGACCCAGATCGGCCTCGATCACCGCGCGCGCCTGCGAACCGGGGAACGGTGGCACCTCGTCGAGGCAGCGCAGACAGGTATCGGCGAGAACCTTGGGAAACAGTCCGGGCGAGGACCCCATCAACTGACCGACCTTGACGAAGGTGGGTCCGAGTACGAAGAAGGCGTCGACGACGGCCTCCGAGGCGTGCAGTGGCCACCCGCGCCGTGGCGCGCGCACCCAACGGCCGATCGCGACGAGCTGGAAGTACGCCAACACCGATCCGATGACGATGAGCCGCAGCAGTTCTCGTATTCCGAATGTCTTCAGCTCGGGTGCGGGCTTCGGTGTCATGGGCTCGGGTGTCACGGCCTCGGGGGTCATACGTGCACCCCCGCAGGCACCCGTGCTGCCGAGGCTTCCAGGCGTGCCAGCAGTCGATCGAACCGCGTTGCATCGTCCGAGGCGCGTGAGAGCACCAACGCGCCCTGAATCCCGGCCACGATCTCCTCGGCCAGTTCGGCTGCCGAGTCGCCGTGTCCCAGCCGGCGCAGTACCGGCGTGAGTGCGTCGATCCAGTGGGTGAAATGCGCTGCGACGCGGCCCGAGAACACCGCACGTTCGAGACCGAGCGTGAACGCTCCGAACAGGCACACCAGACGATTGGACCGGAAGTATCGCGCGGTCTGCTCGAACATCTCGTGTGTGGTCGACGCGGCATCGGTGCCGTGTCGCAAGGGCTCGAACACGTTGTGGTGGAACCACTGCTCGACGTCGTCGAGGACGGCCTCGGCCATCTCCTGCTTTCCACGCGGAAAGTAGTGGTAGAGGCTACCTTTCCCCAGGCCGGTCTGTTTGCTGATGACCGCGAGGGTCGACCCGTCGAATCCGTGGTCGCGGAACACCCCTGCGAGTACCGGCACCACGTCGTGGCGATCGCTCATGAGCCGGTACTGTACCAATCGGTACACGACGGGTGTATCGGGGCTCCGGGAGTGGAGCCTGCGAAATGACCCATCGGGGTCGAGCCGAGATGGGTCATGCAGCTGTGAAGAGAACTACCGTCCTGGCAGCCGGAGCCTTCCTCGTCGGCGGGGTGACGTATCTGGCCGCCGAAGCCGTGGCCGCGCTCGGGTGGACGGACCGGCCGTACAGCTACGCCCGCAACAACATCAGCGACCTCGGAATCCCCGACATCTCGCCGCTGCACGCGGTGATGAACACCGGCTTCGTCGTCGACGGCACGTTGTTCCTCCTGGCGGGGCTGGGACTGTCCGTGCTCTTCGAAGGCCGGGCGCGGTGGATCGTGGCCGGCACCTCCGTTGTGCACGGTGTCGGCAGCATCGTCGTCGGGCTCGCCCACGCCTCGGTCGACGGGGCATCGACGCCCCATGCGGTGGGTGCAGGCATGGCGATCGTCGGCGGCAATCTGGTGCTTCTGGCCGCGGGACGATACGGCGGCCGCGTCGGTGCGCCGCGTTGGTACACCGTGGGCAGTGCGACTGCAGGAGTGGCAGGACTGGTGGGGCTGGCGCTGTTTCTCGCCGACACCGGAATCCTCGGCGGCGGAACATTCGAGCGCATCTCGGTCTACACCATCATCGGATGGGAGATCGTCACCGGCGCAACGATTCTGGTCAAGCGCCGCCTATCCGAACTCGGGTGACTCCTTGGCAAGGAAGGCGCGCACGCCTTCCTTGCCGTCGGCCGACTCGAACGCCTCCTCGAACACCGGCAATGCCCGTCGTGCGGGCAGGCCTGGGGACTCGCCGAACGTGAGCGCGAGGGCGCGCTTGTTCGCCCGAACAGCAGAGCGTGATTTTCGCGCCAGCGCCTGCGCCAATCCCAGTGCCACCGACAAGGACTGTCCGCGCGGAGCGACTCGATTGATCAGGCCCCACTCCAGAGCGGTCTCGGCCGGGATGGGCTCGCCGAGCAACACCAGTTCGGCGGCGCGCGCCTGACCGACCCGCCGCAGCGCACGCATGGACCCGCCGCTGCTGGGGATCACACCGAGGTCGATTTCCGGGAGTCCGAGTCGAGCCCCCTCGTCGGCGACGACGAGATCGCAGCACAGCGCCAGTTCGAGGCCGCCGCCCAACGCGAATCCGTCGATTGCCGCGACCGTGGGCAGCGGTAGATCGTCGAGCATCTCGAGGGTGGCGTTCTCGAGAATGCTCTTGCGGGCGAGTACGTCACCGCCGTCCTGCATCTCGGGCATCTCGGAGATGTCCGAGCCGGCACTGAACACCCGGTCGCCGGTGAGAACGACCGCTCGGACCGCAGCATCGTCGATCAACTCGAGAAGGAGGGCGCGCAGTCGCCGCGTCGCCGGACGGGTCAGTGCATTGACCGGTGGGTTGCTCAGCGTGATCTGCGCGACGCCGGCGTGCGGAAAGGTCAGGACGGGAGAAAGCGCGGTGGTCATACTTCGGAACCGTAGAGCCTGCGGCTGACCTGGCGATTGGGAGACTGCCGAGATGGCATGTAGCGTGGTGAACACCCGACGCGGGGTGGAGCAGCTCGGTAGCTCGCTGGGCTCATAACCCAGAGGTCGCAGGTTCAAATCCTGTCCCCGCTACTACGCACGTCAGGCCCGACATCGATGATGTCGGGCCTGACGTGTTTCTGTCTCAGGGTTGCAATCGGAATTGCACGACGGCGGTGACATTCTCGATGGCGTCGTCGAGAGCGGTCATGCGTGCTCTGGCGTCCGGCGCGGACAGGATGTCGAGTCGATCGGACTGACCCATCGGAATCAGTGCTGCCAGCGACCAGATCTTCTCGGCGGCCGAGATCGGCAGGCCCAGGAAGTCCGGAACACCGGGTGTGGCAACGTTCTCCGCCGATTCGAGTCGGCCGATCAGTTCGTAGAGATCCTCGATCCGCGCCCAGGTGGCGTCGAATTCGGTGTCTGCGATCATCGCGTCCGTGTCTTCGTCCGGCCATGCTCGAACGTCGGCCAGTGGGTACGGGTCGTCCGGCAGCCAGGCGTCGATCCTGATCCGTTCACCGCCGACGCATTCGAGTAGATAGCGGCCGTCGCCGATGGACTCGTGACCGATGATGTGTGCGGTCGTGGCCACATCGTGCCGGACGTCGCCGCCGCCGGCTTCGTGCCCACGCGCGATGAGAACCACGCCGAAGCTCGGGTCGTCCTGCTTCAGGCAGTCGTGCACCAGAGCTTGGTAGCGCGGCTCGAAGATGTGCAGTGGTAGTCGTTCGCCGGGGAGCAGCACGCTGCCGAGCGGGAACATCGGTGTCACGCTCACGGGTGCTGCAACGGAACAGCCGCCGGGGTGATCGCCGCAGGCGCGCTCTTCTCGGTCCGGTTGGAGTCCAGAAATTCGTCGAGCAGTCGGAAGAAGAAGTCCGGCTCGTCGAGCTGGGGAAAGTGGCCGGCGTCGGGAAAGATCTCGACGCGACTGTTCGGAACCTCGCGTCGAATGTTGTCGGCGTGCTTGGCGGGAATCATCCGGTCCTTGCCGCCCCAGACCAGCAGCGACGGAATGGACTCGAACTTCTCGAAGTGTTGCTTCGCGCTGACCGTCTGCCCCCGCGGGCCCACCACGGCCCGCGTCGACGCCAGGAACGCCCCACGGGTGGAGCGGTCTGCGACCGACCGGAACGACCTCCAGGTCTCGGCCATGCTGGGTCCCGGCGCGACCGGCAGACCCCATTTGCCCAACTGCGCCAGCGCGCTTTCGGTATTCCTACGGAACCAGTCCGATGCGAGCAGTGGCAACACCAGCTCACTGCCGGGCAGCGTCGCTGCCTTGAGCACCAGGCTCACCTCCGGACCGAGGCCGCCGCTGCTGACCAGCGCCAGGCGATCGACTCGCTCGGGAAAGAGATACGTCAGCTGCATGACGATGCCGCCGCCGAGAGAATGACCGACCATCGGTGCGGAGTCGATGTTCAGGTGGTCCATCAGGTCGCGAATGGTGGCCGCGTGCGAACTCAGCGAGTAGTCGCCGGTCGGCTTGTCGGAGTCTCCGTGCCCGAACAGGTCGGGCGCGATGACCCGAAATTTGTGCGACAGACGTTCGAGCTGCGGGCCCCAGGACCGATGCGATCCCAGCAGGCCGTGCACCAGAATCACGGGCGGGCCGTCGCCCATATCCACGTATCGCAGGACGTCCTTGTGTAGTTCTACCGACTGCAATTCGTACGATGAACTCATGGTCGACCTCCTCGTCGTGTGATTCCCGGGTCGTCGCGCGGCTCGGTGAGCCGTAGGCACAAACGTACAAGCTGAGCCGACACTGCGACAGACCGTCGGTCAGCGTGCGAGGCCCGCGTCGTCGAAGGTGTTCGTGATCGTCTCGGCCAAGTGCGCGGCCATCGGTTCACGCAACATGTCGACGTGATCCCCGGAGATGTCGACGAAGGTCAACTCACCACGACCGACGGTCTGCCACGACTCGAGATCTTTCACGTTCTCTGCTGTGCGAACCACGGTCATCGGACCCGACCATGGTGTCGGCACGTGCTTGTTCAACGCCACGTACCCGATGCTTGCGAAAACCAACCATTCCATCGTCGTCGGGTACCGCAGCAACCCGGCGAACTGCATCCGTAGCCAGAGGGCAGCGGTGCCGATGCGGCCGAGGTGGAAGCCTGCGTCTTCGCGCGTCTGAGCCGGCGGAGCAGCCGGAACTTCGCGACCCCCGGGCAACCTGTCCAGCAGATGCCGAAACAGTCGCGTGTCGAGGAGCAGCAGGTGGGGAGTTCCGAGGCCGGAGTCTCGGATCTCCTCCGCCATCGCGATGGCAATCCAGCCACCGAGCGAATGACCGACCAGATGGAACGGGCCCTCGGGCTGGACCGTGCGAACAGCGTCGACGTAGCGCTTCGCGGTTCGCCGAATCGTGCGGTCCGGGCGTCCGCGCTTGCCGCGGCCGTGCGCCTGCAGTGCATACACGGGGCGGTCGTCGTCGATGTGTTTGACGAGATTCAGAAACGCCATCGCACCGACGCCTGCTCCGCCGACCAGGAAGATCGGTGCCTTGCTTCCCTCCGTGCGCAGCGGCACGAGCACATCGTGTTCGCCGGTCGTGCGCCGACGCGCAGTTGCCGCGTCCTCGAGGCGGGCATCGACTGTCACGGCCAGCGCTCGAACAGTGGTCGCCGCGAACACATCCTCCGGCGTCAGATCGATCTTCAGGCTCTCGCGAAGTTGGGCAAGCATCGCCGTGGTGGTCAGCGAGTTGCCGCCCAGCGCCAGGAAATCCTCGTCCCGGCCGATCGTGTCCAGCCCGATCGCGGTGCGCGCGGCCTCGGCCACGATGTACTCGGTCGGGCCGACTGCCGTCCGCTCGACGCGTCGATCGGCGGGCTCGGGCAGTGCACTTCGGTCGAGCTTGCCGCGTTCGTTTCGCGGCATCGCGTCGAGCGCGACGATGTGGGTGGGCACCATCCATTCCGGCAACGTCCGGCGCAGTGACGCTCTGATCTCGCCCACGGAGGGTCGCCAACCGGAACGAGCCGAACACACGTAGGCGACCAGGTCGGTATCGGTGCCGGAGGTCCTGCCGATCACCGCTGCGTCGTCGATCTCCGGCATGGCGCGCAGCGCTGCCTCGACCTCGGCCGGCTCCACCAGGTAGCCACGCACCTTGACGGCGTCGTCGATGCGTCCCGCCAGATGCAGTGTCCCGTGTTCGTCGAGTCGTCCCAGATCGCCGGTGCGGTACCGGAACAGACCGTCGCCGAGCGCGGCGAATCGTTGGGAGTCCAGACCGGCACCGCCGAGGTAACCGTCGGCCAAGCAGCTCGACGTCACCCGTACTTCGCCGATCACGTCGGGTGCACACGTCGAACCGTCGGAGGCGACGACCTCGACGAGCTTGCCCGGGATGGGTCTGCCTGCGGGGAGAAAGCCCGACGGCAGCGCTCGCTCGAGCGGGAATTCGCCGTAGGCGACGGCACCGGCCTCGGTGGTCGCGTACCAGTTGACCACCGTCGCTCGGCTGTCGAACCGCCGCCGGAAGCCGTCGGCATCGTCGGAGTGCAGGGATTCCCCGTACGTGATGACCACCCGCAGCGTCGGTACGGCCCCGCGCCCGCCTGCTGCGTGTTCGGTGGGTCCGTGATCGACTGCGGAGACTGCGCGCAGCAGCGACGACGAGCAGTGCAGCGTCGTCAGGGAATGCGCGGCAGTCCACTCGACGGTGCTGCTGGGGACACCCGACCTGGGGTCGCGGCAGTGCACGGCGGCGCCGCTGAGCAGGCCGGCGAACAACGTGTTCAAGCCGGCACCGAAGCTGACCGGAAGCGAGTTTCCGACGCGGTCGTGTGGGCTCAGTGCCAACGCGTTGGCAACCTCGTATGCCTTGGTCAGGCACATGCGGTGGCTCAGGATCACGCCCTTGGCGGTGCCGGTGGATCCCGAGGTGTAGTTGATCACCGCGGTGTGGTCGCCCGACAGTGTCGGCAGCGGAACACAGGAGTCCATGGCGGCGGCCACGGTGGCGGAGTCGATCGCCGTCGCGGCTGCTTGGTCGATGATCGTGGCGCGGCGCTCGGCCGGAAGCATGGGGTCGAGCGGCACCAGGGGATGGCCCGCGGCGACGACGGCCAGCATCAGCACGATCGAATTCGTCGTTGCGTCGGTGTCCACGGCGAGCGGCCGAGAATCGGCGGGGAAGAGAGTGGCGATCTTGCGAGCCAGAGAGTAGGCGCGGTGGAGGAGCTCGTCGAAGGTCAGCGAGGTGCCGTCGACGTCGAGGGCGACGGCATCGGGCAGGGCGTGAGCCACCTCGCGGTAGCGGGCCATCAGGGTGTCGCGGCGTTCGGGCCGGCACAGCGGGGCCAGAGAAAGTCGGGTCGGCGCATCGATGTCCTGAATCGACATGATTCTCCTTGCACGAGCCCGACCCGTGATGACGGAGTCGGTTTGTGACTCACAAACCGTCTCTGAGACTGTTTTACCGACTCAAAGGTAGACGCGCATGGCCTTTTAACGCAAGCGGAAAACCGGACATTCCACAACAATCGGGTGACGTTGCGGAATGCCCGGTCTGTTTCGGGCCTGTCCCTACAGGTCCGCGATGGCCTCCAACGGCTTCGTGCGTGCGGCTCGCACCGCAGGCCACAGCGCCGCCAACACACCGACGACGGCCGATCCGAGCAGCATCGCCACCACCTGGCCCCACGGCACGGTCATGGTGCCCAGGCCCTCGTCGCGCAGAGTCTGCACGAATCCCCACCCGAACGCGATGCCGAGGACGACGCCCACGATCGCGCCGAACAGTGCGATGAGCAGCGACTCGAGATAGATGATGCGACGAACCTGTGGACGCTGCATTCCTATGGCCCGCAGCATGCCGATCTCCCGACGCCTCTCCACGACCGACAGGGCCAGCGTGTTGACGATGCCGAGCACGGCGATGACGACGGCCAGTGCCAGCAATCCGTACAGCACGGCGAGCAGGGTGTCGATCTGCTGACCCTGGCTGCCCTTGAACTCCTCGACGTCCTGAACCTGGACGACGACGAACGGCGTGGTCGCGGCTTCGAGGTCGGTTCGCAGCGTGTCCAGGTCGGTACCAGGCGTGGCCTTGATCAGAACCAGGATGTCGGACCGGGTGATGGACGGCGTCACCTCCTGGTAGATGTCGCCCGAGACGATCCAATTCCCGATGAGCGGATTGTCGGTGAACACACCGGTGACGGTCACGGGGACCGACGCCCCGTCCACGGTGTCGAAGGTGACCTCGGTTCCGACCGTCCATCCGCGGTTGGCCGCTTCGGTTTCCGACACCGAGAATCCGTCGCTGTCCAGGTCTGCCGTGCCCTGGACCATCGACAGCTCGAGCAGTCCCTCGGGAGAGCCGTCGATGGCGGCGCCGTACTCCTCCTGGCCCGCGATGGTGACGAACACCGGGTGCAGTACCGCGGTGCGGTCCACGCCGGTCACCTGTTGTGCAGCGGTCGTGGCACCGGTCGGAACGCCGATCGACTGCGGACCGGAGAGGATGTAGTCCGCCTCGACGCCGGTGTCGACGAGTGAGTCGACGCTGGCCTTGGCAGTGGATCCGAGCACGCCGATGACGGTGACGAGCATGAGGCCGAGCATCAGGGCGAAGGCGGTGGCCGCGGTGCGTCGCGGGTTGCGTACCGAATTGGTCCTGGCCAAGCGCCCGATCGCTCCGAACGGACGGGTGATGACTGCACCGAGCGCGCCGACCACCGGCCGTGACAGCGACGGCGCGGCCAGTGCGGTGGCGACGATCAGCGCGACGGCTCCCGCGCCGACCGTGGCAGCGGCCGCCCCGCCGGTCGACTGCGCGCCGATGATCAGTGCGGCCGCGCCTGCGATTCCCAGGCCGACGCCCACGAACGTCCTGGTGCGCAGCGTGTCGCCCGCAGAGGCGAACTCCTCGCGCATCGCGGCGACCGGTGGAATCTTGGCCGCCCGCCGGGCCGGGGCGTACGCGCTCAGCACGGTGACGACGATGCCGACGGCGAACGCGACGACAACGGTGCGCGGCTCCAGTGCCAGCGGTCCCGACGGTAGGCCCAGGTCGAAGGCGTTGAGCAGCGCCCGCAGCCCGTAGGCCAGCCCTACTCCGCCGACGAAGCCGAGGACGCTGCCGATGACGCCTACGACCAGAGCTTCCAGGACGACCGATCGGCTGACCTGTCCGCGGCTGGCTCCGATGGCGCGCAGCAGTGCCAGTTCGCGGACGCGCTGAGCGACGATCATCGAGAACGTGTTGTAGATGATGAAGGTGCCGACCAGCAGGGCGATCCCGCCGAAGGCGAGCAGGAAGTAGTTGATGAACGACAGTGCCGACTCGACCTCGGCCTGAGTCTCGGCCTGTACGTCCGCGGCGGTCTGGACCTTCAGATCGGGAAACGCCGCGGCGATCTCGTCGCGAAGATCGCTCTGGGTCAGCCCTTGCGCGGCCAGATCGTTGCCCGCGACGTCGATGTACTGCACGTGGGCACCGTCGGTGAACAGCTCGTTCGCCTGGCTCTGCACGAATTGGATTCCGATGTAGCCACCGGATTCGGTTGCCGTCGAATAGATTCCGCTGATCGTGACGTCGGTGATGCCCTTGGACGGCACGAGGACCTGGGTGGCGTCGCCCACCTTCAGTCCCGCGCGCTCGGCACCACCTTCGTTGATCGTGACCTGACCGGGAGCGGTGGGAGCCGAACCGTCGACGAAGGTGGTCGGATCACCGAGTCTTTGGTCGTCCGGGAGGTACGACTCACCGATGGTCGGTGCGCCGCCGGACTGTACGGCGGCACCGTCCGAGCCGAGCAGCACCAACTGCCCGCCGACGTACGGCGACACGGCGCGCACGTTCGGCAACGTCGAGATCGCCGCGATGTCCTCGTTCGGTAGGCCGGACGAGCGTGCGTCCTCGGGGCTCACGCGAACGTCCGCGCCCTGCGCGGTATCGGCGAACAGGGAGGAGAAGGTGCGCTGGAGGGTATCGGTGAACACGAAGGAACCCGCGACGAATGCCGTGCCGAGCACGACGGACAGCACGGTCAGAGCAAGGCGAACCTTATGTGCAGCAAGGTTTCTCAGCGAAACCTTGCGCATGGGATTGCCCGACGCGGCCCGACGTGGGGCCTTGTCGTCGACCGAGTGTTTGGAGGCCGAGTGCGCCATTATCGGACCGTCTCCAGCTTCTTCATCCGCTCGAGTACGGCGTCGGCCGTGGGCGCGTTGAGCTGATCGATGACTGCGCCGTCGGCGAGGAACACGACGCGGTCGGCGTAACTGGCCGCGCGCGGATCGTGCGTGACGATGACGACGGTCTGATCGAATTCGTCTGCGGCAGTGCGCAGAATCGACAGCACCTCGCCGGACGAGCGGGAGTCGAGGTTGCCGGTGGGCTCGTCGCCGAACACGATGTCGGGTCGACCTGCCAGTGCGCGGGCGCATGCCACTCGCTGCTGCTGTCCGCCCGAGAGCTCGCTGGGGCGGTGATCGAGGCGGTCGCGCAGGCCCAGTCGGTCGACCACGGTGTCGAGCCATCCCTGATCCGGCGTGCGGCCGGCGATGTCGAGGGGCAGCGTGATGTTCTCGAGCGCGGTGAGCGTCGGCACCAGATTGAAGGCCTGGAACACGAATCCGATTCGGTCCCTTCGCAATCCGGTCATCTCCTTGTCGGAGAGTGCCGTCAACTCGGTGTCGCCGATGGTCACCGTTCCCGAGGATGCGTTGTCCAAGCCGGCCAGGCAGTGCATGAGCGTGGACTTCCCCGAACCCGACGGGCCCATGATGGCGGTGAATTCTCCGCGAGCGAAGTCGACGCTCACCCCGGACAGTGCGTGGACCTGGGTGTCCCCTGATCCGTAGACCTTCGATACGTTGACCGCACGTGCGGCGATGTCGCTCATGGGTGCCAGTGTTCCAGCGTTCTGCGCCCGTCGCTATCAGGGGAGACCCTGAACACCACCCCTATGATGGGCGTCATGCGCATCGGAGCCCACGTCCGCGACAGCAGCGACCCTCTCGGCACGGCCGAGGCCCTCGGCGTCGACCTCGTCCAGATGTTCCTCACCGATCCGCAGAAGTGGAACAAGCTCTCCCCGCACCCTCAGGGCGAGGCGTTGCTGACCGGCGACGTCGACGTGGTGGTGCACTCGTCCTACGTCCTCAATGTGGCGAGCCTGAACAATCGGATCCGTATTCCGTCGCGCAAGGCCGTCATCGAGCAGGCCGCTGCTGCGGCCGAGATCGGGGCCATCGGGTTGGTCGTCCACGGCGGCCACGTCCGTGAGGGCGAGGACACTGCCAAGGGAATCGACAACTGGCGCAAGCTGTTCGAGCGCCAAGCGGAGCAGGGCGGCTTCGCGGTGCCGATCTTCGTCGAGAACACCGCGGGCGGAGACTCCGCGATGGCGCGCCACTTCGACGACATCGCCCGGTTGTGGGACGCGATCGGTGAGTTCGGTGCCGGATTCTGTCTGGACACCTGTCACGCGTGGGCCGGGGGCGAGGATCTCGTCGACGTGGTCGACCGAATCAAGGCCATCACCGGACGAATCGATCTGGTGCACCTGAACAATTCGCGCGACGAGTTCGACTCGGCGCGAGACCGGCACGCGAACCTCGGCACGGGAACGATCGACGCCGAGATTCTGACCGCCGTCGCACTGGCTGCCGACGCGCCGGTGATCCTCGAAACTCCCCCCGAGGGGATCGAGGACGACGTCAGGCTGCTGAAGAGCCTGTAGTGGCGAGTGCGAGGCTGTGCACGGCCGCCGACCACAGTCGGATCAGTTCGTCGACGCCGTGCAGGTTCGCAGCCCAGGTGATGCGCGCCGTCGCGGTACCCGCATCGGTCACGGAGATCCCGAAGTCGATGGCGTGATCGCGGCTGGGCTCTGCCAGTGCATCCTCACGCACGATGATCTGAGCTCCTGCGCGCGAGGCCAGCGCGGGATAGTTGCGAGTCAGTGCGTAGTCGCGGCCGCCGTTCGGCACCGAGCCCAGCCGCCTCGAGACGTCGTCGACGAGGTGCTCGCGGAGAGAGGGGACGGCGAGAGCGTCGGTGCGAAGCGCAGGAAGCCGGACCGGGTGCACTGCACCGGTGTTCTCGAGATCGAGGTCGACCAGCACGCCGGCCGAGGAGCCGCGGTGGTTGTTCGCCTGCCACGTGGACACGGCCGAACCCAGGGCCGCGAGCAGCAGAACGCGGCGGCGGTGTGCGCCGTCGGGCAACGCGAACGTCACCGATGCCTGCTCGAATTCCGTCGACCGTTCGGTGAGCAACGGTCGCTCCGCCGGGGTCAGGACTGCGACCCAGTACGGAACCTGTTCGGCTACCTCGGTGCAGAGAGTGCGTCCGAGCTGGGCCGGGCTGATCGTCTCGCGGTGCACGAGTCTGAGCGGTGCGAACACGGTCACGCCGACGAACCCCACTTCCGAAGCAGATTGTCCTAGCCTTACCTAACCTTCACCAGGCTAGCTCGAGTCGGGATCGGACGCCAGGACGCCCCCTGTCGGGATCGGTTCAGTCGATAGCGCGCAGCGCCGGAATACCGGGGGCCACCGGCAACCGTCCGGTTTCGAGCTCGACGAGCAGGCCCTCCGACCAGGTCAGCAGGCCGGTGACGTCGACGTGATGCGGAGGATCGCACTCGAATCCGATGAGTCGGTCGTGTCCCTGCCGGAGCAGCGAACCGGCACCGACGCGATTGCCGCGCATCAGATGAGTCAACCCGACGGCGAGTTGGGCGAGGCCCTGCCACAACGGACGCTCGTCGGGCGAGCAACTCTTCCACGTGCCCTCGAGTACCTCGTGCGCATGGAACGGCATGTCCGCGTCGAGGAATCTCTGCGCTTCGACCAGAGCAGCAGTGGGAGGAAGACGGAGGTCGTCGGGCACCCGTGGGGTTCCGTTGCCACCGCGCGCGAGGGGCCGCCCGAGACCGTCACGAGGCCTGGCATTGAGGGGTTTACCGTGCGCATCACGTTCGCGTTCGGCCATGGCGGAAACCCTAGTGTGTGGTGGCAACCACCGAGCTCATAGGCGCGAAGACGAGTGCGCGGCGATGACACCCAGTGCTGCCAGTGCGGCGGCAGAGGTCGCGACCATCGTGGTGGACACGGCCACCGCGTCGTTTCCGAGTGCGCCGACGACAGGCGCAACGATGGCACCGAGCCCGAATTGAGCTGCTCCGAGGAGGGCAGCGGCACCGCCTGCGGCCTCACCGTGCCGGGACAGCGCGAGCGCAGGCGCGTTGGGCATCACGAACCCGACGGCCCCGAGCACGAACCACAGCGGGACGACGAACCCGGCCATGCCGCCGACCCCGGTGATCGCCAGGACCGTCATGACGGCACCGGCGAACACCGCGAAGGACAGCGCTGTCAGCACGATCTGCACCGGTGCGAAGCGTCCGAGCAGAAGGACGTTGAGCTGGGAAGCCCCGATGAGGGAGATGGCACCGGCGGCGAAGACGATCGCGAACTGCTGCTCGTCGAGGCCGAATTCCTCCTGCAGAACGAACGACGACCCGGCGATGTAGGCGAACAGCGAGGCCATCGCCAGTGCGGCCACCAGGACGAGAACGACGAACTGGGCATCACGCAGCAGTGAACGGTAGGTGCGCAGTACCGGCAGCACTCCGCTGGCGCGGCGACGCTCGGGTGGAAGCGTTTCGCGCAGCGACACGATCGCCAACGTCATCAGAGCAACGCCCATGATCGCCAGCGCCGCGAACACGAGACGCCAGGATCCGACCAGCAGCACGGCACCGCCGAGCGATGGGGCCAGCACGGGAGCGACGCCCATGACCAGCATCAGGCGTGAGAGGACGGTCGCGGCGGCGCGGCCACTGAACAGGTCGCGCACGATGGCCATCGCGACCACGGCTGCGGCTGCAGCACCGAGACCCTGCACGACGCGGAGGCCACCGAGAACGGCGATGTTGGGAGCCACGATGCACGCGACCGAGGCCAGGATGTGCACTCCGGTGCCGACGATCAGGGGCAGGCGTCGGCCGACGATGTCCGAGAGCGGCCCGATGATCAGCTGACCGAGGGCAAGACCGACGAGGGTGCCCGCGAGGGTGAGCTGCACAGCGGACGAGGACGTGTTCAGGTCGTCGGCGATGGCCGGAAGGGCCGGCAGATACATGTCGATGGTCAGTGGGCCGAGCGCGATGAGCGCGCCGAGCACCAGGATCACCCGCAGGCGTTCCCTGGACGTCGGCTCGGGGGACGTGTTCGTTGCCGGTGCTTCGGCTACGGCTGTCTCGGCTGCTGACGTGTTCGGTGCTTGGGCCACCCGAGGTTCAGCAACCGGGGTACACGTTCTGTTCCCGGTTGCTGACTACAACTTTCGTGTTCTATGCCACGGCGTCGGACAGTACGGTCAGCTTCTCGACTTCCTGGCTGGTCAGAGCCAGTGCCGGTGCGTCCAGCAGAGCCGGTAGCTGGGATATCTTGCTCGCGCTGGCAATCGGCGCGGTGACTCCCGGCCGGGCCAGCAGCCAGGCCAGCGCGACGCTCGAGATCTCTGCCGAGCGGGATTCGGCGATCTCGCGCAGACCCTGCACGACATCCAGACCGGCGTCGGAGAAGTATCCGGTGGTCAGTCGTTCGCGCTGTTTGCCCGCGAGGTCCTCGCGGGTGCGGTACTTGCCGGTCAGGAAACCTGCGGCGAGGGAGAAGTACGGGAACACCCCGAGGTCGTTCTCGACGGCCAGGTTCTGCAGCTCGCCCTCGTAGTCGCCGCGGGCGACCAGGTTGTAGTGCGGCTGCAACGCGATCGGGGCGGCGAAACCGTTCTCCTTCGCCAGCTCCAGCCATTCGCGCACCCGCGCGGGGGTGTAGTTCGAGATGGCGACGTGCCGGACCTTGCCCGCTGTCACCAGCTCGTCGAACGCGGCGAGAGACTCCACGAGCGGGGTCTTCTCGTCGTCGTAGTGCGCGTAGTAGACGTCGATGTGGTCGGTTTGCAACCGGCTCAGCGACGCGTCGGCGGCGGCTCGGATGTTGTCCGCGGCCAGTCCGCGGAACTCGGGATGCTGGCTGACCTTGGTGGCGATGACGACGTCGTCCCGGTTTCCGCGGGCTCTGGTCCAGTTGCCGATGATGGTTTCGGACTCGCCGCCGGAGTTGCCGTCGGCGAATGCCGAGTACGAATCCGCGGTGTCGACGAAGTTGCCTCCGCCCGCGACGAAGGCATCGAGAATCTCGAAGGACGCAGCCTCGTCGCTGGTCCAGCCGAAAGTGTTCCCGCCTAGAGCGAGCGGAAAGACATCCAGATCGGAACTACCGATGGCAACCACAGACAAACCCCTTACGTCGGCGAACAACTCGACTGTACGAGCAGCGAGGGCTCAGTGCCACGTGTGATCCACCAGCGCGGTTCGCGGACCGAACTTGGGCTTGGTGGCCTTGCCGCTCAGGTACAGCAGCCGAATCGCGCGATGCCTGTGCGGTGCCAAGGGCTGCAGATACTCGACCATCTCCGCGTCGTCGATCGGTCTCCCCAACAGCGACCAGCCCACCACCGACGCCAGGTGGTAATCGCCCACCGACAACGCGTCGGGATCCCCGAGGGCGCGTTGCGCGGTCTCGGCCGCCGTCCAGACACCGACGCCCGGGATCGCCCGCAGCCTGCGTTGCGCGTCCTCGGGTGTCATTCCCGACGCCTCCTCCAGCCGCCCGGCTGCGCAGGCAGCGCGGACGATGGTCTTGGACCGGGCCGGGTCCACGTTGGCGCGGTGGTACTCCCACGACGGGATACGACGCCACACGTCGGGTGTCGGGAAGACGAACATCGGCTTCGGCGTCGGCCCCGGTGCCTTCTCGCCGAACTTGCTCACCAGGTGACGCCACGATCCGAAGGCCGAAATTCCGTGGACGCGTTGCTCGATGATCGCCGGGATCAGGGCCTCGAGGACCAGTCCGGTTCTGCCCAGACGCAGGTGCGGTAGTTGCCGATGGGCTTCCTGGAGAATCGGGTGCTCCGGTGCGAAGGTGGCTGCATCGTCGTCCTTGCCGAGCAGAGCGGGCACCGCGTCCAACAGTTCGGGTGCGCCGGGGCCCCAGGCTCGAACCTGCGCGCTCGTCGGCGACACCTGCGTCAGGCGGTATGTCACCGGGCCGGAGCTCATCCGCGACGTGCGCCAGATCCCGCCGTCCGGCGTCGACTCGTAGGTGGGATCGCCGCGGCCACGACGTAGCGGCGACACCGACATCCGCACGTCGAGCCGTTGCTCGGACGTGACCAGGCGCGCGATCCCGTCGGAACCGGCATCGTCGGGCATCGGTTCGTCACCTCCGAACGGTCGTGGCCATGCGGACCGAGTGGGTCCCCTTCAGGGCTCGGTCGACACTGTTGCAGCGCCGACGGCAAGATACATAGTGCCTCGCGGAGCGCAGGAGTACCGCACGGACTCTCTCGCCGCCTCTGGTCAGGTCGACAGCATCAGGAGGATCTTCGTGGCTCGATCGAGTGCAGCATCGTTCGTCGGAGTCGCCTACGCGTTCGTCGTCGCGATGATGGGTACGACCATGCCGACGCCGCTCTACGCGTTGTACGAGGTCGAATTCGGCTTCTCGGTATTCGTCGTCACGCTGGTGTTCGCCGCGTACGCCGTGGGTGTGCTCGGAGCCCTGCTGGCCTTCGGGCGGTGGTCCGATTCGCTCGGTCGTCGTCCGATGCTGTTGGCGGGCATCGCTTTCGGACTGATCAGTGCCGTGGTGTTCGTGACTGCGGATTCGCTCACGGCCCTGGTGATCGGGCGAGTGCTGTCCGGGTTGTCGGCCGGGATCTTCGTCGGAACGGCGACGGTGACCCTGATCGAACTGGTACCGGACGCGTGGCGGGATCGTGCTCCGGCGATTGCCACGGCGGCCAATATCGGCGGCCTCGGCCTGGGCCCGCTGGTGGCCGGGTTGCTGGCCGAATACCTTCCGCAACCGCTACGCCTGACCTTCTACGTCGACATCGGCCTGCTCGCGGTGGCTGCCCTGGCGGTGTTTCTCGCTCCCGAAACCGTTCGGGTCGCAGCGGGGGCGCGCCCGCAGATGCAACGACTGTCTGTTCCGGCGGACGTCCGTGGCACTTTTCTGCGCGCGTCGATCGGTGGTTTCGCCGGGTTCGCGGTGCTCGGCCTGTTCACCGCGGTATCGCCGGGTTTCATCGCGGGTGTGCTGCAGATCGACAACCATGCCGTCACCGGAGTCGTGGTGTTCGCGGTCTTCGCTTCGTCCGCGACCGCGCAGATATCGATACGCCGGGCCGATCCGACGTCGGCGCAGCGCTGGGGTTGCTTCGTTCTGACGGTCGGGCTGGTGGTCCTGGCTCTGTCGTTGGTACTGACGTCGCTGCCGGTCCTGGTGATCGCGGCACTGCTGTGCGGCATCGGGCAGGGCGTGACGTTCAGCAACGGTATGGCGGCCATCGCCGCGGGGCTTCCGCCGGAACGTCGAGCAGAGGTGACCTCGACGTTTTTCGTGGTGCTGTACGTGGCCATCTCGGTGCCGGTCATCGGGGCCGGGGCTGCGGCGAACGAATGGGGATTGGTGACCGCGGGACTGGTGTTCTCCGCGCTCATCGCAGCGCTCGCGGCGGTGGCGTTCGTGCTGCTCACCCTCGACGGCAAGAAAGCCGGGGCACCCCACTACTCCTGACCCGGGTGGCGTTGCGCCGGAATCGATTCGCGGTGCCGCGCAGTCGACCGCCAAGTACCTCGGTGTTCGTGCGCGAGTCACCCGGAGTTTGTCGGTGCCCCGAAGTAGGGTCTGAGACCGTGATCATCGTGAGTACGGACGGCTCGTGTCTGCGTAACCCCGGCGGAGCAATCGGGTGGGCGTGGGTCAACCACACGGGGCCGAGCAACTCCGGTGGTGAGCCCTCGGGCACCAACCAGGTCGCGGAGCTCAGGGCCCTGCTGGAGGCGGTTCTGGCTCACCCCGGCCCCGAGCCGTTGTTGATCGAATCCGATTCGCAGTACGCCATCAAGTGCGCGTCCGAGTGGCTCGCGGGCTGGAAGCGCAAGGGCTGGAAGACAGCGGGCGGTACCCCGGTACGCAACCTGGAGCTGGTGCAGAGCATCGAGCGGGCCATCACCGAACGTGAAGGCCCGGTCCGGTTCCGGTGGGTCCGCGGACACGTCGGCAATCACTTCAACGAAGCAGCCGACGCCCTGGCCGGGGAGGCCGCGCGAGCCGTGGCTGCAGGGGGTGCGGTGTCCACTGCCGCAACAGCACCTGCGAAGAAGGCACCTGTGAAGACGGCACCGGTGAAAACGGCACCCGCCCCGGCAACTGCCGTCCCGACCGTCTCGGCCCCGACTGCGCGTGAGGCGTCGACGTCCGACGACGCGGTTCCGACGCTGTTCTGATCGCTCATCCCGCCTGGTCGTGGGAATTACGCGCCGACAGTCGATAGAATCACGACATTCCACTCAATTCGGATTCTCTGACACCGGAGGCGTCGAGCGCACTGTGCACGCCATCGATCCCCCTCGGCCGCCCATGGCCACTGCTTCGTCGGAGGGCACTGCTCCGGCCGTTCGTTGTCGAGTGATCGCATGGTGATCACCGCGATACTCTCTTTGCTTCTCGGCTTCGTGCTCACCGCCGCGATCATTGCGGCCAACGGATATTTCGTGGCCCAGGAGTTCGCCTACATGTCCGTCGACCGGGCGACGCTGCGTACCGGAGCCGAGAAGGGCGACGCGTCGGCCGAGCGAGCACTGAAGGTCACCAAGCGCACCTCGTTCATGCTGTCGGGCGCGCAGCTGGGCATCACGGTCACCGGTCTGATGGTCGGTTACGTGGCCGAGCCGTTCATCGGCGAATCGTTGGGCGAGTTGCTGAGCAGTGCCGGAGTTCCCATCGCGGTGGGGATTTCGATCGGCACAGTGGGCGCTCTTGTGCTCGCGACCGTCGTACAGATGATCTTCGGCGAGCTCTATCCGAAGAATCTCGCGATCGCCAGCCCCGACCCGCTGTCCCGACGCCTTGCCCGCTCGACGCTGATCTACCTGGCCGCGTTCGGTTGGCTGATCACCTTCTTCGACAAGTCCTCCAACGCGATGCTGCGTCTGCTGCGCGTCGAGCCGGTGCACGACGTGGACAGCAGCGCCACCGCGAAGGACCTCGAGAGCATCATCGAGGACTCCCGCGCGAGCGGGGATCTCACCGAAGATCTCTCGTTGTTGCTCGACCGCATCCTGGATTTTCCGGAGCGCGATGTCGCACACGCGATGATTCCTCGCACTCGGGTGGACGCGGTCACCCCCACCACTGCCATCGGTGAGATGCGGGCGCGGATGGTGCGTGCGCACACCCGGTATCCGGTGATCGGTGACCGTGAGGAGCCGATCGGTGTGGTGCAGCTGGCCGAGGTGTTGGCTGCCGCGCCCGACGACCGGCGTCCGGTCACCGAGATCATGCGGGCACCGCTGATCGTGCCGGAGCTCATGCCCCTGGAGGATGCCCTGGAGTTGTTGTCCAGCACCAAGAACGAGCTGGCCTGTGTCATCGACGAGTACGGCGGATTTGCCGGGGTGCTCACGATCGAGGATCTTGCCGAGGAACTGGTCGGTGAGATCACCGACGAGCACGACGACGAGGACATCGCAGGCGTGCACGATCAGGAAGACGGAGTGTGGCTCATGGACGGCGACGTCCACGTCGACGAGGTCGAACGCACCATCGGTCGCGACATGCTGTTGCCGAGAGGCGATTACGAGACGCTTGCCGGCCTGCTCATCGCGGAGGGCGGGAATCTGCCCGAGGTCGGAGACACGGTGCGTATCGACCTCGCGGTGTTCGGGGCCGACCTGATGGAAGACGAACCGCCGCGTCCGTCCCTCGAAGTGGAGGTGCTCGAGGTGGATCGGCACGTGCCGAGTGAGCTGAGAATCAGACTGCACGAGAACTCACCGGACGGCATCGAGGATTCGCCGGAGTCGGACGAGGAGACGGACCGATGAACGCGTGGGTCGTGGTCGCGGTGACGGTAGTGCTCATCGCGCTGAGTGCGTTCTTCGTCGTCATCGAGTTCGCGCTGCTCGGTGCCCGCAGGCATCGACTGGAGGAGAAGGCAGGCACGAGCCGATCGGTGCGGGCGGCGCTGCGCGGAATGAACGAGTTGACGATCATGCTGGCGGGCGCGCAGCTGGGCATCACGGCCTGCACCTTCGCGCTCGGTGCCGTCACCAAACCCGCCGTCGATTCCTGGCTCGGTCCGGTGTTCACCTCGTGGGGTGTGCCGGGCTGGTTGGCCGGAACCGCCGCGTTCGCGCTGTCGCTGTTGGTCGTCACCTTCCTGCATCTGGTGATCGGTGAGATGGCCCCGAAGTCCTGGGCCATCGCGCACCCCGAACTCGCTGCCACCATCATCGGGTTGCCGTCTCGGGCGTTCATCCGCCCCTTCCGGCTGTTCCTGGTGTGGGTCAACAAGATCGCCAACACGCTCGTCCAACGGTCGGGAGTGGAACCGGTCGAGAACGCCGCGGTCGGCGGTCGCGATGCGGAGACCATCCGCAACCTGGTCGAGTACTCGTCGCAGGTCGGTGTGCTGGAACCGGAACTGCAGACCCAGATCACCCGGGTGATCGAACTCGAGACACTGACCGTCGACAAGATCACGGTGCTCGACTCCCGGGCGACCTCGGTGCCGCACGGTGCCACTGTCTCCGATGTGCAGGAGGCGGCGTTGCGCTCAGGTCACCTTCGGGTACTGCTCACCGACAGCTCCGGCGCGACGCCCGGCGTCGTCCACGTGCGGGACACGTTGCTGGCCGACGTCGGTGAACCGGCCGCCGATTACGCACGGGAGGCCTACTCGGTCGACGGATCGACACCGGTGTACGAATTGCTACGGCAGATGCGAAACCGCAGCGTGCAGCTCGCGGTCGTCGAGACCGGCGGGCAGTTCCTCGGCATCGTCACGCTCACCGACGTCATCAAACGGGTACTGCCCACGGCTCCTGCTGCGTAGCAGAACAATTCAGCCGCGCGGTTGCATCCGGCTGTTGGGTAGCGGAGGTGCGTGCAGTCGAGATCCCGGGTAGCCCTCGACGGTGCCGAACTGTTCGCTGCCGCGCTCGTAGGCGGCCCGATACTCGACGACGTCCTCGTGGCTGCGGCCGACGAAGTTCCACCACATGACGATCTGCTCGCCGAACGGCGGTCCGCCGAGCAGCAGCATCCGCACCGGCTCACGGGTCGGATTGTGCAGATCGAGCGTCGAACCGCCCGGTTCGCGGTAGCCGAGATCGGCTGCGGCGAGCACTGTCTCGTCCATCGTCACGGTGCCCTGATCGACTATTACGCCGTGCTCGAACGTCGGGTCGACGTCGAGGGTGACGCGGGCTCCTGCGTCGAGCACGATCTCGGCTCCGAGGAGTGGGGTGAACGTGGCCACCGGCGAGGTCTCGCCGAGCAGTGAGCCGAGGAACACTCGTGCGGTCAGCCCCTGGCTCGTATGGGTCTGTGGCACGTAGTGCTCGAAAGTCGGTGCGGTGAAACGAGATCGAGCCGGAAGTGCAACCCACAGTTGCATACCGTGCAGAATTTCCGTCTGCGGGGTCGAGGTCTCGGAGTGACTGATGCCGTGGCCGGCCGTCATCAGGTTCAGCTCGCCGGGCCGGACCATGGCGTGTGATCCGACGCTGTCGCGGTGTTCGATCTCGCCGGAGAAGAGCCAGCTGACGGTCTGGAGCCCGGTGTGCGGGTGTGGCGGCACATCCATCGGTGAGGTGTCGGGACCGTAGTGGTCTGCGAAGCACCACGCACCGATCAGTGAACGCTGCCGCTGCGGGAGCGTACGCCGAACCTTCAGTGCGCGTGGACCGCCCAGGGGAACCTCGCGTGGGGTGAGAATCTCGATGGTCATTCGATGCCTGCCTGTGTGGTTCGGAGCTTGGTGCAGAGCCGGTCGAGCTCGGCGAGTTCGCGGCCGTCCAGTGCGCCACCGACCAGTCGTGCGATCTGTGTCGCATGCTTGCGGCCGATCGATTTCTGCAGGTCCGCCCCTGCCTCGGTCAAGCAGATCACCGTCCCGCGCTTGTCCGACGGATCGCTCTGTCGGACAACATAACCCATCGCCGTGAGCCGGTCGCACATCCTGCTCAGCGACGGTTGGCTCAGGAGGATCCGCTCGTTGAGTTCGTGCAGTCGGAGTGCGCGAGTGGGGCTGCTGCTCAAGGTGAACAACACGTCGTACTCGCGCACGCCGATCGGCTTCCAGATGTCCTCGGCGGTGAAGCGTCGCATCAGCGTCACCTGGGAGCGAAAGAGTGACTCCCAGGCATCGACTGCCGCTTCGGTTCTAGATCGAGACACGGGCGTTTCGTTCGGCCAGGGTGCTCGCGTGAGTCGGAGGATTCTCCGGAACCCCCTCCGGGCGTCGGGCAGCGAATTCCTTGCGCAGCACCGGCACCACATCTGCGCCCAGGATGTCGAGCTGCTCGAGCACGGTCTTCAGCGGCAGTCCGGCGTGGTCCATCAGGAACAGTTGGCGCTGGTAGTCGCCGAAGAAATCCGCGAAGGCCAGGGTCTTCTCGATGACCTGCTGCGGAGATCCGACAGTCAGCGGAGTCTGTTCGGTGAACTCCTCCATGCTCGGGCCGTGGCCGTACACCGGAGCGTTGTCGAAGTACGGTCGGAATTCCGTCACCGCGTCCTGGCTGTTCTTGCGCATGAACACCTGTCCGCCCAGGCCGACGATCGCCTGGTCTGCACGCCCGTGCCCGTAGTGCTCGTAGCGTTCGCGGTAGAGGTCGATCAGCGCGATGTAGTGCTCCTTCGGCCAGAAGATGTTGTTCGCGAAGAATCCGTCACCGTGATAGGCGGCGATCTCTGCGATCTCGGGGCTGCGAATGGAGCCGTGCCAGACGAACGGCGGAATGCCGTCTAGCGGTCGCGGCGTGGAGGTGAACCCGTCGAGCGGGGTGCGGAAGTTGCCCTTCCAGGTCACGACGTCCTCGGTCCACAGGCGTCGGAGCAGTTGGTAGTTCTCGAGCGCCAGCGGGATGCCCTGACGGATGTCCTGGCCGAACCACGGATAGACCGGACCGGTGTTGCCGCGGCCCATGATGAGGTCGACGCGTCCCTCGGCGAGATGCTGCAGCATCGCGTAGTCCTCGGCGATCTTCACCGGATCGTTGGTGGTGATCAGCGTGGTCGACGTCGAGAGAATCAGCTTCTCGGTCTGCGCGGCGATGAAGCCGAGCATGGTCGTGGGAGACGACGGCACGAAGGGCGGGTTGTGGTGCTCGCCGGTCGCGAAGACGTCGAGCCCGACGTCTTCGGCGTGCTTGGCGATGGTGACCATCGACCGGATGTGCTCGTGTTCGGTGGGCGTCACTCCCGTCGTGGGGTCGGTGGTGACGTCTCCGACGGTGAAGATTCCGAACTGCACAGTGTGCTCCTACCCGAACAAAGTTCATGCGTTTGCATCGACTGCGTCGTACAACGGTGGCGCGTCACGCGCTATTCCACGTCGTTCACCGGACGAGTGACGCGGTTCCGCTCAGCAGTCGCACGTCGTAGGCCTCGACCGCACCGTGTACCTCGTTCGATCCACCGTGGACCGTATACAGCACCGCGTAGGAGGTGAAGGTGACGGCCGGAGTGGAGCCTGCGGAACGACCCGAGACCTGGCCGTCGTCGGGGTCGATTGTGACGCGCGGCAACACGACCAGCAGGTGGGTCCGGTTACCGTCCGACAGATTTTCTACGACGGTGCGAACCTCGAATCCCAGGTCCGATCGGGTGACGTCGGTGGACTCCAGCGTCTGCCCGCTCAGAACGAGTTGCGCCGCCCAGACGCCGGCGGATCGGTGGGCATCGAGGGTCCCGGTGATGTCGTCGCCGGTGAAGTCGTAGTGATTCGCTGCTGTGAAAGGCATGGTCACAGGCTATTCCTCGGGTCGTGAAAAATCTTCGGAAAAATTTCCCATCCGGTACCCATCCACCTCGAGGGGGGCTGCGAATGAACAGTGAGACACCCGCTACTGCTGTCGCCCCCGACCGCCGTCAGTAGTGGGTGTCTCCCTTTGTCTGTAGGGGAAAGGCGTGCATCGGTCGCGGGAACGACGGGCGAGCGCTCCGCAGGCCGGGCGAGACCGGATCAGGGGATTTCGGGCGAGCCGAAACGGTGATCGGTACGCTTTCGGACCTGGGCAGTTCGTTTCACAAGGGAGCCCCATGCACGAAGACTTTCGATCGCCCGTAGCGCGGCACAGCGAGCGATCGAATGCGTCCCTACGACCACGTTCGGTGCGGGCGCACGGCGCGACACGGAGTCGCCACCGCAAACGGTCGACCCCACTCCTGCCGCCGAGGTCGATCCCGAGTACCACCGTTCCGCCGCTCGGACCCCAGCCCAGTGCAGCTCAGGTTCTTCGCCACTGGTTCGCTGCTCCGCACGATTTCGACTGGATCTTCGTGCACAAGTCGACTCGTCCGCTGCACCGATTGATCCGAGTCGTGTTCGCCAGCTGTGTGGCCCTGTACGCCGTCGTATCGATCCTGATGCTGGCCTCGCCGAACGGGCCGACCGGATCGGGTCCTGTTGCCTACGTACTCTTCATCCTGGTTCTGCAGTTCGCCACGATCGTGTGGTTGCTCGTCGGGCCGCTGCCGGATCGTAAGTGGCAGGTGGTGGCGTTCCTGGTGTTCGGCGACGTCGGGCTTGCGTCGGTGATTCTTCTCGATGTACCCACGTCGGCGCTGATCGGCACGTTCCTCTTCGCGCTGACAGGGTCGATGTGCACCTTCTTTCTCGGACCGAGGCTGCTTGTCGCTCACCTGGTGTTCGCCAATCTGGTGATCGTCTACATCGGAGTGGTCGCGTACACGCAGGGTTTGTGGGGTCCATGGGATGCGATCGCCGCAGTGCTGGTCGCAGGAGGTGCGACGTCGGGTGTCCCGATCTTCGCCCAGATCGCCTGGTCGTTGGTGTGCGAGGACGCACGGCAATCCGAAATCGATCCGCTGACTCGCTTGAAGAACAGACGCGGACTGCAGAATGCCATCGAAGACCTGTGGACGGTCGCTCACGGCGAGCAGCTGGCGCTCGTCCTCGTTCTCGTCGACATCGATCGGTTCAAGAGCGTCAACGACCGCTACGGACACGACCAGGGCGACGCCGTCATCGTCCTCGTTGCCGACCGTCTCCGCGACCACCTCGGCACGTCGGGGGTGGTGGCGAGAACAGGGGGCGAGGAGTTCGTAGCCGTCCTCGTCGGCGAGGCAGAACAACTGTGTGAGCTGGTGGCGGAGGTGAGCGGCACCCTGACGAATCGCTCGGATCCGATACCGGTCACAGTGAGCGCCGGCGCAGTCGTGATCGCTCCCGATTCCGATGCGTGGACCGCAGGGGTCGACGTGGTCAACGATGCGACGCGCGTGGCGGACTCCCTCATGTACCGAGCGAAGGCGGACGGCGGCAATCGAACGATGCTCGAGACGATGTGGCCGTAGCCATGTCGGTGCGCACGGAAGATCCCAATTCACTGAGCCTGCTGACCAATCGATCGGTGTCGAGACCCGAACATCCGACGGCGAATTCATCCAGCGGGACGAGGGCGTGGAAGTCGACCCGCACATCGCGGTCGTAGGCGACGTCCACCAGATTCGCGAACCGCTGAGCAGTGAACTCGTCGACAGTCGACAGTGCGGGCACCTCGGTGACGGTCAAGCTGGTTGTCTCCTCGAACAGCCGAAGGTAGTCACCCGTCGAACGAGCGGTGCAGCACAGATCGGCAAAGGTGCGACCGCCGATGCCCGACTGCAGGCCAGTTCGGTCACTCCGCAGGCTCCGCTCCTGCTTTTTCTGGTCACTCCGCAGGCTCCGCTCCTGCAGACTCCAACTTCCCGACGCGAATCGCGAACCGCTCGTGCCGGCGGCACGGTAATCGACGGGACCGTCGACGCAGATCACCTCGAGATTTTTCTTCAGCTTCTCGATCGTCGGAACGAAGGTCGGGTGGTACAGCGGATTGGGCAGCAGATCGTCGGGGGCGTAGTTGGAGGTGACGACCAGAGCCACCCCGCGGACGAACAGGGCGTCGAGCATCCGCGTGATGAGTCGGGCGTCGCCGATGTCGTGGACGTGGAATTCGTCGAAGCACAGCAGTTCGGCCTGCACTCCGGTGTCGTCAGTCGAGAGGATGTCGTCGATGGCCGCGTCGATCGAGAAGCGGTGCCGAAAGTACGCAGCGTGCAGGTCGCGAAAGAAGGCATGGAAGTGGACGCGTTTCTTCGCGGTTGTCTCGGCACCGGCGAAGTAGGCGTCGAGCAGCCAGGTCTTGCCGCGGCCGACCGGACCCCACAGGTAGACGCCCTCTGTGCCGGGGGTCGAGAGTACGTCGGCGGCCGATGCTTGGGCGTCGTCGAGGGTGAAGTCGGCGTCGAATGTGTGTGGCGGGGCGATCGGCCTCATGGCTCGAACCGTACGCCGCCATCCTCTACTTTTGTAGAGTGAGTGTGTAGGGTCACGATCATGGATCGCCGAACCGCAATCGCAGATACGGCGCTCGAGGTCATCGCCCGAGACGGCCTGCGCGCACTGACGCATCGGGCGATCGATTCGGCGCTCGACTACCCGGCAGGGTCGACGTCCTACTACTTCCGCACGAAGTCCGACCTACTGGCGGCGGTTGCCGCACGACTCGTCGAGCGTTCGCGCGAGACGTTCATGGATATCGCCGGAACCGAGAGTGATGTCGCCACGGTCGTCGCGCGGTATCTTCACGATGCGCTCACTCATCGCATGATCGACCTTCGGGCCCGGTCCGCGTTGATGCTGGATCCTGCTGTCGCGCAGGATGTTCGGGACCTGCTCGCTCTGTCCTTCTTCTCGCTCGAACGGGCGCGGGCGTTGTTCGTCGATCCCGCGCACGGAGACGGTCTGGTCTCGCTCTGCGAGGGTCTGATGGCCGATGTGATGTTCGGCCGTCGAGTATCGAAAGATGTTGCAGCGCTGCAATTACCGATCTCGGTCTACCTGCAGGGTGCCGGGAGCTCACTGCGAGAGGCCCGGGTGGACACCGACCTTCCGTAGCCTCGTCGAGCATGCGATTCGGTCGGTACTTGCCCCTGGTGTGCGTTCCCCCCGCGGTGTTGACGGGGTGCGGAACGGACTCGGCGGCGGACCCGACCCCGCTCGGGTCGTTTCGATCTGCAGGCCCATCGCGGCGGTCTCGGCTTGGTCACCGAGAGCACGATCGAATCGTTCACCAACGCAATGCAACTCGGGGTGAGCACCCTCGAACCGGACACTCGAATCACCGAGGACGGCATCGCGATCGTCACCCACGACCGCAGGGTCTCGGACAGCAAATGCGTCGATACCGGTTCGCTCACACCGGGGGATCCCAAGTTTCCGTACGTCGGGAAGTTCGTGAACACACTGACACTCGCGCAGATTCGTACTCTCGATTGCGGAGCCCTACCGCTCACGGACTATCCGGAGCAACGACGCGTCCCCGGCGCTCGCATGCCGACCCTCACCGAGGTGTTGGATCTGGTGAAGTCGGCCGACGCGCCGGGAGTGAAACTCAACGTCGAAACCTACCCCGACCGGGTGCGTGCCGTCATGAGCGAGCGCGGACATCCTCTGCCCGAGCCCGCCCGGTGACGGTCCCTCGTCAGAACGGGTAGCCGACCCCGGTCAACCTCTCGCTGGCGTCCCACAGCTTCGCAGCCAGAGCGGGGTCCTGTGCGGTCTTGGTCATGCTCGCCGGGCCCGGCTTACCGCGCGTCTCGAACAACGACTTGGGGCCGCTGTACGTACCGCCACCCGCAACGTCGACGGCGTAGAGCGTGGGACGTGCTCCGGCACTGGCAGATTGCGAAAAGATCTTCAGTCCGATCGGAGCGAGAGTGGCCAGGATCTTGTTGCTGCCCAGACCGTCGGGGCTCGAGTACAGCTCGGTGGCCGAGATTCCGGGGTGCGCGGCATTGCTGGTGATCTTCAGTCCGGCCTTGTCGATCCGGCGCTGGAGTTCGAGCGCGAACAGGATGTTCGCAAGCTTGGAGTTCGCGTACCCGCGCTGGGGGTTGTACCCACGCTCGAGCTGGAGATTGTCGAAATCGAGCTTGGGGCCCTGCCGGTGCGCGACGGAAGCGATGGTGGTGATCTTCGCGTCCGCAGCGAGCTTGGGGAACAGCAGGCCGGTCAGGGCGAAGTGGCCGAGGTGATTGGTGCCGAGCTGGAGCTCGAACCCGTCCGCTGTCTCGTTCCGCAATGCAGGCATCATGACGCCCGCATTGTTGATCAGCACGTCGATCGACTCCGGTGCCGACTCTGCGTACGCACGCACCGAGGCCAGGTCGGCGAGGTTCAGGGTGGCGGTGTCGACCGTTCCGCGGGGTGCCTCCGCCGAAATCTTCGCCGCGGCGGCATCGGCCTTGTCCTTGTTGCGGCAGGCGAGCGTCACGTGGTCGCCTCGCTTCGCCAACTCCAAGGCGGTGTAGTAGCCGATGCCGGTGTTCGCACCGGTGATGACAACGCGTCTCTGCTTGGTTTCGGGCACGCCGCCAGGCTACCGGTCTGTTTTAGACTTCGCCCGTGAGCAGAGCAGAAGCCGATGGGCATGCGGACTTTCCGAAGGGCACCGGACTTCCCGCGTCTCGGGCATTCCGCGCGGCGGGGTACGCGTGCTTGGACGATCTCGCAGGGGTGCCCGCGGCCGAGCTGAAGAAGTTGCACGGTGTCGGCCAGGCATCGCTGACGGTCATCCAGGCCGCGTTGGAGCAGACCGGTCGATCGCTCGGCTGAACCGGTCGAGTCTCAGGCCCAGTGACTCGGACGCGTCACCGATTGTGGGAGTCGCGTCGCCTCGTCACCCTTCGCCGCATCGATCTGGAACTGTGTCGCGAAGATGCTGCCGCGTAGATCCGTACCTCGGAGGTCGGCACCCCGGAGGTCTGCACCGATCAGGTCGGCCAGGCGCAGGTCGGCACCACGCAGGGTGGCCCCGATGAGGTACGTGCCGCGCAGGCTCGCGCCGCGCAGATCCGCGTCGGCCAGTTGTGCGCCGATCATGTCGCGGCCACGGTAGTTCTTCTTCTCGCCCTTCACTTCGGCACGAACCAGATCGCTTGCTGCGAGCAGCAACTCGTTGATCCGCGAACGCAGACCGGAGACGTCGACCGAGCGCAGAACGTCGGGTGCCGACTCGGTCAGCGCATCCAAGTCTGCGTACTCGCCGGACAGTCGATCGTGCAGTGTCGCGGTCGAATCCCGGTCACGCGCATCCGCCAGATACCAGAGCAACTCGTGCAGATCACGCATGATCGGGAACACCGCGAACATCTCCGACGAGTTCGACGGCTGCTGCCGCCAGTCCCGTCCGGCGAACGTGGACTGCGACACCTTCTGGCCCGCACCGAAGCAGTCGTACACCGTGCACCCGGGAAAGCCCTTCTCCCTCAGCGTCGGGTGAATGCCGCACCGTGAGTCCTGCCGAAGATTGCGGCACGGCTCACCGGCGGCCTTGTCGACGGCGAAGTCCGAGGACTTCGCGAAGGGCAGAGCGACGCAACAGAGTCCGAAACAACTGCCGCAGTCGGCCAGTAAGTTCTCGGGCGCGTGCATGCGTCCACTCTGTCCCTCGGCGCGGGGCAGCGTCAAACGAGATTGTTCGCGGCCGACAGCAGTGCATTCAACGAGGAGGCGACGACGGATCCGTCGATCCCCACTCCCCACGCCGACTTTCCGCCCCGACGAACCTCGACATACGTTGCCGCTCCACTGTCCGAGCCGTGAGTGGTGGAGTGCTGAGACAGACCGAGCACCTCGACTCCGAGAATCTGCGCCAATGCGTCGACCGGCCCGGTTCCGGCGGCGCTGTGGTGATGCTCGCCGTCGTCGTCGGCGAGGGCGACCGACAGGGTGGAGTCCGCATCTATCGACCACGCCACCAGTGTGCGACGGCCGGTGCGAATGTAGTTGTCCTCGAACAGGGTCCAGATCTCCTTGGAGCTGATCTCGGTCCCCGTCGAGTCGGTGTCGTGCTGGACCACCCGGGCGAAGTCGATCTGCAACCTGCGGGGGAGTTCCAGGCCGTGGTCCACCGACAGCAGATATGCGATCCCACCCTTTCCGGATTGGCTGTTCACCCGGATGACTGCGTCGTAGTCGCGTCCCACGTCGGCGGGATCTATCGGCAGGTACGGCACCGCCCATGGCGCGAGGTCGGGGTCGACGCCGAGGCGGTCGGCCTCGATGCGGTGGTGAACCATGCCCTTCTTGATCGCGTCCTGATGCGTTCCCGAGAACGCGGTGTAGACGAGGTCGCCCGCGTACGGGTGCCGTTCGTGCACGTCGATTCGGTTGCAGTACTCCACCGTTCGGCGAATCTCGTCGATGTCGGAGAAGTCGATCATCGGGTCGATACCCTGGGCGTGCAGGTTGAGGGCCAGCGTCACCAGGTCGACGTTCCCGGTCCGCTCCCCGTTGCCGAACAGGCACCCCTCGACGCGTTGCGCGCCGGCCAGCACCGCCAACTCTGCGCACGCGACTCCGGTGCCGCGGTCGTTGTGCGGGTGCACCGACAGGATCACCGAGTCTCGGCGGTCCAGGTGTCGATGCATGTACTCGATCTGGTCGGCGTAGACGTTCGGGGACGAGATCTCCACTGTGGCAGGGAGATTGTGGATAACCGGGCGATCGGCACTGGCATCCCAGATCCGCGACATGCCGTTGCAGATCTCGAGCACGTAGTCGGGTTCGGTCAGGTTGAACACTTCCGGCGAGAACTCGAATCGAACCCCGCTCCTGTCTCCGGCTGCGCGTGCTATCCGCTCCCCGGACTCGAAGATCAACCGGCGCAGTGCATCACGGGAATGTCCGAGCACCACCTCGCGCCAGGTCGGTGCCGTCGCGGT
This sequence comes from Rhodococcus sp. 14-2483-1-2, assembly GCF_002259405.1. Lineage (GTDB taxonomy): Bacteria > Actinomycetota > Actinomycetes > Mycobacteriales > Mycobacteriaceae > Rhodococcoides. Next base: position 32,392 of record NZ_NPFW01000008.1, on the reverse strand, counting down.
GTACATGTGCACCACCACGTCGGGTAGTCCTTCGACCGAGGCGAAGGTCTGTTCGATTAGGTCGGCTCGGGCTGCGGTGAACACGACGATCGTCACGTCCTCGGGCACGGTACCGACGAGAGACCGAACGAAGTCGAAGTCGGCGCGGCTCGCCGACGGGTACCCCACCTCGATCTCCTTGTAGCCCATGTTGACGAGCAGGTCGAACATGCGGCGCTTGCGGTGCGGATCCATGGGCTCGGCGAGCGCTTGGTTGCCGTCCCGGAGGTCGACCGGAACCCACAGTGGGGCAGCGGTGAAGGTTGCTGTGGGCCAGCGCCTTTCCTGATCGATGACGGTGACACGGCGGTGTACGTCGCGGTAGCGGTGCGAGGGCATCGGGCTGGGTTGTTGGCGGTTGCTGAACACGGTGATCGTCGTCCTCGGGTGTGTGGGTCTCTGCTATCGGCGACCGGCGCAGTGTCGTACCCCGCGACGGGGTGCCGGTCGGCGATCGACCCCGTCGCGGCGTGGAAGGAGGAGCACGCACCCGAACATGTCTGAGGACTGTAATGTAAAGGTTACTTCTCAGACAAGTGGTGACGCGGGATACTGGTGTCCGTGTCCACCGAACATCTCCGTCCCGCAGACCGCGCAGTCACCGAACTGGGTCGACGCATCGGTGCCGGCGAATGGCCGGTCGGCGCGAAATTGCCGGGTGAGACGTCCCTCGCGCACGAGCTGGGGGTCGGCCGATCCACCGTGCGCGAGGCCGTGCGGGTGCTCGCTACCCGGGGGCTGGTGAGATCGCGGCAAGGTGCCGGGGTGTTCGTCGTCGCAGATTCGGTTCCGATCGACGTCTCCGCATCGGTACAGCGTGCCGGCCTGGCGCAGGTGCAGGAGGTGCGTCGCATCGTCGAGATCGACGCCGCCGGCTTGGCCGCCGAGCGTCGTACGGATGACGACGTCGAGCGGATGCGGCGCGCACTCGACGCGCGGCACGCCGCCGCGAGCGAGCCCGACGCGGCGTTCGTGAACGCAGACATCGACTTCCACGTCGCAGTGGTGGCCGCCGCCCACAATTCCCTGCTCTCGGATCTCTTCGAATCCTTCCTGCCACGACTGCGGGCCGAACTGCTGGCCTACACCTCGGAGATACTCGCACGGCCACGTGGCACCGAGCCCGATGTGGACCTGCACGAAGCACTGTTCGACGCCATCGCGGCGGGAGACCGGGCCGCGGCGGTCGCGGTGGCACGCGAGCACCTGGGCTGAGCTACTGCCCCGTCCTGTCGTGCGACATACCGCGCTACAGTGTTTCCGCGGGCGAGTGAGCGGGCGGGCGAACAGCACTCCGGAAGGCACGATCGATGTCGGAACTCGAGTACGGCCAGGTGGTGTCCGCGCTGCGCGGTGCCGGGTGCGTGTTCGCCGAAGAGGAAGCCGACATCCTCGTCGAGTCCGCGTCGACGCCGGCAGAGCTGACCGCGATGCTCGCGCGTCGCGTCGCCGGTGAACCGCTCGAGCATGTCGTCGGCTGGGTCGCGTTCTGTGGTCGACGCATCGTCGTCGCACCGGGCGTGTTTGTACCTCGCCGTCGAACCGAGTTTCTCGTCGAATGTGCTGCGGCGCTGCATCCTTCGGTGTTGCTCGACCTGTGCTGCGGTTCGGGGGCGATAGGCCTGTCGGTCGATGGTGTCACCGAGTTGCACGCTGCCGACGTCGACGCGGTGGCGGTGGAGTGTGCATCGCGCAATGTCGCAGACGTAGGGGACGCGGTGCCGGTGGGTCACGTTCATCGCGGTGACCTGTACGACGCCGTGCCGGCGGAGATGCGCGGCAGATTCGATGCGATCGTCGTCAACGCGCCCTACGTCCCGACGGGCGACATCGGGTTGATGCCACGAGAGGCGCGCATCCACGAGCCGCACATCGCACTCGACGGCGGTACGGACGGTGCCGAGATTCATCGTCGTGTCGCCGTCGGCGCTCCGCAATGGCTGGCTCCGGGTGGCCATCTGCTCATCGAAACCAGTGCAGCACTGGCGCATTCGACGCTGCGTGCCGTGATCGACGCCGGCTTCGCCGGTCGTATCGCCGAATCCGAGGCGCTCGATGCCGTCGTGGTGATCGGTTCGATGGACGAGCAGTGATCGACCGGGTGTTTCGATCGTGGGTCACCGTGGCATCCCCCGGGCATGACTACATTGCTGTTTGCGGTAACCGCTGCCGACCACTGGACCCTGAACGACGGAACGAAGCACCCCACCGGGTACTGGGCCGAGGAGCTCGTCGAGTCCCATCGCACGTTCGTCGACGCAGGCTGGGACATCACCGTCGCGACGCCGGGCGGTAAGGCTCCGGTCGTCGACGAGGGCAGCCTGGCCGTCGATGCCAACGGCGGCGACGAGGAGAAGGTGGCGGATCAGAAGAGCTACCTCGCCTCGATCGAGTCGATCCTGTCCTCACCCGCAAAGTTGGAGGACCAGAAGGCGTCCGACTTCGATGTCGTCTTCGTTCCCGGCGGTCACGGACCGATGGAAGACCTCGCGGTCTCCGAGAGCTTCGGGGCACTGGTGGTCGACTTCCTCGACTCGAACAAGGTCGTCTCGGCGGTATGCCACGCGCCTGCCGCCTTGCTGCCGGCGGTCCGCAGCGACGGAACCTGGGCGTTCGACGGGTACGAGCTCACCGGATTCACCGACGAGGAGGAGACCCAGGCCGGTCTCGCCGAGAAGGCCCCGTGGTTGCTCGAATCCCGGTTGCGCGAGAACGGCGCGAAGTTCGATTCCACCGACGCGTGGGCACCGAACGTCGTCGTCGACCGAAACCTGTACACCGGCCAGAACCCGGCATCGACGCGTCCTCTCGCGGAGAAGCTGGTCAGCGCGCTGAAGTAGTCGCCGTCCGCGGCCGGTGTTCTGCCCACGGAGAACACCGGCCATCGGTGGGAACATCACTACTGCTTTCGAAGTTGAGCCCCTATAGCTCAATCCTTTGGAGGAGAAGTGACCGAAACCGTTCGTGTCCCCGTACTGTTCCTGACCGACCCGATCGTCCTGCCCGGCATGGTGGTGCCCGTGGAACTCGACGAAGCAGCGCGTGCCGCCGTCGACGCCGCGAAGGCGAGCAACGACGGCACGCTGCTCGTCGCGCCGCGTCTCGAAGACCGCTACGCCGCGTACGGAGTCCTCGCCACGATCGTCCAGATGGGACGCCTGGCGGACGGGCGACCGGCCGCTGTCATCAAGGCGGGTCGCCGCGCGCACATCGGCCACGGCGTCAGCGGCCCCGGTGCCGCCCTGTGGGTCGAGGCGGAGCCCGTTCCGGATGTACTCACCGGCAGCCCCGTCGACGACGGTCTCGATGCGCTCGCGGCCGAGTACAAGCGTCTCGTGGTGGCGATGCTGCAGCGCCGCGACGCGTGGCAGGTGATCGACTCGGTCAACAAGCTCACCGACCCAGGCGCGATCGCGGACACGGCCGGTTACGCGTCGTATCTCACCGACGTGCAGAAGCGGGACCTTCTCGAAACCCCGGATGTGGCAACGCGTCTGACGTCGCTCATCGAGTGGACCAAGGCCCATCTCGCCGAAGTCGAGGTCAACGACAAGATCTCCGGCGACGTCCGCGAGGGTATGGAGAAGACTCAGAAGGAGTTTCTGCTCCGGCAGCAGTTGGCGGCCATCCGCAAGGAACTCGGCGAGGACGAGCCCGACGGTGCGGACGACTACCGTGGCCGCGTCGAGGCTGCGGACCTGCCCGAGAAGGTGCGCGAACAGGCGCTGCGTGAGGTCGGCAAACTCGAGCGGGCCAGCGATCAGAGCCCCGAGTCGGGCTGGATCCGCACCTGGCTCGATACCGTGCTCGATCTGCCGTGGAACAACACCACGACCGACAACAACGACATCGACTCTGCACGTGCGGTTCTCGATGCCGACCACCACGGGCTCGACGACGTGAAGGATCGGATCGTCGAGTACCTGGCCGTCCGGGCGCGTCGCTCCGAGCGTGGTCTGCAGTCGGTCGGTGGGCGTGGGTCCGGTGCCGTCATGGTGCTCGCAGGTCCGCCCGGAGTCGGCAAGACCTCGCTCGGTGAGTCGGTGGCCCGTGCGCTCGGTCGGAAGTTCGTGCGCGTCGCGCTCGGCGGCGTCCGCGACGAGGCCGAGATCCGTGGGCACCGTCGTACCTACGTCGGCGCGCTGCCGGGTCGGATCGTGCGGGCCATCGGTGAGGCGGGATCGATGAATCCCGTTGTCCTGCTGGACGAGATCGACAAGGTCGGCTCGGACTATCGCGGTGACCCCAGTGCCGCTCTGCTCGAGGTGCTCGACCCCGCGCAGAACCACACGTTCCGCGATCATTACCTCGATCTGGATCTCGACCTGTCCGACGTGGTCTTTCTCGCTACGGCCAACGTGATCGACCAGATTCCCGGGCCACTGCTCGACCGCATGGAATTGGTGACCATCGACGGCTACACCGAGGACGACAAGGTCGTCATCGCCCGGAACTACCTGCTGCCCCGTCAGATGGACAGGGCAGCAATCACATCCGAGGAGGTGACGGTCACCGACGCCGCGCTGCGCAAGATCGCGGCCGATTACACCCGTGAGCCGGGAGTGCGGCAACTCGAGCGACTGCTGGCCAAGGCGCTTCGCAAGGTTGCGACGAAGTTGGTGGGCACCACGGATGTCCTGGAGATCGGCGAGCCGGACCTGGTGACGTACCTCGGTCGCCCACGGTTCACGCCCGAAGCGCACGAGCGAACCGAAGTACCGGGTGTGGCAACGGGTCTCGCGGTCACCGGACTCGGCGGCGATGTGCTGTTCATCGAGGCTGCGGCGACCGAAGGTGACTCCAGGCTCGAGCTCACCGGCCAGCTCGGCGACGTGATGAAGGAGTCCGCACAGATCGCGCTGTCCTACGTGCGCTCGCACGCAGAACGATTCGGCGTCACGCAGGAATCTCTCGATCGCCGCATTCACGTGCACGTTCCGGCGGGCGCGGTGCCGAAGGACGGTCCTTCGGCCGGTGTGACGATGGTGACGGCCCTGGTGTCGATGGCCACCGGGCGGCCGGTGCGCTCGGATGTCGGGATGACCGGTGAGGTCACGTTGAACGGACGGGTGCTGCCGATCGGCGGGGTGAAGCAGAAGTTGCTGGCTGCGCAGCGTGCGGGACTGAAGACGGTGTTCATTCCGGCGCGCAACGAACCGGATCTGGACGACGTACCCGCAGAGGTGTTGGAGGCGTTGGATGTTCGCCCGATGACCGACGTCGCCGACATCCTGGCGCTCGCGCTGGAGCCGGCGGAGGCAACTGCTGCGGCGTAGTACCGCGGTGAGCGCCCAGGGAGGGGCAGGCGGCATCGGTCGCCTGCCCCTCCCGTCGGTCTCGGGTGCCGCGCTTGACCTCGAGCTATGTCGAGGTTCTACGTTGGTGGGATGAGTATGGAGATGACCGCCTGGAACCAGATGTATCGCACGATGAACAGGCCCGACACCCAGTCGTCGTTCTCCAAGGAGACGGCTCGCAGGATTCTGACGTTCGCGGCACCGCATCGCCGCGCCCTCGGTGGATTCCTGGTGCTCAGCGTGGCCCTGGCCGTCCTTGCGGTGGCGACGCCGGTGCTGGCGGGCCGGGTGGTCAATGCCATCGTCGACGGGCGAGAGCTTCGTGTGGTGGTGCTGCTGGCCCTGGCGATCGCGGCGATCGCTGTGGTGGACGCAGTGGTCGGTCTGATCAATCGATGGCTCTCGGCGAATATCGGCGAAAGCTTGATTCTGGATCTGCGGACGGCAGTGTTCGACCACGTGCAGCGGATGCCGATCGCATTCTTCACACGAACCCGCACCGGTGCGTTGGTGAGCCGACTCAACAACGACGTGATCGGGGCGCAGCGCGCATTCAGCACCACGCTGTCCGGTGTCGTCAGCAATCTCGTGACCCTGGTGCTGACGTTGGTGGTGATGATCGGAATCTCCTGGCAGATCACCCTTCTTGCATTGGTTCTGCTGCCGGTGTTCGTGCTTCCCGCGCGTCGGATGGGTCGACGCCTCGCGCGGCTGCAACGCGAAGCGGCAGCGCACAATTCGGCGATGAGTACGCAGATGACCGAGCGGTTCTCGGCTCCGGGAGCAACACTGGTGAAACTGTTCGGTCATCCCGACCAGGAATCGGTCGAGTTCGCGGTGCGGGCGGCCAGGGTGCGCGACATCGGCGTGCGCAGTGCCATGGTGCAAACGGTGTTCGTGACGGCGCTGACGCTCGTCTCGGCACTGGCTCTCGCCGTGGTGTACGGATTGGGCGGCTTCTACGCCCTCAGCGGGAGCCTGGACCCGGGTTCGGTTGTGGCACTGTCACTTCTGTTGGCTCGGCTGTACTCGCCCTTGACCGCGCTTGCCAGTGCCCGGGTGGAGGTCATGAGCGCGTTGGTGAGCTTCGAGCGGGTCTTCGAGGTTCTCGATCTCGTTCCGTTGATCACCGACAAGCCCGACGCGAAAGCTCTGCCGCCCGGTCCGGTGGCCGTCGAACTCGACGACGTCAGGTTCGCGTACCCGTCCGCGGACAAAGTGTCGCTCGCGTCGCTCGAGGAGGTCGCAACCCTGGATTCGCGCGGGGGAGAGGAGGTTCTGCACGGGGTGTCGTTCCGCGCCGAACCCGGCCAGATGGTCGCGTTGGTCGGTACGTCCGGCGCGGGCAAGTCCACGATCGCGCAGTTGATCGCACGGCTGTACGACGTCGATGGCGGTGCGGTCCGGCTCGGAGGCGTCGACGTGCGGGACCTGACGGCCGAATCCGTCCGCGGCACAGTGGGAATGGTGACCCAGGACGGGCATCTGTTCCACGAGAGCATCCGGTCGAATCTGCTGCTGCCGCGGCCCGATGCAACCGACGACGAACTGTGGGACGCGCTCTCGAGGGCGCGGCTCGCGGACCTCGTGCGCTCCCTGCCCGACGGCCTGGACACCGTCGTCGGCGAGCGCGGGTACCGACTCTCCGGTGGTGAGCGTCAGCGACTGACGATCGCACGGCTGCTGATCGCGCAGCCACGGGTCGTCATCCTCGACGAGGCAACGGCATCGTTGGATTCGACGTCGGAGGCCGCTGTGCAGGCCGCGTTGGCCGAGGCTCTGGAGGGTAAGACGTCGGTGGTCATCGCGCATCGGCTGTCGACCATCAGGGCTGCGGACGTGATCCTGGTGATCGAGGACGGGCGAGTCGCCGAACGCGGCACGCACGACGAGCTCCTCGCGGCGGGTGGCCGCTACGAGGAGCTGCATCGGACGCAGTTCGCGCAGGTGGAGTGACCTTCACGAAACCGGGAGCGGAGCCTGCGGAGTGACCTTATGCCGGGTCGGGGACGACGGTCGCTGGGTCGTTGTCGGTTGCGGCGGCGAGCATCGGGGTGAATCCGTCGATCGCGTAGTCCAGCGACAGTGGGCTCGAGTAGCCGAGGGCCGAGGGTAGGTCCGTACTGAAGGAGCCGATGTAGACGGTGCGGTCCTGCCGAACGACGTCGAGGGCGGCGAGTAGTGGGTTGGCCTGCAGCTGCTCGCGGCCCTGGCCGGCGATGACGAGGACGTCGGTGTCGAGTCGGTCGAGATTCTCCGGGCTGATGGTCTCGGAGGCGTCGGGAATTTCGAAGCCGAGGTCGGTGAAGAACAGGGCGCGGATGTCGTCCTTGCCGAGAAGCAGGTAGCTGCCGTCGTCCATGACGAACGCGAGGGACAGCGACTTGCCGGTGAACTGGGGGTTCTCGGCCTCGGTGGTGGCGAATTTCTGCTCGAGCTCGGCCGTCTGGTCCTGGGCTTCCTGCGACTTGCCGAGCGCTTCGCCGACGACCGCGAATTCCTGCTGCCACGTTGCCGCGGGCACGTTGTCGTAGCCGCCGATGTCGGCGATCGTGGGAGCCATCCCGGAGAGGGTGTCGTACTGGCCCTGGTCGATGAAGGAGTACGGGCCGAGAATCAGATCGGGTGCCTGTGCGGCGATCTGCTCCAGGTTGAGATCGGTGCTGCCGACTTCGGGAATCTCGGTGCCGCCCAGCGCCTCCTGGGCCCAGGGGCGCTGCCGGTAGTCGTAGCTCAGGTTGCCGCGCGTTGCGACGGGCTTGACGCCCAGCGCGAGTGCGAAGTCCTGTTCGTTGAATCCGATCGTTACGACGCGGGTGGGCTCGGTGTCGATGACCGTCTCACCGAATCGGTGATCGATGGTGACCGGGAAGCCGGCGGCGCTACCGGTGCTACCGGATGCGTCGGTGTCGGCATCGGACGAACAGCCGGCAGCCAGTGCCAGAACGGAGGCACCGGCGGCAACGAGCTGGACGGTCTTCTTCATGGGATCTCCTCGCAGCAGAACTTAGCGAGGTTAGCCTAACCGACCCATCGAAGCTTGGATCAGGTGCCAGGCGTCGGGCGACCCGATCAGCAGTTGGAGGTAGCCGGTACTCCGGCGAACCGCTGGTCGATCCACTCGAGCGCCTGAGGCAGGCCGAGCACTGCCGCAGTCAGGTGATCGTTGCTGGGCACCTTCACCTCGGTCACCAGCACTCCGGCGCGGCAGTATCGGGCGATCGTGTTGTCGATGGCGCTGACCGGGATCAACGCATCGGAGGGGCTGTGCCACTCGAAGTACGGTGCCTTCGGTACGCCGGGGTACAGCTCGACGCTGTTGTCGTTGACTGCGGCGATCGCCTCCGGGCTGCTGATCAGGTCCAGCGTGCCCGCGACCTCCATGGCACTCTTGCCCGCGCCTGCCGCGATGATGTCGTTGGTGCACCCGTTCTGGATCTGGCTCTCGATCTGCTTACCGAGCGGGTTGAGCTGAGAGCTGATCGGGATGCGGGTGGGGTACTCGCGTTCGATACCGAGCGCGGCAGCGAACGCCAGACCGAACATGGGGTGCGGAGCGAAACCGAGATCGCGGGCCATGCGCTCGAGGTTCATCGGAGCGCCACCGTTCGCGCTGCCGACGATGTTCAGCTCGGGGGCGTAGTCGTTCTGAAGCGCAGCAGCCCATGCCGTGGCCATTCCGCCACCGGAGTAGCCGGCCAATGCAACCGGGCTCTGCTGAACCTGGATGGGATCGAAGCGCTGAGTGGCGCGAATGCTGTCCAGCACGATCTGCCCGCCGAGCTTGGCGGCACCGTACGCGCTGTTGGGTCCGAGGTGATCGGCGATCACTACCGTCCAGCCGCGCTGCAGCACCGCGTTCAGAGCTGGTGCTTCACGAATCTGAAGATTGGGGTCGTTCGACCAGAGTGCTTGTGAAGGTGCACATTCGAGACCGAGTGCATTGATGATGTGTTGGTAGGAAAGTAATGGGCCATTCGGTGCTTTGTTCTGCGGAACCAACACGGTATTGATTGCGGCGATGGGATCACCGGCCGAATTGGTGGAGCGGAAATTCAGCTGCCACACGTCCACGCCGAAGAATCCGGGGGGCGGTGGCATCGGGCGGCTGGAGATCACGTCGCCCGGTGCGAGCGCGTCGAGATCCACGGGCGGAGAGTAGAAGCCGTCCGCGATAGGCGTCGGGTACAACGGCGCAGCAGCAGCGTGACCTGCGCCGACGAGCGACGAACACAGAACTGCAACCGCCGTCATGCTGACAGCGCCTGCCAACTTGAGAACCCGCATGTCGAAAACCCCTCCGTGCCTGAACCGAAGCGACGAGCGCTGCGGCGATCTGGCAAGCCCCCGTAGAGCCGGCCCGCAAACCGATATAGCTGATGATGCGTGACTTGTTACGCTCCCCCAGAAACGATGGGCGCAACGGTACGCATCCGCTCATTTTATGGCAACCGTACGTTCCCTATCCTTGTTTCTTCGATCGGGTCCAAGTTTTTCACCCGGGCATTCTCGTCATTCCTGACGCACCGCCTTCGGTTCCTTGTCCGGGCGCAGACCACGCCAGCTCGGATGCCGCAGATGGCCGGATTCCGTCGCCTCGTAGAACCGCACCTCGCCGACGAGTACAGGCTCGACCCATACCGCTCCGTTCCGATCGGCCGCAGGCAGTATCGAAGAGAAGGGACTGTCCGACGCCTCGAGCGGGGCGAGGAGGGCAGCGAGTGTATCGAGCGCACGGTCGTCGAACCCGGTTCCGACGCGTCCCACGTAGCGCAGTCGGTCACCGTCGGGTATCCCCATCAGCAGGGAGCCGAAGCCGCCCGCACGACGACCCTGGCCTCGACGCCACCCACCGATCACGACCTCCTGCGTTCGCCAGTTCTTGTGCTTGATCCACGTATGGGCGCGCTTGCCGGGTTGGTAGACGGAGTCGGTGCGTTTGGCGACGACGCCTTCCCAGCCCCGTTCTCGGCTCTCCGCGACGGCGTCCGCGGCGGAACCTGTCAGTCGCGGAGGCACCAGCACCGAGTCGAGTCCGGTGGTCAGTAGTTCGAGCAGCCGTCGTCGATCCGAGTACTTCTTGCGCAGCAGTGACGTGCCGTCGAGATAGAGCAGATCGAAGGCGATGAATCGGATGTCGTCACGGGTGGCGTTCTGCAGTTTCTCGAAACTGCTGACGCCGCTGTCGTCGAACACGACGACTTCCCCGTCGACGACGGCGTCGTGCTCGGCCAGGTCGTCTGCGAAAGATTGGAGTGCGCCGAACTTCTCGGTGTAGTCGTTGCCGCTGCGCGTGCGCAGCGTCATCGAACCGTGCGTGAGTTCGGCGACGATGCGGAACCCGTCCCACTTGCCCTCGAACGACCACTCGTCATCCGGGAGATCGAGGACGTCGCCGGCGGTCGCGAGCATCGGTGCGATGTTCTTGGGTGTGGGATCTTCCGGCGTGTGTTCTTCCGGAGTCGCTCGGGCGTCGGGTGCGTCTTTCATCAGATGCATGAGCCACTGAGTGCCCTTGGTGCGGATCAGGGCGAAGCGCCCGGTCGCCTTCTTACCGTGCAGGACGACGATGACCTCGTCGTCTCGCCACTTCTCGAGTTCGTATGTTCCGCTGTCCCAGATCGAGACGTCGCCGCCGCCGTACTCGCCCTTCGGTATCCGACCGGAGAACGTCGCGTACTCGAGCGGGTGGTCCTCGGTGTGTACCGCCAGCCGGTTCTGCTTCGGATCGTCCGGGATGTTCTTGGGGACGGCCCACGAGACCAGGACGCCGTCGTGTTCGAGTCGAAAGTCGTAGTGCAACCGTCGGGCATGGTGCTCTTGGATGACGAATGTGTCGTTGTTGCCCTGCGGCTCGGTGGTGGTCGGTATCGGCTCGGGTGTTCTGTCGGCGCTGCGCATGCTGCGGTACTTGCCGAGTTTGTCTGTGACAGGGCTACTTTCGGGGGCCGAGTCCACGGTGGGGTCCAGTTGTGCCAGTAGATCGCCGAGGTCCTGAAATCGCTCCAGGACCTCCTCGAACCGAAGCTGTTGCAGCCCCGACGCTTCCAGCTCGTCCCAGGTACGTGGTGCCGCGACGGTGGGGAGCGTTCGCCCGCGGAGCGAGTACGGGGCGACAGTCGTCTTCTTGCCGTTGTTCTGGCTCCAGTCGACGAACACCCTCCCGGTTCTCTTCGCCTTCGCCATCGTGGCCGTGACCCGGTCCGGGGAGCGCTCTTCGAGCAGCGTGGCAACCCGTTTGGCGACCGTGGATGCGCCGGAGGTCGACAGTGGTTTCTCGAGCGGCACGTACAGGTGGATTCCCTTGCTGCCGCTGGTGACCGGAAATGCGGTCATCCCGATATCGCCGATCAGATCCCGTATCTCACAGGCCACTTCGGCGCATCGGGCAAGATCCACGTCGTCACCGGGATCGAGATCGAAGACCATGCGGGTGGCAGGTCCGGGTTCGGTGCCGTCGAACCGCCACTGTGGCACATGCGCTTCGATGGCTGCCTGTTGACCGAGCCACGCCAGATCGGCTGCGGTGGAGAACAGTGGGTAGGTGACGACGCGGTCCGAATGCTGCATCGAACGCCGATCGAGCCAGTCGGGGGCAGACGCGGCGAGGTTCTTCTCGAAGAACGACGACTGGTCGACGCCGTTGGGCCAACGCTTGCGGGTCACGGCTCGACCGACGAGGTGCGGCAGCATGGCGGGTGCGATGGCAACGTAGTACTCGATGATGTTGCCCTTGGTGGTGCCGGTTTCGGGGAACAGCACTTTGTCGAGGTTGGTGACGGAGACCTTCCGACCTTCGATCTCGAGCGTGGCCATCGTCTCAGGTTAACGGCCGCCGTCTGAAGATGCGGGAGAGTTGTGACAGGCTCGATCTCATGGCAACGATCAGTGTCTCGGTACAGATGCCCGAGAATCCGCAGGGCGCATGGGACAAAGCGTCCGCGCTCGACCGGTTCGACGAGTGGATGACCATCCACGGTGGGTGGTGCAGTCCACCGCCGAAAAAGGTCGGCAAGGGTACCGAGGTGGAGTCACTGGTGAAGGTGAAGGGCTTCAAGAACACGATCAACTGGACCTTCACGGAGTACGACGAGCCGAAGCTGATCGAGATGTCCGGCCGCGGCAAGGGCGGGGTGAGGATTTCGCTGACTGTCCATGTGCGTGAGGCCGAGGGTGGTTCGGAGCTGACGCTCGATGCGAAGTTCGGTGGGGGTGTGCTCTTCGGTCCGGTGGGATCGGTGGTGGCGCGGGCTCTCGACACCGATGTGAAGAAATCCGTCGCGAACCTGGCGGCGTTGAGCTGATAGGTCTCAGCTGAAGTAGCTGCACGACAACCTCTTCCAGCCCCGCACCGTGTTCTCGGTGCGGGGCTGGAGTCTCTTCTGGGGGTTCAGGCGATGTGGGGGCCTGCGCGGGCGTGGGATGGTCTCGGTTGCCGGTAGGGATCCACGGATGCGGGTGGTACGAACCAGGGGTGGCTATCGGTGCCGATGAACACTTCCCAATCGGAGTGGTGGATGAGGCGGTGGTGGAAGCCGCAGAGTAGGACGAGGTTGTTCATGTCGGTGGGGCCGCCGTCGCCCCAGTGCCAGATGTGGTGGCCTTCGGTCCAGGCGGCAGGTTTTCCGCAGCCGGGGAACGCGCAGCCCTGATCGCGGGCGGTGAGAGCTTTACGTTGTTTCGCGGTGACGGTACGGGCGGTGCGGGCGAGGTTCAACGGGTTGCCGTTCTCGTCCATCACGATGGCAGTGAGGACACAATCACACGCCAACTGACGGGAGGTGTTGCGGGAGAGGGGTCCCATCCACGGCAGCCACCCGACCGAAGTGCCGTCGCCGAACAAGTCCCTGTAAGCGCCGCGATCGGCGGTAGGCCCGGCAGCGGGTTCGGTTGCAGTGCGGGTGTTCTCGTCGTCGGTGATGTCGTCGGCGTCGGCGCTGTCGCGGAGGTCGGTGAGATCGCGGAGGCTGATGTGCAGGTTCAGGTGCGGGCGTTCTCCGCCTTCGATGGGGCGATCACTGGAGGCGAGGTAGTGGTCGAGGATGTGTCCGAAGGCGTCGGCTCTGCGCCGGGCGGGGCTGCGGTCGTCTTGGCCGCCGTCGGCGGCGGGGTGGGGTTCGGTCAACGGTGAGAGTGCGGTGAGCAGCTTTTCGCCGGTGATCGCATCGAAGTCACCTTTGAGTACCAGCCGACCGTTCAGGGTTGTGGAGGCGAAGAGTTCGTTGCGGTCGGTGTCCTCGGCGGGTGGTTTCTTGCTGCCGAAGCTGTCTTCGAGTCTGGTGATCGCTGCACGGATCCGGCCGGTACGAGCGTCGGGCCCGGTCGCAGCCTTGATCAGAGCTTTACGTGCGGCATCGCGACCCTCTTCCGGCAGGTTCTCCGGGGGTGTTTCGGCGAAGGCCAGGATCAGGGCGGCATGGTCGATCGTCATGACTCCTGTGTTCACGGCGTCGGCGATGTCGGGAAACGCAGCCATGCCGCGGGCGAGGGCGACGATCTTGGTGGCCTTGGACGGTGAGAGAAGGGTGGTGGAGGTCAGCCAACCGGCAGGCCCTGGGAAGCCGAGCTTCTCCCGCGAGACGCGGGTGTCGATCTCGGCGACGAGAGCAATCCGCCGGGCTTCCAACAACTGGATCCGGTGGGAGACCGAGGCGGCATCGGCGAGCAGTTCGCTCTCGCTCAGTTGCCAGATCCCCGTGGTCATGTGAGCAAGTGTATCGAACGCGCGTTCGACTGGCAACCGTAGTGCAATCGAAAACTATTGCCCCACAAAAGTATTGGGAAATCAAAGTTTGTCGGTACCCCGTGGTAGGGACGCAGCTGGATGATCCACGCGCGGTCGGACGACTTCGGTGAACTGAGGTTGCATCACTCCCTCTCCGGCCGGACTTGGAACAGGTAGTCCTCGGTCGCGTCGGTCCCATCTCCCAGAGCGGATATGAAGGACGGATGCGTGTCGGTCCGCCCACCCTTTTCCGACGTAGTCGGACCCCTACTGCTGTCGAGTCTTTCGCAACCACCACAGTCCCGCGATGGGGAGGATGACCGGGATGAAGACGTATCCGGATCCGAAGTGCGACCACACCGTCGGCTCCGGGAAGTCCTGGGGCTGGATGTAGCTGAGGGTGCCGATGCCGATGACTCCGACGAGTTCGATGATGCAGGAGACCGTCACCACGCGTCGGGATGCTTCTGTTGCTCGCGCCAGTCCTACGGTGGCGACGATGTAGACGACTGCCGCGAAAGCCGACAGCAGATACGCCACCGGTGCGTCGTCGAATCGAGTGGTCAGCTGCACGATCGAGCGCGCTGTCGCGGCGACGGCGAACACGGCGTAGACGGCGATGAGGAAGCGCCCGAATCCGGTGCGCGTGGCTTGCTGGAGGTTGTCAGGCATATCCGGCCCAAATCTGGCTCAGGCGCAGCACCATGGCCGCGAGGGTGAGGACGGCAACGAGGAGAACCGCTGTGCCGCCGCGGGAGCGGTCGCCCAGGGACCACCACGTGCCGAGGGGGAGCAGGAACAGCAGCCCGACGAGGTAGGACCCGAACGTCAGCCGGTGTATCTCGCGGTCCGAGGTGAACATCATGACGAACCCGATCACGGCCTGCAGCGCGACGACGGCCTCGGTGGCGGCGATGGTCCAGAACAACGCTCGATCGGACTTGTTCTTCAACAGGACCGGTCGGTTCATGGCGAGCTTCGCGAGCACCCAGATGCCCACTACCAGCGACAACGCATACAACAAGCCGGTGACGGCGCCGATCATCGAGTTCCTCGTCCTGCTCGCAGTGGATAGGTGGACCGGTCTTCACAGTAGTCGCGTAACACCACGTCAACACTGTGAGGCCCTGGCAACACGGAGTTGTTCCGAGCGTGACCAATCGGAAATGGATGGGGCTTGTACTTGTTCCATGGCCGAAGAGGATCTGCTCTTTCGCCGGACATGACCTCTCTTCCTCAGGTGGCCATCGGTGTCCACCGCATCTCGAGTAGTTGCCCACTGCATTCAGCCAGCTCTGCGAACCTCAGGAGACACCCGTGTCAGACCTCGACCAGTCCATCGCCGAGAACATCAAGAAGTCCCTCGAAGAGATCCCGCACCCTTCACTCCCCAAGGGCAGCAACATCTACGGCTCCACCAAGATCTTCCCCGACTACAAGGCCGAGAACGGCGAGAGCTACTTCACGCTGGTGCACGGCATCGCGCACGAGTCGTCGGTCTCCTTCGTCGCTGTGCTCCAGGCAACGCGCGCCCTGCGTAAGGGCTTCGAGTCGGCTATGTACTTCTACGGCCCGGGCGCTATCAATTGCCTTGCCACTCGCGGCTTTCCGACGACCGGTGACTCCGGCTTCCCGGGCGAGCAGAACATCAACGATTCGCTCGCGACGTTCATCGCCGAAGGTGGCACCGTGTTCTGCTGCCGCTTCGGGCTCGCGCTGCACGGTGGCCGCGAAGAGGACCTCATCGAGGGTGTCATCCCGGCCCACCCCCTCGACGTGCAGGACGCGCTGATCCATTACGCGCGCAAGGGTGCCATCATCAATTCGACCTACATGGTCTAGGGGATCCCGATGTCCATCTCTACGCGTGTGGATCTGGCGTTGCTCGGAATTCGAGGAGCAACGCCGGTGTCCAGAACTGCCGGTGCCGGCCCGAGTGACGATGGACATGTCCGCATCAATGGCCTCGGCGCAGCCATCCCGCGCAATCCGCTCAGCCCGTACGTACTCGAAGAGGGTCGAGTGTTGTTCGACGGCAACGACATCGGTCTCGATGTCGAGGCCGTCGACCGGCCGAAGTTCTACGACCTCACCACCGCCGACGGGATCGCCTACGAGAAGATCGCCAAGCTCCACGGCTCCAGTGTTCTCGCTACGACCGTGGTGCAGACGTGCATCCGGTACGACGCCGATCAACGCTGCCGCTTCTGCTCCATCGAGGCCTCGCTCGACGCCGGCGACACCATCGCCGTCAAGACCCCGGCGCAACTCGCCGAGGTAGCCGAGGGTGCGGTGCGGCTCGACGGCGTCACCCAAATGGTCATGACGACAGGCACTTCGGCCGCGAAGGATCGCGGTGCCCGTCATCTGGCCCGTTGTGTGCGCGCCATCAAGGCGGTGGTTCCGCAGTTGCCGATTCAGGTGCAGTGCGAACCTCCCGGCGACCTGCAGACCATTCAGGATCTGTACGACGCCGGGGCCGAATCCATCGGTATCCACGTCGAATCTCTCGACGACGACGTTCGACGCCGGTGGATGCCGGGCAAGGCGTCGGTCTCGATGGACGAGTACCGCGCTGCGTGGAAAGAAGCGGTTCGTATCTTCGGACGCAACCAGGTCTCGACGTACATTCTGGTCGGCCTCGGCGAGGATCCGGACGAATTGGTCGCCGGAGCAGCGGAACTCATCGAGATGGGTGTCTACCCCTTCGTCGTTCCGTTCCGTCCGCTCGCCGGAACGTTGGCGGTGGACGTCGACCGCGCGACGGCCCCCGGCCGGGACGTTCTCGAAAACGTCACCCGACGCGTCGCCAAGGAGCTTCAGGCCGCGGCGATGCTCGGATCCGAACAGAAGGCAGGCTGCGCGGCGTGCGGTGCGTGCAGCGTTCTGCAGAACGCGGGAGGCTGACATGTTCGGTGTCGTAGAACCGGGCGACCTTGCCGGATTGTCAGGTACCGCAACCACTGTCGTCGAGCCCGGTTTCATCGTCCAACCGTGCGGAAGCGCAGTGCAACTCGACGCCTATCGTGCGCTCCGGAGAGCGACCTTCGTTGCCGAACAGGGCTTGTTCGCCGGCACCGATCACGACGACGTGGACGACGATCCGCGAGCAGTCGTTCTGGTCGCCACCGACCGGGACGGCACTGTGCTCGGCGGAGTTCGGCTAGCACCATGCACGGCAACGGATTTGGGGTGGTGGGCCGGAAGCCGTCTCGTGGTCTCTGCCGCGGCGCGCACTGCCGGTGTCGGGCCTGCCCTTGTTCGGGCAGCCTGCGCCCATGCCGAGAGTCGAGGCGTGCTTCGCTTCGACGCGACGGTGCAGAAGGGCAACGAGCACTTGTTCGCCCGCCTCGGGTGGATTCGCCGCGGCGACGTCGTGGTGGCCAACACGCCGCACGTGGCGATGTATTGGCCGATCGACCGCATCGAACGGCTCGTGTCGTCGACCAAGGCGATGCTCGCCGGGGTACTCGCACCCCTTCGTGCACAGCCGCTCGGCCTCGGTGCCAAAGGGTTTCGCGGCGACGACGGCGTTCCGGTACCGGGCAGCGACATGATCGCAGCGTGCGATGCCATCATCCCGTCCATGGTCGATCGCGATCCGGAGTGGGCAGGCTGGTGTGCCGCGCTGGTCAATCTGAACGACCTCTCGGCGATGGGGGCAGGAGCCGTCGGCATGCTCGATTCCGTCGGAGCGCCCACACAGTCCCGACTGACTCGCATCATTCGCGGTCTCGCCAATGCCTCTGCAGCGTGGCAGGTTCCGGTGCTCGGTGGCCACACCCAGGCCGGGGTGCCGTCGTCGTTGTCGGTCACCGCGCTCGGCCGGACCTCGCAACCGGTACGGGCGGGCGGCGGAAGCGTCGGCGATCGGTTGACGCTGACTGCAGACATCGAAGGGGAGTGGCGACGCGGATACCATGGTCAGCAATGGGATTCGTCCTCTCGTCGGAACTCCGACGAACTGACGGCAATGGCGTCGTTCGTCGCCCGCACCGCACCCAAGGCCGCCAAGGACGTCTCGATGGCAGGCTTGGCCGGCACCACCGGAATGCTCGCCGAGGCGAGCGGAACCGGCGCCGTACTCGACATCGCCTCGATACCGAAGCCCGACGCAGCGTCGATGGGCGAATGGATCACGTGTTTTCCAGGGTTCGCGATGATCACCGCGGACCGTCCCGGTGCACCCACTGCACCGTCCGGACCTGCACTATCCGCAGTCTGCGGAGAGCTCACCGACATTCCGGGCGTCGCGCTGCGATGGCCCGACGGAATCACCACTCGCGCGGTCACGTCCACCGTGACCGGATTGGGAGAAGCATGAACGCCATCACCATCTCCGTTGCCGCAGCCGAATTCGGGCGCGACATGGAACAGAGCTACGCCACCATCGCCGCGTTGCTCGAGGAAGCGCGCAATCGCGGCAGCCAACTGCTCGTCCTGCCCGAAGCCTGCCTCGGCGGTTACCTGCCCAGCCTCGGCGGAGGCGACGAGACCGAGGAGTCTCGGCAGCGTCGCTTGAAGGCACTGCCTCCGGCTCTCGAACTCGACGGGCCCGAGATCAGGCGGGTCATCGACATGGCGGGCGATACCGTCGTCACCTTCGGCTTCTGCGAGAAGGACGGCGACACCCGCTACAACGCCGCAGTGACGGTCGACGGCAGCGGAATCCTCGGCTCGTACCGCAAGGTGCACCAGCCGCTCGGTGAAAACCTCTGCTACGACGCGGGAGACAGCTACTCCGCCTTCGACACTCCGATCGGCCGCATGGGCATGCAAATATGCTACGACAAGGGATTCCCCGAGGCAGCACGGGAACTGGCGCTCGACGGTGCCGAGATCGTCGCCTCCATCTCCGCCTGGCCGACGGCACGCACCGCCACTGTCGAGAACATGGAGGAGGACCGGTGGAAGCAGCGGTTCGACATCTACGACAGAGCCCGCGCTCTCGAGAACCAGATCATCTGGGTCGCAGCCAATCAGGCAGGTACCTTCGGATCTCTTCGATTCGTCTGCAGCGCAAAGATCGTCGGGCCGGGAGGAGAGATCCTCGCGGGCACGGGCGTCGAACCGGGCCTGGCGACGGCCACCGTCGACATCGCTGCCCTCATCGGCGCAGCACGGGGCGGCGGGATGTACAACCTTCGCGATCGTCGGCCGTCCGTGTACCGGACCATCACGAAGGAGCCGATCCATGCCTGAGATGTCGTTCCTCGTTCGATGGCCCGACGGACGCGAACAGTCCTGCTATTCACCGTCTCTGGTGATGCACGACTACCTGACGCCCGGCGAGGAGTACCCGGTGGCGGAGTTCGTGCAGCGCACGTCGGAGGCACTGACGATCGCCAGCGATCGAGTGCTCGCCAAGTTCGGCATGCGGTGCACCTCGGCCGCACAGCAGATGGAGGAGATTCACGGTGTCAGTACCTCGTACGAGGCCGGTGCCGTTCGCGTACTGAGCATGTCGGGAGCTGAATTGCTGTGAATCCGAACAGTGTGACAGAGAACCACTCCGTGATCGTCATCGGCGGCGGCCAGGCGGGCCTGTCCATCAGCTGGCATCTGACGCAGCGGGGCATCGACCATGTTGTGCTGGAGCGCGACACGATCGCGCACGAGTGGAAGGACTCCCGCTGGGACAACTTCACACTCGTCACGCCCAACTGGCAGTGCGCACTTCCCGGATACTCCTACGACGGTGACGATCCCGACGGGTTCATGCAGCGCGACGAGGTCCATGCCTTCGTACGCCGCTACGCCGAAAGCTTCGCTGCGCCGGTACGAGAGCATGTTTCGGTCGATCAGGCACTCCAGTCTGCGGCAGGTGGCTTCGATCTGCAGACCTCCGCCGGCCCCATGCATGCCGATCAGATCGTCGTCGCCGTCGGTGGGTACCACATCCCCACCATCCCGAGGTTCGCCGAGAAGCTGCCACGTGAGATCGTCCAGATCCACTCCTCCGAATACCGCGGGTCACACCAGTTCCCGGACGGAGACGTGCTGGTGGTCGGCACCGGACAGTCCGGAGCCCAGATCGCCGAGGACCTGCACCTCGACGGCCGACGCGTCCACCTGGTGGCAGGCACCGCTCCCCGCGTCGCACGCTTCTATCGTGGGCGCGACTGTGTCGCCTGGTTGCACGACATGGGGGTTTACGATGTCTCCATCGAAGATCAACCCGGCGGCGTCGGCAAACGCGAGAACACGAACCACTACGTCACCGGACGTGACGGTGGTCGAGACATCGACCTGCGCGCATTCGCCACCGAGGGGATGCAACTCTACGGCCGACTGCTCGGAGTCGAGGACGGCGTTCTACAGTTCGCACCCACTCTCGGGGCATCTCTCGATGCAGCGGATCGGGTGGCCGAAAGCATCAAGGACAACATCGACGCCTACATCGAGCGCGACGGAATCAGTGCTCCCACCGAGGATCGCTACGTGCCGGTGTGGCGTCCGGAGATCGAGACCACCGAACTCGACCTCGCTACCGCGGACATCAAGGCCGTCGTCTGGTCGGTCGGCTTCCGGACCGACTACCGATGGCTGAAGGTCGGTGCCTTCGACGGTGAGGGTCACCCGACGCACAACCGCGGCGTCACCTCGGTGCCGGGCCTGTACTTCCTGGGCCTGCCGTGGCAGCACACCTGGGGCTCGGGACGCTTCGCCTCGGTGGCCCGAGATGCGCAGTTCCTCGCCGATCAGATCGGCCTCGAGATCAGTGCCGTGCAGTCGCGAAACACCGAGCAGTCTCAGAGCTCGGCGCAGCCGCAGAGCCAGATGGTCTGAGAGTTCCGTGGCCCCCATCAAGATCGGCGCGCTGGCAGCGCATTTCGGCAGAGATGTCGACCGGGCCGTACTGAAGATCACCACGATCATCTCCAGTGCGGCGCGAGAAGGCATCGATCTCCTGGTGCTGCCCGACGCGTCCCTCGGGGGCTACATCAACAGCCTGAGCAATCCGGATCCCGCAGAACTCCCGCCCACCCTCGATCCCGACGGCCCGGAACTGGCGGCGATCATCGCCGCAGCCGGGAACATGACGATCTGCATCGGGTACACCGAACTGTCGAAAGGGTTGCGGTACAACGCTGCCGCCTGTCTGACGGGAGACGGCATTCTGGGTAGTCACCGCAAGGTGCACCAGCCGCTCGGGGAGTCGCTCGCCTACGCGGCCGGTGACCACTTCGAGGCGTTCGATACCCCGGTGGGGCGGATGGGGATGCTGATCGACTACGACAAGACATTCCCGGAGTCGGCGCGGACGTTGGCACTGGACGGCGCGAGAATCATTGCGGCGCTGTCTGCGTGGCCCGCAAGCGTGACAGATCGGGCATCGTCGTTGCCGAACGATCGGCAGTCCCGTCTGTTCGATCTGTACGACGCAGCCCGGGCCGCCGAGAACCAGGTGGTACTGGTCTCGTCCAATCAAACCGGAGTGATGGGTTCCCTGCGCTTTCTCGGGCAGGCGAAGATCGTCGGGCCCGGTGGCGACGTCCTGGCGCGGACCTGGTCCAAAGGTGGCCTTGCGGTGCACGAGATCGATGTAGACGCAGAGGTCGACCGAGCCCGCCGGGGGCTGCATCACCTGGCGGAGCGTCGGGTGGATGCGTATCCGAATCTGTTGCAGGAGAAGCCGGGTCAGTGAAGATCAGTCTGTCGACCTACTCGTCCAAGCCGCGCGGTGGAGTGGTGCACACGCTGGCGCTGGCCGAGGCACTGGCGCGCGCCGGGCAGGACGTGTCGGTGTGGTCTCTCGGCCGCGGTGGCGACAGTACGTTCTTTCGTGACGTCGACCCAGCCGTGACCGTGCGAATGGTGCCGTTCGAGCAGCGCGAGAACGAGAGCGTCGGCGAACGCATACTGCGGTCCATCGATGTTCTGCGGCAGGCCTTCACGCCGGACGAGTACGACATCGTCCATGCGCAGGACTGCATCTCGGCCAATGCCGTCGGCCGCTGCATCAGGACCATCCACCACCTGGACGAGTTCACCACGCCCGAGCTGGCCGCGTGTCACGAGCGTGCGATCACCGCCCCGTACGCGCGCATCTGCGTGTCGGCAGCGGTGGCGAGCGACGTTCACCGTGGTTGGGGATTCGAGCCCACGGTCATCCCCAACGGCGTCGACGCCGAGAGATTCACCGCAGCCGAGCAATCGGGCCGTACGCACTGGCGCGAGAAGCTCGGCCGATACGTGCTCGCAGTGGGAGGTATCGAACCACGAAAAGGCAGTCTCGATCTGCTCGACGCCTTCGCCCGGCTGCGGGCGCACGATCTGCGACTGGTCTTCGCCGGCGGCGAGACGCTGTTCGACTATCGAGACTACCGCTCGGAGTTCGACCGCCGCGCAGCCGAACTCGGTATCGAGCCGGTGATACTCGGAACCGTCGACGACGACGAGTTGCCGCACCTCGTGGCGCAGGCCGCCGTGCTGCCGTTCTTCTCCACCAAGGAGGGCTTCGGACTGGCCGCCATGGAGGCTCTCGCCGCATCGACTCCCGTCGTCGCGCGAGATCTACCGGTACTGCGGGAAGTGTTCGGAGACAGCGTCACCTACGCGTCCACAACGGCGACCATGGCAGCCGAGCTCGAACGTGCCGTGCGGGAACCACGGAATCCGCAACCGGGCCTGACGCTCGCACACAGCCTCACGTGGGACGAGGCCGCGCGTCGACACCTGGAGTTCTACTCCTCGCTCCGGTGACCGCCTCGCTTGTTGCGCTTGAGTCGATGGGGCTTGAGCTTGTGGAAACCCTTGACTCGTAGTGAGCGAATCGATTTGAGGTAGAACTCCGAGTCGTGTCGCAGTTCCTCGGTCATGACGGTATCGACGAGAGTGGTTCCGGGATTGGCCGAACTGGTAAGGCGCGCAGCGATGTTGACAACCGACCCGTACAGGTCGCCGTAACGGGCGAGAACCGGGCCCCAGGCCAGCCCGACCCGCAGGTCCGGCATGTCTTCCTGCTCGGCGAAGGCATCCTGCAGATCGAGCGCGATGTGAGCAGCGTCCTCGGGGGTCTGCGCGCTGAACATCACCTCGTCGCCGACGTTCTTGATCACCGAACCGCGGCCGCGGGCAATGATATTGGTGGCCAGAGACTCGAACTCCTCGAGGAGAGTCGTGAGTTCGCCGATATCGAGTCGACGCGTCAGGCTGGTGTAGCCCACCATGTCGGCGAAGCCGACGGCCATGACGGGGCTGTCGGTGACGTCGTCGGGAGCGGCGATGGACCGTCCGGCCGCCGCGGCCAAGTGTCGTCGCCAGGTGTACGCCTGGAGTGCCTCGAGGGTGGGGACCGTCTCGGCTGCGATATCCCTGGCGTTGCGCCGGATGGCGACGATGTCGTTCTTGTCCTCGTCGCTGTTGGTGACGCGCTCGAGGATGTGAGAGTTCACAACGCCCACTTGCCATTCCGCGAGCCTCGACATCGACTGACCGAGGGTGCGCGCGATGGCGACCTCCATCTCGGGTTTGATGACCTTCTGCTCGGTGAGCCCGGTGATCAGCTTCAGTGCCTCGAGGTCCGCATCGGTGTAGACGACCGCCTCGGTGTCGGTGTGAATGGGAAAGCCCATGCCGATCCACAGCGCGATGACCCGTTCGAGCGGCAGCCCCGACTTGGCGACGATGTCGGACCGGGTGTACTTGGGGGTGCCCCCCAGGAGATTGCGTTCGATCTCCGCTTGCACCACCGAGTTGATCTGGTTCTCAGGCATATCCCAACGTTCTGTCGAAATAGGAACGGACATCGTCCACGTAGGCGTCGATCTTGTCGGGCTCCCAGTCCGTGGTGGGAATGGGCTCGCCGATGGTGACCTTGACGGTACCGGAATGGACGGTGAAATCCTTTTTCCACATCACGTCGCCTGCATTGTGGATGACGATCGGAACGATGGGCACTCCGGCCTGCATCGCCAGGTGGAAGCCGCCCTTCTTGAATCGTCCGAGACGCGACGTCGGCATCCGCGTGCCTTCGGGCGCGATGGCGACCGAAATGCCACTGTGCAACTTCTCGATGGCCGGACGCATCGCCTCCCGCGCCTGAGCGGGATCGCCACGGTCGACGTAGGCGACGTCGAAGATCCTCCCCAGCAGTGCGAATCGTGGGTCGCGTTCGAGTTCTCGCTTGGCGACCGCGGTGATGTCCCGTCGGAGAATGGAGGTGACGATGATCGAGTCGGCGGTGCTCTGATGGTTGAACATGAACACAGCAGGCCGAGCCGACCACGCGTTCTCGGTCCCGGTCACGTCGAGCTTGACGCCGGCGATGGTCAGCGCGATGTCCGGCGCAATGGTGCTCGTGATGTTCGCTCCGTTGCGGCGGCTGCGCGTGAGCAGTCCCAGCCCCAGTCCGATCGATGCACTGGCCAGCACCGACCCCAGTGCGGCGGTGCTGCGCACGGCGGAGGTCAGATCGGTGCCGCGCTTGGGACTCTCCAACGTCAGCGACGGCCACTGCTTCTTCGCTGCGTACCGCTGCAGCTCGGGATCCGGGTTCAGGGCGACGGGGCGGCCGACGGCCTCGAGCAGCGGCACATCTTCTCCGCCGTTGGAGTAGGCGAAGCAGCCGGCGAGAGCGATTCCCTCACGTTCGGCGTAGTCGATCGCGGCCTGTGCCTTGCGTGGTCCCCACAGCGAATCGCCGACCAGCTCACCGGTCAGTATTCCGTCGGTGACCACGGGGGTGGTGCACAACAGTGTCTCGAACATCATGTCCTGCTGGACCGGCAGCGCCTGGTACGGCGTGGCCGAGGTAGCCATCACCAGTCGATGCCCGGCGTGGCGGTGGGCCTCGACGAGGATGCGGGCCTGCGGGTAGATCATCGGCGCGATCTCGTTGCGGAACAGCGTGTCTGCCTGTTCCATCAGATCCTCTTCCCGACGGCCCTCCAGGCCGCGGACGGCCTTGCCCATCAGGTTGTCGACCGGGGAGTTGCGCATCCGCATCTCGACGACGGCGCTCGATATCTCCCACAGTTCCTTGACCGTCACGTCGAGGGTCTTGAGTCGTTCGAGAAACACTGCACGGGCCGAGAATCCGTTGATCAGGGTGCCGTCGAGATCGAAGAACGCAACGGTGTCTCGGCCGGGTGGAGCGGCGGCGATCGCGATCAGTCGATCGTCGAACTCGGTCATGAATTGTTCTCCTCGGGGGCCGAGATCGGTTCCACCTCGCGCAGCATGCGGTGGGCCATGTCGCGGATCGTACGCACCTTGCGTGCCCACTCGTCGATCTCGAGTGCGAAGTCTCGACGTCGGCGTGCGACACCGTCGGAACTGGAATCGACGAGATCGCGATTCTCCGCCAATTGCAGTGCAGTATCGAACAATTCGCCGGAGATCGACTCGCTGTGATCGAGCTGCTGACGAAGCCGTCTGGCCTGCGCAGCACCGAGGCACTCCGAGATGAACTTCGCCTTGTCGAACTCACCGCTCTGGGGCAGCAACATCAGCTGATCGGCAACCACCTGATACGCCTCGAAGATCGGCTGCAGAACGCGGTGGGCCAGATGCAGATCCTGTGACTGAAGTTGTCGCGCAGCGTAATCGGGGTCGCTGATGTGGGTGCGCCAGTCCGGATCGATGAGATCGACCTCGGATTCGAGCCGTTCGCCGAAGTCCTTCTTGTCGCCGAAGAAGAACTCGAACTTGAGCAGATCGCGCAACTGCAGTGCCGACTGCCACAGCGATTCCTGAGTCAGTGGTGCCGAATCGCCGCTGGTCGGTAGAACGACCAACTCGCCGATGGCGCGCATGACGAAGAAGTGGATTGCGTTGTTGCGGAAGAACGCAGCCACCAGATGCTTGTCCTGAGCCAGATAGAACAGGGGCTCGGGGCCGTCGTCGAAACGCTTGACGACGTTGGCGTTGACCTGTGCGATGACGGCCGAGCGCACGACGTCGACGTCGGCGATGTCCACGCCTCCCGCGGTGGGCAGGTTGCGGCGTTTGATGTACCGCGCGAGCGGGGCGATGATGGCCCACATCTCGTTGACGTTGAGGGCGCGATCCTCGATGCCGAGCAGGGCCATGGTCACCAGCGCCGCCGGCGTCACCGGAGTCGCGTCGTTGATCGCGTGGGAGACACCGAGCGCGATCTTCTGCACCGCCACTCGCTTGTCGGTGTTCTCGGCGACGATCGACGCCACCGACATCGGCTCTCCGAAGTTGAGATACACGTTGCCGCGCAACGTGCCCTGCGCGCGGATGTAGCCGATGGCCATCCGAATGCCCTCGGCCTGCTTCTTCGCGCCGTGCGATTCCTCGGCCATCGCGCCGACCTCGTGCAGACGGTCGTAGGTGATGGACGTCGGAACCAGATAGACGTCCTCTGCATCGCTGGTCTCGAGTGCGTCGACCAGATAGGTCAACAAACCGAACCGCGGCGGGCGAAGCTTTCCGGTGCGGCTTCGGCCGCCCTCGATGTACCACTCGAGGTTGAACCGCTTGCTCAGCAGGAAGCTCATGTACTGACGCAGCGTCCACTTGTAGATCGCGTCGGAGAACTTGCGCTGGATGAGTACGACGCCACTGCGTTTGGCGATCGGGCCCAGCGGCCAGAAGCCGACGTTGATGCCGCCCATGACGTGGTTGAGCGGCAGACCTTCGGCCAACAGTGCCGGACGCAGCACGAGCGGGTCGAGATAGGAGCGGTGATTGGGTAGGAACACCAACGGATAGTTCTTGTTGAGTTCGCGCACCTTCTGCAGCTGATCGCGGTCCACGTCCACCTTGTACGCCCGCGAGAAGTAGGCCCCGAGGGTTCCCCACATCTCGACTGCGCGGCGGGTCTCGGTTGCGACCATCTCGCCGAGGATGTCCTGGACGCGCTTGTCGACGGCCTCGCGATCCTGGCCGACCTCCTCCGCGAGTTCGGTGATTCCGTCCCGGAACTTCTTCTGCTCCGTCATGTCCTCGACGACGAAGCGCGGGATCTTGTACTCGGAGCCGATGACGCCGCGCTCGGCCTTGTCCAGAGCCAGACTGGCCTGACGCAGAATGAACGACGACAGGGACGTGCCGCCGCCGCGCTCGAACCGGTCCTGCAGATCACTGAGCGTCGCGGGCTCGCCGACGAGAACTGCGGAGTGGTCGGGGTCGTCGCCTGCCACCCATCGCTGCCACACCTGCGTGGGCTTGGACCGACCACGGGGCGCGAAGATGCGGTGCAGAATTCCGTTCTTGCGATCGGAGAGCGTCACCCGCAGTGGGATCAGCAGCGGATCGTCGGCGTATCCGCGAACACTGTCCGACAGTGACGTTTTCGCCTCACCGGAGAGCACAACCGAGGGCGGTCGGGGTTCTCCGTCCGGCGTGGTGGCGTCGATCCACTGATTCAGAGCCTGAACCTCGAGGGTGGATTTGGCATCGAGCAAATACACGTGCGGACCGTCGCTGAGCGACTGCTCGTCCGCGTCGAGGTGGTACATCGAGACTCCTTTTCCGTACCGTCGCAAGAAGGCACGCCGCCAGGCTACGCGGCAGAAACCGCGCGCGAGGGTGGTTCGGCGAGGGCGGTTCCCGGACGTCGATCTCACCGAGAGGCGCGCAGCTACCGACCGGTACTCGGTACGGGTCGACGGCAGTTCGGGTGGACTCGAGCGGCGCGCGCGAGGGCTGTCGTATAGAGTCGGAGACATCGGCCTTCTCGGCCAACCAAATCTAAGTGTAAATCGAAGTAACAGTTACTTGCGGTTACAGTTACTTGGATTAACAGGTAACCTCCTCTCGATGCGGCGATCCGACGCGCCCTGCGCTGCCCCGGCCACATCTCACCAGCATCTGTGCGACAGTATTCGCAAACACTTTCGAGAAAGGCCGGTAGTCGATGCCACCCCGTGGGCGCGCTGTGAACGATTCGTTGACTCCCGAGAATCTGGCGACACTGGCCGCGGCGCTCGCCGAGGGACGTCGGGCCACCGTCTATCTCCGCGAACCGAACCCGAGCCTCGGCCTGCCCGACGGCACCTCGGCGAAGGTCGTGTCGATCGACGGCAACACGGTCACGATCAGCCCGAAGGGCGTCAACGACGAATTGCCCTACGAGGCCGAGGAACTGCGCATCACCCGCAATCCCGCCACACCGCCCGCGCCGGCGAAACGAGTGGCGGCCAAGCGAATCCCGCCGTCCGCGCCGGCACAGCCGCAGGCGTCCGCCCCGACCCCGACCCCGAAGCGACCGCCCGCAGCCGTTGCGCCGAAGGCGCCCGCAACGCCGACTGCGTCCACTCCTTCCACTTCTGCCGCTTCGACGGTGCCCACGCCGAGCCAGGCGTCGCGTCGACCGAAGAAGGCTCCAGGGGGAATCAGTGTCACCATCCATGCTGGGGCCGACAACGATTGGTCGGTCACGGTCACCCAGGGCGCGAAGCGGCCCACCAAAGCGCAACCGGTGAGCCCCGAGTCGGTGAGCCGCGCTGTTCGAGAGTTGGGCGACCCCACTGCACGCGACGCAGTCGAGGCAGTCATCTCCCACGCGCGCGAGGAAGCCGCCCGACGCGTTGCAGAACTGAGCCGTCAACTCGAGGAGGCGCGCACGACGCTTGCCGCCCTCGAGCAGGACGTATGAACGACTCGCTCGTGTTCGTACACCTGTTGTTGCTAGGGTTCTGCCGACACCGCTGAGAGGGAGTACATGTTCAAGAAATTCATGCTCGTCGTCGTGGGGGCGGCTGCAATCGTAGCCAGCGTCGGCGTGGGGTCCGCATCCGCGGCCACTCCAGCTGCTCTCGGCGGCGGCTCGGGAATCATCGTCGGAGGCGCGGCCGAGTGCACGCTGACGACGATCGGTAACGACCGCAACGGAAACCTGGTCGGCTTCACCGCCGGTCACTGTGGCCAAGCGGGCGCCTCCATCGTCCCCGAGTACGACACCTCCCTCGGTGAGGTCGGCCGCATCGCGTTCTCCAACCCGGAATACGACTACGCCCTCATCGAATTCCAGCGTGACAAGGTCGCACCGATCAACCGCGTCGGCAACGTGACCATCTCGCAGGTCGGTCCGCCGACGGCGTTCCCGAACATCGTCTGCAAGGAAGGCCGTACCACCGGCAACACCTGCGGACTCGCGTACGGCGACGTCCTGCAGTCGCAGGAGACCTGGGCGCAGCTGTGTGTCGTCGAAGGTGACTCGGGCAGCCCGGTCGTCGTCGGCAACACCCTCGTCGGCATGGTCAACGCCTACCTGGGCGTGGCGTGCTTCGGACCCGAGGTCGGCACCAACTTCGACGCGATCCTTCGCAACGTCGATCAGGGCAACGGACTCGGCGCCGGATTCGTCCCGGCTCCCTAGATCCACCACGCTTCGGCCGAAGGCCCCGCTCGCGCACCACACCGCGCGAACGGGGCCTTCGTCATTCGCGCGGTCCGCGCTGCTCTCAGCGGGCGCGAGCGGACGAGTCGGACGACCGAACGTCGGCGACGATGCGTTCCGCGTCTTCCGGCGCGATTCCCAGCAGCACCAGGCTCGACGTCGTCGCCGCTCCCGCCGGGTCGCCGATCAGTCCGGCGTTGGTGGCGTCGAGAATCGACAGCGCAATGGCCTCGATGTTGAGGATCAGTACTTCTGCCGCGAGGTACGAGGAGAACACACCCTCGCGCTGTCCTCGCCGGATGACTGCGGCGGCCGACTCGCGCATCGGAGTCAGTAGATCGTGAATGCTGTTGTGTCCCAGATCGGATCGTGCGACCGCGAGCAGTAGCCGGTACTGATCTCCGACGCGCGCCAGGGCCAGCGTCTGCCGAACGAACACCGTCACCGCCGATTCGTCCGCGGCTGGAACTCGGGTGAGCGCAGCCGAAATTCGTTCCGCTGCCTCGAGGGCGATACCGTCGATCAGGGCTTCGCGAGAGGCGAAGTGGGCGTAGACGGTTCGCCGGACAACTCCGGCAGCGGCTGCGACGTCGTTGATGGTTGCATCAGGATTGTCCGCCAGGACCCCTTGTGCGACATGCAGAATTCGCGCTCGGTTGGACCGGGCGTCACGTCGTTGCACGGGCGGCGCTGATGCGTCCCGTGCATTCGAACTCGACTCCGTCGTCTTACGCACAGGACAACATCTAGCACGATCTCGGGCGGGGAGTGTGGTTGCCGCCACAAAAGATTGCCGATCCTAGCCGACGCTTCGTAAGCTGCACAGCACTGTGCAAGGTGTGTCTCGCACCTTGCCAACGGGGGGGAACACACGATGACACTGCTTGCGATGACGCCTGTCCAAGATATGCACAAACCGTACCCACGACGCTGGTCGGCGCTGGTGGTGTTGTGCCTGAGCCTGCTGATCGTGGTCATGGCCAACACGTCCCTGTTGGTCGCCGCACCGTCGATGACACTCGACCTGAGCCTGACGAGCAGCGACCTGCAGTGGGTGATCGACGGCTACACCGTCCCCTACGCGTCGTTGATGTTGCTGTGCGGTGTGATCGGAGATCGCTACAGCCGCCGCGGCGCACTGATTCTCGGCCTGATCATCTTCGTCGCCGGTTCTGTGGCCGGGGCACTCACCGACGCCACCCTCGGGGTGATCCTGGCCCGCATCGTCATGGGTGTTGCCGCTGCCATCGTCATGCCCGCCACACTGTCGCTGTTGGTGGCGACCTTCCCCAAACGGGAGCGCGCCACCGCTGTGACCGTATGGGCGGCCACCTCGGGACTGGCGATCGCGGCCGGGCCGCTGTTGGCGGGCTGGCTCCTCGAGAGCTTCACCTGGCACTCGACGTTCCTGATCAATGTTCCGATTGCGTTGGCCGCCATCGTCGGAGCCGTCGTGCTGGTCCCGCCGTCACGGGCCGTCGACCCGGGTGCGATCGACTGGATCGGTGGACTGCTGTCGGTGCTGGCCGTGTCGACCATCGTCTACGCCATCATCGAGGGGATGCACTTCGGCTGGACGGTCGGGCCGTTGTACTTCGCGCTCGTCGGACTGCTGTCCGTCCTCGGCTTCGTGGGATGGGAACTGCGCCATCCCAATCCGCTGCTCGACGTCCGGATGTTCTCTTCCCGCATCCTCAGCGGTGCCACCCTCGCGGTGCTGATCTTCTTCCTCGTCACCTTCGGTGCGATCTACTTCGTTGCCCAATACCTCCAGTTCGCTCTCGGCTACGGCCCGGTGTCCACCGGCGTTCACCTCCTGCCGTTGGCAGGCGCAGTCTTCGTCGGATCCGGAATCACGATGTGGCTCACGCCGAAACTGGGACCGCGCATCACCGTCACCGCAGGCATGATCGTCGGAACGCTGTCGGTGGTCTCGCTCATCGGAATCGATGCGACGGCAACGTACTCCGACTTTCTTCCCGTGCTGACGCTGCTGGGTCTGGCAATCGGCCTGTCCGTCTCGCCCTGCACCGACTCCATCATGGGTGAGTTCCCCGACAGCAAGCTCGGGGTGGGCGGCGGCCTCAACGACACCGCCCTCGAACTCGGCGGCTCGCTCGGCATCGCGGTGCTCGGATCGGTGCTCGCCGCGTCCTACCGTCAGGGAATCGAAGGATTTCTGCAGACGTTCCCCGGAAAGCAACCGAACGGCCAGTACACCGGTCAGGCTGCGGAAGGGCTTGCTGCATCACAGGATTCGCTGGCAGGTGCGGTGATCGTCTCCGACGTCATCCGCGACCAGAACGCATTCCTCAGTGGGTTCGCCGACAATCTCGAAGCCAATGCCGTCGCGGCGTTCGGTGACGCCGTGGTGCACACGAGTGTTGTTGCCGCCGTGGTGTTCGGCGTCGGCACCGTGATCGTCGCGCTGCTCATCCCGTCCAAGAACGCGGCGCTGGTGACAATGTCGGAGAAGATCGCGTTCGAACCGATCGTGCCCTTCGTCGCACCGCAGGCCAAGGACCCGGCAGCAGATCGGGAGGTCGCCGAGCTCGAGCAACTACTGGAGCGGCCGTCGGCGAAGCCCCAGAAATCCGGCTCACGGCACGCATTGCGAACCGTACAGGCATCTACGCACTTGGCCGAGCCTGCTCTGGTGGACGCCGAGCTCGAACGTCCCAGCATCTATCAACTCGCCTCGAAGGTGTACGAGCTCGACGCCTCCGTCGCCCGACAGGCCACGGTGGACAGCAAGTCCGGCGACCGCGTGACGATCCACCAGCTCGCCCTGTCCAACCTGGCGCGCACCCGACGCATCGAGGCCGAGGAAGCTCTCGACGCTGCGCTCGAACTGAGCGATCTTCCGGTTGCGCCCGCACCGGAGCCCGCCGAACCCACTGCGCCGTTACAGACCTTCTACCAGCGGGCCAGCAAGCAACACGCGAACTGCACGGCATTCAAGGAGCGCTCGAGTTCCATGTGGGCAATGCCGCTGTAGTTCGCCCTACCCCGACG
>NZ_NPFW01000006.1 GCF_002259405.1 Rhodococcus sp. 14-2483-1-2 | reverse complement strand
GGCGGGTACTGGGGCCGCGAAAACTGGGGAGGCGGGGACTTGGGCGTCGGAGGCTGATCGGCGGAGGGGCCTGATCGGCGGCGATCGCAAATGCGCGCGCATTCGTCAGGTGCGCGTGGAATTGCCAGCCGATCGGGCACTATTTTGCGCGCGGATGGCAAGAGCGCGCGCGTTTGCCGGGGACCGAGGTGGTGACGGGCGGCGTCCAAGGCCAGACGATCGCGCGTGTGCGGGGGCCTGGGGCGCTGCGCGGGGCGGGACTCGACGATCGCGTGACCCCCGTCACGAACCGGTCAGCCGGTCGGTCAGAAAAAGACTCCGAGTTTGTTTCGCGAAAGCGCATGCGCAAGCGCTTGTATCGGTCTTAGGCTCCTGCAATCGAGCGACGCGACCGCGTGGCTAGGGGACAAGGGAGTCCACATGTTCAATCACCGTCGGAAGTCTGCGCTGACGATCGGAACCGTGCTCATGGCCGGTTCGCTCGTCTTCGGCCTCACCGCGTGCAGCAGCTCGGACTCGGACAGCGTCAAGGTCGGGCTCATCACCAAGACGGATTCCAATCCGTACTTCGTGAAGCTGCGCGAGGCAGCGCAGGCGCAGGCGGATTCCAGCGGAGCCGAGCTGGTGGCTCTGGCCGGCGCATTCGACGGTGACAACGAGGGTCAGGTCGCAGCCATCGAGAACCTGGTGGGGCAGGGTGTGAAGGGGATTCTGATCACCCCGAACTCGTCCACCGGAGTCCTGGACGCGATCAAGAAGGCACGTGACGCCGGCGTTGTCGTCATCGCCCTCGACACGGCAACCGATCCCGAGGACGCGGTCGACGCCACGTTCGCGACCGACAACAAGGCCGCAGGCGTCAGCCAGGGCGAATGGGTCAAGGGCACGCTCGGAACCACTGCACCCCAGGTCATCATGCTCGACGGCACCGCGGGCGGCACGGTCGACACCTTCCGTCACGACGGCTTCCTCGAAGGCATGGGCCTGACCGACAGCTCGTCGGAGATCGTCGGCCAGGAGAACACCAACGGTGACCAGACCAAGGCGCAGACGGCCATGGAGAACCTGCTGCAGCGCGCACCGGGCGTCAACGCGCTCTACACGATCAACGAGCCCGCCGCGGCGGGTGCGTACCAGGCGATTCAGTCCGCCGGCCGCGCCGATCAGATCACCATCGGCTCCATCGACGGTAGCTGCACCGGCATCGCGAACGTCAAGTCCGGCATCATCGGTGCGACGGTGCTCCAGTTCCCGGCGAAGATGGCCGAGCAGGGCGTCGACGCGGTCGTCAAGTTCGCCCAGGACGGCACCAAGCCCAGCGGCTTCAACGACACCGGCTCGCAGCTCGTCACCGACAAGCCGGTAGCCGGCATCGAATCCCAGGACACCGCATGGGGCGAAGCGAATTGCTGGGGCTGATCGCGACGCACCGGCGAACACAGGGATCTGATTCGTGAGTACCGACACCGCTGCGCCTCCCAAGGCTCCGAGCCGGTTCAACGTGGGAACAATCCTGCGTGAACCGCTGCTCGGGCCGATGGCCGCGCTCCTCATCGCCGTCATCGTCTTCAGCTCGATCTCGAGCTCGTTTCTCAACCCGCAGAACGTCTCTCTGATTCTGCAGCAGTCGGTGGTCGTCGGCATTCTCGCTGTCGGCCAGACGCTGATCATCCTGACCTCCGGTATCGATCTGTCGATCGGTGCGGTGGCGGTGATGGGCACCATCGTGATGGCGCAGTCGGCAGGCGCGAACGGTCCGGTGGTCGCACTGGGTTCCACGCTTGCCGTGTGTGTGGCGTTCGGTGCGATCAACGGCGGATTGGTGACGATGCTGCGACTACCACCGTTCATCGTCACGCTCGGCACGTTCACCGCGATCCAGGCAGCCACCAGGTTGCTGGCCGGCTCCGAGACCTACCAGGTGCCGAGCGGACCACTGACGCTGCTGGGTACCTCGTTCAAGATCGGCAGTTTTTCCACGACCTACGGCGTGGTGGTGATGCTGCTGGTGTACGCCGTGATGTGGTATGCGTTGTCCCAAACCTCTTGGGGCAGGCATATTTACGCGGTCGGCGGAAGCCCGCAGGCCTCGGACCGCTCCGGCATCAAGTCCGGACGCGTGCTGTTCTCGGTCTACATCGTGACCGGGGTCATCGCGGCGATCGCGGCATGGGCAGCGCTCGGACGGATCCCCAACGCCGATCCGAACGCTTATCAGAACGCCAACCTCGAAACGATCACCGCGGTCGTCATCGGTGGAACCAGTCTGTTCGGTGGCCGCGGCACCGTCATCGGCACTCTCATCGGAACTCTGATCGTCGGTGTGCTCCGCAACGGGCTCACGCAGGCAGGCGTCGACAGCCTGTACCAGAACGTCGCGACCGGCATTCTCGTCATCGTCGCGGTGGCCGTCGATCAATTCGCACGTAGGAGGTCACAGTGAGTGCCACCCTCGCTCTGGAAGCGCGTGGTCTGGTCAAGACCTACGGCAGCGTCACGGCCATCAACGGTGCAGACTTCGAGTTGCGGGCCGGTGAGGTGCTGGCGGTGATCGGCGACAACGGTGCCGGAAAGTCCAGTCTCATCAAGGCTTTGGCCGGGGCTGTCATTCCGGATTCGGGTGAGATCCTGATGAACGGCTCGCCGGTGTCGTTCAAGAACACGCGCGACGCACGAGCGGCAGGCATCGAGACGGTCTATCAGGACCTGGCCGTCATTCCGGCTCTCGACATCGCGTCGAACGTCTATCTGGGACGCGAGATCAAGCGTAAAGGCATCAGCGGCAGTCTTTTTCGTCGACTCGACATGCCGCGGATGCGCGAGGAATCCTCGAAGCACCTGCAGGATCTCAAGATCGGCATCAAGTCGGTCAATCAGGCGGTCGAGACGCTCTCCGGCGGTCAGCGTCAGGGCGTTGCAGTTGCCCGGGCTGCAGCGTTCGGACGCGGAGTGATCATCATGGACGAGCCGACGGCCGCACTCGGCGTGCGGGAGTCGGGCATGGTGATCGATCTGATCCGCACGATCCGCGACCGAGGCATTCCGGTGGTGCTCATCAGCCACGACATGCCGCACGTGTTCGAGGTCGCCGACCGGATTCACATCCACCGTCTCGGCAAGCGGGCGGGCGTCGTGGATCCGAAGAACCGCACCATGTCCGAGGTCGTCGCGCTCATGACCGGCGCGGAGGAGCCGACCGACGATGAACGTGCCGGACTCTGAATCGACAAGTCCGGTCGGTGTTTTCGTCGGGCTGGCGACACTCGACATCATTCATCGAGTGTCGGCAGCGCCGGCACCCAACCAGAAGATCACCTCGAGTGCCCAGTTCGTCGCGGCGGGAGGTCCTGCCGCCAACGCGGCAGTGACATTCGCCGCGCTGGGCGGGACGGCTGTGCTCGTCACCGCGCTCGGAGACGACCCGGTGGCAGCGCTGGTCAAGGCCGACCTGGCGGAATTCGGAGTGCGGGTGATCGACGCGGCCGAGGGCTCCATCAGGTCCGTTCCCGTCTCGGCGGTGACGGTGATCGAATCGACCGGGGACCGGTCGGTCGTCTCGGCCGACGCCGTCAACTCCGACGCCTCGCCGCCGGAAGGTCTAGAGGCCGTCGTTGCCGGTGCCGACGTCGTTCTCGTCGACGGGCACCACCCCCTGATCGCCTGCGCCGCCGCTGAACATGCGGCGGCGCGGGTCACCACGTTGGTCGTGGACGCCGGTCGTTGGAAACCGGTGATGAGCGAGTTGATTCCGCATGCCACGGACATGGTGTGCTCGGCGGACTTTCGCGCCCCCGGTACCTCGGACACGGCGGACTCTGCCGCAGCGCTTGTCGGATCCGGCGTTCGAACCGTCGTCACCACCCACGGCGGCGAGCCCGTCGAATGGTGGTCCGAGGGATCGTCGGGATCGGTCGAGGTGAAGCCGGTCGCAGTGGTCGATACTCTGGGTGCCGGGGATGCGTTCCACGGCGCGTATGCCTACTACTCCACGCAGCCAGGCTCTCTTTCCGAGCGCATCGACAGGTCGGCTCGGGTTGCCGCACTGCGCTGCTCGGTGATCGGCCCCAGAGTGTGGCTACACGAACTTCCCATCCGCGGACTCGAAAGCGACAACGGTGAGCATTGACCAGGACGTACAGGAAGCCACCCTCGAAGAACTCGTGGAGCTGGCACGAAAGCTGGCCGTGTCCGGTGAGCGGCGCATACTCGGCCTGACCGGTGCACCGGGTGCCGGAAAGTCCACTGTGGCACAGCAACTCGTCGACGCGCTCGGGCCGGAGCTCGCGGTACTGGTTCCGATGGACGGATTCCACCTTGCCAACGAGGTGTTGATCGAGCTGGGCCGGCTCGATCGCAAGGGTGCCCACGACACGTTCGACGACGGTGGTTACGCGCGGCTCATCGCGGCCGTGCACGATCAGCAACCAGGTGGTCCCGTCGTGTACGCGCCGAGATTTCGCCGAGAGATCGAGGAATCGATCGGGTCCTCGATCCCGGTGCCGTCGACTGTCCCGCTCGTCATCACCGAGGGCAACTACCTGCTGATGGAGTCCGACGCGTGGCCGTCGGCGCGGGCGATGATCGACGAGGTCTGGTTCCTGGCTCCGCACACCGAGGTTCGGCACAAACGGCTGGTGGCTCGGCACGAGGCCTACGGAAAGTCGCACGAGGATGCGGAGTTCTGGGCTCTCGGATCGGACGAGCGCAACGCGGAACTGATCGGGTCGACTGCGCGCCGCGCCGATCGAATCCTGCGGCTGACATGACGATTCCACAAAGCCACGAGATGCGACAGCGCTGGGCGCTCTGACATGCCCACGATGGACGATGTCGCCCGCCTGGCCGGGGTATCGGTATCGACTGTCTCACACGTGCTCAACGGCACGCGCAACGTCAATCCCGCCACCCGGCAACGCGTCGATGCGGCTATTCTCGAGATCGGCTACCGACGCAACGTCGTCGCTCGATCGCTCGCGGCAGGTCGGACTCACACCGTGGGACTGTCCATCGCCGCATTGACCAACCCGTACTTCGGCAGCCTGGTCCATGCCGTCGAGGAGCGGTTGTCCGAGGCCGGTTACGTACTGATCCTCGGTGATTCGCACGACGAGCCGCGTTCCGAGCGCAGGGTGACGGACTCGTTGCTGGACCGTCAGGTCGACGGCATGATTCTCGCGCCTGCAGCGGGCTCGGAGTTCTCCACGATTCCCGAGATCGTGCGTAGCGGAACGCCTCTGGTGCTGATCGACCGGATGCTCGACGTCGCGTGCGATCAGGTGGGTCCGGAGAACGACGTGTCGGCGTACGAACTCACGACCCACCTTCTCGACGCCGGACATCGCCGCATCGCGATCGTTCGCGGCATCGAGGGGATCTCCTCCACCACAGAGCGATTCGACGGCTATTCCCGCGCACTGGCCGATCGAGGAATCGAGTTGGATCCCAGGTTGATCCTCGACGGTCGGTCCAGTGTCGAGGTGGCCGAGTCTCGGGTGCGTGGACTGATGTCGGGTCCGGATCGGCCGACGGCTCTGGTGTCGATGAACAATTCGATGACCATCGGATCACTGAAAGCCGTTCGTGGCCTGGGTTTGTCGATTCCCGCCGATCTCGCCTTCGTGTGCTACGACGACTTCGAGTGGTCGGATCTGTTCGAGCCCCGGCTCACGGCCGCGGCTCAGGACGTGCAAACGATCGGCAGAACCGCAGCCGACCTACTCCTCGGCCGCATCGAGGGGCGCGAGGACGCGCCCCGATCGATCCGCGTACCGACCACCTTCACCCACCGAAATTCCTGCGGCTGTACGGCACCATCAGTCGACATGCCGGCCGCACCCGAAAGATAGGACAGCTCATGCCGATTGCCAGTCCGGACCAGTATGCCGCCATGCTGGATCGCGCCAAGGAGGGTGGATTCGCCTACCCGTCGATCAACGTCACCGGCTCGCAGACTCTCAACGCAGCTCTGCAGGGATTCGCCGAGGCCGAGAGCGACGGCATCATTCAGGTATCGGTCGGTACCGCACTCTATTTGTCCGGGAACGCCGTGCAGAACCGCTTCGCCGGGTCCAAGGCGCTCGCGCAGTACGCCCACGAAGTGGCGCAGCACTATTCGATCTCGGTGGCGCTGCACACCGATCACTGCCCCGCCGAGAATCTGGACGACTGGGTGCGGCCACTGTTGGCCGACGCCATCGACCGACGCGGACGCGGACTCGACCCGCTGTATCAATCGCACATGTGGGACGGTTCGGCCGTGCCGCTCGACGAGAATCTGCGTGTCGCTCGCGAATTGCTCGATCTGTCGGTGCAGGCGAACACGATCCTCGAAATCGAAGTGGGCGTGATCGGCGGGGAGGAGGACGGCGTCTCACACGAGATCAACGAACAGTTGTACTCGACTGTCGACGATGCGCGCGCCACGATCGCCGCGCTCGGCGCAGGGGAGCGCGGTCGATACATGACTGCCCTGACCTTCGGCAACGTACACGGTGTCTACAACCCTGACTCGGTGCACCTACGCCCGGAAATTCTTGCCGAGATCCAGGCCGTCGTCGGAGCCGAGACCGGTAAGGACAACCCGTTCGATCTGGTGTTCCACGGTGGATCGGGATCCAGCGCAGAAGACATCGCCTCCGCCGTCGCCAGCGGGGTGATCAAGATGAACATCGACACCGACACCCAGTACGCGTTCACCAGATCCATCGCGGGTCACATGCTGAGCAAGTACGACCAGGTTCTCAAGGTCGACGGCGACTACGGAAACAAGAAGGCCTACGACCCCCGATCCTGGGGCAAGCCGGCCGAGACGGCGATGGCGGCTCGGGTGGTCGAGGCGACACAGATGCTCGGCTCGGCAGGGCGCACGATGCACTGATCAATTTCCGTCGAGCGTGTAGAAATCGGCGGACCGGCTTCGTCCCAGGGTCGAATGCGGCAAGAATGGCCGCACCGACTGTCAGGAGACACCATGGCGAAGTACCTCATGCTCAAGCACTACCGCGGAGCCCCCGAGCCGGCCGACTGGGTTCCCATGGACCGGTGGACCCCTGCCGAAGTGAACGACCACATCCAGTTCATGCGAGATTTCGCCGCCGAGCTCGAGAAGACCGGAGAGTTCGTCGATGCGCAGGCCCTGGCCCCCGAGGGAACGTGGGTGCGCTCGGACGGGGAAGGGAAACCACCCGTCACCGACGGTCCGTTCGCGGAGACCAAGGACCTGATCGCAGGCTGGATGGTCATCGACGTCGACTCCTACGATCGCGCGCTCGAGCTGGCCGGACAGCTGTCGGCTGCGCCGGGCGCAGGGGGCAAACCGATCGACGAGTGGCTCGAGTTGCGCCCGTTCATGGAGGCTCCTCCCACGATCGCCGACTGACGATCACCATGGACCCCCAGGTGCTGCGGGCATTGACGCCCGCAGTGATCGGCGTCCTCGTCCACCGCGGAGCAGATTTCGCGTCGGCCGAGGACGCCGTGCAGGAGGCGTTGGTACAGGCGAACTCGACGTGGGTCGACGCCGAGCCGACGGACCCGAAGGGTTGGCTGGTGACCGTCGCGTGGCGACAGTTTCTCGACGCGCAACGCTCCGAGAAGGCGCGACGAGCCCGCGAGGATCGAGTCGCTGCGCAACCGGATCCCGGCAGAGTGGGCGGCGTCGACGACACGTTGCAGTTGTTCTTTCTGTGCGCGCACCCGTCGCTCGGTCCGGCGGCAGCGGTGGCGCTGACGCTGCGTGCCGTCGGGGGATTGACGACGCGGCAGATCGCGCAGGCGTACCTGGTTCCGGAGAAGACCATGGCGCAACGCATCAGCCGAGCCAAACGCACAGTGCGCGACGTGCGTTTCGACGCGCCCGGGGATGTCGGGACAGTGCGACGGGTGCTGTATCTCGTCTTCAACGAGGGGTACACCGGCGACGTCGATCTGGCGGCCGAGGCGATCCGGTTGACCCGGCAGTTGGCCAAACTGTCCGACGACGAGGAAACATCCGGGCTGTTGGCGCTGATGCTTCTGCACCACGCACGCCGTTCGGCCAGGACCGGATCCGACGGCCACGTCATCCCGCTCGCGGAGCAGGACCGATCTCGTTGGGACACAACGCTGATAGCGGAGGGAGTGTGGATTCTGCAGGCAGCGCTCGCGCAGGATCGGTTGGGCGAGTTCCAGACGCAGGCGGCCATTGCCGCCCTGCACGCCGATGCGCCGACTGTGAACGAGACCGACTGGCCGCAGATCGTCGAGTGGTACGACGAGTTGCTCGCTCTCACCGACAGTTCCGTCGTGCGACTCAATCGAGCGGTGGCGATCGGGGAGGCCGACGGTCCGGCGGCGGGGCTCGAGGCACTCGGCGAGGTCGATCCGGCCGTCCCGCGGCACACGGCGGCGGCCGCGTACCTGTGCGAGAAGGCCGGTGATCTGCTGCGTGCTGCCGACCTGTACGTGCAGGCGGCGGAGCAGGCGTCGTCGATCCCCGAGCGGCACCATCTGACGCTGCAGGCCGCGCGGTTACGGGCCGGCCGAGACCGCCGCGAGCGAACGGACCGATCGGTTTCGTAATCCGATCGTTAGCGGTAGGAAGCGAAATTCGTGCGACCCTCGATTGGTGCTGATGTTGCGTGTGGGACAGAAGAGAAAGAAGCGAACTCGATCCGCTGTGGTCGTGACGGCCGCCGCGGTGGCGTCGATGCTGATGACCGGAACGACGGCGCAGGCGCTGCCGGGGAACTCGGGATCGGCCGACGCGGCTGCCGGAGCGGTCGGCATCCATCAGGTGTCGGCGACTCGCGCTGTGCTGAACGTGTTCTCCCCGTCCATGAATCGCGTCATCTCCAACGAGGTGCTGCATTCCCCCGACGGTGGACCCGCACCCACTCTGGTGCTGCTCAACGGCGCACTCGGCAACGAGGACGGCGTCGGGTGGCTCAACAACTCCGGCGTCGAGAATTTCTTCCTGGACAAGAACGTCACCGTCGTCGCACCGATCGGCGGCCGCTTCAGCTTCTACACCGACTGGCAGACAACGGATCCGGTGCTCGGCAGCAACATGTGGCAGACCTACCTCAGCCGCGAGCTACCCGCCGCTGTCGACGCGGCCTATGGATCGACCGGCAGGCGCGGCGTGGCGGGGCTGTCGATGAGTGGTGGTCCCGCACTCGACCTGGCGATCCAGGCCCCGGATGTGTTCGACGCGGCCGCGTCGTTCAGTGGGTGTCCGGCACCCTCCAACCCGCTTGCCACTGCGGGCATCTCGGCGATGATCGCCGGCGGACTCAACAACCCCTTCAACATGTGGGGCCTGCCGGGAAGTCAGGGGTGGCGCGATCACGACCCGTCGCTCAACGTCGAGCGTCTACGCGGAACGGCGGTGTATGTCAGCTCGTCTCGAGGGCTCCCCGGACCGGTGGATCGGATCCCCGAGGGCGCGATCCCGCCGTTCGGAGGAATGGTGGTCGAAGCGATGGTCAACCACTGCACATCGATCTTCGTCGACGCCCTGCGCCGAGCCGATGTGCCGGCAACGGTCTCCATGCGAGAGGAGGGCGCGCACACCTGGCCGTTGTTCGAGGATCAGCTGCGCGAAGCCTGGTTCACCACGCTGGCACCGGCTCTGGGAACCAGCTGATTGCGCCGCCACTCCCGCGGGTAAGCGCACGTGAGACATCATCGGCGAAAGGACACCCTGACCATGGCGAAAGACGAACTGCACAAGGGCGACAAGGTCGAATGGAAGACCCACGGCACCACGACCGAGGGAACGGTGGTGGAGAAGATCACCTCCGAGACCGAAGCCGCGGGCCGCACCGTGAAGGCATCGAAGGACGAGCCGCAGTACCGCGTCGAGAGTGACAAGTCGGGCAAGGACGCGGTGCACAAGCCGGACTCGCTCGACAAGAAGGACTGACGCCCGACCGAACAGCGATGCGCCCCGAGTCACGGACTCGGGGCGCATCGTGCATCTCAGGCCTCGGGCACCGAACGTTCTGCGCCCCAACTCCGCTCGATGTATCCCCGGATCCGCTCGATCTCCTCGGCGGGAATTCTCTCGGGCTCGCCGTTCTCGAGGGGATCGGTGTGGAATATGTACAGCCGTGAGGCGAACTGGTCGAACGGCAGCGAACCCTCGCCTGCGCGTTCGCCGTTGCCCGCCGTTCCCACCACGACGCCGTCACCCCAGTCCTGGCCGCTGTCGTTGTTCGGGTTGAAGAAGTACACCCGCATGACGCCGTCGGGATCGGTGTTCACGCGCAGGATCGT
This sequence comes from Rhodococcus sp. 14-2483-1-2, assembly GCF_002259405.1. GTDB lineage: Bacteria > Actinomycetota > Actinomycetes > Mycobacteriales > Mycobacteriaceae > Rhodococcoides. The sequence goes on along the minus strand of NZ_NPFW01000006.1, from coordinate 232,210 downwards.
GATGGCGTGCCACCCCACATACCGTGCGGCACTGTCGGTTACGGCCACACCTGCCGGTTGCGGATGGATCAACGGTTGGTGCCCGTTGTACTCCGAGTGGTACGCGGCATAGAACTGCCGCAGAAATGCGTCCAGGTCGACGAGATTGCCGGTCTCGACATCGACGTCGATGTGGAACTCGCGCGCCGACCACCATCCGTGGAACTCGGGATTGACCCAGCGGTGCGGATCGCCGGGACGATCGGCGCAACGCCGGACCATCTCGGCGTAGATGCGGTCGAGGTGCGGAACCAGCAACAGCGACGCGGGATCGAGGTCCACCGGATCGGACGTGGCGACGCCGCTGACACTGTCGGTCGACGAGATCGACTGCCCCTCGAAGTGCATGACGATCTCCTCGTCACGCGCCGCCCACACCACCATCTGCAGCAGGTAGTCGGGATCGTTGTAGGCCCACATCGATAAGGCCCGCGCCGACTGACACGTCGGGTTGTCGCCCTGACCGACGCCGAGGGGCTGACCGAGCATCGAGAGCAAACCGCCGAGCAAGCGTGACTCCGGCGCGGGGACCGGCCCGAACGTGGTGATCAGTCGTTCCCGCACCGCAGGGGCGAGCTTCAACGAGATCTGTCGCCACAGGGACGGCACGATCGGCGGCTGATGCAGAATCCCGCGATCGAGCAGCAGCGCCAAACCGTAGAGGCACTGCGCGGTTTCGGGGTACACCGTTTCTTCGATGAGGCGATGGACCAGTTCGGGGTACCGCGTCAGGCAGGTCCGGCCGGTGTCGGACAGACCGAGGGCCTCGGGCAGAACGTACGAGTAGTGGTCGACGAGATACTGCGTCAGCGTCGCGTGGTACGGCGAGACCAGTCCGGTGTCGTGCATCGCTCGCGCGAATCCGCGGGCCTCGAACTGCAACGCCTCGACGTCCATCGCTTCGAGCCGCGACCGGTACACCTCGACGCCCGGATCCTCTCGGCACGCATCGGTGGTTCCGAACAGGGCCGTGATCAACCGATCCAGGCCCTGCCCGGAGTTGCCGAGGTCGACGGTCGGATCGTCACGATAGATTGCGATGCGGGTGACCATGTCCTTGATGGTGTCCACCTGAATCGGGCGCTGCCGCAGGATCCGCCAGATTTCTTCGACCAACTCGTCGAGCACACTGTCGTAGCCGATCTGCCCGGCCACGTACCCGAACAGATCACGGATCAGATGCGCGGTACGACCCAGGCGAACTCGCTCGGACTCGGACGGGGGTGTGAACAGCACGTCGAGATTGACCGCGAGAACCTGAGAAAGGAACCGACGGGCATCCTCGGCGGTCACCGCAGCATGCTCGTACTCGCCCGCAACGATCGCGACCATCCGCAGTTCGCTGGTCGCCTCGAGCACGAAGGTGTCGTCGTTGCCGCTGCGCAGGCTGGGCCCCACGAACCCCGGAACGAGAATGTCCGGCTGGGCCCAGTCGGTGCCCGCGAACAGCCCCGCATTCTCGAGCATCTCGGCGCGTTCGCGAATTGCACCGCAACCACCGGGCTGCAACAAGACTCGATGCAACGCATCGAGAACTCGCCGCACCTTGGTGTTCTTGCTGAACTCGGGTGCATCGGCCAACGCGTGCATCGCATGGTCGAGCTGCGCCAAACGTGATGCCAACGCTCTGTCCACGGCCGTGGTCGCGTTGGTCGGTGCCGGCTCGTGCATCGTCTGTGACGGTGGGTTGGTGTCGTCCCCGAGTTGCTGCTTCACACGTAGAAGTCCAGTTCTTCCTGTTGCTTGAGCAGATCGCGCATTCGGTAGGGATCGTCGCCGAAGAAGTACAGCAGGCCCCAGTGCGTGCCGAATGCCGTTCTCTTGGTGACGGTTTCCTCGACCGGAGCCGACAGGTCGTTGGTCTCGTAGTAGTCGTCGTCCGCGGTGACCTCGGGGATGACGAGATCGCTGACGACGCGTCGACGCGGGTAGACGCCGAAGCATCCGGCGTGACCGGTGGCGTCGACCACCTCCTTCGGGAAGAAGGCGTCGATCTCCTCCTCGGTGGTCTTCGGGTCGAATGCCAGCGCGAGGCCCTGGTATGCGTTGAACCCGTAGGCCCGCTCCAACAGCTCGAAGACCTTGAAACCCGGTGGGCGGTAAGCAACTTCGCCGAAGTACATCTCGCCGTCACTGGTCACGAAGTACTCGGGGTGAATGAAACCGAACTCGATGTCGAAGGTCTTGATCAGCTTCTCGATCTGCACCGTGATCTGCTCGCGGTACTTCTCCAGCTCGGGTGTCGCAGGAACGAACACCGAGTAGCCGAGCGTGACGTACTCCGAGATGTTGAGAAACTTGATCTTGCCGTTGTGAATCCATGCTTCGACAGCGAACTCCCAGCCGTCGAGGTGAGATTCCATCAGCGCCGGAAATTCCTCGTCGGGAATGGAGTCGACCTCGTCAGGGGTGCGAATGACGCGGTGGCCGAGGCAACCGGCCTTGTCGAAAGCCTTGACATGAATCGGGTCGTTGGGATCGCCGTCGAGCTTGAGTAGCGTCTGGTTGACACGTTTGAGGAATCGAATGACGTCCTCACGGTCGTGGGCTTCCTCGAAGATGCCCACCCGAATGCCGCCGAGCTGAGCACGGCGCTTCATCAAGGACTTGTCGCGCAACAGCATCGCCTGCCCGAACAGCCGAGGGTTGCCCAGAAGTACCGAGTTGATGGCGCCGGCCCACTCGACCGTCTCCTCGTAGAGCGGTATCGCGACGTCCACGCCTTTGCTCTGCAGTGTTTCGGCGATCTCGAGCGAGCGATCGTTGAGTCGCTCGAAGTTCCACGGTAGGTACGGAATGTCGTGCTCGGTGCAGTACGCCTCGGCCCACTCCGGGGCAACGACGACGTAGCGCCGATCGAACTTGTCCAGTGCTTCCACCGCGGCCAAACTCCAGCCCAGCAGGGCCACAAAACCTTTGTTCGGGTCTTTCTCCAGCCTGTCTGGCTGAGCCATGAAGTTCCTTTCCCTGGATGATTCATCGGTCGAGGTCCTTCGCTCCACCGTACAGAGGCGCTGGTCGGCAATTCCGAGCGGTGTTGAACTGGGCTTATGCGACGACGTCGTATCGGAATCAGCCTCCCGACTTTCCCGCCGGCGTAGGCGTTCTGTTCTATGGTCGTCGGGTGGGTGCGCGACAGACCGGATGGCAAGTCCCCGCTTTGTGGTGGCGACGCGGCGAGGCGTTCCACGGGCGGAGTCCGCAACCTCGATCCACCCGGCCGAGAGCCAGCACGAAGGCGGCAGTCACAGCGGTGGCTGCGAAGGAAGCCGCTATCGACGACCTGCTTGTTCGAACCGCCGGACGTTTCGGCGAAACAGTCGACCATCCCGAGTCGAATTCGGAGCTGTCGGCGGCCGCGCACGCCTTCGTCGACGGACGGTTCTCGGGCACCGGTGTGACCCCTACCGGTGCTGCTCTGACTCTTACGGTCGTCACCGATCAGCCGGAGCACAAGATGCGAGTTCCATTCGTGGACTTCGTCATCGGCCGCTTCGGCGCGGTATTCGCTGCGGAGATGCTCGCCGAGGCCGTAGGCGTGGAGTTGGTGACCCGCGAACTCGTACCGGATCGATCGCGTACCCGGCACTCACTCGGCGTGCGAGATCCCGACGACCTTCGCAATGTCGTGTTCGGAGATTCGGCGAGCAGGGTGCGCACGGCGTTGGCTGCCCTCCCCGCCGACGACTATGCGAACGCGGTGGACAGGCTCGCGCCGCAGCGTGGCGCGCGAATCGGGTGCAATCTGTTGACGTCGTTCCTGTTCCCGACCCAGCACGAGTGGGTTGCTGCGGACATCGCGCGGTCGCAGACCGTCCACCGCTATTACCGGAGCTACTGCTATTACCTCTTGGCCAGCGTCGACTCGGTCGAGTCGGTCGAGAAAATTCTCGCGCTCGAAGAAACGCGAGATCATGCGATCTGGTCCACCGGGATGAGCATGAACTTCGTATACGCACTGTGTGCGAATATCGGACCGGGTGTCGAGCCCTTCGTAGCCGAGTTGTTCGAGGGCAACCTGTCTGCCCAGCACAAGAAATGGTGTGCCGGGATACTCGGTGAGATAGACACGGACTCGGGATTCGAGCACTTGGTGTCTCGGCTGGGTAGCAAGTACATCGAGCCCGCCGTGATCGAGGCGATAGCACGATCGCCCGAGCGAGCCGCGCGGTTGCTGGCCGACGCCTCCGGGCCGGAGGCGGAGCGGCTGCGCCGGGATCTGGAGCACGTTCATCCGGAGTCCGCGATGCGCAAGCGGGTATCCGGAACAACGCTCGAATCGTCGGATGTCCCTGCGCTGCTGCGTGATCCACCGTGGCTCGACCGCGCCGAATCCATGGATCGCGGAGACGTCCGAGAGCAGGTATTTCGTCTCGAAAGTCCCCCAGCGCCGCTGCGTGTGGCATGGCGGGGAGACGAGCAGCGACAGTGGGCCGAGGCCATCGACGTCTATGTGCCCTATCTCGGGCGCCGGGATTGGCCGGAGGTGGTCGCCGCGTTCGGTCGAGGCACAGGTTTCTGGTCGTTGCACGAGATCTCGTACGCTCCGGAGCATCTGCTGCGTCCGGTGCTGTCGTACGCCCCGACGCCGCGTTACGCGTATCGAGGTGCCATCTCGTTGGGCCGACTGTTGGCCCGATTCGAAGGCGATGCACTCGATTTCGTGCTTCGTGCCGTCCTCGCTGCACCGGCCGGTCAGGCGCAGGTGTTACTGCCCGTCGTCGGGGGACAACTGACGACGACAATGCTCGAATGGCTCGGCAAGAAGTCGCTCAGACCGGTCGCGTTCGAATGGTTCGATCGCCACATCGACAGTGCAACATCGGATCTGGTTCCTCTTGCTCTCGGCCGTACCGGACCGAGCCGAACCCTTGCCCGACGCGCACTGTGCACTCTTGCGCGACGCGGACATCGAGACGCCGTGGTCGCTGCTGGACGGTCGTACGGGGCGCCGGCTGGTGCGGCGATAGTAGATATCGTCGACGCAGATCCACTTCTGGCCCTGCCGCGGCACATTCCGGTCATCCCGGACTGGCTGGACCCGGCGTTGCTCCCCCCGTTGACGTTGCAGGGAGAGCGCGCACAGCTGCCGTCCGACGCGATCCGCACGATCTGCACCATGTTCTCGCTGTCACGAATGGACGAGGTGTACGCCGGCGTCGATATCGTTCGTGAACTCGTCGGCCATCCCGAACTCGCGAAGTTCGTCTGGGACATGTTCGAGAGGTGGTTGCGGGCGGGCGCTCCGGAAGCGCAGAGCTGGACTCTCGACGCCCTCGGGATAGTGGGTGACGACGACACTGCGCGGCAATTGACCCCGCTGATCAGGACCTGGCCGCTTCAGTCGGCGCACCGACGCGCGGCGATGGGACTCGAGGCCCTCGCCATGATCGGGAGCGACGCCGCGCTCGGACACCTGTGGTCGATCTCGCAGTCGCTCCGGTTTCCTGCTCTTCGCGCCAAGGCCGACAAACTGATTCACCGAATCGCCGACGAGCTGAATCTGACGCCTCTCGAACTTGCCGACCGATTGGTGCCGAACCTGGGGCTTGATGCGGACGGTACGACGACCTTCGATTACGGAGACCGAACCTTCACCCTCACGTTCGATCACGAGCTTCGAATAGTGGTCGAAGACAACGACGGTAGGGTCCGAGACCGGGTACCGAGGCCCGGCCGCACCGATTCCGACGGTGCGCGCGAGGAATACCGTCGGTACACCGACCTGAGGAAGGATCTCGAGGGGGTGCGCACCGAACTCGTTTCTCGGTTCGAGAAAGCCATGGTGAACCAGCGGCGCTGGACCCTGTCGCAGGTTCGGACCCATCTCGTCGGGCATCCGTTGACCTGGCATCTGTGCAGTGCTCTGGTGTGGTCGACGACGGACGGACGATACTTCCGATTTTCCGAGCTGCGTCGCCCCGTGGGCCCGGACGGCCGCGATATCGAGGTCGCAGACGGCGATCTTGTTGTCGTGGCCCACCCGGCAACGATGGGCGACTCGCTCGGCAGCTGGACCTTCATGCCGGAACAGGCTTTCGAGCAGGTCCGACGGGAGGTCTTCAGGACGGATGTCGCCGCCGAGATGGCAGCACTCGAGGGTCGTAAGACGACTACCGATCAGCTGCTCGCGCTGGGTGAAAGAGGATGGAAGCGTGAGGATCCGCAAGACAAGGGTGCCCAGATCTCGCTGAACAAGCGTCTGGATTCCGCGACGGCGGTGATCATGGCGTTTCCCGGCTTCAATGTGTCGAATCCGAGAATGTGGGGCGAACAGAAGATCGTCCACGTCTTTCACAGCGGACTCGAATTGTCGGTGATTGCGGCATCGGAACTGCTCCGTGATCTGGCGATGCTCGAGACCGAGCCGATTCGAGGCGACGAACCCGACCTTCGAGGTGAACCGTGAGTGTCCGTACGGTCGAGTTCTTCGAACGGCTGCAATTTCGACGAGAATGATCGACGATGATTCGGCGCGGTATGCGCCTGGCGAAGCGAGGAGCGCGACATGACGGTCGACAAAACGGGTGCGCAGGTCGAAATCACCCAGCAGGCAGATCGTTTCACCGTCTCGGTCGACGGCACGCAGGTCGGCTTCACCGAGTTCGTCGACGACGAGGATGCGCGACGGATCTTCTTCCATACCGAGGTCGACGCGGCCTACGGCGGACGTGGACTGGCAACGATTCTCGTGCAACAGGCGCTCGACGCCACCCGCGTCGACGCCAAGCGCATCGTGCCGATCTGCGAACTGGTTGCAGCCTTCGTGGGCAAGCACTCGGAATTCGACGACATCGTCGAGCAACCGACCGACGAGATCAGGCAATGGCTGGCCGACCGGCAGGGCTGACCGCGGGAATACCGCCGGACACCGTCGGGTTGAGGTCGGTATAGTAGTTGCAGAGTCAACTACATTGCCGAAAGGGACGCCCATGCCCGCAGTGACCGTCGACAACATCCTCGCGTTGCCCCGAATCCCCATGCCCGACGCCACCGCCGTCCCTCGGCCGGTCCGGTCCGTCACGACGGCACCGACGGGATACGAGGGCGAAGGCTTTCCGGTCCGTCGAGCGTTCGCCGGGTTGGATATGTCGTCCCTGGATCCGTTCATCCACATGGACCAGATGGGCGAGGTGAACTACGCGCCCGGTGAGCCGAAGGGAACGCCGTGGCATCCGCACCGCGGATTCGAGACGGTGACTTACATGATCGACGGCATCATGGAGCACAAGGACTCTCACGGCGGCGGCGGAATCATCAGCGGTGGCGACACCCAGTGGATGACGGCGGGCGGTGGCATTCTGCACATCGAGGCCCCGCCGGAGCATCTGGTGATGTCCGGCGGGCTGTTCCACGGTGTTCAGCTCTGGGTCAATCTGCCGCGTGAGAACAAGATGGCGCACCCGCGTTACCAGGACATCACCGGCAGCAAGGTCGCGTTGGCGTCGAGTCCCGACGGTGGTGCGTTGGTCCGCGTCATTGCCGGCGAGATCGCAGGAATGCAGGGGCCGGGTTCGACATACACTCCGATTGCGCTCTCGCACAGCACGATCGCACCGGGCGCGGCGCTGACGCTGCCGTGGAATCGTGAATTCAACGCACTCGTCTACGTTCTCGCGGGAGAGGGCACGGTAGGCGCGGAGAAGCGTCCGATCAGGATGGGGCAGACTGCGCTGTTCGGCCGCGGCGACACCATCGAGATGTCTGCCTCGGCGGTGGGGGAGTCGCTCGAGGTGTTCGTTCTCGGCGGCAAGCCGATCAGGGAACCCGTCGCGATGGCAGGCCCGTTCGTCATGAACACCAAGTCCGAAGTGCTGCAGGCATTCGAGGACTACCAGGCCGGTCGGCTCGGCGTTCCCGTCGAATGATCTCGCCCACCGTGCAACGATCTCCTGCATGAGCGACGCAGAACCCCGTATTCGCAGAACACGGCTGTATCGCCGATTGGTCACCCGCGCCGACGGCCCGCTGGAGCCGGCGCGGGCGGCCAGGAGGCTGTCCGCCTACGTCTACGGAAACATCCTGGTCCTCGCAGCGGTCGCTGCATCGACGCCCAGCTCGATCGAACACGGAACGGCCGCTGTTCTGGTTCTGGCCACTGCGGTGACGACGTTCCTGGCGCACGTGTTCGCGGATTTCGTCGCAAGCAGTCAGATTCCCGAAGCGCACGGTGATGCGACCGACGAGCAGCGCACGTTCAAGGCCTTCGAGGAACTGCGCGACGCCGTGCCCATCCTGAGCTCCGGCACCATCCCCGCGCTGATGTTGGCACTCGGTTGGTTGTCGGTGCTTCCTGGGCAGTGGTCGGAACTGCTGGCCGGTGGCGTCATCGTGGTGCGCATGGCCACGATCCAGCTGGTCACTGAACGAATTCGTGGCAACCCGTTGACCTTCCGCGCGATTCTGGGTGGGTTGGCCACTGCCGCGGTCGCCGCGCTCATCGTGCTGGCGAAAGTATTCTTCGGCCACTAGCCGCCGAGAACGATCAGCCCCCGAACTCCTCGTACAGCTCCGGTAGGAAACCGGCGAGGTGGTTCATTTCCTGTCCGCAGTGCAGCAAGAGATCTCGGGCGAGGTCGAGTCCGAGAACCAGGTCCGTCGGGTCCACCGACGCCCCACGGCGGACGGCGCACGCGGCCTGCTTGACGTCCGGTACGTGCAGCCCTCGCAGGTTCAGAAAGAAGCGGCTACGCATCTCGGCACCGCCGTCGACGGGGCGTACCTGGTGGGCCAGCCAGCCCAGGTCCACCGGTGCTATGGAGCTGCCCACTCGGCCGAAGACGATCGTCTGATCTTCGGGAACGTCGAAGCCGTGCGCAATCGGATCGCGAAAAGCGATACCCAGCTGCTGCAGCTTCGGCCCGACGTACTCGTCCACGAACGTCGTGTTGCCGACGTACTTGGCCTTGTCGGGTATGTCGAGTGCTGTCCGATCCTCCGCGAGAGCGGCGTACAGGTGGGCATCCGGGTGCCACAACTTGTAGCGGGCGGCCTCGGTGGAATGCCAGCCGAACCACCAGTCCCACATCGCCGCGGTCACGCGCGGCATCGCGGTGCGGACCGCCACGAACGTCACTCCGTCGGCGCGTCGACCGTATCCGGTTTCGATCGTGGAGTAGCCGGTGGGCGCGAGATCGGTTGTGATCGAATCGAATCCGGGAATCGACTCGGGCGCGAGCGCGGGGCCCGCACAGGTGTCCGCGACGACGGCCGGTGCCGGCGTCGTTCGCTGCGCCATGTATCGGGCGTACGGCAGATGTCGATCGGCGTCGCGATAGCCCTGATAGCGCTCGCCGCACTCGTCGCTCGAACCGGTCGCCGGCACCGCTGCTGCCCTGGCTACCGGGCCGACCACGGCGATGGTGGCCGCGGCGGCCGCTCCGATCATGATCTGGCGTCTGGAAGGCCCCCGGCTCATGTCCCCACCCTGCTCAACATTCGTTGAGGCTAGGGCCAGGAATCGGCGGATGTCAATGGCCTGGCACTACACTGCGCGGTATGAGTCCGGCACACCCCAAGGACGATGAGTCGAGAGTGCGTCGGCGCGACGAGATCGCCACCGCCGCTATCGAGGTGCTCGCCACCCAAGGGCTCCGCGGCTTGACGCACCGGGCAGTGGACGCGGCAGCAGGACTCGGTCCCGGGTCGGTGAACTACCACGCGCCCACCCGGAGTCGGCTGCTTCACCTGGCTCTCGGCCAATTGTTCGTCCGCGACTTCGAGGTGGCCGGAGCGACGTTCGGCAGCCTGGTCGACGTCAAACCACTCACCGCCGATGTCGTGGTGTCCCGCATCATCGATTTCATCGACGCCATGACGTCGGGAGATGCCGTCAAACGGGTGATCGCTCGCCACATCATGCTCGGCGAGGCGCAGCACGACGACGAGATCCGCGAGTTGTTCGACAGTCAGCGGGCAGCATTCGTCACGTACACCCAGTGGATCGTCGCCTCGCTGGACTCCGAGGATCCACCGTCCGACGCCGAAACCCTCGTGGTGATGATCGAAGGTCTGGTGCAGCGGCAAGTGCTGATCGGATCGCGCCTGTCCTCGAGCTTCACGGAGCAGATGTTGCGCAAGATCGTCGTGGCCTCGCCGCTGGTCGAGGGCTGAACCGGATCGGTGGCTTCACCCCAGCAACGTGCGACGCTCGGTGTGGGTGAAGGTGAAGATCGTCGCGCCCAAGCTGATCAGGGCGGTGAGGAGCAGTACCTGCGGGCCGGTGATGACGACGCCGATGAAGGCACCGATCGCACCACCCAATGCGAAGGATCCGAGAAGGGCTGTGTAGCAGAGCCAGTCGTAGCGCGTCCCGCCGCCGAACATGTGCCGCTCGATACCCTGGCCGAGTTTGACCATGGTGCCGGTGACATAGCTCAGGGGAATGTAGGTCTCCTCCTTCTTCGTGAACGCGGTGTTCAGTGCACCGAGTGCGAAGGCCACCAGCAGAATCGGGTAGAAGTTCACGGTGGCCGACGACCATCCGGATATGGCGATGTCGATCGCTCCCGCTCCGGCGAGCGCGATCGTGGTCAGCACCGTTGCTCCGTGTGGGTGGTTGGACCAGTAGCGACGCCGACAGATCGACGAGACGATCACGCCGGCCAGAAAAGACCCCATGAGCGAGAGAGCCGCGATCGGTGAGGCCCCCGGGGTGACCTCCTTGCCCTCGGGGTGCCCGAAGTGCCCGACCACAGCACGTTCGGTGTTGCCGGTCATGAAGGTCACGAAGTAGCCGGCGGAATGCAGGAAGGCGACTGCACCCACCATCCCCGCGAGTCCGGACAGAATCCAGGACAGACGAGCTTCGGCACCGACGGCTGTCTCCCGGCTGATCGTCAATGGGGAAGTCATGACTCGATTCTCCTGACCTGAAGCGAACCGGCAAGACTTTGAGTTGTCGGTCACACAACCGACGCAGGTTTCCCATTCGCGACCATTCCACGGTGCATCACCCTGTTTCCCGACACTGCGCTGTGATCGGCTCGATGCATCACACATCGGTTGTCCCACATCACCACATCGTCCGGTGCCCACGAGTGCGTCAGCAGGTTCGTCTCGCGAGTGGAGTGCTCGAACAGGTATCGCACGGTCTCGTGCGCCTGCTCGGTGGACATTCCGCTGATCGCCACGCACCGGGCGGGTGCCGACAACGCCAATGCGGTGCGGCCGGACACGGGATGCACTGCGAACAAGGGATGTTCGGCACAGGAATCGGTGTCCGACGCCACCCCGGTGACTCGGTGCGTCACCGTTCTTCCGGCCAGGTCCGCTTTGCGGTCGGCAGGCAAGGTGTCGTACGCCGCGTACTGGTCGCTGAACAACGTGCTGCCACCCGACTCCGGTACTTCGACCGCGCGTAATGCGGTGTAGGCAGGCGGATTCGCCACGTACGTGGTGTCCACGTGGAAGGTCGATTTCGGCGGTGTGGTTCGGCCGACGTTACTGATGACGTTCAGATCGGGAAAGCCCGGCACGGGCGTCTCGCCCTCGGTGAACATCATGTCGCCGAACCGTCGGAGGAACGCCAGGAAGCGTGCGTCGTCCAGGGGCTGCTTCCGCAGAATCAGCACGCCGTGTTCGGCCAACAACGTTCGCAGTTCTTCGATCGCGGTGGAGCTCAGGTCCACTTCGTCGATCTCGATTCCCAGCGTCACGAGGACATCTCCTTCACCGACAGTTCGTCGAGCGATCGTGCGAACAGTTCGTCCACGGCGATGCCTGCCGCCGAGGCCATCACCGCCAGCACGCTCGACGGTGAGTACGAGCAGTACAGGCCGGCCTCGAGAAACCACGGTCTACCGTCGGGGTCGATCCGGAAGTCGAAGAGACCGTAGTGTCGGCAGCCGAGCGATCGATAGCACGATCGTGCTGCCGCCCAGACCTTCTCGGTGATCGGATCGGAGACGTCGACCATCCACGCCTTGGTCTGTTCCTTCGCGACGAGATACAGATCCCCGTCCGACGTGCGATTCAACTTGTCGGCGCTGGTACGAATCGACTCGACGGCATACTCCTCGAGCGGTAGGCAGATCAGCTCACCGTCGCGTTCGACGATGCCGCAGCGGACTTCGCGGCCCAACGGGACGTACGACTCCACCAGTGCCGCAGACGAGTACGTCAACGCCTCGCTCACTGCGGTTGCCAGACGGTCGGATTCGCGAACGAGCGTGACGCCCATCGAATTGTCCGAGTCCACGGGCTTGACGACCACCGGCAGATCGACGTCGATGTCGTCGCCGCAGCGCACCACGACACCGGCGGGAACGGCGACTCCGGCCGCCGCGACGACGGCTCGGGCACGGGCCTTGTCGGCCGTCATCGCCATCACGTCCGGACCGTTGCCCACGTACGGCACACCCAACAGATCGAACAGGCTGCGGTATGTCGTCATGCCGGGTAGGCAGAACATCTGCGGCACCATGACGTCGAAATGCCACGACGAGATGACCTCCACCGCCTGCGCCAACGGCATCTGGTGCGCCGCAGCCACACTGGCGGCATCGATGCCACCGGGGAAGCTCCAGAGCCCACCGGGGGAGACGAACGCCACCTCGAACCGGTAGGCGGGATCACCACCGAGCGCCTCGAGGAATCCGCCCGCGTACACCCGGGACAGATCGCAATGGAACTCGTCCACCGACGATCCGACCAAAACCAGGACCGACAGGGCCATCAGTCGCCTCCGTTCTCCACGAGCTTGCCGATGTTGAAGTCGATGCGAGACCATCCGCGTCGTGCCAGCAGATTCCGCACGAGCAGCGACGGAATCTGGAGGTGGTGCACCAGCAGGTACGGCACTGGATCCCATCCCGTCAGGATGGCGTCCTTGCCGCGGAAGATGCTGCCCAGGCGCGCCTTTCGGTTGCCCTCGGTGAGCAGTCGCCACACCTCGTGGTAGATCCAGTAGGTCGGGCGGGCCGAGGAGAGCGGCACGATCTCGGGGTGTCCGTCCTCGAGGTACGCCGCAGCGACGTCGGGGTGGTCGTAGAACATGGTGATCGCCGAATGGGTGCGCGGATTGCACTCGATCGCATGGACGGCACCGTCCGCATCCTCGATGAAGTCGAACGACAGCTGGCCGGTGACTCCGAGGTCGGCGACGAACTTCTCGACCCAGGTACGTATCTCGGGCTTGTCGACCATCTCGTAGTTCACCTGGAACGCCGACGATTCGCAGCAGCCGTACACCTGCAGCCGTCCTCCACGGACGGTGCCGTGGGTGCAGTACTCCTGCCCGGCGATGAATTCCTGCAGAATCCACGGATCGTCCTCGGAGATCCCGAGACCGCGTGCGAACCGTACGTTGTCGGCAGGCGTGTCGCGGGTCAACCGCGTCAGGTCCATTCGGCCGACCGGGTTGTAGGAGATGCGTTTGAGGATGTACTCGCGGCCCGGTGGGAAGTCGAACTCCTCGATCTGTTTCACATCGGTGATGCGCCGCCAATCGGGAACGCGCAAGCCGAGCGCTGCAGCGCGTTCGGAGAATCGGGACTTGTCGTCGAGCATGCGAACCGTATCGCCGTCACCGTGAACCACCTCGCAGTGTGGATCGAGGAGTGCCCGTGCGTCGGCATCGTGAATGCTTGCAGCGGGACTTGCTACGGGGACGAAGACGTCGACGCCCTCGCGGAGCACCACATCCAGAAGTGCTCGGGCGTAACCGGGTTCGGTCGGCTCGGGTACGCAGTGAAATCGGTCGACCGCCCGGGAGAACCGATGCCCGGTGAAGCGGTACTTGGCCGATTCCACCAGGACGACGCGATGCCCGGCGAGGTGGAAAGACCGCGCGAGCTGCAGGGCCTTGGTCATCTTCCCGCCGCTGATCAGGACAGTCTTGGGTGAATCGGATCGGCGCGTGGCGGGCCGTTCGCCGCGAACGACAGCCACCCCGGCCGCCGCGAGATCGGCGGGAAGGGTGACTGCGAGGCCGAACAGCGCGGCAACCGTACGAATCATGTTCGACGGATCAGAGTCACGCCGTCGCGCAGAGGAAGCAGTACCTGCTCCACGCGGGGGTCGTTCGCCACGTAATCGTTGAATTCGGCGACGGCTCGGCCGTTCTCGGTGGGCTGTTCGCTGTACGGCTCGCCCTGCAGCAGGGTGTTGTCGACGGCGATCACGGCGTTCTCGGCCAGCAGCTCGCTACCGAGCAAGTGCTCCACGTATTCGCGGTATCCGGTCTTGTCGGCGTCCACGAAGACCAGATCGAACGTTCCGTCCAACCGGCGCAGGGTGTCCAGTGCCGGCCCCACCTCCACCGTGATGGACGAGCCCGCAGGTGATTCCGCGAAGCAGGACTGCGCGAACTCGGCCACGAACGGATCCACCTCGCACGCGACCACCTCGCCGCCCGCGGGCAGGGCCTCGGCCATCGCCAGAGCCGAGTAGCCGGTGAACATACCGATCTCGAGCACTCGCTTTGCTCGGGTCATGTGCACGAGGAACGCAAGGAAGCGTCCCTCCACGTGGCCGGAGAGCATTTCCATCTCCAGGGGCCCCGAGCCGGAGACGACGTCACGTGATCTCCAGTCCTCGGTGCGGGTCCGCGACGCCAGTGTCGCCAGTGCTGCGGATTGGGAGGTGGTGCAGGTGTCGAGGTACGGGTCGAGTCCCGCTGCGAGATCGCGGGCTCGATGAACACGGGTGGTCAGCTCGTCGGTGACCCCGACGCCGGCGGCGAGCAGATCTGCTATCTCGCTCAGCTCACGCGCCAGAATGGTCGTCGGGGTCACCGGTCGCGGGGCCTTCGTCACGGCGTCGGCGCGGTGAACATGTCGAGGCCTTCGCCTGCCCGCGGAAAGTCCAGGCAGATCTTCTTGTGCAGCGTCAGGACATCGGCCAGCTCGGCTGGGTCGAGGTCGTTGAGGAAGCGGCACGTACCGATCGGATCCGGCACCGCAGCCCGCAGAATACCGTCGCGAGTCTTGAGGATCGATGCCGTTGCCTCGGAGAGCAATTCGGGTGTCAGGTAGGGGCTGTCCAGTGCCAGGCCGATACTCGCCATCACGCCGAGTACGCGGTCGCGGTCGGCCGTGGACAGGTGCCCGCGCTGCTCGGCGACGGTCGTCGAGAGCGCCATGTCGATGTTGATCGCGTGGCCGTGGAAGAACGGTGCAGGCGGGGTCAGCTCGAGAGTCGGGCTCCAGGTGTGGCCGAAGGCGATGACACGATCGAGGTCGATCTCGTGGAGATTGGGGGCTTCGAGTTCGAGCATCGTCGCGATCGCCGAGTAGGTCAGTCTGTCTGCGACCGAACGCAATTCCGCTGTTCCGTCCAGATGACCGAATCGGGTTCGCAGCAATTCGGGACCGTACTGTTCGAGCATCTCGAAGATCTCCAGATTGCCGACGACGGAGATCTTGATCAGCTCGGCCATGCCGTTGCGCACCTGATCCTCGGGCAGCGTGCCGAGGAACGAGAAGTCCAAGAGCACCTTCTGCGACGCGTGGTAGGCACCGAGGCGGTTCTTGTGCTTTCCGTAATTGACGGCCACCTTGATGGACACACTCGCGTCGATCAGGCCGATCAGCGTGGTGGGAATGCGAATGTACGGGGTGTTGCGACGGTAGCTGGCGCACGCGAAACCTGCTACGTCCGTGGTCAATCCGCCACCGACCACAAGCACCGGCTCGGTGCGGACCAGGCCGAACGCATCGAACTCTCCCACGATGCGCTCGAACGTCTCCAGCGACTTCGCGGTCTCCGCGATGTGAACCGGAACCACCGTCAGGTCGATGTCGTAGTGGTCGAAGTACGCGCTGATCCGGTCACCGTAGATTTCGTGCACAGACTCGTCGACGACCATCAGCGCGCGACCGTACGGTCGGTAGCTGTCGGCCAGTTCGGTGTTCTCGATTGCGAACACGCCGTCGACGTAGATCAGGTCGTACTCGATGCGCTCGTATCCCTCGACGCGAAACGACCTGTCCCCGGCAACGACCTGGGCCTGAAGATTGCTCACAATTACTCCTGGGGTGGATGAAGGGTCAGGCTGCGATCAGAGCGCGTACGCGCTCGGGATCGAGTGCATCGACGGTGTCGGTGGCCGAGCCGAACTCGGTGCCTGCGGTGTTCTCGTTCGGGAATGCGACGCACGTGATGCCCGCGGCCGATGCCGCCGCAACGCCGCCGGCGTTGTCCTCGATGGCCACGCTGTCGGATGCGTTCTCGCCCAACGTCTTCAAAGCGAACTCGTAGGATGCGGGGTCGGGCTTGCCTGCGTCCACCGAGGATGCGTCGACGATGACGTCGAACGAGTCGGCGGTGAGCTCGGGAGACAGGGCAGCAAGCAGTGCGTCGATGTTGTCCCGCGAGGTGGTCGTCACGAAGCCGACTTTCAGGCCGTTAGCCTTCGCGGAGTCGATCGTGTCGGCCACGCCCGGTCGCGTCTTCACGTCGGATTCGCCGATCAGACGCTGGAAGATCTCGGACTTCGTTGCATGCACGGCGGCGGCGTCCACCTCGGTGCCGGTATCGGATGCGTACTCGCTGATGCGGTCGGCACCACCGTTCGAGCCGAGCATCGCCCGGTAGTCGTCACGGGACCAGTTCCAGTTCAGATCGTGCGCTGCGAAGGCCTCGTTGAACGAGCGGCGTTGCAGTTCGGACGTGTCGACGAGTGTGCTGATCGAGCCGAAAAGAATTGCGGGCATGGTTGCCTTTCGGAGCGAGAGACGTTGTACCAGTCAACGTCTCGCGCATGCGCGATGGGGTGAGTTGGTTCGGGGGGTATGCCCCATCGGCACCGAACGGGAAACCTTCGAATTTTTCGCCCGAGGTTCGGACGTCGGCGGGGACCCTCTAGCCCGTCTCCCAGAGCGAGTGCTCGGCTGGAGCGCCGAAGATCATCAGTGCGGTCTCGCCCTCGAACTCGTTCACGACACCGCCACCACGCTCTCTGTGTCCTGCACGCTCGAACTGTAGGGACGAGCGAAAAGAATCTGGAACTTTCTGCCGGAGTGACTACCTGTGTCGCTGAGTACCTGGTAATCTCCGTAACAGTTACCTACAGCTTTTCGACGATGGAAGGAACCACGGCGATGACCAGCACACTCTCCAGGAACGACGTTCTCGAGCCCGAGGACGTTTCCGCTCGTTTGCTCGATTCCGCCGCCCAGCTGTCGTACGACCCGTCCGAGGAGGTCGATTGGGAAGCCGATCTCGATCCCTCCCTCTACGGACTGAACCCGGAGTGGAGCACGCTCTACGGCACGAAGCTGTGGGACGAGATGACCGAGGAGCAGCGCATCACGCTCACTCGTCACGAGGTCTGCTCGATCATGAGCACCGGAATCTGGTTCGAGATGATCCTGCAGCAGATGGTTCTGCGCGATCAGTACTGCAAGGACTCGTCGAACTCGGACTTCCAGTTCGCTCTCACCGAGATCGCCGACGAGTGCCGTCACTCGATCATGTTCGCCCGCGCCTGCCAGAAGATGGGTATCAAGGCATACCTGCCGCGTCGATCGAGCATCGAACTCGGCCGTGGCTTCAAGGCTCTCGCGTCCGCCGAGGTCGCCTACGGAGGCATCCTCGTCGCCGAAGAGGTGCTCGACGTCATGCAGCGCGACTGGATGCGCGGCGAGAACGTGCTGCCGCTCGTGCGCACCACCAGCAAGATCCACGTCGTCGAAGAGTCGCGGCACATGACGTTCGCGCGCGCTCAGATGCGTGAGGAGATCGCCGAGAAGAGCCCGGCTCGCCGTAAGGCCAGCGCGCTCGTCGTCGCGATCGCCGCCCGCATGATCGTGTCCAACATGGTCAACAAGGAGGTCTACGCAGCAGCGGGCCTCGACGTCGACCGCGCAGTGAAAGAAGCGAAGAACAACGCCCATCACCACACGATGATGCGCACCTCGAGCGAGCACTTGATGGCATTTCTTCTCGACTGCGGTTTGGTCACCAAGCCGGCCGAGATGATCTACCGTCGTCTGCACATGCTCTGACCACTCTTTTCGAGGCCGTGAAGGACATCCGAGAACAATGCCGTTCGCGATCACGCAGAACTGTTGCAACGACGCATCCTGCCTGTCGGTGTGCCCCGTCAACTGCATACACCCGACGCCGGACGAGCCGGATTTCGGCAAGACCGAGTTGCTCTACATCGATCCGCGCTCGTGCATCGACTGCGGTGCCTGTGCCGACGCCTGTCCGGTGGACGCGATCACTCGCGTCTCGAGATTGACGCCCGATCAGCAGATCTACGCCGACATCAACGCCGACTACTACAAGGACAAGCCCGCCGTGGCGGAGTGGGGCGCGCCTCGGTTCCCGGTGGCGACGGTCAACGACCTACCGCCGATCGACATCGCCATCGTCGGCACCGGACCGGCTGCCTGCTACACCGCCCAGGCGCTGCTGCGCGTGCCCGGCACCAACGTCACGTTCTACGACCGGCTGCCCACCGCGGGCGGTCTCGCCCGCTACGGCGTCGCTCCCGACCACCTCGGTACCCGACGCATCAGCGAGCACTTCCGTGGGATCTTCGTGCATCCACGAGTGACGATGAAGCTCGGCGTCGAGGTCGGTAAGGACGTCGACCACGTCGAACTGGCCCGAAAGTTCGATTCGGTCGTCTATGCAGTCGGTGCCGACAAGGACCGAGCCCTCGAGATTCCCGGCATCGACCTCGATGGATCCGTCAGCGCGCGCACCCTGGTGGGCTGGTACACCGGCCACCCCGACGTTCCAGCCGATGCCATCGATCTCACCGGCGTCGACCGCGTCACCATCATCGGAAACGGCAACGTCGCACTCGACGCGGCTCGTATCCTCACGGCCGACCCGGACCGGCTCGTCGGGACCGAGATCGCACCGCATGCGCTGGCCGAGCTGCGTCGCCACCGCGTCACCGAGGTCGTCGTTCTCGCGCGCCGCGGCCCCGAGTTCGCGGCGTTCACCCGATCCGAGTGCAAAGCCCTCGTCGACCGCCCGGACGTCGACGTCGTGGTGGCAGGACCGGACGGAATCGTCGACGCCATCGATCGCCTGCCGTTGTCCGCTCCCGCATCGGCTCTGGCCGGGGCGGCGCGAGTCGAACTGGGGTCGCAGGCACAAGACCGCCGCATCGTCTTCGCGTTCGGCCGAGCTCCGTCCGCTCTCCACGGCAGCGGCTCGGTGCAGTCCATCGAGGTCGGCGTCGGTGAGCATGCGGTCGAGTTACCCACGGAGTTGGTGCTGCTCGCCATCGGCTACCGCGGAACCCCGTCACCGGGAATTCCGTTCGACGACATCAGTGGCACCATTCGCAACGACGGTGGCCGCATCACCGCTGCCGACGGCACTCCGGTTCCGGGGTGTTACGTCGTCGGATGGGCCAAGCGAGGTGCCACGGGTGGCATCGGCGACAACAAGATCGACGCCGAGGAAACGGCCGAGGCGTTGCTTGCGGACGTGCCGACACGCGGACCCGCGCGTCCGCTCGGGTGGTACGGAAAAGTCAGTGCCGCCCTGGGGGACCGCGTTTCCAGAGCGCGCTGACCGGCCGATATCGGCCGGTTCTGTTCACCTTGTGTAGCAGTCTCATTCGAGTCTGAGCGATTCGGATGTGTAGCACGGCGTACAGGGTTACCGTTGAGTATGGCTGAACGGGGGGCCAAGCCCCAGGTTTCTTTTGTGCGACGGACGATGCTGCGTGCAGTCCGATCGTTGTTCAATCCACTCCGGCCCGACGACTATCTGTCGATGATCAATCCGCTGTGGACCACGCGCGAACTTCGGGGGAAGGTCGAGCGGGTTGCTCCGGAGGGTTCGGAAGCCGTATCGGTGTACATCCGTCCCGGTTTCGAGTGGCAGGGCCACACACCCGGGCAGTACGTCCGGCTCGGAGTACTCATCGACGGTCGTTACCACTGGCGAGCGTATTCGCTGACGTCCGATCCCGATCCTGCCGACGGTCTCGTCAGCGTCAGCCCCAAGCTGGTGCCGTCGGGCACGGTCTCTCCGTATCTGGTGGGCAGCATCAGAACCGGCGACATCGTCCGCCTCAGTGAGGTGGAGGGTGAATTCACTCTGCCGAGCCCGATTCCGGACAAGATGGTGTTCATCAGCGCGGGCAGCGGAATCACGCCCATCATCAGCATGCTGCGGTCCCTCGATCATCACGATCAGGTTCGCGACGTCGTGGTGGTGCACTCGGTGCACAACCGTGAGCAGTTGATGTTCGCCGACACTCTCGACCAACTCGAAAGCAAGCACGACGGACTGACGGTGAAGCTCCGGATCACCAGCGACGAAGGTCGGATGAAGGCATCCGAACTGGACGAACTGGTCCCGGATTGGCGTGACCGAGAAGCATTCTGCTCCGGTCCTGGCGAACATCTGGACGATCTGCGCTCGTACTGGAAAGACCAGGGCGACTACGACAAATTTCATCACGAAAGTTTCCAGCCGGTCATCGGCGGTGGCGACGACGCAGGCGAAGGCGGCACCGTCACGTTCCTCAACAGCAAGAAGGACGTCGAATGCGACGGCGGCACAACGATTCTGGCTGCGGGTGAGGATGCCGGTCTGGATCTGACGTTCGGTTGTCGCATCGGCATCTGTCACACCTGTGTAGGTACCCTGAAGAAGGGGCGTTTACGTGACCTACGTAACGGGGATGTCTCAGAACCTACGGGGCAAGCGGTTCGGATCTGTGTCAATACTGCTGAGGGCGACATCGAAATCGAACTCTGATCTTCCATTCGAACAGGGGAATGTATGTCTATCGACGAAACCACGAGGCGCGTCACCGACACGGATGAGCCGGTGAACCCGCTGGCGCACCTGAGTGACGAGACGATCGCCGAACTCGCCAAGGAATTCGACGCCATCCACGACGAGGTCTACGCCAGCCTCGGTGACAAGGACCGCAAGTACATCACCTCGGTGATCGCCGCGCAGCGTCAGCTGCTGGTCGCTGGACGCGTGCTGTTGCTCGGTTCCACCAGCAAGCCCGCGTGGCTGGCCGGCACCGCATGCCTCGGGATCGCGAAGATCCTCGAGAACATGGAGATCGGTCACAACGTCATGCACGGCCAGTGGGACTGGATGAACGATCCGGAGATCCACTCGTCGGTGTGGGACTGGGACACCGCGTCCACCGCCAACTCGTGGAAGCACTCGCACAACTACGTGCACCACACGTACACGAACATCCGTGGCAAGGACAAAGACCTCGGCTACGAGATCATGCGCATCGACCCACGTCAGAAGTGGAGCCCGGTCTACCTGGCCCAGCCGTTCTACAACGTGCTGTTGATGGCGTTCTTCGAGTGGGGCGTGGCCCTGCACGATCTCGACATCGAGGCGATCCGCCGTGGCGAGAAGCCTGTGAAGGATCTGGTCGAGGATCTCAAGGGCATCGGAGTCAAGGCACGCAAGCAGTTCGTCAAGGACTACGTGGGCTGGCCGCTGATCAGTGCCGGAGCGTTCGCGTTGGCACAGCTGGCGTCGGGCGGTCGTGTGCCGGAGAGCAAAAGGTCTCGGCTGGCGTCCAAGCTCCGCGGGTCGGCTCGCTTCGGCAAGAACCGTAAGACGGCGGCGCTACTGGACAGTCGGTTCAGTGGTGTCGAGAGCACGTTCCTGTCGACGGTGGCGGCCAACTTCACCGCCAACATCATTCGTAACGTCTGGTCGAACGCAATCATCTTCTGCGGTCACTTTCCGGACCAGGCCTACACCTTCAGTCAGGAAGAGGTCGAGAACGAGACTCGCGGCGGATGGTACGTCCGTCAGTTGGTCGGAGCCGCGAACATCGATGGCGGTCCACTGTTCCACCTGATGAGTGGCAACCTGAGCTACCAGGTGGAACACCACCTGTACCCGGATATGCCCAGCACTCGGTACTCGGACGTCGCGCCGAAGATCAAGGACATCTGCGAGCGTTACGAATTGCCGTACAACACCGGGCCGTTCTTTCAGCAGTGGGGCATGGTCCAGAGGACCATCGCGCGATTGGCCTTCCCGGGCGGCAAGGTTCGGCCGAAGCCGGGCCCCTACCGTCCCGAGGAGAGCTGGCGTCGCAAGTTCGCCGAGGGTGCGACCAAGGACAGCGAGGCCGCGAAGACGCGTGGCCGCGTACCTGCGAGTCATCCCGCGGCGGGACCGGAACACAACTCCGGCGGCGTAGATGTCGAACCGCCGCCCCGCGGCGACGACTAGAGATCGTCCGCTCCGAAACGACGAGCAACCGCGGCCACCCGATCATCGGATGGCCGCGGTTCGTCGTTGTTGCGGTTCTTTCGCGGTGGATCAGGCCATGTCGACGTCCTTGGTCTCGATCAACCGCTTGGTGCACACCAGACTGAGTACCGACAGCAGTGCCAGCATGACGCCGATCGAGATGCTGCCGAACGCGGCCGTGAGCGGTGCCGCAAGCATCGGCGGAATCGCGCCACCGAGAACTCCGGCGAGGTTGTAGCCCAAACCTGCTCCGGTGTAACGGAATCGGGTCTGGAACAGCTCGGGAAGCAGGGCTCCGGTCGGTCCGTAGGCAACTCCGAAGATGGCGAGCGTGACGCACATGCCGATCACGAATGCTGCGGGTGATCCGGTGTCGAGGACGGGGAACAGTGCGATCGACCACGGTACCGCGATGATGCACGCCCCCATGATCACTCGGCGTCGGCCGACACGATCGGAGTAGGTCGCCGAGACTGCGATGGCGACGCCGAAGATGACTGCGGCACCGATTCCGGTGATCAACACGAAGGGGCGGTCGAACCCGAGTGTCTTGGTGCCATAGCTCGTCAGATACGCGGTCCCCATGTAGAAGAAGGCGAACAGGGATGCCAATGCGCCTGCAGCAGTGATGATTTCCCGCTTCTGGATGCGCCAGGCGTCGAAGATCGGCAGTTTCGTCGGTGCCGCGTTGGCCGGTGCCTGCTCCTCGGCGAGCTTGTTGGCCCGAAAGACCGGGGTCTCCTCGATGGCCAACCGCATGTAGAGGCCGATGAGTACCAGAACGGCGCTGAGCAGGAACGGGATTCGCCAACCGTAGTTCAGGAACGTCTCGTTGGTATCGCCGAGCAGCAGACCGGTTGCGAGGAACGTCGCGCTGGAGAAGATGAAGGCAGCCGACGGTCCCAGCTGGGGGAACATCGCGTAGAAGCCGCGTTTGCCGGGCGGTGCGTATTCGGCCGTGAGCAGGGTTGCGCCCGCCCATTCGCCACCGACCGCGAACCCCTGACCGAACCTGAGCAGTACCAGGATGATCGGCGCGGCCACGCCGATCGTCTCCGCGCCGGGCAGCAGACCGATGGCGAACGTGGACACCCCCATCAGCAGCAGCGTCGAGATCAGGGTCTTCTTGCGACCGATGCGGTCACCGAAGTGTCCGAACAGGACTGCACCGACGGGCCTGGCGATGAACGCGACCGCGAACGTCGCGAACGAGGCCACAGTGCCCGCGGTGGAGCCGAGTGCCGGAAAGAAGATCGTCGGGAAGACCAGCGCGGCTGCGGTGCCGTAGATGAAGAAGTCGTAGAACTCGATCGTCGTGCCGATGCCACTGGCGACAGCGACCCGTCGAACACTGGTCTTGGTCTGCACCACAGGTGGCGTCGGTGCGGACACACCCGGGTCGTCGGGTGAGACAGTGGTCATGGTTCCTCCGTTTTGTCGGGTATCGGGCGAATGTGCGATACCGAATGCGAGGAACGGTAGTGATCCGAGTCACCCCACGAATACCCCCGGATGGGGGTGTGGCGGACGCACGGGACCTCAGGCGCACCTCAGGGTTCGCCGGTACCGTCTGACCACAGGGGCGGGACGCTTGTGTCAGCGGTGTGGGAAGCGGAGGTGATCGCGTGTCCATAGACCACAATCGAGACGTGTTCGACAGCGCACGGGTGACCGCTGCGTATGTGGAGTATGCGGGTCCGACCGATGGGTTTCTCGACCGTGGGGAGGCGGCCGCCCTGGTCGCGGCTGCGTCGGTTGCTCGCGGAACGCCGGTACTGGACGTGGGGGTCGGCAGTGGCCGAACCACGGCGTTGCTACGGCTGATCAGCGACCGCTACGTTGCGATCGACTACGCACCCACCATGGTCGACGCCTTTCGTCGGAATTTCCCCGACCTGCAGGCGCACGTGGCCGACGCGCGTGATCTGGTGGACTTCTCCGACGGCGAATTCGGTCTGATCGTGTTCAGCAACAACGGAATCGACACCGTGACCCACGACGAACGAGTTCGGGTACTGAAAGAGTTTCACCGAGTTCTCGGTGAGTCCGGAATTCTGGTGTTCTCCACTCTCAACCGCAACGGACCGTCGTTCGGGGAGAAGCCGTTTCAGTTGAGCAGACCGACCCAACGGTTCACGTTCTCACCCCGACGCGTCGTGACGGCCATCGGTAGGCGACTGCTCGATCCCGCCGGAGTCGTTCGCAGCGTTGCCAATTGGTGGTCTGCGCGTTCTCGAGTAGTCGATCGCGGAACGTGGGCGGTCGCTCCGCTCGCCGCGCACGACTTCGCTCCGTTCATGCACTTCACCACTGTGGCGGACGTGCGACGACTGGTGACCGATGCCGGGTTCACCATCTCCGAGATCTTCGCCGACGACGGTTCGATCGTGGCACCCGACGTCCAGGCGAGCTCGGCGGACAACTTCACCGTCGTCGCACGTACGTAGGGCGTCAGCTCAGTCGCTCGAGCGCCTCGGTCATCTTCTCCACGGTGTCCGGCGCGACCTTCGCCTCGAAGCCCGCCTTCAGGAACGGGCCGGCCACCTTGGCAGCACCGTTGAACTCGATCTGCGCGTGGTAGTCGATCCGCGTCGATCGGTCACCTTCGGCCGTCAGCGTGATGTCGTCGACGCTGGTGGCCGTTTTGTTCTCGCCTTCGAACACGATGTGATCAGGCTCGTCCGTGACCAACGTGTAGGTCAACTCAGTGGTGATACCGAACAGCTTCGAGACGTTGTGCCACTGCGTTCCGACGGCGACCGGTCCGTCCGAAATCTGGGTGCAGCTCTGGGTTCCGGGATCCCACGACGGCGCATTGGAGAAGTCGCGAAGAAACGCGGCCGCCTTCTCCAACGGAACAGCGGCGGTGAAGGTGCGGGTGACGTCGACCATGAGAGTTCTTTCCTGCCGTTGAGGTTCAGTCTTCGAGTGGAACGCCGAGATGGTCGGCGAGCCGGCGCATGGTGCCGACGATCTGGTCCTCGGTGACCCGCGGAAACCCGGCCATCTTGCGGAACTCCGGGTCGGTGACACGCGACCAGTCGTACACCTGTGTGAGCGCTGTCCGGTCGTCGGCGACCTCCTCGAGCTCCCAGGACCACCGCGTGCCACGAGGTTCCATGCCCTGGCGATTGGGAATCCAACCGATGCGTCGGTCCTGCTCGAACACGAACAAGGTGTTCTCCATGACGTACTCGCCGATTTCCGGCTGGTACATGTCCATCGCGAAGGTATCGCCCACTGCACTCAGCGGCGTCGGGTCGATCGCCCCACGCAGCATTTCCGAGCCGTCGACTGCCGCCTGGACCTCGGGATTGGCGAGGGCGGTGAACACGGAGGCGGGGGGAGCGTCGATCACGCGCCGAACGGTCAACTCGTCGGTCATGGAACACGCCTTTCAGTTGTTTATGCTGGCTATGGAGTTACCCCCGTCTGCGGGGAAAGAAACTCCGATCGCCGTTATTGCCTCCCCGTCTGTTTTGCATCGCAGTGGACACAACGACGAAACACGACCGCCACGTCGCGTTCGTACAGTCGCCGGGTCGGACTCCGCAAAATCCAGCTGTGGAGCAGCACCTTGTCAAGGGGTAGCCATGAGTGGAAATACCGTACGCCTGCAGGCGATCAAAGACGTCGAGGCGTATGTGCCGCCTGCGGTCAGCTTCGTCGGAGACGAGAAGCCGGGCGAGATCTTCGGTGAGAACGTCTTCAGCAAGGTCGTCATGCAGAAGCGTCTGCCCAAATCGGTCTTCAAGTCCGTGATGGCGACGATCGACAAGGGCAAGAAGCTCGATCCCATGGTCGCCGACGCGGTCGCGTCCGCGATGAAGGACTGGGCTCTCGAGAAGGGTGCGACGCACTACGCGCACGTCTTCTACCCGCTCACCGGACTGACGGCCGAGAAGCACGACAGCTTCTTCGACCCCGTCGGTGACGGCAGCGCACTCGCCGAATTCGCAGGCAAGACGTTGATCCAGGGCGAGCCCGACGCCTCGAGCTTCCCCAACGGCGGCCTGCGCAACACGTTCGAGGCGCGCGGATACACCGGTTGGGACGTCACCAGCCCGGCGTACGTGCTCGAGAACCCGAACGGCAACACCCTGTGCATCCCGACGGTGTTCGTCTCGATGACCGGTGAAGCCCTCGACCACAAGACGCCGTTGTTGCGTTCGCAGCAGGCGATGGGCGGACATGCCGAGCGCATCCTGAAGTTGTTCGGGCACGAGAACATCGAGAACATCGTCTCGTTCTGTGGTCCGGAGCAGGAGTACTTCCTCGTCGACCGACACTTCTTCCTTGCCCGTCCCGACCTGCTCAACGCCGGTCGCACCCTGTTCGGCTCGAAGCCGCCCAAGGGCCAGGAATTCGACGACCACTATTTCGGAGCCATCCCCGAGCGTGTCCTCGGCTTCATGATGGACACCGAACGCGAGCTGTTCAAGCTCGGCATCCCGGCCAAGACCCGGCACAACGAGGTCGCACCAGGACAGTTCGAGATCGCCCCGATGTTCGAGCGCGGAAACATCGCAGCCGATCACCAGCAACTGTTGATGACGACGTTCAAGACCATCGCCAAGAAACACGGCATGGAGTGCCTGTTCCACGAGAAGCCCTTCGAGGGTGTCAACGGCTCCGGCAAGCACGTCAACTTCTCCCTCGGTAACTCCGACCTGGGATCGCTGCTGGTTCCCGGCGACAACCCACACGACAACGCGCAGTTCCTCGTCTTCTGTGCCGCCGTCATCCGCGCGGTGCACAAGTACGGCGGTCTGCTGCGCGCCTCGGTGGCGTCGGCGACCAACGATCACCGCCTCGGTGCCAACGAGGCTCCGCCCGCGATCATCTCGATCTTCCTCGGCGATCAGCTCGCCGACGTGTTCGACCAGATCGCCAAGGGTGCGGCCACGTCGTCGAAGGGCAAGGGCACCATGATGATCGGTGCCGACACCCTGCCCGTGCTGCCGACCGATCCCGGCGACCGCAACCGAACCAGCCCGTTCGCCTTCACCGGCAACAGGTTCGAGTTCCGCGCCCCCGGTTCGATGCAGACGGTCAACGGCCCGATGGTCACGATCAACACGATCATGGCCGAGGCTCTCGACTACATGGCGACCAACCTCGAAGCGGCCGTCGCCGACGGCACCGATTTCGACACGGCCGTGCAGAACCTGTTGACGGAGATCATCACCGAACACGGCACGGTGGTGTTCAACGGCGACGGCTACTCCGACAACTGGCAGATCGAGGCCGAGGCACGCGGCCTACCGAACCTGCGTACGACGCTCGACGCATTGCCCGAGCTGATCTCGGATTCGGCTATGGAACTGTTCGAGAAGTACAAGGTCTTCAACCACCGAGAGATGCACTCCCGCTACGAGATCGGGCTCGAGCAGTACGCGCTGACCGTGTTCGTCGAGGCGCGTCTGACGCTGGAGATGGGTCAGACGTCCATCCTGCCCGCTGCGGTGCGCTACCAGACCGAGTTGGCGCAGAACGTCAGTGCGCTCAAGGGCGCAGGCGTCGACGACGTGGACATGACTGCGCTGCAGGCGGTGTCGGCTCCACTGTCGGAGCTGCGCGCAGCGTTGGCGACGTTGAAAGCCGCTCTCGAAGCCGACCCCGGCGGCGAGGCCCTCGCGGAGGCCACCCACGCCAAGGACGAGCTGCTGCCTGCGATGGCCGCCGTTCGTTCCGCAGCGGACACCCTGGAAGCAATGGTGGCGGATGATCTCTGGCCGCTGCCGACGTACCAGGAGATGCTCTACATCCTCTGAGTGCCTTCGGCAGGAGCTGGAGCCTGCGGAACGACCAGATAGGGCAGTGGTGTGGATAAGTGCCTCAGGCGGCACTCAACCACACCACTGTTGTTTTCGGCGTGAGCAATATCTCGAGGCGGAATAGCTCGGTGGATCTTTCGGGTTCGGAGTGGACAGTGGCAAAGACTGTGCACGCACTCGTGAGGAGAGAGATCCATGAAGTTGTTTTCCCCGTTGGAGCTCGGTGACCTGAAGCTCGACAACCGTTTGGTGATGGCCCCGCTCACGCGGGTTCGGTCCGGTCAGGACGGCGTGCCGGGCCCACTGGTGGTCGAGCACTACAAGCAGCGCGCGTCCCTCGGCCTGATCGTCAGCGAGGGCACCTACCCGAGCCATGCCGGCCAGGGCTTCCCCGGTCAGCCCGGTCTGGTCACGGACGAGCAGATCGAGGGTTGGCGCAACGTCGCCGACGCGGTGCATGCCGACGGCGGACTGATCGTCGCGCAGGTCATGCACGCGGGTCGGGTCACGCACGAGGCGACGACGGGTGGCCGTGAGGTCGTCGGACCCAGTGCGATTGCCATCGACGGCGAGACCCACACGTACGAGGGCAAGAAGGCGTACCCCACCCCGCGCGCGTTGCGTGAGGACGAGTTGCCGTCGGTGATCGAGGACTTCGTGCAGGCGTCGAAGAACGCGATCGCGGCCGGCATGGACGGCGTCGAGATTCACGGTGCCAACGGATACCTGTTGCACGAGTTCCTCTCGCCCGCATCGAACCAGCGCGACGACAAGTACGGCGGCTCGCCCGAGAACCGGGCGCGTTTCGTCGCCGAGGTCGTCGAGGCAGTGGTCGCAGCCCTGGGCGCAGGCAAGGTGGGCATTCGAATCTCACCGGCGCACAACATTCAGGATGCGCTGGAGACGGATTCCGACGACGTGCGTGCCACCTACCGTGCGTTGGTCGACCGAATCGCACCGTTGGGGCTGGCGTATCTGAGCGTGTTGCACAAGGATCCGGCCGGCGAGCTGGTTCAGGACCTGCGGCAGGCCTTCGGTGGTGCCGTACTGGTCAACAGTGGCTTCGGTGAGATCACCAACCGCGACGAGGCGCTGTCGCTGCTCGACAACGGCATCGGTGACGCAGTCGTCGTCGGCCGTCCGGCGATCGCCAACCCCGATCTTGCCTACCGCTGGCGCGAGGATCTGCCCCTGAACGAGCCGGATCCGAGCACTTTCTACACCGATGGTGCCAAGGGCTACACGGATTACCCGGCTCTGCAGCACTGAGAGTGCTTCGCAGTGGTGTGGTTCACGTGCCCCGGAGGGCACTTAGCCACACCACTGCGCGGAGCGCACTCAGAAGTCGGCGGTCTTGCGGGCGCGGACCTTGCTGACGATCGAGAACACCACGGCGATGATCATCAGTGCGTACAGCACGATGGTGATGCCGCTGCTGACGAGGATCGACGGGTCGCCCTCGCTGACGGCCAGTGCGCGTCG
Organism: Rhodococcus sp. 14-2483-1-2; assembly: GCF_002259405.1. Taxonomy (GTDB): domain Bacteria; phylum Actinomycetota; class Actinomycetes; order Mycobacteriales; family Mycobacteriaceae; genus Rhodococcoides. The sequence goes on along the minus strand of NZ_NPFW01000006.1, from coordinate 202,745 downwards.
CAGTGACTCCTCGGCCAGCGGGCCGAGGATCACTGCGATCAACACCGGTGCCAACGGAATGTCGTAGCGGCGCATCATGAATCCGACGATGCCGAGCCCGAGCATGAAGATCAGATCCACGATCGAGGCGCTCGACGCGTACACGCCGAGGGCGGCGAACACCGAGATGCCGGCGTAGAGGTAGTTCTTCGGGATCTTCAGCAGCTGCGCCCACAACGGTGCGAACGGCAGGTTGAGGATCAGCAGCACGATCATCGCGACGAACAGACTGGCCAGCAGGGCCCAGACGATGTCGCCGCTGCGCTCGAACAACAGTGGTCCGGGCTGCATGCCGTACTGCTGGAAGGCAGCCAACATGATGGCCGCCGTCGCCGACGTCGGCAGACCCAGAGCCAGTAGCGCTCCCATTGCCGTTCCGGCCGTGGAGTTTCCGGCGGCCTCGGGACCCGCGACGCCTCGGATGGCACCCTTGCCGAACATCGGCTTCTCGCGCTTGCGATCGAGCCGACGCTCGGTGCCGTAGGCCAGGAAGCTCGGCACCTCGGCGCCGCCCGCTGGTATGACGCCGAACGGCACGCCGAATGCCGTCCCGCGCAGCCAGGCCGGGAGTGCTTCGCGGAACTCCGCCTTGCTCAGCCACGGTCGTCCCTGCGACTTGATCAACGAACGATCCTCGGGCCGGCCGATCTTCGACGCGATGTGGATGACCTCACCGAGAGCGAGCATCGCCACGGTGATGACGACGATGTGGATGCCGTCGAACAGGGCCGGCACCTCGAAGGTGAATCGTGAAGCGCCCGAGGGTCCGTCGATACCGATCACCGCGAGGGTGAGGCCGATGAGCAGGGCGGTCAGACCTTTGAGGGCGGAATCCGAGACCACCGCCGAGGTGGCGATGAACGCGAACACCGCGAGTGCGAGATATTCGGCGGGTCCGAAGTTGGTCGCCAGCGCCGCAAGCGTCGGGGCGAAGAACACGACCAGGGTCGTGGCGATCATGCCACCGATGAACGACGCGATGGCCGAAGTCGCCAAAGCCTGTGGGGCGCGGCCGTTCTTGGCCATTCGATGTCCCTCGAACGTACCGGCGATGGCGGTGCTGTTGCCGGGGGTGTTCATCAGGATGCCCGAGATGGAATCGCCGAACAGGCCGCCGAAATACACTCCGGCGAACATGATCAGGGCAGCGGTGGGGTCGAGAGTGAAGGTGACCGGCAGCAGCAGGGCCACCGCCATGGCAGAGCCGAGACCGGGCAGCACGCCCACAGCGGTGCCGAGCAACGCGCCGACGAATACCCACACCAGGTTCATCGGAGTCAGCGCGGTGCCGAACCCGTCGAGAAGATTACTCAATGAATCCATCGGAAATTCAGCTCCGTCAGAAGATCTGGGCGAGAACGCCGCCGGGCAAGGTCAGGCCGAGGCCCGCGGAGAATACGATCTGGACGGTGCTCGAGACCAGCAGTGCGACTGCCGCGTCGAACACGTAACGGCGACCACCCAATCCGATCGAGACGCCCCAGAACAGCAACGCTCCGGCAAGTACCCAGCCGAGCGGGTCGAGCAGGGCGATGAACAGGGCCACCGATCCGACGGTGATCGACAGGGTGCGCCAATTGCTCACGGTGCCGGTGTGCGGCACGCCGTCGGCGTCGACTCCGCGGTCGATCACGTCGGGCTTGACCATCAGTTGGATGGTGATCAACAGTGCGACCACGAAGCAGCCGCCTGCAACGATGGCCGGAAAGACCTGCGGGCCAGGTGATGTGGCGGTGGGTGGAACCTGCATCGTGACGGTTCCGTAGACCAGGAAGGCTCCGAGTGCGACGAGAAGTGCCGGAACGATCAATCCGCTACGGCCCGTCCAGAACGATCGGGACGTACCGGTGTCCGTGTCGGTGGTCGTTGTTGTCATACCAGCCCCAACTCCTCGAGAATTCCGGTGATGCGTGTCTGCTCGACGTCGAGGAATTCTCCGAATTCGTCTCCGGTCAGAACGGATTCCTTCCAGCGGTTGCGCTCGACGGCCGTCGCCCATTGCTCGGTCTCGACCATCTCGGTGACGATGTCGACGAGCGTCTGTCGGTCCTCGTCCGAGATCCCCGGGGGCGCAACGATTCCGCGCCAGTTGACGAGGTCGACGTTGTAGCCCTGTTCGATGAACGTGTCCACGTCGAATCCCTCGAGCGGCTCGGGTGCAGCCACTGCGAGTGCACGCACGTTGCCTGCCTCGATCTGGTCGCGGAAGTCGTTGAACCCGCTGACCGCGACGCCGACGGTGTTCGACAGCAGCGACGTCAGCACCTCGCCGCCGCCGGAGTAGGCGATGTAATTGATTGCGGCCGGATCGATGTCGGCTTCCTGGGCCAATTGGCCCGCCACGATGTGGTCGATGCCGCCGAGCGACCCGCCGCCGATCGGGAGGCCTCCGGGGTTGGCGCGCCAGGCCTCGATCATGTCCTCGAGATTCTGGATCGGCGAGTCCTTCGGGACGACGAACACCTCGAAGTCCTCGGCGAGTTTGGCGATCGGAACGGTGTCGGCGAGGGTGGTCTCGGAGTTGTTGATCGCAATGCCGCCCAGCATCACGGTGCCGGTGATCATCACGGTGGTGGGCTGACCGCTGAGGTTCTCGAGTTGGCTCAGACCGATGGTGCCGCCGGCACCGGGGACGTTGACGACCTGGGCGTTGTTGACGATGCCATCGCTGCGCAGCGCTTGCTGCGACTCGCGGGCGACCAGATCCCAGCCGCCGCCCGCGGCAGCCGGAGCGATCAGTGTCAGTTTGGCTCGGGCATCGGAGCCGCTGGCACTGCGAGCGGCGTCGATTCCCGCCACGGTCACCGCTCCCACCACCGCCAGGGCACCGACTGTTCGAAGCAACGTGGGCGGTATCGCCATCAGAGACCTTTCGTGTGGTGTGTCACAGCGTCAGGTTAGATACAGTTTGTCCGATTAGTCCAGTTCACAACTCTCCGAGGGTGATCCTCGGTGGATACGAGCAACGAGCAACGGGAGAGAACGTGTCGGTAGCGAGCGCAGTGGCAGTAGCGATGAGCAACACACCGGAGGGTCAGGAAGCGTTGCGCCGCGGTGCCGCCGAGGCCGAGCTGCGTCAGGCCCCGTTGATCGTGTTGTCCGTGGTGGACCGAGATTCGGTGTCCGCGGACGATCGCAATTCGGCGCAGGCAGAGGTCGAGCGAACACTGCCGGGGATCGCGACCACCGTGCGTGTCGAACCCGACGGCGGCGACCCGGCCGGCGCTCTCGTCGACCTCGTCGCAGACGTCGGTGCAGGCATGGTCGTGATCGGCTCCAAGCGTCGTTCCGCGGTGGGCAAGTTCCTGATGGGCAGCACCGTGCAGCGGGTGCTCCTGGACTGCCCGGTTCCCGTACTCGTCGTGAAGGCGCCGTGACCCGGTAGTATCGGACAAACTTCACCCCATACGACCCCGAGGAATCATGGACAGCGATAAACCCGGGCCGGACACGGCCCCCCGCACCACAGCTACTACGTGCGAGGCGGTGTCCGGCGAATGAGCGTTCTGCTCACTCTTCTGCTCGGCCTGCTCGTCGTTTTCCTCATCACCGTCGCGACCGGCTACTTCGTAGCCCAGGAATTCGCGTACATGACCGTCGACCGGTTCCGGCTCAAGGCTCGCGCCGAGGCCGGTGACGCCGTCGCAGCTCGTACGTTGACCGTCACCAAACGCACGTCGTTCATGCTGTCCGGTGCTCAGCTGGGCATCACGGTCACCGGACTGCTGGTCGGCTACGTCGCCGAACCTCTGATCGGTCAGTCGTTCGGCGCGATACTGGGCGGCGTCGGAGTTCCGACGGCCGTCGGTGTCGGCCTGGGTGCCGTTCTGGCGATCACGTTCGCGACGTTCGTGCAGATGCTCTTCGGTGAACTGTTCCCGAAGAACTTCGCCATCGCCCGCCCCGAGCCGGTGGCTCGATGGCTCTCGCTGTCGACGACCATCTACCTCAAGCTCTTCGGGTGGTTGATCACCATTTTCGACCAGTCGTCGAACCTGCTGCTCAAGGCGCTCAAGATCGAGCCGGTGCACGACGTGGAGCATTCGGCCAGTCTGCGCGACCTCGAGCACATCGTCTCGGACTCGCGTGAGACCGGCGATCTGCCCGACGAGCTGTCGACGCTGCTCGACCGCATCCTCGACTTCCCCACTCGCACAGTCGAACACGCGATGATCCCGCGCTCTCGTTCGGCCACGGTCCGAGACACCGACACCCTCGCCGAGGTCGCGGCCCTGATGGGTCAGGAGCATTCTCGCTACCCGGTGCTCGACGAGGACGACGGCATCGTCGGCGTCGTGCATCTCGCGGACGTCCTGTCCGCGACGGTGCCGGCTTCCACGCCGATCTCCGAGCTCACGCGTGACGCGCTGATCCTTCCGGAGATCCAGAGCCTGCCCGACGCGATGCGCGAGTTGCGTTCGACGAAGAACCAGTTGGCTTGTGTCATCGACGAATACGGCGGTCTGACCGGCGTCATCACGATCGAGGACCTGGCCGAGGAGCTGGTCGGTGAGATCACCGACGAGCACGACGACGACCTGTCCGACCCGAGCCCGGTCAGTGCCGACGACGGCAGCTGGACCATGGCCGGTGAGGTGCACGTCGACGAGGTCGAACGCGCCATCGGTATCGATCTGCCCGAGGGCGATTACGAGACCATCGCCGGTTTTGCCATCGCGCACAACGGATCTCTCCCCGACGTCGGGGAACGGATCGAAGTGGACCTACCACCGGACAACGCCGATCTGGCGAACGACGAGGAGAGTCCCGTTCGCTTCGTGATCCTCGAGATCGAGGAGATCGACAGCCACGTCCCGTCCCTGCTGACTCTGACGCTCGGCGAGCGTGACCCCGAGCACGACGACGAGTCGGCCGAGACGAAGGAAAGTGTGCACCGATGAGCAACATCTGGGTCTTCCTGGCCGTCACGATCGGCCTCATCGCTGCCAGTGCGTTCTTCGTGGCCGTCGAGTTCGCGCTGTTGGCCGCCAAGCGGCATCGGCTCGAAGACGCGGCTCCCAATTCGCGCTCTGCGCGTGCCGCGCTCCGCAGCTCGTCCGAGCTGACCGTCCTGCTCGCCGGCTCGCAACTCGGCATCACGGTCTGCACCCTCGGCCTCGGCGCAACGACGAAGCCGGCGGTGCACTACTGGCTCACTCCGCTGTTCGAGAGCGGCGGCCTGCCGTACTGGTTCGCCGACGTTCTCGGCTTCGTGCTCGCGTTGATCGTCGTCACCTTCCTGCACCTGGTGGTCGGTGAGATGGCTCCGAAGTCCTGGGCCATCGCCCATCCGGAGAAGTCGGCGACGATGCTCGCAATCCCGATGCGCGGGTTCATGTTTCTCACCCGTCCGGTTCTGACGGCACTGAACAACATGGCGAACTGGTGCCTGCGACGGGTCGGCGTCGAGCCGGCCGACACCGTGGGTACCGGCCAGAACGCCGACGATCTACGTCAGCTGGTGGAGCATTCGGTGAACGTCGGTGCTCTCGACGCCAGCTACCAGGCGCAGATCTCGAGTGCGCTCGAACTGCAGGAACTGACCGTCGGCGACCTGGTGCGCCAGTTCGGCAAGCCCACGTCGGTACCGTCGACGGCCACCATCGACGACGTGCGCGAAGCCTCGCGTCGCTCGGGGCATCTGCGGATCCTGGTCAGCGACGCGGACGTGGTCAAGGGAGTGGTGCACGTGCGCGATACGTTGACCGCTCCGCAGACTCTCGCCGAGATCACGCGTCCGGCATACACGCTCGAGGCGACGACGCCGGTATACGTTGCCCTGCAGTCGATGCGCGAGACCCGGCATCATCTGGCCCTGGTGGTCGACGGTTCGGCGGCTGCAGACGATCCGGCGCGCAGCGTCGGCGTCGTGACTCTGTCCGATGTGCTGACCCGACTGTTGCCCCAACCGGTCTGATTCGATTCCGGTTTCGAACGAGGCATCCCCGCCCGGCCTGCGTGGCCGAGCGGGGATGCCTTTGTCGTGTCCGGCCTCAGAACTCAGACCGGGGCGACAACCAGCAGGTGCGCCCAGTACGACGCGACGTCGTGGCCGAGTTGGGGGAGCAGAACGTCGTAGAGCAGGTAGGACATCATTGCCGTCGAACTCCTTGTTCAGCGGGTCGTTGCCGGCCCGCGTTCCGAGACTGTGGGTGACCGAGACTGTAGGTCATTGAGACTGTAGATCACGCGGCCTTCGGTGACACCCATATCGCCCACTCGGCGCACTCCGTTGCGCAGAGCCCCCCGTAGCGCGCGTCAGCCGATGCAGCCCTGCAGAGTGGTGAAGCTGCCGGCAATTCCGGCACCGTCGCACACCGCGCCGGTCGGGGTGAGGGTGATGGTGGAGCCCGGTGCTGCCACCGCGATGGAGAGTCCGAGGCCGGCTGCGGTGTTCTGCGCGACGGCACCGGGGCCGAAGGCGATCGCTGCAGGCGCACCACCGAAACTGCCGTTGCTGACTGCGGTTCCACCATTCAGTCCGAGGGCCAGGGCGGCTGCGTTGTTCATCGCCTCGGCCGAACCCCACCCCTCGAGGCCGAGGCCGGCCGCAGCACTTGCGACGTCCGCGGAGCTGTCGCACTGCGATCCTCCGACGAGCGCAGCGACGTCGGCCCCTCCGGGTGCGGTGGTACAGGCGACCGGTGCTGCGGATGCGGTGCCGGGTACCAGTGCTGCGAACGCGCAGGCGAATCCGAATGCTGCCGCTCCGCCGACAATCCTCTTGGTGTGGAACATGGTGAATGCCTCCCCAGATCAGTGCGTCGGCACCGGTGTGCCGAGCGTGTCGGTCGCCGGGCCGAGGTTGCGGACGGCCCGCACGTCCTGGCTTCGAGTCTCGACCTGCCCGGGCGCGGCGCGGGTTCATCGGGATCTCGAAAGCGTCTCGGTAAAGTAACGCTGAGATAACGCAACCTGGTGCTGTTCTCGGTCCCTACGATGAGGCCATGATCGGACGCATCGACGAGGTCGTTTTCGACTGCCGAGAGCCGGCGGTGCTGGCGCGATTCTGGGCCGGGTGCTCGGCGGAGAGCCGACGGTGCGCGACGAGTCGTGGCATTTCGTCGACGTCCCCGGGTTCACTCGGTTGGCATTTCAGCGAGTCCCGGAGGGCAAGGCCGGCAAGAACCGGCTCCATCTCGACGTCGATGTATCGGATATCGACCGTGCCGTCGGGCAGGCTGTGGCACTGGGCGCGAGGGTGCTCGGCGACCGACACTCCGACGCAGCGGGAACCTTTCAGGTGCTCCTCGACCCCGAAGGCAACGAGTGGTGCCTGGTGACGCCTCCCGCGTGAGCCCGGCCGATCAGCGGGCGTCGTGTTCGGCGCGTGATTCGAGAACGGCAGGCATGTTGCCCTCGATGAGTTCGATGAGACCGCTCAATCGGGTGCCGACGTCGCGGCCCAGCGGAGTGAGGCTGTACTCCACCTTCGGTGGGATGGTCCCCTGCACGGTGCGCACCACGAGCCCGTCCCGCTCGAGGGTCTGCAGGGTCTGCGAGAGCATGCGCTCGCTGACGCCGTCGACTCGTCGGCGTAACGCATTGAATCGGTAGTCGCCCTCGGTGAGGGCGGCGAGCGCGAGCACACCCCACCTGCTGGTGGCGTTCTGCAATGTCTGCCTCGACGCACAGTCACGCGCGAAGACGGATGCTTCGAGTGATTCCGTGGGCTCTGGCATATCGCCATGCTAGCGCATGCGAAAGAGTGAGTGATGACGTGAGGGGTTGCACTGCACGAAAAGTAAGTGCATAGTGAGTGGGTACTTGAAACCTCAACCTCAGGAGTTCGATCATGACCACAGCGGTAACCGGAGCAACGGGCAACCTCGGCGGACTCGTCGTCGACGCACTCATCGAGCGTGGCGTCGCACCCGCCGACATCGTGGCGGTCGTCCGAAACGCAGACAAGGCCTCGTCGCTGGCCGAACGGGGCGTCGTGGTTCGGGTCGCCGACTACTCCGATTCCGCCGCGATGACGGCGGCTCTCGCGGGCGTCGACAAGCTGCTGCTCGTCTCGGGCTCGGAGGTAGGCCAGCGAATTGCGCAGCACATCAACGTGATCGAGGCAGCGGAGGCCGCCGGAGTGGGCCTCATCGCCTACACCAGCCTGCTCGCCGCCGACACGTCGGGAGTGAGCCTCGCGCCCGAGCACAAGGCCACCGAGGAACGCCTCGCCGCGTCCGACATTCCGGCGGTATTTCTCCGCAACGGCTGGTACTGGGAGAACTACCTCGGCTCGCTCGCACAGACCATCGAGGGCGGGGTGCTCCTCGGCGCGGCAGGCAACGGCAAGCTCGCCGCCGCGTCTCGCGTCGACTTCGCCGCCGCGGCCGCAGCCGTACTGACACTCGACGATCAAGGTGGAAAGATCTACGAGCTCGGCGGCGACGAACGCCTCACCTACGCCGAGCTTGCGGCCGTCATCGGCGAGCTCTCCGGCAAGTCGATCGTCTACAAGGACGTCACCGAGTCCGAGTACGCCGCAATTCTTCAGGGCGCGGGACTGCCCGACTTCGTGGCAACCATGTTGGCCAGCGCGGACGCAGGAATCGCTCGCGGCGAGCTGGATACCGATTCCGGAGACCTGCAGACCCTGATCGGTCGTGCATCCACCCCGGTCGCAGACGTACTCCGCGCCGCTGTGTGACGGGCACCGGGGGCGGTACTTGTAGCGTGGGCGCGGTGAATCACTCCTACACCCGCACCGTGTTCCTGGCCGCCTCCGTCTTGCTCGCCCTGCTGACGGGTGCGTGCAGCTCGGACTCCGACACCTCGTCCGCGGCGACCTCCACCTCCTCGGCGTCGTCCGCCGCCGGTGCCGCGGCCGCCTCGAGCACCTGCCCCACGGCGACACCCGACGCCGCAGCCACCCCCGGATGGACGCTGGCCGGGGACTCCGGCAGCATCGCCGTCGTCGGATCGACCGACACGGCCGCGCCCGCTGTCACCGTCGAGACGCCGTTCACCGTCGCCGAGACGCAGGTCGAAACTCTGACGGCGGGGGACGGGCCGGTCGTCGCAGCCGACGCCGAGGTGTCCGTCTGCTACATGGGCGTCAACGGACGCACCGGCGAAACGTTCGACAGCAGCTTCGAGCGGGGCGCGCCGGTCGAATTCCCACTCGACGGAGTCGTCGCCGGCTTCCAGAAGGCCATCGCCGGACAGACCGTCGGCTCGACCGTCGCCGTGGCGGTCACCTCGGCCGACGGCTATGCGAGCGGCAATCCGGCAGCTGGAATCGAGCCGGGCGACAGCTTGATCTTCGCGATCTCGATCCTGTCCGCGAGCTGAGTGCGGTCCGCACAGTGGCGCGGTTGAGTCCCCCCTGGGGCACTCAACCGCGCCACTGCGGCTCCGCCGCAGTTACACCGTCGAGAGCTGCTGAATCGTCGTCGCGCCGCCCGGGGTGGGCGTCGTGGTGATGAAGTTCGAGTCGTAACCCAGCGATTCGACGACGCTGCGGATCTCGCGGAACTGATCGACGCTGACGTCGGGCGTGCGCTTGAGCACAAATCCGGACGTGCGGGTGGGGCTTCCGACGAACGCCCACGAGTAGTCGTCAGCGATGTAGGCCACGATGTAGTTGGTCGGCCCCTCCTGGCTCTCCTGTGTGGGGACGCCCGGGAAGCTCACGTGCAGTTGGGCATTGGTGACGGTGTCGTTGACTCGTGCGTTGCCGACGATGCGGTTCTCCTGGCCCGTCCAGGTGGTGCAGGTGTTCTCGACGCGAATGTTGGACGCGTCGATCATCTGGTAGTTCGCCTGGGTGTCTCGGGCGCAGATCAGGTTGAACGGCTGCGGTACCGCGGCAACCTGGTTCCAGGTGCCCAGGTAACGCTCGACATCGAGCGACGGGATCGGAGCCAGTGGCTCGAGGCCGACCGATCCCAGCGGTCCGACCGGCTGTGCCTGAGCCGGGGCCGCGGTCAGCAGTGCACCCGCGGCGAGGGCGCCGACGAGTGCGGTGCGGCCGAATGCGTTGCGGATCTTCATGTGTTCGCTCCTTGAGTTGCGGTTGTGGTCGTGCTCGAGTCGATCCTGTTCGGCCACCAGATCCCCGGGCCGATGAGGGTGAACAGGGCGGGAATCACCACGGTGCGTACCACGAAGGTATCGAGCAGAATGCCGAGTCCGACGATGATGCCGAGTTGGGTCAGGGTGATCAGCGGTAGGACGCCGAGCACGCAGAAGACTGCTGCCAGAACGATTCCGGCGCTCGTGATGACACCTCCGGTAGCCGAGACCGCCCGCACGATGGCAGACCTGGTGCCGTGCCGAGGCGTCTCCTCGCGGGTGCGAGTGACCAGGAAGATGGTGTAGTCCACTCCGAGCGCGACCAGGAACAGGAACGCGAACAGCGGAGTGTTGTCGTCGAGGGCGGGGAATCCGAAGACGTGCAGGCTCACCCAGCTGCCGACTCCGATGGCGGCCACGGCGCTCAATACCGTTGTGGCAACCAGGATCACGGGTGCAACGAGGGCGCGCAGCAGTACCAGGAGCACGGCGAGCACGACCGCAAGGATCGCGGGAATGACCACGAGGCGATCGCGGGCCGCTGCGTCGCTGGTGTCGAGTGCTTTGGCGTCGCTGCCGCCCACCAATGCACGGTCCACACCGGTGAGTGCGGCGCGGAGATCGCCGACGACGGCGAACGACTCGTCGGATGCGGGGGCCGCATCGGTGACGACCGAGAGCCGGGTGAGTCCGGTGTCGGAATCCGCGACGCGATCGACCGAGACGACGCCGTCGATGCCCTCGGCGGTGCTGATGACTCCGTCGATGTCTGCGGTGGGAGCGAGGACCGTCATCGGATCGGCTGATCCGGCCGGGAAGTGCTGGGAGAGAGTGTCGAAGCCTTCGACGGATTCGGCGGTGACGCGGAACTGCTCGGTTTGTGAGAGTCCGATCTGAGTCCCGAACAATGCGCCGCAGCAGGCCAGTAGCGCAACGATCGTGACCGAGGCGGTGGCGACGGGGCGTCGGGCAACGCCTGCGGCGATCGAGTGCCAGACGCCTTCCGTGGTGGTGTCCCGGTCCGATTCCTTGGGAACGAAGGGCCAGAACAGCTTCGGACCGCACAGTTTCAGCAGGGGCGGCAGTACGAACAGCACGAACACTGCTGCGACGACGAGGCCGGCCGCGGCCAGCGCCCCCAGGCTGCGGGTGCTCGGCAGCATCGCGAGGAGCAAGGTCAGCAGTGCCAGCACGACGGTTGCGTTGCTGGCGAGGATGGCGGGCCCGGCCTGGCGAACAGCGCGGTGCAGGGCGAGGCGATGATCGGGCTCGCGACGCAGCTCCTCGCGGTATCGAGAGATGAGCAGCAGTGCGTAGTTCGTGCCTGCGCCGAACACCAGCACACTGGTGATTCCGGAGGTCGAACCGTCGAAGGAGAGGCCGGTGGCCTGGGCGAGCACGGTGCCGACGGTGGTGGCGAATCGGTCGGCGAAACCGATGACGGCCAACGGCACCAGCCAGAGGATGGGCGATCGATAGGTGACGATGAGGAGGACGGCCACCACGAGTGCGGTGACGGCGAGAAGTGTGAAGTTGGCACCGGAGAACGAGTTCGCGATGTCGGCACCGAAGGCGGGTCCGCCGGTGACCTGAGCATCGAGATCGGGTGACAGGCCGTCGCTCGCAGCGGACCGCAGTTCGGTGATCAGTTCGTTGAGCGTGAAGCCCGACAACTCGGAATCGACCTGGACCAGCGCAATCGCAGCTTTGCCGTCGGGTGCGACGATCGGGGGCGGGCCGGGCTCGTCCGGCACCGAGCGATCGACGGCGAGGAGCCTGCTCTGCGCGGCAGCTGCGCCCTCGATATCGGTCGGTGTCAGGTCGCCGCCATCGGCGCGGCTCAGAACCAGGATCACGGGTGCGGTGTCGGAGTCCGAGAACTGGGAGAGCAGCTCGTCCACCTGGTAGGACTCGGCCGACGTCGGCAACGAGTTCGGCGATTGGTCGGCGGAATCGTTGCTGCCGACCAATCCCATCACGGCGACCGCGAGGATGACGATCGCTGCCGCCAAGGCACCGGATCTACGCCCGGTGGCTGCGTCCGCGACACGGTCCCAGACGGTCTTGTTCTCGGTTCGAGTGCTGTCCACGGTCAAACAATCTCATTTACTTAGATATTAAGCAACTGAATCTCTTGCGGGCAGTAGTCTGACGATGACCGCAGCGAAGGAGTTACCACCGACATGGCCGACCGAAACCACCTCGAATCCGCGATTTCCGCGGATCTACGAGCGCTGTCGTCGGTCTCCGAACAGATCGGCCAAGTGTTCGGTGCTCTACACAGCCTGCGGCCCAACGACTTTCGTGCGCTTCTTCACGTCATGGTCGCCGACGTCGAGGGTGCGCCGCTGACGGCGGGGGAACTGGGCACGATGTTGGGGCTGTCGTCGGCGGCGATGACCTACCTCGTCGAGCGGATGATCACCTCCGGTCACATCCGCCGCGAATCCGACGCATCCGATCGACGCAAAGTCATTCTGCGATACGACGAGCACGGGATGGAGGTCGCTCGCGGGTTCTTCGGCCCCCTCGGCAAGCGCACGAGCACCGCGTTGGCAGACCTGCCCGATGATGATCTCGCCGCCGCGCATCGGGTGTTCGAAGCGCTCATCGGAGCCATGCGAGAACACCATGCCGACCTGGGAAACAGCGGTCGCGCGTAAGGTGCCTGCGCGGCGCGGTGTTCGAACTGCTGGTGGGCGGCCTGTGCAGAACCGATGCTGGACGCTGAGGCTGCCTGTGACGTAGGGTTGGCCCTGGTTGAGCTAACAGCCGGTCACGGGGAAACGCAGCGAAGTCGGCGTCCGGGTCAGGCAACATTCTGCTCCCGCTGCGTCAATCGGTTTCCCCCTCAGTTCGACCGATCGATGGGATCTGCCATGAGTGTTGAATCTTCAGGCAACAAAGTTCGAACCACCCCGGTGACAGTCGCGGAGAAGTCCGTGTCCGTCGCAGCAACCGGAGCAATCTTCACTGCGCACGACGGCCCCGACGGCTCACTCGTCGTCGCCGTCCACGGCGACATCGACATGCGCAGCGCGCCGATGTTCTCCGATTTCGTCTGCAGCCGCGTGTCCAGCAAACGGCATGTCACCCTCGATCTGCACAATGTCGAATTCTTCGGCATCGCAGGTCTCACAGTCTTCGATGCAGTCCGTGACTACACGGCCGGCATCGGCGCATCATGGTCGATCGTCGCCGGACGCTCTGTTTCGCGTCTGCTCCAGGTCGCCGATCTCGAGTCCACGATTCCGACGGCTCGTCCTACGAACGACCAGTAGTACCCCGGCGTTCATCGCCGCGACAAGAGGTGGGCAGCTCCAGTACCGGGGCTGCCCACTGTTCGTTCGAACCCCGATTCCACAACGGACGACCCTGCTCGACGGTATGGCCGTGGCTCAGGATCGTCCGAAAGTGTTTCGGCTCAGGCGAACTAGTCCTTGGTTCCTTCGGAGTCGCTGAAGAACGCCCACTCGCCGTCGTGCTCGACCTCGAGTCGCCACCCCAACTCCTCGTTGTCGGCGCGGCTGTCCTTGAACCAGGCGTGCGCGTCCTCGGAACTGGAGATGTCCTTGGTCTCGACAACGGTTCCGTGCGGATCGATAACTCTGTAATTTGCCATGCAGCCAGGGTGCCCCGATGTCGCAGAACCTAATCCACGCCAGAACGCCGAGAGGAAGCGGCGGCCGACTCCTGGGTGCGGGAATCGAGTACTTCGGTGAACCCGCTACGTACGCGAGAGCACCGATCGCGCGAAGAACATCAGATTCGCCGGACGCTCGGCCAGTCTGCGCATGAAGTAGCCGTACCACTGCGATCCGTACGGGACGTACACGCGTACGTTGCGCCCGGCGTCCACGAGTCGACGCTGCTCGGGATCACGGATTCCGTAGAGCATCTGGAACTCGAACTCCTCGGACGACCGTCCTGCGGCCGCCGCCAACCTGTCTGCCGCCTCGATCATCTCCGGGTCGTGCGAGGCCACCATGGGGTAACCGCGGCCGTTCATCAGGATCGTCAGGCACCGGAGGTAGGAGTCGGAGACCTCCCGTGCACCCTGAAATGCCACCGACGACGGTTCGTTGTACGCACCTTTGCACAGTCGGATTCGAGATCGCGGCCCGGACAGGTCCTGGCAGTCCGCTTCGGTGCGCCGCAGGTATGCCTGCAGCACCGTCCCCAGATCCGGAAAGTCCACGCGCAGTTCGCGGACGATCGACAGGGTCGAATCGGTGGTGGTGTGGTCCTCGGCATCCACCGTCACCCACACCCCGGCCGCAGTGGCAGCGGTGCAGATCGTTCGTGCGTTCTCCAGCGCCAGGGTTCGGTCGATTCCTTGGCCGAGCGCAGACAGCTTGAGCGAGATCTCCAGGGCTGTCGCATCGGCCCGGCGAGTCGAAAAGCGTTGTATCAGGGAGAGATACGCGTCCACGGTTGCTCTCGCCTGGCCTCGGTCGGTGGTGTCCTCGCCGAGGTAGTCCACCGAGACGAACCGGCCCGACGCCAGCAGGGCGTCCACTGCAGTGACGGCCGCAGGCTCGGATTCGCCTGCCACGAAACGGTCGACGAGGGATCGGGTGGCGCGTAGCCGCGTCACCGTCGCCTGCAGTTTCGGTGAACGTGCCGCCGCCAGCAGGGCAGGCCGCAGCGGATTGCTCAGTAGCGTGGTCATCGCGTGCCCTCGCCTTCCTGGTGTGGGTAGCCGTGGGTGGTCGGCGGAACGAACGTTTCCTTCACGGTGCGGGCCGAGGTCCACCGCAGCAGGTTCTGCGGCGAGCCGGCCTTGTCGTTGGTTCCCGACGCGCGGGCTCCGCCGAACGGCTGCTGTCCCACCACTGCGCCGGTGGGTTTGTCGTTGACGTAGAAGTTGCCTGCGGCGAATCGCAGTGCCGCATGGGCCTGTTCGACGGCGGTGCGGTCGGTGGCGATGACGGCTCCGGTCAGCGCGTACTTCGATCCGGAGTCGACGGCGCGCAGTGTCTCGGCATAGGCGTCGGGCCTGCTGTCGTCGTAGACGTGCACGGCGAGGATCGGGCCGAAGTACTCGGTGGTGAAGGCCTCGTCGGTGGGGTCGTCGCCGAGAAGCACCGTGGGGGAGACGAAGTACCCCTCCGTGTCGTCGCAGCTACCGCCGGCGGCGATGGTCAGGCTCGAGACGGACTTGGCTCGGTCGAGAGCAGCTGCGTTGCGGTCGAACGCCTTTCGGTCGATGACGGCTCCGCCGTAGTTGGACAGGTCGGTCACGTCACCGTACTTCAACGCCGAGACCTGCTCGATGAACGTATCGCCCATCGAGGCCCACAGAGATTTCGGTACGAACGCCCGGGACGCTGCCGAGCACTTCTGTCCCTGGAAGTCGAACGCACCGCGAATCATGGCGGTGGTCAGCACATCCGGATCGGCCGAGCTGTGCGCGACGATGAAGTCCTTGCCGCCGGTCTCGCCGACGAGCCGTGGATACGAGTGGTAGTTCGAGATGTTGTTGCCCACCTCGCGCCAGAGCGTCTGGAACGTCGCGGTGGACCCGGTGAAATGGATTCCGGCCAGACGCGGATCGGCGAGGGCCACGTCGGACACCATCGGCCCGTCGCCGAGGACGAGGTTGATGACCCCCGGTGGCAGACCTGCGGCTTCGAGCAACTGGAGCGTCAGATACGCGGCCACTGCCTGGGTGGGCGAGGGCTTCCACAGCACGGTGTTGCCCATCAACGCGGGCGCGGTGGGTAGGTTGCCTGCGATGGCGGTGAAGTTGAACGGGGTGATGGCGTAGACGAAGCCCTCGAGTGGACGGTATTCGACGCGATTCCACACTCCCGGTGCCGATACGGGCTGCTCGGCGAGAATCTGCCGGGCGAACGTGACGTTGAACCGCCAGAAGTCGATCAGCTCGCAGGGTGCGTCTATCTCTGCCTGGTAGGCCGACTTGGACTGACCGAGCATCGTTGCAGCAGCAATTCTTTCGCGCCACGGACCGGACAGCAGATCTGCGGCCCGCAGGAACACCGCGGCGCGCTCGTCGAAGGGGAGATCGCGCCATGCGGGGGCTGCTGTCGTCGCGGCGTCGATGGCGTCGCGCACATCCTGGTGGGTGGCCCCGGTGAAGCTGCCGATGATCGACGAGTGCTTGTGCGGTTCGACGACGTTCTCGACCGGGCCGTCGGCCCGGCGGTGAACCCCGCCGATGACCTGACGGATCTCCACGGGGGAGGAACGGAGTTCGCTCAGGCGGCTGTGCAAGCGGGCCCGTTCCGGACTACCCGGGGCGTAGGTGTTGACCGGCTCGTTGGTGGGGGTCGGTACGGATGTGACGGCGTCCATGGCTGCTCCTCGTCTTCGGCGTGTGCTGCTCATTGAAGTCCGATCCGCTCGTCGTTCAATCAGCCCGTCGGCCAAAGAATTCGTGATCTACTTGTCCGTATGGCCAATACGGTGTCGCTGCGTTCGATGCTGACCTCTCTGCACAGCGCCGTCGTCGAACTCGTCCTCGCGCCCGCGGGAACGGACATGGCCGTCGAGTCCGTCGCGCTGCTCGATACCGACGACCTGCGCCTGCCTCCGGGAACTGCGTCCGACCTGACGCTGCTGGTCGGCGTGACCGAGGCCGATGTGGTGCGGTGGTTCGACGATCTCGCGTTGCGCCCCGTCGCAGACCGACCGCTCGCGGTGCTGACCAAAGTCGCAACCTCGACGGCGCTGTCCCACGGTGCGCGGGAGACGGGTATCGCATTGGTCGCGGTGCACCAGCAGACACGGTGGGAGCTCCTGCTGTCGATGATGCGCGGAGTCCTGGACCAGGTGCGCGCCCAGAGCCCCGACGACGGATTGTTCGGAGCCGACACCGACCTCTACGAACTCGCGCAGACGGTGGCGTCACTGACGAAGGGCATGGTGAGCATCGAGGACGAGCGCTCACATGTGTTGGCCTACTCGGCATCCGACGACGCGGCCGACGAACTGCGGACCCTGTCTATTCTCGGACGTGAAGGGCCGGCCGACTACCTGCGCAGACTGCACGAGCGAGGGGTGTTCGATCGACTCCGCCGCACCGACGACGTGATCGACGTACCGGCCGATGCCGAACTGGGCATTCGTAGACGGCTCGCCGTCGGTATACGCCGAAGCTCAGGCAGCGCAACGACTCTCGGGACGATCTGGATACAGGAGGGCTCCGCCCCACTCGCCGCCGACGCCGACGCGGTACTGCGCGGTGCCTCGGCCGTCGCGGCCCGACTGATCACCCGCATCGCGAACGCCCCGACCAACGAGGCCCTGCAGATTCAGCGCCTGCTCGGGGCCAGGGGCGGCGGTGTCGACGTCCCGTCGCTGGCGTCGGCGCTGTCGATACCCACCTCGGGATCCGCGGCGGTCGTCGGATTCGCTGCCTGCGGAGAATTCGAGATCAGCGCCCTGGCACCGTCCATTCGACTGCATGCCAGCGCTTTTCGGCGAGACTCGTTGGTCACCATCATCGGTGAGAGAATCTACGCACTGTTTCCCGGGGTGGCGTCGGGCACGGGGATCGCGGCGTGGACCGCCGATGCCGTCGGGCGGATCGAGGTGCGTACCTCGCTGGCGCTGCGTGCCGCGGTCGCTGCGCCGATCGCCGATCTCGACGGGGTGGCCGTGGCCAGATTCGAGGTGGACCGAGTGCTCGACGGCACCACCGGCGAGGTGCGCGTCACGACGCTGGAAGAGTCGAGAACCTCGGTGTTGCTGGGCGAAATCCTGGAACTGATCACCAATCACGACCAGCTGCGAGACCCACGCATCACCGCCCTCGACCGCTACGACGCCACCAACGACTCCAGAATGCGCGAGAGTCTCGAGTTCTATCTGGCGTGCTTCGGCGACGTTCGGGCTGCCGCCGAGCGACTGCACATTCACCCGAACACCCTGCGCTACCGCATTCGACGCGTCGAGCAGATTCTCGATCTCGATCTCACCGATTCCGACGCACGTCTCCTCGTCGAGATTCAGTTGCGTATGTGAGCGCCGCCGGTGCTCGCTCGGATCACGAGGGTCGGTTCGATACTCGAACGCCTCGTGCTTCGGTTTCCGGTGTCGATCTGGTCGAGCAGAATTTCGACGCTTCGCACGCCGACGTCGGTGAATTCCTGGCGGATGGTGGTCAGGGGCGGCGAGAAGAATTCCGCGTCGGGAACATCGTCGAAGCCGACCACGCTGACGTCCTCCGGCACTCGCTTTCCGTGGACGTTCAGTGCGCGTAGCACCCCGAGCGCCATGGAGTCGTTGCCTGCGAACACTGCGGTGACGTCGGCGTTCCGGGCCAGTTCGCTGCCGGCCAGAAAGCCCGATTTCGCGGTCCAGTCGCCGCTGAGGGTCGCCGGTGGTTCCACGCCGGCATCCTCGTGGGCCATCCGCCATCCGGTGACGCGGTCGGCTGCCTCGTACCACCCCAGCGGGCCGGCAACGTGCCACACGGCGCTGTGTCCGAGCGAGAGCAGATGTTCGGTCGCGGCTCTGGCTCCGGCGATCTGGTCCACCGAGACGACGGCCAGATCACCGGCAGGCGAGCCCTCGACGGCGACCAGCGGGAGCTCCCCGGCCAGATCGGCTATGTCACCGCCGTCGGTTCGCAGAGGCGCGATGACGACGACGCCGTCGACACCCTGCTTCTGCAACCGGCGCACGCAGGTGATGATCGCCGACTCGTCGAACGAGGTGGGCACGCCGACCACCACGGAGTAGCCGGCGTGACGGGCTGCGTACTCGACGCTGTAGAGCGTCGACACCGGACCGTAGAGAGCGTTTCCGGTCCCCACGATTCCGATGGTCTTGCTGCGGCCGGTGACCAGAGCGCGTGCAGCAGTGTTCGGTCGGTACCCGAGCTCCGAGATCGCCTGAGCCACCTTGTTTCTCGTCGCTTCGGTCACGTTGGGATGACCGTTGATGACGCGGGAGACGGTTTGATGAGACACGCCTGCGAGCCGGGCGACGTCGGTCATGGCGGGTCCGCGAGTCGGTGTCATCTTTGCCGAGCCTCCCTTCCTGGTCGAAGACAATCACAGCATGCCCGGTCCTGCGGTGCCCGCGACCGTGTCGATTACGTGGGTGTGGTCACCGCAGAACCGGTCGTGGTGGGCGCAGGCTTACCGGGCTCGGCACCGGAGAACATCTCGGCAGGCACGGGCACCCCCAGATAGCTGCTCGGAGGCGCAGCCTTGTCACCCTTGTTGCCCTTGCCGCTCGCTGCTCGGCGCTTGGTCCAGATGTCGAACGCCACCGCGGCGAGGAGTACCAGGCCCTTGACCAGCTGAACGCGCTCGCTGGGCGAACCGATGAGGGACATTCCGCTGTTGATCACGGCGATGATGAGTCCACCGGTGAGCGCGCCGACGATGCGGCCGACGCCGCCCTGTACTGCTGCACCGCCGATGAATGCCGCCGCGATCGCGTCGAGCTCGAAGCCGTTGCCTGCGGTGGGGCCCGCCTGATTGAGGCGGCCGGCGAAGATGATTCCGGCGAGGGCGGACAGCACGCCCATGTTCACGAAGATCCAGAAGGTGACCGGCTTGACCTTGATGCCGGACAGCGATGCGGCGTGGATGTTTCCGCCGATGGCGTACACGTGCCGACCGAACACCGTCCGGCCTGCCAGCGTGGAGTATCCCATCACCAGTACGGCGAGAAGGATCAGCACGTACGGCAGGTTCTTGAAGCGCGCCAGCTGTACGGCGATGGCGAGAACCAGGCCGCCGGCCAGAATCATCTTGGTCAGAAACAGTGGCATCGCGTCGACGGTCTGCCCGTACTTCTGCCGACCCGTCCGAGAACGCCACTGAGTGAACACGATTCCGGCAACGGCAAGGATCGCGACGAGAAGGGTGAAGATGTCCGCGCCGCCGAGCGGCCCGAGGCCGACGTTGCCCATGAAGCCCGGGAGGAAGCCGTTGGAGAGAGTACGTACGGGCCCGGGGAACGGTCCGATGCCCTGGTTACCGAGAACGATGAGGGTGACCGCGCGGAAGATGAGCATGCCTGCCAGGGTCACGATGAACGCCGGAATGCCGAAGTAGGCAACCCAATAGCCCTGCCACGCTCCGATCAGACCGCCGATGATCAGCGTGATGAGCACCGCGAGCGGCCACGGCACGTTCTGCTGGACCATCAGCACACCGGAGATCGCTCCGGTGGCCGCGACGACCGATCCGACGGACAGGTCGATGTGGCCCGCGATGATGATCACGACCATGCCGATGGCCAGGATGAGGATGTACGAGTTCTGGACCACCATGTTGCTGATGTTCTGCGGGACCAACAGTTGGCCGCCGGTCAGAACGGTGAACAGCAGGATGATCAACGCGAACGCGATGAATATCCCGCTCTGGCGGAGGTTTCGCGTGAGCAGCCCCCGGACGGTCGACAGCTGATTCATCGAAGTACTCCTGTTCCACGGGTCATGAGGTGCATGAGGGATTCCTGTGTCGCGTCCTCGCGAGTCACCTCGCCGGTGATCCGGCCTGCGGACAGCGCGTAGATCCGGTCGCACAGCCCGAGCAGTTCCGGTAGCTCGGAGGAGATCACCAGAACTGCCTTGCCCGCGTCGGCGAGACCGTTGATGATCGAATAGATTTCGAACTTCGCGCCGACGTCGATACCGCGCGTCGGTTCGTCGAGAATGAGCACATCGGGATCACTGAAGATCCACTTGCTCAGCACGACTTTCTGCTGATTGCCGCCGGAGAGCTTGCCGACCACGGCTGAGACGTTCGGTGCCTTGATGTTCATGCTCTTCCGGAAGCCCTCGGCAACCTTGAATTCCTGGTTGTCGTCGACGAAACCGCCGGTCACCAGTTTGTCGAGGGCCGCAGTGGAGATGTTGCGCTTGATGTCGTCGATCAGGTTGAGGCCGTATCGCTTTCGGTCCTCGGTCGCATACGCGATCCCGTGATGGATGGCATCGCTGACGGACTTGACGTGAATTTCCTTGCCGTACTTGTACAGACGCCCCGAGATGTCGATGCCGTAACTGCGTCCGAAGACACTCATGGCCAACTCGGTGCGTCCGGCACCCATCAGGCCCGCCAGCCCGACGATCTCACCACGGCGCAGCGTCAGATTCGCCCCGTCCACCACGGTCCGGCCGTGCTGGGTCGGGCTGTGTACGGTCCAGTCCTCGATGCGTAGAACTTCCTCTCCCACAGTGGATTCGTGGGGCGGGAACCTGTGCTCGAGATCGCGGCCGACCATCAGTGAGATGATGCGATCCTCGGTGACCTCCGGGTTGCGCATGTCCAACGTCTCGATGGTTCGGCCGTCGCGAATGATCGTCGTCCGGTCTGCGATGGCCGCGATCTCGTTGAGCTTGTGCGAGATGATCACGCACGTGATTCCCTCGTCTCGAAGACCGCGTAGCAGGTCGAGAAGATGAGACGAGTCCGAATCGTTCAGTGCTGCAGTCGGTTCGTCGAGGATCAGCAGCGTCACGTCTTTCGACAATGCCTTCGCGATCTCGACGAGTTGCTGCTTGCCGACGCCGAGATCGCCCACGACGGAGACGGGGTTCTCCCGCAGCCCTACCCGGTTCAGTAGGGCTGCGGCCTCGGAGTTGGTGCGGTTCCAGTCGATGAACCCGCGCCTGGACCGCTCGTTGCCGAGGAAGATGTTCTCGGCAATGGACAGATGCGGACTCAGCGCGAGTTCCTGGTGAATGATGACGATGCCCTTGGATTCGCTGCTCCTGATATCGGAGAACGCGCACGGCTGACCGTCGAACACGATCTCTCCGTCGAAAGTTCCGTGCGGATACACACCCGACAGCACCTTCATGAGAGTCGACTTTCCAGCGCCGTTCTCACCGCAGATCGCATGGATCTCGCCGCGCTCCACCGTGAGCGTGACGTCCTGGAGCGCCTTCACTCCGGGAAACGTCTTGGTGATGCCGTGCATCTCCAGAATCTGGCTCGTCATCGCAGAACTCACTTCAATTGATCGTCGGTGTAGTAGCCGCCTTCGACCAGCAGCTGCTCGTAGTTGCCCTTGTTGACGATCTCCGGCTGCAGCAGGTACGCGGGAACGACCTTCTCGCCGTTGTCGTAGTCCGTCGTGTTGTTCGTCTCCGGCGTCTGACCGTCGAGCATGGACTGAGCCATCGAGATCGTGACTGCGGCCAGCTCACGGGTGTCCTTGTAGATCGTGGAGTACTGCTCGTCGGCGATGATGGACTTCACCGAGGGCACCTCGGCGTCCTGGCCGGTGACGATCGGGTAGGGCTGACCGGCCGTTCCGTAGCCGTTGCTCTTGAGCGCGGAGAGGATTCCGATCGACAGGCCGTCGTACGGCGAGAGCACGCCCTGCACCTTCTGGCCCGAGGAGTACGTCTTGGTGAGCAGGTCCTCCATGCGCTTCTGGGCGGTAGCCGGATCCCAGCGCAGCGTTGCAGCCGTCTCGAAATCGGACTCGCCACTGCCGATCTTCAGAGTTCCCTTGTCCAGGTACGGCTTCAGGGTTTCCATGGCACCGTCGAAGAAGAAGGTGGCGTTGTTGTCGTCCGGCGAACCGGCGAAGACCTCGATGTTCAGCGGGCCCGCGGGGGCGTCGGCCTTGTCGGTGCCGTCCTCGTTCTTCAGGCCGAGACCGACCAGAAGCGACGTGGCCTGGTCGACGCCGACCTTGTAGTTGTCGAACGTCGCGTAGTAGTCGACGTTGGGCGAGTTACGGATGAGGCGGTCGTACGCGATGACGCCGATGCCGTTGTCCTTGGCTTCCTGCAACTGCGTGGTGATGGCCGTGCCGTCCACCGAGGCCACGATGAGAAGCTTTGCGCCCTGGGTGATCTGGTTCTCGATCTGGTTGACCTGAGTGGGGATGTCGTTCTCTGCGTACTGCAGGTCGACCTTGTAACCCTGGCCCTCGAGCGCGCTCTTGAGGTTGTCGCCGTCGGCGATCCATCGAGCCGAGGACTTCGTCGGCATCGTCACGCCGATCAGCGCGCCCGCCGTGCTGCCGCCTTCGGCCGGAGCCTCGTCCGCGGTCTTGGTGCTCGATCCGCACGCGCCGAGCGTGAGGGTGAGTGCCACCGCGGCCGCGGCCATGGATAGGTGTCGAAACTTCATCGTTTCTCCCTGCGTAGTGAAATCGAACCGTGGGTCGCGGTCGAGGCCTCGTCTGTGCCTCACATCACATCAAGACGAAAGTGTGAGCGATAACATCGGCATTGTCAAAGATTATTTTCCGCAACCCCGCTCACCAGTGTGAGCGCTAACATCCGCCGCCGACGGTATCGAACCGTTGCCCTCTGCTTTTGAACCCTCAGCGACCTCCCCATCATGGCCAAGACGGCTGATGCCACGTGTGCGATCCCGGTTGTGCTCGACGGACCCAGCCTCGCCGCTCGTGCTGTCCCCCCTGCTCAGGGGTGACTGCACTCCCGCATGGAAAGAGGCAGTCCGCATTGCGGCTGGCCACTGCATCCCGCACCCGGCAATTCCGCCGCCGCCCGTGACTCGACCTGGCGACGATCGGGTGGTGCTGATCGACGTCGACGAAGTCCTAGCGGACCTCGGCGCCTACCAATCCCCACTTGCCGCCGAGGAACGGCCGGCCGAGCAGCGGTGGCAAGAGTTCTCCGCCCACATTCCCGACGCCGCCGTGATCAACACCGGCTTCGACCTCCCCGGACGAACTGCACCCATAACCAGCCTGGCAAACCAAGCGTTTCCACGCCCGAGCTGTCACCCACCAATACCGGGCCTGGCTCAGCGCATTCATCGACGACGACCCCGTTGTGCTCGCCAAACCGGCCGATGCCGAGATCTCCGCCGTTGACGCGAACCCTCCCTCGCACCTCTGACCACGCATGCCTGCGTAGTGCACTTGATCCACCGACGTGACCTGCTGATGGTCGGCCGCTCGCACGGACCCAAAATTAACGGCCGCGGGGTAGCCCGTGAACGCAGTCGACTCCGACACTGATTTCGGTGACGGAAACGTTTCTGGCACCCCTGTCGGGTCCCATCTTCCGGAGATCGATGATGGCCATAGCGAAGCACGGCGCAAGAGCTGTAGGAACCGCATACCGGATGGTCTCCTGTCGGGCTGCGCCGCTAGTGTCTAAAGCACTGAATCGGGTCCGGAGTGAAAGAGGACGGCGCACCATGAGCAGCTACGAGGTCGAGTACGCCAGAGGGTCTGAGTGGAGAAAGTGGGACCTTCATGTCCACGTCCCAAGCGCAACCGGTGCCGAGAACCGCTACACGATGCTGCCCAACGGTGAACCGGACTGGGACAGATTCTCCACCCTTGTCGAGGCTTCGGATGTTGCCGTCGTGGGAATTACAGATTACTTCAACTTGGATCGTTACTTTGATTTTGTAGCTGCTTTCAGGCTCAAATATCCCACGTCTGACAAACGTTTTCTTCCGAACATGGAGGTTCGCTTGAATGAGGCTGTCAATAAGGCGGGGGAGGAAGTAAATCTGCACCTAATATTCTCTGATAGCCTGACCGTAGACGATGCAGACCGGTTTATGCGTTCGTTGCGAACCGAGCTGCACACATCAGACGATCGGCAAATGTCTTGCCGTGACCTCAAGACTGCAGAGCACCTCGGTTCCGCGACGGTAACCCGGAAAGCGATTGCCGATGCGATTAGAGACACCTTCGGGATGAAGAACGACCAGCAGGATAGTGTCCTTATTTTGACCTCTGCGAAGGGCGATGGCATGCGCCCGCAGCGTGGAGCAAAACGCAAAGCAAACTTGACTGACGAGATTGATAAAATGTCTGACGGTTTCTTTGGTAGGTCGACGAGCAGCGAATATTTTCTCAACACGTCGCGTCTAGAGAATGAGCATGATGAAATCCGTGCAAAGCCGGTTTTCTCCGGCTGCGACGCTCATACATTCGACGATCTCAAGGACCGGCTTGGAAAATCGATCTTAGATGGTCCCAACCAAACTGAAGTGACTTGGGTTAAAGCCGATCCAACTTTTTCTGGGCTGCGTCAAACTTTGATTGAACCGTTGGACAGGGTGCGAATACAGCCGACGATGCCAGATTCTAAGGAACCGTACAACGTCATTTCAAGCGTGTCTTTCTCTGATACCAGTACTTTTCCTGCTGAAATCAAGTTCAATCAGAATCTCTGCTCCATCATTGGCAGTAGGTCTTCCGGAAAATCGTCTCTCCTAGCCTACATCTCACACGCAGTCGATCCGCAGCTAACGGTTGAGCAGCAGATCGCTGCGCGAATTGCGTCCAATTCAGAAGCGGCAGGTCCGGCAGCAGGTTACAGTTGGTCGCAAGTGCCTGCTGGCACGTGTCAAGTAAATTGGGGCGGTACGTCAGGCGGCTCTGGGCAGGTTATCTATATTCCGCAAAACTCTTTGTACGCGATCAGTGAGCGCCCTGACGAAATCACCCAGAAGATAAAGCCCGCGCTGTTTCGTGACGATGCCGAGTTTCGGGCTGCAACGGAACGGGCGACAGCCGACCTTGAATCGGCAGATTCCGCGATGGAACACGCAATCAAGCTCTGGTTCGACCTTTCTTTGAAGATCGAGAAGGCGGAGCAAGACCTGCGATCCATGGGCGATCCCGATGGAATCGCTGCGGTGAGGGATGAGCTAGCAGCCGAAATCAATAAGCTTCGGGATGAGTCTTCGTTGACGCCGGAGCAGGTGCAGCAATATGAAAAGGTTATCCAGGCCATCGCAACTTCGCGAGTGCAAGCAGCCGAGATTGAGGAGAAAATACGGCAATTATCGGTGTACGTGGAGCCTCAGGCGGACGGTGGGAACAGCGCAGGGCAGCTACAAAACTGGGCGGTAACGGAAGCCGTGGGCGTCCAAGTCGAAACCATTCCAATCCCTTCCGATGTGCATCAGACTCTCGCAACTGAGATCACCAACCTAGTATTGAGTACCCGCGAATCCATTCTCGAATCTCTCTCGAACTTGTTGGTCAACGCTCGTACACAACTGGAGGCTGATTTGCGTGAGGCCCGCCTCTCTGGTCAGCGACTGGAGGCGGAAAACGCCGATCTTATTGCAATGAACGCTATGAACGCCGAACTGGATTCGGTTGTCCAGCGGCATCAAAACCAGGTGGAGGCGCTAAAGCGCATAGAGGTCCAGAAGGACGCGATTTTACGACTGGCCGCACAGCAGGCTGAATCGGTGAATGCGGTAAAGGGGTCCTTGGGTACACGTAACGATGCGTTAGCAACGCTTCGCACTGTATTTGATCGGCGACGGCATGAGTTGGACGAAATGGTACTGGGTATGGAGATTTCCCTGAACCCTGACACCGTTGAGGCGCTGAGTCAAGATCTCCACAAACAAAACAAGAGTCCATTCTTGACTGAAGATAAAGTGCTCGATTTGGCGCATGTGCAAGCCAACCCGGAAGTATTCATGCGTGCTTTGTCGTCAGGCACGCAGAAAGTGAAGCAAGGAAGAAGTCCGGCAGATGTAGCGACTGCAGTGCTGCAAGCCACGCCCGAGGTTCGATATTTTGCGGAACTCGATGGGGACAGGGTGGGAGGTTTCGCGGTCTCAACGATGACCCCTGGGAAGCAAGCTCTGTTTGCATTGACGTTAATCCTCAACGAGTCAACCGACAAATGGCCTCTACTGATTGATCAGCCAGAAGACGACCTGGATAGCCGGTCCATTTTTGAACAAATTGTTCCTTATCTCGTGAAAAGGAAGTCAGACCGGCAAATAATAATGGTTACTCACGACGCGAACCTAGCAGTCGGAGCGGATTCTGAACAGATAATTGTTGCGAACAGGCATGGAGACGACCGGCCGAATGCAAATGGGCGGACTTTCGATTACAGATCTGGCTCTTTGGAGCACAGTGGGCCGATGATAGATCATGCGGAGGCTCTGAAAGTGTGTGGTACACGGGAGCATGCGTGCTTAATCCTGGACGGAGGTGAAGATGCGTTCAGGAAGCGGCGCCAGAAATATCAGATTTGAGATTAATTACTTTCGCTTGCCCGCTGAAGGTCGCGGGCCAAGCGCTTGCCGCCAACCGATCTTACTACCTCTACCTCTACCTCCAGCTGCAAATGGGAACCTGCCCGACCCTGCGTAGGCCGAAGCTGGCCTCGTAGCTGGTATCGAAAGACGGGAAGATCTGACTGACAACTACTTTGACTGGAGATGTCGATAGATAATCGGCCTTGTACCACTGAATTTTTTGGCGATCGTCGCAGACGGTGTACGCGCGCTTACCGTCTGCGACGAGTTCGTCATACATCGCGCGGGTCATCTGCACCTGTCTGGCATCGAGTTTGGGCGTCCTACCGCCGGTGCATACCCGAGCGCGAGCGGCCGTGAGACCGTCGGCCGTCCGCTCCGACATCAGGACATACTCGAACTCGGCAATCGCTCCGAGTATGGAGAAAAACATCCGCCTACCGGCGTCGAAGTGTCGACGCCCTGGTCGAGGACAACGAGATCCACTTGGCGGTCCCGCAGGAGCTCCGCCAACTCGATCAAGTTCAACAGGGAACGACCGAATCGGTCGTGCTTCGTGACGACGAGCTGATCGCTGGCCCGGGCTATCAGCAGCGCCTTCTCGAGACCGGGTCGTCGCGCTAGAACCCCGGAGGCGTGATCGGTGAACACTTCTTCGCAGTCGGCTGCCTTCAGCGCGTCTTCCCGTGCAAGCGGATGCTGATCGCGAGTGGACACACGTACAAGATCGATCTTCAACTCATAAGTGTACGTAAGCGATGGTTCGCGTTACATCGAATCGGTCTGAACATCGAATCGGTCTAAGAGTCGAGCTAAGTTCATAGTGTAAAGAAACTTGTGTCCGCAGCCGCACGAATGCGTAACCAAGGCAACATAATAGGTGGCATCGCCGATGCTCTCGGGTTGAGTAGACGCACCCTTTACAGGCGCTTCGAGAGCATCCGGCAAATCAGGCCATGACGTACGGGTGAAGTCAACACCGCCTCCAACCGACTGCGAGGCCAGGTGATGCGTGGCTTGGCATATGCGGTGTTGGTGCCGTAATCAGCCTGTGGTGTCCATCGGCAACTCGTTCCGCCGAGTTGCAACAACCGGGTACGAGAGTAGTTGGGCGATGACATCTGCGAGTCCCTCAAGTTCAGCATCTGGTATCAGATTCGATATGTCTGAATCATTGAGGCGTGCAACGATTTCTGTTCTCGAAGAGGGTTCCAATCGCAAGATATCTGTATCTTGCTCGCCCACGCTTTGGGCAGTACTACCTGTCACTGCCGCCAGATCTCTCCGGGCTTGATGCTCTGCGGTATTCGCTTCCGCCCGGGCTCTTCTTTCCTCTTCTTCGGCGGCATTTGCTTCCGCTCGGGCGGTCCGAGCGGCGAAGTACGCCTGTCGCTCACTAGGCCGTGCGAAGGTCAGCAGGAGCGACCAGACGCGACCGGCGTCCGCGGAACCGTCACGCAAGCTCTTGACCACTATGCCGGCAGTTGCCCCTACGCCTCCGGTCGCAAGATACGGCCAGACTGCATCCCACACCTCCACCACCAGTGGGCTCCCGTACTGCACGCGCTGCACGACAATAGGTGCGAACGAATCCCCGGCGGCCGAAATCAGTACAGCAGTCCCACCATTGCCTATGTCCCCGCTCAGCCGCCGGCCGAGCTCGACGCCGACCCGCTCCGACAACTCGGCAATCACGGCTATTGCGTTCGACAAACCCGCCAGCTCAGCGGGCCCGATGCCCGTACGGAGTTCTGGAAGTGCAATCCGGACTATGCCCGGATCCGGTACATCAGGCTGGACGGTTTTTGCCTGTTCGCTGGAAAGAAGGTCACCTATCTTGATGCCCTGCGTATTGACGGTATCGGGCGACATTCGCAGTCCGGCGACATACGCATTCGTCAATTTTGCGTTCGTAAATACCGCGTCGGTGATGTCTGCTCGGATCAGGTTTGCGTCAGTGAGGTTCGCCTCGCCGAGGTCTGCATCCCGCAGGGTCGTCTCAGACAGGTCTGCTCTGGTGAGGTCTGCTCTGGTGAGGTCGGCACCGGTTAGATCCACGCGGTGAAGATTTGCTGCACTGAGGTTTGCTCTAGCGAGCTGAGTGTAGAAGAAATACACCCCAGTGAGGTCTACGCCGTGCAAGTCCATATCCTCAAGGTGAGCATGGCTCAGATTTACTGCTGTTAAGTTCGCACTAGTGAGGTTTGCGCCAGTGAGCCTCGCGCTGGCCATGTATGCGTTGGTCAGATTCGCATTGGTCAGGTTCGCGCCTGTTAGATCTACAGAAGCTAGGTACGCGTTTGTGAGGTTCGCGCCAGTAAGGTCCGCATTGGCGAGTCTCGCGTATCGGAGGTTCACATTGGAGAGATCCGCATACGGGAGCGATGGATTCGCATACGGTAGGTCGGGGTTGGGAAGTTCTGCGTCAGACAGGTCTATTCGCGACGCGCTTTCTTGCCCCTGGGAGTGATCGGAGCGAAAGCGCGACCACGCCTCGACACCTGCCATTAACGCTTTGAGAGCCTGCTCATCCGCCATGAGGGCAAACAATATCTTGCAGCAATGGATCCTTACCCGGTGGACGGTAACGGCGAGCTCGGGGCCGACGGTAAATTCACCGACTAGGACTGCTAACGCCTGGCAGAAATGGGCCGATGGGCACTTCCTAGGGCCTCGATCTCGTACAACGACACGTGTTCTCCTCTATGTTCGACATCGGCGAATTGGGCCACGTCTCAGGACCGGCGGGCGTGACACACCGTAGCGAACTCGCATCCATCCTGCCAAGCTGAAGAACTCGTAAAGATGTTGCGCAGCAACCAAAATGAGAATAGAGCAGAGAATTTCCAATGGCCGCCTAGGTCCTACGGCGAGCGTGGCCAGGCGAGAAGGAAGGTTGCCGGTAAGCCCTAAGGTCTTACCGACGAGCTCCCGCGACACCGAGCGTGGCCGGTCTCTCGACGACGACACCGAAGTCGAACTCGGATGGGACATCTACGCCACCGTCACCGACTCCGCCCTGATCACCCGAACCAATAATGTCCTCGTCGCGGTCTCCGATCGAGCTGCAGCCCGCCGCGCACTGGCGGACCAGGACCAAACCGAGGACTCTGACAACCAGAACGATCAGGAGGGCCCACGATGACCACGACCGAAAAGCGCACCGACCGCCCCGCCGAGCGGCCCCGAGCCGCCGCTGCCGCAGCCCGCGCCTCGATCGCTCGCCGTGAACGCAGCGGCCGCAAGGTATCCCAATGGCTCCGTGGCTCCGCCGAAGCGCGCCCGACCACCCTACCGGCCGAGCTGACCTAACACTCGCTCACGGCGCGTAGAACCAGACAAGGCCCGTACCCCGATACACCGGGGCGGGCCTTCTCCGTTCCACAAGGACGGGCCAGCGGAGAGCCAGTCGGCGGTGCCGGCCACCGGGGGGCGTCAGTGCAGTTCGTGAACCGACTGCTTACCGCTCTTGAGCCAACGACTCGGGAGCCGTCCGACCAACTCTCCCAGTGGGTGAACCGCAGCCGAGAGGATCTCGACGGAATCCTGCAGGATGTCGATCGAGATGCTCATCCGCTCGATGTTCGGTGCCACCGACGTCAGCGTTTCCGACAGCTTGACCAACTGATCGAGCGGACCGCCCTTGGCCGTCAGTCGCTCGATGGCACCGTCCTCGGCGAGAAGTGTTTCGAGGATGCCCTCCTCGGCGATGGCCCGCTCGATGAGTCCGTCCTGACGCGTGAGCACCTCGAGCGGACCGTCCTTGGCCGTCAGTCGTTCGAGCGGTCCGTTGGTGGCGGTGATGCGGTCCAGCAGACCACCTTCGGCGAGCAGTCGTTCGAGCGGGCCGTCCTCGGCGAGCAGCCGGTCCAACGGCCCGCCGGGAGCCAGGATGCGCTCGACCGGCCCGCCCGGGGACAGCAGTCGCTCGAGAGTACCGTCCTCGGACGTGAGGCGATCGACGACGCCTCCCTGGGCGAGTAGGCGATCGAGCGGACCGCCTTCCTTGAGCGCGTTGCCCAGGGCGCGGTCGTCGGAGGTGAGCTGGCCGAGCTGGGCGAGCAGTTGCATCGTGCCGCCGCGCGGGTTGGCGAGCGAGGCGACACCTGCGGTGCCGGACGCACCGGTGGCCAACGCCATCCTGGTGGTCGCCAACGCGACCTCCGCGACGCCGATCGCCTGCTCGGCGATGGCAATTCCGGCGCGCGCAGGCAGTGTGATCGCTGACACCCAGTTCATCGTTTTACTGTAACTGCTCGTAGCTCGGAAAATCAGTGAAGAACCTTCAGTCCGACGACGCATCCGACGATGCCGACCAGAAGCGCAACCTTGAGCAGCGAGGCGGATTCGGCCCCGGTGATCATGGCGTACGTGACGGTGAGGGTGGCACCGATTCCCACCCAGACGGCGTAGGCGGTGCCGGTGGGCAGCGATCGCATCGCGATCGCGAGTCCGATCATGCTGAGCACCACCGTGACTCCGAAGACGACGGACGGTCCGAGTTTGGTGAAGCCCTCGGACTTACCGAGCGCTGTCGCCCAGACCGCTTCGAGGACGCCGGAGACGACGAGAATGAGCCACGCCATGAGAGATCACTCCTTGCACCGTCTTGTCGCTGTTCGGGTACGGTGCGCTCGTCCGATTGTCGGAAGTGACTTGTACGATCGTACCAATTTCGGCCGGTGGTGGCCACGGGTTTCGGGTTGTCAGTAGGCGTACGTGTTCGCCGGTGCCTCGATTCGCTCGACCGTCGATACGGTCATCGTGGGTGTGAATGCGGTGTCCTCGGTCGCCGTGGCAGCATCGACGGTTCCCGAGATCTGCAGCCACGTGCCGTCCGGAATGTCGTCGAGAACTTCGCTACCTGCGTCGAGATGGATTCGGACGGACCTGGCGTCGGCCGCGCAACAGATGATCAGAATGCGGGCGAGGTCGAGGCCGTCTCTCGTGCCGTCGGCCCGCGGCGAGCCTCCGTTCGCGGTGGCGACCGCGAATCCGGTGACGCGAATCTCCCGCCCGTCGAGGCTGCCTTCGGTGTCCCTGACCGCGCGTTGTACGACATCGAGCAGTGGAACCTCGGGCGCGCGCTCGTCCGGCAGGGGTGGAAACGCTGTCCTCTGACGATCGGCCGCCGACGTGACGGAACGATCGCCCACTGCCGAGACCCCCAGCGCGGGCGGTGCGACGAACAGGATGACCGCGAGCGGGACCAAGAGCAGCCAGTACGGACGCGAATCGTGATCATGACCGTCGTCGCCGGGCCCACCGCGGCGGATGTCGGCAACGATCGACGCGATCGCCAGGGCGACGATCAGCACCCCGGCGGTCAGTAGATAGGGATGCAGCGACGGTTTGACGTATCGCACAAAGCTGCCGTCCCACGAGATCTTGACCATGGCTCCGCCGAGGAGGAGTAGCAGCAGATTCTGCACCTCGCGCTTCATCGCGCACCCAGGAACACGTAGCCGCTCACCGAGGCGCACACGATCGCGACGACGAAGGTCAGCGGGGCGAAGCGTGCGACGAACCCGCGTCCGAAACTGCCCGCCTGCATCGCCATCAGCTTCACGTCGACGGCAGGTCCGACCACCAGGAAGACCAACCGCGGCAGCAGCGGCAGCATCGACATGCTCGCCGCGACGAATGCGTCGGCCTCCGAGCACAGTGCCAGGATCACCGCGAGGACGGCCATCACCAGGATCGACAGCAGCAACTGCCCGGCGAGATGGGCGAACACCCAGTCGGGAACCACCAGGTGCAGCAGCGCGGCGGCCGCGGCACCGAACACGAGGAAGGCACCGGCCTGGAGCAGGTCCGCACGCGCCGATTCGCGGAACGTCACCCACTTCGAGTGACCATGGTCGTGTCCGCGATCGACGAGTCGAGCGGTGATCCACTCGGCCTTGCCGAACCTGGTCCACAGCCAGCCCATCACCAGGGCGGTGGCGAGCGAGCCGATGAACCGTGCGAGAACCATCGCCGGTTCACCGGGAAAGGCCACAGCGGTGGACACCAGGACGACGGGGTTGATCGCCGGTGCAGACAACAGAAACGCCAGAGCTGCCGACGTCGGAACACCCTGATCCATCAGCCGCCGCGAGACGGGAACGGCACCGCACTCACAACCGGGCAACGCCATTCCCGCGAGACCGCTCACTCCGACAGCAGCGGTGGCGTTCTTCGGCACCAACTTCCGCAGCACACCGGGCGAGACGAACGCGGCGATACTTCCGCTGACGAGTACACCGAGCACCAGGAACGGTGTGGCCTGCACGAAGATCCCGGTGAACACCGTCGCTCCGGTCTGCAGGGCGGGGGACGAGTCGACCCACCGGGCGACGTCGGCGCCGAAGACGATGCCCAACACGAGCAGAGTTGCGAATACGTGCATGGATGACACCGGAGGCCGAGTCCTGATTCGGCCGTCCGTCTTCGCGTCGAGCATCTCTGCCATCATGCCCCCTCATCGGTGGCTCACAGCAACCTCACAGCGAGAGTGCAGCGATCGAGCAGCCTTTCGCGCGATGATGGACACCGTGAGCGAGACACCCGAGGCCCGAGTCCTGATCGTCGACGACGAACCGACCATCGTCGAGCTGTTGTCGGTCAGCCTGAGGTACCAGGGATTCGAGGTGGCGACGGCGTCGTCCGGTCCCGAGGCACTCGACAAGGCGCGCAACTTCAGGCCCGAGGCTCTCATCCTCGACGTGATGATGCCCGGCATGGACGGCTTCGGTCTGCTTCGCCGGCTGCGGGCGGACGGAATCGATGCGCCCGCCCTGTTCCTGACCGCGCGAGACTCGGTGGAGGACAAGGTGACCGGACTGACCCTCGGTGCGGACGACTACGTCACCAAGCCGTTCTCGCTCGAAGAGGTGGTGGCCCGGCTCCGGGTCATCCTGCGTCGATCGGGCAAGAGCGAGGACATGCAGCCGTCACGAGTTGCGTTCGCGGACATCGAACTCGACGACGACACTCACGAGGTGTGGAAGGCGGGCGAGCCGGTCTCGCTCTCGCCCACCGAATTCACGTTGCTGCGGTACTTCATGGTCAATGCGGGCACCGTGCTGAGCAAGCCGCGCATTCTCGATCACGTGTGGCACTACGACTTCGGCGGTGAAGTGGGAGTGGTGGAGTCGTACGTGTCGTATCTGCGTCGCAAGGTCGACACGGGTGACACCCGGTTGATCCACACGCTGCGGGGAGTCGGCTACGTGATGCGCCAGCCGCGGTGACGGCCATTCGAGGTCGGATTCGAAGTCTGCCGCTGCGTTTCACCTTGGTGGCAGCGTTGCTGCTCCTGGTCGGGCTGGGTCTGTTGGCGTCGGGAGTGGCGGTGACGTCGTCGCTCGAGACGTCACTGATGCGTCGCCTGGACAGTCAACTGATCGAGGCGTCCCGTGGTTGGGCGCAACCCGACGCCCGCCCGCTCCCACCCGTGGACGAGCCGAACCCCGGTCGTCCGCCGTCCAACTTCTTCGTTCGCTCGGTGGCCAACGACGGTACCGTCCGCGGCCCGATCAACGATGTGGCCGAGGATGTTCCGGATCTGTCGGGTACTCCGTCGGCAGTCCCGACGACCGTCGGTTCCGAGGGTGACCCGGCGAAGGAGTGGCGGGTGATCACGGTGACCAACAACGAGGGCTCCACCACCGTGGGAATGTCGCTCAACGCCAACCAGCAGACCGTCAGCAGGCTCGTGGTACTTCAGTTCTACATCGGCGCGGCGGTCTTGCTCGCCCTGGCCGTGATCGCCTACTTCGTGGTGCGGCGCAGTCTGCGACCGTTGCGGGAGGTGGAGACGACTGCTGCGGCCATCGCTGCCGGGGATCTGCATCGCCGAGTGCCCGAATGGAGTGAGAAGACCGAGGTGGGCCGACTGTCGGCGGCCCTGAACGGCATGCTCTCGCAGATCCAGCGGGCCTTCGCCGCAACCGCGGCCTCGGAGGAGGCGGCACGTGCGTCCGAGGATCGGATGCGCCGCTTCGTCGCCGACGCCAGTCACGAACTACGGACGCCGCTGACGACCATCCGCGGGTTCGCCGAGCTGTACCGACAAGGTGCGATGAGCGACATCGCCTTGCTGATGAACCGAATCGAGGGCGAGTCGGCGCGCATGGGACTGCTCGTCGAAGACCTGCTGATGCTCGCGCGCCTCGACGCCCAACGACCCCTAGAGGTCCGCCGAGTCGATCTGCTCACCATCGCCGCCGATGCCGTGCACGACGCGAAGGCAGTCTCACCCCAGCGAGACATCTCGTTGAAAGTGTTGGCGGGACCGGGGATTCCCGAGGTCGACGGTGACGATGCCCGGCTGCGGCAGGTACTCGCGAACCTCGTCGGAAACGCAGTTCGGCACACGCCCGAATCCGCGTCGATCACCGTGTGTGTCGGGACCACCCAGTCTTCGGTGCTGCTCGAGGTGCAGGACACCGGACCGGGTCTGCGAGAGGAGGAGGCTGCGCACGTCTTCGAGCGCTTCTATCGAGCCGATTCCTCGCGGACCAGGGAGAGCGGCGGCAGCGGACTCGGCCTGTCGATCGTCGCGGCGCTGGTCGCTGCTCACCGCGGCACCGTACGCGTGCAGAGCGTCCCCGGGCAGGGCGCGACCTTCCGGGTCGAATTACCCCGCTCCGACGGTTGATTCACTGGTCGTCCTGGCCTTCTTGCGTTCGGCCAGCTTCGTGTACGCGGCTGCCGCGAGTGGAGCGGCGACGAGCATCGACACCAGCCGAATCACCTGAACGCAGGCCACGAAGGTGACGTCCGATCCGGTCGTCGCAGACACCGCGAGCACGGCGGCCAGCCCGCCGGGTGTGGTGGCCAGGTAACCGGTCAGCATGCTCACGCCGGTGATGGCGGAGAGCGCCCAACCGAACAGCGCGCACACCAGGCCGATCGAGAGAACCAACAGCGCCGCCCACGGAAAGATACGACCGATCGCCCGCAGGCTCGCGGTCGTGAAGGCAAGTCCCGCTTGCCATCCGATGACGATGAACGCCACCGGCAGCAGGACCGTGGGCACCGAGATGTCCACGGGCCACCCGAGCAGTTCGCATGCGCCCGCCACGATCAGCGGTCCGAGTGTCGCCGGTGCCGGGAGTCTGATCAGACGCGCGAGCACGATTCCGACGACAACGGCTCCGAGCAGAAATGCCGTACCGAGATACCACGGCGTCGTCGATTGCTCCGTCGAGTCGGTCGCACCGCCGGTGTCGGTGTGGAAGGCGAACGTGACGATCAGGGGCATCGTGACCACCACGAGTGCGACACGCAGGTATTGGACCACTGCGACGATCCGCTCGTCGCCGCCGAGTTCACGGGCGATGGAGACCAGACCCGTTGCGCCACCGGCGATCAGGGACAAGGCTCCGGTGACCGGGTCGACATCGCGATGAAGAGCCAGCAGAGCACCACAGCCGGCGCTGACGACCAGCGTCCCCGCGCCGACGAGAACGGCGGGAATCCAGTTCTCGCCCAACGCACCGAGTGTTTCGGTGTCGAGCATCAGACCGATCGTCACCGCCAGGGTCCCCTGCGCAGCCATCGACAACGGACGGGGGACGGCCGCGGGTCCGAGGCCGGTGAGCGCGAAGATCACGGCGACGACGAGAGCCGCGAACAGTGACGGTGCCGTGAGTCCCAGCGACGCGAAAAGGGCCCAGCCCCCGACGGATACGGCCGCGAGGCCGATCCATCGGAGGCTGTGCCGCAACACTGTCGTAGCTCGGTCGGAGACGCTCACGCCCCGGACTTGACGAGCAGAACCGGGACCGGGATCTCGAGCAGCAGACGCTGAATCGTCTGTCCCATCAGGAACTTGCCGACGGCCGAACGGTGGCGCGACCCGACGACCAGGATCTCGGACTTCTGCTCCTCGACCAGTGTCAGCAGGGTGTTGACGGCATCGGGATCGGGCCTGCCCACCGCCACGGTCCAGCTGACGGTGTCGGCATGGTCGATGTCGGCCAGAGCGGTCTCCACCGACGTGGATACTGCCTGCGTCTCGGCCGCCTCAGCGGACGGTTCGGCCGATCCCGACAGCGCGTGCAGGACGACGAGGTCCGTCTCACGAATGCGTGCTTCTCGAACGGCGGCCGCCAGTGCTGCGCGGCCCTCGGGTGAATTGTTGTGCAGTACGCCGACAGTCATGACGATTTCTCCTACGCGAGGTGGGGTGGGGGATCAGCCGAACGGGATCTGGCCGAGGACGATGCCGACGGCCAGCATCGCGAGGGAGACGACCACCGCTCGCCACAGGACCTTCTTGTGGTGATCGGCCAGCGACACTCCGGCGAGGGTGACGAGCAGCAGGATGGCCGGAACCAGCGGGCTCTGCAGGTGGACGGGCTGACCGGTGATCGATGCACGGGCCATCTCGACCGGGTCGATGCCGTACTTGCTCGCCGTCTCGGTCAACACCGGGAGGATGCCGAAGTAGAAGGCGTCGTTGGTCATGAAGAACGTCAGCGGAATGCTCAGGATGCCGGTGATGACGGCCAGGTACGGGCCCATGCCGGACGGGATGACGTTGAGCAACCACTCGGCCATGGCCTCGACCATGCCGGTGCCCTGGAACACACCCGTCAGAATTGCCGCGGCGAGCACCATGGCGACCACCGAGACGATGGAGGACGAGTGCCGGGCGATCGCGTCGCCCTGCTCCTTGACCTTGGGGAAGTTGACCGTCAGCGCAATGGAGGCGGCGATCATGAACAGCACCGGGATGGGCAGGATGTCCATGACGAGGATGACGAGCAGGATGACCGTCAGAGCGGCGTTGAACCACAGCAACTTCGGACGCAGGGTGTCGCGATTGGGGTCGAGGCCGTCGAAGAACTGACCCGATTCGCCGGAGTCGTTCGATCCGCCGGTGCCGGAGCCACTGCCGCCCTTGCCGCCCTTACGGATACTGCCGCCGCCACCGGAGGCCACCAGTTCTGGTTCGTAGATCAGCTTGCCGATGCGACGGCGCTCCATGATGCCCAGGTGAACGGCGAAGAGCAGCACGATGATCAGGCCGACGATCATCGAGGGGACCATGGGAACGAAGACGTCGGAGGGGGAGATGCCGAGAGCGGAAGCAGCGCGAACCGTCGGGCCGCCCCACGGAATGATGTTCATCGTGCCGTTGGCGAGACCGGCAACGACCGTCAGGATCACCGGGCTGACACCGAGTTTGAGATAGAGCGGCAGCAGGGCGGACGTCACGATGATGAACGTCGTGGAGCCGTCGCCGTCCAGCGAGACGACCATGGCCAGAATGGCAGTTCCGACAACGAGTTTCATCGGGTCGTTGCGTACCAGGCGCAGAATGCCGCGCACCAGTGGGTCGAACAGTCCGACGTCGATCATGATTCCGAAGAAGATGATGGCGAAGAACAGCAGCGCCGCGGTGGGGGCCAGGGACTTGATGCCGTCGGTGATCATGTCACCGATGCCGAGCCCAGCGCCTGCCAGCAGGCCGAAGATGACGGGTACGAGGGTGAGTGCGACGACGGGCGTGGCTCTCTTGGTCAAGATCAAGAACATGAAGGCGGCTACCATGAGGAAGCCGAGTATCACCAACATCGTGCACTCCTTCTCGAATGTGTGAGGTGGGTCCGGTTGGACTGCGTGTGTGACTGAAGTTACGTAACCGGCATCACAGGGTCGCTGTTGTGCGCACTACCCGCGCAAGCAACGTAAAGAGCCTTTTGCGCATTGTGCTCGAGCCCGCCCGGCGCATAGCCTGGGTGGGTGCGATTGAGGACCCAGGTGCTGTTGTTGCAGGCAGCGCTGGTGGCGGTGGCCCTGGCAGTGGCGTTCGGGGTGTTCGCGATCAGCAGTGGCAGGCAGGCGAGCGAGGAGTACGGCGAACGTGCGCTCGCGGTCGCCCGGACGGTGGCGTCGGACCCGGAGGTGCGCTCGCTCGTCGAGCAGTTCTCGGCGGTCGACACCGCGGGCACCGATGCCGCGCCCGCGGGAGTGTTGGCGGGCGGGGCATTGCAGCGTGCGGCCGAGGGAGCCCGAAATCGCACCGACGCGCTGTTCGTCGTCATCACCGATGATCGGGGTCTGCGGTTGGCGCACCCCGATCCGACGGTGCTCGGTCAGCGGGTGAGTACCGATCCGTCGGGGGCGTTGGCCGGCAACGAGGTGGTCGAACAGGAGCGCGGCACCCTGGGCGACTCCGTACGCGCGAAAGTGCCTGTGCTGGCGCTCGGTTCGACCGACCTGGTGATCGGCGAAGTGAGTGTCGGTATCTCGACCACGGCCGTGCGCACCGAGCTGGTGAAGGATCTGATCAACGGCGCGTTGGTGACCGGTGCCGTGCTGCTGCTCGGGCTGATCGGCTCGACTCTGCTTGCGCGCAGGTGGAAGCGGCTGACGCTGGGGCTCGAGCCGGAGGAGCTCGCCGAACTGGTCCGTGAACAGGAAGCGGTGCTGCACGGCATCGGCGAGGGTGTGGTCGCCATCGACCCCGACGGAGTCGTCACGGTCGTCAACGACGAGGCGCGCACCCTGCTCTCGATCGATGGTAAGCCGGGGATGCGCATCGAGGACATCGGCCTGACCCCGAGGCTGCTCGAAGTCATCGAATCCCCGACGTCCGAGCCGGTACTCGCCGCCGTGGACGAGGTGGTCGTCATCGCCTCCGCCCGAAAAGTGCTGCGTGACAATCGCAATCTGGGCACGGTGCTGACCGTGCGTGACCGGACCGACGTGGAGACACTGACGCGTCAGCTCGACGCGGTGCAGTCCATGTCGGCGGTGCTGCGGGCCCAACGCCACGAGTTCGCGAACCGGATGCACCTGGTCAGCGGACTGCTGCACGAAGGTCACCCGGACCGTGCGTCGCAGTACATCGACGAGATTCTCGGGGTGGGGCCGAGATCGGAAACCGTCGAGGGTATCGATGCCGTGGCCGACGCCTATCTGCGGTCGTTCCTGACGGCCAAAGCCGCGCACGCCCGCGAGAGCGGAGTCCGAATGGTGTTGGGCGAGAACACCTGGGTCGGGGGAGAGGTGGCCGTTCCGGTCGACGTGACGACTGTGCTGGGCAATCTCGTCGACAACGCGATCGATGCTGCCAGGCTGGGAGTCAGGCGGCCGGCCGAGGTGGAAGTGGAACTGGTGCAGGACGGTTCGACCCTGCACATCGTGGTCGTCGATTCCGGCGACGGGGTGAACCTGGAGCTCGATCAGGTGTTCGTGGAGGGAGTCTCGACCAAGTCGACGGCCGACTCGCCCGGCGGTCGAGGAGTGGGACTGGCGCTGAGCCGGCAGATCGCGCGCACCCGCGGTGGCGACGTGACGCTGGCCGATGTCGGTGGGCAGATCACCGAGGAGAACGAACGAGGAGGCGCAGTGTTCATCGCGTCGATCCCGGATGCACTACTGACCGACGAGGTGTCGCAATGAGAGTACTGGTCGTGGACGACGATTTCCGGGTCGCGGATCTGCATGCCGCACTGGTGAATTCGCTGGGCAACTACGAGGTGGCCGCGGTGGCGACGAGTATCGCCCAGGCTCGGGAGCTGGCATCGACGCAGTCGTTCGATCTGGCGCTGGTCGATGTCTATCTGCCCGACGGATCGGGAATCGACCTGGTGCGCGAACTCGAGTGCGACGCAGTGGTGCTGTCCGCCGCGGCGGATCAGCAGACGGTTCGCTCGGCGATGACCGCGGGTGCCTGGACGTATCTGATCAAACCGTTTCCGCGCTCGGCATTGGTCGATCGCCTCACCGGATACCTGACGTACCGCGGCGCACTCGACCGTTCGGACGAGCTGAGCCAGGCCGACATCGACAGCGGACTCGATGCGCTCCGTCCGCGCGCTGCGGCACCGCTGCCGTCCTCGCAGTCCGTCACCCGTGATCTGGTGCTCGACGCGGTGCGCACGACGGCCGAGCCGATGTCCGCGGGTGAAGTTGCTGCGGCCATCGGCATTTCACGCGCGACGGCCCAGCG
Source organism: Rhodococcus sp. 14-2483-1-2 (assembly GCF_002259405.1). Classification (GTDB taxonomy): domain Bacteria; phylum Actinomycetota; class Actinomycetes; order Mycobacteriales; family Mycobacteriaceae; genus Rhodococcoides. Next base: position 161,786 of record NZ_NPFW01000006.1, on the reverse strand, counting down.
CTATCTGGCAACCCTGGTGTCCAAGGGACGACTGCGCATGCAGCTGCGCTACGGATCGACCGGGAGGCCGGAGCAGGAGTACTCGCTACCGCCGGGAGCGTGAGGCCGCCACGACCACGGCACCGAGAACCGAGATCGCGGCAGTGACCAGAGCTGCCGTGTTCCAACCGTGCACCAGTCCGCCGGCTTCGTTCGCACCTGCCGGTACGGCTACCACCGCAACAACGGTCACCCCGATGGCAGAACCGACGTAGCGCGCAGTGTTGTTAGCCCCGCTGCCCATGCCGCCGCGCCCGGCGGGAACACTGGCCACGGCCTCGCGTCCGAGAGCGGCGTTGAGTACCCCACTGGCAACGCCTGCCACCAGCAGTCCCGGCAACAGTCGCGGCCAGGATGCGGTCTCGGACAACCCCGTGAGCATCACCATGCCGATCGCGACGCCCACCAGACCGACGGCGAGTTGCGCTCGACCGCTCAGCGACGCCGGCAGCCTGCGGGCAAGCAGAGCGGTGACGACGGACGTGGCAGACCAGCCGAACAGCAGCAGAGCGGCACCGAGCGCATCGATTCCCAGTACGGTTCCGAGGAATCCGGGCATGTACGACATCAGAGCGATGATTCCGCCGCCGGTGGCCAGCGCGGCGACCGTGGCGGCCAGAAACGGGGGGTGTCGGAAGAGGGCGAGATCCAGCATCGCTGTGGCGCTGCGTAATTCGAGGACCACAAAAGCGGCCAGCAACAGAGCCGCGAGGACGAACAGAACGATCGGGGTGACGGCTGTCCAGCCCTGCCTGCCCTCGACCAGTGCGGCCAGCAACGCGGCGATGCCCGTCGCCAACAGCAGCGCGCCGATCGGATCGAGGCCACGCGGGGCGTCGGACCTGGATTCTTCGACGAGCAGGTGTGCGGCGACGGCCAGCGCGAGCGTGGCGATCGTGAGCACCACGTAGGCCTCACGCCAACTTGCCCAGCGATCCAATACTGCGGCGAGCAAGGGCCCGAGCGCGATTCCGGCACCCACGCTCGCACCCCACACGCCGCTGGCTTTCGCGCGCACCGGACCGGCCGGGTGGGTGTGGGCGATGATGCCGAGACTCGACGCGATGACGGCCGCGCCGCCGAGGCCCTGCACGATGCGCGCCACGACGAAGATCAGCGTGTTCGGCGAGACTGCGCAGGCGATCGCGCCGACGGCGAGGACGGCTGCACCGACTGCGAACGTGCGTCGACGGCCGAAGTCGTCGGCGACGGTGCCGGTGGTGAGCAGGGCCGCGGCGAGGCCGATGCTCATGGAGCTGAGAATCCAGGTGCGTCCTGCGGCGTCGGACATCAGGTCTGCCGCGGTGCTGTTGATGGTCGCGAGCGGTGCGGTGAACGCCATCAGAGTCAGCAGGGTGCCGAGCGCTGCGATGGTGAGTGCGCGGGTGCTGTTCGCAGTGCCGGCGGGCGAGGGGGCAGTATCGGTCATCGTTGTCCTTGTGGTCTGGTGATCGAACTGTAAACGCCCGACTTGGTTCGGTCAACAGACTGTACTATCGCGGCATGGCACTCGGAATCGACTACGCCCGCCAGGACTGCTCCCTGGCCCGTGCCCTCGAGCTCGTCGGCGAGCGATGGACCATGCTCATCGTTCGCGACTGCTTCTTCGGCGTCCGACGCTTCGGTGATTTCCAGGTCCACCTCGACATCTCCAAGGCCGTCCTGGCTCAGCGACTCGGCGCACTGGTCGACGCCGGGCTGCTCGAACGACTTCGTGTATCGGAGGGCGGACGCGAGAACTACGTTCCGACCGCCGCCCTCGAAGGACTCTGGCCCGCCGTCTTCGCCCTGAGCTACTGGGGTGAGGAACAGACCGCGAAACCCGCAGGGAAGCGTCGACGATTCATCCACGCGCCCTGCGGTACCGACCTCGGACCACTGGGGATGTGCCCCGAATGCGGACTCGCGCCGGGACCGCACGACATCGACACCGACATCGGCCCTGGTTACGACCCCGACACCCGATCGGACGACGTGTCCATACAGCTCAGGACGCGTCGACGGCTGTTGGTGCCGCTGCGGTGAGCGAGATGTCTCAGTTCGGGACGTGAGCCTCGTGCCCGAGGTGGCGTAACGCTGCTCGGAGCTTGGCCGCGGCCTCGTCCTGCGACTCCGCCGACGGATTCGGATCGGCACCCGAAATGTCGAAGTTCCCCATGTCGTACGCCGGGAACACGTGCAGGTGCAGGTGCGGAACCTCCAGCCCGGCGATCAGCAGACCGGCGCGCGGTGCGTCGAACGCGGTCCGGACGGCCTGGCCGATGATCTGCGCGACGGCGGTGATCTTGGCGAACGCGGCACCGTCGACGTCCTGCCACTGGTCGATCTCCTCACGCGGAACCACCAGCGTGTGCCCCTGCGTGACCGGCGCGATCGTCAGAAACGCAACCACGTCGTCGTCCTGCCAGACGAAACGTCCGGGAATCTCACCGGCGATGATCTTGCTGAAAATGGAAGCCATGGGAACAGGATGCCCTACCCGACTCGACCGGGGCCCTACCAGTGGTCGTGGCTCCCAGGTAATTGCCAGGTCGGTCGCAGGGCGATTCAAGGTCCGGGCCCGATCGTTGTCGTCATGACAACGAATTCCCTCGCACGAGCAGCAGGCCAGCGGCCCGGCTCGAACGCCACGGCCACTCTCGAGGTGGTCATTCCGGTATACAACGAAGAGGCGGATCTCGAACAGTGCATTCGTCGTCTGCACGAGCACCTGGAAGAGCGGATCCCGTTCCGGTCGCGAATCACCATCGCCGACAACGCCAGTACCGACAGCACCCTCGCGGTGGCACATCGGCTCGCCGACGAGATCGAGGGAGTTCAGGTCCATCACCTGGACGAGAAGGGTCGCGGACGAGCACTCAAGGCCGTCTGGCTGGCATCGGACGCCGATGTCGTGGCCTACATGGACGTCGACCTCTCCACCGACCTCAACGCTCTGATGCCGCTGATCGCGCCGCTGATGTCCGGTCACTCGGACCTCGCCATCGGATCTCGGCTCAACCGATCGTCCCGGGTGGTCCGCGGTGCGAAGCGTGAATTCATCTCGCGCAGTTACAATCTCATTCTGCGTACCTCGCTGCGAGCACGATTCTCCGATGCGCAGTGTGGTTTCAAGGCCATGCGAACCGATGTGGCCCGGCAACTGCTGCCGCTCGTCGAAGACACCGGATGGTTCTTCGACACCGAACTGCTCGTCATCGCCGAGAAAGTCGGCCTGCGTATCCACGAGGTCCCCGTCGACTGGGTCGACGACCCGAACAGCAGCGTCAACATCGTCGATACCGCCGTCAAGGACCTGCAGGGATGCTGGCGCGTCGGCCGCGCCCTGGCCACCGGAGTGTTGCCCGTCGCCGAACTGCGTCGAAGCCTGGGACGGGAGCCGCTCGTGCCCGGAGTACCGCACGGAATGATCAGTCAGATGGTGCGATTCGGCATCATCGGCGTCGCCAGCACCATCGCCTACGCGCTGCTGTATCTCGTGCTGCACTCGTTGATCGGCGCGCAGGCCGCGAACTTCTTCGGACTGCTGATCACCGCGGTGCTCAACACCGCGGCCAACCGCGCCTTCACCTTCGGCGTCCGTGGATCGGATGGTGCAGGCAAGCACCAACTGCAGGGACTGGCCATCTTCGGCTTCGCCCTGCTCGTCACCAGTGGATCGCTCGCGGTACTGCATGCCTGGGTGCCCGATGTGTCCCGGCACGTCGAACTCGCCGTCCTGATCGTCGCCAATCTCGTTGCCACCGTGTGCCGATTCGTCGCCCTGCGGTGGGTCTTCCGTAGTTCCTCCGACGCAGGCTCGGAGTCCGCGAGTTCGGAGAAGAGCCTGTGACGACGACGATCGAGCGGCCCTCCGCGGCTGCCGATTCCACACCGGTGACGTCCCCACGTTGGGAACTGATCGGGCTGGTGGCTCTGCTCTTCGGAACCGGCGTTGCCTACATCTGGGGACTCGGCGCGTCGGGCTGGGCCAACTCCTTCTATTCCGCTGCGATACAGGCGGGTTCGGTGTCGTGGAAGGCCTTCTTCTTCGGCTCCTCCGACGCGGCCAATTCGATCACCGTCGACAAGCCCCCGATGTCGCTGTGGTTGATGTCGTTGTCGGTGCGCATCTTCGGACTCAACACCTGGGCGATGCTGGTGCCGCAGGCGCTCCTCGGCGTCGCCTCCGTGGCACTGCTGCGAGCGACCGTCAAGCGGCGCTTCGGCGGATCGGCGGGTCTGCTCGCCGGCCTGGTACTGGCCGTGACTCCGGTTGCCGCACTGATGTTCCGGTTCAACAATCCCGACGCGTTGCTGGTGCTGCTGATGATCGCCTCGGTCTGGGCGTTGCTGCGAGGCGTCGAGACCGGAAAGACCAAGTGGCTGTTGATCACCGGCATGTTCGTCGGATTCGGCTTCCTCACCAAGCAACTCCAGGTGATGCTCGTCGTACCGCCGCTGGCTCTGACCTACCTGATCGCCGGGCCGCCGAAGTTCCTCACCCGGCTGTGGCAGCTCTTCGGCGCGCTGGGCGCGATGCTCGTCTCGGCGGGATGGTGGATTCTGATCGTGGAATTCTGGCCGGCGTCCTCCCGGCCATGGGTCGGTGGCTCGCAGAACAATTCGATTCTGGAACTCACGCTCGGGTACAACGGATTCGGTCGCCTCAGTGGCGACGAGACCGGAAGTGTCACCCCCGGGCGCGGCGGTATGGGCGCGGACATGCCCGGCGGAATGGCGGGTGGGATGCCCGGTGGGATCTGGGGAGAAACCGGAATCTTCCGTATGTTCGACTCCTCCCAGGGTGGCCAGATCGCCTGGCTGATCCCGGCTGCGTTGATCCTGCTCGTCGTCGGACTCGTGTTGCGCGGCAGGTCACCTCGAACCGACGGCCAACGCGCGTCGCTGATCGTCTGGGGATCCTGGCTTCTCGTCACCGGTCTGACGTTCAGCTTCATGGCCGGAATCTTCCACGCGTACTACACCGTTGCGCTCGCACCCGCCGTTGCCGCGCTGATCGGCATCGGCAGCGTGGTGTTGTGGCGTCGACGCGACACGTACTGGGTACGCATCGCGATGGCCGTCGCGGTGGCGTCGACCGTCGTGACGGCGTGGGTGTTGCTCGGTCGCAGTGAAAGTTTCGTGCCATGGCTGAAGTGGGCGATCGTCGTCGTCGGAGTTGTGGCAGCGGTAGCACTGCTCGTCCCCGCGCTGACCCGCGGCAGGCTGGCGGCGGCGTCGATCCTGGCGGTGATGTTCGCCGGACTCGCCGGGCCGACGGCCTACGCGGTCGACACGATCAATACTCCGCACACCGGTGCCATCGTCTCGGCCGGTCCGAACACCGGTATGCGCGGATTCGGCGGAATGGGCGAAGGTCGGGGCGGCCCGGGCGGAATGCCCGGCGGTATGCAGCTGCCTGCCGGGGTTCAGTTGCCTGCCGGAATGCAACCGCCTGCGGGTTTCCCGGGTCAGGCGGGGACTGCCGGCGGCGACGGCGGCGCCGAGATGGGCGGAACGGCTCGGGGTATGGGCGGCGGTATGGGTGGTCTGCTCGAAGGCAGTGCACCGACCGCGGCCATCACCGAGATGCTCGAGCAGGACGCCGACTCCTACACCTGGGTGGCAGCGGCCATCGGAGCCAACACCGCGGCGGGCTACCAACTGGCCACCGAGGATCCCGTCATGCCGATCGGTGGATTCAACGGCACCGACCCCTCGCCGACCCTCGCCCAATTCCAGCAGTACGTCGCCGACGGAGAGATCCACTACTTCATCGGAGGCGGCGGCATGCCGGGCATGGAGTCGGGTACCTCGGCGGAAATTTCCGCCTGGGTCACCGAGAACTTCACCGCGACCACGGTCGACAACGTGACGTTCTACGACCTCACCCAGTAACACCGAACCACCACGAAAGAGCCCCGCGCCGTGACAGGTGCGGGGCGCTTTCGCGTCGAGCAGATAGTCTGATGCACTGTGCGCGTACTAGTCATAGGTTCCGGTGCTCGTGAGCACGCCCTCCTTCTTGCGTTGAAGGCCGATCCGTCGGTCGAGAAGCTCTTCGTGGCTCCCGGCAACGCAGGTACCGCGAAGCTCGCCGAGCAGCACGCGGTCGATGTCGCCTCCGGTGAGGCGGTGACCGCGTTGGCGAAGAAGATCGAAGCCGATCTCGTCGTCATCGGACCGGAGGTCCCGCTGGTCCTCGGCGTGGCCGACGCCCTCCGTCAGGCCGGCATCGCCGTGTTCGGTCCCTCCGCCGAGGCCGCCCGCATCGAAGGGTCCAAGGCATTCGCCAAGGACGTCATGGCCGCGGCCGGTGTGCGGACCGCGCACGGTGAAATCGTCGACTCGCCCGCCCTGCTCGACGCAGCCCTCGACCGTTTCGGCCCCAACTGGGTGGTCAAGGACGACGGCCTGGCCGCAGGCAAGGGTGTCGTCGTCACCACCGATCGCCTCATCGCTCGCGATCACGCGGCGGAGCTCCTCGAGAACGGCCACCCGGTTCTGCTCGAGTCGTTCCTCGACGGCCCCGAGGTGTCCCTGTTCTGCCTCGTCGACGGCGAGTCCGTGGTGCCGCTGCTGCCCGCGCAGGACCACAAACGCGTCGGCGACGGGGACACCGGACCCAACACCGGTGGCATGGGTGCGTACACCCCGCTGCCGTGGTTGCCCGAGGGCGCCGTCGAGGAGATCGTCCGCGATGTCGTGAAGCCCGTTGCCGTCGAGATGGTGCAGCGCGGCGTGCCGTTCTCCGGTCTGCTGTACGCCGGTCTGGCGATGGGTGCCGACGGCCCGGCAGTCGTCGAATTCAACTGCCGCTTCGGCGATCCCGAGACCCAGGCGGTGCTTGCGCTGCTCGAATCGCCCATCGGTGAGGTGTTGAACGCGACCGCAACCGGCACGCTTGCGTCACTTCCGCCGCTGCGTTGGAAGGACGGTGCTGCCGTCACCGTCGTCATCGCCGCCGAGAACTATCCCGGTCGACCGCGCACCGGTGACGAAATCCTCGGCTCCGAGGGCGCAGGCGTCCTGCATGCCGGCACCGCAGTGAAGGACGGCGCGGTCGTCTCCGCGGGCGGACGCGTGCTGAGCGTGGTCGGCACCGGATTCGACCTCACCGCCGCCCGAGACGATGCCTACTCCCGTATCGCGGGAATCCGATTGCCGGGCAGCCACTTTCGCACGGACATCGGCCTGGCCGCGGTGGAGGGTCGAATCGCGCTGTAGGTGCGCTGCGTCGGCCGGGTTTGTCGAGGCCGGTCGTCGGGGGCAAACGCGCGCGCATTCGTCGGATGCGCGCAGAATCGCCTCCGAAACGACGCGGTTTTGCGCGCACATGGCAAATGCGCGCGCGTTTGCGAAGGCTCGAGGTACCGAGCGCCCCAGGATCGGTAGGGTCGAAACAATGCACAGTGAATCGCAGCGATCGAAGGTCGAGCCGTTCCATGTGATGGATGTGTTCGTCGCAGCGGCCGAGCGGTCGCGCACTCATGGCGACGTGCTCTCACTTGCTGCAGGTCAACCCTCCACCCGGGCACCCGAGCCGGTCTTGCGTGCTACCCGCGAGGCCCTGGATGCGCACCTGCTCGGGTATACCGAGACGCTCGGAATTCTGCCGCTGCGTCGTGCGATCGCCGAGTACCACAGCGCGCGGTACGGCATCACCGTCGACGCCGCGGACGTGGTGATCACCACCGGGTCGTCGGGCGCGTTCACGTTGCTGTTCCTCGCTGCGTTCGACGCCGGCGACACCGTCGTCATGGCGAGGCCTGGCTATCCGGCATATCGAAACACGTTGGCCGCGTTGGGCTGCCGCGTCGTCGAACTGGACTGCGTGGAAGAGACGCGGTTCCAGCCGACCGTCGCCATGCTCGACGAACTACCCGAGCCGCCCGCGGGTCTGATCATCGCGAGCCCCGCCAACCCCACCGGCACGATCATCGACCCCGACGAACTGGCCGCGATCGCGCGCTGGTGCGACGAGCACGGAACCCTGTTGATCTCCGACGAGATCTATCACGGCATCGCCTACGGGGACGCGCGCACGTCGAGCGCCTGGGAGACCTCCACGGAATCCGTCGCCATCGGATCGGTGTCGAAGTATTTCTCGATGACCGGATGGCGGCTGGGGTGGATGCTGCTGCCGACCCGATTGCGCAGAGCCGTCGAACGATTGGCGTCGAACATGACGGTCTGCCCACCGGCGATCTCTCAGGTTGCCGCCATCGCCGCGTTCACCGAAGAATCACGCCGAGAGCTGGATTCACACGTCGAGCGCTATGCCGTCAACCGCCGAATTCTGCTCGACGGTTTGCCCGCGTTGGGCATCACCGATCTCGCACCGGCCGACGGTGCGTTCTACGTGTACGCCGACATTGCGCACCTGACCGAAGATTCGCGGACGTGGTGCGGGCGAGTGCTTTCCGAGACCGGTGTCGCCTTGGCGCCGGGGGTCGATTTCGACACCGTGCGCGGCCATAACACGGTGCGCTTCTCGTTCGCCGGCACGACCTCCGACGTCGAGGAGGCATTGGAGCGACTTCGTCGCACGTGAGTGGAAACTCGGGACGGGATCTGCACCGAAGTTCCGCTCACATGCGGCGCAGCCGCTCCAGCACCTCGGAGATATCGGCGGCGTCGACGTCGCGGTGGGTCACGAAGCGCACCTTGCCCGCGACGGTCACCGCGGCGATGCCCAGCTCGGCCAGCTCGGTGACCGTCGTCGCCGGGTCGGGAACCGTTGCGAGGACGATGTTCGTCTCCGGTTCCGCCACCTCCCAGCCTCGCTCGCGCAGCCCGGACGCGAGTGCGGACGCGTTGGCGTGATCCTCGGCCAGGTCACCGATGCGACCCAATGCGACGAGCCCGGCGGCGGCCAACACGCCACCCTGACGGACGCCGCCGCCCAACATCTTTCGGACACGTCGCGCCTCGTGGATACGTGCGGAGTCCGAGACCAACATCGAGCCGACGGGTGCACCGAGGCCCTTGCTCAGGCAGACCTGCACCGTGTCGGCGCCCGCAGTGAGCGACGCGATCGGAACATCCAGGGCCACAGCGGCATTCCACAGTCGCGCGCCGTCAAGGTGAATCTTCAGACCCGAGTCACGGCCCGTGGCAACGAGTTCGGACCATTCGTCCGGGCCGAACACGGCACCACCGGCGAAGTTGTGGGTGTTCTCGAGCGACAGCAGCGTCGTCCGCAGCGAGAAGTACGGTCCGGCACCGCCCGCTTTCGCACGCACCGTCGACGCGAGGGGGCGTCCGGGGCCGCCGTCGTGGGGGAGGGCGTCGGGCATCCCGCCTGCCAGCCATGCGGCGGTGCCGAGCTCGGAACCCAGCACGTGCGCATGCTCGGGGGCCAGGAAGCGATCGCCGCGTTGCAGATGCAGCATCAGCGCGATGATGTTGCCCATCGAGCCCGACGGCACCCACAGTGCCGACTCGAACCCGAGCAACCCTGCCACTGCTTCTTCCAGCGCCGCCATCGTCGGATCGTGATCGAGGACGTCGTCGCCCACTTCGGCGTCGGCCATGGCTTTTCGCATGACCGAATCGGGTCGGGTGATGGTGTCGGAGCGAAGGTCGATCGTTCGATGTGCCACGAGTGACGACAATTCCATAGCGCGAAAGCAGTCCGACGAATGGCCTCGAGCTGGCACGATGACTTGAATGTCCGCAGGTCCGACCGAGTCGCAGCACAAGGTGTCGGGTGCGACTCCGAAGGGGGTGCGCCGCCGCCAGGCATTGGCGTCGGCCGCTGCGGACCTTCTCGTCGAGGGCGGATTCGACGCGGTGCGGCACCGATCGGTGGCCGCACGAGCGGGGTTGCCGCTGGCGTCGACCACCTACTATTTCGAGTCCCTCGGAGACCTGGTAGCCGCGGCGGTCGACGTCGTCGGGACGCGCGAGATCGACGTCATGCGCGGTCGCATCGACGACGAGGGCAAGTGCTCGAACGAGATGGAGTCGACGGTCGACCTCATCGTCGACCTGCTCATCGGGCCCCAGGACGGCCATGAGCAGCTGATCGCGAGATACGAACGCTTCATCGCCTCGGCCCGGCATCCCGAACTGCGAGAGGTGCAACTGCGGCTGCGCGCCCAGATCGACGACCTGCTCACCGACGTGCTGCGCAGATCGGGCCGAACCGTGCAGGAAGAGCAACTGAGACGACTCGTGGCAGTGGTCGACGGGGCCGTCGTCGGAGCGCTCAGCGAAGTGGACCCCGACCCGCGCCACATGGCGCGAAGCATGCTCTTGGCCGTCATCGACATCGTGGCACCGGCGGAACAGGTGCCGGCCGATTGAACTGCTAGTCGGTCTCGCCGGAGTCTGCGTCTCGGATCGGCGGCACCTCGCACACACCGTCTTCGCAGACGGGGCCGTGGTCGTCGCCGACCATCTCCAAAGGACCGCTCATGAGTCGGCAGCGGCCTTCTGCAGGACGTCGGCGAATACCGACGGGGCCTGCGCGCCCGACACACCGAGCCGTCCGTCGATCACGAAGAACGGCACACCGCTGATCCCGTAGGCGATGGCCTGTTCCTTGTCCGCGCGCACTGCCGGCAGGAACTGCTCGGACTTCAGTGCCTCGACCACCTCGTCACGGTCGAGGCCGACCTCCGCGGCCAGGTCGGCGAGGTCATCGGTGCGGCCGACGTGGCGGCCCTCCTCGAAATAGGCCGCCAGGAGCCGTTCCTTCATCTCGACCTGCTTGCCCTTCGACTTGGCGAAGTGCAGGAGCTCGTGCGCCTTGACGGTGTTGGTGTGCTGCAAGGCGTCGAAGTCGTATGCGAGCCCCTCGCCTGCGGCCAGCTCGGTCATCTGCCCCAACATCTGCGTGACCTGGGCGGCCGGCATTCCTTTGTGAGAGACGAGGAAGTCGACCTCGCTGCCGTCGAAGTCGACAGGTGTGTCGGGTGCCAGCTCGAACGAGTGGAACTCCACCTCCAGAGTTCCGCCCCCGGCGGTGAACTCCGCAGCGCCTGCTTCGAAACGACGCTTGCCGACGAAGCACCACGGGCACGCGATATCGGACCAGATGTCGACCTTCACTGTTCGGCTCACGGCGGCTGCAACATCGGAACGCGCCGCGGTTATTCCGCGCGGCGAGCCGGCACGCGGGTGCGATCGCGGGAGGTCGGTGGTGCAGTCCACACTCGAAACAGTGCAGTCGTCTTCCGAGACCGACAACGGCGCCCCGTAAGCTGGACGCTCGTGAGCATCCCGAATGTCCTGGCCACCCGTTACGCAAGCCCCGAACTGGTGGAGCTGTGGTCTCCGGAGCACAAGATCGCCCTCGAACGTCAACTGTGGATCGCCGTGCTGCGTGCGCAGTCCTCCCTCGGAGTCGACGTCCCCAACGCGGCCATCGCGGACTACGAAGCCGTCGTCGACCAGGTGGATCTCGCGTCGATCGCCGAGCGCGAGCGCGTCACCCGCCACGACGTCAAGGCCCGCATCGAGGAGTTCAACGCCCTCGCCGGCCACGAGCACATCCACAAGGGACTCACCAGCCGCGACCTCACCGAGAACGTCGAGCAGCTGCAGATCCTGCGCTCGCTCGAACACGTCCACGCGCACGGCGTCGCCGTCGCGAAGCGGTTGGCCGAGCGCGCCGCCGAGTACTCCTCGCTGGTCATGGCCGGTCGCAGCCACAACGTCGCAGCTCAGGCCACCACGCTGGGCAAGCGTTTCGCCTCTGCCGCAGACGAGCTGCTGTTGGCGCTGTCGAGGGTGCAAGAACTGATCGCCCGCTACCCGTTGCGCGGAATCAAGGGCCCGATGGGCACCTCGCAGGACATGCTCGACCTGTTCGGCGGCGACTCCGCCAAGCTCGTCGCGCTCGAGCGCATCGTCGCCGATCACCTCGGTTTCCGGCACACACTCACCAGCGTCGGCCAGGTGTATCCCCGTTCGCTCGATCATGAGGTCGTCTCCGCGCTGGTCCAGATCGGTGCCGGACCGTCCTCGTTCGCGCACACCGTCCGCCTGATGGCCGGCCACGAACTCGTCACCGAGGGCTTCCAGGCGGGCCAGGTCGGCTCGTCGGCGATGCCGCACAAGATGAACACCCGCTCGTGTGAGCGCGTCAACGGCCTGCAGGTGGTGCTGCGCGGCTACGGCTCGATGGCTGCCGAGCTCGCCGGAGCGCAGTGGAACGAGGGCGACGTCTTCTGTTCCGTCGTGCGTCGCGTCGCGCTGCCCGACGCCTTCTTCGCCATCGACGGACTCATCGAGACCTTCCTGACCGTGCTCGACGAATTCGGTGCCTACCCGGCCGTCATCGCCAAAGAACTCGACCGCTACCTGCCGTTCCTCGCGACGACCAAGGTGCTGATGGCCGCCGTGCGCGCGGGCGTCGGACGCGAAACCGCGCACGAGGCGATCAAGGAACACGCCGTCGCCGTCGCGCTCGCGATGCGTGAGCAGGGCCTCGAACCGGACCTGCTCGATCGCCTGGCCGCCGACGATCGTCTTCCCCTCGATCGGGCCGCCCTCGACGCGGCGTTGGCCGACAAGACGGCCTTCGTCGGTGCCGCCGACGCTCAGGTCGCTGCGGTCGTCTCGGCCGTGGAGCGTCTGATCGCGAAATTCCCGGCCGGGGCCTCGTACACGCCGTCGCCGATTCTCTAGTCGCCGAGGACGTCGGGCAGGTCGGCGACCGAGTCGATCACGTGGTCGGGTTCCATCGCGAACTCATCGGTGCTGCGTCGATCGAGCACGTCCTGACGGAACTTCCCGGTGCGGACGAGCACTCCCGTCATGCCGACGACCTGGGCGGCGAGGACGTCGTTGTCGAGGTCGTCGCCGACCATGACGACGTCGTCCGGGTCGACACCCATCCGCTCGGACGCGGTCCGGAATCCCAGCGGAGCCGGCTTGCCGATGGCCTTCGCGGTGTGTCCCGACGCCTGCTCCATGCCGCCCAGGTACATACCCGTGTCGATGCGCAGTCCGGCTCCGGTGCTCCACATCAGCGATCGATGCATCGCGACGACGGGTATGCCCCGACACAGCCAGTCGTAGACGCGGCTGAGTCGCTCGTGGGTGAACTCCGGGCCTGCTCCGCCGACGACCACGACATCGGGATCCTCGGACGTCTGGTCGACGAACTCGATTCCCGGCATGTCGCCTGCGATCTCGCCGTTGTTGATCAAGACCACTCGCGCATCCGGATAGTTCTCCCGGAGATGATCGGCGGTGAGTGACGCGGCCGTGACGATCTCGTCCGAATGCACGTCCAGCCCCACGTCGCGCAGTGCCGTAGCGATCTGCTCACGCGTCTTCGACGTCGTATTGGTCAGGAACGCGCGCGCAATGTCCTTGCTGTCCAGGTACTTCAGAGTGGCCGCTGCCCCTGGCACCGCCTGCCACGACGACACCAGGACGCCGTCGATGTCGAAGAGAACCCCGCCGATGCTCATCGGCAAACAGTAGTCTCCGGGTCCGGGCCCCGCAGCGTCAGAGGATCGAGCGCCTACGCTCGGTGGCTGTGAACCCCTACACGATTTTCGCCGAGATCATTGCCGGGACGGCCGAGGCTTCTCGCGTCCACGAGGACGAGACAGCGATTGCGTTCATGGACATCAGGCCGCTCACCAGCGGACATGTGTTGGTGGTGCCCAAGGAGCAGTATCGGACGCTGGCGGAGTTGCCGCCGGAGATCGGCGCGCACCTGTTCGTGGTGGGACAGAAGGTGGCCGCCGCTGTGCGTGCCAGCAATCCGCGTGTCGCCGGGGTCAACTTCTTTCTCGCCGACGGCACGGTGGCCGGTCAGGAAATCTTCCACGTGCATCTGCACGTCATCCCACGAATGATCGGCGACGGCTTCGGCCTGCGGGCTCGGCCGTCGTCGCCGCAACGAGCCGAACTGGACCGGCAGGCCGGAGAGATCGCAGCGGCGCTGTAGAGGCCGCCTCGACGAAGTACGGGGTCACCGGCAGATGTCTGCCGGTGACCCCGTAGCTCACGGTCCGCCGAATTACTCGGCAGTGACCTTCTGTGCCTTGGACAGTGCGTCCGCGTAGACGTTGATCGTGTTGGTGTAGCGGCTGTAGCTCTTGTTGGCGCCGTAGTCCCACAGCACCATCTGTTGCTTGTCGACGGCGGCGATGGTGTCGAAACCGGGGTAGCGGCTCGGAATGTCGGCAAGCTTCACATCAGCTGCGTTGGCAACGTCGTGGTAGACGAATGCGACATCGGCATCGACACTCGATACGTTCTCCCAGGACACCTTCTTCCAGTATCCGTCGTCGGTGCCGTCAGGGGTGTACATCTTCAAGCCCCAGCTTTCGTAGTCGCTGAAGTCCGGATCCGCAGACGGATCGAGGACGTACGCGACATCGAGGGGCCAGACTCCGACTCCGGTGAGGTCCTGGCGTTCGGAGGCAACCTTTTTGAAGTTGTCGACGGCAGCGTCGTAGTCGGCCTTGATGTCTGCCAGTTGCGGGGTGTCGAGGTCGACGCCGAGCGAGGACGCGAGTCCGGCGTAGTTCTCGATGGTCTTGGCGGTCGACGTCGTGTCCAAGGTGACCCCGAGGGTCGGAGCGAGCTGATCGATCGTGTCGGCCTTGGACGAGTCGGCCGTGGTGGTCAGCTTGCCGAATTGGCCGAATCGTGGGTTGAACTCACCGATGACCAGATCCGGTTCGAGGCTGGCGGCTTTCTCGAAATCGAATGTGCCCCAGCTCTCGCCGACCGATTCGATGCCGGTGAGATCGGAGCAGCTCAGAATGGGGCTGGTGCTCATCGGAGTCGTCGACCAGATGGCGATGGGCTTGATTCCGTACGACATCAGCGCTGCGGCCGATTCCTCGTCGGCGATGATTCTGCTCGGTTGTGAATCGAGGGAGATGGTCCGTCCGCGGCCGTCGGTGTACGTGAACGGTCCTGACGCGCGGTCGACCGTGTCGACGCGGTCGTTCTCGCTGCACGCGGCCGGGTTCGCGTTCAGGTCGACGACCTGGGTGCCGGCATCGTCGGTGTCGGCGGTGCCACTGCTGCACGCTGCGGCAGCGGCGAGCACGAGAACCGCGATACCTCCTGTGAGGGCGCGGGGTGCGGATCGGAATCTGCTCGAAGTGTGGGCTCGGGAGTCGATCATGTGTCTGCTTTCGTAGTCGATCGTGGATGGTCGAACGTGTCGAAGGGGGTCATCTACTCCTCTCGAGGATGTACTGGGCGACGGCAGGGCCGATGGCATTCCATCCGCGTGCCTGCCCGAGTGCGAGGTGCGGCAGATCATAGGGATCCACCCGAAGTTCACCGCGGATTCGCTCCCGCCACAACGTCTCTCGTTGCGCACCGAAGTCGGGATCGAGCCCTTCGGTGGCGGACACGAGGAGTGCGTCGCCGTCGAACGGTGCGGGGTCTGCCGAGGCCGTCAACCGGAGGTGGCGTACGTGAGCCGACACGAGTCGCTCTCTGGTGGTGTCGTCGAGCGCACCGAGGAGCGAGTCGCTGCGTACGTAGGCCGCGATGTCCTCGCGCTGGGACTCCATCTGCTCCTGTGCCGGTGCGTCGGACGGAACGATGAACGAATCCAGCAGCACGAGCGACGCAACGGTCTCACCCGCAGCGTGGAGCCGTGCGGCCACCTCGTGGGCGATCTGGCCGCCGAACGACCACCCGAGCAGATGATAGGGGCCGGAGGGCGACACCTCGCGCATTCGGCGGTACTGGTCGTCGACCAGGGCGTCGAACGTGTCGAGTTCGATCTCGCCATCGGACAGGTACGGATCCTGCAGTGCCACTACCGAAGTGGGAGCGGGAAGGAAACGCACCAGGCCCATGTACGACCACGCCAGGCCACCTGCGGGCTGGAAGCAGAACACCGTGTTCGGCCCTGCGTCGCGCAGCCGCAACACCGGATCGAGCATCGTTCCGGATTCCGATCCCGACGCGGCGGTTTCGGCGAGTGCGGCAGGCGTCGGCCGGGCGTAGACGTCTCGAACTCCGACGGATCGGCCGAGCACGGACTCGAGTCGACGCGTCAGGCGGACGACGAGCAGCGAGTGCCCGCCGAGTGCGAAGAAGTCGTCGTCACGGCCTACCCGCGTGGTTCCGAGAATCTCGACGAAGATGTCTGCGATCGCTTGTTCGAGTGCGTTTTCCGCGTCGGCCGAATCTGCCGCCGCGGCATCCCACTCCGGTGCAGGCAGTGCACGGGTGTCCAACTTGCCGTTGACGGTCAGTGGTACATCGTCGACCACCGTGATGGCGGACGGAACCATGTACGCGGGAAGCTGCTGACGCAGAGCGGCTTTGACGATCGCAACGTCGATCGCGGCACCCTTCTCGGGGACGATGTACGCGGCCAGTGCGCGATCTCCGGCCGAACCGGTCACGGCGACGACCGCAGCGCGAGCGACACGATCCTGCGCGGTCAAGACGTTCGAGATCTCGGCCGGCTCGATGCGATGACCGCGAATCTTGACCTGATCGTCGGCTCGCCCGAGGTAGTCGAGTGTGCCGTCGGGGCGACGCCTCGTCAGATCACCGGTCCGGTACATCCGTGCACCAGGTGCACCGAACGGGCAGGCGACGAAACGGTCCGAGGTCATGGACGGCATCGCGAAGTATCCCCGTGCCAATCCCGCTCCGGCCAAATACAATTCGCCGACTGCACCGATGGGTGCCGGTGACAGAGTGGAATCGAGTACGTACGCCGCGGTGTTCGCGATCGGTCGCCCGAGGCTCGGCCGCTCGGTGTCGGCGACATCGGCACCGAGTGCGTTGATCGTGTATTCGGTCGGCCCGTAGAGGTTGTAGCCGTCCACACCGGGGGCGGAGCGCAACGCATCCCACAGACCGTCTCCGACGGCCTCCCCGCCGAGCGAGACGAACACCACGCCCGTCGCTCCGGAATCGACCGACCCGGATGCCGAATCCCGGCAACGCTCGCGGTCCAGCAGTCCTTGATCGACGAGATGTTCTCCGTACGTGGGCGTCACGTCGAATGCATCGATCCGGTGCTCGTCGTAGTACTCGAGCAGTTGTTCCGGGTCGCGTCGCAGATCCTCGTCGATCACGTGCACCTCGTGGCCCGCGAGCAGCCACAGCAGCTGCTCCCAGGAGGCGTCGAACGAGAACGACGTGGTGTGCGCAATCCTGATCCGTCGGCCGCCCTGACGGAGAAGAACCGGCTCGAAGATGGCGGCCTCGTGGTTGTAGAACATGTTCGTCAGACCTCGGTACGGCACGGCCACACCCTTGGGGCGCCCGGTGGAGCCGGACGTGAAGATGACGTAGGCGAGTTGGTCGAGATCGGTGTGTGCGCCGCGATCGTCGTCGGTCACGGCCGCGCCGGATGCGTCGTCGATCGCCTCACGCGACAGATCCAGAAGCACCGTGCTCGGCGCAGTCCGAAGATGCTCGGGAAGCCGATCGACGAGAGACGAATCCGTCAGGATCACCGCGGGTTGGGACACCGCGAGCATGTGACCGATCCGGTCCTGCGGGTGTTCGGGGTCGATCGGCACGTACGCACTGTGTGCCGCGAACACCGCGAACAACGCGACCACCATGTCCTCGGATCGGGGGAGCAACAACGCAACCCGACGGTCCGGCCCCGCTCCGAGCGACAGCAGGACACGGGCGGTTCGGTTCGCTCGCTCGACCAGCTGTGCATAGGTCATGACGGTGTCGCCTGCACGAACCGCGGGAAACGATGCAGAACTCTCGGCCTGGCGCAGCAGAAGGTCGTAGACGGACAACTCCGGGACAGCACGCGCCGTGTCGTTGAAACGGTGCACCAGCAGGTCGCGTTGCGCGTCGGTGAGTGGGTCGCAGCGTGCGACGAGACCGTCGACGTTCTTCGTGATCGCGTCGAGCGTCCGGGTGAAGGTGTCGATCCACTCGCGTACCGTCACTTCGTCGACGACGTCCTCCTGGAACATCACCCGCAGCCCGGCAGTCGGGGCCGAGGTGGACCCGGCGTCCGGGTCGACGACTATCGACAGCGGGTAGTGCGTCGCGTCGCGCAGCGTCACGTTCTCGACGCGCACCCGGCTGCCCGGCGGACCGAACGGTGTTTCCGGTGAGATCACCGGGGTGTTCTGGAAGACGAACAGTGTGTCGAACAGTGCGCGGTGTCCCGACATCTGCAGCAGCGCCGACAGGGTGACGTACGGGTGCGTCAGATGAAGTAGCTTGTCCTGCTGGGCTTTCTGCAGCATCTCGGTCACCGTGTGCGACGGGTTCGAGGTGAATCGTGTGGGAAGAGTGTTGAACAGCAACCCGATCGTGGTGTCGATTCCGTCGATCTCGGGTGGGCGTCCCGACACCACCGATCCGAAGAGCACGTCGTCGGTGCCCAGAATGCGACGCAGTGTCATTCCCCACGCCGCCTCGAACACCGTCGAGAGGGTGACGCCCGCGGTGGCAGCGACCTCGAGCAGACCCTGGGACACCACGGGATCCACGGTCACGCGTAGGTCCCGAGAGTTCGACGACGACGTCGCACCGAGCGATCGGCGGCGCGGAGCGACGAGGGTGGGCTCGTCTATCCCTCCGAGATATCTCTGCCATTCTCTCTCGGCGGCGGGCAGGTCCTGTCGAGAGAGCCACGCCAGGTAAGTGCCGAAAGATGCTGTGGATCTGCTGCGTTCGACCTCCTCGTCGGTGTAGCTGTCGAGGACGGACATCAGGAATCGCCAGATCGACCACCCGTCGAGCAGAATGTGCTCCGCCGTGAAGACGAGATGATGATGGGTCGGTCCGTCGGACAGAAGACCGAAGCGAAGAAGCGGCGGGTTCGAGGCGTCGAACGGTATCGACGCCTGTTCGCGGGCGAACCCGTCGACATCACTGCCGGTGCGGTACGTCCACGGAACATCGAACGTCTCCGGAACCACCTGCACTGCGCGATCACCGATCTCGGCGAAACCCACTGCAACGTTGGGGAATTTGTCGATCGATGCCCTCGCTGCCGCGGCGAGGCGGTCTCGATCGATGTGTCCCGACAGCTCGACCACGGTCTGCGAGACGTAGACGTCCGCCTCGCCCTCGCTCCCGGCGAGCAGGTGAAACAACAGGCCGGTCTGGAGGGGCGAGAGCGGCCACACGTGCCGCACCGGTCCGAAACTCCGCCGCAACCGAGCCGCATCCATGTCCGACAGCAGGGGAACGAGGTCCGCCGAATCCCCGTTGCGCCGCGCATCGGTGAGCGCGGTCCGCAAGTGTGAGGCCCAGGTTCGAGCGGCATCCGCTACCGGTAGGCCGCCGAGAGCCCGGTCCGCCGCCGTCACACGAGCGCGGATCGACGAGCCCGTCGTCAACGCGAACGTCGGTGCAGAGCTGCGCATCTCCGTGAACTGTGGAGATCGGCCGATGACGAGAGCGACGGTTGCTCGTGGCATCTCCTCGAACACACCGACCGTGTGTTCGCTCGTGTATGCGGCCACGTCGTAGGTCGACGGGTCCGGATCGTCCCTGTGCGCATTCAGGAATTCGTCGATGCTCCTCTGGGCATCCGCCGAACTCAGGGAGAACGGATACCTTCTGCGCAGATGCCCGATCGTACGAGCGTGTCCATCCCGGTCGGGTTCGTCGATCTCGACCAACCACGCCTCGCCGGCACCGAGATCGGTGAGAGTGCGCGCCAGGGCGATCAGTGCGGCAGCGCGGGTGCGGTCGGTATCGAGCGCATCCGCGGTGTCCAGCGCATCCGCGGTGTCCCACACGTCTGCATCGGCCGTTCCAGGTTCTCCGGCCGGGAACTCGGTGACGGTGGCTTCCAGCACGTCGTCGCCGAAGTCCAGCCAGGCTTCTGCATGCTCGACGATCCCGAGATCCGTCGCACGAGAATCCAACTCGCGCAGGTAGTCCGCGAAGTCGAGCGTCGAGTCCACCGCGACGGGTGGCCACGATTCGGCATCGACGAACAACGGATGGGCGCGTAGTACGGTGCCGGACTCGGATTCGGTTGCGGTGACCGGTCTCGAGCCGACGTCGATGGTCCCATCGAGCGGGCGTGCGATGGCATCGTCCACCGAGGCGATCGCGATGTGCCGCCCACCGTCGCCGTCGCGAACGAGGGTCATCCGCAGAGCGTCGAATTCCGCCATCAGTCGGTAGGCGGTGGCCGGCGACCCGCCCGGCACCGTCCATTCGACACAGGCGTCGTCCGAGATTCCGGCATCGAGCATCCTCAGTTGCGCCGGTGCGAGCCGGGCGGTGCCGGACGATCCTGGGGTGGTCGGTACAGCGATCTCGGCCACCACGAGTCGCGGATGACGAGTGCCCTGCACGAGGACGGCGTGGACCCCGGAGAGCAGCGTCCGCGCGGTCGTCTCGGTGAAGAGGTCGCGGTCGTACACGAGGGTGAGCGAGCGTCGGCCGTCGGCGGTGAACCCGATTCCGAACGTCAGGTCGAACTTCGCAGCCAGCGATCCGCCCCCGAAAGCCGAACGGGTGCCGACGTGTCCGAAGTTCGGACGGATCGGGCGATCGTCGACGTCCGCGATCATGACTTGGAACAACGGGTTGACACCCGGTGTCCGCGGCGGGTCGAGGGTCGCGACGACTGCTTCGAACGGCACGTCGCGGTGGTCGTACGCCTCCAGATCGCTCGAGCGCACTCGATCGACCAACTCGGTGAACGTCAGCGCGTCGTCGACCGATGCCGAGAGCACGACAGTATTGACGAAAAAGCCCACCGTGCTTGCCAACTGTGCATCATTGCGACTGTCCACCGCGGTGCCGATCGGGACGATGTCACCGGAACCTCTGGCTCGCAACACCATTGCGACGGCAGTGTGCAGCAGTACGAGTGGGGTGACCGCATTTTCGCT
The DNA here is from genome assembly GCF_002259405.1 of Rhodococcus sp. 14-2483-1-2. Lineage (GTDB taxonomy): Bacteria > Actinomycetota > Actinomycetes > Mycobacteriales > Mycobacteriaceae > Rhodococcoides. Next base: position 140,967 of record NZ_NPFW01000006.1, on the reverse strand, counting down.
CGTGGATCGATCGATGGCGTCCGACAGTTCGTCGGACAACGGAACGGTCACCAGTTCTCCGGTGCCGCCGGCGTCGGCCCTGCGCTCGAAGTCGTGCGGGAGCGCAGTGACCGGAGGAACGTGGCCGAGTCGCTCGACCCAGAAGTCGAGGTCGGACCGATCGGTTGCGGTCTCACGCTGCCACCGCGCGAACTGCGCGTACGTCGCGGCGGTGTGCGTCGTCGACGGCAGTGGGTCTGCGGCGTTGCCGAGAGAGCGCCCGTACGCCGCGGCGAGCTCGTCGACCAGAATCTTCACCGACTCCTGATCGCACGCGATGTGGTGCAGCGTGATGCGTAATCGGGTTGCGTCGCAGGACAGCCGAATCGGCAGCTCGGACTGCAGATCGATGGGCGTCGGCACCGTGACTGTCGGTTCGACGCGGAACTTGTCGGCTGCCTCGTCGACCGACAGAACGTGTTGGGTCCAGTCGCCCGAACCGGCCGGATACACGGTGCGCAGAATGGGATGTCGCGCAACGAGTTCCACGCCGGCTCGGTGCAGGGCGACGGGGTCGAGAGGCTCGTCCGGTTCGAGATCGAGCGTGAGCAGATACGCCGTGGACGGGCCGGACAGGCTCTCCAGGAACAGTAGTTGTTCCTGCCCGAACGACACGGGTGCCCCGTCGGCGTCCGAATGGTCACCTGGCCTGCCGACCTGAGCACCTGCAGTGAAATCGATTGCTGCGCCGAGTGAGGCGACCGTCCGATGATCGAACAACACGGGCAAACCGACGCGGACACCGAACTCGGCGTGCAGTGCAACCGCCAGTCGTAGCGCCATCAGCGAATGACCGCCGAGAGAGAAGAAGTCGTCGGAAACACCGATGTTCGGCACGGACAGCACCGCCGCGAAGACCAGGCACAGACGCTTCTCGATCTCGGTGCGAGGAGCGTCGCGACCCGCGGGGTTCGCTGTCGGTTCCGGGAGCGCTCTGCGGTCGAGCTTGCCGTTCGCGGTGACGGGGACGTCGTCGAGGATGGTCATGTACGTGGGGACCATGTACTCGGGGAGCTTGCTCTGTAACCACGACGTCAGGACCGTCTGCAGCTGTTCGCGATCGATGCCTTCGCGATCCGTGGGGATCGCGTACGCACTCAGCACGTCTCCCGACTCTCGGTGCAGGACGGTGACCGCGGCGTAGCGCACCGAGGGGTGGTCGGACAGTGCCGATTCGATGTCTTCCAATTCCAACCGCATGCCGCGAATCTTGACCTGGTTGTCGGCCCGACCGAGGAAGTCGAGTGAGCCGTCCGACCGCCACCGGGCGAGGTCGCCGGTCCGGTACATCGCCGAGCCGTCGGCTGCGAACGGGTTGCCCACGAATCGTGCCGCGGTCAGCGCCGACGCGTTGCGGTATCCGCGTCCGAGCAGCGCCCCTGCTGCGTAGAGTTCGCCGCCGCACCCGATCGGGACCGGGCGAAGTCGTGAATCGAGAACGTAGAGTTGAGTGTTGGGGTTCGGTCGACCGATGGAAGTGGCGATTCGGTCGTCCGCGTCGTGGTAGATCACATGGGAGACACCGATGGTCGCCTCGGCCGGCCCATAACCGTGGTAGAGGGTCGTGTCCAGTCGATCCCGAAAGCGGGAGAACAGGTCAGGGGTGAGGACCTCTCCGCCGCACCAGACGTGCCGCAACCCGGACAGGGCGTTGTCGGTGTCGAGGTGCAGCAGTGACTCGAGCATCGACGACACCAGGTAGACGAACGTCACGCGTTCGCGGGCGATGGTGTCGAGGAGATAGAACGGGTCCCGCTCGCCGCCGTCCTTCGCGACGACGACGCGGCCACCGCACACCAGCGGCAGCAGGATCTCGTTGATCGAGATGTCGAATGCCAACGGTGCCTTGAACAGTGCCGCGTCGTCCGCGCCGAAACCGAGGATGTCCGTCCGCTGCCAGTTCAGGCGTTCGGAGATCGCACCGTGTCGAATCATGGCACCCTTGGGTCGGCCGGTGGATCCCGACGTGAAGATGACGTAGGCCAGCCGATCGGCCGTGAGAGCCTCGAACTCGCAACGGACCGCCGGGTGATCGAACTGCCAGTCGTCGAGGTTCACGACCGTCTCGTTCGGCACGACGGAGGAATCGTCGAGGTGCGCCGAATCAGGATGCGAGAGAACGACTCGTGTGCCGGAATCGGTGAGTACGCGTTCTCGTCGGTCCCGTGGCCAGGACGGGTCCAACGGTACGAACGCGCCGCCTGCCCGCAGGACGGCCAGCAGAGAGATCACCATTTCCGCCGAGCGCGGCATGCTCAGGGCCACGACGTCCTCGGCGCGAAGGCCGTTCGCGACGAGCGTGGACGCCAGCTGCTCGACCATCGCGGCGGCACGCTCGTAGGTGATGTGGCGCGTACCGTCGACGATGGCGATGCTGCCGGGACGATCACGCGCGCGCTCGGCGAACATGTCGGGTACCGGGGTGCGGTCGATCACGGAGTCGGTGTCGTTGAAGGCGTGGACGATCCGTGATCCGGTCGGTTCGTCGACCAACGTCAGTTCGCTGATCGGCAGATCGGGTGCGGCGCCGATCGCGGCCAGTAGAACGGCCAGTGCGTCGAAGCGCGTGTCGATATCGGAGGCACTGGCGCGGTCCCCTCGCATCTGAACCGTGACGGGCGCGGACGGCCCGATGCAGGTCAGAACGAACTCGAGGTCGTTGAACGGCCCTACGCTCAGTGCCTGTCCCGACCAGCCGATACCGTGCGAATCGACCTCCCCGACAATGATGTTCGCGCCAGGACCGAACGAGCGTCCGGCTGTGCTCGGCTGTCCGAGCGCGCGATCGCGGATCATGTCCTCGCCGCGGTAGCGGCGGTGGGGATGCGATTCGGCCAGCGAACTCCTGATCTTTCGTGCGACGTCGGCGACGCTGTCGAGCGGCTCGATACGCACCGTCAACGGATGAGTCGTCGAGACGGTGCACGGTTCGGAGCGCAACAGGTCCGTGGTCCGTGCAGCGGTGGGCAACGTCAGGGTCACGTCTCGTTCTCCCGACCAGCGGTGCACGAACGCCGCGTAGACGGCGAGATAGACGTGCGCCGGCCGTACCCGAGCGGATTCGGCGAGGCCGCCAAGCGCACCGACCAGATGGGCGGGCAGGTCCGTCCTTCTCTCGTACACCGACCCGGTGGGGGCTGCAGGCATCGGTAGCAACGTGATCGGAGGTGCGGCCGCTGCGAGCCGCGTGCGCCAGAACTCGCGGTCGCGCAGGAACTGCTCGGACTCCCGGTACGAAACATCCTCGGCCACAGCACTGTCGGCGAGCCAGGGGCTGCGGTCCGTGTCGCCGTGGACGTACGTGTCGGTGACAGCGGTCGCGAGCAGCACCGCACCCGCAGCGTCGAGAACGATGTGGTGTGCGCGGAAGTACCACACGTGACCGTTGTCGCTCGACACCAGTACCGAGCTCATCAGCTGATCGAATTCGAGATCGAGCGGGGTGCTCAGATCCTTCGCGGCGAGGACCGCCGTCGTCGCTACTGCATCCTGTCCACGTCCGTCGACCAGCGTGGTGACGATTCGAGCGTCGGACGAGATGCGGACGGGCCTGCCGTCGTGATCGGTGGTGAAGCGGGACCGTCCGCCTCGGTATCGGTCGAGGACCGAATCGATGGACGTGAGCAGTCTGTCGACGTCGAGGTCCGAGGGGAAGGAGATCTCGAAGCCGATGTTGAATGCGGCGCTGGTCGGGTCGGCCTGGTGCGCAATCCACATGTCCGTTTGTGCGGCGGACAGTGTCGTGCCGACCGAACGAGCTGCGTAGGTGGTGTCATGCACGGAGTTGAGCTCCTTCGTCGGAGGTCGGGCGGTGATGCGAGCGGATGTCCTCGGGCGACCGGCCGGCGGCCACAGCCGCCACGGCCGCGGCGAGGTCGCGCGCTGTGGTGTCGTCGCCGATCAGTGCGTGGACCGTCACCTCGACGTGTGGGCCGTCGGACGAGGCCACCGACTCGATGCGGTACCCCCGTCCCGAGGACGTGTCGAGAGGTTCGGCCGATGGTCCGTCCGGCGGCACGATACGGGCGCGCCACAACGTCTTTCGCCGTGTGTCGATCGCCAACCGCAGCCCTTCGTTGCGTTCCCGAAGCGACCGTTCGATCTCGACGAGGTCGTCGGCGGACAGCGGGCGGGCAACGGGCGTGCTGACGGTGTGCACGTGTTCGACGATCCCGGCGTTCTTCGCTGCGCGTACCCCGGTGGGCAGTGGCACCGGGGTACCCGGCGATGCCGTCGTTGTGCGTGCGGGGGAGCGGTACTGCGCGGATGCAGCGCTGCGCCGGGCGATGTCGGCCAACGTGCGGAGTTCGAACACATCGCGGACGGTGAACGTCAGACCCGTTCGAGTTGCTTTGGCGGCGAGCAGAACCGCGCTGATGCTGTCTCCGCCCGATCGGAAGAAGTCGTCGTCGAGGCCGATACGCAGGCCCAGATCGTTCTCGGCAATGTGCAGCAGTGCGCGTTCGGCATCGGTATCGGGTGCGCGATGATCACGAGCTTCGACGGCCGGCTCCGGAAGCGCGCGGCGGTCGAGCTTGCCGTTGACGGTGACGGGTATCGCACCGAGCGGGACGATCGCTGCCGGAACCATGTGCTCGGGCAGACGCTGCCGGAGTCGATCGTCGATATCTACAGGCAGAGAGCCGGATACGCGAGCCACCACGTAAGCGATGATCGAACCGTCGCGCACCACGGCTACCGCGGACTCGATGTCGGGGCATTCGTCGGTGATGGCGGCGGCAACCTCGCCGAGCTCCACCCGCTGGCCGCGAATCTTGATCTGGTCGTCGGCTCGCCCGAGAAATTCGATGTCCCCGCTGCGCCGCCACCGGGCGATGTCACCCGTGCGGTAGAGACGATCACCCGGGGACCCGTGTGGATCGGCGACGAATCGCGATGCGGTGAGGGACGGGCGCCGGTGATATCCCCGCGCGAGTTGTATCCCCGCGATGTACAGATCTCCCGCCACACCGAGAGGAACCGGCCGAAGGTGAGAGTCCAGAATGCGAATACCTGTGTTGTGCACAGGCGTTCCGATCGGGACCGAGGACCGGGGGTCCACGTCGGCGACGGTGTACGCGGTCACGTCGATCGCGGCCTCCGTCGGGCCGTACAGATTGTCCAGTCGTACGCCGGGAAGAGCTGCCCGAGCGCGACGCGCCAGATCCGGGAGCAATGCTTCACCACTGCAGATGATCCGACGAAGCGAGGTGCACGCGGACGCATCGGTGGCAGAGAGAAACGCGTCGAGCATGGGCGGGACGAAGTGGATGATGGTCACCGCTTCTTCTCGGATCACCCGGCCGATGTACTGCGGGTCACGATGCCCATCGGGCTCGGCCAGCACGGTCGATGCACCGACGGTCGCAGCGAGGAAGAATTCCCACACCGACACGTCGAAGCCCGCGGGAGTCTTCTGCAGAACCACGTCGTCGTGGCCGAGCCGGTACTCGTCCTGCATCCATCGAAGGTGTCCGACGATGGCCCGATGTGTGTTGACAACGCCTTTCGGGCGCCCCGTCGACCCCGAGGTGTAGATGACGTAGGCGGCATCGTCGGGTGCCGGGCGAACAAGCGTCGTCGACGGCATCGCGGTCGAGGAATCGAGCGGATCCACCACCGGTGTTGTGCCGTCTGCGAACTCGACGTCGCCGGGTCGGCCCACGATCGCTATCGGCCGAGCATCCTCGACGGTGAAGCGAATCCGGTCCTCGGGGTAGCTCGTGTCCAGAGGCAGATACGCCGCCCCGGAACGGATCACGGCCATGATCGAGACCAACAGTTCGAGCGATCGGGGAACGGCGACGGCGACCACCGAGCCGGGCCGCGCTCCGAACTCGGACAGTCGACGCGCGAGAGCCTCACTGCGATCGGTCAGTTCACGGAATGTCAGGTCGCTCCCGGCGAACCGAACTGCCACCGCGTCCGGGCGGTGTGCTGCACCGCCGTCGAGCAGATCGATCAGGGTGGCGTCGTCGGCCGGGAACGAGGTGTCGTTCCATTGCGCGACGGCGTCTGCCTCGGCGGCCGAGGGACCGCCCAACTCGGCGATCGAGACCGCCGGATCGGTTGCCAGAGCGGTGGCGTTGTTCACCAGCCGTTCCAGCAGAGCGAGGGCAGTGTCGTCGTCGAACACATCGGTGGCGTAGTCGATCGTCACGGCAAGGCCGTCGACGCTCTCGGCGAACTCCACGAGCACGTCGAATTTGGCGGTGTGCGTCGACACGGCCTCCGGTTCCAGTACCGAATCTCCCAGCGTCAGTTCGGAAGACCTCCGCGGTGGCACCTGGTGCACCACCATCACGTCGAACAGTGACTCGGAGCCGGATGCGGCGACCACGCGCTCGAACGGCACATGAGCGAGGTCGTATGCGTTCAGCGTTGCGCCGCGCACACGGTCGACGACGGTCCGAAGGCTCGGTGATCCGGACAGGTCGACGCGGAGGACGACGGTGTTGAGGAAGTAGCCGATGGTGTCCGGAGCGCCGGCGCGGGTGGATACCGGCAGACCGATGCAGACGTCGTCACCGGCCCCACTGCCGGCGAGGGCCACTGCAACCACGGCCGAGGTGAGCATCGGCATCGTCGTACCGGTCCGTACCGCAACGGACTTCAGGCCCGCAACTGCGCCCCGAGGCAGGTTCCGCTGCACGCTGCCCGCCGTTCGGGTGTCGGTTCGGCGGGCTCGTCTGGGCCGATCGAGGGGCAGTTCGGTCGATTCGGGTGCCCCGTTCAGTACCTGCATCCACGAGTCGAGTCCGGAATCGATGTCGACGGGTTCTTCGACGTCTGCGTACTGGGTGGCGTCGGAGTGCCACAAGGGACGGTGTCCCGCCGAGCGCGCCGAGTACGCGAAGGTCAGGTCGTCGAGCAGCACATCACGTGACCACTCGTCGAATGCGATGTGGTGCACCACGATCACGAAGTGCTCAGCGGTGGTGAATGCGCGGATCGGGATGTCGGTACCGAGGTCGAACGCCGTCCGCACGACATCGGTGACGCTCTCCTCGGTGGAGACCATGATGGTCTCGGGTACCGGCACGATCCTCGCAGTGGGCTCTCCGGCCGGACTCGGATACACCGTCCTGAGAATCTCGTGCCGCTCGACCACGTCTCGCAGCGCCGCACCGAGCGCCTCGGTGTCGACGGACTCGGATCTGCGCCACGCGAGTGGAACGTTGTAGGTCGCTCCGGTGCCACGGACGTTCCAGTCCATCCACATGCGGAACTGGCCCGGTGTGAGCGCCGATCGATCACGCCGGGCGACGTTCTCGGTCGTCCGGATGTCGCACGGCGACGAGGACTCACACAACCGGGCCACGGCGTGCACGGTTGGCTCGGACATGAACCCGCCCAGAGGAATCCGAACACCCAGTTCTCGGCGGATACGGCCGAGCACGGCGATGGCGCCCATCGAGTGACCGCCTGCAGCCAGGAAGTCGGTGGTGCGACCGACGCTGCGGATGCCCAGTGCGTCGGCGAACGCCGCCGCCACCGCCCTCTCGGTCTCGGTTCGAGCAGGCTCGTCGGCGGCCTCGACCCGAACCGGGTCGGGTAACGCACGCCGGTCGAGCTTTCCGTTCGACGTCGTCGGAAGCGAATCGAGACGCACACAGGTGGCTGGAATCATGTGTCGCGGAAGCGTGGTGGACAACGATCGGACGACGTCGCCGTCGGAGAGATCGGTACCCGCACTCGTGACCACGTATGCGATCAGCGAGCCGTCACGGACCAGCACAGCAGCATTGTCGATCCCGGGCACGGTCACCAACGCGTCCACGATCTCGCCGAGTTCGACCCGCATGCCGTTCAACTTGACCTGGTCGTCGTCACGTCCGAGGTACACCAATTCACCTGTGGCCGACCAGAGGGCGCGGTCGCCTGTGCGATACAGCCTGCGTCCGTCTCCGGAGTGCGGGTCGGCGACGAATCGCCCGGCGGTCAGGGCAGGCGCACCGGTGTAGCCACGTGCCAGCTGTACTCCACCGAGGTAGAGATCGCCGGGTGCGCCGGGTGGAACCGGTCGCAGCGCGTGATCGAGAACGTACGTGCTGGTGTTTCTCACCGGCGCTCCGATCGGCACCGACGCGGCCTCGTCGTCAAAGCGTACCCGGTGCGCCGTGACGTCGACAGCAGCTTCGGTGGGGCCGTAGAGGTTGTCCAACCTGACGTGCGGCAGTGCGTCGAGAGCCCGGCGGGCAGTGCTGCGCGGCAGAGCTTCTCCGCTGCACACGAGCAGGCGAAGTGTGGGGTTGGGCGCGTTGTCGAGGGGAGTACCGGCGAGATACTCGGTGAGCATCGACGGAACGAAATGGGCGATGGTGACCCCGGCATCGTCGATGAGGCGATGAAGATACTCGGGATCGGTGTGACCGTTGGGATCGGCGACGACCAGGGTCGCGCCGGTGATCAGGGGCAGGAAGAACTCCCACACCGACACGTCGAAACCGGCAGGCGTCTTCTGCAGAATGCGGTCGTCGATTCCGACGTCGTATCGATCGCGCATCCACTCCAGTCTGTTCACCGCCGCGCGATGAGACACCGCGGTGCCCTTCGGTTTTCCGGTGGAACCGGAGGTGTAGATGACGTAGGCCGTGTTGTCCGGTCGCAGCGGTGCGGGTACCGGCCGGGTGCCGGTGGCGGATGTGTTCGACGGGTCGAGGACGGCGACGTCGGTGAACGGAAGCGAAAGTTCGGTGCTGAGGACGACGCGTAATTCGGCATCCGCGGCAATGTATCTCAGCCGTTCCTCGGGCAACCCCGAGTCGAGCGGAAGATATGCAGCGCCCGCGCGGTGCACGGCCACCAGTGACAGCACCAGCTCGTACGAGCGCGGCACATGAACCCCCACCACGTCGTCCGGTCCGACACCTGCGTCGAGGAGCGCGCCTGCGAGTGCATCGGCATCGCGGTCGAGTTGCGCGAAATCGACCGTGTGATCACGGTGCACCACCGCAACGCGATCGGGGTGTGCGCGGATGGTGTCGGAAACGAGCTGGGGCAGAACGGATTCAGCCATCGGTGCGGGTTCACCGTGTGCCCAGGTGTCGGCCACGAGACCGGTGACGGAGGGGTCGGTGAGGGTGCGCCTCGACACCGGGACCGACAGATCGTCCGCAAGTGTGCGAAGAGCGTGGGAGAAGCTGCGCGCGTACTGTTCTGCGAGGTCCGCGTCCAGTACGGCGGTTGCATATTCGACCGAGTACGCCATCGACGATCCGCGATCGTCGACGGTGAACGTGATCGGGAACTTGGCGGTAGCGGTGCTCGGTGCCTCCCGGCGACCGTCCTGTGTGCCCAGCTGCAGGCGGGTGTCCTCGCCGGTGTCGGAGAGGAGGACCGTCATGACCGACGGAACCGTGGTGTCCGAGAGTCCGCACTGCGAGACGACGTCCTCGTACGCGAGTGCCTGGTGATCGAAGGCAGAGAGATCCGCGGATCGGACGCCGTGCAGGAATCGATCGAGAGTCTCGTCTCCGACCATCCGGGTTCGCAATATCAGCGTGTTGAGGAAACATCCGATCGAGGCGTCGAGCGCGGAATCGGTGCGTAGCGACACGGGAGCAGCCACCAGGATGTCGGTGGCACCGGTCATGGCGGACACCGCAAGTGCGGTGGCCGCGTGGCACATCATGAACAGGCTCACTCCTGCGTCGGCCGCAGCACGGCGGAGAGCATCCGCGTCTGCGGACGAGAGTGCGAAGTGAAGCGTCTCGCCGGCGTCACCCACCGCTCCGGTTCGTGCCAGCGGCGACACCGGGGGCTCGGCCAAGGTCCGCTTCCAGTGCGCGAGCATGCGCGACGCCGTGGACGTGGGGTCGTCGGACGTCCCGAGCACGTCGTGCGACCAGGAGGCGAAGTCGCCGTATTGCACTGCGAGCGTGGGTAGCTCGGGCTCTACGCCGTTCGCTCTCGCGGCGTATGCGGCTGCGAGATCGGACCGGAAGACGGATTCGGATCGGTCGTCGGTGGCGATGTGATGAAACGCGACGGTGAGGCGGTTGTTCGTCCGGTTCCACCAGGCTCGGACGGGTGGCTCCTCGGTCACGTCGAACACGATCGACTCGGGTGCCGGGGACACCTCGGTCACGTCGAGCACGGAATCGACCGTGTCGAGAACGACCGGCCGTTCGTGATCGGGGTAGACGGTTCTGAGTATCGCGTGTCGATTCACCACGTCGAGCAGAGCCGCACCGAGTGCCGTGCTGTCGATCGGGCCGTCGAACTGCCACTCGACAGGAACCGTGTACGACGCGCTGTGCGGTGCCCACTGATGCAGGGCCAGCATTCTGCGTTGTGCGTCCGACAGAACCGGTTCGGACACATCGCCTCCGGTTGTGAGCGGCACGGTCGCCGGTGCCGCATCGACGAGCCAACGAGCCAGCGCTGACGGGGTCCGGTGATCGAACACGGCACTGATGGGGACGCTCTGACCGGTGCGTCGTGCCAGCGACTGGCCGAGGCGCACCGCGAGAAGCGAGTCGCCGCCGTGGGAGAAGAAGTCGTCGTCGGCACCCACCCGATCTCGACCGAGCACATCGGCGAACGCACTGCACACCGTCGCTTCACGCGGGGTGGACGGAGCGCGGTAGTCCTCGCTTCCGGCGAGTTCCGGTTCCCCGAGCGCACGACGATCGAGCTTTCCGTTCGCAGTCAGAGGGAATGACTCCAGAACGAGAACTCCACTCGGAACCATGTATTCGGGCAGATTGTCCGCGGCCCAGGATCGAATTCGCCGCGCGTCGGTTTCGGCTCCGGCGACGGGGACCACGTATGCAGCAAGGTAGGCCGAACCCGCGGGCGTGGTGCGCACCGTGACCGCACAGTGGCGCACGTCCGGATGACCGGCGAGAACCGACTCGACGTCCTCCAGCTCGAGTCTCATCCCGCGGATCTTGACCTGGTTGTCGACGCGGCCCGCGAACTCGAGAGTGCCCTCCGGCGTCCAGCGTGCCCTGTCGCCGGTGCGGTAGAGACGGCTGCCGTTGTCGCAGAACGGGTTCGCGACGAAGCGGGACGCGGTCGACGCTGGGGCGTGAACGTAGCCGCGGCCCAGAAGGTAACCCGCTGCGTACAATTCGCCGTCGGTGCCGATCGGAAGCGGGCGAAGGTCCTCGCCCAGCACGTACAGCGCAGTGTTGGGGTTCGGTGCACCGATGGATGTGGCGATCCGGTCGGCGGTGTCGGAATACACGACGTGCGAGACGCCGATCGTCGCTTCTGCGGGCCCGTATCCGTGGTACAGGGTGGTGTCCAGTTGCGCTCTGAAGCGCGCGAACAGTGAGGGCGTGAGCACCTCACCGCCGCACCAGACGTGCCGCAGTCCAGTCAGCCGCCCCGCGCGGTCTCCAGTGGCGGAGGCGTCGATGTCGAGCAAGACGTCGAGCATCGACGACACGAGGTACACGAACGTCACGCGCTCGTTCGCGATCAGGTCGAGCAATCTGTCCGGATCGCGTTCGTCACCTGGGCCTGCGATGACCACCCGTCCACCGCTGACGAGCGGAAGCAAGAACTCGTTGACCGAGATGTCGAAGGACAGTGGTGCTTTGAACAGGGCAGCGTCGTCTCTCCGGAAGTTCAGCAGTCGATTCGTCTGCCAATCCATCCGAGCGCAGATTGCGTCGTGACGGATCATCGCGCCCTTGGGTTTTCCAGTCGATCCCGACGTGAACATGACGTACGCCAACGAAGATCCGTGGATGTCCGCCTCGGGCATCGTGTGTGCGTGGTGCGCGTGCACCCAGTTCTCGAGATCGACGGGCACCGATGCGACGGAGTCGAGCGCATCGCTGTCGAACCGGATGCACAGGAGGCCGATTCGGGCCTGCGCGGCCACATCCTCGCGCCTGGCCAGAGGCCACGACGGATCCACCGGTACGAAGGCTCCGCCCGCTGCCATCACCGCGAGGGCCGCGACGACGGTCTCGGCGGAGCGGGCGATGCCGATACCGACCGTCTGTTCCGATGTCAGTCCACGGGCGGACAATTCGGTCGCCAACTCGTCGACCCGTCGTTGCAGTTCGGCGTAGGTGATGCGGCGGGGGCCGTCCACCACCGCGACCGACTCGGAGTGCAGACGCGCGGATTCGCGAAACACGGCGGGCACCGTGCGCTCCTGCGTCGGCTCCGCCGTGTCGTTGAACGAGTGCACGACAGACTCGTATTCGGTGTCGGACAGAATGTTCGGTGCCGACACGGGAGTGTCGGAACGAAGGGCGCGAAGGAACGACCGGAGCCGATCACGGTGTACTCGCGCCGCGGCTCGCGGACCCCGTACGTCGATCACGGTGCCGAGACCCGGCTCGCTCTCGACGGCGAAGTCGATGTCGTCCACCGGACCCAGGCGGACTCCACGCATCCGAATCTGCTGATCTCCGAACGAGATCGGACTCTTCCAGACCATCATGTTGATGCTCGCGCAGTGGGTGGGCGAGCCTGCCGCTCGACCATGAGCGCGTAGTGCGTCGAGTTCGGGGACCAGCCCAGCTTCGACGTCGGACAGCCGGTCGGACGGCTCGATCGTCACGCGCATCGGATGGGTACGAGAGAGCATTCCCAGCTGCTCTCGCCGGACCGAGTTGGACCGTGTGTGCAGAGCCGTCGACACAGTGACGGTTCTGTGGCCCGACACTCGGTACACGTACATCAGGACCGCCGCGGTCAGTGTGCGCGCGTCGGCGGGTAGGTCGATGTCCGACTGTGCGAAATCCAGGGTTGAACACCCTGTTTCCGTCGGATCTGCCTTGTCCGCCAGGGCCACGGCGTTTTCGACGCGATCGGCTCGACGTGCGATCTCCTCGGAATCGATGCGCGCGTGGTCGCTACCGCGGTACTCCAGTTCCTCGTCCAGGAGCATCCTCGACGACCACGTCGGAGTCTTACCGCCGTTCCACACGTCCGCGACCGCGCGCGTGAGTGCGCGCACCGCATACGCGTCGACGACGATGTGGTGGTAGCCCTGATACCAGCGCAGGTGGCCGTCGCCCAGATCGAACACCGTGTGCGTGAACAGTGGCCCGTCGAGCGATCTGACCGTGTCGAGGTCGGATCGGATCGCCTCGTCGGCCGCGGCCGGATCACATTCGACGCGTTGGACATTCGCCGTCGGCGGTGTGAGAACCTGACGAACCTGCGACCCGTCGTCGGTGAACATCACGTGCAGGTTGTCGGCCGCGCGGAGCACCGTGTCGATGCTGTGCACCAATCGCGCCGCATCGGCGTCGGACATCTCCTTCAGGTCCACGACCCAACCGATGTTGAACTCCGCGCTGTCCGGGCGCAGCTGCTGGGCCGTCCACACGTCCAGCTGCGACGGCGTCAGGTCCAGCGATTCTCCACGGGCGCTGTGCATTCGGTGTGCTCCTCGACATTGTAGATCCGGTGGACTGTTGATCTCGGGAGTCGGTCAGCCCGGGTTCTGCACCCCGACCGCGTCCGAGCCCTTCCACGCACGCCAGAGTTGTGCGTACGGCCCACCTGCGTTCACCAGGTCTTCATGGGTGCCGTGTTCCACCACCCGCCCCGCGTCGAGGACGGCAATGGCATCGGCTGCAGCCGCTTGAGTGAGCCGGTGGGCGACGACGAGTGTCGTTCGGCCGCGCGTTGCGGCGTGCGCCGCTCGTTCGAGTGCGCGCGCTCCCGAACTGCCTGCTTCTGCCGTGGCCTCGTCGAGGACGGCGACCGGGGTATCGACCAACACGAGTCGGGCGAGTGCCAACTGTTGCTTGCGGTGAGCGGTGAGCGAATACCCGTCGTCGCCGACGACGGTGTCGATGCCGTCCGGTAGTTCGCGCACCCACGACGCCGCACCGACGACGTCGAGTGCCTTCCAGATCCTGTCGTCGTCGCGGACGTCACCGAGCGCGAGACGGAGGTCGTCGATCAACGGCCCGGCGGTGACGTGGACGTCCTGGCTCAGGATCGACACGTAGCGGCGCAGTTCCGCTGTTCCGAGATCGTGCAGCGGCACCCCGCCGATGGTCACCGTTCCCGAGTCGGGCTCGATGGATCCCGCTGCGACGAGTGCAGCGGTGGTTTTGCCGGCTCCGGTGGAACCGACCAGTGCCAGCGAGGTCCCAGCAGGCACCGTGAGGTGGATGCCGTGCAGAATTTCGTCGCCGGAGACGTACGAATACCGAACCCCGTCGAGGCTGAGCGTGTACTCCGACGGAGTGGCAACCTGTGGGCGGTCGGGTAGAGCGATGTCCACGACTCCGACGAGTCTATTCAGACTTGCACCGGCCGATTGGATTTCGTCGAACAGGAACAGGATGGTGCCGAGGGGGTTGAACAACCGGTGGAAGAGCAGCACTGCTGTGGTGACGGCACCGATCGTCACCTCGTCACGTGAGAACAGGAAGTATCCGACGACGAGCAGGATCGACAGGCCGAAGAACTCGGCTCGGTTCTCTCGGCCGACGAACCGCGTGAACAGTCGGAAGACCGAAATGGCCAGCGTGCGTGCCTGGTTCGATGCCGATTCGATCTCGGCGAGCCGCATGTTCTCGGTTCCGTATGCCCGCACCGTGCGAAGTCCGTGAATGCTGCTGGTGAGTGCTTCCGACCGGTCGCCCATCGCCGCCCTCTCGGCGGCGTACAGAGGGCCGCTCCGCGGCAGGTACCAGCGAAGCGCGAGCAGATACAGCGGCAGTGCGAGCATTCCGGCGAGACCGAGGCGGTAGTCGAGCCCGAACATGGCCACCACCGATACCGCGACGAGCAGAGCAGCCGAGATCATCGACGGGACAACGTCTCCGGCAGCACGGGTGATCCGCGCGACGTCGTCTCCGATCCGAGACAGGAGGTCGCCGCGCCCGGTTGATTCGACCGTGACGGGGGGAAGGTTCAGAACACGTTCCAGAGCCGATTCACGAAGTCCCGCAACGATGGTCTCGCCGAGGCGGGAGACGGCATAGCTCGTCCCACCGGAAAACGTTCCTGCCAGTACCGCAGCCACCGCGAGGATGGCCACGATCGGGAGGATGGACCGAGGCGTACCGCCGTCGGTCACTTCGTCCACCAGTCGACCGAGAACGAAGAACGGCACCAGAGCGGCCAGCGAGGACACGATCCCGGTCACGAGGGCACCGACGAGAGCACCGGGATGCCGACGAATCCGTGCGCCGAGCCACCGCCGGGACCGACGGGCCTCCGCGATCGGCAAGCGGTGTCGATCCTGTACGTTCGCGTTCATCGTAGAACCGCCTCTGCGTACTCGGCGTTGGTTGCGGTCAGATCGGCGTGTGTCCCGGTGTCGCTCACGTGCCCGTCGCGCAATACGACGACGACGTCTGCTGTTGCCAGCAGCGCCGGTGACGACGTGACGACGACAGTGACGTCGTCACGATCTGCCGAATGTCGCACTCCTCGAATGCCATCGGCGATGGCCTGTTCGGTCACGGCGTCCACTGCGGTGGTCGGCTCGTGCAGCACGAGCACGGGTGGACGCGCATACAGCGCTCGGGCCAGTGCCAGGCGCTGGCGCTGCCCACCGGACAGATTCTGTCCCCGGTCGTTCACTCGGTGCTCGAGTCCGTCCCGGTGCACGGTGGCAACCTGGGCGGCAGCCGAAGCCGACAGCACCGCGTCGAGGTGCCCTCGATCCGTGTCGGTTTCGAATCCCACGATGTTCTCGATCAGCGAGCCGGCGAAGAGATCGGTGGTGTGCGGCTCGGCCAGCACTCTCGTCCGGAACGACTCGCGCGAGACCTCGCGCATGGACACACCGGCGAACATCACGTCCCCCGAGTACTCGTCGGAGGCGACTTGGCCGCCGAGAACGGTGGCAAGAGCGTCTCCATCCGAGGGATCGAGCGCGATCACCGCGACGAATTCGCCTGGACGGGCGTCGATGTCGATGCCGGCAAGAGATCGAAAGGTCACGTTCCGCACCGACAAACCCGTCGGCACCGGTACCGATTCGGGTCCGTCGGACAGAAGGGAAGGGGCCGAGAGCACGGTCGACACGCGTTCTGCGGAACCGCGCGCACGCGCAACCACTGTGGGCGCGGAGGTCAGCAGGGTGAGCGGCTCGATGAGGAACTGGGCGAGACCGACCACCGCGATCAGCTCCCCGATGGAGATCCGCCCGTCGAGTGCGAACCATCCGGCCAACGATGCGACGCAGGCAGCGATCAGCGCACTCACGGTCGTCGTGACACCTCGCTGGAGCGCGAGTGACCGGACGGTGGCGAGGGCTGCGTTCAGTGCTGTTGTGCTCGCCGCGCGGTAACGAGCAGACGCGGCATGTTGGGCACCGATTCCCTGGAGAGACCGCAGGCCGACGACCAGATCACCGGCCATCGCGGTTGCCTTGGCCACGCGAGATTGCTGCTGCACCGTGCGTGCGGTGATCAGCGGCGTCGCGAGTCGGAGCAGTGCCATGAACAGGGGTGTGCCCAGTAGTACCGCGAGGCCGAGTGGGACGTCGATGACGAACAGGGCGACGGCTGTCGCGAGAACCGCAGTTGCTGCTGCTGCCATGCGCGGAAAGAGATCGAGGAACCATGCTGCCTGTTCGGCGTCGCTGCTCGACACGGTGAGCATCTCGCCGTCGGACAACGGAGTGCGCACCCCGCAGGTGGACAGGACGCGACCGGACACCTCCATGCGCACCAGGTGTGCTTCGCGCTGGAGGGCCAGGTTCAGCTGGCGCATCCCGACCTGGAACGCCGTCGTGAGTGCGACGAAGAGCACGGCCAAGGCGGCGATGGACCAGATCAATTCCACCGGACCTCCGTCTGCGATCCCGCGATCGATGATCACGCCGAGGGCCAACGGCACTGCCGTCTCCGCGATCTGGTGCGCGCACAGCAGGACAGTTCCGACTGCGAGTCGTCCTCTGTTGCGGGTCAGTGTGCGACGAACGATGCGGCGCGCGGTCAACGGTGCTGCGGGGTTCGCCTGCGCGGTGAGGGCGGTCACGGGGTGGTGGTGAGGTAGCCGCCACCGCTCGGAAAGTACTCCAGAGCAGCGTGATCGGTGCCGTCGTCGGTTCGGACGCGGTCTATGACGAGTGCCCGATTTGTGCCGCGGTGGGCATTCGGGCCCGCGACGATGGCCATGCCGTCGCCTTCACGAATGAACACTCGGCCTGGAGTGCCTCCGTAGATCCCCTGTGACACATGAGCTTCCACGACGGAAATGCGCTCGCCGCGGTAATGCGTGAACGCGTTCGGGTACGGGTCGGACATCGCTCGAATCAACCGGTCGATGTCGGTCGCGTCCCAGGACCAGTCGATCAGACTGTCGGTCTCGTGTCTCTTGTGGAAGAACGTGCGCTCCGACAGGTCTTGTGGGCGCCACCCGGCTGTGCCCGCTTCGATGCTGTCGAGTGACTCGAGGAGGACCTCGGGAATGAGATCTATCGTGGCCAGCACCAACTCCGTCGCGGTGGAACGGGGGCCGATCGGCACTGCGGCCTGAGTGAGGATGTCGCCGGTGTCGAGCTCGCCGTCCATGCGGTGGGCGGTCAGACCCACCTCGGGTGCGCCGCTGATCAGGGCCCATGCGATGGGTGAGAATCCGGTGAATTTCGGAAGGAGCGAGTCGTGAAGATTGAGCGTTCCGTGGGGCGGGTGATCGAAGATCTCCGGCGGAAGCCAGGTGCGCCAGTTGTTGGCCACGATGATGTCGGGGGCCCACCGGTGAATCCGGTCGATCAGCGCGTCGTCGGGCCGTCGGGCCAGATGTACGGGTACGTCGTGTCCGCGGGCCAGGTCCTCGACCGAGTCGGCCCAAATGCTTTCGTACGCTTGATCACTGGTGGGATGAGTTACCACGCCCACCACCTCGTGCCGCGACTCGATCAGCGCCTGGAGAGTCTTGTGACCCCAGGTCTGATAGCCGAACATCACCACTCGCATGACGAGCCTTTCCTCGGAACGGTTACATCGAACGTCGGTCACGGGAGTCCGGCCACGGCTGTTCGTGCAACCGACGGACCCGACGCCTCAGCGAGGGTAGCCTAGCCTAGCTTCGGAATGTGCGGTGCCGTGCTTCTCTAGTGAGGTGAGGCTTGCCTCAATGGTGTTACCTTGTCAGTCGCCTCGCCCCGTCGGGTGTGGGACGCAGTGAGTGCCAGGTCGAGTGGAGAGGTTCCGAAGAACGATGAAGGTTCGTACGAAGTGGATGAGGAGCGCCGCGTCGATCGCGCTCGCCGGAGGGCTGACCATCGCCCTCGCCGCCGGATGCAGCAGCGATACCGAGGAGACGCGTGCCGCCGACTCCACGACGTCTGCGCAGGAGTCCGCATTTCCGGTCACGATCGACTCGGCACTCGGATCCGCGACGATCCCCGAAGCACCGAAGCGGATCGCGACCTGGGGTTGGTCGAACCAGGACGCGATTCTCGCCCTCGGAGTCGTACCCGTTGCGATGCCGACATTCGACGGTGCCCAGTACGGTGCGGACGAACGCGGTGTTCTGCCGTGGGACGCGAAGGCTCTCGCCGACCTGGGCGGCGACGCGCCGACACTGCTCTCCGGTGACGGCACCGGAGCGGTTCCGGTCGAGCAGTTCGCTGCCGCCGCACCGGATCTGATCTTCGCGCCGTACTCGGGGTTGAGCCAAGAGGAGTTCGACAAGCTCTCCGACATCGCGCCCGTCGTCGCGTACCCGGACAAGCAGTGGACCACCTCGTGGGAGGACCAGCTGACCATCGCGGGCAAGGCGCTGGGCAAGGAGAAGGAGGCCGCCGACCTGGTTTCCGGAGTCGAGGCCTCGATTGCCGATGCGGCGACGAAGTACTCTGCGCTGCAGGGCAAGACGGTCACCGTCGCGCTGCCCAACTCACCCGGCACTTTCGCCGTCAGCAAGGACGACGACGTACGAGTCGAGTTCCTCGAGCAGCTCGGTCTCGTCAACGAGCCCACCATTCAACAGGCCGACCCGGCCAAGGACCCCGACGCCGTGTACTTCGAGCTCAGCCTCGAACAGGCGCAGTTGCTGAAGTCCGACGTGCTGTTCGTCGTGGCGTACGACAAGGAATCGCTCGCAGGGTTCCTGGCCGAACCCGCCGTGGCCTCGCAACCCGTACTGGCGCAGGGTCGTACCGCCTCCACCGAGGCCCTCAGTGCGGACAAGAACTTCGCGTTCGGTGGCCTGACGGTGCTGACGATCCCGTACATCCTCGACGACGTGGCCTCCGCGCTGAACACTGCCGCCGAGAACGTTCAGGGCTGACAACACTCGGGCGGCCCACTCGACACGAGCACAGGCGGATTCACTTTCGACGACAGGAGCGTGTTTCACCGTGGCAAGGTCTCATCGACTTCAGGTCGTCTTTCCCGAAGTCCTGCGCACGGCAACGGTGATCGAAGCACGCCGGCTGGGTTCGGGTATGCGCCGAATCGTGTTGGGTGGGCCGCAGCTGCGGGAGTTCTCGCGCGGCGACTACCGGTTCCCGGCGTTGCGCAGCGAAGGATTCGACGACTTCGTTCGGTTGTTCTTCCCGGCGGAGACCGACGGCACGGTGGTGCTGCCGACCCAGCACGAGCGCACCGTCGAATGGCCGCGTGATCCGCGTCCGGTGACCCGCAACTACACCGTGCGCAGCGTCGATCCCGAGACCGCGCAGGTGACTCTCGACTTCGTCACCCACGACACCGGCATCGCGTCGACGTGGGGTCGGCGTTGCCGCGTCGGCGATTCCATCACCCTGCTCGGACCGGTGCGGTCGGGCCATGCCCCGGCCGGTGTCGACTGGGTGTTGCTCGTCGGGGACGAGACCGCGTTACCTGCCATCGCTCGATATCTCGAAGAGGCATTGCCGGGCCGACGAATCAGGGTGTTCGTCGAGGTCGCCGACGTCGAGCGAGAGTTGCCGTTGCCGACGGCCGCCGACGCCGAGATCACGTGGGTCCACCGGGACGGCGTCACCGCCGGCACCGGCGACTTGCTCGACAGCGCGGTGCGGGCGGCACCCTGGTGGGACGGAACGGTGTTCGCCTGGGTGGCGGGGGAAGCAACCGCTCTCAAGGGAATCCGTCGGTATCTGCGCGAGGATCGCGGCCTGCCGCCTGAGATGGTCGACGTCACGGGGTACTGGCGTCGCGCCGAGGTTCTGACCCGGGCCGACGATCCCGAGGTGCCCGACCTCAGCGGCGGCGAGTCCGAGCCGTTCGACAGGCTCGCCGAACGTGCGGAAATACTGTCGCCCTTCGCCTTGAGGGCGGCCAACACGTTACGTATCCCGTTGCACGTGTCCCGAGGGGCGTGCTCCGTCGAATCGCTGGCGGAAGCCACCGAGACGGACGCGCGCGCCCTCGCGAAATTCGTGCGCTATCTGCGTGCCGTCGACGTCCTCGCCGAGAACTCCTCCGGTGACCTGATTCTCGGCGATATCGGTGAGGCGATGCTCGGCGACGACTGGATCTCGCACTGGCTGGACCTGGACGGGATCGAGGCACGGGTGGAGCTGTCGATCACAGGTCTGGTGGACAGCCTGCGGACCGGCACCGCCAGCGCGAGCCTGCTGACCGGCAACACGTTGGCCGAAGACCTCGAGGCGTCCCCGCGGCTCACCGAACTGCATCACAACCACATCGCCGACGAGGCCGCGTTCCTGGGTCCTGCTCTGGTGCAGGACTATTCGTTCGACGGGGTCTCGTCCCTGTTGGTGGCGGGCGCAGGATCCGGAGTGGTGCTCGGCTCCGTTCTGCCCCGGTACGACGGTGTATCGGCGGGTGTGCTCGGGTTGCCCAGCGAACTCGACCTGATTCGACGTGACCTCGGGAAATGGCCCGAACTCGAAGGGCGAGTGGTGAATCACCCGCAGAGCGTCATGTCCGAACCGCGTGTGGAGCACGGGAACGGATTCGACGCGTATCTGTTGCTCGAGGTCACCGGACACTATCGAGACGACGACCTCGCGCTGCTGTTGCGCAACGCGGCAACAGGCTTGGCCGACAACGGAAAATTGGTGGTCGTCGAGCGACTTTCGAGTGACGCTTCGTTCAACGAGGACCAGGCGGAATTCGATCTACTGATGCTCTGCATGCACGGTAGCGGTGTACGAACGGTATCCGAATTCGCCTCCGTGGCAGCCGATGCCGGCCTCGCTGTCACGGCGTCGACCCTGGTCGGTTGGGGCGTCACGGTGCTGGATCTGCGCCGTGTTCCCTGACATCGTCGAAGCCGTTGTGATAGTGCGCTAGTTAGGTTAGCGTTGCCTATTGAAGGCGTGCGCGGATGGCCAGGCACTTTCGTAGCGCGCACAAACGCGGTCATGGACCCATTCACTGTCAGGAGCGCTTGCACGATGACTGTCGACGACAACTCGCGAGAATACGACCTCACCGAAGACTGCGAGTACGACATCGTCGGTGTCGGATTCGGGCCCTCCAATCTGGGACTGGCCATCGCGATCGAGGAGCACAACCGAACCTGCACTCCAACAGAACGATTGACGGCCTGCTTCGTCGAGTCCAAGGGCGAGTTCGCTTGGCACCCCGGCATGTTGCTGCCGGGGACGTCGATGCAGATCTCGTTCCTCAAGGACCTGGCGACCCAGCGCAACGCCAGCAGTGAATACACCTTTCTGGCCTATCTGTCGGAGCAGGGCCGGCTCAATCACTTCATCAACCTGCAGACGTTCTTCCCGAGCAGGCTCGAGTTCCACGACTACCTGGCGTGGGCCGCCGGAAAGGTCGACGCGATGGTGCACTACGGCACCCGGGCGGTGGACGTCGTCGACACCGGCGACGGGTACGGCGTCCGAACCGAAGGCCGACGAACCGGGACCGTGCGGGGGCGCAACATCGTGCTCGCCGGAGGGCTGACCGCCACCCTGCCCGACGGAGTCACGGCGTCGGCGCAGCAGTTCCACAACCATGATCTCCTCGGCCATCTCGATCGGTTGCCGTCGCGGTCGCATCGCACGTTCGTCGTCGTCGGTGCCGGGCAGAGCGCCGCCGAGGTGGTGGACTACCTGCACTCGACGTACAGCGATGCGTCGGTGCACGCGGTGTTGCGCAAGTACGGGTACAGCCCGGCCGACGACAGCCCCTACGCCAATCGCATCTTCGATCCGGCGGCCGTCGATGACTTCTACTCGTCGTCGCACACCCTGCGCGAGCAGCTGTTGCAGTATCACCGCGGCACCAACTACTCCGCCGTCGACCTGCCTCTGATCGAGGAGCTGTACGCCCGCGAGTACGCCGAGCGGGTCAGCGGGCAGCGGCGGTTGTTCGTGCACGGAGCAACCCGCTTGATCGGAGCCACCGAAGAGCCGACGGGCGTGCGTGCCTCCGTCGAGCACGGCCCGACGGGTCTTGCCGAGGACATACTGTGCGACGCTGTCGTCTATGCCACCGGCTTCACGTCCCTCGATCTACCCGAGATCCTCGGTCCGCTGTTCGACGCCGTCGAATACGACTCTCGCGGTCCTCGCGTGACGCGTGACTACCGACTCGTGACGCGTGAACCGAGCGCGGGTTCGATCTACCTGCAGGGCGGCACGGAACACACGCACGGCCTGACCTCGTCGTTGCTGTCGAACATCGCTGTTCGCAGCGGTGAGATCGTGAAGTCCGCTGTGAGCGCGAGGGTGCGATCGGTGGTGTGAATCGGGTGAGCACGAGGACGGGCGACGAGCCGGAACAGCGAGATGTTCCGGCCGAAGTCGGTGGTCTCGCTCGCACCGATGCGCGTCGGGCCGCGGGGTTGTTCGTCGTCCTCGGTGTTCTGGCAGCGCTGTGCCTGGTGAGCATCTCGGTGGGCACCGAGTACATCCCGATCGGTGAGGTGTGGCACGGGCTGTTCGTCGCCGACGGATCCACCGAATCCGTGATCGTCCGCGAACTACGGCTTCCGCGTACCGTTCTGGGGTTGCTCGTCGGAATCGCCCTCGGGGTTGCCGGTGTACTGATTCAGGCGATGACGCGGAACCCGCTGGCCGACCCGGGAATTCTCGGCGTCAATGCCGGGGCGGCATTCTTCGTCGCGATCGCCGTCGGCGTGCTGGGTGTCACCGACATTCGGTCCTACATATGGTTCGCGTTCGCCGGGGCAGTGGTCGCCACGATCGTGGTGTACGCGCTGGGGTCGCTGGGGCGAGCGGGAGCCACTCCGATCCGGTTGACACTGTCCGGAATTGCGCTCGGTGCGGTACTGGGCGGCGTCACCTCGGGCATGCTGTTGCTCGATCCGGACGCCTTCGACAGGATGAGGTTCTGGGGAGCTGGGTCGTTGGCCGGTCGAGGTCTGGACATCGCATCCGAAGTCGCCCCGTTCATCGCGCTCGGAGTCTTCCTGGCGGCCCTGATCGCTCGTCCCCTCAATGCGATCGCACTCGGCGACGATCTGGCCCAGTCGTTGGGGGCGAACGTGATTCGTACGCGAATCGTCGGCGTCGTTGCTGTGACTCTGCTCGCCGGCGCTGCGACGGCGGCGGCCGGGCCCATCGGGTTCGTCGGACTGATGATTCCGCACATGGTGCGCTGGTTCGTCGGACCGGACCAGCGTTGGATTCTGATCTACACGGTGTTCGCGGCACCGGGATTGCTGCTGCTCTCGGACGTGGTCGGACGCATCGTGATCAGGCCGGGGGAGCTGCAGGTCGGTATCGTCACCGCGTTCGTCGGCGCACCGGTGCTGATCGTGCTGGTTCGCCGCAAGAAGGCGAGCGGACTGTGACCCGTGGACAACGCGGCGGCGACATCGATTTCGGCCGAAAGCTGTGGGTCGTGCGAATGCGGGATCGGGTGGACGGCCGCATCGACATCCGAACGGTGGGCGTCTGCGGGGCGTTGCTCCTCGTGACGGTGGTGGTCTCCGTCGTCGCGGTCGGTACCGGCGACTACTACATTCCGCCGAACGAGGTGCTCGCCGCGGTGTTCGGCGACGCGCCACGCCTGACCGAGATCGTGGTGATGGAGTGGCGGTTTCCCCGAGTGGCACTGGCCTTCCTGTTCGGAGCCGCCCTCGGGGTATCGGGCGCGGTCTTTCAATCCTTGACGCGAAATCCCTTGGGCAGCCCGGACATCATCGGATTCGGCACCGGTGCCTACACCGGCGCGCTCGTCGTCATACTCACTCTCGGTGGTGGCTACTACCGGACCGGCGCGGGCGCGCTCGTCGGCGGTCTCGCGACGGCTGCTGTGGTCTACCTGCTCGCGTACCGGCGCGGGGTGCAGGGCTTTCGGTTGATCATCGTCGGGATCGCCGTCAGCGCCGTTCTGGCCTCCGTCAACACCTGGCTCGTGATCAGAGCCGACCTGGACGACGCGATCGCGGCCGCCGTGTGGGGTGCGGGCACCCTCAACGGCCTGGGGTGGTCGCAGGCGGGACCCGTGCTGGCCGTGTCGGTCGTCATCGCGTCGTGCTCGGCGGTGCTCTCGCGTCGGCTGCCGATGTTGGAGATGGGGGACGATGCGGCGAGGGCGCTCGGTGTGCGCGCCGAGCCGACCCGGCTGATGCTGGTGTTCCTGGGGGTTGCGCTGATCGCAATGGTCACCGCGGCTGCAGGGCCCATCTCCTTCATCGCGCTGGCCGCGCCGCAGTTGGCGCGCCGCCTCACCGGCACGTCGGGAGTGGCGATGGTGCCTGCCGCGTGCATGGGGGCGCTGCTGTTGGTCGTGAGCGACGTTGCTGCGCAGCGCGTCTTCGCACCCACACAGCTGCCGGTGGGTGTGGTGACCGTATCGGTCGGCGGCGCATACTTCGTGTGGTTGTTGGCGCGGGAAGGCAGGAAGCAGTGACGAAGCCTCGATTGCACACCGACGACATCACAGTCGGATACGACAGGAGCGTCGTCAGTGAGAACCTGACCGTCGAGATTCCCGACGGCAAGTTCACCGTCATCGTCGGACCGAATGCCTGTGGTAAATCGACTCTGCTGCGGGCACTCTCGCGG
The DNA here is from genome assembly GCF_002259405.1 of Rhodococcus sp. 14-2483-1-2. Classification (GTDB taxonomy): domain Bacteria; phylum Actinomycetota; class Actinomycetes; order Mycobacteriales; family Mycobacteriaceae; genus Rhodococcoides. The sequence continues at coordinate 116,072 of NZ_NPFW01000006.1, read as the reverse complement.
CTGCTGAAGCCTTCTCGCGGAACCGTTCTGCTGGACGGGAAGGCGATCTCCTCGTACCCGGCGAAGGAAGTTGCCCGACGCCTCGGCCTGCTCCCGCAGACCTCCATCGCGCCCGACGGTATTTCGGTGGCCGATCTCGTTGCGCGGGGCCGTTATCCGCATCAGAAGCTGATCCGGCAGTGGTCGACGACGGACGAGGCTGCGGTGATCGAGGCCATGAACGCCACCGGAGTGACGTCGCTGTCCGCCCGTCCGGTGGACGAACTGTCCGGCGGTCAGCAGCAACGCGTCTGGGTGGCAATGGTTCTCGCGCAGCAGACGCCGCTGTTGCTGCTGGACGAGCCGACGACCTTCCTCGACATCGCGCACCAGATCGAGCTTCTCGACCTGCTGGCCACGCTGAACCGCGAGAACGGCCGCACTCTCGTCGCCGTGTTGCACGACCTCAATCACGCCTGCCGGTACGCCGATCACATCATCGCGATGAAGGACGGCGCAGTGGTCACCGAGGGCGCGCCCGCCGACGTCGTCACCGCCGAGCTGGTCGAGGCGGTCTTCGGGCTGCCGTGCCGCATCATCGACGATCCGGAATCGCACACGCCGTTGGTGATCCCCAAGGTGGTCGGTCGCAGGCTAGGCAAGCCTTAGTTTAGAATCGGGGGAGAGTGGCCGCCGAGGCTGCCTGAACGTTCTCGCAAGAGTTACGACGAGATATGCATCGAGGATCGAGATGAACGAACAACCGCGTGGTTACTACTACGCCGATGTCGTTGCGGTGGAACGACTCACGGTGCACATGGTGCGTGTGACGTTCGGCGGCGAGCACGTCGCCTGCTACCGCACGCTCGGGGTGCCCGACGAATGCGTCGGAGTCTATTTCCCCAGGGCAGGCGAGGTGATCCCGCCGCCGATGACCGAGGTCGACGGGTTCTGGTGGTTCCACGGTCTCGACGATGCCCCCGAAGGCCGCAACTACACCGTTCGTCGTCTCGATCCGGAGCGCGGTGAGCTGACCATCGACTTCTTCGCACACGAGGGCGGTGTCGCATCCACCTGGGCTCAGCAGGCCGTTCCGGGGCAAACGGTGTTGTTCACCCGCCCACGATCCTGGTACTCGCCGCCCGCCGACGTCGAATGGCTGCTGTTGATCGCAGACATGACCGGGTTGCCCGCGCTCGGCCGACTCGTCGAGCAGTTACCCGCGGGGGCAAAGGCCCACGCGATCGTCGAGGTTCTCGAACGCGGCGACATCCAATACTTCGAGACCCAGGCCGATGTGACGTTCGATTGGCGCATCGGTTCCGGAAACGGCGACAGCGCAAGCGTTCTCGACGATGCAGCATTGGCGTATCCGTTGCCGGAGGGACGCGGGTACGTGTGGTTCGCAGGCGAGGCGTCGTCCTCGCGTCGGGTGCGCAAGTACTTCCGCAAGGAATTGGGCTACGACATCGCGTACTTCGACATCATCGGATACTGGCGCGCCGACTCCGAGAAGTGGCTCGAGAAATACAAGCAGTACCAGGAGGAGGCGCTGGCGGTGTACAACGGCGTCATCGAATCCGGCCGCTCCGAGCAAGAAGCCAGCGAGGCATTCGATGCGCTGCTCGAGCGGGTAGGGCTCTAGCCGGCGTTGTCGAACGCGTAGTCCGGCAGCTCCAGTGTCGCTGCGTCGGGGCCGAGGAGCTTGCTGGTCACGGCTTGTACGGGCTTCGATCCGGCCAGGCGAAGTACGGTGCGGAACGCGGCCACTCCCGCCGAGGTCTTCGGATGGGCGACGCGAGGCACACCGGGTGGGAGTTTCTGAGCCTGCTCGACGAACGGACGCATACGCGCCTCGAAGGCCTCGAACCCGGCGCGATGATCACTCGCTCGCGCGAGCTCGCCGGCGAGAACGTACGCGCCGGTGACCGACAGCGTGGTGCCCATGCCGCTCAACGGCGTTGCGCACCAGGCGGCATCGCCGAGCATGCCGATTCTGCCGTCGGACCAGCGCGGGGCCTTCACCTGCGCCAGATAGTCGACGTACAGTTCCGAGTCCGGTCCCAGTGAGTCCAGAATTCGGGGCACTTCCCAACCGACGTCGGCGAACGTCGAACGCAGGGCGGCGACGACGCGTTCGGTGGACGCGCCCTCGTAGCCGCTGTCGTCGGAGACCCAGGACAGGCTGAATCGCGTCGTGCCGAGGTTGTCCGGTCGTAGATTCGCCACGCGAGATCCGGGGGCGTTGAACCAACGCCACCACCCGTCGTCGCTCGGCCCCTTCGGCAGCACGCCGTAGGCGGTGTACAGGCCGACGGGTGTGGTCTCGGCCTCCCCGGCGAAGACCAGTTCCCTGCTGCTGGAGCGGATTCCGTCGGCGAAGAGAACCAGATCGAACCGCTCGGACGGTCCCGACGCGAACGTCACATCGACTCCGTCGGCATCCTGGGCCACGCCGACGGCGCGATCGCCGTAGCGGTATTCGGTTCGCGGTCCGGCGGATTCGACGAGGATCCGCGCGAACTCGCCGCGCAGAATCTCCAACTCCGCCGTCGGTCCGTCGTGGGTTCCGTCGCCGGCCGGGAAGGCCGCGATGGTGGCGTCGGCGTCGTCGACGAATCGGGTGCCCTTCTCGGTGGTGCCGTTCGCGAGGAGGGTCGCGTCCAGACCCATGCGACGCAGCACCTCGCGGCCGGAGCCGCGAACGTCGATGTTCTGGCCGCCGAGTCGCAGTCGCGGTGAGCGTTCGAGAACGGTGACCTCGAAGCCGGCTCGATCCAGCCAGAACGCCGCGGTGGGACCGGCGATGCTCGCACCGGTGACGAGTACACGAGAAGTCATGGAGTGGGAGTGCCCGAGCGTCCGGCCGTTCAATCCCGGAGGGAAAGTAGCTGAGCCTCACCTTTGTGGTGTACTTTCATCGAATTGTCCGAATGACCCGTTTTCGTCAGGAGAACCGTGTTCACCGTTCGCCGTCTGGCGCTGCTCTCGTTCAGCGCAACCCTCGCCCTCGGTCTCGTCTCATGCAGCTCGGACGGCTCGTCCGACGAAGGCACGTCCACCTCCGAGTCCGCCACCTCGGAGTCCGCACTCGTGGTGTACTCCGGCCGCGGTGAAGAGCTCGTCGACCCGCTGATCGAGCGAATCGGTGGCGATATCGAGGTCGACTACTCGGGCAACACCAACGCACAGGCCGCAAAGATCCTCGAAGAGGGCGACGCGACCCCGGCCGACGTCTTCTACGGTCAGGACGCGGGCGCACTCGGCGCCCTGGACGAAGCAGGTGCTCTCGCACCGCTGCCCGAGGACATCCTCTCCCTCGTTCCCGAGCAGTACCGCGGGACCGACGGCACCTGGGTCGCCACCTCGGCGCGGGCCCGCGTGTTGGCCTACAACTCCGATTCGGTGCAGGCAGCAGACCTGCCCACCGGGATCGACGGACTGCTCGACCCGCGCTGGCGCGGACAGATCGGCTACGCACCGACCAACGCGTCGTTCCAGGCCTTCGTCACCGCTCTGCGGGTGCAGCGCGGCGAGGACGGTGCTCGCACCTGGCTCGAAGGATTCGTCGCCAACGAGCCGGTCGCCTTCGAGGGCAACGGCCCGCTGCTGACCGCCGTCAACGACGGACAGGTCGCCACCGGCCTGCTCAACCACTACTACTGGTACCCCTTCAAGGACGAGAACGGTGCCGATGCCCCGGTCGAGTTGCACTACTTCGAGCCCGGCGACCCCGGCGCGCTGATCAACGTCGCCGGTGCCGGTGTGCTCGCTGCCTCGGACAACCAGGAAGCGGCATTCGATTTCGTGCGCGAGTTGCTCTCGACCGAATCGCAGACGTACTTCGCGAACGAGACAGCCGAATACCCCGTCATCGACGGAGTCACCTCCGACTACGACCTGCCGCCGCTGTCCGAGCTGGGCTCGACCGATCTCGATCTGGGCCGGCTCTCGTCTCTCGAGGCCACCCAGACCCTCCTCACCGACGTCGGAATCATCTAGTCGGTGCTCGTGTCTGCACTCCAGCCGCTTCGGCGGCGTCACTTCGGCGGTCGTCCCGTTCTCGGGACGACCGCGTTGTGCGTGGGAGCGCTGACGCTGACACCCTTGGTGTACCTGTTCGTTCGAGCGTTCGACGGAGGAACCGAGAAGGTTCTGCGTCTGCTCCTGCGGCAACGCACACTCGACCTCGCCGTCCGTACGGCAACACTGACTCTCACCGTGCTCGTCGCGTCGGTGGTGGTCGGGACGCTGCTGGCGTGGTTGACCGTCCGTACCGATCTACCGGGGCGACGCTTCTTCGCGATGGTCCTCGCAGCCCCACTCGCCATCCCGTCCTACGTCTCCGGGTACCTGTGGATCGCCGAATTCCCCTCGCTGGCCGGCTTTTCCGGTGCAGCGCTGGTGCTCACGTTGTCCTGCTTCCCGCTGGTGATGCTGCCGGTATCGGCGGCGTTCGCCACCGCGGACCCTTCGTTGGCCGAGGTCTCGCGAACCCTCGGTCGAGGCGCTGTACGCACGGCGCTGACCGTCGAGTGCCGTCGCGTCGTTCCGGCCGCGGCGGCGGGCGCACTTCTGGTCGCGCTGTACACCATCAGTGACTTCGGGGCGGTTGCTCTGATGCGATACGACGCCTTCACGCTCGGCATCTACAGCGCGTACCGCGGGGGACTCGATCGCACCGCGGCCGCAGTCCTCGGGCTGGTGCTCGTGGTGGGCGCGTTGGTGCTCACCCTCCTCGAACGGCGTGCCCGACGCGGCGCCACGGCGAGGGTGGGATCGGGAACCGACCGGATGGCCGAGCCTGTGGTTCTGGGCCGGTGGCGCGTGCCTGCTCTGGCCGTTGTCGTTGCTGCTCTCGGTGTTTCGGTGCTGGTACCGATTCTGGCCCTGGCGCGGTGGCTGAGTCGATCGTTGCGCTTCACCGTCGACTGGGCGGACGTACTGGCCGTCACGGCCAAGACCGTCCAGTACTCCGCAACGGCCGCTCTTGTGGTGGCCTTGCTCGCGTTGCCGGTCGCGCTGTTCGCGGCCCGATCCACGTCGAGGGCCGCCCGCGGTGCCGAGTTGTCCACCTACATCGCGCACGGACTACCGGGTATCACCGTCGGGCTCGCCACGGTCTTTCTCGGTATCAGGTTTCTGCCGTCGTTCTATCAGACGGCGGTTCTGCTGGTGCTGGCGTACGTGGTGCTGTTCCTGCCGTTGGCCGTCGGCAGTACGAGGGCGGTCGTCGACGCCACTCCCGTTGTCCTCGAGGATGTCTCACGGACCCTGGGCGCGGGCCGGTTGCGCACCGACCTCCGAGTGACCATTCCGATCGCCGTACCCGGCATCGCAGCCGGGGCCGCGCTGGTCTTCCTGACCGTCGCCAAGGAGCTACCTGCGACGTTGATGCTGCGCCCTCGGGGAGTCGACACGCTCGCGACCACGCTGTGGTCCACCACCGAGGCGTTCCGATACGGCGAGGCGGCTCCCTACGCCCTGGCCCTGATCCTGATCTCGGTGGTCCCGACGGTCGTTCTGACACGAGCGTTGGGGCGCACGACGCGGAAGCGAGTAGCACTGCCATGAGCATGGTGATTTCCGGTCTCGTTGCCTCGTACGGCAGTACGGCGGTGCTGCACGGGATCGATCTCGACCTCGGTGACGGCGAGATGCTTGCCGTCCTCGGCCCCTCCGGCTGCGGCAAGACGACCCTGTTGCGATCCATTGCGGGACTGCACCGCATCGACGCGGGCCGCATCACCTCCGACGGGCGGGACATCTCGGTTGCGGGGCAGATTCAGGTGCCGCCGGAGAAGCGAGGGATAGGGCTGATGCCGCAGGAAGGTGGATTGTTTCCACACCTGACGGTACGTAGGAACATCGAATTCGGTTTGCGTACAGGGTTTCTGCGGCCCTACCTGTCCGGTCACGCAGAGCGCACCCGACGCGTCGACGAGATGCTCGAGCTGGTCGGACTACCCGATGCCGGCGGGGTGAAGCCCAGCGAACTCTCGGGCGGTCAGCAGCAGCGCATCGCGTTGGCACGTGCGCTCGCACCGGCTCCGTCGGTGGTGTTGATGGACGAGCCGTTCGCCGCCCTCGACGCGGGGCTGCGTACCTCGATCCGGCAGGACGTGCGAGAGTTGTTGCAGTCCAGCAAGACCGCCTCTATCCTCGTCACCCACGACCGAGCCGAAGCGCTCGGAACAGCCGATCGGGTCGCCGTGTTGCTGGGTGGTCGCTGTGCCCAGATCGACACTCCGCGTGAGGTGTACGAGCGACCCGCCACACCAGCCGTCGCGCGGTTCGTCGGCGACGCCTACTTCATAGACGCTGCAGCACAGGGCGGCCACGTCGACACAGTCCTCGGGCGTCTCGAATCCACTACCCGAGCGACGGGAAACGGGCAGGCGTTGCTCCGTCCCGAGCAGCTGTCGGTCTCGGAGCGCGAGGACGGCGCATTCGTCGTCGAGCACGAGTTCTTCACCGGCCCCGAATCCTCGGTGACCCTGCGGCACAGTGGCACCGGGCTGCGGCTTCGAGCCATCGCCCGAACCGCGGACCGATTCGCCCCCGGTACCGCCGTCGACGTTTCCGTGACGTCTCCGGTGCATTGGTTTGCGGGTTCGGTGGAGTGACGCGGCTACCGAAATCACCACCGTCCGGGCGTCGACAACAGCGTCAGGGCGAGTACACCGACTGCGAGTATCGCCGCGCTGAGCACCAATCCCGACTGTCCACCGACCCTGTCGACCAGCAGACCGGCCCCAGCCGCACCGAATGCAGCGCCGAGGTTGTAGGCGGTGTTGACCCAGCTGCTCGCCTCGGAGCGTCGGCTTTCGGGAGCGAGTTCGTCGGCGGCCAGGTATGCGGTGATGAACGAGGGCGCGACGGCGAGACCGGCGACGAACAACCCGGCGGCCACTCCCCAGAGCGTGTCTGCCAGGGCTGCCGTTCCCGATACCGCGACGGCCAGTGCGGCCGACAGACCGCCGAGCTGAATCGGCCGCGACGACGTAGCGAGGTTCAGCTTTCCCCAGATCAGCCCGCCCACAACGCTGGCCGCGACCATGCCGGACTCGATATATCCCGCCGCGCTGGGGTGGCCCTGTGCGGTGGCCAGTTCGGCGACGCTGATGTAGACGATGCTCACTCCGGCGGCCAGAGCCGATATCGCGACCAGGACCGCGAACAGTCCCGGGATCGGGCGGGCCGTGACGGTGCGAATTCGACGGTGCGGCGGCGCGGTGTCGTGGACTTCCCAGGTGCCCCGTCTTATCGGTTCGGCTGCGATCATCGCCGAGGTGCCCGCCACCAGCACCACCGCTGCACCGGCAAGACCGACCCATGCGGGGAGCACCGTGATGAGGATTCCGACGGTGAGCGGGCCGGCGAGAAACAACACCTCCTCGCACGTCGAGTCGAGGGCGTAGGCCGCTTGCTTGCGATCGGGGGAGTCAGCGGTCATCGCCCGCCAGTTCGACCGCATCGCCGGGCCCAACGGCGGCACGGCTGCTCCACCCGTGACGAACAGGGCGATGGATAGCAGTACCGGGAAGTCGGTAGAACCGGTGATCGAGGCCGCGCCACCGATGCACAGCGCAGAGAGCGCAGCCAACGGCAGGAGAGCCCGGAACTGGCCGTGCCGGTCCACCAGACGAGCCTTGAACGGGAGCGTGATCGTGGTGAGGCCATAGGCGGCGATCGCGAGACCGGCAGTCGAAAAAGACCCGGTTCGTTCGTGGAAGGTGAACACCGCGGACAGCGGAATCAGCGCGAAGGCGAACCTACCGAGCAGGGCTGCTGCGAAAACTCCGCGAGCCCAGGGTATTCGGAGCACGGAAGAGTAGCCCTCGGACCCGACCGACGGCACCGGCGTCACCTCCTCGAATTCGGTTCGGCAGGCCCGACCCTATTCCGCGGCACGCTTGGGCATGAACAGTGCGGCGACGGCCATCACCGCCGCTGCCGCCAGGACACCCAGAAAGACCGGGTGGATGGCGTCGGACAGTTGTTCGGGACTCGGGTCGTCGGAGATGCGTGAGTTGACGATCGCACCGAACACCGCGACCCCGACTGCGCTGCCGATGGAGCGGGCGAACATGTTGGTCGAGGTGGCGACGCCGCGCTCGGACCATTCGACGCTCGACTGGGCTGCGATGAGGGTGGGGCTCGCGATCAGGCCCATACCGAGGCCGATCACGAAGCACACCGCCCCCACCTGCCATACCTGGGAACCGGAACCGAGGCCAGCGGCGAATGCCGCTCCGACCACCGCGATGGAGGCACCGATCAGCGCGGTGGTGCGGAAACCGAACCGGAGGTACACCCGCCCGGAGAGGGAGGCCGCGATGGGCCAGCCGAGTGTGAGGGTGGACAGTGCGAAGCCTGCGACGATCGCGCCGGTGCCGAGCACGCCCTGCACGAACGTCGGAACGTAGGACGTCAGGCCGAGGATCAACGCACCGACGAGCAGCGAGATGAAACTGCTGACCACCAGGACTCGACGCGTGAACACCCACAACGGCAGGATCGGCTCTTCGACTCTGGTCTGAACCACTGCGAAAGCGGCGAGCAGCGAGAGTCCGGCGACGAAGATGGCGATGCTGACGGGGGAGTTCCACGCCCAGGACTGTCCGCCCTCGAGCAGCCCGAGCAGCACCATCGCCGCGCCCACCGTCAGCAGACCGGCACCGAGGTAGTCGATCTTGGGCTTGGTGCGTTCCACGGCTCCCTCGTCGAACTTGCGCCACAGCATCACCGCGGCCAGCGCGCACAGCGGAATGTTGACGAAGAAGATCCAACGCCACGTCAGGAACTCGGAGAAGATACCGCCGAGGGCCGGGCCGAGCACCGAGGACATCGCCCACACGCTGGCGAGGTAGCCCTGCACCTTGGCGCGCTCGGCCAGGGTGTAGATATCGCCGGCGATGGTGATCGCCATCGGCTGCACGGCACCCGCACCGAGACCCTGGACTGCCCGGAAGGCGATCAGGGCGGGCATACTCCAGGCCAGGCCACAGAGTATCGAGCCGAGCAGAAACACCGCGATGCCGAACAGCATGATCTTCTTGCGGCCGAACAGGTCGGCCAGTTTTCCGTACAGCGGCACCGATACTGCCTGCGCCAGAAGATAGATGGAGAACAGCCACGGAAACTGCGTGAACCCGCCCAGGTCGTCGACGATGGACAGCACCGCGGTCGCGATGATGGTCGCGTCGAGGGCGACCAGAGACGTGCTGAGCATCAACGCAATCAATATCGGCCCGCGTTCGGAGCGGAATCCGACAGCCGACGTCGTGTTGTTCGTTGCCACGGCTACCAGTCTGATGCCTGCCGGCACCCCCGCCGCCACCGGCCCAGATAGTGTTGAACACCGTGCGACCATCACTGAGTAGCTACGAGCATCTGGCCGGCGGCAAGGTCCGCGATCTCTACACGATCGACGACGCGCATCTGTTGCTCGTCGCGAGCGACCGAATCTCGGCCTACGACCACATCCTCGACACCCCGATCCCGGACAAGGGACGCGTGTTGACGGCCATGAGCGTGTTCTTCTTCGAGGAGCTCGGCGGCGTCAACCACCTGGCCGGTGATCCGCTCGACGAACGCATTCCCGCCGAACTGCTCGGCCGCGCCCTGGTGGTGAAGAAGCTGAACATGGTGCCGATCGAATGCGTCGCACGCGGCTACCTCACCGGTTCGGGTCTGTCGGATTACAACGCGACCGGAAAGGTGTGCGGCGTCGAACTCCCGCCGGGGCTGATCGAATCCAGCAAGCTCGGCCAGGCGATCTTCACGCCCGCGTCCAAGGCCGAGCTCGGCGACCACGACGAGAACATCACCTTCGATCAGGTCGTCGAGAAGATCGGTGCCGAACTCGCCTTCAAGCTGCGCGAGGACACCATCGAGATCTACTCACGCGCTGCCAACTTCGCTCTGGAACGCGGAATCATCCTCGCGGACACGAAGTTCGAGTTCGGTACCGACGCCGACGGCAACCTCGTGCTCGCCGACGAGGTGCTCACCCCTGATTCATCGCGCTACTGGCCTGCCGATTCCTATGAGGAAGGTCGCGTCCAGCCCAGCTTCGACAAGCAGTTCGTCCGCGACTGGCTGACGGGCGAATCCGGCTGGGACCGCAACTCCGACACCCCGCCACCACCGTTGCCCGACGACATCGTCGCAGCCACACGCAGCCGCTACATCGAGGCCTACGAGCGCATCTCGGGCCTGAACTTCGACGATTGGGTCACGCCATGACGATCACCCCACCCGTTGCCAAGAAGGTGCCACTCGAGCGCACCCATCACGGCGACACCTTCATCGACAACTACGAGTGGTTGCGCGCCAAGGAAGATCCCGAGGTGATCGCCTACCTCGAAGCCGAGAACGCCTACACCGAGCAGCAGACCGCAGGCCTGGAGTCGTTGCGCGGCAAGATCTTCGACGAGATCAAGTCGCGAACCCAGGAGACCGACCTGTCCGTGCCGACGCGCATGGGGCAGTGGTGGTACTACTCGCGCACCGTCGAGGGCAAGTCGTACGGTCTCCAATGCCGTTGCCCCGTCGACTCTCCCGACGACTGGACTCCGCCGACGCTGTCGTCCGACGTGGACGTCCCCGGTGAGCAGATCCTGCTCGACGCCAACGAAGAAGCGAAGGGACACGACTTCTTCTCCCTCGGCGCGTTCTCCATCAGCCTCGACGGCACGCTGCTGGCCTATTCCACCGACACCGAGGGCGACGAGCGCTACACACTGCGCTTCAAGAACCTCGAGACCGGCGAGCTCCTCGCCGACACCATCGAGAACGTCGCGCCCGGGGCCACCTGGACGGCCGACGCCACCCACGTGTTCTACCTGACGGTCGACGAATCCTGGCGTCCCGACACCGTCTGGCGACACACGCTCGGCAAGTCCGGAGACGTCAAGGTCTTCCACGAACCCGACGAGAGCTACTGGGTCGGCTTCGGTTCCACCCGTAGCGAGAAGTACCTGATGATCTGGGTCGGTTCGAAGATCACCTCCGAATGCCTCGTTCTGGAATCCACCGATCCCGAGGGCGAGTTTCGCGTCGTACTGCCGCGCACGGACGGCGTCGAATACAGCATCGAACATGCCGTCGTGGCCGGTGAGGATCGATTCCTCATCACCCACAACGGCTCGGTGAACGGGTGGGGCACCGAGGGGGACAAGGCCGAGAACTTCCTGCTCGCCGAGGCACCGGTCTCGGACCCACTCGATCAGCGCACTCTGGTTCCGCATCAGGGCGACGTCCGGGTCGAGGACATCGACGCCTTCGCCGGCCACTTGATCTTCACCTACCGCCGAGAAGCGTTGACCCGCATGGCGATCTGGCCGCTGACCGATCAGGGGTACGGCGAGTACCGCGAGCTCGAATTCGACGAAGAGCTCTACTCCGTGGGGGCCGGCTCCAACCCGGAGTGGGATCAGCCGTTGCTGCGGATGGTCTACACCTCGTTCATCACCCCCGGCCAGGTCTACGACCTCGACATCGCCAGTGGTGAACTGCTGCTCCGCAAATCGCAGCCGGTTCTGGGCAAGTTCGATGCCGGTGACTATGTGCAGCATCGCGAATGGGCCACCGCGCCGGACGGCACGCAGATTCCGATGTCGGTCATCGCGCGCAAGGACGTGCCCGACGGCCCCGCGCCGACGCTGCTGTACGGCTACGGATCGTACGAGGCGTCGATGGACCCGTCGTTCTCGGTGGCGCGGCTCTCGCTCCTCGATCGCGGCATCGTCTTCGTCGTCGCACATGTTCGCGGCGGCGGCGAGATGGGTCGGCACTGGTACGACAACGGCAAGACGCTGAAGAAGAAGAACACCTTCACCGACTTCATCGCTGCCGCACAGCATCTCATCGACACCGGACGCACCTCGCCGAAGCGCCTCGTCGCCGACGGCGGCAGTGCAGGTGGACTGCTGATGGGCGCGGTGGCCAACCTCGCGCCGGAGCTGTTCAACGGCATCCTCGCCAACGTTCCGTTCGTCGATCCACTCACCTCCATCCTCGATCCGTCACTGCCGCTGACGGTCATCGAATGGGACGAATGGGGAAACCCGTTGGCCGACAAGGAGGTGTACGACTACATGAAGTCGTACAGCCCCTACGAGAACGTCGAAGCCAAGGACTACCCGTCGATCCTGGCGATCACGTCCATCAACGACACTCGCGTCCTCTACGTCGAGCCCGCGAAATGGGTTGCTGCACTGCGAGCAATGAAGACCGGTGACTCGGACCTGTTGCTGAAGACCGAAATGAGCGCCGGACACGGCGGAGTGAGCGGGCGCTACGAGAAGTGGAAGGAAGCGGCCTTCGAGTACGCGTGGATCGTCGAGAAGACCGGTGCGGCGGCGCCGCTCTAACGCCACATGTAACGGACCTGCGGTCGCCCGGCTTTACCGTATTCGGTGTGCCGGGTGACCAGGCCGTCGTCGGCCAGTCGCTCGAGATATCGCCAGGCCGTCACTCGGGAGACCCCGACGACCTTGGCGGCCTCGGACGCGTTGAGTCCGTCGGCCGCTTCCTTGATGCTCGCGGTGATGCCGTCCATCGTCTGCGGGGCAATACCCTTGGGTGTCGAGACGCGTTCGTCGGCCGTCCGTAGATGCGCCATGGCGCGGTCGATGTCGCGTTGACTCGACGCGTTCTCCCCGGCCGGCAACGCAGCGTGGAATTCGCGATAGCGCTCGAGCTTGTCGCGGAACGCGGCGAACGTGAAGGGCTTGAGCAGATACAGCACGATGCCGTGCGCTACTGCCGAACGCACCACCGACAGATCCCGCTCGGAGGTGATGGCGATGACGTCGGGACTCGGCCGTAGACCGCCGAGAGCTGCTGCCACGTCGATGCCGCTCGCGTCGGGCAGACCGATATCGAGCAACACCAGATCGACGGCCTCGGTGCTGGCGAAACGCATGGCCGACGCTCCGGTGTGCGCCACCCCGGCCACCTCGAAGCCCGGGGTGCGCTCGACGTACGTCTTGTGTGCCTCGGCGATCAGTGGTTCGTCGTCGACGATCAGGACGCGGATCATGACGCCGATCCAGGGATGGTGGCAACCATGACCGACCCGTACGTCACTTCCGAGGTCAAGGTGCCGCGATGGCGACCGATCACCTGAGTCACCAGGGCGAGGCCGAGGCCGCGTGAGCCGGACTTGGTCGAGTAGCCGCGCCGCAGAGCGGCTTTGAGCGTCTCCGGCGGCATTCCGGGACCACTGTCGGCGACCCTGACGACGAGTTCACCATCGGCGTCGCGGACCGTCACTTCGACCCACGGCTGGTCGGATTCTTTCGAGGCATCGATGGCATTGTCTATCAGATTGCCTACCAGCGTGACCAATTCACGCGCAGTGAGCACACCCTCGTGCTCCATCGCTGTGTCGTCGGTGATCGTCAGCTCCACGCCCTGCTCGGCGGCCTGACTGACCTTGCCCAGCAGCAGCGCAGCGAGTGCCGGTTCGCTGACCGCGTTCATCAGACGGTCGATGAGCGCCTGCGAGAGTTCCAGATCGGCCGTCGCGAACTCGACGGCCTCCTCGGGTCGGCCGAGCTCGACCATCGTGATGACGGTGTGCAGCCTGTTCGCCGACTCGTGAGCCTGCGAACGCAGCGACTCCGCGAAACTGCGCACCGAGTCCAATTCACCCATCAACGAACGCAATTCGGTCTGATCACGAATCGTCAGCACATTGCCCAGGCGTCGGCCCTCCCACATCACCGGATCCTGATTGACGACGAGTACGCGATCCTTCGTCAGATGCAATTCGCCACGCACGATGCCGGTGTCCATCTGCTGCATCGACTCCGGCAACGACTCGAAAGAGACCGGGCCCTCCGGTAGATCGAGGAGGCGTCGGGCCTCGTCGTTGACCAACTCCGCCTCGTCCCCGCGGCCGAACACCAACAGTCCCTCGCCGATCGAGTGCAGGACGGCGTCGTGATGCTCGTACATGGTGCGCAGTTCCGCCGGTGCCATTCCCAGTGTCTGACGCCGGAGCCGACGGCTGAGCAACGTCGATCCCGCTGCGGCGACGACGAAGGCGGCGAGCACGACCGCGATGATGAGCGGCAGGCCTTGGAAGAACTGATCACTGATCTTCTGGCGAGTGACGCCCGCCGAGACGAGGCCGACGATCTCGCCCGAGGAATCGGTGACCGGCGTGACCGACCGGATCGACGGGCCGAGAGAACCCACGTACGTCTCGGTGAACGTCTCGCCCAGCAAGGCGCGGTCGATATTGCCGCTGAACGGCTTACCGATCAGGTCGACGGTGGTGTGCGTGAATCGGGTGCGATCCGGTGCCATGACGACGATGAAATCGACACCCGTGACCTGACGAATCTTCTCCGTTTCCGGCTGCAGACGTGACGTCGGGTCGTCGGACTCGATCGCAATGGGCGTCGACGGTTCGTTGGCGATGCTCACCGCGATCGCCGTGACTTCGCGTCGGGTGGCGTCGTCGCTGTTGGACCGTTCGTTGAGCACCGTCAGGATGCCGCCGGCGAACACAACGACCGCCATGACGACGAGCTGCAGCACCAACACCTGGCCGGCGACGCTCAGTGGGCGCTTCGAGGACAACGCAATCCCTTCGTGCAATACATCGGACGTGAACGAAATGAACGTATAGGTGACTCCTGTCACCCGGTGCAGCAACATCATCTCTCAGCAGGGGTGATCCACCTCACTCCACTCCCAGTAGTCACGAAGTCCGCAGTTCGACTCGCGCTTCACCGGAACCCAGAAGGAACATTCATGACAACCATCGATGCGGAGCGGTTCGACAATCCGCCCACCGAGCCCAAGAAGAAGCGCGACAAGACTCATTGGCTCTACATCGCCGTGATCATCGCCGTCGTTGCCGGCGTCATCGTAGGACTGACCGCCAAGGACTTCGCCGTCGAGCTCGCGGTCCTCGGCACGCTCTTCGTCAGCCTGATCAAGATGATGATCAGCCCGGTCATCTTCTGCACCATCGTCCTCGGCATCGGATCGGTCCGCGCCGCAGCCAGTGTCGGCCGAGTTGGTGGCCTTGCCTTGGCCTACTTCATCACGATGTCGACCATCGCCCTCGGTATCGGCATGGTCGTCGGCAACCTGATTCAGCCCGGCGAGGGACTCAATATCGTGCCCGGCGGTGGCGATGAGTACGCCAAAACCGCAGAGGGTGCGGGCGGAACCATGGACTTCATCGCCGGCATCATCCCGGAGAGCTTGCTGTCGTCGCTGACCGCCGGATCCGTCCTGCAGACGCTGTTCGTCGCCATCCTCGTCGGCTTCGCGCTGCAGGCCATGGGCAAGAGCGGCGAGGGCATCCTCAAGGGCATCGGTTCGGTGCAGAAGCTCGTCTTCCGCATCCTGACCATGATCCTGTGGCTCGCCCCGATCGGTGCCTTCGGTGCCATCGCCGGTGTCGTCGGCAAGACCGGGTTCGACGCCGTCATCCAGCTCGGCACCCTGATGCTCGCCTTCTACATCACCTGCTTCATCTTCGTCTTCTTCTTCCTCGGACTGATCCTGCGCTTCGTCTCCGGCTTCTCCATCTTCAAGCTGGTCAAGTACCTGGCCCGTGAGTACCTGCTCATCGTCGCCACGTCGTCCTCCGAGTCGGCCCTGCCGCGTCTGATCGCCAAGATGGAACACGTCGGAGTCGAGCGCACCACCGTCGGCATCGTCGTCCCCACCGGATACTCGTTCAACCTCGACGGCACCGCGATCTACCTGACGATGGCCTCGATCTTCATCGCCGACGCCATGAACATGCCGCTCTCGATCGGCGAGCAGTTCTCGCTGCTGCTCTTCATGATCATCGCCTCCAAGGGCGCAGCCGGCGTCTCCGGAGCCGGTCTGGCCACGCTGGCCGGTGGCTTGCAGAGCCATCGCCCCGAACTGCTCGACGGAGTCGGCCTGATCGTCGGAATCGACCGGTTCATGTCCGAGGCCCGTGCGCTGACGAACTTCTCGGGTAACGCCGTCGCCACCCTGCTGGTCGGCACCTGGACCAAGACCATCGACAAGGACCGGGTCAACACGGTGCTCGACGGCGAACTGCCGTTCGACGAGGAGACCATGGTCGACGACCACCTCCCCGAGGACGACCGACCTGCAGACAAGCAGGTCATCATCGAAAAGCACGCCGCCAAGGCGTAGTGCCTGCCGGGCGCCGCGCATCCCCCCGTCGCCCGGTTCGGAAAAACGCAAGTACGACCCCGCCACCAGCGGGGTCGTACTTGCTTTTGTACGTCGGTTCCATTCTGTTGGTACTCACAGGTAAGTTCGGGTGATGACTGAAGTTCAGAACATCGGCATCAACACCCTGGGTGGTGCGCCCACCTCGCTCGACGAGTACGCCGGAAGAGCCATCCTCGTGGTCAATGTCGCCTCCAAGTGTGGACTGACCCCGCAGTACGAAAAGCTCGAGAAGCTCGCCAACGAGTACGCGGCCAGTGGCCTCTCGGTCGTCGGCGTGCCGTGCAACCAGTTCGGTGGCCAGGAGCCCGGCACCGCCGAAGAAATCGAAACGTTCTGCTCCACCACGTACGGCGTCACGTTCGCGATGACCGAGAAGGTCGACGTCAACGGTGACAACCGGCACCCGCTGTACGCCGAATTGACCAAGACCGAGGACGCCGACGGCAAGGCCGGCGACGTCCAGTGGAACTTCGAGAAGTTCCTGATCTCGCCCGACGGCGTCGTCACCGATCGCTTCCGTCCGCGCACCGAGCCGGACGCACCCGAGGTGCTCGCCGCTATCGACAAGATCCTGCCGAAGGAAACGATGGCCGTTTAGCTTCTGTCTGCATCGACTTCGAGCCTCGTTCACGCTGGTGTGCGAGGCTCGAGTCATGTCTGGACGCCTGATCGTGTCGGTGAGCGGAATCAAGAACGACACCTACGAGCATGCCGCCGAGTTCGCGCGCATCCTCGACGGACGCCGCGTCCCGCTGTCGCTGCTCGTCGCACCGCGGTTGAAGGACAAATACCGACTCGCAGCGGACGTGCCGACCCAGGAATGGCTCCGGGCGCGGCGCGACGGCGGCGACGCGATCGTTCTGCACGGCTACGACCAGGCCGCGACGAAGCGTCGACGCTCCGAGTTCTCCGCACTGCCGCGTCACGAAGCCCGACTGCGACTGATGGCAGCGGACCGCGTCATGGAACAGACCGGCCTGCGCACCCGCATCTTCGCCGCTCCGCGCTGGATCGCCTCACCCGGTGCCGTCGAAGCCCTCCCCGACGCGGGCTTCCGAATGTTGGCTGCACTCAACGGCATTCACGACCTCGAACGCGACGGCGTCGTCCGCGCCCGAGTGTGGGGAATCGGCGAAGGATTCAAGGCCGAGCCCTGGTGGTTCAAGGCACTGGTACTCGGCGCAGGCCGCACCGCCCGACGCGATGGAGTGGTGCGCCTGGCCATCAGTGCCAAGCAACTGGGACGACCCGGACCACGACAGGCAATCCTCGACGCGATCGACCTCTCCCTGCACCACGGAGCCGAGGCGGGCGTGTACGAATGGATCCCGCGAACCAAATCCCGCGTGGCTTAGCTCCTCGCTGCACCCCCACCCGCCCCGCGTCAATGGACCATTGCACGGCTCAGACGTCTGCAATGCGCCATTCACGCGTACGGGGTTGCGGCGTGAATGTGCCATTGCACCGCTCAGACGTATGCAGTGGTCCATTGACGCGAACGGGGTGAGTGCGGTCGTAGACTCGCAACAATGAGTGCCTCGACTGTGACCCTGGACGACATCGTTGCCGCACATCGACTTCTGCGCGATCGCAATCCGCTGGTGCAGTGTCTGACCAACACGGTGTCGGTGCAGTTCGTCGCCAATGCACTGTTGGCCGCGGGGGCCGCGCCGGCGATGGTGGACAACCCCGAGGAAGCGGCAGGGTTCGCCGAGATCGCCGACGCGGTCCTGGTCAATCTCGGAACTCCGACAGCTGCCCAGGTGGAGAGTTCTCGGTTGGCGTCGGCCGCAGCGAGGGCAGCGGGGAAGCCGTGGGTGCTCGATCCGGTGGGAGCCGGCGGTCTGCCGTGGCGAACCCAGGTGGCCGTCGAGCTACTTGCCAACCGGCCCAGCGTCATTCGCGCGAACGCGTCCGAGGTCATGGGATTGGCGGGTGCCGAAGGTGGATCGCGCGGGGTGGATTCGTCTGCACACGTGGCAGATTCGGTCGATGCGGCCCGGTCGCTGCTCGACCGGGCCGAGGTCGTGGCGGCGTCGGGGGAGGCCGATCACATTCTCGGCCCCGACGGCATGGTGAAGGTGGGCGGCGGAAGCGGACTGCTGCAACGGGTTACGGCTACCGGGTGTGCGCTCGGTGCACTGACGGCTGCCTACTGCTCGGTGTCACCGACTGCACTGATCGGTGCCGTCGCGGCGCACGCGCACGTCGCGGTCGCGTCGGAGATCGCGGCCCGGTCGACGTCGCGGCCGGGGTCTTTCGCAGCTGCGTTCCTCGACGGACTCGACACGGTCGACGAGTCGGCAATTCGTGAATTGGTTCGGCTCGACATCGGCTGGCCTGAATGACGCGTGCTCCAGTGTGCAGTTGGTGCTCCACTGTGCCGAAATATCCGCGGGAATGTCGCGAAAACTGCGTGTAGTGGTGCGAAAAATGCAGATCGCTGCGAAGGTAACGCCCTCTTGACCGAAACGTGATGTAACGGAACACGTTTGCGGGCGACATATCTGGCGTCGGACAATACGAACCAGGCGGTCTTCATGAAACGACTTCTGCTCCTCGCTCTCGGTGCATCGGCCCTCGTCGCCTGCGGGGGAGCGGAGCAAGGAACGCCCTCGGCAGCACCGTCCTCGGCCGTTCCGGCGACCACGGCGGCAAGCCCGGCGTCGGTGACACCCGACCCGGCCACCGTCACCGAAGAAACGCAGCCACAGCGGACCCCACCCGAGGAAGCCGGCGACCTGGTTCCGATGGGCCCACCGGACGCCGAGCCGCAGTGCCTCGATCTGGCGTCGGCACAGGTGACACAGGCCGTGGACTCGCTGCCGCTCGTGTTCGCCGACTCACCGTGGGTCGCCACCGACATGGGTGATCCGTGTGCGTCGTTCACCTGGGTCGAAGCCCTGCCGTACGGCGCGACGGTGAGTTCGCCGACGCATCTGCTCTTCTTCCACGACGCCGAGTACTTGGGCACCGCCACGCTCGAGCCGTACGGATTCACCTCTGTTGCGGCGCAATCCGCCGACACCGTGTCGGTGAACTACCGCTGGCCGCTCGCGAGCGATGCGAATGCCAATCCCACCGGCGGCCCGGTGACGATCGACTACGCGTGGGACGGGACGCAGGTGACCATGAGCGGCACCCTTCCGCCCGAGGTCACCGGCTAGATCGAGACGGACGATTCCTCGGGAAGCTCGCGGATTTCGGCGTCGGACATCTCCTTGAAGCGGCCGTAGTAGATGCCCCTCGCCTGCTCCGCGACGATGGCCTGGTGGATGGGGAAGGCCATATTCGGCGCTACCGCACGCAGGAATTCGACTGTTTCGGAGAGCTTCGACCACGGCGCGGCTGCGGGCAGCGCGAGAACCTCGACCTGCTGCTCGGGGACGAACAGCGAGTCACCCGGGTGGAACAGCTGGCCCGGATTCTCCGGTGTGCCGAGCAGGTACCCGGTGTTGTCGATCTCCGGCAGTTCGGGATGGATGACGGCATGGGTGCCGCCCACGCCGGTGACCGTGATGCCGCCGACAGTGAATGCCTTGCCTGCGGGAGCTGCCGCCCACTGGCCGCCCAATTGGCCCGCGGTCATCGGATCGGCATGCAGTGCCGCTCGCGGATTTGCCTCGACGAGAGCGGGAAGACGTTGCAGATCGACGTGATCCGGGTGCTGATGGGTGACGAGGATCGCGTCGAGTCCGGTGATGCCCTCGAACCCGTGGGAGAACGTGCCGGGATCGAACAGCACGGTGGTGCCGTTGAGTTCGACGAGAACGCAGGAATGTCCGAAGTGTGTCAGCCGCATGGGCTCCACAGTAAGCGCGGTTTCGCGCCTCCCGCCAGGGCTGCGTAGACTCCCACCTGCCGGTAACTGTCTTGCTGTACGTATTTCAAGGAGCGCTTTCGTGGCCCGAGTCGTTGTCGATGTCATGCCCAAGGCCGAGATTCTCGATCCCCAGGGTCAGGCGATCGCAGGAGCGCTCGGACGTCTGGGGATCTCCGGCGTGTCCGACGTCCGTCAGGGCAAGCGTTTCGAGCTCGAGGTCGACGACACCGTCGACGATGCCGAGCTCGAGAAGATCGCCGAATCGCTGTTGGCCAACACGGTCATCGAGGACTGGACGGTCACTCGCGTGTCGGTAGAGCCCGCCGCATGAGCGCCCGCGTAGGGGTCATCACCTTCCCCGGGACCCTCGACGACGTCGACGCCTCCCGCGCGGTCACCCTCGCCGGTGGAGAAGCCGTCAGCCTGTGGCATGCCGACGCCGACCTGAAGAACGTCGACGCCATCGTCGTCCCGGGCGGATTCTCGTACGGTGACTACCTGCGAGCCGGTGCCATTGCCCGATTCGCCCCCGTGATGGAGTCCGTCGTCAAGGCTGCCGAAGGCGGTATGCCGGTTCTCGGTATCTGCAACGGATTCCAGGTTCTCTGCGAGGTGGGACTGCTCCCCGGCGCGCTGACTCGCAACGAAGGCCTTCACTTCGTCTGCCGTGATCAGTGGCTGGCAGTGGAGAACACCGATACCGCGTGGTCGTCGCGATACGAGCCCGGTGCCGAGATTCTGATCCCGGTCAAGAATGCCGAAGGTCGGTTCCAGGCACCGCAGAACGTGCTCGACGAGCTCGAGGGGGAGGGCCGGGTCGTCTTCCGATACAGCGGCAGCAACCCGAACGGATCGCAGCGCGGGATCGCCGGCATCTCCTCGGCCAACGGCCGGGTCGTCGGTTTGATGCCGCACCCCGAGCACGCCACCGAGCCACTGACCGGACCGAGCGACGACGGCCTTGGCATCTTCTACTCGGCACTGGACACGATCGTCAACGCCTGACCCGAACTTGTCGGTGGTCGCCGATATCGTGCCGCCATGACACTGACGCTGGGCATGATCACGTTCGACACCACCGATCCCGGACCACTCGCACGCTGGTGGGCGGCGCAGGTCGAGGGCACGATCGTGGAGGAGAACGACGGCTGGTTCTATGTCGTCGAACTCGCTGCGGCACCGTATCGAATGGCCTTCCAGAAGATCGACGACCCGACGCCCGGCAAGAATCGCGTCCACCTCGACATGACCACCGATGACCTCGACGGTGAGGTCGCGCGCCTGATCGAGGCGGGTGCACGTGAGGTTGCGCAACACACCATGGGCGACTTTCGCTGGGTGACCCTGACCGATCCCGACGGCAACGTGTTCTGCGTGTCCGGTTCGCACTGAGTAGCGGATGCCCGCCCAAGCGTGGGTGACTCTCGTCGTGGGAGTCCTCGCCGTCGTCGGAGTCGCTCTCACCATTCGTCAGCGCACCGTTGCCGACAAACGGGCCCAGGCCTGACAGCGGATCGCCTGGTGCCTCGACCACACCGTCAGTGACAGTGATGACGAAGCGGAACTCGGCTGGGACGTCTTTGCGACGGTCACCGACTCCCCGCTCATCACCAGCACCGAACGCAAGGTGCTACTGGCCGTTGCGGGCCGGTCTGCACGTCGCGCACTGGCGCAACCGCGCGAAACCGAGGACACTGACGGCGAGAGCGAGCAGGAGGACCCGCGATGACCACCACCGACGAACGCAACATCAAAGCACCACGTCCAACGGTCGCCGCTGCCGCTGCCCGCGCGTACATCACCATGGCCGAACGCGATCATCAACCCGTCCCCGACTGGATTCGCGACGCTGCCGCCGGACGGCCCACCACTCCGCCGCCCGAATAGCGGGTCTACCGGCACGTGATCGCGGTCAGGCCGCACACGCTCGCAGCTCCGCCAAGGTAGAGGCAAAGATGCCCGTTGGGCCGTGCGATACGTCGCAGTATTCGCCGTCTCGCCAGAAGAACACCGAGCGCGACAGTGGGCTCGGTGTGTCACGTGAGAACACGTCCGCCAGTTCGGCGAGTGCGGCCGCTGCCGTGAGTGCACTGTCGGCGTTGCGCGGCCGGTGAAAAATGAACTCATAGGCATTGGGAACGACGAACACTACGCCGTACAGACATTCGCCGAGGTGTGCGGAGATCAGCGTGGACATATCGGCGACCTTGGACGCGAGGTAGATCGAATCGCCGCTGAGAACCTCGATGTCGATGCTGTTTCTGCTGAGAATTCGGCCGCCCTCGAACTTCAGCGCTGCGGTGTTCCTTCGGCCGGCTGCCCAGGCGGCGTTCAGGTCTCGGCCGACGAGATGCCGATCTGCCAGTGTCACAGCGCGATTCGGAGAAGACAGGTTCGGTACCCGTCGCGGTGCGCCCGGCACGTCGAGTAGCGGGACGGAATACTCGTACTCGCGCTCACCCATGGCCGCCAGGGCAGACGGAGCGATGACGCGCTCGCGCAGCCTCGAGTGGAACTCGTCGTCCGACAGTCCGGTGATGAACGTGGGATCCGCCTCGCGCATCGTCTCGATCATGAGATCGACATGGCCGGCGATGATGCCGTCCCACGCCGATCGACTCACCCCGGAGCACCGGGCGAACACATTGTTCAGTGACATGCGAACGCCCGAGCCCACCGCCAAAGTCGTCGCGTCCTCGCGGTGAACCACCACCCCGCGCTTGCGAAATGCTTCGATCGTCTTCATCCGCACGATGGCGAATGTGGTCGCATGAACTGCGCCGTAGTCAGGTGAAGTATGAAATTTCATGACGTTGTCCCCCCGGTCGGTGTGTGCTCTCGAGGTGTTCGACGCGGCGGCTGCCACAATGGTTCCCATGTCGACTCACGCCTCCGCAACCGGTCTCTGCAACTTCGTCGACGTCTCGCCGTCTCCGTTCCATGTCTGCAACACGGTCTCGGTGCAACTCGAGGACGCCGGTTTCGTGCGCCTCGAGGAGACCGATGCCTGGCCGACGGAGCCGGGCCGCTACTACCTCGTTCGCGGCGGATCGCTGGTCGCATGGAGTACCGAGAGCAGTAATTCGGGTCGTTCCGCAGGCTCCACTCCTGATGGCCCTTTCCGTATCGTCGGCGGACACACCGACAGCCCCAACCTTCGCGTGAAGCAACATCCCGATCTGCAATCCGCGGGCTGGCAGATGGTCGGCCTCGAACCGTACGGCGGTGCCTGGCTGAACTCCTGGCTCGATCGCGATCTGGGTATTTCCGGCCGGCTGAGTGTGCGCGACGGAAACGCGGTGCGCGAGGTTCTGGTCAAGGTCGACGAGCCGATCCTGCGAGTTCCACAGTTGGCGATCCACCTCTCCGAGGACCGCAAGGGCGTCACCCTGGATCCACAGCGACACGTCAATGCCATTTGGGGCGTGGGCAATTCGCCACAATCGTTCATCGCATACGTCGCCGAGCGAGAAGGCGTCGACCCGCATTCGGTACTGGGGTGGGAGTTGATGACGCACGATCTCGCGCCCAGTGCCGTCGTGGGTGTCGAGTCTGAACTGGTCAGCGCGCCGCGTCTGGACAACCAGGGCACCTGCTACGCCGGGACCCAGGCTTTGCTTGCCGCAGTGGAGAATCCGACCGCAGTCACTCCGGTGCTGGCACTGTTCGACCACGAGGAAGTCGGCAGCATGTCCGACCGCGGCGCGTTCTCGGATCTGCTGAACACCGTGCTCGAGCGCATCGTGCTCGGACGCGGCGGTGGCCGTGAGGACTTCCTCCGCACGATGGCCGGATCCATCTGTGCCTCAGGCGATATGGCGCACGCGACGCATCCCAACTACCCGGACCGGCACGAGCCCGCGCATCGTATCGAACTCGGTGGGGGACCGGTGCTCAAGGTCAACCAGAACCTGCGCTACGCAACGGATTCCGCGGGTGCCGGTGCCTTCGCGCTCGCCTGCGATCAGGCCGGAGTTCCCTTGCAGCGCTACGTACATCGCGCCGATCTGCCCTGCGGCTCGACCATCGGACCCATCACCGCGTCGCGCACCGGCCTGTCGACGGTGGACGTCGGAGCGGCGCAGCTGGCCATGCACTCGTCGCGAGAGTTGATGGGAGCCAGTGACGTGAAGTCCTACGCCGACGCGTTGGCGGCATTCCTCGCCCCTGCCTGAGTCCGATCGGCGATCGCAAACGCGCGCGCATTCGTCAGGTGCGCGTGGATTCGTGACCTGTGCGGGGGCGATGTCGCGCGCGTATGGCAAACGCGCGCGCGTTTGCGGGGCGGGGGTGTGGACGGAGGCTGAATACCGCGGCGCGACACCGTTCCCCGTTCCCCGTTCCCCGTTCCCCGTTTCTCGTTCCGCGATCGCAAACGCGCGCGCATTCGCCAGGTGCGCGCGGATTCGTGACCCGTGCCGGGGCGATTTCGCGCGCGTATGGCAAACGCGCGCGCGTTTGCGGGGCCGGAGGGGGGTGAGCCAGTGACCCGGGATTCGTGAACCCCTAGATCGAAGACCCGAGCTCGGCTAGACCGGGCTCAATTGCAGGCACGCATCGGCCGCGAGCCAGAACAACTGTTCGCGCACCGTCGTGGCCTTGGTCCAGCCGCGGTGATCCCAGTCGGCGGCGAGGGAGTCACCCGCGTACAGCAGTTGCGCGAATCGCACGCCGCGGAATCGGGCGACGGCGCAGAAGGCCGACGCTTCCATGTCGACCGTTCGGCAGCCTTCGTCGACGCGGCGGGAAACGCGGGCACGGGTCTCGCGGTAGAGGGCATCGGTCGTCCAGGAGCGGCCGGTGACGAAGTCGACTCCGGCGTCGGTGAGCACCGACTGCAGCACGGCCACGCCGGCGGGATCGGCGTCCACGACCCGTCCCGGCGGCAGGTAGTGGAACGAGGTGCCCTCGTCGCGGACGGCGCTGTCGACCACCATCACGTGTCCCATGCCCAGGTCGTCGGACAGTGCCCCCGCACCGCCGACGGCCACGAACTGGGTGCATCCCATCGCGATGGCCTCTTCGAGGAACAACGCTGCCAGCGGAGCGCCGACGCCGGGGTGGAAGACGGCAAGTTTCTCCCCGTTCCGTTCGATCTCGTAGACGGGGTGTTCGCCGTGCTCGGAGCGCATGATCGAGACGACTCTGGCGTCGCCCTTCGCGCAGATGCTGTCGATCACCTCGGAGAAGAAACAGACGACGGCCTTGGGTGGTACGTCGACTCCCTTGGCCACCATCGACGGGTCGATGACGCCCGTTTCGTCCAGATCGTTCTCGGTCAGCGCGATGTCCATCAGGTGATGTTCGCACGAACGAATCACAGCCCTGCACGACCGATGCCGTACATGTCGCAGGGTCCCGATAGACTCTCCCTGGCATTTCGCTCCATCGAAGGGACCTATTCCTCGTGTCCGCTAGCTCTGTACCCACAGACACTGTCTCCAACGCCGTCGCCACCCCCGACGTAGCGCAGCCGTACAAGGAACTCGGACTCAAGGACGACGAATACGTCCGCATCAAGGAAATCCTCGGCCGTCGGCCCACCGACGCCGAGTTGGCGATGTATTCCGTCATGTGGAGCGAGCACTGCTCGTACAAGTCCTCGAAGGTGCACCTGAAGTACTTCGGTGAGACCACCACCGACGAGATGCGTAAGCCCATGCTCGCCGGTATCGGTGAGAACGCGGGCGTCGTCGACGTCGGCGACGGCTGGGCCGTCACGTTCAAGGTCGAGAGCCACAATCACCCGTCGTACGTCGAGCCCTACCAGGGTGCGGCAACGGGCGTCGGCGGCATCGTCCGCGACATCATGGCCATGGGCGCTCGCCCGATCGCCGTCATGGACCAGCTGCGATTCGGTGCTGCCGATGCACCCGACACGCGCCGCGTCCTGAGCGGCATCGTCGCAGGCGTCGGCGGCTACGGTAACTCGCTCGGCCTGCCGAACATCGGCGGCGAGACGGTGTTCGACGCCTCCTACGCCGGTAACCCTCTGCTGAACGCTCTGTGTGCCGGCGTCATGCGCGTCGAGGACATGCACCTCGCGTTCGCGTCGGGCCTGGGCAACAAGATCATTCTGTTCGGTGCACGCACCGGTCTCGACGGTATCGGCGGCGTGTCCGTACTCGCGTCGGAGACTTTCGACGGAGACGAGACCGGCGGGGGCCGCAAGAAGCTGCCGGCCGTGCAGGTCGGCGACCCGTTCACCGAGAAGGTGCTCATCGAAGCCTGCCTCGAGCTGTACTCCAACAAGCTCGTCGTCGGTATCCAGGACCTCGGCGGTGCCGGGTTGTCCTGTGCCACTTCGGAACTGGCATCCGCGGGCAGTGGCGGCATGCACATCGAGCTGGAGAAGGTGCCGATGCGCGCCACCGGCATGACTCCCGCCGAGGTGCTGTCGAGCGAATCCCAGGAGCGCATGTGCGCGGTGGTCACTCCCGACAACGTCGATGCATTCATGGCCGTCTGCAAGAAGTGGGACGTTCTGGCCACGGTGATCGGTGAGGTCACCGACGGTGAGCACCTGCAGATCACCTGGCACGGCGACACCGTCGTCGACGTTCCGCCGAAGACCGTCGCGCACGAGGGCCCGGTGTACAACCGTCCCGTGCAGCGACCTGCCACCCAGGACGATCTGGTCGCGAACACCACGGCGTCGCTGAAGCGTCCGGAAACCGGTGACGAGCTGAAGGCGACGTTGCTGAAGATGATCGGCTCACCGCAGCTGTGCAGCCGACGCTTCATCACCGAGCAGTACGACCGCTACGTGCGCGGCAACACCGTCCTCGCCGAGAACGCCGACGCCGGCGTCATCCGCATCGACGAGAAGACCGGTCGCGGAATCGCTTTGGCCACCGACGCATCGGGTCGCTACACCGCACTCGACCCGTATCAGGGTGCGCAGCTCGCGTTGGCCGAGGCGTTCCGCAACGTCGCTGTCACCGGCTCGACCCCCAAGGCCGTCACCAACTGCCTGAACTTCGGCTCACCCGAGGATCCGGGCGTCATGTGGCAGTTCCAGCAGGCCGTGCGCGGCCTGGCCGACGGCTGCGTCACCCTCGGCATTCCCGTCACCGGTGGCAACGTCAGCTTCTACAACCAGACCGGTGCCGAGCCGATCCTGCCGACGCCCGTCGTCGGTGTTCTCGGCGTCATCGACGACGTGCATCGCCGCATCCCGACCGGTCTCGGCCTCGAACCCGGCGAGACGCTGATTCTGCTGGGCGACACCCACGACGAGTTCGACGGATCCATCTGGGCGCAGGTCGAGCACGATCACCTCGGCGGCGTTCCACCCAAGGTCGATCTCGCTCGCGAGCAACTGCTCGCAGACATTCTGCTCTCGTCCTCGCGTGACGGACTGGTCTCGGCGGCACACGATCTGTCCGAGGGTGGTCTCGCGCAGGCCGTCGTCGAAGCTGCTCTGGCCGGTGAAACCGGTTGCCGCATCATCCTTCCCGAGGGTGCCGATCCGTTCGTGACGCTGTTCTCCGAGTCCTCGGGTCGCGTACTGGTCGCCGTACCGCGCACGGAAGAAACTCGCTTCACCGGCATGTGCACCGCCCGCGGTCTGCCGTGGGCGCGCATCGGCGTCGTCGACGAGGGCTCGGATTCGATCGAGGTCCAAGGGCAGTTCTCCGTCCCGATGACGGAGCTGCGCGAGACGTTCGAGAGCACTCTTCCCAGACTCTTCGGCTGACCGAGGTGGGGGGACGCACATCGGAGCAGCGCCGGGGCGAGGTCGACGCGACACTCGAGCAGGACCAGCATCATCGGTACCACCTGCCCTCGGTCGAGTTCTCCGTCCCCTCACCCGCCAAGCACCCGTTCGTCATGTGGGCCTGGGGCCTGCTGCGCCTCGACTTCACCGGAATCGCGTTCAGCGCGTTGTTCTTCTGCTGGTCGCTGACTCCGTCCCTGCTCCCTCGCGGATGGTTGTTCCAGGGCATCATCGGCGGTATCAACGCGGCCATCGGCTACGCGTTCGGCGTCGCGGTGGGTTGGGCCGTGACCCGTTGGTGGCTCTCGTCCCGATCGTGGTGGCCGTTGCCGCGCAAGGTCGAGCTGGCCGTCAAGGTCGCCGTACCCGTCCTGGCGATTGCGGCATCGATGATCATGCTGGCGATCTCGGCGGAATGGCAGCGTGAGCTGGCCGCACTGATGGACGCGGAGGGCACCACCACGACGGGGTACTTCCGCACCGGTGCGCTCAGTATCGCCATTGCGGCGCTGTTGATTTCGGTGTGGCGGGTGTTGCGTGACCTCGTTCGCCTGCTCGCCCGTCAGATCAACCGCATCGTCAAGATGCCGCGCGAAGTGGCCAATGCGCTCGGGGTCGTCGTCCTCGTGGTGCTGTCCGTCGCGTTGGTCCAGGGCGTATTGCTGCGCGCGGTCTCCGAGGTCACCAATTCCGCGTTCAGTCTGCAGAACGACGAAACCCGGGACGGCGCAGAGCAACCCGTCGCCGACGAACGTTCCGGCAGCCCGAACTCGTTGGCGCCGTGGGACACCCTCGGGTTCGAGGGTCGCAACTTCGTCTCCAGCGGGCTGCGGGCCGACGAGATGGAGCGGGCCACGGGCCGTCCGAGCCTCGAGCCGATCAGGGCATACGCAGGCCTGGAAACCGCAGAGACCCAGGACGAGCGACTGAACATCGTGGTCGCAGAACTCGAGCGCACCGGGGCATTCCAGCGAGCGGCTCTCGTGGTCGTCCCGACCACCGGAACCGGATGGGTCAATCCCACCGCCATCGAAGCCGAAGAGCTGATGTTCGACGGCGATGTCGCCACCGTCGCATCCCAGTACTCGTACCTGCCGAGTTGGATCTCCTTCATTGCGGAGGGGGACAAGGCCGCGCAGGCAGGCAGAGCGCTGATCGACAAGGTGCACGACCGTTGGCTGCAGGAACCCGAGGCCACTCGCCCCAAGTTCTACGTCTACGGCGAGAGCCTCGGTACCCAGGCGGGGGAGGGCGCCTTCGACGGTTTGGCCGACATCAGGGCCACCGCCGACGGCGTGCTGTGGGTGGGGCCGCCGAACAACAACCGAATCTGGAGTCAGTTCGTCAGCCGTCGCGACCCGGGAAGCCCGGAGGTCCGGCCGGTCTACTCGGAAGGACTGACGGTCCGATTCGCCGACAACTCGTCGGGCATCCCGCCGGAGGATCAGCCCTGGTACGAGCCGCGAATCCTGTACGTGCAGCACGCGTCGGATCCGGTGGTGTGGTGGTCGCCGGACCTGCTGTTCGAGCGCCCCGACTGGCTGTCCGAGCCACCGGGACCGGACCGGCTACCGAGCATGCGCTGGTTCCCGGTCGTCACCTTCTGGCAGGTGGCCGCCGATCTGACCAACGCCGCAGGCGTCCCCGACGGGCACGGCCACAACTACGGAACCCTCGTGCTCGACGGCTGGGTGGCCGTCGCCGCGCCCGAGGGGTGGACCGAGCGCGACACCGAACGAGTTCGCGGCGTCATGGAGCAGTTCGCCGGCCGGGACGGTCCGGAGAAGTGAGAACCGCACTGACGGCCGGAGTGGAGCCTGCGGAACGACCCGTTCTGATCGGACTCGCGACGACGGCGTGGAGTACCTACCTCCTTCCCGCGCTCGGTCTCGACGCACGTCGGCGGGCGGTGGCCAACACCTCGTTCGCCGTCGGTGTTGCTGCACTGTCCCGAACGAGCGCGGCGGAACTCGGTCTGCGCAACACTGCCGCCGGCCTGAAGTGGGGCGCTGCTGCGGCGGCGGTGCCGGTGCTCGGATCCGCCGTCGTGGCCGCAGTTCCCGCGTTGCGACGCCGGGTCCGGCCGTCCGAGGACGAACTGGCCGAGTGGGTCCTGTTTCGGATTCCGGTGGGGACCGTCGTCACCGAGGAGTTGCTCTTCCGCGGTGTGCTCGACGCCGCGTCCCCTGCTCTGTCGCCGATCTTCTTCGGACTCTGGCACATTCACCCCGCTCGTGCTGCGGGTGACACCGTGCTCGGAACGGTCGCGGCGACGGCGGCGGCCGGTGTGGTGTTCTCGTGGCTGCGAGCCCGCAGCGGGAGTGTGCTCGCCCCGGCGCTGCTGCATTACTTTCTCAACGCGAGCGGCGCCGTGCTGGCGCATCTGGCGTTCGTCGACGAAGAGAAGGGCTGAACGACCATGCCACCGCACAAGGAAGTCGGCCCCGCCGAGGTGCGCGACGCCGTTCTGGCCGTCGAGCAATGGATCAAGGGTGAGGCGGACAAGCCTGCGCGGGCGCAGATCGCCGCCGCGGTGCGCACCACTGCCAGAACTCTGGGCCAGAATGCGCCCGGATCCTCGGTGGAGGTGCGGGTGCCGCCGTTCGTCGCGGTGCAGTGCATCGTGGGGCCGCGTCACACGCGGGGAACCCCGCCGAACGTGGTCGAAACCGATGCGCTGACGTGGCTGCAGGTGGTCACCGGAATCCGCGATTTCGCCGAGGCTCTCGCCGACGGTTCCATCGATGCGTCGGGCAGTAGAGCAGCCGAAGTGGGTCGCTGGCTGCCACTGTTGTCCATCAGGTGATTCGCTCGAAATCGGACACGGGTTCACCTGCTGGGAATCTCCCGTACACACGATGCGTTGACTCCGGCCGTGTGCCCGTAGACTCGGGCACGGCCCCCCGCCCCGTACCCCCAAGGGAGCAATGCCCGTGACCAACGCCGATTTGTCGGTCGACAGTCCGAATCTTCTGGTAGGCAAACCGCTCGACGAACCGGAGAACGAGCCGCGCGAGGAGTGCGGAGTGTTCGGAGTATGGGCACCGGGCGAGGATGTGGCCAAGCTCTCGTATTACGGTCTCTATGCGCTGCAACACCGTGGTCAGGAGGCTGCAGGCATCGCAGTGTCCGACGGCTCCCAGGTGTTGGTGTTCAAGGATCTCGGTCTCGTCAGCCAGGTGTTCGACGAGCAGACACTCGGCGCGATGCCCGGGCACGTCGCCATCGGACACTGCCGCTACTCCACCAGTGGATCGGTCACGTGGGAGAACGCGCAGCCGATCTTCCGCACCACCACCGCCGGCACCGGGATTGCGCTCGGCCACAACGGAAATCTGGTGAACTTCGCCGAGCTCGCCACCAAGGCGCGCGACGCAGGGTTGATCAGCGACCGGCTGCAGGGCAACGGCACGTCGGATTCCGACGTGGTGACCGCGCTGCTGGCGCACAAGGCTGCCGACTGCACCATCGAGCAGGCGGCGATGGAACTGCTGCCGCTGCTCAAGGGTGCCTTCTGTCTGACGTTCATGGACGAGCACACCCTCTACGCCGCGCGTGACCCGCACGGCGTGCGCCCGCTGTGCCTCGGCCGCCTCGATCGCGGCTGGGTGGTTGCCAGCGAGACGGCGGCACTCGACATCGTCGGTGCCGCGTTCGTCCGCGACATCGAGCCGGGTGAACTGCTCGCGATCGACGCCGACGGTGTTCGGTCCTCGCGATTCGCAGCCCCCGAGCCCAAGGGCTGTGTGTTCGAGTACGTCTACCTCGCTCGGCCCGACAGCGTCATCGGTGGTCGTTCGGTGCATTCGACGCGAGTCGAGATCGGACGACGCCTCGCGAAGGAGCATCCGGCCGAGGGCGACCTGGTTATCCCCGTGCCCGAGAGTGGAACTCCCGCTGCGGTCGGTTTCGCGCAGGGCTCCGGCATCCCCTACGGCCAGGGCCTGATGAAGAACGCCTACGTGGGGCGCACGTTCATTCAGCCGTCGCAGACCATTCGCCAGCTCGGCATCCGGCTCAAGCTCAATCCTCTCAAAGAGGTCATTCGGGGCAAAAGGCTGGTGGTGGTGGACGATTCGATCGTTCGCGGCAACACTCAGCGCGCCCTGATCAGGATGCTGCGTGAGGCCGGTGCGCTGGAGATTCACGTGCGGATCGCGTCGCCACCGGTGCGCTGGCCTTGCTTCTACGGCATCGACTTCGCTTCTCCCGCAGAGCTGATCGCCAACGGTGTCGACTCCGAGGACGGGATTCTCGAGGGCGTTCGGCAGGCGATCGGAGCCGATTCGTTGGGATACATCTCCATCGACGGCATGATCGCTGCCTCCGAGCAGCCTGAATCGCGCTTGTGTGCAGCATGTTTCACCGGCAAGTACCCGATCGATCTGCCTGCCGACAATGCGCTCGGCAAGCACGTCCTGGAGGGTCTGCTGGCTTCGGCCGCCGGGCAGCCGGTGGACAACGACGCGAATGTGAGTGCTCTGAGTCGTCCGTGAGCTGGGCGTTCCCGCGAGGGAACAGCGGGGTTTTCTCAATGCCACATATTGGAAACAGTCCGTCGGTACTGTCCCGAGTTACATAGGACACACCGATTGGATAGAGGCTTTCAGATGACCCTGTCGCCCGACGACGGACGCATGCAGCGCTACAGCGCGGCATCGAAGACCGCTGGACCCATCAGGGCCGTGCGCAAGCACGGCAAGAAGACCGCTGCAGTGGCAGCACTGTCGGTACTCGCATTGACTGCGGCAGCCTGTGGCTCGGGCCGCACCGACGACGCCGGCGGATCCGGCGACAGCGGCGGCGGCGAGACCATTACGGTCGGCACCACCGACCAGGTGACGTCACTGGACCCGGCCGGCTCGTACGACAACGGCTCGTTCATGGTGATGAACCAGACGTATCCCTTCCTGATGAACTTCGCGCCCGGTAGCTCCGAGCTCGAGCCCGACGTAGCCGAGAGCTGCGACTTCGCCGAGCCGACCGTCTACACGTGCACGCTGAAGGACGATCTGAAGTTCGCGAACGGCAACCCGCTGACGAGCGAGAGCGTGAAGTTCTCCTTCGATCGAATCGTCGCCATCAACGATCCCAACGGGCCCGCATCGCTGCTGACGAACCTCGACAGCATCGCGACGCCGGACGAGAAGACCGTCGAGTTCACGCTGAAGGCAGCGAACGACCAGACGTTCCCGCAGATTCTGGCGACACCGGCAGGCCCGATCGTCGATCAGACCGTGTTCCCGGCAGACTCCGTTCTCGACGACGACGCCATCGTGGCGGCAACGCCGTTCGCGGGCCCGTACTCCATCGCGAGCTACGCGAAGAACTCCCTCGTCAGCTTCACCGCGAACGGCGACTATCAGGGAATTCTCGGAGCCCCGAAGACGTCGTCGATCAACGTCAAGTACTACACCAGCTCCGACAACCTCAAGCTCGACGTGCAGAACAAGGCCATCGACGTCGCATGGCGCTCGCTGACCCCTACGGACGTCGAATCGCTCGGCAGCGTGGACGGTCTGACGGTGCACGAGGGACCCGGCGGTGAATCGCGCTACATGGTGTTCAACATGAACACGATGCCCGGCGACACCCCGGAGCAGAAGTTGGCCGTGCGCAAGGCAATTGCGGCCTCGGTCGATCGTCAGGCGCTGTCCGACGGCGTCTACAAGGGTACGTACACCCCGCTGTACTCCGTGGTCCCCACCGGTCTGGCCGGCGCGAACACCGCCTTCGGCGACGTCTACGGCACCACGCCCAATCGTGACGAGGCGGCCGGATTCCTCTCTGCCGCAGGCATCGCCACTCCCGTGCAGCTCAACCTGCAGTACAACCCGGACCACTACGGTTCGAGCTCGAGCGAGGAATACGCCGCGATCAAGAGCCAGCTCGACGCGACGGGCCTGTTCAACGTCAACCTGCAGTCCACCGAGTGGAGCACGTACACCAAGGAACGCGTCGCCGACGCCTACCCCGTGTACCAGCTGGGCTGGTTCCCGGACTACCCCGATGCAGACAACTACCTGACGCCGTTCTTCGGGCCGGACAACTTCCTGCAGTCGCACTTCGAGAGCCCGGCCATCACCTCGCTGCTCGATCTCGAACGCACGACCGCCGACGAGAATGCTCGGATGCAGATCATCGGTCAGATTCAGACCGAGCTCGCGACGAACTTCCTGCCGACGCTTCCGTTGTTGGAGGGCAAGCAGATCGCCGTCGCCACCGACGAGATCAGCGGTGTGGACGAGACTCTCGACGCCTCGTTCAAGTTCCGTTTCGTCACTCTCGCCAAGAGCTGACGGCGTGCCCACTACCGACAGCACGACGGTAGAGGGCGAGAAGCAAGCACAGCAGGCGAGCGCGCCGTCACGGTACGGCGCGCTCGCCCGTTATCTCGGGGTCAGATTTCTGCTGATCATTCCGACCGCCTGGATTCTCGTCACCGTCGTGTTCTTTCTCATGCGGGTGATCGGTGATCCGATCACCGCGGCCCTCGGTGGCCGCCTGCCCGCCGAACAGATCGCTCAGCGCAAGGCCGAGGCCGGGTACGACCGGCCGATCCTGACGCAGTACTGGGAGTACCTGACCGGATTGCTGCGCGGCGATTTCGGCCGCTCGGCCACCGACAATCGCGCGATCAGTGACGTTCTGCTCGTCAACGGCGCTGCCACACTGGAATTGGCGTTCTGGGCACTGCTGGTCGCCTTCGCCGTCGGCATCCCGCTCGGCTTCTTCGCCGCCACCCATCGGGACCGATTCGGCGACGCCTCGCTGCGGATCTTCGCGATCCTGGCGTACGCGGCTCCGGTGTTCTTCGTCGGCATGCTGCTCAAGTTGCTGTTCGCGGTCAAGCTCGGCTGGCTGCCGGTGGCGGGACGAGCGAGCACCAACGTGGAACTGGCACTGCAGAACGTCTCGCCCAAGACCAACATTCTCATCGTCGATTCGTTCCTGTACGGCGAGCCGAGCTACATCGTGGACGTGCTCGAGCATGCGGTACTTCCCGCTCTCGCCCTGGGTCTGCTGACGGCCGGAGTGTTCCTGAGACTGGTGCGCGTCAACCTGATTCAGACCCTGCAGGCACCCTTCGTCGACGCCGCGCGCGCTCGCGGATTGAGCGAGGGCACGGTGACGCGACGGCATGCGTTCCGCAACGCCATGATTCCCATCGTCACCGTCATCGGTCTGCAGATCGCCGTACTGCTCGGCGGCGCGGTGCTGACCGAGACGACCTTCGAGTGGCAGGGCCTGGGCTACGAACTCGCCCGATACCTGCAGGCTCGCGATTTCGTTGCGGTGCAGGGCATCGTGACGTTCCTGGCCGTGGTGGTCGCCGTCGTCAGCTTCGTCACCGACGCGATCGTCGCACTCATCGACCCGAGAGTGAGGTTCTGATGAGCACCGAAGTCGTGCTGTCCGACGTTCCTCCGACCCGCCCGCACCGTCGGGGATTTCCCGGCGTCGCGTTCGTCAAGTCCACGTCGGGCTTGCAACGCGTCACCCTGATCGTCGGGTTGGCCCTGATGGTGGGGTTCGTGATCGCGGCAGTGTTCGCTCCGCTTCTCGCGCCGTACGGGTTCTCGCAGACCAGCGATGCCGGGCAGGATTTCGCCCGGCAGGCAGCCCCGTCCGCGCAGCATTGGTTCGGCACCTCGGTCCGCGGCGAGGACGTGTTCTCGCGCGTGATCTACGGTGCGAGAACAGCATTGATGGTGATCGCGTCGTCGTTGATTCTCTCGCTCATCATCGGCGTTCCGCTCGGCCTCGCCTCGGGCTACATCGGCCGTTGGTTCGACCGCGTGCTCGTGCTGTTCATGGACGCGATGTACGCGTTTCCATCGCTGCTCCTCGCGGTCGTCATCTCGATCGTCGTCGCAGGCGGACAGTCGTCCAGTTTCGGCGGTATCGCGTCCGCGGCAATCGCCATCACGGCGATCTTCGTGCCGCAGTACTTCCGCGTGGTACGCAACGCCACGGTGGCGGTCAAGACCGAACCGTACGTCGACGCCGCACGGGTCACCGGGGCCGGAACTCCGCGAATCCTGTTCCGCCACATCCTCGCCAACGTGGTGCAGACGCTGCCGGTCATCATCACCCTCAACGGTGCCGAGGCCATCCTGACCCTCGCCGGACTCGGATTCCTCGGATTCGGCATCGAGCCCACCTCCGCCTCGGAGTGGGGATACGACATCAACAAGGCGCTGCCCGATATCTCCAACGGCATCTGGTGGACGTCGGTGTTCCCCGGCCTTGGCATCGTGCTCGTTGTGCTCGGCCTGACCATGGTGGGCGAAAGTGCAAGCGAGACACTCAATCCGCTGCTGCGCACCCGCAAGAAGTTCAAGAAGGCGGTGAAGGTATGACATCGAGCGTTGCAACTCCACGCGAGTCGGCACTGTCGGTGAAGTCGTTGTCCGTCACGTTCCTCACCGATGCCGGCGAGGTCGATGCCGTCACCGAGGTCTCGTTCGAGGTGTATCCCGGTGAAGTCCTGGCCGTGGTGGGCGAGTCCGGATCGGGTAAATCCGTCAGCGTCAGATCCGCAATCGGACTGCTACCCGACACCGCACGCGTGGAGGGCCACGTGGTGCTCGGTGGCCAGGACGTGACGAGGCTGAGCAACAAGGCGTGGGCGCAGTTGCGCGGCAACAAGATTTCGATGGTGTTCCAGGAGCCGGGCAGCGCCCTGGATCCGCTGTTCACCATCGGGTATCAGATCGTCGAAGCGTTGCGCGCGCACTCGGGCAGTGACGGCAAGCGGATGTCGGCGAAGGATGCCAAGACGCGGGCCGTCGAACTGTTGACGATGGTGGGTCTGCCCAGTCCCGAGCAGCGCTTCTCGTACTACCCGCACGAGCTCTCGGGTGGGCAGAAGCAACGCGTCATGATCGCGATCGCCATCTCGTGCGAGGCGAAAGTCATCATCGCCGACGAGCCGACCACGGCCCTCGACGTCACGGTGCAGGCCGAAATCCTGGAGCTGCTCCGCGATCTCAAGGACCGGCTCGGCTGCGCCGTCGTGCTCATCACCCACAGCATGGGCGTCGTCGCCGATCTGGCGGACCGCGTCGTCGTCATGCAGAACGGTCGCGTCGTCGAGGAAGCTCCGGTGGCGCAGCTCTTCGACGCACCCGCGGACGACTACACCAGGAAGCTGCTGGCCGCGGTGCCCACTCTCGCCGCCGTGGAGTCCGACAAGACCGTCGACACCTCGGGCGAACCGGTACTCGACGTCTCACGTCTGGTGGTGCAGTTCTCCGGCGGCGTCGGCTCGCCCGCCTTCCGGGCGGTCGACGACGTCTCGCTGACCATCCACCGCGGCGAAACCCTCGGTTTGGTGGGCGAATCCGGCTCGGGCAAGTCCACGATCGGCAGATGCGTCGCAGCACTGCAGAAGCCGACCAGCGGCAGCGTGACGGTGATGGGGCAGAACATCGCAGGGGTGAGCGAACGCAAGCTCAAGCCGCTGCGCAAGCGATTCGGGTTCGTCTTCCAGGACCCGTCGGCCTCACTGAACCCCCGGCTGACCGTCGGACAGTGCATCGCCGAGCCGATGATCGTGCACAAGTACGGCTCCAAGGACGCGATCGCCGCGAGGACGACCGAACTGCTCGACGCCGTGCAACTGCCGTCGGGCACCGACAAGCGCTACCCACACGAGCTCTCGGGTGGGCAGCGGCAACGCGTCAGCCTGGCGCGGGCATTGGTGCTGGGTCCGGATCTGGTGGTCGCGGACGAGCCGACCAGCGCACTGGACGTCTCGGTGCAGGCAGCCGTGCTCGACCTGTTCGAGGCACTGCAGCAGGAGTTCGGCTTCGCGTGCCTGTTCATCAGCCACGACCTCGCGGTGGTCGACCGCGTTGCGCACCGCGTGGTGGTGCTGCGCAACGGGGCGATCGTGGAAGAGGGGACACCGTGGAAGATCCTGAGATCGCCGGAGGCGGACTACACCAAGAAGCTGTTGGCGGCGATCCCGGGAAAGCGGCTGCACACGTGAATTCTTCTCGCCACCGGGCACTCCGGTACCGTTAGGGCGCTATCTGCGCCGCTATGGGCGCTGACATGATCGAGTACACAGGCTGGAGCCGAATGACCGAGGAATCCCAACCCACGAGCGCAACTCACTCGGGCGGTGCCTCCTACGCGGCGGCCGGGGTCGACATCGCCGCAGGAGATCGAGCAGTGCAACTGTTCGCGCCGCTCGCCAAGAAGGCCAGCAGGCCCGAGGTCATGGGCGGTCTCGGTGGTTTCGCCGGTCTCTTCGCGCTCAAGGGCGACTACCGCGAGCCCGTCCTGGCCGCCTCGACCGACGGCGTCGGCACCAAGGTGGCCGTGGCACAGGCCCTCGGCAAGCACGACACCCTCGGCCTGGACCTGGTTGCCATGGTCGTCGACGATCTCGTCGTCTGTGGTGCCGAGCCGCTGTTCCTGCAGGATTACATCGCCGTGGGCCGTGTGGTTCCCGAGCAGGTCGCCGAGCTGGTCAAGGGCATCGCAGAAGGCTGCATCATCGCCGGCTGCGCACTGCTCGGCGGCGAGACGGCCGAGCACCCGGGTCTGATGGCCGACGGCGATTACGACCTCTCGGCCACCGGCATCGGCGTCGTCGAGGCGGATTCGATCCTCGGACCCGAGCGGGTGCGTCCCGGTGACGTCGTCATCGGCATGGGATCGTCGGGCCTGCACTCCAACGGCTACTCCCTCGCTC
Source organism: Rhodococcus sp. 14-2483-1-2 (assembly GCF_002259405.1). Lineage (GTDB taxonomy): Bacteria > Actinomycetota > Actinomycetes > Mycobacteriales > Mycobacteriaceae > Rhodococcoides. Next base: position 77,630 of record NZ_NPFW01000006.1, on the reverse strand, counting down.
GCAAGGTGCTGCTCGAGATCAACCACATGGACCTCGGCGGACACGTCGAGGAGTTCGGCCGCACTCTCGGTGAGGAACTGCTCGAACCCACCAAGATCTACGCCAAGGACTGCCTCGCGCTCGCTGCGGAGACCGACGTCCGCACCTTCTGCCACGTGACCGGCGGCGGACTGGCGAACAACCTGTCACGGGTCATGCCCGAGGGACTGGTCGCCGAACTCGACCGCACCACGTGGAGCCCGGCTCCGATCTTCTCGCTGATCGCTCAGCGCGGACGCGTCGAGCGGGCCGAGATGGAGCAGACGTTCAACATGGGTGTCGGCATGGTCGCCATCGTGGCACCCGAGGACGTCGACCGAGCACTCGCTGTGCTGACCGCACGCCACATCGACTGCTGGACGCTGGGCACGGTGAAGAAGGCGACCGGTAAGGATGTCGCCGACGAGCGTGCGCTGTTGCTGGGTAACCACCCGAGGTTCTGATCGCCCGAGCACCGGGCAAACAAGTGAGGGGGAGCCGCACCGCGGCTCCCCCTCAGTCGTTCAGTGCACAGTACTAGCGTCGCCAGTCCTCGTACTCGTCTTCCTCGACTCGGGAATGCACATCCGAGTCAGAGTGGATGCCACGATGGGAGTTGGACGAACCACCGGAGAGTTCCTTCTGCAGACTCTCCAAGTCCGTTGTCGGCGAGCTGTACTTGAGCTCACGAGCGACCTTTGTCTGCTTTGCCTTAGCCCTGCCTCGGCCCATGGCGGTGCCCCCTCGCGGACTTGCGGGGCGGCCTGGGGAAATTTGGCGGCCCCGTTAGAGTTGGTATTTCTTCCTGGCACACACTCTAGCGCGCGAATCGCCGCGATGCGCATACGGCACCACGTGTCGGTGGCGGGCGCACCGGCGCGACACGCCCGGGGTAGGGGTCGGCGCTGCCTGTACCTGCAGATATCCGTGCACAGGCAAACTATCTTCGTTCCACGACACGAGAACTACGTGCTGCGCGTCATGGGGAGCTGAGCTCGTCGGGGTCAGTTGCGCGAGGATTTCAGCGCTGCCGCCGCATCGCGGTAGACCTTGGGCGCCAATCCCGGCGCGTCCAGCAGAGTCTGCATCGCAGCTGTGTCCCTCCCCTCGAAGAGCATCCGCACCGTCACCCCGTGCTCGGGGACCGACGTCACAGTCACGGCGTCCCCGGCACCGAAGACCCCGGGTTCGAGAACTCGGAAGTACGCACCCACATCACCGCGCGCGGTGAATCGACGGATCCACCCGGGCTCGGCCATCCACCGCGCGAACGTGCCGCAGGGCTTGCGAGCGATCGTCACCTCCAACTCCACACTGCCCACTCGCCACCGCGTACCGATCACCGCGTCGGTCACCGGTACGCCGGTGGTACGGAGGTTCTCGCCGAACCGTCCGGGAGGAACGGGTGTCCCCAGCTGATCGGCCCAGTACCGCGCTTCGTCCTCGTCGTAGGCGTAGACGGCCTGATCGAGTCCGCCATGGAACTTCGTGTCCCGGCAGTGATCGCCGCCGACGCCGAGCTCGTGGACATCCACCGGCCCGTCGACGGGCCGCTTGTCGATGCCGCTGTCGACCACCGCGCGGCGTCCGAACGGAACATCGGCGTGCACGACGCAGACAGCGAGAACTGTGCCGGTCACCGGCCGCGCAGGCGGTCCACCGCAGCGCGACCGGCCTGGACGTCGTCGTACGACGGGATCGAATCAGGATCGATCGACGCCGCACACGGACCTGCCTCCAGGGCGGTGTCCACCGGAATGGATCTCTTGACCAGCGCCAGAGCGATTGGCCCGAGCTCGAAGTGATCGATGACGGTGCCCAGACGCCCCACGGACCGTCCGCCCGCGGTCACCGCGTCACCCGTGTTGGGTCGACCGTCCGCGGAACCGTCGAGATGCAGCAGCACCAGATGCCGGGGCGGGCGACCGAGATTGTGTACGCGCGAGACCGTCTCCTGCCCGCGGTAGCAGCCCTTCTCCAGATGCACCGCGCCGAACTCGGCGGCGCTGCCGATCCAGCGAACCTCGTGCGGAATGGTCTTCTCATCGGTGTCCACGCCCACTCGCGGACGCAGCGATTCCACCCGCAACGCTTCGAACGCCCAGGTTCCGGCCGGGGTGGCACCGGCGTCACGCAGTCGGAGAAACCAATCGGTCGAGTTCGCGCGGGGGATCATCACGTCGTACGAATTCTTGCCCGGCCAGGGCATCCGCCGAACGAAACCGCCGCCGTCGATCGGCGACGCCCCGTAGATCTCGCCGGGAGCGGGCAGGCCGGCCTTCGCGAGCACCGCCGCCGCGTCGGATCCGAGCACGGTGAGCACGGCGAGTTCGTCGGCCTGGCGGGGTTCGGCCTTGGCCCAGAACACCATCTTCTGCAGAAACGACAGCAGACCGGGTCCGGCTGCACGTTCGGTGTCGATGTACGTCACGCCGTCGATATCGGTCTGCACGAAGTGATGCTCGATACGGCCGTTGACGTCCAGGCTCAGGTTCTCGGCGGAGCTGCCGTCGGGCAGGTTCGAGACGAGCTGGCTCGAGATCGTGTTCAGCCAGCTCAGGCGTTCGTCTCCGCTGATGGCCAGGACGAACCGGTGCGACCGATCGATGACGGCAGCTGCGCTCGCGGCGTCCCGCTGCTCGCCGAACGGATTGCCGTAGTGCCAGGCCACCCCGGCGTCGATGCTGTCGTCCGGGGACGGTACTGCGTTGGGAAGAGTGAGAAGAGGACTCGGGCTGATCGTCACGGAATCGGACACCACCCCATAGTAGGAGCCCGTCGGCGTAGCAACTCGGCGACCGGTCCCTTTACACCCTCGAAACGACGATGACACGGCGCTGCGACGACACGGACCTAGCGTTTCGATCCATGAAGAAATTGGCGCATCCGGCCGCGCAGATCGGCCTCGCGGCGATCGGCGGCATCGTGTTCGGGTTGGTGGTCGGCGAGTGGGCCGCGAACCTGAAGTTCATCGGCGATCTGTTCATCCGACTGATCCAGATGTCGATCGTTCCGCTGGTGATGGCCTCGGTCATCGTCGCAACCGGATCGATGGCAGGGGCGGGAACCGGCAAGATCGCGTTTCGCACCTTCAAGTGGATGATCGGGTTCTCGATCGTCGCTGCGGTGCTGGCCTGGGTACTGAGCAGCATCATTCGGCCGGGCGCGGGCATGGTGTTCACCCAGCAGCTCGATCCGTCGCTCGAGGAGTCGGCGAGCGAGGCACTCGGCTGGCAGGACACGCTGCTCAACTTCGTCAGCACCAACGTGTTCGACGCCATGTCCACGGCGACGATGGTGCCGATCATCGTCTTCTCGCTGCTCTTCGGCATCGCCCTGCGCAGTCACATCACCAAGACCGGCAACACCCAGGTGCTCTCGTTCATGGACCAGATTCAGCAGATCGTCCTGACGATGATCCGGCTCGTCATGGTCATCGCGCCGGTCGGTGTGTTCTGCCTGCTCGCCGCGCTCGCCGGAGACGTCGGCTTCTCCGTGGTGTCCACCGCGCTGAGCTACCTCGGGACGACGCTGCTCGGGGTGTTGATTCTGTTCGCGCTCTTCGTCGTGGTCGTGACGATGCGGACCCGATTGAACCCGTGGAAGCTGCCCAGCAAGCTCACCGAACAGACGGCCGTCGCGGTGACGACCACGAGCTCGGCCGTCACGTTCCCGACGGTGCTGCGCAACACGGTCGAGAAGGTGGGCGTCAGTCAGAAGGTCGCCAACTTCACGCTGTCGATCGGGTTGACGATGGGGTCCTACGGTGCCGTTCTCAACTACATGATCGTGGTGATGTTCCTCGCGCAGGCGGGCGACATCGACCTCACTCTCGGGCAGATCGTGTTGGGCATGGGCCTGGCGGTTCTGCTCAACATGGGCACCATCACCGTGCCCGGCGGATTCCCCGTCGTCGCGATGTTCCTCGCGACCTCGCTCGACCTTCCCTTCGAGGCCGTCGGCCTGCTGATCGCCGTGGACTGGTTCGCCGGAATCTTCCGCACCTTCCTCAACGTCAACGGAGACACGTTCGTCGCGATGCTCGTCGCCAACGCCGACGACGAGATCGACCGCGAGGTGTACAACGGCACCAAGGTCGTCGTCGCGGAGGATCTCGACCTCGACGAGTACGCAGACGCGATGGCGACGGCCGACCGAGCGGATTGATCGAACGCGTCCGCCCCCATCTAGGGTGGCGGGCATGTCGGAGTCGGTAGTGGTGACGTTGGACGGCCGAGTGCACGACGCGAATCGGCCGTTGCTGTTCGCCGACGACCTGGCCGCGGTGCGCGGGGACGGGGTGTTCGAGACGCTGCTCGTGCGCGGCGGCGCGGCCTGTGCGGTCGAGTTGCACCTGGCCCGGTTGGTGGCGTCGGCGAGGGCACTGGACCTGCCGGTTCCCGATCTCGAGCAGTGGCGCACTGTGATCGAACAGTCCGTCGGTCTGTGGGCGCGAGAGTCCGAGGACGAGGGTGTGCTTCGGCTGGTCCTCAGTCGCGGACGCGAGGGCGGTGGTGACCCCACCGCGTACGTGACGGTGGGACCGCTGCCCGAGCGGGTGCGGGCCGCGCGCGCCGACGGGGTGTCGGTGATCACGCTCGATCGCGGCTACTCGGTGGACTTCTCGTCGGGAGCGCCGTGGCAGCTCGCGGGGGCCAAGACGTTGTCGTATGCGACCAACATGGCCGCGCTGCGGCACGCCGCCGCTCAGGGCGTCGACGATGTGATCTATCTCAGCAGTGAGGGTCGGGTGCTCGAAGGTCCGCGCTCGACGGTGGTGCTCGCGCGCGGTAAGACTCTCGTCACACCGTCGGTCGAACAGGGCATCCTGGCCGGAACCACGGTCGCCGGGTTGTTCTCCGTGGCCGAGTCCGCCGGTTGGACGTGCGAGCACGGGAACCTGTATCCGGCGGATCTCATTGCAGCAGATGGTGTTTGGCTGGTCTCGAGCGTCACTCTCGCGGCTCGGGTCACGGAGATGAACGGCGTTCCCCTCGGCACTCAGAGGCGTGCCGACGATGTTCGATCGATGGTCGATGCGGCCGTGGAGACGGTCGAAACTCGATAGGAGCCGAACGACCCTGCCGAAAGACTCTTCCCTACTACTACTCGTAGTAGTACATTCGAGTTTGTCGCGGGCCAACGCCCTGACCTGCGGTGTTGCCCGTCACAGCTCGGGTGTGAGAGTTCGGAGTATCGATGGACGCGTTGGATGTCTCGCGGTGGCAGTTCGGTATCACCACCGTTTACCACTTCATTCTCGTACCTCTCACGATCGGCCTCGCGCCGATGGTGGCCGCCATGCAGACCATGTGGGTGATCACCGGCAAGGACTCCTGGTATCGACTGACCAAGTTCTTCGGCAAGCTGTTCCTCATCAACTTCGCCCTCGGCGTCGCCACCGGAATCGTCCAGGAGTTCCAGTTCGGCATGAACTGGAGCGAATACTCCCGCTTCGTCGGTGACGTGTTCGGCGCTCCTCTCGCACTCGAAGGCCTCGTTGCCTTCTTCCTCGAGTCCACGTTCCTCGGACTGTGGATATTCGGTTGGAGCAGACTTCCGAAACTGGTTCACCTGGCCACGATCTGGCTCGTCGCCATCGGCGTCAACGCCTCGGCCTTCTTCATCATCGCGGCCAATTCCTGGATGCAGCATCCCGTGGGCGCGATCTACAACGAAGAGACCGGGCGCGCCGAGCTGACCGACATCTGGGCACTGCTCACCAACAGCACAGCGCTGGCGGCATTTCCCCACGCCGTCGCCGGAGCGTTCCTCACCGCTGCCACCTTCGTGGCCGGAATCTCCGGTTGGTGGATGGTCCGTGAGGCCCGCAAGAACAAGGCCGGGGTCGATCCGCAGGCTCCACTCCAGGAGAGCAACTCGCGCAGCATGTTTCGCCCTGCTGCCCGGATGTCCTTCGTCATCATGATCGTCGCCGGTGGCGCGCTGGCCATCACCGGAGACATCCAGGGCAAGCTCATGTTCGAGCAGCAGCCGATGAAGATGGCCTCGGCGGAATCGCTGTGCGACACCGAGACCGGAGCCAGTTTCTCGCTCCTGACCGTCGGAACACACAACAACTGCGAGTCCGTGGTGCACCTCATCTCGATCCCCGGCCTCACCTCGTTCCTGGCGGAGAACGACTTCGGTGCCACCGTGCAGGGCGTCAACCAACTGCAGGAGCAGTACGAGCAGCAGTTCGGGCCGGGTAACTACAAGCCGAACCTGTTCGTCACCTACTGGGCATTCCGAATGATGATCGGACTGGCCGCCGGATCCGCTCTGCTGGCACTGGCCGGCCTGTGGGTCACCCGCGGCGGCCGAGTACCCGACCAGAAGTGGTTCTCGTGGCTGAGCCTCGCGGCCATCCCGACTCCGTTCCTGGCCAACAGCGCCGGCTGGATCTTCACCGAAATGGGCAGGCAGCCATGGGTTGTCGCACCCAACCTGTCCGGCGTCGACCAGATCAGGCTCACCGTCGACCAGGGTGTGTCCGACCACCCCGTCGGCCTCGTCCTCGCCTCGCTGGTGACGTTCACACTGCTGTACGCCGCTCTCGGCGGTGTCTGGTTCTTCCTCCTTCGCCGCTATGTCATCGAAGGACCTCTCGACCACGACGCGCAGCCGCACGTCGATCCACCGGAATCGGAAGACGAAGAGCCCAAACAGCTCTCGTTCGCGTACTAGGGGAACAACCATGTCACTGCCCGAATTCTGGTTCTTCGTCATCGCCTTCTTCTTCGTCGGCTACTTCGTGCTCGAAGGCTTCGACTTCGGCGTCGGCATGCTCATGCCCATCCTGGGTAGGCATCCTGACGCTGTCACGGGGGAGAAGCGCAGGCGTGCCGTCCTGAACACGATCGGCCCGGTCTGGGACGGCAACGAGGTGTGGCTCATCACCGCGGGCGGCGCGCTGTTCGCGGCCTTCCCGGAGTGGTACGCCACGTTGTTCTCCGGCTTCTACCTCCCGCTGCTGCTGATCCTGGTGGCCCTGATCCTGCGTATCTGCGCCATCGAATGGCGCGGAAAGATCGACGACCCGGTATGGCGTCGACGCTGCGACATCGGCATCGGCATCGGGTCCTGGGTTCCAGCGGTGCTGTGGGGCGTCGCGTTCGCCAACATCGTGCGCGGCGTCGCGATCGACGAGAACAAGAAGGTCACCGCAGGCTTCTTCGACCTGCTCAACCCCTACGCCCTGCTCGGCGGTGCCACCATGGCGCTGGTGTTCGCCCTGCACGGCGCCGTGTTCATCGCACTCAAGACCTCCGGCGACGTGCACGAGGATTCGGCGAAAATCGCAGCGCGACTGTCCGTTCCGGCAGTTCTCGTCGGCGGCACATTTGCCCTGTGGACCCAACTCGCATACGGCAAGACGTGGACGTGGCTACTCGTCGGGGCGGCCGCTGCCGCTCTGCTCCTCGTCGTCGCGCTGACGGCGAAGGTGCGCGAAGGCTGGGCATTCGTCTTCACCAGCATTGCCATCGTGGCCGTCGTCGCACTGCTATTCGCCTCCCTGTTCCCCAACGTGATGCCGTCGAGCACCGACGCCGCCTTCGACCTCACGATCGCGAACGCGTCGTCCAGTGCGTACACGCTGAAGGTGATGACGTGGGCTGCAGCCTTCGCCGCCCCTGTTGTCCTCGGATACCAGGCCTGGACGTACTGGGTCTTCCGCCAGCGCATTTCGAGTGCCCAGATCCCGGACTCGATCGGACTGACGGTGAAATCGTGACCGCGCCCGCTCGTTCGCGGGGACCGGTCGATCCCCGCCTGTGGAAATACTCCAGCTCTGCGCGGGGCTACCTGATCGTCACTGTCGCTCTGTCGACCGTCGTCACGCTCTGCATCATCGTCGGCGCGCTTGCGATCGGCCGGGTACTGGCAGGCGTCATCACCGATCCGACGGCCAGATCATTGTCCGCGTGGACGACGGAACTGGCTGTGCTGGCGGGCGCGGTGGCCGTACGTGTGCTCGCCACCGGAGCCCAGTCCCGCTACGCGCACCGGTCGGCGTCACGGGTGGTTGCCGAGCTCGAGGTCGAGGTGCTCACGGCAGCAACACGATTCGAGCCTCGGGAGCTCGACAGCGAACGGGAAGAGTTGGCCGTCGTCGTGACCCGAGCCATCGGGGGTCTGCGGGCGTACCTGACCGGATACCTACCGGCGCTGGTGTCCGCGGTCATCGTCACCCCGCTCGTTCTGGTCGTCATCGTCACCCAGGACGTGACCTCGGCGGTGATCATCGCGGTGACGTTGCCGCTCATCCCCATCTTCATGATCCTGATCGGGTTGCTGACCAAGGGGCGAGCCGCGGCGACGCTCACCACGATGACCCGGTTGTCTGCGCAGTTACTCGATCTACTGGCCGGTCTGCCGACCTTGCGCGCGCTGCGCCGCGAACAGGGACCGGCTGCTCGCATCCGCGCACTGGGCGACGCACATCGGCGAACAACGATGCGCGCGTTGAAGGTCGCCTTCCTCTCGTCGATGGTGCTCGAGCTGCTTGCGACCCTGTGTGTCGCGCTGGTGGCCGTCGGAATCGGATTGCGCTTGGTCTTCGGGGAGATGACGCTCGAAGCAGGCATCATCGCGTTGATTCTCGCCCCCGAGGTGTATTTTCCGCTGCGCGCCGTGGGGACCCAGTTCCACGCAGCAGAGGACGGCGTCGAGGCCGCGGACCGAGCATTCCGAGTCCTGGATCGGCGCACCACACAGCCGACCGGTGGCCGGACCGTCGACGCTACGACCGCGGACATCGAACTCGTCGGACTCACCGTCGCGAGCCGGGACGGTCATGCTCCGGCAGAACTGAGTGCGCTGTGCCGAACAGGCACCATCACGGTACTGACCGGCCCCAACGGTTCCGGGAAATCGACTGCGCTGCAGGCGGTTCTCGGACTCACGACGCCGACGAGCGGTGCGGTTCTCGTCGGTGGCGTGCCCGTGGCCGATCTCGATCTCGACCGCTGGTGGGCGCAGGTCGCCTGGCTGCCGCAGCGGCCGGTATTGCTTCCCGGCACGCTCTACGAGAACGTCACCCTTCACGGGGTGCCCGACCCCGATGCACTGGACGCAGCCTGCCGCGCTTCGGGTTTCGATGCCGTACTGCGAGATCACCCGAACGGCTGGAACACTCGCGTCGGGCAGGGCGGAGTGGGGCTGTCCCTCGGCGAACTGCAACGCCTGGCCCTGACCAGAACCTTCGTCTCCGACGCTCCGGTGATGGTGCTGGACGAGCCGACGGCGCACCTGGATGCGGCGAGTGAACAGACTGTGCTGCAGGCCGTTCGAGACGCAGCCGACCGAGGTGTCACCGTGGTGATGGTCGGTCATCGGCGCTCGGTGCTGCACGCCGCAGATCGCGTCGTCGAGGTACGAAGCAGTTCACCGGTGGTACGGGAGTTCGATCATGTCTGACCTACGACGCGCACTGGCCCTGTTCGAGCTCTCCCCGCGGCGGGTGGCACTGGCCGTGGCGGCCGGCGTGGCAACCCTCGGCAGCGCACTGGCCCTCGCCGCACTGTCGGCATGGCTGATCACCAGAGCCTGGCAGATGCCTCCGGTGATGGACCTGACCGTCGCCGTGGTAGCCGTTCGGGCGCTGGGCATTTCCCGCGGGGTGTTCCGCTACCTCGAACGACTGACCACGCACGACGCGGCACTGCGCGGTACGACGGCAGCGCGCACCCGGATCTACGAGCAACTGGCGAACGGACACGGCGCGCTCACTCTGCGGCGCGGGGACGTCCTGGCTCGCACCGGAGCGGACGTCGACGTGCTCGGCGACGTCGTCGTACGCGCGATCGTGCCCATCTGCGTCAGCGTCGTGATGATGCTCGCAGCCGTGGGCCTGCTCACAGGAATCGCGCCTGCTGCTGCGTCGATCCTGGCGGTGTCGTTGCTGATCGCCGGGGTGGGCGCACCGATTCTGGCGGCGCGGGCCGCAAGGATCGCCGAGGAGGCCGGAGCCGACGCCGACGCGCGGTTCGCCGAGACAGCCGTCCGGGCACTCGACCACGCCGCAGAACTGCGGGTCGCCGGACGCCTCGACGCGACGCTCACCGAAGCCCGCGGGGCAGCACAGGATTCGGTGGTCGCCCGCGACCGCGCGGCGCGGCCGTCGGCGCTGGCCGATGCCGCCGGTCCGCTGTCGATCGGTGCATCGGTGATCGGGTCCTTGCTCGTCGGTATCGGGTTGTACGGATCGACCGGAGGCACCGTAGGCGGGATGACACCGATGGCCCTGGCGATCATCGTGTTGGTTCCGCTGGCCGCCTTCGAGGCGACCGCGGCACTGCCCGGAGCGGCAATCGCCCTGATGCGTGGCCGAATCGCGGCCACCCGAATCATGGCGATGCTCGATGCGGCTGCGCCGCAGTGGCGTGGTCATGTGCCCTCCGAGGCACTCGACCGCACCACTGCGCGAAGCGCACTGATCGGGCCCAGCGGATCGGGCAAGAGCACGACGCTGCGGGAGTTCGCCGAGGAATGCGGTTCGGACGCAGCGCTGTTCGCCGAGGACGCGCATCTGTTCGACACCTCGATTCTGGAGAACCTGCGGGTGGTCCGCGGCGACGTCAACGAGGAGGAAGCAGCGGAGGCGCTGCGGAAAGTCGGCCTCGGCTCGTGGCTCGACACCCTGCCTCTCGGCGTTCACACCACCCTTGTCGGCGGCGCGCAGGCCGTCTCGGGAGGAGAGCGCCGCAGACTGTTGTTGGCGCGCGCTCTGGTCAGTGCGGCACCGATCGTGCTGCTGGACGAGCCGACCGAGCATCTGGACCGAGTTTCCGGCGAATCGATACTGCGCGAGCTGCTCACCACCGAGGGAGGATTGTTCGGAGCCGACCGAACCGTGGTGGTCGTCACCCATCAACTACCGGAGAACACCGACGCCGACCAGGTGATCGACCTCGGCTCGGACCGTGAGAAAAAACCCTTTGCCGACTCGGAAACTCGGGCGTACGTTGTGAAGTACACGAGAGAGGAGGTGGTCTGAAGTTGATGAACTCTAGGACGCGTGAGGTGGCTGTCAGCTAGCCGCAATCGCTGACGGATTCACTGCGAAGACCGCGCGAGCGGCAGGCGAATCCCAGGCAGCTACCCGGCCCCCGAGCCCCCGACCTGTCCGGTCGGGACCTGAAATCAGGTATGGCTCGGGGGCCGTTCGCGTGCAGTGGGTGGTGAGAGAGAGTCAGCCGATGTAGCGAGTCAGGCGCGCGGACAACCGCGGTGCCAGTGGGCCGTCGGCGACGACGCGTTCTTCGACGTACGCGAGATCCCCGCCTTCGACGATGCCGTAGAGCCGCTTGGCTCCGCCGACCAACGCACCCGACGTGCTGCGGATGACGACGTCGGTGGCCAGTTCCCAGGACGACTTGGTGAGTGCATGGCCGTAATACAGTTCGACGACGCCGGTGCTGTGTGTCAGCAGTAGCTCGACGACCTCTTCATCCTCGGAACCCTTGAGCCCGTTGCCACCGCTCATGCGCCAGAATCCGGTTTCGCGAAGATCGGGGTGTGCGAAGTTACCGTCGGAATCGAGTCGCCACGAACGTGATTCCCAGCTCAGGTAGCTACCGCCGTCGTGGGTGACGACGATCTGCTGACCGAAGGGGTAGTCGGTACCGGACTCGGGGTCGTGGCCTTCGCCTTCACCGCGCCACACGCCGACGAGCGGCAACAGAGCGAGCATCGACGGGTGCAGATCGGGGCCGAGGCGGAGGTTGGCCGTGTCGTCGGGATGCGGGATGTCCGGCAGGACCGGAACGTTCCGCGTCGACGCGTCGGCGAACTTCTGCTCGGCAGCCGCTATTGCTTCGTCGCCACTGGTGACGGGGGTGTCGAGCCCCTCGTCAGCACTGCCGGGTCGACCCGCAACCGGTTCTGTCACGATTCGTCGTTGACCAGTCGGTAGACGACATACAGCGAGAACGCGATGATGGCTACTGCCGCAAGCGCCAGCAATACCTCGAAGAAGATGACCACGAGTGCGAGTTTAACCCGCTGCGATCGTCGTCGAGAACAGCGGCCCGAATCCGGGCTGTGTCTTTGGTGACATGTAACCGAATTCAGGGCTGGGGGTGCGCTGGATCACTCTTCTTCGTGGGAAAATCCCGTAGAGCAGGTACCTTCTTCGGGGGGCGTCGGGCGCTCGAGGGTGAATTTCCGACGTTGTTCACTGTGTTCTGTCACGAAGGCTGGGGAGGTCTCCGCAATAATGCTGCGTCGTAAACGGGCTCTGACATCGTCGTTCGGATCCGTGTTGTTCAGGTCCGGGGTGGTCACTCTGGCGTTGGCGTTGGCGCTCGCCGCTCCCGCAGCTGCGCTCGCCGCTCCGGACTCGGGATCGGCGGACTCGGGATCCTCCGACTCGGGGTCGTCGGACTTCGGGTCTTCGCAGGGCCCGAACATCGACCCCAACAACTACGCGCAGGACTGCCCCGATGTGCTGGTGCTGGCGGTGTCCGGTGCCACCGACTCGGCGTCGGACCGCAATCCTCTGGCCGAGCAGGCGTCCACGGTCGCGTCGAACTGGGTCGGGAACGTGACGGTCCCGGTCGGTGAGGCGAATGCCGACAGCCCGGGTACCGTCGGCTGGCTCTACGTCCCGTACGCCTCGACGTACGGCTTCGACGTTCTGGACAACGTGCCGACCTACCACGAGTCGATCGTGGAAGGTGTCGCAACGACCAATCGTCTGATGGACGAGTACAAGGTCAAATGTGGAGACCGAACCAAGTTCGTACTTCTCGGATACAGCGTCGGCGGCGAGGTACTCGATCGTTTGTCCACCGAGATCGGCGCGCGTGACTCGAGTGCCCTGGTGAACGGCGACGACATCGCGGGCGTGATCATGGTCGGTTCGCCTTATCGCCCGGCCGGTGTGCCGAATTTCGGTGACGAGCCGGGTGAATCGCTCGGTGGCTTCATGGACCAGTCACCGCGGGATTACGGAACGCTGACCGACAAGGTCACCTGGTCGTGCCGACCGTGGGATCTGGCATGCGACGCTCCGGACGACATCGAACTTCTGCAACTCGCCCTCGAGGTCATCTCGCAGATGCGGCTGACCGTCCTGAACCCGGTACAGACCGTGTCCGACTTCGCGCGCGCAGTGACGACCATTGCTTCGCGCGCGATCGTCGATATCGCCACCGACAAATCATGGTTCACCTCCGACGAGACTCTGCTGCAGGTCTTGGTGAGGGTGGCGGATGTGGATTACACCGTCGCTGATCAGCAGGCGGTGGACGCATTGACACCGGAGCAGCTCCTCGCCGATCTCAACTGGGCGATGGGGCCCGGTGCCGAGACCGTGGAAGCCAAGCTCCGTGCCGAGGCCACCGGGTTCGAGGAGAACAACAAGGGCATCGCCGATGTCGTGCTCGGGCCCTACCTGGCGCTCGGCTTCCTGCAGCACCTGTCGTACTGGTACAACGACCCCAACGACGGGTACGAGTGGGAGAGCGAGAAGATGGTCGCTTGGATAACCGACCTTGCACGCACCGAACGCGACAAGAAGAACGCGACCGGGCCACAGACGTCGACGCCGGAAACCCCCGCCCCCGAGACCGAGACCGCACCGGAACCTCGCCTGCTGCCGGAGCCCGGAACGGTCACTCGGGTCAGCGATCTCGGAGCTTTCCTCGAGTCGCAGGGCATTCCGGTACCGGAAGGGATGTTCCCGCCGCAATATTCGACGGTTCCCGACCCCGGCGCCTCGGTGCCCGTCCCGAACTAGCAGCCTCCACCGAACCGAAAGAACCCCGCACCTGCGAGCAGGTGCGGGGTTCTTGTCTCGTTCGATGCGAGCGGGTCGGATCAGACTCCGACGGTGACGTTCGCCGAGTGCACGCCTGCGCCCTCGGGAGCGATGACGGTGTCGCCGTTGCCCGATGCCGACAGTGCGCGCAGCGTCCACTGTCCGGGAGCGGCGAAGAACCGGAAATCACCGGTGCCCGACGCAACGACCTCTGCGGTGAATTCGCCGCTGCCGTCGAGCAGACGCACGAAAGCCCCTGCTACCGGCTCACCGTCGCCGGCGAGGACACGGCCGGTGATGACCGTTTCCTTCTCGACGTCGACGCCTGCGGGGATGGTCTGGCCTTGTACGGGTGCTCCACACATATCAGTGAACCTCCAGCTCGATGGGTGCTCCGACGAGAGAGCCGTATTCGACCCAGCTGCCGTCGTAGTTCTTGACGTCTTCCTTGCCCAGAAGCTCCTTGAGGACGAACCAGGTGTGGCTCGAACGCTCACCGATGCGGCAGTAGGCGATGGTGGCCTTGCTGTCGTCGTAGCCCTTGGTCTTGTACAGCTCTTCGAGCGCTTCGTCGGACTTGAACGTGCCGTCCTCGTTGGCGGTGGTGCTCCACGGGATGTTGATCGCGGACGGCACGTGGCCACGCTGCTGAGCCTGCTCCTGCGGCAGGTGAGCGGGGGCGAGGATCTTGCCCGAGAATTCGTCGGGCGAACGGACGTCGATCAGATTCTTGTTGCCGATGGCGTCGATGACCTCGTCGCGGAACGCGCGGATCGACAGGTCGGGTGCCTCGGCGCGGTACTGCGTGGTCTCACGGCTGACGACGTCCTTGGACAGCGCGCGGCCGTCGAGTTCCCACTTCTTGCGGCCACCGTCGATGAGCTTGACGTCCTTGTGTCCGTACAGCTTGAAGTACCAGTAGGCGTAGGCAGCGAACCAGTTGTTGTTCCCGCCGTACAGGACGATGGTGTCGTCGTTGCTGATGCCCTTGGCCGACAACAGGTCCGAGAACTGTTCCTGATTGAGGAAGTCGCGGCGAACCGCGTCCTGCAGGTCCTTGCGCCAGTCGAGCTTGACCGCACCTTCGATGTGTCCGCCGTCGTAGGCGCTTGCGTCTTCGTCGACCTCGACGAAGACGGTCTTCGGTGCGTTCAGGTTCTGCTCGGCCCAGTCGGCAGAGACCAGGACGTCGGAGCGAGCCATGGTGTTCCTTTCGGTCTTTCTTTACGGATCGGTGAGGGTCAAGCAGTGGTGCGCAGTCGCGCGGCGAGGGGATAGATCATGCAGCCGAGGCAGACCGCGAACGCGGCATTGAGGAAGGCTGCGAACAACGCGAAGCCTGCCGCCACGGTGCCGACGACCGGAGCGCCGAGCGCGAAGCCGACAACTCCTGCGGCGGCGAACACGAAGCCCACCAGTTGAGCGAATTTCAACGGTGCCACCGGCTCACGTTCGCTGGTGGGGGAGAGGCGCGGTGCGACGAATGTCGCGTAGATCGTGCCGTACGGACTGCGCTTGGGTCCGCGGACGGCTCCGATTCCGAAGACGATCGCCTGTAGCCCGAGCAGGATTGCCGCCGCGGGGACAGAGAACGTGGTCAGGAGGAGAACGACGACCAGAACGGCGGTGGTGATCCACGCTGCGAAGCGCGGACCACGAACGTCCACCTGGTCGATCGTGGCAGTGGGGGTGGTGATCCGGGTGTCGGGTGTCGACATCGAGAGGTACTCCTGTGCGAAGCCGGGGCACGCCGCATCGGCAGTGCTCGGACGTGGATTTCGATCATCGGGCCGTACATCACGCATGGGCGTGGCGGCAGAAGGAAATCAGCAGCAGCGACAGCAACAACCGCCCAGTCGGCACAGATCAACTGTGCGACGACTGGTGAGCATCAGCTCGCGGCGGGAGAACACGAAGAGCATCGTACCCTCTACCAGCGGCGCGTCCTACCGCCGGTCCGAAGAGGCGAGGTCACAGAGCGTCGAGCGCCGACCGTAGCGCCGCCGCGGACGGCACACCCGCGATTCTGGAGCGTCGTTGCAATCGGGTGTCGAGGACAAAAGTCGTGGGCAGTGACAGCACGCCCAGTTCGCGGGCGAGGATCGGATGGGCGTCGATGTCGAGTTCGAGCTCCCGGGCATCGCTTCGATCGTTCAATACCTGCTGGACGACGCGTCGCACGGCCGCACACGGTCCGCACCAGTCCGCCGAGAAGTGCAGGACGGTCGCGACGTCGGTCGTGGCACCCGCGTCGAGCAGGAGCGGGTGCAGAGCGTCGGTCTCGGAGTCGGTGTTCCGTACGGCCCGCACGGCACCGGATCGGCTGCGGAGGAACAATCCGGTAGCGACGGCAAGGATCGCCACGACGACCAGAACTGTGATCCCTGTCACGGCTTTTCGATCTCGTTGAGGTCGATGGTCACGTTCTCGCCCGAGCCCTCGATGACGATCTGCGAGCCCTCCGCGTAGACGTCCGTCGGCAGGAGTCCGAAGGGCAGGCTCTGACGCTCGATGGTCCTGGTGAACAGACCGAGCACCGTGGGCTTGGCGAAATCGGGAATCGTGAAGTCCGCTTGACCCTCCGGGCCGAAATAGAAGTCCGACGCGACGATGGCGACGCCGTCCCCTTCGAGCAACAGGTCGGCCTGGACGCTCACGGTCGTTTCGAGGGGGCCGACCGGAACCGTTCCGGTCAGCACGACGCCCCCGGTCGTGGTCTTGCCCGACCCACCGGAACCGCCGGTACCGTCCGACTTGTCGGCCGGCGGCGCGGAAACCTGCAGGTCGACGATGCCGAGGAACCGGCCGAGGTCCGTCGCCTCGATACGGACGCGGCCGTCGAGTTCGTCCACCGGGATCGCCCGAACGTTGTTGTCGATCAGGTCGGACAGCTCGATGTGCACGCCGCGAAGATTGGCCTCGATCGTCGTCGAGCCGACGTACTCGGTCGGCACGTCCTGGGCTCGAATCTCGATGTTCTGGTAGCGGCCGTCCGCCGCCTGGGTGAGGAACGGGAAGCCGTGCACGATCACTTGAGGGTCGGAGGTGAGCTCGCCGCCGGCACGGATCGCGCGGGAGACTCGGTACTCCGAGTAGGCCGCAGCGCCGAAATCCACCACGAGCGCGAGGGCCAGCAGGCTGGCGAGTCCGATGAGAAGTGTGCGCACCGGTCCATTGTGACCGACGGATCGCGTACTGCCCTCTTCGGCCGGTTGTACGGACAAGCTAGTCTGTGTCCTTGACGATCACTCGAATCCAGCCTGGGCTGGACCGGCCAGCAGTAAGAATGGAGACGCAGTGGAGCTCCTACTACTGACCTCCGATCCCAATCCGGAGGGCGTTCTGCCGTCCCTTGCTCTCCTGGCGCATCACGTACGCCCGGTACCCACCGAGGTGTCCTCGCTTCTCGAAGCCGGTTCGGCAGACATCGCACTGGTCGACGCCCGCACCGACCTGGCTGCTGCCCGCGGTCTGTGTCGCCTGTTGGGAAGTACCGGCTCGGCCATCCCGGTCGTCGCGGTGCTCACCGAGGGCGGGCTCGTCGCGGTGAATTCCGACTGGGGGCTCGACGACATCCTGCTCCCCGGTACCGGCCCCGCCGAGCTCGACGCGCGACTGCGGTTGCTGGTCGGCCGTAGTGGGGGAGTTGCCAGCCCGGAGACCTCGGGCAAGATCACGCTCGGCGAACTGGTCATCGACGAGGGCACCTACACCGCACGGCTGCGAGGTCGTCCACTCGATCTGACCTACAAGGAATTCGAGCTGCTGAAGTATCTGGCTCAGCATGCGGGCCGCGTCTTCACTCGCGCCCAGCTCCTCCAGGAAGTCTGGGGCTACGACTTCTTCGGTGGAACGCGCACCGTCGACGTCCATGTCCGACGCCTCCGCGCCAAGCTCGGTACCGAATACGAGTCGCTCATCGGGACGGTGCGAAACGTGGGCTACAAGGCTGTTCGGCCGGCGCGCAACGCCAAGGGCGGACCGGTGGCCTCGGACGCTGCCGGTGGGGATTCCGACGATGCGGATTTCGAGTTCGAGCAAGAGAGTACTCTCTCGTAGATGAGTTCGGATCCTGCGTTCGACGTCCATTCGACCGACGGCGGCGCACCGTCTTCCCGTGTGTCCTACGAGGTTCATCAAATTCTTTCCCGTGCAACGGAAGTCGACGGTACTGCGCCCTTGTCGGAGCAGGCCGTGAAGGCCGTCGACGACGGTGACGAGGTCGTTCGTCTCGTGGCGACCGAGGGTGATCGTGTCGTGGGCTACGTCGGAATCACCGACGGGATGGCCGAGGCCGTCGTCGATCCTTCGGCCCGCGGTCGCGGCGTCGGACGTGAATTGGTTTCTCGCGCACTCGATATCGGCTCCGAAACTCGAATCTGGGCGCACGGCAACCTGCCGGCTGCGCAGGCCGTCGCGGCGCGCCTCGGGTTGCAGGTGGTTCGCGAGTTGCTGCAGATGCGTCGCGCGTCTGCTGGTCCCGATCTTCCGGATGTCGTTGTGCCGGAAGGTATTTCACTTCGAACCTATCGGGGGCATCAGGACGATGCCGAGCTGCTGCGCGTGAACAATGCGGCCTTCTCCTGGCACCCCGAACAGGGTGGCTGGACCGATCGCGACATCGACGCGCGACGAGACGAATCGTGGTTCGATCCGGCAGGTCTGTTCCTGGCTTTCGAGGAGGGCAGTGACCGCCTCCTCGGTTTTCACTGGACGAAGGTCCACCCGGCCGAGGGTTCGGAACCGGCCATCGGCGAGGTGTACGTGGTCGGGATCGACCCGCAGTCGCAGGGGCGTGGTCTGGGTCGAGTGCTCACGCTGGCCGGCCTGCACTACCTGCGCGGTCGAGAACTGGGCCAGATCATGCTCTACGTCGAGGCCGACAACACCGCTGCCGTGCACACGTACACCAAGCTGGGTTTCGAGAATTACCACGTGGACGCCGCATACGCGCGCAGTAGCTGAACGGACATATCGGCCAGGGTGTTCATCTTCCGTTCACCCGCGCGGGGGTAAACGTCTACCACCTGCCCTTACCTTTCTCCATGGGTGGCAACCAGCGCCGCCTGGTGCGAGGTTCTCTCGAGGAGCCGGCACCCACACAGTCACAGCGCGGCCGATCAGGTCCGAGCCGTGGACACGGCCTACAGATTCCCCGGAGGAAACAGGTGAACCTCAAGCGCAACGGTGCTCTCATGAGTGCAGTGGCCATCAGTGCCATGTTGCTGACCGCATGCGGTAGCGACGCGAACGTCGCCACCACGGACGGCGCATCCGAATCCTCGGCTACCTGCGAGGGCAAGTCTCCGCTGACCGGCGAAGGCTCTTCTGCGCAGCAGAACGCAATGTCCAACTTCACCTCGATCTACTCCGGCGTGTGCGCCGGCAAGGCCGTCGAGTACACCACCAGCGGCTCGGGCAACGGCCGCACGCAGTTCGTCGCCGGACTGGTCGACTTCGCAGGGTCCGACTCCGCGATCAAGGACGAGCAGGCAACCGAGGCAGCCACCCGCTGCGCCAGCAACCCGGCATGGAACCTGCCGCTGGTCTTCGGCCCGGTCGCAGTGGCCTACAACCTCGACGGCGTCGACAGCGTTGCGCTGAATCCGGACGTCATCGCGCGCATGTTCACCGGCCAGATCACCACCTGGAACGATCCCGCCATCGCCGCACTCAACGAGGGCGTCGAACTGCCGTCCACCGCGGTCACCCCGGTCTACCGGTCCGATTCCTCGGGCACCAGCGACAACTTCCAGCGCTTCCTGGCCGCTTCGGCTCCCGAGGCGTGGACCCTGGACCACAGCTCCGACTGGGCAGGCGGCGTCGGCGAAGGTGCCAACGGATCCTCGGGCGTAGCCCAGGCCGTGGCAGCTACTCCCGGCTCGGTCACCTACGTCGAGAAGGGCTTCGCCGACCAGGAGAACCTGGGCACGGCTGCAGTCGACTTCGGCAACGGACCGGTCGAGCTCACCACCGAGTCGGCTGCCGCAGCGATCGACGCGGCAACGTTCTCCGGTGAGGGCAACGACCTCGTCATCGACATCGATGCGCTGTACGCCAGCAACGAAGCCGAGACGTACCCGCTGGTTCTCGCAACCTACGAGATCGTCTGCTCGGCCGGCTACGACCCCGAGACCTCGGCAGCAGTCAAGTCGTTCCTGCTCAGCGCAGCCAACGAAGGTCAGCAGGGCCTCGAGGAAGCCGGCTACGTGCCGCTCCCCGAGTCCTTCAAGGAACGTCTGACCACCGCCATCGAAGCAATCGCCTGATTAGATGAGACGTGATCCTGCTTCGGCTCGTGGTGACGCGAGCCGAAGCAGGACCGTCCTCGACCTCCACACGAGACAGTGAGCGGTATGAGCGACACCCACTCGATGACCGGCGTCCCCTCCGCGGCTACCGTGCCCTCCGCGGGTTCCGCGCACAAACCGGAAGAACCACAATTGTCAGACAAGAAAAAATCGGGGACCGTCACACGTCCCGGTGACCGGATCTTCTCCGGCCTCGCCACGGGCTCGGGTATCTTCATCATCGCCCTGATCGCCGCCGTGGGTATCTTCCTGGTCTGGCGTGCCATTCCCTCGCTGTCGAACAACACGGTCAACTTCCTGACCTACAACGGTGCCTGGGACACGTCCAACACCTCGGCCATGGCGTTCGGTGTTCTCGATCTGTTCCTGGTCACCGTCACGGTGTCTCTGTTCGCGCTCGTCCTCGCGATGCCTGTTGCACTCGGCATCGCCATCTACCTGACGAATTACGCTCCCAAGCGGGTAGCGGGACCGCTCGGTTACGTCATCGACCTGCTGGCCGCGGTCCCATCGATCGTCTTCGGTCTCTGGGGCCTGTACGTCCTCGCGCCCGCCATCAGCCCATTCGCGGAATGGCTGAACTCGTCCTTGAGCTGGTTCCCGCTCTTCAGCACCGGCTCGGTCTCCATCGCCGGCGGCGGCACCATCTTCACCGGCGGCATCGTGCTCGCGGTCATGATCCTGCCGATCATCGCCGCAGTCACCCGCGAGGTCTTCATGCAGACGCCGAAGGGGCAGATCGAAGCAGCTCTCGCCCTCGGAGCCACCCGCTGGGAGGTCGTGCGCACCACGGTCATTCCGTTCGGCAAGTCCGGTTACGTCAGCGGCTCCATGCTCGGTCTCGGTCGCGCACTCGGTGAGACCATCGCGCTGTACATCATCATCCGCAGCACTCAGGCAACCTTCGGCGGAACGCTGTTCGACGGCGGTTCCACGTTTGCGACGAAGATCGCGCTGGCCGCGGGCGAATTCAACAACCCGCTCCAAGCCGGCGCCTACATCGCTGCAGGTCTGGTGCTCTTCATCCTCACCTTCGTCGTCAACGCCGGTGCCCGCGCCGCCATCGCCGGAAAGAAGGACTGACCCATGACCGCAACGATGGACAAGCCCGTCAAGCAACCCACGTTCCAGGGCGTCAGCGCTCGGCGTAAGGCGTCCAACCTCTCGGCGACGATCCTCGTGAGCCTCTCGGTTCTCGTCGCACTCGTGCCTCTCATCTGGGTGCTGTACACGGTGGTCTCCCGCGGCCTGTCGGCAGTGGTCTCTCCCACCTGGTGGCAGAACTCGCAAGCAGGCGTCACCCAGTTCATCGCAGGTGGCGGTGCGTACCACGCCATCGTCGGAACGCTCCTGCAAGGACTGTTCTGCGCCGTCATCTCCATCCCGATCGGCATCTTCGTCGCCATCTACCTCGTCGAGTACGGGGTAGGCACGCGACTGGCCCGAGTCACCACGTTCATGGTCGACATCCTCACCGGTGTGCCGTCCATCGTCGCGGCCCTGTTCATCTACGCGCTGTGGATCGCCACCTTCGGATTCCAGCGATCCGGTGTGGCCGTCGCATTCGCTCTCGTTCTCCTGATGATCCCCGTGATCGTGCGCTCGGCCGAGGAAATGCTGCGCATCGTTCCCCAGGATCTGCGCGAGGCGTCCTACGCACTCGGTGTGCCGAAGTGGAAGACCATCGCCAAGATCGTCATCCCCACGGCCCTGTCCGGCATCGTCACCGGAATCATGCTCGCCCTGGCCCGCGTGATGGGTGAGACGGCACCGGTGCTGATCCTGGTGGGATCGGCCACCGCCATCAACTTCAACATCTTCTCCGGGCCGCAGACGTCTCTGCCGCTCATGATGGTCGACCTGCAGAAAGCAGGAACCGGCGTGCTCACCGCTGAGCGCATGTGGGGAGCAGCCCTGACGCTGATCCTGATCGTCGCAATACTCAACATCGGCGCGAAGTTGGTCTCGAAGTTCTTCTCGCCCAAGAACTTCTGACCCACCCGACTCCAGCGAATTCTAAGGAACGAAGAACATGGCAAAGCGTCTCGATCTCAAAGACGTCAACATCTACTACGGCAAGTTCCATGCCGTCTCCGACGTCACTCTGGCCGTCCCGCCGCGCAGTGTCACCGCGTTCATCGGACCGTCCGGCTGCGGTAAGTCGACCGTCCTGCGTTCCCTCAACCGCATGCACGAGGTCACCCCCGGCGCGCGCGTCGAAGGTTCGGTGCTGCTCGACGGCGAGGACATCTACGGCAACGGCGTCGACCCCGTCGGTGTGCGTCGCACCATCGGCATGGTCTTCCAGCGCCCCAACCCGTTCCCGACGATGTCGATCCGGGACAACGTCGTCGCCGGCCTGAAGTTGCAGGGCGGCCGCGGCAAGAAGGAGCTCGACGAGATCGCCGAGCGCTCGCTCAAGGGTGCCAACCTCTGGAACGAGGTCAAGGACCGCCTCGACAAGCCCGGTGGCGGCCTCTCCGGCGGACAGCAGCAGCGGCTGTGCATCGCTCGCGCGATCGCCGTCTCGCCCGACGTGCTGCTGATGGACGAGCCGTGCTCGGCCCTCGACCCCATCTCCACTCTCGCCATCGAGGACCTGATCCAGGAACTCAAGCAGGACTTCACGATCGTGATCGTCACGCACAACATGCAGCAGGCCGCACGTGTGAGCGATCAGACCGGCTTCTTCAACCTCGAGGCCACCGGCAAGCCCGGCAAGCTCATCGAGATCGACGACACCGAGAAGATCTTCTCCAATCCGACGCAGAAGGCCACCGAGGACTACATCTCCGGTCGCTTCGGATAACCACACACGAACGCGAGAACCCCCGTCGAGCGAAAGCTCGACGGGGGTTCCTCTCGTTGTGCGCTTGCCCTGATTAGGTCGTCGAGTAGCGCTGCCGGGCAGCGCTACTCGACGAAGAGCGGTTCTACGAGGTGGGAATGTTGTTCTGGTGCAGGTCGACCGGAAGCTGGCCGGTGACCAGGAAGATCACCCGACGGCCGACCTCGACGGCATGATCGGCGAACCGCTCGTAGAAGCGTCCGAGCAGGGTCACGTCCACTGCAGCAGCGACTCCGTGGCTCCACTCGCGGTCCATCAGCACCGTGAAGAGGTGACGGTGCAGATCGTCCATTGCCTCGTCCTCCTCCTGCAGCTTCGCCGCGCGCTCGGGATCGCGGGTCTCGAGGACCTCACGGGCCGAGGCGCCGATCTGAACTGCGAGGCGACCCATCTCGGCGAAGTACCCGTTGACGACCTCGGGGAGGGCGTGGTTCGGGTGCCTGCGACGGGTGATCTTGGCGACGTGCAGTGCGAGTGCGCCCATACGGTCGATGTCGGCGACGATCTGAATGCCGGCCACCACCGAACGGAGATCGCCTGCGACCGGAGCCTGCAGGGCGAGAAGCGTGAAGGCCTTCTCCTCGCACACCGCGCTGAGCTCGGTGATCCTGTCGTGTTCGGAAATGACCTGCTCGGCGAGCACCAGGTCTGCTTGAAGGAGGGACTGAGTGGCCTTTTCCATGGCCGCACCAGCCAGGCTCGCCATCTCTCCGAGGAGATCGGCAAGCTCGTTCATCTGTTCGTTGTAGGCGACGCGCATGAGCGAAGTTTAGTAGGTCACACCGACCAGTTCCCTGTCCCGAGGGTTAACGGAGCATGAATGAACTCAGGCGCACGTGTCGTCGGCGGCGTTGGTGAACGAGAGATCCTCCGGAAGGGGCGCGCTCTCGGTGGTTCCTTCCACCTGGGTGGGATCGATTTCGGTACCGAATGCCGTCGGAAACTGGGTGTATCCGGGATAGTTCGAGCCCAGCACGACCTCGACGACATTGTTCAGGCTCGGTGCCAGTTCGATGGCAGCGCCGGGGATCGCCGACGCGACCGTCGCCGCAGCCGCCTCCTGATCCTGGGAGTAGCGCACCACGGTCTGGGCGGCGGTACCCGAGAAGTTGCCGACCGTCAGGATCTGGAATCCGTATGTCGCAAGTTCGTCGGATGCCGTCTGAGCCATGCCTGCGATGTCCGATGCGTTGGATACCTGCAGGGAGACGGTTCCCGGATCGACGGCCAACAGCGGAGCGTCGGGTGTGGCGGCAGGTTCGGGTACGTCGGGTGTCACCGGCTCCGCGCGTTCCTCACCGGGCAGCGGAGCGTCGTCGATGATGGCCTGGAAGATCGCACCGATTGCGTCGTCGTTGGGGATCTCGTTGCCGTAATCGTTGGTGCCGGTGGTGGGGATGGTCAGGAAGGTGACCGCACCCGCGTCCACGTTCTGCAGCGAGCGTCCCAGCGTCACCAGGTCCTGAGTCTTGACGTTCTCCACGAAGGTGTCCGAGGTGAAAGCATTGACGAACCCGTTGAGCTTGCCGGGATCGAGCAGCACGTTGTTCGAGAGCGCAGACCTCAGCAGTGACGACAGGAAACGCTGCTGTCGCTTGATCCGGCCGTAGTCGCCGTTGCCCTCGGACTCGACGTTGCGCGCCCGAACGTAGTTCAGTGCGGTTCGGCCGTCGATGCGCTGCGTTCCGACGTTGGGGAGGACGTCTCCCAATTCGTAGTCCACCAGCGGTTGCGCGGTGCAGACCTCTACGCCTCCGACCTCGTCGACCATGGACTCGAACCCGGCGAAGTCCATCCCGACGAAGTGTCCGATACGCAGGCCCGAGATCTTCTGGATGGTCTTGACCAGGCACTTCGGGCCGCCGAGGGCGTAGGTGGCGTTGAGCTTGTCGCCGTACGCCTCGGGGAACATCTCCCCGGTGTAGGTATTGGTGTCGTTGTCGAACTGCTCGCACTCGGGGCGCGTGACATCGAGGTCGCGGGGGAACGAGACGGCGACGACGCGGCTGCGATCGGCCGGAATGTTGACCAGCATGACCGTGTCCGAGCGGGCTCCCTCGGCGTCGGCGACGGTGCCGGCACCGACCTCGCCGCTGGCCCCGGTGCGGGTGTCGGTGCCCACGATCAGATACGTCTCGTCGCCGTATTGGCCTTCGGCGTCGACGACGTCGGTCGAGTCGGGATCGAGAGCGGCGACCTGCAGAAATCCCTGATCGGTGTTGCGTAGGTATCCCCACACCACTCCGGTCAAGGCCACCGCCAGGATCGCGACGAGAGAGACCAGGCTGCGGCCGATCATCCGCACCCGACGGCGTCGACGCACCCGGCTCATCGCCAACCGCGTCAGAGCGGGGCGATCCGTTGCGGGCGCACCCACCGGTTCCGGTGCCGCATGCGGCACCGGGGTCGGCGGCACCGTTCGGGCAGGTGGGGGAGTGGACTCGGTGATGGGGGCGATGATCTCGGTCGGCTCTTCGGCGTCGGGACGCTCGGCCGGCACCCGCCGCATCGATCCGGAGCGCGACATCTTGTCCACCAACTCGGCCACCGAGACGGTGTCGGCGTTACGCGGCGATCGTTTACCGAGCCTGCCGCTGTCTCCGGGCTGCGGCGGCTGCTCCGGATCCGGTGTCGCGGAGCGTTCGGAGCGCGGTGGGCGCTGTCCGGATCGTCCGATTGCGCCGGGTTGTCTGATTGAGGACAGCGGGCGCTCCCATGGGGCGCGACCCTCGGGCACAGACGGGCCCGACTCTCGATCGTCTCCCACGAATTCGAACCTGGCCTTCCATCACACGCACGCGCTGCCTTCTCGGCAATCCCAGCCATAGTACTGACTCGAGCGGCATGGTCCACTCGTGCGAGGTGGGCGGCTGGTCAGCTGCGAATCAGCCGCCGGAATGCATCAGGTCGGCACCGGCGGGGACACAGACGTCCTCCGGATCGTCGAGCCAACCGTCGGGCAGCGACACCGCGCCAGGCGAGCCCTGCCGACCACGGGGACCTTCGGCGTCCTTGGGAAACGGAACGGTCGGATCGAGTTGCGCCAGAAGGTCGTCCAGTTCCGAGAGAGTGGACACCAACGCCATCGACACTCGGAGGTCTGATCCCGCGGGAAACCCGCGCAGGTACCAGGAGACGTGCTTGCGCAACTCGCGCAGGCCCTTCTTCTCCCCGTGATGCTGCGCCAGCAACTCGGCGTGGCGAGCGATGATCGTGGCCACCTCGCCGAGGGTGGGGGGAACGGGCTCGGGGCGGCCGTTCAGGCGAGCGCTGAGTTCGGCGAACAGCCAGGGCCTGCCGAGGCAACCTCGCCCGACGACGACGCCGTCGCACCCGGTCTCCGCCATCATGCGGACCGCGTCGGACGCCGAGAAGATGTCACCGTTGCCCAGTACCGGGATGCAGGAGACATGTTCCTTGAGTCGAGCGATCTCGTTCCAGTCGGCGGTGCCGGAGTAACGCTGTGAGGCCGTTCTGGCGTGCAGTGCCACTGCCGCCGCGCCCTCGTCGGCGGCGATTCGACCTGCGTCGAGGTGAGTGTGGTGGTTCTCGTCGATGCCGACGCGGAACTTGACGGTGACGGGAATGTCGGTGCCCTCGGTCGCCTTGACCGCAGCAGCGACGATGCGGCCGAACAGGTTCCGCTTGTAGGGCAGCGCAGCACCGCCGCCCTTTCGGGTGACCTTCGGAACCGGGCAGCCGAAGTTCATGTCGATGTGGTCGGCCAGATCGTCGTCGACGATCATCTTCGCCGCGGCGTACGTGGTGTCCGGATCGACGGTGTAGAGCTGCAACGACCGTGGAGTCTCGGTGGGGCCGAAGGTCGTCATGTGCATCGTGGCCGGCTGCCGTTCGACGAGCGCGCGCGCCGTGACCATCTCGCACACGTACAGACCCGAGGTACTGCCTGCCCTCTCCAACTCCTGCTCCCTGCACAGGGTGCGGAACGCCACATTGGTGACGCCGGCCATCGGTGCGAGGACGACGGGGCTGCGCAACTCCAGCGAGCCGATCTGCAGTGTCATGAGGGAAGCCTTTGGAACGGAGGGAACGTGATCGTGGTGATGAAGGTGGGCCGAGAACGGTGACGCCGGAAAACAGTGGTGCCCGGCACCGAAGTCGGTACCGGGCACACCAGCCGATCTGAGCTTACGACGCGCGTGCTTCGGCCTTTGCGCGTTCGCGGGCGAGGGAGCGATCGCGCATCTCCTCGAACTTGGTGGCCTGCCGCTCGAGGTCTTCGAGGAACGCGGCGAGTTCTTCGCGCTTGTTCTCACCGCGTGCGGTGAAGTCGTTGCGCTCGAACACGCTCCACTTGCGCAGCACCGGCCAGACGACGTCCTCGAGGTGCTGACGCAGGTCGTAGATGCCGTGCTTGGCCATCAGCACACCGTTGCGGCGGAAGTTCGGCATCCCCGCGCCCGGCATGACGAAGTTCGTCACGATGTCGGAGACCGCGTCGAGGGTCTGGTCGGGTGCGATGTCCATCGCCGCGCCGGTGATGTTGCGGTAGAAGATCATGTGCAGGTTCTCGTCGGCGGCGATGCGCTGGAGCATGCGGTCGGCGATCGGGTCGTCGCAGACCTTGCCGGTGTTGCGGTGCGAGACGCGCGTCGCGAGTTCCTGGAAGGTCACGTACGCGACGGAGTGCAGCAAACCGGTCTGCGACCCTGCCGGTGAAGCGAACCCGTTGGTCATGTGGATCATCCGGGCCTCTTCGAGGGCGACGGGATCGACGCCGCGGGTGACGACGAGGTAGTCGCGCATGACGATGCCGTGCCTGTTCTCCTCGGCGGTCCATCGACCGACCCAGGTTCCCCAGGCACCGTCCTGGGAGAAGTTCTCGGCGATCTCACGGTGGTAGGACGGCAGGTTGTCCTCGGTGAGCAGGTTGGTGATCATCGCGGCCTGTGCGACGTCGGAGAGCTTGGACTGCTCCGGGTCGTAGTCCTGGCCGCCGAGTGCGGCGAAGTTGCGACCTTCGTCCCACGGGACGTAGTCGTGAGGGTGCCACTCCCGCGCCATCGAAATGTGACGGTTCACATTGTCCTCGGCAGTGGGCACCAGCTCTTGCAGAAGCTCGAGCTGTGTCAGATCCCTCGCCATTAGATCGCCTCCATAGATTGCGTACGACCGGTCCAGCTTACGGCACCGTAGGTTCGGTGTGAACCTCGTTGCGCCTGTTCACTTGCTGTTCCGGCGGTCGTGATGTTCGGTGTCGATCGACGCGACGTGCCCCCGGAGCGCCGATCCTCCGGCCGGCCTTCGCGAGTTCACGAACGCTGCAGTTCCCCCTGCACGTCGCTCTGTCTCGGCCGATCGTTACTTCCGAGTGTACGTTCCGGACAGGAGTGATCACTGTTACCAGGACGGTGTGTGGTGCCCCCAGTAGGACTCGAACCTACGACCTGCGGATTAAAAGTCCGTAGCTCTACCAACTGAGCTATAGGGGCGCGGCTCGAAAGTGTAATGGGCCGCGCGGCGCCGGCGGGCAGTACCCCCGGCAGTGGTGCCGACCGGTCAACGTCCGAAGCTGCTGCACCCGCTCGGCACCGGAATACCGGCCAGGCGGTCGTCGATCCAGGCGTACGCGCCCGGAATGCCGCTGAGTGCGACGATCAGGTGCTCACCGAGATACTCCTCGAGTCTCACGTTCGCACCCTGAGCGCACCATTCGTCGTAGAGGGTCTCGACTCCCTCCTTGGGAATCCAGAACTCCTGTTGTCCGTGATAGATGAAGACGGGAACGGTCGGTGTCTTGTCTCCACCCATGCGGGTCGACGCGATGATCTGTTCGGCGATCGGTGTCCGGTCCACGTTCGGAATGTCCGACAGCGCCTGTGCCGGGATGGGTGCCACCAGGCCGCCCGGTGCGGTCAGATAGATGCACATGTCCTTGGCGATGGTGGCCAAGCGCAGACCGTTGGCGTTCATCAACGAGAACATCTCGGGATACTCTCGGGCGACTCCGAGCGTGGCCGACAGGAACAGTGTCGACCCCACCGTTCCGTTGAGAGAACGCAGCAGAATGCGGTAGTCGGTGGGTGCACCGCCGAACGCCACGCCGACGAGATTCACGTCCGGGGCGTAGGTGGGAGCCAGCTGCGCGGCCCATCCGGAAGCGATGGCACCTCCGGAATATCCCGTCGCGGCGATCGGAGACTCCGCAGGCAGGCCCAGTTCGGGCAGTTTCACCATCGCGCGGAGGGCGTCCAGGATGGCGTGGCCCGCCATCGGTCCCGCCGCGTATCCCTGCCGCGGCCCCTGATGATCGGTGACGACGACGGCATAGTTCTTCGCCAGGAACGACTGTACCGGAACGATCTCCGGTGCAATGCCGCGGGGGAGGGTCCACGACGGAGCGCAGGTGTTTCCGAGTGAGTCGATGGCCATGTTGTACGCGACCACCGGCCGACTCCCGGGTCCCGTCCATGGGGCCGAGGGCACGATGACCGTAGTGACACCCGCGACCGGACGATCCTTGGAATCGTTGGTACGGAACAGGATTTGGGTCGAGACGACCGGCGTGAACAGCGGTCCGACGGTCACCCGTCGGGTCGCCAGCACCGCTCCGGGAGGTTGCTGTTCGTAGCCTGCGGGTGGATCGAACCAGGGCTCGCCCAGCGGGGTGGGTAGATACAGAGCCGGATCGGCGACGGGGGCCACGAAGTTGCCCAGGGGATCTGCGGCCGCGGTGCCGGTTGTCGACAGAGCGAGCACGCCCACCGCGAACAAGGTTGTGATGGAACGACATGCGCGGATCGATACCTTCATGGCAGTCACTCGCTTCCGATCGGCAGAACTCCCGATGTGATGCATTTCACAGTAATTCAGGACGGACGCGATCTAGGGGCAAGGCTGGGAACGTGTCGAAACCGTTACCGACCGGTCTTTCTCATATCGTTTATCGGGCAATGGATTTGGCCGATGCTTCTCGACCGTCTCGGTGTATTCGGTTGGTGAGCAGTAGATTTGAAACGCTAACGAGCAAAGCGAAACAATCGGGACTCGAGATGCGTTACCGCGAAATGTAATTCGGTTTTCAACCGAATGCAGGTCGGGTTCCCGCGGTGGTGTGGACGGTGTGTCGACCGTCCGGTTCGGGGAACTCGTCTGCGGCTCGGGCAACGCCGAAGGTGAGTCGATCGGTGCGCGATTCGGTCCAGGAAGGTCCGACGAAGTGCCGGTTCGCCTGCGGTTGCGGGCCCGGCAGAAAGCGACTCGAGTGCGCACCCCCTGCAGCGCACTCGAGCCGCGCAGATCATACCATCCGGCTTGTTTCGGTTGCCTAACCGATTTTTCGGTCGGGTGTGTGTGTCGAAGCGAACCGTAGGTGAGTCGACTCGTATGTCGTTCGGGTGAAGTACTCTCTATCTGTACTACCTGCGGATACGCAGGGCGCTTGGGGCTCGGAGGCACGGAGTAAATGGCACAACAAGAGCGCGCACGGCGGACCCGGGCGGCCATCGTAGAGGCGGCGGCGGCGGAGTTCGCCAAGCGTGGATACGCAGCGGCATCCGTCAACACCATCTTGGAGGGCTCCAATGCCACCAAGGGTGCGATGTACTTCCATTTCCAGTCGAAGGAAGATCTGGCCCGAGCTGTGCTCGGAGCGGGACTGGATCGGTACGTCGCCATCACGGAGAAGTGGGCGGACACCACCGCACACCCGTTCTACGTCGTACGCGGGATCGTGGACGACATCGCGCAGAACTTCCAGAACGACGTGATCGTGCGTGCCGAGTTCCGGCTGATCGTCGAGCCGGAGTTCTATGCGGAGGTTCATTCGGGTGGCGGTCGCGTCTGGGGCGCTCAAGGGCTCGCTCAGGCCGAGCGTGCGCTGGCGATGGGCGACCTCAAGCCGGAGTTCGATGCGGCCAAGTTCGTGCGAGTGCTCGCCGCGTCGATGGCGGGTCAGCGCTACATGTCGGATCTGGTGGCCGACAACGCGGATCTGCGCGAGCGTTTCGAGGAGTCCGTGGAAGTCGTACTGCTCGCCATGGCGTCGGAGCGTTGGCTCGCGGAATTCAAACTGCACGGGTGGGAGCACTACGGCGAAAACTGTGCGAAAACCGCCTCTGACCTGCCGGTTTGAGATTTACAGCGAAAGTGTCCTAAGCTATCCCAGCTCCCAACGGAACGCCGTTGAGGGTAACGTCGAAGCAGTTCGGCGGGCCCCCTTCGTCTAGCGGCCTAGGACGCCGCCCTTTCAAGGCGGTAGCGCGGGTTCGAATCCCGTAGGGGGTACGTAGGAAAAGATCGGATTGACAATCCGGTCGGCAGTACAGCATTCTTCTTTTCGCTTCACGGCGAGATGCGGATTTGCAGTTCGGAGAGTTACTGCGCTAGAAATAGCGCGGCAACAACAGCAAGGCCCTGTGGCGCAGTTGGTTAGCGCGCCGCCCTGTCACGGCGGAGGTCGCGGGTTCGAGTCCCGTCAGGGTCGCAACATCGGTGCGGAAGTACCGACATTGCGATGGCATTGTTTCACCGGTGCCGCCCGGCCAGGTAGCTCAGTTGGTACGAGCGTCCGCCTGAAAAGCGGAAGGTCGCCGGTTCGATCCCGGCCCTGGCCACCACGGTGTTGGATCGACAAGCACGATGAAAGCCCCTTCCGGTCGGCCGGCAGGGGCTTTTTCGTGTGCACGAGTTATTGTCGACGCGTGGACGTGATCGATCGAGCGCAGGAGGATCTTGCGCGCGGAGACAGCATCGCTGCTCGAGATCGGCTGGTCGGTGCCTTGGTTCGCAACCCGACGTCGCCCGGCATTCTCGAATTGCTCGCGTACACGTATCTGGTGCTCGGCGATCGTGCGGCGGCCGGAGCGGCGTGGTTCCTCACCGACAAGTCCGACGACGATCCCACGGCGTCCGCTGCGTTCGCCGCCCTGGAAAAGCAGTACAGATCGCCCCTGACGATGGCGCAGGCCCTGCCCATTCACGCGCCCTCCGATTGGTATCCCACCCGCGCTCGGATACGGCTGGCGCGGCTCGGAGCCGCGATCGAGGCCAACGGCCAGCAATGGGTGCCGCCGCGAGATGTCGTCTACTTCGACGAGGACGGTCTTGATTCCGACGACTTCTACGACGTGGACGGCGATTCCGACGATGCCGAT
The DNA here is from genome assembly GCF_002259405.1 of Rhodococcus sp. 14-2483-1-2. Lineage (GTDB taxonomy): Bacteria > Actinomycetota > Actinomycetes > Mycobacteriales > Mycobacteriaceae > Rhodococcoides. The sequence goes on along the minus strand of NZ_NPFW01000006.1, from coordinate 45,572 downwards.
GACGACGGTGCTCGGACGGGCGCGAGCTACCGCTCCGTGCGGCAGCGCGCGATAGCGGCGACCATCGTCATCGCCATCGCTGCCACCTCGGCATCGGTGGTCCTGGCACTCGTCTTCGGGTGACGCCGGTTCACGGACGAAGTGTCCGACGCCGAGCGTAGAGTCGCGAAAGAAATTCCGGCCGACGATCGAGGGTGACGAGTTTTCATGGGCACAGCGAACGGCGCGCCGTCACCGGCTCCGCGAGACGACAACTATGCCGTCAACCTCGAGCAGGCGAGGGTGTTCGCGAGAGGACTCGCCGAACACATCGAGACATGTTCGGCATCCATCGAGCGGGCCCAATCCAAGGCATTTCGAGCTCGCGCGGATCGCGCCGAATCCAAGGCCCGAGCGTTCGAGTCCGAGGCGTCGACGCTTCGGACCGAGCTCTACGAAATGTACCGACACGTCGATGCGATGACGGCGCGCTTTCCGGAGCTGCGCAGCGATCCATCCGTTCGGGGCTAGCCCTCGGCTGGATCAGACAGCTGCGGAATCGGTGACCAAGCCGAAGGTCGCCTCTGCGCCCCGACGGCCGAGCGCCGAGCCCCACACCTCGTACACCGCATCGGTGGCCGACGATCGCTCGATGTCGCGGCCCTCCGCGACGGTGATGAGCGTGCGCGAGAGCTCGAACAGACTGACCCGGTGATTTCGCGCGGTCGTGAACAGCTCGTCGATGGCGTCGGCGACGGATCCACCGTGGATCCCGATGAGCACTCCGGTTGCGATGTCCACGTGTGTACGAGATGCAGGCGATTCGGGCAGTCTGTCGGTCATCTTTTTCCTCGAGATGTTGTGGTCGGTGCGGATGACCGAAGTGGATCCTGGCGTCGAGCGGGCTTCACTGTCTCACACGGACATGACATTTCATACCGTCGGTTTCGCCCGCACGTGCATACGCTCGCCCTGGGGTCCGAACAGGCTCAGAAGCTCGACGGGCCGGTTTCCGACGGCACCGAACCAGTGCGGCACACGAGTGTCGAATTCGGCTGCCTCACCGGCCTTCATCGTCAGATCGTGCTCGCCGAGAATGAGGCGAAGGGTGCCGTCCAGCACGTACAGCCACTCGTACCCTTCGTGCGTTCTTGGGCGAGGCTCGGAGTCCTCGGGTCGGACCAGAAGTTTGTATGCCTGCAGGCCGCCAGGACGCAGCGTCAGGGGAAGGATCGTCACGTGCTCGCGAACGGTGGCCGTGGTGCGCACCCGAGGGTCCGCTACGGGCGGCGCAGTCACCAGATCGTCGAGTTTCATCTGATGGGCGCGAGCGATGGGCCAGAGCAACTCGAGGCTGGGCTTGCGGTCACCGGACTCGAGTCTCGACAGTGTGCTGATCGAAATTCCGGTGGTGTCGGACAGCGATGCGAGGGTGGTGTTCTTCTCCATCCTGATGCGCTTGAGGCGGGGACCGAGGCCTGCGATGACCTCGTCCAGACTCGTGTTCGATTCGTCCATGCCACTATTGCAGTTTCGGCAACCGAATTTGTCAACCAAGGAAACAGTGACGTGCGAAAACCGCCCGTGAACGACGGCAGACGGCACATACTCGATCGATGACCGGTCGTTCGGGGACCACACATCGCCGAGGCATGATCCGCGATGCCTACGGAAGTCCCGCATCCGAGGCGTTCATGGTCGTCGCCATTGCGACGATTCTGATCACCAGGGCGTACCTGGAGTTGACCCACTACCCCCAGGTGGGTGGTAAGTCGCTCCACATCGCTCACGCCCTGTACGGCGGAGCGGCGATGATGTTCGCGCTGCTGATCGGGTGGATGTTCATCGGGTTCGGCGTTCGAGTGTTCACCGTGCTGCTCGGTGGGATCGGATTCGGGCTGTTCCTCGACGAAGTCGGCAAATTCGTCACCAAGGACAACGACTACTTCTACGGACCCTCGTCGGAGATCATGTACGTCCTGGTGGTCCTGCTGTTGGTGTTCAGCAGGATCGTCCGGGAGTTCCGCCGCCCCTCGGTCGACGAATCGCTGGCCAACGCGGCTGCCATCGCCGCAGACGGCGTCGCGCACGGCCTCCCCGAGCATCGACGCGACTGGGCGCTACGGATGGTCACGCGGGCCGAGGCGGAGGGTGCCGACGCGGACACCGTGGCCGGAATCAGACTGTTGCTCGGTCGCTGTCGTCTGTCGACGTCGCGTACCCACTCGCTGCGGAACGCTGTTCCCCGGCTGATTCCCGCCTTCTTCACCAGCGCCCGGTGGATTCCCGTCGTCGGCTGGGGGTTGGTTCTGATCTCCGGGGCCGGGGTGGTGTTCGGGATCGTCGAACTCGTCATCGGGGAGCTGCACATCGATCGGCGCGACCTGACGATCGACATCGACGGAATGGGGATCGCAAGCGGGATCCTGTTCGTCAGTGCCTGCCTCACCTTCGCCACGGCGCTACCGGCGATGCTGTGGTTGCGCACTCGGGGCCCGCTCTGGCCCCTGCGCACACTCCGCGTGTCCGCGTTGATATTCACTCTGCTCAACGCGCTCGTGGACTTCGCTCAGGAAGGATTCGCCGCGCTGGTGAACGTCGCAATCGGACTGTTCGCACTCGCAGTCATCTCACATCGCATCACAGTCCGTACCGCCGAGATCGCCGATATCACGGCCGAATCTGCTGTGAAGCAGGTGGATTCAGACTCCGATTGCTCTCGAACCGTCGAACCAGGCCGCTGAGCGGATCGACGAATTCGATCGAGCGTGCCAGCAAGCGGAGCGGGTCGGAGTAGTCGTCGCCGGCGACATCTCGGAACTCGGGGTAGAAATTGTCCCCGACGATCGGAATCCCCAACGAGCACAGGTGAACTCGAAGTTGATGAGTCTTGCCGGTTCGAGGATGCAATCGATACAGGCCGTGGGCTCCGAGCGTGTCCACGAGCTCGACGAGTGTCTCGGCGTTGGGCTCGCCGGGTACCTCGCGGGCCTGGAGAACGCCGCGCTCCTTGATGATTCGGCTGCGTACCGTCAACGGGAGTTCGAGGTCCCGGGCGAGTGGAGCGATCGCGTCGTACTGCTTGGTGATCGTGCGTTGAGCGAACAGCTCCTGGTACGGCCGGCGGGCCTGCTGTCGCACGGTGAACACCAGAACCCCGGCGGTGAGCCTGTCCAGACGGTGCGCCGGGCTGAGCTCGGGCAGGTCGAACCGGCGTCGGAGCAGGACGAGGGCAGACCGCGCGACGTAGGCACCGCGCGGAGTGGTGGCCAGAAAATGCGGCTTGTCGACCACCAGTAGGTTCTCGTCGCGATGCAGGACGTCGAGGGAGAACGGCACCGTCGGCTCCACCGGTGGGTCTCGGTAGAGATAGATGTCCGCGCGTGGTCTCGCGACCGTCGTCGAATCGATGGGTGCGCCTGCCGCGTCGACGATCTCGCCGCCCGCGACCTTCTCGGTCAGCCTGGCCGCGTCCTGGGGGAACCGGGCGCGCAGATGGTCGAGCACGGTGATCCCGCTCGAGGTGTCGGGCATCCGTACCCGAGTGGGGTCGAGGCCGTCGCGCAACGGCAGGGGAGCGGCGGGCATGCATCGACTCTAATCGGTGGAACATGGAAACACCCCGGTCGGAATTCCCGACCGGGGTGTGGACTGCGGTAGAACCTTTCGGGTCCGACTCAGATGGTGACGACCATCTTGCCGGTGTTCTCGCCCTTCATCAGTCCGATGAACGCAGAGGGAGCGTTGTCGAGACCGTCGACGACTGTCTCGTCGAATTCGATTGCGCCGCTGTCCGACCACTGGGTCATCTTCGCGCGGAATTCCTCGGTGAGGTGCGCGTACGAACCGACGATGAATCCCTTGAGCGTCAGCTCCTTGCCGATGGCCAGAGCGAGATTGCGCGGTGCGGGCGTCGGCTCGGTGGAGTTGTACTGAGCGATGGCTCCGCACATGGCAATTCGGCCGTACTTGTTCATCGAACCGATGGCGGCTTCGAGATGCTCGCCGCCGACGTTGTCGAAGTACACGTCGATGCCGTCCGGTGCCGCCTTGCGGAGCTGCTGGGCGACCGGGCCGTCGTGGTAATCGAATGCCGCGTCGAAACCGAGCTCGAGCAGGCGAGCGACCTTCGCCGGAGATCCGGCACTGCCGATGACCCGAGATGCGCCGAGCGCCTTGGCGATCTGTCCGACGAGCGACCCGACTGCGCCGGCAGCGCCGGACACGAACACGACGTCGCCCTCCTTGAACGAGGCGACCTCGGTGAGGCCTGCGTACGCCGTCGTGCCGGTCATTCCGAGCGCACTGAGGTATGCAGACGCCTTCGCGGCGGACAGGTCGACCTTGCTCGCACCCTTCGCCGGAACGACGGCGAGATCTCGCCAGCCCTTACCGTGCAGAACGGCGTCGCCGACGGCGAAACCCTCGGCCTTGGACTCGACGATCTCGCCGACGGCACCGCCGTCGAGCGGGGCGTCGATCTGGAACGGCGGGACGTACGACTTCACGTCGTTCATCCGACCACGCATGTACGGATCGACCGACATCACGATGTTGCGGACGAGGATCTGCCCGTCCGCGAGTTCGGGGAGTTCGACGACCTCCGCGCGAAAGTTGTCTTCGGTCGGCCAGCCTTCTGGGCGGGACGCGAGGTGAATTTCGTGTGCCTTCATGGTGTTTCCTCTTACTCGTCTTCGGTGACGGTGACGGTGACGTCGATGTTGCCGCGGGTGGCGTTGGAGTACGGGCAGACCTGGTGGGCCTTGTCGGCCAGGGCCTGCGCGTCCTCGCGGCTCAGGTTCGGCAGCGTCACCTCGAGGGTGACGGCGAGCTGGAAGCCGCCAGCGTCGTTGGGTCCGATGTCGACGCGAGCGCCGACGGCCGAATCGGTGACGTCGGCCTTGTCCTGGCGCGCCACCATCTGCAGTGCGGAGTGGAAGCAGGCGGCATAGCCGGCGGCGAAGAGCTGCTCGGGGTTGGTGCCGTTGCCGCTGCCGCCCATGGCCTCCGGGATGGCGAGGTCGAGATCGAGACGTCCGTCGGAGGTGCGGGCGTGGCCGTTGCGGCCCTCTCCGGTCGCGAGAGCTTCGGCGGTGTAGATGGTCTTCATGATTCTCCTTCTGTCGTGCGCGAATCGGTGTGATGCAGAGCGCTCGTCAATGCGTCGAGCGATTCCTTGAGCTTGACGAGATCGTCGATTCCCATGCCGGTCTTCTCGGCCAGCTTGCGTGGGAGGTCGAGTGCCTTCGCGCGCATGGCGCTACCGGTCTCGGTGAGGTGGATTTCGACGCGGCGTTCGTCGGTGCTCAGTCGTCGACGCTCGATGAATCCGAGGCCTTCGAGCCGCTTGAGCATCGGCGACAGAGTGCCGGTGTCCAGGTCGAGTTCGGCGCAGATGTCCTTGACGCCGCGCCCGTCCTGTTCCCACAGCACCAGCAGTACGAGGTACTGCGGGTACGTGACCCCGAGCTCCTCGAGCATCGGGCGATACACCGCGGTGGTAGCCCGCGATGCGGAGTACAGCGCGAAGCACACCTGACGGTCGAGTGCGAGTTCGTTGGTCACCTCGAGAACGGTAGTACACGGTTAAGTTGTGCGCAACCTATCTGTCCGACGTGAGCGGAACCTCGTGGTCTGCTTCGAGGTACCACTCGCCTGGCGTCAGCCCTGCAGGGCGTCCTTCAGGCCGTCGAGCACGATGGTTGCCGCCGTCGGGCCTGCGTTGAGGTACCACGGGTCGTCGTCGACTCGAACGATGTGGTTCTCGGTGGCCGCGCTCATTCCGGTCCACAGCGGATTGGTGGTGTACGACGCGGCGCTCGAATCGGCTTCGGCATCCTGGCTGGAGACGAACACCCAATCGGCGTTCGCGAGCTGGATCTCCTCCTCGCTGAAGTCCTGCGAGGTCTTGTCGAATTGCTGGCTTTCCGGTCGGGCCAGTCCGGCGTCCCAGGCGATGTATCCCGCGAACGACGGGATGCCGAACACGCGTGCCCGATCGGCGGTGAAGCGGACGAAGGAGACCGTGGGTGTGCCGCCGCTGCCTGAAACCGAGTTACCCAGTGCCGCAGCGTCGGACGTGAAGGTGTCGACGAAGGTCTCTGCCTGCTCGGTACGGCCCAACGCGTCGGCGAGAAGCAGGAAGTCCTGCTTCCAGTTCACTCCGGTGCCCTCGGTCAGTACGGTCGGCGCGATGGTCGACAGTGTCGAGTAGATGTCCTCGGAGCCCGCCTTGTTCGCCAGGATCAGGTCGGGTTCGATGGCGGCGATGGCCTCGATGTCGACTTCCTGCCGGTTGCCGACGTCGACGAACCGGTCCATCCGATCCGCGTACTGCGGGAACGAGAAACTGATGTAGTCCGGGACCAGTGCGGCTCCGTCGCCGTAGGCGACTCCGGTGGGTACGACGCCCAGAGTGAGGGCCGCGTCGAGCTGGCCGGTGGCGATCACGACGATCTTCTTCGGTTCGGCGGGGATCTCGGTGGAGCCGCCGAAGTGGCCGACCGTGCGGGGGAACACTCCGTCCGCGGCACCCGAACCCATGCCGTCGGGGATGCCGGTCGGTCCTGGTGCGTCCGTCACGGCGTCGCCGGTGGTCGCTTCAGTGCTGGTGGAAGGCGTGGCCGTCTGCTCGGCGGTGCCGCCACAGGCAACGGTGGTCAGTGCGGTGACCGCGGCGATCGTGGTGGCCAGCAGTAGACGTTTCACTTCGTTCTCTTTCACAGGGCGGGCGTAGGCAGGTAAGCCTAGCCTGTACCTCGCGAACGAGGTGAGCGGAACTTCGTAGCGGGGGTCGAAGTTCCGCTCACCGTGGGTCAGCGCAGCGCGGCCGCCGCCTGCACCATGTTCGTCAGTGACCGTTCCACCTCGGCCGGCCCGCGGGTCTTGAGTCCGCAGTCGGGATTGACCCAGAGTCGTTCGGCAGGAACGGCTTTCAGTGCAGCGCGCAGAGACTCGGTGATCTCCTCGACACTCGGTACCCGCGGTGAGTGGATGTCGTACACACCGGGGCCGACGCCGAGGTCGAAGCCGACGGAGTTCAGGTCGTCGAGCACCTCCATGTGCGAGCGAGCCGCCTCGATGGACGTCACGTCTGCGTCCAGGGCGACGATCGCGTCGATGATCTCACCGAACTCCGAGTAGCACAGATGCGTGTGAATCTGCGTGTCGTCGGCGACACCGGACGTCGAGATCTTGAACGATCGCACCGCCCATTCCAGATACGCCGCTGTATCTTTCGCACGCAGCGGTAGCAGCTCGCGTAGAGCAGGCTCGTCCACCTGGACGATGCGAATGCCCGCTGCCTCCAGATCGATCGTCTCGTCCCGGATCGCCAGGGCGATCTGGGCCGCGGACTCGGCCAGCGGTCGATCGTCTCGGACGAACGACCACGCCAGAATCGTCACCGGGCCGGTCAGCATTCCCTTGACAGGCTTGTCGGTGAGCGACTGCGCATACTCCGACCACTCGACGGTCATGGGTTCGGGACGCGAGACGTCGCCGTACAGAATCGGCGGCCGAACACACCGAGTTCCGTACGACTGGACCCAGCCGTTGGACGTCGCGGCGAAGCCGTTGAGCTGTTCGGCGAAGTACTGCACCATGTCGTTTCGCTCGGGCTCGCCGTGCACCAGCACGTCGAGCCCGATCTTCTCCTGCAGTGCAACGACATCGGCGATCTCGGACTGCATCCGGGACGCGTATTCGGCGTCGTCGATCTCACCTGTTCGCAGGGCTGCCCGAGCGAGTCGTATCTGCGTGGTCTGCGGATACGAACCGATGGTGGTCGTCGGCAACGACGGCAGGTCCAGCCGCTCGGCCTGTGCTCGACGACGCTCCTCGGCCGGGGTTCGGTCGACGGAGACACCCGCCTCCATGCGTGCTCGGATGACCGAGTCGTGCAGGCGCGGATCGGTGCGACGGCTCTCGAGCGCGGTGCGGGCCCGCTCGAGCTCGGATGAGACCGATTCGGTCCCGTCTCGAAGCGCCCGGGCGAGGAGTGTCACCTCGGCAACCTTCTCGGCACCGAACGCCAACCACGACCGGAGCGGATCGACGATGTCGGTCTCTCCGTCGAGGGTGTACGGAACATGCAGCAGCGAGCACGAACTCGACACTGCCAGGCTCTTCGCGCTGCCCAGCAGGCTCGCCGACGTTGCAAGTGCCCGGTCGAGATCCGTCCGCCAGATGTTGCGACCGTCGATGATGCCCGCGACGATGTGCTTGCCTGCCAGCGCAGGTACCACGGCAACCTGCTCGACGGTGCCCGGCACCGTCAGGTCGATCGAGAATCCCTCCACTCCGGTCGATGCGAGCACGGGTAGCGCAGCGCCGAGGTCACCGAAGTACGACGCCAGCAATATGGCAGGCCTCGTCGACACTGCACTCAGAAAGTCGTAGGCCTTCTTCGCGGCGTCGATCTCGCTCCGAGTGCGATCGGCCACGAGCGCAGGTTCGTCGATCTGGACCCACTCGGCTCCGGCATGGGCGAGTCTCGTCAGCAGCTCGCCGTACAGCGGCAGAATCTCGTCGAGGCGGTCCAGCAGAGGTGCGCCGCCGCCGACCGCCTTGGACAGGAGCAGGAACGTGATCGGTCCGATGATCACCGGCCGCGCCGAAATGCCCAGCGCAACAGCCTGCTTCAGATCGTCCACTACTTTCTCCGAGTGCAGGGAGAAGGTGGTGTCGGGGGAGATCTCCGGGACGAGATAGTGGTAGTTGGTGTCGAACCACTTGGTCATTTCGAGCGGTGCGACGGCGTCGGTCCCGCGTGCTGCCGCGAAATACCGGTCCAGTTCGGTGCCCAGTCCCATCACTCGCGGTGGCAGCGCTCCGAGTAGCACTGCTGTGTCGAGCATGTGGTCGTAGTACGAAAAAGTGTTCACCGGAACGGAATCGAGTCCGGCGGCTGCGAGTTCTCGCCAGGTGCTCTCGCGCAACGTCCGCGCCACGGATTCGAGTCCGACGGCGTCGAGCTTTCCGGCCCAATAGGATTCGACGGCTTTCTTGAGTTCTCGGTTCGGTCCGATACGGGCCGAGCCGAGCACGGTGGCAGTGAATTCGATACTCACGGTTTGTCTCCAGTTGACTGCTGCATCGACGGTGCACCGCCTTCTCGGACGCGCACATCCCGGAGAGCCCCACGAGCAGCCGTACCAGGGTTACGCGCCCATTCCGCGAGGCGGTGAACCGCTGCGCACGGCGTGCGCAGCACAGACGGCAGGTATTCGGACTCGCGGGCGCGTGGACGAAGAGCCCACTCCTACTGGCCGTCGCTTCCCGAAGAGGCCTCTTCAGTGCTTGTGGTGACGGCGGTCGTTCCTGCATACCGCTGCGGGACAGTCCCGGATTCTCACCGGGTTCCCTCTCGCGATGCGCCGGAACTGCTGCGCATCGCTTCGACGCCGTGGCGAACTTCGGGGCTCCTCATGGACACCTGGCGAACCGACTGCAGGAACGAGCATAGATGCATCCGCGACGAATCTGCTACGGTGCTTTTCATGCAGCGCACGTATTTCTGGTTTAGCAGGCCGGCCCCGGGTGGGTCAGCCAGCGACGCCATGCGCTGACCCTCCACCCCACGAGCCGGATACAGACCGGCTCGAAGTGCGTGTGGAGCATGAGGAGCCGGCCTGGGAACAGGAACGCACTCTCATGACACTCTCTCTCGATACCCCACCTCTCGACGATCAGCGGACCATCAGCATCAGTCCGCTGGTTGCTCCGTCGGTGCTGCGCCGCGACCATGCAGTGGACGACGCGATCTCGGCCACCGTCAGAACCGGACGCGCCGGCGTGGTCGACGTGCTGGACGGTCGCGACGATCGACTGATCGTCGTGGTCGGCCCGTGCTCGGTGCACGACACCGACGCTGCACTCGACTACGCCCGACGCCTCGCGGCCAAGGCGTCCGAACTCGGCGATCGACTGCACATCGTCATGCGGGTCTACTTCGAGAAGCCGCGGACGACGCTCGGGTGGAAGGGCTTGATCAACGATCCGCACCTCGACGGCAGCTTCGACATCAATTCGGGCCTGCGCGTGGGACGTCAACTGCTGCTCGACATTTCCGCGCTCGGTCTACCGGTCGGGTGCGAGTTCCTCGACCCGATCACCCCGCAGTACATCGCAGACCTGGTCAGCTACGGCGCAATCGGTGCGCGAACGGCGGCGAGTCAGGTGCACCGCCAGCTGTGCAGTGCGTTGTCGATGCCGGTGGGGATCAAGAACTCCACCGAGGGCGACATCCAGGTCGCGGTCGACGGCACCCGCGCTGCCGCCGCGAGCCACGTCTTCCCCGGCACCGATCTCGACGGTCAGGCGGCTCTGATCCGTACCGTCGGAAACCCGGATTGCCACGTCATTCTGCGCGGCGGCGTCGACGGTCCGAACTACGACGCCGAATCGGTCGCCGATACCGTTGCGCGACTGCGAAAGTCGGGCCTACCGGAGAGAGTCGTCATCGACGCCAGCCACGGCAACAGCCGCAAGGACCACAACAAGCAGGTCGACGTGGTCACCGACGTGGCAGCGCGGGTCGCGGCAGGCGAACACGGCATCGTCGGTCTGATGCTCGAGAGCTTCCTGGTCGCGGGGCGTCAGGATCTCGAACTCGGCCGCCGTGACGATCTGGTGTACGGGCAGTCGATCACCGATGCCTGCCTCGACTGGGACACCACGGCAACGCAATTGGACGCACTTGCGGCAGCGGTCGAGGAGCGTCGAATCCCGACCGCGCGTTGACGCGTCGTGTGTCAGCGAACCCCGCGCGGTCGGAACTGCACGCTGATGCGTGGGCCGGTCGCGCGGGTGGACTTGGGTACGGCATGCTCCCAGGTCCGCTGACACGAGCCGCCCATCACCACCAGGTCGCCGTGCCCGAGCGTGAACTTCAGCGAGGTTCCGCCGCCGCGCGGTCGGAGCATGAGTTGTCGTGTGGCGCCGAGCGATACGATCGCCACCATCGTGTCCTCGGTGGCGCTGCGGCCGATGTTGTCGCCGTGCCAGGCGACGCTGTCCGATCCGTCGCGGTAGTAGCACAATCCGGCGGTGGCGAACGATTCACCGAGTTCGGCGCGGTAGTGCTCGTCGAGGGCGTCGCGCGCGTCGTAGAGTGCGGCGTCGGGCCACCGCTCGCGCTCGGCGTAGAACCGAACCAGGCGCGGCACGTCGACCACGCGGTCGTACATCTGCCTGCGCTCGGCCCGCCAGTCGACGGCGTCCACCAGCGAATCGAACAGGTGGGTATCGGCCAACCAGCCCGGGCGAACGTCCACCCACGCCCCGAGTGTCAGTTCGCGACGGGTGACGGACTCGAGCGACCCGACGCCACCGTCGGCGTCACCGAACAACGAGCCCTGCATGGCGAGCGACATGACCGCCACTGTATCGAACGTGTGTTCCCATTTCCAGCGAACGACGGTAGCGTGCCGTCATGGGATATCGATTTCAGGTCGTCGTCGACAGTGCGAACCCGCATGCGCTGGCGAAATGGTGGGCGCAGACTCTGGGCTGGCAGGTCGAACCCAGCAACGAGGACTTCATCCGTGAGATGGTCGCTGCCGGCCATGCCCGCGAAGAGGACACGATCACGTTCGAGGGCGTTCTGGTGTGGCAGGCGGGCGCGGCGATCGTCGATCCCGAGTCACCCGGCAGCCCACGGGTGCTGTTCCAGTCGGTGGCCGAGCCGAAATCGGTGAAGAATCGGTTGCACCTCGACATCCGCGTCGGCGACGAGCGTGAATCGGTGGTCACGCAACTGGAAGCACGGGGTGCGTCGGTGTTGCATCGAGGACATCAGGGCCCCAGTGTCTGGATCACGATGACCGATCCCGAGGGCAACGAGTTCTGCGTCAGCTGAGACGGTATGCGCCGGGGGTCTGACCGGTCCAACGCTTGAAGGCTCGGCGGAACGCGCTGGGCTCGGAGAAGCCCAACCGGGCAGAGATGTCGTCGACGCTGTCTCCGCGGCTGAGTCCGGAGATCGCTGCGTCGCGCAGCACCTCTTCGCGCAGTTGGTTGATGGAGGTGCCCTCCTGCCGAAGGATTCGTCGCAGGTGCGGTGGGCTGATGTTCAGCATTGCCGCGATCTCGTCGGTTCCCGGTGCGCCACCTTTGAATCCCGTTTCCAGGGCGCGGCGAACCTGGCTCGACGCAGTGCTGTCGTAATCCCGGGACGAGAACAGCAGATTGGGCGACTCCGCGAGATACTCCGCCAGACTCGCCTCGGTCTGCACGATCGGTGCCCGCATCACCGCGCTGTCGAATTCCAGTGTGGCGAGCTCGCTTCCGAACTCCACGTGGGTTCCGAAGATGGCGTCGTACATCTTTCCCGCCTCGGGTCCCGGCAGCGCGTAGGGCAGTTGCACCGACAGGAGCTTGACCCGGCTACCGATGAGCCACGCTGCGAATCGGTGCAACAGAATCAACAGGAAGTCGGTCAGCAGCCGCTCGGCGAGTTGGTTGCCTTCCGGGCTCAGATGGGTAGTGGGGGTGACGTGCACGGTCAAGACCGTGGATTCTTCGGTTCGATCGATCGTCATGGGGCGCACCGGTATCAGTACCCGCATGGTCTCGGACATTCGAATCAGTGCAGCCCACAGGTTCTCGGTGTGTATGAGTGTCTGGCACACCACGCGAAAGCTCCCGCGGCGCACCGGTACTGCGGCGAGACCGAACAGTTCGTCGCCGGTCATCGTCCAGACGGCCTGGGTGAACGCGGTGACCTGCCGAGTGGTCAGACGCTCCGTCGGATTGTCGAGGATGGTGGCTCCGATGCCGGCCATCGACAGCGGGTAGGTCAGGTCCACTCCGCTCTTCGTCGCGAGGTCGACGGCCTGCCTCACGAAGTACGCCGGGATCGTCGGTTGCGGAGTCACAACTTCCGTAGCCTCTCGGCCGCGTCGGCGAGTACCTCGTCCTGTTTGCAGAAAGCGAAGCGCACCAACGATTTCCAGGGAGCCGGCTCGTCCACGAACGCCGTGACCGGAACGGCGGCGACGCCCACCAGATCCGGTAGGGCACGGCAGAACTCGTAGGCGTCACCGCGCCCGATCGGTGCGATGTCGGCACAGACGAAATACGTTCCTGCGCTGTACTTCACATCCGCTCCCGCGGCGGCGAGAGCGTCCGAGAGCGTGTCTCGTTTGCGTTGCAGGCCGTCGCGCATCGCCGATATCCACGCCTGCTCGTGCTCCAATGCGTAGGCCACGGCCGGCTGGAACGGAGTGCCGCCCACGAAGCTCATGAACTGTTTGGCGGCGCGGACGGCGTCGATCAATCGGGAAGGGCCGAGCGCCCAGCCCGTCTTCCATCCGGTGGCATTGAAGGTCTTCGCGGCACTCGACACGGTGACGGTGCGCTCGAACATTCCGGGCAGTGTCGCGATCGGGGTGTGCACGCGGCCGTCGAAAACGAGGTGTTCGTAGACCTCGTCGGTGAGGACCAACAGATCGTGTGCCACCGCGATGTCGGCGATGCGGATCATGGTGTCGCGGTCGAAGACCGTGCCGGTGGGGTTGTGCGGGGAATTGACGATCAGCATGCGTGTTCGGGGCCCGACGGCGCGTTCGAGGGCGTCGGTGTCGACGGTCCACCCGTTGCCGTCGGCGACGAGTGACACGGCGGTCCTGGTGGCACCGGCCAGAGCGACGGCGGCCGCGTAGGAGTCGTAGAACGGCTCGATCAGCAGGACGTCGTCGCCTGGCTCGATCAGACCGAGGAGGGACGCCGAGATCGCCTCGGTGGCACCGACGGTGACGAGTATCTGAGAATCGGGGTCGTAGCTCTGACCGAATCTGGCCGCCCTGTCGTCGGCGATGGCAGCGCGCAGCACCGGCATGCCGGGGCCGGGGGAGTACTGGTTGAGGCCGCTGGCGATGGCCTCACGCGCGGCCTCGAGCATGGCCGGTGGGCCGTCGGTGTCGGGGAAGCCCTGCCCGAGGTTGACGGCATTCTTCTCGACGGCGAGAGCGGTCATCTCGGCGAAGATCGTCGATGCGAACGGGCGCAACCGTGCCACTGTGCGCGAGGGGAACAACTCGGACATTCCTGCAGCGTAGTTCACAGACCGGAACCGGTCCTTCGCCCTGCGTCTGTACTGTGCCTGTCATGCGATTCGGATTGTTCGTGCCACAGGGGTGGCGTCTCGATCTCGTCGGTATCGACCCTGCCCGGCACTGGAGTGCGATGCGCGATCACGCGCTCGCCGCCGAGGCCGGTCCGTGGGAATCTCTGTGGGTCTACGACCACTTCCACACCGTTCCGACCGCGACCGACGAGGCGACGCACGAGGCCTGGTCGCTGATGTCCGCCTTGGCCGCATCCACGTCACGCATCAGGCTGGGACAGATGTGCACGGCGATGGCGTACCGCAACCCGGCCTACCTCGCCAAAGTTGCTGCCACCGTCGACATCATCTCCGGCGGCCGCGTCGAGATGGGCATCGGAGGCGGCTGGCACGAGCACGAGTTCCGCGCCTACGGCTACGGGTTCCCCTCTGCCGGAGAACGATTGGGCAGGCTCGACGAGGGTGTGCAGATCTTCAAGCAGGCATGGACGGCCGGAGAGGTGTTCCTCGACGGCAAGTACTACGAGATCGACGGTGCCGTGGTGCGACCCTTACCGTTGCAGGAGGGAGGCATTCCGCTGTGGATCGCGGGCGGCGGCGAGAAGGTGACTCTGAAGATCGCCGCGAAGTACGCGAACTACACCAACTTCGACGGAACCCCCACCGGATTCGCCACGAAATCTGCTCTGCTGCGCGAGCATTGCGCGACCGTGGGTACCGATTTCGATGCCATCGTCCGTTCGGCGAACTACAACGTCGCCATCGGCGCGACCGAGGCCGAGGTGGAAGACAGACTGCGCGCCCTCGAAGCTCGCCTGACCGAGTACGTGGGTGCCGAGAAGGCGCACAGCGCACTCGATGCGTACCGCGGCATGCCCGCAGTGGGAACTCCTGAGCAGATCGTCGAAAACCTGACGGCGCTGCAGGACCAAGGGATGACGTACGGCATCTTCTATTTCCCCGAAGCGGCCTACGACCGCTCCGGCATCGAACTCTTCGAGCGGGAAGTGATCGCCGCACTGGCTTAGGTCGTTGCTGCAGGCTCTAGCGCAGGTCGTCGGGAAGATCCGCAGGATCGATGAGCAACTGTTGGTTCTTGGCCGTGCGGACCTTCTCCGACAGGCCGATGTTGGCGTGCAGCAACGCCCACTCACCCTCGGTGATCTCCTCGACGGCGCGTGTGATGACTGCCGGATCGGTGGTTCCCCATGCGATGGGCATCGCCGAGGCCAACTGCCACGTTCGACCGCCGGTGTTTCGGCCACGGTCCGCGAGAACCGACACCGCGGGCACCTGTGCGCCCCGCTCGACGGCGTGGCCGGGGAGCGACCGCACGACGCGGGTGATCAACACGAAGTGCGGCTCGTCGACCTCCGGCTTCGCGATATCGACCAGGGCCAGCAGTATTGCTCCACTCGGTAGCTTCTCGGCCACCACCGCCGGTACCAGATCGCCTGCAGCATATTGCGATTCGATGGAACCCATCTTTCGGGGCGCCCACAGCATCACCCAGAGCGAGGTGGCCGCGCCGATCAGGAACACCACGCCGAGGATGTACGACCACGGGGCCGCGATCCAGATGAACCACGCTCCCAGCGCGATCAGGAACACCGCGGTGAGAGCTGCGGATGCCCGCAACCGGCGAAGCTCGGTGAACGTCTCGTTGACCGACTTCGCGTGGGCTACGTCTACAGGGAACTCGAACTTGCGCACACAGGTATTCCTAGCACGGCACCGAGCCGACCCGAAGTCTCAGATCGCCGGACCGAGCAGATCGTCCGCGTCGGTGATGCGGTAGGCGTAGCCCTGTTCGGCGAGGAAACGCTGACGGTGGGCTGCGTACTCGGCATCGAGGGTGTCGCGGGAGACCACCGAGTAGAAGTGTGCCTGACCGCCGTCGTGTTTCGGTCGGAGCAGTCGGCCGAGGCGCTGAGCCTCTTCCTGCCTGGAGCCGAACGTTCCCGAAACCTGCACCGCAACGGAGGCTTCCGGAAGGTCGATCGAGAAGTTCGCCACCTTGCTCACCACGAGCGTCTGGATCTCGCCCTTGCGGAACGCGTCGAACAGCACTTCACGTTCCTTGTTCTTGGTCGAGCCCTGAATGACCGGAGCGTTCAGCGCTTCACCGAGCTCGTTCAGCTGGTCGAGGTACGCACCGATGACCAACGTCGGAGCGTCCTGGTGTTTGGCGAGGATCGATTTCACGACGGCGATCTTCGTGTGCGCCGTCGAACACAGCTTGTAGCGCTCCTCGGGCTCGGCGACCGCGTACGACATGCGCTCGGCATCGGTGAGGGTGACGCGAACCTCGATGCACTCGGCCGGGGCGATCCAGCCCTGTGCCTCGATGTCCTTCCACGGCGCGTCGTAGCGCTTGGGCCCGATCAGCGAGAAGACGTCGCCCTCGCGGCCGTCCTCGCGGACGAGCGTCGCGGTGAGGCCGAGGCGTCGACGCGACTGCAGATCGGCCGTCATACGGAACACCGGCGCGGGGAGCAGATGCACCTCGTCGTAGATCACCAAACCCCAGTCGCGGGAATCGAAAAGCTCGAGGTGCTTGTACTCACCCTTGGTACGACGCGTGATCACCTGATACGTGGCAATTGTCACAGGGCGAATCTCTTTGCGCTCTCCCGAATACTCGCCGATCTCCTCCTCGGTGAGCGAGGTGCGTGCGATGAGTTCGCGTTTCCACTGCCGACCGGCGACGGTGTTGGTGACCAGAATCAGCGTGGTCGCCTTGGCCCTGGCCATCGCAGCTGCGCCGACCATCGTCTTGCCCGCGCCGCAGGGCAGTACGACGACGCCCGAGCCGCCGGCCCAGAACGAATCGGCCGCCATCTCCTGGTAGTCGCGCAGCGTCCAGTTGCCGCCCTCGGTGTCGAGCTCGATGGGGTGGGCTTCTCCGTCGACGTAGCCGGCGAGGTCCTCGGCAGGCCAGCCGATCTTGAGCAACATCTGCTTCACGTGGCCGCGTTCGCTCGGATGCACGATCACCGTGTCCTCGTCGACCATCGCGCCGAGCATGGGCGCAATCTTCTTGTGGCGCATCACCTCTGTGAGCACTGCGCGGTCGAGGCTGATCAGGACCAGACCGTGTATCGGGCTCTTGACCAACTGCAACCGGCCGTAGCGCGCCATGGTGTCGACGATGTCGACCAGCAGCGGTTGCGGTACCGCGTAACGCGAGAAGTTCACCAGCGCGTCGACCACCTGCTCGGCGTCGTGGCCTGCGGCACGTGCGTTCCACAGTGCCAGCGGGGTGATGCGATAGGTGTGCACGTGCTCGGGGGCACGTTCGAGCTCCGCGAACGGTGCGATGGCCGCCCGCGCTGCACCCGCGAGTTCGTGATCGACCTCGAGCAACAGCGTTTTGTCGGACTGGACGATCAGCGGGCCGTCGGTCACGGGTTCCTCCTAGAGACATCTGCTGCGCCCGAAAGAGCGCAACTTCTCCATTGTCCACAGGTAGGGGCGTGCGTGCACGTGAGCCCGGTCTACTCGACCAACGCGACCGAGGTGATCCGGTGCAGCGTGAAGCGCCGAACCCCACCGGTGGCGGGGTCGAACGCGTCGAGTTGGCCGCCGCCGATGCTGATCGGATCGACGATGCGATGGGTCGCCACGCCCTGGGCATCGACGTAGCCGATGCTCACGCTCCGTTTGACCTTCGCCGCGGTCTGCAGCAGCGTCATCGTCGCGGTGCTGCTGGCCCGAGATCCGTCGGCCCGCACCACTGCGCCGCCGTTGCCTGCTGCTCTGTCGGCAGCGCGCATCCCGCGCACCAACGAACCCAGCTGTTCCTCGGTGGGGACGGCCGGAGTGCGGAACGCCTGGCGTGGCCGCCTCGCCGATACCCGCGACCCGCGGGATCGCAGATCGACGATGGTGCCGGACGAGTCCTCGCCCGCAGGCGCAAACCCGGCTCCGGCCAGGACCGTGAGCACCTCGGCGAGCGGGGCCTGGGAGATCGCGACGGTCGGAGCCAGCGCTCTCAGGGCCAGCGATTCGGCCGCCGGGGACGCCATCACCTCGGCCAGCAATGCCGGATCCTCGCATCGAACGAACGACGCGGCGACGCCTGCTCGTAGCCGGCCGTGCCGACGAGCCACGTCGTCGATCAGATAGGTCAAGGCCTGGGGCACCGGCGTGCGCGAGTGGGTGGCGAACAACGTGTGCAGCTCGGAGGCGCTCAGTCCCACATCGAGAGCGCGGCGCAGGCTGGTGTCGCTGATCCGGTACATCGTGGCTGCGCCCGCGGATTCCACATCGGCGACCAGCTCGATCCGATCCTGCAGGTCCGGCTCGAGCGGGCCGGGTGCCACCAGCGTGAGATCGGCTTGCACCAGGACGTAGTCGATGGGCTCGGGCAGGGCCGCACGCATGTCGGCCTCGGCATTGCCGTCGTGCAGCAGGGAGCGGCCCGGGGTCGAGATCGCCCCACGGGCGACGATGCCGAGAGCCGTTGCCTCGGCGAGGACATGTCCGACGGGCGTGACGCCGAAGCGCCCCGACCACCGGGGTCGACGCCACGCCAGGGTGCGGGCGAGGTCGGCGGGCTGCGCTGCGTGCCCACTGCCGAGTTCGGCGAGCAATTCCAGGATCATGCGTCGATCCCGTGGTGCGGCAGGAGATCGGACTTCCTCGGACAGGGCGGCGATGGGCTTGTCGTTGGGGTCACGCATCCCGATGACCCACGGTGCCCGCGGCACTTCGAGCCAGGCAGAGGCGAGGGTGTGCCAGCGGGCCGCCGGGGCTGCGGTGAGCCATGCGTCGACGGCAGGGGTCGGCGCCCAGTAGTCGTCGCCGTTGTCGGACGCAGGAACCGGGTCCGGTGTTCCGCTCGAGATGAGATGGGCGGCCGCCAGCAACTCGACGAGGACACTCACTCGGTCGTCGTCGAGGCCGGTGGCCTTGCTGATCTTGCGGAGCTCGCGCACTCCGAGGCCGCCGGCCTTGAGAGCGGGTGCAGGAGAAACGGACAGTGCCTCGATGACTGCGACGCAGTGCCGACCCAGCTCGAGTGCCTCTCCTGCGGCAGCGGCGTCGACATCGGCGAGCGAATACGTGCCGGTGGCGAGCTTGGGTTCGGCGAGCGAGCGTGGGTCCGACATCGGTTCGCCGCGCAGGATCTGCCCGACCTGGACGGGAAGCTCGACGGTTTGCTCGTCCAACCAGATCAGCAGGCCTGCGGCGAGCAGCTTCTGGACGGGTCGATCCGGCGGCGTGCCCGGTGCGGCGTCGCGGGTACGGCCGGTCGGGGACGATCTGGCGAGGGTCTCGAGAAGACTGCGTTCGCCGTCACCGAGTTCGGCGAGGGCCGCGGTGATGTGTGATTCGGTGAGGTTGTCCACCGGGTCGAGAGCGCGGCCGATGCGCCACGGCACCGCGTCCGCCGCTGTGGCGCCGATCCGGAAACCGGCTGCGTCGCCCCACACCAGCAGGCGTTCGCGCAGCTGGGCCAGTGCCTTGTCCACGCTCTTGGCCGGTGCGCGTTTGGCGACCACGGCCAGCAGCGCGGCGCGGGTGACGGGCCGCTCGTACGCCTCTTCGATGGCGAGGATCTCGAGCACCGTCAGGGCCAGGGTGTCGAGGGTGTCCGCGGTGTGCAGGATCGACCGGCGCTGCTCGGCCCGACCGGCCAGCACGGCCAGGGATGCGGGCGGCGGCGCGGTCAGATCCGGACGCAGCGACATGGCCCTGATCAGCTCGGCGTCGCTGCGAGCTGCGATCCACTGAGGCAGATCCGGGGGCGTGTCGGTGTGTCGGTGCGCAGTCGTGTCGGTCATCGTCTATCAGATTAGAGACCTGGGCTGGTGCTTGCCGCAGGGCAGGTGTCAAAATAGGCGCATGGTGAACAAGTCGAAGAAGCCCTATGTCGATCCAGGCTGGCCGGAAACCGCTCGCGGTGACCACGCGGTGACCGAACTCTCGTCCGCTCGCTCGGGTGGCTTGTCACCCTTCGGCGAAGACACGGAGTTCCCGCTGCCCGTCGAAGACCTCCCCTATGCCCATCCGGTGACCGTGGTCAATCGCTAGCTGCGGCACTCGAGCACGAAAAAGCCCCCGACATCCGTCGGGGGCTTTTTTCGTACGAGCTGAACTGTCGCGGGCGCTTACTGAGGCAGGAATGCCTTGTTGGCCTGGTAGAAGTTCACGATCTGCGGATCGAGCTGGATGCCCTGGGCCGCGTTCTGCACGAACGAGGCGATCTGCGGATCGTTGGTGATGTTCTGGACGGCGGTGACGATGCCCTCGACGACCTCGGCCGAGTTGTCGACTGCCGGGATGGACGTCAGGTCGGGCAGTGCGGGAACTTCCGGTGCCTTGGGGGTGACCGGAACGCTGCGCTCGGTGGGCGCGCTGCTCAGTCCGAGGCTCGAGGAGCAGGACGGCCATGCGCCCCAGCCCTGCGAGTCGAGGACCTTCTCTGCGACTGCGATCTGCTCTTCGCGGCTGGCCTGGTTGGCCGTGGCCGCGTACTGCTGGCCGCCGTGTGCGTTCCAGGTGCTGGGGGAGAACTGCAACCCGCCCTGGTAACCGTTGCCGGTGTTGATGCCCCAGTTGCCGCCGGCTTCACACTGTGCCAGTCGGTCCCAGTCGGAATCCGGTGCCGCGTTGGCGGTGCCGGTGAAGGCGATGCTTGCGGTGCCCATGATGGCTCCGGTGACAGCGACCTTTGCGACGGTCTTGCCAGTGGTGCTCGGCTTGCGATGACGTCCGCTCATACGAGTTGAAATCCTCTCCACACGCGCCTGCGAGGTCAGCTGTCGGGTTCGGGCTGAGAGGTAGCCCGGCCTTTTCGCTCACTCCTGCGAGTGGGCAATTGGGCTTCACCCCAAGGGAAGTCGGTGCGACTTCGTGAGTCGCTACAACTTCCCGGTTGTCCGTGGAGGACGTGGGTCCCCCGTCCTCGTCCCCTGGGTGATCGTCGAGGGTGTTCCGGTTCCCGCGGGACGAGGTTTGGCGCTGCGGGTCGGAATTCGGCCGAACTTTCCGGCCGCTGCTGACCGTACTGAAATTCCCGCCTTACGTCACTATTTGGTAACTGTCGATTTCGAGGTGTCGTCGAGAGCGCATTTCGTACCCCTTTCGGGTCTCTCGAGTCGGCCCAGCTAGTGGACGTGCCGGGCATTGAACCCCTGTCCGTTGCCTACCCGTTACCGGAGCGTGATGTGATGGAAGTCACATCGACCGGAAGCGGTTCGGAAGGTCACCGAACGGCAACGATGTCCTTGCCGAGGGGCATCAGGGATACGGGAATCATCTTCAGGTTCGCGATCGCCAACGGGATGCCGATGATGGTGATCGCCATCGCGACGGCGGTGACCACATGAGTCAGCGCCAACCACCACCCGGCGAGGATCAACCAGAGCACGTTCCCGACGAGCGCGCCGGACCCGGATCCCGGCTTGTCGACGATCGTCGACCCGAACGGCCACAGCGCGTAGACGCCGATGCGGAACGACGCGATGCCGAACGGAATGGTCACGATCAGGATGCACAGCAGCAGTCCGGCGAGGAAGTAGCCCAGCGCCAGCCACAGGCCGCCGAACACCAGCCAGATGACGTTCAGTATCAACCGCATGGTCAGCGCGCCCTTCGTCCGGATGCCAGCGCGTACACCAGGGCCAACACGAAGCCGGTCGGCGCGGAGAACATGGCCGTCAGGTACAGCCCCAGTGGTGGCTTGGCGTCGGAGAAGATCGGAAACATGAGGATCGCGACGATGGCGACGAGGCCGATCGCGAACAGGGCCAGCGCGATGCGCAGCAGAGCGGTGCTGCTCTTACGGGTCGTTGTGTCCACGTACACCACGGTAGTGCGAAACGGGGCACTGTGAAGAGCGCAGTGCAGGGAACAACTCGAATGCTCTATCCGGGATCACCGCGCTAGACTGACGTATTCGCGTCCTACGTTCTCGTGGGGCGCGAAACTCGTGCGGGCCGAACATCGGTCCCACGAACAACGCAACTTTCTACAGCAACAGATGAACGGGTGAGCTCAGTGCCGACCGGCAAGGTGAAGTGGTACGACGTCGACAAGGGATTCGGATTCCTCTCGCAGGAGGAAGGCGAGGACGTCTACGTGCGTTCCTCGGCGCTGCCCGAGGGCGTCGAGGGCCTCAAAGCCGGTCAGCGAGTCGAGTTCGGTATGGCCGCGGGACGTCGCGGACCGCAGGCGCTGAGCCTGAAGGTGCTCGAGCCGGCCCCGTCGGTGCGTCAGAACACCGGCAGCCCCCGCCGCGAACCCGTCGAGCGCAAGCACACCCCCGACGAGCTGCACGGGATGGTCGAGGACATGATCACGTTGCTCGAAGCGACCGTGCAGCCCGAGCTCCGCAAGGGCAAGTACCCGGACCGCAAGATCGCTCAGCGCATCTCCGAGGTGGTCCGGGCCGTCGCCCGCGAGCTCGACAGCTGATCTCGGGGACCGACTACGGGCGCGTGCCGATCGACCAGATGGCGTGGCTGACGAAGCCCTCCTGATTGGTGTCGGTGTCGATGATGCCGGTGGGCAGACGAATTTCGATTCCGAGCAGGGTTCGGTCGCTGTCGTCCGTGGTGGGCACCGTGACACTGAGCCTGGTTCCGGGTTCGTTGAACGCACTGTCCTCGACGACATTTCCGCTGTCGTCGCCGTAGACCAGGGCGAGTACCCACGGTGCCGAGTAGACGGCCTCGGGGAGCGAGAGCTGCACCGCAGGGGCCTTGCCGACCTGAATCTCGGTGGTCTCTCCGACATTGGTGCACAGCGGGTCGCTGACGGCGCAGTACAGGTACGGCTCCACGTCGACGGCCCGGCCGTTGGCGTATGCGGAGACGACCGGTTCCTTCTCGGGCGCGTTCCCGATCAGCAGGGCGAGCACCGCGACGAACGCGACGGCGACGACGAGCAGACCCGTTGCGGTCAGGGCGGCGATCTTCTTGGTGCGGGGAGCGAGATTCACTTGGTCACGTTTTCGCCGAAGGAACCGTCGGACACTTCTTGTTCGACGTGGTCGGGGCGGTTGCCGCCGAAGCCGGGCAGAAGTGATCTGCCGCGGTAGGTGAGGAATGTCTGCACGAGCCCGATCGTAAGCAACACCGAGACCACGGTGAAACCGAGCCAGTACTCGGTGGGGAGCAGCACGCCGAGCGTGCCGCCCAGGACCCAGCACAGCTGCATGACGGTTTCCGATCGGCCGAATCCGGACGCGATCGACTCCGGCGGCAGGTCGGCTTGCAGGGATGCGTCGAGGGAGACCTTGGCGAGTGCACTGGCGCTCGACGCAACGAGCGCGGCCACCGCTGCGGTGAGCAGGCTGTCGGTGACCGCGGCGACGACGGCCACCACCGTGACGGCGAGCGTGCAGCGAAGAACCACAAGGGATGGCCGGCCGAGCTTGATCCTGGCACCGAGCGCGTTGCCCGAGAAGTTGCCGAGACCGGCGGCGGCTCCGACGAGTCCGAGCATCGCGGCCTGCTGAAGCGGCTCGTGTTCGGTACGGGATTTGGCGACGAACGCGATGTAGAGCGTCAGGAAGCCGGTGAGAATCCGGATGGTGCCGTTACCCCACAGACCGACGATGACGGCCCGGCCCAGGGGCTGTCTGCGGTTCTTGGTGCTGCTCGACGTCGGCGGGGACGAGGTCGTGCGGCGGAGGTTCTCGGTCGGAGCACCGCTTCCGGCGTAATCGTGTCCACCGTGCTGCTCTGCGTGGTAGCTCAGGGTCGCGGGCACCTCGCCCTCGGTGATCTCCACCCAGGACGGGATGCGCATGCTCAGGTAGGCCCCGAGCACGGTGATCGCCGCGACGAACCACAGGGCTCCCGGCGAGCCTGCGACGAACGCGATGCCGCCTGCGACGGCACCGGCCGCGATGGTGCCGCCGAGCAGTCCGAACACCGTCAGACGGGAGTTGACGCGAACGAGGTCTATCTCCGGTGGCAGTACTCGCGGCGTCACCGCGCTCTTGAGCACCGCAAAGGACTTGCTGAGGACGAGCATGCCGAGCGCGGCCGGATACAACACCCAGCTGTCGAAGTTGAACACCAGCACCACCGCCAGCACGGTGCGCAGCCCGAAGGACGTGGCGAGCGCGATGCGTCGGCCCTGCTGCAATCGGTCGAGCAGCGGTCCGATGAGCGGCGCGATCAACGCGAACGGCGCGATGGTGATGACGAGATACAACGCGACCTTGGTCTTGTCCTCACCGGTGGCCGCGGAGAAGAAGAGAGTGTTGGCCAAAGCGATCGCCAGCGCTGCATCCGATGCGAAGTTGGCCATGGTCGCGTAGGTCAGTGCAGTGAGACCGGACTTGTCGGCACCGTCGGCCTTCGCGGCTCGCTGGAACGACGCGATTCCCTTGCCGGTCAGTTCGCGTCCGCGCATGGCTGCGACGCGGGTGACGGTCAGCTTCTTGGGCATCGGCGGCGGCTTGCGTGCACCGGCCTTGCCGCGCGCCGCAGTGATCTGCTCGGTACGCGGCGGGTGCAACGGCGGCAACGGCTGACGTCGACTCGGAACATGGGTGGACGTGAGAGGAACAGCGGGCGGGTAGTTCGCCAGACCGGGGTGCTCGAGGGGGTCAGGAGCGGAGCCTGCGGAGTGACCGGGTCGGTCGGGAGCGGAGCCTGCGGAGTGACCGGGTCGGTCAGGAGCACCGTTCTGCTCGGGGGCGTGAGCGGAGCCTGCGGAGTGATCCTGTTCTGAATCGTCCGCACCCGGTGGGGTGTGGGGGAGACGTGGATCGGTCACGGTGTCAATTCTGTCCTACCGGCGCGGTATCGGTGAATCGCACCTCGAAGATCGTGGGCCAGTATTTGCCGGTGACGAGGAATCGGTCGGTGCCGGGAATCTGCGCGATGCCGTTGAACACGTCGGCACCGCCTCGTTGAGAGGCCGACATCGAATTCCACAGGGGGGTGCCGTCGATGACGGCCGTCACCGCGCCGGTCTCGGGGTCGATGCGCATGATGTCGAACGTCTGCCACACGTTGGCGTACACCGATCCGTCGTCGGCGCATTCGAGTTCGTTCAGACGCTCCACCGGATTGCCGTCGAGAGTGACGTTCACGGTGCCCTCGGCGTCGAACGACGTGGGGTCGCGGAAGGTGAGGGTGGACGAACCGTCGCTCATCACGAGGCGGTCGGCCGATGCCTGCGTGCACAGCCCCCAGCCTTCGCCGTCGTAGTTCACTCGACGTTGCTCGGCGAGGGTGTCTCGGTCGCGGGCGATCGCGACGCCGTCCTGCCAGGTGATCTGCCACAGGGTGTCGCCGTCGACGGTGATGCCTTCGCCGAACAGGTCGGACGGCAGGTCGACGCGGTCGAGTTCGGTCATCGTGTCGAGCGATGTCCGCCTGACGAACGACGATCCTTCCAGTCCGGTGCCCTCGTAGAGCACGTCGCCGTCGATCTCGAAGCCCTGGGTGAAGGCGTCCTTGCCGCGGTCGTATTCGCGCACTACCTCGGTGGTCAGTGTCGGAACCGAGTCCGACGTCACCGGGGTCGGCTGCGTCGTCGACGAGCAGGCAGTGACTGCCAGTACCGAGGTGAGGGCGGCGGCGAAGGTGCGGGCGCGGGCGGTCATTGCACCCATGATGGCAGCCCGAACTGGGCGTCACCGAGTCGATGCGGCAAACTGAATGTGTGAGTTTCGTATCTTCTCCAGAGCTCGATTCCATCCGCCCCGTCTTGGCCGATGCCGCGGACCTCGCGCGGCAGGCTCTGCTCGACCTGGGAGAGGGCGGTATCGGCGAGTACCTAGGGGTCACCGCCGAAGACGCCAGTGCGGCCACTCACCGGTTCGCCAGCGATCTCGAGGGGTATCGCGGATGGCAGTGGGCCGTTGTGGTCGCCGCCCCGGAGGACGCGGATCACGCCACGGTCAGCGAGCTGGTTCTGCTGCCGGGACCCGATGCCCTCGTGGCTCCGTCCTGGGTGCCCTGGGACGAGCGCATCCGTCCCGGTGATCTGGGCCCCGGTGATCTACTGTCTCCGCGCCAGGACGATCCCCGGCTCGTACCCGGGTACGTCGAATCCGGTGACCCTGCCGTCGACGAGGTGGCGGGCGAGATCGGTCTCGGCCGAACCAAGGTCATCAGCCTCGAAGGACGCCTCGACGCCGCCCAGCGTTGGCACGACGGCGACTTCGGTCCCGATACCGAGATGGCCAAGGCCGCCCCGTCGACCTGCGGGCTGTGTGGCTTCTACCTCCCCATCGCCGGCTCGCTGTCCGCCGCTTTCGGTGTGTGCGGCAACGAGTTCGCGGCCGACGGACACGTGGTGCATGCCGAGTACGGCTGCGGAGCGCACTCCGACACCGAACTCCCCACCGGAGCCGGATCGCCGCAATTCGAGCCGTACGACGACGCTGCACTCGACGTCATCGCCTCGCCGGTCGCTCCGGTCGAGCCTGCTGCTGTCACCGAGACAAGCGACACCGCCGAGAACACCGACACCGCCGAGGCAGTCGAGACAGTCGACAGCGTCGAGACGACCGACACCGCCGAGACGACGGAAGAGGCTTCGGCTGCCCCGGAAGAGTCGGCTGCCTCCGAGGAGTCGGCGGCCGCCGAGGTCGTGGCGGCCGACCACGCCGAACCCGTCGCCGATGATGCGTCGAGCACCACCGATGTTGCTGCGCAGGAAGAAGCTTCGGCATCTCCGAGCTGATAGACCCGTTCGACACCGGGTCGTTGCGGGAGTCGATTCTCGCGGCGTGGGGCTCTTCTCCCACCCGGCTTCGGGAGGACTCGGCGTCCGAGTCCGATCTGGTGCGCGGGGGTTACCGCGATCGTCTGCTGACCGAGCTGGCTCAGAACGCGGCGGACGCCGCGCAGCGTGCCGGCGTCCCGGGCCGGCTGGCCGTGTGGACCGATAGGTTCGGCGCTCTGCATGTCGCCAATACCGGTGCAGCGCTCGATGTCTCGGGCGTACATGCCCTCACCGCGCTGCGGGCTTCGGCCAAGGGGGCGACGAATACTGGCGTCGGACAATTCGGGGTCGGGTTCACCGCCGTGCGATCGGTGTCCGACGAGATCGAGGTGCGCTCGCGCAACGGTGGCGTGGCGTTCAGCGCACGGCGCACGCTCGAGGCGCTGGACGAGCGAGGCATGCCCTTGCCCGACACCGGCGTGCCGGTGCTGCGGCTCGCATGGCCGGTCGCAGATTCGCCCGCCGAGGGCTTCGACACCGAGATCGTGTTGACATTGCGAGCCGAGGTGGCGGCGGATTCTGTCGCAGCAGGCTTTGTGGACGAGGCCGTCGACCTGCTGCTCGAACTGGAGGCATTGAACTCCATCGAGATCGACGGCGTCGTGATCGGCTGCAGCAGAACAGAATTGGACGACCGATCCTCCGAGATCACGATCGGTTCGCGAACCTGGCGGCAGTTCACCACCCCGGCTGCCCGCTGGCTCGCTCCGATTGTCGACGGTCTGCCCGTTCCCGCTCCGCCCGATGTACTGCGCGCTCCGACTCGGTCGGACGAGCTACTGTCGTTGCCCGCGTTGGTCATTGCCGATGTACAGATGCAACCCGATCGGCGACGCGTGTTACCGGGTGTCTCGTTCGACGCGGTAGCGCACGGGTACGGGGACTTCGTGGCCTCGCTGCCTGCGGCATCCAGGGTGTCGTTCGTGCCCGAGGTCGGATTCGCTCGCAGTGAGGTCGACGGCGCACTGCGTGAACTCGTGTTTCGTCGATTGTCCTGCGCGCCATGGCTTCCCGGTGCAGACGGACGCGACCTCGTGCCCGAGCGAGCGAACGTCGTCGCGGATGCCTCCGAGGAACTCGTCTCGGCGCTGGTCGATGTCGTACCGAATCCGGTCGACGCATCACTGTCGGGTGCGCGGTATGCCTCGGCGCTCGCGGCGGTGGGTGTGCACCGCATCGGGTTGGCGGGGCTGGCGGAAATGGTCGGTGGGCTCGATCGCGAGCCGAGTTGGTGGCGGCGACTGTTCGACGCGTTGACCCCACTCGTGGTCGACGGTGTGGCTGCGGAAGAGCTTGCGGCACTGCCTGTTCCGCTCGCAGACGGTCGTACGGTGACCGGTCCGCGGACGACGGTGATCGGCTCCGACGCCTCGGCGGCGGTCACCTGGGTCCGGCTGGTGCACCCGGACGCGGTGAGTCCGCTGCTGTCGCGTCTGGGTGCCCGGGAGGCGACTGCGACCGAGCTGCTCACCGACCCGGCCCTCGAGGCGGCGCTGGACGATCTCGACTGGGACGAGAGCGAGGAGGTCGACGGGCTGGTCTCCGCCGTGCTCGCGTTGGCAGGAGAGGCGGGCGAACTACCCGGTTGGCTCGGTGGTCTGCCCCTCGAAGACGACGGGGGCGAATTGCGCAGTGCCGACGAATTGTTGCTTCCCGGAGCGCCGTTGGCAGATCTGCTGATACAGGATTCACCGTTCGGTGTGCTCGCGCCTGCGGTGGTGGACAGGTTCGGTGAGCGGGCGCTGCGAGCAGTGGGCGTCGGGTGGGGATTTTCGGTGGTGCGTGACGAACTGCCGACCGGGCCGGATCACGATCTCGACGACGAGTCGGCGTGGTGGTCGAGTCTGTCCGAGGAGCCGGAGACGCTCCTCGCGGTCCGAGATCTCGACCTCGTTCGATCGGATGCCTGGTCCGAGGCGCTGACCGTGTTGCTCGACGATCCCAGTACCAACGCGGCACTGGTCGATCGTGACGGCTACACCGCGTGGTGGATCGGGCACCATGCGCGACTGCATGATTGGCGTCCGGTCAGTTTTCGAGCGCCGTCCGACGAGACGTTTGCCGGATTGCTCGATCCGCTGGATCATCCGCGTGCCGACGAGCTGCACGCCGTGCTGAGCGCGTCGTTCTGTGACGGCGTCGACACTGCTCGAATTCTGTTGCGAGCGCTGTCGGATCCACAGCGGAATCCGACCCCTGCGGTGATCGCGCGAACCCACACCCTCATCGCCACCGCTGTGGCGGAGCGGCGTATCGACGTGTCGGACATCGACCCACCGGATCGTGTCCGCACCCTCGGCGGCGCAGTCGTGGACGCGTCGGATGCGCTGGTGATCGATGCCCCGTGGCTGGCGAGCGTCGTACCACCGGAGGTGGCCGTGCTCTCGGACATGGCCACCGCCGCGGTACTGGCCGACGTGCTCGACATCAGGTCGGCGTCGGAGGCGATCAGCGGCGAGGTACTCGGAACCGGACGGGTCAGCTCCTGGGATCGTGAACCCGGGGCTGTATTGGCCTGTGCCGTCATGGGATTGCCGCTGCCGTCCGGCGGGGTGGTGGTGCATCGCGAACTCGTGGTGCGGCTGTCCGGTGACGAGAGCGGCGAGCGAGCTGTCAGTGGAGATCGAACAGTCCCGTGGTGGGTGACCGCCGACGGAACGGTGCATTGTTCGCAGAGTTGGGAGCGACCTCGTGGGGTTTGACGGTGTGATCCTGGACTGGATGGTGGAGCATCGAGTCGGGTGGGTCACGACGATGTTCTGGATCATCACCACGGTGGGAAACACGGTATCGATGTTTCTGCTGTCCGCGGTGGTCGTCGTGGCGTTGCTTCGCGTCGGACGCAGATCGGATGCCGTGGTGGTCGCGGGAGCGATGCTCACCGGGTGGGGGCTGATGAATGCGCTCAAGTTTGCGTTCGCGCGGGAGCGGCCACCGATTCCGGAGCGGCTGGTGGATATTGCGAGCCATTCGTTTCCGTCCGGCCACGCGATGATGTCGATGGTGCTTGCCACGGTGGCGATCGCTGTGATGCTGCGATCGTCCACGCCGTGGCTGCATCGGCCGGTACTGCTCGTGTTACCTGCGGTCGCGTCCCTGCTGATCGGATTCTCTCGGATCTACCTGGGTGCGCATTGGACCACGGACGTGCTGGCCGGCTGGGTGTTCGGTGCCCTGTGGGGGCTGGGGTGGATCTATGCCGTCAGGCTGATCAGCGCGAGAAATCCGAGCGCTGGGCGATGACGAGCAGCTCGTCGCGCATGGCCGGGCTGGAGACAGCGTTGGCGCGTGCGTAGAGGGCGCGGAGCGAGCGGACGTGGTTACGGCGATTGCGGTACTGAGAGACGAGCTTCATGGCCTGGCTTTCGTGGATCAAGAGGTTGTTTTATCTGACATAACCCATGGTCCACGTTAACTTTGTGTTACTCAACCGGCTGAGGGGTTAGTTTCCCCACCTCAGGGGCGGTGTGGTGATCGGGCTAACGTGATGCTGGTCTCAATCGAGGCCGCGCTGGGCGGTTTTGCTCCCACGACGTGACGCGGCTCTCTGCATCAGGAAGATTCCGAACCCTACGGCACCGACAGCGATGCCGGACCAGCACGTGGCGAGCGCATCGTCGGTGCGGTCCCCGGTGGCGGTGAACACCACCAGCGCGATGATCCAG
This sequence comes from Rhodococcus sp. 14-2483-1-2, assembly GCF_002259405.1. Classification (GTDB taxonomy): domain Bacteria; phylum Actinomycetota; class Actinomycetes; order Mycobacteriales; family Mycobacteriaceae; genus Rhodococcoides. Next base: position 15,158 of record NZ_NPFW01000006.1, on the reverse strand, counting down.
CCGAGGATGCCGATCGCCAACACCGGCACCGGATCGGTGAGGCTGCGCGGGATCTGGGGGAGGTCGGCCACAAAATCACGCTACGCCACCATATTTCCCCAAGTCTCGCGGTGTGCTTTATCGTTCGCTCATGCAATTGTCGTCGCGGCTACTCGACAACTACTTCAAGATCACCGAACGAGGCTCGACGGTCGGATCCGAGGTCCGAGGAGGCGTGGTCACCTTCGTGGCCATGGCCTACATCGTCGTCCTCAATCCGCTGATTCTGGGCAGCTTCTCCGCCGACGACGCGGCCGCCAAGACCGATGTGCTCGGCAACATCCTGCCGGTCGCCCAGGTCGCCGCCGTGACGGCGCTGGTGGCCGGATTCATGAGTATCGCCTTCGGCATCATCGCCAACTACCCGTTCGGCATCGCGGCGGGCCTGGGCATCAACACCCTGCTCGCCGTGACGATCGCACCGCAGGTGACGTGGCCGGAGGCGATGGGGCTCGTCGTCATCGACGGCATCATCATCGTGCTGCTGGCGGTGACCGGATTCCGCACGGCGGTGTTCAACGCGATCCCGGCCGAGCTCAAGGCGGCGATCGCCGCCGGCATCGGCGCGTTCATCGCCTTCATCGGTCTGGTCGATTCCGGCTTCGTGCGCCGTATCCCCGACGCTGCAGGCACGACGGTTCCCGTCGGGCTCGGCATCGACGGGTCCATCGCGTCGTGGCCGACGGTGATCTTCGTGTTCGGGTTGTTGCTGATGGGTGTACTGGTGGTGCGCAAGGTGCGCGGCGGTCTGCTGATCGGCATCGTGGTCACGACGGTGCTGGCGGCGATCGTCGAGGCCGTCACCGACGTGGGTCCGTCGAACGGCGTCGACCCCAAGGGGTGGAATCTGTCGGTTCCGCAGCTGCCCACCGAGTTGATTCAGTCTCCTGATCTTTCCCTGGTGGGCAACGTCGATCTCTTCGGAGCGTTCACTCGCATCGGCGTACTCGCCGCGAGCCTGCTGGTGTTCACGCTCGTCCTCGCGAACTTCTTCGACGCGATGGGAACGATGACCGGGCTGGGCAAGGAAGCGAAACTGGACAAGGACGGAAAGCTGCCGAACATCGGTAAGGCTCTGGTCGTCGAGGGGGCCGGAGCCATCGTCGGAGGCGGCGCGTCGGCGTCGTCGAACACCGTGTTCGTCGAATCGGCTTCCGGAATCGCCGAGGGTGCGCGCACCGGGCTGGCCAACGTCGTGACCGGATTGCTCTTCCTGTTGGCCATGTTCTTCACCCCTCTCACGGCCGTCGTTCCGATCGAAGCGGCTGCTCCGGCACTGGTCGTAGTGGGTGCGCTGATGATCGGGCAGGTTCTCGACATCGACTTCCGCCGTTTCGATTACGCGCTTCCCGCCTTCCTGACCATCGTGGTGATGCCCTTCACCTACTCCATCGCCAACGGGATCGGCGTCGGTTTCATCACCTGGGTGATACTCGCGGTCGGGTCCGGCCGCGCGAAGTCGGTACACCCCCTGTTGTGGATCGTTGCACTGCTGTTTGTTGCATATTTCGCGGTCGGACCCATCACCGAGGCGGTTACATGATGCGGGGTCGGTACCAGGGCGTATTCTCTGCGCTGTGACGTCGGGAAATGGTGTGAAGGACAATCGGGAATTGGCAAGCGATCTGTCGCTTGCGGTGGTGAGGCTGACTCGCCACCTTCGGGGTAGGCGAGTGGACTCGCAAGTCTCGCTCACTCAGCTGTCGGCTCTGGCCACGCTGAGTCGGGAGGGCGATATGACGCCGGGTGCATTGGCCGCGCGAGAGAAGGTCCAGCCGCCGTCGATGACGCGGGTGATCGCATCGTTGGCCGAACTCGGTCTGGTGGCGCGCACCCCACATCCCACCGACGGGCGGCAGGTGATCGTCTCGCTCTCACCGGCCGGTCGAGAGCTGATCGCCGACGAGGCCAGTGCCCGCGAAGCGTGGATGACCGCGCAGCTCGCAGGCCTCGGACCCGAGCAGCTCGACACACTCCGTGATGCGGTGACGATCATCGGAGCCCTCGTGAGCGACTCCGAGTAGTTACCTAGGGTTATTATCTGAATGGTGGCCCCTGCTTCCCGTACCTCCAGCTCGACGATGTTCGCCGCCCTGAAGACTCACAACTACCGATTGTGGGCGTCGGGGCAGATCGTTTCGTTGGTCGGCACGTGGATGCAGCGGGTTGCCCAGGACTGGCTCGTTCTGACGCTGTCCGGCGGCAACGGCTTCGCCGTCGGCATCGTCATGGCCCTGCAGTTCGGGCCGACACTGTTCCTCTCGGTCTGGGGTGGGGTCCTGGCAGACCGCTACGACAAGCGCAAGCTACTCATGATCACCCAGGTCTTCGCCGCGGCATGCGGTCTGGTGCTCGGCGTGCTCGACGTCGGAGGGATGGTCGAGCTGTGGCACGTCTACGTCATCGCATTCATCCTCGGCTGCTCGTCCGCGATCGATGCTCCGGTGCGACAATCGTTCACCATCGAGATGGTCGGCAAAGAGACCCTCGCCAATGCGATCGCGCTGAACTCGATGACCTTCAACATGGCGCGCATCGTCGGGCCTGCCGTGTCCGGAGTGCTCATCACCCTCGTCGGCACCGGCTGGGTGTTTCTCATCAATGCCGTGTCGTTCGCGGCGGTGTTCGGTGCACTCGTGGCGATGAACGTCGGTCAGCTCTTCCGCGTCGAACCGGCCCCACGCGCCAAAGGGCAGGTGCGGGAGGGATTTCGGTACGTCTGGGGGCGCGGTGACCTACGAGTCCTGCTGTCCACGGTCTTCATGGTCTCGACGTTCGGCCTCAACTTTCCGCTGAGTCTGTCGGTGTTGGCGCGCAACACGTTCGGGAGCGGAGCAGACGCCTACGGTCTGCTCTCGACAACCCTGGCAGTGGGCACGCTGGCCGGAGCGACTCTGGCTGCGCGGCGGGCGAGCGCGCCGCGCCTGCGGCTGTTCATCGGTGCCGTCATCGCATTCGGAGCCTTCGAGCTGATCGTCGGATTGATGCCCAACTATCTGCTCGTGGCACTGTTGCTGATTCCCACCGGTGCCCTGACACTGACGTTCACGACGTCGGCGATGAACATTCTGCAGATGTCGGTGCCGTCCGACATGCGCGGACGCGTGATGGGCATCTACATGCTGTGCTTCCTCGGCGGTACTCCGCTGGGCAGTCCGGTTCTCGGTTGGCTCGCCGACGCCCTGGATCCGCGGGCACCGTTGCTGTTCGGTGGGGCCATCTCTCTGGCGACCGGCCTCTTCGCGGCCGTGTATCTACTGCGGCACAACAATTTGCGGATCACCGTCGTACCGCCGGCCGACGGTCACCGGCTCCCCACCCTCGATACCGTCGCCGTGAGCACAAAGGTGTGACGGTGGGTCAGATCCAGCCGTGGCGTCGAGCGAGAGCGCAGGCCTCGTGTCGGTTCGCTGCACCCAGTTTCGCCGCGGCAGCGGACAGGTAGTTGCGGGTGGTGCCGGGCGAAAGATGGGCCCGCCGTGCGATCTCCGCGATCGACGCGCCGTCGGCGGCGAACTCGAGCACATCGGCCTCGCGCGGAGTGAGCGGCGAGTCTCCGGCTCCGATGGCTTCCGCGGCCAGCGTGGGATCGACGTAGCGCCCGCCGCCGTGCACGGTGCGCACTACCTCGGCCAGGGTCGCCGCCGAGGTCGTCTTCGGCAGGAATCCGCGCACACCCGCTTCGAGCGCCTTCTTCAGATAGCCCGGCCTGCCGTGACTGGTGACGATGATCGACGCGCAGGTGGGCAGCATCTCGGCGATCTTCTGGGCCGTCTCGATGCCGTCGATCCCGCCCATCTGCAGGTCCAACACGGCGACATCGGGAGCGAGAGAGGCCGAGACGGTCAACGCCTTTTCGCCGGAGTCGGCCTGCCCGACGATCTCGATGTCGTCCTCCAGATCGAGCATGGTCGCAAGCGCCGAACGAATGAGATTCTCGTCGTCGGCCAGTAGAACTCGAATCATGATGTCGTCCTTGTCGGGTCGTTCCGCAGGCTCGACTCCTGCCTTGGGTTCTCGATCGGTAGCGCCGCGGTGAGGGTGAATTCCTCGGAGGTCTTCTCCGTGTTCAGGGTGCCTCCGACCGCGACCAATCGTTCCCGCAACCCGCTCAGTCCCGTGCCGTCGTCGCGGCCGGACGATGCACTGGGATGGTCGTTGGTCAGGCGAATGCTGTTGTCGGTCAGCTCGATCCGGCAATAAGTGGCAGCGGAGTGGCGCAGAATGTTCGTCACTCCCTCGCGGACCACCCAGGCGGCCGCCTCGGCCGCGCGCTCGGACAGAACCGATGTCTCGCCGACCAGTTCGGTGGAGATACCTGCGGCGGACAGCAGCGATCGAGCTCCGTCGAGTTCCGATGCCACATCGACCGATCGATAGCCGCGAACCAGCTTTCGGGCGTCGGCCATGGATTCCTGGGCCAGCAGGCGAACCTCGTCCATCTGGCCCGCCGCTCGATCGTCACCCCGGCGAGCCAGCGTCGCGGCGAGTTCGCTCTTGACGGCGATGGCAGAGAGTGCGCGTCCGACGACGTCGTGCAGATCTCGCGAGAATCGCAGACGCTCCTCGGCAACCGAGAGTGCGGCAGCAGCGTCGCGAGTGGCGTCGAGTTCGGTGACGATGCGCAGCAACCACGCCGACAGTTGCACGGTGAACGCCATGAAGGCGATGAAGATGCCGAGTATCAGAGTTTCCACTGCCGGGGTTCCCACAGCCGCCGCGATCGCAGCAGCGGCCACAGCCGCCGCCAGGGACCACCGCAACGGAATCAGGGTCGCGACCGCAGTGGTGACGAGTACGGCGGCCCACAGTGCGTTGCTCGTGGTCCCGCCGGCAACCAGCACCACGGCGGCGACTGCCGTGATCGCCAACGGAATTCGTGGGCTGGCCGTCGACTCACCGCCGAGCGCGGGGGTGCGCTGCACCACCACAAAAGCGGCGGCGGCGCAGACAGCAGTCGCTGCCATCGACAGATAGTCGTCGTACTGCAGAGATGTCAGCATCGCTCCGACGGCAACACCGACGGTGATGAGCAGGAAGGACTGGCGGGTGTAGACGCGCACCTTGTCCACTGCACTGCTGTCGTTCCAGCCGTGCAGTGGATTGAGGTACTGGTGCAACTTCATGATCTCCAGCCTTGCAGACGGTCGACGAAAGGGTGTGATCTAGGACCGCGGTTCCCAACGGAAGTGCGTGCGGGCGATCAGGAGGCTGCCGACGATCCACGCGAGCATCACCAGCAGCGGCATTCCGGCTTCGGTGAAGGTGGCAGCGAAGCCGATGGACGCGTCGCCGGGCGTGGTGGTGCCGAACCAGCCCAGGTTCAACAGGTCCGACACGGCCGCCATCGGGGTCAGTTCGACGACTCGGCTCAGCGAATCAGGGAGAACGTCGCGCAGCATGGCCGAGCCGGCCATGGCGATCAGAATGACCGGCAGGCTGGTGATCTGGGCGGCCTCGGCGTTGCGAGTGAAGGCAGAGGTGATCAACGCCAGTGCGGCGAACAATGCGGCTCCGCCGAGGAGGGCCACGGCGACGAGCACTGCGTTGGTAGGAATGGGCCCACCGAAGGCCAGAACTACAGCTCCGACGATCAGGCCCAGTGCGACGGTGAGGACGAACGAGGGGACCGCCGGCCCCAGCAGAATCTGGATGTCCGAGCTTTCTCCGGTGCGAAGTCGCTTGAGCACCAACTCGTCTCGACGTGTGGCGTAGATCGAGAGCATGTTGTAGTAGACCATGAACACCAGCAGGAACAGGGCGAAGAACTCGAGCGCCGCTCCGACGCCCACGTCGGTCAATCCGTCGTCGCTGCGACTGCTGATGATCAGCATGACCAGCGGTAGTACGAGAGGTATGACGGACGCGTTGAACAGCAGTACTCGATTGCGTCCGAGCAGTGTGAACTCTGCTCGTGACAGTGCGGTCATCGTGCTCATGCGCTCATCACCTTCGTGTGTGTGAAGTCGGGATTGTCGAATTCGTCTGCAATGGAAAGGAATACGGTTTCGAGTGATGCCGCGCGGGCGTCGAGTCCGTGCAGGGTCACCCCGTTGGTGCGGGCCCACACGAGCAGGTCGGTCAACGTGTCCTGTACCGAGGACGTCTGGATCGAGATGGTGTCTCCCGAGACGTCGATGGCGGTACCGGGCAGTGTCGGCAGCGCGGTACCGGGGGCCTGCAGTTCGATCTTCGCCGGATGGTCCGCGACCACCTCGTCGACCGTTCCGCTGCGAACGACCCTGCCGCGGTGCATGATCGCGAGTCGATCGCACAGCGACTCGGCCTCGTCCAGGTAGTGCGTCGTCAACATGATCGTCACGCCGGAATTCTTCAGCTCTTGAATCAACCGCCATGTGTTGCGGCGACTTTCGGGATCGAGACCGGTGGTGGGCTCGTCCAGGAACAGCACTCGAGGACGGCTGATGATGGCGCACGCCAGATCCAGTCTGCGTTGCTCGCCGCCCGAGAGAAACTTCACCCGGGTATCGGCGCGGTCGGCCAGGTCGACTCGCCCCAGCACCTCGTCCACCGGCAGTGGATTGCTGCACGTGCCCGCCCACATCCGCAGGCTCTCCGCGGTGGTCAGATCCTGGGGCAGGCCGCCTTTCTGCAGCATGATGCCCAGAGACGGTCGAACTTTGCGGCGATCGGACACCGGATCCATTCCCAGAATCCGCACCGTGCCTTCACTCGGCCGTGAAAGTCCTTGAATGACTTCGAGAGTGGACGTCTTGCCGGCACCGTTGGTGCCGAGCAGGCCGAACAGCTCACCCTCGGCGACCTTCAGATCGAGCGCCTTGACGGCCTCGAAAGCGTTCTTGCCCGAGCCGTAGCGGCGAGTCATGCCATCGACTTCGATGATGGTCATGATTGCTTCTCCCAGTGGCGGAGTCCGATGACGAACCGCACGCCCATGAACGCGACGATGACGCCGAGTGCGACGAACGCCGGAAGTGATGCGCCGACGATCGCGAACAGCACGGCGATGATCGCGAGACCGATGACGATGACGACGATCTCACGCGCCATCGTCGGAGCCGGTCCGAGCTCCATCAGATCGGTGAACAGGTTTCCTTCGTCTGGTTGCTTCATGACTACGAGTCTGCTGCGCCCGAACCACCGAAAACAGTGCAGCGCATCATGACCTGAGGTGACACCGTCACGGTGTAGCCATGACAAAAGTCATGTGCTTTCCGACTGCTCCCTGTGTGCCAGGTATTCGGGTACTTTCAGCACGTGAATCGCACCGAGTCGGCGAGCTCCGACCGTCGTAGGCAGGTCCGCGTCATTCTGGCGGGTTCGGTGCCGAACCTCGTGCAGTGGTTCAACCTCTACCTCTACGCGACCTTCGCGCCGTATTTTCGGACCGAGTTCTTCGATCCGGCCTCGACCAATTCGCTCGTGTACGTCTACGGACTCTTCGCACTGACCTTCGTCGTCCGACCGCTCGGTTCGTGGCTGTTCGGCAGGCTCGCGGACGTGCGAGGCCGACAGTTCGCGCTCGTCGCTGCGGTCACGCTGATGTCGGCCGGATCGGTCGCTCTGGCGGTCACTCCCACCGTCCACGACATCGGCGCCTGGGCCGCGGTGATCCTCGCGGTCGTGAGCATCGTCCAAGGCATCGCCACCGGCGGCGAGTACGCGGCGGCGACGGTGCTGCTCTCCGAATCGGGCACGCGAGGGCATCGCGGATTCTTCGCCTCGTTCCAGGCCGCGACCATCGTCGGCGGCCTCGTGCTCGCACAGACGTGTCTACTCGTGCTCCTCGCGAGCACGGACCGCGCGGCAATCTCCGAATGGGGTTTTCGCCTCGCGTTCGCCGCGGGAGGTGCGGCGGGCCTGGCATCGCTGTGGTGGGCGCGTGGACTCGATCGCGCGCCCCGTGAACCGGGAGCACCCCGGGCGGACCGAGACGCCACGATGGGGGCGTTGTTTCGCGATCACCGGCGTCCTTTGGTGTGGGTGTTCTTGTTGACCGCGGGAGGGAGTGCGGCGTTCTACACCTACACGGTCACGGTTCCCTCGATCGTTCGCGAGACGTTCTTCGCTGCGGACGGCACCAGGGGAGAGCTCGTCGCGACCGGGCTCGTGCTCGCGGCCTTCGTGGTGTTGATGGTGCTGCAGCCGGTCGCCGGCGCACTGAGCGACCGCATCGGAAGAAAGCCCCTTCTCGTCGCGTTCGGGGCGCTGGGGATACCGGCGACCGGAGCACTGGTGCTGGCGACCACCCGGGTGACGTCTCCGCCTGCGGTCTTCGCCATCCTGGTGTGCGCGTTCCTCGTCCTCACGTGCTACCTGTCGGTGAACGGCATTGCCAAGGCCGAAGTGTTCCCCGCGCACATTCGTGCGTTGGGCGTCGGCTTCGGTTATGCCGTGGCGAACTCCCTCTTCGGAGGCACGGCACCGTTGATCTACCACGCCACGAGCAGCCACGGCAGTGTCGACTTCATCGTCTACCTGACGGTGCTGCTCGCGGTGACGCTGGGTGCCGCCCTCCGGATGCGAGGTGGCTCGGCCACCGCGCTGGATGCGCCGAACAGCCGGCTCTAGAAACCCCAACCCATGACGGCCGGGCGCGCTGTTCCGAACGTCAGATCCAGCGCATGCAGAGATTCCTCGTTGCGTGCGGTAAGGCGGTTGGCCGCGGCGAACAAGCGGGCTCGATGGGTGCCGAAGTAGATGCTCGCGAGCACGTCGATGTCGAGTTCGATGTCCGGTTCGGACTCCACCCGGGTGCAGGTCGCACGACCGTCGGTCACGGTCAGTGAGTAGGTGCCGCCCGCATCGAGGAAGGGATCCCGCACCGCGATGACCAGCGAGGTGTCGAGCGCGTAGGTACGCGCCTCGAGCGCTGCCTCGACGTGCATGATGCGGCCCCACAGTGCGTCGTGGTGAGCCGTGACTTTCGGTAGCCGATTGTTGGTCAGCAGGAACGGCAGTACTTCGTCCCGTGCCTGCCGTACCTCGATGGTGTCGACCAGGTCCACTCCGACGAGTATTTGCCACAACGCGGCGTACGCGTCGTCGGTCACCGCGATGAATTCCTCCACCACCACTCGGCTCGGGTTGCGTCCGCGTCGGTAGGCGACATAACCGTCGGGATGGACGATGAAGAACAGAGCCGTCAGTCCGCCGCGTCGGTTCTCGCGGTCGGCGAAGAACCGCTCCCAGCGGATCGGCGGCTTGGGCTGCGCGCCTGCGGTCTGCTGCTGCCACCGGTGGTAGATGTCGGGGAGCAGTCCGGCGGCCTCGGCCGACTCGATCAGCCGCACACCGGTTGCCGGGGGAGCGTCCTTGCGGAACTGCGCGAATCGTCGGTCGATCGAGACGCTGATCTCCTCGGTCACCGGCCCGTACCCGAAGCGTCCGTAGATCGTGGCCTCGCTGGCCGTGAGCAGGGAGAGGGGTGCGCCGGCGTCGTTCAGTGCGCGGTGCTGCTGGGTGAACATCGATCGCAGGATGCCGCGTCGACGATGCGTCGGTGCGACCGACACCCAGGAGACTCCGGACGCCTCGACCTGCGCACCACCGGGAACGGTGACCGACATCGGGAAGTGCATGGCCACACCCACCGGGGTCTCGCCGTCCCACGCCAGGTACACGTGCTCGGACTGGGTCAGGATCTGTGTCTCGGCCAGGTCCTCGGCGTTCTGGTGCTCGCCGAATGCGTGGGCGTCGAGCAGCGCGACGGCATCCCAGTCGTCGTCGGTGGCGGTGCGGATGGTGATCGATTCGTCGGTAGTCATCGCTCTTTACTTTTCCATACAGGAGTGGAGCCCGCGGAACGACCCGAGAAATCTGCCATACAGAAGGAGGCCTTCGCCGAGGGACTGCCAGAAATGCCGGGTGACAAGATGGGCACGTGGTGCATGTAATCGATATCGACGACCCATCGGACCCGCGACTGGACGATTTTCGCGATCTCAACTCCTCGGATCGGCGACCCGACCTGCCCGAGGGCAAGGGATTGGTGATCGCCGAGGGAGTGTTGGTCGCGCAGCGCCTGCTGACCTCGCGCTTCCCGATGATCAGCCTGCTGGGCGTGGATCGACGGCTCGACACCTTGCGCGACGATCTGGCAGATTCCGACGTCCCGTTCTATCGGACATCGGCGGAGGTGATGGCCGAGGTCGTCGGATTCCATCTCAATCGCGGCGTGCTGGCAGCGGCGAACAGGCCACCGGCCCTCGATTTGGACGAGGTGTTGGCCGACGCGAAGACGGTGGCGATCCTCGAGGGCGTCAACGACCACGAGAATCTCGGGTCGATGTTCCGCAACGCGGCCGGTCTCGGGGTGGATGCAGTGCTGTTCGGCGCCGCGTGCGCTGATCCGCTCTATCGACGGTCGGTGCGGGTATCGATGGGGCATGTGCTGCGGGTGCCGTTCGCCAAGGTGCCCGAGTGGCCGCGCGGTCTCGATCGCGTTCGCGCGCACGGTTTTCAGCTGATCTCGCTGACACCCAATCCGTCGGCGGTGTCGCTTGCGGCGGCGATGACGGGGGAGAAGGTGGCGTTGTTGCTCGGCGCGGAGGGACCGGGTCTGACCGAACATGCCATGCGTGCCACGGACATTCGCGCTCGTATCCCGATGGCACCCGGCACCGATTCACTCAATGTGGCGACGGCCGCTGCGATGGGGTTCTACGAACGTGTGCGCCTGACGTGAACGACCACGACCCGGGCGTCCGCTGGACCGGAATACCGATCGCCGTGATCTCGGCGGCGCTGGTGAGTGTGGCACTGACGGCTTTCGGTCTGGAACTGGCCAGAATTCACCCGCTGCTGGCGATCGGTCTGAACATGATCGTCGTCGCGGGTGCGGCACCGACGGTCATGCGGTGGCTCGCGATACCGGTGTGGCGCTGGGCCGTGTACGGAGCCGGCATCGGTTCCATCCTGAGCTTCGTGGCACTGGCGGCGCTGGCGTTCTGACAGTCGTCTTCTTCGTCGGTCTCCGACAGCGGGCAGAGTTGCGCACTACCGTCGACAATCGGCGGAAACCCGTCGATCAGCGGTGGTTGCGTGCAACTGTGCCCACCCGAGCCACTATTTGCGCGAGAACCAACGCTTCTTCGGTCGCGGTGCCTGTTCCTCGGGGGCGTCGGGCATCGGTTCCTGTGCGCCACGGCCGTTCGAGCTTCGGCTCTGCTGGTTCGGTGGCGGTGGCTCCTGCCCCGGAACGTACATCGTGAAGCCGCAGACCGGCAGGGTGTTCGGATCGAATTCGTCCGCGTGTGGTGCGCCGGTGTAGCGGAATCCGAGCCACTCGGCGTTGGCGGCCTCGGCGAACTCCTGCGGGTGGAACGGCAGCGATTGCGGATCCGGCATCACTCCGGGTGGATAGATCAGCGGGTGCTCACCGGCCCAGAACGACCGCTCCCACACCAGTGGCAGGCCCGCGTCCTCGTAGATGTACACCGGAGTGGCGCTGAAGGATCGGCGGAATTCACCGCGCTCCCAGTACGCGAACGCTCCCCAGGCGTGTTGGGGATCCGAGGCGACGAGGTAGGTGTGCTCGGACGCCAGAGGGCGAGTGAAGGATTCGGGAAGCGTCGACGGTGTGGGCACCGCGAGATTGGATCCGCAGACCACGGTGACGCCCGGGTAGCAACCGATGAAGACGTGATCGTCGTCCACGCCTGCCGAGGTCGATATCGGGCCCTGTCCGAGGGGCACTGCCGTCAGGTGGGGGTACAGACGTCCGACGAGTGCGGTCGCAGCATTCCAGTCCGAGGTGTTGGCCTCTCGGAGTACAGAAATGGGATCCGGTGCGTCCACGTACCAGATCGTTGATGCTTTGGCCCCCACTACCGGCACCTCTCTCTCCGTTACTTCCTGGGAAGCCTACGGTGTGAGCGTCGGCGGTTCTGCACCGCGCGGCACATCGGTCACATCGGAACTCAGTTGTGGCCGCTGCTGCGAACTCCGAGCAGGACGTCCTCCCACGACGGCATGGCCGGCTTGCCGCGCTTGTCCTTGCCACTGGTGTGACCGGCGGCAGGCTTGGGTGCGGGCCTGGGCTCCCTGGCCACCGGTTCGCGCGGCTCCTCGGGCTCGGGAGCAGGCGCATCGTCCACCTCGACCTCGATGGTCTCGGCGTCGATCTCGCTGTCGGCGGTGGTGCCGTAGTACTCGTCGAAGCTCTGCTGCGAGGTCTCGTCGTCGCCGAGGTCCTCGGAGGATGTGAGTGCGCGGACCGGTGCCAGACCGCGCAGTTGACGTCCGAAGTCTGGATCGATCAGTTCGTGTGCGGTGTCGTCGAGCGGCGCGATGGTGCCGCCGTGGCCGTCGGGCAGGAACTGCCAGTGCGCCTTGTTGGTGGTGCGGCCGGCCTGCCACTTCAGCTGTGCGACCCACTTGTTGTCCTCGTCGCGCCAGGCGTCCCACGTCGCGTCGTCGAGGTTGTGGCCGCGAGCGCGGAAAGCGAGGGTGACGATCTCGAGCAGGGTCTGCACGGCCGGGCCGTCGTGGCGCAGTGGATGACCGGACTGGGCCATCGACGCGGCCTGCGAGCGTTCGAGCAACACCGGGTGAGCGAACACCTCGACGCGGCTGATGGCCATTCCGGAGTCGGCGGCAACCTGTTCGATGGTCGCTCCGCTGCGAATACGGGCCTGAATTTCCTTCGGCCGAAGCAAGCTGTCCATTTCGATCTCAATCTGTCCTAGTCGAGCGATGTCGCCGCGTGAGGCCGCGCGGAGTTTGTCGTCGGCTGGAAGCCGGAATCTGTCGCCGGTCTTGGGATCTGCGCACACGACGAACTTTCCGTCGGCCTCGAGACCCACCACACGTAAGTCTCGCACCTTGACCTCCTCATCGCGCCGGCTCGCGATACCGTCGAATTCGAGCCTAGTTCACCTGCCGTATTCGGCGGGTGTTCGACACGCATCGCTTCTGCCGACGATCGTTTCCCTATCAGAGGGTAGACAGCTGCGGGCTCGGCTGCACCCATTCGGTCGATGTTCCATCAATTGCTTTGTGCGACAACGTCGATGCGTCCCTGCGAAGGTAGAGGGCACCCAGGCCGAGGCCGATGGTCAGGGCAATCGCGTGGCCGACGGCGGTGAAGGACGGGTCCGACACTCCACTGAAGGCGACGACGCCGATCCACAGGGCGGCCCAGCCCGCACGCCACGGCATCGGCAGGTACCTGATCATCGATCCTGCGACCGCTGCTGCTGCGTAGCTGACGCCGACGTCGACGGCCATCGCCAACGAGTCCGCGAGCCAGTCGTTGTGAATGCCGATGAGCAGGCCCGTGGCCACCAATGCCGTCGCACCGAGGTGTCCGGCGCTGAAGGTCAGCAGAAAGCGTCGCCAGCCGGAGACCCACTCGGCGACGGCGAACAACAGGGCGACCGCGGCCAACCACAACCAGTTCACCCGTCCTTCGGTGAGAAAGACGCTCGTGACGAGGGTGGCGAGGTGGCCGTCGGTCAGATTGTGGAGATTGGTGCTCGCCGCGTGCAGTACGTGCCAGCGATCGTGTGGGCCGATCTGGCCCAGCGCGATAATTCCCGCTGCCGCGAGCGCGCAGTACACCAGAGTCACCCGAATCCGTAGCGCGAATGTCAGGAGCCTGTACATACGAGCGCTCCCTCCGCGGTCGTTACGCTTGCTTACTTGATAGCAAGTGTATGCCGCGAAGGGAGCGCTGTAGCTGTGAGCTTGCTGGTAATCAGCTCAGCGTGGACACGACCCAGTCGATGCTCTTGGTCAGTGCGGTGATGTCGTCCGGCTCGATTGCCGGGAACATACCGACACGCAGCTGGTTGCGGCCGAGCTTGCGGTACGGCTCGGTGTCGACGACGCCGTTGGCGCGCAGGATCTTGGCGACCTGAGCTGCGTCGACCTTCTCGTCGAAGTCGATGGTGCCGACGACCTGGCTGCGGTGATCCGGGTTCGTCACGAACGGCGTCGCGAATTCGCTCTTCTCGGCCCAGTCGTACAGGCGTGAGGACGAATCGGCGGTGCGCTTGGTGGCCCAATCGAGGCCGCCCTGCGAGTTGAGCCATTCGATCTGATCGGCGAAGAGCAGCAGGGTCGCCACGGCCGGAGTGTTGTACGTCTGGTTCTTGCTGCTGTTGTCGACGGCGATCGGCAGCGACAGGAAGTCCGGGACCCACCGATCCGTGGCAGCGATCTCGCTGACGCGCTCGAGCGCGGCCGGGCTCATCAGCGCGATCCACAGGCCACCGTCGGCGGCGAAGCACTTCTGCGGAGCGAAGTAGTAGACGTCCGAGTCGGCGACGTTCACCGGCAGACCGCCTGCACCGGAGGTGGCGTCGATCGCGATGAGGGCGTTCTCGGAGCCGGCCGGACGGCTGACCGGGATGGCCACGCCCGTCGAGGTCTCGTTGTGCGCCCAACCGATGAGGTCGACGGACGGGTCGGAGGTGGGCTCGGGCGCACTGCCCGGCTCGGCCTTGACGACGATCGGATCACCGATGAACGGGTTGTTCTTGGCCACCGAGGCGAACTTCGAGCTGAACTCGCCGTTGGTCAGGTGCAGCGACTTCTCGCGAATGAGGCCGAAGGCAGCAGCGTCCCAGAACGCGGTGGTGCCACCGTTGCCGAGGACGACCTCGTAGCCCTCGGGCAGCGAGAACAGATCCTTCAGGCCACTGCGCACGCGTCCGACGACGTCCTTGACGGGCTTCTGACGGTGGCTGGTGCCGAACACGGAAGCGCCGACGTCGACCAGGGACTGCAGCTGCTCGGGGCGAACCTTGGACGGGCCGCAACCGAAGCGTCCGTCGGCGGGCAGGAGATCGGCGGGAATGATCGGCAAATCGGCCATGGAGTAGCGCGTCCTAGCGTCGATGGAATATGGCCTCCACAGGCTAGTCGGGTGTCATGACACCGTCGACTACCGGATCAGGTCCCAGCCGTCGACGGACTCGGGGGTGCGGGGTTCGGGGCCGGTGTAGAGGGCGGCCGGTCGGACGAGCTTGCCCAGGCGCTTCTGTTCCAGGATGTGTGCGCACCAGCCCGCGGTACGTCCGCAGGTGAACATTGCGGGCATCATGTGCGCGGGCACCTCGGCGAAGTCGAGGATCACCGCGGCCCAGAATTCGACGTTGGTCTCGATGGCGCGATCGGGGCGGCGTTCGCGC
>NZ_NPFW01000010.1 GCF_002259405.1 Rhodococcus sp. 14-2483-1-2 | reverse complement strand
AGAATCACCGTCGCCAACCACAGCCAGGTGCGCTGGGTGATGGTCTCGGGATCTCCGACGGCCGGCGGGTTCGCCGGGTACTTGAAGAACGGGACTGCTTCGATGGCCACCCATCCGGCACCGGCCCCGACGAGCGCGAGGACCGAACCGGGCAGGGCGGTGAAGCGTCGCCCGTAGTGCAGTGCCGAGGCGAAGATCGCGCCGAGTGCCAGGCCGGCGAGTCCGGTGGCGAGGAACAGTCCGACGCGTTGTCCGTCCCGAGTGACCAGTGCTTCCTCGTCGCCGTGGGAATGCGCCGCCGGGGCGGCGTCGGTGTCGGTGTGATGGGTGTCGGTGCCGGCTGCTTCCTCGATGGCGATGGCCGAGTCGATGTGCGGTTCACCGACGACGTAGGCGACTGCTCCGGCGAGCAGGCCTGCGAGGAGTCCGGCGAGCAGGCCTCGGAGCAGGAGTTGGACGAATGTGCCCTGCAGCGTCGGGCCGTGGGTGTCGGTCAGTGGCATGGCAGGCCCAGCAGGTGGCGGCCGTCGTGCATCAACTCGTGCATGTACATGCCACTGCGGGAGATCGCGCCCTGATCGAAACCGACGAGGTAGAGCACGACGAAGGCGAGCAGGATCGTTGCG
>NZ_NPFW01000009.1 GCF_002259405.1 Rhodococcus sp. 14-2483-1-2 | reverse complement strand
TCGTGCATCAACTCGTGCATGTACATGCCACTGCGGGAGATCGCGCCCTGATCGAAACCGACGAGGTAGAGCACGACGAAGGCGAGCAGGATCGTTGCGGCGACGATGACGGCGAGCGCAGCCGACTCCGTCGCATTACTGGGGGAATGAGTGATTGCCATGGTTGTCCTCCTGGGATATGCGTCCCGTAGTCCCCGCTCGAAAACGGGGACGGCCATGCGATGAACGAGTTTTCTGACTCTCGAATTCGGACATATGCCCGACGTCGATCACAGTGGCGCAACCGCTCCGGATTTTCACCGGATTACCTGCGTACATCGCGTATTACCAGCGAACTGTGGCATCGCTCTGGACTCTGTGTCAATCGCTGTCTCGGCGGACTTCGGCTCGATGCCAGAATGGTCGAGTGACTGCGCCCGTGACCCGACTGATCTTGGTCGCTCACGCGAGAACCGAGGCGATGCGCACCGGCCGGTTTCCCGGCGACGAACCACTCGACGACGCGGGGCTGCGCGATCTCGCCGCGGTGACCGATCCACCCCGCGTCGACCGCGTCCTGTCCGGACCGGAAATCCGGTCGACCTCCACCGCCCGCATCTTCGGCTCGGATGTCTCGATCGAACCCGCGTTGGCCGACATCGACTACGGCCGGTGGTCCGGCCTCGAGATGACCGATCTGCCCGACGCCGACGCGATGGCCTGGCTGGGTGATCCGGCGTTCGTTCCACCGGGTGGCGAATCCCTCGATGCGTTGTTCTCTCGCGTCGGGACGTGGCTGAGTGCTGTTGGATCCACGCCCGGCCGCACGCTGGCGGTGACCTCTCCTGCCGTCGTCCGAGCCGTGGTGGTGTCGGTGTTGGCGGCTCCGGTGTCCTCGTTCTGGCGTATCGACGTCTCCCCGCTCACGCGTACGGCAGTCAGCCGTCGAGGCGGCAGGTGGACTGTCGGCTCGGTGGCCCAGAAGTTCGTCTGAATTTTTTTTCTCGCGCAGAGGGAACCGAACCGAACACGGCGGCGTCCTACCTACCGACAGCGCAAAGTTCTTCGATCAAGGAGCCTCGCTCATGACCGTCATCAAGGTGGATCCGGTGGCACTGCAGCTCGCTGCCTCCGAACTCGATGCGGTCGCCGCTCGCTTGCAGGCGGCTGTCACTGCGACGGCAGTCCCCGTGCGGCCACTGCCACCCGGTACCGACGAGGTGTCGCTGCTGACCGAACGATTCTTCGGCACCGCGGCCGAGACCTTCGGACCTGCTGCAGCGCAGGGTATTTCGGAGTTGCACCGGGCGGCCGAGGAACTGCGGAAACAGGCCGCGGATTACGTGGCCACCGACGACGACACAGCCGGGGGGCTGCCCGGTCTACCCGGCATCTGACGCACCGAACTCGACCGCAGCAAGAATCTCGACACAACGCTCGAACATCATGGGGGCTAGAGGATGACGCTCGGAGTGACAGGTGTGGTGTGGCTGCCACGCACGGCGACAGGAAACTCGACGCGATTGCTCGGGCCCGGACCGGTGCCGTTGCACGTCGCCGGTGGCGCGTGGGGGTCGGTCGCCGCGGCATTCACCGAGGCATCGGCGAGTATCGCCGCCGTCGCCGCGGCTCTGACCGCAGGCTGGGAGGGCGAGTCGGCTCTGCTCGCTCAGGCTGCGCTCGGCCGTTTCGCGACCTGGACCGCCGCCACGGCAGTCAAGGCGGCGGCGCTCTCGGTCGAGGCCCCGGCCGCAGGCACCTCGTACGGTGTCGCGTTGGCGACCATGCCCTCGCTCGTCGAAATCGGAGCCGTGCAGGCCGCGAAGGTCACCGCCGCCTCGACCGGTGGCGTGATGAACGGCAGCTACGAGGCGGCCGAGGTGGCCGACCGACTGCTCGACATCCGCGCCGCGATGGTGATGGAGGGCTTCGAGCTGGTCTCCTCGCACCGCATCGTCAAGACCACGTTCGATCAGCCGCCGGCCATCGTCTCCGATTCCGGGAGCGGGCTCGGCAGATTCGCGAACGGCGCGCTGATGACGTCTCCGGTTCAGGCCGCGATCGGCGGCTTGATGGCCGCAACCCAGAACCCCGGCGTCGCCGCGGCGGCGGGTCAGCTCGGCAGTGCTGCCACCTCCATCGCCGGTACCGGCGTGTCGACCGTGGCCACCGCCGCGTCCAACATCGGGTCCAGTGCACTGTCCGGCGGATCAGGAGCAAGCGGCGGTCACGGTGTTGCATCCGGTGGTTCGGCCTCTCCTGCCGTCGGCCCGGCGTCCACACGTCCGGTGTCGTTCGGCGGAGGGGCGGGTGGAGCAGGCGGGCTCGGCGGTGGCGTCGGAATACCCGGTTCCACATTGGGTCCCACAGGTGGTGGCTCGATGCCGGCCGGTGCAGCCCAGAGCGGTCCGACCGCATTCGGCCCACCAGCCTCGGCCGATGGCGGCCTCGCTCAGCGCGGAACGGGCGCGGCCGGCGCTCCGGCCTCCGGCACGCGCGGGCAGGCCGAGGACGACGAACACGAGACCCCGGACTACCTCAAGCAGTTCGAGCACTTCGCGGACGGCCGCACCGTCGCGCCGTCCGTCATCGGTGCGGATCCGACCCTGCCCCACGCCACCCTGCCCCACACCAGCGGGAACGGCCGTTGATCGACTTGGGAACCGTGCCGGTGGGCCACACATTGCCGATCGCCTCACTCGGTGTGGACGAGATGGACTTCCTGGTCGACGAGCTGTCGATCGCCGAGCTACCCGTCGTCCTGAACGTGTTCCCGCGCTTCGACGACGTTGCTGCACGGGATTCCGCTCTCGAACGTGGCCGTTGCGCCCTCGACTCGGCCGGGCTGTTGGCCTCCGGCCTCGTCCACGAGGATCTTCGGCAGTGGATACGAGTTCTCGAACAACCTCGCTGGTACGTCTCGGCCCGCGTGTTCGACGTCGAGAGCGCCGAGCCCGTTCCGACCACTCGGATCTGCGTGGCATCCGACGATCGAACAACGGTGTCGGCGGTGCGGCGGGACGACGTGGTCACCATCCGCACCGTTCACGGTGATCCGGCCCGAGACCTCGCGTCGACGATCGGCTCGGCTGCGTCGTTCGACCCGGGCAGCATCAACGCGCCGACCGATCTGCTGGCCGAAGCACTCGATGCAGCACCGACCGACGTCGGAGCAACCGCGTCTCGGCTCCGCGGTATCGGCATAGCGGACGACCGCGCCGCGGCCCTGGCGTCGGCGATGGCCACCTGCACCGGCAGAACCGAGATCACTGCCGTCGCCCGCAGACACGGCACCCGCCACGTCGCCGGGAGACCCGTTGCTCTGTTGGACACCAGAGCCGGACGCATCGTCGCCACCTCCACCCTCGCCGCCGACGGCACGTCGTGGAGCTCACTGACCGGCGCAACGGATCGCAGAGTGATCGGCGCCCTGACCGAGCTGATCGCATCGGCCGGTGAGCATCTCCGCTAGCTGATCGGGTTGTCCGCCTTGTCGCTGCCCTTGCCCTCGAACGGCGGCAGGAACGTGCCCCATCTGGCGCAGGACCATCCTCCGTCGGGCAGCGGCAGCAGCTCGACGGTGTGAGTGTTGTCGAGGTGGTTGTCGGCCGCGAACGTGCCCTCGACGCCCG
Organism: Rhodococcus sp. 14-2483-1-2; assembly: GCF_002259405.1. Lineage (GTDB taxonomy): Bacteria > Actinomycetota > Actinomycetes > Mycobacteriales > Mycobacteriaceae > Rhodococcoides. The sequence continues at coordinate 247,788 of NZ_NPFW01000009.1, read as the reverse complement.
CCAGCACCGCCGCGACCAGTCGGATTGCGGCACCGTGGCTGACGACGACGACATCGCCTGCCGTGTCGTCACTCAGGTACTGCGCACGGAGAGTGTCGAGCACCGGGACGTACCGCTCCAGCACCGAATGTCCGCTGTCGCCTCCGGGCACTGTCGCCGCCAGATCTCCGGCATGCCAGCGACTGAAGATCTCGGTGAATTCGCGGTGCGCATCCGCATCGTCGCGGTCCTCCAGATCTCCTGCGAAGGTCTCCTGGATTCCCTCGGTCACCACGAGAGGAACCCCGGTCGCGCGCTCGATGTAGCCGGCAGTCTGCTTGGCACGCAACGCAACCGAGGACACCAGCACTGCGGGTGGGCGTCCGATCCAGGTCTGCGCATACGCGTCGGCCTGCTGGTGCCCCAGCTCGGTGAGCTCGGCTCCCGGCGGTGAGGTGTCCAGTATCTTGGCGACGTTGGCTGTCGTCTGACCGTGCCGGACCAGAATCAGTTTGCCCATCACAGATCACCGCGTCCGGCACGAATGTCTGCGACCCACTGCACGTGTTCGTCGATCGGCGGCGGTACCGAACCGCCCGATCCTGTTGCAGTGGGCCAGGATCCGAGGAACCGGAGGGGCATCTTGCGGTGGAATGCGGCCAACATCTCCGCGACGAGTGGGTCGTCGATGTGCCCGGCACAGTCGATGAAGAACCTGTACGTTCCGAATCGTGAACGGGTGGGCCGTGATTCGATGAAGGTCAGGTCGATGTTGCGAATTCCGAACTCGGCCAACGCTGCCGGCAGCGTGCCCGGGTCGTTCGGCGGCTCGAGCACCACCGACGTGCGGTCGGCGCCGGTGCGCGCAGGCACCGATTGCGGCGCGGTCACCAGCACGAAGCGAGTCCGCGCGCCCTCCACGTCGATGATCCCGTCGGCCAACTGCGGCAACTTCAGGCGCTCACCGGCGAGCCGCGTCGACACCGCAGCATCGACCATTCCGGCCGCAACATCCTCTGCTGCACCGGCATTGGACGACGCCGATTGCACCACGGCGTCGGGCATGGCGGTCTGCAGCCACTGGCGCACCTGATTGAGTGCGATCGGATAGGCGCTGATCGTGCGGGCCGAGTCGAGAGTGACACCGGGACCGCCGAGGATGGTGAAGGCCACCTCGATCTCGGTCTCGGCGACGATCTGCAACCGCCGGCCCTCCGACAGCGCGTCGAGCGTCGGTGGAACCGCTCCCTCGATGGAGCTTTCGATGGGGACCACGGCCGCGTCGGCCGCACCCGATCGCACGGCCTCGAGCGCTGCAGGCGGGTTCGACGCCGAGACCCGCTCGACCGCCCCGTCCAGACCGACCGCGCCGAAGGTTCCGAGCTTTTCGAACTGCGCCAGCGCCATCTCCGTGAACGTTCCCGATGGTCCGAAGTAAGCGATGCGAGGCACGCCTCGAGGTTACGTTGTCGGCGTCTCCGAAGCGATCAAACCGACGTCGACGAGCCGGGCGCGAGCCCGGGCGGCGTCGACGATCTCGATTCCGAGCAGCACCTCGCGCACCGCCTCGGCGGCCTCGGGGATGAGTGCCCGCAGCGCAGCGACGTTCGGAGCAGCAAGGGCCGCGGCAATGTCGTCCCCGCGGAGCGACGCCACCGTCGCCGCAAGGATCGCGAGCACCTCGTCGCCGGAGTCGGCGCGGGCGACGAAGCCCACATCGGCGTGCGAGACCACGGCGAGCACGTCGGCGATGCGGCGCGGGGTGTCGGCGACGCTGATCCCCGGAGTCCGGTGGGCAAGGACGACGGCCTCCGCGGTCTCGGCCACGTCGATCGCGTCGAACATCGGGAAGACGACCAGCGGCGAGGGCAACCGCAGCGCGAGTGCGTCGGCGAGGTGCTCGGCAGGCGCATCGACGTCGAACCGGACGGCCTCGTACCCGCCGGTCGGACCTGCCCGGAGCTCGTCGGGGTCGATGTCGAGATGCACCACGATGCGTCCGTGGTCGTCCGAGTCGGACAGTGCGAGCAGGGTCGACGCCCGGACGACGGGCGGTCCGTACTCGGCTCCACGCGGGGCTCCGGCCAGCGCGTGGGCGTCGGCGCATATCGGCTGCAGCAATCCATGGACGAGCGCGTTCGGGTCGGGTCGGTGTGGCACACCGAGGGTCAGCGGAATCGGCACGCCTACACGGTAGACCCGGGTCCAGGTCGTTCCGCAGGCTCCACTCCCGTGGTCCGGGTCGTTCCGCAGGCTCCACTCCCGTGGTCCGGGTCGTTCCGCAGGCTCCACTCCCGTGGTCCGGGTCGTTCCGCAGGCTCCACTCCCGCGCACGGCCTTGCGATCCTCGCCACACCGCGCTAACTTAGGTTTGCCTCACCTACTCGCCTGACCGATCGCATCGGAGGAGCTCATGCTCGGCGCAACCACCACCACCGGACCGACCACTGCCGAACGCGTACGCAGTGCCTGCATGCGCGCCGAGGGCGCAGCCCTGGCCATCGACGGCAGCGACCCGGTGATCACGTCCCTGCACCACCTGCGACCCAACGGGGAGATGATCCTCGCCGTCCCCACCGACTCCCTCGACCGTGCGGTGACCTGGCAGTCCTCCCGTGCCGGAACGCCCGCCGTCCTCGAACTCACCGATCACGCACCGCTCGCCCTGCGGGAGCCGGTGCGGTCGTTGGTGTGGCTTCGCGGCGATCTACGCCCGGTCCCGGACTCGCTGATGCGCCCCATGGCCGGAGCGGTGGCCGCCGAACATCCGCACCCCGCTCTTCTCGACGTCGGCCACACCACCTCGCTGATGCGGCTGATCGTCACCTCCGCCGTGGTCGCCGACAGCACCGGAGCCGAGCCGGTCGACGTCGACACGCTGCTGGCAGCCGAACCCGATCCCTTCTGGGAGATGGAGACCAGCTGGCTCGAGCACCTCGACTCCGACCACCCGGACCTGCTCACCCAATTGGCCCGACGCCTCCCGCCGTCGCTGCGGCAGGGCCGAATCCGGCCGCTCGGCATCGATCGCTACGGCATTCGGCTGCGGATCGAAGGCGAAAGCGGCGACAACGACGTCCGGCTCGGGTTCGCCGAGCCCGTCGAGGACGTCCTCTCGCTCAGTCGCGCGTTGCGCGTTCTCGCCGGCTGCCCCTTTCTGAACGGACTACGCGCCCGGGGCTGACACCCCCTCCGACGAAACAGGGCAGACTCGTGCGGTGATCGACTTCAAGAGCTGGTTGACGCCACCGCCGCCCGCGAGCACGGCTCCCCCGCCCGACGCCCGCGAACGCACCACCATCAAGGTCGAGATCGCGATCGTGCTGCTGGTGACGTTCGGCCTGAGCGGTATGAGCAGCATCCTCTCGCTCGTCGAGGACGCGCTGCAGACCGCTGCCCTGTCCGATCAGACCGTTGCGCTGAACTCGTCGCGGTCGAGTTTCAGCCTGATCGACCTACTGTTCCAGCTGCTGAGCATCCTGCGTCTGTGCGCCTGGGGCGCGCTGGGGTTGTACCTGCTGTGGCGAGCCGACCTGGCACCCCGAGCGATCGGGCTGGCCCGGCCGCGGCTGAAGATCGATCTCGGTCACGGCGTCGGACTGGCCGCACTGATCGGTGTGCCCGGCCTCGCGCTGTATCTCGTGGGCAACGCCCTCGGTTTCAATCTGAACGTCGTTCCCAGCGCCCTCGACGACCACTGGTGGCGCGTCCCGGCACTGATTCTGTACGCGCTGGCCAACTCCGGTGCCGAGGAGATCATCGTCGTGGCGTACCTGATCTCTCGCCTGCGCAGGCTCGGCCTGAGCGAGAACGCATCCCTGCTGTGCTCGTCGCTGCTGCGCGGCAGCTATCACTTCTATCAGGGCGTCGGCGGTGGAGTGGGGAACTTCCTCATGGGTCTGGTGTTCGGCCGCTACTGGCAGCGCACCGGCAGACTGTGGCCACTGCTGATCGCGCACGCTCTGATCGACATCGTCGCCTTCGTCGGCTACGCCCTCCTGCGCGAACATCTGTCGTGGCTCCCGTGAATCGGGAGTCGAGGAACCCGGTCGTTCGTGCGGCGGTAGGTACAGTCGATTCGTGAACGACGACGATCGCCACGGACGGCACGGCGCGCCAGACCGGCGAACGCCGCCTCCCGGTCGAACGCCGCCACCGGACCGCACCCCACCGAACCGCACGCCACCGGACCGATCGATGCCCAGCCGGCACGGTCGTCCCGATCCCGCGCCCCGGCCTGGCCCAGCGCCCCAACCCGGTCGCGCTGCAGGTCCACCCCCGCACCAGCCGGGTCCACCACGGCCCCGTCCGCAGCCGCCCGGCCACCAGCCGCCCCCGCCACGACCCAACCGCCCACCGCCCGGCCAACAGCCGCCCCCACGTGGATATCGCCCGAACCAGCCGCCACCGGAGGGCACCGAGTTCATCCGACGCGACGGCCGCCCCACTCCCGGGCCGGACGTGCCGCCTCGGCCGGCGCCACTCCCACGCCACAGCCCTCAGCAGGCCTGGTCGCAGGCACCCGAACCCCGATCTGCACAGTCGGATCTCCCGAATTCGACGCGTCAGTATTCACGCCCCCAGGACGATCCACCGGCTCGCACCGGGTATGCGCCGCGTCAGCAGCCGGAGCCGTTCACCGAGGAGCGCAGGCAACCGGCAGCACCTGCGCAGCGTGCGCTGCGACGCCCCGAACCCGCTCGGCCGCAGCGTGATTCACGGCCACCGAAGGTCGCGAAGCCGCGCAAGCGCAGACGCTGGGGTCGACGCTTCCTGATCGTGCTGCTGGTCCTCGTGCTGGGAATCGGCGGTGCCGCCTACTACGTCGACAGCTCGTTGACGCGCGTGGATGCCCTCACCTCGTATCCCGGGCGCATCGGCGACACCCCGGGCACCAACTGGCTTCTCGTCGGATCGGATTCACGAGCCGGCCTGACGCCGGAGCAGGAAGCCTCGCTCGCGACCGGCGGCGAGGTGGGCCCGAGCCGCACCGACACGATCATCCTGATCCACATCCCCGAGGGCAGCGGCGCGCCCACGATGGTCAGCCTGCCGCGCGATTCGTACGTGTCGATTCCGGGCAACGGCCAGGACAAACTCAACGCGGCCTTCGCATTCGGCGGTCCGCCACTGCTGGTACAGACGGTCGAGGGTGCAACCGGTGTGCACATCGATCACTACGCCGAGATCGGATTCGGCGGCTTCGCCGGGATCGTCGACGCGGTCGGTGGCGTCAACGTATGCGTGCAGAATGCGATCGACGATCCGTTGGCGGGCATCAACATCGCCGCCGGCTGCCAGGATCTCACCGGAGCCGAGGCGCTCGGATTCGTGCGGTCCCGCGCGACGGCATTGGCCGACATCGATCGGATGAACAATCAGCGCGCGTTCATGTCCGCCCTCCTGGAAAAGGCAACCAGCGCTTCGACTTTCCTCAACCCGTTCCGGCTGTGGCCGCTGGTGTCCGATACCGCCTCGTCGTTGAGCGTCGACGAGGGAGATCACATCTGGAACCTCGCCGCACTGGCCTGGGCGATGCGCAGCGGTCCGGTGACCACGACGGTTCCCGTCGGCGGATTCCAGGACTCCGACGTCGGAAACGTACTGCTGTGGGACGACACTCGCGCTCCGGCATTCTTCGACGCCATTGCACAGGACCGCGAGATCCCGCCGGAACTGTTGACCGGTGGCCCCTGACTCCCCCGTGGGCAGCCGGTAGGCGGGAGTGGAGCCTGCGGAACGACCCTGAATGTAGGTTGTGGACCATGACATCGCCGTCTGCCCAGCCCGCCGCGACGCCCGGTGCGTCGTTCCACGATCTTCTGCGCGCCCAGGTGCGGCACGAGTTCACCGCATCACAGCAGTACGTCGCGATTGCGGTGTGGTTCGACCGCAACGATCTACCGCAGTTGGCCACGCGCTTCTACGCCCAGTCCGCCGAGGAGCGTCGGCACGCCATGATGATGATCCGCTTCCTCATCGACAATCGGCTCGAGGTCGACGCGTCGGGCATCGACGACGTGGTCACGGCCTTCCAGTCGGTCGTCGAACCGGTGGAATTGGCGCTGGCTCAGGAGTCGACGGTGACCGAGCAGATCACCGCGCTGGCGCGCGCTGCCCGGGCCGAGGGCGATTACATAGGCGAGCAGTTCACCCACTGGTTCCTCACCGAGCAGGTCGAGGAGGTGGCGGCGATGCAGAGTCTGCTCAACATCGTTCGCCGGGCCGGATCGAACCTGTTCGACATCGAGCAGTACGTCGCTCGCGAGATCGGCTCCACGGTGATCCGCGCCACCAATGCCCCGAAAGAAGCCGGAAGGGCGTAGTTTGCGCCCTGCTCAGAGACGACATTTAGGATCGACTGTATTAGGCAACGTTCGCCTCAATAAGGATCGACTTGGATGACAATGCCCTCTGACCAGGCATATTGTCCTGAGCATGAGCGCAGACATCAAGGAAACCAGCCACACCAAGTTCCACGCACTTCTCCGCGACCAGATTCGCAACGAGTTCAACGCCTCGCAGCAGTACATCGCCACCGCGGTCTACTTCGCCAATGTCGATCTGCCGCAGCTGGCGAAGCACTTCTACGCGCAGTCGGTCGAAGAGCGCAACCACGCGATGATGATCGTGCAGTACTTCCTCGATCGCGACATCACGGTCGAGCTGACCGGCGTCGACGCGTCGAAGTCCGTCTTCACCGATCCGCGTGAGGCCATCGCCCTGGCGCTGGCGCAGGAAGAGACCGTCACCGAGCAGATCATCGCTCTGGCGAGCACCGCACGTGAAGAGGGCGACTACCTCGGCGAGCAGTTCATGCAGTGGTTCCTCAAGGAGCAGGTCGAGGAAGTTGCCAGCATGAAGACGCTGCTCAACATCGCCGACCGCGCGGGCCACAACCTGTTCGACCTCGAGCAGTTCGTCGCCCGCGAGATGAACACCAGCGTGGTCGCCGACTCGGGCGCACCCACCGTTGCCGGCGGATCGCTGTAAATTGCACGTCGCAATTTCCCACGAGTAACGCGCGAACCCTCGCGCTCATAGAGGTGGTCGCCCGAACAAGCAGTTCTTGTTCGGGCGGCCACCTTCTCGCGTTCTAGCGCAGAGTGACCTGGCGGCCGCGTAGGCCGTCGCGCGAACGCAACTGCGCCGCCGTGAGCGGAGCGTCGACAGCCAGTGCCTCGCCCAGCTTCTCGCCGAATTCCTTTGTGGGCCCTGCCCATTCGGTCGGGTGCATCTCGGGATCGAGATCGAACACCGGCACCAGCACCCCGTGCGTGCGGAACGAACCGGCGTAGCGCGAGCCCTCACCCAAGTTGAGATCACCCGCAGCGTGCAGGCGCGCGAGGGCGAGCATCACGTCGTCCTCGCTCTCCGGACGAACCCACCGAATGTGCGCCTTGTCGCCTGCATCCACCCACCAGGCCGCGACGACGCCGTCGGCCTCGATTCGCGCCGAGGGCATGATCGCCTGGTTCGCGCGCTCCACGGTGGCAGTCACATCGGCTGCGGGAGTGGCACTTTCGGGAATCCACCAGTTGAAGTCCTGATGGACGGTGATCTCGAGCAGTGCGGACGCGTCGAGCACCTCGGTCAACGCGGGGGTGCTGTCGGTGATCTTCGCGGCTTCGAGCGACTCTCCCGGGGACGCGGTGGATGCCCAGCCGAGCGCGCTACTGATATCTGCTGCAACGTCTTTCGACTGGTTCTGCACCTGCAGGCCGACGAATCCCTCGACGGTATCGGCGTCTTCGCGCACCAATGCCGCGACGGCACCGGGTAGCACCGTGGCCAACGTGATGGTGCGACCGTCCACCGTGATCGGCGCGGTTGCCGTAGCCGACGGGACGAACTCGCGCAGCGCTACCAGGTCGCATTCGGCGGCAAGGCCCTCGAACGGGCGAGCCGTCGCCGATTCGATGCTCGCGCGTTCCGCTTCCCGCTGAGCAAGCTTCGCTGCTCGGTTGCTGTCCTGCTTCGGTCCACTGTTTCTTTTGCTCTTACCCACGCCCGAAAACCTACACGTTCTTCGATTCGAGCCAGGCTCGCGTTCGACCGGGGTGGTTGGTGGCGATCCACCCGACACCGAGCTCGCGGCACAGGTCCACGTCCTCTTTCTCGTCGACGGTCCACACGTAACTGGCCCGGCCGGACGCTGCTGCGCGGTCGATGATGGACGGGTGCTCGCGCAGAGCCCGTATGGACGGCCCGACGGCGGTGGCGCCGACGGTCGTCGCCGCTCCCCCACCGAGGTAGTGCGAGCTGTCGCCCAGGAGCACCGTCGGAAGCATCGGAGCCGACCGCCGTACGCGCCAGACGGCCGACGGCGCGAACGACATGATGACCGCCCGCGAGTGGTCCGCCGACGCAGGTGCGCCGATGCCGAACTTGTGCAGTTCGGCGAGCACTGCGCTTTCGATCAGCGAGCCGTACCGCACGGGATGCTTGGTTTCGATGAAGAGTTTGACCGGCTTGTTGTTCCAGTCAAGGACGAGAGAGATGAGGTCGTGCAACGTCAGGAGTTCGGCGGGTTCGTCGGCGTCGCCGTAGTTCAGTCGGGCGAGGTCGGCGAAGTCCATCTCACTGACGATGCCGGTGCCGTTCGAGGTTCGATCGACACGGCGATCGTGCACGCACACGATATGGCCGTCCTTGGTCAGCCGCACGTCGCATTCGACGCCGTCCGCTCCCTCGCGCAGCGCGAGGTCGTAGGCCGCGAGAGTGTGTTCCTTCTTGGCCGCCGACGCACCTCGATGCGCGACGACCAGTGGCCCACGCCGATCGGGACTCACGACGCCGTCACCGCCTCGGGTTCACGCTCGGACGGCTTCTCCTCGGACTGCTGTTGTTCGGACTGCTTTTCCTCGGGCTGCTGTTGTTCGGACTGCTGCTTCGGCTTCTGTTCGGTGCCGGTGGCGATCACCCAGCGGGTCGGACGCGACATGGCGGATCCGCGCAGCGTGCGGCCTTCGAGTCGGCGCATCACGGCCAGGGTCAGCACGGCCGAGACCGCGGCGACCAGTGCCACGAATGCCGACAGCAGAACTCCGTCGGCGCGGGCCTGGAGGGAATCGCGCAGGTTCCACAGCAGTTGGACGACGACCAGTGCGTTGCTCGCTGCCCAGACGGCCCACCAGACGCGAACCAGTGTCAGTTCGCGGTGCACGTCGGCATCGGCACCGCCGCGGAGCCGGACCACCTCGGTGAGGTAGACCCCTGGCATCACGATGCGGACCAGCGGCAGCATCGACAACAGAAGCATCGTGCGCACCGATCGCGGATCGGTGGAGCCGGCGGCGGTGAAGGCGCGTCTGCGTTGGTCGATCAGCCAGCAGGACGAGGAGATCAGCGCCGCCAGACCGATGAGGAGCGCGCCGACCTGGGCGAAGTACACCAATGCGTCGGACACGGCCAGGGTGATCGGCGAAATCAGTCGCTCGCGGTTGTGCAGCAGGATGCCGTACCGGAACACTTCGGCGAATGCGGCCAGCGTCAACAACATCGCGGTGACGACGACCAGGTTCTGAGCATTCGCGGCGTACCGCTCGACGCGACCGACGCGGCGATCGGCGTCGGGATCGCGCGGGATGTCCCGCAATCCCCAGGTGGGCGTCGAGGCGTAGCGCGGCGTCGGGGTCGGGGATGCGGATCGGCTGCGACGCTCGGATTTTGTCGACGAGGCCGAAGGGCGGGCCACCCATCGAAAGTTTCGGGCACCCTGTGCGGGTGCCCTTGTCGACACCGGTGAGAGAAGCACGCCGTGGCAGCGAGGGCACCAGGTGCCCGGCCGTGCGCCTACAGCCCAGCGGGTGCTGCAGCGGGCACAGACCTGGAACGCCTGAGCGCGTCCCTGCGGTGCCGACATCTAGATGATTCTCGCTTCGTGGGCATCGTCATCGCGCTGGATCGGTCGACCAGCGGCCTGCCAGGCGAGCATCCCACCGTCGACGTTGATCGCGTCGTAGCCCACGCGATTGAGGTATTCGACGACGCGAGCCGAGCGACCACCGGCTTTGCAGACGACGTACACCTCGGATTGGTTGTCTATCTCACCGGCGCGGGACGGAATGTCGCCCATCGGGATGTGGACGGCGTCAGGTGCGTGTCCGGCCTGCCACTCGTCGTCCTCGCGGACGTCGAGCAGGATGGCCGCCGGCGGGAACGGCACCGGGAGACGATCGACGGTGACGGCAGGCGACTGCTCGGGATGAGACACACCTCGATCTTGTCACGCGTCCGCGCGGGGCTGCCACCCGTGTCCTCGCGACCGAAGCGCTGCCTCGCTATGACCTATGTCACTGGAGTCACAGAAGTTATCCACAGTATCCACAGATCGATCCACAGAATCGGGGCTCGTGCCGGTTTCTATCCACAGGTCAAAGCTCCGAGTAGGCCTCGCGGTGTATCGAGTACCAACTGGGCCTGTGGATCGATGGTGATTTGACACAGCCGCCGTCTGCGGTCCTGTGAATCCGCTGTTTAGGCTGGCGAACATGACTTCCATCGAGCTACGCGTCTTCACCGAACCGCAGCAGGGCGCCACGTACGACGAACTGCTCCGCGTCGCCAAGGCTGCCGAGGAATTCGGCTACGGCGCATTCTTCCGATCCGACCACTACCTCGCGATGAGCGGCGACGGCGGCCCCGGCCCCACCGATGCGTGGATCACCCTGGCCGGGCTGGCCCGCGAGACCTCGACCATTCGGCTCGGCACGCTGGTCACCTCTGCGACCTTCCGCTACCCGGGGCCCCTGGCCATCAGCGTCGCCCAGGTCGACGCCATGAGCGGTGGTCGAGTGGACCTCGGCCTCGGTGCCGGCTGGTTCGAGAACGAGCACACGGCGTACGGCATTCCCTTCCCGCCGCTCGGCGAACGCTTCGACCGACTCGAAGAGCAACTGGCCGTCGTCACCGGGCTCTGGAACACGCCCGTCGGCGAGACCTTCTCGCACGCCGGCACGCACTATCCCGTCACGAACTCCCCCGCGCTCCCGAAACCGGTGCAGACCCCACACCCGCCCATCGTCATCGGCGGCGGAGGCAAGAAGCGCACCCCGGCACTCGCAGCGAAATACGCCGACGAATTCAACATCCCCTTCGCCTCGCTGGCCGACACCGAGACTCAGTTCGGTCGCGTCCGCGCCGCCTGCACAGCCGCCGACCGCGATCCCGATTCCCTCGTCTACTCCAACGCCCTCGTCCTCTGCTGTGGCCGCACCGAGGAAGACATCACCCGACGCGCCGCCGCCATCGGCCGCGAAGTATCCGAACTACGGGAGAACGGTGCCGCAGGAAGCCCCGCCGAACTCGTCGACAAAATCGGCAGCTTCGGAGCCATCGGCGCGACACGCGTGTACCTGCAGACCATGGACCTCACCGATCTCGATCACCTCGAACTCGTCGCATCCGAGGTTCTCCCGCAGCTCTGACCCACCAGAAACCGGCCCGCCCGAGTCCACTCAACGTGACATTGACTGCCGAAAAGTCCACTAGATGTCACATTGAGTACCCGGGGGGGCTCGGTCAGGTGGCGGATCGGGCGCGTAGGCGAGCGTATTGGGCGCTGATGTGTCGTGCAGCGGGCAGTTCGATCCATCGGTACATGATTTCGGCGAGTGCGGCGGTACCGGCCAGGAATGCCAGGACGGCGGCGCTGGGGCCCAGGTGCGGTTCGACGGTGGCGTAGATGCGGTAGAGCACCAGGGTGTGGATCAGGTAGATCGCGTAGCTTCGGGTGCCGATCCATCGGATGACGGGCCAGCGGGTGATGGGTCCGTTGTATCGGGCGAGTATCAGGACGGTTCCGGTGACGACGAGCAGTGTCCAGAGGTAGGTGTCGCCCATCCAGAAGGTGTGGACTTCGATGGCGAGTCGGATCACTTCGATCTGCGCGATGACGCCGACGACCACCCAGCGCCAGGTGATCAGGCGTGCCCATCCGAGGTAGGCGATCTGGCCGAGAAACAGGGTGGGGAGTACGCCTGCGACCTTGGTCAGGAACGGGACCGTGTAGGGCTGCGGCAGGTAGAGGTTGTAGACGATCACCAGTGCGCACAGTGCGGCGCCGACGAGTGGCACCACGATGGGCCTGGTGTTCAGTGTCCCGCGCATCGAGATGCAGTAGAGGTAGAACACGATCTGCACGACGAGCGTCCAGGTGACACCGAGGACGGCGACCTCGGGTCGGAGGAAGAAGCCGCCGAGGAAGAAGCTGAGGACCGCCTCGCCGTTGGTGATCCCGGGTTGGCCGCTGAACATCCCGTTGAGGCCGAGCTTGACGAGGATGACGGCCATGGCGATGGCGAACCAGAGGGCCGGGACGAGGCGGGCGAGGCGCGCGACCATGAAGTCCCGACGCGATTGCCGCATGGCGGATCGGGTGATCAGCAGGCCGGTCAGCAGCATGAAGATGCTGACGCCGACGAAGGACAGGTGCAGGTTGAGGCCTGCGTCCTCAATGAGAACGGTGTTGACGACGTCGATCATCCACCAGCCGCCGCCGATGTCGTCGAGCAGATAGAACGAAATGTGTGAGTACAACACCGCGAGGACGGCGATGACGCGGAGGAGGTCGGCACCGTCCATCTGGACTCGGGGTGCGTCGACGCGCTGTATGGAGGCGGACTCGTCGACCGTGCTCTGGCTCGGTCGGTCCCCGTTCACACCCGCGAGTTTAGGTTCCGTTCATGTATTGGACCAATCCGCAGTCGCTCCGCAACTGTTTCGTGATATTCGGAGCGGATTCACAGTCGAACAATTCGACTGCGACGTTCACACGAATTTATTCCGAGAAAAGCATCTCGGTTACAACTGTTGCACTGAGGGTAGGAATGAGATTGGGTTGAACCCTACGAAAGATCCGCAGTAGGACGAACGTGCCCGCATCACACGATGGGTACGGCGTCGTTAGAGAAGGGAACCACGTGTCCGAGTACACCTTGCCCGACCTTGATTTCGATTACTCCGCCCTCGAGCCGCACATCTCGGGCGAGATCAACGAGCTTCATCATTCCAAGCACCACGCCACCTACGTCGCAGGCGCGAACACCGCGGTCGAAAAGCTCGCCGCAGCGCGTGACAACGACGATCATGCAGCCATTTTCCTGCTCGAGAAGAACCTCGCGTTCCACCTCGGCGGCCACGTCAACCACTCCATCTGGTGGAAGAACCTCTCGCCCAACGGTGGCGACAAGCCCGAGGGTGAGCTCGGTGCCGCGATCGACGACCAGTTCGGTTCGTTCGACAAGTTCCGCGCACAGTTCACCGCTGCCGCCAACGGCCTGCAGGGCTCCGGCTGGGCAGTTCTGGGCTACGACTCGCTGGGCAAGAAACTGCTCACCTTCCAGCTCTACGATCAGCAGGCCAACGTGCCGCTGGGCATCATCCCGCTGCTCCAGGTCGACATGTGGGAGCACGCCTTCTACCTGCAGTACAAGAACGTCAAGGCCGATTACGTGAAGGCGTTCTGGAACGTCGTCAACTGGGCCGACGTCCAGGCTCGTTTCGAGGCCGCAACGTCGAAGACCCCGGGTCTGATCTTCCCGTAAGTCTTCGCACCACTCGCTTCACCGACAGCGTCAATGGACCATTGCCCCGCTCAGACGGGTGCAGTGGTCCATTGACGCTTCGAAGGGGGAGCCCGCTGGCACTCTCCCCATCTTGTGTGCCAGCCGTTTTCGCGTCATTCTCTTCCTACCCAACGTCGTGTACCCGGCTTCGAGCCCTGTACCTGTCTGGGAGGAACGATCGAGATGGACGAGCGAGATCTCATCGGTGTTTCACCGTTTCATGCCGCCGGTCTGCTGCGCGGATTCGTGATCTCCGGCCGCTGGCCGGACACCACCAAGGAATGGGCACAGTTCCTGGCCCTCGCTGTGCGGGTGGCCTCGATGCCGGGCCTGTTGGCGACGTCGACGGTCTTCGGGGTGCGTGAGGAATTGCCCGACGACCCCGCGCCGGGGACGGTCGGTTTGGTCGTCGCCGAGGGTCCGGTGATCGGGGATTTCGCGTTGGCTCCCGGACGGTTCGCCGCGCATCAACCTGCGGCACTGCTGATGCTGCATCCACCGTCGGAGACGACCCCTACGCTCCCTGAGTGCGCGGGCGCGGCGTCCGGTTGCGTTCTGCTCCCCGGCCTGCCACACCTCGGGCTCGATCATCGGGCGGCCTGGGTCGAGGCAGAATCCGACGGCACCGTCACCTCGATGGTCAGCCGCGTGGGTCTCGATCCCATCAGTGATCCCGACACCGCAGTTTTGGCGATGCTCCTCGCATCCTGACCGCCGTCCGCACTCGAATTTTCGGGAACCCAAACTTATTGGCGCATTGGACATTTCGCGGCGAGGCCCCTAAAGTCGTGTGCAGCGAAGGGGAGTAGCCCCCAATCATCGTGTCGACATACTGGTCGCTCATTGCGACCCGGCACCTGAACCGGCCAGTTCCGGTGGGCGAGACCTTCGGTCCATTCGACGACCGAGGAGTCTGCTGTGCTGTCCGCATTGTTGCTGAGTTTTGCTGTCATTTTCGTCGCCGAGCTGGGTGACAAGTCCCAGCTCATGGCCATGACGTTCGCCCTGCGCTACAAGTGGTACGTCGTCATCGGCGGCATCACCGTTGCCACCACCGTCGTGCACCTGGTCTCGGTCGCGGTCGGCCACTTCCTCGGGGTGTCGATCCCCACCGAGGCGATATCCATCGTCGGCGGCATCGCGTTCGTCATCTTCGGGCTCTGGACGCTGCGCGGCGACTCCCTGTCCGACGACGAAGGCGCGAAAGCGTCCCGGGTCACCAAATCCGCGTTCCTCGCAATCGCGTCGGCGTTCTTCCTCGCCGAGCTCGGCGACAAGACGATGCTGGCCACCGTCACTCTCGCCGCCGACAACGACTGGGTGGGTGTGTGGATCGGCTCGACCATCGGCATGGTCGCCGCCGATGCTCTCGCCATCGTGGTCGGCGCGGTACTCGGAAAGCACCTGCCGGAGCGCATGATCCAGTACGGCGCGGCCATCCTGTTCTTCGTCTTCGGTGCCGTCCTGTTCTTCGAGGGCCTGATGCCAGGTACCGCAGCCCCGTACATCGCTGCCGGCGCGGTCGTCGCGATTTCCGCCGTAGTCGTCGCCGTGTTCGTCCGGCGCTCCCGCACCAGGGCAGCAAGGGAATCGGAGAAGCAGGACACCATCGAGCGCGCCTGACGTTGGTTTACACTCCTCTCCCGGGAGGGGTGCATGAACGACGACCAGCAGGTGAGCAAGACCGACGCAGCGCACCGTTCGACCGATCGGCTGATCAGAATCTTCGGTCGTTTCGTCGGTACCGGCTATCTCATCTATCTGCTGCTGTTGATCCCGGATATCGCGCGGAGCAGCGAGGTGGTTCCCGGTTGGTGGACTCCGGTCACCGTCGTGGTCGTGTTCGGTAGTGGTTTCGCATTCGGGGCCATCACTTTTCAGCCGAGTATCACCGCCATCAGGATCGCCGGTTCGATCGCAGCAGTGACGTTCCCGATCATGGCCCTGCTGTGGTGGGTGGCCTGGGACGGTGCCACCTTCGACCAGGCCCCGACATTTCTCGCGGCGTTTCCCGGCCTGGCTGCACTCGCCGCCGCCACGGTGTGGCGACCCGTCCCGGCGTTCGTCCACATGAGCGTCAGCGTTGTCCTCGCACAGTTGATGAATCAGGCTGTGCGAGAGCCGTTCCCCCGCAGCAACATCATCGCGGAGATCTTCTTTTCGATGATGTTCTGCACGGTGTTCGTGGCCGCCACGCTGGCGGCGGTACGCACCGGACGCATTCTCGACGCGACGATCTCGACGACGCACGACGACGCAGCCCGGGCGGCTGCGGCCACCGCGCGTGAGGTCGAGCGCGAACGGTTCGACGCGTTGATCCACGACGAGGTCATGTCGTCGCTGCTGGCTGTGGCTCGCCATGGCCGCACGCCCAGCCTGGCCCGTCAGGCCCGCTCGGCTCTGATGCATCTGGATCACCTGACCACCGGCACCGTCTCCGAGACGTTCTCGGCCGACGAGGCTCTGGCCCAGCTTCGTTCTGCCGCAACGACAGTCGACGAGTCGATCGAATTCACCGTGCACGAGGGCGCGCTCGAGCTCACGGAGGCCTACCCGGCCGACACAGTACGAGCCATCGCTGCCGCATTGGCAGAAGCGCTCCGCAACAGCCTGATTCACGCGAGAGCATCACACCGTTCGGTTGCTGTGGAGCTGAACCCGTCGTCGATGCACATCACCGTGCGGGACGACGGCATCGGCTTCGATCGACGTTCGGTGCCGCCCCACCGACTCGGCGTCGCGGTCAGCATCGAGGGCAGAATGCGTCAGCTCGACGGCGGATCGTCCGAGATCGAATCCTCCACCGCAGGCACCATCGTGCGATTGGGCTGGAAGCGATGAACGGCCAGGACATCCGCGATCTGCTGGCGATGAAGTCGGCAGCAGCGTATGCAGTTGCCGGATTCTCCGTCCTCGCCTGCCTGGTGTCCGCATCCGCAACCCTGACCGGGGTGTCTGCAGTGTGGCCCGAATACGCAGCGGTGCTTGCGCTCTCGGCCGCGGTCATCCTGTTGCTCCGCGCGCCGGGTGATCCACCGAGCGCGCGGTCGACCGTACTGATGACCGTATCGGGCCCGGTGGCAGCGGCTCTGGTCTTCGCCGTGCTGCCGGTTCCACTGGCCGGAAGCCTGCAGACCTGGCCGCTGGGAATGTCCGTGGTGGTCTACACCTTCATGTGTGTCCGCGGCCGCACGCCGGCCGCGTGGCTCGGGCTGGCACTGACCATGTCCGTCGCCATCGGATGGGCGGTGGTGACGGGTCAGGGATTTCTGTACGGGCTCTCGTTCAGCGCCATCAACATCGCGCCGCTGTTGATGGCGACGTTCTTCGCGTTCACCATCCGGCCGTTGGCCGCGGCGATTTTTGCGCTGCGTACGCAGTCGACAGTGCGCATCGCGTCCCAGGCCGCGGCGGCGGCGGCGCTGGAAGAACGGGACGCTCGCCTGGCCAGTCTCGACGCGTTGGCCCGTCCGTTGCTCCAACGCATCGCCGACGGTCCCGATCCCACCGACGAGGAAGTCCTCGCGTGTCGGCTTCTCGAAGCCGAACTTCGCGACACCCTGCGCGCCCGCGGTCTCGTTCGGCCCGATCTCGCTCGCGCCGCCAGGTCCGCGCGGGCCCGCGGGGTGGAGGTGATGATGCTCGACGATCGGTCCCCGGACGCACTCGACGACGACGTCCGAGACCGCATCGTGGCCGCTACGGCGAGGGCACTCGATGCCGCAGAGGCAGGCGCGGTGACGGTCCGCCTCCTGCCTCCTGGCCGTCCCGTAGCGGCCACGATTCTGCTCGACGACCTGGGCGACAATGCGCACCGAGTCGAGTACGACCACACCGGTCACATCCGGCGTTGACAGGATCTACGGCACCCGTCGGTACCTGAGGTTCCCCGCCGGTTATGGTGCAGAACGACCACGAGGTCGCTGCCTGTGCCGCGGCCCGTCACTGTGAGCGAAGGGGATCCACGACGTGGAGATTTCAGGAACAGCAGCACTTGTCACCGGCGGGGCATCGGGCCTCGGTGCCGCAACGGCCGCACGTCTGGCCGCCGCCGGCGTCACCGTCTTCGGGCTCGATCTGCCGCAGTCCATCGAGCGTGCCGGAGACAGCGTCCCGGCCGGAGTGACACTGCTCCCCGCGGACGTCACCAGCGAGGCAGAGGTCGAGGCCGCACTGGACACGATCGTCGCATCCGGTGTGCCCCTCCGCATCGTCGTCAACTGCGCAGGCGTTGGCTGGGCCGGCCGCATCCTGTCCAAGAAGGGGCCGCACGATCTCGAACTGTTCCGCACCGTCATCACCATCAACCTGCTCGGCACGTTCAACGTGATGCGGCTGGCCGCGAACCGGATGCAGTCGCAGTCGACCGTCGACGACGCGGGCCAGCGCGGCGTCGTCATCAACACCGCGTCGGTCGCGGCGTTCGAGGGCCAGATCGGCCAGATCGCCTACACCGCCTCCAAGGGTGGCGTGCACGCGATGACCATCACCGCCGCTCGCGACCTGGCCCAGGTCGGCATCCGCGTCAACACCATCGCCCCCGGCATCGTCGATACCCCGATGCTGGCAGGCGTCACCGAGGAATACCGTCAGGGCCTCGAGGCATCGGTGCCGTTCCCCTCGCGTCTGGCGCAGCCCACCGAGTACGCGCAGCTGGTCCAGATGATCGCCGAGCACGACTACCTCAACGGCGAAACCATCCGCATGGACGGCGCAATCCGCATGGCTCCGCGTTAATCACTGACCACTCCGGGTGGCCCCGCCGATCGAGGCGGGGTCACGTGCGAGCGCGCAGGTCCGCCACCGTAGGAATCTCCTTCTCCGCGCGGTCGGACATCCACTCGCGCAACACTTTCGTCGCCAGAACATCGTCCTCGTTGTAGACGAGCAATCGCTCGCGCTGCGTGTGGTCGGGCTCCGCGTCGTATCCGACGGCTTCCCGATACCACCCCATCGACGCCTCGCCGCCGGCTTCGTCGTCCCGCCACGCGAACCCCGCGACGGGCGCAATCTTCTTCAGTCCCTTGCCGTTCGGGCAGATGAACTGATCGCTGACGGCCTGGTAGATGTCCACCCATTGCTCGCTGTCGATGAATTCACGAATCTGCGCCTCGGTGGGAACCCCGGGAACGTCCGCGAAACGGCGGGCCGAATCGAGCAGCCACTTGTCTTCCGCCTGCCGCGAATAGCAGTACGCGGCAAAGGTTTTGCCGCGCGCGGCCGCGTCGGCCCTGGTGTCCATCAGCCAGTTCCAGAACACCGCGAACGAGCGGCCCTCGTCGACGGTCGGCAGCGGATCCCAGGTGACGAAACCGCGATACGACGGCGGCGGACCGCCTGCCTCGGTGAGCAGCGTGCCCCACAGATACGCGCCGTGTTCCTGGTAGCTCTCCATGTCCACGTCCACCTCGACGTCGGCGCGATGCACCGAGACGGTCTCCGAGCGCCGCAGCAACGGCACGTCCGCTCGCCAGGCCAGCGCGGCGGACACCGCGTCGTCGAAGTTCCCGAAAGGCCACTCCTCGGGAGCCGGGCCGGTCCATTGCGCCAACTCGTCGATGGTGCGGACGCCGGCGCTGCGCAGCACATCGGCGCGGGAACCGGACGCGACCAGCGAGACGTCACGAACGGCCTCGAGTTGCGGCTTGCAATCGAACCACCACGAACACGACCGACATTCGCTCACCTGGGAGGGAACGGTGAACGCGATACCCTGGGCCACCGAGAGCCGGTCCGCGAAACGAGTGTCGTATTCGTCGAGGACCGTCGTGAGATCGTGCACCAGCATGCATTCGCCCTTGTAACCCACCGCGCCGCCGACGGGCGTGGCCGTGGCCAGGCCCTCGTGCGCCAGCATGCGATACAGGTGCGCGAGCCTGAGCTGGTCGCGTAGCTGACTGCGCACCTTGCGGGTCTCGTCGATCGACGGAGACCACTGGTCGAGTGGGGTGGTGCGCGCACCGCGGCCGGGGTCGGTGACCTTGTGGTTGACGACGATCACCGGGATGTATCCACCCGCCGGGTCGCGGACGAGCAGTTCGCTGCGACCGCGTCGGCCGGTGTCGCGTTCGAGGGGCAGTACCGCATTCCAGATGCGTTCCACTCCGGCCCGGCAGGCGGCGACGGTGGCGTCGGCAGCGTCTCGGGCGGTGGGTCGGTCGATCTCGGTCCACAGCATCGAATCGTCCACGGCCAGCTGCGCGCGGACGTTCTCACGATGGGCCTGAGCGGCTTCTCGGCGCTGCCGCACCCCGGGGTTCTCGGGTTCTCCGCGCAGCAACGATCCGTACGCGGTGTCGAGATAGAGCCGATGCCGACAGCGCGTCAACGACCCGGCGTCGAGCAGCACGGGCACAGGTGATGTGGCTGCCGCGCCTCGTTGACCGTTCACACTGTTAGACACTAGGTCAGCCCTCCGACAGCCAGGAACGATCACCTGCCCGATAGGGTGTAGGCAACGCACTGTTCCCGCCTAGCAGCACACGTCAGGAGCCTTTTCGATGGGTTTGTTCCGCAAGCGTAAGGGTCGAGCCACTCGCAAGGCAGAGGCCAAGGCGCTCAAGCACAAGGCAACACTCGAAGCGAAGCTGGGCGCGAAGAACGAGCGCAAGCAGTTGAAGTCGATCGCCAAGGCGCAGCGCAAGCTCAGCGCGGTGGAGGCGAAGTCGCAGAAGAACGTCGAGAAGGCCCAGGTATCTGCTCTGAAGGCGCAGCAGAAGGCTGCGGTGCAGGGAACGCTCAGCGTGGCCCAGATTCGCAAGTACCTCGGCATCGCTCGGCTGCTGATCCCGGTGCTGGCCCCCATCCTCTACCGCGGTGCGACGGTCGTGCGCGCGCAGCTGGACAGCCGCAAGGCACAGCAGCTCGGCGTCGCTCCCGACCAGCTCAGCGAGTACACCGGCCACGGCGGCAAGCTCAGCGCCCGCATCGCCGGTGCCGAGAAGTCGCTCGACACCATCGGGGCGCGCCACTCCGATCCCGAGACCAAGAGCTTCGGCGCCGCGATCAGCGAGCGTCTGGACGATCTGACCACCGCTGTCCGCGCGTCCGAGCAGATGCCGCCCGCTCGCCGCAAGACCGCACACGCCGCGATCTCCGCAGAGCTCGACGGCATCGAGGCCGATCTGCTCGCCCGCCTCGGCGTCCGCTGACCCCTGCACAACCGATGACCGACAGCTCAGCCGCACCGCTTCGCGGCGGAGCTGTCGGTATCGTCACCGCGACACTCGCGGTGGCCGCACACGGCATGGCAGGCGGCGGTTGGCCCGACGGTTCCGCACTGGCCCTGCTGATCGTCGTCAGCATCGCTGTCGGTGCCATGACTGCACTGCCCAGACGTTCGACCGTTCTGTTGCTGCCGGCTCTGCTGGCAGGCCAACTCGTCGCCCACATCGCGCTGAGCCTCGGCGGTACGGCCGACATGCACGCACACTCGCTGTTGCCCAGCACGGCGATGGTCGCCTTCCACGCGGCCGCCTCGGTCGTCGCCGGCCTGACCATCGCCGCGGCCGAGCGCCTCTACGGCCCGATCACGTCCATCGTCCGAGCGGTTCTCGCGCTCCTCACTCCCCTGCCCGACGGTTCCGCCGTCGGTCGCGTGTCCATGTCCGTCGCGGTTCCCTCGGTAGACGGTGCCGCTCTCGACTGGGTCATCTCTCGTCGCGGGCCCCCGGTGTCGGCGTACTGACCGACATCCCTTTCCGCACATCTCTGCACAGAAATGACCCAATCCATGAAGAGCTCTCTTTCCCGTGCCCTGTTCGTCTCAGGAGCCACCGTCGGCGCGTTGCTGATCGGCGCAGGTGCCGCGTCCGCACACGTCGTCGTCTCCGCTCCCGACGCCGCGCAGGGCGGCTACTCGGTGCTGACGTTCCGTGTTCCCACCGAGTCCGATACCGCCTCGACCAGTTCGGTCAAGGTGACCCTCCCCGGCCTCAATTCAGCTCGTACACAGCCTATTCCGGGCTGGACGTCCACCGTCGAGAAGGACTCCGCCGATCTCGCGGTGTCGGTGACGTGGACGGCGAACCCCGGTTCCGAGGTCGGACCGGGCCAGTTCCAGCAGTTCCTGCTCTCGGCGGGCCCGCTGCCCGAGCAGGAGACCGTCTCGTTCCCGGCCACCCAGACCTACACCGACGGTGAGGTCGTCGACTGGAACGAGCCGATGACCGAGGACGGTAGCGAGCCCGAACTGCCCGCTCCCACTCTGACTCTCGCCGCGGCGAGCGGCGATGGGCACGGCAGCGCCCATACCGAGACCACCGCCACCACCGAGGCGTCGGCGTCTTCGGAGGACAACACCGCCCGCTGGCTCGCCGGCGTCGGACTCGTACTCGGAGCCGTCGGCGCAGGTCTGGGCATCGGTGCGACGGTCCGGGCGCGGCGCGCATGAGGTCGCTCGTCCTGTCCACGAAGGCGCTGGTCGTCTCGGTCTCAGCACTGCTGATGCTGTTGGTCGCCGCACCGATCGCGTCGGCGCACTCGCAGGTCACCGGTTACAGCCCGGCCGACGGCTCCTCCCTGGACTCGTCTCCAGCGACGGCATCCGTGTCGTTCAACGAGGTGCCGCAGTCGCAGTTCGCCACGCTCAACGTCGTCGGGCCCGACGGCAACATCTGGTCGAAGGGCGACGCCCGCATCGAAGGCCAGAGCGTCGTCGTCGACGTCGGTGAATTGGGGCCGATCGGCGAGTACACCCTCGCGTATCGCATCACCTCGGCCGACGGGCATCCCGTGAGCGGTACCGCGACATTCACGCTGACGCAGGAAGGGTCGGGAACTCCGGGGGCACCGGCCGACGCGTCGGGAACATCCGAGGAGTCCGAGGGCTCGTTCCTCGGCGGCTACGGGAACATCGCGCTGATCGCAGTGGCGGTCCTGGCCTTCGCCGGGGCATTGGGATTCGCCCTGCGTAAGCCGAAAGCCCCGAACAAGACGAAGACCGGGAAGTAGCACCGACGTGGCTGCGGTGGGCGAGAGAAGCGTTCGGCTGGTACTCGCCGCCGCAGCTGCAACGTTGCTGGGGGTCGCGGCAGCGTTCGCGCTGGCGTACCCCACCTTTCCCGGTGGGTCGTCGTGGCTACGGGTGATCGCGGTGGCGTCGGGCTCGGTGGTGTTGGGGTTCGGGGTTCTCGCTGTCCTGGACGGCAATTCCGATTCCCGACGCCCCGCCGTCGACTCGCTGGTGATGTGGCGCGCGATCGGTTATCTGTCGGGACTGTGGGCGGTGGCCGAGTTCGTTCTGCTGGTCGCGGCGGCGGCCGATTCCGCCGGGCGTACGCCACTGACGTTGTCGCCGAGCGCTTTCACCACGTTCGCCACCTCGATCTCCGTGGGCCGTCTTGGTTCTGCGACGGTGGTCCTGACGCTCGCTCTGTGTGCCATCGGCGTGGCCGGGTATCGGCTGGGGGCGAGCTGGTCTCCGATTCCGGTGATCGTGCTGGCGTCTCTTGCGCTGGTCGCTCGGCCGCTCACCGGGCACATGTCGCAGTTCGCATTCGGGTCCTTCGCCGTTGCCGTGCATGTGGTGTGCGCGTCGGTGTGGCTCGGTGTTCTGGGTGCGATGGCGCTGAGTCTGCGGAGCAAATCGGCGTGGGCGACGCTGTTGCCGGTCTATTCGCGAGTCGCGTTCTGGTGCGTCGTCGGAGTAGCCACCACCGGGGTGCTGGACGCGGTCCTGAAGCTGGACGGCCTCAGTGCCGTGATCGAGACCGGTTACGGCCGAATCGTTCTCGCCAAGGTCCTCGTCACGGTCATCCTGATCGCGTCGGCTCACCGGATCCGTGGGACGTGGTTGCCCACCGTGTCCGCACACCGATCCACGGTGGAGCACTCGGTGGGACGTGCGGCGGCGCACGTCTGCCTGCTGGCGGTGGCGTTCGGCTTGGCTGCGGCGCTGGCGACCACTGCGTGAGCCGGCAGTAGCCGAAACCTTGTCGGCACTCTGTACTAGCCTGGGTGCATGCCGAAGTTGACTGTGGTGCCGGGTGGTTCTTCGGCACCTGCGCTCGGTCGGATCCACACTGTCGCGGAGTTCTTCGCCGGTATCGGCCTGGTGCGAATGGGCTTGGAGCAGGCCGGTTTCGAGGTCTCGTGGGCCAACGACATCGAGCGCGACAAGCATCACATGTATCGCCAGCACTTCGGCGACGACGCAGGCCATTTCCAACTCGGTGATGTCGCTCGCACTCGAGGAGACGATCTGCCCGAGGGGCTGTCGTTGGCGTGGGCGTCGTTTCCCTGCACCGACTTGTCGTTGGCCGGCGGCCGGGCCGGGCTTGCGGGCAAGAACTCCTCTACGTTCCGGCATTTCACTCGGGTCCTGAGCGAGCTCGGTGATGCTCGGCCCCAGGTGGTCGTGCTCGAGAACGTCGTCGGGCTGGCGACGAGTCACGGTGGAGACGATCTGGCCGCAGCGGTCCGGGAGCTCAACGAGCTCGGCTACTCGGTCGATGTCCTCACCATCGATGCTCGACGCTTCGTTCCGCAGTCACGTCCACGGCTGTTCCTCATCGGGGCGCAGAATCCCCCCGAGGATGCCCGCGATCCCAACAGTGAGCTTCGACCGGATTGGTTGCAGGCGGTGTACGGCGATTCGACGTTGCTGACGCATCGGGCTCCGCTGCCGAGTCCACCGATTCCGCTGACCAGTGGTCTCGGTGATGTGGTCGAGCGCATGGACTACCGCGACGAGCGGTGGTGGGATGCAGCCCGAACCGCGGCGTTCGTGCAGTCGTTGTCGCCGATTCAGTTGCAGCGCATCGAAATTCTGAAGAGGGCTCGCAAGGTCAGCTACCGCACCGCCTACCGTCGCACCCGCAACGGCGTCGCCGTGTGGGAGGCGCGCCCCGACGACATCTCCGGTTGCCTCCGTACCGCCCGCGGCGGTTCGTCCAAGCAAGCGGTGGTCAAGATGGGCAACGGCCGTTTGCAGGTGCGATGGATGACGCCACTCGAGTACGCTCGCCTGATGGGTGCGGGCGAGTACACACTCGACGGTCTGCGAAACAATCAGGCGCTCTTCGGTTTCGGTGATGCCGTGTGCGTTCCCGTGGTCGCGTGGCTCGCCGAGCACTACCTGATGCCACTGGTCAGCGGGACCCTGAGTTCGACTGCGGCACATGTCCAGTCACGGTAAGTCCTCGCTGCGGTCGTCTGCCGTCGCGCCGCGCAAGAGCACTCTTCCCGCGGACGACGTGCAGTCCTTTCGTACTGCTCTGCGAGAAGTGCTGGGTGAGAAGGACGATCGGGGCCGGGTGTGGTCGGCGGCCAAGTGGGGCGTGTATGCGTTCTACGATTACGACGGCGAGCCGATCTACGTGGGGCAGACCAAGGAGAAGCTCAGCGTCCGGGTGCAGCGTCACCTGACCAACCAGCGAACCGACGCCGTCGCGATGCGAGTGCTCGACGTCTTCGAGGTCGCGGAGATCGAGATCTGGCCGCTGTGGCAGTACGAGGATCTCAAGAAGTCCGACGGCGCAGAGCAATTCCGCGCCGCCGAGCGTGATCTGAATGCTCACGAGTACACGGCATACCTCGAGGCCATCGACAAGTCGCGGCACAAGGCGATCCTCAACGAGAAGATTCCGCCGGTCTCGGAGCCCATCGCACTCCCCGCGTCACTGCGTCGGTCGCTGATCTCCGAGCAGACCCGCCGCGAGCGCGGACATCCCGATATCCGCATCGCACGCCGCGCCGAGACCATCTCACGGTTGGCAGCGGTCACTCGCGAACGCGGTGAGGTCTCCGAGGGACTACGGCGCGTCCTCGTGGTCCAGGCCGTGCGCCTGGCCTACCTGTCGGCCGAGCGACTCGCTTTCGTCGAGGGGCATCCGATCCCCGATCCCGCCGCGATCGACGTCACCGCGTTGGTTGGTTCGGTGCTGCACGAGCGCGACTCCGATACCGATACCGATACCGATACCGATACCGAAAGCGACCCGGACCCGGACGCCGAGCCCGAGGGCGAGCTGGACCTGTTCGGCGAGTACTGACGAAAGTAGGCTCGCCCTGTGCCGCTTCCCCCTCACGTTGCCGATCTCACCAGCATCGACCTGCTGCTGTCGGTCGCCGAGCTCGGCAGCATCGGGCGAGCGGGTAGAGCTCACGGAATGTCGCAGCCGGCGGCCAGTGCGCGCATCCGTGCGCTGGAGAGACGCGTCGGCGCTCCGCTGCTGCGGCGCGGAGCGCGAGGAACGGTACTGACCGACCTCGGTGAGCTCGTCGCGAGCTGGGCCGCGCCGGTCGTTCGGTCCGCCGAGGACTTGGCGACGGCGATCGCCACGTTGCACGCCGAACGCATCGGCCATGTGCAGATCGCCGCGAGTCAGACTGTCGCAGAGTATCTTCTGCCGCGCTGGCTGGTCACGCTGCACACGCTCGTCCCGCACATCGTTCCGACGCTGAGTTCGGGTAATTCGACGGTGGTCGCCGAGAAGGTGCTCGCGGGCGCCGCCGATCTCGGCTTCATCGAAAGTCCCGATGTGCCTGCAGCACTGGACCACCGGACAGTGGCCACCGACGAGCTGGTGCTCGTGGTGGCACCGGATCACTCCTGGGCATCCACTCCGCCGTCGGCCACCGAGATCGTCGCCACCGCACTGGTGACGCGGGAGGCGGGGTCGGGAACGCGCTCGGCCTACGAAAGCGCCGTGGCTGCAGCGGGTCTCGGACAGCCGATGTCGCCGCTCCTCGAGGTCTCCTCGACGACGGCGATCAAGTCCGCTGTCGGGGCAGGCATCGGTGGGGCCGTACTGAGCTCACTGGCCGTCGCCCCCGAGCTGGCCGCGGGAACCCTGGTCCGCGTACCGATCCCAGGATTGACTCTGCGTCGTGAGTTGCGGGCGATCTGGCCGTCCGGTCGCGCGCCGAGTGGACCGGCCGCGGAGTTGCTCACAGTGGCGGCGAAGACTCGACTTCAGTCATAACCCTGGGTTATGGCTGGTGGACGAACTGACGCCTACCGGCCGGGCACGGTGCCGCGCAGGCTGAAGACATGACCGTGACCGACCACGCCGCCATCTCGACCGAGCACCTTTCGCACCGCCGACCCTTCGAGCACATCACCCCCAACTGGTTCGCCGCGGTGATGGGGACCGGCATCGTGGCCACCGCGGCCGCAACGTTGCCGGTGCAATTCCCGGCTCTGCACGTCTTCGCGGTCGCTGTCTGGGCCTGTGCCGCCGCGGCGCTGGTCGTGATCGGTGCGGCCTTCGTGATGCACTGGACCGGGCACCGCGACCGGGCCGTCGCCTATGCCCGGCACCCGGTGATGGTGCAGTTCTACGGCGCTCCGCCCATGGCGATGCTCACCGTCGGCGCGGGCGCAGGTCTGCTCGGAGCGGATCTGCTCGGACCGACCGCGGCCACCACGCTGTTCGCCGGCCTGTGGATCGCCGGGACGATCGCCGGTCTGCTCACCAGCGTCGTCGTTCCGTTTCGGATGATCACCGCGTCCGATCATCGCGACGTCGCAGCCCTGCCCGCGTGGCTGATGCCCGTCGTCCCGCCGATGGTGTCGGCGTCGACCGGGGCGTTGCTGCTTCCGCACCTGCCCGAAGGCCAGTGGCGGCTGGCGCTGCTGTGCGCCTGCTACGCGATGTTCGGGCTGTCGCTGATCGTCGGGATGATCACGCTGACTCTGATCTACGGACGTCTGTTGCACGGCGGTCTGCCGCCCGTCGACGCGGCTCCGACCGTGTGGATCACGCTGGGGTTGATCGGTCAGTCGATCACGGCGGCCAACCTGCTGGGCACCGACGCATCGATGGTGTTCACCGGCGCACAGTCGTCGATCGCCGTCGGGTTACACGTGTTCGGTATCGGCTACGGGCTGATCATGGGCGGCTTCGGAATGCTGATGTTCGCGCTCGCGACTGCTCTGACCGTGCACGCGGCACGCAGAAACTTGGGGTTCTCGCTGACGTGGTGGTCGTTCACGTTCCCCATCGGAACCTGCGTCACCGGAGCGACTGCACTGGGTCATGCGCTGAACTTCGGTGCGGTGCAGGCTCTGGCCGTTGCCCTGTACGTCCTACTGCTCGCCGCCTGGATCATCGTGGCCACCCGCACTGTTCGAGGTGTTCTACGAGGGAACCTGCTGCACCCCCACTGATCTCACATGTGAGCAAGCACGTTCACCACATTGCCGCCTGCATCGCGGAAGAAGAATCGGCGGACGCCCCACTCCTCGTTGCTGATCTCGTAGACGATCTCGAGATCCGCGTCGACGGCAGCTCTATAGGCCGCGTCCACGTCGTCCACCTCGATCGACGCGGACGGATTGACCGGCCCGGTGGGATCGGCGGTGATCAGACTCAGCTGCGCCGAGCTGTCTCCCGACGGGGCAAGCGTGGCGATCCAACCGTGATTCATCACCACCTCCATGCCGGTCACCTGGACGTACGCGTCCAGCGTCGCGTCGAGATCGGTGACAGTGAGCAGTGGCATCGCGCGCACAACGTCCATGCCCGGACTGTATCCCCCTGCCCCGTGCCCAGGATCGGCTCCCCAGTTTCGGATTTGTGACTGCAATCGGAGGCCCAAATCCACATCCGGGGAGCCGATCCCCCGTTCGGATCTCCCCCTAGCCCCAGCAGACCCGTCACTGTGACCCACGAGACAGGAATATTATTTGCTTAGCGCATGTATGTATATATATGGTTGCAGACAGCAAGTAAATCACCCTCATCGTTGGAGCACTCATGGCAGTTCAATCCACGACAGCGGAGTCGTTGGTCGAAGAGGTATTTCTCTTCGGGCGCACGCTGAAGCGGGCCGTGACCACCGGAGTCGAGGATTCACCCCTACCGCAGGCCCTGACCGGAGTTCTGGCCATCCTGGCGACCGAGGGCGAATGCAGACAGACCGACCTGGCCAGCAGGCTCTGCGTCAGTCAGTCCGCCCTCAGCCGGCAGATCGCAGATCTCGTCGACCTCGGCTACATCGATCGGCATCCGGATCCCGACGACAAACGTGCGTCGCGGGTCTGTGTGTCGGACCTCGGTCAGGTTCGACTGAAGCAAATTTGGGACAGACGTGCACGCCGCCTGGCAGAAATGCTGAGCGGCTGGAGCGAGTCCGAGGCACTCGAAGCACTCGACTCGATCCGCAAACTGAACGACACCTTCACCGAAGACGCCCACGCTCAGCACCAGGACGTGGCCCGCATTGAATTGATTGCGAGATAGAACATGACAACATCTGCGGAAACTCCGCCCAATCAGGCAGTCGTCGATCCCGACGCGATGTCGCATCGCCAGATCCTCGAAGCCCTCACCGGCCTGCTGGCCGCGCTGTTCACCGCGCTGCTGAGCACCACGATCGTCTCGACGGCACTGCCCACCATCATCGGTGATCTGAAGGGTTCGCAGACCGCGTACGCCTGGGTCATCACCACGGCCCTGCTGGCCAATGCCGCGTCCACGCCCATCTGGGGCAAGCTCGCCGACCTGTTCAACAAGAAGGTGCTGGTCCAGAGCGCGATCGTCATCTTCGTCGCGGGCTCCTTGATCGCCGGCTTCGCACACAACGTGCCGGTCCTGCTGGCCGCACGCGTGGTGCAGGGCATCGGCATGGGTGGCCTGACGGCTCTCGTCATCGCCATCATCGGCACCATCGTCTCCCCGCGTGATCGCGGCCGCTACTCCGGCTACACCGGTGCCGTCATGGCCGTGTCGATGTCCGGTGGTCCGATCCTGGGCGGCGTCATCGTCGACAGCCCCCTCGGCTGGCGCTGGTGCTTCTTCGTCTGCGTGCCGCTGGCAGTTGTCGCTCTCGGCCTGCTGCAGAAGACCCTGCACATCAAGACCGTCCGCAAGGACAACGTCTCCATCGACTGGCTCGGCGCACTCCTGCTCACCGCGGGCGTTTCCGTTCTCCTCGTGTGGGTGTCGTTCGCAGGCAAGGCCGACTACTACGCTTGGCTCTCCCGCGAGACTGCCTACCTGGTGGGCGGCGGAGTTCTGCTGCTGGTTCTGACGATCATCGTCGAGGCTCGGCACAAGTCGCCGATCATCCCGCTCAAGATCGTCACCGAGCGCACGACCGGCCTGGCCATCGTCGCCTCCATCGCCGTCGGTGTCGGCCTCTTCGGAGCCACCACCTTCCTCGGCCAGTACTTCCAGACCGCTCGCGGCTACACCCCGACCGAGGCCGGATTGCTGTCCATCCCACTGGTGTTCGGCATGCTCGTCGCCTCCGTCGGCTCCGGTCAGCTCATCACCAAGTTCGGTAAGTGGAAGCCGTTCATCGTCACCGGTTCCATCCTGCTGGTGATCGGATTCCTGCTCCTGGGCACCATCGATCACGCCACCAGCCTGGTGACGGTCGGCATCTTCATCACCATCGTCGGCCTCGGTACCGGCATGCTGATGCAGAATCTCGTTCTCGCAGTGCAGAACACGGTCAGTGTGCAGAACGTCGGTGCGGCATCGTCGACGGTTGCGTTCTTCCGTACCTTCGGCGGCGCGATCGGTGTCTCCGTTCTCGGATCGCTGCTGGCAACCCGGGTGGCCGACAAGTCCGCAGCCGGCCTGGCCCAGCTCGGCGTCGACAGCTCGTCGGGCGGCGGTGGATCACTCGATCTCACCTCACTGCCCGCTCCGGTCCTCGAAGTCGTCCGCACCGCGTACGGTGACGCAACCGGTCGCATCTTCATGATCGCCGGCTTCGTCGCGATCGTCACGCTGATCGCAGTCGTCTTCATTCCGAATCGCCCACTGCGCCAGACGATCGACATCGCGTCGGCCCCTGCACAGGGACCGAAGGACGAGCCGCAGGATCAGCTCGCCGAAATCCCGTCCTTCGGTGCCACTCAGGATTACGTCTCCGCCGAGTACGACACCGATCGTCGCGCCGAGGGTCGGCACGAGGCTCAGCCGGGTCAGCGTCCCTTCGAGGGCCTGAGCACCGATGCTCGTGATCGACTGCTCGCTCTGCTGTTGCCCGAGCCGAAGGACACGTTGGCCGCACTGGACGAGGCCGAGGCCATCCGCGCCGAGGTGATCGAACTGCAGCAGGAACTCGACGCGAAGATGCTCGATTTCGATGCAGTGTGCGAGCGGCTCCGTCGCCTCGGACTCAGCGAGCAGCAGATTGCTCGAGTGTTGGGAGACAACCACATTCCCGACAGTCGCAATCACTACGCACACGCCGGCCTGAACGGACAGAGCGTCAACTAGGCCAAGCGTCGACCAGGCCACCCGTCACGGCAGTTCCCCGCACCCCCACAGGGAGTGCGGGGAACTTTCGTTCTCTATGCTTCGAAGAACGGACCGGCCACCTTCTTTCGGTTCTGCACAGGCGGGAGAATCCTTCATGACACGTCGTCTCCGGATCTCCGCCGCCGCGGTCCTGGCAGCAACGCTGGTCTGCGCGTCGTGCACAACCGAGCAGCGGCAGCCGACGGCCGGCACCCCCGTCGACGGTGCAACAGGGTCTGCTCCCGGTCTCGGATGGTCCCTCTCTCCGTCGGATGTGGGTATCGAAGGTGGTCAATTTCGCGATCCCGTCCACGGCAGCGCCATCGATTCGATGGAGTCCGGTTCCATCTCCGACGGGTCGACGGTCGTCACGCTCGTCGGCCGTCTCGACGGCAGAGAGTTCGTCGACGCGACCCTGGTGGGATTGAGCATCGCGGACGGCTCGGTGCTCTGGCGCACCCCCGCGGACGATGTCGTGGGTTGCGGTGAGGAATTCGTCGACGGGCAGATCGTCTGCTACCGCGGCAACACCGGCACGACATCCGAAATCCTCACTGTCGACGCCGAATCCGGGGAGTCCAGTACTCGGGACGCAACCTTTCCGATCACGAGTCTGACCACCGCGGACGGCCATGTGTACGCCACCCGGGCGGTGCGCGAGGGTGCCAGGGCGACGGTGTCTCGCGGCACGGCGGACGCCCTCGACGCGGACTGGTCGGTGCAGTTCGATTCCAGGGCCTCGCCGGGTGCACCGTTCGCGTCCACGCTGCACACCGAGAACGGAATCGGACTGTTCGACGACGGCCGAGGAGTGTTCGCCTTCGACCTCGACACCGGCGACAACCTGTGGTCCAGAACGATTCCCGACTGCGCTCGTTCGGGCAACGCCGCGCGCGACGGCGCAGTGCGGGTGGTGCGGACCGACTGCTCGGACCCCAACACGATCGTGGGTTCGGAGATCGTCGACACCGACGGAACCGTGCTCGCTGCAACGGATTCCGTGACCCTGCAGCAGCCGACGTTCGATTCCCCCGCCGAGGAGAGCCCGCTACTGCTCGGGACGGGCGGCTATCGGCCGTCGAATCCCGAACCCGTGTGGACCGACGAGAGTCTGGCCTGGGCTGTTCCGTCGGACATCACCGCCCCCGCCGCGGCATTCCTGTCCACGCACGGACTGGCCTACGCCATCACGGGTTCGGTGGCACTGCTGCGCAACAACGACACCGCCACCGAATCCGCGCTCGACCTCGACACCGGGAACACGCTGTGGAGTCGCGAATCGGGAACCTTCGCGGAGGTCGGCGCGCTCGACGGTGACGTGGCCACGCTGTTCGGACCGGAAGTGCTGCGCGGAATCGACGTCAGAACCGGATCCACCGTGTGGGACATACCCGTTGCGACGTTCGACGACGAGGGAATCGATCGGCAGTCGTGGCCGATGTTCGATCGAGTCGAAGCCGATTCGATCTACACCGACTCGATCTACACCAGGGCACTGAGCATCTCGGTCCTACGAGCGAGATAGCCCCTCCCCCGTCGTCGACGCTGCCACAACCGGGCCCGGTACTACCGACCCGGAATGTACTTCAGCGCCTTGACGAAGGGCGGCATGATCTTTGCCCACAGCTTCGGCGGAAGTCCGCGCGGCCCACCGAGATTGAGCAGACGCGTCGTCGCGATGGTCTGCGACTCCGTGTACTTGAGCAGGCCCTCGGTGCCGTGCCTGCGTCCGACACCGGACACGCCCATGCCGCCCATCGGAGCGCCGGTGGTGCCCCACGTCGGTGCGTAGCCCTCGTCGACGTTGACGGTGCCCGAATGCAGCCGTGCTGCAATGGCTTCGCCCTGCGCCTTGGTCTTGGCCCACACACTGGCGTTGAGTCCGTACTCGGTGTCGTTGGCCTTCTCGATGGCCTCGTCGACGTCGGCGACGGGGTAGATCGACACCAGCGGCCCGAAGGTCTCGGTTGCCGCGCATTCCATGTCCTCGGTGACGTTGGCCAGCAGCGTCGGCTCGTAGAACAGCGGGCCGATGTCGGGGCGGGCCTTGCCGCCTGCGACGACGGTCGCGCCCTTGACCTTGGCGTCGTCGACGTGGGCCGAGACGGTCTTGATCTGGTCCTCGGAGATGAGGCTGCCCATCTCGATGCCGAATTCGTAGTCGGCTCCGAGGCTCATGTTGCGCACCCGCTGACCGAACTTCTCGGTGAACTCCGCGGCGATCGACTTCTCGACGTAGATACGTTCGATGGAGATGCAGAGCTGGCCGGAGTTGGAGAAGCAGGCCCGCACGGCCGCGTCGGACACTTCCCTGAGGTTGGCACCCTTGGCGACGATCATCGCGTTCTTGCCGCCGAGCTCGGCGGAGAATCCGATGAGTCGACGCCCGGCCTGCTCGGCCAGGAGCTGACCGGTGGCGGTGGAGCCGGTGAACATGACGTACTCGGTGTTCTCGACGATGGCTGTTCCCACCGCCGAACCCGGGCCGGGAACCACGGCGAACAGGTCACGGGGCAGACCTGCCTTGTAGAGCAGTTCGACGCAGGCGAGCGCGCAGTAGGGCGTCTGGCTGTCCGGCTTGAGCACGACGCCGTTGCCTGCCAGCAGTGCCGGGATGGCGTCGGACACCGCGAGGGTCATCGGGTAGTTCCACGGGGAGATGATTCCGACGACGCCCTTGGGCTGGTACCGGATCCGGGTCTTGGTCAGCACGGGCAGCATGCCGGTGACCTTCTTCGGGGCCAGCAGCTTCGCGGCGGTGCGCGCGTAGTGCCGCGCGGTCATCGAGATGTCGAGAACCTCTTCGAGGGCAGCGGCGCGGGACTTGCCCGTCTCGGCCTGCGCC
Organism: Rhodococcus sp. 14-2483-1-2; assembly: GCF_002259405.1. Taxonomy (GTDB): domain Bacteria; phylum Actinomycetota; class Actinomycetes; order Mycobacteriales; family Mycobacteriaceae; genus Rhodococcoides. The sequence continues at coordinate 214,195 of NZ_NPFW01000009.1, read as the reverse complement.
ATGTCCATCAGCTCGTCGCGGTGGGCGAGCACCAGGTCGCGGTAGCGGTGGAAGATCTCGGCGCGCTCGGACACGGGACGCTTGGCCCATGCCACCTGAGCTGAGCGAACGCGGGCGATCGCGGCGGTCGCGTCGGCGGCGGTGCCGACCGGGATGGTCGCCAGCTCCTTGCCGGTGAACACCTCGGTGATGGTCTTCGTCGGCCGCGATTCGGCGTCGGGGATGGCGATGAGATCGGCGAGCCGGGAGAAGGTCGAGGCGGACGGTGCTGGCATGGACGTGTCCCTACTGGTGAGTAGTGTTCTGAGTAACAGACAACCTACCTGCTCGCTGGCTCAGTTCACAGACCCGAAATCGCGCCACCGTATGGCACGATGGTCCGTGGTCTACCGGACGTCGGGGCGTACGGAGCAACAGGGTGGGAAACACATGCGCAAGGCACTCGTTCTGGCCGGAGCCGCAGCATTGATGCTGTCGTTCGTAGGGTCGGCCCAGGCCGATCCTCTGCAGGATTTCATCGCTCCGCCGAGCGATCCGGATGCGTATCTCCCCACCTCACTCGGTGATCCATGGTTCGATCCGCCGGCCGGATTCGAGAACCTGCAGCCAGGCACGATGCTGAACCGTCGAGATGTCGCGGTGACTCCCCAGGCGTCGTCCGTGCAGTTGCTCTTTCGCTCGACCGACTCCAAGAACCGACCCATCGCAGCGGCGACGACGGTCCTGACGCCCACCGCGCCCTGGACCGGAGCCGGAGATCGTCCCGTCATCGCGTACAACGAGGCAACGGACTCACTGGGTAATCAGTGCGCGCCGTCGTACACCCTGCCGCGGGGCAACAACAAGGAAATCGACCAGGTCCGGATTCTGCTCGACCGCGGTTACACGGTGGTCGTCACCGACTACCAGGGTCCTCGGCAGGCCTATTCGGCCGGTCTCGTCTCCGGACACACCGTGCTCGACGGCTTACGCGCATCCCGGAGTGCAGGAGTGGCTGCGGACGCTCCGATCGGCATCACCGGTTACTCCGGCGGTGCCATCGCCTCCGGTTGGGCCGCGCAGTTGGCTCCCGAGTACGCGCCAGAGTTGAACATCGCCGGTGTCGCGTTCGGTGGCCCGCCCACCGACTACAAGATTCTGCAGACCTCACTGAACGGCCAGATCGGTTCCGGTCTGTTCACTGCGGCGACGATCGGGTTGTCCAGGGAGTACCCGGAGATGCGGGAGCTCGCCAACGACAACGGAAAGCGACTGGCTTTGGCGCAGAAGGATCAATGCGTCGATGTGTTGTCGTATTCGGGACTGTTGCTGCTGGACCAGCGAAACCTCTCCAACGTGCCCGATGTCTTCGACCACCCGATCACCAAGGCCGTCGTCGAAGAGAACCGGATGGGCCAGACGAAGCCGGACGCACCGATCTACATCTACCAGGGTCTGCAGGACTTCCTCATTCCCAAGGAAGGTGCCGAGGCCGTGCAGGACCAGTGGTGCGCTGCGGGAGCGTCGGTTCGCCTCGAACTGGTTCCCGGGGATCATTCGCTGGCGCAGACCAACGGCCGTCCCGGCGCATACGATTGGCTCGGGCAGCGGCTCGCCGGAGAATCCACCTCCGGCTGCGAACGTGTGACCCGTTAGGAGTGGAGCCTGCGGAACGACCATGGAGGCCAGCAGCGCGGCTTGACCCTCACGCCACGGGAGGCAGCACAGTGTCCTTCGTGAGTGATTCGTCCGCGAACAGTTCGGTTGACGTCCAGGTCGGCATGCAGGTCGGCGCCGTCGCACGGTTGGTCGGTGTCAGCGTCAGAACGCTGCATCATTACGACGAGATCGCGTTGGTGGTGCCGTCGGGTAGAACCCCGAAGGGCTATCGGACGTACTCGTCGGCCGATGTCGAACGGCTGCATCAGGTGCTGACCTACCGCGAACTCGGGTTTGCGCTCGACGCCATCGCGGCGTTGCTCGACGACCCGGCGGCCGATGCCATGGCGCATCTGCGTCGGCAACGAGAGTTGTTGAACGAGCGGATCGATCACTTGCACGCAATGGCTGCGGCCGTGGACAAGATGATGGAGGCGAAGAAGATGGGTATGCAACTGACTCCCGAGGAGCAGCGCGAGATCTTCGGTGACAACTGGCCCGGCGAGGAGTACGCCGAGGAAGCCGAGCAACGCTGGGGCGAGACCGACGAGTGGAAGCAGTCACAGCAGCGAACGGCGTCGTTCACCAAGGACGATTGGAAGGCCGTCAAGGCCGAAACGGATGTGCTGGAAGCGGATCTCGCGGCCGCGATGCAGCGGGGTGTGTCGCCGGATTCCGCCGAGGCCGGGTTACTGGCCGAACGGCATCGGGCTTCCATCGAGCGGTACTACGACTGCGGTTACGAGATGCAGGTGAACCTCGCGGAGATGTACATCGCAGACGAGCGATTCGCCAAGCACTACAACGACATTGCGTCGGGCTTGGCGCAGTACATTCGCGATGTCATTGTCGCGAACGCCGCTCGTCAGGGCTGACGCGAACCATCGCGGACCGCTCGTGTGCGGTCGATCCACCCCAGACTCCGTGCCTTTCGTCGGAGTCGAGTGCGTGTTGCAGGCAGCGCTCGATCACGGGGCATCGATCGCACACGAGCTTCGCCTGTCGCTCGAGGTTTCGCAGCGAGTATCCCCGTAGACCCAGGGGCGGGTAGAACATCGAGACCGGCATCGAGCGGCAGGCGGCATTCATCTGCCAATCCCAGTGCTCGGAGATCGGTTGCAGTGCTTGCGTTTTCATCGGCAGTGTCCACCTCTTTCGGTTCAGAGATCGAGCAGTCGGCGGGCGTTGCCGGATGTGGCTGCGCGCCAGTTCCCGAGTCCGCCGTTCGCGGCACCGGCGTCGAGTGATCGCAGCTGCTCCTGTACCGCGGCGATCGGCGTGAAGCAGTAGTCGCTGCCGTACACCAGACGATCGGGGCCGACGCTCGACAGCAACGCGGGCAACTGCCGCGGGATAGGAGTTCCGGCGAGGTCGAACCACAAGCGCTGCAGCACATCCGGCGTGGTCGGGGTCCCCAGGCCCACCTGGGTACGGAAGAAATCGACCCGGTCCGCCAGCAGCGGCAGAACTCCACCGCCGTGAGTGAACACCCAGCGAATGTTCGGGAATCGATCGACCACGCCCAGCAGAATCAGATCGACGACGGTTCGCGCTGTGTCGAAAAGGAACTCGATCATCGGTGCCGGACGCCCGAGCGATACCGCAGCAGCATTCGGCGGTGACGTGGGATGTACGAACACGACCGCCGATCGCGCGTCCAGCGCCGCAAGCAAGGGCGTCAGCACGGCGTTGCCCAGGTACATGCCGCCGGCGTTGGACATCACCGTCACGCCGTCGGCACCGAGTCGATCGAGCGCTCGGATGGCCTCGGCCGTCGAGTCGACGACGTTCGGCAGCGGTAGCGACGCAAAGAATCCGAGTCGGGGTTCGCTCGCCACCACCCCGGCACCGAAATCGTTGACGCGTCGGGCGAGATCGGCGGCCTTGCCGTCGTCGCCGAAATGCACCCCGGGTGACGAGACGGACAGGATCGCGCTGTCGATGCCGCAACCGTCCATCATCTGCAGGTGTTCACCGACCGACCAGCTCGGCCACTTCGGCATACCGTCGGGAAAGACGATGCCCGACGCGATGGCCTCACGCAGGTAGAAGTCGGGAACCATGTGCGAATGGACGTCGATCACTCCACCGGCGCCCGGAGTGGGCGATGCCGATGCGGTCGCAGACGGCAACGTCGAGAGGGCAACTCCGGAGATCGTTGCGGCACCCAGCGCGCCGAGCAGGGTTCTGCGATCGATCATGTCCGAGGAGCCTCTTCCGATGTCCGAACAACGGCGTATCAACTGACGTTATCGTCACATATGAGATAAACCGCAGTCAACGGTGACTTGTACCAACTCTTGTGGGACTAGCATTGCGCGATGACCACCGAACGCACGACGCCTACTCCACTGCAGTTTCTGGGCTATTCGTTCGGCCGCACGCTGCCCGAATCCATGCAGGACTGGGTCCGCAAGGATCTCGTGGGTAACGGCGCCCAGGTCCGCTACATCGCCCGATTCACCGTGCCCGTCATCCCGCTACTGCTGCTGTTCCTGCTGATCCCGGGGCCGCTGTGGATGTCCCTGGCGATGATGTCGCTGCTGTTCATCCCGCTGGTGTACTTCTCGATTGCCCTGATGAACGTCTATCGGCGGCATCGTCTGCTGATCCACGGCCTCGACCCGCAGTTGATCAACGCCAAGGCGCAGAGCCGGGCCGACCGCACTCGCGACGACTACGAACGGCGTCACGGCCGGGGCTGACGAGCGAGCGATAGTCTGTGCCGCATGACTTCACCTGTGGAATTCAAGGCAACAGCTGATCTGGCCGACGAGATCGGTCCCGACATCCGCAGCTGCGACACCCAGTTCATCCAGTTCGGCAAGCACACCGAATTCGCGGGGCCCATCACCACCATCCGCTGCTTCCAGGACAATCTCTTGGTCAAGCAGACGCTGAGCGAGCCGGGCAACGGTGGCGTTCTGGTGGTCGACGGCGATGCAAGCGTTCACACCGCACTGGTCGGAGACATCATCGCGGGCCGAGGTGTCACCAACGGATGGGCCGGAGTCATCGTCAACGGCGCGGTACGCGACTCGGCGATCCTGCGCACACTCGACATCGGCGTCAAGGCACTGGGAACGAACCCGCGCAAGAGCACGCAAACCGGATCGGGTGAGAAGAACGTGCCGGTCAGCTTCGGCGGAGTCACCTTCAACCCGGGCGAGATCGTCTACAGCGACCACGACGGCGTCGTCGCGGTCTAGCCCACGAACGGCGGCAGGCCCGGATGCCTGCCGCCGTCTGCTCTTACTTCACGAACGCGAGCAGCGCGTCGTTCACTTCCTGGAAGTGCGTCCACAGCAGTCCGTGCGGTGCGCCGTCGACCTCGACGTACGTCGCCTCCGGGAACACCTTGTGGAACTGACGTCCGGTGGAATCGATCGGCAGGATGTTGTCGGCCGTGCCGTGCAGGATCAGCGTCGGCTTGCCCGATTCGCGCACCTTCTCCACATCACCGCGGAAATCTTCGAGCCACGTGGGCACGACGGCATAGGCGGCCACGGGAGCGCTACCGGTCGCGGTGTTCCAGCTCGCACGTACTGCGGCCTCGCTGATGCGAGTCCCGAGGTTCTCGTCGAGGTTGTAGAAGTCCTTGTAGAAGTTCTCGAACCAGGCGAAGCGATCCTCCCGCGCGGCACTGTCGATGCCGTCGAACACCGACTGCGGGACGCCGGTGGGATTGTCGTCGGTCTGCAGCAGGAACGGCTCGAGCGAGGCGAGGAACGCGAACTTCGCGACGCGATCCGTGCCGTACTTCGCCGCGTACCGCGCGAGTTCACCTGTGCCCATGGAGAATCCGACCAGGATGACATCGTTCAGGTCGAGCTCGGTGAGCACCTTGTCCAGGTCCGAGGCAAAGGTGTCGTAGTCGTATCCGACGGTCGGCTTGCTCGACTGGCCGAATCCGCGGCGATCGTAGGTGATGACGCGGTAGCCGGCGTCGAGTAGCGCCCGTGACTGACGTTCCCAGGAGTTGCCGTCGAGCGGGTAGCCGTGGATGAGCACGACCGGCTGACCGGTGCCGTGATCCTCGTAGTAGACCTCGACGGGGGTGGAGTTCTCGGTTCCGACGGTGATGTACGCCATGATCCTGCCTTCCTGTTGTCCTGCAGCTCGACGGGTGAGAACGGTCGTTCTCACCGCGTGTGGACTACTGTAGAGAACGTTGGTTCTCTCGGCAAGGGGTAGGTGGGTCATGGGTACCGAACTCGGACGCGACGACGTCATCCGAGCAGCGGATGCACTGTTCTATGCGCGCGGAATCCAGGCCGTCGGAATGGACGAGCTTCGCAGCAGCGCGGGTATCTCCCTCAAGCGCATGTACTCACTGTTTCCGTCGAAGACCGCCATCGTCGCCGAGGTGCTTCGCGGTCGAACACAGCAGTGGAACAACGGGATCCACGCCGAAGCCGCTGCCCACGAGTCCCCTCGAGAGAAGCTGCTGTCGATCTTCGACTTCCTGGACCACTGGTTTCGTGAGGACGACTTCCGCGGGTGTGCCTTCATCAACTCCTTCGGCGAACTCGGTGCCACCATGCCCGAGGTTGCCGACGCCGCGCATCAGCACAAGAAGAACTTCATCGACTACGTCACCCGATTGGCGGTCGAGGCCGGATGTGAGCCCACCGTCGGGCTGCAGATTGCCTTGCTCGCCGAAGGTGCTCAAACCACCGCGGCCATCACCGAACTGGCCGAATCCGCCGCTGCGGCAAAGACTGCGGCCGAGGTTCTGCTCGATTCGAGTGCGGGCCGGGTCGGTCGCTGACCAGCGCGCCGAACGATGCGGTGCGTCCACTCATCGAAAATCACTGACATTTGACACTGAAATCCTTCGCAGGTCGGCGTTAGCGTCGAAGACATGAGCAAGCTACGAATCCTCGCCGCCCTCACAGTGTCGACATCCCTGCTGGTCAGTGGATGCTCGTCGACGGACGAGCCGTCCACCGTCGAGCCGACCACCACCACGCCCTCCACAGGGAGCATCAAGACCGACGACGTTCAGGCAGCCCTGGACGCCCTGGTCGACGCCGGATCCGTCGCCGCTGTCGCGCAGATACGCGACGGCGAGGATTCGTGGTCGGGAGCGGCCGGTCTCGTCGAGCGCGACGGTACCGAGGCTGCGTCCGCCGAGGATCCGGTCCGCATCGCCAGCGTCACCAAGGCCATGGTTGCTGCCGTGGTGCTCCAACTCGTGGACGAGGGGAAACTCGAGCTCGATCAGCAGGTCGACGAACTGCTTCCCGGAGTACTACCCAAGCCGGTCACCGTTCGCCAACTACTCGATCACACCAGTGGCGTTCCCGACTACTTCACCGGATTCGATTCCGCCGAGCAGATCGCCGCACGCGCAACCGATGCCGTCACCGACGACGAACTGATCGACCGGGCTGTGTCCATGCCCTGGACGAGTGAGCCCGGTCAGGAATTCGGCTACGCCAACACCAACTACGTCCTGCTCGGTCAGATCGTCGCCGACCTCGATGGCAAGTCCATCGGACAGTCGTTGCAGGACAGGATCTTCGATCCGCTGGAGATGACCGACTCGACGTACCCCACCGATTCCACGCTCGACCCCGACGCGTTGCACGGCTACGTGCTGGGGAACGGAACCTACACCGACGTCACCGATTACGACGCCAGTATCTGGTCGTCGGGGGCTGCCGTGGTCTCCACCGTGGCAGACATGAACACCTTCTTCAGAGCGCTGTTCGACGGCACGCTGATCCCGCAGAACCTGATCGACGAGATGCAGGTCGTGACGCCATCCACGTACGGACTCGGCCTGCTGCTGGGCGGAGACGCGTGCAACCCGGGTTCGGGTGAGCTCGTGTTCGGCAACCGCGGCAACGGCTTCGGCTACCGCACCTACGCGTTCTCGAGCCCGGACGGGCAGCGTCAGGTATCGCTGGCCTGGACCACGGCCGGGTCGAACCCCGCCGCCGACCCACTCGAACAGCCGGCCACCGAAGCATTGATCGCCGGACTCACCTCGACCTGCCCGGCGTAGCACTCACAGCACACTCACCCAGCCGTGCACTTCGTCGCTGGTGAGCGCGGCCTGGTGACGCTTTCGTAGAGTGAGTGTCACCGGGCCCGACTGCTTCGTTCCTATTGCGCGACCATCGATCTCGTACACCGGGGCTACTCCGGCCGACGTGCCGCAGACGAAGACCTCGTCGGCGATGTACAGCTCGGTGAGATCGACGGTGCGCTCCTGGACGGTCAGCCCTTCTTCGCGCGCCAGGGTCAGAATCGTCCGACGGTTGATGCCGTCGAGAATGTCGCTGGTGACGTCGGGGGTGACGAGCACTCCGTTCCGCACGAGGAAGATGTTCGCGGCACTGAGTTCGCAGACATGGCCGTTGATGTCGAGGAAGATGCAGTCGTCGAAGCCACTGTCGATTGCATCCTGTTTGGCCAGAACGGAATTGACGTACGCACCGTTCACCTTGGCACGGGAGGGAATGGCATAGTCGGGAATTCGACGCCAGACACTTGTCTTCAACCGCATGCCGTCCTGCGGGACAATGGGATTGGCGTCGTACAGGAAGATGGACACCGTGGTGTGCAGGCCACGCACCCGCGTTCCGGGGATCGACTCGTCCACGTGGACGGTAGCTCGAACGTAGACCTCGGTCGTCGGGGCGTTGGCGGCGACCACATCGCGCGTCGCCTGCACGAACTTCTCGAACGTCCACTGCGAGGCGAACGTGTCGATGCCGATGATCTTGCAGGATTCGACGAGTCGCTGATAGTGATCGAGCAACCGGAAAGCCGTACGCCGATCACCGTCCACCTGAACCGGGAACACCGTGTAGACGCTGAGCCCGTACAGAACGGCCGAGGTCGCGACCCCGAGCGTCGCCTCCTGCGCGTCCACCAAGCGGTCGCCGAAATACACCTTCGAGTGCGGAAGAGCCATGCGGCGATGCTAGTCGCCCGGTGAGTCCAAGCGACAACGCTTTTACTTCTCTATGGTCGAGTACATGAGCGAACGCACAGTACTGACCCGCACCCTCTGGAACGACGGCCCCGAGGTGGGTGCCATTGGCTTGGGCTGCATGGGAATGACCTGGGCATACAAGGCCGACGATCGAACGGAGACCCCCGATCGCGTCATCGGGCACGCCCTCGACCTGGGCGTGAACTTCATCGATACGGCAGACGTGTACGGCCCGTTCACCAACGAGGAAGTCGTCGGCAAAGCCATCGGGAACCGACGCGACGAGGTGACCCTCGCGACCAAAGGTGGGCTCGTTTCCCACGTCGGCGACGCCGGAGAGCCGGTCATTTCGGGCCCCAACGGCAAGCCCGAACACCTACGTTCGGCAATCGACGATTCGCTGCGCCGCCTGGGCGTCGACCACATCGATCTCTACTACCTGCACCGTCCCGATCCCGAGGTGGCCGTCGAAGACAGCATCGGCGCGATGGCCGAGGCCGTGCAGGCCGGAAAGGTTCGGGCACTGGGTGTCTCGGAGTTCTCCGTCGAGCAACTCGATCGGGCCCAGCAGGTGCACCCGATTTCTGCAGTGCAGTCGGAGCTGTCCCTGTGGACGCGCGATCACCTCGCCACCTCGCTGAAGTGGACGCAAGACAACGGTGCGGCATTCGTGCCGTTCTCACCCCTGGGCCGCGGCTTCCTGACCGGCAACTTTCGCGGAACCACGCCTGCTGCAGACGATTTCCGTTCGCGATTGCCACGCTTCAGCCAGGACAATCTCGATGCGAACCTCGTGATCGTCGACGCCATCGCGGCCGTCGCCGACGAACTCGGCGCGACGCCTGCGCAGGTGGCCCTGGCCTGGGTTCTGGCGCAGGGCGAGCACGTGGTCCCGATTCCCGGTACTCGACGCACCTCGCGTCTGGACGAGAACGCGGGTGCAGCCTCGCTCACCTTGAGCCCGGACCACCTCGCTGCCCTCGACGCACTGCCGGCACCCGCCGGTGGTCGCTATTGAGATCGTTCGCGTCGACCCTTCTTCTGATCGACCGTTGGCCGAGCAGATTCTCGCGGTGCAGAGGGCGTCGTATGCAGTCGAGGCGGGACTGATCGGCGACGACCGAATCCCTTTGCTGCACGAGTCGGTGGACGATCTGTGCGCTGCACAGGTCCACTGGCTCGTCGCGCGGGAGAGTGACGAAATCCTCGGCGCTGCAGCGTGGTCCGAGGCCGAGATCGACCGTCTGATTGTCGCACCGCACGCTCACCGACAGGGCATCGGACGCAGGTTGGTCACTGGCATGCTGGATTCGATTGTGGGACAACGTGTGCAGGTGGCCACCGGACGAGACAACGCGCCGGCCCGCAGGTTGTACGAATCACTCGGCTTTGTGCACACCGAGGATCAGGAAGTACTGACGGGACTGTGGCTGGCGCGCTACGAACTCGTGCGCTGATCGGTATCGAAGTTGCGCGGGCGGGCGACGAACCAGATCAGCGCACCGGTGATCGGCATGAGCAAGACGAGCAGACACCACCAGAACGCGGATCCCCGACGAGCCTTGTTGCTCCGAAGAATCGACACCCACGCGGCAGCCACGAGGCCCAGCCACAGAACAACCGCACCCATCCACGCGAGATCGAACGCCAACGGAAGTGTCGGGTTGACCTCGGTGCTCATACTCACCCCATCGATTTTGCTCGGCTGCCTACGGATTCACGATCCATCGCATCGTGACCGTGCTTCTCACACCGAAGGGTACTGACAGCACAGCTGGCGACGCACCAGGTCCGACCGCCCCCAACAGAAGACAAAGGGTAGCCTATCCCAATGTCATCTCGATTCTTGTCCTCGCGCACCCTCGATCGACGTGGGTTCTTCGTACTCGCCGGGGCTGCTGCACTCGTTTCCGCCTGCTCGCCCCGCAGCCAGGATGCGGCAGCTACGACCTCGGAGACTGTGCGGATGACGGGCGACGGCTTCGATGTCACCGTTCCTACGCGACCCACCCGCGTGGTCGTGATGGAGGGGCGAGGGGATCTCGAATTCGCCCTGTTGGCCGGATATCCCATCATTGCCACCGGCAACACCTTCCAGCCCGGCGCGCGTCCCGCGGGGCAGTTCGAGGGACTGCTGGACGCGCAGACGGAGGTCATCGGTGGTCCCGACGGCCCAGCGGCAGAGGAGATCGCCGCGCTGTCTCCCGATCTCATTGTGATGCGCGCCAATGGATGGCGGCTCGACTGGTACGGAAACGAGCAACTGACCAAGATCGCACCGGTCCTCCCCGTCGAAGTCAACGAACCGAATTTCGAGCAGTACACCGTCGACCAGTTCTCGGCCATCGGGCTACTCGACACAGTGCAGCCGCGCCTGGACGAGTACCACCGAACCATCGACGACGCGGCCGCGGTCACGAACGGTCGCAGGATCGCCCTCATCACCAGCGAGCCGGTTGCCAAGGGATACGTCATCGTGTGGACCAACTACCTAGGCAACGCGGTCGCCACGGATATGGGATTCACTGTGCTGCAGAACAACCCCGAGGACGAGGAGGGGAACTATCGACTGTCGGTCGAGAATCTGAACCAGATCGCGGATGCGGAGTTCATCTTCCACCAGACCACCGATCCGACCCAGATCGACGGAATCGCCGCGTGGCAGAACCTCCCCGCTGTCGCCGCGGGTCGCAGCGCGGTGCTGGATCCTCAACTGAACAACGGATTGGTCATCACCGCAACCAGTTTCGCGAACAGGCTGATCGAGGTTGTCCGCAACGCGGATTGAGCTACGTTAGGAGCCATGATTTCTGCCGGCAGCGCGATCGCGCTTGCCCTGTTCGCTATGGCTGTTGTTTCGATTGCCCGCGACCCCTATCTAGGATCTCTAGCCAAGTTGGCCTGGGTTCTCGTTGCATCGATTCTGCCGATCGTCGGGCCGATCCTGTGGTTCGCCGTCGGTAAGCAGTATCCCTACGGACCGAGCGGCGGTAACCGATGACAGTTCAATGTCCGGTCGCGTTGCGCAGGTCGATGTTCACCAGATGGCTCACCTGGTCGCGTAGCCATTCGATTGCCTGCAGACTCGGCGCAGGCGCGTGGGCCAACAGCGTCCAACGGAGATGGGTATTCGGTCGTAAGTCGAACTGCAGCAGGACGTCGGGGTGGCTCGGCCACGGCGAGCTCCAGACGACGCGGTCGGACTCGCTGCTCTCGACAATGCGAGGTAGCGGCTGACCCTCGAACATCACCGGCCATGCGAACCCTTGATTCTTCGGATGCACATCGGGGTACATGAGAGCCTTCCAGACGAAGAAGACCGGCGGCGACAACACCGCAGTCCTGCTCGCGAGAACCATCATCCGCCTACCGTACGCAGGTACCGACTCGGGAGCCCTGCTGTTTTCCGCGCACGACTAGTAAGGCGGCTGCTAGTACCGACGGTAGTGGGCGATAGCACCGCGCCTACGGCAGGCTCGTGAGGCCACGGTTCCATGTCCTCGAGCACCCACAGTTGCGACAAATCAAGCGAAGTCGATCAGAACTGCGCTCTCGGCGCTCCCATTCCCGGGTCGATTTGGAACGGCCCGCTGGCCGAGGGCGCTATCGGGAAGTCGAAGATCGCGGTGGGGATGTACACGGTGGCACAGGAGTTCGGGATGTCCACCACCCCGGACAGGCGTCCTTCGATCGGGGCCGATCCCAGTAGCAGGTACGCCTGCTCGGGGCTGTATCCGAACTTGGTGAGGTAGTCGATCGCGTGCATGCATGCGTTCTGGTAGGACAGGTCGGAGTCCAGATACTTCTGCTCACCGTCCACGGTCACCGAAATACCGGAGAACGCAATCCATTCCGAGTACTGCGGTGCGGTGTTGCCGGGCATGAAGATCGCATTTTCGCTCACCCCGTAGGTCTCCATGCCGCCCTTGATCAGGTCGACGTGCAGGTCCATGAAGCCACCCATTTCGATGGCACCGCAGAACGTGATCTCCCCGTCTCCCTGTGAGAAGTGCAGGTCTCCGAACGACAGCTTCGCGCCCGGCACGAACACCGGATAGAAAACGCGAGTCCCCTTGGTCAGGTTCTTGATGTCCTGGTTTCCTCCGTTCTCGCGGGGCGGTGCCGTGCGCGCGGCTTCGCCTGCAACACGGGAGAACTCGTCACCGCTCAACGATCCGAGAATCGCACCGTCGAGTTCGGGAGCCAGCGCCAACGGCGGGACACGATTGGGGTCAGTGGCGATCAGGGCACCTTCACGGGCATTCCACTTGGCCAACAACTGCGCCGACGGGGCAGTCCCCATCAGGCCGGGATGGGTGATGCCGGTGTACTTCACGTGCGGGACGTGGCGAGATGTTGTGGTCTGCCCGGAAAAATCCCAGATCGCCTTGTACGCGTCGGGGAATCGATCGGTGAGGAACCCGCCGCCGTTCTCCTTGGCGAAGATGCCCGTATAACCCCAGCCCTGGCCCGCCAACGGACCCGAATCCTCCTGCGGGATCGGCCCGACGTCGAGGATGTCGACGATCAACAGATCACCGGGCTCGGCTCCCTCGATATGGAACGGCCCGGACAGCGTGTGCACGTTGTTGAGCGGCGCATTCAGGATGTCCTCGGCCGAATCGTCGTTGCGGATGGCCCCGTCGAACCATTCGCGACAATGCGCTCGAAAAGACGTGCCGGGTTTGACCGTAACCGCCGCCGGGATATCGGGATGCCATCGGTTGTGGCCGACGATCTCCTGTTCGGTGAAACCCTTCGTCGAGTCGAGCGGAAACAGCAGTTCGGGCACGAAGCACCTCCGGTTGCGCGGATTCTCCTGCCTCGATCATTGCATCGTTCTGGCGCATCCGGCCGATTCTGACGTGTAAATCTTGTATGACGTTGTGCCGGAACGTTGCTGATGCGCCACATCGCGCTACTCTCGAATGCGTGCCGACTTACAGCTTCCGCTGCGCACAGCGTTGCGCCCCCGTCGAACAGCGATTCTCCATGGCCGACGCGCCCTCTCAGGTGACGTGCCCGGAGTGCGGAGAAGCAGCTGCACGGCAGATCTCCTCGCCTGCTCTCGGCAGAGGAAACAGCGCTGCGATGAAGGCGCACGACGCCTCGCGCGCCACTGCGGACACGCCCGCCGTGGTCTCGTCCGTACCGCAACAGGGTCGGCCGGCGACGAGGACGACGTCGAACCCCCTCCATCGCCGATTACCTCGCCCCTGACAGCTGCGTTTCCCTTCCGGGCCGATGGGGAAGTCCGACGGCATGCCCGAGCTGCCCCCTCCCCCGTCCATCGCCGACGGCTTCACCACCGACGACGTCGGCGCCTGGGTTGCCGAGTATCTGGGTGATCTGACGCGCGAGGGGCCGGATGGCATCACGGCGGGTGGCATTCGCGGCGGGCAGTCCGCTGCCGATGCCGCCCTGGCCGGACTCGACATCACCGGATATGCGCGCGATCGCAGCACCGTTCTACCGGTGAATCGCCGAGGCGCAAGCCGCATGTCGCCGTACATCCGCCACGGACTGCTGACGCTGCGAGAGGTATGGGACGCGGTCGCCGACGCTCCCCCACGCGACCGTTCCCGGTACCGCGACGAGCTCATGTGGCAGGAGTACGCACGCCACCTCTACGCGCGCACCGGATCCGATCTCGGCCGTTCGCTTCGCCGTGAACAGCCGCGACCACAGGGCTGGACCGCGCAGCCGTGGCCCGAGGAGATGAACTGCATGTCCTCGGTGGTGGGTGAATTGCACGAGGACGGTTGGCTCGTCAACCAAACTCGCATGTGGCTGGCCTCCCAGTGGGCTGTCCGTGCCGGGGCGACGTGGCGCGACGGTGAGGACGAGATGTTCGCCCACCTGCTCGACGGTTCTCGCGCTGCCAACCGCCTCGGCTGGCAATGGACCGTCGGTACCGGAAGCGGCAAGGTCTACGGCTTCAGCCGGTGGCAGGTGAACAAGAGAGCACCGTCGCTGTGCCGCAACTGCGCGCTGAAAGACGCGTGCCCCATCGAGAACTGGCCCGACGACGATCTCGGGCCGACTGTCGACGGTCCCGACCTGAACAAGGCTCCGACTCCCGCCGGCCCCGCCCACGTGGAAGGTACTGGCGCAGAACAGGTGTGGATCACAGCAGAGTCGCTCGGCACCGCAGACCCAGCACTGGCCGCCGAGACCGACCGGCCCGCCGTGTTCGTTTTCGACGAACCGCTCCTGCGGAAACTCCGGCTCTCCGGGAAGCGATTCGTCTTTCTTGCCGAGACGCTCGGTGAGATCGCGTCGACCCGCCCGTTGGAGGTGCGTCGTGGCCGAGTGGCCGACGAATTGGCCGGACGATCCGTGGCCACCACCTGGGCACCCGTTCCCGGCTTCTCCCGCATCGCCGACGCCATAGCCCCGGTCGAGTTGCATCCGTGGCCGTGGCTGGTGCGTCCCACCACGTCCTCGGTCCGATCGTTCAGCGCCTGGCGTCGGAGTCATTGAACAGCAGTCACTGACCAGTACTATCTCCGCTGCACCGAAATCTGGCCCTCTTCACTGGTGATCGATACCGCCCTCGGGGAGCTCGGATCGTCGACGACGTCGATGTCGACGTCTCCCTTCTCCGACGTCGCCTCGACGTCGTAGAAGTCTGTCGCCGGGAGTTCGATCATGCTGTCGCCCTGCATGTTCTGCATGCGTATCGAGTCCGGCGGCACCCTCGAATCCAGGGTGACCAGACCGAACGTCGTGTCCACCTCGACTGCCGACACAGCCGCATCGGTGATCTCGACATCGCCGAATCTGGTTGTTATGTCCAGGGTTCCGGCAGATCCCCGAGCGATCACCGAGCCCGCCGACGTGGACACCGAAGTCTGCGCGTCCACGTCGGTGAGCACCACGTCGCCTGCTGCTCCGTCGATGTCGAGTATCAATCCGGCCGGTACCCGTAGTTCGAGACCGATGTCGCAGCTACCATTCTTTCGGTAGGAACATTCCACAGCGATCGTCGAGCCGTCGTCACCGATGTCGACCGTCGGAGTATCTCCTCGGTAGGACCCGTCGGCCCGAACGTGCAGGTCGGAGTCGGGGCTCATCGACACCGACACATGGGCGAATCGCGTTGTGACGGAGAGATTCTTGCCGACGATCGCTGTGTCGGCCGAGTAATCGAAGGACTGCATCTTCGGCGTGGTGAAGCCGACGGCGATGGTGGCCGCCGTGGCTGCTCCTGCGGTGCCGACGACCGCGACAGCTGCCGAAACCGCAACGACACTGCGCCACATCGACTTCTTCATTGGATCGCTCCCAGATATCGTAGGACGGCCATGACTCGGCGGTGATCGGCACTGTCTCCGAGTAGGCCGAGCTTGGCGAAGATGTTGCCGATGTGCTTCTCCACGGCTGCTTGACCGACCACCAATGCAGAGGCAATCCCGGCGTTCGACTTGCCTTCGGCCATGGCGGTCAACACTTCCCGTTCGCGAGGGGTCAGCGAATCGAATGGATCCGATCGTGGGGCCCGAGCCAGAATCTGCTGCACCACTTCGGGATCGATGACGGTTCCACCGGTGGCAACGGTCCGCACGGCATCGGCGAACTCGTCCACGTCGGCCACGCGGTCTTTCAACAGGTAGCCGACGCCGTCCGTGCTCTGCCGGATGAGCTCGGCGGCGTACCGTTCCTCCACGTACTGCGAGAGCACGAGAACACCGACGGCCGGCCATCGTTGGCGAATGACCAGCGCAGCGCGCAGGCCTTCGTCCAGGAAGGTCGGCGGCATGCGTACGTCGATCACGCAGACATCCGGCAGCGGATCGGCAGCGGACATCGACGCGAGCAGTTCCGACGCATCGGCCACCTTCCCGATCACGTCCGCTCCCGTATCGACCAACAGGCGGGCGACGCCCTCTCGCAACAGAACCGAATCGTCGGCGATGATCACTCGCACGGGACAGTCACCTCGAGCCGAGTCGGGCCGCCGGACGGCGACGTGATGGACAGGGTTCCGTCGATCCCGCTGAGTCTGTCCTCGAGCCCGGTCAGTCCGCCCCCTGGAGCCGGATACGCTCCGCCACAACCGTCGTCGACCACCGTCACCCGCACTGCTGACTCGACTCTCGAGACGTCGACTCGGACGTGGTCGGCCTTCGCGTGCTTGCTCACGTTGGTCAGGGCCTCCGAGACGACGAAGTAAACCGTCGACTCGACGGTGGCGTCCGGGCGTCGATCACCGGAGAGGGCGGGGTCGATCCGAACAGTCACCGGTACCGCACACAACGCCGCGACGGACGACAGTGCGGCGTCGAGACCGCGGTCGGTCAGGATCGGCGGATGCAGACCGCGGGTGAGGGTGCGGATCTCACCGATCGCGTTCTTGGCCTCCCGGTGGGCGTCGTCGAGCAATTCCTTCAGGACCGCATCATCGGTCGACGCGACGCGCGATTTGGCCTGTCCCAGTGACATTGCCACCGATACCAATCGTTGCTGGGCCCCGTCGTGCAGATCGCGTTCGATGCGACGGCGTTCGGCATCCGCAGCGTCGACGACGCGAGCTCGACTCACCATCAATTCGTCCACTCTCCTACTGGATTCGGATCGGCCGAGAAGGGTTGCGGCACTCCACCAGTCGAGTCGCGCCAGGGCCGTGAGCAGCAGTGGCACTCCCGCGACAAGGGTGACCAGCGAGGCGAAGCCGACCAACGCGACGAGCGGATAGCCCACCCGTTCGCCTATTTCGAGCTCATTGGCGACCGGGTTCGTCACTATCCAGGCCACCGGAGCCGCCGCAAGAACGGGCAGGGCCACGAAGAGCGCCGGCAGCAAGAACAGCAGTACGGCCGAGACCGGAATGCGAACGAGCCAATAGCACAGCGACTTCCACAAACCGATGTCGCGGAGGCACCAGACGAACTTGCGCCAACTGGTCGGGTACACGGTCACGTCAGGGCCCTCGATGAGAACTCCACCGGTGAAACCGATTCCGGCGCGCGCTGCACGGTCCATCCACCGCAGCGCCACTATCGTCAGGGCGAACACGAGCACTCCGCTGAGCGCAAAGGGTAATGCGCACACCGCCAGTACCAGCAGTCCCAGGATCATCCAGCCGCCCAGCCCGGCGAGCGTCGACACCAGCAGCGATGCCACCGCCAGCCACCAGTGCGGCGATATCCATGCCCTGAGCGGATTCAGGGGAATCGGTAGTGCCTCGTTCATGCGGATCAGCCTAAGTCGGGTGTTGTCGGCTTGTCGGCACTGTGAACCCACGGCCCGAGGTAGGGCTGGCCCTACCGTCGATCCGTGGGTCGATCGTGGTGAGTTCCGTGGCCCGGACGACGAGATTCGACAGGTATGAACCTGAACATCCTCGATGTGGACCGGTTGTCGTCCGTGCCCGTGTGGGTCGTCTTCGCTGTCGTCTTCGTACTGCTGGCATTCGAGTCCGCGTCGTTGCTCGGTCTCTTCACACCAGGAAACAGTGTCCCGATCACGCTCGGGGTGCTGACGTCGATCGGCGTGGTGCCGTGGCTGCCTGCCGTCATCACCGCGGCGGTGGCGTCGAGCATGGGTGCGCAGTGGGCGTTCTGGCACAGTCGCCGCACCGAGACGGTGTTGGGTCTCGGGCGAGCGGAGTCAGCGCTGCCGGCCGCGGTGATGAGGGTCGTCCTGGGGCTGACCACACAGGCACGATCACGGCCCCGCGCTGTCGCCACCGCCGGACACCTCATCGGGGGTATCCGCACCATCGCGCCCCGACTCGTGGCGACCTCCTCACTGCGGCACCGCGAATACGTGGTGCTCAGCCTGCTGGCCGCAGTCGTATGGGCTGTGGTGCTGGTGTCGGCCGGAGCGTGGCTGGGCGACCGGACGGTCATCAGGACCGCCCTCGGATACGCCTGGATTCCGGCTCTGACGGTGATGGCCGCTACCCAGCTCAGGCGTCGAACACGCTGGTCTTCTCCCGAACTTGTCGGAGCCCGGTGATATCAAGGATGTAGAGAGAGACGACAGAAAGGGATTCGCATGTCCGCACGCTTCGATACTTGCAACGGCACACTCGTGATCCACGCGGTCGGCGGTGCGGAGTGCACGGAGCCGGACTGCGTGGATCTCGAGTACGTTCGCCACTTCCTGGTGCTCGAATGCGAGGAGGTCACCGGCGGTTGCCAGTGCACCGCCCTCGTGGAGTTCGCTCAGGCGTCCTGACGTCGAACCACCGGCTGTTGCAGTTCGGTCACCCAATTCTCCTGCGGCTGCGGCTCGGACACCAGGTAGTACTCCCGGCAGACGCCGGAGAGTTCGTAGCCGTTGGCCTCGATCCACGCCGTGAACTGCTCCCAGGTCTCGCCGATCGTCGCCATCGAACCGTGGTGGACGGTGGTCACCGCGAGCTCGACGGGCGGTAGCTCGCGAACCTCGTAGCCCTCGCCGGCCACCACCTCGGGCCCCACCTCGAATGCGGCATGGACGGTGATGCCGGTGCCGTCCCCGTCGTCGACGGCCTCGTACATGGCGATCGACGCTGGCCCGAAGGTCACGCCGTGCCCGGTGAGCGTCTGGGCGAGTCGGGCGTACATCGGGCCGATGACCGGGCCGATGTTCTCCGGCCCGAACCCGGCGGCGGTCTCGATGACGAGAGCGATACGGGTGGCCGGCAATGTTTTGGTGTCCACGGTGATCATCGAAATCCCTTCGGTGTGGGAGAGCCGCGCATCGATGCGCCGCAGCCGAGCCGCGTCGAGATCGAGTCGACGCGCAACATCATCGCGCTTGGCGGCGAGCATCTCGCGTAGCCGATCACCGTCGACCTCGCCGTGCACGATCTGCGTCACCTCGTCGAGCCTGAACCCGAGGTCCTTGAACACGAGAATGCGTCCCAGAACCTCGAACTGCGAACCGTCGTACGAGCGATAGCCCGTGAACGGATCCACCCGCGCCGGCGTCAACAACCCGATCTCGTCGTAATGCCGAAGCATGCGAACCGACACCCGGCCGATCGATGCGAACTCTCCGATGCTGAACATGACCCTCCGAGGTTCTCGTCTCACACAGTGTGAGGGTCAAGAGGAGAAAATCGGGTGCACTGGACCGCGCTGAGCGCGGTCGACTGCACCCGATTCTTCAGAGCACGGGAATCCAGAAGCGAACAGCCGACCCGATGCAGTCGACACGTTGGCCCCCAGCTCGCTCCAGGGTCGCTGTCGAGGCCGCGTTGCCCACCTCGCATACCGCCGCCACCCGGGTCATGCCCAGATCTGCGGCGAGCCTCAGCACCTCGCGTACTGCCCAGGAGGCAACTCCCCGACCTCGTTCGGACGGGCGAACCCCGTAGCCGATGTGCCCGAGACGGTCGGCAAGCTCGTGGCCGTCGTGTCTGAGTGCGACGCCGCCCAACACACGTTCGCCCTCCACGATCCAGCGGTACGTGCACTCGGCGTCGCTCCGAAGCCGATCCACCCAGTCCGAAAAGCCCTGTGCGGACTCGACATCGTCGTCGGCCGTCAACCCGAAACCGTCCTCGTGGAGGCCCGGACCCCATTCGATACGACAGTCCATCCAGGCTTCCCGCAGTTCATGCGAAGGGGCGACCAGTGTCGAGTGAACCGTCACAGACACCCACCTCCGTTTCGGATCAGCGACCGCTCAGGGGCGCAGATTCAATCCCGTTGTGGTCGAGAAGTAGTGCACCGTCTCGGCGCGCGGGGCGATTCGGATGACATCACCCTGCGACGGGGCCGCGATGTCAGGAATGCGGGCGACGATCTGCGCCCCGACGGTTCCCAGATTCGACGCGTCCTCGGCGGTGCGGCCGTAGATGTAGGAGTCCGCCCCGAGTTCCTCGACGACGTCGACCACGATGTCGGTACCGGAATCGGAGAGCGTCCACGCTTCCGGGCGCACGCCCATCGTCACTCGGCTGCCGTCGATGCGGTCGGCGATCGAACGCTCGATCGGCACCGACAGCGATCCGAGCTTCGCAGTGCCTGCCACGACGTCCACGTCGAACAGGTTCATCGCGGGTGAGCCGATGAAACCTGCGACGAAGGCATTGACCGGTCGCTCGTAGAGCTCCTTCGGGCTGGCGCATTGCTGCAGCACACCGGCTTTCATGATCGCCACACGATCACCCATCGTCATCGCCTCCACCTGGTCGTGGGTGACGTAGACGGTGGTGGTGCCGAGCCTGCGCTGGAGCAGCGAGATCTGGGTGCGGGTCTGCACGCGGAGTTTCGCATCGAGGTTGGACAGCGGCTCGTCCATGAGGAACACCTGCGGGTTCCGCACGATGGCACGTCCCATCGCCACACGCTGACGCTGACCTCCGGAGAGCGCCTTGGGTTTACGGCCCAGATAGTCGGTGAGGTCGAGGATCTTCGCAGCCTCCTCGACGCGACGACCCACCTCCGCCTTGTCCATTCCGGAGATCTGCAGTGCGAATCCCATGTTCTTGGCGACGGTCATGTGCGGGTACAGCGCGTAGTTCTGGAACACCATCGCGATGTCGCGTTCCTTGGGCGCCAGTGAGGTGACGTCACGGTCACCGATCTTGATGGCACCGTAGTCGACGTCCTCGAGACCGGCGAGCATCCGCAGCGAGGTGGACTTGCCGCAGCCGGAAGGCCCGACGAGCACGAGGAATTCGCCGTCCTCGATGGCGAGGTCGAGCGATTCGACTGCCGCGACGTCCGATCCCGGGTAGAGCTTGGTGGCTCCTTCGTACGTGACCTGTGCCATGGGAGTGCTCCTTTGTATGGGTTAGAAGAATCGATGTGCGGAGCCGGCGGGCTCGGCAGTGAGAAAGGTGGGTTCCGGCAGTCCGGATCGTGTTGCACTGGCGGCAATCTCGTCCGCCACAGCCTCGACGAGCTCCGACGGCACCAGAGCGATGGCAGAGCCGCCGAATCCACCGCCGGTCATCCGAGCTCCGTGTGCGCCTGTGCGCAGAGCCGCG
The DNA here is from genome assembly GCF_002259405.1 of Rhodococcus sp. 14-2483-1-2. Classification (GTDB taxonomy): domain Bacteria; phylum Actinomycetota; class Actinomycetes; order Mycobacteriales; family Mycobacteriaceae; genus Rhodococcoides. Next base: position 192,677 of record NZ_NPFW01000009.1, on the reverse strand, counting down.
TCGACAGCGCTGTCGAGTTCCGGTGAGCTGACCTCGTAGTCGTCCCGCAAGGACATGTGCGACGCGGTCATCAGCTCACCGAGTTCGACACCGGCGGCTCCGCGATCCAGGAGCTCCGCAGCCGCCTCGACGCGTCGAATCTCGCTGGTGACGTGACGAACTCGCGCGATCAGCGTCTCGTCGTCGAGCCCGGCCATGGCCTGCTCGGGGTCGAGTCCACGCAAGGTCTTCACCCCCAGTTCTGCGTACGCCGTATCCAGGGCCGCACGCCTGGCACCGTACTGACCGTCTACCAGGCGGTGCGGCGCGTTGGTGTCGATCACCAGCAGCCGCGAGCCGGACCCGGCCAGATCGAGGGGAATCTGACGCGTCGAACCGTCGAGACAGTCCAGCAGCAGCGCGTGTCCCGGCTGTGCCGACATCGCGATGTTCTGATCCATGCCGCCGGTCGACGCGCCGGCGATCTCGTTCTCGGCGCGGATACTGGCGTCGATCAGTACCTTTCGGTCGAGTCGAAGATCGAAGAGGTCGTCGAGAGCGAGGGCGAACGAGCACTCGAGGGCGGCCGAGCTCGACAGCCCCGAACCCACCGGCACCGAAGAATGCACGGCCACATCGACTCCGCCGACTCCGTGCTCCCGAAGTGCCCAGGACACCCCGGCCACGTAGGCCGCCCAACCCGACGGGGTACCCGGACCGATCTCGTCGAGCTCACCGGTCCACGACTCGTCGGTGTGCGTCGATACGGCCCGCATGGTCGTGTCCTCGCGACGGCGCACGGCGACCGCGGTGGCATACGGCAGCGCGAACGGCAGCACCAATCCGCCTGCATAATCGATGTGCTCACCGATGAGGTTGACTCGACCCGGAGCGATCCAGACCCCGTCGGGATCACCGCCGAATGCACTGCGGAACAACGCCGCTGCACCGTCGGCGAGATCCTCCTCGGCGATCACGTCGAGCCAGTTCACGCCAGCACCTCGCGTAGCCGGTCCGCGATCCGCTCGGGAGTGGTGTCGTTGATCCAGGCTCCCATCGCCGACTCGGATCCGGCGAGGAACTTCATCCGCCCCGGTGAGCGCATCATCGAAAACAGTTGCAGATGCAGGCGTCCCAGTTCGCGATCTGCTCCGACGGGTGCCTGGTGCCAGGCCGCGATGTACGGCACCTCGTCGACCCCCTCGAAGAACGCGTCGACTCCGCGCAACAGATCCCGATAGACCACCGCCAGCTCGTCCCGCTCGGCACCGCTCAACTCGGCGAGGTCCGACACGTCGCGACGCGGCGCGAGATGCACCTCGACCGGCCAGCGCGATGCTGCAGGCACGTACGCCACCCAGTGCTCGGCGTCGACGACGATCCGTCGACCCGAACGAAGCTCGGCGGCGAGGACGTCGGCCAGCAACACTCGGCCCGTTCGCTCGAAGTGTTTGCGAGACTGCCGTATCAGCGCATCGGTACGCGGCGGAAGGTAGGGGTAGGCGTAGATCTGACCGTGCGGGTGAGTCAGGGTGACGCCGATTTCCTTGCCGCGGTTCTCGAAGCAGAAGACCTGCTGAACGCCGGGGATGGCGGACAGGGCAGTGGTGCGATCGGCCCAGACGTCGATGATGGTGCGGACGCGGGAGAGCTCGAGCGACACGAAGGACGCATCGGGGTCACTGGCGAAACAGATCACCTCGCACCGACCGGTGCCGGGTGCAAGCGGCCACAGTGCCTCGCCGTCCACCTCGCTCGGAAGTGATTGCTGCGCTGCAGTTTCGGACAGAGACGGAAAACGGTTCTCGAACACCACCACGTCGTAATCGGCCGCCGGAATCTCGGTCGCCGGCCTGTCGGGACGACTCGGTGCCAACGGCGACGCGTCGGCAGGCGGCAGAAACGTGCGGTCCATCCGCTGGGCGGCGATGACGATCCATTCGCCGGTGAGAACGTCGAATCGCATCTGCGACTGCGACATCGACGGAGACAGGGCTCGCGTGTCGACGAGATCGCGGGTGGCCTCACCCGAGACGTAGGGCTCGGTGTCGTCGTAGTAGATCAGCTCACGGCCGTCGGCCAGAGTGGTCGACGTCTTGCGCATCGTGTGCGTCGTGGCGTCATGCGCGGTCATCGAGTACTCGTTCCTCGTTCGTGTCGGGGGATTGCTCTCCGGCGATCACCACGTCGTCGACCGTCTCGGACAACGCTTCGTGGACGCCGGGATCGAGTCCGGCATCGGTGACGAACACGTCGACGCGAGAGAGCGGGATGGTGTTGGCGAGCGCACGAACACCCCACTTGGTGTGGTCGGCCAGCACGATGACGCGTCGGGACGATGCGACCAGTGCCTGATTGGTCTGTGCTTCCATGAGATTGGGGCAGGTGAGCCCGCATTCGATGTCCACACCGTGTGTGCCGAGGAACAGCATGTCCAGGTGGATACTCTGCAGTGCACTGACCGTGAGCGGTCCGACGAGCGCGTAGGACGGCGTGCGCTGTCCGCCGGTGAGCAGCACGGTCTGGTCCGACCGGCCACCGGTGTGGAAGACCTCGGCGACGGGCAGGGAGTTGGTGACGACGGTGATGTCAGGAACGTCGAGCAGTTCCTGCGCGAGTGCGTGAGTCGTGGTGCCACCGGAGATGCCGATGGAGGTCCCGGGCCGCACGAATCGTGCAGCGGCACGGGCGATGGCGGCCTTGGCATCTCGATCGAGTTCGGACTTGGCCGAGAACCCCGGCTCGAACACGCTTGCCGATCGCGGCAGCGTCACGCCGCCGTGCACCCGCTCGACCAGACCGCGAGCGACCAGCTCGTTGACGTCGCGTCGAATGGTCATGTCCGACACCGACAGTGCGGCTCCCAGATCTGCGACCTTGACCGCGCCCTCGGCCGTCACCTGGTCCAGGATCTTCTGCTGACGCTGGTGGGCGAGCATCAGCGGTTCTCGGCGATCACAGCACTGCCGCCTGCGGCCACGATGAGTTCGCCGTCGATCTGTGCGCCGCCAACCAGGTCCGTACCCGAGGCAGGCACGCTGACCTTGTCGGTTCCGTGGTTGAGCACGAAGAGCCAGGACTGCTCCCCTGCCGACCGTCGGACGATCTCCACGTCCGATCCGAGGTCGCGTCGGGTGTCGATTTCGGCTGCAGCGCAGAGCTTGTCGGCCAGCGTGGCCCAGCCTGCCGCGTCGGGAACGGTCGCCGCGTACCAGGCGGCACCCGCGCCGACGGTGCGCTTGGTCAGCGCGGGGACGCCGCGCAGGTGCCCCTGGGTGTGCCGCGCCAGCACGTCGACGTCCTCCGACGCGGTGAGATATTCGCTCCAGATCTCGCCGACGGTCTCGTCGTCCAGGGTGAGGGCTTCCCCGTCGGCGAGCGGGAAGAACTCTTCGACGCGCACGCCGAGCAGGTCACGGAATGCGCCCGGGTAGCCGCCGAGTCGCACGTGGTCGTCCTCGTCGGCGATTCCGGAGAAGGCGGTGACGAGGACCTGCGCGCCCCCGTCGGCCGCGTCGGATATCCGCGCGGCGGTCTCGTCGCTGCACAGGTACAGAGCCGGCACCACGATGACGTCGTAGTCGCTCAGGTCCGTCGACGACGGAACGACATCGCAGGTCACGCCCGCGGAGGTGAATCCGTGATGGGCGCGGCGGGCAATCTCCATGGGCTGCATGGCCATCGACGGATGACCCTCCTGCTCGCACGCCCACTGCGAGGCCCAGTCGAAGAGCACGGCAACCCGAGCATCGACGGTGCTGCCTGCCACCGGTGCCATGCGACGCAGAGCCGCACCGAGCTCGACGACCTCACGCCAGCGCGCGGAGTCCTCGCCTGCGTGCGGAACCAGAGCGGAATGGAACTTCTCCGCCCCTGCCTTGGAGGCGCGGAACTGGAAGTAGGCAATGCCGTCCGCTCCGCGAGCCATGTGTGCCAGTGAGTTTCGCATCATCTCGCCGGGGACCTTGGCGCGGTTGATGTGCTGCCAGTTGACGGCGCTGGTGGAATGCTCCATCAACAACCATGGTCGACGGCCGGCAACGCCACGGGTGAGGTCGGCCGAGAACGAGAGCTTGTGATGCGCTGCGGCGTCGCCGGTCTCGGGGCCGACGAGATAGTGGTCGGTGGAGACGATGTCCTGTTCCGGGGCCCAGGACGCGTAGTCCATGTTGCCTGCGAGCGCGGGGCCCTGGCCCATGCCCACCATGAAGTTCGTGGTGACCGGCACGTCCGGGGTGATCCGGTTCAGCACTGCCTTCTCGGCGCGATACTGCTCGAGGAGGGCGTCCGAGCAGAAGCGGCGCCAGTCGAGTTGGTGAGTGGGGTTGCCGAACGTGGTGCTCACCGAGGGCGGAACGATCTCGTCCCAGTCGCTGTAGCGCTGGCTCCAGAAGTCGGTGCCCCACGCGGTGTTGAGGGTCTCGAGGTCGATGTACCTGACGCTGAGCCACTCTCGGAATGCATGCGCACTGTCGTCGGAGTAGCACAGTGCGTTGTGGCAGCCGAGTTCGTTGGACACGTGCCACATGGCCAGCGCGGGATGCTCGCCGTAGCGGTGCGCCATCTTCTCGACCAGCACGAGTGAATGCTCGCGGTACACAGCAGAACTGGGACTCCACGTCTGGCGGCTGCCGATGGCGTAGCGGTAACCGCGCTCGTCCACCGGGCGCATCTGCGGGTATGCAGTGGCCAACCACGGCGGGGGCGACGCGGTCGCCGTGGCCAGGTCGACGCGAATGTCGCCCTCGTGCATCAGATCCATGACGCGGTCGAGCCACTCGAAGTCCCACGTCGACGCGGTCGGCTGCAGGCGAGCCCAGGAGAAAACACCGACGGTCACGAAGTCGACGCCGGCCTCGTGCATCAGCTCGACGTCGCGTCGCCAGACGTCCTCGGGCCACTGCTCGGGGTTGTAGTCGCCGCCGAAGGAGATTCCCTGGGTCGGCCAGGTGCTGCGTCGCGCTGTGTCCATGCTCACAATATGAACGAGGCTTTCTCAGATGTCAACATGAATGAACATTTTCTTACTGATGCAGGTGAACGAGCCACAAAGAGCTTGACAGACGCCGTAGCGTCGTGTTTCTGTAACCTGCATCACCCCGAATGGTCAGGTGAACACCGCAGAACGAACAGCGGGGATGTTCATTTCTGATCGTTATCGATACTTTCTCGTCGAAGGACTTCCATGAACCCACACGAGTGGCCGCGCACGTGGCAGCCGTCCCGACGCGATTTCCTGCGGTCCGCGCTCGTCGCCGCGGGTGCGATCACCGCCGGTGGCGCGCTGTCGGCATGCTCGAACAGCGTCGACCCGAACGTCACCACGCTCGGGTCACGGTTGTCCGACCCCAACTCCAAGCTGGGTGTCGAGGACTTCGTCGCGATGTACCGACAGCAGACCGGGCGGCAGCTCGCCGTCAACACCGTCGACTCCACGTCGTTCCAGGAAAACGTCAACAACTACCTCCAGGGCACGCCCGACGACGTCATCACCTGGATGGGTGGGTACCGGGTGAAGTACTTCGCCGAGAAGGGTCTGGTGGAGGACCTCTCGCCGATCTGGGCGAACCACGGCGGCGGCTTCAACGAGAGCTTCCGCGAGAACTCGACCGGCATGGACGGCAAGCAGTACCTGATCCCGTTCTTCTACTACCCGTGGGCGGTGTTCTACCGGCCGAGCCTGTGGGCCGAGCGTGGGTACGAGCCCCCGGCCACGTACGACCAGTGGGTGGCGTTGAGCAAACAGATGCAGGCCGACGGCCTCACCCCGATCGGCTTCGGTGCCCGAGACGGGTGGCCACCGTTCGGAACGTTCGACTATCTGAATCTGCGCCTGAACGGCGTCGAGTTCCACCGAACCCTGCTCGCCGGCGACGTGAGCTGGACCGACAATCGCGTGCGCTCGGTGTTCGACACCTGGCGTGAACTATTGCCGTTCCACCAGCCACAGCCACTGGGCCGCAAGATCGCCGACGCGCAGATGGCTCTGCTGAACAAGAGCGTCGGCTCACTCGTCGCCGGCATGTTCGTCGCGCAGAGCTTCCCCGCCGGTGCCGAACGCGACGACCTGGACTTCTTCACCTTTCCCGAACTCGACTCCGCCGTCGGAACATCCACGGTCGAAGCTCCCATGGACGGGTTCATGATGCGCACCGACCCGCGCAACCGGCCCGGAGCCGAGGACTTCCTCACCTACATGACCGGACCCGACCCTGCCGTCGCCTACGCGAAGCAGGACCCGCAGGCCATTCCCGCTCACCGTGACGCCGACCTGTCCAGTTTCCCTGCGCTCGTGCGTAAGTCGGCGGATCTGGTGCAGAACGCGGAGGAGATCACCCAGTTCTTCGACCGCGACACCCGCCCCGACTTCGCGTCGATCGTCATGATCCCGGCTCTGCAGCAGTTCATCGGCAACCCGAACGATGTCGACGGTCTGGTCCGCAGCATCGAGCGCCAGAAGTCGGCGGTGTTCGGAACATGATCGTGCGCAGTGCGATTCGACCTCCATCATCCACTCGACATCGAGATCAGGTAATGCCATGACCGCACCCGAACGGGTCAAGTCGCCGAAGGTTCGGCGCAGTGTTCGCGAGAAGTGGACCATCGCGCTCATGCTCGGAGTTCCCGCGCTGATCGTCATCGGTCTCGTCTGGATTCCGACGATCTTCACGGTCATCCTGTCGTTCGCCCGCTGGGACGGCATCGGCGGAACGTCGAGCATCGAGTGGATCGGCACTCGGAACTACGTGGATGCCGTCGAGGCGTACCCACCGTTCCAACAGGCTCTGCACAACAACCTGCTCTGGTTGGCGTTCCTGTTCCTCGTCCCCACCGTCATCGGCATCCTGCTGGCGATCCTTCTGGACAAGAACCTCAAGGGATCTCGGCTCTACCAGAGCATCTTCTACATTCCCGTGGTGCTGTCGATGGCCCTCATCGGTTTCATCTGGCAGCTCATCTACTCCACCGAGGGTGGCGTCCTCAACAGCCTGCTCGGTACCGACGTCGACTGGCTCGGCGATCCGGACATCAACATCTGGGCCGTGATGGTCGCGGCCGGGTGGCGTCATACCGGCTACATCATGCTGTTGTACTTGGCCGGCCTCAAGGCCATCGATCCGTCCGTCCGCGAAGCCGCGTTGATGGACGGGGCCGGGCCTGTTCGGACGTTCTTCAGCGTCATCTTTCCGCTGATGAAGAACACCAATCTGCTCATCGTCGTCATCACCGTCATCGAGGCACTGCGCGCCTTCGACCTGGTGTGGGTGATCAACAGGGGCAGAAACGGATTGGAACTGATATCGGCGTTGGTCACGGCCAACGTCGTCGGTGAAGCAGGCCGCATCGGCTTCGGCTCGGCCCTCGCGACCGTCATGCTTCTCATCTCTCTCGTCTTCATCGCCCTGTACCTCGCCATCGTTCTTCGGAGCAAAGACTGATGACCACTTCACTCACCCGCCCAGCGCCTCCCGAGCGCGATCCGCTGACCCGCAACCGCGCCGCCGTCGCCAACCGTCGGCGCGCAGGCACCGCCCAGATCGCGATGTACGTGCTCCTGACCGTCATGGCGCTCGTCTGGATGTTCCCGCTCGTGTGGGCGGTGTACAACTCGTTCCGCGACTACGACTACGTGCTGCTCAACGGATACCTGTCCGTCGGCGGCTACACGCTGAGCAACTACATCGACTCGTGGCAGATCGGCGGGATCCCGCACTACTTCTTCAACTCGCTGATCATCACCGTGCCGTCGGTGCTGCTCATCCTGTTCTTCGGCTCGATGGCGGCGTTCATCCTGGCGAGATTCAGCTGGAAGTTCAACATCTTCATGCTCGCGGTGTTCATCGCAGGCAACCTGCTGCCCCAGCAGACACTGCTCACGCCACTCTTCCGCCTGTACAACGCAATTCCCGTTCCCTACTGGATGAGCTCCTCCGGTTCGCTGTACGACAGCTACTGGGGCCTGATCATCGTGCACGTCGCATTCCAGACGGGATTCTGCGTGTTCGTGCTGAGCAACTACATGAAAACCGTTCCGCACGAACTGCTCGAAGCCGCCACCGTCGACGGTGCGAGCCTGTTCCGCCAGTACTGGCAGGTGGTGATGCCGCTGTGCCGCCCCGCGTTGGCCGCTCTCGCCACACTGATGGTGACGTGGATCTACAACGACTTCTTCTGGGCTCTGGCTCTGATGGTGAGCGGGGACAAACTCCCGGTGACGACGGCGCTGCAGAATCTGCAGGGTAGCTTCTTCACCGACACCAATCTCCTCGCCGCGGGTTCGGTGCTGGTGGCTCTACCGACAGTGCTCGTATTCGTTGCGCTGCAACGCCATTTCGTGTCCGGTCTGACGATGGGTGCCAACAAGTGAGTTTTTCCGTCCTTCGCCGTGACGGTGTCATGGTGATCCTCGGGCCGTCGTCCACCGCCGTTCCGGCTGTGCTGCACTGGGGTACCGATCTGGGCGAACTGTCCGAGAACGACCTCACCGAGCTGCGAAGAGCCGCGATCCCCGCCGTTCCGCATTCGAGCGTCGACGTTCCGCGGTGGCTCACCCTCGCGCCCGGTGGCGACGACGCCTGGCAGGGAACACCGGCTCTGGCATTGCACCGCTCCGGCACCGTGCAGTATCCGCGGTGGGCCGACGTCACCGTTCGCTCCGGTGAATTCGATTGTGCGGTGCAGGCATCCGACTCCGAGTTGGGAATTGCGTGGTCCATCGAGTTGTCCCTCGAGGTCGGCGGATCACTGCGAGTTCGGCAGAGTGTCCGGAACATCTCCGGCGGACCCTTGACCGTCGACGGCGTCGTAACACTGATGCCGTTGCCGGACACTGCAACCGAACTGCTCGACCTGACGGGACGGCATTGCCGTGAACGTACCCCGCAGCGGCGACGGTTCGACCACGGCTCGACCGTGCGTGCCTCACGACGCGGAAGAACCGGTCACGACGCCACCCTGGTCCTCACCGCGGGTAGTGAGGGTTTCGGCTTCCGCGGCGGTGAAGTGTGGGGAGCGCATGTCGCCTGGAGCGGTGATCACCTGCATCTGGCCGAGCGTCTACCCGAGCGGGCCGGTCAGGCCTCGGGCGTGCTGGGTGGCGGTGAGCTGCTCGCGCCCGGCGAGGTGGTACTGCAGGACGGCGATACCTACACGACTCCGTGGGTGCACTTCGTGTATTCCGCTGCAGGACTGGACGGTTCTGCGCAGTCGCTGCACCGATGGATGCGATCGCGACCCTCACATCCCACCTCGCCGCGGCCGGTGGTGTTGAACGTATGGGAGGGCGTCTACTTCGACCACGACCTCGCACGGCTTCGCGGGATTGCCGACGTCGCCGCGCACGTGGGCGTCGAACGATTCGTTCTCGACGACGGCTGGTTCCGGCACCGACGCGACGATCGAGCCGGTCTCGGCGACTGGCAGGTGGACGAGGGCGTCTGGCCCGACGGGCTGGCACCGCTGTTCGATCACGTTCGCGAACTCGGTATGAGTCCAGGGCTGTGGTTCGAGCCCGAGATGGTCAACCTGGATTCCGATATCGCTCGGGCTCATCCGGATTGGCTGCTCGCGGCACCGGGGCGGATCCCGCTGGAGTGGCGTCACCAGCACGTGCTGGATCTGACCCGCCCGGAGGTGTTCGAGTACCTGCTCACGTCGATCGATGCGGTCTTGGCGACCGAGCGACCGGACTACGTGAAGTGGGATCACAACCGGGACCTGATGCTGGCCGTCGACTCCGACGGCCGCGCTGCGGTGCGTGCTCAGACTTCGTCCTTTTATCGGTTGTTGGACGAGCTTCGGTCCCGACATCCGAACGTCGAGTTCGAGTCCTGTGCCTCCGGTGGTGCGCGCATCGACCTCGAGGTCCTCGAACACACCGACCGGGTGTGGGCGTCGGACACCAACGATCCACTCGAACGTCAACGCTTGCAACGGTGGACGACGCAGCTCCTGCCGCCGGAGCTGATCGGCTCGCATGTCGGGCCCCAGATCGCGCACACGTCCGGTCGATGGTCGACTCTTCAGTTCCGTTGCTTGACATCGCTGTTCGGTCACGCCGGACTGGAGATGGATGTCACCGAGCTCTCGTCGGAAGACCACGAATACCTGAGGTCGTGGACTGCGCTGTACAAGGAACTGCGCGGGCTACTGCACACCGGCGACGTAGTACGCGCCGACCATCCCGACCCGAGCGTCTGGGTGCACGGCGTCGTCGCAGCGGATCTGTCGGAGGCCGCGTATTCGGTAGTGCGGATGGACACCTCGCCCGAGGATCGCACCGATCGGGTCCGCCTCCCTGGTCTGGATCCACATGTTCGGTACCGCGTCGAATTCGTGCGTGAGCTCAGCGACCTGGGCAACGGCATCGAACTACCGCAATGGATCGCCGACGGTGGAGTTGTCGAGCTGTCGGGTTCGATGTTGGCGCAGGCGGGCGTGGCACTACCGGTGCTGTTCCCGCAGACCGGAGTGCTTCTGCGAGTGCGGGCCCTCTGAGGCGAATCGGCTCCTCAGTTCTGGATTTCCGCCTGCGATCGGAGGATGAAATCCGACTCCGAGGAGCTGATTCGCAACTCAGTCCCAGTTCACCTGGGAGGCCATGTTCAGTAGCTTTGCTCGACGCGTTTCGTTCGTCTCGCCGATTCGCGCGATGCGACCGTAGACGTGGGCTCGGAAGTCGTTGTGGTCGCTCCGGTTCTGTTCGGCAACGCCTGCGGTTGTGCAGTTGTGCAGCAGTGCCCGGAGAGTGTCGTACTCCTCTCGGGGCACTGCAGGCCACGAGTTGACGACAAGCCCGGTCAGCTGTTGTCGCTGGTGAGCGCGCCGGACCCTGGTCTTGTCGGGATGAGTCGTGAAGCCCTCGTCGTGGGCGATCTGGGAGATCAGCCACAGGAGTCTGTCAACGTCGATGTCTGCACCACCGGAGAACGCCAGGTCGTCTGCGTATCGGCTGTAGCGGGCTCCGACAGATCGGGCCAGTCCGGTGGCTCGGATATCGAGTTGTCGTGCAGCGAGATTGGCCAACGCAGGAGACGTGGGCGCGCCCTGCGGCAGGTGGGTGGCGCGAAGCCGCGCCGCGGTGGGACGGTCCACACCGACCAATTCGCCGGCAGGGGTGACCGTCGTGCAGAGCGCGGCGAGATTAGCCGCGACCTTCCTGGGATAGCCGACCGTCTCGAAGATCGCGACCACTCGGTCGAACCCGATGGACGGAAAGAAGCGTCGGAGATCTACCGAGACCACCACATCGCGTTCGGCATGCGGGATCGCAAACGTCCGCGGGCTGCGGGCCTTCCGAAAGCCGTGTGCAGCCGGGTGAGCCGGGATGCGATCGAGTATGCGGCGCAGTATCTTTCGTTGGATCTCGCGCAACCTCGGCTTGGGCACCTCCAACAGCCGAATGCCCTGCCGCTTGTCGAGTCGCGCAGATCGGTAGTGCTGCAACGGGAACGGCGCAGTACGTAGCCGGCCCTGCAGGTCGGCGAACCATTCGATTTCGGAGATCGTCAGGTCGAGAGATCGAGCCAGCTGACCGGTCGTTTCGTACCGCGGCACCTCGAATCGCCAGGGTTTGTGGCCGGTACGCGCCCCCGGTCGCTGCGAGGACGCGGAGGGCTCCGAGATGAACGGAAGGTCGCGCAACAGAACGAAAATCGATGCCTCGTCGAACGGCGGACTCGGATACAGGTTGATGATGCGATCGGCCAACCACGACGCCTTTTCAGGCGTGAGACGCGCGAACGCGACCTCGAGGCCTGATCGCGTCCACTCGGCATCTGCCGCCAACCGAGCCAGTGTCGCAGCGGCCCTGGGCGACAATTCCCTTTCGCTCACGGATGGTTACCGATCACGTGCAGCGCTGTGACATGCAACGGCGCGGGGCGACCGAAATCTTTCGTCCTCGGAGCTGCCAAGCACGCGGAGCGTGCGGACCAGCTTCGGACGCAGTGCTCGATTCTCGTGATGTACCCAGGGGTTACCCCTGAGAGCGGAGCCCGCGGAGCGACCCAAAACTCTGAGACCGGTCCCGCGGACCAACTCTCGCCCACGCGCCGCTGCATGCCTCCACCATGCCAAAGGGAGGCAGATCTGTCAGCGCGTTGGATTGTCCGCTGTGGATGAGGCGATTCGACCCGCGATATCGGAGAATCGCGGCCGCACCTGATGGTTCACTATCGTCCACCGCGCAACTACCCGCCGATCGACTGCAATTTTGAACGCCCAGGTTCGAAGCGCAGGAAGTGGAACCATCACGGGCTCCGCCGCGTCCAAGGACGTAGACGTTCGCGAGAAATGGGTGAGGCAATGCGCAGGGCACGACGATGGATGCCGGCGATGGCGGTAATTCTGCTGGCCGCGGGCTGCTCGAGCACCACCGATGGTGACGCACTTGCAGGCGAGACATCGAGCGCGACGGCAAGTACAACGCCCTCAGCGCCGACGCCGTGGGACCCATGCACCATCCCCGACGAGGCCATCGAGCAAGCGGGATTGAACGTCGACACCAAGGAGTCGGGTGTGTTCGGCAGAGATCAATTCGGATTCAAGATCTGCGGCTGGGAGAACCGGCCGCCGGCGAGCAAATACTACGTGCGGATCTTCGTGGGGTTTCAAACCATCGACTGGATCAGCGACACCAGTCGTTTCGATGGACTGCGCCCTGTCCAGGTGGGCACTCACGCCGCTACTCAGTTTGAACAGCTTTCCGTGAGCAAATCACTGAATTGCGGCGTCGCCTACACGGCCGGTAGAGAACTAATCATGGCAACGATCAACTCCGACGTGCTTGTCGATACACCGCAATACGATCCATGCACCGAGCTGAACACGTTGATCGCGGCGCTCGGTTCCGAACTCCCCAGCTGAACCACACCGAACCCAAGGACACCTAACCCATGGCCGATTTCCAGCAGAACGTTCTTGCTCATTGGCAAGGCCTCAATGCCCAGGCCGACGCGGGCACGATCACCATTCCTGGCGATGTAGCCGCGAAGTGCGACGCAGCCTGCGTCGCATACCTCGCTCATCTGGGGAGGATGCAACGCGATGCACTCGCCATCGACATAGCAACTCCATGGGGCGACTTGAAGTCCGCCCAGGATCTGCAAGCCAGATTCGGACGCCTGGTCACCGGCACCGATCGCTCTCTCGACGTGATTCTGCAGCAGCACATCGACGTCATCGAATCGATGCGGATGCTCTTTCGTCGCTACTTCGACGAGACGACCGCCACCGATGCACAGACATCCGCCAACATCACCGCAATCGCTCCGGGAAGCTAGCGCAACACTTTTCGATAGTTCGGTTCGGCGCACCATCGGACCCACGAACACCTCGGTCCACCCAGTATCAAATGCGCTCGTTCGAGTTCGGCCACGCGATCGTGGCCCTCGCAGTCGTCGACGATCAGGCCCCCAGGGCTTCCCCTCGCGCGCACGCGGAACCAATCGACCCGCCCACGATTCGACCGACAGAGACAATCCACGCCCCCCGCGGGCATTCACGCCCCGCGCACGCGGTGTGCATTACCGCCGAGGGCGTGAATCCCAGCAACCACGCGTGAATCCCAGCATCGGGGCACCTACGTGACACCTTGTCCGTCATTGCACGTGACAGTTGTCAACAGTTCGTCGTGACGGCCGAAACGACGTACCATTTCGCGTTGACCTTGCCTTTCGCCCGCGTGAAGAGTCTGATGCGTCGCCGAAAAACACGGCTGAAGATCCGATGACGAAGGGCGAAGGGAATTGCAGATGATCACGCAGAATTCGACTCGCACCGAGGCTGTGGGTACCGAGACAGCACTCGCGGTACACGCCACCGGCGTCCACAAGTCGTTCAGCGACTCCACGGGCTCGAAGTTCCGCGCCGTTCGCGAGTTGAACCTCTCGATTCCCCGCGGGCATGTTGTGGCGTTTCTCGGGCCGAACGGCGCAGGCAAGAGCACGACGATCGACATGATCCTCGGACTCACCGAACCGGACGGCGGCACCATCGAGGTGCTCGGCACCGATCCGCTGACCGCCGCGTCGACAGGATGCAGCGCCGCGGTACTGCAGTCCGGTGGACTGTTGCCCGACGTCACCGTCGGCGCACTGGTCGCGATGATGGGCTCTCTGTACATCGGTGCCGATCCTGCTGCGGCGATCACCCGCGCCGGACTCGGTGATCTGGTGAATCGACGTGTATCGAAATGCTCTGGTGGCGAACAGCAGAAGGTTCGGTTCGCCCTCGCGCTTCTGTCCAACCCCGAACTACTACTGCTCGACGAGCCGACCGCCGGCATGGATGTCACTGCCCGCAAACACTTCTGGCAGGCGATGCGCGCCCAGGCCGCGAACGGCACCACGGTCATGTTCGCGACCCACTACCTCGAAGAGGCACAGGACTTCGCCGATCGAATCGTCGTCATCGTCGACGGCGCCATCGTCGCCGACGGCACGGTGGCTCAGATCGAGGCCACCGTCTCCAATCGGACCGTCGACGCCAACTTGCCACGCACCGAGGCCGAATACGTTGCAGGGCAGACCGGCTCGCGACTGCAGGAACTCGCCAACGGCCGGTTCCGCTTCGTGTGCACCGATACCGACCCCGTGGTGCGCGCACTGAGCACCTCGACCTCCGCGACAGATATCGCGATCGTGTCGGCCTCACTCGACGAAGCATTTTCGGCGCTGACCGACCGCACTCACCAGAACTGAGGACATCCGATGACCACTACGACCTCACTACGCCCCCGCCGCGGACTACACCCCACGTTCGTACTGCACGACATCCGCAGGCAGATCACCCCACAGAATCTGATCTTCACCGTCGCGCTGCCCGCCGTGCTCTACCTCGCCCTGTTCCGCGTCGTGGAACCCAGCGCCGGAGTCGATCTGCCGCACGGCAACTTTCAGGCCTGGATGATGATCGGAATCGCCGTCTACGGTGCGTCTATCGGCACCATCTCGCGGGCCGCGGGCATCTCGAACGAGAAGGCCAACGGCTGGCTGCGGACAATTCGCCTGTCGCCCTTGGGTGCCGGCGGCTACGTCGCATCGCGCATCATTGCCTGCCAGGTGTACGCGGCCATCCCGGTCATCGTGGTCGGCGTCCTCGGAGCACTCACCGGAGCCCGCGCCGACGCGATCGTCTGGATCACCGGCCTCGTCGTGGCCTGGATCGGATCTGCCATCTTCTCCGCTCTCGGCCTTGTGCTGGGAATGCTGCTGCCACCCGAGGTCGTCACCCACGTTCCTGGCGTCGTCATGACCGGCCTCGCCTTCCTGGGCAACATCTTCATCCCGCTCTCGGGCGGCATGCTCGCAGTCGCACAGGTGACACCACTCTATGGTGTGGCGACACTGGCACGGTACGCACTGACCGACGGCTACAACCTCGACGGATCTCACGCCTCACTGGCTGGTGCGCTCATCAACGTCGCGGCCTGGTTCTTCGGATTCTCCTTCGCCGCCGTCCGACGATTCGCTGGGGCAACCGGGCGCCAGTGACACACGGTCACGGTTGCCCAGCGCCTGGGCGTCGTCGATAGTGTGGGTTCCTCACCCGGAGAAAGTGACGCAGTGACCACGCAGAAAACCGATGCCCGACGCGACGAGCGGTTCCCCAGCGCGTTGGTCGCGTTCATTGCGAGTTGGTTCGTCGTCGCGTTGTTCACGTTCATTTCACTGACAACGGTGTTCGATCACCGGGAAAGCATCGGATACGGGCTTGCTCTCCTGTCCGCAGCGATGGTCGTCTTCATTGCGGTCATCCTGGTGCTGGCACAACGCATGTCGGTACTGGGACGCGTCGATTCACGGCTGACGGTGGCGGCATGGATCGCGATTCCGCTCGGCATCGTCCTCGTCCCGCTTTCCGAGGTCTGGGAGATGAGCGCGATGTCGGTGGCGATCGCGGCGACCTTGGTACGTGGGCGCTGGGCACCAGCCGTCGTCGGCGGTGTGTTCGTCATTGCGACCGTTGTCACTGTCGGCGTGGACCGCGCTGAGCCCCTAGAGGCGTTCGGAATCACGTTGTTCAACACGTGTACGACTGTGGTGCTGATCGTACTCACCGAACTTGCACTGGCACTCGACGCTTTGCGTGCATCACGTGAACAGGTTGCCCGGCTGCTCGTCGATGCTGAGCGCCATAGGATTTCGCGGGATTTGCATGACGTCATCGGCCGCACTCTGGTGACCGCGCAGCTACGCAATCAGGCTGCACTTCAGATGTTCGAGAACCAGCCGGAGAAGGCGCGCGAGCAGCTCGGGCACGTGCACGACGTTCTCAACAATGGTCAGGCCGATCTCAGGAGGATTACCAGCGGACCCATCCTCGACGACTTCGCGTCGGAGCTGGCAGCCGTCCAAGCGATGTGTGCCCGGCTGGGCATCGACTGCCTCACCTCGGTGGAAGCCCCGCCGGGCAGCGACGTGGACCGCATCTTCGCCGCCGTCGTACGCGAATCGTCGACCAACATGCTCAAGCATGCTCACCCGCGCAGGTGCACCGTTCGAGTCACCGCTGAGAAGGACTCCGACGTCTTCGAGTTCACCAACGACGGCGTCACACGTGAGGAGACCGACGCAGGTACGGGAACCGGGATCGCTGCACTGACCCGTCAGGTCGAGGACGTCGGAGGCAGATTCACAGCCGGCAAGACGTCAGCGGGTACCGAGTTTCGAGTCGTGGCCACCATCCCGAGGGCAAAGGCAGACGTATGACGATCACCGTGTTGCTCGCCGAGGACGTCGCTCTACTGGCCGAAGCCTTCGAGGTGCTGCTGTCGACCGACCCGGACATCGAGGTGGTCGGACGAGTGTCCCGAGGAGACGAAGTATGCGATGCCGTAAGTCGACTGCGACCGGACCTAGTCCTGATGGACATCGACATGCCCGGTATGACGGGTATCCAGGCTACGGCCGCCCTTCGAGCAATGAATGATCGCACCCCGGTGCTGCTGCTGACTGCCCTACCCGGCAGCGGGCATGTGCACGATGCATTGGCCGCTGGAGCGAACGGGTATCTCCTCAAGAGCACGGACGCGGTGCACCTTTTCGCCGGTATCAAGGCGGTGTTCTCGAAACACACCGTCATCGATCCGGCCTTGGCTGCCGAAGCATTGCGGGCGGGGCCGAATCCCTTGCGAGAGCGCGAACTCGACGTGTTGAGGCTCGTCGATCAAGGGTTGTCCACCAAGCAGATCGGCGAACGCTTGTTTCTCAGCCCCGGAACGGTGCGCAATTATCTCTCGAGCATCATCACCAAGTTGGACGCAAGCAGCCGACTCGAGGCAATAAAGTCCGCACGCGAAAACGGGTGGCTGTAGGCGTACCCGGTGGTTCACGATCGACCTCGATGCGCGGGAAGTCGCCGATCGGATGCGATCGTGAACCCTCAGGTCGGCTGAACGATCAGCCTCCGTGTGCCTCGACGGCCACGGGCTGCCATTCGCGCCAGTTGGCCAATCGCGACTCGTAGTCCTTCGTCGCGATCTGCAGCGGTGCGTCGCCGAAAAAGACTCGCAGTGGCGGCTTTTCGGCGTCGATGACCTTGAGCAGTGCCGACCGTGTTGCGCTCGGATCACCAGGAGTTGCCTGCCGGGCGCTGCGCAGCTTCGCTGCCTTGTCCCTGACCGGATCGTAGGCGGCGATATCGGTGGACTTCTTCGCAGACGGGCCGGACCAGTCGGTGGAGAACCCACCCGGCTCGATTAGCGTCACGTGGATACCGAAGTCCTCGACCTCCTGCGCCAATGCCTGACTGAAGCCCTCGAGAGCCCACTTGGAGGCGTGGTACGCACCGACATTCGGGAATGCGGAGATTCCGCCGATGGACGACACCTGCAAGATGTGGCCACTCCCCTGCTCACGCATGAACGGTAGCGCCGCCTGCGTGACCCACAGCGCTCCGAAGACGTTGGTCTCGATCTGCGCGCGGGCGTCCTCCTCGGAGATCTCCTCGATCATGCCGAACTGGCCGTATCCGGCGTTATTGATGACGATGTCGAGTGAGCCGAACTTGTCGTAGGCCTGCTGCACGGCCGCGAAGTCGGCCGCGCGATCGTTGACGTCGAGCTCGATCGGCAGGATCGCGTCGCCGTACTGCTCCACGAGATCCTTCAGAGTGTCGGTGTTGCGAGCAGTGCCTGCGACCCGGTCGCCACGTTCGAGGGCTGCGATCGCCCACTCGCGGCCGAACCCCTTGGAGGTGCCGGTGATGAACCACGTTTTGGCTGCCATGAATCTCGTCCCTTCGCTACACGGACAAAAGTAGGGACGACGTCCGCTGCAAACGCCTCTCGGCGAGTGGTCGCTCGAAGCGACAAATGGGGTGAGGCCCGGGGCTTGCCAAGCGAACGCCGTCGAAAGAGTCCAACGAGGTGCCCTCGCTGACTATTCCCCGCACGTCAGCTGTGTTCGGTGATCATCACTGCCATGGTGTTCGGCTCGAGCGCCTCGAAGATGTGCGGCACATCGCCGGGGTAGGCAACGTAGTCACCCGCAGACAGTTCGACGGCCTCACCCATCGGCCCCACCATGGCCCGCCCGGCGCTGAGCACCACATGTTCGACGACTCCGGGCGAGTGCGGGTCCGAGCGCCTCGGTTCACCGACGTCCGCGCTGATCAGATAGATGTCCCGTCGAGCGTTCGGTGGAGACGACGCCAGCAGCGTCGCCGTGTAGTCCGCCCTGTCCGACGCGAATCTCGGCCCCTCCCCCGCACGGATCAGGCGGACCGACTGCTTCGCGGGTTCGACCAGTCTGGAGAACGGCACGTCGAGCGTGACGCTGAGCGCCCAGAGGGTCTCGAGACTCGGATTTCCGGTGCCCGATTCCAGTTGCGACAGAGTCGATTTGGCAATGCCGGCTCGGCGCGCGACTTCCGCCAGAGACAGGCCGACGCGGCGTCGTTCCTGCTGGAGAGCAGCAGCGATCGCCGCGATCGGTGGACCGGTATCCGCCATTCGTTCACTCCATCGGTACATACGTTTGATTTGACGAACAGCGTAACATCGTCCACTATAACGACCATGCGTTCGACATGGCGAACCCTCAGGGTTACGAGTTTCGGCGGGGTCAACATCCGCGACATCGCGTTGGTCTGCCTGGCCGACGCCCTGGTCGGTGCATCGTTCGGTGCCATCTCGGTGGCCGCCGGCCTGCCCCTGTGGCTGCCCGTAGTTATGTCCGTCGTGGTCTTCGCGGGCTCCTCCCAGTTCATCTTCGTCGGGATTCTGGCGGCCGGCGGAAATCCCGTTGCCGCCGTCGCCAGCGCGTTGCTCGCCAACATCCGACTTGTTCCGCTCGGCTTCTCCATCGGTGAGGTGTTCCGCAGCGTCTCACCGTTGAAGCGGCTACTCGGAACTCACCTCATCACCGACGAGGCAGTGGCCTTCAGCGTCGCCGAAAAGGACGAGGGTAACCGTCGAACGGCGTTCTGGCTGTGCGGGATCGGACTGTTCGTCACGTGGAACATCGGCGTCGTGATCGGCACGCTGGGCGGCGGTGCGATCACCGATACCGCCGCACTCGGTCTCGATGCCGCATTCCCGGCGATCCTGCTGGGTCTGATCATGCCTGCACTCCGAGACCGGGCCACCCGCAACGCAGCCCTCGTCGGAGCCTGCATTGCGCTCGTCGCATCGATGTTCCTGCCCAGCGGACTTCCCGTGCTCCTGGCACTGATTGCCGTCGTACCGGTCATGCTCTCCAATGCTCCTGTCACACAGAAGGAATCCGCATGAACCTCACGATTCCCCTACTCGCCTTGGTCATCGGCACCTACGCGCTCCGCATCGCCGGCCCGGCACTTCGAACCCGAGTCACCATCTCACCTCGCATCGACAAGGTGATGACCACTGCCGTCGCCGTCATCTTCGTGGCACTGGTAGCCACATCGAGCCTCCTCGTGGGCAAGGACTTCGCTGGATTCGCGTTGCCCGCAGGAGTCGCTGTTGCCGCTGTACTGGCCTGGCGACGAGCGCCGTTCGTCGTCATCGTTCTCGCCGCAGCTGCCACTACTGCGGGACTTCGATGGGTCGGCGTCAGCTGAGTCTGCAAGACTGGGTTGGTGTCCGAGTCCCCTGTCCAGTCCGTCGACCGCGCGATCGAGGTGCTCGAATACCTTGCCGACCACGGTGAATCCGGCGTACAGGACGTTGCGGCGCACCTCGAGGTGCACAAGTCCACGGCTTTTCGCCTGCTCAGCGCACTGGAATTTCGCAGACTCGTCGAGCAACCCGGTGAGCGCGGCAAGTATCGCCTCGGCATCGGCCTGATCCGCCTCGCGACGTCCGTATCCGCTCAACTCGACATCACCCGCATCGCCCGACCGATCCTGCAGGAACTCGCCGACACCATCGGCGAGACCGTCAACATCGCTGTGCCCGACGGCAACGTGACCGTCAACATCGATCAGGTCCGCGGCGGCTCGTCGATCATCAGCCACAACTGGCTCGGTGAGAGGTCGGCCCTGCATGCAACGTCGAGCGGGAAAGCCCTGATGGCGTACGACGACTCGCTCCTGAAGGCCGGCGTCGACGGTCATCTCGAACTGTTCACCGCGAACACCATCACCACCAAGGCCGATCTGCTCGATGAGATCGAGACGGTCCGTGCCACCGGAATCGCCTACGCGCGCGAGGAGTTGGAGATCGGACTCAACGCGACGGCGGCAACGATCCTGAGCTACGACGGTTCCGCGGTGGGTGCGATCACCGTCTCGGGTCCCGCCTATCGACTGGACGAGGACCGCCTGACGTCGGCGGGGGTATCCGTTCTCGATGCTGCGCAGCGCGTTTCGACGCTATTGGGCTGGTCCGGTCACGCGTGATCCGACCCAGTCCTGGAATGCCCTGATGTGATGCTCGGCGGGCACCAGCACGCCGCCGTCGCGATACATCCGTGACGACATCGCCGGCTGACACCGCTCGCACGCCTCGAAATCCTGCTCGTTGACGCGATGGAACAGCTCCACCGACTTGTCCATCGTCGCCGCACTGTGCGGATCTGCCACCACCGCAGGGGCATAGAGCCAATCGCATTCGACGACCGTCCGATCCGCGGACATCGGGAACATCCGATGGATGATGACGTGATCGGGAACCAGGTTGACGAACACCGTCGGCCTGATCGTGATCGCGTAGTAGCGGCGATCGCGATCCTCGCCCACCCCGTCCAGGGCGTCGAATCCGTGGGAGCCGTCGACGGTGAATCCGGCTATGTCGCTGCCGAATTCGGCCCCGTGGCCCACGTACGTCTGCGCGGCCATACCGTCGGCGAACTCCGGCAGCACCTCGGTGAGCTCGGGGTGAATCGTCGCGCAGTGATAGCACTCCATGAAGTTCTCGACGATGAGCTTCCAGTTGGCCTTGACGTCGTAGACGATGCGACGCCCGAGGGCGAGTGACTCCATGTCGTACGAATCGATGGCACCCACACCCCCGAGCCGTTCGCGAACGTCGCCCTGCACCGTCTCCTCGAAGGACGGAGCCTCCTCGGCCACGCACACCCAGACATACCCGAGCCATTCGTGGACGTGCACCTTACGGAGCCCGTACTCCACCCGATCGATCATCGGCATATCGATCAGGTTCGGAGCTGCGATCAGCTTGCCGTCGAGATCGTACGTCCATGCGTGATAGGGACATTGAAAGTTTCGACGCACCGTGCCCGACGCCTCGGTGCACAGTGTCGCGCCGCGGTGTCGACAGATGTTGAAGAACGCGGTCACACCGCCCTTCCGATTGCGGCTGATCAGAATCGACTCTCGACCGACCTGAACCGTGCGGAATTTTCCGGGTTCTCCGATGTCGTCCGATCTGATGGCACAGAACCACATCTGCTCGAAGATCTGCTCCTGCTCGCGGACGAAATATGCCGGATCGACGTAGGTGTCACCTCCCAACGTGGGAAGCAAGGTCGGCTCGGGATCCAACTCCGGCTCCAGCATCGTCATGCCGACACCACCTGGTCGGCAATCGATCGGGCGGGATCGAACAGCGCGATCGGATGCTTCGTCTCGCCGTCGATTGCGAGGTCCGCGAGGACTTCTCCGATCACCGGAACGAACTTGAAGCCATGCCCCGAGAACCCGCACGCCACCGTCACATTCGCGTGGTCCGGGTGCTTGGCGACAACGAAGTGCTCGTCGGGTGTCGTGGTGTACATGCACGTCCTGGCGTCCAGGTGTGGCCCGGACAGCGCCGGAAACGTGGTGACGATGCGCTGCTGCAGCCGAGCGATCTCCTCGGGATGCACTGTGCGATCGATGGTGTCGGGATCGCATGGCGTTCCGGCGCGGAAGAACGAGATCTTCACGCCGCCGCCCTCCCCGTCGATGGCCGGAAAGCCGTAGATCTGATCCGGCCCATCCCCGCAGATGTAGACGGGGTGGTGCGAGCTGTCGAAGGCCGCTTCACCCGACTCCGGGGTGATCCAGTGCATCACCTGCCGTTCGACCACCATCGGTACGCCGATCTCGGCCAACAGCTTCGGCGCCCACGCTCCCGGTGAAATGACCAGTGCACCAGCGGTGTACGTGCCGGCCACTGTCGTCACGGTCACCGAGGAGTCGGTGGATTCCCAACCGAGCACCTTCTCGTCGTAGCGCAGTTCGGCACCCGCAGCCTCGGCGAGATCGAGATGCGCGGCGACCGTCGTCTCGGGTCGCGCGATGCCCGCCTTCTCCTCGAAGAGGGCGAACTCGTCGGGCTGCAGCCGTACCGTCGGGAAGCGCCGCTGCGCTTCGGCAGGGTCGAGTACGTCGTGCTTCAGGCCCCACCTCTCCGATGCCAACAGACTTCCACCGAACGTGAGCCCGTCCGGCCGTCCCACGTAGAGGCCACCGGTTTCGGTGAACACGTCCCGTCCACTGTCCGAGGCGAGGTCGTGCCACAGTTCGTACGCGCGCAGGAGCAACGGTACGTAGGCCGGGTCCTCGAAGTACGACTGCCGGTAGATGCGGGAGCCACCGTGACTCGATCCCAGCGCATGCGCGGGTCCGAACTGGTCGATACCCAGCACCCGCTGTCCGCGTCGGGCGAGGTGACAGGCGGCGGCACTGCCCATTCCGCCGATACCGAGGACGATCACGTCATACGTCATATCAACACCTGATCTTGTTCATGTCGGGATCCACCAGCGGTTCGGCCATGACCGTCGCAGGTAGTAGGTCACGGAAGTACTGCACTGCAACGTGTTCGCCGGGTTTCAGCCCTGCCGGTAGCCAGGCGTAGGCCACCGTCTTGCCGATCGTGTAGCCGTAGGCGGCACTGGTGACGTAGCCAGCCACGGTGCCGTCGATCAAGACCGGTTCCTTGCCCATCACCACGTGCGACGGGTCGTCCAACGTCAGGCAGGTCAACACCGGGCCGCCGCGTTCTTCCTGCAGCGCCGAGGCTCCGATGAAGTCGCCCTTGGCCTTTCGTACCGCAAACCCGAGCCCCGCCTGATACGGATCGTGTTCGGTCGTCATGTCGGTGCCCCACGACCGGTAGCCCTTCTCGAGCCGGAGGCTGTTGAACGCACTCCGTCCTGCGGCCACGACGCCGTGCGCCTGCCCGGCCTCCCACAGCGTGTCCCACAGGCGCAGTGCGGTATCGGCGTCGGTGTACAGCTCCCAGCCGAGCTCGCCCACATACGACAGTCGCAGCGCCAAGACGTCGACCCCGCCGACGTGAATGGTCCTGCCGTTGAAGTACTTGAGACCGGTATGCGAGATGTCTGCCGAGGTGAGCGGAGCCAGTACCTCCCGCGCCAACGGTCCCCACAGACCGATACAGGCGGTAGCACCGGTGATGTCGCGAACGTACACATCACTGCCGGCATGGCGCTGCATCCAGTCTTCGTCGAGCGGACCGTTCACTCCCACCTGGAATCGTTCCTCGGCCACCCGCGCGACGGTCACGTCGCTGCGAACACCGCCGGTCTCGTCGAGCATCAGTGCGTAGGTGACGCTGCCGACCTTCTTGTCGAGCTGGTTGGTCGTCAACCTCTGTAGCAGCGCGAGTGCACCGGGTCCGCCGACCTCGAGGCGTCGTAGCAGGGTCATGTCGTACATCGCGACGGCCTCGCGAGTGCGCCAGGCCTCGACGGCGCTGATCGGTGACCAGAACTTCGCCGACCACGGCTCCCGTTTGGGTGCCTGCCACTGCTCCGGAAGTTGTTCGAGCAGAACATTGTTGGCTTCGTACCAGTGCGGTCTCTCCCACCCGGCACCGTCGAGGAACATCGCGCCGAGCTCCTGCTGACGACCGTAGAACGGGCTGACGCGGAGCGGTCGCGGTTCCACCTTGGGCTGCAGTGGATGGATGATGTCGTACACCTCGACGAAGTTCTGCGCACTGGTGCGTGCCACGTTCGACGGCACCAGGTCGGTCTTCTCGAATCGGTAGAGGTCGCACTCGTGCATGTCGATCTCGCTGTGACCGGTGATCATCTGCTCGGCAAGCGATTTCGCTACACCGGCAGAATGCGTCACCCAGATCGCCTCGGAAACCCACAGCCCCTGCACTTCTCGTGATTCACCGACGATCGGCGCACCGTCCGGGGTGAAAGAGAAGATGCCGTTGAACGCGTGCTGAATCTTCGCTTCTCCGAGAGAGGGAAGGAGCTCGGTGCTGCGTTGCCAGGCGTCGGCGAAATCGGCCTCGGTGAACGGCATCGACGACGGCATGTTCTGTGCGGTCACGTTCTCACTGGAACCCAGGTCGCGGGAATCGACGGGCATGGGACGGTGATGATACGAGCCGATTCCCAGGTGGTCGCCGTGTTCGCGGTAGTAGAGCCGCTCATCCTGATGACGCAGAATGGGCAGAATCGCTTCGGTACGCGCTCGACGCGACGGCAGGTCCAACTCGGTCGTATGCGCGTACTGATGCGCCAGCGGCTGCAGGGGTACCCGCATGCCGAGGAGGTCGCCCAGCTCCGGCCCCCAGAATCCGGCGCAGCAGACGACGATGTCCGCCTCGAA
This sequence comes from Rhodococcus sp. 14-2483-1-2, assembly GCF_002259405.1. Taxonomy (GTDB): domain Bacteria; phylum Actinomycetota; class Actinomycetes; order Mycobacteriales; family Mycobacteriaceae; genus Rhodococcoides. Next base: position 167,735 of record NZ_NPFW01000009.1, on the reverse strand, counting down.
CGTGTGCTCGCCCGCCCGCACGGCCGTCACTCGGCCGCTGCTCTGGTCGATCGACGTGACGTCCATGCCGCCGATGAAGCGCGCACCGCGGGCGGTGGCTTGCTCGGCCTGCGTCGCGCTGGCCTTCACGGCCTTGGCCAGCCCGTCGTCGGGGGTGTGCAGGCCGGCGAGTATGCGGCCGCGATCGAGCAGGGGGTAGAGCTCGAGGCACCGTTCGGCGTCCACCACCTCCGACTGCAGTCCCCAGGACGTGGCGAAGCCGTGGCGTCGATGCAGCTCGTCGACGCGCTCGGGCGTCGTCGCCACCTCGAGGCCACCGACGTCGAGAAAGCAGTCGAGGCTCTTGAACTTGGAGGCCGTGTAGGCCGCGAAGCGCGACATCGATCGGGAGGAATTGGTGGCGAACACCAGGCCCGGCGCATGCGAGGTGGAGCCTCCGGTGAGCGGGAGTGGGCCCTTGTCCAGGACGGTCACGTCCGTCCAGCCACGTGCGGTGAGTTCGTCGGCGAGGCTGCAGCCGACGATTCCGGCACCGACGATCACAACCCTCGGGATGCTCGAGGACATGACACGCTCCTAGGGGGTGTACGTCGAGTTGATTTAGTTGCACAATACGAACTGCACTTCGTATAGCGCAACAGATTCACACGATCGAAACTCGAGCGTTCCACCGCCGCAACGGGGTGATCTCACGCTGGGTACAACACGAGCACTGCACACCCTCAGGTCCCCGGAGGCCCGACCATGACCGCAACGTTCTCCACCCGCGTCCTGCTCGACGTCGGTCGCGCCGAGGATCTCCCCGACGGCGAGGCCCTACGCGTCACCCCGGCCGGAGCACCGCCGATCGCGATCTTCAACGTCGAAGGTGAGTTCTTCGCCATCGACGACACCTGCACCCACCAGGACGCCTCACTGTCCGAGGGCTGGGTCGAAGGCTGCGCCGTCGAATGCCCGCTCCACACAGCATGTTTCGATCTCCGCACCGGTGCTGCACTCGGCGCGCCCGCCAAGGTTCCGGTGCGAACGCACGCCGTACACGTCGAGGACGGGGTCATCCGCATCGCGGTCACCCCGTGAAATCGGTGACCGTGGTCGGGGCCTCGCTCGCAGGAGTGGCCGCGGCGCGGGCACTGCGCGATCAGGGCTTCGACGGCCGAATCACGATGATCGGCGACGAAGTGCACCTGCCGTACGACCGGCCGCCGCTGTCCAAGAGCTTTCTGCTCGGCGACGAATCCGCACTGCCCCTCGACATCGACGGCCTCGACGTCGAATGGCGTCTGGGTTACGCGGCGACGAGCCTGTCGGGAACCACGGTCTCGACCGCCTCCGGGGATATCGGTGCCGATGCGGTGGTGATCGCAACGGGTGCATCTGCCATCCGCCTGCCGGGGACCATCGGCGTCGACGGGATTCATGTGCTCCGCAGCCTGGACGATGCCCGTGCGCTGCGGTCTTCGCTGTCGTCGGGAGTACGGGTCACGGTGGTCGGAGCCGGGTTCATCGGCAGCGAAGTAGCCTCCACTGCAGTGGGACTGGGCGCGTCGGTGACAGTTGTCGAGGCCTCGAAGACTCCGCTTGCCCGCGTGTTCGGTAGTGAGCTGGGCTCACTGATCGCCGGGTGGCATCGAAACGCCGGTGCGGCACTACTGACCGGAGTATCGGTGGCAGGATTCGTCGTCGAGGCGGGCCGGGTGCGTGCGGTGGAATTGGCGGACGGTTCCATGATCGAGTCCGACGTGGTCGTCCTCGGCGTCGGATCGATGCCGAACGTCGGCTGGCTCGACGGATCCGGCTTGGAAATCCACGGCGGAGTGGTGACCGATCAGCGCGGTATCACCGCGAACCCGGCCGTCGTCGCCGTCGGTGACTGCGCTGCGGTGCGAGATGCCACCGGGGTGATTCGACGCGACGAACACTGGACCTCCGCCGCCACCCGACCTGCCGTCGCCGTCGAAGCGCTCCTCACCGGTGGGTCCAAGAGATTCACCGGACTGCCGTACGTGTGGTCGGACCAATACGCCGCACGAATCCAATTCGCCGGACATCACGGACCCGACTGCGTAGCCGACATAGTCGAGGGCGACCCCGCCACCGGACCCTTCGTCGCGATCTACCGACGCGATGATCACCCCGTCGCCGTGCTCGCGGTCTCCTCGCCGCGATCATTCGGCAAATGGCGCCGCCAGGTGGTCGATACCGCGAACCTGGTGACCTGAGCGTCCACAATTTCCCTCCGACGACGGCATCGCGCCTCTCGAACGACATTGTGGACACTGACAACAGTTGGTCGATCCACTCTCGAACCGACTCCCCCGCCGCCGCTCACCCGCTCCCCAAGTCCACTCGATGTGACATTGACCCCCGAAAAGGCCACCGAATGTCACATTGAGTACCCACCAACGGGAACAATGGTGACGGAACACGGGAATCGATTGTCGACTTTGGGAGCAGCAATGACCGCGCTGGATGCAGTACGACGACGTTGGCCGAAGACGATGCCGTTGCAGCCGCTGCCGTCGGAGTCGTGGGCCAAGCAGGAGCCCACCTGGAAGGGTGCGAATCCGCAGGTCATCGAGTCTGCTTTGAAGCGTGCGAAGACGCGGACCTCCGGCAACTGGTTCGTGTTCGCTGCCAGTCGCGACGTCAAGGCCGACAAGCCGTTCGGCCGTTATGTGGGCACCACGGAATTGGTGGCTTGGCGTGACTCTGCAGGCAAGGTCCACATCGGTCCTGGTGCGTGCCCGCATCTCGGTGCAGCGTTGGACACCGCGAAGATCGAGTGCGACACGCTGGTCTGCCGCTGGCACGGTCTCGCGCTCGGGCCGAAGGGCAAGCCCGGTTGGCGTCCGGTTCCCGCATTCGACGACGGGGTCCTGGTGTGGGTTCGGCTCGACGAGCTCGGCGGTGAGGAGCCGACGCCCGTCCCCGTGGTCCCGATCCGACCGCCTGCCTCGACCGCCATCGCCGGTGTGGTCACTCTCGTCGGCAAGTGCGAGCCCGACGACATCATCGCCAATCGACTCGACCCGTGGCACGGGGCGTGGTTCCACCCGTACTCGTTCGCTCGGCTGAAGGTGGTCAGCGCGCCGACCGAGATCGATGTACCCGAGGAAGACGATCGCTTTCTGGTCGACGTGACCTTCCGCGTCAGTCGCGGCATCGGAGTTCCGGTGCGGGCCGAGTTCGTCTGCCCCGGTCCCCGCACCATCGTCATGCGCATCCTCGACGGCGAAGGAGCGGGAAGCGTCGTCGAAACGCATGCGACGCCTCTGGCCCCCGCAGCCGACGGCACGCCCCGCACCGCCGTCATCGAGGCCACAATCGCGAGTTCGGATCGTCCGGGGTTCCAGATGGCGCGCAAGGCATCCGGTCTCCTGCGGCCGGCGATGAACTTCACCGCTGCACGGTTGTGGAAGGACGATCTCGACTACGCCGAGCGACGCTACGAGTTGCGTTCGCAGGGCCGGGCCTGATCTAGCCTTCGACGAACTCGGCGAGTTGTGCGATGACGGTGCCCCAGCCGTCGTGGAAACCGTACTCCTCGTGCATCTTTCGGTCTTCTTCGTTGCGGTGCATCACGTGGGCGTGGTACTCGGTTCCGTCGGGGTGGTCGGAGAGGGTGATCACAGCGGTCATGAACAGCTGCGGCGCCGGCCGCCACCCTTCGACGAGCGAGTTGGTGAACACGATGCGCTCACCGTCGTCGACGGCCAGGAAGCAGCCGTCGATATGGGGCTCGTAGGGACCGCCGGATTCGCTCATCGAGGTCCGGAATGCGCCACCGGGCTTCGGATCCCAACCGTCGACGCGACACAGCGCAGGCGCGGGAATCCACCATTTCTCGAACTTCGACGGGTCGGTCCACGCACTCCAGACTGCTGCGCGTGGAGCCTTGATGACTCGGGAGATGGTCAGATCCAGAGCCGGATCGATCGATGTCATTGCGGTTCACTTTCATTCGAGGTATGGGTGACGAAGTCTTCGAGGCGATCCGTCCGGGATTCCCAGACGGCCCGTTGTTCCTGCAGCCAGTGACCGGCAGCATCCAGGTTGGATCGCTCGATCGTGCACGCACGTACCCGGCCGACCTTGCGCGTACGGATCCAGCCACTGCGCTCGAGCAGATGAATGTGTTTCATGAACGACGGCAGAGTCATGTCGAACGGTTCGGCAAGCTCGCCCACGGTGGCCGGTCCGGATCCCAACCGGCTCAACACAGCCCGCCGGGTCGGGTCGGCCAGTGCCTGAAACACATCGTCGAGAACAGTCGAATACTGAGCCATAAGGCACAGTATCGCTCCAGTCATACTGAGCGCAAGAGCTGAGTATGGGAAGACGATGCAGCTCCGACCACACTAGGAGCCTTCGGCGAGATCCTTGAAGTACCGAGCAACGGGCCATCTCCGAAAGCCGCTCGCCTCGTACGCTGCTCGCGCCGGGGCGTGACCGGGATCATCACCGGTCTCGACCATGATCATCCGCAGTCCGGCTGCCTTCACCCTCTCGAACGATCCATTCATGAGCGCCCGTCCGATACCGTCTCGTTGCCGAGCTGGATCGACGACGAGAACATACACCTCACCCATGTCATCCTCGGGGTGCAGTCGGGTGCAGACCCAGCCGATCGGACTGTCACCGTCCAGAGCAACGTCCACGTTCTCGGGTTCGCCGTCGAGCACGAGGGCCAGGTCGTCGTACTGCCGCGCCTGCCACCCCGAGGGATAGAAGCAGTCGTACACGAAGGACGGAACCGCCGAGTGCACCATCGGGAACACCGGTTCCCATGCGCGGAGCGACAACGCGAGCAGATCTGCACGGTACTGCGAGATGTAGGGCGCGATGGTCACCACCGGACCGAGTCTAGGTCGCGACGCGTGAACTCGGACATCGAATGTGCGACGGGAGGCGACTCGGTACGCCCGACCCCTACTGCGCCGCAGCACTATTGGACCTGAAAAAATTCTGAGAACCTTCTTGAAACCTCTTGGCACTCTCGGGGTCGGAGTGCTAATTTCTGTTCTGCACAGTTGAGGAGCGACTCACCACAGGGGTGAGCGCATCTGGGTACAGGAGGTGGTTGCTGTGCTTCGTTTCGATCCGTTCCGTGATGTCGATTCCCTCACGTCGGCAATGCTGGGTGCCTCTTCCGGTTCGGACCGCGCCCCGCGATTCATGCCGATGGACCTCTACAAAGTCGACGACCACTACGTGCTCAGTGCCGATCTACCCGGCATCGACCCCGGATCCATCGATGTCGACGTCGACAGCGGTACGTTGACGCTCACCGCTCATCGATCCGCCCCGGAAAGCACTGGTGTGCAGTGGATTACCTCGGAGCGATTCGCCGGCACGTTCCGTCGCCAGGTCTCTCTCGGTGACGGCGTCGATACCGAGCGCATCTCCGCGGCGTACGACAACGGCGTTCTGTCCATCACCATTCCCCTGGCCGAACGCGCGAAACCGCGCAAGATCGACATCACACACGCCGAGCAGAAGTCCATCGAACACGAGACGGCCTGAATCGAACCGACCACGACACGGCAGTGGGGGTGATGCGCAATGCAATCCGAGGCGGTGGTGTGGACGGAATCGACCGACCGTGAGCGCTGGTGGCGCACGGTGGTGGGCGTCGAGACGAGCATGAGGGAATGCTCGACGGCAGATGTGCTCGATCAGTGTCGAGCCGAGCCTCTCGACGACGATCTCTACCCGCACACACAGCACGCAGCCTGACGAGAAGGGCCGGCACCGAACACTTGGTGCCGGCCCTTTTCATCGGAAGATCTACAGGGACAACGAAAAGAACGCACTCGATGGATCGACCACGTAGTCCGCGAACGGCGGGCACTCGTCGAATCCGTGTCGCACATACAACCTGCGGGCGGCGGCGAAGTAGTCCTGAGTTCCCGTTTCGAGGCTCACCCGCCCGTACCCGCGTCGACGCGCGTCGTCGAGAACATGAACGAGCAGACTCGACGCCACACCGCGGCCCCGCGCCGCCCCCGTGGTCCGCATCGACTTCAGCTCACCATGATCGGGTGAAAGCTCCTTCAAGGCAACGATTCCCAGCAGTGCGTCCGCCTCCCAGGCAGTCCACACGGTGACGTCCGATCCGCGCAAGCCCGACAGATCGAGGGCGTGCACACTCTCGGCAGGCGAGGTGGCGTGCATGTCCGCGAGATGCTCGGTGAGCAGCGCATGCACGTGCGGACGCGACAGATCGTCGACCTCGATCCGCATGCCCGAACTCACCTGTTCATGAGCCTCTCGATGGCGTCGAACATCTTGAATCGTCCACTCGTCGGAACTGTTTCGATGTCGTGACCGGTGATGCCCCAGCTCGCCAACAGTGTGTTCGCCGCCTGCAGCCCGGTGGTGGCTGCACGTTCCATCAGCGCGACCGGCAGATCGATACGGATGCCGTCGCCCGCCAGTACCAATGCGGGTTCGGGAGTACGGACGGTCGGCCGCTCGGCGAACGCACCGAGGCCGAACATCGGGCAGTCGTCGCGCCACTCGGATCGCTCGGCAATCACCTCTGCAGCAGCGGTTTCCGGATAGATCTCGTGCATCCGATCCATCAGCTGCTGTCGGGTGACCTCCTCGGATTCCTCGGCGGCGTAGGCGTGCAGTTCGACGACGGAGCCACCGGTGCGGGCAGCCCACTGCGCGGCCTCGTCCTCGAATCGTTCGAGCACGCTGATGTTGTCGATCGGGGGCATGCCTCCGGTGCCGATGAAGGCGGGGCGGTCGGCGTTGACGGCCTTGCTCAACCAGACTCGGTGAACCAGGAACGGCGGTGTGTTCTGCAGCGCCGCAACCTGTTTGCGCCAATCGGGCGTACCCAGCTCGGGTGACTGCTCGAGCACTCGCTGCAATCCGGCGATGTCGGTGGCGAGCACCACCGCGTCGGCGTCGATGATGCCGCCTGCGTCGACGCGGAACTTTCGCAACCCACCGCGGCTGATCTCGCCGCACGGAGTGGACGTTCTGATGTCGACTCCGAGCCCGGTGAGGTACTCCCCCAGCGGGTCCCACAGAGCCTGCGGATACGGGTCGCGTGGAACGTCGAAGATCAGGCCCTCGGAGGAGCCGAGGAAGTAGATGTGGAACATCATGGCCAGCTCGGCGGCAGACATCTTCTCGGGATCGGCGAAGAAGCTTCGGGAGAACACGCCGAACGCCAGATGCCGTGCTGCCTCGGGAAAATTGATGTTGCGCAGAAACTCTGCGGCCGGAGTCGTGTCCAGTTCGTCGAACGTCTTCGGCACACTCACTGTCATCAACGGCAGTGCCGCGATGCCGTTGAGGTCGGTGAGGTCCTTCCACCGGAACGTCGGGCTGCGCTTGACGAACGCGAATGCATTGAGTGGCGGCGTATCGGGTAGGCCTTTGAATCCGTCGATCCGGCCGTCGCCATCGATCAGCGGGTAATCATCGACTGGGCGCAATCGCGCCAACTCGGGGTCCGTGCGACGCAACAGGTTTCGGAGGTTGTAGTACTGCCGAAAGAACGCGTGGAAGCCGCGGCTCATGGTGGCGGGCGAGCCGTCCTCGAGCGTCGTGTCCCAGCCGCCGACGCGGCCACCGAGGTAGCTTTCGCGTTCGACCACGTGCACCTTCACGCCGCGCTCGGCCAGTGCGGTCGCGGCACTCAGGCCCGCGATTCCCCCGCCGACCACCACCACGTGCGGGACGTCCGCCAGCTGACCGGCATCGGAATACCCCTGCGCCGCAGCATGGGTGACCTTCTTGGAGTCGGTCAACGCTCTTCCTCCGTGGGACGAGAGCCGAGGAACGTGTGCACCACACCGTTCTGCCAACCGGTCATGGTCTCTCTGGCTACGCCGGTGTAGCCGGCTCGCTGCATCCGACGCATGAAGGCCGAGGCACCGTCGAAGGTCACGACACTGCGCCACAGGTGCCGGTACAGGGTGGCGTCGCGCGTCGCCAGCCAGCCCAGCGGAATGATGATGCCCCAGCTCACCACGTTCCAGGAGATCCTGGCCCGTAGCGAATCGTGCACCGAGTACTCGTGGAACGCGATGGTCGAGCCCGGACGCAGCAGTGACAGAAGCGATTTGAGCTCCGTGTCGGGGGCGTCCACATTCCGGATGAGGTAGGCGGCGAGAATCGCGTCGAATGGACCGTCCACCCCGTTGATCGCCAGATCTTCGACGCGTGAGTGCACGAACGTCACGTTCGACGGCCAGTCCTTGCTCCGTGCGACCTCGAGCATCTCGGCGGACGCGTCGGCGGCGACGATCTCGGCATGCGGCGCGGCTTCGAGCAGCGCTGCAGTGGATGCGCCGGTGCCGCAACCGATGTCGAGCAGACGCAGACCGGAACCGAGGTTCGGGATCCGTAGGCGCTTGGCCGACTTGAGCAGGTGTTCGTGGTAACCGGGGTTCGCTCCGACGAGTCGGTCGTACGCCTTGGCACCGACATCGAATGCTCCGGGAACTTCGTTGCGCGGCAGTCCGCCCTTACCGACCTTCACAGTGCCTCTTCCTTGCTCACGCGGGCCGAGGGCCCACCCTGGACCGATACGACATCACCGTGCTGCAACTGCCGTCCGCGCCGCACATCGACGTCTCCGTTGACGCTCACCAGTCCGTCGGCGATGACGCCCTTCGCCTCGGCACCGGATTCGATGAGGTTGGCGAGCTTGAGGAACTGACCCAGTCTGATCGATTCGTCGCGGATGGGGACATCGTGTGCGTCGGACATGTCTCCATCCTGTACTAGCGAGCCGTTCGCTGCTACCAACCGGTCACATCGACGAACGGAACCGGCGCAGCCGCAGGCTGTTGCTCACCACGAACACCGAGGACAACGCCATCGCGGCACCGGCGAGCATAGGGTTGAGCAGGCCCGCAGCGGCCAGCGGCACGGCAGCGACGTTGTAGGCGAAGGCCCAGAACAGGTTGCCCTTGATCGTGCTCAGCGTGCGTCGGGAGAGCCGGATGGCGTCGCCCACTGCCCGCAGATCACCGCGCACCAACGTCAGGTCGCTGGCCTCGATCGCCACATCGGTGCCGGTACCCATCGCAAGCCCCAGATCGGCCATGGCCAGCGCGGCCGCGTCGTTGATGCCGTCGCCGACCATCGCCACGACCTTGCCCGACGCCTGCAACTCGCGGACGGCATCGACCTTGCCCGTCGGCAACACGCCTGCGATGACCTGGTCGATTCCCACCTCGGCGGCGATCGTGCGCGCAGCGGCCTCGTTGTCTCCGGTGAGCATGACGGGAGTCAGTCCGAGTGCCCGTAGTTCCGCGACGGCCTGCTTCGACGTCGGCTTGACCGAGTCGGAGACCACCAGCACTCCGCGAGCCCTGCCGTCCCAGCCGAGCGCGACGGCGGTGCGGCCCTGACGTTCGGCGGTCTCGAATGCATCGGCCAATTCCGACGGCAGCGGCATCGACCAGTCGGCCAGCAGTGAACGACGGCCGATCACCGCAGCGCGACCATCCACGACACCCTGCACCCCGAGGCCGTCGAGGCTGGTGAGTTCCTCGACGGTCATGGACTGTGCCGAACCCGCGATGGCGCGGGCGATGGGGTGCTCCGAACCCGACTCCAGTGCCGCCGCCACGGCACGGACCACGTCCTCGTCCTCGCCGTCGGCCACGTGCACCGACTGCAGGGTCATCTCCCCGGTCGTGACGGTGCCGGTCTTGTCGAGGACGACGGTATCGACCCGGCGCGTGGATTCGAGGATCTCCGGGCCCTTGATCAGGATGCCGAGCTGCGCCGCCCGTCCGGTGCCGACCATCAGTGCGGTGGGTGTGGCCAATCCGAGCGCGCACGGGCACGCGATGATGAGCACCGCGACTGCAGCGGTGAACGCGCCTGCCGCGGAACTGCCTGAACCGAGCCAGAATCCGAGTGTCGCGACCGAGATCGCGATGACGATCGGCACGAAGATCCCGGAGATGCGATCGGCCAAGCGCTGCGCCTGCGCCTTGCCGGTCTGGGCGTCCTCGACGGCCTTCGCCATCTGGGCGAGCTGAGTGTCGGCACCGATTCGCTGTGCTCGCACGGTGATTCGGCCGCCCACGTTGAGCGTCGCACCGACCACGGCGTCGCCGACGCCGACTTCCTCGGGCACGGATTCGCCGGTCAGCATCGATCGGTCGACTGCCGAGGATCCACTCTCGACGGTGCCGTCGGTGGCCACCTTCTCGCCAGGACGAACGACGAACACATCGCCGACGGCCAACTGCTCGATCGGAATCTGCTGTTCCTTATCGTCTTTCAGTACAGCAACTGTCTTGGCACCGAGGTCCATCAGGGCGCGCAACGCCGCACCGGCCTGGCGCTTCGATCGGCTCTCGAACCATCGTCCGGCCAGAATGAAAGTGGTCACGCCCGCCGCGGCCTCGAGGTAGATGTTGCTCGCCCCGTCCATTCGAGCGATCGTGAACTCGAACGGATGCGTCATGCCGGGCGTGCCTGCGGTACCGAAGAACAGTGCGTACAGCGACCACCCCAACGCCGCGAGGGTGCCCATGCTGACGAGGGTGTCCATGGTCGAGGTGCCGTGCCGCAGGTTGGTCCATGCGGCACGGTGGAACGGCAGCGCGCCCCACACGACCACGGGTGCGGCGAGGGTCAACGACAACCACTGCCAGTTGGTGAACTGCAACGCCGGAATCATCGCCATTGCGATCACCGGCACGCTGAGCACCGCCGAGACGATCAATCGCTGCTTCAGTGGGTCGGTCGGAAGCTCGTCGTCCGGTTCGGCCGCGGGCAGAGTGGCGGTGTAGCCGGCCGACTCGACGGCCGCGATGAGGTCTTCGGTGGCCACGCCGTCACTGGTGACGCGCGCCTTCTCGGTGGCGTAGTTGACCGTCGCCGATACCCCGTCGAGCTTGTTGAGCTTGCGTTCGATGCGGTTGGCGCACGAAGCGCAGGTCATGCCGCCCAAGATCAGTTCGGTTTCCTGGCTCATGCCTGTCCCTCCTGTACCTCGATGGTGAATTCGGCTGTGTGCACGACGCCCCCGTGCTGGAAGTCCAGATAGAGCGCGTACGTCCCCGCGGTCGGCGCGGAGACGGTGAAGTCGACCGTCGGCCCCGGTGGCCCGTCCTCGGGGTGAACGTGCAGGTAGGCGAGGTCGTCGGCGCGTAGGGCCACCAGGTGTCCGTAGGCACCGAGGTACGGCTCGAGGTCGGTGACCTCGCGACCGTCCTGCTCGATCGTCAGGGAAACGGTGGAGTTCGTCCCCGCGGTGACCGCACCGGCGAGCGTCACGTCGTAACCGTCGACCCTCGATGTCACATTCGGTGTACTCAGGGGCTGCGGCCGATAGTCGCCGGGAACGGTCAGCTCCGCTCCCAGGGTGATGTTCTCGCCACCGGCCGGGGTGAAGTCGGCGAACAGACGATAAGGCCCGGGCCGGGTGAGATCGAGAGCCGTCGACCATGTTCCCGACGCGTTGCGCGTCGGATGTACGTGCTGGAAGTCGGTCAGATCGCGCCGAACGACGATGAGGTGCAGTTCCTCGGTGTGCATGACGTCGTAGTCGATCAGCGCCGCCCCGTCCGGTCCGCTGATCGTGAAGGCGACCGGTACCTCGGGCCCGGACTCGGTGACGGAACGATCGAGAGACAGTGTGTAGCCGTCCTGGGTGGCCTGCAGCCCAGCAGGCACTGCGGCCGGGGCGGCCGTCTCGTCGTGCGCGTCGTGGCCGGTGTGTGACGCGGCTGCGGTCGCCTGGGCGTCGGGTCCGATCTTGTCCCCGACGAACAGCGCCGCCAGGAACAGGAACGCGATCCCGACGACAAATCCGACGAGTTTGGTGGGTGCGTCGAGTTCCTGCCGTTCCGAGTTCACAGCACTACCCTACCCCCCCAGGGTATCTAGGCGGTAGTTCCGAGTGCCAACTTGTAGCCGACGTGGGAGTCGACGAAGCCGAGACGGGTGTAGAAGCGGTGGGCGTCCGTTCGACTGACGTCGGACGTCAACTGCACCAGAGCACACCCACGCCGCTCGGCTTCCGCGATCGCCCACCTGATCAGCGCACCGCCGAGTCCCCGGCCACGCCACCGCGCGGCCACCCGAACCGCTTCGATCTGCGCCCGCAGTGCGCCTCCTCGTGCCAGCCCGGGAACGAGGGTCAACTGCAGCGTTGCCACCACCGCGTCACCGTGCACCACCACTACCTGCAGGTTTCGTGGATCCGAGTAGATGTCCTCGAACGCGGCGCGATACCGACCCATGTCGTCGGCGCACTCCCGCATGACACCCAGCGGGTCGTCGACCAGCAAGGCCACGATCGATTCCAGGTCCGACGCCACCGCCTCACGCACAACGCACGTCGACCCGTCGGGCAGGTCGAATGCCATCGATGTCATTTGGGGTCGAAAAGCCATGCGTACGACGGTAAATGACGCGGTTTGTAACGCGAACGACCCGACCGACGAAATCCCGGGTAACCCACTGGCAACTGCAGTCGGGAAAATCGGTTCGGGCCGTGAGCGATGGGGATCGAAAACATGAATGTTGGCAAGTCGAAGCGTGCGCGCGTTGCGTTGAGCGCGTTCGCGATCGGAGCCCTCGGTGCCGGAGTAGTTGTCGCCGCACCGTGGTCGACTCCGTCCACGACCACCGAAGCATCGATCGAACTGGTCTCGACGGCCACCTGCTACGACATGGTGAGCATCGCGATCGGCGGCCGCGGCGACACCCCGCGCGAGGGCGTCAAGTGGCTCACCACCCCCGAGGGCGAGCGGCTCCCCGCAGCGATGTCCGGTGACTACTCCAGCGACTGGATCGACCAGGCCGTGCGCGCCCCCAACAACGGCAACGTGGTTCCGGACTCCTACGCCGCGGTGTACGTCGAGTACCCGGCCGACCTGGCGAGCTACGAGAACGCCGTGCAGACCGGCGTCACCAACTCGCAGACCATCATGAGGACGATCTCGGCGTCCTGCCCCGACACCAGATTCGCCATCGTCGGCTACAGCGAGGGCGCAGACGTTGCCCGCCGCACCGCGATGGAGGTCGGCAACCAGGTTGTGTCCGCCGACGGCACCTACGGAATCGTCGACCCCAACCAGGTCGTCGGTGTCGTCATCTTCGCCGACGCAGGCCGCGTCGCCGGGGAGGGCCCGTTCCCCGGAGCCGAGAACCCGTTCGGTAACCCGGACGGCTTCGACACCCAGTACCAGAACGGCAACAACGCGGTCTCCGGCCAAGGCGCACTCCCCGGTACGTCCGGCGGATTCGGCGCACTCGACGGCCGAGTGGCGTCCTTCTGCTCCGACGGCGACCTCACCTGCGCACTCCCCGCCAACACGTCATTGATTCACCTGGCCGCCAACGTCGGTCGCCAGGTCAACGCCGACGCGCTGCAGAACGAGAACCTCACTCCCGCCACCGGTGCAGATCTCGCACTGGCCCTGGGACGCATCGCAGTCAACGCCTTCAACGAGATCGCATCGCAGCCCAACTGGATGCAGAGCGACGAGACGTTCCTCGACGTGCTGATCAAGGTTTCCGAGCCCGACTACAAGCCCGGCTCAGTGACGACCCCCGTCTCTGCGAAGGTCGACGGCGAACAGGAGCCGATCGAGACCGGTCAGATGGTCGACCTGGTGTACCTGCCGCAGAAGATCTTCAAGGAGATCACCGGCTTCATCTCCTCGAACCAGAACACGATCCCCGTCGTGATGAACGACCCGTACGGCCTCACCCTGGCACCCGGATCGGGACACCACTTCGACTACTGGCGCGACGCCGATGCCGCCAACGGCAAGCCGCTGACCTCGGTGCAGTACGCCGCGGCATGGCTGACCGAACTGGCGGAGGAAGCCAACCGGGGCGAGCCGGTGAAGACCAAGGCAGTTCAGGAGAAGGCCGGACGCGCAGCGATCGAAACGATCGTCGCACCGGTGACCACGTCGGCAACGGCAACTCCGAAGGCCACGACGACCGCCCCGGCAACCTCGACCCCCGTCGTGACGACCACCGTTCCGGCTGCACCCGCACCCGTCACCACCGCCGAGACGCCGGCACCCGCTGTCGTCACGACGACACCCGAGTGCACGATCCCCGTCGAGGGTGAGACGCCGGTCGAGGGAGCACCGCCGGTCTGCGTCACCGCGACCGACACGGCTGCCGAGACAGCTCCGGAGACCGTCGTTCCGACCACGACGACGGCAGTCCCGGCACCCTAGGTGAACGGAACTTCGTAGCCCGCTACGAGGTTCCGCTCACGACGGCAGGCCTGCGCATCAGCACCGCGCAGGCACAAGTCACCACTGCTACGACCACGAGCCCGGCCACCGACAACACCAGGTGGTCGGGCTCGCTCGTGCGCGTGGCGACTGCCTCGTCCGAAGACAGGCCCGGCTGATAACTCGCGGCATACACCACCACCGGCAGAGTCATGGTGAACAGCACAGGCAGCGAGAGCGCCAGAGAGCCCGGCGACGTCGCGAGAACCGACACCACCACGTACGCGGCGACCAACGGCAGGGCGAATTCCGATCCCGTCGGCACCTCGGCATAGCCCCCGATCGCGCCCGCAACGGCGATGACGAACAGCCCGCCCAGCCCGATGTACAGCTGCGGCCAGCGGTAGCCGAGGCCGGCTCCGACGATCAGCAGACCCACGCTCAGAGCCAACTGCGCACTGTCACCGGCAGCGAAGCCGAACGAGCCGATCCCGGCCGACGATGACGCGAACAGGACCAGCAGCAGCCGTCCGTCGCGCCCGGGCAGAAGGAACGACGCCACCAGCGCGATGGCCGTCATACCGGCAAGTGCACCGAGCCAGAGGGCATCCCCACTGTCGTGGCCGCCGGCGAACCAACTCAGAACACCGGCTGCCACAGGCAACGGAAGCCCGACCAGCAGAGTTCGTCGGGTCTCGTGTGGCTGTAGTTCTTGATTGCGGTACGCCAGGAACAGTGCGATCGCCGCGGCCGAGGCCACGATCACCATGACGATCGCCCGCTCCGGAACCACTGCGTCCTCGGCACCGACGACATCCCACACGAACACGGGACCGTCGTCGGCTTGCAGCAGGGCATCGAGCGCTTTACCGAGAAGACCGGCTCCGACAGCGGCGACGACCAGCGATGCCTGCGCACCGCGATGTCGCCCCGCCAGCAGGGCGGACGCGCCGAGCAGTGCACCTGCGCCCACTGCGCCGGCCCAGTCTCCGAACATTCCGGTCACCATGCCGACTGTCCGGAACACGACAACGAGTACTGCTCCGATCGCCACGACGAGCACACCCCGTGCACTCGAACGCGCGAGCACGACGCTCACCAGGCAGGCGGTCAGTGCGAGGACAGTGAGCCCGTTGACGATCGTTGCCGGTGAACCGAATTCGGCCGTGCTGCTCAGCAGGGAGTCGAGCGGTCGGACATCACTGATCGCATAGCCGACGACGACGCCGGCGAGGATCATCGACAGTACTTTCATACTGCCGATCATGCCGTCAGCCGAACTTCACTCCCTGTGCCAGGGGCAGTTCGTTGGAGTAGTTGACCGTGTTCGTCGCCCGCCGCATGTAGGCCTTCCATGCGTCCGAACCGGATTCGCGGCCGCCACCGGTTTCTTTCTCGCCGCCGAAGGCACCGCCGATCTCGGCGCCGGAGGGTCCGATGTTGACGTTGGCGATGCCGCAGTCCGAGCCGGCAGCGGACAGGAAGCGCTCCGCCTCACGCAGGTCGGTGGTGAAGATCGACGACGAAAGACCCTGCGGCACATCGTTGTGCAGTGCGATGGCCTCGTCGAGGGTCTCGTACGTCAGCACGTACATGATGGGCGCGAACGTCTCGTGCTTGACGATGTCGGTCTGCGCGGGCATCGTCACGATCGCGGGCTGAACATAGAACGAGTACTCGTCGACCACGTCGACCCGCTCGCCGCCGACCACCAATGTTCCGCCGTCGGACACCGCAGCCTCGAGAGCCTTCTGATACCCCGCGAACGCACCGGCATCGATGAGCGGACCCACCAGAGTGTCACTGGCCAAGGGAGATCCGATCGAGAGCGTCTCGTAGGCCGCGACCAGCTTGCCGACCAACTCGTCCGCGACGGACGAATGCACGATGACGCGTCGAAGCGAGGTGCACCGCTGCCCTGCCGTCCCGGCGGCCGAGAACACCAGACCACGCGTGGTCAGATCGAGATCGGCCGACGGCGTCACGATCGCTGCGTTGTTTCCGCCGAGTTCGAGCAACACTCGGCCGAATCGCTCGGCGACACGAGGTGCGACGGCACGGCCCATCCTCGTCGAGCCGGTCGCCGAGACCAACGCAACCCGCGAATCGTCCACCAGCGCTTCGCCTGACGCGCGATCACCGATAACCAGCTGCGCGATCTTGGGGTCCACTCCGGCTGCGGCGGCGGCGCGCTCGAACAGCGCCTGCACTCCGACGGCCGTCAGCGGAGTCTTCTCCGACGGCTTCCAGATGACCGTGTCTCCCGCGACGAGAGCGAGAGCGGTATTCCAACTCCACACCGCAACAGGGAAATTGAATGCGGTGATGACGCCGACGACACCGAGCGGATGCCACTGCTCCATCATGCGATGCCCGGGGCGTTCGGTGGCGATCGTGTTGCCGTACAGCTGACGCGAGAGTCCGACGGCGAAGTCGCAGATGTCGATCATCTCCTGCACCTCACCGAGGCCCTCGGAGACGATCTTTCCGGCCTCGATGGACACCAGCGCGCCCAGATCCTCCTTGTGTACGCGCAGCAGTTCACCGAGTTCCCGGATCACCTGACCACGTACGGGAGCCGGCACCTGCGACCACGACACGAACGCGGTGCGAGCGTCGGCGACGACGGTCTCGACATCGGCCGCCGAGGCCGACGCCAGCGACGCCAGGTTCCCACCGGTGATCGGCGAGCGCGCGATGATCGCGTCCGGTCCCGCGGGGGCGTCGAGCGCGATCGTGGCACCCAGCCGGTCGAGGATCGCGCGAGTGCGCACACTCAACTCGTCGTGGGTGATGGATGCAGACATGCGCGTACACCTTCCGTGAAGAGAACCGAACTGTCGGAGATGAGCCTACCGATGACGGTCACAACCGTATAATTTCCTGTTATATGGACTTGCTTACGGAATTTTAACGCGTATGTTCGACCTCATGACGCAAGTATTACAGCGCGCAGGCGCGACCATCGACGCCTCGACGGTCCGTGAGGTGATCGGCGAACACCTACTGGCCGACGGTTTCGAGCTGGTTCTCGACCTCGACGCCTCGACCGGCTCCACACTGGTCGACGCCAGGGACGGCACCCGCTACCTCGACCTGTTCACGTTCTTCGCGTCCAATGCGCTGGGCATGAACCATCCCGCCTTGATCGACGACCCGGAGTTTCGGGCCGATCTGATGCAGGCGGCGATGAACAAGCCGAGCAACTCCGACATCTACACTGTGCCCATGGCCCGATTCGTCGACACGTTCGCGCGGGTCCTCGGTGACGCTCGCCTGCCCCACCTGTTCTTCGTGGAGGGCGGCGCATTGGCGGTGGAGAACGCGTTGAAGGTGGCGTTCGACTGGAAGTCACGCTGGAACGAAAGTCATGGTCTCGACCCGTCACTGGGCTCCCAGGTGATGCACTTCGAGCATGCGTTCCACGGGCGCTCGGGCTACACGATGTCGCTCACCAACACCGATCCGAACAAGGTTGCCCGCTTCCCGAAATTCGACTGGCCGCGCATCCCGTCCCCGTTCATCCGATCCGACGCGAACATGGACGAACTCGAGGACGCATCGTTGGCGGCGGCTCGGGTGGCGTTCGAGGCCAATCCGCACGACATCGCTTGTGCCATCATCGAACCCATCCAGGGCGAGGGTGGAGATCACCACTTCCGGCCTCGCTTCCTGCAGAAGCTACGGGAGCTCTGCCACGAGTTCGACGCACTGTTCGTGATGGACGAAGTGCAGACCGGAGCCGGAATGACCGGCACCGCATGGGCATTCCAGCAGCTCGACGTCGTCCCCGATGTCGTGGCCTTCGGCAAGAAGGTTCAGGTCTGCGGGGTCATGGCCGGCGGTCGCGTCGACGACATCGACGACAACGTCTTCGCTGTCAGCTCCCGCATCAACTCCACGTGGGGTGGGAACCTCACCGACATGGTGCGGTCGCGTCGAATCCTGGAGGTCGTCGAGGCCGAGAAGCTCATCTCTCGTGCCGGTGAGCTCGGAGCTGTACTGCTGAACCGGTTGCAAGAGTTGGCAACTCGACACACGGTTGTATCCGAGGTCCGTGGCCGCGGTCTGATGTGCGCCTTCTCCCTACCCGACGCCTCCACCCGCGACCGCGTGATCGAGCTGTTGCGTACCGAGGAACGTGTACTGGCGCTCGGCTGCGGCGATGCGGCAGTGCGATTCCGACCTGCACTGACCATCACCGAAGCCGAACTGACACAGGCAGTCGACTCCATCGACCGGGTGCTGAGCATCCTCTAGCGCTCGGGAATGTCCGGCCTGAGCTACAGCAGCATTCGTGCCGCACCCACTGCCACGGCCTCGGCCGCTCGCTGGAGTGCAGCAGAGGACAGCGACCATTGCTGCCAATAGAGCAGCACATCGTCGATTCCGTTGTCGTCGAAGCACTTCAGCGAGTCACGGGCCTGCAGATCGGGGATCATGCCCCAGCCGAAGCCGAGGTCGACAGCCCGCGCGTAGTCGGCAGAGGCCGGTACCAGGTGCCTCGGGGGTTCGTGCGGTTCGATACCGAAACGCTGTAAGTAGTTGTCCTGCAACCGGTCGTCTGCATCGAACACGACCACCGGAGCGCAGCGCAAAGCCTCTGCCGTCACCCCAGCGGCGAACCACCGTTCGATGAACTCCGGTGTGGCCGACGGCCGGTAGCGCATCGCGCCGAGGCGTCGGACAGTACAGCCACGAACCGGGCTGGCCACGGACGTTATTGCAGCGGAGACGATCCCGTCGTGCAGCAACTGCGCGGTCCGGTCCTGATCCTGTCGATGCAGATCGAAGGTGGTGTTGCGCGCCAGTGGCGCGAGCGCGGGCAGCACCCAGGTCGCCATCGAATCCGCATTGACGGCAAGCGAAAGGGGCGCAGAGACGCCGTCGTCACTCAGTTCTGCCCGAGTCTGCTCGGTGAGAGTGTCGATCTGGCGCGCCAGACGCAGCACTGAGACGCCGGACTGGGTTGCCACCACAGGCTTGCTCCGCTGAACCAGAGTCCGACCGAGGGATTGTTCCAGTGACTTGATGCGCTGACTCACCGCGGACGGCGTCACGTGCAGCGCGCGGGCCGCGGCCTCGAACGTCCCGCCGTCGACCACTGCCCGCAGGGCTCTGAGCTGCTCGATCTCCATCAGATGAAGCTACGCTAATCATTACTCAAATACATTCGCTGGACCTAACCGTTGCACCCTCCTAGCGTTGCCGGCATGACCTCGCTTGCCGCCGCACAATCGACCCTCACCGGATTGGGCGTCGGACTTTCCCTCATCGTCGCCATCGGAGCGCAGAACGCATTCGTACTGCGTAAGGGCCTACAACGCGCCCACGTACTGCCGGTGGTGGCAGTGTGCGCGTTGTCCGACGCGATTCTCATCCTGGCCGGGGTGGCAGGAATCGGCGTTCTCGTCGACCGGTTCCCCGTCGCTCTACGGGTCGTGACCATCCTCGGTGCACTGTTTCTTCTCGTCTACGGACTGATGGCACTGAACCGTGCCCGCACACCGTCCACCATGACCGCGGAGGCGCACGGAGGCGGTTCGCTGATCGCCGCTCTCGCCACGTGCCTGGCTCTGACCTGGCTCAACCCTCACGTCTACCTCGACACCGTGGTGTTCCTCGGGTCGATCGGAAACCGTCAGCCGGGTGAACTGCGGTGGTGGTTCGCCGCCGGCGCGATGCTGGGCAGCGTGCTGTGGTTCACCGCCCTGGGATACGGATCGCGGGTGCTCAGTCCGCTGTTCGCGAGGCCGGCGGCGTGGCGAGTACTCGACCTCGGCATCGGAGTGATGATGCTGACATTGGCGGCGCTGCTGGTACTCGGCTGAGTCACGACACCTGACGTCCCAGCACTTGATCCGCGGTACAACGAGTGATCTGATAGTCGCGAAAGACCGACCGCACGGTCTGACAACCCTGGAGGATTTCCCGTGCCGTACTTCGGCCTGCTGATCATGCTGCTGTCGATCTTCTGTTTGATCGACGTCATCACCGCCGACGACTCCGGCATCCGCCATCTTCCGAAAATGGTGTGGCTGCTGCTCGTCATCGTTCTGCCGCTCGCCGGGTCGATTGCGTGGCTCGTCGTCGGCCGACCCGAGAACGGCGGCATCTGGGGTGGCAGCGGCGTGCCTCGTACCTCGTCGGCCTACCCCGAATACGACGCACGACCCGGACGCGCCGTTGCCCAATCGCAGGAGAGCGACGAGGAATTCCTGCGCCGTTGCCGCGCCCGAGCCGAGGAACAGCGCCGCATCGCCCGCGAGCAGCGCAGGAACGACTGAGCCAACATCGCTCAGTGTCCACAATTTTCGTCTGCGGACGGTTTTCCGCCTGCCGAGCCGAATTGTGGACACTCAGCTCACTACCCGACGAATAGAGACCATGGCCCAGTTGACGGTCTTTCCCGAACCGAACTCCGCCCTCTCCGATCCCGCCGACCTGTTTCGCGAATACCTGGCGTTCTATCGCAACGAACTCGTTCGACGCATCACCGCGCTGAGCGAGGATGCCCTGAACACCACGACAGTGCCCTCGGAGTGGACCCCACTGCAGATGCTGACCCATCTGGTGCACATGGAGCAGCGCTGGTTCGTCTGGGGATTCCTCGGCCGCGCAGTCGACGCACCGTGGGGAGACCAGAAGGACGGGTCGTGGCATGTGCCCTCCGATGTGGACGCCGACACCCTGCTGCGCAGACTCGCAGACGGTGCCCGCCTCACCGACGAGGTACTGAGCTCACATCGAATGGACGAATCGGCCAGCCTGGGTGGACGATTCACCGACGAGCAGCCGACGCTGATCTGGATCTGCTTCCACGTGCTCCAGGAATACGCCCGCCATCTCGGTCATCTCGACGTCGCTGTCGAACTGGCCGGCGGCCCGACCGGCGAAGAACCCGAGAGCTGACGCCTCAGACGTTCGCGTACAGATCGACGGTGGTGCCGTCGGGGTCGTGCACAACCGCATAACGCTGTCCCCAGAACGCATCCCAGGGCTGCAGGTGGCCGGTGTACCCCGCCGCGGTCACCGCTGCCCACGCCGCGTCGACCCCGTCGGGCGTCCCGCAATCGAAGGCAAGGGCGACGCGGTGTCCCCCGCTGGGCGGCGTCCACGTCGGATCGAACGAGGTGATGGTCGACGGCAGGTCGAACAACAGGCGGACGCCGCCGAGGTCGACCTCCACATGCTGCTCGGCATCGGCCTCGGCCGGAATGTCCAGTCCCAGAACGCGGTAGAACGCCAGAGCCGAGGCCATGTCGGCGACGACGATTTCGATTCCTGCGAGGCGAGGGTTCACGGGAAGAAGGCTAGACCTGTCAGCCCCAGTTCGCGGCATTCGTCAGACAGAACGGATGCCCCGACGGGTCGAGCAGCACGCGCCAGGTCTCGCCCGGCTGGTCCTCGGGCAGCGTCGCACCCAGCTCCACTGCCGCACTCGCCGCTGCGTCGAGGTCCTCGACCGCGAGATCGAAGTGAAACTGCTTGCTGCCGTTGGCATTGGGCCAGGCGGGAGGCCGATAGTCGTCGATGCGACCGAATCCGAGCGCACTGCTCGGCCCCTGCAGCATCGCGTAGTCCTTCTCCGCATGGACGACGCTCCAGCCCAACAGCGACGACCAGAACGTGGCACTGACCTCGGGGTCTGCGCAATCCAGGGTGACCATCTTCAGCGTGGCAACGGGTGTCTCGGTCATGGTGTTCTCCTCCTCGTGTCGGACCAGACTCCTACACTGACGCGCGTGCCGGATAGGAAAAACGCGACAGCCACGCAGTCCGGCGTCCTGCGACCGGATCAGTTGGCGCAGCATGTCGACCTGGTTCGGCTGCCGTGTGCCCCGTCCCTCGAACCATGGGTCGAGAACTACTGGCAGCTGCGCTGGGATCTGCCGGCGGGCATCTCCTATCGCAGCTCGACGCTCCCGCACCCGGCCTGCACGCTGAGCGTCGAACACGGTTGGAGCCGCGAAGGCGTCGTCGATCCGGTCGTCGTGACGGGGGTGCTCACGCGCCGCTTCGACGTCGTCCTCGCCGAGTCCGGTTGGGTCTTCGGCGTCAAGTTCCGGCCCGGCGGCTACGCGAGTTTCACCGGAACCGTGGCACGAACCCTGCGCGACGTCTCGGTCGCGCCACCGACCCCGTTCCGGTCCGAGACCGTCGCTGCACTGGCCGAACTGGGAGGACATCTGGAAGCCGACCACTGCCGAACCGTCGTCGACGCGGTTCTCGCGCCCTACGCCGGTGACGTGGAACCGGAGTACGAGACCGTCCTGGACATCATCTCGGCGATGCTGCGCGACCGGACGCTGGTTCGCGTCGCACAGGTGGAACAGCGGTGCGGCATCGGCACTCGTCGATTGCAACGGCTCTTCGAGCGTTATGTCGGCGCGACGCCCAAGTGGGTACTCGGGCGATATCGGATTCACGACGCCCTCAACGAGCTCGACAACGGCTACTCGGGTCCGCTGGCAGACCTGGCCGCGCGATACGGCTGGTTCGACCAGGCTCACTTCACTCGGGAGTTCACCGAATTGGTCGGAATGCCGCCGAGCGCCTACCAACCCTGAGTAACGCCTTCGTCACGCAATGCGACTTTTGCCGATTCGTTTGGCACAGTATCCCGCGGTGCTCGACAAGCATCGTGGTGGGGAACAGCAGCACAGAGGAAGAGTGGGCTTCAACGCATGATCAACATTCTCATCGCCGGTGGAATCGCGTTGGCGGTCTCGATTCTGTTGACTCCATTTCTCATCGCGCTGTTCACTCGGCAGGGCTTCGGCCAGGAGATTCGGGTCGAAGGTCCGGCGAGTCACCACGCCAAGCGAGGAACGCCGACGATGGGCGGCGTCGCGATCATCGTCGGCCTGTGGGCCGGTTACCTCGGCTCCCACCTGGTGACGATGGGCGGCGATGGACCGTCGGCGTCGGCGCTGTTGATACTCGCTCTTGCGACCGCACTCGGTGTGGTCGGCTTTCTCGACGACTACATCAAACTCCGCATGAAGCGAAGCCTCGGCCTCAAGGCGACCGGAAAATACGTCGGGCAGATCAGTGCGGCGGTGATCTTCGCCGTGCTGGCGCTGCAGTTCCGGAATGGGAACGGGCTGACTCCGGGCAATGTCGAGTTGTCGCTGGTACGCCAGTCCACCTTCTTCACCATGGCCCCGATTGTCTTCGTCCTCTTCTGCGTCTTCCTCGTCGTCGCGTGGTCCAATGCCGTCAACCTCACCGACGGGCTCGACGGTCTGGCGGCGGGGTCGATGACGCTCGTCCTCGGCGCGTACACCGTGATGACGTTCTGGCAGTACCGGCAATCCTGCGCCACCAATTCCGTCGCCGGGTGCTACGAGGTGCGCGATCCACTCGACCTCGCAGTCGTCTGCGCGGCCGCCGCGGGTGCCTGTATCGGATTCCTCTGGTGGAACGCAGCCCCGGCCAAGATCTTCATGGGCGACACCGGCTCACTCGCCCTCGGCGGACTGCTCGCCGGACTGTCGATCGTGAGCAAGACCGAACTGATCGCCCTCGTCTTCGGAGCCCTGTTCGTCGCCGAGAGTGCCTCCGTCGTCATCCAGGTCGCGTCGTTCAAGAGCACCGGCAAGCGGCCGTTCCGAATGGCACCGATCCACCACCACTTCGAACTGGCAGGCTGGGCGGAGACGACGGTCATCATCCGACTGTGGTTGTTCGCGGCCATCGCGTCGGCGCTGGGACTCGGTTTGTTCTACAGCGAGTTCCTCGCGGCCGTCGGCTGACCTCTACGATTCTGGAATGACTGACGAACTGTCTCCGGTCGCCAAGGTCGACGCTCTCGCCGCCGAACTCGAACAACTCGATGCTCGACGCGTCGCCATCGGGGTCGAACTCGTCAACCTTCAATTCGGTCTCGACGGGGACGCCAAGATTCGCGCGACGGAGGTCTTCCACAGCGACTACCTGGGCCGGCTGTTCACCTTGGTCGACGAACTGCGCACCGACGAATAAGGCTCGTCACACAGCATCCTGATCCGAACGCGACACCACGGTCAGGCGAAAATCTCTCAGCGACAACGTCAACGCGACCAACGCTGCAACGAGTACGCCGCCGACCGGAAACACCAACCATGGATTGCCGATGGTGGGGGTGAAGGTTGATGGGACAACATCACTCTCGAGAACGATCGTGGCGGAGTTCGTATCCGAATAGGGATCAACCGAGATCCCGCCGATGGCACCGCTGTACAGCGATTGGTGAAGTCCGGCGGCGCCGTCGTTGGTCTCGAAATACCGGGGCCACACCGGTGGCATGACAACGACTTCAGTGGGTTGCGGCGGCAAGTAGGTCCACGCCAGCGCAGCGCCCGCTCCCAGCATTGCACCGATCACGATCAGCAACGCGAACAAATCGATGCGACTGCGTTGGCGATCCTGGACGAGACGCAGACCGGTATCGACGAGAAATGACGCCGCAACCAACCCGATTGCCAGCCCGGCACCGACGAGGTACAGGGTGATGGGAAACCAATTCGGCCGCAGATAGGCCGAACCGAAATCCGGCGCACCATCGGACGAACCGGCAATCGCGACGTGCCAGACCACCGCTGCTGCAGCACCTGTCGAGGCACCGACTGCGGCGAGCACCGCCACGAGGCCTTTCCCTGATGGGCTGTCCACGATCGGGACTCTACCCACGAGACCCGAAGGAAACTCGATGGCATCGGGAGAGAACGCGCTACGCGGCCCCTTGCCGCCAGCGCCTTTTTTGGTGGCTATGGCCCTCGTCCTTCGCTCGGTCTTGACCTGAAGTTCGGTTCAGGTTTTAGGCTCGTTTTCATGACATCCAACAGACCCATGCAACCGCCCGAGCGTCAACCCATCGGCTTCTGGACCGTGCGCGCCGGGGAGGCAATTCGAGCACGGATTCGCGGCGCGCTCCATGACATCGGGTTGACGCAACCCGAATGGTGGCTCCTGCACCAGATCTCGCTACATCCCGCGGGGGCCGATCGCGCCGAGACCATCGAGAAGATCGGGCACAACGACACGCCGGAAGCAATCGTCGAGGCCATCGAGTCCGCACGCGCCAAAGGTTTGGTCGTGGAATCGAATTCGCGCGTGACATTCACCCCGGAAGGTGAAGCACTGTTTCGGCGAGCAGCAGACGTTCAACAGATGCTGCAGGACGAGCGCATGCAGGGAATCGGACAGGACGAGTTCGTCACCACTATTCGAGTCCTGCAACGAACTATCCAGAACGTCGGAGGTGACGCCTGGCATTGGTGACGATCAGTCGCGTCGGCCTACGTGCCCTAGCACTCGTCGGTATCTCGACCATCTCGGTCGTCTGCTCGGCGTCGATCGCCTTGTACGCCGCTGTGCAGATGGCATTTATCGGAGTCATCGAGCCCGGGCCGCTCTTCGAGATCATGGTCGTACTACCGGGCGTCGCTTCTCGGTGCCGTGGTCGGTCTCGGAGTGCTGGTTCGTCCGTCGACACGGAAGCTTCCATCTGGTCTCATGGCCGTCGGACACATAGCGGCCAGCGCCGGTGTAGCCGCCGTCGTCGTGTGGTCGACGCGGGCAGCGGCGTCGGGATGGGATCTGCTGCTTCTTCCAGCGCCGGTTCTGCTGGGACAACTCGTCGTACTGGCGGGACTCGGTGTACTCATCTTTCGCCGTCACCATTCGCGCTCGTTTATCGTTCGCGAACAGCAGTCCTAGGATCAGGGCTTCCTACGCGCCCTCGAAATCAGCACGCCTGCAACGAAACCGAATACTGCGCCCAGAACGGGCAAACCGACGACGAGGGTGGCCAGCTGCCCGGGCATACCCAGGAACTCCGAGTACTGCGAATTGCCTGCGACGAATGCGTAGTTCACTCGACGCGGCGCATCGGCCCACAGGACGATACCGATAGAGGCGATGAGCCCGAGTGAGAAGCCGATCAGGATCGAGACCTTACGCATCCGAGCGGGCTTCGCGGGCCGCTGCTGCGAATGCGGCCATACTCGGGAACTTCATGTCGACACTGTATTCCCCGGATGGCTCCGGCGTTGCTCCCCATCCGGGACGATCGTGCCGCCGATCGATCCACACCGAGGCGATGCCGTGCCGCTTCGCCGGTACGTGATCGTGGAACAGGCTCTGCGCAACATGGAGTAGTCGAGATCGTGGGGCACCCAGCGTCTCGAGAACTCCGTCGAGCGCATCGAAGTGGTTGTCGGCCGGCTTGTAGGCCTTGACATCCTCGGCGGTGACGATGGCGTCGAACTGCACGCCGAGCCGACGATTGCTACCTGCGAAGCCGTCGCGGTGCACATTGGAGAGGATGACGAGCTTGTAGCTCTCCCCGAGGGACGACAACGCGTCGGCCGAATCCTCGAATGCCGGCCAGTCCGAAACGGAAGCCCCGAGCTTGTCCGCCCACTCGGCCGAGACCGGTATTCCCAGCGTGCCACCGGTCCGCGCGAAGGCTTCGGCAAGTATCCGAGGGTACAGGTCCGAGGGCGAATCCCGCTGCGCCTGAGACTCGTTGACACCGTACGCCGACAACAGCTCGTCGTCGGACAACGGCGAGCCGGCCTGCTGCGCCCATGGCCTGAGCACGTCGAGGATACCGGCTTCCCAATCGATCAACGTTCCGTAGCAATCGAAGCTCAGGACGTCGTAGTCGGCGAGATTCATGTGGTTTGGTCTCCTTGCGAAAACTCGATGGCGGCCGACTGCTCGTGCCGATACCGTCTGCAGATCATGAACAGCCTACCGCCCGTCATCTGCTCTCGCTTGTCCGGCCGTCGATGTGCGCGCTGACCGACCGGGAATCAAACCTACTGCGCAACAATGTATATCGGGTAGCTCACCGTGGGCCTGTCGTGGGAAACGTCGGGCACTTCAACCTCCCTGCAGTGGCGTCACGCCCCGGCTAGAATTCCAGCGAGCCGACTCGAACGATGACGAAGGGCAGCCCCATGAGCATCGACAGTGACAGCATCGGCGTAGTCGACGAGGTATCCGCGCTGCTGTTCGAGAGAGCCGACACCGGCGATGCGGGCAGGGACCTGACCTCGCGGGTTCGAGAGTTGTGACACGGATTCTGTTGCGCCCCGCCGAGGAGTCCGACGCCGACTTCTTATTCTCTATGGCATCGAACCCTGAGGTCGTCCGTTGGGTCGGAGACGGAAAGCCCTGGAGTAGAGACCATTTCGATCGCCGATTCACGCAGGCACTGAACGCGACGGGCAGCCAACGGCCGGATGTGCAGCAGTGGTTCATCGGCACCGACGAGGATCGACACCCCGTCGGCTTGCTCAGCCTGATCAGACGATCCGACCACATCGAGGTCGGGTACTGGGTGCATCCGGAGCACTGGGGTCACCGATACGCAGGCGAGATGCTCCTCCACGCGCAGGAGCACGCGGCCGCGCTTCCACTGGCGGCGCAGGTGTACCGGGCGAACACGGCCTCCCGCCGGGTGCTCGAGCGTGCCGGGTTCACACTCGTCGACGACGGTGAGCCCATGATCTTTCGGTCTCCTCCGGTGCCATGATGTGCGGCTCACCACCGCCGATTCGGGCGGGGTCGAGTACTGGTGCGTCCGGTCGTGACGCCGCGCACCATCGGTCGTGTCAGAAACTCGTGCGGAAACCCGAGGTCTACAGCGCTGACTGCATGTAGCTTGTCGAGCTGGGATTCGTCGAAGACCACATCGAGAGCAGAGATGTTCTGCCTCAACTGTTCAACGGTCCGAGCCCCGATCAGAGAGCTGGTGACCGACGGATTCCGAAGCGTCCATGCCAGCGCCACCTGCGCAGCGGACACACCGAGTTCGTGTGCGACGTCGACGACTACTTTCGCGATGTCGAGGCCCCGTATGGTCAGCGTTCCGTTTGCCTTCGCGTGATCACGACGGGTTCCTGATGGGCTGTCGGAACCGGCCGTGACAAGGTCCGCGGCAGAGTACTTACCCGTCAGCACTCCACCGCCGAGCGGAGCCCAAGGAATCACACCGAGTCCCAGATCGGCTGCCATAGGGAGTAATTCTCGCTCGGTAGTTCGCTCGACCAGGCTGTATTCCACCTGAAGTGACGCAAAAGACGGCCATCCACGAAGCTCTGCGGTGGTGTTCATACGAGCGACTTCCCACGCTGGAGTATCCGAAACACCCAGATACAGAACCTTTCCCGAGCGGACGAGTTCGCCGAGCGATGCGATGATCTCGTCACTCGGCGTCATTCCGTCCCACGCGTGCAAGTACAGCAGGTCGATGTAATCGGTACCGAGGTTCTTCAGGCTCGCTTCGACGGACCCGCGAAGACTCTTTCTCCCGCCCCCACCGGCATTCGGATCCGACGGATCACGCGTCGCCGCGTATTTCGTCGCGACGACGACCGAATCGCGACGGCCACGGAGAAACCGGCCCAGGTACCGCTCCGATTGGCCGTCGGTGTAAATGTTGGCAGTGTCGACCATGTTTCCGCCCGCGTCGAGGTAGGCGTCGAAGATTCTCCTCGAGTCGTCCTCGTCCGCACCCCAGCCCCAGGCATCGCCGAATGTCATGGCTCCCAGCGACAATGGTGATACTCGCAGACCGGAGCGTCCCAGCAATCGGTACTCGTCCATGCGCGTCATAGATTGTTCCTCTCGTTCACGGTTCACTCCAGCTCACAGTCCCGGTCTCGTCTGGCAACGGGAAGGGCGTGATCATCCTGGGAAGGGCGGTACCAGGCTGATCACGCTGGAGTGGCCTACCCTGAAGCGGGTGAGTACGCGGCTGGGTCGAGACGAACTGGCGGCATTTCTGCGTGCCCGACGCGAGGCACTCGTCCCGTCGGATGTCGGTCTGCCGCCACGAATCGGGGCTTCACGTACACCTGGTTTGCGACGCGAGGAGGTCGCTGCGCTGGCTGGGGTGAGCGTCGACTATCTCGTTCGACTCGAGCAGGCAAGGGATGTTCGACCATCCGCTCAGGTGGTTCGGTCACTGTCGAATGCGTTGAAGCTGTCGTCCGATCAGACCGGCTACCTGTTCACGCTCGCCGGACACCGGGCACCCGAGCGGGCCACTGCCCAGCAGATTCCCACCGGAATCCATCAGTTGCTCGACGATATCGCCCCGCTGCCGGCGATGGTGCTCAATCACCGACTCGACATCCTGGCCGCGAACGAAACAATGGCCGCGCTTCTGCTCGACATCGACGACCGTCCGGCCTCGGAACGCAATGTTCTGCGAATGTGTTTCCTGGACAAACGATTCGACGGATTCTACGAGGCACGTGACGACGTCGTCCGGGGCGCAGTAGCCGACCTACGTGCCGCGTGGGTGAACCACTCACACGACGAAGTGCTCGCCGCCTTGATCGACGAGCTCGAACGAGGGAGTAGCGAGTTCTCCCGGTTCTGGCAGTCTCGGGAAGTGGCCGTACGGAACCGGGGTGACAAACCGATGCGACATCCGCTCGTCGGGCCGGTGACCGTGACATTCGATGTTCTGACGCCACTCGGAGACCCGGACCTGCGGTTGATCGTCTACCGGCCCGCGGACGCGCGATCTCGTTCTGCGCTGAATGAACTCGGTCGGATGCGACGACGACGTGGCGAGCGGCATCTGCGCACCATCTGAATCCGACCTTTCGCGACACGGAAAGTCGAGACTCCATCGGTGCCGTGCTCCTATCGTTTTGGGCAGAACAAAGGAAGGTCATCGGCACATGCTCGAACGATGGAACTCAGCGCTCGACTACATCGAGAGCAATCTCGACCGCGAGATCGATCCGACCGAGCTCGCTCGGATCACCCTCACATCGGAATATCACTTTCGACGAGTGTTCTCGGCACTCGCTGGACTACCGCTGTCGCACTACATCCGACAACGGCGAATGACGCTGGCAGCAGCGGATATTCTCGACGGACAGGGCGTACTCGACGTTGCGACGAAGTACGGATACACCGCAGACGCATTCACCCGCGCCTTCCGAGACCTGCACGGCATCACACCATCTCGGGCACGCCGACCCGGAGCCGTCCTGCGTTCCAGACAAGCAGTGACATTTCACCTGACCATCGAAGGACGAAGCACCATGCGATACCGCATCACCGACCTGCCGGCGTTCCATATCGTCGGCAGAACCACCCGAATCCCACTCCGGTTCCACGGCGAGAACACCGCCATGACCGAATTCCATCGAAACCTGACACCGGGTACCGGCGAACAACTGCGCGAACTAGCCGACCTGCCCGAACTACCCGACATCCTCTTCGTCAGCGACGGCTTCGAGCCCGAACGCGAAGACGGCAGTCTCTTCGACTACTACTTCGCCGTTGCAAGCACCTTGCCTGGAACACCCGATTGGGACACCCGTGCTGTGCCCGCATCGACCTGGGCAGTATTCGAGACAAGCAGCGACACCGCACTCGCGCCCGCACTGCAACAACTCTGGGCCGACGCCTTCAGCGAATGGTTCCCCTCCAACCCCTACGAAACAATCCCGGGACCGGAGATCCTGACCGTCACCGAGACCTCCCCCGACTGGACCTCGGGAGCGGGAGAACTCTGGATTCCAGTCCAACGAAGTCGATAGCCGTCCTTCACTCCTCCCCCTGCCGTCGCGGCCAGCCATGGCTACTCAATGTGACATCCAGTGGCCTTTTTGGGGGTCAATGTCACATCGAGTGGACCGGAAAAGGTGTCAGGCGATCGATTGGCCGTAGACGTGTGTGACCGAGATGGTCACCAGTACTCGTCGGTCGGCGACCATGACTGCACGATATTCGTTCCAATCGGGGTGCTCACCGGCGGCGGCGCGGAAGTAGTCCACCAGGGCATCGACTTCGGGGCTGTCGGGTGACGATCCCGGACCGGTGAGGGTGACGGTTCCCTCCGCCGTCGCCCATGCTGTGCCGTCGGCGCTGGTCACTTCGAGCGCGGCACGAGGGTCTCGGCGTAGATTCGTCGTTTTCGCTCGCCCTTCGGTGACCGAGATCGTGATGGTGCCGGCTGCCCGGTCGTAGAACGGCGTCACCGGTGAGAGCTGCGGTATTCCGCTCGCTTTGATGGTGGCCAGTACGCCGATTCGGCTCTGCTCGAGAAGCGCATGTGGATCGTAGGTGCTTCCGGTCATGGAGTCCCCTTTTGGTCGTCGAAACAAGCATGCACGAACTTCAGCAGAGAACGCCGTCGACGAGGCGTTTGTTCCGTTCCGACCTCAAGGTTGTCTGTCGTCGAACAGCTCCGCCGCGTACGCCCCGATTGCTCGACGGTATCTCCCCAAGGCCGGGTCTGCGGCATGCAGTGCGTTCCGCAGAGCCTGTGCACCGTCGCCCTTGTCCCAGAGTGCGAGTGCCACGAATGCATCTCGCGCAGAGGAGTATTCGGTTGAGAACTCGAACTCCTCCAGCACTCGCAACGCGTCGTCCTGTCGACCCACGTTGCGGAGCGAACTCGCCAGTTGAATCCGAGCCTGGTTCTCCCTGTCGATATCGAGCCCGTAGGACAACGACGCCTCGTACAGCGGCACAGCCGCGGATTCTTCGCCCAAGAAGTCCTCCAGGCAGGCTCGCTCGAACAATGCACGGGCGTCAGAACACTCTGAGGCTGAAAGCAATTGGTCGATCTGGATCCGCATACGAACGGGGTCTGTATCGTCCGCGTCGCGCCAGAATTCGGCAATTCGATCTTTCCAACTCAGCATGGAATCGATCGTCCACGATGCCACGGCCCGACGCCACCGCTGTATCTCGGCACTTGCGTTGTCCTTCGCGACACAAGAAACGTAGTCCGGAGAATCGACGAGGCCGACTCCCCGACGTAGCGATGACACTCGACAACTATCGAGCTGCCAAGAATTCGATTCGATTGCCCACGCCGTCGCGGGTATGGAACCGCCGTCGACCCGGGATCTCCTCGGGATCGGCCCAATTCACCGGGTAGCCGGCAGACGTCAACGCTGCAGCAGTCGCATCGATATCGACCACGAAGGCCGGGTGCGCCTTCAGCGCCGGTCGAAAGTCGTCCTCGATACCGATGTGTACCTCACCATCGGGACCGCCCACTCCCGGCACGCGAAACCAACAGCCGCCGCGGACGGCCAACGGTGGCGGCTTCGCGATCTCCTGCCAGCCGAGAGCACCCGAGTAGAACTCCCGCTCGCGGTCTTCGCCGCCCGCCGGACAAGGGACCTGCACGTGGTGAATCATCGAACGAACGTACCGCCATCTCGATTGACACGCCGGTGAACGGTAGGCAAACGTATGGGCATGCAACTGAGATTTCTGGCCGGCATCTCGACGGCCTTCGCATTCAAGCTCCTGCTGATGCGAGCGCTGACACTCAAGCTGCAGCGAGACATCGAAGCACTGAACAACGGCGACTACCGCCCGCTACTGTCGTCATTCCACCGAGACGCCGTGCTCAAGTTTGCCGATGGTGACAGCCGCTGGTCGGGCACCCACCGCGGCCGCCCGGCCATCGAAAAATTCTTCCAGGACTTCGTCGCTGCCGGAATCAAAGGCCAGATCACGGAAATCTACAGCGGCGGCGCACCCTGGCGTATGACGCTGCTCGCCCGCTTCGACGACCAAGCCCACGCCGCCGACGGCACCCAGATCTACAGCAACCGCACTGTGCTCCTGGTCCGCACGAGCTGGGGAAAAATCATCTCCCAAGAAGACTTCTTCGAGGACACCACCCGCCTCGACGCATTCGAGAAGAAACTGCGGCAACTCTAGATCCGCCGGGCCAATCGCCTCCGCGGACCACTTCGGCTGGTACTCAATGTGACATTCAGTGGCCTTTTCGACGGTCAATGTCACATCGAGTGGACTCCGGGGTCGGATGGGGCGGGGCGGCGATAGGTCACCTGTGGGTAATTGTCGGCATTCGTGACGCTGGCGTGCACGTTGTATACCGTGCGCACCAGGTCTTCGGTGATCACTTCGTTCGGGGTTCCCGATGCCACGATGGCGCCGTTGTTCAGCACGATGATGCGGTTGCAGAACATCGCGGCGAGGTTGAGGTCGTGGAGGGCGATGTAGCTGCTCAGGGGTAGACCTGCGACGAGGGTGAGGATGTCGAGTTGGTGTTGGATGTCGAGGTGATTGGTCGGCTCGTCGAGCAGTAGTTCGGTGGGTTGTTGGGCGAGGGCTCGGGCGATCTGGACTCGTTGGCGTTCGCCGCCGGAGAGGGTGTGCCATCGTCGGGTGGCTTTCGACGCCATGGCGGTGTCGGCGAGTGCCTGCGCTATCGCCGCGTCGTCGTCGGCTGCGTCGCCGCCGAGGATGCCGTGGTGGGGGATGCGGCCGAGACGGACGACGTCGCGGACACTGATGTCGACGTCGGTGTCGGAGTGTTGGTCGACCATCGCCACGCGTCTGGCGATGCGGCGTCGACGCAGTGTTCGCAGGTTGTCTCCGTCGAGCAGCACGTCGCCGCTGTCGGGGGCGACGATGCCTGCGAGGATTCGCAGTAGCGATGATTTGCCCGACCCGTTGGGTCCGATCAGGCCGATGGTCTCGCCGGGTTCCGGCGCGAAGCTGATGCCGTCGAGGATCGGGTGTCCACCGCGGGTCCATCGAATGTCTCTGGCGTGCAGTGTCATCGGGACCTCCGTAGCCGGAAGAGAATGAGCGCGAAGGCCGGCACGCCGATCAGAGCGGTGACCACTCCGACAGGAATTTCCTGTGGTGCGAACACAGTTCGGGCGATGGTGTCGACCCAGACCATGAAGATTGCGCCCATCACCACCGTCGTCGGGAGCAGTCTTCGGTGGCGCGCGCCGACGAGGAAGCGGGCGGCATGCGGAAGTACCAGTCCTACGAATCCGATGGCTCCGGCGGCACTGACCAGAGCGGCCGTGATCAGTGCGGTGATGACCAGCAACAGGATTCGCACATACTTCACCGGAACGCCGAGGGACGCGGCGGCGTCGTGCCCGAAGGTGAAGGCATCGAGGGCCGAGGTGTTGAACAGGCACACCACCATTCCCAGCAGTGCGACACCGCCGCACAATGCCACGTCCGTCCAGTCGGCGCCGCTCAGGGAGCCGAGCAACCAGAACAGCACCCCGCGGGTTTGTTCGGCATCGGCCGAGGAGATGACGATGAACGACGTGAGAGCCGAGAACAGTTGCGTCCCTGCTACTCCCGCGAGTACGACGCGGTCGTTTCCGCCGCCCGCACCTGCGGCGAGCAGCATCACCAGGACGAACGACAGCAGTGCTCCGGCAAATGCTCCGGTGGACAGCGACAGTGCGCCGCCGCCCACACCGAGCACCGCGACGGAGACGGCACCGGTGGATGCGCCCGACGAGATACCCAACACGAACGGGTCGGCCAGGGGATTGCGCAACAGCGATTGCATGATGGCTCCACACAGAGCGAGGCCTGCACCGCAGATGGCAGCGAGCAGCGTTCGGGGCAACCTCAACTGCCAGACGATGCCGTCCTCGATGCGACTCACTCCGGCGGTGCCGATCCCGATGTGCCCCAGTATCACTCGATACACATCGGATACCGACACACTGGCCGGGCCGATCGTCACGGCCACGCCGATCGAGAGCACCAACACCACGAAGCCACCGAGCAGCAGCGGGATCAGCAACCCGCGATCGGTCCGGCTCATGGGGTGGTCAGTCCCCAATTCTGCAGCGCTGCGGCAACTTTCTCGACCCCGTCGATCGTGCGGATCGACGGGTTGAGGTCGGCACCGTTGACGACGATGTACCGCTTGTCCTCGACGGCGGTGAGCCGACTGGTGACGGAGTTCGATTCCAGGAAGGCAATCTTGCTGTCGAGAGCATCACCGGCGATGCTCCGTCGACTCAGATCGGCGAGCACGAGCGCGGTGGGATCGCGATCGAGAACACTCTCCCAATTGACCTGCGGCCATTCGTCGGTGGTGTCGGCGTAGATGTTCTGGGCACCGACGGATCCGGTGATGATGCCCGACGACCCACAGCATCCGGCCATGTACGGGGTGTCGGTGTCGGCGAACCAGTACGCCAGCGTCACCCCCGAGGCGTCGACGGCTCCTGATGCCGTCGCGAAGCGATCCTGCAGCTCGCCGACGAAGCGTTCGCCGCGATCACGCACGTCGAAGATGGCTGCGAGGTCGCGAATTTCCTGGTAGACGGTCTCGATTTCGAGCGGTGATGTACGCGCACCGTCGGAGTTGACGCTGTCGTCGGTCTTGCCGTTGCAGTCGGTGGGAGAGAGATAGCTCGGCACACCGAGCTGCTCGAACTGGTCCCTGTCGGCGACGCCTCCCGGCCCGAGGGTGCCGCCGAACGACGCGGAGACGAAGTCGGGCTCGGCGTCCAGGACCACCTCCAGAGAGGGCTTGTTGTCCGCCAACCTGGGGACCTTCGCGTTCTCCGATTCGAGGTTCGCGCGGACGGGATCGGTCCAGGTGGCGGTGCCGACCATGCGGTCGGCGAGGCCGAGTGAGAGCAGAATTTCCGTCGAACCCTGATTCAGCGACACTGCCCGCTGCGGCGGGGCGTCGACGACGACGTCGCGGCCGCAGTTCTCGATGGTCAGCGGATAGTTTCCGGTGGTCGGGGTGGCCGCGTCGGTGGTCGCGGTGGACGAACAACCGGCGAGAACGAGGATCGAGACCGCGCCTAGGACGGCGAGTGTGATGCGCATCGTGAGGAGCTTCCTGCTGAGGGCTCGTGTCGCGGAGCCGCGGGTGGAGGTGGATCGCGACGTCCGAGCATTCGGACTTCGAGCTCTCACTCGTCACCGTTGCGCGCCAGCCCCGGAATTGCACCGGATTCCCTCGTTCGTCGCTCGCTGACCCTATCGTGCGGGGCACCTCGAGGGTCAGCGTGCCGCTGCTGTCACCGGCTCCTGGGCATAGCTGCGCGGAAAGGTCCTGCGCGCCACGATGACAACCACCAGCGCTGCAGCCACCAGCGCCGTTGCAGCTGCGGTGACGGCCACGATGCCGCTGAGGTCGATCACCACACCGCCCACCAGAGCACCGGTCGCGATCGCCAACTGGAAGGCAACGACATAGATCGCCGACGCCTTGTCCGCATCGGCTGGGGCCGCCCTGACCACTGCCGATTGGATACACACCGGGAGGGTGGTGAATGCCAGTCCCCACAGGGCGATGGCACCGACGGCGAACACGGCCCAGCTACCGGGCGCTCCGCTCAGAGTGCACCAGAGAATCGCCACTGCCGCTGCGACCGCACCCAGGGCCCCGATGGTCGAGTGTCGGGGCCACCGGTCGTAGGTTCTGCCGATCACCCAGATGCCGATCACCCCGAACAGTCCGTACAGCATCAACATCAGAGTCAGAGTGGTACCCGCCGATCCGATGGCACGGTCGACGATCACCGAGAAATAGGTGTACGCGGCGAAATGACCGAGGACGGCCAGAAACGTCACTCCACACAGAACGGCCAGGGTGCCGTCGAGCACCCGCGGTGTCTTTTTCGTCTCCGAAGCCGCCCGGGTGACCGGCAGTGCCGGGAGGACGAAGTACAGCGCCACGGCGATCGCTGCGGCCACGATGCCGAGAATCGTTGCTGCCGTGCGCCATCCGAACCACTGACCCAGTGCGGCAGTGAGTGGATTGCCGGCCACCAGCGCCAGCGACGTACCGGCGTACACCGTGGCGATCGCCTTGCCCTGCTTGCCGGGTAGCGCGAGCGACGCCGCGACCGGGGCGACGACGGCCCAGAAGACTCCGTGTGTTGCCGCACAGAGCATTCGGGAGATCACCAACATCGGATATCCGACGGATACCGCCGAGAGGAGTTGCGAGAGTGCCAGTGCAGCAACGGTGATGACGACGACGCGCCGTCGGGGCCAGTCGCGCACGAACCGGATCAACGGCATCGTCATCACCGCGACGCCGTACGCGTAGAAGGTCAGCAGCAGACCCACGGCGGATTCGCCGACACCGAGGTCCCCGGATATCTCGGGGAGCAACCCCACGGGCAGCGTTTCCGCCGTGACGTAGATGAATGCGGCTGCGGCGAGCACCAGCAGCTTCGGTAGCGGCGAAGACATGTTGTGTATCGTTACACACGGTCCGTGCGGCGCGCTACAGTGGCCCGGTGAACACTCGGGTGACCATGGCTGACGTCGCAGCGTCCGCAGGCGTTTCCACCATGAGCGTCTCGTACACCTACAACCGACCGAGCCGGGTTTCGGCGGCCACACGCGATCGCGTGCACGAGGCAGCAGCCACCCTCGGTTACGCCGGTCCCAACCGCACCGCGCGGTCACTGCGCAGTGGCAGGCACAACAGCATCGGTGTCGTCCTCGGCGAGAAACTCACCTATGCATTCGAGGATCCCCAGGCTCGACGCTTTCTGTCCGGTATCGCCGAAGCGTGTCTCGACGCCGACACCGCGCTGGTGATGCTGCCGAACCTGCACCGCGACACCGACAACGCACGCATCAGGGACGCACAGGTCGACGGATACGTCGTGTGGACCACCGAAATCGACGACCCCCTGCTCGACGTGCTCGTCGACACCGGCCGCCCGACGTGCATCCAGGGTGGGCCCGACCACCCAGGACTGAACTGGATCGCCATCGACGACAGAGCGGCAGCCGACGCCGTGGCCACCACCGCGTTGAACAGCCGATCTCGACCTGCCATCGTCGCCCTCAGACCCGATACCCGACGCGAATCGACGATCGTGCGTGGCGCGGACGCGTCGGACATCTCGATGCCGGTGACCCGAGCGCGGCTCGCAGGCTACCGAGACGCATGCCTGCGATCGGGGATCGACTGGTCGACGGTACCGACACTGTTCACCACCGACAACGCCCGCGCAGAAGGCGACCGAGCAGCGCGACTGTTGTTGAAGGACAATGCCGTCGACACACTGCTCGTGATGAGCGACGAACTTGCCCTCGGGGTACTCGATGCTGCGACCGTGTCCGGAATCGACATTCCGGGGCGACTGGCCGTCACCGGGTGGGACGACTCCCCCGCCGCAGCCGAAGCCGGATTGACCACCGTCGCGCAGTCGCTGTTCGATCAGGGGCGGTCGGCGGCCCGGTGGGTGCTCGGACTCAGCGACAGTGTGGACGACGCGATCTGGAGAATCGAAGAACGAATATCGACAGGTCGCACAAACGGCACACAAACCGAGAACACCGTGATCTAATAGTCCATAAAAAGGGGATGTTCCCTGTTTATGGCGTCTAACCGGACTCTTGGGCTAGTATCACTCGTGGCTATCCGGCCATGAGGGGGAACAATGAGCCGAGAGCACGACGCGCCGCCCCGTCATGTCGCAGCCGTGTCCGGAACAGCAGCCCAACACGACGCGCTGACCGGCCTCCCGAACCGCGTCGAGATCCTTGCCCTCATCACCACCGAGCTCGACCGACGCACCCCTGACCGCCAGTTCAGCGTCCTGCTGGTCGACATCGACGGATTCCGAGAATTCAACGACGCCCTCGGCCCCGCCCAAGGCGATGACCTGCTGTGCATGATCGCCGACCGACTCCTTGCCTCCACCCGGCCCGGCGACACCATCGGCCGGCTCACCGGCGACGAATTCGTCGTCATCGCACGAGGCTGCCACTCCATAG
Organism: Rhodococcus sp. 14-2483-1-2; assembly: GCF_002259405.1. GTDB lineage: Bacteria > Actinomycetota > Actinomycetes > Mycobacteriales > Mycobacteriaceae > Rhodococcoides. The sequence continues at coordinate 129,000 of NZ_NPFW01000009.1, read as the reverse complement.
CCGCGCGCGCCATGGCTGCCGGATTCACGAGCATCTTCGAGCCCGCCTTCGAGCTCGGCGGCCACCAACTCACCCTCACCGCCAGCGTCGGAGTCGCCTCCAGCACCGACACCGACATCAGCGCCACCCAACTGGTCCACAACGCCGCCGCAGCCATGCACGCCGCCAAAGCCGTCGGACGCAACGAACACCACGTCTTCACCGACGAGCTCCACCAGACCAACCGCACCCGACTCGAACTCATCGAACGGCTACGCGGCATCGCCATGGTCGAGCGCGAACTGACGATGGTCTACCAACCCATCGTCGAACTCGCGACAGGAACGGTCGTCGGGGCCGAAGCACTCATCCGATGGAACCACCCCGAACTCGGCCTACTGATGCCCGACACCTTCATCCCCCTCGCCGAGGACGCCGACCTCATCGTCCCGCTGAGCCTGTGGATACTCGCCGAGGTCGCGCACACGATCGCCGACTGGCAGACCCGCAACATCCACCTCCAGGTGGGCGTCAACATCAGCCCCGCCCACTTCGCCACAGGAACCCTCGCCACCGACGTCATCGACACCGTCGACACCTACGGCATCGAACCCGGACGGCTCGCACTCGAACTCTCCGAATCACAGACACTCCACGATCTCGACGCCGTCCACTACCAACTTCGCGACGTCCAACGCCACGGCGTCCTCATCGCCATCGACGACTTCGGCTCCGGCTTCTCCTCCCTCGAACGACTCGCCACCCTCCCCGTCGACATCCTCAAGATCGACAAATCCCTCACCCAACACCTCGACAGCGACAACCTGCACCGACGCCGCGCCATGACCACGCTCTGCACCGCCCTCGTCGACGTCACCACCACCCTCGGCAAGGACACCGTCATCGAGGGAATCGAGACACCGGAACAACTCCAGATCTGCACCGACATGGGCGTAACCTTCGGCCAAGGACACCTACTCGGACGCCCCATGCCCGTCGCGGCACTCGAACAATTCATCACCCGACACAGCACCCACAGCGAATCCGCTTAACCCGAGGAACCGAACGTGAAGATCGACAACGAAGTCCAACGCTTCACCGACGCACCCCGAGCCCAACTCTCGACCATCAACCCCGACGGCACACCGCACCTCGTACCGATCGTCTTCGCCGTCGCGCCCACCGGCGACCGCATCTTCACCGCCATCGACTGGAAACCCAAAACAACCCGAAAACTCCAGCGACTGGACAACATCCGCGCCGACCCCGCCGTCAGCCTCATCGTCGACCACTACACCGACGACTGGTCCCAACTCTGGTGGATCCGCGCAGACGGATCCGCCCACATCGTCGAATCCTCCAGCACCGAAGGCACATCGGCCACCGACGCCTTGGTCGCGAAATACAGTCAATACAGAAACAACAGACCTGAGGGTCCAGTCATTATCATCGACAAACTGTCCTGGAGATCCTGGTCGGCTTCCTGACCCCGCCCCCTGCCCCCGCTTTGACCACTCAATGTGACCTTCAGTGGCCTTTTCGCCCGTCAATGGCACATCGAGTGGACTGCGGGCGGGTGGAAGTGCGGCGAAATTCGTTGGCAAGTCGGGTGCACTGTTGACACACTGCTGACCATGCTCGACGTGCCTCCCAATCGGATTGTCACCGACCGACTCGTCATTCGTCGCGAATCGGTCGACGATGCGGTTGCCATTGCCGACGCGATCGATCGCAATCTCGTTCGCCTCGTGCCCTGGATGGGTTGGGCGACCGAAGAAGCCACACAGCCTTCGGCACAATTAGCTCGTATCGCCGAGGCCGTCGAGCAGTGGGATGCCGGTGAGATGTTCGATTACGGAATTTTCGACCTCGACGGCGGTGCGTTTCTGGGCAAAATCGGGATGCATCGCCGAATCGGCCCGCACGGAATCGAATTGGGTTACTGGCTCGACGCCCGGGCGGAGGGACGTGGGGTGATCAGCGAGGCCGTCGCTGCCCTCATGCGGGAGGCCTTGAAACTGGACGGGATCCGCCGAGTCGAAATTCATTGTGATGCAGCTAATCTCAGAAGCCAGGCCGTACCCAGGCGGCTTGGATTCGTTCTGGACAGCATCGAGCATCGACCGATCGCAGCTGTTTCAGAGACCGGCGAGCACATGGTCTGGGTGTATCAGCCCGACCGACGATAAGCCTGATCTGCTCGCGGCCGAACCGTGACGTTCGGTCGCGGTCGCGCCTTGGCCTGCTCGTAGCGCGCCCGAAGGTCGGACAGCACGCGTTCCGGATCGTCTCGAATATCGCTCGGCAGATGTGTCACCACGATGAGGCCGGCGTTCTGCGCTCGTTCACGACGCTCCACCGTCGCCCTGTGCGCCGCGGGCGAGAGGTGGTACTCCAGCGAATCGATCTCCCAATCCAATGCGACGTCATCGAGCCAGTTGTCGGCGATCAACAGGAACTTTCCCCGCTCGTCGTGGACGACCACATTGTGTTGCATCGCCGGAAGTCCGCTGCGCGCGTACAGCTTCTGCGCCTGGGCTTCTGCAACGGAATGCGCGCCGGCCGCCAACTCCCGCAGCACCCGTCGCGGCATCGCCGTCCCACGTGTACTGCCGGCGTCGAGCTCCTTCATGATCGCGTCCACGGTGGCCGCGCCTCGCTGCACGACGCTTGCAATCAGCGCCAGGCACTGCTCGGCATTCTTCATCCGCCGAACTGCATCGCACAAGCACCGAACGATCGGCGCGACGCGGAGCCCCGACCTGATCTCCGCCGTGGGCATTCGCCACGTTCGCTCCACCACTGCGAAGCTCACGGACTTGCGATGTTGCGGCTCGGGAATCAGTGCAAATGTCTCCTCCAGCGAGCCCGACGTACCGAATCCATGCAACGCCAACCCTGCCCGACCACTGATGAGAGCATCTTTGCCGCAGTAGATCGCCACCGCGGTGGCGCGTTCCATCGGCGTCAGCGAGCGGTTCTTCAAGAACACCAACCCAGGCAGCGCCCGTGACCAGCTGCCGTCCGGCTGAGTGCGTCGAACAATGGTCTTCGACGCCACCCCGAGTTCGAGTAGATGCGCTGTCCTCATGAAGCCGCGATCCGATGCAGCCGCGATTACCTTCGCGTCGACTCGTGCTCCACCCCGCTTCATAACCAAGATGATGCACAGTCCGCACACCCCGAATCCATCACGACGACGGGAAACGAATTGCCCTGTGGACAACTCACACCCTGTGGACAAACTGCCGACCCTCGTGCGCCGAGGCGACGCTGCATCACGATCCAATGTCCCCGAAGATTCGCTGCCCGCACTCGATTCGAGGTCCACTCGATGTGCCATTGACTGCCGAAAAGGCCACTGAACGTCACATTGAGTGGACGGGCGGGTCCGGCAATGGGGAACTGACTCGGTCGGCGGGGATACCGTCTACGTTGCAAGTGCATTCTGACTTCGGGAGTGAGATATGACGGCGACAGCAGTTCCCTCGGAGCGGTCCGGGTCCATGGCTCCGCGGTCGTTCGTGCCACCCGCGCGTGGTCGGTTGAGTGAGGTGCCCCATATCGCGGGGTTGGTGCTCGGCGTGTTCGCGGTGTTGTTGTTTCTGTGGAGTCTGTCGCCGACTCTTCGCTTCCTGATTCATGTTCCTCGTGAATACGTGGACAGCTACTACTTCGATGCTCCCGATACGAGTTTGTCGTGGGCGTTGGTGGTCGGGTTGTTGGCGGCGGCGCTGGCGAGTCGCAAACGCATTGCGTGGTGGTTGTTGACGATCTATCTGGTGTTGTTGGCGATCACCAATGTCGTCGAGGGCATCACGGAGAAGGACGTCAGCTCGTGGATTGCACTGGCTGTGCATGTCGTGGTGACGGGGTTGTTGATCGCCGCGCGCAAGGAGTTCTACACGCGTGTGCGCCGCGGTGCGGTGTGGAAGGCGCTCGGCGTGCTCGTGCTGGGCGCCGCCATCGGGACGGTGATCGGGTGGGCGCTGGTGGCGTTGTTCCCCGGGTCGTTGCCGGAGAGTCAGACGTTCCTGTGGGCGTTCAATCGGGTCACGGCGTTGGCGACGGTGGACAACGAGCAGTTCGACGGCAGGCCGAACGGGATCGTCAACACGGCGTTGGGTCTGTTCGGAGCGTTGGCGTTGCTGGGGGCTGTCATCACGTTGTTTCGGTCTCAGCGGTCGAGCAATGCGCTCACCGGTCGCGACGAGTCCGCTCTCCGTGGCCTGCTGGACAAGTGGGGCGCCGACGATTCCCTCGGCTACTTCGCCACCCGACGCGACAAGGGCGTCATCTTCGCCACCAGTGGCAAGGCAGCGGTGACGTATCGCGTCGAGGTCGGTGTGTGTCTTGCCAGTGGTGACCCGATCGGCAACCCCGAGGCGTGGCCGCATGCGATATCCGAATGGTTGGACCTGGCCGAGAAGTACGGCTGGACCCCGGCTGTCATGGGGGCCAGCGAGATCGGCGCCACCGCGTACAAGCGGGCCGGCCTGAGCGTCCTCGAACTCGGCGACGAAGCAATCCTGAAAACCAAAGATTTCAACCTCAATGGACGCGAGATGCGCCCCGTGCGTCAGGCGGTCAACCGGGCTCGCAAGGCGGGTGTTGTGGTCACCGTGCGTCGTCATCGGGATATTTCGTCGGAGGAGATGTCGGAGATCATTGCCTGCGCGGATGCGTGGCGCGATACCGAAACCGAGCGTGGTTTCTCGATGGCGTTGGGCCGGCTGGGTGATCCGCTGGACGGCGATTGCCTTCTGGTGCAGGCAGTTCAGGGTGAGAAGGTGATCGGTGTTCTCTCGTTGGTCCCGTGGGGTCGTACCGGTGCATCGCTGGATCTGATGCGCCGGGATCCGGCGTCGCCCAACGGGGTGATCGAACTGATGGTGACCGAGCTCGCCACCGGCGCAGATCATTTCGGTATCAGCAAGATCTCGCTGAACTTCGCCGTGTTCCGCGCGGCGTTCGAGGAGGGCAGCCGGATCGGGGCCGGGCCGGTGTTGCGGATCTGGCGAAGCGTGCTGGTGTTCTTCTCCCGGTGGTGGCAGCTCGAGGCACTGTATCGCTCGAACGTGAAGTACCTTCCGGAATGGGAGCCGCGCTACCTCTGCTTCGCCGACAATCGGGTGTTGCCCAAGGTCGGCGTCGCGTCGGCCATCGCCGAAGGCTTCCTGACTCTTCCGACCTTCCGACGGGCCTCGAAGCACACCGGTTCCCACGTCGCGGTGCCCGCAGCTCTGGCCGACGCCGCCGACATTCATCCCGACGGCAGTGGACCCGACAGCGTTCCGGACGAGCCGACGCCGGGCCGGAAGCGTCCCGACCAGGTGCGCGTGCGCATGTCGAAGCTCGATCGCCTCGAACGCGAGGGCACCGAGGGCTATCCCGTCGCGTATCCCCCGACCCACACCGTCGAGGCAGCGGTGGCGTCGCCGCAGGGCACAACGGTGCGAATCGCCGGACGCATTCTGCGTATCCGTGACTACGGCAGCGTGTCCTTCGCCGTCATCCGTGACTGGTCGGCCGATATTCAGGTGCTGTTCGACCGCGAACGCGTCGGCGACAGAATCGAAGAATTCGATGCCGACTTCGACCTGGGTGACCTCATCGAGGTCAGCGGCACCATCGGGTTCAGCAGGCGTGGTGAGCTCTCCCTGCTGGCCACCGAGTGGCGCATGAACGCCAAGTGCCTGCATCCGTTGCCGGACAAGTACCGCGGGCTCACCGATCCGGAAGCTCGGGTGCGGCAGCGTTACGTGGACCTGGCGATCAATCGGGATGCTCGAGCTCTGCTGATCGCACGCTCGAACGTGGTGAAATCCCTCCGTGATTCGCTGGCAGAGCGCGGGTACATGGAAGTCGAGACACCGATTCTGCAGCAGGTGCACGGCGGTGCGAACGCCGCGCCGTTCGTCACCCACATCAATGCCTACAACCTCGATCTCTACCTGCGAATCGCCCCGGAGCTGTATCTCAAGCGCCTGTGCGTCGGCGGCATGGAGAAGGTGTTCGAGATCGGGCGTGTGTTCCGCAACGAAGGAGCGGACTTCAAACACAATCCCGAGTTCACGATCCTCGAGGCGTACGAGGCCCACAGCGACTACGAACGCGCAATGGTGTTGTGCCGCCAATTGATTCAACGGGCTGCTGTTGCGGCGCACGGACGCGAGATCATCCTGCGTCCCGACGGCCCGAACGGAGAGATGATCGAGATCGACATCTCCGGCGAGTGGCCCGTCAAGACGCTGCACGGTGCCGTCGCCGAGAAGTTGGGCGTACCCGTCGAACCGTCGACCCCACTGGGCGAACTGCAACGCCTGTGCGACGAGAACGCCATCCCGTACGAGAAGACCTGGGATGCGGGAGCCGTCGCGCAGGGAATGTACGAGCATCTCGTCGAGGACTACACGGAATTCCCCACCTTCTACAAGGACTTCCCGACGTCGATGTCGCCGTTGACGAGGCCGCATCGGAGCATCCCCGGGGTCGCAGAGAAATGGGATCTAGTCGCGTGGGGTGTCGAGCTGGGTACCGCGTACAGCGAACTGACGGACCCGGTCGATCAGCGGCAGCGACTGACCGAACAGTCTCTGCTCGCGGCCGGGGGCGACGAGGAGGCGATGAGCTTGGACGAGGACTTCCTGCAGGCACTCGAGCACGGGATGCCGCCGACCGGTGGTCTCGGCATGGGCGTCGACCGGGTTGTCATGCTCATCACCGGAGGCAGCATCCGCGAAACGTTGGCGTTCCCGCTGGCCAAGCCGCGTCAATGACCTCCGCTACGACCCCATCCGCGAGGCCGAGTGTGAAAAACCGGGAAAATGATGGAAACTGGACGGTGAAACAGACGGCGGGTCGGCTGAGCATCGTGGGGAACCAAATATGGACAACGGGGATCGAGCCGAACGCAGTGCGTTGTTTCCCGTGAAACATCCGCCCGGTCGATACGTCGAGGTGGACGGACAACGTCTGCATCTGCTCGTACGCGGAACCGGCCCCACGGTGGTCCTCTGCGGAGGCCTCGGCAGCAATTGGTTCGACTGGAACGACACCGTCGACATCTTGAGCTCCCACCATCACGTGGTCGTTCTCGACCGCCCCGGCTTCGGACTCAGCGACCCCCTGCCCGTCGGTGCCACGCCCACCGTCCACGGAGAGGCAGACAGGATCATCGGCGTCCTCGACGCACTCGGAGTCACCGAGCCGGCCGTCGTCGCAGGTCATTCGATTGCCGGCTTCTACGCAGAAGCCGTCGCCCGGCTGTACCCGTCGCGCATCCGCGGGATTCTGTTGCTCGATTCCAGCGCAGAATCCGACCCCCGACGATTCATCCCGGCTGCCGTGCGTGTCGAGGCCGCGCACGTGATCGCAACGATGCTCAGCAGGACCGGCGTGCAGAAACTGATCGGACCGCGTGTGCGCCGCATCCTCAACCAGGCGACACCGCCCGACGGCACACCGCAGGAGACATTCGACTGGGTCGACGACATCTATCGCAGACCCGCCTACCTCGCCGCCGCGCTGGTGGAGGACGTCGTCTACCCGGATCTCTCGGTCGAACTGAACCGCATCCGCAAGCAGTTCCGACTCGGTGTGCCCGTCATCGTGGCGGCCGCACACACGGGCAGGCCGTCGCCGTGGGGCAAGAGATGGGTACGGACACAGCGCAAACTCGCTGCCTACCTGCAAGCGGATTTCACCGTCGTCATGCCCGCCCATCACCACGCCATGATCGACAAACCCGCCGAGGTCGCGGCCCTCATCGCCGAACTGGTGTGAACTCCTCGCGGCGACGCACGTAACGTGTGTCACCGAGCCCGCAGCCCAAGACCCGAGCCGAAGCTCGGCGATGGCGCGGTAGCACGAGAGGAAATTGAAGATGGGTGCGATCAGCACGACGCAGGGACGACAGTCGAAACTACTCGGACTCGGCGTTCACCGCCCCGAGCGAGTCGTGACCAACGACGAGATCTGCGAATTCATCGACTCGAGCGACGAGTGGATCCAAACGCGATCGGGAATCAAGAACCGGCGCTTCGCCGATCCCAAGGAAAACGTCGTCGAGATGTCCATCGCAGCAGGCCGCAAGGCCCTCGAGGCCAGCGGAATCACGGCCGACCAAGTCGACACCGTCATCGTCGCCACCTCGACGCATCTCGAACTGACACCCCAGGCAGCTGCGAAAGTAGCGCACGGACTCGGCACCAAGGGACCGGCCGCATTCGACATCTGCGCCGGCTGCGCAGGCTTCTGCTACTCCCTCGCCGTCGCATCGGACCTGGTCAAGGCCGGAACCTCCAAGTACGTCCTCGTCATCGGTGCAGAACAGCTCAGCGTCACCACCGACCCCTACGACCGCACCACGCGATTCATCTTCGCCGACGGTGCCGGTGCCGTGGTCGTCGGACAGAGTGACGAAACCGAGATCGGGCCCGCCGTCTGGGGCTCGGACGGCTCGCAATCCGACGCCATCGTCCAGACAACCGACTGGTACGACTACATCACCGAGGAAGGCCTCGAGCGACCCTGGATCCGGATGAACGGAATCTCCGTCTTCCGCTGGGCCGCATTCGAAATGGGCAAAGCCGCGCAGCGGGTCCTCGACGTCGCCGGCATCAAGACCGACGAACTGCACGCCTTCATCCCCCACCAAGCAAACAGCCGCATCACCGAACTGCTGGCCAAGAGCCTGAACCTCGCCGACGGCACCCCGGTCGCCAACGACATCGCCGAAACCGGCAACACCTCGGCAGCCTCGATCCCCCTGGCCATGGAAGAACTCCTGCGCACCGGCAAAGCAAAAGCAGGAGACACCGCACTGCTACTCGCCTTCGGTGCCGGACTCTCCTACGCCGGACAGGTAGTCAAACTCCCCAACCTGTAGTCGCACATCCGCACCGAGTGCACCCGATTCCCGAGTGCACCCGAAACCCCAGTCCACTCGATGTGACATTCAGTGGCCTTTTCGGCAGTCAATGTCACATCGAGTGGACTTCGGGGCGGTGTGGGCGGAAGCAGGACCGCAGCGGGGGTCGAGTCGTAAGGTTGTCGTATGCCGAAGCCCCCGTTGCCCGATGCTGCTGTGGAATTGCTGAAGAAGCCGAATCCCGCCGTCATGGCTGTGGTTCGTGCCGATGGAACGCCGATCACCGCACCCACCTGGTATTTGTGGGAGGACGGGAAGGTCGTGCTCAATTTCGACGCGTCTCGGAAGCGTCTCGAGCACATCAGGGCCAATCCGAAGGTCTCCATTTCGGTGTTGGACGAGGCCAGTTGGTACACCCATGTGACGGTGCACGGCTCGATCGAGTTGCAGGACGATCCCGATCTGGTGGATATCGATCGCATTTCGACGCAATACACCGGGAATCCGTATCCGGTTCGGGATCAGCCTCGGGTGACCGGTTACGTCACCGTCGACGCGTATGTGGGCTGGGGCAAGCTCGGCACGTAGCGTCGCCAGAGAACGGTTGCGACGGCTGTCCCGAGGTGCCACACTCCCGCCATGGGTTATCCGCAGGGTGAAGGCAGCGATTCGTTCGACGCGTCCAGGAAGGACGAGTCGTACGGGGATTCGCAGCAGTACCCTCCGTACCGAGACCCGAACGCCCAGCACCAGAACCAGCAGTACCCTCCGAACCCGCAGTATCAAAACCCCCAGTATCAAAACACGCAATACGCCAACCCCCACTACGGGAATGCGCCGTATGCCGGCGGGTATCAGGCTCCCGCGACCACGAACACGTTGGCGATCGTGTCGCTGGTGCTGGGCATTCTCGGTCTGACGTTCATTCCGTTGCTTGCGTCGGTGTGCGCGGTGGTGTGTGGCCACATTGCGCGCGGTCAGATCAAGCGCACCGGCGAAGGCGGGTCGGGGTTCGCGACCGCAGGGCTGATCATCGGTTACGTCTCGATCGCACTGTTCGTCGTCATCGTGGGTGCGATCGTCATTTTCGCCATCGCTGCCGCGAACACGTCAACCTACTGATACCGGCTGCGCCAATCGGCCGTGCAGGCATGCGGCCCACACGCCTGCGATCAGTGCCAACGCAATGACGAACAGCGCCAACGCGTTCCATCCCAGCGACTGGAACACGACGCCGCCGATCCATCCGACCATGGACGATCCGCCGTAGTAGAAGAGGTTGTACAGCGAGGTCGCCTGCGCGCGGCCGTGGACGGCGCGTTGTCCGGTCCAGCCCGACGCGATGGCGTGGGCCGCAAAGAATCCCATGGTCAGGATCACCAGGCCGGTCAGAATGACGACGAGGTTCGACGCCATCGTCAGTGCCACTCCGGCGATCATCGTTGCGGTGGATCCGGCGAGCACCACCGACCTGCCGTGCATCGTCGCGAGCTTGCCCGCTACCCGTGAGGACACCGTACCGCTGAGGTACGCCACGAAGATCAGGCTGATCAGAGACTGTGGGAGCCCGAAAGGCACGGCCTCCAAACGGAATCCGAGGTAGTTGTAGATCGCGACGAAGCCGCCCATCAGCAGGAATCCCTGGCCGTAGAGTGCCGCCATCCCCGGTTCGCGCAGGTTTACCAAGAGCCGTCCCGGCAGGTCACGAATCTGGCTGTGCACCAGCGTCGTTCGCGGTTTCGGTGCAAGCCACACGAACAGCGCGGCGGCGAGAGCCGCAATCAGCGAGACGGTCAGGGTGCCGATGCGCCAGTTGGTGTATTCCGCAACGGGTCCGGCGACGATGCGGCCGAGCAGTCCGCCGAGCGTCGTGCCGGACACGTACGTTGCCGCGGCCAAGGCAGTGTGACTGCGATGCACCTCTTCGCTGAGATATGCGATCGCTATGGCGGGGAGACCGCCCAGTGCGGCACCTTCGAAGAATCGAACGACCAGAAGGACTTCGAGCGACGGCGCGAGCGGTACCAGCAGTCCCAACGTCGTGGCGGTGAGGATCGACGCCGTCATGGCCCGGACTCGACCGATGCGGTCGGCCGCAACCGACCAGGGAATGACCGAGACCGCGACGCCGACCGTCGCGAGTCCGACGGCGAGCGAGGACAGCGACGGCGTGATGTCGAGATTGGCGGCGATGAGCGGCAGGATTCCCTGCACCGAGTACAGCTGGGCGAACGTCGCGACTCCGGCGAACAGCAGGGCCAGGACGAGTCGGCGGTATTCGCGCGAGCCCCTGGGGTGTCCCTCCCACCCGAGGACCTCGGGCTGCGTCGTAGTCATGCAGATCACGTTAGAAGCGCTCACGGTATTCGTCCAATGCATGAGACATGGCAAACCGATACACCAACGATATGATTCGTTTCATGCGTCGCGAAGCGATCGAACTGCTGCCGCTGCTGCCGACCCTCGTGGCGGTGGCCGACACCGAACACATCACCGACGCCGCGCACGTGCTGGGCCTTCCACAGCCCACCGTCAGTCGGCAGGTGGCCCGCGCGTCGGCGATCCTGGGCGTCGACATCGTCGAACGACGCGGCCGCGGAATCGTGCTGACCAGCACCGGCCGAGTGCTGATTCCGTACCTGCAGCGAGCGTTGAGCGATATCGATGCCGGCATCGACGCCATGACCGAGCACGACGCTCGGGCCCGCGGCCGTATCGCAGTGGCGTTTCAGAACACCCTGGGCGAGGACGTCGTACCGGCGCTGATCCGGCAGTTCCGCGTCGACCACCCGGCCGTCACGTTCGATCTGGATCAGGGTGCCCGAGCGCGCTGCCTCGACCGTCTCGAAGATGGGGTCTCCGACCTGGCGTTCGTCTCTCTCAGCGCCGAGCACACCGACGACAATTCGTTCCAGCTCTACGACGAGAGGCTGATGCTCGTGGTCCCGGCCGATCATCGCCTGGCCACCCGCAGATCGGTCGATCTCGCCGACACCGCCGACGAGAACTACATCGCGATGGGCCACGGTTTCGGCATGCGGTCGATCTGCGACGAGTTGTGGGCGGACGCCGGTTTCAGCCCGCGCATCGCCTTCGAGGGGCAGGACACCCACACGGTGCGCGGACTCGTCGGGGCCGGACTCGGCATCGCCATCCTGCCGCGGATCCGAGCGCACGGCGGAGAAGGAGGAACCGTCGACATCGGGCTCACCCAGCCCGCGGCTCGTCGACGTATCGGCATGGTGTGGGATCCGCAGGCCGATTCGCCGCGTCAGGTCGCGGCCTTCCGATCGATGGTGCAGCGCAGCGGCCGCACACTCGTGATTAGGTGAGTCGATGCAACTGGTTCTGGTGCGGCACGCGCTGCCACAACGGTCGGACACCTCGGCCGATCCCGCTCTCGCCGACCTCGGCGTCGAACAATCTCTGCGGGTGCCGGGTGCAGTGGCCCGATTCCCGATCTCCCGAGTCGTGTCGAGTTCGCAGCTGCGCGCCGTCCAGACGGCGCAGCCTCTTGCCGATCGGCTCGGTCTGACCGTCGAGTCCGACGAGCGTGTGACCGAATACGATCGCGACTTCGGCGGCTACGTTCCGATCGAGTCGGCCAAGACCGAATTCCGGGAAGCATTCGATCGCATCAAGGCCGGGCATCTTCCCGAACAGGTCGACGAGCAGGCATTTCGGCAGCGAGTCCTGGCCGGTGTCGCCGATATCGTCTCGGCCGCCGCGCACACCGACACCGTAGCGCTCTTCGCCCACGGCGGCGTAATCAACATCCTGCTGCAGGACATTCTGCAGACCCCGAAGGTGCTCGGTTTCCCGATCGACTACTGCTCGGTGACGCGTGTGTTGTTCTCGCGCAGTGGCGCGAGGTCGGTCTCCTCGGTGAACGAGACCGAGCATGTGTGGGACCTGCTGCCCCGCAACCGGCAATCCACAGAGAGCTCTTAAACTCCCAGGTAGAGGGCATGAAACGCGGCGTCGACGGCCATCGAGTGGTCGGCGAGGCCGTACCTGGCAGTTAGCCTCGAACGCATCATGGGTGAATTGCGTATCTTCCGACGTCCTGCCGTTGCTCTCACTGCGCTGGCGTTTCCTCTGGTGGCGGTGGGTGCTTTTGCACTGGGCACCGGCTACGACCTCGGCGGCGAATCCACGGCCACCACCACCGCCGCCACAGAGCAGGCACCGGACCAGCAGACGGCGGACCAGCAGACGGCGGATCCTCTGGCCGCGGCCAGGAGCAGCCTCAACAGCGCTTCGCTGCCCATCACCTTTCTCTCCAGCGGTATCGGTCAGCTGACCGACGGCGGCACGCAGCTCAACGACGGCGTCGGACAGCTCGCCGACGGCATCACCCAGGCGCACGACGGGACCATCCAGCTCGCCGACGGGTTCGGGCAGTACCGCGACGGCATCGGTCAGCTCGGGGACGGCGCGTCGCAGATCAGCGGTGGCGTCGACCAGGTTGTCGACCAACTCACCGGCTTCGGCGCTCTGCAGGCCGATTTCACTGCGAAACTCGCCGCCACCGCAGACCAGGTCGATCGCTTCCCGCACCCAGGATCCGACGCCATCTCCGGCGAGATCCGCGGGGTCATCGACACCCTGAACACCCAGGCATTCGGGCCCGACACCCTCGCCCAGCTGCAGACCCTCAAGGGCGGTGCTCAGCAACTGTCCTCCGAACTCAACGACCCCAACAGTCAGTTCCTCGGTGCCACCGCACAGCTCGGCGACGCCACGGTCCAGCTGCGGGACGGACTGGGCCAGCTCGACGACGGCGGCCAACAGCTCAAAGCGGGCACCGATCAGCTCGTGACGTCCGTCGAGCCGGTCGAGGGAATCGTCAACGGCATCGCCACCAACGTGCGCAACGCCTCCGCGGCACTCCCGCCGGGAACCGCTGCCACCACCACAGACGACGGCACCGCCACGGACCAGAATCTCGCGGCCGCGACGACGTCCACCGGAACCGGTGCCACCCCGTATCTGATCGCAGCCCTGGTGGCTCTCGGAGCCCTGGGATGCGTCAGCCTCGTTCGAGTACTCGGCAAGGACAGCAGCCCACGACTGCTCTCGGTGGTTGCAGCCGTCGCCGCGGTCGGCGTCAGCGCCGCTGTGGCCTTCGCCTTCGCCACCGACGCGGCCCTCGGGCCGGTGCTCGGCGCGGGCGTCTTCCTGATCGTCTCCGCCGCGGCATATCTCGCCGCAGCGGGAGCGATTCAGCGAGTGCTCGGCGCCGTGGTCGGCCAGATCGTCAACGTCGTCGCGCTTGTGGTGCAGGTTGTCGTCTGCGGGTTCGCATACGCGTCGACCGCGCCCATCTGGGGCGATCTGGCGGCGTTCATGCCGATGAGTTACACCGCGGCCGGTGCCCGCATCATCGCGTCGGGCGAGATGAGCGGGACCGGCTGGCTCGCGATCGGTGCCACGGCGGCTCTGCTGGCCGTCTCGGCGCTGGTGTATGCGAGCGCGCGGGGTGACTCAGCCGACGGGCCGGAGCGGATGGATGGCGGGCGGAGCCGCGAGATGGGCACCGAACTCGCTTAGCGCCTGCTGCAGATGCGGGGTCTGCATGTGACCGTCGAGGTCCTCCTGCGACTTCCATACCTCGATGGTGACGAACGTGCCCGGCTCCACAGCTGACTCGAACAGCTCGTAGGAGATGTTCCCGTCTTCCTTGCGTGTTTCGGCGACGAGGGCCACCAGTCCGTCGCGCACGGCGTCGACGGCATCGGGCTTGGCGATGATCGTCGCGACGACCTTCAGATCGTTGCTCATGAGGCGTTGCTTCCTTCGTTCGGCGAGAGAGACATTCCTTCACCGAACGTACCCCCGACCCGCCTAAGCTGAGGTGTCCATTCGGGAAGGGAAGTCACAGTGAGCCAGACGGCGACCGACCAGCGCGCCACCAAGAAGGATTGGCTCGGCCTCGCAGTGTTGGTGGTGCCGATTCTCGTCGTGTCGATGGACATGTCGGTGCTGTACCTCGCTCTGCCGTTCATGACGGCCGATCTCGAACCCACCGGCAACCAGACACTGTGGATCCTCGACATCTACGGGTTCCTGCTCGCCGGCCTCCTCATCACCATGGGCTCACTCGGCGATCGGATCGGCCGACGCACCCTGCTCATGATCGGTGCCGTCGTGTTCGGGGCCGCGTCACTCGCCGCGACGTTCTCCACCTCCCCCGAGATGCTGCTCGTCGCGCGTGCACTACTGGGCATCGGTGGAGCCACCATCGCACCGAGCACATTGTCCTTGATACGCAACATGTTTCACGACCCGACGCAACGCAAGGAAGCCATCGGCCTGTGGACCGCCGGCTTCGCGGGCGGTGCCGCGGTGGGACCTGTCATCGGAGGTGTTCTGCTCGAGCACTTCTGGTGGGGTTCGGTGTTCCTGATCAACATCCCGATCATGGTCGTACTCTTCGTCGCGGCCCCACTTCTGGTCCCCGAGTTCAAGGACACCGACCCCGGCAGATTCGACCCGATCAGCGTGGTCCTCGCGATCTCCTCGATGCTCTCGATCGTCTTCGCCATCAAACACGGCGCGCAGGAGGGAATCGACCTCGCAGCAGCCGTGAGTGCGGTGGCCGGGCTGGCATTGGGCGCGGTGTTCGTTCTCCGGCAGCGCAGGGCCGCGAACCCGCTGATCGACGTCACGCTGTTCGCCGAACGAGCCTTCAGCGCAGCTGTTGTGGTGCAGTTCCTGGTCATCTTCGCGATGACCGGATTCAGCCTCTTCGCCTCCCAGTACCTACAGCTCGTCGTCGGTCTCGGACCGCTCGAAGCCGGCCTGTGGCTGCTGGTTCCCGCCGTCGCCGCAGCGGCCGGTGCCGTGCTCGCACCGACGCTCAGCAAGGTGATCCGGACGGGCACGATCATTGCGGGCGGACTGTTGTCCATCGCCATCGGTTGCATGGCAATGGCATTCGTGAACGCCGATTCCGGGCTACCGTTACTGCTCACCGGTATGGCCGTGCTGACCTTCGGGATCGGCGCTGCCTCGACGCTCAACTCCGACATCGTGCTCACCGCCGCGGCTCCCGAAAAGGCCGGGGCCGCATCGGCATTGTCCGAAACCGGAGCCGAATTGGGCGGAGCCGTCGGTATCGCCATCCTCGGCACGATCGGCAGTACCGTCTACCGACACCGCATGGACGACGCCATCCCCGCGCAGACGCCCGCCGAGATCGCCGATCCGGCACGAGAGACCATCGGTGGTGCCGTCGCCGTCGCCGATTACCTACCGGAGCCGTTCGCCTCGCAACTGACTGCAGTCGCGAACTCGTCGTTCATCGACGGCTTCACTCTTGCGTCGGGTGCGAGCGCCGTCCTGATGGCCGTCAGTGCAGTCACCGTCTTCGTGCTGCTCCGCCGTCAGACCGCGTCGGTGAGGTAGCGCGCCAACCACCGCGTCGCGGACTGGCCGTTCTCGACGTCGTAGCTCTGATACTCCTGGTGGATGCCGGAGCGGTAGAACGCCTCGATCTCCCGCTGACGCTGAGCGTTCGCCTGGTCGGTGAGCTGGCCCTGCAACACCGGCAGACCACCGGCCGCTGCGAGGTCCGCGATCAGGGACTGTGCTTCCTGCGAGTACTGATCGGCGACGTTCGGCGCAGGGTTGGACGACACTGCCAAGAAGCCGGCCAACCGCGCGACGTAATCGTCCTTGGGCGTCGAGCAGTACAGATCGCCGACGGCACAGAATGTCCGCACCACGGGGCTGACGTAGCCGAATCCGCCGACCCGGGGTCCACCGACACCGGTTCCGACCACGGCCGGCCCCACCAGAGCGTCGGTATCGGAGCGCTTCGGGTCGGAGATCAAGCCCACCGCCACCACCTTGTCCGCGGGAACGACGCCGACTCCGGTGCCGATGGCCGCGGCGAGATCGCCCGCCGCGTCGGCTCCCTGGCTGTAGCCGATGATGCCGAGTTTCGTCGCACCGCAACGATCCGCCATCGCCTTCAGCATCCCGCCCGCGTTGGCGACGGCTGCGGCGCGGGACTGCCCGTACACCTCACCCTCCCAGGGGAACGCGGTGGCGGGATACGAGACGTAGTCGGTGCGGATGCCGCTACCGAGACGATCGGTGACGTCGGTGAGCATCCCCGGCTTCGGTGCGGCACCCGAGCTCGTCTCCCAGGTTCCCGGAATGGCCACGACGTACATCGTCGGGCAATCGGCAGGGTCTGCGGCGGCGGGCGATGCCGCTCCGACGACCAGGCCGGACGCAACAGCTGCAGCGACGCCGATACCGGCGCAGATCTTCTTGACACTCATGGGGAGGGGGCCTCACTGGGTGATCGAACGCTTCGTTTGTTCGATCACCACAATGACAGCGGCCTGTGACCATCAGATGCCCACATGGTTAACGGACGTAACCGTGTGGCCGGCGTCGTGAAACGCAGACGAGCTCGACGTTGTGGACGGGATCGGACCGCAATCCGTCCACAACGTCGAGCTCGGCGAGAAAAGCTACTACCGCTGCGGTGCCTGGGTCGGCACGATCGGCGACGGCAGTGCGGTTGCTCCCTGCAGGAAGGTGTCGACGGCGGCCGCGCAGGAGCGGCCCTCGGCGATGGCCCACACGATGAGCGACTGGCCACGACCCATGTCTCCGGCGACGAACACACCGGGGACGTTGGTGACCCACTCGTTGGTGCGCTCGACGTTGCCGCGCTGGTTGAAGTCGACGCCCAGATCGGTCAGCAGACCGCCCTTGTCCGGTCCGACGAATCCCATGGCGAGCAGAACCAGATCGGCCTCGAGGGTGAACTCGCTGCCCTCGACCTTCTCGAACTTGCCTGCCTTGAACTCGACCTCACAGGCTTCGAGTGCGGTGACCTTGCCGTCTTCGCCGACGAAACGCTCGGTGTTGACCGAGAAGACGCGTTCGCCACCCTCCTCGTGTGCCGAGGCAACCCGGTACATCAGCGGGTACGTCGGCCACGGGGTGGACGTCGCACGCTCCTCGGGCGGGCGGGCCATGATCTCGAACTGGTGGACGCTCTCGGCGCCCTGACGGTGCGAGGTACCGAGGCAGTCCGCGCCGGTGTCGCCGCCGCCGATGATGACGACCTTCTTGCCCTCGGCGCTGACGGGCGGCGCAGCGAAGTCGCCCTGCTGGACGCGATTGGCGTGCGGCAGGAACTCCATGGCCTGGTAGATGCCGTCGAGCTCGCGGCCCTCGATGGGCAGGTCACGCCATGCGGTGGCACCGCCGGAGAGGACCACGGCGTCGAACTGCTCGCGCAGTTCGTCGGCCGAGATATCCACGCCCACATCGACACCGGTGCGGAAGACGGTGCCCTCGGCCTCCATCTGCGCCAGCCGACGATCGATGTGGCGCTTCTCCATCTTGAACTCGGGGATGCCGTAGCGCAGCAGTCCACCGATGCGATCGGCACGCTCGAACACCGTGACGGTGTGGCCTGCGCGGGTGAGCTGCTGCGCTGCAGCGAGTCCCGCCGGGCCCGATCCGACGACGGCGACGGTCCTACCGGTCAGGTGAGTCGGGTAGACCGGCGTCACCCAGCCTTCTTCGAAGGCCTTGTCGATGATCTCGACCTCGACCTGCTTGATGGTGACCGGATCCTGGTTGATGCCAAGGACACACGACGCCTCGCACGGGGCGGGGCACAACCGTCCGGTGAATTCCGGGAAGTTGTTGGTGGCGTGCAGCCGATCGATGCTGTCACGCCAGCGGTCCTTGAACACCAGGTCGTTCCACTCGGGAATCAGGTTCCCCAGTGGGCAACCGTTGTGGCAGAACGGGATACCGCAGTCCATGCATCGACTTGCCTGGGTGCGCAGGGTGTCCTTCGAGAAGTCTTCGTAGACCTCTTTCCAGTCCATCAGGCGCAGGTCGACGGGCCGCCGCTTGGGCACCTCGCGAACCGTGTTCTTCAGAAATCCCTGTGGGTCACCCACGAGCTGCCTCCATGATCGCTTCGTCCACGTCCGCGCCGTTCTTCTCGGCTTCGGAGATGGCCAGCAGTACCTTCTTGTAGTCGCGAGGCATGACCTTCACGAAATGGTTCACCTGCTGTGACCAATCCGCGAGGATCCGCTCGGCCACCTCGGAGCCGGTCTGCTCCTGATGGCGAGTGACGATGTCGCGGAGCCAGGTGAACTCGTCACCCTCGAGCTCCTCGATGTCGACCAGCTCGGTGTTGAGGTTGGCCTCGAACGTCTTGTTGGGATCGAAGACGAACGCGACGCCACCGGACATACCGGCACCGAAGTTACGGCCCGTCGTGCCCAGAATGACGACCTTGCCGCCGGTCATGTACTCGCAGCCGTGATCGCCGACGCCTTCGACGACGGCAACGGCACCGGAGTTACGAACCGCGAAGCGCTCACCGACGACGCCGCGGATGAGAGCCTCACCGCTGGTGGCGCCGAACAGGAACACGTTTCCGCCGATGATGTTGTCCTCGGCGACGAATCCCTTCGGGGCGTTCAACGACGGCCGCAGCACGAGATGTCCGCCGGACAGTCCCTTGCCGACGAAGTCGTTGGCGTCCCCGTTCAGGCGAAGCGTCATACCGGACGGGACGAACGCGCCGAAGCTGTTGCCTGCCGAACCGGTGAACGTGATCTCGATGGTGTCGTCCGGCAGTCCGACGCCGCCGTACGCCTTGGTGACCTCGTGCCCGAGCATCGTGCCGACGGTGCGGTTGACGTTGGTGATCTTGGACTCGAACGCGACCTTCTCGCCCTTGTCCAACGCATTGCGGCTGGCCGCGATGAGCTGCTGATCGAGTGCCTTGTCGAGACCGTGATCCTGGACGCCGGTGTTGTAGAGGTTCTGGTTCATGAACGCCGACTCGACCTCTTCGAGGATCGGCGACAGATCCAGCTTCGACGCCTTCCAGTGCTCCTTGGCCGCGGTGGTGTCCAGCAGACCCACCTGACCGACGGCCTCGTCGAGCGTGCGGAATCCGAGCTCGGCCATGAGCTCGCGAACCTCTTCGGCGATGAACATGAAGAAGTTCTCGACGAACTCCGGCTTGCCCGCGAAACGCTTGCGCAGCAACGGGTTCTGCGTCGCGACACCCACGGGGCAGGTGTCGAGGTGGCAGACGCGCATCATGATGCAGCCCGAGACGACGAGCGGAGCGGTGGCGAAACCGAACTCCTCGCCGCCGAGCAGAGCGGCAACCATGACGTCGCGGCCGGTCTTGAGCTGACCGTCCACCTGCACGACGATGCGGTCGCGAAGTCCGTTGAGCAGCAACGTCTGCTGGGTCTCGGCCAAGCCGAGCTCCCACGGTCCACCCGCGTGCTTGACCGATGTCAGCGGCGTCGCGCCGGTGCCGCCGTCGTGGCCCGAGATGAGCACGACGTCGGCGTGCGCCTTGGAGACACCGGCGGCGACCGTTCCGACGCCGACCTCGGAGACCAGCTTCACATGGATGCGGGCCTGCGGGTTGGCGTTCTTCAGGTCGTGGATCAGCTGCGCGAGATCCTCGATCGAGTAGATGTCGTGGTGCGGCGGCGGCGAGATCAGGCCGACGCCGGGCGTCGAGTGCCGAACCTCGGCGACCCACGGGTACACCTTGTGCGCCGGAAGCTGGCCGCCCTCACCGGGCTTGGCTCCCTGCGCCATCTTGATCTGGATGTCGGTGCAGTTGGTCAGGTAGTGCGAGGTGACGCCGAAGCGTCCCGACGCGACCTGCTTGATGGCACTGCGTCGCCAGTCGCCGTTCTCGTCCGGCTCGAACCGCGAGACGTCCTCGCCGCCCTCACCGGAGTTCGAGCGCCCGCCGAGACGGTTCATGGCGATGGCGAGGGTCTCGTGCGCCTCGGCCGAGATGGAGCCGTAGCTCATCGCACCCGTCGAGAAACGCTTGACGATCTCGCTGGCCGGCTCGACCTCGTCGATCGAAATGGCTTGCCGCTCTTCGGTCTTGAAGCGGAACAGACCGCGCAGCGACGCGAGTCGCTCGGACTGGTCGTCGACCATCTTCGTGTATTCCTTGAAGATGTCGTACTGGCCGGTGCGGGTGGAGTGCTGCAGCTTGAACACCGTGTCCGGGTTGAAGAGGTGGTACTCCCCTTCGCGACGCCACTGGTACTCGCCACCGGTCTCGAGCTCGCGGTGCGCGCGCTCCTGACGGTTGTCGAGGTACGCCACGGCGTGCCGCGCTGCGACGTCGTCGGCGACCTGATCGAGATCGATGCCGCCGAGGTGGCTGTTGAGGCCGGTGAAGTACTCGTCGACCAGTTCCTGCGAGAGGCCGATGACCTGGAACAGCTGAGCTCCGGTGTACGACGCGAGGGTCGAGATGCCCATCTTGGACATCACCTTGAGCACACCCTTGCCCGCGGCCTTGATGTAGTTGGTGACGGCCTTGTCGAACTCGATGTCGGTGAGGGCGCCGCGCTCGATCATGTCCTCGATGGACTCGAACGCCATGTACGGGTTGACCGCTGCGGCACCGAAACCGATGAGCAGGGCCATGTGGTGCACCTCGCGGGCGTCACCGGCCTCGATGATCAGGCCGACCTTGGTGCGGGTCCGCTCGCGGACCAGATGGTGGTGCACCGCGGCGGTGAGGAGCAGCGACGGAATCGGAGCGAGCTTCTCGCTGGACTCGCGGTCCGAGAGCACGATGATCCGGGCGCCACCCGAGATGGCTGCGGAAACCTGAGCGCGAATGGCCTCCAACGACTTTCGGAGGCCCTCACCGCCCTCGGCCACCGGGTAGAGACCGCGCACGACCACCGAGCGCAGCTCTTCCTGAGTGCCCTCGTCGTTGATGTGGACGAGCTTGGCGAGGTCGTCGTTGTGCAGGATCGGCTGCGGAAGCACGATCTGCTTGCAGCTGTCGGCACCCGGGTTGAGCAGATCGCCCTCGGGTCCGATGGTGCCGCCGAGGCTGGTGACGATCTCCTCGCGGATGGCATCGAGCGGCGGGTTGGTGACCTGCGCAAACAGCTGCGAGAAGTAGTCGAACAGCATCCGCGGGCGAGCCGACAGTACGGCGATCGGGGTGTCGGTACCCATGGAACCGATGGCCTCGGCACCGGACTTCGCCATGGGCGAGACCAGCACGTTCAGTTCCTCGGTGGTGTACCCGAAGATCTGCTGACGGATGAGCACGCGGTCGTGCGGCATGTGCACGTGCGGACGCTCGGGCAGATCGTCGATCGAGGTCAGGCCCTCGTCGAGCCACTGCTGGTACGGATGCTCGGCGGCGAGCTCGTCCTTGATCTCGTCGTCGGAGACGATGCGGCCCTGCGCGGTGTCCACCAGGAACATGCGGCCCGGCTGCAGGCGAACCTTGCGGACGACCTTCGACGGATCGATGTCGAGAACGCCGACCTCGGAGGCCATGACGACCAGACCGTCGTCGGTGACCCACAGCCGGCTCGGGCGCAGGCCGTTGCGGTCCAGGACCGCGCCGATGACGGTGCCGTCGGTGAAGCACACCGACGCCGGTCCGTCCCAGGGCTCCATCAGCGAGGAGTGGTACTTGTAGAACGCCCGACGAGCGGGGTCCATGGATTCGTGCCGCTCCCACGCCTCGGGAATCATCATCAGCACGGCGTGCGGCAGACTGCGTCCACCGAGGTGCAGCAGCTCGAGCACCTCGTCGAAACGTGCTGTGTCACTTGCTCCGTGAGTGACCACGGGGAAGATCTTCTCGAGCGCCTCGGAGCCGCCGAACACGTCGGAGGCGATGAGCGCCTCGCGGGCACGCATCCAGTTCTCGTTACCGGTGGCGGTGTTGATCTCGCCGTTGTGGGCGACGCGTCGGAACGGATGCGCCAGCGGCCACGACGGGAACGTGTTGGTCGAGAAGCGCGAATGCACAAGTCCCAGTGCGCTTTCGACGCGCTCGTCCTGCAGGTCGAGGTAGAAGCCCTTGAGCTGAGGCGTGGTCAGCATGCCCTTGTAGACGAAGGTCTGCGAGGACAGTGACGGGAAGTACACGGTCTCGCGGCCGGGGCCGTCCTTGCCCGCGCCCTCTTCGCCCAGCTCGTGCTCGACGCGCTTGCGGATGACGAACGCACGACGCTCGAGTTCGAGGTCGGTGATCGACGCGTCGGGGGCAGCGAGGAACAGCTGACGGAAGGTCGGCATCGCGTCGCGCGCCAGAGCGCCGAGGGAGGAGTCGTCGGTGGGAACCTCACGCCAACCGAGGACCGTCAGGCCCTCGTTCTCGACGATGCGCTCGACACCCTCGCAGGCGCGTGCTGCGTCGCTGCGGCCCTGCGGAAGAAATGCGACACCGGTTGCGTACGCGCCGGGCACGGGGAGCTCGAAATCTACGACGGCGCGGAAGAACGCGTCCGGAACCTGGATCAGAATGCCCGCACCGTCACCGGTGTTCGGTTCGGAGCCGGCAGCACCGCGGTGCTCGAGGTTGACCAGGGCGGTGATCGCCTTCTCGACGATGTCGCGACTGCGTCGACCGTGCATGTCCACCACGAACGCGACACCACAGGAGTCGTGTTCGTTGGCGGGATCGTAGAGGCCTTGCGGGCCCGGAGTGTGCTTCATACCTAGCCTTCGGATAAGTCCAGCCTTGATACTCGTCGGCGACGGTGTGGTGTAACCGGCTGCACGAACGGCCTGCGGTGCGTCCTCGCCGTTGAAGCTGCACCTGTCGATCGTCGACGCTTTCCTCTGCACGAGCAGGTAGGCGCGTGGTAGAAAAGTGAGGTCGGGCGGATCCGGCCGTGGTGAGGCCGATCCAACTACGAACGATAAGTCAGTACCTGGGTGCCCCCGCAAATAAGGTAAGCCTATTATGGGCTCTCACCTGCGAATTTCCGTATACGAGACGTCCTCGGGACCGGCACTTCGACTCCACTGCCGACATCGGCCGAAAATCACACGCCTGTAAGACGATTCGATGCAGGACACCCGGAAAAAACTACTGGCCGCAGCGATCGAATCAGCTGCGGCCAGTGTGGTGGGCGGAGGGGGACTTGAACCCCCACGTCCCGAAGGACACTGGCACCTGAAGCCAGCGCGTCTGCCATTCCGCCACCCGCCCGGGTGACGGCGAGAACACTAACACGCACCATGCCGCGCTCGAAAATCGCCACTTCGAGCTGCCGGCAGCCGACGGCGGCGGGCAGTCCCCGTCGGCGGCACCGTATATCATGCTTGCAGCGCGACTTCGTGATGACACGCGGCCGTCGCGGCCTGCACACCAGCAGGCACCACACGGTGGAAGAACACAGTGAGAGGAGGGGTCACGATGGGCATCGTTCAACGTTTCGAGCGCAAGCTCCAAGGCGCTGTCGGCGACGTCTTCGCCCGCGTGTTCGGCGGAGGCGTCGTACCGGCGGAGGTGGAGGCAGCGCTTCAGCAGGAAGCGTCGGATCTGGTTCGGCCCCTCGAGGGCGGGCACCTCCTGGCACCCAACAGCTACGTCATCACCATCAACAGCTCGGACCACGACGAGCTCGCCGGTGACCGAGCACTCACGGTCAAGGCGTTCTCGCGCCACCTCGACGATTACATCCGCGATCAAGGCTGGCAGACCTACGGCGACGTGGTGGTTCGCTTCGAGCCGTCACCCACCCTTCACACCGGGCAGTTCCGTGCCAGTGGCTCGGTCGATCCCGATGTGGGACGATCGGCGACTGCTGCGCGGAACGAGTCCGCACAGCAGGGCGCGTCGGCACAAGCAGCACCGAGTCCCGTCCCTTCAGCTACGCAGCGACCGTCTGCCCCACCGATGTCGATACCAGGAGCCGGCCACATGACGCAGAACCCAGGCTACGACCCGCAGCGCGACCCCGCGGACGGTCATCGTCCCGATCCGCGCGCGCGCAACGGTTACGCCGGTGGCCAGGATCCGCGCTACCCCGCACGTGAGCAGAACGCACGTGAGCAGAACGGGTACGACGCTCAGGCCTACGCACCGGCCGATCACGACCCGCGCTACGACCAGCAGGCGTACAACGGCGGTTACGACGAGCAGCCGTACCCCGAGCAGGGTCAGGCCTACAGCGCAGCCGGCCAGGACCAGGGCTACGACCCCCACGCCTACGGCGCGCCCGGCGGCCAGGACCAGGGCTACGACGCACAGGCCTACAACGCGCAGGGGTACGACGGCCAGGCGTACGACGCACAGGGTTACAACGGCCAGGGCTACGACTACAACGCCGCCGAGCAGGGGGCCGCGTACTCCGAGGCCCCCTACCAGGAGCAGGCGTACAACGACCAGGCCGGTCGGTACGCCGAGCCCCAGGCCGCCGGATACCAGCAGCCCGGCTACCAGCAGCCCGGTTACGACTACCCGCCCGCTCCGGCCGCCTACGGTCGTGGCTACCCACAGGGCGCGGGCGACCGCGGCGACGGGTACGGCTACGACCAGCCCGCCTCGTACGCAGGTCAGAGTCAGGCGCTCGCCGCGACGCTGCAGCTCGAAGACGGCAGCGGCCGCTACTACCAGCTCCGTGACGGTCAGAACATCATCGGCCGGGGCCAGGACGCACAGTTCCGACTCCCCGACACCGGCGTTTCGCGTCGACACATCGAGATCCGGTGGGACGGCCGCGTGGCCATGCTCTCCGATCTCGGTTCCACCAACGGCACCACCGTCAACGGCGCCCCGGTGCAGGACTGGCAATTGGCCGACGGCGACGTCATTCGGGCCGGTCACTCCGAAATCCTGGTCCGGATCGTCTGACGATCCTCGTGGGCTCGGGTGGGGGTTCGACTCGCACTCTCGTCCACCCGTATGTCGTCCACACGAGCTGCTTCACCCTATGATGCTGCGAGGCAACCATGTCTGCCGCGCCGCGGCTCTGTGCGTGGGCGGGATGCAGGTCGATTGCGAAGGAGGAGGTGAATCGTCGTGCAGGGATTGATTCTGCAACTGACAAGGGCGGGCTTCCTGCTGTTGTTGTGGTTCTTCGTCTGGGCCGTCCTTCGCACCTTGCGCAGTGACATCTACGCGGCCGCAGGCATGCGAGTGCCTGCTCGCTACTCCGGCGGCTCGAAAGTTCTTCCGTCGTTCAACAAGCAGAAGGTGGCCAAGTACCTCGTGGTGACCCAGGGCGGTCTCGCCGGAACGCGCATCTCGCTCGGCACGCAGCCCGTCCTCATCGGACGCGCGGACGACTCCACTCTCGTTCTGACAGACGACTACTCGTCGACGCGGCATGCGCGCATCTCGCCCCGCGGCGGTGATTGGTACGTCGAGGACCTCGGTTCGACCAACGGCACCTACCTCGACCGCGCGAAGGTGACCACCGCCGTTCGCGTCCCCTTGGGAACCCCTGTCCGCGTCGGCAAGACCGTGATCGAGTTGCGCCCGTGACCCTCGTCCTTCGCTATGCCGCCCGCAGTGATCGCGGTCTGGTTCGATCCAACAACGAGGACTCCGTGTACGCCGGCGCTCGCCTACTGGCGCTGGCCGACGGAATGGGCGGCCACGCTGCCGGTGAAGTGGCCTCACAGTTGATGATCGCCGCACTGGCTCATCTCGACGACGACGAGCCGGGCGAGGATCTGCTGGGCAAGCTCGAAGCAGCCACCCGCGAAGGCAACGCGTCCATCGCAGATCAGGTCGAGGACGAACCCGAGCTCGACGGCATGGGAACCACGCTGACCGCAATCCTGTTCGCGGGCAAGCGAATCGGACTGGTACACATCGGCGATTCGCGCGCGTACATGCTGCGCGACGGCTCGCTCACCCAGATCACCCGAGACGACACCTTCGTTCAGTCCCTCGTCGACGAGGGCCGCATCACCGCCGAGCAGGCGCACACACACCCGCAGCGCTCCTTGATCATGCGTGCCCTCACCGGCAACGAGATCGAGCCGACGCTCACCGTTCGGGAAGTACGTGCGGGTGACCGATACCTGCTGTGCTCCGACGGCCTCTCGGACGTCGTCAGCGACGAGACCATCGAGAACACCATGAACGAGGGCGAGACGGGGCCCTGCGCAGATCGTCTCATCGAACTCGCGCTTCGCAGTGGCGGTCCGGACAACGTGACGGTCGTCGTGGCCGACGTGATCGACCTCGACTACGGACAGAGCCACCCCATCCTCGGCGGTGCCGCCAGCACCGAAGACGAGGAGGACGCCCCTCCGCCCAACACCGCAGCAGGGCGCGCCGCAGCGATGCGGCCACCGCGTACGACGCCCAAACGCGTCACCGCACCGGTCGTCACGCCCGAGAAGAAGTCGCACAAGCTGCGCTGGACGTTGATCGCCCTGACCCTGGTGGTGCTGGCGGGAATCGGTGCGCTGGTGGCCAATTCGATCATCAAGGGCAACTACTACGTCGGTGCCGACAACAGCAAGGTCACCGTGCTGCGCGGGCTTCCCGGCTCGGTACTGGGCTACTCGTTGCAGAGCGTCGAGCTGATCGGCTGCCTCGACGACGACGGAGCCGTCACGCTGACCGCGCCGGATGCCGCTCCGGCGGACTGCGTTCCGTTCGAGATCGACGATCTTCTGCCCGCCGCACGTGAGCAGGTCACGGCCGGCCTGCCGTCGGGATCTCTCGACGATGCGCGCGGCCAGGTCGAGCGGTTGGCCTCCGGGGACCTGCTTCAGGTCTGCGAGACCGAGCCGGTCGTCACCACGACCGTCGAACCGACTCCGACGGCGATCATCCCGCCGCCCGCGGCACCGCTGCCGCCCACGGTCGAACCCACTGCGGAACCAGCACCGACGACCACAGCGGCACCGACACCGACGGTTCCGCAGATTCCCGGCCAGAACTGCAGGACCGGTACTCGATGAGTTCCAATCCGTCCGCGGGAGGGTCCTTTCCGAGTCCGCCCGAAGGATTCGCGCCAGCACCGATTCAATCGAACCGGCGCGGCGTCGAACTGCTTCTGCTCGGGGCCGCCGTCCTGATCACCACGATCTCGCTGGTACTGGTCGAAGCCAGTCAGGAACAGACCATCACCTGGGATCTGGCGAAATACGCGGTCGCGTATCTCGCGCTGATGACAGTGGCGCACCTGGCCGTGCGACGCTTCGCGCCCTACGCGGATCCGCTGCTGCTGCCGATCGTGGCGCTGCTCAACGGACTCGGTCTGGTGCTCATTCATCGCCTCGACCTGGCCGACGAGCAGCAGGCTCAATATCTCGGAAACCCCATTCCGTCGCCCGATGCCAATCAGCAGGTGCTGTGGACCACGCTGGCCATCGCCGGCTTCGTCGCCCTGCTGGTGCTGTTGCGCGATTACCGCACCCTGGCTCGCTACGGCTACACCGTCGGACTCGCGGGACTGGTTCTCCTGGCCATCCCGGCGATGCTGCCGTCGGCATTCTCCGAGGTCAACGGATCGAAGATCTGGATCAGGCTGCCCGGCTTCAGTATTCAGCCCGGCGAGTTCGCGAAGATCCTGCTGCTCATCTTCTTTGCATCGCTGCTGGTCGCCAAGCGTGAACTGTTCACCGTCGCAGGCAAGCACTTCCTCGGCATGGACTTCCCGCGAGCGCGCGATCTGGGGCCGATCCTGGTCGTCTGGATCGTCTCGGTCGGCGTGCTGGTGTTCGAGAAGGACCTCGGTACGTCGCTGCTGATCTTCGGAACCGTCCTGGTGATGATCTACATCGCCACCGAACGCGTCGGTTGGTTGATCATCGGTTTCGGGCTGTTGCTCGTCGGGTTCCTGTTCGCGTACCAGGTGTTCGGCCACGTCAAGATCCGCACCGACACCTGGCTGCACCCGTTCGACGACTACAACGACACCGGCTATCAGATCGTCCAGTCGATGTTCAGCTTCGCCACGGGCGGGTTGGCAGGCACCGGACTCGGTAGTGGTCGCCCGTCCCAGGTTCCGTTCGCCAAGACGGACTTCATCATCGCCACGGTCGGCGAAGAGCTGGGCCTCATCGGCCTGACCGCGGTCCTGATCCTGTACTTGCTGTTCATCATTCGCGGCATGCGTACCGCGCTGGCCGTTCGCGACAGCTTCGGCAAACTGCTGGCCGCGGGGTTGTCGTTCACCATTGCCATCCAGCTGTTCGTCGTCGTCGGCGGCGTCACCAAACTCATCCCACTCACCGGCCTCACCACGCCGTATCTGTCCTACGGAGGATCGTCGCTTCTCGCCAACTACCTGCTCCTCGCGCTGCTGATCAAGATCTCCGACGCAGCCCGTGAGCCGGCAAAGCCCAAGAAGAAGCCCGCCCCGGCGGCGCCCATCGCGGAGGCACCGACCGAGATGGTGAAGCGCGCATGAACACTCCCCTGCGCCGCGTGTCCATCGCCGTGATGGTCATGGTCGTCGCGTTGCTCGCCAACGCCACCTACCTTCAGGTCATCAAGGCCGACGATCTGCGCACCGACCCGAGAAACTCACGAGTGCTGCTCGACGAGTACTCACGCCAGCGCGGT
Organism: Rhodococcus sp. 14-2483-1-2; assembly: GCF_002259405.1. Classification (GTDB taxonomy): domain Bacteria; phylum Actinomycetota; class Actinomycetes; order Mycobacteriales; family Mycobacteriaceae; genus Rhodococcoides. The sequence continues at coordinate 99,799 of NZ_NPFW01000009.1, read as the reverse complement.
CAGATCTCGGCAGGCGGCCAGGTGCTCGCATCCTCGGTCCCCACCGAAGACCGCTACAAGTACCTGCGCACGTACCCCCAGAATTCGATCTCCCCGGCCAGCCCGCAGGCCAACGCGCCGATCACCGGCTACTACTCGATGCTGTACTCGAGCAGCGGCCTCGAACGCGCCGAGGACCCCGTACTCAACGGATCCGACGACCGGCTCTTCGGGGGACGACTGTTCGACCTCATCTCCGGCCGAGATCCCCGCGGCGGCAACGTGGTCACCACCATCGATCCCGTCGTTCAGCAGGTCGCCTACGACCAGCTGACCGCCAAGGGATACACCGGCTCCGTCGTGGCCCTCGACCCGGCCACCGGCAACATCCTGGCCATGGCCAGCACCCCCAGCTACGACCCGAACCTGCTGGCCAGCCACGATGGCAGCACCACCACCGCGGCATGGGAGAACCTGAGCAACGATCCCGAGAAGCCGATGGTCAACCGGGCGATTTCGCAGACCTACCCACCCGGATCGACGTTCAAGGTGATCACCACCGCAGCCGCACTCGAAGCGGGCGCGACACCGGACGATCAACTCACGGCCGCGTCGAACATCACGTTGCCGGGAACCTCGACAACGCTGGAGAACTACAACGGTTCGACGTGCGGCGGCGGCCAGACGGCAACGCTGAGAGAAGCTTTCGCACGCTCGTGCAACACCGCCTTCGTCGAGCTCGGCATCGACACCGGGGTGGACAAGATGCGCGAGACCTCGGCGGCGTTCGGCATCGGTGAGAACACCACCATTCCGCTCACCGTCGCCGACAGCACCATCGGACCCATCGACGACGACGCCGCCCTCGGTCAATCCAGCATCGGCCAGCGCGACGTGGCGCTGACCCCGCTGCAGGACGCCGTCATCGCTGCCACCGTGGCCAACGACGGTGTGCGAATGGCCCCGAACCTGGTGCAGCAGCTGCAGTCTCCCGACCTGTCGGACCTGTCGAGCTACCAGCCCAAGGCCATGGGCCAGGCGATCAGCTCCACCACCGCGGCGACGCTGAAAGACCTGATGATCGGCTCCGAGAACAACACCAGCGGCGAGGGCAAGATCCCCGGGGTACAGATCGCATCGAAAACCGGTACCGCAGAACATGGTTCCGACCCGCGCAACACCCCGCCGCACGCGTGGTACATCGGATTCGCACCCGCCGACGACCCCAAGGTCGCCATCGCCGTCATCGTCGAGGATGGCGGCGACCGCGCCCTCGCCGCGACCGGTGGATCCGTGGCCGCACCCATCGGCCGCGCCGTCATCGCAGCCGCATTGCAGGGGAGGTGACATGACGTGCCATTGAGCAACGGAGCTGTCATCGCGCAGCGCTATCGACTGCTGCGACTCATCGCCACCGGCGGCATGGGTCAGGTGTGGGAAGCAATGGACAACCGCCTCGATCGCCGTGTCGCGGTCAAGGTACTCAAGGCCGAGTTCTCCGAGGACCCGGAGTTCCTGCAGCGCTTCAGGTTCGAGGCACGCACCACCGCGCAGCTGAACTACCCCGGAATTGCCGGGGTCTACGACTACGGCGAGACCCGCGACGGCGCGGGCGAATCACTGGCCTACCTGGTGATGGAACTGGTCAACGGTGAGCCGCTCAACGCCGTGTTGGGTCGGATGTCCCGGTTGCCGCTCGGCCATGCCCTCGACATGCTCGAGCAGACCGGCCGTTCCCTGCAGATCGCACACACCGCAGGCGTCGTCCACCGCGACGTCAAGCCGGGCAACATCCTGATCACCCCCACCGGGCAGGTCAAGATCACCGACTTCGGCATCGCCAAGGCCGTCGACGCATCCCCGGTGACCAAGACCGGAATGGTCATGGGCACAGCGCAGTACATCGCCCCCGAGCAAGCACTCGGCGAGGAGGCCACGTCGGCTTCGGACGTCTACTCGCTCGGAGTCGTCGGATACGAAGTACTCGCGGGCACGCGGCCCTTCGTGGGCGACGGAGCGCTGACCGTCGCCATGAAGCACGTCCGCGAGATGCCGGCCCCCATGCCGCTCGACCTGCCCCCCGCCGTGCGGGAACTCATCGAGATCACGATGGTCAAGGACCCGGCCGCGCGCTACGCCAACGGTGGCGAATTCGCCGACGCCGTCGCCGCGGTCCGGGCCGGCCGTCGCCCGCCTGCACCCGGAAACTCCCGCGGTACGGGCACCGGCAGGGTCATGATGCCGGGCGTCGTACCCAGCCCTGCGCCGTCGAGCACCCAGATGATGCCGACGTCGCAGCGCGAGTACCGCGGACCGGCCACCGGAACGGCTGCGGGCGCAGTGCCCGAGGCCACCGGAATGTCGTCGGCGCAGAAGGCCCTCGCCTGGGGCGGTGCCGGACTGCTGCTTCTCGCCATCCTCATCGGCGGATACGTGCTGTTGACCGGGGGCAGGGACGACTCGCCGACGCCGTTCGTGCCGCCGACCACCACCACCACGCAGCCGACCACCACCACGACCACAACGACCGAACCCACGACGACCACCGAAGAAACCACCACCACCGAAGAGACCACCACGACCACGACGACGACCACTACGCAGGAGCCGACGACCACCGAAGAAACCACGACGACCTCGGAACAGCCCACGCAGACGACCACGAGACGGCCGCTGATCGAGATTCCATCCCAGCAAGATCCTCGAGGACAACCATGACGACTCCCCGTACGCTCTCCTCTCGCTACGAGTTGGGCGAGATACTCGGTTTCGGCGGCATGTCCGAGGTTCATCTGGCACGTGACACTCGGCTCGACCGCGACGTCGCCATCAAGGTTCTGCGCGCCGATCTCGCTCGCGACCCCACGTTCTACCTGCGGTTCCGACGCGAAGCCCAGAACGCGGCCGCACTGAACCACCCCGCCATCGTCGCCGTGTACGACACCGGTGAAGCCGAGACCGAAGCCGGTCCGCTCCCGTTCATCGTCATGGAATACGTCGACGGCGACACCCTCCGCGACATCGTGCGCGCCGAAGGACCCATGGCACCGCGTCGAGCCATGGAGGTCATCGCCGACGTCTGTGCCGCACTCGATTTCAGCCACCGCAACGGAATCGTGCACCGCGACGTCAAGCCCGCGAACATCATGATCAACAACGCAGGCGCGGTGAAGGTGATGGACTTCGGCATCGCGCGCGCCATCGCAGATTCCTCGTCGCCGATGACCCAGACCGCAGCCGTCATCGGAACCGCTCAGTATCTCTCGCCCGAGCAGGCACGCGGCGAACAGGTCGACGCTCGATCGGACGTCTACTCCCTCGGATGTGTGCTGTTCGAGATCCTCACCGGCGAGCCCCCGTTCAAGGGTGATTCACCGGTCGCCGTCGCCTACCAGCACGTGCGCGAGAATCCTCAGCTGCCGTCGCTGGTCAACGACACGGTGCCGCGCGAACTCGACTCGATCATCCTTAAGGCGATGGCCAAGAACCCCGCCAACCGCTACCAGAGCGCCGCCGAGATGCGTACCGACCTGGTCCGTGTCCTCGGAGGTCAACGGCCGAGCGCCCCGATGGTGATGAACGACGAGGACCGCACCACGATTCTCGGATCGGTCGATTCCCGGCAGGCAGACTTCTCCGGCGCGGACAAACCCGCCGCCGTCGCCGCACCCCGTGCGTCGAGGCACGGCGAACCCGAGGATCGACCCAGGAACCGTCGAGGCCTCAAGATCGCGCTGATCTCCGCGGCGTCGATCATCGTCGTCGCGATCGTCGGAGCATTCCTGTGGTCCCTCGGTCCGGGAGCGGATCCCAAGTCCGTCACCGTGCCGTCCGTCGTCGGGCTGGCCTCGGACGAGGCGCAACGGGAGCTGGAGAATGTCGGCCTGCGCGTCACCGTGCAGGAGAAGCCCGACGCGTCGGTGCCGGAGGGGTCGGCGATCGGCACCAACCCGGCCGCGGGGTCGCAGACCGAATCGCCCGGGGACATCCAGCTCGACGTCTCCTCGGGCCCCCAGCAGGTGCAGGTGCCGCGACTGACCGGACGGACGCAACAGGAGGCGTCGGACGCCTTGAACGAGGTGGGCCTCGAACTCGATCCCACCGTCGCCCGTGCGCCGTCGACGCCGGAGAACCTCGACAAGGTCGTCGAGCAGAACCCGTCCTCGGGCGTGAGCATGAACGCCGACTCGCAGGTTCGCATCACGCTCGGTTCGGGACCGGCGCAGGTACGGATGCCCAACGTCGTCGGCCAGCTCGTCGACGTCGCGCAGCCGAACGTCGAGGGTGCCGGGCTCCGCGTCCAGGTACAGAACATCGATTCCAGCCAGCCGGTGGGGCAGGTCGTCTCGACCGACCCCGCCGGTGGCGCCAACGTCGCCGAGAACACCGTCGTGACGCTGCGCGTCTCGAACGGGGACAAGATCCCGATGCCGGACCTCTCCGGCCTCACCGAAGCTCAGGCTCTGACGGCACTGGAATCGGCTGGATGGACCGGAACCGCGTCGAACCTGTCGACGTCGAGGCAGTCGACGCTCGACCCACTGATGGTCGGGCGGGTCGTCAACCAGACCCAGCCGGCTGGCTCGGAGATCAGCAAGACCGACACCATCACCGTGAGCATCGGGGCGTTGGGAATCCCCAGCGGCAACTAGCCGCCCCGAGGCCCGCTCAGGCGAAGGCTTCCGCGACCTGAGCTTCGAGCTTGGCGACGAGACCGGGGTCGGTGGGCATCCCGCAGACGGTGAGCCAGTTCGCCAGCATGCGGTGTCCGCCCTCGGTGAGGATGGACTCCGGGTGGAACTGGACGCCGTGAATCGGTAGCTCGGTATGCCTCATCGCCATCACCAGACCGGATTCGGTGCGCCCGATGATCTCGAGTTCGGCCGGGATCGTGTCTTCCCGGACGGTCAGCGAGTGGTAGCGAGTGGCGGTGAAGGGCTCGTTCATGCCCTCGAGAACTCCGACGCCCGAATGGTGCACCAGACTGGTCTTGCCGTGCAGCAGTTCCGGAGCCTTCTCCACGGTTGCGCCGAACGCTGCGCCGATCGCCTGATGACCGAGACAGACCCCGAGCAGGGGTGTCTTCGTGCGAGCACTTGCCGAGACCAGATCCATCGTGGCACCTGCGCGCTGCGGCGTGCCCGGTCCCGGGCTGAGCAGAATTCCGTCGAACCGGCCCGCGACCGCATCGCGGTCGGTGAGGCGCTCGTCGTCGTTACGCCAGACCTCGACATCGGCGTTCAACTGGCCCAGGTACTGGACGAGGTTGAAGACGAAGCTGTCGTAGTTGTCGACGACGAGAATACGCATGCGGACAGCGTACTCAGCGAGGCTGTGCATACCGCATGCGCACCGACTCGGAGTACGCGGGCACCGAGAGGTCCTCGGACGCTGCGACGTCGTAACGGAGGCCGTAGCGCAGCGCGTACTGCTCGTACAACCGCACACCCGGCTCGTTCTTCAACGCCGCGCGCAGCCGATCCGAATCCCCGATCGCCGTCATCACGTACGGCGGACTGTACGTCCGCCCGCCGAGAAGAAGGGTGTTCCCGATGCAGCGCGGAGCCGACGAGGCCACCAGCCGTTGATCCTGCATCGCGATCGCCGACGCGCCGCCGGCCCACAACGCGTTGAGCACGCTCTGCACATCGACCTGATGAACAACCAGATCGTCGACCGACGCATCGGACGCATACGAGCCGTCCGGACCACGAGGGGCGTCGGCCATCGTGACGGTCAGACCCCCGCCGGACGCGGGCTCGCGTCCCGCCGCGTCGGCCAGGGAATCGACACGCGCCAACGCGTCGGCGACCTCGGTGTCCCCCGTCGCAGTGCGCTGCTGAATGGACTCGAGCTGCTGCTCGAGCGTGTCCCGGCTCCGCTGGGCATCATCACTGCTGCGTTGAGCCGCGTCGACCAGATCTGCGAGCCGGGTGGTGTCCCCGCCGCGCAACTCGGTGCCGTCCGATACATGCCTGGTGGTGCCGAGCAGCAGACCGACGACAGCGCACACCGCAACGGCGAGCACCCACCAGCGGGTGTCGGCGGGGGCAGTCGATCGTCGTGTCACGGGTGCTCGCAATTTGTCCGGTGGGTCGGTGCTGGGCTCACCTGCGTTAGCGTGTACAGCAACCGGTCGGTGACCGTCACGGTCCTCGAGGTCACACTAGCCTGGGGATGCGCGACACCCGCCGATCCACAGGTTCCGATCGTCAGTTGTCCACAGGTACGGCCGCAGTGCCACGGGCCGTCACGAACGCGAAGAGGAAGCAATGCCGAAGTCGAAGGTACGGAAGAAGAACGACTACACGATCAACCCGGCGAACCGCACGCCGGTCAAGGTCAACGCCGGGCCGTCACCGGTCTGGTACGTGGTGCTGATGCTGGGATTCATGCTGGTCGGGCTTCTGTGGCTGATCGTCTACTACCTGGCTTCCGAGGACATCGCCTTCATCGGAAACCTCGGTGCCTACAACTTCCTGATCGGCTTCGGGTTCATGGTCGTCGGACTCGTCATGACCATGCGGTGGCGCTGAGAGCCGACCGAGTTACATCGATGTCATTCATCCCCAATGTGGATAAACCCTGTGGATAACTCTACGAACGATCCACAGGGTGTGTACGAACAGCAGTGGGCGACGCCCCTCGTCGCCGTCGCAGCCCTGGTCGTAGGCGGAATCGCCCTCGGAATCGGCGCCGCATTTTCCTCCACCGACGCCGCCGGAACATTCCTCGTCGGCCTCGCAGCCGTAGGAATGTGGATCATCGCCGCACTCGCCGCCGCACAACGCCCGCGACTGGCCATCACCCACGACGGATCACTGGTGATGAAACGCCTCACCGGAACACGCACCTACACCCGCAACGACATCGTCCGCGTCAAAATCGTGCGATACCCCAGACTCGGCCGACGAGTACCGATGCTCGAACTCGACATCCGACCACCCGGCGAAGACGACGACCGACTGATCATCTTCGGCCGATGGGACCTCGGAACCGACCCGCGAGACGTATTCGACGCACTCGAAATCCACGGGCTGGTGCCACGCAACACCTGAGCGTCCGGCCCCTGTGGGTTACTCGATGTGACATTCGGTGGACTTTTGGGGGGTCGATGTCACATCGAGTGGACTTGCTAGAGGCCCATCTGGGCGCGCAGGTCGAGTACGCGGATTGCGATGATTCCCAGGGACACCAGAGCGACGGCGATGACCGACAGCCATGCCATGGACACGCCGGCCATGGTTCGTTGTTGTCCGGTGTCTGGGGTTCGGTTGGACAAGAACACCAGACCGGCGGTGGCGGCCGCTCCGGCGACGAGTCCGCCCATGTGTCCCCACAGCGAGATGCTGGGGATCGAGATGCTGATGAAGATGTTCACCGCGATGACGATGAGGATGGGTGCCGGGCTTCGCTTGAGCCGTAGCAGGATGACGGCCTGGGCACCCAGGAGACCGAAGACGGCTCCGGACGCGCCGACGGTGAGCGCCAGTGGGTTCTCCAGCAGCATCACCGACGCACTTCCTCCGAGGAGCGAGAGGACGTAGACGACCAGGTAGCGGGTTCGGCCGAGCACGAGTTCGACGTCACGACCGATGATGTACAGCGCGAACATGTTCACGAGCAGGTGTATCGGCCCGTAGTGGACGAAGCCACTGCCGATCAGCCGGAACACATCGCCGTCGGAGACGAGCAGGCTGTTGAGGGCCCAGCTGCGGGCGAGCGCGGATCCGGAGGTGTTGTTCATCGGATCGCCGGACTGCGCCACCGTGATGGCATAGACGATCACGTTGATGGCGATGAGAGCGTATGTCAGCGGGGTCTTGGCGGATCGTGCCATGGGTGCACCGGCGACGGTCTGCGCAGTGCGGATGTTCTTGTTGCCCTCGCGCACGCAATCGACGCAGTGCTGTCCGACGGCCGCGGCCTGCAGACACTGCGGGCATGCGGGCCTGCCGCAGCGCGAACAGGCCAGGCCGGTGGGGCGATCGGGATGTCGGACGCACACCGACTGGGGTGGGTTGGGCTGGTCGCCGTACGCGCCACCCCAGCCGGGGTTCGTCATCTTGTCGAAAGTCCTTCGGTCAGATCAGGCGATGGTGATGTTGTTGATGACAACCTCGTCCACCGGGCGATCTCCGCGGCCGACCGGCGTGCTCGAGATCGCGTCGACGACCTTCTTCGACGCCTCGTCGGTGACCTCACCGAAGATGGAGTGCTTGCGGTTGAGGTGCGGGGTCTTGCCGGTGGTGATGAAGAACTGCGAGCCGTTGGTGCCCGGGCCTGCGTTCGCCATGGCCAGCAGGTACGGGCGATCGAAGGACAGTTCCGGGTGGAACTCGTCCTCGAACTTGTAGCCCGGTCCACCGGTACCGGTGCCGGTGGGGTCGCCGCCCTGGATCATGAAGCCGTCGATGACGCGGTGGAAGACTGCGCCGTCGTAGAACGGTCCGGTCTTGGCACCCGACGCGTTCTGCGTCGTGTACTCCTTGGATCCGTCCGCGAGACCGACGAAGTTCGCGACGGTCTTGGGGGCGTGATTGCCGAACAGTTCGATGACGATATCGCCGCGGTTGGTGTGCAGCGTGGCCGTTTGGGTCTTGTTTGGTGAAGTCACGCCCTCCATCGTGCCATCTCGGGCGATCGGGCAGTTCACAACGGGCGTCGAGTCCCGCTGGATCGCGAAGGTTCAGCGGGGGTCGTGTTGTGGAACAGTGAGGGTATGACGAGCACAACGAAGTCCGACCGGGTTCGGTCGTCCACCGGTACCGCAGCATCCGCGCTGCTCGGCGCCGCATCCGCCGCAAGCAAGGGCCCGGCCGGAGTCGGTCTGCTGTTGGCCAGACGAGGTTACGGGCTGGCCCGCAAACAGGCTGCGCAGCGCCGAGCAGTGACCGCAGAACGCATTGCCGAAGCGAATCGCACCCGAGCGTTGGTCACGGTCGACTCGGGATCGCGTCGGACCAGGCGAATTCTCGTATTCGGCGCCGCTGCTGCCGTCGTCGGTGGTGTCGTGTTCTTCCTCGGTCGCCGTCGCAACGAGGTGCCCCCACCCGCCGATGCTCCGCCGAGCCTGGCCGACTACGACGACACGTCGTCATAGGTACAGAACTCTCTGCAGCAGATCGAGCAGACCCGGCCTCGCTCTGACCACGGCCTCCCCGCTGCGATCGGCGACGACCAGCGCGGTATTCCGACCGCTGGTAGAGCCCTCGGTGAGATAGTCGCTGTGCCCGATCGAATCGTGGCCTCCGTCGGAACGCTCCGTGGACAGCACGGTGACTCCGTCCAGTGCGCCTGGATCGCGACCGAATGCACCCAGGTCGGCGACGATATCGCCCTCGGCCTCCGCCGCGAAGACGTGTCCGACGGGAAGCCGAAGATCTGCGACGCTGTGTGTGCCGAATCCCGGTGATCCGAGAGCGACGAAATCGTCGACCCCGGTGTCGTCCCGGAGAGCGGTTGCCGCGGTGAGGGATCCGTACGAGTGGGCCAATACCGACAGATGCGGGTCGCTCGCACGTGCGGCGTCGAGGCCGTCCAGGAACGGAACCAGTCGATCCGCTCCCGCCCGCGCCGCCGCACCCGAGGCCACGCTCCGGTCCGGATCGAGCAGGCTCCAACCGAGCTGCGGGGCCTGGTAGTCGAGCCAGGTCACCGCAGCCGCAGATTCCGAAACAAGCTGCTGCACAGTGTCTTTGACGTTCTCCATGTCGCCGTCGTAACGAAGAAGGTTGCCGTGCACGGTCGAGTCGAGACCGGGGACGAAGACGGCGACATGGGTGGCCGTGTCGACATCGCCCACCGCTACGGCCGCCATCGTCTCCTCGTACGGGGAATTGTCGAGGACCAGAAGCTGCCGAGCCCCCTGCGCCAGCGTCGCGTCGATCGCATCGAGTGATGCCAGCCGCGTGCGAGTCTGCTCGAGTCCGGCATCGGCGTCACTGAACATGCCGCCGAACACGTTGTCGGCCAACTCTTTCTGCAGTTCGACTTCGACGGCGCGGAGGCGGAGACGCTCGGCGGCCAACACTCGACGGTTCGCGCTGTCACGTACTCGTCCAGGCAGGCCGTCGAGATTGCCGATCAGCGCCGGCTGTTCGACCAGCAGCCTGGTGCGTGCCGCAGGCGAGAGCGCGCTCCAGAAGGCAGCATTGGCCGCCGGGGACCCGTCCCGCGGCACCGAAGCGGCAACTGCCGTCACAACGGAGGCCGCGGAGGTTCCCCCGACGAGGCGTCGGGCAAGGACGTCGTCGAAGTCCGTGGCCGTACGAATCAGCTGCGCGATTCGCTCGGCGAGCTCCTCACGGCATCGACGTCGCTCTCGCATCGTCGACCACAGATCCACGAGCGCAACCGAATACGACGCGCCGGCGTCGGACACCGAGCCGTCGGATCCGACCGCGAATCGCTCCTCCGCCGCCGTCTGCTCCACCGAGCGGAGCGCAGTGACCAGACTCTGCATGTCGATCGACGCATCCGCGGTGCATGTCGAGATCCGAAGCAACTCGGCTGCGGCGTCTCCCAGATCGGACCGGATGCGTCTCATCGCCTCCCGTGCCGCCTCGGCCGCGGGACCGTCCCACCCATTGCCCACAATTTCGTCCGTTACCGAATCGTGGACGGCAGCCACTTCTCGCCACCGCCGCATCAGGCTTTCGGACGCGGCGACCAGCACTCGGCTGTCCCATGACCTGAATTCGTCGAGAGTGACCATCGCGTATCCCCCGCAGCATCGTCGTTGCCGACGAGTCAACGCGAGAAGTACACCTCGCCGAGAAATCTATCCCCAGCCTGTGGATGAAATCTGGGGATCAACGATGCGTCGAGTGAGTGCTACTGCGCAATTCTGCGGATCGGGCCGCTGTAACCGGCGTCGGGATCGGACGGCCGACTGGTCCTCGGCGGCCTGCTTCGCTTCGCCCGGTACAGATCGGCGTCGGCTGCACGATAGATCTCGCCCCAGCGGCGTCCCGCGGGCATGCACGCCAATCCGACGCTCCATTCCGCGCGATGAGCGAGGCGCAGGCGCTCGATGATCTGCCAGGCCTCCTTTTCGAGAACTCCCGGCATGAACAGCACGAATTCGTCTCCGCCGAGCCGACCGAGAACATCCCGTTTGGTCAGCTGCCCCTTCCAGGCCTTCGAGACCCGAGTGAGCAGGACGTCACCGGCAATGTGGCCGTACTCGTCGTTGATCTCCTTGAAATTGTCCAGATCGAGCACGGCGAGACTGACCGACAATCCGCGAGCAGCACACGCCGGCAGCATTTTCTCGATCTTGGACTCGAACCCGAACCTGTTAAGCAGACCGGTCAGAGCGTCGTGCGTCGCGGAATAGCGCATTCGGCGCGCGAAGACACCGAACACCTCGGTCGCACCGACGATGCCGAGCGCCACGAGGATGTAACTGATGAACGGCGTTCCGTACGGCGCGATCGCCGCTCCGATGACCGCCGAAACAGCAAGCACTGCAACCCAAATGCCTGCGTTGCGTTCGGACCAGAACGCACCGATGTGCATACCGAGGAACATTGCGGCCTGCACGCAGATCAAGAACGCGGGCATGGTGTCGCTGCTCCCCAACGCACAGGCGAGTGCCATCACCGACAACGCGGTCGCGAATCCCACCGCCTGTTTGGGGCTCGGCACACCCGCCCTCGCCAGCACCACGATCGCAGCCGGACCCAGAAGCAGAGCCAACGCGGCCAGAACCTGCTGGGCACCGGTCAGATTCGACCACGACGCTATCGCGCTTGCAGCGTAGAGAACCGTGGTGACCGCCGCGAAGACGGCGAGCATGCGGCCGGACTCGTCGAACCTGGGCCTGCTCACCAGTCGATTCCAACCGTGCAAGACCATGATTCGGCCGTCTGGAGGCAGCATTCACCGATGGAGACACCACCACTCACCCGATACCCCCCAGGCACCATCGGCCCTCCCCACGCACTACGGCCATCGCCTCACATGACCCAACGATGCCCGGACTCTAACACCTCCGAGACGCGATCACGACTCTGGCCAGAGAAGACGTAGCAGGTCAGGACGCCTTCTCGGCGCGAGCAGCCTCCCTGGCAAGCAGTCGATCACGTGACTCCTCGAACTTGGTCGCCTTCTGCGCCAAGTCTTCGACGAACGCTGCCAGTCGATCGCGATCCCGCTCGCCCTCACCCGTGAAATCGTTGCGCTCGAAGATCTTCCATTTGCGCAGAACCGGCATCAGCACCTCGTCCAGATGCTGCCGGAGATCGTAGATCCCGTGCTTGGCCAAGGTCATCGCGTTCTTGCGGAAATTGGGCATGTTCAGGCCGGGCATCTGGAAGTCGGTCGCGACATCGGTGATGGCACGAACCATCTGATCGGGCACCAGATCCAGCGACGCCTCACCGAGGTTGCGATAGAAGATCATGTGCAGGTTCTCGTCCGCTGCAACACGAGCCAACATCCGATCCGCCACCGGATCTCCGCACGCCAACCCCGTGTTTCGGTGCGAGACCCGCGTGGCCAGCTCCTGAAACGTCACATACGCCACCGAGTGCAGAAAATTCGCGCCGTCCATCGGCGCATCGATACCCACCGTCATGTGATGCATGCGAGCCCGCTCCAACTCCACGGGATCGACCGCACGGGTCACGACCAGATAATCGCGCATGACGATGCCGTGACGGTTTTCCTCCGCAGTCCAGCGCCCCACCCATGTGCCCCACGCACCGTCCAACGAGAAGTTGTCCGCCAACCCACGGTGATACGACGGCAAGTTGTCCTCGGTCAGCAAATTGGTGATCATCGCCGTACGAGCCACTTCCGACAGCGACGACTGCTCGAGAGACCAGTCCTGCCCACCCATCGCCGCAAAGTTCCGCCCCAGATCCCACGGAACGTAATCATGCGGATGCCATTCCTTCGCCATGGACAGATGGCGATTCAGATTGGCTTCCAGCGTGCCGTCGAGTTCGGTCAACAGCTCTTCATGATCGAGAACACGCGTCATCTGCGGGGCTCCTTCGAAATTCGAGATGCCCGAATCGCCAACCGATCCGAGACAGTGGCGAACACCGCCCGCCGAGATCGAACGACGGCACACCCCCCTGCGGTGCGCCGTCTCGACCGTTCACGTCGATCCGAGAACCGACGCCCTTGCACACCGACCACGCTAAGGACCGAACCATCGATGCGACACAGAACAGATGACTGTCTGGATATATGGGCGCCGAAGCACAGACCGCCTTGGGTCCGATCACAACCGGTCGGCTCATCCGCTGCGGACGTCTCGGTACTCGAGGGCACTCAATGTCACATTCAGTGGCCTTTTGGGGGGTCGATGTCACATCGAGTGGACTTGGGACCGGATGGAGAGAGACAAAAAAGGACGCCCACCGAAGTGGACGTCCTTTTTCTTGTGGAGCCTAGGAGATTCGAACTCCTGACATCTGCCTTGCAAAGGCAGCGCTCTACCAACTGAGCTAAGGCCCCGGGTGTTGCCGGTAATCGTGAACGAACCTTACACGTCCACTCCGAGCGATTGTCACGCGGTGGGGATGCTGTGCCAGACGCCGTCCGAGCTGCGCTGCGAGCGCACCTTGGATAATGTCAGCACTGCGATCACCGCCGATGCGACCAGAAGAAGGATTTTCACGTCCTGCCTCTTTTCGTTCGTTCGGTGTGGGCCTAGGAGGACTTGAACCTCCGACCTCTTCCTTATCAGGGAAGCGCTCTAACCGCCTGAGCTATAGGCCCTCATCACTACTTCGGACCGAAGAAAACCTCTCCTCGAACCGAGGGATGAGATTACCGTATCGGGCCGCTGTCTTCCAAAACGGCCCGATACGGCTCTCGATGGTGCAGGTCAGTCGCGGTCTGCCAGTGTCACTTCGACGCCACCGACCAGGTCCGAAGACAGGTTGTAGATGAAGGCGCCGATGGTGGTGAGAGCGGTGAAGAGTACGACATTGATCACACCGATCACCGCTGCGTAGCCGAACACCTGCCCGGCACTGACGAGTCCGCCGTCGCCGGATTCGTTGACGATCTCGGTGAACGCACTGTTGAGACGTTCCCAGACGCCCATGCCGTCGAGCACGGCGTACAGCAGGCCGACGGACACCATCCACACGAAGAACAGAGATACTGCGATCACGAGGGCGATCTTGAGCGTCGACCACGGATCGATCTTGCGGATCTGAATGGTCGCCCGCAGGGGATCGCCGTCCGCACTGGGCACGGCCGTGGGTGCTGCGCGCTCGGACGGGGACGGCTCCGGGTGCCGGACGGCAGACAGATCCGGCATGTCCTTCGCTAGATCCTTGCGTTCGATGTGCCGTGTCGGCCCGTCGATGACCGCCGCTTTCGACCTGGCGGCTTCTCGCCGTTCGGTCTTGTCCTCGGTCGATTCGCGCTGGACCGGCTCGGCTGCCGTACGTGCGGACCGATCGAACTCTGCGTTCGGCGGCAGTGCGGCACCGCGTCCGGACAGGTTGGTCTGCGGCTGGTTCTGCGGCTGCTGCCGGTCGTCCGTTCCTTGCGATGCGGGACGCTGACCGACTCCGCGCTGCCAGGGCGGCGTTCCGGAGCCACCGTGTGGAGCGTCGCTCTGCTGGGCCGGCATCGCCTGAGTGGCTGCCGGACCGGCCTCCTGAACCCGAGCGGGCTCACGAGATGCTTCACCGGTAGCCGCCGACTCGGCGGACACCTCCGGAGAGCGCACGGTCTCGTCGGGCGCCGCCGAAGGCTGCGGGGCTGCCTGCCGTGGGGTTTGACCGGCCGGTGCCTGCCGCTGCGGTGGCTGACCGTTCGGCGGCGGACCATCATTGGGCCGGCCGGGTGCTTGCTGACCTGGACCGGGTTGACGGCCAGGAGCCTGGGGCGGCTGAGCCTGCGGCGGACCGGCAGGAGCCTGTCCCTGACGAGGGGCAGGCGGACCCTGTTTGCCGGATCCCGGGGGCGCCTGGGGCGGCGGTCCCTGAGGTGCGGGCGGTCGCTGTGGGGGCGGAGGTCCCTGAGCCGGACGTGCCGGGCCGTTCTGAGCACCGGGTGCCGGTCGCATCGGAGGTCGAGCACCCCCCTGCGGGGCCGGGCCACGGCCCGCGGCGGGCGCCGGACGAGCAGCCGGCTGCGGACGGTTGCCCGGGCGAGCTCCCTCGGGCGGCACCGGACGCGCGGGCTGCGCGGCCCGATCGCCGTCCCGGCTGTCCGGTCCACCACTGGGGCCGGGCCTGCTACCAGGCCGGTTGGGAGTGCTCACTTACGACTCCTTCGCTGCATCGTCTTCGGTGCCCAGAGCATCCGGTTCGATCTCGTCGGCGTTGCGCGCGATCGCGAGCAGGGTGTCGCCTTCACCGAGATTCATCAACCGCACGCCCTTGGTCTGTCGGCCGGCCTTCCGAACCTGCTTGGCAGCGGTTCGGATTACGCCACCACTGGACGTGATGGCGTACAGCTCGTCCTCGTCGTCGACGATGAGAGCTCCCACCAGCGTGCCACGCTTCGGGTCGTACTGGATTGTCAGCACTCCCTTTCCGCCGCGGCCTTGCTGGGGGTAATCCTCCATCGCGGTGCGCTTGGAGTAACCGCCCGACGTAGCGACCAGCAGGAACTTGTTCTCGCTGACGACGTTGAGCGAGAGCAGCGCGTCCTCGCCGTTGAAGCGCATACCCTGCACACCCGAGGTAGCACGGCCCATCGGGCGCAACACCTCGTCGGTGGCAGAGAACCGGATCGACTGACCCTGCGCCGAGACCAGCAGCAGATCGTCGTCCGAGGACGCGAGAACGGCTCCGACCAACTCGTCCTCACCACGCAGGTTGACCGCGACGATGCCGCCGCTGCGGTTGGAGTCGAAGTCGGTCAGTCGTGACTTCTTGACCAGACCGCCCTTGGTGGCGAGCACCAGGTACGGAGCATCCTCGTAGGTCTTGATCTGGATGACCTGCGCGATGCGCTCGTCCGGCTGGAAGGCGAGCAAGTTCGCGACGTGCTGACCGCGGGCGGTTCGGTTCGCCTCGGGCAGTTCGTAGGCCTTGGCCCGGTAGACGCGACCCTTGGTGGTGAAGAACAGGATCCAGTCGTGCGTGGAGCAGACGAAGAACTTGCTGACGATGTCGTCCTGCTTGAGCCCTGCGCCCATCACTCCCTTGCCACCGCGCTTCTGCGAGCGGTAGAGGTCGGTCTTGGTGCGCTTGGCGTATCCGGTCTCGGTGATCGTGACGACCACGTTCTCCCGCGCGATCAGGTCCTCGTCGTTGACGTCCCCGTCGGCGGCGATGATGCGCGTACGACGGTCGTCGCCGAACTTCTCGACGATCTCGGCGAGCTCGTCTCGCACGATCTGTCGCTGCCGCTCCGGCTTGGCCAGAATGTCCTGCAGGTCGGCGATCGTACGTTCGAGTTCTGCCAACTCGTCGATGATCTTCTGACGCTCGAGGGCCGCGAGGCGTCGCAGCTGCATGTCGAGGATGGCCTGGGCCTGGATCTCGTCGATGTCGAGCAGGTCGATCAAGCCCTGCTTGGCCAGATCCACCGTCTGCGACGCGCGGATCAGCGCGATGACCTCGTCGAGTGCGTCGAGAGCCTTGACGAGTCCACGCAGAATGTGGGCCCGCTCCTCCGCTCTGCGTAGCCGGTACCGAGTACGCCGAACGATCACGTCGAGTTGGTGAGTGACGTAGTACCTGATCATCTGGTCCAGGCGCAGCGTGCGCGGGACGCCGTCGACGATCGAGAGCATGTTCGCGCCGAAGCTCGTCTGCAGCTGCGAATGCTTGTAGAGGTTGTTCAGCACCACCTTCGCGACGGCGTCGCGCTTGATGGTGACCACGATGCGCATACCGACACGGTCGGAGGACTCGTCGTCGATCTTGGAGATGCCCGAGAGTTTGCCGTCCCGCACCTGCTCGGCGATCGAGGTGATCAGGTTGTCCGGGTTGACCTGGTACGGCAACTCGGTGATGACGATCGTGGTGCGGCCGTTGGAATCTTCTTCGATCTCGACGACGCCGCGCATCCGGATGGAGCCGCGGCCGGTGGAGTACGCATCCTGGATGCCCTGGCCGCCGACGATGAGTCCGTGCGTCGGGAAGTCGGGGCCCTTGACGCGTTCCATGCAGGCCTCGAGCGTTGCTTCCTCGTCGGCCTCGAAGTTGTCGAGGGCCCAGAACACCGCGTCGCCCAGTTCACGCAGGTTGTGCGGCGGAATGTTGGTGGCCATACCGACGGCGATGCCGTTGGAGCCGTTCATCAACAGGTTCGGTACCCGCGACGGAAGTACCGTCGGCTCTTGGGTTTTGCCGTCGTAGTTGGGGATGAAGTCGACGGTTTCCTCGTCGATGTCGCGCAGCATCTCCATCGCGAGCGGGGTCAGCCGCGCCTCGGTGTAACGCATGGCGGCGGCGCCGTCGTTACCGCGCGAACCGAAGTTGCCCTGGCCGTCGACCAGCGGGTACCGCATCGACCACGGCTGGGCCAGACGCACCAATGCGTCGTAGATCGAGGTGTCACCGTGTGGGTGGTAATTACCCATCGTTTCGGCAACGGGGCGTGCGGATTTCACGTAGCTGCGGTCGGGTCGGAAGCCCGAGTCGTACATCGCGTACAGGACGCGGCGGTGCACCGGCTTGAGTCCGTCACGCACCTCGGGCAGGGCACGCCCGACGATGACGCTCATGGCGTAATCGATGTAGCTGCGCTGCATTTCCTGCTGGATGTCGACCGGATCGATCCGGTCGCCGCCCTCGGCGTTGGTGGTCGATCCCGGCGGGGGTCCTACCGGCGGTTCGGTGATGTCAGACATGCAATTCTCCTCGAGAAACGGTCACCTTCACGCACCGAGAGAACACATCGGTGCGTGAAGGGAAGTGACTAGACGTCAAGAAAGCGAACATCTTTCGCGTTACGGGCGATGAAGCTACGACGCGCGGAGACGTCCTCGCCCATCAGAACGCTGAACAGTTCGTCGGCGGCGGCCGCGTCGTCGAGCGTCACCAGACGCAGGACTCGGACCGACGGATCCATCGTGGTCTCCCACAGTTCCTTGGCGTTCATCTCGCCGAGGCCCTTGTAGCGCTGGACGCCGTCCTCGACGTTGATCTTGCGCTTGTTGGCGATGCCGGCCTCGAGCAGACCGTCGCGCTCGCGGTCGGAGTAGGCGAAGTCCGGTTCACCGCGGCTCCACTTCAGCTTGTACAGCGGCGGCATGGCGAGGTAGACGTGGCCGTGCTCGATCAGCGGTCGCATGAAGCGGAACAGCAGCGTCATCAGCAGGGTGGAGATGTGCTGGCCGTCGACGTCGGCGTCGGCCATCAGCACGATCTTGTGATACCGCAGCTTGGTGATGTCGAACTCGTCGTGGATGCCGGTACCGAAAGCGGTGATGATCGACTGAACCTCGTTGTTCTTGAGGACGCGGTCGATGCGAGCCTTCTCGACGTTGATGATCTTTCCGCGCAGCGGCAGGATCGCCTGGAACATCGAGTCTCGCCCCGACTTGGCCGAGCCGCCTGCGGAGTCGCCCTCCACGATGTAGATCTCGGACTTGCTCGGATCGTTCGAGCGGCAGTCGGCGAGCTTGCCGGGAAGGCCACCGATATCGGTTGCGCTCTTGCGGCGCACCAACTCTCGGGCCTTACGTGCAGCCATCCGGGCCTGCGCGGACGAGACCGCCTTGTTGATGATGGTCTTGGCGTCGGCCGGGTTTGATTCGAACCAGTGCGCCAGGTGCTCGTTGCATGCCTTCTGTACGAACGACCGAATCTCGGTGTTGCCGAGCTTGGTCTTGGTCTGCCCCTCGAACTGCGGTTCCCCGACCCGCACCGAGATGACTGCGGCAAGACCCTCGCGGATGTCGTCGCCGGTGAGCTTGACGTCCTTCTCCTTGACGAGCTTCTTCTCCAGCGCGTACTTGTTCACCGTCGAGGTCAGAGCGGTACGGAAACCCTCTTCGTGGGTGCCGCCCTCGTGCGTGTTGATGGTGTTGGCGAAGGTGTGCACCGACTCGGAGTAGCCGGCGTTCCACTGCATGGCGATCTCGACCTCGTGGCCCTCACCCTTGCCGGTGAAGCCGACGACCGAGTTGTGGATCGCGGTCTTGGTCCTGTTGATGTGCTTGACGAAGTCGACCAGACCGTCGGGGTAGTGGTAGGTGCGCTTGCGCACCTTGGCCGGCTTGGCTGCTGCGGCGTCGGCCTGCTCTTCCTCCGCCGTCTTGGGAGCCTCGGCCGTCTCACCGAGTTCTTCCTCGGTCGCGTCGGTGGCCGCCACTCGCTCGTCGGTGAAGTTGATGGTCAGTCCCTTGTTCAGGAACGCCATCTCCTGCAGGCGGCGGTGCACGGTCTCGAAGCTGTAGTCGAGGGTCTCGAAGATCTTGCCGTCGGCCCAGAAACGCACGGTGGTACCGGTCTCACCGGTGTCGCCGACGGTCTCGAGGGGGCTGGGCTTGGCGTAGTCGTAGGTCTGCTTGTAGCGATGACCGTCGCGCGCGATCTGCAGCTCGACCTTGGTGGAGAGCGCGTTCACCACCGAGATGCCGACGCCGTGCAGTCCACCGGACACCGCGTAGGAGTCGGAGTCGAACTTGCCGCCTGCGTGCAGCTGCGTCATGACGACCTCGACGGTGGGTACACCGGAGGAGTGCATGGCGACGGGGATTCCTCGACCGTCGTCCTTGACCTCGACGCTGCCGTCCTCGTGGATGGTGACGTCGACGGTGGAGGCATAGCCGGCCATGGCCTCGTCGACGGAGTTGTCGACGACCTCCCAGATCAGGTGATGCAGGCCTCGTTCACCGGTGGAACCGATGTACATACCGGGCCTCTTACGAACCGCTTCCAGGCCCTCGAGGACCGTGATGGACGAAGCGCCGTAATCCTTGCTGTTCTCGTTGTTACCTGACTTCTGGGCAGCCACGGTTAGCTGGTTCTCCTTCTACGCGTCCACTACCCCGCTCACACCCCGTCAGGGTGCTACCGCAGGGACGAGCGCAGTCGCTTTCGGCCGCGCCCGGGTCCATGCGTTTGTTCCGGGCTTGATGTCGTACCGGTCCATAGTACTGGTTGCCTACGACAGCATGGGCACGATGACACCCCTAAAAGGCCCCTGATTGCTTCACAGGCGCATTTTCTCGATGCCGGACGACAAATATGAAGGGTGAATCCAGCTGCTCCGCTAGAGATCGAGCACGATCCGTTCGCCCTCGGATCGCGAAACGCAGATCAACATCTCGTGCTGCTGCTCCTCGACCGTGAGTCGATTCTCTCGATGCTGCGGTGTTCCGCTCAGTACTCGAACCCGACACGTCCCGCAGAATCCCTGTTGGCAGGAGTACGCGACGTCCGGGCGCAGACGCCGAATGGCATGCAGCGCAGTCTCGTCCGGACCCACTGCGATGACCTGCCCGGAATCGACGAGCTGGACCTCGAACTCGGCGCCGTTCTTCACCGGCGGAGGCGAGAACCGCTCGAAGTGCAGATGAGTGGCGGGCAGCGAGTCGAACGAGGCCCGAACCAGATCGATCATCGGCGGAGGTCCACACACGTAGACCGAACCGCCGGGTGCCGTGGCACCGAGCAGATCCATGCTCGACGGCATGCCGTCCACATCGTCGGTCCGCACCGTCACGCGATCGGCATCCCAGCCGGCGATCTCGTCGAGGAACGGCATCGATTCGCGCGAGCGGCCGCAGTAGACGAGGTGCCAGTCCATCCCCGTCTCACGAGCACGACGCACCATCGAGATGATGGCGGTGATGCCGATTCCGCCGGCCACGAACACTGCATGCTCGGACTGGACGAACGGAAAACCGTTGCGCGGCCCGCGAATTGCCACCTCGGTGCCGACCGGGAGATCGTGCATCTCACGCGACCCGCCGCCGCCGTCGGGCACCAGGCGAACGGCGATGGAGTAGGAGTCGGTATTCGGTTGTCCGCACAGCGAGTACTGCCGACGGCGTCCGGACGGGAGATAGAAATCCAGGTGCATTCCCGGTGCCCAAGCAGGCAGCGCCGCGCCGTCGGCGGCCGAGAACGTCAGTTGGACCACCTGCTCGTCGACGCACAGCACCTCACGTGAATCCAACGTCAGTAGCCGGGTGCGTGCGACGGCCGGCGCCGCGAACGACGCGTCGTAGTCGTCACCGTCGAGCAGAGCGAACCATTTGTCGAGCGCATCGGTCACCAATGACACGGTCTGATCGGGCTCGTCGCGGCCGTACAGATTCTTCGGAATGGTGCGTCCCGCTCGGAACGAGTCGACCATCTGTGCCATTGCGCCGAGCTTGCTCCGCAACGTGCGTTTGGTCATCGATCGGCGGACCGAGCTGCCGGCGAGGTGGCCAGATACTGCACTGCCTGCGCCGTCGACCCTTCCTGAGAAGGGTGATAGGTGCGCTTGAAGTAGCGCAGCGATGCCTTCACCATCGACATCGGGGTCGGGAACAGACCGGCGTTGGCCACTCGGCGAAATTCGCGGAACGACGGTGTGCGCTGCTTGGGTGGAAGGTGCGCGAGCGTCGGATCCTGGCTCATCAGAAAGCGAACACCACGGGTCCAGAACCACACGAGGGTGGGCGCGATGACGACGTACGTGCGAATTCGGCGGGCCGGGCGCACGTCGAAGTACCGCATCACCTCGTAGGCCACCGAACGATGCTCGACCTCCTCGGCTCCGTGCCACCGCAACAGATCCAGCATGATCGGATCGACGTCGGCCTCGTCCAACTCCGAGGCATTGAGCACCCAATCGCCCAGGAAGGCGGTGAGGTGCTCTGCGGCGGCGATGAGGGCGAGACGTTCGACCAAACTGTTCTGGCCGTGACCGGACCTGTTGCCGAGGGCGCGGCCGAAGAGAAACTTCATCTGATCGACGTAGGGATCGACATCGATGCCGTGCGCCCTGAGCTGGTCGTGGACATCGGTGTGCGCCTGCGCGTGCATGGCTTCCTGACCGATGAATCCGATCACGTCGTCGCGCAGCTGATCGTCGTGGATGAGCGGCAGCGCTTCCTTGAACGTGCGCACGAACCATTCCTCGCCCTCGGGCAGAAGCAGATGCATCACGTTGATCAGGTGGGTCGCGAGTGGATTGCCGTCCATGTAGTGCAACGGCAGGGAGTTCCAGTCGAACTCGACTTTTCTGGCATGTAGAACGACTCGGTCTTCGGGGGTTCCGTCCACATCGACGGCCGCTGTCGATGCCTTCTTGGTTGGTGCAGACACAACTTCTCCTCGTCCGATGGCCGTGCAGAACATCTTCATCGATCCCCCGACCGCTGAGTGTCGCGAATCACGCTACGCACATCGACCATGTCACAGCAACACTGGCCCCAACATCTGTTGAGGATCACCTGGACCAGCCGGTTCGGAAAGCCATCGTTGGGATGTATCACTATCCGTACGTGTCGCGCGGGCCCCGTCCGCGCACGTGACGTTCTCCCTTTCTCCAGCTCTGCGTCGTCGGACCGGTGATACGCAGAGACGTCACCACGCCGTGACCGACGGCAGCTGCGATCTTGGCCAGAATCTGCGACTGCATCAGCCTCAACTGCGTCGCCCATGCCGTGGACTCCGCCGAAATACTCAACACTCCGTCCTTGAGACCGGTGGGGTCCGCATGAGCCGAGATGTCCTCGCCGACCACGCTCGGCCACCGGCCCAGCACCGCGCCCTCGGACACCTTGGCCGACCACCCACGCTTGGACGCGATCGAATTCGCCAACGCCCCGAAGGCCTGGGGATCACGGTCGTCCGGTCCGGCACCCGACCAACCGCGTCTACGACGCCCCCGCAGCGCTCGAACTCCGCCGGTGGGCGACGACCGTCCCTGTCCAACCGATTTGCCACTGGCCTTGGCTGCGGCCCGCGCGTCCTCGAGTGCTCGACGCGCCAGATCGACGCCTTTCAGTTCCGGTACTTCACCGTTGTCTGTGGGCGATGCCTCGTCGTCGGTCATGGAACCTCACCTTCCGAACGTGCTATGCCGTTGTCGTCCGACAGGTCCGAGATTCGCGAGATACGTCCTGCTGCACCGGAATCCGAACTCTGCGTCGCCTCGACCCCGTACCGTCGAGCATCGAGTTCGGGAGGGACGTCCTCCGGTACCGCCGCCGTGATGAGGACCTGCTCTGCGCCGGCGGCCACCGTCGCCAGCGCCGTGCGCCTCTTGCGGTCGAGCTCGGCGAACACGTCGTCGAGCATCAGAACCGGGTCGGTGCCGTCCTCTCGCAACAGCGCAAAGGACCCGAGCCGCAACGACAGTGCATACGACCACGATTCACCATGGCTGGCAAAGCCTTTGGTCGGTTGATCACCGAGCATCAATTCCAGGTCGTCGCGGTGCGGTCCCACCAGACACACCCCACGTTCGATCTCGCGCTGCCTCATCACCGAAAGTTGGTGAAGGAAAGCAGCTTCCAGCACATCGATGTCATCGGTCTCGGGTGCGCGATCGGCATCGGAGAATTCCGGTGGGAGGGCATCGGCAAGACTGCAACGGTAGGCAACGGCAGCCAACCGCGATTCCGGTGCGATCGAACTGTAGGCCTGTTGCACGAAAGGCATCAGCTCGTGCACCAAAGCTATTCTGGCAGCGAGCAATCGAGCTCCATGAGCCGCGAGATGACCATCCCAGACGTCCAAGGTGGCAAGGGCACTCGCGCCGTCGCCGGACGACGCTCCGCGGCGCAACGATCCACTCGCTGTCTTCAGCAGAGCCGATCGCTGCCGCAGAACCTTGTCGTAATCGGCACGGACAGTGGCCATTCGAGGAATGCGGCTGGTGAGCAGCTCGTCGAGATAGCGTCGTCGCTCGCCGGGATCGCCGCGGACCAGCGAGAGATCCTCGGGAGCGAACAGCACACTCTGCAACACGCCCAGAATCTCGCGTGGGCGCCGCAGTGGTGACCTGTTCATCCGAGCCTTGTTGGCTCTACCTTCGAGAAGCTCGACATCGATGATCAGTTCGCGACCGTGATTGACCACGGCACTGCCCACGAACGCCTTGGCGGCACCTGCCCTGATCATCGGAGCGTCCGACGACACGCGATGGGAGGACAACGTCGACAGATAGTTGATCGACTCGAGCAGATTGGTCTTGCCGTGTCCGTTCGGCCCCACGAACACGGTCGAGCCCGGTCCGAGGTCGACGGTGAGGTCGTCCCAGGATCGGAAATCGTGTAGCTGCAGAGACCGGACGAACACTTACTCGGTGTTCTTCGGCGCCGGGGCGCGCAGGGTCTCGTCGGCGTCGGCCTTCTTGACCGCATGCCCGCCGAACTGATTCCGCAGTGCCGAAACAGCCTTCATGGCAGGCGAATCCTCTTGCCGCGACGCAAATCTCGCGAACAACGCCGCAGAGATCACAGGCGCGGGGACAGCGTGACGAATGGCTTCCTCGACGGTCCAGCGGCCCTCACCGGAATCCTCGGTGTACCCGGAGATCTCACTGAACTCCGGATCCTGACCGAGCGCTTCGACCAGTAGATCGAGCAGCCACGACCGCACGACCGTGCCCTTGCTCCAGGCCCGAAGCACTCCTTGCACGTCCTGCACGAGTTCTTCGGCTTCGAGGATCTCGTAACCCTCGGCATACGCCTGCATCAGCCCGTACTCGATGCCGTTGTGCACCATCTTCGAGTAGTGACCGGCACCGACCGGACCGGCGTGAACGAAACCGTCCGCGCGCTCGCCCTCGGGACGCAGTGCATCGAAGATCGGCATCGCACGGGCGACATGCTCGTCCTGGCCACCGACCATCAGGCCGTAGCCGTTCTTCAGGCCCCAGACGCCACCGGATACTCCGGCATCGATGTAGCCGATTCCCTTGGCGTCCAACAACTCTGCGTTGGGCTTGTCGTCGGTGAACCGAGAGTTGCCGCCGTCGATCACCAGATCGCCCGGCTCGAGCACATCGGCCAGACCGGTGACGGTATCGCGGGTGATCTTGCCCGACGGAACCATCACCCACACCACGCGGGGCGCCGTCAACGCCTGCGCCAGACCGGCCAGTGACGGGGTATCGGTCACCTCGGGTCGAGGGTCGTAACCGACGACCTCGTGACCGTGCTCACGCAGTCTCTCGCGCATGTTGAAGCCCATTTTTCCGAGACCGACCAAGCCCAGCTGCATGATGAGGCGTCCTTGTCTGTGTCAGGTGCGAAAGTTCCCGCGGGTTCAACAGTAACGAGGCTGGATCAGCCCGGCAGCCTGACCGGCATCAGCAAGTACGTGTACTCGGACTGCGGCGCCGCGAACTTGCCTGCGTCATCGGGCACGAGTTCCTCGTCCGAGGTCGGCCGCAGCACTGCGGGCCGGCTCGGCGTGGTGAATCCGAAGGTGACCTTCTCGCTGTGCAACGACGACAGTCCGTCGATGAGGTAGCCGGGGTTGAACGCGATGGTCAGTGCCTCGCCCTGGAAATCGGCAGGCAGTGCCTCCTCGGCGCGGCCTGCATCGTCGCCACCTGCAGAGAGCAACACGCCCTCGGCGTTGAATTCGAGGCGCACCTGCGCGCCACGCTCGGCAACGAGAGCCACACGCTTGATGGCCTCGATGAGCGATGCGATCTCGAGGGTCGCCACCGCAGTGTGCTCGGCCGGCAGCAACTGACGGAACTTCGGGAATTCGGCATCGAGCAGACGCGTGGTGGTGCGGCGCCCGTCGCTGACGATGCCCAGCAAACCGTCGCTACCGATGGACGAGCCGGAACCGAGGGCCAGCTCGACCGGTGAGCCGGAATTACCACCGAGCGTTTTTGCCGACTCGGACAGAGTCTTGGCCGGGATGAGCACCGCGGTGGTGGTGTCGGCCCCGGCGGGAGCCCATTCCACCTCACGAACCGCCAACCGGAAACGGTCGGTGGCCGCGAGAACGACGTTGGTGCCGTCGATCTCCACACGGATACCGGTGAGCATGGGAAGCGTGTCGTCCTTGCCCGCCGCAATCGCGACCTGGGCGATCGCCTCGGAGAAGACATCACCGGCCAGCGAACCGGTGTTGCTGGGCAACTCGGGGAGCTGCGGGTAATCCTCCACCGGCATCGTCGGCAGCGAGAACTTGGCGCTTCCGCAGTTGACCAGAACGCGGGTGCCGTCGACCGTGACGTCGACCGGCTTGTTCGGCAGCGACTTGGTGATATCGGCAAGTAGCTTGCCCGACACCAGGACTCGGCCGGCAGTGGCAACTTCGGCCGACACTTTGACCTGAGCGGAGACCTCGTAGTCGAATCCGGAAACCGTCAGACCCTGCTCGTCGGCAGCGAGAAGAACTCCACCGAGAACGGGAACGGGCGGCCGAGACGGCAGGCTACGGGCTACCCACGCGACGGAATCGGAAAAATCTTCACGAGCAACGCGAAACTTCAAACTTCCAAGCTCCATCGCTCGGCATTTCCTCTCGTTCGGTGGTGTTCGTCGTCATGGCCGGAGCGGTGCAACCACGATGGTTGCGGCTCGAACCGATGCAAGGACGAGTGTGGCACATCCAGCGCAAGCACACCGTATGCCCTCCGAACCGAAGACGGAAGCGCGAGGGTCACGCCGAACGTGGGATTCGGGTGATCTTGGGGGGCCTGTGAACGGATCGTTCCCCAACACCTGTTTTCAAAGAAGTTCTTTCAAGGAGAAAACAGAAATATTAATAGGTCCTGTGGAATCTGTGCACGGACCATTCGATCCGCTGGTGGCCGAGCGTGGTGTCGTGGGGATGAACTCGGGACCAATACGTGGTTGACGACCGGCTGCCTGTGGACGAATCACATCGGTGCACAGGCGCCCACACTCCATCCCCAGAACTTCGATGTTGTCCACATGGTTATCCACAGGTGTGAATCAATGGTCGGCGCCTCCAGAAATCGAGGAATCTGCGTCGAGAATCGCTCCGGCGAACGACGGGAAAACAGCGACGGCACCGAACCCGCGATGGGATTCGGTGCCGTCGTCCGGGATCGTTCGTTGCCGGTTGCCTACCGCTTCGAGCGCTGCTTGATCCGCGCGGTCAGCTCCTGAACCTGGTCGTACACCTTGCGACGCTCGGTCATCTCCTTGCGAATCTTCTTGTCCGCGTACATCACCGTCGTGTGGTCCCGGCCGAACGTCTGGCCGATCTTGGGCAACGACAGATCGGTGAGCTCCCGGCAGAGATACATCGCGATCTGCCTGGCCATGGCCAGTGCTCTGGCCTTACCCGGCCCACACAGGTCCTCGATGGAGGTGTTGAAGTACTCCGCGGTCACGGCCATGATCGTGGCCGCATTGATCTCCAGACTCGACGAATCGGGGATGAGATCGCGGAGAACCACCTCGGCCAGAGTGAGGTCGAGTGCTTGTCCGTTGAGCGATGCGAACGCCGTCACTCGGATGAGGGCGCCTTCGAGCTCACGAATATTGCGCTCGATTCGGCTGGCGATGAGCTCGAGCACGTCGTGCGGCACGTCGAGCCGGTCCATCCGAGCCTTCTTGCTCAGAATGGCGATCCGCGTCTCCAGTTCGGGCGGCTGCACATCGGTGATCAGGCCCCACTCGAAGCGGGTACGAAGCCGCTCCTCGAGCGTGGCCAACTGCTTCGGTGGGCGGTCGGACGAGACGACGATCTGTTTGTTCGCGTTGTGCAGGGTGTTGAAGGTGTGGAAGAACTCCTCCTGGATGCCTTCCTTGCCCTCGATGAACTGGATGTCGTCGACGAGCAGTACGTCGGTCTCCCGGTAGCGGCGCTTGAACGCCACCTTGCGGTCGTCACGAAGACTGTTGATGAAGTCGTTGGTGAATTCCTCGGTCGAAACGTACTTCACGCGCATGCCCGGGAACAGGCGCTGCGCATAGTGCCCGGCCGCGTGCAGGAGGTGAGTCTTGCCCAGACCCGACGCCCCCCACACGAACAGCGGGTTGTAGGCGCGAGCAGGTGCTTCGGCAATCGCCACCGCGGCTGCGTGAGCGAATCGATTGGAGGCGCCGATGACGAAGGTGTCGAAGGTGTACTTCGAGTTGAGGCTGTTGGCACCCGAAGAAGGAGGAGTCGACTCGGGAGGTTTCGTGAAGTACGTCGGCCACGAGTTCTGGACGCTTGCGAGAGCCTCGCGTTCGTCGTCGACCTCTTCGTAGTCGGCCGTCTCGGAGTCCGACGGCTCGTCGTCTCTGCTGGTCAGGACGCGGCGCCGATAAGTCGGAGAACTGGGGGCATCGGGGTACGGCGATCGCTCGGAGTCGATCTTCTCGTCCTCGGGAGCGGAGATACGCACTCCGAGTCCCTCGACACCCTGTCCCAGGTGACGCCCGAGGGCGCCGAGAATGGGTTCGCGAAGATCTCGTTCGATCGCTTCCTGCGCAAAAGTCGACGGAACTGCGAGCAGTGCGAAGCCCTGCGTCAATGTCAGCGGTTTGACCAGCGCGAGCCAGGCCTTCTGGCCTTTGGTCAGCGGCGACCCACTGTGTCGGTCGGATGTGAGCTCCGCGACCACCTCGGGCCAGATGCGCGCGAGCGCATCCGGATCGTCGTTCACGTTGGGCCCTCCGTCGTCGAGCATTGGTCTCGGGCGGTGTTCGACGCGTGAATTCGCGCGTCGTTTCGTACCCGCGCGGCAACGTCGTCGGATAGCGTCGTCGTTCGTGCGTCGCTGCGGCCGAGACCAGGGTCCGTGGGTGGACCCCGCAAGGTACGAATATGCCACCTGAACTGTGTTTCCACACAATTATCCACAGGTGTGGATAAACGACACCGATGTGACCCCAGAACGCGTTCGGGCTCGTGGTATGGCAATTGCGCCAGTCTGACCTGCACCGATGCCGACTGTCTGTAGTGCGATCGAACGAATTGTGTCGCAGCGTGTGGTCGTCCGGCGACGATTTCGACGCACATCACACCATCGGTGGCCGGAAACCGGCACTGCCTGTGTATGAACCACGGCGCTCGTGGCTCGAGAGCGAGTTTGACCGGCGGTGACTCGATCAGTACTCTCGAACAGTCACCCAATAGCGAGGTGGCCGATGCTTGCTGGCTGCTCACAGTCTGTCTTCACTCGGATTTCTCGCTCGGGAGGCAAGCAAGTTCATCCGGACTCGCTGAGAACCTTTCCAGCAGGCGCCGACAGATCGGCGTTTCAATCTCGAGGAGTGTTGACCGTGGCCAAGGGCAAGCGGACGTTCCAGCCGAACAATCGCCGCCGCGCGCGCGTTCATGGCTTCCGTCTTCGTATGCGTACCCGTGCGGGTCGTGCAATCGTTTCCGCACGTCGCGGCAAGGGCCGTAAAGAACTCACAGCCTGATATCTGTTCGTCCGAAGCTTGGAGCTCGGGATGCTTCCTGAGCCGAATCGACTACACCGAGCACGTGATTTCTCCGTAGCGGTGCGTCGAGGACGCCGAATGGGTAGATCGGATCTTGTGGTTCACGCCGTAGTGCGTGACGAACAGGACATCGCATCGACCGTTCGCGGGCCACGTTTCGGATTGATCGTCAGCAAGGCAGTCGGGCCGGCCGTAACTCGTCATCGAGTTGCGCGCCGGCTTCGGCATATCTGTACCGACGTCATCGGTGAGCTCCCCGAGACCACCGACGTGGTGATCCGTGCACTGCCCGGAGCTGCGAGGGCGTCCTCGGCAGATCTACTGGTTCAACTGCGTTCAGGATTGAAGAAGCTCGGTCTTCTCGAAGCTCCGAAGGGTCCGCCGTCATGACATTCATGGGCAACCTTCGTTCCATTCCTGCTCGAACACTCGTCTATTTCATCGGGTTGTACCGGACCTACGTGTCCCCGATGAGACCTCCCACCTGTCGCTTCTCCCCCACCTGCAGCGAATACGCCATCGAGGCGCTCCAGGTACACGGGATGACGAAGGGCTCGTTGCTGGCAGTCGTCCGCCTCCTCAAATGTGCTCCCTGGCACTCTGGAGGTTGGGACCCGGTACCCGAACCCGGTAGGTGGCGCGCGATCGTCACCGAACCGACCGAAACCGAAGAACACCACGATCTCGCGCGAGTGGAAGAACAGAGGAGTACATAGAGCCGTGCTCGACTTCATTTACTACCCGGTTGCCTGGATTCTCTGGGTGTGGCACAAGGTGTTCGGCTTTGTGTTCCAGGATCCCAGCAATGGGTTCGCCTGGGCACTGTCCGTCGTCTTCCTGGTCTTCACCCTCCGCCTGATTCTGTACAAGCCCTTCGTCAAGCAGGTCCGCACCACGCGGCAGATGCAGGAGCTACAGCCGCAGATCAAGGCTCTGCAGAAGAAGTACGGCAAAGACAAGCAGAAGATGGCCGTGGAGATGCAGAAGCTCCAGAAGGAACACGGCTTCAATCCGCTGATGGGTTGCCTGCCCGTGCTGGCGCAGGCACCGGTGTTCATCGGCCTGTTCCACGTGCTGCGCTCGTTCAACCGCACCGGTACCGGCTTCGGCCAGCTCGGGTTGACCCCCGAGGAGAACCGCGAGCTGTCCAACTACGCGTTCAACGTGGCCGACGTGCAGTCCTTCCTGGACGCCCGTCTGTTCGGCGCTCCGATCTCGGCGTGGATCACCATGCCGCAGGATCAGCTCAACGCGTTCGCCGTGGGTCCCGACGCCACCATTCCGTCCACGTGGGTCATCGCTGCTGTGTCGATCCCGCTGATGATCATCGCAGCGATCATGACGCACATGAACTCCCGTGCCTCGGTTGCACGCCAGAGCGCAGCCGCTGCTGCGAACCCGCAGTCCGCGATCATGAACAAGCTCGCGCTCTACGTCTTCCCGCTCGGCGTTCTGGTGTTCGGCGCCCTGCTTCCCGTCGCGATCCTGCTGTACTGGGTCAGTAACAACACCTGGACGTACGTGCAGCAGCATCTGGTGTTCGGAAAGATCGACAAGGAAGAAGCATCCAAGGCCGCAGTTGCGATGGAGAAGCGTTCCGAGAACGCGCCGAAGCCGGGTGTGAAGCCGGTGTCCACCACCAAGCCGAAGCCCGGTGCTCGCCCCAAGCTCTCGAAGATGACGCCGACGAGCGATTCGTCGACGGCCGAGACCGGCGAGGGCATTGCCGATTCGACCACCGGTGCTGCATCACCGGCGAAACCGAGACCGCAGGCGAACCGGAACAAGTCGACCAAGCGCAAGCGGCGCTGACCGACACGTCGAGAGAAGGACGAACATGGCAGCGGACGTAGAAGAAGCTCAGAACGACGAAGTACAGAACACAGTCGGTGCGGTATCCGGGGATGGAGCAAGTGACGTGGCGGTCGAGGCCGATCAGGTGAGTGCAGTCGACGTGGAGTCGAACGAGACTCCTGTGGTCGAGAAGTCCGAGGATTCGAGCGTCGTCGAGGACAAGTCCGACGATGCGTCGGACGAGGACGATGAGGACGAGGAGGACTACCTGGTCGAAGAAGGCGAGATCGCCGGCGACTACCTCGAGCAGTTGCTCGACGTCCTGGACTTCGACGGCGATATCGATCTCGACGTGGAGGGTGACCGCGCCATCGTCAGCATCGACGGCGGAGACGATCTCGCCAAGCTCGTCGGCCGCAAGGGTGAAGTTCTCGATGCACTGCAGGAGCTGACTCGTCTCGCCGTTCAGCAGTCGACGGGTGAGCGCAGCAAGCTGATGCTCGACGTCGCCGGCTGGCGTGCGAATCGGCGGACCGAACTCGGCAACCTCGGTGCCGAAGCAGCGCGTCGTGTACTCGAATCCGGAGAGCGCGAAGAGCTGACCCCGATGACCCCGTTCGAGCGAAAGATCGTGCACGACGCGGTCGCCAAGATCGACGGCGTCGCGAGCGAGAGCACCGGCGTCGAGCCGGCTCGACGAGTAGTCGTCGTCAAGGCGTAACAGAGCGTTCCAATCGATGGCCCCCACTTCGGTGGGGGCCATCGTCGTATCCGGATGTTCTGGATCCGTCGGCGGAATCTCATCGATGTAATTTGCTCGACGGCTGCCAATGGGTGCGCGGTTGGGATCGATTTTCTCGCCGGATTCTCGAGATCAGGCATGCACTGCGCTTTCGTCACTGTGACGGCAAAGACGACGGTGATTCTTCTGCTCCGTTGCGCGTTGGTCGGGTTTGTTTCACGTGAAACACGCCGCATGCGAGGCGCGAACATTGGTGGCCGAAACTTCGATGGAGATGTAGCTCGCGGAGGGCTGTCGTTCGACCGACCGCCCGGATAGATGCACGGGCGTCGGTTTCAGTCAGTTGCGAATCCGGGCAACCGATCGAGCTGGTCCGGATCTCGGGCGGTTTCACGTGAAACAAAGCGGCGACGATCAGAGTCCATCGACTTCTGGTCAGCACAGGACACCCGGTCACAATGGATCTGGTGTCAGGGCCGAATCGATTCGATCCAGATCGGCCTTTGTCGGGTTCAGCGATCGAGTCCACTGAGCGGGTCTCTGCCGGTGGCCCTACCCATGATGTCGTGACCATCCCTCAGTGGCGCGACCTGTGCCAGTTGTGAGGGGCTGGAGTCGCACTCCACGAGATGTCGACGATCCATCGGTACTGGATCCATCCAAGGCAATCGGATTGCAGGGATGGCACCGCTAGTCGGAGGTTCGGGCTGTGACCATCCTCGGCAGGCCATCCAGGCGCGTGGAGCCGAGGTTGTCATGAGCGGTGCCGATCGAGAAGCTCGATGTTCTCGATTCGGAGAGACGGGCCGGAGAGACCGGCCGGAGTGCGTTCGGGACTGCCGGACATCGACAGGACGCTCGTGTGGGTCGTCGAGTCCGTGGGCGATGTGGATGACCGGTAGATGCAAATGATCTGTGGATGCGGCTGCGAGTTCGGATGCGCGAGTAGGTGCTCGAGTCGATCATGATGCGATCGGGAACATCTACGTCTCGGGGCCGCTCCCCCCGACTGTGGCCGTGACTGGAACCGCGGGTGCCCGGAACTGTGCTTGTCGTGGGACGAGATTCGCTCGTGTCCCCATCGTCCGCGGATCCACTCCCCCCGGACAACGCCGGCTCCAGCTGGTGCCCAGTTTCACGTGAAACATTGTCATCGTTCATCGGTTGCGTCACGGACGTGTTTGCAGACATGGACGCGATCGATGTCCGGGTGTATATCAACGCGTGGGGTTAGGGATGGGCGGCCGACATTGATGTGGCCGACACTTCGCCCTGTGAGGGCTAAGAAATGGCGCGGCGGCATCGGCCACACCATGCCGGTTCGGGTCGGTAGATCTGGCCGGAAGACCGAGGACGGGACAGCTCCATCCGTTGGCCCGACTCGGCCGAACATCGGCATGCGCTTCGTTCGTGAATGGATGAGCGGCTCCGTCCGAGTGTCGCCCGTCAGTTGCCCGCTCTGCGGCCGATTGTGAAGTGGAGAGCGTATTCGACCGATTTACAGCAATGTCGTTTGGCGTTCCGTGCCCGGGCACGGGAAGATGTTTCACGTGGAACAAGAAGGATCGGATAGCAACCAGTTGATGGCCGTGGCGGAGCAGATCTTCGGTGATCGGCTCGAGTTGGCACGGAGGTATTACGACTCCTTGGCGACGGCCGGTGTCGAACGAGGCCTCATCGGACCGCGTGAAGTTCCACGGCTGTGGGAGCGACACATCCTCAACTGTGCGGCGATCGGCGAGCTGATCGATGAAGGCGAGACCGTTGTGGATATCGGCAGTGGCGCGGGCTTGCCCGGAATCCCGCTGGCGATCGCGCGACCCGATCTGCGCGTGACCCTCGTCGAGCCCCTTCTTCGCCGAACCGTGTATCTCGCCGAATTCATCGACGAACACGATCTGAACATCTTGGTCGTGCGTGGCCGCGCGGAACAGCCCGGCGTCAAGAAGGAAGCCGGCGGTGCCGATGTGGTCACGTCGAGAGCGGTGGCGCCATTGGAGAAGCTGGCGAAGTGGTCACTCCCCCTGGTCCATGAGCACGGGCGCATGCTGGCTCTCAAGGGTTCGAGCGCCGCAGAAGAGATCGAACGCGACCGGACTTCCCTCACTCGGATGGGTGCTGGCAAGCTGGAGGTAGTGGAGTGTGGAGTGGGTCTGTTGCCCACTCCCACCATCGTCGTCAGAGCGGTGCGTGAGCCGCGGAGACTGAGTCGTCACTGATTTCGATCGTGGGCTCGTACGTCCCACGCTCGATCTGATCGATCGTATTGAACACAGTCAGTTCCGCACTAAGGAGCACATATGTCGGGTGGGTCCGATCCCGCTGTTTCACGTGAAACAGCGTCCAAGAAGAACGCGTCGAGCAACTCGGGGAACAAGTCGGGGGTGGCGGCCAACTCCGGGTTCGAGTACACCAACGCGATCTCACCGAACGACACTCCCATCGGCGCCGCGGCACATCGAGCCAGCCAAGTTCTGCATCCCGGATCGGTGTCGCTGCCCAAGCCTGCGAAGCGACGCATGCTGACGATTGCCAATCAGAAGGGCGGCGTCGGGAAGACGACGACCGCCGTGAACCTGGCTGCCGCACTCGCACTCCAAGGCCTGACGGTTCTGGTGGTCGATCTGGACCCTCAGGGCAACGCCAGCACGGCGTTGGGCGTCGAGCATCACTCCGGTGTGCCATCCAGCTACGAGGTCCTCATCGGTGAGGTGAGCGCCAAGGACGCAGTGCAGAAGAGTCCGCACAGCGACAGGCTGTTCTGTATTCCGGCAACCATCGATCTCGCCGGCGCAGAGATCGAATTGGTGTCGATGGTCGCCCGCGAAGGGCGCCTCAAAACGGCGCTGTCGGTGGAGGAGCTCGCCGGCATCGACGCTGACTTCATCCTGATCGACTGCCCCCCGTCGCTCGGTCTGCTGACGGTCAACGCGCTCGTCGCTGCGACCGAGGTGCTCATCCCCATTCAATGCGAGTACTACGCACTCGAAGGTGTGGGCCAGCTCCTTCGCAATATCGAGCTGGTGCAGTCACATCTGAATCCCGAACTCCACGTCTCCACCGTGATCCTGACGATGTACGACGGGCGCACCAAGTTGGCAGACCAGGTCGCGGAAGAGGTTCGCAAGCACTTCGGCGACGCCGTCCTGCGCGCCGTCATTCCTCGCAGCGTGAAGGTATCCGAAGCTCCCGGGTACGGCATGACGGTGTTGGATTACGACCCCGGTTCACGAGGTGCGATGAGCTACCTGGACGCCGGACGAGAGCTCGCTGCCCGATCGGCCGGCATCGACGAAGCACGAAAGAAGTAACCAGATGAGCTCAACGCGCAAAGGTGGTCTGGGCCGCGGCCTGGCCTCACTGATCCCCACCGGACCTGACGCCGGCCCACGTCTGGGCAACGCTGCAGCAGACGTGATCATCGGGGCCGATCGCAACGCGAAGGACCGTCCGGACACGTCCACCAAGCCGAAACGAACCGCACCGGCCGACGAGCCCACCGAGACCGCGACGGCACCCACACCGACACCGCCGGTGCTGAGTGGAGACGACCTCTCCCCCGTCGGCGCCGTCTACCGCGAGATCGCACCGGATCGAATCGAAGCCAATCCGAAGCAGCCGAGGCACGTCTTCGACGACGACTCGTTGGCCGAATTGGTCCACTCGATCCGCGAATTCGGGCTCATGCAGCCCATCGTGGTTCGTCTCGTATCGGGTTCCGCTGCCGCCGGAGACGCGAAATATCAGCTCGTCATGGGCGAGCGTCGGTGGCGAGCAAGCCAGGAAGCCGGCCTCGAGTCGATCCCCGCGATCGTTCGGGAAACCGCAGACGACGCCATGTTGCGCGATGCCTTGCTCGAGAACATCCATCGGGTGCAGCTCAATCCGCTCGAAGAAGCGGCCGCGTATCAACAGCTGCTCGAAGAATTCGACGTCACGCACGAGGAACTGGCCGCGAAAATCGGTCGGTCACGTCCGGTCGTCACCAACATGATTCGTCTGTTGAAGCTGCCGATTCCCGTGCAACGACGAGTCGCTGCCGGAGTTCTGTCGGCCGGCCACGCCCGCGCCTTGCTGTCGCTGGACGCTGGGTCGGATGCGCAGGAGTCGTTGGCGGCGCGAATCGTCGCCGAAGGTCTGTCCGTTCGCGCGACCGAAGAGGCCGTCACCCTTGCCAATCGGGAGGACGGAAAGAGCCCGGAACCGGCACCCCGGCGCAAGCCGATTCAGATGCCGGGCCTCCAGGACGTCGCCGATCGCCTCTCGGATTCGTTCGATACACGGGTGACGGTCAGTCTCGGCAAGCGAAAAGGGAAGATCGTGGTCGAATTCGGTTCGGTCGACGACCTTCAGAGGATCGTCGAGATGATGGAAGCGCAGAAGAAAAAGTAGCGGCGATTTTTCAGGACCAGTCATAAGCGGTCGAAACGTCACTGTGACGTAGCTCGGTCGGAGGCGGTCCCGAAATCTCGAAATCCGCTCGAAAAATACTGTGATACAACACATTTGAATGATCGGCTCCACCCGACGGGTTAAACGAATCAATCGCCTATCCTGATCGAGGAGCGGATCGGCTCCGATCGAGAATTCTCGCGGTGAACGAGAGCACGAAGGCTGAGGTAAGCGGTGTCGGCGATGGTGACCGGAGTGACGCTCGGTTCGTTCGAGCACTTGCCGACGCATTCGCGGCGATGCAGCTTCTGGGTCCTCGACCCCGCATCGGAGAGTTCCTCGGTCGACCTCGAATTCGAGAACGAAGTATGGCTGTCGACCATCATGCTCGAATGGGGATCGTGCGGGCAGTTGCTGTCCGTCGACGGCAGGACGATCGGATGCGCCCTCTACTGTCCACCCCGCGCAGTTCCGCGGGCGACGACGTTCCCGACATCGCCGGTCAGTCACGATGCTGTTCTACTGACCCAACTCCGGATCGATTCGCCGGACGACGCGGACCTGCATTCGGCCACGCTGATTCAGGCGGTCGTGGGCGATCTCGTCAATCGTGGAGTTCGCGCTCTGGAGGCGTTCGGTATTCGGCGCAACGCCGACGATGCTGCGCAGGCGGTTCCGAACGCCACGGCGCAGCTGACGTGTTCGGCGTCGACGTGCATGATCGAAGCGGACTTCCTCGAGAAGGTCGGGTTCGAGGTCATTGCTCCCCACCACAGATTCCCGAGACTGAGGCTCGAGCTCGATCGCGATCACGGGTGGAAGCAGGATGTCGAGTCTGCACTCGAGCAGCTACTGATCGCGGCCAGCATCTCCGTCGTCGACATCGAGCAGAAGTCGACGGTCGGGGCGCGCTGACCGTTCACCGACCGACGCGTTCGCGCGCGGTAGGTCAGGGGCGATCGGAGGCAGCGAGCTCTTCGGCGAGCAACTCGGCGAAGGTGAACGTTCCGGTCGGCTGATCGTCCTGACCGAGTAGGTACAGGCGCTTCACGGCGATCAGAACCGCTTCGGCGATGATGTCGCGGAACCGCGGGTCGCTGAGAACTTCGACGTCGGATTCGTTGGTGAGGTAGCCGAGGTCGATCTGGATGGTCGGCATGTTGGTCAGGCGCAACAGATCCCACGTGCGGCCATGGCTGCGGCAGTCGAGAAGCGGTGTGCGGGCGACGATTTCACGCTGCACATAGCTGGTCAGTACTTGGCCGATCATCGAGGTGGATCCGTGCGAGTTACCGAAGTGGAAGCTCGCGACGCCGTTGGCCACGGGGCTGGTGCTCGATGCGCAGCGCAACGAGATCATCAGATCGGCACCCCAGGCGTTGGCCGTCTCGGCGCGGTCGGCGACCGAAGGATTGGTACCGCGCGCACGGGAGAGGAAGGTCTCCATTCCGGTCGCGGCCATGCGGCCTTCGAGTCGACTCGCCAGATCCCAGAGAATCTCGGATTCGGATACACGGCCGAAGGCTCCGTCGACGATGCGTCCGGTGTCGGCTCCACCGAGATCGGGATCGATCACGATGCGCTTGCCGGTCAACTGCGGTCCGGACTTGCGAACGAGTTCTTCCTCGCTCATGGCGTGAGGGGATCCACCGGTGACGCGAGTTCCGAGAAGGTCGAGGGAGCGCAGGGTCGCCGGGCCACAGATGCCGTCCGGGGAGAGTCCGATCTCGCGCTGGAACGAAGACAGGCCCTCGTGTGTGCGGGGGCCGAAGAAGCCGTCGACGCGTTCGTTGTAGAAGCCGAGATCCTGCAGCCTCGTTTGCAACGAGGCGACATCGTCGCCGTACAGCGGAGCGGACAGCTGGTAGATGAGGGTTCGAGCGCCGAGATGGTACGACGCTTCCTTCAGCGCGCGATACGTGGCCGGGCCGACCACACCGTCGACCAGCAGACCGCGATGCTGCTGGAATGCGCGTACGGCACCCCCGAGGGCACCGTCGAAGACGGAACCGGGAGCTGTCCAGTGGCCGTCGTCCATCGGGCCGGGGGGAACGACTGCTTCGTGAAGAAATCCGAGAGCCGACAGAGTGCCGCGGACCTCGGCGACGGCGGGTCCGGAATCGCCGTGACTGAGTTCCTGCATCCTCGACAAAGCCTCTCGATCGTTCCGACGGCACTCACACTTGCAGCTGATGTGCCGATGCCGAAGCATCGGCACATCCGATGATTGTCGCAGAAAGACTGGCTTCCGCTGCAATCCACACTGGGTGTGGGTGAGTCAGATAACGCCTTCGAGGTCCTTGAGCAGCGCGGCCTTGCCCTTTGCGCCGACAATTTGCTTGACCGGCTTGCCACCCTGGAAGAGGATCAGCGTGGGAATCGACATGACCTTGAAGTCGCGAGCAGCCTGCGGGTTGGCGTCGATGTCGAGCTTGGCGATGGTGAGCTTGTCCTTGTGCTCGGCCGCGATTTCCTCGAGAACCGGGGCGACCATCTTGCACGGGCCGCACCAGGTGGCCCAGAAGTCGACCAGGACGGGCTTCTCACTGGTCAGAACATCGTCGACGAACGACGCGTCGGTGATGGTGACTGTGCTCTTGTCGTCGGACATTGTGTATCTCCTCGATGTTGGAAGTTCGGTGCCTGTCAGGCGTTGACTGCGTCGACCGGCTGGTCGGCGTGTTCGAGCGTGTTGCTGGTGATGTCGCCCTGCTCGGCCAACCAACGCTCGGCGTCGATCGACGCGGTGCAGCCCGTACCCGCAGCCGTGATGGCCTGCTGGTACACGTGATCGACGAGGTCTCCGGCAGCGAACACGCCTTCGACGGACGTGGCCGAAGTGGGCGACGCGACCGTGACGTAGCCGGCATCGTCGAGCTCGACCTGGCCCTTGACCAGCTCGTTGCGGGGATCGTGGCCGATCGCCACGAACATTCCGGTCACGTCGAGAGTGGTCTTCTCGCCGGTTTCCGCGTGCTCGAGCGAAAGCCCGGTGACGCTGGTGTCGCCGAGGACCTCGAGCACCTTGGTATCGGTGAGGAAGCGAATCTTGTCGTTGTTCTTGGCGCGTTCGAGCATGATGCGCGACGCACGGAACTCGCTGCGGCGGTGCACGATCGTGACACTGCGGGCGAAGCGAGTGAGGAAGGTCGCTTCCTCCATGGCCGAGTCGCCACCACCGATGACGGCGATGTCCTGATCGCGGAAGAAGAAGCCGTCACAGGTGGCGCAGGCGCTGACGCCGCGTCCGAGCAACTTCTCCTCACCGGGGATGGACAGGTAGCGAGCTGCTGCGCCCATGGCGAGGATGATCGCGCGGGCACGGTACGTCTCGCCGCCGGCGGAGACCGTCTTGATCGGGCCCGTCAGGTCGAGCTCCTCGACGTCCTCGGTTCGGATGTCGGCGCCGAATCGTTTCGCCTGCTCGCGCATCTGTTCCATCAGATCCGGGCCCATGATGCCCTCGCGGAACCCGGGAAAATTCTCGACCTCGGTGGTGGTCATCAACGCACCGCCGAACTGCGTTCCCTCGAACAGGATCGGTTCCAGTTCCGCCCGTGCGGCGTAGACACCGGCGGTGTAACCGGCCGGTCCCGAGCCGACGATGATGAGATCGTGAACCTTGGGGGTACTCAATGCAGACCTTCCGATCATGTGCGGGGTATACGTGCGGTCGACGACCGAGTGCTCAGCGCACACGCCGGTCGACGTACATCTGGTCAACACCACCCTAGAGGCAGTTGTTCCCCGGTGAGAGATCTGTCAGCCGATATCCCGACGCGTCAGCACGTCCGGGTTGGCGGTGCCACAGTCGTTACCCACCGCAAGGGCGATGAACTGTGCGGGCTGCGCTCCGGCGAGGACCAGCAGGGTTCCGTCTCGCCCGTCGACGCGCACTCGACTCGATCCGAGAACGGTGGTGGCCGGATCCACATCGTTGGATTGCAGACAGGCAGCGAGGTCGGCCGGATCGGCCAGTGCCCCGGGATCACGCTTGCCGATGATGCTGAACGCGAAACCGGAGTCGAGGTCGGCAGAATCGAGAACCAGCGACGAATCCGGAGCCTGCGACGGGTCGGCAGTGATCGATTCGGGTTCGTCCGGTGTGAACAGGACCGCCGCGGCAGCAATCGATCCGGTCGCCAGAAGTACTGCGGCAGCGGCGGTTCCGAGAACGACACGGCGTCTGCGCGGACGCAGCGGAACGACGACGCCCACCGGGGACGCCGATTGCTCGACCGTGTGGAGGGTGCGATCGATCTGCCGAGCGACGTCGGGTGGAATCGGCATCGTCCCGGCGGGATCCTCGCCCACCTCGTGCAGTCGAGCCGAGACGGCGTCGAGACCGGCGAGTATCTGCATCGAATCCTCGTCGAGTCGAACCAGTGGCCACAGTTGCCTACTGACGTCCTCGGGAAGTGCATCCGCATGCAGATCGGCGAGTAGCTCCGGCGAGAACGGGGCTTGTAGAGCGTCGGTGCTCGACGGCACGTTCCTGCCTCCCTTCGCCTGGTCTGCTTTCCCTCTCACACGGTATAGACGCGAGGGGGTCAGATTCGGTTCCCCGCATCTTTCAAGTACGCGAGCTGCGTCGAGAGTTTGAGTCGACCGCGGGCGCATCGACTCTTGACGGTACCGGTGGGAACGCCGAGCAATGCGGCAGCGTCGGCCACCGAGTAGCCCTCCATGTCCACGATGACGACGGCTGCACGTTGGTCGGGCGGCAACGTCATCAGAGCCTGCCGAACGAGAATGCTCGTCTCCGTCTCGGAGATCCGATCCCTGGGCGACACCGGCTCGTGACTTTCGTTCTCGCTCAACGGAACCGACGGGCGCGCCTTGTTTCTACGGATGCGGTCGAGGCAGGCATTGACGACGATCTTGTGCAGCCAACTCCGCACTGCGGCGTCGGCGCGAAACGACCCGGCCGTGCGGTGGGCGGACAGCAATGCCTCCTGCAGAGCATCGGAGGCGTCCTCGGGCGTGTAGCTCGTGCGGCGGGCCGTCAGCCACAGATGTTCGTGGTGTCGGTAGATGAGTGTGGCGAAGGCATTCGGCTCCCCGGCCGCATGGGCAGCAAGAAGCTCCGCATCCGTGCGCTCCCCTGGCGCCGAATCGAAACGTTCGGTCATACGAAAACGGCTCCCCCCGTGTTAACGCATTGGGGGGAGCCTAGGCCATCGAGACCGCGAAGTACGAAACGAACCCGTTTTGGTTACCGAATGCCCGATCTAGGAGCCGAAACCGATCCCGGAGATCGAGGTGGCGATGCGACCGCCCTGTTCGCCGAGACTCGTGATCCAGACGAGCACGTTCCCGGTCGGCTCCGTGTCGCTGAGGGCGATGTCGGTTCGGCCGTTCTGCAGCGTGGCTTCACCGAGCAGCGTGGTGTCGCTCAGGCTGGGTGAGTCGTTCGGGGCCGACCGGATCTCCACGACGGTTCCTGGAGACGTCGATTCGATCCATGCGTTCTGCAGCGTCGAGGACGGGATGGACACGAGCAGCCCGACACCGTTCTTGAGGGCCGGGAACTGCTGGAAGTACGAGTCGGTCGTCCACGCGGTGTTGGGGTCGTTGTCGATCACGTTGGAGGCGGTACTCGGGTTGTCCGCGGAACCCTGGGGTGAGAACACGCTGACGCCGTTCATCGCCACCGGTCCACCGGCCTCGGCCGGAGGAGCAGTCGCATCGCCCGCCGGTGGTGCGGTGGCCGGAGTGGTGAGACCGAAGTCCTGGGTGTCGAGCGGAGTGTCGGTGTCGTTGCCGGCAATCGAAGTGAACAGCCAGAAGCCGGCGAACGCGAGAACGACGACAGTCAGTGCGCCGAGTACCGCGATGGCGATGTTGGTGCGCATCGACTTGGCCTTCTCGGCGGCGATCTCCTCGGGATCCGCGAGCGAGTGCCCACTGGCACCGGGCGCTCGCTGGCCCAGTCGCAGCGCCGGCATCAGATCCGTCTTGTCGTTGACGACCGCTGCTTGATCGAGGACGTGCTGCACGGTGGCAGCGGTGCGGATTCCGCTGTTCTGTTCCAGTGCCCGCACTGCGACGGCGGAGATCTCGAACGGAACGTCCGGACGGACCTGTCGCGGCTCGAGCGGGGCACCCTTGTCGTCGCGGTCGGCCGGGCGCATGCCACCGACGCTGCGGGCCTGAGCGGCATCACCGGATACGACGGCACCGCCGGTGGTGTCGGACAGCGGCCACCTGGCGGTGATCAGCGCGTAGAGCATTGCGCCGAGTCCGCGGACGTCCGAACTCGGGTCGGCGTCGGCCAGTGTCGCGGGGAAGGCGAGGACGGCATTGCCGCTGGAGCTGATGCGCACGCGATCGGGGTGATCGATCGACAGGGCACCGCCGCTGCGGTGTGCGGCCTCGGCTGCTGCGGCCAGGACCTTGATCGCGCGCGCAGCACCGGTGGGTGCAGGCACGGTATCGGCCATTTCGCGCAGCGACCGGCCGGGCGTCCACTCGGCGACGACGATGCCGCCGGAGCTGCCACGCACCACGTCGAGCACGCGGGCGAGGCCGGGCGAATTGATCCGACCCAGACGGAGCGTGCGCGAGAGAATTGCCTGCGGTCCCTGGGTGCGGTCGTCGGTCGAGGCGGTGGATTGCTGATCGGCGTCGACGAACGTCAGTGCGACCTCGCGATCGAGCTTCACGTCGTGGGCCTGCCAGAACTTGAGTCCACGTGCGCCGCCGTGCGGTGCCAGCAGTCGGTACCGTCCTCCGGCCACAGAGGCACCGGGAATGAGTGTCGGGCCGCGGAGCGTGCGCTCGGGAGCGCTCGCCGGGGCTGTTGCAGCTGCGGCCTCGTCCGTGGTGGTCGAGTCGGCAGTGCCGGGTGTGGCCGGGGTTGCTGCGGTCTTCTCGGAATCCGCATCGGCCGCGGACTTCGACTGCTCCGGCTTCGACTGCTGCGTCGACTTCTTCTCGCCGGGGGTCTCGACCGGGAGATCGGCTTTGGAGATGGAGATGGTCTTGTCGGTCGGACGCGCCGCGAGAGCAGCCTTGGAGATGGAAATCGTCTGATCCACCGGCTTCGGAGCAGGCTTGTCGGCAGCGGACTCGACGGGAGTTGCCTCGGCGGCGGTCTTCTCGACGTCCTGCTCGGGAGCCGCGGCCGCGCTCGGTGCCGTCGACTCGGCTGCAGTCTTCGAGTCAGCGGCAGTCTTCGCCGGTGTCTCGGCGGGCTTCGGAGTCTTGGCGGAAGAAGCAGACTCGGCCTTCACGGGCTCGGTGCGGTCCTGGGTGTCGACCTCGACGCCGCCGCTCGTTCGGTCGGCTTCGCTTGCTGGAGATTGTGCCGGCCCCCCAGCAACATCGTCGTCGGTCACAGTAACTCCTTCAGGCGAATATGCCCCGTGTTGATCTACGAACGGTCGACCCTCATGAGCGTCTGCCCCCGGGTGCC
Organism: Rhodococcus sp. 14-2483-1-2; assembly: GCF_002259405.1. Classification (GTDB taxonomy): domain Bacteria; phylum Actinomycetota; class Actinomycetes; order Mycobacteriales; family Mycobacteriaceae; genus Rhodococcoides. Next base: position 56,215 of record NZ_NPFW01000009.1, on the reverse strand, counting down.
GATGACCAGGGTACGGGAGCCGATCCCGCGCAGTGTCCCATGTGGGCTCGGATCGAATAACCGGAATGACGCCGGTTTCTGCAGCAGCGAGATCTGCGTCCCGCGCTTCGGAACCGCCGCGGAATCTGCGGACGAGGCGGCTCAGGGCCACGGTGACCGCCAGAACTTCGGGAATCTTGCCGAACCAGAGGATCGAGAACGTGATGCCGAGCATGATGACGGCGTCGATCGCCACGCGGGCGAAGTTGCCGACCCAGCCGTTCATCATGGCGTCGAGCCCGAGGATCCGGTCGATCGCGAGCATGGCCGCGCCGCCGGCCAGTGAGGCGATGAGCACCAACCAGACCGTCTTGCCGACGTTGGCCATCCGCAGGCTGCCCAGGCTCTTGTGGAGCAGGTATCCGCCGATGATCGCGCCGACGGTGTAGCCCAGGCCGGTCGCTGCACCGAGGAGCAGCACCACCTGCTCGGGCGAGGATGCGACGATCGGGGCGAGCAATGACAGGCCGATCTTGACGGCGGTGATGCCGAGGATGATCCATGTCGGTGTCCAGGCCTTCTCACGGGCGTAGAAGACCCGCAGGTGGATCAGCACCAGGGCGTACGGGATGAGGGAGAATGCCGACCAGCTGACGGCCTCGCCGAGTCTGGGTGCGACCTCGGCGAACCGGCCGAAGCCGTACAGCGCCTCGCCCACCGAAGGCCCCGCGAAGGTCAGGAACACCACGATCGGCACCAGCGCGACCATCGTCAGGCGGGTCGCGACCGAGAGATCGTCGACCACGGACGGAGTGTCACCGTTGGCTGCGTTGCGGCTGAGCCTGGGCATGATGGCCGTCAGTACCGTCACGCCGAGGATGCCGTACGGCAGCTGCAGCACGATCCAGGCCTGCGAGTAGATCACGTTGCTCGCATCGTCGGTGCCCGACGCGATCCTGGTGGCCACGACCAGCCCGATCTGGCTGACGACGACGTAGAGCACGATCGCGGCGGCCATCGCGCCGAACTTCTTGAGTCGCTCGTCGAATCCCCACAGCGGGCGCAGGTCGATGCGTTCGCGGCGCAGGGCCGGGATCAGAGCGAGGACCTGGGTGATGACACCGGCGGTCACACCGAGGCCGAGAACGAGGATCTTGGGGTTGCTCATCTCGACCGTGTTTGCGGTGATCTCGCCCGGGACGAAGGGGTACAGGGCGAACACCGCGAGCACGATCAGGTTGTTGTACACCGGTGCCCAGGCTCCGGGCTTGAAGTTCTGGCGGGTGTTGAGCACGGCCGTGAGCAGGCCGGACAGCCCGTAGAACATCAGCGCGGGCAGTACCAGATAGGTGAACGCGATGGTCAGGTCCTCGTTGACCTTCGGATCGCCGGCGAGCATCAGCCGCGCCAACAGTGGGGCTGCGATGGTGGCGGCGAGCGCCACGGTACCGAGGAGCGCCACCGCGATGGTGAAGAGGCGCCGAACGAATGCCCGTCCGCCGTCGGCGTCCTCCTGCTCGGCTCGAACCAACACCGGAACCACGATGGCTCCGAGCACTGCGCCGAGGACGAGCTCGGAGATCATGTTCGGCAGGATCGTCGAGACGGTGAACGCACTGGCCAGCGCCGCGCCGAGGGTGGCCGTCATGGCGACCTGCTTGGCGAATCCGGTGATGCGGCTGACCAGGGTCGCTACCGCGATCGAACCGGACGCGGCCAGCAGTGACTTCTGCGGTCTCGGTTCGGGCTGTGGTGCCGGGTCGGATTCGCCCGGCGGGATTCTCGTCGGCGGAACCGTTCCGGACGGTGCCTGCGGGTAGTCCTCGTCCCGGAATCGCGGGATCATCTGGGTGACGGTGTCGTCGGCGGCCGGTTGCCCGTCGAGCGGCGGCGGTGCCGGGTACGAGCGCAGCTCCGGCCGCGACTGCCGCTCCCATGGCGCGGACCGCGGTGGCGTCGTGCGCCGGAACACCTGCGATGCGGGCATGCGTGACCGCGGCAGGTCGCCGTCGTACGGGACGTTGCCTGTCATGGTCTCTCGTACCCTTCGTCGGCCGGGTCGGGTTGACCTCTGAAACGGTGCCAGAGGCGTCGACCTGCAAGTAACAGTAGGAGAGCACCGGCGCAGGCGGTAATTATCGCCAGTGCCTGGCCGTATGCGTTCGATCGAACGGACACCGTCGAGACCTCGCCGAGCCGGGAGCCGTCGAGCGTCGTGACGGAGAAGTCGACCGACAGATTGCGGGTGTCGTCCACCTCGGCCGGGACGGTGATGGTCCGTGATCCACGGGCCGGAAGTTGGGTGATGCCGACGTCACTGATCGTCATCTCCTGCGGCGCATCGACCCGGAGCAGCACGTTGACCGGGACGGGAAGGTCGTTGCGGGCGACGAGCAGCAGCGGGCTCTGCTCCGAGGCGAGGGTGTAGACCCCGCCCGGGGCCAGCACGGTCACCGATCCGTAGATGGTGTCCAGTCCGATGCGGATGGCGGCGAGTCGGTCGCTCGCCATGGTGCCGGTTTCGTCACTGGCGGCGCCCGCGCGACCCGCCGTCGACAGTGCGCGGAGCATGTCCTCGCGCAGCGGGGCGGTGTACAGCCGTGGGGTCAGCTCGGACTGAGGATCGTCGACGAGCGATTGCATCAGGGTGTCGACCCGGGCGCTCTGCGATCGCACCAGGCCGATGGTGTCGGCATCGAGTTCGGTGGATGCGTCGATGCTGGTCACTGAGGGTCCGGACGTCGGCTCGGCGAGCAACTCGGCCAGTGGGCGCGGCGTCGCCAGACCGGAACGCAGCAGCGAGGACACCGTCGACAGAATCGCCGACGGTTCGTCCCCGCCCGCGGTCCAGTACTGCGGGGGCGCGACGGTGACGGTGCGGCCGGGCCGATCGGCGCCGACGAGTGCATGGAAGTTGATGGCTCCGAGCGCATCCTGCAGGCGTGCGGTGCGGGAGTCGGTGGCGAGATCGAAGCGCTGCTCGGTGGGGGTCAGGGCGGGCGTGGACGGGGTGTCTCCGACGCCGGCCAGCGCCGCAGCAGTAGCGGCGTCGTAGTGGGTTGCGGCCAGTGTCTCGGTCTGCTGATCCCCCGACGGCTGGGTCTCGGACGAGACCAGCAGCGAGGTGGGGGCCGAGGTCGGCGGGTCGAGGCTGTTGTCGGCGACCAGCACGGTGTCGGTGCCGGCCGACCGCAGAGCATCGGCGGTGCCCGGGTCGACCCCACCGGTGGTGCTCCAGGTGAAGCCTCGTGTCGAGGTGATGCCGAGGATGCCGTCGACGATGTCGGCCGGGGTGCTGACGGCACTGCTGAGCAACGTGGGATCGCCGATGTCGGCCACCGCTCCCAGATCGGTCTGAGCGAACGGCATCGCCGTCACGCAGCTGCTCGACGCGACCGCTTCGAGTCGGGACAGCCACTGGGCCGCGGCTGCACTTCCGGTGCCCTCGCGGGTCGTGCTGGCGGGATCGGCCGGGTTGTCGACGACGAGGTACCCGCGGGTCATGTTCGAGACGGTGACGAGCAGGTCGGGGTCGAGGCCGATACACAGGCTCGACGCCAGTCTGCCGTCGGGATCGAGGCCGGGTTGCGTCGCGAATTCGACCGCTTTGAGCAGGGTGTCGAGCCGTCCGCCACCGGCGAGTTCGCCGGCCAGTTCGTCGTCGATCAGCCGAACGCGCTCGTCCACGGAACCGGGGATCCCGGCCGCGAGGCGAGGAATGTCGGCCAGTGGCCACAGGACCGTCATCGCGACGGGGTTGCTGGTGTTCGGGGGCAGCGGCATCGCGCCGGGAGCGGTGGGGTCCATCTCACCGGGGTTGCGGGGCAGTCCGACGACCGGGAGCAGGAAGCGGGCGTCGTCGAGGCGTGCGGTTCCGCCGTATTCGGGGGTGCCGTTGACGTTGAGCAGTAGCGGGTAGACGCCGGGGGCCTCGATTCCCAGCGAGGGTTCGGTGGTGCTGCGCAGCTGCATCGACATGTCGAACTGGCGGCTCTCGTCCTTCTCCAACGAGTCGGCGACCGTGACGAAATCGCCGACCCGCTCGAATCGGTCCTGGTCGAGAGTCAACGAGGTCCGCAGTCCGGCCGTGGTGTCGACGGCGGCAGCGGCCTGCATCCGGACACTGACGTCGTCGACGCGGCGGTCCCCGGTGTTGGTCACCGTGGCGCGCACGGTGACGAACGGGTCGCTGCTGGTGGTGACGGTGGAGGGGGCGACGGTCTCGATGCTCAGCGTCAGGAAGGGGTTGCCGTCCTGCGTCATCGGAGTGTCCGGAACTGCGCTGGTGGTGCCGCTCGCGTCGCCGACGGAGGAGTCGGGTTGGGCTGCGGCGCCGGGAAGCTGCGCGGGGATCAGTGCTGCGGTGCCGACTGACGGTGCCACCGCAAGAACGAACGTGGTCAATGCGGCGGCAGCGACCTTCCGGGCCCGCACGATCACTTCCCGCCGGGGATGGGTGCGCCCGAGTTGCCGCTGCTCATGTCGTCGATCAGGCGGGTGGCGATGGCGGCGAGTTTGCGTTCGTCGGCATAGGCGAGTCGAGACGGTAGTTCGGTCAGCGGAACCCACGCGACCTCGGTCACTTCGAGGTCCTCGTCCGAGAGTTCGCCGCCCAGGAATCGGAGCAGGTAGTGGTGGACGGTCTTGTGGACGCGTCGGCCCTCGGTGACGAACCAGTAGTCGATGCTGCCCAGCGAGGCCAGGACGGTACCGCGGATACCGGTTTCCTCGGCGACCTCGCGCATGGCCGTCTGCTCGGCCGTTTCGCCCTGCTCGATGTGACCCTTGGGCAGGGACCAGAGCAGGCGTCCGCGGCGGTCGGTGCGGCCGATCAGGGCGGCGCAACGTTTGGCGGGCGGCCCGTCGAGGCCGTCGACCACGAGGCCTCCTGCCGAGGTCTCGCGGACGGTCCGCAGCTTGGGTGCTTCGGTGTCGGCGCGTGCCTGACGCCGCCGCGGGTTGCGGCGGCTCCTGTTCGCACGTTCGGCAGCAGACACCCGATCCATACTAGTTGCCTGTGCGCACTCTTCTACTGTGCCGCACCGCGGGGTGAAGGCCGGGACAATCGATCGACTCGGCGCAAGTAGGCTCTTCCACCGTGGCCGATCAGTCCCTGTCCTCCGTTTCCGCCGAGCAGACCGATGCCCGCCGGGAGAGGTTGCTGGCGGGAGCTGCTGTGACGCTGCGCGAACTCGCTCCGGTGTTGACGCCGCTGGGTGCACTGTTCGCGGCGGCGGGGCACGAGCTCTTCCTCGTCGGTGGCACGGTGCGCGATGCAGTTCTCGGTCGACTCGGAACCGACTTGGATTTCACCACCGACGCCAGGCCCGAGGACGTGCAGAGGTTGCTGTCGGGCTGGGCGGACCATCAGTGGGACACCGGCATCGCGTTCGGGACCATCAGTGCGGCCAAGGACGGCCAGACGATCGAGATCACCACCTATCGCACCGACTCCTACGATCAGGTCTCCCGCAATCCCGAGGTGCAGTACGGCAACAGCCTCGAAGACGATCTCGTTCGACGCGATTTCACCGTCAACGCCATGGCAGTACGTCTCGGAGCGGACGGTGCTCAGGAGTTCGTCGATCCACTCGGCGGTATGGACGCGCTGCTCGAGGGCGTTCTCGATACCCCGTCGGCACCGGAGGTGTCGTTCGGAGACGATCCACTGCGGATGCTGCGGGCCGCGCGGTTCGTCTCCCAGTTGGGATTCACGCTGATGCCTCGGGTGCATCGGGCGATCGAGGACATGGCGGAGCAGATCGACCGCATCACCGCCGAGCGAATCCAGGTGGAGTTGGACAAGCTGTTGCTCGGCGCGCACCCGGTCGACGGCATCGACGTGATGTGCGAGACGGGGTTGGCGCAGCGGATCGTTCCCGAGGTGCCCAACATGAAGCTCGAGATCGACGAGCACCACCAGCACAAGGACGTGTACACCCACTCGCTGACGGTGCTTGCGCAGGCGATCGATCTCGAGGAGGGCGATCCAGACCTCGTATTGCGTTGGGCCGCACTGCTGCACGACATCGGTAAGCCCGATACCAAGCGAAACGAGCCGGGCGGCGGAGTCAGCTTCCATCACCACGAGGTCGTCGGAGCCAAGCTGGTCCGAAAGCGCATGCGCGCCTTGAAGTATTCCAAGAAGATGATCGAGGACGTCTCGCATCTGGTGTTCCTGCATCTGCGTTTCCACGGCTACGGCAAGGGTCAGTGGACCGACTCTGCCGTCCGCCGCTACGCCACCGATGCCGGCGAGCTACTGCCCAAGCTGCACAAGCTGGTTCGGGCCGACTCGACCACGAGGAACAAGCGTCGAGCTGCGGCGCTGCAGGCCACCTACGACGACCTGGAAGAACGCATCGCCCGCATCGCCGAGCTGGAGGACCTGGCGCGGGTGCGGCCGGACCTCGACGGCAACGCCATCATGGAGTTGCTGAACATCCCGGCCGGACCCGACGTGGGCAAGGCATGGAAGTTCCTGAAAGAACTGCGCCTCGATCGAGGACCGCTCTCCCGCGAGGACGCCGAGGCCGCGCTGCTCGAGTGGTGGCCCACGCAGTAGGCGCGTCCCGCGTACGTGCTCAGGACGAGCGAAGCTCGGCCTTGACGAGGTAGACGTTGTAGCTGTCCCACTCGGAGATGGTGAAGTACAGCTCGTTCGCCGTCGACCAGGGGTGAATGAAGCCGCCGTAGGCTTTCGGGTATTCGGCAGTGTCGATCAATGTGGTCGGTGCGGTCCATTGGCCTTGTGGCGAATTCGCCTCTCGCAGAACGATATCGCCGCGCAACGGATCGAGATAGGTCATCTGCCAGGGGTCTCGGGACTCGTCGTGATGGACCGACAGTTCCCCGGCCATACCGTCGGCGATGGGGGTGGCCTCGTTCGAGTCGACCGGAGCCCAGGTGCCGTTCACCCAGTATTGGTATGCGGTCTTGTTCAGCACGTCCGCTTTCGGGACGCGAGCGAGACCCACCTGCCCGACGCGTCCGTTGACGGTGCCGAACATGTAGACGTACTCCCCCGCCGGGACCATCGTCGACACCTGGAACTTGGAGAAGCCGAAGAGGTTGTCCCACTTGGCATGCTCGTCCTTGACCCAGGTCGACCCGTTGTCGTCCGAGTAGGCGATGCCGCCGTAGTTGGTCCACCACATACCGGGAATCGTGCTCCAGCGCCTGATGGACATGTACGACATGTACTGCCGATCGTCTATGGCGAAACCGGAGGTGGGAATGACCGTGGTCTCCCAGTTCTTCACCTTGCGCGAGGGCAGTAATTCGGCTGCGTGACAACGGGAATTCTGCACCATCGAGTCCAGGGTCATACCGTCGGACAGGTCGGTGTCGGTGCTGTGGCCGAGCGCGTTGGAGCGCCAGTCGTCGCCGCCGACGACGCCGAACTCCCATCCCTTACCGAAGGAATCGCCGAATGCGACGGCGACCTCGCCGGGCTTGCTCTCCCACATGATGCCGAGGTCGGTTCCATTCACCTGCCAGCGCTTGTCGGTGCGGTTCTCCGACCCCGGTCCGGTCAGCTGCGAGACCACGTCCACATTGCCGACGGCGGGCGCCGCCGGAGGTGGCGTACTCGGTCCGGGCTCGGCTGCGGTGACGGCCGGGGCAGGGGGCGGCGTTGCGGGGGTGCCACCGGGGCCAGGGATCGGGATGGGGATGGTTTCGGGCTGCGGGTCGATGTAGATTCGAGGGAAGGGCAGGCGCCCTGCAGACCCTGTCCCGGACGTGGGCGATTCCGCGGGGTCGGTCAGATCGGGGCACGGGTCCGCGCACGGGTCACTCAGCGGATCGGACTGGACGCGGGTGTCGTTCGGGGCGGGGTCGGGAACCGGCACGAGTTCGATCGACGGATACGGCACGGGGATCACCACACGATCCGGCAACGGCGGCAGCTGCGGCGGATTGCCCGGCCCGATGGGCTCGGGTGGGTAGTCCTTGGGGTCGAATCCTGTTTCGCCACAGGAGTTCACCGGCAAAGGCGGTGCTGCGAACGCCGGGGGCGCAGCAAGAACTGCCGTACCTGCGGCAACCGCGAGTATGCAGCCGAGCGACGTCGTGCGGCCGTACATGCGGTGCCCCCGTGTTCTCCGACGAAACCTATCGGTCCGATACGGAAAGGTACACCACGTCAGCGGCGTGTGTGCCCGGTGTTCATCACCGCTGCGGCCAGGCCGAGAGCGTAGATACCGGCCCCGACGAACACCAGGATGTGCGCGGTGGGGTCCTGGCTCAGATCGGTCGTGTCCGGGCCGACCGCGACCGCCGCAGCAGCGAGGGCAGCGACGAATGCGACGTTGAACACGGTGTCCTGCAACGCGAAAACGCGTCCACGATGGGCGTCGTCGATCTCTATCTGCATGGCAGCGTCGCCACTGAGTTTGACGGTCTGCCCGGCGATGCCCAGAAGGAAGGCTCCGATCAGCAAGCTGGTCTGCGTCAGACCCGATACGGCACCGAGCTGCGCCACGATGGCGAGCACAAGAGCGGCGGCGATCGTGCGGGTGCGCCCGAAACGGGGAACGGCGAAGGGGGTGATCAGGGCGGCGAGGAACATGCCGATCGCCGTGGCACCGACAGCGATGCCGAAGCCGGCCAGGCCGCCGGGCAGCGAGCTCTCCACTGCGCTCTCGCGAAGAATCAACACCATGATCAGCGTATTGATACCGAACACGATGCGGTGCGCACCGATGCCGAGCATCGCGGTCGTGACACCGGCGGAGCGCCAGACGGCCTGTGCGCCCGATTTCAGCCCTGCAGCAACGTCTTTCAGCGGACTGTCGGTGCGGCTCTCGACGCCCGGTCCGAGTGACCGTGGTCGGAAGCGGGCCGCAGCGATCGCCCCGACGATCGATCCGGTGGCGGCGAGACCGACTGCGATGCCCGAACCGAGATCCCCTGCGCCGACGAGACCGATCACCGCGACCGCGAGGCCCGCACCTGCCGCTGCGAAACCGGATCCGACGGTCGCCAGTACCGAGTTCATCGGCACCAGCCACGATTGCCGAATCACGTGTGGCAAGGACGCCGAGGCGCCGGCCAGTACGAATCTGCTCAGCCCTACAGTGGCCAGCGCCAGGAGCAACAGCGGTGTCGAGTCCACCCCGGCACACAGCAGCAGCGCGGTGGCCATGATCAGGACAATGCGGATCAGATTGGCCCACAGCAGGACCGACCGCCGATCCCATCGATCCAGTAGTGCTCCGGCGAACGGCCCCACGAGCGAATACGGGACGAGCAGCACCGCGAACCCGGCCGCGATCTCGGCAGGATTCGTCGCGCGCTCCGGGTTGAACAGAATGGCACCGCTGAGCGCGGCCTGGAACAACCCGTCGCCGAACTGACCGGCGAACCTGATGGTGGTCAGCTTGCCGACCCCCGGAGATTCGCGTAGCCGGGTACGGAAGGAAGCGTCGCTCACCGACGGGACTTTAGCCCCCGCCCGTCATACGGAGACGGCGGGAGTCGCGGCCCACCACGCCATTGTTGCGGCAGTGCCGTCGCCGAGTGACGTCGGCTGCTGCCCGAGGATCGCCTCGCTGCTGTCCGAATCGAGAACGTAGGGGTAGCGGAACTGGTAGAGGGTGTCGCCGAGTTCCTTCATCGGTCCGGGCACCGCGCTCAGCAGTCGCAGTGCCCAGGCCGGAATGATGCCGACCTTCGGAGACGGTAATTGTGCTGCAGCCGAAAACATTTCGATCATCTCTCGCTGTGACACCGCAGGCGCGGTGGGCGCATGCAGGACGGTGTTCCACAGCGACGGCGACGCCGCGGCCGTGATCATCGCGGCTGCCAGATCCGGGACGTAGGTGAACGAGTGGGGCAGATCGGCAGAGGCCAAGACGCGGACCGGTTTGCCGGCCAGAATCGGCGCGATCACCCGCTCACCCATGTGCGAGGTCAACACACGCGGCCCGTAGAAATCCGAGGCAGCGACGCTGACGGTGGGTGTCGAGTGCGCGTCGCGTGCGGCCAACAGTTGGGTGCGCACCCCCAGCTTGCGGAACGTCGCGTCGCGGGGTGAGTCCTCGCGTATCGGTCCGTCGACCCGGCCGTAGGCGTACAGACTTTCGGGGAACGCGACGACGGTGCCCGCGGCCGCGTCGAGCACGCGGTGTTCCATCGCGACGAGCTTGTTCCGCCACACCGTGTTCTCGTACGCGACGTGGGTGCAGTGGTAGACGGCGGTGGCACCGCTCAGGTGGGGTCGAAGGTCATCGGATTCGATGTCCACAACGCGGCGTTCGATCATCGGGTGCTCGGGGCCGCTGCCGGATCGAGTGAGTACTCGCACCGAACGACCCTGTGCAGCAAGCTGTTCGGCGACCGTCCAGCCGACAGGTCCGGCTCCGGTGACGACGTGAAGTTCGGTCATGATCGCTCCATTCGAGGTAAACGAGAGCGGTGCTCTCTGATACGTCGAGTCTGCACCCATGGCTGCACAAAAGCAAGAGCACTGCTCTCTTAAAAGAGCAGGAGTTACTGTGAGTGCCATGGCGAGCACTCCCCGCACCCGAGCCCGCGCTCAGACCCTGGCCGACATCACGCGCATCGGACGCGAACACCTGGCCGCCGACGGCGCCGCGGCCCTGTCGTTGCGCGCCGTCGCGCGGGACCTCGGAGTCGTGTCCTCGGCCGTCTACCGATACGTCGCCAGTCGCGACGAGCTGCTGACCCTGCTCGTCGTCGACGGATACACCGAGCTCGGCGACACCGTCGACGCAGCGGTGGACGCAGCGGACGGACCCAAGGAGAAATTCCTCGCGCTCGGCCGGACGGTGCGGCAGTGGGGATTGCGGGAGCCGGCGCGCTACGCATTGCTGTTCGGCAGCCCGGTGCCCGGCTATCACGCCCCCGCGGAGCAGACCACCGGGCCGGGCACCCGAGTGATCACCACGTTGGTGGCCGTCCTGCACTCGGCGTGGCAGACACGTCGACCGGACGTCGAGGCCGATCCGCCCGAGCTGGCGTCACTGCACGGCAGCTTCGAGGACATTCGTGCACAGATGGAGATGGATCTGCCCGACGAGCTGATCGCACTGGGAGTCATGGTGTGGGCGTCACTGTTCGGGGCCATCAGCTTCGATGTGTTCGATCAGTACGGAGCCACGACGTTCGCCAGCAGGGACGATCTGTTCGAGTATCAGTTGGGACTTCTTGCCGATATCGCCGGACTCGACTCATGAGGACTGGCCGTATCGCTTGCGCCACATCCGCGGGTGCTCGGTGCCACAATGATGAGCGTGGCATCGCATGCGGAGGAACCCGAGGACCAGACGGCGTCGGCCTTGCGCGATGTTCGTCCCGGCAGTCTGTTGGTGTCGTCCATCGAACTCGTGGAGCCCACGTTCAGGCGCACCGTCATCTACATCATCGAACACAACGACGCGGGCAGCCTCGGTGTCGTGATCAATCGTCCCAGTGAGACGGCGGTGCAGAACGTACTGCCCAACTGGTCCGAGCTGGCAGCCAAGCCGCAGGCGTTGTACGTCGGTGGCCCGGTCAAGCGCGATTCCGCCCTGTGCCTGGCGACGCTGCGGACCGGTGTGTCGATCGACGGCGTTCCCGGTCTGCGCCGCGTCGACGGCCGAGTGGTGATGGTCGATCTCGATTCCGATCCAGCCGATATCGGCCCACTCATCGAGGGTGTACGCATCTTCGCCGGATATTCGGGCTGGACGTTCGGTCAACTCGAAGGCGAACTCGATCGCGAGGACTGGATGGTGGTGTCGGCCTTGGCATCCGACGTGATCGGTCCGCCGCGAATCGACTTGTGGGCGCACGTTTTGCGCCGGCAGCCGATGCCGTTGGCGTTGCTCGCGTCCCACCCGATCGATGTCGAGCGGAACTGAGTGCGGCTTCACCACTGCCGCAGGCACTAGTGAGCGAAAGCCTGCGCGGTCGAGTGGCCACCGGATTTCAGTCCGGCGATCACTTCGTCGATGGCGATGCACAGCATTCGGCCCAGGTCCGCGCTGAAGCCCTCTCGAACGACGATTCGGAGTACGGCGACGTCGGTGGCGTTGTCGGGCATCGTGTACGCCGGCACCTGCCATCCGCGGGCACGTAGCTCGTGGGAGACGTCGAAGACGGTGAAACCGCAATGGTCCTTCAACATGAACGACAGGACCGGGATGGCCGACCCGTCGGTGATCACCTCGATGTCGGGATGCTTGTCGAGGTGTCGGCTGACGCGAACGGCCGTGTCGCGCAGTGCTTTCATGATGTCGGTGTAGCCGGACCTGCCCAGGCGCAGGAAGTTGTAGTACTGCCCGATCACCTGGTTGCCCGGCCTGGAGAAGTTCAGCGTGAAGGTGGGCATGTCTCCGCCGAGGTAATTGACGCGGAAGACGAGGTCCTCGGGGAGGTCTTCCTTGGTTCGCCAGACGGCGAATCCGATTCCCGGATAGGTCAGTCCGTATTTGTGACCGCTGGCGTTGATGGACTTGACCCGAGGCAACCGGAAGTCCCACACGAGCTCCGGGTACAGAAACGGTACGACGAATCCGCCACTGGCCGCGTCCACATGGACCGGTACGTCCGGCCCACCGCCGTCGGCGATCTCGTCGAGTACAGCGCAGATTTCCTGTACCGGTTCGAGTTCCCCGGTGAACGTGGTGCCGAGGATCGCGACGACACCGATGGTGTTCTCGTCCACCACGTCTCGAACCTGTTCCGGGGTGATGACGTAGCGACCGCGCTCGACCGGAAGGTACTTCGGCTCCACGTCGAAGTAGCGGCAGAATTTCTCCCACACCACCTGAACATTGCTGCCCAAGACCAGATTCGGAGTGCCGGTGCCGGCTCCTTTGGCTCGCCAGCGCCACTTGAGCGCCAATCCGGCCAACATGACGGCCTCACTGGATCCGATCGTCGAGACCCCCGTGGCCGACGACGGGTCCTCCCGGTCGAGTCCCGGCGCGTGGAACAGATCGGCAACGATGTTGACGCAGCGTTCCTCGATGGCGGCGGTGGACGGATATTCGTCCTTGTCGATCATGTTCTTGTCGAACGTCTCGGCCATGAGTTTCTCGGCCTGGGGATCCATCCACGTGGTGACGAACGTCGCCAGATTCAGGCGCGAGCTGCCGTCGAGCATCAGTTCGTCGTGGATGTAGCGGTAGGCGGCGTCGGGGTCGAGCTGTTCCTCGGGAAGTCGCAGTGCGGGTACGGGATTGGTGGCGAGGCGGCCGGTGTAGGCCGCAGAGACGATACCGTCGGCATGGATTTTCCTGGTCATCGTCTTCTCCCGTGATCGGCTCGAGTGACACCCAATCTAGCCCGCGACGCTGCCCACCGGGCTCTGTTCCGTTTCCGGTCGTCGCGCGAAATGCTGGGCGATCACGGTGCACACCATCAGCTGAATCTGGTGGAAGATCAACAGCGGCAGCACGATCAGTCCGACGGGTTGGCCGACGAACAGCACAGCGGCCATCGGTAGCCCGCTGGCCAGGCTCTTCTTGGATCCGCAGAACAGCAGTACCACCCGATCCTCGAAGGGGAAGCCCAACCACTTGCCTCCGTACCAGGTGATCACCAGCACCAGGGCGAGCAACGCAGCGCACACTGCGACGACGACGCCGATGCGCCACACCGCCACCGAGGACCACACGTTCTGGTTCATGGATTCGCTGAATGCGGCGAAGACGACCAGCAGGATCGAACCGCGGTCGACGAGTTTCGTCGGCGCGCTGTGCCGGGTGAGCCAGCCTGTCACCCAGGGCCGGATGAGCTGACCGACGGCGAACGGAAGCAGTAGTTGCAGGGCGATGTCGAGTACCGAGCTGGGGTCGATGGTCACGGAACCGGTCGTGGTCATCAGGGCGATCACGAGCAGTGGGGTGACGAAGACGCCGATGATGTTGGAGAACGAGGCGCTCACCACGGCACCGGCGACGTTGCCGCGGGCGATGGAGGTGAAGGCGATGGAGGACTGCACGGTCGAGGGGACCAGGCAGAGGAACAGCATTCCGGTGTAGAGGTCGTCGCTGATGACGCCGGGGACGAGGATCCGCAGGGCCAGCCCGAGCGCCGGGAACAGCAGGTACGTACACGCCAGGATCACCGAGTGCAGCCGCCAGTGTTTGACGCCGTTCCAGGCGTCGCGGGGCGAGAGTCGGGCGCCGTAGATCAGGAACAGCAGCGCAATGACGATGCGCGTCACCCAGCCCAGTACGTCCCCCGCTGTGCCGGTCGCCGGGAAGAGGCTCGCCAGCGCTGCGACCGCGAAGATTCCCAACAGGAAGGGATCCAGCACGGTATCCCGCAACAACTTCACTCGGCTAACTTAATCCACCGTGGCGCTGCGAGTGCGGGCGGTCAATGAGTTGAGAGTGCCTGCGATCTTCTTTGCGTCGGCAGAACCGATGGTGAGCCGGTCCCCGTTGGCGAAGGTGACGAAGGCCGCGGGGCCGGCCTCGGTGGCGACGGCGTAGTTTCCGCGTCCCTTGGCCCGCAGACCCCAACCGCCGAACTCCTTCGAGGGATCGACCGCCCGAACCGAGGCGCCGGTGATCTCGTCGATTCCGTAATCGAATGCCGCCATGCCCAGGCTCGAGACGAAGAGGCCGTCGCTGTCGATGTGCACGGTGAATCGCAGCAACGACAGAATCAGAATCGTCAGTGGGGCGAACAGGAAGATCGGCCACAGTGAGCTGGACAGATAGCACGTCAGAGCGGCCCCGGCCAGGGACACTGCCACGACGGTGATACCGGCGATGCGACTGGCACCGACGCGGACCACCAGGGGTAATTCGGGGCTGCACCGCGGGAGATCGGAATGCGGCGCAGACGTGGCGACGACGCGTTCGCGGTGGTCACGCAGTCGCGACGCGCCGAACAGCCCGGCCGCGAAGCCGACGACGGTCCCCACCGCGATGGCCCAACCGGGGATGGTGACGCTCTGCGCGGTCGGCATGTCCAGTTCGCGAACAAGGGTCGCGATCTGCAGAACACCGATCAGCCCGACGACGGTCAGCCCGATGATCAGCATCGTGCGACGCATGATCAGCAGCACCCGAGCCAACGACGCGACGGCGCTGCACCCGCCGCCCACCAGCACGATCACGATCGCAAGGGTCCAGGCGTTGGAGAGCGGATTGGAGAAGTCGTCCGGTTCGGTGCCGCTGAAGTGAGTGGCGACCTCCTCCGGCAGGCGGCCTTGCCACAGGTATGCCAGGACGAGTCCGAGTGCGGCTACCGCAAGGGGGACGACGACGCCGAAGACGACTCCGGCCGGGTCGAACGTGCGTAGTGCCTTCGCCTTCATCTGCTCAGCTCGGCTGGCAGGCGTCCTTGAGGCTGCACGAGATGCACGAGCTTCCGCATCCGTCCGCCTCGGCGGGTGGCGGAACGGCCGCTGCTGCGCGGGCCCCGATGGATCCGCCGGCCGCGGCGATGAACAGCGCGGCCACGAGGGCAACGACGACGCCCACGACGGCGGCGATGCCGCTCAGTGCGAGAGCGGCCACGCCGCCGATGGCCAGCACCAGGGCCGATGCGGCGGTGGTGGGACCGGCGACGCGATTGGCGAGGGTGAACGTCTCGTCGTCACGCATGGCCTCGGCGGTGCGGACACCGGCGAAACGGTTGCGTGGGAGCCGGCCCAGCAGCGACGCGAGGGCGACAGCGCCGACGACGAGGGCGAGCACGAACAACACAACCGAGACGATGACCACCTGGCCAGGATACGGCGCAGCGAGGTCCTGGTACCAGCCGGGCCGCGTCACACTTTAGGCTGGTAGGTGTGACCGATTCCGTTGAAGCACCCACCGAGTCCGCCCCCGAGTACCGCTACACAGCCGAACTCGCCGGGCACATCGAGGAGCAGTGGCAGGACCTGTGGGAGACACAGGGCACTTTCGACGCTCCGAACCCGGTCGGAACCCTCGCCGGAGACGTCCCGAAGGACAAGCTGTTCGTCCAGGACATGTTCCCGTACCCCTCGGGCAGCGGCCTGCATGTCGGTCACCCTCTCGGTTACATCGCCACCGACGTGTTCGCGCGGTATCACCGCATGCAGGGTCGCAACGTGCTCCACGCACTGGGCTACGACGCGTTCGGTCTGCCGGCCGAGCAGTACGCCGTGCAGACGGGCACGCACCCGCGCAGCACCACCGAGGACAACATCACCAACATGCGACGCCAGTTGCGTCGGCTGGGCCTCGGACACGATCGCCGACGGTCCCTGGCGACGACGGACGTCGACTTCTACCACTGGACACAGTGGATCTTCCTGCAGATCTTCAACTCGTGGTTCGACGCGGACCTCGGCAAAGCGCGGCCCATCTCGGAACTCGAGGCGGCGTTCGCCTCGGGTGAGCGCACGTTGGACGACGGCCGTTCCTGGGACTCGCTGACCGTCGGCGAGCGTCGTGAGGTGATCGACGGCTTCCGTCTGGTGTACGAGTCCAACTCGATGGTCAACTGGTGCCCCGGTCTGGGTACGGTGCTCGCCAACGAGGAGGTCACCGCCGACGGACGCAGTGATCGCGGCAACTTCCCGGTGTTCCGAAAGAACCTGCGGCAGTGGATGATGCGCATCACCGCGTACTCCGACCGCCTGGTCGACGACCTCGAGTACCTGGATTGGCCCGAGAAGGTCAAGACCATGCAGCGCAACTGGATCGGGCGATCGCGCGGTGCCCAGGTCTCGTTCTCGAACATCGAGGTGTTCACCACCCGCCCGGACACGCTGTTCGGTGCGACCTACGTGGTGCTCGCCCCCGAGCACGAACTGGTCGACGGGTTGGTTGCTCCCGAGTGGCCTTCCGACGTGTCCGACAAGTGGACGGGCAGAGCCGCCACTCCCGCGGAAGCCGTTGCGGCATATCGCGCGTCGATCGCCGCCAAGTCGGATCTGGAGCGGCAGGAGAACAAGGAGAAGACCGGCGTCTTCATCGGTGCCTACGTGAGCAACCCGGTCAACGGTGAGCAGGTGCCGGTGTTCATCGCCGACTACGTGCTCACGGGCTACGGCACCGGTGCGATCATGGCTGTACCCGGGCACGACGCACGCGACTGGGAGTTCGCCACGGCGTTCGGTCTGCCTGTGCGCGAGGTCATTTCGGGCGGAGACGTCACCGAGGCGGCATATGTCGGCGACGGCGCGCTGGTGAACTCCGACTTCCTCGACGGCCTGCCCGTGGACGAGGCCAAGGCTGCCGTCATCGCGCGGTTGGAGGCCGACGGCACCGGCCGCGGCACCATTCAGTACAAGCTGCGCGACTGGCTGTTCGCTCGCCAGCGCTACTGGGGTGAGCCCTTCCCGATCGTCTGGGACTCCGAGGGCAACCCGCATGGCCTGCCGGATTCCGCTCTGCCGGTGGAACTTCCGGAGGTCGAGAACTACGCACCGGTCTCGTTCGATCCCGACGACGCCGGCTCCGAGCCGTCCCCGCCGTTGGCGAAGGCCAGCGAGTGGGTCAACGTCGAACTCGATCTGGGCGACGGGTTGCAGACCTACACCCGCGACACCAACGTCATGCCGCAGTGGGCCGGTAGTTCCTGGTACCAGCTGCGCTACATCGACCCCACCAACTCCGAGGCCTTCGCCGACCCCGAGAACGAAAAGTACTGGGTCGGACCGCGTCCGGAGATCCACGGACCGAACGATCCCGGCGGAGTCGATCTCTACGTCGGTGGCGTCGAGCATGCGGTGCTGCACCTGCTGTACTCGCGCTTCTGGCACAAGGTGCTCTTCGATCTGGGCCACGTCAGCTCGAGCGAGCCGTACCGTCGCCTCTACAACCAGGGCTACATCCAGGCCTACGCCTACACCGATGCGCGCGGCGTCTACGTGCCCGCGGCCGAGGTGATCGAGCGCGATGGCGGCTACTTCTATCAGGACCAGCCCGTCAACCGTGAATACGGCAAAATGGGTAAGTCCCTGAAGAACTCGGTCTCCCCCGACGAGATCTTCGCCGAGTACGGTGCCGACACCCTGCGCTTCTACGAGATGTCGATGGGGCCGCTGGACACCTCACGGCCGTGGGCGACCAAGGACGTCGTCGGCGCGCAGCGGTTCCTGCAGCGCGTCTGGCGACTGGCGCTCGACGAGGTGACCGGCGAGGTCCGCGTCACCGACGACAAGCCGACCGAGGACACGCTGCGGGTGTTGAACCGTGTGATCGACGGTGTGCACGCGGATTACGCTGCGCTGCGCGACAATACGGCCGGTGCCAAGCTCATCGAGCTGACCAACCACATCACCAAGGCGTACCCCGACGGTGCGCCGCGCGGAGTGGTGGAGCCACTGATCCTGATGCTCGCTCCGCTCGCCCCGCACCTGTCCGAGGAACTGTGGAGCAAGCTCGGTCACGAGAAGTCGTTGGCGCACGGGCCCTTCCCGCGCGTGGAGAAGAAGTGGCTGGTCGCCGATACCGTCGACTACCCCATCCAGGTCAACGGCAAGGTCCGCAGCCGCATCACCGTCCCCGCGGATGCGACGAAGGACGACGTCGAGAAGACGGCTTTGGCCGACGAGAAAATCGTGGCCCTGCTCGACGGCAAGGCCCCGACCAAGATCATCGTGATCCCGGGTCGAATGGTGAACATCGTCCTGAAGTGACCCTCCGCCGAACTCGAAGTTGTGGATGAAAATCTGGCGATTTCCGTCCATAACTTCGAGGTCGGGGCTTTAATTTGTTCCATGTCACAGGTCGGTAAAGGATTCGCGACGAGGCTGGTGGCCTTCGTCGTCCTGGTTCTCGGGTCCGTCACGCTCGTGAGTGTCCCTGTTGCACAGGCAGATCCGGGGCCCGGCTCACCGATTCCGGCCGACGATCCGTTCTACGATTGGGACGGCGGCCTGGACGTCTCCCCGGGAACGGTGCTTCGGTCGAGGCCCATGACGTTCCGTACCCCCACCCAGCCGACCCCGATCACGGGTAGCCAGGTGCTGTACAGAACTACCGATCAGCAAGGTGACGGAGTCGTCACGGTCGCCACCGTCCTGCGACCCTTGGTCCCCGGGCCGACGCGGATCGTCTCGTACCACATGGCGTACGACGCCCTCGGCTCTCAGTGCAATCCCTCGTACACACTCAGCGGCGGGTCCACGAGTCCCATCGCCGGCGCGGAACAGGCGGTCATTGCAGGCTACCTCGCAGCGGGCTACACCGTCGTCGTGCCGGATTACGAGGGTGAGGAGCTCGAGTGGACGATCGGGCGGCAGTCGGGTTACGCAGCGCTGGATGGCATTCGTGCGGCTCAGTCCTTCCTACAGCTTCCGTCGAGCACACCCGTCGGCATGGTCGGATACTCCGGAGGCTCCGTCCCGACGCAGTGGGGTGCCGAGATTGCCCCCGAGTACGCACCCGAGCTGAACCTCGTCGGAGCGGCTGCCGGCGGACTGCCCGTCGACCTGGCTCACAACCTGCCGTACGTCAGCGGAAGCAAGGAGTGGGCGGGCGTCATCCCGGCGCTGATCGTCGCCTACGAACGCGCCTACGGTCTCGACCTGGACGATTTTATCTCCGACTACGGCCGCCAGGTGATCGATCAGGTCGATCAGGAGTGCATCGCCCAGTTCGCCGACGACTACCCGACACTCACCGACGCGTCGATGGTCAAGGCGCCGTACACCTCCATGCTCGACGTGCCCGAGGTGGTGGCGGCGATCGACGACAACATCATGGGTAGCCAGGGCACTCCGCGGACGCCGATGTTCCTGGCTGTCGGGCACGCCGATCCGATCGGCGATTCCGTCATGATCACCGCGGATGTACAGGGACTGGCGTACGAATACTGCGGCCGGGGCGTCGATGTGCAGTATGCGCAGTACGACGGTTTGACGCACAGCGAAGCCTTCCCGGCATTCGAGGCTCAGAGTCTGCAGTTCTTGACCGAGCGGTTTGCCGGTGGGCCGACGTACAGCAACTGCGCGACCATCCCGCCCGGCAACGCCCTGACACCGACTTCTTGATACAGGAAGACGGTACTGGCGCGTTCTCTCAGATCGCGCCCAGATCGGCCGACAGCCAATGCTCCGGCTGCAGGTGGAACACCACGTTCTCTTCGTGCTCGCTGTTGGCCATCTCGAGGTAGCCGTCGACCTTCTCCGGCGGTAGGTAGCGGGCAGCCATGGCGCGTAGTAGCTCCGGCGTACTCGGCTCTTCCCGCGCAACCGGTCCCTCGACGGACACGTATCTGATCGTCGGATTCGACTGCTCGATCATGAGGGTGAACCGCCTTGCAGCTCTGATCAATTCGGCTTTTCTGGACGTCTTGCCGGTGAGAACCCAGGCCTGGCCGCCAGGTGTGTAGTCGTACCAGATGGGGACGGTCAACGGACCACGATCCGGGCCCGCGGCCACGGACAGCGCGGCGACGTGAGACTCGGCCAGAAACTCTTCGCGTTCTGCCTTCGACAGTGCCATGACTCAACCGTAGGACTTTCGCAGACCGAGTTCCAGACCTGCGGCGGACCTTCGGGTCGGGTGATGTCAGGGCGTCCTGGTCGATACTCCCGGCATCAGTACTCGCAGCACACCGGTGACGACGTCGCACGCGGTGTCGTCAGGGCGCGTCAGGCATCGGAAGAGAACGTTGTTGGTCAGCATGATTGCCACCTCGGGCACGGGTGCCTCGTCGCCGAACACACCGATTTCGCGTCCGCGTTCGAGGATGGGGACGACGGCGGCGGGTAGATACAGGTTCTCCATGACTGTCGTGATCGTGCTCGGCTGCTGGAACTGCTCGAAGCTCAAGGCGAGGAGCATTCCCGAGCTCATCGCGCGGTTCTGAATCACGAACTCCGCCAGCGAGATCAGGGTGCGTTGCAGCGCAACGGCGGGCTCGATGCCGAGGCGCTCGTCGGCTCGACGCAACCGTAGGACGCGATCGAACTCGGGCTTCAGTGCGGCGACGATGATGTCGACTTTGCTGGGAAACAGGCGTCGAAGATCCCCGACTCGGATTCGTGCTGCTGCAGCGATGTCGGTGAGCGTGACCAGGAAGTATCCGTTGTCGAGGAAGAGCGCCTCCGTCGCCGCGATGACGTCGGCCTCCAGATCGGGGCGGAGGAAAGCGGCATCCTCGAGCGCGTCGACGGGTTCGGGTTCGGGCGAATTTCGATCGGAATGCACCGGGTCGATGGCCCATCGCAGTATCGAGGTGACTGTGTTGGCTACTTCCCCCGTGGCAACCGAACCGGGCGTGAGCATCTCGCGGAGCGCGTAGCCATCGAGAAGTGCGCCCAGGGCAGTGGACAGGGACGTCAACGACAACGGCCGACGCACGGACCCACCCTGGGCCTGGATCGCCTGACCCACCACGGTGCGGAAGTCTGCATCGAGTCGATCGAACTCCGGGGTGACGGCCTTGCGGGCTCCGTCGTGGTCGGCTGCGAACAGCACGGCGATGAGGCGGCGTCGCATCAATCCCGACGTCAGGTCATCGAACAGGGCGGACACAGGGGCAGCCGCGTCGCGCAAGCCGGTCGTCGGATCGGTGGATGCGACGGTCCCGCTGTAGTTCACGGTGAGGTTGTCGAGAAGGTCCGCGACGAATGCTTCCTTACCGCCCGAACCGCCGCTGCGGGAATTGCCCGGGTACGTGTTGTGAAACGTCTGGTGTGACAGACCGGCATCGTCGACGACATCCGCTATGGATATCGAGCGCGCCAGATCGGTCGTGTCCAGCTCAGCCAGTAACCGGTACGCGGATTGCAGAAACTGGTCACGCGGGGTCGGTCTGGAGTTCACGACTACCGCCCCTTCAGGTCCGAACAGCACAACATTGCGAGAAGAACGGTAGCAACCTCGTCTGCGTCACCCTCATGGCCTTGTTCAGTGGCGGAAACGTGCGCTCGCGACGGATAGCGGACCTCCCGCGGGCGGGCCGGGGTTTGTCAAGTCGGAGAGGAGAGTTCGGTATCCACCCTGGAGGTGGTGATCTCGCGTCGAGGAGAATCGAGGCGACACTCATCTTTCGATGTTCCGGTTCGTTTCGGTGCTGAGATGCCCT
This sequence comes from Rhodococcus sp. 14-2483-1-2, assembly GCF_002259405.1. Classification (GTDB taxonomy): domain Bacteria; phylum Actinomycetota; class Actinomycetes; order Mycobacteriales; family Mycobacteriaceae; genus Rhodococcoides. The sequence goes on along the minus strand of NZ_NPFW01000009.1, from coordinate 34,255 downwards.
GCGGTAGTGCGGGGTTGCCTGTTCGCCTCGTAGAACATCTCGACGAATGTGCTCGAGCGCGATGGCTGTTCGCGACGGCAATCCGGATCTTTCTGCGGCTCGGCGCAGTGGGACCGGCTGCTCGTGTTTTCGTCCTGTGGTGACGATCGTAAGTTCACAGGCCGGCACCATCGTTGCGGACGATCGATTCTGTCGGAGTGGGCCTGTTCGGAATCAGGGCGGTGGCGATCAAGCCGATCACGACGAAGCCTGCCGCGATGTAGCCGCCGAGGGTGATGCCGTGAGTCATGGCAGCGCGAGCAGCGTCGGCGACGAACTCGGTTTCGGGTCGGCCGGCGTATCCCGCTATTGCGCCGCCGGCGCTGTCGGTGACCGACCGCGTGAGAGCGTCGGCGTCCTGTGCTCCGGCCAGGCTGTCCCGGAGTCGGGAGCCGAGGGTGGTGAAGAACGTGGTGGTCAATACGGCGATACCGAGCGCGGATCCCAACTGACGGAAGGCACTCTGGATACCGGAGCCTTGGCCGGCGCTGGATTCGGGCACATCGTTGAGCACGACGTTGGTGACCTGCGCGGTGGCGAATCCGACTCCGATTCCATAGAAGAACAACACGAGAGCGATGTGCCACCACGGACTGTCCACCGCGGCGACGAGGCCGAGGCCCGCAAGACCGATCACTTCCAACGCCAGTCCGAGCCGAACGAGGTTGAGCGGAGTCACTTTCGCGGCCAGCCCGAAGCTGGCACCGCTGGCGACGAAGCTGCCGATTGCAATCGGCACGAGCATCAGTCCGGCCTGTAGGGCGCTGTACCCGAGCGTGAATTGAAGCCACAGCGGTAGCACCGCGATGATGCCGAATTCTCCGAGACCGATCAGCAAGGTCGCGATGTTCCCTCCGCGGAACGACGCGATGGCGAACAGTCGGGTATTCATCAGTGCTTCGCCGGCCTGCTCGCCTCGACTGAGAGCGCGTTGGCGCAGCGTGAAAGCGATGAGCGACAACACCGATACGACCAGTGCCACGAACACCGGCGACAGACCACCGCTCCAGCTGACACCGAACGCGTCGAACGGTTCGGACGAGGTGATCCAGCCGTAGGTTCTTCCCTCGATCAAACCGAACGCCAGCAGGCCCAGGCCTGCAATCGACAGTAGTGCGCCGAGAACATCGACTCGCCCACTGCCACGGGGGGAACGGTCGAGGAACAGGACGGAACCGATCAGGATGAGAACTACGAGTGGGATGTTGATTCCGAATGCCCAACGCCAGGAGGCATGTTCGGCAAGCCATCCACCGAGCAGTGGACCCAGGGCCGACGCGGCCCCGATGGTCGACCCCCACACTGCAAACGCCTGTCCACGCGCTTGGCCGGTGAACATCGAGTTCAACAGCGCCAGCGAGGTCGGCAGAATCAGTGCGGCACCTGCACCTTGGAGGAATCTGGCACCGATGAGTAGGCCGCCACTCGAGGCAAGTCCTGCGAGCAAGCTCGACAGTCCGAAGACCACGACACCGATCAGAAATATACGGCGAGCTCCGATGATGTCGGAGATGCGTCCCACCAGTAGCAGCAGCGCGGCGAAGATGATGGCGTAGGACTCTTGAATCCATTGCGACTGAGCGGAATTGACGCCGAGATCATCGATGATCGAGGGGACGATGACATTGACGATGGTGGTGTCGACCACGATCAGTGCAACTCCGAGGGCGATTGCGATCAGCCCCAACCAGCGCCGGGTGGATTGGGAAATTCCGGTCACGAATACCTCCATAGTAAAGTAGCTTGATGGTGAAGTTACTTTGGAGCGCAGTAAAGTGTCAACTCGGACCCGGTGCGTCGGATTGGGCGTGTGTGCGAAAAGAAGGGTGAAGGAGTTCGATGGCCGATCAACATCCCGATATCGCCGAGCAACGCGCGCGATTGATGGAGGGGCTTCGGATCTACGGGTCGGCGTTCAACCAGTTCGGTCGACGGTTCTCTCAGTGGGCAGGTTTGCACGCCACCGACGGTGAAGCCCTGATGGAGATCGTCTACGCCGAGGAACGCGGTCGGCCGTTGTCACCATCCCGATTGGCCGAGCGAGTGTTGCTCACCTCGGGCGCGACGACGTCGTTGATCGACCGACTCGAACGTGCCGGGCACGTCGTGCGGACCAGAGAAGGGTCTGACCGCCGAACGGTAACCCTACGCAGCGGGTCGAACGTGCACGAGATGGCCGAGCAATTCTTCGGCCCCCTCGGACACCGTCTCGACGCGATGATGGCCACCCACGACCCTGAACTTCTGGCCCAATTCGAAAGCTTCCTCAGCGAGCTGACCACGACGATGCAAGCACAACTCGACGACCCTCGGTGAACCGCACGCCCACAGAGCAACACAGCGCTGAACGGGTGCTCACCGAAGGCGCGCGGAGGATGCAATTCAGCGTCTTACGCCAAACCACCTATTATGAGCGGAAACTCGACCCCTACTACGAGGCCGGAGTGGAGCCTGCGCAACGACCGAGGGCATTTCCACTCACCTGGTGCGCAGCACCACTTCCGTGGGATGAGCGTCGGCAGGCGTATCGATCGCATTGCGCACTGCACGGGCAACGGTGCTGGGCTGCAAGAACTTCGAGCCGTCGTACTCCCCACCCTCGTGCGCGACGATTTCCCGCTGCATCTCGGTGTCGATGCGTCCCGGATGCAGTGAGGTCACGCGAAGCGCCGGCTCTTCCTGCCGCAGTGCATCCCCGAAGGCCCGCAGTGCGAACTTGCTCGCCGCGTAACCGCCCCAACCGGGGTTCGCGCGAATGCCGGCACCCGAATTGATCAGCACCACATGACCGTTCGCCTTTCGCAGCGCCGGCAGCAGCAGCCGGGTCAGCTCGACGACGGCGATGACGTTCACCTCGTACTGTCGCCGCCAATCCTCGGCCGTCGACTCCTCGACCGTCCCCAGCGCCGCGATTCCGGCGTTGTGCACCAACACGTCCAGAGAATCGATGCCCGCCGCGGCCGCCGCCACCGCGTCGGGATCGGTCAGCTCCACCGGCCACGGGGTGGATCCGGCCAGTTCCGACGCGATCGGTGCGAGAGACTCGGTCGATCGTCCGCCGAGCAGGACGTGGTGATCCGGGGCGAGCAGTCGGGCGATGTGGGCCCCGAGGCCACGGCTTGCTCCGGTCACCAACGCAGTACGAGTCATACAGCCACAGTAACCAGACGGTCTAGAAGCTCATCCCCGCCGCGGCCGCCCAGGTCTGGGTGGTGTTCGAGCCGTCGAGTTCTTCGCGAATGATGTCTGCGTGTCCCGCGTGTTGGGAGATCTCGCGCAGGATGTGCAGCACTGTGAATCGCGCACTCTGCCACATGCGTTCGGGTGCCCAGGGTGCCGTCGGCACCGGGACCGACAGGTCGAGGTCCAACGTCTCCAGCGCAGCCGAGGTGGAGCGTGCCACCTCTTCCCATTCGGCGATCAACCCCGCGACCGTTTCGTTCTCGGCCATGACGTATTCGCCACCGGCGGATTCCATGTCGAACTCGGCCGTGTCGTCGAGTTCGGCGATCACCTTCATCCAGTGCCGTTCGTTGCTGATCACGTGATGCAGCAGTCCGCCGAGGGTGAGCTCGCTGGCGGTCGTTCGGGTGTGCGCCTGTTCTTCGCTGATGCCGCGGACCGTGATGAGGAAGTTCGCGCGCTGTTCGGCGAGCATTTTCTCGATGTCGGTGTTCTCGGTGGCCATTGTTTCCTCCTGGGTGGGCTGGTGAAAACCACTGTAGGAAGGATCGCGGACAGGGTCGGTCCGCAATCGAAACGAGCGGAATCGCGCGCGCGGACGCAAACTGTCTGCATGGGCGATCGAGGTTTCACTTCCACGCAGTTGGCGGCGCGCGCGGCATATCTGCTCAGGGGCAACGACCTGGGTACCATGACCAGCGCGGCCCCGAGGCTGTATCCGCACATGTGGAGTTGGGACGCGGCGTTCGTTTCCGTCGGGCTGGCACCGCTGAGTGTCGAGCGCGCCGTGGTGGAAATGGACACGCTGCTCTCGGCGCAGTGGAAGAACGGGATGATCCCGCACATCGTCTTCGCCAACGGTGTCGACGGATACTTTCCCGGTCCGGCGCGGTGGGCCACCGGCACGCTCGCCCCGCACGCGCCGATGAACCCGCAGACCTCGGGCATCACCCAGCCACCGGTGCACGCGATTGCCGTGCAGCGCATCCTCGATCATTCCAAGCGCCACGGACGCACGACGCGTGCCGTCGCCGAGGAGTTTCTCGATCGACGCTGGGGTGATCTGGTGCGGTGGCATCGCTGGCTAGCCCAGGCCCGCGACGTCGACGACAACGGAAGAGTCGCCGTCTTCCACGGCTGGGAGTCGGGGATGGACAATTCGCCACGGTGGGATTCGGCCTACGCGAACGTGGTTCCCGGAGAGATGGATCCGTACTTTCGGGAGGACAAGGCGGTCATCTCCGATGCCTCCCAGCGGCCCAGCAATCTCGAGTACGACCGCTACATCTGGCTCGTCGAGGAGATGAAGCAGGTCGGGTACGACGACGACGCATTGAAGACGAAAATGAGCTTTGCCGTCGAAGATGTGTTCGTCAGCGCCATCTTCGCGGTGGCCTGCGATGTGCTCGCGACCATCGGCGAGGACCATTCGCGTCCCCACTCCGATGTTCGGGAGCTGCGGTCGTGGGCGGAGAAGTTCCGCAAGGGAGTCATCGCGACGACGGACGCGCGCTCCGGTGGGGCCCGTGACTTCGATCTGCGGACGGGTCAGTGGATCGGCACCGAGACCATCGCGATGTTCGCTCCGTTGCTGTGCGGCGGACTGCCGCGCGAGCAGGAGCGCAACCTACTGCGGATCTTCGAGGGCACACGATTCTGTGGACATCCGGATCTGCGGTACGCGGTTCCGCCGTCGACGTCGCCGGTGTCGAAGGATTTCCGTGCCCGTGAGTATTGGCGCGGGCCGGTATGGCCGGTGATGACGTGGCTGTTCTCGTGGGCGTTTGCGCGTCGGGGGTGGTCGGAGCGGTCACTGTCGCTGCGCGACGAAGGCTTGCGCCAGGCCAGCGACGGCAGCTTCGCCGAGTACTACGAGCCGTTCACGGGCAAGCCGCTCGGCAGCATGCAGCAATCCTGGACGGCCGCGGCCGTGCTGGACTGGCTGGGGTAGCGAGCAGGGTCAGTCGAGGTAGCTCTCGACGAGAGGGCCGACGACGTCGAACGAGGTTGCGTCGGGCACGAGGTACTTGGCGACGGTGCCGCAGACGAAGGGATGCCACGCGGAACCGGAGTCGGTGCCCAGGGACGAGACGGCCAGGATGTCGCCGAAGTAGATGCCGGGCAGGTGGCGCTGGACGAGTTCGTCGTTGTGCGACGCGACGGCGAGCAGTTCCTCGACATGGCTGCGATCGATCTCGTCGCCCATGGCTCCGAGGAGATCTACGCCCTCGGCGCGGGCCAGCACAGGGTCGCTGTCCAGCAGCGTCAGTGCGCCGACGGTGATGCCCCGGTTCTGCAGTTCGACGGCGATGGCGTGGGCGAGAACTCCACCGAACGACATGCCCAGAAGGTGGACGGCACCGTCGGTCTGGATGCGAGCGATGTCGTCGGCGTACTGCGCCGCCAGTGCTGCGAAGGATTCGGCGCGCTCACCGGACGCGGGTACCTGGACGCCGTAGATGGGGCGGTCGTCGTCGACGTGAGCTGCCAGACCCACGTAGCAGTCGACCAGACCCACCAGGGGATGGATGCAGAACACAGGGTCGAGGTGTCCGGTGCTTCGGATCGGCGCGATGGTCGGCACCGCGTAGTCGGACGGGTCGAGTTCCGTGAGAGCCAGATGCGAGAGATCGTTCACGACAGTCATGGGTGCGCCTCCGAGCCAAGAGATGTAGTTCGTGTTTCCATTGGGTTTGTTCGTGCCGACTCTGGGTATGTCGCTGTCGGCAGCGTGAGTGTTACCCACGTCTCATCAGTGACGACTCAACCACGTCTGTGAACAGAGTGCATTAGTGACTGTTCACCATTGAGTGCCCAGGTCCGGGCCCCTAATCTCACCCGAGTGGTCTTCTCCCGCACGTTGCGTGCCCTGTTCGGATTGTTGTCGGTCGGTGTCATCGCCTGTGCTGCGCCAGGGATAGCGTCCGCCGTTCCGCAGGGACCGGACGTCTCGTCGTGGCAACACATCGACGGCACCGCGATCGATTGGCACGCCGTCAAGGCTGCAGGCCACGGATTCGCGATGGTCAAGGCCACCGAAGGGCTGGATTACGTCAACCCGTTTTTCGTCGAGGATTCCGTCGTCATGCGTACGGCGAACGTGGCGCGCGGGGCGTACCACTACGCCGATGTGACGCTCTCGCCAGAGTTGCAGGGCGCGTACTACTCGGCACTGGTGCTGGGCATCAACGGACCTGGCGATCTGCCGCCCGTGCTCGACCTCGAAGATGCGAAGGGCCGGTCGCCAGCCGAGGTGATCGACTGGACGCACCGGTACCTCGATACCGTCCAGACGCTGACCGGCCGTCAGCCGATCATCTACACCTATCCGAACTTCTGGCGGACGGCGATGGCCGACACCCACGAGTTCAACAACTATCCGCTGTGGATCGCCGACTACGACGACGAGCTGGGGCCGCTGCCCGGCGGCTGGACTCAGTGGCTGTTCTGGCAGTTCACCGATCGCGGCACGATTCCCGGAATCGACGGGCGTACCGACGTCAATCACTACGCGGGCACGCCGGAATCGTTGAGGGCACTGGCTCGTTGGTGACGCCCGTCCACCTGTACGTCTCGCAACCACACCAGTAGCGCGAGAACGGAAAAGCGCCCGCAGTCGACTGCTTTCGACTGCGGGCGCTTTCGGTTCACTGCCGATTCCGAACTGCTACGCAGACTTCCACACTGCGACGACGGAGGGCCGCGGCTGGGTGTCGCCGCCGTCGGGCCAATGCGAGATCGGTGCGTCGGCGGTGGCGTCGTCGCTCTCGCCCGGGTGCTGTACGCACACCACGACCCGCTCGTCGGAGACGATGGGACCGCAGGTCTCACCGCCGGCGGGAACCGTCAGGAACTGGCGGGTCTCACCTCGGCGTGGGCCGTCGAGCACTACGGCGAACAGGCCGTCGTTGGAGTCGAGAGCATTGCCGTCGGTGGAGACCCACAGGTTGCCCTTGGCGTCGAACGCCAGGTTGTCGGGGCACGAGATGGGGCTGACCTGGCTCTTGTCGAAGCCGCCGAAGTAGGTGTCGGCCTCGTTCGGGTCACCGCAGACCAGCAGCAGGTTCCAGGTGAAGGACGTGCCCGCGTGGTCGTCGTCGAGCTCGAGCACCTGACCGTTCTTGTTGGTGTTGCGGGGGTTGGCCTCGTCGGCGGCCGCCTTGCCCTCGGTGCCGCGGTTGGAGTTGTTCGTCAGCGCGACGTAGACCTTGCCGGTCACCGGGTTGGGCTCGAAGTCCTCGGGGCGGTCCATCTTGGTTGCGCCCACCTTGTCGCCTGCCTGACGGGTGAACACTGCGACCTCCTCGGCCGACATACCGTCGACGAGGGACGTGCCACGGCCGTTCTCGCCGGTCTCGAGCAGCGGGATCCACGTTCCGGTGCCACGGAATTCACCGTTGGACGGCAGGGTGCCGGATCCGTCGATCTCGTCGGGAGTATCGCCGGTGAGGGTGGCGACGTACAGCGTGCCCGCGTCGAGCAACGTCAGGTTGTTGCGCATCGCGGCCTGGCCGGTGCCGGGCATCATCTTTCGACTGGAGACGAACTTGTACATGTAGTCGAAGCGTTCGTCGTCGCCGCTGTAGGCCACCACGGTGCCGTCATCGGTGACGTGGATCGTTGCGGCCTCGTGCTTGAAACGGCCGAGCGCGGTGTGCTTGATCGGGGCCGACTGCGGATCCCACGGATTGACCTCGACGATGTATCCGAAGCGGTTGACCTCGTTGGGCTCCTGCGCCAGATCGAAGCGCTTGTCGAAGCGCTCCCACTTGCGGTCGCTCGCGGCACCTTCGACTCCGTAGCGCGAGAGACGCTGCGCCATCACGGGATCGGTGACCGACTCGGCGTTGCCGAAGTACTGGTTGAAGTTCTCCTCGCCGGAGAGCACCGTTCCCCACGGTGTCAGGCCGCCCGAGCAGTTGTTGAACGTGCCGAACACCGTGGTGCCGGTGGGGTCGACGCTCGTCTTGAGGAAATCGCTGCCCGCGGCGGGGCCGGTGACGACGAACTCGGTGGTGCCGGTGATGCGGCGGTTGTACTGCCCCATGGCAGGCGTCAGTTTGCCGGTGCCGGATTCCCCCTGCACCTGCACAACCGAAAGTCCGTGTGCGGCAAGGGCGACATCGAACTGCTCGCGGGTGGGGTTCTCCGCGTCGTAGCCCTTGAACATCGCCGGCTCGGTGCTGTATTCGTGGTTGACCACCAGTAGGTGCGCGTTGGGCGTGCCCTCGATCGGCAGCAGGCCGGCGAAGTCGTTGTTGAAGCCGAACTGCTTCTCCTGCGCAGCGGCCGTCTGGTTGTCGAAGTCGAACGCCGGTGCGCCTGCCACCACCGCGTCACCCCAGCGGATGACGACGCCTTGTTCGTAGCCCTCGGGTACCACGACCGCGTCCTCGGTGTTCGGTTCCACCGCAACGAAATCCACACCGTCGACGGGCGGGGTATCGGCACCCGACGTGCTCGAGGTTCCGCTTCCGGTGGTGGCGGGCTCGTCGGTCGAGCATGCCGCGAGAGCACTGCCCGCGCCCACGGCGAGCACTGCCATCGCTCCACCCTTGATGACGCCACGCCGCGACATCGCGGTCTTGACGATGTCGCCGAAGTACTCGCCCTTCGACGTATTGGGAATCTCGTGGAAGCACGCATCGCCGCACTTGTACTTGCACGTCAATGATGAGCGCTTGGAGCTTCCGTCGTGAACCGCGAACAAGGGTAGTGGCTTCATGACACGGCACGCTGTCACCCAAAAGCGAAAGTAAAGGAACGTTCAGGTGAAGTCGCGGACAACGAGGATGCCCTAACGTGCTACAGCACCTGCGAGAGGAAGGTCTTCAGTCGGTCGGTGTGCGGATCGTCGAACAACTGTTCCGGCGTTCCGGTTTCGACGGCGCTGCCGTGATCCATGAACAGCACCCGGTTGGACACCGATCGCGCGAATCCCATTTCGTGGGTCACCACCACCATGGTCATTCCGCCCTTGGCGAGGTCGGCCATCAATGCCAGCACGCCCTTGACCAACTCGGGGTCGAGAGCGGAGGTGGCCTCGTCGAAGAACATGACCTCGGGCTTCATGGCCAGTGCTCGCGCGATGGCGACGCGCTGCTGCTGTCCGCCGGAGAGATTGCCCGGACGCGAATCCGCCTTGTTGGCCAAACCGACCAACTCGAGCTGATCCATCGCGGCCGCGCGAGCCGCCTCCTTGGACAGGCCGAGCAGCTTCTGTGGGCCGAGGGCGATGTTGTCGGCAACGCTCTTGTGCGGGAACAGGTTGAACTGCTGGAACACCATGCCGATGCGTTGCCGCAACTGGTCGGGGTTGTCCTTCAGCACCGATTTACCGTCGAGCAGGATGTCGCCCTGCTCCGGCTCGTGCAGTCGATTGAGAGCACGCAGCAGCGTCGACTTGCCCGAGCCCGACGGTCCGATGACCGTCGTGGTCGTGCCGGCCGGGACGTCGATGCTCACCCCGCGCAGCACCTTGTTGGTACCGAAGGACAGGTGAATGTCCTTGCCCACGAGCGAAACAGAAGTCATGTCAGCCTCTTTCCACGACGACGGCCTGCTCGACCGGGTCCAGCGTCTGCTCGGCCTTGCCGGTGCGCAGTCGCTTGTCGATGTAGTTCACGAGATGGGTGAGCGGCACTGTCAGCACCAGGTAGAACAATCCGGCCGCGACGAGCGGGGACAGGTTTCCGGTCTGCGCGTTGAGATCTCGACCGACCGCGAACAGCTCACGCTGGGTGGCGAGCAATCCGAGGAAGTAGATCAGCGACGAGTCCTTGATCAGTGAGATGAACTGGTTCATCAGCGCAGGCAGGACGCGTCGGACACCCTGCGGGACGACAACCAGGTTCATCGAGCGACGACGACTGAAGCCCAGTGCCCGCGCTGCTTCCATCTGCCCGGCCTCGACGCTCTGGATACCGGATCGGAAAATTTCACCGATGTACGCCGCGGCGAGCAGCGAGAGTGCCGCAGCGCCGAGCCAGTACGGGTTGCCGCCGGTCACACCCTGCACCACCGGTCCGATGCCGAGTCCGATGATCAGAATGATGACCACGGCGGGCAATCCACGGAAGATGTCGGTGTAGACGCGCGCCGGCCAGCGCAGCCAGCGCGTGCGAGAGAGGCCGGCCAGGGCCAGCAGCATGCCCAGGACCGTACCGATGATGCCCGACGCCAACGCCAGAATCAGCGTGTTCGGCAGACCCACCTTGAACAGGTCGGGGATGGCGGACTTGTACAGCGACCAGTCGAAGAACGTGTCCCCCAGCTGCGCGAGCGTGGATTTGGGTTGAACGGCAACGGCTTCGGGAGCATTCGCGTCGTTCTGTGCTGCGATGGCGGCGAAGTCGGGTAGCTCCGGCTCGGGGGCGGCCTTGCTTCCCGGCTTGAACCCGTCGGGCAATTCGCGAGGAACCCAGTCGGAGTACAGCGTGGCCCACGTGCCGTCGGCGACGACCGCGTCGAGGCCGGAGTTCAGCGCATCGATCAGCGGCTGATTGTCGCGAGCGACGGCCCAGCCGACGAAGTTGTTCAGCGAGAACGTGTTCTGCGTGATCGCCGTGCCGTCTTCCGGCTTGACCAAGCCCTCCGCCTGCTGCGACGGGGCCACCCACGCGTCGATCTGGCCGGTCCGCAGATTGGCGTAGGCGGTGTTGTAATCCGGGAACTTCACCGGATCGAGGCCGAGCGTGTTCACCACGTAGTCGTCCTGCACGGTGCCCTGCACCACGCCGATCCTGCTGCCCGCGTTCAGGTCCTCGAACCTGCTGATCGGGCCGCCGGTCTGAGCAACGAGTGAGAAGTAGCCGAAGTCGTAGCCGTTGGTGAACCCGACGGTGTTGCGGCGCTCGTCAGTCGTTGTGATCGAGGACGAACCGACGTCGAAACGGCGGCCCGCAACCTGCGCGAGCAGACCCGAGAACTCGGTACCCGAGAAGTTGATCTGCAGGCCGAGCTTGTCGGCGACGGCCTTCAGCAGCTCGTTGTCGTAGCCGGTGTACTGGCCGGTCGAGTCCAGGCAGATGCTGGGCGGGGCGTCGGACAGGGTGCCGACGGTGAGCACTCCCGGCGTCGCCAATCCCAGAGCGTTCGTGTCCACTCGGTCCAGCGGAGTGACGTTCTCCGTCGTGTACCTGTCCTCCGTCGCGGCCGCTGCGGCAGCGTCGAAGTTCGTCGGGGTGGACGACGCACTGTCGACTCCGGGAGGGGCACACAGGTCGGTCGGACCTGCAGCCGCCTGATCATCGGAGTTCGACGTGCCACACGCGGCGAGCGTGAGGGCCATCAACAGTCCGAGAACGAGAACCACGAGCGCGCGTGAGGCGCGTACGGCAACCATGTACAAAACCCTAAGCGGACCAGGGCCCACTCACCCAAACGCGGCACGCGCAAGGGTTTCGCTCAACGAACTGGAGTGGGCTGGCTTACTTGTGCGCGTCCCGCCACGCGATGGCCTGGCCCAGCTCGGCCAGGTCGTACTCGGGTCCGTTGACGCCGACGGTGAACAGCGTTGCTCCGGCGTCGACGAAGTCCTGAGCGGTGTCCGCGCCGGGCCACGAGACCGACCGGGTGATCCCCGAGACGTCGCGTCCGACGGTGGTGCCGTGCTCGGCGAGGATCTCCGACTTGCGCTTCAACGCCTCGAGGTCGGCGAAGCTGTGCCAGATGTGTGCGTACTCGGCCACCATCTTCAGCGTCTTCTTCTCCCCGCCGCCGCCGATGAGGATCGGGATGTCGCGGGTGGGGGCCGGATTTCCGACGTCGAGGCGGTGGCGGATTCTGGCGAGGCTCTCTTTCAGCAATGCCAGACGCGAACCGGCCGTGCCGAACTCGTAGCCGAAGTTGTCGTAGTCCTTCTCGTTCCAGCCGGCGCCGATTCCGAGGATCAAGCGGCCCCCGCTGATGTGGTCGACGGTGCGCGCCATGTCGGCCAACAGATCCGGGTTGCGGTAACCGCCGCCGGTGACGAGTGCGCCGATCTCGACGTTCGACGTCTGCTCGGCCCAGGCACCGAGCATCGTCCAGCACTCGAAATGAGCACCGTCGAGATCGCCGTACAGCGGGTAGAAGTGGTCCCAGTTGAAAACGATGTCGACGCCCGCATCCTCCGACCGCAACACCGCGTCGCGGATGAGTTGGTAATCGGGAGCGTGCTGGGGCTGAAGCTGAACACCGATCTTGACGGTCATGAAGGTCTCCTCGTCGTGTGGGCTGCGTCTCCCATGATGCACCCGAAAACCACTAGCCGATGCGGACGCCGCTCTCGGCCATCATCGCCCGCAGCACGAACCCGGCCTCGGAGCCGACGATCTCGCTGACGAGCGTGATGTAGCGATCGACGAATGCGCCTCCGTGTTGCTGCTCGTTCTCGTCTGCGAAGTGGTGCGCAAGCTCGTGCAGAACCACCAGTTCTCGCAGCGCCCACGCTCTGTTGCCGTGATGCAAGGGAACGGCGATGGTGGCCGTGTCCGGTTCGTAGTGCGCAGCACCCGATCCCGAGCGGGCTCGGACGGTGATCGTGCGGCCGGCCTCGGGCCACGTGGCCGCCACCCACTCCAGTGCGAGTACTGCGTCGACGTACGCCTGCACCGAGCCGATGGAGGCGAACTTGCGCTCGATCGGCAGCGTGATCTGCGAACCCATCACCTGCACCATGCGAAGGCCCCGCTCCTCGGCGCGATCGAACATGGTGCGGACCAGTTGTTCTGCGTCGTAGACGGCCGCTCGCTGCGCGTCCCTCGCCCTGCTCATCCGGCCAGCCTAATTTGTGTGGTCCGTCCGGCTCGCCTACAGTCTTCTATCGATAACGATTGTCGAATTCGTTCACATGTCTAGGCTGAGGAGATACCGTGCTGGCCGTCGATGACCTCTGCATCGATGCCGGACGTACCCGCATCGCCCGGCACGTGTCCTTCGAGATCCCCGCGGGTCGACGCCTCGGCCTGCTGGGCGCGTCGGGATCGGGAAAGTCGCTGATCGCGTCGGCACTGGTCGGAGCGCTGCCACCGGGCATCACCTGCACCGGCCGCATCACCGTCGACGGCCACGACGTCGCCGGAGTTCCGACGCCCCGCAGGCCGCGCACCGCCCGACCGGCGATGGTCTTCCAGGATTCGGCCACCGCGCTGAACCCGATGGTCACCGTCGGAAGGCAACTACGCACGCCCGACGCCTCCGCACTGCTCGAGCGCGTGGGTCTGCGCGACACCGAACGCATCCTGGCCTCGCACCCCCTCGAGCTGTCCGGCGGCCAACGTCAACGCGTCTGTATCGCAGTCGCATTGGCGCGCGCGAGTTCACTGGTGATTGCCGATGAGCCGACGACGGCGCTCGACGTGATGAGCCAGGCGCGGGTTCTCGACGCTCTGCGGGAGGTGCCATCGCTGCTGATGATCACACACGACATCGCCGTCGCCGCGCGGCTGTGTGATTACCTGATGGTTCTCGATTCGGGGCGTATCGTCGAATCTGGCTCCACGGCAGCGATTCTCGGTAGTCCGGAGTCCGATCTCGTGGTACGCATGCTCGATCGAGCTCGCGCCGCCGACCCATTCCGTCAGCTGGTGGCGCGATGAGTGCGGGCTTGACGGCCACGGGTATCACTCGCACCTACGTTCGGCACGGCTCGTCTCGGACCGCAGTGGACGGTGTCTCGTTCTCGCTGCCGCCGGACGGTCGAACAGGAGTGGTCGGCGAATCCGGTTCGGGGAAGACCACGTTGTTGCGCATGCTGCTGGCGTTGGATGTGCCCTCTGAAGGAACCATCGAAGTGGACGGGCGCACAGTACGTCCCGGTTCCGTGCGATCGCTCCGATGGTTTCGCAGACTCGTGCAGTACGTACCCCAAGATCCTGCGACCAGCCTCGACCCACGCCGCAGTGTCCTGGATCTGGTGGCGACGCCGCTGCGACTCCTCGGCGTCGACGGCGATCATCGAGCCAAGGCAGGTGCCGCACTCGCTGCTGTAGGACTGGACGAGCGTTATCTGCAGCGCCGACCGCCGGAACTGTCCGGCGGTCAGAATCAACGCGTCGCGATCGCTCGTGCGGTGGCATGCGAACCGCAGTACCTGCTGGCGGACGAGCCGGTCAGCGGACTGGACCCTGATCTGCGCGAGCAGGTCCTCGCAGTCCTTGCGGGACTGCCCAGCGCAGTGCTGATCGTCAGCCACGACCTGTCGGCGGTCGCTCGACTGTGCAGCGACGTATCGGTCATGCACGACGGCCGGATCGTCGAAACCGGCGGCGTGCGAGACATTCTCACTGAACCGCAGCACTTCCGCACCCGAGATCTGATCGACGCCGTACCCCGGCTTGCATGATTATCACAGGAGATCCTTTGACTATTAACATGTTCCGCATCGGCACCCTGGCAGCGGTAGGCACCCTTACGCTCACCGGTTGCTTCTCGTCGGGTGCCGCCGACGACACCGCAGATCGGGCCCGCGTTGCGATGCTGCAACCGCCACGCTCGGGGCTCTCGCAGTTCAGCGACGATGCCTTCAAGCTCTCGCGCTGGTCCACCGCCGAAACTCTCGTCACCCTCGACGATCTCGGTGATGCCCAGCCTGGTTTGGCCACCGACTGGAGTCGCGTCGACGAGCGCACCTGGAGTTTCGACCTCCGACCCGACGTGAGGTTCCACAACGGTGCGCCACTCGACTCCGCCGCCGTCGTCACCGCACTGACTGCTGCCACTACCGCCGCGCCGAAGCCGCGCATCCTCGACGGTGTCGAGCTGACGGTGACCGCCGCCGACGACGACACGGTGGAGGTGGCCACCGAGGACATCGATCCGCTGGTGCCGCAACGACTCTCGAGCCCACAGCTCGCCATCCTGGCACCCGCGGCCTACTCTGCAGGCGGCAGCGACCCCGTCGGAACCGGCACCGGACCGTTCGTGCTCACCGCAGTGAACGGCACGTCCAGTGCCACGCTGGACCGCAACGAAAACTACTGGGGTGAGCCCGCGAAGCTCGCCGGCATCGACGTCGACTTCGTGCCCGACGGTACGGCCCGCGCAGCAGCGCTCCGCAACGGCACCGCCGATGTGGTGGAGGCCATTCCGGTGTCGCAGGCCGGCAACATCAACCCGTCACTGGTGCACGAGGTTCCGATGCCGCGCACCAACACCCTGTACCTGAACACGTCGGCCGGCGTATTCGCGGATCCGGCCATGCGCGCCGCCGCGCGGGAGTCGGTGGACAAGGATCGTCTGGTCGAGCAGGTCTACGAGGGCCGCGCAGACGCAGCGAACGGACTGCTCGGCCCCGCGCTGCCGTGGGCGGCGGACCGTCCCGCGCGCACCGAGACACCGGCGGGCGATGCGACCGGCAAGAAGATCACTCTCGCCACCTTCACCGACCGTGCCGAACTCCCCGAGGTCGCCGTACTGCTGCAGCAGGAACTCGAGGCGAAAGGCTTCGTGGTCGAGCAGGTGGTGCGCGAGTACCAGTTCATCGAAACCGACGCTCTCAGTGGCGCATTCGATGCCTTCATCCTCTCCCGCGCGACCGTGCTCGATTCCGGTGATCCGGTGGCATACATGTACTCCGACTTCGCCTGCGAGGGATCGTTCGACATCTCCCAGTTCTGCGACCCGCAGGTGGACGAGGCGCTGGCGAGCGCCTCGGCCACCGAGCCCGGAGACGACCGCCGCGCCGCGATCCTGGACGCCGAGAAGCTGATCCTGGAGAAGGATGCGGCTGTGCCGATGCTGCACGAACGCGTCATCCAGGGCGAATCCGCAGGCCTCACCGGTGTCGCCCGCGATCCGCGGGAACGCACGCTCATCACCAACCAGACCGCCTTCGAGTAAGCAGTGAGAACAACCGTCTCGCGTCTGGTTGCCGTCACCGGTGTCGTCATCCTCGTGGGGATGCTGCCGTGGCTGTCGAATCGCGATCCGGCACTGAGCATTCTGCGGGCCCGCTCGGCCGAGCAGGAAGCAACCCCCGAGGCACTGAACGCAATTCGCCGCGATTTGGGACTCGATGCGGGGCCGTGGCGAATGTTCTGGGACTGGCTCACCGGCATCGCGTCGGGCAATCCCGGAACATCGTGGAACACAGGGCAGCCGGTGCTGCCAGGGGCGCTCGATGCGCTACTGGTGTCGATGACGCTGATGGGCTTCGCGATGCTCGTTGCGATCGCCGTCGCCGCCCTCGTGGTCGTCCCCAGCGTGCGGGCCGGACTGCGCGGCACCCCGAAACGTACGGGTGGCGGTGTCGCCGCAGCGCTGACCTCGATGCCGGAGTTTCTGCTCGCGTCGGTACTCGTTGTTCTCGGTGCCGTGTGGTTGTCGTTTCCGGCCTACGGCTGGAGTGGTCCCGAGTACGCGGTGCTACCTGCGCTCGCGCTCGGGTTGCCTGCGGGCGGGCTGATCGGGCGACTGCTCGCCGACGCGATCGCCGTCACCTTCACCGAGGGGTGGGTCATCACGTGGACGGTCGCAGGCTTCTCGCGGCCCCAGATCGCCGGGGCGGTCCTGCGCCGCGCCCTTCCGGGGCTCGCGTCGCAGATCGGTCTGGTCATGGTGGCCATGACCGGCGGCGCAGTGGCCGTCGAAAAGGTCTTCGCCATACCGGGATTGGGCCGCACCACTCTGGGCGACGCGCAGTCGCAGGATCTTCCCGCCCTGCAGATCGACATCGTTCTTCTACTGGCCGTCAGTGCTGCTCTCGGTGTCGCGGCCGAACTGGCCCGACGGCTGCTGCTCGGCAGCGCACTGCACGAGAAGGCGATGCCCATCCCGTCCGGCGTCTTTCATCCGTCGCCGCGACGGTGGTTGGTGCCGATCGCTGCGGCGTCCGTCCTACTGGTCATGGTGCTTGCCGGACTCCCTCGCGACGGCCAGGCGACGACGCGGGAGAAGTTCGCGGCCCCATCAGCGGCCCACCCCTTCGGAACGGACGCGTCGGGTCGAGATCTGTTGGCCCGCGTCGCCGAGGGCGCACTGCGGTCGATCGGTCTGTCGCTGGCTGTCACGCTCGGGGCCCTGGTGGTCGGCGTGCTGCTGGGACTGGTTCCGCGGGCATCGCGTGGTCTGGTCGAGGTGACCAATGCGGCACCGCCGGTGGTCACCGGCATTCTGATCGCAGCGATCTGGGGTCCGAGTGCAGGCGGGGCGGCCGTCGCGGTTCTCATCGTCACGTGGGCTCCGCTCGCCGCGCACACTGCCGCTCTCGTCGAGGAGACCCGCGCTCGGCCGTACATCTCCATCCTGCCGACACTCGGGGCAGGGAACGCGCGAATCCTGTTCGGCTCCATCGTGCCCAGCGTCGTTCCGGTAGTGCTGCGGCACGCCATGATTCGGCTGCCCGGCGTCGCTCTCGCTCTCGCGGCCCTCGGGTTCCTCGGCCTCGGACCGCAACCCCCCACTGCGGATTGGGGATTGATACTGTCCGACGGGGTCGCGGCCGTCGAGCGAGCACCCTGGGTCACCGCCGCTCCGCTCGCGTCCTTGATTGCACTGGCGGTTCTCGCAGTCTCGCTCGCCGGTGCCACCTCGGGGCGTGTGCGCAAGACCGGTAGCGTCGTCGAGAAAGTCGATGCAGGAGGGCGCGTTACATGAGTTCGAGGACCGACAGGTCGCCGACGCGATGGCGGTGGTCGTTTCTGGTCGATCTGCGGCGCGCCACCCCCACCGTCCGTTTGCTCGTCCTCACCCAAATGACCTTCAACATCGGCTTTTTCATGGTGTTGCCCTACCTGTCGGTGCATCTGACGGGCGACCTCGGGCTCGGTGCCGCACTCGTCGGAGTGGTCCTCGGGATCAGGACCTTCTCGCAGCAGGGACTGTTCTTCGTCGGTGGCACCCTCGCCGATCGATGGGGCATCAAACCGGTCGTTCTCGTCGGCTGTGCTCTGCGGGTACTGGGATTCGTGGGTCTCGCTTTCGCCGATTCGCTGCCTGCCGTGCTGATCGCCACGGTGGCGATCGGATTTGCGGCCGCATTGTTCTCTCCCGCAGTCGAATCCGCAGTGGCGATCGAGGCGGGCAAGAGTGAACGCGACGGCGGACCAACCCGTGTCGAGAGCTTCGCGCTGATGTCGGTGTGCAGTCAGATCGGCTCGTTCACCGGCCCACTCGTCGGATCGGTACTGCTGCTCGTCGATTTCAGGATCGCGTGCCTCGTGGCTGCGGCGATCTTCGTTCTGGTCATCGCCGCTCACGTGCGGTGGCTGCCGCGTGAGCGCGGCGAACATCGTGACGACCCATGGCTGTCGGGCTGGACCGACGTGGTGCGCAACCGGACCTTCGTGCTGTTCGCGGTGGCGATGAGCGCGCAATTGGTGGCCTACAACCAGCTGTACCTGCTGCTGCCTCTCGAGGTCGAACGCGCCTGGGGCTCGCAGACCGTGCTGGGCTGGTTCTTCGCGATCTCGGCAGTACTGGTGGTGTCGGCGCAACTGCCCATCACCCGACGCGTCGCCGGGGTATCACCGCGGGTCACGTTGCCGATCGGATTCGCCGTCATGGCTGCGTCGTTCGCGCTCGTCGCGGCCACCTCCCCCCTCGAGCTGCAGGGCGTGGTGGGTCTCGTCCCGGCCGCCCTGTTCGTCCTGCTGCTGGCACTGGGTCAGATGATCGCCATGCCACAGGCCAGGGATCTGGTGCCGCGCATGGCCGCCGAACGTCGACTGGGCTCGTACTACGGATTCATGGCCTCACTCGGGGGCATCGGCGTGCTCATCGGATCGACCGCACTCGGTGTGGTGATCGACGCCGCCCCCGACACCGGCTGGGGCGCAGCCATCCCGTGGCTGGTCGCGGCCCTGTTCCCCATCGCCAGCGTCATCGGACTTCGGTTGGTGCTCGCGCGCCTCGACTGACCCGTCACGCTCCTCCTCGGGGAGAGTCGACTCTCCCCCACCGGGAGGGGTCAGAATGTCGACATGAACGGATTGCTGACGATCGGCGAGTTCTCTCGCATCACGCACCTGTCGGTCAAGACTCTGCGGCGCTATCACGAGTCCGGGTTGCTCGAACCTGCCACCGTCGACGACTTCACCGGCTACCGGTACTACGCCACGGATCAGGTCGCCACGGCGCAGATCATCAGACGGTTCCGCAGCATGCAGATGCCCGAGCGTGAGGTGCGGGCGATCGTCACCACGCCGGATCCCGACGCCCGAGCCCGGTTGATCACCGAACACCTCACTCGGCTCGAGCGGCAGTTGGACGACACCCGATCAGCGGTGACGGCGCTGCGCCGGTTGTTGGATCCGACACCGCCCACTATCGAGGTGCGACGCATACTCACCGAACAGTGTTCGGTCGCAGCCGTTTCCGAGGTGGTCGACGCGTCCGAGGTGCTCGGCTGGTACAGCACGGCGATGGCCGAGATCGATGCGGCCGGAGTCGAGCCGACGGGTCCTGCGGGTGGGTTGTACGACAACGAGTTGTTCACCGAGGGCCGCGGGATCATGACGGTGTACATTCCCACGCTGAATACGCTGTCTGTCAACAGGATTCGGCCGCTGACGCTGCAGCCCACCGAACTCGCCGTGACGGTACATCACGGGCCTCATGACGACATCGACGTCACCTACGGCGCTCTCGGGGTGTACGTCGAGACCAACGGCCTCGCCATCGCGGGGCCCGTTCGCGAGGTCTACGCCGTCGGGCCACGCGATACCGAGGATTCGACGTCGTGGCGCACCCACATCGGATGGCCGGTATTCGCGGCCTCGGCCCGAACGCAGTAGTCAGCGACCCAACTGCCTGCTCGCTCCGTCGATTTCTGCATGACCACCGATTCTTGCGTTTCGCCCCGCTCGATCCCCGGCCCTTCGGGCACCCTCGGAGTAGCCGGCGTTGGCGCTCTGGCCCCGCCAGTGTCCGCGCGCGGTCGATGTCTGTCGGTAGTAGTCGCGTAGTTCGATCTCTTTGTTGCGCAACACCAGTGCCGTCCCAGCACCCTGTTGTTCCTGCTCGATGGCCTTGGCCTCGGTGTCCTTCTTCACTTCGCCGAGCCGTTGACCGATGCGCGACGCGAACGCGGTCTGAAAGTTCAGCCGTGCCGTCACGGCAGCGACGGGCACTTCCTCGCGCCGGGTGTAGCGTCGACGATTCTTGATTTCGGTGACGGTGCGGATGGCTGTCTCGGATCGGTAGGCACCGGACTTGATGTACGCGTCCGAGGCTCGCACCATCTGAATCAGCAGCGAGGAATAGAGGGCCTCGGTGGTCTCGATGTCGGAGTCGAAACCGTAGGCGAACACCTGCGTCGACGATCGGGACACGTCGCACTGGACGTCGTTGGCGTGGGCGATGGCCACGAACAGTTGCACATAGGTCTTGAGCCCACGCTTGCCCGGCTCTCCGATGGGGACGACCTTCTGGCTGGGCGTCGACTGCCGCTCCCTGGACGCACTGTGCGAACGAGCAACCGCCAGATCGACCGACGCCGACGTGGCCAAACGCTGAGCTGCCTCCATGAAGGCCTCGGCCTCGTGTGGATTGTCGGTGGACTCGGCCTGGCGTAGCAGTCCGCCGATCCGCGTCAGCATCTTGTCCGAACTCATGAGCGAGAGGCTACCGGCCGACTCCGACACATCCGGGTTGACCGATTCAGGAACGCGATAACGACCACCATTCGGTGCATTGTGTGCCACAGTTCCCATCGACATATGTGTCGGGGGAGCATCACAGCACGATTCTGCGGGTCTATCTCCGGGCGCATACCACCGTGTAGAAGTTAGTGGAGAAAACAATGGCGTCTTTGATCACGAAGGTGGCGGTGGTTGCTACGGCAGCCACGCTGCTGACGCTCACCGGTTGTTCGAGCGACAGCGGTTCGAGCGGCGATTCGGGTGCTGCATCCGAAAACGCCGACGGCCGTGGACCTATCACCTATGTAGAGGGCCAGGACACCACCGAGACCGGTGTCGTCCAGCAGATCATCTCGGAGTGGAACTCCAGCCACCCCGACGAGCAGGTCACCTTCAAGGAACAGTCCGCCGACGCCGATCAGGCTCACGACGACTTCGTGCAGCAGTTGCAGGCTCAGCAGAGCGACTACGACGTGATGGCACTCGACGTCGTCTGGACCGCCGAGTTCGCGGCCAAGGGCTGGCTCGTGCCGCTGGAGGGCGAGTTCGCACTCGACAACGCAGGCGTTCTCCCCGCGACCGTCGCCAGCGCAACCTACAACGGCACGCAGTACGCCGCGCCGAAGAACACCAACGGCGGACTGCTCTACTACCGCAGTGATCTGCTCCCCGAGGCGCCCACCACCTGGGCCGAGCTCACCGAGGATTGCCAGGTCGCCCGGGACAACAACATCGATTGCTACGCCGGGCAATTCGCCCCGTACGAAGGTCTGACGGCCAACGCGTCGGAGATCATCAACGCGCACGGCGGATCGATCGTCGCCGAAGACGGCAAGACCCCGACCGTCGACAGCCCGGAGGCCAAGGCCGGACTGCAGACCCTCGTCACCGCGTTCGAGACCGGCGTCATCCCGGCCCAGGACACCACGTTCAAGGAGTCCGAGAGCCAGCAGGCGTTCCAGGACGGTCAGACCTTGTTCCTGCGTAACTGGCCGTACGTCTACGGCACCGCGGCGGAGGAAGGCTCGGCTGTGGCCGGCAAGTACTCGGTCGCACCGCTTCCCGGAGTCACCGGAGTCGGCACCTCGACGCTCGGTGGATACAACGCCGCGATCAGTGCGTACTCCGAGAACAAGGCCACTGCTGCCGACTTCCTGCGGTTCCTGCAGGGTGAGCAGGCTCAGCGCATCATCGCCGAGGGCGCACTGCCGCCCGTGCTCTCGTCGCTGTACGACGATCCCGCACTGATCGCCGCGATGCCGTACCTTCCCGCATTGAAGGCATCCATCGAGAACGCAGTTCCGCGTCCCGTCACCCCGTTCTACCCGGCCGTCTCGAAGGCAGTGCAGGACAACGTTTCTGCCGCCATCAAGGGTGAGAAGAGCGTCGACCAGGCGATCACGGACATGCAGGCCGGTATCGAAACCGCCGGCGCCAACTGATTTCGGGAGAACCAATGGCTGTACCTGCTGGTGTGACCAGTGGGGCCGCCGCAACCACCGCGGCCGGGGGCTCGTCCCCCGGCCGCGGTCGGCATGTGCGGTCCAAGAACAAGCGGTTCGGCCTGACGCAGGGTCGGGCGTGGCTGTTGATCGCACCGACGATGGTGATCCTCGCGATCGTCATCGTCTACCCGGTGATCCGTGCGCTGGTGATGTCCTTCTCCAAGGATCCCGGTCTCGATCCCTCCACCGGCATGTTCGTCTCCGGCGGTTCTGCCGGCTTCGACAACTACACGCATTGGCTTCTGCAGCAGTGCACCTCGGCGTCGGGCACATCGGTGCCCTGCCCGCCGGGAACCCTCGGTTCTCAGTTCTGGGGTGCGGTCGGAAACACGGCGTTCTTCACCGTCGTGACGGTGTCCATCGAGGTGGTCATCGGCTTCGCAATGGCAGTGATCATGGGCAAGACCTTCGCCGGACGAGCCCTGCTGCGCGCCGCGATCCTGATTCCCTGGGCGATCCCGACGGCCGTCACGGCCAAGCTCTGGTACTTCATCTTCGCGTACGACGGCATCGCCAATCGCATTCTGGGAACCAACATTCTGTGGACCGGCGACGCCTGGCCCGCTCGTTTCGCCGTCATCATCGCCGACGTGTGGAAGACGACGCCGTTCATGGCGCTGCTGATCCTGGCCGGGTTGCAGATGATTCCCACCGACGTCTACGAGGCGGCTCGCGTGGACGGCGCGTCGGCGTGGCAACGGTTCACCAAGATCACACTGCCATTGGTCAAGCCCGCGTTGATGGTGGCAATTCTGTTCCGCACCATGGACGCGCTGCGTATGTACGACTTGCCGGCCATCCTCACCGAGGGCAATCCCGCCACGCGGACCATCTCGATTCTGGTGGTGGATCAGATTCGGCAGGGATTCAACAGTGCTGCGTCGTTGTCGACCATCTCGTTCATCATGATCTTCGTCGTGGCGTTCATCCTGGTGAAGTTCCTCGGTGCCAATGCCGTTGCCACTCAGGACAATCAGCGCAAGGGGCCCGGCCGGTGAAGCAAGCTCGCATCTATCTCGGTGTCGTCGTCATTCTCGTCTGGGGACTGGCACCGTTCTATTGGATGGTCGTTACCGCATTCCGCGACCCGCGGTACACCTTCGACACGACGCCCTGGCCGACGCACGTCACGTGGGAGAACTTCGAGAACGCGTTGTCGACGGCGAACGGCAACAATTTTCTGCGTGCGGTCGGCAACAGCCTGATCGTGGGCGGCGCGACCACGCTGATCGCGTTGGTCATCGGCATCTTCACGGCATACGCGCTCTCGCGCATCGACTTTCGCTTCAAGTACGTGGTGACGGGCATCATCCTGGGTGCGTCGATGTTCCCCGTGGTCGCTTTGGTGACCCCGCTGTTCCAGTTCTTCACCAACATCGGCTGGATCGGCAGCTACCAGGCGATGGTCATCCCGAACATCTCGTTCGTCCTACCGCTGACGATCTATACGCTGGCGGCGTTCTTCGCCGAATTGCCCTGGGAGCTCGAAGAAGCCGCACGGATCGACGGTGCCGGACGATTCCAAGCGTTTCGACTGGTGATGCTCCCACTCGCAGCACCTGCGTTGTTCACCACCGCGATCCTCGCGTTCATCGCCGCGGTGAACGAGTACCTGCTCGCCAGTCAGCTCTCGAGTGACAGGACCGAACCGGTGACCGTGGCCATCGCGCGGTTCACCGGTAACGATCCGCTCGTGGTGCCGTATGCCGCGATCATGGCCGCGGGCACCATCGTGGCCATTCCCCTGGTGATCATGGTGCTGCTGTTCCAGCGCCGCATCATCTCCGGACTGACGGCGGGCGGCGTCAAGTCGTGACGGCGCAGGACCACCTTCAGTTGCTCGCGGGGATCCTCGGGTTCTTCGCGCTCTTGGCTCTGATCGTTGCCGTCGTCGGGATCATCGGGGGTGATCCCGGTGTGGTGCCGTCAGTGGCGCTGCTGGGTCTGTTGATCGCACTGTGGTTCACCGTCAAGAGGATTCGCTGAAGCTGCGCGTCGCCACCGCAACCAATTCGGTCAGCGCCGGACCCATTCTGGGCCGCCACACCAGTGCCAGTAGCGCGGTGGTGTGCGAGTCCGTGAGCTCGACCGCGACGAGCTTGTCGCCGTAGAACTCCGCCATCGATGCGCTGAGGATCGCCACCCCCAAGCCGCGGGCAGCGAGGTCGGCCACGGCGTCGGGAGCGCTGGCCCGCAACGTGATCTGCGGTGCGAGGCCTTCTCCGTAGCAGTCCCGGTCGAACACGGCACGGATCCCGGTGCCGGGGGGAAGGGCGATGATCGGGTGTTCACACACCTGCGCCAACGTCGCCGTGTCCTGTGCTGCCAGAGGATGCTGCGGTGGAACGGCCGCAACGATCCGCTCCTCGATCACCACCATCGATTCCACTCCGTCCGGCACCCGAGCTGCGACACCGACCAGTGCGATGTCGAGTTCTCCGGCGCGCACATCGGCCACCAGTCGGTCCGAGTTGTCCTCGTGGAGAGCAAGTTCGACGCCAGGGTGCGCCGAATGGAAGCGGGCCAATGCGTCGAACAGTTGTGGGACGGTGCAGGCGGTGACCATCCCGACGCGCAGCGATCCGCGCAGGAGTCCGGCAACGTCGTCGACGGATTGCTTGACCGAGCCGGCAGCGGCCAGCGTCGCACGGGCTTGCGGCAGCGCGGCCTGACCTGCGGTGGTCAATGTTGCTGTGCCACCTGATCTGTCGATCAACTCGGCTCCGAGTTCGCGTTCGAGCGCTCGGATCTGGGCGCTGACGCCGGATTGGCTGATGTGCACTCTGGCTGCGGCGCGAGTGAAGTTCGCTTCCTCGGCCACCGCGACGAAGTACTCCAGCTGTCTCAATTCCATTGCTGAACCCCCAGATTCGGGCCCTCACCGGCGTCGAGTCTGGTGATGTTTCGCTTCGGGGCTGTGACGCGGTAGCTGCAGTCGATCAGTTCGGCGGCCTCGGCCCAGAGTTCGTCGTCGGCATCACTGAGGTCGAATCCCACCCAGCCGGCGGGGCCGAGGTAGGCGGGGTGGAAGTAGCGGGGTTCGAGTTCGCAGGCGCGCTGTTCCTCGGCGCTCTCGCATTTGACGAGGATCGAGAGGTCGTATTGGTCGCCGCCCTTGACGCCACCGCCGAAGTAGACGAACACCGAGGCCGTGCGGAAGGTCGGACGTCCGTGGGAGATCTTCTCGGACACCTCTGGATAGGCGAACGCCAGTGCGCGGACGCGTTCGAGGACCGGATGCGTGGAAGTGGGATCGATGGCCACCGGAGAACGATAGCGCGTATTGCCTAGCTGCAGTTATGAGTAGAAGTTCTGATGATGATCGCAACCAACTGTTGGACTTCTGGATCGGCCAGTTCGAGACTCGATGTCATGACACAGACACCGAAAGAAGTTGCAGCGACCTACTTCGAGGCCTGGAGGAGCAGAGATTTCGACACCCTGGCGTCGATCCTGCACGAGGACGCGACGTTCCGGGGCCCACTGGGCACAGCAGCCAACGGCGCGGAATGTGTGGCCGGATTGAAAGGAATGTCGGAGATCGTCACCGGCATCGACATCGCCCACGTCTTCGTCGATGGCCCGAACGTACTGACGTGGTTCGATCTGCACACGTCCATCGCATCTCCGGCGAGCACCGCCAATTGGCAGCGAATCGAGGACGGAAAAATCAAGCAAATCACGGTGACATTCGATCCGCGAGAAATCACCGCAGCCGGATAAGCGAACGCCCGCCGGTACTCAATGTGACATTTGGTGGCCTTTTGGGGGGTCAATGTCACGTTGAGTGGACCGGCGGGCGTCAGTGCCGCTGGGGTTTACGCGTCGATGATGAACGCTTCGAGTTGTTCGCGAGCGACGTCGTCGGCCAGCTGCTTCGGCGGGCTCTTCATCAGGTAGGCCGAAGCCGGGATGACCGGTCCACCGATGCCGCGGTCCTTGGCGATCTTGGCGGCGCGGACTGCGTCGATGATGACGCCTGCAGAGTTGGGCGAGTCCCATACTTCGAGCTTGTACTCGAGGCTCAGGGGAACGTCACCGAAGGCGCGGCCTTCGAGGCGGACGTAGGCCCACTTGCGGTCGTCGAGCCAGCCGACGTGGTCGGACGGTCCGATGTGGACGTCCTTGGCGTTGAATTCCTTCTGGAGGTTCGACGTCACGGCCTGGGTCTTGGAGATCTTCTTCGACTCGAGGCGGGTGCGCTCGAGCATGTTGAGGAAGTCCATGTTGCCGCCGACGTTGAGCTGCATGGTGCGGTCGAGCTGCACACCGCGGTCTTCGAAGAGCTTGGCCATGACGCGGTGGGTGATGGTGGCACCGACCTGGCTCTTGATGTCGTCGCCGACGATGGGGACGCCTGCGTCCTCGAACTTCTTGGCCCAGACGGGATCCGATGCGATGAAGACGGGCAGCGCGTTGACGAAGGCGACGCCTGCGTCGATGGCGGCCTGTGCGTAGAACTTGTCGGCTTCTTCGGATCCGACGGGGAGGTAGGAGACGAGCACGTCCACCTTGGCGTCGCGCAGGGCCTGCGCCACGTCGACGGCGTCGCCGTCGGCCTCGGTGATGGTCTCGCGGTAGTACTTGCCGAGGCCGTCGAGGGTCGGTCCGCGCAGGACGTGGACGTCCTTCGGGGGCACGTCGGCGATCTTGATGGTGTTGTTCTCACTGGAGAAGATGGCCTCGGAGAGATCGAAGCCGACCTTCTTGGCGTCCACGTCGAACGCGGCGACGAACTCGACGTCGCGGACGTGGTACTTGCCGAACATGACGTGCATGAGGCCGGGGACGGTGGCGTTCTCGTCCGCGTCCTTGTAGTACTCGACACCCTGGACCAGGGATGAGGCGCAGTTGCCCACACCCACAATGGCCACGCGGATTGCGTTGTTGTTCTCACCCATGGTCGGGTTCTCCTTCTGTCTTGACTGTCCTGTTTGGTGCTGTGTGGGACGGTGCTGGGTTGGGTTCGGCCTGCTCGGCTGCGATGACTTCGTTGAGCCAGCGCACCTCGCGTTCGCTCGATTCGAGACCGAGCTGGTGTAGCTGCCTGGTGTAGCGGTCGAGTGTCCCGTTCGCCTTGGCCACAGCGTCGCGGAGGCCTTCTCGGCGCTCCTCGACCTGGCGACGTCTGCCTTCGAGAATGCGGACTCGAGCTTCCGCGGGAGTCCGACTGAAGAAGGCAAGATGTACGCCGAATCCGTCGTCGGTGTAGTTCTGCGGTCCGGTGTCGGCCACCAGTTCGGCAAATCGTTCCCTGCCGAGAGGGGTGAGCTGATACACCCGTTTTGCTCGTCTCTTCACGAGCAAGTCGGGACCGGCGTCCTCGGCGATGAGACCGTCGGTTTGAAGTCGACGGAGTGCCGGGTACAGCGATCCGTACGAAAACGCTCGAAAAGCTCCGAGCAGGCCGGTCAGCCGCTTGCGGAGCTCGTAACCGTGCATGGGTGATTCGAGAAGCAGTCCGAGAATTGCGAGCTCGAGCATGCAACTCCCCCTTCTCGAATCCAAACGATCACATCATGGCGATGCGATTGACCGCACTATCGGAGAATGTATCGCGCCGATACATATTCTGACAACTCGGTGCGGAGTATCGGCAGAGCGATCCCGAGCGGACCGGTCGACACCACGACCGCGTGACGACCTCGATCGACGGCGACAAGTCCATAGACGCATCGCCGACGGATGAGTCCGCTCGCGACTGCAATCGTGGATTGGCCTGCACCGCGAGGCAGACGGATGATCGGTTCAGCGAACCGGTGCCACCATGAGTACTGCGTCGACTCGGTACTCGCCCCACTGCTGCGCAGCCGTCCCGATTCGGTGCCAGCCTCGCCTGCGGTAGAAGCCGAGAGCGGCGCTGCTCGGATCGACGAGCAGCACCGGTGCCTGTCCTTCGTCCCGTGCCGCATTCACTGCATGTGCGAGCAACGTCGTTCCGCTGCCCGGTACGGAGCCGTCGGTCACCAACCGCGACACGACAGCGAGTCGATCGGCAGCGACCCCGGTTGCTCGCTGCCACTGTGCGCTCGCATCGTCCGCACCGGGATCCTGTTCCGGTGATGCCGTCGGGTGCAGCGCTACATGTCCGACGACGGCGTTCTCGTATTCGGCGACCCAGGCTGCGAGTTCGTTCGGTGCAGCAAGCCAGTCGGCTCGCACCGCAGCTGCGCGCATGGGATAGCGCTGCGTTTCGTGCGTACGTTGCAGGATGGGTAGGAGGGTGCTCAGGTCACTGTCCCGTCGGGGCCGCACGTGGATTCCCGATGTGGCGAACATGCGAGCGAGTGTAGGGACCGGACGGACCTGGGCGCCGCGGATCGAGCCCTGCACGCAGCGATCGTCGGCACAGGTGGAGCGCAGTGTCCCGAGGCCGAAACAGGACCTGCTCGCTGCCGAGGCGGGGTTCGCAGGTCCGCATCGGAGGGGCCGCACGTACTCTGGTCCTCGTGCGACTTCAGCGACAGGTGGTGGACTACGCCCTTCAGCGTCGGTCGCTGCTGGCCGAGGTCTACTCCGGTAGGACGGGTGTCGCAGCGGTCTGTGATGCAGATCCGTACCTGCTTCGCGCTGCCAAGTTCCATGGACGTGGCAGCGACGTGGTGTGCCCCATCTGCCGCAAGGAGCAGCTCACGCTGGTGTCCTGGGTGTTCGGCGAGAAGCTCGGGGCCCTGTCCGGGTCGGCGAGAACAGCGGACGAACTCGTCCGCCTCGCGTCGACCCAGGAGGAGTTCTCGGTCCATGTGGTCGAGGTGTGTAGGTCGTGCAGTTGGAACCACCTCGTCCAGTCCTATGTCCTCGGGGCCGTCCCCGCGCCCAAGCAACCCCGTCGTCCGCGGTCGGGTTCCCGTCAACCGAACCGTCGAACAGCGAGTGAGTGACACAATCGCTCTGCCTATCTCGTCCACCGAGAATTCGACGCGGCCGCCGAAATTACTGGAGATTCGTACGTGAGTTCCCCCTACGACAACAACCCGGGTAGCAACGAACCGGGCCGTAGCGACTCCGGACGGCGTCCCGACGTGCCCGGGCCGCCCCGCGGCAGTCGACACTCCGATCCACCCGGGCGTCGCCCGGTACCCCCTCCCGGCCAGCGTCCTACGCCGCCGCAGGGTCGTCCTCCGATGCCTCCTCCCGGTCAGCGTCCGGGACCTCCTCCGGGTCAGCGTCCGGGACCCCCTCCCGGTCAGCGTCCGGGACCTCCTCCGGGTCAGCGTCCGGGACCCCCTCCCGGTCAGCGTCCGATGCCGCCGCAGGGTCGTCCTCCGATGCCTCCTCCCGGTCAGCGTCCGGGACCTCCTCCCGGTCAACGCCCGATGCCTCCGCAGGGTCGTCCTCCGATGCCGCCGCAGAGCCGACCCGTTCAGGGCAGGCCGCCGGTGGATCCGGTGAGTGGACGTCCTGCAGGCGAACGTCCCTACGGCGAGCGTCGGTACGGAGAGCCGCCCATCGCGCCTCCGGTTCGATCCGCTGCCCCGACGGGCGTCACTCGGTCCGGCTCTGTGCCACCACCCCACGAACCGAACGATCCATCAGTTCTCTCCTCGGGCAGCGAACCGCCCGAGCCGCCCGAAAGAGGTCCCGCCGCGAAAACGAAGAAGAAGTCCAAGTGGCGGGTCGTTCGACGCACGATGTACGCGTTGATCGCCCTGGGTCTTATCGTGCCGATCCTGGCGTTCATGGTGGCGTACACCGTCGAGGACGTGCCGCGTCCCGGCGACATCAGGACCAACCAGGTCGCCACGATCTTCGCCGCCGACGGCTCGAGTGTGCTCGGCAAGGTGGTGCCACCCGAGGGCAACCGCACCGATGTGACGATCGACCAGATTCCGGAGCATGTGCGTAACGCCGTGCTCTCGGCCGAGGACCGCGATTTCTACTCCAATCCCGGATTCTCGGTGACTGGCTTCGGCCGAGCCGTCCGTGACAATGTGCTCGGACGCGACAGCGCCGGCGGCGGTTCGACCATCACTCAGCAGTACGTGAAGAACGCGTTGGTCGGTAACGATCGGACGCTGACCCGCAAGATGCGTGAGCTGGTCATCTCCTCGAAGATGGCGCGTCAGTGGTCCAAGGACGACATTCTCGCTGCGTATCTCAACACCATCTACTTCGGTCGCGGTGCGTACGGCATCGCAGCGGCGTCGACGGCGTATTTCGGCAAGTCCGTGGATCAGCTCTCCGTCGAAGAGGGTGCGGTCCTGGCGGCGGTCATCCAGCAGCCGTCCAATCTCGATCCCGAGTTCAACCCCACCGGCGCGCAAGCTCGCTGGGACTACGTGCTCGACGGCATGGTCTCGCAGGGGCAGCTCGACGCGACCCAGCGGGGAGCGATGATGTTCCCGGCAGTGGTCCCGAGCGCACAGGTCGATACCGGCGACGCCCAGGATGCCGGGCCGGACGGCTTGATCAAGGCCCAGGTGCTGCGCGAGCTGTCCGCTGTCGGTATCAGTGATCAGGACCTCAACACCGAGGGCCTGCAGATCACCACGACCATCGATCCGAAGGCCCAGGCGGCCGCGGTGGATGCCGCGACCAGCAATCTCGAGGGTGAACCGTCCGAGCTGCGGACGGCCTCGGTGTCGATCGATCCGCGCACCGGTGCAGTTCGCTCGTACTACGGCGGCGCGGACGGTCGAGGATTCGACTTCGCCCAGTCCGGCTTGCAGACCGGATCGTCGTTCAAGGTGTTCGGTCTGGCGGCTGCGCTGGATCAGGGCATTCCGCTCTCGAAGATGTACGACAGCTCCCCGCTCGACGTCAACGGCATCGAGATCAGCAACGTCGAGGGCGCCTCCTGTGGAACGTGCACCATCGCCGAAGCGCTGAAGCGTTCTCTGAACACCAGCTTCTATCGAATGATGCTCGGGATGGACAACGGCCCGCAGGCCATCGCGGACATGGCGCACAAGCTCGGTATCCCGCAGGAGATCGAGGGCGTCGGCCCCACCCTGACCGAGCCCGACAACGCAGGCCCCAACTACGGAGTCGTGCTCGGCCAGTACCAATCTCGCGTCATCGACATGGCCTCGGCCTACGCGACACTGGCTGCGTCCGGGGTTTATCACACGCCGCACTTCGTCCAGAAGGTCGTCACCGCCGACGGCACCGTGCTGCTCGACCGTGCTCCCGAAGCCGGCCAGCAGGTCGTCTCGGCCGCGGTCGCGGACAACGTGACCTCGGCGATGCGCCCGATCGCCGGCTACTCCAACGGTCACAACCTCGCAGGCGGTCGCCAGTCGGCAGCCAAGACCGGTACCGCTCAGCTCGGAGACACCGGGCAGAACAAGGACGCCTGGATGGTCGGTTACACGCCGTCGCTGTCCACCGCCGTGTGGGTCGGTACCGAGCAGGGTCTGCCGCTGGAGAACAGCTACGGCGGACCGATCTACGGATCGGGCATACCGTCGGACATCTGGAAAGACACGATGGACGGCACGTTGGAAGGCACCTCGAACGAGACCTTCCCGACGCCCGAGGCCATTGCGGGTCAGGCCGGTGTGCCGCAGTACTCCGCTCCGGCCCCGACGGCCACGGTGGCACCATCGACAGCTCCGCCGCAGGTGACCTTGCCGATTCCGACGGAGATCTCGCCGCCGGTCGTCATCACTCCGCGGCAGGTCGAGATTCTGCCCGGCGTGACCATCCCGTTGCCCGGACTGGCACCGGCGCAGCCCGCAGAACCCGAACCGGCGGCACCTGAACCGGCAGCGCCCGAACCGGCAACGCCCGGGCAGTAGCGACGCCGGCGGTGACGACCGAACCCGACCGCAAGGGTCGAGCAGTGGCGAGCCCGGGTCGCCTCGATTCGGCGAGCGCCGCCGACCGCGACCTGCCCAGTCGGACCGATCCGATGACCGAGGAACTGTCCTCGGTCATCGGCGGTCCGATCGGGAAGCACGCGCTGGTCGGTCGGCAGCGCTGGTTCACCGCGCTACGGGTCGTTCTGCTGCTGGCGGTGATCTTCCTGAGCTTCGGTTGGTTCGCCAAGGCTGCGTGTATCCAGCAGGCACCGGTGGGACCGGGCGGCGAACTCGGACTCGATTGGAGTGGCAGTCGTCAGTACGTGGCGATGTGCTATTCCGACACCGTGCCGCTCTACGGGGCGGAACGACTCGATCAAGGTGCGTTCCCGTACAAGAAGTCCTGGGAAGAAACCAAGGCCGACGGGTCGAGTCAGATTCGGTACATGGAGTACCCGGTGATCGCGGGGCTCTACCAGTACGGCTCCATGGTCGTCGGAAAGGCCTGGAACTCACTGAGTTTCCTCCCGCAGGCGTTGCCGGTCGTCGTCTACTTCAACGTGGTTGCCCTGGGCCTGGCCGTCGCCTGGTTGGTCACCGTGTGGGCCACCGCCATAGCTGCCGGACGCCGTATCTGGGATGCCGCCCTCGTGGCGGTGTCGCCGCTGGTGATCGTGCACGGATTCACCAATTTCGACGCTCTCGCAACGGCTTTCGCGCTCACCGGTTTGCTGGCGTGGGCCAAGAAGCGGCCGGTTCTGGCCGGGGTTCTGATCGGTCTCGGCGGTGCCACCAAGCTCTATCCCCTCCTGTTCCTCGGACCCCTGCTGGTGCTGTGCTGGCGCACCGGCAAGATGCGGGAGTGGGGCATCACTGCGTGCGCCGCGATCGGTGCCTGGCTGGCGGTCAATCTTCCTCTCGCGCTGCTGTATCCGTCGGGGTGGTACGAATTCTTCCGGCTCAATTCCGAGCGCGGTGCCGACCCGGATTCGCTGTACAACGTCGTCACCTCGTTCACCGGCTGGACCGGTTTCGACGGTCCCCTGTACCCGGGCGACAAACCGTTGGTGCTCAATGCCGTGACGCTCGTGTTGTTCGCCCTCGTGTGTGCGCTCATCGCGTACATCGGCACGACGGCACCGACGCGGCCGCGGCTCGCGCAACTGGTGTTCCTCGTGGTCGCCGGGTTCCTGCTCACCAACAAGGTATGGAGCCCGCAGTATTCGCTGTGGCTGGTTCCGCTGGCCGTACTGGCACTACCGCATCGTCGAATTCTGTTGGCGTGGATGACGATCGACGCATTCGTCTGGTTCCCGCGGATGTACTACTACTTGGGTGTGGAGAACAAGGGCCTCCCCGAACAGTGGTTCACCGCGACCGTCGTGGTGCGCGATGTTGCCGTGATCGGGTTGTGCGCGTTGATCGTTCGGCAGATCTACCGTCCGGCCGAGGATCTGATTCGAAACGGCAGCGCCGTCGACCCGCTCGGTGGCGTGCTCGACGGCGCTGCAGATCGGACCGCTTCGGATCGGACCGCCCGGCGACCGGTCACATATAGCGGCCGAGCTGTTTGACGGCTTCACCGGCGTGCTTGGCCTGGATGCCGTCGCCGATGGCCTGGAGCTTCCATTCACTGCCCTGGCGGTACACCTTCGCCATCACCAGACCGGTGAACGGCATGCCACCCTGCAGGGTGAAGCGGGCCAGTTCGGTGTTGGTGGTGTTGTCGACCAGACGGCAGAAAGCGTTCGCGACCTGCTCGAACGTCTGACCGCGGTACGAGGTCACCGTCAAGACGATGCCGGTCACGTGCTTGGGCACCCGCGTCAGGTCGACCACGATCACCTCGTCGTCGCCCTCGCCCTCGCCGGTGAGGTTGTCGCCCTGGTGCACGATCGAACCGTCCTTGGCATTGAGCTGCCCGTAGTAGACGACATCGTTGACGTTGCGGTCGGCGAGCATGATCGCCGACGCGTCGAGGTCGATGTTCGCGGCTCGGCCGCCGCCGCCGAACAATCCGCCCTTCTTCGGAGTGGTCACCGGGTCCCAGCCGAGGCCCATTCGGATGACCGTCAGAGCCACGCCGCCGTCCTTGCGCAGGGTGACCTTCTGGCCCTTCGTGAGGCTGACGGGCCTGGCCTTGGTGAGGCTGACTTCCGGAGCCTCGGTGCGGACCGGGGCGGCGGGTGGTGCGGGCGGCGCAGCAGGCGGCGGTGGACCGACT
>NZ_NPFW01000022.1 GCF_002259405.1 Rhodococcus sp. 14-2483-1-2 | reverse complement strand
GTGGACCTTGTCCACCGCCGCCTCACCGGAGGGAATCTCCGCAACCGCGAGACGTTTACGAAGATCGGCCAATTTACCCGCAGTCGTATGAATATCGGGGGCTTCGGCCGACCCGGGTGCAGTGGAATCCTGGACGCTGGTCATGGGGCACCACTTTAACTGCGAGTGTGATCTGCGCCCCGACCGAGGGTGGTTCGCGACAAGCCGTCGGCCTGTCACCGAGCCCATATGCTGGAGCGCATGTGGACAAACCTCGATCGCCCGCCGCTGGACGTTCGTGCGCTTCGCCGGGCACTGGTTGACGGCCCGCAGGCCTCCTGGTCTCGGGTCGACGTGGTGACGGAAACCGGTTCGACCAATGCGGATCTGATCGCGGGGGCCGCGAACTACGCCGACCGGACGGCACTGATCGCCGAACATCAGGACAGTGGACGCGGAAGGCACGCGCGACCGTTCTCCGGCGCGCCGCGGTCACAGATTCTGGTGTCGATGCTGCTGAAGTTCCCTGGAATCGATCCCGCGGTGCTCGGGTGGGTCTCGCTCATGACCGGAATCGCTCTGGTCGACGCGTTACGCACCGTCGGTGAAGTCGACGCTCGGCTGAAGTGGCCCAACGACGTCCTCATCGGTGGCAAGAAGGTCTCGGGAATCCTGGCCGAAGTCGCCGCGCACGGACCGTCGCCCACAGTCGTCATCGGGCTCGGGGTGAACGTGTCGATGACGGTCGACGAGTTGCCGGTGCCGACGGCGACGTCACTGGCCCTGGAGGGGGCTGCGGTTCTCGACCGTGACACGTTGGTTCGGGCAATTCTGCGTGGGATGGCCGCCGAGGTGGACTCGTGGCGGGACTCGAACTGGAACACCGATGCACTCGCCCACCGGTACCGGGAGAGGTGCGGCACCATCGGGCAACGCGTGCGAGTCGATCTGCCCGGTGGCGACGAGAAGATCGGAACCGCGGTCGACGTCGACGAGCACGGCCGCATCGTGATCGAGGTGGAGCAACCCGGGTCCGATCGCCCGTCGGTACTCGCCGTGGCGGCCGGTGATGTCACTCATCTCCGACCCCTCTCGTGAGACCATGTCGACTCGACGGAAGTCGTAGCGAGTAGTCAGGAGTGCACGTGGGTTATCCACAGGACGCGTTGGCCGACGAGGAAGAGCTCCTGCTTCATCATCACCCTCACTGGAAGATGCTCGTCCTGCCGTCGGTCACCTTCGTCCTCGTCACGGGACTGGCAGGCGTCGGCCTCGGAGCCGCGAGTGCACGGCTCGAATCGACAGCCGCGAACGTCGCGATGATCGCCACGGCGGTGCTGTGGGCGGCGATCGTCGTATGGCGGTGCCTGGTGCCGCTGATCAGCTGGAAGTGCACGCATTTCATCGTCACCGATCGGCGAGTGCTGATCAGGCAGGGCGTTCTCACCCACTCGGGCATCGACATTCCGATGAGCCGAATCAGCAACGTCCAATTTCGACACGGACTGATAGACCGGATGTTGCGCACCGGCACGCTCATCATCGCCTCGGCATCGGACGATCCACTCGAGTTCGACGACATTCCGCATGTGCAACGCGTGCATTCCCTGCTCTACCAGCAGGTATTCGACTCGATGGAGTACCGTCGCGAATCCGTGCACGGCCGGGAGGCGGCATTCGAGCCGATGCCGGAGGATTCGGCAGGCGACTCCAAGCCCGGTTGGCGAGCTGGGAAACGCAGGTAACACAGGCTGTTCTCACCTTCGAACCGTAGGGTGACCGATGTGACCGACGTGCTGCTTGCCGAAGACGACGAAGCCATCGCTGCGCCCCTGTCCCGAGCTCTCGGGCGCGAGGGCTACACGGTGACCGTCGAACAGACCGGCCCCGCCACCCTTCAGCGCGCGCTGGACGGAAAATTCGACCTGTTGATACTCGACCTCGGCCTGCCGGGGATGGACGGCCTCGAAGTGTGTCGGCAGGTGCGTGCCAACCGATCCGAGGTTGCCGTGCTCATGCTCACCGCACGAACCGACGAGGTCGACTTCGTGGTGGGTCTCGACGCCGGTGCCGACGACTACGTGGGCAAGCCCTTCCGGCTCGCCGAGCTCATGGCCCGCGTACGTGCGTTGCTCCGCCGCCGTGGTGCCGGGGAGGATTCCCCGATCGAGGTCGGTGCCATCCGCCTCGAACCCGCTGCCCGACGCGTCCTGGTCGGTGGCACCGAGATATCTCTCGCCAACAAGGAATACGAGCTGCTCAAGGTCTTGCTCGACCATGCGGGCCAAGTCGTTTCTCGTGAAGTGATCCTGCGTGAGGTCTGGGGCGACGCAGAGCTGCGCGGATCGAAGACCCTCGACATGCACATGTCCTGGCTGCGTCGCAAGATCGGCGACGAAGGACCCGTGGCCGAGCGTCGCATCGCGACGGTGCGCGGCGTCGGCTTCCGCATCAACAGCGACTAGCGGTCGATGCGGCGCCGAATTCTGGTCTCGATTCTCGCTGTCGTCGTCATGACGGCGTTGCTGCTCGGTTTGCCCCTGATGTACACCGCCTGGTTGTGGGTCGAGGATTTCACCCGCAACGACCTGCAGGCACGCCTGGATCGAATGGCGGCGGAGATCATCTCGCAGGAAGGGTCGGCGGGTCTGATCGAGGGCCAGCTCGACATCGGCTCGCTCCGGTTGGCCATCCCGCAGGGTGGCCGGCTCGTGGTCATCTACCCCACCCCCGAGGATGCCGCATCGCGCGCGGACATCGGGCAGTCGTCCGTGCCTCGACCGCTCGTGGAGTCGCTGTCGATGGGCACCTCGGGTTCGCTTCGCCTCGAAGTGCCGTCCGACGACATGCGTTCCCTGCAGCGCCAGGCGCTCGGAGCGGTGACTCTCGTCGTCCTCGCATCAGCGATGGCAGGCACCGTCGTGGCCGTCCTGACAGCCAAGCGGCTGGCCGATCCGCTGCAGGATGTGGCGCGGCGAGCTGCTCGCCTCGCCGAGGGTGATTTCAGGCCGGACCCACGACGGCACGGCATCGCAGAACTCGATCGGGTCTCGGAGGTTCTCGACTCGGCCACCGTCGAGATCGCCGGACGGCTGCAGCGCGAACACACGTTGGTCGCCGATGTCTCGCATCAACTTCGCAGCCGCCTGACCGCTGTCCGCCTCCGCCTGGACGAAATATCCACGCACCCGGATCCGGCGGTGGTCGACGAGGCCAACGAGGCGATGGATCAGGTGGACCGACTGACCCTTGCCATCGACGAGCTCGTTCGATCCTCTCGTAGTGACGGCGCGGCCGACGCGCACGAGGTCTCGGTGGTCGAGGAACTGATCGGCACCGTCGTCGAATGGCAGCGAAATTTCGAGGACGTCGGCCGGACCCTGGTGATCAAGGGTGACGTGGATCTGAAGGCCTCGGTGACCGGATCGCGGTTGCGTGAAGCGGTCTCGGTGCTGGTCGACAATTCTCTGGTGCACGGCGGCGGAGCCTGCACGGTGGCGGTCCGGGCCGTCTCGGCCGTCGAGAGCACCGAGCGACGCCGTGAACGACTGGTCTGCGTCGAGGTCTCGGACGAGGGGCCCGGGGTGAGCAACGAACTTGCTCCGCACATCTTCGACCGTGGATTCTCCGGAGCCGGTTCCACCGGTGTCGGCCTCGCTCTGGCCAGGGCTCTCATCGAGGCGGACGGCGGCAGGCTGGAATTGCAGCGACGTCGTCCCGCGCTCTTCTCGGTGTTCCTGCCTGCGTGGCGTGAACCGTCGCGTGCCGTGCCTCGCCGCGAACCACGCTGAGCATCTCAGGGTTGGTCGAGTACGTCCGCCGCGTCGGTCGGGTCCTCGTTGCGTTCGGCGTCGACTTCCAGGATCGTCCGCGCGTTGTCCTCGGGAAACGCGAAGCGGCGCAATGCCCAGAACCGAAATGCC
This sequence comes from Rhodococcus sp. 14-2483-1-2, assembly GCF_002259405.1. GTDB lineage: Bacteria > Actinomycetota > Actinomycetes > Mycobacteriales > Mycobacteriaceae > Rhodococcoides. Next base: position 930,033 of record NZ_NPFW01000022.1, on the reverse strand, counting down.
ATCTGCAGCAGGTTGCCGATGATGTAGTTGAGGACGAAGTCGATGATGACCAGCGTCGTCAGGGATTCGCTGGCGTCGCGAATGTCGAAGACGTTGTTCGCGATCCACAGGGGACCGGCTGCGATGAGCACGCCGATGCCGCTGATCGCGAAGAAGAGCAGCGCCTCGTGGTGCCGCTCGCGTCCGCCACGATGCTTGAAGGCCCATTCGCGGTTGAGGAAGTAGCTGAGCAGGGTTGCGAGAACACCCGAGATGATCTTGGCGATCACCGGCTTCTGCTCGAGCACCGTCAGGCTCAGCGAATAGAAGATGACGAGGTCGAAGACCATCGTCGTGCCACCGACGATGGCGAACTTGATCAGCTCACTGTGCCGAATCGCGAGGTCCCGAATGGGCGTGGGTAAGCGTTGGAGCACGCTTGCGATCGTCGGCACAACGGTGAAGTCTACGAAACACACCCCGGGTTCGCCGAACCGAGGCTCCGATCATCAGGGTTTCCACAGGTCCTCGCCCAGCATGCGGACTCCGCTGCGAGACGCCGGGTCGGACCGAATGCGTGCGACATGACACCATGGTGAGCCGTGACAGGTACCGAACCGCGCCCCACTGCTGCGCGCCCGTCGTCGACCGGAATGCCCGTGGTGACGATGATCGGCGGCGGTCAGCTCGCCCGAATGACTCACCAGTCCGCGATCGAGCTCGGACAGACTCTTCGCGTCCTCGCCGCGGGTGCCGACGAGCCGGCAGCTCAGGTCAGCCCCGACGTCGTCTTCGGGCACCACGACGATCTCGATGCGTTGCGCACGGCCGCGACCGGTTCCAATGCGCTCACCTTCGACCACGAGCAGGTGCCCACCGAGCACCTCGAGACTCTCGTGGCAGAAGGCGTCAACGTACAACCGCCGCCGAGCGCGTTGATATTCGCCCAGGACAAACTGCGCATGCGTCGCAAGCTCGCCGAACTCGGTGCGCCCGGCCCGGCCTACGCGGAGGTGTCGTGGGCGCAGGACGCGATTGCGTTCGGAGACGAGCACGGGTGGCCGGTGGTGCTCAAGGCCGTACGAGGCGGCTACGACGGGCGTGGAGTGTGGATGCCCGCAGACGCCGAGGAAGCAGAGGCGATCGTCACCGCTCAACTCGACCTGGGTGTACCACTCATGGTCGAGGAGAAGGTCGCCATGCGCCGCGAGCTGTCGGCCATGGTTGCACGATCACCGTTCGGCCAGGGAGCTGCATGGCCAGTCGTGCAGACGGTGCAGCGCAACGGTCAGTGCGCCGTGGTGCTGGCGCCGGCTCCCGACCTCGACGAGGACGTCGCCACGTTCGCAGGCAGGCTGGCTCTCGACATCGCCGGTGCGCTCGGTGTGGTCGGAGACCTCGCGGTCGAACTGTTCGAGACCACCTCGGGCAAGCTCCTGGTGAACGAACTCGCCATGCGTCCGCACAACTCCGGTCACTGGACCATGGACGGGTGTCGGACCTCGCAGTTCGAGCAGCACCTACGCGCGGTACTCGACTACCCGCTCGGCGACACCGACCCACTCGCTCCACTCACGGTGATGGCCAATATTCTCGGCGCGCCCGAGGCCCCCGAGATGACGATGGACGAGCGGCTGCATCACCTGTTCGCCCGGATGCCCGATGCGAAGGTGCATCTGTACGGCAAGGGCGAGCGCAAGGATCGCAAGATCGGCCACGTGAACATCCTGGGCGCGCAGTCGGGTTCGCTCGCCGACCCCGCCTACGTGGCCTCGGTGCGCGAGCGAGCCGAACGCGCAGCGCACTGGATGTCACACGCCGAATGGACCGACGGATGGGACCCGCACAATGACTGACAACACTCCTGCCCCCGATGGTCGTTCCGCAGGCTCCACTCCTGCCGTCGGCCTGATCATGGGCAGCGATTCCGACTGGCCCACGATGGAAGCTGCTGCAGAAGCGTTGGCCGAGTTCGGTATTCGCTTCGAGGTCGGCGTGGTGTCGGCACACCGAACCCCGCAGCGCATGCTCGACTACGCCCGCGATGCCGCAGGCCGCGGCATCAAGGTGATCATCGCCGGGGCCGGGGGAGCGGCTCACCTGCCCGGCATGGTTGCGTCGGCGACGCCGCTGCCGGTCATCGGTGTGCCGGTGCCCCTGAAGTACCTCGACGGCATGGATTCGCTGCTCTCGATCGTTCAGATGCCCGCCGGTGTTCCCGTGGCCACGGTCTCCATCGGTGGTGCGCGCAACGCAGGGTTGCTTGCGGTCCGAATTCTCGGTGCATCCGATCCGGCTCTGCAAGAACGGATGTCCGCGTTCCAGGCCTCACTCGAGGCCATGGTGCTGGAGAAGGACAAAGCGCTGCGCACCACTCTGCTCGGGTGAGCGGAACCGTGTCACGGAGCGAGCAGATCAGGCGCGCGGGTCGCGGTAGTCGGCAGTCCATGTTCGTGACGCGGCTGGCGTTGCTCTATGCCCGTCTCTGGCGCGGCACGGCGCGTTTCGACGACGAATTCTCCCTGTTCGTGTGCACCGGGCTGCGCGGTGGATTCGGGCGCGGCGGAACGAATTCGGCGGTGCCTATCTGACGAAGGGCAACACCGCCCGTCGGGTACTGCGGCACGAGGCCGTACATGCAGACCAATGGGCGAACTTCGGGCTCACCTTCCCGTTCCGCTACCTCGCTGAAGAAGCGCGACATCGGGGTCCGGCCAACAAGTACGAGATCGAGGCCGGACTCGCCGACGGCGGCTACCGTCAGCCCGGCTGAGCAACAGTGGCGGTGACCTTCTCGGTCTCGGCGCGCCGCTGCGCCTTCGCCTCCTCCGGATTGGCCACCTGAACCAGTGACGCACCCACGACGAGTACCGAGAGCAGACCGTCGATCAGCTCGTCGGCTGTGGTCCAGGACGCGCTGGACATGACCCGGTCCGCGGCCGTCCAGTCACGTGCGTCTGCCCGCTCACGAGCGGCAGCGAGTACCTCGTCCACCGAACGCCCGTCCAGCGCCGCGCCTGCGCTCCCGGAGCCCGCGACCCTGAACTGATCGCCGTGCACCCGCACCGACGTCGCGTAGTCGGTCATGCCGATCGGCAGATCGGGGACTGCCTTGCCGAATGCGTCGAGCGAGAACGCCAGCACCTCGTCCGCCTCGGGAGACTCGTCGAGCCGATCACCCGACACCATCGCCACGTCCACGGAGTCGTCGGCCCCGATGACCACCTCGCCGCCAGCCCACCAGACTCCCAGCAGCGCGGCAGCCGTCTGCCAGTGCGCGGGCAACAGCACACTCACCCTGCCACCCACCTCGAAGGCGAACTCGTCGCGCAACAGATTGGCGGTCTTGGCCGCCCAGTTCGCCAGGGTCACCGCAGACACCTCGACCCGCTCACCGGTCGCATCGTCGTAGAACGTCACGCGCGGACCGGCCGGATCGGCGGCGAGAATCGGGTCGAGCAGGGTCTGAGTCAGATTCGAAGCCACCCCACGACCCTAGATGACGCCCGACGACACCGATTCACACACTGTGAGCGGCAGCGATCAGTTGACGCACATCGGACCGGTGGAGCCGGCGTCGATCGGAGCAGCGGGTGCCTCGGGAACCGCCGTACCCGATTCGGGAGCAATGGTTTCCGCAGTTGCGGCCTGGCCCGAGCCGGGTCCCGCATAGTCGTTCGCGAGTACCACCCGAACGGTGTCTGCCGACAAGGTGTCGTCGGCGGTGATCTGCAGTCCGCCGAGCGCTGCCGAGACGGCGCGCGCAGCATCGCTGTCCACATCGGCAGCCTGGATGCGGCTCGCCGAGATCGACGTGCCCTCGTAGTTGCCGATGGTGCCGTCGACGTACCCCAACGCCGTCAACGAACCGGCGACGCCGTTGGCCAGGCCGTCGATACCGCTGTCGTTCGCGACGTCGACGGTCACGGTCGACGGATCGACATCGGGGGCGTCCGCATTCTCGGCGTTGGTCTCCGCTGAATTACCGTCGGCGAGCAGTCCTTCGACGTACTTCTTCACCGCAGCGGGATCGACCTGCACGATCGACTCGCCGTAGTCGGTCGTCGCATTGATGTCGACTGCGGGGATCGTCTCGAACTTGACCTTGCCGCCGGCGAGATCCTGCAGGCGAGTGGCGAACTGCAGAATGTCCCAGTCGGAATCGAGTGTCACCGATCGCTGCACCGCGGTGCTGAGTTGGCCCAGTTTGCCGGGGTTGCTCAGCGTCTTGGCGCTGAGCACACTCCGCACGAGCGAGGCCATGAACACTTGCTGGCGCACGATGCGGTCCAGATCTCCGCGGGGAAGATCGTGTCGCTGTCGGACGAAACTCAGAGCCTGCGAACCGGAGAGGTTCTGCTCGCCCGCCGGGAAGTTCGCACCCGACAGTGGTTCCTGCACAGGGTTGTTCAGGCACACCTCGACACCGCCGACGGCATCGGTCAGCAGCACGAAGCCGAGCAGCCCCACCTCGGCATAGTGATCGACGGTGATGCCGGTGAGGTTGGCGACCGAATCGATGAGGGCCTCACGACCGGCTTCGGTTGCCTGGGATTCGGCATCGGCGTCCGTGACCCCTTGCTCCACCAATTCGAGCCGCTTGTTCTCCTTGGTCGCGCCGTACGCAGCATTGATCTTCGACATGCCGATGCCGGGTACCTCGACGTACGAGTCTCGCGGGATGGAGATCGCGGTGGCCGACGAACCGTCGTTCGGGACGCGGATCAGCACGATCGTGTCTGTGTTGGACGCCACCTCTTCGCCTGCGTTGAGGGAGGCGAGTTCCGCGGGGGACAACGCGTTGCCGTGGGCGTCGGTTCGACTGTCCGTGCCGACCATCAAGATGTCGACGGCACCGTCGGCGGCACCGCCGAGACCGAGACCACCCGCGGTGGCGATATTCGAGCGCAGGCTGTCGACACTGCGCCACGCGAAACCGGTCACCAGCAGGACGAGGATCGAGAGCACTGCGACCGCGACGTGGGTCGCGGGCCATCGGGTACCACCGGCGCGAGGCGACCTGCCGTCGGACTCGGGTCGCTCGACGCCACCGCGAGGACTGCGTCGATCCGGCCGGCGCGATCTACCTGTGCGTTCGCCGGGTGCGACCTGTCTGCGTTCTCCGGTGCGGCGTTCTCCACGGCGTTCGTCGTCGCGGTAACGGTGGGCAGCGCCGCTGTGATCGTCGGGGCGGCCCGTGGTGCGCGCTCGGGGACCGTCGGTTCGCCGGGGAGCGCTCCGCCTCGGCGGGGGAGTGCGCTCACCTCCGGGCGTGCCTGGATCTCGTGGCACCGTGACGACCCTCTCTCGTTTCCGGCCGGCCTGAAACCTGCCTACTTCGTTGTTCTCCCCCCGCCGTTCGAAGGTTACTTGTCGCCGGTCGCTGCCTCGCCTAAGCGAACGCGGCGTGCCACACTTGGCAACCGTGAATGCGATCGTGGTGACCGGTGCACACGGCCAGTTGGGCCGCCGAGTGATGTCTCTCGCCGCCGAACGAGGTGACGGTGCCGAAGTGCGCGGATATTCGTCCGCCGACCTGGACATCACCGACCCCGACGCCGTCGCGGCCGCGGTGAGCGCAGGGTCGACGGTGATCAACTGTGCTGCTTACACCGCCGTCGATGCCGCCGAGACCGACGAGGCCAGGGCGTCGGCGGTCAACGCGGACGGCCCTCGAAATCTCGCGCGCGCCTGCGGGCGTGTCGGCGCCCGGTTGATCCACGTCTCCACCGATTATGTGTTCGACGGCACAGCGATCGAACCGTACGAGGTCGATGCGAAGACCGCGCCGCAGTCGGCGTACGGACGCACCAAGCTCGCCGGCGAGCTCGCAGTGCACGAGGAGCTTCCCGAGGCCGTGGTCGTGCGAACCGCCTGGGTGTACGACAACACGGGCAAGAATTTCGTGACCACGATGCGCCGACTCGAAGGCGAACGCGAGACGATCTCGGTGGTGAACGATCAGATCGGTTCGCCCACGTTCGCCCTCGATCTGGCGTCGGGCCTGCTCGAGATCGAAGCCGACCCTGCTGTGCGCGCACGAACGCTGCACTACACCAATGCGGGGCAGGCCAGCTGGTTCGACCTCGCACGCGCGGTGTTCGCGGGAATCGGTGCCGATCCCGAGCGCGTGACGCCGTGTTCGAGCGCCGAATACGTCGTTCCGGCACCTCGGCCCGCATATTCGGTCCTCTCACCGACCGCGTGGGTCGATGCCGGTCTGACCCCGGCGCGGCCGTGGTGGGACGCGTTGACAGCAGCCTTGGCGCAGTCGACATGAGGGTTCGAGGCGAGATCGGGCTAGTCTTGCCCGCGTGAGTTCCGAGCTGGCCGTGGTGACCGTGACCTATTCACCCGGCGAATACCTTGACCAGTTCCTGACGTCTCTACGTGAGGCGACGACGCGGCCCCTTCGGGTGATCATGGCGGACAACGGCTCGGTCGACGGCACACCCGAGGCAGCCGAGATCGCGTTCGAAGAGGCGGAGTTGCTGCGCACCGGCGCGAACATCGGCTACGGCGCAGCCGTCAATCGCGCGGTGGCCGAGATCGACCCCGACATCGAGTTCGTCGTCGTGGCCAATCCCGACGTGCGGTGGCATCCGGGATCGCTCGACGGCCTGCTCGACGCGGCGGCGCGGTGGCCGCGGGCCGGTGCTCTCGGACCGCTCATTCGCGAGCCCGACGGCTCGCGGTACCCGTCGGCGCGGTCGGTGCCCGATCTCACGTCCGGAGCCGGCCACGCCGTACTCGGCAAGATCTGGCCGAAGAATCCGTGGACTCGGCGATATCGCCAGGAGAACGAGACGGTCAGTGAGCGGCCGGTGGGGTGGCTGTCGGGATCGTGCCTGTTGCTGCGGCGTTCGGCGTTCGATTCGATCGGCGGATTCGACTCCAGATACTTCATGTACATGGAGGACGTGGATCTCGGTGACCGGCTCGGCAGAGCGGGTTGGCACAACGTCTACGTTCCCGATGTCGAGGTCACCCACTCGAAAGGGCATGCGGCAGGACGGCATCCGGAAGTGATGTTGCCGGCACATCACACCAGTGCATACCGCTTTCAGGCCGACAGGCACGCCCGGACGTGGCAGGCTCCCTTACGATTGGCGCTGCGCGCAGGTCTCGGTCTTCGCTCGAAGATCGTTGTGACTTCGGCGCTTCGGGCCCGCGCAGGTGATGGACGACTCACGGACGAGAGAACAGAGGCTGGACATGTCGGATAGTTCCCCATCGGTCGCCGCACGTACCGATGCAGTCATTCTGGTCGGCGGCAAGGGAACTCGGCTGCGGCCGCTGACGCTGTCGGCACCCAAACCGATGCTGCCCACCGCAGGACTGCCCTTTCTGACCCATCTGTTGGCGCGTATCAAGGCCGCAGGAATCGAGCACGTCGTCCTCGGCACGTCGTTCAAAGCCGACGTGTTCGAGCAGCATTTCGGGGACGGGTCCTCGATGGGTATCGAACTCGAATACGTCTTCGAGACCGAGCCGCTGGGTACCGGTGGCGGCATCAGGAACGTTCTGCCGCGACTGCGCGCGGAGAACGTCATGGTCTTCAACGGGGACGTCCTGGGCGGCACCGATCTGACAGCAGTTCTCGATACGCACCGGAACACCGATGCCGATGTCACGTTGCATCTGGTCCGTGTCGGCGACCCGCGCGCGTTCGGCTGCGTGCCGACCGACGAATCCGGCCGAGTGACAGCGTTTCTCGAAAAGACGCAGGATCCGCCGACCGATCAGATCAACGCCGGTTGCTACGTCTTCAAGCGCGAGATCATCGAGTCCATTCCGGCCGGCCGTCCGGTGTCGGTTGAGCGAGAAGTGTTCCCCGCCTTGCTCGCCGAGGACAAGAAGGTCTACGGACACGTCGACAGCGCCTACTGGCGCGACATGGGAACACCGGAGGACTTCGTCAAGGGCTCGGCCGATCTGGTCCGCGGCATCGCGCCGTCACCGGCGCTGCACGGAGACCGCGGCGAGTCCTTGGTCCACCCGAGCGCGGGGGTGGCACCGGGTGCACTGCTGATCGGCGGAACGGTCGTCGGACGCGGTGCCGAGATCGGAGCGGGTGCCCGTCTCGACGGAGCCGTCGTGTTCGACGGTGCCGTCGTCGAGGCAGGGGCCGTCGTCGAGCGATCCATTCTCGGCTTCGGTGCCCGGATCGGACCCCGCGCCCTGGTGCGCGACGCGGTCATCGGCGACGGTGCCGACATCGGTGCCCGCTGCGAGTTGCTCCGCGGCGCACGCGTGTGGCCCGGGGTCAAGTTGCCCGACGGTGGAGTCCGCTTCTCCACCGACGTCTGACGCTTAGGGGCGGCCCCTACCGGCGACGTGCAGCGAGGGAGACGAGGTGGTCGATCGTCTCGCGCTCGGCGTCGTCGGGCAGAGCCTCGACCGGCCACCAGCGCAGATCCGTAGATTCCTCGCTGCGCACTGCCCGTGCGCCGTCCGGTGCCCGGACCAGAAACCTCAGGTCGAGGTGCCGCGTCGGCTTACCGAGCGAGCAGGTGATCGGGTGCGTGTGCGCGGAGAGCAGCATCGGATCGATCGTCAGATCGTCGATGCCGGATTCTTCGGTGGCCTCCCGTAGCGCCGCGTCGACCACGGTCTCGTCCGTCGGTTCGCAGTGGCCGCCGAGTTGAATCCACCGACCGACCTTCGGATGAAGCGTCAGCAGCACATGTGTTCCCGACGTGTCGAGCACCAGCGAGGACGCGGTGAAATGGCCGGCCTCGTTGGCGCGCAGGCAAGCATCCGGATTGCTGTGCAGAAACGCCAGCATCGTGTGCCGGAGCGATTCGTCGTTCGAATCGGACGGTGCCCATCGATCGAGCGATGCCCCGACCGAACTCCACAGAGTCGAGTGAGGCGGCGTCGACGCCGACACGTCAGAGCTCCAACAGTGACGACCCGGGAACCACCGGATCCCGAACGGTCAGGGATTCGCTGGGGTGCCCGATTGCGATGGCTCCCATCGCTTTCCAATCTGCACGCAGGCCGAGTTCGGCGCGTACGGTATCGGCTGCGAAAATCGTCGAACCGATCCAACAGCTGCCCAGATCACGCACCGCGAGGGCGACGAGCAGTCCTTGCACGGCCGCACCGACTGCGACGGTGAACATCGTGTCCTCCGCGGTTCGACGCCTCTCGTCGGGATACGAGTGCGCGCCGTCGGGCACGCAGAACGGGATCACGATCTCGGGGGCGTCGAACAGGATGTCGCCGCGGCCGAGTCTGGCGGTGATCCGCTCCTCGCTCAGCCCGTCGCCGGCCAGATCGGCTCGCCATTGCTCACGCATCGTCTCGAGCAGCCGACGCCGGACAGCGGGGGTCCTGACCCAGACGAACCGAACCGGACGGGTGTGGTGCGGGGCCGGAGCGGTGAGCGCATCGGCAACGGCCGCACGAACGGAGTCGGGGTCGACCGGTTCGTCGGTGAACGAGCGCACCGACCGTCGGCGCAGCAGCGCCTCGCGTCGACCACGATCGAGTGCCTCGGCGGTACCGAGCCAGAACAGATCGTCCTCGCCGCCGCGCAGCAGCGTCGCAGCGGTCGAACCGTCGTCGACGGGAGTCAGTCCGCGTACGACGGCAATCGGAACCCCACCGAGTTTGCCCTTCACCAGATCGCCCGCGGCAGCGAGCTCGTCGGCGATCGCGACCTCGGTGACGACGAGCTCGTTGCCCTGACCGTCCTCGGCTCCGGCGTACGCGTGCACGACGCCCAGGCCCGCGGCACCGATGGCGGCGTCGGTCTGGCCGATCCGCCATGCGCGCCCCATGGTGTCGGTGACGACCACGGCGACCGTCACCCCCAGCAGCGAACCGAGTGCAGTGCGCAGCGCTGCGGCACTGGCGTCGGGGTTCTCGGGCAGCAGCGCCAGTTCGCCACCGTCGACGTTGGAGCCGTCGATTCCCGACGCGGCCTGCACTATGCCGAGTCGATTCTCGGTGATGAGGGTTCGGCCCTTGCGTGCGACGATGCGCACGGCTTCCTGTTCCACGAGGACTCTGCGGGCGGCATCTCGCTCGTCCGCATCACGAGGTGCCTGCACCAGACGGCCCTCGACCTTGGAGATGATCTTGCTGGTGACGATCAGGATGTCGCCGTCACGCAACCACGGCGCTCGGTCCGCAACGGTCGCAGCCAGATCGTCGCCCGGCCGGAACTCGGGGAGCCCGGTCACCGGCAGTATCTCGATCGAGCCGCCGGGAGCGTGATCCTCGGGTGTCGACCGGATCGAATCGGGATCGTGAGTGTCGGTCACAGGTCGAGTCCGGCTGCGCGCAGAGCGGTGCGGGCCATCGCCGCAGTGGTCTCGGGGTCGGTCATCAGCAACGGAACCGACTGCACGTCCACACCGTCGACTACCGCCGTATCGGTTGTGTGCACCAGCCATGCATCGAGAATGCCGGTGCCGCTTCGGCTTCCGTAGTGACGGCCCACCGCCTGCGCCGTGGTCTCGACTCCGATGACGGACAGGCACTCGTCGGCCATGCCGCGCAACGGCTTACCGTCGACGACGGGGGAGAGGCCGACCACCTTGGCGGCCGTCGTGCGAAGGGCCCCGCGGATACCCGGCACCGCGAGGATCGCACCGACGCTCACCACCGGATTGGACGGAGCGAGGACAACGGCGTCGGCCTCGGCGATCGCCTCGACGACTCCCGGTGCCGGAGTTGCCTGTTCGGCCCCGATGTTGGCGAAGCTGTGGGTGGGAATCTGTGCCCGGTACCGAACCCACCACTCCTGGAAATGAATTGCGCGCTGCTGCTCACCGCTCGGGTCGTCCGGATCGGTGACGACGACGTGGGTCTCGGAGCGATCGTCGGTGACGGGCAGGAGCCGGACTCCGGGTTGCCAACGGTTGCACAGGGCTTCGGTGACGGCGGACAGCGGAAAGCCGGTGCGCAACATACGACTGCGGATCAGGTGTGTGGCAATGTCGCGGTCGCCGAGTCCGAACCAGTCGGGATCGGCACCGTAGGCCGCCAACTCGTCCCGGGCGTTCCAGGTTTCCGCGATGCGACCCCAGCCGCGATCGGTGTCGATTCCTCCGCCGAGTGTGTACATGCACGTGTCGAGATCCGGGCAGATGCGGAGCCCGTGCATCCACACGTCGTCGCCGACGTTGACCACTGCGGTGATCTCGTGCTCGGGTTCGTCGCCGAACAACGTTTTCAGGCCCTGCAGAAACCGAGCGCCACCGACGCCACCGACCAGAACAGTAACTTTCACAACACCCGAGCCTAGTGGGGTTGCGGTGGTGTGGGGTGAGCGCCCACCCGGGGCCGCAACGTCCGCGTGGACCGTTTGCGACGGCGAGAACCGATGCGACACGCACGGGACGGGCTTCGATCCGGGGAGAGCGCCGATTTCGGGCATGTGATGGTATTGGATTTGTGCGATCGGCTTGACCGCGACACACCTGGACGTGTCTAATCACAGGTATGTCATTCAGTGTTCGCAGCACGAGTTCGATTGCAGCGAACCTGGTTTCGAACACTCGTTCCCTTCCTCTTCGTCCCTGACTGGACGTCGAGTAGAGGTCGAGAGTCGGACCGGCACGTTGGACCAGCTCGATCGAATACCGGCGTGGGGCAAGGTATTCGAGAACACGAGGACCGAAAGTATCTGCGCTACCACAGGTGAGGAGGCGGAAGCGATGTATGACCAGCACGTGACACGTGATCAGCGGGGCGGACCCACTGCACACCTCAGCGCTGTCGACGACGCGCCGCAAACCGAGTCCGGCATCGGCGCAGATTCGAGCGTCTCGATCGACGCGGGTTCTGCGTACGTCGAGCGAACGGACGAGACCGACAACGACGTCGACGTCATCGACGCGGATGTCGAACTCGAGTCGGATTCCGACGCCGACTCGATGCCGTTCGTCGCCGAGTCGGTTCCACCGGCCAAGCCGTTCCTCAGTCTCGTCGCGGGTTTCGACGAGATGTTCGAGGAGATCGAGGACCAGTGGCAGGAGCGCGCCCTGTGCGCGCAGACCGACCCCGAGGCCTTCTTCCCGGAGAAGGGCGGCTCCACCCGCGAGGCGAAGCGCATCTGCCTCGGCTGTGAGGTCAAGGACGAGTGCCTCGAATACGCGCTCGCCAACGACGAGCGGTTCGGTATCTGGGGCGGGTTGTCCGAGAGGGAGCGTCGCAGGCTCAAGCGCGGAATCGGCTGAGAAGCTCGGTTCCGACGGGCCCCGAGGGTTCGCTCACTCCCCGGCCGGGTCGACCTCGTCGGGGTCGATGCCGAGATACGTGGCCACTTGCTCGACCAGAACTTCGAACAACAGATCTTCCAGGTCCTCCGGGTGCTTCGCGCGCCGTTCCAGCGGTCGACGGAACAGCACCACCCTGGCGCGTGTCGTCTCCCCGCGCTTGTCTATGCCTGCGGGTACCAATCGCGAAAGCGGTACCGGACCTTCCGCCACCACCTCCGGTGGCCACGTCACCGATTCCGGATCCAACGCCCTGATCTTCGGTACCTCGTCCACGGCGATGTCGAGCTTCGAGAGCTTCTCGTGCCAGCGATGATCGATCCGCGCGAACGCCTCGAGCACCAGTCGGTCGAACTTCTCGGCTCGTGAGCGCCTGGCCGGGATGTCCTCGGGCAGAACCGGTCCGCGGACGCCGCGGCCGTGCCGAGCCACGGACCGAGAAGTGATCCTGCGCGCGGATGAGAATCGAGGCATAGGGGGAGGTTATCGCGCTCGTCCGGTGTGTCGGTCGTTCGGTCGGTTGCACCCACCGGATACTCTGCACTCGTGAGATCACTGCGTGGCTGCTGCAGGCCTGGTTGCAACCGTTCTGCCGTTGCGACGCTCACATACGTCTACTCCGACTCCACTGCGGTCGTCGGACCGCTCGCGACAGTCGACGAACCGCATTCCTGGGATCTGTGCGAGGTGCACGCATCGACCACCACCGCGCCCAAGGGCTGGGAACTGGTGCGTTACGAAGGCGGCTACTCGACGTCGAGCCCCGACGAGGACGATCTGACGGCCCTCGCGGAGGCCGTACGCGAGGCCGGTCGCGGCGATCGCATCCGCTCCGAGGACCGTGACAGCGCCGACCGCTCGGCCTCACGGCCGTCCGAGACCGAACGCAGATCCGCTCCGGCCGTCCGAACGGGCAGGCGCGGGCACCTTCGAGTTCTTCCCGACCCCACGTCCTGAGCCGCCCGAGCACACCGAGTGTGGTGTGCATCGGTCCGACTGGCCGGTCCGTCCTGAGTCTGGCAAGGTTCGAGGAGCAGGACCGAAACGGATCGCGACGGTCTGCCGATACTTGGTGTGGATCGCACCGCTACCGACGCTCGATATCCGACGCCGATGAGCGGCGTCGTCGACAACGATCACCAGGAGAATCTTCGTGGCCCGAACCGCAGAGTCCGTCAACGCCGTCATCAAGGCCTACGACGTCCGTGGCGTCGTAGGTGAGCAGATCGACGAGGCGTTCGTGCGTGACGTCGGTGCATCGTTCGCACGATTGGTTCGCGACGAGGCAGGGGCCGCGCGCTCGGTGGTCATCGGCCACGACATGCGTGATTCCTCGCCCGCGCTGTCTCGGGCGTTCGCCGACGGCGTCACCGCACAGGGCCTCGACGTGGTCCACATCGGGCTGGCGTCGACCGATCAGCTCTACTTCGCCTCCGGCATGCTCGAATGCCCGGGAGCCATGTTCACCGCCAGTCACAATCCGGCGAAGTACAACGGGATCAAGCTCTGCCGCGCCGGTGCAAAGCCGGTGGGCCAGGACACCGGATTGGCCACGGTCAAAGCCGAATTGGTGGATGGGGTACCGGAGTTCGACGGACCGTCCGGAACTGCGACATCCCGAGATGTGCTCGACGAATACGCACAGTTCGTCCGAGACCTGGTCGATCTGTCGGGAATCGGGTCCATGAAGATCGCCGTCGACGCCGGGAACGGAATGGGCGGACACACGGTGCCCGCGGTGTTCGGGCCACTGCCGGTGACGATCGAGCCGCTCTTCTTCGAGCTCGACGGTAGCTTTCCCAATCACGAGGCCAATCCGCTCGATCCGGCGAACCTGGTGGATCTGCAGCGTTTCGTCGTCGAGACCGGTGCCGATATCGGACTCGCCTTCGACGGCGACGCGGATCGGTGCTTCGTCGTCGACGAGAAGGGCGACCCCGTCTCGCCCTCCGCAGTCACCTGCCTGGTGGCCGAGCGGGAACTGGCCAAGGAGCCGGGCGCGGTGATCATCCACAATCTGATCACCTCGCGCGCGGTACCGGAACTGGTCACCGAGCTCGGAGGCACACCGGTTCGCACCCGGGTGGGGCACTCGTTCATCAAGCAGCAGATGGCCGACACCGGAGCGATCTTCGGCGGCGAACATTCCGCTCACTACTACTTCCGTGATTTCTGGGGTGCGGACTCCGGCATGCTCGCCGCGCTGCACGTTCTCGCCGCACTCGGGGCACAGGATCGTCCGCTGTCGGAAATGATGGCCAGCTATGAGACCTACAGTGCATCGGGCGAGATCAACTCGACCGTCGACGATGCCGCAGAACGCACCGAGGCGGTCCTGGCGGCATTCGCCGATCGGACCGCGGGCATCGACCGACTCGACGGAGTGACGGTCGATCTGGCCGACGGTGCCTGGTTCAACCTGCGGGCCTCGAATACCGAACCGCTCCTGCGGCTCAACGTCGAAGCACGTACCGGAGCCGATGTCGATGCGCTTTCGACGGAGATATTGAGCATCGTTCGCGCCGGACTGGAATAGTGGTTACCGAGGGTTCGTGAGTGGGTATGCAGGCGTTTCGAGCGGGTGACGTAAGGGGAGGTGTCGCAGCCATGACGGCAGTGTCGTCTCTGGTCGATCTCGACGATTCGGATGCTCTCATCGCAGCCGATCGCGAGGGCTCCTTGCGCAGCGCAGCGCTGGCGGGCGCACAGGTGCGTGCTGTCGCGACCGCAGTGGACGAGTCGGTCCTCGCCCGGTTGGCCGATCTGCGTCCCCGGAGCGTGGTGATCGTCACCGGCGACGGGCGGAGCAGTCGGGCGGCGTCACTGCTCGTCGCCGCGCTCGGTGATCGCCTCGGGGTCCCTCTGGTACGCAGCACCGGCACTCCGCCGTGGATCGGCCCACTCGACGTGGTGGTGGTGGCAGGCGACGACGCCGGAGATCCACGTTTGGCCGAGTCGGTGGACGCGGCAGCCCGGCGTGGTGCCGAAGTCGTGGTGGTCGCTCCCGAGGAGGGGCCGCTGCGTGCCGTCCGGGGAGCCAGAGTCATGTGGCTGCCACCTCGAATCGCAGTCCGTGACCACAATGCTCTGATGCGCTACCTCGCTGCGTTCGTCGCGGTACTCGGGGCGGTTGCCGGCGGCTCGTGGAAGACGTTGCTGCCCAATCTTTCTCGTCTTGCCGACCTGCTCGACGCGGAGGCGGTACGAAACAGCCCGTCCAACGAGATGTTCCACAATCCGGCCAAGGCCCTCGCCAGTGGGTTGAACGGACGGCGGGTGGTGTTGACCGGGGGCAGTCCCGCCGCGGTCGAGGTGGCTCGGCACGGCAGCGAGGTGCTGCTGCGCGTGGCGGGTGTCGTCGTCGGTGCGGGGGAGTTGGGCGATGTCATTGCCGCGTCCATCCGGGCGTCCGTCGTCGAATCGTCCCGCACGCCACAGACATTCGACTCGTTATTTCACGACGAGCAGCTCGACGGGCCACCGCCGGCGCTGCCGATGCGCGTGATCGTGGTCGCCTCGGACGCCGATCGCGCGATGACCGAACGACGAATCGCCGGTGTCCCGGAGTCGGAATTGTTGCTCGCCGATTCGAGTGAGGCTCTGTTCGGCGGCGAGCGCGCGAGATCGGAATTCGACAACCCCGCAGCGGCATCGGATCCGGCTAGACTCTCGGTGCTCGACACGATGTCCGTGTTGGCGACGCGGTTGGACACCACTGCCGCGTATCTGCTGTTGATGGGCGGTAGCTAGTGCAGCTCTTGCGAGGCGCGGTTCGGTCCTACGCATGGGGTTCGCGAACCGCACTGGCTCGGATTCAGGGCCGCCCGGTCCCGTCCGATCATCCCGAGGCAGAGATCTGGCTCGGAGCTCACCCGGCCGACTCCGCGCACGTGGTGCACGAGGGTGGCAGTACGCCACTGCTCACGCTGATCGACGGCGATCCGGCCACCCACCTGGGTGGTTCTGCGCAGCACTACGACTCGCGTCTGCCGTACCTGCTGAAATTGCTTGCCGCAGAAGAGCCGTTGTCCTTGCAGGCGCATCCCAGCAGTGCTCAGGCCCGTGAAGGTTTTGCACGCGAGAACGCCGCGGGTGTCCCCATCGATTCTCCGGTACGCAACTACCGCGATCCGAATCACAAGCCCGAGCTCATAGTCGCGCTCACCGAGTTCGAGGCGTTGGCGGGCTTCCGGCGTCCCACCGACACCGTCGAACTGCTCGACGCGTTGGCCGTCCCCGCGCTGGCCGGGTATCGCACCCTGCTGGCCGCCCAGCCCGATGCCTCCGGGCTGCGCACCGTGTTCACCTCGTGGATCACGCTGCCCGGGCAGGCATTGGACGACATCCTGCCCGCCGTCGCCCAGGGATGCATCGACTATCTCTCCGGTCCTGCTCGCACCGACGGTGGACGATTCGCCGCCGAGGCCAGAACTCTGCTCGAGCTCGGGGAGTCGTACCCCGGTGACGCCGGAGTGCTCGCGGCGCTGCTGCTCAATCGGGTGACACTGACTCCCGGCCAGGGGCTGTACCTCGACGCCGGAAACCTGCACGCGTACTTGCGCGGTACCGGTGTGGAGATCATGGCGAACTCCGACAACGTGTTGCGCGGCGGACTGACTCCCAAACACGTCGACGTCCCGGAACTGTTGCGCGTGCTGGATTTCGAGCCTGCCGACATCTCGCCCATCACCCCGGGGGTCGGCGATCGGCCGACCTACCTGTATCCGACGCCTGCACCCGAATTCGCGTTGAGCCGAACTGCGGTTGCTGCGGGGGAGACGGTCTCCGTTCCCGGCTCCGGCCCGAGAATTCTGCTGTGCACGAGTGGCACTGTCGTGGCCGGTACCGCAGGCCGACAGTGCGAGCTGACGGTGCCGCAGGGCAGCTCGGCCTGGATACCCGCTGCAGACGAATCCATCACCGTGACCGCCGATTCGGGCGAGGCCGAGGTGTTCGTGGCCTCCGTCGGCCGCCTGTAGATCGCGTGTCGCCGGCATCTGTCGCTTCGAACCGCGCGATTGTGCAAATGGCGTGCCGCGAGGCAATAGTCTGATGCCACAGTGAAGAAGTGACGGATGAGTTCGGTGATCCGTCACCGAGGTGAAGTGGCGATACGGAGAACCGATGACCAGAGCAGACCGGCCCGCGAAGACCCCACGTACGACGGGTTGGTTCCGGACCAAATCGATCGAGCAGTCGATCCAGGACACCGACGAGCCGGACACGAAACTCCGGAAAGAACTGGGATCCTGGGATCTGACCGTGTTCGGCGTCGCCGTCGCTGTCGGTGCCGGCATCTTCACCCTGACCGCGCGGACGGCCGGAAACGTTGCGGGACCGGCAGTGTCGTTGGCCTTCGTGCTCGCGGCGATCGCATGTGGCCTCGCGGCGCTGTGTTACGCGGAGTTCGCATCCACGGTGCCGGTGGCCGGAAGTGCGTACACGTTCTCGTATGCGGCGTTCGGTGAGTTCATCGCATGGATCATCGGATGGGATCTCATCCTCGAGTTCGGCCTCGCAGCCGCCGTGGTGGCGAAGGCGTGGTCGCTCTATCTGGGCGATCTACTCGGTACGGCCGCTCCGGTGCTCGAGATCGGCTCACTGAACTTCGATTGGGGTGCACTGCTGATCGTGGTGGTCCTGACGGTGCTCATCGCGTCGGGCACCAAGTTGTCCTCACGGGTGTCGCTGGTCATCACGGCGGTGAAGGTGATCGTCGTTCTGTTCGTGGTCGTGCTCGGGGCCTTCTACATCAAGGTCGCCAACTACGACCCCTACATTCCGCCGTCGCAACCGGGCTCCACGGGCGAGGGACTGCATCAGTCTCTTTTCTCGTTCGTCACGGGAGCAGGTGGCAGCACGTTCGGTGCTTACGGACTGCTGGCCGCGGCGTCCCTCGTGTTCTTCGCCTTCATCGGATTCGATGTGGTGGCAACGACCGCCGAGGAAACCAAGGAACCGCAGAAGGCACTCCCGCGAGGAATCCTCGGATCGCTCGCGATCGTCACCGTGCTCTACGTGGCCGTCACCCTGGTTCTGACCGGAATGGTCAAGTACACCGACCTGGCCGGTGACAGTTCCACGCTGGCGACCGCATTCGAGCTGAACGGGCTGACGTGGGCCAAGAACATCATCTCCTTCGGTGCACTCGCCGGTCTGACGACCGTGGTGATGGTGTTGATGCTCGGGCAGACCCGAGTGCTCTTCGCGATGTCGCGAGACGGACTGGTGCCGCGGGCACTGGCACACACCGGAAAGAAGGGCACGCCGGTCCGGACCACGATTCTGGTCGGTGTCATCGTCGGCCTGCTCGCTGCGTTCGTTCCGCTCGGCACGCTCGAGGAAATGGTGAACATCGGCACGCTGTTCGCGTTCGTGCTGGTTTCGGCCGGGGTTCTCGTCCTGCGCAGAACTCGCCCCGACCTGGAGCGTGGTTTCCGCGTTCCCTGGGTTCCCCTGGTGCCGATCCTCGCGGTCCTGGCCTGCCTGTGGTTGATGCTGAACCTGTCGGTCGAAACATGGCTGCGTTTCCTGGTCTGGATGGCCGCCGGTGTCGTCATCTACGTCGTGTACAGCAGGCGGCACTCGGTGATGGGACAGCGCGAAGCCGAGAAATCTCGCATCGAGAAGTCGGAGCACTGACCGGGCTTACGCGCCGATTGATGTCCTGACCAGCGATTCTCGCCTGAATTTAGATAGCGTCACATCAAACCGCTGGAATGTTATACCCTCGAAAACAGACTTGGAGGACTCAAAAAGTTCGATGAGAGGGTGTTGAAACAGTGAGTGTGGACGGCCGAATTCCTTCGTTGGAGGGTTCGGGTGTCGCTTTCGGGGGGCGGGATTCGAAGGCCAGTGAACGGTCGGTTCGCTGGCAGGACAACAAACGTTATCTATGGATGCTGGGGCTGTTGGCCCCGGCGTCGGCATTGCTGCCGTCGCAGTTGGTCTACTGGACAGGCATATCGCTGTTCTGGTGGAGCGGCGTGCTGGTGTTCTTCGTGATCATTCCGGTGATCGACCTGATCGCCGGTGAGGACGGGCACAACCCGGACGAGTCGGCGAGCGAGAAACTGCAGAACGATCGCTACTACCGCTGGTGTACCTACCTTTTCCTTCCCATTCAGTTCGTCGGGCTGATCGTCGCGTGTTGGATGTGGGCGTACGGCGAGCTGACCGTGGTGGACAAGATCGGGCTCGCAGTGACGGTGGGCCTGGTGGCCGGAACCGGTATCAATGCCGCTCACGAACTGGGACATCGGATCGAGCAGCACGAGCGCTGGTTGGCCAAGATCGCCCTCTCGCAGACGCTCTACGGTCACTTCTACGTCGAGCACAACCGAGGGCATCACGTTCGAGTGGCAACCCCGGACGACCCCGCGAGCGCACGGCTCGGCGAGAGCGTGTGGAGCTTCGTGCCGCGCAGCACGATCCTCGGCCTGACCTCCGCATGGAAGCTCGAGTCGCAGCGACTTCGGCGCAAGGGCCGCTCGGTCGCGAGCCCCACCAATGCGCTGCTGCACACGTGGCTGCTCAGCGTCGTGCTGTTCGGCTCGCTGCTGATCGTGTTCGGCTGGTCCATCGCGCCGTACCTTCTGTTGCAGGCCGTCGTCGGATTCGTTCTGCTCGAGATGGTGAACTACGTGGAGCACTACGCCCTGCTCCGCGAGAAGAACGATCGCGGGAAGTACGTTCGGTGCTTGCCCCGCCACAGCTGGAACAGCGACAGGATCTGTACCAACATTTTCCTGTACCACCTGCAGCGACACAGCGACCATCATGCCAATCCAGGCAAGCGCTACCAGACCCTGCTCTCCTGCGACGAGGCTCCTCAGCTCCCCGCCGGATACGCCTCGATGGTGATGCTCGCCGCAATTCCGCCGCTGTGGCGTCGAGTGATGGACCCGCGGGTACTGGCGCACTACCAGGGAGATATCACCCGCGCGAACATCCTGCCTCGCAAACGGGCTCGAATCCTGGCGCGAGCCGGACGAAACGGATAGAGCGGGTTCTCGACAATCGGGTCGTTGCGCATGCTCCGCTCCTGCACCTCCGGGCAGCCGGAACCAGGAGCGCGCGGACCCGATAGCCTGGACGGCAGACACTCAGTCAACAGGAGAGGCAAGATGACGACCTCAGTTACGTCAGGATCGGCACTCACCGTGGATCACCGCGGTGGAATCGACTTCAAGGTCGCAGACCTGTCGCTCGCAGAATTCGGCCGCAAGGAAATCCGGCTCGCCGAGCACGAGATGCCCGGCTTGATCGCGCTGCGTCGCGAATACGCCGACGTACAGCCGCTCAAGGGAGCGCGAGTTTCGGGATCGCTGCACATGACCGTGCAGACCGCGGTGCTGATCGAGACGCTGGTTGCACTCGGAGCCGAGGTCCGGTGGGCGTCCTGCAACATCTTCTCCACCCAGGACCACGCAGCGGCGGCCGTCGTCGTCGGTCCGTACGGCACCGTCGAGGAGCCCAAGGGCGTCCCGGTGTTCGCCTGGAAGGGCGAAAGCCTCGAAGAGTACTGGTGGGCGGCCGAGCAGATGCTCACCTGGCCCGATCAGCCCGCCAACATGATTCTCGACGACGGTGGCGACGCCACGATGCTGGTGCTGCGCGGCGCGCAGTTCGAGAAGGCAGGCGTCGTCCCGCCGACCGACGACGATCACGATTCGGACGAGTACAAGGTCTTCCTCGGCCTGCTGCGTCGTTCACTGGAGGCGTCGAAGTCCAAGTGGACCGAGGTTGCCGAGTCCGTACAGGGCGTCACCGAAGAGACCACCACCGGCGTGCTGCGGCTGTACCAGTTCGCGGCTGCGGGCGAGCTCACGTTCCCCGCCATCAACGTCAACGACTCGGTGACCAAGAGCAAGTTCGACAACAAGTACGGCACCCGCCACTCGCTGATCGACGGCATCAACCGCGGCACCGACGTTCTCATCGGCGGCAAGGCCGTTCTGGTCTGTGGCTACGGCGACGTGGGCAAGGGCTGCGCCGAGGCGCTCAAGGGCCAGGGTGCACGTGTGACCGTCACCGAGGCCGATCCGATCAACGCGCTGCAGGCGCTCATGGACGGCTTCGACGTGCGCACGGTCGAGGAATTCATCGAGCAGGCCGACATCGTGATCACCTCGACGGGCAACCTGTCGATCATCACGTTCGAGCACATGCGCAAGATGAAGCACCAGGCAATCCTGGGCAACATCGGTCACTTCGACAACGAGATCGACATGGCCGGTCTGGAGAAGGCCCCCGATGTCACGCGGATCAACATCAAGCCGCAGGTCGACGAGTACCAGTTCAAGGACGGGCACTCGATCATCGTGCTGTCCGAGGGCCGTCTGCTCAATCTCGGCAACGCCACGGGTCACCCGTCGTTCGTCATGAGCAACAGTTTCTCCAACCAGGTCATCGCTCAGATCGAACTGTGGACGAAGCCGGACGAGTACGACAACGAGGTCTACCGCTTGCCCAAGCACCTCGACGAGAAGGTCGCGCGCATCCACGTCGAAGCGCTCGGCGGCTCGATCACCAAGCTCACCAAGGAGCAGGCCGAGTACATCGGCGTCGACGTCGAGGGCCCGTACAAGCCCGAGCACTACCGCTACTGACCGACGGACCGGTCCGGTAGTGGGAAAACTGTTCGTCATCGAAGGAGTCGACGGAGCGGGCAAGAACACGCTCGCCCGTCGGCTCGTTTCGGCGTGGGAGCGTGACGGCCTGTCGGTCGAGCGGATCGGGTTTCCCCGGTACGGCCGGTCGGTTCACGCCGATCTGGCCGCGGAGGCGTTGCACGGCGAACACGGTGACACCGCGAGCAGCGTGCATGCGATGGCCCTGTTGTTCGCGCTCGATCGCCGGGACGCGGGCGACGAGATCCGAAAGCTGCTCTCGGACAACGATATCGTTCTTCTCGATCGGTACGTGGCATCCAATGCCGCCTACACCGCCGCTCGGCTCGAGCAGTCCGCCGACGGCGAGGCCGTCGAATGGATCAGGTCACTCGAATTCGACCGATTCGCTGTGCCCGTTCCCGATGTCCAGATTCTCCTCGACGTCCCGGTGGCGCTCGCCGCCGAGCGTGCTGCGGCCCGTGAGAGTGCGGACGCCGCCCGCACCCGGGATGTCTACGAGCGCGACGGCTCACTGCAGAGCCGAACCTCGGCTGCGTACGGCAGGCTCGCCGCCTCGCACTGGGTATCGCCGTGGCACGTCGTCACCGCCGACGTCGATCCCGATCGACTCGCCGCCGACATGTTCAATCAGCCATCAGGCGTTCGGAAAGTGACACCATAGGACCATGAAGCCTCGGATTCTGGTTGTGGACGACGATTCGGCTCTGGCGGAGATGCTCACCATCGTGTTGCGCGGTGAGGGATTCGAGCCCTTCGTGGTCGGCGACGGTACTCAAGCACTGGCGGCCGTGCGCGAGAACCGGCCGGACCTGGTGCTGCTGGATCTGATGCTTCCCGGCATGAACGGCATCGACGTGTGCCGAGTCCTGCGCGCCGACTCGGGCGTGCCGATCGTCATGCTGACGGCCAAGACCGACACCGTCGATGTCGTCCTGGGTCTCGAGTCCGGTGCGGACGACTACATCATGAAGCCGTTCAAGCCGAAGGAACTGGTCGCCCGGGTTCGCGCGCGCTTGCGCAGGACCGAGGCCGAACCCGCCGAACTGCTGTCCATCGCGGACATCGTCATCGACGTGCCGGCTCACAAGGTCAGTCGCGGCGACGAACTCGTCTCCCTCACTCCACTCGAGTTCGATCTGCTCGTCGCATTGGCGCGCAAGCCGCGTCAGGTGTTCACCCGAGAGGTGTTGCTCGAACAGGTCTGGGGCTACCGCCACGCGGCCGACACCCGACTGGTCAACGTGCACGTGCAGCGGCTGCGCGCCAAGGTCGAGAAGGATCCGGAGAACCCCGAGGTGGTGTTGACCGTGAGGGGGGTCGGCTACAAGGCCGGACCGCCGTGATCCGTTTCTCCCATTCTCGGCGGCGAATCAACGGCAAGTTCTCTCCCGTACTGCGTTGGTTTCGCTCGCTGAGTACGTCGCTGGGCCATGCCTGGCGACGATCACTACAGCTGCGCGTCGTCGTGTCGACGCTGACTCTGTCCCTGGTGGTCATCCTCATCCTCGGGGTGGTGTTGACCAGTCAGATCACCGATCGACTGCTCGAGGCGAAGCTGTCCGCCGCCACCGAGGAACTCGACCGTTCGCGGACCACAGTGGAGGGCAACCTCGCCGGAGCCGACGATTCGAGCGGGCTCGCGACGCGCCTCGAACGAGCCAGGGCGGCGCTGACGAACCAGGACCTCGACGCCGCGTCGACCACCGGGTCGGCGGGATCGTTCGATCCGGTCCTGATCGTGGAAGGCGACGCCACCCGCGCGGAGGCCTCGGTCGGTCCGGTCGATCAGATCCCGAACAGCCTGCGCGACTTCGTCAAGAAGGGCCTGATCAGTTCGCAGTATGCGACGGTCACCGACAGTGACGGCGGCTATTCCGGCTCTGCGCTGATCATGGGATCTCCCACCGGATCCGACATCTCGGCCCTGCAGCTCTATCTCATCTTCCCGTTGGCCAGCGAGGATCGCACGCTCTCTCTCGTGCGCGGCACGTTGTTCATCGGCGCAGTGGTGCTGCTGGTATTGCTCGCGGCGATTGCGATGCTCGTCGCACGTCAGGTGGTCCTGCCCATCCGTTCGGCGTCGAGGATCGCGGTGCGGTTCGCCGACGGCAGGCTCAAGGAGCGCATGCCGGTCCGCGGCGAGGACGACATGGCCAGACTCGCGATGTCGTTCAACGAGATGGCCGAGAGTCTGTCCAAACAGATCACCCAGCTCGAAGAATTCGGAAACCTGCAGCGCCGATTCACCTCCGACGTCAGCCACGAACTGCGCACCCCGCTCACCACCGTTCGGATGGCGGCAGACCTCATCCACGACGCCAGCGACGACCTCGAGCCTGCCCTCAAGAGATCCTCGGAGCTGTTGGTCAACGAGCTCGATCGGTTCGAGACCCTGCTCGGCGACCTGCTGGAGATCAGCCGCCACGACGCGGGCGTCGCCGAACTGGCCGCCGAACAGCTCGACCTGCGCATGTGCGCCCGAGCGGCAGTGTCGACCGTGCGGCACCTGGCGCGCGAGACCGGTACCGAAGTGATCGTCGACATGCCCGAGACCGCAGTCGTCGCCGAGGTCGACCCCCGACGGGTGGAACGGATTCTGCGCAATCTGCTGGCCAACGCACTCGACCACGGTGAAGGCAAACCGGTCCTGCTGCGGCTGCGCTCGGACGCCGACGCGGCAGCATTCGTCGTGCGAGATCAGGGAGTCGGTCTGCGACCGGGTGAAGAGAAGCTGGTGTTCAACCGGTTCTGGCGCTCGGATCCCTCCCGTGTTCGACGATCCGGCGGTACCGGCCTTGGGCTGGCGATCAGCGTCGAGGACGCCCGCCTGCACGACGGTAAGCTCGAAGCGTGGGGAGCAGTAGGCGAAGGCGCATGTTTCCGACTCACCCTGCCGCTCGTGCGCGGGCACAAGGTGATCGGATCCCCACTGCCCCTCAAACCCAGCACCAAGAAATTCGCTCAAGGACAACCGATTCCCGCGATCACCGCATCGAAGACATCCGCGTCGGAGCCCGCGACGTGATCTTCTCGTGTCGTCGCAGCACCCGAGTGCTGGCGATGTGCGCGCTCGTCGTCGCCCTCGTGGGCGGATGCGCCAGCCTTCCCGAGTCGTCCAGCCCTCAGGCCATCGGCACCTTGACCGCCGGGGCCGTGCCCACCAGTGCTCCGGCTCCCGAGCCGGGACGCGAGCCCGATCGCTTGCTGGACGACTTCTTCGAGGCCAGCGCCGTCTCGGCCAACAGGCACCAGGCCGCCCGGCAGTTTCTCACCGAGGAGGCGTCGGGAACCTGGGACGACGGCGCACGTACGGTCGTCGCGGACCGGATCGACACCCTGTCCGGTCCACGAACCGCTGATACCGCGCAGTTCACGATCCGCTCGACGACGGCCGGGATGCTGGCGTCCGGCGGCGAGTACCAGGCCGGCTCGGACACCTTCGACGCCGCGATCGAGATGGAACGCGTGGACGGGCAGTGGCGAATCTCGAAACTGCCGCCCGGCGTCGTCATCGATCGATCCGCGTTTCTGAACACCTATCAGCAGCGATCGCTGTACTTCGTCGATCCGCTCGGTGGCGTGCTCGTGCCCGATGTGCGCTGGACCAGTGGATCGCAGGACCAGCTCGCCAACCAACTCGTACAGCTGCTCATCGACGGTCCCAAGTCGGCGCTGTCGGCCGCGGTGAGCAACGAACTGTCCGACGACGTGAGTATTCGCGGGCCGATCACCAAGGCCGACGGTCAGACCGCACAGGTGGGGGTGGGGCTCGGTGGCATCAAGATCGACTTCGGTGGCCTGCAGAACAAGGGTGACCGCGACCGTGAACTGCTTGCCGCTCAAGTGATCTGGACGCTCGCCTCGGCCGAGGTGGCAGGGCCGTACGTGTTGCTTGCCGACGGCCAACCCATCGACACGACCAAGCCCGACGGGTGGACCACCGCAGGCGTCGACTCCTTCGATCCGCTGGGCAGCACCGACGACAGTGTCGGACTGCACGCACTCGCGTCCGGCACTTTGCTGCGCGTCGACGAGGCGGAGACGACCCCCGCTCCCGGGTACTTCGGACAGGCCCGCAACCTGCGCTCGGTGGCACTGTCCAACGACGGCACGCTCGTGGCAGGCGTCGCCGACACCGGACGGCCTGCCCCCGCGCCGTCGAGCACGCTCATGGTCGGCAGCTACGACGGCGGCGCGTTCCCGGTGGCCGAGGGACAATCGATCACGCGGCCCACGTGGGGGGCCGACGACAACGCGGCGTGGGCGGTGATCGACGGCACCAACGTTATCCGAGCCGCCCGCGATCCCTCTACCGGACAGGTATCGGTGATACCGGTCGAGGCCACCGCCGTCACGACACTCGGCAACCGGATCACCGAACTGCGACTGGCCCGAGACGGAGTGCGAGCGGCGCTCATCGTCGACGGCGTCGTGTACGTGGCGACGGTGGTGCGCGAGCCCTCGGGTGTGTACTCCCTGACCGAGCCGAGGGCCGTGGCCATCGGACTCGGTAGCGACGCCACGAGTTTGGACTGGAGTACCGGCGACACCATCGTGATCGCGCGGGTCGCCACCGACGCACCGGTGGTCCAGGTGACCGTCGACGGATCCCGGATGGATCCGCTGCCCTCACGCAACCTGACCACTCCGGTGTTGGCGGTCGATGCCTCGCCGGAGACGGAGTACGTGGCCGATGCACGCGCCGTGTTCGCCCTCAACAATGCCGATCCGGTCGGCGATCGGTACTGGCGTGAGGTCACCGGATTGGCCGGAGTGAAAGCAGTGCCCATTTTGCCCGGCTGACGTCGGCCGCAGCTGTCTGTCGGTGGGCCCGGGCAGACTCCGCGTTCATGCGGACGCTCCTCGATCTGGTTCTGCCCCTCGAGTGCGCCGGGTGCGGTGTGCCGGGGGAGCACTGGTGCACTGTGTGTTCTCTGGCCCTGTTCGTCCCGCCCATCGCCGTTCGGCCACGAGTCGATCCCGGTGTGCCGTGCTGGTCCCTCGGTACGTACAGCGGGCCGCGTCGCAGTGGTGTGATCGCTCTGAAGGAGCGAGGTCGGCGGTCGGTGGCCCGGCCTTTCGGGCGAGCGCTCGCCGAGGCCGTCGGACACCTACGCGATGCAGGTGAGATCGATCCACCCGAGCTGAGTTCGCTGATTCTGATCTGCGCGCCCTCTCGGGCTCGTGCGGCACGGGCTCGCGGGGGCGATCCCGTTCTGCGATGCGCTCGAATCGCTGCCGAACGGTTGGCACCGGAACGAGTGCTCGTCCCCGAGTTGCTCCGCATGAGCGGCGGAGTCCGTGATTCGGTCGGACTGTCGGCGGGGCAACGTCAGCACAATGTGGCAGGCCGGATCGAGGCCGTCGGTGTGGCACGTCCGCGAGGCGACGCACGTGTGACGCGATCGGCCGACTTCACCGTTCTGCTGATCGACGACGTCGTGACCACCGGCGCTACGTTGGCCGAATCGGTAAGAGTGCTAACCGAATTGGAAGTGCCGGTGTCCGGAGCGCTGGTGGTGGCGAGTGCCTGAATGTGATGTGAGGGGACACGCCGACAACCAATTCGGGGTGAACGGTGGCACACGAGTCGATGACCGACTAACGTCGCGGACACGCCCCAACTGGACCAGATGTGAGGTGATGCCCCGGACTTTGATGCCGGAAGGTTCCCCATTCGGCATGCACACTTGCCACGTCCAACAGTGGGCGTGGCCGATATCTGGAGGTACGCGTGACGACCCCTTCACAAGCCTCGGTTTTCTTCGACGAGAAGCCCTCCGAAGAACCCCCCAAGAGCAATGCGGACGTTGTGGTCAAGGGCCGCAACGTCGAGATACCGGATCATTTCCGGATATATGTCTCCGAGAAACTGGCTCGCCTCGAGCGCTTCGATCCCTCCATCTACCTGTTCGACGTCGAACTGCAGCACGAACGAAATCGCCGCCAGGCCAAGGCATGTCAACGCGTGGAGATCACCGCGAAGGGCAAGGGGCCGGTCGTTCGAGCCGAAGCGTGCGCCGACAGTTTCTATGCCGCACTCGAAGCGGTGACGTCGAAACTCGAGAGCAGACTCCGGCGCACCAAGGACCGTCGCAAGGTTCACTACGGCGAGAAGAGGCCCGTTTCCGTCGCCGAGGCCACTGCCGAACTTGCCGAGGACGACACGCTGGCACTCGACCCCGAGACGAAACTCGACTCGTTCGAGGACGACCAGAGCGGCCCGGGGCACATCGTGCGAACGAAGATTCACTCGGCCGCACCGATGAGCGTCGACGACGCACTGTACGAAATGGAACTCGTCGGCCACGATTTCTTCCTGTTCCACGACAGCGCAAGCGATCGCCCCTCGGTCGTGTACCGACGGCACGCCTTCGATTACGGCTTGATCAGGCTGACCTGATCGGACCGCGCGGGACGGCTCGACACGTTCGCCGTCCGTGAAATCTTTTCACCGCTGCAGGCTCGACGCCGGAGACTCGATCCCCACGTCGAGCCTGCAGTGCTGTGTCGGTGTTGTCCGAATGGTCGACCGGCGATCTCCGACGACCGACAGTCGGGCTGCCGGGTTCACAGCGACACCGCCTACCATGGACGCGTTCGGGTTACCCGCCGCGCAGATGTCGTGGTGACGAACCCGTGAGCTCGTGCAGTATGCAGTGTTGTTCGTACCAGTACCCGTGAACCGAGGATCGAGGACGAGAAAGCCCGTGCCGTCGCTGTCGTTTTCCAAGCTGCTCCGTGTCGGTGAAGGTCGCATGGTCAAGCGGCTCAAGAGCATCGCCGACCACGTCTCGACCCTGTCTCCGGACGTCGAGAGCCTCTCCGACGACGAACTGCGCGGCAAGACCGCGGAGTTCAGGGAGAGGTACTCCGCCGGCGAGACCCTGGATCAGCTCCTGCCCGAAGCATTCGCCGTGGCCCGTGAGGCGTCCTGGCGAGTGCTGTCGCAGCGACACTTCGACGTTCAGGTCATGGGCGGTGCCGCTCTCCACTTCGGCAACATCGCCGAGATGAAGACCGGTGAGGGCAAGACACTGACGTGTGTTCTGCCCGCGTACCTCAATGCCATCTCCAGCGAGGGTGTGCACGTGGTGACGGTCAACGACTACCTCGCCAAGCGCGACTCGGAGTGGATGGGCCGCGTGCACCGTTTCCTCGGTCTCTCGGTCGACGTGATCCTTTCCGGCATGACCCCGGTGGAACGTCGCGCCGCCTATGCCGCGGACATCACCTACGGCACGAACAACGAGTTCGGCTTCGACTACCTGCGCGACAACATGACGCACTCGCTCGACGATCTCGTGCAGCGTGGCCACAACTTCGCCGTCGTCGACGAGGTCGACTCCATCCTCATCGACGAGGCGCGTACGCCGCTGATCATCTCGGGACCGGCCGACGCGTCGAGCAAGTGGTACGGAGAGTTCGCCCGTATCGCGCCGATGCTGAAGATCGACACCCACTACGAGGTCGACATCCGCAAGCGGACCATCGGTGTACACGAGGCAGGCGTCGAACTGGTCGAGGATCAGCTCGGCATCGACAATCTCTACGAGGCCGCCAACTCACCGCTGGTGAACTACCTCAACAACGCGATCAAGGCCAAAGAGCTCTACACCAAGGACAAGGACTACATCGTCCGCGACGGTGAGGTCATCATCGTCGACGAGTTCACCGGCCGCATCCTGGTGGGACGTCGCTACAACGAGGGCATGCACCAGGCGATCGAGGCCAAGGAAAAGGTGGAGATCAAGGCCGAGAATCAGACTCTGGCGACGATCACCCTGCAGAACTACTTCCGCCTCTACGACAAGCTCTCGGGCATGACGGGTACCGCCGAGACCGAGGCCGCCGAGCTCCATCAGATCTACGGCCTCGGTGTCATTCCGATTCCGACCAACCGTCCGATGGTCCGCGTGGACAACGGTGACCTGATCTACAAGACGGAAGAGGCCAAGTTCGACGCCGTCGTGGACGACGTCGTCGAGCGGCACGAGAAGGGCCAGCCGGTCCTCATCGGCACGACGAGCGTCGAGCGCTCGGAGTACCTGTCGAAGCAGTTCACCAAGCGCGGTGTCGCTCACAACGTGTTGAACGCGAAGTTCCACGAGCAGGAAGCGACGATCATCGCCGAGGCGGGCCGGCAGGGCGCGGTGACGGTGGCGACCAACATGGCCGGTCGAGGCACCGACGTGGTGCTCGGCGGCAACCCGGACATCCTGGCCGATCTGCAGCTCCGAAAGCAGGGCTTGGACCCGGTCGAGACCCCAGAGGAGTACGAGGCTGCCTGGGAGCCTGCGCTCGAGGAGGTCAAGGCGCAGGTCAAGGCCGACGCCGATACCGTGCGCGAGGCCGGCGGGCTCTACGTCCTCGGTACCGAGCGACACGATTCGCGCCGTATCGACAACCAGCTCCGAGGTCGCTCCGGTCGTCAGGGTGATCCGGGCGAATCGCGTTTCTACCTCTCGCTCGGCGACGAGTTGATGCGTCGATTCAACGGTGGCGCACTCGAGTCGATCATGACCCGGCTCAACCTGCCCGACGACGTCCCGATCGAAGCCAAGATGGTGTCCAAGGCCATCAAGAGCGCTCAGACGCAGGTCGAGCAGCAGAACTTCGAGATCCGCAAGAACGTTCTCAAGTACGACGAGGTGATGAACCAGCAGCGCACCGTCATCTACGAGGAGCGCCGCCGCATCCTCGAAGGTGCCGACATGGAGGGCCAGGTCGAGGGCATGATCACCGACGTGATCACCGCCTACGTCGACGGTGCCACCGGCGAGGGCTACGTCGAGGACTGGGATCTGGAACAGCTCTGGACCGCGTTGAAGACTCTCTACCCGGTGGGAATCGACCACAAGGTGCTGGCCGGCGAGAACGAGGACGGCGAGAAGGCCGACCTGAGCCGCGACGAATTGCGTGAGGCGCTGCTGGAGGACGCACGATCTGCGTACGCCAACCGCGAGGCCGAGATCGACGGTATCGCCGGCGAGAATGGAATGCGCGAACTCGAGCGTCGAGTACTGCTGTCGGTCCTCGACCGCAAGTGGCGCGAGCACCTCTACGAGATGGACTACCTCAAGGAAGGCATCGGCCTGCGCGCG
This sequence comes from Rhodococcus sp. 14-2483-1-2, assembly GCF_002259405.1. Taxonomy (GTDB): domain Bacteria; phylum Actinomycetota; class Actinomycetes; order Mycobacteriales; family Mycobacteriaceae; genus Rhodococcoides. Next base: position 899,082 of record NZ_NPFW01000022.1, on the reverse strand, counting down.
ATGGCGCAGCGCGACCCGCTGGTCGAATACCAGCGTGAGGGCTACGACATGTTCCAGGGCATGCTCGACGGCTTGAAGGAGGAGTCGGTCGGATTCCTGTTCAACCTGCAGGTCGAGGCGACACCCGCTCCGGCCGGACCTGCGGCGTCGGCAGGTCTCGCGGTGGCTCCTGGACTGTCCTCCCCGGTGGGTTCCGGCCGCCCGGCCGCGACACCCGCCGCTGCACCCGCGCCTACGGCTCCGGCCCCCGCTGCTCCGGCCACCTCTGCTCCGGCCCCCTCTGCTCCCGCACCTACGGCTCCCGCGGTGCCCTCGGCTCTGCGGGCCAAGGGTCTCGACGAACAGGAAGAGCAGAGACTGACCTTCTCCGGCCCGGCCGAGGGCGGTGGCACTGCCGTGCGCCGAGCCGGGCCGTCCACGTCCGGCAGCGAGTCCGCGGCCGAGGGCACTCGCCGCGAGCGTCGCGAAGCGGCGAGGACTCAGAGCAAGGCACCCAAGAAGGCAGCGCGTTCCAAGCGCAAGAAGTAGTGCACGAGGGTCGCGTCGCCACCGGGCGACGCGACCCTCACCCCACTCGCAACGATGTAACCGTCCACCCGGGGCGGCGTGGGTCGATGGCGAGCTCGATTCGGCCGGCGAAGGCGAACATCCGCGGGCCGCGGGTGTAGGAGCCGAAGATCTCCGCGGAGACATCCGACTGGTACGCCACATGTACTCGGTGTACGGCAGCGAAGCCGAGTCGTCGGCCCGGCGGTGGGTTCCGCACTATGGTCCGCACCAGGTCGATCATCGAGGCGGTGAACAACGCCGACAGCTGGTCTGCGCTGCGTCGTCGGTCGATCACCTCGATCATCATGCGCATCGCGCGGTCGGCACTCGAGCGTGCATCGGCGGGCACCGGTGGCCGATCGGGTGGCTCGATGCGTCGTCGAGAACGGTTGCTGCGCACGGTTGGTCGGTGGCGGGCCTGCGGCTGTTCGGCGGGTGCCGCTGGATCCCACGTGTGCACGGCGCCGGAGCAGAGCGGTGGCTCGAACGGTGCGGCACGCGAGAGGAAGCTGTGATGTTCGGCGCGGGGTCTCGGGCCCGGGGCCGACGTGTCCGCGATGTCCGGCGGCTCGTTCGATTCGATGACGCTCACACCGACATTGACGGTCCGAGAGCGCGTTCGGTTCCCGTCGGAACCCGGGAACATCACGCGACACGGTCCTCGACCGACCCCGAGACCGGCAATCTTCCGCCACGTACTCTAGGTTCGAGCACACCGCGCGCTCGGCCACAGGAATCGGCGCGTACTTCACGCGAGGACGGGGACTGGAACACGCGATGGCGACCAGGCTGACAGCGCAGGATGCGTCGTTCTATTTTCTCGAGGCCAGTAGTAGCCCCATGCACCTCGGGTCGCTCGCCATCTTCCGGACTCCGCGCAGTGGTTTCAGCTACGACCGTCTGCTGTCGTTGGTCGAGCAACGATTGGCATTGGTTCCTCGGTACCGGCAGAAGGTGCGTGAGGTCGCCTTCGGTCTGGCCAGGCCGGTGTGGGTCGACGACGCGGATTTCGACATCACCTACCACATCCGTCGTTCGGCACTACCCAAGCCGGGTTCGGACGATCAGTTGCACGATCTGATCGCGCGGCTGACCTCGCGCCCACTCGATCGCACTCGGCCGCTGTGGGAGATGTACCTGGTCGAGGGGTTGTCGAAGAATCGCTTCGCCGTCTTCACCAAGTCCCACTCGGCGCTGGTCGACGGCGAACACGCTCTCGACATCGGTCAGGTCATTCTGGATGCGAGCAAGAATCCGCCGCCGATGGCCGAGGAACTCTGGATGCCTGCGCGCGAGCCCAAGGATTCGGCGTTGGTCATCGATGCGTTGACCGAGCTGGTGGTACGTCCGGGGGAGAGCGTCGAGGCTCTGCGCGGCGCGGTCCACGGCGCTGCCGGTGTAGCGGGTGAAGCCTTGCGGGCGGCAGCGAAGGTCGCGGCGGTGCTGCGTACCGCGACCCAGAGCGCACCGTCGAGTCCACTGAACGCCCCGATCTCCCGAAACCGCAGATTCGCGGTGGCCAAGACCGAGCTCGCCGACTACCGCAGAATCCACAACAGGTTCGACTGCTCGATCAACGACGTGGTGCTCGCTGTCGTGACCGGGGCACTGCGCAATTGGTTGCTCTCGCGGGGCGAGCCCGTCACGGCGTCCTCGACGGTGCGGGCCATGGTGCCGATGTCGGTGTACGTCTCGGCTGATCGGGTCGGTTTCGGAGAGGCGGCCGGGCCGGTCGAGCCTGCCGAGGAAGATCGCAGCGAGGTCTCGTCGTTTCTCGTCGACCTACCCGTCGGTGAATCGAATGCCGTGGTGCGGCTCTCGCACATCGCGCACGCCACCGAGGCGCACGCCAAGCAGAGTCGAGGCGTCACTGCACAGACACTGATGCGGATCTCCGGATTCGCGCCTGCGAGCCTGCACGCGATGGGCGCTCGAGCGGGCAGTCGGCTGTCTCAGCGGGTGTTCAATCTGATCGTCACCAACGCCCCCGGACCCCAGTTCCCGCTGTACGTGGGCGGTGCGCGCATGCTCGAGATGTATCCGGTGTCGCCGCTGTTCGAGAACCAGGCGATGAGCATCGGGTTGACGTCCTACGACGGTTACGTGTTCTTCGGGCTCAATGCAGACCGTGGTGCCATGCCCGATGTGGATGTCGTCACGGCGCTTCTGCACGAGGCGCTGGAAGAGTTGGTCGACGCCAGTAACGAATCGAGAGTGTGAGGTCTTCTGCAATGCGTGTCTACGTTCCGGCGACGCTGGAGTTCTTGAAAGTGCTGTCGGCGGAGGGTGAGTTCAGCCCGGTCTCGCGCACGGCCTTCGCGGTGACACCGACGCTGCGTGAGGCGTACTCCTCCGGCGACGACGAGGAGCTCTCCGAGGTGGCGATGGGGGAGGCCGCTCGGGCCTCTCTGCGACTGATCGCCGCGGCAGTCGACGACGAGAACGACACCGGGACGGTCGCCGATGGGGTGGTGTACCGGCGGGCGGTGATCGCAGCCGATGTCGACGATCCCACTCTGCGCCCCGACTTGGACGATGCCGTCGTCCGGTTGAAGGAACCGTTGCGGATGGATCAGGTCGCGTCGGTCCATGTCGATCTCGAAGGGGCCGAATCGGCGGTCGCCAAGGCCGTCGCTGCGGTCGATGCCGCGGACATGGGTGACGCGGACGCGGAGTTCGTGCTTGGAGACGCCGAGGATCACACCCTCGCCTGGTACGCCCCGCAAGAGTTGTCGTTTCTGCTCGAACTGCTGTGACTCCGCCGTGTTCGTTCGCCCACGATTCACACCGGCACAGGTGTTCCCGGACCCGAACCTACGGTAGCGTAACCTCGATGACCGCAAGCGGTTCAGTATCTCGATCGAGGGGATGGAACACCCGATGGATCTGAAGAAGTGGCTGGAGGCTCCGGCGGCCGGTGTATCGGCCCCCAGGCGTCCGAGGTTGAACATGGTGCGTGGTGCGTTCACCCGCATCACCACTCCCTTGTTGCCCGACGACTACCTGCATCTGGCGAATCCTCTCTGGTCGGCACGCGAACTCCGCGGTCGCATCGTGCGAGTGGAGAAGGAAACCGCCACGGCGGTGACCCTGGTGATCCAGCCGGGTTGGGGCTTCAATTTCGACTACCGGCCCGGCCAGTACATCGGGATCGGGTTGCACCTCGGCGGGCGATGGCACTGGCGCTCCTACTCGTTGACCTCCCCACCGAACTGGGAAGACAAGCTGATCTCCATCACCGTCAAGGCGATGCCGGAGGGCTTCCTCTCCTCGCACCTCGTCGGCGGTGTGCCACAGGGAACCATCGTTCGGCTGGCCGCCCCGAAGGGCAATTTCGCGCTGCCCGTGCCGCCGCCGAACAAGATCTTGTTCGTCACCGCAGGCAGCGGCATCACCCCGATCATCTCGATGCTGCGGGCATTGGACCGGCACGGCGACATGCCCGACACCGTGCACATCCATTCGGCACCCACCGAGGACGAAGTCATGTTCGCCGCCGAGATCGCCGCGCTGGAGAAGTCTCATCCCAACTTCACCTCGCACGTGCAGCTGACTCGATCGGACGGCAAGTTCGCACTCGCCTCGCTCGACGAGCTCTATCCCGACTGGCGCACGCGCGACACCTGGGCGTGCGGCCCGGCAGCACTGCTCGAGGAGATCGAGAAGACCTGGAAGCGTGAGGGTATCGAGGACCGGCTTCATCTGGAGCGATTCGAGATCTCGCGAGCCGACACCTCGGGTGCAGGCGGTACCGTCACGTTCTCCAAGTCGGACAAGAAGACCACCGTCGACGGTGCGACGAGTCTGCTCGAGGCCGGCGAGAACGTCGGAGTTCAGATGCCGTTCGGTTGCCGGATGGGTATCTGCCAGACGTGTGTGGTGCCGTTGACGGCAGGGCATGTGATCGACCTGCGATCCGGCAAGGAACACAGCGAAGGCGATCGCGTCCAGACGTGCATTTCTGCAGCTGCGGGCGACTGCACATTGGAACTGTAGGTCTGTTTTTCGCACACAGCCTTCTCAGGCTGTTCGGTTACGCTTACGTAGGTTGCCCACGTCGAAACCCGAATTTCGGGCACTGCACTCAACTGTTGGAGGACCCGGTGGCCATCACCGACATCAAAGAGTTCGCTCATCTCAGCGAAGCGGACATGGAAGCGTTCGGTCGTGAACTGGATGCGATTCGTCGAGACGTCGAAGACAGCCGCGGCGAGCGCGATGCCGCATACATCCGTCGGACCATCAGGCTGCAGCGGCTGCTCGAGCTCGGTGGCCGCGCGGTGCTGCTCGGCAGCAAGTATCGGCCGGCCTGGATCGCAGGTACGGCGATGCTCAGTGTCGCCAAGATCATCGAGAACATGGAGCTCGGCCACAATGTGATGCACGGGCAGTGGGACTGGATGAACGATCCGGAAATTCACTCCACCTCGTGGGAGTGGGACCAGACCGGACCGTCGGAGCAGTGGAAACGCGCTCACAACTACTCGCACCACACGTACACCAACATCGTCGGCATGGACGACGACATCGGCTTCGGCATCCTGCGCATGACCCGCGACGAGCCGTGGAAGCCGATCAACCTCGTTCAGCCGCTCGCCAACATCGTGCTGGCCACCACCTTCGAGTGGGGCATCGCACTGCACGACTACGACGCGCAGAAGCAGCTGGACGGCGAGGACGAGAAGGGTCTGCTGAAGTCTCCGGCGAGCCGCGCCTTCGCCCGCAAGATCGCCAAGCAGGTCGGTAAGGACTTCGTCCTGTTCCCGGCATTGTCCGGCCCGGCGTGGAAGTCCACGTTGACCGCCAACGCCACCGCCAACCTGGTCCGGAATCTGTGGGCGTACGCGGTGATCTTCTGCGGTCACTTCCCCGACGGAGCAGAGAAGTTCACGATCGGCCAGTTCGAGACCGAGACACGGCCCGAGTGGTACCTGCGTCAGATGCTGGGCAGTGCGAACTTCGAGGCCGGTCCCGTCATGGCGTTCATGAGCGGCAACCTCTGCTACCAGATCGAGCACCACATGTTCCCGGACCTGCCGAGCAACAGGTACTCGGAGATCGCCGAGAAGGTGCACGCTCTGTGCGAGAAGTACGACTTGCCTTACACCACGGGGTCGCTCGGCAAGCAGTACCTGCTGGCGCTGCGGACCATCCACAAGTTGTCGCTGCCCGACTCGTGGTTGCGCGCTACGTCCGACAACGCTCCCGAGACGTCGTCCGAGCGGCGATGGCGGGTCGGCGATTCGCCCGCCGTCCATGCGCTCCGGATCGATCCGCTCACCGGGCAGCGTCGAGGCCTGCGTTCGGCAATGCAGGAGGCGCGCGTGAGCTTGCGCAACGCGAAAAAGGAAGCCAAGCGTCAGGCCAAAGCTCTCCGTCCTTCGGGCGACCGCGTTCCGTTGTGAATCGTCACACAGATTTCCGTCCGTAACCTACGGGACCGTAAGTTACGATACGGTAGGTGACGGACTTGCACATGGCCTGATACGCGAGCTGTGTGTTCACGACTGCCAGGAGGTTGTTTCCCATGGCGATTACGGACGTCAAAGAATACGCGCATCTGACCGATGCCGACATCGAGGCGTTGGGCCACGAGCTCGACTCCATCCGGCGTGACATCGAAGCGTCCCGCGGTGAACGCGACGCCCGGTACGTCAAGAACACCATTCGCTTGCAGCGATCCCTCGACATCGGTGGCCGGGCCGTGCTCTTCGCCAGTCGCAGGCGTCCCGCGTGGCTCGTCGGCACCGCCATGCTCGGGGTTGCGAAGATCATCGAGAACATGGAGCTCGGCCACAACGTCATGCACGGCCAGTGGGACTGGATGAACGACCCGGAGATCCACTCCACCTCGTGGGAGTGGGACAACACGGGGCCGTCGGCTCACTGGAAGCAGACTCACAACTACATCCACCACAAGTACACCAACGTGCTGGGCATGGACGACGACGTCGGCTACGGTCTGCTCCGCGTCACCCGCGATCAGCGGTGGAAGCCCTTCAACATCGGCAACCCCGTCTACAACCTGCTGCTGCAGTTGTTCTTCGAGTACGGAGTGGCGCTTCAGCACCTCGAACTGGGCAAGGTGGCCAAGGGCCGGGTGCCGCGCGAGGAATTCGAGCAGAAGCGGCGCGAGGTGCTCGAGAAGGTCGGAAAGCAGATCGGCAAGGATTACATCCTCCATCCGTTGCTGACCGGTCCCGCCTGGAAGAGCACGTTGACCGCGAACATCGTCGCCAACATGATGCGCAACGTGTGGACCAACACCGTCATCTTCTGTGGACACTTCCCCGACGGTGCCGAGAAGTTCACCAAGTCCGACATGGAGGGCGAGACTCAGGGCCAGTGGTACCTGCGTCAGATGCTCGGCAGCGCGAACTTCAATGCCGGTCCCGTCATGGAGTTCATGAGCGGCAACCTGTGCTACCAGATCGAGCACCACCTGTTCCCTGACCTCCCCAGCAACCGCCTGCGGGAGATCAAGGTTCGAGTGCTCGAACTGGCAGAGAAGTACGACCTGCCGTACACGACCGGTTCGATCGTGCACCAGTACTTCCTGTCGTGGCGCACCATCGCGAAGCTGTCGCTGCCCAACAAGTACTTGAAGGCAACGAGCGACGACGCCCCCGAGACCGCGTCGGAGCGCAAGTGGGCCGATGCTCCCGCCGGCCTGTTCACCGTCGATCCCGAGACCGGCAAGCGTCGTGGTCTGCGCACCGCCATCGCAGAAACGAAGAAGCGCAAGGGAATTCGTCGGCTGGTCGGTAGGGCCGCGTAAGCCCTCCGCCGAGTTCGAGCCTGGTGGCAACCTGTTCCGAAACGGAATTCGTTGCTACCAGGCTTCGTTCGTTCGAACGGCCTCGAGGAGCAGGCGCACGGCCGCGACGCGACGGGCCGGATCTCCGGTGAGTGAGTCGAGGGCGCATTCGGGATCTGCCGGTGGGCCGAGATGTGTGCATCCGCGCGGACAGTTCTCGATCGTATCGGCCAGATCGGAGAACGCCGCGACGACGTTCTCGGGGGAGATGTGCGCCAGGCCGAACGACCGGATGCCGGGAGTGTCGACCACCCAACCGCCGCCGGGCAGCGGTAGCGCCACCGACTGCGTCGAGGTGTGACGACCCTTCCCGACGCCCGAGACCACTCCGGTGGCGCGATAGGCGTCGGGCACCAATCTGTTGACGAGCGTGGACTTTCCGACGCCCGAATGCCCGATGAGAGCGGTCACGTTGTCGGTGAGCATGGCGGTCAGCTCCGTGAGGTCCTCGGACTGACCCGCCAGCACCACCGGTACGTCGAGATCGGCGAAGGCCGCGGTGAATTCTTCGGGGTCGGCCAGATCGCTCTTGGTCAGGCACAGAACGGGTTCGAGTCCACCGACGTACGCGGCCACGAGTGCGCGCTCGACGAAGCCGGTGCGAGGCGGTGGGTCCGCGAGCGCCGCGACGATGAGCAGTCGGTCCGCGTTGGCCACCACCACGCGCTCGAACGGGTCGGTGTCGTCGGCGGTGCGACGCAACACCGTGCGCCGCTCGGCCACGCGCACTATTCGGGCCAGAGTGTCGACCTTGCCCGACAGATCTCCGACGATACCGACCTCGTCTCCCACCACGATCGGAGTTCGACCGAGCTCACGGGCGCGCATGGTCACAACCGGACGAGACGGGTCGCCGCCGAGGACGCAGCCCCATCTTCCGCGGTCGACCGAGACCACCATGCCTGCTTCGGCGTCGTTGTGTTCGGGTCGAGTCTTGGTGCGTGGACGCGAACTCTTGCCCGGTCGGATACGAACGTCCGACTCGTCGTACCGGCGCGCGGTCAGGAGCCGACCCCACTGGGTGTGGATGCGGACAACATTGCGTCCCACAGCATCTCGAAGCCAGGGAGGGTCTTGGCGGTGGTGCCGATGTCGTCCACTTCCACGCCGGGTACACGCAGTCCGATGATCGCGCCTGCGGTGGCCATGCGGTGGTCGGCGTAGGAGTGCCAGACTCCTCCGTGCAGCGGCACCGGATCGATTCGGATGCCGTCGTCGGTTTCGACCGCGCTCCCACCCAGTCGAACGATCTCGGTGGTCAGTGCAGCGAGTCGGTCGGTCTCGTGGCCGCGCAGGTGGGCGATGCCGCGCAGAATCGACGGCCCTTCGGCCAGTGCGGCCAGTGCCGCGACCGTCGGCGTCAGCTCGCCGACATCGTGGAGATCGAAGTCGATGCCGTGCAACGTATCCGGGCCCTCGACAGTCAGAATTCCTGCTGTCAGGTCCACCCGAGCTCCCATCAGCGCGAGTATCTCGCGGAAGACGTCGCCGGGCTGAGTGGTCGATTCGGGCCAATTCGGTACGCGCACTCGGCCTTTCGTCACCACCGCTGCAGCGAGGAAGGGGGTGGCGTTGGACAGGTCCGGCTCGATGCTCCACTCGATGGGTGCGACCGGACCCGGGTGCACCCGCCAGGTGTTCGCGTCTCCACCGGTCTCGGGGGTGTCCACGCGCACCCCGGCCCGCCGCAACATGTCCACGGTCATGTCTATGTGCGGCATGGACGGAACGGGCTTGCCGATGTGGTGGATTTCGATTCCCTCGTCGAATGCCGCCGCGGAGAGCATCAGACCGGAGACGAACTGCGAGGAGCCGGAGGCGTCGATGTCGACGGATCCGCCGCGCAGCGAGCCGGTGCCGCGCATCGTGAACGGCAGCGCGCTGCCGTCGATCTCGGCCCCCACCGCGCGAAGAGCGTCGAGGATCGTGTCGAGCGGACGGATACGTGCCTGCTCGTCGCCGTCGAACGACACCTCGCCTGCGGCGAGCGCAGCCAGGGGCGGCACGAAGCGCATGACGGTGCCCGCCAGTCCGCACTCCACGGCTCCTCCGTGCAGCGGTGCCGGAGTCACACGCAACGCCGTCTTGTCGTCGTCCGCGGCGACGATCTCGATACCCAAGGTTGCCAGGGCGTCGATCATCAGATCGGTGTCACGGCTGCGCAGGGCACCGGTGATCGTCGAGGAACCGGTGGCGAGCGAGGCGATGATCAGTGCGCGATTGGTGATCGATTTCGATCCGGGCAGAGTGACTGTCGCGTCGACGGGTGCGACGGCGGCGGGGGCTGTCCAATTGCTCACCCGTCCATCTTCTCTCATTCGGGATCAGCGCGCGGCGATGGGCGCTGATGTAGCGCGTGTGAGTCGGACCAGATCGGCTGGTGCGAGTTCGATCTCCAGCCCGCGTCGACCTCCACTGCACAGAATCGTCTCGAAATCGAGGGCCGAGACGTCGATCGCGGTCGGCAGGGATTTGCGTTGGCCGAGAGGTGAGATACCGCCGAAGACGTACCCGGAGGAGCGTTCGGCGGCAGCCCTGTCGGCCATGGTGATCTTTCGGGTGGACAGAGCGACGGCCGCGGCCTTGAGCGAGAGCATCGCGGTCACCGGGACGATGGCCACCGCCAGCGTGCGATCCGCGCGTTCGACGACGAGAGTCTTGAAGACCTGTTCGGGACGAACGCCGAGCCTGTCGACGAGGATCTGTGCCGCCTCCTCGCCGTAGGACTGCGCCCGTGCATCGTGATCGTACGAATGCACGGTGTGGGCCACCTTTCGTGCGGTGAGCAGCGCGAGAGCGGGTGTGGACGCAGCCATTCACGGGACTCTAGCGACCCGGCGGGAACACGGCGGCGCGACGCCGTGTTGTGCAACAACAGATACGCATGCAGGCGGAAGGAATGACGAATGGCAGTGCTGACCGCGGGACGGCCCCTCGCGTTGAAGGGGGTGATCTCTTCGCAGAAGTCGACTTCGGGCGCGGTAGCCTGGGCGGTGGAAGCTATCGAAGGGATCAGCGTGACAGAAGCCAGCAATCCCGTCGCTGACGTGGACGACGAGAAGGCGATCGCGGAGCGCAGAGCTGCCGAGACCGAGGCAGAGTTGACCGAGCGCTTCGAGCGCGACGCGTTGCCGATGCTCGATCAGCTCTACGGCGCAGCTCTACGAATGACGCGTAACCCGGCCGACGCCGAGGACCTGGTTCAGGAGACGTTCGTGAAGGCCTACTCGGCGTTCCGATCGTTCCGTGAGGGCACGAACCTCAAGGCGTGGCTGTACCGAATTCTCACCAACACCTACATCAACTCCTACCGCAAGAAGCAGCGTCAGCCCGCTCAGTACCCGACCGACGAGATCAGTGACTGGCAGCTCGCCGCCACCGCCGAACACACGTCGACGGGCCTACGTTCCGCCGAGGTCGAGGCCCTGGACGCGCTGCCGGACGACGACATCAAAGCAGCGTTGCAGTCTCTTCCCGAAGAGTTTCGGATGGCCGTGTACTACGCCGACGTCGAGGGGTTCCCGTACAAGGAGATCGCCGAGATCATGGGCACTCCCATCGGCACGGTGATGTCGCGTCTGCACCGCGGACGCAAGCAACTGCGGGGCCTACTGGCTGGGGTCGCGCGTGAGCGAGGTTTCAACCGGGACGGCGCAGTCGACCGGCACGAGCAGGAGGTAGTCCAGTGACGGGCACCGGAAAGATCGACGGCGGAGCCGACGGCGACGCACAGTTCGAGCGCCTCGACTGCTCGGCAGTGATCGCGGACGTATGGGTGATGCTCGACAACGAATGTGACGAGGCGAGCCGGTCCCGTCTGCAGAAGCACATCGACGAATGCGGATCCTGCTTCGAGGCCTACGGAATCGAAGAGAAGGTCAAGCGGCTGATCTCGCGCAAGTGCGGGGGAGACCAGGCACCCGCCGGGCTGCGCGAACGACTCAGCGTCGAGATTCGACGGACCGTGTTGATTCGCCAGACCGACTCCGAGTAGTCGCAGGTCGTACAACGACGAGGGGCCGAGAAGCAGTTGCTTCTCGGCCCCTCGCGGCTTGTGGCAAACCGTCAGCTGTTCGGACGTTTGCCGTGGTTGGCCTTGTTGCCCTTACGAGCACGCTTCTTACGTCCACGCTTTCCCATGATGGGCTCCTCTCGTTTGTTCACTACAGTCTCCCACGTGTGATTGGCTTACTGTGACGGGCCTGGTCTCCGATGGGTGTCCAGCGCAGTTCGTGGTGACGTGAGAGAGGGGTTCGCCGATGTCCGAGGACGTTCGCGCGGAGATGGTGTCGACGGTGTTTCAGGTGGTCGTGGCCCGAGGCGACGCCGTCGAAGTCGGTGACACCCTCGTGATCCTGGAATCGATGAAGATGGAAATTCCCGTGCTGGCCGAGACCTCCGGGACGGTCACGTCGGTGGACGTCGCTGTCGGCGACGTCATTCAGCAGGGCGACCTCATCGCCGTCGTCTCCTGAGCAACGGTCACGTGAGATCTCGTGTCGACCCTCAGTGACCTTCTGGCCGAACACACGGACCTCCCCGGCGTCGCGGTAGACCACCTTCAACGGGTCGTAGGCGAGTGGCAGCTGCTGGCCGACCTGTCGTTCGCCGACGTGCTGCTGTGGGTCGGCACCGACGACGTGTCCAGTGGAACCGCGGATGTGCTGTGTGTGGCCCAGTGCCGGCCGACCACCGCGCCCACGGTCTTCACTCACGACATCGTGGGAACGACGATCTCCGAATCCGAGCACCCCGACGTGATGGTCGCGCTGCAGCAGCGGGAAATCGTGCACGGAGGAGTGGTGACGCGGACCGAGAGCATTCCGGTGCGCTGCGGAGAGCACGTCATCGCGGTGCTGACCCGCGACACCAATCCCGCCCAGCTGCGACCGCCGAGCGCGCTCGAGGTGGCGTATCGAGAATGTGCCGACGACCTGTGTCTGATGATCAGTGAGGGGACCTTTCCCACCCCGGAGGAGCGCACCGATGTGAACTCGTCCCCGCGGGCAGGCGACGGATTCATCCGCGTCGACACCGAGGGCCGGGTGGACTACGCCAGTCCCAATGCGCTCTCGGCGTACCACCGGATGGGATTGACGACGGAGTTGTCCGGTCGAGATCTGGCCTCGGTCACCCGGTCTCTGGTCACGGACCCTTTCGACTCACAGGAGGTGTCCGACCACATCAGGTCGTCGCTCAGCGGCAACGTGGGCCACCGGATGGAGGTCGACGCACGTGGTGCCACCGTTCTGGTGCGCACGCTGGCTCTGCAGCCCCGGGGGAGGTCGGCCGGTGCGGCAGTGCTGATCCGCGATGTCACCGAGGTGAAGCGACGCGATCGTGCTCTGCTCAGCAAGGATGCGACGATCCGGGAGATCCATCATCGAGTGAAGAACAACCTGCAGACGGTGGCGGCATTGTTGCGATTGCAGTCGCGGCGACTCGAGAACGAGGAAGCGCGGACGGCGTTGTCCGAGTCGGTCCGTCGGGTGACGTCCATTGCACTCGTGCACGAAATGCTGTCGATGTCGGTGGACGAGGAAGTGGACCTCGACGAGATCGTCGATCGTCTGGTGCCGATCATGTTGGACGTAGCGACGGTCAATCCGCGGGTTCGAGTGGTGCGCGAGGGCAAACTCGGAGTGTTCTCGGCCGAACGGGCTACGCCGTTGGTGATGGTCCTCACCGAGCTGGTGCAGAACGCGATGGAGCATGGATTCGACGCCGGGTCGGCCGGTGTCGTCCGAATCGGAGCCGACCGGTCCGCGAAGTGGCTGGACGTGGTCATCCACGACGACGGGCGTGGGTTGCCCCCAGGGTTCTCCTTGGAACGCTCGGAGGGTCTCGGGCTGCAGATCGTGCGCACGCTCGTGTCGGTGGAACTGAACGGATCGCTCGGTCTGCATCCGTCGGCGGGTGGGGGAACCGACGCGATGTTGAGGGTTCCTCTGGGACGGCGTGTGCCGAGGCCCTGATGCACGTTCTGTGAACAGTGCGTAACGCGCTCGTCGACGGCCCGTGGAACACAAGAGGTCCGAGGAACGCAGAAGGCCCGGTATCCGCTTGGTGGATACCGGGCCCTGCTGATTGCTGCGTAAGCGTCCTAGACGGAGCTGCGTGCGCGCGTACGTGCGTTGCGTCGCTTGAGTGCACGGCGCTCGTCTTCACTCATTGCGCCCCATACTCCTGCGTCCTGGCCGGATTCGAGTGCCCAGGACAGGCATTCAGCGGTGACGGGGCACCGAGTACAGACGACTTTGGCATCGGCGATCTGCGCGAGCGCCGGACCACTGTTTCCCACCGGGAAAAATAGTTCCGGATCTTCATCGCGACAAATAGCCTTGTGGCGCCAGTCCATCCTCTGCTCCTTACCGGGCGCCGAAGCGCCGTTTCGTTTCTCTTCTGTTCACGAGTGGGTAACCAATGTTTCCGCACTGTTGCTTGTGAATGCTTTCACGAACTCAGGTGAAGTCAAGGGGTACGCGCGTGACCGTGGTCAAGCTCACTCTGTTAGGCTCGCTTTAGCCTTCTGCGCTCCTTTGTACCCCGAGTGAGCAGATTTCGCTCGTGATTTCACAGAAAGTGCGCTCTGCGTCGCAGTAGGGGCTCTATGTCTGCGACCCTCACATGCTCGGCGCAACCACTTCCAGAGCGTCGGGAGTGGAGAAGAACTCGGCCTCGGTGCGTTCGCCCAAGTAGTCCCCGTCCATCTGCAGACCGACCGGCTCTGTCGAGGAAATTCTGACACTCGGCACATCGTCGATTCGAATCAGCTTGCGAGACTTCGGTTCTGCACCCTTCGCAAGCAACTGGCGAGACACCCGCAAGGTAGGGAACAACGCAGTCGAGCGCATGCCGAACACTCCCAGACCCGAATCGAAACCGGTACCCGGATTGGTGTGCACCGGCCTGGCGTTCAAATACGTCCACGGACTCGAATTCGACACGAACGCATAATGCACACCCTCGAACGGATCCTGACCCGGAACCTCCACCGTCAACCGAGCCGGCCGCCGCTTGTGTTTGAAGAACTCCTGCACTGCCGACCGCAGATAGCGCGTCGCGGACACCGGCTTGCCATCCTTACGACTGGCATCGATCGCCCGACACACGTCGGCATCCAGACCCATGCCCGCATTGAACGTGAACCAACGATTGTCGCAGTGCCCCAACCCGATCGTCCGCCGCGCCCGCGCATCGAGCAGCCCGATCAACTGATTCGTCGCCGCCACCGGATCCGCCTCGATACCGAGCGAACGAGCGAACACATTCGCACTACCGCCGGGAACGACCGCGATCGGAGGGATCGCACCGATCGTCACAGCCTGCATCGACGTCGGCAACGGCACCCCGAGCAAACCGTTGATCACCTCGTTGACCGTCCCGTCACCACCGTGAACGATCACCAGACCCATCCCGTCCTCACGGGCACCCCGAGCAAGCTCCGACGCATGATCACGATGGGTCGTCTGCGCAACCGTCACCCGCACCCGGCTCGACAACGCATGAGCCAACAGATCCCGAGCCGCAGCCGTCGTAGAAGTCGCATTGGGATTGACGATCAGCAGCGCACGCACGAGGACTGACACTAACCGGGTCGTTCCGCAGGCTCCACTCCGGTCACCTGGGTCGTTCCGCAGGCTCCACTCCGGTCACCTGGGTCGTTCCGCAGGCTTCACTCCGGTCACCTGGGTCGTTCCGCAGGCTTCACTCCGGTCACCTGGGTCGTTCCGCAGGCTCCACTCTCGGCCCAGGGTCGTTCCGCGGGCTTCACTCCCGGTTGCCTAGGCTGGTCGCGTGTCCACCTCACCCGAGAACCTCACCCCGCCGGCCACGTTTCGATCCGCCGGGGCGCTCGTCGCAGCGCAGGGCGCGGCGTCGTTGGTGGCCGCGATCGTCCTGCTCGTCCGAGCGTTCTCCGGAGAAGGGGACAACGCCGTGGCCAACGGGTACGGCACCGCGGGGTGGTTCGGCGTCCTGGGCATCGGAGTCGGGGCGGCAGGCGTGGCCCTCTTCCTCGGAAAACGCTGGGGACGATCCATCGCCACCGTCGTACAGCTCCTGCTGCTGCCCGTCGTGTGGTCGCTGTTGACCGGATCGCATCAGACCGTCTACGGCGTCGCCCTCGGAGTCGTGGTCGTCGGCGTGCTCGTGTTGCTGTTCAGCCCGCCGTCCTCCCGGTGGATGGCCGCCGAGTACAGCGACGTCGACGACGACCTCCGGTGACGTAGTCGTTCAACGCGCCTGAATCGCCAGGTCGGCCAATGCATCCTCGGTCAGGCGGAACGTGGTCCACTCGTCCTGTGGCTCTGCCCCGAGCGATCGGTAGAAGCCGATCGACGGAGTGTTCCAGTCCAGAACCGACCAGGCCAACCGCGTGTACCCCCGATCGACGCACTCGGCGGCCAACGCGGCGAGCAGGGCGGTTCCGAAGCCTCCTCCTCGCGCAGCGGGCTGCACGTAGAGATCCTCCAGATAGATTCCGTTGACTCCGTCCCACGTGGAGAAGTTCAAGAACCACACCGCGCACCCCACCACCGTCCCCTCGTGCTCGGCGACGTGCGCGAACACGGACGGCTGGGCTCCGAACAGCGCAGAGCGAAGCTGCTCGTCTCGGACGGTGCACAGCGAGGACGACTTCTCGTAGGCGGCGAGCTCGTGCACGAGAGCGGTGATGGCGGGAACATCGGCCTCGGTGGCGCGGCGAATCATCGTGGATTTCCTTTCGGTGCCGTGGCAGCGGTGAGAATCGAAGGGTGCACGTTGTGCGCGACGAGCTGGCGAAACGAATGCTCGAATCCCAGCAACGAGTACGCGGCGGGCGAGAGGGCGAAGCGTTTGCCCTCGGTGATGGGGGCCTCGGTCCAGCCGGCGATCAGTGCACGCGAGAAGTGGCCGTGGCCGACCAGTACGACGTCGCGGCCGCTCAACAACGGCAGGACGACCGAGAGCACCAGTTCGACGCGCACGGCGATGTCGCCGATGGACTCGCCACCCGGACACGGATGAGTCCAGACGGTCCAGTGCGGCACCGTCTCGTGGATCTGCGTCGACGTGATGCCCTCGTAGTCGCCGTAGTCCCACTCCGACAACGAATCCCACGTTCGATCGACCTGCAGGCCCGCGAGCTCGGCTGTTCGACGGGCGCGCTCGCGCGGACTGGTGATCACCAATGGATCGCGCAGGTTCAGTAGTCGGAGGAGCGATCCGGCCTCGACGGCCTGTTGCTCGCCGGTACTCGTGAGAGGAACGTCGGTGTTGCCGGTGTGCTTACCGGCCAGCGCCCATTCGGTCTCGCCGTGTCGGAGTAGAACGACTCTGCCTGCCTCGACGCCGCCGTGTGTGGTCATCCAACGATCATGCCTGCCGTACGGATGTGGCCCTTGTCATAGGTGGTCTGCGGATGTGTCCGATTTGTCGATTGAGTACAGACCTACCGGCCGGTTACATTCGTCTCGAATCTTCCCCCTCTCGGGCGACGCAGCACTGCCCGTCGTGCGCCCCGGCCTGCCTCACAGCTCCTTCTCATCGACCTGGAGAACCATGACCGACCTGCAGATGCCCGCGTCGTCCGATGCACCGGAGAAGCTCGACGGCGCATTGTTGAAGATCGCCGGGGTGGTTGTGCTCGGGGCCATCATGTCCATACTCGACGTGACCGTCGTCAGCGTCGCGCTCCGAACGTTCACCGACGTCTTCGACACCACCTACGCCAACGCCGCATGGACGATGACGGGCTACACGCTCGCCCTGGCCACCGTCATACCGCTGACCGGGTGGGCTGCCGATCGGTTCGGAACCAAGCGCCTCTACATCACTGCGTTGGTGCTGTTCGTTCTCGGTTCGGTGCTGTGCAGCTTCGCCTGGGACATCACGTCGCTCATCGTCTTCCGAGTGCTGCAGGGACTCGGCGGTGGCATGTTGATGCCACTGGGCATGACGATCATGACGCGCGCCGCCGGCCCGGAGCGGATCGGGCGCGTGATGGCCGTGCTGGGTGTACCGATGCTCATCGGGCCGATCGCAGGGCCCATCCTGGGCGGCTGGCTGATCGAGGCAGCGAGCTGGCACTGGATCTTCCTCATCAACCTGCCGATCGGCATCCTCGCCCTGATCGCGGCCGTGATGATCTTCCCCAAGGACAACCCGACTCCGTCCGAGTCCTTCGATTTCCGCGGCATGCTGATGCTCTCGCCAGGCCTGGCGCTGTTCCTCTACGGCGCGTCCTCGGTCGTCGAAACCGAAACCGTTCTCGCGGTCAAGGTGCTGGTCCCGGTCATCGTCGGGCTCGTGCTGATCGTCCTGTTCGTATTCCATGCCCTGCGCGTGCAGCATCCCCTGATCGATCTACGGCTGTTCGGGAACAGATCGCTCACCGTGGCCGTGATCACCACGACGCTCTTCATGGTCGCCTTCATGGGCGCGGGTCTGCTGTTCCCGAGCTATTTCCTGCTTCGCGGCGAAACGACGTTGACCGCCGGGCTGCTGCTCGCACCACAGGGCATCGGCGCGATGATCGCGATGCCGATCGCCGGAGTGATCGCCGACAAGTTCGGTCCTGGCAGGATCGTGCTGGTGGGCATGGTGTTCATCACCGCAGGAATGGCGGTGTTCACGCAGGTCGGCACCGACACCTCCTACTCACTGCTCATCGGCGCACTGTTCGTCATGGGACTGGGCCTCGGTTCGACGATGATGCCCATCATGACGGCTGCTCTGCAGACGTTGACCGACGAGACGGTTGCACGCGGCTCGACGTTGATGAACATCGTCCAGCAGGCAGCCGGGTCGATCGGTACTGCGCTGATGTCGGTGGTGCTGACCGCTCAGCAGAAGCCCGCACTGACCGCGACCAGCCAGGTCGAGGCCTTCGACATCTCGGCGAGGGCCTTCGGCACCACCTTCATGGTTGCGTTGGTTCTGATCGTCCTCACGTTCGTTCCCGCCTTCTTCCTGCCCCGAACGAAGCACGTGACCGAGCGGTCCGCGGCACCGGTCGCGCTGCACTGACGCGCCCGAGAGATGCCGAACCCTCGCTCATCGGCTCGATGTAGGCAAGGATCAGGGCCGTGACGACAATTCTCGCGGTAGCGAATCAGAAGGGCGGCGTCGCCAAGACCACCACGGTGGCTTCGCTCGCGGCTGCGCTGCATGCTCTCGATCGACGAGTCCTGGTGGTCGACCTCGATCCGCAGGGCTGTCTGACGTTCTCGCTCGGACACAACCCGGACAAGCTCGATTCCTCGGTCCACGAAGTGCTGACCGGGGATGCCAAGGTCGAGGACGTACTGATCGAGACCGCGGAAGGAATCGTGCTGCTGCCGGCGACGATCGATCTCGCCGGCGCGGAAGCGTTGCTGCTGATGCGTGCGGGTCGCGAATTCGCACTCAAGCGGGCGCTCGCACCGATCCTCGAGGATTTCGATGTCGTCGTCATCGATTGTCCGCCGTCGCTGGGAGTGCTGACCCTCAACGGCCTCACCGCCGCACAGTCGGTGCTCGTGCCTCTGCAATGCGAGACTCTCGCGCATCGCGGGGTCGGGCAGCTGTTGCGAACGGTGTCCGAGGTACAACAGATCACCAACCCCGATCTGGCGTTGCTCGGTGCCCTTCCCACACTGTTCGACGCCCGCACCACGCACAGCAGGGATGTGCTCGGCGATGTCTCGGACCGCTATTCGATGCCGGTTCTCGCGCCGCCGATTCCGCGAACCGTACGCTTCGCCGAGGCCAGTGCATCGGGCGCGACGGTACTCTCGGGCCGAAAGAACAAGGGCGCGCAGGCCTATCGAGAACTCGCCGAGAATCTGTTGGCGTACTGGGACGGCGGAGCCGATCTCAAGACCTACGATCCGGCGGAGTAGACCGAGGCCCGTGCCGGCGAGTCAGCCGAGAGCGACCACGTCGGAACCGCGTTGCTCGACGACCACATCACCGATCACCGACATCTGTATCGGTCCGTCGTAATCGCCTCGGTCGACCGGAATGTCGGCCGTCGAGGCGCCGGTGGCGAGATCGACCACCGAGATGCCGTCGGGCACGGGTACGAGAAGTCGGCCGGCCATGACCGCTCCACTTCCGAGGGCTCCGGGGACGGTCCACAGAGGACCGAGACTGTTGGCATCGAACGCCTGGACCCCGGCACCGGTGAACCAGGTGAGCACCGAACCTGCCTTCGTCGCAGGCACATTCGGAGAGGCACGGGTAGGGGAGGAGACGGCCGGGAGAATGAATTCGGATATCTTCGCGGCCGTGTCGTCGTAGAGTCCCACCCGGTCGGGCGCGCCGTTCTCCGCTGGGATGTACAGCGCGACGATGTTGCCCGTGATCGCGATGATCCGCCCGGCAGTCGGTGCGTCGGGTCCGGGAACGAGTTCCGGTACCACCGTCGACCCGTACTCCTCGGGTTCGCTCGCGTCCTTGGGTGCTGGATTGATCAGTGACAATCGGGCCGCAGTCTCTCCCGGGCACTGTTCCAGTACGGCCGTCCGTGCGTTCGTCGACCCCGAGGACAGCAGCGTGCACCCGGTTCTGGGCTGACTGCCCGGATTGACCGGGGCATCGACGCGACCGTATTCGAGGGTGCGAACCATGTCCGACCGCCACAGCTCCATGCGGGTGTCGCCCCTCGACGTCACGTACGTGCCATCGGAGGACAGTCGGATCGCATCGTCGGCGTCGGATGTGCGTTGTGCCTTGCGTTCTCCGGTTGCTCCGGCGAGTTCGGTCACCTGAGAGCAGCCGCGGTCGTCGCGGTAGACCGCGACTGCGGTGTTCCACGACGCGACCACCGAGCAGAGCGGGAGATCGCGTGTGTACGACCAGGATTGCTCACCGGACCGTGGATCACGGCCGAGGACGGAGCCCCCGTCCGCAGTCACCACCGTGGATCCGGTGACGACAGGAAGCGGGGTTCGCGTCGAATCCGTTGCTGCGCTCGGCGCGCGCCACAATTCGGTGAGCGCCGTAGGCACCGCGGCTGCGGGTTCGGCCTGAGGCAGTGGCTCGTCGGCCGGCATCGATGTAGTTCCGCGAGCATCACCGGTGAACCACGCGATGCTCGCGGCAACCACCACGACCACTGCGATGACGGCGGCGACGACGAGGTCGGTTCTCGTCCGACGTTCTGGAGCCAGCACGGCGGGAGATTACTCCGATGCGCTCGCAGTCGACGGTCCGGCATCGGCGGACGATCCACTGGGGCGACGACGCCTGCGGCGGCGCGGAGCAGTCTTCGTCACCGTGCCTGTGGACCCCGCATCCGACGTATCCGATTGCTCGGCAACCGAATTCGCGGCTGGTGCGGAATCGGCCGATGCGACGGAGGTGGCGGCGGCGTTGTCGCCGTCCTGACCTGCGCGGGTGCGACGGCGACTGCGCGAGCGGCGCGGCTTGGTCGCCGTCGACGCGTCGGCCGCAGGCGCTGCTGTCGCCTCGCCGTCTTCGTCCGTCTTCTCCGGGGCGCGCGAGGGTGCCTTGCGTACGGTGCCGGTGGCGTCGGTGGCGATACCGAGGTCGGTGAACAGATGCGGTGAGCTCGAGTAGGTCTCGACCGGATCCGGCATGCCGAGATCGAGAGCCTTGTCGATCAGCTGCCAACGGGGGATGTCGTCCCAGTCGACCAGAGTGACCGCGATGCCGGTGCGTCCTGCACGGCCGGTGCGGCCGATGCGGTGCACGTAGGTCTTCTCGTCCTCGGGGCACTGGTAGTTGATGACGTGGGTGACGTCGTCGATGTCGATACCGCGTGCTGCGACGTCGGTCGCCACCAGAACGTCGATCTTGCCCGTTCGGAACGACTTGAGGGCTTTCTCACGCTGGACCTGGCCGAGGTCGCCGTGCACGGCACCGACCGAATATCCGCGCTCGGCCAATTCGTCGGCGACCTTCTGGGCGGTGCGCTTGGTGCGGGTGAACACCATCGTCGCGCCGCGACCCTCGGCCTTGAGGACCTTGGCGACCATCTCGACCTTGTCCAGGGCGTGGGCCCGGTAGACGTGCTGGGCGGTGCGGTCGTGGACGGCCGAGGACTCGGCCTCTTCGGCGCGGATGTGCGTCGGCTGCGTCAGGAACGTCCGGGCCAGGGTGATGATCGGACCCGGCATCGTGGCCGAGAAGAGCATCGTCTGACGCTTGTCGGGCACCATGCCGAGGATGCGTTCGATGTCGGGGAGGAACCCGAGGTCGAGCATCTCGTCGGCCTCGTCGAGAACCAGGACCCCGACCTTGCCGAGGATCAGGTGGTTCTGCTTGGCGAGGTCGAGCAGACGGCCCGGGGTACCGACGACGACGTCGACGCCGTTCTGCAGCGCGCTGATCTGCGCCTCGTACGGACGGCCACCGTAGATGGAGAGCACCTTGACGGGACCGTTCGCGCCGCTGAGGTACTTGGACGCGTTCTCGAGGTCGGAGCTGACCTGAACGCACAGTTCACGGGTCGGCACGATCACCAGGGCGCGGGGGGTGCCGTCGAGCGGGGAGGTGCCGGAGTTGTCCGTGGCGAGTCGGTGCAGCAGGGGAACACCGAAGCCGAACGTCTTGCCCATTCCGGTGCGTGCCTGACCGATGAGGTCGTCGCCCGCGATGGCGAGTGGCAGCGTCAACTCCTGGATGGCGAACGTGCGCTCGATTCCCATCTCGGAGAGCGCGCGAACGATGGAGGGATCCACGTTCAGCTCGGCGAAAGTGGGGGGTACGTGCGTGTCGTCCAGCTGCGCCGACAGCGTGGTGTCGCCGGTGTCGGACTCTTGGTCGATGACTATCTTGCTCAGGGGACTGGCCTTCCTCGTGGTCGAACGTGCGCACGAGGAAGGGCATAGGCCTATTGCCGGCCGAAGTCGATGCCCTCGATCCGATGTGATGTCGCCGTCAGCCTCAGCGCGGCCGCGAACTGCGATGTCCGCTGCGGCGAAGCTGTCGAGGCGACCCGGATCAGGTGCGCACACATTATCGATGACCGTCGCGTGATTCTTCGGTCCGTTTCATCGGTCCGCGAGCGACGATCGAGCACCATGGTAGCTTGCCGAACGGATTTCTCCATTGTCGGCAGGTCACGGCGGGTCCGGCGCGCGCCGAGACGAGGCGTCGGGCACGGGACTACGATTGCCGCATGGGAGCCCATTCGTCGGAGCCGTCGTCCTCAGTTTCACCCACCACGCTCATCGAGTCGGACCGAGTCGAGCCGGCGATCGCGCACGATCACCCCGGTATCCCGGATCTGTTCGCGGTGCTCGCATACGGCGAGATATCTGCGTTCTATCGCCTGGCGGACGACGCTCGGATGGCTCCGTCCATGGAGGGTCGTGTCGCGCTCGCGAGCATGGCGGCTGCAGAGATGAGCCACTTCGAGACATTGCAGAAGGCCTTGTCGGACCGCGGTCTCGACGTCTACGCCTCGATGGACCCGTTCGTTCGCGCCCTGGACGAGTACCACGAGTCGACGACTCCGTCGACGTGGTTGGAGTCACTGGTCAAGGCATACGTGGGAGACGGCATCGCGGCCGATTTCTACCGGCAGATCGCGCACAGTCTCGACCCCGACGTGGCCGAGATCGTTCGCGACGTGCTCGCCGAGACCGGGCACTCGGAGTTCGTGGTGCACGAGGTGTCCGACCGGGTTCGCGCGAGCTCGCAGGAGAAAGCGCGACTGATGCTGTGGGGTCGTCGTCTGCTCGGCGAGGCCATCACCCAGGCGCAGTTCGTGCTCGCGCGCCGCGAGTCACTGACCGATCTCGTCATCACCGCGTCGGGAGACCTCAACGGCGTCGTCGCACTGTTCGACCGCATGCAGGAACAGCACGCGGAACGGATGTCCTCACTCGGACTGGACTGACCGCTGTGGCCGGTGTTCGCCGGCAGCACAGGGCGGTGTTCGCTGACAGCACAGGGCGTCGGGCGTCTGGTTCGACCCCGCTGCACTAGCCTGGCGTGAGCAGAGTTGTCGAGAGTTCGGAGGTTGACCGTGGAGGTCAAGATCGGTGTTTCGGAGAGTTCCCGTGAGCTCGTCGTGAACAGCACGCAGTCCCCGGCCGAGGTCGAAGCGCTCGTATCGACCGCCTTCGCCGGTAAGGACGGAGTGCTGTCGTTGGAGGACGAGAAGGGACGCAAGTTCTTGATCCAGGCTTCCAAGGTGTCGTACGTCGAGATCGGTCCGTCCGATGCTCGGAAGGTCGGATTCGCGACCGCCTGAGACTGCTCGGAACGCACGACACGCCCCTCACTCGAATCGAGTGAGGGGCGTGTCGTGTTCGTGGGTCGGTATCTACGGTGACTGCAGGGGCACGTGTGACAGACCGCCCCAGGCCAGCGACACCGTGGTGTCGACGGCGTCTTCCTTGGAAATCGGCCGGTCGGCCTCGAGCCAGTACCGAGCGGTGAACTGGCTTGCACCGACCAGACCGACGGCCAGCACGCGGGCCCGGTAGGGATCGAGTCCGGAGTCGTGGGCAACCAGGTCGAAGACGGCGTCGACACACGCTTCGGTTGCCTGCTCGACGCGAGAGTTGACCTGCGGGTCGCCCATCAGATCGGACTCGAAGACCAGCCGGAATCCCTGAGTGTCGGTGTCGACGAAGTCGTAGAACGCCAGCACCGCAGCACGAACGCGCTGCCGATTGTCCGTGGTCGAGCGCAGGGCCTGGCGTACTCCTGCGATCAGGGTGTCCACGTAGCTCTGCAGCACCGCCAGGTACAGCTCGAGCTTTCCGGGGAAGTGCTGGTACAGGACCGGCTTGCTGACGCCCGCGCATTCGGCGATCTCGTCCATTCCGGACGCGTGATATCCGCGGGTCACGAATATTTCGCTCGCAGCAGCGAGCAGTTGCGCCCGACGGGCATCGCGCGGCAACCGTGCGCTGCGGCGATTGCCGGTGGTGGCCGGCCGGTCGGAAGACCGCCGGTCGTCGAGATCTGTCATGAATTCTGTTCCCATCCGCGTCGACAACTGCGCTCGTCTTGGTTCGACAACGAACTGTCCGGCATGAACTTCCGGCGGGTGGCCGTCGGTTCGGACCGCTCGTAGCGCAGATCACGGGCAACGATACGCGTGGCTGCCTTCACTCACGGGATCCTGGGGGACCGTTGCGGAAAGTGGGCAATACCGGATCACGTCGAGCGGTTTGTTCGTACGATGTTTTCGTACCTGAAACCCGATAGTTCCCGTCCCGGTATCGGCGTGCCGAGCGGCGGGCGGTGAGGATTGTGAGATCGTGAGCGAGTGACTGACCGAGGCGGGCCGCGTATCCGCGGTGGTGTGCAGTCGGGCGGCGTCGACGAGGGGTACGACGATCGGTCGGACGATTACCCACGCACCGTGGGAAGTCGCGGGTCGCATCAACCGCTCCGCGCTCAGTGGGACCCGACACAACGCGAGGTCAAGCAGCGCAGTCGTCGTCCGGAACGCGACGTCAAGAAGCAGAGCAAGCTCGGAAAGTTCGCGTCCACCTACGGATGGCGGGCGTACGCGGTGCCGATTCTGATCGTGGTGACCGCACTCGTCGTCTTCGATGCCGTGCGCACCGGTGACCCCGTCACCGGCACTGTCGCGCAGTCCACCAACGCCGATCCCGGATTCGGCACCTTGAGTTCGGATACGACGTCGGGCACCGGAATCATCGGCGTGCCGCCGCAGGCCGACGGCAATTTCGCGGCGTCGGTCTCGTCGGGTGAGCTGCCCGACGGTGGTCCGTTCGCAGTCCAGGGAGCCGGAACGTGGCACACCGTGCCTGGCACCACCGAGCAGGTGGGGCAGGGGACCGAACGGGTGTTCACCTACACGGTCGAGGTCGAGGACGGCGTGGACACGGTCGGGTTCGGCGGCGACGAGTCGTTCGGCCGCTTGGTGGATCAGACCCTCGCCAATCCCAAGAGTTGGACGAACGACCCACGGTTCGGATTCCGTCGAATCGATCAGGGCGATCCCGACTTCAGGATCTCGCTGACGTCGCAGATGTCGATCCGGCAGGCCTGTGGCTACGACATCCAACTCGAGGTGTCCTGCTACAACCCCGGCATCGAGCGAGTGGTGCTGAACGAGCCGAGATGGGTGCGCGGGGCGATCTCGTTCCAGGGCGACATCGGCTCGTACCGCCAGTACCAGATCAACCACGAGGTCGGCCACGCGATCGGTTATCAGCAGCACCAACCGTGCGAGACCGACGGCGGGCTCGCCCCAGTGATGATGCAGCAGACGTTCGGGACGTCCAACGACGACATCGCGCGACTGGACCCGGCGGGCGTCGTGCCCATGGACGGCAAGACGTGCCGATTCAATCCGTGGCCCTACCCGCGAGGCTGATCGGTCGAGAGTCGGACGGGCTGAGTTAGATTCGAACGAGGCGATCGGGTCACCGGCCGCCGTGTCGAGTCGAGGAGCGTCGCTGCGTCGTGGTCCACCTACCTCCGCTGGTCGAACCCGCAGGCGAACTGACGCCCGAGGACGTCGCGCGGTACAGCCGGCACCTGATCATTCCCAGTGTCGGAACCGACGGTCAGAAGCGACTGCGCAACGCCCGCGTGCTCGTCGTCGGTGCCGGGGGACTGGGTTCACCCGCGCTGCTGTATCTCGCAGCTGCCGGTGTCGGAACTCTGGGCATCGTGGAATTCGACGATGTCGAACTGTCGAACCTGCAACGGCAGATCATTCACGGCCGATCCGACGTGGGTCGTCCGAAGGCCGACAGCGCCAGGGACTCGATTCTCGAACTCAACGACGGCGTCGAGGTGGCGCTGCACCGTGTTCGACTCGACTCGTCGAACGCGCTCGAGCTCTTTCGGCAGTACGACCTCGTGCTCGACGGGACCGACAACTTCGCCACCCGATACCTCGTCAACGACGCGGCTGCCCTGGTCGGAATCCCGTACGTGTGGGGTTCGATCTACCGGTTCGAGGGGCAGGTGTCGGTGTTCTGGGATCGGGCCCCCGGCGACGCAGGCATCAACTATCGCGACCTGTACCCCGAGGCTCCGCCGCCGGGCATGGTGCCTTCGTGCGCCGAGGGTGGGGTGCTGGGGGTGCTGTGCGCGTCGATCGGGTCGGTCATGGTCACCGAGGCCATCAAGCTGATCACCGGAATCGGCGAGACGTTGCTGGGTCGCTTGATGATCTACGACGCCCTGGCCATGAGCTATCGAACCGTCGGTCTGACTCGGGACCCGCATCGAACGCCGATCACCGAGCTGATCGATTACGAGGCATTCTGCGGAGTGGTCCCGGCCACCGAATCCACCGGTGAGTCGATCACCCCGGCGGAGCTGCACGCAATGATGCAGTCCGGTCGCGAGGTTGCCCTGATCGACGTGCGTGAGCCGGTGGAGTGGGACATCGTCCGCATCGACGGTGCGCGTTCGATACCCAAGGATCGAATTCTGTCGGGGGCCGCGATGGCAGATCTCCCGCAGCACATCCCCATCGTGCTCTATTGCAAAACCGGCATCAGGTCCGCAGAGGTGCTCTCTGCCCTCGTCGGTGCCGGTTTCTCGGACGCCTCCCATCTGCACGGCGGAATAGTGGAGTGGGCCAAGCAGATCGATCCCGGTCTGCCCATGTACTGATGTGGTCCGTGTGTGCGCGTCGTTCGCAGTGGCACCGCGATCGGCGGTAGCGTGGCGCTCGTGAGCTCTGTCGAACCTCCTCAGCACGTGATCTCTACGTTCGGGCTGCGCGATGTCGAGCCTGCACCTCTCGGCGCGGACTGGGACGGTGGATGGCGTCTGGGCGACGTCGTGCTGTCTCCGGTGGCAGACCATGCTCGCGCCGCGTGGTCGGCCAAGGTGCGCGAGACCTTGACCGTGGACGGGGTTCGTCTCGCCCGACCGGTGCGTTCCACCGACGGCCGTTACGTCGTGTCGGGCTGGCGAGCGGACACGTTCGTCGCCGGTGAACCGGAGCCCCGTCACGATGAGGTGATCTCGTTGTCGATGCGGTTGCATGCGGCGACCGCGCAACTCGAGCGACCCCGATTCCTGGTTCAGCCGCCCGTGGCGCCGTGGGCCGACGTGGACGTGTTCGTTGCTGCCGACAGAGCTGCATGGGAGGCGGTCCCGCTGCGCTCGGCTCGCGGTGCAGGCGCACCCGAGCCGTCGTCCAGCGATGGCAAGAGCAGCCTGGAATTGGTCAAACAGCTTGCGACACTACGCAAGCCGGTCGAGTCGCCTGATCAGTTGGTGCACGGTGATCTGTTCGGAACGGTGTTGTTCTCCGGAAGCGATGCCCCCGGAATCAGTGACATCACCCCGTACTGGCGTCCCGCGCCGTGGGCTGCCGGGGTGGCCGTGGTGGACGCCCTCTCCTGGGGTGACGCCGACGACGGTCTGGTCGGCCGCTGGGACGATCTACCGGAATGGCCGCAGATGTTGTTGCGCGCGTTGATCTTTCGTCTCGCAGTGCACGCGCTTCACCCACGTTCGACGTCGGAGGCCTTCCCCGGCTTGGCACGAACAGCAGATCTGGTGCGCCTCATTCTGTGAGTTCTGCTGCGCGAGCCGGGAGTTCCTCTGCGCGAGCCGGTGATTCGGAGAGTTCGTGGAACAGAGATCGAGCGGCATGCATCGCGCGGGCGGCGTCGCCGTCGATGACCGCCGCCACGAGTGTGGTGTGTTCGTCGATGTAATCGTCGTCGTGCTCGATCGCATGGTGGCGCATGGCGTCGTGGATCACCGGCAGCAGTGAATCGTAGAACTCCAGATAGATGGCGTTGTGGCTGGCCGCGACGATGGCGCGGTGCAGCCGTGCGTCGATCCGAACGGCATCCGCCAGCGGCGTTTCGTCGGACCACGCCGCATTGCGATCGGCCAGCGCGCTCAGCATCGCGACGATGTCGTCGTCGTCGCGTCGGTCGGCTGCAAGAGCCGCCGCGGTGACTTCCAGTGTCTCGCGTAGCTCGGTGACGTCGCGGTGCCGAGCGTCCGAGAAGTACTTGCCCAAGGTTCCGCCCAGGTCGGAGCACGTCATGACGAACGTGCCCGAACCCTGCCTGCGTTCGACCATGCCTGCGTGGACGAGTGCCTGCACTGCTTCACGCACGGTGTTTCGCCCGGTGCCGGTCATCTCGCACAGTTCGGGTTCCGTGGGAATGCGGGTACCCACCGGCCATCGCTGCGAGGTGATCTCCTCGCGCAGCGCAGCCGTCACCTGGGAGATCAGGCTCGATCGCTGGACCTGCCGCACGTGGGCTCCTCATGCCGGGGACGTTGCAGCGTCGATAGTAATGCTTTGCACCCAATGATCCGGTCATCCTATGATTACGCGGTGAGTGCGCCTACCGTCCCCGCCGCCCGAACCGTCGGTACCTCGCTCCTGCGCGGGCGAATTCTCGTCTTCTCCGCGATCGTTCTGTCAGCCCTGACACTGCGGGCGGCAGTGACCTCGATCAGCCCGCTGTTCGGCAGGATCGGCACCGACCTCGAGTTCGGCGACACGGTTGTCGGCGTCGTCGGAATGTTGCCCCCGGCGATGTTCGCCGTGTTCGGTCTGGCAACACCGTTTCTCGCCAAGCGCACCGGTCTCGAGCGAGCTGCGCTGCTGGCCATGGCACTGACCACCATCGGCATGGCCACCCGTGCATTCGCGCCGAACACCGCCTCGTTGCTCGCCCTGTCCGCGATCGCCCTCGCGGGAATGGGAATCGGGAACGTCGTCATCCCGCCGTTGGTCAAGCGGTACTTCTCCGATCGTCTCGCTGTGGTGAGCACCGTCTACATCTGCGTCATGCAGATCAGCACCATGGTCCCGCCGCTGCTCGCGGTACCCATCGCCGACGCGCACGGATGGCGTGTGTCCATCGGGATCTGGGCCGTGGTCGGCGTCGCGGCCGCACTGCCGTGGCTCGGTGTGGTGGTGGCCCGACGCGGCCACGACGAGAAGGACGTCTCGGCCGAGTCCGGATCGGCCGCGGTGCGCGTGGAACCGAGCGGCCGAATTCATCGATCCTCGCTGGCGTGGGGGATGGTGATGATGTTCGCAATGACCTCCCTGATCACGTACTCCATGCTCACCTGGTTGCCGACGCTGTTGATCGATGCGGGGATCGGAGAAGGCTTGGCCGGTGCTTCTGTCGCGGCCTTCGGCGCGATGGGCTTGGTCACGTCGCTGGCCGCGCCGACTCTCTGTGCGCGAGTGCGTAATCCGTTCGGCCTCGTGGTGGTCGCCGCGGTCTGCTATTTCGGTGGCTTCTCGGGTCTGCACTGGTCGCCTGCCGCCGGTACGGTCGTGTGGGTGTGCCTGGTCGGGCTGGGCACGATGACCTTCCCGATGTCGCTGACGCTGATCAACCTCAGGACGCGTACCGCGGTGGGATCGTCCTCGCTGTCGGGGTTCACTCAGGGACTGGGTTACGTGGTGTCCTCGACCGGTCCGATTCTGTTCGGGCTGCTGCACACGCAGTCCGGTGGATGGGGACTCTCGTTGGTGCTGCTGACCGGGTGTGTGGCGGTTCTGCTGGTCGGAGGGTTCCTGTGCTGCCGACCGAGGATGCTCGAAGACACCTGGTGACGCACGACGACCGTTGACGCTTCATCTCACGTCGGTGCCCGTGATCGCGTGAGACCGAGTTAATCTTCCGAGTCATCGCACGCAGCGCCGCTGCAACATGGCTTTCCTATGTTCGGTCCACACACCGATCAGGAGGCCACACGTGACCAGCCTTTCTCGCAGCGCTTCGGCAGATGCCGGCTCAGCCACCACGGCGACCGTTCCGCCCGGAACGGTTCCCGTCTCCGTCAATCATCACATCGCGCACTGGAATTCCGAGGACGTCGAGGCATGGGAGGCCGGCGGCAAGCAGATCGCCAAGCGCAATCTGATCTGGTCGGTCATCGCCGAGCACGTCGGATTCTCGATCTGGTCGATCTGGTCGGTCATGGTGCTGTTCATGCCGTTGTCGGTCTACGGCATCGACGCTGCGGGCAAGTTCTTCCTCGTGGCCGTCCCCACACTCGTCGGCGCGATCCTGCGGATTCCGTACACCTTCGCCACGGCGAAGTTCGGTGGGCGTAACTGGACCATTTTCAGTGCTCTGGTGCTGCTGATCCCCACCGTGCTGACGATGTATTTCATGCTCAACCCGGCGTCGTACACCACGTACATCATCGTTGCGGCGTTCGCCGGACTCGGCGGCGGTAACTTCGCGTCCTCGATGACGAACATCAATGCGTTCTATCCGCAGCGCGAGAAGGGATGGGCTCTCGGCTTGAACGCGGGCGGCGGCAACATCGGTGTGCCCGTCATCCAGCTCATCGGCTTGCTGGTCATCGCCACCATCGGTAACACCGCCCCCGAGATCGTGTGCGCCGTCTATCTCGTCTTCATCGCGCTGGCCGCCGTCGGTGCCGCGCTGTACATGGACAACCTGGACAACCAGAAGACCAACGGGCGCTCCATGATCGACGTGTTGAAGTTCTCGGACTCGTGGTGGATCGCCTTCCTGTACATCGGCACGTTCGGATCGTTCATCGGCTTCAGCTTCGCGTTCGGGCAGGTACTGCAGATCAACTTCCTCGCCGGACTCACCGACGGGGCACCCGCAACTCCCGCTCTGCAGGCGCAGGCATCGCTGCAGGCCGCTCAGATCGCCTTCATCGGACCGTTGCTCGGGTCGTTGTCGCGGCCGTTCGGCGGCAAGCTCGCCGACAAGATCGGCGGCGGCAAGATCACCCTGTACACGTTCGTGGCCATGACGTTCGCCACCGGAATTCTGGTCGCGGCCAGCACCTGGGACGATTCGACTCCCGGGGCGGCCAGCGGAACCGTGATGGTGCTCTTCGTCGTCGGATTCATCGCCCTCTTCCTGCTCTCGGGCCTCGGAAACGGATCGGTCTACAAGATGATCCCCGCCATCTTCGCTGCGAAATCTGCTCAGCTTCAGGGCATGACGGTCGACGAGCAACAGCACTGGTCGCGCAAGATGTCCGGTGCCCTCATCGGTATCGCCGGTGCGATCGGCGCTCTCGGCGGCGTCGGAATCAACCTGGTGCTGCGGGCGTCGTACTCGGGTACCGCGAAGTCCGCGACCACGGCATTCTGGGTCTTCCTCGGCTTCTACATCGTCTGCGCGATCGTCACCTGGGCGATCTACCTGCGCAAGACGAATTCCGCCGACGCCGACGCACCGGTAGCCGTCTGAGGATCCATCACCGGCAATGACGAAACGCCCTGCACGGCAACGTAGATCGGAAGGACCCGCAATGAAGAACGCGGTAGTGGTAGGTCACGGGATGGTCGGACACCGATTCGTCGAAGCGTTGCGTGCGCGCGACGAGGCGGCCGAGTGGAAGGTCACGGTCCTGTGCGAGGAGGCACTGGCGGCGTACGACAGGGTGGGACTGTCGTCCTACGTCGGTGCCTGGGACCACAAGGAACTCGCTCTGGCGGGGAACGATTATCCCGGCGACACACTCGTCGAGATGCGCACCGGAGTACGTGCCGATCGCATCGACCGTGACCACCGCACCGTCGTGACCTCGGCGGGAGACGCGGTCGAGTACGACGCTCTTGTCCTCGCCACCGGTTCCTACCCGTTCGTGCCGCCGATCACCGGACACGACCTGCCCGCGTGCTTCGTCTACCGCACCCTCGACGACCTGGACAAGATCCGTGCCCGCGCCGACGCTGCGGGACCGGGAGCCGTCGGTGTGGTGGTCGGCGGTGGTCTGCTCGGGCTCGAAGCGGCGAACGCGCTGAAGAAGATGGGCATGACCCCGCACGTCATCGAGTTCGCTCCACGATTGATGCCGCTGCAGGTGGACGAGGGCGGCGGTGCGCTGTTGGCCCGCCTCGTCACCGAACTCGGGCTGAACGTACATGTGGGAGTGGGCACGTCGTCGATCTCCGAGAACGACAGCGCCGGCCTGACGGTCGAGCTGAGCGACGGCAGCACCATCGACGCCGCGTTGCTGGTGTTCTCCGCCGGTGTGCGTCCCCAGGATCGGCTGGCACGCGAGAGTGGCCTCGAGGTCGGTGAGCGCGGCGGCATCATGGTCGACATCGGTTGCAGTACCTCCGACCCTGCCGTCTACGCGATCGGCGAGTGTGCCGCCGTCGAGGGTCGGTGCTACGGGCTGGTCGCTCCCGGATATTCGACGGCGGAGGTCGTGGCCGACCGATTGCTCGGCGGCGCAGCACAATTCCCGGGTGCAGACATGTCCACCAAGCTCAAGCTGATGGGTGTCGACGTCGCCAGTTTCGGCGACGCGATGGCTGCTACTCCTGGTGCGCTCGAGGTGGTGTTCAGCGATGCGCCCAAGGGCACGTACGCCAAGCTCGTCGTGACCGACGACGCGAAGACCCTCCTGGGCGGCATCCTCGTCGGCGATGCTTCCGCGTACTCGCTGCTGCGTCCGCTCGTCGGGCGCGAGTTGCCCGGCGACCCGGGAGCCCTGATCTCACCGGCGGCCGAACAGGTCGGGATCGGTGCACTTCCCGACGACGCCGAGATCTGTTCCTGCAACGGCGTGAGCAAGGGTGCCATCTGCTCGGCGATCGCCGACGGGGCCTGCGATCTGGCGGCCGTGAAGAGCTGCACCACCGCGGGCACCACCTGTGGCGGATGCCTGCCCTCGATCAAGTCGCTGCTCGCCGCGTCCGGTGTTGTCCTCTCGAAGTCGTTGTGCGAGCACTTCTCTCAGTCCAGGGCCGAGCTGTTCGAGATCGTGCGGGCCACGAACACCCGCACCTTCTCCTCGCTGATCGCCAAGTACGGTGCGGGAACGGGGTGCGACATCTGCAAGCCCGTCGTCGCGTCGATCCTCGCGTCGACCTCCTCGGATCACATTCTCGACGGCGAGCAGGCGTCGCTGCAGGACACCAACGACCACTTCCTGGCCAACATCCAGAAGAACGGCACGTACTCGGTTGTACCCCGGATGCCCGGCGGCGAGTGCACGCCCGAGCAACTGATCGTCATCGGTGAGGTCGCCCGCGATTTCGGGCTGTACACCAAGGTGACCGGAGGTCAGCGCATCGACATGTTCGGTGCCCGCGTCGAGCAGCTACCGGCGATCTGGAAGCGCCTCGTGGACGCGGGTATGGAATCGGGCCAGGCCTACGGAAAGTCGCTACGGACGGTCAAGAGCTGCGTCGGATCGAGTTGGTGCCGTTACGGCGTCCAGGATTCGGTGGGGATGGCGGTCGATCTCGAGAACCGCTACCGAGGTCTGCGGTCGCCGCACAAGATCAAGTTCGGAGTCTCGGGCTGCGCACGAGAATGCGCCGAGGCCCGCGGCAAGGACGTCGGAATCATCGCGACGGAGGGCGGCTGGAACCTGTACGTGGCCGGCAACGGCGGTCAGTCACCCAAGCACGCTCAATTGCTGGCCTCCAACCTCGACGATGCCACCCTGGTCAGCTACATCGACCGCTACCTCATGTTCTACGTGCGCACTGCCGACCGGCTGCAGCGCACGGCACCGTGGCTCGAATCGCTCGACGGGGGACTCGATCACCTCAGAGCCGTCGTGTGCGAGGACAGCCTCGGGATCGGTGCGGAGCTCGAGGCCGACATGGGACGCCACGTCGCCGGATACAAGGACGAGTGGGCAGGCGTGCTCGAAGACGACGAGAAGCTCGGTCGATTCGTCTCCTTCGTCAATGCCCCGGACGAGGCCGACCCCACCATCGCGTTCGACGAGTCCGGGGCGCGCAAGGTACCCGTGCTCATGGGAATGCCACGTATCGGCGCGTGAGCCGACGCGGGAGCTGACAACCGGCAGGTCACGAAACTGAGTGCATGTGCACAGACGAGTAATCGCGACTTAACGGGTCAGAAACACAAGCAACGTGGAATAGCTGATCAGGAGGTGCGCCATGACTGTCATCGATTCATCAACAGTGAAGTCACCAACAGCGGTACCGAACGGCATCGCTCGTGATTGGACCCCGGCCTGCACACTCGACGCGCTGATTCCAGGGCGCGGAGTGGCGGTGCTCCTGCGAGGCGGCACCCAGGCAGCGCTGTTTCTGCTCGACGACGGACGACTGTTCGCGGTGGGCAACATCGATCCGTACGGACGTGCAGCAGTGATGTCACGCGGACTGGTGGGAGACCGTGGGGGCGAACCCACCGTTGCATCGCCGCTGCTCAAGCAGGTCTTCTCCCTGGCCGACGGGCGCTGCCTCGATGACCCGGAGGTCACCCTCGGATCGTTCGAGGTCTCCTGCGTCGAGGGCGTCGTGCTCGTGCGCGGCGGTTCTACGTGAGCGAAATCGCCGGGGCAGCAACGCCTCTGGCCGGGTTCACCGTCGGGATCACCGCGTCGCGTCGGGCGGAGGAGTTCGCGACTCTGCTCGAGCGGCGCGGGGCCACCGTGATGCATGCCCCCGCAATTCGCATCATCCCACTGGCCGACGACGCCGAACTCGAACGCGTCACCGCCGCCGTCATCGAGAATCCCCCCGAGATCACCGTCGCCACAACAGGAATCGGATTTCGCGGCTGGATCGAGGCAGCAGACGGGTGGGGTCGGGCAGAAGAACTGGGGCGCGCACTCGGCGCGTCGCGCCTGCTGGCTCGCGGACCTAAGGCGAAAGGTGCCATCCGAGCGGCCGATCTGCGCGAGGAATGGTCGCCCGCCTCGGAGTCCTCGGCGGAGGTACTCGAACATCTGCTCGCCGAAGGGGTGGAGGGCAAACGCGTCGCCGTGCAGCTGCACGGCGCGACCACCGAATGGGAGCCTGTTCCCGACTTCTGCGAGGTGTTGCGCTGCGCAGGAGCCGAAGTGGTTCCGGTGCCGGTGTACCGCTGGACCGCGCCCGACGACCAGAGCCCGATGGACCGCATGATCGAAGCCGTCGTCGTCGGCGATCTCGACGCCCTCAGCTTCACCTCGGCACCGGCGGTGGCGTCGATGCTGATGCGCGCCGACGAGAACGGCGTGCTCGAACCTCTGCTGCAATCCATGCGATCGAGGGTGCTGCCGGTGTGCGTCGGACCGGTCACGGCCGCGCCCCTCGAGCAACTGAACGTGGCCACCACGCAGCCCGCACGGGCGCGTCTGGGGGCACTCGCGCGGCACATCGCCGAGGAACTGCCGAGGCGAACCGGCCGGCTGCATGCCGGCGGGCACGTCGTCAGCGTCCGCGGTAAGTGCGTGGTGGTCGACGGTGAAGTTCGACCGGTGTCCCCGGCAGGCATGGCACTGATGAAGACATTGGCCCGCAATCCCGGACGCGTCGTCTCCCGTGAGGACCTGTTGGCCTCGCTGCCGGGCGGAGGCGGCGACACCCATGCGGTGGAAACCGCGATGACCAGACTCAGGTCATCGCTCGGCGCGCCGAAAGCGATCCAGACCGTGGTCAAGCGTGGCTATCGCATCGCACTCGATCACATAGAGACCGAAACGGACTGCGATCCCGACGAGCCTGCCGTGCACGCACGTGCGGCCGTCGTAGAAGGGGGAAAGTACTGATGACACCGACTTTGGTGTTGGTTGCACACGGCACCCGGAACCCTCGTGGTGTCGAGATGATCGCCGCACTCGCCGATGCCGTGTCGACGCAGATCGGTACCACGCGCGTGGCATTCGTCGACGTACTCGGGCCGTCCCCGGCCGAGGTGCTGCGTGACACCCCCGAGTCGGCGGTGGTGGTTCCCGCTTTCCTTGCGTCGGGTTACCACGTCCACACCGATGTGCCGCGAGAGATCGCCGACAGCGCCCACACGTCGGTGGCGGTCACCCGCGCTCTCGGACCCGACCGGGTGCTGGCCGAGGTCATGCTGGACCGATTGCGCGATGCAGGATGGCAGGCGGGTGACTGCATCGTGCTCGCTGCCGCAGGATCTTCCGACGCCCGTGCGTTGGAAGAACACCGGCGCGCGGCAGCGATGCTGGCCGACGTCGCTCGGGTCCCGGTACGGATCGGGTACGTCGCCACCAGTACTCCCACCGTGTCCGACGCGGTGTCGACTCTGCGCGAAGCCGGGCACACACGTGTGTTCGTGGCGTCGTATCTGTTGGCGCGCGGGCTCTTTCACACTCGTTTGGGTGACGCCGGGGCCGACGGCGTCGGTGAACCGCTCGGAGTGCATGCCGCGATCGTCGATCTCGTTGTCGCTCGGTATCGCGAGGGTGTTCGCTCTCTCGGTGGATCTAGCGGTGCGGCAGCGGAAGAATTGTCACCGGCTCGTCGGCGCTGACCTCGGCAGGAATCACAGCCAGTGCGTCGCGGCCGACGAGGTGACCCAGGTGCGCCGTGCGGACCTGGGTATCTGCTCGCCACCGCGTGCCGTCCGCGGTGACCGGGACGATGCGGGGAGTCGCGGACCGAACCTCGGCGGCGTTGGACAACAGGCCGATCCGCGATGGGCCCACCGTTCTCCCGGTCAGGGCATCGACGATGGCGGGCGCGGTGAGCATCGCGGTACCGACGGCCGCCAGCGGGTTCCCCGGTAGGCCGAGCACGACCGTGCCGTCGGGCAGTGCCGCGGTGATCTGAGAACCGCCGGGACGCATGCGCATTCGTCCGACGACGGTTTCGGCATCGATGCCGGCGAGGGTCGCGCGGAGCTGATCGGCCGCCCCGCCTCCGGTTGCCCCGACGACGACGATCACGTCCACGTCCTGGGTTCGGGTCAGCACGTCTCGAAACCCCGTCGCAGAGTCGTCGAGCAGCGTCACATCGACGACGGTGATGCCGCAGTGTGCAAGGTACTCCGGCAACACCGACCCGAGAACGTCCCTGGTCTGGCCGGGAGCGAGTGGTCCGGTGGATCGAATCTCGTTGCCGCTGATGATTACTCGTCCGCGTACCGGACCGCGCACCGCCACCTCGAACACCTCGGCACTGGCGGCGAGTGACCTTACGGCCGCATCGATCGGGGTGAATGCTGCGACGAGTTCGGTCCCGGGCAGCCAGTCCTCGCCGCGCCGACGCGTGTCGTCGGATTGCGGTGCCGTCGGAATCCGCCGAGCCGAATGGTCGGACTCGCGGGTCATGTGTTCGTCGCGAACCACCGACGTCGCTCCGGGCGGAAGCGCAGCGCCGGTCGCGATGCGCACGGCCGTTCCTTCGGTGAGTCTGGCGATGTCGGCGCTACCGGCGTACGCGATGTCGGACCTGAGCGTCCATGGTTCGGTGCCGCAGACCGCGTACCCGTCCATCGCGGAGATGTCGACTGCGGGCAACGCGGTCTGGGATACGAGGGGTTCCGCGAGGACGGTTCCGGCGCTGTCCTGCAGGGGAATTCGCCTGATCGGCAGGGCGGGGATCCGGCTCCGAATGCGGTGGAGTGCGTCGCCGAGCTCGAGTGTCTCCGACGGCCGTGCGGCCAGGCGGGCGGCGAGAAGATCGGCGCGGGTGTCGCAGTCCTCGACACCGGAGACTGCGATCACCAGATGATCGGCCGGAAGGATGGTGCGCATGGGCGCGCCATCCACCGAATCCAGCTGTGCCACAGCGGAACGCAACGCGGCATACCGCCAGACTCCCAGCAGGAACTGCGTGCGACCCGCATCGTCGCGCGCGAAGACGGCGTCGGCCTGCGTGTTCTGCATCGAATCGATCAACGAAACGACCGCCTGGGCGTCGAGAAACGGGATGTCCGACGCGATGACCACCACCAGATCTGCAGTGCCCTCCGGATCTGCACGGTCGTCGAGTGATCGCAGTCCCGCGGCGAGAGCGGCGACGGGCCCACCGCCCGCGGGGGACTCCCGAGTCTGCACCACGTACTCGGGTACTCCGGTACGGGTCGGGCCCACGAGAACCGTTCTGCGGCAGACCGATACGGCGTCCACGGCAATGTCGACCATGCGACGACCACCGACGGTCATGGCAGGCTTGTCGACCTCCTGCGGCGCAGTGGGGTGCTCGGGATCTGCCATCCTGGATCCTCGGCCGCCGGCGAGGACGATCGCGTCGCAGACCGGCTGTGTCACGGTGCGAGCTCTGTCATGTCGGCAGCGGCACGTTCTGCAGGCGAACCTGCCCGCGTGCAATGACTTTTCCGCTGTCCGAGGCGGTGATCGTCACCAGCCACAGTTGCTGAATTCTGCCTTGCTGCAACGGTTCCGCGACAACGTCGACGCGGCCGCCTTTGCTGGCGCGCAGAAAGTCGGTGCCGTTGTGTACGCCGACCGCGAACTCGCCACGATCCTTGACCGCTTCGCTGGCACCGATGCTGGCGGCGCTCTCGACGGCAGTGGTGTAGACGCCGCCGTGGACGACGCCCCACGGCGTGAAGTGCTCGTCCGTCAAATCGATGTGCCCCGCCACTCTGGTACCCGAGACCTCGTCGACGACGAGACCGGCGGAGGCGACGAAGGTGCTCGCCTTCGACAGCGCGAACTTCGCCGTGGGGCGTGGATCGAACTGCTCGAGTGCGTCCCTGATGTTCATTCTCCGAGATTAGTGGTCGGTGCAGGTGACGGTGGGAGCGCCCCGAAGTCGAATCGAATCGAGCTCACTGGCACCCGCCCGTCGTGAATCTGCACGCCTTCGCTGCGCAGAGTCTCGAGCTGCCTCGAGGCCAGGTGCGGGGCGGGTCTTCCGCTTGCGCCGAGGACTCGATGCCAGGGCAGGTCGGCGGAATCGGTGCGCATGATCCATCCGACGATGCGAGGGCTCGACAGGTCGGCAGCGGCCGCGATGTCTCCGTACGTGGCGACGAATCCCGAGGGAATGGACGCGACCAACGCGCGAACTCGCTCGACCTGGTCTTCGGTGATCGGGGCCATCTAGAGCACGGATCGCACCAGCTCGGCCACCTCGACCGGCTTGGCCTGGCCGACCATGTGATCGCAGTCGAGTTCGACGGTACGCAGGTTATCGCCCAGTCGATCTCGCAGCGCCGAGAGAAATTCCTCTGTGACATAGGGAGGTTGGACGCGCATGGCCCGCACCACGATGGTCGGGACGGACTCGGCGGGGACCACGATCGGACGTGCGAGCTCGCCCCATGTCGCGACGATCGCCGGAATCGACATTCGCCATGCGACCTTGCCGCCGTCGGCGGGGACCAGGTGATCGGCGACCTCGCGGTCGAGCAATTCGGTCGGTACATCCGCCCACGCCCCGTGGATCTTCTCCGAGCGCGCCTCGTCGGCGTCGGTGTAGTCGGGGGATTTCGCGGTCGCTTCGGCCACCTCGAGCAATTCCTCCGGCGGCAACGCGATCGCGGGATCGAGCAGAACCAGGGCACGTACCGCTTCGGGGAATCGCTGCGCGAGATGTACGGCCAGCGCGCCGCCGTACGAATGTCCGAGGACCACGACCGGGCCACGTGCATGGGCGTCGAGCACGGATTTCAGAGCAGTGACCTGCGCG
Organism: Rhodococcus sp. 14-2483-1-2; assembly: GCF_002259405.1. Lineage (GTDB taxonomy): Bacteria > Actinomycetota > Actinomycetes > Mycobacteriales > Mycobacteriaceae > Rhodococcoides. Next base: position 859,462 of record NZ_NPFW01000022.1, on the reverse strand, counting down.
TCGATGTCCCAGGGCGGAGTGGACGGGGAATGCCCGTGGCCGATGAGATCCGGAGCCAGAATCCTGGCTTCGGGGAGGTGATTGTCGGCGAGGTCCCACCAGCGGGCACCATGGCCGGTCACACCGTGAACGGCGAGGATTTCGGGACCGTCTGCGGGTCCGAACGTATGCAGATTCAACTCGGGCACGCCGACCACTATGCCGTACGGACGGCCGCGACTCCGGTCCGACGGGTATCGACGACTGCCGTGGTCCGGTCTGTCGGTGGCTCGTGATTGCATCTGTGTCATGAGCTCGGACGGCAGACACGGCGCGACGGTGACTCTCGTCCGTGCACCCAAGGTCGCTCGCCCGGCACGTGAGTGGACCGGCTCGGCAGCTCGGCTGCTGTCGTCGATACCCGACTCGGCAGCAGAAGCCGCGAAAGGCGCTCCACGATGGAATCCGTGGCAGATCCTGGGTGGCCCCGGCACGGGTAAGACCTCGCTCGTCGCGGACTACGCCGTCTCGCGCATCGTCACCGGTGATCCGGAGTCGGTTCTGGTGCTCACGCAGTCCAAACGGGCGGCAACCGCGGTGCGCGAGGTCATCACCTCGGGTCTCTTCAGCGGCGATCACGCACTGCGGGCGACTCGTGAGCCGTTGGTACGCACCGTGCACTCCTACGCCTTCGCGGTGCTGCGGCTGCAGGCCTCCCTGTACGGCAATCCGCCACCGCGATTGCTGACCGGTGCCGAGCAGGACGCCGTGGTGCGCGAGATGCTGCGCGGCGATCTCGAGGACGGGGCAGGCGACTGGCCGGAGCGGCTGCGTCCGGCACTGGGCACCGCGGGATTCGTCACGGCGGTGCGAGACATGATGCTCAGGTCCGCCGAACGCGGGATCGGTCCGGAAGACCTCGTCAAACTCGGTCGCAAACACGGCAGGCCCGAGTGGGTTGCCGTCGGGAGATTCGCTGCCGGATACGAGCAGGCCATGTTGTTGCGCGGTGCCGTCGGAGTGGAAGCGGCAGGAGCGACGGCACCGGGTCTGGACGCCGCCGAGCTGATCGGTGCCGCGCTGATGGCGTTCGCCACCGATCCCGAACTGCTGCGCAGCGAACGCGCCCGCATCCGGCACCTCGTCGTCGACGACGCGCAGCACCTCGATCCGCAAGCGGCACAGCTGGTTCGGCTGATCGGCACCGATACCGAATCCACCGTCGTCGCCGGAGATCCCGATCAATCCGTGTTCACTTTCCGGGGTGCTGATCCCGCCTTCGTGGCCGACCTGGTCGAGGTGGACTCGCCGCGCCGCGTCGTGCTCACTCGCAATCACCGGTCCGTGCCCGAGGTCGCGGAGCTGACCGACATCATCGCCGGACGGCTGCCCGGGCTCGGTCGGCACCGCTGTCCGGAACCGGTGGGCACCGCCCGCTTCGGTGAACCGACAGCGCGAGTGCACGTCGTGTCCTCGCCCGCGAAGGAAGCGGCGATCATCGCCGACGCCATGCGTCGTGCCCACCTGATCGACGGCATGCCATGGTCCGAGATGGCGATCGTGGTGCGTTCCGTGCCGCGCACCCTCGCGCCGTTGCGTCGGGCTCTGCACGGCGCAGGGGTGCCGATGATCACCCCGACCTCGGAGCTACCGCTGCACCGCCAGCACGGGGCCGTGGGTCTCCTGCTGGTACTGCGGGCGATCTCCGACCCGAGCTTCGACGGTGAAGATGCACTGGCGTTGCTCTCCGGGCCGATCGGCGGAGCCGATCCGGTGGGTCTGCGACGATTGCGCCGGGGCGTGCGCAGGCTCGAACTCGCATCGGGCGGCGAGCGCGACTCGGCCGAGCTGCTCAGAGTCGTCCTCACCGACGACGCGCGGGGGAGCGCCGGGTGGACCGGCGGACTCTCGGATGTGGAGTCCGCCCCGTTGCGCAGAGCCCTGGGTGTGATCCGGAAGGCACGAGCGCTCGCCCGCGCGGGCCGCGGTGTCGAGGACGTGTTGTGGGCGGCGTGGCAGGCCTCGGGGCTCGAGCGGCGTTGGTCCACCGCGTCCGCCTGGGGTGGCTCGGCAGGTACTCAGGCCGACCGCGACCTGGATGCGGTGGTGGCGCTGTTCGACGCGGCGGCAGCATATGTCGACAGGTTGCCGCGGGCTCAGATCGGTGGATTCCTCGATTACATTGCGCAGCAAGAGATTCCCACTCTGAATTCACACCGCCCCACGGTCCGGGCCGACGCGGTGACGCTGCTGAGTGCGCATTCTGCTGCGGGTCGGGAATGGGAGCTCGTCGCGGTTGCCGGGGTGCAGGAAGGGCTGTGGCCCGGCCTGCGGTCGCGTGGCAGCCTCCTGGGCACCGACACCCTGGTCGACCTCGTATCCGGCAAGGTCGATGCGGCTGCGGCGCTCGACGGGCGACTGTCGAAGTCGGCACCGCTGCTGGCCGAGGAGCGCACGCTGTTTCTGGTGGCGTGCAGTCGCGCTCGATCGATCTTGCTCGTCACGGCCGTCGATTCCAGTACCGGAGATGCCGACCTGGTCCGGTCTCGATTCGTGGACGAACTACGCGGCATCGACGGCGGAGGCGAGTCGGATCCGGCACTCGAGCTGCCCGGGCCGGAGCCTGCACACCGAGTGTTGGCGTTGCCCATGCTGGTGGCCGAACTCCGGAGTGTGGTGTGCGATCCCGTTGTCGCCGAGCAGGATCCGGACAAGCGAGCCCGAGCGGCGCGGCATCTGGCCACACTCGCCGCGGCCGGTGTCCGCGGCGCGCATCCCGACGAGTGGTTCGGGGTGGCAGGGCCGAGCACCGACGCGCCGCTGTGGCAGCTCGGCGACGGCCCGGTGCCGCTGTCCCCGTCGACGGTGGAACAACTCACCACCTGTCCGCTCCGGTGGATGCTCGAACGTCACGGCGGCAACGACGGCACCAACACCCATGCGGTCACCGGCACGCTCGTGCACACTCTCGTCCAGGCGGTGGCCGGTCGGATACCTTCGGAGCAACTCCGTCGCGCTCTCGAAACAGCATGGGATGCAGTGGATCTCGGATCGCAGTGGTACTCACGGCACGAGCTCGACCGAACCGGGGCGATGCTCGAGACGTTCGAGACGTGGTTGCAGGGCAGTCGAGGCGAGCTCACCGAGGCCGGAGTCGAAGTGCGCGTCGACGGCATACTCGAGGCTCGCTCGGAGGACGAGCCGGCGGTGGCGTTGCGCGGTCGCATCGATCGGCTCGAGCACGATCCCGACGGCCGACCGGTGATCATCGACGTCAAGACGGCCAAGACCGTCATGTCCAAGGAGGATGCCCAGGGCCACCATCAGCTGGCCACCTACCAGGTCGCCGCGGCAGCCGGTGCCATCGAGGGCGAGCCTGCGGGCGAGCCGGGCGGAGCGCGGCTGGTGTTCGTCGCCAAGCCCCACAACAAGGACGGGGCCACGCAGCGTGTCCAGGAAGTGCCGACACCGGAGAAACTCGAGGAGTGGCGAGACACCGTGCACCAGGCCGCATCGGCAACACAGGGACCCACGTTCGAGGCGCGGATCAACGACGGCTGCAGGCACTGCCCGGTCAAATCCAGTTGCCCGGCACACGAGACGGGTAGACAGGTGACCGAGCAGTGACGTCATCGACGAAGACACGGACCGGTTCGGTGCGGGTGTCGCCGGTCGAGCTCGCCCGGGCGCTCGGGCAGAAGCATCCACCGACCGACGAACAAGCCGCGGTGATCGCAGCGCCGCCCGGCCCGACACTCGTCGTCGCGGGGGCAGGTGCCGGCAAGACCGAGACCATGGCTGCCCGCGTGGTGTGGATGGTGGCCAACGGTTTCGTCGACCCGGATCAGGTTCTGGGTCTGACCTTCACCCGAAAAGCGGCACAGCAGTTGACCTCTCGGATCAGAGCTCGGCTGGCTCGGCTGGCCGGATCCGACCTGGTGCGCGCACTCGACCCCAGCCTGGCACTGCGCGAGCGAATCCTCGGTGCCGAGCCGGAAGTGAGTACCTATCACTCCTATGCAGGTCGACTGCTCACCGAGCACGGTTTGTTGTTGCCGATCGAACCGTCCGCGACACTGCTCTCGGAAACCGAACTGTGGCAGCTGGCCCACCGTGTCGTCAGTACCTGGGACGGCGACCTCGACACCGACCGCAACCCCACGTCGGTGACCGAGGCCGTACTGGCACTCTCCGGTCAGTTGGCCGAGCATCTGGTCGATCCCGAGGATCTGCGCCACGCGCACGTGGAGCTGGAGAAATTGGTGCACACTCTCGGGCCGGGGCCGCGACAACGCGGCGGCCCCACCAAGGAATTGCTGAACATCCTCGACGCGCAACATCAACGAATCGGGTTGTTGCCGTTGGTGGAACGGCTGGCGCAGACACTGCGGCGCGAGGGCGCACTGGATTTCGGCTCGCAGATGTCGATGGCGGCGCGGGTCGCTGCCGAGCATGCCGAGGTGGGAATCGCCGAACGGCAACGCTTCCGGCTCGTGTTGCTCGACGAGTACCAGGACACCGGGCATGCCCAACGCGTCCTGTTGTCGTCTCTGTTCGGTTCCGGCAGCGACCCGCAGTTGGCCCTGACCGCCGTCGGCGACCCGATGCAGTCGATCTACGGGTGGCGCGGCGCATCGGCAGCAAATCTGCCTCGGTTCGCCACCGATTTTCCGAAGGCCGACGGAAGTCCGGCACCTCGACTCGAGCTGCTCACCAGCTGGCGAAATCCGCCCGAGGCCTTGACGCTGGCCAACCTGATCACCGACCCACTGCGCCGCGTCGGTGTGCCGGTGCCGACCTTGCGGGCCCGGCCGGGTGCGGTTCCCGGCGATGTACGACTGGCCGTCACCGACACCGTTCTTGACGAACGAGAGTGGATCGCCGACCGGATCGCGGGGGAGTACCGCGCTGCCCTGGAGCAGGATCGCACCCCGCCCACCGCCGCGGTTCTGGTGCGCCGCAACGCCGATGCCGAGCCGATCGCGGAGGTGCTGCGCAGCCGCGGGTTGCCGGTGGAGGTCGTCGGGCTCGGTGGATTGCTGCACGTTCCCGAGGTGGCCGACATCATCGCGATGCTGCGGCTGGTGGCCGACCCCACTGCCGGTAGCTCGGCGATGCGCATCCTCACCGGCTCTCGGTGGCAGATCGGGCCGACGGATCTGCGGGCACTCTCGCAGCGGGCCCGAGAACTCGAGATCCGCGGCGGTTACGGCACCGCGGGGCGCGTCGACGACCCGGAGGCACTCGATGCGGCGCTCGGTAGCGCCCTGCCCGGCGAGCAGTCGGAGCAGGCCGGCCTGGCCGACGCGATAGCCGATCCCGGTCCGGCCGAGCGGTACTCGGAGGTGGGGCATCGCCGGATCGTCGCCCTGGCAGGCGAGCTGCACCTACTGCGCGATCGAATCGGTCAGCCGCTGACGGAATTGGTCGGCGACATCGAACGGATCATGGGCATCGGTGTCGAAGCTCAGGCCCGCACACCGATCAGCACCGACGGTGCGGTCGGTCGTGAACATCTCGACGAATTCGCCCATGTGGTGGCCGATTACGCCGACAATCCGTCCGCCACGGTCACCGGATTCCTGTCGTTCCTCGCCGCTGCGGAGACGGTCGAGGACGGCCTCGCCCCCGGAGAGGTCGATGTCGCCCCCCATCGCGTGCAGGTGCTCACCGTCCATTCTGCGAAAGGCCTCGAATGGGAGTTGGTGGCGGTCCCGCACGTGGCGAAGGGCGTGTTCCCGTCCTCGAACGCATCCTCGACCTGGCTCGGGGCGATGGCCGAGCTGCCGCCGTCGTTGCGCGGTGACCGCGCACTCGACGGCGAAGGCTCGGAAGGGGTTCCGGTTCTCGAACTCGACCGGCTGCACAACCGCAAGGACCTCGAGGACGCCGTCAAGGGTCACAAGGATGCGCTGGCGAGGCGTCGACTCGCCGAGGATCGCCGACTGTTCTACGTGGCACTCACCCGAACCGAACGGGTGCTGCTGGTATCTGCGCATCACTGGGACGAGACCGCCACGAAGCCGCGTGGGCCATCGGAATTTCTCGACGAGTTGCACACGCACATCGAGCAATTCGCCGACACAGCAGTGATCGAGCAGTGGGCCCCGGCCCCGGACGACGGGGCGTCGAACCCGCTCGGGGCGGTACCGCACACCGCGTCCTGGCCACGCGATCCACTCGGTCCCAGACGCGGAGCAATCGAGAGCGGTGCGCAGGAGGTACTGCGCGCGCTGGCAGATGTCTCGGCCACACCGAGCGAAGAGCGTGACGGCGACCAGGATCGAACCCAGGACGACCCCGAGAACTGGGCCGCGGACGTCGATACTCTGCTGGCCGAGCGGGCCGCGAGATCGGTCGCGGGAGTCGACGTCGCTCTTCCCGGCAACCTGTCGGTGACGCAGCTGGTCGACCTCGCGGCGGACCCCGATGCGTTGGCGTCGCGCCTGCGGCGGCCGCTCCCGTTCCCGCCGAACCCGTTGGCGCGTAGAGGAACCGCGTTTCACGCCTGGATCGAGCGGCGGTTCGGCGCGACCCGACTGCTCGACCTCGACGAATTGCCGGGCTCGGCCGACACCGGGGCCTCGGCCGACGTGGACCTCGAAACCCTCCAGCAGGCGTTTCTCGAATCGGACTGGTCGCTCCGCAGCCCCGTCGAAGTGGAAGTGCCGTTCGAGACCTCCGTGGCGGGAACAGTACTGCGCGGGCGCATCGACGCAGTCTTCGCTGACCCGGACGGCGGTTGGACCGTCGTCGACTGGAAGACGGGCGCAGAGCCGACGGCGTCGGAGCGGCGGGCGGTGGCGATGCAGCTTGCGGCCTACCGGCTGGCGTGGGCCGAGCTGATGTCGATCGGGCGCACCGAACCGGTTCCGCTCGATCGAGTGCGCGCAGCGTTCCACTACGTGCGCAGCGGTCACACCATCTCGCCCGAGAACCTGCCGGACGCAACGGAATTGGCCCAGCTGCTCGAGGGGCCGGCCGGGTCCGAGCGGCCGGGGGCTACGGTGCGTTCCGGCGAGCCTTCAGAGCCTCGGTGACCAGTGGGATCTGCAGCGGAAGTCGGGCGAGCATCGCTGCTTTGAGAGCCGGCGAGGTCTTGGGGCTCTGCACGTACTTCCACGCCAGGTTGATGTTGGCGGGGAAGACCACGACGAACAGGGCCGCTGCGAGTGCACCGCCCAGTCGACGGGTCCGCGGTGCGGCAAGCGTTGCGGCCACGGCGAGTTCGGCGACGCCCGAGACCTGCGTGTAGGTCCGCGCCGAGCCGGGCAGGGCCGTCGGTACCTGGGCATCGAAGAACTTCGGCGTGGCGAAGTGCAGAACTCCCGCTCCGGCCAGCAGTCCCGCGAGGCGCAGTGCGGCTGCCTGACTCGATCTCTGTGTCATGCCCATACCGTGCCACACCCAGCGTCGTCGGCACAGAAGCCTGGCATGGGGTTACGCTGCGTGCCGTGAATGATCTCGACTTCGGTGAGTACCTCGGCGGGCGACGTGGCAGGTAGGTTGCGGGCGCGCCTGAGCGACAGTGGCGCGCTGACCGACAAGCCCGACTTCGCGCTCGTGGGAGTGCTCCGGGTACCCGAACTGGAATCGAGTCCGTGGCGCGCCATCTACAAGCGAGTTCTGATGGCGCTGGGGATCCTGTTCCTGGCGGCGTTCGTCGTCTATCTCGATCGCGACGGTTACAGCGACAACCAGAACGGCGAATTGTCCTTCCTGGACGCCTTCTACTACGCAACCGTGTCGCTGTCGACGACGGGATACGGCGATATCGCACCGATGAGCCCGTCGGCGCGACTGGTCAACATCCTGGTCATCACACCCCTCCGGGTCCTATTCCTCATTCTGTTGGTCGGTACCACGCTGTCGGTTCTCACCGAGCGGTCCCGGCAGGCATTCAAAATTCAGCGATGGAGACGCAGCGTGCGCAATCACACCGTGGTCATCGGTTTCGGCACCAAGGGCCGTACCGCAGTCGACGCGATGCTCGGAGACGGCGTGTCGGCGTCCGACATCGTCGTCGTCGACACCGATCAGACGGTTCTCGACGCCGCATCGGCCCTGGGCCTGGTCACCGTTCACGGTTCGGCGACCAAGTCCGACGTGCTCAGACTCACCGGAGCTCAGCATGCGGCGGCCATCATCGTCGCGACCAACCGGGACGACACCGCGGTGCTGGTGACTCTGACCGCCCGCGAGATCGCTCCGAAGGCCAAGATCGTCGCGGCCATCAGAGAAGCGGAGAACACGCACCTGCTGCGTCAGTCCGGTGCCGACTCGGTGGTCGTGTCCTCGGAGACTGCGGGCCGCCTGCTCGGGATCGCCACGTCGACCCCCTCCGTGGTGGAGATGATCGAAGATCTGTTGACCCCGGAGGCAGGCTTCGCCATTGCCGAGCGCGAAGTCGAACGCGACGAGGTGGGTGGATCTCCGCGGCACCTCACCGACATCGTTCTCGGAGTGGTGCGGGGCGGCAAACTGTTCCGAGTCGGCACTCCTGAGGTCGATGCAGTCGAGGCATCCGATCGCTTGCTCTACATCCGTCGCGTGGGTGACTAGGCGAGGCCAAGTAGGGTCGTGCGCGTGCCGAACTTCCAACTCGCCCACCCACCTCGACTGTCCCGATCGCCACTGAACAGGGCAGAGGAACTGCGCCGAGACACCGCAGCGTTGGCAGCGGGTTGGCCGACTGCTCGCATCCTGAACGTGGACGGCAGAGGCAGATTCGCGGTGGACGAGAACGGACTGGTGCTCGGCCCCGCCGCGGACGTCGCTGCCGAGCCGACGGCCGACGCGGTCTTTCTCGGAATTCACGGCGATCGACACCTGTGGGCTCGCCGGGTGGAGATCGTGGCAGGCACGGTCGGCGACTTGCGTACCGACGGTGATCGACTGGACAGCGACGCGTTGTCGATGGTGACCGGTGCCCTGGCGATCCTCAATTGGCATGCGAGCGCGCAGTTCAGCTCACTCGACGGTGCACCGTCGGTTCCGTCGAGCGCGGGGTGGTCGCGGACGAGCACGTCCACCGGTCACGAGGAATTCCCGCGTACCGATCCGGCGGTGATCTGTCTGGTTCACGACGGTGGCGATCGGGTGCTGCTGGCGCGAGCACCTGCGTGGCCCGAGCGTCGCTTCTCGGTGCTGGCAGGCTTCGTCGAGGCCGGTGAATCGCTGGAAACCTGTGTGACGCGGGAGATCAGAGAAGAAGTGGGCCTCGACGTCTCCGACATCGAGTATCTGGGTAGCCAGCCCTGGCCGTTTCCGCGTTCGGTGATGATCGGGTTCTCCGCCGTCGCCGACCCGGAGCAACCGCTGCACTTTCAGGACGGCGAGATCGCCGAGGCCCATTGGTTCGATCGAGCAGAAGTTCTCGCCGCGCTCGAGCTGGGCGACTGGGGATCGGAATCGACCTCCCGGTTGCTTCTCCCGGGCTCGATCTCCATCGCTCGGGGAATGCTCGAGGCGTGGGCGGCGACGGCCTGACGCCGATCAGAGCGACAGTGCGCGCTTGACCTCGGCCAGAGTGGGGTTCGTCGCCGTCGATCCGTCGGCGAAGAGCACGGTGGGCACCACATGGTTGCCGTTGTTGACGCTGCCGACGAAGTCGGCCGACTCCGGGTTCTGCTCGATGTCGATCTCGGCGTACTCGATTCCGGCCTGGTCGAGCTGGGTCTTGAGCCGACGGCAGTAACCGCACCACGTGGTGGAGTAGACGGTCAGCGCGGCCGGGGTCTGCGGGGTGTTCTCGGTAGTGGTCACGCCAACAGTCAACAGGAGCGCCGACCCGATTGTTCCGACCGACACCTGCATCGGCCGACTCGCCGCCCGGTTCGGCCCCGGGTGGAACTGTCGGTACGCACTGACACAATGGACCTCATGGCTGACGACGCGATGACCGCCGGACTCGATCCGGAGCAATCCGCGGCGGTACTGGCTCCCCGCGGCCCGGTCTGCGTTCTGGCCGGTGCAGGCACGGGAAAGACGCGCACGATCACCCGACGCATCGCCCATCTCGTCTCGGCCGGGCACGTGTCCTCGGGGCAGGTGCTGGCGGTGACGTTCACCGCGCGCGCGGCCGGCGAGATGCGTGGCCGTCTGCGCGAGCTCGGCGTCGGGGGAGACGGTCCTCCGGTGCAGGCTCGCACGTTCCACGCCGCGGCCATGCGCCAGCTCAAGTACTTCTGGCCGCAGGTGGTCGGCGACACCGGGTGGCAGCTTCTCGATCGCAAGTTCACCGTCGTCTCGCAGGCGGCGAACCGCGCCGGGGTGTCGACGTCCACGGACGCGATCCGTGATCTCGCGGGAGAGATCGAATGGGCCAAGGGATCGTTGATCGCACCCGAGGACTATCCACGCATCGCGGCGAGCAATCGCCGTGACGTTCCGATGGACGCGAACAAGGTCGCCGCCGTGTACGCCGGCTACGAAGAGCTCAAGTCCCGCGGCGGCGATGGGATGTTGCTCGATTTCGACGACCTTCTGCTGCACACGGCCGCCGCGCTGGAAGAACATTCGTCGGTGGCCGACGAGTTCCGCGAGCGCTACCGCTGCTTCGTCGTCGACGAGTACCAGGACGTGACGCCGTTGCAGCAGCGGGTGCTCGACGCCTGGGTGGGCGAGCGTGACGATCTCACCGTCGTCGGCGACGCGAACCAGACCATCTATTCCTTCACCGGCGCATCTCCGCGGTATCTACTCGACTTCTCACGGAAGTACCCCGAGGCCACTGTGGTTCGGCTCGAGCGCGACTACCGTTCGACGCCCGAGGTGGTGTCGCTGGCGAACCGCGTCATCGGAGCCGCTCGCGGTCGCATCGCCGGCACCCGACTGCAATTGATCGGTCAGCGTGAGCCGGGACCCGAGCCGGAGTTCTTCGAGTACGACGACGAGCCTGCGGAAGCCGACGGTGTGGCGCGTGCGGTCAAGAGGCTGATCTCGAAGGGCGTCGAGCCGGCCGAGATCGCAATTCTGTACCGCATCAACGCACAGTCGGAGGCACACGAACAGGCGTTGACCGAGCTGAAGATTCCCTATCAGGTGCGCGGCGGCGAGGGATTCTTCACCAGACCCGAGGTGCGGCAGGGAGTCAACGCGCTGCGGCAGGCAGGCGGTCGAGACGATCTGCCCGACGGCGCGCAGGCGGGCGAGGGACTACCGGCTCTGGTGCGAGCGGTGCTGGCCCCGCTCGGACTGACGGCGACCGAGCCGACGGGCGCGCAGGCCCGCGAGAAGTGGGCCTCGCTCGGCGGTCTGGTGCAGCTCACCGAAGAACTTCTGGTGCACGAGCCGGAGCTGACCCTCGAGAAATTGTTGGGGGAGCTCGCCGCACGTGCCGAGGCGCGGCATCCACCGACGGTCCAGGGCGTCACCCTCGCCTCGCTGCATGCTGCGAAGGGTCTCGAGTGGGACGCGGTGTTCATCGTCGGTCTCGCCGACGGCACGTTGCCGATCTCGCACGCGATCGGCAACGACCCCAGCGCCAACAACGAGGCGGCCGTCGAGGAGGAACGCAGGCTCCTCTACGTCGGTGTCACGCGAGCTCGCGTCCACCTGCACCTGTCCTGGGCGCTGGCCCGCAACGAGGGCGGACGCAAATCGCGGCGCCGGTCGAGGTTTCTCAACGGTCTGATTCCCGAGGACTCACCGGCCTCGCGTATCGCCGCGCCTGCCGCCAAGAAGTCCGGTCCCAAGTGCCGGTTGTGCGGCAAGCCCCTGATCGGCACGTCCGCGACCATGCTCGGTCGATGCGACAGTTGCCCGTCGAACGTCGACATCGCCCTGCTCGACGCGCTGAAGTCGTGGAGATTGGACAAGTCCCGCGAACTCAAGGTGCCCGCGTACGTGGTGTTCAGCGACAACACGCTGACGGCCATCGCGGAACAGCAACCGCAGGACGAGCGTGGGCTGGTGGCGATTCCGGGAATCGGGGCCAAGAAACTGGAACGGTTCGGAGAAGAAGTCCTCACCGTGGTGCGGGCCTCGGACACGTGACGCGAAGGTAGGGAAATCTCCGCAAAACCGCAGGTAGAAAATAACTTGTGCAGATATCGGCGGGGGGCTTAGTCTGTTTCACGTGCCGCGGGAGATCGCGCACCGTCCAATCCGCCTACGAGACCAGAACAGGAGCTGAAAAAATGATCAACACATTCCACGCCGCCGTTGCCGACGCAACCGTCGCGTTCAGCCCTGTCCTCGGCACGGCACCTTTCGGAGTTGCCCCCCTCGGCACTCATGCCGCCGCCGCAGGCTCTGTTGCGCAGACGTGGATTCGTTCCTCTGCTTTCGGCCCCATGCAGGAGTCCGCATATGCGGTCTCGGGGTCGAATTCCGCCCAGGTCGCCCTGGCACCAGGAGCGAAAGCCGTTGCTCAGGCAGCCCGACGTCACCGCGCACCATGTGCGTCCGTGCTCGACAGCAGATACCGACTTCACTGTCGGTAGACGCTTCGACAAGCCCCACCAGGCCACGGACCCGCACTCGCGGACCGTGGCCTTTCTCGTTCAGGTAGTTCCTCTACCCGAGCGTGAGGCCGACAGGTTCGCATCACCCCTCGAACCGATAACGACGCCGCACGAAAAGTAGAGGAGACCGACGTGTCAACCGCCACGATCCGGACGACATGCCGACCAGAGTCCGAGAGTGCCTACGCTGCACAGTATTCGACCGAATCGGTCGAACTGGCCTTGTCGGTGCCCTGCCGAGCGGCGAACCCAGACATGTGGTTCGCCGACACCCCCGCCGAACTCGAGCAGGCCAAGGCGCTGTGCGCCGAATGCCCCATCCGCCGTACGTGCCTGAGCGCGGCGCTCGACCGCGCCGAGCCGTGGGGCGTATGGGGCGGCGAGATCCTCGAGCAGGGTGTCGTCATCGCCCGCAAGCGTCCCCGAGGACGGCCGCGCAAGAACGCAGCATGATGTCCGAGACCGGTGCCCGGTTTCGCCGAACGAATCAGTCGGTGAAGCCGGGCAGCCACTCGGTGAGGATGGCCATGTACGGCGCGTAGGCGTCCAATTGCGCGCAGATTCCGACCAACCCACCGAGCACTCGGAAGATCATCACGTACTCGGCGGGCATGTTCAACGCGCGAACGGTGCGGAACTGCGCACTGTTGAAATCTGTCGCGGTGCCCGCAGCCTTCTGCAGCCAGGCCCTGGTGAAGTGGAACGATTCGGTGTGAATCGGATCGGTGAAGGGACGCAGATAGTCTTCGATCTCCTTCTCCGTCACCGTTCGGCCCGGCACCACGAAGCCGCTCTCGGTGAACAACACCACGAGCTCGTCGAACTTCTCGTCACGCGCGAGCGAGACCATTCTGCCGAGAACCGGAGGGAGGCCGTCGGGCATCGGAGCGCAGGCACCGAAATCGATGACACCCATGCGTCCGTCGTCGAGCATCATGAAGTTGCCCGGATGAGGATCGGCGTGCAACAACTTCGCCCGCGCCGGAGACACGAATGCGAACAACGCGAGCAGTTCGCCCGCCTGGTTACGTTCCTCGGCCGTTCCGTTCGCGATCACATCGGCCAGCGGCCGACCCGTCATCCATTCGCTGACAACGACTTTGGGTGCGCTGGCGACGATCTTGGGAATGGCGAACTGGGGATCGCCCGCGAATTCCTTGCTGAAGGCACGTTGGTTGGCCGCCTCGATACGGTAGTCGAGCTCGTCCTCGGTACGAGCCGTCAGTTCTTCGAGCACCGGCTTGACGTCCGTGCCTGCGAGCACCGTACTGAACAGGTTCGCGAACCGCGACAGCGTCTTGAGGTCGGAGCGCAATGCATCGTCAGCACCGGGGTACTGGATCTTGACCGCGACATCGCGTCCATCCGACCACGTTGCTCGGTGCACCTGCCCGATGCTCGCAGAGGCGATCGCTGTGTCGTCGAAATCGAGAAAACGTGACCGCCACGCAGTTCCGAGTTGCTGGTCCAACACCCGATGCACGGTCTTCGCGGGCATGGGCGGGCCCTGCGCCTGCAGCTTGGTCAGCGCCTCGCGGTACGGCTCCGAATACTCCTCCGGAACGGCCGCTTCCATCACCGAGAGCATCTGCCCGAGTTTCATGGCACCGCCCTTGAGTTCCCCGAGAACGGAGAAGAGCTGTTCTGCTGCTTTGGCGGCCATATCCGCATCGATTTCGTCGCGATTGCCGCCCGCGAGCTTCTTCCCGAACCCTACGGCGGCACGACCGGCCATTCCGAGGGGAATGCTGGCCAGTTTGGCAGTACGAGTCGATCCACGGCGCGGTATGTCAGACACAGCTCCATCATGGCTGAACCTTCCGACAATTGCTCGGACCGCCCCGCGCCGACCCCTATCGGTCGAGGTGAACTCGCCGCGAGCGCGATTCGTCAGTACCAGCAATCGCAGTGCGGGTGCTTGGACCACGGTCGTTTGTGCACGGTGGTTCCGGTTGCTGCGAAGTCCAGTTCCATCGTGCAGTCCGCAGTCTCGGGAAGCGCGGCGTCGGATCGGCCGATGAGGTTCTCCAACTGAGCGAACGCGAACGCTGCCGTGGCCAACACCGTCGCGCTGCTCGCTTGGCCGACCGAGCCGAGCAGCTGGGCCGACAGATGCGGCCACTCCGGCTCGAAGTCGCAGCGCGTCAGATCAGCGCACCGCAGGCAACTCGTCCGACCGGGCAGCACGAAAGGCCCGACGATGCCCTTCCCGTCTCGTAGCCGCACCTGCAGATGTGGGATGCGCAGACGCACCAGGTCGGTCACCAGCCGAGGTTCGGCGACCAGATCGTCGGCCAGTACCACGACGTCGTAGTTCCACGACCTCACCACCGAGTGCGGGTAGCGCGTCGGAGTCAGACTGGTCCGGGTCACGGTGACGCCGGTGCGACTCAGGCCGGAGGCCAACGCGTCCGAGATCGGCCCCCGCCCCACGAGGTGGACGGTGTTCACCGCCCCCGGTCCGGACTGCGAGGCCCGAAGCGAGGCGTCGGGCACCACCGGTTCGCTCGTGCCGTGCATCAGCAGCCCGGAATCCTCCAACTCTCCGAGCATCGCCGATGTCCGATTGGCGGACAGTCCCAATGTCATTGCGTGACAGACGATGTGAGGTCTGGAATGGCCCGCGGCGAGGAGTCGGAGTATTTCGAGTATCGAGCCAGGCTCGGCACCGGGAGGTGGAGTGACGACGACGCTGGTCTCGGGATTCCAGCCCAACTGAACGGTGCCGTCTCGTCGCGGCAGAATTGCCACCGCTGGATCGAGTCGAACGGTCGGTGTGATCATGAGACACACTCTGACAGCGCCGACAGCGAAGAGCGCCCGCTCGGGGCACGTTATCCACAGGGTGGAAGTGCCTCCGAGCAGGCGCTCGACGCGTTCGATCGAAGTGGTGCGAAACCGGCGGGGTCAGGTTGTGGACGAACCCTTCTCGGGATCACCATCGGTGCCCTTGTCGTCGTTTTCGGCGGCACGCTCGGCAGCCTCGGCTCGCTCCTTGGCTTCCATGGCCTCCATCGCTTCGAGCTGCGCGATCGGGTCGTCGAAGCTCGACGTGCCACCGCCGACGACCCTGTCGATGAACGCCGCGGGGTTGTCCAGGTCCGACGAGTCGGGCAGCAGATCGGGGTGTGCCCACACACCGTCACGTCCCTCGATGTCGGATGCGGCGAGGAGCTGACGCCACAGATCGGCTGCCTCGCGGACTTTGCGGGGTCGCAGTTCGAGACCGACCAGCGTCGCGAAGGTCTGTTCGGCCGGGCCTCCCGACGCCCGACGGCGCCGGATGGTTTCGCCGAGCGCGACGGCACCGGGAAGGCGTTCGCCCAGAGCGGCCGCAACCACCGTCTCGACCCAGCCTTCGACCAGGGCGAGCAGCGTCTCGAGACGCTCGAGTGCGTGCTTCTGCTCCGGCGTGGTCTGTGGCTCGAAGGCACCCTGTTGCAGGATCGCCTCGATCTTCGACGGATCGGTCAGTGCGGACGGGTCGAGTCCTGCGGCGGCCTCCTCGATGGCAGAGAAGTCCATCCGGATGCCGCGCGCGTACTCCTCGACGGTGGCCAGAACCCGCTGCCGCAACCACGGAATGTGGCTGTAGAGCCGCTGATGTGCGGCCTCACGAGCGGCAAGGAACACCAGCACCTCGCGATCGGGCTGCTCGAGTCCTTCACTGAACGACGCGATGGCCGACGGCAGCAACGCCGCCGTTCCCGACGGTCCGAGGGGCAGGCCGATGTCGGTGGACGTCAGAACCTCCTTGGACAGCTGGCCGAGAGCCTGGCCGAGTTGCGAGCCGAACGCCATTCCGCCCATCTGGGTCAGCATGCCCATCATCGGCCCGGCCATCTGCTGGGCCTCGGCGGGAAGGCCGGAGGTCCACATGCCCGAAATCTGCTCGGCGACGGGGTCGCACAGGCGCTTCCAGGTGTCGATCGTGTTGTCGAGCCAGTCGACCGGTGTCCACGCGACGGTCTTCGTGGCACCGGCGGGCAGCGTCGTCGCCCCGTCCAGCCACAGCTCGGCCAGGTGCGCTGCGTCGGTGATGGCCTCTCGTTCGCCTGCCGACACCGGGCTGAAGTCGCCCATCTGCTGGCGTGCCAGCTGCTTGGCCAGGTCGTAGTTCACCGGCCCCGAACCGGTCCCGCCTGCAGCTCCCATTCCGCTGAGCATCTGGCCGAACTGGGTGAGCATCTGGCCCAGCTGTGCTGGGTCGAATCCCTCGCCACCGAACCCGAAGCCGGCAGGGTTGCCCGAGCCGTCCGGATCCTTCTTCTTGTCCGGGTCGTCGTCGGAGGCACCGAAACCAAAATTGCTCATGACTCAACGGTACAAGCCCGGCGAACGGAGAGAGTGGTGGATCGTCACGCTGACGGCGAACAGTGGGACCCGCGAGAAGTCGGCACGGACGCACTCGGTAGGGGCGGTCTGCACCGTCGACCGTATTCGGATCTAGTGTCTACGGAGTGAACCGAAGGATCGCCACTCTCGTCGCTGCCCTGGTACCCGTGGTGGTGCTGGGCGTCACCGGCTCGGTCGTCACCGTTCCGTTCGCCGCCCTCGGCCCCGGCCCGACGTACAACACTCTCGGCGACGTCGACGGGGTGCCCGTGGTGCAGATCGACGGAACCGAGGTCGACCCGACAACGGGTCACCTGAACATGACGACCGTGGCCGTGCGCGATCAGCTCAATCTGTTCGAGGCTCTCGGCTTCTGGGCCAGCGGCAGGCAAGGACTCGTTCCGCGCGAGGAGGTCTATCCGCCGGACAAGACGAAAGAAGAAGTGCAGGAAGGTAATCAGGCGGATTTCGAGGAGTCCGAATCCAGCGCCGAACTGGCTGCTCTGCACCACCTGGATCTGGCGGTGTCACTGGCGGTGGCCAGTGTGGCCGAGGACGGCCCTGCTGCGGGCGTGCTGAATGTGGGGGACACGCTGGTCTCGGTCGGCGGTACGCCCGTCGCGACCGCGTCGGCAGTTCGAGAGGCTGTCAGTTCCAGAGCGCCGGGTGATTCTCTCGACATCGAGTACGTGCGAGACGGCTCGACGCAGACCAGTGCGGTCGTCCTCGGTGCTCGGCCCGACGACGCATCCCTGGGATACCTGGGAGTCACGCCCGAAGAGCAGCCGGACGTGCCGTTCGACGTGAAGTTCAACCTCGCCGATGTCGGCGGACCGTCGGCCGGTCTGATGTTCAGCCTGGCCGTGGTCGACAAGCTCAGTCCCGGTGAACTGAGCAACGGAGAGTTCGTCGCGGGGACGGGAACCATCGATGCCGACGGGACGGTCGGCCCCATCGGCGGCATTCCGTACAAGCTGATCGCCGCCCGCGAAGCCGGAGCCACCACGTTCCTGGTGCCGGACGCGAACTGCGGTGAGGCGCAACAGAACGTCCCCGACGGCCTCAGACTGGTCCGCGTCGAGTCGCTGGACAGTGCGGTCGACTCGCTGCAGGCGATCGGGTCCGGCGGCGACGTACCGTCCTGCAGCTGACCCAGCGCTGTCGCTAGTCGTCTTCCATCACGTCGAACGTTGCGTAGAGGCCGTGCACGACGTTGGGGGCCAGGTCCTCCGCGATGCGAAGATCGATGGGCGCGAACGGATCGGCGTCCTCGTCCGGGTGCAACTGCAGCAGAGTCAAGGACGGACCGTCCTTGAGGACCGCGACGATCAACCGAGCATCCCGTTTCTCGGGGTGGTTCTCGGCGGCCGAGCGCGCGGCCTGGTCGGCCGCATCGGGATCGGCGAGCAACGGCATCAAGGCATCGTCGAGGGTCGATTCGGCAGCCGGGGGGAGTACGACGATCTCCTGAACCAGGGCGCATCCGACGACACCCTCGGGCCATGTCGAGGTGGCGAGGAACTCGTCCAGGGCGGGGGAGCCGCCGGTGATGTCCTCGGGGAGTGAATGCTGCTGGATCGGGGTGAGGGCAGCGCCGTCGGCAAGATCGTCGAGGAGTCCCGGCTCGGCCGCGGCGAGCGCTGCAGTGGGAACCAACGCGAACATCTGTGGTGCCTGGTTCCACCCACCTGCATCGACGAAATCCGCCACCTCGCGGGCACATCGAGCCAAAGCCTCGGCCACGTCCTGCCCACCCGACTCGGGGTCGAACTCGCTACCGAAATCGTCTTGGCCGGGCAGTCCGTTGCTGTCGTTGCTCACCGCACTATCCTCGCATCCGAATGGTTCACTGGATGCCGATGCTCCTGACCTGCGGCCTGGCGCGGACGCAGTACGGGTGTCGCAGCCGTAGGATCAACGTACGTACAGTAGGGCGAAACGGACATGCGGCGCACGGCGAGTGCGCCGCCGAAGTCATCTGCGGCGCCGTCGGCGTCGCCCGAAGTTGGAGTGTGGCACGTGGGCATGAGGCCCCCCACCGGTATGCCGTCCTTGTCACGGCGCAGCCGGATCTTGCTCGTATTGGCCTTGGTAGCAGCAGGTTTGCTGCTCATCGGTCCCCGTCTGATCGACATCTACACCAACTGGCTGTGGTTCGGAGAGGTCGACTTCCGCGGCGTCTACACCACCACACTGCTGACGCGATTGGCGATCTTCGTCGTCGTCGCACTGGTCGTCGGACTCATCGTGTTCGCGGCGCTTGCCGTGGCGTACCGCAACCGTCCGGTGTTCGTGCCCGTCGCCGGGCCCAACGATCCGATTGCGCGGTACCGCACCACGGTGATGAGCCGATTGCGCCTGTTCGGCATCGGAATTCCAGTGGTGTTCGGGTTCCTGTCCGGCATGATCGCCCAGACCAATTGGGCGACCGTGCAGTTGTTCCTCCACGGCGGCGACTTCGGGATCACCGATCCGCAGTTCAATCTGGATGTCGGCTTCTACTCGTTCGACCTCCCGTTCTACCGCTTCGTTCTCAACTGGCTGTTCGTTGCCATCCTGGTTGCGTTCTTCGCGAACCTGGTCACTCAGTACGTGTTCGGCGGGATCAGACTGGCCGGACGCGAGGGTGCTCTGACCCGCGCCGCACGCATTCAGCTCGCCGTTCTGGCCGGCACCTTCGTTCTGCTCAAGGCCGTCGCATACTGGTTCGACCGGTACACGCTGCTCTCGAGCAGTCGTAAGGAACCCACGTTCACCGGTGCCAGCTTCACCGATATCAACGCGGTGTTGCCGGCCAAACTGATCCTGCTGGCGATCGCGGTGATCTGTGCGATCGCCTTCTTCGCAGCCATATTCCTGCGTGATCTACGGATCCCGGCGTTGGCCACGGCTTTGCTGGTGCTCTCGTCGATCCTCATCGGTGCCGTCTGGCCGCTGGTGATGGAGCAGTTCTCGGTGCGCCCGAACGCGGCCGACAAGGAGAGCACATACATCGAGCGGAACATCGCGGCCACCCGAGACGCGTACGGGTTGACCGACGAGCAGGTCACCTACCGGGACTACTCCGGTGAGGCGACTCTGAGCCCGGGCGAGGTCGCAGCCGAGTCTGCGACGATGTCCAACATCCGACTGCTCGACCCGAACATCCTCGCCCCCACCTTCACTCAGCAGCGTCAGATCCGTAACTTCTACGGGTTCCCCGACACGCTCGCCGTCGACCGCTACCCGGATGCAGACGGAAACCTGCGCGACTACGTCGTTGCAGCTCGCGAGATCTCACCGCAGACGCTCGACGCGAACCAGCGTGACTGGATCAACCGCCACACCGTGTTCACGCACGGAAACGGCTTCGTCGCAGCGCCGGCCAACTCCGTCGACGAGGCCGTCGCCGACGAATCCAGCGGTGGGCGTGGCGGTTACCCGAACTACCAGGTCAACTGGATCGAGAACGATTCCGAGGGCACCATCCGTAAGGACGGCCCCGGCGACCTGGACCAGCCGCGTATCTACTTCGGCCCGGTCATCGCCAACTCCGACGCGGACTACTCCATCGTCGGTTCCACCGGCGAGCCCCGTGAGTACGACACCGACAGCAAGAGCTACACCTACACCGGTGCAGCAGGCGTCGACGTCGGCAACTTCTTCAACCGACTCGTCTTCGCCAGCAAGTACGCCGAGCGCAACATCCTGTTCTCGAGCGTCATCGGCGACGAGTCGAAGATCCTGTTCAACCGTGACCCCCGCGACCGCGTACAGAAGGTCGCACCGTGGTTGACCACGGACGGATCGACCTACCCGGCGATCGTCGAGGGCAAGCTCGTCTGGATCATCGACGGGTACACCACGTTGGACAACTTCCCGTACGCCCAGCGGATGTCGCTCGAGGACGCCACTGCCGACAGCATCGAGTCGACGACGACGCGTGCGCTGCCGAGCCGAGAGGTGTCGTACATCCGCAACTCGGTCAAGGCCACCGTCGATGCGTACGACGGCACCGTCAAGCTCTACGAGCAGGACGAGAACGATCCGGTGCTCAAGGCATGGGAAGGCGTGTTCCCGGGAACCGTCATCCCGAAGGACCAGGTGTCCGACGAACTCCGCGACCACTTCCGCTACCCGGAGGACCTGTTCAAGGTCCAGCGTGAGTTGCTGACCAAGTACCACGTCAACGATCCGCGGGAGTTCTTCACGAACAACGCGTTCTGGGAGGTTCCGACCGACCCGACCGCAGAGAACACCGCGGCGAAGCAGCCGCCGTACTACGTGGTCGCCTCCGACATCTCCAACGAGGAGAATCAGCCGTCGTTCCAGCTGACCAGCGCGCTCGTCGGTTACCGCCGAGAGGTGTTGGGCGCATACGTCAGTGCGGATTCCGATCCGGAGAACTACGGCAAGATCACGGTGCTGAGGTTGCCGACGGATACCTCCACTCAGGGTCCGAACCAGGTGCAGAACCAGATGACGACCACCACGGACGTATCCGAGAGTCTCGGCATCGTGCGCCGTGAGAACACCGTGGAGTTCGGCAACCTGCTGACCCTTCCGGTCGGTAACGGCGGGTTGATCTACGTGGAGCCGGTGTACGCCTCGCGTACCAACGAGGCCTCTGCGTACCCGCAGTTGATTCGAGTGCTGGTCTCGTACGAGGGCCGCGTCGGGTATGCCGCCACATTGCCCGAAGCCATCGAGCAGGTCTTCGGAGCAGGTGCCGGTCGTACCGTCACGGCACCCGGTGAGACCGACGGAACCACGCAGCCAGGTGCCGTACCGGAGACGACACCGTCCGACGGCGGGTCGACCCCGGCCACTCCTGCGCCGACCACCGGCGGTTCGACGACCAGGGATGCTGCCGTCACCGGTTTGAACGCTGCACTCTCCGCTGTGCGCACGGCGCAGCAGAGTGGAGATCTGGCGGAACTCGGCACTGCGCTCGAGAACCTGCAGACCGCGGTCGACACGTACAACAGCACCGGCAGTTGATCGACACGTTCACCGCACGATGATGTGAACGAGAAAGAGCCGCCTCACCGAAACGGTGAGGCGGCTCTTTTGTTGTTCGTCACCTGGCTCGTGCGCGGGGCACAGCGGCAAGGTGTGTGGCAGTTCGACGAACTGCCGGGTGGATCAGCGTCCGATGGGCGCGAGCACCGGGGCGTTGGCAGCAACGAGGTGCTGGAACTGGGTGCTCAGGCCGTACTGGTCGGCAAGCTTGGACGCGGCGTCGAATGCGCCCTGTGCAGCCTGCGTGGCCGCTGCGGCCTCGGGAGCCACGGCCGGTGCCGGTGCCGGTGCGGGAGCCGGCTGCGGTGCCGGTGCGGGAGCTGCCTCGGGCTCGGGAGCGGAGGCACCCTTGCTCAGCTGCTGACCGCACACGGGCCATGCGCCCGGTCCCTGGGTCTGAAGAGTGTTCTCCGCGACGCGGATCTGCTCGGCCTTGGATGCGTTGGCCGGTGATCCGGATCCGCCGTTGGCCGTCCAGGTGCTCTGCGAGAACTGCAGGCCACCGTAGTAGCCGTTTCCGGTGTTGATGCTCCAGTTGCCACCGCTCTCGCACTGCGCGACCGCGTCCCAGTTGTTCGGGGCTGCGTTGGCGGTTCCGGCCGAGAGGCCGAGGGGGATTGCTACGGCGGCACCTGCGATGGCGGCCAATCCGAGTGCACGCTTGCCGACATTGTTCAGTGTGGTCATTCGGGGTGAATCCTCTCCGCGCTCTACTGGCGCGACTGGCCTGCAATCGTTTCGCCGGTGTTGATGGCGTTGGCGACCAGGCACTTCGTATCGTCGCGGCTCTGCCCCCGTACGTATTGGGGACCACACCCGCGGGGCAGAGCGAAAGGAGCGGCGGGGTGGTGCAGGCCCAGCGGTTTAGGGCCGTCCGTGAAGGTAGTCGAGGATCTGCTCACCGTCACTGAGCCGGAATGGGATGACAGGTGTCCACATGTTGGGACAAAAGTAGTTGTTTTCGCAGCTCAGACCAACTTGTGGCGGTATTGTTTCAAGTCTGTAACCCCACCGTTATGTGACTCGAAACACGCATCAAAAGAGACGCGGAGCACTATTTTGAACCGCCTCCGACGTGATAACCGCGCGCTGTGACGCGTTGTCATGCACTCGTTCGAGCGCGTAAGAGCGCCGAGAAGTCATGTGATTTGCATTGGCTGTACACACGGGAGTAACTTCGTAATTGCAACGCGGGGTGGAGCAGCTCGGTAGCTCGCTGGGCTCATAACCCAGAGGTCGCAGGTTCAAATCCTGTCCCCGCTACCACCGAAAAAGGCCCAGGACAGATGTCCTGGGTCTTTTTTCATGCTCTGATAGACGCATGACCGGCCGTTCGGGCGGCGGCCGAACGCGACAACGCTGGGAGGATCGACTCACATGATTCTTCCCGCCGTCCGAGACTCTCGCCTCGTCACCGTGCGTCGCGGTGGACTTCTGACCGACGACGATCACCGGAGTCTCGCGCTCTGGGCGGCCGAGTGCGCGGAACATGTTCTCCACTTGTTCGAGACTGTCGCACCCTCCGACTCGCGGCCGCGTGAGGCAATCGAGGGCATTCGGGAATGGACGCGCGGCGAACTCGCGATGATGGCTACCCGCGCTCTCGGTGGCCATGCCATGGGTGCGGCACGGCCGCTGAGCGGTGCCGAGCGCTTCGCCGCATATGCGGCCGGCCAGGCGGCGTGTGTAGCTCACGTACCCGAGCACGACCTGGGGGCGGCTGCCTACGCCATCAAGGCGGTACGGGCCGCCGCACCTGCAGGTGCGGAGACGAACACGGGCCGCGAGGAACTGCGATGGCAGCGAGAACGACTACCGAACAGTGTGCGGGAGTTGGTACTGGAAGATCAGCAGAGAAGAAACAGTATCTGCTGGTCCGTGTTCGACGACTGAGCCGTCCACTGCGGCCGCGGACGGCGGTCCGTCATGGCGTCAGTCCGAGACCTGCTCTCGCGCATCGTCGCTGGTGACCGCTTCAGGGGTGTCGCCGTCGGTCGTGTCTGCATCGTCAGCTGTGAGGTCGACGGTGTCCACACCCTCGAGTGCGGTCAGTTCCTGCTCTGCCTCGGCGATGAGGCCCTTCGCGTTCTCTTCGATCTTCTTGATCCACTCGGCCATGACGGTCACACCCTTCGCTCGATCGTGTACCACCGGTCTACCAGACTTCTTCCGCCTAGGATTCACGGTGTGCGAACACGAACCTCGCGTCTCGATCTCGACGAGCCGGTCGGCACGGATCTCGATGCGCTGTACGCGATCTGCAGCGACCCGCAGTCGTGGACACACTTCCCGAGCCTGCGGCACACCGATCCCGGTGCAACCGAACGAATGTTGCAGAGCTGGGCGGAGCAGTGGCGGCGGGACGGACTGTCCACCTGGATCATTCGTGAGCGCGGCAGCCGCACGATCAGTGGCTACGGCGGATGCTCGAAGCGGCGGAACACCTTCTGGAATCTCGGGTATCGCCTCCATCCCGACGCACAGGGCAACGGGTACGCCGCGGAGATGTGTGAGATCGCAGTCGAGTGCGCGCACGGAACCGAGCCCGAATTGCCGATCGTGGCGTACCTCCTCGAGCACAACGTCGCGTCGGCCCGGGTGGCCGAGCGCGCGGGCCTGGAGCTGATCGCCCGTGGACCCGACGTCGGCAATCCCGACGCCGACGCAGTTCGCTCGGTGTACGCAGACCGCCCGTTGACAGCAGGTCAGGTGGACGTGGTGCTGTCGGCCTGAGCGCGGCAGGTGTTCACCTCCGCGAGCCGACGTCGTAGCAGGCGCTTCTCCGGTGCGGTTCGGGCGAAATCCAACGCTCGTCGATAGTCCACAGCCGCCTCCTCGAACCTGTCGAGTCGTTGCAGCAGATCGGCTCTCGCCGTCGGATATGGGTGATAGCGGCGCAGTGACGGCTCATCGGCGAGCAGATCCAATTCCTGCAGCCCGGCTGCTGGACCATCGCGCATCGCAAGCGCTACCCCCCGATTCAGCGCGACGACCGCGCTCGGTGCCCGCGTCATGAGCAGGTCGTACAGCGCAACGATCTGAGGCCAGTCCGTGCTGTCGGCGTCCGGTGATTCGTCGTGCAGTGCAGCAATGGCAGCCTGCACGGCGTAAGGACCGCTCTGGCCGCCGCCGAGGGCCTCGACCACAAGGTTCGTACCCTCGGCGATGAACGCGGCATTCCAGAGTCGACGGTCTTGGTCGGCCAACAACACGATTTCACCGTCCGGTCCGATTCGAGCATCGCGTCGTGCGTCGACGAGCAACATCAGCGCTAGTAGACCGGTCACCTCGGGCTCGCCCGGCAATGCGGCGTGCAGGAGTCGGCCCATCCCGAGTGCCTCATGGGTGAGATCGATTCGTCCGACGTGATCACCCGACGTCGCAGAATAGCCCTCGGTGAAGGTCGAATAGACCACCTCGAGCACCATCGGCACCCTGTCTGCCAATTCGTCCGGGCCCGGGAGGCGGAACGGGATCCGTGCGACGCGAATCTTGTTCTTGGCTCGCACTATTCGCTGCGCTGCCGTGGCCGGAGGGATCAGCAGCGCCCGCGCCACCTCGCCGGTGGTGAGACCGGCCAGGCATCGGAGAGTCAGTGCGAGCCGGTCACCGGCGGCGAGGGCCGGATGCGCGCAGGTGAAGAACAACTGCAGTCGGTCGTCGGGCAGACTGTCGTCGAGCGAATTCAGGTGACTCGGTTCGCTACGATCCGTATCAGCCTGCAGCACTCCGACTTTCGCGGCCAGTCTCTGGTCGCGCCGCAGGCGATCGACCGCCTTCCGCCGGGCAGTGGTGAGCAACCAGGCACCAGGCCTGGCCGGGACACCATCGACCGGCCAGTGTTTCAGCGCCGATTCGATGGCGTCCGAGGTCACTTCTTCTGCGAGGTCGAGATCGCGATACCGCTGCACCAGCGAGGCGAGCAGAATCGAGCGCTCGGCTCGGAAGACCGAGTCGAGCGCTCGACGAACCTCGGCATCGGTCACTGAAGAACCCGGTACGTCGGGTTTCGGCGGTTCAGAACTCGGCAAGGGGACGGACGATCACCGTGCCGCCGTCCTTGGAGCCCGGGCATCGGGCCGCCCATTCGAGTGCAGCGTCCAGGTCGGGAACGTCGATGACGTCGTAGCCGCCCAGTACTTCGTGTGACTCGGCGTACGGTCCGTCGGTGACGGTGCGTTCTCCGGTGGTGGCATCGACGCGCACGGCCGTGGCAGTGGTGAGATCCGCCATGGCGTGACCGGATACGTAGACGCCCGCCTCCTTCATCTCCTTCTCGTAGGTCATCCAGTCCTCGACACTGCTGCAGCCCGGTGCTGCTCCGGGTGCGGTGTTTGCGTTGATCAAGAGGATGTACTTCATGGTGCGCTCCTGGGTTCGGTACCTCGGTGTCGCGGCGCGAGTCGCCGTACACGATGACGACGTTCGACAGACCACGATATCGACATCGGCTCCGGAGTTTTCTTTCTTGCGCACGCACAACGGCACCGGACGCAGTGTCCGGTGCCGTTGTGTGGTTGGTTCTCGGCTCGACGACGAGCCAGGAGTCACTTCAGTTCTGCCGAGGACTTTCCGAGCACTCGACGAGCAACGATCAGCTGCTGAATCTGCTGGGTTCCCTCGAAGATGTCGAGAATCTTGGAGTCGCGGCTCCACTTCTCGAGCAGTGGGCGCTCCGAGTAGCCGTACGTGCCTGCAAGTTCCACTGCCTTGAGCGTGATGTCGACGGCCGAGCGACCGGCCTTCGCCTTGGACATCGAGGCCTGCAAGGAGTTGGGCTCCTTGTTGTCGGCCATCCACGCCGCACGCAGTGCGAGCAGATGCGCTGCCTCCCAGTCCGCTTCGAGGCGCAGGAACTCTGCGGCTGCCGCGTGCTGGTTGTAGGCGGGCGTCTCGTACGAGATGTCGACTCCGGCGTCCACCAGGATGGACCGCAGCTCTTCGAGTGCCGCGCGAGCGACGCCGATTGCCATACCTGCCACCAGCGGGCGGGTGTTGTCGAAGGTCTGCATGACGCCGGCGAAGCCCTTTTCGACGTTCACCTCGGCGGTGCCGAGCAGATTGTCCTTCGGGATGCGGCAATCCTCGAGCAGCAGGGCTGCGGTGTCGGAGGCCTTGATGCCCAGCTTGTGCTCGAGGCGGGCAACCGACAGGCCCGGAGCGTCACGCGGGACGACGAACGACTTGATGGCCGCGCGGCCGAGCGACTTGTCGACCGTTGCCCACACCACGATGTGGGTGGAACGCTCACCGGCGGTGACGTAGATCTTCTCGCCGTTGAGCACCCACTCGTCGCCGTCGAGGACAGCGGTGGTGGTGACGGCCGCGGAGTCCGATCCGAAGCTGGGCTCGGTGATGGCCATCGACGCCCACACCTTGCCGAAGCGCTCGAGCTGCTCGTCGGTGGACACCGCCGCGATAGCCGAGTTGCCGAGTCCCTGGTAGGGGATCGACAGCGTGAGGCCGACATCGCCCCAGCAGGTCTCGATCACGTTCACCAGAGCGGACATGTTGCCGCCGTTGGCATTCGCGGTCTTGCTGGGCTTGGCCGACTCGCTGTCCTTCTCGCGGCCACCGGCGGCTCCGCCGATTTCGCCACCGGCGTCGGACATGCCTTCGACCATCGACGCCATGGTGTCGAGCTCCACCGGGTACTCGTGCTCGGCGAGGTCGTACTTGCGGGAAATCGGGCGGAAGATCTCGGCAGCGACCTGGTGAGCCTGATTCGCCTGCGCCCGAAGCTTCTTGGGAAGTTCAAGATTGATCATCGTGTATGTCCTTGGGTGAGTGCCATGGAATTCGGGGCGGCGAGCTAGATGAGAACGATGCCCTCGGCGACGCCGACGGACCGCAGATCGCGGTACCAACGCTCGACCGGGTGCTCCTTGGTGAAACCGTGACCACCGAGCAGCTGCACGCCGTCGGAACCGATCTGCATGCCCTTCTCGGATGCGAGTCGACGAGCCAGCGCGGACTCACGAGTGAACGACAGTCCCTGCTCGGCGCGAGACGCACCGCGCAGCGTGACCAACCGCATGCCATCGAGCTCGATGGCGATGTTGGCGACCATGAAGGCCACGGCCTGACGGTTGCTGATCGGCTCACCGAAGGCAACACGGTCGTTGACGTACGGAACGACGTAGTCGAGTACGGCCTGGCTGGTGCCGACGGCCAGTGATGCCCAGCCGAGGCGCGCCAGTCCGATGGCGGCGCTGTACTCGGCGGCCCGCTGATCTGCGTCACCGTCACCGAGCAGTGCCGACTCGGGAACTGCGACGTCGGTCAGGATCAGGCGACCCAGGCCTGCTGCGCGCAGGCCCATGCTCGGGTCGGCTTCGACGACAAGGCCCTTGGAGTCGGACTCGACGATGAAGAATGCCGGACGGCCTTCGAGTTCTGCGGCGATGACGAACAGCTCGGAGCTGCCGGCAGCGGGTACGAGACTCTTGACTCCGTTGAGCTTGTAGCCGCTGGGGGAGCGAACGGCCTTGGTCTGCAACGCGTACGGATCGAACAGTGCGCGGGGCTCGTTGACGACCACTGCTGCGTTCGGCACCTTCTCGCCGACGAATGCGGGGAGGTAGGTCTTCTGCTGTGCGTCGGTGCCCCACTGGGTGAGCGCGACGGCGACACCGCTGGGCGCGAGGATGGGCAGTGCCAAGCCCATGTCGCCGTGGGCGAGTGCCTCGGCGACGAGAGAATTGGTGACCGCGCCACGCTCGCTGGCGGCACCGTCGAGTTCCTCGGGAACGTTGATGAGCGTGATGCCGAGCTCGGCGGAACGACGAACCAGATCCTCGGGCGACGAGGCGCTGTGGTCTGCGTCGAAGGCGGCCGGGCGGAGGATCTCCTCGGCGAACTCCTTGACCGTCTCGACGATCATGCGCTGTTCGTCGTCGGGCGTCAGGTCGAAGTAGCTGAGGTTCTTGGCGGCACCGTCGTCGAGACGCTTGGGCTTGCCGCCACCGGTGACCTTGGCGAACGTGCGATTGGCAGCGCCGAGGGTCTTGAACCCGGTCTTGGTGCTCTCGTACGTCACCCGGTCGATGGTCTGGCGGAGGTTGTACTTCTCCGCCAGTTCCGATCCGGTGATGGCGGTCAGAACGCGCATGGCGGTTCCGATCGCATCTCTCTTGAACGGGTTCAGGCCAACCGCAGAAGTATCGCGGGGCACCTTCTGGGCCTTCGCGTCGACCACACTGTCTTGCTTGCTCATGATCACCAGTTCCTCGGCGTCGGGCACGGACTTCACAGATCTTACTCCCGAGTAAGTTAGCTGTCTACTGTCGAGTAAGTACCGGTGGCGCTCGACACTCGAACGACCTTTCGTATCACCCGTCGTATCGGTGTGACAGGCTGTTCGCGTGCATCCGATCGCCCAGGTCTTCGCCGCCCTCGCCGCGGCCCTCCACGTCGCCATCTTCGTCATGGAAAGCGTGCTCTGGTCCAAGCCGGCCGTATGGGCAAGGTTCGGCGTGGCCAGCCAGAACGACGCCGACATCACCAAGCCGATGGCCTTCAACCAGGGCTTCTACAACCTGTTTCTGGCCGTCGGCATCGTGGTGGGCCTCGTCGTCGGCGGATCCGCGGGAGACGCCATCGTCTACTTCGCGTGCGCGAGCATCGTCGGCGCAGCGCTCGTTCTGGCCACCGGCGGAGCAAAGTATTTCCGGCCCGCATTCGTGCAGGGCATCACGCCGCTGATCGCGCTGATTCTGGCTGCAGTTCTCTAGGCGAGATTTTTCGCGCTGGGGGACAGGAGTGCGAGGATCTGGTGTTGCAGTAGGCCGTTGGTGGCCACGGCGCTGCCCCCGTGCGGTCCTGCGCTGGCGTCGAGCGCGGTGAAATCGCCCCCGGCCTCGCGTACGAGAACGTCGAGGGCGGCCAGGTCCCACAGCGAGACCTCGGGTTCGGCGGCGATGTCGACTGCCCCCTCCGCGACGAGGCAGTACGAGAAGAAGTCGCCGTAACCGCGCACCCGCCACACGGCGTCGGTCAGATCGAGGAACCGATCCCTGATGCCCAGTTCGGCCCACCCGCTGAGGCTGGAGAAACTCAGACTCGACGACGCCACCGAATCGACCTTCGAGACCTCGATCCGGCGCGGGGTGCCCCCGTCCGATGCCGTCCAGGCTCCCAGATCGAGTGCCGCCCACCACCGCCGGTTCAGAGCAGGCGCGCTCACCACTCCGACGCGAGGTATGCCGTCGTCGAGCAGGGCGATCAAGGTCGCCCACACCGGAACGCCACGGACGAAATTCTTCGTGCCGTCGATGGGATCGACGACCCACTGGCGGCCGCTGAAGGTGGCCGTGCCGCCGTACTCCTCGCCCAGCAACGCGTCTGCCGGACGCTCCGAGCCGAGTTCGGCGCGAATCATCGTCTCCACCGCCAGATCCGCGTCACTGACGGGCGTGAGATCGGGCTTGGAATCGACCGACAGATCCATGGCCAGAAAACGTCGACGGGTGATGGCGTCGGCCTCGTCGGCGAGTCGGAGGGCGAGAGAGAGATCAGCGGCGTAGTCGGTCACGGGAGAAGACTATCGCCGCGCATACGGCGTCTCGCATACGGCGATCTGTGTGGTCGGGCCTATCCGGTGACTTCGTTCAGCTTCCCGGTTGCCACATCGAAGACGAAGCCTCGGATGGATTCGTGCTTCGTGACGAACGGGCTCTGCTCGATGCGTGCCAGCGATTGGCGAACATCGCGGTCCAAGTCGGAGAACGACTCCGCGGCCCAGTTCGGTTCGATGCCGGTCTCGTCCTGCAGATCTTTCTTGAACTCGTCGTCGGTGAAGGTGAGCATGCCGCAGTCGGTGTGATGGATCAGGATGATCTCCTTGGTGCCGAGCAGACGCTGACTGATGGCCAGCGAGCGGATCTCGTCGTCGGTGATCACGCCACCGGCATTTCGGATGACGTGGGCTTCTCCGTCGGCGAGACCGAGAATACGGTAGACGTCGAGTCGGGCGTCCATGCACGCCACCACGGCGACGTGCTTCGACGGCGGGAGCGGTAGGGGACCGTCGAACGTCGCGGCGTAGGCCTTGTTGTTCTCGAGGTACTGGTCGGTGACGGTCATACGACGCTCCTGTGGACTGCGGGTGTGGCCGGCACCGGGCGGTGACAGGCATGTCGACATGCGAATATGCCGATGAGCCGAAAGCTAGCAGTCGACCGGTGGCCCGGCGAGAGTTGAAATCACCGCGGTTCGAACCCTTTACGACGGTCTCCGTCCGGCTCGTGCGGGCCGGCGGAATCGGGGGCGGTCGGGCTCGGGTTCGCGTGCCGGTAACCTTGACTCTCGTGCATCCCGACGTTTCTGCAGACCTCGCCGAGCTCGACACCACTCTCTCCACCGTCGAGTCGGTTCTCGACGTCGAGGAACTGCGGCGACGCATCGACGAACTCGAACATCAGGCGGCCTCGCCGGACCTGTGGAACGACCAGGAACACGCTCAACAGGTGACCAGTCAGCTCTCCCACGCGCAGGCCGAGCTTCGCCGGGTCGAAGAGCTCCGTCAGCGCCTCGAGGACATGCCCGTTCTGTACGAGCTCGCCGAGGGAGAGGAGGGCGAGGCGGCCGCATCGGCCACCGCCGACGCCGACGCCGAACGCGCCTCGCTCCGAGAGGACATCGCAGCCATGGAAGTGCGGACCCTGCTGTCCGGCGAATACGACGCGCGCGACGCACTGGTCAACATCCGGTCCGGCGCAGGTGGAATCGACGCCGCCGACTGGGCGGAGATGCTCATGCGCATGTACATCCGCTGGGCCGAGAAGCACGGCTACGGCGTCGAGGTCTACGACACGTCCTACGCCGAAGAGGCCGGTATCAAGAGCGCGACGTTCGCCGTCAAGGCCCCGTACACGTACGGCACGCTGTCGGTCGAGCAGGGCACGCATCGGCTCGTGCGCATCAGCCCCTTCGACAACCAGGGTCGACGCCAGACCTCCTTCGCCGAGGTGGAAGTTCTTCCGGTCGTCGAGACCACCGACCACATCGAGATCCCCGAGAACGACATTCGCGTGGACGTCTACCGCTCGTCCGGCCCGGGCGGGCAGTCGGTCAACACCACCGACTCCGCCGTTCGACTGACACACATCCCGACCGGCATCGTGGTGACCTGTCAGAACGAGAAGTCGCAGCTGCAGAACAAGGTGTCGGCCATGCGAGTGCTGCAGGCCAAGCTGCTCGAGGTCAAGCGCAAGGAAGAGCGCGCCGAGATGGACGCGCTCAAGGGCGACGGCGGCAGCTCCTGGGGCAATCAGATGCGCTCGTACGTACTGCACCCGTACCAGATGGTCAAAGATTTGCGTACCGAGTACGAGGTGAACAATCCGTCTACTGTTCTCGACGGGGACATCGACGGATTCCTCGAATCCGGAATCCGCTGGCGCATGCGAGGGGAGCAGTAGATGACCGGTCATTGCGCAGGCTCCACTCCAACGATCCGATGACGGCCTGGCTCAACGTGACGGACGAGGTCAAGCTCAACGGCCTCGGAATCGTGCTGTACATCCTCGGCGGACTGCTGGCCGCGCGCTTCGTCACCTGGACCGGATCTCGGATCACTGCCCGCATCGACCAGAACTACCAGCACAGCGACGCGCTCGTGCGATCCGAGGCCGCGAAACACCGTCATGCGCTGGCTCAGGTCATCACCTGGGTGCTGGTCACTCTCATCTACATCCTCGTCACCATCGAGGTACTGCGCCGCTTCGGCTTCGGCGTCGGCGGTCTTGTCGCACCCGCGACGGTCATCGGTGCCGCCCTCGGCTTCGGTGCTCAGCGCGTGGTTCAAGACATCCTGGCCGGCTTCTTCATCATCACCGAACGTCAGTACGGCTTCGGTGACGTCGTACAGATCGCCGTCAACGGCTCCGCCGAAGACGCCGAGGGCACGGTCGAGGACGTCACGCTCCGAGTGACCCGGGTTCGTAGCGTCGACGGCGAGGTCATCACGGTCCCCAACGGGCAGATCGTCAAGGCGATCAACCTGTCGAAGGATTGGGCGCGCGCCGTCGTCGATGTTCCTGTCCCCAGCACCGCCGATCTCACCCAGGTCAACGCGCTGCTCCGTGCAGTCGGCCGTGACGCATTCGCCGATATGCGGTTGCGTCCGCTCCTGCTCGACGAACCGACCGTGATGGGCGTGGAGAGCATCGAGGTGGGGCAGGTCAACGTGCGGCTGGTCGCACGGACACTGCCGGGCAAGCAATTCCAGGTGGGGCGAGAGCTTCGAGTGAGAGTGGCCGCTGCGCTGCAGCCCGAGGGCATCAACGTTGCCCCCGACGTGAGTACGGCCGGAGTCGCACCCGAATCGTCAGGACGAGATCGGACGGAAGACCAGTGAGTACACCCGACACCGGAACCGAACGCTCGCAGCGAAATTGGCGGCAGTGGCGCATTCCGAACAAGATCTACGGCCGGGTGCGCACGTCCACCGTCGCGTTCGGGATCTGCTTCGTGCTCACAGGCCTGCTGTACGGGCAGGTCAGTGCCGACATCGCAGAACGAGACGCCGAACCAGTGCAAGGCCCGGTCGCCGTAGACCCGGATGCAACCACCCCTTACATCCAACCGCAGACCTCCGAGCCGCGATTCTCGACAACCACGGTCTCGCCCACTCCGACGGCCACCGCCGATCCGGATGGGTCGGGAAGCGTCGACGAATCCGGCCAGCCTGCGACCACGACGACTGTGCCGTCGACGACGACCGCGCCGTTCGGCGTGCCGATTCCCCCGGCGATTCAGTCGCTGATACCCACCCAACCTGCGCCGACATCCGCGCGCTGAGGCGGCCTTTACCGTCTCTCGGGACTCGCCGCGACGCCCCAGCGGTTCCGGCGGTTACCGGCGAGTAAGGACTACACTGGCGACCCGTGATCAGCACCTCGAATGTCTCCAAGTCCTACAAGACCTCCACCAGGCCTGCCCTGGACAAGGTGACGGTCTCCATCGACAAGGGTGAGTTCGTGTTCCTGATCGGTCCGTCGGGTTCGGGTAAGTCGACGTTCATGCGGCTGCTCCTCAAGGAGGAGACGCCCACCTCCGGGGACATCCACGTCGCCGATTTTCACGTCAACCGGTTGGCGGCCCGACGCGTGCCTCGGCTGCGGCAGAGCATGGGCTGCGTGTTCCAGGACTTCCGCCTGTTGCAGCAGAAGACCGTCGTGGAGAACGTGGCGTTCGCGCTCGAGGTGATCGGCAAGCCACGCTCGATGATCAAGCGCACCGTTCCCGAAGTTCTGGACCTCGTGGGACTCGGCGGCAAGTCGGATCGTCTGCCCAACGAGCTGTCCGGTGGTGAACAACAGCGCGTGGCCATCGCTCGGGCGTTCGTCAATCGTCCGCTCGTACTGCTCGCGGACGAGCCGACCGGCAACCTCGATCCGGATACCAGCCAGGACATCATGCTGCTGCTCGAGCGCATCAACCGCACCGGAACGACGGTGCTCATGGCCACCCACGACAACCACATCGTCGACTCGATGCGCCGACGCGTCGTCGAACTCGACAACGGACGAGTCGTTCGTGACGAGGCCCGCGGGGTCTACGGCGTCGGTCGCTGACGCCGCCGCCGTTTCAGGACCGCACAGACTTCACGACCGAACGAATCGAAGGGCTCGGATTCCGCGATGCGCGCAAGTTTCATCTTCAGCGAGGTCTTCACCGGACTTCGCCGCAACATCACCATGACAGTCGCCATGATCTTGACGACCGCTATCTCCCTCGGCCTGTTCGGCGGCGGACTGCTCGTGGTGCAGATGGCGGGAAAGACTCAGCAGATTTTCCTCGATCGGGTGGAGGTGCAGATCTTCCTCACCGACGACATCTCGGCGAGCGATGCCGACTGTGCGCAGGAGACCTGCGCGACGTTGCGCTCGGATCTCGAGAACACCCCATCGGTGGTCTCCGTGCAGTACCTCAACCGTGAGGACGCGGTGAAGGACGCAACCGAGCGAGTGTTCAAGGATCAGCCCGAACTGGCCGAACTGGTCAGTGCCGACAGCTTTCCCGCGTCGTTCAAGGTTCGTCTGAGTGACCCCGAACGGTTCGGGGTGATCAACGACAACTTCGAGAACCGACCGGGCGTGCAGAGCGTGCTCAATCAACGTGATCTGGTCGAGCGATTGTTCAGCGTGCTCAACGGTGTGCGGAACGCTGCCTTTGCGATCGCCACGGTGCAGGCGATCGCCGCAATTCTCCTGATCGCCAACATGGTTCAGATCGCCGCGTTCACCAGGCGAACTGAGGTCGGAATCATGCGGTTGGTCGGTGCCACTCGCTGGTACACCCAGCTGCCGTTCCTGCTCGAGGCGGTGGTGGCGGCATTGATCGGATCTGCGCTCGCCATCGCCGGCCTGTTCACCGCGAAGAACATGTTCATCGACGACGTGCTCTCGGATGTGTATCAGGCGAATATTCTGGCCCGGATATCGAATAGTGACGTTCTCCTCGTCTCGCCGTTCCTCGCGCTGGTGGGAGTCGGCATGGCGGCGGTGACGGCGTACATCACGTTGCGTCTGTACGTGCGCGAATAAATTCGCTTGCCGTTCGGTTCTATGCTGGAGCGGTTGCCCGTGGAACCGATCCATCCGGCGAACGCTCGAGAAAGGGCCCTGCAGTGAGAGAGAAGGGCCGCAAGGCCATCGCGACCAATCGCAAGGCGCGGCACAACTACTCCATACTCGACGTCCTCGAGGCCGGAGTTGCCCTCGTCGGAACCGAGGTCAAGAGTCTGCGTGACGGCAAGGCCTCGCTGGTCGACGCCTTCGCGACCGTCGACGACGGTGAGATCTGGCTACGCGGACTGCACATCGCCGAATACACGCTCGGTAGCTGGACCAACCATGCGCCGCGGCGGAACCGCAAACTGCTCCTCCACCGTCGCGAGATCGATCGTCTTGCAAGCAAGGTCAAAGAGGGAAACCTGACGCTGGTGCCGTTGTCGATGTATTTCTCCGACGGCAAGGTCAAGGTCGAACTTGCGCTGGCCAAGGGCAAGCAGGATTACGACAAGCGACAGTCGTTGGCCAAGCGCACCGCCGAACGCGAGGTCACTCGTGAGCTGGGGCGTCGTGTGAAGGGAATGCGCTGACCGCTGTTCTGCTCGCTCTGGTAGCTGCCGTCGGCTACGGGGTGAGCGATTTCGTCGGCGGTGTCGCATCCCGCCGGGTTGCCGCCCTCCGGGTGGTCATCGTGTCCTACCCGCTGTCGCTGGTGATCGTTCTGTTCGTAGCTCCATTCGTCGGTGGCACCATCGAGCTGCAGGCGATGCTGTGGGGACTGGCCTCGGGTGTCGCAGGCGGCGTTGCGGTGTGGTGGTTCTACCTTGCCCTCGCCGCCGGGCCGATGGCTGTGGTCTCGCCTGTCACCGCAGTACTGGTCGCCGGTATCCCGGTGCTGGTCGGGCTGTCGATGGGCGAGCGTCCCGGCATCATCGCGTTCGTCGGCATCGCCGTCGCCCTGGTGGCCGTGGTGCTGGTCAGCAAGGAATCCCCGGACGAGGTGACCGGTGAAGTGGCAGGCGGTCGGGAGATGAAGTTCACCCGAACCGTGGCCTGGTTGACGGTCGGTTCGGGTGTGACGTTCGCTTTCGCGTTCATTTTTCTGCACCAGATCGGTGACGGCAGTGGACTGTGGCCGCTTGCGGCGTCGCGTGCGTCGGCAACCGCAGTGGTCTGGGTAGTAGCTCTGGCGTCCGGGCACTTCTCGCCCCCGCATGGCAGCGTGCTCAAGCTTGCGGCATTCGTCAGCGTGCTCGACGTGGTCGCCAACGCCGCCTTGATCTACGCCTATCAGGACGGTCTTCTCTCGTTGGTGAGCGTCATCGCCTCGCTGTATCCGGCCGCGACGGTATTGCTGGCCATGGTGATGCTCGGCGAGAGAGTCGGCACTCTGCAGAAGATCGGTATGGCGTTGGCGCTCGGCGCGATCGCGATGATCGCCCTCGCAGGTTGAACTGGACCGCTCGGGGGTAATGACCTCGTTTATGACAGCTTCCGATTCGCCGTCCGACATCCCCGTGGTTCAGGACGACGGACGCCCTCCCCGCGTTCTGGTCACCGGTGCCACGGGATACCTGGGCGGGCGTCTGGCACCGCGTCTGCTCGACGAGGGGTACCGGGTCCGAGTGCTTGCTCGCACCCCCAGCAAGCTCGACAACGTGCCGTGGGCGGCGAATGTCGAGATCGTTCAGGGCGATCTGAGCGATCGGGAATCGTTGAAGGAAGCGCTCAGCGGAGTCGACATCATGTACTACCTGGTGCACTCGATGGGCACCGCAGGGCACTCGGATTTCGCCGACACCGAACGCGACAGCGCCGAGAACGTCGCGGCCGTTGCTGCCGAGTGCGGCGTCGGTCGCATCGTCTACCTCGGCGGGTTGCATCCGCCGACCGGTGAGCTCTCGCCACACTTGAAGTCTCGTGCCGAGGTGGGTCGCATTCTGATCGAGTCGGGCGTTCCCACCGTGGTGCTGCAGGCGGGGGTCGTGATCGGATCCGGCTCGGCGTCGTTCGAGATGATCCGGCACCTGACCAACCGGCTTCCGGTGATGACCACACCGCGGTGGGTACACAACCGCATCCAACCCATCGCTGTGCGCGACGTGTTGCACTACCTGATCGGGGCCGCGAGTGCGCCGATCACCGAATCCAGAACGTTCGACATCGGTGGTCCCGACGTCATGCAGTACGGCGAGATGATGAACATCTACGCCGACGTCGCGGGTCTGCGGCAGCGTCGAATCATCGTGCTCCCAGTGTTGACGCCGCGTCTGGCAGGCCACTGGATCGGGCTGGTGACTCCCATTCCGCGCGGGCTGGCGATGCCGCTCATCGAATCACTGCAATACGACGCCGTCGGCCACGAGATGGACATCGACGCCGTCGTACCCCGTCCGGACGGCGGCCTGACCGGCTACCGCGACTCCGTGAGATTGGCACTGCGCAAGATCGACGACGGTGAGGTGGAGACGCGGTGGACCGACGCCACCGGCACCGCGGCACCGTCGGACCCGCTGCCCTCGGATCCGGCGTGGGCAGGCGAGGTCGTCTACACCGACACCCGCGTCGCCCGAAGCGCAGCGAAGTCGACCGCGATCCGGCCCGCACTCGAACGATTGGCCGACGCCGACGTTCTCACCGGCTGGCACCGCGACGTCACCGGACCCGACGCATCCGCGTCGGGCACCGAACACACCACTCGGCTCAAGTCCTCCACCCGACTGCCCGGCGAGGCCTGGCTCGACCTGACGGTCGGCGGCACGGCGAAGCAGCCGACGATCGAGCAGCGGTTGGTGTTCTTCCCCCGTGGTCTGGCCGGTCGCGCGGTCTGGTACGCCTCTCTGCCGGCACGGTTGGTCGTGGCGCGCCGAATGCTGCGCACGGTGGTGCAGCGTGTGGACGCCGATGCCGCATCGCGCGCGACGGATCGCCGTGCCGGCAGTTAATGGGATGAAAGTGGCCATGCGAGGCGTTACACTGAACAGCCCGGACACAGTGTTCGGGAACATACGGGGCTGAACGGTTTCGACTTTGTATGTTGAGTCAGGGGAAGCGTGTCGGTGCAGGCGAGAGACCACCGTAAGCGTCATCGCAACCTTATAAGCGCCGATTCCAATCAGCGCGACTACGCACTCGCTGCCTAAGTAGCGACTGCGTGTCTGTCAGTCCGGGCTTGCCCTCGGTCCGGGTACTGGCATCAGCTAGAGGGCTCACCGATTCATCCGGCCGCGGGATGATGAGGAACATCAAACAGTGGCTGGGATCGTCATCCTGACTTGTTCGCGAGATCGGGAGATCCAAGTAGAGGCATAGCGGACTGCACACGGAGAAGCCCTGGCAATGCAGCAGAGGACCCGGGTTCGATTCCCGGCAGCTCCACCGACGAAGACCGGGCCGAGAGACACACTCTCGGCCCGGTCTTCTTTCTCTGTCGGACAGGTCACAATCGCCCCGTCCGAACCGATCCCACCCGAAGCGGCCGCGGTGCCGAATAACCGGCATGAGCAACGAGCCGACTCCAGTTCTGCGCACCGGCAGAAGAGTGTCCGAGCCTGCACTGGTCGTGTTGGTCCTCGGCGGCGGCAAGGACGTGAGCCGGGCGCGCAGTAGGCCGTGGCACCTCGCCGGTCTGCGGATGTGGCCGTTCACCTGGATGCTTCGGCGCGTGGGACGCGCACACGACATTTCGGTGCAGCAGTTGCAGTACCGGTTCCGCGGCTGGAACGCCCCCGAACGGTCTCCGGTCGAGGACGCCCGGTGGGCGCTGAACCGAATCCGCGCGGAGCATCCCGACGTTCACGTGGTGGTCGTCGGCCATTCGATGGGTGGCCGCACCGCAGCTGCCCTGATCGACGACCCTTCTGTCGTGGGAGTGGAGCCTGCAGGAACGACCCAGAAAATCTCGGGTGTCGTCGCCTTGGCCCCGTGGTGGCCGGAGGGTGTGGAGGCCGACGGATTCGGCGCGCATCATGCGTTGCTCGTCGTTCACGGGACTGCAGACAAGTGGACCGATCCGAGAACCTCGCGCCGTGCGGTCGAACGTGCGGCGGCGCGAGGGGCTTCCGCTCGCTACCTTTCCGTTCCGGGTGGGCACTTCATGCTCCGCAATCCGCAGCTCTGGTCGAGGGCGACGCGTGACTTCGTTCTCGGTATCGCCGCCGATGCGCAGGCCGACTGCATGGGCAAACCGTCGTGACGCGCCGTCGTATCGCGGTGGTCGGGAGCGGTATCGCAGGCCTGACGGCCGCATACGAACTGTCGAAGAACTCGTCGGTGACGCTGTACGAGGCGGACTCTCGGCTCGGTGGTCACGCGGACACGCACTATGTCGACGGCCCCGACGGTCCGGTAGGCGTCGACACCGGGTTCATCGTGCACAACGACCGGACGTATCCGACTCTGCTGCGCCTGTTCGACGAACTGAACGTGCCGACGCAGGATTCGGACATGAGCATGTCCGTGCGCTGCGACGGGTGCGGGCTCGAGTACTCGGGCGGCCAGGGCATGAGCGGAATCCTCGCGCAACGTACGGCGGTGTTCAAGCCACGATTCGTCTCGATGTTGCTCGACGTCAAGCGTTTTCATCGCCTGGCCAACGAACTGCTGGACAGTGCCGAACCGGTGGAGTCCGAGACGACTCTCGCGCAGTTTCTCGAAGATCACTCGTTCTCGGCGTACTTCGAATCCCACTTCATGACTCCGTTGGTGTCCGCGGTGTGGTCGTGCGATCCGGATACTGCTCTCGCCTACCCGGCTCGCTACCTGTTCACTTTTCTCCGCCACCACGGAATGCTCACCGTCACAGGATCACCCACCTGGCGCACCGTCACCGGCGGGTCCATCGAATACGTTCGCCGGGTTGCCGAGCACATCGACGAGGTACTGCTCGATACCCCGGTGCGCGCGGTCTACAGGTCACCGGATTCCGTGCAGATCCGCGACGGCCACGACCGCCTGCGCACGTTCGACGCGGCCGTGATCGCCGTGCATCCCGGTGCCGCGCTGAAAATGCTCGCAGAACCGACGGCCCTCGAGCACAGCATCCTGGGAGCGATGCCGTACTCCACCAATCACACGCAACTGCACACGGACTCGTCGGTGTTGCCGAAGAACACCAGGGCGCGTGCATCGTGGAACTACCACCTCCCGTCGTGCGCGGCCAGGCCCGATCGGGTGCTGGTCAGCTACGACCTGACCAGGTTGCAGCGCCTGGGCAACACCGATCGCAGAATGCTGGTCACCCTCGGTGGAGCGGATCGGATCGACCCGAACGCGGTACTCGACGAGATGACCTACGAACACCCTCAGTACACCCCCGAATCGGTTGCAGCGCAGCGTCGACTTCCCGAATTGGATACCGACACAGTGGTATTCGCCGGTGCGTACCACGGCTGGGGATTTCACGAGGACGGTGCGTTGTCGGGCGCGCGCGCCGCACAACGGGTGGGGGCCACGTGGCTCTGACATCGGTTCTGCCGACCACCCGCGCACACGGGGCGGCGTTGTATCGCACTCGGATCGACCACGTTCGACGCGCGCCGATTCGAAACACGTTCTCGTACAAGAGTTACAGCTGGTTCGTCGATCTCGACGCTCTTCCCGAATTGCCCCGGATACTGCGACCGCTGGCCTCCTTCGATCCCCGTGACCACCTCGGTGACCCCGACGCCACCATCCGCCAGAACGTCGACGCGTTCCTGGCGGAGAGCGGTATCGACCTCGGCGGCGGACGGATCACGATGTTGGCCAGTGCGCGGGTGTTCGGGCACACGTTCAACCCATTGAGTGTGTACTGGTGTCACGATCGCGACGGAGAGCTCCGCTGCGTGGTGGCGGAGGTGCACAACACCTACGGCGAGCGATACCGGTATCTGCTGCACACCGATCATCGCGGTGCGGCCCGCACGACCAAGGAGTTCTACGTATCGCCGTTCAACGACGTCGACGGCGAATACTCCATGCGGCTACCCGAGCCGGACGCCGCACTCCGTCTGTCGATCGTCCTGGAACGACCCGGTCGGCCTCCGTTCGTGGCGACCGTACACGGCCGTCGTCGAGAGGTGACGTCGCGGTCCATTCTCCGCACCGCACTCGAGATTCCGTGTGCGCCGTTACGGGTGGTGATACAGATCCGCTGGCAGGGCATTCGGCTCTGGGCGCGGGGTCTGAAGATCGTGCAGAAACCTGCCCCTCCCGGGGCGCGAGAATTCCAGAAGGAAGGGGCCAACAGATGACAACTGTGTCGAAGGCCGATTCTGTGTCGAACCCGTACGGTGGTTCCGCTGTCGGTCCGCGCCCGCTGGTGGATCCACGGGTCTGGCCTCAGATCGCCCAGGTTCCTGGTGGCATGAAGGTTGCAGCCGCAGCACCCGTCGCCGACTTCCTCTTCCGCCGCGCGGTCGCGCGATTGCAGGTCCGAGTGGCGATGCCCGACGGCGAGGTCATCGGGGCAGGCTCGGCCGATGCTCCGTTGATGACCGTCTATCGACCACACGACTTCGCCGCACGGGTCGGCGACAGCGGACTCATCGGATTCGGTGAGGCATACATGGCCGGAGACTGGGATGCCGAGGATCTCACTGCCGTGCTCGACGTCTTCGCCCGGCGCATGGCGTCCCTGATTCCGAAGTCCCTGCAGCGCCTCCGAGGGCTCTATATCCCCAAGCCTCCACGGAGCGAGCGGAATACGACCAAGAACACGCGATCCAACATCTCGCGCCACTACGACCTGTCGAACGACCTCTTCGAACTCTTCCTCGACGAGACGATGACGTACTCCAGTGCGTTGTTCGCCGAATCGGGAAACGACGACGACAGTGAGGAGCTCGCCGACGCCCAGCGTCGCAAGATCGACCGGCTACTCGACCGGGCGGGCGTCGGCGAGGGAACCAGGGTGCTCGAGATCGGTACCGGATGGGGTGAGCTGGCAATCCGTGCGGCAGCTCGTGGTGCGACGGTCCGGTCGGTGACATTGTCGACCGAACAGCAGGACTTGGCGCGTAAGCGCTGTGCCGCTGCCGGCTACGGAGACCGAATCCAGATCGATCTCCTCGACTACCG
This sequence comes from Rhodococcus sp. 14-2483-1-2, assembly GCF_002259405.1. GTDB lineage: Bacteria > Actinomycetota > Actinomycetes > Mycobacteriales > Mycobacteriaceae > Rhodococcoides. The sequence goes on along the minus strand of NZ_NPFW01000022.1, from coordinate 817,104 downwards.
CTTGGTCGACGGCGAGTACGACGCGATCGTGTCGGTCGAGATGATCGAGGCCGTCGGGCATCAGTATTGGGCGACGTACTTCGAGACGATCGACGCGCTGCTCGCACCGGGTGGGCGGGTTGCCCTCCAAGCCATCACGATGCCGCACGACCGAATGCTGGCTACCCGAAACACGTACACCTGGGTCCACAAGTACATATTTCCCGGCGGATTCCTGCCGTCCGTGCGGGCCATCGAGGAGGTGACCGAGCAGAGCACTTCGCTTCGGGTTCGCGAGCGTCTGTCGATGGGCGATCACTACGCGCGAACCCTCGCTCAGTGGGACAGGCGCTTCCGTGAATACCGCAGCGAGGCCGAGGAGCTCGGTTTCGCCGAGGTGTTCGCGCGAATGTGGCATTTCTACCTGTGCTACTCGGAGGCCGGATTTCGATCCGGATACCTCGATGTTCAGCAGATCGTGCTCGACCGAAGGGACAACCGATGACCACCTCGACACTTTCCGTCGACCGGACCGACCGCAGTGTCGGTGTCGCACACCGGATTGCCGAGCTGATCGAACCCCTGGTTGGTGGTCCGCTTCCCGTTCGGCTGCAGGCGTGGGACGGATCCGTTGCGGGAGATGCGTCGGCACCGCGAGTGCTGTTGCGGAGCCCGAGCGCCCTTCGTCGATTGCTGTGGAGCCCTGGCGAACTCGGCGCTGCACAGGCGTACGTCACCGGGGAGCTGGACGTCGACGGCGATCTCGCCGCGGCCCTCGATCACGTCTGGGGTGTGGTGCGTGAGCGCCGACTCTCGGCGATACGACCGGGGCCGGCGTCGCTCCTGCGGTTGGCGAAACTGGCCAAGGATCTCGGAGTGTTCGGCCGTCCTCTGCCGCCGCCCGTGTCGCAGGCATCGGTGAAAGGGCGGCTGCACTCGGTGCTTCGCGACCGCGCCGCGATCAGTCACCATTACGACCTGTCGAACGACTTCTACGAATTGGTGCTCGATTCCCACATGGCGTACTCGTCGGCGTACTGGACCTCGGATTCGCCGGACTACACCCTCGACGATGCCCAACGCGACAAACTCGACCTCGTTTGTCGAAAGATCGGTCTCGACAAGCGTGCCGGGCAACGCTTTCTCGACGTCGGCTGCGGCTGGGGGTCCCTGAGCCTGCATGCGGCTCAGGAGTACGGAGCGCAGGTCGTCGGAGTGACCATCTCGCGCGAACAGAAAGCCTTCATCGACAAACGAATTGCCGACCGAGGACTGCAGGACAACGTCGAGATCCGAATTCAGGATTATCGAGAGATTCCGGACGGGCCCTTCGACGCGGTGGCGTCGATCGAGATGGGTGAGCATGTGGGGGAGGCCAATTACCCGACCTACACCGCCGCACTGCACACCAACGTCAAGCCGGGTGGACGCGTGTTGATTCAGCAGATGTCGCGAAGAGAAGGTGACAACCCCGGCGGCGGAGCCTTCATCGAGTCGTTCATCGCGCCGGACATGTACATGCGCCCCGTCGGGCGGACCGTCGCGATGATCGAGGAGGCAGGGCTGGAGGTTCGCGACGTTCACGCCCTTCGGGAGCATTACGTGCGGACCGTCGATGTCTGGACCGAGCGCTTCGAGGCGCGCTACGACGAAGTGGTGGCGATGGTCGGCGAAGAGGTCGCGCGCGTGTGGCGGCTGTACCTGATCGGCGGCGGAATGGCCTTCCGGGACAACAGGATGGGCGTCGACCAGATTCTGGCAGTTCGGTCCGAGAACGGGACGTCCGAGATGGAACCGGTGCGGCCGGTGTGGGTGGGCCCGCGGTGAACTGGTCCGACTTCCTCACGGTATCGCTTTCCAGCCTCGGCGGTACCGCCGTCCTGATGATCGTCACCGCCCTCATCGGCGCGCGCATCGGACGCCACAACGTCGTGGACGTGACGTGGGGCGGCGGGTTCGTTCTGATCGCGCTGATCTCGGCTGCGACCGGAACAGGCGAATTGTGGCGTCGAATACTTCTGCTCGTCCTCGTCGGTGTGTGGGGACTTCGTCTCGCAGTGCACGTCTTTCGACGCTCGCGTGGGCACGGTGAGGATCCGCGCTACACCGAACTGCTCGCCAAGGCCACCGGTAACAAAACCCTGTACGCCCTGCGGAAGATCTACCTGACGCAGGCGGTTGCATTGTGGTTCGTGTCCCTGCCGCTGCAGGTTTCCGCTGTCGCACACGGATCCGTTCTGCCGGTCGTCGTACTCGGCGTAGTGGTCTGGATTCTCGGATGGACGTTCGAGGCAGTGGGGGATGCGCAGTTGACGGCCTTCAAGGCCGACGCGTCGAACAAGGGCAAGATCATGGATCGTGGGCTGTGGTCCTGGACGCGGCACCCCAACTACTTCGGTGACTCGGCAGTCTGGTGGGGACTGTTCCTCGTCTCGGCGTCGGCGTGGCCCGGAGTGTTCACGCTGCTGTCGCCCATGGCGATGACGTACTTCCTGGTGTTCGCCACCGGTGCGCGGTTGCTCGAGCGCAGCATGGAAAAGCGTCCGGGGTATCGCGAATACCAGCAGCGGACCAGCTATTTCCTCCCACGGCCTCCGAAAGGACCCAGCAAGTAGCTCGTGGGGGAGGCAGCGGCGCTAGGGTTGGTCGAGGATTTCGGTTCGTCGATCAACGAGGAGGCGCATCGTGGCGCACGAGAGAGCTGGAACCACTGCACTGCCGGAGGATCTGGTAGATCTTTCGCAGCTCGTGACGGCGTACTACTCGCGAGTTCCCGACGTGTCGGAACCCAGCCAGCAGGTGGTGTTCGGCACATCAGGGCATCGAGGATCCAGCTTGGATTCGGCGTTCAACGAGGCACACATCGTGGCGACGACGCAGGCGATCGTGGAGTACCGCGCTGCGCAAGGCATCACCGGGCCGTTGTTCATCGGCCGGGACACCCACGCGTTGTCGGAACCCGCCTGGACGACGGCTCTGGAAGTGTTGGCGGCCAACGACGTCGACGTACTGGTCGATTCGGGGGATCGGTACACCCCGACCCCGGCAGTCAGTCACGCCATCCTTCGGTACAACGAATCGGGCCCCGCGGCGAAGGCCGACGGCATCGTGGTGACTCCGTCGCACAACCCGCCCAGGGACGGCGGCTTCAAGTACAACCCTCCGCACGGCGGTCCTGCCGACAGTGATGCCACATCGGTCATCGCCGCTCGCGCGAACGAGCTTCTGCGCACCGGCATTTCGGGCATCGAGCGGGTGACGCTCGCGCAGGCGTTCGCGGGGAGCGTCTCGCGCTACGACTTCCTCGGCACCTATGTGGACGACCTGCCGAACGTGCTCGATCTCGATGCGATCCGTGCTGCCGGAGTTCGCATCGGCGCAGATCCGCTGGGCGGCGCGAGTGTCGATTACTGGGATGCCATCGCCGAGCGGCACAATCTGGACCTGACCGTGGTGAACCCGTTGGTGGACGGCACATTCCGCTTCATGACTCTCGACACCGACGGCAAGATCAGGATGGATTGCTCGTCGCCGAACGCGATGGCGTCGCTCATCGCAGCCCGCGATCGGTTCGACATCTCGACGGGCAACGATGCCGACTCCGACCGGCACGGCATCGTCACTCCCGACGGTGGCCTGATGAATCCCAATCACTTCCTCGCCGTCGCCATCGACTACTTGTTCACGCACCGACCCGATTGGTCGCCCACGGCGGCAGTGGGCAAGACGTTGGTGAGCTCGTCGATGATCGACCGGGTCGTCGCAGCTCTCGGCCGTCGTCTGCTCGAGGTGCCGGTCGGGTTCAAGTGGTTCGTTCCGGGTCTGCTCGCAGGCGAGCTCGGATTCGGCGGTGAGGAGAGCGCAGGAGCGTCGTTCCTCCGACACAACGGCCGAGTCTGGACCACCGACAAGGACGGCATCGTTCTCGCACTGCTGGCGTCCGAGATCACCGCCGTCACCGGATCCACGCCGTCGCAGCGCTACGGCGAGTTCACTGCGAAGTTCGGGAATCCGACGTATGCCCGCGTCGATGCACCGGCAACCCGCGAGCAGAAAGCCGTTCTCGCCAAGCTCTCGCCCGACCAGATCACCGCCACCGAGTTGGCAGGCGAACCGATCACGGCAACGCTGACCGAGGCTCCGGGAAACGGAGCCGCCCTCGGTGGCCTGAAGGTGACGACGGAGAGCGCCTGGTTCGCTGCGCGCCCGTCCGGAACCGAGGACGTCTACAAGATCTACGCAGAGTCGTTCCAGGGCGAAGAGCATCTCGCCCGGGTGCAAGCCGCAGCACGTGAACTGGTGTCGTCCGCACTCGAGAGCTCGTGACCGACTCACCTCCACCCGACAACGACAGTTCGGCTCCCGAGCCGGCATTCCGACCCGGAGGCAAGCTCCCACCGGAGATCTGGGTTCTGGTGTCGGCGGCGTTCGTCATCGCGCTCGGATTCGGCATCGTCGCGCCCGCTCTGCCACAGTTCGCCCGGGAATTCGGCGTCGGGTACACGGCGGCGTCGGCGGTCATCAGTGCATTCGCTCTCATGCGGTTGCTGTTCGCACCCGCCAGTGGTGCTCTGGTGCAGCGGCTCGGCGAGCGGCCCGTGTACCTGATCGGACTGCTGATCGTTGCGGTGTCCACCGGTGCGTGCGCTCTGGCCCAGACGTATTGGCAGCTGCTGGTGTTCCGCGGACTCGGCGGCATCGGCTCGACGATGTTCTCGGTGTCGGCACTGGGACTGCTGATCCGGATCAGTCCTCCGACCAGTCGTGGCCGCATCTCCGGCCTGTATGCGACCGCCTTCCTGTTGGGAACCATCGGCGGTCCGCTCGTCGGCGGCGCGCTCGTCGGATTCGGTCTGCGGGTGCCTTTCGTCATCTATGCCGTGGCTCTGGTGATCGCCGCGGCCGTCGTGTATTTCACCCTGGGCAATTCCGACCTCGTCAAGCCGGAGAAGGGCTCGGCACCGCCGACGATGTCATTGCTTGCCGCGCTGCGGATCCCGTCGTATCAGGCGGCGCTGGCATCGAATTTCGCCAACGGTTGGGCTGTGTTCGGTGTTCGGGTGGCCTTGGTGCCGTTGTTCGTGGTGGAGGCGATGCAGCGATCCGAGGTGTTCGTCGGTATCGCGCTGACAGTGTTCGCAGTGGGAAATGCGCTGGTTCTCACCAGTGCAGGTCGCCTGTCCGATGTGCGCGGACGCAAGCCCTTCATGGTGGGTGGGTTGGCGGTGTGCGGCCTGGGGACCGTCGTGATGGGGTACGTCCACGATCCCGTGCTGTTTCTCGTGGTGTCGTTGATCGCCGGCATCGGATCGGGTCTGATGAGCCCCGCCCAGCAGGCCTCGGTTGCCGACGTGATCGGCTCGAAGGCGCGCGGAGGGCCCGTACTGGCTGCATTCCAGATGGCCTCCGATGTCGGCGCGGTCATCGGCCCGATCGTGGCCGGGATGATCGTCGAACAGGTCTCGTTCGGTCCGGCTTTCGCCGTGACGGGAGCGCTGCTTCTCCTGGCAGGACTCTGGTGGTCGCGAGTTCCGGACACCCTCGGACGCGAGCGCGCCTGACGGGCGCAACCGTAGTATTCGCTGTGTGAGCCAGAAGAAGATATCGAGTACGAAACACACACCCGAGGCAACCTCCAATACGATGACCTACGTATTGGGTGGCATCGCATTCGTCGTAGTGGTGATCGTCATCGCGGTGGCGATCATGTGGCAGAGCGGAAGCGACGCTCCACGCAACGATGGCTACGGAACGGTCAAGAATCCGGTGGTCGAATTGTCGTTGCCGGGTGACGGGGTGGTGCAGCTGTCGCGTCCGGAAGCGCAGCGGGTCATCGATGTCTTCGAGGATCCGATGTGCCCGTTCTGTGGCGACCTCGAAGTGAAACACGGCCAGGAGCTGGCTCAGAAAATCGACGACGGTGTCGTCTCGGTGAATTACCACCTGGTCAATTTCCTGGATCCGCAGTCGCCGTCCGGTGACTATTCGACGCGTGCCGTCGCGGCGTCGCACTGCGTGGCAGCGACAGAGAACGCGCGGGTCTACTCCGCATTTCACGCCGGGCTGTTCGACCCGGAATTTCGCCCCGAAGAAGGTGGTGACTCCGACCGAACCGATGCCGAACTTGCGGAACTCGCCCGATCCGTCGGAGCCAGCGATCTGGCAACGGAGTGCATCGCCGCCGGTGCGCAGCGCGACGCAGCAGTAGCGGATGCGAACACCGGACGGGACGCGTTGGCGGCGTCGGGTGCCCGTGGAACGCCAGGGGTCCTCGTCGACGGTCAGGTCGTCGATGCGCTCGGTGACTCGGAATGGCTTGCGTCGATCAACTGATCTCCTGGGCGTGGGTGCGGTCGGTGATCGAGGATTCGGTACCGGCCGCACCAGGTGATTTGTTGCTGCTGCGACCGATGGTGTAACTTCGTTCGAGCAACCGCATGAGCGGGAGCACGCAGTACTCGGGGCTATGGCGCAGCTGGTAGCGCACCACACTGGCAGTGTGGGGGTCAGGGGTTCGAGTCCCCTTAGCTCCACCGTGAAGGACAAGCTCGTTTTCGGTCAATGAAAAAGCGTCGCCCCCGGGCGACGCTTTTCTTGTTTCGGTGTCACCGACCGCCGAGTCGGCATCCGAGCGTCCCGCCCGGAGCCGATTCGTCGATCGACGGCTCAGTGTGCTGCGTCGAACGCCTGCTCTACCTCGGCGGGGATTCTGCCTCGCGCCGAGATGTTGTGGCCGTTCGCCTTGGCCCATTCTCTGATGGCTTTGGTCTGATTGGCGTCGCGCTTGGCGCCGGTTGCGGGAGTGCTCGACTTCTTCGTTCGCTTTCCACCGACCTTGGTGGAGTGCTCGATGTAATAGTCGAGCTTGCGGTGAAATTCCTTCGCGTTCTTGTCGCTCAGGTCGATTTCGTAGCTGACTCCGTTGACCGAATAGGTTATGTGTTCGCCACCGGATTCGATCGGTTTTTCGTCGATGTCGTCGACTAGTTGCACATAGACTTTTCTGGCCATGCTGAAGCTCTCCAATGATGCAGGGGATGATGCGGGGATGTCCAGATCGAACTGAAGCGACTATACGGCTGAACAATGTGGTTATCCACGCGGGCCGGGGAATTGTTACGTAATTCCCAGAATTGTCTCGAAATCGGATCGTGTGGTTACCGAAACGTCGATATGCATGCGAGAACATTGTCTCGCTGCGACCGTGTGTCATAAAGGAGACAAAAGACGAACCGGCCGGTTCGAAGGCGGTTTTCCATCATCGAGTCGGTTCGTGGTCGTTTCGGTGGGGCCGTGGACGATCTCGGCGTGAAACGACCATTCGTGTCGGCAACGAATCGGTCACGGAAGGCACTCATTTCCCTAACGAATCATTGTGCGAGTCTCCCCGGGGCCGTCTTCTGCTTCACTTGAGGCGCAAGTGTCTGTTGTGACGTGTGGTGCCCCGCGATGCGGTGACCGCTCGGATCAGCGGTGTCCGAGGGGCCGAGAGGGGAGTAGCGCAGCGAGCTCCACCGTTGCGCCCACGACGATATGAAATCTGCACCGATGACAAGGTCGGCAGTAACGGCGCTGATGTGCGCCGGAGTGCTCGGTGTCGGAGTGCTCGTGTCGGCGCCGGCCATCGCCGCACCGTCCAGCACAGCGCCCGCCGCCGGCACCGAGTTGTCGGGGAAGACAGTGTTCCTCGACCCGGGTCACCAGGGCACCGCACACTCGGAGAATCTGCAGCGGCAGGTGAACGACGGGCGGGGAGGCACCAAGGATTGCCAGACCACCGGTATGACCACACTGGACGGCGTGCCCGAGCACACGATCAACTGGAAAGTCAGCGAGCTGGTCCGATCGAGCCTGGAGAGTCTGGGTGCGACGGTCGAGACGAGTCGAGCCGACGACACCGGCTGGGGCGGATGCGTCGACGACAGGGCGCGGGCCGCCAGCGAGTCCGGTGCCGACGTGGCCGTGAGTATTCATGCGGACTCCACGAGTACGACGACCGATGCGGACAAGCACGGGTTCCATCTGATCGTTCCCACTCTGCCGATTCCGAGCGCGGCTGCCGATGCTGCCCAGTCCGAGGGGGGACGGTCGGCATCGACGCTGATGCGAGACTCCTACGTGCGCGCAGGCTTCGAGCCCGCGAACTACGCAGGGGTCGAGAACGGGATACAGGAACGATCCGATGTCGCCGGGCCCGCGCTGACCACGGTGCCCCTCGTGTTCGTCGAGATGGGCAACGGATCCAACCCCGGCGACGCAGCTCTTCTCGAGAGCTCGGACGGTCAGCTGAAGCATGCGATCGCGATCTCGACGGGGATCATCGACTACCTCCTCGGGGCCGAAACCGCCTCCACCCCAGCGGACGCCGTCACCACGACTGCGGCTACCCCCGCCGCGACAGCGACGACCGACACCGCCGCGCCCGCAGCGACGTCAACCGGCCCCGCAGGCCCCGCGGCCGAGGGGCGTAGCGCATTGTCGAGGTTGCTCGAGAGCGTGTCCCCGTACGTGAATGCATTCGGCGTCGACGGCCTGGCAGGACTCGCGACCCCGGACAACGTGAGCAGTGTGTCGACGTTCGCTCGAGGCCTGCTGAAACAGATTCTCATCGACCGGTAGTCTCGGACGCCGTGGCGCGTCGACGAATTCCGGTGGTGATAGTTGCGGGCTTTCTCGGAGCAGGTAAGACCACGCTTCTGAACCACCTGCTGCGCAATGATTCCGGCATCCGAATAGGGGTCGTGGTCAACGACTTCGGGGCGATCAACATCGACTCGATGCTCGTGGCCGGCCAGGTCGATTCGATGGTCTCACTCGGTAACGGCTGCATCTGTTGCGCCGTCGACATCAGCGATATGGACGCGATGTTCGACGCCCTCGCGCACCGTCGGTCCGCCATCGACGTGATCGTGGTGGAGGCCAGTGGCCTGGCCGAACCCCGCAATCTCATCAGAATGGTTCGGGGTAGCCAGAACGAATTCATCGTCTACGGCGGGCTCGTCGGTGTCGTCGACGCGGTGGAGTTCCCGCGGACCCGCACGCGCCATCCCGAGATCGACCAGCACCTGCAATTGGCCGACCTGGTGGTGCTGAACAAGTCGGATGCGGTGACCGAGTCCGAGCGCTCCGCGGTGGTGTCGACGGTGCAGTCCGTCGTAGGAGACGTGCCCGTCGTACCCGTGGCCTTCGGTCGGGTCGACCCGCTGCTGCTGTTCGATCGGCGTGACGATCACTCGGTGGATTCGGCAATGGCGGTGCAGCTGTCGTTCGACGAGCTACTCCGGGAGAACCACGATCACGACCACGATCATGACCATCACCTGCACGCGCAGTACTCACACACCGAATTCGTCACGACGGTTCCCGTCGAACCGCGCCGTCTGATCGAGTTCTTGGAGAATCCTTCCGGAAACCTCTACCGCATCAAGGGATTCGTGCACTTCGGCATCACCGGCTACACGCAGAAGTTCATCGTGCACACGGTGGGCCGACACATCCGATTCGAGGCTGCGTCGTGGGCCCGGGGTGAGCCCGAGCAGACGTCACTGGTGCTGATCGGTACCGATCTCGATGCGTCGGCCGTCGAGCAGCGGTTGCGTGCCTGCGTGAGAGGACCGGACGACGCCGACGACGCCTCCGCCATGCTTCCGGTCCATCGTTATCTCGAGACCGGTTAGTTCCTTTACAGCCCGACCCACTCGGTACGTCCGCCCTCGAATCCCTGACGCTTCCAGATCGGGACCTCGGCTTTGATGCGCTCGACGAGTCGGGCGCAGGCTTCGAACGCTTCGGCGCGATGAGCCGAGCCGACGGCCGCGACGAGCGCGAGGTCGCCGACCCGTAGATCGCCGACGCGATGTACTGCGGCCACTGCCAATCCCGTCTCTGCCGATACCTCCGAGCAGCAGCGGCTCAGGAAGCGTTCCGCGTCGGGATGTGCGCGGTATTCCAGAGTCTCCACCGCATGCCCGCCGTCGTGATCGCGCACGATTCCGCTGAACAGTACAACGGCACCGTGACGCGAATCCTGAACTGCCACCTCTACTTCGGCAGTGCTCAACGGTTCGTTCGAGATACGGGCGACGAGCTCACTCATCGTGGGGGCCTCCTCCGGCGATCTGGGCCAGCACATGGTCGAGGAGCGGGTCGAGAACGGAGAGTCCGTCCTTCACGCCACCCGGCGAGCCCGGCAGGTTGACTACGAGCGTGCGTCCGATCAGACCCGAGACACCGCGGCTGAGCACCGCATGAGGTGTCGCAGATGTTCCGCGGGTTCGGATCGCATCGGCTATCCCCGGCATGTCGATGTCGAGGAGCGCCGCCGTCGCCTCGGGGGTTGCATCGGTGGGGGATACGCCGGTGCCGCCCGTGCTGACGATCAGCGACGGTTCGCCGCGTAGGGCGTCCTGCAACCCCGTAGCGATGTCGGCATCGGCGTACACCAGTGGGCCACGCACGGCGAAGCCCCGGTCGGTCAACCAGGACGCGATGGTGGGGCCGGTGGTGTCCGGGCGAGATCCGTTCGCGCCGCCGGTCGAGGCGACCAGAACCGCTGCGGACCGTGAGGAATCGAATATCGGCGCAGCCGCAGAATCGGGGGAGTCCGCTGCGTCGTCCCGTTGCCAATGTCCGTGCTTACCGCCGTCTTTGGTGAGCAACCGGACACCGTTCATGGTGGCACCGGGATCGACGGCCTTGACCATGTCGTGCAGCGTCAGGCCGGCTACGGCGACCGCGGTCAGTGCTTCCATCTCCACCCCGGTACGTCCGGTGGTGCGGGCGGTTGCCTCGACCGTGATCGACGAGTCGGTGAATCCGAACGAGATCTTCACCGAGGAGAGGGCGAGCTGGTGGCACAGCGGAATCAGTTCCGACGTCTTCTTCGCCGCCGAGATGCCCGCGATGCGGGCGGTGGCGAGAACGTCGGCCTTGGGCATGTCGTCCGCGCGCACGAGCGCGACGACCTCGGCGGTGGTGACGAACTCACCGGCGGCGACGGCCGTGCGCGAGGTTTCCTTCTTGTGCGCCACATCGACCATGCGGGCGCGGCCCTGATCGTCGAGATGAGACAGTTGGGGTTGCGGTACATCTGTGGTCACAGTGGCCACACCTCCACGTCGGATCCTGCAGCGAGTTCGGTTGTCTCGGAGTCGATGTCGATCAGCACATCGGCCCATGCCAGTGCAGCGACCAGGTGCGAGCCGGGACCGGCGACGAGCTCCACCCGCCCGTCGTCGCGCAATCGGCCACGGAGCAGTTGTCTTCGACCGGGCGGAGACACGATCGGTTCGTGCAGGGCCGCATGGGTCGAGAGTACCGGCGGCAGACCGGCCGCTCGCCGAACGATGTTGCGCGCGAACATGATGTACGAGACGACCGTACTGACGGGATTGCCGGGAAAGCTGAGCACGGGAACACCGTCGAACATCGTGATGCCCTGCGGACCACCCGGCTGCATACGAACCGACCCGAAGTTGCCGCCGAGCGGCCGGAGTACGTCCTTGACCACCTCGAAGTCGCCCATCGATACTCCGCCGGACGTGATGATCAGCTCGACCGATTCTGCTGCGGCGTCGAGGATCTCGCGAAAGCGGCTCGGCTCGTCGGAGCTGCGCGAGACGGAGACCACCTCTGCGCCGCTGGCGCGAAGGTGTGCGGCGAGGGTGATGCCGTTCGAGTCGTAGATCTGACCGGGCGTCAGCGTCGAGCCGGCGTCGACCAGTTCGGCACCGGTGGTCACGACGGCCACGCGTGGACGCGAACGAACGTCGATGTCGCCGAAGCCGACGGCAGCGAGAACGGAGATGTGTCGGGGTTCCAGAACGCGGCCCGACTCGACCAGGACTGTTCCGACGCGTACGTCGCTGCCCTGCTCGCGTACGAATTCACCTGCTGCGCGGCTTCTTTCGATCGTCACGGAACCGGCCGCCGGTACGGAGGTGTCTTCGACGGGGACGATTGCGTCCGCTCCGTCCGGAATGGGGGCACCGGTCATGATCTTGGCGGCGCTGCCCGAGGCGAGGACTGCCGATTCCGTCGGGCCTGCGGCGATGATCGTCGAGACCGGAAGCGTCACCGGGGTCGTGGCCACGGATCGAGAATCCACGGCATAGCCGTCCATCTGCGAGTTGCGGAACAGCGGCAGATCGACCGGCGATCGCACGTCCGCGAACGCGACGCGTCCCAGCGCGTCGTCGAGAGGAATTCGCTGAGCTGTTCTCGTGGTCAACGCCGCGAGCAGAGTCTCGACCGCGGCGGTGTGTTCCTCGACCGATACAGCGGTCACTGTGCGAATCCAGTGATCGCGTGCGTGTGCTCAACCGTCATGGGTGCCAATCCTAAGCACGCCGATCCGTCCACTCGGTGTGGGCTGCGGCATAATGGGTAGACACACGAACGACAGACGTGATTTCCGACGGAGACGAGGTACGAGGTGACGGTGGACAGTGTCACCTCGCTGGGCATTCCCGGGTTCGGCACCACCACGGGTTCGACGGCAGGCAGTGTCGGCTCGGTGTCCGACCGGCCGGACGTGCCGCATCTGATCGATCGATTCGGCCGAGTCGCGCGCGACCTGCGTATCTCCATCACCGAGAAATGCTCCTTGCGGTGCACCTACTGCATGCCGGAGGAGGGGCTTCCGGCCATTCCTGCGTCGAACCTGCTCACGCCGACCGAGATCGCGCGAGTGGTGTCGGTGTCCGTGCGGCTGCTGGGTATTCGGGACGTGCGCTTCACCGGAGGCGAGCCGCTGATGCGCCGCGACCTCGACGAGATCTTGAGGCTGTGCTCCGATGCTGCGGCAGGTGTACCGCTGTCGATGACCACCAACGCAGTGGGTCTGGAGCACCGCGCCGGGGCACTGGCCGATGCCGGTTTGACCCGGGTCAACGTGTCCCTGGATTCGGTCGACCGCGAAGATTTCGCGCGGCTGACCAGACGCGACCGATTGCCGTCGGTACTGGCCGGCATCCGAGCGGCGAAGCGAGCGGGCATCGGTCCGGTGAAGATCAACGCAGTTCTGATGCGCGACACGCTGTCCGGTGCAGTCGATCTACTGCGCTGGTGTCTCGACGAAGGGGTGGCACTGCGCTTCATCGAGCAGATGCCGCTCGATGCCGACCACGAGTGGGCTCGGGCCAACATGATCGACGCCCAGACCTTGCTCGACGAGCTGTCCACCGAGTTCGACCTACGTGAGGTGGGGCGCGCCGATCCGTCGGCACCGGCCGAGGAATGGAGCGTCGACGGTACCGATGCGACCGTCGGCATCATCGCGTCGGTGACGCGCTCGTTCTGCGGTGATTGCGACCGCACCAGGATCACTGCAGAAGGAACGATTCGGTCCTGTCTGTTCAGCGACGACGAGACCGATCTTCGGGCAGCTCTGCGCGGCGGTGCCACCGACGACGAACTGGCAGCGGTGTGGCGCGGGGCGATGTGGAACAAGTGGGCGGGGCACGGCATCGACGCCGACGGCTTCGTACCTCCCACCCGCAGCATGGGAGCCATCGGTGGCTGACACCCGGGTGGAGGTGCGGTACTTCGCTGCAGCGGTCGACGCGTCGCACTGCGAGTCCGAGTACCTCACCGTGCCGGTCGGTGCCACCCTCGCCGATCTGCGAGAGCTGATCCTGTCTCGGCACGGCGCGCCGATGGAGCCGATTCTTCGGGTCTCGGCCTACCTGGTGGGAGATGATCTCACCCGCGATCTCGGGCGCACGATCGGCGGCAGGGTCGACGTACTGCCGCCCTTCGCCGGCGGCTGAGCACACCCGGTTCGCCGCGCCACCGACCTGTGGCTGCCCGATTCAGCTGCTTCTCTTCCACCAATCGTCGAACGGCGTCACGGGCACCGTGCGCTTGTGACGAGTTGCGAGGAACATCTTCTCCAGCTTGTCGGCGACCTCGTCGGTGACGTCCTTGCCCTCCAGGTAGTCGTCGATCTGTTCGTACGTGACACCGAGCGCTTCCTCGTCGGGTAGCGCCGGACGATCGTCCTCGAGATCTGCGGTGGGAACTTTGCGCCAGGTGCTCTCGGGTGCTCCCAGTTCGCGCAGCAGCGCCGCACCTTGACGCTTGCTCAAGCCGGTCAGCGGAGTCAGATCGACGCCGCCGTCACCGAACTTGGTGAAGAAACCGGTGATCGCCTCGGCGGCGTGATCGGTGCCCACCACGACGTAGCCGAGTTCGCCGGCGAGTGCGTACTGGGCCACCATGCGCTGGCGGGCCTTGATGTTGCCGCGGACGAAGTCTCGGATTTCGGCACTTCCCAGCGCGTCCGCGGTCGCGGCCGCTGCGGCGTCGGCAGCGTCCTTGATGTTCACCGTCACCGTGCGGTCGGGATCGATGAATTTCAACGCGATCGATGCGTCGTCCTCGTCGGCCTGCACACCGTAGGGGAGGCGAACGGCGACGAACTCGGCCTCGTGTCCGTCGGCTCGGAGCTCCGTTGCTGCCTGTTGGGCGAGTTTGCCGGTGAGCGTGCTGTCCTGACCGCCACTGATTCCGAGTACGAATCCCGAGGCCGGAGTCGACGCCAGGTAGTCCTTGAGAAAGTCCACTCGTCTGCGGACCTCCGTGATCGGGTCGATGGTCGACTGCACGGCCAGCTCACGCATGATCCCCGAGCGCAATTCCGAGTTGATGTGTCCCATCACGCCATCCTAATGACGAGTGCCGGGATTCGATCTCGCGCCGTGCGTAGTGTCGGTGGTCGTGAGTGGATCCTCCGATACCTTCGTCAAGCGAAACCCCCAGGCCCACCCCGACTTCTACGCCGCCGAGGCCGCCGGGCTTCGGTGGCTCGGCGAGGCGGCGGCCCCGGTCGTCGAAGTGATCGGGCACGACCGGACGTACATCGAACTCGAGCGGCTGGCCGCGGCCCGTCCCACGCTCGCCGCAGCCGAACGATTCGGGCGCGCACTGGCATCGACGCACTCTGCCGGAGCCGGTGGGTTCGGTGCGCCGCCGGTCGGCTCCGACGGCGTCGCTTTCTCGGGTCAGCTGTTCATCGGATCCCGGCCCATGAGCAGTACGGTGCACCGAACCTGGGGTGCCTTCTACGCGGCCGAACGAGTGGTGCCGTTTCTCCGAATCGCGGTCGACGCCGGCACCGTGACACAGGGCGAGGCGGCGATCGTCGAATCGGCGTGCGGACGCATCGCGGACGGCGACTTCGACGACGCGGAGCCGCCGAGCCGTATTCACGGCGACCTCTGGAACGGCAACGTGTTCTGGACCGACGCGGGAGTGGTGCTGATCGACCCGGCAGCGCACGGTGGGCACCGCGAGACCGATCTGGCGATGCTCGCACTGTTCGGTTGCCCCCACCTCGACGTCGTCGTCGACGGCTACGAGGCGGTGCAGCCGTTGCGATCCGGGTGGCGCGAGCGCACGGCTCTGCATCAGCTGCATCCGCTCGCCGTTCACGCGGCCGGGCACGGCCGCGCGTACGGCACCGCGCTGCACGCGGCGGCCGCGGCCGTCGTCGGGCTGTGAGCGACGGATCTGCCGAAGGCGAGTTGCCCCGATGGCTATCGGACTCGAGTTGCCCGGCGTACTAGGTCTTCCCAGCCGTCGGCCAGGCGATCCATCGGCATCCCCAGATCTCGGTACTGGTGGAGTACCAGGGTGGCCTCGAGTGGTGTGAGCAGCCAGTACGCGAGCAATTCGAGATCCCCGTCCACCTCGGCTGCGCGGAGCAGCGACAGGACGTGGGTGAAGTTGACCATGTGCGCCGGGGCGGAATATCGCGCGTCGTCAGCGCTCTCCGCGGCGCGCAGCACTTCCCCCTGGACGTTGACGAACTCCAGTCGAGCTCGGCCGAAAGCGACGAGGCGATCGATCGGGTCGGCTCCCGGGCCGAGCGGCGGGTCGCCGAACATGAACGAGTGCTGCAGCTTCTTCTCGGTGTGGTCGAGCAACGCGCGCATCAGCCCGGCCCGGTTCCCGAAGCGACGGAATACTGTGCCCTTGCCCACTCCGGCCTTGCTGGCCACTGCGTCCATGGTGATGGCGTCGGCTCCGACGGTCGCCACCAGATCCGTTGCGGCGTCGAGGAGCAGCCGACGGTTGCGCGCTGCGTCGCACCGTTCGGATTCCTCGCCCGCTATGGGCAGCATCGGGCCGGTCACAGCCGAAGCCTACCTTGCCGGGAACATAAATGGACCACGGTCCGTTTGGATGGTAGGAATTGACACGACGATCACGTCATCCGAACTTGCGAAGGAATAACCTCATGTCAGACGCTCATGTACTCGTTCTCGTCGGAAGCCTGCGCGCCGAGTCGGTGAACAGGCGAATCGCCGAGACCGCTGTCACCGTGGCACCCGCCGGTGCCGAGGTAGTGGTCTACGACGGACTCGGAGATGTCCCCTTCTACAACGAGGACATCGACGTCGAGGGATCGGTGCCCGAGGGCGCACTCGCGCTGCGGGCCGCTGCCGAAAAGGCCTCGGCGTTGTTGCTGGTCACGCCCGAATACAACGGCACCATTCCGGCCGTGCTGAAGAACGCCATCGACTGGCTCTCCCGTCCGTACGGTGCAGGTGCCATGGTGGGCAAGCCGGTCGTCGTCATCAGCGCGTCGCCCAGCGGCAACGGAGCCAAGTGGGCACACGAGGACACCAGCAAGGCCGTGCGCATAGCAGGCGGAACCGTTCTCGAAGATGTCCAGCTCTCCATCGGCGGCACCATGGACAAGTTCGGTTCGGCGCACCCGCGCGAGAACGCCGAGGTCTCCGGTGAGATCGGCCATGTCGTCGCCGAGTTGGTCAAGGCTGCCGACGAACTCGTGAGTGCGTGACCCTGTCTCGGTTATGAGAATCATTTTCATGTAAGATGGTTTCATGAAGGTGAGAAACTCGTTGAAATCGCTCAAGAACAAGCCCGGTGCACAGGTGGTACGACGCCGTGGCACGGTGTTCGTGATCAACAAGAAGGAACCGCGGTTCAAGGCGCGTCAGCGCTGACGACTGCGTGATCGACGACGAGGGCCCTCGGAGAAGTTCGAGGGCCCTTCGTCGTGCCGGGGGAGCGTCGGCACGCGTCACTGTCCCGGCCGAGTTCCGTTGTGATGGACAACACATAGTCGGTGTGACGTGCGACACGCCGATGCAGCTCGATATTTCCGGCCCGATAAAGCCGTGACCAGCGAATACCAAGCATGTTGTTCGCAACATCTCGTGTTGTAGGCAGATGTCGGACACTAGGTGTAGTGTTTGACCGACCGAGAGGCCACAACTCGAAGAACGTGCACAACGGGCTCGAGCAGGTCGAAGTCGCCCTGAGCGGGAGATGTTCTCGGTGCCACACGCAGAGCACATCGGTCGCGTCGGTGCACCCGATGGCGACAACGGAAAGAGGGACACCATGAGCATCACCGTTTACACCAAGCCCGCCTGCGTTCAGTGCAATGCCACCTACCGCGCCCTCGACAAGGCGGGTATCGAGTACTCGGTCATCGACATCTCGCAGGATCCCGAAGCGCGCGACTACGTCATGGCCCTCGGTTACCTGCAGGCCCCGGTTGTCGTCGCCGGTGACGATCACTGGTCCGGCTTCCGTCCGGACCGTATCAAGACCCTCGCAGCGAACGCTGCTTGAACAGAACGAGAAAGTGAGTGAGCGGTGAGTTCGCAACCGCAGTCCTCCCACTCACTGGTCTACTTCTCCAGCGCGTCCGAGAACACTCATCGCTTCGTCTCGAAGCTGGGCATTCCCGCGACACGAATCCCTCTGCGTGATCCGGACGGCACCTTTCGTGTCGACACTCCCTACGTTCTCGTCGTGCCGACGTACGGGGGAGGGACCACGTACTCCGGGCGCGACACCAACTACGTCCCCAAGCGAGTGATCAAGTTTCTCAACGACGAGCACAATCGCTCGTTGATCCGAGCTGTCATCGCTGCCGGAAACACGAACTTCGGTGACTCGTTCTGCTTTGCGGGAGATGTCATTTCGCAGAAGTGCGCAGTTCCGTATCTGTACCGATTCGAATTGATGGGCACCCCCGAGGACGTAGTGCGGGTCCGCGAGGGGCTGGAGGACTTCTGGGAACGTGAAGTCCGACGCGCCGCCCACACGCACTAGAGCACCACACACCACATACCCAGTAGGAGCATCGCCGTGGCACCGACCATCACCGACGCAGCACCCGTACCCACCACCGTCCGCGGCGACGGCGACATGGATTACCACGCGCTCAACGCGATGCTCAATCTGTACGGTCCCAACGGTGAGATCCAGTTCGAGAAGGATCGCGAGGCTGCCAATCAGTACTTCCTGCAGCACGTCAATCAGAACACCGTGTTCTTCCACGATCTGGACGAGAAGTTGGACTACCTCGTCGAGGAGAACTACTACGAGCCCGAGGTTCTGGATCAGTACTCCCGCGAGTTCGTCAAGTTCCTGATCAACCACGCGTACTCGAAGAAGTTCCGGTTCCCCACGTTCCTCGGGGCGTTCAAGTACTACACCTCGTACACGCTCAAGACGTTCGACGGCAAGCGTTACCTCGAGCGTTTCGAGGACCGGGTGTGCATGGTGGCGCTGACGCTGGCCGCCGGGGACGAGGCTCTGGCCACCGATCTGGTCGACGAAATCATCGCCGGCCGCTTCCAGCCCGCTACACCGACCTTCCTCAACTCCGGCAAGAAGCAGCGCGGCGAGCCCGTGTCCTGCTTCCTGCTGCGTATCGAGGACAACATGGAGTCCATCGGCCGCTCCATCAACTCTGCTCTGCAGCTGTCCAAGCGCGGTGGCGGAGTTGCCTTGCTGTTGAGCAACATTCGCGAGGCCGGTGCGCCCATCAAGCGCATCGAGAACCAGTCCTCGGGTGTCATCCCGATCATGAAGCTGCTCGAGGACTCGTTCTCGTACGCCAACCAGCTCGGTGCACGTCAGGGCGCAGGCGCGGTGTACTTGCACGCGCATCACCCCGACGTCTACAAGTTCCTCGACACCAAGCGTGAGAACGCGGACGAGAAGATCCGCATCAAGACGCTCTCGCTCGGAATCGTCATCCCGGACATCACGTTCGAGCTGGCGAAGAAGAACGAGGACATGTACCTGTTCTCGCCGTACGACGTCGAACGCATCTACGGCGTCCCGTTCGCAGATATCGACGTCTCCGAGAAGTACTACGAGATGGTCGACGACAAGCGGATTCGCAAGACCAAGATCAAGTCGCGTGAGTTCTTCCAGACGCTCGCCGAGTTGCAGTTCGAGTCCGGTTACCCGTACATCATGTACGAGGACACCGTCAATCGTGCGAACCCGGTGAAGGGCAAGATCACGCACTCCAACCTGTGCTCGGAGATTCTCCAGGTCTCGACGCCGTCGACGTTCAACGACGATCTCTCGTACAGCCATGTCGGCAAGGACATCTCGTGCAACCTCGGTTCGCTGAACATCGCGAAGACGATGGACTCGCCCGACTTCGGTAAGACCATCGCCGTGGCCATTCGCGGCCTCACCGCTGTGTCGGATCAGACGCACATCTTCTCCGTGCCGTCGATCGAGCAGGGCAACAACGATTCTCATGCCATCGGCCTGGGTCAGATGAACCTGCACGGTTACCTCGCCCGCGAGCGCATTCACTACGGGTCGACCGAGGGAATCGACTTCACCAACATCTACTTCTACACGGTGTTGTTCCACGCCATTCAGGCCTCGAACCAGCTGGCCAAGGCGCGCGGCCAGTACTTCAAGGGCTTCCCGGATTCCAAGTATGCGTCGGGGGAGTTCTTCGACAAGTACACCGATCAGGTCTGGGAACCCGCTACGCCCAAGGTCGCGAAGCTGTTCGCCGACTCCGATGTCACCATTCCGACGCAGGCCGACTGGTCCGCGCTGAAGGCGTCGGTGCAGGAGTACGGAATCTACAACCAGAACCTGCAGGCAGTGCCGCCGACCGGCTCCATCTCGTACATCAACAACTCCACCTCGTCGATTCACCCGGTGGCGTCGAAGATCGAGATTCGCAAGGAAGGCAAGATCGGCCGCGTCTACTACCCGGCACCGTACCTCGACAACGACAACCTGGATTACTACCAGGACGCGTACGAGATCGGGTACGAGAAGATCATCGACACCTACGCTGCCGCAACGCAACACGTGGATCAGGGCCTGTCGTTGACGCTGTTCTTCAAGGACACCGCCACCACCCGCGACATCAACCGCGCGCAGATCTACGCATGGCGCAAGGGCATCAAGACGCTGTACTACATCCGTCTGCGTCAGTTGGCCCTCGAGGGCACCGAGGTGGAGGGCTGCGTGTCCTGCATGCTGTAGTCGTCGCTGTCGGTCGACCCGTGGCGAATACCGCTGTACCGCGGCGCGCTGCGGAGCATAATCAGGCATGGACACCGAAGCGGGCGGCGAGGTCGAATCCAACACCGATGTGACGATTGCTCGGAAGGACGCGCGTCCTTCCGAGCAATTCTTGCGTGGTCGACACGCCCGCCGGCGCGTACCCCGCAGCCGCTTGGCCTTGTGGGATCCGGCCTCGCGTGGTCACGATGCGCTCGAAACAGTGCTGGCGCAGAACGTCATTCGGGTGCCGGAGCTGCTGCCGATCCGATACGCCCGAATGTCCGCATCGCCGTGGACCTACTTCCGTGGTGCCGCTGCCGTGATGGCAGCCGACCTCGCGTCGACTCCGCACACCGGCGTCGAGGTCCAGTTGTGTGGAGATGCGCACGTGCTGAACTTCGGATTGTGGGCCACTCCCGAACGAAACCTGTACTTCGACCTCCGCGACTTCGACGAAACCCTGCCCGGCCCGTTCGAATGGGACCTCAAACGGCTGGCGACGTCACTGGTGGTCCTCGGGCGAGAGAACGGGGTCGATGCGCAGCGTTCCGATCGGGCGGTCGCAGCAATGACGGCGGCGTATTGCAGAAAGATGAGGGCATACGCGAACACGCCGGAGATCGACATCTGGTACGACCGCATCGACGTCGCAGGTCTGCTCGGTCACTTCTCGTCGGGCATCGCCCGTCACGCAGAGAAACTCATCGAAACGAAAGCCGAGCGTCGGACCAGCCGTGGGGCGTCCCGCAAGTTCACCGAGACGAGGGACGGGCGTCGAAGAATTCGCGAGGACGCACCTTTTCGCACGCACGTGGGTGATTCCCAGATCGAGCTGGTGCAGGCGGTGATCGCCGGTTACAGCGAGTCGGTCGACGACCACATCTGGAGTCTGCTGTCCAGGTTCCGAGTTCTCGACGTCGTTCGACAGGTGGTCGGCGTCGGGAGCGTGGGAATGCGGGTGTATCTGGCACTGCTGGAAGAACGGCGGACGTGCGACCCGTTCTTCCTGCAGATCAAGCAGGCAGGGCCGTCGGTGTTCGAGCAGTTTCTCGAACCGAGCAGGTACGACAATCACGGTGCCCGCGTGGTCAACGGACAGAGAATGCTGCAGAGCGCGACCGACATGTTCGTGGGATGGACGGCTGTGGGGGACATGAACTTCTACGTTCGGCAGTTCCGCGACATGAAGGTCATTCCCGACGGCGAGATCATCGGGCCGTACCTTACCGAATTCGCCACCGCGTGCGGTGAGGTTCTCGCGCGAGCGCACGCCCGTAGTGGTGACGCGGAGGCGATCGCCGACTATCTCGGCCGCGGAGACAATGTCGATCGGGCGATGGTTGCCTTCGCGCACGCCTACGCCGATCAGAACGAGCGTGATCACGCGCAGTTGGTGGCTGCCATCGAGGCCGGAACCGTCCCGTGCTCGGTGGGGTGGTGACCGTTGACTCGTGAGACCACGGTCGTTCCCCGCGGCAACACTCCGGGCACACTTTGTAGTGCCTCCCTGAACTGTCGGACACAACGGGTAGTGTTCGTGTCAGCGACTTTTCACGTAGCTTCGTCCCCACTTCTCGCTCATCGACCTGTAGGTAGGCACTCATGGTAAAGCTCATCGATCGTGTCTCCGCGATCAACTGGAATCGGGTCCAGGACGACAAGGACTCCGAAGTCTGGGAGCGTCTCACCAGTAATTTCTGGCTGCCCGAGAAGGTGCCGGTGTCCAACGACATCCCGTCGTGGGCGACGCTGACCGCTGTCGAGAAGCAGTTGACGATGCGCGTGTTCACCGGACTGACGCTGCTGGACACCATTCAGGGCACAGTCGGCGCTGTCAGCCTCATCCCGGACGCCATCACTCCCCACGAGGAAGCGGTGTACACCAACATCGCGTTCATGGAATCGGTGCACGCCAAGAGCTACAGTTCCATCTTCTCCACCCTCAGCTCCACCCGCGACATCGACGACGCGTTCCGCTGGTCCGAGGAGAACGTCAACCTCCAGCGCAAAGCCGAGATCGTCCTCAACTTCTACCACGGTGACGATCCGCTCAAGCGCAAGGTCGCGTCGACCCTGCTCGAGTCGTTCCTGTTCTACTCCGGCTTCTACCTGCCGATGTACTGGTCCTCACGGGCCAAGCTCACCAACACCGCGGACCTGATCCGTCTGATCATCCGCGACGAGGCCGTGCACGGGTACTACATCGGCTACAAGTACCAGAAGGGTCTCGAGAAGGTCAGCGAGGCGCAGCGTGAGGAGCTCAAGAACTACACGTTCGAGTTGCTGTTCGAGTTGTACGACAACGAGGTCGAGTACACCCAGGACCTCTACGACGAGATCGGCCTGACCGAGGACGTCAAGAAGTTCCTGCGCTACAACGCCAACAAGGCACTGAACAATCTCGGCTACGAGGGCCTGTTCCCCAAGGACGAGACGGACGTCAACCCGGCGATCCTGTCGGCGCTCTCACCCAACGCCGACGAGAACCACGACTTCTTCTCCGGTTCGGGTTCCTCGTACGTCATCGGCAAGGCCGTCAACACCGAAGACGAGGACTGGGACTTCTGAGACCGCTCGCGCCGTTCCGGGACGCTCACGAATTCGGTGGGCGTCCCGGCGGGCGAATGTCCTCGGCGTCCTTGGGCATTCGGCCCTTCTCGCTCAGCGCGCGCCGCAGCAGGAACTCGATCTGAGCGTTGGTGCTCCGCAATTCGTCGGAGGCCCAGCGGGCGAGGGCGTCGTGCACCGCTGGGTCCAACCGCAGCAGTAGCTTCTTACGTTCGACGGCCATGGCTCACTGGTACAGCGATCCGGTGTTGACGACAGGTTGCGTGTCGCGGTCGCTGCACAGCACCACGAGCAGATTCGACACCATCGTGGCCTTGCGCTCCTCGTCGAGCTCGACGACGTGCTTCTCCTCGAGCTTCCCGAGCGCCATCTCGACCATTCCGACGGCACCTTCGACGATCTGCTGACGGGCGGCGATGACCGCCCCGGCCTGCTGACGCCGCAACATTGCCTGGGCGATCTCCGGGGCATAGGCCAGACGGTTGATTCGGGTTTCGATCACCTCGACCCCGGCCGAACGTACACGTGCGTGCACCTCCTCCGACATGGCGGCAGTGATCTCGTCGGCGTTCTCCCGCAACGACATTCGCCCTTCGGCGTCGTACGGGTAGCTACCGGCGATGTGCCGGACGGCAGACTCGGTCTGGACGGCGACGAACTCCTCGTAGTCATCGACCTGGAACGATGCCAGTGCAGTATCGGCAACCTGCCAGACGACGATGGCGGAGATCTCGATCGGATTGCCGTCGGCGTCGTTGACCTTCGATTGCCCGGTCTCGTGGTTGCGGATTCGCGTCGAGATGGCCCGGCGGTACGTCAACGGATTGGTCCAACGAAGTCCCGGCGTCCGCAGGGTGCCGCTGTACGAACTCCCGAGAAGCTGAAGAACGCGAGCCTGATTCGGTTGCACCAGCGTCAAGCCCATGAGTGCCGGCAGTGAGAGAACGAACAGAACGACCCCGGCTGCGACGAGTCCTACGACGGTGAACACGAGCCCGAGCGCGAACGCGGCGATTCCGCCGAGGAACAGCGTGAGGCCGATGCCGAGCATCGACCAGCCGGGCAGATCCCATCCCGGGCGCTCGGCGATGGTGGTGGTCGGGGTACCCGTCGGCTTCTCGGCGACGGTTGCAGGTGCGGACATGAGAACCTCCCTCTCGATGTTGATAGTAAAGTGATATCACATTATGAATCGAGAGGGGGGCGGTTCGGTGGAACGGTGTCCTCGGTGGGGTGGGGGAGTCAGCGCCGGAACCACGCCGACGGCTCGCCGGCGATGGCCTTCTCTATGCGCAATCGCGAAGTGGCCGTGAGGTTTTCCGGGAGGGCGTCCAGTGCGAACCAGGCGACGTCGAGATTCTCGTCATCGGCAACATGAGGCGTGCCTCCGGTGTACCGAGCGAGGAACGTGATGTCGAGATACTGCGCGACGTCGCCGTTGGGGTACGTGATCGGCTCCGTCACGTCGACGCTCGTCAGGCGCACGATCGAGGCGTCGACCCCGGTTTCCTCGCCGATCTCGCGCAGGGCGGCCGGGGCGGGTTCCTCGCCCGGTTCGAGGATTCCGGAGACCACGGCCCAGGTGTTGTTGTCCGCTCGCAGGGTCAGCAGCACGCGCCGGTCGTCGTCGAGAACGACAGCGCTGACACCGGACAGCCACAGCGGCGACGTACCGACGACGCTGCGCAGGGCGCGGACGAATTCGGGAATCGGCATCGCGTCAGGAGACGTAGGCGTTCAGGGAAGCGGACAGATCGTCCAGAACGGCCCGTGCGGCGACGACGCCGCTGCCCGACCACACCGTGTCGTTCACGGCGAACACCCGACCGTCGGTGACCGAACCGAGAGCGTGCCACGCGTCACCGTCCATCACCTCGCGCCCGAACGTCTCGCCGTCGGGGCCCGCGAATCGCACGTAGACGATGTCTCCCTCGACCGGCGAGAGGTTGTCCGACTCGACCGAGAACGTCGCGTCGCGCTGGCTCTGGGGCCGACCGACTCCCACCTCGTCGAGTATCTGGCCCGCGAACGAGTTCGGTCCGTCCACCTCGATGGAGTCCGCAGCGAATCGGACGACGGACGCCTGGGTCTGGGTGGCGTCGATCTCGCGACCGACTCGTTCGGCATCCGCGGAGAACGATGCGAGTGCCTCGAATCCCGCTTGGCCACGACCGAGCGCCGCCGCGGACTGCAGGAAGGTGTCCTTCCAACCCTGCCCGGTTGCGGTGAAGACGGTCGGGGCTATCGCCGTGAGCCTGTTGTAGGTATCGGATCCGAGAGAATCGGCACCCAGGATCAGGTCGGGGTCGAGGGCGGCGATGGCATCGATGTCCGGTGCACCCACCGGGCCGACGGACGGGACGGACGCCAATCCGGTGCCCAGGTACAGCGGTTGATCGCCGTCACCGCGGAAATCGGGGTCGATCGTGGCCGCCCCGACGACACGCTCCCAGATTCCGACCGCGCAGCTCGCGTCCAGTCCTGCGGCATCGAGTACGACGATGCGCTGGGGGTCGGCCGGAATGGCGCTGATGCCCTCGGCATGGCCCACGGGTCGGGTGTCACCCTCGATGCCGGTCGGGTCGAGTGGTGCCAGTGCTGGGCACAGGCCCACGGTGTCCCGGTTGTTTCCGACCACTCCGGCGCCGGCGATGTTCGTGGTCGTGCGGATGATGGTGGACGCGTCGTCCTGCGTCTCGGAGTCGGAGCAGCCGGCCAACGCCATGGTTGCGGCGAGGCATACGGCGGCGACGGCACCGATCCTGCGCGGCGCACACGAACGGGGGACTCGCGGGTGGAGTGGCAACGCGGGACTTCCTTCGACGGGTCGGGTGGTCTCACACAGTATCGGAAGGCCGCCGTCGCAGAACACCCGAACGGACGCCGTCGAGCGTGCGGAATCGGCGACGATCGCGGCGTTCCCCGCTGCGTCGGAAATGCCGACAGCGCAGGCAGATCGCGCGATCCGGGCCTTCTCGATTCGGCCCAATACGACACACGGTAGGACCGGTTCGGCAAGTGCCGGTCCGACGGTCTACGATTCGAGGAGCGCACGACTAGATGACGTCGCCTCGTGGTTCGAGGTCCGACGCGCAATCAGGAGGATCTGTGACTGCCCTAGCGCCTAGGCCCGCTCCCGCGGTGGATGCTGCTCGGCCGTTCCCGCCGAGGACGGGACCGAAGGGGTCGTTTCTGCACAAAGCGGTGACGACCACCGATCCCAAGGTGTTGGGAATCATGTACATCGCGACATCGTTCGCGTTCTTCCTCGTCGGTGGACTCATGGCGCTGCTGATGCGCGCCGAGTTGGCCATTCCGGGAATGCAGTTCCTGTCCAACGAGCAGTACAACCAGCTGTTCACCATGCACGGCACCATCATGCTGCTGCTGTACGCGACGCCGATCGTGTTCGGATTCGCGAACTACATCCTGCCGCTGCAGATCGGCGCTCCCGACGTCGCGTTCCCGCGGTTGAACGCGTTCTCGTACTGGCTGTACCTGTTCGGTGCCTTGATCACCACGGCCGGGTTCATCACTCCCGGCGGCGCAGCAGACTTCGGTTGGACCGCGTACACCCCACTCACCTCGGCTCTGCATTCGCCGGGCGTGGGTGCAGACCTGTGGATCATGGGTCTGGCCATCGCCGGTCTCGGCACCATCCTCGGCGGCGTGAACATGATCACCACCGTGATCTGCTTGCGCGCCCCCGGTATGACGATGTTCCGCATGCCGATCTTCACCTGGAACATCCTGGTGACGTCGATCCTGATTCTGCTGGCTTTCCCGCTGCTGACGGCGGCCCTGCTCGGCCTGGCGGCCGATCGTCACCTGGGTGCGCACCTGTTCGATCCGGCAACCGGTGGCGTGTTGCTGTGGCAGCACCTGTTCTGGTTCTTCGGTCACCCCGAGGTCTACATCATCGCGCTGCCGTTCTTCGGAATCGTCTCCGAGGTGTTCCCCGTCTTCTCGCGTAAGCCGATCTTCGGTTACTCCGGTCTGATCTACGCAACGATCGCGATCGCCGCCCTCTCCATCGCGGTGTGGGCGCACCACATGTACGCCACGGGCGCTGTGTTGCTGCCGTTCTTCTCCTTCATGACGTTCTTGATCGCGGTGCCCACGGGCGTGAAGATCTTCAACTGGGTCGGCACGATGTGGCGAGGCCAGGTGACATTGGAAACGCCGATGCTGTTCTCGCTCGGCTTCCTGATCACCTTCGTCTTCGGCGGCCTGACCGGTGTTCTGCTGGCGTCGCCGCCCATCGACTTCCAGGTCACCGACACGTACTTCGTGGTCGCCCACTTCCACTACGTGGTGTTCGGCACCGTGGTGTTCGCGACGTACGCCGGCATCTACTTCTGGTTCCCGAAGATGACGGGCCGGATGATGGACGAGGCACTGGGCAAGTGGCACTTCTGGCTGACGTTCTTCGGATTCCACGCCACGTTCCTGGTGCAGCACTGGCTCGGAAACGAGGGCATGCCGCGTCGCTACGCCGACTACCTTCCCTCGGACGGATTCACCGAGCTGAACGTCATCTCCACGATCGGTGCCTTCATCCTCGGTGCCTCGACGCTGCCGTTCGTGTGGAACGTGTTCAAGTCCTACCGATACGGCGAGGTCGTCACCGTCGACGATCCGTGGGGCTACGGCAACTCGCTGGAGTGGGCCACCTCCTGCCCGCCGCCGCGACACAACTTCACCGAACTGCCTCGGATCCGTTCCGAGCGTCCGGCGTTCGAGTTGCACTACCCGCACATGGTCGAACGGATGCGCGCGGAAGCGCACGTCGGGCCGGGAGCACACGGTGGTAAGACCACCGCAGTCCTCGAACAGGCCCGCCGGGCTCCGATCGCCACCAGCGATCACGAAGGGTCCGGAGACCCGGACCCCAAGTAGTCCACAGCAGAGCGAGAGCCCCTCCCGGCTACCGGGTGGGGCTCTTCGCTTGCGACAATCTCGTGGCGTGTTCGGGCTCGCTCGTTCACGACA
The DNA here is from genome assembly GCF_002259405.1 of Rhodococcus sp. 14-2483-1-2. Classification (GTDB taxonomy): domain Bacteria; phylum Actinomycetota; class Actinomycetes; order Mycobacteriales; family Mycobacteriaceae; genus Rhodococcoides. The sequence continues at coordinate 789,249 of NZ_NPFW01000022.1, read as the reverse complement.
GGTGACACGAAGACCTATCCGGCCGCTGGCCGTGCGCGAAAGGGAGATCCGGTGACTTCGAGCGACACCGCAGTGCTGGTGACGGTGACAGGACCCGACAAGCCGGGCGTCACATCGGTGCTGTTCGCAGCACTGTCACGGCACAACGTCAGCCTCCTCGACGTCGAGCAGGTGGTCATTCGCGGCAGGTTGACTCTGGGCGTTCTCCTGTCCTGCCCCCGCGACCCCGAAGCACTCCAGGAAGAGTTGGAGGACGCGATGGCGACGGTCGGTGTGCACGTCGATGTCGAGATCGACACCGCGCGGGGCGGTGGTCAGATCCTGGCCACCCACGTCGTCGTCGTTCTGGGCCGACCGGTGACCGCTCGTGCCTTCAGCACCATCTCCCGTGAACTCGCCCGACAGGGCGCGAACATCGATGCGATTCGCGGAATCGCCGACTATCCGGTCACGGGCCTCGAACTTCAGGTGACCGCAACCGACACCTCGCCGGATGCCGACCTGCAACTGCGCACCGGCCTCGCGGCCATCGCAGCCGGAATCGGCGTAGACATCGCCGTGCAGCGCGGCGGAATCGCACGGCGATCCAAGCGGCTGATCGTGTTCGACGTCGACTCGACGCTCGTCCAGGGTGAGGTCATCGAAATGTTGGCTGCCCGCGCCGGGCGAGAGGACGAAGTTCGTGCGGTCACCGAAGCTGCCATGCGCGGTGAGATCGACTTCGCGGAGTCGCTCGAACAGCGGGTTGCCGTGTTGGCGGGGCTCGACGAATCCGTCATCGACGAAGTGGGCGAGAGCCTGGAACTGACGGCGGGCGCCAGGACCACCATCCGTACCCTCCGTCGTCTCGGATTCGCCTGCGGCGTCGTATCCGGAGGATTCCGGCAGGTCATCGAGGGACTCGCGCACGAACTCGAACTCGACTACGTCAAGGCGAACACCCTCGAGATCGTCGACGGCAAGCTCACCGGCCGGGTGATCGGAGAAGTGGTCGATCGTGCTGCGAAAGCGACGGCACTGCGCGAGTTCGCGGCACAGTCGGGAGTGCCGATGGAGCAGACCGTCGCCGTCGGCGACGGAGCGAACGACATCGACATGCTGACGGCCGCGGGCCTGGGGGTCGCCTTCAACGCCAAGCCTGCGTTGCGAGAGATCGCCGACACGGCTATCTCGCATCCGTATCTGGACGCGGTTCTGTTCATCCTCGGCGTCACCCGCAACGAGATCGAAGCTGCGGACGCAGTCGACGGGGGAGTCCGCCGCGTCCCGATCCCATGATCGGCGATGACATGAACGGCGACGACATGACCGGCGTTGACATGACCGGCGACGCACCGGATGACGTGGCGGCTGTGACTGCGGCCGAGGAGTTCTCGCCGGACAACACGTTCGTCTCGCGCCACGCCGAGCTCGCTCGTGGGTACGGCGGAGCGGAGGACCCGGCAGATCCGTCCCAGGTTCTGGCCATGCCGTTGGTGCTGCACATCCCCAAAATCGATCCGCCCATGCGTAGCGAGTTGCTCGAGGCAGCTGCCAGAGCCACCGTTGCGCTGTGCCTGGACCCACGAGTGGGCGTGGGCGCTTCGTGGAACGAGGCCTTCACCGAGTGGACGTCGGCTCGCATCCGAAAGGTTGCCCGACGTGCGCGCGGTGCCCAGTGGCGTGCTGCGCAGGAAGTTCCGGGTGTGACGGTCGACGTCGGGGGAGCGTCGGCACGCGCTTTCGTGCCCGGTCGGGTCGGAGATCTGGATCCGCGGATCAAGCGGCTTCAGATCGGTGGGACCGACGTGTCGGCCGAAGACGAACATTCGGTCTCGGCAGGCCCGGTGCTGTGGATCGACGCCTCGCTGTCCATGACGGTGGGCAAGGCAGCCGCGCAGGTGGGTCACGCGTCGATGCTGCTGGCGGGTGCGATGAGCACAGCGCAATGCCGCGAGTGGGCTGCGTCGGGCTTCGAATGTTCGGTTCGGTCTGCGAGCCCGGAACAATGGACGCGTGCGTTGGACGAGGTTCGCGCTGGACGTGCCGTCGCGGTGCGGGATGCAGGCTTCACCGAAGTGGCACCCGGTTCGACGACCGTGATTGCCGTTCCCTAGATCTGGGGTCCACTGTCGCACAAGTGGCTATGCCGAACATATCCAGTAGCCCCGAGACTGGAAGCATGTTCATCTCACCACGTCGTGTTGTCGCCGGTCGCCGGCTACCTTCTCGGTTGGCCGCCCTCTACGTGGGGCTGTGGCTGTACGGGGCGTCGATGTCGTTGATGATCGCCGGCGGACTGGGCGTCAACCCCTGGGATGTCTTTCACCAGGGTCTCGAGAGTCACCTCTCGCTCAGCTTCGGAACCATCACCGCGATCACCGGCGTGGCCGTACTGCTGATGTGGATCCCGCTGCGCCAACGGCCTGGCCTGGGCACCGTGAGCAACGTGGTGGTGATCGCCGTTGCGGTGGACGCGACGTCGGCGGTGTTGCCGCATCTCGACGGGCTTCCGATCAGGACCCTGGCCATGGTGTCCGGCATCGTGGTCAACGCGTTCGCAACCGCGCTGTACATCGGTGCCGGGATGGGTCCGGGGCCGCGAGACGGACTGATGACCGGTCTGGTGGCCAGGACCGGATGGTCGATTCGGCTCACCCGCACCGGAATCGAGTTGACCGTGGTGCTCACCGGTTGGTTGCTCGGTGGGACGCTCGGTGTCGGGACGGTTCTCTATGCACTCGGAGTCGGTCCGCTCGTGCAAGTGTTCATGACTCACCTGCCTGCGCTGCGCAGTACCAGGACCGTCGATCCGGTCACCGATATCGTCGAACCCGCTTCCAGCGCAGTGGTATCCGAGGGCACCCCGTCCACACACGAGGAATCGAGGACCGGAACGAACCGCGACGACGACCAACTCGGGCACGCCAGAGTGATGTCGGCGGGGCCGCCGGAATGGAGGACGAGGAGCGAGCTGGCGTCGTCGACCTGCCCGCCGTCGGAGGCATAGGAGCGCACGTCGGAACCGTCCACCCAGGCCTGAATGGTGCGCACCGAGTCGTCGTTCCATCGGTCCGTGTCGAATTCGACTCCGGCGGAATCGAACCACACCAGATCGGGTCGGCCGGTCGGTGTCGCGCGGCCGGTGAAGAACTCCTGCTGACGCAGGGTCGGAGCGCTTGCGCGGACGCGGAGCAGTCGGCCCACGAAGCGAATCATGTTCTGATCGGCACTGTCCCAGTCGATGGCCCAGGCGTCTGCGGCCGGTGCGTCCTCGGCGATGCAGTACGCGTTGTTGTTGCCTCCCTGGCTGTGTCCCAGTTCGTCGCCGGCGAGCAGCATCGGTGTGCCGGTGGAGAGCGTCAGGGTCGCCAGTAGCGCCCGAACGTGACGTCCCCGAGCCTCGACGACGGATGCATCGTCGCTCGGACCCTCGACGCCGTGGTTGACCGACGAGTTGTTGTCGGTACCGTCCCTGTTCTCTTCGCCGTTGGCCTCGTTGTGCTTTCGTTCGTACGACACCAGATCTCGGGCGGTGAACCCGTCGTGCGCGGTGACGAAGTTGATCGACGCCCACGGCAGGCGCCCGCCGCCCGCGAAGAGGTCTTCCGAACCGGCCAGCCGCGAGGCCAATTCGCGAACCCCGTGCTGGCCCGCCCAGAAGCGTCGCACCGTGTCGCGGTAGCGATCGTTCCATTCCGACCATGCCACTCCGAAGTTGCCGACCTGATAGCCGGCACCGGTGGCGTCCCACGGCTCGGCGATCAATTTGACCCTGGCCAGGATCGGGTCCGTGGCAATGGCGGTCAACAACGGTGCGCGAGAATCGAATCGCCAACCACCGGGCCGGCCGAGAGTGCTGGCGAGGTCGAATCGGAACCCGTCCACACCTATGTCCTCGACCCAGTACCGAAGGCTGTCGCACACCATCCGCACGACCGCGGGTGATGCGGAATCGAGAGTGTTGCCACAGCCGGTCAGATCGACGTCCGATCCGCGTCCGTCCAGCAGGTAGTAGCCGGGTGCATCGAGCCCACGCCAGCTGATCGAGGGGCCGTCGACCGCGGATTCGCACGTGTGGTTGTAGACGACGTCGAGGATCACCTCGATCCCGGCAGCGTGCAGCGCGTCGACCATGGTGCGAAATTCGTCCACCTCGTCACCGGGAACAGCGGCGAAACGCGGGTCGGGTGCGAAGTACGCACCCGTCGAGTACCCCCAGTGGTTTCGCATACCCCGGGCGCGAACCCCGGGTTCGGTGAATGTGGTGTGTACGGGCAACAATTCGATCGACGTGATGCCGATGCGCCCGAGATGCTCGAGCACCGCAGGCTCGGCGAGACCCAGGTATGTCCCGCGAAGATGCTGGGGCACAGCAGGATTGCGGGCCGTGAACGACCCCACGTGCAGCTCGTAGAGTACCGTTCGGTCCCAGGGCACGTCGGGGCGCGCGGGACGGCCGACTCGATCGGCAGCTGCGCGGACGACGCCGAGCGGGAGGTGTCCGAGCGAGTCCCGAGAACTGGGCGCACCGAACGGGTCGTCCTCGTAGGCGAGCAGTGCCGACGGGTCTCCGAATGCGCCCGTCACCTGGCGCGCGGCGGGATCGAGCAGAATCTTCGCGCCGTTGAACCTACGGCCGGAGTGCGGATCCCATTTTCCGTGGGCGCGGAAGCCGTATCGATCACCGGGGCGCACTCCCGGGACGAAGGCATGTCGAACCCCGAAGGTGCGGGTGGTCAGCTCCACCCGACGTTCACCGCCGTCCGGATCGATCAGACATACCTCGACTCCATCGGCCTCGGGTGCATGGACTGCAAATTGAGTGCCAGTCGACAGTGCAGTGGCACCCAGTGGGAACGGAGACCCGGGGGGATTCGAGGCGGACTCGCCGCCGGCGGTCCGGTGGGAGCTACGAGGCAGATCGTCATTGGGCGACACGCGTGCACATCCTGCCGTGAATGCACGGTCGATGTGCGGGAAGATAGGCGTCGTGTCTGAACCGGATCCCGACCTGCTCGTAGATTTCACCGACGTAGTCGTCCGCCGTGGCGGTGCGACCCTGGTGGGACCCGTCACCTGGAAGGTGGAACTGGACGAACGGTGGGTCGTGCTCGGCCCGAACGGCGCCGGGAAGACGTCCCTGCTTCGTATCGCTGCGGCCGAGATCCATCCCACGTCCGGTGTCGCCCACGTTCTCGGCGAAATCATGGGCAAAACCGACGTCTCCGAACTCCGACCGCGGATCGGCCTGTCGTCCTCCTCGCTTGCGCAGCGCATTCCCGCCGACGAACTCGTGTCCGATCTGGTGGTGTCCGCCGGCTACTCGGTACTGGGGCGTTGGCGAGAGAAATACGACGCGGTCGACACCGAGCGCGCAGTCGAGATGCTCGAGAGCCTCGGTGCCGAACATCTCGCCACCCGCACCTACGGCACGCTGTCCGAAGGCGAACGAAAGCGTGTTCTCATCGCCCGCGCCCTGATGACCGACCCCGAACTTCTCTTGCTGGACGAGCCGGCGGCCGGCCTCGACCTCGGTGGACGCGAGGAGCTGGTGGCACGCCTGACCGACCTCGCTGCCGATCCCGACGCCCCCGCGACCGTGCTGATCACCCACCACGTGGAAGAGATCCCGCCGGGCTTCAGTCACGCGTTGTTGCTCAAGGAAGGCGGCGTGGTGGCACAGGGACTCATGGACGACGTCATCACCGCAGAGAACCTGACCGAGGCGTTCAGCCAGTCGATCGCACTCGATCGCGTCGACGGTCGGTTCTTCGCGCGGCGGACCCGCGCTGCAGGAGCGCACCGCCGGTAGAGCGGACCGAGCGATTCCGCTGCGAAGCGCAGCGGTACGTTGCCCTTCATGAGCTCGAACAGTGCTGCCGATCACGCGCAGGCGCGGGACGCCTCGACGGTCATCTTGATTCGTGACGGTCTGTCACGACCCGACATCGAGGTTTTCCTGCTCGAGCGAGTCGGTGGGATGGCATTCGCGGGCGGCATGACGGTGTTTCCCGGTGGCGGCGTCGACCCCTCGGACGCGGCAGCGGACGTCCGCTGGGCAGGGCCGCCGCCGTCGTGGTGGGCCGAGCGCTTCGGAACGGACGAGGGCAAGGCCCAGGCACTTGTGTGTGCTGCGGCGCGCGAAACGTTCGAGGAGTGCGGCGTGCTGTTGGCCGGCTCGACGCCGGATTCGATCGTTGCCGATACCGCTCCGTTCGCGGCGGAGCGGGGTCGGCTCGAGCGCCGCGAAGTGTCGTTCGCCGAGTTTCTCACCGCCCACGACCTCGTTCTGCGATCGGATCTGCTCCGGCCGTGGTCCCACTGGATCACCCCGGTCGGCGAAGCGCGACGGTACGACACCCGGTTCTTCGTTGCGGTGCTGCCCGAGGGGCAGAGTGCGGACGGCGAGACCAGCGAGGCAGCGTCGGTGAGTTGGCGCTCGACCGGTGACGCACTGGCGGACTGGCGGTCGGGAAACACAATTCTCCTTCCGCCGACCTGGAGCCAACTGGACGCACTGTCTCGGTTCGACACCGTCGCGCAGGTCGTCGAGCACGACCGCGAGATCGCCCCGGTGCTTCCGATTCTCACCCGCGACGACGGTACGGTCCGGGTGGTCTTCGAGGGCGACGATGCGTACTACGCCGGAACGCGACATCCCTGGTCGGATCGTCGGTCCGAGGCCCGGTAGCCTTTCGGCCCATGGCTGAGTTCGTGAATCTCGAAGTATCCGACGGTATCGGCACCATTCGCCTGGATCGTCCGCCGATGAATGCGCTCGATCGGCAGATGCAGGAGGAAATCCGAGCGGCGGCCCGCGAGGCCACGGTGAATTCCGAGGTCAAGGCCGTCGTCGTCTATGGCGGCGAGAAGGTCTTCGCCGCCGGTGCCGACATCAAGGAGATGGTGGCATTGTCCGCGGCCGAGATGGCCGAGATCGCCGAAGATCTGCAGTCCGCCCTCGGCTCGCTCAGTACCATTCCCAAGCCCGTCGTTGCGGCGGTGACAGGATACGCACTCGGTGGTGGGCTCGAGGTCGCATTGGGTGCGGACCGCCGGATCGCGGGCGACAACGCGAAGTTCGGTGTTCCCGAGGTGCTGCTCGGTGTCATTCCCGGCGGCGGCGGAACGCAGCGGCTGGCTCGGCTGATCGGCCCGAGCCGTGCCAAGGACATGGTCTTCACCGGCCGCTTCGTCGGTGCCGAGGAAGCGTTGCGTATCGGATTGGTGGACGAGGTGGTGGCACCGGACGAGGTCTACAACGCCGCCCGCGCCTGGGCCATGCAGTTCACCACGGGTGCATCGCGAGCGCTCGCAGCGGCCAAGGCGTCGATCGACCAGGGGCTCGACGTCGATCTCACCACCGGTCTGCGGATCGAGGCGCAGCAGTTCGCGGCCTTGTTCGCGACCGACGATCGCACGATCGGCATGAAGTCCTTCGTGGCCGACGGCCCGGGAAAGGCGACCTTCACCGGACGGTGAAGCAACGGCCCAACGGAGAAGAGTTGTTCCACAGCTACCGGATAGTAGGCTCGCCTGATGACTGCAAGCCCCCACGACGGTGTCGATCGATCGATCTCGAATGCGATGCCTTCGGCCTCGTCCGAGATCGATGACCGCCAGGTCGATCCAGCCCCGAATCCGCATGCCACTGCCGAGCAGGTCGAGGCAGCCCGGACGGACACCAAACTGGCGCAGGTGCTCTATCACGACTGGGAAGCCGAGACCTACGACGACAAGTGGTCGATCTCCTACGACGAGCGATGCATCGACTACGCGCGCGGCAGGTTCGATCAGGCGGTCTCCGGTGACGCGTCGGCGCAGTCCGCACTGCCGTACGGCCGCGCGCTCGAACTGGGCTGCGGTACCGGGTTCTTCCTGCTGAACCTGATGCAGGCCGGCATCGCGGACAAGGGCTCGGTCACCGACCTCTCGCCCGGCATGGTCAAGGTCGCTCTTCGCAACGCCGAGCACCTCGGCCTGGACGTCGACGGCCGCGTCGCCGACGCGGAAACCATTCCCTACGAAGACGACACGTTCGATCTCGTCGTCGGGCACGCCGTCCTCCACCACATCCCGGACGTCGAACAGTCCCTGCGCGAGGTGCTGCGGGTGCTCAAACCGGGCGGCCGCTTCGTGTTCGCGGGCGAACCCACCACGGTGGGCAACTTCTACGCACGCTGGCTCGGACGCATCACCTGGGAAGCGACCACCCGCGCCACCAAGCTCCCGTTCCTGGCGAGCTGGCGCAAGCCACAGGAAGAGCTCGACGAATCCTCGCGAGCAGCGGCGCTGGAGGCCGTGGTCGACCTGCACACGTTCGATCCGACCGATCTCGAGAACATCGCGCTCTCGGCCGGCGCCGAGTCCGTCCAGGCGAACACCGAGGAGTTCGCCGCCGCTCTGCTCGGCTGGCCGGTGCGTACCTTCGAGGCCGCTGTACCCGCGGGCAAGCTGGGGTGGAACTGGGCGAAGTTCGCCTTCGGTGGATGGAAGACACTGAGCTGGGTCGACGAGAACGTGCTGCAGCACGTGGTACCGCGCGGACTGTTCTACAACGTGATGATCACCGGCACCAAGCCCGCTCCTCGCGCTTGATCGGCTCGGACCGCCGCAGACTCTGCGCTCGAGTCCGCTAGTGGGTTACGAATTCACCGGCACCGACCTCGACTTCCTACGAAGCGAGGCCGGTGCCGGAGCGCTTGCTGAGGTCGACGATCTCGAGCTCAGCACTCGAACATCGGTGCGCGACACGGCCTCGGTGCGCACTCGCTTCCCCGGCCACGCGAGTGCACTGATCGAAACCGTGACGGTCCGCCGCAAGGCCCGAGTGAAGTTGTTGGACTCCGACCGATGGTGGGTCACCGACGAGGCGGTACAGCAGGCCACGCCGACGCTCGTCGCGCGCAGGCGGGCCGCTCGACTCGCCGGACGACGGGTGCACGATGTCACGTGTTCGATCGGCAGTGAACTGTCCGTGCTGGTCGGCACCACGGAGTTGGCGGTGGGCAGCGATCTCGACCCGATTCGGCTTCGGATGGCCGCACACAACGTCCCGGACGCCACCGTGCTGCGCGCCGACGCTCTGACACCGACGACGCGCGACACCGTCGTCGTGGCCGATCCCGGCCGCCGAGCAGGTGGGCGGCGACGCCACGACCCGGCGGCGCTGCAACCACCGCTACCGGACCTGTTCGACGCCTATCGGGGCCGAGACCTGGTCGTCAAGTGTGCGCCCGGCCTGGATTTCGACGCGGTCGACTGGGCAGGCGAGATCGAGGTGGTCTCGCTCGACGGGGGAGTGCGAGAAGCGTGCCTCTGGTCGGAAGGGTTGAGCGAGAACGGTGTTCGGCGTCGGGCAGCTGTTCTTCGGTCCGACGGCAGTGTTCTGGAATTCACCGACGCAGAATCCGACGACATTCCGGTTCGGCCCCCTGGCAGCTACCTCGTCGATCCGGACGGCGCGGTGGTCAGGGCCGGTTTGGTTCGGCACTACGGTGCCAGATTCGGTCTGTGGCAACTCGATCCGAGAATCGCGTATCTGACCGGCGACACCGTCCCGGACGGGGTGCGCGGCTTTCGGATTCTGGAGCAGTCCAAGTTCTCGGAGAAAGTGCTTCGGCAACAACTGAATCGGATGGACTGCGGCTCGGTGGAGATTCTCGTCCGCGGGGTCGACGTGGATCCGGCACTACTGCGGCCCAGACTCAAACTGCGCGGATCCGTGGCGTTGTCGGTGGTGATCGCCCGAGTCGAACGGTCTGCGGTGGCGTTCGTCTGCGCTCCGGGCGCTATCGGTCAGCCTGTGTAGGTGAAGATTTCGCCGAGGTAGCTCGCGGTGACGACCTGGCCGTCCGGGCCGAGGGAGGTGCCGACGGTGGTGCCGACGACGTCGGGAACGGACTGCACATCCACCGTCTCACCGGTGGCTGCGTCGAAAGTGAGCAGTGCCAGTCCGTCGTTTTCGCGAACGACGGTGTGCCCGCGTCCGTCTGCGGATTGGGCTGCGCTGCCTGCCTGTTCGATGTCGTCGCGAACCCAGACTCGCTCGGCGGAATCTCCGTTGTCTCGGACGCCGACGAGGGTGCCGTCGCCGCCCGAGGGCACGATCGTGCCGTCCGAGGCGATCGAGGGACTCGCACCGATGCCGAGCCCGGTGCCCTCGGTCCACTTCTGTCGCCCGTCGGCGGTGTCGAACGCGGTCAGCCTGCCGTCGACATCGGCCAGGTAGACCGTCGACCCGTCCTCGGACAGCACAGGACTCGATGCGACTCCGGCGGGCAGCAGGTCCGAGGACCAACGTTCGGCGAGACCGGGAGAGCCGTCTCGGTTGTACTGCAGGGAAACGAGCTGTGGCGCAATCGAACCGGGACGCCACAGTGTCAAGTAGATCGTTCCGGTCGCACTGTCGACCGCGGGCGCTGCGGGCACGGGGCATTCGGATCCACCCGAGCTGCACTGGGCGAGTCCGGTGTCGACCGGCAGGAAATCGGAATTCGGGTCGGTCAGGAAATTCGGCGTCGGAATCAGATCCAGGATCGGTACTCGAAGTTGCCCGTTCTGCGAATCCAGAACGCTGATCTGCCCCATCTGGGTGACCGAGAGCACGCTGCCGTCCCCGAGGAACTGGGCGGACTTGGGCACTCCGTACACCGGTGTGCGCCAACGTAGTTGCCCGTGGTCGTTGTACGAGTTCATGCCGCCGTCGTCGCCGATGTAGACGTTGATCGCCGAATCGACGGTCGGCGTGGCAGTGACGACGGACGGCCCGACGCGATTGCACCAGCGCTTGCGTGCGGAGTCGATCTCGAAGGAGAAGAGGTTGCAGCCGGATTCGGTGGCGGCAGTGACGAACATCTGACCGGTCGACCCGATGGACACCGGAGAGGTCACCGTGCCGCCGGTGGGGCGCGTCCAGTCCAGGGACAGTGGAGTCGACACCGACACTGCGGTGGCACCGCTGTTGTGCGAGTTCCCATGCGCTGCAGGCCACGAATCGGGAGAGAGTGGTTCTATGGCCGACGTATCGGTGCCGCAGCCGCTCACGGTCACCAGCGCGAGCGCTGCTGCGACCGCCGTGACCTTTCTGCCGGTCCTGCCCTTGGCCCTGACGCCGCGCATCGATCGCTCCCCATGACTCGAGTCCGTGCCCGACGTGGTGCCGGGGCGTCTGTGTTCGTTCTGCCGACAAGCAACAGTCGACAGGCAACCCTAGCCCGCGCGAGGGTGGCGGCAGAGAGCGGGCGAACGAGAAACTAGGGTGAACGTCCATGACGAGTATGTGGAACGCGCCGCTGCGGACACGCTGGCGCGGGTCGAGACGACGCGACACCGAACAGGCGCGATTCCTCACGCGTGCGTCCCTCGACTGGGTGCTCGCCAACAAGGCGTACACACCGTGGTACCTGGTGCGCTACTACCGCCTCGCGAAGTTCAAGCTGGCCAATCCGCACGTGATCCTCAAGGGCATGGTGTTTCTCGGCAAGAACGTCGAGATTCATTCCACTCCCGAGCTCTCGCGCCTCGAGATCGGTCGCTGGGTACACATCGGCGACGGCAATGCCATTCGCTGTCACGAGGGTTCGCTGCGGATCGGCGACAAGGTGGTGTTCGGCAAGGACAACGTCGTCAACACCTACCTCGACATCGAGATCGGCGCGTCGACGCTGGTGGCCGACTGGTGCTACATCTGCGATTTCGATCATCGGATGGACGATGTGAACATGCCGATCAAGGATCAGGGGATCGTGAAGGGGCCCGTGAGAATCGGTCCGGACACGTGGATCGCGGCCAAGGTGACCATCCTGCGCGAGACCCGGATCGGCCGGGGCTGCGTGCTGGGAGCCCATGCGGTGGTCAAGGGTGAGATCCCGGACTACAGCATCGCGGTCGGTGCCCCGGCCAAGGTCGTCCGCAATCGCAAGGTCGCCTGGGAGGCAGGTGCTGCCGAACGCGCGAAGTACATTGCTGCGCTGGAGGATATCGCCCGCAAGAAGGCTCTCGGACATGCCGAGGCGGCGCGGGAGAACTGACCCTCCTGTTTTCAGGTACGGCCGGGGAGCGCGCGCTCGACGATGTGCGGGCGAGCCAGCGGATGCCGAACCTTGCGTTTGGCTTCCAGATAGACCTCGGCCGTCGATTCGGCGACGTGCTTCCAGTCGAAATCGACGGTGAGGCGCTCGCGGGCGGCCACGGCACGTTCCTGGGCGGCATCGGCGTTGTCGAGAACACGCCGCACGGCGGCGGCCAGCCCACCGACGTCGCCGGGCTCGAAGGACAGGCCGGTCACGCCATCGACGATGGCTTCACCCAGACCGCCTGCGGTGGACGCGACCAGCGGGGTGCCCGCAGCGGCGGCCTCGAGCGCGATGATGCCGAACGGTTCGTACCGACTGGGCAGGACGATGGCGTCGGCTCCGTGCAGCCAGCCGAGTAGTTCGGTGTGGTCGAGGTTGCCCAGGAACGACACTGCGCGGGCAACTCGGTGCGTGCGCGCCAGACCGGCCAGCCAAGCGAACTGTGTTCCTTCGCCGGCGATGTGCAGGGTGGTACCCGGGTGGCTTCGTCGGATGCGGGGTAGGGCTGCGATGGCATCCTGGATGCCCTTCTCGTACTCGAGTCGGCCGACGTAGAGCAACTTGGCCGGCTCCGATCGAGGCTCTCGTCGCCGAAAGTGCCAGGTGGACCGGTCGATTCCGTTGCGAATCACCTTCACCGCCGACTCGGATACTCCGAACAGGGTGGTGACCTCGTCCTTCATCGAAGCCGAGCAGGTGATCACCGCATCGGAATCGTTGGCGAGCCACCACTCGACGGAGTGCACCTGGCGGTTGACGGGGCCGGAGATCCAACCGCTGTGGCGTCCGGCCTCGGTGGCGTGGATGGTCGAGACGAGAGGCACGTCGTAGAACTCGGCGAGCGCGATCGCCGGATGCGCGACGAGCCAGTCGTGGGCATGAACGACGTCGGGTTGCCAGCCGTCTCCCAGACCCGGCTTTCCCAGCGCGACGCCGGCACGCACCATCGCGTGCCCCATCGCGAGGGTCCACGCGAGCATGTCCTCACCGAAGACGAAGTGAGCCGGGTCCTCGGCGACGGCGACCACGAGCACCCCGTCCTCGATGTGATGGGACGTCGGGTGAGTGGCGGCGTCGGTTCCGGTGGGTCGACGCGACAGAACCACGACCTCGTGCCCGCATCGGACCAGTTCGGTCGCCAGGTGATGGACGTGCCGACCGAGACCGCCGACCACCACGGGTGGGTACTCCCACGACACCATCAGAATCTTCATCGACGCCCCCCTGCACCTTCTCGCTCGCCGCCACCGTGTGCACCGGGCAATCGGCGCGCATCCAGCGCAGGAAACAGTCCGTCCGCGCGGTTCCATTGCCCAGCCAGGTCGTGCGCCCGGCCGGGTGAACCACCTGCGGCCGCGGCAGCGATCTCGCGCAGCGCATGTGCGTGGACGTGCGCCCGTTCCCGGGCATAGCCTGCGGCGGAATCCTTGCTGACCATGAATGCCCAGTCGCTGGCCACGGCCATCAGTGTCTCACGCAGTATCTGATCGTTGACCCGATTGCGTAGTTCCGGTCCACCGGCGCGATGCTGCGCATCTCGGGCGGTATCGACGGCGTCGAGAGCGGTCCGAGACACCTCGGAGTTGAGCGCGACCAGGTCGGCGACGTCGTCGCCCGCCCACACGCGCCAGTCCTTGCCCGATCCCCACGACGAATCCTGCAGTTCGAGTGGCGCTCCGACGTAACCTTGCTCGCGCGCATCGCCGAGCGTGCCGACGGTGATGCCAGCGGCGGGAAGCGCGCGCATGAGCTTGCCGAGCCACTGTGGGCCCTCGTGCCACCAGTGTCCGAACAGCTCGGTGTCGAATGCAGCGACGACCAGGGCGTCGCGACCGATCCGCTCGGATTCGGAGATCAGGCGCCTGCGAACCACATCGACGAAGTCGGCGACGTGACGGTCCACCGTGGCCGCAGCCCGCTCGGGATCGTAGGGAGCCTTGTCGTTCGACGCGACCGAGCGGCCGGTGACCCGGGCCGGCTTGAGACCGGTGGCGTGATCGTAGGTGTGGAAATCCCGATAGGAACCGTGGCCGGGATAGCCGGACTTCGGTGACCAGACGCGGTAGCTGACCGGAAGATCGCGTCCGAACGCAACGACATCGGAGTCCCACACCGGCCTGCCGAGGGAGGTGTCTCCGCGCATCGCGGGCCCGTCGACCATGAAGTGCGAGACCCCGGCCGCGGCGTATTCGGTTTCCATGCCGGGGGTGAATCCGCATTCGGGTGCCCAGATGCCTCGGGGCGTGGTGCCCCACCGAGCACGGGCGTCGAGCAGGCCTTCCCGAAGCGAGAATGCGCGTAGTCGGGGATCGAGCAGCGGCTGGAACGGGTGCGCCAACGGGCCGCCCAGCAGTTCGACGGTTCCGGTGTCGACCAGCGGTCGAAGGACCGCGGACCCGCCGTGCCGCCACCGGGACTCGAATCGATCGAGCGCAGCGGCAGAACCTCGGTGTTCACGAACGGACAGGTCGCGGTCGGTCGCCTCGTGGGCTCTGAGCTGCCAGTTTCCGAGCCAGTGGTGCATTCCGGACAGGCAGTGTGGATCGTCGAGTTGAGCAGCGAGCACCGGGGTGATCCCCAGCGACAGTACGTCGGTGTAGCCGTCGTCGGCCAGCTGCTCCAGTGCCGCGGTGAGCGGCAGGTAGCAGTCGGCCCAGGACTGATACAGCCATTCCTCGCCTACCGGCCAGCGTCCGTGATTGGCCAACCACGGGAGGTGGGAGTGCAGAACGAGGGAGAACATGCCCGGCACGGTTGCACCGGATGTCACCCGATCACCGTGCTCGAGCTCTTGCGGGCGACGGCGACCAGGTCGAGGCTGTCGTCGATACGGTCGGCGCTGATGTCGAAATCGTCGATCGAGATTGCCGCGACGTCCTCGGTGAGTTCGGCAGGCCAGGGTTCACCGGCCAGGGCTCGTTCGATCTGAGCGTCGATGAACGAACCGCCGTGCTTGGCGTCGAGAGCGGCCAGGGTGTGTCCGTGCCGCACTCCGGTGAGTTCGTCGACCTCGAGCCGAGCGTCCACCAGAAGCTCGGTGAGTTCGGCCGCGTCGAGTTCGCGGGTGTGGAAGGGGTTGAGCGGTGTGTCGCGGCCGGGCGAGAACGTGATGCGGTTCGGCGTGCTGATCAACAGAATCCCCCCGGGTGCGAGCACCCGGTGCACTTCGGCGAGGAACGCACCTTGATCCCACAGGTGCTCGATCACCTGGAAATTGACGACGACATCGATCGAGGAATCGGCGACGGGAAGGCGGTCGAGGTTGCCACGCAGCATCGTCACCCTCGGGTAGCGGGCATGCACGTGTGCGGCGGCCGACGCGTCGTAGTCGAGGCCGAGAACGTGGGTCGCGACATCGGCAATCATGTTGGCTCCGTAGCCTTCTCCCGATCCCGCTTCGAGCACCGTTCGATCGCGACAGCGCTCGACGAGTGCGCGGTAGACCACCTCGTGGCGGCGGAACCAGTAGTTCTCCTCGGCGATACCCGGCACCGTTCTCTCGCCGGTGAGGGGGAGTGGTTCCGGTACCGGTGCCTGAGCCGAAGAATCGTTCACCGACGGAAGGTTAGTGGAGGCGTGGGAGAGGTAAGCCAACGTGGTCTCCATAACAGTCGGGGTGCAGATGTATGGTCGGACAGGCAGGGAGGTATGTTACCCACGGGTAACTACGGTGAGGTAACCTCGTCCCAGACCGTAGAACTGCACGAACCGTTAGAACACTCACGATCAGCAGAACATGACCAGGAGGTCGACGCAGACCCATGACGAACATCGTTGTTTTGATCAAGCAGGTTCCAGACACGTGGTCCGAGCGCAAGCTCACCGACGGTGACTACACCCTCGATCGCGAGGCTGCCGACGCCGTCCTCGACGAGATCAACGAGCGGGCCGTCGAAGAAGCACTGCTCATCAAGGAAGCCCAGGGCGGTGAGGTCAAGGTTCTGTCCGCAGGCCCCGATCGCGCCACCGATGCCATCCGCAAGGCCTTGTCGATGGGTGCAGACAGTGCAGTGCACCTCAACGACCCGACCCTGCACGGCTCCGACGCGATCCAGACCGGATACGCGCTGGCCGCAGCGCTCGGCAACGTCGCGTTCGAGAACGACGAGCCGGCCGATCTCATCATCGCAGGCAACGAGGCCACCGACGGTCGCACCGGTGCCGTTCCCGCGATCATCGCCGAATACCTGCAGATCCCGGCCCTGACGCAGCTGCGCAAGCTCACCGTCGTCGACGGCAAGGTCACCGGCGAGCGGGAAACCGACGAAGGCATCTTCGGCCTCGAAGCCGCATTGCCCGCCATCGTGAGCGTCACCGAGAAGATCAACGAACCGCGCTTCCCGTCGTTCAAGGGCATCATGGCCGCCAAGAAGAAGACGGTGCAGACCATCACGCTCGCCGACATCGGTGTCGAGGACGGCATCGTCGGCGTCGACAACGCCGGAACGACAGTCACGTCGTCCACCCCCAAGCCTCCCAAGACTGCAGGCGAGCGGCTCACCGACGAGGGCGACGGCGGCGACAAGATCGCCACCTACCTCGTCGGCCAGAAGATCATCTGATCCCGCCCCACCGAGCAATCGAAGACAAACGAGGAGCAAGTCATGGCAGAAGTACTCGTGCTCGTGGAGCACGTCGAGGGAACACTGAAGAAGGTCAGCACCGAGCTGATCACCGCCGCTCGCGCGCTGGGTGAGCCGTCCGCGGTCGTCACCGGCCCGGTCGGCACCACCGACAAGGTCGCCGACGCGCTGACCGAAGCCGGTGCCGAGAAGATCTACGCCGCAGAATCCGACGCAGTCGACGGATTCCTCGTCACCCCGAAGGTCGACGTGCTGTCGGCACTCGCGGAGTCGGTCTCGCCTGCAGCGATCATCACCGCAGCCACGATCGAGGGCAAGGAAGTTGCGGGACGACTCGCAGCACGCCTCGGCTCGGGCTACCACAACGACGTCGTCGCCCTGAACGGCGACGGCAGTGCCGTCTACTCCATCTTCGGTGGTGCGTTCACCGTCGAGGCGAAGGCCAACGGCGACGTTCCGGTCATCTCGCTGCGTCCCGGCGCAGTCGAGGCCGAGCCCAAGGCCGGAGCGGGCACCCGCGAAACCGTCGAGGTCCCCGCGCAGGAAGAGGGGGCCGTCAAGGTCACCTCGCGTGACCCGATCGTCGGTGGCGACCGTCCGGAGCTCACCGAGGCGTCGGTCGTCGTCTCCGGTGGACGCGGTGTCGGCAGTGCCGACAAGTTCTCCGTCGTCGAGGATCTGGCCGACTCGCTCGGTGCCGCAGTCGGTGCCTCGCGCGCCGCTGTCGACTCCGGCTACTACCCCGGCCAGTTCCAGGTGGGTCAGACGGGCAAGACCGTCTCCCCGCAGCTGTACGTCGCACTGGGTATCTCCGGAGCCATCCAGCACCGTGCAGGCATGCAGACCTCGAAGACGATCGTCGCGGTAAACAAGGACGAGGAAGCGCCCATCTTCGAGATCGCCGACTACGGCATCGTCGGTGACCTCTTCAACGTCGCACCGCAGCTGACCGAAGCAGTCAAGAAGCACAAGGGATAGCTCTTCCGAGCGCTGTTCCGACAGGCCCCCACCGCCCGCGCGGTGGGGGCCTGTCGTGTCGAGCAGCGCAACCTTGTTCACACAAACTCTTCCGACACGTTTCCCCGACGATGCCCGGTGGCCTTCCCCGCTCGTTAGACACACCTCATGACCACTTCCGTCATGAGCTCGACTGCATCGATCCTCCCGGCCACCGACCGCTACTCGCTCGTGTTGTCCACCGACCCGGAGCACCGACTCGCGGCGCAGCGTCTGCGCTACGAGGTGTTCGCTTCCGAGCCGGGGTTTTCCATTCCCACCGACACCGACGGCCTCGACGCCGATCGGTTCGACGAATTCTGTGATCACCTGCTCGTTCGTGACCAGTGGACCGACACGTTCGTCGGCTGCTACCGCATGTTGCCGCCGCAGGCCGCCGTGTCTGCAGGCGGGTACTACACGGCTACCGAATTCGATATCTCCGCACTCGATCCCGTCGGCATGAATATTGTCGAAATGGGAAGGGCTGCAGTTCATCCCGACCATCGATCCGGGTCCGTGCTCGGGTTGATGTGGGCCGGAATCCTGCACTACCTCGATGTGACGGGATACGAGTGGGTGATGGGATGCGTGTCGGTGCCCATGCAGTCGGCACCAGGGGACCCCATCGGGGCCAACGTTCGCAGTGTTCGAGACCGCCTGTTGGGCAAGCACGCTACGCCGCTCGACCGTCGGGTCCGGCCGTATTCTCCGGTCGTCGTCGACGGGGTGGACCTGATCGACATCGAACCCGCGAAGCGAACCTCGATGCCGCCGTTGATGAACGGTTACCTTCGACTCGGTGCCTCGATCTGCGGTGAGCCGGCGCACGATCCCGAATTCGGTGTCGCCGATTTCGTCGCTCTGCTCGGCCTGCACGAGACCAACACTCGCTATCTCGACCGCTTGCGTTCGGCGGCAACGACGTTCGAGTCGGGTGTCCGGTGACACGACCGATCGTGCGCGCGCACGCGTGGATGCCGTCGTCGCCGTGCAGTGACGGCTGTCTGCCGAAGAACCCACCGACGGTGGGACGAGTGGTCCTCGCGCTCCGAATCGTACTGGCGGTGGCGGCGTTCGGGCTGCTGCCGGTGTTGGTCGTCCTCGGGGTTCCTTTCCCGCGGGTTCGCCGTTCGCTGACGCGGATCGGCGCTCGCACTCTGCTGTTCGCCATCGGGATCGACCTGACGGTGCTCGACGCTCGCTCCGAGCGCGAACGCTCCCGAACCGCCGCAGGCGCACTGCATGTCGCCGGTCACATCTCCTGGACCGACGTCGTCGTGCTCACCGCGGTACAGCCGTCGACCTTCGTCGCACGTGCCGACCTGATCGACTGGCCGGTGCTCGGTCGCCTCGCGCGGGCCATGAAGGTGCTTCCGATCGATCGAGCTCGACTGCACCAGCTCCCCGGCGTCGTCGATCAGGTGGCCGATCGTGTCCGCGCCGGCGGATCGGTCGTCGTCTTCCCCGAGGCCACCACCTGGTGTGGTCGCGCACACGGCTCGCTACGGCCGGCGCTGCTTCAGGCCGCGATCGATTCGGAGACCTGGGTACAGCCCATTCGGCTGCGCTACCTGGACCGGACCGGCGAGCAGACCACCGCCACGTGCTTCGTGGGAGACGAAACGATCGGTGCATCCATCGGCCGGATCTTCCGGTTGCGAGGATTGCGTGCCGAGGTCGAGTTCACTGCCCCGGAGGCACCCGGTGGCGATCGACGCGACCTCGCCCGACGGTGCGAGGCCGCGATTCGACGCGACGGAGTGGAGCTTGCGGAACGACCGAGGAAGGACGTCTACGACCCCACCGTGCACGAGGTGATGGCCGAGGCCGATCACAGCCCGATGCCGCCGACGGTTGCGGCGGCCTGACCGAACATCGATCACCGTGACCGCGGACCCACCTCGCGCAGGTAGGTCCGCGGTCACGGCAGCGGGTATCGTTTAGCCTGTTATGCCTTCTGTGCGCAGTACGACTGCTCCCGTCCCGCCGCGGCCACCGGTGTACCTCGATCACGCAGCGACGACCCCGATGCTGCCGAGCGCGATCGAGGCGATGACCTCTGTGTTCGCCACGGTGGGCAACGCGTCCTCGCTGCACACCTCCGGTCGGTCCGCTCGGCGTCGGGTGGAGGAATCTCGCGAGTCGATCGCCGCCGACCTGGGTGCGCGCCCGTCCGAGGTGATCTTCACCTCCGGTGGCACCGAGAGTGACAACCTCGCCGTCAAGGGCATCTTCGCCGCACGTCGAGACTCCGATGCCGCACTGACCAGGATCATCGCCAGCTCGGTGGAGCATCACGCGGTGCTCGACGCGGTGGAGTGGCTCGTCGCACACGACGGTGCGAGTGTCACCTGGCTCCCGGTCGACGCGGAGGGGCGGGTCACTCCGGACGCGCTGCGCGCCGAGCTGGCCCTGCATGCCGACGAAACCGCACTCGTCACCGTGATGTGGGCCAACAACGAGATCGGCACCGTCATGCCGATCGCCGAGCTCGCTGCCGTGGCCGCCGAGTACGGGGTCCCGATGCACAGCGATGCGGTCCAGGCCGTGCCGCATCTGCCCGTCGGGTTCGCCGAGAGCGGCCTGTCCGCGCTCAGTATCGCCGCACACAAATTCGGTGGACCCCAGGGCGTCGGAGCGCTGCTGCTCGGCCGCCAGGTCCCGTGTGTTCCGCTCTTCCACGGCGGGGGGCACGAGCGAGACGTTCGATCGGGCACCCCGGACACTGCGGGCGTCGTCGCGATGGCAGCTGCACTGCGGTCGACCGTCGAGAACTCGGTGCGGCACCGCGCAGAACTGAGAGCGCTCCGCGATCGGTTGATCGACGGAATCAGAGACGCCGTTCCCGACGCGATCCTCAACGGGCCGGAAGGCGACGACCGGCTGGCCGGGAACGTGCACTTCACCTTTCCCGGGTGCGAGGGTGATTCCTTGTTGATGCTGCTCGATGCGGCAGGCATAGAATGCTCGACGGGCTCGGCGTGTACCGCAGGCGTGGCCAGCGCCAGTCATGTCTTGATTGCGCTCGGGTGCGATCCGGCCGTCGCCCGTGGATCACTGCGGTTCTCGCTGGGAACCGGCTCGTCCGAATCGGACGTCACCACTGTGCTTGCGGCTCTGCCGCAGGTCGTCGAACGCGCTCGTGCCGCCGGATTGGCCGGCGTCGGAGCTCGAGGAGGAAATCGCTGATGCGTGTTCTGGCTGCTATAAGCGGGGGAGTCGACTCGGCTGTTGCCGCGGCCCGTGCCGTGGACGATGGCCACGACGTCGTCGGCGTGCACCTGGCTCTGTCGACCGCTCCGGGCGCACTGCGCACCGGTTCGCGTGGTTGCTGCTCCAAGGAAGACGCGGGTGACGCTCGCCGAGCTGCCGACGTACTCGGGATCCCCTTCTACGTATGGGATTTTGCCGATCGCTTCAAAGAGGACGTCATCGACGATTTCGTCGCCTCCTATGCCGCCGGTGAGACCCCGAACCCGTGCCTGCGCTGCAACGAGAAGATCAAGTTCTCCGCTCTGGCGGACCGCGCTCTCGCGCTGGGCTTCGATGCCGTCGCGACCGGGCATTACGCGCAGCTGCACGACGGAGTGCTGCGCCGCGCCGTGGATGCGGACAAGGACCAGTCGTACGTGTTGGCCGTACTGAACCAGGCGCAGCTCTCGCGTGCGATGTTCCCCATCGGAGACACCCCGAAGTCGGAGATTCGTGAGGAGGCTGCCGAGCGTGGCTTGGCCGTCGCCGACAAGCCCGACAGTCACGACATCTGCTTCATCCCTTCGGGCGACACTCGCGCATTCCTCGGTGCCCGTATCGGCGTGCGCCCGGGCAAGGTCGTCGACTCCGAGACCGGAGTCGAACTGGCGGATCACGAGGGCGTGCACGGCTTCACCATCGGCCAGCGCAAGGGTCTCGGCGTGGAAGGACCGGCCGCGGACGGCCGTCCCCGCTACGTGACGTCGATCGAACCCGACAGTGGCACGGTCATGGTCGGCTCTGCGCAGAAGCTCGACGTCTGGGCGATCAGCGGAGACCGCGCGGTATGGACCGAAGGTACCGCCCCGACCGGCCCCATCGAGTGCGTCGTCCAGGTTCGCGCACACGGCGGACTAACCGAGGCCGTCGCCGAGGCAGCGGGCGACGGTATGGAGATCCAACTGCGGGCTCCACTGACCGGTGTGGCCAAGGGGCAGGCAGCGGTGCTGTACCGCAAGGACATTCACGGAGACATCGTCATCGGTAGCTCGACCATTTCGGGCACTCGATCCGAGCGCGAGTGACACCGAGCGATTTCGCTGGACTGTCGACCGGCATCGGTTCGTGGCCGGGCACCGACATCCGTGAGGCCGCGGCAGTCGTCGTCGGGGAGTTCACCGAGCTACCGCACATCGTCGAACTTCCGGCCCGCGGCCTGGGTGCCGACATGATCGGTCGCACCGGAGCCATCATGGTCGACGTCGAACTGGACGTGCGCACCTCCGGCTATCGGGTCGTTCCACGTCCGATGCTCGCCGGTCGCCGGGCGACCGATTTCCTGGCCGAGGACCTCGACGTACTCGAGGAACTGTGGGAGGTGTCGGGGCTTCGCGGCAGCGGCCGCACCATCAAGGTCCAGGCCGCCGGTCCGTTCACGATGGCAGCGCAGGTCGAACTTCGGCACGGGCATCGGGCCCTGACCGATCGCGGGGCGCTGCGGCATTTCGCCGAATCCCTCGGCGAAGGACTGCGCCTGCACTGCGCGGAGTTGACGCGTCGGCTCGGAGTCGAGGTCCTCGTTCAGCTCGACGAACCCAGTCTCGCAGCCGTTCTGGCCGGTAGCCTGACGGGCATCACCGGGCTCGATTCGGTGCGGGCGGTCCCGGAACCGGATGTTCTCGACCTGCTGGATTCGCTGATCGAGACGATCGACCTTCCCGTTGCGGTGCATTGCTGCGCCGGCGACGTTCCGTTCGACCTGCTTCGTCGTTCGCGTGCCGTCGCGGTCGCCGTCGACGCGACTGCGCTGCGCCGCAGCGACTTCGACGGAATCGGTGAGCTGCTGCAATCCGGCAAGACGCTGATGCTCGGGTTGATTCCGTCCGAAGCCCCCGTGCGACCACCCCATTGGCGTGAACTGGCCGAGCCGGGTGTCACGTTGATCGACCGACTCGGTTTCGACAGATCGGTTCTCGCCTCCCGTATCTCTGTGACGCCTGCATGTGGATTGGCCGGCAGCACACCGGAGTGGGCCCGTCGCGCAACAGGACTCGCCCGCGACGTGGCTGCCGCGTTCGGAGACTCACCCGATTCTTTGTGAGATCCCACAGCCGGTCGGAGTGAAAGACCGGGGTCTTCTGCCGATCGAGCCCACTCCCGTCAGGACGCCGAACAGGTGTGACACTATTCACATGGCCGTTGGGGGTCTGTTGAATACGTGGGAGTTCGGAAATGGCATCAGGTGGTCGGGACTTCGATGAGGTTGCCTCCCTCCGGCGTTCCGGCAGGCACCGCCGAGGTCTCCTCGCGAAACTGGCCGCGGCCACCTCCGACTGGTACCGGGCCCCGCACGATTTCGAGTGGATCCTCAATCACCGGTCGACCCGTCCGCTGACCGGGATCATTCGTGCCGTGTTCGGCACCGCCACCACGATCTATGCCCTCACCTCGATTCTGATGCTGTTCAGCGACCTCGGTCCTCAGGGCAGCGTGGCGATCGGATGGGTTTTCTTCGTTCTCGTCACTCAGGTGTTCGTCGCCGCACGGTGCGTCCTCGGACCGCTGCCGGGGAAGAAATTCTTCGTCGTGTTTCTGGCCTTCGGGGACATTCTCACGACCTCGGTGTTGATTCTGTACGCACCTGTCGCGTCGCTGATCGGAACCGTGCTGTTCGCAGTCACCGGAGCGTTCTGCACCTACTTCCTCAGTCCGCGACTGCTGGTGGCGCACCTCGTGTGGACCGCGACGTTCATCATCGGGTTCGGCGTTGAGACCTTCCTGTCGGTGATGGACGGCGAGGTGGACTCCATCGACGGACCCGCTGTCGCGACCGCGACGGTGGTTCTCCTTCTGGCGACAGTGGGAGTACCCGTATTCGCTCAAGTGGCGTGGACGACGCTGTCCAACGACGCCAAGCGGTCGGTTCTCGATCCACTGACCGGGGTGTACAACCGGCGGGGCATCGACAGCGAACTGCTGGACCTGTGGCACCAGGCCAGCAAGCGGGGTATGTCCATGGCCTTCCTGGTTGTCGACATCGACAAGTTCAAGTCGGTCAACGACCGATTCGGGCACAGCCGCGGCGACGAAGTGATCGTGCGGGTCGCCGATCGGCTGCGCCGCTTGGTCCGGCATCAGGGCGGAGTGCTCGCCCGAACCGGTGGCGAGGAGTTCCTCGTCGCCATGGTCGGTGATGCGCGGGGGATGGTCGATCTCGGCTTCGATGTCGTTCGAGTGCTCTGGGACCGCCGTGACGACATCCCCGTCACCGTCAGTGTGGGAATGGCGTTGTTGCGCGAAGACTCGGCTCTGTGGGACGTGGGCAAGTCGGTGGTCGGCAGAGCAGCCCGCACGGCGGACGCGGCGATGTACCGGTCCAAGCAGTCCGGTGGAAACAGCTTGGTCATCGACGAGATCTGAGGCCTCGAACCGACGTCGTTCGATGCGCCGGTGTGCTCGGGTGCGACCTCTGCGATGATCGTGCGATGTATCGGCTATCGGATGCCCAGCGACGTGGACTACCCGCCGGAGTGCTGTTGTCGGTGATGGCCTCCGTGCTCGGCGGCATCTACGCCGACTCCTTCGTGACCGGCTTCGCATTGACCGCCGGTATCTGTGCGGTGGCGATCGTCGCCGCGACGCTGTTGCTGGGTCTGATGGGACGGTAGTCGCTGCGCTGCAGCCGGTGCCACTCTGTCGGTGGGGTCGGATAATCTTCGACACGTGCCCGAATCGACCGAACCGCCCGTAGGAAACGACGAGACCGCAGGGACCGTCGATGTCGAACTCGACGCCGCGTCGTCGGCCGATCGCGAGCGATGGCAGATGCTGGCCGAGGAAGTGCGCGGTCATCAGTTCCGCTACTACGTTCGCGATGCGCCGCTCGTGTCCGACGGCGAGTTCGATGCGCTGCTGCGTGAGCTGAACGATCTGGAAGAGGCGCACCCGGATCTGCGCACGGCGGATTCACCGACGCAACTCGTCGGGGGTGGCTTCGCGACGGAATTCACCGCCGTCGACCATCTGGAACGAATGTTGAGCTTGGACAACGTGTTCGATCACGACGAGCTTCGTGCCTGGGCCAAACGGGTCGAGACCGAGGCAGGGCCGGATCTGGAGTATCTGTGCGAGGTCAAGATCGACGGCGTTGCACTGAATCTGGTGTACGAGAACGGCACGCTCGTGCGCGGCGCCACCCGAGGCGACGGACGTACCGGTGAGGACGTGACGCTCAACGCACGCACGATCGAGGACATCCCGGACACCCTGACGGGTAGCGAGCAGTACCCCGTGCCGGAGTTGTTGGAAGTGCGCGGCGAGGTCTTCTTCCGGCTGGAGGACTTCCAGGCGCTCAACGCCTCACTCGTGGCAGAGGGCAAGCCCCCGTTCGCGAATCCACGGAACTCGGCGGCCGGGTCGCTGCGACAGAAGAATCCGGCGGTCACCTCCAAGCGTCGTCTGGGAATGATCTGCCACGGCTTCGGCCGCATGGTGGGGTTCACACCCGAGTCGCAGTGGCACGCCTACGAGGCACTCCGCGCCTGGGGTCTGCCCATTTCCACCCACACGACCCGCGTGCGAGGCGTCGACGCCGTCATCGAGAAAGTCGTCTACTGGGACCAGCACCGACACGACGTCGAACACGAAATCGACGGCCTGGTCGTCAAGATCGACGACATGTCGCTGCATCGTCGACTCGGGACGACGTCTCGCGCGCCGCGGTGGGCCATCGCGTACAAGTACCCACCCGAGGAAGTCACCACGACGCTGCTCGACATCCGCGTCAGCGTGGGCCGGACGGGCCGAGTGACGCCGTTCGCGTACATGACGCCGGTACTCGTGGCCGGCTCCACGGTGTCGCTCGCGACGCTGCACAACGGCTCGGAGGTCAAGCGCAAGGGCGTTCTGATCGGCGACACCGTGACCATTCGCAAAGCGGGAGAGGTCATTCCGGAGGTTCTCGGCCCCGTCGTCGACGCCAGGACCGGTGACGAGACCGAGTTCGTCATGCCCACCGAGTGCCCGGAGTGCTCGACGCCCCTGGCCCCGGCCAAGGAGGGCGACGCCGACCTGCGGTGCCCCAACTCGCAGTTCTGCCCGGCGCAACGTCGCGAGCGAGTGTTCTTCGTCGCCGAGCGGCAGCGATTCGACATCGAGGGTCTGGGCTACGAGGCCGCATCCGACCTCCTGGCCACCGGTGCGATCGACGACGAAGGCGATCTGTTCTCGCTCACCGAAGACGACCTGATGAAGACGGCGATCTTTCGCACCAAGTCCGGGGCGTTGTCTGCCACCGGTCGTAAGTTGCTCGACAACCTGGCCACCGCACGGAACCAGCCGCTGTGGCGGGTGCTCGTCAGTCTGTCGATTCGACACGTGGGGCCGTCCGCAGCCCGCGCACTGGCGGGGGAGTTCGGCAGCCTCGAGCGGATCCGGGCAGCGTCCGTCGAGGAACTCTCGGCGGTCGACGGGGTGGGCGGCACCATCGCGGCCGCGGTCTCCGAGTGGTTCGAGGTCGACTGGCACCGCGCCATCGTCGACAAGTGGCGGGCCGCGGGCGTGCGAATGGAAGACGAGCGCGATGCGTCGATCGACCGCAATCTCGAGGGGCTGTCGATCGTGGTCACCGGGTCGCTGACGTCCTACTCACGCGACGAGGCCAAGGAAGCGATTCTGCTGCGAGGTGGCAAGGCCGCAGGTTCGGTGTCCAAGAAGACAGCGTTCGTGGTCGTCGGCGAAGCTCCTGGGTCCAAGCACGACAAGGCAATCGAGCTCGGCGTGCCGGTGCTCGACGAAGCGGGATTCACCCTGCTGTTGACCGAGGGACCCGACGCGGTGGCTCCGACCGACGCAGAACCCGGTTCGGCGGACTGATCGGGCCGGTCGTGTCAGTTCGGTCGCGTCAGTTCAGTACCGTCGCGACGATGCCGGCGAGATAGCCGAGCCGGGCAACCTCCGAGGGCCTGAACTCCGGGCCTCCAGGCCTGCCCAGCATCAGCACGGTGCCGGTGTTGCCGAGAGGCGCGGCGGCGATCTTGGTGTCCATGTCGCGCCATACCTGGGGCACCCACTCGGCGTCGGAATCCAGAGCGGCGGGGGCGTGCAGCGGGAACCACGGTAGCTCCGCGGCGTGAGTCTCGGGAGCCCCCGAGCTGCCCACCAGACGGAACGGGCCGTGCGCGTTGGTGGCGACGACAGTGCTCCACCCCACTCGAAGGACGCGGGGAGCTCCGTCGACGAGCACCTGAAGTCGATCGTCGGACGCCGCTGCGACGCGATCGATCAATTCCAGTTCGCGGTGCGTGTCGAGGACGCCGGTGTACGGGCGGATGGAATCGACCCGGACATCTGTGAGGTTCTCGGCCGCAGTGATCAGCGTGTCCGGAAGCGAACCCGGAGCAACGTCGACCACCAGATCGTCGACTGCGTAGCCGTCGCCGCGTTCGATGACGTCGAGGGAGAGGATGTCCGCCCCGACCGAACCGAGCGCGACGGCCAACGATCCGAGGCTGCCCGGCCGGTCCGGCAGTTGGACGCGGAGCAGGTAGGACATGTCACGCTCCCTTTCGACTTCTGATGTACTTCGGCCACCCCAGCGTCATCGGTCGTTGCCGGCAGGTGGTATTTCGCTCTGGGGTCGTTCCGCAGGCTCCACTCCTGGGAACAAGATGCACCCCGGCTCGAGCAATCCTTGCATCTTCGACCTGTCCGGTACGTCGCGCAACGCGGGCCGTGACAATTCCGACACTCCACGCGGCCACGAGGAGTGAGTGAAGCCTGCGTAATGCTGCGCACTAGGCTGGACGGCGTTCGCGAACCAGCGCGGTTCGCTCTGTACGAATACGGGGCCGCTTCTGCAGGCTCCGCTCCTACTGTCTGAAAGGGGTCTACGCGGTGCCAGACATCTCCCGCGACGAGGTCGCTCACCTCGCCCGGCTGTCGCGCTTGGCTCTCAGCGACGCCGAACTCGACGAGTTCGCCGGCCAGTTGGATTCGATTCTTCATCACGTCAAGGCAGTGGCGGAGGTGGCGACGGACGACGTTCCGCCGACGGCCAACCCCAGTGACATCGTGAATGTGACGCGTCCCGACGTGATCGTTCCCGGCCTGACGCCGGAGCAATCGCTGTCCGGTGCACCGAACGCCGAGGAGGGCCGTTTCGCGGTGCCGCAGATTCTGGGAGAGAGCGAATGACCGACCTGACGAAGCTCGACGCGTCCGAGCTCGCCACCCGTATCCACGCGCGTGAGATCAGCGCCGTCGAGGTGACTCGGGCGCATCTCGACCGAATCTCCGAGGTCGATGGCGACCTGCACGCTTTTCTGCATGTCGCAGGAGCCGAGGCGCTCGCAGCGGCGACCGACGTCGATGCGGGATTGACTGCGGGACATGCACCGGCATCGGCTCTGGCCGGCGTGCCGTTGGCCCTCAAGGACGTGTTCACCACGACCGACATGCCGACGACGGCCGGATCCAAGATTCTGGACGGGTGGATGTCGCCGTACGACGCGACGCTGACCACCAAGCTGCGCGCAGCAGGCATTCCGGTGCTGGGCAAGACCAACATGGACGAGTTCGCGATGGGCTCGTCCACCGAGAACTCGGCTTACGGACCGACCAAGAACCCCTGGGACACCACCCGCATCCCCGGCGGCTCGGGCGGCGGCAGCGCTGCGGCGCTCGCGTCGTACCAGGCCCCGCTGGCCATCGGCACCGACACCGGCGGATCGATCCGTCAGCCGGCGGCACTGACCGGCACAGTGGGAACCAAGCCGACCTACGGCAGCGTCTCGCGCTACGGACTGATCGCCTGTGCCTCGTCACTCGATCAGGGCGGCCCGTGTGGCCGGACCGTGCTCGACACCGCGTTGCTGCACGAGGTCATCGCCGGATACGACGCGCGGGACTCCACGTCGGTGGAGACGGCAGTTCGACCGGTGGTCGCAGCGGCACGTGAGGGTGCTCGCGGTGACCTGACGGGCGTGCGCGTCGGTGTCGTCAAGGAACTGCACTCGGACAAGTACCAGCCGGGTGTCATCTCGTCCTTCGATACCGCAGTGGCGACACTCACCGAACTCGGTGCCGAGGTGGTCGAGGTGTCGTGCCCCAACTTCGTGCACGCATTGGCCGCCTACTACCTGATTCTTCCGTCGGAGGTGTCGTCCAACCTGGCTCGGTTCGACGGCATGCGGTACGGATTGCGGGCGGGCGACGACGGCAAGCACAGCGCCGAGCAGGTCATGGCCACCACGCGCGCGCAGGGGTTCGGACCGGAAGTCAAGCGTCGCATCATGATCGGGACGTACGCCCTGTCCGCGGGATACTATGACGCCTATTACGGCTCGGCCCTCAAGGTGCGCACGTTGATCGCCCGTGACTTCGATGCCGCATACGAGAAGGTCGACGTGCTGGTGTCGCCGACGACCCCGACGACGGCATTCCCGTTGGGGGACAAGGTGGACGATCCGATGGCGATGTACCTCAACGACCTCTGCACGCTGCCGACGAACCTCGCGGGTCATTGCGCGATGTCGGTACCGTCGGGTCTCGCCTCCGAGGACGGACTTCCCGTGGGTCTGCAGATCATGGCTCCGGCGTTCGCGGACGAGCGGCTCTACCGCGTAGGTGCCGCATACGAGGCCGCTCGCGGCGATCTGAGGTAGTTCGAGGTGCTGCATCGGTGGGCTGCCGATCTGGCTCATCTGCCCCTGCTGTCCGGTGCAGTGCCCGCGGTCGCGTTGACTGCGACCGCTGTCGTGGCGGCGGTTCTGGTCCTTGCTGTCGTCCTGAGGGTCCGGCGGGGCCGAGCCCTGGGAACGGTGTTCGGCGCGCTGAGCGCTCTCGGTCTCGGTGCCTCGCTTCTGGTGGCGGCGACAGTGCTCACCAATCTGACCGTCACTCGATACCCGACGGCGGCCGTGGCACTGGGCCACCGACCGGCCGTGCAGGCCGAGGGCACCGGCAGGTTGGTCGACGTGGACGTGCCGGGCACGGTGTCGCACTTCGCCGCGCGGTCCGCGACCGTCTACGTTCCGGCGTCGTACGATGCCGGCGCGAGCGACCTACCGGTGCTGGTGCTGCTCACCGGTCAACCCGGTCATGTCGTCGACTGGATCGAGGGTGGTCGTCTGGCCCAGACGATGGACGACTTCGCAGCACGTCACGGCGGCGCGGCCCCGATCGTCGTGGTGGCCGACGGCCTGGGGGACACCGAGGCGAATCCGATGTGCATGGATTCGGATCTCGGAAATGCCGCGACGTACTTGTCGGTCGATGTGCCGCAGTGGATTCGGTCGAATTTTCGGGTGTCCTCGGATCCGAGGGCCTGGGCGGTCGGCGGCTATTCCTATGGGGGAACGTGCGCGCTGCAGCTGGCGGTGACGGCACCGTCGGTGTACCCCACCTTTCTCGATATCTCCGGTGAGGACGAGCAACGTCGGGGCACGAGAAGTGAATCCGTTGCAGCGGCATACGGCACGGACACCCCGGCGAACGAGGCGCGTTTCGAGCGCACGACTCCGCTGAACATACTCTCGCGCACCAGCTTTCCCGATTCGGCCGGTGCCTTCGTCGTGGGAGCCGACGACGAAGAGTTCCGGCCGCAGACCGAGCGAGCGTACAGGGCAGCAGAGGCTGCGGGCCTCGACGTGCACTACAGCGAGCTGCCCGGTGGACACTCGATGCAGGTCTGGGCTCCGGCGCTGGAACAGGAGATGGACTGGCTCGGCGGGCGCGTGGGTCTGCTCGACTGACGCACGGTGTCGTCTCGGAGTACCACCATCAACGACACCGGTGCATCGTGGTGCCCTGGTCGGTTCCGTACCGATGGCCGTGACCGGCACCGACATCGAGCGCAGCGGCGAGATCGACGGACGTCTGGACGAAGCCGACGATCGGGAGCCACATCGGCATCGGTGCGTCGGGTCGGGTATTGGACGTGTTCGGTGGTGACCACAGCAGGTCGGCCGACCATCGAACCACCGGGTCCGAAGAATTCGCCAGTACCGTTGCGCCCTCGGTGTTCACGGCTCCGGCGGGCGGTCCCGCCCAGACGGCACCGCAGACACCCGGATTGCTCCGCCCGATAGAGAGATATGCGTCGCTGCCCGCCACCGCGCCCAAACTCTGGCCGTACACGATGACGTCGGGCGGTGTAGGTTCCGATGCCGCGCGCTCCGCGACCGCGCGAACCACCGCGTCCGCGGAACTGCGCGCGTCGTCCTCGGCGAACAGGAATGTCGCCCAACTGGGCGCGTTCGAGTACTGCACCGCCACGGTGGCGACATCACCGCCGAATCTGCTTTCGGCACCGGTGACAGCGTTCTCGTCCACCCACCCCGATCCGGTCGGTATCGCGACGATCACGACGCTGCGCTGAAATGCACCGGCTCGATCCATGTCGGCGACGGCCGACGCGACTCGCTGATCGAGTGTCGGGGCCGAATCGAGCCCTACGTAGACCCGCACGGTGCTGGGATCGAGACCGCCGGAGACGAACTTCCTGCCCTCTCTGCCGAGCGTGCGCCACGGGACGAGCGAGGACGGAGCTCCTGATCTCGCGTTCGAACTCGGAGCGAGCATCGTCTCGTCTACAACGGAGTTCGAGGCCGAGAACGAGTTTCGGATGACAGACCCGACCGTGGGCGCGGCAACGGAATACGACAGAAGGCCTGCGACGGCAATCAGGATCATCGTTCGACCCCCGCCGAGTGCGCAGCCGAACCCGGTGGCCGCACGGCCGAGTCCGCAGAGAACCACTGCAACGCAGATTGCCCCTGCCGCGACCTCCGCTGCGTACCGCCAGTTCACCGTCCCGACATCCATGGCGACCCGTAATCGATTCTGCCACATGACGTTCGCGGTCATCGAACCGATCGACATCAGTGTGCCTGCACTCGCCGACCAGGCTTGCAGACGTGGTCGAGCGGGTGTGGGTGAGCCGAACGCGCGACGGGCCGACCATGCGACCGCGAGCGCACTCGCCATCAGCACGCCGGTGAGCAAGGCCTGGGTGACGGCCGGACGGGGGAGCAAGGAGGGAGCCGACGACACCATCACCGCAACGGTGAGTGCCACCGAGGTGCCGATTCGGGGGAGTAGGACACTCGTCGCAGGCGGGGTGGACGGGGTAGCCGTATCGGCAATTCCGGTGACTCCGACGACCGGCGCGATCATGCGGGTTCGATCGGCCGGGACACCGGTTCGGTGGACAGCCGGCGTCGGCGCGCATATCGGTCGGTTGCGATGACCGACAGCGCAATCAGAGCGATGCCCGCGCCGACCGCCGCGAACGGCAGCGCGGGCTCGGACACAGGTGCGCCGAAGGACTGTCGCCAGGAATTGACGTCGACGGCCGTGGCAGCCACCGATGCGGCAGCATTGCAGATCTGGCGAGGCCCGTCGTCGGTCCGGTCCGTGCAGGCGGCGTGCATGCGCTCTTCCAGCTGGGCATCGATCGATCTGCGCCACTGCGGGTCCACTGTTGTCCCTGTCGCAGCGGCGTACCGGATCAGGTCGTAGCCCAGATCGTGGGCCTTGCATGCGGAATCGAACTCGGACGGCAGCGGGACCGGTGACGAGCAGTCACCGCGAGGGTTCTCCGCCATGCCGTCCTGCACCCGCGGGCGGTACCCCATCACGGACCCGAAGTCGTCGGGGATGGTCAGGGCGGCGGCGTCCGCGGACTCGGTGACCAGTGCGTGTACCGAGACCGCGACAAGTGAAGTCGTGTCGGCGGCCGGTGGTGTCGATGCTGCGCCGGTTGTCGCCATCACCGCCACCATCGCTGCGACCGCGCCCATCACGGCGCGAGAAGTGTTCCTGTTCATGGCTTTCGACGCTAGGGAGCCGGGGACTCATCGAACATCGCGCCGAAGTCTCGTTCTGCTGTGCCTGCCTCGGACGTTCGGAGGGTCCTACCGATACCTGGATACTGCACGGAACTGATACCCAGGTATGACGACCTCGTCGGCCCGCACTCCCTAGGCTCGGTGCGTGCGCAAGAACAGATCAGCAAAAGGCGAGCTCACAGCGGTGCGGCGTCGAGTGCCGACTCGAATCGGTGGATTCCGCTCGATCGACGTGCTGATCGTGGCGGTCACGGCAATGCTGTATTCGATTGCGTGGCCGACTTTGCCGGTCACACACGAGGTCTCGGGTCCGCTACTGCCCATCGTCGGCGCACTGGCCGCGTTTCCGTTCGCGTTGATCCGCGTCAATCCCGCACTGGGATGGGCCGTCTCGGCGCTGTTCGCTCTGGTGATCCCGGTAGCGTTCGACCGCGTTCCCGGCTACGACTACCCGTGGCAGGTAGTGCACGTACTCGTCCTTCTGGCGTTGTTGTTCGCCGTCGCTCTGCGCTCGCCGGTGTCGGTACTGCTCGTGGCCTGGTTGGCCAGCATGCTGGTGTTCTTCGCCTACATGCCGGGCTCGGACGGCGTCGGCTGGGCGGTGGGTCTGACTGCGGTCGTGGTGTTCGGACTGTTGATCCGCTGGCTCGTTCTCTCCCGTAGGCAGCTCGCGCAGCAAGAGGAAGTCAGTGAGCTCGAGCGCACCCGACGCACCGTACTCGAGGAGAAAGCCAAGATCGCCCGCGATCTGCACGACGTCGTTGCGCACCACATGTCGATGGTCGTGGTGCAGGCGCAGAGTGCGCCGTACCGACTCGATGACGTGTCCGTCTCTGCAGCAGTGGAATTCGAGTCGATCGCGGCCACCGCACGGGAGGCGCTCAACGAGATCCGGGGAATGCTGGGTGTGCTGCGCAGCGACGGACAGCAGTGGCAGGACGCGCCGGCACCGAACGCACTCGATCTCGAACGTACCTTGCACGCGAGCCGCAAGGCCGGTATGGACGTGCGGTGGACTGTCACTGGGCAGGTCGAATCGGTAGCCGACACAACAGGTTTGGCGCTGTACCGAATTCTGCAGGAGTCGCTGTCCAATGCCGCTCGGCACGCCCCCGAGGCAGCGGTGACCGTCGACATCACCGTGGGGCCGAGCACCGTCGTCATGACCGTGGTCAATGCGCCTCCACCGAGCGCCGGTGTCGAACGCACCACTCGACCCGATACCGGTGGGCACGGGATATCGGGTATGCGCGATCGTGCACGCGCGGCGCACGGCTGGCTTCATGCCACCCCTCTGCCCGACGGCGGATTCGAGGTCGCGGTACACGTTCCGAACGGCATGCCGATCTCGGCGGCATCGGTTTTCCGGAACGAACTCGCCTAGGCTGTTGCGCGTGGCTACAACGGTGTTCATCGCCGACGACCAAGCAATGGTGCGGCAGGGGTTCGGTGCACTTCTCGGTGCTCAAGCCGATATCTCGGTGGTCGGAGACGCCGACAACGGCAGGACCGCGGTCAGCGAGGTCGCCCGGCTGTTGCCCGACGTGGTGCTGATGGACGTCCGGATGCCCGAGATGAACGGTCTCGATGCTGCTCGGGCGATTCTCTCTGCGTCACTTCCGTCGCCGGTGCGCATTCTGATGCTGACGACGTTCGACATCGACGATTACGTCTACGAGGCTCTGGCTCTCGGAGCGAGTGGTTTTCTCCTCAAGGATGCGCCGGCCGAGGAGTTGATCAGAGGTGTTCGGGTCGTCGCCGCAGGCGACGCGTTGCTGGCACCGTCGGTGACGAGACGGCTCATCGCCGACGTCACCTCCCGTCGGGGAGCGCGGCGCCACACGTCTCCGCGTCTGAGTGATCTGACTCCGCGGGAACGCGAGGTTCTCGAACTGATCGCGACCGGTATGTCCAACTCGGAGATAGCAGGTTCACTGTTCCTGGCCGAGCAGACCGTGAAAACGCATGTCGGCAAGGTTCTCGCGAAGCTCGGACTGCGCGACCGCGCCCAGGCGGTCGTACTGGCCTACGAGACCGGCGTCGTCACACCGAAGTGAGCACCGAACGGTACCGACGCGCGCAGCATCCCACGCCCGATTAGGCTGACGTCCGTCACCGGGTCCGCTTCACGGACCTGCGAGCAGAGAGGCGAAAATCGATGCGCATCGGAGTTCTGACCGGAGGCGGCGATTGCCCAGGGCTCAATGCGGTGATTCGCGCAGTCGTACGCACCGCGGACGCGCGGTACGGCTCCACGGTCGTCGGTTTCCAGGACGGATGGCGCGGGCTTCTCGAAGACCGTCGGGTGCAACTGCGCAACGACGACCGCAACGACCGGTTGCTCACCAAGGGCGGCACGATGCTCGGCACCGCGCGCACCAATCCGGATGTGTTGCGCGCCGGACTCGATCGGGTCAAGCAGACTCTCGAGGACAACGGCATCGACGTGTTGATCCCGATCGGTGGTGAAGGGACCCTCACCGCTGCTGCGTGGCTGTCGGAGGAGGGTGTGCCCGTTGTCGGTGTGCCCAAGACGATCGACAACGACATCGACTGCACCGACGTCACATTCGGCTTCGACACGGCGCTGACGATCGCCACCGATGCGATCGACCGCCTGCACAGCACCGCAGAATCCCATCAGCGCGTGATGCTGGTCGAGGTGATGGGTCGGCACGCGGGGTGGATCGCTCTGCACGCAGGCCTGGCGTCCGGTTCGCACATGACACTGATCCCCGAGCAGCCGTTCGACGTCGAAGAAGTGTGCACGTTGGTGCGCAAGCGTTTTCAGCGTGGAGACTCGCACTTCATCTGTGTCGTCGCCGAGGGTGCCAAGCCGATGGAGGGCTCGATGAAGCTTCTCGACGGCGGTATCGACGAGTTCGGCCACGTTCGTTTCACCGGGGTTGCCCACCAGCTCGGCGTGGAGATCGAGCGTCGCATCAACAAGGAAGTACGCACCACGGTGCTCGGCCACGTCCAGCGCGGTGGGACGCCGACCCCGTACGACCGCGTTCTCGCAACACGATTCGGCGTCAACGCCACCGATGCGGCCCATTCGGGAGACTTCGGCAAGATGGTCTCGTTGCGCGGCACCGAGATCGGCCTGGTGTCTCTGGCCGAGGCCACCAAGCAACTCAAGCGGGTACCGCAGACCCGATACGACGACGCAGCCGCGTTCTTCGGCTGACTCCCGGTGAGCCGTCAGATACGACCGGCTGCCTCCTGGATTTCGGCCTCACGTTCCTCGGTCTCGCGGCGCAGTTCGCGCCGTCGCCGCGCTGCCTCGAAACGCTGAGCACCGACTTCGGTGGTCGGCGTCAACTGGGGCAGGGTCTTCGGCTTGCCGTCGTCGCCGATCGCGACCATGGTGAAGTAACAGCTGTTGGTGTGGCGTAATTCACCGCACTGGATGTTCTCGGTTTCCACTCGGATGCCGACCTCCATGGAGGTGCGGCCGGTGTAATTGACCGACGCCGAGAACGTGACCAGTTCTCCGACGTGGATGGGTTCGCGAAACACGACGCGATCGACCGACAGAGTGACGACATAGGCCCCGGCGTAGCGACTGGCGCAGGCGTACGCCACCTGGTCCAGGAACTTCAGAATCGTGCCGCCGTGGACATTGCCGGAGAAGTTGGCCATGTCGGGTGTCATCAGCACTGTCATGGCCAGTGTCTGTTTCTCTGGGGGAGTCACCCGTGCACGGTAACGAGTGCACGTGGTTACTCGCGCGTCGTACGGGAGTGGAGCCTGCAGGAACGACCCAGGTAGCGCGAGTGGAGCCTGCAGGAACGACCCAGGTAGTCGGTGCATAAACTACTGACCATGACTGCTGCAACCGTCGATTTGATCGATTACGACGATGTGCTCGCCAAGTTCGACCCCGTGTTGGGCATGGAGGTCCATGTGGAGTTGGGCACGGCGACCAAGATGTTCTGCGGCTGCCCCACCGAGTTCGGTGCCGAGCCGAACACTCAGGTGTGCCCGGTGTGCCTGAGCCTTCCCGGTGCGCTTCCGGTGGTGAACGCTGCTGCGGTGGAGTCGGCGATTCGGATCGGGCTGGCGCTCAACTGCTCGATCACCCCGTGGGGACGGTTCGCTCGCAAGAACTACTTCTATCCGGATCAGCCGAAGAACTATCAGATCTCGCAGTACGACGAGCCCATCGCGACCGAGGGCTACCTCGATGTGCTGCTCGATGACGGCAGTACGTTTCGAGTCGAGATCGAGCGCGCGCACATGGAGGAGGACACCGGTAAGTCGACGCACGTCGGCGGGGCGACCGGCCGTATCGAGGGGGCGTCGCATTCGCTTCTCGATTACAACCGTGCCGGTGTGCCGCTGGTGGAGATCGTGACCAAGACCATCACGGGAACCGGTGCGCGTGCACCCGAGGTCGCCCGGGCGTACGTCACCGCGCTGCGTGACCTGTTGAAGTCGCTGAACGTGTCCGATGTGCGGATGGATCAGGGCTCGTTGCGCTGCGATGCCAACGTGTCCCTGATGGAGAAGACGGCAACCGAATTCGGCACGCGCACCGAGACGAAGAACGTCAACTCGCTCAAGAGCGTCGAGGTTGCCGTTCGGTACGAGATGCGGCGTCAGGCAGCGGTTCTCGAATCGGGCGGAGAGGTGACTCAGGAGACTCGGCACTTCCAGGAGTCGGACGGCACCACCACCGCCGGCCGCAAGAAGGAGACCGCCGAGGATTACCGCTACTTCCCCGAGCCCGATCTTGCGCCGGTCGCTCCCGACGCGGCGTGGATCGAGGAGCTTCGGACCACGTTGCCCGAGCTGCCGTGGTTGCGCCGCGGTCGGATTCAGAAGGACTGGGGTGTCTCCGACGAGGAGATGCGCGATCTGGTGAACTCCGGTGCGCTCGAGCTCGTCGCCGCGACGGTCGAGGCGGGTGCGTCGGCGCAGGCGGCGCGGTCGTGGTGGGTGTCGTACCTGGCGCAGCAGGCCAACATCGCCGGAGTCGAACTGACCGATCTGTCGATCACCCCCGCTCAGGTCGCCGAGGTGGCGGCGTTGGTCGCGGACGGCAAGCTCAACAACAACGGTGCCCGTCAGGTCGTGGACGGTGTGCTGGCGGGCGAGGGTGAGCCTGCAGAGGTCATGGCTGCGCGCAATCTCGTACTGGAGAAGGACGACACCAAGTTGCAGGCCGCCGTGGACGAGGCGCTCGCAGCGAATCCCGGTGTGGTCGAGAAGATCCGCAGCGGCAAGGTGCAGGCCGCCGGGGCCATCGTCGGCGCGGTGATGAAGGCGACACGCGGCCAAGCCGATGCCGCTCGCGTCAAGGAACTCGTACTCGAGGCCTGCGGCCAGCCCTGATCACGACGGAGAACGACCGAGGCCGAGCGCGATACGCGCTCGGCCTCGGTCGTTTCTCGTTCAGTCGAAGCCGCCTCCGCCGCCGCCGGGGAACGGCACTTTGACGACGCGGTCGTCGGTGGGTCCGGGCTCCGCACCGTTCTTGTTGACGGTGCCCACCAGAATCTGTCCATCGGCCGAGCTCGTCGCGCCGTTCAACTGGCCGTACTCGTCCTGGATCAGCAGTGTCGGTTCGGCCGAGACAGCTCCGGTGTTCGCGTCCGTGGTCAGCGCTGCAACAGCTTTGGCCGTTGTGAGTGCAACCGCCACTCCACCTTCTCCCGCTGCGCATCCGGCAACACCCGGACGGTCCGGCCACGTCCACACAGGGTTGAACACTGCGCCCAGCGAGTCGATGCGCTGCAGGCGATCCTCGATCGCGGTGCGGTCGGTCACGAAGATGTTTCCGGTGCCGTCGGTGCAGACGTCGCCGGCCGTACCGATGCCGCTCAGTGCGATCTGCGGCCGCGGGGGGTTCGTCGACGGAGACAGTGAGGTCACGCGTAACAACTTGCCGGACAGGGAGTTCGGGCTCGCAGCAGCAGCTGGATCACCGTTGTCGCCGGTGAGGACGAGTAGTTCGTTCGGCGTGTAGAAGTCGATCGCCCCGCGATTGCCCGACGCGCCGCGGGGAATTCCGGTCAGGATGTCCTTGGGCACATCGCCCTGAGCGAGTCGGACCACCCTGGTGTCCGCGGACGTGGTGATGAGGGCGTAGAGCAACCCGTCCTCGTCGTACGTGGGAGACAGCGCGATGTCGAGAAGGCCGCCGTCACCGGTGCCGTCGACATCGATTCGAGCCACCTCGACCGGCGTCCGGCCGGCAGAGACCTCCATGATGCGACCCGTGCGGCGTTCGGCAACCAGCGCCGACGGTCCGTCGGGGAGCGCAACGAGTCCGCCCGTGGTGTCCAGGCATGTCGCGATCACCGAGGGATCGGGGTCGACACACGGGCCGGTCGGCGGGGGCGGCGCGTTGGGATCGGACGTCTGCGGCGTCTCACTGGGGGTCGTCGGCTCCAGCTCGGCCGCGCCCACCTCCGGCGCAGGAGTGAACGGCGACGTATTCGAGTCGTCGAATCGGGCGCACCCGGCGAGCAGGGCAGCGGTCATCGTCAGGGCGACGACGGCAGCGGTTGCAGTTCGTGGCGACGCTCCGACCGGCTTCATGCTTCGAACGGTACGGAACGTCGAGGGAGACTCGCCACGCGGCCGTGAGCGTCAACGTCGGTGAGGAGCGCACTTCGGCTCTAGTGTGGAGAGGTGACCGATACACCGCGCGACCCCAACCGGCCGGATACGTCGTACGAACCGGCCGAAAGTCCGTACGACAATCCCACGGAGAAGATTCCACCCTCCTCGCGCTCCACCTCCGAGACGTCGGCGTCCGACCGCGTCGATACCTCGGGTACGCCGACCACCGCGTTCGGTGCCCAGCGCTCGGACCGACTGCCGCGAACCGACGACGAACTCGACTTTCCGTACTCGTCGTCGTCCGACGCACGCTCGGCCGATGCACAGCCCACGGAGAAGATGCAGACCTATCGACCGTCGGCCTTCGCCGATTCGCCGACCGATCGCAAGTCTGACTCCGACACCACGTCGTCGAGTGCGTACTCCGACAACTCGACTGCGTACCTCGGTACCACCGCAGCCGCGGCGCCTGCGGCAGCCGTCGCTCCGGAGCCCGAGATCCGTACCGAGACCGTCGAGGTTCCTGCCCGTCGCGGCAGCACCGACCTCGGCCTGTTCGTCCTGCGCGTCACGATCGGCGCGGTGTTTCTCGGTCACGGACTGCAGAAGCTCGTCGGACTGTGGGACGGCCCCGGCCTCGACGGATTTCAGAACCTGCTGGAGACTTCGGGATTCCGCTACTCGGAAATCCTCGCGATCGCGGCCGCGGCGGGCGAAACCCTCGGCGGAGCGCTGCTGATCCTGGGTCTGGCAACACCACTGGCAGGCGCGGCCGTGCTGGCCACGATCATCAACGCCTGGTGCTTCAAGCAGGCCGTCGAGCCCGGATTGCAATTCTCCGGCACCGGCGGCGTTGAGTACGAGACGGTTCTCGGCTTCGCCGCTGCCGCGATCATCCTCACGGGCCCGGGAAAGATCGCGTTCGACGGCCGACGCGGATGGGCCACTCGGCCGCGGATCGGTTCGTTCCTCGCGCTCGTCGTCGGCATCGCCGCAGGCGTGTGCATCTGGATCTTCCTCAACGGGGCCAACCCCGTCGTCCGCTGACCCGGATACCGACCCGACCACGTGAGCGGAACTTCGTAGCCTGCTACGAAGTTCCGCTCACGCGCGTTTCACCCTCAGGGCACGTAGCGAACGGCACCCTTGTCCGCTGATGTCGCCAGCGCGGCGTATGCGCGCAGAGCGGTGGTGACCGTGCGCTGACGGTCCACCGGCTGCCACGGTCGCTCGGACGCGTTCATCTTCGCGCGTCGCGTCTCGAGGGTCTCGTCGTCGACGAGGATCTCGAGGGTGCGGGTGGCGACGTCGATCCGGACCTGGTCGCCGTTCTCGACCAGTCCGATCACACCGCCGGCGGCTGCCTCGGGGGAGATGTGTCCGATGGACAGTCCCGAGGTTCCGCCGGAGAATCGGCCGTCGGTGATCAGTGCGCAGACCTTGCCCAGTCCGGCACCCTTGAGAAACGCCGTCGGGTGCAGCATCTCCTGCATGCCCGGACCGCCCTTGGGCCCCTCGTAGCGAACGACCAGCACGTCACCGGGCTGAATCTTCTTCTGCAGGATGGCCGAGACAGCTTCTTCCTGGGACTCGACGACCAGTGCCGGGCCCTGGAAGGAGAACAGGTCCTCGTCGATGCCTGCGGTCTTGAGGATCGCACCGTCGACGGCGATGTTGCCGCGGAGTACCACCAGGCCACCCTCGACCGTGTAGGCGTGTTCGAGATCGCGGATGCAGCCGCCCGCGGCGTCGGTGTCGAGCGAGGACCAGCGGTTGCCCGTGGAGAACGGTTCGACGGTGCGGACACCGCCCGGTGCGGCGTGGAACAACTCGACGGCCTCGTCGGACGCCTTGCCGGAGCGGATGTCCCAGGTGTCGAGCCAGTCGTCGAAGCTCTTCGTGTGCACGGTCGAGACATCGGTTTCGAGCAGGTTCGCGCGCCGCAGTTCGCCGAGGAGCGCCGGGATTCCGCCGGCGCGGTGCACGTCTTCCATGTGGTAGTCGGAATTGGGAGAGACCTTCGACAGGCACGGAACCTTGCGGCTGATGGCGTCGATGGTGTCGAGGTCGAAGTCGACCTCGCCCTCCTGCGCGGCTGCGAGGGTGTGCAGCACCGTATTGGTCGATCCGCCCATCGCGACGTCGAGAGCCATGGCATTGCGGAACGCGGCCGGAGTGGCGATGTTGCGCGGGAGTACGGATTCGTCCTCGTCGCGGTAGTACTTCAGCGCTGCCTCGACGATGGTGGTGCCGGCGCGCGTGAACAGCGCTCGGCGGGCCTGATGCGTGGCCAGGGTGGAGCCGTTGCCGGGCAATGCCAGGCCGAGCGCCTCGGTGAGGCAGTTCATCGAGTTCGCCGTGAACATGCCCGAGCACGACCCGCACGTGGGGCACGCGCTGCGCTCGACCTCGTCGAGGCCGGCCTCGGACACGGCGTCGTTGGCGCTGGCGGAGATCGCGGTGATCAGGTCGGTCGGTGCCTGCGCGACGCCGTCGACGACGACGGCCTTGCCTGCCTCCATCGGTCCACCGGAGACGAAGACGGCCGGGATGTTCAGGCGCATCGCGGCATTGAGCATGCCGGGGGTGATCTTGTCGCAGTTGGATATGCAGACGAGCGCGTCGGCGGTGTGGGCGTTGGCCATGTACTCGACGGAGTCGGCGATGATCTCGCGGCTGGGCAGCGAATACAACATCCCGCCGTGGCCCATGGCGATCCCGTCGTCGACGGCGATGGTGTGGAACTCCCGGGGAACGCCGCCTGCCGCCCGTACGGCATCGGCGACGATCTCGCCGACGTTCTTCAGATGCACGTGGCCGGGAACGAACTGGGTGTACGAGTTCGCGATGGCGACGATGGGTTTTCCGAAATCCGAATCGGTCATTCCGGTGGCGCGCCACAGCGAGCGTGCGCCCGCGGCATTGCGTCCGACAGTGGTGACCCGTGAGCGTAGCGGCGGCATAGTGCGTAGTCCTCGTTCGTTGCAGCGGTTTCTCGCATCGACGAGATTACTCGCCGCCCGCTACTGCTCCTTCGGTGCCTGCTCGCCGTCGTCCTCGGCGTTCTCGGCCTCCGCACGGTCTCGATCCTCGGCAGCGGCCGCGGCCGCTGCGTAGGGATCGGTGATGCGGCCCCCGCTGGCCGCAGCGAGTTGGGGGAGTAGATCGAAACGCACGAGCGGCAACGACTTCTCGCTCTTGTCGGTCAGAACCACCCGCGCCCAGCGACGATCCGGGAAGTGCAGACCCGCCACCGATTCCCACGCGATCACGTCCGAACCCACGAACCGTCGAGCCGTGATCGCCTCCGGGGAGATGACCGTGCGCACTCGAAACACCCAGATGCCCGCGACGATCGGCAGGGTCAGCAGCCATCCCATGGCCACGGGCCAGCTGGCGGCGGTCAGTCCCGTGCCGAACAGCAGCAGTCCCACGCCGAGGAGCGCGAGGCGCGGGACTCGGATGACCTGCGTTCTCGATGGTTGCGGTCCCTCGGCACCGTTCGGCGACTCGGGTGCGGTGTGGGATGATGGCCGAGGTGGTTCGGACTGCTGCGAAGACGACACCCATTCATCTTCGCATTGCATCTACGCGATCTCACATAATGGGATTGCGTCGTGACGAGTTTGACTCTTCCCTGTGCGCGCGCCTACCGTCGAGCGCGTGAAGCGGAATTGGATACTCGTAATCGGCCGGCGCGTCAACGCCTGAGCCGGTTGTTCAAACTCGCATCGACGCGCCACCCTCGTACAGCTCATGCTGACGGGGGTTTTTTCTTGCCCAGAGATCGCCCAGCAATTTCACATTCCTGAGGAAGCAATCAGTGAGCGCACCAACCGCACGCCCAGGGCCCACGACCCGTAAGTCGGGGACAGCGTCCAGCCCGTCGACCAGCCCGTCCGCAGAAGCGGCGACCAACGGATCGCGACGCCACGTCGCGCCGGAGAAGGTCACCGGCGCACAGTCGGTCGTTCGGGCCCTCGAAGAACTCGACGTCGACACCGTATTCGGCATTCCCGGAGGCGCGGTTCTCCCGGTCTACGACCCGCTCTTCGACTCCGTGAAGGTGCGCCACATTCTGGTGCGCCACGAGCAGGGTGCGGGCCACGCCGCGACCGGCTACGCCCAGGCGACCGGCAAGGTCGGCGTCTGCATGGCAACGTCCGGTCCGGGCGCGACCAACCTCGTGACTCCGCTCGCCGACGCTCAGATGGATTCGGTTCCCGTCGTCGCGATCACCGGTCAGGTCGCCCGCAGCCTGATCGGGACGGACGGCTTCCAGGAAGCCGACATCTCGGGCATCACGATGCCCGTCACCAAGCACAACTTCCTCATCACCGACGGTGCCGACATCCCGCGCATCATGGCCGAGGCGTTCTACATCGCGTCCTCCGGTCGACCCGGCGCCGTGCTCGTCGACATCCCCAAGGATGTGCTGCAGGCACCGACCACGTTCTCGTGGCCGCCGGAGATGCGTCTGCCCGGCTACCGGCCGGTGACCAAGCCGCACGGCAAGCAGGTTCGTGAGGCAGCGCGCTACATCGCCGACGCCAAGCAGCCGGTGCTGTACGTCGGCGGCGGCGTCATCAAGGCCAATGCCTCGGCAGAGCTGCTCGAGCTCGCCGA
Source organism: Rhodococcus sp. 14-2483-1-2 (assembly GCF_002259405.1). Taxonomy (GTDB): domain Bacteria; phylum Actinomycetota; class Actinomycetes; order Mycobacteriales; family Mycobacteriaceae; genus Rhodococcoides. The sequence goes on along the minus strand of NZ_NPFW01000022.1, from coordinate 745,368 downwards.
ACTGACCGGAATTCCCGTTGTCACCACTCTGATGGCTCGCGGTGTGTTTCCCGACTCGCACAATCAGAACCTCGGAATGCCGGGAATGCACGGCACCGTCGCCGCAGTCGCCGCGCTGCAGCGCAGCGACCTGCTGATCACGCTCGGAGCCCGGTTCGACGACCGCGTCACCGGTCAGCTCTCGTCGTTCGCGCCGAACGCCAAGGTCATCCACGCCGACATCGACCCGGCCGAGATCGGCAAGAACCGCTACGCGGACGTGCCGATCGTGGGCGACTGCCGTGAGGTCATCACCGAGCTCATCGAGGCGCTGCGGGCCGACCGCGCGACCGGAACCACGCTCGATCTCGAGCAGTGGTGGGTCTACCTGAACGGCATCCGCAAGACCTACCCGCTGAGCTACGACCGCCCGTCCGACGGATCGATGTCACCGGAGTTCGTCATCAGCTCGGTCGGCAAGTTCGCCGGACCCGACGCGATCTACTGCGCAGGCGTCGGTCAGCACCAGATGTGGGCCGCACAGTTCATCAGCTACGAGAAGCCGCGTACGTGGCTCAACTCGGGTGGCCTCGGCACGATGGGGTACGCGGTCCCGGCCGCAATGGGTGCCAAGAGGGGCCTCCCCGACGCCGAGGTGTGGGCCATCGACGGTGACGGATGCTTCCAGATGACCAACCAGGAACTCGCGACCTGTGCGGTCGAGGGCATCCCGATCAAGGTTGCACTCATCAACAACGGCAACCTCGGCATGGTCCGCCAGTGGCAGACACTGTTCTACGAGGAGCGTTACTCCAACACCAATCTCGGTACGCACGGTGCCGTCCGCATCCCCGATTTCGTGAAGCTCGCGGAGGCGCTGGGTTGCGTCGGGCTGCGGTGCGAGCGGGAAGAGGACGTGGATGCGGTGATCGCGCAGGCACGAGCGATCAACGATCGTCCGGTCGTCATCGATTTCATCGTCGGAGCCGACGCGCAGGTGTGGCCGATGGTCGCTGCCGGAACCGGCAACGACGAGATCATGGCCGCCCGCGGAATCCGTCCGCTGTTCGACGAGGACGAGACCGTGGGCAGTGAGCCCGGCCTCGACGAGGCCATGGAGCGCGAGCAGGCCCCGCACCCGCAGATCGACGACGTGAAAGGCACCGACAAGTGAGCACGAGCCATACCCTCAGCGTCCTCGTCGAGGACAAGCCAGGTGTGCTGGCCCGCGTCGCCGCGCTGTTCTCGCGCCGTGGATTCAACATCTCCTCGCTTGCCGTCGGCGGCACCGAGATTCCCGAGATCTCGCGGATGACGATCGTGGTGACCGTCGACGAGTTCCCGCTCGAGCAGGTGACCAAGCAGCTCAACAAGCTCATCAACGTCATCAAGATCGTCGAGCAGGACGACGATTCCTCGGTGGCTCGCGAGTTGGTGCTGATCAAGGTCCGCGCCGACGCCAGTGTGCGCAGTGAGGTCATCGAAACGGTGAACCTGTTCCGCGCCAAGGTGATCGACGTGTCTCCCGAGGCCGTGACGGTCGAGGCGACGGGCACCCGCTCGAAGCTCGATGCGTTGCTGAAGATGTTGGACCCCTATGGAATTCGAGAAATAGTTCAGTCGGGAGTCGTTGCCGTCGGACGTGGACCGAAATCGATCACAGCGTCGCGCTGAGCGGCGGACGTGATTTTCAGCGAAATCGAAGAGGAAAGGTTACAAACAGTGGCAGTCGAGATGTTCTACGACGACGATGCTGATCTGTCGATCATCCAGGGCCGCAAGGTCGCTGTGATCGGTTACGGAAGCCAGGGCCACGCGCACTCGCTGAGCCTGCGCGACTCCGGTGTCGATGTGCGCATCGGCCTGGCAGCGGGCTCGAAGTCCCGCGCCAAGGCGGAGGAGCAGGGCCTGAAGGTCGGCACTCCCGCCGAGGTGTCCGAATGGGCCGACGTGATCATGGTGCTCGCACCCGATACCGCGCAGGCCAAGATCTTCTCCGAGGAGATCGAGCCCAACCTGAAGGACGGCGACGCGCTGTTCTTCGGCCACGGCCTCAACATCCACTTCGACCTGATCAAGGCTCCGGAGTTCGTCACCGTCGGCATGGTCGCACCCAAGGGCCCCGGCCACCTCGTGCGTCGCCAGTTCGTCGACGGCAAGGGTGTTCCCGCGCTCATCGCCATCGACCAGGACCCCAAGGGCGAAGGTCAGGCACTGGCTCTGTCCTGGGCCAAGGGCATCGGTGGAACGCGCGCAGGCGTCATCAAGACCACGTTCAAGGAAGAGACCGAGACCGACCTCTTCGGCGAGCAGGCCGTGCTGTGCGGTGGCACCGAAGAGCTCGTCAAGACGGGCTTCGAGGTCATGGTCGAGGCCGGCTATGCGCCCGAGATGGCGTACTTCGAGGTTCTGCACGAGCTCAAGCTCATCGTCGACCTCATGTACGAGGGCGGCATCGCTCGGATGAACTACTCGGTGTCCGACACCGCGGAGTTCGGCGGCTACCTCTCGGGACCGCGCGTCATCGACGCAGGCACCAAGGAGCGCATGAAGGCCATCCTGGCCGACATCCAGTCGGGTGAGTTCACCCGTCGCCTGGTCGCCAACGTCGAGAACGGCAACACCGAGCTCGAAGGCCTGCGCAAGGCCAACGCCGAGCACCCCATCGAGGTCACCGGCAAGAAGCTGCGCGACCTGATGAGCTGGGTCGATCGCCCGATCACCGAGACGGCCTGATTCTCATCGAATCACGTTCTCACGCATGCTGATCGAAGGGCACCCCTGCATCGGTAGGGGTGCCCTTCGGTGCGTGCACGAGGTGGCGTCACAGTTCGGCGACTCCGGCCTCTAAACTGTTTCTGCTGCACCAGCTCCGAATTTCACCGACAACAGTCTCGTACCGACCTAGGGAGTTTTTCACGTGAGCCAGCCAGGCCGTCCTGTCGTTCTGATCGCCGACAAACTTGCGCCGTCCACCGTCGAGGCATTGGGCGACGGCGTCGAGGTCCGTTGGGTCGACGGCCCGGACCGCCCCGCGCTGCTCGCCGCGGTTCCCGAGGCCGACGCGATCCTGGTGCGCTCCGCGACCACGGTCGACGCAGAGGTTCTCGCCGCCGGAACCAAGCTCAAGATCGTCGCCCGCGCCGGTGTCGGCCTGGACAACGTCGACGTTCCCGCAGCCACCGAGCGCGGTGTCCTCGTCGTCAACGCCCCGACCTCCAACATCCACACCGCCGCCGAGCATGCCGTGACGCTGCTGCTGTCGGCCGCACGCCAGATTCCCGCTGCCGACGCCACTCTGCGTCAGCACGAGTGGAAGCGCAGCAAGTTCAACGGTGTCGAGATCTTCGGCAAGACCGTCGGCGTCGTCGGACTCGGCCGCATCGGTCAGCTGTTCGCACAGCGTCTCGCCGCATTCGAGACCCACATCATCGCCTACGACCCCTACGTCTCGGCCGCGCGTGCCGCCCAGCTCGGCATCGAACTGGTGAGCCTGGACGAGCTGCTCGAGCGCGCCGACATGTTCTCGGTTCACCTGCCGAAGACCCCCGAGACCAAGGGAATCATCGGCAAGGAAGCCCTGGCCAAGACCAAGCCCGGTGTCATCGTCGTCAACGCCGCTCGCGGTGGACTGGTCGACGAGCAGGCCCTGGCCGACGCCATCACCAGTGGCCACGTCTTCGCCGCAGGAATCGACGTCTACGCCTCCGAGCCGTGCACCGACAGCCCCCTGTTCGAGCTGCCCCAGGTCGTCGTCACCCCGCACCTCGGCGCGTCGACGACCGAAGCCCAGGACCGCGCGGGCACCGACGTGGCCAAGTCGGTACTGCTCGCTCTCGCAGGCGAATTCGTCCCCGACGCCGTCAACGTCAAGGGTGGTGCCGTGGGCGAGGAGGTCTCCCCGTGGCTCGAGATCGTGCGTAAGCAGGGTGTACTGCTCGGCGCTCTGTCCACCGAACTTCCCACGTCGCTGTCGGTCGACGTACGCGGCGAACTCGCCACCGAGGACGTCGAGATCCTCAAGCTCTCGGCGCTGCGCGGACTGTTCTCCGCCGTCATCGAGGACTCGGTCACGTTCGTCAACGCCCCGTCGCTCGCCGAGGAGCGTGGCGTGACCGCCGAGGTCACGACCGCGTCCGAGAGCGAGAACCACCGCAGTGTCGTCGACATCCGCGCCGTCTACGGCGACGGCTCGGTGCTCAACGTCGCGGGCACTCTGACCGGCACCACGCAGGTCGAGAAGATCGTCAACATCAACGGTCGTAACTTCGACCTTCGTGCCGAGGGCAAGAACCTCATCGTCAACTACGCGGATCAGCCCGGCAGCCTCGGCCGGATCGGCACCCTGCTCGGCGACGCCGGCATCGACATCCAGGCCGCCGCACTGAGCCAGGACTCCGAGGGCGACGGTGCAACGATTCTGCTTCGCGTCGACAAGGACGTTCCGGCCGAGTTGAGCGCAAGCATCGCCACCGCGGTCGGCGCGTCCACCATCGAGCTGGTCGATCTGTCCTGAGCATCGCTCGCAGTCGATCGAACGACGTCGAACAATCACGAGGAGTGAGATGAAGCTGGCCGTCATCGCCGGGGACGGAATCGGACCCGAGGTCGTCACCGAGGCGCTCGCCGTGCTCGATGTGGTTGCACCCGGGGCCGAGAAGACCGAGTACGACCTCGGTGCGCGTCGCTACAACGCCACCGGAGAACTGCTGCCGGACTCGGTGTTGGCGGAACTGCGTGAGCACGACGCAATTCTGTTGGGAGCCATCGGAGATCCGTCGGTACCGAGCGGCGTGCTCGAGCGTGGACTGCTGTTGCGAGCTCGGTTCGATCTCGATCACCACATCAATCTGCGCCCGGCCAAGCTGTACCCCGGAGTGGTCGGCCCGCTGGCCGGTGACAAGCAGATCGACGTCGTGGTCGTGCGTGAGGGCACCGAGGGTCCGTACACCGGAAACGGTGGAGCACTTCGCGTCGGCACACCGCACGAGGTGGCCACCGAGGTCAGTGTCAACACCCGCTACGGCGTCGAACGGGTGGTGCGCAACGGTTTCGAGCGTGCTCTGACTCGACGCAAGCATCTGACGCTGCTGCACAAGACCAATGTGCTCACGTTCGCAGGCAGCCTCTGGGCCCGCACGGTGGACGAGGTCGCGGCGGAGTTCCCGGACGTCGAGGTCGCATACCAGCACATCGATGCCGCGATGATTCACCTCGTGACCGATCCGGGCCGGTTCGACGTCATCGTCACCGACAATCTGTTCGGTGACATCGTGACCGACCTCTCGGCGGCGGTGACCGGTGGAATCGGTTTGGCCGCAAGCGGAAACATCGATGCGACCGGTACCAATCCGAGCATGTTCGAGCCGGTGCACGGCAGCGCTCCCGACATCGCAGGGCAGCAGAAGGCCGATCCGACCGCTGCCATCCTGTCGGTGTCGCTGCTACTCGATCATCTCGGCGACGCGGCAGGAGCGGCGCGTGTGGAAGCCGCTGTCGCAGCGGACCTCGCCGAGCGGGGAACCACCACCGCGTCCACGAAGGACATCGGCGCACGAATCGCCGCTCGCCTGTAACTGGACCGACACGAAATGCCACGGTAGGCCGACCGGCCACCGTGGCATTTCGTGCTTCTCGGGTATACCGCCGTGCTGGATCAGCCGGTGCTGTCGGCCTTCTCGTCGGGAACCTCGGGACGTGGATCGTCGGGGACGATCGGCACGGAGAGTGCGGGGAAGATCGCCGACACCAGGAATGCGATGGGAAAGCTGACCGCCGCAAGTGCCCCGAACACCGGCGGCACGGCCGACGCGAACACGTACTGACTCGTGTTCTGCACGCCGAGGGCGCGGCCGCTCCAATACGGTCCCGATATCTCGGCAACAGCGGTGAAGGCAAGACCGTTCGGGGCAACGGTGGCGACCGACGCGACGACGAGCATGACGATCGCGACAGGGGAGTCGAACCAGTCGGCCACCCCGAGTCCGAGCATGCTGACGGCGGCAGTCACCGCGACCCACCGGAGGGGCCGCATGCGGCTGCCGACCCGATCGGACAACGCGCCGACGCTCATCCGGCCCAGTGCACCGAGAATCTGCGTCGCCGTGACGAGGACTCCCGCCGCCGCAGCCGTCCATCCTCGGTCGGTCATCAGCCATACGAGCGCATACGTCCAGACCACGTACTGCGGCACCACCAACAGGATCGAGGTGGCGTGAATGCGCCACAGCTGCCTGCTGCCTCGGTACGGATTGTCGAGCAGACCCTGCTCCGCCGCATCGATGCGATTCGGACGCGGGGGGTCGACCACCGCGAGACACATCAGTGCGGCAATTGCGCACACGGCGGCGGGTACGAGCAATGCTGCACCGACGCCGTGGTCCCGGGCGATGGGTGGGATGGTCAGGGCCGCGATGGCAACGCCGAGAGGGACCGACATCTGCCTGATCCCCATGGCCAATCCACGACGCTGCGGTGGGAACCAGCCGACCACCACGCGTCCGCTGGCGCTGTTCGCACTCGCCGCGGCCATACCGCCCAGCAGGAGCAGGATTGCCAGCAGGGGAATGGAGGAGGTGAACACGGCGGCTACGGCGGCGAGCGCCGTCAGACCGAGCCCGACTGCGAGTACCAGTCTTTCGCCGATTCGATCGACCAGCACACCCCAGGCGATCAGGGTGAACATGATGCCCACGGTGGGCATGGCGACGACGAGTCCGGCGGCGGGCAGGCTCAGGCCGCGGTCGTCGTGCAAGGCGGGAATGAGAAACGCTGCGCCGTTGATGAACACCGCGCCTGCGGTCTGCGCGAGCATGCCGAGGGCAAGCATGAACCATCGCCTGAACTCGCCGATGTCGGACAGCTGCGCGGTGGCGTCCATCAGTTCTCCATCTCAATATATGGACGTATGTTCTTGCAATGTGGTATCGGAGATCGACCCTACACCGGCCCGAATCGCGCTGAACGGACGGTGGCGGAGTGCACACCACGCATGTCGATAGACTTCCGACATGCGTCTCGGTCGAATTGCAAGTCCTGATGGTGTGGCATTCGTGAGTATCGAAGGTGAGGGCGACTCGCAGACTGCGAAGGAAATCGCCGAACATCCCTTCGGCACACCCACGTTCACGGGTCGGTCGTGGCCGCTGGCCGATGTGCGACTGCTCGCGCCCATCCTCGCCAGCAAGGTCATCGCCATCGGAAAGAACTACGCCGCGCACGCGGCCGAGATGGGCGGTGAGGCACCGAAGGATCCCGTGATCTTCATCAAGCCGAACACCTCCATCGTCGGCCCCGGTGCGGCCATCGTGCTGCCACCGTCCTCGAACGAGGTGCACTTCGAGGGCGAACTGGCGATCGTCATCGGCCGTCCGTGCAAGGACGTCCCCGCCTCGAAGGCGTACGAGGTGGTGCTCGGCTACACCGTCGCCAACGACGTCTCGGCCCGCGACCATCAGAAGCACGACGGACAGTGGACTCGCGCCAAGGGACACGACACCTTCTGCCCACTGGGGCCGTGGATCGAGACCTCACTCGACCCGACCGATCTCGAGATCAAGACCGAGGTCGACGGCGTGGTCAAGCAGCGGAGTCGCACTTCGCTTCTGCTGCACGACATTCCGAAGATCATCGAGTGGGTGTCCGCAGTGATGACGCTGCTCCCCGGAGACGTCATTCTCACCGGAACCCCCGAGGGAGTCGGACCCATCACCGACGGAGACAGCGTGTCGATCACCGTCGAGGGAATCGGTACCCTGACCAACCCCGTCGCAGCGAAGAAGTAGGGCGAGCATGACCACACCAACAGATGTCCGCGTTCGGTTCTGCCCGTCGCCCACCGGTACCCCGCACGTCGGCCTGGTCCGAACCGCACTGTTCAACTGGGCGTTCGCCAGGCATCACGGCGGCACCTTCGTCTTTCGCATCGAGGACACCGACGCCGCACGTGACTCCGAGGAGTCCTACGCCGCCCTGCTCGACGCGTTGCGCTGGCTGGGCCTCGAATGGGACGAGGGCCCCGAAGTGGGCGGCCCGTACGAGCCGTACCGTCAGTCGCTGCGCCGGGACCAGCACGTTGCCGTCGTACAGCAGTTGCTCGACGCAGGGGAGGCCTACGAGTCTTTCTCGACGCCGGAGGAAGTGGAAGCCCGTCACAAGGCAGCCGGACGCGACCCCAAACTCGGGTACGACAACTTCGACCGCGACCTGACGCCGGAGCAGCGACAGGGCTTTCTCGACGAGGGGCGCGGGGCCGTCGTACGACTGCGGATGCCCGATCACGATCTGACGTGGAACGACCTCGTGCGCGGGGAGACCACGTTCAAGGCGGGGACCGTACCCGACTTCGCCTTGACCCGCGGCAACGGAGTTCCGCTGTACACGTTGGTCAATCCGGTCGACGACGCACTGATGAAGATCACGCACGTCCTGCGCGGCGAGGACCTGTTGTCCTCGACGCCGCGTCAGCTCGCTCTCTACGAGGCATTGATCCGGATCGGTGTCGCAGAACGCACCCCCGAGTTCGGGCACCTGCCGTTCGTCATGGGCCAGGGCAACAAGAAGTTGTCCAAGCGTGACCCCGAGTCCAACCTGTTCATCCACCGCGATCGTGGGTTCGTTCCGGAGGGATTGCTGAACTACCTTGCTCTTCTCGGATGGGGTATCTCGGACGATCACGACGTCTTCTCGCTCGACGAGATGGTGGCCGCGTTCGAGATCTCGTCCGTCAATTCCAATCCGGCCCGCTTCGATCAGAAGAAGGCCGACGCGATCAACGCCGAGCACATCAGGTTGCTGGCAGCGGACGATTTCGCGGCGCGATTGCGCGAATTCCTCGTTGCCCGAGGACATCTGGTCGAACCGATCGACGAGAAGATCTTCGCTGTTGCCGCCGATCTGGTGCAGACCCGCATCGTCGTCCTGTCGGATGCATGGGGACTGTTGAAGTTCCTGTTCGTCGACGAGGCGGACTTCGAGATCGACCCCGCAGCCGCGGCCAAGAATCTCGGTGCCGATGCCGCACCCGTTCTCGACGCCACTGTCGAGGCACTGACGGCGTTGCAGAGCTGGACCACGGCCGACCTGGAGGCGACTCTCAAGGACGTGTTGATCGAGAAGCTGGAGCTCAAGCCGCGCAAGGCTTTCGCCCCGATACGGGTGGGAGTGACCGGGTCGCACATCAGCCCGCCGCTGTACGAGTCCATGGAATTGCTCGGGCGCGAGAAGACCTTGGCGCGCCTGGCTGCGGCACGCGCCCAGGTGGCGTGAGGGCGCACGGCCGCCGGCGCACCCCGGTCCTCGGGGAGAGCCTCGAATGAGTGTGTCCGATCGACTGGATCGACTCCAGCGCAGGCGGCCGGTTCTCGGATATCCCATTGCGGTGGTGTACAAGTTCGTCGACGATCAGGGTGGCTACCTCGCTGCCCTGATCACCTACTACGCCTTCGTCTCGCTGTTTCCCGCACTGTTGCTGTTCTCGACGGTTCTGGGCATCGTGTTGGCCGGTAGTCCGGAACTGCAGCAACAGATCCTGAACTCGGCGCTCGGTCAGATCCCGGTGATCGGAGACGAACTGGGCCGGCCCGAACGCATCGGTGGAGGCACCGTCGGTCTGGTGGTGGGTGTCCTCGGCTCCCTGTACGGCGGACTCGGGGTGGCGGTGGCGCTCCAGAACGCGATGAACACCGCGTGGACGGTGCCGAAGAACCTACGGCCCGATCCCATCCGCGCCCGGGTGCGCGGCCTGGGTCTGCTGAGCACGGTCGGTCTGGCCGTGCTGGCCATCACAGCACTCAATGTGCTCAGTGCCGCAGGATATTTCGGTCCGGAATCCGGCCTGGTGGTATTCGTGGTCGGCACGTTCTTCTACGTCGGCGTGTTCGTCGTCGCGTTCAGGCTCGCCACAGCGAGATCGGTGTCGATCCCGCAGGTCCTTCCCGGGGCCATCGTGGCCGGTCTGATCTGGCAGCTGCTGCAGACGTTCGGCAGTGTGTACGTGAAGTACGTCGTCAGCAACGCGACCGTGACCAACGGTGTGTTCGCTGTCGTACTGGGACTGCTGGCGTTTCTGTACGTGACGTCGGTGTCGATCGTGATGTGCATCGAGATCAACGTGGTTCGCGTCGATCGGCTGTTTCCCCGAGCCCTGCTCGGCCCGTTCACCGACGACGTCGAACTGACCGAGGGCGACAAGCTCACCTACACCGGACAGGCCGAAGCGCAACGCAACAAGCCGTTCGAGGACATCGACGTGACGTTCGTGGACCCGCCGCGTGCTCAGTCCGAATCCGGCTCCGAACCGGCAGCCGAGGCACCGTAGAAGCGGTCGATTCTCGTTTCCATCGGAAACCGGACCGCCGTGTCGCCGAACATCAGCCGGGTTGCCGACAATGCCGACCCGGCAATCGCTTCGGCGGCACGATCCGACTCGGCGACGGGACAATGCACCACCACCTCGTCGTGCTGAAAGAACACCAGTTCGCTGTCGGTCCCGGAATTCCGGTCGCTCCTGCGGGCTCCGCTGCCGGAATTTTGGTCGCTCCTGCGGGCTCCGCTCCCGGCCAACCGACCACGCAGATCGGCCAGCAAGCACAGCGCCCACTCGGCGGCGGTGGCCTGCACGACGAAATTGCGAGTGAACCGGCCACGGGCATGGGCGTCACCGGCGGACCACCACTGCGCCGAGGGCGGTGGGCAGGCCCGTCCCAGCCACGAACGAACGACCTCGCCACGTTCTCCGGCGCGGGCGGCCTCCTCCACCAGTGCGACGGCACCGGGGAACTTGGCCCGTAGTCGCGTCAGCAGAGCGCGCGCCTCACCCGAGGTCGCGCCGTAGAGCACCCCGAGAACGGCGACCTTCGCGTGGCCGCGATCGCCGTCGAACGATTCTGCCGCCACCGGTGCGTACAGATCTGCGGTGCCTGCCGCGGCGACCATGCGCGGATCGCCGGACATCGCAGCGAGGATGCGTGGTTCGAGCTGGCCCGCATCGGCAGCCACGAAGGTATAGCCGGGATCGGCTATCACGCTGGCGCGCAGGGGTTTCGGAATTTGAAGGCCGCCCCCACCGCGACTGGCCCACCGACCCGACACCACAGCGCCGGGAACGTAGACCGGCCGGAATCTGTCGTCGCGAACCCATGCGTCGAGCCACGCCCACCCGTTCGCGGCATGCAGCTTCGAGAGATCACGGTGGCGCAGCAGCAGCTGAACCGCCGGGTGGTCGATGTCGCGGATGACGTGCGCGCGAGTCGATGTCAGTTCGATACCGACGCGCGCGAACGCGGCCACCAACTCCACGGGCGAGGCGGGATTGACGCGTCGGCCGAATACCGACGAGATCTGGTTCTCGAGTTCCACGAGGGCCGGGGGAGTGGATCCATCGAGCGGCCGGGTACCGAGCATCGTCTCGAGATGACGGCGATGCGCCGACGCCGAGAACGGCAACCCGTCGAAGGTCATCTCCGCTGCAGCCAGTCCTCCGGCCGACTCGGCCGCTGCCAGCAGGTGCAGTGCGCGATCGGCACCGATGTCGCGTAGCTGACGCCGATACTCGGTGAGTACCGCCACGGGATCGGAGTTAGGGTTCGCGTCGAACAGGCCCGGTCGCAGGTCGGCAGGAGCCGACGGGACGGTCGCCGAGCCGGCCCGCATGGACAGAATGGCACCGACCAGTGCGAGATCGTGACAGCGGCGTACGCGTATCCCTCCGTCGAGCAGTCGAGGGTAGATCCGGCTCGTGTCTTCCCACACCCACCTCGGTCGATCGTCGCGCTCGATCTCGGCTACGGCCGCGGCCGGATCCTCGACCACGATGGGATCACTGAGCGTCGAGCCGTCGTCGGCGAGGTACGTCAGTACGGCCTGCTCGCCCTGTGGAACGAGCAGAACCTTCATCGGACTCGGCCGGGTCTGCGATCGGTCACGGAGAACAAGTCTGCTCCACGCGTCGGCCGAGGTGTGGAGGGGGCTCTTCGGTCCCCACGCGAGGGTGTCTCAGCGGCTCCCGACGCGTCCTTGGGGCGGTTTCGGTGGCTCTGAGCAGCCGATTTGGAGAATGGGTAGTCACCTTTGATAGTCTCTATCCCGGCTCGAAACGCAGTGCACATCGATCGTGATGAGCAATTCGATTCAAGTCCATTGGGGTATGGTGTAATTGGCAACACAGCGGTTTCTGGTACCGCCATTCTAGGTTCGAGTCCTGGTACCCCAGCGAGCAGGTGAAGGCGATTTTGTCGCCGAGGCCGAGGCAGTTAAGCTGGCTCAGCACGTACAAGCTCGAACACAATGCAGGTGAAGTTCCTGGCCCCGTCGTCTAGCGGCCTAGGACGCCGCCCTCTCAAGGCGGTAGCGCGGGTTCGAATCCCGTCGGGGCTACAACTGGCAACACCCTCTCGATCCTCGGATCGGGAGGGTGTTGTCGTTTCGGTGCGGGCTTCTCAGACGCTCTTGCGGCGGAACATCTTCTGATGGTCGGCCGGACCGTGGGCGTTGTTGACCTTCGGTCCACCGTCCTTGTGTTCGACGGAATTGTGAGACTTGCTGTTCTTCTGTTCCAGAACCTCGCGGAACTTCTTCTTCAGTTCTTCACTGCCGGATTCGGGCATGGGATGACTCCTCGCAGTCGTCGACCGGCCGGGTAGGCCGTTCGAGACGAAGGTACCCCACTCTCGCAGCTCGATCAGCTCGTTTTCCTCGGGCCGACGGGGCCTGCATGCTTCTATCGGAGTCGCTTGTTCAGTGCGTCCGCGGCCGCCAGGAGATCCGCGGCCCAGCGCGCTCCTGGCTTGCGTCCGATTCGATCGATGGGTCCGGATACCGAGATCGCCGCCACCACAGTGTCGTTGCTGTCTCGAACCGGCGCTGCGACGCTCGCGACGCCCGGTTCACGCTCGCCGGCACTCTGTGCCCATCCGCGCCGCCGAACTTCGAGGAGAACACGCTCACCGAATTCTGCATCGGGCAGAACTGTTCGTTGAGTCTGCGAATCTGCCCATGCGAGAAGCACTTTGGCACCCGATCCGGCCGTCATCGGAAGGCGTGCGCCGACGAGCACGGTGTCGCGAAGTCCGGTCGGCGGCTCCATGGACGCCACGCACACCCGCACCGTCCCTTCCCGCCGATAGATCTGCACGCTCTCACCGGTGATTTCGCGCAGGCGTGGGAGTACCGAGGCGGCGGCATCGAGCAGGGCGTCCGATGCGCTCGCCGCAAGCTCTCCCAGCCCCGGCCCCGTCCGCCACAGGCCGTCGGCATCTCGTACGAGTAGTCGGTGGGTCTCCAGGCCCACCGCGAGCCGGTGGGCCGTGGCCCGGGGCAGGCTCGTTCGCGCGCACAGATCGTTGAGATTGCAGGGCTTCTCGGCCACCGCGTGCAGCACGGTCATCGCCTTGTCGAGGACCCCGATACCGCTCGATTTGTCGACGAGGCCATTCGGGCTATGCTGTCTCATAGAACGATATTAGCCTCCCGAATGCTGAGATTGCACAACTACGAGATCTTCAGTGCGCGTCAGGGGCATGATGTCGAGACGATCACGCGAGGTGGGCCAGCCCGTTCATCGGCGCGACGACGACAGGGAAGACGAGGTCCGCGACAGCGATGTCCGAAACACCGAAGACTTTGGCGGAGAAGGTATGGGACCAGCACGTGGTGGTCCGAGGCGGCGGAGAAGGCGGAGCGCGTGAGCCGGACCTGATCTACATCGATCTCCATCTGGTGCACGAGGTCACGAGCCCGCAGGCGTTCGACGGCCTTCGGCTGGCCGGCCGCGGACTCCGGCGTCCCGATCTCACGATCGCGACCGAGGACCACAACGTCCCGACGGCAGACATCTTCGCGCCCATCGCAGATCTGGTCTCGCGCACACAGGTCGACACTCTTCGACGCAACTGCGAGGAATTCGGCGTTCGGCTCTACCCGATGGGCGATCTCGATCAGGGCATCGTGCACATCATCGGGCCACAGTTGGGTCTGACCCAGCCCGGCATGACCGTGGTGTGCGGAGACAGTCACACCTCGACGCACGGTGCCTTCGGCTCGATCGCGATGGGCATCGGTACCAGCGAGGTCGAGCACGTCATGGCCACGCAGACCTTGTCGCTGCGTCCCTTCAAGACGATGGCGATCAACGTCGACGGTGAGCTCGCCCCCGGTGTGACGAGCAAGGACCTGATCCTTGCTGTCATTGCACAGATCGGCACCGGCGGCGGCCAGGGCTACGTCCTCGAGTACCGCGGTGAGGCCATTCGCAAGCTGTCGATGGAGGCGCGAATGACCATCTGCAACATGTCGATCGAGGCCGGTGCGCGGGCAGGCATGATTGCTCCCGACGAGATCACCTACGAATACCTGAAGGGGCGTCCGCACGCTCCCAGCGGTGCCGACTGGGACGCGGCGGTGGCGGCGTGGGACGAACTGGCGACCGATCCGGATGCGGTGTTCGACAACGAGGTCCACATCGATGCCGATACGTTGACGCCGTTCGTCACGTGGGGAACGAATCCGGGTCAGGGTGCGCCACTGGGCGATACGGTGCCCGATCCCGAGGCGATGGTCGACGAGAGCGAGCGGGCCGCCGCGCAGAAGGCTTTGCAGTACATGGGCCTGGAAGCAGGCACACCCATCCGCGAGATCGCCGTCGACACCGTGTTCGTGGGCTCGTGCACCAACGGTCGAATCGAGGATCTGCGGGCCGTCGCGTCCGTTCTCGAAGGGCACCGGGTTGCCGACGGAGTGCGAATGCTGGTGGTACCCGGGTCCATGCGGGTGCGGGCGCAGGCCGAAGAAGAGGGCCTCGGTGAGATATTCACGGCCGCAGGAGCGGAGTGGCGTCAGGCCGGCTGCTCGATGTGCCTGGGAATGAATCCGGATCAATTGGCGGCGGGCGAGCGATCGGCGTCGACATCCAACAGGAATTTCGAGGGTAGGCAGGGTAAGGGTGGTCGCACCCATCTCGTGTCACCGTTGGTTGCGGCGGCAACTGCAATCCGCGGAACCCTGTCCTCTCCGGCCGATCTCGCGTAACGCGCGTATTCGCTCGGATCGATCGAACGCATAGGAGCACATTCGATGGAAGCTTTCACTCGACACACCGGTATCGGAGTTCCGCTTCGGCGGTCCAACGTCGACACCGACCAGATAATCCCCGCGGTCTACCTCAAGCGCGTCACGCGTACCGGATTCGAGGACGGGTTGTTCGCGGCCTGGCGCTCGGACCCGAACTTCATCTTGAACCTCGAGCCCTACGACCGAGGCTCGGTGCTCGTTGCCGGGCCCGATTTCGGTACGGGATCGTCACGCGAACATGCCGTCTGGGCACTCTCGGACTTCGGATTTCGGGTTGTGATCGCTTCCCGTTTCGCCGATATCTTTCGCGGAAACTCGGGCAAAGCCGGGCTGCTGGCCGCCGAAGTCGATCAGTCGGACGTCGAATTACTGTGGAAAGCCTTAGAAGAACAGCCCGGTCTGGAAATAATTGTCGACCTCGTCGACAAGACCGTAACGGCTGGAACGTTGGTGGTGCGCTTCGCGATTGACGACTACACGCGGTGGCGTCTGCTGGAGGGTCTGGACGACATCGGATTGACATTACGCCAGGTAGAGGCCATTACGGAGTACGAAAAGTCAAGGCCTTCATACAAACCCCTGACCCTCCCGGCGCGGATCGAGACACCCGCCGAAAGCTGACCGGGCACCGGTCCGACACGCTTTGCGGCCGTGAATCATTGCGCGACACCAGAATGAAAATTGGCGTGGCGCATAGACTCTTGACGACTTGGGGTTTACCGTTGTAGTAGTCGGTCCGACGATGGACCACCATATAGCGGAGGAAATCCATGAACAAGGCAGAGCTGATTGACGCCCTGACCGAGAAGTTGGGGTCTGATAGGCGGAGCGCCACAGAGGCTGTCGAGAACATCGTCGACACCATCGTGCGCGCAGTACACCGCGGCGAGAGTGTCACGATCACGGGCTTCGGCGTGTTCGAGCAGCGTCGTCGCGCAGCGCGCGTCGCCCGTAACCCCCGCACCGGTGAGACCGTTCGCGTGAAGCCGACCAACGTTCCGGCATTCCGTCCGGGTGCACAGTTCAAGGCCGTCATCGCGGGCGGACAGAAGTTGCCCGCCACCGGTCCTGCCGTCAAGCGCGGTTCGGCTGCGGCTCCGGCCAAGAAGACTGCGGCTGCGAAGAAGACGGCTGCGAAGAAGGCGGCCGTGAAGACGACCGCCCGCAAGGCAACCACTGCTGCCGCCAAGAAGGCAGCACCGGCGAAGACCACGGCTCGCAAGGCTGCGGCTCCCGCGAAGACCGCTGCGAAGAAGGCAGCTCCCGCGAAGACCACCGCACGCAAGACCGTTGCGAAGAAGGCTCCGGCCAAGACGACCGCGCGCAAGGCGGCAACGACTGCTGCTCCCGCCAAGAAGGCTCCGGCGAAGACAGCGGCCAAGAAGACCGTAGCGAAGAAGGCTCCGGCCAAGAAGGCTCCGGCGAAGAAGGCTCCCGCGAAGCGCGCAGCAAAGAAGTAGAGCCTGCAGGTCTCACTCGTGAGGCGCAGCCGCTGATGCGGCTGCGTGAGTGTGGCAGTGTGGACAAGGCAGAAGGCCCCCGACTCGAAGAGCGAGTCGGGGGCCTTCCGTCGTTCGTGTTGCGTTGCTCAGCCGTCGGCGGCGAGGGTGGGCAATGGACTGGCGATGTGGTCGGCAGCGATGAGCCTGCCGTCGCGGCGCGAGAGGACCCAAATGCTGCCCTTGCGATTTCTGTTGGCAGGCAACGTTATTCCGTCCTTCTCGGCCCACCATCGCATCAGGTCGGGGATCACCTTTCCCTGGCTGCAGATCACGGGGGTGCCGGGTAGTTCGGCGATGTCGCGAGCGCGGTGGCGCCCCTTACGTGGGTCGTCGGCGTACCCCTCCTCGGACAGGAGGTGCTCGGGAGTGATGTCCACCCCCAACGATTCCGCGAACGGAGCGACTGTCTGGACGCATCGAGCGCGGTCGGCGGCGTACACGGAATCACCGCCGAAGGCCCGAAGCAACGAGACCAAGGATTCGGCCTGACGTCGTCCGGTTCTGTCGAGTGGACGGTCGACGTCGTTGCCCTTGAACCGTGAGCGCGACCCGGCGCTGCCGTGCCGAACCAGCAACACCGTGGAGGTGTCGGCAGGCTTGGCCACGAACCGGCGAAGGATCTTGTGGTCCATGGGATACGAGAGCTCGCGGCCGACGTCCTCCGGAGTCACCCAGCGCAGTTCGTCCACCTCGACATTGGGAACGAACTCGCCCCCGGTGACCTCGGCCGCCCAGTACAGCACCTTCTTGACCCGGCGGTGCCCCGGGATCGGATAGGTGACGTAGGACAGCGACCGTCCGAGTCGCGAGTCGAATCCGGTCTCCTCCTTGACCTCTCGGACCGCGGCGTCGACAGCTGTCTCACCGGGATCGAGCTTTCCCTTGGGGAACGACCAGTCGTCGTACTTGGGCCTGTGCACCAAGGCGACCTCGACGCCGGGGTCGCCGCTCGGTGAACGTCGCCACAGGATCGAGCCCGCCGCGAAGATGTTGGCGCGGGGAGAGCCGTCGGAAGTGCCCATCAGGACGCCTGATTCCTCCGACTGCGCATCAGGTCCACCTGATGCTCACGAACTTTCTCACCTCGAGCCGGTGACGCGACCCAGCCGCCGTCCGGTCCCAGCTCCCAGCATCGAGTGGTGGGGTCGAGGGCAGAATCGAAGATGTCGCTCAGCTGGTTCGCCAGTCGCGGATCCTTGACCTGAGCCATCACCTCGACTCGGCGATCGAGGTTGCGGTGCATCATGTCTGCGCTGCCGATCCAGAACTCGTCCGCACCCTGGAAGTGCAGAACTCGCGAGTGTTCGAGGAATCGGCCGAGGATGGAACGAACTTCGATGTTCTCCGACAGGCCGGGAACTCCTGGCTTGAGTGCACAGATTCCGCGCACCACCACCTTCACCGGAACTCCTGCCATCGATGCTCGGTAGAGCGCGTCGATGACCTGCTCGTCGACCAAGGCGTTGGCCTTGAGACGAATTCCGGCCGCGCGGCCTTCCTTGAGGTGTTCGACCTCCGCCTCGATGCGCTCGACGATGCCGCGCCGCACCCCGTACGGTGCGACGAGGAGGTTGCGGTACTTGGACTTTCGCGAATATCCGGTCAGTGAGTTGAACAGATCGGTGAGGTCGGCCCCGATTTCGGGCGACGACGTCAACAAGCCCACGTCCTCGTAGATTCGCGCTGTCTTGGGGTTGTAGTTGCCGGTACCGATGTGGCAGTACCGGCGAATGACGGATCCTTCTCGGCGCACGACCAGGCAGGTCTTGCAGTGCGTCTTGAGGCCGACGAGGCCGTACACCACGTGGACGCCCGCCTTTTCGAGCTTGCGTGCCCACTCGATGTTGGCCTGTTCGTCGAAACGCGCCTTGATCTCGACCAGTGCAACGACCTGCTTGCCCGCTCCGGCGGCGTCGACGAGCGCGTTGACGATCGGGGAATCGCCCGAGGTCCGATAGAGCGTCTGCTTGATGGCGAGCACCTGCGGATCGGCCGCCGCCTGTTCGATGAAGCGTTGAACGCTGGTGGAGAACGAATCGTAGGGATGATGTACCAGCACGTCGCCGTCGCGCAGGGTGGAGAAGACGCTCTTGGGGGTCTCGCGCTCACCGAATGCCGGGTGGGTGGCCGGGACGAAGGGGGCATCCTTGAGGTTGGGGCGGTCGACGCTGTAGACCTGCCACAGGCACGACAGGTCGAGCAGTCCGGGGACCTGAATGACGTCGCCTGGATCGACATCGAGTTCGCGAAGCAGCAATTCGAGCATGTGCTCGGTCATGTCGTCGGCGATCTCGAGGCGGACCGGCGAGCCGAAGCGCCTGCGCGCGAGCTCACGCTCCAGTGCCTGCAGGAGGTCCTCGTCTCGGTCCTCCTCGACCTCGAAATCGGCGTTGCGCGTGATGCGGAACGCGTGAGACTCGACGACCTCCATCCCGGGGAAGAGGACGTCGAGGTGAGCCGAGATCAATTCCTCCATCGAGAGGAAGGCATCGATGCGGTGATTGCCGTCGCCGCGCTTGACCCGTACGAAGCGATCCACATTGTCGGGAACCTTCACGCGGGCGAAGTGCTCACCGGTCGTCGAGTAATCCTTCACTGTCACAGCGAGATTCAAGCTCAGGCCACTGATGTACGGGAAGGGGTGGGCCGGGTCGACGGCCAGCGGCGTGAGAACCGGAAAGACCTGCTCGGTGAAATACTCCGACAGCCGCGTGCGCTCGTCGCTGTCCAGGTCGGACCACCGGATGATCGCGATGCCCTCGGCGGTGAGCTCGGGCAGGATCGAATCGAGCAGCACACGCGCATGTTTGAGCGCGAGCTCCTGGGTGCGTTGCCCGATCACGGCGAGCTGCTCGCGCGGAGTCATACCGTCGGCGGAGCGAACCGACAGACCGGTTTCGTCACGACGCTTGAGGCCGGCAACTCGAACCATGTAGAACTCGTCGAGGTTGGATGCGTAGATGGCGAGGAACTTCGCCCGTTCGAGCAAGGGGAGCGACGAGTCCTCCGCCAGCGCGAGAACTCGCGAGTTGAAGTCGAGCCAGCTCAATTCCCGGTTGAGATAGCGATTTTCGGGGAGCACGGTGGCAGCGTCCACGGATTCCGGCGTGGCAGCCGGTAGAGCGGAGGGAATGCTCGGCATCGTCGCCGCGATCGGAGCGCTCCATGCCGGCTCCGCACCGGTGGCCTTTCCGGTCTCGATCGGCGGATCCTGGTTCGCGGGCTGCACGTCGTCTTTGCTCACCGCACGATCATCCCCCATACCCGGCGTGGGTGAAACTCCGATGGCCGAACTCACCGCCGGTGTTCACTCGACTGCCGCGGCGGTCCGCACGCTCACGCAGTCGTCGCAGATGCTTCGTCACTCCAGCCGAGCGAGTGGAGGACGGCCGCCGTCGCCGGTCCGACCCCCAGACGGTGCGCTCTACGGACGTCGTCGGCGGTGTCCACGTCCAGTCGAAGACCCGGCCACGTGCCGTCGAGTTCCCGTGCGCCCGACTCGGTGTGGCGGTGTGCGGAGTCTCTGCCGAACAGTGGAGCCAGCTCGTCGGGGGAGTCCTTGAGGATCAGGGCAGCGGTCCCCGTGCCGTGATGATCGACCACGAGTGATCTGCCTCCCCGGCGGGCACCGGTGTAGGCCTGGGCGAGTTCCACCGAACGCATCGCCGGAAGGTCTGCTTGCAACGCGATGATGTCGACTCGGTCTGCGGCAACGGTCGAGCCCCCACGACCGTCCGCGCCGACGTGACCGTGTCGCAGTACGTGCGCCGCGGCGGAGAACGCGTGATTGAGGCGTTCGTCCGGTGGCAGCGCAGGATCGCGGACCGGTTCGTCGAACACCCGTGCACCGATTCTGCGGGCGGTCTCCGCGACGAGAGGATCAGGGGTGACCACCGTGACCGAATCGACCACCGACACCGCGTCTGCGGCCGCCACGGTGTCGCTGAGCATGGCGAGCACCAATCGTGTCCGGTCGGGTGGCGAGAACTCCGCCGCCAGGCGCGACTTCGCCGCGGTGAGATCCTTCACCGCGATGAGAACCCTGACGACGCGGTCGCCGTCGCCGTCTCGTGATGCACCCATGGTGCTCGATCCTGCCAGCGTCACGGATCTGTGCCGACTCCGACCGCCCGAGCAGGTCTGCGAGTTAGGGTGATGCGCGCGTGGACAGGGCATCGGCGAAGTAGGCGAGGGGTTGGCGGAATGAGCAGAGCAGCGGTATTGGGGTCGGGTTCGTGGGGGACCGCATTCGCCAAGGTGTTGGCCGATGCGGGAACGGACGTCACCATGTGGGCCCGCCGCGAGGAACTCGCTGCATCCATCACCGACGACCACGAGAACAAGGATTATCTGTCGGGAATCGAGCTGCCGTCGTCGATTCGCGCGACGAGTGATCCCGTCCGTGCACTCGACGGAGCCGACATCGTGGTGCTGGCCGTGCCGTCGCAGAGTCTGCGGGCCAATCTGGGGGCGTGGACCGATTCGATTCCGCCGCACGCGACCCTGCTCTCCCTGGCGAAGGGAATCGAGACCGGAACGCTCATGCGGATGAGCCAGGTGATCTCTCAGGTCACCGGTGCGGACCCCAGCCGGGTCGCGTGCCTGTCCGGGCCGAATCTTGCGCGCCCCATAGCCGAGGGACAGCCCGCCGCGACCGTCATCGCGTGCTCCGACTCCCAGCGTGCCCTCGAGATTCAGAAGTCCTGCGCCACCGGATATTTCAGGCCGTACACCAACAGTGATGTCATCGGTGCCGAGATCGGTGGTGCCTGCAAGAACGTCATCGCCCTCGCCTGCGGGATGGCCGCAGGCGTCGGATACGGCGAGAACACCCTCGCGTCGATCATGACCAGGGGTCTGGCCGAGATCATCCGTCTCGGAGTAGCGCTCGGTGCCAAACCGTCGACGCTGTCGGGCCTGGCAGGCGTGGGAGATCTGGTCGCCACCTGCTCGTCACCTCTCTCGCGCAATCGCACGTTCGGAGAACGACTGGGTTCGGGTGGCTCCCTCGAGAGTGCGCAGGAAGCGGCGCACGGGCAGGTTGCCGAGGGCGTCAAGTCCTGTACCTCGGTCCGGGCGCTCGCCGAGAGTTACGACGTCGAGATGCCGCTGACCGACGCGGTCCATCGGGTGTGTCACGGCGGCATGTCCGTTCCGGATGCAGTCGGGCACCTGCTGGGACGTCGCATCAAGCCCGAGTGAGGCAGTGATCGGGGTCTCGCGACGAACAGGGCGAATCCGCGTTCGATGAGCCGCGGCGGTACGGTTTCTCATCGTGAGTACTCCCCGCATCAAAGTTGCCGTCGTCTTCGGTGGACGCAGCAGCGAGCACGCTGTGTCCTGTGTATCGGCAGGTAGCGTGCTGCAGAACCTCGATCCGGCCAAGTACGAGGTGGTTCCCGTGGGAATCACCGCGGACGGTGCTTGGGTACTCGGTTCCTCCGACATCGACGCGCTGACGATTCACGACCGGGTGCTTCCGACCGTGGACAAGACCGGCGCATCGCTAGCTCTCAGCACGGACCCGGGTCACGCCGGCGCTCTGCTCGCCCTCGGCGAAGGGGAAGGCGGGACGGTGCTCGCATCCGTCGACGTCGTGTTCCCGGTTCTGCACGGACCGTACGGCGAGGACGGCACCCTGCAGGGTCTGCTCGAATTGGCAGGCGTTCCGTACGTCGGGCCGGGCGTGCTGGCCAGCGCCGCGGGGATGGACAAGGAATTCACCAAGAAGCTGCTCGGAGCCGAGGGACTGCCGATCGGTCGCCAGGTGGTACTCCGGCGCGCGGTCGACGACCTGACGGCTGCCGAGCGTGACCGAATCGGTCTGCCCGCATTCGTCAAACCGGCCCGAGGCGGGTCGTCCATCGGAATCTCGCGCATCACCGAATGGGACCAACTCCCCACCGCGATCGCCGTCGCACGCGAACACGACCCCAAGGTGATCGTCGAGGGCATGATCCACGGCCGCGAGGTCGAGTGCGGGGTACTGGAGTTTCCCGACGGCACCGTGCGCGCGAGCGCCGTCGCCGAGATCCGAATTCCCGACGCGGACATCGACGATCACGCTTTCTACGACTTCGACACCAAGTACCTCGACGATGTCAGTGAGTTCGACATCCCGGCTGCCCTCGACGACGCCACGAGCGACCGCATTCGTGACCTCGCCGTCGCTGCCTTCCGTGCGTTGGACTGCCAGGGCCTGGCGCGGGTGGATTTCTTCGTCACCGAGAACGGTCCGGTCATCAACGAGATCAACACGATGCCCGGGTTCACCTCGATCTCGATGTACCCCAAGATGTGGGCGGAATCCGGCGTCGACTACCCGACGCTCATCGCCACCCTGATCGACACCGCTCTCGCCCGCGGTATCGGTCTGCGTTAGAGCTGTTGCGGCCCAGCGCTACTGCAGCGGAGCCGGGTCGAGAGGTTGCTGGGGCAGCGCGCCGGACACGGCCGAGGACGCGTCCTGCAACGGGGTGGGGCCCGAGTCGCCCGGAATCGTCAGGGCCACGTACACACCGCGATCGACGACGAACCATGTGCTGGCGTCGATCCCGTCGTCTTCCCCGGACACCTCGAACCACTGAACGTCGTCGATCACCTGCAGTGGTGCAGCCACATCGAACCCGATCGGCCGCGGCAGGCCGCAGCGCAACACGACCGGCTCGGCGTTCTCCTCGGCCGAGACCCATGCGCGGACTCCGACCGGTGCCGGATCGGCCAACTCGGCTCTGGTGTAGTCGCCGAGGTTGTCGGGCAGGGCGTCGAGCAGCGACGTGCACTGCGCACTCGCGGCATCGGGGGAGTCGACCGGGCCCAGAGCGACCGGATCGTGGACGGGCGAGCGGTTGACCGCGATGGCGGCAACCAGAACTCCGACGACCAGCGCGACCGGTAGGGCGATCGCGGTGGCGATGACCGCAGGATGGCGCTGCTCGCGAGTGCCCTCGGTCTCGGCGGGGCTGTTTTCGGTGCCGGCGTCGTTGCCGGTGTCGGGTGAATTCACGAGCTATCCGACGGACGTCGTCGACTGCGGGGCCACAGGGCAGGTGAGGGTGCGAGTGATGGCATCGACCTTCTGGATGCGGGAGACGATCTCGGCGATCTCGGCGTCGGAGGCACCGTCGGCGCGGGCTATCACGTCGTAGGGCCCGACCACTGCCTCCGCCGACACGACACCGTCGACGGCCTCGATCTGCTGTGCGACGGCCGTCGCTCGGCCGACCTCGGTCTGAACGAGAACGAATGCTTGCACCATCGGTGGTCCCTTTCCCCTGCCGGACTTCTCGACTGTAGGTTGAGTCGACTACGTTCTCTTCGCACGTAACCTGCTGCATCGGTACTGTCCCGACCGCCGCTAAAAGGTACCGCAGGCGCGGCGCGCGCTCCGCGTGAGACCGTCGCGCACGTACCGCGTTCTCAGAGAGGAACATCATCGACGACTCCGTCACCGACTCGGCCACCGGCAGCGAGCGCACCGTCGCGCAGGTCGGCGAATTCGACGTGATCGCCCGTGCGATCGCAGACCGTGTGCAGCCACCGTCGACCATCGTCGGGCCGGGCGACGACGCAGCCGTTGTCGCTGCGTCCGACGGTCGGATCGCGGCGTCCACCGATATGTTGGTGCACGGCAGGCACTTTCGACTCGACTGGTCGAGTCCGATACAGATCGGCCGTAAGGCGATCGCGCAGAACGGCGCTGACATCGCCGCAATGGGCGCGCAGTGCTCGGGCTTTCTCGTCTCTCTCGGATGTCCGGCCGACACGCCGGTGAGCGTGACCGACGGTCTCAACGAGGGCATGTGGCTCGAGGCAGTTGCTGCGGGGTCGGCCGTTGTCGGTGGCGATGTGGTGCAATCGCCGGAGCTGGTGATCTCGATCACCGCGCTCGGCGATCTTCAGGGCCGGGCCCCGGTTCTTCGATCGGGGGCGCGTGCCGGCAACGTGATCGCGTACGCGGGGCGGCTCGGCTGGTCGGCGGCCGGACTGGCACTACTGCTCGGTGACAGGGACACAACCGGCCACGACGTCGTGGTGGACGCGCACCGGGTGCCCGTCCCTCCGTATCGCGCCGGGATCGACGCCGCAGAGGCGGGTGCGACCTCGCTCACCGACGTCTCCGACGGGTTGTTGGCCGATCTCGGCCACATCGCCGACGCGTCGGGCGTTCTCCTGGACCTCGATCCGGATCTGCTGGAGATCCCCGTCGAACTGCGGTCGGCAGCAACGCTGGTGGGGCACGATCCGCTGGAGTGGGTACTCACCGGAGGCGAGGATCACGCGCTCGTCGGCACCTTCCCCGATGCCGCAGGCGTTCCTCGGGGATGGACGGTGATCGGCCGTGTCCAGCACGGCGGTGATGGACAGAGCCCGCGAGTGACGGTCGGTGGACGCGTTCACGAGGGTAGATCGGGATGGTCGAGTTTCGAGGGCGAGTGAACACGGGTCGGGTCCAACGAGTCGGCTAAGTTGCAGAGATGGCTATCTATGCACTCGGTGATCGTGAACCCGACATCCACCCCGACGCCTACGTTCATCCCGACGCCGTCGTCATCGGAGCGGTGACCCTGGCTGCCGGATCGTCGGTGTGGCCCACTGCGGTTCTGCGGGCCGACTACGGCACGATCTCGATCGGCGAGGGCACCAACGTGCAGGACGGAACCGTGGTGCACTGCACCCCGATCGACGCAACGGTCATCGGATCCGGATGCGTACTGGGCCACAACGCGCACGTCGAGGGTGCGACCATCGGGGACAACTGCCTCATCGCGTCGGGCTCGGTGGTGCTGAACGGTTCGAAGATCGGTGCCGGTTCGATCGTCGGTGCTGGCGCGGTTGTGCCGTTCAAGTTCGTCGTTCCCGAACGTTCCATGGCGCTCGGTGTGCCCGCGAAGATTCGCGAGGGCTACCAGGTTCCCGACGGCCATGTCGACATCAACGTGCAGATGTACTCGGCCAACGCCGCGTACTACCGCGACGCGCTGCGCCGGATCGATCGGTGACGCCCAAGCCGCTCGCCGATGCCGTCGAATCGGGATGGGCACGGGCCCTCGCGCCGGTCGAGTCGAATGTCGCTGCGATGGGCGACTTCCTGCGGGCCGAGCTCGCCGCAGGACGGCACTATCTGCCCGCGGGAGAAAACGTACTGCGGGCGTTTCGCTACCCCTTCGACGAGGTTCGAGTCCTCATCGTCGGCCAGGATCCGTACCCGACGCCGGGACACGCAGTGGGGCTGAGCTTCTCGGTTGCACCGGACGTGCGACCCGTCCCGCGGAGTCTGAACAACATCTTCAAGGAGTACTCGGACGACCTGGGTTTGCCCACGCCCAGCAGCGGTGATCTCACGCCCTGGTGCGACCGCGGCGTGATGCTGCTCAACAGGGTGCTGACCGTCGAGCCGGGTCAGGCGGCGTCGCACCGAAAGAAGGGGTGGGAAGCGGTGACGGAGCGGGCTATTCGGGCCCTGGTCGCCCGAGCGGAGACACCCGACGCGCCCGGACTTGTCGCCGTTCTGTGGGGACGCGACGCGGCAACCCTGAAGCCGATGCTCGGATCCGTGCCCTGCATCGAATCCGCTCATCCATCACCGCTGTCCGCCTCGCGCGGGTTCTTCGGATCCAAGCCCTTCACTCGTGTCAACGAGTTGTTGGTCGAGGGCGGAGACGAACCGATCGACTGGACCCTGCCCTGACCGGTTCAGGAGAAGTCGGGACGACGCTTCTCGACGAACGCGTCGACCCCTTCACGTCCGGCAGGTGACGACGCAGCTGCTGATATCGAGGCGGCTTCGGCGTCCAACTGCTCTGTCAGAGTTGTCGATTCAGACGTTCCGAGCAGTTTCTTGATTCCCTGGTACGCCGATGTCGGTCCGTTGGCGAGGGTTCGAGCCAGACGCTCGGCCTCGCTGTCCACGATGTCGTCGCCCACCAGCCGGCTGAGGATCCCGAGCCGAACGGCGTCCTCTCCGTTGATGATCGCGTCGTTGAGCAGGATGTCCATCGCGCGGCCCGAACCGACGATTCGGGGCAGTGTCCAGGACATTCCACCGTCCGGAGTGAATCCGATCGAGGGGTACGCGGGGCGCAGCTTGGTCGACGGTCCGCCGATGGCGACGTCGGTCAGACAGACCAGGCTCATGCCTGCACCGGCGGCCCAGCCGTGCACACCGGCGACGATCGGGACGCTGACCGTGGCGAGTTCGCGAACGAAGGCATGAAACGTGTCGGCGACGGAACCGACGAAGGCACTGCGATCGGCCGCGCCGGCGAAATCGCGCACGTTGCCGCCGGCGCAGAAGTTGGGTCCCCGTCCGATGAGCAGGACGCTTCCGATCGCGGTGCTGCCGGCATTGACGGAGCGTAGAGCCGAGGTGCCTGCGTCGATTCCCTCGAGGTCGAGGGAGGCACCACCGGCATCGGTGGCGACGACGATGCGCAGTACACCGTCCTCGATGCTGACCTTGCTGGAAATGTCTGCGTCCGAATAAGTCACGTTCGGGACTCTAACCGACGGTTCTGTTCCGCCGTGGGGCCGCCGTGCTCGGGCACGGATGCGGGAGTCAACTGTCGGAGCCGCTACCGGGGTCGGAGACGGGGCAGCCGGACGCTGAAGACCGTGGTCGAATCCACTCGGTCGGCAGTGATGGTGCCGCCGTGCAGGCGTACGTTCTCGGCGGCGAGGGACAGTCCGAGTCCGCTGCCTTCGCTGCGGCCGCGAGCGGTGTCCACCTTGTAGAACCGTCGGAAGATCGCGTGGTTGTCCTCCGGCGATATCCCTGGCCCGTGGTCCACCACTGTCACGTCCACCCACTCGGGACGAGCGCTCATCTCCACGCGTACCGGGGGCGCGCCGTGACGAAGTGCATTACCCACGAGGTTGGCGACCACCACGTCGATGCGTCGGGGATCCACGGTCGCGTCGATACTGTTTGGCCCTCGCAGTTCGACGCTTTCTGCCCATCCGCGGCGGGTCAGTGAGTGTCGGACCAGCTCGACGAGGTCGACGTCGTCGAGAACGAGGCGCGCCTGTTGTGCGTCGTGACGAGACATCTCGATGAGATCCTCGACGAGTCGAGCGAGCTTCCCGATCTCACCGCTGACTATCCGGGCGGCTGCTCCCGCATCGGCCGAGAGTTGGGGGATCTCCTCGCGGAGTATCTCTCCGACCGGAACCAGTGCTGCCAGTGGAGTTCTGAGCTCGTGGGAGACGTCGGCGACGAACCTGCGCGCCTGCTCTTCCGACTCCTCCAACCCGCGAATGACCGTCTCGTTTCTGGCGATCATGGTGTTGAAGGTCGTCGTCAGCTCGGCGAGTTCGGTCACGCCCTCCTCGGAGAGTCGAACACTCAGATCACCGTCGGCGGCGCGGGCAGCGGCCCGATCGAGGCGTCGCAGTGGACGCACCAGGGTCGAGGCGATCCACATTCCGAGCAGCCCACTGACCAGTACTCCGCCCGCCAGGGTGAGGGCCACGGCGCGCAGGAGATCGTCGAACTTGTCCTGCACGCCCTCGAGCGGCCGAATGGCGACGGCCGTGACCAGGGTTTCGTCGCCGTCCGGATCGGTCGCCTCGAAGACACGGACCGACATGGCGATCATGATCCGTTCGGAGTCGAGTCTGACGAAGCGGATGATTCCGCGACTGCCCACCCCGGCCAGAAAATCGGGGGAGAGCGTGGCCGGGTCGACGGATCCCCGTTGTACTTCGTCGTCGCCGACGAGCAACGTCATGTCGGACGGAAAGAACTGTTTCAGTTCGGATGAATTCGCTCGGGTCACCTGGGCCCCGTCGGCATCCTGGAGTTCGTCGCGGAACTGCGCAGTCGCCACGTCCTGCGCGTTGGAGTAGATCCACGAACGCGCCATGAACGACACCACACCGGCCGTTGCACCGGCGATGATCACGACGATGGTGATGAACACCAGGACCAGTCGAGTACGCAGGCCGTCGACTCGCAGCCGGGACGGCATCAACGAGCCGGGCCGGGATCGAATCGATATCCGAACCCACGCACCGTTTCGATGGTGGCCGGTGCAGCGGGATCGTCCTCGATTTTTCCGCGTAGTCTCTGGATCGCAGCATCGACGATTCGGGAGTCACCGAGGTAGTCCTGATCCCATGCTGCAGACAACAATTGGCCTCGGCTGAGCACGTGACCCACGTTCTCGGTCAGAGCGAGCAGGAGCCGAAGCTCGGTCGGCGTCAGCGTCAGCAGAGTTCCGCCCTTCCTCACCTGTAGTGACGAACGGTCGACGGTCACATCGCCGTACTGCTCGACGATCGCCGTTGCCGTTGGCGTCGCCGCGGGAGTCGTATCGGTCGATCGTCTGATCACAGCCTTGATGCGCGCGTCCAGGACTCGTGGGCTCGTGGGTTTGACGACGTAGTCGTCCGCACCGGCTTCCAGACCCGCAACGGTGTCGATGTCATCGGAGCGGGCTGTGAGGATGATGATCGGCACCGAACTCTGCGCGCGGATTCGTCGGCAGATCTCGAAGCCGTCGGCTCCGGGGAGGCCGAGGTCGAGCAGGACGATCTCGGCGGAGCCCAGCGCGTTGTCGAGATCACCGTTGCCGTCGGGGCGATGGTCGACTCGGTGACCGAGTCGGTTCAGCCCCAACGTCATTGCTTCGGCCACAGCCGGATCGTCCTCCACGAAGAGAATGTTCACCATGTCGAGGACCTCGTGTAGTAGGGGCAATCGCGGTCGGCCAAGGGTACAGGGCTCACACCTGCGCGAGACGTTCGTTGCCGGGGTCGGCCAGCGTCGAATATCGGGGCGCGGAGATCCTGATCGGAAATGCGGAGACCGCCAGGGCATAGCACCCGACGAGCAGCAGCGCGCCGAGGGCGTCACTGGGGCGGTGCCATTTCAGGACGACGACCGACACAGCAGTTCCGACGATGAGCAGTGCACCGTTGATCGCGACGACGATCCGCCAGCGGTGAGCGGACGCGAGGTATACCGCACAGACGACAGCGGTGACGCAGGTGAGGGTGCCGCTGGGAAAGGAGTTGTGCTGGACGAGGCCATCGAGGTTCGGTCGATCGAGCGAGTACTTCAGAATCCAGGCCGTCGCGATCGGTCCGAGCGTCATGATTCCTGCTCGCAGCGCAAGGGCAATCCTGTTGCCGCGCCAGGCGATCAGGCATACGACGAGAACCGCTCCTGCGGCCGAGACCGGTGCGACGAGTTCGACGAAGTCGGCGCAGATCTCGGCGAGGTCACCGGACAGTGATTCGGCGCTCACCATCAGCCTCTGATCCACGGTTTGGCCTGTGGTCGTCAACACGCACAGGCAGTAGACGAGGACTCCAAGGTTCAGCAGTACGAGAGCGGCGACAAGTCGCCTCGGTTCGACCCGTGTCATTGTCAGCCCTCCGATCGTTCTTCGGATGGGTCGTCGAGTGGGGCCGGGCAGGTGCCGCCCGCACTGGTCGCCATCTCGAAGTGCCACATTTCGTTGGCATAGGTCTGGCACAGGCCGTAGTCGCTGCCGTGTCGGATCATCCAGTCGGCGGCGTCCGTCGGTCCGACATCCACCGCCCGTCCGGTGACATGCTTGGAATTGTTGGGTGTCTGCACCCAGCGTCTTGCTTCGTCGGTGCTGCCGTAGCGGGTTACGGCCTCGTCGAACAAGCGTTGCTGGTACGACGCGGAACGCCATCCGGAGGTGACGTACACATCCACCCCGGACGATGTCGCATCCGCAGCAGCGGACTGCAGTGCCATCAGCAGGCCGCGGTCGAGACGGGCGAGTGCGGGAAGATCGGTGTTGTCGAGGCCTATCCGGTCGTCTATCTCACCGCCGGCCGGCCCCGAGTCGGGCTGACTGGCCAGGTAGTGCGCGGCCGTCGGCGTATCGGGCTCTGCGTTCGAGCATGCCGTGAGCGTCAGCGCTGCGAGCGCCGTGACGAGGAGTGTGCGTGTTGTCGCCATGCGTTCGAGACTGCTCGGCCGGTGTCACCGGCCGGTGCCCGTGATTCGCCGTATTCGTCACGGTCCCGACCGGTTGTGTAACAGTACGGAACGGAACCGAAACGGAAGCTCACACGACTGTGCCCCGCCTCCGAGATCGGGGGCGGGGCACAGTGCTCGCACGCAGTCGAGGCCGTGGAGGAAATCGAAGAGCGAGGCCGAAATCAGCCCCGGACCACCTTGCCTGCCTTCAAGCAGGAGGTGCACACGTTCATGCGCTTGGAGTTACCAGGCGCAACCTGAGCGTGAACGGTCTGGATATTCGGGTTCCAACGACGGTTGGTCCGTCGGTGCGAGTGCGAGACCGACTTACCGAAGCCGGGCCCCTTGGCGCATACGTCGCAGACGGCAGCCATAGTCGCGAACTCCTTGATAGATGTTGATCGATACATGTGGTCGAAGACATCGAAACGAACTACGAGCAGATGCAAAGATTGCAATGCGTGAAGATCGCCTCGAGGCAACCCTGCAAGAATAGCGGCGTCGCACGCAATCACCAAACCGCCACGGCAGACGCTGCGTGAGGGCTCACGGAAGGCGCGCCACCGATCATGCCCGACTAAGCTTCGGGCACTGTCCGCGAGGGAGTTCGGACGAGGTGGCGTGTGTGACGCGGGGGGAGGCTGCTCGAGGTGGTCGACGTTCTCGAATCGATCGATGCCGCAGCTCTGCGACGGTGGGCCTACCGCTGCGTCGATTCCCTGACCGCGCGGTGCGACGAGATCGATGCACTCAACGTGTTCCCCATCCCCGACTCGGATACCGGCACCAATCTCATGTTCACCTTCCGTGCCGCGGTGGAGTCGATGCGTGCAGCCGGGCCCACGGCGGACGCCCGCGCGATCGGGCGGGCACTGGCCGTGGGGGCGGTCGCGGGTGCGCGGGGCAACTCGGGAGTGATCGTGTCCCAACTCTTGCGCGCTGTCGCCGAGGCCTCGGCCGACGGCCCGTTGGACACGGTGTCGGTCCAGGCCATGTTGCGACGCGCGAAAGTCCTGGTTGCGGGAGCGGTCAGCGTTCCCGTCGAGGGCACGATGCTCACCGTTCTGGCCGCCGCCGATCGCGAGGCCTCCGCCCACGATGCCAATGTCGGCCTCGCCACTCTGGTGGTCGACATCGCCGAGGCCACCGCTCGTGCGGTCGACAGCACGACGGACCAACTCGCCGAACTCCGGGAGGCGGGGGTCGTGGACGCAGGCGCTCTCGGTCTCTCGGTGATCATCGATGCGCTCGTGGAGGTGGTGATCGGCCGCACTCCACCGCGCCGGCGATACCGTCGCCCACACGAGCACGAACGCCGGACGGTGGGCGATGCGTCGAACGTCTCGTCGGACTGCGACGGTGCACCCGAGCCGGGGTACGCAACGGGTCGCCCTCTCGGGTATGAGGTGGTCTACGTCGTGCACGGCCAGAACGATGCGGGGGCGGCGGAGCTTCGCCGGGCCCTGGCCGACATCGGTGATTCGGTCGTGGTCGCCGGTGACGGTTCCGGGGCCTGGTCCGCGCACGTACACACCGCCGACCCCGGCGGTGCCGTCGAACTCGGAATCGCTGCCGGAGATGTTCGCGGAGTGCGGATCTCGTGTTTCGGATTCGCCGAGCCGGCCGGAGCGGTGAGCCCCGAAGCGCACGACGGAGCAGAGTTGTCGGTCGGTCGCGATATTTTGGCGCTGGTGGCCGGTGACGGTGCTGCGGATCTCTACGTTCAGGAAGGCGCGACGGTGGTGCGGTGCGACGAGGCGATCGAGTCCTCGGTGCTGCATCGAGCGATCGTCGGGATGAAGCATCGCGAGGTGTTGGTGTTGCCGAACGGCGCGTTGTCCGCGCAGGAACTCGTAGCCGTCGGCGCAGCTGCCCGAGCAGACGGCAAAGACGTCGTGATGTTGCCGTGCTCGGCGATGGTGCAGGGGTTGGCCGCACTCGCGGTGCACGATGCCGCCAGGGCTGCGGTCGACGACGCGTTCACGATGTCCGAGGCGGCGGCGGGCACGAGGTGGGGTTCACTGCGTATCGCCCAGGAGCGATCCCTGACGTGGGTCGGCACGTGCGAGCCGGGAGACTGCATCGGGCTCGCAGGGCAGGAGGTGGTGATCGTCGCCGCTCGTCCGCTCGATGCGGGGTGCCGGCTGCTCGATCAGCTCCTGGCCACGGGCGGGGAGATGGTGACAGTGCTCGTCGGGGCCCAGGCCTCGGAGGACTTCGGTGATCGGCTGGCCGAGTACGTGGCCGGCGCACATCCCGGAGTCGACGTGGTGGTCTATACAGGTGGGCAGCCGGGGGATCTCGTGCAATTCGGAGTGGAATAGGGAATCTCGGACAATGGCAACGCTGGTGGACCGGCTCGATCACATCCTCGGAGCCGCGGCGGCGACGCCGCTGGCAGACGTCTTCGGTATTCACACCGTCGAGGACCTGCTTCGGCACTATCCGCACCGCTACATGACTCACGGTTCGGAGCTGGGGGAGAAGGAGCTGCCCGAGGGCGAGCACATCACCATCGTCGCCACGATCGAGTCCGCGACGCTGCGCTCGATGAAGAACCGCAACGGTCAGTTCCTCGCAGTGACACTCGCCGCCGACGGACAGCGGATCGACGCCACCTTCTTCAGCCCGCACAAGCTCAAGCACGTTCTGGTACCCGGTCGC
Organism: Rhodococcus sp. 14-2483-1-2; assembly: GCF_002259405.1. Classification (GTDB taxonomy): domain Bacteria; phylum Actinomycetota; class Actinomycetes; order Mycobacteriales; family Mycobacteriaceae; genus Rhodococcoides. The sequence goes on along the minus strand of NZ_NPFW01000022.1, from coordinate 712,197 downwards.
CGAGGAATGTTCTCGGGCAAGGTCAAGTACTTCGGCAAGCGCTGGAATCTGACGCACCCCAGTTACGTGATTCTCGGCGGAGACGACAACGACGGTGCCGTCGTGCCCGCAGGGCGAATCGTCGGCGGCGGCACCCTGGCCGGACTCGCTCGTGGTTCCGTCGATTCGTCCGGTGCCGTCGACATGTCGGTGTTCGATCGAGCATTCGTGCCCATCTATCCGGCCGCGAAGGACGTCGAGAGCTGGACCTTCATGCGCTGCGTGCGGCAGGTGCTCGACCAGCTCGACGACGTGGTCGATCCGCTGCCCGAGTCGGTCCGTGCGCAACGCGGTCTCGTCGACATCGACACCGCGCTGCGGTCGGTCCATTTCCCGGACACCGCACAGGACAAGGACTCCGCGCGCGAGCGGCTCAAGTTCGACGAGGCGCTCGCCGTTCAACTCGTCCTCGCCGATCGCCGACGCGACGCATCCACCCGGGTGGCAGCGCGATGCCCACCGATCACCGACGGTATCGCCGCCGAGTTCGATCGGCGTCTGCCGTTCGAGTTGACGGCCGGCCAGCACCAGGTCGCAGCCGAGATCGCCCACGATCTGTCGGCACCGCATCCGATGTCGCGGCTGTTGCAGGGTGAGGTCGGCTCGGGCAAGACGATCGTCGCACTGCGGGCGATGCTGCAGGTGATCGATGCCGGACATCAGTGTGCGCTGCTGGCACCGACGGAGGTTCTCGCCTCCCAACACGCGCGCTCGATTCGGTCGATGCTCGGGAGCCTCGCGGCCGGTGGGGAACTCGGATCGCACGAGTTGGCGACCAAGGTCGCCTTGTTGACCGGCTCGATGTCCACGGCGGCCAAGCGGTCCGCCCTGCTCGATGCCGTCACCGGTGACGCGGGCATCGTGATCGGTACCCACGCCCTGATCGAGGACCGAGTGGAATTCCTCGATCTCGCCATGGTCGTCGTCGACGAACAACACAGGTTCGGCGTCGAGCAACGAGATGCGTTGCGCGCGAAAGCTCGCGACAACACCAGTCCGCACTTGCTGGTGATGACCGCGACCCCCATCCCGCGCACCATCGCGATGTCGACACTGGGTGACCTCGAGACGTCGGTGCTCACCGAACTGCCCCGCGGCCGATCGCCCATCGTCAGCAACGTCGTACCCGCCAGGAGCAAACCGGGCTGGGTCGATCGAGCGTGGCAGCGTATTCACGAGGAAGTGGCAGCGGGTCGCCAGGCCTACGTGGTGTGCTCCCGCATCGGCGACGACGAGGACGCGGAGAACGGGAAGAAGAGCGCCGCGAAGAAGAAGACCGCGAGCGCGGAGGACGGCCCCGAGACGACGGCTGCGGTGGACCTGTACGAGACCCTCTCCACCGGGCCGATGCACGATCTGCGCGTGGGGCTGCTGCACGGGCGACTGTCGGGAGACGACAAGGACATCACGATGTCCGAGTTCAACTCCGGAGAGATCGACGTGCTCGTCTGCACCACGGTGGTCGAAGTGGGCGTGGACGTTCCCAACGCGACGGTCATGGTCATCATGGATGCGGACCGATTCGGCGTGAGCCAACTGCATCAGTTGCGAGGCCGGATCGGCCGAGGCGGGCACCAGGGCCTGTGCATCATGATCAGCTATCTCAGCCCCGCGGGTGGCTCCTTCGCCCGGCTGGAGGCGGTGGCGGCCACCAACGACGGTTTCGAGTTGGCCAAGCTGGATCTGGCCACTCGTCGCGAGGGCGACGTTCTCGGAGCTGCACAGTCGGGCACGGTCAGCGGACTGCGGCTGCTCTCGTTCATCGACGACGAGGACATCATCGCCGACGCACAGGACTGCGCACGGTCTCTGTTCGCGCGGGACCCGTCGCTGGCGAACGATCCCGGCATTGCGTCGATGATGCGGTCGGCCTGGCGATCGGATCGAGTCGACTATTTGCAGAAGTCCTGACGGGGTAGGAGTGGAGCCTGCAGGAACGACCGGGGAAGGCAGGAGTGGAGCCTGCAGGAACGACCGGGAACGATCAGGAACGGCGTAGGGACTCACTGCACCGTTTCAGTCGGCCGATTCGAGCAATTCGTCCCGAATGGTGAGATCAGTACACCTCGGTGGCTCACGCTGCCGGGTAAGTTGAGCCAATGTTCTCCAAAGTTTTGGTTGCCAACCGCGGTGAAATCGCCATCCGCGCCTTCCGCGCCTCCTACGAACTCGGGGCCTCGACCGTTGCGGTGTTCCCGTTCGAGGACCGGAACTCGGTGCACCGGACGAAGGCCGACGAGGCGTATCAGATCGGGGAGAAGGGGCATCCTGTTCGCGCGTATCTCTCGGTCGAGGAGATCGTCGCCGCTGCCAAGCGCAGTGGTGCGGACGCGGTGTATCCCGGGTACGGATTCCTTTCCGAGAACCCGGATCTGGCCGCGGCGTGTGCCGAGGCGGGCATCACCTTCGTCGGCCCGTCGGCCGACGTGCTCGAACTGACCGGTAACAAGGCGCGGGCCATCGCGGCCGCCAAGGCCGCAGGGCTTCCTGTACTGGCGTCGTCGGACCCGTCGTCCGATGTGGACGAGCTCGTCGCGGCGTCCGAGACGATGACGTTCCCGTTGTTCGTCAAGGCGGTCGCCGGTGGCGGTGGTCGAGGTATGCGCCGAGTGGCCGAGCCCGAGCAGCTGCGCGAATCCATCGAAGCTGCTGCGCGCGAGGCCGAATCGGCCCTCGGTGATCCGACGGTGTTCCTCGAGCAGGCCGTGATCGATCCTCGGCACATCGAGGTTCAGATCCTCGCCGACGGCCAGGGCAACGTGGTGCACCTGTTCGAGCGCGACTGCAGTGTGCAGCGTCGGCATCAGAAGGTCATCGAGCTCGCTCCGGCTCCCAACCTGCCCGAAGGATTGCGTGAGAAGATCTGCGCCGACGCCGTCGCGTTCGCGAAGCAGATCGGCTACTCGTGCGCCGGGACCGTCGAGTTTCTGCTCGACACCCGTGGCAATCACGTCTTCATCGAGATGAACCCTCGAATTCAGGTGGAGCACACCGTCACCGAAGAGGTGACCGATGTGGATCTGGTGCAGTCCCAGCTGCGGATCGCCTCGGGTGAGACGCTCGCGGATCTGGGTCTGCAGCAGGAGAACATCGTGCTGCGCGGTGCGGCGCTGCAGTGCCGCATCACCACCGAGGATCCGGCGAACGGATTCCGGCCGGACGTCGGACGCATCACTGCGTACCGCACACCGGGCGGTGCGGGCGTGCGTCTCGACGGCGGAACCACGCTGGGCGCGGAGGTCGGCGCGTACTTCGATTCCATGCTCGTCAAGCTCACCTGCCGCGGCCGCGACTTCGACACCGCCGTGGCGCGGGCCCGACGAGCGTTGGCGGAGTTCAGGATTCGCGGTGTCGCGACGAACATCCCGTTCCTGCAAGCGGTTCTGGTCGATCCCGACTTCACCGCGGGCCGGGTCACCACCTCGTTCATCGAGGAGCGGCCGGAACTGCTCACCTCGCGATCCTCGGGCGACCGCGGCACGAAGATTCTCGCCTACCTGGCCGACGTGACGGTCAACAAGCCGCACGGCGAGCGTCCGTCCCCGGTGTACCCACACGACAAGCTTCCCGCTGTCGACTTCTCGGCTCCGATTCCCGACGGTTCGCGTCAACGACTGCTCGCGCTCGGGCCCGAGGGTTTTGCCCGCGATCTGCGCAACCAGAAAGCTCTCGGCGTCACCGACACCACGTTCCGTGACGCACATCAGTCGTTGTTGGCGACGCGAGTGCGGACGAGCGGACTGCTCGGTGTCGCCCCGTACGTGGCGCGTACGACGCCGCAGTTGCTCTCCATCGAGGCGTGGGGCGGTGCGACGTACGATGTGGCGCTGCGGTTCCTGCACGAGGATCCGTGGGAGCGCCTGGCGAGTCTGCGAGAGGCCGTGCCGAACATCGCAATTCAGATGTTGCTGCGCGGCAGGAACACCGTCGGCTACACCCCGTATCCGGAGAAGGTGACCCGCAGCTTCGTTGCCGAGGCCACCGACACCGGCATCGACATCTTCCGTATCTTCGACGCCCTCAACAATGTCGATCAGATGCGCCCGGCCATCGATGCCGTGCGCGAGACCGGTACGGCGCTCGCCGAGGTGGCACTGAGTTACACCGGTGATCTGTCGAACCCGAACGAGAACCTCTACACCCTCGACTACTACCTGAAGTTGGCCGAGCAGATCGTCGACGCAGGCGCGCACGTGCTCGCCATCAAGGACATGGCAGGACTGCTCCGCGCACCCGCAGCCAAGACGCTGGTGACGGCGTTGCGCTCGAACTTCGATCTGCCCGTGCACGTACACACGCACGACACACCCGGTGGTCAGCTCGCGACGTACCTCGCCGCGTGGGAGGCCGGGGCCGACGCTGTCGACGGTGCCAGCGCGGCGATGGCGGGTACCACGAGCCAGCCTGCGTTGTCGGCGATCGTGGCGGCTGCCGCGCACACGGAGCTTGACACCGGCCTGAATCTTCAGGCCGTCTGCGACCTGGAGCCGTACTGGGAGGCCGTGCGAAAGGTGTACGCGCCGTTCGAGTCCGGGCTGCCGGCACCGACGGGCCGCGTCTACACGCACGAGATTCCCGGCGGACAGCTCTCGAATCTACGGCAGCAAGCTATTTCGCTTGGTCTCGGTGATCGGTTCGAGACCGTCGAGGCCAATTATGCTGCAGCCGACCGCATGTTGGGCCGATTGACCAAGGTGACGCCGAGCTCGAAGGTCGTCGGCGACCTGGCTCTGGCTCTGGTCGGTGCAGGGGCGTCCGCCGAGGAATTCGCCGAGAATCCCGGCCGCTACGACATCCCCGATTCGGTGATCGGATTCCTGCGCGGTGATCTGGGCACGCCTGCGGGCGGATGGCCGGAACCGTTGCGGACGAAGGCGTTGGAGGGTCGTGGAGAGGGCAAGCCGGTGACACCGCTCACCGAGGAGGACGAGAAGAACCTCGACGGCACGTCGGCTCAGCGCCGCGAGACACTCAACCGTCTGCTGTTCCCCGGTCCCACGGCCGAACTCGCTGCCCACCGCGAGAAGTACGGCGATACGACGCGGCTGTCGGCCAATCAGTTCTTCTACGGGCTGCGGCAGGGCGAGGAGCATCGGGTGGCACTGGAGAAGGGCGTCGAGCTGCTCATCGGGCTCGAGGCCATCTCCGATCCCGACGAGCGTGGCATGCGCACCGTGATGTGCATTCTCAACGGACAGTTGCGGCCGGTGTCGGTGCGCGACCGATCCATCTCCAGCGAGGCCCCCACGGTCGAGAAGGCGGACCGATCGAACTCCGGGCACATTCCGGCACCGTTCGCAGGCGTCGTCACACTGTCCGTCGAAGAGGGACAGAAGATCTCGGCCGGCGACACCATCGCCACGATCGAGGCGATGAAGATGGAGGCTGCCATCACCGCTCCTCGCGGCGGCTCGGTGACCCGGCTGGCGATCTCGGGCGTGCAGCAGGTGGAGGGCGGCGATCTGCTCGTCGTCATCGGTGGGGGGTCGACGGGCGAAGAGGCCGGCAGCGAATGACACGGATCGTGGCGGGTGTCGCGGGCGGTCGACGATTGTCGGTTCCCGGCCAGGGCACCCGTCCCACCTCCGAGCGAGTTCGCGAAGCGTTGTTCAGCTCGCTGGAGAGTCGAATGGAACTCGACGGTGCCGCGGTGCTGGATCTGTTCGCAGGATCGGGAGCACTGGGGCTAGAGGCACTCTCGCGTGGAGCGTCGTCGGCGGTGTTGGTCGAATCGGACGCCCGAGCGGCGGCGGTGGTGCGAAAGAACATCGCATCGGTGGGTTTGCCCGGCGCATCGGTCCGGTGCGCTCCGGTGGCGTCGGTGCTGGCGGGCGCTGCGGATGCGGCGTACGACCTGGTGTTGGCCGACCCGCCGTATGCCGTGACCGACACTGCCGTCGCCGGCCTGTTGGACAGACTCGTCACCGGGGGATGGCTCGCTCCCGACGCGGTCGTCGTCCTCGAGCGGTCGTCGCGTTCGCCGGAGACCCGATGGCCGGCCGGACTGGTTCCGGAGAAGTCGAAGAAGTACGGCGAGAGTCGGATCGAGATCGCAGCACGCGCGTGACGAGCGAGCCCGGGATCGGCTGATAGGTTCGCGGGCATGACTGGCGCACTCTGCCCTGGATCCTTCGACCCGGTGACCAACGGTCACCTCGACATCTTCGAGCGTGCCGCCGCCGCCTTCGACGAGGTGGTGGTCACGGTGATGGTGAACAAGAGCAAGAAGGGCATGTTCAGCATCGACGAGCGGATCGAGATGCTCGAAGTCGCCACGGATCATCTGCCCAATGTCAGAGTCGGTTCGTGGTACGGCCTGTTGGTCGATTACGCACGGCAAGAAGGCTTTTCGGCGATCGTCAAAGGTCTGCGCAGTGCCAACGACTTCGATTACGAGTTGCAGATGGCGCAGATGAACAGAACGTTGACCGGTGTGGACACGCTGTTTCTCCCGGCGAATCCAGCTCACGGCTTCCTGTCGAGTTCGTTGATCAAGGAGGTCGCGACCTTCGGGGGAGACGTCACCGGCATGCTGCCGCCCTTCGTTCAGGACCGACTGACGGCCCGTATCGCCGAGCGGGCCGCAGAGTAGTTCGAAGAGCGACACACCGGGCCGGTATAGCGCAGACGCACGCGTCGACGGGCAGACTGAACAGCGCAGCACTGCGAGTGAAGACCGCGCAGTGGCAGATTCGACGATTGGGGTAACCGGTGTACCGCGTATTCGAGGCGCTCGACGAACTCGTCGCCATTGTCGAGGAGGCGCGCGGCGTTCCGATGACTGCCGGGTGCGTCGTCCCTCGCGGCGATGTCCTGGAACTGCTCGACGACGTCCGAGACGCCATCCCCGGCGAGTTGGACGACGCCCAGGACGTACTGGATCACCGCGACAAGCTCGTCGGCGACGCCAGGGCCACTGCGGAGAAGACGGTCGGCACCGCCAACGCAGAGGCCAAGGACACGGTCGAGAACGCCAGGGATTCGGCCGATCGCATTCTCGCCGACGCCAAGGCTCAAGCGGATCGCATGGTGTCCGAAGCGTCGGCCCACGCCGATCAGCTCGTGGCCGATGCCGAGGCGGAGGCCGAGCGAACGGTGCTCGACGGCCAGCGTGAGTACGAGGAACTGACCGTTCGTGCGCGCACCGAGGCCGATCGGATGATCGAGTCCGGTACCGCGTCGTACGAGCGGTCGGTCGCAGACGGCACAGCCGAACAGAACCGGCTCGTCTCGGAAACCGAGGTCGTCCAGGCGGCCCGCGCCGAGTCTGCTCGGGTGATCGACAGCGCGCACGCCGAATCCGATCGGATGCGCAGTGAGTGCGACGTCTACGTCGATACCAAGCTTGCAGAGTTCGAGGAGTTCCTCAGCGGCACCATTCGTTCGGTCGGCCGTGGGCGTCAGCAGCTGCGAACCGGTTCGGGTGTACCGGAATACGGCAATGAGCCGTACGGTGACTCCGCGTACGGGAGCCCGGACCAGGGCCGTCGCAGCCGCCACTGAACGGCAGCGATTTGCCCTCGTATGCGCGTATGCGTATCGTTGTGGGGTTGCTTACCGACAGTAGGCATACCGACAGTAAGGAAGAACAGCCGTGCCCCCGCCCAAGAGAACGACGCGTCCGGAATTGGACGACGGATTCGTTCTGGACATTCTCAACCTCGGTCGTCGACCCGGGTCGACGAAGGCCATCGAGCGGACGGTTCCGGCTCCTTCCCGAATCGGCCTCGATGCCATTGCCATCGAAGCCGGTGTTCCGGTCTCGCTCGATCTGCAGTTGCAGGCGGTCTCGGAGGGCGTTCTCGTCACCGGTTCCGTACGGGCAGTCACGGCCGGCGAGTGCACGCGCTGCCTCGACCCGGTCGGTGGCAACGTCGACGTCTACCTGACCGAGTTGTTCGCTTACCCGAACAGCATCACCGAGGAGACCACCGATGCGGACGAGATTCACCGCATCGTCGACGACCTGATTGACCTCGAACCCGTCATCGTCGACGCGGTCGGTTTGGAGCTTCCACTCCACCCCGTCTGCAGTGACGAGTGCGAGGGATTGTGCCCAGAATGCGGCGTTCGCCTGGCGATTGCTGAATCCGGCCACAGTCACGATACAATTGATCCTCGCTGGGCTGGTCTTGCAGCCAAATTTGGCGTGGATCCAGAACCGAGCACAGAACTTGTGAACAACGAAGCCGAGGAGAAGTAAGTGGCTGTCCCGAAGCGCAAAATGTCGCGTTCCAACACGAGGTCGCGTCGTGCACAGTGGAAAACCACTGCGCCCACCCTCGTGACGTGCCCCAACCGCGGTTGTGGCGAGAAGACTCTGCCCCACATCGCGTGCCCCTCGTGTGGCACCTACAAGGGCCGCCAGGTCGTCGCAGCGGTCTGATTTCCGCTTACGTGACAAACGAAGTAGTGGACCGGCACAACAGCGGTTCGCAGAAGAATAGCTCCACTGCCGTCAGCGGCGGGGACGACCGAGAGTCGCTCCTCGCCGCTATCGGTGTCTCCCTGTCGGAACCATTGTTGACATTGGCTCTGACGCACCGGTCGTTCGCGTACGAGCACGGTGGTCTGCCGACGAACGAGCGGCTCGAGTTCCTGGGGGACTCGGTGCTCGGCCTGGCCGTCACCGAGCATCTCTACGCGGTGCACCCCACCAAGTCCGAAGGTCAGCTGGCCAAGATCAGGGCGAGCGTGGTCAACATGCATGCCCTGGCCGAGGTCGCGCGTGGACTCGGCGACGGCGGCTTGGGTCGCCACCTGCTGTTGGGCAAGGGCGAGGAGCAGACCGGCGGACGCGACAAGCCGAGCATCCTTGCCGACGGCATGGAGTCGATGCTGGGTGCAATCCACCTGCAGCACGGCATCGACGTCGCGCGCACCGTGGTCCTGACGCTGTTCGCAGGTCTCCTCGATCGGGCTCCCAAGCTCGGTGCGGGGCTGGACTGGAAGACGAGCCTGCAGGAATTGACCGCCGAACGTGCACTGGGCGTTCCCGCGTACGAGATCTCGTCCACTGGGCCCGATCACGACAAGGAATTCACCGCGACCGTGTTGGTCGGCGGATTCCCTCGCGGCGTCGGTATCGGTCGATCGAAGAAGGAAGCCGAACAGAAGGCTGCCAGTCTGGCGTGGAACACACTGTCGAACAACGACACTGCGATTCCGGCCGAGTCGGCAACCGACGAAACCTGATGCCGGAACTGCCCGAGGTCGAGGTCGTCAGGCTCGGTCTGGAATCTCACGTCGTCGGCAGGACGATGCGGTCGGTGGAGGTGCTGCACCCGCGCGCCGTGCGACGACACGATCTCGGGGGCCTCGATCTGATCGGCCAGCTGCGCGGTCAGCGTGTCTCATCTGCTCGGCGGCGCGGCAAGTACCTGTGGCTGGTGATGGAACCCGGCGACTTCGCGACCGTCGTGCACCTGGGTATGAGCGGACAGATGCTGGTGCAGCCGCCGTCCGCCCCGGACGAGAAGCACCTGCGGATTCGCGCTCGACTCGACGACGGCACCGATCTGCGCTTCGTCGATCAGCGCACGTTCGGCGGCTGGGCTCTCGCCCCGATCGTCACCGTGGACGGCACAGAGGTACCCGAACCGGTCGCGCACATTGCCCGCGACCCGATCGATCCACTGTTCGACGCCGAATCGGTGGTGAACGTGTTGCGCGGCAAGCACACCGAGATCAAGCGGGCACTGCTCGATCAGACCGTGCTCTCGGGCGTGGGCAACATCTATGCCGACGAGGCGCTGTGGCGCGCGAAGATCCACGGCAATCGAATCGCGGAGACTCTGACGCGGCCGGCACTGCGACGCCTTCTCACCGCGGTGCACGCGGTGATGGGCGAGGCCCTGGCACAGGGCGGAACCTCGTTCGACGCGCTGTACGTGAACGTCAACGGACAATCCGGCTACTTCGATCGTTCCCTCGACGCTTACGGTCAGGAGGGCCTGCCCTGTTCTCGGTGCGGAGCCCCGATCAGACGCGAGAAGTTCATGAATCGCTCCTCGTTCAGCTGCCCAACCTGCCAGCCGCGACCCCGACACGTGCGCGGCTGACCGGGCGCAGGTCATTCCGCGGGCTCCACTCCTGTGCGAACACGTCATTCCGCGGGCTCCACTCCCGAACCGCCCGCCTAGTATTTCGGTCATGGCAGAACAGAGCACGCCGACCAACCTCTGGGTCGAGCGCACAGGCACCCGTCGCTACACCGGCCGCAGCTCACGAGGAGCCGAAGTGCTCATCGGGTCCGAGTCGGTCGAGGGCGTCTTCACCCCCGGCGAGCTGCTGAAGATCGCACTCGCCGCCTGCACCGGTATGAGCTCGGACCTACCGCTCTCGCGTCGACTGGGCGATGACTACGCCGCCACCGTCGAGGTGTCCGGTGCCGCCGATCGCGAAAACGAGCGGTACCCGGAACTGAACGAGATTCTCCGAGTCGACCTCAGTGAGATGGATCCCGAGGCGCAGGAGCGTCTGCTGACGGTCGTCCAGCGCGCCATCGACAAGGTGTGCACCGTCGGGCGGACCCTGAAGGCCGGTACGACTGTCACCCTGGACATCGACGTGGACGCCTGATGAAAGCCGGGGCAGCCGTGGTCGTCACGGGTCTGCTCCTCGGCGCGGCGACCGCCCTGTCACCCACCGCGGACGCGTCGAGCAGCTGCACTCCGTGGTCGGTGAGCACGGTGGCGTCGGGATTCGGGATGCTCGAAAATCTCGAATTCGACGGCCGCGGTTCTATGATCGTCTCCGAGAACTCTCCCATCGGACCCGGCGCTCTGCGTACCGTGGCTCCGGACGGTGACCGGGGCACACTCGTTGCCGACGTCGAGTCGCCGGGCGGACTGGTCACCGATGGTGACACGCTGTATTTCACGACCGGAAACAGCGCTGCGGCAGGGCTTGTCGATACCCGAACCGGCACCGTCGACACGATCGATCTCGGTACGGGGGTTCGGTCGACGTACGCGTCGGGCCTGGCGATGCCCAACGGGCTGGCGAGATCGGAGACGGGTGATCTGTTCACCACCCGCAATCTGGGTGTCGCTGCAGGCCTGAGCCGGATCGCGACCGATCGCACCGTGTCGACGGTACGTACGGACGTGGGCACGGCGAACGGAATCGGCATCGGCGGCGGAAAGATCTACGTGGCCAACACGTTCGATCTCGAGACGACGCTCACCGTGCTCGACGCGAACAATCCGTCCGGGCCCTCCGAGCGCATTCGTATCGACGGTATCGGACCGCTCACGATGTCGGACGATCTGACCGTGGCCGATGACGGAACGGTTTATCTCGCACAGAATCTCGCCGGCAGGGTGGTCCGTATCGACCCCGAGACCGGATCGTCCTGCGTGATGGCCACCGGTGTTCCGCTGACCTCGTCGGTCGCCTTCGGCGGGGTCGGATTCGACGAGAAGGCTTTGTACGCCACCAGTTTCGACGGAACAGTCCGAAAGATGAGTCAGGTATGACGGACGAACGGCTGACGGCGTGGGTGCACGGCCTGGTTCAGGGGGTCGGGTTTCGGTGGTGGACTCGCTCGCGTGCGTTGGAGCTGGGATTGGTCGGGCACGCGACCAATCACGCGGACGGACGTGTTCTGGTGATAGCCGAGGGCCCACGTGAGCGTCTCGAGGCGCTTCTCGAGTTGCTCCGAGGCGATCGGACCCCGGGCACGGTCACGCTCGTCGTGGAGAGTTGGGACACCGCCCGCGGAGATCTGACGGGCTTCGTCGAACGCTGATCGCCCGATGCGGACGGCTCGGCGCACATCGCTGCGTACTACCGGTAAAGTACGGACGCTATGTATCTCAAGAGTCTGACGCTGAAGGGCTTCAAGTCCTTTGCTTCGGCGACGACTCTTCGTTTCGAGCCCGGAATCACCTGCGTCGTCGGGCCCAACGGTTCGGGTAAATCCAATGTCGTGGACGCCCTGACCTGGGTGATGGGTGAACAAGGTGCCAAGGCGTTGCGCGGCGGGAAGATGGAAGACGTCATCTTCGCAGGCACGTCGGGTCGAGCCCCGCTCGGCCGCGCAGAGGTGACTCTGACGATCGACAATTCCGACGGCGCACTGCCGATCGACTACTCCGAGGTCTCGATCACCCGGCGTATGTTCCGAGACGGCGCGGGTGAGTACGAGATCAACGGCAGTTCGTGCCGATTGATGGACGTCCAGGAACTGCTCAGCGACTCCGGTATCGGCCGCGAGATGCACGTGATCGTGGGGCAGGGCCGGCTCGCCGCGATCCTGGAATCGCGGCCCGAGGACCGGCGAGCCTTCATCGAGGAAGCAGCCGGGGTGCTCAAGCACCGCAAGCGCAAGGAAAAGGCCGTCCGCAAGCTCGACGCGATGCAGGCCAACCTGGCGCGGTTGACCGACCTCACGACCGAATTGCGTCGCCAACTCAAGCCTCTCGGTAGGCAGGCCGAGGTTGCGCGTCGTGCGCAGACCGTCCAGGCAGACCTGCGCGATGCCCGGTTGCGACTGGTTGCCGACGATCTGGTGGCCAGGCGCGAGGAATTCGCGAACCAGACTCAGGACGAGGAAGCGGCTCGTGAGCAGTACGCGATGGTGCAGGACGCCCTCGAAGCGGGCTCGGTGGCACTCGGCGAACACGAGCAGGCCGTCGCTCGGCTGACTCCGAGCGCCGAAGCGGCCGGGCAGACGTGGTTCCGTCTCTCCGCGTTGGCCGAACGCGTGAATGCGACGGTGCGCATCGCGCACGAACGAGCTCGACATCTCGACGCCGTCCAGAGCACCGGTCGCGGACAGGACCCGGACGAGCTCGAAGCGCAGGCCGAGCGAGTGGCCGAGGAAGAGATGGAACTCGTCGAGGCCGTCGAGATGGCACGCGAAACGCTCGAGGCGGCACGTGAGCAGTTGGCCGAGCGCGAAGCCGCTGCTGCGGCCGCCGAGCGTGCCCACCTTGCGGCCGTACGCGCGGTGGCCGACCGCCGCGAGGGGTTCGCGCGCCTGTCCGGCCGAGTCGACACCTTCCGAACCAAGGTCGAGTCGATCGACGCGGAGGTGGCGCGCTTGTCGGTGGCCATCGACGAGGCACGAGAGCGCGGCGAATCGGCTCAGCGTGAATTCGAGAGTGTGCAGGATCAGATCGGCACCCTCGACGCGAGCGAACTGAGCCTCGACACCCACTACGAACGAGCCGTCGCCGCGCTGCGGCATGCCGATTCCCGGGTGACGGAGCTACAGGCCGAAGAGCGCATCGCGGGCAAGAGGGTGGCGTCGTTCGAGGCCAGGATCGAGGCGCTGACGATGGGCCTCGAACGCAAGGACGGTGCCGGGTGGCTGGTGGAGAACCAGCAGGACGGCCTGTCGGGTCTGCTCGCAGGCCATCTCACGGTCGAGCCGGGGTACGAGATCGCGGTGGCAGTGGCAATGGGTCCGGCCGCAGATGCCGCACACGCCGAATCGTTCGATGCCGCGCGTGATGCGGTGCTGGCGCTGCGTGCGGCCGACGGTGGCCGCGCGTCCATCGTGCACGGCAATGTGGCTGCAGCGCAACCGGTTCCACGTCCGGGCCTCCCGAGCGGCGCTCGATGGGTGCTGGACCTGATCGAGTATCCGGACCGGTTGGCCGGGGCCATGGCGGCCCTGCTCGACGGTGTGGTCGCGGTCGATTCGCTCGACGCTGCACACCGTCTCGTCTCCGGTTCCGGTGAGCTGCGTGCGGTCACCAAGGACGGCGACGTCGTCGAAGCCGGCTGGGTCACCGGCGGCTCGGATCGTCGCCCGAGCACCCTCGAGGTGCAGTCGGCAATCGACACGTCGACGGTGGAGTTGGCGGCGGCAGTCCGACGAGCGGAGGAGCTCGACGCAGCGCTGTCGGGAGCGTTGGCAGAACAACGGGATCGGCGCGAGTCGGCCGAGCAAGCGCTCGCAGCGCTCAACGAATCAGACGCTGCGATGGCCGCGGTGTACGAGCAGCTGGGCCGATTGGGTCAACTGGCGCGTTCGGCGCACGCGGAGTCGGCACGGTTGACGACGCAGCGCAGCTCTGCCGAGGCCAGCCGAGAAGAAGCGATTGCCCGGCTTGCCGAGCTCGAAGAAAATCTGCGGACGGCCGAGGACGAGCAATCCGGTTTCGCGGGAGACGGCGAGAGCGGTGATGCGGCGACCACCATGGAACGGGAGATGGCGGCAGCGGCACTGACCGAAGTACGTGCCGTGGAGGTCGAAGCTCGGTTGAACGTGCGGACCGCCGAAGAGCGTGCACAGTCCGTGCGAGGCCGGGCAGATTCGCTTCGACGGGCGGCGCGAGCCGAGCGTGAGGCCAGAGCGCGAGCCGAACGCGAGAGCGCAGCGCGTCGGCACGCGGCCGCAGTGGCCGCGGCGGTCGGAGAATCCGGCGAGGAGGTCGCCGCACGGTTGGCTACGGTCGTTGCCGCAGCTGCACGTAGACGCGACGAGCTCTCTGCCGAACGTGCAACGCGCACAATCGAACTCGACAAGGTGAAAGAGCAGGTCCGCGCCCTGCAGGGTCAGCTGGCGTCGATCACCGACGCCGTGCACCGGGACGAGGTGGCCCGCGCACAGGCAGCGCTGCGGATCGAACAGCTCGAGACGACGATTCTCGAACAGCACGGCATCGGCCTCGACGATCTGGTGGCCGAGTACGGGCCCGATGTGGCACTGCCTCCCACCGAACTCGAGATGGCCGAGTACGAGGCGGCCAAGGAGCGGGGTGAGCAGGTGGTGGCACCTGCCCCGATGCCGTTCGACCGAGCCACGCAGGAGCAGCGCGCCAAACGCGCCGAGCGTGACCTGGCCACACTCGGCAAGGTCAACCCGCTCGCCCTCGAAGAGTTCGCGGCCCTCGAGGAGCGCTACAACTTCCTGTCCACTCAGCTCGAGGACGTCAAATCCGCGCGCAAGGACCTGCTCGGCGTGGTCGCCGACGTCGACGAACGGATTCTGCAGGTCTTCACGGAGGCCTGGCTCGACGTCGAACGAGAATTCACCGGGGTGTTCGCCAAGCTCTTCCCTG
Source organism: Rhodococcus sp. 14-2483-1-2 (assembly GCF_002259405.1). GTDB lineage: Bacteria > Actinomycetota > Actinomycetes > Mycobacteriales > Mycobacteriaceae > Rhodococcoides. The sequence goes on along the minus strand of NZ_NPFW01000022.1, from coordinate 697,141 downwards.
GCGGCGAAGGACGACTGATCCTGACCGACCCGTCGGACATGCTCACCACCGGAATCGAGGTCGAGGCCCGCCCGCCCGGCAAGAAGGTCAAGCGGCTCTCGCTGCTCTCCGGTGGCGAGAAATCGCTGACCGCGGTGGCCATGCTGGTGGCCATCTTCCGTGCCCGACCGTCTCCGTTCTACGTGATGGACGAGGTCGAGGCTGCACTGGACGACACCAACCTGCGTCGACTGATCGGATTGTTCGAGCAGCTCCGCGAGAAGTCGCAGTTGATCGTCATCACCCACCAGAAGCCCACGATGGAGGTGGCCGACGCGCTGTACGGCGTCAGCATGCGCGGCGACGGCATCACCACGGTCATCTCGCAGCGGTTGAACCGAGAACGCGTCGCAGTGGACGCACCACAGCCGGACTCAGCCGAGCCAGACGCAGCCGAGCCGGACGCAACGGAGCTGGAGGCGGCACCTGTCGTCGCCGAATCCGACACCGTGTCCTGAGGTTCGTCCGCCGGAGCTACTGCTTGGGGTAGAGCTGTTCGGCGTAGGACGGTCCGTAGTACTCGCGCAATTCCTCCACCGTCTCGGGAGCCTGAGGAATCAGCGCCTTCGTCAGCGTCGCGACGTCGGGGATGGCGTCGGCATCCCAGGTCTCGGGCTGCCACAGCTTGGATCGCATGAACGCCTTCGCACAGTGGTGGAACACCTGCTCGATGTCGACGACCAGGCACATGATCGGTCGGTGGCCTTTGACCTGTAGCTCGTCGAAGAACGGGGCGTCGGTGACCAGGGAGGCGCGACCGTTGATGCGGAGGGTGTCGCCGCGACCGGGAACGAAGAAGTTCAGCCCGACGAACGGGTTCTCGAGAATGTTGCGATAGCCGTCCATCCTGCGGTTGCCCGGCCGTTCGGCGAGAGCGATCGTGGCGTCGTCGAGGACGTGCACCAGACTGCCGGGCGGATCGCCCTTGGGTGAGACGTCGCATCGCCCGCTCGCGTCGGAGGTTCCGAGGAGGCAGAACGGTGAGGCAGCGAGCCACTGCACGTCCAGAGGGTGCAGTGTGCGTCGGTCCTTGTTGGCGGCTCGGAAGCTCGGCTCTCCGAACATCTCGGTCAGTTCGGCGGCGTCGCGCACCGTGGTCCACTCCATGACCGTGAATGCTATCGACACTCCACTCCCGGGCGGGAGCGGATTTTCACGGTCGGTGCACCACCGGTGACCAACGGCCATGATCGCCTGAGAGGATGTCCTACGTGAGTAACCAAGCGTGGATCATCGTCGCGGCGATCGCTGCCGTCCTGCTCGTCGTCCTCGTCGTCGGGCTTGTCCTCTCCCGTCGTCGGAGAGTGTCCCTCAGGTCGGACGAGGCCGCACGAATCGAGGACGCGGCCGCCAAGGACAGATCCGGTGGCTACACCGCGGGCAGTGGTTTCTCGTTCAGTCAGGGAACGGCGACAGCCGAGCCCGTGGTCCCGAAGCCCCCCAAGCCTGCCGAACCGAAGCCGGTCGAACCGAAGCCTGCCGAACCGAAGCCGGTCGAGAACATCCCCGTCGAGCCGCCGCCGGTGGTTCCAGCGCCTGAACCGGTCGAATCGGAGACCGTGTGGATCGAGCCGGAAGTGCTCGAACCCGAGGCCCCGGCGACCGATGTCACCGTGGCCGAGCCTGTTGCGCCCGAGCCCCCCGTAGTCGACACCGTCGCCCCTGCGCCTCGCCGCTTGGACACCATCGACCCGACCGAGGGACGGCTCGACCGTCTCCGTGGCCGGTTGGCGCGATCTCAGTCCGCGGTGGGCAAGAGCCTGCTCGGCCTGCTCGGCGGCGGAGACCTGGACGAGGACTCGTGGGAAGAGGTCGAGGACGCCCTGCTGATCGCCGATATCGGGTCGGCCACCACAGCGGAGATCATGCGAACGCTGCGTGAGCAGATGGCGGCGCGCAGTATTCGCACCGAAGCCGATGCCCGGGCCCTGTTGCGCGAGATTCTCGTCGCGCAGCTGCATCCCGAGTTCGATCGGTCGATTCGTGCTCTGCCACACGACGGCGCGCCCGCCGTGCTGCTGGTGGTCGGCGTGAACGGCACCGGCAAGACCACGACCACGGGCAAACTGGCTCGCGTGCTGGTCGCCGACGGACGGCGGGTGTTGCTCGGTGCCGCCGACACGTTCCGCGCAGCTGCGGCCGATCAGCTGCAGACCTGGGCCGAGCGAGTGGGTGCCGAGGTGGTTCGCGGCAAGGAGGCCGCAGATCCGGCCGCTGTCGCCTTCGATGCGGTGAGCAAGGGAATCGAGAACGGGGTCGACGTGGTTCTTATCGACACTGCGGGACGGTTGCACACCAAATCGGGTCTGATGGACGAGCTGAGCAAGGTCAAGCGCGTCATCGAGAAGCGGGCCCACGTCGACGACGTTCTTCTCGTTCTCGACGCAACCGTGGGCCAGAACGGACTGACACAGGCCCGTGTCTTCGCCGAGATCGTGAACATCACGGGAGTCGTGCTGACCAAGCTCGACGGAACCGCGAAGGGTGGCATCGTTTTTCAGGTGCAGCGTGAGCTCGGAGTGCCCGTCAAGCTCGTCGGTCTCGGTGAAGGCGCCGACGATCTGGCTCCGTTCGAGCCGGGGGCGTTCGTCGACGCACTGCTCGGCTGATCGACCGCGGGGGCGGCCCGCTAACCGGGGTAAAAGCACAAACGCCAGCACGAAACCTTTTTGCAACAGGATTCGGTCATGCGTTCACATATCCGAAACACCAGAGTGTCACGGATGAAACCTCGTGAAACCACTCTTCTTGCGTAACGGCGCGCCAACCGGTGTGCAGGAGAATGGAGGGTGTACGTGAGTCCCGAGGATATGTTGGCCAACTCCGGCAACGCCGCGTGGATGCTGATGGCAGCATCGCTGGTACTGCTGATGACGCCGGGCTTGGCGTTCTTCTACGGCGGTATGTCGCAGTCGAAGTCCGTGTTGAACATGATGATGATGTCGTTCGGAGCGATGGCCGTCGTCTCGATCATCTACTTCCTGTGGGGCTGGTCGATGTCCTACGGCACCCAGGACATCGGCGGTGTCTTCGCCAACCCGTTCGAGTTCTTCGGACTCAAGGATTCGATCACCGATGCGGACGGTAACTACATCGCCGGCGCATGGGGTTACGCCAACGTCATCGACGTGGCATTCCAGGTCACCTTCGCCATCATCACGGTCGCACTGATCAGCGGCTCGATCGCCGGTCGCGTCAAGTACGGCACCTGGCTCGCCTTCTCCGGCATCTGGGTCACTCTGGCCTACTTCCCGCTGGCGCACATGGTCTGGGGCGGCGGACTGCTCTCCGGATCCGAGAACGGTCTTGCGGCAATGATCTTCGGCACCACCGACGACGGTGAAGGTGGACTCGTCGCCAACGTGGCTCCGATCGACTTCGCCGGTGGCACAGTGGTGCACATCAACGCCGGTATCGCCGGTTTGATCCTGGCGATCATCATCGGCAAGCGTGCCGGCTTCGGCAAGGTCGCCTACCGCCCGCACAACCTGCCGTTCGTCATGCTCGGTGCAGCTCTGCTCTGGTTCGGCTGGTTCGGGTTCAACGCCGGTTCCGCCTTCGCAGCCGACGGAATCGCCGGTGTGGCCTGGGTCAACACCACCGCAGCCACGGCAGCGGCAATCGTGGGCTGGCTCATCACCGAGCGCATTCGCGACGGACACGCCACCAGCCTCGGCGCTGCCTCGGGCATCGTTGCAGGTCTGGTCGCCATCACCCCGGCCGCAGGCGCACTCACGCCGGTCGGTGCCATGATCCTCGGCGTCATCGCCGGCGTGCTCTCCGCGCTGGCTGTCGGCCTGAAGTTCAAGTTCGGCTACGACGACTCGCTCGACGTCGTGGGCGTGCACCTCGTCGCAGGCCTGTGGGGAACGATCGGAATCGGCTTCCTCGCATCCGAGACCGGCCTGTTCTACGGCGGCGATTACAAGCAGCTCGTCGTGCAGATCGTCATCGCACTGTTCGCGTTGATCTTCACCGCCATCGTCACCGCGGTCATCGCGTTCGCGCTCAAGCCTCTCGGCTGGCGCGTATCGGACGAGGAGGAGGCGAACGGCATCGACGAAGCCGAGCACGCCGAGACTGCATATGATTTCGCCTGACAAGGTAGAGATAGACGTGAACGCTGCACCGTACGACAACGGGCACTCGAGGTCTTGTGAAGGGAAGCAAAAATGAAGCTGATCACGGCAATCGTCAAACCGTTCACCCTGGAGGACGTCAAGACGGGGCTGGAGCAGGCCGGCGTACTCGGAATGACAGTCAGTGAAGTTCAGGGTTACGGCCGCCAGAAGGGCCACACCGAGGTGTACCGAGGTGCCGAGTACTCGGTCGACTTCGTCCCGAAGGTCCGTGTCGAGGTAGTCGTCGACGACGCCGCTGTGGAGAAGGTCGTCGAGGTCATCGTCGAGGCTGCTCGCACAGGCAAGATCGGTGACGGCAAGGTCTGGGTTTCCCCGGTCGACTCGGTCATCCGAGTCCGCACCGGAGAACGTGGCGCCGATGCACTCTGACCCCAAAGGGTCTCGGGCCGTGGGCCCCGGTTCTGGCGCGAAAGCGTCAGGATCGGGGCCTTCGGTCTCCATGGGCTCCGCATCGAAGGGCACGAGCGATGCTGCAGCAGATCTCGCTCGGGCCAGAAAACAACTACTCGACGGCGGAACACGCAATCGTCGCCTCGATGCACCCTCGCTCCGGCAGGCTCTGGTCGATCTCCACGAGTTCTGGCTGACCACCAAAGGGGCCGAGCTGGGGATCAAACCGGACTCCGGTTTCGCGATCGTCGCCGTCGGCGGTCTTGCGCGTCGTGAACTTCTGCCGCATTCGGATCTGGACCTGATCCTGCTGCACGACGATCTCGAACCACGCATCGTCTCCGACGTCGCAGACAAGCTCTGGTACCCGCTGTGGGACGCACACATCAAGCTCGACCACAGCGTGCGAACGGTGCCGCAGGCTCTGCAGGTCGCTGCAGCCGACATGACGGCATCGCTCGGAATGCTCGAGGCGCGTCACATCGCCGGCGACGTCGAATTGAGCAATCTCCTCATCGGCGGCGTACGTCGCCAGTGGCGCAACGGCATTCGAGGGCGTTTCGACGAGCTGATCGAGCAGACCCGCGGGCGGTGGTCGCGCAGCGGTGAGATCGCGCACCGCGCCGAACCCGATCTCAAGAGCGGTCGCGGGGGACTGCGCGACGTTCAGTTGCTCGACGCCCTCTCCATCGCGCAGTTGACCGACGGTATGCCCGGGCTCGGACCCGAATCGCCGGGTGGCGGTTTGGCATTCGCACACGGACGCCTGCTGGACGTGCGCACCGAACTGCATCGCGTCGCCGGTCGAGCACGGGATCAACTGCGGGCACAGGACGCCGACGAGATCGGTGCCGCGCTGCGAATCGGTGACCGTTTCGATCTTGCTCGCGTACTGAGCGATTCGGCCCGCACCATCAGCTACTCGGTCGACGTCGGACTGCGTACCGCCGGCAATTCGCTTCCCCGAAAGGGTCTTTCACGCCTTCGTCGAGTCCCGGTCAGGCGGCCGCTGGACGAGGGGGTCGTCGAACACGGCGGCGAGGTCGTTCTCGCCCGCGACGCGCGGCCGAACAAGGATCCCGGTCTGATCATGCGCGTCGCCGCGGCATCGGCGCAGACCGGAATGCCGATGTCTGCCTCGACCCTGAACCGACTGTCCGACAGTGCGCCCGAGCTCCGGGAACCCTGGCCGAAGGAAGCCCTCAACGATCTGCTCGTGTTGCTCGGATCGGGTCGCAAAGCCATTGCGGCCATCGAAGCTCTCGATCGAACCGGACTGTGGGGCAGGCTTATTCCGGAGTGGGGTGCGGTACGCGATCTGCCGCCGCGAGATGCCGTGCACACGTGGACAGTCGATCGGCATCTAGTCGAAACTGCTGCCTACGCAAGCGCATTGACCACCCGAGTTGCGCGTCCGGACCTGTTGGTGCTCGGCGCGCTGATCCACGACATCGGCAAAGGACGCGGCGGCGACCACAGCGTCGTCGGAGCCGATCTGGCCATCCAGATCGGCAACAGGCTCGGACTGTGGCCGTCCGACGTGGCACTGCTGACGTCGATGGTGAGATACCACCTGCTGCTGCCGGAGACCGCCACCAGACGCGACCTCGACGACCCAGCAACCGTGCAAACCGTCGTCGACGCACTCGGTGCCGACACCATCCTGCTCGAGCTGCTTCACGCACTGGCCGAGGCGGATTCGCTCGCCACCGGACCCGGGGTGTGGGGCGATTGGAAGGCATCGCTCATCCGCGAGCTCGTGCGTCGCTGCCGATTGGTGATGGCGGGGGAGAGTCTGCCCTCCCCGGATCCACTCGACCCCGCCCACATCGAACTCGCAGCGAGGGGAGGCGTCCATGTCGACATCTCGCCGACCGACGGGCTGCACACCTTCGTCGTCACCGTCATCGCCCCCGACACGCCCGGGCTGCTCTCCGACGCTGCGGGAGTCCTCGCACTCCATTCGCTTCGTGTGCTCTCGGCCTCCCTCGGAAGTCACGAGGGGTCGGCGATCAACTCGTTCGACGTTGCGCCGCTCTTCGGATCTCCGCCACAGGCGGGTCTGTTGCGGCAGGAGATAATCCGCGCCCAGGCAGGCGAACTCGACCTCGTCGCCGTGCTCGACGCCAAGGAACGCGACGCCAGAGCCGAAACCGTCGAGGACGACGCCGAGGATTCGGCAGTCCCGGTTCTGTACGCCCAAGCTCCGCCTCGGGTGCTGTGGTTCGACGACAACGAACCAGGTCAGGTGGTGCTCGAACTACGAGCGGAGGACCGGCTCGGTCTGCTGTGCCGATTGGCCAGCGCGATCGAACAGCAGGGACTCGACATCCGATGGGCCCGCGTCTCGACCCTTGGCAGCTCGGTGGTCGACTCCTTCTGCATCGACCTGGCGGGAGCGGACAGCAGGGCGGTCCGCGAAGACCTCGAGCGTGCGATCCTCGCGGTCGTACCTGCCCCGGAACCGCCCAAGCCCCCGGAGAAGCCGGAAGGCACCTGACCGCGGGTCGGAAAGCGACAGCAGACCGACCCGCGCTGGTGACTATTCACGAACTTCCGGCCGACGGGTATGCCGCCGATGCCGATTTGTTACATTCGTCCCCGACGCAGAAACGACACTCTCAATCGTTCCTGCAGGCTCCACTCTGCTCGAACCACGTCGTTCCTGCAGGCTCCACTCCTGATCATTCGAGAGGCACGAACTGTGGGATCCCACCGACGGTCGACCGTCCACGTACCGACCGACATCGCAGCGCGTCCGACGCGCGGCAGACACCGCGCCGTTCAGGACACCCCCGACCTCGGTCGACGCGCGGCAACGATCGTCGCCGCGACCGGCGCGATCGTCGTCGGAGCGACGTCGATGGGTGCCGCAACTGCAGGGGCCGCGCCGATCCAGGAGGCACCAGCAGCCGGACTCCCGTTCGCGGTGCCCGAGGGTCTGCTCCCCGCGGGATTCGAGCTGCCCCAGTTCGAGCTTCCGCAGTTCGTACCCCCACAGTTCGCGCCCCCGCCCGCACCGTCACAGCCCGCACCGCCCGAGGCTGCACCTGCACCGGCACCGGCACCGGCTGCCGAGCCACTGGCCGCGTTCGGAGTCACCGATCCCGCTGCCGCCGCCCAGCAGTGGCTCGACGATGTGGGCTTGGGGCAGTTGGGTGCGCAGTCACCCCTCGACAGCCTGCGCTCGCTGAAGAAGGGCACAGTGCAGCCAGTGGCGGGGGTGTTGACGTCCAACTTCGGCTCGCGATGGGGCACTCAACACAGCGGCCTCGACATCGCGGCACCCATCGGGACGCCCATCCACGCCGCTGCCGACGGCACCGTGTCCGACGCAGGACCGGCATCCGGCTTCGGTCTCTGGGTCAAGGTGCGGCACGACGACGGCACCGAGACGGTCTACGGACACGTCAACGACTTCTCCGTCCAGCCAGGCCAGCGCGTGTCGGCCGGTGAGCAGATCGCCACCGTGGGCAACCGTGGCCAGTCGACGGGCCCACATCTGCACTTCGAGGTACACGACCCCTCCGGCATCAAGGTCGACCCCGCGCAGTGGCTCGCGACGCGGGGCGTGGCAGTGACGTGGAACGACTCCGCGCGCCTGGCCTGACCGCTCGACATCGCCGCGTTCGACACGACAGTCGAACGCCCCAGCGACGACGCGGCGTGCTGCCGCTAGTGTGGTGACCGTGCCGGATTCGGCTCGTTTTCGGTGATCGGCTAGCTCAGGAGTGCAATCGGTGTTCGAATCCCTTTCAGACAGGTTGACCGGGACTCTCAAGGACCTGCGTGGCAAAGGTCGACTGTCCGGCGCGGATATCGACGCCACCGCCCGTGAGATCCGTCTGGCCCTGCTCGAAGCGGACGTGGCACTGCCCGTCGTACGTGAGTTCATCAACCGCATCAAGGTCCGGGCCAAGGGTGCCGAGGTCTCCGGCGCGCTCAACCCTGCCCAGCAGGTAGTCAAGATCGTCAACGAGGAACTGGTCGGCATCCTCGGCGGCGAGACTCGCAGGCTCGTCTTCGCCAAGAACCCGCCCACGGTGATCATGCTCGCCGGTCTGCAGGGTTCGGGTAAGACGACGCTCGCGGGCAAGCTCGCGAAATGGCTCAAGGGCCAGGGCCACACCCCGCTGCTCGTCGCGTGCGACCTCCAGCGTCCCGGTGCCGTGAGCCAGCTGCAGATCGTGGGCGAGCGCGCCGGTGCCGCCGTCTTCGCGCCGCATCCGGGCACGTCCATCGGCGGCGGCGACAACGCGCTCGGCGTCTCGGCCGCGGATCCCGTCGAGGTCGCCCGGGCCGGCATCGCCGAGGCTCGGAGCAAGCAGTACGACGTGGTCATCGTCGACACCGCCGGTCGCCTCGGCATCGACACCGAGCTGATGAGTCAGGCCGCGGGAATTCGTGACGCGGTCCAGCCGGACGAGACACTGTTCGTTCTCGACGCGATGGTCGGCCAGGATGCCGTCAGCACCGCCGAGGCGTTCCGCGACGGAGTCGGCTTCACCGGCGTTGTGCTCACCAAGCTCGACGGCGACGCGCGTGGCGGCGCAGCACTCAGTGTCCGCGAGGTGACCGGACAGCCCATCATGTTCGCGTCGACCGGCGAGAAGCTCGAAGATTTCGACGTCTTCCACCCCGATCGTATGGCCAGCCGCATCCTCGGCATGGGCGACGTGCTGAGCCTGATCGAGCAGGCCGAACAGCACTTCGATGCCGAGCAGGCCGAGGCGACGGCCAACAAGATCGGATCGGGACAGCTCACGCTCGACGACTTCCTCGAGCAGATGATGGCCGTCCGCAAGATGGGGCCGATCGGAAACCTGCTGGGCATGCTGCCCGGTGCCGGCCAGATGAAGGAACTCGCCAACGTCGACGAGAAGCAGCTCGATCGCGTTCAGGCGATCATCCGCGGCATGACGCCGCAGGAGCGTACCGACCCGAAGATCATCAACGCATCACGTCGGTTGCGTATCGCGAACGGTTCGGGCGTGAAGGTCTCCGACGTCAATCAGCTGGTAGATCGGTTCTTCGAGGCTCGCAAGATGATGTCGGCCATGGCCGGTCGAATGGGCATGCCCGGTGCGCGCAAGCAGGTGCGGAACAACAAGAAGGGCAAGAAAGGCAAGAAGGGCGCTCGCGGTCCGACGCAGCCGAAGATCCGCGGTGGATTCCCCGGCATGCCGGGCGGAATGCCCGCAGGTATGCCCGACCTGTCGTCCATGCCCAAGGGTCTCGACCAGTTGCCGCCGGGGCTCGAAGGCATCGATCTGTCGCAGCTGAAACTGCCCAAGAAGTAAGCGCGTACACGTGTCGGCCATGCGGGTGCGGGGCCGCGGGCTGCCGGACGGGACCGAGATCGATCTCTGGATCGACGGCGGCGTTCTGTCGACCGAGCCGATCTCGGATGCAGAATTCGTGCACGACGGCGGCTGGATTCTGCCCGGTCTCGTGGACGCCCACTGCCATGTCGGAATCGAATACGGCGGGGGACACACCGACCTGAGCGGGTCGATCCGGCAGGCCGAGACCGAGCGAGGCGTCGGCGCTCTGCTGTTGCGCGACGCCGGGTCCCCGGTCGACACGCGCGCCCTGGACGAGTACGAGGACCTTCCTCGGATCATCCGAGCGGGCCGCCACATCGCATCACCCAAGCGATACATCCCGGGTCTGGCGATCGACATCGAGGACGAATCGCAACTGCCGGAGGCGGTGGCTCAGCAGGCTCGATTCGGAGATGGCTGGGTCAAGCTCGTCGGCGACTGGATCGACCGCTCGGTGGGAGATCTCCGCCCGCTGTGGAACGATTCGATCCTCGTCGACGCCATCGCGGCTGCCCACGCCGAGGGCGCGCGAGTGACCGCCCACGTATTCGGCGAGGATGCCCTGCCCGGACTGATCGCGGCGGGAATCGACTGCATAGAACACGGCACCGGCCTGACCGACGAGACCGTCGAGATGATGGTCGATCACGGCACCGCCCTGGTACCGACGCTCATCAACATCGAGACGTTTCCCGGAATCGCGGATTCGGCCACCCGATACCCCGTGTACGCCCGGCACATGCGGGCGCTGCACGAACGCGTCGCCGATACCGTCGGACGTGCTCACGACGCAGGCATTCCCATCTACGCGGGCACCGATGCAGGTGGTTCGATCGCGCACGGCCGCATCGCCGACGAGGTCGCCGCGCTCGCTGCCGTCGGACTCTCACCGACCGACGCGCTCGGTGCTGCCTGCTGGGACGCCCGGTCGTGGCTGGGTCGACGGGGGCTCGAGCGCGGCGCGCCCGCAGATCTCGTCGTCTACGCCGAAGATCCGCGCGGGGGACCGGATGTGCTGTCGAACCCGGAGCTGGTCATCCTGCGCGGACGCGTGACCGACCGGCGCGGTCGCACGAGGAGTGGAGCGGCGGCCCGAGGGTGACCGATCCGAGAAGCGCTGCAGGACAATCCGATCCGGACCGCCCCAGCTGGGCGGGAATGGCACCGATGAATCACGTTCAGCAGCAAGGATCGGGATTGTCCGAAACCTACTGGCGGGCCGAGCAGGCCGCGCTCGAACGCACGAGCGGTCAACGGTGGGGACTACCGGCCGCGGCGCTGGTGCTGGGGCTCAATCTCGCGGGATTCCTGATGCTCGGCGTCGTCGTGTCGTCGGACGCGTCGGCCGTCTTCGTGGTGGGCATCATGATTCCGAGCTTGCTCGCTGCCGGACTGGCGGTGGCCATCTCGAAGGCGCGGGGCAACGGACCCGTCGTCGACTTCGGCCTCCCCAGATCCACCCCCGAATTCCTCGGTCACCTCCGATCCGGGTTGGCGTGGGGTGGCGTCGCGGTGGTCGGTGGCATCGTGCTGGCTCTGATTCTGTTGTCCCGTATCGATTTCGACGACCCGACGCCGCTGGGCAACGTCACCGATACGGCCGTCGGATGGAAGATCGTTCTGGCACTATGGATCTGGATCGGTGCACCGATCTGCGAGGAAACGATGTTCCGCGGCATGCTGTGGGGAGCGCTCGAGAAACGCACCAGCCCCATGCCCATGGCCTGGTTGGGCAATAGATGGGTCGTGCTGGCGATCACCGCGGTGTTGTTCGCGATCTGGCACCGCGAGTGGTGGCGCTTCGTGGTACTGCTGTGGGGAGGGTTCGCGATCGGCATCGCTCGAATGCGCTCCGGTTCTATCGTCGCGTCGACCACGGCCCACTCGCTGAACAACACTCTCCCTGCCCTGGTGATTCTGCTGGCCTGACGGGAGCGGTTCTGCGGGCCCGATTCACCGATCGTGCTATCCGTCTGGCACAATGAACAGCTGTTCGCCCGTCATCCGGTTACGTACCGAGCGGCGGTCACAACAACCCTCAACGCAAAACCGGGTTCGCATGCCGTGCGGACCGCTGAATTGCGCCGTGACCAACTTTCGAAAGGCTTCACCAGAACATGGCTGTCAAGATCAAGCTCATGCGTATCGGCAAGATCCGCACCCCGCACTACCGCGTCGTCATCTCCGATGCCCGCACCCGTCGTAACGGCCGTGCGATCGAGACCATCGGCACGTACGAGCCCAAGCAGGACCCCAGCATCATCGAGATCAACTCCGAGCGGGCGCAGTACTGGCTGAGCGTCGGCGCACAGCCCACCGAGCCTGTCGAGGCACTGCTCAAGATCACCGGTGACTGGCAGAAGTTCAAGGGCCTCCCCGGCGCCGAGGGAACCCTCCGCCTCGCCGAGCCCAAGCCGTCCAAGCTCGACCTGTTCAACGCCGCACTGGCGCAGGCCGACTCCGAGCCCCAGGGCGAGGCCACCACCGCCAAGAAGAAGAAGGCTCCGAAGGCCGACGACGCCGCTGCGGAGACCACCGACGCTGCAGCAACCGAGACGGCAGACGCGCCGGCCGCCGAGGCTGCTGAGAAGTGAGTGCCGTTGTCGCCGATGCCGTCGAACATCTCGTTCGCGGCATCGTCGCCAATCCCGATGACGTTCGCGTCGAGATGATCACCGGCCGTCGTGGCCGCACCGTGGAAGTCCACGTGCACCCCGACGATCTGGGCAAGGTCATCGGCCGTGGCGGTCGCACCGCCACGGCACTGCGCACGCTCGTCTCGGGTATCGGTGGTCGCGGCATCCGTGTCGACGTGGTCGACACGGACCAGTAGGTCACACACCCATCATGGAGCTGGTCATCGGCCGTGTTGCGAAGTCGCACGGCATCAAAGGCGAAGTCGTCGTCGAGGTTCGCACCGACAACCCCGACGATCGCTTTGCCGAAGGAACCGTTCTCTCGGGCCGCAAGCCTCGATCGAACGCCGAACCAGCCTCGTACACAGTGGACGCCGTCCGGGAACACTCCGGGCGGCTTCTGCTGCGTCTGAACGGTATCGACGACAAGACGGCCGCCGACCAACTTCGGGGCATTCTGTTCGTCGTCGAATCCACCGACCTTCCGCCGTCCGACGACCCGGACGAGTACTACGACCACGAACTCGAAGGCCTCACGGTGATCCTGACCGACGGCACAGTCGTGGGAACGGTCCGCGAAGTCCTCCACTCCGCAGCGGGGGAGCTGCTCTCCATCACGCCGAGTCCGGGCTCCGGCGAAGCCACACGCACCGAGATTCTCGTGCCGTTCGTGGCGGCCATCGTGACGTCGGTGTCGTTGGCAGACAAGACGATCGAGATCGATCCGCCCGAGGGTCTGCTGGATCCGGAGTAGATCGTGCGCCTCGACGTCGTCACCATCTTCCCCGAATACCTCACGCCGCTCCGAACTGCGTTGCTGGGCAAAGCAATCGACCGCGGCCTCGTCTCGGTCGATGTCCACGATCTGCGGTCGTGGACGCACGACGTGCACAAGGCCGTCGACGATTCGCCCTACGGCGGCGGACCGGGAATGGTCATGAAACCGACTGTCTGGGGAGACGCACTCGACGACGTGCTGACAGACGATTCTCTCCTCGTCGTGCCGACGCCGGCCGGAGTGCCGTTCACCCAGCGGACGGCCGAGCGATGGTCCTCCGAGCAGCATCTCGTCTTCGCCTGCGGCCGATACGAAGGCATCGACCAACGCGTGTTCGACGACGCCGCACGTCGCGTCCGGGTCGAGGAAGTCAGCATCGGCGACTACGTGCTCATCGGCGGCGAGGCGGCCGTCCTCGTCATGGCCGAGGCCGTGGTGCGATTGATGCCGGGTGTCCTGGGCAATCAGCAGTCGCATCAGGAGGACTCGTTCTCCGACGGTCTGCTCGAAGGACCGAGTTACACGCGCCCCGCACAGTGGCGTGATCTCGACGTTCCGCAGGTACTTCTCTCGGGTGATCACGCCAAGATCGCTGCGTGGCGTCGACAGCAATCACTGGACAGGACCGCCGAGCGTCGTCCGGACCTGTTGCAGGACTGACGAATTCAGCTGACGGTGCCGGCGGGGAAGAGCATCGAGACGAAGCCGGTGAGAGTTTCCCGCGCATGCAGGGCGCTGGCGTCGTCGCTGACGTCGACGACGGCGGTGTCCGGATAGCGTTCCATGTCGTCTGCGTAGAAGATGTCCTCGCGTGACGACAGAGCCAGAACGTAGCGGTTGTCGACGCCGATCGTGCCTGTCGACAGGTGTACCCACCGATCGGACACACAGCACATCCAGCCCTGTTTCACAGCGTGCACGCTCTCGCCTGGCAGACCGTCGACGATCCCGAAATGCTGTTTGTAGCCGTCCGCGGCAATCGGTGCCGAACGCCGCAGCATGTCGATCACGACGTCCGTCGAGGCAGTCGTCAGACCGCCGCTACCGTTGAGCAACCCCGCGTAGTAACCGACCAGGTCGCTGGGCGTGGTCTCGGTGTTGTACCACTGGTCGTCACCGGGAGCCGTGGTGTTCGTCAAGCCGTAGCGAGCCGCGACCGTCCGCACGATCTCGGACGAGCCGTAGCGGTACCAGAGCGTGTATGCGGCGTTGTCGTCGGACAACTCGAGCATGCTGGTCATGGTGTCCAGGTCATCGGCGGAGACCGGACGGTTCTCCGACTGCGCGCGGAACAACACCTCGTCGGCGATGAAGAGTTTGGACACCGACGCGGTTTCGACCTGAACATCGGCATTGCTGCTGTAGAAAGAGCCCGTCTGACGATCCAACAGCGCGAAATCGACATCGGCACCACGGGACTCGGCCGACGCGATCGCCATCGGGATACGAGCTTCGAGAGCTACACCGTCGACCTTCTCCATATCGGGAAAGGGCGATGCCGACGTCTCTGCGGTTTCCTTCGAGGCGGAGTCACCGATCTGATCGTCGGGAGGAACCGAGCACCCGGCCAGAATCAGTGAGGCGCAGGCTGCAGCCAGGAACCGAGACCCCCTGACCATCCGCGTATCTCTCCCACACGTTGAACCGCTGACCGACTTGTCCCACAGTAGCGGTAGGGTCCATCGCCGTGACCACTGCTCTGAAATCTGTGAACAAGCGCATAGCCGAAGAACTCGACGTTCGTGAAGAACAGGTTCGTGCCGCCGTGGAACTACTCGACGGCGGGTCGACGGTCCCGTTCATCGCGCGCTACCGCAAGGAAGTCACCGGCACCCTCGACGACGCACAACTGCGTCAGCTCGACGAGCGGCTGCGGTACCTGCGCGAGCTCGACGAGCGCAGAGACGCCGTCATCGAGTCCATCCGCTCGCAGGGCAAGCTCGACGACGCGCTCGAGCAGTCGCTGATGCTGGCCGACACCAAGGCGCGCGTCGAGGACATCTATCTGCCGTTCAAGCCCAAGCGTCGCACCAAGGCTCAGATCGCGCGTGAGGCCGGGCACGAGCCCGTCGCCGACGCCCTGTTCTCCGACCCGAGCACCGACCCGGCCCAGTTCGATCAGGAGCAACTCGACGGCGCGCGGGCGATTCTCGTCGAGCGCTTCGCCGAGGACGCGGACCTGGTGGGCGAGCTGCGCGAACTGATGTGGACATCCGGCAAGCTCGTCGCGTCGGTTCGCAAGGGCAAGGAGGAGGAGGGTGCCAAGTTCTCCGATTACTTCGAGTTCTCGGAACCGTTCACGAGCCTGCCTTCGCACCGCATTCTCGCCACGCTCAGAGGCGAGAAGGAAGAGGTGCTCTCGCTCGGTTTCGAGCCCGAGCGCGACGAACCGACCCCCGGGGTGCCGAGCGTCTACGAGGGTCGGATCGCCACCAAGTTCGGAATAGCGAATCGTGGACGGCCGGCCGACAAATGGCTGCTCGACACCGTCCGATGGGCGTGGCGCACCAAGATGCTGGTGACCGTCTCCCTCGATACCAGGATGCGCCTGCGTCAGTCGGCCGAGAAGGACGCCGTCGACGTGTTCGCCAGCAACCTCAAGGACCTGCTGCTCGCCGCTCCGGCGGGCAACCGCACCACGATGGGCCTGGACCCGGGTTTCCGTACCGGCACCAAGGTCGCCATCGTCGACGCCACCGGCAAGGTCGTCGACTACGACACCATCTACCCGCACAAGCCGCAGGGCAAGTGGGATCAGGCGGTGGCCACCCTCGCGGGCCTGGCTGCCAAGCACAACGTCGAACTGATCGCCATCGGCAACGGCACCGCATCGCGTGAAACCGACTCGCTGGCAGCAGAATTGATCGCCAAGTTCCCTGCCGCCAACCTGACGAAGGTCGTGGTGTCCGAGGCCGGAGCGTCGGTGTACTCCGCGTCCGCGTACGCCTCGAGCGAGCTGCCCGAACTCGACGTCTCGATCCGCGGTGCCGTCTCGATCGCCCGCAGGTTGCAGGATCCGCTGGCCGAACTGGTCAAGATCGATCCCAAGTCGATCGGCGTCGGTCAGTACCAGCACGACATCTCCGAAACCCTGCTGGCCCGTTCCCTCGGGGCCGTCGTGGAGGACGCGGTGAACGCCGTCGGCGTCGACGTCAACACCGCGTCGGTACCGTTGCTCTCACGGGTCTCCGGTATCGCCGGCTCTCTTGCCGAGAGCATCGTTGCGCACCGCGATCAGAACGGTCCGTTCTCCAGCCGCAGCACACTCAAGGACGTACCGCGTCTGGGCCCCAAGGCTTTCGAGCAGTGCGCCGGATTCCTCCGCATCTCCGGGGGCGAGGATCCACTGGACCGGTCGAGTGTTCACCCGGAGGCATATCCCGTCGTGCGGCGCATCGTCGGCAAGGCCGGCGTCGGAGTGCGGGAGGTCATCGGCAACACGGCGCTGTTGCGCGGACTCGACCCCGCCGAATTCGCCGACGAGCGATTCGGTCTGCCCACCGTCACGGACATCATCTCCGAACTCGAGAAGCCGGGACGCGACCCTCGTCCGGAGTTCAAGACCGCGACCTTCGCCGCCGGAATCGAGAAGGTCGCCGACCTGAAGCCGGGCATGACGCTCGAGGGAGTCGTGACCAACGTGGCGGCGTTCGGGGCATTCGTCGACGTCGGTGTGCACCAGGACGGGCTCGTGCACGTCTCGGCGATGTCGCACAACTTCGTCAAGGACCCCCGCGAGGTCGTCAAGTCCGGGGACGTCGTGCGCGTCAAAGTGATGGAGGTCGACATCCCCCGTCAGCGCATCGGTCTGAGTCTGCGGCTGGACGACGACCCCGGTGCCGGTGGTGGCAAGGACGCCGCCCGCGGACAGCAGGATCGGCCTCGAGGTCAGGGACGGGCCCCGGGCGCGAACCAGGGTGGCCGCGGTCGAGACGCACGCCCGCAACGGGATCGCCGAACGGCCGGGGGCGCTGGCGCGGCGACACCGGCTGCCGGTTCGATGGCCGACGCGTTACGGAAGGCAGGATTCGGAAAATAGCGAGCGGTTCCTCGGTCGATGCTGCCGTGGGCGGTCCCGGACGCGAATAGTGTGAAACGCGTTCACCGGTCGTTCGGCCGTTCGGCAGGAAGGACGTGAGGCACACGTGAGGTGGTTGCAACACGGGGTCATCGATCACGGCCGCCTGCCGCTGCTGTGTTTCCTACTGGGACTGTTGGTGGGCTTCCTGCTGATCCGACTCAGCGTCAGGATGATTCGCGCAGATGTGAAGTGGTGGCCGGGAAACATCACGCCCGGTGGTCAGCACATCCACCATGTCGTGTTCGGAATCGTGCTGATGCTGCTGGCGGGTATCGGCTTGATCGCGGTGTACGTCGACGGTTCCGAGTCGGTCGGCGCGGTGCTGGCGGCGATCTTCGGTATCGGCGCCGCTCTCGTCCTCGACGAGTTCGCGTTGATCTTCTATCTCCGCGATGTCTACTGGTCCGAACAGGGGCGAACGTCGGTGGACGCCGTGTTCGCGGCAGTGGGCTTCACCGGCCTGCTGCTGCTCGGCTTCCATCCTCTGGAGTTGCTGAGCCCGGCCGGTTTCCGCGCCGATCCCGACCCGTGGGTGCGCGGCACCGTGGCGGTGTTGGCCCTTGCCAATCTTGCGCTCGGTGTCGTCGTGCTGCTCAAGGGAAAGATCTGGACCGGGCTGCTCGGGCTGTTCGTCCTGCCGATCCTCGTCCTGGCCGCAGTGCGGTTGAGCAGGCCGAGCGCCCCGTGGGCGAGGTGGCGCTACACCACCAGGCCGAAGAAGATGGAACGCGCTCTGCGCCGGGAGAAGCGGTGGCGACGGCCGATCATCCGGGCCAAGATCTATCTCCAGGACGCGATCGCAGGCAAGCCGAGCATCGTGCACGCACGTGAGGCCACCGAGCAGGAACTGGCGCGGACGGTACTACCTGCGCCGATGCCGAGCGGGACGGCTCCAAGCCGGGAAGCGCCGATTTCGTCGAACGCCTGATGGTCTGGCACAATGGTCGGGTTGCCTCTAGCAGGCACGGACCTCACTCGGAGTACGAACCAGTCGAGCCGTTGCATCAGCGAGCCGCTCGGTTCCTCTACTCATGCGCAGAACGCAAGGATGGCACAACCGATGAACACACTGGACTTTCTCGACAATCAGTCGCTGCGTGGCGACATCCCCGATTTCCGCCCCGGCGACACACTGAACGTGCACGTCAAGGTCATCGAAGGCTCGAAGGAGCGCATTCAGATCTTCAAGGGCGTCGTCATCCGACGTCAGGGCGGTGGCGTTCGCGAAACGTTCACGGTCCGCAAGGTCTCGTTCGGCGTCGGCGTCGAGCGCACCTTCCCGGTGCACAGCCCCAACATTGCGCAGTTCGAGGTCCTCACCCGTGGTGACGTCCGTCGCGCCAAGCTCTACTACCTCCGCGATCTGCGTGGCAAGGCCGCCAAGATCAAGGAAAAGCGCTGACCGGTTCCGCCCGGACACATCAGTTCACATCATGCCGCGTCGCCCGTCAGGGCGACGCGGCATGATGCGTTCTGCCCGCGATCGTCCCGCGTTCCACCCTGCCGACGGGCGGATCGAGAGCCGTGAACCGCCGATGCGCAGACCGTCCGGCCGTGTGGTCGACGGTTCCGGCTAACCTGATCACGTGACGCAGTCCCCACTGGATCCAACCGACGAGCCCGACGACGAGTCTTCACGGAAGAAGCGTCGGGAACGCAAGCCCCGATCGTTC
Organism: Rhodococcus sp. 14-2483-1-2; assembly: GCF_002259405.1. Lineage (GTDB taxonomy): Bacteria > Actinomycetota > Actinomycetes > Mycobacteriales > Mycobacteriaceae > Rhodococcoides. Next base: position 678,078 of record NZ_NPFW01000022.1, on the reverse strand, counting down.
TGGCGCGAGCTTCCCATTCTGATTCTGGTAGCGCTGGTGCTGAGTTTTCTGCTCCAGACATTCGTCGCTCGGGTGTATCTGATCCCGTCCGAATCGATGGAGCCGACCTTGCACGGCTGCACCGGCTGCACCGGTGACCGCATCGTGGTGGAGAAGATCGGATACAGATTCGGCGACCCGAAGCCCGGTGACATCGTCGTCTTCCGTGGCCCGGATTCGTGGAACGACGAGTTCGTGTCACAGCGGTCCGACAATTCGGTGATTCGTGGGGCACAGGAAGTCGGTTCGTTGATCGGAGTTGTCGCTCCCGACGAGAACGATCTGGTCAAGCGCGTCATCGCCACCGGCGGTCAGACGGTCGAATGCTGCGACGACCAGGGTCGAGTTCTCGTCGACGGACAGCCGTTGGACGAGCCGTACATACAGATGGACTTCCCCTTCACTCCCGGCACCATGACGTGCGACACCGAATTGAAGTCCGGGCGATGCTTCGATCCCATCACGGTGCCGGAGGGCAACATCTGGGTGATGGGCGACAACCGAAGTAATTCACGGGATTCCCGGTACCACATCGAGGACGAGTTCAAGGGCACCGTCCCGCTCGACAACGTGATCGGCAAGGCCGTGTTCATCGCGCTTCCACCGTCACGAACCGGCCTCCTGGATTCTCCCGGCATCCAGGGTCGATGACGGTATCCGGTCGCCGCGCGCCGCGCGCACGCGCCTCTCTGAAGCGGTCGTCGTGGCCGCCGCGTCCGATCATCCGACGAGCGGCCGGCTTGCGAACGATGGAATCGGCGCTGGAGCGGGGTGGTCTCGGGCCGGTCGCGGGAGTCGACGAAGCGGGACGAGGAGCATGCGCCGGTCCGTTGACGGTCGCGGCGTGTGTGCTCGGTGCGCGGGCTCATGCGGCTCTCGCGGACCTGGACGACTCGAAGAAGCTGACCGAGCGACGACGCGAGGAGCTCTTCCCCACGATTCAGAGGCTGGCACTGGCATGGAGCGTGGTGTCCATCGATGCGGCCGAGGTCGACCGCATCGGAGTCCACGTGGCGAACATCGAAGGAATGCGACGCGCGGTTGCCGGGCTCGGCATGACCCCGGGTTACGTACTCACCGACGGCTTCCGAGTACCCGGTCTTCCGGTTCCGTCGTTGCCGGTGATCGGCGGCGACGCCACCGCGGCGTGCATCGCCGCGGCGAGCGTGCTGGCGAAGGTCTCCCGGGACCGATGGATGGTGCAGCTGGACGAGACGATTCCCGGCTACGGGTTCGCCGTGCACAAGGGGTACAGCACGCGCGCGCATTCCGCCGCGATGACGGCACTCGGCCCGAGTAGGGAACATCGCATGTCGTACGCCAACGTCGCGGCAGCGGCGGCAGGCATGTCACGCGATTTGTCTGTGGGTCGTTCCGCAGGCTCCACTCCCGGGGTCGACGCCCTGGGGCGAATGGACTGCCCGGACGCACGTGCGCGATGATTGCCTCTCACGCCCGACTGGAGGATGAAAGAGACCGATGAGTGCCGAAGATCTCGAAAAGTACGAAACCGAGATGGAGCTCTCGCTGTATCGCGAGTACCGGGACATCGTGGGTCAGTTCAACTACGTCGTCGAAACCGAGCGTCGGTTCTATCTGGCGAACTCCGTCGAACTCATTCCGCACAACGCCGACGGTGAAATCTACTTCGAATTGCGAATGTCCGACTCGTGGGTGTGGGACATGTATCGCCCCGCCCGTTTCGTCAAGCATGTCCGGGTGATCACCTTCAAGGACGTCAACATCGAAGAGTTGGACAAACCAGATCTTCGTCTGCCGGAATAGCTCTCCTCGTCCGACGGTCCGGCGTGACGGAGTCGCCCGAGCGTCGGACGTCGGAGCAGCGAGCTGTGAACCGCCTGATTCGATGCGATCGCTGTTGTTCCGAGCGTAATGCCGCACGAAAAACTGGACACCCGGCCAAATCGGTCCGCATGTCCTGTTTTCGTGTCCGGTGTCACGGAAAAGCTGTGCTCGGTCGAATGATGCACGCGGGCTACGCGCGTGAAACCGACTGCGCAACAGCGATATTCGAATTCAGAGATTAGTCACCCGAAAAGCTGATCAATTTCTGCACCGATATTCGTCGATTCGACACGATGCGAAACGCCTGCAGTTCTTTGCGTGGATACGAGAATGGGTGGTAGAACTTGAATATCACATCCCCCAGACGTGTAAGAGGTACGAGATGGCACGCAAGACACTTGTGCAGATGATCGACGATGTGGACGGATCGGTCATCAAAGACGGCCAAGGTGAATCCATCGAATTCGGCATCGGTGGAAACCAGTACCGCATCGATTTGAATCTCAAGCATGCCAACGAATTGCACGAACAGTTGGCATTCTGGATCGAGCATGCCGAGAAGATTTCCGGACGCCGTACCCGTAAGGGCGGTGCTGCAGCAGCACCGGTTCGCGGCAAGGTCGATCTGCAGGACATTCGAGCATGGGCACGCGAGAACGGCCACGAGGTCAGTGCCCGCGGCCGCATCAGTCAGGATGTGCAGGCGGCCTACGAGGCTGCTCACTGACAGTCCTTCAAAACCGAGGCATGAAGTCTCGGCAGACGTTCTACGTATCGGTACTTTCGGGTTTCGGTACCGATACACCGCATCAGCTCCGTCCGATTTCATGAATCCGGACGGAGCTTTTTGCGTATCGGGTCTGCTCTCACCCGGCCGCTCGAACACGCTCGGGCCGTAGCACGGCGGTCCGACACAGCGGACCGATCGCCGCCGACAATCGGACCGTCGGTCCACAGTCGAGTAGTTGTCCACAGGGCAATTTCCCACCTGCACTTTCTTCGTTTCTCCTCTTTCGGGTCGTGCCACCGTCGAGACGACCGAATCGGCCGCAATACACGGTCGGAGAGTGGAGGAATGGCGGACATGGCAACCAACCAGGAGCTCGGTGCGCGCGGTGAGGAACTCGCGGTGCGCCATCTCGAGGACATCGGCCTGGATGTGATCGAGCGGAATTGGCGGCATCGGTCCGGAGAACTCGACATCATCGCGCGCGACGGCGACACCATGGTTTTCGTCGAAGTGAAGACTCGCTCGGGAATCGGTTACGGAACACCGGCCGAAGCGGTGACGTACGCGAAGCAGACGCGAATCAGAGGTCTCGCGCTGCGGTGGCTTTCGCTGCAGCAGGGACCGTGGGTACAGATCAGGTTCGATGTGATCGCAATAGTGGTCGGTCGTCACGAAGAACCGGTCATCACGCACGTTCGGTCCGCGTTCTGATGCCACTCGGAAGAGCGCATTCGGTTGCGGTCAACGGGGTCGACGGTGTGTTGGTGGAGATCGAAGCGGACATCGGGCAGGGCTTGCCCGGTACGCATCTGGTCGGGTTGCCCGATACTGCTCTGAACGAATCGCGTGATCGAGTCAAGGCTGCGGTGAAGAACTCGGGCGGAACGTGGCCGGACAGCCGGGTGATTCTCGCTCTGTCGCCCGCGACCCTGCCGAAGGGCGGATCGGTGTACGACTTGGCATTGGCGCTGTCGGTTCTCGACGCTGCCAAAGCGATTCCGCGTGGATGCCTGTCCGACACCGTGTTTCTGGGTGAGTTGGCACTCGATGGCAGGCTGCGCGCAGTTCGTGGGGTCCTGCCCGGGGTGCTCGCGGTCAAGAGTGCTGGCTGGCAGCGGGTGGTCGTTCCGCTGCAGTGTCTGCCCGAAGCGGGGCTGGTGGACGGGATCGAGGTGCTGGGTGCGGGTTCGCTCGGGGACGTGGTGGCCTGGCTACGTGGTGAGGAGGCCCTCGAATCACCCATCCCGACCGAATGGCACGAGGAGATCTACCCGGACCTCAGTGACGTTGCGGGACAGGCGGATGCGCGATGGGCTCTGGAGGTCGCCGCCGCAGGCGCACATCACATCATGCTGACCGGGCCACCGGGCATCGGAAAAACGATGCTCGCGCAACGTCTTCCGGGGATTCTGCCCCCGCTGACCGAATCGGAAGCGCTCGAAGTGACAGCGATCCACTCGGTGGCGGGCCTGTTGACCACGGCGCGGCCGCTCATCACGTCGCCGCCGTTCATCGCTCCACACCATTCGACCTCGGTGAGCGCCTTGGTAGGGGGCGGAACCGGAATGGCCAAACCGGGAGCGGTCAGTCGCGCACATCGAGGAGTCCTGTTTCTGGACGAGTGCGCCGAGATGAGCGTTCGGGTACTCGAGGCGTTGCGTACTCCGTTGGAGGACGGCGAGATTCGCATTGCTCGTCGCGACGGTGTCGCCAGGTATCCGGCCAGATTTCAGTTGGTTCTCGCAGCCAATCCGTGCCCGTGTGCGCCGGCGCGGCAGGTGGACTGCGTCTGCCCGCCCACAGCGCGACGCAAATATCTCGGCAAGCTGTCCGGGCCGTTGCTGGATCGCGTCGATCTGCGCATTCAGATGATGGGTGTCGCGACAGGTGCACTGGTCGACGAGGTGGGGGAGGGTACGAGCGAGATTCGCGCACGCGTGACCGGGGCCAGGGACGCCGCCGCGCAGCGGTGGCGGGAGTTCGGCTGGAGGACCAACGCGGAGGTTCCAGGACCCGCTCTGCGCCAACGATTTCGATTGGCGCGCTCGACGCTCGCTCCGGTCGAGCGCGCGTTGCGCAACGGATCGCTGACCGCGCGCGGCGCAGACCGCGCCATTCGGGTGGCGTGGACGCTGAACGATCTGGCCGGTGGTTCGGTCCCCGGTGCCGACGAGGTCGGAGCCGCGTTGGACTTCCGTGACAGGGGCGTGGCATGACGCACGACACGCGCCGACTCGCCTGGGCGTATCTCTCTCGCGTGGCGCAAGGCCCGCATCGGCCGGTGGTCGATCATGCTGCAGCTCACGGTCCCGAATCGACGGCAGACGCAGTGCGGGCGGGCAGGTTGGGGGAGAGGCTCGCGGTCCGCGCCCACATCGATACCGCGGCCGCGGATCTCGACCACATCGCTGCGCTCGGTGGCCGGTTGATCACGCCGGACGACGACGAATGGCCGGCGTGGCGCTTTCTCGGATTCGACGGACCGGGAATGACCGCAGGGGTGGACACCTGTCCGCCGATTGCGTTGTGGGCGCTGGGAACTCGACAGGTGGCAACCATCACCGAGCGATCGGTGTCGATCGTCGGGACTCGTGCATCGAGTCCTTACGGCGATCATGTGACGGCGGAGATATCCGCCGATCTGGCGCTCGACGGCTGGACCATCATCTCGGGAGCGGCTTTCGGCATCGACGCCGCGGCACATCGGGCGGCCCTCGGAGTCGAGGGTACGACGATGGCGGTGCTCGCCTGTGGCGTCGATCGTGCGTATCCGGCGGGCCATTCGCGGCTACTGCGGCAGATCGCTGCTCACGGGCTGGTTCTCAGTGAGTACGCGCCGGGCACGACGCCGGCGAAGCATCGTTTCCTCGCTCGCAACAGGCTCGTCGCGGCACTCGGATCGGCTGTGGTGGTCGTCGAGGCCGGGTGGCGCAGCGGTGCTCGCAACACGGCGGCATGGGCAGCGAAACTGGGTCGGCCGGTGCTGGCGGTCCCTGGGCCGGTCACGTCGCCTTCGTCCACCGGCTGTCACCGCATGATCCGGGACGGCGAGGCCGTGCTGGTGTCGAGCTCTCACGACGTGGTCGCCGAGGCGGGCGCTCTCGGGTCCTCGGAGGAGTCTCGGCCCGATCTCTTTCGTGAAACCGATGCGCTCTCGGACACGGCACTGTTGATCTACGACGCGTTGCCGGCATCCGGATCACTGTCGAGTCGAGAATTGTCCGAGCACTCCGGTGTGCCGTTGAGCAAGGTGCGCGCATCCCTGCCGGTAATGGAGATGGACGGATTCGTGGCCAGCGACGAGACCGGATGGTTCCGCGTGGTGCGTGGGTGAGCGCACTATCGTTCACGAGCTCGGACGGTAGGGTGTTAGGTAATGCTTAGTCGATGCATCGGGTATCGGCGTCGTTCGCTCGAAGAGGGGTCCGAAGTGCCACGCAAGAAAACCACCTTGTCCGTCCTGCGCACCGAAGCGCTCACCCCGCACATGCACCGGGTCTACCTGGGTGGGGCCAACTTCGACGACTTCGATGCGATCGACGAGACCGACGCCTACGTCAAGTTGTTCCTCGGTACCGAGGACGAACCGATCATGCGCACGTACACCGTTCGCTCGGTCGACACCGGCGCGCGGGAGATAGCCATCGACTTCGTGGTGCACGGAGACGAGGGAGTAGCCGGGCCGTGGGCCACCCGCGCGAAGCCGGGAGACGAGATGTCGTTCTTCGGCCCCTCCGGTGGGTACGCCCCGCGCCCCGACGCCGACTGGCACCTGTTCGCCGGCGACGAATCGGCGATTCCGGCGATCTCGGCTGCCGTCGAGGCGCTCCCGGAAGACGCCATCGCCAAGGTCTTCATCGAAGTCGCCGACCGGCACGACGAGATCTACATGGAGACGCTCGCCGTCGTCGATGTGACCTGGGTCCACCGGGGTGCCTCCTCGAACGAGGTCGGGGACGACCGGGCGGGAGACAACGCGCCGTTGATCGCAGCGGTGAAGGGAACCGAATGGCTGCCGGGGCAAGCGCAGGTCTTCGTACACGGGGAAGCGCAGGCGGTCATGCACAACATCCGGCCCTACATCCGCAAGGAGCGCGGGGTCGGTGCCGAGTGGGCCTCGATTTCGGGGTACTGGCGTCGCGGCCGAACCGAGGAGACGTTCCGCGTGTGGAAGCGCGAACTCGCACAGGCCGAATCCGGAGTCGATGCCTGATCCGGCGACAACCCAGCTCGGACGGCGTGTCCGGTTGTCGCGCGGCCGGCCAGCGCTCAAGCTGAGCCGATGACCGATTCGCTGCCGCCTCACCTCGGCGTTCACGTCGAGGAGTTCGCCGAGCATCTTCGACTCGGTCGAGAGCGATCCGAGCACACCATCCGGGCCTACGTCTCCGATGCTCGTTCACTGCTCGCGCACTTCGCCGAGTCCTCGCCGGATGCCACGATCGCCGACCTCGACCTCCGGGCAGTGCGTTCGTGGTTGGCCACGCACTCGGCGGCCGGATCGGCCAGAACGTCGATGGCGAGGCGAACCTCGTCGGCGAGGACGTTCGGGAAGTGGCTCGAGCGGGTGGGAGCAGTGACGGCGGCACCGGCAGAACGCCTGGCCGGTCCGGCCGGCCACCGCACGCTGCCCGGTGTTCTTCGCCACAGCCAGGCGGCACAGGCGTTGGCCGCTGCCGAATCGGGTGCCGCCGAGCTCGACCCCATCGCGCTGCGGGACAGGCTCATCGTCGAGTTGCTGTACGCGACCGGGGTGCGCGTGGGGGAGTTGTGTGGACTCGACATCGACGACGTGGACACCGAGCGCCGCCTGGTCCGCGTCATCGGCAAGGGAAACAAGGAACGCTCGGCTCCGTACGGTGGACCGGCAGCCCACGCGGTCGAGAACTGGCTGGTCAGCGGCAGACCCGAACTGGTCTCGGATCGATCCGGTGCGGCATTGCTGCTGGGACGTCGAGGTGGACGGCTCGACCAACGGCAGGCGAGAACGGCGGTACACGCCGTACTCGACACCGTCCCCGGTGGTCCCAGCCTCGGCCCACACGGCCTGCGTCATACAGCGGCAACTCACTTGCTCGAAGGTGGAGCCGATCTGAGGGTGGTGCAGGAGTTGCTCGGCCACGCCTCTCTGGCGACCACCCAGATCTACACACACGTGTCGGTGGAGCGGCTGCGTGCCGTGCACGATCAGGCTCATCCCCGAGCGTGAGCCGAGCGTCGGCAGCACAACGTTTGGTAGCGTCGTGTACCGACTGACAACACCGAATACGGGGGACCGTGGACCGCGACCGACCGCAAGGTACTTCGGAGACGTGGTCCATGCATGTCCGGAACGGCTCCGCCGCCGATCATCAGAGCTCCTCTGGTCGGTCGGACAGCGCACGCGACACTGCCGGCGGGCCCGTATCGTCGAATTCGATGTCCACTCCCCGCTCGACGCCTCGGCAGCCGCCACCCTGGCAGACACCCGACTCGGGCGACCGACAGCCGATGCCGCCGCGGTACAACCCGCCGGTGCCGGTCGAGCCCGGGCCTCCGGCCGTGCAGCCGGACCGATACCAGCCGGACCGATACCAGCCGGACCGATACCTGCCGGTGCCGCCGCACACCGAGGATTCTCGGACGCACCCCGATCGATGGTCGCCACAACCCTGGTCGGGGGCACCCAACGCCTATCGACCCAACAGTCAGGATCTGGGCGCGGACTCGCTGCTCAAGCGTCCCAAGCGAGCGTCGAACTCGGGCTGGCGGCGAGGCGTGCACCGGCTCACCGGCGGCGTCATCAACCCAGGCGAATCGACGGCCGAAGAGCGGTACCGAAACCAGGTCGAACGCATTCGGCAGCCGGTGCTCGGCGACTACCGGATCGCCTTCCTGTCGCTCAAGGGTGGCGTCGGTAAGACGACGACCACGCTGGGCCTCGGTTCGACTTTCGCATCGCTGCGCGGAGATTGCGTCATCGCGGTGGACGCAAATCCCGACTTCGGCACCCTGGGGGAGCGAGTTCCGCGTCAGACGGCGTCGACCGTGCGCGATCTGCTGGCCGCCGCACCCAACATTCGTCGCTACTCCGACATCCGCGAGCACACCTCGCAGGCGCCGAGTCGACTCGAAGTGTTGGCCGGCGAGCGCGACCCCGCCGCGTCGGAGATGTTCGGTGAAGAGGACTACCGCGCCGTCATCGACATGCTGCAGGTGTACTACAACCTGATCCTGACCGACTGCGGCACCGGGATCATGCACTCGGCGATGAACGGGGTGCTGCAACTGGCGAACGCGCTGGTTCTGGTCAGCTCGCCGGCAGTCGACGGTGCGCGCAGTGCTGCGGCGACGCTGGACTGGCTGGAGCTGCACGGCTACGGCCATCTGGTCGAACGGACCGTGGTGGTGATCAGCTCTGTCCGCCCGGGTTCGTCGGCGGTGGACATGAACTTGCTGCAACAGCACTTCCTCGAGCGCTGTCGCGCCGTGCTGGTGGTTCCGTTCGACGAGCACCTCGCCGAGGGTGCCGTGGTCGATCTCGACTTGTTGCGTCCCCAGACTCGAAGTGCGTTCGTCGAACTCGCGGCGATGGTCGCCGACGATTTTCCCGCGGCGTCCGGCAGACACTCCGGCCCACAGCGCTGACGATCATCTGCCGCCTTCGTCGAGGGGTTTCAACCTGATCGGAGTCGCGCGCACCGACGCCGTGGGATCGAGATAGTCGCGGCCACGTCTGATGCCCCAGTGCAGGCACGTTGACGTGCAGCTCTCGTGCCCCGAGGTCAACGAACCCAGCACGGTCCCTCGACGAACTCGCGCGCCGGCGGCAACCGAGGCCAGCACAGGTTCGTACGTCGATCTCAGTCCGCCCGGATGATCCACCGATACGACGGGCTTTCCCGCGACCGACCCAGAGAACACCACGGTGCCGTCGGCGACGGCCAGAACCGACTGGCCCTCCTGTGCGGCCAGGTCCACACCACGGTGGCCGGGCAGCCAGTTCTGCTCGGGACGGTCGAACGGGGTGACGACCTGCGGCCGCGGCTGCAGCGGCCAGGCGAACGTGCCTGGCTGCGCCGATGCGACCGGCGTCGAGAGAGCTACCGCCGTCGCGAGGCACACGGCGAGTGTGCGGCGCATGGGAGAGGTGTTCACCCGTCGACCATCTCCTGGATCGGAGCGATCGAACGGACCCGAGGGTGATTTGTGGACAAGTGATTTCTTTGTCCACAGGCCCCGGAATCTCTTGACAGTCGGGCCTGGTTATGACGGGGGCGGTGGCAGGTCTACACTCGTCACTTGCGGCCTGTGCGTGCACGGGTCGACTTCGCGCGTCCGCGTCATCGCATCGTCTGCTTCGATCAGAATCACCGATACGAGAACCGGTTGTCGGCGGTCCTGAGATCTTCGTGATGTCAGGTCCGGCAACTTCAGCGGGCGCCAGGGCAGAGGTCACCGACACTCTGCGTCAACCGCACCATCGAAAGAGAGTTCTTCAGCCATGGCTGTAGTAACAATGAAGCAGCTGCTCGACAGCGGCACACACTTCGGACACCAGACCCGTCGCTGGAACCCGAAGATGAAGCGATTCATCTTCACCGACCGCAACGGCATCTACATCATCGACTTGCAGCAGACTCTGACCTTCATCGACAGGGCCTACGAGTTCGTCAAGGAGACCGTTGCCCACAATGGCACGGTTCTGTTCGTCGGCACCAAGAAGCAGGCGCAGGAGTCCATCGCCGCTGAGGCAACCCGCGTGGGCATGCCCTACGTGAACCAGCGCTGGCTCGGTGGCATGCTCACCAACTTCCAGACGGTGCACAAGCGTCTGCTCCGCCTCAAGGAGCTCGAGGCCATGGAGCAGACCGGTGGCTTCGAGGGACGCACCAAGAAGGAAATCCTCATGCTCACGCGTGAGATGACCAAGCTCGACCGCACCCTCGGTGGCATCCGGGACATGTCCAAGGTTCCGTCGGCCATCTGGATCGTCGACACCAACAAGGAGCACCTCGCGGTTGCCGAGGCTCGCAAGCTGAACATCCCGGTCATCGCGATCCTCGACACCAACTGCGATCCCGACGTGGTCGACTACCCGATCCCGGGTAACGACGACGCGATCCGTTCCGCTGCGCTGCTGACCAAAGTCGTCGCATCCGCAGTCGCCGAGGGCGTGCAGGCGCGAGCGGGTCAGAACACTGCATCCGACGCCAAGCCCGAGGTCGGCGCAGGCGAGCCCCTCGCCGAGTGGGAGCTCGAGCAGCTCGCTCAGGCTTCACCGGCAGCAGAGGCTCCCGCAGCAGAGGCCCCCGCGGCGGACGCTCCGGCAGCAGAGGCTCCCGCAGCGGACGCTCCGGCAGCAGAAGAAGCACCGGCCGCTCAGGCTTGATCGAATTCGGTCCCGGTTCACCCTCAGGGGTGGGCCGGGGCCGCTTCGGTATGTCAGGGTTGTGGTCGTTACGGCTCCGCAGTGAGCCCGTCGATCCCGCCCTGTGAACAGCATTTTTCGTCAACGCCCGTACCCAGACTTTTGAGGAGGCTCGCCCACGATGGCGAACTACACTGCCGCCGACGTCAAGCGGCTCCGTGAGCTCACCGGCTCCGGAATGATGGACTGCAAGAACGCGCTCGCCGAGAACGACGGAGACTACGACAAGGCCGTCGAGTACCTGCGTATCAAGGGTGCCAAGGACGTCGGCAAGCGCGCCGAGCGCAACACCGCCGAAGGCCTCGTCGTCGCCGAGGGTGGAGTGCTCGTGGAGATCAACTCCGAAACCGACTTCGTGGCCAAGAACGACGAGTTCCAGACGTTCGCCGCGTCCGTCGCGGCGACGGCTGCAGCAGGCAAGCCGGCCGACGTCGATGCCCTCAAGGCGCTCGACCTGAACGGCAAGACGGTCGAAACGGCTCTGAACGAGCTGTCGGCGAAGATCGGCGAGAAGCTCGAACTGCGTCGCGTCGTGTCCTACGACGGCAACACCGCCACGTACCTGCACAAGCGCAGCGCGGACCTGCCGCCTGCCGTCGGCGTGCTGGTCGAGTACACCGGTGACGGCGATGCCGCAGGAGATGCCGCACGCGCAGCTGCGATGCAGATCGCAGCCCTCAAGGCCAAGTACGTCACGCGCGACGAGGTCCCCGAGGACCTCGTGGCCGCCGAGCGTCGCATCGCCGAGGAGACCGCTCGCGAAGAAGGCAAGCCGGAGCAGGCACTGCCGAAGATCGTCGAAGGTCGCGTGAACGGATTCTTCAAGGACGTCGTTCTCACCGAACAGAAGTCGGTGCAGGACGGCAACAAGACCGTCAAGGCCATTCTCGACGAGGCCGGCGTCACCATCACCCGCTTCTCTCGGTTCGAGGTCGGCGCCAGCTAGTCTGCGCACCGGTTCGGTCGAGGCGATGCCGTTCATTCGATTCCATCGAGTGGGCGGCATCGCTCGTGCGCGGGGCAGGTGGGTGTGCAGGACGGAGCCCTGTCCACCACCCGGGCATCGATAGGGCAGGATGATCCAAGAAGAAACCGTAGTGTTCGACGAGTACCGAGGAGAGCTATGACCGATCCGGCCCCTGACCGTCCCGGGTTCCGACGCGTGATGCTCAAACTGGGTGGGGAGATGTTCGGAGGCGGCCAGGTCGGTCTCGATCCGGATGTCGTGAACAACGTTGCCGAACAGATCGCCGAGGTGGTGGCCACCGGGGTTCAGGTCGCGGTGGTGATCGGCGGTGGCAATTTCTTCCGTGGTGCCGAACTGCAGCAGCGCGGCATGGACAGGTCTCGCTCGGACTACATGGGCATGCTGGGTACCGTGATGAACTGTCTTGCGCTGCAAGACTTTCTGGAGAAGCAAGGCGTTGCCACCAGGGTGCAGACCGCGATCACGATGGGTCAGGTCGCAGAGCCGTACCTCCCGCTGCGTGCGCGACGGCACCTGGAGAAGGGGCGCGTCGTGATCTTCGGAGCCGGCATGGGCATGCCGTATTTCTCCACCGACACCACGGCTGCCCAGCGCGCGCTGGAAATCGGTGCCGAGGTGTTGTTGATGGCCAAGGCGGTCGACGGCGTGTACTCGGCCGATCCGCGCCTCGACCCCGATGCCACGATGTTCGACACCATCACGCACCGCGAAGCCATCGAACAGGGACTCAAGGTTGCCGACGCGACGGCCTTCAGCCTGTGCATGGACAATCAGATGCCGATGCTGGTGTTCAATTTGCTGATTCAGGGAAATATCGCTCGCGCTGTGTCCGGTGAGAAGATCGGCACGCTGGTCACGTCGTGATCGTCGCCGACAGTGACGTGAGCGAATCGAAGACGAAGACGATGGAGGACAGATCGTGATTGACGAAGCTCTCTTCGATGCCGAAGAGAAGATGGAAAAGGCCGTATCGGTTGCACGTGACGATCTGTCCTCGATTCGCACCGGACGTGCCAACCCCGGAATGTTCTCCCGCATCGTCATCGAGTACTACGGTGCCCTGACGCCGATCACCCAGCTCGCCAGTATCAGCGTCCCCGAAGCGCGCCTCGTGGTCATCAAGCCGTACGAGTCCAATCAGCTCGGGCCCATCGAAACCGCCATTCGCAACTCCGACCTCGGTGTCAATCCCACCAACGACGGCAACCTCATTCGAATCGGAGTTCCGCAGCTCACCGAGGAACGGCGCCGCGAATTCGTCAAGCAGGCCAAGGGCAAGGGCGAGGACGCGAAGGTGTCGATTCGCAACGTCCGCCGGAAGACGATGGAAGAGCTCAAGCGAATCCAGAAGGACGGCGAAGCAGGCGAGGACGAGGTCGTCCGCGCCGAGAACGATCTCGACAAGACCACTGCGAAGTACACCGCCTCCGTCGACGAACTCGTCAAGCGCAAAGAGGGCGAGCTGATGGAGGTCTGACCCGACCTCGACAGCTGCTTTTCACGACGGACGACGATGAAATTCGAGGAGATGACGACAGTGGTGGGACCGGATCGGCAGGAGGGCAGCGGTACGCCCGCTGCCTCGTCCGGGGTCGCCGCAGCGAAGTCGACGGGCAAGGCAGGCCGTAATCTGCCCGCCGCGATCGGAGTCGGCGGGTCGTTGGGCATCGGTCTGATTCTCGTCCTCGTCTTCGTGCCGCTGGTGTGGATCGGGGTGGTGGCCGTCGCGCTGGCCGTTGCCACCTACGAGGTGTCGAAGCGCCTGCGCGAGGGTGGGGTACTGGTGCCCCGCATTCCCCTGATCCTCGGCGGTCAGGCGATGATCTGGCTCGGCTGGCCGTTCGGGGCGGTCGGTGTGCTCAGCGCTGCGGTGGGCACTGTCCTGGTGTGCATGGTGTGGCTGCTGCTGCGGCAGGGATTCGGCACCGCTCCGAAGAACTACCTCGAAGAACTTTCCGTCACCGTCCTCGTGGCATGTTGGTTGCCGCTGCTGGCCTCGTTCACCGTCCTGATGGTGCTGCAGGACAACGGCGCAGGCCGCATCCTGGTGTTCGTCATCGGCGTCGTGTGCTCGGACATCGGCGGTTACATCGCGGGTGTGTTGTTCGGAAAGCACCCGATGGCACCTGCCATCAGCCCGAAGAAGTCCTGGGAGGGGCTCGCCGGGTCACTCATCTTCTGCATCATCGGATGTCTGCTGACGGTCACGCTCATCCTCGAGGCCAACTCGATGATCGGCATCCTTCTCGGCGTGGTGCTGGTGGTGACCGGCACGTTGGGCGATCTGATCGAGTCGCAGGTCAAGCGTGATCTCCGCATCAAGGACATGGGCACCCTGCTGCCCGGCCACGGCGGCATCATGGACAGGCTCGACTCGCTGCTGCCCTCGGCTTTCGTGGCATGGCTCGTCTTCACCGTTCTCCTCTGAGCAGACTGCTCTCGGGCGTGCGCAGTGATGTCACCGGGGTGATTCCCAGCCCCAACATCTGGAACTGGCCACACCTGTACGAGGCGGAGAACCGCGCTCAGGACGTCGACGGTGCACTGTTCGATGCGATCCGGTCGGTTGCGGGCTGGTCGGCGAAGACTGTCGTCGACGTCGGCTGCGGAAGCGGCTTCCATCTTCCGATCTTCGCGGCCGACGCCGAACGAGTACTGGGAATCGAACCGCACGAACCACTCGCTGCCTCGGCGAGAGCACGAGTCGCGAACCTGCCGAACGTCGAGGTGAGGACGGCGCAGGCGGATTCCCTCCCGATCGGCGACGGCACCGTGGACGTCGTCCATGCGCGCACCGCGTACTTCTTCGGACCGGGCTGCGGGCCGGGAATCGTCGACGCCATGCGCGTGCTCGGGCCGGGCGGAGCGTTGGTCGTCGTGGATCTGGACGCCACCGCGTCGCCGTACGGGGATTGGATGCGGGCCGATCTACCGCACTACGACCCGTTCACGGTCGAGGCGTTCTTCGAGGCACAGGGTTTTGCACTGACCCGCGTCGACACGAGGTGGTCGTTCCCGAATCGACGCCTGATGCGCGATGTGCTGGGAATCGAGTTCGGCCCACGCGTTGCGCGTGATGCCATGAAGTCGGTGGACAGGGTGTCGTTCGATGTCCGGTATCGAGTCCACGTCCGATACAAGCCGACCGGAATCGAGTTGCGTTAGCGAGCCGGTGGGCCACGGCCGACGCACCTCGACTGCGGGGCTGTGTCAGGAGGCGGCAGAGATCCCGAAGATCTCCGCCAGTTCGTTGATCTTGAGTGCTTTCGCCAGACGAGGCAGATCGCTTCCGTCCTTGACGTGTGCTCCGTCGGCACCGAGGGCATCGATGACGTCACGGGCCCACGACACATCCGTGGGTGACGGGGCGAGCTCGCGGTTGACGATGGCAGCCTGCTCCGAATGCATGCACAGCTTGCCCGTCATGCCCATCGACAGGGTCAGAGCTGCATCGCGTCCGAGGATGCTGTCGTTGGCCGTCAGTGTCGGTCCGTCGATCGGCCCCGGGATGCGCGCTGCGCGTGAGGACACGACGAGGCGCGAGCGGGGGTATGCCATCGCCAGGGGGTCGTCGCTCATGCCCGTGTCGCGGCGGAAGTCGCCACTGCCGAAGGCGAGACGGAACGTCGAATCCGCGCGGGCGATCTCCGTAGCGGCTTCGAGGCCCATCGCCGACTCCACCAGTGCCAGGATCGGGGTGCCGGGTGCCAGGCGAGCAGCTGTTGCCTCGACCTGGCCGCCGCTCTCGGTCTTCGCGAGCATGACACCGACCAGTCCGGGTAGGCCGGACAGAGCGGCGAGGTCATCGGCCCAGTACGGGGTCGTTGCGTCGTTGATGCGGACCCATGCAGAGTTTCCTTCGCCGAGCCACCGCACGACGGCCTCGCGCGCGGCCGGCTTCTTGGCCGGCGCGACTGCGTCTTCGATGTCGAGGATGACGGCATCGACTCCCGACGCGACGGCGTCGCCGAAGGTTTCGGGCTTGGTGGCCGGTACCAGCAGCCAGGACCGTGCTCGGTCGGGGGCTACGCCGGATGCCACGGGTGTCTCCATGAAAGTTGTCACGTCATGCTCCTCGAGTGAAGTGGGGCACCCCAAGCCTGATCGATTCAGTCGATGCGCGCCACCTTCTGTACATAGTGTTCACGATCTGTGCTGCTGCTACTTCGTCTTCGCTGCGCGCCGGACCTGGAGGATTCGAGCTCCGCCGACCATTGCCATGACCAGTGCACCTGCGATCGCGGCCAGCAGCATGCTGATGCCCAGAGGCAGATCGAGCTGCCAGGCGAAGATCTGTACGGTGACGGAGTCGAGATTCTGCACGATGAACACGAGCAGAACGACCAGGACCACGGCCCCGACCACCAGGCCGGTCCACAGCGCAGCGGTGCGGGTGTGGGCGATGTCGGTCGAGCTGCCTGCCTGGGGATCCGGGACGAACTCGGGATCCGGCGCGGAATGACCGTCCGAATCCGGAGTCGTGATGGGAGCGAGGTCACCCGAGGCGCTGTGATCGCCGGGGTGAACCGCACCTGATGTGTCCAGCGATGTCTCGTGACTGTCGTCAGCTCTGGTGGCCATGTCGATGATCCTTCCGCACGTGAAGGCCGAATGCACGTGCATCCGGCCACGACCTCGATACCCATCGGGTAACGGACGGAAACCGGCGCGAATAGGACTGCGAGGCAATGAGGTGGACAATGGAAACATGCAGCGTCAGCGAAAGATGGGGGGTGGAGCATGAGTGACTCCGCCGAGGCAACGAACACGTCGACCGAGCAGAAGAGGCCCAATCTTCCCTTGGTCTTCACTGCGCCGCGTCGCGGCATGCCGTCGCGTCACCTCGCCGACCTGGACAAAGAGGGTCTGCGGGATGCGGTGAAGGCGCTCGGTCTCCCTGCGTTTCGCGCCGATCAGCTGGCCCGGCACTACTACGGGCGTCTGGAGGCCGACACCACCAAGATGACCGACCTTCCGGCCGAGGCCCGCGAGAAGGTCGGCGCCGATCTCTTTCCCACGTTGCTGACGCCGATCAAGCACCTGGCATGTGACGACGGTGACACTCGAAAGACCCTGTGGAAGGCCAACGACGGAACACTTCTCGAAAGTGTCCTGATGCGGTACCCGGATCGGGCGACTCTGTGCATCTCGAGTCAGGCCGGCTGCGGAATGGCCTGTCCCTTCTGTGCGACCGGCCAGGCCGGTCTGACGAGGAACCTGTCGACGGCCGAGATCGTCGACCAGGTCCGTTCGGCTGCAGCCGATCTGCGTGACGGCGTGGTTCACGGGGGCGAAGGACGACTGTCGAACGTGGTCTTCATGGGGATGGGCGAGCCCCTGGCGAACTACAAGAGGGTCGTCTCCGCGGTGCGCAAGATCGTCTCGCCCGCACCCGACGGACTCGGCCTCTCACAGCGATCGGTGACGGTGTCGACGGTCGGACTGGCACCGGCCATTCGGAAGCTGGCCGACGAGGGACTGTCGGTGACGCTGGCGGTGTCGTTGCACACGCCCGACGACGAGCTCCGCGACACGCTGGTTCCGGTCAACAATCGCTGGTCGGTGGCCGAAGTACTGTCGGCGGCCAGGTACTACGCCGATCAGACCGGTCGGCGTGTGTCGATCGAGTACGCGATGATCCGGGACGTGAACGATCAGCCGTGGCGAGCGGACATGTTGGGCAAGAAGCTGCACAAGGCGCTCGGCTCGCGGGTCCACGTGAACCTGATCCCACTCAATCCGACTCCGGGTAGCGAATGGGACGCCAGCCCGAAGCCGGTGGAGAGAGAATTCGTTCGTCGGGTGATCGCGCAGGGTGTCTCGTGCACCGTCCGTGACACCCGCGGTCAGGAGATCGCCGCGGCGTGCGGTCAGCTGGCAGCCGAGAACTGAATCGGTTGCTAGCGGGGCTTGCGGCGGACGATCACGTCTCGCACGACGAGCCCGACCAGCGTCGCCGCGAATCCGATCAACCACAGATCCTCGACCTTGCCGGTGTGGTTGCCGATCATCATGAACAGCAGGAACACGGCGACGACGATGGCGGCCACCCGCATCGCGCGATTCGACTCACCACTCCACCCCCACTCGGCGGACGGCACGTCCGGCACCTCGTGGCGGGTATCGACGACCTGGTCGTACGAAGCGGATTCCAGTTCGGTATTGGCCACCGGTCGGTCCTCTCGGGTGATGAATTCTCGAAGTCGTCCTTCACGGGGCGTCGAGCCTGCCGCGTTCGGACAATATTGGCATACGACCGCCCGTCGTAGCCATCAGGGTTGTGTGCTCATCCGGCGCGACAGCCGACTTCGATGAGAGACTGCGGCGGTGACGTCCGAGCGCCTTCCGCATCCGCTGACCCAGTTTCCGTTGAGCTACCCCCGAGACATGGTGGGGTACGGCCGCACGCCGCCGCATGCCCAGTGGCCGGGTGAGGCCAACATCGCTGTTCAGTTCGTCCTCAACTACGAGGAGGGTGCGGAGAACAACGTCCTCGACGGTGACACCAAATCCGAGACGTTCCTCTCGGAAATGATCGGGGCACAAGCCTTTCCGAACCGCCACATGAGCATGGAGTCGCTGTACGAGTACGGCTCGAGGGCCGGCGTGTGGCGGGTGCTGCGGGCGTTCGAGAAACGCGACCTACCCCTGACGGTGTTCGCTGTCGCGAAAGCCATGGAACGAAACCCGGAAGTGGTTGCCGCACTGGCGGAATTGGGCCACGAGATCGCCTGCCACGGTCTGCGGTGGCTGTCCTACCAGCAGATCGACGAGAACGTCGAGCGCGAGCACATGGCCGAGGCCGTGGCCATCCTTCAGGGCCTCACCGGCTCGGCCCCGCTCGGGTGGTACACCGGACGTGACTCTCCGAACACCCGGTCGCTCGTCGTCGAGCACGGCGGATTCGTGTACGACTCGGATTCCTACGCCGACGATCTTCCCTACTGGGAGAAGGTCTCTCGCGGCTCCGAGGTGGTCGATCATCTGGTGGTGCCGTACACCCTCGACACGAACGACATGAGATTCGCCTCGCCGGGCGGCTTCTCGACCGGGGACGAGTTCTATGCGCATCTGCGGGACGCGTTCGACGTGCTGTACGCCGAGGGGGAGAACGGCAGCCCCAAGATGCTCTCGGTCGGACTGCACTGCAGGCTGGTCGGCAGGCCGGCTCGCATCGCCGCCCTCGAACGTTTTCTCGATCACGTTCAGTCTCACGAGAAGGTGTGGGTGGCGAAGCGAATCGACATCGCCGAGCACTGGCGCGCCGTACACCCGCCCTCCTCCTGACTCAGCGCGGCGACCGGCACGCAGACTCCAGCGCGGCCAGATAGCGATCGGTGAACAGGGCCTGGACCCGCTTGCCCACCGGACCACCGAGCCTGGTGTACCAGCGGCCGGGGTTCGAGAACGCGGTGATGTGCGCGGAGACCGTCCCGTCCTCGGGGGAGTAGTCGACGTAGAACAGTTCCTCGCCGGACTCGGGATGGCCGTCGAGCGTGCCGTAGGCGAAGCCCTGTCGGTTGGCTTCGTCGATGACGTAGACGACCCGGCACGGGATGCGGACGGGCCCGAGGGTGAGCACGACCACGGCGTCGGGGACGGCGTTGTCGTTGCTGGAATGAACCTTCAGCCCGGTGCCGCGATGCATGTCCCAGCGCATCAGTGCGTCGGCTGCGGCAACGAAGTCGTCGACTCCGGATCCGATGACGCGCGACTTCTCGACGTGGTGGTAACCGGTCGGGAGCCTGCCGCTCGTTGCCCCTACGTCGGCGTAGTTGAACGATGCTGCGGTGTACTTCGAGACGTCCATGTCTTCCACCCTGCCAGCATCGGCGGAGCGCATAGGGGTTTCTCAGGCTCGGTAGGCAACAATGGACCGGTGTCAGACCATCGTGAGCGAACGACCACCT
The DNA here is from genome assembly GCF_002259405.1 of Rhodococcus sp. 14-2483-1-2. Taxonomy (GTDB): domain Bacteria; phylum Actinomycetota; class Actinomycetes; order Mycobacteriales; family Mycobacteriaceae; genus Rhodococcoides. The sequence continues at coordinate 658,195 of NZ_NPFW01000022.1, read as the reverse complement.
CGGATCGCCCCGAGCCGATTCGCGTGCTGCTGCTGGGGAGCACCGGCTCGATCGGAACCCAAGCGCTCGACGTCATCGCAGCAAACCCGGATCGCTTCGTCGTCGTGGGTCTTGCGGCCGGCGGCGGAAACATCGACCTTCTTCGTCGTCAGATCGCCGAGACCGGCGTTCGGCGTGTCGCTGTGGCCGACCCCGCCGCTGCCGCCGAGCTCGACCTTCCCGGGGTTCTGAGCGGGCCCCGTGCGGTGACCGAGCTCGTCGAATCGACGCAGGCCGACGTGGTGCTCAACGCGCTGGTGGGCTCGCTCGGTCTCGAACCGACGTTGGCGGCGCTGAAGACCGGAGCCCGGCTGGCGTTGGCCAACAAGGAATCGCTGGTGGCAGGCGGCGAACTCGTACTCGCTGCCGCCGCGCCAGGACAGATCGTTCCGGTGGACTCGGAGCATTCGGCGCTGGCGCAATGCCTGCGCAGTGGCCACCGAAGCGAGGTGGATCGACTGATCCTCACCGCATCGGGTGGACCGTTCCGAGGCTGGAGCGAAACGGAACTGAAGTCGGTGACGCCTACCCAGGCCGCGGCTCATCCCACCTGGTCGATGGGTCCGATGAACACGTTGAACTCGGCGACGCTGGTCAACAAGGGCCTCGAGCTCATCGAAGCGCATCTGCTGTTCGGGGTGCCGTACGAGAAGATCGACGTCACCGTGCACCGGCAATCCATCGTTCATTCGATGGTCACGTTCGTGGACGGATCCACCATTGCGCAGGCCAGCCCGCCGGACATGAAGCTGCCGATCGGGTTGGCGCTCGGGTGGCCGGAGCGAGTGCCCGACGTCGCGCGTGCACTCGATTTCACTGCAGCGTTCTCCTGGGACTTCGAACCACTCGACGATCGAGTGTTCCCCGCCGTTCAGCTGGCCCGCGAGGCCGGAATCATGGGCGGGTGCATGACGGCGGTGTACAACGCGTCCAACGAGATCGCTGCCGAGGCGTTCCTGGCCGGCAGCATCGAATTCCCCGAGATCGTGCACACGGTGCGGGCCGTTGTCAGCGACGGCGGAGGGGACTGGTCGGCGGTGCCGACTACCGTGGACGACGTCCTCGCGGCGGATTCCTGGGCTCGCGCACATGCGCGTGAGCTACTGAAACAGAAGGGCCTTTAGACTCACATGCTGTTCGCTCTGGGCGTGGTGCTGTTTGCCGTCGGCATCGGTGTGTCGATCGCACTGCACGAGGCAGGACACATGTGGACCGCGAAAGCGCTCGGCATGAAGGTTCGCCGGTACTACATCGGGTTCGGTCCCAAGATTTTCTCCTTCCGGCGCGGCGAGACCGAATACGGCCTCAAGGCGATCCCGGCCGGTGGCTTCTGCGATATCGCCGGAATGACGGCGATCGACGAACTCGCACCCGACGAGGTCGAGCGCGCGATGTACCGCCAGAAGACGTGGAAGCGGATCGTCGTCATGGTCGGCGGCATCGCGATGAACTTCGTACTCGGCATCGTGCTGGTCTATGCGCTGGTCCTCGGCTGGGGAACGGTCGACCGTGAGACACCGACGACGACGGTTCAGGGTGTCGTCTGTGTCGGGACGACGCAAACGGTCGACGGGGAGATCGCGGAGTGCACGGGTGACGGTCCGGCCGCGGCGGCAGGTCTGCGGCAGGGCGACATCATCACCGCGGTGGACGGCAAGCCCACGGAGGTCTGGTCCGACGCCGTGCTCGCCATCCAGGCGTCGTCGGGCTCGGTCGACCTGACAGTCGACCGTGACGGTGCTTCGCAGACGATCACGGTCCCGGTCACACAGGTTCAGCGATACGTCATCGATCCCGACACCGGCGCGAAGGAATCGACGACGGTCGGGGCGGTGGGTGTCACCGGAGGTCCGCCGCCGAACATCACGTACAACCCGATCGAAGCGGTGCCCGAGACGTTCGTCTTCACCGGAGAGATCTTCGTGCAGACCGGCAAAGCTCTCGTGCAGCTACCGACCAAGGTGCAGGCGCTGTGGGAGTCGATCTTCGGCGGCGAACGTGGCCTCGACACTCCGATGAGCGTCGTGGGTGCCAGCGTCATCGGTGGTCAGGCCGCAGAGACGAACAACTGGGCGACGTTCGTCGGACTGCTCGCGTCCTTGAACTTCTTCCTCGGAGCGTTCAACATCGTGCCGTTGTTGCCGTTGGACGGCGGCCATATCGCCGTGACCATCTACGAGCGGATCAGGAACATCTTCCGCAACCGTCGCGGCCTGCCCGACGGTGCGCCGGTGGACTACATGAAGCTGATGCCGGTCACCTACGTGGTCATCGTCGTTTTCATCGGGTTCTCCTTGTTGACACTCACGGCGGACATCGTCAACCCGATTCAATTGTTCTAAGTAGACTCGTCAGTCGTAGCTAGGAAAGAAGGCCACTGTGTCCGTGTCAGTCGGATTGGGAATGCCGGCACCGCCGGTGCCAGTACTCGCGCCGCGTCGAAAGACCAGGCAGCTCCAGGTCGGGTCCGTGGGGGTGGGCAGCGACAGCCCCATCTCGGTGCAGTCCATGTGCACCACCAAGACCCACGACATCAACGCCACGCTGCAGCAGATCGCCGAACTCACGGCATCGGGCTGCGACATCGTGCGTGTGGCATGCCCCACACAGGACGACGCGGATGCATTGTCGATCATCGCCAAGAAGAGTCAGATTCCGGTGATCGCCGACATCCACTTCCAGCCCAAGTACATTTTCGCCGCGATCGACGCAGGCTGCGCCGCGGTACGAGTGAACCCGGGCAACATCAAGGAATTCGACGGCCGGGTCAAGGAAGTCGCCAAAGCTGCCGGTGACGCGAACATCCCGATCCGCATCGGCGTCAACGCCGGATCGCTCGACCCTCGCCTGATGAAGAAGTACGGCAAGGCGACACCGGAGGCCCTGGTGGAGTCCGCGCTGTGGGAGGCGGGTCTGTTCGAGGAGCACGGGTTCGGCGACATCAAGATCTCCGTCAAGCACAACGACCCGGTCGTCATGGTCGCCGCGTACGAGCAACTCGCTGCGCAGTGCGACTACCCGCTGCACCTCGGCGTCACAGAAGCCGGTCCCGCGTTCCAGGGGACCATCAAGTCCGCGGTCGCCTTCGGCGCGTTGCTGTCCAAGGGGATCGGCGACACCATTCGCGTCTCCCTGTCGGCCCCGCCTGCGGAGGAGATCAAGGTCGGCAACCAGATTCTGCAGTCCTTCAATCTCCGCCCCCGCAAGCTCGAGATCGTCTCCTGCCCGTCCTGTGGACGGGCGCAGGTCGACGTGTACACCCTGGCCGACGAGGTCACCGCGGGACTGGAGGGCATGGAGATTCCGCTTCGCGTCGCCGTGATGGGATGTGTCGTCAACGGACCGGGCGAGGCGCGCGACGCCGACCTCGGCGTGGCGTCGGGCAACGGCAAGGGCCAGATCTTCGTCAAGGGCAAGGTCATCAAGACCGTGCCCGAGGCTCAGATCGTGGAGACCTTGATCGAGGAAGCAATGCGCATCGCCGAGGAATTCGACAAGGATGAGACTGCAGACGGTGGCGCACCGGTCGTGACGGTCAGCTGAGCAGGTTCGACCGGTTCGGTGTCCGGTTTGCCGCTCTGCCACCGGCGGAACAGGTTCTCTGGAATGATGCGGTACACGCTCGGTCGGTGTGTATGCGGTAGGTGGGTCAGGAGGTCGGTAGGTGCTCAAGCTCCTCGGTGCGAAGCCCCTCGGTAATCGGGACGTGGCGCACGTCCTGCGGGTGCTCGACGCCGACCCGGTCGCCACCTGCATGGTCGCCGCTCGGGTGCAGGAATCCGGACTGGATCCGAGATCGTTTCACGGTGAGATGTGGAGCCGAGGCGGCCCCGACGAGTCGTTGTGTTTCTACGGAGCCAACCTCGTTCCTCTGCTCGGATCCAGCGACGATCTGCGATCCTTCGCCGATCGCGCATGCCGCGGACCACGGCTGTGTTCCTCACTGGTCGGTCGAGCCGAACTGACGCTTCCGCTGTGGGAGATGCTCGAGACCGACTGGGGTCCCGCCCGCGAGGTCCGCGGTGAGCAGCCGCTGCTGGCCACGTCCGTTCGGTCGTCCATCACGCCCGATCCACACGTCCGCCTCGTTCGCCCCGAGGAGCTGGACGTGTATCTGACTGCGGCAGTGGCGATGTTCATCGAGGAAGTCGGTGTCGACCCGAGACAGAACGACGGCGGCCGCGGATATCGGCGACGGATCTCGAGTCTGATTGCCGCGCAGCGCGCGTGGGCTCGATTCGAGGACGGGCGCGTGGTGTTCAAGGCCGAGATCGGGTCGCAGTCGGCGACGGTGGGGCAGATCCAGGGGGTGTGGGTTCACCCCGATCGGCGCGGGCACGGTCTCGGCGCGTCCGGTACCGCCGCGGTGGTGAACTCGGTGGTCCGCCAGGGCCGCACCGCGAGCCTGTACGTCAACAGTTTCAACTACGTCGCCCGACGGGCCTACGCGAAAATCGGCCTGGCCCAGGTGGCGACCTTCACGACGGTGCTCCTCGACTAGTTCGAACGTCTCTCGATCGGGTTGTGGCGAACCGCGATTCGTTGCCGCAGCCGGAGGCAGCGCCCTATTACGATGGGGCGCAATGAGATCACGTGGTGCAACCGAAGTGCGGTATCGGGTCGGAGCGGTATCGGTGGTCGCAGCCGTCATTGCTGCCGCCCTCACCGGATGTACCCCCAAGCCCGACGGGCCCGAGCCGGCCGCCCAGGCATTTCTTGCCGCGTTCGAGTCCAACGACATCGCCGCCGCGGCGGCGGACACCGACAAGCCCGACGCGGCGGCCACGGCACTGACCGAGGCGTGGACCAATCTTCAGGCCGAAACCCTGGATGCCGAGACGACGTCGGTGCAGGTCGACGGCGACACCGCCACAGTCGGCTACACCTACACGTGGCGGCTGCCGAAGGATCGCGTGTGGACGTACGACGGCCAGCTGAACATGGGGCGCAGCGAGGGCGAGTGGGTGGTGCGCTGGACGGCGTCGGACATCCATCCCAAGCTCGGCGACACCCAGACGATGTCCCTGCGATCCACGGCGGCTCCGCGCGCACGAGTCAACGAGCGCTCCGGGACCGACGTGTTGGTGCCGGGCGTGGTGCACCGAATCAAGTTCGACGCGGCGAATGCGAACAACGTGGTGGCCTCGGCGACGGCGCTGTCGACGTTGCTGACGCCGTTCGATGCGTCCATCACCGCGCAGTCCATCGTCGAGTCCGCCACCTCGGTCGACGGCGACTACCCGGTGGCGTTGCTTCGAGACAGTGACTACCAGCCGATCTCGGCCGCACTGACCGAGATCCCGGGAGTCACCGCGTCCGACGAATCGGATCTCGTGTCCACCGACCCCACGTTCGCACCGGACCTCGTCGGCCAGGTCAAGAAGGCCGTCATCGACGAGGTCGACGGCAAGGCGGGGTGGAGTGTGGTGACCACGAACCGCAACGGCGTCGACATCGATGTCCTCACCGACACCCCGCCGGAGCCCTCTCCGTCGTTCTCGATCAGTCTCGATCGCAACATTCAGGTCGCGGCTCAGCGAGCGGTGAACGCGCGCACCGAGCAGGCGATGACGGTGGTCATCCAGCCGTCCACCGGTGCCATCCTGGCGGTGGCACAGAACCCGGCTGCCGATCGGGACGGACCGGTCGCGTCCGCCGGCCTCTATCCGCCGGGGTCCACGTTCAAGATCATCACTGCAGGTGCCGCGATCTCCAGCGGACTTGCGACTCCGGGCAGCACAGTCCCGTGTCCGGGTCGCATCGTGATCGGTGAGCGCAGCGTGCCCAACTACAACGAGTTCGCGCTCGGTGACGTGACGATGAGTACTGCGTTCACCCGATCGTGCAACACCTCGTTCGCCAAGCTGGCCAGCGAGATGTCGCCCGACGCGTTGACCGTCGCGGCGTCCCAGTTCGGCGTCGGCCCGGACTACGACGTCGTCGGACTGCCGACCGACTCCGGTTCGGTGCCACCGGCCGAGGAGCTCGTCCAACGCACCGAGGACGGCTTCGGTCAGGGCAGAGTGGTCGTGTCGACGTTCGGTATGGCCCTGGCCGCCGCGACTGTGGCTCATGGCTCGACGCCGGTGCCGAACCTCCTGGTCGGACGCGACACCGTGATCACCGGAGACCATCCGCCGATCGAGCCTGCGATGGTCGACGGGCTGCGCGGAATGATGCGTTCGGTGGTCACCAGCGGTACGGCCGAGCGCATCGCAGACCAGGGCGAGGTCTACGGCAAGACCGGTGAAGCAGAGGTCGACGGCGGCTCGCACTCATGGTTCGTCGGCTACCGCGGAGACATTGCGTTCGCCACCCTCGTGGTGCGGGGCGGCAGCTCGGACAACGCCGTCGCGGTCACCCGAGAGATGTTCGAGCAACTGCCGCCCGGGTACTGACCGCGCTGCGGTGTCCCTGGTTCAGGAGGGCAGCACGCCGAGTCGACGGCACGCGACCACGGCTTCGTACCGGGTGTGCGACTCGGTTTTGCGCATCACACTGCGCAGGTACGACTTGACCGTCTCGGCACCGATCGACAGTCGCGTAGCGACCTCGATGTTGGTGCAGCCCAAGGCAACCTGCGAGATCACGTCGATCTCGCGTGGTGTCAACGACTGCGACACCTCCTGGGCCCGTATGTCGTGGGGTATGTCCTGACCGAACGATGCGGCCACCCGCGCTGCGACTGCGTCGAGTCTGCGCCGGATCGTTGCGTCCCCGATCGACCGGGCGAGATCGGACAGTTCCTCGTGGACGCTGCGCAGTTCGGCCGTACGCGAGACATCCGAGTCGAGCATCGAACGGGTGGTGGCCAGCAGACGGACCCTGCGGTCGACCTCGTCACGCACGGAGATCTCCTGACCGAGACGCCTGGCGGCGGTCGTCATGATGTCGCCGACACGGTCTCCGAGGGGGCCGCGTTCGCGTAGCGCCGCGTACATCACTATTCGCGCGACACCCGCCACGACCACCGGCACCGCCAGTATCGATTTGAGGCCCTCGCCGAGCACCGGGCGATCGAAGTGATGGGTGATCGACATCGAGGCACCGTAATCGCTCACTGCCGCGGGCCTGCGCTGTTCCATGACCCGTCCGCCGAGGCCGGATCTGGGTGGGATGGCGAGTCCGTCCAGGCCGCGGGTTCTGGTCCCGTGGAACTCACTCAGGTGCAGGGTCTCCGACGAGACCTCACCGCCGAACACGACCGGCACGTCGGACATCGCTGCCACCTGGCGCAGTTCGGCGCGCAGAGCATCACCGTCACGGGGCCGCAACAGATTCGAATGGACCACGGTGCTTCCTTTCTCGTGTCGGCTGCACGAGCGACGAACGTGATCCGGATCATATCCGCAACGGCGTGCGCTGTTTCGACTGGTACGGGCACTGCGCTGCGGTTCGGAGCCGAATACGAGCCGACTACTGTGGACGCCATGTCTGTGACCGCCGAGAGCAAGCCCCGTCAGCCCCTCGTACCAGGCGTCGTATCGCCCGTCCTCGCGGTACCCAAGTCGATCGAGCGCCCCGAATACGCGTGGAAGTCGACCGTCGCCGAAGGTAGTGAGCCCTGGGTTCAGACCCCCGAGGTCATCGAGAAGATGCGGGTGGCGTCGAAGATCGCGGCCAGGGCGCTGCAGGAAGCGGGCCGGGCAGTGGCACCGGGAGTCACCACCGACGAGCTGGACCGAATTGCCCACGAGTACATGATCGATCACGGCGCGTACCCGTCAACGTTGGGCTACAAGGGCTTTCCGAAGTCCTGCTGCACCTCCCTCAACGAGGTCATCTGCCACGGCATCCCGGATTCCACGGTGATCGAAGACGGTGACATCGTCAACATCGACGTCACCGCGTACATTGACGGCGTCCACGGTGATACCAACGCAACCTTCTTGGCCGGCAACGTCTCCGAGGAAGCCCGCCTGCTGGTCGAGCGCACGCACGAGGCCACCATGCGTGCCATCAAGGCCGTCAAGCCGGGGCGCGCGCTGAACGTGATCGGCCGCGTCATCGAGTCGTATGCGCACCGGTTCGGGTACGGCGTGGTGGAGGATTTCACCGGACACGGCATCGGTACCACCTTTCACAACGGTCTCGTCGTTCTCCACTACGACCAGCCGTCGGTGGACACCGTCATCGAACCGGGAATGACGTTCACGATCGAGCCGATGATCAACCTGGGCACGATCAACGCCGAGATGTGGGACGACGGCTGGACGGTGGTCACGCACGACAAGAAGTGGACCGCGCAGTTCGAGCACACCCTGGTGGTCACCGAGACGGGCAGCGAGATTCTGACCCTGCCGTGAGCGGAGCCTGCGGAGTGAACAGAAATATGATGCCGTGAGTCCGAAAGGTGCCCTGCTGGTTGCGGGGACGACGTCGGATGCGGGCAAGAGTGTGTTGGTCGCCGGGCTCTGCCGGATGCTGGCGCGCCGCGGGGTGCGGGTGGCTCCGTTCAAGGCGCAGAACATGTCCAACAATTCGGTGGTCACGCTCGACGGCGGTGAGATCGGCCGAGCGCAGGCGATGCAGGCGGCGGCCTGTGGCCTCGAGCCGAGTGTGCGCTTCAATCCCGTGTTGCTGAAACCGGGAAGTGACCGGACCTCGCAGTTGGTGGTGCGCGGGCGTGCCGTGGCGCAGGTGAGTGCGAGCAACTACATCGAGCATCGGCAGTCGTTGCGCGCTGTGGTGGCAGACGAATTGGCCTCTCTGCGGACGGAATTCGATGTGGTGATCTGCGAGGGCGCAGGCTCGCCCGCCGAGATCAATCTGCGCGCAACGGACTTGGCCAACATGGGGTTGGCGACGGCGGCGTCTCTTCCGGTGATCGTGGTGGGGGATATCGATCGCGGGGGAGTGCTGGCTCATCTGTTCGGCACCGTGGCGGTGCTGTCTTCGGAGGATCAGGCGCTCGTCGCCGGGTTCGTGATCAACAAGTTCCGCGGTGATCCTGCTCTGCTGGCACCCGGTCTCGACCAGTTGCGCGCGTTGACGGGACGTCCGACGTACGGTGTCGTTCCGTTCGCCGACGGATTGTGGATGGACGCCGAGGACTCACTCGGAACCGTTCCCGATGCTCCGGTGGGGCGACCGCGTGCACCGCACGGCTCGCAGTGGCTGCGCGTCGCGGCGGTGCGTTTGCCGAGAATCTCCAACACCACCGATGTCGAGGCGTTGGCCTGCGAGCCCGGGGTGTCGGTGCATTGGGTCACCGAGCCGTCCCGGCTCGAGGACGTGGACCTGGTGGTCGTCCCGGGCAGCAAGTCCACCGTGTCTGATCTGGAGTGGTTGCGGCGCAACGGTCTTGCCGATGCGATCGCGGCACGCGGGGCTGCGGGCCTCCCGGTTCTGGGGATCTGCGGTGGATATCAGATGTTGGGCCGAACGATCGACGACACCGTCGAATCCGGAGCCGGTGCAGTCCGGGGTCTCGGTCTGCTCGATCTCTCGGTCGAGTTCGCGGCCGACAAAGTGCTCGCGCAGGTGGCGGGGCGATCGGTGCAGTTCGGCACGCATTCCGTGTCGGGCTACGAGATTCACCATGGGCAGGTTGTGCAGAACGGCGACGACGCGTTGTCGACCTCCGCGTCGGGTATCTCCGAAGGCAGCCTGCGCGGCAGCGTTCTCGGTACCCACTGGCACGGACTGCTCGAGTCCGACGATTTCCGTCGGTCGCTGCTCACCTGGGTGGCGGAGAAGTCGGGTCGCACGGGATTCGAGGTGGCATCCGACACGTCGGTTGCGGCGTTGCGCGAGCAGCAGTTGGACTTGCTGGCCGATCTGGTGGAGGACAACATGGACATCGACGCCGTCCTCGATCTCATCGAGCACGGCGTCGATCCGGGCCTCGACACGATCGTCAGCCGCGTGTCGTGAAAGGCCGGCGACTCACCGGTATGCCGACCAGGTCTTCGGTTCGTGAGTCGGTCGGTCGGGGGCCTGCTCTTCCTCCGCCTCGACCGCAGGCAGTACCGTCGTCCCCATGGAGTTCACGCATGTGAGTGCTGCGGGTGGGCAATGTTCGGTGCGAGTGGCAGGCCCGGACAGCAGGCACGCCGTTCTCTTGCTTCCCGATGCAGGCGATCCGGTGGATGTGTACGACGCCGTCAGTGAACGGCTGCACAATTCGGATCTGAAAACCGTTGCGCTGGAAAGCATCGACGGCGTCAGCGACGACGCGATCCTCACGGTTCTCGACGAGCTGAAACTGTCGTGGGTGCATCTGGTCGGCAGCGGAGCGGGTGCGGAGTCGGCATGGACGTTGGCTGCCAAGACCTTCGGGCGCTTCGCCAGTCTGATCGCGGTGAACCGTTGTCACCCCGCGATCGCGGACGAGCAGGGCACCGTGCGTGCCGCGGACTGCCCCCCGGTCGAGTTGCCGACGACACTGGTCGTCGGGTCCTCGCTGGGCCGCGCATCCGCCGACGCGAGCGGAAGGTTCGTCTACTCGGACTTCCGGGTGGTCCAACTCGACGGCGGCGCGAATGTCGTCGCCGACGAGCCGGCTGCGCTGGCCACCGAGATCGTGCTCCGCACCAGCCCCTGGTAGTCGGAACTACAGTTCGAGCCCCAGCAGGGCGTTCTCGACCACCTCGGGCAAGCCGGGGTGAATCCAGTACTGGCCACGTGCCATGTCCTGGGCCGACAACCCGAAGCTCATCGCCTGGATGAGGGGCTGAATCAGGGTCGGGGCCTGCGCACCGATGATGTGCGCGCCGAGGATCTTTCCGGTGCCCTTCTCGGCGATGATCTTGCACAGACCTTCGCTGTCCTCCATGGCCCAGCCGTAGGCGACATCTCCGTAGTTCTGGACCTTGACGGTGATGTCCAGGCCGGCGTCGCGGGCTTGCTCTTCGGTCATGCCCACCTCGGCGATCTGGGGATCGGTGAACACCGCCGCGGGAACGAACCGATGGTCGTTGGTTCGTAGGGCCGAGGTATCGCCGTGCCACGCGTCCTGCAGCAGGTTGTACTGGACGACCCGAGCTTCCTGGTTGGCCACGTGCTTGAGCTGGTACGGAGACGAGACGTCGCCGAGCGCGAACACACCCTCGGCCGTGGTGCGTCCGAATTCGTCCACCACGATGCGGCCGTCGTCGTCGAGCTCGATGCCTGCGGTGCCGAGATCCAGACGGTCACCGTTGGGCTCGCGGCCCACGGCGACGAGGAAGGCGTCGCCGAGAACCCTGGTGCCGTCGGCCAGTTCGACGCCGTGCAGCGCGCCCTCGGACACTGCGCGGGTATCACCGGAGTCGAGATGGACGTCCCACTTGGCGCGGGCGAGATCGGTGAACCGCTTCGAGATGTCGGCGTCCAATGCGCGGAGCAAGGTGTCCTTGCGAGCGACGAGCGAGACCTTCGAGCCGAGTGCCGAGAACACGTGCGCGAATTCTGCTGCGATGTAACCGGATCCGAGAATCACCAGATGCTCGGGGAGCTCGGGCAGACGCATCACATCGCTGTTGGTGTGGTACGTGACGCCCGAATCGGCGATGGACTGCGGCACCACCGGCCGCGATCCGGCGGCGATGACGACCTGGTCGGCGGTGATGACGGAACCGGTGCCGGTGTCGATGGTGCGTGGGCCGACGAAGGTGGCATGCCCCTCGAACAGGGTGACGTTGGGGCTGCCTTCGGCGCGGTAGCGCTTGCCGCCCTCCGAGATGGGGTCGATGCGGCCGAAGACGCGGTCGACGATGTCGGGCCAGCGCACGCCGTCCACGTGGGCGTCGACGCCGTATTTCGCGGAATCGCGCACCGTGCGAGCGACTTCGGCGGCGTAGACGAACATCTTCGTGGGAATGCACCCGACGTTGAGGCAGGTGCCGCCGAAGGTGGAATTCTCTTCGAGCAGAGCGATCTTCTTGTCCTCGAAGCGCGAATCGGCGATGGAGTTGCCCGATCCGGAGCCGATGATCGCGATGTCGAAATGCTCGGTCATGAAATGTGCCCGCTCTCGGTATGGTCTTTGCCCGACGCGTGGTCGGTGCTTTCGCTTCGATGCAACCACTCGATCCACTCGTCCATTTCCTCGAAGGCCCGCGCGCGCGGAGCCTCGGTGGACAGGAAGACGTCGTGCCGGGCTCCCTCGATGGGCACGATCGTGGTGCGGTCGCCCAGGCAGCCGGCCCACCGGGCGATCTGACGGACGTCCAGTACGGCGTCTGCGGCGTCGACTGCGGAACTGTACCGGCGTGAGAAGTGCGTCACTTTCGAGCGCAGAATCAGTGCCGGGATACCGATGTCGAGGCCGCGATGGAGTTCGGCATGACCGTGGCGCACGGCGCGGATCCAGCCGAAGGTGATGGGGAAGCCGGCGAGTGGTTTCCAGTCGAGGTCGTAGTCCCATTCGCCGTTCTCGGACGCAGCGAGCGACAGTCCGTAGGTGTCGAGGCCGCCGCCGGGGACCTGTGTCTTGGACCTGAATCGGCCGATGACGTCGATCGCTGCGGTGCCGACGCTGCGAATGGCGGGTGGGCCCTGCAGGTCGAACCAGGGGCTGTTAAGGACCACGCCTGCCAGGCCGAGACCGGCCGACCCGCCTTCCCGGCGGTTGAGACGGTTGAGCCACAGCGGCAACACGAGACCGCCGGTCGAGTGCGCCATGAGCAGCACCGGGGCACCTGCGCGTTCTGCGCGGACAAGGGCGAGAGCCTCGTTCAGCTCGGTGTCGTACATCGCCAGATCGGTCACGAAGTGTGCGGTCTGCCCTTCGCGGCGCGAGCGTCCGCACTTACGCAGGTCCAGTGCGTAGAACGCGTACCCCTTCGCGGCGAAGTGCTCGGCGATGTGTCGCTGGAAGAAGTAGTCGGTGAAACCGTGGACGTAGATCACCGCGCGGTCGAAATTCGCGGCACCCGACGGTTGATATCGCACGAGAGTGGCCTCGACCTGCCCCTCGCCGTCCGGATCGTCACCGAGTGGAATGGTCGTCTGTTCGTAGCCGTCGCCGAGGACATCGGGCACCCAGGTAGTCACAGATCACAACTGTAGTGGGCGCCGCGGACGGCGTCCGAGGAGCACAATCGAGACCGGGTTGACGTGGTGTCCGATGGGGTAGGCCCAGCTAGTAACCTGACCGCATCGGGTGAGTAGCCCTCTACAGCAGAGTTCTCCGGTCGATACCGCCACCGGCCGAGACCTCCACAGACAAGGAAGTCGATTCTCCAGTGTCCAAAGATGAGCAGGGTAAGCGGATCAAGACCGACGTCGTTCTGGTCGGTGCCGGAATCATGAGCGCCACCCTCGGTGCGTTGCTCCGTCAGCTCGAACCGAACTGGTCGATCGACGTCTACGAGCGGCTCGATGCGGCCGCGGCCGAGAGCAGCGACGCGTGGAACAACGCGGGCACCGGCCACTCGGCACTGTGCGAACTGAACTACACGCCGCAGAACAAGGACGGCAGCGTCGATATCGCCAAGGCGCTCAACGTCAACGAGCAGTTCCAGGTCTCGCGTCAGTTCTGGGCGCACGGCATCGAGACCGGCGTGCTCTCCGACGCCAAGAACTTCATCAACCCCATTCCGCACGTGAGCTTCGTGCACGGGGCCGAGAACGTGAAGTACCTGCGGGCGCGGTACGAAGCGCTCGTGGGCAACCCACTGTTCGCAGGCATGGAGTACATCGACTCCAAGGACGAGTTCTCGGCGCGACTGCCGTTGATGGCCAAGGGCCGTGACTTCTCCGACCCCGTGGCACTGAACTGGAGTCAGGAGGGCACCGACGTCGACTTCGGTGCGCTCACCAAGCAGCTGCTGAACTACCTGTCGTCCGCGGGCGGCACCGTGCACTTCGGACACGATGTGCGCAACATCACCAAGCAGTCCGACGGCAGCTGGGACGTGAAGGTCGCCAACCAGCGCACCGGCGTCAAGAAGACCGTCAACGCCAAGTTCGTGTTCGTCGGCGCAGGCGGCGGCGCACTGCACCTGCTGCAGAAGTCCGGGATCGCGGAGATCAAGGGATTCGGCGGCTTCCCGGTCAGTGGCGAGTGGTTGCGGTGCACCGATCCCGCACTGATCGAGCAGCACTCGGCCAAGGTGTACGGCAAGGCCTCTGTCGGCGCTCCTCCCATGTCGGTGCCGCACCTCGACACCCGCGTGATCAACGGCCAGCAGGGTCTGTTGTTCGGCCCGTACGCAGGCTGGTCGCCCAAGTTCCTCAAGCAGGGCAAGATCACCGACCTGCCCTCCTCGGTCAAGCCCGGCAACCTGATGTCGATGCTCGGAGTCGGCGTGACCGAGCTCGGACTCGTCAAGTATCTGGTCAGTGAGCTGGCTCAGTCGCAGGCGGATCGTGTCGAGACGCTGCGCGAGTTCGCGCCCTCGGTGCTCGGCGAGAACTGGGAGCTCGTCACCGCGGGTCAGCGCGTCCAGGTGATCCGCAAGAAGGGTCGCGGCGGCGTGCTCGAGTTCGGTACCGCCGTGGTCAATGCTGCGGACGGCACGATCGCAGGTCTGCTCGGTGCCTCTCCCGGCGCATCCACCGCCGTTCCGGCCATGCTGGACGTGCTGCAACGGTGCTTCGGAGACAAGTACGACGCCTGGCAGCCCAAGCTCAAGGAAATGGTCCCGTCGCTCGGTGTCAAGCTGGCTCAGAACAGCTCGTTGTTCGACGAGGTCTGGGGCTGGACGTCCAAGACTCTGGAACTCGAAAATGCTCGTGAGCTCGCACAGCCCACGGGTGTGTGATAGCAAAAGGTATGAATACGCAAGCAGCAGCTCTCAAACGATCATGGGCACTAGACCTGTCCAACAGCACGTTGTACGACCTGTTGAAGCTGCGTGTCGAGGTGTTCGTGGTCGAGCAGGCATGTGCGTACCCGGAGTTGGACGGGCGTGACCTGCTGACCGAGACACGGCACTTCTGGCTCGAACGGGACGGCGAAGTGGTGTGCACACTCCGCCTGCTCGAGGAGCACGACGACGGTGAGAAGGCGTTCCGTATCGGCCGGCTCTGCACGCAGCGCTCGGCCAGGGGACAAGGCCACACCACGCGGATTCTGCGAGCCGCGCTTGCCGAGGTCGGTTCGGCTCCATGTCGGATCAACGCTCAGAGCTACCTCGTCGACATGTACGCCAAGCACGGCTTCCTGCCCGACGGCGAAGAAGTTCTCGAGGACGGCATTCCGCACACGCCGATGCGTCGGGGCGGCGGCACTGCCTGGAGCGAGGCCTGACCTTCCGCAGTACTCGATCGACGAATGCCACACCCGGTCCATACCGTGTGTGGCATTCGTTCGTTCGGCGGTAGTGTTCGGTTCGAAGTCGGTCGCGGAGAAGTCCTGTGTCAATCAGGCGCGGTCCCGCCACTGTGTTCAGGGGATTCTTCGAGCAGAAGATTCCCCTGTCAGCCAGATCGCCGCTCGGCTTCGCGTATCTCGACCGAACGTCCGGCGCGGAACTCCGGGCACGAAGGGAATTGGCTGTGCAGCGAAGTGGGAGTGTTCCCGAACCGGGATATCCGTTCAGTGCGATCGTCGGTCAGGATCAGCTGAGGTTGTCGTTGATCCTGTGTGCCGTGCACCCCGGTATCGGCGGTGTACTGGTGCGAGGGGAAAAGGGCACCGCGAAATCGACGGTGGTGCGTGCCCTCGCGACACTGCTGCCCGCCGTGGAGGACGAGGACGGGTCGCGCCCGGCGAAGCTCGTCGAACTTCCGGTGGGAGCGACCGAGGATCGAGTGGTGGGGTCCATCGACCTCGAGAAGGTTCTGCGCGACGGCGAACGTGCGTTTCAACCCGGTCTCCTCGCGGCTGCGCACCGTGGTGTTCTCTACGTCGACGAAGTGAACCTACTGCACGATCATCTGGTCGACGTGCTGCTCGACGCGGCCGCGATGGGTCGTGTTCACGTCGAGCGTGACGGTGTATCTCATTCACACCCAGCGCAATTCGTCTTGGTCGGCACGATGAATCCCGAGGAGGGCGAGCTTCGTCCGCAGCTGCTCGACCGGTTCGGTCTCGCAGTGGAGGTGACGGCGTCCCGCGATGTGGACGTCCGCATGAACGTCGTGCGCCGCCGGATGAACTACGAGCGTGATC
Organism: Rhodococcus sp. 14-2483-1-2; assembly: GCF_002259405.1. GTDB lineage: Bacteria > Actinomycetota > Actinomycetes > Mycobacteriales > Mycobacteriaceae > Rhodococcoides. Next base: position 642,114 of record NZ_NPFW01000022.1, on the reverse strand, counting down.
CGCATGCGTTCGCCGCCCGGTTCCGCGACGACGATATCGCTGTGGCCGAGCAGATTCTGGCCGCTCGGAAAATTCTCGACGACGTGGTGTTGAGCGACAAGGAACTTCGGCGTATTGCTGCCCTTTGTGCGTCGTTCGACGTCGACGGTATGCGCGCCGATCTGGTGCTGGCTCGTACCGCCTCCGCGCACGCCGCGTGGCGGGGCGCGAGCGAGGTGACCGAGGAAGACGTGCGGGTTGCCGCCGAACTGGCTCTGCCGCACCGGCGTCGGCGCGATCCCTTCGACGAGCCGGGCATCGACGACAAGCAGTTGGACGAGGCCATGCGGGACGCGGCCGAGCAGGCCGAGCAACAACCCGACCCGGAGCCCGACCCCGACGGCGGCGGGGGAGCGCCCGATCCCGAGGCTCCCGACGACGCCTCCCAGTCCCAGTCCCCGTCCTCCGACACGCAGTCCTCCGATTCGCACGACGAGTCGGCGCAACCACCGCCGTCCTCGGGGGCCGGCAGCGAGAAGCAGGCAGGTGGTCCAGGAGCGCAGTTCAGAGCACGATTGCTCGAGGTTCCCGGAGTGGGCGAGGGCGCGCCGGGTCGCCGCTCGCGGTCACGGTCCTCGCACGGACGGTCGGTACGGCCCACCGTCGAGGCAGGCAAGGGTCTGCACCTGGTGGGCACTCTGTTCGCCGCGGCCGAGCACCAGGTCGTCCGCGGCCGCACCTCCGGCCGGTTGAAGCTCGAGCCTGCGGATCTGCGGGGCGCGATCAAGGAGGGCCGCGAGGGCAACTTGATCGTGTTCGTCGTCGACGCCTCGGGTTCGATGGCTGCGCGAGATCGACTGTCCGCGGTGACCGGTGCGGTGCTGTCGCTGCTGCGCGATGCGTATCAGCGCCGCGACAAGGTCGCCGTGATCACCGTGCGCGGCACGGAAGCCGAGACGGTATTGCCGCCGACGTCCTCGGTTGACGTGGCCGTGACGCGATTGCGGAAGATGAAGACCGGTGGCAGATCGCCACTGGCGCAGGGCTTTCTGCAGGCACGTGAACTCGTTCTGCGAGAGCGTGTTCGGGACCCGCTGCGGCGCGCGCTGGTGGTCGCGCTGACCGATGGACGGGCCACCGGAGGTACCGACCCTGTCGGCCGGGCCCGGATCGCCGCGGGACGCATCGCGTCGGACAAGATCGCCTCCGTGGTCGTCGACTGCGAATCGGGAATGGTCCGCCTCGGACTCGCCGCAGATTTCGCGGCGTGCCTCGGCGGCGGTTACGTGGCCCTCGCGGATCTGTCGGCGGAGCAGGTCGCTGCCGTCGTTCGCGCAGCGGCGTAGGGGGTACGCGATGCCTCAGGGTGTACCGGCTCCCGGAACCGTTCCGCAGGACGGCCTCACGACGCGTCAGCGTCGCAATCTGCCCGTGCTCGCCGTGCACACCGGCCCGGGCAAGGGGAAATCGACCGCCGCATTCGGCATGGCGTTGCGGGCCTGGAATCAGGGTTTCGACGTCGGAGTGTTCCAGTTCGTCAAGAGCGCCAAGTGGAAAGTCGGCGAGGAAGCGGCATTTCGCACCCTCGGCGAATTGCACGAGAGCACCGGGGTCGGCGGAGCCGTCGAATGGCACAAGATGGGCGAGGGCTGGTCGTGGACTCGAAAGAAGGGCAGCGACGTCGATCATGCCGAGGCCGCGGCGGAGGGCTGGCAGGAGATCGCTCGACGAATCCAGCAGCAGTCGCACCGGTTCTACGTGCTGGACGAGTTCACCTATCCACTCAAGTGGGGGTGGGTCGACGTCGCCGAGGTGGTCGACGTCCTGACCCACCGACCGGGCAATCAGCATGTCGTCATCACCGGACGCGACGCGCCCCGTGAACTGATCGAGGCGGCGGACCTGGTCACCGAGATGGCCAAGGTCAAGCATCCGATGGACGCGGGACGCAAGGGTCAGCGAGGCATCGAATGGTGAACGCGTCCTGTCCCGCAGTGGTGATCGCGGCCCCCGCGTCGGGCAGCGGAAAGACGACGGTGGCCACCGGACTGATGGGTGCGCTGCGCAATGCCGGTCGCACCGTCGCACCGTTCAAAGTGGGGCCGGACTACATCGACCCCGGATATCACTCGCTCGCGGCCGGGCTCCCGGGCCGCAACCTCGACGCCGTGATGGTCGGTGCCGACCGCATCGGGCCCCTGTTCCGACACGGCAGTCGAGGATGCGACATCGCGGTCGTCGAGGGCGTCATGGGACTGTTCGACGGCAAGATCGACATGACCGGACCGGGGGAGGCCTCCGCCGAGGGATCGACCGCACGAGTGGCCGCGATGCTCGGTGCCCCGGTGATCCTGGTGGTCGATGCCCGCGGACACAGTCAATCGCTTGCCGCTGTGCTGCACGGCTTCTCGACGTTCGACGCCAGCGTCCGCATCGGCGGAGTGATTCTCAATCGCGTCGGCAGTCAGCGGCACGAGGACGTGTTGCGCCAAGCGTGCGAACGGGTGGGTGTTCCGGTACTCGGCGCGTTGCCGCGCATGAGCGAACTGGTCGTCCCGTCACGGCATCTGGGGCTGATCACCGCAGTCGAACACGGTGGTGCCGCAACCGATGCCGTCGACGCGATGAGCGCCCTCGTCTCCCGGTTCGTCGACATCGAGGCAGTGAGTGCCCTAGCGCGATCGTCGGTGACAGCACCGCAGTGGTCCCCGGAGAACGAGGTACACAGCTCCGATGGATCGCCCGTCGTCGCGGTTGCCGGTGGCCCCGCATTCACCTTCGGATACACCGAACACGTCGAACTGCTCCGCGCAGCCGGAGCCGACGTGGCCGTGTTCGATCCGCTGCGTGACGGATTGCCGCCCGGCACAGCAGGAGTCGTTCTTCCCGGTGGATTCCCGGAGGAGCATGCGGCCGCACTGTCGGCGAACGAACTACTGCTCGCGGACGTTCGAGCAGCGGCGGCCCAGGGATTGCCGATCCACGCCGAATGCGCCGGATTGCTGTATCTGGCACGGCGATTGGACGGTCATGCCATGGCCGGGGTCGTCGACGTGGACGCGGAATTCGGGAACACCCTCACTCTGGGATATCGCGACGCGGTTGCCCTCGAATCGTCGACACTGTTCGACGCGGGCACCCGCGTCACCGGCCACGAGTTCCACCGAACGAAGCTCGTCGCAGTGCGCGAGGCGGCGTCGGCTGCCTGGGGCTGGCACAAGCAGAGCCCCGACGGCAGAACCGCGGCGCGCGAGGGCTTCGTACAGGGCGGCGTCCACGCGTCGTACCTGCACACCCATGCCGCGGGCAATCCCGAGTCGATCACCCGATTCGTCTCCGCTGCCATCGACTACGCGCGCGTGTAGAGCCGGCCCAGAATGCGGGTGGTCGTCGGAATAGGTGCCCGAGCCGGCGTCGCTGCCACCGACGTCGTGGTCGCGATCTCCACAGTGCTGCAACCGGACTGGCATGTCGAGGCCATCGCCTCGATCGACCGAAAAGCAGAACTGGTGGCCGCGGTGGCGTCGAGCATGGGGGTTCGGGGCGTGACCTACTCGGCGAGTGAACTGTCGACCGTCGTCACGCCCACCGTGTCGGTCCGGGTTCTCCGTGCCGTCGGAAGTGCCAGCGTCGCCGAAGCAGCGGCGCTGCTGGCCGGTCGTTCGACGGAGTTGGCGGTACCCAGGTTCGGTCTGGACGGTGTCACCGTTGCCGTTGTCGCGCTCTGCCTTGACGGTGGACCGGGGGTTCGGGCCATCCTGTAGGTATGACCGAGACGATGAAAGCCGTTGCCTACACCCGCTCGCTTCCGATCGACGATCCCGCCAGCCTCACCGATGTGGTCATCGACGTGCCCACCGCGGGGCCGCGAGACCTGCTGGTCGACGTGAGAGCGGTGTCGGTGAACCCGGTGGACGTCAAGGTCCGTGCCGGCAGCGACCCGCAGGGCGTCCCGAAGGTCCTCGGGTTCGACGCCGCTGGTGTGGTGCGCGCCGTCGGTGCCGACGTCACCATGTTCGCACCGGGGGACGAGGTCTACTACGCGGGAGACATCGGCAGACCCGGGACCGACTCGCAGTTCCATGCGGTGGACGAACGCATCGTGGCGAAGAAGCCGACGACCCTCGATTTCGCACAGGCCGCGGCGTTGCCGCTCACCGTGATCACCGCCTGGGAAGGACTGTTCGACAAGCTCCGCATCACTGCCGAGACCACCGGAACATTACTGATGGTGGGAGCCACCGGAGGTGTGGGATCTGTTGTGCTGCAGCTTCTTCGGACCCTCGTTCCCGGCGTACGCGTGATCGCGACGGCAGCGGACGAGGACGCCGTGGAGTGGGTCCGTTCTCTCGGTGCAGCCGACGTCGTGAATCACCGCCGCGATCTTCGCGACGAAGTACGTCGAGTGGCACCGGACGGCATCGACTACGTGTTCACCGCCCATTCCTCCGGGCAGGTCGAGATCTACGCCGACCTGTTGACGCCGTTCGGACAGATAGTCGCGATCGACGATCCCGAGACGCTCGACGTTCTCCCGCTGAAGACGAAGGCGATCTCGTGGCACTGGGAGTTCATGTTCGCGCGTCCGATGCACGACACACCGGATCTGATTCGCCAGCACGAGCTGCTGACCAGGGTGGCCGAGCTCGTCGATGCGGGTTCGGTGCGCACCACCGCCACGACGGTTCTGTCTCCGATCGACGCCGAGCAGCTACGCGAAGCGCATCGGTTGGTCGAGGCCGGGCACGTACGGGGCAAGGTCGTGGTCGCTGCCCGCTCGTGAGAACCGATCCGCGCCACTGACTGGCGAAAGCGGGCCGACGCGGGCAATGTGGAACCAATGACTTCCGACAGCACCGTCCTACTCGGCCCGATCGTTCGGTACGTCGGTACCGAGACGGCGACCCTGTGGTTCGAGATGGCCGAATCGGCGACGATTTCGGTCGTCACCGACGCCGGCGTCCGGGGTTCCGAGCGGACGTGGGGAGTGCACGGCCACCACTACGCGCTGGTGCCGCTCGAGGGACTACCGGCCAACGCCACGGTGACCTACGAGGTGTTCGTCGAGGACCGTCGCGTGTGGCCGCCGGAGGGTCGGACGGCCGCCATCCACACCGTCGACGCCGAGGGACCTGTCACCCTCGCCTTCGGATCGTGTCGACGGGGCGACAACTACAGCGACGAATCCTTGAAGCAGATCGGGGCCGACGCCTTGGCCGGGCTGGGGAACGCGCTGATCGAGCAGGATCCGAGTCGGTGGCCGCAGGCGTTGCTGCTCCTCGGTGACCAGGTCTACGCCGACGACCCGTCGCCGGAGATCGTCGAACGGCTCCAGGCGCGCCGACGCTCGGGCGAGGGTCCCTCCAGTGCGATCGGGACCGACGCCGAGAACGAGATCTGCGATTTCGAGGAGTACTCCTGGCTGTACCGGGAATCGTGGGGACTCGAGCCGGTACGGACCCTGATGGCGAGTATCCCGTCGTGCATGATCCTCGACGACCACGATCTGCGCGACGACTGGAACTCGTCCGCTTCGTGGCGTCGCGACATCGTGACACGGCCGTGGTGGAACGATCGCGTGGTCGGCGCATATTCGTCGTACTGGGTGTACCAGCACCTGGGCAACCTCTCGCCCAAGGAGTTGGCGCAGGACGAGATGTACGCCGCGGTTCGGTCGGCCGACACCGACGCCGAACGAGAGAAGTTGTTGTCCGACTTCGCGATACGGGTCGACCGCAAGCCCGAAACCGGACGCTGGAGCTTCTATCGCGACTTCGGCGACACGCGGCTGATCATGATCGATTCGCGCTGCTCTCGAAACCTGGATCCGGACAACAGAGAAATGGTCGACGAGAAGGAGTGGGCGTGGGTACGCGACCGCGCACTCGAAGCCAGCCCCCGGCACCTGCTGTTCGGGTCGTCGTTGCCCTACCTCATGCTGCCCGCCCTGCATTACCTCGAACAGTGGAACGAGGCTGTGGCGCAGGGCAGTTGGGGGTCGATGCCGGCCAAGGTGGCCGAGAAGATGCGAATCGGCCTGGACCTGGAACACTGGGCTGCCTTCACCAACTCGTTCAACGACATGGCGGCGTTGACGCGTGAGCTCTCCCGCGGCGAGAACACACCCGCCTCGATCATGTGGCTCTCGGGCGACGTCCACTGCTCCTACGTGGCGAACGCGGACTTCGGGGTCGGCGGGCGCGCGGTACCGGCCACGTATCAGCTCACCATGTCGCCGTTCCGCAATCCGCTCGATCTGCCGATTCGTGCGGTCAACAAGTTGGCCATCAAGCGTCCCGCCGCCCGAATTCTGTCCAAGCTCGCGCGCGCGGCCCACGTGGGCCCGTCCGGTGTCGAATGGGAGGCCGAGGCCGGTCCGTGGTTCGCCAACGGCGTCATGCTGCTGACCCTGCACGGCGACTCCGCGCGGTTGCGGGTGCACCACGCCCACGTCGACGATGCGGGCAAGCAGGTGCTCACCGAGACGTCGACCCTGGCCCTCGCCTAGTGGTCGAGTAAACGATTGGCCATCGCCGGGCCGATGAGGTTGGCTGGTTCGTTGTGGCCCACCTCGAACTGAACGACATCGTCTACTTCCTGCCCGACGGACGGCAGCTGCTCAACGGTGTCGGGTTTCGGGTCGGCGACGGTGCCAAGACCGCCCTGATCGGGCCCAACGGAACCGGCAAGACGACGCTGACGCGGATCATCGCGGGTGACGAGACCCCGGACGAGGGGGCGGTGTCGAGCTCCGGTTCGCTCGGGGTGATGCGGCAGTTCGTCGGCCAGCTGCGCGACGACTCGACCGTGCGTGATCTGTTGCTGTCGGTCGCGTCCCCGGCCGTGCGAACGGCCGCGGCGGCATTGGACGCAGCCGAGAACACGATGATCGAGGTCGACGACGAGAAGACCCAGATGAAATACGCACAGGCCCTGTCGGATTGGGGCGATGTCGGCGGTTACGACCTCGAGCCGTTCTGGGACAAGGTCACCACGGCAGCACTCGGAATGCCGTTCGACCGCGCGAAGTGGCGCGCTGCGTCGACCCTCAGTGGCGGTGAGCAGAAACGCCTCGTACTCGAAGCGTTGTTCGCCGGCACCGACAATCTGTTGCTTCTCGACGAGCCGGACAACTACCTCGATGTGCCGGGCAAGCGCTGGCTCGAAGCGACCATTCGCGATTCCGACAAGTCCGTCCTGTTCATCAGCCACGACCGGGAGCTCATCGCCAACGCCGCGAATCGGATCGTGACGCTGGAACCGGGCGTCAGCGGTGCCACCTCGTGGGTGCACGGCGGCGGGTTCGCGACGTATCACGCTGCGCGTGAGGACCGGAATGCTCGGCTCGACGAACTGCGACGCCGGTGGGACGAGGAACTGGTCAAACTCCGGGCACTGGTGCTGCGCCTGCGGGAGAAGGCCAAGTTCAACGACGGGGTCGCTGCTCGCTACCACGCGTCCCAGACTCGGTTGGCCAAGTTCGAGGAGGCCGGACCGCCGGAAGCGGTGCCGTTGAAGCAGCACGTCACCGTTCGTCTGCGTGGCGGCCGAACAGCCAAGCGCGCATTGGTGTGTACGGCTCTGGAACTGACCGGACTGATGAAGCCCTTCGACACCGAGATCTGGTACGGAGACCGCGTTGCGGTGCTGGGTTCCAACGGTTCCGGCAAATCGCACTTCCTGCGGTTGCTCGCCAACGGTGGTACGGATCCGGAGAAGGAACACGAGCCGGTTCAGGAACTGGCCCTCGATCCGGTTCCACACACCGGCACCGCGGTGCTCGGCGCTCGTGTTCGGCCCGGCCTGTTCGCGCAGACCCACACTCGGCCGGATCTCGCGGGCAACACGCTCCTCGACATCTTGCACATGGGCAACGAACACCGCGACGGCATGGGCCGAGAGGCTGCCGGCCGGGCACTGGACCGCTACGGTCTGGCCCGCGCCGCCGAACAGTCGTACGACAATCTCTCCGGAGGCCAGCAAGCGCGCGTCCAGATTCTGCTGCTCGAACTCTCCGGTGCCACCCTGTTGCTGCTCGACGAGCCGACCGACAACCTCGACCTGATGTCCGCAGACGCACTCGAAGACGCGATCGCAGCGTTCGACGGCACCGTCATCGCCGTGACCCACGACCGGTGGTTCGCTCGCAGCTTCGACCGATTCCTCGTGTTCGGCAGCACCGGTCAGGCCTACGAATCCGATGAGCCCGTATGGGACGAAAAGCGGGTGCAGCGCGCGCGGTAGCGTTTCCTCTCGTGAACGCGACTGACTCTCCCTATCTGGTCGGCCTCAATCTGGAAGGTCGACGCGTCGTCGTGGTCGGTGGCGGCACCGTCGCGCAGCGTCGATTGCCGTTGCTGATCTCCTGCGGTGCAGAGGTACACGTCATCACCCGGGAGGCAACGCCCGCTGTGGAGGCGATGGCGACGGCCGGTCAGGTGAGCATGGAGTTGCGCGACTATCGCGAGGGCGACCTCGCCGACGCCTGGTACGCCGTCGCGTGCACCGACGAGGCCGAGACCAACATCGCCATCGTCGCCGAGGCCACCGCGTCCAAGATCTTCTGCGTGCGAGCCGACATCGCCAAGGACGGCACCGCGGTCACCCCGGCGTCGGCCGAATGGGACGGGCTGACCCTCGGTGTCCTCGCGGGCGGCGAACACCGTCGATCGGCCGCGGTACGCAATGCCGTCGTCGAAGCCCTGCAGTCCGGTGTGGTTGCCGACTCGGCCCATGCGCCGTTGACGGGCGTCGCGCTGGTCGGTGGCGGACCCGGCGATCCGGACCTCATCACGGTCCGCGGGCGCAGGCTGCTCGCCTACGCCGACGTCGTGGTGGCCGATCGGCTCGCACCGCCCGAACTGTTGGCCGAACTGGGTCCGCACGTGGAGGTCATCGATGCCTCGAAGATTCCGTACGGCCGCGCGATGGCGCAGGAAGCGATCAACCAGGCGCTGATCGACGGCGCGAAGGCAGGCAAATTCGTCGTCCGGCTCAAGGGCGGCGATCCCTACGTGTTCGGGCGGGGATACGAGGAGCTCGAAGCGCTGGCTGCCGAGGGAATCCCGGTGACCGTGGTGCCCGGTATCACCAGCGCCATCTCGGTGCCCTCGTCCGCAGGCATCCCGGTGACGCATCGCGCCGTGACTCACGAGTTCGTCGTCGTCAGCGGCCACGTGGCACCCGACCATCCCGATTCGCTCGTCGACTGGAACGCGCTCGCCAAGCTCAAGGGCACCATCGTGTTGCTGATGGCCGTCGAACGCATCGGGAAGTTCGCCGACGTTCTCATCGCCGGTGGCCGGCCGTCCGACACCCCGGTGATCGTCGTTCAGGAAGGCACCATGCGCACCCAGCGTGAAGTTCGCGCGACTCTGAGCACCGTCGCCGATGCGGTTCGCGATGCGGAGATCAGGCCTCCGGCGATCGTGGTCATCGGAACCGTTGCCGGTTTCTCTGTACACGCCGGTAACGTGAACGCCCGTGCCTGAATCATCGATGTCCGATACCTCCAGTACCGAGGTCAAGTACCCGGTGACGACCCGAGCGTTCGGGTTGGCGATCATCGTCCTGAGCGGCCTGCAGTTGATGGTGGTGCTCGACGGCACGGTCGCCAACCTCGCTCTGGCACCGTTGCAGGCCGATCTTGGTCTGTCCGATGCCGGACGCAACTGGGTGCTCACGTCGTATGCCCTCGCCTTCGGTGGGCTGATGCTCCTCGGCGGCAGACTCGGTGACGCCTTCGGCCGAAAGAAGATGTTCCTGGCCGGCGTTGTGCTGTTCACCGTCGCATCCCTGCTGTGCGGGCTCGCGGTCAACGAGGCGACGTTGGTAGCGGCGCGCGCTCTCCAGGGTGTAGGTGCCGCGGTGGCGTCGCCGACGGCGTTCGCGCTGGTGGCGACCACCTTCGCGCCGGGCCCGGTACGAAACCAGGCCATCGCGATCTACGCGGCCATGACCGGTGTCGGCTCCATCGCCGGGCTCATCATCGGCGGTGCGTTGACCGAGGTGTCGTGGCGGTGGATCTTCCTGATCAACGTGCCGATCGGTGTCGTCATCGTGGTGCTCGCGGTCGTGTCGCTGCAGGAGACGGTGGGGGCGAAGCTACCGCTCGACGTGCCGGGAGCGATTCTGGCGACGCTCGGCTGCACCGGCGTGGTGCTGGCATTGAGCGAGGGCACCGAACTGGGCTGGACCAATCCGATCGTCATCGTCTCGCTGATCGCCGGCCTGCTCTTCCTCGGGCTGTTCCTGATGGTGGAGCGACGCGCCGACAACCCGCTGCTCCCGTTCTCGCTGTTCGGCAGCCGAGACCGAGTGGCGACGTTCGTGGCCATCTTCTTCGCCGGTGGCGTGATGTTCTGCCTCGCCGCGTACGTGGCTCTGTTCGTTCAGGACATCCTGGGATACAGCCCCTTGCACGCGGGCCTGGCGTTCGTGCCGTTCGCCTTCGGGCTCGGTGCCGCCGCATTCCTGGCCTCGCAGCTGGTGACCCGCATCGCCCCACGGTGGCTGATTCTGAGCGGTGCCGTGATCATGGTCGGGTGGCTGATGGTGTCGGTCGCGACGATGAACGCGGATTCGTCGTACTTCCCCGGACTGTTCTTCCCCGTCATCGGCATCGGATTCGGCGTCGGCCTGACGGTCGTGCCACTCCCGCTGTGCGCCATCGCCGGAGTGAGCCCCACCGAGATCGGCCCGTTGACCGCTATCGCCCTGGTTGCTCAGACCCTCGGCGGGCCGCTCGCGCTGGCCGTCATCGGCGCGCTGGTGACCTCGCGCACCCTGTCCCTGGGCGGCATCTCGGGACCGGCGACGCTGATGAACGACACCCAACTCGATGCGTTGAGCTCGGGCTACATGTTCGCGTTGTTCTGCTGCGCCGTCTGCGCCGTGGTCGCGGGAATCGCTGCGGTGTTCATTCGTTTCACCCCGCAGCAGGTCGCTCAGGCCCAGGCTGCGCAGGAAAGCGCCCAGAAAGGCTGACGAGCAGGGCTGATCACACGCCCAGTACGGCCTTCGCGATGAGGAAGTAGACGATCAACCCCGTCGCATCGCAAAAGGTGGAGATGAAAGGCGTCGAGAAGACCGCCGGATCCACCCCGATCTTCTTCGCGATCAGCGGCATCGCGCCGCCGACCGTCGCCGCGAGCGTGCAGATCGACAGCAGCGTCGTTCCGATGACGACCCCGAGGTGCCAGTCGTAGACGAGCCCGGCGATGACGAAGCCCAAGGTGCCGAGCATCGCACCCATCGTCGCTCCGACCCGAACCTCGCGAAAGAGCACCGCGGCGATGTCCCGCGGTCGCACGTCACCCAGCGCGAGCGCCCGCGTGACAGTGGTCGCGGCCTGCGAGCCGGTGTTGCCGCCGGTTCCGGTCAGCAGCGGAATGAACAGCGCGAGAGTGACGACTGCGGCGAGCGCGTGCTCGAAGATCTCGAGAACCTGCACCGTGAGGATGGCCGACACCGCGAGCACCAGCAACCACACCACGCGAGAGCGAACGATGGACAGCACCGGCGTCGACAGATACGGCCGACGCAGCGGCTCGGAGCCACCCGCGCGAGCAGCGTCCTCGTCCTCGGCTTCTTCCAGGATTCGAGAGGACTGCTCGAGCGTGAGAATGCCGATCAGCCGTTGCTCGGAATCGACCACCACCACCGCAGGACTACGGTGCTCGAAGCACAGCCGTGCAGCCTCCTCCGCCGACGAATCGGCCTCGACCACCGGATGATCCGAGTACAGATCGCCGACCGGAGTGCTCGGTGCCGCTGTCGCCAGATCGGCGAGCGTCACCACCCCCAACAGAGTGCGGTGATCGTCGGTGATCGGCAACAGGTACACCGACTCGGCGTCCGAGCCGGTACGACGCACGGCATCGAGGGCGTCGCCGGCGGTCGCAGCGGTCCGTAGCCGAACGAACTCCGGACTCATGCGGCGGCCGACCGATCTGCGGTCGTATCCCAGCATGGGGGCGGTGAGTGCGCGTTCGTCGGGGGACAAGCCCACCAACAGTCGATGCGCGACGTTGGAGGGGAGTTCGTCGAGCAATTCGACACGGTCGTCCGGGTCGAGTTCCTCGAACAGAGCGATCACATCGTAGCTGCGAAGACTCTCGAACAACTCACCGCGAACGGTGGCGTCGAAGCGCTCGAAGACCGCCACCGCCTCGTCCTTGGGCAGAAGGCGAAACAACACCGCGCGTCGGGACGAGTCGACACGCTCGAGCACGCGCACCGCATCGGTCGTCGACAGCTCGGCCATCAGAGTGGACAGTGCGGCCATGTCACGGTCGGTCAGGAGTTCGGACGTTCGCGTCATGATGTCGTCGAGAGTTTCGGGCACAGAACCATTTTGCCTTGCGAACGGGCGGTCGACTCACATACCTCAGCGCGAGAGATCCGCACGATCCGCCGCGGCCTGGCCCGAATCCCATCCCTCGGCGTCCAGGCGTGGACCGCGCATCGGCTTCGCCGTAGGGAACAATCGATCGAATTCGGCTTCGACGGCGACGGTCTGCGCGGCGAGAATCGGTAGCAGATCACCTGATTCGTGACGCGCCTCCTCCAGGGCGTGCGCGTCGGCGTCGGTCAGACGGTCTCCGATACGGATGGCGTACGCGTACAGGAATGCCTTGCCGAACGCCGCCGATCCGGCCTTCTTGCGCTTCTTCGCCTGCGGCGAATGTCCGAGGGCGCGCGTTGCCTGAACCAGCAGAGAGGTGAACAGCAACTCGGTCTGTTCCACGTCCACCGGAGCTCCGACCAAGGTGGCGACGGCGAACTCCGGATCCCAGATCGCCTTGACGCGGTTGGCGGTTCCGACCACGTGCAACAGCTGCGCCTTGGCCGGGGCATGCGGACCGTCGACATGAACGCGTCGGCCGTGAATATCGATGTGGCCCTGGGAGAGCAACATGGTGTCGATGGAGTAGCGCGTCATCAACTCCTGCGCCTTGGCCGTGAGCGTCTCGGCCTCCTCCTCGAAGTCCGTGGCGTCGGCCTTGGCCAGTAGACCGCGAATCTTGCTCAGCATCTTGGTGTTCGGGGAGTCGGAGCCGGCGACACCCGACACCGTGGGACGAGTGCGCGGCCACTGGGACGGCTTGGGGCCGAGCTGAGGCCACCGGGGGAGTGTCTGCCATCGACCGAGCAGGGTGAGTACGTCGAGCCACTGATCACTGGCCGCGATGTAATCGGTCTTACCGGAGGACGTCAGGTACGCGGTCAGGAAATCGGGCGTGGCCTCGACCCGGGCCGCAACCTTCGGGAACTGCTCACAGACCGTGGACATCTGATCCACCCAGTCCTGTGGGGCCCGAGAGGCGGCGTCGGTGAGATCGGCCTGATGCAGCAATACCGCGGCAGCGAGATCGGCCACGGCCACCGTGTGCTGACGCCGCACGACGTGCACGAGATCCATGGGCTGCCAACCGTTTTCGTACATCGTCTCGATCATGTTCGTCAGCGCCCGAGAGCCGAGTTCGGTCGCGTCGAGCGAGACCAGTCGATCTGCGACGTCGTCGGCGACGCGTTGGCTCTTGGTCTTGCCGACCGAGGCGTCGGCACCGCGCCGGAGCAGTCCCGGAATCTCGCTCATTCGGTGAGCACGATCAATTCGGTGCTCGACGCCACTTCGACGCGCAGTCCGGCCTTGGACGCCACGCGCGCAACGGCTTTGACGTCCTTCGGCTCGGCGGTGGTCAGGGTCAACGCGCGCGCGAGCAGGCCCTTGTGATGCTTGTTGAAGTGGCTCACCACCGATCGGCTGCCGTCGGGCTTCTCGGTGAGCACCGTTGCGGTGATCGCGCCGGGGACGGGCCCGAGCTGCTGATAGGTGCCCGATCGGAGGTCGACGACGATCCCCTCGTCCTCGGCGTCGATGGCGTCGGAGAGTTCGGGCTTCCAGTGTGATCGCAGCGTCCCGAAGTTCGGCACGGTCGATCCACCGGAGAGTCGGTAGGACGGAATCGGATCGGAGGCACGCACGGCCCCGAACAGGGCCGAGCCGATCCACAGCCTCGCGTCCGCTCGGGCACGACCGGCCCGGGTGAACGACGCCGCGTCGAGGGCGTCGTAGAGCACGCCGGTGTAGCGCTGCAGCGCAGGTGTGGTGGGTGAGGTCCACAACCGAGCGTTGCGTTCGATCTCGTCCACCTGGGTGGGGCCGAGGCCGAGCGCCGCGATCGACGCGTCGACGTCGCCGGAGAGTTCCACCAGCGCATCGGCGAGCTTTCGGCGGAGCGGTGTCAACGTGGGCAACGACAGTCGGTCCAGATCGAGAGGTGCTCCGGAACCGCCGTCGGACTTCGTCTCGGAGGGAGGCAGCAGAATCAGCACGGGCTCGAGGCTACTCACTGTACGGCCGCCTGCTCACAGGCACTGCGGGAGCGACTAGTCTGACAACCCGTGATCACCCGTCTTTCGCAGTTGTTCCTTCGTACCCTTCGCGACGACCCGGCCGACGCCGAGGTCGACAGCCACAAGCTGTTGGTCCGCGCCGGCTACGTTCGTCGTATCGCTCCGGGCGTCTACTCCTGGTTGCCGCTGGGTCTGCGGGTGCTGCGGCAGGTCGAGCGTGTCGTGCGCGAGGAGATGAACGCCATCGGTGCGCAGGAGATATCTCTGCCCGCGCTGCTGCCGCGCGAGCCGTACGAGACCACCAATCGGTGGACCGAATACGGCGACGCGCTGTTCCGGTTGCAGGATCGCAAGGGCAACGACATGCTGCTCGGTCCCACCCACGAGGAACTGTTCGCGCTGACGGTCAAGGCCGAATACAACTCGTACAAGGACCTGCCGGTCACGCTGTACCAGATCCAGACCAAGTACCGCGACGAGGAGCGTCCCCGGGCCGGCATTCTGCGCGGCCGCGAGTTCGTGATGAAGGACTCGTATTCCTTCGACATGGACGAGGACGGACTGAAGAAGTCCTACGCCGCCCACCGCGAGGCGTACCAGCGCATCTTCGCCCGCCTCGGTGTCAGCTACGTCATCGTCGCCGCGACGTCCGGTGCCATGGGAGGCAGCGCCTCCGAGGAATTCCTGGCCGAGAGCGACATCGGTGAGGACACCTACGTGCGCTGCATCGAATCGGGATACGCCGCCAACGTCGAGGCCGTCACCACTCCGGCGCCTGCACCGCTGCCCATCGAGGGACAGCCCGCTGCCGTCGATCACGAGACCGGTGACACCCCCACCATCGCGACTCTGGTGGAGTGGGCCAACTCTGCGGATCTCGGACGCACCGTCACCGGCGCGGACACGCTGAAGAACATTCTGCTCAAGGTGCGTAACGCAGAAGGGGAGTGGGAACTGCTCGCCGTCGGCCTGCCCGGTGACCGCGAGGTCGACGAGAAGCGCCTCGAGGCGTCCCTCGAGCCTGCCGAGTTCGCTCTGCTGACCGACGCGGACTTCGCTGCCAATCCCTTCCTCGTCAAGGGATACATCGGGCCTCGCGCATTGCAGGCCAACGGGGTTCGCTATCTCGTCGATCCGCGGGTGGTCGACGGTACGTCGTGGATCACCGGCGCCGATGTCAAGGGCAAGCATGTGGTGAACCTCGTCGCCGGTCGCGATTTCGTTCCCGACGGCACCATCGAAGCAGCCGAGGTGCGTGACGGCGACATGTCTCCCGACGGTCGCGGGCCGCTGGTCAGTGCGCGCGGAATCGAGATCGGGCACATCTTCCAGCTCGGTTACAAGTACACCGATGCGTTCTCGGTCGACGTCCTCGGTGAGACCGGCAAGCCGGTTCGCCTGACTCAGGGTTCCTACGGTGTCGGCGTCTCGCGTCTGGTCGCTGTGATCGCCGAGCAGATGCACGACGACAAGGGTCTGCGGTGGCCGTCGGAGGTTGCACCTGCCGATGTCCACCTGGTGATCGCGAACAAGGACGACGCTGCTCGCGCGGGCGCGGAATCGATTGCGACGCAACTCGATACACAGGGCATCGAGGTTCTGTTCGACGATCGCAAGGCCTCGCCAGGAGTGAAGTTCAAGGACTCGGAACTGATCGGTGTTCCGCTGGTGGTCGTCATCGGCCGCGGCTGGGCCGACGGCAAGGTCGAGATCCGCGATCGTTTCACCGGAGAGAGTCGCGAACTCGACATCGACTCGGCGGTCGAGGAGATCGTGAAGGCTGTGCGGCACACACCGTAGGGGAGTCTCGCGATCTCTCTGCACTGTCGTTTACCCGCTGGTAGCTTCGGGTCAACGACTATGAGAGGTCACCACGTGTCTCACTATGCGCTGTTCGATCCAACAACGTTCGATCCGGCCGAGCTCGACGACGACTCTCGCCGACAGCTGCGCGCCTTGATCGAGTGGTTCGAGAATCGAGGCAAGACCAGGCTGCTCGCGGACGATCTCGATGCAGTCTGGCCCGCGGAGTTCATCGAGTTCGTCGCCGAGCAGAAGCTGTTCGCAACCTTCTCCACGCCCGCTGCCTATGCGGACGGATCGCCGAACACGCGCTGGGACGCTGCTCGTAATGCTGCGCTGAGCGAGGTTCTCGGGTTCTACGGTCTGGCCTACTGGTACACCTGGCAGGTCACCGTGCTGGGTCTCGGCCCCATCTGGATGAGTGCCAACGACGACGCCAAGCGCCGCGCAGCACGCGAGCTGGATCGCGGCGGTGTGATGGCGTTCGGACTGTCCGAGCGCGCACACGGAGCCGACGTCTACTCCACCGACATGCTGCTGACGCCCGCGCCCGAGGACTCCGAGCTCGAGTTCACCGCGTCGGGGGAGAAGTACTACATCGGGAACGGCAACGTTGCCGACATGGTCTCGGTGTTCGGGCGACGCACCGACGTCGACGGACCCGATGCGTACGTGTTCTTCGTGGCCGACAGTGCACACCCCGCGTATCAGCTGCGTGAGAGCGTCGTCCACGGGCAGATGTACGTCAGCACGTTCGCGCTCGAGAACTACCCCGTCCGGCAACAGGACATCCTGCACACCGGTGCCGACGCATTCTCGGCCGCGCTCAACACGGTCAACGTCGGGAAGTTCAACCTGTGCACCGGATCCATCGGCATCTGTGAGCACGCGTTCTACGAGGCGATCACACACGCGAACAACAGGATCCTGTACGGCAATCGCGTCACCGACTTCCCGCACGTCCGCAGTGCGTTCGTCGACGCATACTCCCGGCTGATCGCCATGAAGCTGTTCAGCGCGCGGGCGCTGGACTATTTCCGTGCCGCGGGACCCGAAGACCGGCGCTACCTCCTGTTCAACCCGATGACCAAGGCGAAGGTGACCTCCGAGGGCGAAACGGTCGTCCGTCTGTTGCACGACGTCATCGCGGCCAAAGGGTACGAGAAGAACACCTACTTCCGTGAAGCCGCCCAGCTGATCGGAACACTGCCCAAGCTGGAGGGCACGGTGCACGTCAACGTGGCGCTGATGCTCAAATTCATGCCTGCGTACATGTTCTCGCCCACCGACCACCCGGACGTCGGTACCCGAACCGAGCCGGTCGACGACAGCTTCTTCTTCGCGCAGGGGCCGGCCCGTGGTGCGAGCTCGGTCCGGTTCCACGACTGGAACCCGCTGTACAGCAAGCATTCCGGGATTTCCAACGTGGGACGGTTCTACGAGCAGGCACAGGCGTTCAAGTCGTTTCTCCAGGACTGTGCGCCCGACGAAGCGCAGCAGAAGGATCTCGATTTCCTTCTCGTGGTGGGGCACCTGTTCTCACTCGTCGTCTACGGCCATCTCGTGCTCGAGCAAGCCGACGAGATCTCGGCCGAGATGATGGACCAGATCTTCGACTTCCAGATACGAGACTTCTCCGGCTATGCCGTTGCGCTGTACGGAAAGCCGTCGTCGTCTGCGGCGCAACAGCAGTGGGCCCTGGACGCGATCCGCAAGCCGGTGGTCGATGCGGGTCGATTCGATGCGGTGTGGAACGAGGTCGCCTCCTACGACGGCCGGTACGAGATGCGTCCCTAGCGCCGACGCTCAGCCGGGATCGGCCGGAATCAGATTGGTTCCGAACGCGCACACCGTCATCTCGTGCAGTCCGGCGCTGTCGTTCGGATGCTCGAGCGCCTGCATCGACATCAGGACGTTGAGCAACATCCCGTGCGCGATGAACTGCCGTGCCTGGTCCTCGGAACAACCTGTGCCCTCACGTATCCGGCTGTAGATGGCACCCATTCCCTCCCGGGCTGCCCGGCCTATCTCGGGTACCGAGCCTGCGCCGAATCCGTGCATCATCACCATCAACAGGTCGCGATCGGCCACCAGATCGGCGTAGGCGGAACCGAGATCTGCCCAGGTGCCGTCGTCGTCGGGGTCGAGCGGGCCCGCCGCCAGCACGGCATCGAACGCGGCCATGATGCCGTCGACCGAGCGTTGGAACACCAGTCGAAACAACTCGACCTTGGTGCCGAACATACGGACCACATACGGCTGAGAGACGCCCGCTTCCTTCGCGACGGCGTCGGTACTGGTGCCGGCGTAACCCCCGCGCGCGAACGCGCGCATCGCCGCGTCGAGGACGAGCTCTCGGCGGTCGGCCGCATCCATGCGGGTGGCTTTGGGCTTGGGCGCTGACGGGTCGGACATGTTGACAGGTTATCAGTCGATAACTTACGGTCTCAGATAAGTAATCATTCGATGCTTACAAGCGTGAGACGGGACGACCGCAATGACCGCCACAGCCTCTCCACCAGCAATGCAGCCCGCCACTCGGAACGTTCCCGTGTGGCTCGGCATCCTCGCAGCTTCCCTGCCGATGTTCATGGCAACCCTCGACAATCTGGTGATGACCAGTGCACTCCCGGTCATCCAGCAGGACCTGAACGCCTCCGTCGGACAGCTGCAGTGGTTCCTCAACGCGTACACCCTCAGCTTCGCCACCTTCATGCTGACGGCGGCGACGCTCGGCGACAGATGGGGCAGACGCACGGTGTTCCTCGGTGGGATCACGGTTTTCACCGCCGCCTCCGTGGCCAGCGCGCTCGCTGCGAGTCCAGCGATGCTCATCGCGGCGCGTGCCGTGCAGGGAATCGGTGCAGCCGCGATCATGCCGTTGTCCCTTGCGTTGCTCGCCGCGGTGGTGCCGGTGGGTAAGCGCGCGATGGCGATCGGGATATGGGGTGGAGTCTCCGGACTCGGCGTCGCGTTGGGACCGGTGGTCGGCGGAGCCGTCGTCGACGGGATTTCCTGGCAGGCGATCTTCTGGATCAACGTTCCGGTGGCCCTCGTTGCAGTTCCGCTGGCGTACGTCGCGCTGAAGGAAACAGCAGGGCGCATCCAACCGCTCGATCTGCCCGGCGTTGTCCTCGCAGGCGGCGGTGTCTTCCTCCTGGTGTGGGCGGTGGTCCACGGCAACGACGACGGGTGGGCGTCGGCCACGGTGCTCGCCGGCTTCATCGGCTCGGCGGTGCTGCTCGTCGCGTTCGTCCTGCGCGCCTCGCGCAACCGGCACTCGGTACTGCCGCTCGCACTCTTTCGTTCGCGCAGCTTCACCCTGGCCAACATCATCGGAATCACGTTCTCGCTCGGCATGTTCGGGGCGGTGTTCCTCCGCGCGCAATACCTGCAGATCGTGATGAACTACACGCCGTTCCAGGCAGGCCTACGCACGCTGCCGTGGACTGCAGCACCGATGGTGGTCGCACCGATCGCAGGTCTGCTCGCCGAGCGCGTCGGACTGCGCGGCTTGTTGGTCGGCGGCCTGTCGCTGCAGTCGGTCTCGCTCGTGTGGATGGCGCTGATTCTGGGACCCGACACCGAGTATTCGTCGATGGTCCCGGCCCTGCTGATGGCGGGCGTGGGCATGGGGCTGACGTTCGCTCCGTCCGCCACCGCAGTGCTGCGGGACATGAAGGACGACGATCACGCCACCGCGAGCAGTGCGAACTCCACTGTGCGAGAGGTGGGTATCGCGCTCGGCATCGCTGTACTGACAGCGGTGTTCATCGGAGCCGGTGGATCACTGACACCCACCGGTTACACCGACGCCTTGGCACCCGCTCTGCTCGTCGGCGCTGGCGCAGTGGCGATCGGACTGGTGGCGGCGCTGTTCATGCCGGGGCGTTCCGTCGGACCGGAACAAGCGCTCACGGTTGGCCGGGAAATGCCGTCGACGACGGACTGACGCCCAGAATCTGCTGCCACGTCGCGAGGCGAACCGCGGCGTCGGTCAGCGCCTGCACCCCCATGTCGCGGGTCGCTCCCGACCGGCTGCGTTCGATCAGCGAACGCCACGCGATACTCGTGTCGATCTCGGCCTGTGCGGCCAACTGTGCAGCCGAGATCGCGTCGGTCACCGGGAACGGGGACGCATATGCCGGATCGGGCAGCGGCACTGTGACACTCGCCGCCTGGAGTGCATCGATGGTCGCGTCTCGGCGGGCGCGGTGAGCGGCAGTGTTCGACGCCACCACGTCGGCGCGCGTGGGGTTCGAGAACGCCGCGACGACGCCGTAGGCGAACACCGCCGCGTACTCGGCGTGGAGTGCATCGACGAGGCCTTGCTGTTCCGGGCCGAGATCGCTCATGCCAGAACCACCAGGGCCGAGACCGTGCACGAGGCACTGATGGAACCGAGAAGGCCTGCCCGGTAACCGCTTTCGTTACGAGCGGCATCTGCTGCGCTGCGAGCGGAGGAAGTCAACATCTCCCGTACGGCGGCGAGATCGGGCGGCGGCGTCGTGGGAGCGGGTGTCGTGGTGGCCGTCGCCGACGACGTCTCGGTCGAGGCGCCGGTGGCGCGCGCGATCTCGGTGTCGAGCGCTTCGGCGTGCTCGGTGCGCTGCGCCGCGACGATCCCCAGTGCGGCTGCGTAGTCGGTGATCACCGTCGCGGCCGCGGTGGCATCTGCGGCATCGGCGCGGGCAGCGCGCAACTGCGCTGTGAGGGTGTCGAGGGCAGGACCCGAGATCGTCTCCTGGCCGCAGGCCGCAACAGTCGACACGGTGGCCGCGGACAGAGCTGCGACACCGGCGAGTCGGAACAACCCGCGGCGATTGAGCGCGAAGGGGACGGTCGGCGTTGGCACTCCGATATCGTGCCAGACCGCAGCGCTCGCACGAGCCGCGCCCGCGTGTCGCGTCGGCCGATCGTGGTCACGAGCACTGTCTGCGGGGCGGTAGGCTGTTGGTTCACCAAACGCAGTCCGGCTGCCGTACGCCGGATCGCCCACAACTACACACGAGGAGTTCGCGACATGCCTGTTCCGTCCAAGGAAAGGGTTGTCGAACTGCTCGCCGACCTCGTTCGAGAACGGGGCTACGACCTCGAAGACGTGAACGTCGTCGCCGCAGGCAAGCACAGTGCAGTGCGGATCATGGTCGATCGCGAAGAGGGAATCGACCTCGACGCGCTCCCGGAACTGAGCCGCGAGATCTCCGACGCCTTCGATGCCGTGACGGATTTCGGGGAAGCTCCGTACACGTTGGAAGTCACCACACCCGGAATCGACCGCCCACTGACCGAGGCACGGCATTGGCGTCGGGCCCGCGGACGCAAGGTGCGCATCGAACTCGCCGACGCCAAGTTCGACGGTCGCGTCGGTGTACTCGACGACGATTCGGTCAACGTGGTGATCAAGGAGAAGGGTGTGCTGTCGACCCGCTCCGTCGCACTGTCCGATGTTGTGAAAGCTGTTGTGCAGGTGGAGTTCTCGCGGCCCAGCGCCGAAGAGATGGACCTGGCGGGTGGCGTGGTCGGCAGTAGGCCGTCACCCGCGAACACCGATGAGATCGTGGACGTGGAAGCACCGGAAGAAGGGTCGGACAAGTGAATATCGACATCGCCGCATTGCGTGCCATCGAGGCGGACAAGGGAATTCCGATCGAGATGGTGATCTCGACGATTCAGACCGCATTGCTGACGGCCTACCGGCACACCGAGGGGCATCAGTCCAACGCGTGGATCGACGTCGATCGCAAGACCGGCTCCGTTCGCGTGATGGCCAAGGAAATCGACGCCGACGGCAATGTGATCTCCGAGTGGGACGACACCCCGGAAGGCTTCGGACGCATCGCGGCGACCACGGCGCGTCAGGTCATCCTGCAACGCCTACGCGACGCCGAGCACGAGCGATCGTTCGGCGAGTACTCCACCCACGAGGGTGAGATCGTCAACGGTGTCATCCAGCGCGACACGCGGGCCAACGCCAAGGGCACCGTCATCGTCCGCATCGGCAGTGACGCCAACGGAGCCGACGGCCTCCTGCCGCCCGCCGAGCAGGTGCCGGGTGAAAGCTACGAGCACGGCGAACGCATCAAGTGCTACGTCGTCGGAGTCGCCCGGGGCAACCGGGGCCCGCAGATCACGCTGTCGCGCACCCACCCCAATCTGGTGCGCAAGCTGTTCGCCCTCGAAGTGCCCGAGATCGCCGACGGATCGGTCGACATCGTGGCAGTGGCCCGCGAGTCGGGGCACCGCTCCAAGATCGCCGTCGCGTCCACCGTGTCCGGTCTCAACGCCAAGGGCGCCTGCATCGGACCGATGGGGCAGCGCGTGCGCAACGTGATGAGCGAACTGGCAGGCGAGAAGATCGACATCATCGACTTCGACGAGGACCCGGCCACCTTCGTCGGGAATGCTCTGTCCCCATCGAAGGTTGTGTCGGTGACCGTCGTCGACGCAGCTGCTCGTGCGGCCCGTGTCGTCGTTCCCGAGTACCAGCTCTCTCTGGCCATCGGGAAGGAAGGGCAGAACGCTCGACTGGCCGCTCGGTTGACCGGTTGGCGCATCGACATCCGCAGTGATGCGGCGGCACCCGAGACGACCAGCGCGTAGGGCCGGAATGCGGAGTTCGGGGCAATACAGCGGTAGAGTGGTCGATGGTTCGGTAACGACCTCTTCGCTCAGAGGCATGAACGCGAGTATCCGGTAGTGACAAGCCGGCCGATTCGTACATGCATCGGGTGCAGGGAGCGAGTGCCGGCCACCGATCTGTTGAGGATCGTGGTTCGAGAAGCTGGTTCGCACGAATTCGCTCTCGTCCCCGACATCCGGCATTCGATGTCCGGTCGTGGTGCGTGGTTGCACTACAGCCGAGAATGCCTGCACAATGCGGAACGACGCCGAGTCTTCGGTCGCGCGTTTCGGATATCGGGAAATGTGGAATCGTCCGCAGTGACAGCCGTGCTCGACGAGCACGAACAGCTGCAGGCCGAGGACACGACAAGAGCAACACCCGTCGACAAGAACAGGCAACAGCACTGATGAGCACACCGTGAAGCACCAACGATGAACGTCCATCGGAGATAACCCGAGGTCGTGCGGGCACCAAGCCTCGCTCGGCCTCTCAGTGAGGAGAGCAGTGGCAGGCAAGGCCCGCGTGCACGAGTTGGCAAAAGAACTCGGTGTCACCAGTAAGGAACTACTCGCACGGCTCAAAGAGCAAGGCGAGTTCGTCAAGTCCGCATCATCCACAGTCGAAGCCCCCGTGGCACGTCGACTGCGTGAATCCTTCCCGTCCGAGAACGCGGACGCGTCGGCACCCGCCGCAGCTGCACCGAACGGTCGCGCAGCGGCCGATCGCGCAGCAGGCAGCACGGCGAAGCCGGGCGCAGCGAAACCGGGCGGACCCCGTCCCGGCCCCAAGCCGGTACCGCGTCCGGCAGAGCCGGAAGCACCCGCAGCACAAGCTCCCGTGGAGGCAGCACCGGCTGCACCCGCAACTCCGGCTGCCGCACCGGCTCCGGCCCCGGCCGCGCCCACCCCTGCGCCTGCAGCGCCGGCCGCTCCGGTCGAACAGGCTCCGGCCGCGTCGGCCACCACCAGCGACGCTGCACCCGCCCCGGCAGCTCCCAAGCCCGCAGGTCCCGGCCCCAAGCCCGGCCCGAAGGCTCCGCGTGTCGGTAACAACCCGTACTCCTCGGCTCCCGTGGAGCGACCGGCTCCCCGGCCCGCTCCCGGTGCTCCGCGTCCCGGTGGCGGACGACCCGCTCCCGGACAGGGTGGGCCTCGTCCCGCAACACCGTCCGGTGGCAGTCGTCCGGCTCCCGGTCAGGGTGGGCCTCGTCCCGCACCGGGCCAGGCCGGACCTCGTCCGAGCCCCGGCTCTATGCCTCCTCGCCCCAACCCCGGTGCCATGCCGACCCGTTCGGCACGTCCCGGCCCCGCAGCAGGTCGTCCCGGTCGTCCCGGCGGCGCTCCGGGTGGACGCCCAGGCGGCGGCGGTGGCGGTGGCTACCGCGGCGGCGGCGCTCCCGGCGCTCCCGGTGGTGCCCCCGCAGGCGGCGCTCCCGCAGGTGGTTTCCGCGGTCGTCCCGGCGGCGGTGGACGCCCCGGTCAGCGCGGCGCAGCAGCAGGTGCATTCGGTCGTCCCGGCGGAGCAGTTCGTCGTGGCCGCAAGTCGAAGCGGGCGAAACGCGCCGAGTACGAGAGCATGCAGGCTCCCGCAGTCGGCGGCGTCAGGCTGCCCCGCGGCAACGGTGAGACCATCCGTCTCGCCCGCGGCGCATCGCTGTCGGACTTCGCGGACAAGATCGACGCGAACCCGGCCGCACTGGTGCAGGCCCTGTTCAACCTCGGTGAGATGGTCACCGCGACGCAGTCAGTCAACGACGAGACGCTGGAGCTTCTCGGCGGCGAGATGAACTACGTCGTTCAGGTCGTCAGTCCCGAGGACGAAGACCGTGAGCTGCTCGACTCGTTCGATCTCACCTACGGCGAGGACGCCGGCGGCGAGGACGATCTGGAACAGCGTCCCCCGGTGGTCACCGTCATGGGCCACGTCGATCACGGTAAGACGCGACTGCTCGACTCGATTCGCAACACCACGGTGCGCGAAGGCGAGGCAGGCGGAATCACGCAGCACATCGGTGCTTACCAGGTGCTGACCGAGCTCGAAGGCAACGAACGTCTCGTCACGTTCATCGACACCCCCGGTCACGAGGCCTTCACGGCCATGCGTGCCCGTGGTGCCAAGGCCACCGACCTCGCGATCCTGGTGGTCGCAGCCGACGACGGCGTCATGCCGCAGACGGTGGAGGCCATCAACCACGCCCAGGCAGCCGACGTGCCGATCGTGGTCGCGGTGAACAAGATCGACAAGGAGGGCGCGAACCCGGACAAGATCCGGCAGCAGCTCACCGAATACGGTCTGGTCGCCGAGGAATACGGCGGCGAGACGATGTTCGTCGACATCTCCGCCAAGCAGGGCACCAACATCGATGCCCTCCTCGAAGCGGTGCTGCTGACGGCCGACGCGTCGCTCGACCTGCGCGCCAACCCGGACATGGACGCTCAGGGTGTCGCCATCGAGGCGCACCTCGACCGTGGTCGTGGCCCGGTCGCGACCGTGCTCATCGCTCGCGGAACACTCCGCGTCGGTGACTCGATCGTCGCCGGCGATGCATACGGACGTGTCCGTCGCATGGTCGACGAGCACGGCGAGGACGTCACCGAAGCGATGCCGTCTCGTCCCGTGCAGGTCATCGGCTTCACGTCGGTGCCCGGTGCAGGCGACAACCTTCTGGTGGTCGACGAGGACCGAATCGCTCGACAGATCGCCGACCGTCGAAATGCGCGCAAGCGCAATGCTCTGGCAGCCAAGAGCCGCAAGCGCATCAGCCTCGACGATCTCGATGCAGCTCTGAAGGAGACTTCGCAGCTCAACTTGATCCTCAAGGGTGACAACTCGGGAACCGTGGAAGCGCTCGAAGAGGCGCTGCTCGGTATCGAGATCGACGACGAGGTCGAACTGCGCGTGATCGACCGCGGTGTCGGTGGCGTGACGGAGACCAACGTCAACCTGGCGTCGGCATCCAACGCGATCATCATCGGCTTCAACGTTCGAGCGGAGGGCAAGGCCACCGAGCTGGCCAACCGTGAAGGCGTCGACATCCGGTACTACTCGGTGATCTACCAGGCAATCGACGAGATCGAGAAGGCCCTCAAGGGCATGCTCAAGCCGGTGTACGAGGAGGTTGCCCTCGGGCAGGCCGAGATCCGCGCGCTGTTCCGTTCCTCCAAGGTCGGAAACATTGCCGGTTGCCTCGTCACCTCCGGTACGATCCGTCGCAACGCCAAGGCACGACTCATCCGAGACAGTGCCGTTGTTGCGGAAACCGTCACGATCTCCTCGCTCCGCCGCGAGAAGGACGACGCGACGGAGGTCCGTGAGGGCTACGAGTGTGGTTTGACGGTGACGTACTCCGACATCAAGGTGGGCGATGTCATCGAGGCGTACGAACTCCGTGAAAAGCCGCGCGACTAGAACAGATGCGGAGCCACTCGGCTCCGCATCCGGTCGCGTCGGCTCGGTGGTGAAGCCAGGGGAGTGACACTGCGCTCCGACTTTCGAGCCGGTGGTGGTACGACATATGTACCACCACCGGCTTTGTCGTCGAAGCTGATCGAAGGACGTCAGCGTGTATCTGGGTGCTCTGGAGTTGGACGTGTTGTTGGGGGATGTGCGTTCGCTCGCCGAGAAGCGGTCGATGATGGAACCGGTCCTCGGTGATCTGCAACGGCTGGGTGTCTCGGCTGCCGAAACGGGTGAGCGAGAACGTATTCGGCGATCCCTACTGGGGGTTGCCGCAGCCGGTACCGATGTCGACCTGTTACACGACAAACTGGACGAGTGCGAACGGCATGTCGCCGAACGCCACGATCTGGAACTGTTGGCAGTACGCCGGAGAATCTTCGGACCCGAGGATTGATCCGGGATGTCCGCCGAGCACTGCTCGGCAGACGTGAAGTGCACAACCGCCGCTACGTCGTATCGAAATCGACGTTCGGCCATGAAAGAGGAGTGTGATTGTCGTGGTGGATCAGGCCAGGGCTCGTAAGTTGTCCAAGCGAATCGCCGCAATCGTTGCAACGGCGATCGATCACGAGATCAAGGATCCACGGCTGGCATTCGTGACCATCACCGACACCAAGGTGACGGCCGACCTGCACGACGCCACGGTGTACTACACCGTGATGGGTGAAGACCTCGATACGCCGCCCGATCTTCAGGCGGCCGCGGCAGGACTGGAGAAGGCCAAGGGCGTGCTGCGCTCGAAGGTCGGAGCCGGGACGGGTGTGCGGTACACACCGACCTTGACGTTCGTGACCGACACGGTGCCCGACACCGCGCGCCACATGGAAGACCTTCTCGAGCGTGCCCGCGTGGCCGACGAGGAACTGGCCCGCGCCCGTGCGAACGCCAAGCCCGCCGGGGATCCGGACCCGTACAAGGCTCCGCGCGAAGTCGCAGACACAGATGGTCATTCCGCAGGCTCCACTCCTGCAGACGTCGAGCCCGCCGAAGCCGACTGACATGTCCGATGGTTCGGGGTCGGTGTCGGAGACCGACGAGGATTTGGCGCAGGCGATCGAGATGCTCGAACGTGCATCCTCGGTGACCGTGCTGTGTCACGTCCAGCCCGATGCCGACACGATCGGCAGTGGGCTCGCGCTCGGTTCGGTGCTCGAACGTCGCGGCGCGACCGTCCAGGTGGCGTTCGCTGCACCGGCGTCCCTGCCGGAGTCGATGGACGAGTTGCCCGGTAGGCATCTTCTGGTCGACGCCGACCGGGTCACCGAGACCGTCGACCTGGTGGTCACGGTCGACGCCGGAAGTCGGGGTCGGTTGGGTTCGTTGGGCGACCGGCTCGATACGGCGTCGGCCAGCCTCGTCATCGATCACCACCGCAGCAACACTCGCTTCGGAACGCTGAACGTGGTGCATGCATCCGCCGAGTCCACCACCGCCGTGATCGCGCGTCTGCTCGACCGGTGGGGCGTCGAGATCGACGCCGATCTCGCCCACCTGCTGTTCGCTGGCTTGGTCACCGACACCGGTTCGTTCCGCTGGGTTCGCCCGGGTTCTCATCTGCTGGCCGAGAGACTGTTGGCCACGGGGATCGACGGCGCTCACATCGCCCGCAAGCTGCTCGACACCCACCCGTTCGACTGGCTGCCGATGCTCGGGTCCGTGCTCGGTTCGGCATCCTTGATTCCCGACGCAGCCGGCGGACGAGGGCTGGTGTACGCCGTCATCCGGAGCGAGGATTCCGCCGGACTGCGGTCCGAGGAAATCGAGAGCGTGATCGACATCGTGCGCACCACCTCCGAAGCAGAGGTGGCCGCAGTGCTCAAGCAGCAGGACTTCGGCTCGGTCTGGGTGGTCTCCCTGCGCTCGAAGACCGAGGTCGACGTTTCGGCGGTGGCATGCGAACTCGGCGGCGGCGGGCACCGCAACGCGGCCGGCTACACCGCGACCGGCGATCTGCCCGACGTGATCGAGGCGCTGCGCGGGGCACTCTCGGCGTCGTGAGCTCCACTCCGGTCACCGCTCGAAAGATTCTCGGCCTGTCGCTGCCCTCCCTCGGCGTCCTTGCCGCCGAACCCCTCTACCTGTTGTTCGACGCCGCCGTGGTCGGAAGGCTCGGTGCCTTGGCGCTCGCGGGTCTGGCGATAGGCGGACTCGTTCTGGCCCAGGTCAGCACCCAGCTCACTTTTCTGTCCTACGGCACGACCGCCCGTGCGGCTCGTATGCACGGTGCCGGTCGCGAACGTGATGCCGTCGGTGAGGGTGTGCAGGCAACCTGGTTGGCCTTCGCGATCGGCATCGTCATCGTCGCGGCGATGCAGCTCGCGGCCGAGCCCGTGGTGTCGGTACTGACCGGCGGCGGTGACATCGCCGCCGAGGCCGTCGCGTGGCTGCGGGTGGCTCTGCTCGGTGTGCCGTTCATTCTGGTGTCGCTGGCCGGAAACGGATGGATGCGCGGAGTCCAGAACACGGTGACACCACTGCGTTTCGTCGTGTTCGGCTTCGCAGTGTCGGCGGTGTTGTGCCCACTTCTGGTTCATGGGTTGCTCGGATTCCCACGGCTGGGGCTGGTGGGATCGGCTGTGGCGAACGTGATCGGTCAGGGCGTCGCCGGTGCGTTGTTCGTCGTCGCAGTCGTGCGGGCGAGCACCGAATTGCGACCGCGCTGGTCGGTGATGCGCGCGCAACTGGTGCTGGGCCGCGACCTGATCGTGCGGAGTCTGGCGTTTCAGGCCTGCTTTCTGTCCGCTGCTGCGGTGGCGTCGAGGTTCGGCGCGGCCTCGGTCGCCGCCAACCAGGTGGTACTGCACATGTGGAACCTGGTGTCGTTGATGCTCGATTCGCTGGCAATCGCCGCTCAGACCCTGGTCGGAGCGGCCCTCGGCGCGAGCAGGATCGAGGATGCGCGCGCCCTGGCGTGGCGATTGACGGCATGGTCGACGGTGTTCGCGGTCGTCCTCGCCTGCGTGTTCGCCGTCGGGCGATCGTTCGTCCCGGAGCTGTTCACCACCGACGCGTCGGTCATCGACGAGATGCACGCGATCTGGTGGATCTTCGTCGCGATCATCCCCATCGCCGGGGTGGTGTTCGCGTTGGACGGTGTGCTGCTCGGCAGTGGTGACGCTTGTTTTCTGAGGAACGCCACCATGGCCTGCGCCGTCGTGGGTTTTCTGCCGTTCATCTGGTCGGCTCTGGTGTTCGACTGGGGGTTGGTCGGGATCTGGACAGGGCTCGGCGTCTTCGTTGCCCTGCGCGTGCTCGCCGTCGCGGGCCGGGTGCTGTCCGGTAAGTGGCTGGTGATCGGCAGCGACCGCCAACTACGCCACTGACTATCGGTCGGGCTGGGACGGTAACGCGGGGTGCAGTGCCACCTCGTGGCTCTTGATGACGAAGAACACCCGGCGTCCGGGCTCGAGCCCGAGATCCGATACCGCTGCAGGGGTGATGTCGGCGGCCATGCCGGGAGACCCGTCGGGTTGCGGACGTGACCTGACACGGATGCCGGAGCCCTGTACCTCCATCTCCTCGATCACCACCTCGAACACGTTGCGGGGGCTGGCGTGTGGGGCAGTCGGGTGTACCGACACGGCGGCGGGGGAGAAGACCGCCACCAGTGGAGTTCCGGTGGCGTGCCGCCCGGAGCCGTGGACCGTCACTCCCCAATTCGTATTCAGGGAGGTCGAGTCGTCGGCGTCGACAGCCCGTCCCGAGAGCAGGTTCACCCCGGCGATGCGGGCACCGAATTCGCTGCGAGGCGCGGTCAGGACCTCGGTGACCGACCCGCGCTCGACGACGCGTCCACCGTCGACGACCACGACGGAATCGGCGAGTGCGACGACGTCGAGCAGATCGTGGGTCACGATCAAGGCCGTACGCCCGCTCTCGCGCAGCACCGTGCGCAGCACTCGCCGAATGCCCGGTGCCGTATCGACGTCCAGCGCGGCCAGGGGTTCGTCGAGCAACAGCAGTCGTGGATCGGCCGCAAGAGCGCGCGCGATGGCGATACGTTGAGCCTGACCGCCGGACAACTGTGCAGGGCGGCGGTCGGCCAGGTGGGAGGCTCCGACCGCGTCGAGCCAGGTATCGGCCACGGCTCGCGCGGTGGCGCGGTTCGCGCCGGTGCTCCGTGGTGCGAAGGCCACGTTCGCGCGAGCGTCCATGTGGGGAAACAACAGAGCTTCCTGAGCCAGGGTCGCGACGCCCCTGGCATGAATGGGCACGACGGTGTTCGAGGCGGTGTCGGTCAACACGTCCTCGCCGAGTCGGACGATTCCGTCGTCGGGTGCCACCACGCCGGCGACGATCTGCAGCAGTGTCGATTTGCCTGCCCCGTTCGGCCCGAGGACCGCGACCGTCTCTCCCTCCCTGGCGTCGAGTTCGAGATCGATTCCGCGGACGCCGAGGGTGGCCCGGAGGTACAGCGAGTTCACAGCGTTCCCGACGATCGAGTGCCGCGCGCGGTCACGACGACGAGTGCCGCGACGAGAATCAGAACCATCGACAGCGCCACGGCGGCATCGGGGTCGCTCTCGCGCTGCAGATAGATCTCCAGCGGCAGCGTCCTGGTCACGCCCTCCAGGGAGCCGGCGAAGGTCAACGTCGCTCCGAATTCTCCGAGTGCGCGAGCGAAGGCGAGAACGGTTCCTGATATCAGTCCGGGAAGTATCAGCGGAACGGTGACTCGCCGTAGGACGGTGGTGGGGGTGGCACCCAGGGTTGCAGCCACCACGTCGTAGCGGTCACCGGCCGTGCGCAACGCGCCCTCGACACTGACGACGAGGAACGGCAACGACACGAACACCTGCGCCAACACGACGGCCGAGGTGGTGAATGCAATCCGAATCCCGAACGCATCGAGATGTTCGCCGAGTAGCCCTTGGCGTCCGAAGGTGTAGAGGAGCGCGATGCCGCCGACCACCGGGGGCAGGACCAAGGGCAGTACGACGAGCGAGCGAAGGATCGAGAGCCCTCTGATCCAGCTGCGCGAGAGCACGATGGCCATCGGCACGCCGAGAAGCACGCACACCACGGTGCTTGCCGTCGCCGTCTTCAGGCTGAGAACCAGCGCCGCGACAGCGGATTCGGAGGTGACGAGGCCGAGAAAATTCGACCAATCGATGCGGGTGAACATCGCGGCCAGCGGCAACACGACGAGTAGTGCGCCCACGGCGGCCGGTGCGAATATCCACAGTGGTACTCCGACGGTCGGACGGGGCCCGGCCGAGGACCTTCCTCCTTTGGCGACTCGAGCGGTCACGGTGCGGCGAAGCCGGCTCGACCGAGTACGTCCCGTCCGACGGGTCCGGTGACGAACTCGGTGAAGGCGCGAGCTGTGTCCGGGTTGCCGGAACCGCTCAGTGTCGCGATCGGGTAGGTGTTGACGGCCTCGCTCGACTCCTCGAAGGGCACCGCGGTCACGGCCTCGCCTGCCCCGGCAGCGTCGGTGACGTAGACCAGCCCGGCATCGGCCTGCCCCGAGGTGACCTTGCCCAGCACGTCGGTGACCGAGGATTCTTCGCTCACGGCCGGGACGGAAGTGCCCGTTGCAGTTTCGACCGAGGCCGTCGCCGCGCCGCACGGCACTTGGGGTGCGCAGATCACCGTGAGAAGGTCGGGATTCGCGAGATCGGCGAACGATGTGATGCCGTCCGGGTTTCCGGGGGCGGTCACGATGGTCAGAGTGTTCGACGCGAAGTCGACGGGATCGCCCGCAACCAGGCCCTCGTCGACCGTCTCGGTCATGTTCTTGGTATCCGCGGAGGCGAAGACGTCGGCAGGAGCGCCGGAGATCAGCTGCGCGGCCAGATCGGATGAGCCCGCGAAGCTGAACTCCACCGAGGTGCCGGGGTGTTCGGCCTCGAATCGAGTACCGAGATCGGTGAACGTCGCGCGAAGCGATGCCGCGGCGAAGACCGTGATCTCTCCTCGGACCGCGCTACCGTCCGAGGGTCCATCGGGCGCGGTCGAATCGGACTGCGCACTGCACCCGACCAGAATCAGGGTGGCTGCAATCACGAGCGCGGATACCGAGTGCACTGTCTTCACGAACATCTCCTGCGTTCTAGGGTGTCTCGACGATGACGGTCGTGGCCTTGACGACGGCGGTGGTGACCTTGCCGGGCTCGAGCCCCAGTTCACGAACCGATCGGGTGCTCATCAGCGAGACGATCGTGAACGGCCCGCACTGCATGCTCACCTCGCTCATCACCGCGTCCGAGACGACCTCGGTGACCAACCCCACGAGTCGGTTGCGGGCCGAGCTGCCGCCCGGCGAGATCTCCGGTGGGGGGACGGCGTGTTCGCGTGCATAGTCGGCGAGGTCGCGGCCGGCGATGACCTTGCGCCCGGTCTCGTCCTCGAGCGCCGGGAGCGCTCCGCTGTCGATCCATCTGCGCACGGTGTCGTCACTGACACCGAGGAGTGCCGCGGCATCTCGAACGCGGACCGGGGGCACCGTCATCGAGACGCCACCCGAGCAATCATCCGCAAACAAGTCATGAACGGCACCATATACCCGAATCTGCGGGTGTTTCGACCCAATCCTGTTTTCGGTGAGCCGTACCGTCCCACCGTCGACCTCGGTGCCACTTCACCCCGCCCGGATACGTCGCGGAATCTGCATGGAGTATTGGACGTTGGTACGTTCTCGGACGGTTCTGGCGATTCGACGCCGGCGGCCGAGCGCATCGGAAGGAATTTTCAGTGGCAGCGAAGCTGTGGGCAGTGAGCGACATTCACGTCGGACATCGGGGCAACCGGCCCGTGACCGAGGACATCTTTCCCGAATCGCCCGACGACTGGCTGATCGTCGCCGGTGACGTGTCGGAGAAGACCGACGACATCAAGTGGGCGCTCGAACTGCTCCGTAGCCGTTTCGCGAAAGTCATCTGGGTTCCCGGAAACCACGAGCTGTGGACGACGGTGAAGGATCCCGTGCAGATCCACGGTGCTGCTCGATACGAGTACCTGGTGAACCTGTGCCGCGAGATCGACGTCGTCACCCCGGAGGACCCGTATCTGCGGTGGGAGGGGGAGGGAGGCCCGGCCACGATCGTGCCGATGTTCCTGCTCTACGACTACACGTTCCTGCCGCAGGGAGCGAGAGACAAGGAACACGGACTGGCGATCGCACGCGAGAAGAACGTCGTTGCCACCGACGAATTCCTGCTGTCCTCGCAGCCGTACGCGACGCGAGATGCCTGGTGCCACGCGCGGATCGACGCCACCCGGGAGCGTCTCGATGCGTTGGACACCTCCGTTCCGACCGTGTTGATCAACCACTTCCCGATGGTCCGGCAGCCCACCGAGGTGCTGTTCTACCCGGAGTTCGCGCTGTGGTGCGGGTCCACTCTGACGGCGGATTGGCACACGCGGTACAACGCGATCTGCTCGGTGTACGGGCACCTGCACATCCCGCGGACGACCTATTACGACGGCGTTCGCTTCGAGGAGGTGTCGGTGGGCTACCCGCGTGAATGGCAGCGCCGCGGCCTGCCGAAGAACGTTCTGCGCCAAATTCTTCCGGTCCCCGAGTACCCGCCGGGCGCGTTGAACAAGTGGGGCGGGCACTTCACGGTGACGCCCGAGATGGAGGCAGAGGTAGAGAAGATGAGGGCAGGCAAGTGATCGAATACATACTTCCCAACGGCGTCGTCTCGGCCGAATTGTTCGCGGACCCACCGGGTCTGACGCCGCATCCGCTCGAAGCCCCGCTGGTGGCCAAGGCGGTGGACAAGCGCAAGCGTGAGTTCACCTCGGCTCGACACTGCGCGCGGGTGGCGATGGAGAAGCTGGGTGTGGAGCCGGCACCGATCATGCGCGGTAAGTCCGGTGCCCCGCAGTGGCCGAAGGGTGTGGTCGGATCGTTGACGCACTGCGACGGCTATCGCGGTGCGGTGTTGGCCTATTCGATGCAGGTGCGTTCGGTGGGAATCGACGCGGAGCCGCACGGGCCCTTGCCCGATGGAGTACTCGGGGCAGTGAGCCTGGAGGCCGAACGCGAGTGGCTCGCGACCGTGGGCCGTGAAGACGTGCACTGGGATCGAGTCTTGTTCTGCGCCAAGGAAGCGACGTACAAGGCCTGGGAGCCGTTGACGGGACGCTGGCTCGGCTTCGAGGACGCACACATCACCTTCGAACGCACCGGCTCCGGTGACGACATTTCCGGAACGTTCCATTCCGAGCTGCTGGTGCCAGGAGACACGGTGTCCGGACCGCCGTTGCGGGCCTTCGACGGTCGATGGATGGTTGCGGGAGGCCTGGTGATGACCGCGATCTCGGTGATGTGACGACCCGTTCCGCGAGCCTGGCACAATGCTCTCTCGTGAGTGCTCGCGAAAAGATTTCGTCCGGTCTCGTCGGTGCCGGCCTGCTTGTGGTCGACAAGGGGCCGGGAGTGACGAGCCACGATGTGGTGGCGTCGTGCCGAAAACTGTTGCGCACCAGAAAGGTCGGCCATGCGGGGACTCTGGATCCCATGGCGACCGGCGTGCTCGTGCTCGGCGTGGAGCGTGCGACCAAGATGCTCGGATTGCTCTCGCTGACCACCAAGTCGTACACCGCAACCATCCGGCTCGGCCGGAGCACGACGACCGACGACGCCGAGGGTGACGTTCTGGCCGATGTCTCGGCCGCGCATGTCTCCGACCCCGAGATCTCGACCGCGATCGCCGCCCTGACCGGCGATATCGAGCAAGTGCCCGCCAGTGTCAGCGCCATCAAGGTCGACGGGCAACGTGCCCACAAATTGTCCCGCGCAGGTGAGGAGTTCACACTCGCCGCCCGCAAGGTCAGCGTCACCCGATTCGACGTGACGGCCAGGCGCGATGTGGTGGAGAACGAATCCGCGTTCGTCGACCTCGATGTCGAGGTGGACTGCACGTCGGGGACGTACGTGCGAGCCCTGGCTCGGGACCTCGGCGTGGCGCTCGGCGTCGGCGGCCATCTGACCGTGCTGCGCCGCACTCGTGTCGGACCCTTCACCCTCGAGCATGCCCGGACACTCGAAGATCTGGCCGAGGATCCGGCCGTGAGCCTGGACATCGACCAGGCGGCGCGAACGGCCTTTCCGCACCGGCAGATCGACGCGGGTGAAGCGGAATCGTTGAGCCAGGGACGGTGGCTGGATCCGGTCGGGATCGACGGGGTGTACGCGGCGGTCGATCCCACCGGTCACACCATTGCGCTGCTCCAGGAGAAGGGCAAGCGCGCCAGTTCGGTCATGGTCGTGCGGCCCGCGACCTTGCGAGGGCACTGACGCGATCCCGGCGATCAGGTAGCCGGAACCATCCAGATCGCCTCGGCGGCGCGGTGGCCGAGGTCGATGGAATCGGTGGCGTCGGTGCGGGCCAGCTCGATGGCGACGGTGCCGGCGTAGTCGCGTCGTTCGACCACGGTGATCGGCAGATCCAGCGTGATTCCGACGGAATCGAAGTAGCGGAGCATCGCCGGGTCGGAGTCGGAAATTCTGGCGACTCGGCCGGATTGTCCGTCGAGGTACTCGCTCAGGCGGGTCGCGGTCGGGGTCTCGATCGCACCGTCGACCGACGGAATCGGGTCGCCGTGCGGATCGCGTTCGGGGTGGCCCAATTTGGCGTCGATTCGATCCATCATCAGATCCGAGACGGCGTGTTCGAGGATCTCCGCCTCGTCGTGCACTTCGTCCCAGCCGTAACCCAGTTCGCGGACCAGATAGGTCTCGATCAGTCGGTGCCGACGCACCATGCCTATGGCAGCCAGGCGACCCTTCTCGGTCAGTGAGATGGCCCCGTAGCGGGCGTGGTCGACCATGCCCTGGTCGGCGAGCTTGCGAATCGCCTCGGACACCGTCGAGGCGGAGACGCCGATGCGTTCGGAGAGCATCTTGGTGCTGACGGAGTCCTCGCTCCATTCGCTGGCCGTCCAGATGACCTTGAGGTAGTCCTGCGCAACCGCGGACAGCTGGACGCCCTCGTCGGCCGGTGCGGGATCGGTTTTTTGTTGCGCCACGTCGCCGAGCTTAGGCAATCCAATGGAAAAAGACACCTCACCCGGCCGGAGCCGGCACCTGTCCGCGTTGCCGAAGGGCGCGAATGACGATGCCCTGTGACGGGCTGAAGAGGTAGGCAAGGACGAAGACCAGGCCCTGGGTGAGCACCACGCTGCCGCCGGAGGACACGTCGAGGTAGAAGCTGGCGTAGATCCCCACCAGCGCGCAACCCACCGAGACGATCGGTGCCAGCACGAGCATGCGGCCGAAGCTGTGCGTGAGCAGATAGGCGGACGCACCGGGAGTGATGAGCATCGCCACCACGAGGATGACGCCGACGGCCTGGAGCGCGACGACGGTCGTCAGGGCGAGCAGAGTCAGCATCACGGCCGAGATCACCGTCGGATTGATGCCGACGGCGCGGGCCTGGGTGCGGTCGAAGGCGAAGAGAGTGAAGTCGCGACGCTTGACGATCATGGCCACCAGCGCGATGCCGCCGAGGACGAACACCTGGACCATGTCGGCCTGCGAGACTCCGAGCAGATTGCCGAACAGGATGTGGTTGAGGTCGATCTGACTCGGAAACTTGGAGATCAGGACGACGCCGAGCGCGAACAAGGTGGTGAAGACGACGCCGATCGCGGCGTCCTCCTTGACGATGGTGGTGTTGCGGACCACTCCGATGGCACCGACCGCGATGAGGGCGAATAGCAGCGCACCGATCGCGAACGGTGCCCCGAACAGGTACGACAGCGCGACGCCTGGAAGAACTGCGTGCGAGACGGCGTCGCCCATCAACGACCACCCGATGAGGACGAGCCAGCAGCTCAGGACCGCGCACACGATCGAGGCGGTGACGGTCACCAGGAGGGCTCGCTGCATGAAGGTGTATTCGAGTGGGTCCACCAGAAAATCGATCAGATACACGGTTCAGCTCGCTTCTGTGGTTCGGGTGGCCGGAGTTCGGGTGCCCGCACCGAGTTGGTCGACCTTCGACGGGTCGATACCGAAGGCCAGCGCCAGGTTCTCCGGGCGCAGTACTTCGGCTGGACTGCCGTGCATGAGCACCCGTTGCTGCAGCAGGATCGCCTCGTCGCACAGCTCCGGTAGGGCATGGAGATCGTGCGTGGACACGAGAACCGACGCGCCGTGTGCTGCGAGTTCGCGGAGCAGGCGGGTGATGGTGGCTTCGGTCTTCTTGTCCACACCGGCGAAGGGCTCGTCGAGCAACAGCAGTGACGCCTCCTGGGCGATGGCGCGAGCGACGAACGCGCGCTTGCGTTGACCGCCGGAGAGCTGGCCGATCTGTCGGTTCGCGAGTTCGGCGAGGTCGACGCGCTGCAGAGCCTCGTCGACGGCCAGTCGATCGGCTGCCCGTGGAGTGCGGAGAAAATTCTGCTTCCCGTATCGGCCCATCATGACCACGTCGCGCACGCTGATCGGGAATGTCCAGTCGACGGATTCCGCCTGGGGCACGTAGCTGACCGTGCCGGCCTTACGCGCCTGGGCCGGGTCGCCGCCGAACACGGTGATCGAGCCGGAGTTGGGCTTGACCACTCCCATGACGGCCTTGAACAGCGTCGACTTGCCCGATCCGTTCATGCCGACCAACCCGCACACCCGGCCGGGTGCGAGGGTCAGGCTGGCATCGGTGAGGGCCACGACATCGCGGTATCGGACATTGACGGTATCGACCGTCAGCGCCGCCCCGTTCTCGTGCGGGGGCCTGTGGTGCTGGGTCCCAGTCTTCCGGGTCATCGTTCTCCTACCAGTGCGTCGGCGATCAACCGTGCGTCGTAGCGCAGTAGATCCAGGTACGTGGGGACGGGTCCGGCCGCATCGCTCAGTGAATCGACGTAGAGCTGTCCGCCGAACCGAGCTCCGGTGTCCTCGGCGACCTGGAGCTGGGCCTTGTCCGAGACGGTCGACTCGCAGAACACGGCGGGCACGTCGTTGTCACGAACGAAATCGATGGTGCGTACCACTTGCTTGGGAGTTCCCTCCTGCTCGGCGTTGACCGGCCACAGGTAGGCCTCCTGCAGGTCGAAGTCGCGGGCCAGATAACCGAATGCGCCTTCGCAGGTGACGAGCGCACGTTGACGAGCGGGCAGTCCGGAGAGATCTGTGGCCAGTTCGGCTCCGACCTCGCGGAGTTGTCCGATGTACGCGGTTGCGTTCGCTCGATAGTCGTCGGTGTTGGCGGGGTCCAGGGCGACGAACGCGTCGGCGATGTTCTCCACGTACGTCTCGGCCACGACGGGGGACATCCACGCATGGGGGTTCGCTTTCCCCGCGTAGGCGTCGTCACGGATGTAGATCGGGTCCACGTTTGCACTCACCACGGCGTGCGGTGCGGGGATGCGCTCGACGAACTTCTCGAACCAGGCCTCCAGCCCCAGCCCGTTGTCCAGGATCAACTCGGCCTGCTCTGCCGTGCGTAGGTCTCCGGGTGTCGGCTCGTAGCCGTGGATCTCGGCTCCGGCTTTTGTGATCGATTCCACTCGAAGGTGGTCACCGGCGACATTGGCTGCCATGTCGGCGAGGACGGTGAAGGTCGTCAGAACCAGGGGTCTGCCGTCGTCGAGCACAGTCGGATCGTCCTCTCCGACAGCCCGCGCGCAGCCGGTCGACGCTGCTACCAGTAGTCCCACCACGGCCCAGCTCGCGAGAATCCGCCGGGCGCGAGATCCGCGCTGGCGAAGAAATAAGTTAGGCACCCCGAAACATTTACCGTGGGGATACCTTTTTGTCCATACCTGCCGCGCGCGACACGCCTGGCCGAGAGTGACCGAGCGGCCGTCGGGCCGTAGGCTTCGCGGTGTGCAGAGATGGCGAGGTCTCGACGATGTACCTGCCGACTGGGGTCGGTGCGTGCTCACGATCGGCGTCTTCGACGGCGTTCATCGCGGACACGCACAACTGATCGGGAGAGCGGTGGCCGCTGCGAAGAAGCGCGGCGTTCCCAGCGTGCTCATGACGTTCGATCCCCATCCGATGGAGGTCGTGCGGCCGGGGAGCCATCCTGCTCAGTTGACGACACTGACGAGGCGAGCCGAACTTGCCGAGGAACTGGGAATCGACGTCTTCTGCGTGATGCCGTTCACGCCCGAGCTGATGAAGCTCACTCCCGAGCGATACGTGCACGAGATCCTGATCGAACGCCTGCACGTCGCCGAGGTCGTCGTCGGCGAGAACTTCACCTACGGGAAGAAGGCGCTCGGCACCGTGCCCATGCTGCGCAAGATCGGCGAGCGGTCCGGATTCGCAGTCGACGGGGTCAACCTGCTCGCCGAGCATGCCGTGACGTTCTCCTCGACGTACATCAGATCGTGCGTGGACGCAGGTGACGTCGCTGCGGCCACCGCCGCGCTCGGGCGACCGCACCGTGTCGAGGGTGTCGTTGTGCACGGAGACGGTCGAGGTCGCCAAATGGGTTATCCCACTGCCAATGTCGCGCCGCCCATGTACTCGGCCATCCCTGCCGACGGTGTGTACGCGGCATGGTTCACCGTGCTCGGGCCGGGTCCGATCATGGGGACGGTCACTCCGGGGGAGCGGCATCCGGCTGCTGTGTCGGTGGGCACCAATCCCACGTTCTCGGGTCGCACCAGAACCGTCGAGGCGTTTGTCCTCGACGGTGAGGCCGACCTGTACGGGCAGCATGTGGCAGTCGACTTCGTCGACCGACTGCGCGGCATGGAGAAGTTCGACTCGATGGAAGCACTCGTGGAGGAAATGGGGCGCGACGCCGAGCGGGCCCGCTCGATTCTGGCGGCGAGCACGGCCTGATAGGCTGGCCCCTCGGTGCTCGCTGCGGTCCGTGGCGGCTGTACCGGCTTCGATTCCGTGGTCTCGACCACAGGGTGCGTTGCTTCCTTTCACGCGGACGTCATTGATCAGGAGTAGTACCAGTGGCATTGACCACCGAACAGAAGAAGGCCGTTCTCGGCGAGTACGGCTTGCATCCCACCGACACGGGCTCGCCCGAGGCGCAGGTTGCAATGCTCACCAAGCGCATCGTCGACTTGACCGAGCACCTCAAGATGCACAAGCACGACCACCACTCCCGCCGCGGCCTGCTGCTGCTGGTCGGACGTCGTCGTCGCCTGCTCAAGTACATCGCGAAGGTCGACGTCACCCGCTACCGCTCGCTCATCGAGCGTCTGGGTCTGCGTCGATAATTCGCATCGACGCGAGGATGTCACCGATGCATGGTTCGACGCGCCGGTGCGCACCCGACTCGCAGCAATAGTGCAGTAGCCAACGAGGCAGTGCTTAGACTGTTCCTCGTTGGCTATCTGTGTTTGTACGCAAGAACAGTTACGTCAGCACGAGAAAGCGGATGCACGGCATCCGCACACCGCCGTGTATGCCTGTCACGCCGTGGTGACGGTCTTCGGTAGTGGCCTTTCGGATACGAGATCCGATGGGCTTCGATCGATGGCCGCCTCCGCGCAGCCGCGTCCCGAGAGAAGCTCTCGTCGGATGGACGGCACAGGTATGCCGCCACAGCCAGGAGGGCTCGTGGTGTGTCCGCGCGGGCACGGCAAAGACGAGAGGACGAGAAGAGAACCTATGACAGAGACAACGACCGTGGACGTCGAAGAAGGCGTCTACGAAGCAACTGCGATCATCGACAACGGCACGTTCGGCAAGCGGACCATCCGCTTCGAGACCGGCCGCCTCGCACAGCAGGCCGCAGGCGCAGTCGCCGCGTACCTCGACGAGGACACCATGCTGCTGTCGGCAACGACCGCAGGCAAGCACCCCCGTGAGGGATTCGATTTCTTCCCGCTGACGGTCGACGTCGAAGAGCGCATGTACGCCGCGGGCCGTATCCCCGGATCGTTCTTCCGCCGCGAGGGCCGTCCGTCCACCGACGCCATCCTCACCTGCCGCCTGATCGACCGGCCGTTGCGTCCGACGTTCGTCGACGGACTGCGCAACGAGATCCAGGTCGTCATCACGGTGATGAGCCTCAACCCGGCCGATCTGTACGACGTCGTCGCGATCAACGCGGCATCGGCCTCGACGCAGATCGCCGGACTGCCGTTCTCCGGCCCGATCGGCGGCGTCCGCGTCGCACTGATCGACAAGCAGTGGGTCGCGTTCCCGACCAACGAGCAGCTCGAGAAGGCCGTGTTCAACATGGTCGTCGCCGGCCGCATCGTCTCCGGCTCCGGTGCCGACGCAGACGTCGCGATCATGATGGTCGAAGCCGAGGCCACCGAGAACGTCATCGAGCTCATCGAGGGTGGTGCAACCGCCCCCAACGAGTCGGTCGTAGCCGAGGGCCTCGAGGCTTCGAAGCCGTTCATCGCAGCCCTGTGCACCGCACAGCAGGAGCTCGCGTCCAAGGCCGCCAAGCCGACCGGCGACTACCCGGTCTTCCCGGCGTACCAGTCGGACGTCTTCGAGGCCGTCGAGAACGCCGCGAAGATCCCGCTGAACGAGGCACTGACCATCGCAGGCAAGGCCGAGCGTGAGAGCAAGCTCGACGAGGTCAAGGCTCAGGTCCTCACGTCGGTCGGAGACAGCTTCGCCGGCCGCGAGAAGGAGATCGGTGCCGCATTCCGCGCACTGACCAAGAAGTCGGTTCGCCAGCGCATCCTCACCGATCACTTCCGCATCGACGGCCGTGGCATCACCGACATCCGGTCGCTGTCCGCCGAGGTCGCGATCATCCCGCGTACCCACGGATCGGCCCTGTTCGAGCGCGGCGAGACCCAGATCCTGGGCGTCACCACCCTCGACATGGTCAAGATGGCGCAGCAGGTCGACTCGCTCGGGCCCGAGACGTCCAAGCGCTACATGCACCATTACAACTTCCCGCCGTACTCCACCGGTGAGACCGGCCGCGTCGGTTCGCCGAAGCGTCGCGAGATCGGGCACGGCGCACTCGCCGAGCGCGCCCTGCTGCCGGTGCTGCCGAGCCAGGCCGAGTTCCCGTACGCCATCCGTCAGGTCTCCGAGGCACTGAGCTCCAACGGCTCGACCTCGATGGGCTCGGTCTGCGCATCGACTCTGTCGCTGCTCAATGCCGGTGTGCCGCTGCGTGCCCCGGTTGCCGGTATCGCGATGGGCCTCGTGTCCGACGAGGTCGACGGCGAGACCCGTTACGTCGCACTCACCGACATCCTCGGTGCCGAGGACGCGTTCGGCGACATGGACTTCAAGGTCGCCGGAACCAAGGACTTCGTCACGGCGCTGCAGCTCGACACCAAGCTCGACGGCATCCCCTCCAAGGTGCTCGCCGGCGCGCTGTCGCAGGCCAAGGATGCTCGCACGACGATCCTCGAGGTCATGGCCGAGGCCATCGACACCCCGGACGAGATGAGCCCGTACGCACCTCGCGTCACCGCGATCAAGGTGCCGGTCGACAAGATCGGCGAGGTCATCGGGCCCAAGGGCAAGATGATCAACTCCATCACCGAGCAGACCGGTGCCAACATCTCGATCGAAGATGACGGCACTGTCTACGTCGGTGCAGCGGACGGCCCGTCCGCACAGGCCGCGATCGACATGATCAACGCCATCGCCAACCCGCAGCTGCCGAAGGTCGGCGAGCGATTCCTCGGAACCGTTGTCAAGACAACGGCTTTCGGTGCATTCGTCTCGCTGCTCCCGGGCCGCGACGGACTGGTGCACATCTCCAAGCTCGGTAACGGCAAGCGCATCAACAAGGTGGAGGACGTCGTCAGCGTCGGATCCAAGTTGCGCGTCGAGATCGCCGATATCGACAACCGCGGCAAGATCAGCCTCGTTCCCGTCGAAGACGACAACGCTGCTGCTCCCGCCGACGCTCCCGAGGCTCCCGCCGAGGCCAGCGCTGAGTAAGAAGCAACCGAGCCGAACGGTACGTCCCCTCGGGACGTACCGTTCGGCCGTTCCAGAGAGCACCGGCATCGACACGGGCGTGCAACGCACCACTCTGCCCGGCGGTCTTCGGATCGTCACCGAGTTCGTGCCCGGCGTTCGCTCGGCTTCGGTCGGCGTGTGGGTCGGGGTCGGTTCACGGGACGAGCAACCCAGTGTTGCCGGTGCCGCACACTTCCTCGAACATCTGCTGTTCAAGTCGACTCCTACGCGCAGCGCGCTCGAGATCGCCCAGGTGATGGACGGTGTCGGGGGAGAGCTGAACGCGTTCACCTCGAAGGAGAGCACCTGCTTCTACGCGCACGTGCTCGACGAGGACGTGGCGCTCGCCATCGATCTCGTCAGCGA
This sequence comes from Rhodococcus sp. 14-2483-1-2, assembly GCF_002259405.1. Classification (GTDB taxonomy): domain Bacteria; phylum Actinomycetota; class Actinomycetes; order Mycobacteriales; family Mycobacteriaceae; genus Rhodococcoides. Next base: position 598,702 of record NZ_NPFW01000022.1, on the reverse strand, counting down.
TGTGGTGCTTCGTGGCCGGTGCCGCTCGGCAGATGTCGACGTCGAGCGACAGGTGGTCCTCGAAGAGATCTCCATGCGCGACGACGATCCCGAGGATCTGCTCGGAGATGCCTTCCTGGAAGCCATGTTCGGCGATCATCCGATCGGACGCCCGATCATCGGTTCCGTCGAATCCATCGAGTCGATGACCCGTGCGCAATTGCACTCGTTCCACGTTCGCCGCTACACGCCGCAGCGCATGGTCGTTGCCGTCGCGGGCAACGTCGATCACAAGCAGATCGTCTCTCTCGTGCGTCGAGCGTTCTCCGGCCATCTGGTCAAGGGCGCACGGCCGGCCGAACGACGCGGTGGCACAGCGCGATTGCGCAATGCTCCCACGTTGAGCCTGACCACTCGTGACAGCGAGCAGGCGCATCTGTGCCTGGGCGTACGGGCGTTCGGTCGACACGAAGGGCATCGCTGGGCGTTGTCCGTGCTGAACTCCGCAGTGGGAGGCGGGCTCAGTTCTCGTCTGTTCCAGGAGATCAGGGAAGAGCGTGGTCTGGCGTACTCGGTGTACTCGTCGGTGGATACGTTTGCCGACAGTGGTGCCTTCTCCGTCTACGCGGGTTGTCAGCCGGAGAACTTGGGCGAAGTGACCACGGTGATCAGGGAAGTGCTGGCCAAGGTTGCCGCCGAGGGGATCACCGACGCGGAGTGTGCGCGGGCCAAGGGTTCGTTGCGTGGCGGTTTGGTTCTGGGACTCGAAGATTCGGGCTCTCGGATGAACCGGATCGGTCGCAGTGAACTGAACTACGGCAATCACCGCGACATCACCGATACGTTGGCGAGGATCGACAGCGTCGGCAACGACGAGGTACGCGAGGTCGCTGCCGTGTTGCTCGACCGTCCTTTCGGTGCCGCGGTGGTCGGCCCCTACAAGAACGTCCGCCAGCTGCCGGCGTCGGTCAAGTCCCTGGTTCGGTAGCGTCGGCGATCACGTCGCGCACTGCGCGGCGGGTCAACTCCGTCACCGCCGACAGGTCGGTGACCGGCTCGAATGCGTGGGTGGAGTTGAGCGCCGCTATTCCGTGCACGGAGGTCCACAGTCGCAGGGCGGTGAACTGTGGATTCTCCGGCGCGACGGCACCGACCGCGGCGATCAAGGCCTCGAACAACGGACGCGAGGTGAGCCGCAGGTTCTCGCCCGAGCCCTCGAGTAGGTCGTGCCTGAAGATGAGGGCGAACATCGCCGGTCGCCGCGCCGCAAAGTCCACGTACGCGTCCGCTATCGCATTCAATGCTTCCTGCGGCGACGTCGATTGCTGCGTCGCGCGGTCCAGAGCCACCCCGATATCGACGAGACCGACCCGAGCGACGGCGGCGCACAGCGCACTCAACGTCGGAAAATAGCGTCTCGGCGCGCCGTGTGAGACGCCGGCTTCACGCGTGACCGCTCTGATTGTGAGCCCGCCCTGCCCTTCGCTTTCGAGCAGGCGGACACCTGCGTCCACCAGTCGAGTCCGTAGGTTGTCAGGCACGTAGACATTGTCTACTCTCGGCCGTGACGTTGTCCAGCCGAGAGGATTCATCGATGTGGTACTTGCTCTTCAAATATGTGCTGATCGGGCCGATCCTCCGCATTCTGGGTCGGCCGACGGTGGTCGGGATGGAAAATTTTCCGACGTCGGGACCGGTGATCGTCGCTGGAAATCACCTGACCGTCGTCGACTCGTTCTTTCTCGTCCTCATGGTTCGTCGCCGGGTCACCTTCATCGCGAAGAGCGAGTACTTCACCGGCCGGGGAATCAAGGGCGCGGCGCTTCGTTGGTTCTACAGCGCGACAGGTCAGGTTCCCGTCGACCGTCGCGGCGCGGACGCTTCTGCTCCGGCGCTCGACGCTGCGAAAAGCGTTCTGCGACAAGGGAAGGTGTGGGCGGTGTACCCGGAGGGCACGCGATCTCCCGACGGCCGGCTGTACAAGGGCAAGACCGGCCTTGCGAGAGTCGCGATCGAGACGGGTGCCCCCGTCGTGCCGGTGGTGATGCACGGAACGCGCACGGTCAATCCGGTCGGCTCGCGGATGTGGCGCCCGGGGAAGGTGCGCATGACAGTCGGCGAGCCGCTGGACTTCACGAGATATGCAGGGGGAGAGAACAGTAGGGCGATTCTGCGTGCGGCCACCGATGAGGTGATGGCGGGGTTGTCCACCCTGTCGGGTCAGGAATACGTCGACGTGTATGCCGCCACGGTCAAGGATGCAGCATGAACAGCGATGGGCGTACCGTCCTCGTCACCGGTGTGGGTCGACGTCTCGGTATCGGCTATGCCATCACCCGCAGGTTGCAGCAGGACGAGCGCGCCCGCGTTTTCGCGCAATCATGCGATGCCTACGACGTGAGCGAACCGTGGGGAGCGGGGACGCCGTGAGCAGTGCAGGTACTCACCGAGTTGTCCACTGCGCCAAGCAGACTCGGGCATCTGGACATCGATCTCTCCGATGTCGAAGCGCCTGCCGCCCTGTTCGATGCTGTCGAATCCAGGTTCGGTGCCGTCGACTCGTTGGTGATCAACCATGCGCGATCACAGCTGGGCGAACTGGGTTCTCTGACGGCAGAGAACCTCGACCTGACGTGGGCGGTGAACGTGCGCGCGTCGTTGCTTCTGGTGCAGGAATTTGCGCAACGGTACGTCGATCATCCTGACGGTGGACGCGTCGTGCTGTTCACGTCCGGGCAGGGAGAGGGGCCGATGCCGACCGAGATTCCCTATGCGGTGACCAAGGGTGCCATCGCCGCGATCACACCGACCGTGGCCGATTCCCTGATCGAACGTGGTGGAACTCACCGGACGAGGCCGCAGCGGTCGTGGCGATGTTGCTCTCGCCCGATTCGGGCTCGATCACCGGTCAGGTCATCGGCGCCGAAGGCGGATTCCGACGCTTCACGCCGTGATCACGGCGTGGCGCGCCTCGGTCAGAGCTTCTTCTTGTTCAGCAACAACTTCCAGGGCACCAATGCCGACTCGAGCTGAACCGACAGGCTCATCTTGGATTCGCCCTCGCTGCGCTCCTCGAAGGTGATCGGCACTTCGGCGAGAGTGAGGCCGTGCTTGACCGTTCGGTAGTTCATCTCCACCTGGAATGCGTACCCGTTGCTCTCGACCGAGGCCACGTCGATGGTGCGCAGGGTGCGCGCGTGCCACGCCTTGAATCCCGCTGTCGCATCCTTGACTCCGAGGCGCAGGATCGTGTTGACGTAGAAGTTCGCCCACGCCGAAAGGGCCTTGCGGTGCCAGGGCCAATCGGCGGCGACCGCTCCGCCGGGTACGTATCGCGATCCGAGCACCACGGCCGCGTCGGTGGCGTTCAGCTTGTCGATCATCGCCGGGATCACCTCGGTGGGGTGCGAAAGATCGGCGTCCATCTGAATGACGATGTCCGCACCCTCGTCGAGCGCTCGCGTCATGCCTGCGACGTATGCGCGTCCCAGCCCGTTCTTCTCGGTGCGGTGCAGAACGCTGACGTCGATGGGGCCGTCGATGGCCAACTTGTCGGCGACGTCGCCGGTGCCGTCGGGTGAATTGTCGTCGACGACCAACACACCGAGCCCCTCCACCTGCAACCCGGCCAGCAGCTCGACGAGCTTGGGGAGGTTCTCACGTTCGTTGTACGTCGGTACAACGACGGTGGTCTTCGGGGCGACTCGTTCCGTACTCACCACCGTATGATCCGTGATTAGGGGTTCCGATCCAAATATCGGACACGGTCGGCCGTGTCGGGTCGGCATCGTGGGTCGTTTTCGAGCGTCCGTCGCCTCATGACCGAGTCGCGTCGACGAATATGCCGTCGCGCAGAATCGGGACGCAGGAGCTCGAATCGACCTCGGCCGCAATGGCCACGTCTTCCGGGTGTCCCATCCCGGCCAGTTCGCGACCGGAGCCACATTGCCGCAGCTCCGAGCCCACGTCTCGCTCGACGGCTCGCCACGCGGCCGCGGCCGTTCTCGCCTCCGGGGAGGCATCGGTAGCTCCGGCATCGACGAGGGCGGCGATGATTGCACCGGCGCCCCACAGGTCCTCGACGGCAGGCCGGAGGGATCCGTCCGGCCACCGTTCTCCGGCCGCTATGACGGTCGTCACGGCATTTCGGTTGTCGGCACGTATCCACCGCGCTACCGCGGATGCGTTTCTCAGCGACGCTCCCACACACAGCGGGGCCGTGCTCGCGAGATCGTGGGCGATGGTGGACCCGTTCGGTGACGGCAGCACCAACCGTGCCGGGGCGGGCGCGGCCCGTACGGTGGCCGGGCACAAGCTGATCAGGCCCGGTGACGCGGCCGACCGCCCCACGGCGAGAACCGCGTCGAACTGCTCGGCCAACTGCGTGGCCCGGTCGTCGCGCCACCGACTGGGGATGACGTCGATGCCCGCGTCCACAGCAACCGTCAGAGTCGTCGTGAACGACAGGACGTCCACGACGACGGCGATGGCTGCGCCGTCGACGATGGCGTCGGCTCCACACAGGCCCCAGTCGAAGCGGAGACCGAATGCGTTCTGGGACAGTACGGGGTCGGCCGGCATTGCGGAACGGTATCAAGTCCGGTGCCGGTGATACCTTCGGCGCGGGATCGAGTGGGGGAGAGAGACATGCAGTTGGAGCCGGACACAAAGGTGATCGTCCTCGTGGCCGGTCTACTGCTGCTCTGGGCACTGGGGTTGGGGGTCGTCAAGTATCACCAGATGTCGACGTCGGCGGATGGCACCGCGCATCGTTATGTCGACATCGCTCATCGGGCAGCGTTGATGTACTCGTTCGCCGCCCTGGTTCTCGCTGCGCTGGCACAGTTCAGCGCGTGGTCGGTCACGGTGGATCTGATCGCCGCATCGGTGGTGCTGGTGTTCTTCGTCGCTGCCATCGTGAGCTACACCGTGCACGGGTTTCGTCGAGATACCGAGAACCAGTTCGTGAATCCCGTCCGGGGGACGCACCTGTTCATGGTGTCGTTGATCGTCGGCGAAATCGGCGGTACAGCGGTGCTGGTGGCCGGTTTCGCATTCGCGCAGTTCGGTCCGAGCTGAGAGAGCTACCGAGGATCCAGGTACAGCTCGGCAGTCTCGGTGGCGACCGCCGACACGGCAGCGGCAAGACCGGGCTCGAGGTCCAGCGCGGCTGTGAGTCGATCTCCGCGCAGCCCCTGCGTTCGGAGCAGCTCCCAGGCTTGTTCGACCAGGCGAACCGAGGTGGGATGGTCCAACTCGGGGCGGTTCGAGCGCAATGCGGTCGCAGCCCAGTCCGCGTCGAAAGTCCCGTTGGGCGGCCCGAACACACGCTCACCGGACGAATAGCTCTTCGGCTCCATACCCTCCGACGCTAGCAGGATCGGAGGGCGGCGCAATCGTGACCGAATCGGGTCGAGACAGCACTATCGAACCGATCGGTTTCTTCAGTACGGTATCGCAATGTACGACGGCTACCGCAGAGCTCGAGTCGCGCTCTCGGTCGTCGGATCACTGCTGTTCGGTGTGCTCGCGGGCTGCTCCGGCGCGGACGGCAGCGGCCGGGTCGACGATGTCCCGGCCGCCGCGAACTACACCACGGTCACGGGGTCGTTGGTGGTCGGTGATCCTCTATCCGGTCCGGGAACGCCCACCGAAGCGCCGACTGCGGTACTGCCGGTGGTACCGGAGCTCCCTGAGAGTCTCGACGGTGCGCGGTTCCCGAGCAGGTCGCCGGTCGGCGTCACCGACGTGGTGCTCGAAGGGGCGTCGACGGTCGTATTCAGGTTGGCAGGCAACGGCCCGGTGTCCTTCACGGTCCGGTATGTGGACGAGGCCATTCGCTACGGCACCAGTGAACCGCTGGCAGTGCCGGGGAGATCCGTGTTGCAGGTGGACCTGTCGGGTACGTCGACGGACTCCGACGACACATTCTCGCCGTATGCCGGGCCCGAGCGTGTCCGAGGCGGTGCTGATTCCGCTGTCGCCTCGGTCGATTTCCTGGCCGATCCCGGCGGTATCTCACAGTCCTTCATCGGAGTTGCGGCCGATCGACCCGAGTTCACGGTGACCACCACCGAAGAACCCGCCGCGGTGATCGTCACCGTCGAGTCCTGACCGGCGCTGGAACGTCGAATGCACTTCGGCCGTGGCTGTTTCGATCCGTTTACCGGGGAACCCGCGGTAGCATCGCGATGTGTCCGACGCCACAGCGGGAGAGAGCCCATCCGGGCGTGTGCGCGTGCTCGTCTACAGCAGCAATGCCGCGACCCGCGCCCAGGTTCGGTCTGCGGTGGGAACTCGACCGGATCCCGCACTCGGTGACATCGAGTACGTCGACATCGCCACGGCAGCCGTCGTCATCGAGCACATGGATGCAGGCGGTGTCGCGTTGGCAATTCTCGACGGCGAGTCCTCGCCCGTAGGCGGGCTGGGCCTGGCGAAGCAGCTGAAAGACGAGATCCTTCACTGCCCACCGGTGTTGGTGCTCATCGGACGTCCGGACGACGCATGGTTGGCCGAATGGTCGCGCGCCGAGGCTGCGGTTCCGCACCCGCTGGATCCGATCCGGCTCGGGCGCGCAGTGGTCGATCTGCTGAAGCAGCATTCGGTACGCGTCGGTGCCCGGGTCACTCGATCGCGGTAGATCAGACCGTTTTCTCCGATGCGGGCACCGTCAGCACGAATCGGTGGATCGAGCCGGCGATGACAGCACCGAGCACGGGGAACACCACGAACACCCACAGTTGTGACAGGGCAGGTCCGCCGGCGACGAGGGCTGGGCCGAGGGACCGGGCAGGGTTGACCGAGGTCGAGTCGATTCCGATGCCCAGTAGGTGAACCACAGTCAGGGTCAGGCCGATCGGGATGCCGGCCGCCACGACGGGGTGAACGGTGGGGGCCGTGGTGGCCAGCACGACGAGGACGAGCAAGCCGGTCGCGATGGTCTCGAACACCGCCACCGACACCAGCCCGTATTCTCCGGGCGAGGAGCTGCCGAATCCATTGGTGCCCAGACCGTCCGACGAGATGTCGTATCCGGGACGGCCGGACGCGACGAACAGTACGATCAGCGCGCCGATCACGGCACCGACGGCCTGGGCGGCGATGTAGAACGCAGCCTTGATCGGGGTGATCGCGCGAGCGATCAAGGCTCCGATCGTCACGGCCGGGTTGATGTGGCATCCCGAGATCGGGCCGATCGCGTAGACGAGGGTGAGCAGTGTGAGCCCGAATGCCAGGGCGATGCCCGGGGTTCCGACGGTGTCGCCCGCGATGACGGCGGTGCCGACGCCGAAGATCACGAGCAGGGCAGTTCCCAGTCCCTCGGCGGCGAGCGCCGAGACGGAAATCGACTTCATCATTTCTCCTGTTTCATGTCGGCGGCCTCGTTCGGCCGGCCGGAATCGTCGGGAGGTTTGTCGTTTTCCCCGGACCGGAGCGTATGGGGCGATCAAGTGATCTGAGTCACAGTTGGCCGGGTGGCCGGGATCGGGTGCCCCATGCGCGTCAACGGATTACGAAACTGGACTCCTCGAAATCCCGCGAGATCGACACCGAACCCATACTGTGTGGTTCAGGTCACATTGGTACGGCCGTCGCATTTACTACGCGCCGGCGCGGTAGTCGATCGAGGGAGCAGATGCCGGGATGAACGCCTACGTTCCGATCCTCGTTCTCGGTGCCATTGCGGTCGTGTTCGCGGTGTTCTCGGTGATGGTCGGAACGATGGTGGGACCCGCGCGGTACAACCGAGCCAAGTTCGACGCGTACGAGTGCGGCATCGAGCCCACGATGCATGCGCCTACGGGCCAACGATTTCCGGTGAAGTTCTACCTGACCGCCATGCTGTTCATCATCTTCGACATCGAGATCGTCTTTCTCTATCCGTGGGCCGTCCATCTCGATGTTCTCGGCGCGTTCGGGCTGGTTGCCATGGCGCTGTTCGTCGTCAACGTGTCGGTGGCCTACGTCTACGAGTGGCGGCGAGGCGGGCTCGGATGGGATTGACGTCCGAACACTGATCGGCGACGGCACGATGCACGGTTCTCACCTTCAGCGGATGCGGAAAGAGTGTGATCGATGGGACTCGAAGAGAAGCTACCCAGTGGATTTCTGCTGACCACCGTCGAGGGGCTGGCCGGCTACGCCCGCAAGGGTTCGTTGTGGCCCGCGACCTTCGGTCTCGCGTGCTGCGCGATCGAGATGATGGCCACCACGTCCGGCCGGTTCGATCTCGCGCGATTCGGCATGGAAGCGTTCCGGGCGTCTCCGCGCCAAGCGGATCTGATGATCGTCGCAGGCCGTGTCAGCCAGAAGATGGGGCCCGTACTGCGGCAGGTGTACGACCAGATGGCGGAACCGAAATGGGTCTTGGCCATGGGAGTCTGCGCGTCCTCGGGCGGGATGTTCAACAACTACGCGGTGGTTCAGGGTGTCGATCACATCGTCCCGGTCGACATCTACCTTCCCGGTTGTCCACCCCGACCCGAAATGCTGCTCAACGCAATCCTTGAGCTGCACAAAAAGATTCAGGAGATGCCGCTGGGTGTCAATCGAGAACAGGTGCGCGCGGCTGCCGAGGCTGCAGCGCTGGCCTCCACCCCGACCATCGACTTGAAGGGGCTGCTGCGATGACAGCGGACGGAACCCGTGGGATGTTCGGTGTCCGGGGGAGCGGTGACACCTCCGGCTACGGCCGGTTGCAGCCGCCGTTGGCATCGGCGGACACGGCTGTTCGGCCCTACGGCAGCTACTTCGACGCCCTGGTCGATCGATTGGCCACGGTTCTCGACACCGGTGACGCGGCCGTGCCGTTCGAGGACGCCGTCGAGCGTGCCGTGATCTTTCGTGGGGAACTGACGCTGCATCTCTCGCGGGAGCACGTGCCCGCCGTGGCCCGTGCTCTCCGTGACGACGAGGAACTGAGATTCGAATTGTGCACGGGGGCATCGGGTGTGCACTACCCGGATCAGGTCGGCCGGGAATTGCGTGCGGTCTACCATCTGGTGTCCATCACCCACGGACGCCGCCTCCGACTCGAAGTTGCTGTACCCGATGCAGATCCACACACGCCCTCGCTCTGCGCGGTGTATCCGACCAACGACTGGCACGAGCGCGAGGTGTACGACTTCTTCGGCATCGTGTTCGACGGTCATCCCGCACTCACGCGGATCGAGATGCCCGACGACTGGGTCGGTCACCCGCAACGCAAGGACTATCCACTGGGCGGAATTCCCATCGAGTACAAGGGCGCTCGGGTCGCGCCTCCCAACGAGCGCAGGTCGTACAACTGATGAGCGCAACGGACGAAACCATCTATGCAGTGTCGGGCCAGGACTGGGACGACGTGGTCGAACTGGCGCGCGGGTCGACCACGGAACGCATCGTGGTCAACATGGGTCCGCAACACCCGTCCACCCATGGTGTGCTGCGGTTGATTCTCGAGATCGAAGGCGAGACCGTCACCGAGGCCCGATGTGGAATCGGCTACCTGCACACCGGAATCGAGAAGAATCTCGAGTATCGCAACTGGACTCAGGGCGTCACGTTCGTCACTCGGATGGACTATCTGTCGCCCTTCTTCAACGAGACCGCGTACTGCCTGGGGGTGGAGAAGCTACTCGACATCACCGACGACATTCCCGAGCGCGCGACGGTCGTCCGGGTGATGTTGATGGAGCTCAATCGGATCTCGTCGCACCTCGTGGCATTGGCCACGGGTGGAATGGAATTGGGTGCCGTGACGGCGATGCTGTTCGGCTTCCGGGAACGCGAACTGATACTCGACGTCTTCGAGGCCATCACCGGACTTCGCATGAACCACGCCTACATCCGTCCCGGTGGCTTGTCTCAGGATCTGCCCGCCGACGCGATCGACAAGGTCCGCGAGCTGCTGCGGGTTCTTCCCGGACGGCTACGCGATCTCGAACTCATGCTCAACGACAACCCGATCTGGAAGGCCAGAACCGAGAACGTCGGCTACCTGGACCTCACCGGGTGCATGGCCCTCGGCGTCACCGGGCCGGTGCTTCGATCGACCGGACTTCCCTACGATCTGCGCCGGTCCGATCCCTACTGCGGGTACGAGAACTACGAGTTCGATGTCGTCACCGACACCGGATGCGACTGCTACGGGCGCTATCTGATTCGCGTCGAAGAGATGAAGGAATCGCTCAAGATCGTCGAGCAGACTCTCGATCGTCTGCGGCCAGGACCAGTGGTCATCGACGACAAGAAGATCGCCTGGCCGGCCGAACTGGTCTCCGGCCCCGATGGTCTCGGCAATTCTCAGGACCACGTGCGCACCATCATGGACACCTCGATGGAGTCGTTGATCCACCACTTCAAGTTGGTGACCGAGGGGATGCGGGTACCGGCAGGGCAAGTGCTGTCCACGGTGGAATCGCCGCGAGGCGAACTGGGTGTGCACATCGTCAGCGACGGCGGAACCCGGCCGTACCGAGTGCACTTCAGAGACCCCTCCTTCACCAACTTGCAGGCGGTCGCCGCCATGTGCGAGGGCGGCATGATCTCCGACGTCATCGCTGCCGTCGCGAGTATCGATCCGGTGATGGGCGGGGTGGACCGATGACCGCGCCACGCTCGGAGCCGGTGCTCGTCCAACTCGGAGCACGCCCCGAGGAAGCCGTACAACTTGTCGGCCCCGACGCACGCGCGTCCTATCCCGCCGACGTCCGTGCCCGCCTACGCGCCGACGCCGACATCGTCCTCGCTCGTTATCCGCAGGCCCGATCGGCGTTGCTACCGCTGCTGCACCTGGTGCAATCCGAGGACGGCTATCTGACGCCGGCCGGAATCGAATTCTGTTCCGACGTACTCGATCTCACCGGTGCAGAGGTGACCGCGGTCGCGACCTTCTACTCGATGTACCGCCGCGAGCCCACCGGCGACTACCGCGTCGGAGTGTGCACCAACACCCTGTGCGCCGTCATGGGCGGCGACGCCATCATGGACGCTCTGCGGGATCACCTCGAGATCGACCACGGCGAGACCACCGCCGACGGCAGCATCACCCTCGAGCACATCGAATGCAACGCCGCGTGCGACTTCGCGCCGGTGATGATGGTGAACTGGGAATTCTTCGACAACAGCACACCGGCGTCGGCGCGGGAATTGGTCGACGCGCTTCGTTCCGGTGCGCAGGTGACCCCGACCCGCGGCGCTCCGTTGTGCACGTTCCGCGAGACCGAGCGCATTCTGGCCGGGTTCGCCGACGACCGACCAGGGGCACTCGAATCGTCCGGCAGCGCAGGCGAAGCCAGTCTCGTCGGCCTGCGGTACGCCCGAGAGCACTCGATGTCTGCTCCCCAGGTCGTCACCGGCTCCCCGGACGGGCATCCCGACCTGGGTGCCGAGGCCGTGGCGGAGACGGTGCGCGAGAAACCGGCTCCGGCTCCCTCTGCGACCGTTCCACCGCAGCCGAACACCACCGAAACCGATCCATCGACGAAGGGGAAGTGACATGGCCCTGACGCCGGTGCTGAGCGAGTTCTGGGACGAGAAGGACTCGTGGACACTCGACACCTACCGCAGTCACGACGGATACCGGGGGCTCGAGAAGGCCCTTGCCATGGACCCCGACGATCTCATCGCATTCGTCAAGGATTCCGGCCTGCGCGGCCGTGGCGGCGCGGGATTCCCCACCGGAACGAAGTGGAGCTTCATTCCTCAGGGTGACGGGAAAGCTCACTATCTGGTGGTCAACGCCGACGAGTCGGAGCCGGGCACCTGCAAGGACATGCCCTTGATGATGGCGAGCCCGCACACGTTGATCGAAGGAATCATCATCGCGGCCTACGCAATACGTGCATCGCGCGCATTCGTCTACGTTCGCGGCGAAGTGGTACCGGTGCTGCGCAGACTGCAGGCCGCGGTTGCCGAGGCATACTCCGCGGGCTACCTGGGCAAGAACCTCCTCGAATCGGGGTTCGACCTCGAGCTGGTGATCCATGCCGGGGCCGGGGCCTACATCTGCGGCGAGGAGACGGCGCTACTCGATTCGCTGGAAGGGCGACGAGGTCAACCCCGACTGCGTCCACCGTTTCCCGCGGTTGCAGGCCTGTATGCGCGCCCAACGGTGGTCAACAACGTGGAATCGATAGCCAGCGTCCCGGTGATCCTGCGCAAGGGAATCGAATGGTTCCGATCGATGGGAAGCGAGAAGTCACCCGGCTTCACCCTCTACTCGATGTCCGGCCACGTATGTCGGCCCGGCCAGTACGAGGCCCCGCTTGGCATCACCCTGCGGGAGCTGCTGGGCTACGCGGGTGGCATCCGTCCCGGCCACGAGCTGAAATTCTGGACACCGGGAGGATCGTCGACGCCGATGTTCACCGGCGAGCACCTGGACGTGCCACTCGACTACGAGGGCGTCGGCGCCGCCGGATCGATGTTGGGTACCAAGGCCTTGCAGATCTTCGACGACACGACGTGCGTCGTGCGAGCGGTGCTGCGATGGACGGAGTTCTACGCACACGAATCCTGCGGCAAATGCACGCCGTGCCGCGAAGGAACCTACTGGCTGGTGCAGATACTGCGCCGCCTCGACGGCGGAACCGGCACCGAGGCGGACCTCACGACACTGCTCGACATCGCAGACGGCATCGCTGGAAAGTCGTTCTGCGCGTTGGGAGACGGAGCCGCAAGCCCGATCGTGTCCTCGCTGAAGTACTTCCGCGACGAATACATCCGACATGTCACCGAACAGGGATGCCCATTCGATCCACACCGATCGACCCTGATGGCAAAGGAGCTGACGGCATGACGGCACCAGCAGATGGTCGTTCCGCAGGCTCCACTCCTGCACCCTCTGGTCGTTCCGCAGGCTCCACTCCTGAACCGTCTGGTCGTTCCGCAGGCTCCACTCCTGCCCCTGAACAGTCGGTCACTCCGGTCGACATGGTGACACTGACCATCGACGACCACGAGATCAGTGTTCCGAAGGGCACGTTGGTGATTCGAGCCGCCGAGCTGATGGGCGTGCAGATTCCGCGCTTCTGCGATCACCCGTTGCTCGATCCGGTGGGGGCGTGCCGGCAATGCCTCGTCGATGTCGAGGGTCAACGCAAGCCGTTGGCGTCCTGTACCACGACCGTGGCCGAGGGCATGATCGTGCGCACTCAGGTGACGTCGGAGTCGGCGGAGAAGGCGCAACGCGGCGTGATGGAGTTGCTGCTGATCAATCATCCGCTCGATTGCCCGGTGTGCGACAAGGGCGGTGAGTGTCCGTTGCAGAATCAGGCGATGGCTGCGGGTCGGTCCGAATCCAGATTTGTCGAGACCAAGCGCACGTATCCCAAGCCGATTCCCTTGTCGGCCGAGATTCTGCTCGACCGCGAGCGGTGCGTCCTGTGTGCGCGATGCACTCGTTTCGCCGCCCAAGTGGCCGGCGACCCGTCCATCGACCTCCTCGAACGTGGTGCCGTTCAACAGGTCGGCATCTTCGGTAACGAGCCGTTCGACTCCTACTTCTCGGGCAACACCGTTCAGATCTGTCCGGTCGGTGCGCTGACCAACACCGAGTATCGGTTCCGGGCGCGTCCGTACGACCTCACCTCGTCGCCGAGCGTGTGCGAGCACTGCGCAGGGGGCTGCGCTCAACGCACGGACCATCGACGCGGCAAGGTCCTTCGCCGGCTGGCGGGGGACGACCCGCAGGTCAACGAGGAATGGAACTGCGACAAGGGAAGGTGGGCGTTCAAATACGCCACCGAACCCGATCGCATCACCGCGCCGATGATCCGCGACGAATCGGGGAAGTTGATCGAGACGTCGTGGTCGGCTGCGCTGGCTGCCGCGGCGGCCGGACTGGCCGGATCGGTCGGCCACGCCGCGGTACTCGTGGGCGGACGATCGACTCTCGAGGACTCCTACGCGTACGCCAAGTTTGCTCGAACAGTGCTGCACACCAACGATATCGACTTCCGAAATCGCAGCCACAGCGCCGAGGAAGCGGATTTCCTGGCCGGTCGAATCGCGGCGACCGGGTTGGGGGTCACCTACACCGACCTCGAGAACGCCCCGGTGGTGGTGCTCGTCGGCTTCGAGCCCGAGGAAGAGTCACCACTGGTGTTCCTGAGGCTTCGGAAGGCGCACCGCACGAGCGCAGTGGTGGTGGCCTCGATCGCGCCGTTCTCCACTCGGGGCCTACGAAAGCTCGACGGCGTCCTGCTGCAGTCGATTCCCGGTGACGAGCCGGGGTGGCTCGATGCGTTGCACGTCGGCGATCGTGGCACCGAATCGATTGCACACCTCCTCCGAGAGCCCGGTGCGATCGTTCTCGTCGGTGAGCGGCTCGGCTCCGTTCCCGGGGGTCTGGCGGCGGCGTCGAAACTGGCGGACGACACCGGGGCGAGCCTGGCCTGGATTCCGCGACGTGCCGGCGAACGCGGTGCGCTCGACGCAGGGGCGCTGCCGAACGTTCTGCCCGGCGGGCGTCCGGTGGCCGATGCGGCTGCGCGCGCCGAGGCGGCCGCGGTATGGGGAGTGCCCGAGCTACCGGAGGAGGTGGGCCGCGACACCGCTGCGATCCTCGCCGACGCAGGACCGAATCGCGCCCTGGTCACTGCCGGAATCGATCTCGACGATCTTCCGGACCCCCAGGAGGCGCTCGACGCCGTGGACAAATCGGCGTTCGTGGTGAGCCTCGAGCTGCGCCACAGTGCGGTCACCGAGCGGGCCGACGTGGTGTTCCCGGTGGCACCGGTGGTCGACAAATCGGGAACTTTCGTCGACTGGGAAGGACGACCTCGCGCGTTCGACACTGCACTCGGTGCCGGCGCGGTGATGCCGGATCAACGCATCCTCGACGCCATCGCCGCGCAGATGGGCGTCGCACTGGCCGTGCCCGACGCGGCGGCGGCACGCGCCGAGCTGGCTCGCCTCGGTGTGTGGAACGGCCCGCGCACCGCGGTGGCCCGGGTTGCACACCGCACGGAAGTTCCGACCCTCGGGCCAGGTGAGGCGATTCTGACCACGTGGCGGATGCTCATCGATGCGGGACGGATGCAGGACGGCGAGGACAACCTCGCCGCGACCGGCCGCACGCCCACGGTTCGGTTGTCGGCGACGACGGCCTCGTCCATCGGAGCGGAGACCGGCGACCTGGTGAGTGTCGTGACCGACCGAGGTTCGATCACGTTGCCGCTGACGATCACCGACCTGCCCGACACCGTGGTGTGGATACCGATGAACTCGCCCGGTTCGGCGGTGTACCGCTCGCTGGGGGTGCAGTCGGGCGCGGTTGTGCGACTTCGTCGTGGTTCTGCGGAACGACCCGAAAATTCAGGAGTGGAGCCTGCGGAACGACCCGAAAATTCAGGAGTGGAGCCTGCGGAACGACCCGAAAGTGGGCAGTCATGATCGTGGCCGCGCCGACCGATCTGTCGATGTTCGGCAACGACCCGTGGTGGTTGGTCGTCGGGAAGGCCTTGGCGGTCTTCGTCTTCCTGGTGCTGACGCCGCTGGTCGCGATCTACGCCGAACGCAAGATCATGGCGTGGATGCAGATGAGGGTGGGGCCCAACCGGGTGGGCCCGTGGGGTCTGCTGCAGTCGCTCATGGACGGGATCAAGCTGGCACTGAAGGAGGGGATCACTCCGACCGGCGTCGACAAGCCGATTTACGTTTTGGCTCCGATCATTTCGGTGGTTCCTGCGTTCATGGCCTTCGCCGTGATTCCGTTCGGTCCCGAGGTGTCGGTGTTCGGTACGACGACACCGCTGCAGATGACCGACCTGCCGGTGGGGGTTCTGTACATTCTCGCGGTCACGTCGGTGGGTGTGTACGGGATCGTGTTGGCGGGGTGGGCGTCGGGCTCGACGTACCCGCTGCTCGGTGCGCTGCGTTCGACGGCGCAGGTGATTTCCTACGAGGTCGCGATGGGCCTGTCGTTCGCGGCGGTCTTCGTGTACGCGGGGACCATGTCGACGTCCGGAATCGTTGCTGCGCAACAGAACACCTGGTACGTGTTTCTGCTGCTGCCCTCGTTCCTGGTGTACGTGACAGCGATGGTCGGCGAAACCAACCGCGCTCCGTTCGATCTGCCCGAGGCGGAGGGCGAGTTGGTGGGCGGATTCCACACGGAGTACTCGTCCCTTCGTTTCGCCATGTTCATGCTCGCCGAGTACATCAACATGGTCACCGTGTCGGCACTCGCGACCACGCTGTTCCTCGGCGGCTGGCAGGCTCCGATTCCGCTGAGTCTGTGGAGCGGTGCCAATTCGGGGTGGTGGCCGGTGCTGTGGTTCACCCTCAAGGTCTGGGTGTTCCTGTTCGTGTTCATCTGGCTGCGTTCGACACTGCCGAGGCTGCGCTACGACCAGTTCATGAACTTCGGCTGGAAGATTCTCATTCCGGTTGCCCTGATCTGGGTCATGGTGATCGCGACGGTGCGGGTACTCGGGGCCGATCGGTACGACGTACCGCTGGTCACGTTCGGCGTGTCGATGATCTTCGCGGTGGCCGTGCTGGGTGCGCTGCTGCTGATGGTGCGCAGGCGTGCACGGGAACGGAACGTGCCGCCTCCTGCGCCCGTCGCCGAGTTCGATGCTGTGGCAGGCGGATTCCCGATACCTCCAATCCCCAAGCAGGGCTCGACTTACCCGAGCCGGCACGCCGGTGTGCGCTCACCCGCCGCCAGGTCACCGAAGGAGAACGCCGATGCCTGAATTTCTCGGTCCCATAGCCGGTTTCGGGGTCACGTTCGCCACGATGTTCAAGAAGGCCGAGACGGAGCTGTACCCGGAGGAGAAGAAGCCGACCGAGGTTCGCTACCACGGTCGTCATCAGCTCAATCGGTACGCCGACGGTCTCGAGAAGTGCATCGGCTGCGAGCTCTGCGCGTGGGCCTGCCCGGCCGACGCCATCTACGTCGAAGGAGCCGACAACACCGAGACCGAGAGGTTCTCTCCGGGCGAGCGCTACGGCGGGGTCTATCAGATCAACTACCTCCGGTGCATCGGGTGCGGCCTGTGTGTTGAGGCCTGTCCGACACGCGCTCTGACGATGACCAACGAGTACGAGCTGGCCGGTGACAACCGTGCCGATCTGATCTACGAGAAGGACGCGCTGCTGGCACCGCTGGAGCCGGACATGACGGCACCGCCGCACGCGATGGCACCGGGCCTGTCGGCAGAGGATTACTACCGCGGAACCGTCACCGGCCACGAGTCACCGGCCGAGTCCCCAGCCGAACCCGAGGGCGGTTCGGTGCGATGAGGGCACAGGATGCTGCTGTGCAGCTCGCCCTCGATGCCACGTCCACCGGTGAGGCCGTGCAGTTCTGGACCCTGGGTGTCGTTGCCGTCATCGGTGCGCTCGGCGTGGTGATGAGTACCAAAGCCGTCTACTCGGCGTTGTTCCTCGCCGCCACGATGGTGGTACTGGCGACCTTCTACATGGCGCAGGGTGCGTTGTTCCTCGGTGTCGTGCAGATCGTCGTCTACACCGGCGCGGTCATGATGCTGTTCCTGTTCGTTCTGATGCTCGTCGGAGTCGACACCTCGGAGTCGCTGACCGAAACCTTGCGTGGGCACCGCATCGCGGCCGTCGTCATCGGAATCGGCTTCGGACTGTTGATCATCGGGGTACTGCTTCGCGATGCGGCCCAGGGTGGTCGGCTCGACTTCGCCGGTCTCGACGCCGTCAACTCCGCCGGAAACGTCGAGGGCCTGGCAGAGCTGATCTTCGTCGAGTACGTGTGGGCGTTCGAGTTGACCGGGGCACTGTTGATCACTGCCACCATCGGGGCGATGATCCTGGCGCACCGGGAAGCTCTGGGGCCGGTCAAGGGTCAGCGAGAGATGGCGCAGGATCGATTCCGCGACGGTTCGAGGGTGACGCCTCTGCCGAGCCCAGGGGTGTACGCCAGACACAACGGGGTCGATCGCCGCGCTCTGTTGCCCGACGGAACCGAATCCGAGTCGTCCGTCAACGCCATGTTCGCCGATCAACGGAGCCAGTACAGGGTGGACGGGGGTGACGAGCGATGAACCCGGAGAACTATCTCTACCTGTCCGTTCTGCTGTTCACGATAGGCGCGGCAGGCGTCATCGTCAGGCGCAACGCCATCATCGTGTTCATGTGCATCGAATTGATGCTCAACGCAGTCAATCTCGCGTTCGTCACCTTCTCCCGCATGCACGGCAATCTCGACGGACAGTTGTTCGCGTTCTTCACCATGGTGGTCGCCGCCGCCGAGGTGGTGGTGGGCCTGGCCATCATCATGGCCATATTCCGTTCTCGTCGGTCGATTTCGATGGACGAGAACTCCCTGATGAAGAATTGACGGGGGCGCAGAAATGATGTCGATACTGTGGCTTCTTCCGGCTCTGCCGGCGTTCGGTGCGGCGTTCCTGCTGCTCGCCGGCAGGCGCACCGACGGGTGGGGGCATCTCGTCGCGACGGCAGCGACAGTGTCCTCGTTCGTGGTGGCCGCGGTGGTGTTCGCATCGATGCTGGGCCGTGCAGAATCGGGCCGGGCCCTCACCCAAACCCTGTTCCGATGGGTTCCGGTCGACGAATTGCAGGTCGAGTTCGGCTTGCGCGCAGATCAATTGTCGATCTGCTTCGTCCTGCTGATCACCGGGGTCGGGTCGCTCATTCACGTGTACTCCATCGGCTACATGAGCCACGACGCCGAGCGGCGACGCTTCTTCGCGTACCTCAACCTGTTTCTGGCAGCCATGCTGCTGCTGGTCCTGGCCGACAACTTCCTGGGCTTGTATCTGGGGTGGGAGGGTGTCGGACTGGCGTCGTATCTGCTCATCGGCTTCTGGCAGCACAAGCCGTCGGCTGCGTCGGCTGCCCGAAAAGCGTTCGTGGTCAACCGAGTCGGCGACATCGGCCTGGCCGTTGCGCTGATGATCATGTTCGTGAACTTCGGCTCCGTGCAGTACGACGACGTGTTCGCCGGAATCGGCGAGGCGAGCGAATCGGTGGCCACCGCCATGGCGCTGATGCTGCTTTTGGCGGCGTGTGGAAAGTCGGCGCAGGTGCCGCTGCAGTCCTGGCTCGGTGACGCCATGGAGGGCCCGACACCGGTGTCGGCATTGATTCACGCGGCCACGATGGTCACGGCAGGGGTGTACCTCATCGTGCGCTCCGGACCGGTGTTCGAGGCGTCGCCCACCGCCCGCGCGGCCACCGTCACCGTCGGGGCGGTCACCTTGCTGTTCGGTGCCGTCATCGGTTGTGCGAAGGACGACATCAAGAAGGCGCTCGCGGCGTCGACGATGAGTCAGATCGGGTACATGCTGCTCGCGGCCGGGCTCGGCCCCTCCGGATACGCCTACGCCATCGTGCTGTTGATCTCGCACGGCTTCTTCAAAGCGGGCTTGTTCCTGGGCGCGGGCTCGGTGATGCACGCGATGAACGACGAGACCGACATGCGACGGTTCGGTGGGCTCCGCGCCGCGATGCCGATCACGTTCGTCACGTTCGGCCTCGGCTATCTCGCCATCATCGGACTGCCGCCGTTCTCCGGCTTCTTCGCCAAGGACCCGATCATCGAGGTCGCATTCGCCGCCGAAGGAGTGGCAGGTCCGATTCTCGGCTGCGTGACATTGCTCGGTGCCGGCCTGACGGCCTTCTACATGACTCGCGTGATGCTGTTGACCTTCTTCGGTCCGAAACGCTGGTCCGCGCAAGCACATCCGCACGAGGCTTCGGCGACGATGACTGCCCCGATGATCGTGTTGGCCGTCGGCTCGGTGGCGTCGGGAGCTTTCCTTGCGGTGGGCGGACGCCTCGAGACGTGGCTGGAACCCGTCGTGGGGTCGGCACCCGAGGAGCACGCGATTCCGGCCTGGGTGGTCACCGTCGCCGTCCTGGTGGTCGTGCTGGTCGGCGCGAGCGTCGCCTACCGTAAGTACATCGCGAACGAGGTTCCGCCGACACCACCCGACGATGTGTCGCCCCTGACCCGAGCTGCACGTGCCGATCTCTACGGAGATGCCGTCAACGAGGCCGCATTCATGCGGCCGGGACAGACACTCACGCGCGCATTGGTGCACGCCGACAACGGGATCGACGCCGTCGTGGACGGGGTGGGGAGCTCGATCGGAGGCGCATCGACGCGGTCTCGGCGACTGCAGACGGGCTACGTGCGGTCGTACGCGTTGGCGATGTTCGCGGGAGCCGTTCTCGTCGTACTGATGGTGGTGGCTTTGTGACGACTCCCTGGTTGACCGTCCTGTGGGTACTCCCGATGCTCGGTGCGATCGTGGTCGCCCTGGTGCCCGCCGCTCGCCCGACCGCCGCGCGCAGTGTCGCAGTGGGCTTCGCTGCCGGGACCTTGGCCGTGTCGGTCGCACTGGCGGTGTCGTTCGACTCCGGTGGTGATCGGTACCAGTTCGTCGAAGACCATTCGTGGATAGCGGCTTTCGGTGCGCGGTACACCCTCGGTCTGGACGGAATCGGCCTCGTCCTGGTGTTGCTCACCACCGTTCTCACGCCCTTGCTGCTCGTCGCGGGCTGGTACGACGGCAGTCGCGTCGCGAACTACGGCTCCCGTCGGGTGTCGCACACGTACATGGCGTTGATTCTGGTGGTCGAGTCGATGGTGCTCGTCTCGTTCCTCGCGTTGGACGTGTTGTTGTTCTACATCTTCTTCGAGGCGATGCTGATTCCGATGTACTTCCTCATCGGTGGCTTCGGGGGAGTGAATCGCACGCGCGCCGCGGTGAAGTTCCTGTTGTACAACCTGTTCGGCGGTCTGATCATGTTGGCTGCCGTCATCGGCCTCTACGTGGTGACCGCGCGACCCGGCGGGCCGTTCGACGGCGGGACGTTCGATCTGCGCGCGATCGCCGACGCGGCGTCATCGGGCGGACTCGGTGTGGATCCGATGGTTCTGAACGCACTGTTCCTCGGCTTCATGTTGGCGTTCGCGATCAAGGCACCGTTGTGGCCGTTCCACTCGTGGCTACCCGACGCCGCAGTGCAGTCCACACCCGCGACTGCGGTGCTGATGATGTCGGTGGTGGACAAGGTCGGCACGTTCGCAATGCTGCGGTTCTGTCTCGAACTCTTTCCCGGCTCGTCGCAGACGTTCGCGCCGTGGATCATCGCTCTTGCGGTCATCGGCATCGTCTACGGCGCCATACTGGCGATCGGCCAGACCGACATGATGAGACTGATTGCCTACACGTCGATTTCGCACTTCGGATTCATCATCCTCGGCATCTTCGCCATGACCGGTCAGAGTCAGGCCGGTGCCACGCTGTACATGGTCAACCACGGAATCTCCACGGCCGCACTGTTCTTGATCGCGGGCTTCCTCGTGTCGCGTCGAGGGTCACGAGCGATCGCCGACTACGGCGGTGTGCAGAAGGTGGCACCGGTACTTGCCGGAACGTTCTTGATCTCGGGGCTTGCCACGCTCTCGCTACCCGGCCTCGCCCCGTTCGTGAGCGAATTCCTCGTGCTGATCGGCACGTTCGGTCGATACGGAGTCGCCGCGATCGTGGCCGCTGGAGCCCTTGTGCTGTCGGCGATCTACATACTGTGGCTCTACCAGCGCGTCATGACCGGGCCGATCCGGGAGGGCAACGAGACGGTGCCCGATCTCGTTCGCCGCGAGCTGGCCGTGGTGGTGCCGTTGATCGCGTTGCTGATCGTGCTCGGGGTGTATCCGAAACCCGCGCTCGATGTCATCACTCCGGCAGTGCAATCCACGATGGTCGACAGTTCAGGAGGTCAGCGATGACCACACCCGAGGTGCAATACGGTCTGCTGGCACCGATGCTGATCGTGTTCTCGGTCGCAGTTCTCGGTGTTCTCGTCGAGGCGTTCGTGCCGCTGCGGGCCCGCCGGAGCACGCATCTGGGCCTGGCTCTCGCGGGACTGGTGGCGGCACTGGCGGCAATTCTCGGTCTGGCCGGCACCGAGGCGTCGGCGATGTCCGGCGCGGTCGCGATCGACGGACCCACCCTGTTTCTACAGGGAACCATTGTGCTGGTGTCGATTCCGGCCATCGCATTGATGGCCGAGCGCACCGTTGCAGTCACCTCGGCCGGTGCCGAGCGTCGCATCGATTCGTTCACCCCGCAGGCATCGACCACTCCGGGCAGCGTGGCGGAGAAGGAGGCCATCGACGCAGGCGTCGCCCAGACCGAGGTGTTTCCTCTCGCGATGTTCGCGATCGGTGGCATGTTGCTGTTTCCGGCGGCCACGGATCTGCTGACGATGTTCGTGGCGCTGGAAGTGCTGTCCTTGCCGCTGTATCTGCTCTGCGGACTGGCCCGACGACGGCGCTTGCTCTCGCAGGAAGCAGCCCTCAAATACTTTCTGCTGGGCGCGTTCTCGTCCGCGTTCTTCCTGTTCGGGGTCGCGTTCCTGTACGGATACGCCGCAACCGTTCGGTTGGACGGCATCGCCGACGCCATCGCGGCTGACGGTCAGGGCAGATCGCTCGCGCTGATCGGAACCGCCTTGCTCGCGGTGGGTCTGCTGTTCAAGGTCGGTGCCGTGCCGTTCCATTCGTGGATTCCCGATGTCTACCAGGGTGCCCCTACGCCGGTGACGGCACTGATGGCCACAGTGACCAAGGTTGCGGCGTTCGGTGCGATTCTGCGCATCTTCGGGATGGCGCTGCCCGGTCTCGAATCGAGTTGGCGACCGATGCTGTGGGTCGTCGCCATCGCGACGATGGTGGTGGGATCGGTTGTCGCGGTGACGCAGACCGATGTCAAACGGATGCTGGCGTACTCGTCCGTTGCGCACACCGGATTCATCCTCACCGGAGTGACGGCACTGGGTGATTCGGGTGCCGTGGGTGATTCGGGTGTGTCGGCCACGATGTTCTATCTGTTGGCGTATGCCTTCAGCACTCTCGGGGGGTTCGCGATCATCGGGTTGGCGAGAGACGAACGCGGCGAGGTGAGCGATCTGGAACGGTGGGCCGGAATAGGTCGTCGGTCACCGCTGGTGGCGGCGGTGTTCGGGTTGTTCCTGCTCTCGTTCGCCGGCATTCCGCTCACCAGTGGGTTCATCGGCAAGTTCGCGGTGTTCAGCGCTGCCTCGGGTGCCGGGGGAGCGGCGCTGGTCGTGGTTGGGGTGGTGTGCAGCGCGATCGCAGCGTTCTTCTACGTACGGGTGATAGTGCTGATGTTCTTCACCGATCCGGGAGAGCGGACCGCCACGATCGTGCGCCCGACGGCGTCGGTGTCGTGCGCGATCGGGGTCTCGGTGGTGGTCACCGTGGCTCTCGGAGTCTTCCCGCAGCCCGTTCTCGACCTTGCTGCGCGTGCCGGAGCCTTCCTGTAGCCGTCGAGCCGTTACTGCGCGGACTTCATTCGCTGCTTCCACGTATGCGAGCCGGTCCCGACCGGGAGTCCACCGATGGCTCCCGCGAGTCCGAACGTAGGCATGTTGACGTAGATCGCCTCACTGTTTCGTGCTGTCGCTGTGTAGGTCTCGTGCCATACGCCGACATGGCGGGTTGCAGCCACCGATCGGTTGAAGGCGCGCCAGGCCGGTGCGTGTGGTGCATCGGGATCGGAGGCGAATCGCGTCAGGTCCTCGGCAGTGCGCCAATAGCTGACCAGCATGGTGGTTCGCCCCAGCCACGAGTGGTAGCCGAGCAGTCCGGAGGCGGGATCCCTCTCGAGATGGCCGAGCATCCGCGGCATCGCGCGCACCGCGGGTAGCCAGGAGCGAACGGCCACCGGATTGTTGATGCGCATCCCGATGAGGAAGATCGTGACGGTGTCGCGGTCGGCCTCGACCGTGGTGCGGCCGTCGATGATGGGTGGCATGGGGAGTCCTTACTGGTTCGAGGGCTGGAACAGACTTACATGACACTGTTATAAAACACCGTTGTGGTAGGTTCCGCAAGTGGCGAGACCAAGAATTCACGATGCGGAGTTGCGCACCCGGCTCCTCGAGGCCGCGGCCGAAACCGTTGCGCACCAGGGTGTCGACTCGTTGTCACTGCGCAAACTCGCGGCCGCGCAGGGCACCTCGACGACAGCGATCTACTCGCTGTTCGGCGGACGTGCCGAGTTGCTCGTAGCTCTGTTCTCCACGTCGTTCGCGAGTTTCGGGGACGCGCAGCGCCGGGTTCCGGTCAGCGGCGATCCGGAGGTCGATCTGCGGGAACTCGCCGCCTCGTACCGAGACTGGGCACTACGTAATCCGCATCTGTACGCGGTGATGTTCGGCGGTGTGCTCGGTTCGGTCGATGTATCCGAAGAAGCGCAACGTGCTTCCGCAGCGATGGACCCGCTGCGGTCAGCGGTGGCGAGCGCAGTCGCGGCGGGAACCATGGCCGGGGCGTCGGTCGAGTTGATCAGCCACTCGTTCTGGGCGATCGTGCACGGGTTGGTGTCGCTGGAGTTGGCGATGCCCACCGCCAACGACGACGAGATTCGTCGGGCGATGTTCGATGCCGGGACGGAGTCGGTGCTACGCGGGTGGATGCGTCAGTAGGTGCGCGGTATCCCGAGGATCTTGGTGGCGTCGACGGTCATACCCAGCCGTGCTGTCGGAGCGAGCGCAGGTAGGTCCGGGAGATCGTCGGGAGTGGATGGGGCAGCACCGATCACGTCGGCACCGGCGATCTCGAAGTCGGAGATCGCTCGCCGCAGGTGACTGGAAGTCGTGGCCAGAACCAGATTCTCGACGTCGATCTCCGCTGCCAGCGCGGTGGTGCGCTGTGCGTTCTGCACCGTCGAATTCGCGGTCGTTTCGGTGTGAATGCGGTCGGCCGCGATGCCGTCGTCGACGAGCCACTGCTGCATCGCGTCGGCCTCGGTGATGCCGCTCTGCGGGTTCCCACCGGTGACGATGATGGGGGACTCGGGGGAGCGCTCCGCCGCGGCTACGGCCGAGCGGAGACGTGCCACCAACTCCGGGGCCATACTGCCGTCGCCGTTCAGGCCCAGACCGAGTACCACGATCGCAGTGCGGGGTCCGTCGGTGGTCGGTGCGAAATCGATTGTCTCCGTTGCGGCGTCGTCGATGACTGCGATCGCTCGATCGACTGCGTCGGCGAGGGTGGGAGACAGGGTGCGTAGACGAGCCGAGTGTTGCGCACGGGCATCGGCGTCAGCGGTCGCGTTGGCATAGAACGTCTGCAGCGCTGCCACATTGGCGTCGTCCGGGGCGGCGGTAGCGAGCGCGTCGAGGGCAGCGAAACCGTCGTCGTAGCGACCCTTCACCAACGCATCCTGCGCGTCGTTGTACTGCTCTGCGTCGGCCGACCGGACCGACTCGGCGACGGTTACCGGGGCCGACGCCGCGGGCTCGGCCATCGCCGTGATCGAGCCGAAACCGACAGTCAGCGCAGCGGCACAGGTCACGACAGCACCGCGAACGGTCGGGTGTACTCGGCCTTGTCGCACTACTGACGTCCTTCCGAGCGGTGACGGGTTTCCGCCACCCTAGCTCAGTTCGGTGCCAGTGTGACTGGTGTGACAGAGTTGTTCGAGTTACATGAATGTACTTCTGAGCAGGGACTCTCCCGTCGTCACAGAGTGACGGGGGCACGTCCGCGATCGGCGGGTTCGATAGTTACCTCGGCATCGGGAAGGAAAACCCGCTCGGTCGTTGTGGTTCCGTCGACGCCATCGGTCACCGTCACCGCTACGCTCTCGGCAACTTGGCCTGCGCTTTCGATGAACCCGGTCGCGACGCCCTCTTCGATGAGCAGGTGATCGCCCACCAGGAGAAGAAGCTCGTCCGCCGTCACCGTTCGTCTGCCGCCCACATCTTCGATAGTCATGTTTCCCACCGTAATGCGCTGCGCTGCACAGTGCCGTCGCATGTTCGACAATCGCAGCACGAAATGTGCGGGGCCGATACCGCACGTCGGCGAGGACGACAGTTCTGTGTGATGTCCCGCAGCAACACGCGGTTCGCGAACGGATCGATGGAGTCATCGGCCGCTGAGGGCATAGCGTAGACACACGACCCGACCCCCAGACGGAAGAAGGAGTTTCAGTGACCGACTCCGATGCAGTATTCGACCCGACCTCGCTACGGCCGTCGTTGTTCGTCGACGGGCAGTGGCAGGGATCCGGTGACGGCGGAACCCGAGACATCGTGAACCCCGCGTACGGCAGCACGGTTGCCGTCGTGGACGAGGCCACGCCGGACGACGCTCTGCGCGCGGTGGCCTCGGCGCGGGCGGCGTTCGACGACGGGCCGTGGCGCTCGGTGACGGTGACCGAGCGCAGCGATCTGCTGAACCGCATCGCAGATCTGCTCCAGAGGGACAAGGCCGAGCTCGCGCGTATCGAGACTCTCGATACCGGAAAGACGTTCGGCGAGAGCGAAATCGACATCGACGATGTCACGTCGGTCTTCCGCTTCTACGCCGATCTCGCAGTGGTGCAGGCAGATCGCCTGATCGACGTCGATCGACCCGAAATCCTCAGCCGCGTGGTCCACGAGCCGATCGGCGTCTGCGTGATGATCGCACCGTGGAACTATCCGCTGCTGCAGATCTCGTGGAAGATCGCCCCCGCTCTGGCGGCCGGCTGCACGATGGTGCTCAAGCCGAGCGAGGTGACTCCGCTGAGCACCATCGCGTTCACCAAGCTGGTGGAAGAAGCCGGAGTGCCGGCCGGTGTGGTCAACTTGCTGCAGGGCAGCGGGGCGGTTCTCGGGGACGCGCTCACCAGGAACCGTGACGTCGACTTCATCTCGTTCACCGGCGGACTGGCGACGGGCCGGCACATCTTGGCCGCTGCGGCCGAGAATGTCACCAAGGTGGCCGTCGAACTCGGTGGCAAGAATCCACACATCGTGTTCGCCGACGCGGTGGCCGACGATCAGGCATTCGCAGACTCCGTCGACAACGTCCTGACCGGAGTCTTTCTGCATTCGGGTCAGGTGTGTTCGGCCGGCACTCGACTCATCATCGAAGAATCGGTCGCCGACCGCTTCGTCGCAGCCGTGGCCGAACGCGCGAAGACCATCGTGATCGGTCCTGGGATGGACCCGGCGAGCGAGACCGGTCCACTGGTGTCGCAGGCGCAGCGCGAGAAGATCGAAGCTTTCGTCGCGGGCGGCATCGAGGAGGGCGCAACACTGGTCATCGGCGGAACGAAACCGGACAATTCGGCTCTGGACGAGGGTAGCTATTTCCTACCGACGATTTTCGACCACTGCAATCGGTCCATGAATATCGTGCAGGAGGAGACATTCGGGCCCATACTCACTGTGGAGCGCTTCGACACGGAGGCCGAAGCACTGCTGTTGGGCAACGATACGAATTACGGTCTCGCCGCGGGAGTTCGGACATCCGATGCCGCACGAGGCGAAAGAATGGTACGTGGGCTGCGCCATGGCACGGTGTGGCTCAACGACTTCGGTGTTTACACGGCGGCCGCGGAATGGGGCGGCTTCAAACAGTCCGGGAACGGACGCGAGCTCGGCCCGTCCGGAATGTCCGAATATCAAGAAGCGAAGCATATTTGGCACAACACCTCACCCACGGCGGCGGGGTGGTTCGGTACCCGATAGAGCACGATGGGAAAGGCCACAGGCATGGCAATACTGAACGACAACTCGAGCGGGATGGACGATTTCGGCTACAAGGAGTCACTCGATCGAAGTCTCGGCAAATTTGCCAGCTTCGCCGCGGGCGTCAGCTACATCTCCATTCTCACCGGCACGTTCCAGCTGTTCTACTTCGGTTTCGGGACCGCCGGGCCGGCGTACCTGTGGTCGTGGCCTGCGGTCTTCGTCGGTCAGCTCTGCGTGGCACTGTGCTTCATGGAGCTGGCCGCGAAATACCCGGTGGCGGGATCGGTGTACAACTGGGCGAAGCTGTTGGGCCGCAGGATCGTCGGTTGGTCGGCGGGCTGGTTGATGCTCACGGCATCGATCGTGACACTGGCCGCCGTTGCCCTCGCTCTACAGCTGAATCTGCCACGCATCTGGAGCGGATTCCAGATCATCGGTGACGGCTCGGGTGCCACCGACTTCGCGGCCAACGCAGTGCTGCTGGGTGCGATCCTGATCGCCATCACCACCACGATCAACGCGCTCGGCGTTCGGCTGATGGCGATGATCAACAGTGCGGGTGTGTTCATCGAACTCATTGCGGCCGTCCTCATCGCGATCCTGCTCGCGGCCAACATCACTCGCGGGCCCGAGGTGTTCTTCTCCTCCAACGGCTACGGTGCCGGTGAGAGCGGCGGTTACCTGGGTGCCTTCCTGGTCGCGTCGCTGGCGTCGGGCTACGTCATGTACGGATTCGACACCGCGAGCTCGCTCGGGGAAGAAACAGTCGAACCTCGCCGCACCGCCCCCAAAGCGATCTTTCGCGCCATCCTCGCGTCGTTCGTCATCGGCGGAGCCATCCTGGTGTTCGCCGTCATGGCCGCGCCGGACCTGAACGATCCTTCGCTCGGCAGCCCCGACGGCAGCCTGCAGTCGATCGTCGAATCGGTGATGTGGGGCCCGCTGGGCACCGTCTTCCTCATCTGCATCGTCATCGCGGTCTTCGTCTGCTCACTGGCAGTGCACACCGCGGCGATCCGGCTCACGTTCGCCATGGCGCGAGACAACGCGTTGCCCTTCGGCGAGAGTCTGGCCAAGGTGAACCCGAAGACCCAGACCCCGGTAGTGCCCGCAGTGACCATCGGCGTGCTGGCCATCGTCATTCTCGTCGTCAACATCGGTCAGCCGCAGATCTTCACGGTCCTCACCTCGATCGCGATCATCATGATCTACCTCGCGTATCTGATGGTCACCGGGCCGCTGTTGGTCAAACGAGTCAAGGGTGAGTGGCCGCCGGCAGATCTGAAGCCCGGCGGGTACTTCACGATGGGCAGGTGGGGCCTGCCGGTCAACATCGCGGCAGTGGTGTGGGGCGCAGGGATGGCGATCAACCTCGCATGGCCACGCGAGGCCGTGTACGGAACCCCCTGGTACAACACGTTCGGTGCGTTCGTCTACATCGGCGGCATCCTGGGCGTAGGCCTGCTGTGGTACGCAGTCAAGGGACGCAAGCACATCGGCACTCTGAAATCACATGCCTCCACGGGCGACTAGAAGGAGCGTGCAGTGACAGACACCCAGTTCGATTACGTCGTCGCAGGTGGCGGGACGGCGGGGTGTGTCCTCGCTGCGCGGCTGAGCGAGGACCCCTCCGTCAGTGTCTGCCTCGTCGAAGCAGGTCCGACCGACGTCGGCGACAAGGCAATTCTCGAACTGGTGGAGTGGATGCATCTGCTCGACTCCGGCTACGACTGGGACTATCCCGTCGAACCGCAGGAGCGCGGCAACAGCTTCATGCGGCATGCGCGGGCGAAAGTGCTCGGTGGCTGCTCCTCGCACAACTCCTGCATCGCCTTTCACCCGCCTGCCGAAACCCTCGACGACTGGGCCGCTGCGGGCGCGACGGGGTGGGGCGCGTCGGACATCCTGCCGTTCGTCGCGCGAGTGGAGAACAACGACACCGGCCGTGGCCACGACGGCCCCGTGCGAATCCGCGACGTGCCACCGAACGATCCGTGCGGTGCGGCAGTGCTCGAATCGGCCGCCGGGATAGGTCTTCCCACGGTCGCATTCAACCGCGGAACGCCCGTACTCAACGGTGCCGGTTGGTTCCAGATCAATGCGGGTGAGGACGGCTCGCGGATGTCGACCTCGCATGCGTACCTGCACCCGATCATCGGCTCGCGCCCGAACCTGGAGGTGCGTACGGACTGCTGGATCAGCGAGATTCTGATCGACGAATCGCTGACTGCGACCGGAGTTCGGTACCAACGTCCCGATCTCACCGGCTACGACACGGTGTCCGCGCGCCGCGAGGTGATCGTGACCGCCGGAGCCATCGACACGCCGAAGCTGTTGATGCTCTCCGGAATCGGACCGGCAGACCAGCTCCGCGAGATGGGCATCACGGTGCGAGTCGACTCGCCCGGAGTGGGTGAGAACCTCGACGACCACGTCGAAGGGCTGGTGTTCTGGGAGGCGAGCAAGCCCATGGTCACCACGTCCTCGCAATGGTGGGAAATCGGTGTGTTCGCGCAGACCGACTCCTCACTGAACTATCCCGACGTCATGATGCATTACGGCAGTGTGCCGTTCGACATGAACACCCTCCGATGGGGCTACCCGACCACCGACAACGGATTCTGCCTCACGCCCAACGTGACCCAGGGGCGCTCGCGTGGCACTGTTCGCCTGCGCAGCAGAGACTTTCGTGATCGGGCGAAGGTGGACCCGCGCTACTTCACCGACCCCGACGGCCACGACGACGCGGTGATGCTTGCCGGTCTGAAGCTGGCTCGTCGAATAGCAGCCGACGGACCGATGGCCGAGTGGATCGAACGCGAACTCGCCCCCGGACCCGAGGCCGTCACCGACGACGACCTGCTCGACTACGTGCACAAGACGCACAACACGGTCTATCACCCGGCAGGCACTGCCCGGATGGGCTCGGTGGACGACACCATGGCCGTGCTGGATCCCGAGTTGCGCGTCAAGGGCATCTCGAACCTACGAGTGGTCGACGCGTCGGCGATGCCGAAGCTGCCGTACGTCAATCCCAACATCACGGTGATGACCATGGCGGAGAGATGCGCCGACCTGATCCGTGGCGGATAGACAGGAGACGGCCGATTTTCTCGGCGCGCATCCACCGTTTCAGGGCGCGCCACCGGCAGTGCTGGCCGAGATGGCCGCAGCAGCCGTCGAACGCGAGTACGGCAGTGGCGCATGGGTTGTGGACCGTCCACAGATGGACGCCTCGGCCGATGCCGACACCGTGTGGGTGGTGCGTACCGGACGCGTGGTGATCACGCACCCGGACGACACCTCGCGCACCGACGTTCCCATCGACACGATAGGTCCCGGTGGGGTGTTCGGATTCTCGGCTCTGCTCTCGGGTGGAACCGTCGAATTCTGCGCGCGGGCAACCGAACCGACTGTCGTCCTGCAGTTGCCCGGTGCGCTGGTTCGGCCGTTGTTCGCAACGCCCACCGGTCTGGCGTTCCTGGCCGATGCCGTCAACTCCTCCTCTGCATACCGTGGGGGACCGGTGGAGGGCAGTGCCGGCCGGACCGTCGGTGAATTGGTCTCTACGCCTGCGGTGTTCACGCCCGTCGGAACCACGGTCCGAGATGCCGTTCGGCACATGACCGAGCAGGGCAGCTCGTACGTTCTGATTCCGCTCCGGGGATCGCGCCTCGGCATCTTCACCGACCGCGACCTCCGAATTCGTGTGGTGGCCGCCGGTATCGGCGTCGATACTCCGATCGAGCAGGTCATGACGTCGCCCGCCGAGACCGTCACGGCGGACCGGTTGGCCGGCACCGTGCTGATGGACATGCTCGAGCGAGGCTTGCGGCACATGCCGGTGGTGTCGACCCGCGGTGAGGTACTCGGCGTCGTCGAGGATTCGGATCTGCATGCCGCATCCACCCGACGCAGTTTTGTGGTCCGCCGAGCTGTGGCATCGGCGTCGACCCCCGCCGAACTCGCCGACGCAGGCAGACTCGTGCCCCGCCTGGTGGTGGATCTGTTCAAGGGCGGAACCGATGCGATGGCGGTGAGCGCGATTCTCTCCGTCGTGGTCGACAGCCTCGTCCGCCGGGCCGTCGAGATCGAATGGACCGCACGTCCGGACGTGCCGCGTGACCACTTCGCCTGGATCACTCTCGGCAGCGTGGCACGTCGAGAAGCCATGCCCTCCTCGGACGTCGACAGTGCATTGACCTGGGCGGATGCCACCGCCGACCCGGATGTACGAGGAAAATCGAACGCGGTGTCGTGGACCCGCGACGAGGCGCTGATGGACTTGGCCACTCGCGTCCACGTGAGCCTCGACGCTGCCGGACTACCGTCGGACAGCAACGGCGCGGTTGCGAGCTCGCCCCGATTCGCACGCTCTGCCGGTCAATGGGAAAGGGCCGCGGCCCACTGGCTCAGCAACCCCTTCGGTGAACGTGGCAATCCGGCAGAGGACTCAGGCCTCATCATGTCCTCGCTGATGATCGACGGCAGAGTGGTGTGGGGCCCGAGGGAACTGCACACCGTGCCCGAGGCCTACCGTCGACTCCTGCTCGATCACCCCGACGCATTGCGGTTGCAACTGCGTGACGCGCTCGCCGGCCGCGCCCGATTGCGTTCGCTGCGAGACGTGCTGGCTCGGCGAGGCGGGACGTTCGACCTCAAGGCCCATGCACTGACTCCCATCGTCAACCTCGCTCGGTGGGGTGGGTTGTCGGTCGGCATCGCCTCGTCCTCCACCCCCGCGCGGCTCGCCGCGGCGTCGGGCAACGGCATGCTCTCCGAACGCGATGTCGCCACACTGACCGAAGTGTTCGCCCTGTTGCAGCGGCTCCGACTGTCGCATCAGATCGACCAGATCACAGCGGGCCACCGCCCCGGCGACGTGCTGATCATGGCCGATCTGTCGCCGCTGGAACGGAGTCTTCTCACCGACGGGATCCGCGAGATCGCCGCGGTGCAGCGCCGCGTCGGATACCTTGCGGCCAATGTCGGCGTGCATCGCTGACCGCCAACGACCAGACTGTGTGCTGTGACCACCAATCCCGTGAGCGTTCCCACCCCGTCGACCGTCGAACACAATCGGTTGGCCGAATCGCCCGGAGTCAGCGGCCCGTGGCGTCAGTGGGGTCCGTACCTGGCGGGACGGCAGTGGGGCACAGTGCGCGAGGACTACTCGGAAGACGGAAACGCCTGGGCGTCGTTCCCGTTCGATCAGGCACACAAACGGGCATACCGCTGGGGCGAGGACGGTATCGGGGGAATCTGCGACCGCTTCGGGTTCCTGAATTTTTCGTTCGCACTGTGGAATCGCAAGGATCCGATCCTCAAGGAACGGTTGTTCGGTCTCGCCAACGAAGAGGGCAATCACGGCGAGGACGTCAAGGAGTACTTCTGGGCGGTCGACGGAACGCCGACGCACAGCTGGATGCAATGGCTCTACCGCTATCCGCACGCGGAGTATCCCTACGCTCACCTGCGAGAAGAGAATGCCCGGCGCGGGCGTGACGACCGCGAATACGAGCTGGCCGACACCGGTATTCTCGACGAGAACAGATTCTTCGACGTCCAGGTCACGTACGCCAAGGCCTCACCCGACGACATCTGCATCACCATCTCGATCACCAACCACGGCCCCGAGGCGGCGTCGGTCGACCTTCTGCCGCACCTGTGGTTGCGCAACACCTGGTCCTGGGGACGCGACGAGCGGGGCGGAACACTGGCGCAGCTGAGCCCGCCGGACCTCATGGCAGGTGGACTCGAAGCCATCGCCGTCGACCACGGATTTCTCGGTCGCTACTACCTCAGCGCCGAAGGAACGCCGGCAGTTCTGTTCTGCGACAACGAAACCAATGCCGAAGCACTGTGGGGGCAGGAGAACATCTCGGCCTACCCCAAGGACGGCATCGGCCGCCGAGTCGTCGACGGGGAGCTCGATGCGGTCAACCCCGAGCAGACCGGTACGAAGGCTGCGTTCTGGTACCGCTTCGACGACATCGCCTCCGGTGCAACGGAATCGGTCCGACTGCGTTTGTCGCCCAACCGACCGGACGAGCAGACGTTCGGTGCCGGATTCGATGCCGTCAACGTCGATCGCGAGACCGAGGCCAACGAGTTCTACGGCGCCGTGATCGGCTCCGACCTCACCGACGTCGACCGGCACGTGGCGCGGCGCGCCTACGCGGGCTTGCTGTGGACCAAACAGCTCTATCGATACGACGTGGAGGAATGGATCGAGGGCGACAAGGTCGGTGCTCCGGCACCGGACTCGAGGCAGAACCCGGGTGGGCGCAATGCGCACTGGCGTCACCTGGCGTTGGCCGACGTCATCTCGATGCCCGACGAGTGGGAGTACCCGTGGTTCGCGGCCTGGGACCTGGCCTTTCATGCGATTCCGTTGGCGCACGTGGATGCCGATTTCGCGAAGGAGCAGTTGGTGCTCATGTGCCGGGAATGGGCCATGCACCCCAACGGCCAGCTGCCCGCGTACGAGTGGGAGTTCGGTGACGTCAACCCACCCGTGCACGCATGGGCGGCATGGCACGTCTACCGCATCGACGGCTACCGGGATCGCGAGTTCCTGGTGCGGGTGTTCACCAAGCTGCTGCTCAACTTCGCCTGGTGGGTCAACCGCAAGGACTCGGAGGGCTCGAACATCTTCGAGGGTGGATTCCTCGGTATGGACAACATCGGGTTGTTCAACCGATCGGCACCGCTGCCTCCCGGCTTCCGGCTCGAGCAGTCCGACGCGACGAGTTGGATGGCGTTCTACTGCCAGCAGATGTTCAAGATCGCACTGGAACTCGCGCGGCACGACAGCGCCTGGGACGACGTCGCGACCAAGTTCTTCTCGCACTTCCTCTCGATCGCGAAGGCGGTCAATTCGTTCGGTTCTCAACACATTTCGCTGTGGCACGAGGAGGACGGCTTCTTCTACGACGTCCTCGTGCAACCCGAGGGCGATGCGGTACCGATGCGGGTTCGGTCGATGGTGGGTCTGCTTCCGATTCTCGGGGCGACCGAGATCCCGCCGTGGGTCGAGGAGGAATGCCCTGACCTCACCGCCCGCCTGCGTTGGATTCAGCGTCGACGGCCGGAGATGGTCAGCCCGCTGCTGGCTCGGCGTGAGGGTGGCGAGGTGCGCATGCTGCTGACGCTCGTCCAGCCCGAGCGGCTCAAGCGCATCCTGGCCCGCATGTTCGACTCCGAGGAGTTCTTGTCGCACTTCGGGATTCGTTCGCTCTCGGCCTCGTACCGAGAACCGGTCACGTTCGACGTCGACGGCCGTAGCCTGTCCATCGAATACGAGCCGGGGGAGTCGCGCACCGGCATGTTCGGCGGCAACTCCAACTGGCGCGGGCCGGTGTGGTTCCCGGTGAACGTGCTGCTCGCCGACAAGCTCCGCGCCTACGGCCGGTACTACGGCGACTCGTTCACCATCGAGATCCCCACCGGCTCGGGCAACCACCGCACCCTCACCGACGCCGCCGATCTGATCGACAACGGTCTCGCCGGACTGTTCCGACCGGTCGACGGCAAGAGACCCGCGGACGGCGAGCGCATCGAATCCAGCCTCGACCCACTGTGGAGCAGGCATCCCAGTTTCAACGAGTACTTCGATGGGGACACCGGCGAGGGACTCGGGGCCACGCACCAAACCGGGTGGACGGCACTGGTTGCGCACCTGCTCAGGCCGCGTCTGCCGCTGTAGTGCGCTACGCGCAGTGGTGCGGTTGAGTGCCCCCCACGGCACTTTTCCACACCACTGCAGCGGAGCCGCATAGTCTGGTGGGATGAAGATTCGCGGCGCAGTACTCGAAGAAATCGGCCGATCTCGTCCCTTTGCGGACTCGCATCCCATCACCGTCTCCGACCTCGAGCTCGGCTCGCCCGGAGACGGCGAACTGCTGATCCGGATCGAAGCCGCGGGGCTGTGTCACTCGGATCTGTCGGTGGTCGACGGCAATCGAGTTCGTCCGGTCCCGATGCTGCTCGGCCACGAGGCCGCAGGCCGCGTCGAGGAAGTCGGCCCCGGTGTCGACGACATCGCGGTCGGCACTCGTGTCGTCATGACGTTCCTCCCGCGCTGCGGCGAATGCGCCGGGTGCGCCACCGACGGCCAGATGCCCTGCATCACCGGCAGTGCGTCGAACAATGCCGGGACACTGCTCGGCGGCGGCATCAAGTTGCACCGTGACGGGGAAGAGGTCAAGCATCACCTCGGAGTCTCCGGATTCGCCACCCACGCGGTGGTCAGCCGAAAGTCGGTGGTGCCGGTCGAGGACGACATCCCGGCCGACATCGCAGCAGTCCTCGGTTGTGCGGTACTGACCGGCGGCGGCGCGGTGCTCAACGCCGGTACTCCGAAGCCCGGGCAGTCGGTGATGGTGGTGGGCCTCGGCGGCGTCGGCATGGCAGCTGTTCTTACGGCCGTATCGGTGGGTGCCGGTGAGGTGATCGGAGTCGACGGGGTCCCGGACAAGCTTTCCACCGCAACCGATCTGGGTGCAACGCAGGTATATTCGCCCGCCGAGCTCGCCGAGAAGGGAATCAAGGCCGATATCGTCATCGAGGCCGCCGGCAACGCCCGAGCCTTCGAAACTGCCGTCGCTGCAACGGCTCCCGGCGGCAAGACCATCACCGTCGGTCTCCCCGCACCCGACGCCCGATCATCCATCTCGCCGCTGGGCCTGGTGGCGGAGGCGCGCACGATCATCGGCAGCTACCTCGGCTCGGCGGTGCCTGCACGCGACATCCCGACGTACGCCCAGATGTGGCGTGAGGGACGGCTTCCCGTCGAGAAGCTGATCTCGTCGAGAATCACGTTGGACGAGATCAACCGCGGCATGGACGAATTGGCCGACGGTAACGCGATCCGTCAGGTCATCGTCTTCGACTGAGTTTCAGCTGTCTTCGACCGAGCATCAGCGGTGGGCCGCCGTGGCGACCCACCGGCCGCGTTGCTTCGAGATCTCGATGGGATGGTCGAAACACTCACTGATGTTCTCTGTGGTCAGCACCGCGTCGACGGCTCCCTGCGTCTGCACTCTTCCGTCACGGATGAGCAGGGCGTGGGTGGTCGAGGTCGGGATTTCCTCGAGGTGATGAGTCACCAGAATGCTGGCCAAAGTCGGGTGTTCGGCGCGCAGCGAGTCGAGTGCACTCAGGAGTTGTTCGCGGGCAGCGAGATCGAGCCCGGTGGCGGGCTCGTCGAGCAGCAGCAGCGCCGGGTCGGGAAGTAGAGCGCGCGCGATGAGCGCTCGGCCCCGCTCGCCCTGCGAGAGCGTGTGCCACGACGCGTCGAGTCGATGGGCGACACCGAGGGACTCGACGAGTCGGTGAGCGCGCGCAATCTGGTCCTCGGTGGCCGACCATCTCGGGATCAGATCCGGTGTGTTGGTCAGTCCGGTCAACACGACCTGGAAGAGCGTCAGCGGAGCCTCGACCCTCAGTCGTGGATCGACGTGGCCGATGTGCGTCCGCAACTCGCGCATGTCCACACGCCCGAGGCGATGGCCCAGAACGTGCACGGAACCGTGAGTGGGATGAACGAGCGCGCCGAGCAAGCTGAGCAGGGTGGATTTGCCCGCGCCGTTGGCGCCGAGCAAAACCCAGTGCTCGCCCTCCTCGACCCGCAGCGTTGCATCACTGAGCAGGTATCGGCCACCGCGGACGAGATCGACTCGGTCGGCGAACAGGACGCTGGATGTCACCGGACGACCGTAGCGGCCGGGGCGGACCGTGGAGAAGTAGGCTCTGAAGTCGGTAGAAGCGACAAGACGACGACGAAACGAGTGTGGGTACGACGTGAGTGCAACGGCACCTGTTCGAGTAGGGGTACTGGGGTCACGCGGCAAGGTAGGTCAGGCCATCTGTGCCGCCGTCGAGGCAGCCGACGATCTCGAGCTCGTGGCGACCGTCGACCAGGGCGATCCGCTGGCGAACTTCGTCGACGCGAACGCCCAGGTGGTCGTCGATTTCACCCATCCCGACGTGGTGATGGACAACCTGCAGTTCCTGATCGAGCAGGGCATCCATGCAGTGGTCGGCACCACCGGATTCGATGAGCAGCGCCTCGAACAGGTTCGCGAATGGCTGGCGGGATCTCCGCAGACGGGTGTGCTGATCGCGCCGAACTTCGCCATCGGAGCGGTGCTGTCGATGCGGTTCGCACAGCAGGCCGCCCGGTTCTTCGACTCGGTCGAGGTGATCGAACTGCACCACCCCAACAAGGCCGATGCGCCGTCGGGAACGGCGTACCGGACTGCCGCGTTGATTGCCGAGGCACGCGCCGCCGCAGGCACTCCGCCGAGCCCCGACGCGACGACGACCGAACTCGACGGCGCACGTGGTGCCGACGTGGACGGAGTGCGTGTGCACTCGATCCGGCTCGCGGGACTCGTTGCGCATCAAGAGGTTCTGCTGGGCACCCAGGGGGAGACGCTGAGTATTCGGCACGACTCGCTCGATCGCACGTCCTTCGCGCCTGGAGTCCTTCTCGGAGTTCGCGAGATCGCCGGGCGACCCGGGTTGACCGTCGGTCTCGATCCGCTGCTGGATCTGTGAGCTGATCGACGGTGAACAAAACGACGAAGGTGCTCGCCATCATCACGGTGATGGTGCTGATTCTCGGCTTCTACTTCTTCCTGCTCGGCCAGCGCGGTGTGACGCTGATCCAGAACGGCGGCGTGGCCAGTATCTCCTTGGGGATCGGGGTCCTGCTGCTGCCGATACTCGGGTTGTGGATCGTGTGGGCCACCCTCAAAGCCGGCTTCGACCACCAGAGGCTGGCCTCGCGCATCCACGAGGAGGGCCTCGAACTCGACGTCGCGGATCTTCCGCGTAGGCCGTCGGGACGGATCGAACGCGATGCCGCAGACGAGTTGTTCCAACAGGTCAAGACCGAATGGGAGAAGGATCCGGACAACTGGCGAAACTCCTATCGTCTGGCTCGTGCCTACGATTACGCCGGTGACCGCGGGCGGGCCCGCGAGACGATGAAACGTGCTGTGGCACTGGAACGCGCAGAGAACTGACACCGGTGACGCGCACCCTTCTGGTCGTTCATCACACCCCGAGCCCGCTCACTCGTGAGCTGCTCGAGACAGTTGTCGACGGCGCGCACGACCCCGAGATCACCGGCGTGGATGTGCGCAGTGTGCCTGCTCTCGGCGCGACCGTTCCCGATGTGCTTGCCGCAGATGGGTTTCTGTTCGGAACACCGGCGAATTTCGGATACATGAGCGGAGCTCTGAAACACTTCTTCGACACCGTGTACTACCCGTGCCTCGGTGCCGTTGCCGGAAAGCCCTACGCCGCTTGGGTTCACGGCAACGACGACACCGTGGGCGCCGGACGGGCCATCGAGAAGATCGCGACGGGTTGGGGCCTCGAGAAGGTCTTCGGCACCGTGCACCTCGCCGAGAGCGGCAAGCCCGCACGTGAACGCTGCTACGAACTCGGCGGAACTGTCGCAGCGGGGCTGTCGGTCTGACGGATACCGTGTGCATGGACGTCGACCGATATGCCCGATTCCTGCCCGAGCAGTATCGGCCAATACCAGGGGAGAAGCCCGAGTCGACGTTCTGGATGTGGCGCGACACGCGCGTTCACATCGCCCGCGCTGCGCGGCCCGAATCGAAGGTCCGTGTCATGGCCCTGCACGGTGCCGGGGGTTACTCCGGTCTGCTGTGGCCGTACGCCGCTGTCGCCGTTCGAGAGGGCGTCGAGGTGATGTGCCCCGACCTGCCTCTCTACGGAGATACCGTCGTCTCGGACCCCGCGTCCGTTCGCTACCGCGACTGGATCGATCTGCTGTGCGAGCTCGTGGTTGCCGAGAAGTCTCGCGACGGCCGTCCTCTCGTCCTGTTGGGCGCAAGCATGGGAGGCATGCTCGCGTACGAGGTAGCGCACCGAACGGGGCTGGTGGACAGGGTGATCGCCACCTGTCTGCTCGACCCGGCCGATCCCGGCGCCCGCCGTGCTGCGGCGAGATTCGACGTGCTCGGCGGGCCCGCACCACAGCTGCTTCGGCTGCTCGCCGCCGTCGCGAGCCGAGCACGCATACCCGTCAGATGGATGGCCGACATGGCGAACATGAGCCTGGACGCGGAGCTGTCCGGCCTGTGTGCACGTGACCCCAGAGGCGGCGGAGTGCGTGTTCCGATCGGCTTCCTCGCGAGCTTCTTCGGCTACTCGCACACCCGACCCGAGGACTACGACGGTCCGCCGATACTGCTGACCCACCCCGCCGACGACCGGTGGACGCCACCGGAGGTCAGTATCCGCTTCCTGGAACGCATTCGGGCCGACACCGAGATCGTCATGCTCGACGGGTGCGGTCACCTGCCCGTCGAGGAACCCGGGCTGACCCAACTTGCCGACACCATGAGGTCCGTTCTGGGACGCTACTGACTCAATCGGAATTCTCGGGGGAGTCCGGGCGCAGAATGTCATCGGCCGGGATCGGTAGCGGAATTTCGAGCAGGCGTTCCGGCCAACTCGGATATGCGGGCCGAATCCACACCCGGTTGTCGTCGAGTTGCGTCATCAGCACCCGCCGCCACGGCCAATCCTCTTGCGGTGCAGACAGATCGGTCTCGGATTCCAATGGCAGGGGTGCCTTCGTCCAGTGTGGAGCCGACAGCGATGCCAGACCGCGATCCTCGAGGTGCGCGATGGCGGTCTCGATCGGAACGCCCTGCGCAACGGTGATTCCGGCGGGATTGACGGCATCGACCACATAGCCGTCGTCGTACTCGTCCTGCGCACTCGTGCCGTGCCCGACGGTCCACCCGATCACCTCGCCGTCGGAGGCTCGTCTCACCGGCAATCTGCTGCGCCACCGCTCGATATCCACTGCCTCGAGGATACGCGGGTCAGAATGTGAGTTCGGTGAAGAAACTATTCGCGGTTGTGAGCGAGTAGAGCGGTGGCCGTGTTTGACTGCAGGGGATAGTGCAATTTAGTACCGAATTCTATCGCAAGGGATTTCGATGACCCTCCGCATTCTCGACCGCTCTGCCATCGTCGCGACACCAGAGTGGAGCCGCTGGTTGATACCACCGGCCGCGCTGTCCATTCACCTCGCGATCGGGTCCGCCTACGCGTGGAGCGTGTTCAAGAACGCCATCTCGCAGCCCGACGCACTCGGGCTCAGCGGCACCGTCACCGCCATTCCGTTCCAGCTCGCCATCGTGATGCTCGGCCTGTCCGCGGCGATCTTCGGGACCCGCGTCGAGAAGAACGGCCCACGATGGGCCATGGCCGTCTCTCTGGTCTTCTTCGTCTCCGGACTGCTGCTGTCCGCGCTCGGCATGGCCCTCGGACAGTTCTGGCTGGTGATCTTCGGCTACGGATTCGTCGGCGGTATCGGCCTCGGAATCGGCTATATCTCACCCGTCTCGACCTTGATGAAATGGTTCCCGGACAGGCCGGGAATGGCCACCAGTATCGCCATCATGGGATTCGGCGGCGGCGCACTCATCGCGTCCCCGCTCACCAGCCAGCTGATGGTGAACTTCGGCGGTTTCACCGACGGTTCGATCGCCAAGACGTTCCTCACGCTGGGCGTCGGATACGCGGTGTTCATGGCGCTGGGAGTCGTTCTCATTCGAGTGCCCGCCGAGGGGTGGACACCGGCAGGGTGGACCCCGCCCGCGTCGTCGTCGATGATCTCGACGCACAACGTCTCGGCCGCGAACGCAGTGAAGACACCGCAGTTCTGGCTGCTGTGGGTCGTCCTGTGCTTCAACGTCACTGCCGGAATCGGCATTCTCGAACGTGGATCGGGCATCTATCAGGACTTCTTTCCCGACGCCACCTCGCCCGAATCGCTCGCCGCGGCTGCGGCCGGTTTCGTCGCGTTCCTCTCCCTGACCAACATGATCGGACGGTTCGTCTGGTCTTCGGTATCCGATGTGGTGGGGCGTAAGAACATCTATCGGATGTACCTCGGTATCGGTGCACTGCTGTACCTCTACATCGCCTTGTTCACCAACACCAACAAGATCCTGTTCATGGTCTCGGCCCTGCTGATTCTCTCGTTCTACGGTGCGGGTTTCGCGACGGTTCCGGCCTACCTCAAGGACCTCTTCGGTACGTATCAGGTGGGCGCGATCCACGGACGACTCCTCACCGCGTGGTCGGTGGCCGGTGTGCTGGGGCCGCTGATCGTCAATGCCATCGCCGACGCCGGAGAGCCCGGCACCACCGGCCGATACCTGCCGGCGTTCTACGTGATGATCGGTCTGCTGGTGGTCGGGTTCCTGGCCAACGAAGCCATCAAGCCGGTTGCATCGAAATACCACGAAGCCGATCCGGCGAAGGCCGCGACGACCACAGGAGCGAAAGCATGAGCGGCGGACAGAGGCAGGTCACGATGGCGGTCGCATGGGCCTGGGTTGCCGTGCCGTTCGCCTACGGGCTGTACGAATTGATCCTCAAGGCGGCGAACCTGTTCAGCACCTGAGTCGATGTGTCGGTGGGCCGTGACAGGCTGATCCGATGCAGGAGATGAGTGCCGCCGCCGCTCGTCGTACCGCGCTGGCCGCCCAAGGGCTGGCATCGAGACGGTCGCGTACTCGGCCGGCGAGCAAGACCGCAGTTCACGCAGCCATCGACACCACCGGGTTGTTGCAGATCGACTCGGTGTCGGTGGTGGTGCGCGCGCACTACGCACCGGTGTTCAGTCGTGTCGGTGCCTACGACCGCACGATCGTCGACGACGCCGCATGGACCGACACCGCGCGTCGGCCTCGTCGATTGGTGGAGTACTGGGCCCACGAGGCCGCACTGCTGCCCGTCGAGGACTGGCCGCTGATGCGGTGGCGAATGGAGTTGTATCGACACGGGCGGTGGGGCGGAGCCGCCCACATTCTCGATCGCGAACCGACTCTCGTCGACGACGTCCTCGCGGTGATCGGCGACAACGGTGCGGCCAGCGCCGGTGACATCGAGAAGCACCTCGAGGTGGACACACCCGGTCGTAAAGGGCCCTGGTGGGATCGCAGCGATGTCAAGGTCGTCTGCGAACAGCTGTTCGCGGCAGGCGTGGTGACCGTGCCGGCACGGACGGGATTCGTGCGCCGGTACGAGCTCAGTGAACGAGTGATCCCGGAGAACGTTCTGCACAGGCGCGTCGACGAACCGGAGGCGGTACGTCGACTCATCGAAAAGTCCTCTCGGGCACTGGGAATCGGTACCGAGCCGGATCTGAGGGACTACTACCGGCTCTCGCAGAAGCAGGCGAAGGCGGCGATCGGCGAACTGGTCGAGGACGGTGTGCTCGACCAGGTGACCGTCCGAGGCTGGAACGCACCGGCATACCTGCACCGCGAGGCGAGAACACCGCGAACGGCCACCGCCGCCGCACTGCTGTGCCCGTTCGATCCGATGATCTTCTACCGGCCGCGCGTGCAGCGAATTTTCGATTTCCACTACCGAATCGAGATATACACCCCACAGCACAAGCGAGTTCACGGCTACTACGTGTTTCCCTTTCTGCTCGACGGGCATCTGGTGGCCCGCGTAGATCTCAAGGCAGTGCGAGCGCAGTCCGAACTGCACGTGATCGCGGCGTACGTCGAGGGCGACCGCAACGCCGGTGACATCGCGCCTCGACTACGAGAGGTGCTGCGAGAGATGGCGGATTGGCTCGAACTCGAACGCGTGGTGGTGGGGGACCGGGGAGACCTCGTCGCCGCATTGCGTTGACGCCTGCCGGCCGGGTCGAATCCCGCCGAAGTGCACTCGGGCAGGATCGGTGCCACTATTCGAACCGTGACTTCACGCCGGACGGACACCGCCACGGAACTCCCACCCCAGGTCGTCGTCCTGTTCGGGGCGACAGGAGACCTGGCCAAGCGAAAACTGCTGTCCGGGATGATGCATCTGGCGCTGTCCGATCTCGCGCCGAACATCCGGGTCGTCGGCACATCGCTGGAAGAGCTGTCGACCGACGAATTCCGCGCTCTCGCTCGCGAATCGATCAACACCCACTCGAGTCGCAAGGTCGGCGACGAGCAATGGAGTCGTTTCGCCTCGCGACTGACCTACGTGTCGCAGAAGGCAGGACCGGCGGCGCTGGGGGAGGCCGTGGCCGAGGCCGAGATCGAGCTCGGAGGAAGCGCCAAACGGCTGCACTACTTGTCGGTTCCCCCGAGAGCTGCTCTGGCAGTGGTGGATACGCTCGCGTCGGCAGATCTGGTGAAGCGCTCCCGGATCATCATGGAGAAGCCGTTCGGCACCGACCTCGAGAGTGCGATCGCACTGAACGCCCGGGTTCACGAAACGTTCGACGAGGATCAGATCTTCCGAATCGATCACTTTCTCGGCAAGGAACCCGCGCAGAACATCCTGGCCTTCCGCTTCGCCAACGGGTTGTTCGAGCCGATCTGGAACCGCAACTTCATCGATCACGTCCAGATCGACATCCCGGAGAAGCTCGCCCTGGACGGGCGCGCCGGATTCTACGAATCCACCGGTGCGTACAGGGACATGGTGGTCACCCACCTGTTCCAGGTGCTGGCGTTCATGGCGATGGAACCGCCGACGGCGCTCGAACCCCGCGCCATCAGCGAGGAGAAGAACAAGGTCTTCCGATCCATGATGCCGCTGGACCCGAAAAACGTTGTGCGAGGCCAGTACACGGGCTATCGCTCGGAGGAGGGGGTGGCTGCCGATTCCGACACCGACACCTTCGTGGCACTCAAGTGCGAGATCGACAATTGGCGCTGGGCCGGAGTGCCCTTCTACCTGCGCAGCGGAAAACGCCTCGCCGAGGGGCAACGCATCATCTCGATCGCCTTCAGGGAACCACCGAAGAGCATGTTCCCGGTCGGCTCGGGCGTGGGTGCGCAAGGTCCCGACCACCTGACCTTCGAC
This sequence comes from Rhodococcus sp. 14-2483-1-2, assembly GCF_002259405.1. Classification (GTDB taxonomy): domain Bacteria; phylum Actinomycetota; class Actinomycetes; order Mycobacteriales; family Mycobacteriaceae; genus Rhodococcoides. Next base: position 554,350 of record NZ_NPFW01000022.1, on the reverse strand, counting down.
CTTGCGGACGCCTCGAAGGTGTCACTGTCGTTCTACGGTAAGCGCCCCGGTCCCGGAATGCGCCTGGACAAACTCAGCATGCAGTTCGCAGTTCACGAAACCGAACGAGTCGGCGACGTCCTCGAAGCGTACGAACGGCTGATTCTCGACGCCATGTACGGCGACCACACGCTGTTCACCACGGCCGAGGGCATCGAGCGGCTGTGGAAAGTGTCCGAACCGCTGCTCGCCGACCCGCCCCCGGTTCGCCTGTATGCACCGGGCTCGTGGGGGCCCAACGCCATTCATCAACTCATCGCTCCACACGCATGGCGGTTGCCGTTCGAGCGGGAGTGGCGCGAGAAGAAGTAGGGCCGATCAGTTGTTCCAGCCGCGATCCTTGCGCATCTGATCGCGCAGTGCGCCCTGAACCGCTTGCGACAACCACGAATTGAGTGACACTCCGCTGTTGTTCGCGGCGTCCTCGGCACGTTCCTTGATCTGTTCGACCAGTCGCAGCGTCACCCGTCGGACCTCACCGGACACGTCGTCCATGGTCGGGTAGTCCTCGGTGACGGGCTCCGCCGGATCGCCGTCGTGCAGGCCGGGAACGGGGCTTTCGCGTCGAACATCCGCGTGCGCCTGCGTACCGTCGAGGCGAACGGTGACCGTATGTCCGTCCAGGTCGTTCGATACCTCTGCTGCGAAGTCCGACAGCGCCGTGAGCAGCATCAATCTGGCCGAGGCTTCCGCCGTCTTGCCGAGTGCTTCGGCCGTCTGGCGGGTGTGCTCGTCTCCCAGAGCGGCCGCCGCGAGTAGATCCGTGCGTAGCGACGCGGTGTACTTGTCCAGTTCCATGACGCCAGTGTGACGTCATGGTTGACGTCGGTCAAGCACCCCTGGTGACGTCAAGCGGCAGCGTCGTGACGTCATCGTTCGCCGGGCATCGGTGCCGCGTTTAGGGTTGTGCGGTGTCAGCAGAAAACGAAGGTAGAGCTGTGCCGCGGACGGTTGCGCTGAGAGTGCAACTGGTCGCCCGAACCGAGTTCGTTCCGCCGGTCGACATTCCCTGGGAAACCGATGCGGACGGTGGGCAGGCGTTGGTCGAGTTCGCCGGACGTGCCTGCTACCAAAGCTGGTCCAAGCCCAATCCCCGGACCGCGACCAATGCGTCGTATCTGCGTCATCTGCTCGATGTCGGACACCTCTCGGTTCTCGAACACGCGAGCGTGAGCTTCTACATCACCGGAATCTCGCGATCGTGCACGCACGAGCTGATCAGGCACCGGCACTTCTCCTACTCGCAGCTCTCGCAGCGATTCGTTCCCGAGCACGACGCCAACGTGGTTCTTCCGCCGGCTGTCGAGGGTGATCCCGAGCTCGAGGCGTTGTTCGCGTCGGCGACCGAGGCGAGCCGGGCGGCGTACACCGAGCTGCTCGGTGCGCTGGAGGGAAAGCTGGAATCGGTCACCAATGCCGCCCTGCGGGGCAAACAGGCGCGGCAGGCGGCCCGGTCGGTGTTGCCGAACGCGACCGAGACGCGCGTGGTGGTGAGCGGAAACTACCGTGCATGGCGGCATTTCGTGTCGATGCGTGCCTCGGAGCACGCAGACGTGGAAATTCGCCGTGTTGCCGTCGAATGTCTGCGTAAGCTCGTGGGAGTGGCTCCGGACGTGTTCGGCGACTTCGAGATCTCGACGCTGCCGGACGGCACGGAAGTGGCCCGCAGTCCGTTCGTGACCGAGGTCTGACGGCGAGGTTCGGTTGCGGCCGAGACCGGGTACACGTGGCGAGTGTCGGCGGGGAGTCCCGCTGCGCGAGAGTGGGTAAAGCACCGGGTAATCTGCTGCCATGACCTACGGTGACGCCGCTCCTTCCGTTGCGCCTGTGTTCGGTACGGTGCTCACCGCCATGGTGACCCCGTTCACAGCGGACGGTAAGTTGGATATCGATGCGGGCGTTCGGCTGGCACATCATCTCGTCGAGCAGGGCAACGACGGCCTGGTTCTGGCCGGAACGACGGGCGAATCGCCCACCACCACCGAGAACGAGAAGCTCGAACTGCTCCGCGCGGTGATCGCTGCGGTCGGCCATCGAGCTCGCATCATCGCGGGGGCCGGCAGCAACGACACCGCGCACAGCGTCGAACTCGCTCGTGACGCCGCCCGTGCAGGCGCACACGGTCTCTTGGTGGTCACCCCGTACTACTCCCGGCCACCGCAGGCCGGCTTGTACGCACACTTCACCGCGGTCGCGAACGCCACCGACCTGCCCGTGATGCTCTACGACATTCCGCCGCGGTCGGTAGTCCCCATCGAGACCGAGACGTTGCGTCGGCTGGCCGAGCATCCGCGGATCCTCGCGGTCAAGGACGCCAAGGGCGATCTGAACGCCGGTGCCGAACTGATCGCGTCGACCGGATTGCAGTTCTACTCCGGCGACGACCCGCTGAACCTGCCCTGGCTGTCGGTCGGGGCAACCGGCTTCGTCAGTGTCATCGGCCACCTCGTTCCGGCTCGTCTCCGTGAGCTGCACACCGCGTTCATGATGGGCGATATCGCGCGTGCACAGGCGATCAACGTCAGCCTCATTCCGGTCATTCGTTCGGTCGCGCGCCTCGGTGGCGTCAGCGCATCGAAGGCCGGCCTTCGCCTCATCGGAATCGATGTCGGCGAACCACGACTTCCCCAGGTGCCTCCGAGCATCGACCACCTCGAATTGCTCGCAGCAGAGCTGCGGGCGGCAGGAGTTCTTGTATGACACGACCGAACAGATCGCGCGGACGCGCAACCCGAAACGCCGGACCCCCCTCCGAGCGTCCGGCCCCGAAGCAGGGCCAACCGGCAGGGGCCAGGCAGGGCAAGCCGATGGTGCAGAACTCGGCGCGCACTCAGCGTCCCGACAAACGTCGTGAATTCGACCCGACGGAGCGTCTGGGCACACCGCCGAAGGCCCCGTTCAAGGGCCTGCGAGTGGTCGCGCTCGGTGGCATCGGGGAAATCGGTCGCAACATGACGGTGTTCGAGCATCAGGGCAAAATGCTGATCATCGACTGCGGCGTGCTCTTCCCCGAGGACCAGCAGCCGGGTGTCGACCTGATCCTGCCCGACTTCCGGCACATCGAGAACCGCATGGCCGACGTCGAGGCCGTGGTTCTGACACACGGTCACGAGGACCACATCGGTGCTGTCCCGTTCCTGCTTCGCCTGCGTCCCGACCTGCCCGTCGTCGGATCCAAGTTCACCCTCGCGCTCGTCGCGGCGAAGTGCCGTGAGCACCGGTTGCGGCCGAACCTCGTCGAGGTCATCGAAGGTCAGCACACGCAGCACGGACCGTTCGACTGCGAGTACTTCGCGGTGAACCACTCGATTCCCGACGCGCTCGCCATTGCCATCAGAACCGACGCCGGTCTGGTGCTGCACACGGGTGACATCAAGCTCGATCAACTGCCACTCGACGGCCGGCTGACGGACCTGGCCGGCTTCTCGCGGCTCGGCGACGAGGGCGTCGACCTGTTTCTGGTCGACTCCACCAATGCCGAGGTGCCCGGATTCGTCACGCCCGAACGTGAGATCGGCGGAGTGCTCGACACCGTCATCGGCAAGGCGAAGCAGCGCGTCATCGTCGCGTCGTTCGCCAGTCACGTGCATCGCATCCAGCAGGTCATCGATGTCGCCGAGCGGTACAACCGTCGGGTGGCATTCGTCGGTCGGTCGATGGTCCGCAACATGCAGATCGCTCAGGATCTCGGCTATCTGCGTGTGCCCGACGGCCTCGAGGTCAATGTCGACACTGCCGCAACGCTTCCCGACGACCGGTTGGTACTGATCTCCACCGGTTCGCAGGGCGAGCCGCTGTCGGCGCTGTCCCGGATGGCTCGCGGCGAGCATCGCCAGATCAACGTCAAGGCGAACGATCTCGTGGTGCTGGCGTCCTCGCTCATCCCGGGCAACGAGAACTCGGTGTTCGCGGTGGTGAACGGCCTCGCCAAGCGTGGTGCGACCGTTGTGACGCAACAGAATGCGAAGGTTCACGTCTCGGGCCACGCCTCGGCCGGTGAGCTGCTGTACCTGTACAACGCGGTTCGACCCACCAATGCCATGCCGGTACACGGCGAGTGGCGTCACCTGCGCGCCAACGCGGCACTGGCCAAGGCGACGGGTGTCCCCGAGGAGCGTGTGGTGCTGGCCGAGGACGGCGTGGTCGTCGACATGGTCGACGGTCTCGCCGAGATCGTCGGACAGGTGCCCGTGGGGCATGTGTACGTCGACGGCCTCTCGGTCGGTGACGTCGGCGATTCGACGCTGTCCGATCGACTCGTACTGGGCGAGGGCGGATTCATCGCGATCAGCGTCGCCGTCGATTCGGCCACCGGACGTGCAGTGACCGCACCCGAGGTGTCCGGTCGCGGATTCTCCGACGATCCGGCCGCACTCAAGGAAGCCGGTCAGCTCGTCGAGTCGGAGTTGCAGCGTCTGGCGTCCGACGGCGTGTCCGATACGCACCGCATCGCGCAGGCAGTGCGTCGTGTCGTCGGTCGGTGGGTGGCGGACAAGTATCGCCGCAAGCCGATGATCGTTCCGACGATCATCGCGGTCAAGCCGCAACCGCAGTCCAACTAGGCGCGCCCGCAGCCGAACTGGACGCGATCGTCTAGACGAGTAGTCGCCAGAGTCCGATCAGACCGAGAACGACGATGGCACCACGCAGGGCCGCCGGCGAGAGCCGGCGGCCGTAGCGTGCTCCGACGGCTCCACCGATCAGGGAGCCGACCGCGATCAGTCCGGCTGCCTGCCAGCTGATGTCGTCGAATCGAAAGATTGTGTACGTCACCGCTGCAACGACATTGACGACCAGCGACAACAGATTCTTGGCTGCGTTCATCCGCTGCATCGTTTCGGGGAGCAGTGCCCCCATCACCCCGATGAGCAGAATGCCCTGTGCCGCAGTGAAATAGCCGCCGTAGATTCCCACCAGCAGAGTGCCGCCGGTGACCAAGGCCATCCTGGTCCGGCTGATGTGGTTCGCGGCCTTGCCGGCGGCCTCCGATCGCCGCTTGGCCCAGGCCTGGATTCTCGGTTGTGCGACAACGAGAATCAGCGCACCGATGAGCAACACCGGAACCACTGCGGCGAAGACGGTTTCGGGTAGATGCAACAGCAGCCAGGCCCCGCCGAGCGCTCCGAAGAAGGAGGCGGGCAACTGCCACCGCAGTCGATGCCACTGTCCGCGCAGTTCGCGGCGATAGCCCCACGTGCCCGAGACGCTTCCCGCGACCAGTCCCACCGCGTTGGACATGGTGGCGACCACCGGGGGGTAGCCGAATGCGACCAACGTCGGAAACGTGATCAGCGTCCCGGAACCGACGACGGCGTTGATTGCTCCGGCTCCGAGTCCGGCGAGGAGGATGACGAGAATTTCCGATACCGGCACTGTTGGGAGGCTACCGACGCCTCGGGCGCGTCGAACATCGGGGAGTGTGGGGCCGGCGGGATGCCGTCGGTCGGCTCGGGACGTACCGTGGTCGGTGTGAGCCTTGCCCAGGATGAACGTTCTCAGCTGGTCCAGACCCTTCTCGACGTGGGTCCCGATGCGCCGACGCTGTGCGGTGAGTGGACAGCGGCAGATCTCGCAGCGCATCTCGTCGTCCGCGAGCGACGCCTGGACGCATCGCCTGGCATTTTTCTTTCTCCGCTCGCGGGGTACACGGAACGCGTCCAGCGTTCCGTGGCGAACAAGCCGTTCACGACAGTGGTGGAGGACGTGCGGACGGGGCCGCCTATCTGGTCGCCGTTCGCACTGCTGGATCCGCTGATCAATCTCGGCGAGATGTTCGTTCATCACGAGGATCTGCGCCGGGCAGGCGAGAACTGGACTCGGCGAGTGTTGCCCAGTGCGGTGGAGACCCGGCTCTGGCCACAGGTTCGTCTGGTGGGTCGGGGCGGTCACCGCTCCTCGCCCGTACCTGTCCACGTGCGCACTCCCGATGGCCGACGGGCCACGTTCAAGGGCGGCTCGGGCCCCGGCGTGACCGTGGTGGGGGAGCCGTCGGAACTACTGCTCTACGCGTTCGGACGCGACCGGATCGAGGTGCTGTACGAGGGTTCGGCAGACGACGTCGCTGCTGTGAAGGCGCTCGATCTGAGCTTCTGACACATTCACCTCCGCTGTTACTGGTGTTGCGGATGGTTTCGACGGGGCTGTTGCGACTAGCCTGGGGGCATGGCAGGAAAGACCAGCACCTCCACCGCCAGGGCCGGGTCCAGCGGATCCGGCTCCGCGCGCGCGTCCGGCACCGCCCGTAAATCCGGTGGCGGCCGTACCGCGCGCACCGTCACGACGCCGAAGAAGCCCACCGCGCCGCGCAACCCGGCGACGTCCCGCGCGAACGCATCCTCGCGTGGCAAGGCCCCAGCCAGGGGCGCGTCGACGGCTCGGCGGCCTGCGGCGAAGAAGAAGTCACGCGGTGCGCTCGACGCGATCGGGCGGGGCATCGCGTCCACCTGGTCGATGGCGGCGCGCGGAGTCGGTGCCACGACTCGGACGGTGAGCAAGGCCGCCGACATCGAACACGGTCACCGGCGGGACGGAATTGCCCTCGGACTCATCGCCGTCAGTGTTGTCGTCGCCGCGAGTGTGTGGCTGAGCGCCGGGGGACCGGTCGGCGAATGGATCGAGGTAGGCATCCGCGCCGTGATCGGTGAAGCCGGTTACGTCGCGCCCGTGCTCGGTGTCGCAATCGCTGTCGTTCTGATGCGCTCCGAACCGCATCCCGAGGTACGGCCGCGCCTGGTCCTGGGATCGATTCTGCTCGGCCTGCCGATCCTCGGACTGTGGCACATGGCCGCTGGTTCACCGACCGATGCCGCCGGCCGATCCGAGGGCGCAGGCTTCGTCGGATACGTGGCGGGTGGGCCCATCGCCGACGGCCTCACCGTATGGCTGGCCGTGCCGTTGTTGCTGCTCGCCGGGCTGTTCGGAGTACTCCTGCTCACCGGCACCACCGTCCGCGACGTACCCGATCGGATGCGTGCACTGTTCGGCACCGACAGTCGCGGCGACGAATACGACGAGTACGACCCGGCCGACTTCGGTTCCGAGTTCGGTGACGAGGGCTACGGCGACTACGACAGCAACTTCGACGCCGACGGCTATCCGGTCCACGGCGGCGCGGACCCGTACGACAACTATCCGACCGAGGAATACATCCCGGTCGCCAAGCCGCCACGCGCGCGCAAGACCCCGCCGCCCGAGGCCGCCACCGAGGTCATCACGCCTGCCGCCGCCGTTCCCACACCTGCCCCCGAGCCGGTCGCGCCCCCGCGGCCCAAGCCGAAGCCCATCGTGAAGGCAGCCGAACCGAAACAGGCAACCGAGGACGACAAGATCGTCGTCGATCGCGTCGTCGACGGGGATTACACGCTTCCGTCGCTGTCGCTACTGATCGACGGCGACCCGCCCAAGACCCGCAGCCAGGCCAACGACGCCATGATCGAGGCCATCTCCGAGGTACTCGAGCAGTTCAAGATCGATGCCGCGGTCACCGGTTTCACCCGCGGGCCCACGGTCACTCGCTACGAGGTGGAGCTGGGTCCCGGCGTCAAGGTCGAGAAGATCACCGCACTCGCACGCAACATCGCCTATGCGGTCGCGACCGACAACGTGCGCCTGTTGGCACCGATCCCGGGGAAGTCTGCGGTCGGTATCGAGGTGCCCAACTCGGACCGTGAGATGGTCCGCCTGGCGGACGTGCTGACTGCGCCGTCGACGCGAAAGGATCACCATCCGTTGGTGATCGGACTCGGTAAGGACATCGAGGGCGACTTCGTCAGTGCCAACCTCGCGAAGATGCCTCACTTGCTGGTGGCCGGATCCACCGGTTCCGGTAAGTCCAGCTTCGTGAACTCGATGCTCGTCTCGCTGCTCGCACGGGCGACGCCGGACGAGGTCCGGATGATCCTGATCGACCCGAAGATGGTGGAGCTGACGCCCTACGAGGGCATTCCCCACCTCATCACCCCGATCATCACGCAGCCCAAGAAGGCTGCCGCGGCGCTGGCGTGGCTCGTCGAGGAGATGGAGCAGCGCTACCAGGACATGCAGATCAACAAGGTTCGTCACATCGACGACTTCAACAAGAAGGTGCGCTCCGGCGAGATCACCGCACCCCTGGGCAGCGAACGGGTGTATCGGCCGTACCCGTACATCCTCGCGATCGTCGACGAGCTGGCCGATCTCATGATGACCGCTCCCCGGGACGTCGAGGAAGCCATCGTGCGGATCACGCAGAAGGCGCGCGCAGCCGGCATCCACCTGGTGCTCGCCACCCAGCGTCCCTCCGTCGACGTCGTCACCGGTCTGATCAAGACGAACGTGCCGTCGCGTCTGGCCTTCGCCACCTCGTCGCTGACCGACTCCCGCGTCATCCTGGACCAGCCGGGCGCGGAGAAGCTGATCGGCATGGGCGACGCGCTCTTCCTGCCGATGGGTGCCGGTAAGCCGACGCGTCTGCAGGGTGCGTTCATCACCGACGAGGAAATCGCTGCCGTCGTCGACTTCGCCAAGAACCAGGCCGAGCCCGAGTACAACGACACCGTCACCGCAGCGAAGGTCTCGGACAAGAAGGACGTCGACCCCGACATCGGTGACGACCTCGACGTGCTGTTGCAGGCGGTCGAGCTGGTAGTGACGAGCCAGTTCGGTTCGACGTCGATGCTGCAGCGCAAGCTTCGAGTCGGCTTCGCCAAGGCCGGGCGATTGATGGACCTGATGGAGAATCGCGGAGTCGTCGGCCCGAGTGAGGGATCGAAGGCCCGCGAGGTGCTCGTCAAACCGGACGAGCTCGACGGTCTGCTGTGGTCGATCAAGGGCGGCGACCCGGACGAGCAGCCCGCGTCGGACGAGTTCTGACGCTCCCGGTCGGGGTGAATGGACCATTGCAGCCGTCTCGGCGGTGCAGTGGTCCATTCACCCGAACCGGGTGATCGGAAAGATCAGGACGTGAAGGTGCCCATGACGGGCGTCCACTCGTGGAACGTCGCCGACTCGATCAGGTTCTCCACCGCGAACGGGTCCTGTGCGAACAGCGTTTCGACGGTGGCGGCATCCGGGCCGTCCACCAGCAGCAGCGCCCCGCTGCCGTCGGCGTACGGTCCGCTCGACACCAGGGTCTTCTGCTCGAGCAGATCGGCCAGCCAGGCGCGGTGGGCTGCGCGATGGGTGTCGCGTCCGTCCGTGGTGGCGGGTGAGTAGGTGTAGCTGACGGCGATCAGGGGCATGGAGCTCTCTTCCGGATTCGAGGGGTGATCCAAGAATTCTGTCAGAGCGACAGCAGCATCCGCGTGTTGCCCAGAGTGTTCGGTTTGACGTAACTCAGGTCGAGGAACTCCGCCACGCCGGTGTCGTACGAACGGCACATCTCCGCGTAGACCTCGGCCGTCACGGGGGTTCCGTCGATCTCGGCAAACCCGTGTCGGGAGAAGAAGTCCACCTCGAACGTCAGCACGAACACCTTCTGCAGCGCCAGATCACGAGCGACCTCGATCAGTTTGGCGACGATCAGGTGGCCTGCACCGTGCCCCTTCGCGGCCGGATCGACCGCGACCGTGCGAACCTCGCCGAGATCGGCCCACAGCACGTGCAACGCACCGCAGCCGATGATTTCGCCGTCACGCTCGGCGATCCAGAATTCCTGCACCGCCTCGTACAGGGTGACGAGATTCTTCTCGAGCAGAATGCGTCCGGCGTAGATGTCGATCAAACGCTTGATCTCGGGGATGTCGGAGGTCCTGGCGCGACGCACGACGAGGGTGCCGTCGCCGGCGGAGCCACGGTCCGCGATGTCGGAATGCACGTCGGATTCGGGGTCTGCGATGTCGCGACTCGCCCGATTCGGCCCAGAAGTCATGGGGTGAACAGTAGTCAGTACCTCAACCGATAAACTTTTCGTGTGTCGCTTCGTGAGCTGTGTCCCCGTCTCGGCGGATCGGTGCTGCGCAAAAGCCGACACACCGACCGGTACGTCTTCGACGGTTCGCGGGTGTGCCGATGAGTGGGCCGGTTGCGCCTGGTCACGGCGTTCCATCCAGTGGTGAGATCCCGAACGATCGGGCCTCCGGCACAGGGGAGACTCCGCGCAAGTCGGGGCTGCCCCACGGCAACGCCGTCTCCGGTGGACCGGACGAAGTGCCGTTGCTCAACATCGCGAACGTTCTCACGGTGCTCCGAATCGCATTGGTTCCGGTTTTTCTCGCAGCGCTGTTCGTCGGCGACGGCCAGGACACGTCGTGGCGACTGGCGGCAACCGCGATCTTCGCCGCTGCTGCCATCACCGACCGGATCGACGGTCAGTTGGCCCGCAAGTACGGTCTCGTCACCGATTTCGGGAAGATGGCCGACCCCATCGCGGACAAGGCGCTGATCGGTGCCGCGCTCGTCGGACTGTCGATGTTGGGCGATCTGTCTTGGTGGGTGACGGTGATCATCGGGGTGCGGGAGATCGGTATCACCGCCGTGCGGTTCGCCGTCATCCGGCACGGCGTCATCCCCGCAGGCCGCGGCGGCAAGGTGAAGACTCTGGTGCAGACGTTCGCGATAGGGGTGTACCTGTGCCCGCTGCCGAGCGTCGTGGACCCGGTGGCGGTTGCGTTGATGGCGCTGGCGGTACTGCTCACGGTGTACACCGGCCTGGACTACGTGGTGCAGGCCGTTCGCCTGCGCCGAGGCGTGACCTCGACGTGAATCGTCCCGACGTGACCTCGACAGCGGCCATGTCGAACGGGAGCGAGCAGGCCGACGATTCGGCGAGATACAGTCTTGGCAGCCGTGTCGGAGCAACTTCGGCGCGTGTTGGAGTGAACGGGCATATAGGGTCGGGAACCAATCGGACCGGCTGGGACGTTGAACATCGTGACGGCTCCGGACGAACGAGATATGAACGTTGTCGTCTCGACGGCACAGACGTCGGCACGAACACCAACGAGGAGGAGCGAGATGGCGCTGCTATTGCGTGAAGCACTCGGCGACAGTTTGCGGCGTACTCGCGTCGCACAGAGCCGAACCCTGCGTGAAGTCTCGAACACCGCACGCGTCAGCCTCGGATACCTCTCCGAGGTGGAACGCGGTCGCAAGGAGGCGTCGAGCGAACTCCTCGCCGCGATCTGCGACGCCCTCGCCGTCCCGCTCTCGGACGTCATGAGCGATGTCAGTGTGACACTGTCCGACGCCTCCACCGCCGCCGCGCGGCTCGACGAGGCGGCGGTCGCCACCCGCATCGACGGCGATACTCGCGTCGTGATTCCGGCACCTGCTGCCAGAGCTCTCGCCGCCGCCTAAGATCGGAAAAGTACTCAGTTTCCACTCCTGACCCAGACCACGCACCCGACTTTCACAGCACGGACAGGTTCATTTCGGTCACTGCGAGAGCAGCCGACCCGTACGCGGCCACCGCGGCGCAACAGATGGAGGCAGGACCACCCCATGGCTAATCCTTTCGTCAAAGCCTGGAAGTACATGATGGCGCTCTTCAATTCCAAGATCGACGAGAAGGCCGACCCCAAAGTTCAGATCCAGCAGGCGATCGAAGACGCGCAGCGGCAGCATCAGGCGCTGTCCCAGCAGGCCGCGTCCGTCATCGGTAATCAGCGCCAGCTCGAGATGAAGCTCAGCCGGCAGCTGGACGAGGTCGAGAAGCTCAACGCCAACGCACGGCAGGCGGTGACGCTGGCCGATCAGGCCGCCACCGCGGGCGACATCGAGAAGGCCACGCAGTACACGAACGCAGCCGAGGCCTTCGCCGCGCAGTTGGTGACCGCCGAGCAGAGCGTCGAGGACCTGAAGGTCCTGCACGACCAGTCTCTTCAGGCGGCCACTCAGGCCAAGAAGGCCGTCGAGCAGAACGCCATGGCTCTGCAGTCGAAGGTCGCAGAACGCACCAAGCTGCTCAGCCAGCTCGAGCAGGCGAAGATGCAGGAGAAGGTCAGCGAGTCCCTGCGGTCGATGGACAGCACCCTGTCCGCGCCCGGAAACACCCCGAGCCTCGACGCCGTACGCGACAAGATCGAGCGTCGCTACGCCGATGCCCTTGGATCGGCGGAGCTGGCTCAGAACTCGGTCTCCGGTCGCATGATGGAGGTCCAGCAGGCATCCGTGCAGATGGCAGGCCACAGCCGCTTGGAGCAGATCCGCGCTTCGATGGCAGGCGACTCGCTGCCGTCCGGCAACGCCGCGGCGAAGCCCTCGATTGCCAAGTCCCCGGACGCGACGCCCGAGCCTCCGGCTCAGGCGTAGATCGACCTGACGAACAGCTCGGTCGTCCGACAAGAGCGTCGACATGGGTAGAAGAGAACACGAATCCGGCCGGTCGCGTAAGCGGCCGGCCGCTTCGCTCGATCGAGAGGCCGTGACCTCAGCCGTCACCGAGTCCGGCGCGGTGGTGAGGTCTCTGGCGGAATCCGCTCGTAGTGTCGGTACCTCGATTCTCGACGCCGCCGGACGTCGAAGAGACCCGCGCGTCAAGCATCTGAAGAAGATTCGCCGCGCCAGACGACGCGGAATCAGGTTCGGTGCCGCGTCCACGACGACCGCGGTGGGAACTGCGGGGATGGCCGTGCTGTCGGCCCCGGAGTGGACTTTGTTCGTGGGCGGCGGTAGCGCTGCCCTGATGGCCGTACCTGCGGCATTCGCGGTGACGCGGTTGCGGCATCTTCGAGCCCAACCGGTCCCCGTTGGCCTACCGACCAAGCGTGTGTCGCCGCAGCGCGGATCCGTCGCGTACGAGTCGATGACTCGACTGGCCGGTGCCGAGCAGAGTCTGTTCGAGTTGTTGGGGATCCTGGCGAGGTCCGAGACGATCGGTGCCGACGACGTCGAGGAGATGATCGGTGTGACGTCCGATGCAGCCCGCGGTCTCGAAGGAGTGGCCGTGGACATCGCCGCTCTGGAACGTGCGGGGGCAGCGAGCGCTGTGACCCGCGAGCATCTGCGCGGCGGAATAGCCTCGGCTGCAGCCGAACTCGCTACCGGGGTCGATCAGTACGAGCAGCTCGTCGCTGCGGCCGCGCGGATGACCGGACCGGCCGGATCGGTGTCGGCGACGGTCGTGGAATCGCATCGACGCGAGCTGCTGTCGGCGACGGATCGATTGCAGGGATGGGCCGAGGCGCTCACCGAGATCGACGCTATCCGGGCCCGACACCGCTGAGACAATTCAGGGTTCACCCCGATGTGCTCGTCGCGCTCGGGTGCCAGTATCGAAGTACGCGATACGACACGGTGCGCGGCGACACGGTAGGAGCACTCATGTTCTGGAAAGTACTGGGATTCATCGTTCTGATCTGGATTGCGCTTGCGCTTCTGGGCACCATCATCAAGGGTGTCTTCTGGCTCGTGGTTGCAGGCGCGATCGTGTTGGGGCTGGTGTGGCTGTACAAGGCGATCTCCTCGAACGACGACCGTTCGTCGCTGAAGTTCTGACCCAGCGGTCAGGTTCACCCTCGAGGTGCAGAACCCCGATCGACGAACACTCGAAGTGCCCGCGGTGCGCAGCGAGCGGTGACAGGTAGTTCCGCGACGCGCTCACCGTCCGCGTAGGCGATGATTCCGTCGCACCGCAGGGTGACCTGCGTCGAGGTGTATGTATCGACCTCGGGCAGGTCGATGTGTGTTCCCCGATAGAGAGTCGGCGACAGAGTGAGCAGTCGCGTCCGACTCACCCCGCGAACGACGGTGACATCGAGCAGACCGTCGTCCACCCGCGCGGCAGGGCACACGACCATGCCGCCTCCGTAACTCCTGCCGTTTCCGACCGCCACCAAGGTGGCGTCCAGACGAAGCTCGGCATCGTCCAGTTCGATGACGTACGGGAGCTTTCGGAGTGACGCCAGCTGCAGCATCATGGCCGCGTTGTACCGGAGAGGTCCACGCGGCCAGCGCAGTCGCATGGCCCTCTCGGTGACCAGCGAGTCGAAACCACTGGAGAGGACGGTGGCGAACCAGCGCTCGCCTGTTCGTCCGAGATCGATTGCGCGCGTGACATTGTCGGCAACGATGTCGGCTGCGCGAGCAGGATCGTCGAGAGGCAGTCCCAGGGTTCGTGCCAGATCGTTGCCGGTGCCGGCCGGGATCAGGCCCATCGGGACATCGGTGTCGGCGAGCACTTGAACGACGAGATTGACGAGCCCGTCGCCGCCGACCGCGACCACGGCCTCCGTACCGCTGCCGACGGCCTTCTCCAGCAATGTCAACGCGTCCCCGGGGGTGCGGCCCTCGATGGTCGTCACGTGCAGTTCCCGCTCCCGCAGTCGCGCCACGGCGCTCCGTCCGGCATGCCCTGCCCGCCCACCGCCGGCCATCGGATTGGTCAACACCGTCACCGATCGGGTCATGGCCGCACCGATTCGTCTGTCACATCGATCAGCTTGCCAGGGTTGACGATTGCCGTGGTGGTGACCGAGGCGATTGGTGGCCGAATGCCTCCGGCATGCATCGCGCATGCGTGATATCGGTGACTTTCGGGCCGAATGTGCGTGTAACCGTGAGGTACTGTAACGAAAGAGACTGTTGTCGCTTGAAGTTCAGTACTTTTGTCCGAATTGCGAAGGGTGGCACGTGATCGAGCAGCCGGTGTCGAGTCTTGCCTCGTCCGAGCCCCCCCAATCGTCTTCCCGAACCGATGCTCCCGAGAAATCGGTCGAAGACACCGTTCTCGACGCGGCCAAGTCCTGCATCCTCGAACACGGAGTGAAGCGCACGACCTTGGCAGAGATCGCGCGTCGCGCCAAGGTCAGCAGGCCCACCGTGTACCGGAGATGGGCCGATACACGAGCAGTGGTGTCGAGCCTGCTCACTCGTGAGATCGGTGCCCTGATCCCGAGTTTCGACGCCACCGCGTCGGCTCGCGATCAGCTCGTGACTGCCGTCGGTGAAGTAGCGGACCGCATTCGGCTCCATCCGCTGTTCGTCAAGATTCTGCGTTCCGATTCCGACGTACTCGCCACCTACATTCTGCATCGACTCGGAACCAGTCAGGCGCTGATCATCGACGCACTGTCTTCCTTGGTCGTTGCCGGACAACGTGATTCCTCGATCCGTGCGGGGGATCCCACCACCCTGGCCACGCTGGTGCTCCTGATGGTGCAGTCCGCGGTGCAGTCCGCGGAGATGGTGTCCGAGCGCGTCTCCGGTAGCGAGGTGACCCGCCAGATGGCGTATGCAGTGGACAGTTACCTCCGGCCCGAGACTGCGTGAACGAGGCTGCGTCGACCTGATCTCGGCACCCGTCGAGCAGGACGGCTCGAGTGTGGCACGCTGGGTTCGTGCGAATAGCAGTGGTGGCCGGGCCCGATCCGGGGCATGCCTTTCCGGCAATCGCGCTGTCTCTGCTCTTCCGGGCGGCGGGCGACGAACCGATCCTGTTCACCGGTAGCCGGTGGGTACCCGACGCGCACGCCGCGGGGCTACGTGCGCTTCCTTTGGGTGGTCTTGCGCCGCGGCCGGAAGACGACGATCTCGATGCCGGACAACGTATCCACTCACGGGCGGCGTTCGTCTCGACCGAGTTGCTGCCCGACCTCGAGCGGGAGAACGTCGATCTCGTCGTGTCCGACATCCTGACCGCAGGGGGCGGCATGGCGGCCGAGCGGCTCGGTATCCCCTGGGTCGAGCTCTCGCCCCATCCACTGTATTCGCCCTCGAAAGGGTTGCCTCCCATCGGAAGTGGCCTGGCTCCGGGTACCGGTGTTCGTGGCAGGCTGCGCGATACCGTGATGCGTGCGTTGACGGCACGCTCGATTGCTCAGGGGCGAGCTCAGCGGTCCACAGCGCGGACGAGCATCGGACTGCCTGCCGAGGATCCGGGCCCGGCGGCTCGGCTCGTCGCCACGATCCCGGCGCTCGAGGTGCACCGCCCCGACTGGCCGAAGGACGCACACGTGGTCGGCCCTCTGCTGTGGGAACCGACGGACGACCTGCTCGATACTCCGGACGGCTCGTCACCGCTGGTGATGGTCGCGCCGTCGACAGCGTTCACCGGAGCGGAAGGAATGCTCGAGATGGCGCTGAAAGGGTTGGACGGCAGGGGAGTCCGGGTCGTTGCCTCCGTTCTCGACGGCGGCCCCGACGTACTCCCGAGCTGGGCGAACGCAGGTCTGGGCCGGCAGGACGAACTGCTGCGCCGTGCCGATGTGGTGGTGTGCGGCGGTGGTCACGGCATGCTGGCCAAGGCGCTCATTCACGGTGTTCCGGTGGTGACCGTGCCCGGCGGTGGTGATCAGTGGGAGCTGGCGAATCGGGCTGCCCGGCAGGGGAGTGCCGTCATCGTGCGGCCCCCGACGCCGACCTCGATCGCCGACGCGGTGGCCACCGTACTGTCCGATCCGCGCTTCTCCCGGGCGGCGGCGACGGCGTCGGACGGGGCGAAGTCCGTCGAGGATCCGGTGTCCGTCTGTCATCGGGTGCTCGCCCGCAGCACTCCAGGGCGCGGGCGTTAGGGTTGTCGTTGTGCGTATGACCGAATTTCGTGAACTGCTCACCGAGGAGTTCGGCTCCGTTCGAGGCAATTCCTTGCTGACCGATCATGTGCTGTCCGGGATCGGACGGACCGGGGCTCAGGCCATCGAGGAGGGCGTCGACCCGAGAGAAGTGTGGCGCTCGATCTGCTACGAGTTCGACGTTCCGAAAGAACGCTGGTAGCTCCGTAGGTCGGATCGAGTTCGATCGGCGTGTCGAACGTCGCGGTAGTTGACTCGAACACGTGTTCCCCTATGCTGGTGTCAACGGTTGCTGAGCGGTCCAGAGAAACTTCTTGTCGGTACCCCGTTCTAGCGTTACCGACGACAAAGCTGATCGACACGACACAGCTGAACGACACGACACAGGGAGCTCACGATGGCTGCATACGATCGCGACAAAGCGCTCGATCTCGCACTCGCGCAGATCGACAAGAACTTCGGCAAGGGTTCGGTGATGCGCCTCGGTGACGAAGTCCGCCAGCCCATCGCCGTCATCCCCACAGGATCGATCGCGCTCGATGTGGCACTCGGCATCGGAGGGTTGCCGCGTGGACGTGTCATCGAGGTCTACGGCCCGGAGTCCTCGGGTAAGACCACCGTTGCCTTGCACGCGGTGGCCAGTGCTCAGCGGGCAGGCGGCATCGCTGCCTTCATCGACGCGGAGCACGCACTGGATCCGGACTACGCGAAGAAGCTCGGTGTCGACACCGATGCACTGCTGGTTTCACAGCCCGATACCGGCGAGCAAGCCCTCGAAATTGCCGACATGCTGATCCGTTCGGGCGCACTCGATATCCTCGTGATCGACTCGGTGGCCGCACTCGTACCGCGCGCCGAGATCGAAGGCGAGATGGGCGACAGTCACGTGGGTCTGCAGGCTCGCCTGATGAGCCAGGCGCTGCGCAAGATCACCGGCGCGATGAGCAACTCCGGTACCACCGTGATCTTCATCAACCAGCTGCGCGAGAAGATCGGCGTCATGTTCGGCTCTCCCGAAACCACCACCGGTGGTAAGGCATTGAAGTTCTACGCCTCGGTTCGCCTCGACATCCGCCGCATCGAGACCCTGAAGGACGGAACCGATGCCATCGGTAACCGCACCCGTGTCAAGGTGGTCAAGAACAAGGTCGCGCCGCCGTTCAAGCAGGCCGAGTTCGACATCATCTACGGCAAGGGCATCAGCCGCGAAGGCTCGTTGATCGACATGGGCGTCGAGCACGGCTTCATCCGTAAGTCGGGTTCGTGGTTCACCTATGAGGGCGATCAGCTCGGCCAGGGCAAGGAGAACGCTCGCAAGTTCATGCTCGAGAACCCCGATGTGCGGGACGAGATCGAGAAGAAGATCATGGAGAAGCTGCAGATCGGCGCGGACGTCACCGCAGAGGATCCCGCAGCTGCTCCGGTCGACTTCTAGCCTGTCGTCGCTGTGCAGCAGCGAGACGAAGGCGGCGGCACCGAAGCGCAGGCGAAAGATGTCTGCCTTCGGTTGCTGACCGACCGAGCGCGTAGCAGGCACGAACTCGAAGCCAGCCTGGCCAAGAAGGGATTCACCACCGAGATCGCCAACGCCGTTCTCGACCGGCTCGAGAAGGCCAAATTGGTCGACGACGAGTCGTTCGCGCAGCAGTGGGTCCAATCTCGGCACAAGTACTCCGGCAAGGGAAAACGTGCACTGAGCATGGAGCTCCGCAACAAGGGAGTCAGCAACGAACTCGCAGTGCACGCACTCGATCTGATCGATGCCGACGACGAGCGCCACCGTGCAGGTGAACTGGTACGCAAGCGATTCCGCACGCTGCAGCTGCCGAACCCGAGTGGGCCGGATGCCCGCGCTGAGCGGGACAAGGTGGTCCGAAAACTGGTCGGTATGCTCGCGCGCCGTGGCTACTCGCAAGGAATGGCATTTGCGGTGGTCAAAGAAGAACTCGACCGCGCAGGTGCAGACACCGAAGACTTCGACGGCCCCGACACGATGTGATCGTCCACTTCGAGCCGGTGCCGTCGAGAAACAGTAAGGCCCGCAACACCATCGGTGTTGCGGGCCTTACTCGTCGAAGGCTTACTCAGTTGCCGCCGACGCGAGGTCAGGCTGCCTGACCACCGTCGAGAGCCGGCACAACAGCAGTCGCCCCCGCCTTGCGCTTACGAGAACGCAGGCGTCGCTCGACCACAGTTGCCAACTTGGTCAACGCAGAGTTGATGATGATCATGATCACGGCGACGATGATCAGCGACGGCAGGTAGTTGCTGTAGAACGCACCCACCTGTTGACCCGACCTCACCACTTCGACGTAACCGATCACGTAGCCCAACGCCGAGTCCTTCAGCGCGACCACCATCTGCGAGATGATCGCAGGCAACATCGCGGTGACGGCCTGGGGGAGCAGAACCAGCAACATGACCTGGCTCTTGCGCATTCCGAGAGCCGACGCTGCTTCCCGCTGACCCTTGGGCAACGAATTGACACCGGCACGCACGATCTCTGCGATGACGGAACCGTTGTACAGCGTCAGGCCCGTGACCACTGCAGCCAAGGCAAGGTACTTGACCTTGAAGACCTCGTAGTCGGCGTACACCGCGTACAGGAAGATCATCAGAATCAGCACGGGGACAGCGCGGAACAATTCGACGATCGCGCCGCTGACGATGCGTACCGCGCGGTGATCCGAGAGGCGGCCGATGCCGAGGACAGCACCGAGAATCAAAGCGAACACGATCGACAGCGCGGCCGCGACGAGAGTTCCCTGAATGCCGGGCAACAGATACGTTGTCCACGTGGTCGATTCGAGGAACGGATCCCACTTCTCCGCGGTCAACTGCCCTTTGGAATCGAGTGCCCGGTAGATCAGAAACGCGATTCCCAGTGAGACGACGGCAACGACCACGGTCAGAATGCGGTACCGCAGTACTGCTTTCGGCCCTGGAACGTCGTACAGAACTGCTACTGCATCACTCATCATGACACCGCCAATCGCTTGCTGATGTAGCCGAACAGCAACCCGGTCGGGAGCGTCAGGATCATGAAACCGAGCGCGAAGATGCCGCCGACCACGAAGATCGCGGCCTCGTTCTCGATCATGTTCTTCATCAGGAACGACGCCTCGGCGACGCCGATGACCGATGCGATGGTCGTGTTCTTGGTCAACGCGATCACGACGCTGCCGAGAGGTCCGACCACGGCTCGGAATGCCTGTGGGAGAACGACGATGGAGATGTTCTGGGTGAACGTCATGCCCAGCGATCGGCCCGCTTCGGCCTGACCGACCGGGACGGTGTTGATTCCCGACCGCAGAGATTCGGCGACGAACGATGCGGTGTAGATGCTCAGACCGAGGACTGCCAGACGAAAGTTGTTGTCGTCGAGGCCCGTCGGGGACGACTGAGATGCCAGAGAGACACCCATCGTCTGGAACAGGCCGAACGAGGTGAAGAGGATGACCAGGGTCAACGGGGTGTTACGAAAGATGGTGACGTACGTCGCGGCTATGCCACGTGCGATCGGGATGGGAGACACCCGCATCGCGGCAACGATCGTTCCGATGACCAGCGCGCCGACGAGGGAGGCCAACGTCAGGTAGATGGTCGAGAGGAACGCGTCGATCAATTGATCGCCGTACTTGCTCAATAGGTTCACGGTGCTTGTTGATCCTCA
Organism: Rhodococcus sp. 14-2483-1-2; assembly: GCF_002259405.1. Classification (GTDB taxonomy): domain Bacteria; phylum Actinomycetota; class Actinomycetes; order Mycobacteriales; family Mycobacteriaceae; genus Rhodococcoides. The sequence continues at coordinate 534,211 of NZ_NPFW01000022.1, read as the reverse complement.
CGGCTCGGCGAGATCGAACCGTCGTGTTCCGCGTGCACGCGCACGCGGAACACGACGACAGGGTCGATCAGTAGCGGTCGACGGTGGGCGGGGTCGGCAGCGGGTAGCCCGACGCGCCCACGGTGTCGTTGAACGCCTGCTCCCAGGCACCGCTCGAGACCATCTCTTCGATGGCGTCGTTGATCTTGTTGCGTCCGTCGGTGTCGTCCTTGTTCAGGCCGATGCCGTAGTTCTCGGTCGTGAACGGCTCGCCGACCACCTTGAACTGACCCGGAGACTGCGCGGCGTAGCCCGCGAGGATGATGTCATCCGTGGTGACGGCGTCGACAGTGCCGTTGCGCAGTGCTTCCACACAGGCGGAGTAGGTGTCGAACGGCTGGAGCTGCACACCCGGGTACTCGTCGGCGATGTTCTGGGCCGGGGTGGAGCCGGTGACGGAGCACAGACGCTTGCCCTCGAGCGAATCGGCACCGGTGATGTCGGTGTTGTCCTGGCTGACCAGCAGCGACTGGCCCGCTACGAAGTACGGTCCGGCGAAACCGACCTTTTCCTTGCGGGTGTCGGTGATCGAGTAGGTGGCGACGATGTAGTCGACCTCACCGTTTTCGATCAGCGTCTCGCGCTGAGCGGAGGGAGACTCCTTGAATTCGATGTTGGCCTCGTCGACACCGAGCTGACCGGCGACGTACTTGGCCACCTCGACGTCGAATCCGCTGAACGTGCCGTCCGGATTGCGGAGACCGAGGCCGGGCTGGTCGAATTTGATGCCGACGATGAGGTTGCCGGATTCGGCGCTGGTCGAGATGGTGCGTGCTTCCTCGCCGCCGCCGCAGGCAGTGGCGACGATGGAAAGAGCGGCGATGGCGACACCGAAGCGAAGCGGTCGGGTGATTCTCACAGTGGATGTCCTTCGGTTGAGTCGTGCGTACGGGGACGAGCGGTGAATCGGGTCAGTGGCCGAGGATCTTGCCCAGGAAGTCCTTGGCTCGCTCGGACTTGGGGGATTTGAAGAACGTCTCCGGATCGGTGTCCTCGACGACGGCTCCGTCGGCCATGAAGATGACGCGGTCGCCTGCCTTGCGGGCGAAGCCCATCTCGTGGGTGACGACGAGCATCGTCATGCCCTCCTTGGCGAGCGAGGTCATCACGTCGAGTACCTCGTTGACCATTTCGGGGTCGAGTGCCGAGGTGGGCTCGTCGAAGAGCATCACCTTGGGATTCATGGCGAGTGATCGCGCGATGGCGACACGCTGCTGCTGACCACCGGACAGCTGAGCGGGATACTTGTCTGCCTGGTTGGCGATGCCCACGCGCTCGAGGAGGGCCAGGGCGCTCTTCTCTGCCTCGTCCTTCTTCTGCTTGCGCACCTTCATCGGCGCGAGCATGACGTTCTGCAGAATGGTCTTGTGCGCGAACAGGTTGAACGACTGGAACACCATGCCCACGTCGGCACGCAGTGCGGCCAGGGCCTTGCCCTCGGCGGGGAGCAGGTCTCCGTCGACTTCGATGGCACCGGAGTCGATCGGCTCCAACCGGTTGATCGTCCGGCACAGGGTCGACTTGCCCGATCCGGAAGGACCAACGACGATGACGACCTGTCCGGCCGGCACTTCCAGGTTGATGTCCTTGAGGACGTGCAGATCACCGAAATGTTTGTCGACGGATTTGAGCGAGATCATCGAGGGTGCGCCCGGCGGGGGTGTCGATGCCGGCGCGTCGGTGGCGTGCGTCATAGATCGAAACCCTATGCGTAGTTTCCTCGCTGACCGGTGTTTTCGCCCGTCATCTTCGATTATGTAATGGAAACTTTACTGACGGTCTGCATCGGCCCTGGAGAGTCTCCGGTGGGGCTCTCGACCCCGGCGTGTCGGTCGGTGCGATGGACGTACCCTGGAGGGGTGCAAACGAGTGTTTATCCGACCGTGGACGTGACCGAGCACGGGGTGTCCGAGCCCGTACCGTTCACCGACGGGTCGGCGACGAGTCCCCGCAGCTACGAGGTGCGTACGCACGGTTGCCAGATGAACGTCCACGATTCGGAGCGGTTGTCCGGGTTGCTCGAGGAAGCCGGCTACGTTCCTGCGGACGCAGGGACCGACGCAGATCTGGTCGTGTTCAACACGTGCGCGGTGCGCGAGAACGCCGACAACAAGCTGTACGGCAACCTCGGTATGTTGCGGCCCGCGAAGACGCGGAACCCCAACATGCAGATCGCCGTGGGCGGTTGCCTGGCGCAGAAGGACCGCAACACCGTCGTCGAGAAGGCACCGTGGGTCGACGTCGTCTTCGGTACCCACAACATCGGGTCGCTGCCGGTACTGCTCGAGCGCGCCCGGCACAACGAACAGGCGCAGGTCGAGATTCTCGAATCCCTCGAGGCCTTCCCGTCCACCCTGCCCGCGAAACGAGAATCGACATACGCGGGTTGGGTGTCGATCTCGGTGGGCTGCAACAACACCTGCACGTTCTGTATCGTTCCGGCCCTGCGCGGCAAGGAGATCGACCGCAGGCCGGGCGACATCCTGGCCGAGGTACAGGCATTGGTGGATCAGGGCGTGCTCGAGGTGACGCTGCTCGGCCAGAACGTCAATGCATACGGTGCCTCGTTCGCCGATCCGGACATGCCCCGTGATCGCGGCGCGTTCGCCTCGCTGCTGACCGCATGCGGTTCGATCGAAGGTCTCGAGCGCGTGCGCTTCACGTCTCCGCACCCGGCCGAGTTCACCGACGACGTCATCGAGGCGATGGCGTCGACCCCGAACATCTGCCCCACCCTGCACATGCCGCTGCAGTCCGGATCGGACCGAATCCTGAAGGCGATGCGCAGGTCCTACCGGCAGAGCAAGTTCATGGGCATCATCGACAAGGTCCGCGAGGCCATGCCCCACGCGGCTGTCACCACCGACATCATCGTCGGTTTCCCGGGTGAGACAGAAGAGGACTTCCAGCAGACCCTTGATGTGGTGCGCCGGGCCGAGTTCGCCAACGCCTACACCTTCCAGTACTCCAAGCGTCCGGGCACCCCGGCCGCCGACATGCCCGACCAGGTACCCAAAGAGGTTGTGCAGGAACGGTATCTACGCCTGATCGCGTTGCAGGAAGAGATCGTTCTCGCTGCCAACCAGGCGCTGATCGGTACCGAGGTCGAACTGCTCGTCGCCACCGGTGAAGGCCGGAAGAACGCGGCAACGCATCGGATGAGCGGCCGAGCACGGGACGGTCGACTCGTACACTTCGCCGTCGACGCCGACAGGGCGAGCGGGATTCGCCCGGGTGACGTCGTCACGACCACGCTGACGGCCGCCGCTCCGTACCACCTCATCGCCGATGCCGGCGTGCTCACCCACCGCCGTACGGCAGCTGGAGACGCCCACGAACGCGGAGTGATGCCCAAGACGGCACCGATCGGCGTCGGCCTCGGACTTCCCTCGATCGGCGCACCGGCGCCGCCACCGGTAGAGACAGGATGCACCGCATGACCAACACAGACGGACCCGATCGCGTCGTACCCTCTCGATCCGCAGAGGAACTCGGACGAACGGAAAGAGCGGTGATGACCGAGCTGGACCCGGGAGCCCGGGCCATGGTAGTGGCCGGGCTGGTGCTGGTCCTGCTGGTCACGTTCGCGTTGCCGCACACCGGATCGGCCAGCGGGTTCGACGTGCTCACGGGCAGCGATGCCGCAGTTGCAGAATCCATCGCGCTGCCGTCGCGCGTCTTCGTGATGCTGGTGCTGACGTTCGGCGTGGTGATGTCGGTGCTCGCGCTCGTCACCCGTATATGGGCGCTGGCCTGGGCCGCCCTCGCTGGGTGTGCGGTGTCGTCGGTGTACGGAATGTTCTCGATCTGGACGCGGCAGACCGTGCCGGACAACCTGCAGGGTGCCGGACCGGGGATCGGCCTGATCATCGCGTGGATCGCCGTCATCGCACTGACGTTCCACTGGCTCAAGGCCGTGTGGAACAAGACGAACGCCCAGCTCGCCGCTCAGGAGCAGCGGCGCATCGCCGCAGCGTCGGGTGAGCAGAAGTTGCGACTGTGGGACGGCCACTCGGCCCCGTAGGCCCGAACGGCCGCCCCCGGCCAGGAGTGGAGTCAGCGAAACGACTCCGGCCGAATCGAGCGCGACCGGCGAATCACAACTCGTCGACGGCGCTCTCGGCTGCGTCGGCCCACTCGCGCCACTGCTGCGCCTGTGCAAGCGCACGCTCGGCGTCCTTGGTCTTGCCTGCTGCAGTCGCCTTCGCGGCCTGATCCTCGAACTGAGCCACCCGCTCGCGGAACTGCGCGGCGCGGGCGACGGCCTCCGGGTCGGAACGACGCCACTGCGACTCGACCGCGTCGTGGACGGACTTCTCGATCGCCCTCAGCTTGCCTTCGAGTTCCTGCATCTTCTCGCGCGGAACCTTGCCGATGGCATCCCACTTGTCCTGCAGGTCGCGCAGTGCCGAACGAGCAGCATCGAGGTCCTTGCTCGGATCGATGTGAGTCTTGGCCAGCAGGGCTTCCTTGGCCTCGGCGTTGGACTCGAACTCGGCGTCCCGCTCGGACGCCGCAGCGTTGCGGGCAGCGAAGAACACGTCCTGCGCGGCCTTGAAGTTCTTCCACAGTGCGTCGTCGGCATCGCGTGGGGCACGACCGGATGCCTTCCATTCCACCAGTAGATCGCGGAACGCGGCTGCGGTGGGACCCCAATCCGTGGACGACGACAAGGCCTTGGCCCGCTCGACCAGTTCTTCCTTGCGGGTCTTGGCCGCACCGCGCTCACGATCGAGATCGGCGAAGTGTGCGCCGCGGCGACGGTTGAAGTTCTCCCGTGCCTTGGAGTAGCGCTTCCACAGAGCGTCGTCGATCTTACGGTCGACCCCGCGGATCGTCTTCCACTCGTCGAGGATTTCACGTAGTCGATCTCCCGCGTGCTTCCACTGGGTCGATTCGCTGCCGATCTGCTCGGCTTCGACTGCAAGTGCTTCCTTGCGTGCAGTGTGCTCGGCGCGTTCGAGCTCCTTCTCGTGCTTGGCCACCGCTGCTGCAGCATCCGAATGCTCGACGACCGCGTCGAGTCGCCTGGCGAGCAGATCGAGGTCGCCGATCACCGCCGCAGTGGGCAGGCTCTCCAGGAGTGCGGACGCTGCGGCCTTGGTCTTCTTGGCATCGCCCGTACCGGAGGTCAATCGGGCTTCGAGCAGACCGACCTCGGTGGCCAGATCGTCGTAGCGCCGACCGAAATGCGCGAGTCCTTCCGCTGCGTCTCCGGCCTGCCAGGACCCGATCTGCCGTTCGCCGTCGGAGGTGGTCACCCACGCGGTGCCGTCGTCGTCGACTCGGCCGAACTTGCTGGGATCACTCGCCGGGGCGACCGTCGGGATCGCGGTGGGGACGTGGGAGGGGGTCGGGTGAGGTTTGGCACCGGCCGAACCACCGGGACGCGGAGCGCCTGCACCAGGGCCGCCGGGCTTGGGTCCACCACCTGGCTTCGGTCCACCGCCCGGCTTGGGTCCACCTCCGGGCCTTGGTCCGCCGTGGCTCACCGCATCGGGCGCGGTGGCACCGGGGTTCTGGGCGGGTGCGTCCGAGGGTGCAGCCTCGGGGGTGGTGGGGGTGCCGGCGTTCGGGTCGGTCATTGTTCCTCATCTCTGCCGCGCGTCACGGCTGCCTCAATCGCGATCTGGACACCATTGAACTAGGTGACGACCGATCGGACCATTGAAACAGCTCAGACGACTCGAGGTGGACTCGTCCGGCCAAGTCGCGTCACCGACTAGCGTGGTGCTCGTGTTTCGTGTCGCGGCCCTGGTGCCCTCTCCACCGTTGCTGGTCCCCGAATTGATGGGCGCGAGGGCGGCCGAAACAGCCGATCTTCGGACCGCCGCCGTCGGCGCGACGACACACCTGGCGTCGACGGTCGACCGCTGGATGGCAATCGGCGTCGATCGCACGTCCTCCACGTACGGCGAGGGCACGATCGGCACGTTGCGGGGCTTCGGAGTCGACGTGGTGGTGGGACTGTCGGGCGGCACAGCGCAGACTGCAGCAGACCCGGATCTGCCGCTGGCCGTTCTGATCGCCGGGTGGCTACGTGGAGTGGCTGCGCCCGACGATGCGGTCGAGGTCCGCACGATCCCGGCCGATGCGAGTACCGGGTGGTGCGCCGAGTTCGGCGAGGAGCTGAGCCGAGAGCTCGACGCATCGGCGGAGAGCTGGGGCGTTCTGGTGCTGGCAGACGGGGCGAACACCCTGACTCCGAAGGCCCCCGGATCGTTCGACGAGCGCGCGGAGGAGCTCCAGCGCAGCATCGACGATGCCCTCGCGACGGCCGACGTCGATACTCTGGCGGGTCTGGATGTGGACCTGTGCGCATCGCTCGGTGTCGGCGGCCGAGCGGCGTGGCAGGTGCTGGCAGCGCTCGCCGGAACCGGTGCGACCACGACGACCGAGCTCTACCGCGGTGCGCCCTTCGGGGTCGGATACTTCGTGGGGACCTGGTCTCGTGACTGACGGGGCGAGCGATCGTGCCACGACTCCGATCGCGATCATCGGGCCGACGGCCACGGGAAAATCCGATCTGGCTCTCGATCTGGCCGAGGAATTCGGCGGCGAAATCGTCAACATCGACGCAATGCAGCAGTACCGGGGGATGGACATCGGCACCGCGAAACTGCCCGTCGCGGAGCGGCGAGGAATTCCGCACCATCAACTCGATGTGCTCGAGGTCACCGACATCGCTACCGTCGCGCGGTATCAAGAAGCTGCGGTCGCCGACGTCGGAGACATCAGATCGCGCGGATTGCGACCGATCGTCGTCGGCGGATCGATGATGTACGTGCAATCGCTGCTCGACGAGTGGGCCTTTCCGGCCACCGACCCCGTCGTCCGAGCGAAATGGGAAGCAGTCCTCGAACGCGACGGTGTCGAGGAGATCCATCGCGCGTTGACGGCGGCCGACCCCGAAGCCGCCGCGTCCATTCTGCCCACCGACGGTCGTCGCATGGTCCGCGCGCTGGAGGTGGTGGAGCTGACGGGGCAGCCGTTCGCGGCGTCGGCACCGAAAATCGGTGAACCACGTTGGGGCACGGTGATATTGGGTGTCGATCGCGACACCGTCGAACTGGACGAGCGGATCGCCGAGCGCACTCGGCTCATGTTCGAGACCGGACTGCTCGACGAGGTGGACGGGCTGCTCGCCCTGGGACTGCGTGAGGGCGTCACCGCGTCGCGCGCGATCGGGTACGCGCAGGCTCTCGACGTGTTGGCGGGGGAGTACGACGTCGAGTTCGCTCGCGAACGGACGTTCATCGGAACCAGACGCTACGTGCGACGCCAACGATCGTGGTTTCGCCGCGACGAACGCGTCCGTTGGCTCGACGGCACCTCGCCCACGCTGATGTCGGACGCCCTGTCCGCGATCGACCCCTCGTAGTCGAGACCACGTAGACTCGCGGCCATGGAATTCGCCAAAGGCCACGGAACTCAGAACGACTTCGTCGTACTGCCGGATCCGGCAGCCGAGCTCGAACTCACCAGGTCGGCGGTCTCGGTGTTGTGCGATCGACGCCAGGGTCTCGGTGCCGACGGCATTCTGCGCGTCGCGCGGACCGGTGTGCTCCGAGATGCAGGCGTACTCGATCGAATTCCGTCGGGTGTCGAGCCCGACGACTGGTTCATGGACTACCGCAACGGCGACGGCACCATTGCCGAGATGTGCGGCAACGGTGTCCGTGTGTTCGCGCACTACCTTCGGGTGCACGATCTCGAACAACGCGACCAATTCGTGGTGGGTTCGCGGGCCGGCGCACGCGCTGTGACCGTCCACTCGTTCGACGACACCGACGCCGATGTCACCGTGGCGATGGGCGACGTCACGCTGATGGGCTCGAGCTCGGTGACGGTTGCAGGCGGAACGTACGAGGGCGTCGGAATCGACGTCGGGAATCCTCATCTGGCCTGTGTCGACGGTGCGTTGACGCGCGAATCTCTCCGCGCTCTCGACTTGTCCGCTCCGCCGACACTGGACTCCGAGTTCTTTCCCCACGGTGCAAACGTCGAGATCCTGACCAGGCTCGACGACGGCAGCGTCGAGATGCGCGTGTTCGAGCGCGGTGTCGGGGAGACGCGATCGTGTGGCACCGGAACAGTGGCGGCGGCCGCGGCCGCTCTGTCCTTCGAGGGCCTCGAGACCGGTGAGGTGAGTGTCGGTGTGCTCGGCGGTCGGGTACGTGTGAACATCGATCACGTCGGCGCCACCCTGCGCGGACCATCGGTGCTGCTGGCCCGCGGTGAGATCGACGACCGGTGGCTGAAGGCGCAGTCCTGACGATCGCACGGACCTCGGTCTGGGCGTGGACCGAAACCCGCGTGCATACGCTGGGGTTTTCGTGGATCATGGAGCTCGTATGACGAACTCACATGAAACATCCCCTGCGGGCGAACCGGTCGACGACAGTCGCGACGAGGTCGACGGTGCTCCCGATACCGAATCCGCCTGGACTCGCGAAGAGTCCGACGCGTGGTCGAGGCGACTGGCTCGGTCTCCGCTGAACGACGAGAACTCGCCATCCTCCGGCGACATGCAGCTCGAAGACCGCACCGCGCTACGTCGAGTGGCCGGACTGTCCACCGAGCTCACCGACGTCACCGAGGTCGAGTACCGGCAGTTGCGCCTCGAACGCGTCGTATTGGTCGGAGTCTGGACGACCGGCACGGCCGCGCAGGCCGAGTCCAGCATGACCGAACTGGCTGCTCTGGCAGAGACCGCCGGCTCGGAGGTACTCGAAGCGCTGATGCAGCGACGCGACAAGCCCGATGCCGCGACGTACATCGGTTCCGGTAAGGCCAAGGAGGTACGCGACATCGTCCTCGCGACCGGTGCCGACACGGTGATCTGCGACGGTGAACTGACGCCTGCTCAGCTCAATGCGCTGGAGAAGGTGGTCAAGGTCAAGGTCATCGACCGCACCGCGCTGATCCTCGACATCTTCGCCCAGCACGCGACCTCGCGAGAAGGCAAGGCGCAGGTCGCCTTTGCGCAGATGGAATACATGTTGCCCAGGCTTCGCGGCTGGGGCGAATCCATGTCGCGGCAGGCCGGTGGACGCGCAGGCAGCAACGGTGGTGTGGGTCTGCGCGGACCGGGTGAGACGAAGATCGAGACCGACCGTCGACGCATCCGTGAGCGAATGGCCAAGCTGCGCCGCGAGATCAAGGGCATGAAGCAGGCCCGCGACACCAAACGCGAACAGCGCCTGAGCGGTACGGTGCCGTCCATCGCGATCGTGGGGTACACGAACGCAGGCAAATCCAGTCTGTTGAATGCGCTGACCGGATCCGGAGTGTTGGTTCAGAACGCATTGTTCGCCACCCTCGATCCCACCACGCGCAAGTCGACGCTCGAAGACGGCCGCGAGATCGTGCTGACCGACACCGTCGGCTTCGTTCGGCATCTTCCGACTCAGTTGGTCGAAGCGTTCCGCTCGACGCTCGAGGAAGTCACCGACGCAGATTTGCTGCTGCACGTGGTCGACGGATCGGATCCTCTTCCTATCGATCAGATCAAGGCCGTGCGCGAGGTGATCACCGAGGTGGTCCGCGAGCAGGATGCGAAGATGCCGCCGGAGTTGTTGGTGGTCAACAAGATCGACGCTGCCGATCCGGTGCAGCTGACCCAGCTGCGTGGACTGCTCGACGGCGCGCGGTTCGTCTCGGCCAAGACCGGCGAGGGAATCGACGCCCTGCGCGATCACCTGGCCGAGATCCTCTCCGAGCCGGACGTGCTGGTCGACGTCCTCGTGCCCTACACGCGTGGTGATCTGGTCGCGCGAATCCACACCGACGGCCGGATCGTGAAATCGACCCATGAGGAAGAGGGCACGCGCGTGGAAGCTCGTGTGCCGCAATCGCTTGCGGCAGCTCTCGTCGAGTTCACGGCGACCGTTCCCAGCGTCTGAACTCGGTGGGGCCACGGCTGGTGGTGTGCGGAGCGGCCGCGGCTGCGGTCGCTACGACGATCGCGTTCTCGGGAACTGCCTTCGCTGCGCCGATCGAGACCGAAACGTACTGTCGACCAACCGATCCTGGCCTTGCCGAGTTGTCGGGGCTGACCTCGATCGACGAGGTCCTCTACGCAATCGGAGACAGCGGAGCCGATGATCGGGTCGCTGTGCTCGGTGCCGACTGCGCCGTCGAGCGATGGATCGACGTTCCCGTCGACCCGTACGACGTGGAGGACCTGACTTCGTACGACGGCTCGCTGTGGTTGGCCGACATCGGCGACAATCAGATGCGCCGCGACACAGTGGCACTGACGCGGATGGACCCGGCATCGGGTGCGGGCGAGCTGTACCGACTGACCTACCCCGACGGCCCGCACGACGCCGAGACGATACTGATCGAGCCCGGTGGTAGGCCGGTGATCGTCACCAAGGAGCTCTCGGGCGTGAGCGGGGTGTACGTACCTGCCGGCGACGAGTCCGTCGCCGATCTGGACAGCCCCGGGCCGACGCCGATGCGCAAGGTCGGAAATCTGGCGTTCACCGCAACGGACACGGTCGGTGGGCCGCCGTTCGTGGTCGGCTCGATCCTGGCGACCGGGGGAGCGGTGAGCGCCGACGGCACCGTCGCCGCAGTGCGCACCTACACCGACGCCTACCTGTTCCGCCCGTCGGACGGGGACATCGCATCGGCATTGGTCGATCCGACAGCGTCTCGTGCCGTGGTGCCACTGCCCGATCAGCCGCAGGGCGAGGCAATGGTGTTCACCGACGACGGTTCCTTGCTGATCGCATCCGAGGCAGGATTCGGCCCCACAGAGGCTGCGCTTCCGCCCATTCTGAGGATCCCCGACGCGGTAGCACTCGATATGTCCGCCCCCGAACCCGTTGCCGTGGTTCCGGTATCGCCGACCGTCGTTCCCGAACAGCCGGCGCAGACGCCGACAGCGACGGACTACTCGGAATGGGGATTCCGAGCGGCCGTCGCTGCCGGGGTGGTGCTGATCGTCGGAGCGGTGGGATTCACCGTCCGGCGATCGATGCGTTCTCGTTAGGCGTCCAAGTCTGCTTCGACGAGTGCGACCACCTTGTCGAGTGCTGCCTGGTCGTCGCTGGTGACCGTGACTTCGGTGCCCTTGGTGGCTCCGAGCGTCATGATCATCAGGGCCGAACCTGCATCCACCGGCTCCGAGTCGGCCACTGCGAGGGTGACGTCTACTCCGGCTTCGGCGACGGCGTCGGCGATCAGTGCTGCGGGGCGGGCGTGCAGACCGATCGAGGATCCGACGGCGACTGTGGTGCTGGGCATGGTGCTCCTTCGTAGTGGGGTTGTTGCGATCGTAGCGAGTGTCAGACGGTGGCGAGTGCGGGATCGAGTTCGGCGTCCGACGGGGCGTTCTTACCCTTGACGAACTGCTTGGCCGAGACGACCAGGAACGCGGAGACGATGGTGCCCGCTGCCAGCGAAAGGACGAACCACAGGATGTTGCCGATCGCGAAGAACACGAAGATACCGCCGTGGGGTGCGCTGAGGGTGACGTCGAACGCCATGATCATCGCGCCGGTCACGGCGCCGCCGGCCATCATCGAGGGGATGACGCGGAACGGATCGGCCGCGGCGAACGGGATTGCGCCCTCGGAGATGAATGCAGCTCCCAGGAACCATGCAGCCTTGCCGTTCTCGCGCTCGGCTTCGGTGAACAGGCGTGCGCGAACGGTCGAGGCGAGTGCCATGGCCAGTGGCGGCACCATTCCTGCGGCCATGACCGCTGCCATGATGCGGAGCGATGCGGTGTCGGTGACCGACAGGCCCGCCGTTGCGAATGCGTAGGCTGCCTTGTTGACCGGTCCGCCGAGGTCGAAGCACATCATCAGGCCGAGAATGATGCCGAGGATGATGACCGAGGAACCGCTGAGGCCGTTGAGCCAGTCGGTGAGTCCACTGGTGATCGCGGCGAGTGGCTTGCCGAGCAGCAGGAACATGATTGCGCCGACGATGAGTGTGGCGAACAGCGGAATGATGACGACCGGCATGAGGCCGCGCAGAACTGCGGGGATCTTCCACTTGCTGATCCAGAGTGCGACGAAGCCGGCGATCAGACCACCGACGAGACCGCCGATGAAGCCTGCACCCACGAGTACGGCCACCGCTCCTGCGGTGAATCCTGGTGCCAGACCCGGTCTGTCGGCAATGGCGTAGGAGATGTAGCCGGCCAGTGCCGGCACCAGGAAGCTGAAGGACAGCGCGCCGATCTGGAAGAGCACGGCACCGAGGTAGGCGGCGATTCCACCTTCGGGCAGCGAGGTGATGGAGTTGTTGACGACGATGTCCTCGGCAACTCCGGAGATCTCGTATCCGCCGAGCAGGAAGCCGAGAGCGATCAGCAGACCACCGGCAGCGACGAACGGGATCATGTAGCTGACGCCGGTGAGCAGGATCTGGCGGATGCGAGTGCCCCAGCCGAGTTCACCTGCGGAGTCGTTCGAGCCGGCGGCCACTGCGGTACCTCCGACGCGAGCGGCGTCCGGGTTCAGTGCAGCGCGCAGGGCTTCGGTGAGCATGACGTCGGGCTCGTTGATGGCGCGCTTGACGCCGGAGGAGATCACGGGCTTGCCGGCGAAACGCTCGCGGCCCTTGACGCCCACGTCGGTGGCGAAGATGACTGCTTCGGCTCCGGCGATGATCGAGGGGTCCAGCGGCGTGCTGCCGCTCGAGCCCTGGGTCTCGACGTGAACGGTGACTCCGGCGCGCTCGCCTGCGGCGACGAGCGAGTCGGCAGCCATGTAGGTGTGCGCAATTCCGGTGGGGCAGGCGGTGACTGCGACGATGTGCTTGGGGGCAGTCGACGCCGACGCCTCGGCCGGGGTGGCGGCAGCGCTGTGCTTGGCGGTGGACACAGGGGCTGCTGCTGCCGGAGCCGCCGCGGCGGGCTTTGCAGCGGGGTTGATGACGCCGTCGACGAGCGAGACGATCTCGGCTGCCGAGGACGCGTTGCGCAGCGAGGTGACGAACTCCGGCTTGACCAGTGCGCGCGCCAGGCTCGAGAGCAGCTTCATGTGGGCCGAACCGGCACCGGCCGGCGCTGCGATGAGGAAGACGAGGTCGGCGGGGCCGTCGGGGGCACCGAAATCGACCTTGGGGTTCAGGCGGGCGAAGCCGAGCGAAGCGCTCGTGACCGCTTCGGAGCGGCAGTGCGGGATGGCGATGCCGCCGGGCAGGCCTGTTGCCGACTGCGCTTCGCGGGCCAGAGCGGCGTCGCGCAGAGCATCGGTCTCGGTTGCGCGACCCGCGGAAGCCAGAACGCCTGCGAGGCGTTCGATGACGGCTTCCTTGGATTCGCCGAGATCGGCGTCGAGGAGGATCAGATCCTCGGCGATGATCTGCTGATCTTCGGTGGGGGTGGACATTGCAGACTCCTAGAGACGATTCGAAGAAGGGGAGAGCGTGGATGGGGTGACGGACGTGGGGATGTCGAGCGCACGGACCGTCACCGAATTCGGGTGGGTCTGCTCGGGCAGTGGAAGCGTGGTGCCTGGAAGCGCGGTGGCTGCCGTTCCGTAGGCGACGGCGCGGCGAAGTTTGTCTGCGTCGGAGCAGTTCTCGGCATCGGCGAGGATGTAGCCGGCGAGCGAGGAATCGCCTGCGCCGACCGTGCTGACCGCGGTGATCGGGGGCGGGCTGGCGTACCAGGAACCGTCCTCGGTGACCAGTACGGCTCCGGCACTGCCGAGAGTGGCCAGTACCGCGCCGACGCCTCGGCCGAGAAGGATTGTGCTGGCGGCGATTGCGGCAGTGGGGTCACCCTGTGCTGCAGCGCTTTCCAGCTCCTCGGAATCGTAGCCGGTCAGTTGGGCAAGTTCCTCGGAATTGGGTTTTATCAAGTCCGGAGCAGATGCCGGGAACGCCGCCGCGAGAGCGAGGAGCGGCTCGTCGGAGGTGTCGACGGCGACCTTCGCAGAGGTGGCCCGCAGTGCAACGACGAGCTCGGCGTACCAGTCGAGGGGCAGACCGGGCGGAAGCGAACCGGAGAGCACCACCCATTCGGCATCGACTGCGAGAGAAAGGATTCGCTCCCGCAGCTCGGCGCGGGTCTGTTCCGACACCGTCGCACCGGGCTCGTTGATCTTGGTGGTGGTGCCACCGACCTCGCTCACCGTGATGTTGGTCCGTGCCGGCCCCGACGTCGGAACCGCGGAATACCGCACTCCCTTCGCGGCCATCGCGTCGAGCAGGGGGTCGCCGACGTTGGCAGGGAGAACGGCCAACGCCTCGACTCCCGATCCACCGAGGACGCGAGCGACGTTGACGCCCTTGCCGCCCGGATCGGTGGCCGACGTCGATGCGCGGTGTACTCCACCGCGGACGAGCGGTGCGTCGAGTGTGACCGTGCGGTCCATGCTCGGGTTGGCCGTGAGTGTGACCATCATGCGATCACCACCTCGATTCCTTTGTCGCTGAGATTCTTACGGTCGTTTGTCGAGATGTCGCTGTCGGTGACGATGACGTCGATGGATCCAACTCGGGCGAAGCTCACCAGATGCTCGCGTCCGATCTTCGACGAATCTGCGAGCACCACAACATGGTTGGCCGCTTCGACCATGGCACGTTTGACAGCTGCCTCGTCACTGTCGGGTGTGGACAATCCGTGTCCGACGCTGATGGCATTGGTGCCGATGAACGCCACGTCCACGCGGAGCCATTCGAGGGCGCTCAGAGCTTCGTCGCCGACGGCGGCCTGGGTGGTACCGCGTACACGCCCGCCGAGCAATCGCAGGCTGACGTTCGACATCGTCGCGGCGCGAGCGGCGATCGGGACCGAGTTCGTCACCAACGTCAGCTCACGATCGTGGGGAAGCAAACCGGCGAGCCTGCCCGTTGTGGTGCCGGCATCGAACACGGCGCTACCGCCGATGGGAGGCAGGAAGGACAACGCCGCGGCTGCGATCGCGTCCTTCTGATCCGCGCGGGTGAACTCTCGCTCCGAGACGCCGGGCTCGAGTGTGGTCAGTGCGGATGCGGGTACTGCTCCACCGTGGACGCGACGGACGACTCCCATTCGGTCGAGAGTGGCGAGGTCGCGCCGCACGGTTTCGGTGGTGACGCCGTACGTGGCGGACAGATCGTTGACGGAGACGCGGCCGTGCGTACTGATCAGTTCGGCAATCGCGTGCTGTCGTTCTTCGGCGTACACCTGCGTCTCCTTCCCGGTTGATGTTGCTTTATGTTGTTTTACGCCCGTGTGTGTTGACATGTCAAGGCTTTGGAGTAATCTCGGTCACAACACAGGCAAGCAATTGAGTGCGCCACAGCTCGCAGAACAGATGCGATGACCTTTTGTTCACGCAGGATTCGAGGAGGACCACATGACGGGATCGGTTAGCACCGCGTCGACCGGACACGCAGACAAGACAGTCGACGCTGCCGGGACCGGATCAGCGCAGACGACACTGCGCGGCACGCCCGTCGTGCCCGGTGTCGGATACGGTCCCGTCATTCGTCCCGGTGCCCGTCCGTCCATTCCCGCCGATACCGGCGAGGTTGCCGAGGCCGATCGGGAGTCGGAGAAGGCTGTGTTCGATGCCGCGGCAAACGCCGTCGCCACCCGATTGCGCGGCCGAGCAGAACTCGCGACCGGCGCTGCTTCGGAGGTTCTGTCCGCCAACGCCGCGATGGCAACCGATCGCGGGTGGCTCGGTGCCGCTCGCTCCTCGATCGCCAAGGGCAGTTCTGCCGTCACCGCAACCGCTGCGGCCACCGAAAAATTCGCTGCCATGTTCACCCAGCTCGGCGGTCTGATGGCCGAGCGAGTGACAGACCTACGCGACATCCGCGACCGCGTCATCGCCGAGATCCTGGGTGTACCGGAGCCCGGTGTTCCCGTGCCGGACGCACCGTCGATCCTGTTCGCGGACGACCTTGCGCCGGCCGACACCGCGGGCCTCGACCCCACCCTGATCGTCGGACTGGCGACCTCGCTCGGAGGTCCGACCAGCCACACCGCGATCATCGCCCGCCAGCTCGGCATCCCGTGCATCGTCGCCGTGGCAGGGCTCGACGACATCGCTGCCGGTACGAACGCATCGGTCGACGGAACCAGCGGCCGCATCGACCTCGAACCCGATGCCGACTCGGCCCGCGCTGCCGTCGTGTCTGCCCGCGACGAGCTCGACCGGGTATCGCAGTGGGTCGGTCCCGGTACCACCGCCGACGGCCATGCAGTCGACATTCTCGCCAACGTCCAGGACGGTGCCGGTGCTCGCGCAGCGCGGTCCAGCGCAGCGGACGGCGTCGGACTGTTTCGTACCGAACTGTGCTTCCTCGACCGCGACTCCGAACCCACCGTCGACGAGCAGGCCGAGATCTATGCCCAGGTACTCGACGCGTTCGCAGGCAAGAAGGTCGTCGTGCGGACTCTCGACGCCGGCTCGGACAAGCCGCTGAGGTTCGCCACCCATCCCGACGAGGCCAATCCGGCCCTCGGCATTCGCGGCATCCGTATCGCCGAGGCCGACCGCGGGATTCTGTACCGCCAACTCGACGGCATCGCAGCAGCCGCGAAGGCGACCGATTCCTCCCCGTGGGTGATGGCTCCGATGATCGCAACCGCGCTGGAGGCGAAGGATTTCGCCGCCGACGTCCGTGAACGAGGACTGACGCCCGGCGTCATGATCGAGGTGCCCGCAGCCGCGCTCCTCGCTGAGCACATCCTCGAGCACGTGGACTTCCTGTCCATCGGCACCAACGACCTGGCGCAGTACACGATGGCCGCCGACCGCATGTCTGCACAGCTCGCCGGTCTCACCGATCCGTGGCAGCCGGCCGTGCTGGCACTGGTGGCCCACACCGCTGCCGCGGGTGCCAAGGCAGGCAAGCCGGTCGGAGTCTGCGGCGAGGCCGCTGCCGATCCACTGCTGGCCTGTGTGTTGGTCGGGCTCGGCATCACCTCTCTGTCTGCAGCGTCGGCCGCCGTCGCGCATGTGGGTTCCAAATTGGCCACGGTCACGCTTGCTCGGTGCAAGGAAGCGGCCGCCGCAGCGCTGAAAACGGACAGCACCGCCGCTGCCCGTGAGGCAGTGAGCGCGATCCTCGGCTGACGCAATAGTCTTTTCCCATCATGAGAAATCTGGGTTGGACGCTGCACGGAAACGGAAAGACCGTCGAGGCCGGAGCGGTGGTGGCACCGGACGAGCGATTGACGTGGCCGCGCACCGTCGGCATCGGGATGCAGCACGTCGTCGCCATGTTCGGTGCCACGTTGCTCGTTCCGACGATCACCGGCTTCCCGGTGTCGACGACTCTGCTGTTCTCGGGCATCGGAACGGTGCTGTTCCTGATCATCACCCGGGGGCGGGTGCCGAGCTACCTCGGATCGTCCTTCGCATTCCTGGCTCCGCTCGGTGCCACCCAGGCGAACGGCCCGGCCGCGCAGCTCGGTGCCGTTCTGTGCGTCGGTCTCGTGCTCGCGGCCATCGGCGTCGTGGTCAAGATCGCCGGTCGGCGCGTACTCGACGCCGCCATGCCGCCCGTGGTGACCGGTGCCGTGGTCGTGTTGATCGGGTTGAATCTGGCCCCGGCCGCGACGACGTCGTTCGAGGCGCAGCCGCTCATCGCCGCAGTCACGCTGGTCGCCATCCTGTTGGCCACGGCGATCGGACCCGGACTGCTCGGGCGACTGGGAATTCTGGTCGGTGTCGTCGTCGGTTGGGTGTTCGCCGCTGTCACCGACGGAATCGCGCAACCACGCCTCGACGCGCTGAGCGCGGCGAGCTGGATCGGCCTGCCCGAGTTCCGTGGACCGTCGTTCGAGCTGTCGGTGATCCTGGTGGCGCTACCGGTGGTGATCGTCCTGGTCGCCGAGAACGTCGGACACGTCAAGGCCGTCGCGGCGATGACCGGCAAGAACCTCGACGACGTGGCCGGTGACGCACTGATCGCCGACGGGTTGGCGACCACCCTGGCCGGAGCCGCCGGTGGCTCGGGCACCACCACGTACGCCGAGAACATCGGGGTCATGGCCGCCACCCGCGTCTATTCGACGGCCGCGTACTGGGTCGCGGCCATCACTGCGATAGTGCTCGCGTTCTCGCCCAAGTTCGGAGCCCTGATCTTCACCGTGCCCGACGGCGTCATCGGGGGAGCAACCCTGGTGCTGTACGGACTCATCGGGCTACTGGGCGTTCGTATCTGGACCGACGCGAAGGTCGACTTCACCGATCCGGTCAATCTCATGGTGGTCGCTGCGGCGCTCGTCGCCGGCATCGGTGACCTGACACTGGCTGTCGGATCGGTCGAGCTCGGCGGTATCGCGTGGGGTTCGGTCGGCATCCTCGTCGGCTACCCGATCGTCTCGGCGCTCGCGAGGAGTGCAGGCAAACGAGGTCGTTAGCGGGGTCGGTCACGGATCGCGCGCGTTTTGGTCATCGACCGCCTCGACACCGCGGACGTAGTGTTTGCCTGTGACGTCAGTCGTACCGGCGACCGAGATCCGTAGAGATTTCGCGTGGTCGCTGTCGGTATGCACCGAACAAGGAGACATTCGTGGAACGCACACTTTTCGAGCCCGAGCACGAGCTGTTCCGGGAGTCGTACCGGAAATTTCTCGATCAGCACGTGGCACCGAACCACGCGAAGTGGGAAGAGCAGAACATCGTCGATCGCGGTGTCTGGGTCGAGGCCGGTAAGCAGGGCTTCCTCGGAACGGCAGCGCCCGAGGAATTCGGCGGCGGCGGAGTCAAGGACTTTCGCTACAACGCCATCGTCACCGAGGAAACCACTCGCGGCGGCTACAGCGGCATCGGCTTCACCCTGCACAACGACGTCGTCGCGCCGTACCTGATCGAGCTGGCCAACGACGAGCAGAAGCAGCGTTGGCTCCCCGGATTCTGTTCGGGTGAGCTGATCACCGCGATCGCCATGACCGAGCCAGGTACCGGAAGCGACCTGCAGGGCATCAAGACCAAGGCCGTTCGCGACGGCGACGACTGGGTATTGAACGGCTCGAAGACGTTCATCACCAACGGAATCAACGCCGATCTGATCATCGTCGTAGCCTGCACCGACCCCGAGAAGGGTGCCCAGGGCTTCAGCCTGCTGGTCGTCGAGCGCGACATGCCCGGTTTCGAGCGTGGCCGCAATCTCGACAAGATCGGTATGAAGGCCCAGGACACAGCCGAACTCAGCTTCACCGACGTTCGCGTGCCCGCGGCCAACCTGCTCGGTGAAGAAGGCATGGGCTTCATCTACCTCATGCAGAATCTTCCTCAGGAACGGCTCTCGATCGCTGTTGTCGCCGCTGCGGCCATGGAATCTGCGCTGGACATGACGATCCAGTACTGCCGCGGTCGCAAGGCCTTCGGAAAGTCGATCGGCAAGTTCCAGAACACCCGATTCGTGTTGGCGGAGTTGGCGACCGAGACCACCGCCACCCGCATCATGGTGGACAAGTTCATCGAACTGCTCAACGCGGGCACCCTGACCGTCCAGGAAGCCGCGATGGCGAAATGGTGGACCACCGAGAATCAGGTCAAACTGATCGACCGGTGCCTGCAGCTGCACGGCGGCTACGGCTACATGAAGGAATACCCGATCGCCAAGGCGTACATGGATTCTCGTGTGCAGACCATCTACGGCGGCACCACAGAAATCATGAAGGAGATCATCGGCCGCGGATTGAATCTGTGATCCGCTGATCCGAAGAACACGCGAAGGGCCGCAGCACACTGTGCTGCGGCCCTTCGCGTCTGTCTTCGGTGACGATCCCTACAGCTTGCGCATCACGGTGACGACCTTGCCGAGGATCGCGGCGTTGTTGCCCGGAATCGGCTCGAACAGCGGGTTGTGCGGCAGCAGCCACACCTCGCCCTTGGACCGCTTGAACGTCTTGACGGTGGCCTCGCCGTCGATCATCGCAGCGACGATGTCGCCGTTGTCGGCCACGGACTGCTGACGAACCACCACCCAGTCACCGTCGCAGATGGCCGCGTCGATCATCGACTCGCCGACCACCTTCAGCAGAAACAGTGAACCCTGACCGACCAGCTCGCGGGGGAGTGGGAACACGTCCTCGACGGCTTCCTCGGCCAGAATGGGACCGCCTGCGGCGATCCGGCCCAGTACCGGAACGAACGTCGGGGTCGGCAACCGATCCTGTTCCTCGGACGCCGACGAACCGTCGACCGCGGCGGCAGCCTGATCGGCCTGCACCTCGTCGAGACCGCGGACGTCGACGGCTCGGGGACGGTTGGCGTCGCGCCTGAGGAAGCCCTTGCGTTCGAGGGTGCGCAGCTGGTGGGCAACGGAGGAGGTCGAGGTCAAACCGACCGCGTCTCCGATCTCCCGGATGCTCGGCGGGTAGCCGCGCTCGGTGACCGACGCGCGAATGACCTCGAGTACCTTCCGCTGCCGCTCGGTCAGACCCGCACTGATATCGGTGCCGACCTCCATGGCCTTGGAGGTCGGTTCCGCGGCCGGCTTTCCCGCCGCGGCCTTGGTGGCGGTGGCCTTGGCTCCGGTCGTCCTGGAACCCGTCGTCGTGGAACGCGTGGTCGACCTCGTCGAGGTCTCGTCCTTCATGCTGTCGGCCTCCTGCTGGTGTCCTGGGATCCGGTCTGCGTGGTAGGTCTGCGCGGACTGGAGTTGATGGTGTCGACTCGTGTGGCGTGTGGTTTCTGACACGAATCTAGCGTGTATCAGCTGTTGAATCAAACATCTGTTCGACTCGTGTCGCGTTTTCTGCAGACTTTGTCGGAGGCTCGTGATAGAACTTCGAACAAGCGTCCATCGAACGCCTGATCGAACAATCGATCCAACGAGCGAAGTCGAGGTTCCGATGACCATCATCACCGATCGCCCCACCGCCGCCGGTGTCCGTGCCCGGTCCACTGTCGTCGAGCGTCGTCGCCGGGCGCGTCCCGTTCTGCAGAGTCCCATCGGGATGCACGGCGTCACGGCACCCCGTACACAGAGCGCACCGTGCCTTCCGGTCCTCGATCCGTCGTGGTCCGACGTCACCGATCGCGAGGAGGCCGATCGTGAGTTCGACGCGACCTCCGCGCACTTCGCGGGCCAGCCGGTTCGGCTGCGATCGCTCGTGCTGACGGTGTTGGCGGTCCTGGTCGTCGCAGGTGGCCTGATCGGCATCGCGAACCTGCGGGCGGCTGCTCCCGATGCAGGTGCGCAGCCGGTCGGTGTGGTCGAAGTGCACGACGGAGCTCTCGTCGAGTACACGCCCGGCAGATGACCACCGGCCCCGTCGGGTTCGCGAGGACTGAGTATCCTCGACAGACTGCCCCGATGTGCGTGCTCGTCGTCGGAGCATCGGCTACGACGGAGGACCCCTCATGCATTGCCCGTTCTGCAGGCATCCCGACTCACGCGTGGTCGACTCGCGTGAGATGGACGAGGGCCAAGCAATCCGGCGTCGTCGCTCCTGCCCGGAGTGCGGCCGTCGATTCACCACCGTCGAGGCCGCAGTGTTAGCGGTCGTGAAGCGCAGCGGCGTGACCGAGCCGTTCAGCCGCGAAAAGGTCGTCAAAGGAGTCCGACGCGCCTGCCAGGGCAGAGATGTCGACAACGATGCGCTGAACCTGCTGGCGCAGCAGGTCGAGGACGCCATCCGTGCAGCGGGATCCGCGGAGATCCCCAGCAACGAAGTGGGGTTGGCCATTCTCGGTCCGCTCCGTGATCTCGACGAAGTGGCCTACCTGCGCTTTGCTTCGGTCTACCGCTCGTTCAGTTCGGCCGAGGACTTCGAGAAAGAAATCCACGAACTGCGCAAGCACCGCGAGTCCGCCGACATCGACTGACAGTTCCGTCCGTCAGCGACTCTGGTCCGAGATCGCCTTCTCGATGCGCTTCTCCGAGACCGGATACGCCGTACGAATGCCTTGGGCGAACAATCCCACCCGCAACTCCTCGATCATCCAGAACAGTTCCTGTACCCCGGAACTGTTCTTTCTGCTTTCCGGAAGCGAATCCAACAGTCGTCCGTACGACGCGTACACCCGATCGAGTACATCCATCGCCGCCGCATCACGGCCCGCGCTGCTCGGCAGGGTTGCCAAACGCTTCGTCGCAGCCGCGAGGTAGCGCGGTAGGTCTGCCAATCTGCGAGAACCGAACTCGGTGACGAACCCGCGAAAGATCAAGCCGTCGAGCTGTTCCCGAACATCGTCGGCCGGCTCACCCGAGGAGGACTGGAGTTGCGCGGACAGTGCCAGGGCAGCGGTCAGCACAGGGCGAACCAGGGCGAGCACCGCGGCGGTGCGCTGCGGAACCTCCGCGTGGACGAGCGCCCTGAGCTTGTCGAAAGCCTCGGGATCTCGAACCGGTCCACCGTGCGCATCCATTGCCTCCTCGACCGCGAGAACCCGGCATTCCTCGAGGAGCGGATCGACTCCGCCGTACGGATTCTGGCCGAGGGCAAGACGTTCGGCGGTCGGCAGCCCGGCCAGCAGTGCCTTGGTTCCCTTCGGTGCCGTCGACAGCAGCAGAGCTCTGGTTCCCGACCTCATCGCTGCTCGCTGTTGGGCGGGGGTGCTCAGGACTCGAACCGCGACGCCCGGTCCTTCCGGCACCAATGCCGGGTACCCGGTGACCTTCTGTCCGCCCACATCACGGGTGACGGTCGACTCCAACCGCCCCAGAGTGCTCGAGGTCCATGCCAGGGACGGCGCACGCTCCGCGTCACCGACCGCGCTCGCGACCTGGCGACCGACCTCCCCGGACAATCCGGTGCGTAGAGCAGCGAGATCTTTGTTGCTGCCCAACACCTTTCCGGACGGATCGACGGCCGCGAACGTCATCTTCAGGTGCTCGGGCAGTGCCGCACCATCGAAGTCCTTCGCAGTGATGTGGCACTGGGCAGCCCGCGAGAGTTCACGTGCCAGGGCCGTCATCAGGGTTTCCGCGCGTGGCTTCATGACGGCCAACGCCGCGGCGGCGAAGTCCGGTGCCGGAACAACATTGCGCCGCAAGGCTTTCGGCAGTGTCTTGATCAGTGCCGTGACCAGCTCCAGTCGCATCCCGGGAACCAGCCAGTCGAAGCCCACCGGCTGTACCTGAGCGAGGAGGGCAATCGGAATCCGCGCGGTGACACCGTCGGCCGCAGTGCCGGGCTCGAACTGATAGGTCAGGGGGAATTGGATCTCGCCCTGTCGCCATGCGTCGGGATATGCACCGGTGAGGACAGAGGCCGCGTCGGAGTTGACGACGGTGTCGGTGGTGAAGTCGAGTAGGTGCGGGTCCTGTCTGCGGGCCTTCTTCCACCAGGTGTCGAAGTGCCGTGCCGAGACGGCCTCCGGGGCGATGCGGGCGTCGTAGAAGTCGAACAGAGCGTCGTCGTCGACGACGATGTCGCGCCGTCGAGCGCGATGCTCGAGTTCGCCGACGTCGTCGAGCAGCGCCCTGTTCTTGTGGAAGAAGGCATGCTGGGTCTTCCATTCGCCCTCCACCAGCGCGTGTCTGATGAACAGCTCTCGGGACGCTTCTGCGTCGATGCGGTGGTAGTTCACCGGGCGCTGCGTCACCAGGGGAATGCCGTACAGCGTCACCCGTTCGTAGGCCATCGCCGATTCGCGCTTGATCGACCAATGCGGTTCCGAGTAGGTCCGCTTGACCAGGTGGGGTGCGAGTCGTTCGGCCCATTCCGGTTCGATGCGGGCGGCCATGCGGCCCCACAGGCGTCCGGTCTCGACCAGTTCGGCGGCCATGACCCAGCGCGGCGGCTTCTTGAACAGACCCGAGCCCGGGAAGATTGCGAAGTGCGCACCGCGCGCGCCGAGGAACTCTCGCTTGTCACCCTCCCTGAGCCCGACGTGCGAGAGCAATCCGGACAGCAGCGACTGATGCAGGGCGGTCTCGGTGGAGTCGGCATCGGGCACCGTCCACCCGAGTCCACGGGTGATCTGACGTAGTTGGCCGTGCAGATCCTGCCACTCGCGAATACGAAGGTAGTGCAGGAACTCTGTTCGGCACATGCGTCGGAACTGGTTGGAGGACAACTCGTTCCGTTGCTCTCGCAGATAGGTCCACAACTTCACGTACGCGAGGAAGTCCGAGTTCTCCACCGCGAAACGCGCATGTTTCTCGTCCGCCGCCTGCTGATGCTCGGCGGGGCGCTCCCGAACATCCTGAATGGACAGCGCCGCCACGACCACCAACGCGTCGCGAAGAGAGCCGTTGCCGTTGGCCTCGACCAGCATCCGCGCCATCCGCGGATCGACCGGCAGTGCCGAGAGTTCCCGGCCGATCGGGGTCAGTTCTGCAGTGCCCTCCCTGGTGGCCGGCTTCAGCGCCCCGAGTTCTTCCAGCAGTCCGATGCCGTCTCTGATGCTGCGCGGATCGGGCGGTTCGACGAACGGGAACGCGTCGATCTTGCCCAGCCCGAGGGCGGTCATCTGCAGGATGACCGACGCCAGGTTGGTACGCAGAATCTCCGGCTCGGTGAACTGCGGCCGCGACTCGAAATCCTCCTCGGAATACAACCGGATGCAGATGCCGTCGGCGACGCGGCCACAGCGGCCGGCCCGCTGCCGCGCCGATGCCTGTGAGATCGGCTCGATGGGGAGGCGTTGAACCTTGGTGCGCAACGAGTATCGCGAGATTCGGGCCGTACCCGGGTCCACCACGTAGCGGATGCCGGGGACCGTCAGCGATGTTTCCGCAACGTTCGTCGAGAGCACCACGCGTCGGCCCGAGTGTGGTGAGAACACTCGATGCTGTTCGGCCGCAGAGAGTCTCGCGTACAGCGGAACGATCTCGGTGTTGCGGAGGTTGCGGTCGTTCAGAGCATCGGCGGTGTCGCGAATCTCGCGTTCACCGGACAGGAAGACCAGAATGTCCCCGTCGCCCTCGGCCATGAGTTCGTCGACCGCCTGACAGGTCGCGTCGACGGGGTCGAGATCGATCGTCGTGTCCCCGGCGTCGACGGTCAGTGGTCGATAGCGCATTTCGACCGGGAACGTGCGGCCCGAGACCTCGATGATCGGCGCGGGCACGCCGTCCCGCGCGAAATGTTGGGCGAACCGTTCGGGATCGATCGTCGCCGAGGTGATGACGATCTTCAGGTCAGGACGTCGGGGGAGAAGCTGCGCGAGGTAGCCGAGGATGAAATCGATGTTGAGGCTGCGCTCGTGGGCCTCGTCGATGATCAGGGTGTCGTACTGGCGCAGCAGTCTGTCTCGCTGGATCTCCGCCAGCAGGATGCCGTCGGTCATCAGCTTGACGAGCGTCGAATCCGAGGACTGATCGGTGAATCTCACCTTGTAGCCGATGGATTCACCCAGGGGCTCGCCGACCTCCTCGGCGATGCGCTCGGCCACCGTGCGCGCTGCGAGCCTGCGTGGTTGGGTGTGACCGATCGACCCGCGAATTCCGCGACCGAGTGCGAGACAGATCTTCGGAATCTGAGTGGTCTTACCCGAGCCGGTCTCACCGGCGACGATGACGACCTGATGTTCGGCGATGGCGGCAGCGATGTCGTCCTTGCGGAGACTGACCGGAAGCGACTCGGGAAACTCGAGGGTCGGCACCGCGGCCCGGCGGTTGGCCACAACCGTCTCGGCACGGGCGACATCGCGTTCGAGGGCTGCGAACGCGTCGTCGGTGCGGGCCTTGTCCAATCGACGCCGCAGCCGGTTCTCGTCGCGGATGGTGACGTCTGCCAGACGTGTGGCGAGAGATTTTCGCTGACCGGACGGATTCGAGGTAGACATACTCACATCAGGATATCGGTATCGACGCAACCGTCGTGAATGCCGGCCGCGACTGTGCCAGGATCGCCGGATGAGCATCTCGCACGATGTCACTGCCGAGCCGCGTACGCCGGTACCGATCAGGACGCTGCGGGTGCTGTTCGCGGCGCTCACCGCCGCGGCGCTCGTCTCGATCGTCGTGGACGGACTTGCCACCCCGACGTTCTCGTTGGTCAACTACTTCAGCTACTTCACCGTGATCAGCAACGTCCTGACGGTGCTCGTGCTCACGATCGGCGGCGTGATCGATCCGCGGTCTTCGGGATGGCAACTCTTCCGTGGGGCGGTGACGCTCTACATGGTGATCACCGGGATCATCTACGCGGTGTTGCTCTCGAACATCGATGTCGGTGTGGCGGATCCGTGGACCAACAACGTGGTGCATCGCATCATCCCCGTGGTTCTCCTGCTCGACTGGATCCTCGCTCCACCGCGGCGGCACATCTCCGAGTCACGCAGCCTGACATGGTTGCTCTTCCCGCTGCTCTACGGGATCTACACCCTGATCCGCGGACCCGTCGTCGACTGGTACCCCTACCCGTTCCTCGATCCGCGCTCGCAGGGATACCTCGCGCTCGTCATCGGTCTGATCGTGCTGACCGTCGCTTTCGCGCTGATGGCGCTGGCAGTCAACGCTCTCGGACGGCTCGCAGGACGGTGGAGGTACGGATCGGACTCGATCGAATCGGACTCCACTACTGTGTAGCGCATGTCTTCCGACCTGGATCCCGCCGCCACCACACACTCCTCCGCGCTGTGGCACGGCTTCGCCGACATGGGCGCCGTCACCGCCAGTGGCCCGTTCGTCGTCTCGCGAGGCGAGGGCGCGTACATCTTCGACAACGAGGGAACGAAGTATCTCGACGCGACCGCCGGTCTGTGGTTCACCAACGTCGGTCACGGCCGCCGCGAGATCGCCGATGCCGTTGCCACACAGCTGAGCTCGCTCGCCCACTACTCGAACTTCGGCGACTTCGTTCCCGAGACCACGCTGGCCTTGGCCGATCGTCTCGCCGCCATCGCGCCGGTGCCGGGCAGCAAGATCTTCTTCACCTCGGGTGGTTCGGACTCCATCGACACCGCCGCGAAGCTCGCGCGCCGCTACTGGGTCGAAATGGGACAACCGGCCAAGAAGATGATCGTCGGCCGGCAGAAGGCCTACCACGGCATGCACGTCGCCGGCACCGCGCTGGCCGGTATCCCGGTCAACAAAGAGAACTACGGCGAGCTGATGCCCGACGCCAGGACAGTGGCATGGGACGACGCGAAGTCACTGCTGGCGCTGATCGAGGAGGTCGGTGCAGAGAACGTGGCTGCCTTCTTCTGCGAGCCGGTGATCGGAGCAGGCGGAATCTACTTGCCGCCGGAGGGCTACCTGCGCGAGGTTCGGCAGATCTGCCGCGACAACGACGTGCTGTTCGTCGCGGACGAGGTCGTCACCGGATTCGGCCGCATCGGCGGCAGCTGGTTCGCCTCCACCCGATTCGAGCTCGAACCCGACCTGATGACGACAGCCAAGGGGCTGACGTCCGGGTATGTACCGATGGGTGCTGTCTTCATCGCCCCGAAGATCGCCGAGCCCTTCTTCGCGGGCGGCGTCTGGTGGCGGCACGGATACACCTACGGCGGTCACGCAGGCGCGGCCGCCGCGGCGATGGCAAACCTCGACATCATCGAGCGCGAGGAGTTGCTCTCTCACTCCAAGCGCATCGAAGCGGCGTTGCACACCCACCTCGCGCCCTTGGCCGCACACGAACGAGTCTCGGAGATTCGCAGCGGGATCGGTGCTGTTGCCGCCGTGCAGCTCGCCGATCCGGCCGAGGCACTGCCCTTCGTCAAAACGCTTCGAGCACACGGGGTCTCCGGCCGCGCGGCCGGTCAGGGTGCGATGCAGATCTCGCCGGCATTCGTCATGACGGACGCCGAGATCGAAGAGCTGGCCGCGCGGATCCTCAGCGCGCTCGGCTGAACCGAAGTCTGCCGAGCAGCTGCTTCCCCCGCGAGGGCGGGGGAGCAGGTGCCGGTACGGGCTCGTCGGAGACGGCTGCGAAACGTCGATGCAACTGCTCGCGGACTTCCTCGGGCGCATAGGCACGACGCTTGCGCTCGGATCGAACCACCAACGCCCCGGTGGCCGCGACACCGACCATCCCGGCGAGACCGAGAGCCTTCCACACGTTCATCCGGCCACCGTACCGTCACGAGATCTAGGGTGTGGACCATGAATCCGTCGCGAATCAGCCTCGATACCGCAGTCGAGGCCACCAGAACGGGCGACATCTGGATCTTCCGCGGCCAGTCGAGCTCCGATCGGGCAATCCAGGCACTGACCAACAGTCCTGTCAATCACGTCGGAATGGCCGTCGTGATCGACGACCTGCCGCCGCTGATGTGGCACGCCGAACTGGGAAAGTCGTTGCAGGACATGTGGACCGGAAACTTCCAGCGCGGCGTGCAGCTCCACGACCTGCGTGCGGCCGTCACCCAGTGGTCCACGAAGTACCAACAGCGTTGTTGGCTGCGGCAATTGGGCGGAGACCTGGATCGTTCCGCAGGCTCCGCTCCGGCAGTGACGAAGGAGCAGGAAGACGCCTTGCTGCGCACCATCGCCCGCATGGACGGAACAGCCTTTCCGACGACGGCGGCGCTCGCCGGTCGATGGTTCCGGGGCCGAGTCCCCGCACTGCGGCGCAGCGAACGCGAGGAAGCAGCCCTCGAAACCGCCTACTGCGCTGAGGTGGTCGCCATGACCTACGACGCGATGGGTCTGCTCACGGGCAACAAGAAAGCCAACTGGTTCGACCCGGGAAAGTTCTGGAGCGGCGACCGGCTCCCACTCGCCGCCGGTGTGCGTCTGGGCGAGGAAATCGAAGTGGACGTGCCCGTCACACGCTGATCGACGCGTCCGCCGCGGTGCGTCCGCCCAATTCAACCCAGTCGCCGTCGATGGTGGTGCGCAATCGAGATCCGGCTCCCTGCACGATGTTCAGGCTCCGACCGAGTTCGCCGGTCAGCCGGACGGCGGCAGCACCGGTCGCTTCGTCCTCGACGATACCCATCATCGGTGCGAACATGCGCGATCGCAGCGCGCCGTGCTCTTCGTCGGTCCAGGCCCAGACGTAGTGGTGCCCGCTGTCGTACGCACTCGGGTCTGCTGCCGCCACCTCGGCCGCATCGCGGACCTGATGGAAGGTGAAGTGCGGAGTCCACTCCGCACGGGCGCGAACCCAGGTGTGGTCCTCGTCGTAGCGGATGTCCAGCGGTGCGGCAGGGACGGTGAGGACATCGACCGGGTGTCCCTGCTCGCGCAGCCACCACGAGAGTCCGACCGTGGGATGCCCGGCGAAGGGCAGCTCGACGGCGGGGGTGTAGATGGATGCCGAGGCCGTACCGGATTCGCTGCGATCGACGAACACCGTCTCGCTGAAGCCGAGCTCGGCGGCGAACTGCTGCCTGTCCGCCTCGTCGACGTCATCCGCGGTCACGATGCCGAGGGGGTTGCCGAATCTGCCTTCGGCATCGGTGAACACTCGGACGACGGACACGTCGGTAGCCATGCCTGGACGCTACCAAACGCCGAACGAGGGACCCGCGACCGCGAATCCCTCGTTCGACGTACAGGTCGAGTCGACGCTCAGACGGCGGCACCGTCGAGGATTCGTCCTGCTTCGATCGCCTGCGCGACACCCGCGACGATCGACGCGGCGCGGATGGCCTCGAAGATCTTCTCGCGGTCGACGCCCTCGGCGCGCAGAGTCTTCTCGTGTGCCTCCAAGCAGTGGTTGCACCCGTTGACGGCCGACACCGCGAGCGACCACAGCTCGAAGTCGGCCTTGTCCACACCGGGGTTGCCGATGATGTTCATGCGCAGACCGGCGCGAAGGTCGTCGTACTTGCCGTCCAGGTATCCCTTGGTTCGGTAGAAGACGTTGTTCATGCCCATGATCGACGCGGCACCGAGGGCCGCGTTGTACGCCTCGGCCGACAGCGAATCGGCTGCGTCCTCGGCGATCTCCTTCAACGTCGTCGCGGACTTCGACGCTGCGGCCACCGACAGCAGGGTGCCCCACAGCTGCTGCTCGCTGAGCACCGTGGAACGGGCGATGGAACCGAGATTGAGCTTGAGGTCCTTGGCGTACTCGGGTACGGCGTTCTTCAGGTTGTCGATCGTCATGTCAGACGCTCGCCGTCAGCAGTTCGCCTGCGTCGATGGTGGGATCACCCTTCTTCCAGTTGCAGGCGCACAGCTCGTCGGACTGCAGGGCATCGAGAACTCGCAGGACCTCGTCCACGTTGCGCCCCACCGATCCTGCCGTGACCGACACGAACTGGATCTCGTTGTTGGGGTCGACGATGAACGTGGCGCGATCGGCAACGCCGTCGGCATTGAGAACGCCCGTGGCAGCAGCCAATTCGCGCTTGAGATCGGACAGCATGGGGAAGGGGAGCGTCTTGAGCTCGTCGTGCTGCGCCCGCCACTGGAAGTGAACGAACTCGTTGTCGACGGACGCGCCGAGGACCTGTGCATCGCGGTCCTCGAACTCCTCGTTCAGCTTGCCGAACGCGGCGATCTCGGTGGGACAGACGAACGTGAAGTCCTTGGGCCAGAAGAAGACGATGCGCCACTTGCCTGCGTGATCGTCACTGGTGACGGTGGTGAAGTAGTCGTCGGGCTGCTGTGCGTTCACCTTGGACAGATCTCCGCCGATGACGGCGGTGAGGTTGTATGAAGGGAACTGATCGCCAATTGTCAGCAGTGCCATGTGTTCTCCTCGTGTCGAATGACTGTGTCGGTTTCGTATGTGGGCGGTCCGGTGGCGTGTGAACAGCCGTGCGGGCCCGGCCGACCGGTACGAGTGTGCCAAAAATGTCGTGAAAGGTAAACGTGATGAGTGGCACTAGACTGATAGGCGTGACCGATCGAAGCTATCAGCCGACCCTGTCGCATCTGCGAGCCTTCGTGGCGATCGCGCAACATCGCCATTTCGGCACTGCGGCAACACGATCGAACATCAGTCAGCCGTCTCTGTCGCAGGCCCTCGCTGCGCTCGAGCAGGGACTGGGGGTGCAGTTGATCGAACGCAGCACCCGCAGGGTGTTGCTGACGTCGGCCGGCAGTCAGTTGCTCGGTCGTGCGACTGCGGCACTCGACGCCGTGGACGGATTGGTCGCTGCCGCAGCGGGATTGGGCGGCCGTCTGACCGGTGGCCTGCGGCTCGGGATCATTCCGACGGTGGCACCGTACGTGTTGCCGACGGTGCTTCCTGCCATGCGGGCCGAGTTTCCGGACCTCGTGCCCCGAATCGTCGAGGATCACACGGCCAGACTGCTCGACGCACTCCGGTCCGGTGCGATCGACGTCGCCGTTCTCGCTCTCCCCATCGCCGATCCGGGCATGATCGAAATATCCATGTACACCGAGGATTTCGTGCTCGCGCTACCTGCCGAGCATCCCCTCTCGGGGCGCCGGGATCTGACGGTCGCCGACCTCCGCGGCCTCCCTCTGCTCCTGCTCGACGAGGGGCACTGCCTGCGCGAGCAGACCCTGGACCTGTGCCGCTCGGTCGACATCGCGCCCGATGCGAGCGATACGCGGGCAACGTCGTTGACCACGGTGGTGCAGTGCGTTGCAGGAGGGCTGGGCCTGACGTTGCTGCCGCGCCGCGCCGTCGATGTCGAGGTCGCTCGCGCGGGCCTGTCCACCGCCGAGTTCGCACACCCTGCTCCCGGCCGCACCATCGGTCTCGTGTACCGAGCCTCGAGTGCGCGCTCGGCCGAATACAGTGCGCTGGCAGGTCTTCTCGCCGCAGAGGTTCTCACCGACAACGCAGGTGGCCTCAGCCGGGCGTGATCACGAT
This sequence comes from Rhodococcus sp. 14-2483-1-2, assembly GCF_002259405.1. Lineage (GTDB taxonomy): Bacteria > Actinomycetota > Actinomycetes > Mycobacteriales > Mycobacteriaceae > Rhodococcoides. Next base: position 502,614 of record NZ_NPFW01000022.1, on the reverse strand, counting down.
CTCGTCGAACACGATCTCGCCTGCCGCGTCGGACTCCGGCACATCGACGACTGCGTCGAGCGACCAGCCGTGGTCACCGTCGGGATCTTCCAACACCTGACGCACCGTAGTGGACTCCGCACCGACGCTCAGGGTGAACAACGCAGGGCCCCGGGCCGACGGGCCCGTTCCGATCGAGCCGTACTCGGCGAAGAACGGTTCCAGTTCCGCCTCCCAGTCGGGGCCGTCGTCGAGGTCGTCGAGAGTATTCCACTGTCGGCGCGCCGCCAGGTCCACCCGGCGGAAGATCGCGTTGCGCGCGAGAATTCGGAAGGCCCGCGGGTTGGCCGAGATCGGACGTGGCACATCGGATCCGTACGCCTCCACGAGCGCTTCCGGCTCGGCACCGGGGTCCGTCAGGTTCTCCCACTCGTCGAGCAGGCTCGAATCCACCTGCCGGACGAGTTCACCCAGCCACTCGGTGATGTCCTGTACCTCTTCGGTTCGAGACTCGGGCGGAACCGTCTGGCGCAGTGTGCGATAGGCGTCGGCGAGATAACGCAGGACGAGTCCCTCGGACCGCATCAGGCCGTAGTGGCTGATCAACTCTGCGAACGTCATCGCGCGCTCGACCATGTCTCGTACCACGGACTTGGGGGAGAGGCCGACCTCGGAGAGCCACGGATGGGTGCCACGATAGATCTCGAACGCCGGAACGAGCAGCTCTGCAAGAGGTTTCGGCCACGTGACCTCCTCGAGCAATTCCATTCTCTCGTCGTACTCGATGCCGTCGGCCTTCATCTGCGAGACCGCTTCGCCGCGCGCGGCGTGCTGCTGCGCCATCAGGATCTGACGCGGATCGTCGAGGGTCGACTCGATGATCGACACCACATCGAGGGCGTGGGTCGGTGATTCGGCGTCGAGCAGATCGAAGGACGCGACCGCGAACGTCGACAGCGGCTGATTGAGCGCGAAGTCCGGTTGCAGGTCCACCGTCAGTCGAGCATGTCGACCGTCGGCGTCCGGCTCGTCGAGTTGCTCGACGATGCCCGCATCGACGAGACCGCGGTAGAGCGAGAGTGCTCGCAGGATGTGCTTGCGCTGAGCGGGCCGGGTCTCGTGGTTGTCCTCGAGCAGGTGGCGCATGGCATGGAAGCAATTGCCGGGCCGGGCAATGACATTGAGCAGCATGGCGTTGCTCACCGAGAATCGGGACGTGAGCGGCTCCGGACTCGCGGCGATGATCCGCTCGAACGTCGGCTCGCCCCACGAGACGAAACCGTCGGGTGCCTTCTTGCGCTGCACGCGCTTGAGCTTCTTCGGATCGTCCCCGGCCTTGGCCACCAGACGCGCGTTCTCGATGTCGTGTTCGGGGGCCTCGACCACAACGGTCCCGAGGGTGTCGTAGCCGGCCCGTCCCGCACGACCGGCGATCTGATGGAACTCGCGGGCCCGTAGCTTGCGAGTGCGAATGCCGTCGTACTTGGTCAGTCCGGTGAACAGCACGGTGCGAATCGGGACGTTGATTCCCACACCGAGGGTGTCCGTTCCACAGATCACCTTCAGCAGTCCGTCCTGCGCCAGCTTCTCCACCAACCGTCGATATTTGGGCAGCATGCCCGCGTGGTGCACGCCGATGCCGTGCCGAACCAACCTCGACAGGGTCTTACCGAAACCGGTGGTGAAGCGGAAGTTGCCGATGGCCTCGGCTATCTCGGCCTTCTCTTGCTTGGAGGCGACGTTGACGCTCGTCAGCGCCTGGGCTCGTTCGAGTGCCGCGGCCTGCGTGAAATGCACGACGTACACCGGCGCGAGATGCGTTTCCACCAGTTCTTCGATGGTCTCGCTGATCGGAGTGGTGACATACGAGAACATCAGCGGAACCGGACGCTCGGTGCCCGAGACGACAGTGGTCGTTCGTCCGGTGCGTCGGGTCAGATCGTCCCGGAAGAACGAGACATCGCCCAGGGTCGCAGACATCAACAGGAACTGGGCGTGTGGCAGCTCGATCAACGGCACCTGCCAGGCCCACCCTCGATCGGGCTCGGAGTAGTAGTGGAACTCGTCCATGATCACCTGGCCGATGTCGGAGCCGGCACCCTGACGCAGGGCGAGGTTCGCGACGATCTCGGCGGTGGCGCAGATGATCGGGGCCCCGGAATTGACCGACGCGTCGCCGGTCATCATGCCGACGTTCTGCGCACCGAAGATCTCGCACAGGGCGAAGAACTTCTCGCTGACGAGTGCCTTGATCGGCGCGGTGTAGAAACTACGAATGCCTGCGGCCATCGCGGCGTAATGGGCTCCGATGGCCACCATCGACTTGCCCGATCCCGTCGGCGTCGCCAGGATGACGTTGGAGCCGGAGACCAGCTCGATGAGAGCTTCCTCCTGTGCGGGATACAGGGTGAGACCGCGATCGGCAGTCCAGGTGGTGAACGTGTCGAACAGGACATCCGGATCCACGCCGTCGGACCGATCGGCGGAGGCATCGGGAATCAGTTCGGTGAGAAGCACCTCTACAGGCTATGTGGAATGGACGGCCGGACCCGCATCGACACCGAGCGTCCGGTGCCGAGTCGACGCGTCAGGTGGCGCTGCGCTCGTCCGAACCCATCGCACCGAGAACGGCCATCCGGGTACTGGCGCTTCCGGTGATCATGTCCTCACCGACACCGGTGATGAGCAGGTTGCGCCACCGCACCTCGTCGAAGGCAAGCGACGGTGTGGAATCGATGAAGTCCTCGACGACCTGCAGGAAGCGCATCGGATCGTCCCGGAACGGGAAGTGTCCGGAATTCTCGAACACCTCCAACGTGGAACCGGGCATGGCCGAGTGCGCGAGGCGCGCATGACTGACCGGGATCACCGAGTCCTGATCACCCCAGACGAGCAGGACGGGAAGGTTCTCGGTGAGATAACACCGATCCAGCATCGTGACCACCTGGCCACGCCAGTCCACGACGGCGCGCAGGGTCCGCAGATACGCCTCGTACGTCGTCGGGGCCGGGAGCTCGCTCAGCACTCGGATCAGATCCGGAGTGTCGTGCAGAAGCGAACCGGGCCGCAGGGGAGAGCTGTGCAGTTTGCTCAGGAGGCCGCCTGCCAACTTCACCGCGGGGATCGCGCCGGGCAGGCGGAGCAGTTTGACCGCCTCGCTGAGGAACGGCATGGACGCCAGTCGAAGAATGGGGTGTACGTCCTTGGTGACGCCACCGGAGGACACCAGAGCCAACCTGTCGACCATGCCCGGGAACTGGTAGGCGAACTGCATGGCGACGCCGCCGCCCAGTGAGTGCCCGACGACGGTGACGTGCTCGATGCCCAGCACCGACAGCAGGTCACGCATGCCGTTGGCATACGCGGCGACGGAGTAATCCGCACGCGGCTTGTCCGAGCGACCGTGCCCCAGCAGATCCGGAGCGATGACGGTGTAGTTCTTCGCCAGGTGTGGGATGACTTCGTTCCACGTCTCGGAGTTGTCGCCGATACCGTGGATCAACAGCAGAACGGGACCTTCGCCGGCCATGCGGAATGCCCGCCGGTATCCGTGAATGGTCCGGAAGATCAGCCGTGGTTCTTCGTCGGGAACCGGGCGGAGCTTGCGACTGCGCGGATTGGTGCTCACCTGCGCCTCCTGAAATTCCCTGGTGCACCGCGCGCGGCGGCGCAGAACGGCGACGCCGTGCACGAGTGTGTAGACGTACGTACCGGAGTACGTGTTGCTACGACTCTTGCACGAGATCGCGCTCGGGGCAGAACATCGAGCGTATTTGCGGTTACAGGTATGTTTCGATCGGCCCGGGCTGTCCGATATGCCCGCCGAAGCGATCGAGTTCTGTGACCACTCACACTGTTACCGCTCGGTGGTGTCCTCTCCCTCGTCGAGACCTGCCTGCTCGGCAAGGAAGCGCTCGAACTCTGCGCCGAGCTCGTCGCCGCTGGGCAGTGGTTCGTCACTGGCCAACAACGTCGACTGCTGCTCCTGCGCGGCGACGTAGGTGTCGTACTGACGCTCGAGCGCCTGCACCACCGACTGCACTTCCTCGTTTCCGGTGATGTGCTCGTTCACCTGTTCCCGGACTCGCGCCGCGGCCTCACCCAACGCGGCCAGCGGGAGATCCAACTCGGCGGCCTCACTGACGTTCTCGAGCAACGTCTCGGCTGCGCCGGGGTAGTCCGTCTGGGCGAGGTAGTGCGGGACGTGCACCGAGAAGCCCATCGACTCGTGACCGTGCTGCGCCATCCGAAGCTCGAGCAGGGAGGAGGCGCTGCCGGGAACCTGCAGGTCGCCTGCCCAGCTGTTGCCTTCCTTGACCAGCTCCTTGTCGCTGGCGTGGGCCGTCACACCGAGTGGCCGGGTGTGCGGAATGGCCATCGGGATCGAGCCGAGGCCGATGGTCCGACGAACGCCGAGCTGCTCGGCCAGCAGGCGCACAGCGGTGGTGAACTTCTCCCACCGCAGATCCGGTTCCATACCGGCCAGCAACAGGAACGGGGTGCCGGTTCGGTCCTTGACGGCATAGAGGTTCAGCTCGGGAGCGTCGTAGTCCGAGAAATGGTCGGACTTGAACGTCATCGTGGGCCGTCGGGACCGGTAGTCGATCAACTCGTCGACGTCGAACGACGCGACCAGCTCCGATTCCAGGCTCTCGCGCAGATGAGTCGTCGCCAATTTGACCGCGTGACCTGCGTCGGAGAAGCCCTCCAGGCCGTGCACGAGGACGGGTCCGACGCCGTCGTCGGAGAACGTTTGCGGTGCCGGAAACTCCAGCTCGTACATCTTCGACTGTTCGGTCATGGCCGGGCCCCTTTCGGATCGACTCGTCGGTACCTCGACGCGAGATTCGAGCCAGAATACGCCGACCCTCGGCTCGCGCCGTGTACGCGCCGACGTCGAACGTGGCGAATCACTACCCGAGAAGAACAACCGGTTGCCCGCGGTTCATTCCCCGACGGTCGTTCGAGCTGCCGTCGCGTCGCTGCTCGGTGACACCGAGACGATCAGCGGTCGAAGTTCGCCAGCGCGCGGATCTTGTTGGTGACGTCGAGAGCTGCGACCTTGTAGGCCTCGGACAGCGTCGGGTAGTTGAACACGGCATCGACGAGGTAGTCGACGGTGCCGCCGCACCCCATCACCGCCTGACCGATGTGCACCAGATCCGTCGCACCCGACCCGAAGATGTGCACGCCCAGAATGGAGCGGTCCTCGGTGGAGACGAGCAACTTCAACATTCCGTACGAGTCGCCGGCGATCTGACCCCTGGCGAGTTCGCGGTACCTCGACACCCCGACCTCGTAGGGGACCGATCCCTTCGTCAGGTCGACCTCCGTGGCTCCGACGTACGAGACCTCGGGGATGGAGTAGATGCCGATGGGCTGCACGTCGGTCAGCTTGGCGCTGGACTCGCCGAACGCGTGGTACGCCGCCAACCTGCCCTGGTCCATCGACGTCGCGGCCAACGCCGGAAAGCCGATGACGTCGCCGACCGCGTAGATGTGATCGACCTTGGTCTGGAAATGCTCGTCGACGAAGATGCGGCCTCGCGCGTCGGCCTCGAGACCGGCGTTCTCGAGATCGAGTGCAGTCGTCAACCCCTGACGCCCGGCCGAGTACATCACCGTCTCCGCAGGGATCCGCTTGCCACTGGCAAGCGTCGTCACCGTTCCGTTCGGGCCGACGTCGACCGCGGTCACCGCCTCCCCGAATCGGAACGTCACCGCGAGATCGCGAAGATGGAACTGCAACGACTCGATGATCTCGCGATCGCAGAAGTCGAGCATCGAATCACGCTTCTCGACGACGGTGACCTTCGTGCCCAGGGCTGCGAACATCGATGCGTACTCGATTCCGATGACACCGGCCCCCACGACCACCATGGATGCCGGAATGAACTCGAGGTTGAGGATTCCGTCCGAGTCGAGCACTCGATAGTCGTCGAACGCGATGTCGGCCGGACGGGCGGGAGCGGTGCCGGTGGCGATCACCACGTTGGCGGCCTTGACCGTGATGCGTTCTCCCCGCATCTCGTCTTCGATCACGATGGTGTGCGCGTCGAGGAACTTGCCGACGCCGGTGATCAACTCGATGCGGTTGCGCAGCAGTTGCGAACGCACCACCTCGATCTCCTTGCCGATCACGTGCTGGGTTCGGGCCAGCAGATCGGCCGGAGTGATATCGGCCTTCACTCGGTAACTCGCCCCGTACAGCTCACGTTGATTCATGCCCGTGAGATACAGAACGGCCTCGCGCAGCGTCTTGGACGGAATGGTGCCGGTGTTGACGCAGACCCCGCCGAGCATGTGGCCCTTCTCCACGATCGCCACCCGCTTGCCGAGCTTCGCAGCCGCAATGGCCGCCTTCTGGCCACCGGGGCCGGAGCCGATGACCACCAGGTCGTACTCCATGGGTTCAGACATTCGTCATAGGTACCGCTCGTACGCAAAGACTGCGTGCCCGCCCGGTCACAACCTTGTGAACTCCGCGATTCGAAGCATCGAACCCATGCAGATGTCGCCACGTGCTGATGCGTTGTGCGAGGCTGAACAGAGCACGAAACACCCGATTTACAGTGGAGGAACACATGCCGCAGCAGGTCCGCGCCGTCGTCGCCAAGAGCAAGGGCGAGCCCGTCTCCATCGAGACGATCACCATCCCCGATCCCGGGCCCAACGAAGTCGTCGTGAAGATCCAGGCCTGCGGGGTGTGTCACACCGACCTGCACTACCGCGAGGGCGGCATCAACGACGAATTCCCGTTCCTGCTCGGACACGAGGCAGCCGGAATCGTCGAGACCATCGGCGACCGCGTCGAGCACGTCGAGGTCGGAGACTTCGTCGTGCTGAACTGGCGCGCAGTGTGCGGTGAATGTCGAGCCTGCAAGCGCGGCACCCCGTGGTACTGCTTCGACACCCACAACGCAGCACAGAAGATGACCCTGGAGGACGGCACCGAGCTGACACCGGCGCTGGGCATCGGAGCCTTCGCCGAGAAGACCCTGGTGCACGAGGGCCAGTGCACCAAGGTCGCCGCAGACGCCGATCCCGCTGTCGTCGGACTGCTCGGCTGCGGAGTGATGGCCGGGCTGGGCGCAGCGATGAACACCGGCCACGTCTCACGCGGAGATTCGGTGGCCGTGATCGGCTGCGGCGGTGTCGGTGATGCCGCGATCGCCGGAGCACGCCTGGCCGGCGCATCGACGATCATCGCGGTCGACCGTGACCCGGGCAAGCTCGAATGGGCACTCGGTCTCGGAGCCACCCACACCGTCGACTCCTCGCAGGTCGACGCCGTCGAGGCCGTCCAGGAGCTCACCGGAGGCTTCGGCGCCGACGTGGTCATCGATGCGGTCGGCCGTCCGGAGACCTGGAAGCAGGCGTTCTACGCCCGCGACCTCGCCGGAACCGTGGTGCTCGTCGGCGTGCCGACACCCGAGATGACCCTCGAGATGCCGCTGATCGACTTCTTCTCCCGCGGCGGATCGCTGAAATCGTCCTGGTACGGAGACTGCCTACCCGAGCGCGACTTCCCGCAGTTGGTGGATCTGTACCAGCAGGGCCGTCTGCCGCTCGAGAAGTTCGTCACCGAACGCATCACCATCGACGACGTCGAAGCCGCGTTCGAGAAGATGCATCAGGGCACCGTCCTGCGTTCGGTGGTGGTCCTGTGAGCGGGACCTTCCGCGTCCAGAACGTCGTCACCTCCGGAACCTTCAGCCTCGACGGTGGCACCTGGGACGTCGACAACAACATCTGGCTGATCGGTGACGACGACGAGGTGGTCATCGTCGACGCAGCGCACACCGCGGCCCCGATCGTCGACGCGGTCGCCGGCCGCACCGTCAAGGCGATCGTCTGCACCCACGGACACAACGATCACGTGACCGTCGCCCCCGAACTCTCGGACACCCTCGACGCGCCGATCCTGCTGCACCCCGCCGACGACATGCTGTGGCAGCAGACGCACCCGGGCGTCGGGCACTCGACTCTCGAGGACGGTCAGCGCATCACCGTCGCCGGTACCGACATCCTGGCGCTGCACACGCCGGGGCACTCACCGGGATCGACGTGCCTGTACCTGCCCGAAGCGGGGGAGTTGTTCAGCGGCGACACCCTTTTCTCCGGCGGCCCGGGAGCCACCGGACGGTCGTACTCGGATTTCCCGACCATCATCGGGTCCATCCGCGACCGGCTCTTCGCCCTTCCCGTCGACACCCGAGTCAACACCGGCCACGGTGACGGGACGCGCATCGGTGACGAAGCACCGCACCTCGAGGAGTGGATCGCCCGCGGCAGCTGAATTCACGACACCGCGGCGGGTCGCCTGCCGCGTTCGAGGTGGTCGGAATGAGACAGTGGTGGGACGCCGGAGCGTGTGCTGCGGCGTCCCACCGACCCGAAGAGGACGTCTTGTGAGCCCCGCCGCACGCAGAACCCGCCTGTCCATCGCCGCGACCTCGGCAGCGATCGCAGCTCTCGTGCTGGTCGGCTGCAGTTCCACGGTCACCGGCACTCCCGAGCCAAGCGCGGGTACCCCCACTTCGCCGTCGCAGTCCGGCGTGGATCTGAACACGTTGCTGATCGACCCGTCCAGCTTCCCGGCCCCGTACGACGCCCTGGTGCTGCCCCAGCAGGCGATCTCGCAGGCCGCACCCGATCTCAGCGGAATACCTGCCGGTGCCGAGGTCAGCCCGGCGGGCTGCAAACCCGCCGACCAGGATTTCGGCCCGACGGGCACGGCCATGATCGTCGGCACCGACAACGACAGTCGGTCGACCATCTCGATCGAATTGACCGCAGTGGACGAACCGCTCTCGGCGCGCAAGGAGCAGCTCGAACAGTGCGGCGAGGTCACCGCAACCAAGTCCGGCGCGACCTCGACGGTGACCTCCACTCTGACGCCTGCACCGCCCATCGATGCGGACGACACCTTGGCCGTCCGGCAGACCGTTGCATCGGGGGCCGGCGGCGACGCCGTCACGCAGTCGATGCTGACGTTGATGGCCCAGATCGACGGAGTGCGCGTGTCGGCCACGTTCATGTCGTTCGGCTCGGGCACGCCCGATGCGATGACCCTCGACGAGCTGTTCACCGCGGCAGTCCAGAAGGTCGGCCAGAGCTGACGCGGCTCTAGCAGACGGCACCGACGCGAATCGGTCGTCCACAGCTCCGGCGACACGATCGATCCACAGCAGGGCGGTTCTCCACAGGGCAGTACGAAAGCCCAGGTCGAGACGCGATCGGTCGTCGGAACCCCGGCCAGGATTCTTCGGTATGTACACACCGACGAATTCTCACGACAACTTCGACTCGCGCCATCGCGTGCGCCTCGGCCACGCGAGCGACCTGATGGCAGCCGTACCGGCCATGCTCGGGTTCCACCCGCATCGATCGATGGTGCTCATCGCGGTCAAGGACGGCGGTGCCAGCGTGGGACCCACGATGCGTCACGACCTCGTCCTGGCAGGCGAACACGTCGATCGGCGCGCCGGCGGTCACACCCGCGCGACCCCGGAGATGCTCGACGTCATCGGCTACCTGGCCGGGTACTGCGCTACGGAGAACATCCCCGCGGTCATGGCGGTGTTCGTCGACGACAGGCTCGATCGAACCGTCAGAACGCCGCATCTGCTCGACGTGGAAGCGTTGGTGATCGAACTCGACGCCACACTCGCATCGTTCGGAGTGCAGCTCAGCGAGGCCCTCGCGGCATCGGAGATCGCCGATGCCGCCGACTGGTGGTCGTTGCGCGGACCGCAGCGGCACGGCCTGATATCGGATCCGTCGGCGTCGCCGATGACCGTCGCCCGCGTGCTCGACGGCTACTCCGTCCGACGGTCCAGGTGCGAGCTGGCCGAGACCGTAGCGCCGGGCCCCGACGCGACCGTGCGGGCCGTTGCGGCCGAGATCTCGCGACTACGACGGGACGGCGGCCGGTCTCGTGGCGACGAGCTGACGTCGGTGCTGTCGTACGTCGCGCGGGGACCGTACGACACCGAATTGGACCCGACCGACATCGCTCGGATCGCGCTCGCGATCGGCCACGTCCAGGTGCGTGACGCACTGCTGGCTCTGACCCTCGGCGACGACGCGGGATTCGTCGAAGAGTTCTGGGCGACGATGTCCCGCGTCCTGCCGAAGTGCGAACGCGCCATCGCCGCAACACTTCTGGCCTTCAGTGCCTACGTGCGCGGAGATGGGCCGATGGCCCGTATCGCGATCGATGCGGCACTGGAAGCCGACGAGACCTACTCGTTGGCGCGACTGCTGGACAGATCGCTCAGCGCAGGCGCAGGTCCCGAACTCGTTCGCGAAGTGGCCGAGAGCGGCTTCGCATGTGCACGTGCCTGCGGAGTTCGGCTGCCCGGCGACCCGTTCGGTCGACGGTGACGGCCCGTTCGCAGCAATGATGATCGGCCGCAGACGTGGGTCAGCGCGCTGCGTGCGACCGATCGCCGAGGTGCTGGAGGAATGCCCACGCGTCGGCCACGATCCGATCGAGATCGGTCAGCTCCGGCGACCACTTCAGTTCCTCCATTGCTCGCGCGCTGGAGGCGATCAGGACGGCCGGATCCCCGGCGCGACGGGGTGCGTGTTCGACGGCGATGGGCAGGCCGGTGACGCGCTCGCAGGACGAAATGACCTCGTGGACGGAGAATCCGGTGCCGCTGCCGAGGTTGTAGATGGTGTGCTCGCCCGGTTGTGCCGCGTCGACGGCGAGGATGTGCGCCTCGGCGAGGTCGGCGACGTGGATGTAGTCGCGCACAGCCGTACCGTCCGGAGTGGGCCAGTCGGTACCGAACACCGAGATCTTCTCGCGCTGTCCGAGAGCGACCTGAAGCACGAGCGGAATCAGGTGGGTCTCGACGACGCGATTCTCGCCGAAACCGTTGTAGGCACCGGCGACGTTGAAGTACCGGAGGCTGGTGGCGGCAAGGCCGTAGGCGGCGGCGTACGACGTGATCGCATGATCGATCGCGAGTTTGGTGGCGCCGTAGGGATTGGTGGGGCGGGTGGGCGCGTCCTCGGTGATGGGAGTCTTCTCCGGCTCGCCGTACGTGGCGGCGGTCGAGGAGAACACCAGCTTCGCGGTGCCGGATGCTCGGATGGCATCGAGCAACGCCAGCGAGGTGACGACGTTTCCGCTCCAGTACTTGTCGGGCGAGACCACCGACTCGCCCACGAGAGATTGCGCGGCGAAGTGCAGGACGGCGTCGAAGCCGCCGCCGATCAGCACGTCCGCGGCCACGTCCTTGATGTCACCTTCGACGAAGGTGGCACCACCGGGCACGGCGTCCCGGTTACCGGTGGACAGGTTGTCCACGACGACGACCTCGTGACCACGCTCGACGAGCACGGCCGCGCAGACGCTGCCGACGTATCCCGCACCACCGGTAACCAGAAGCTTCACTGTTCGTTCTCCCTCACACGCGTCCAACGCCGTCGTCGGTGTGAGGTCAGACCTTCTTCACCTGGACGGCGTGCGCCATTTCTTCGGATATGTCGACACCGCTGTGTCCTGGCACCGTGATCGTGACCGATCCGGGCTTGGCCTCGACTGTAACCCGAGCATCGGGGACCACGCCCGCTTCGCGAAGCTGCGCGATGACCTCGGGGTCGGACTGAACGTGCTCGGCGAGGCGTCGCACGACCACCGCAGTCGGCTGGCCCACAGGCACATCGGTGAGGCGGATGAGAGCCTCCGGTGCCAGAGTCGACCGGCCGAGACCGAGTTCCTCGAGACCGGGGATCGGGTTGCCGTACGGCGAGGTGGTCGGGTTGTTCAGCACGGTGACCAGACGCCGCTCGACTTCCTCGCTCATCACGTGTTCCCAGCGGCATGCTTCGGCGTGCACGTCTTCCCAACGCAGACCGATGATGTCCACGAGCAGACGCTCGGCCAAGCGGTGCTTGCGCATGACCGCAACCGCCAGGCTTCGGCCCTTCTCTGTCAGCTCCAGGTGTCGGTCGCCCGCGACGGACAACAGCCCGTCGCGCTCCATCCGAGCAACGGTCTGGCTGACGGTGGGACCACTTTGTTCCAGTCGTTCGGCGATTCGCGCGCGGAGCGGAATCACGCCCTCTTCTTCCAAATCGTAGATCGTCCGGAGGTACATCTCCGTGGTGTCGACCAGATCCTTCACACTCAACCCCTTCGTCGGGTTCGATCCTACCGTCAGCGCCCCGAAATAGGCGCTGCACCCAGACGCAGCGGGCGCGGCGCACCACAACGGTGGACGTCGTTTCCCATGGCTTCTCACAAGGGGACTCTCGGGACAACACCGGAACCCGGCAACACCATCCCGCCCGACAACGTAGTTTTGTCCTATGTCTGATCAGGCGACACGCGCCGCCGCGTCCATCCCGAACCGCCCCGAGGACATCGTCGTGTGGAGCGCGGACTACCTCGGCTACCGGTGGAGCGACGACCACCCGATGAACCCGACTCGACTCGATCTGACGATGGCGCTCGCCACCGACATCGGCCTGCTCGAGGGCATCGAATTGGTCGAGCCTGCCGCTGCACCGGATTCCGAGCTCCTCCGGTTTCACACCAGCGCCTACATCGAGGCAGTCAAACAGGCACCGTCCCAGGGCCCGGCCCTGCGCGATCCCGACGCCGTCGTCCACGGACTCGGTTCCGACGACAACCCGGTGTTTCCGCAGATGCACGAGGCGAGCGCCATGCTCGCCGGTGGCTCGCTGGCCGCCGCTCGCGAAATCGCGTCGGGTCGTGCCCGACGGGCAGTGAGCATCGGTGGCGGCATGCACCACGCGATGGCCGACTGGGCCTCGGGCTTCTGCGTCTACAACGACGCCGCGATCGCCATCTCGTGGTTGCTGGACAACGGGTTCGACCGCATCGCCTACATCGACGTCGACGCTCACCACGGTGACGGCGTTCAAGCGGCCTTTCTCGGTGACCCGAGAGTGCTCACCGTCTCGTTGCACCAACATCCGGCAACGCTGTGGCCGAACACCGGATGGTCGACCGAGGTGGGAACCGAACGCGGTGAGGGAACCTCCATCAACGTTCCGCTGCTTCCCGGCACCGCAGATCGGTTGTGGTTGCGCGCGTTCCACGCGATCGTGCCCGGCGCGATCGGCGCGTTCAGGCCGCAGATCATCGTCAGTCAATGCGGTGTCGACAGCCACCGCGAGGATCCTCTCGCGGATCTGGCGCTGACCGTCGACGGCCAGAACGCTGCGTTCCTGGCCATGCGTGATCTGGCGGACCAACATTCCGAAGGTCGGTGGTTGGCCGTCGGCGGTGGCGGGTACGGCTTGGTGCGCGTCGTTCCACGGTCGTGGACGCACCTCATCGCTGCCGCTCTCGGTCGCGACATCGACCCGATGTCGGCGCTGCCGGACACGTGGCGCGAGCGAGTAAGGACCATGGCGCCGAGTGTCGACCTGCCGCAGACCATGGGTGACGGGGGAGACGTCGACTATCCCGCCTGGGACGGACCCGGAGGATCTCTCGCCGGGACCGACGGCACCGACAGGGCGCTCGAACGCGTCGACTCGGCGATCATCGCCACCCGTCGAGCAGTGTTTCCACTGCTCGGACTCGATCCGGAGGACCCGCGTGACTGATCCGACCGACAGCCCCTCGGCCGAAGAGCCGGCCGTCGCGGCGTCGGACCCGACCGACAAGGACCTGGCCCGAGAGCGAGCCGAGACATCCTTTCCGCGGCACTGGGTTGCGGACGTCCTGACCTCCGACGGCGGTGTGGTGCACCTACGCCCCATCGTCCCGTCGGACTCCGAGCGCATCGTCGCGTTCCACGGCAGGCTGTCCGAGCGCACGAGATACCTGCGATATTTCGGTCCCTACCCCACGATGCCCCAGCGCGACGTGCTCAATTTCACCACGGTCGACCACCACGACCGGGTGGCGTTCGTTGCGGTGCTCGGTGACGACATCATCGCGGTCGGCCGATACGAACGACTGCCTGAGGGGGACGGCAACTCCGCTGAGGTGGCCTTCGTCGTCGCCGACGCGCACCAGGGCCGCGGTCTGGGGCCGATCCTGCTCGAACACCTTGCGGGAGCGGCCGCCGAGAACGGGGTGAACATGTTCGTCGCCGAGGTGCTCGCCGAGAACCGGAACATGGTCACCGTCTTCCGTGAAGCGGGGTATCAGGTCAGCAGGTCCTTCGAGGGTGGTGTGCTGCGACTGGAGTTCGCCATCGACCCGAGCGAAGCTCTGCTGTCGGTACGCAATTCGCGTGAGCGTGCCGCCGAGGCCCGCAGTGTGCGCAACGTGCTCAGCCCACGATCGGTGGCCGTGATCGGTGCATCGACGGACAGCTCGAAGGTGGGCAACGCGGTTCTCGCGAATTTGCTGGCCGGCAACTTCACCGGCCCGGTCTATCCCGTCAACGCCGACCATCGTTCCGTCCGCGGGGTCCGCGCCTACGCCACGGTGCACGACATCCCGGATCCGGTCGATCTGGCGATCGCCGCGGTACCGGCCGATGCGATCGACGCGGTACTCGACGACTGCCTCGACAAGGGCGTCAAAGCGCTGCTGGTGGTGTCGGGTGGGTTCGGCGAGACCGGACCCGCGGGGCAGGAGAGCGAGCGCAGGCTGGTGCTCGCCGCGCGGGCACACGGTATGCGGCTGATCGGGCCCAACGCGCTCGGTGTGGCGAACACCGATCCCGAGTTCGGCCTGAACGCCACGCTGGCTCCGCATCTGCCCACTCCGGGCAACGTCGGGTTCTTCTGTCAGTCCGGTGCCCTCGGCATCGCCATCCTGGACGAGGCCGCCAACCGTAGGCTCGGGCTGTCGACGTTCGTCTCGGCCGGTAACCGCGCCGACGTGTCCGGAAACGACCTACTGCAGTACTGGGATTCGGACCCGGCCACCGAGGTCATTCTGCTGTACCTCGAGAGCTTCGGTAATCCCAGGAAGTTCACCAGGATCGCCCGACGGGTGGCGCGCACCAAGCCCATCATCGCGGTCAAGAGCGGCCGTGGGGCCGTGCCGCCCGCACACGCGATCGGTGCCGACATCGACGACTCGATCGTGCGCGCACTGTTCGCGCAGGCCGGGGTCATCCAGGTCGACACCATCTCCGAACTGTTCGACTGCGCCGTCCTGTTCGGAAATCAGCCTCTTCCGGTCGGCCCGAGGGTTGCCGTGGTGGGAAATTCGACGGCTCTGGGTGTGCTGGCAGTGGACGCGGCGCGAGCCAAGGGCCTGCATGCGAGCAATCCGACCGATGTCGGCCCGCAGGCGGGACCCGAGGAATTCGCCGCAGCCGTGTCGTCGGCGCTGGCCGCGTCCGACATCGACGCCGTCATCGTCGTGTTCGTGCCACCGGTCGCGGTCGAGGTCGAACCGTTCGCGGCCGCGCTCGGCAACGCCGTCCGTGGATCCGACAAGCCCGTATTGTCAACGTTCCTCGCCACCGAGGGCATTCCGGACGTCCTGGCGGTCCGCGGACCGGGGGGACATCCCGTCCGTGGTTCGGTGCCGTCGTACTCGAGTCCGGAGCGTGCCGTTGCGGCACTCGCCGCGGCGTGGCGTTACTCGTCGTGGCGTTCGCGGCCGGTGTCGAATCTCGTCCGTCCCAAGAGCATCGACTCCGACCGCGCCAAGCAGTTGGTCGAGGGATGGCGTTCGACAGGCAGTCACGGACGGTGGCTGTCGGACTTCGAGACCGCAGAATTGCTGGGCTGCTACGGCCTCGACGTGGTGGCCTTCCGGACCGTGACCGACGAGGACGAGGCCGTCGCCGCAGCAGACGAACTGGGCTATCCGGTGGCGGTGAAGGCGACCGGCGAACGGTGGCGGCACCGGCCGGATCTCGGCGGAGTACGCCTGGACATGGCCGACGCGTCCGCGGTGCGGGTGGCGTATCGGAATCTGGCGGCGGACTCGGGCGAGCCGCTACTGCACGTACAACGCATGGCGGTCAAGGGAATCGGCTGCGTCGTACGCGTGCAGGACGATCCGTCGTTCGGATCGCTCATCTCGTTCGGCCTGGCCGGAGTGATCTCGGACTTGTTGGGCGATCGTGCCTACCGGGTGCTGCCGCTGACCGAGGACGAGGCCGCGCAGCTGATCGATGCGCCGAAGGCGGCTCCGCTGCTGTCCGGGTATCGCAACGCGGTGCCCGTCAACAAGAATGCCCTGATCGACCTGGTTCAGCGGATTTCCGCACTGGCAGAAGACATTGCGGACATTCGCGAGATCTCGTGCGAGCCGGTTCTGGCGTCCGCCCACGGAGCACAGATCACCGATGCGCGGGTGCGCATCGGGCCCGAACCGACCAAAGCCGACCTGGGTCCACGGCGCTTGCGCTGAGCCCGCATCGGACCGGATGCAGAAATGCGGCAGCCGAGTCGACGTCCCGAGGGGGAGAGAACGTCGGCTCGGCTACCGCGTGAGGTGGCGCGAACAGGGATGGTCACTGCTGCTCCACCGGTCGGTGGCTGTACTCAGCTGGCGTAGGACCGCAGCTTCTCGGCGCGGTCGCCCTGCCGAAGCTTGACCATCACCTCGCGCTCGATCTGACGAACACGCTCGCGGGAGAGCCCGAAGAGCTTGCCGATCTGATCGAGGGTGCGGGGCTGTCCGTCGTCCAGGCCGTAGCGGAGACGGATGACCTGCTGCTCCCGCTCGTCGAGAGTGCCGAGGACGACGCGGACATCGCTGTGCAAAAGACCGGCGATGACGGCATTCTCGGCGGACGTCGCCTCGGAATCCTCGATGAAGTCTCCGAGAGGTGCTTCCTCGTCGCTGCCCACCGGCATGTCCAGGCTGACCGGGTCGCGGCTGTGGTCGAGCAGATCGGCGATCTTCTCCACCGCGATACCCGATTCGCTCGACAGCTCCTCGTCCGTGGCCTCGCGGCCGAGCTGCTGATGCAACTCACGCTTGATCCGAGCCAGCTTGTTGACCTGTTCGACCAAGTGGACGGGCAGCCGGATCGTGCGGCTCTGATCTGCCATACCGCGGGTGATGGCCTGGCGAATCCACCACGTCGCGTAGGTCGAGAACTTGAAGCCCTTGGCGTAGTCGAACTTCTCCATCGCGCGGATGAGCCCGAGGTTGCCCTCCTGGATCAGATCGAGCAGGGGCATCCCCCGACCGGTGTAGCGCTTGGCGAGAGAGACGACCAGGCGAAGGTTCGCTTCGAGCAGGTGGCTGCGCGCCGCACTGCCGTCGCGGACGATGATGGCGAGATTGCGCTTCTTGACCGCGCTCAGCCGCTTCGTGTTCTCGAGAACCTGCTTCGCGTAAAGACCAGCCTCGATTCTCTTGGCCAGATCGACCTCTTCGGCAGCCGTCAGCAACGCGGTGCGGCCGATGCCGTTGAGGTACACGCGAACGAGATCGGCTGCTGGGCTCTGGGCGTCCAGATCGGCATCGGTGGGCCGTGGACGAATCGTGGTGCTGGGGCTGGTCATGACTTGCCTCCTGGTCGGTGGTGTCTCACAGGGTTCAACGCTCGGGAGACTCCGATAAGTTCCCACGCCGATCCTGGAGATACCCGCGTGACCAGCGATTACGTCATGTTCGTCCTGAGAAGTTGCTGAGAAGTGAAGCCGCCGGGAACGGTCGCTCTCGTGGGGCGATGTCGGGGACTCATCGGGCCGGCAGAACCAAGCCGTGCCGGACGAGACCCTGCATCATCGTCACCGCATGCATTGCCAGTTCCTCGGCGTCCTCGTCGTGCGCTGCAGCGAGCAACTCCGCCAGTTCACCGACCGGCAGGCCATCGGGTCGGAGCCCGGCGAGCAGAGCCGCACCGAGTTCGTCGACGTCGTGCTGCCACTGCGGGCCGTTCCCTCGATGAACTCGTACCGCCACCGGAGCCCAGCCCGCGTCGCCGGGTAGGTAGACGCGTTCGAGTGCGGTGTTCGGGTCGAGAGTGAGCACCGAGTCGAGGATGTCGTGCTCCCGCAGCCAGTCGAGCCGCTCGAAGTACCCGATCGATTCGTTGCCCAGGGGGTCGGAGAAGCCGTGTGTGAGCTCCTCGGCGAGAAGATCGGTCGACGCATCCGTTCTACGGAGATAGACGAACCCGAAGCCGATTCCCTCCACGTCAGCGGCGGCGAAGTGGTCGAGCCAGGACTGTGCCACCGCGGCCGCGTCGGGATCGCGGGGATCGAGTCCGCCGTCGCGCATCCATGTACCCACGTAGAGAGCGGGATCGGCCACGTCACGCTCGACGACCCAGGCGTCGACTCCGTGCGCGGGAAGCCACGACGCCACCCGCGCGCGCCAGTCCTCACCGCGGACGTGCACCCACGACGCCAGGATGGCAGCGGTGCCGCCGAGCGTCAGGTGGTCCGGGGCCCCGCCGATCATCAGAGCGCTCGCTCCATCGAGATCGAGCCCGGAATCGCGGTAGGAGTGCAACACTTCGGCGCGGCCGACGACGAACGGCGGGTTCGCGACGATGCGATCGAATCGACGCCCGGCAACCGGCTCGAACCACGAACCGTGCAGCAACTCGACGTCGAGGCCGTTGAGCGCCATCGTCGCCGCCGCGAGGTCCATCGATCGCGGGCTGATGTCGGTAGCGGTCACCTGCGCCGCGTAGCCGCAGGCGTGGACGGCCTGGACACCGCAGCCGGTACCGACGTCGAGAACGCTGGTCACCGGGGACGTGGGTGTTCCGCGCAACAGCGACAACGAGGCCTGCCCGACGCCGAGCACGTGGTCGGGAGCAGTCTCGGCGGCGCGCATGCTGCCGTCCGGATCCGAGACGATCCACCGGGTTCCGTGCCCGGCGTCGAGCGGTCGAATGTCGAGCAGCGTCCGTACTGTCGATCCCGACCGGGTGAGAATCCCGGCTGCGACGGCGTCGGCCACCGACAGGGGCGCGATGGCGTCGGCGACATCGGATTCGGGGCAGTCGTCGACGAGGAGGAACAGGCGTACCAGTACGCCCAGCGCACCCCCGTCCCTACTGGCGTTGCGTACCGGCACCGGCTCGCTGCGACCCAGGGCAGCGTGGGCGTCGTCGCCGAGCAGTGTCAGTACACCGTCGGCGTCGTACCCCGCCCGCTCGAAGGCATCACGAAGAGCGAAGCAGGCGACGACGAGCGGGGACGTGGAATCGGGTGCAGTCACGACGCAAGTGTCGCATCGGCGACATCCACGGGGTCAGTCGTCGCCCGGTTCGATCACCCGGTGGTTGCTCGATTCCAGCTGCGGCCTGTCCACGGTTCGGTAGTCGTATCGACTCATCTCGTCCTTGGTACGGGGCGGCCGATCGTTGGCGATCAGCACCGCCATCCATGGCAGTGGGATGGACGCTCCGACTATCGCCATGGAGATCCACGGATTCATCCACATTCCGTACGCGATGGCAGCCAACACCAACGCCGGGATGCGGAACGACATGATGAACATGTATTTGCGGACGCGAGCTTTGTGCTGCTCCTCGACCGACTGTTGCGCCTCGGTGATCAGGACGGGCCCATCCGGCGAGTCGCTGTACGCGCTTCCGTCGAACCCTGGGGTTCTCGTCATACCTCCACTGTGGCACTACTGCTCACAGAATGCATACGACGAGCTGTGGAACCGGTTACCCCTCGCTGTGGATGTTCGGATTAATCTGTGTTCATGAGCACTCAGACGAAGGACCGTCCCGAAATTGCACCGGACGAAACCACCGAGGACGACCGGCCGAAGTTCTTCCACTACGTGAAGAAGAACAAGATCGCCGAGAGCGCGGTGATGGGTACGCACGTCGTCGCACTGTGCGGCGAGGTGTTTCCGGTCACCAAGTCCGCGAAGCCCGGATCACCGGTGTGCCCGGACTGCAAGAAGGTCTACGAGGGCCTGAAGAAAGGCGACTGACCGCCGTCTCCCTGGTGTCGGTCGGGGGTCGGTTCCGGGTGATCCGAACGGGCTCGGTCGCCGGACAGTTTGATCGGCCCCGTGGCGAGCCGCCGGGCAACAGCGGTCACCGGCCCCGACGGCTTGTCGTCGGTGGCGGCCTGCGCCGCGATCCACTCCCGCATCTGGTCCAGTCGTGTGGCCCGAGCGGGCGAGAACTCCTGGATCGTCGCGTTGAACTCGGCACCGAGAACGATGGCGAAGCCGAGAAAGAACGTGAACAGCAGAAACGCGATCGGCGTCGCCAGCGCGCCGTAGGTGTACCCGGTGCTCGTCACCCAACCGAGGTACCGGCGCAGCACCGCGCTCGCGATCATGAAGAACACCCCGGCCAGCAGAGCTCCACCGAGCAGGCGATGCCACGGCAGCGAGGTGTGCAAGGCCACCTTGTACAACGTGGTCAAACCGACGATCAGCAACAGCCCGACGGCCGGGTAGTAGAAGAAGTCGACGACTTCGCTGCCGACGGTGATCCACGAATCCGGCAGAATCTGCTGGACGTACACCGGGCCGAGTGCGACGAGCGGAAGCACGAATACGGCGATCACGAGGAAACCCACGTAGAGCAGCAGCGCGAAGAACCTCTGCCAGACGGGATGTCGCGCGTCGGCCTGCCCGTGCGCTTCGACGATGGAGTCGACGAACGTCGAGATCGCAGACGACCCGGCCCACAACGAGAGCAGAAAGCCCACGGACACGATCTCGCCGCTGCCCTGGGCGAGTACGTCCTTGACCGTCGGAGCGATGATCTGGTCCACGACGCTGCCGCTGAAGAGGGTGTTGCTGAAGGTGATGATCTTGGACTCGATGATCTCGACGGTGTTGGGACCGAACCAACCGCCGACGAGTCCCAGACTGCCCAGCACACCGAGCAGCAGTGGTGGCAGCGACAGCGTCTGCCAGAACGCGGCGGTTGCTGCCTTGCTGAAGATCGAGTCGTCCCACGCTTTGCTCAGAGTGCGCAGAGTCACTTTCCACACCGCATGTAGCGGCCTTCTCGCCGACAACCGTTCCGGTGGTGGAGTTCCGCCTGCAGACTCGCTCATGGTTCCTCCAGCATTCCTGACGAAAGGCGACTTCGCCTAACAGCCGACTCGCCGTGTCGCATCCGACTCACCCCAGCGATGCGGGATCGGTCGGTGCGGAGCGATAGGCTCCTCCGCGGACACTGCAGGGCTACCGAGAGCGCGAGGAATTTACATCGATGCCAGGAACCGGCGGCCAGTGAGCGCTGACATGTTCGATCCGACACCACCATCCACCGAGCAGACCCCCGCTCCCGCGAGCGGGGGAGCACCGCTGCGCGCATGGCAGCGACGGGCGCTGACGAAGTACCTCGTCGCCTCGCCCAAGGACTTCCTCGCGGTCGCGACGCCCGGCGCAGGCAAGACGACCTTCGCGCTGCGGGTGGCTGCAGAACTGCTCGCCCATCGGACTGTCGATCAGGTCACCGTCGTCGCGCCCACCGAACACCTCAAGCACCAGTGGGCGGAGTCGGCGGCCAGGGTCGGCATCGCGTTGGACTCGCGCTTCTCGAACTCGACCGGTCAGACCTCGAGTGACTATCACGGCGTGGTCGTGACGTATGCGCAGATCGCCTCGCACCCGTTCAAGCATCGGGTGCGCACCGAATCGCGCAAGACCCTCGTGATTCTCGACGAGATTCACCACGGCGGCGACGCGAAGAGCTGGGGTGAGGGAATTCGCGAGGCGTTCGGAGACGCCACCCGACGTCTCGCACTGACCGGTACGCCGTTCCGCAGCGACGACAGTCCCATTCCGTTCGTCAACTACGAACCGGATCAGGACGGGTTGATGCGGTCCAAGGCCGATCACGCGTACGGCTACTCCGACGCTCTTGCGGACGGCGTCGTCCGTCCGGTCGTGTTCCTCGCGTATTCCGGTGAAGCGCGCTGGCGAGACAGTGCCGGTGAGGAGTACACCGCTCGGCTGGGTGAGCCGCTCAGTGCCGAACAGACCGCGCGGGCATGGCGCACCGCACTGGATCCGCAGGGTGACTGGATGCCCGCAGTGCTGCTGGCCGCCAACACGCGGCTCGCTCAGCTGCGTGCAGGCGGCATGCCCGATGCCGGCGGTCTGGTGATCGCAACCGATCAGACGGTGGCTCGGGCCTACGCGAAGTTGATCGAGGTGATCACGGGGGAGACGCCGGCGATCGTGCTGTCGGACGACCCCACGTCCTCGGCTCGGATCGCCGAGTTCGGCAAGAGCGATCAGCGTTGGATGGTTGCCGTTCGCATGGTGTCCGAGGGCGTCGACGTTCCGCGTCTGGCCGTCGGGGTCTACGCGACGAGTGCGTCGACCCCGCTGTACTTCGCGCAGGCCATCGGCCGCTTCGTGCGGTCTCGGCGCAAGGGTGAGACGGCGAGCGTCTTCCTGCCGTCGGTACCGGTGCTGTTGGATCTGGCGTCGCAGCTCGAGGCGCAGCGCGACCACATCCTCGGCAAGCCGCACCGGGAGAAGGACGGCTTCGACGACGAGTTGTTGGCCGACGCCAACAAGCAGAAGGACGAACTGGGCGAGGAAGAGAAGGCGTACACCTCGCTGGGTGCGGATGCAGAACTGGACCAGGTGATCTACGACGGTTCCTCGTTCGGTACCGCGACGTTCTCGGGCAGCGACGAGGAAGCCGACTATCTCGGTCTGCCCGGCTTGCTCGACGCGACGCAGATGCGCGACCTGCTCCGCCAACGCCAGCAGGAGCAGATCGACAAACCGCCTGCAGGCCCGGCGGTTCCGGCACCTGCAGTCGTCAACGACAGGGCCACCAGTGCGGGCCAGCTGGCCGGCCTGAGGCGTGAACTGAACAGTTTGGTCGCGGTGTACCACCACCGCACCGGGAAGCCGCACGGGGTGATTCACGGCGATCTGCGACGTATCTGTGGTGGCCCACCGACGGCGATGGCGTCGGCCGATCAGTTGGGTGAGCGAATCGCGCAGTTGCGCAAGATGTAGAACTCTCCGGGTGGATCCGGGCACGAAAAAGACGGATGGTCAGGTGACCGTCCGTCTTCTTCGTGTTGTTCGTCGATCGCGGCGAACCTGTTTCCCCCGACCCGAAAGGTGGGCTACACCGTGGAGTCCGATTCGGTCATCACCGTTGCGTTCACTTCACGCAAACGGGCTTCGTGCTCGGTGGCGTGGTGACCGCAGAAGAGAAGTTCTCCACCGGTCGAGAGCACGACACGCGCGCGAGCCCCTGCACCGCACCGGTCGCACCGGTCCGCTGCTGTCAATTGTGGGCTGGTCAATGTTCCGGGCATGACTCCTCCGTACTGGCTTGCGGGTTGTCCCGTTCGCCTGGGGCCGGTCCGCCGCGTCGGTATGGCGCGGTTCGTTCACTCTGTCAGACGTATGGCGGTCACGCGTTGTTCCCGAGCGCGTTTCTTTGTGTTGTCACTAACACGAAACATGCCTCACGAGCTGGAACGTCGTGAAATCTGTTCGCTGAGAGCAGACACGGTTCGCCGTGAGTCGCGGCAGTAGGGTTCCCTGTGTGGCTTCGACTTCTACTTCGCTCTCCGGCGCATCGAAGCTGGGTATTCCGTCGTTGTTCGTGATCGGCGCGGTGTGCATGTACGTCGGTGCGGCGATCGGTGTGTTCTTGTTCGACACCGTCGATCCGGCCGCGGTGGCGTGGCTGCGCGGGTTCGGTGCGGCGCTGGTGTTGGTGCTCTGGCGACGGCCGTGGCGGCACCGCGCCGGTGCGGGCGGCGCGTGGACCGTGCGACGGGTGATCACGGCTGCCGCGTTCGGCGGTGCGACGATCGGTATGAACGCGATGTTCTACGAGGCGATCGCCAGGCTGCCACTCGGCGCGGCGGTGGCCATCGAGTTTCTCGGGCCGATCGCGGTCGCTGCTGCCGGGTCCAGAAAGCCTGCCGATGTGTGCGCGCTGCTCCTGGTGGTGGCCGGCGTCGGTGCCATCGCTTCCGCGCAGTTCGAGGGCGGCGAGGTGGGCCTCGTAGGAATCGCATTCGCGCTGGGCTCGGCGGCCTTGTGGGCCGCCTACATCGTCCTGGGCAAGTCCGTTGCCGACGCAGGCCAGGGGCTCGACGACATGGCTGCCGGGTTCGCAATCGCGTCCGTTCTACTGGCCGTTCCGCTGTTCGGACCGTTCGCGGCCGCGCACTCGGATGCATTGGGAGACTGGCGGATCTGGGTTCTCGGATTGGGCGTCGGGCTGCTGTCGAGTGTGGTTCCCTACGTTCTCGATCAGTACGTCCTGGTGCGAGTGGGCCGGGCCCGCTTCGCGTTGCTGCTGGCTCTGCTCCCGGCGACGGCGACGGTGGTCGGTGCCGTGGTGCTGACCCAGATTCCGACGGCCCTCGAGGCTCTCGGAATCGTGGCCGTCATCGCGGCCGTTGTGGTCGGCGGCCTGCCGGCGCGCAGAGATCGCGGCGTTGCCGACATTCCACCGCCCTGACGCGCACTCGACACTGCAGAATGGAACTGTGACCAGCAAGCAGGACGACCTCGTTCACATCTGTACGGCAGGGGAGTGGCTCGCGATGCGTGGTCGGGCCGACTACACCCCCGACTCGTACGATTCCGTGGGGTTCGTGCACCTGTCCACACCCGAGCAAGTGCACTTGCCCGCGAATCGGCTCTTCTCCGGCCGCACCGATCTGGTGTTGCTGCGCGTGGATCCGGCTCGTCTGACCGCACCCGTTCGGTGGGAGCCCGGGGTGCCGACCGATCCGGAGTCCATGCTCTTCCCACATCTGTACGGACCGCTGCCGATCGCGGCCGTCACCGCTGTCCTCGACTATCGGCCGGGGCCGGACGGAACGTTCGGGGTGCCGCAGGTGTGACGGCATCGACGAAGCACAGAACAACGACCGCCGATCACTGTGATCGGCGGTCGTTGTTCGAGATGAAGCGAACGAATCAGTCCAGGTAGTCGCGCAGTACCTGAGAACGCGACGGGTGACGCAGCTTGGACATGGTCTTGGACTCGATCTGACGGATTCGCTCGCGCGTCACACCGTAGACCTGACCGATCTCGTCGAGGGTGCGGGGCTGACCGTCGGTGAGGCCGAATCGCAGACGAACCACGCCCGCCTCGCGCTCGGACAGCGTCTCGAGTACCGACTGCAGCTGATCCTGGAGCAGCGTGAACGACACGGCGTCCACGGCGACGACTGCCTCGGAGTCCTCGATGAAGTCACCGAGCTGGCTGTCGCCCTCGTCACCGATGGTCTGGTCGAGCGAGATGGGCTCACGCGCGTACTGCTGGATCTCCAGCACCTTCTCCGGCGTGATGTCCATTTCCTTCGCGAGCTCTTCGGGGGTGGGTTCGCGACCCAGATCCTGGAGCAGCTCACGCTGGATGCGTCCGAGTTTGTTGATGACCTCGACCATGTGCACCGGGATACGGATGGTGCGAGCCTGGTCGGCCATGGCCCGGGTGATCGCCTGACGGATCCACCACGTGGCGTACGTGGAGAACTTGTAGCCCTTGGTGTAGTCGAACTTCTCGACCGCGCGAATCAGACCGAGGTTGCCCTCCTGGATGAGGTCCAGGAACGCCATGCCACGGCCGGTGTAGCGCTTGGCCAGGGAGACGACGAGTCGAAGGTTCGCTTCGAGGAGGTGGTTCTTGGCGCGGTTGCCGTCACGGCAGATCCACGTCATGTCGCGACGCTGCGCAACGGGGAGCTTTTCGCCCTTCTCCGCGGACTCGCGCATCTTCTCGACCGCGAAAAGGCCTGCCTCGATGCGCTTGGCCAGTTCGACTTCCTCTTCGGCGTTGAGGAGGGCGACCTTGCCGATCTGCTTGAGGTACGCGCGGACGGAGTCGGCGGATGCGGTGAGCTCGGCATCCTTGCGGGCCTGGCGGAGCGCCTCGGATTCCTCTTCGTCCCAAACGAAATCGCCGGACGCCTTGTCCTCGGCAGTCGGCTCGGCGGTGGCGTCTTCCTCGGTGTCGTCACCTGCGGCGACCACCTCGACGACATCGTTGGCGGCAGCGGCGAGGTCGCCCTCGGAGATGTCGATGTCTTCGATCCCGGGAGTGCTCTCGTCGGCATCGTCCCCGGACGCCGGTGTTGCTGCTGTCTTCTTGGCTGCGGCCTTCTTCGCCGGTGCCTTCTTGGCCGCGGCGCGCTTGGCCGGTGCCTTCTTTGCCGGTGCCTTCGCAGCGGGTGCCTTGACAGCAGGTGCAGGTGTCGCAGACTCGGTTTCGGAATCTACGGTCTGACGGATATCGGTGGCTGCCACGTACGCCCTTTCGTGACGAAGTCGTGCGGCGTCACGCCAGAGTTGTTTCCGGCGGAGAGGTCTTCGGATTCGGCCGGCTGCGTACCGGCACACACCATTGTAACGACCTCTCAGGAGTTTGTTACCGACCCTCGCCATACGCAGGTGGCAAGCCGCGTGTCAGTCCCTCGATCCCGCGGACGTACCGGTCTCGGCGGAGGGCACGGCGGAGTCCGCTGCGAGTGCGGCACCGACGATCCCGGCAGTGTTCAGCAGGGTTGCCGGAACCACGGGGGTGCGATTGGTCAGGTGTGGAATCCACTTCTCGCTCTTGCGGCTGATGCCGCCGCCTGCGATGAAAAGATCCGGCCACAGCAGCGCCTCGAACGTCTCGAGAACCTTCGAGACCTCCTTGGCCCACTCCTTGTAGGACAGCCCCTGGTTCTCCTTCACCGACGATGCCGCACGATGCTCGGCTTCCTTGCCGCCGATCTCCATGTGGCCGAATTCGGTGTTGGGAAGCAGAACTCCGTTGTGCAGCACGGCAGAACCGATTCCGGTGCCGAACGTCAACAGCACGACGACGCCGTCCTTGCCCTTGCCGCCGCCGTACTTGTCCTCGGCGACTCCGGCCGCATCCGCGTCGTTGAGCACGGTGACGTTCTCGGTGCCGATGGCCTCGGCGAACAGCGCGCGGGCGTCGGTGTCGATCCAGGACTTGTCGATGTTGGCGGCCGAGCGAGCGACACCGTTGGTCACCACGGCAGGCAGTGTGACGCCCACCGGGCCGGTCCACTCGAAGTGCGCGACGATCTCGGCCACGGTGCGCGCGACAGCATCGGGGGTCGACGGCTGCGGCGTCTCGATCTTGTGGCGGTCGCCCACGAGCTCTCCGGTGCTCAAGTCCACGATTCCGCCCTTGATGCCGCTGCCGCCGACATCGACGCCGAACCCGTGGCGCGCTGCCGCTGCGGTGGTGTTGTCCGAACCTGCCTGTGTCATGTGGATGCCGCTCCTGGCGTGATCGAATCCGTGTGGTGCCGTCGCTTCCGAACAATAGTGCGTTTCGGCGTTTGCGGGACGGTGACGTCACCGTCGGTCGCTGCGGTGGTGCTCGGACGCCGGTGTGTGTTGCGATGTACGCGTGCCGAAACCAGATGGATCGCAGACCGACACCGCCAGTACACAATTGCCGGAAGAGCCGGTGGCAGCAGAGGGATCGACCACACGCGAGGTGGGCGTGCTGCGCGAGGTCGCCGTACGGGTCGCGACGCGAGCCGCCGAGCACGTCAGGCGGCGTCGCCCGGAGGTCTTCGGCGGCGATTCGAGCGGGGGTGACGGCGCGGTGCAGTCCAAGAGCACGCCGACCGATCCGGTGACCGTCGTGGACACCGAGACCGAGCGTGTCCTACGCGAGATGCTGGCGCAGCTGCGGCCCGAGGATGCGATTCTCGGAGAAGAGGAAGGCAGCGAGAACGACTCGCTCGACGGCGTGCGATGGGTGTTGGACCCGATCGACGGAACCGTGAACTTCATGTACGGAATCCCGGCGTACGCGGTCTCGGTCGCGGTCCAGATCGACGGTGTCAGTGTTGCCGGGGCCGTGATCGATGTCGCCCGCGAGCTCGTCTACTCGGCCGCTCTGGGACGTGGGGCGACGGTGGAGCGGGCGGACGGTACCCAGGAGCAGCTGCACTGTTCCGGTGTCACCGATGTGTCGATGACGTTGTTGGCCACCGGATTCGGCTACGGATCCGGGCGTCGCGCGGTGCAGGGCGCGATCATTTCCGAACTGCTGCCTCAGGTGCGCGACATCCGCCGGATCGGTTCGGCCGCTCTCGATCTGTGCATGGTCGCGTCCGGAGTGGTCGACGCTCACTTCGAGCACGGGCTCAGTCCGTGGGATTGGGCGGCGGGTGCGCTGATCGCGGCCGAGGCAGGCGCAGTGATCAGGCTGCCTGCTGCCAACAGCACCAGTGCGCAGGGTGCGGTGACGGTGGCAACTGCCCCGGGGGTCGCGGACGCCTTCGTGGCCGTACTGCGCAGCGCGGGTGCCCTGGATCCGATTCCGGGCTGACGCGGAGCTACTGCGTCAGCAACGCGATTCGCGTGCTGCCGAGAGCAGATCGGCATCGAGTGGCGCAGGCGCGGCACCGGGTGCGGCTCCGGCGAGCGTGCGCAGCACTTCCTCGGCGTCGTCGTTGGGCTGGATCTCACTGAAGTAGGTACCGAGTGCCAGATCGACCGAGTCGTCGGTGCGGGCATCTTGGATGAGTTCGGCGCATGGCGCGACCAGTGACACCGCACTCGCTGCCGCCAGGCCGGCCGGGCCGAACCGAATCTGGCCCTGGCACTGCATGTTCTGATCGACGTAGACCGGATCGTTGCCGACCTGGACGTCCGGTGCGCTGGCGAAGCCGTAATCGATGAGCTGGGCCGCGACCAGAGCCGCCTGTCCGCGCTCACCGTTCGCGTTGAAGACACGCACCTTCGTTGCGGACAGGGCAGCAGGCTCGACGTCGAGCAGCGTCGTCGGGTCCACTTCCTCGCCGAGCGCTACGGGCTGCGTACCGTCTGTCGCGGCGGTGGTGGTGGGCACATTGCATTCGGCCGTTGCCGAGGTGGCCTCGGAGGTGGTGAACACCTTGACCCACACCAGCACTCCGAGCAGAGCCAGCACCGAGAAGACAGCGATGATCGGAAACGCGCGGCGGCGACGGAACGGACGACCTCGACCGTCGACCGAATGGCCTTCGGTGATCAGAGAAACCACAGTTGATCTTCGCCTTTCCGTCGGCAGTCGCCGAGACCGGTCCACAGAGTCGGTTCACACCGACGCGGTGCCTACTGTAGATGGCCGCGGTGCGCGGGGGCGGCACACTCGGCCGGACCCTTCTTCGATCGAGTGCGCGATGCCCGATTCGGGTCCCGAAACCGGCGGCGAGAATTGTTCGGTGACGCGCGGAATGAAGCCGACCATCGCGGTGTTGATGCGGCGTGCACCCGGGTGATGGACGTGTCGGCGATTCGGTTTCTGCTTTGCGACCGGCTTCGGCTATTGTCTGGCGGCCGCGGTGCTTCGAGAATAGGACGCCGGTGCATCAATCGATCTGGTGAGCGAGGTCTCGATCGGGTTTCAACCGGCGAGTTCTGGGAACTACCCGGTGTAGTTTCGGGCACCGCGCGACGACGAACGATTTTCGAACAGATACGAACTCGGTGGGAGCGAGCAAGCGCCCTCTTCACAGCCGACGGCCACAAGCCGACCACACCGGCAGCTTCCACCACACACACGCACGAAGATGAGGGGTACGAAGACAATGGCAACCGACTACGACGCACCGAGAAGAACAGAATCCGACGACGTGTCGGAGGACTCGTTGGAAGAATTGAAGGCCCGACGCAACGAGGCCCAGTCCGCCGTGGTGGACGTGGACGAATCCGACACCGCGGAGTCCTTCGAGCTCCCGGGTGCAGATCTGTCCGGCGAGGAGCTCTCTGTTCGAGTGGTTCCCAAGCAGGCCGACGAGTTCACCTGCTCCAGCTGTTTCCTGGTCCATCACCGCAGCCGACTGGCCAGTGACGCCAACGGTGTACTGATGTGCCGCGACTGCGCGGCGTGACCTTCTCCGCACAGACCTGATCGATCGCGTCAGGTCTGTGTCGACGGTTTCGACCGTCGACCCAGCGGTAGGTCAGCGCGCTTCGACGCCGTGCGCGGTCAGCACCGCCAACAGCTCCTCGGGGTGTTTGGTGCTGATCAGCCAATAGGGCGTCGGGTCGTTCGCGTCGTCGAGGACCACGATCACCATCTGCTTCACCCAGGTGCGGTGCTGCACGAAGGCCAGCGGATCGAGCTGCCTTCCCAGCGCCGCACTTTTTGCTGTCGCGGGAACGACGGCAGCCTTGGATGCCACGTCGAGTGGCAGATGAGCAGACCCGACGCGTAACTCGGCACCGGTGGTACCGGCGACCACCTCGACGCGCAGCCTGCTGAAGGCGAACAATGCCCACGCGATCAGCGGGAGCAGCACGACGTAGGGGAGCCAGGCACGGATGCCGGGCGCACCCATGTGGATCTCTGCAGCCAGCAACACCGCCACGGCCGCGCCGGCCGCCCACCACCAGATCGGCACCCAGAGTCGCTCGGAGTACAGCACCGAGTTCGCGGGTGCTGTGGAACTCGTGTGGGGAGTGGAGTCGCCGGACTCCGACGCGTGTTCGGCCTGTCGATCTGCAGTCACGGGTCCCAGGGTAGTCGCCACACCGAGACGGAAGCCGGCCAGCGTAGTCTCGTTCGACGTGAGCGACGAAGTCACCGAGTCCGGCAACGAACCGTCCGTCGACAGACCCCCCGCCCCGCGCGGGCCCTCCGATCCGTTGTCCGAGGTCCGGGTGCGCCGACTCGACCCCGAGCTTCCGGTGCCGACGCGTGCGCACGAGGGTGACGCCGGCGTGGATCTGCGAATCACGGCTCCGGTGACGATTGCGCCGGGCGAACGCGTACTGGTGGGCACCGGAATTGCGATCGCTCTCCCGTTGGGAACCGTCGGGCTGGTGCATCCGCGTTCGGGTCTGGCAGCGAAGTCGGGCCTGTCGGTGGTCAACACCCCTGGCACGATCGATGCCGGCTATCGCGGCGAGATCAAGGTCTGTCTGATCAACCACGACCTGCACACTCCGATCGAGCTCGAGCGAGGCGACCGCGTTGCCCAATTGATCGTGCAGCGAGTCGAACTGGTGACGTTCGTCGAGGTCGACGAGTTGGACGACACCGTTCGAGGGGCCGGTGGTCACGGTTCGACCGGTGGCCATGCGAGTCTGAAGCAGTGAGTTCCGCCACGACGTTCGCCGGTGGCAGGCACAGTGGAAGCAACCGAGAAGAAGAGAGCTGAACATGTTCGGACGGCGTAAGAAGAACGACGCCGGCAGTGCCTCCGCGCCCGGTGCGGAGCCATTCGTCGACAGCGTCGAAGACGAAGACGACGATGTCGAGGCCGCGGACACGACCGCCGACGGGCCCCACGATCTCGCGGACCTCGACGACGATCGCGAGGCCGTCGCCAAGACGCGACTCGACCTCGGTTCGGTGCTGATTCCACTGCCGGAGGGCGGACAACTCCAGGTCGAGATGTCGCAGGCAGGCAGCCCACAGGCAGTGCACATCGTCACGCAATTCGGACGTATCACCATCGCTGCCTACGCGGCACCGAAATCGCCCGGTCAGTGGCGCGAGGTGGCAACCGATCTGGCGACGTCTCTGCGCAACGACAAGGCCGAGACGACGGTCGAGACGGGTCCGTGGGGACGCGAACTGCTCGGTGTCACGGCCAACGCCGACCTGCGCTTCATCGGCATCGATGGCTATCGCTGGATGGTCCGTTGCGTGCTGGCGGGTCCGTCGGGTGCGGTGGGCGAGGGTCAACCGCTCGTCCAACTGGCACACACGATCCTTCGGCAGACCGTGGTGGATCGAGGCACCGACCCGCATCCCGTTCGGACGCCGCTACCGGTGGTGTTGCCGCAGGTTCTGGCCGAACAACTTGCTGCAGCTGCACAGCAGCAGGCAGCTGCGCAGCAACAGGCGGCGGCTCAGCAGAGCGCACCGCAACAGGCTGCGCAGCCCCAGGCTGCGGCACCCGCTGTGGAACCTGTTGCACCGCAACAGGATTCGACTCCGCAGCCGACCGCTGCCGAGCGTGATCGAGCACCGCGTCGGGGCGCGTCGGGATCGGCGATTCAGCAGCTGGGCGGCTGAGCCGACCGCTGATCGAGACCGTCGACGGCCGCTCGGCCGAGGCATCCCGGGTCGCTCCCGATGCCGTCCAGGGTCACGGTGCGCAGCGCGCAGTTCGGCAGCGCCCGTGCCCACTGTCGAGCCACCTCGATCGGATGGACGGCGTCGTCCACTGCTCCCACGACAACGGCGGGCAGCTGTATTCGAGCGAGCTCGTCGAGTCCGAGGCTGTGATGGCGAGCGGCCTCGTCCAGCGCATCGGGAAGGTCGGGCCATTGGGCGGCCCACGACCTCTGCAGAGTGCGCGCGAGCCACGGCGGGCTCGACGCTGCCATTGCCGCGGTGACGGAGTCGAGCCCCTGTTCACGCAGGCTTCGGGCGGTGAACTCCGCGCTCAGGGCCGCGGGGGAACCGGCCGGGTCTCCGGTCCACGCCGGCAGCGCGAGTGCAAGAGCTGCGGTGTTCGATGCGTGGTCGGTGGCCCATCGAACCGCGACGGCGGCACCGAGGGATATCCCTGCGACCACGAGGCGTCCGTGTCGATCGGCCGCTTCGTCGAGGGCGGACAGGTAGCTCTCGATCACATCGGCCGGGTCGGGTTCGACCGCGATGGTGGTCAATCCCACACTGTCGAACGCAGCAGAGAACGCGTCGGCGGCGAACCGGGCATCGGACCCCGTCCCCGGTAGAACGATCGCGGTGCGAGTGTCGAATCGGCTGTGCACGACACGATTGTGCACGCCCTCCGACACCGCGGTAGCAGCGGTTGGTTTGCGTGACACTTCGGGTCTACAGTGGCGAAGTACCCACCCGACGAGGGAACGACCCACATCTCTGGAGCGCACAATGGCACCCGCTGCCGCAGGATACTTTCGCCGTTTGACGCGGAAGTTGACAGAGGACATCGATCAACTCGATGCCGAGGAGATGGCCGAAACCTCCGAAGCCTCCGGAGCTCGCCGGGCGTGCGACTGCTCGCGAGGCGAGGAAGTCACGATGCTCGGTCGTTTGCGCAGCGTCGAAGCCTGCTCCAAGGCGGCCAACGCCAACATCGAGGCCGAGTTCTTCGACGGCACCGACACGGTGACGCTGCTCTGGATCGGGCGCCGCAAGATCGCCGGAATCGAGCCCGGCAAGACTCTGCTCGTTCGCGGACGCGTCGGCGAACGCGACGGACGCAAGATCGTCTACAACCCCTATTACGAACTGCGCGACGACAGCTGATCGTCCCCGGTATGGCACTCTCGTTGTCGTGACCAACAGCGACGATTCCGTGCCGCCCCCGCCGACATCGAACACGCCGG
This sequence comes from Rhodococcus sp. 14-2483-1-2, assembly GCF_002259405.1. Lineage (GTDB taxonomy): Bacteria > Actinomycetota > Actinomycetes > Mycobacteriales > Mycobacteriaceae > Rhodococcoides. Next base: position 469,505 of record NZ_NPFW01000022.1, on the reverse strand, counting down.
AACCCACCACCGACGCGTCGACCACGGCCGGCGTCGAGAAGGTGGCTCCCACCGTCCTCGAACAGCTCGGCGGTCTGAGCGGGCTCGTCTACTCGACCTTGCCCGTCCTCGTTTTCGTTCCGGTGAACAGCTACGTCAACCTGGCCGTCGCCCTGTGGTCCGCGCTGGGAGTCGCCGCCGCCGTGTTGGTGTGGCGGTTGGTTCGTCGCAGCCCGATTCAGCCGGCCATCTCGGGATTCTTCGGGGTCGGGATCTGCGCGTTCATCGCATACCGGACGGGAGATGCCAAGGGCTACTTCCTGTTCGGCATCTACACGTCGCTCGCCTACGGCGCGGCGTTCGTGTTGTCGGTACTCGCCCGTTGGCCGTTGGTCGGCATCATCTGGGGGTACCTCAACGGCACCGGGACGTCGTGGCGCAGGGACCGGTCGGCCGTGCGCTACTACGACGTGGCCACGATCGCCTGGGCGTCGGTGTTCGGTGCGCGATACATCGTTCAGTCACAGCTCTACGACTCCGACCAGACGGGCTGGCTCGCCGTTGCCCGTATCGGCATGGGCTGGCCGCTGACGGGAGTGGCACTGTTGGTCACGCTCTGGGCCGTGCGTGCGGCCGATCGCGCGCTCGACGCAGCATCGAGCGCGGACCGCAGCCGGAATCAGCTGCCGTCAGATCAGTCCGACAGCGGAGCGTAGTTCGTTCTCCACCTCTTTCGCCGCGACGAACAGCAGCTCGTCGCCGCCCTCCAGCGGATCGTCGTGCTGGGGAACGATCACTCGACCGCCGCGCAGAATCGTGACCAACGCTGCGTCCCTTGGCAACTGGAGCTTGCGGACCGGCTTGCCCGCCAGGGGAGTGTTCTCCGGCAGCGTGATCTCGACGAGGTTGGCCTGACCCTTGCGGAACGTCATCAGGTGAACGAGGTCGCCCACCGATACGGCCTCCTCGACCAGGGATGCGAGCATTCGCGGCGTCGACACTGCAACGTCGACACCCCAGGCAGCGTCGAACAGCCATTCGTTGCGCGGATCGTTGACCCGGGCCACCACGCGGTTGACGCCGAACTCGGTCTTGGCCAGCAGGCTGAGCACCAGGTTCGCTTTGTCGTCTCCGGTGGCAGCGATCACCACGTCGTACTCCTCGAGGTGCGCGGCTTCGAGCAGACTCAACTCGCACGCGTCGGCCAACACCCATTCCGCTTCCGGGATGGCGGCCTGATCGACGTGATCGAGTTTGCGTTCGAGGAGCATCACATCGTGTTCGCTGCGGATCAGCTCGCGTGCGATGGATCTGCCGACTGCGCCGGCTCCGGCGATAGCGACTTTCATGGCTTCCCGTTCGGGTCGATGGGGGAGGTGGGGAACGTGCGCTCGTGCATCAGTCGTCCGAGGGCGGCGGGTTGCCGGCCAGCGCAATGGCTTCGGCGACGGTTCCCGATACCGCGGCGACGTACACCTCGTCACCGGCTTGGATCACGGTTCGCTTGTCCGGTAGCAGTCCGCTGCCGAACCGGATGACGAACGCGGCCCGCGAGTTGGTGGCCTCTTCGAGTACCGAGAGCTTCTTGCCGATCCAGGCGTCGTGGAAGTCGAGCAGGACGACGGCGACGCTGCCCGACGGATCGCGCCACTTGGTGGTGGGGTCGTCGCGCAACAGGTTGTGCAGAAAACGATCGGTGGCCCAGGGGACGGTGGCGACCGTCGGGATGCCGAGGCGTTCGTAGACGGCCGCGCGCTTGGCGTCGTAGATCCTTGCGACCACTTTGTCGACGCCGAACGTCTCACGAGCGACGCGGGCGGAGATGATGTTGGAGTTGTCGCCGGACGACACGGCCGCGAAGGCCTCGGCCTTCTCGATTCCCGCGCTCACCAACACATCTCGGTCGAAACCCATGCCGACGACGCGATGCCCGGCGAAGTCGGGGTCCAGGCGCAGAAAAGCTGTTTCGTCGCGGTCGATGATCGCGACCTCGTGTCCGATGCGTTCGAGCGCCCCGGCCAGCGATGCGCCGACGCGGCCACATCCCATCACAACTACGTACAACGCCCAGCTCCGTCCCGATCTCGATGGTCGACCACTGCCGACCGACACTGCCACGACCGGCAGGCGTGCACCAACGTATCGGGGGATCGGTCACCGCACCGACCGAGGGTGCGCTCCGACGCAGTTTCGGGCGCGTGGTTGAGACGTCCGCAGGAGGACGGCCTACGCTTCTGTGCGTGTCCAAGGTCTCGACTGCCGCCAAGCGGCTAGTGCTCGGTAAGCCGTTCCGCAGCGACAAGCTCGGTCATACGTTGCTTCCCAAGCGGATCGCGTTGCCGGTGTTCGCCTCGGACGCCATGTCGTCGGTTGCCTATGCACCGGAAGAGATCTTCCTGGTGCTGTCGGTGGCGGGCATCTCGGCAGTCGCCTTCACCCCGTGGATCGGTCTCGCCGTCTGCGTGGTGATGGCCGTCGTCGTGGCCAGCTATCGACAGAACGTGCACGCTTATCCGTCCGGCGGCGGCGACTACGAGGTCGCGACCACCAACCTGGGCCCCGCGGCCGGATTGACGGTCGGCAGCGCACTGTTGGTCGACTACGTGTTGACCGTGGCGGTGTCGATCTCGGCGGCGGCGTCGAACATCGGATCTGCGGTTCCGTTCGTGGCCCAGCACAAGGTGCTGTTCGCCGTCGTGGCCATCGTCCTGGTCACCTCCGTCAATCTTCGAGGCATCCGCGAGTCCGGGGCTGCGTTCGCGATCCCGACGTATGCCTTCATGGGTGGCATGTTCCTGATGTTGGCGTACGGCCTGTTCCGGGTCTACGTTCTCGGCGACGACATTCACGCAGAATCGGCAACCTTCGATCTGAAGGCAGAGGATTCGCACCTGTACGGCATCGCGTTCGCGTTCCTCATCGCGCGCGCCTTCTCTTCCGGTTGTGCGGCGCTGACCGGGGTGGAGGCCATCAGCAACGGGGTACCCGCATTCGAGAAGCCGAAGTCGCGTAACGCCGCCACCACACTGTTGCTGCTCGGAGCCATCGGCATCACATTGCTGATGGGCATCATCGTGCTCGCACAGAAGATCGGCATCAAGTACGCCCTGGATCCCGATATTCAGCTGATCGGCGCGCCGGAGGGGTACCAGCAGAAGACGTTGATCGCGCAGCTCGCGGAGGCGGTGTTCAGCGGATTCCCCGCTGGATTCTTCTTCATCACGACCGTCACGGCCCTCATCCTGGTACTTGCGGCCAACACCGCGTTCAACGGCTTCCCCGTCCTCGGTTCGGTTCTGGCCCAGGACCGGTACCTGCCTAGGCAGCTGCACACTCGTGGCGACCGTCTTGCCTTCAGCAACGGCATTCTTTTTCTGTCCGGAGCTGCGATCGTCTTCGTCGTCGCCTTCGGTGCCGAGGTCACCAAGCTCATTCAGCTCTACATCGTCGGGGTGTTCGTCTCGTTCACCCTCAGTCAGACCGGCATGGTTCGGCACTGGACGCGGCTGTTGGCCACCGAGACCGATCCCGAGCAACGGCGGCGCATGCACCGCTCACGGGTGGTCAACGGAGTCGGTCTCGGCATGACCGGAACGGTGCTGGTCATCGTGTTGATCACCAAGTTCGCCGCCGGCGCGTGGATCGCGATCGTGGCGATGGTGGCGATCTTCGTCCTGATGCGCATGATCAGAAAGCACTACGACACCGTGGCGCGCGAGCTCGAGAACGAGGAATGGGACGGAGTTCTGCCCAGCCGCACACACTCGATCGTGTTGGTCTCGAAGCTCCACATGCCGACCCTGCGCGCGTTGGCGTACGCCCGAGCAACCAGGCCCGACACCCTCGAGGCCGTGACCGTCAACGTCGACGAAGCCGATACTCGCGCACTGGTTCGGGAGTGGGAGGCCAGTGACGTCTCGGTGCCGCTCAAGGTCGTCGAGTCGCCCTACCGAGAAGTCACCAAACCTGTCCTGGACTACGTGAAACGGGTTCGCCGCGACTCGCCTCGGGACGTCGTCACGGTCTTCATTCCCGAGTACGTGGTCGGTCACTGGTGGGAGCAGGTTCTGCACAATCAGAGCGCGTTGCGACTCAAGTCTCGCCTGCTGTTCCAGCCGGGCGTGATGGTCACCAGCGTGCCGTGGCAGCTTCGGTCGTCCGAGAAGGCCAAGCGTGAGGTGCTCGGCAACGCGCCCGGTGCGTCGCGACGCGGCTACGAGCCTCCGGCGGGCAAGTGAGCGAGAGCTGGTTCGGGCTGCTGCTCGAGGTCGAACTGGGCGCGCCGGGGCACGGTGGGTTCTGTGTGGCCCGCCACGACGGCCGGGTGATGTTCGTGCGTCACGGATTGCCCGGTGAACGGGTCGTGGCCAAGGTGACCGAAGATCGGGGCGGGTCGTTCTGTCGCGCCGATGCAGTCGAGATCCTGTCGGCGTCTCCGGACCGGGTGGACGCGCGCTGTCCCATCTCCGGACCCGGCGGCTCGGGCTGCTGCGACTACTCCCACGCCAGTGCCGAAGCCGGACGGCGACTGAAGTCCTTCGTCGTCGCCGAACAGCTTCGCCGCGTCGCCGGAATCGAGCGCGAGGTGCGCGTGGAGGAACTGCCGGGGTCCGGTGACGGCACCGGGTGGCGAACCCGAGTGCGACTCGCCGTCGACTCCGGTGGACGGCCGGGCTATCACCGCTATCGCAGCAGCTCGATCGTCACCGAACTGACCTGTCCGCAAATGGATTCCGCGGCCTTCGAGGGTCTGCCGGATCAGCAATGGCGGCCGGGTGCCGAGCTGCAGGTGGTGCTCGACGGTGACGGTGAGCGGCACGTGGTGGAGATCGCGCCGGCGCAACTCTCGCCCACCGGACGCCGATCTCAGGGTCGTCGTGGGGCGTCCGCGCGTCGGGCGGCGTCGTCGCGGTCCCGGCCCGAGAAGGCCGTGATCGGATCGGGTCGCGCGACCGAATACGTCTCGAACAGGGCGTGGACCCTCGACGCCACCGGGTTCTGGCAGGCCCACCGCGGTGCGCCGCAGGTGTACACCGATGTGGTGTCGGAGTGGGCGGACGCCTCTCCCGGTGACGGTGCATGGGATCTGTACGGCGGTGTCGGTGTGTTCGCTGCGGCCCTCGCCGCCGGTGTCGGATCGGACGGACATGTGACCAGCGTCGAGTTCTCCCGGCGTGCAGCCGAGGACGGCCGCTCGGCTCTGCACGACTTGCCTCAGGTGTCGTTCGTGCCGGGACGCGTCGAGCGTTCGATCGATGCGTTGGCCGACCCGGTGTCGGTCGCGGTCCTCGATCCACCTCGGGCGGGGGCAGGCCGGGACGTGATCGACGCCCTCGTCGTCAGGTCTCCCCGCTCGGTGGTGCACATCGGATGCGATCCGGCCTCGTTCGCGCGGGATGTGAGCGTGTATCGAGCTGCGGGATACGAGCTCGACGACATGCGCGCGTTCGATGCGTTTCCCCTGACCAGTCACGTCGAATGCATCGGCCGTTTCGTTCGTCGGTAACGGCTGCCACGACCGATCAGGCCCGGTGCGCAACTTCGGCGACCGGGGAGAAGGTGTGCGTGGGAACGGTCACGATGCGCTGGGCCCCGCACCGGCAGCCCTGATAGCCGACGAGTCCCTCGCTCGTGTTGTGGGTGGAGTGGGTGGTCCAGGTGTGTGTGGTGTGTTCGGTGTACATGTCACCATCGTGATGTAATGGTCTTGTGCACATCAACCCTTACGGCGAATATGCGGTGAAACTCGGTATCGACCTGCTCAATTCACCGCCCACGTCGGCGACCGAACTGGGTGCCCGCTGCGTGGACGCCGGCCTCGTACCGGACTGGACCGCAACCGATGCCGATCTTCTCGACACCCTCCAGTTCCTGCGTGACTGGGCGCGGGTGGTGGACGCGACAACCGAAAACGACCGGGCCGACGAGCTCAATGCTCTGCTGGCACAGGCGTCGGCCTACCCGCGGTTGACCAACCACGCCGACGACGGCTGGCACATGCACTACCGCGACCCCAACATCGAACTCGGCGGCGTCATCAGGGCCCTGGTGAGCGTCGGCACAGCGTTGCATCTGACCGGCCGCGGAATGTCTCGCCTCGATCGCTGCGCCGCCGCCGACTGCACACTCGCGTTCGCCGACACCTCGAGAACCGGTAGACAGCGATATTGCGGAACGGTGTGCTCCAATCGCGACGCGGTACGCAGACATCGAGCACGCGCAGCCTCGTGATCGAGGCGATGCGCACCGTCCGCTAGGACTTTCGGTTGTACAGGCGCATGGTTATCGGTCCGAACACCGCCAGCAACACCGCACACATCACCAGTGTCACTCCCAGGTGACCTGTGTCGACATCACCCTGCATCAGGCCGCGCAGTGACGTGACCAGGAAACTGACCGGGTTGGCGTCCACGAACGCGCGCAGCCAACCGGGCATCGTGCTGGGGTCGACGAAGATGTTGCTCGCGAACGTGAGCGGAAACAGGATGAACATCGACACGCCCATCACCGCAGCCTCGGTGCGCACGATCATCGCGATCATGGTCCAGATCCAGGACAGGCAGAACGAGAACACCAGCAGCAGAGCGATGGAGGCCACGACGCCGACGACGCCACCCTGCGGCCTGAAGCCGAGGACCAACCCGAGGATCAGCACGATCACCGAGGCCAGCGTGTAGCGAACGACGTCACCGAGCAGCGCACCGACCAGGGGAGACGGACGCCAGATGGGCAGCGAACGGAATCGGTCGAACACGCCCTTCTCGATGTCCTTGTTCATGGTCACGCCGGTGTACATCGTGATCATCACCACGGTCTGCACGAGGATGCCGGGGAGCAGGAACTGGATGTACGCCTGGGTCGACCCGGCCAATGCGCCACCGAACAGGTAGGTGAACAGCAACGTGAACATGATGGGAAAGGCCGTCACGTCGAACAACTGCTCGGGAACGTGCTTGATCTTCAGCAGCGCTCGCCACCCGAAGCTCAGCGACGTCGACAACGACGACGGACGCGCCGGACGCGGCCCGGCCGCACCGAGCACATCGATGATGGTCGACGCTTGTGGCGTCGACTGCTGGGCTTCCGCGGTCATGACGCAACCTCCTTCTCGGAATCGATTGTGGCGCCGGCCTGATGGGTCGTTCCCGCAGGCTCCACTCCCGCCCCTTGGGTCGTTCCCGCAGGCTCCACTCCCGCCCCATGCCCGGTGAGGGCGAGAAACACCTCGTCCAAGCTCGGTTGTCCCAGCGTGAACGACGCGATGGGGATGCCTGCGGTCTCGAGTGCAGGCAGCACGGGTGCGGCCTGTGCCGGGTTGTCCAACCGTGCGGTGACGGTCGACGGATCCGGATCCTCGGTGACGTTGCCGCCGACCAGCTCTCGCAGGATCTGCGCGGCGGCCGTTCGCTGGGACGCCTCGAGAACTCGCAGGTGCAGTGAGTTCGATCCCACCGACGCTTTCAGCTCACCCGTCGTCCCCTCGGCGATCACCTTGCCGCGATCGATGACCGCGACACGCCCGGCCAGCTGATCGGCCTCGTCCAGATACTGTGTCGTCAGTAACACCGTCGTTCCGCCCGCGACCAACGCACGAACGATTTCCCACACGTGGTTTCGGCTGCGGGGGTCGAGCCCGGTGGTGGGCTCGTCGAGGAAGATCAGTTCGGGAGTGACGATGATGCTGGCGGCGATGTCGATGCGACGGCGCATGCCGCCGGAGTAGGTCTTGACCTGTCGGGGGCCGGCGTCGGCGATGTCGAACGCCGTCAGCAACTGCTCGGCTCGTGATCGGGCGGCGGGCCGAGAGTAGCCGAGCAGTCGAGCGAGCAGCACCAGATTCTCCGTACCGGTGAGATCCTCGTCCAGAGAGGCGAATTGTCCTGTCAGAGCGACTTTCTGCCGTACGGCCTCCGGTTCGCTCGCCACGTCGTGACCCAGGACCCGGGCACTGCCTCCGTCGATCGGAAGGAGGGTGGCCAACATCCGGATGGTCGTCGTCTTCCCTGCGCCGTTCGGCCCGAGTACGCCGTAGACACCACCGGACGGGATCGAGAGGTCGACTCCGTCGACAGCGATGTTCGTGCCGAAACGTTTGACCAGACCGTGTGTCTCGATCGCCGCCATGTCTCTCGTTTCCTCCGGTGGGCCGGTTGCCCGATTCCCCACGATTGTCCGATTCTCCACCAAGGATGAAACGCGGTCCACATCTGCGCAAACGAATTTTCGTCCCGAACCATCCTCCGGTCGGTTTGTTCCGAATATGTACTGCGGCGGGAAAACGCGGAGGTTTCGATATGAGAGCGATATGACCACTAGTGTCGTGATCGATGAACTCGATCATGAACCCGTCTGTTGGGACGACTTTCCGATGAGCGCGCCGTTGTCGGGTGCGTCCGGATCGTCGGATGCCGGCCGTGACCGGACGACATCCGATGCCTCGGAGAACTACTCGGCAGAGGATGCGGTGTGTGCTGTTCCCAGTCCACAGCTCAAGAACCTCCGTGCCGACGAAGCGGATCGTCTCCGTCGGTTGATGGCGTCGATCGCGCAGGGCGATCGGGCGGCATTCGCCGAGTTGTACGACGCGACCTCGTCGCGGGTCTACGGCATGGTGCTGCGGGTGCTTCGTGACCCGGGGTACAGCGAGGAGACCGCGCAGGAGGTGTTTCTCCAGATCTGGCGTGCGGCACCGAACTACGACCCGAACCAGGGCAGTCCACTGGCCTGGATCATGACGCTGGCGCACCGTCGAGCCGTCGATCGCGTTCGGAGCGAGCAGTCGGGTACCGACCGTGAGGCCGCGTACGGCGCAGTCAGTCACACACCGGAGCACGACGAAGTGCTCGAGACGGTGACGCAGCGGCTCGAATCGGAAGCCGTGGTCGCCTGTCTCGACACTTTGACCGATACGCAGAGCGAGTCGGTCCGAATGGCTTATTACAGCGGTTACACCTATCGCGAAGTTGCGGAGCGGCTCGGGGTCGCGGTTCCTACCATCAAATCGCGCATACGAGACGGATTGATCAAATTGAAGACATGCCTGGGGGTGATCCCGCAATGAACGAATCGTCACGACAACGACTGCTCGACGACGCGGAGGTCTATGCCCTGCACGCGACCACCGAAGCCGAACGACGCGACATCGAGACAGAACGGTTGCGCGTCGACGACACCGCACGCGCCCAGTTCGACGTCCTGGTGGGCGAGATCCACGAGACGCTGGCCCTGGCAGCGGCGGCCGACGCCTCTCCCGCGCCCGAGTCCCTTCGGCAACGGGTGCTCGATCAGGTCGCCGTCAGCGATCAGGAGCCCACGGTCCACAAGCTGCCACCGAACGTCACACCGCTGCACAGGCATCGGCGCGAACGCTCGAAGGCCTGGCGGTACTCGATGGTCTCGGCTGCGGCCGCGGTGGTCGTCGCCGTCGGTGGCGTTGTGGTCGTCAGTCAGACCATGGGCACCGATGCGCAGCCGTCTCAGGCGGACCAGATCGTGGCCGCGCCCGATTCACGACAGGTGACGGCGGAGTTCCCCGGTGGCGGCTCGGCGACCGTGGCGTACTCGCTGGCCCGGAACGCGGTCGTCGTCGATCTCGATGGAGTTCCGCAGCCACCGCCGGGCCGCGTTTACCAGATGTGGTTCGTGGACGGTTCGCCTCGCTCTGCCGGTGTGGTGACCGAGGATCAGCTTTCCTCCGAGGACGGCACGGTGATCGACGGTCTCGGGGCGTCGACGAACTTCGCGTTCTCACTCGAGCCCGCAGGCGGGTCGGCGCAGCCGACCGAGGTGCTCACGATGCTGACGTTGGGCGCCTGAGAGCAGCACACGCACAGTCGCCTCGGGCGGTTCGACGTTCGGTCAGATGCCGATGTCGAACCGCCCGAGCGTTCTGATCACCGCGGCCATCTGGCCGTAGGCTCCGGTGGCGAGATTTTCCAGCAGCGCCAGCTTGATCTCCGGTGCATCGCGCGTGAGCGCCTGGAAGTGCGCCGCCGACACCACCACGAGATCGACCGGTGTGTCGGCGACCATGTCGAGCAGGAACGGTACCGACATCAGCAGGGGCATCTCACCGAAGCTCATGCCGGGGGAGAGTGTCGTGATGCGGTGCTTGCCGCCGTCGGCGGCGACGGCCGTGGACGTCACCTCACCGCGCAGCATCAGGAACAGGCCCGCAGCCGCATCACCCTGGCGAACGATCACGTCTCCGCGCGCGTAGTGCCGCTTCTCCAGATACGGAGTCACGGCGTCGAACTGTGCGGCGGACAGCCCGGCCAGCAACGGATGCTCGGCCGTGGTGACGACCGTCGGCTGTCGCACACCCGCGCAATGGCGATCGAGCAACAGATTCTCGGCCCACTGGATGGCCGCACCCAGGCTCGAGTAGGTTCGGCCCGCGGGGTCGGCCGGGTCGAGACTCGACGTCGTGTGACCCATGATCGCTCTCGGATCCACCAGACCCACCACACAGCCGTGCTCCGCGAGATCCTGACGGAGATCCTCGAACATGGTCCGGGCGATGTCACTGACCTCGTCGACGCCTCGCACATCGATGACGAGGGCATCCAGTTCCCGATCGAGGTCGCCGATCTCACGGACAGCAGTCTCGGCACCGGAGAACAGCAGATCCCCGTGTAGTTCGTACACGCGGGCTCGATCGCCCACGGCAGCCAAGGTGTTCTGTTCCACGTCCGATCGCCGTTTGCGTGACGGTGCCTCGGTGACCACGTATCGGCGCCGGATCGAGGACTTCGCAGCTCGGGTGACGTGCAGGAAGTGCAGTTCGAGGCGTTTCGAGAGTTCTCGGCAGGCGGCGACTCCACGGACGCTGTTCCCGTGCGAATCGAGCCGCGGGGAGTAGACGGCGATGCCCATCTGCCCCGGGAGTACCGCGAGGATCCCGCCTCCGACCCCGCTCTTGGCCGGCAGGCCGACCCTCGCGACCCAGTCGCCCGCGCCGTCGTACATCCCACATGTCGTCATGACCGACAGCACTCGTTCGACCAGAGCCGGTGCAAGTGCACGTTCACGCGTGCGCGGGTTGACGCCGTTGTTGGCCATCGTGGCCGCCATCATGGCGAGGTCCGCGGCGGTGACGTCGATAGAGCACTGGCGGAAGTACAGATCGACGGCGGCGTCGGGATCGTGGTCGATGATGTCGAACGAACGGAGCATGTACCCGATTGCGCGGTTGCGATTGCCGGTGCGGGCCTCCGACCGGTAGACGGCGTCGTTGAACGTCAGAGTCCTCCCTGCATACCGCGAGTACGAGGCTCGAATGCGCTCGAATCGATCCTCGGCACTTCGCCCGGCGATCAGCGACGCCGACGTGATGGCACCGGCGTTGATCATCGGGTTGCGCGGTCGCTCGGTGACGGGGTCGAGACTGATCTCGTTGAACGGCTCACCGGACGGTTCGACGTCGACCTTGCTCGCGACGACGTCCAGTCCCCGGTCGGCCAACGCCAGTGCATAGGTGAACGGCTTGGAGATGGATTGAATCGTGAAGGGGAGTCGAGTGTCGCCGACCTCGTAGACGTAACCGTCCGTGGTCGTCAGCGCGATACCGAACCCGTCCGGCGTGACGGCGGCCAGTTCGGGAATGTAGTCCGCCACCTGCCCGGACGTGTCGTCTCGGCATAATTCGTGAACTCGGCGCAGGATGGCATCGACCACGTTGCTCATAGGCCACACTGTATGTGTGATGTCCGATTCGTCTCCGCCGAGGTTAGGGGCGGCTGGCCCAGAGCACCTCGATGTTCGACGGTACTGTCGGCGTGACGATGCTGGGCGGAGCAGCAGTGCACGGTAACTCCGTAGACTGAAATTTCATTGTGTTTTCCGGCCGGAGGGAGCGATCTCGTTGGGTGTCCTAGCTCGAATTCAGACGCCCGAGGACTTGCGCGACCTCGGCAGTGCGGAGCTGGCCGAACTGGCTCGCGAGATCCGTGCGTTCCTCGTCGAGAAGGTGTCCGCTACCGGCGGCCACCTCGGTCCCAATCTCGGTGTGGTGGAACTGACATTGGCGATTCATCGCATCTTCGACTCCCCGCGTGATCCCGTCATTTTCGACACCGGTCATCAGGCGTACGTACACAAGATGCTGACCGGGCGCACCGGTCTGTTCGACACGCTGCGTAAGCAGGGCGGCCTGTCGGGCTACCCGTCACGGGTCGAGAGCGAACACGACTGGGTCGAGTCCTCGCACGCGTCGGCGTCCCTCTCCTACGCCGACGGCCTGGCCAAAGCGTTCGCCCTGAAAGGCGAAACCGACCGGCACGTGGTCGCAGTGGTCGGCGACGGCGCGCTCACCGGTGGAATGTGCTGGGAGGCCCTCAACAACATCGCCGCAGGCCGCGACCGATCCCTGGTGATCGTCGTCAACGACAACGGTCGCTCGTACGCCCCGACCATCGGGGGCTTGGCCGATCATCTGGCGGCCCTACGGCTCCAGCCCGGGTACGAGAAGGTGCTGGACAACGGTCGCCGCATCGTTCGTCGCATTCCGATCGTCGGGCCCACGGCCTACGCGATGTTGCACGGCATGAAGGCCGGAGTGAAGGACGCCATCAGCCCGCAGGTGATGTTCACCGATCTCGGAATCAAATATCTGGGTCCGGTCGACGGCCACGACCAGCACGCGATGGAATCGGCTCTGCGTCGAGCCAAGGCATACGGCGGCCCGGTCATCGTCCACGCGGTGACGCGCAAAGGCATGGGTTACGTTCACGCGGAGAACGACGTCGCAGATCAGATGCACGCCACCGGGATCATCGATCCGTTGACGGGACTGGCGCGGTCGAAGTCGGCACCGGACTGGACCTCGGTGTTCTCGGCGGCCCTGATCGAGCAGGGCGAACAGAACGAGGACGTCGTGGCGATCACCGCTGCGATGGCCGCGCCCACCGGTCTCGCCGCGTTCGGAGTTCGCTTCCCCGACCGGTTGTTCGACGTCGGAATCGCCGAGCAGCACGCGATGACGTCGGCTGCCGGACTCGCACTGGGCGGCATGCATCCGGTGGTCGCGATCTACTCCACCTTCCTCAATCGAGCGTTCGATCAATTGCTGATGGACGTGGCGCTGCTCGGCTTGCCGGTCACCGTGGTGCTCGACCGCGCCGGTGTCACGGGGGCCGACGGTGCCAGCCACAACGGCATGTGGGACATGTCCCTGCTCGGCATCATCCCCGGTATGAGGGTGGCGGCGCCACGAGATGCCGAGACACTGCGAGAAGAACTGGCCGAGGCGATCGCAACGTCCGACGGACCCACCGCGCTGCGCTTTCCGAAGGGCGCGGTGACCGAAACCGTGCCCGCAGTGCGCAGACTCGACGGAATTGTCGACGTACTGACCGAGCCGTCCGGTGCCACGGGCGATGTGCTGATCGTGGCCGTCGGAGTGTTCGGTCCGCTGGCCGTGCACGCCGCGGAGAAACTCCGACAGGACGGCATCTCGGCGGCTGTGGTCGACCCCAGATGGGTGCTGCCCATCCCACAGGCGCTGCTGAAATTGGCGGAGGACTATCGGATGGTGGTCACCCTCGAAGACAGTGGCCTGCACGGTGGTGTCGGCTCGACCCTGTCCGCGGCTCTTCGCGCGGCAGGCGTCGATACCCCGTGTCGTGATCTCGGTGTGCCACAACGATTCCTGGACCACGCATCACGCGAACAGCTGCACCACGAACTCGGTCTCACCTGCGAGGACGTCGTACAGCGGGTCTCGCACTGGGTCAAGAGCCTCTGACGCCGGTCTCCTGCCGGACGTCGCCGCCGTAGAACGCGCGGCGTCCGGCCACCGCGCCCGCGACTGCCATCGGAGCCGTCATCACGAGCAGGAAGAGCACCGACGGTTCCCACCGTTGCGTTGCCGAATGTACTGCGCCGCACACCACCGGGCCGCAGGCTGCCAGCATGTAGCCGACCGTCTGTGCCATCGAACTCAGCGATGCAGCATCACGTGCCGTCGCGGCCCGCAGATTCATCAGCGTCATCGCCAAGGACAACTGCCCACCTTGGCCGAGTCCGAGCAGCACGGCCCACAGCAGCGCCCATGAATCGGCCGAGGACAGCACTCCCAACAAGCCGGCAACCGTGGGCAACACCACCGCAACGGCCAGAACGCTCTGCCTCGACAATCCGGTGGCCACGTTCGGCACCGTCAGCGCCGTCACGACACTGCTGACCGACAGAGCCGTCAACAGCAATCCGGCCGCGGCGGCGTCCACACCTCGGTCCTGGTAGATCGTGGGCAGCCACGCGATCAACGAATACGCCATGAGTGACTGCACACCCATGAACGCCGTCACCGCCCACGCGACGGGGGAGCGCAGCACGCCCGAACTGCCCCGCGATCCCACGGAACCGGACACCGCCGGCGACGACCCCGTCCTCGCGAACATCCGGGACAGCAGTGCCATACACAACGCCGCGATCACCACCGGGACCGCCCACAACCCGAGCACCCACCGCCACGCGCCGTCGAGCGACTCCGTCAACGGAACCGAGACCCCCGACGCCACACCGGCACTGGCGCTGATCACGGCCGTCAACACACCGGTCAACAACCCCAGCCGGCGAGCCGACACCGCCGGACTCTCCGGTCGTTCCCGCAGGCTCCACTCCTGTTCACCGGGTCGTTCCTGCAGGCTCCACTCCTGCTTTCCTGGTCGTTCCCGCAGGCTCCACTCCTGCACGATCACGCGCACCAGTACCGGACCCAACACGTTCGCGACCGCAATGCCCGCAGCCGCCGCGAGGGTTCCCGCCACCAGTACCGGCCAGGACGGCACCGCGCGCACCGCGGTGCCGACCGCAACGAGAATCAAGCACCCGACGAGCACGTGTGTGACCCGCGCGCGACGCAGCAAAGAACCTGCAGCGGCAGCGCACACACCGAGGAAGATCACCGGTCCCGTCGTCAACAGCGCCATCGAGACGGAACCGGCAGAGTAGAACGCCGCAATATTCGAGGTGAGAGCCGAGGTGCTGCCGAACAGCAGACGCAGTCCGAGACCGAAGACCACGACGGTGAACACAGCGAACACGGTTCGGGACTTCATGGCCTGCTTTCGGCGTCCGGTCGACGGATTGTTTCTATCCCTCACAATGCACTACCGGTCATGTGAGAACCTTCTCGACCTGGCTGCAGGTTCGGTACCGAGAGCAACACCGAACTCTCGGATTTCACGAACGAGTGATCGACGAATGCAGCGAGGAGTACGGAATCGATCGCGTCGTGACATCGAGTCGATTCACGCCGAGTGTCGATCATTTTCTTTGCGAATATGTGACCTGCGTGGCTGGTGTGTCGTTGTTGTCCAAACCGTGACGACTGGCATGTTTTGTCCATGACCCTCGTCTTCGACGGTAGAACCGACGTCTCGGACAGCCGAAGCGATCCGGCTCTCGGCGACGGTGACTCCGACTGGGCCGCCGTCGAGTCCGTGGATGGCACCCCGCCGCGGGATTCCCGGAACGACGGGATCGAGCGACGGCATTCGCGGTGGTTCGTGGCGATGTCGGCAGTGATCGGTGTGGTGGCATTCGCCGCTCACGATCGTTTGCTGTCGTTCGACTCGTTGTACGGGTTGTTCGGCAACGGTGTCGACGCTCTCGTCTACCGACACGGCGGCGCAACCGTACTCGGTAGCGAAGAGCTGTACTCGTTTTCGTTGTTCGGCGCGCTGCCGTTCACGTATCCGCCGTTCGCTGCTGTGCTGTTCGCACCCCTGGGCTTGCTCTCCGATACGGCGACCGGATTGCTGGTGAACGTATCCAATGTCGTGTTGCTCTACGGCGTGGTCCATCTCAGCTGGCGACGACTCGGATACGAGAATTGCACGCGGACCAAAGTGGTGAGTGTGGGTCTGGCGGTGGGTTGCTCGTGGCTGGAGCCGGTGCGCATGTCGCTGTGGTTGGGCCAGATCAATCTGTTGTTGCTCGTGTTGGTGCTGTGGGATCTCGGCCGGCCCGAGGGCAGTCGGCTCCGCGGGGTCGGCGTCGGAATCGCGGCAGGTCTGAAGCTGACACCCGGCCTGTTCATCGTCATGTCGATCGCGCAGAAGCAATGGCGAGCGGCATGGACTGCGGCCGTCACCGGTCTGGTCACGGTGCTGATCGGATTTGTGGTCGTGTTCTCCGACGCGTGGCGCTATTGGACCTCCGCGATCCTCGCCTCGGACCGAGTGGGGTCGACCACGTCTCCCGCGAACCAGTCGGTTCGGGGGGTGGTGGCGCGGGCGTGGGGAACCGAGCATCCGCCTGTGATCGTGTGGTTGCCTGCGGCCTTGATCGTCCTTGCTGCGGGGATGTGGGTGTCGTATCGAGCTCACCGTGCGGGGAGAACACTGCTGGCGATGACGCTGTGCGGTCTCACGGCGCCGATGGTGTCGCCGTTCTCCTGGGGCCATCATTGGGTGTGGTGCGTTCCGCTGTTGGTGATCGGACTCGATGCATGTGCGAGCTCGCGGACGAGCGTGCGCGGCCGCACGCTGCGCATCCTCGGATTGCTCGCCGCCACAGCTCCTTTCGTGGCCTGGTATCGCACTCAGGCCGACGTGGTGGTGATCGGCACGTTCATGCAGTCCTTATCGCCGATCCTCGACGGAGGACTGCGGAACGCGTATTGCGTTGTTTACGTGATCGTTCTGGTGGTAGCGGCGATAGGACTGCGGAAGGACTCGACTGTCCGCTACGTCCCTGCCACCCACTCTTCGATCTGAACGCGATCTATCAGATGGGCCAGGGCGAAGGGATCGTGTGCGAACATGCGCTCCACACTCGCCTTGTCGGTGCCGTCGACGATCATCGTGGCACCACTGTGATCGGCGAGTGGGCTCGACGATCGGAGGATCTTGCGGCGCTCGAGTTCGCGCAGCCAGGCGCGGTGGTCGGTGCGGTGATCGTCACGGCCCGAGGATGTCTCGGGGGTGTACGCGTATTCGACGACGAACATCGGCATGTCAGATCTCCATGTCCTCGAGCTCCATTCCTTTGGTTTCCGTGATCTTGTACTTGACGAAGAAGAAAGACAGGATCGCGAAGAACGCAAAGAACGAATAGATGAATCCGAGTCCGATGGTGTCGGACAACGGCGGAAATGCGAGTGTGATGGCGAAGTTGGCAATCCAGTTCGCGGCAGTACTGATACCGAGAGCGACGGCTCGCATTCGGTTGGGGAACATCTCCCCGAGCATGACCCACATGATCGGTCCCCAGGTTGCGGCGAAGAAGACCACGAAGAGGTTCGCTCCGACGAGAGCGACCGGTCCCCACGGGGACGGCAATTCGAGTTGGTCCCCGCTGCCCACTGCCTGAGTGAACGAAACGGCCGCCAGTACGAGGCCGACGAACATACCTATCGAGCCGATCATGAGCAGATTCCGTCGGCCGAATCGGTCGACGAACAAGATGGCGACGAATGTCATCGAGACATTGATGACAGAGGTGATCACCGAGGTGACGAAAGATTGGTTCTCGCTGAAACCGACGGATTTCCACAGGGTCGTCGAGTAGTAGAAGATCGCGTTGATGCCGACGAACTGCTGCAGAATCGCCATCGTGATGCCGACCCAGACGATCGGTTGCAGACCGAACTTGGGTCCACGGATATCGGCGAAGGACGATTTCGATTCCCGACGCAAGGTCAGTCGGATCTCTTTGACCCTTTCGTTCGGGTTCACCTCTCCGGTGATGTCTCCCAGAATGCGAGCCGCTTCCTCGTCGAGATGTTTTCCGACGAGGTATCTGGGCGACTCGGGAATCAGTGTGGCGAGAAAACCGTAGACGAGTGCCGGTGCCACGCCGACCAGGAACATCCATCGCCAGGCTTCGAGCCCGAACCACAGGTCGTTCGACGGCCCACCTGCCGCGTTCTGCAGCACCGCGTCCGACAGCAGGGCGGCGAAAATTCCGATGGTGATGGCCAGCTGCTGCAGCGAGGCCAATCCACCTCGATAGCGCGCCGGGGCAATCTCCGAGATGTAGGCGGGCGCAATGACCGATGCGATGCCGATGCCGAGGCCGCCGAGTACACGCCACAGCATGAGATCCGGGACGCTGAACGCGAACCCGGATCCCACCGACGAGATGGTGAACAGTGCGGAACCGAGCAGCATCACCTTCTTTCGGCCCCAGCTGTCGGCGAGCCGGCCGGCGAACCAGGCACCGACCGCACAACCGAGAAGCGCGATGGCCACGGCGAAGCCGGTGACGAACGACGACAGTGCGAAGTTCTCCTGGATGGAGTCCACCGCGCCGTTGACGACGGACGAATCGAACCCGAACAAGAAGCCGCCGACAGCGGCGGCAATCGTGACTCCGATGACTTTGGCAGTGTGCCGATCGGTGGATTGCGTCATCACGTGACCCAGCTTTCGAGGTGAACCAGCATCCTTGGTGGTCGATCGCCATCATCGTCCTCGCACCGGCGGATTGGGAGCGAAATCGACTCGATATTCGAGGCGTGCGGCAATCCGCTCACCGAAAAAGGTGAATTGTCCGATATTGCGCCTGTCGAACTCGAAGTTGCGGACGGAAAACTGCCGAAAGTCGTCCATGGCTTCGAGTTCGGCGGCAGGTGGCTATCGCGCCTGGGCGGCCGCCCACTGACCGAAGGTCTGGAGACCGTGATCCGCATCGGTCGTGGTGACCAGCGTTCCGTCTCGCATCGCGCGACCGTATGCGCCGGGAATCGGGACTTCGAGCACCAGGCCGCGAGTACCGATGGCCCGTGCGTAGCGCCGAACCATCTCGGCCATGCGTTCTTCACGCGGTCCACCGAGGTCTGCGACTCGGCCGGCCGGGGTCCGCTCCGCCAGGTCGATCAGTCGTTCGGCGACCTCGCGGGCGGCGATCGGTTGCGAGACCATCTTCGGGATGATGCTCACCGGACCGAACGAGGATCGTGCGCGAATCTGGCCGGCGAACTCGTGGAACTGGGTGGCTCGAAGAATGGTCCACGGCACTGTGCCGGCTCGAATGATTCTCTCCTGCTTGACCTTTCCGGCGTAGTAGGAGTGTGGAACCCTGTCTATCCCCACGATCGACAGCGCCACGTGATGGCCGACACCGGCCGCGACCTCTGCCGTCAGCAGGTTTCGCGTGACAGCGGCGAAGAACGACATCGACTCCTTCGCCGAGATCGTCTGCGTCGACGCGACGTCGACCACCGCGTCGACTCCGGCCAGGGCGTCGGACAGACCCGACCCGCTGACGAGATCCACACCCGCAGATCGCGACAGAACGACCACCTCGTGTCCGCGTTGACGGGCGACCTCGACGACATGCACTCCGACGGTTCCGGTTCCACCGGCTACGGCTAGCTTCATCGCGTATCCACCTGATTCTCGAGAGCTGATGCGGACCGCACGGCGCGGCCCTCCACTCTCTGACGACACAGCCGTGCCGAATGTATGGCGAGTGTCAGGGCCAATGTCGGAGTTTGTCCGGATTGAGCACGATCCAGATGTCGGCCACCACCCCGTCCGCTGTGTCGAACCCGATGACGCCGAACACCTGTCCGCCGCGTCGGATCACGATGCCGGACAGGCTGTTGACGGCCTCGATGGACCAACTGAGGTCCGTGGACTTGGCGGTGATGCCGCGAACGAAACGAGCGACTCGGTCGGAGCCCACAACAGGATTGCGGGCCGCCGAGACCTGCCCGCCTCCGTCGCTGATCAGGGTGACATCGGGGGCGAGCAACGAGACGAGCGTCGCAAGGTCTCCGTCTCCCGAGGCCATCGCAAAGGCGCGCACGACGCGATCGTGCTCGAGGGGGTCGGCAGAGGTGAGATGGCGGCCGTGCACGTGTTTTCGGGCGGCAGACGCGAGCTGGCGGCATGCGGCAGGGGAGCGGTCGAGCACGGCCGCGATGTCGTCGAACGGAACGGCGAAGGCATCGTGCAGCACGAATGCGACTCGCTGCGCAGGACCGAGCGATTCGAGAACGACGAGCAAGGCGAGAGTCACCGAATCCTGTTGTGCGACTCGATCAGCCGGGTCGGCGGCCGTCGAGTTCACCGAGTGCAGGCCGCAGACGGGTTCCGGCAACCATTGGCCGACGTACTTCTCGCGGCGGACGCGGGCCGATCCGAGCAGGTCGAGGCAGATGCGGCCGACCACCCGGGTGAGCCACGCAGCAGGGACGTCGACGGCGTCGCGTTCGGCGTCGGTGAGTCGGTACCACCGAACGAGAGCCTCGGACGCAGCGTCTTCGGCGTCGCAGTAGGAACCAAGCATGCGATAGGCGATACCGATCAGCCGACCGCGTTCCTCGTTCATGGCGTCAGACCTTATCGCGACACAACGATGCCGAGTTCGAGGTGATGGACGAAAATCCGGAGAATTCCGTCCACAACCTCGAACTCGGCGGGGCAATGCTAGACGCTGGCTACGCCCGGAGCGAGGAAGCGCTGACCGGTTGCGGCCTCGGAGGCCCCGCTGCGGTCCAGGTACGGGGTGATGCCGCCGTTCCAGAAGCCGAAGCCGCCGCCGAGCAGCAGGCAGAGGTCGATGTCCTCGGCTGCTGCCACGACGCCCTCGTCGAGCATGATCTTGATCTCGTCGGCGATCGCGTTGCGGGTGCGTTCGAGCACCTGCTCGGCGGTCGACGGCGAATCACCTTGCGGCCACAGTGCGGCCACCTCGGGGTCGACGACCTGGCCCTCGGGGCCGTAGGTCCACACACCCGGCTTCTTCGCCTCGACGAGTGCACGGAATCCGGGGGAGTCCTTGAATCGATCCGGGTACGCCTCGGCAAGCGTCTCCGCGGTGTGCAGAGCGACGGCCGGTCCGACGAGTGCCAGCAGGGTCAGCGGACTCATCGGCATGCCGAGTTCGCCCACTGCGCCGTCGGCGACCTCGAACGGGGTGCCCTCGTCGATCGCGCTGATGATCTCGTTCGACGCGCGGGTGACGAGACGGTTGAAGACGAATCCGGGGAGATCCGCCGACAATACTGCCGACTTCTTCAGGGTCTTGGCCGTCGCGAATGCCGTTGCGAGGGTGGCATCGTCGGTCTTCTCGCCCTTGACGACCTCGAGCAGTGGCAGGACCGCAACGGGGTTGAAGAAGTGGAAGCCGACAACGCGCTCGGGGTGCTTCAGATCGGCCGCCATCTTGGTGATCGACAACGAGGACGTGTTGGTCGCGAGAATCGTTTCGGCAGAGACGAATTCCTCGACCTCGGCGAACACCTTCTTCTTGACGTCGAGGTTCTCGAACACGGCCTCGATGACGAAGTCGGTGTTGGCGAACGCAGACTTGTCGATCGAGCCGGACACCAACGCCTTCAACCGATTCGCGGCGTCGGGGGACAGGCGCTTCTTGCCGAGCAGCTTGTCGATCTCGCCGTGGACGTAGCCGACACCCTTGTCGATGCGCTCCTGATCGATGTCGGTGAGGATCACCGGCACCTTCAGCTGCCGCACGAACAGCAGTGCGAGCTGGCTGGCCATCAGACCGGCACCGACGATGCCGACACCGGAGATCTTGCGCGCCAACGACTTGTCGGGCGCACCGGCGGGACGCTTCGCGCGCTTCTGCACCAGATCGAAGGCGTACAGCCCGGCACGCAATTCGTCCTTGACCAGCAACGTGGACAGGGCCTCGTCCTCGGCCGCGAAGGCTTTGTCGAGCGAGGCCGAGTCGGTGATGTCGGTGTTCTTGGCGAGCTCGAGCAGCTCAACCGCGGCGACGGGGCCGGGGGCGAAGTTGTTGGTCTTGCCCGCCACGATTCCCTTGGCGCGGGCGATGGCGTCGTCCCAGGCCTGCCCGCGGTCGATCTCCGGACGGGCAGGGGTGATCTCGCCCTTGATGACCTGAGCAGCCCACGCGAGGGACTGCTCGAGGAAGTCGGCTCCGCCGAAGAGAGCGTCTGCGATACCGAGGTCGAGTGCCTGCTGCGGCTTGAGGACGCGGTTCTGGTTCAGTGCGTTCTCGATGACGACGGTGACCGCGTTCGAGGCTCCGATGATGTTCGGCAGCAACTGAGTTCCGCCCCATCCCGGTACCAGCCCGAGGAAGGCCTCGGGTAGTCCGAGCGCGGCAGCGTTCTCCGCGACGGTCCGGTAGTGCGAGTGCAGTCCCACTTCGAGACCACCGCCGAGTGCGGCACCGTTGATGAAGGCGAACGTCGGAATCGTGCTTTCGCGCAGGCGACGGAAGACCTTGTGGCCGAGCTGCCCGATCTGCAGCGCCTCGTCCTTGGTCTTGATGTTCGGCACACCGTTGAGGTCGGCACCGACGGCGAAGATGAACGGCTTACCGGTGACGGCGATGGCCACCGGGTTCGCTGCGAAGGCCTCGTCGAGGGCGGCGTCGAACTTGGCGAGTCCGCCGGGACCGAAGGTCGACGGCTTGGTGTGATCGAAACCGTTGTCGAGCGTGACGAGGGCGATGGAGCCGTCGAGTCCCGGTACGGAGACGATCTTGGTGAAGGCGTTCGTGACTACCTCGTCTTCGAACGCTGTGGTGATGTCACTCATTTGGCTGCTCCCGAGTAGTCAGCGTGGTTGGGGTTCTCCCAGATGACGGTGCCGCCCATGCCGAGACCGATGCACATGGTCGTCAGGCCGTAGCGGACGTCGGGCTGCTGAGCGAACTGGCGGCTCAGCTGGGTCATCAGGCGCACGCCTGAGGACGCGAGAGGGTGGCCACACGCGATGGCACCGCCCCACTGGTTGACGCGGGGATCGTCGTCGGCGATGCCGTAGTGCTCGAGGAAGGCGAGAACCTGGATGGCGAAGGCCTCGTTGATCTCGAACAGGCCGATGTCTTCGATTTTTAATCCGGTTCGGCCGAGCAGCTTTTCGGTGGCAGGAACCGGGCCGATGCCCATGACGGCCGGGTCGACGCCTGCGAAGCTGAAGCCGACCATGCGCATGCCGACGTTCAGGCCGAGTTCGTGCGCGGTGTCCTCGCCGGCGAGGATCGCGGCTGTGGCACGTCGTTGAGTCCCGCAGCGTTGCCTGCGGTGACGCGACCGGCAGGACGGAACGGCGTCTTGAGCTTGGCGAGGTCTTCGACGGTAGTGCCGGGGCGAGGCGGCTCGTCCTCGGTGGCCAGGCCCCACCCGGCGGCGGACTTGGTGGCTACGGGCACGAGAGTGTCGGCGATGAAGCCGGCCTTCTTGGCCGCGTCGTACTTGTTCTGACTGGCGACGGCG
This sequence comes from Rhodococcus sp. 14-2483-1-2, assembly GCF_002259405.1. Lineage (GTDB taxonomy): Bacteria > Actinomycetota > Actinomycetes > Mycobacteriales > Mycobacteriaceae > Rhodococcoides. The sequence continues at coordinate 446,359 of NZ_NPFW01000022.1, read as the reverse complement.
TACGCGTCGGTGCGGTCCTTGGTGATGCTCGGGAACCGGTCGTGCAGATTCTCGGCGGTATTACCCATCACCAGTGCGCTGGGATCGACGAGCTTGTCGGCGAGGAAACGCGGGTTGGGGTCGACGCCTTCACCCATCGGGTGGCGGCCCATGTGCTCGACGCCACCGGCGATCACGACGTCGTACTGGCCGAAGCCGATACCCGATCCGGTGGTGGTGACCGAGGTCATTGCGCCTGCACACATGCGGTCGATCGCGAATCCGGGGACGCTGCGGGGGAGACCGGCGAGCAGTGCGGACGTACGGCCGATGGTCAGGCCCTGGTCACCGGTCTGCGTGGTCGCGGCGATCGCGACCTCGTCGATGCGCTCGGGAGGGAGGTTGGGGTTCTTGCGAAGGAGTTCGCGGATTGCCTTGACGACCAGGTCGTCTGCGCGAGTGTCGGCGTACATGCCCTTGGGGCCTGCTTTGCCGAACGGGGTACGGATGCCGTCGACGAAGACAACATTCCTCTGTGAGCTGGTGGACGCGGGTACAGACACGCTTTTCGATCCTCCCGACAGATGCGGACGACTCGCCCGGGTACCCGGACGCGACCCCTACTGTAGCGGGTATTACCCGTCGGTAACTTGGGAAGGGTGCAGTGCCTTCGTCAGTACCGGCACCACCAGTGTCCGCTGCCAGGGCCGGGCCCCGCCGTCGGCCAGTCGGGCCTCGATCAGCTCGGCCGGGTCGACGTCGGGATCGGCCGGATTCTGCCAATCCCACACCAGGCGGCGCAGCAGATCCGGCATCAACAGATTCTCGACCGGCACTGCAACCGATTCGCTGAGCTCGGTCATCGCGGCCCGTACGTCGGCGAGTCGCGCAGCTGCATCGGGATCGCGTCGAGCCCACCGATTGACCGGGGGCGGACCGTCGAAAGACGCTGCCATCGAGGGCAGTTCGGACGTCGGAAGCGCTCGCGCACGGGTCAGGGCGGAGGCCCACAGTCGGGACGATCTGCGCTGACGCGGACCGCCGAAGACCGGCAGTTGCTCGAGCTCCCGCGAGGACTTCGGGTCCGCCGTTGCGGCTGCGACGATCGCCGAGTCGGGCAACACCCGGCTCGGTGCCACATCACGCTTGGCCGCCAATTCGTCTCGGGTGGACCACAATTCGCGGACGGCAGCGAGGGTGCGGGGAGATTTGATCGCGTGAATCCCCGATGTCCGACGCCATCTGTCGGTCTTGGGTTTGGGCGGTCCGAGAGTGAGGATGTGGGCGAATTCCTGTGCTGCCCAGTCCGTTTTACCCTGCTGTTCGAGCTCCGCGGCCATTGCGTCACGCAGTTCGAGCAGAACTTCGACGTCGAGTGCGGCGTAGTTGAGCCAGGTGTCGGGTAGTGGCCGGGTGGACCAGTCGGCAGCTCCGTGGCCCTTCTGCAGGGCAAGGCCGAGAGTGCGTTCGACAATGGCGCCGAGCCCCACTCGGTCGAATCCGGCGAGGCGGCCTGCGAGTTCGGTGTCGTAGAGCGTCGCGGGTACCAGGCCGAGTTCGGCGAGCCCGGGTAGGTCCTGATCGGCGGAGTGCAACACCCATTCGAGCGGGTTGATCACCTCGGCGAGTGGAGCGAGGTCGCCGGTGACGGGGATCGGATCGAGCAGAACGGTCCCTGCGCCACGCCGACGGAACTGCAGAAGGTAGGCACGCTGGGAGTACCGAAAGCCCGACGCGCGTTCGGCGTCGACTGCGAGAGGCCCGTGACCTGCCGCGAGGAGCTTCGCGGCCATGAGAACGGCATCCGGTGTGTCGACGACATCGGGTACACCGTCAGCCGGGGCGAGCAACGGAACGGCGACCGGCTCGTTGACCGGCGCGTCCGACGGGGCGTCGTCCGACGTGGTGTCGGGGGAACTCTCGGCTGACATGGACAGTGACTCTAAGCCCTACGGGTGGAAGGGCCGCCCACTATGTCCGGCTGGAACTGCGCTGACCGAGGGTGGTGATGCCCGCGGGAGGCAAACCGGCCGCGTAGGCGAGCACCTCACAGAACGCTTCGACGTGCGTCGAGAGGTCCTCGGACGTGGCCGTCCACGAGGCGCGCAGTTCGAGCTGGTGGGCCTTGGGCGGCCCGGCGATGTCGCCGTAGCGCACCGAACTGGTCGAGGTGACAGTGCCGCCGAGTGCGTTGAGCGGCTCGGACCGTGACTCCAGCGCGTCGACCAGCCAACTCCACCCGACCTCGGGGAGCAGGGGATCGTCGGCGAGGGATTCGTCGACGTCCGCCTGGATGTACGCGACCAGTCGAAGGGTGCCGTTCCATGCCTCGGCACCGTCGGGGTCGTACAGCAGGATCAGGCGGCCGAAGGCGTCACCGTCACTCTGTTCGTCGACCTGGTCGGAATCGGGATGCTTGACCTCGGCCCCGATCGCATAGCTGTAGGGGGCGAGACGCTGCGGCGGCCGGATCGGACCGATTTCGATCGCCGGGTGTACCTGAGCCCGATGCATCGCGTCGATGGCGGCGCGGAACGGCGCAGGTTCGGCGGTGGATTGGGATTCGGTCACGTCACCGGACGTTAGACGCGTCACGTTGCGCTCAGGCGGAGGCGCGCCGAGCCGTGATGGAACCGAAGTGGGTGTGTCGCCCTTGGTGGCAGGAGCTTTTTTCCCGCGTGGCAGCATGGAAGACGATGAACGCCGAACCGCACGCCACAGCCCCCGCCCGTCGAGAACTCCCGGACGCGCCGTTCCTGGCCGCGATCGCGGGTCGAGCTCCCTCGCGTCGGCCGGTGTGGTTCATGCGCCAGGCCGGTAGGTCGCTGCCCGAGTACCGCAAGATTCGCGCCGGCATCGGCATGTTGGATTCCTGCTTCCGGCCCGACCTCGTGGCGGAGATCACCCTCCAGCCTGTTCGTCGGCACGACGTGGACGCGGCAATCCTGTTCTCGGACATCGTCGTTCCGCTCAAGGCCGCCGGTATCGATCTCGACATCGTCGCAGGTACCGGACCGGTCGTCGCGCAGCCGGTGCGGTCGGCTGCCGATGTCGCCGCACTGCCGATCCTGACCGCCGATCAGGTGGAGCCGGTGGCCGATGCGGTGCGGATCCTCACCCGTGAACTGGCCGGTACGCCGCTCATCGGTTTCGCGGGCGCACCGTTCACCCTCGCGTCGTATCTGGTCGAGGGTGGCCCGAGCCGCAATCACGAGAAGACCAAGGCGCTCATGCGGTCCGATCCGGCGACCTGGCATGCCCTGCTCGACGCACTGGCCACCACGACGATCACCTTCCTGCAGGCTCAGCTCGCCGCAGGCGTCGACGCAGTGCAGGTGTTCGACTCCTGGGCGGGTGCGCTGTCCCTCGCCGACTACCGCGAGTACGTGCTGCCGCACTCGACGCGAGTGTTCGACGCCGTGTCCTCGGCCGGTGTACCCAAGATCCATTTCGGTGTCGGAACCGGAGAACTGCTCGGGGCGATGGGTGAGGCCGGTGCCGACGTGGTCGGTGTCGACTGGCGTATTCCGCTCGACGACGCCGTGCACCGGGTCGGCGGCGGCAAGGTGCTGCAAGGAAATCTCGATCCCGCGGTGCTGTTCGCCGGCTGGGATGCCGTCGAGGCCGAAGTTCGTCGTATCGCCGCCGAAGCGGACCGCGCGGTGGCGGCCGGTGCGCGCGGACATGTGTTCAACCTCGGACACGGAGTGCTCCCCGATACCGATCCCGAGATTCTGACCCGCGTGGTGTCGCTGGTGCATTCGTTGTGACGGTGCGGCGGTACGCCGTGGTCGGCGGCGGAATCTCCGGACTCGTCGCGGCGTATCGCCTCCGACAGTCCTGCGGACCGGATGCTGAGATCACGCTCGTCGAGGCCTCGTCGCGCATCGGTGGCACGCTGCGCACCACGGCAGTCGGAACGGACTCGTTGGACGTCGGTGCGGAGGCCTTCATCGGTCGTCGTCCGGAAGTGCCGGCTCTGCTCGCCGAACTCGGCCTGTCGGATCAGCTGGTGCACCCGTCGTCGGCGCGTCCACTGGTCTACTCCGGCGGTCGGACGCATCCCCTCCCGCTCGGCACCTTGATGGGGATACCGTCCTCGGCCGATTCGGTACGGGATCTGGTGGACGGTGAAGACTTGCGCCTCATCGAGACCGAGACCGCGCGGCCCTTCGCCTGGACCTCGGGTTCGGACGTGAGTGTGGCCGATCTCGTGGGCACCAGGTTCGGCTCCCAGGTCGTGAGCCGTTCGGTGGACCCGCTGCTCGGCGGCGTGTATTCCGGCTCGGCGAGCTCCATCGGCGTCCGCGCGGCTCTGCCCACGTTGGCTGCCGCGTTGGACGGCGGAGCGGCGAACCTGACCGAGGCAGTGCTGGCAGCACTGCCCACTCCGTCGCCGGGACCGGTCTTCGGCGGACTGCGCGACGGTTATGCGGTGCTGCTCGATGCTCTCGTCGCTGCGACCGATGCCCACACGGTCGTCGGAGCAGGCGTCGGTGAGATTCGCCGCGACGCCGGCGGGTGGTTCGTCGAGGGCGTCGGACTCGTCGACGGAGTGGTGCTGGCGGTCCCGGCGCCGATTCTCGGTCGCCTCATCGCCGAGGTGGCCCCCGCGGCGGCGCAGGCCGCGCGCAATATCGAACTCGCGTCCTCGGTCGTCGTCGCGCTCGCGTTCCCCAAGACGACGCAGCTACCGCAGAATTCCGGAATCCTGGTGGCCACGGACGCAGGCTTGGACGTCAAGGCATTCACCCTGTCGAGCCGCAAGTGGCCGCACCTGGAGGAGCGTGACGCGGTACTGCTGCGGGCCTCGCTCGGCCGCTTCGGTGACACCACGGCGTCGGACCGATCCGACGCCGAGTCGATCGAGACCGCACTCGCGGACCTCGCGGCGGTGGCGAACATCGATGCGCAGCCGCTCGCCGCGACCGTGCAGCGCTGGCCGGGAGGTCTGCCGCAGTACGCCCCGGGGCACCTCGATCGCGTCGCCACCATCGAGGCCGGAGTGGCCGACCTACCCGGCCTCGAGGTCACCGGGGCCTGGCAGCGCGGCGTCGGAGTGCCCGCGTGTATTGCGTCCGCCACCACCGCTGCCGCCCGTCTGATCGAAGTGGCACGATAGGGCCATGGCACGCCTCGATTACTCAGCGCTCAACTCGACTCTTCGCTACTTGATGTTCTCGGTCTACAAGGTCACGCCCGGCGTTCTCGGCGAGGATCGGGCCGCGGCTGCCAAGGAAGCGAAGGTGTTCTTCGAAGGTCGTGAAGACAAGGGCGTCGCGGTGCGAGGGGTCTACGACATCGCCGGTATGCGCGCCGACGCCGACTTCATGGTGTGGACGCACGCCGAGCGCATCGAGGATCTCCAGGCGACGTACTCCGATTTCCGTCGCACCACCGCGCTGGGCAAGGCGAGTACTCCGGTGTGGAGCAACACCGCGTTGCACCGCCCGGCCGAATTCAACAAGAGCCACGTTCCGGCCTTCATCGCCGGTGAGGATCCGGGCGCGTACATCTGCGTCTACCCGTTCGTCCGCTCGATCGATTGGTACCTGCTGCCCGACGACGAGCGTCGCACGATGCTCGCCGACCACGGCAAGGCCGCACGCGACTACAAGGACGTGCGCGCGAACACCGTGCCGTCGTTCGCGCTCGGCGACTACGAGTGGATCCTCGCCTTCGAGGCTCCCGAACTCGATCGCATCGTGGACCTGATGCGTGACCTGCGGGCCACCGAGGCGAGGCGTCACGTGCGCGAGGAGACCCCGTTCTTCACCGGCCCTCGGGTCGAGGTGGACGCGCTCGTCGAATCTCTCCCGTGACGACGACGGGCACACCCGCGATCGAGGCCGTCCTGTTCGACTTCTCGGGCACGCTGTTCAGGCTCGAGGAGCACCCCTCCTGGTTCGACGGGATTCACGATGCCGATGGCACCCCCGTCGACGGTGCCGGAGCCGCGGAACTGATGCGACGCATGACGGCACCGGTGGGGGAGACGGTCGAGTTCGACGACGCGACGCGTCATGCTTGGCGGAACCGAGATCTCGATCCGGCCCTGCACCGACAGGCCTATCTGCATGTGCTCGCGCAGTCCGGTGTCACCGATCCGGCGCACGCAGAATCCGTCTACGGTCGCGTGATCGATGCGGATTCCTGGACGCCGTACCCGGATACCGAGCCGGCTCTGAAAATGCTTGCGGCCGAATCGATTCGGACCGGTATATTGAGCAACATCGCGTTCGACATCCGTCCTGCCTTCGTCGATCGCGGTCTCGACAGATTCGTCGACGAATTCGTGCTCTCGTTCGAGGTGGGTCACGTCAAACCGCAGCCCGAGATCTTCCGGCACGCGGTAGCGGCCTTGGGAGTCGATCCCTCGGTGACACTGATGGTGGGCGACAGCGCCGAGGCCGACGGTGCCGCTCGAGAGATCGGATGCAGCTTCGCTCTCGTCGATCCGGTGCCGACGGCGCAGCGGCCCGATGCACTACTGAAGGCGCTGCGCCAGTTCGGAATTCGATGACCGGGGTGGTTCGATGAACGGGGTGGCCGGCGTTCAACACATGGGCCACTGGGGCATGTTTCGTGCCGAGTCGGACGGGCGCGATGTCACCGCGATTCATCCCCAGGTGACGGACAGTAATCCCTCCCCGGTGTTGGGCAACCTCGTCGGGTCGGTGACCCATCGATCCCGCGTCACCGCACCGGCGGTGCGCAAGGGCTGGCTCGAGCACGGGCCGGGGCCGACCGACAAGCGTGGCAGCGACGAGTTCGTCGAGGTCTCGTGGGACGAGTTGACCGACCTGCTGTCCGACGAACTACGCAGAGTGATCGACACATTCGGCAACAACGCCGTGTACGGCGGGTCGTACGGGTGGGCGAGTGCCGGACGCTTCCATCACGCGCAGAGTCAGGTGCATCGCTTTCTCAACTGCATCGGCGGTTACACGCGATCGGTGCACAGCTACTCACTGGGTGCGACCGGCGTCATCATGCCGCACGTCCTCGGTGCGCATTGGAAGATGTTCTCGCGCTCCACCTCCTGGAACGTGATCGCCGCACATACCGAATTGCTGGTGGCGTTCGGCGGAGTTCCGGTGAAGAACACCGGCATCAATCACGGCGGTACGTCGGACCACCCAACCGTCGATTCGCTCGACGCGATGCGCGCCCGCGGTGGGCAGATCGTCACCGTGAGTCCGCTTCGCAGCGACATGAACGGCGACGCGCGCTGGATCTCTCCGCGGCCCGGTACCGACGTGGCGATGATGCTGGCGCTCGCATACGTGCTCGCCGACGAAAAGCTGCACGACACAGCATTTCTCGACACGTACTGCCAGGGCTATCCGGAGTTCGAGCGATATCTGCTCGGCATCACGGACGGCACACCCAAGACCCCGCAGTGGGCCTCGGCGATCTGCGGCATCGACGCCGCGGAGATCGCGGATCTGGCCCGCGAGATGGCGTCGAAACGCACGATGGTGACGGTCACCTGGTCACTGCAGCGGACGCGACACGGCGAGCAGGCTCCGTGGATGGGCGTCACGTTGGCGTCGATGCTCGGTGGGATCGGCGTTCCTGGTGGCGGATTCGGGCACGGTTACGGGTCGATGAACGAGCCGGGCCTGGCCCCGGTGCCGTATCCGTTGCCGACTCTGCCCCAGGGAATCAATCCCGTTCCCGATCTGATTCCGGTCGCTGCTGTCTCGGACATGCTTCTGAATCCCGGTGGTGAATTCGACTACGACGGTGGACGATTGACCTATCCCGATATCAAGATCGTCTACTGGGCCGGCGGAAACCCTTTCCACCACCACCAGGATCTGGGGCGGCTACGTCGCGCTCTCGGGAGAACCGACACCGTCGTGGTGCACGACCCGTACTGGACACCGATGGCCAAGCACGCCGACATCGTCGTCCCGTCGACCACATCGTTGGAGAGGTCGGATCTGAGCTGCACGCGCAACGATCCCTTGCTCGTCGCGATGGCCCCGGCCGCCGCACGGTTCGCCGATTCCCGCGACGACTACGACACGTTCGCCGAGCTGGCGACGAAACTCGGTGTGGGCGAGCAGTTCACCGAGGGGCGTAGCTCGCAGCAGTGGGTCGAGCACCTGTACGAGCAGTGGCGCGGATATCTACGCGCCGGGGGCGTCGATACTCCCGAATACGACGATTTCGTGCGTGCGGGCTCGTTTCGGATGAAGACCGAGGATGATCTGACGTTCTTCGAGGACTTTCGACGCGACCCGGTGGGCAACGCGCTGCGCACCCCGAGCGGCAAGATCGAAATCTTCTCGTCGACGGTGGCGGGGTTCGACTACGAGGACTGCCGTGGGCATCCGATGTGGTTCGAGCCGCAGGAATGGCTCGGTGGACCGCGAGCCCGGCAGTTCCCGTTGCACCTGATCGCCAATCAGCCACGCACCAGGCTGCACAGTCAGCTCGATCACGGTGCGGTGAGCCGTAACTCGAAGGTTCAGGGCCGCGAGCCGATACGAATGCACCCGTCGGCGGCCGGGGTCAGGGGAGTGTCGGACGGCGACGTCGTACGGGTGTTCAACGACCGCGGTTCGTGTCTGGCCGGTGTGGTTCTCGACGACGCGATGCTGGAATCGGTCGTGCAGTTGTCCACCGGAGCCTGGTACGACCCGCTCGATCCGGCGGATCCCGATTCGATGTGCGTACACGGCAGCGTGAATGTGCTCACCGCGGACGAGGGCTCGTCGGCGCTTGCGCGCGGCTGCACCGGCCAGCACGTGTTGGTGGAGATCGAACGCTACGACGAGCCGTTGCCGCCGATCACAGCGTTCGATCCACCTGTTCGATCCGAGGTCAGAACACGACGCGAGAGATGATTTCGGCGACCAGCGCCGGCTTGTCCTCGCCCTCGATCTGCAACGTTCCCGCCGTCACCATCTGCAGTGCCCCGCCGGATACCTCTTCGACGGAGACGAGGGTGGTCTGCAGGCGCACGTGGGCACCGACCTTCACCGGGTTGATGAAGCGAACCTTGTTGGAGCCGTAGTTGATTCCGAGCTTGGTGTTCTCGATGGTGTAGATCTGCCAGTTGAGCATCGACACCAGGGACAGGCTCAGAAATCCGTGGGCGATGGGTGCGCCGAACGGGCTTTCCTTCTTCGCCCGCTCGACGTCGACGTGGATCCACTGATGATCGCCGGTGGCGTCGGCGAAGGTGTTCACCCGTTCTTGGGTGATCTGCAGCCAGTCACTGGTGCCGAGGTCTTCGCCGACGGCCGCTTTGATCTGCTCTGGTGAGGTGAAAGTGCGCATGCTCACAGTATGCACTTTCGCAGCAGGACGCTCGAGGGCGAATGAGTGGGTGAACGAAGTTCGGCTCTGTTCTCGGCCTGCGGAATTCAGGCCGCGCAGCGCGGAGCGAACGGAAAAGCGGCAATCAGATCGTCTTGGATTTCCGTCAGATTCGGAATCGGGCGATAGTCCTTCCGAAGTTGCGCGATTTTCTCGTGATCCCGCGCAAGGTCCGACGAATGCTGGAGTGCTTGTCGGTCGAAAGCGGAGTAGTAGTCGTCGAATTTGTATCCGTTGCCGCCGATGTCCTGCGCCAGCTTTATCCACGCGTTGGGGACTCCGTACGAGTCTGCGACGATCAAGCCGTGCAGACTCGTCGACATCACGAACTCACATGCAGTGATGTCCGCGATGACAGCTGCGGGATGTCTGGACGGGTCGATCAACGTCACGTTCTTCTCTCGCGCGAGCGCTTGCACTACGGGATCCTTCTTGTGCACCCAGTGGTAGACGAGGCCGATTCGACCTGGTACGCGCGGAGAGCGTGAGTAGACCCTGTTCGCCAAGAGCCCGGGGTCCCCGACCGCGACCTCGCGGTCGGACTCGATACGACTCAGCGACAGATGTCCGCGCACAGCAAAGAAATCGAAGTCGGGGTAGCTGAAGTCTTTTTCGTGGGCAGTGTCGCTGAGCATGAATCCTGAACCCCAGACCTTCAGGCTCTTTCGTGCCTCCATGAGCTGGACCATTTCGAGGGTGGAACCCGCCCCGATCATGTCGCTCCGCTTCGCACGACGCCAGGAACACTTCAGCCCGAACAGTGACCTCACCAGTCCGGGCGTCAATTCGTCGCCGAAATTGGGTCTGACGCCGGTGAGTTTTACCTGACGCCACCAGAAAGTTTTGATCGACGTGGCCATAACCGTAAATTTACCTTATGCATAGGTAATCAAAGGTAAATCTACCGAGTTCTGGGCTCTGTTTCGACGGATCTGCAGCTCATGACGCGCGGTACTGCGCGGCGATCCCCGGGATTTCCTGGTCGATCAGGATGCAGGCTTGAGTGTCAACGAGATCGAGTTGATGCAGTACCGCTGATCGGTCGGGGTGGGGTAGCCCTCGCCCTCGAAGACGTGCCCGAGGTGGCTGTGGCAGGTGCGGCAGACGACCTCGACGCGGCGCATTCCCAGTGTGGTGTCTTCCTTCAGGATGACGGCGTCGCTGTCGGCCGGGTCGAAGAAGGACGGCCAGCCGCAATGCGATTCGAACTTTTCGGTGCTGCGGAACAGTTCGGCTCCGCAGGCGCGGCATTCGTAGATGCCTTCGGTGGTGGTATCGGTGTATTCGCCGACGCCGGGACGTTCGGTGCCTGCCTGGCGGAGCACCGCGTATTCCTCGGGGGTCAGCTTCTCGCGCCACTGCGCGTCGGTGAGCTGGACGGCCGGGGCGGAGTTTTTGTCGGTAGCTGAACTCATGCTTACACGCTAATACGATTTGTCGGGCTATGCCGTTTTCGCTGGTGGAGCGCTCGGCAACAGGTAGCTCGGTTCGATTCCGTCGTCGAGTCGCCCTTCGCTTCGGGCGGCGAACCAGCGTCCGACGAGCACGCCGAAGATGACGACGATCAGCAGGGCCCAGCCGAAAGTGGTGCGGAGATAGTCCAGCGCGCGCCCGGTTTCGATCCATCGCCCCGAGAGCCATCGGTCGTAGTTCATGAACCCGTAGATCGCGAGCCAGGCAGGCCAGTTTCGCAGCAGCGAATTCTTCAACACGACGGTCATGAGCAGCGGGAACAGCATCATCGAGTAGTACATCTGGCCGAGCGAGCCCAACAGCCAATGCGCGGTGAGGATCAAGCCCGAGGTGGTCGCGAAGAAGAACAGTCGGTCCTCGCGGCAGTACCGGTAGAGCAGCCACAGCGAGATCAGAACCATGATTCCCAGGACCGCGCGGATGCCGAGGGTGAGCAGTTCGGGAACACCGTAGTAGCGCCCGTTACCCACGACAGCACTGTTGAAGTAGTCGCGAGTCTGCAGTAGGTATGGCAGCGTCCGGTCGATGAAGTTCATCGGGTCCACCGAGAGCGGCCAGGCGATGGCCATCATGACCACGGGGATCGCGATCGAGGTGATGAACACCTTCCACTGACGCGTCATCAGGGGAAGCAGCAGTAGCGGCGCAAGCATGGGCTTGATCGCCAGAGTCAGACCCATGGCAACGCCGGCCGACAGGTCCTTGCGCTGGAGGAGGAATCCGAGGAAGGCGACCTCTCCGAGAAGCACGAAGCCGTTGAAGTTGGTGAACACCAAGGTGTTGGTCACCGTTTCGCTGACGAAGGCGGCCAGCAGGAGTGCGGGGGCTGCCACCGAATCGAGGCGGAATCCGAAGATGCGCAACAGGATGTACAGCGCCAGCAGTATTGCGATCGTGCTGGCGATGATGAACAGCCAGCGGGATCGCTCGGGATCGATGACGGCAATGGGGGAGAGCAGCATCGTCGCGCTCGGCTGATACAGGTAGTGCGGATCGACCGAGTCGAAATTCGCCGTGTACACCGGCTGGCGGTTGAGGAATGCCAGGGCGGCGCTGTACACCGGGTTGAAATCGTTGGTGATGTCTCCGTTGACCGCCTTGATCACCACCCGCTGGATGACGGTCATGATGGCGATCGGCCACAGGGCGTACTTGATTACCTCGGCGGTCGTCCGCCCTGACCGCGGCTCCAGAAAGCTAAGTGACACCCGGGAACGGTACCCGAGACGGGGACCGCACCGGCGAAGGACACCCCGCGATGGGCGCCCGACTCAGGCGGGGCAGACGGTGCCGTCGGTCGGAAGTGCGGTGTCGCGTGCGTAGTTCACCGCAGCGCTCTGTAGACACTGCGATCCGCCGAGGCTCGGATGCCCGCTGCCCTGCCACGCGGCCGACGCGACGCCTGCACCGGTCGCCCCGACCAACCCCGTGACCGAGGACAAACCGCCGTTGCCCACGATCGGATCGCCTGCATTGGACAGGACCAACACCGGAACCTCCAGGGAAGTGGGCAGCGGTGTGGACGGAGCCGTCGGCCACGACGAGCACAGCAGCGCCGTCAGAGCGGCGTCGGTGCCGTAGATCGGGTAGCGGTCGTTCCACTGCGACGACAGGTCGCGAACGCCCTGCGGCGACGGCCACTGCTGCCCGTCCGTGCACCGAGACACGAACTGACCGTCGGTGCTGTAGGCGTTTCGGCCGCGTTCGGCGAGGGCCGCCAGCGCGGTGGTGTCGGAATCGGCAGCCGAGGACAGGGCTGTGGAGAGCCCCGTGGCCCGAGACGAGGCGTCGCCTGCTGTCGATGCCAGGGCGAAGGTGATGCCGTCGAGAATCTCGTGGGTGGACAGCGGTGAGAACTCGCCGCCGGCGGCGCGTCGGAGCAGCTCGGCGACGGCGGCCGTCGGATCGCTGCCGAGGGAGCAGTTCAGCGCGACGCATCGCTGCGCGAACGCTCTGAAGGCCGCTTCCTTGCCCTGCGTGCGCTGCTCGGCCAACGTGATCTGATCGGTGCCGACACCGGTCGGCGAATCGAGGATCAAGCGCGAGATGTTGGCCGGGAACTTCGCCGCGTACGCCAGCGCGGTGAGCGCGCCGTTGCCCGATCCGATCAGGCCGATCTGTTCCACACCCCACAGTTGCCGCAGACGGTCCAGATCGTCCGCCGCGTAGGTAGTTCCGAACGCGAGCTCCTGCGGTTGCAACGTGTCGGTGCACTCGATCGTGGCGTCACGACCGGCGTCGACAGCGCGGTCGACCGTGTCGGCATCGGATCTGGTGAACTGCCCCAGCGCGTCGACGGCGGGTCCGGTGACGTCGTCGATGCAGTCCACGGCAGTGGATCGGCCGATTCCGCGTCGATCCACCGCGACGATGGGATGAGCCTCGAGCAGCGTCGCGAGCGGACCGGCGGCCATCGTGGCCAACGTGGCAATCGAGGACCGATCCGAACCGGACGTGAACACCAGCGGTCCTGCATCGGCTGGCGTTCTGTCGAGCCGCGCTCGCAGCGCCCCGACGGCGAAGGTGCCGAACATCTGCCCACTCGCATCCACGTCGGCTTCGTATTCTGCGCATTCGAGTGTCAGACCGGGGGTGGTGGAGGTGAGCCCGAAGGTCCCGAGTGTTGCTGCGGTGCAGTCGGCCCAGTCGAGATCGGTGGCCGGAACGGCGAGTGCGACCGGTTCCGGTGGCGCGTCTGCCGAGGACTCGGCGGGCTGACCGGGGGAGCGTTGTTCCACCGCGACGTCGGGTCGGATCGACGGGCCGGCACCGCAGGCCGCGCACATCGTGGCGAGGACGAGGACCGCGGCGAGCAACGTTCGTTTCTGCGTCACCGTGCGAGGCTATCGACTTTTCGATCGACGGCGGTCCGCGCGCTGCTCATCGCTGACGCACCCAGCGCGTGAGCAGCGTTCCGTCCGCATCTCCCAGGACGTGTGCCCGGTGCATGGGCGCGTCGGACGCGTCGGATGCATGGGCGATACGGCCCGCCTCTCCGGCGACCAGCGTCGGCGAGATCGTCAGACACAGATCGTCCGCCGCCCCGTCGGAGACGAGTTGCCCGAACAGTCCTGGTCCGCCCTCACACAGGATGCGACGGAATCCGAGGTCGCCCAGCGTCGCAACGATGTCGTCGGTCGACACCGATTCGCCGGAGACCTCGAGCACCGTCGCTCCCGCCGAACGAAGCGCTGCCACCTTCGAGCCGTCCGCCGCCGCCGAGGTCAGCACCACCGGCTGCACGTCGGTGTCGGTGATCAATCGAGAATCTGCGTCGATCGACCCGGAGGCGGTGACCACCACGATCGTCGGAACCGGTGCCAGTCCGCCCGCCACCCGCCGTGCCTTTGCTTCGGCGGACAGTGAGACGCCGCCGTAGTTCTCGGCGCGCGCGGTACCGGCCCCGACCAGGACGGCGTCGCACATTTCTCGGAGAATGCCGAACAGTCGGGCATCCGCGGGGGTTCCCAGGCCCGCCGACTTACCGTTCGCGGTGACCGATCCGTCGATGCTGGCGACGAAGTTCGTGCGGATCCACGGTCGGTCGAGATCGGTCGGGTACGCGTGCAGGGCGCGGACGGCATCGTCGTCGAGTGTCGATCCGACGGTGAGCACGGACTCGGTTGCCTGCTCCGATGTGAAGTAGGTCCCAATATGGAGAAGCTGCATGAGAGAGATCAGACCACGTCGTTACGCTTGACAAATGCCCGCACGCCTTGTCGACCGAAATCCCGTGGTCCCCTCCGATCAGCTGATCGCGCAGATGGTCCCGCCGGCGATGTTCGACGACGTCAGTTTCGCCTCGTACATTCCCGACCCCAAGGAGCCGACGCAGGCTGCTGCGGTCGCGAAGGCCGAGGAGTTCGCGAACAAGGTGCAGAAGATCCGCGGCAAGGGCAAGCGCGGCCTTTTCGGCAAGAAGACCCCGGCCATCGGTGCAGGCCTGTACCTCGACGGTGGCTTCGGCGTCGGCAAGACCCACTTGCTCGCCTCGATTTACCACAGCGTTCCCGAACCCAAGGCGTTCGGCACGTTCGTCGAGCTCACCCACGTGGTCGGTGCCCTCGGCTTCAACAAGGCACTCGAAGAACTCTCGAACCACAGCGTGTTGTGCATCGACGAGTTCGAGCTGGACGATCCCGGCGACACGATGTTGGTCTCGCGGTTGCTCTCCGAGCTCTCGCAGCGCGGAGTGTCCATCGTCGCGACCTCGAACACCTTGCCCGGGCAGCTCGGTGAGGGTCGCTTCGCTGCCGAGGACTTCATGCGGGAGATCAAGAAGCTCGGTTCGATCTTCGAGTCCATCCGGGTCGACGGCCCCGACTACCGCCACCGCGATCTGCCCCCGGCTCCCGAGCCCACGTCCGAGTCCGAGCTGATCGACCGCGCCGATACTGTCGAGGGCGCAACCTTGGACGATTTCGACGAGCTGCTGGCGCATCTGAGCACTCTGCACCCCTCGCGCTACGGCAAGTTGCTCGACGGCATTCCTGCGGTGTTCTTGAAGAACGTGCACCCGGCATCGGATCAGGCCATCGCCCTGCGCCTGGTGGTTCTCGCCGACCGCCTGTACGACGCGGGCATCCCGGTGACGGCCTCGGGCGGCAAGCTCGACGAGATCTTCACCGAGGAGATGTTGGCCGGCGGCTACCGCAAGAAGTACCTGCGCGCTACCTCGCGTCTGCTCGCGTTGTCCCGTTTCGCCGCAGTCGGCTGAGCTGTCGTCACAGCCGCACCTGCATGACGTAGTCGTCGTGCGTCTGGACCCCGACGACGAACGTCTTGGTGCCCACGATCTCGAAGCCGTGTTTGGCGTAGAACTTCTGGGCCCGCACGTTCTGCTGATTGACGCCCAACCATGCTGTCGCACAACCGGAGTCACGTGCATGGACGAGCGATGACGTCATCAATCGCCCTGCTGCTCCGCTGCCGTGCTGGGTCGGCCGCACATAGAGTTTGCTGATCTCCGTGGTCGGATGGTGCGAGAGGGTCGCGCGAATGTCCGGGTCCGTAGGAGTTCCCGACACGAGCATCGCGTAGCCAACGACGTCGGCATCGACGGTTTCGTCGACGAGGACCGTCCGGGCAGCGTCGGCGATGTAGTTCTCGAAGTGCTCGGTCGACAACACGGTGGAGATGAACTGCTCGATGTCCTCGGGCCGGGTTCCCGGCGGGCAGGCGAGCGGAAAAGTCGACGCGGCCACCTCGGCGACGCGATGTGCATCGGCGAGTGCTGCCACGCGCACGGTCACAGCAGATCCACCGCGTTCTTGGCATCGCTCAACGACAGACCGGTTCGGTCACGAAGCAGCTTGATCGCCGAGATCGCTTTGCCCTCCGATTTCAGTGACTGCAATCGCGGGATCAGATCGTCCCAGGGTGTCGGACCGGAGTGAGCGGCGTCGACGATGGTGGCCGAGGACGGAAAGGGCTCGCCGCGTTGGACGCTTTCGATCGCGTTCTTCGCGTCGAGGAGACCGGCACCTGTCCGTTGACGAAAGACCTTGATGGCCTGGATCTTCTTGTTCGCGGCAAGCAGCCGATGAATATCTGCGCGGGCACCCTCGTCGAGACCGACGAGCCCGATGGTGTGCGAGCCCGCCGGGGACGTGCCGGGCTTCTTGCGGGCCAGCAGCCACGCTGCCAGCACTGCGGCGTCGACGAGGACCAACGCCACGATGAACCATCCCCAGGTCGGCATGCCTTAGTAGACCACTTCAGCGCGACGGGTCGAAGAGCGGGACGACAACCGACGAATCGGACGTCGGGCCACCGAACAACGAGGAGGCACCGGCAAGGGTCTTCGTGGCTGCGTCGTATTTGATCGGAGCAAGGTCGTGGCCTGCACCCTCGATGTCGACAAGCAGTGTGGGGGCCGGGACGAGCGCGAGCGCAGCGATCGATTCGGCAGTGGTGCCGAACGGATCCTTCGTGCCGTGCACCATCACCGTCGGTGTTCGCAGTTCGGGCAGGTGCTGGGTACGAGCTTTCTCCGGCTTGCCCGGCGGGTGCAGGGGATAGGAGGTCAGAACGAGTCCGTCGACGAGACCTGGTTGCTCGGCCGCGATCATCGACCCTTGTCTGCCACCGTAGGAATGCCCACCGAATGCGATGAAGCCGCCGGTCTCGGCGCGAAGGCGGTCGACGGCAGCGGCGATGCCCAGCCGGTCCTCGGCCGACCGGGACGGGTGCGGCGGCCCCTTGGGCTTGCGTACTCGGAAAGGAAGGTCGAAACGCAGCACCGTGAAGCCGGCTGCTGTCCATACCGACGCTATGCGCTGCAGTAGAAGCGACTCGCAGTTGCCGCCCGCACCGTGCGTGAGAGCGAGGCCGCCCCGTGACGGCATCGAGGGGGTGTGCAGAAAGGCGACGCCCCCGCCGAGATCGATGTCGGCGGGGGCGTCGGGACCATCGAGTTCAGGCATCGTTCGAGGACGTTACCTTTTCCTGGGTGTCGGCGTGATCCGTGTCAGTAGGGCTGTCGGAGTCGGTGGAGTCCTGGTCATCGGCGTCCACCATCTCACCGTTGTCGTCGACCATGTCGGCGAAGGCGGTCCCGGCGACGGTGCCGTTGGTTCCCGGAAGGGCCACGGTGGGCCGGGCACCGGGGCGATACCGGTCGTCGAGGCCCTCGACGGACTTCTTCGCTTCCTCCAGGGTGGCGTCGTCGACTGTGGGTTCGCTCTGAGCATCGTCCGACACGTGAGTGTCCTTCCATCGAAGTGTGTGCGTCATCTCCACTGTGCACTTCTATGGCGTGAATCACCACAATTGATTCGTGAAGCACAAAAAAGACCCCCTCGACAGGGGGTCTTAGCCGCAATGCGGAAGCAGGTAGCAGGTAGGAACCATCCCGTGCGACCGGTGTCAGCAACTGATCGTTCCTAACACACCATAGGGCTTGGGCCACTCCGACGATCGATCAAACTATATCGGGCCATCCCACGCGACGTGCATCCGCGCAGAAGCAGGGCGCGTGAGCCGCCTGTACCGATAGGCACGCACCGCAGCTCAGCGTGACACGTAAACCCTCTGACCTGCGGCTAGGTAGTCTACCCGCCCTGGTGCTGATCCTTACGCCAAGCGCCGACGGAAGCGCTGGTCAAGGGCCGTCTTTGGCCGGACAAGTTCAAAGCTTGGGCTAGCTTGTCGTACCCGTGGGATAGAAATGCAGGTATGTTGAGATATCCGAGCAAGGAGGCAAACATGACTGCCGTGCTGGAACCGGACGATACCGTGATCGTCGCTACGGCCGAGGACCTGACCATCGCAATCGAAAACGCTCTAAGGCGTGCGGGGTGCACGTTCGATGAACTAGCCGAGCAAGCGCGGGATGGCTACTTCGACTCTCTGCGCGCGCGACTAGCTTGGTCCGCCGTGGGCGACTTGTACCGGGGCCGAGTTGGCGCGACAGTTTGACTTGAATCGTGAGGCGCATGGGTTCGCAACTGGGTTGTCAGAGACGCTGAACAGCACAGTCTGCCACGGCATCAGACTAAACTCGGTGGTAACGCATGGCACCAACCCACGAGCCACCGTCGGTTACAAACTTGACAGGTACAACCTGGATGCTCAGGTAGGAGTACCACTATCTATAGGTGGAGAGCCTTCTCTCTTCCTCGGCATTCAGATGCGCCTGGAGTGCGACGACGAGCAAAAGTATCTGATGGTGACGAGTTCAGTCCTGGTGCTTTCCGTTGATGCCGATCTCGAACAGACGCTGCTGCACTACGACTATGAACGCGAGAAGTCACACGGCTACCCGGAGGCTCACGTACAGATTAACGCCACGTCACCTGACTGGGAGCTAAGTTGCACCCGGTCGGACGGCAACGTGCGGGCCCTTCGTAAGCTTCACCTGCCGGTGGGCGGACGCCGCTTTAGACCGACGTTGGAAGACTTCATCGAGTTTCTGATTCTAGAGAAGTTGACGCTCGGCCGTGAAGGGTGGGAGCGAAGCATCAAGATCACGCGAGATGAGTTTCACCACCGTCAGCTGAAGGCCGCGATCCGGCGAAATCCGGCCCTCGCCCGGCAGTGCCTAATTGACGAAGGCCTGCTCGACGATCGGTAGGCCTATGCAATTACGTGTTGCAACTACCTGGCGTGAGGCCAACGATTACGATTCCCCAATGCCTGTAGATGCAGAGGAAGTCCAAGAGCTTGGACGAGTAGGGGTGGCAGCAGTGAAACGCTGGCTCGAAGCCACTACTTTCATCGAACTCAACTGGAACGTCTACGAAGACGCAGGTCAGTGCATTGCCCTGTGCCTTGACGGCTCGCGAAAAAAGTTCGACCTGGCCGGTTCATTCATCGGAAGCCGCCGGTCGCCCGTGGTAGTCGAGAGCAAGAGATACTCGTCCCCAGGGAATCAGCACAAATACTTTAAAGAATTCTTAGCTACTGCCTACAGCTCGACAGTTCACGAATCTGAGCTTCGTGGATCAGACATTAAGCGCGAGTATCTATGGGTCACATCCCACCCGTTTCAGATTAGTGAGTGGCCCGAACTGACTACGGAAGAGAAAATTCGCTCGGCTCTTGAAGAATACTCTGATCTCCTTGACGGTCGAGAAATTGATTCGAAGATGCTGAGGCGAGTCTCTGAGCGGATATGGATCCTAGTTTGGCACGAAAAACAGGAGGACATCTCGCTTACCCACGAAGAACTAATGACAGTGCTGGCAACCTTGAACCGGAAGGCACCGACCCTATGAGCACCTTTGTGAATGAACTTGCCTATGCGCGTTCGGCCGAGGATCCGGATTCATACATCGCCGGCGTTAAAGCTGCGGTAAGGCGAGAATTTCAGAGAATAGATAATACTGCTAAGTTGGACGATACCGAATATTTTAACCATTCCGCTGTTCCGGACTTCGTAATCAAGTGGCCAGACAAGACGGAAAGGCGGCTTTATCTCAGAAATTCATATGAATCTATTGTTGCCGCCAATGATGCAGTGAGATTTAACGCCGTTCGTCCAGTTGTTTTAGCGCTCAATTCAAATCCGGCCGAAAACCGCGTAGAAGAGGAGATGCGTGAGCAGTCATCGGCAGCGCCTGAGACGTTAGTAGCCGACGCGCAATCCTTTGATGCCGTTTCGATTGACGACGATGAGGTCGTTTCCGAATCCCCCCTTGCTGGGCTTATTCGATCTAATCTGGCCCGCGGTGGTCGAGGTCTGCTGACTACTTCGCGTGTCAGTGAGCTACTCTCGCTAGGAACATCATCCACTGACGACAGTGATCTCACCTATGTGGAAAAGCTTTCCGAAAGTTTCCTTCCTGAGTCGGTTGCGCGGATAACGCGAACTGCACGTCTTGTTGAATTGGCCCTTGGCGACGACTTTTCAGAATTGGAACGCCTCAGCCAAGAAGACTCGAAACTCGATGCGTCAGAGATTCGAAAAATGATTCCCTGGCTGATTGAAAATGAAGGAGTTACCCGCAATATATCCTTCTGGCGATATGTCGGTTCGATGGTTGATTTCATGGACGTGGTGTCCTTAAAAGAAGCACTTGGCGGTCTGGACTTGACGCCACTGGTCAGTGCCAATATGGGTAAATGGGCTGGAAAGCGCGCGTATATTGGGCTTGAAAACATTCCGTCTGACAACGCGACTGAGCAAGAGGCTAGAGTTCGTGCCGATGGCGTTTGGTCTATCCTCGGATCGACTCTGGGTGTCAATTTTGGAGGCTCGCGATTGCACCTTGCTCCGTCTGGAGCGACGTTGCGTGGTCGCGACAAGAAGTCCGCTGTTCTGTGGCCAGATCTTGAGGAAGCCCTTGACGGTTTCGACGTCTTGTCCGTCAGTTTGACGGGTATCTCGCGGTCGATAAGCGTAAATGCGGAAGAGAGTCGAGATGTGTCCGAGGACGTCGAAAGCATCGCTCGTTCGGTAGACGACACGTACTACGTTCGCAGCTTGGGTTTGGGATTTCCTGCTGCCGACGCAGAGGATGAGATTGCTGACGTCAAGGTTAACTTCGACGGTCAGATCGTTGCTGCAGATCGTTCGGTGGCGCTCGCAGACTTGGCTTCGGTTGCCCTGAAGGTGCTCCGATACCGCGACCCCGTGGAAGAATCGGTTGTCAATGTTCTGACTGGCTCCAGCGATGTACCGTTGGAGGGCTCAGGTGTTGAGGGGTAGCGCGTAGTTGCCAATGACGGCTAGGGGACTGGAACGCTACTGATCAGGCGCGAGTGCCCATTCTGTCGGTGACACCTGTACCCAGTTCTCGGGATCGGCTGTGGTCAGCACGTGCTCGGGTACGCCGAGCGTCCGACCTAGGGCCGTAGCGTCGTCGTGGTACGGGATCGTTCGGTCCAGTTGGCCCTGCAGATCCCGGATGCCCGATTTTCTCCCGGCCTCGTCCACCGTCAGGCCGGCGGCGTCACACTTCTCGGTCACGACTCGTTTGTTCCACATGACCATCAGTCAACGCCGGTCGGCGTCGGATCGGCGTCGTTCGAGTGAATGAACGTGGGCTGGGTCGCCGGGTTTGTCGCACTCGCCTGGCACACTGCCGCCCATGGCACTCACAGACCCACCGCCCCGAACTCTAAATGCCGTGGATGCGCAGCTTCGCGAGCGTTTAGAAGCGCTCCTGTCCGTGATCGACGGTGCTGTGGAGCTGTTCGAGTCCCGGAACACACTCCGTGAGGGCTGCGACTTTGTCGCCGAATTCTGCCTATTTAAGAGTCGGACGCCGTACGAGACTGCCGTTCTGGTGTCGCTGAACGTTCTCGACCATGTGCGGTTTGTCGCGAAGGCCGTACTGTCCGGGGACCGACTGACCGCCTTCGCCCCGTTTTCGATCGTTCGTTCGGCGCTGACCGGGGCCACACTGGCGGCATGGATATTGGACGAGAATCCGAACGAGCGGCGAAGGCGCACGCTGACGATCACACATCACGAGCTGAAGAATCAGCGCAACGCGTTTCGCGGCCTAGCTGATGCTCCGGAGCGTCCCAATACGGAGGCCAACGTGTACTACAACACGCGACGTGAACAGGCTCGCAATCAAATCGCGAAGGTGAATGCGCAGATTGCGGAAGTAAGGACGGACGCAGCGGCCTTCGGGTTCGACTTTGACGAAATTAAGCGGAAGCCGTACGACACCGACATCGTCGAGATCGGCGCGGCTGTGATATCGCCTGATCTGCCCTATTACGAGGACTTTGGTAAGCAGTACGAGGCCGTCCGAACCTGGCGAACATTGAGCGCCCATGCGCACGGATTCAGTTGGGCCGCGGAGCTGACAACCGCAACGGCGAACCGGGCGGACGGCTCAAAGGTCCACGCGTTCGATCCTCAGGGCGAAGACCTGCTGCAGGGGATACAGGTCGTTTGGGACGTGTTTTACGGGGTAATGGATCGGTTCATCATTCTGGCGGGAGCACGCGAATAGCCGCAGAGTGGCTCTGCACTCTGCATCATGGTCAACGAACTTGGGCTAGTGGCGTGGGCCGCGGCAACTTCTCAGAAGGGTGTGGGTCACTTTGAATGCTTAGATTCCAGTCGTCGGAATCGTTCTTACGGCGTTCGGGGCATGGGCGGGGGATCTGGTTAGACAGTGGATCGGACGTCGTGACGTCCGAACGCTGTTGAAATCGGACTTAGACCTTTACACCAGCTTGGGGAACGAGTTTGAAAGCCGCTCGGATCTTGCGGCCAGCATCGAGGCAAGGGTCCGCGGCATATCCGCGTTGCCGCTTTCGGCTGAGTCCGAAACTGACCAGGTGCGGGCAAGAATCGGCAGGTTCCGGCGCTTTCAGTACGCTGGCTTTTCGCTCTACGTCTTGGGCACACTCGTTACCGCGTTGACTGTTGTCAGCCAGGTTGGACGGTCGACGGAGGAAATGAACGCAGCAAGTTTGGGTGTAGCCGGTGCTGGCCTAGTAGCAGCGGCGCTCGGGCTAGCGATTTACGTCCGAAGCGGAGCCGCACGCCGTCGTGCGGAAGTGGGACCGCCCGATTTGGTACGCATCTTCGAAGACGCTTTGAGGGACGACGATTCTTCGAATGGTGGCACCACTTAGAACAGTTACAACTGCACCTTCGACCTAGCTTGCGGTGAGGACGGTGCCTAAGTAGGGGCCATCGTGACCCACAGGCACGCCGAAGGATCTGGTACGTATCTGGCACAAAACAAATCAGGCCCCCTCGAAAGGGGGCCTGACTTGTCTTGCTGTGGTGCGCGATACTGGGATTGAACCAGTGACCTCTTCCGTGTCAGGGAAGCGCTCTCCCGCTGAGCTAATCGCGCGTGTCCTCGCATCGATCTTGCAACCGATGCACTAGCGAGGTGGAGACGGGAATCGAACCCGTGTGCACGGCTTTGCAGGCCGTTGCCTCACCACTCGGCCACTCCACCATGGGTCGAGACCCTCGAGCGGATGACGGGATTCGAACCCGCGACCCTCACCTTGGCAAGGTGATGCGCTACCACTGCGCCACATCCGCATACCCCGGAGGCGCTCACTGCTGGGCAGTTGTTGTCTCCGTGGTGCGGGGAAAACATTAACCCAACGGGAGTGAAACTCACAAATCTCGTGGTCAGGCATCGAATTCGGTAGATCGGCGCGTGTGAAAGGTGTGAAAGCAGAGGCCAGAGCAGCCCCGCGGAGGCAGTCCGTCGACTTGTTCGGCGATCGGACAGGCGATTCGGTTCGCCGCGGCACCTCGTGTTAATGTTTTGCCTCGTTCGGTCCCGTGGCTCAGTGGGAGAGCGTCCGCTTCACACGCGGAAGGTCGCTGGTTCGATCCCAGCCGGGACCACAGAAAAGAAGGCCCGCACCGCCAGTCGGTGCGGGCCTTCTTTCGTTCGAGGCCGGTAACCTGAGCCGGTGAGCACCGAACAGTCGAAGCCCCGGGCCGTCGCCGACCAGGGTCCGATGGACACAGCCAAGGTGAAGCACCGGCGTTTCCGGGCGCGCATCGCCGAGAACAAGTCCCTCGATCTCGCGTACCGAATAACGGTCGGCGTGGTCGGAACAGTCGTGTTGGTGCTGGGAGTACTCGCCATTCCGTACCCGGGGCCCGGCTGGCTGATCGTGTTCGCAGGCCTGGGCATCCTGGCCTCGGAATTCGCGTGGGCCAAGAGTGCGCTGCGGTTCGTCCGCAAGAGATACGACGCCTTCATGGCGTGGTTCTCGAAGCAGTCCATGTTCGTGAAGGGTCTCGGCGTGCTGTTCACCACCGTCGTCGTGCTGGCAACACTGTGGTTGCTGGGCACGTTCGCGTTGGTCGGGGGCTGGATCGGGCTCGACTGGACGTGGCTCGAAAGCCCGATCTGACGTCACTCGTCGCGCTGAGGCCAATCGAGTGGACTGTTGCCGATAGGCTGTCGGAGGCCTTCCTGGCCAGAAGAACCGATCGAGGAGTACATCGCTGTGAGCATGCCCGTTGTCGCCGCTGTTTCGCCCGCCCGCATCATGGTGCCGGCCGGAACCACGGCAGGTACGGCGCTCCGCGACACCGGCCTGCCGAACAAGGGACCCGACGCGATCGTCGTCGTGCGCGATCCCGACGGCAAGCTCCGTGACCTGTCCTGGGCACCGGAGGACGACACCGAGGCCGAGCCCGTTCCGGCGAACACCGAGGACGGACGAAGCGTCATCAGGCACTCGGCTGCGCACGTGCTTGCGCAGGCCGTTCAAGAGCTCTTCCCCGACGCCAAGCTGGGCATCGGACCGTTCATCAAGGACGGCTTCTACTACGACTTCGACGTGAAGCAGCCATTCACTCCCGAGGATCTGACGGCACTCGAGAAGAAGATGAAGCAGATCGTCAAAGCCGGACAGCGTTTCTCGCGTCGGGTGTACGAGTCGGTGGAGCAGGCCCGCGAGGAGTTGGCGAACGAGCCGTACAAGCTCGAACTGATCGACGACAAGTCCGGCATCGACGATCCCGAGGTCATGGAGGTCGGTGGGGGAGAGCTGACCGCCTACGACAACCTCAATCCCCGGACCGGCGAGCGCATCTGGGGCGATCTGTGCCGCGGACCGCACATCCCCACCACCAAGTACGTGCCCGCGTTCAAGCTCACCCGCAGTTCGGCTGCGTACTGGCGCGGCAATCAGGACAACGCCGGACTGCAGCGCATCTACGGAACTGCGTGGGAGTCCGCCGAAGCACTCGACGCTCATCTCGAACTGCTGGCGGAGGCGGAACGTCGCGATCACCGCAAGCTCGGATCCGAGCTGGACCTGTTCAGCTTCCCCGACGAACTGGGCTCCGGTCTGCCGGTGTTCCATCCCAAGGGTGGCGTGATCCGCAACGAGCTGGAGAACTACTCGCGCCAGCGGCACATCGAAGAGGGCTACGAGTTCGTCAACACCCCGCACATCACCAAGGGCCATCTCTACGAGGTCTCCGGTCACCTCGACTGGTACCGGGACGGCATGTTCCCGGCGATGCACCTGGACGCCGAACTCGACGAGAACGGCGACGTGCGCAAGCCCGGCCAGGATTACTACCTCAAGCCGATGAACTGCCCGATGCACAACCTGATCTTCCGTTCCCGCGGCCGCTCGTACCGTGAACTACCGTTGCGCCTGTTCGAGTTCGGCTCGGTCTACCGCTACGAGAAGTCCGGCGTTATCCACGGTCTGACCCGCGTGCGCGGCATGACCCAGGACGACGCACACATTTTCTGCACCCGTGAGCAGATGCGCGGCGAGCTCACCAGCACCCTCGAATTCGTTCTCGGGCTGCTCAAGGACTACGGCCTCGACGATTTCTACCTCGAACTCTCCACTCGCAACCCGGAGAAGTCGGTCGGTAGCGACGAGGTCTGGGAAGAAGCGACCAACACCCTCGCCGAGGTAGCGGCGGCGTCGGGCCTGAACCTGGTGCCCGATCCGGGTGGTGCCGCGTTCTACGGACCGAAGATCTCGGTGCAGGCCAAGGATGCTCTGGGGCGCACCTGGCAGATGTCGACCATTCAGCTCGACTTCAACCTGCCCGAACGCTTCGAGCTCGAATACACCGGCTCGGGCGGAACCAAGGAACGCCCGGTGATGATTCACCGCGCGCTGTTCGGTTCCATCGAACGCTTCTTCGGAGTGCTCACCGAGCATTACGCGGGCGCCTTCCCGGCCTGGCTCGCTCCGGTCCAGGTCGTCGGAATCCCGGTTGCCGAGGTCTACCAGGACCATTTGTTCGCGGTGGTGAACGAGCTCAAGAAGCGCGGAGTGCGCGCCGAGGTCGATGCCAGTGACGACCGGATGCAGAAGAAGATCTTCAACCAGACCGCCCAGAAGGTCCCCTTCATGCTGCTCGCCGGCGAACGGGACGTCGAAGCCGGTGCCGTGAGCTTCCGATTCCGGGACGGCACTCAGGTCAACGGCGTCCCCGTGGCACAGGCCATCACTGTCGTCACCGACTGGATCTCCCAGCGCAACAACGCATCACCGACCGCCGAGCTCGTGCAGACCGAACCCGCAGGAGTGAGCTGATCATGTCGGAACAGGACGAGTCGATCGTCGTCACCGGAGCCGGTGAGCCCGATCGGCTGCAGCGACTGTGGACACCGCACCGGATGTCCTACATCGCCGAGGCTCCCCAGGGGTCGGCGAAGTCGAACGAGCCCTTCACCGACATTCCGAAGATGAGCGACGAGGACGGTCTCGTCGTCGCACGAGGCGAGTCGGTGTACGCGGTCCTCAACCTGTACCCCTACAACCCCGGCCACGCGATGATCGTGCCGTATCGCCGCGTCGCAGCACTGGAAGATCTCACGCCCGCGGAGAGCGCCGAGTTGATGGCATTCACGCAGCAGATGATTCGCGTCATCAAGCGGGTGTCACGTCCGCACGGTTTCAACGTGGGACTCAACCTCGGCGCAGCCGCGGGCGGGTCGTTGGCCGAGCACCTGCATCAGCACATCGTGCCCCGGTGGGGCGGCGACGCGAACTTCATCACCGTGATCAGCGGCGCCAAAGTCATGCCGCAGTTGCTCCGCGACACTCGGGCCCTGCTCGCGTCGGCCTGGAACGAATGAACCACAGGCGAGAGGAGCACGCGCCGTGCTGAGCATTTTCGGCCGTGCGCCGGTCTCGAAGGTGACCGCCCCGCTCGGGCGTGCCCTCAACAGCACCGGGCTGACCCCCAACTCCGTGACGATCATCGGCACCGTCGTCACCATCACGGCCGCGGTCACGATGTACCCCGCCGGCTACCTGTGGTGGGGTTCGGTCGTCATCACCCTGTTCGTGTTGTTCGACATGCTCGACGGTGCCATGGCGCGGGCTCGGGGCGGTGGCACGAAGTACGGTGCCGTCCTCGATGCGACGTGCGATCGAGTGGCCGACGGTGCGATCTTCGGCGGCCTGGCCTGGTGGGCGGTGTACTCCGAGCAGGACAAGCTACTGCTCGTTGCCACTCTGATCTGCCTGGTCACCTCCCAGGTGATCTCCTACGCCAAGGCGCGCGCCGAGGCCAGCGGACTCTCGGCGGACGGGGGTTGGATAGAACGCCCGGATCGCTTGGTCATCGTTCTCGTCGGTGCCGGATTCACCGGCGTCGGACGGCATTTCGACATCCCGTGGCTGGACAGCGTGATCTACCCGGCGATGTGGATTCTCGCCGCCCTGAGCATCGTGACCGTGTTCCAGCGCGTTCTGGCAGTCCGTGGATCCGAGGGTGCTCGCGACATCATCGTGCCTCCGGTGGCACCGGTATCCGACGACGGCGACGTGGCCGCGTCGTGAACGTCTCGGAAAGAGCCAGCGACCTCGGGTACGCAGCCGGGTGGCGACTTGTCCGATCGCTGCCCGAGGGTGTGGCGAGAAGTCTCTTCGATCGAGGCGCGGATTTTGCGTCAACCCGAAACGGTGGACCGGACCAATTGCGCCGCAATCTCGCTCGTGTCCTCGGGACCACTCCAGCCGAGGTGCCCGACGAGCTGATACGCGACAGTGTTCGCTCCTACGCCCGGTACTGGCGTGAGGCGTTTCGGTTGCCGTCGATGGATCTGGCTGCGCAGGCCGCCGTCATCGATCGGTGCGTGAACGGCAAGGAACATCTCGAGGGTGCGCTCGCAGCCGGTAAGGGAGTGGTGCTGGCGCTGCCGCACAGCGGCAACTGGGACATGGCCGGAATGTGGCTGGTGCGCACGCACGGTGGGCTCTCGACCGTTGCCGAACGGCTGAAGCCGGAGTCCCTGTACCAGCGATTCGTCGCCTATCGGGAGAGCCTGGGCTTCGAGA
The DNA here is from genome assembly GCF_002259405.1 of Rhodococcus sp. 14-2483-1-2. Classification (GTDB taxonomy): domain Bacteria; phylum Actinomycetota; class Actinomycetes; order Mycobacteriales; family Mycobacteriaceae; genus Rhodococcoides. The sequence continues at coordinate 418,360 of NZ_NPFW01000022.1, read as the reverse complement.
TCTTTCCACTCAGCGGCGGTGAGCAGCCGCCTCTTCTCGCGCTGTCCGAAAGGCTGCGCCAGAACAAGGTCGTCTGCCTGCTCGGCGAGCGAGACCTCGCCAAGCACGGAGTACCGGTCACCTTCTTCGGCGAACCGACCCGGATGCCCGCGGGCGCCGCGAAACTCGCGATCGACACCGGAGCGACTTTGCTGCCGGTGCACGGCTATTTCGACGGCGACGGCTGGGGCTTCGACATCTCGCCCGCCGTGGACGTCTCGGCCGGAGTCGGGCCCGCCACCCAGACGTTGGCCGACCATTTCGCTGCCGGAATCCGAGCCCATCCGGCGGACTGGCACATGCTGCAACCCCTGTGGATGAGCGACTGGTCGGCCGAGCGACGCGCCCGAATCGAGGGCGCGTGAAGATCGGCATGGTGTGCCCGTACTCGTTCGACGTTCCCGGTGGAGTGCAGGCGCACGTTCAGCAGTTGGCCGAGGTGTTCATCGAACGCGGACATCGCGTCAGTGTGCTGGCTCCGGCGTCGGAGGACGTCGAGTTGCCGGACTTCGTGGTGTCGGCGGGCGAGGCACTCGCCATTCCATACAACGGATCCGTCGCGCGCCTGCGATTCGGACCGGTCACTTATTCTCGAATCCGTAAGTGGATCTCCGACAACGATTTCGACGTCCTGCACATCCACGAACCGAACGCGCCGAGCCTGTCGATGTTGGCGCTCAAGGCCGCCGACGGCCCGATCGTGGCAACCTTCCACACCTCGACGACGAAGTCCTTGGTGCTCAGCACCTTTCAGGGTGTGCTCCGTCCGTACCACGAGAAGATCAGCGGCCGAATCGCCGTGTCCGAACTCGCCCGACGCTGGCAGGTCGAGGCCCTCGGCTCCGACGCCGTCGAGATCCCCAACGGAGTCGACGTGCCCGCGTTCGCCGATGCCCCTGTGCTGGAGGGCTATCCACGCGCCGGTCGCACGGTGCTCTTCCTCGGCCGTTTCGACGAACCGCGCAAGGGAATGGCCGTCCTGCTCGGTGCCCTTCCCACGCTCGTCGAATCCCATCCCGACATCGAGATCCTCATCGTCGGGCGCGGCGACGAGGACAAGCTACGTAAGGACGCAGGCGCACTCGCGTCGCACCTGACGTTCCTGGGGCAGGTGGACGACGCGACCAAGGCATCCGCGATGCGCAGCGCCGACGTCTACTGTGCACCCAACCTCGGCGGTGAGAGCTTCGGCATCGTCCTCGTCGAGGCCATGGCCGCCGGAACTCCGGTGGTGGCAAGCGAACTCGACGCATTCCGTCGAGTTCTGCGGGACGGCACCTGCGGGCTTCTGGTCCCGATCGACGATTCCGATGCCATTGCCGCCGCAGTGACCTCGGTCCTCTCCGACGACTCCGTTCGTGAGCGCCTGGTCGACGCCGCTTCGGTGGCCGTGGCCACCTACGACTGGCCCGTCGTTGCCGAGCAAATCCTGCGCGTCTACGAAACCGTCACCCTCGGGGGCCAGAAAGTGCGGGCGGCGAACTGATGACCCTCTCGGCGCTCACGATCCTGGTACTCGGGCTGGTCGCGGTACTGATCCTCGTCGTCGGCCTGTGGGCGTACGGAACGGCGAACCGACTCGACCGCCTCCACGTGCGCACCGACCTCGCCTGGCAGGCTCTCGACGCAGCACTCGCCCGCCGTGCCGTCGTCGCGCGAGCGGTGTCCGCTGCCACCCGAGACTCGGCCCCGTCGAGCAGAGAACTTGCCGCACTGGCCGACCGGGCCGAGCGCGTAGACCGGTCGCAGCGCGAAGAGGCCGAGAACGCGGTGTCCATGGCTCTGGCCGTCGTCGAACCGAACGCCTTGCCCCCGCAACTGGTGGCCGAACTCGCCGACGCCGAGGCCCGCGTGCTGATCGCACGGCGTTTTCACAACGATGCCGTTCGCGACACCCTGGCGCTGCGCGTCAGACGTCCGGTCCGCTGGTTGCACCTCGGCGGAACCGCGGCCCTGCCGTCGTATTTCGAGATCGCCGAGCGGTCTGCTGCCGCGGCGTTCGGCAGCGAGAACCGCGCCACTCCGAGAACGTCCGCGCGGGTGGTGCTGCTCGACGAGCGTGGCCGCGTCCTGCTGCTGCGCGGACACGATCCGACGGTTCCCGACACTTTCTTCTGGTTCACCATCGGTGGGGCAGTGGAGAAGGGCGAGTCGCTCCGCGAGGCTGCGGTGCGTGAGGTACACGAAGAGACCGGCCTGACCGTCGCCGCGTCCGATCTGCGCGGTCCGTTGTGGCGCCGGGTTGCGACGTTCCCGTTCAACGGAACCCTGATCCGCTCCGAGGAGCTGTTCTTCGCGCATCGAACGCAGGAGTTCGAGCCGCAGAGCGCCGGCTTCACCGACTTCGAGCGTCGCACCGTGACCGGCCACCAGTGGTGCACCGAGGCCGACATCCGTGCGCTGAGCGCCGTCGGCGAGAACGTCTATCCCCAGGACCTGGCCGAACTGCTCGACGAGGTCAACGTGGCTCTCGCTCGACGCGGCGATCCGGACGTGCGCGCTATCCGCTAGCAATCTGGACCCTTTTCGAGCAGTCCAGCAATCGTCAAGTGGTTATGGGAAACCGCCGCGTCGAGGCCTACAGTTCTGGGCGCGACTTCGCGCCGCGCGCAATCGTCCGCTCGTGCGCGGCCGGACGTGGTCGCACGTATCAATCCGGAGCACCGCGAACGGTGCCCAGAACACAGGAGTTGGCTTGAGTACCCCACACGCATCCACTACACCCGCTGGATCGGCCGAAGGCGGGTCGAGCGAGAACGGAATCGGCACCGCGCGCGTCAAGCGGGGCATGGCCGAGATGCTCAAGGGTGGCGTCATCATGGACGTGGTCACCGCCGATCAGGCCAAGATCGCCGAAGACGCCGGAGCAGTGGCCGTCATGGCACTCGAGCGCGTCCCCGCCGATATTCGCGCTCAGGGTGGGGTGTCGCGCATGAGCGATCCCGACATGATCGACAGCATCATCTCCTCGGTCAGCATCCCGGTGATGGCGAAGGCCCGCATCGGCCACTTCGTCGAAGCGCAGATCCTGCAGAGCCTCGGCGTCGACTACATCGACGAGTCCGAGGTGCTCACCCCGGCCGATTACGCCAACCACATCGACAAGTGGAACTTCACCGTTCCTTTCGTCTGTGGTGCCACCAACCTGGGTGAGGCACTGCGTCGAATCACCGAGGGCGCGGCCATGATTCGCTCCAAGGGCGAGGCCGGAACCGGCGACGTCTCGAACGCGACGACGCACATGCGCAAGATTCGCGACGAGATCCGTCGTCTCACCTCGCTTCCCGAGGACGAGCTGTACGTGGCGGCGAAAGAACTGCAGGCCCCGTACGACCTCGTCGTCGAGGTCGCCCGGGCCGGCAAACTGCCCGTCACACTGTTCACCGCCGGCGGCATCGCGACTCCCGCAGACGCAGCGATGATGATGCAGCTCGGTGCCGAGGGCGTGTTCGTCGGATCGGGAATCTTCAAGTCCGGCAACCCCAAGGAGCGCGCCGAGGCGATCGTCAAGGCCACGACGTTCTTCGACGACCCCGACGTGCTCGCCAAGGTCTCGCGCGGTCTCGGCGAGGCCATGGTCGGCATCAACGTCGACGATCTCCCCGTCGGACACCGTCTCGCCGAACGTGGCTGGTGACGATTTTACGTCAGTTGCGTTCGAGTGCCGGGCGGTCCGGATGGTCCCATCGGACCAGAAAATCCGGCCGCTCGGCCGAGGGGTCCAGGCTGTCGTAGTAGTCGATCAGTGGGGCGCACGTCCACTGATCGGCAGCGCTGGTTCTGCGGCGTAAAGCGCTCGCGGACAGGCGTAGATGCACCGACAGGTCGGCGTTCAATCCCCGTCCGAGCAGCATGGGTCCCGCGATCAGGACGATCTGATTCGCTGCCGCCGAGGCGCTGCGGGCCCGAGCCGAACGGTCGGCGGCCTCATCCCACAGTCGCGGTAGAAAGTGACCTCCGCCACCGGGCCGCAGTGGGACGATGACCTCTCGAACGAGGGCGTCGTAGTCGAACCACAGTGTGCGATAGCTCAATTCGTCGGTGCGCGAGTACTCGAATCGAATCGATGCAGGTCGGACGTAGTCGTGCAGGTCGACGACGGCAGCCGGACGGCCCCGTGAGCGGGCGTGTTCGGCTGTGCGCGTGGCGAAGTCGACCGGCCGCGCGGCATCCGCGCCGTCGATCACGATGATCGAGCGCGCCCCGTCCTGGCACGAATCGACGATCGACTCCACCAGAAGATCGGGAAATATCGGCACCGGTTGACCCACACCGACCATCTTGCCTGGTCCGTCCATTGTTAGCCTGAGCCGTTGTCACAGAAAGGTGGACACCAGCCATGGCCAGCATCGAGGACATTCTCGAATTGGAACGGATCGAGAACGACATCTATCGGGGACGGACTTTCCCGAGTCGGCTGCCCCGTACGTTCGGCGGTCAGGTGGCGGGCCAGGCGCTCGTCGCGGCGGTGCGCACAGTGGCACCCGAGTTTCGTGTGCACTCGCTGCACGGCTACTTCCTGCGTCCGGGAAATCCGAACGAACCGGCCGTGTTCATGGTCGACCGGATTCGCGACGGACGCTCGTTCTGCACGCGCCGCGTCACCGGAATTCAGCACGGCAAGGCGATCTTCACGATGTCTGCCTCGTTCCACGGCGACGACGACGGCATTTCGCATCAGGACGTCATGCCCGAGGTCGTGGGGCCGGACAGCCTGCCCGATCCCACCACCCTCGCCGAGTACGACCACTCGTACTACAAGGAGTGGTCGGAATGGGACATCCGCCTCATTCCTGATGACCAGACCGTCAAGCATCCCAGTTTCGCTGCGCAGCAACGTGTGTGGTTCCGCTACCGAGACACGTTGCCCGACGATCAGGTGTTCCACGTCTGCGCACTCGCCTACATGAGCGACATGACGCTGCTCGGATCGGCCAAGGTGCCACACCCGGACGCCGTCACGCAGACGGCCTCGCTCGATCACGCGCTGTGGTTCCTTCGTCCCTTCCGGGCAGACGAATGGTTGCTCTACGACCAGACGTCGCCCTCGGCCGATTTCGGGCGCGCACTGACCCAGGGGCGAATCTTCGACACGTCCGGACGGCTGGTTGCCGCGGTGGTGCAGGAAGGTCTCATGCGGTACGAGCGGGACCCCGACGCGCCCCATGTCGATCCCTTCGGGCGCAAGTGAACGCTCCGACCATCGGAGTTCTCGCACTGCAGGGCGACGTTCGCGAACATCTGGCTGCGCTCGAGTCGAGCGGCGCGCGCGGTGTCACGGTGCGTCGGCCCGCCGAGCTCGCGCAGATCGACGGACTGATCATCCCCGGCGGGGAATCGACGACCATGAGTAACCTGCTCGACGTGTTCGATCTCCTCGAACCGTTGCGCGCCCGGTTGGCCGACGGGCTGCCCGCTTACGGTTCGTGCGCGGGCATGATCCTGCTGGCGTCAGAGATTCTCGACACCAGGCCCGACGCCCGACATCTCGATTCCCTCGACATCACCGTGCGACGCAACGCTTTCGGCCGTCAGGTCGATTCCTTCGAGACCGACCTCGACGTCATCGGCATCGACGGTGGGCCGGTGCGGGCGGTGTTCATCCGCGCGCCCTGGGTGGAGCGGGTGGGCGAGCACGTCGAGGTGCTCGCCACGGTGCCGCACGGACCGGCCGCCGGACGCGTGGTGGCCGTTCGTCAGAACTCCGTTCTCGCGACGAGCTTTCACCCCGAGGTCACCGGCGACGATCGAGTACACGCACTCTTCGTCGACATGGTGCGAGGCCGCTAGAACCTTCGACGGTCGGTCGGTGCCGAGCGTGGAACCGGGCGAGTAAAGTCGACAACACTGATTTCGAGCAGGAAGGGGCCCTATCGCATGAGCGGCCACTCAAAATGGGCCACCACCAAGCACAAGAAGGCGGTGATCGACGCCCGACGCGGCAAGTCTTTCGCCAAGCTCATCAAGAACATCGAGGTGGCGGCCCGCACGGGTGGCGGTGACCCCACCGGCAACCCGACCCTCTTCGACGCCATTCAGAAGGCGAAGAAGACCTCGGTTCCGATCGACAACATCGAGCGGGCCCGTAAGCGCGGAGCGGGCGAAGAGACCGGTGGAGCCGACTGGCAAACCATCATGTACGAGGGCTACGGACCCAACGGTGTCGCCATTCTCATCGAGTGCCTCACCGACAACCGCAACCGCGCCGCAGGCGAGGTGCGTGTCGCGATGACCCGCAACGGCGGAAACATGGCCGACCCGGGTTCGGTGTCCTACCTGTTCTCGCGCAAGGGCGTGGTGACCCTCGAGAAGAACGGTCAGAGCGAGGACGACGTTCTGATGGCCGTTCTCGAAGCCGGTGCCGAGGAAGTCAACGACAACGGTGACACCCTCGAGATCGTCAGCGAGCCGACCGACCTGATCGCCGTGCGCACCGCGTTGCAGGAGGCCGGAATCGACTACGACTCGGCCGAGGCGAGCTTCCAGGCGTCGGTGAACGTTCCGGTCGATGCCGACGGTGCACGCAAGGTGTTCAAGCTCATCGATGCACTCGAAGACAGTGACGACGTCCAGAACGTGTGGTCCAACGTCGACCTCTCCGACGAGGTCATGGCGGAGCTCGACGCAGAGGACTGAGCCTGGCGCACCCGACGACGTGATCGACCGGGTGTCGTATCCCTGATCCGACGGTGGGCTCCGCTACGCTATCGAACAACAGTTCGTAAGCGGAAGGTGTGGTGGCGTGCGGGTGATGGGTGTCGACCCCGGTCTCACCAGGTGTGGGCTCAGTCTGATCGAGGGTGGCGTGGGCCGAACGGTGGTCGCGCTCGATGTCGATGTGGTGCGGACGCCCGCGGACATGGATCTCGCGCAGCGTCTGCTGAGGATTTCCGAGGCCGCGGAGTACTGGCTCGATACGCACAAGCCCTCGGTGGTCGCGATCGAGCGAGTCTTCGCCCAACACAATGTGCGGACGGCGATGGGCACGGCCCAGGCCGGTGGCGTCATCGCCCTCGCGGCGGCCAGGCGCGGCGTCGACGTCTGCTTCCACACTCCCAGCGAGGTCAAGGCCGCAGTCACGGGCAACGGCTCGGCCGACAAGGCTCAGGTGACCGCCATGGTCATGCGCATTCTCGGCCTGCAGACCGCACCGACTCCCGCCGACGCGGCCGACGCTCTGGCCCTCGGTATCTGTCACTGCTGGCGAGCGCCCATGATCGCCCGGATGGCGAAGGCCGAAGCGATGGCCGCCGAACAGAAACGCAAGTACGACGCGCGTCTGGCCGAGGAGCGCAAGGCTCGCGCCGTCGTGGCACGCAGGATCGAGAAGATGGCCAAGAAGGAGGCGGGCGCACGATGATCGCGTCGATCAGGGGTTCGGTGTTCGACATCGCGCTCGATCACGCCGTGCTCGAGGCGGCGGGCGTCGGGTACCGGGTCAACGCCACTCCGGCGACGTTGGCCACGCTGCACCGGGGGAGCGAAGCGACCCTTTTGACGACCATGATCGTGCGTGAGGATTCGCAGACGCTGTACGGGTTCCCCGACAAGGAGTCGCGTGAGCTGTTCGAGTTGCTCCTCACCGTGACCGGCGTCGGCCCGCGAATCGCCATGGCAACTCTTGCTGTACACGAGCCCGATGCGCTGCGAACTGCGTTGGCGGACAGTGATATCGGAGCTCTGACCAGGGTGCCCGGTATCGGGAAGCGCGGCGCGGAGAGAATGGTCGTCGAGCTGCGCGACAAGGTCGACGCGGTGGTCGGACGAGCCGGAAGCGCGGCCGTGCCGGGATCCGGTGCGGGCAATTCGATGCGAGACCAGATCGTCGAAGCGCTGATCGGTCTCGGATTCCCCACGAAGCAGGCCGAGGAAGCAACCGACGCGGTACTCGCTCAGCAGCCGGAGGCCACGACGTCGACCGCGTTGAGGTCGGCGCTGGCGTACCTCGGCAAGTCCAGGTAGGCCCGGGTGACCGAGGACGACCAGTTCGCCGAATCCCAGGTCGGTGCGGACGCGATGTCCGACGACTTGGACGTCGAAACGAGTCTGCGTCCGAAGAACCTCACCGATTTCATCGGCCAACCTCGCGTGCGGGAGCAGCTCCAGCTCGTGTTGTCGGGTGCCAAGATGCGTGGCGGCACCCCCGATCACATCCTCATGTCCGGGCCGCCGGGCCTCGGCAAGACCAGCATGGCGATGATCATCGCCGCAGAGCTGGGAACCTCGCTACGGCTCACGTCGGGTCCGGCGCTCGAGCGGGCAGGTGATCTGGCGGCGATGCTCAGCAACCTGGTCGAAGGGGACGTGCTGTTCATCGACGAGATCCATCGCATCGCCCGTCCGGCCGAGGAGATGCTGTACCTGGCGATGGAGGATTTCCGGGTCGACGTCATCGTCGGCAAGGGGCCGGGAGCGACGTCGATCCCACTCGAGGTCGCGCCGTTCACCCTCGTCGGCGCCACCACCAGGTCGGGTGCGCTGACCGGGCCGTTGCGCGATCGGTTCGGATTCGTGGCGCACATGGATTTCTACGAGCCCAGCGAGCTCGAACGAATCCTGATGCGGTCGGCAGGGATTCTGGGCGTACCGATCGACCGGGACGGCTGCGCAGAGATCGCCGGGCGCTCGCGCGGAACCCCCCGAATCGCGAACCGATTGCTCCGTCGAGTCCGCGACTACGCGGACGTCCGGGGCGACGGCACCGTCACCCAGGACACCGCGAAGGCCGCGCTGGTGGTCTACGACGTCGACAAACTCGGGCTCGACCGACTCGACCGCGCAGTACTGAGCGCGCTCATCCGGAGCTTCGGCGGGGGACCGGTGGGTGTATCGACACTGGCCGTCGCCGTCGGCGAGGAACCGTCGACGGTCGAGGAAGTGTGCGAGCCGTTCCTGGTGCGTGCCGGAATGATCGCCCGTACCCCCCGCGGGCGCGTCGCGACCGCTGCTGCGTGGCAACACCTCGGTCTGACGCCGCCGCCGGACCTCGCAGTGGGTGGAATTTCGGTCCGATCGTCGGAGGTCCAGCAGGGATTATTCGAATGAATCGGGCACAACGGGACACGAACGGACCGGACCGGTTCCAGGTAATGGCACACTGGGTAGCTGCGAGGCCCGCACCGGCGACGTTCTCGCACGAGACAATGACGTATTTCGAACCCGACTTCGAGGACTGACCTTCCGATGGATTTGCTGTTTCCGCTGCTGATCGTGGCCCTTCTGGTACCGCTGTTTCTCAATGCGCGTCGACAGAAGAAGGTGTTGGCCAAGACCACGGAAATGCAGGACTCGCTGAAGATCGGCGACGAGGTCGTCACCACCGCAGGCCTGTATGCCCGCGTCGTCCTGGTCGAGGACGACACGATCGACCTGGAGATCGCCGACGGCGTCATCACCACCTGGTCGCGTGCGGTCGTACGTGAGGTGTTGCCCGACGACACCGAGTTCGACGACACCGACATCGACGCGACCACCGAGGCGGACCTCGCGGCCCTCGGCTCGAACGACACCGCGGGACCGTCCCTGAGCAAGGCAGACGCGACCCGGCCGGACGAGACGATCGAGCAGACGTCGAAGAGGCTCGAAAAAGAGTGAGCACGATGTGAACGAACCGCTGTCGGAGACAGTATCCGGCAGCGGTTTTCTCTGCGGTGACCGATGTGGTGCACAATCGCACCGCTCACTGCTGACACAGCGGGCCGCCAGGCCCTGCAGGAACCGACACTTTCCATCGCCTCAGAGGAGAAACACACACCGTGGCACCTTCCAGCGGACCGGTGCAACCCGCCCGCTATCTCGCCGTTTTTGCGGTGCTGATGGCAGCGGTGTACGCCATGGTCTTCTTCACCGGAGACAAAGACCCCTCGCCGAAGTTGGGAATCGACCTGCAGGGCGGCACGCGCGTGACACTCACCGCGCGGACCCCCGACGGCAATGCACCGACGCAGGACAGCTTGAAGCAGGCGCAGCAGATCATCGAGACCCGCGTCAACGGTCTCGGTGTCTCCGGCTCCGAGGTGGTCATCGACGGTGACAACCTCGTCATCACGGTGCCCGGCGACGACAGCTCCCAGGCGCGCACCCTCGGGCAGACCGCGCGACTGTTCATCCGGCCCGTCGTTGGATCCGTTGCTCCGTCGACGGGCGAGGGTGCTGGCACGCAGCAGACCCCGGTCGACCCGGCCGCGCCGGTCGATCCTGCGGCACCGGCAGACCCTGCTGCTTCGGCGGATCCGGCTGCGCCCGCAGATCCGGCCACTCCGCAGAACCGTGTGTTCCCGGCGCAGGATCCGTCTGCGGTGGATCCGACGCCTGCTCCTGCGACCGACGCACCCGCTACAGACGAACCCGCGACAGACGATCCCGCCGCGGATGCTTCGCTGTCCGACGCGGATCGCGCTGCCCAGGAGATCGCCGACGCCAAGACCCTTCGGCAGAGCGAGGACCCGCAGGTCCAGCAGCTCGCGATGCAGTCCCTCGACTGCAACGCAGCAGACCCGCTCGCCGGTAACGACGATCCGGCGCTGCCCCTCGTGGCGTGCTCGACCGACGGAACGGCCGTCTACCTGCTCGGTCCCACGATCATCGACGGTCAGCAGATATCCGACGCCACCTCCGGCTTCGACAGTCAGCAGGCCCAGTTCCAGGTCAGCCTGACGTTCGACTCGGAAGGCTCGAACACCTGGGCTCAGTTCACCGCGGCCAATCTGCAGAAGCAGGCGGCGTTCGTGCTGGACTCGAAGGTGATCAGTGCACCGGTCATTCAGGGGGCCACCCCAGCGGGCAGCGCCACCTCGATCACCGGCAACTTCAACAACCAGACCGCGTCCGAGCTCGCCAACACCCTCAAGTACGGCTCTTTGCCGCTCTCCTTCGTGTCCTCCGAGGCCGAGACGGTGTCGGCAACACTGGGATTGGCCTCGCTCGAAGCAGGTCTGCTCGCCGGTGCCATCGGACTGGCGCTGGTGTTGGTCTACTGCCTGCTCTACTACCGTGCCCTCGGGCTGCTCACTGCGCTGTCGTTGGCGCTGGCCGGTCTCGTGGTCTACGGAATCATCGTTCTGTTGGGCCGATGGATCAGCTTCACACTCGACCTCGCAGGCATCGCAGGCCTGATCATCGGCATCGGTATGACCGCGGACTCGTTCGTGGTGTTCTTCGAGCGCATCAAGGACGAGATCAGGGAGGGCCGCAGCTTCCGATCGGCGGTTCCTCGCGGTTGGGCACGCGCCCGCAAGACGATCCTGTCGGGCAATGCGGTGAGCTTCATCGCTGCCGCAGTGCTCTACGTGTTGGCGGTCGGTCAGGTCCGCGGCTTCGCGTTCACCCTCGGACTGACGACGATCCTGGACATCATCGTCGTGGTGCTGGTGACATGGCCGCTGGTGTACCTGGCATCGAAATCCACGTTCTGGTCCAAGCCGTCCGTCAACGGACTCGGTGCCGTCCAGCAGATCGCGCTCGAACGCAAGCGCGCAGCCAACAAGGCACTCGCCGTCAAGACCGGCACTGCGCCGTCGAAGGAGGCATGACATGTCGGACACGACCACGTCGACCCCATCGCCCCTCGACGATTCGGGTGTCGATCAGTCCACCCAGCCGAAGCACAGCTGGCTGTCCAGGTTGTACACCGGTACCGGTGCCTTCGACATCGTCGGTCGTCGCCGGTTCTACTACATCCTCACCGGCGTCATCGTGCTGGTGTGCCTGCTGAGCTTCCTCGTTCGCGGCTTCACCCTCGGTATCGACTTCGAGGGCGGAACCCGGATCGCGCTGCCCGCGGCCGACAACATCACTACCGAGCAGGTCGAGACCGTGTACGACGACGCGCTCGGCATGCCGCCGGTGTCGGTACAGACCGTCGGTGCGGGTGCCGCAGCAACGGTGCAGATTCGCTCCGAAGCTCTCGACCCAGCCGAAGTGGACACCCTTCGCCAGGCGTTGTTCGAGGCATTCCAGCCGCAGGACAACTCGGGTACCGCGACCCCCAACGCCATCAGCGTGTCGGACGTCAGCGAGACCTGGGGCAGCCAGATCACCCAGAAAGCTCTGATCGCGCTCGTAGTCTTCCTGGTCATCGTCAGCATCTACATCGCTGTCCGATACGAACGAGACATGGCGTTGGCGGCGCTGGCCGCCTTGGGATTCGACCTCCTGGTGACCGCAGGCGTGTACTCGCTCGTCGGATTCGAGGTGACGCCGGCAACCGTGATCGGCCTGCTGACAATCCTCGGTTTCTCGCTGTACGACTCGGTGGTGGTGTTCGACAAGGTCGAGGAGAACACCCGCGGCATCCTGAACCTGCATCGCAAGACCTACGCCGAACAGGCGAACCTGGCCGTCAACCAGACCCTGATGCGCTCGATCAACACCACCGTGATCGGTGTCCTCCCGGTGATCGCACTCATGATCATCGCGGTATGGCTACTCGGAGTGGGCACGCTGAAGGATCTGGCTCTGGTGCAGTTGGTCGGCATGATCGTCGGTGCCTACTCGTCGATCTTCTTCGCCACTCCGTTGCTGGTGACGCTCAAGGAGAAGTGGGGCCCCGTCGCAGTCCATACCCGCAAGGTCCACTCCAAGCGCGCCGAAGCGGCAGCCCGCGCAGCCGGCCTCGCTCCGGAGCCGGTTGCCGTCGGTGTGGCCGCCCCGAAGGCGTCGGCTCCGCAGCCGGGCAACCGCCCGACCGGGAAACGAAACAAGAAGCGTCGGTAGAACCACCCTCGACAGGGACGGAGAGTGCACGTGAAACGACGGTGGAGCGCGGCACTGGTGGCAGCGAGTGTCGGCGCAGTGTCCATCACTGCGTGTTCGTCGCCCGAGGACAAGGTGCCCTCGATCGGCTACTCGTTCGACAACGTGGTGAACACGTACAACGCCAGAACCGTCGACGGCGCGGCGTCGGGAGCCCGGCAGGCGTTCACTCGGGTGCAGGTGGGCTTCAGCTACCTCGGGCCCGAGGGAGACGCGTTGTCGGACAACGACATCGGAACAGCCACGGTGGTTCCCGGTGACACGCTGACCGTGCAGTACTCCATCGCCCCGGCCGCGACGTACTCCGACGGTGCGCCGATGGCCTGCGACGACCTGGTGTTGGCCTGGGCGGCGAACAGCGGAAGGTTCGCCACCGACCGCCCCCTGTTCGACGCGGCGTCGACGGCCGGGTACTCCGACATCGAGCGCATCGATTGCGTTCCTGGGGCCAAGGAAGCCACTGTCGTCTTCGCGTCCGGCCGCAGCTACCAGAACTGGCGCGCCCTGTTCGGTGCCACCGACCTACTACCGGCACACGTCGCGGCTCGGGCCGCGGGCGTGCCGAACGTCGTCGATCCCATCCTGGGCGAGGACGACGACGTGGTGAGCCGCATCGCCGACTTCTGGAACACCGGATGGACCCTGACTCCGGGCTCGATCGACCTCTCGCTACTGCCCTCGGCCGGCCCGTACCGGGTCGAGTCCTTCTCCGCCGAGGACGGTCTCGTGCTCGTGGCGAACGACGCCTGGTGGGGAAACCCGCCCGAGACCGCGCAGGTGGTCGTCTGGCCCAAGGGCACCGACCTGACGGCGAAGGCTGCGGACGGCTCGCTGGACGTGATCGACCACGGGGCCGGTGCCGTCGATCTCGGGACCCCCGAGGGATTCACGACCACCGGGCAACCGTCGCGAGGCGTCGAGCAACTGACGTTCGCAACCCAGGGGGTGTTGGCCGACGCGAGTGCACGTCGAGCAGTGGCCGCGTGCATCCCGAGATCGGATCTGTTCGACACGTTGGGTCACCCCGGTTTCGAGGCGGCTGCGGCGGGCCTCGGCTCGGGCCTCGTCGACTCTCGTCTCGTCCAGCCCGACACACTCGAGTACCCATCGGTCGCAGCGGTGGTGGGTGATCGATACCAGCGTTCGGACCTGGACCAGGCGGGCCGAGAACTGGAGGCCGCAGGCGTGGACGCACTGACCGTTCGTGTCGGCTACCGGGGACCGGACGCGCGCCGCGCCCAGGTGGTGAGTCGCATGGCTGCAGATTGCGCGGCCGCAGGCATCACCGTCGAGGACGCGAGTTCACCGGACTTCACACCGTCCGCCCTGCGGGCCGGGGCGGTCGATGCCGTCCTCGGTAGCAGTGGATCGCTTCCCGGACCGTCGGGTTCGGCTGCCGCGGTCACCGCACGGTATTCGTTGCGGACGGGCATCGGTCTGAACGTCGGCGGATACAGCAACGGCAGGATCGACTCCATCGTCGATCAGTTGGCGGTGACCGACGATCCCGAGCGCATTCTGGCGCTGGCCACCGAGGGCGAGAACATCCTGTGGAACGACATGCCGTCGCTTCCCCTGTACAACGAGCCGCGTACGACTGTCGTCAGTGACGGCATGCAGGACGTGGTGCCCAACCCGACGGCCGCTGGTGCCGGATGGAACATGGATCGGTGGGTGCTTCTTCGATGAACGACGCAGGCGGTGCAGTGGGTGCTGCCGCTGCCGTGACCAGGCTGACGCGGTGGGTCGACGACTTCCCCGTCCCCGGTGTGCGCTTCGGCGATCTGACACCGGTGTTCGCGGACGGGCCGGCGTTACGCAGTGTCGTGTCGGAGCTGGCGCAAGGGTTCGAGGACGTCGACCTGGTGGCGGGTATCGACGCACGGGGATTCCTGCTGGGGGCCGGAGTCGCCCTCGAACTCGGGTGCGGTGTGCTCGCGGTGCGCAAGGCGGGAAAGCTTCCGCCTCCGGTGCATTCACGGTCGTACGATCTCGAGTACGGAACCGCCGAACTGCAGATCCCGACTGCGATCGACGTGGCCGGACGACGAGTTCTGGTGGTCGACGACGTGCTGGCGACCGGCGGTACCGTCGATGCGACGGCTCGGTTGTTGGCCGAGCAGGGCGCGGTGATCGCCGGTGCTGCTGTGGTTCTCGAGATCGCCGTTCTGGGTGGGCGCGACAAGTGCAGTGGCTACCCGCTCGGCTGCCTGGTTCGAGTATGAGGACTAAAGTCTCTTTCACAATGCGTTGATGTTCCGGCGTCAGCACGGAACGTGTGGCAGGAGGTGATGAGAGTGACCCGTTACATCGATCAGCCCTTGCCCGATCGGCCTGCCGTCCCCGAGCGGCCCGCAGTTGCCGATCAGACCGGCGTTACCGATCGGACCGGTGGACTCGTCACGACCGACGAGGCCGCGT
The DNA here is from genome assembly GCF_002259405.1 of Rhodococcus sp. 14-2483-1-2. Classification (GTDB taxonomy): domain Bacteria; phylum Actinomycetota; class Actinomycetes; order Mycobacteriales; family Mycobacteriaceae; genus Rhodococcoides. The sequence continues at coordinate 403,147 of NZ_NPFW01000022.1, read as the reverse complement.
CCGGTGATGCCGGCCCGGCCGTCGACACTCCGGTTTCCCGCGATCCGCTGGCGTCCGATTCGCAGGCGCCGTCGGGAACCCGTAACTCGGCACCTGTCCCCACTTCGGCGTCGCGGCGGGTGCGAGCACGTCTGGCGCGCCGCATCACCGCTGGACGCAGCGCCGCGGTCAAGCCGGTGCTCGAGCCACTGGTAAGCCTGCACCGCGAGCTCTATCCCAAGGCCGACCTGGCGTTGCTGCAGCGGGCCTACGACGTGGCGGACGAGCTGCATGCCTCGCAGATGCGCAAGTCCGGGGACCCCTACATCACGCATCCGCTCGCCGTGGCCAACATTCTGGCCGAGTTGGGGATGGACACGACCACCCTGGTTGCGGCGCTGCTGCACGACACTGTCGAGGACACCGGATATTCGCTCGCCAAGTTGACCGAGGAATTCGGCGACGAGGTGTCTCATCTCGTGGACGGAGTGACCAAGCTCGACAAGGTCGTGCTCGGAACCGCGGCCGAGGGCGAGACGATCCGCAAGATGATCATCGCGATGGCGCGAGATCCACGGGTGTTGGTCATCAAGGTCGCCGACCGGTTGCACAACATGCGCACCATGCGGTTCCTGCCTCCGGAGAAGCAGGCGCGCAAAGCCAAGGAGACGCTGGAAGTCATTGCGCCGCTTGCTCATCGGCTCGGGATGGCGACGGTCAAGTGGGAGCTCGAAGACCTGGCGTTCGCGATTCTTCATCCGAAGAAGTACGACGAGATCGTGCGTCTCGTCGCCGATCGTGCGCCGTCCCGCGACACCTACCTCGAAAAGGTTCGGGCCGAGATCAACGCGACACTCGCCGCGTCGCGAATCAGTGCCGTCGTCGAGGGTCGCCCGAAGCACTACTGGTCGATCTACCAGAAGATGATCGTCAAGGGCCGCGACTTCGACGACATCCACGACCTCGTCGGCGTCCGCATTCTGTGCGACGAGATCCGTGACTGCTATGCCGCTGTCGGCGTGGTCCATTCGTTGTGGCAGCCGATGGCGGGCCGTTTCAAGGACTACATCGCGCAGCCGCGTTACGGGGTCTACCAGTCGCTGCACACCACGGTGATCGGCCCCGAGGGCAAGCCCCTCGAAGTGCAGATCCGCACGCGCGACATGCACCGCACAGCCGAGTTCGGCATCGCTGCGCACTGGCGTTACAAGGAGACCAAGGGCAAGCATTCGCAGGACAATGCCGAGGTCGACGACATGGCGTGGATGCGTCAGCTTCTCGACTGGCAGCGAGAAGCCGCCGATCCGGGGGAGTTCCTCGAGTCGCTGCGCTACGACCTCGCGGTCAAGGAGATCTTCGTCTTCACCCCCAAGGGTGATGTCGTCACCCTGCCTGCCGGATCGTGTCCGGTCGACTTCGCGTACGCGGTGCACACCGAGGTGGGGCATCGCTGTATCGGCGCGCGGGTCAACGGTCGACTCGTCGCACTGGAACGGACTCTCGACAACGGTGAAGTGGTCGAGGTGTTCACCTCCAAAGCCGCCACTGCCGGTCCAAGTCGGGACTGGCAGGGGTTCGTAGCCTCTCCGCGAGCCAAGACCAAGATTCGCCAGTGGTTCGCCAAGGAGCGCCGCGAGGAAGCCCTGGAGGCAGGCAAGGACGGCATCGCCAAGGAGGTTCGTCGAGGCGGACTTCCCTTGCAGCGCTTGATGAATGCCGAGTCCATGTCGGCGATCGCGCACGAGCTACGGTACGTCGACGTCTCCGCGCTCTACACCGCGGTCGGCGAGAATCATGTGTCCGCCCGCCACGTGGTGCAGCGGCTGGTCGCCCATCTCGGTGGCGTCGGCGATGTCGAGGAAGAGCTCGCCGAGCGGTCGACACCGTCAACGATCCCGACTCGACCCCGTCAGGTCGGCGACGCGGGAGTGCTGGTCACCGGTGCCGAGGGTGTTGTCGCGAAACTGGCGAAGTGCTGCACTCCGGTGCCGGGAGACGAGATCCTCGGATTCGTCACCCGTGGTGGATCGGTGAGTGTCCACCGCACCGACTGCACCAACGCACGCTCGCTCGAAGAGCAGTCCGAACGGTTCATCGAGGTTCAGTGGGCACCGTCGGCGTCCTCGGTGTTCCTGGTCGCCATTCAGATCGAGGCACTCGACCGTCACCGGCTGCTCTCCGACGTCACCAAGGCGCTCGCCGACGAGAAGGTCAATATTCTCTCGGCGTCCGTCGCGACGTCGGGGGACCGGGTTGCGATCAGCAAGTTCACGTTCGAGATGGGCGACCCGAAGCACCTCGGGCACGTGCTGAACGTCGTGCGCAACGTCGAGGGAGTGTACGACGTGTACCGCCTGACGTCTGCGGCCTGAGCGGCAGTCCACGGAAGCAACGAGAGGGTGAGCAGATACTCTGCTCACCCTCTCGTCTTTCTGAACTCAGGCTGCGGACTCCACGATCACCGGATTCGCCGGTGCACCGTCCTCGGAGCCACCGGTGACCCCGCCCGCTGCGATGGCGTCGAGGGTTTGCAGACCGGCGTCCGAGATGGTGCCGAACACCGTGTACTGCGGCGGCAGCACCGAATCGGCGTACACCAGGAAGAACTGGCTGCCGTTGGTATCGGGGCCTGCATTGGCCATAGCCAGCGTTCCGCGGGGGTAGACCACCGGATTCTCGGCCTGCGCCGGATCGTCGGTGTACGCGGTGGTGGGGTACTCGTTGGCGAAGGTGTATCCCGGTCCGCCTCGACCGGACCCGGACGGGTCACCGCACTGCAGCACCTCGAGGCCCGGTGACGTCGTCAGACGGTGACAGGGCGAGCCGTCGAAATATCCCTGCTGGACGAGGCCGACGACGCTGTTGACGGTGCACGGTGCCTGCGTCCGGTCGAGCGTGATGTCGATGGGACCCTGATTGGTGGACAACGTCACATCGACGTTTCCGTACACGTCGATGTTGTCGGTCGCGGGAGCCTCGACCTCCTTGGCGGCCGGGGACTCGGCCGGATACGAGCAGGACACCGTGTCGGTCGTCGGCTGCGGCACGGGCGGCAACGCGCCGAAACGGGACAGATCGAGGGCAGGCCGCGGCGCGGGTGCTGCGGTGGTCGTCGTCGTTGTCGACGACGGTGTGGTGGCCGGTGCAGCTGTCGGTTCGGCCGAACTGGAACACCCTGCGAGTACCAGCGCGGTGGCCGAGACCACGATCGTCAGCGCCGAGGTGCGCTTCACAGGTCGCTCAGCATGGACGTGATGTCGACCGGTTCGGCGGGGGCTCCGTCGGATGCGCCGCCCTCCACTCCCTTGGCTGCGATGGCGTCGAGAGTGGCGAGTCCGGTCTCGTCGATGGTGCCGAACGCGGTGTAGGCGGGCGGCAGTTCCGAATCGCCGTAGACGAGGAAGAACTGGCTGCCGTTGGTACCCGGGCCTGCGTTGGCCATGGCCAACGTTCCGCGTGGGTAGGCGATCGGGGTCTGAGCAGCGGGGTCGCCCTCGGCATAGGTATCGGTGGGGAATTCGTCGGCGAACTGATAGCCCGGTCCGCCGGAGCCGGTGCCCGTGGGATCGCCGCACTGCAGAACCTGCAGGCCCGCGCCCGTTGTGAGTCGATGGCAGGTGGTGCCGTCGAAGTAGCCCTGATTGGCGAGCGAGACGAAACTGTTGACCGTGCACGGAGACTCGGGATTGTTCAGCGTCAGCCCGATGTTCCCCGCAGACGTGGTCATGCTGTAGCTCAGCGGCTCGTCGCTGGTGGGGACGTTGTCGGTGCGCGGGGGAGTGTTCTCCTTGGCCGCAGGCTGTGTCGCGGCGGGATAGGAGCAGTTCACCGTCTCGGGCAGCGGCTCGGTGCGCCCTGCTGCGATGATCGAATCGGCGGGTGCCGACGTCGTCGACTCCTGGGCGGTGCTCGCATCGTCGTCACCGCGGGTCACCACGAACACGACCGAGACGACGGCCACGACCGCGACGACACCGAGAATGGAACCGGCGATCGTCAATTGCTTACGACGTCGCGCTCGCTCGGCGCGGCGTACGAGTTGGCGTTCGAGCTTTCGTTTGGCAGCCTCGCGCCGTTGCTCGTTGCTGGGCAATTCGTGTTCCTCCCGCTTGTCGAAAAACGACCTCGCCCGCTCGCTGCACGGACCGATCGTGTGGTAATCGGCCGAGAATCGGCCAACGCGAGTTTGCCATCACTGCCTGAGAGCATGCTGGGGGGACCCGGCGGGAGCGGCCCCACTAAGCTTGCTCGGTACTTCGGCCTCAGCCTTTAGGAGCGTTTGTCTTGCTCGTCACCGGATTCCCCGCAGGCATGTTTCAGACGAACTGTTACATCCTGGCCCAGGACGACGCGTCCGAGTGTGTCGTCGTCGATCCCGGTCAGGACGCCGCTGATCCGTTGATCGACTTCCTGACGCAGTCCTCGCTCACCCCCACCGCAGTACTGCTCACGCACGGTCATCTTGACCACACGTGGTCGGTGGAGCCGATCTGCGCAAAGTACGGCATCCCGGCGTACATCGCACCCGAGGACCGCTACATGCTGTCCGATCCGATCAAGGGAACGGGTCCGACGTTGGCGGCGGTGCTCGGCGACCTCGAGTTCCACGAACCGGCCGAGGTGATCGAGCTCACGGACGGTCTACGGCTCGAGCTGGCCGGCATCGAATTCACGGTGGTGCACACTCCCGGGCACACCCAGGGGTCGGTGGTGTTCCTCGCCCATGCCGACGGGCCCGACGGATCGGTTCCGCTGGCCCTGACCGGGGACACCCTCTTCGCGGGATCGATCGGGCGCACCGATCTGCCCGGCGGCGATCACGACCAACTGCTGAGGTCCATCGCGACTCGGCTGCTCCCGCTGAGCGACGACACGGTGGTGCTCCCGGGGCACGGCGGACAGAGCTCGATCGGCCAGGAGCGCGGGTCCAACCCGTTCCTCGTTGGACTCACCGACCCCGAGCAAGGAAAGCTGTGAGCGTGAGCAAGCCGACCGCCTTTTCCGCCCCCAAGGGGATTCCCGATTACTTTCCCCCGAACTCGGCCGAGTTCGTCGCCGTTCGCGAAGGGCTGCTCGACGCGGCCCGCAACGCTGGCTACGGCCACATCGAACTGCCGATCTTCGAGGACACCGGCCTGTTCGCCCGCGGGGTCGGGGAGTCGACCGATGTGGTGAGCAAGGAGATGTACACGTTCGCCGATCGCGGAGATCGGTCGGTGACGCTGCGCCCCGAGGGCACCGCAGGGGTCATGCGCGCGGTGATCGAGCACGGTCTGGATCGGGGAGCACTGCCGGTCAAGCTCGCCTACGCCGGGCCGTTCTTCCGTTACGAGCGCCCACAGGCCGGGCGGTACCGGCAGCTGCAGCAGGTCGGTGTCGAGGCGATCGGCGTCGACGACCCGGCGCTGGACGCCGAGGTCATCGCCGTGGCCGATGCCGGTTTCCGTGCCCTCGGGCTCACCGGGTTCCGACTCGAGATCACCTCGCTCGGTGACGACACCTGCCGCCCGCAGTACCGAGAGCTGTTGCAGCAGTTCCTGTTCGCCCTTCCCCTCGACGAGGACACCCGTCGACGCGCCGAGATCAATCCGCTGCGGGTTCTCGACGACAAGCGGCCGGAGGTGCGTGAAATGACCGCGGACGCGCCGTTGATGCTCGATCACCTCTCCGACTCGGCGAAGGAACACTTCGACGAAGTGCTGGCATACCTGGACGTGATGAACGTTCCGTACCTGGTGAATCCGCGGATGGTGCGTGGCCTCGACTACTACACCAAGACGACGTTCGAGTTCGTGCACGACGGGCTCGGCGCACAATCGGGCATCGGCGGCGGTGGACGCTACGACGGATTGATGGAACAGCTCGGTGGGCAGGCACTCTCCGGAATCGGGTTCGGTCTCGGCGTCGATCGCACAGTGCTGGCACTCGCCGCCGAAGGCAAGACCGCGGGCGCGACGGCACGATGCCAGGTCTTCGGCGTTCCGATGGGGGCCGGCGCCAAGCTGGCGATCGTCGACATCGCAGCTCAGCTTCGCGAACGAGGAATAGCCGTGGACATGGCCTACGGAAATCGCGGAATCAAGGGTGCCATGAAGGCCGCCGACCGATCCGGCGCGCGGATCGCGTTGGTGCTCGGCGACCAGGAATTGGCTGCGGAATCGGTTCTGGTGAAAGACCTTTCGAACGGCGAGCAGGAGACCGTGCCGATGGCCGACGTGGTCGATGCCCTCGGAGCGCGCCTTGGCCGGTGATCCTCGGCCCGGTGACTCCGGGTCCAACGCGGGGCCGGTAGCCCTGGACCTGGTCTCGGTGGAGTTCCTGGCACCGCGCCTGCGCAAGATCATCGTCGGGTCGGCCGCGATCGGGATTCTTCTCGCCGTCGTCCTGGCGCTGTTCGCGCCGGTATGGGTTGCAGTTCTCGTCGGGGTGATCGTCGGCGGTCCCGCAGTACTGTCGGGTTGGCTCGGTCTGCGCCGACGGGTGTGGCTCGACGGCCCGCAACTGTGCGCGCGGGGGTTGCGCACTCGCCGGCTGAAGATGCCGGAGGTGGTGACGGCCGAACTGACGATTCGGACGGCCGGAATCGATCAGATCTCGCTGCGGCTCTACGACGGGCGTACCCACATCGTGCTTCCCCTAGCGCTCTACACCAGGGATGGGGGCCGTGAGCTGCCGATTCTCGCGTTACGCACCCTCGCCGACTCCCTGTGGACCACCGAGCTGGTGCCTGCCGCGGCGATCGCATCGGTGCTGGTGGATCAGCTGCGCGCCGAGGCACGCGACGCCGGACTCGACCAACGGCCGCTCTACCGCGCCGTCGAACTCGTCCGGAGCAAAGGACGAACTCCGCAGGCGACGCTGACCGACCGTGAGGTCGCTCAGCTGCTCGACTGAGTCGTGGTCAGGTGACCAGGAAGGCGTCGAGCACGACGGCTTCGGCGGAGCGAGATCCGGACGTGACGACGAGTGCGCGGTTGAGATAGGTGAACTTCGGAACTGCGGTCGACACGCTGAGGGTGCCGCGGAAGTAGTAGGTGGCGGGATCGACCTCACGTTCGGGATCGTTCAGAGCGTCGATGACGTCGGCAGGCCCGAACTGAACCCCGCGGTAGTCGAGCGAGAGGTAACCGCCGGTCGCCAATTCGAGAACGAGATCGCTGCTGAACTCGGTGCATCCGTCCGGCCGAGTGACGCTGACGACGGTCGACCCTGCTGCGAGGGTGCCCTCGATGTCGGGGCCGGGAGCTGCGCCGCCGAGCACGGTGGTGACCACCCGCTCACCGGCGGGTACCGAACCGATGTCGATTCCCGGTCCCAGCGTGAGGCCGAGACGCAGAATGGGTTCGAGGGTCGGTGTGTTCGGGGCGGTCACGGCGGTGCACTCCTAGGATCGACTGTGGGCCTACGCTATCGCCCTCCGGTGACCACACCCGAGCGGGTACCGGCGGGGTCGGCCGGCCTTGACACGACATAGAACAAATGTTCGACTGTGTGCATGCGATGGGCCGGTCAGACTCTCGACGCCGCGGACGACGGGGCGCTCCCGGGGCTCGAGCGGTCCGGGCTGGTCCGAAGCGTGCAGACGCCCGAGTTCGAGGGCATCACCTTCCACGAGGTGCTGTGCAAGAGCGCCCTGAACGAGGTGCCGAGCGAATCGCAGGTGCCGTTCTCCTGGACCGTCAATCCGATGCGTGGGTGCTCACACGCATGCCGGTACTGCTTCGCTCGCCCGACGCACGAATATCTGGATCTGGACTCCGGCAACGATTTCGACACGCAGATCGTCGTGAAGACGAACGTGGCGGCGGTACTGCGCAAGGAACTCTCACGCCGGTCGTGGAAACGGGAGCCGGTGGCCCTCGGTACCAACACCGACCCCTACCAACGCGCGGAGGGTCGGTATCGGTTGATGCCCGGCATCATTCGGGCACTGACCGAATCGGGCACGTCGTTCTCGATTCTCACCAAGGGCACCTTGCTGCGGCGTGATCTGCCCCTGTTGACGCTCGCCGCGCAGCAGGTCGACGTGCAGGTGAGCATCAGCCTGGCCATTCACGACGCCGACCTGCAGAAGCAGCTCGAGCCCGGAACCCCCAGTCCGCGAGCGCGATTGGACCTCATTCGTGCGGTACGTGATGCGGGACTGGACTGCGGGGTTCTGGTGGCACCGGTCATTCCGTTTCTCACCGACGGGGCCAAGCAACTGGACGGTCTGATCGGTGCCCTGGCCGAGGCCGGTGCGACGACCGTGACGGCCCTGCCGATGCATCTGCGTTCGAGCACCAAGGACTGGTACATGAGCTGGCTGGTGAAGGAACACCCCGCGTTGGTGCGTCGATACCGTCAGCTCTACGGACACGGGGCGTACGTGACTCCCGAGTACAAGCAGTGGCTGAAAGCCAGAATCGATCCGCTGCTCGACACCTACGGGTTCGCCGCAGAGCAGACCCGCTCGCTGCCCGCCAACGAGCCGGCCGATTCCCGAGAACTGGTGACCTCGGGGCCCGCTCTCACCCTGTTCTGATCGGTGCCGGTTCAGGGATTGTTCAGATCGCGTGCCGCGAACGTGTCGCAGGCCGCCACCTGTCCGGTCTCGTAGCCCGCGGTGAACCACGCCTGTCGCTGCGCGGACGAACCGTGAGTCCAGCCCTCGGGGTTGACGCTGCCCGTGGATGCCTGCTGAATTCGGTCGTCGCCCACCGACGATGCCGCGGAGAGGGCGTCGTCGATGTCGGTGGTGGTCAGCGGCTCGAGGAACGGAACCCCGGTGTCCGGGTCGACGGTGTCGGCTGCGTAGTGCGCCCAGATTCCCGCGTAGCAGTCGGCCTGCAACTCCACTTTGACGCCACCGGACTCGGGTCCCTGCGGATCGGCCTGGGCGCGGCCGATGTCGCCCAGTTGGTTCTGCAGGTGGTGGCCGATCTCGTGCGCCACCACGTACTCCTGCGCCAACGGGCCGCCGCTGGAGCCGAACTGGTCGACGAGAACCTGAAAGAAGCTCGTATCGAAGTAGGCGGTGGAATCGGCCGGGCAGTAGAACGGCCCGACGGCGCTGGTGGCGTTGCCGCAGCCGGTGTTGGTTGCTCCCGAGAACAGATTCACGCCGGGTTGAACGTAAGCGACACCGGTCTGCGCTTGCAGCTGAGATTCCCAGACGGTGTCCAGACTCGATACCGTGAATCCGATACGGCAGTCGATCTTGCTGTTCGCTTCGGCCTCTGTCTCGCAGCCCTCGAGGGTCCCCGAGGTGCCGGAGTCGACCTGCCCGGCAGAGCTGTCGCCGCCACTGATCTGATTGAGAATCGAGCCGGGATCTCCGCCGAAGAGCAGTGCGATGACGATGATGATCAGGCCGCCTGCACCACCGCCGATGGCGAGTTTGCCACCGCGTCCGCCGCCACCGCTGCCGCCGACGGAGACTCGACCCCGCTCCATCCGCGAACCTTCTCTGAAGGTCATGCCCGAGTTCCTCTCCGCCGAGCTCCCACCCTGTGGCGAGAACACACATCGCTGCTGTCGGCCATAGCTTCGCACGCCGCGGCGCGATCTCGTTTCCTTCTACGGTCATGTGCTCCGTAGGATCGGTGAGCGAAGAACACGATCAGCGGATTTTTCTCGAAAGGACACCCGTGCTGCGCACCCACCTCGCCGGCTCATTACGCCCCGAGCACGTCGACCGAACCGTGACGCTGACGGGATGGGTGGCCCGCCGACGCGATCACGGCGGCGTCATCTTCATCGATCTGCGCGACGCGTCCGGTGTGTCCCAGGTCGTCTTCCGCGAGGGAGCAGCACTCGAGCAGGCGCACCGCCTGCGCGCCGAATACGTCGTGAAGGTGACCGGCAAGGTCGAAGGCCGCCCCGAGGGCAACGCCAACTACGAGATCCCGACCGGCGCGATCGAGGTCGAGGCCTCCGAGATCGAGGTTCTGTCCGAGGCCGCACCGCTGCCGTTCCAGCTCGACGACCAGCCGGGTGAAGAAGCGCGTCTGAAGTACCGCTACCTCGATCTGCGTCGTGAGGGCCCCGGGCGTGCCATTCGCCTGCGCTCGCACGTCAACGCTGCGGCCCGATCGGTGCTCGCGCATCACGAGTTCGTCGAGGTCGAGACTCCGACGCTCACGCGATCCACCCCCGAGGGTGCCCGCGACTTCCTGGTGCCGGCGAGGTTGCAGCCGGGTAGCTTCTACGCTCTGCCGCAGAGTCCGCAGCTGTTCAAGCAGCTGCTCATGGTCGGCGGCATCGAGCGGTACTACCAGATTGCTCGGTGCTACCGAGACGAGGATTTCCGCGCCGACCGTCAGCCGGAGTTCACGCAGCTCGACGTCGAGATGAGCTTCGTCACCCAGGACGACGTCATCCTGCTGGCCGAGGAGATCCTGGCCTCGCTGTGGAAGCTCGTCGGCCACCACTTCACGGCTCCGATTCCACGGATCACCTACGCCGAGGCGATGCGTCGCTACGGTTCGGACAAGCCCGACCTCCGCTTCGACATCGAACTGGTCGAATGCACGGACTTCTTCTCCGACACCACGTTCCGAGTGTTCCAGGCCCCGTACGTCGGCGCGGTCGTCATGCCCGGTGGCGCGAGCCAGCCCCGAAAGCAGCTCGACCGGTGGCAGGAATTCGCCAAGCAGCGAGGCCACAAGGGCCTCGCGTACGTTCTCGTCGGTGAGGACGGCACGCTGGGCGGCCCGGTTGCCAAGAACCTGACCGACGCCGAGCGCGACGGCCTTGCAGCACACGTCGGTGCGAACAACGGCGACGCGATCTTCTTCTCCGCGGGCCCGATCAAGGCATCACGTGGATTGCTCGGTGCCGTGCGCGGCGAGATCGCTCGCAAGCTCGACCTGATCGACCCGAAGGCATGGGCGTTCGTGTGGGTCGTCGACGCTCCGTTGTTCGAGCCCACGTCCGACGCCACCGCCAGTGGCGACGTGGCCGTCGGGTCAGGTGCATGGACTGCAGTGCACCACGCCTTCACGTCGCCCAAGCCGGAGTCGATGGACACGTTCGACACCGACCCCGGATCTGCTCTGGCCTACGCCTACGACATCGTCTGCAACGGCAACGAGATCGGCGGTGGCAGTATTCGTATCCACCGCAAGGACATTCAGGAACGGGTGTTCGCGATCATGGGTATCGGCAAGGAAGAAGCTCAGGAGAAGTTCGGCTTCCTCCTCGATGCCTTCTCCTACGGCGCACCGCCGCACGGCGGCATCGCGTTCGGCTGGGATCGCATCACTGCGCTGCTCGCCGGAGTCGATTCCATCCGTGAGGTCATAGCGTTCCCGAAGTCCGGTGGCGGCATCGACCCGTTGACCGATGCACCCGCACCGATCACGCCGCAGCAGCGTAAGGAATCGGGCGTCGACTTCAAGCCGGAGAAGAAGGAAGAACCGGCCGAAGCCTGAGAAGGTTCGAAGACGAATGTCCCCGTAACGCTCTGCGCTACGGGGACATTCGTCTGTTCGAGAGTAGTTCGGGAGCAGTCGGGTCAGCGTGCGGGGGACAGCGGACCGCCGGTTAAGACGCGGTACGCGTAGTTGGTGGCGATCACCGAAATCGGAATGGTGAAGAGCAAACCGAGGCCACACAGCAGAGCACCGACGATGTTGATCGCGGCCAACAGCAGGAGGAGCAGCAGCAGCGGGCCGAAGTTCTTGACGGTCAGGTCGACACTGGACTTGATGGATTCGATCGCCGACTGGTTCCGATCGATCAGGAACGTCAGGGCGAAGTTGGCCAGGAAGCCGATCACGATCAGAAGGACCGTTCCGAGGAACGGGATGAAACTGAACACCACGCTGACGACGGTCCAGATCAACGCCAGGATGGCGATCTGCCCGACGTTGGTGAGTTGAAAGAACCGCCCGAAGGACGGCTTCTCGGGTGCACCGGTCTCGTCCAAAGCTCCGCGAACATAGGCGGCGTTGACGAAATACGACGCGAACGTGGCGATGGCCGTCATGACGATGGCCACCCCGGATGTCGTGGTCGTGAAGGTCGTGTCGCCGGCGTCGGCGGCTGCCATTGCTGCGCTGAACGTCGAGACGAAGATCACGGCGAGTCCGATAGCGCTGACGGCCCAGACGATGGCGGTGATGCCCAGCCACGGGCCGACGTTGGCCTTGAACTTCGCGAACCCGTAGCTCAGCGCCGCGCCTGCGTCCAGACGACCGGGATTGGGACCCAGGGGCGTGTGCCCGTACCCCTGGTTGCCGTAATTTCCGTAATTGCCGGGAGGCGGTGGGTACGCCCCGGGAGGCGGCGGATAGCCGCCGGGTGCGCCGCCCTGCGGTGGAAAGTTTCCGGGCGGGGGTGGGTAGCCACCGGGAGGCGGGTAACCACCCTGCGGCGGGTAGTTGCCCTGCGGTGGGTAGTTGTCCGGAGATGGGTAGCCGCCGGGAGGCGGGTAGTTTCCGGGCGGGGGTTGGTACTGACCACCAGGAGGCGGTGGGGTTCTTCCCGTGTTCGGCGGGGGAGTGTTCGGCGTTTCGGGGCGGTCGGGATCGGATCCCTCGCCGGGCCGCGGTTCGTCGGTCGAGTTGTCGCTCACGTCGTTCTCCTGGTCTGTGGTCGGGACGAGTGGGGTGCTCTGGGGCACCGAGGCCCGGGAACACCCGAACGCAGACGAGCGGGCCTCCTGGAATGTCGGAGGTCCGCTCGTGCGTGGACGGGTTGTTACGAGATGCTGATGACTTGGGTTCCGCCGGCGATCTCGTCGTGCTTGCCCTGCTTGGTCGGGCTCGAGTTGATGGTCACCGCAATGACGATGTACGCCACGATCACCAGAACGTTGCCCAGCAGCGGTACCACGTTCAGCAGCATGAACGCGTTGCGCTTGGCTGCCTCGGCCTGAGTGGGCAATCCGCCCGCTGCGCCGAGGGTGCGCAATCCGAGGGCCTGCTTGCCCAGGGTCTGGCCACGGGAGGACTCGAGCAGCGTGAAGTATGCGAAACCGAGGACGGCGGACACGAGACCCAGGAGGAAAGTTCCGAAGAACCCGCTCGGCAGAATCACGTACAGGACGAACTGGACGACGGCGAGAATCAGCCCGTCCACGAAGCGTGCCGCGAACCGTGATCCGAGGCTGCCTGGCTGCGCGCCGCCGGGCAACTGCGAGCCCATCCCGAATGCCGCGTTGCCACCCACGGGCGGAGGTGGGTAGTTGCCCGGGGGTGGGTAGTTGCCGGGTGGCGGGTAACCGGACGCCGGATTCGTGGGGTACTGGGGTTGGTTCGGATCCGAGCCGTACTGCGGTCCGTTGGGTGGATTGTCGCTCACGAGATTCCCTTTGGTTGCAAAGTGTGGCGTGCGTCGAACGAATACTCGATTCTCGCTGAGCGAACCGCACCACGAAGAGGGTGTCAAGCAGTACACACCCGCCCGGTCAGTACATTTCGGACACGATTTCTCGCCGAGCGCACCGGGCCCGGTCCTACTAGGGTTGGGTGTTCTACCCATACCGGGACTATCACGAGGGGCTCGCCGTGGGCATCAAGGTTGCACTCGAACACCGCACCAGCTATAAATTCGACCGCACCGTCAAGATCTTTCCGCACGAAATTCGGCTGCGACCGGCACCGCATTCGCGTACACCGATCGAGGCGTACTCGCTGAAGATCGAACCGGCGGAGCATTTCGTCAACTGGCAGCAGGACGTGTTCGGAAACTTCCTCGCTCGGGTGGTCTTCCCCGAGCGAACCGACCATCTGTCGATCACCGTCGGACTCGTCGCGGACATGGCGTCGATCAATCCCCTCGACTTCTTCGTCGAGGAATGGGCCGAGCACTTCGGTTTCGCGTACGAAGAGCACGACCTTCCCGACCTCGAGCCGTACCTGCGCCCGGTGGACGAGGGCAAGGCCGGATCCGGACCCGGCCCGGTGGTCTCGGCCTGGGTGGAGAAGCTGCAGGCGGCCGTCGTCGAGCGCGGAGAATCGTTGCGCACCATCGATTTTCTCGTGATGGCAAACCAGGCCGTCATGGGGGACGTCGGGTACTCCGTGCGCATGGAACCCGGAGTGCAGACCCCTGATCTGACCCTGACGTCCGCCGTCGGGTCGTGCCGCGACTCGGCATGGTTGCTGGTGTCGGTACTGCGTCAGATGGGTCTGGCGGCGCGTTTCGTTTCGGGTTACCTGGTGCAGTTGTCCTCCGACGTCAAGTCGTTGGACGGCCCGTCCGGGCCGGTGGAGGACTTCACCGATCTCCACGCCTGGACCGAGGTCTATCTCCCCGGTGCGGGCTGGGTCGGGATGGATCCGACCTCGGGCCTGTTCGCCGGCGAAGGCCACATCCCTCTGTCGGCGACGCCGCACCCGTCGACTGCCGCCGCCATCTCCGGTGCGACGAGCAAGTGCAAGGCCGAACTCGACTTCTCGAACACCGTCGTGCGCGTCCACGAGGATCCGCGAACGACCTTGCCCTACACCGCCGAGCAGTGGGAGTCGATCAAGGCGACAGCCGAGAAGATCGACAAGCGGATGCTCGATCAGGACATTCGTTTGACCGTCGGCGGCGAGCCCACGTTCGTGGCGATCGAGAATCAGGAAGCGCCCGAGTGGAACACCACGGCCGATGGCCCACACAAGCGCAAGCTGGCCAGTGTGCTCGCCGAACGGCTTCGCACCATCTACGCACCGGACGGTCTGGTGCAGCGCAGTCAGGGCAAGTGGTACCCCGGTGAACCGCTGCCGCGGTGGCAGGTGGGACTGTTCTGGCGCACCGACGGTCAAGCCCTGTGGCACGACTCCGACCTGATCGCCGATCCCTGGTTGGCGGAAGATCTGCGCCCGGAGCCGGTGGACAACTCGGCGTCGCAGGAACTGATCGACGAGTTGGTCAAGGCGCTCGGACTGCCTGCCTCACAAGCGCGTCCCGCCTACGAGGACCCGTTGGTGAAACTGTTGGATCTGGTTCGCCAGCCCTACGGTGACCCGCCCGCCGACGACGAGGATCTCGAACCGGGAGCCGATTCCGCGGACGCCAGAAAACGACTGCTCGAACGGCTCGATGCCAGCACCGACGAGCCTGCGGCCTTCGTGCTGCCCATCTCCCGTACCGATGACGGGTCCGGCTGGGAGAGCTCGGACTGGAAGTTGCGCCGTGGCCGAATAGTGTTGTTGGAAGGCGATTCTCCCGCGGGTCTGCGGCTGCCACTGCGAGCGATCTCCTGGGACGGCGGACCCGTCGAGAACCCGGCGGACCCCACCGCTCCCAAGGCGGATCTGCCCACACCGCAGCTGACCCAGCAACCGCCGCGTGCGGTGAATCCGGCCGAGTCGCGGTACGCGCAGTTGGTGAACGAGACGTCCGGGGTGGGCGGCACCGCCGTCACCGCGCTGGTCGCCGAGGTCCGTGACGGCGTCCTGCACGTGTTCATGCCGCCGATGGATCGGTTGGACGACTTCGTCGACCTCGTTTCACGCGTCGAGCAGGCGGCGTCGACCATCAGCACGCCCGTCGTGATCGAGGGCTACGGTCCGCCGTCCGATCCGCGTATCCAAACCCTCACCGTCACACCGGATCCCGGTGTGATCGAGGTCAACGTGCAACCCACCTCTTCGTGGGCCGAACAGAACGAGCTGATGGAGCGTCTCTACCTCGAGGCGCGTCAGTCCCGTTTGAGCACAGAGGGATTCGACAACGACGGCACCACTCGTGGAACGGGCGGTGGAAACCACATCACCCTCGGCGGCGTGACGCCGGTGGATTCACCCGTTCTGCGTCGACCGGACCTGTTGGTCTCGCTGCTGACTCACTGGCAGCGGCACCCGTCGCTGTCGTACCTGTTCTCGGGCCGCTTCATCGGCACCACGTCGCAGGCTCCTCGCGCCGACGAGGGCCGCGAGGAATCGCTCTACGAGCTCGAGGTCGCGTTCAGCGAGATCGAGCGACTGACCGGGGCCGACCGATCGGCGTCGCCCTGGGTCGTCGACCGAGCGCTGCGGCACCTGCTCACCGACATCACCGGCAACACCCACCGCGCCGAGTTCTGCATCGACAAGCTCTACAGTCCCGACTCCACTCGCGGACGATTGGGACTGCTCGAACTGCGCGGGTTCGAGATGCCGCCGCACCATCAGATGGCGATGGTGCAGTCACTGCTCGTGCGATCGATGGTCTCGCGGTTCTGGGACACCCCGCTGAAAGCACCTCTCATCCGGCACGGTGCCAACCTGCACGGTCGGTACATGTTGCCGCACTTCGTCATCAACGATATCGGTCGTGTCGTCGAGGACCTCCGTGAGCACGGCATCGATTTCGACACCAGCTGGCTCGATCCGTTCACCGAATTCAGGTTTCCCCGAATCGGTACCACCGTGGTCGGGGATGCCGAGATCGAGTTGCGTGGCGCGATCGAGCCATGGAACACCCTCGGCGAGGAATCGACGTCCTCGGGCACCGCGAGGTACGTCGACTCTTCGGTGGAACGAATCCAGGTTCAGGTCGCCGGAGCCGATGCGGGCCGATACATGGTGACGTGCAACGGGGTGCCGGTGCCGATGTTGCGCACCGAGCGTCAGGACGTGCAGGTCGCCGGCGTGCGTTACCGCGCTTGGCAGCCGCCGAGTGCACTGCACCCGACGATCGAGGTGCAGAGTCCACTGCGTTTCGATCTGGTGGAAATGCAGACCGGACGCGCGGTCGGTGGGTGCTCGTACCACGTCGTGCACCCGGGTGGGCGCTCGTACGAGGGGCCTCCCGTCAACTCGGTGGAAGCCGAAGCACGCCGCAACGGCCGCTTCGAGGAGGGCGGGTTCACCTCGGGCAAGGTGGACGTAGCAAGATTGCTCGAGATGCACGCTCGCCAAGCGATCGATGTGTCCGCGCCCGGCATGCTCGACCTGCGCCGGACCGGAGTCATCACGTCCTGACGCGCGACTGCACAGGAGAACGAGTCGACCGGTAGCGATCGCGGTCCGACGCGTATCGGGTGGTTCCGCAGGCAGCGGAGTCACCCGGCGGCGGAGTGTGATCGACCGACGGAAGGAACAACGGCTCGATGGTGCCCGTGGATACCACCCTGAGTGGAGCCGGCAGGAACGATGATGTTTCGAGTGGAGCCGGCAGGAACGACGATGTTTCGAGTGGAGCCGGCAGGAACGAAGAAGTGTCGACCGGAGCCGGGTTGCCGTGGCTCGCGTATCGCGGTCGGCGCGAGGCCGTGAGCGGTCGCGTCGATCGGTTCGACGAGATGCTCGACGCCGACGACGCCGTGCGTCCGCATTGGGCGGAGTTGGTCGACGGGATGCGTGAGGCCGGCCCGGGTGCCATGCAGACGTTGCAGTCGCGGGTGAGCCGTCTGGTCGATGACCACGGCATCACGTACAACCCGATTCCGTCGGGTGGCAGCGAGGCGGTGCCCAGTGCTGTTCGGTGGGGGTTGGACAGCGTTCCGTTGGTTGTCGCGGCCGACGAGTGGGATCGTCTGGAAGCAGGTTTGGTTCAGCGGTCGATGCTGCTCGACGCGGTGCTCACCGACATCTACGGTGCCCAGGAAACCGTTCGTCGGGGGTTGATTCCGCCGGAGTTGGTCTTCGGCAACCCGGGCTACCTGCGGACGGCGCACGCGATCACCATTCCGGGGCCGCATCAGCTGTTCATGCACGCCGCCGATGTCGCCCGAGGTTCCGACGGCGAATTCCGAGTCATCGCCGACCGCACGCAGGCACCGTCGGGAGTGGGCTACGCGCTCGCCGATCGGCGAGTGATGTCGCGCGCGATGCCCGAGTTGTTCCAGGCCAGCAATCCCAGGCCGCTCTCGACGTTCGCTCGCGCAGTGCGATTGGCGCTTCGCGACGCGGCTCCCGCATCGGCCGAGAACCCGGTCGTGGTGGTGCTCAGTCCCGGTTCGCATTCCGAGACGGCATTCGATCAGGCTTATCTGGCAACGGTTCTCGGCTTTCCTCTCGTGGAGAATGCCGATCTCGTCGTCCGCGACGGTTGTCTGTGGATGCGGTCGCTGGGCAAGTTGCGTCGGGTGGATGTGGTGCTGCGCCGAGTCGACGCCGAGTTCGCCGACCCACTCGATCTACGCCCGGATTCGCACCTGGGTGTCGTCGGTCTGGTCGAGGTGCTGCGGCGCGGCGCCGTGAGCGTGGTGAACACCCTCGGTAGCGGTGTGCTCGAGAACCCGGCTCTGCTTCCGTTGCTTCCGGCGTTGAGCCGTGCCCTGTTGGACGAGGACCTGATTCTCGGTTCGGTGCAGACGTACTGGGGCGGTGATCCGAACCAGCTCTCGCACATCGGAAATCGGCTGCGTTCGCTGGTGCTGCGGTCGACCACCTCGCGTCGCACGGTGGTGGGGCACGATCTCACCGATGTCGCAGCCAGGGAGCTGTGGAATCGAATCGTCGCCGAGCCGTGGAAGTGGACCGGGCAGGAAGTCCCCGAGTTCTCGTTGGCTCCGGTCGGTTCGTCGATCGACGGCGGATCGGGTTCCCAGTTGTCGGTGGCCCCAGCGCAAGTGGGGATGCGGCTGTTCACGGTTGCGCAGCGCGGCGGGTACACACCGATGCGCGGCGGTCTGGGGCAGGTGGTGCTCACCGCACCGGTCACCGATCCGCTCATCACGGTGGCGTCGAAGGACGTGTGGGTCAAGTCGGTGGAACGGGTCACCCCGGCCGACTCGGCACCGCACACTCCGCCCGCCACGGTGGAGGAGTTGCCGCAGTACGCCGCGTCCAATGTCGATGTCGTCAGCTCTCCACGTGTACTCGGCGACCTGTTCTGGTTCGGCCGCTACAGCGAGCGTGCCGAGGACATGACTCGATTGCTCATCGCTGCGCGCGAACGCAATCAGGACTACCGCTCGATGCCGTGGCTCGAAGGCAGCGAAAGTCTGCCGATTCTGCTCGAAGCGGTCACCAAGGTCTCGCGCACCTGGCCGGGATTTCTCGACGAGAAGAACCGCGGCGACGCGATCGTGGAGATGCGCTCGCTGATGCTCTCGACGGGACGTATGGGTTCGCTGGCGCAATCGGTGGACCGGATGCAGCAGGCGGCGCGCGCGGTCCGCGACCAGCTCTCGAACGACACCTGGGCGGTTCTGAACCGCATCGACACCGCGCTCGAGGAGCTGGCCGAGTCGCCGGTTCACAACGGCGCACAACTGGCGTCGTCGCAGTCGAGTGTGCTGCGTGGTCTGCTCGCGCTGGCCGGCTTGGCGTCGGAATCGATGGTGCGAGACGCGGGCTGGTATCTGATGGACGCCGGCAAACGGATCGAGCGTGGTCTTCAGCTGACTGCGCTGCTTTCGGCCACGCTCAGCCACGCTCTCACGCCGTCCACCGAACAGGCGGTCATCGACTCGGTGCTGTCCGCGGCGGAGTCCTCGGTGATCTACCGCAGACGTAACAGTGGGCGCGCGCGTCCGGCAGCCGTCGCGCAGTTGCTGTTGTTCGACGAGGGCAACCCGCGGGCCTTGGTCTACCAGCTCGATCGGCTTCGAGACGACCTGGGTTCGTTGCCCGACGCCTCGGGTACGTCGCGGCCCGAGCAGCTCGTCGAGCAGATGCGGGTGCGATTGCGGCGGGTCGACCCGGGTGATCTGGAATCGGTCGACGCGAACGGCCGACGGGTGGAGTTGATCGAGCTGGTGGACGGCATCCACGACTCACTCGAGGAATTGTCTCGCGTCGTCCTCGCCACGCACATGTCGTTGCCCGGTGGCACGCAGCCGCTGTGGGGTAGCTCGAACATCCGAACTGCGAACGGGGTGCGGTGATGAGTCGTCGGTACCGAATCAAGCACATCACCACCTACACGTATTCCGACCGCGTGACCTCGTCCTACGGGCGGGGATTCCTCGCGCCGCGGGACATGGACGGGCAGCACTGCGTGGAGAAGTCGGTCACGGTGGAGCCGGCCCCCACGGACCAGTCCTTCGGAGTGGATGTCTACGGCAACGAAGACGTGTACTTCCATGTGACGAACGATCACGAGAAGTTGGTCGTCACGGCAGATTCGCTCGTCGAGGTGTATCCGCGCCCGGTGGACGAGACCACGTCGTGGCCGGCGACGGCATCCTGGGAGTCCGCTCGGATGGCGCTGTTCGGTGCGAACGTGCCTGCGGATCCGGCCCGTGCATCGGCTGTGGAGTTCGCTCTGGATCTGCCGACCCCGGAGATCACCGACGAGGTACGCGCCTACGCTGCACCCAGCTTCTGGCCCGGTCGACCGCTGGCGGACGTCATCGTCGATCTGACACATCGGATCTTCACCGATTTTCGCTATCTTTCCGGTTCGACGACGGTCTCGACCACCGTTGTCGATGTCCTCGCCGCGCGATCAGGGGTGTGTCAGGACTTCGCTCGCCTTGCCATCGCGTGCTTGCGGTCCCAGGGTCTGGCGGCCCGGTACGTGTCGGGATACCTCGCCACCGAACCTCCTCCCGGCAAGGAGCGGATGATCGGTGTCGACGCGACCCACGCGTGGGCAGCGGTGTGGATGCCGAACGATCGCTGGCTCGCCTTCGATCCCACCAACGATCAGCTGGTCGACGAGCGGTACGCGACCGTGGCGTGGGGACGCGACTACGCCGACGTACCTCCATTGCGAGGGGTGATCTACACCGAGGCGGAGGAGAGCACCATCGCCGTATCGGTGGACGTTGCACCGCAGTAGCGAACCCTGCATAATTCGGTGGCCCGGGGGTAACCGACCATCTGGTCGAATCTGCGAATGCAACGTGCGAAAAGCCGCAAAACGGACAATCGTTTCTCATTCGTAGCCACCGAGACGGCACAGCAGAACACACCGAACGGGTAGCTTGGACATCGATGACCGCAACACTGGCAGACCCTGTATCAGAGGTAGTAGCAGCAGCTCAGCGACTCCTCACCAAACGCACCGGAGCTCCGGTGACGTTGATCGACCCGGTGAATCTGGGGGGTAGCGGCCAAGCGATCGTGTTGCGAGTCCGAGTCTCCGAGAACCCGTTTCAGCTGCCCCGCACCCTGGTGATCAAGCAGGTTCGCGACCTGCCCGACGAATCGGAACTGCACGCCGAGCTCGCCGACATCTCCGGTTCCAGTGCCTTCCTTCGCGAGGCGGCGTCGTACCAGTTCGCCAACGCTCTGGCCACGGACAGCAGGCCAGGACCCGAGCTGCACGCCTACGATCTCGATGCGCGGCTGCTGGTTCTCAGCGATCTCGGCGACGCCAGTCCCATCACCACTCTGCTGCGCAACTCGGACGAAGCCGCGGTGACCAACTCGTTGATGGCCATGGCTCAGGCGCTCGGCCGCATGCACGCCGCCACCGTCGGCCGCGAGGACGACTTCGCGGCTCTCCTGCGCCGGGTGGGGCAACCCGACTCGACCGACGGGATCTCCGCCCAGATACCCGATGCGCTCGCCGAGGTTCCCGGCCTGCTGACCGATCTCCTCGGCGTCGGAACGACCCCGGATGCGATTCTCGATCGCGTCTCTCGCAGCGGGCGGTTGTTCGCGCACGGAGCCTTCCGTGCCTTCAGCCCGTCCGACCTGTGCCCCGACAACATCATCGTCAACGACGAAGGTGTGCGGTTCCTCGACTACGAGTGGGGCGGATTCCGTGACGCCACCCTCGACATCACCTATGCGCTGGCGTCGTTTCCGGGTTGCCTGTGCAGCTTCGAGCTCTCGCACGATCGCGAGCAGGCCATGATCGACGCGTGGCGCTCGGAAGTGGTGGGAATTTGGCCCGCGTTGGCCGACGACACCACGCTGGCGAGCAAGATCCTCGACGCGCGTCTGATCTGGGTATGGCTCAGCACCTACTGGTTCCTGCCCGACGATCACACCCGCATCGCAGCGGCGCGTGCTCACCATCTGTCGGTTCCGAGGTCGCAGGCGCTGATGTCGCGGTGGGCGGTCCTGGCAGACAGTGCTGCGCGCGTCGGCGAGACCGGTATCGCCGAGTACGCGACGTCGGTCGGAACCGCGCTGCGCACGAAGTGGGAGCGCTGAGGAAGACGTCGTTCGCGCATCCGGCGGTCGGATCGGTAGCGTTCGACCGGTGAGCGGCGGTTTCGGAAGTGACATCTCGGGCGGGGACATCTCGGGAAGCGACGAGTTCGGCGACGACGGACTCTTCGACACGCCTGCGGCACCGGAGGCCACGGTCGCCGAGTCCCGTCCGACGTCCACCTACATCAGGCCCGACGCCCCGCTGGCGGTGCGCATGCGTCCGACGAGCCTCGACGAGGTGGTGGGGCAGTCTCATCTGTTGGCTCCCGGTGCGCCGCTGCGCCGGCTCGTCGAGGGCTCCGGCGCATCCTCGGTGATGCTCTACGGTCCACCGGGAACCGGCAAGACGACGCTGGCGTCGTTGATCTCGGGCGCGACCGGACGCAAGTTCGAGGCGCTGTCGGCCCTGTCGGCCGGAGTCAAGGAAGTACGCAACGTCATCGAGCTGGCGCGACGGCGACTTCTCTCGGGCGAGCAGACGGTGCTGTTCATCGACGAGGTGCACCGCTTCTCCAAGACGCAGCAGGATGCATTGCTGGCAGCCGTCGAGAATCGCATCGTGTTGTTGGTCGCTGCGACCACCGAGAACCCGTCGTTCTCGGTGGTCTCTCCGCTGCTGTCCCGATCGTTGGTTCTGCAGTTGCAGCCGCTGGGATCCGAGGACATCGAGTTGTTGCTCACTCGCGCCGCGAACGATCCGCGCGGACTCGACGGTGCGGTGACCATCGCCGAGGACGCGATGGATCATCTGGTGCGTCTCGCGGCCGGTGACGCCCGACGAGCGTTGACGGCCCTCGAGGCGGCGGCAGGTGCCGCGACCGACGGAACGCTCGACCTCGCGACGGTCGAGGCCAGTGTCGACAAGGCCGCCGTGCGCTACGACCGCGACGGAGATCAGCACTACGACGTCATCAGTGCATTCATCAAGTCGATCAGAGGGTCCGACGTCGACGCCGCCCTGCACTATCTGGCGCGGATGATCACGGCAGGCGAGGACGCGCGGTTCATCGCGCGGCGCCTCGTCGTGCACGCCAGCGAGGACATCGGGATGGCCGATCCCACAGCGCTGCAGACGGCGACGGCCGCCGCCAGCGCCGTGCAGATGATCGGGATGCCCGAGGCGCGGTTGGCGCTGGCGCAGGCGACGATTCACCTGGCGACCGCGCCCAAGTCCGGTGCCGTGATCGGCGCACTCGGTGCGGCCATGGCCGACGTCGCGGCAGGCAAGTCGGGATCGGTTCCGCCGCATTTACGCGACGGCCACTACAAGGGAGCGCAAGGGCTGGGAAACGCCGTCGGGTATCGGTACCCGCACAGCAGTCCTGGCGGCGTACTGGGGCAGCAGTATCCGCCGGACGAACTGGTGGGCGTGAACTATTACGAGCCCACCGAACACGGTGCCGAGCGCGAAATCGCGACCAGGGTGGGGAAACTGCGGCGCATCATCCGAGGCCGATAGGCCCTCGAGTCGGCACAGGGTCTCGGACGCTAACCTGTATCAGTGCAGACCCATGAGATCCGCAGGCGTTTCCTCGACCATTTCGTGAAGGCGGGGCACACCGAAGTACCCAGTGCGTCGTTGATCCTCGACGACCCGAACTTGCTGTTCGTCAACGCGGGCATGGTTCCTTTCGTGCCGTTCTTCCTCGGTCAGCAGACGCCGCCGTACAAGACGGCGACGAGCGTCCAGAAGTGCGTGCGCACCCTCGACATCGAGAACGTCGGTATCACCACCCGCCACAACACGTTCTTCCAGATGGCCGGCAACTTCTCGTTCGGTGACTACTTCAAGCGCGACGCGATTCGGCACGCCTGGTCGTTGTTGACCGACAGCGTGGAGGACGGTGGGTACGGGTTCGATCCCGAGCGCATCTGGGCCACTGCATATCTCGACGACGACGAGGCGATCGAACTCTGGAAGGAGATCGCAGGCCTGCCCGACGAGCGGATTCAGCGTCGAGGAATGGCCGACAACTACTGGTCCATGGGCATTCCCGGCCCCTGCGGCCCGTGCTCGGAGATCTACTACGACCGTGGACCCGAGTTCGGTGCCGAGGGTGGTCCCGAGGCCGACGAGGATCGGTACATCGAGATCTGGAACCTCGTGTTCATGCAGAACGAACGCGGCAAGGGAATCAGCAAGGACGACTTCGAGATCCTCGGTCCGCTGCCGAAGCAGAACATCGACACCGGTATGGGCGTCGAGCGCGTCGCCTTCCTGCTGCAGGGCGTGGACAACGTCTACGAGACCGATCTCGTCCGGCCGGTGATCGCCAAGGCCGAGGAGCTCTCGGGACGCGCCTACGGTGCCAACCACGACGACGACGTGCGCTTCCGCGTCATTGCCGATCACGCCCGCACCGCCGCGCTGCTGATCTCCGACGGCGTCAACCCCGGTAACGACGGGCGGGGCTACGTACTGCGCCGACTGCTGCGCCGCATCGTGCGATCGGCACGCCTGCTCGGTGCCCCGGACGAGACGATGGCGCAGTTCGTCACCGTCGTGCGCGACACGATGGCCGAGTCCTACCCGAACCTCGTCACCGACTTCGATCGCATCCTCACCGTCGCAGTGGGGGAGGAGACGGCGTTTCTCAAGACCCTCACCTCGGGTTCGCGGCTGTTCGAGGGTGCCGCCGAGGCGGTCAAGGCGTCGGGCGCGAAGAAGATCGGCGGCGCAGAAGCATTCGCGCTGCACGACACCTACGGTTTCCCGATCGATCTGACGCTCGAGATGGCCGCCGAGGCCGGCCTGTCGGTCGACGAGGACGGTTTCCGGTCGCTGATGGCCGAGCAGCGCACCCGGGCCAAGGACGACGCCCGCGCCCGCAAGCACGCACACGCAGACCTCACGGTCTACAAGGATTTCGTCGACGGTTCGCCGACCGAGTTCACCGGATTCGACGAACTCGGCTCCGAGGCAACGGTATTGGCGTTGATCAAGAACGGTGTTCGCGTTCCGACCGCGGTTGCGGGCGAGAACATCGAGATCATCCTCGACCGCAGCCCGCTCTACGCCGAGTCCGGTGGTCAGATCGCCGACATCGGCACCATCACCGCACCCGGCCTCGGCGTCAAGGTCAACGACGTGCAGAAGATCGCCAAGAAGGTCTGGACGCACAAGTCCGTGGTCGAGTCGGGTCAGATCACCGAGGGCGACACAGTTCATGTCGACGTCGACCACGCGTGGCGCAAGGGTGCCACTCAGGGCCACTCCGGTACCCACATGGTGCACGCGGCGCTGCGACAGGTCCTCGGGCCGAACGCGACCCAGGCCGGATCGCTCAACAAGCCCGGCTACCTGCGCTTCGATTTCTCGTGGCAGGGCGCGCTCTCGGAGGCGCAGCGCGACGACATCGAGAATGTCGCCAACGATGCGGTCGGTTCGGACTTCGCGGTCAACACCATGGTCACCGACCTCGACAGTGCCAAGAAGATGGGCGCGATGGCCCTGTTCGGCGAGAACTACGGCGACGAAGTGCGCGTCGTCGAGATCGGCGGACCGTTCTCGATGGAACTGTGCGGTGGTACGCACGTGCGGCACTCGTCGCAGATCGGCCCGGTCACCATTCTCGGTGAATCGTCGGTCGGCTCGGGCGTGCGCCGAGTCGAAGCATTCGTCGGCCTCGATTCCTACCGCTATCTCGCCAAGGAACGCGCGCTGCTGGCCGGCATCGCGTCCTCGCTGAAGGTGCCGTCCGAGGAGGTCCCGGCTCGCATCGAGACCCTCGTCGAGCGTCTGCGTGTCGCGGAGAAGGAACTCGACGCGGTCAAGGCCGCTGCCGTGCTGGCCTCGGCGGGCGAGTTCGTCGGAAAGGCCGAGCGGTTCGGCGATCTGCGGGCGGTGATCGCGCAGGCACCCGACGGTGTCGGCGGCAACGACCTGCGCACCCTGGTGACCGATATCCGAGGCCGGCTGGGCGCGGATCCGGCCGTGGTGGTGCTGTTCGGCACCGTGAACGGCAAGGTCCCGTTCGTGGTCTCGACCAACAAGGCAGCTCAGGATGCGGGCATCGCGGCAGGCGATCTCGTGGCGGCCTTCGGTCCGAGCATCGGTGGCCGAGGCGGCGGCAAGCCCGAGCTGGCACAGGGGTCGGGATCGGACGTCGCCGGAATCGCAGCCGGTATCGACGCCGCCCGGGCTCGACTGACCGAACTCACCCACTGACGATCGTGGTAGCTCAGGGGCGCGGCCCCGATCGGCCGGGCGTCGACGATCCCGGCCGCGGCCGTCGTATCGGCATCGACGTCGGTAGTGTCCGCATCGGCATCGCCTCGAGCGATCCCGACGGTGTACTCGCCACGCCGGTCGAAACCGTGCCGCGATCGAAGATCAAGGGTCCCGAGGCGCCGGACGTGGTGCGTGTGGCGGAGATCGTCGCCGAATACGAAGCCGTCGAGATCGTGATCGGACTACCTCGGACGCTGCGCGGAGAGCGCGGCAGTGCGGTCGACGCAGCCGAGAGATTCGGCCGTTCCCTGCACCGGCGGTTGGGTGATGTGCCGATTCGGATGGCCGACGAGCGACTGACTACCGTGAGTGCTTCGCGCGCGCTACGGGACAGTGGAGTGCGAGCCAAGAACCAACGATCGGTGATCGATCAGGCTGCGGCGGTGGCGATACTGCAGGGCTGGCTCGACGAGCGCCGTGCCGTATCGGAACGTGCAGCGAACAATTCAGGATCGACGGAGGTCGACGAGTGAACTACGAAGGGTCCGATCGGGACCGGCGAGATGCGCGCTCGGACGAGGCGCACACCGACCCGATCGGCTATCGCGTGGACGAGGGCAGTGAGTTCCACCGCAGCATGCAGGGCCATCCGCAGCGTCAGGAGCCGCACCCTCGGGCCTCTCGCAACGCAGACCGGGAGCCCGGTCACGAGTCCGAGCGCGCAGCGGTGCCACAGGAGGTCGGTCGCAGCCGCGCCGCGACCCGCAAGGACCGAGCTGCGTCCAGCCGCAAGCGTCGCGGCCGGCTGGTGGCTCTGGTGCTCGGGCTCGTTCTGATCGTGGCAGTGGCGGGCGGAGGGTATTTCGCGGTGAACAAATTCGGCAATCGCACGACGCCGAACGCCGACTTCACCGCAGGCTCGCCGGGTGACGGTGTGGTGATTCAGGTTCATCCCAACGACACCGCGCAACAGATCGGTACCCAGGCAGCGGACAAGGGTGTGGTGGCCAGCTCGGGGGCGTTCCTCGAAGCAGCGCTCCTGAACAACGCCATCACCTCGGTTCAACCCGGCTTCTATCTGCTCACCAGCAACGTGCCTGCCTCGCAGGCCGTGGGTCAACTCGTCGACCCCGCATCCCGAGTGGGCAACATGGTGATCTCGGAGGGCCGCCAGCTGCACGACGCGCGCGACGTGAACACCGGTGCCGTGAAGAAGGGCATCTACACCCTGATCTCCGAGGCCAGCTGTGTGGACCGAACCGGTAGTGGAACCCCCACGTGCGTGAGCTATGACGACCTCAACGTGGCCGGCGCTGTGGACGACCCGGCTGCTCTGGGCGTTCCCGACTGGGCCACCGATCGCGTCGAGGGAGTCCCGGACCGCGATCGGCAGCTCGAAGGCCTGATCGCCGCGGGAACCTGGGACTTCGACCCCAGCGCGACTCCGACCGACATTCTGAAGCAGTTGGTGTCCGAGAGTGCGACCCGCTACGAGGACACCGGGATCCTCACCGCGGGCACCAACTCCGGGCTGACTCCGTACGACACTCTCGTCGCCGCGTCGCTCGTCGAGCGTGAGTCGCTGCCGCAGGACTTCAGCAAGGTGGCCCGGGTGATCCTCAATCGCCTCGCCGTGCCGCAGAAGCTCGAGTTCGATTCGACGGTCAACTACTCGCTCGATACGACCGAGGTGGCCACCACCGACGCCGACCGCGCCCGCGTCACCCCGTGGAACACCTATGCCAGCGAGGGGCTGCCGGCAACCCCGATCTC
Organism: Rhodococcus sp. 14-2483-1-2; assembly: GCF_002259405.1. Classification (GTDB taxonomy): domain Bacteria; phylum Actinomycetota; class Actinomycetes; order Mycobacteriales; family Mycobacteriaceae; genus Rhodococcoides. The sequence goes on along the minus strand of NZ_NPFW01000022.1, from coordinate 375,265 downwards.
CTCGCCGAGTATCGGGGCGGTGCAGGCGGTCGAGATGCCTGCCGACGGTGACTGGCTGTACTTCGTGACCATCAACCAGGCGGGCGAAACCCTGTTCACCCGCAGCTACGAGGAACACCTGGCGAACATCACCAAGGTCGAGGGCGGCTTCCTCGACAGCGGCCGCTGACGTGCGCGCCGCCGTTCTGGGTAGGCCTGTCGAACACTCGAAGTCGCCGGTGCTGCACTGTGCTGCGTACCGCGCGCTCGGCCTCGCCGACTGGACCTACGAGCGCATCGACTGCACCGGCGAGCAGTTGCCCGGCCTGCTCGACGGTTTCGGTCCGGAATGGGTCGGCGTGTCGGTCACCATGCCGGGCAAGGTTGCGGCTCTGGCGTACGCGACCGAGCGGACCGCCCGGGCAGTGCTGGCCGGCTCGGCGAACACCCTGGTGCGCACCGCGACGGGTTGGCGCGCCGACTGCACGGACGTCGACGGAATCGTGGGTGCTCTGCGCGACGCCGGAGTCGAGGACCTGTCCGGTCGCACCGTGACGGTGGTCGGCGCAGGAGGAACGTCGAGGCCGGCGATCGTCGCGCTGGCCGGACTCGGCGCGACTGCGGTCACCGTCGTCGCGCGGTCGGCCGACCGCGCCCGGGACACACTGGACTGCGCCGTCGCCGCAGGGATGCGCGCAGAGTTCGCAGAGATGACCGACCCACGTCTTGCCACCGTCGCAGCGGAGTCCGCTGTGCTGGTCAGCACCGTCCCCGCGGCCGGAGCGGCGGATATCGCGTCGGATCTCGCCCATGCGCCCCTGGTCCTCGACGCCATCTACGATCCGTGGCCGACGCCCCTGGCAACTGCCGTGGACGCTGCCGGTGGAACCGTCATCAGCGGATTGTCGATGCTGCTCAATCAGGCGTACGGGCAGGTGGAACAGTTCACCGGCAGGCCGGCGCCGCGAGCGATCATGCGGGACGCGCTGTTCACCGTGTTGTGAGTTCGAGCCGGCGGTAGTCCACAGGCACCGAGTTGTGCACAGGGCAATGTCCCACCTGGGCTTTCGCCGCAACCGGTCGCCGCCTCGGTGCAACCCTTCGATCGTGACGATTGTGTGTGGTGCGGTCGTGGTCGGTGCCGTTGTCGGGCTGACGATGCGCCGGTGCCTGATCCGATGGAATCCTCGGCTCCTGCCGCTGCTGTCTGCGATCGGCACCGGATGGGTCTGGTGGCGGTTCGGCGGTACCGAGTACGCGGTTCCGTTGTGCGCGACGACCTGGTGGTTCGCCGCACTCAGCGCGGTCGACCTGCAGCGACGCCGGTTGCCGAACGCCCTGACCGTCCCCGGGGCGATTCTCGTGACGGTCGCGCTCGTGCTCACCGGTTCCGCGAAGGCGCTGCTGGGCGGCGCTCTGCTGTTCGCGATCTACCTGGTCGTTCACCTTCTTGCGCCCGCGGCGTTCGGCGCGGGCGACGTCAAACTCGCCTGGTCGGTCGGATCGATCGCGTGCGTCGGCGGCGGGGGAGGATGGGCGATCGCCGCGCTGTCGGCACCGGTGGCAACTGCCGTGGTGGGGACGATCGCCGCGGCGTTCGGGCACGGGCGAGCCCGCATCCCGCACGGCCCGTCCATGTGCGCGGCCACCCTGCTGGCATCCGCGGCGTCCCTGGCGTGAAAAGATGTTCGAGTGCTGCGCTGGATAACTGCCGGAGAATCCCACGGACCCGCTCTCGTCGCCATTCTCGAAGGAATGGTCGCGGGAGTAGAGGTGACCTCGGACGACATTGCCTCTCAACTCGCTCGTCGTCGCCTCGGCTACGGCCGTGGTGCCCGCATGAAGTTCGAGGCCGACAAAGTGACCCTCACCGGCGGTGTCCGCCACGGGCGCACCATGGGTGGTCCGGTCGCGATCGAGGTCGGCAACACCGAGTGGCCCAAGTGGGAGCAGGTGATGTCGGCCGACCCCGTCGACGACGCCGTGCTCGCGGATCTCGCCCGCAACTCCCCGTTGACGCGGCCCCGGCCCGGCCACGCCGACTTCTCCGGAATGCTCAAGTACGGCTTCGACGACGCTCGGCCGGTGCTCGAACGTGCCAGCGCGCGTGAAACCGCCGCCCGGGTCGCGATCGGCACCGTCGCCCGTCTGTTCCTGAAGCAGGCGTTCGGAGTCGAGGTGGTGTCCCATGTGATCTCCATCGGAGCATCCGACCCCTACGTCGGACCGCCGCCCGCAGGTGCCGACCTCGACGCGATCGACGCCTCTCCGGTGCGCGCCTTCGACAAGGCCGCCGAAGAATCGATGATCGCCGAGATCGAAGCAGCGAAGAAGGACGGCGACACTCTCGGCGGCGTCGTCGAGGTCGTCGTGCACGGCCTCCCCGTCGGCCTCGGATCGTTCGTCTCCGGAGAACGCAAGCTCGATGCCAGGCTGGCAGCAGCCCTGATGGGTATCCAGGCCATCAAGGGGGTCGAGATCGGGGACGGCTTCGAGACCGCGCGTCGACGCGGAAGCGTCGCCCACGACGAGATCAAGCCCGGCCCGGACGGAGTGTTGCGCTCGACCAACCGGGCAGGCGGCATCGAGGGCGGCATGACCAACGGTGAGGCACTGCGAGTGCGGGCGGCGATGAAGCCCATCTCCACGGTCCCGCGCGCGCTGGCAACGGTCGACATGACTACCGGAGACGAGGCGGTGGCCATTCATCAGCGCTCGGACGTCTGCGCTGTTCCGGCCGCCGGTGTCGTGGCCGAGACGATGGTCGCCCTCGTGGTGGCGCAGGCAGCGTTGGAGAAGTTCGGTGGGGACTCGCTGGCGGAGACGACGAGCAACGTCGACCACTACGTGAAGGGCACCGCCGCCCGACCTCCACGATGACCCCGTACGCGGTCCTCGTCGGACCGCCGGGAGCAGGGAAGTCGACGATCGGTCGACGGCTGGCCCAGGCTCTCGACCTGGACCTGTTCGACACCGATGTGGCCATCGAGCGAGACACCGGTCGTACGATCGCCGATATCTTCTCGCACGACGGCGAACCGGCCTTTCGGCAGATCGAGGAGCGCATAGTCGCCGGTGCTCTGGCCTCGCACGACGGGATCGTCTCCCTCGGTGGTGGTGCTGTGCTGTCGTCCGCGACTCGCGCCCTGCTGTCCGGGCACACCGTGGTGTACCTGGAAATCAGTGTGGCCGAAGGGCTTCGGCGTACCGGCGCGAACACGGTTCGGCCGTTGCTGGCCGGTCCTGACCCGCGTGCGAAGTATCAGGAACTGATGCGTCATCGGCGACCTCTCTACCGATCGGTGGCCACGGTGCGAGTGCGCACCGACAGTCGCAGCCCCGCTCGGGTCGTGGGTCAGTTGGTGACGAAGCTGACGGCGATCGCCCCTGTTCCCGGGCGCAATGCGAACGAGAGAAACCCCCAGTAGATGAAGGTGATTCGATGACAGAGCCAGTGCGCGTCCAGGTCGAAACTGCCAGCCCGTACCCGGTGATCATCGGCCGAGGTCTGTTGACGGACCTCGTCGACGAGCTCGCCGGAACGGCCACCGTGGCGATCTTCCACCAGCCTCCGCTGGCGGAGACCGCCGAGGCAGTACGAGCTGCGTTGGCGGACAAGGGAATCGACGCTCACCGCATCGAGATCCCGGATGCTGAGGACGGCAAGGATCTGGCAGTGGCCGGGTTCTGCTGGGAAGTTCTCGGCCGGATCGGTCTCACCCGCAGCGACGCCATCGTCAGTCTGGGCGGCGGAGCGGCAACGGACCTGGCCGGATTCGTGGCAGCGACCTGGATGCGCGGAGTTCGTATCGTCCACGTCCCGACGACGCTGCTGGCCATGGTCGACGCGGCCGTGGGCGGCAAGACCGGCATCAACACCGATGCGGGCAAGAACCTCGTCGGTTCCTTCCACGAACCCGCCGCCGTGTTGATCGATCTGGCCACGCTCGAGACCGTCCCGAAGAACGAGATCGTCTCGGGCCTGGCCGAGGTGATCAAGACCGGGTTCATCGCCGATCCGAAGATTCTGGACATCATCGAGGGCGATCCTGCCGCGGCGCTCGATCCGACCGGTGACGTTCTGCCGGAGTTGATCCGGCGCTCGGTCGAGGTCAAGGCGAAGGTCGTTGCGGCCGATCTGCGTGAGTCGAACCTACGCGAGATCCTGAACTACGGGCACACGCTCGCGCACGCCATCGAGCGGCGCGAGCAGTACCGCTGGCGTCACGGTGCCGCGGTGTCGGTGGGTCTGGTGTTCGCGGCCGAGCTGGGACGCCTGGCCGGTCGCCTGGACGACGCCACTGCGGACCGCCACCGTTCCATTCTCGAATCGGTCGGCTTGCCGGTCACCTACGACGAGCATGCGTTCTCGGACCTGCTCAAGGGCATGCAGACGGACAAGAAGAACCGGGCCGGGCTGCTGCGATTCGTGGTTCTGGACGGTCTGGCCAAGCCCGGACGGCTCGAGGGTCCGGATCCGGCACTGCTCGTCGCAGCATTCTCCGCGGTCGGTCGCGAGGCCCCGGCCACAGGTGGGTCGGCCATTCTGTTGTGACACAGTCGGCCCGACTGGGGGCCTGACGACAACGGGCGGTGATCGACGCAGTACAGCGTCGATCACCGCCCGTAGGTCGATGGGGGGAGTTCAGGAACCGTCGGCGCTGCCGTGCCTGCCGCGCTTGTCCAGCCGCGGCTTGCCGTCCGCGTCCACCGCCGAGAACACCTCGGTGTCGGCTTCGCCGTGCTCGGGAGCCCACTGAGTGTCGGTCCTCGTCGCCTCGGCCTGCGTTGCCGCTGCCCTACCCGACCGATTCTCCTGGCCGGCGTTGACCAGTTGGCGGTCGTGCGCGCGTTCGGCGTCCGATGTGGCCAACTTCTTCTTGGCCTCGCGGTTGACGATCTGTCGTCCCACGAACACCGCGACGCTGGCGGCGATGAAGATGGTGAGAATCGTGAACGCCGCTCCGGAGGTGAGCTCGAAGACCAGACCGTTCTGGCCCAGGCTGAAGTCGACGAAGAAGTCGACGATCCAGCTCAGGAGACCGCCGAGCAGTCCACCGACCGCAGCGGCTTTGAGCCAGACCATGGTCAGGTCCTCGCCGTCTTCGGGGTCGGGATGCTTACGTCGGTCGCGGATTCCGTCGATGCCGGCCCACACGATGATGATGAGCAGCACGAGGGCGTATGCCACCCAGCGCAGTGCCGATCCGCTCAGCGGCCACATCGACACAGCTGCCCCCAGCAGCAGTCGAACCACGACGTTGACCAATCCCATACTTATGCCACGCACTGCCCACCCAGTCATGCGGCACAGCATATCCGCACGTCGAAGTTCATGTGTCGCGGCCCACACGTTCGATGACCCGGTCGAGTGAAATGGGGCCTGTGGAACGACCGGTAATGTCGACGACATGCCTGCCGATTTCGGTGCCCGTCGTGGTGCCCTACGAGAACTGTTGGCCGCCGACGGACTCGATTCGATGTTGATCACCGATCTTCTCAACGTCCGATATCTGACGGGCTTCACCGGGTCGAACGCGGCATTGCTGGTCTCGGTGGCCGATTCGCCCGGTGACGAGGATCGGACGGTCATCTGCACCGACGGCCGGTACGTCACTCAGGTGGCCGAGCAGGTGCCGGCTCTGCGGGCCGAGATCGACCGGGCGTCCGCGGTGCACCTGCTCCGTTCGGGGTCGTCCGGCCGCGGCGGTCGAGTGGGTTTCGAGAGCCACGTGGTGACCGTCGACGCTCATCGCGCGTGGTCCGAGCTCGACGGCGCTGCGGAGTTGGTACGTGCACCGGGTGTCGTGGAGGCGTTGCGCATGGTCAAGGACGAGTTCGAGGTGGGGTTGCTCCGAGACGCCTGCCGCGCCGCTGACCACGCTCTGGCTCGATTGATCGGTGGAGGCGGTATCCGTGCAGGCCGGACCGAGCGTGAGGTCGCCCGCGAGCTGGAGTCGTCGATGCTCGACCACGGTGCCGATGCGATCTCGTTCGAGACCATCGTCGCTGCCGGAGCCAACTCGGCGGTTCCGCATCACCGGCCGACCGATGCGGTGTTGGCCGACGGCGATTTCGTCAAGCTCGACTTCGGCGCACTCGTCGGCGGCTACCACTCGGACATGACTCGGACCTTCGTCATCGGGACTCCCGCGCAGTGGCAGCGCGACCTGTACGAGCTGGTGCAGCGGTCCCAGACGGCCGGGCGAGAGGCGCTGGCACCAGGGGTGAACACCGCTTCGGTCGACGCGGCGTCGCGCTCGGTGATCGAGGACGCAGGGTACGGGGAGTACTTCCTGCACGGTCTCGGCCATGGCGTCGGCCTGGAAATCCACGAAGCGCCGGGAATCGCGAAGACGAGCACCGGTACACTGCTGAGCGGTGCAGCGGTCACCGTCGAGCCGGGTGTCTACTTCTCCGGTCGCGGCGGCGTTCGGATCGAGGACACACTCGTCGTTCGCGACGGGGGTCCGGAACTGCTCACCCTGACAAGCAAGGAACTCACGTCCGTCTAGCGCGGGCGGGAGCGAATCCCGCACGTGACCGACGGCGCGTCACGCGCACAAACGATTGAGGAGACGCGAAGCAAGTGGCTTCCACCAGCGATTTCAAGAACGGACTGGTTCTCAACCTGGAGAACCAGCTGTGGTCGATCATCGAATTCCAGCACGTCAAGCCCGGCAAGGGGCCCGCATTCGTGCGGACCAAGCTCAAGAACGTGCTCTCGGGCAAGGTCGTCGACAAGACGTTCAACGCCGGTGTGAAGGTCGAGACCGCAACGGTCGACCGCCGCGATATGACGTACCTCTACCACGACGGTAGCGACTACGTGTTCATGGACGCCGACACCTACGACCAGCTCTCGATCGGTGAGGCCACCGTCGGTGACGGCGCGCGCTTCCTGCTCGAGAACCTGCGCGTTCAGGTCGCCATGCACGAGGGTGTCCCGCTGTACGTCGAGCTTCCCGTCACCGTCGAGCTCGAGGTCAAGCACACCGATCCCGGCCTGCAAGGCGATCGCTCCACCGGCGGCACCAAGCCTGCGACCCTCGAGACCGGAGCCGAGATCTCGGTGCCGCTGTTCATCAACACCGGCGACAAGCTCAAGGTCGATTCGCGTGACGGAAACTACCTCGGGCGTGTGAACTCCTAACGTGTCATCGAAGAAGTCGACATCCTCCGCCTCGCAGAACGGTGCTCCCGGTGCGAAGAAGCTCGGTGCGCGCCACAAGGCCCGCAAGCGTGCGGTGGACTTTCTGTTCGAGGCGGAGGCGCGCAACGTCGACCCGGTCGACCTGACCACCGAGCGCATCGAACTCGCACGCGGCGACGACACGATCGCTCCCGTCAGTGATTACACCTCGACCTTGGTCGAGGGCGTCGCCGAGAATCTCGATCGACTCGACGGCGTGATCGCCGATCACCTCAAGGACTGGACGCTCACCCGTCTGCCTGCAGTCGACCGGGCCATCCTCCGCGTTGCGGTGTGGGAGTTGTTCCACGCCACCGATGTGCCACCGGTCGTCGCTGTCGACGAGGCCGTCGAGCTGGCCAAACAGCTGTCCACCGACGACTCGCCCGGCTTCGTCAACGGCGTGCTGGGTCAGATCGTCCTGGTCGCGCCGCAGGTACGTGCCGCGGCCGCGGCGGTCTCCAGCCGTACGCAGTCCGACGCGTCCGGTGCAGCGTCGGTCGACGCCGAGCAGTGATCGGACCTCCGACATTCATGTGACCGAACGCTCTGCGAGCCTGCTGGTCATGGTTCGCAGAGCGTTGCTAGGCTCTACGCAGTTCTTGTCAGACATCCTTTAACGATCCGTCCAGAGAGGCGGAGAAGGAGGTCGTAGTTTGCCTGCGCCCGAAAGCTCGCCCGCGAACCCCGCCGTTCGCGAATTGCTGTCCTCGGCCGATGTAGGACGCACCATCTCCCGCATGGCCCATCAGATCATCGAGAAGACGGCCCTCGATGCCGCGGACTCGCCGCGCGTGGTGTTACTCGGCATTCCCACTCGCGGAACCACGTTGGCGGAACGACTCGTCGAACGTATCGAGGCATTCTCCGGTGTGCGTCCTCCGCTCGGGTCCCTCGACATCACCCTCTACCGCGACGATCTGCGGAACAAGCCGCACCGTCCGCTCGAACGCACGTCGGTGCCCGCAGGCGGTGTCGACGACGCACTCGTCGTACTGGTCGACGACGTGTTGTTCTCCGGACGAACCGTCCGATCCGCGCTCGACGCTCTTCGTGACCTCGGCCGCCCCCGGGCCGTGCAGCTCGCAGTCCTGATCGACCGCGGCCACCGCGAGCTCCCGCTTCGTGCGGACTACGTCGGCAAGAACGTCCCCACAGCCCGTACCGAGGACGTCTCGGTGCTGCTCTCCGAACACGACGGCCGCGACGGGGTCAGCCTGTCCGAGGGAGGATCCGCTCGATGAAGCATTTGCTCTCGGTCGCCGACCTGACGGCCGAATCGGCCACGGAGCTTCTCGACGAAGCCGAACGATTCGAGCAGGCGCTTCTCGGCCGCGAAGTCAAGAAACTCCCGACACTGCGCGGACGCACCATCATGACGGTGTTCTTCGAGAACTCGACGCGTACCCGCGTCTCGTTCGAGGTGGCAGGCAAGTGGATGAGCGCCGACGTCATCAACGTCAGCGCCAGCAGCTCGTCGGTGTCGAAGGGGGAGTCCCTGCGCGACACCGCGATGACGCTGCGCGCCGCCGGTGCGGATGCGCTCATCGTCAGGCACCCGGCGTCCGGTGCCGCTCACCAGATCGCCCAGTGGACCGCCGATCAAGGAGCCGGCCTCGACGGTCGTTCCACAGGCTCCACTCCTGGTGGCGGCCCCGCGGTGATCAATGCCGGTGACGGTACCCACGAACATCCCACCCAGGCGCTGCTCGACGCCCTGACGGTTCGCCAACGACTCGGAGACATCGCCGGCCGACGAGTCGCGATCGTCGGCGACATTCTGCACAGCCGGGTGGCGCGCTCGAACGCGATCCTGCTGGCCAAGCTCGGTGCCGAGGTGGTGCTGATCGCACCACCGACCCTGCTTCCCGTCGGAGTGACCGGCTGGCCGGTGCGGGTCTCGCACGACATCGACGCCGAACTGCCCGGTCTGGACGCGGTGTTGATGCTCAGAGTGCAGGCCGAGCGAATGAACGGCGGGTTCTTCCCCTCCGCTCGTGAGTACTCGATCACGTACGGGCTCTCGCAGCGCCGGCTCGACCTGCTGCCCGAGCATGCCGTCGTACTGCACCCGGGTCCGATGCTTCGCGGTATGGAGATCGCGTCCTCGGTGGCCGATTCTCCGAAAACTGCAGTTCTGCAACAGGTTACGAATGGAGTTCACGTGCGGATGGCGGTGCTGTTCCGATTGCTGGTCGGTTCGGACGGGGGTGCATCGTGAACGCGCCTGCGACCTCCGTTCTGCTCCGCGGCGTCCTTCTGTACGGCGAGGGACCCGAAACCGACGTGATGATCACCGGCGAAGAAATCGTCGGAATCGGTTCGGACCTCGACGCCGACGATGCCGAGGTGATCGAAGCCCGCGGCCAGATTCTGCTGCCCGGATTCGTCGACATGCACACGCACCTGCGCGAGCCCGGCCGCGAGGACACCGAAACGATCGAATCCGGTTCGGCAGCAGCGGCTCTGGGTGGCTACACCGCCGTGTTCGCGATGGCGAACACCGATCCGGTTGCCGACTCGGTGGTGGTCACCGATCACGTCTGGCGTCGGGGACAGGAAGTCGGCCTCGTCGATGTCCACCCGGTGGGTGCGATCACCGTCGGTTTGAAGGGCAAGCAGCTCGCCGAGATGGCCACGATGGCAGCGGGAATCGGCCGGGTGAAGATGTTCTCGGACGACGGTCACTGCGTCGACGATCCACTGATCATGCGTCGAGCGCTGGAGTACGCGAGTTCACTCGGTGTGCTCATCGCTCAGCACGCCGAGGAGCCCAGGCTCACCGTCGGTGCCGTCGCACACGAGGGGCCCACTGCGGCGCGGCTCGGACTGGCCGGTTGGCCGCGCGCGGCAGAGGAATCGATCGTCGCACGGGACGCGCTGCTGACCCGGGACGCCGGTGCGCGAGTGCACATCTGCCATGCGTCCACCGCGGGAACCGTCGAGTTGATGAAGTGGGCACGCGGACAGGGCATTTCGATCACCGCCGAGGTCACTCCGCACCACCTGCTGCTGGACGATTCGCGGCTCGAGACGTACGACGCGATCAACAAGGTGAACCCGCCGCTGCGTGAGAAGTCCGATGTCGAGGCCCTGCGCAAGGGCTTGGCCGACGGTGTGATCGATTGTGTGGCAACCGATCACGCTCCGCATGCCGAACAGGACAAGTGCTGTGAGTTCTCGATCGCCCGGCCAGGGATGCTCGGGCTCGAAACCGCACTGTCCATCGTCGTCGACACGATGGTGACCCCGGGACTGCTCGATTGGCGCGGCGTGGCGCGGGTGATGAGCGAGCGTCCCGCTCGGATCGTCGGATTGGCCGATCAGGGGCGGCCCATCGAAGTCGGCGAGATCGCCAATCTCACGCTGGTGGACCCGAATGCGAGCTGGACCGTCTCGGGCAAGAGGCTGGCCAGCGTCGCGCACAACACGCCGTTCGAGGACATGACCTTCTCCTCGAAGGTGACCACGACCGTGTTGCGCGGACGAATCACCGTTCGCGGCGGAGTCGTGGCGAACAGGGCAGGGGAGTAGAGCCGTGGACAGAGTTCTCATCGTCATCGGATTCATCCTGTTCTGGGCGCTGATGATCGCGCTGATCTTCTGGGGTTGGCGCGGACGCCAGAAGCGGCAGGAAGAGCGAATCGGCGACTTCCCGGCCGTGCCCCAGGATCTCGGTGCCACCCACATCGAGCCCAGCACAGGCCTGTACGTCGGCAGCACCATCGCGCCGAGCTGGCAGGACCGCATCGCCGTCGGCGACATCGGCCACCGCGCCACCGGTGAGCTGTCGCGACACGAGAAGGGCATTCTGCTCGACCGAGACGGCGAATCTCCCATCTGGATTCCGGCCGAATCGATTCGCGCGATCCGCACCGAACGCGGGTTGGCAGGCAAGGTCATGACCAAGGACGGGCTCCTGGTCATTCGCTGGGAGTTGCCGACGGGGACCGAGATAGACACCGGCTTCAGGGCCGACGACAAGCAGATCTACCCGGTGTGGACAGCGAGTTCCACCGGAGAAACCAAGGAGGAAACCGCGTGAGCAGCGCAGTTCTTGTTCTGGAGGACGGCCGGACATTCCGCGGCACCACATTCGGCGCACAGGGGCGCACCCTCGGCGAGGCCGTGTTCTGCACCGGAATGACCGGCTACCAGGAGACACTCACCGACCCGAGCTACCACCGACAGATCGTCGTCGCGACCGCGCCGCAGATCGGCAACACCGGCTGGAACCAAGAGGACGGTGAAGCCGCGAGCGCCCAGGATCCCAACAAGATCTGGGTGGCCGGATACGTCGTCCGCGATCCGGCTCGCCGCACCTCGAGCTGGCGCTCGACCGGAACGCTGCAGGATCAGCTCAAGGCCCAGAACGTCGTGGGCATTGCCGGAATCGACACACGCGCCCTGGTACGGCACCTGCGCACCCGCGGCTCCATGCGTGCGGGAGTGTTCTCGGGTGACGCGCTCGGCACCTCGGACGAGATGCTCGAGCAGGTGGTCGGCCAGCCGTCGATGCTCGGTGCCGACCTCGCCGGTGAAGTGACCACCGGAGCGGGCTACACCATCGAGCCGTCCGGTGACGCTCGATTCACCGTCGTCGCAGTCGATCTCGGTATCAAGACCAACACTCCGCGGATGTTCGCCGAGCGCGGTATCCGCGTGCACGTGGTGCCGTCGAACACCTCCATCGAGCAGGTTCTGGAACTGAACCCCGACGGCGTCTTCCTGTCCAACGGACCGGGCGACCCGGCCACGGCCGACACCAGCGTCGCGTTGACCAGGCAGGTACTCGAACGTGAGCTGCCGCTGTTCGGTATCTGCTTCGGCAACCAGATCTTCGGGCGGGCACTGGGCCGTGGCACCTACAAGATGAAGTTCGGCCACCGCGGCATGAACATCCCGGTCATCGAGCACACCACCGGTCGCATCGCGATCACCGCGCAGAACCACGGATTCGCACTCGAAGGCGAAGCGGGCGAGGAGTTCGACACCGACTTCGGCCGCGCCCGGATCAGCCACACCTGCGCCAACGACGGCACCGTCGAGGGCGTCGAACTGATCGGCGGCAGCGCCTTCTCGGTGCAGTACCACCCCGAGGCCGCGGCGGGTCCGCACGACGCCGCCTACCTCTTCGACCGTTTCACCAGCGTCCTTCAGGAGAAGAAGTAATGCCACGCCGCACAGACCTGAACCACGTCCTGGTCATCGGATCGGGCCCGATCGTCATCGGCCAGGCCTGCGAGTTCGACTACTCCGGCACCCAGGCCTGCCGAGTGCTGCGCGAGGAAGGACTCCGCGTCAGCCTCGTCAACTCCAACCCCGCGACGATCATGACCGACCCCGAGTTCGCCGACGCCACCTACGTCGAGCCGATCACCGCGGAGTTCATCGAGAAGATCTTCGCCCGCGAGGCCGAGCAGGGTCACCCCATCCAAGCTGTGCTCGCCACCCTGGGTGGGCAGACGGCGCTCAATGCCGCTGTCGCACTGCATGATCAGGGCATTCTCACCAAGCACGGCGTCGAGCTGATCGGTGCCGACTTCGACGCCATCCAGCGCGGCGAGGATCGACAGAAGTTCAAGGACATCGTCGCCAAGGTCGGTGGCGAATCCGCCAAGTCGGCCGTCTGCTACACGATGGACGAAGTGCGCGAGACCGTCGCCGAGCTCGGCTTCCCGGTCGTCGTACGTCCGTCCTTCACCATGGGAGGTCTCGGATCGGGACTGGCCTACAACGACGAGGACCTGACCCGCATCGCCGGCGGCGGGCTCGCGGCCTCGCCCACGGCGAACGTCCTCATCGAGGAGTCCATCCTCGGCTGGAAGGAATACGAGCTCGAGCTGATGCGCGACGGCCGCGACAACGTGGTCATCGTGTGTTCCATCGAGAACGTGGATCCCGTCGGTGTGCACACCGGCGACTCGGTGACCGTCGCGCCTGCGATGACGCTGACCGACCGCGAGTACCAGAAGATGCGCGATCTCTCCATCGACATCCTGCGCGAGGTGGGCGTCGACACCGGCGGCTGCAACATCCAGTTCGCGATGGATCCGGCGGACGGGCGCCTCGTCGTCATCGAGATGAACCCCCGCGTGTCGCGCTCGTCGGCGCTGGCGTCGAAGGCCACCGGTTACCCGATCGCGAAGATGGCCGCCAAGCTGGCCATCGGCTACACCCTCGACGAGATCGTCAACGACATCACCCGCGAGACCCCGGCGTGCTTCGAGCCGACCTTGGACTACGTGGTCGTCAAGGCACCCAGATTCGCGTTCGAGAAGTTCCCCGGTGCCGACGGCACGCTGACCACGACGATGAAGTCCGTCGGTGAGGCGATGTCGATCGGCCGCAACTTCACCGAGGCATTCGGCAAGGTGATGCGCTCGCTCGAAACCAAGCGCGCGGGGTACTGGACCGGCCCCGACGTCGAGGCGGAGAGCCTCGACGCTCTGCTGGCGGACCTGTCCGTTCCTCAGGACGGCCGGATGTACGGAATCGAGAAGGCGTTCGCGATGGGCGCCACCCTCGAGCAGCTCTTCGAGGCGACCAAGATCGACCCGTGGTTCCTCGACCAGTTCCAGCAGATTCACGAACTCGGCGTCCAGGTTCGCGAGGCGGCCGAATTCGACGAGGCGCTGCTGCGGCAGGCGAAGTACCACGGGCTGTCCGACCGCCAGATCGCCGCTCTGCGCCCCGAACTCGACGGCGAGGACGGAGTGCGTGCGCTGCGCGACGAGCTCGGCGTGCACCCGGTCTACAAGACGGTCGACACCTGCGCCGCCGAGTTCGAGGCCAAGACGCCGTACCACTACGGCACCTACGAGCTCGACCCCGACGCCGAGACCGAGGTGGCTCCGCAGCCGGACCGGCCCAAGGTCCTGATCCTCGGATCGGGTCCCAACCGCATCGGTCAGGGCATCGAATTCGACTACAGCTGTGTGCACGCAGCGCTGACGCTGTCCGAGGCCGGCTACGAGACGGTCATGGTCAACTGCAACCCCGAGACCGTCTCCACCGACTACGACACCGCCGACCGCCTGTACTTCGAGCCGCTGACCTTCGAGGACGTTCTCGAGGTGTACCGGGCCGAGGCCGCCTCGGGAACGGTGCGCGGGGTCATCGTCCAGCTGGGCGGGCAGACCCCGCTCGGCCTGGCGAAGCGGCTGAAGGCCGCGGGCGTCCCGATCGTGGGAACATCGCCCGAGGCCATCGATCTCGCCGAGGACCGCGGCGAGTTCGGCAAGGTCCTCGACGCGGCAGGCCTGCCCGCTGCCAAGTACGGCACGGCGACCACGTTCGACGGGGCCCGTGAGATCGCGTCGGGCATCGGCTACCCGGTACTGGTCCGCCCGTCCTACGTTCTCGGCGGACGCGGCATGGAGATCGTGTACGACGAGGCATCGCTCGCCACGTACATCTCGAACGCGACGGAGATCTCGGACGACCGTCCGGTTCTGGTCGACCGGTTCCTCGAAGATGCAGTCGAAATCGACGTCGACGCACTGTGCGACGGCACCGAGGTCTACATCGGCGGCATCATGGAACACATCGAGGAGGCCGGTATCCACTCCGGCGACTCGGCGTGCGCGTTGCCTCCGATCACCCTCGGCAAGACCGACATCGAGAACGTCCGACGGTCCACCGAGGCTCTGGCGAAGGGCATCGGCGTGCGCGGCCTGCTCAACGTTCAGTACGCGCTCAAGGACGACATCCTGTACGTCCTCGAGGCCAACCCGCGTGCGAGCCGCACCGTTCCGTTCGTCTCCAAGGCGACTGCCGTGCAGCTGGCGAAGGCATGCGCCCGAGTGATGCTCGGGGAGACCATCGCCGAGCTGCGGACCGCAGGCATCCTGCCCGAGACCGGGGACGGTGGCACCGTCCCGGCCGGTGCCCCGATCGCAGTCAAGGAAGCGGTGTTGCCGTTCAACCGGTTCCGTCGTGCGGACGGAACCGGAGTGGACACCCTGCTCAGCCCCGAGATGAAGTCCACCGGCGAGGTGATGGGAATCGACTTCGATTTCGGTACCGCATTCGCCAAGAGCCAGACCGCCGCGTACGGCTCGTTGCCCGCGGGCGGCGCGGTGTTCGTATCGGTGGCCAACAAGGACAAGCGATCACTGATCTTCCCGGTGAAGCGACTCGCGGATCTGGGCTTCACGATCCTGGCAACCGAAGGTACCGCCGATGTGTTGCGGCGCAACGGAATCAAATGTGAGCAGGTCTACAAGCAGTCCGGTGAGGATGTGCCGGAGGGGGAACGGACCATCGTCGACCGGATACTCGCCGGGGACATCGCCATGGTGATCAACACCCCGTACGGCAACTCCGGCCCCCGCGTCGACGGGTACGAGATCCGGAGCGCCGCAGTGGCGCAGAACATTCCGTGCATCACCACGGTGCAGGGCGCGTCCGCGGCGGTGCAGGGCATCGAAGCCGGAATCGCCGGCGGAATCGGCGTCCGCTCGTTGCAGGATCTGCATGCGGGATTGAAGCAGGGGCTGGGAGTGGAGCCTGCGGAACGACCCGGGAATGGGGGAGTGGAGTGAGCCATCATCGCAGTTGGTCGGATCGGTTGCGCGCCGCGGTCGCGGCGCGCGGTCGACTGTGTGTCGGAATCGATCCGCATCCGGCGCTGCTCGAGGCGTGGGAGTTGCCACGCTCGGCGGACGGTCTCGAGGTGTTCGCCGAGCTCTGCGTCGAGGCGTTCGTCGGTGAGGTGGCGATCGTCAAGCCTCAGGTGGCGTTCTTCGAGGCATACGGATCCGCGGGGTATGCGGTCCTCGAGCGCACCGTCAGTGTGTTGCGCGACGCGGGCACCCTGGTGATCGCAGATGCCAAGCGCGGCGATATCGGCACGACGATGGATGCGTACGCACAGGCCTGGCTCGAGCCCGACTCTCCGTTGTCCTCGGATGCTGTCACGGTGTCGCCGTACCTGGGTGTGGATTCACTGGGGGAGACGGTCGATCGTGCAGTGCGACACCAGCGAGGTCTGTTCGTGCTGGCTCGAACCTCCAATGCGGAAGGCGCTGCTCTGCAGCAGGCGGCGACGTCGAACGGCGGGTCGGTGGCTCAGTCGATCGTCGACGCGGCGGCGACGCGTAATCGCATCGATGCCGACACGCTTGGCCTGGTCGTGGGTGCCACTCGTGATCACGGTCTCGACCTGTCGAACTACACCGGACCCATACTCGCGCCGGGTCTGGGAGCGCAGGGAGCGACGGTGGCCGATCTCGCGGAGATCTTCCGTGATTCGCGTGAGCTGTTGCTGCCCAACTCCTCTCGGGGTGTCCTGGCCGCAGGACCGTCGGTGACGGCATTGCGCGACGCGGCGATGCGGTTGCGCGACGAGATCGAAGCCGGTCTCGCATAGTCGACGCTGCTGCGCTCCGGCACGCGGGGGTGAGTTAGCGGTGAACGCGAGTCGTCGGTACGGTCGCTAGCGCTGCCGACGAACAGTGCGGATCTCCGGTGCGGAGCGCCGATGACCGTGGTCCGTGGCAGTGGAACACCGATGGTCGACGTGCCGACAACGATCGTGTGCGTCGTACCGCCCAGAACGAGAAGACGGAGGAACCGACAGTGGCCCTTCCCCAGTTGACCCCCGAGCAGCGTGCCGCTGCCCTCGAGAAGGCAGCGATCGCACGGAAAGCGCGCGCCGAGCTCAAGGAGCGCCTCAAGCGCGGCGGCACCGATCTCAAACAGGTGCTCAAAGATGCCGAGACGGACGAGATTCTCGGAAAGATGAAGGTCTCCGCGTTGCTCGAGGCCCTGCCGAAGGTGGGCAAGGTCAAGGCCGCGGAGTTGATGACGGAATTGGAGATCGCGCCCACCCGACGACTGCGCGGTCTCGGCGATCGGCAGCGCAAGGCGCTGTTGACGAAGTTCGATTTCGAGGCCTGACGGCGGTGAGTGACGCTGCGGCGACCTCGGCCCCGGAGACGAAGCGCGGCCGGTTGGTGGTGCTGTCCGGACCCTCCGGCGTCGGCAAGTCCAGTGTCGTTCGGCTCGTTCGCGCGGCGCTGCCCGAGCTGGTCTTCAGCGTGTCGGTCACGACGCGATCGCCGCGGCCGGGCGAGGTGGACGGTCAGGATTACCACTTCGTGTCGGCCGGCGAGTTCGATCGGATGATCGCCGACGACGAGCTGCTCGAGTGGGCGAGCATTCACGGTGGCCTGCAGCGGTCGGGGACTCCGGCTGCACCCGTGGAGGCCGCGCTCGAGGCGGGCAGCCCGGTGTTGCTCGAGCTCGATCTTGCCGGTGCCCGTGCCGTGCGGGTGTCCAAGCCCGAGGCTCTGCTGGTGTTCATGGCACCACCGACGTGGGACGATCTGGTCTCTCGCTTGGTCGGACGCGCGACCGAGGAGAGTGCGGCCACCGAGCGGAGGCTCGAGACCGCACGGGTGGAATTGGCCGCACAGAACGAGTTCGACACGGTGGTTGTCAATACCGATGTCGACCATTCGTGCGAACAGTTGGTATCCTTGTTGGTCGGTAGGTCGTCGGTCGGCAACAGCTGACCAGTTTCACGGCGCACGAGGCCCCGACCAGCTAGTTCGTAGCACCAACGATGCAATTTCAGGAGATCATCAGTGAGCAGCATTTCAGCGGCCGTTTCCGACTTCGACGGACGCAGCGCTCTGCCGGCCTACGACACGCCGCTCGGCATCACCAATCCGCCCATCGACGAGCTGCTCGCCCGCACCTCGTCCAAGTACGCCCTCGTGATCTACGCAGCCAAGCGTGCGCGTCAGATCAACGACTACTACAACCAGCTCGGTGACGGCATCCTCGAGTACGTGGGACCGCTGGTCGAGCCGGGTCTGCAGGAGAAGCCGCTGTCGATCGCTCTCCGCGAGATCCACGCGGACCTCCTCGAGCACACCGAAGGCGAATAAGAACCTCACAGAGGACATCTGACTTGCACGTTGTCGTCGGAGTCGGCGGAGGTATCGCCGCCTACAAGAGTTGTTCGCTCATCCGCAGTTTCACCGAGAGCGGGCATCAGGTACGGGTGATTCCGACCGCGTCCGCTCTGGAGTTCGTCGGGCGCGCGACGTTCGAGGCGCTGTCCGGGCAACCGGTGCAGACCGGGGTCTTCGCGGACGTGCCGGAAGTCCCGCACGTGCGCCTGGGTCAGGAGGCGGACCTCGTCGTCGTCGCCCCCGCCACTGCGGACCTCATGGCCCGCATCGCCGGGGGACGTGCCGATGACCTTCTGACGGCCACCCTGCTCACCGCGCGGTGTCCGGTGGTGCTTGCTCCCGCGATGCACACGGAGATGTGGGAGCACCCCGCCACGGTCGCGAACGTCGCGACCCTTCGCTCGCGCGGTACGCACGTGATCGAACCTGCATCGGGTCGTCTGACCGGGCGAGACACCGGGTCGGGTCGGCTGCCGGAGCCGGACGAGATCTTCGCGCTCTCGATGCTGGTGACCGAGCGAGCGGATGCTCTTCCCCGGGACCTCGAAGGACGCCATGTTCTGGTGTCTGCCGGCGGCACTCGCGAGCCTCTCGACCCGGTCCGCTTTCTGGGCAATCGAAGCTCCGGAAAGCAGGGATACGCCCTGGCGCGAGTGGCCGCGCAACGCGGAGCCCAGGTGACGCTGGTCGCCGGGTACACCAGCGACCTCGACGCGCCGGCCGCGGTGGACGTGGTGCACGTCAAGACGGCGTCGGACATGCAGGACGCCGTTCGCAAACTTGCCGTCGGTGTCGACGCAGTGGTGATGGCGGCCGCGGTCGCCGACTTCCGCCCGGAGTCCATCGCAGGAAGCAAGATCAAGAAGGGTTCCAACGAGCCGTCGTCGATCCCGCTGGTTCGCAACGACGACATACTCGCCGGCCTCGTTTCCGCTCGCCGCGACGGAGAACTCGAATCGTCGACGGTCATCGTCGGATTCGCCGCCGAGACCGGAGACGCGGACGGAGACGTGCTGACCTATGCGCGGGCCAAGCTCGAACGCAAGGGCTGTGACCTGCTCGTGGTCAACGCGGTCGGTGACGGCAAGGCATTCGAGGTGGACCACAACGACGGCTGGTTGCTCGGGTCCGACGGTTCCGAGGCTGCACTCGGCGAGGGCTCCAAAGCCTTGCTCGCGAGCCGCGTACTGGATTCGGTAGCGCAGATGCTCGGCGCGCGGAGTCCTCGACCGAGTTCGAATCCGTGATGATGCCGAGGGTGCACGAGCGATGTCGCACCGGCTACCGTGCTGAGCACCACGTGTAGTGCCGTAGAGGTTTGCCTGGCTCCGGCAGGGGCGATAACACCGAGGGAACGTCAAATTTTCGTGGAGTGCCCGACCGGCGCGAGGCGTCGGGTCGGGCAGGAACATGCGTCGAGAGGAAGTCCGTGATCAAGTCCGGTAGTCGGCTTTTCACCAGCGAGTCCGTCACAGAGGGTCATCCCGACAAGATCTGTGACGCCATCAGCGATTCGATTCTCGATGCACTGTTGACGGAGGATCCGCGTGCCCGGGTGGCCGTGGAGACTCTGGTCACCACCGGTCAGGTGCATGTCGCGGGTGAGGTCAACACCACCGCGTATGCCGACATCCCCAAGATCGTGCGCGAGAAGGTGCTCGAGATCGGGTACGACTCGTCGGCCAAGGGGTTCGACGGAAATTCCTGCGGTGTCAACGTTGCGATCGGCGCGCAGTCTCCCGAGATCGCTCAGGGCGTAGATCATTCGCACGAGGCCCGAGTCGAAGGACTGTCCGACGACGAGATCGACCGTCAGGGCGCGGGGGATCAGGGGTTGATGTTCGGCTACGCCAACACCGACACTCCCGAGCTGATGCCGTTGCCGATCGCGTTGGCGCACCGGCTTTCTCGGCGGCTGACCGAGGTCCGCAAGAGTGGGGTGCTGCCGTACCTGCGTCCCGACGGCAAGACGCAGGTGACGATCGAATACGACGGTGACAACGCCGTTCGCCTCGACACCGTGGTGATCTCGACTCAGCACGCGGCCGACATCGATCTCGACAACCTGCTCACTCCCGATATTCGGGAGAGGGTGCTCGGGTCGGTGCTCGCCGAGTTGGACGTGCCGACGCTGGACACGTCGAATGTGCGTCTGTTGGTCAATCCCACCGGAAAGTTCGTGCTCGGTGGGCCGATGGGTGACGCCGGGCTGACCGGTCGCAAGATCATCGTCGACACCTACGGCGGCATGGCACGGCACGGCGGTGGCGCGTTCTCCGGCAAGGACCCGTCCAAGGTCGACCGCAGTGCTGCCTACGCGATGCGCTGGGTTGCGAAGAACGCTGTGGCCGCCGGGCTGGCGGATCGCATCGAGGTCCAGGTGGCGTACGCCATCGGCAAGGCTGCACCGGTCGGGTTGTTCGTCGAGACGTTCGGCACCGAGAAGACCGATCCCGCGCGTATCCAGGCGGCGATCAGCGAGGTGTTCGATCTACGTCCCGGTGCCATCATTCGTGATCTTGATCTGCTCCGACCGATCTACGCGCCCACTGCGGCCTACGGTCACTTCGGCCGCACCGACATCGATCTGCCGTGGGAGTCCACCGATCGCGCCGGCAAGCTTCGCGAGGCCGCCGGACTCTGAGTTCGGCTTCGACCGTTCTGCACGTACCCTGCTCGCACCGGCTCGGTGCTCCGACATCGAGTGTGGGGTGAGAATCGAGGAGGAGGTGCGGTGGCAGGCGTAGCGCGGGTGGCGGCGTCGGATCTTCCGATCGCGCGCATTCTCCCGATGTTGCCGCTGCCGCATCTCGACCGCGAGTTCGACTACCTCGTTCCCGAGGAGGTGAGCAGTGATGCTCAGCCCGGTGTCCGAGTTCGGGTGCGGTTCGCAGGACGATTGGTCGACGGTTTCGTGCTGGCGAGACTGGCAGAGACCGAGCACTCCGGCAAGCTCGGCTGGCTCGATCGGGTGGTGTCGGCGGAGCGAGTTCTGACCCCGGAGATCGCGGAACTGGCCGAGGCGGTGGCCGATCGGTATGCCGGGACCAGAGCGGATGTGCTGCGTCTGGCGATCCCGGCTCGCCATGCCCGAGTCGAGGCGGAGCAGACACCTGTCGTCGAGCCGCCCGTCGAGCCCGACATCGACCGGGCAGCCTGGTCGGCCTACACCCACGGCTCGAACTTCCTCGATGCGTTGGCATCGGGACGCGTACCGCGAGCGGTATGGCAGGCGTTGCCCGGTGAGCGGTGGCCGGTGCGATTGGCGGAGGCCGCTGCCGTGACCGTGGCAGGCGGTCGTTCCGCGGTGGTGGTGGTAGCCGATCAGCGAGACCTCGATCGACTGGAGACGGCCTGTGTGACCCTGCTCGGTGCCGACCGGGTGGTGGCGCTGTCCGCCGGACTGGGCCCGGCGAAGCGGTATCGGCAATGGTTGCGTGGTCTGCGATCGGGCCCGGTCGTCGTGGTGGGGACACGCAGCGCCGTGTTCGCGCCGGTGTCCACTCTCGGCATGATTGCCATCTGGGACGACGGTGACGACAGTTTCGCCGAGCCCAGATCACCGTATCCGCACGCCAGAGAAGTGGCGTTGCTTCGGGCGCACGTGTCAGGGGCAGCAGTGGTGATCGGAGGACATTCACGGACGGCGGAGGCGGAAGCTCTCGTGGATTCCGGTTGGGCACACGACCTGGTGGCCTCCCGCGAGCTGGTCCGTGAGCGTCAACCCCATGTGGTGGCCTTGGCGGACTCTGACCATGCGCTCGCGCGGGATCCGGCAGCCCGTGTCGCCCGGTTGCCCGCGATCGCGTTCGAGGCGGCGCGAGCCGCACTGAAGGCCGATTCGCCTGTGCTGGTTCAAGTTCCGCGCGGCGGATACGTACCGTCACTGGCGTGTGCCAAGTGTCGGCACCCGGCTCGGTGTCGCCGGTGCAACGGGCCGCTGGCGCTGCCCTCCGCCCCGGGCAGCGACGGAGCGGGCAGTCCGACGTGCTCGTGGTGTGGAATCGCCGACACCGCGCATCGGTGCACGGTATGCGGATCACGCAACCTGCGTGCGGTCGTGATCGGAGCGGGCCGCACCGCCGAGGAACTCGGACGGGCATTTCCCGGCGTACCGGTACACAACTCGGGAGGTGCCGCCGTGCTCGACGCCGTCCAGCCGGGTGCCGGTCTCGTCGTGTCCACCGTCGGTGCCGAACCGACGGTCGACGGTGGGTACGGCGCTGCCCTCTTGCTGGACGGCTGGGCGCTGCTCGGCCGGGCAGACCTGCGCGCGGCAGAGGAAACACTGCGTCGGTGGATGACGGCCGCCGCCTTGGTCCGGCCGGGTGCGGCAGGTGGCCGAGTGGTCGTCGTCGCCGAATCCGAGATACCCACGGTGCAGGCGCTGGTTCGCTGGGATCCGCTGTGGCACGCCAGAAGTCAGTTGGACGAGCGAGTCGAGGTACGGTTCCCACCCGCCGTGCACGTCGCGGCGATCGACGGAACCACCGATGCGATCACTGCGTTGGTGGAGAGCGCAGATCTGCCCGAGGCAGTGGAAATACTCGGACCCGTCGATCTGCCGGACGGCCAACGGGCACCTGCGGGCAGCGGTGAGGACGTACTTCCCGGTGATGTGCAGCGGCTGTTGATACGCGTGCCGCGGAGCACCGGGGCGGCGTTGGCGCGGGCGCTGGCCACCGCGCAGGCGTCCCGTAGCGCCAAGAAACTCGGTGCGGGAGTGCGGGTTCAGATAGACCCGATTCGAATCGGTTGACACTGCCGTCGGGGCTCGCCGTGGCCTAGGGTTGCCTCGGGGCGGTGCACGGGGCGCCGACGAGAGATGGGTCGGGGGACATGAAGAGAAGACAGCTTTTTCGCCGTGTGACAACAGGTTTGGCAGTGGTGATCGGGGCCCGTCTGGTGTCGCCCACCACCGCCGACGCCCTGCCCGGTACCGGCTCGGCGCAGCCACCGATACCGGCCGTTCCGTTGGACCGACTGCTACGGATCGTGTCGCTCTCGCACGTCAACGATCCGGCGCTCACCCCGATCTTTCCCGGCGATCCCGAATTCTCGCTAGAGACGGCGTTCACCGTCGCGGACGACGGCTTCTACCTCCAGTACGTCAAGGAGGGCGAGCACACCGGCACGCATTGGGGAGCGCCTGCGCACTTCCAGGAAGGTGGGCTGACCGCCGACCAGCTCGATCCGGAGGATCTGTTTCTGCCTGCGGTGAAGATCGACATCCGTGATCGGGCGGCGGCCGACGCCGACTACGCCGTGACCGTGGCAGACCTGCAGAACTGGGAAGCAGTCAACGGAGCCATTCCGCCAGGGGCGGCTGTCGTTCTGTGGACCGGCTGGGAGTCACGGTGGGGGACCGATGCGTACGCCAACGCGGACGCGGACGGGGTGACGCACCAACCCGGGTTCTCCGCGGAGGCCGCGCAGTGGTTGATCGACACGGGCAGGCTCGCCGACAGAGGTGCCCTCGGCACCGACACCTTCGGGCCCGATCTGGGCAACGACGACACCTATCCGGTGTCCGTCAAGCTCTACGACCGGCGTCGGATAAGTCTGGAGAACCTGACCAATCTGGAGTCGATTCCGACCACCGGCGCCTACGTTCTGGTCGGTGGTCCGATCAACCGAGCCGGATCCGGCTCGCCTGCAACCATTTTCGGTTTGGTCCCACGAGTCGCGTGATCGGTGCCGCTCGGCACCGCGCTGAGTGTGCCCGCGGTGTCGTAGGCGTAGATTCCGGCCTTGCCCTCGCGTTTGGCCTTGTACATCGCGCGATCGGCCAGCCGCATCAACTCGTCCTCCTCGTCGACGTCGGCGGTGTCGGTGCCGGTGTCGGATCCGGCCACGGTCGTGGAGTCGTGGGGTGTGCGGTCGAGTCGACCGATCTGCACCACGCCCACGCACACGCCGACCGACACCGAATGGCCGTCGATCTCGTGGGCGGTCCGCATCGCGTCGGCGATGCGGACAGCCGTCGCGCGACCGGCATCGAGGTCGGCGTACACCAGTGCGGTGAACTCGTCACCGCCGAAGCGCGCCACCACACCGTCGACCACGCATCGGTCGAGGCGGCGTGCGAGTTCGACCAGTAGTCGATCACCGCCGCCGTGGCCGAATCTGTCGTTGACGCTCTTAAAGTCGTCGAGGTCGATCAGCAGTAGGACGGCGGGGCCTCGGCCCGCTCGGGCGTCGTTCACCGCGGCTCGAAGGTGTTCGTCGAACGACGACCGGTTGAGCAGTCCGGTCAGTCCGTCGTGGTGCGCGCGGTACGTCAGCTCGGCCTGTGCCCGAGTCAGGCTCCGAAGCAGATTGTCGTTCTGAACCAGGGTGATCACCTGGCGAACCAGGGACAGCAGCACCACTGCAACCCCGAGGACGATGACGGTCGAATCCAGGTTCCCGGTCTGCACACGCAGTATCGCCAACACGATCCCTATCGCACCCATGAGCCCGTACGGCAACAGCAGCTGCGTTCTCTCACCGGTGACGGTCTCGGTACACGCCCCTGCGGTGGGCTCCGATCCGTACCGCGACGATCCGTGTGACGACGAGCCGAGCGGCGACGGGGTTTCGTCGACGGTCCGCGGGGAGGCGGCCGCGAGAGCGATGAGCGCAGTGCCGGCGATGAACCCGCCGTCGGTCAGAACCGGCATGAAGTCCGCGCCGGTGGCGACGAGGTACGCGTAGATGCTGTCGGATACCGCCATCATCAGGATGCCGGCACCGAGCAGGGTGAGCTGCGTTCGGTATCGCGCCGCGATCTTCGGGATCACGGCGAGTAGCACGATCATGGCCACGAGAACCAGGTCGGTGATGGGATACATGATCGCCACGAGGAACTCGATCGATTCGGATTCCGACGAGTGCACGACTGCACCGAGCACGGTGGCCCAGGAGAGAACGAACAGGGACCCGACGACGACGGCCCCGTCGAGCAACGACATCACCCAGACATGGCGTGCACCTGCGGCAGCCCGTCGGGGCGACAGACCGACGAAGGCGAGCAGCGCGGGCACGGCGAAGATCGGGAAGAGAAAGAACCCGACATCGGCGATCGATGCAGTCGGCAGCGGCATGTCGAGAGCGGATCGATAGAAGGCCCAGACCGCCATGCCTGCACTCCAGCACGCCATTCCTGCGGCCATCAGAACGCGCCACTGTCGTTCGGAGCCCGTCCTCGTGGATGCGGTCCGCCAACACACGATCGTCGCGGTGATACCACCCGCGAGCTGTGCGACGTCGTCGATCAGCACGGAGATTCGCTGGCCGAGAACGTTGGAGCCGGCGAGCAGGACGATGGCGAGGACGCAGCCGAGAACGACGGTCACGCGTCGCCTCGTCGATCCGGCCACACGGCCCCCCTCGTTCGTGAGCGGGCGCTGTCGAGCCGGCCGCTGGATTCCGGTGCGGTCCACGAGAGCTCGTACCGACCGCGCCATTCTAACGAGCGAGAGCGATCCACGACGCGTTCCTCGGATGCGGAAATTCGGAGGTTGCCTCTGGGCCTTGCCAAAGATCTATTGCCGATATATCGTCGACTTGTCAATCGATACGAAGGAGTACGACATGAACTACGCATTCGAAGGATTCGCACACGAATTCGGACGTCGCGCAGGCGCACGTCGACACATGCGAGGAGCACCGTTCGAGATGTGGGTCGCGCAGAGCGACGATCGCGGCCCGTCGGACGATCAGGGTCCGCGAGAGCGAGGCCGCGGAAAGAGAGGGCACAGCGAACGCAGTCGGCATGCCGGTGGCCCGTTCGGACGAGGACGAGAGGGCATGCGCCCCGGCTTCGGCCCCGGCGGTTTCGGGCCCGGCGGTTTCGGACCCAATGCAGATTTCGGTCGAGGCCGGGGTCGGGGAGGGCGAGGGCGACGCGGGGACGTGCGTGCTGCAATCCTCCTCTTGCTCGAGGAACGTCCGATGCACGGATACGAACTGATCCAGCAGATCGCCGAGAAGAGCAACGGCACCTGGAAGCCGAGCCCGGGCTCCATCTATCCGGCCCTGTCGCAACTCGAAGACGAGGGTCTGGTCCTCATCGACAAGGTGGCCGGTCGAAAGACGGCTGCGTTGACCGACGAGGGGCGATTACACACGGAGAATCATCGAGCCGACCTGGGCAGCCCATGGGACGACGTGGCCGAGTCCGTCGGTGTCGACGCCAGGGATCTTCGGGCGCTCATCGGTCAATTGATGGGCGCCGCCGGTCAGGTAGCCGGAGTCGGCACACCGAAACAGGTGGAACAGGCAGCCGAGATTCTCACCGAGGCACGCAGGTCGCTGTATCGGATCCTCGCCGACGACGGTCCGGCCGATCGAGATCCCGACGACACGGTCGACGCCCCCGACGCGACGTGATCGACAGGTGCGGAATCGTCCGCAGCGCTCGCGACTCCCTAGGATGAACACCCGAGATCCTTTCGTCCATCCCAGGGAGTTGCTCGAGTGCGCGTCGTCTTTGCCGGTACACCGGAGCCCGCAGTCCCGTCGCTGCGGCGACTGCTGGAGTCCGAACGCCACGAGGTGATCGCGGTGGTGACTCGGCCCGACGCCGCTGCAGGCAGGGGTCGCAAGACGATGCGGTCACCGGTCGGGCAGCTGGCCGACGAGCACGGAATCCCGGTGTTCACACCCGCGAAGCCCTCGGATCCGGATTTCGTCTCACAGCTCACCGAACTCGCACCCGACGTGTGTCCGGTCGTCGCATACGGTGCACTGCTGCCGCAGCCGGTGCTCGATATCCCTCGCTTCGGCTGGATCAACCTGCACTTCTCGCTGCTGCCCGCGTGGCGAGGTGCCGCACCGGTGCAGGCGGCCATCGCCGCAGGTGACGAGATCACCGGTGCCTCCACCTTCCTGCTCGACGCGGGAATGGACACCGGGCCGGTATTGGGCGTCGTCACCGAGCGGGTACGCGCAACCGATACGACAGGGGACCTGCTCACCCGACTGGCATCGAGTGGAGCGGACCTACTCGCTGCCACCCTCGACGCAATCGAGGACGGGACGGCATCCGCGCACCCGCAGCCCGAGGACGGAATCTCCTACGCGAGCAAGGTGAGCGTCGACGCCGCCCGCATCGACTGGACTCGATCTGCAGCATTCGTCGACCGGCACATCAGATCGGTCACCCCCGCACCGGGCGCATGGACGACGATCGGTGAACTCCGCGTCAAGATAGCCCCGACGACACGCTCCGAGGACACGTTGGCCCCGGGCGAGATAGCGGTGCGCAAGTCCGGCGTGCACATCGGAACAGGCACGACCGCAGTCGTTCTCGGCGATGTTCAACCACAGGGCAAGAAGCTCATGAAGGCACTCGACTGGGCGCGAGGCGCTCGGCTGGACGATACGGCGGTAGCGCGATGACAGAACCCGACAGGCCTCGAAAGCGCGAGTCGAGTCCAGCCCGAAAGACCACCAAGAAGTCGCCCGGTGCGCGCGGTCCGAAGGGAAACCGACCCCCGCAGGGTGCAGGACCCCGTGCCGTCGACGCGATCGACCCGGCCCGACGTGCCGCCCGGGACGTCCTCAAGGCCGTGCGTGAACGGGATGCGTACGCCAACCTGGTGCTCCCCGGACTGCTGCGCGAGCGCAAGTTGGATTCGCGCGACGCCGCGCTGGCCACCGAACTCGCCTACGGTGCGTCCCGAGCGCGTGGCGTGCTCGACGCGGTGATCGCCCATGCCGCCGGTCGGCCCGCCGCCGAGATCGACGGGCCGCTGCTCGACATTCTGCGGCTCGGCTCCTACCAACTGCTCCGCACCCGGGTGGCACCCCACGCGGCCGTAGCCACGTCGGTGGACCTGGCTCGGTCCGAATTCGGTACCGGCAAGGCAGGTTTCGTCAACGCGGTGCTGCGGCGCGTGTCCGAGCGTACGGCCGAGCAGTGGGTGGACGAGCTCGCACCCGAGGCGGCGGTCGATCCCGTCGGCCACCTCGCGTTCGAGTACGCCCACCCCAAGTGGATCGCACAGGCCTTCGCCGACGCACTCGGGGCGGACGCCGGTGAACTCGCCGCCGTCCTCGAGGCCGACGACGCGCGTCCCTCGGTACACCTGGTGGCCCGGCCCGGCGAGATCTCCGCCGAAGAGCTGGCGCTGATCACCGGGGGAGAAGAAGGTCCCTATTCGCCGTACGCCGTGCACCTCGACGGCGGAGATCCTGGCAAGATCGACGCCGTCCGTGACGGACTGGCCGGAGTGCAGGACGAGGGCAGTCAACTCGTCGGCCGGGCGCTCACCCTCGCGCCACTCGTCGGCGAGGACGGGGGCCGGTGGCTGGACCTGTGCGCCGGACCGGGCGGTAAAGCTGCCCTGCTCGGGGCCATCGCCGAAATCGACGGAGCCACGGTCGACGCCGTCGAACCGACACCGCACCGAGCCGATCTGGTGTCCAAGACGACCAAGGACCTTCCGGTGACGGTGCACACCGTCGACGGTCGAACGTCCGGACTCGACCGCGGCTACGACCGAGTGCTCGTCGATGCGCCGTGCACCGGGCTCGGTGCCCTGCGCCGCAGGCCCGAGGCCCGGTGGCGTCGTCGACCCTCCGATGTGGCGGCATTGGTGACACTGCAGAAAGAACTGCTGGCAGCGGCGATCGACCTGGTACGCCCGGGCGGAGTGGTGCTGTATTCGACGTGTTCTCCGCACCTGTCCGAAACCACCGCCGTCGTCGCCGACGCGGTCCGCCGCTACGGCGTCGAACAGCTCGACACCCGCGAGCTCGTGCCAGGAGTGCCGCAACTCGGCGACGGTACGTCCGTGCAACTGTGGCCGCACCGGCACGGTACGGACGCGATGTTCATGGCGGCGCTGCGTAAACCGATGTGATCAGTTGCCGGCCAGGAACGTCTCGGCCACGGGTTTCGGGGCGTAGACGAGCCACCCGTCGATGACCAGTTCCCGCAGTTCGTCGTCGTCGGTGTTGTCGAGATCCACCAGAACGGCAGCGAACCCGTCGAAATGCGAGATGGTGAAGCACGCCCGCGGGTGTGCGGCCAGGATGGCTTCCTTCTCGTGGAGGTCGGCGGTGCGGACGGCGAGGATCGGCCCGCTGGGCGGAATCTCGCTGCCGAACCGCTTCAGATCGGCTTTGCTGAACGGGCGGACCCACGCGAACACGTTCTTGCCCACCGACCACGCCGGGTGGCCGTACCGGACACTCTCGGTGACCTCGGGAAGCTCGGCGATCACCGCCGTCACGGAATCCATGGTGGTCATGGGCGAACGATACCGGCTCGGCTAGGCTCGTCAATCGTGGTTTCCCCGATGATTGCCCCCTCGATCCTGTCCGCAGACTTCGCGCGTCTGGCTGCCGAAGCCGATGCCGTGTCCGGAGCCGACTGGCTGCACGTCGACGTCATGGACGCGCACTTCGTACCCAACCTCACCCTGGGGCTTCCGGTCGTGGAGAGTCTGCTGAAGGCGACGAACATCCCCCTCGACTGCCACCTGATGATCGAGGACCCGGCCCGCTGGGCCCCGCCGTACGCCGAGGCAGGCGCGTACAACGTCACTTTCCACGCCGAGGCGACCGACGACCCGTCCGCGGTCGCACGCGACATCCGGGCAGCGGGAGCCAAAGCAGGCCTGTCCGTCAAACCGGGAACACCCATCGAGCCGTACCTCGAGATCCTGCGCGACTTCGACACGTTACTGGTGATGAGCGTCGAACCGGGCTTCGGCGGACAGTCGTTCATGCCCGAGGTGCTGTCCAAGGCGAAAGCCGTTCGGGCACTCGTCGATTCCGGTGACCTCAGACTTGTGGTGGAGATCGACGGCGGCATCAACTCCGACACGATCGAGCAGGCCGCAGAGGCCGGAATCGACTGCTTCGTGGCCGGATCGGCCGTCTACAACACCGCCGACCCCGCAGCCGCCGTGCGCGACCTGCGTGACCGAGCTGCCCGCGCTTCACACCACCTGTCGTAATGAACGGCCAGGGCGCAGCAATGTCCATCGCGGACGCCATGGCCCTCGCCGTCGAGGCATCCGAGTCCGCCCGGGGGATCAGCAGTCCCAACCCTGCCGTCGGCGCGGTGATTCTCGACGCCGGTGGCGTCGTCGTCGGCATCGGCTCGACACGTCCGCCCGGCGGTCCGCACGCCGAGATCGTCGCGCTGGCCGAGGCCGGTGACCGAGCTCGCGGCGGCACCGCGGTGGTGACTCTCGAACCCTGCAATCACACGGGCCGCACCGGTCCGTGCTCACAGGCCCTGATCGACGCGGGCATCGTCGCGGTGGTGCATGCCGTCGCCGATCCGAATCCGCTCGCGTCGGGCGGCGGAACGGCCCTACGTGCGGCCGGCGTTCGCGTCGAACGGGGGATGGGCGAGACCGAGGTGCGGCAGGGGCCACTGCGAGCCTGGTTGCACAAGCAACGCACCGGGCGACCGCACGTGACCTGGAAGTACGCCGCCACCCTCGACGGACGTAGCGCCGCCGCGGACGGCACGAGCCAGTGGATCACCGGACCTCAGGCCCGGGCGCACGTCCACGCCGAGCGCACCAAGCTCGACGCCATCGTCGTCGGGACCGGCACCGTACTGGCCGACGACCCACGACTGACCGCACGACGTCCCGACGGGACCCTTGCGCCCCATCAACCCGTGCGCGTCGTCGTCGGATCGAGGCCGATACCGTCGACCGCGGCAATCCGTGGTTCCGACGCACCCACGGTGTTCCTCGACACACACGACCCAGCGGCCGTGATCGACGCCCTGAACGAGCACACCGACATCCAGATCGAAGGCGGTCCGACGCTGGCCGGAGCATTCCTCGCCGCGGGCCTGGTGGACCGCGTCGTGGCGTACGTCGCACCGGCGGTGTTGGGCAGCGGACCCGCAGCGGTGGAGAATGCGGGCATCGGAACAATTGCCGACGCAATTCGGTTCCGCACGGAGACAGTCACCATGATCGGCAACGACATTCTGATCGGCGTCGTGCCCGAAGGAGCGAAGTAGATGTTCACCGGAATTGTCGAAGAGCTCGGCGAGATCGTCGCCAAGGACGAACTGCCCGACGCCGCGCGGTTCACCGTTCGGGGCCCGGTGGTGACCTCGGATGCAGGCCACGGCGACTCCATCGCGGTGAACGGGGTCTGCCTGACCGTCGTCGAGGTGCTGCCCGACGGCGGATTCACCGCCGACGTAATGCAGGAGACGCTGAACCGCTCGAGCCTCGGTGCTCTCGACGTGGGCAGCCGCGTCAACCTCGAGCGTGCAGCCGCGCTCGGCAGCCGTCTCGGCGGGCACCTCGTGCAGGGCCATGTCGACGGCACCGGGAAGATCATCGGCCGGTCCCCGTCCGAGAACTGGACCGTCGTGCGCATCGCACTGCCCACCTCGGTCGCGCGGTACGTCGTCGAGAAGGGCTCGATCACCGTCGACGGCGTCTCGCTCACCGTCTCCGGCCTCGGCGTCGACGACGGAGCGCACTGGTTCGAGATCTCCCTGATCCCCACCACCCTCGACCTGACCACTCTCGGCACGGCCGAGGTCGGATCGCCGGTCAACCTCGAAGTCGACGTCATCGCCAAGTACGTGGAGCGGCTGCAGACGATCGACGCACAGTAAGTACTGTTGACGTGCACGCAGTCGATGGTGCATCGGAGAATTTCCAGGGCGCTGAGCCAGGCCCGAGACGTATGGAGCACAGCGTGGTGACCAGGTTCGACAGTATCGAGCGCGCAGTTGCGGACATCGCTGCGGGCAAAGCAGTGGTGGTCGTCGACGACGAGGACCGCGAGAACGAAGGCGACCTCATCTTCGCCGCCGAGAAGGCCACCCCGGAACTGGTCGCCTTCATGGTCCGCTACACCTCCGGCTACCTCTGCGTTCCGCTCTCCGGTGAGGACTGCGACCGCCTCGGCCTACCGCCGATGTTCGCCACCAATCAGGACAAGCACGGCACCGCCTACACCGTCACCGTCGACGCCCGCGAAGGCATCGGCACCGGAATCTCGGCCTCCGACCGTGCGGCCACGATGCGACTGCTCGCCGACCCCGACACCGGGGCCAACGACTTCACCCGTCCCGGCCACGTCGTACCGCTGCGCGCCAAGGACGGCGGAGTGCTGCGTCGCCCCGGACACACCGAGGCTGCCGTCGACCTCGCGCGCATGGCGGACCTACGGCCTGCGGGCGTAATCTGCGAAATCGTCAGTCAGAAGGACGAGGGCGCGATGGCCCAGACCGACGAGCTGCGCGTCTTCGCCGACGAACACGACCTCGCCCTCATCTCCATCGCCGACCTCATCGCCTGGCGCCGCAAGCACGAGAAGCATGTCGTCCGCGTCGCCGACGCCCGAATCCCCACCAGCCACGGCACTTTCCGAGCCGTCGGCTATCAGAGCATCTACGACGAGGTCGAACACGTCGCGCTCGTTCGCGGCGACATCGCAGGCCCCGACGGAGACGGCAACGACGTGCTCGTTCGAGTGCACTCCGAATGCCTCACCGGCGATGTGTTCGGATCACTGCGCTGCGACTGCGGACCACAGCTCGACGCGGCCCTGGAAATGGTCGCCGCCGAGGAGCGCGGCATCGTGCTGTACATGCGCGGACACGAGGGGCGCGGCATCGGTCTGCTGCACAAACTCCAGGCATACCAACTCCAGGACGCAGGCTCCGACACCGTCGACGCCAACCTGCAGCTCGGACTCCCCGCCGACTCCCGCGACTACGGGATCGGTGCCCAGATCCTCGTCGACCTCGGCGTGTCCTCGATGCGGCTGCTGACCAACAATCCCGCCAAGCGGGTGGGCCTCGACGGCTACGGCCTGCACGTCACCGAGCGGGTGCCGATGCCGCTGCGCGCCAACGCGGAGAACCTCACCTACCTGCGCACCAAACGCGACCGGATGGGCCACGACCTCACCGGGCTCGACGAGTACGAAACCGGTCATTCCGCAGGCTCCACTCCCGCCCAGGAAAATGGGACCACCTCATGAGCGGCGAAGGCGAACCCACCCTGCAGCTGGCAGGCGCGAGTGATCTCAAGCTGGCGATAGTCGCCGGTCAGTGGCACCAGAGGATCTCCCAGGCGCTGCTCGACGGTGCACTCCGCAAGGCAGAGTCGGCGGGGATCGCAGACGTCACGGTCATCCGTGTGGCCGGAGCCATCGAACTGCCCGTCGTGGCGCAGGAACTGGCCCGCAACCACGACGCCGTCGTTGCTCTCGGTGTCGTCATTCGCGGGGGCACACCGCATTTCGAGTACGTGTGCGACGCCGTGACGGCCGGTCTGACGCGAGTCTCGCTCGACGAGGGCACTCCGGTCACCAACGGCGTGCTCACCACCAACGACGAGCAGCAGGCGCTCGATCGCGCCGGACTGCCCGGTTCGTTCGAGGACAAGGGCGCTCAGGCCACGGCGGCCGCGATCGACACAGCTCTCACCCTCAAGCACTTACGCCAGCCATGGACGAATCAGGAGTTCACGTGACCGGCAGCGCACCGTCCGCCGAGTGGGACATGGAAGTGAAGTCGCGCAAATCGGCTCGGTACGCCATCGCGACGGCGGTACTGCTCGTGGTGGCGCACTCCACCGTCGCCGTCCTGCTGCGAGTGTCGCCGACCGGTGTGTACTTCAGAACCGCCGACCAACTGGCGATGGCGGGAATCGGACTTCTTCTGGGAGGCCTGGCGCTCGTGCTGACGCGCCCGCGCATTCGCGTCGGGCCTGCAGGTGTCGCGGTACGGAACCTGTTGTCGGAGCGTCTCATCGAATGGGATCTGGTGCGTGGTCTGTCCTTCCCCGACGGCGCGATGTGGGCCAGGGTCGACATTCCCGACGACGAGTTCATCAACGTGATGGCCATCCAGTCCAACGATCGTGACCATGCGGTGTCTGCGGTACGAAAGTTCCGCACCCTCGAACGCAAATACGCGCCCGCTCAGGTCGATCAGGACTGACGTCGTTCCTCCGCACCGCAGCTGAGCTGCGGATGCGGAGAACGTCGGACCCGACGGCTAACGTGGATGCCGTGTCCGACCCCGCTACCTACCGCCCGGCCACCGGAACCATCCCGGTGGAGCCGGGGGTGTACAAATTTCGAGATCCGCACGGTCGCGTCGTCTACGTGGGAAAGGCCAAAAGCCTCCGCAGTCGGCTCAATTCCTACTTCGCAGACATAGCGTCTCTGCATCCACGTACTCGTCAGATGGTCACCACCGCGGCTTCGGTGGAGTGGACCGTGGTGACCACCGAAGTCGAGGCCCTGCAGCTCGAGTACAACTGGATCAAGGAATTCGATCCACGGTTCAACGTCCGCTACCGCGACGACAAGAGCTACCCGATGCTCGCGGTGACGATGAACGAGGAATACCCGCGGTTGTTCGTCTACCGCGGACCCAGACGCAAGGGCGTGCGCTATTTCGGCCCCTACGCGCACGCGTGGGCCATTCGCGAGACGCTGGATCTCCTGCTGCGAGTATTTCCTGCGCGCACGTGCTCGACCGGAGTGTTCAAGCGCCACAATCAGATCGGCAGGCCATGCCTGCTGGGGTACATCGACAAGTGCTCGGCACCGTGCGTCGGCCGGGTCAGTGCCGACGAGCATCGCCGCACCGTCGAGGACTTCTGCGACTTCCTGGCCGGAAAGACGGACAAGCTGGTTCGTCAGCTCGAGAAGAAGATGCAGGCTGCATCCGAGGACCTGGATTTCGAGACCGCTGCGCGTCTTCGAGACGACGTCGGTGCGCTGCGTCGAGCATTGGAGAAGCAGGCGGTGGTGCTCGGCGACGGCACCGACGCCGATCTCGTCGCCTTCGCCACCGATGCCCTGGAAGCTGCCGTTCAGGTCTTCCATGTCCGAGGCGGCCGTGTACGAGGGCAACGCGGCTGGGTGGTGGAGAAGGCAGGCGAGGTGATCGAACGCCAGGACGAGGCCGATCTCCCCGCTCTGGTCGAACAGTTTCTGACGCAGTTCTACGGCGAGCAGGCTGCCCTGTCCGCACAGGCACCGGGCGGCGACGACGGTGGTTCCAATGCAGTCCCGAGGGAAGTGCTGGTTCCGGTCCTGCCGGACAACGCCGACGAGGTACAGGTCTGGCTCAGTGAACTCCGGGGCTCGAACGTGACCCTGCGTGTTCCCCAACGCGGCGACAAGAAGGCGTTGGCCGAGACCGTCGAACGCAACGCCAAGGAGGCCCTGCAGCAGCACAAACTCAAACGCGCAGGCGACTTCACGTCGAGATCGGCTGCGCTGCAAGGCATCCAGGAGGCGCTCGATCTCGATTCCGCACCGCTGCGCATCGAGTGCATCGACATCTCCCACGTGCAGGGAACCGACGTGGTCGCCTCGCTCGTCGTCTTCGAGGACGGATTGCCCCGCAAGAGCGACTATCGCCACTATGCGATCAAGGAAGCGGCAGGCGACGGGCACTCCGACGACGTGGCGAGTATCGCCGAGGTGACTCGTCGCCGATTCCTGCGGCACTCCGCGGACGGTTCGGCCGAGGGGACCGGGGGCGATCTGGCCCCCGAAGCGGCGCTGGATCCGCAGACCGGACGACCGCGAAAATTCGCGTATCCACCCAACCTGTTCGTCGTCGACGGTGGTGCCCCTCAGGTGGCCGCTGCCGCGGCGGTACTGGACGAGCTCGGCGTGACCGATGTTGCGGTGGTCGGCCTGGCGAAGCGGCTCGAGGAGGTATGGGTTCCGGGGGAGGAGGATCCGGTCATCCTGCCGCGCACGAGCGAGTCGCTCTACCTGCTGCAGCGGGTTCGCGACGAAGCGCACCGGTTCGCGATCACGTTCCATCGCAGCAAGCGATCACGGCGGATGACGGCGTCGGCTCTCGATTCGGTCCGCGGACTCGGCGAGTCACGTCGAACGGCGCTGGTGGCACACTTCGGTTCGGTTGCCAACCTCAAGCGTGCGACGGTCGCGGAGATCGTCGAGGTTCCCGGGATCGGAGAGACCACGGCCAAGTCGGTGCTGGCCGCGCTGGGTTCCGACACGGACGACGCCGATGTAGGCGATGATGGCAGCGCAACTGCAACGACATCGGGCGAGAACACGGCGGAACATGCGATCGCACCGCGTGTGGAATCGGCGGGACAGGCTTCGTAGTGAGCGAACACCAGACACAGAGACATCCACCGTCCGAAGAGCACCTCGAACAGTCCTCCGAGGGGGAGTCGCGGCACGACGAGATCGAGGTGGCGTTGGTCACCGGGGTGTCCGGCGCCGGATTGCGCACTGCGGCCAAAATTCTCGAGGATCTCGGCTGGTACGTCGCCGACAACCTGCCGCCGGAGCTCATCTCCAAGATGGTCGATCTCGGGCTCGAGTCCCAGCCCAGAATCGAGCGCCTGGCACTGGTGATGGACGTTCGAAGCCGCCTGTTCACCGGCGATCTGGGCTGGGTCGTGAAAGAACTCGACTCCAAGGGCGTACGCAACAGAGTGCTCTTCCTCGACGCGTCCGACGCCGTGCTGATCCGTCGATTCGAGTCCAACCGGCGCAGCCATCCTCTGCAGAACGACGGCCAGGACGGAACGTTGACCGAGGGCATCACCGCCGAACGGCTGCGACTCGCCCAGGTCAAGGCAGCTGCGGATCTGACCGTGGACACCACATCACTGTCGGTGCACCAGTTGCGGCGCAAGATCGAGACGGTGTTCGGCGACGCCGACACCACCGGCGTCGGCGTCACCGTCCAGTCGTTCGGATTCAAGTACGGCCTGCCGATGGACGCCGACCTGGTGTGCGACGTGCGCTTTCTGCCCAATCCACACTGGGTCCCCGAGCTGCGCGAACACACCGGCCAGGACGCGGACGTCCGCGATTACGTGCTGGGGCAGGACGGGGCACGCGACTACCTGCAGACATACACGCACCTGCTGAATTTGACGATCGAGGGATACGTGCGGGAAGGCAAGAGATACATGACGGTGGCCGTTGGTTGCACCGGAGGAAAGCACCGAAGTGTCGCGATGACCGAAGCACTGGCCGCAATTCTCGCCGATCAGGGCGATGTGTCGGTGCGCGTGCTGCATCGGGATCTGGGTCGCGAATGAGCGAGTTCGACACCGAAGTACCGGTATCCGGCCCGAAGATCGTCGCGCTCGGAGGCGGCCACGGCCTGTACGCCACGCTGTCGGCGGCCCGGTTGCTCGGTCACGACGTCACCGCCGTCGTCACGGTCGCCGACGACGGGGGATCCTCGGGGCGTCTGCGCGCCGAGCTCGGCGTCATTCCGCCCGGGGACCTGCGTATGGCACTGGCCGCGCTGGCACGCTCGGACGAGAGAACGCAACTCTGGACCGATGTCCTGCAGCACCGCTTCGGTGGCACGGGCGCTCTGGCCGGACATTCTGTGGGCAACCTCATCCTCGCCGGCCTGACCGAGGTACTGGGCGACCCGATCGCCGCACTGGACGAGATGGTGCGGATGCTCGGAATCGAAGGACGAGTGCTTCCGATGTCGCCGATCGCACTCGACATCGAGGCCGACGTCTCCGGTCTCGAGGACGACCCACGCGTGAGCCGTGTCATTCGCGGACAGGTGGCAGTGGCGACGACTCCGGGCAAGGTCCGCCGCGTCCGACTGCTTCCACCCGAACCGCCCGCCTCCGCGGATGCGCTCGCTGCGATCGAGAAGGCCGACCTCGTGGTGCTCGGACCGGGATCGTGGTTCTCCAGCGTCATCCCACACGTGCTGGTGCCGGATCAGCTCGCCGCGCTGGCTCGCACGAGCGCGCCGAAAGTACTGGTGTTGAACCTGGCACCCGAACTGGGCGAGACCACCGGATTCTCCGCCGAGCGCCATGTCCACGTACTCTCCCAACACGCACCGGATTTGGGAATCGACTACGTGTTGGTCGATTCCGCCTCGGTCCCGGAAGGCAGCAACCGCGAGCACGTGGCGCGGGCGGCAGCCCGGCTCGGTGCCGAGGTCGTTTACGTCGACGTTGCCGAAAACGGCACCCACGCACATCATTACGGCAAGCTTGCTGCGGCTCTCGGCTCCATCGTGTCGTCCACCGACGGCACCGTACCGACTGCCGCACGCAGAGAGGGGATCACTTCGTGGCCATGACAGCGGAGGTCAAGGACGAGCTGAGCAGGCTCACCGTCAGTCAGGTCAGTTGCCGCAAGGCCGAGGTGTCCGCACTGCTGCGATTCGCAGGCGGACTGCACATCGTGGCGGGCCGGGTGGTGGTCGAGGCCGAGGTGGACCTCGGGTCCATTGCGAGACGACTGCGTCGGGAGATCTTCGAGCTGTACGGCTACTCCTCCGACGTGCACATGCTCGGAGCAGGCGGGCTCCGCAAGACCTCTCGCTACGTGGTGCGCGTCGCCAAGGACGGCGAGGCGCTGGCGCGGCAGACCGGCCTGTTGGACCTACGCGGCCGCCCGGTTCGCGGCCTGCCCGCGCAGGTCGTCGGCGGCACGGTGGGGGACTCCGAGGCAGCATGGCGTGGGGCATTCCTGGCGCACGGTTCACTCACCGAACCCGGTCGATCGTCGGCCCTGGAGATCAGCTGCCCGGGCCCCGAAGCAGCGCTCGCGCTCGTCGGAGCCGCTCGACGTCTCGGCGTCGCCGCCAAGGCACGCGAGGTCCGCGGCACGGATCGAGTGGTCGTCCGCGACGGCGAGGCGATCGGGGCACTGCTCACGCGGATGGGCGCACAGGACACTCGGTTGATCTGGGAAGAACGACGCATGCGACGCGAGGTCAGGGCCACCGCGAACCGGCTCGCCAACTTCGACGACGCCAACCTGCGCCGCTCGGCCAGGGCCGCCGTGGCCGCCGCAGCGCGTGTCGAGCGGGCCCTGCACATTCTCGGCGACGACGTGCCGGATCATCTGGCCGCGGCGGGCTCGCTCCGAGTCCAGCATCGGCAGGCGTCTCTGGAGGAACTGGGCCAGTTGGCCGACCCACCGATGACCAAGGACGCTGTGGCAGGCCGAATCCGACGTCTGCTGTCGATGGCCGACCGCAAGGCGAAGGAAACCGGAATTCCGGACACCGAGTCGGCGGTCACCGCCGAACTGCTCGACGAGGCGTGATCGGCTCGATCGTGTGATGCGCGCGCTCTGCCTGCGCGCACACTAGGGTGGGAACCGCGTGTGGCACCCCGCACGCAGGAACAATCAGACATCTGTTTTCACAACTTTTAGGAGCGAACAGTGACGATCCGGGTAGGCGTCAACGGCTTCGGCCGCATCGGGCGTAACTTCTTCAGGGCTGTCGATGCGCAGAAGGCGCTCGGTACCACCGACATCGAAATCGTTGCTGTCAACGACCTGACCGACAACGCATCGCTCGCACACCTGCTCAAGTACGACTCGATCCTGGGCCGCTTGCCGCACGACGTCTCGCTCGAGGGCGAGGACACCATCGTCGTCGGTGGCCAGAAGATCAAGGCGCTGTCGCTGCGCGAGGGCCCGTCCGCACTTCCGTGGGGTGACCTGGGCGTCGACGTCGTCGTCGAGTCCACCGGCATCTTCACCGACGCTGCGAAGGCACAGGGCCACATCGACGCCGGTGCCAAGAAGGTCATCATCTCCGCGCCTGCCAAGGGCGAGGACATCACCATCGTGATGGGCGTCAACGACGACAAGTACGACGGCAGCCAGAACATCATCTCCAACGCGTCGTGCACCACCAACTGCCTCGGCCCCATCGCCAAGGTTCTCGACGACGAGTTCGGCATCGTCTCGGGTCTGATGACCACGATTCACGCGTACACGCAGGATCAGAACCTGCAGGACGGCCCGCACAGCGATCTGCGTCGCGCCCGCGCCGCAGCGCTGAACGTCGTGCCGACCGGCACCGGTGCAGCCAAGGCCATCGGCCTGGTTCTCCCGCAGCTGCTCGGCAAGCTCGACGGCTACGCGCTTCGGGTTCCGATCCCCACCGGCTCGGTCACCGACCTGACCGCACTGCTGAAGAAGTCGGCTTCCGCCGAGGACATCAACGCTGCGATGAAGGCCGCTGCCGAGGGCCCGCTGAAGGGCATCCTCAAGTACAACACCGATCCCATCGTGTCCTCGGACATCGTCACCGACCCGCACTCGTCGATCTTCGATGCGCCGCTGACGAAGGTCATCGACGACCAGGTCAAGATCGTCTCCTGGTACGACAACGAGTGGGGCTACTCCAACCGCCTCGCCGACCTCATCGGTCTCGTCGGCAAGTCCCTCTGACACCGATGGCTGTCAAGACACTGCAGGATCTGCTCGATGCCGGTGTCGAAGGCCGTGGCGTCCTCGTGCGATCGGACTTCAATGTCCCGCTCGAGGACGGCACGATCACCGATCCCGGCCGTATCCAGGCGTCGATCCCGACTCTTCGGGCACTGGTCGAGGCGGGTGCCAAGGTCATCGTCACCGCACACCTCGGTCGTCCGGACGGCAAGCCCGACGCGAAGTACAGCCTGGCTCCGGTCGCAGCGAAGCTCGGCGAGCTGCTCGGACGCCACGTTCAGCTCGCGGGCGACGTGGTGGGTCAGGATGCCGAGGCTCGCGCCGAGGGTCTGACCGACGGCGACGTGCTGCTGCTCGAGAACATTCGCTTCGATCCGCGCGAGACCAGCAAGGACGAGTCCGAGCGAGCTGCTCTGGCTCGTGAGCTCGTTGCTCTGGCCGGCGACGACGCAGCATTCGTCTCCGACGGATTCGGCGTCGTGCACCGCAAGCAGGCGTCGGTCTACGACGTGGCGCAGTTGCTGCCGCATTACGCGGGCACCCTCGTCGCGGCCGAGGTCGAGGTGCTGGCCAAGCTCACCGAGGACGCTGCACGTCCGTACGCGGTGGTGCTCGGCGGCTCCAAGGTCTCGGACAAGCTCGGCGTCATCGAGGCGTTGGCCCCCAAGGTCGACACCCTTGTCATCGGCGGCGGCATGGCATTCACTTTCCTTGCTGCACAGGGCTATTCGGTCGGAAACTCGCTGCTGCAGGAGGATCAGATCGGGGTCTGCAAGGACCTGCTCGAGCGTTTCGGCGATGTGATCCACCTGCCCGTCGACATCGTCGTCGGAGACAAGTTCGCGGCGGACGCCGAGGCGAAGACCGTGAAGGCGTCCGAGATTCCGGACGGCTGGATGGGCCTGGACATCGGACCCGACTCGGTCAGTCGTTTCTCCGTCGTCCTGTCGAATGCCAAGACCGTCTTCTGGAACGGACCGGCAGGAGTGTTCGAGTTCGACAAGTTCTCGGCCGGCACCAAGGGCATCGCGGAAGCGATCATCGGCGCCACCGAGAAGGGCGCGTTCAGCGTCGTCGGTGGCGGCGACTCCGCGGCTGCGGTGCGCACCCTCGGACTGCCCGACGACGGCTTCTCGCACATCTCCACCGGCGGCGGTGCTTCCCTCGAGTACCTCGAAGGCAAGCAGCTCCCCGGCCTATCCGTCCTGGAGGCGTAACGCATGGCACGTAAGCCGCTCATCGCGGGCAACTGGAAGATGAACCTCAACCACCTCGAGGCGATCTCGCTGGTGCAGAAGATCGCGTTCTCGTTGCCCGAGAAGTACTTCGACAAGGTCGACGTGACGGTGATTCCGCCGTTCACCGACATCCGCAGCGTGCAGACTCTGGTCGAGGGCGACAAACTCCTGCTCACCTACGGTGCACAGGACGTCTCGTCCGAGGACAAGGGAGCCTTCACCGGCGAGATCAGCGGATCGATGCTGGCCAAGCTGGGGTGCACCTTCGTCGTCGTCGGTCACTCCGAACGACGCACGTTGCACAGCGAGGACGACGCAGTCGTGCTCGCCAAGACGAAGGCGGCCCTGAAGAACGGCCTCACCCCGATCGTGTGCATCGGAGAGGGTCTGAACATCCGCGAGGCCGGCGAGCACGTGGCCTACAACGTCACGCAGCTGCGTGGTTCGCTCAGTGGATTGTCGGCGGAGGACATCTCCAAGATCGTCATCGCCTACGAGCCGGTGTGGGCGATCGGAACGGGCCGTGTCGCGTCGGCGTCGGACGCGCAGGAAGTGTGCGGCGCCATCCGCGAGGAGCTGAAGTCGCTGTCCTCGGACGAGGTCGCCGCAGGCGTCCGCGTGCTGTACGGCGGCTCGGTCAACGCGAAGAACGTCGGCGAGATCGTCGGCCAGCCCGACGTCGACGGCGCATTGGTCGGTGGCGCTTCGCTCAAGGCGGACGAGTTCGCCACACTGTCGGCTATCGCCGCAGGCGGCCCGCTGCCCTGATCGGCCATCGGCAACGCTGTATCGAACGGTTCTCGGACACCTCGCTTCGGCGGGGTGTCCGAAGCCGTTCTCGGGGCCAGGTAGGCTGCTGAAGGCATCGAATCGAGTTTGAGGTGGACATGGATCTGTTTCTGGATATTCTGCTGGTCATCACCAGCCTGGCGCTGATCTTGCTGATCCTGCTGCATCGCGGCAAGGGCGGCGGATTGTCCAGCCTGTTCGGTGGCGGTGTGCAGTCCAGCCTGTCCGGCTCCACCGTTGTCGAAAAGAACCTCGATCGCCTCACGGTCTTCACCGGCATCATCTGGCTCATCGCCATTCTCGGTATCGGTCTGGAGATCAAGTACACCTGATCGAATTCGGCTCCGAGTGCGAGTTGGTGACGGAGCGACGATACTGGGTGGATGAGCGAATCCTCCTACGAGTCAGTCGGTTCCCCAGCCTTCGTCCCACCGACAGCTCAGGGTCGGGAGATGACAGAGCCTCTTCGTGAGGACATCCGCTATCTCGGCGGCATCCTGGGTGAGATCATTCGCGAGCACGAGGGCGACGACGTATTCGAGTTGATCGAAGCGGCGCGAGTCGAATCCTTCGCGGTACGCAGATCCGAGATCGAGCGCGACGACTCGGTCGGGCGCTACACCGATGTCGAAGTGGCACAAGCGGTTCCACTCATTCGAGCATTCAGTCACTTCTCGCTGCTGGCCAATCTTGCCGAGGACCTGCACCGCGAACGTCGTCGCGCGATTCACCTCGACC
The DNA here is from genome assembly GCF_002259405.1 of Rhodococcus sp. 14-2483-1-2. Taxonomy (GTDB): domain Bacteria; phylum Actinomycetota; class Actinomycetes; order Mycobacteriales; family Mycobacteriaceae; genus Rhodococcoides. Next base: position 332,222 of record NZ_NPFW01000022.1, on the reverse strand, counting down.
GCGAGGACCCGCCGCAGGACAGCAGCCTCGACGCCACCTGGCTCAAGATCGATGCCGCGGCCCCGTCGCGCGAGCAGGTGGCCGCGGCGCTGACGGATGCGCTGGTCGCACCGGTGATCACCGCGCACCCCACCGAGACGCGTCGACGCACCGTGTTCGATGTGCAGTCCAAGATCACCGAGCTGATGCGGCGCCGTGATGTCGCCGCCGCGGCGCGTGAGGGCAAGGCCGCCAGCGCGGCGAAGGAACTGGCCGCCATCGACGTGCAGATCCGCAGGCAAGTGCTGACCCTGTGGGAGACGGCTCTGATTCGATTGTCGCGCTTGCGGATTCAGGACGAGATCGAGGTCGGCCTCCGGTACTTCGAGTCCTCCCTGTTCGATGTCATGCCGGCGTTGAACGCGGACGTGCGGGCAGCCCTGCGGGCACGGTGGCCCGAGGACGACCTATTGCCACGGCCCATTCTTCGCCCCGGCTCCTGGATCGGCGGCGATCGGGACGGCAACCCGAACGTGACCGCAGAGGTGGTCCACACCGCGACCCATCAGGCGGGATACGTAGCGTTCGAGCACTACCTGGACGAATTGGTCGCGCTGGAGAAGGAATTGTCGATGTCCGCGCGTCTGGTGGATGTCACCGAGGATCTGAAGGCTCTGGCCGGCGCATCGACCGAGCCGGACGACCGTCGATCGGACGAGCCGTATCGGGTCGCGGTCATCGGTATCCGGGCCCGGCTCACCGCTACCGCCCAGACCGTGCTCGACGCGGTGCCGGTCTCCGGGATCGATCTCGGGGCGCAGAAGTACGACGGTCCGCAGGGCATCCTCGACGACCTCGACATCATCGACCGCGCGCTGCGGGCGGACGGCGATGCCCTGATCGCCGACGATCGACTGCTCCGGCTCCGACAGTCGGTCGAGACGTTCGGCTTCCATCTGCAGGCGTTGGATATGAGGCAGAACTCCGAGACTCACGAAGAGGTGGTCGCCGAGCTGCTGGCCTGGGCCGGTGTACATCCGGACTACATGTCCCTCGGGGAGGACGAACGGGTCTCGGTTCTGTCGCACGAACTTGCGACCAGGCGGCCGCTGGTCGGCCCCAACGCGCAACTCAGCGAGCTCGCCACCAAGGAACTGGGCATCGTCAGGGCCGCCAAGGAGGCCATCGACCACCTGGGCCCCGACACCATCCAGAACTACATCATCAGCATGTGTCAGTCGGTCAGTGACATGCTCGAAGCGGCGTTGCTGCTCAAGGAAGCAGGGATATTCGACCCCGGCACCGACGGTTCGGCGCCCACGTCGACGGTGGGTGTCGTGCCGCTGTTCGAGACCATCGAGGATCTCCAGCAGGGCGCAGCGACGTTGCTCGCCACGCTCGACGTTCCGATCTACCGTGCGCTGGTGGCCGGGCGCGGCATGAATCAGGAAGTCATGCTCGGGTATTCGGATTCGAACAAGGACGGTGGATACCTCGCGGCGAACTGGGCGCTGTACCGCGCGGAGCTCGATCTGCTCGAGGCCTCACGCAAGACGGGTATTCGCCTGCGGCTCTTCCACGGTCGCGGCGGCACGGTCGGCCGCGGCGGCGGTCCCAGTTACGACGCGATCCTGGCGCAGCCGCCCGGAGTGGTGCAGGGATCGCTACGGCTCACCGAGCAAGGCGAGATCATCGCGGCCAAATACGCCGAGCCGTCCATGGCGCGTCGCAACCTCGAGTCTCTGGTTGCCGGAACCCTCGAATCGACTCTGCTGGACGTCGAAGGTCTCGGGGACGGCGCAGAAGCCGCGTACGACATCCTGGACGACCTCGCTGCGAAGGCCCGCGCGGCATACGGTCGGCTGGTGCACGAGGAGCCCGGGTTCGTCGAGTACTTCCGCACGTCGACTCCGGTTGCCGAGGTCGGTGAGCTGAACATCGGCTCCCGTCCGGCATCGAGGAAGCCGACGAACTCGGTGTACGACCTGCGTGCCATTCCATGGGTGATGTCGTGGAGTCAGTGCCGCGTCATGCTGCCCGGGTGGTACGGCACCGGTTCGGCGTTCGAGGAGTGGGTCGGCGACGACGACGCCAAGCTCGAGGTACTGACCGACCTGTATCGGAAGTGGCCGTTCTTCCAGACCGTTATGTCCAACCTTGCGCAGGTCATGGCCAAGTCGGATCTGGGTATCGCGGCGCGGTACGCGGAGTTGGTTCCCGACGCAGACCTGCGTGCGCGGATCTTCGGCATGATCGAAGCCGAACATGCCACGACGGTGCGGATGTACCTGAAGATCACCGGCCACAGTCGCCTGCTCGAAGACAACCCGTCGCTGGAACGCTCCGTGCACAACCGGTTCCCGTACCTCGAGCCGCTCAATCAGATGCAGGTGGAGATGCTCCGGCGTTACCGCAACGGTGACGACGACGAACGGGTCAAGCGAGGAATCCTGCTGACGATGAACGGTCTCGCGACGGCACTGCGCAACAGCGGCTAGCCCCTCTTCGGGGGCGAGGAACCGGTCGGCGGCGGGTCGCGTCCAACGAGGTATGAGGCAGTGCTGCAGAACGACGGACACCTGGAGAGACGGATCCGCCTACCGCGCGAACGGTAGGCGGATCGGTCGCTCGAGGACAGGACGAGCCCGGTGCATCGGCGACTACGACTGCGAGCGGCCGGAATGTGACCCCGACGCTGCCGAACCCGACTAGTCGGGTGAGATCACACGGTGTCCAGCTTGGACGCTGCACCGGCATCGAGGAACCAGACCGTGGATTCGGTGCCCAGCGCGCCGGCCGACGGGACCTCGTCGGAATCGGCCCCGCCCACCGCGGCCGCGACGGCGTCGGCCTTGTTCGCTCCCGAGACGAGCAACCACACGTGCTGTGCGCGGCGAACAGCCGGCAGCGTCAGTGTGATGCGCACCGGCGGGGGCTTGGGGGAGTCCTCGACCGCCACGACGAAGCGGTGCTGTTCGCGCACTGCATCGGTGTGGGGGAAGAGTGAATTGATGTGGCCCTCACCGCCCATTCCGAGGAGATGGACGTCGAATTGGGGCGTCGGGCCACCCTCCGATCCGGAATGCAGGATCTGCGCATACGTTGCCGCGGCCACCTCGGGGTCGCTTCCGTGCGGTCCGTCGGATGCGGCCATCCGGAACACTCGGTCGGGATGGACATCGACGTGATCGAGCAAGGCCTCCGAGGCCTGTACCTCGTTGCGTTCCGGATCGCCCGAGGGCAGGAAGCGCTCGTCGCCGAAGTAGATGTCGACCTTGCCCCAGTCGATCGCGCCGGAGTCCGCGCGCAGCGCCTCCAGCAGCGCGATTCCGGTGCCACCACCGGTCAACACCACCGATGCGAAGCCTCGCTGGGCCTGTGCGGCCGTGACCACGTCGACGAAGCGAGATCGTGCGGCGTCGACCAGGGCCTGTGCGTCCAGGTACTGAAGTACCGTTGTCTTACTCATAGCTCACTTTCGACAGTCCGTGCAGGGCGAGTTCGTAGATCTCGTCCGTGTCGAGTCTGCGCAGTTCCTCGGCGAGGCACTCTCGCGTGTTGCGACGCGCCAGTGCGACTTCGGCGTCGGGTTGACCGGTGCGCCGAAGGGTCGCGGTCTTGCCGGTCTGCGGTCGCGTCAGCGAAATGCTGCTGTTCTCTCTGATCAGCTCCACCTTGAGCTCACCCGCACGGCGGTGGACCGGAACGTCCAGTTTGGCGGCCAACCAACCGGCCAGGATGTCGAGTGCGGGCTCCTCGGCCAGTCCCGACACCGTGGCCGAGACGACAGCCTCGAACGGAGCCTGGTCGAGTGCGGTGGCCAACAGACCGCGCCAGTAGGTGATGCGACTCCAGGAAAGATCGGTGTCGCCCTCGGTGTAGCTGCTGAGCCGACCCTTGATCGTTGCGGTGGTGTCGGGGGAGTTGGTGGCATCGGTGATCCGCCGAATTGCCAAGCGTCCCAGCGGATCCTTCGCCGGAACGGTCGGTGCCTCGTCCGGCCACCACGCCACGATCGGGGTATCGGGCAGCAGGAACGGGATGACCACACTGTGCTCGTGATCGGCGAGTTCGCCGTTCAAGCGCAGCACCACGACCTCCGACGCTCCGGCGTCGCCGCCCACCCGGATCTGTGCGTCGAGGCTCGACTCGGCGGATCGGTCTCCGTGGATGAGCACGATGACGCGGCACGGATGCTCACGGCTCGCTTCGTTGGCTGCGTCGATCGCTCGTTCGGCTTTGGCCGGATCACGGCTGGCGACGATCAGCGTCAGCACCCGACCGATGGTCACCGCACCGCCTGCTTCACGCACCTCCACCAACTTCTTGCCGACCTCGGCCGTCGTCGTGGCGGGGATGTCGACAATCACGGCCTTCTCCATTCGCGTCCGGTGCGGTGCATCATCTCGTCACCCGAGGAAGGCCCCCAGGTACCGGCTTCGTACGGTTCCGCGGTGCCGCCGGAAGCCCAGAATTCCAGAATCGGATCCAGGATCTTCCACGACAGTTCCACTTCGGCATTGACCGGGAACAGCGACGGCTCGCCGAGCAGCACATCGAGGATGAGGCGCTCGTATGCCTCGGGAGAGGACTCGGTGAACGCCTGGCCGTAGCTGAAGTCCATGCTGACGTCGCGCACCTGCATGCTCGATCCCGGCACCTTGGAGCCGAAGCGCATCGTCACGCCCTCGTCGGGCTGGACTCGGATCACCAACGCATTCTGACCGAGTTCTTCGGTCATCGTCGCGTCGAACGGCAGGTGCGGAGCGCGCTTGAACACCATCGCGATCTCGGTGACTCGACGCCCGAGTGCCTTGCCGGTGCGGAGATAGAACGGCACCCCACCCCAGCGCCGCGTATCCACCTCCAGGGTGATGGCGGCGTAGGTCTCGGTGTTCGACTCGGAGTCGAATCCCTCTTCCTCCTTGAGCCCCTTCACTTTCTGACTGCCCTGCCACCCCGCGGAGTACTGACCGCGCGCCGAGGTGCGATCGAGTGGCTCGGCAAGTTTGGTTGCCGAGAGCACCTTGATCTTCTCGGACTGCAACTCCTTGGGGTTGAAGCTGACCGGCTCCTCCATCGCAGTGATGGCGAGAAGCTGCAGAAGGTGGTTCTGGATGACGTCACGGGCGGCACCGATTCCGTCGTAGTACCCGGCGCGACCGCCCAATCCGATGTCCTCGGCCATCGTGATCTGAACGTGGTCGACGTAGTGCGCATTCCAGATCGGATCGAACAGCTGGTTGGCGAAGCGCAGTGCCAGGATGTTCTGCACCGTCTCCTTGCCGAGGTAGTGGTCGATGCGAAACACTGTGTCCTCGGGGAACACTCGGTTCACGACAGCGTTGAGCTCTTTCGCGCTCTGCAGGTCGTGTCCGAACGGCTTCTCGATGACCACGCGTCGCCAATTGCCGTCCTTGCTCTGCGCCAGGCCCGAGCGCGACAACTGCTCGAGGACGACAGGGAAAGCGCTGGGCGGGATGGACAGATAGAAGGCGTGATTACCGCCGGTGCCGCGGGTCTCGTCGAGCTCGGTCAGTGTTCGTGACAGCTCGTCGAACGCCTCGTCGTCGTCGAAGGAGCCCTGGACGAAGCGGAATCCCTCGGCGAGGGTGTTCCACACCTCCTCACTGAACGGTGTTCGCGCGTGATCGCGCACGGAGTCGTGCACGATCTTGGCGAAGTCCTGGTTCTGCCATTCCCGCCGGGCAAATCCGACCAGGGCGAAACCGGGGGGTAGAAGCCCCCGGTTCGCCAGGTCGTACACCGCAGGCATGAGCTTCTTACGCGCGAGATCTCCGGTCACTCCGAAGATGACCATGCTGCACGGGCCCGCGATGCGGGGGAGCCGCTTGTCCCGCGCGTCGCGGAGAGGGTTGAGCCAGTCCGCGGAATGGAGAGGTTCGGTTTCTGCGGTGGGCACAGTCGGTCAGCTCTTCTGACCTGCTTGGCGAAGCTGCTCGCCGGTGGCCTCGAGCAACTCGTTCCAGGCGGCCTCGAACTTCTGGACGCCTTCGTTCTCCAACGTCACGAAGACATCGGTGATGTCGATACCGAGCGCCGAGATGCGGTCGAAGATCTCCTGCGATTCCGGTCCCTTGCCCGAGACGGTGTCGCCGACGATCTCGCCGTGATCGGCAACCGCGTCCATGGTCTTCTCGGGCATCGTGTTCACGGTGTTGGGCGAGACGAGCTCGGTGACGTACATGGTGTCCGGGTAGGCGTCGGACTTGACGCCGGTCGACGCCCACAGCGGCCGCTGAGCGCGCGCGCCACTGCCGACGAGCTCGCGGAACCGAGGAGCGACCTCGAAGATCTGCTGGTACGCCACGTATGCGAGCCGAGCATTGGCCAGAGCGGCCTTGCCCTTGAGCGCCTCGGCGTCGGGGGTGCCGATCGCATCGAGCCGGGAATCGATCTCGCTGTCCACGCGGGAGACGAAGAACGACGCGACCGAGTGGATCTTGTCGAGGTCGTGACCGGCCGCGCGGGCCTTCTCGAGCCCCTCGAGGTACGCGTTCATCACCAGTTCGTAGCGCTCGACGGAGAAGATCAGCGTGACGTTGACGCTGATGCCCTCGCCGATCACCTTGGCGATTGCGGGAATTCCGGCCTCGGTGGCCGGAATCTTGATGAGCAGGTTCGGGCGGTCGACGATCTTCCACAGTTCGACGGCCTGCTCGTAGGTCTTGTCTGCGTCGTGGGCCATGCGGGGATCGACCTCGATCGACACCCGTCCGTCCACGCCTGCACTGGCCTCGTACTGAGGCATCAGGATGTCGCAGGCCTCACGGACGTCGTCCGTGGTGACCGTACGGATCGTGGTCTCGACGTCGGCACCTTCACCGGCGAGCTTGGTCACCTGCTCGGCGTATGCCTCGCCCGAGCTCAGGGCTGCCTGGAAGATCGACGGGTTGGTGGTGACTCCGACGACACTCTTGGTGTCGATCAGGTCCTTCAGGTTGCCCGAGCGGATGCGGTCACGGGACAGGTCGTCCAGCCATACCGAGATTCCGGCGGCGGAGAGCTCTGCGAGATTCTTGTTCTGGGTCATGGATTATCCCTTCACATTGGTGATGGAGCGCTGTGCGGCTGCGGTGACGGCCTCGGCCGTGAAGCCGAACTCGCGGAAAAGTGTTGCAGCATCGGCAGATTCGCCGTAGTGCTCGAGCGAGATGATCTCGCCGAAGCCGCCGACGATCTTCCACCACGGCATAGCGATACCGGCTTCGATCGACACCCGGGCCTTGACGGTGGGCGGGATCACCTGGTCGCGGTAGTTCTGGTCCTGGCTCTCGAACCACTCGACGCACGGCATCGAGACGACGCGGGCGGCGATGCCCTGCGCCTCGAGCTGCTTCTGCGCTTCCACGGCGTACTGCAGCTCCGAACCGGTGCCGATCAGCACGACGTCCGGGGTCGCCTTGGACGACTCGGCGAGGATGTATCCGCCCTTGGAGACGCCCTCGAAGCTGGTGCCCTCGAGAATCGGGATGCCCTGACGCGTCAGCGCGAGGCCGACGGGTCCGCTGCTGCTGGACTTGGCCAGCACTGCCTGCCATGCGAATGCGGTCTCGTTGGCGTCACCGGGGCGTACCACCGAGAGGTTGGGGATGGCCCGCAGCGCGGCGAGGTGCTCGACCGGCTGGTGCGTCGGGCCGTCCTCGCCGAGGCCGATGGAATCGTGTGTCCACACGTAGATGGGGTCGATGTCCATCAACGACGCGAGCCGAACTGCCGGCCGCATGTAGTCGCTGAACTGCATGAACGTTCCGCCGTATGCGCGGGTCGGGCCGTGCATGACGATGCCGGAGAGGATGGCACCCATCGCGTGCTCACGGATGCCGAAGTGCAGCGTGCGGCCGTACGGCTCGGCGTCCCAGTCGTCGGTGGAGATGGACGTGGGGCCGAAGGACTTCGCGCCCTTGATCGTCGTGTTGTTGCTGCCGGCCAGGTCGGCCGAGCCGCCCCACAGCTCCGGGAGGACAGGTCCGACGGCGTTGAGGACCTCGCCCGACGCCGCACGTGTCGCGACGGCCTTGCTGCCGGGCTCCCAGGTGGGCAGAACGTCGGTCCAGTTCTCGGGCAACGTGCCCTGGGTGAGGCGGTCCAGCAGCTTCTTGCGCTCGGGCTCGCGCGCGGCCCAGGCGTCGAATTCGACGCTCCAGTCGGCGTGGGCCTTGCGGCCGCGTTCCTGCAGCTTTCGGGTGTGGCCGATGACCTCGTCGGTGACCTCGAACGTCTTGGCGGGGTCGAAATCGAGTGCCTGCTTGACCTTGGCGATCTCCTCGTCGCCCAGTGCGGCACCGTGGACTGCACCGGTGTTCATCATCGTGGGGGCCGGGAAACCGATGATGGTGCGCAGCACGATGATCGACGGCTTGTCGGTGACGGCCTTGGCAGCCTCGACGGCCTCTTCGATCGCCGTGACGTTCTCGCCGCCCTCGACCACCTGGACGTGCCAGCCGTAGGCCTCGTAGCGCGCGGCCGTGTTCTCGGAGAGGGCGATGTCGGTGGAGTGCTCGATCGAGATCTTGTTGTCGTCGTAGAACAGGATCAGGTTGCCGAGCTGCTGAGTACCGGCCAGCGACGACGCCTCGGACGTGACGCCTTCTTCGATGTCTCCGTCGGAGGCGATCACGTAGATGAAGTGGTCGAACGGACTTTCACCGAGAGCGGGCTCGGGATCGAACAGGCCACGCTCGCGGCGGGCCGCCATGGCCATGCCCACGGCGGACGCGAGTCCCTGGCCGAGCGGTCCGGTGGTGATCTCGACGCCGTCGGTGTGACGGAACTCCGGGTGTCCGGGAGTCTTCGACTTGTAGGTGCGCAGTGCCTCGATGTCGGCGAGCTCGAGTCCGAAGCCGCCCAAGTAGAGCTGCAGGTAGAGGGTCAGGCTCGAGTGCCCGCACGAGAGCACGAACCGGTCGCGGCCGATCCAGTGCGTGTCGGTGGGATCGTGGCGCATGGTGCGCTGAAAGAGGGTGTAGGCGAGGGGAGCCAGGCTCATCGCGGTTCCGGGGTGGCCGTTGCCGACCTTCTGCACTGCGTCCGCTGCCAGAACACGAACGGTGTCGACCGCTCGGGTGTCCAGGTCCGTCCAGTCGCTCGGGTGGTGCGCCGTGGTGAGGACGTCAATATCGTCTGTGATCGACACGAGCAGAAATCTCCTGACATTCGTTCGAGTTGTGGCTCCGAGGAATCGTCGCTCGGCGGCCACTGCGATGCGCCTGGGTGGAGCACGCACGCAGTCGGTGCCGAAGGACGTCCTTCACCAGCCTAGTTCTGTCCGACCCTACTGTCGTGCCTTCCCCCGGGCGATTGCGCACGGGTTACTCGTAGGCGACATATTCCTCACTTTGGGTGCCCTGCGAATTGGAGGTGCAAACCCAGCCGTCTACCATCGGTCGTAGTAGGCGCACGTTCGTCGGCTTCCGCGGTGGTGGATGAGGATGACTTCGTGCGCCCAGGTGCCGAAGTGTCGCCGTGGAGAGTCAACGCGTGCCGGAGGCATGCGAGCAAGTGGCCGAGCGCCAGAGAACGACAGTCGTGCGAGGAGACGCAGTGCGAATTGGGCAGCAGCCGGGCGGACACGGTTTCGCCGGCGGCCCCGGATTCGGAGCAGACGACAAGGGTGAGCCCACGCAGGCCGAGCCGGAGACGTCCGCCCCGCGCAGAGCGCTCGCACTCCTACTTGCGTACGTCGCGCTCACGAAGCCCCGGGTCATCGAACTCCTTCTCGTCACGACCATTCCGGCGATGCTTCTGGCCGACCGAGGAAACGTCGATCCGTGGCTGATCCTCACCACACTCTTCGGTGGAATGCTGGCCGCGGCCAGCGCCAACACGTTGAACATGGTGGTCGACGCAGACATCGACAAGGTGATGAAGCGCACCGAGAAGCGTCCGCTCGCCCGCGGTGCCATGCCCGTCTCGCACGCCCTGATCTTCGGTCTCGTCCTGGGTGTGTTCTCGTTCTTCTGGCTGTGGGCCACCACCAATCTGCTCAGCGGTGTGCTCGCCGTCGTGACGATCTGCTTCTACATCTTCGTCTACACACTCGTGCTCAAGAGGCGCACATCCCAGAACGTGGTGTGGGGTGGCGCGGCCGGATGTATGCCGGTGATGATCGGTTGGTCCGCCGTGACCGGCACGATCGGGTGGCAGGCACTGGTGATGTTCCTGGTGATCTTCCTGTGGACGCCGCCGCACACCTGGGCGCTCATGCTCCGATACAAGGAGGACTACCAGGCGGCCAACGTGCCGATGCTGCCTGCTGTCGCCTCGGAAACGAAGGTCACCAAGCACATCGTGCTCTACGCGTGGGCCACCGTTGCCGCAACGCTCGCCTTGGCGCCGGGCTCGGGCATCATCTACGCAGCCGTCGCCGTGGCCTCGGGAGTGTGGTTCCTCGTGGTGGCCCACCGTCTGTACGCAGGCGTGCGAGCGGGAACACCGGTCAAGCCGCTCAAGTTGTTCATTCTTTCCAACGAATACCTGGCCCTGGTGTTCTGCGGCTTGGCCGTCGACTCCGTTGTCGGCTGGCAGACGCTCGCCCAGCTGCTCTCCTGAACGAGCGTCCACCCGACGTATCGGTCAGGGAACGAGCACGATCGACCCTGTCGTCCTGCGTGACTCCAGATCGGTATGTGCGGTGGCTGCGTCCTCGAGCGCGTATCGCGCGCCGATCTCGACCGTCAGAGCACCACTCGACATCGCATCGAACACGTCTCCGGCGCGCCATTCCAGTTCGGCGCGGTCTCGGATGTGATGGGCGAGCGTGGGTCGGGTCAGGAACAGTGATCCTGCGCCGTTCAGACGCTGCGGATCCATGGGCGGGACCGGACCGCTCGCGGCACCGAACAGAGCCAGAGTCCCTCTGATCCGAAGCGACGCGAGACTTGCCTCGAACGTGTCGGCACCGACGCCGTCGTACACCGCATGCACACCCTCGCCGTCGGTGATCTCACGCACGCGCGCGGCGATGTCTTCCTCGTATCGCACCACGTGGGCTGCACCGACCTGTGTCGACCGCTCGGCCTTGGCATCCGTGGAGACCGTGGTGATCACGTTCACGCCCTTCGCCACCGCCATCTGCGTCAACAACAGTCCGACGCCACCAGCGCCTGCATGTACCAGCACGGTGTCGCCCCGCTGAGCTGGATAGGTGGACTCGATCAGGTAGTGCGCCGTCATGCCTTGGAGCAGCGCCGATGCAGCCTGATCGGCAGGTACGCCGTCGGGAACCGCGATGGCCGAGGAGGCGTCGACCAGGACGTGTTCGGCGTAGCTACCCGGTGCTGCAGCCCAGGCGACGCGATGTCCCGGTGCAAATTCGGTGACGTTCGCTCCGACCTGTTCGATCACCCCTGATCCCTCGTCGCCCGGAACGTACGGCAGCGCGCGCGGATACAGTCCACGCCGAAAGTACGTGTCGATGTAGTTGATGCCGATGGCGTCGATCCGGACGAGGAGTTGCCCGGGTCCTGGAGTCGGTATCGGAATGTCGACGACGTTCATGACCTCGGGTCCGCCGGTGTTGTCTATTCGAATGGCACGCATGAACACCGTTCTACACGGGTGCATCGCACCCGCGTGCTCGGATCGGGTCCGTTCACTCACGCGGCCGAAGTTACCGATCAGTAACGACTCGACGGGTGGATGCGGGCATCGCGATCGACCTCGGTATCGTGTCGGCATGGCTACCGAAATCGACAGTGCGGGCATCGAGAAGAACGAGTCGAACGAGGTTCCCAAGGGAACGCTCGCGGCAGTGAAGAGCTTTCTCGCCGACCACGGCAACTCTGCCAATGTGGTCATTCAGCCGATCGGTCGGGCCGGGACTCGGCTCACCATGGTCGGCGCGGACGGCGTACTGGGGGACCAGGTGGTCGCGACGACCGCCATCGCCCGCGCGATCGTCGACGGTCTGGACCAGTTGACCGAGGCCGAATGGGACCGTGAGCTGGTCAGTTCGGTCAATCCGGCACCCGGACACCACGAGAAGATGGCCGGGTGGGTGGCCAACCAGAAGAAGTTCCCGAAGGCGCGCAACCAGGCGATCGTCTGAGCGGAGAACAGTCGCAAAACTTGTTCGATTCGGCGGGAACCATCTCGGCACCCGGTGCGTCGAAGTCAGTGGAGGGGCAGTCGGCCATCTGAGGGGGAGGTCGGCTGTCCCTCCACCCTGTTCGAAGCCGGGCCGATCGTCACGAGCGAACTGCGACGTCCTCGGTGGTCTCGATCTCCTCGGTTGCGGCCGGGCCGCGGGTTCGGCAGGCCGCCCAGACAGCCGCGGTGGCGGCGGTACATGCGCCCGCACCGGCCACGTGGAAGGCGACGAGTACGGCCGGAACGCCGGTGAAGTACTGAACGAGTCCGATCAGGGACTGTGCGAGTACCAGGGCGATCAGGATGTTGAGTCGAAACGTGACCGCCTTCGGTGCACGCACCGCGTACAGGGCGAATGCCAATCCGACGAGCAGGGCCAGGTAGCCGACCAAGAACTGGGAGTGTGCGTGGACCAGCGTCACGATCTCGATACCGAGGCGCGGCACCGGTTCTTCGATGCTCTTGTCGCCTGCATGCGGGCCGGCCCCGGTCACCATGGTGCCCGCGATCAGCACGCCCGTCAGTGCGATCCCGGACAATCCCGTCAGCGCGCGCAGTGCGCCGGGCACCGTGGGCGTCGACCCCGACGGCGCATCGCTCTCGCCCACCTTGGCGTACAGCAGTGTGGCCAGCCAGACCATCGCCATCGACACGACGAGGTGAACGGCGACCGTCCACCACAGCAGTCCGGTCAGCACCGTGAATCCGCCGATGACGGCCTGCACGACGGTACCGAGTGGCATCAGCCAGGCGAAGAACAGCACTTCGCGACGTCGCCGCGCCCTGGTGACGGCGATGACGACGGCGGCGGCAGCGAGGACGACCACGAACGTGAGCAGGCGATTGCCGAACTCGACAGCCTGATGCAGTATCGGTACCTCGGACACGCCGACGGGAGTGAAGCTACCGGGGAAGCATTGCGGCCACGTGGGGCAACCGAGACCCGACCCGGTGACGCGAACGACGGCACCGGTGACCGCGATGCCACCCTGCGTCAGGATCGCGATGAATGCCAGTACCCGCTGCACTCGAAGCGAGGGCAAGGGCAAGAGGTCGACGACGCGCAAGAACGCTCTGTACAGCACCCCACGATGGTAAACGCCGATCAACTACACAGCGTCGTTGGGTAGCGAGCGTTGCTCAGGTGAACTTGAACGTGCGGACGGCGAGAGTGCTGCACACCGCTGCCCACGCCAGCAGTACGACCACGCCGAAGATGTCGAAGGACGAGGACACACCTCTGCTCAGTGCCTCGCCCAGCGCGCCGGACGGAACGATGCGTGCGACGTTCTGCAGTCCCTGGGGGATCTGGTCGTCCACGAACACCGCGCTGCCGATGCCCAGCATCACGAACCAGGCGATGTTCGCCAGCGCCAGCACGATCTCGGCGCGCAGGGTGCCGCCGAGCAGCAGTCCCATCGAGGCGAAGGTGACGGTTCCCAGAGCGATGATGACGGCACCGAGCAACAGACCCGTCGCGCTCGGGCGCCATCCCAGAACGACGCCGATCGAGCCGAGCAGCACCGACTGCAGAATCACCACGATCACCACGGCGGCGGATTTGCCGCCGATGATGCCCCACCGTGGAAGTGGTGTCGCCCCGAGCCTCTTGAGAGCGCCGTAGCGGCGATCGAAGCCGACGGCGATCGCCTGGCCGGTGAACGCCGTCGACATGATGGCCACCATCATCACGGCCGGGACCACTCGGGCAACTCGATCGGTACCGAGTTCGCCGAAGGGCAGCAGGGTCAATCCGACCAGCAATGTGATCGGGATGAACATCGTCAGCAGCAACTGTTCACCGTTGCGCAGCAACAACTTCAGTTCGAGGCGGGTCTGCGCGAGCAGCATGCGCGCAGCCGACGCGGGCTGTGGGCGAGGCGCGAACAGACCTGTCTCGAATCGGTTGTCGGCGAGCCGGGCTTCTCTGCGCACGGTCACTTCCTCAACTCTCTGCCGGTCAGCTCGAGGAACACGTCCTCGAGGCGGCGCTGGTCGACCTGCAACTCGGTGGCCAACACGTCCTGCTGTGCACACCAGGACGTGACGATCACCAGAATCTGCGGCTCGATCACGCCGGAGACCACATACGAACCGGGCGTCGGTTCCGACGGTACGTAACCCGGTGGAAGAGCCGCGTCGAGCATGGACAATTCGAGTCCGGGGGGTGCGGTGAAGCGAAGCTGGCCCTCGGCACCCTGCTTGGTCAGTTCCGACGGTGTACCCGAGGCGACGACGCGGCCGTTGTCGATGATCGTCAGCCGGTCGGCGAGCTGCTCGGCCTCGTCCATGAGATGCGTCGTGAGCAGTACTCCGACACCGTCACGGCGCAGGGCGTCGATCAACTCCCACACCAGCAACCGAGCCTGGGCGTCGAGCCCGGCCGTCGGTTCGTCGAGGAACACCAGTTCGGGCCGTCCGACGATGGCGCAGGCCAGAGCCAGCCGCTGCTGCTGCCCGCCGGAGAGCCGCCGGTACGGGGTGCGAACGGCCGAGGTCAGGCCGAGGCAGTCGAGCAACCATGCGGGATCGAGTGGGTCGGCCGAGTACGAGGCGACGAGTTGGAGCATCTCCCCGGCTTTGGAACCGGGGTACGCGCCTCCGCCCTGGAGCATGACGCCGATGCGTGGCCGCAGCTGCGCCGATTGTGCGACGGGGTCCAAGCCGAGGACCCGGACCGAGCCGCTGTCGGGTACGACGAATCCCTCGCACATCTCGACAGTGGTGGTTTTTCCGGCACCGTTGGGGCCCAGCAGCGCGAGAACCTCGCCGGGGCCGATGTTCAGGCTCAACCCGTCGACGGCACTGACACCGTCGTACGACTTGCGTACGTCGGTCAGCTGTACGACAGGTTGCGCCGCGTCGGACGTCCCGGAGATCACGAGGACTCAGCGTATTCGTCGGTGTTGCGGTCGCGTGCCGGTGGTCCGGTGCGGGTGGGCCACGGCATCCGGTTTCGCGTGAACAGGTAGAGCAACGCGATCGTCAGGATGGTCATGACTGCGGCCTGCACGATCTGGAACGGCTGGTATTCACTGCCGTTCGGCATGAGGATCACGCTCACCAACGACGAGAAGGCAATGGCAGGACGCCGGAACGAGGGAGTCGTGGCCCACGCGGCCAGCGGAATCACCGCCCACAGCAGGTACCAGGGCTGCACCACAGGGAACAACAGGACGACGGCACCGAGCGCGACGCCGAGTGCGCCGACCGGATGCAGGCGGCCGCGCAGAACGGCGATCAGCATGCGGACGACGATGATTCCCGCGACGACGGCAGCGATCGGGCGAGTGAGACCCAACACAGCGGTGGTGTGGTCGCCGAGACCCAGCAGCACACCGACGAATCCGGTACCGAGACCGAGGATCGTGGGAATCGACATCCAGCTGCGCACCACTCCCGCGGTCCCCAGAGTGTTGATCCAGCCGAAGCCCAGCCCGCTACCCAAGCTCACGGCGACCTGGACCACGACGGCGATCGAGCCGAGCAACAGTGCCGCGTACATCACGGATCTGAGGGTCCCGCCCCACCGCCTCGACAGTGCCATCCCCACGAAGCCGAGCGCGATGAGCGAGGGAATCTTGATCGCAGACGACAGCGCGATCAGGCCGGCACCGCCGACGAGGAATGCAATATCGGTGCTGCGCAGGGGACCCGCGCGCTCGATCGCGCGAAGGGCCAGTTCGGTACCGGCCAGCATGAGCCCGATCATCAGGGCCTCGTTGTGGATACCGGCGACCAGGTGGAACAGCAGCAGCGGGTTGGCGGCACCGAGCCACAGTGCCGTGACCGACGCGACCCCACAGCGTCGGGCGAGACGTGGCAGCGACCAGACGATCAGCGCTACGCCCACCAGCGCGAGCAGGCGATGGAGGAAGATGCCTGCGACGATGTTCTCACCGGTCAAGTACGTGATTCCACGCCCCATCCACAGGAACAGCGGACCGTAGGGTGCCGGGGTCTCCCGCCAGATGTTGGGAACCGTTCGGGTCAGCACGTTGTCGGCCCCGAGTGCATCGACCGGACCGACCTCGTACGGGTCGAGTCCGCGAGCGGTGATCTCGCTCTGGGCGAGGTACGAGTAGACATCGCGCGAGAACATCGGCGGTGCCACACTCAACGGCAGGATCCACAGCAGCAGTGTGCGGTCCATCTGCGAACGAGTGAGCCGGCGTGGGGTGGTTCCCGATCGTGTGCGTCCCAACGCAAATCTTCCCAACAGCAACCACGCGAGCACCACGATGACGGTTCCGGTCATCGTGACTGTCAGTGCGGTCGTTGCCATCCGGGACGGCAGGCTCAGGAGTCGGACGCCTGCGATCGGGTTCTGCAGTACCGGCTGCGCGCCTGCGCCGAGCGCTCCGATCGCCATCAGTAGTGCGCCCGCGGCACCGAAACGTCGGATGTTCCTGAGCTGGTTCGTCTCCGTGGGATTGAGACCCGGCGCCTCCTGCTCGTCTCCGTGCAAGGTGGCGACTGCTCCGCCCGGGGGCGTCGGCTCGAGGCCGATGACTCGGCGTGCGGGGGTCAGGACGAACCTGTGGACGAGCGCAGCCGATCCGGACTTCGGGGTGCCGGGCGCCGGGAGAGACTCGGAACCCCTCGCGGAAGGTGAGCTCTCGGAACTGGGCTCACTGTCGGTCGATGGCACAGTGGGAGCGTAGCGGGGCACTCGCACGCGGCCTGCACCGTGCTCCACCGGACCACCTGGGCATCGGCCACCGTGCTGGGTGAGCGACCTGCAAAGGGCACCCTTGCTGGACCGGGTACTGCAATTCCGTCACACTGGTGTTGTGAAAACAACCGAGAGCTCGCTCGTGCGTCCGGGAAGTGTCGAGTCGTCGGCCACCGGCGCAGGCGTTTCGTCGGTGCGACCCACGTCGGCCCCCGAGGGGCAGACGCGGAGCGCTGTGGTCACTCTGCTCCTCGAAGAGGGCCCCATCACCGCCTCCGACATCGGTACTCGACTGGGATTGAGCGCGGCAGGTGTTCGACGTCACCTCGACGCACTCATCGACGCGGGCGAGGCCCGCATCACCACTCCCGCGGGTGCTCGGCAACGGGGCCGGGGTCGACCGGCGAAGCATTTCCAGCTGACTGCAGCCGGACGCAATCGTCTCGGCCACACCTACGACGATCTCGCCGGTGCCGCCATGCGGCAGCTGCGCAAGATCGGTGGAGACGCGGCCATCGAGACGTTCGCGCGGCAACGGGTCAACACCATCGTGGCCGACGTGGAGCCGGCGACGGGATCCGATGCGCATGCCGTGGAGGACGCCGCCGACCGAATCGCCGACGCGTTCAGCGCGGCCGGTTTCTCCGCCACCACCCGTCAGGTGGGCAACGGTGTGCAGATCTGCCAGCACCACTGCCCGGTGTCGCACGTCGCCTCCGAGTTTCCGGAGCTGTGCGAGGCCGAGCAGACCGCGTTCGCCGAGATCCTCGGCACGCACGTGCAGCGTTTGGCGACCATCGCCAACGGCAATTGCGCATGCACGACGCACGTACCGCTGTCACCGACGCGGTACTCGAACACCGATAGTTCCGACAAGAAGACTCCCGACGCGCAGCCCCGCGTCGGAGAACGCCCACGCCTCCGGAAGGAGCCCGCATGACCGTCACACCAGACCAGGTGACACCCACCGCGCCGCTGACCCAGGACGAGACCATCGCCTCGCTCGGCACCTACGGATACGGCTGGGCCGACTCGGACGTAGCCGGTGAAAGTGCCAAGCGCGGTCTTTCCGAGGCCGTCGTCCGGGACATCTCGCAGAAGAAGAGCGAGCCCGAGTGGATGCTCGAGGCGCGCCTCAAGGCTCTCAAGACCTTCGAGCGCAAGCCGATGCCGAACTGGGGTTCCAACCTCGACGGCATCGACTTCGACAACATCAAGTACTTCGTGCGGTCCAGCGAGAAGCAGGCTGCCACGTGGGAAGACCTGCCGGAAGACATCAAGAACACGTACGACAAGCTCGGCATCCCCGAGGCGGAGAAGCAGCGCCTCGTCTCCGGTGTCGCTGCCCAGTACGAGTCCGAGGTGGTCTACCACTCGATCCGTGAGGACCTCGAGGCTCAGGGAGTGTTGTTCCTCGACACCGACACCGCCCTCAAGGAGCAGCCGGAGCTGTTCCGCGAGTACTTCGGCACCGTCATCCCCGCGGGCGACAACAAGTTCTCCGCACTGAACACCGCGGTGTGGTCCGGTGGATCCTTCATCTACATCCCGCCGGGCGTCCATGTGGACATCCCGCTGCAGGCCTACTTCCGGATCAACACCGAGAACATGGGCCAGTTCGAGCGCACGCTGATCATCGTCGACGAGGGTGCATACGTGCACTACGTCGAGGGTTGCACCGCGCCGATCTACAAGTCGGATTCGCTGCACTCCGCCGTGGTCGAGATCATCGTCAAGAAGGGTGGTCGTTGCCGCTACACGACCATCCAGAACTGGTCGAACAACGTCTACAACCTCGTCACCAAGCGTGCCAAGGCCGAGGCAGGCGCAACGATGGAGTGGGTCGACGGCAACATCGGCTCCAAGGTCACCATGAAGTACCCCGCTGTCTGGATGACCGGTGAGTACGCCAAGGGTGAGGTTCTGTCGGTCGCGTTCGCAGGCCCGGACCAGCACCAGGACACCGGCTCGAAGATGTTGCACCTGGCACCGCACACGTCCTCGAACATCGTCAGCAAGTCCGTCGCTCGCGGCGGTGGCCGGACGTCGTACCGCGGTCTGATCCAGATCAACAAGGGTGCGCACGGCTCGCGTTCGACGGTCAAGTGCGACGCGTTGCTCGTCGACACGATCAGTCGTTCCGACACGTACCCGTACGTCGACATCCGCGAGGACGACGTGTCGATGGGCCACGAGGCCACCGTCTCGAAGGTCAGCGACGATCAGTTGTTCTACCTGATGAGCCGTGGCATGACCGAGGACGAGGCCATGGCAATGGTCGTCCGTGGCTTCGTCGAGCCGATCGCTCGCGAACTGCCGATGGAATACGCGCTCGAGCTCAACCGGCTCATCGAGCTGCAGATGGAAGGGTCGGTCGGATAAGTGAACAACCCCCTCACCGGAGTCATGGGTGCCGTGGCATCCGAGAATCCAGAGTCGGCCAAGGAAGACAAGTCGAAGCTCGTCGAGAACAAGGGCGCTCAGTTCACGTCCTACGACGTGAATGCGTTCGAGATCCCGTCCGGCCGTGACGAGCTGTGGCGTTTCACGCCGCTGCGTCGGCTGCGCGGCCTGCACGACGGTTCCGCTGTCGCCGACGGGGCCGCTCAGGTCACCGTCGGTGCACCGGAATCGGTGGTCGTGGAGACCGTGGGCCGTGACGACGACCGACTGGGCAAGGCCGGTGTTCCTGCCGATCGTATTGCCGCTCAGGCATTCTCGGCGTTCACCGAGGCCACGGTCGTCTCCGTGCCGAACGAGGTCGAGGTGGCCGATCCGATCGAGATCACTGTCGACGGTCCCGGTGTCGACCACGTCGCCTACGGCCATGTGCAGATCAGACTCGGCACGTTCGCTCGCGCCACCGTCGTGATCGATCAGCGGGGCAGCGGCACGTACGCCGAGAACCTCGAGTTCGTTCTCGGTGACAGCTCGCAACTGCACGTCGTACTGATCCAGGACTGGCAGTCCGACGCCGTGCACGTCGCAGCGCACCACGCGATGCTCGGGCGCGACGCCGTGCTGCGGCACTACAACGTCAGCCTCGGCGGCGATCTGGTCCGCATCAGCCCGACCGTGCGCTACAGCGCGCCCGGCGGCGACGCGAACCTGCTCGGTGTGTACTTCGCCGACGCCGGCCAGCACCTAGAGCAGCGACTGCTCGTGGACCACTCGGCACCGCACTGCAAGTCCAATGTGATGTACAAGGGCGCGCTGCAGGGCGAAACCGGACCCGGAACCGTCGACGCGCACACCGTGTGGATCGGAGATGTTCTGATCCGAGCCGAGGCCGAGGGAACCGAGACCTACGAGCTCAACCGCAACCTGGTGCTCACCGATGGTGCGCGGGCCGATTCGGTACCGAACCTCGAGATCGAGACGGGCGAGATCGTCGGAGCGGGCCACGCCAGCGCCACCGGCCGTTTCGACGACGAGCAGCTGTTCTACCTGCGCGCTCGTGGCATCTCGGAGGAGGTTGCTCGTCGACTCGTCGTCCGAGGCTTCTTCCACGAGATCATCGACAAGATTCCGGTCCCCGCCGTACGCGAGCGTCTCGACGCCGCCATCGAGACCGAACTCGCCGTCGCCGGCGCGTAGGTCCACCCGAACCTTTCTCGACTGCACAAAGGAACTGTGATGTCCACACTCGAAATCCGCGATCTGCACGTCAGCGTCGCCAACACCGATTCGTCCGCCGAGCCGATCAACATCCTCAAGGGTGTCGATCTGACCGTGAAGTCCGGCGAGACGCACGCGATCATGGGGCCCAACGGTTCCGGCAAGTCCACCTTGTCGTACGCCATTGCAGGCCATCCGAAGTACACCGTCACCTCCGGCACCATCACCCTCGACGGTGAAGACGTGCTCGAGATGAGCGTCGACGAGCGCGCCCGCGCCGGCCTCTTCCTGGCGATGCAGTACCCGGTGGAGGTGCCCGGCGTCTCGATGTCGAACTTCCTGCGCACCGCCGCCACCGCTGTGCGCGGCGAGGCCCCCAAGCTGCGGCACTGGGTCAAGGAAGCCAAGACCGCCATGAGCGAACTCGAGATCGAGGCCAACTTCCTCGAGCGCAACGTCAACGAAGGCTTCTCCGGCGGCGAGAAGAAGCGTCACGAGATTCTTCAGCTGGGATTGCTCAAGCCCAAGATCGCCATCCTCGACGAGACCGACTCCGGGCTCGACGTCGACGCTCTGCGAGTGGTGTCCGAGGGTGTCAACAAGTACAAGGAGCGCGAAGACGGTGGAGTGCTGCTGATCACGCACTACACCCGCATCCTGCGCTACATCAAGCCCGACTTCGTCCACGTCTTCGTCAACGGCGAAATCGTGAAGTCCGGCGGTGCAGAGCTGGCCGACGAGCTCGAGGCCAACGGATACGCCGGCTACACGCAGGCCGCGACCACCGGAGCATGAGTATGGCTGCACCCGCAGCTGCGGCGGTGGCGGCATCGTTCGATGTCGCCACGGTTCGCCGCGATTTCCCCATCCTCTCGCGCACCGTGCGAGACGGTAAGCCGTTGGTGTACCTGGACTCCGGTGCCACCTCGCAGCGGCCCGTGCAGGTACTCGACGCCGAGCGCGAGTTTCTGACCACGTGCAACGCGGCCGTACACCGCGGGGCGCATCAGTTGGCCGAAGAGGCCACCGATGCCTACGAGAGTGCCCGCGCCGCCATCGCGTCGTTCGTCGGGGCGGACGTCGACGAGATCGTGTTCACCAAGAACGCGACCGAGTCGCTCAACCTCGTGACGTACGTGCTTGCCGATCAGCGATTCGATCGCCATCTCGGTCCCGGCGACGAGATCGTCGTCACCGAACTCGAGCATCACGCCAATCTCGTTCCGTGGCAGGAGCTTGCCGCTCGAACCGGTGCCACCCTGCGCTGGTACGGCGTGACCGACGACGGACGCATCGATCTCGATTCACTCGAATTGTCTTCTGCCGTCAAGGTTCTCGCGTTCACGCATCAGTCCAACGTGACCGGTGCTGTGGCTCCGGTCGAGGAATTGGTGCGTCGGGCCAGGGCGGTCGGTGCGCTCGTCGTCCTCGACGCATGCCAGTCGGTGCCGCACATGAAGGTCGATTTCCGCGCGCTCGATGTCGACTACGCCGCGTTCTCCGGTCACAAGATGCTCGGTCCCTCGGGAGTGGGCGTGCTGTACGGCAAGGCCGCACTCCTCGCGGCGATGCCTCCGTTCATCACCGGCGGTTCGATGATCGAGACCGTCACCATGGAGAAGACGACGTTCGCCGCGCCTCCGCAACGATTCGAGGCCGGGGTTCCGATGACCTCGCAGGTCGTCGGACTCGGTGCCGCTGTGCGGTACCTGGAGAACATCGGCATCGATGTCATCGCCGCGCACGAAAAGGCCTTGGTCGCAGCAACTCTCGCCGAGTTCGCGAAGATCGACGGTGTTCGCGTGATCGGCCCGACGGAGAACGTCGACCGCGGTTCGGCAGTGTCGTTCGTGGTCGACGGCATTCATGCCCACGACCTCGGACAGATCCTGGACGACGAGGGCGTCGCCATTCGCGTCGGGCATCACTGCGCGTGGCCGCTGCATCGACGCTTCGGTGTGGCTGCGACAGCGCGTGCCTCGTTCGCGTTGTACAACACGGTCGAGGAAGTACAGGTTCTCGCACAGGCGATTCGCCGCGCGCAATCGTTCTTCGGAACCACCGACCACGGCGGGGGAGGGCAGCTGTAGATGCGGATGGAACAGATGTACCAGGAAGTGATCCTCGATCACTACAAGCACCCGCACGGCCGCGGACTGCGCGAGCCCTTCGGCGCGGAGGTGCACCACGTCAACCCCACCTGCGGCGACGAGGTCACCCTGCGCGTGCAGATCGAGGACGGTGCCGTCGCAGACGTGTCGTACGACGGCCAGGGCTGCTCGATCAGTCAGGCAGCGACGTCCGTACTCACCGATCAGGTCGTCGGCCTGAGCGTGGCCGACGCGCTGAAGACGGTCGACGCGTTCAGCGACATGGTCGGCAGCAGAGGTACCGTCGAGGGTGACGAGGACGTCATCGGCGACGGCATTGCGTTCGCCGGTGTGGCCAAGTATCCGGCTCGCGTGAAGTGCGCATTGCTGGGTTGGATGGCTTTCAAGGACGCGGTTGTTCAAGTAGTGGACGCAGATTCGACAGCTACGACGGGCGGGACCGCCCAGTCGGCACTTTCCGGAGGACAGCAATCATGACCGAAGCAACAGAGACGACTCCAGCCGTGACCACTCCGGTGGAACTGACCGCCGACGAGATCAAGGTGCTCGAGGACCTCGAAGAAGCGATGCGCGACGTCGTCGACCCCGAGCTCGGAATCAATGTCGTCGACCTCGGGCTGGTGTACGACATCAAGATCGACGCCGACGACATCGTCACGGTCGACATGACGCTCACCTCGGCGGCATGCCCGTTGACCGACGTCATCGAGGATCAGGCCCGCGGTGCGCTCGTACGCAGCGGATTGGCCGCCGACCTGAAGATCAACTGGGTGTGGATGCCGCCGTGGGGCCCGGACAAGATCACCGACGACGGTCGCGAGCAGCTCAGGGCCCTCGGCTTCACCGTCTGACCCACTGACGAGTCGGCCCCCTCACGCACCCTTCGCTTCGTCGGTTTTGGAGTCGGTGGTCTTGGCGGGGGTCGACTTCTTCGCAGCAGCCTTCTTGGCCGGGGCCTTCTTCGCAGCAGCTTTCTTGGCGGGAGCCTTCTTCGCCGGAGCAGACGAGCCGGACCCGGACTTCGCGTTCTTGCCTGCCGCCTCCACGCTCCGCTGCAACGCCGCCACGAGATCGACCACCTCGGCGTCCTCGCCGTCGTCGTCTTTCTCCGTCTCGGTGTGGATGACCTTCTCACCGCCGTTGGCGAGCGTCTCGTCGATCAGCTTGCGCAGTTCGATCTGATAATCGTCCGTGTACTCGGTCGGATCGAATTCCGAGGACATGCTTTCCACGAGGGACGTCGCCATCTTCACTTCCTGTGGACGCGCGGACGGCGCGTCCACGAGCGAAGGAAATTCCGCGGCCCTGACTTCGTCCGGCCACAGCAACGTCTGGATCACCAGCACGTCGTCGCGCACGCGCAGAGCGGCCAGACGGGTCTTCTGACGCAGAGTGAAATGCACCAGCGCGGTGCGCTCGGTTTCTTCGAGAGTCTCGCGCAGCAGGACATACGCCTTCGGTGACGCGGAGTCCGGTTCGAGGAAGTAGCTCTTGTCGTAGAGGATCGGATCGATCTGCTCGGTGGGTACGAATTCGAGAACCGGAATTTCGTGCTTCTCCGCCGCAGGCAGCTTGTCGAAGTCGTCGTCGGTGAGGATGACGCGTTCGCCGTCGGGGGAGTCGTACGCCTTGTCGATGTCGGCGAACTGCACCGACTTGCCGCACTCCTGACAGATCCGGTCGTACTTGATACGACCACCATCTTTCGCGTGCACCTGATGGAACCGAATGTCGTGCTGCTCGGTGGCCGAGTAGACCTTCACCGGAACATTGACCAGTCCGAAGGCGATCGAGCCCTTCCAAATGCTGCGCATCTGTACATGATCGCCGACCGGGCGCCCGCGTGTCGACCGTTGGCGAGAAACTCAGCCGCGGCCCGGAGTGCGCACTATCGTGCGCGCGATCGCGAGCCTGGCCGACGCCGGGAGCGTCGGAAACATCTTCAGCATCGCGGTCATCGTCCCCAGGGCGTCGTCGTGGCCGGACAGGTACGAGCGCTGAAGTTCGACCGGGAGCGAGAAGAAGCTGGAGAAGAACTGGGGGACCATCTCGGGTTCGAGTGCCAGTGCCGTGCGCAGGCCGAGGTTGCGAAGCTTCTGGACCGTCCACACGTGCACCGAGCGGACCGGGCGCGATCGACCGCCGCCTCGGAACCGCTCGACAAGGTGATCCGCCGATGCCAGCGAGGCCGCGACGCTGTACCCGGTGGCGGGATGCATCAGATTCGAGCGAGAGCCGAACAACACCGGACCGTCTCGGCCGGTGTGCAGTCGCGACCGAGGCGGTGGTTCGACCGAGAAGCGGACACGCTCGACATCCTCGTGGCCGGTCGGTTCCAGGTTGCGGTGGGTGAGGCGGTGGTGCAACCGTGTTCGAAGCACCGAGAGCTCGAGTGCCGGTCGGCCCACCAGACAGGTCTCCTCGAGCAGGATTCGATCGTCGTCGAGCGCCACGGCGTACAGAAAACTCGGCACCTCACCGGGCCGGGCACCGTTGTCGGTGCGCCAATCCATGAACCAGGCGTCGGATCCTTCGAGGATCGGTTCGGCGCGCTCCCGTTCGACGACGATGCCGTATGCGGTCTGCTGTGCCAGGTCGTGTGAATCGAGCGTTCCGCGAGCATCGACGACGTGCCGAGCGTCGACGATGGTGCCGTCGGACGTCGTCACGCGAGAACCGGTGACATCGACGGCCGTTCCGGCGAGCACTCGCACGCGGTCGAGAGACAAGGTCGCTTGCAGTGCAGGTGTGTCCAGCACGCAGTACGTTCGGTCGATGATCCGATGGTGATCGGTCCATACCGCCGGCTTCTGCGCAGTCGAGGCGACGGCGGTCTCGGGCAACCACGGTGGCAACTCGTCGGCCCAGGCAGAATACGTCGGTGTCCAGGTACGCGACGGATGCGGATCGACGACGAGCACGTCGAGTCCTGCCTCGGCGCATCGGTGGGCCACCGACCGTCCCGCCGGGCCGAGTCCGATCACCGCGACGTCGGCCGAGAAATCTTTCACATTCCGCCGGTGGCGAGCAAACCACCGTCCACGCGCACGGTCTCGCCGGTGATCCAGGAAGAGGCGTCCGACACCAGGAAGGCCACCAGGGCCGCGACGTCCTCCGGGTTTCCGAGACGCTTCATCGGATAGCCGGCCGCTGCCGCGTCTTCTCCGTTGGCGACGAGCGCCTCGGCGAATTTGGTCTTCACCACCCCCGGTGCCACGGCATTGACGCGAATCCTCGGACCGAGCTGCCAGGCGAGCTCTTCGGTGAGGCGGATCAGGGCGGCCTTGGATGCGCCGTACGCGGCGATCACGCCGGTCGAGCGGATGCCTGCCACGCTCGCGATGTTGACGACCGCGCCGCCGTGCTCGCCCATCCAGGCATGGAACGCCTGCTGGACGAAGCCGAGGGTACCCACCACGTTCGTGTCGAAGATCTTGCTCACGCCCGCCAGGTCCGCATCCATCAGCGAGCCGTAGACGGGATTGATGCCGGTGTTGTTGACCAGGATGTCCAGCGAACCGAAGGTCTCCACCGTGCTCGCCACCGCGTTGCGCCGGTGCTCCGGATCGCCCGCGTTACCGTCGATCGCGAGCACGGAATCGCCGAGCTCTGCGGCCGCGGCAACGAGAGGTTCGCGCTTGCGGGCGGTGATGGCGACATTCGCGCCGCGAGCGAGCAGTTCGGCGGCGATGGCCTTGCCGATGCCTCGGCTACCGCCGGTGACGAGAGCGGTGCGCCCAGTGAGGTCGGGGATCGGCGCGCTGGAGGGGCTGACGGTTTCGGGGGCGTCGGTCATCGATCAGACGTTACCGGTGTCACCGTCGTTCCTGGGTGAGGGCACGTGAATGCTGAGCTAAAATGGGGGTTTGCTGTGCCGCTCGACGGCATGGTTCGCCCGTCGGTCGACGGGCAACGATCTTGTTCGGCAATCGCTAGGAGTTCACGCGTGATCACCGCCACCGACTTGGAAGTTCGTGCCGGTGTGCGGACCCTTCTGTCCATCGAGGGGCCCGCGCTCCGCGTGCAGGCAGGCGACCGCATCGGGCTGGTGGGTCGAAACGGTGCAGGCAAGACCACCACTCTGCGCATCCTGGCAGGCGAGGGAGAGCCGTACGCGGGCGAGGTCGTGCGTACCGGAGAACTCGGCTACCTACCGCAGGATCCCAAAGAAGGCGACCTCGACGTGCTGGCCAAGGACCGAGTGCTCTCGGCTCGGGGCCTGGACACGCTCCTGCACAGCATGGAGAAGCAGCAGGCATTGATGGCCGAGGTGGCAGACGAGGCGCTGCTCGACAAGGCCGTCCGCAAGTACGGCGAACTCGAAGAGCGTTTCGCGTCCCTCGGCGGCTACGAAGCCGAGAGCGAAGCGGCTCGCATCTGCAACAGCCTCGGCTTGGCCGACCGCATCCTCGGCCAACCGCTGCGCACCCTGTCCGGTGGTCAGCGCCGACGCGTCGAACTGGCTCGCATTCTGTTCGCCGCGTCCGACGGCAGTGGCGGCCGCTCGAACACCACGTTGCTGCTCGACGAGCCCACCAACCACCTCGATGCCGATTCCATCACCTGGTTGCGCGGATTCCTGCAGAGCCACGAGGGCGGACTCATCGTGATCAGTCACGATGTCGAACTGCTCGGAGACGTGGTGAACAGGGTGTGGTTCCTCGACGCAGTGCGCGGCGAAGCCGACATCTACAACATGAACTGGAAGAAGTACCTCGACGCCCGCGCCACCGACGAGCAGCGTCGCCGCCGTGAGCGCGCCAACGCGGAGAAGAAGGCCGGGGCACTGCGGGTGCAGGCCGCCAAGATGGGGGCCAAGGCAACGAAAGCCGTTGCGGCACAGAACATGGCGAAGCGCGCGGACAAGCTGCTCGCCAACCTCGACGCCGAACGTGTGTCGGACAAGGTGGCGCACATCCGGTTCCCCGAGCCCGCACCGTGCGGCAAGACGCCGCTGATGGCGAAGAACCTGACCAAGATGTACGGATCGCTGGAAATCTTCGCAGGCGTCGACCTCGCCATCGACCGGGGCAGCCGTGTCGTGGTGCTCGGGCTCAACGGTGCGGGCAAGACGACGCTGCTGCGGATCCTCGCCGGAACCGAGAAGGCGGACACCGGCGAGATCGAACCCGGCCACGGCATGCGCGTCGGATACTTCGCACAGGAACACGACACTCTCGACGATCACGCGTCGGTCTGGGAGAACATCCGGCACGCGGCACCCGACACCGGCGAGCAGGAACTGCGGTCTCTGCTCGGAGCCTTCATGTTCACCGGCCCCCAGCTCGACCAGCCTGCAGGGACATTGTCCGGCGGTGAGAAGACCCGTCTGGCACTCGCCGGGTTGGTGTCCTCCGCGGCGAACGTGCTGCTGCTCGACGAACCGACCAACAACCTCGACCCGATCTCCCGTGAACAGGTCCTCGACGCGCTCCGCAGCTACAAGGGTGCCGTCGTTCTGGTGACCCACGACCCCGGTGCCGCCGAAGCGCTGTCACCCGAACGAGTGATTCTGCTCCCCGACGGTACCGAGGACCACTGGTCCCAGGAATACCTGGAACTGATCCAGCTGGCCTGACCCGCAGGCCGGCTCGCCCGGGACGTCCCGCTCAGTCCTGCCTGCGGACCGATTCCTCGACCAGATCCAGGATCGCCGCGAGGTTGGACCTCCCGTGGCCCGACGCGATGCGCGCCACCAGGCCGTCCAACACGAGATCCAGGTAGTCGGCGAGGACGTCGTTGGGGACGTCGTCGCGCAATCTTCCTGCGGTCTTCTGGCGCTCGAGTCGCCCGAGTGTCGCGTCGGTCAGCTCTGCGGACCGTTCGGCCCAGCTGGACCGGAAGTCCGCGTCCGTGCGCAGTCGTCGGGTGATCTCGAGCCGCGTTCCGAGCCACTCGAATTGTTCGGGTTGCGCCAGCATGTCTCGCATCACCTGCACCAGACCCTGGGTGGCCGCGACCTCGGCCATGCGTCGAGCATCCTCCTGCGCCAGGGCGAGGAAGAGACCGTCCTTGTCCTTGAAGTGGTGGAATATGGCTCCGCGCGACAGGCCGGTGGCCTCTTCGAGACGCCGTACCGTCGCGCCCTCGTAGCCGAACTCGCCGAAGCACTTACGCGCGCCGTCGAGAATTTCGCTTCGACGGGCGGCCAGGTGGTCTTCGCTGACCTTGGGCACGTGTGGGTTTCCTACTTTCGATGAGGGCCTCGACCGATACGGCGATGGGCCCGGAAACACGTTGTCGGTTCCGGGCCCATCGCCGTTCGAGGCATACGTCAGACGACGCGCACTCAGCCTCTGATCATGTTGCGCAGCACGTACTGCAGGATGCCGCCGTTGCGGTAGTAGTCCGCTTCACCCGGGGTGTCGATGCGAACCACGGCCTCGAATTCGACCTTGGTGCCGTCTTCCTTGGTGGCGATGACGGTCATCGTCTTCGGGGTGGTGCCCTCGTTCAGCTTCGCGACGCCGACGATGTCGAAGGTCTCGGTGCCGTCGAGCTTGAGCGACGATGCGCTCTCACCGGCCGGGAACTGCAGGGGAACGACACCCATGCCGATGAGGTTGGAGCGGTGGATGCGCTCGAACGACTCGGTGATGACGGCCTTGACGCCCAGGAGCGAGGTGCCCTTGGCCGCCCAGTCGCGCGAGGAGCCACTGCCGTACTCCTTGCCACCCAGCACGACCAGCGGTATGCCGGCCTTCTGGTAGTTCTGCGACGCGTCGTAGATGAAGGACTGAGGTCCGCCGTCCTGCGTGAAGTCACGGGTGTAGCCGCCCGAGACGTCGTCGAGGAGCTGGTTCTTGAGGCGAATGTTCGCGAACGTTCCGCGAATCATGACCTCGTGGTTTCCACGACGCGAACCGAGCGAGTTGTAGTCCTTGCGCTCGACACCGTGCGAGTCCAGGTACTGCGCAGCAGGCGTACCTGCCTTGATGGGTCCTGCCGGGCTGATGTGGTCGGTGGTGACCGAGTCGCCGAGCAGAGCCAACACGCGTGCACCGGTGATGTCCTCGACGGGAGCCGGGTCCATCGTCATGCCGTCGAAGTACGGAGGCTTGCGCACGTAGGTGGACTTGGGATCCCACTCGAACGTGTCGCCCTCGGGGGTCGACAGGTTCTGCCAGCGGCTGTCGCCTGCGAAGATGGTCTCGTAGGACTTGCTGAACATGTCCCGGCTGATCGACGACTTGATGGTGTCTTCGATCTCCTGCGAGGACGGCCAGATGTCCTTGAGGAACACGGGGTTGCCCTCGTGGTCCTCGCCGAGGGGGTCGGTCTCGAAGTCGAAGTCCATCGTGCCCGCGAGGCCGTAGGCGATGACCAGCGGCGGTGAGGCCAGGTAGTTCATCTTGACGTCGGGGGAGATGCGACCCTCGAAGTTGCGGTTGCCCGACAGCACTGCGGTGACCGAGAGGTCGTTGTCGTTGATCGCCTTCGAGATCGGCTCGAGCAACGGGCCGGTGTTACCGATGCACGTGGTGCAGCCGTAACCACCGAGGTAGTAGCCGAGCTTCTCGAGGTACGGCCACAGGCCCGCCTTCTCGTAGTAGTCGGTGACGACCTGCGAGCCGGGTGCCATGTTGGTCTTGACCCAGGGCTTGGTGGACAGGCCCTTCTCCACGGCGTTGCGGGCGAGCAGTGCTGCGCCGAGCATGACCGACGGGTTCGAGGTGTTGGTGCAGGAGGTGATGCCCGCAACCACGACGGCACCGTGATCGAGGACGAACTCGCCTGCCTCGTCGGTGGTGACCCGGACCGGCTTGCTCGGACGACCCTCGGAACCGTATGCGGCAGAACGAACGTCGACGGAATCCTCTTCGGCGAAGCTCAGCGAAGCGGAATCGCTTGCCGGGAACGATTCGTCGAGTGCCTCGTCGAGCTTGCTGTCACCCTCGTGCTTCGGGTGGTTCTCCTCGACGTAGTTGTGGATGTCCTTGCGGAACGCAACCTTGGACTCGGACAACAGGATTCGGTCCTGCGGACGCTTCGGTCCGGCAATGGACGGAACGACCGTGTTGAGATCGAGCTCGATGTACTCGGAGTACACGGCCTCGTTCTTCGGGTCGTGCCACATGCCCTGTTCCTTGGCGTACGCCTCGACGAGCGCGAGCTGCTCGTCGCTGCGGCCGGTGAGGCGCAGGTAGTTGATGGTTTCCTCGTCGATCGGGAAGATCGCTGCGGTGGAACCGAACTCGGGGCTCATGTTGCCCAGGGTGGCGCGGTTCGCGAGCGGAACCTCGGCCACACCCTCGCCGTAGAACTCGACGAACTTGCCGACGACGCCGTGCTTGCGCAGCATCTCGGTTGCGGTCAGCACCACGTCGGTCGCGGTGACGCCGGGCTGGATCTCACCGGAGAGCTTGAAGCCGACGACGCGGGGGATGAGCATCGAGACGGGCTGGCCGAGCATGGCCGCCTCGGCCTCGATGCCGCCGACGCCCCAGCCGAGCACGCCCAGGCCGTTGACCATCGTGGTGTGCGAGTCGGTGCCGACGCAGGTGTCGGGGTAGGCCTGTCCCTTGCGGGTCATGATCGTCGGTGCCAGGTATTCGATGTTGACCTGGTGCACGATGCCCATGCCCGGGGGGACGACCTTGAAGTCGTCGAACGCGCCCTGTCCCCAACGCAGGAACTGGTAGCGCTCACCGTTGCGCTCGTACTCGAGGTCGACGTTGCGCTCGAGAGCGTCGGCGCGGCCGAAGACGTCGAGGATGACCGAGTGGTCGATGACCATGTCGGCGGGGGAGAGGGGGTTGACCTTGTTGGGGTCGCCGCCCAGGGTGGTGACGGCTTCACGCATCGTGGCGAGGTCGACGATGCACGGAACGCCGGTGAAGTCCTGCATGATGACGCGCGCAGGCGTGAACTGGATTTCGAAGCTCGGCTCCGCGGACGGATCCCACGAGGCAATCGAACGAATGTGGTCGGCGGTGATGTTGGCACCGTCCTCGGTGCGAAGGAGGTTCTCCGCGAGGACCTTCAGTGCATAAGGCAATTTCTCGGCACCGGGCAAAGCCGACAGTCGGAAGATCTCGTACGAGTTCTCGCCGACTTCGAGGGTGCCCTTTGCACCGAATGAATCATTACTTGCGGTCACTTCAGCTCCACTCGTCTATGAGGCACACCGCCGACGGGGCTGTGTCGACGGTTGAAGCGAGGCGCTGGCCGTGGGCCTCGGCCTCGAATCTCGGGGCTGAGAGTTCGAGGCGGACGCTCGGTCAGTGTCTCGATGAAAGTCTAACAGTACGCTTGTCCTGTGAAAACCTGCGGTCGGGTTCTCGGTGGGTGTCGAGAGACCTATCCACACGACGATCCTCACGTAGTGCTCCCGGCTGCGCAATGAAGGGCGACCTCAGTAGTTGCGCCGGACCTGCGGGCCTACCAGGTGTGGGTACGTCGGTGACGTAGGGTTCGACCCGACTGGTTCCTACCGACTGGACGAGAGATGCCTGAGCCGATTCACGCCGTTTCCCCGCTTGCCACCGACATACCGGCAGGTCTGGATGTCGACAGCATCGTCGCCACGGTCCGCGAGTCCGGCGTCAGCGCACCCGCCGACGAGGAAGCCGGGCTGTCCTCGGCCGTCGCGCGCGCCGAGGACCACGGCATCGATCTGAGTATCGTGATCGTCCCGAACGAACCTCGCCACGACTCGCAACTGCGGGATCTCGCCACCGCTGTCGGAGCACGCGAGGGTGGCACGGTTCTCGTGCTCAGCCCCCGCCAGGTCGGCTCGTTCAGCGACTCGATCAGTCGGGTGACCCTCGAGGCAGGCCAGGACCGTACCTACACCGGCAACCACGTCGTCGCCGCCGACAATTTCGTCGACACCCTGGTCGAGGATCAGACACCGTGGGGTCTGCTCACGGGCGGCCTGGTGATCGTGGTCGCCGCGGTTGCGACCCTGACTGCTGCCGTCAAGGTCCGCAGATATCGCTCTCGTTCGGAGACGAACGATCATGCGCGCAGCGAGTCCGTCGTCGACTGAGCATGCTCGGCACGAGTGTCGTTCGAGTGACCGACGCTCACACCGTTCGACCCGGTCGCGATCGTGACCGTGAGGTCGTCCGAAAAAGTCGGAAAAATTGTTTCCGGTAAACACCGAGTTCACGGCGTTGTGCCTGGTGGAATTACCAATGTGTCATTTGTGACTGGAGTTTCTTTAGGGTGCGAAGTGTCGTACGGTGCCATTGGCACTGCTGGGGAAGGAGTGTCGCAGAAGGCGGTTGTCATCCGTGGGGAACTCGGGAGGCCACTGCTTCGGGTGTGACTGACGTGGTTCGCACCTGTCGTATCGCTGCGTGTTTCTTTCCCGCCCGGCGAGAACGCTCACCGTCACCTGCGATCGGGGTGGAGGACGGAGGGCGCCTCGACGGCACGACGGTTCTGTGCGAACCCGAGTGAATGCCGGACCCGAGGGAGACATTTGTGAGCCGACGTCAAGTCCGCGGAACTCACCGCCGTGCACTCGTCCGTACCCGATTCGTGCTGGTTGGCGCAGGACTCGTTCTCGCGTTGACGGCGACCCTTCCCGGGGTTGCCGCCGCGGTACCACCGCCACCGCCCAACCCGTCGGACACCGATCTCGCCGCTGCGGGTAGCGCCGTCGATTCGAGTCTGGGCCAGGTCGGCCTGCTGATCGACGCGATCGCGTCGGCCAACCAGCAGCTCGCCCAACTCGACGACGAGGTCGCATCGAAGCGAGAAGGCGTCAACAAGGCCTTGGTCGATCTGCAGAATGCACGTGACGCGGCCGATGTCGCTGCCGCCGTCGTCGGTGCTGCGCAGCAGGCACTTGCCGATGCAGGCACCCAGATCCAGGCAGCCCAGGCCAAGTTCGACGCGTTCGCCAAATCCAGCTACACCCAGGGCTCCGGCGTCGCCTCGATGGCATCGTTCCTCGGATCCAGCGGACCGGACGACGTCCTGGACCGCGCCCAGGTCCTCAAGGTGCTCTCCAACAGCCAGAACGCGGTACTCGACGGCTTGCAGCGGGCCCGAACCGAGCAGGCGAACCGCGATTCGGCGGCGCGAGAATCCAAGCAGCAGGCCGACGCGGCCGCCTCGGAAGCCGAGGCCAAGAAGGCAGAGGCCGAGCAGGCCATCGCGGAGGCGCAGGCAGCGCTGCAGGCCGAGGCCGACCGGAAGGCCACGATCGAATCACAGCGTGACTCGGCGCAGACCGAACTCGACGCCGCCCGCAGCAACGTCGCCGGTCTGCAGGACCAGCGTGCGGCGTACGGCACCTGGGAAGCGCAGAAGGCGGCCGAGGACGCGGCCATCGCCGCCGCCACGGCCGCGGCGAAGGAAGCTGCTGTACAGGCAGCTGCGCGAGTATCGGCGAACCTGGCGGCGCAGCAACGCGCGGCGGCCATTGCCGAAGGCCAGCGTTCACACGTGGACGTCGACGAGGATGCGAGCGCGTCGACCGATACCGACAGCTCCACCGCGACCACTCCCACCAAACCGAAGACGCCGACCAAACCGAAGACGTCCACGACCCCGTCGGTCACCGGAAGCGCAGCCGTCGAGTTGGCGATCGACCGCGGAATGAGCCAGCTCGGCGTGCCGTACTCGTGGGGTGGCGGCGACGAGAACGGGCCGACCAAGGGCATCAGGGACGGCGGAGTCGCGGACAGCTACGGCGACTACAACAAGGTCGGCTTCGACTGCTCGGGCTTGATGATCTATGCCTTCGCAGGCCTGGGAATCTCGCTGCCGCACTACACCGGCTACCAGTACACAGCGGGTAAGCAGGTGCCGTCCTCGGACATGAAGCGTGGCGACATGATCTTCTACGGACCCAACGCCAGCCAACACGTCGCGCTCTACCTCGGCGACGGCAAGATGCTCGAAGCTCCCCAGTCCGGTTCGGTGGTCAAGGTGTCCGACGTGCGATACAGCGGAATGACGCCGTACGCCGTGCGCATGGTGTCCTGAGTGCGATCGGGCGCCTCTCCGGACTCCAGAGTCGTTCCCGCAGGCTCCACTCCGGCCGTGGGTCGGGGGCGCCTTTCGGCGCGCATACCGATCACCTGGAATAGTTGGTTGCGGCGGTACGAAACGAGCCCGACGACGATCGACTGAAAGCGGTGAATTCTTGGTGACATCACGTGACGGCCGGATTTCGAACGACGAGGGGTCGACGCGAGTCGAGTCTCCGACTCCGAATCCACCGGGTGTGGAGCCGACGCGAGTGGACAGTCCGTCCCTGGCCGAGGACGTCCAGCTTCTCGAGAAGGCCGTGTACGAGGTCAAGCGTGTGATCGTCGGTCAGGATCGCCTCGTCGAGCGCATTCTGGTGGGGTTGCTTGCCCGCGGACATGTGTTGCTCGAGGGCGTACCCGGCGTCGCCAAGACCCTTGCCGTCGAGACTTTCGCACGTGTGGTGGGCGGCTCGTTCTCGCGTGT
This sequence comes from Rhodococcus sp. 14-2483-1-2, assembly GCF_002259405.1. Lineage (GTDB taxonomy): Bacteria > Actinomycetota > Actinomycetes > Mycobacteriales > Mycobacteriaceae > Rhodococcoides. Next base: position 297,314 of record NZ_NPFW01000022.1, on the reverse strand, counting down.
TCAGTTCACCCCCGACCTGGTTCCCACCGACCTCGTCGGCACCCGCATCTACCGTCAGGGCCGTGAGGAGTTCGACACCGAACTCGGACCCGTCGTGGCCAACTTCGTGTTGGCCGACGAGATCAACCGAGCGCCGGCCAAGGTGCAGTCGGCACTGCTGGAGGTCATGGCGGAACGACACGTGACCATCGGTGGCAAGACGTTCCCGATGCCCGATCCGTTCCTGGTGATGGCAACGCAGAACCCCATCGAGAACGAAGGCGTGTACCCCCTTCCCGAAGCTCAGCGAGACAGATTTCTGTTCAAGATCGTCGTCGACTACCCGACGGTCGAGGAAGAACGCGAGATCGTCTACCGCATGGGCATCAAGGCTCCCGAGCCCAAGCAGATCCTGGACCCGGTCGAGTTGGTTCGCCTGCAGAATCTGGCCAGCTCGGTGTTCGTGCACCACGCGCTCGTCGACTACGTGGTGCGGGTCATCGCGGCTACCCGAACCCCCGAGCAGTTCGGTATGGACGATGTGGGCAGCTGGATCGCCTACGGTGCATCGCCGCGTGCGACGCTCGGCATCATCGCGGCCTCGCGCGCACTGGCTCTGCTCCGCGGTCGCGACTACGTCGTTCCCCAGGACGTACTCGAGGTCATTCCCGACGTGCTCCGGCACCGTCTCGTGCTGTCCTACGACGCTCTGGCCGACGAGGTGACCCCCGAGACGGTCATCTCTCGGGTACTGCAGACCGTCGGGTTGCCGCAGGTGTCGCCGCAGGCGGTACCTGTTCCGCAGAGCAACGGAGCCGGTCCGGACGGCCCGCACTTCGACGGACGTCAGCCGCAGGGTCCCTACCCGGCACAGGGGCAGTTCCCGGCCCCCGGCCAGTTCCCCGCTCCGGGCCAGTTTCCCGGACAGGGACAGCCGCCGCAGTCGCAGCAGCCAGGATCTCAGCAGCCTCCGCAGGGCGGTCAGTACGGCCAGCAGGCGCCGTCGTTGCAGAAGCCGTCGGGTGACGGATCGTCGATCGGTACGCCGGGGCAGTGAGCGGATCCGACACCGCGCCCGCGACCGCAGGCAGAGCCGTCGTAGCCCGGCCACCGTCGTTCCGCTCGGGTGAGCTGCGCGATCCGAAGTTGGCCGCAGCACTGCGGACTCTGGAGCTGACGGTGCGTCGACGGCTGGACGGGGTTCTGCACGGCGACCATCTCGGGTTGATTCCCGGACCGGGATCCGAGCCGGGTGACGCCAGGGAGTACCAGCCGGGCGACGATGTCCGTCAGATGGATTGGTCGGTCACCGCGCGTACGACGCATCCGCACGTGCGGCAATCCGTGGCCGACCGCGAGCTGGAGACCTGGCTCGTGGTCGACTTGTCGGCCAGCCTCGACTTCGGCACCACCGGGTGCGAGAAGCGGGATCTTGCGGTCGCGGCCTCGGCTGCCATCACTCATCTGTCCGGCGGTGGCGGCAATCGGATCGGCGCGGTGGTTGCCACCGGTGCCGACACCAACCGCATTCCGGCACGGGGCGGCCGCGTGCACACTCAATCGATGCTCCGGGCGATAGCCACGACGCCGTCCGCGGCCGACGGTGTGCGCGGTGACCTGCGTGCTGCCATCGAAGCGCTACGACGGCCCGAACGCCGCCGCGGGATGGCTGTGGTGATCAGCGACTTTCTCGGGCCGATCGATTGGGAGCGCTCCCTTCGTGCCATCTCCGCTCGGCACGACGTGCTGGCCGTCGAGGTACTCGACCCACGTGATCTGGAACTGCCCGACGTCGGTGACGTCGTTCTCCACGACCCGGAATCCGGCCGCACTCGCGAATTCAGTACGACGCCGCGGTTGCGTGCAGATTTCGCGCGCGCAGCAGCTGCGCACCGCGACGATGTGGAGAAGGCGCTGCGGCGGTGCGGTGCACCTCGATTGACGCTCCGCACCGACGGTGACTGGATCGCCGACGTCGTACGGTTCGTGACCGCACGCAGGCACACCATCGGGTCAGGCTTCACCAACACCGCTCGGGCGGGTTCGCGATGAGCCTGACCGATTTCGCGTCGCCGTGGTGGCTCGGATTCCTCGTCGTCGTCATCGCGCTGACGGTCGGCTACGTCTGGATTCAGCGGCGCAAGCAGAAGCACGTACTGCGGTTCTCCAACATGGAACTGCTCGAGTCCGTCGCGCCCGATCGGCCGAACCGGTTACGTCATCTGCCCACCGCACTGGTGCTGGTCGGTTTGCTGTTCCTCACAGTCGCACTGGCAGGCCCGACGGCGGACGAGCGCGTGCCGCGGAACCGGGCGACCGTCATGCTCGTGATCGACGTGTCGCTGTCCATGGAGGCCACCGACGTCGAGCCGACTCGGTTGGCAGCCGCGCAGGAAGCAGCAAAATCCTTCGCAGACGGTCTGACGCCCGGTATCAATCTCGGATTGGTCGCGTTCGCCGGTACGGCGTCGGTTCTGGTCTCGCCCACGGCCAACCGTGAAGCCACCAAGTCCGCCATCGACAAGTTGCAGCTCAGCGAGCGAACGGCCACCGGCGAGGCGATCTTCACCTCGCTCCAGTCGATCGACACTCTCGGAGCGATACTCGGCGGCGGCGACGCGGCACCTCCGGCGCGCATCGTGCTGCTCTCGGACGGTAAGCAGACCGTTCCGCAGAACCTCGACGACCCACGCGGCGGGTACACCGCAGCGCGGGCAGCCAAGGACAAAGGCGTGCCGATTTCCACGATCTCGTTCGGTACCAGCTACGGCTCGGTCGAAATCGAGGACGAGGCCGGGGTCGAACGGGTGCCGGTACCCGTCGACGATCCGTCCCTGCGTGAGATCGCGGCTCTTTCCGGTGGCAGCTTCTTCACCGCGTCGTCGCTCGAGGATCTCCGAGACGTGTACGACACCCTGGAGGAGCAGATCGGTTTCGAGATCACTCGCGGAGACGCGTCGCGTCCCTGGTTGATTCTCGGGGTCCTGTTCATCTCGTCGGGCTTGGGTTCGGCATTGGTGATGCGGCAACGATTGCCGTGATCGCTGTTATTACTCACCAGTAAGTTTCGCTTTGTCATTCCAGGACGAACAGATAGGTTGCTAGGCATGTCCACACCTGACTTCATCGCGCGATCGGTACTCGTCACCGGAGGTAACCGGGGAATCGGTCTTGCCATTGCCCAGCGGCTCCACGCCGACGGACACAAGGTGGCCGTCACCCACCGCGGATCGGGAGCGCCCGACGGTCTGTTCGGAGTCGTCTGCGACGTCACCGACTCCGCCTCGGTCGACGCGGCCTTCAAGGAGGTCGAGGAGAAGCAGGGACCGGTCGAGGTGCTCGTGGCCAACGCCGGTATCACCGACGACACGCTTCTGATGCGCATGACCGAGGACCAGTTCCAGCGTGTCATCGACGCGAACCTCACCGGAGCCTTCCGCGTCGCCAAGCGCGCCAACCGCGCCATGCTGCGCGCGCGCTGGGGCCGGATGATCTTCCTGAGTTCGGTCGTGGCCATGGCCGGCGGACCGGGGCAGATCAACTACGCGGCGTCCAAGGCGGGAGTCATCGGCATGGCTCGGTCGATCACGAGGGAACTGGGTTCGCGGTCCATCACGGCGAACGTCGTGTCCCCGGGGTTCATCGAAACCGACATGACCGCAGAACTCTCGGACGACTTGCGCGGCAAGGCCAAGGAATTCATTCCGCTTCAGCGTCTGGGTCAGCCCGAGGACGTCGCGGCAGTGGTGAGCTTCCTGGCGGGCCCCGACTCCTCCTACGTGTCCGGTGCCGTGATCCCCGTCGACGGCGGCATGGGCATGGGCCACTGAGAGTCGCTCTCGCACAATACTTTTCAAGTTGGATGTCACCGATTTCATCTCCGAAAGCAAGGAATACAGCACTATGGGCGGATTGCTCGAAGGCAAGACCATTCTCATCACCGGCATCATCACCGACGCCTCGATCGCGTTCCACGCCGCAGCGATGGCGCAGGAGCAGGGCGCCAAGGTGATCATCACCGGCTTCGATCGGCTCCGGCTCATCGACCGCATCGCGCAGCGTCTGCCCAAGGAGGTGCCCCCGGCGATCGAGCTCGACGCCACCAACGAGGAGCACCTCGCCGCCCTGGCGGACCGAGTGCGAGAAGTGGCCCCCGAGGGCATCGACGGAGTTCTGCACTCCATCGCGTTCGCACCCCGCACCCTGATGGGACCGGACGCCAAGCCGTTCCTCGACGGCCCCGGCCCCGATGCCGCGAGAGCATTCGAGATCTCCGCGTGGAGCTACGCATCGCTCGCGCGCGCCGTGCTCCCGGTCATGAACGAGGGCGGCTCCATCGTCGGAATGGACTTCGACCCCCGCACCTCGATGCCGTACTACAACTGGATGGGTGTGGCCAAGGCTGCACTCGAATCGGTCAACCGCTACGTCGCCAGGGAAGTGGGCGCCGCCAAGCGCATCCGCTCCAATCTTGTTGCAGCAGGGCCGATCAGAACTCTTGCCGCCAAGGCGATTGCGGGTACCGCGACCGGTGATGCCGCCAAGATGGACCAGCTGAACGTGTACTGGGACGGTGCCGCTCCCATCGGTTGGGACGTCAACGACCCGACCGTCGTCGCGAAGTCCATCGTTGCGTTGCTCTCGGATTGGCTGCCCGGCACCACCGGATCCATCGTGTACGTCGACGGCGGAGCCAGCCACAACACGTACCTGCCCGAGAACATGTGATGCCGCGGTGGGCGGAACCGCACGTGGTTTCGCTCACCGAGAGGTTTCGTTCGCCGATCGGACCCCCGCCGGGGCCGGTCTGCGACGGGGGCACAATGGAAACATGACCACCCCTGGAGACTTCGACGCATTGTTGGTGCTCTCGTTCGGCGGGCCGGAACAGCCCGCCGACGTACGCCCGTTCCTGGAGAACGTCACTCGCGGACGCGGGGTGCCTCCCGAGCGGCTCGATGCCGTCGTCGAGCACTACATGCATTTCGGGGGAGTCTCTCCCATCAACCGGCTCAACCGAGACATCATCGACGCACTCCGCGTCGAATTCGATTCCGCCGGAGTGGATCTGCCGATCTATTTCGGAAACCGCAACTGGCACCCGATGATCGAGGACACCGTCGCGACCATGAAGTCCGACGGAATCACGAACGCCCTCGTGTTTCCCACCTCCGCGTGGGGCGGATACTCCGGATGCAGGCAGTACCACGAGGACATCGCTCGGGCCCGCGCCGCCGTCGGCGACGATGCGCCCCATCTGCTCAAGATTCGGCAGTACTACGACCACCCGCTGATGGTCGACGCGTTCAGCGACGCCGTGGCAACGGCGCGAGCCTCGCTACCCGAGCAGCACCGCGCCGGTGCGCGTCTGGTGTTCACTGCGCACTCCATTCCCTCGGCCGCCGACGCCAACGCCGGCCCGCCCGAGGACGGCGGTCATCTCTACAGCCGTCAGGTGGCCGAGGCCTCGAGGCTCGTCGCGGCCGCGTCGGGCGTCGACGACTACGACCTGGTGTGGCAGTCCCGCTCCGGACCCCCGCAGGTGCCGTGGCTCGACCCCGACATCTGCGATCACCTCGAAGCGCTGTCGGAGAAGTCCGTCGACGCCGTGATCGTGTGTCCGATCGGATTCGTGTCCGACCACCTCGAGGTCGTGTGGGATCTCGACACCGAGGCGGAGGAGAAGGCCGGCGAACTCGGTATGGCCTTCGCTCGCGCGGGCACGCCCGGATCCGACGCGCGTTTCCCGCGAATGATTCGCGAGCTCGTGGACGAATACCGAGTCGGTGGTCGATGCCGCGGCCTCGGCAGTGTGCCCGGCTACGGTTCGACGCTGGACGGCAGTCGCTGCGCTGTCGGGTGCTGTGAGCAGCCCACCCGGCCGTCCAGGCCCGCCGCTGCCACGTCGTGAACGTATCCGCCTGACACCCCGCTGCCGAGGGGTGTCAGGCGGAATGCATCGCCGCTTCGATGCTCGTCGCGACCGCGATGGTGCGCGCGGTACGCACCGCAGCCCACAGCGGTCGAACGAGCTCTTCACGTGCTGCGGCTGCCGACGCGGTCGGTGCCTCCGACGGAGCCGATCCCGCTGCGACCGTCAGAATCGCGGCGACCCGATCAGCCGATTCGAGGACGCGGAACGCTCTGTCGGACATGTCGGCCGGGTAGCGATGCCGTGCCGCGTCGGCGATCAGTGCGGCGATACGGGTGCGCGGATCGGTGTCGAGGGTTCGGGTGGGTAGCGACTGCATCTGCGCGAGCGCGTCCGCCGCGCCGCGCACGGCTTCACGCATCTCGTACTCGGCCTCACCCAGGCCCTGATCCCGACGACCGTGCTCGGGGACGACGATCGAATACACGGTCCAACGCAACACATCCGGTCCCTCCACGACGGGCACCACACCGATGCCGGCGTTACCCGAGGTCCCGATCACCACCGCCTGACCGGTGCCGAGAGCAGCTCGTGAGAAGTCCGTGTTCGCAGGGAGGCCGCTCACCGCGCCGGGAGCGGGCAGAACGAGCTTGACCCGATCGTCCCCGGCCGCGGGCGTCGACGCAGTGGCAGCCGCTCGGATCGCGTGCAGCAAGCCTGCGATCCCATCGGCGTAGCCGGGGTACTGCAGCCCGAAATCGGTGGCCGCGTCCGCATCGCCCGCACCCACGAGATGCATCGGTGCCCACTCGGACATGGCGTCGATGACATCGTCGGGCGAGCTGGCACCGGCCAGCCAGGAACCGGCCCACAGGGCGAGACTCGTACTGGAGGAACACACGACTCACGAGCATAGGTCGGCGTGGCGAACCGTGCTCGGGACGCCGGTGTCGCTAGCGTTGGTCGCCGTGAACGACATGTACGGCGGAGACATTCTCAAAGGGCACAGTCGCATGCGGAAGGTTCCGGCACCGGAGGTGTCGGCCGAGCGGGGACTGGTGGTCGAAGACGCCGGTACCGGGTACTGCGGTGCGGTGGTCGGCTTCGAGCGCACCTACGACGGAGATTTCGTCCGGCTCGAGGACGGTGCCCGCACGACGCGGCTGTTCGCCCTGCGCGAGGCAGCGTTCCTGATCGACGGACGTCGGGTCACCCTGGTTCGGCCCAAGCCTGCGGCGGCAGCGGCGGCACCGACGCGTTCTGCGTCCGGCTCGACCAAAGTCGAGGGACTGCGCGCGCGCACCGCCCGTGCCAGCCGCATCTGGGTCGAGGGCGTGCACGACGCGGCCCTGGTGGAAAGTGTGTGGGGACACGATCTTCGGGTGGAGGGCGTGGTCGTCGAGCATCTCGAGGGTCTGGACAATCTGGGGGAACGGTTGGCGGATTTCGGTCCTGGCCCCGGCCGTCGCGTCGGAGTGCTGGTGGACCATTTGGTGTCCGGGTCCAAGGAGTCGAAGTTGACGAGGTCGCTGGGCGAGCACGTTCTGGTCACCGGTCATCCGTTCATCGACGTCTGGGAGGCGGTCAAGCCCGCTGCTGTCGGTATCGATGCCTGGCCGAAGATTCCGCGGGGCGAGGATTGGAAGACCGGGATCTGCCGAGAGCTGGGGTGGGGGAGTCCGCGAGAGGGATGGCGTCGGGTGTATTCGTCGGTGTCGAGCTTCCGGGATCTCGAGGCACCGTTGATCGGCGCTGTCGAACAATTGGTCGACTTCGTGACCGAGCAGCCATCCTGAGCAGCTGATCCACCGCCGGATGTCCGATTCGTGATTGGATGGAGGCTGTGGCAGCGATCATTTGGCTCATAGCGGCAGTGGTTCTCGCCGGTGCCGAGGCACTGACGGGCGACTTCTTTCTTCTGATGATCGCCGGCGGCGCGCTCGGCACTGCTGGGGTCTCTGCTCTGACAGATTTTCCGGTGTGGGCCGATGCGATCGTCTTCGGTGTTCTGTCGTTGGCACTGGTTCTCGGGTTGCGCCCGATTCTGTTGCGACGCTTCGCGACTCCGCCCGATACTCCGATGGGTATGGCCGCACTCACCGGCAAGAGTGCGGTCGTTCTCGAACAGGTCACTGCCCACGAAGGCCAGATCAAGCTCGGTGGTGAGGTGTGGACCGCTCGTCCACTCGACGAGACCGAAGTCTATGCCCCTGGCACCACCGTGACCGTGATGGAAATAGACGGCGCAACCGCCGTCGTATGGAAGGGACCGTAGCCAGTGGAAGCACTCATCGCACTGGCTGTCATCGTCGCGTTCGTCGCGGTGTTGATGGCCAAGTCCATCTCGATCGTCCCGCAAGCCGAGGCCGCCGTGATCGAACGGCTGGGCCGTTACACCCGTACCGTGTCCGGGCAGCTCACGTTTCTCGTTCCGTTCGTCGATCGCATCCGTGCGAAGGTCGACCTGCGTGAGCGGGTCGTGTCGTTCCCCCCTCAGCCGGTGATCACCAAGGACAACCTGACCGTGTCGATCGACACCGTCGTGTACTTCCAGGTGACGAACCCGCAGTCGGCCGTGTACGAGATCAACAACTACATCGTCGGCGTCGAGCAGTTGACCACCACCACGCTGCGTAACGTCGTCGGCGGAATGACGCTGGAAGAGACTCTGACGTCGCGTGATTCGATCAACGGTCAACTTCGCGTCGTGCTGGACGAGGCAACCGGCCGCTGGGGCCTGCGAGTGGCCCGAGTGGAGCTCAAGAGCATCGATCCGCCGCCCTCGATCCAGGAATCGATGGAGAAGCAGATGAAGGCCGATCGCGAGAAGCGAGCGACCATCCTCACCGCCGAAGGTCATCGTGAATCGGCGATCAAGACGGCCGAGGGCGACAAGCAGAGTCGAATTCTTGCAGCCGAGGGTGGCAAGCAGGCATCCATTCTCACCGCCGAGGGTGAGCGGCAGTCGCGCATCCTGCGGGCACAGGGTGATCGAGCTGCGAAGTATCTCGAAGCTCAGGGCCAGGCCAAGGCCATCGAGAAGGTGTTCGGTGCCATCAAGGCCGGCAAGCCGACGCCCGAGTTGCTGGCGTACCAGTACATGCAGACGCTGCCGCAGATGGCGCAGGGCGATGCGAACAAGGTGTGGATGATTCCGAGCGATTTCGGCGATGCGCTCAAGGGCTTCGCCAAGACGCTCGGTGCGCCCGGCGAGGACGGTGTGTTCCGCTACGAGCCCAACGAGTCGGCCGGCAACGAGCCCAAGCCCGAGGACGACTCGGACGAGGTGGCCGAATGGTTCGAGACCAAGACCGATCCGGCGGTCGCCGAGGCGGTCAAGGCTGCAGAAGCAGTGGCACGCAAGCCGGTAGACACCTCGTTGGCTGCGTCGCCCGAACTGTCGAAGGGTTTCGACGTCGGTGCCTTGGCGGCGTCGCCGGAGGCGGAGCCGGAACAGCGCTGAGGTCTGCCTCGGTCAGCTGATCAAGGCGGTTCCGACGCCGGCAGCGGCGAGGGCCCACAGCACGCTGGCGAAGGTGCCGATGATGAATTGTTCGGAGGCATGGGATTCGCGCAGTTCGGGATAGCGCGCGAGTCCCTTGACTGCCAGCACGATGGCGATCCCTTCCGGCCAGCCGGCGAGGATCGACACGGCGACGGCCACGCGTTCGAGGATGCCGATGGTCAGTCCACCACGAAGCGGCTCGACCGGATTTTCTCCGGTCGAGTCGTTCTGTCGTCGTGCGACACGAAACACTGTGGGTACCACTGCTGTTCCACCGAGGGCGGCAGCGGCGACGCTCAGGACGACTCCGATGGCATGGCCGAGACCGTAGGCCGGTCCGGCCACCGTGGCCAGGACTGCCGCTGCCGCGAGCAGACTCGACGCGGCCACGGTCGGCAACCATCGGCGAATTCCGGTCCCGGCGGGGACTGTGGCGGCAACTGCGGCCAGCGCGAGTAGCACCAGGGTTGCGACGATCATGGCCGATGGGTTCCCGTCGTGTTCGCGGCGTCGAGCAATCGAGTCGCCAGGGTGCGGCCCGCGTTCTCGACGTGCCAGCCGGCTACCGAGAGTCGCTGCGACATGGCTTGTTTGCTGATCTTCAATCGTTCGGCCGCGTCGGTCTGCGACAACCCTCGTGCCATGAGTTCGACCGCTTCTCGGCCCTGGTCCGAGCGTCTGATGACGAGCAGCGCAACCAACGTCGATGCGGTTTCCGCATCCTCGGCGGCAGCGGCGTCGGGTCCGCTGACGGCGAGTGCGGCCGGGGCGTTCTTGGCTCTGGTCACGGCGTCTCGGGCTGCCTCGAACGCCGGTCCGCGGCCGGCGCGCGTCGTCTCGGGGAGCGGGAGTTCGACGGAGCCGACGCCGACGCCGACGCTCCAGTGCGGGGTCGAGACCAGTTCGAGGGCGATCGAGACGACAGTGGCGGCGTCCTCGCACACTGCTTGCACTTCGTCCCCTGCGGTGCGCTCGAAGGGCCGGATCAGTTCGTGGTCGCGATAGTGATCGAGCAATTCGGGCACGCGATCGATGTCGCGTCTACTGCGTCGCTGGTCCACGGTCAGTACGAACATCTGGACAAGGCTAGATCGTTGATGTAATCAAGTCAAGCTTCAAGGCTTGATTCGTCCGAATCAAGGTTCCCGACCTGTCGACCGCCGACGGGTGCAGGCACGGACCGCGAACCGCGCGAGAGACGCCAATCCACGACCAGCCCACTCAAACCGATCGCGATACAGACCGCAGACAACACCAGCAGCGCCGGATGCGTCTCGCCTCCGATCGCTCCGCCGATCACGACGATTCCGAGAGTGCCCGGCAGCATCCCGACGGCCGTCGCCAGCGCGAACGGGACGGGCCGGACCGCCGACACACCACACGCGTAGTTCACCACCGAGAACGGCACCGGCGCAATCAGGCGCAGAGAGCCGACGGCCAGCCAGCCTCGTCGCCGCAAACTCTCGTCCACCGAATCCAGGACCGAATGGGACATCCGCGCTGCCACGGCGTCGCGGCCGATCGCGCGGACCAACAGCAACGCCAGAATCGCGCTGACCGTCGACGCGCCGATGGTGACCGCCAGACCGGTCAGGGGCCCGAACAGAGCTCCTGCACTGAGCGTGAACAGGGTTCTCGGGACGGGCGCGACGGTCACGATCGCGTGCACGGCGAAGAACACGAGCGGGAACGCCGGGCCGACGGAGACGCCCCAATCACGAATCTGTTCGACACTCGGATGGGGAGCGAACACCGCCACGAGAGCGAAGACGGCAACAACCGCCAGCAGCGCGATCAGTCGAACGTCACGCAGGTGCCGGGTCACGAGAGACCAGCGTACCGGCGCGAGACGACACCTCGGGGTTTAGGCGAGTTCGAGAGGGGAGCGGCACGACCGAACGTGAGGTGATCCTCACGATAACCTGCTATGCGGTGGGGTTAGCATCACTTCAAGTCGGGCTCAGTACTACCCGCCGAACCGAGGGAGCAGCACACGTGTCCATCGCGTCGCACGAAGATGCCGCACGCAGCGCTCATGCGGCCTGGCAGAAGGCAGTGGCCGGTGTTCTGGCCAAATCTCGTCGGGTCGAGGTGGCCGATCTGCCCGCCGACGCCGAACGTCTACTCGATTCCACGACGTACGACGGGATCACCGTGTCCCCGCTCTACACCGCATTCGACGAGCGACCGGAAGGTCCGCTACCCGGCCGATTCCCCTACCTGCGGGGACGTGACCCGCACCGCGACGTCAACGCGGGCTGGAAGGTGTGCACCCGCCACGGTTCGATCCGCGGTGACGGCGCCGACGACGCCTCCACACTCAACACTCAGATACTCGATTCGCTCTCCAACGGCACCAGTGCCCTGTGGTTGACGGTAGGCACCGGAGGTGTCGATCCGACTGCTCTGCCCGAGGTTCTGAGTGGTGTGTTCCTCGAGCTCGCCCCGCTGACGCTCGATGCGCGCGGGGATGTTCGCGCAGCGGCAGCCGCGGTGTTCGGGGTGCTCGATTCGGCCGAGGTCGACGAGCGCGCCGCAGTGGACATCCGGCTCGGCGTGTCCACTCTCACAGCCGGATTGGGCGGAACCGAGTCGATAGAGATGGCCGAGGCACTCGAGTTGGCTCGCGAGTCGATCGGTCGTGCCGAGACGGTTCGTACGATCACGGTCGACGGCACCGTGTTCCACAACCTCGGTGGCGGCGATGCACAGGAGCTCGGTGCGGCGATCGCCGCAGGTCTCGAGTACGTGCGGTCCATGACCGATGCCGGTATCGGCATCTCGGATGCTCTGCGCCAGATCGAGTTTCGATTGGCCGCCACCGACGATCAGTTCCAGACCATCGCCAAGTTCCGGGCCGCTCGCACGCTGTGGGCGCGCATCGCGCAGGTGTGCGGAGCGCCGGACGCCGGCGACGCTCCTCAGCATGCGGTGACCTCGGAAGCGATGATGTCGCAGCGGGATCCGTGGGTGAACATGCTGCGGACCACGCTCGCCTCGTTCGGAGCGGGAGTCGGCGGTGCCGATTCGGTGACCGTGCTCCCGTTCGATGCGGCACTCGACGGCGGCGCAGCCGGGGTGTCGAAGACGTTCGCGGCCCGCATCGCCCGAAACACCCAGCTGCTCCTGCTCGAAGAAGCGCATCTCGGCCGCGTTCTGGATCCGGGTGCCGGGTCCTGGTACATCGAAGAACTGACGGCAGCGGTCGCCGCGAAGGCCTGGGAGTTCTTCCAGACCGTCGAAGCGTCGGGTGGATTCCGAGCCGCCGTCGACGACGGTTCGCTCGTGGCTGCGATCGAGAAGACTCGCGCCGAACGAGATTCCGACATCGCCCACCGAGTGACTCCGCTGACCGGTGTCAACGAATTTCCCAATCTGGCCGAGGCACCACTGACTCCCCAGCAGACCGAACAGCAGGGCTCGGCCACCGTGTATCGCTACGGCCGGGCGTTCGAGTCCCTCCGGGACCGTTCCGATGTTTTTCTGGCCGAGCACGATGCGCGCCCCACCGTCCTCCTGGTACCGCTGGGCAGCGTCGCCGAACACAACGTCCGAACGACGTTCGCGTCGAATCTGTTGGCGTCGGGCGGAATCGAGGCCGTCAATCCCGGCCCCCTGACCGTCGACGGAATCGCCGGATCGGTCGAGACGTCCGGAGCTCACACAGCGGTGGTGTGCGGAACCGACAAGAGATACGCCGACGAGGCAGCCACTGCCGTGGATGCACTGCGGGCCGCAGGCGTCACGCAGGTGCTGCTCGCCGGCCCCGAGAAGATCTTCGCCGGCATCGAGGGCACCACACGTCCCGATGGATTCCTGACCGCGAAGGTCGACGCCGTCGCAGTGCTGACCGAACTTCTCGACACCCTGGGAGCCTGAGATGAGCGAGCCTGACATGAACAACGACGAGCGCCGAATCTCGCACACCATCGGAAGTTTCGCCGAGGTGCCACTGGTCGATCCCGACGAGCCGACTCCGCCGCCGCCGTCGACCGAGGACGTCACCGCCCATGTGCAGCAGGGCGCGAAGGCCAACTTCTACACACCCGAGCAGGTGGTGTGGTCCACCCCCGAGGGTATCGACGTCAAGCCGGTGTTCACCGAGGCCGACCGCGCAGCCGCCGAGGCCGAGGGCTACCCGTTGCACAGCTACCCGGGTGCCCCGCCGTTTCTCCGCGGGCCGTACCCGACGATGTACGTCAACCAGCCGTGGACGATCCGCCAGTACGCCGGCTTCTCCACCGCGGCCGAGTCCAACGCGTTCTATCGCCGTAACCTGGCGGCCGGCCAGAAGGGTCTGTCGGTTGCGTTCGACCTGGCCACCCACCGCGGCTACGACTCCGATCACCCGCGGGTGCAGGGCGACGTCGGAATGGCCGGAGTCGCCATCGATTCCATCTACGACATGCGGCAACTGTTCGACGGCATCGACCTCGGTAGCGTCTCGGTCTCGATGACGATGAACGGTGCGGTGCTGCCGATCCTGGCGCTGTACGTCGCGGCCGCCGAGGAGCAGGGCGTCGGGCCGGAGAAGCTCGCCGGCACCATTCAGAACGACATTCTCAAAGAGTTCATGGTGCGCAACACCTACATCTATCCGCCGAAGCCGTCGATGCGCATCATCTCGGACATCTTCGCGTACACCAGCGAGAAGATGCCCAAGTACAACTCGATCTCCATCTCCGGCTACCACATCCAAGAGGCCGGTGCCACAGCCGATCTCGAACTCGCCTACACCCTCGCGGACGGTGTCGAGTACATCCGGGCCGGTCTGGATGCGGGCATGGACATCGATACCTTCGCGCCGCGACTGTCGTTCTTCTGGGCCATCGGAATGAACTTCTTCATGGAGGTCGCCAAGCTGCGGGCCGGGCGTCTGCTGTGGGCCGAGCTCGTCCAGCAGTTCGAGCCCAAGAGCGCCAAATCCCGTTCGCTGCGCACTCATTCGCAGACGTCGGGTTGGTCGTTGACGGCACAGGACGTGTTCAACAACGTCGCCCGCACCTGTGTGGAGGCGATGGCGGCAACCCAGGGTCACACCCAGTCGCTGCACACCAACGCCCTCGACGAGGCACTCGCCCTACCGACGGACTTCTCGGCGCGGATCGCCCGCAACACCCAGCTGCTCATCGCTCAGGAGTCCAACACCGTTCGCCCGATCGATCCGTGGGGCGGCTCGCACTACGTCGAGTGGCTCACCCATCAGCTCGCGAATCGGGCCCGGGCACACATCGCCGAGGTCGAGGAAGCGGGCGGAATGGCTCAGGCCATCGGCGAGGGCATCCCCAAGCTGCGCATCGAGGAGGCCGCGGCCCGCACCCAGGCGCGCATCGACTCCGGCCGTCAGCCCCTGGTGGGCGTCAACAAGTACGTGCCCGACGAGCCCGACACCATCGAGGTGCTCAAGGTCGAGAACTCCAAGGTTCGGCGTGAGCAGATCGAGAAGCTCGAGCGGCTGCGGGCCGAGCGGGACACCGCAGAGGTCGAGGCCGCCCTGGCGAATCTGACCAGAGCTGCGGCGTCGGATCAGCCGGGGATGGAGAACAATCTGCTCGCACTCGCCATCGACGCGGCACGCAAGATGGCCACCGTCGGCGAGATCTCCGACGCGCTCGAGAAGGTCTACGGGCGCCATCAGGCCGAAATCCGGACAATCAGTGGTGTGTACCGCGACGAGGCAGGCAAATCCGAGAACATCACCCGCGCCACCGCGCTGGTCGAGCAGTTCGCCGAGGACGAGGGCCGTCGGCCTCGCGTCCTGGTGTGCAAGATGGGTCAGGACGGGCACGACCGTGGTCAGAAGGTCATCGCCACGGCGTTCGCGGACATCGGCTTCGACGTGGACGTCGGCCCGCTGTTCCAGACCCCCGAGGAGGTGGCCCGCCAGGCCGCCGACAACGACGTTCACGTCGTCGGAGTGTCGTCGCTGGCAGCAGGCCATCTGACGCTGGTGCCCGCCCTACGACAGGCCTTGGCCGACGTCGGCCGCGAGGACATCATGATCGTCGTCGGTGGCGTCATTCCGCCCGGCGATTTCGACGAGCTCTACGCGGCGGGTGCCGCGGCGATCTTCCCTCCGGGCACCGTCATCGCCGACGCAGCGATCGGCCTGGTGGAGAAGCTGTCCGTTGCGCTCGGGCACGCACCACGCGAGGCCAACGCCTGAGTATGGGTTCTCCGAACGACAACACGAGTTCCCCGACCGGAGCAGCGTCGCCGAGAGGCCGAACCATCGACATCGATGCGGTGGCCGACGCGGTCCGAGCGAACGAGAGATCCGGGCTGGCGCGTGCCATCACCCTGGTCGAGTCCACCCGATCGGATCATCGAGACCTGGCTCAGCAGTTGCTTCTTCGGGTTCTGCCCGATGCGGGTGGTTCCCATCGCGTGGGAATCACCGGCGTGCCGGGGGTCGGCAAATCGACCTTCATCGACGCGCTCGGAATGCGGTTGATCGAGAAGGGGCACCGGGTCGCCGTGCTGGCCGTCGATCCGTCGTCGACGCGGACCGGTGGTTCCATCCTGGGTGACAAGACCCGGATGTCGCGCCTCGCGGTGCAGGAGAACGCATACATTCGGCCGTCTCCGACGTCGGGAACCCTGGGCGGGGTCGCACGTGCGACGAGGGAGACGATCGTGCTCCTCGAAGCGGCAGGCTTCGACGTCATTCTGGTGGAGACGGTGGGCGTCGGGCAGTCCGAGGTGACGGTCGCGAACATGGTCGATTGCTTCACGTTCCTGACGCTTGCGCGCACCGGAGATCAGTTGCAGGGCATCAAGAAGGGCGTTCTCGAACTCGCCGATCTGGTGGCTGTCAACAAGGCCGACGGCAAGCATGCGACCGACGCGAAGAACGCGGCGCGGGAATTGGCGGGCGCGCTGCGGCTGATCTATCCGCACGACGCGATCTGGAAGCCCCCGGTGCTGACGATGAGTGCCATCGAGGGCACCGGACTCGACGAGTACTGGGACACAGTGCTGCGCCATCAGCAAGTGCTCAGTGACGCAGGCGAATTCGCAGAGAAGCGTCGCAAGCAGCAGGTCGATTGGACGTGGACGATGGTCAACGATCAACTGTTGCGAAGGCTGGCGCAGAATCCCTCCGTCAAGGCCATCCGCGGCGACGTCGAAGCCCGGGTACGCGACGGTTCTCTGACTGCCGCGCTGGCCGCCCAGGAGCTACTCGACGCCTTCGATTCCTGAACCTGCCTCGGCGACCGGGACCGCGGGATAGAGCCGGGCGGCGAGCGCTCCGACCCGTTCGATCAGTCGGTCGAAGAATGCCTCGGGATCGGTGTGCACGGCGATCGCCGCATTGGGGGCCTTGCCCCACATGCCGCGCCAGTCCGCGACGGTCGTTCCCCGCGTGAGGGTTCCGACGAGTTCGACGTCGACGGTCGCATGTCGATACTCGGCGATGTTCGGTTGCAGTGCCACCGCCGCCGCGAAGGGATCGTGCATGTGCGCCAGGAAACCCTGATCGTGATCGCGATGGAACTCCATGTAGAACCGCACCGCGTCGGAGAAGTGCCGCACGATCGGGTTCGACGCGATCGATCGAACACCCGGTGCGTCGTCGGTGGAGATCGACTCCACCGGAAGGCTTTCCGCCCGCGCGGCCAGTCGACCGACGTGTTCGGGAGTCATTTCGATGGTCTCGGTGATGTCGAGCGCGCAGACGACGGGATGCCGTTCCGGCGGTAGTCCGGAGAAGGCCGCGAACACTTCTGCGGCGGCCTCGGGGTCGACGGCAATGTTCCATTCGCTGGTCGGTGTCGTGTTGCCCTGGTGCTGAAATGCGCCGCCCATCAACACCAGTCGCTTCAGCAGTCGAGGTAGCTCGGGATCCCGACGGATCGCGAGAGCGAGATTGGTCAGCGGACCGGTGACCAGCCCGGTGATCTCGCCCGGTCGCGAACGAACCAGCTCCACCCACATCGTGGTGGCGTCCCGGTCGGACAGCGGCCGCGCCGACGTCGGAAGCTCCGCGTACCCGATACCTTGCGGGCCGTGGGTGTCCTCGGTGGTCATCAGCGGTGCGACGAGGGGTACCTGTGCGCCGAGCGAGACCTCGACATCGCCCGCGCGGCACAGGTCGAGCCAGGCGAGATTGTTCGCGGCAACCTGGTTCACCGGCACATTGCCCGCAGTGGATGCGATGCCGAGGATCTCGGCATCCTCGCTGGCCAGCAGGTACAGCAAGGCGAGAGAATCGTCGATTCCGGTGTCCACGTCGACTATCAAGGGGACGGTCACGACGCCACCTCCGTCGTCGGGGTGTGCCGCACCGGGAAATTGACCGATCGCGCGATGAAGCACTTCGACGACGCGGACGCGTGCAGTTTCTCGGCGCGCGGCACCATCGACGGGTCCACGACGGTCACGACCGGAGCCAGGGTGACCTCGACGAACTGACCCGAACCGTCGGATTGCTCGGTCATCACTCCGGTGGGGGAGTCGGTGTAGTCGGTGACGACCACTCCCGATGCAGCGGCGAGCCCGAGGTACCACAGCATGTGGCAACTGGACAGCGAGGCGACGAGCATCTCCTCGGGATTCCAGCGTTCGGGATTGCCGCGAAAGCTCGGATCGGAGCTCGCGTGCAGGTCGGGTTTCCCTGGTGCCGAGACGATGTGATCGCGGTCGTAGGCTGCGGCACCGGTGGTACCGGCGCCGCGGTTGCCCGTCCAGTTCAGCGTGAGTCCGTAGTTGTGGTTCGGCACGGGTCCATCGTGCCAGTACCCGCCCGTCCGGTGACAATCCGCCGCGGAGGCAGCTGTCCGCATTGACCGTAATGCCTCGATTGCCAAGGTGCTGTGGCACATTCGTCGTTGCACCCGTTCACCTGGGCATTCGTCGAGGTGTGTGCATCGATCTGCACCGCGGTCGTTTGAAAACGAATCGTTTGTCTGGCTAACGTTGAACGAATGACATCAGCGCCCAGTCTCGAACCCAGCCGAGAACAGGCCACGTGGGGACGCCGCCACGTCCAGCATCTTCGCCGCGACGCGTTCTCGAAACGGATGCGCACCAAGCCTGCGCTCTCGGAGGAGAGCATCACTGTCGTCGATCAGCCGATGCTCAAGCGCGCCGTCTCGGCAGCTGCTCTCGGCAACACGATGGAGTGGTTCGACTTCGGCGTCTACGGCTACCTGGCCGCGACGTTGGGCAAGGTGTTCTACCCCGACGCGACACCGGCAGTGCAGCTCATCTCGACGTTCGCCACGTTCGCGGCAGCGTTCGTCGTTCGTCCGCTCGGAGGTCTGTTCTTCGGACCGCTCGGGGACCGAATCGGGCGGCAGAAGGTGTTGGCCGCCACCATGATCATGATGGCGATCGGCACGCTTGCCGTCGGCCTCATCCCCAGTTACGCGACCATCGGTATCTGGGCACCGATTCTTCTTCTAGTCGCACGATTGGTCCAAGGATTCTCGACCGGCGGCGAGTACGGCGGTGCCACCACGTTCATCGCCGAATACTCACCGGACAAGCGGCGCGGCTTCCTCGGTAGCTGGCTCGATTTCGGCACCTTCGTCGGTTACGCCATGGGCTCGGGCCTGGTGACGATCCTCAACGCGGTGTTGGGCGACGCCACGATGGTCGAATGGGGTTGGCGCATACCGTTCTTCGTCGCAGGCCCGATGGGTCTGATCGGGCTGTACCTGCGACTCAAGCTGGAAGACACGCCCGCGTTCCGCAAACAACTCGACGAACACGACAACAAGGTCAAGGCGCAGGAGAGCGGTCGGAGGTCGATCGGAAAGATCTTCACCGATCATTGGCGGGCGCTGTTGATCTGCATGGGAATCGTGTTGCTGTACAACGTGACCAATTACATGGTGACGTCGTACCTACCCACGTACTTCACCGAGGTCGTCGGCCGCAGTCAGCTCAGTGCGGACTTGCTCGTCCTGTCGGCGATGGTCGTCGTGGTGAGCGTCATCGTGGGTGTCGGCAGGCTCACCGACCGAATCGGACGCAAACCGGTGTTCGTCTTCGGTGCCGTCGGGCAGATCGTTCTCGCCGTACCCTGCTTCTTGTTGCTGCGTAGCAGCGGGTGGCTGGGGCCGTTGATCGCATGCTTGCTGCTTGGCCTCGTTCTGGCCTGTTTCGCGGCGCCGAGCGCATCGACGCTACCGGCCCTGTTTCCGACCCGGATTCGCTACGCGGCGCTGTCGATCGGCTTCAACCTGTCGGTGTCGATCTTCGGAGGTACGACGCCACTGGTCACCTCCGCGTTGGTCAGCGCAACGGGTAGCCCGATGATCCCTGCGTACTACCTCGTCGTGAGCGGTCTCGTCGGCCTCGTCGCCGTCGGATTTCTGCGTGAGTCTGCCACCCAGCCTCTGGACGGCTCACCGCCACAGGTCGACTCGACCGAGGAAGCCAAGGAGCTCTATTCCGAGGTCTCCTCGGCCTCCGCGCGGTCGTAGCGGCCGTCGATCAGTTCCGCTTGGCCCAGATCTCCATTCCGGCCGCATTGAGACGGTCCACGAGGACGTCGCCGATCGCAGTGGCGGGAGTGAGCACTCCGCTGGCCTTCGGCAGGGCGTCGCCGCCGTATACGAGTGCGAGTGCCGACTCGGCCAGCATGATCGCGGTGGCCTTGTAGCCGGGGTCTCCCGACGCCTTGACCCGGGCCCGGTAGCGAGCCCCCGACGTGGTGAGGGTGTACAGGTCGACCGTGAAATGTCCCTTCTCGCGGGCTTTTTCACTGGGGCCGGTGCCCGGCTTGGGCAGAATGCGATCGAGCACCTTGGCCGGAAGCACAGTCATGGCGGACACGCCGACGAAGAGCCCCGCGGACAGAGCCCCGGCGAGGACGGGGCTGGCGAACGACGAGCCGACACTCATCACCTCGCTGTAGCGGAACTGCTTTCCGTAGGCCCAGTCGCGAAGTGCGTTGGTCCGCCGGACGACTCGCGTGTTGTACGAGGCCATCACGAAGGGGGCTTTCCAGCCACGCAGGCTCGGGTCGATCTTCTTGCCGTCGATCAGCACGGTGTCGAGCTGGCGACCGAGTTGCGGCTCGAGGCCGCGATCGGGACTGAGCGAGTACGGCCGCGCGGCGATGCGTCGGGCCCGCTTGTCCTTCTTCATCGCCTCGATCTGCCCACGCAGCGAGTCGATGGTGCCGCCGCTGACCCCACCGGACATCGACGTGACCACCAGGGTCGTGTCGGTCAGCTCACCGGCGTTGTCCGCGGTCACGGCCTCGTACAGGGCGTGTACGCCGATGTCGGACGGGATGGAATCGAAGCCGCACGAGTGGACGATGCGGGCTCCGGTGCGCTGAGCGATCTCGTGGTTGGTATCGATACTCTCGCGGGCGAACAGGACTTCGCCCGTGAGGTCGACGTAATCCGTCCCGGCCTCTGCACATGCCGTTGCCAGTTCCAAGCCGTACTTGGCGTACGGACCGACCGTGGTGATGACGACTCGGGTCGATCGGGCCATGGCCTCGAGCGATGCGACGTCGGTGGCGTCGGCCTCGAGAACGGACCACTGCTGAGCCCTGGAGCCCAGTTCCTTCCTGGCGGCCTCCACCCGCGCCGTCGAGCGCCCGGCAAGGGCGATCCGGGTGTCTGCCGGCGCGTGCTCGGCGAGGTATTTCGCCGTCAATTTCCCGACGAAGCCGGTGACGCCGTAGACGACGATGTCGTGAGTGCGATCGGGGGAGTCGGATGCAGGCGAGTTCATACCAGCGACACTAACGCGGGTCACCCCAGCGAGTCGACGCGCCGTCAGTTCGTCCAGGTGTGCACGGGTTCTCCGGCATTCATGAGGGTGACGTAATCACCGAGCATTCCCGCAAGCGCTCTATCGCGCTTCTCACCGGCGCGTTCTCGGGCGACGACGGCGTTGCGCTGCCACACCGAGCCGGACTGCTTGGCCAGGCACCGCGCTTCGATCACCCCGAGATAGCGGTCGCGGACCGTCGCGTCCACGCCGTAGGCGGCCAGCCCGGCGTCGGCCAGTGGCAGCAGCCGACGCAACACCAGTTCCTGCGGACTCACCCAGCCCACCTCGGGCCAGTAGAGCATCGAATCGAACCCGCCGCGGGCCGCAGAGTGCACGTTCTCCTCGGCGGCGTCGAACGACATCTGGGACCACAGCGGGCGGTCTGCATCGGCCAGTGCGCGGACGGTTCCGTAGTAGAACGCCGCGTCGGCGAGAGTGTCCACCACCGACGGTCCGGCCGGGAGTACACGATTCTCGAGCCTGATGTGGTGGCCGTCGCCGGACCGGTCGTAGATCGGCCGGTTCCACCGGTAGACGGTGCCGTTGTGCATGCGCAGTTCGGACAGCGACGGTGTCTTGCCCTCGGCCAGCGCAGCCTTGGGGTCCTCCTCGCTGCAGACGGGAAGCAACGCAGGGAAGTAGCGCGAATTCTCCTCGAACAGATCGAAGATCGAGGTGATCCACCGTTCGCCGAACCACACCCGTGGTCTGACTCCCTGATTCTTGAGCTCCTGCGGCCTGGTGTCGGTGGCCTGCTCGAACAACGGAATACGGGTCTCGTGCCACAGCGCGCGACCGGCGAAGAACGGTGAGTTCGCGGCGAGTGCCACCTGTACGCCCGAAAGAGCTTGCGCTGCATTCCAATACGATGCGAACTCGTCCGGAGCCACCTGCAGGTGCAGCTGAACCGACGTGCAGGCCGCCTCGGGCAGGATCGTGTCGGTCACGATGTCGAGGTCCTCGGCCGCAGCGGCACCGGGCAGCCGAACTCCGCCGATCTTCAGTTCGATGTCCTCGCCACGAGCGGCGAAGATCTGTTGGTTGAGGAGGTCGTAGCGCGGATTCGCCGAGAGCCACCGGTGCTCGAAGTGCTCCTCGTCCAGAGTCGGGAGCATGCCGATCATGGCGAGACGACTACCCGAGGTGCGGGCGCGTTCGTCCGCTGCATTCAGCGATCTGCGCAGGTCCGTCTCCAACTCGGCGATCGAGGCACCGCGCAGTGGCCGAGGGTCGACGTTGATCTCGATGTTGAACTGGCCGAGCTCGGTTTGATAATCGGGGTCGGCGATGGCGTCGAGCACCGCCGCGTTGGCCATGGACGGCTCCATGTCGTCGTCGACGAGATTGAGCTCGATTTCCATGCCGATCTGGGGTTCACCGACGTGGAAGGTCTCGTCGGCCAACATGACCGCCAGGGCATCGAGACAGTCCTGGACCTTCTGGCGGAACTCGTGCCGGTCCTGCCTGCTGAACTTACGGCGCTCGACGTCCTCGCCCATGGTGACCGCCTATCGGTGCGTGAAGAAGGGCCGTTCGCTCACGCGCAACGACCTCGAGTTACGAGTATCGCAGTCCGCGTTCACCGAGGGGGACGCACGCGAAAATCACCAGGGTGACGGCTGGTAGTCCTTGAGGAACGAGCCGTACAGATCGTTTCCGAGCTCTCCCTGCACGATCGGGTCGTACACCCGGGCGGCTCCGTCCACCAGGTCGAGTGGAGCGTGGAAACCTTCGTCGGCGAGCCGCATCTTGGTGGGGTGCGGTCGTTCGTCGGTGATCCAGCCGGTGTCGACGGCGGTCATCAGGATTCCGCTCTCGAGCATCTCCTTCGCGCTGGTGCGCGTCAGCATGTTCAGCGCGGCCTTGGCCATGTTGGTGTGGGGATGCCCCGGCCCCTTGTAGGCGCGGCCGAATTGGCCCTCCATGGCCGAGACGTTCACGACGTACTTGCGTCGTGCCTCCGAGGCCTCCATCGCGGTACGTAGCCGTGAGACCAGGATGAAGGGTGCGACGGAATTGCAGAGCTGGACCTCGAGCAGTTCCACCGGGTCGACCTGCTCGACGGTGTGGATCCAGCTGTTGGTCTCGGCGAGATCGGGCACCAGACCCCCGGCGTCGATGGCGAGCCCGCTCTCGATCCTCTCGGCCGTGACCGAGCCGGCGACCATGGCGAGCGAGGCCACGTCGTCCGCGCTCAGGGCAGCAGTCGATGTGCCGCCGATCGCGGTGGCGGGCAACGAACTCGCCAGTGACGCGGGGTGCGCATCGCTGGTCTTGCCGAACGTGATGCGCTCCGGACCTGCACCCTCGGTCAGGGCCGCGGGCAACGGTTCGGCTTCCGCATCGGCCAGTGCGCTGTAGGAACCGGGGGAGCGCTTGACGGTCTGTGCGGCGTTGTTGATCAGGATGTCCAGAGGTCCCTCGGCCGCGACGGAATCGGCAAGTGCCACAACCTGAGCCGGATCGCGAAGATCGATACCGACGACGCGCAGACGGTGCAGCCACTGATCGCTGTCGTCCATCGCGGCGAAGCGACGTACGGCATCGTTGGGGAAGCGAGTGGTGATCGTGGTGTGAGCACCGTCGCGGAGCAGTCGAAGTGCGATGTACATGCCGATCTTCGCTCGACCGCCGGTCAGCAACGCCCGCCGTCCGGACAGGTCGGTTCGAGCGTTGCGCTTGCCGCGATTGAGCGTCGCGCACCCCGGGCACAGCTGGTGATAGAACGAGTCGACGTGGGTGTAGCGCTGCTTGCAGATGTAGCAGGGGCGGGCCTTGATGAGCGTGCCTGCGATGTCCCCCTCGGCGCGGGAGGTGAGGGAGAGGCCTGCGGTCTCGTCGTCGATCCGGTCAGGGGATCCTGTTGCGGTGGCGGCGACGACGGCACGGTCGGCTGCGTTGACGGCGTTGCGCGCCGCGACGCGTCGAGCACGCTTGAGGTCCTTGAACATGGCACCGGAGGCGCGCTGGACAGCGATCGAATCGGGATGGTTCTTGTCCAGCTCTGCGGCCTGCTTCAGCACGCGCAGGCACGTCTCGAGATCGGTTGGGTCGATCGCGTTCATCGTCGGTCTCCTAGCATCGGCCCCTTCGAGCCGAAAGAAGCGAGTGCAGAACGAAAAAGACCCCGATTCCGAAGAATCAGGGTCCGTTTCGTCTGTCTCAACTCAGATCTGTGAAAATCTCTGTCTGGCTACATCTTTCAGACGGTGTCCGAGGGGGGACTTGAACCCCCACGTCCGTTAATAGGACACTAGCACCTCAAGCTAGCGCGTCTGCCATTCCGCCACTCGGACAAGTGCGACCACTGCCGCATATTCTTTTGTTGCTTTCACAGCCGGCCGCTGTGTGCTGCGTAAGATTATCCGACGGGTTCCCGATAACCCAAATCCCCACGTCAGTTCATGCTCGAGGCCGTTTCTCATGGTGCCCGGAGCGGATTCTGGTGGTAGGAACGACGTGTGCCCAACGATGTGAGCAATCCCGGAAACACAACCGATATCGACGCCACCGTTGCCCTCGACGAAGTCGTGGATCTCGTCAGTTCCCTCATCCGGTTCGACACCTCGAACACGGGGGAGCTCGACACCACGGTCGGCGAGAAGGAATGTGCCGAGTGGGTGGCGAGCAAGCTCGAGGAGGTGGGGTACGAGACGGAGTACGTCGAGTCCGGGGCCCCCGGTCGAGGCAACGTGTTCGCGTGGCTGCGCGGGTCGGACTCCTCTCGAGGCGCGCTGCTGCTCCACGGACACCTGGACGTCGTGCCCGCCGAACCCGCCGACTGGAGCGTGCATCCGTTCTCCGGGGCCGTCGAGGACGGGTACGTGTGGGGCCGGGGAGCAGTGGACATGAAGGACATGGTCGGCATGGCTCTCGCGCTGGCCCGCCAGTTCAAGTCCAACGGAACCGTCCCACCCCGCGACATCCTGTTCGCGTTCCTGGCCGACGAAGAGGCAGGCGGCAAGTACGGATCCCACTGGTTGGTCGACAATCGACCGGATCTGTTCGAGGGCGTCACCGAGGCGGTCGGCGAGGTCGGCGGCTTCTCCCTGACCGTCGCGCGCCCGGACGGCACCGAGAAGCGGCTCTACATGGTCGAGACGGCGGAGAAGAGCCTGGCCTGGATGCGGCTGACGGCAAAGGCTCGGGCCGGGCACGGATCGTTCCTGCACGACGACAACGCCGTGACGTACCTGGCCGAGGCAGTGGCCAAACTGGGCAATCACACGTTCCCTTTGGTGCTCACCGAATCGGTCTCGCAGTTTCTGCAGGCCGTCTCGGAGGAATCGGGTCTCGATTTCGACCCGACGTCACCGGACATCGACGGCACCCTGCTCAAGCTCGGCAGCATCGCGCGCATCGTCGGAGCGACCCTGCGCGACACCGCGAACCCGACGATGCTCTCGGCCGGCTACAAGGCCAACGTGATTCCGCAGACGGCGACGGCAGTGGTGGACTGCCGAGTGTTGCCGGGCCGGCAGGCGGCCTTCGAGAAGGAGGTCGACGAGTTGATCGGCCCGAACGTCGAACGCGAGTGGATCACGAAACTCGAACCGTACGAGACCACCTTCGACGGCGATCTCGTCGATGCGATGAACGACGCCGTCTTGGCACACGACCCGAACGGTCGAACTGTTCCTTACATGCTGTCCGGTGGCACCGATGCAAAAGCGTTCGCGCGCATCGGTATTCGCTGCTTCGGCTTCGCTCCACTGAAGTTGCCACCGGAACTGGATTTCGCGGCGTTGTTTCACGGCATCGACGAACGAGTACCCGTGGAATCGTTGGAGTTCGGTACACAGGTACTCGAACACTTCTTGCTGCACAGCTGATACGAAAGGAACCATCGTGGCGTACAACCCATACGACTCGCTTCCGGACCTACCGTCCTTCGAGTTGACGTCCGAGGACGTCGAGGACGGCCAGACATTGGCCGCTCAGCAGGTCAGTGGAATCATGGGAGCCGGTGGGCACGACAACTCTCCGCAGCTGTCCTGGTCCGGATTCCCCGAAGGCACCAAGAGCTTCGCCGTCACCGTCTACGACCCCGACGCGCCGACGGCATCCGGCTTCTGGCACTGGGCAGTGGCGAACATCCCCGTCGGGACGACCTCACTGGTGTCCGGCGCGGGCGACGACGGCGGGACCGGGGTTCCCAGCACCGCGGTGACGCTCAAGAACGACGCCGGTCTGTTCCGCTACATCGGTGCGGCTCCGCCCGCAGGCCACGGCCCGCACCGCTACTTCATCGTGGTTCACGCGGTGGACGTCGAACGGCTCGAAGTGGACGAGACGGCCACCCCGGCCTACCTCGGCTTCAATCTGTTCTCGCACGCCATCGGCCGTGCGGTCCTCACCGGCATCTACGAGGCCTGAGATCGATCGTCGGGTGTCGGAAGATTCGTTTCGACACCCGACGGTTCAGGACTGGTTCGCCGAGCCCACCGCATCGCTGATCGTGGCGAACCCGTGTTCCTCCAGCCGAGCCGCCAATCCACGGTGAATGCTCTTGATCCACAGCGGGCCGCCGTAGATGAACCCGGTGTAGCCCTGCACCAGTGACGCGCCCGCGGTGATGCGTTCCCACGCCTGCGCCTCGGTCTCGATACCGCCGACGGAGATCAGCGTCAGACGCGTTCCCACACGCCGGTACAGACGTCTGAGCACCTCGAGCGAGCGGTCGGCCAGCGGAGCACCGGACAGGCCACCTGCCCCTGCTGCGGCGACCACGTCGGCGTCGGTCCGCAGACCGGCGCGGGAGATCGTCGTGTTGGTGGCCACGATCCCGTCGAGACCGAGTTCGACGGCCAGGTCGGCCACGGCGTCGATGTCCTCGTCGGACAGGTCTGGGGCGATCTTGACCAGTACCGGGACCGTCACCACGGACTGAACCGCCTCCAGGATCGGCCGCAGCGATTCGACTGCCTGAAGGTCACGTAGTCCAGGGGTGTTGGGGGAGCTGACATTGACGACCACGAAGTCCGCCAACGGGCCCAGCAGCCGAGCGCTGGCCGTGTAGTCCGCGGCAGCACCGACCGGCTCCACGATCTTGGTCTTGCCGATGTTGGCACCGATCGGGATACCGGTGCGCCTGGCCCGGACACGCTGGGCGGCGTGCTCGGCACCGTGGTTGTTGAAGCCCATGCGGTTGACGATGGCGCGGTCCTGAGGCAATCGGAACAGTCGAGGCGTCGGATTACCCGGCTGGCTCTGCGCTGTCACGGTGCCGATCTCGGCGAAACCGAATCCGATGGGCCCCCACGCATCGATACCGTCGGCATTCTTGTCGAAGCCGGCCGCGAGACCGAGCGGAGCCGGGAAGTCGACGCCGAACACCGTCGAGCGCAGTCGCGGATCGTCGACCACGAACATCTTCTCGGCCAGGTAGCGGAGCGGCGGCACCACGGCGACGACGCGGAGCACCCGAAACGCCAGGTGATGAATCCTCTCCGGTGGAACGAGGAACATCAGGCGCAACAGAACTCGGTACAGACGGTCTCCCACGGTCTTCTCTCCGGTCGATCTGGCTCGGTCGAACACATACTGCGGTTTCAACGATCGTGCGGTCGAACAGTACTGCGAAATGCTCAGATTCCGGGCTCGGGGATGTGATGCGCGGTCTTCTTGCGTTTGAGCAACACACGCCTGCTGCCGTCCGTGTACAGCCGAACCCGCGACAGTTCCCAGCCGCCGAACTCGGCCTGAATCGCCAGGCGCATGGAAGCTGTCACACGGGTCACATCCGGTGGCAGCCGCAACGGCACGTACTCCCAATCGTCGGACGGAGACACTTCCCATCCGACGGGCATCTTCGCGCGCCCAGGTGCCGAATTGTCATGCGCGTCCATATGCCTCCTCAGTCCGTATCGGTCGTTCCTGCAGGCTCCACTCCTGCCCTATCGGTCGTTCCTGCAGGCTCCACTCCTCGGTCCCTGTAGGTCAACGACCGGCAGCAGGGATCCGCTGCAGTCCGTCACCGGTTGCCGAACCCACGTACAGGTCGCCGGTGTCGGCGTCGACAGCAACCGAATTCGGCTGCCGCACAGTGGCCAACCGCTCGGCCTCGACCGGAATTCCGGTGTCGAGTGTGTACCCGACCACCTCGTTGGACGCGGGAAGCGTCACCCATGCGACACCGGACTGCTCATCGTAGGCGATCGCCCACGGCTGCGACCCGACCGGAAACCGTTGCCGCATCAGCAGGTCGTGCGAAGTGAAGACGAGCAACTCGGTCCCGGTCGAATCGGTGACCAACAGGCGTCCGAACTCGTCGCTCGTCATCTCCGCGGCACCTTCGCCTGCGCGCAGGGCCACTCCGAGGGTGCCGTCGTCCAGGTTCAGGTCGGTCACCGACGTCTGGCGACGATCGAGAACCGAGACCCCGTTCGGTGTGCTGGCCAGAGCATCGGCCGAGGTCACGTTGCCGCCGGAGACCGTGGTGGTGACCTGACCGCTCGTGTCGAGAACGCGGACCGCTCCGGTGTCGTCGCCGACGGCCGTCGTTCCGTCGGGCAGGTCTGCTGCGGACAATGCGTCACCGTCGACAGGCACGTCGGTGCGCTGTCCGTCCGCCACGGCGACCCTCGCGACGGCGCCGTCCATGGGCACCAGCACTGTCGAGTCCCGCCCGGCGACGAGTGCTGCTCCCGTGGAGCCCAGATCGACCACCCGGGTCTGCGCCGTGGCTCCGTCGCGGACCAGAGTCACGGTTGTCGATGCGTCGGTCAGCGCCACCAGGGTGCGGGTGGCGGGGTCGAACGTGAGGGCGTCCACGGGCGCGAACGCGCTGACGGTTCCGGCGGGGGTCACGGTCGCCTCGGGGGACTCGGCCGGCGGTCGGGGTTCGACGGAGATGTCTTCGGCGTTCTCGTCGTCGCTGGAGCACCCGCCGATCGACAGGACGGTGACGACGGCGAGCGCAGACGCGACTGCCGCTCGAATCGAACGAGCCGACGGTGTTCGCATGAGGCCGAACCTACTTCCTCGAGAAGACGCTGCCTGTGGAGGCGTTGCCACATCTGTACCAGCGCGCAGCGATCTCGGCGAAATCGACCACGCCGGATCGGTTGTCGTCCGGTCGCATCCGAGGACGCGGTAGCGTGATCGTCCGAGGTGAGTGCACGACATGGGAGTGGACGTGGGAACCGAGGAAACACACTTCGTCGTCGAGGAAGTGAACGCCGGAACGCATCCGAACGGCTTCGGGCGCACCGACGACGGCCGAGCGTTCGCGTTTCGTGTGCATCGAAGCACCCTGTACGTGGAGATATACCGCGCCGATGTGCAATCTCCTGTGCCGGACCGGTCCGAGGTCGAAGCGGTGGCCGAGCACTCGGTGACCGAGGTCGATCTGACGGACGAGCGCAGCATCGTCGGTGTGGTGCGTGACGCGGTCGCTCATGCGCAGCAGCTGTCCGATACGTCACAGCGGGACACCACAGCAGTACGTGCCTTCTTCAACCGGGTCAATTCCGTGCTGGAGGGTTTCTGACACGGTGGGGAACCACCAACTGTTCGCCCGTGTCCGGATGATCGAATACGTCGACGGGGTGCCGGTAGACCCGGGCCAGCCGCTCGGCGGTCAGCACCTCCCGCGGCGGACCGGTTGCAATCAGTTCACCCGAGTCCAGGATGGCGACGCGGTCGGCGTAGGCCGCCGCGAGGCCGAGATCGTGCAGCACGACGACCACCGCACGGCCCGCGGCAGCGAGTGAGCGCACCACGGCCATCACCGACTCCTGATGGCCCAGGTCGAGAGCGGCAGTGGGCTCGTCCAGCATGATCGTCGCGGTGTCCTGGGCCACGACGCGCGCCAGCGCAACCCGGGCCTGCTCGCCACCGGAGAGCGACGCGAACGGTCGGTGCGAGAAATCCGCTACATCGCACGCGGACATGGCTGCGGCAACGCGGTCGTCGTCGTAGCGCGCTGCCGATGTACCGACCCAGGGGGCTCGACCCATTCGGACGATCTGGCCGGCCGAGAACGCGAACCCGACGCCGTGTTGCTGAGGCAGCACAGCGCGTCGCCTGGCCACATCGACCGTGCGGAAGCGGGTCAGTGGTTCGTCGCCCAGTAGAACCGATCCGGCGCTGGGGTCGGTGTCTCCCGCCAGAACGGAGAGCAGCGTCGATTTGCCGGCGCCGTTGGGGCCCACCAGCGCCAAGATCTCGCCCGCGACCACGTCGAGGTGGACGTCGGACAACACCGTCGCATCCCCGCGCCGTGCGGAGACTCCGCGGGCGACGAGGGTGCTCGAACCCGGTTCGGGGGTGGCCGGGATCTCGCGCCGCGCCGCGCCGATTCGTTTCGTCACGCCCAGCCGCCCTGGCGAGCACGGGTACGGCGGAGCAGCCAGAAGAAGAACGGGGCACCCGCCAGTGAGGTGACCATGCCGAGCGGCAGGTCGACGTTCGCTACGAGGGTCCGGGTGACGAGATCGGCAGCGAGCAGCACGACGGCCCCGGCGAGGGCGCTGGCCGGGATGAGCAGTCGATGCGCGGGGCCGAGCACCATCCGCATGGCGTGCGGGACCACCAGACCCACGAACAGGATGATCCCCGTGAACGCGACGCCGGATGCGACGAGCAAGGCGACGACGACGATGGCGAACTGTCTGAGTCGTTCGACGTTCACTCCCAGATGGCGTGCCACGTTCTCCCCGAGCGTAAGCAGGTCGAGTCGGCCGGCGATCGCCAGGGAGGCTCCGATTCCGAGCAGAGCGAGCGGGCCGACCACGGCCACCGACTGCCAGGTTGCGCCGGCGAGCGACCCCAACTGCCAGAACACGATCTGATCGCGGGCGGCGGGACTGGCGACGAACGTGAAGAACGCGATGACACCGCCGGCGAATGCATTGACCGCAACGCCGGTGAGGATGAGAGTCACCACTTCGGTGCGGCCGGCGTTGCGAGCGAGGAAATACACGGCGATCGTGGTGATCAGCCCGCCGACGAATGCTGCGAACGCCACACTCCAGACTCCGGCGAAGCTGCCACCGAGCACGATCACCGAGCTGGCACCGACGGCAGCGCCCGAGGAG
Source organism: Rhodococcus sp. 14-2483-1-2 (assembly GCF_002259405.1). Lineage (GTDB taxonomy): Bacteria > Actinomycetota > Actinomycetes > Mycobacteriales > Mycobacteriaceae > Rhodococcoides. The sequence goes on along the minus strand of NZ_NPFW01000022.1, from coordinate 266,176 downwards.
ACTCCGACGACACCCGGCTCTGCCAGTGGATTGGCGAACACTCCTTGAAGCAGCGCGCCCGCGCACCCCAGACACGCGCCGACGACGATTGCCAGAGTCAGCCGCGGGAATCTGACCTGCCACAACGTCACCTCGCCGCTGGGATGCGCCGGCATCGGGCCGATGTCGAGTCCCACCCGATGCGCGAGGCTGCCCAGCACTTCGAGCGGAGTGGTCGGCACCTGTCCCACGACGGCCGAGATCAGGGCCAGGCACACCAGTGCCACAACGAGGGCTCCGAATGTCGCGAGAACCCGTCCTCGGCCCGTGCCCGGTTCGGCGAGTGTGCGGTCGGTCATGACGCCGGGTCGTACACGGCCTTCGACAGTGCGCCCAACACCTTTCCCGTGTTCGGGCCGAAACTGAGGATGGTGCCGTCGTCCATGTCCACCACCCGGCGTTCTCGGCCTGCGGGGGTCTGAGCGATTCCGGGGATCTGCTCGAGACCCTCGATTCCGCCGATCGATTCCAGGCCCTTGGTCATCATCAGAATGACGTCGGGTGCTGCGGCGATCAAGGCTTCGCTGGTGACCGGCACGAATTGTTCGGTCAGACCCGATTCGACACCTGCGTCCCTGGCACCGAGAGCCTCGATCAGTGCATCCGCTCCGGAGCCGGGCCCGGCAAGCATCTTGATCGCCGGGCCGCGCATGTACAGAAACGCGATCTTCGGTGGTTCGGTGGACTCGGGTGTGGCGTCCGCCGCTGCCGATATCTCGGTGTTCGTTCGTTCGGCGAGATCGGCACCGGCGTCGGGCACACCCAGAGCGGCTGCCACGGCCTCGATCTGGGTGGCGACGCCTGCCAGAGTGCGCGTGGGGTCGAAGTACACGACCGGAATGCCCGCGGCTCGGATCTGATCCTGCACAGCGCGGGGACCGATGCTGGTGTCGGTCAGGACGACGGTCGGCGAGAGCGCCAGAATCCCCTCGGCACTCAGAGAATGGCCGGTCGGGGTGACATCGGGCACGTTCTCGGCCGCAGGAAATGCAGCAGACGTGTCACGTCCGACGAGGTTGTCGCCGAGTCCGAGCGCGAAGACGGTCTCGGCCAGCGTGCCGTACTGGTCGGCCGCGACGATGCGGCTGTTGTCCGTCACCGTGACGGCGACGCCGTCGAATCCGGTCACGGTGACGGGAAGTACCTCTGCCGGATCGTCGGTGATGGGTTCCGGATTCGGATCGTCGACGACGGCGGTGCGGGGGCCGACGGAGTCCGAGGATCCTGCGCCGGGGGTGTTCGCCGAACAGGCGACCAGGAGTCCGGCGACGAGGAGCACGGCGGCGAGACGGTTGACGATCACAACGGAAGGTTAGCCTGTCCGATGTTTGTGGGGGATCAGGCGCTGACGTCGTCCAGGGCCGACGCGATCGCCGGCGGCAGCTCCAGTTCCTCGGCCATCAGTGCGCCCATCAATTGCGCGAGGTCCCGCGCTCCCACGATCGCGCTGCTCACACCTGGTCGGTCCCGCGCCCACGCGAGTGCGACCACCAGGGGAGACGTGGCCAGACCGTCGGCAGCGGTGACGGCCGCGTCGACGACGCCCACCGCGGAATCGGTCAGGTAGGCGTGCACGGCCTCGGCGTGCAGCTCGTCGGCCCCGCGGGAGTCCGCGGGGACGCCGTTGCGGTACTTGCCCGTCAGGACGCCGCCCGCCAGGGGGACCGCCGCGAGGATGCCGATGCCGTGGTGGTGCGCGGCGGGAACCAGCTCGTCCTCGATTCCGCGCGCGAGCAGCGAGTACTCCGCCTGCGTGGCCACGATGTGCCCGGTACCGGCTGCGCCTGCTGCTGTCGCCAGTTGCCAGCCGAGGTAACCGCGGGCTCCGGTATAGCGGACCCGTCCGCTGGTCACGGCGTAGTCGAGCGTTGCGGCGACCTCGTCGACGGGCGTCATCGGGTCCCAGGTCGCGACCTGCCACAGGTCGAGGTAGTCGGTTCCCAGTTCGCGCAGCGTGGCGTCGAGTTGGCCGAGCAGTCCGCGCCTCGAGCAGTCCACGTGATAGCGGCCGTAGCGCGAACTGAGGCCCGCTGCGCTGCTGATCACCAATTCGTGCCGCGGGACCACGTCGTCGAGCAACTCGGCGAGCACTCGCTGCGCGCGTCCATCCCCGTATGCCGGAGACGTGTCGACGAGCGTGCCGCCTGCCTCGGCGAACGCCGACAGCTGTGCTGCGGCGTCGTCACCGTCGGTTCCGCTTCCCCATCCGAGGGTGCCGAGGCCGAGTCTCGAGACTCGAAGTCCGCTGGTGCCGACCGATCTCTGCTTCATATGTGCCGATTGTCCTTTTACGTGTGATCGTCGGTGTCGAACTGCACTGCCGCCAGTGCACAGTAGTGCGCCGCGCCGCTCGGTGCGTACGTGCCGCGCCGGGTACGGTCGTGCCCGTGAATCGCGAATTCAGGGGGCAGGCCGGCGGCCTCGCATCGACAGTGGACAGTCCATCGACGCTCATCTCGGAGGGTGGCCCCGCATGATCGACATGACGTGGCTGCAGGCGATCATCCTCGGCGCAGTCCAGGGCCTGACCGAATTCCTGCCGATCTCCTCGTCCGGGCACCTGCGCATCGTCTCCAGTGTGTTCTGGAACGAGGACGCCGGTGCCTCCTTCACCGCGGTGACCCAGCTCGGCACCGAAGCTGCAGTGCTGCTGTTCTTCTGGCGAGACATCGTCAGAATCGTCAAGGCCTGGTTCGTCGGCCTGACGAAGAAGGAAGAACGCGGTCTCGACTACCGGATGGGGTGGTACGTGATCATCGCCACCATTCCCATCGGCATTCTCGGCCTGTTGTTCAAGGATCAGATCCGAACCGGTGCCCGCAACCTGTACCTCATCGCGTTCATGCTCATCGCCTTCGCCATCGTCATCGCGATCGCCGAGAAGGTCGGCCGCAAAGAACGTCCGATCGAGAAGCTGACCACCCGGGACGGCATCGTCATGGGTCTGGCGCAGTGTCTCGCCCTGATCCCCGGAGTCTCCCGTTCCGGGGCGACGACCAGCGCAGGCCTGTTTCTCGGACTCGAACGCGAAGCAGCTGTGCGATTCTCGTTCCTGCTCGCCATCCCGGCGGTCACCGCCTCCGGTCTGTTCTCGCTGCCCGACGCCTTCGAGCCCGTCGGCTCGGGGCTGGCCGCGTCGGGCCCGCAGCTGCTGGTGGCCACGATCATCGCCTTCGGCCTCGGCTACGCCTCGATCGCCTGGCTGCTGAAGTTCGTTGCGAACCACTCGCTGTACTGGTTCGTCGGGTACCGCATCGTGCTGGGCGTCGTCGTGCTCGGTCTGCTGGCCGGCGGGGTTGTGTCTGCAACGTAGGTTCACCTTCATTACTCTCGATGCAATGACAGTCATCTTGCTTCGGCACGGCCGCTCGACGTCGAACACCGCAGGCACGCTCGCGGGTCGAAGCGCTGGAGTCGAGCTCGATGATCGTGGGCGCGAGCAGGCGCAGGCGGTGGCGGATCGTCTCGGCGAGCTGCCCGTGTCCGAGATCGTGCGCTCTCCGTTGCTGCGATGCGAGCAGACGGTCGAGCCGTTGGCTGCCAAGCTCGGGCTCTCGCCGGTGGTCGAGGATCGGTTGGTGGAGGTCGACTACGGGCAGTGGACCGGCCGGACGATCAAGGAGCTGCTGGCCGAGCCGCTGTGGAAGGTGGTGCAGCAGCATCCGTCGGCTGCGGTGTTCCCGGAGGGTGAGGGCTTGGCGACGGTGCAGCAGCGCGCGGTGCAGGCCGTGCGCGAGCACGACGCTCGGTTGGCCGCGCAGCACGGACGCGACGTGTTGTGGGTGGCTTGCTCGCACGGTGACGTCATCAAGTCGGTGCTCTCGGACGCGATGGGTGCTCACCTCGATTCGTTCCAGCGCATCGTCGCCGACCCGGCATCGATCAGTGTCGTTCGCTACACCTCGACGCGGCCCTTCGTACTGCGGACCAACGACACCGGGTCCGATCTGAGTGCGTTCGTGCCGAAGGCCGAGGAGCCCAGCACGCCGGAACCGGGCAACGCGGACTCGTCCGACGCGGTCGTCGGTGGTGGGGCAGGCAGCTAGAGCGCCGATTCGGCGCTGACACCCCGATCGGTGGCAGGCTGGAGGGCAAGCAATACCGTCCATGGTCGATCTGTGGCCGATAATGAAAGTTCCGAGAATTGTTTCGCGGAGCTGTTCGAGTCGTTAGGAGGTGCAATGCCGCGCGCCATACACGTTTTTCGCACCCCTGATCGTTTCGTTGCCGGGACCGTTGGGGAACCGGGCGACCGAACGTTCTTCCTCCAGGCGGTGCACGACGCCCGCGTGGTGTCGGTCGCCTTGGAGAAGCAGCAGGTCCAGGTACTCGCCGACAGGATGGGGCTGCTCCTCGAAGAAGTGCACCGCCGCTTCGGAGCCGACGTTCCGGCCGAGGAGACCGATCCGGTCGACACGAGTCCGCTGTTGACTCCGATCGACACCGAGTTCCGCGTCGGAACGATGGGACTCGGCTGGGATGCCGACGCCAACGCCGTCGTGGTGGAACTTCTCGCCGTCAGCGAAGTCGAGGTGGACGAATCGGTCGTTCTCGACGACACCGACGAGGGCCCCGATGCAGTCCGGGTGTTCCTTACTCCGGTGCAGGCCCGCGAATTCGCGGTGCGGTCCGAGCGCGTCATCGCGGCGGGCCGTGCACCGTGCCCGCTGTGCGGGCAGCCGCTGGCTCCCGAGGGACACGTCTGCATCAGAACCAACGGCTACCGCCGCGGTGCGACGTTCGGACCGGTGACCGAGGTCGACGAGTCTTGACCGTCGAACTGCCGCCGTTCGAGGGCCGCGAAACCATGGAGACCGGCGACCTGACAATCGTCGGTCGCGTGGTGTCGGCCAGCAACGCCACGCTGGTGTGCGAGGCGGGCGAAGGCGACTCGGCCGTGCGGTGCGTGTACAAACCCGTTCGCGGTGAAGTGCCGCTCTGGGACTTTCCGGACGGCACTCTCGCGGGTCGCGAAGTGGCGTCCTACGAAATCTCCGAGGCCCTGGGTTGGGGTGTCATTCCACCGACGGTCCTGCGCGACGGGCCGTTCGGCCCCGGCATGGTGCAGAAGTGGATCGACACGCCCGACGATCACGCCGAGGGACGCGTCGACCTCGTCGATATCTGCCGTCCCGATCTCGTGCCGGCGGGATGGATTCCGGTACTGCAGGCGTACGACGGCGAAGGCGAGGAGATCGCGCTCATCCACGCAGACGATCCGCGGCTGCAGCGGATGGCGGTTCTCGACGTGATCCTCAACAACGCCGATCGCAAGGGTGGCCACGCACTCGAAGGTCTCGACGGCTACGTGTACGGAGTCGATCACGGCATCTGCCTGCACGCCGAGAACAAGTTGCGCACGGTGCTGTGGGGGTGGGCTGGCCAGGCCGTGGACGATGCACTGATGACCGACGTGGTCAGGTTCGTCGAGACGTTCGACGCGGTCACCGCACCCCGATTGGTCGACAAGATCACCCTGACCGAAACGGTCGCAGTGCTCGACCGAGCGCAGGAACTGATCGCCCGCCCCATCATGCCGGAGCCCCGCTCGAGCAGACCCATACCCTGGCCCGCCTTCTGATCGGGCTCGGATAGGCTCGGATACATGCATTCTTGGTCGAGCCCGGAGATCCCGACAATTCCAGGACAGGGTCCAGCGCTTCGATTGTTCGATACCGCAGACCGCCAGGTAAGACCGGTCACTCCCGGTTCGACGGCTCGGATGTACGTCTGCGGAATCACCCCGTACGACGCCACCCACCTCGGGCACGCGGCGACGTACCTGACCTTCGACCTGATCTACCGGCTGTGGCTGGACGCGGGCACGGACGTGCACTACGTGCAGAACGTCACCGATGTCGACGATCCGCTGTTCGAGCGCGCCGACCGTGACGGCGAGGACTGGCGCGATCTGGGAGCTCGGGAGATCGAACTCTTCCGCGCCGACATGGAAGCGCTCCGGGTACTCCCTCCGCGCGACTACATCGGTGCCGTCGAGTCCGTCGACGAGGTCGTCGAACTGGTGGAGAAGCTGGTCGCGTCCGGTGCCGCGTACGTCGTCGACGACGCCGAATACCCGGATGTGTACTTCCGTGCCGATGCCACCGAGCAGTTCGGCTACGAGTCCGGTTACGACCGCGCCACGATGGACACGTTCTTCGCCGAACGCGGCGGCGACCCCGATCGGGTCGGTAAGCGGGATCCACTCGACGCGTTGCTCTGGCGCGCGGTGCGGCCGGGTGAGCCGTCGTGGCCGTCGCCGTGGGGTCCGGGTCGGCCCGGGTGGCACATCGAATGCGCCGCCATCGCGCTCAACCGCATCGGTACCGGCTTCGACATTCAGGGCGGCGGAAGCGATCTCATCTTCCCGCACCACGAATTCTCGGCCGCACACGCCGAGGCGGCGACCGGTGATCCGCGCTTCGCCCGGCACTACGTGCACACCGGGATGATCGGGCTCGACGGCGAGAAGATGTCCAAGAGTCGCGGCAATCTGGTGTTCGTCTCCAAGCTCCGGGCCGAGAACGTCGATCCAAGCGCCGTGCGACTCGGTCTGCTCTCCGGTCACTACCGGCAGGATCGGCCCTGGTCCGACGAGGTCCTCGAACGGGCTCACACCCGGCTCGCACTGTGGCGGCGGGCTGCGGCCCTCGAGAGCGCAGCATCTGCCGACGATGTGATCAATCGGTTGCGGCAGCATCTGGCCGACGATCTGGACACCCCCAAGGCGCTCGATGCGCTCGACGCGTGGGCGAGTTTCGCCGTCGAGCGTGGCGGATCGGATGCGGGCGCACCCGGCGCCTTCGCCGATGCGGTCGACGCGTTGCTCGGAGTTCCGCTGCGTTAGTCCGCGGGTCCCAGGCGTAGGTCCGTCAGCAGATCCGGGACAAGTCGATCTTCCATGACTGCTCGGCCCGAGTCACGAAGGGCAGCAGCCAGTTCCGGGTCCCACGGACTGTCCGTCGGATGGCCCTTCAGCGGTTCGGAATTCCGTGCATCGAGCGCGTGCCGGTAGGAGTCGACGTCCATGCGCCACGGCGTCGCGTCGTATCGGTCCACTGCGTTTTTCACCATGTTCACTCCGGCCCAGTCGAAGTCGGCACGCCATTCGATCGTGGTGCCGGGCGCGCGGGAGGCCAGCAACCGGTGTACCGCGGCGGAGGGCTGACCGTCGGTGCAGATCAGGCTCGCGCAGTTCGCCCCGAGAGTGCGGGCTGCAGCGGCGAGAACCGCCACGTTCTCGCAGACGAACACTGTCGACGAGCTGTTGGTGAGCGTCCCGCGCATGAGCATGTCCACGGTGACGGGGAAGGGGATGCCCTCGTCTGCTGCATCGTTCAGCCAACGGGCCACCGAGTGGGTCTCGTCGACGCGGTAGCCGAGCACCAGCACCCGGCTGGACACCGCGTCCACCGACACACCCGCGGTCTCCCACAGCGCCCTGATGCCGACCGGATCGACGGGCCGGGGCACGTTCTCGCGCAACGACAATGCATCGAGGACAAGTTTCGGGGCCCCGCCGCCCGAGAGCGCCTTCGGATCACCGCAGGAAAGTTCCGCGAGCTCGGTGAGGGACATCCCGTCCACCGGCAGCATTGCGAGGACCTTCGTGGCCACCTCGAGCGCATCGACGGCGACCCGGCCGCCGAGGGTGCCGTCCTGATTGAGCAGTGACGCGATCCAGTGCTCGATCCACTCTCGATCGGTACCGCCGCCGAGAACCTCCCTGGCTCGATCGAGTGCATCGGCACGCACCTGAGCCTTGTCTGCGGCGATCCGTTTCTTGTCCTGCAACGGGGCCTGCGAAGTGAGGGTGTCGATCAGTCCGAGGCCACCGTTGAGCGGATGGCTCAGCCACGCGTCGAACCGCTCGAGGTCGAGCCTGGTGCTGCGCGCCCGAGAATGCAGACTGGAGTTGGACCGAGAGATCGCGCTGCACAGACGCCACAGCTCCTGGGCGTCGCTCAGATCGACGGTGATGTTGCCGCCGACGCGAAGCCAGTTGGACTCCAACTTCTTTCGTGCCGCATCGAGCAGCGCATCCAATTCGACGCTGCCGCGCCACTCGCTGTTACCGCTCAAACTCCAGCCCACCTTCGGTTCGGGTCGGCACACGGCGCGTCAGCGGTGACCCGAGTGCGGCAGCGAGGTCGGTACCGTCGTGCTCGGCGAACAGTTCACCGTTCTCCCACACCAGAAGTGCTGCGCTGACGGTGTTCTCGGCCGTCGAATGCGCCAGGTCGTAGTGAGCGCAGCCGGGGACGTCCCCGTAGGTGATCCACAGGTCGTATCCGGTCATGAACAGATCGAGATCGAATTGCACACTCAGGCCGAGCAATTCGCTGCGTCCGTTGTCGTCGACACCGGCGAACGCCTCGTCCAGCGCGAGCAGCCGAGGTGAATGTGGATCGGCGGACGAGAGCATCACGTGCGCCGCGGCGAACAGTGGCAGGTGCAGCGACACCGACTGCTCACCGCCCGAGAGCGCACTGTGGCGTGCGACGGTGAGACGATCCTCGTTGCCGTCACCGCTGATGAGCGTGAAAGCGAACACGCGCCAGCGACGGTAGTCCAGTGTCGTGGACAGGATCTCGGGGTAGGACCGTTCCGGATGTGCCGCGCGAGCGATTCTGATCTCCGACGCGAAGTGGGCTCGCATCGCGGCCAGATCGTCCTGGCTCAACGCCGAGGCGTCGCGGTCGAGCAGTTTGGACACCGCCCGGGCCCCGTCGTCGAGGTTGTCTGCGAGCACCCAGTGCACGCCGATCGTGTTGCCCGAGGACATGCGGCGCTGCTTCATCTCGGTGGACATCTGGGCGATCAGCTCGCGTGCGTCGACGGTGCGCTCGTGAATCTGCTGCGCCAGGCCGGTCAGCAATGCATCTTCGAGAATTCGGCGCTCCTGCTCGGTCAGCAGCAACTCCTGATCGGCCCTCGCCGAACCGATTCGATCGGCGAAATCTCCGACCGACGAGTAGCCCTGCTCGTCCTGGACGCGGACCACGGTCAAACCGTCCGGCGCATCCCACTGCAGGCGGTAGTCCTGACCCGATGCGGCGAGTTGCGAGTCGAACTCCTGCAGCGCACTCGTCAGCGCAGTCCGGGTCGACTTCCGGCTCGAGTCACTGACTTTCACCGACGCCGTCGCTGCGTCGAGTGCCGAATGCAGTGCGCGCACCACCGGTGGAAGTACCGGAACCTCGTCGTCGGGACCGTCGGCCTGCTGGACTCGGTAGAGAATCTGCTCCACGGTCAACCAGGCGGAATCACTGGCCGGCCAGGCGTACGCCTCGTGGACGCCGAGGATGCCGAGCAGGTCCTTACGAGCGTAGGGCGCGAGCCGTACGGCGTCGCCCAGGGTTTCGGTGACGGCACCGCGCAGGCTTTCCAACGCTGTGTTGCAGGCACCTTCGGCCTTGCCGATTGCTTCGCCGGCTTCCTTGTCCGCTTTACGCGCGGCCCGCTGCTCGGCGCGGCACTTCTCGATGCGTTCGCGTGCGTTCTCGAGATCGGCGTCGATCTGTTCGGCGGTGGCACCGAGCTTCTCACTCAGGAGCTCGAGGCGTTGCACCTGCTGCCGGTAGTTCTCGTCGGCTATCGCGGCTTCCTCGGCGAGCTCTTCGGCCAGGCCACTCGCTTCTTCGAGCCGGTTGGTTGCTTCGCGAGCGCGTTCTGTTTCACGCGTGTGATCGCCGCGCTTGCGGATCACCATCGAGCCCTGATGCTCGAAATGCCGAATCGCAGCGGCGAGGGCGTCGATGTCTCGACCGATGTGTGGGGTTCGGTGAGCAACGGCGACGGTGCGCAGCTGCTTCTCCTTCGCCGACAGGTCCGCGATCGCCTGGTCGAACTCACGGTCGGCTGCGGCAGCACCCTCCGTGGAGGTGCGCAGCGCCCCGGCGGCGGCAGTGACGGCGCGTTGCGCTTTCACGATGGCCGAGACCCGGGGAAGCCGCTTCGCGGCCGCACTCAGTGCCTGAACCGATTCGCGGGCAGATCGCTCGTCGGCCGTTGCGGTCTCCAGCGCGGCGGTCGCGGTGTTTATCGCGGCGCCGAGCTCGGCGATGCGTTGCTCTCGCCGACGCGCCCGCGCCGTCGCGCCGATGTACTCGGCATCGGTCTTGGTGTGGCGCCCCTGCTGTACACCCTGCCAGTACCGACCGTCGACGCCTACCGAGACGGCACAGTCCGAGAATGTGCCCTGGTCCTGTTGCAATGCAACCGAATTCAGCACGTCGAGTATGCGTGATTCCGATACCGCGGTACCGGGCTCGGGTTCGAGGACGGACGCCAACGTGGTCCCGGTCGGCCTCGAGGCCTCCGGCAGCGGCGACAGATACTGCTCCGAGTTCGATTCGCCCGGGAAGTCCGCGATCGGGTGGATCCAGCCGTCGAGCAGATTCGACGCCTGCAGCGCGGATTCGATCCCCGCCGCGTCGGCAGGGGATACCGAGTCCGCGAACCGAACCAGCTGCCACAGTGGAGCACCCGAGAGTTCGACCCGAGAGTCGGTTCGGGCCACGAACGGCGGCGGCGCGTCATCGTGTTCGGCCCGAACCAGGGACAGTTCGTCGCGCAGCGCGTTCAGCTCGGTAGTGCGGGTCGACACGTCGACGCGGGCCTGTGCCTGCCGGGCACGAAGCGCGTCGACCCCGTCCGCGGTCTGGTCCGACAGCACCGATTCCAGGCTCGGAGCGTCGTCGTCGCCGATGTCTGCCAACGCGGCGTCGAGGGCCTCGAACGCTGCGGAGGTGATGCCCGCTGAGGAGTAGAGCGCGGAATGGGTCGACCACCAGGCCCGCAGCCCCGAAGCGAACTGCGCCTTCTGCAGGTCGACGGTCGCCTCGGCTTCGGTGACCGCAGCCGACGCGGCCTCGAGCATCTCGCGAGCCTTCGAGGCGGCCTTCTCCGCACGAGCGCGTTCCGTCGACGCCTTCTCGACGGTTCCCAACGCCTCACGAACTGCTCGCACGTCGCCGTCGCGTTCCTCGGCATGGCCACGCAGCGCGGTGCTGATCTGATCGCTGCGGGCTGTTCCCGGCAGTGGGGTCCAGACGATTCCGGCATCCTCGGCCGCAGTCTGCAGCTCCTCCTCGGCGCGGGTCACCCCGGCAATCGAATCCCGGAGGGCGGAATCGGCCCGAGCTGCTTCGGTGGTGCGCTGTTCCAGTTCTGCTCGAGCCTTGCGTGCGCGGTCGGCCTGTTGGGCGGTCGAGATCTCCAGCTTCGCAGCGGACTCGGCCAGGTCGTCCAGTTGCTGCTTGCCCTCGTATGCGCTCGAGCGCTGCAGGGTCTCGCGGTCTGCAACGGCCTGATCCAGTGCGCGTTCGGCCTCGTCGAATCGAGTTTCCGCAGCCGCTCGCTCCAGCAGACGCCGGTCCTTCAGGGCGGCGGCGGCGAAGTGTGCGGTGGTCGCATGAGTGACTGCCTCGAGCCGGCGCGAGACCTGCTCGACATCCGAACGAGTCTGCACCCGAAGGTATTTGGAGTACACCGAGACGAAGTTCTTGGCGGCATGATCGGCCTGCGCCAGTCCTTCGAGCGCCCGGCCCACCTCCTCCATGTCGCTGAAGGAGCGCGCAGCTTCGAGCACCAACTGTTCGTCCAACGGGCGCAGGCCGTCGGTCAACGCCTGCGAGAGCCCCTTGGGGTCGAGGTTCTTGGCCAATTGCGGGCGGCGAAGCGTCAGAATCAGATTGATCAGCTGGTCGTAGCGCTGCGCGCCCAGTCCGAACATCCGGGCATCGATCGCGGCGCGATAGTCAACCGGGCGATCGGTCAACGCGTCGGTGCCCAGCTGTTCGCCGAGTTGCTTCTTCGTCAACGGCCGGTCGTCGGAACCCAACAACGAGAAGTCCACGCCCACTCTGCCGTCGGCCACGAAGTACCAGCGGGTCACCTTGTCGTTGTGGCGGCTCGCCCGCATACCGATGCCGACCGTCACCGATTCGGGATCGGCGCGTGAACCGCGGCCGAACTCCATCCACACGTACGAGTGCGCGCTTTCCTGCCCCCGATAGAGCAGGTTGGATTTCATCGTCCGCTCTTCTCCGGCAAACGGATTGAGCCGGCGCGGTTCGATACGACCGTCGAGGACGAACGGGAACAACACTTCGAGCGCTTTGGTCTTCCCTGATCCGTTGGGACCACGCAACACCAGCCGACCGTCGGCGAAGGAGAACTCCTGATCGCGGTAGTCCCAGAGGTTGACGATCCCTGCTCGCGTCGGCCGGAAACGTGTCGAGTGTGTGGTCATCTACTCAAGCCTCTACTTCGGATGGATCGGTGCTGTCGGCCTGGTCGGTACTGGGGGCCTGTTCGGTGCCGAAAAGCGAGTCCTGCGGGGTCCGATCGCGCACACTCACCATCACGTCTCGGTAGCGCGCGATCACCGGCAGCACCAGCACGCCGCCGGACACGCTGTGTATCAATCGAAGTCGGTGCAACAGCGCAATCGCCCGCAGCCGCAGGCCGTCCCGATCGGTTTGCCACTGAGCAGCGAAGGTGCGGCCGAAGCGTTCGACGAGATCATCGACGACCGTTGTCAGCCAACTGTCCTCGATCAGCGGATACCGCGTCGCGCCGTCCGCATTTTCGGCTGTCGCGGAATCGGAACCGAACCCGAACTCGGCAAGATCGCCGAATACTCCGCCGTCGGGAATCGCGTCGTCCAACTGCTCGATCAGGGCGTCACCGTCGGGAAGGGGGTAGGTCGCCAGCGCGGGTGCATCCGGATCGATCACTCGGTCCGAGATCTCGCCCGCGATCAACAATGCGACCTGGGCAATGGTTCCGGTGCTGGGGAATCGGTAGTCCGAGAGACGTCCCGAGGTATCGATGAGCGCCACTCCCTCGGCGCGCCGCTCGGCAACGAGGCCGGTGAGCAACTCGACATCGGCAACGGTGCGCGACGCGGCCAGGGCGGTACGGCCGTCCGAGTCGAGATCGTCGAGATAGACGACCGGGTGCTCGACCAACGCCCGGCGTACCGCACGCAGCGTTTCCTTCGGGTCTGCCTCACGTCCGGAATCGGTGTGTGCCGAATCGAACTCCTCGGGATCGATCGGGGCGTCCGAGCCGGCCAACAAACCGCGAATCGATCGCAGATGCTGGACGGCGCGAGGCGGCCTGAACAGGGCGACGACAACGGGTCGGTCGATGTCGTAGAGCGCCTCGCCTGCGGACGGGTTGTTCGCCCAGCCGGTTGCGTCACCGTCGGCCAACGCGATGGCCCCGCGGGTCGCCAACCAGCCGATCGCGTCGACGAACGCGTCTCGGTCGCTCGCCCGGTCGGTCGTCAGTTCGACACCGTCGACCTGACTCGCCTCTGCTGCAACATGATCGGCGAGTTCGGACAGAGTGACCTGGTTGCCCGCCCGGCCGAGTGCAGCCAGAGCCAACGCCAGGTACGCGTACCTGCGGCGGTCGAAGATTCGGTCGGTGGACGTCCGCGCGGGTTGACTGTCGTCGAGTGCGTCGATCACCGGGAAGAGTCGGGCCGTGGTCTCGGTGACCTCGAGGCGATACCCGAACAGTTCGAGCAGGTCCTCGCGCAACTCGGTGGCCCATCTACGCAGCAGTGGCAGCGCGATCCGATCGGGATACGTCGTGGTCACCAGGTGATTCGACAGCGCGACCCGGGCGGCCCGCTGGTAGGAATCCAGTGCGAGGGTGGAGATCTCGCGAGCTCTCATCGGCGTGCCACCTCGCTGACGTCGAGCGCGAGGCGATCCAGATGTAGCCGGCCTCTGCTGGTCCGCACGATCGTCGAACGGTCGCTGTCGCTGAGCGTCAGGCGCACGCCGCTGTCCGATCCGGACGAGTCGGAGGTGCGTCCGCTCACGCGCACCCGCGCCGTGAGTGCAGCGTTCAGCAGGCTCAACAGCACCTCGGTTTCCTGCTCGTCGAGAATTCGGTCGTGGATTCCGGCCGAGGCAAGCGATTGTGCTGCGGCACTGCGTGATCGCTGCGACTCGAGTTGTTGCTCCCGAAGCCGTCTGATGCCGCCGTCGTTGCGCTGCACCCGTCCCGGAACACCGGGGGTCGGAGTGCGTCCGGTCTCGGCCAGGGTGCGTGAGATCTCGACCGGTGGTGCCTCCCACCACGATCGGGACGTCGGGATGATGTCGGCGTCGGGATGCACCATCGACAGATGCCGTGGTTTGCCAAGGCCGAACACGGCATGGAACAGGGCGTGCGCGCTGTCTTCGGTCGGTGCGGCAGCGAACCAACCGGCGAGGTGGCGCAATTGACTCTCGCGACTGACTCCGCCCTTGCGGGTTTCGGTGACCCGACGCAGCAGCGACAGTACGGCCGCGATCGCGCTCATCGTGCCCTCGCGGAGTCGTTCGGACTCGCTGAGTTCGGACTCGGCCGAGACGAACCAGTGTGAGAGGCCGGCCCAGCGGTCGGTCCAGTCGGCGCGGCGTTCGGCGACGGTGAGAAAGACTCGTTCGTCGCTGATCGCGGCGCGCTCGACGAGCTCCTCGATACCGGTGCTCTCGACGAGTGCTATCGCCTCGGCGAGCTTCGGTGCGTAGCGGGTCAGATCGGAGCTGAATTCACGCATATGCGTCAGCAGGGCGTCCTTGTGGACCAGAAACGACTCCGGCGTGATCTCGGTGGTGCGCACGAGATCGCCGAGCACCAGATAGAAGTGGGCGGCACGGGTCGCCATCTCCGACAGTGTCGAATCGAGTCGGCTGAGCTTGCGGTAGATGCGATCGCCGTCGGCCAGACGGTTCGCCTCGGCCAGCTCGTGCATGTCGGCCAGCAGCTCGGGCAGCACCAGCCGCGACAGCGCGGCGTCGTCCAGGCGGGCCCCGAGCACGTCCTCGACCGCACGGTAGGCCTTGTAGCCGGCTTGGCCGAACTGGTAGACGAAGTGACGGTTGCGGTACTCGGCGAGAGTTGCGGCGCGGGTGCCGTCGTAGCTGCGTTCGAGCAGGCCCCAGGCGTGGAGCTGATCGAGGAGAGGCGCGATGTCGAGGGTTGTCAGTGCTTCGTGGCGCCCTGCACTGCGTGCCATGAGGTCGGCCACGTCTCCGGAGTGCAGCAGGACGACGTAGTTGGCTCGTGCGGTGTCGAATGCCCGGAGAACGGCCAGGTACTCGGAGCGCTTCTCGGCAACGGCGAACGAGAAGAGACCGAGACGATCTTCCTCCACGAACGCATTCACGACTCCCTGCCGCGCGTCCTCACCTGATTCGCTCACTGGAACAGGGTAGGTGTTCAGTGCCCCAGTCGTTGAACCGTGCCGGTTACAGCTCCACGGTCACTTTTCCGTTCACCACTGCGGCGGGGTAGGTGCGCACCGAATCGATGCCGCTGGGGCAGGTGCCGTCGTCGAGCGAAAAGGTGTACTGGTGCATCGGACACACGACGATGGATCCGTCGATCTGACCGTCTGCCAGTGGCCCGCCCTTGTGTGGGCACACGGCGTCCATCGCCCGCACCGAGCCGTCGCTGAGCAGGAACACAGCGACCTGCTTGCCGTCGACCACGTAGGCCCGTCCCTCGCCGGGTGTCAGGTCCTCCAGCGCACCCACCGGCACGCTCATCGGACCGGCACCTGTGGCAGCGGAAGCAGTGGCAGCGACGGGGTGAACTGGGCGGCCGACTTGGGTGCCGCGCGATCCTGCCATGGGTCGATGTACCCGTCCACCGATGCCTGCATCCGCTCGTCGAGTCCGGCCACGATGCCGTCGCGGTCGTCGATCAACACGCTCTGCAGTTCCTCCAGGCCGAGGCGTGGCACCCACGCGTACGTTCGCTCGAGCCACTGGGCGTTCTCGCGGTAATGCTGGATGAACCTGCCTGCCACGGCCAGAACCTCCTCGGCTCCCGTCACGGTGGCCAGTAGATCGCCCTTGCGAATGTGCGCACCGGCCGCGCCGCCCACGTAGATCTCCCACTTGTCCTCGCCGACCGAGACCACGCCGAAGTCCTTGCACAGTGCCTCCGAGCAGTTGCGCGGGCAGCCCGCGACCGCGAGCTTCAACTTCGCCGGAGTCTCCAAGCCCTGGAATCGCTCCTCGAGGGCGATGCCCAGTGCCGTCGAGTCGCCGAGACCGAAACGGCAGAAATCGCTGCCCACGCAGGTCTTCACCGTGCGCATGCTCTTGCCGTACGCGAAGCCCGAGGGCATGTCCAGATCTCCCCACACTTTCGGCAGGTCTTCCTTCTTGATGCCGAGGAGGTCGATCCGTTGGCCGCCGGTGACCTTGACCAGCGGTACGTGGTACTTGTCTGCGACGTCGGCGATCTTGCGCAACTGATCCGGGGTGGTGACGCCGCCCTTCATCTGCGGAACCACCGAGAACGTGCCGTCGCGCTGGATGTTGGCGTGGACTCGGTCGTTGATGAACAACGCCCCGCGCTCGTCCACCCAGTCCGGGCCCCACACCGTCCGCAGCAACGACGCCAACGGCATCTTGGCTGCGGCGTCCTCCGCTCCGCCGGTCGCCAACGCCGCGAACACCGCCGACACCGCGCGAAGATCCTGCGCTCGAACGGCCTCGATCAGTTCCGGCTTGGTCATGGGGATGCAGGGGACGTACCAGTCCGCTGTGGGATCGGCCTCGACGGCACCGCCCGCTGCGCAGGCGATGATGTCCTTGACCAGACCCTTGCACGATCCGCACCCCTTGCCCGCCCGGGTCTTCGCGGTTACGTCGCCGAGGTTCTTCGCGCCCGCGTGTACGCAGGCCACGATGGCACCCTTCGTCACGCCGTTGCAGTTGCACACCTGGACGTCGTCGGCCAATTCGGCGGCTCCTGTTGCCGCAGAGGGCGTTCCCATGTCGAAGAGCATGCTGATGCGCTCGTCGGGTAGCGGCACTTTCTCGTCGAACGCCTGGGTCAGGAAGTTGGCCTTGGAGATGTCGCCGAGCAGGGTGGCGCCGACGAGTTTGTTGCCCCGCACGATCACCGATTTGTACGTACCACTGCGTGGCTCGTAGAACTGGACGAACTCGTCGTCGTCACGTTCGGGGGAGGTGATCCCCATCGACGCGACGTCGACACCGGCCACCTTGAGCTTGGTGGTCAAACGCGAACCATGGTATGCCGCAGTGGGATCGGCTCCGGTGAGTACGTCGGCCAACACGACGGCCTGTTCCCACAGTGGTGCGACGAGACCGTAGACCTCACCTCGATGCTGACAGCATTCACCGACGGCATAGATGGAACCCTCGTCCTCGCACCGCAATTGGTCGTCGACGACGATTCCGCGTTCGATGACCAACCCGCCCGCGCGAGCGAAGTCGACGCTGGGACGAATGCCTGCGGTGACCACGACCATGTCTGCGGCGAGCGAGGTGCCGTCGTTGAACCCCACACCGGTCACGACGCCGTCCTCGGAGCGCAACACCGAGGTGGTCCGCTTGGAGGTGTGTACGCCGACGCCGAGCGACTCGATCTTGTTGCGCAGCACGCGTCCACCGCGTTCGTCGAGCTGCTGGTTCATCAGGTGACCGGGGGAGTGCACCACGTTCACTTCGAGGCCCTGGGTGCGCAGACCGTAGGCGGCTTCGAGCCCGAGCAGTCCGCCGCCGATGACGACGGCCGAGACGTCGTCGCGTGACTGCGCCATCTGCAGCATGCCGTTGGTGTCGGCGATGGTGCGGAAGCCGAAGACGCCGCGCGCCAGCCTGCCGTCCGACTCACGCAGGCCGTCCATGTTGGGGAAGAAGGTGTTACTGCCGGTGGCAATGATCAGCACGTCGTAGTCGACGGACCGACCGCTCTCGCAGACGACGGTCTTGGAGAAGCGGTCGAGTGAGATCGCGCGGTCCCCGGCGTGCAGTGTGACGCCGTTCTCGCTGTACCAGCTCATCGGATTGAGGATCAGATCCTCGTCGTCGACGGTGGCCTCGCCGGACAGCACGTGCGAGAGCATGATTCGGTTGTAGTTGCCGTACGGCTCGTCGCCGATCATGGTGATCTCGAACAGCGCGCTGCCGTCGCGTTTGATGATCTCCTCGACCGCCCTGGCACCGGCCATCCCGTTGCCGACCACCAGCAGTCGCTGCTTGCCCTCGGTCATCAGATCAGCACCAGACCGAAATCGACGACGACCTCTCCGCTGGTTCCGGCAGGGGCGGCGACGACCAGTTCCAGCACCGTGTCCGGATCCACGTCCTCCACCACCCGCAGCGGAATGTTCACTCCGTCCTTGGCGCCCATCGGGAACATGCGCATCGGGCTGCCGTCGCGCAGCAAGGTCACGACCACCAGCTCGTCGCTGGAATTTCCGCCGCGAAAGTACAGCGGCTGAGCCGTCGCACCCTCGGGGACGACGAAGCTGAGGCTTGGATCGATCAGCTCGGGCTTGTCCAGACCGTGCCCGGTGAAGGAGAAGATGCCCTGCAGGAATCGCGGTGTGCTGGCCATACCCACGAGGTTGCGGGGTCGGGGTGACGTCACCGCTGCGGTGACGTTACGTCGGGATCAGAAAGACCTCACCGGCTCCCGGTCCCTCGTGTGCGGTCGGTCAGAGCCCGAAGTTGCCCGGACCGCGGCGCCTCAGGTACTTCTCGAACTCGGCCGCGATGGCGTCGCCGTCGATCTTGGCGATTGCATCGGACATGTCCACCTCGGCGTCGCCCCGCTCTTCGAGGCTGCGCACATACTCGCTGATCTCCTCGTCTTCCTTTGTCATCTCGGTCACCGCCTCTTCCCATTCCTCGGCCTGGGTCGGCAGTTCGCCGAGCGGTACCTCGATGTCGAGCACGTCCTCGACCCTCTGCAGCAGCGCCACGGTGGCCTTGGGGTTGGGCGGCTGAGAGACGTAGTGTGGAACAGCAGCCCAGAAGGAGACCGCCGGCACCCCGGCCTTGACGCACTCGTCCTGCAGAACACCGGTGATCCCGGTCGGTCCCTCGTAGCGGGTCTGTTCGAGGTTGAACTGTTCTGCCGACTCCGTGCTGTAGGCGGTGCCGGTCACCGGAACTGGCCTGGTGTGCGGAGTGTCGGCCAGCAGCGCTCCCAGGATCACCACGGTCTCGACGCCGAGCTGTTCGACGAATTCGAGCAGGTCGTCGCAGAAACTGCGCCAGCGCATGTTCGGCTCGATACCGCGCAGCAGCACCACATCGCGCGAGCTGCCGGGAGGCGAGCACACCGACAGTCGAGTCGACGGCCACTCGATCTCGCGAGTGACACCGTCCACCTGGCGGACCGTCGGGCGGTTGACCTGGTAGTCGTAGTAGTCCTCGGAGTCCAGTTCGGCCAGCGGGCTGGCGTCCCAGATCAGTTCCAGATGTTCGATCGCGCCGCTGGCGGCATCGCCTGCGTCGTTCCAGCCCTCGAAGGCAGCCACCAGGATCGGGGAGCGCAACTCGGGAATGACGTCGTCGAGATCGTCGAGATCGTCGATGTCTGTGGCGTTGGCCACAGCGTCGTGGACGGCCTCGATCAATGCGGCATCCAGAGGCACATCCGATCCGGAACCTGAAATGTCCGTATTTTGGGTTCCGTCGTCGATCGGGGACTGGTCATCGAGGTTTCGGGGACTCACCACGACAGCCTACGACCCGACGTGACTTCGGTGCCCACTACTCTGTAGTGATGCCCGCTCAACACAAGCCCAGTCTGCTCGATGCGATTTCACGTCGCGTTGTCATCGGCGACGGTGCGATGGGCACGATGCTCCAGGACGCCGACCTGACTCTCGACGACTTCATCGGTCTCGAGGGCTGCAACGAAATCCTCAACGACACCAGGCCCGACGTCCTGCGCGAGATCCACCGCGAGTACTTCGCGGCCGGCGCGGATGCCGTGGAAACCAATACGTTCGGGTGCAACCTGCCCAACCTGGCCGATTACGACATCGAGGACCGGATCCGTGAACTCGCGGAGAAGGGCACCCGGCTGGCCCGTGAGGCGGCCGACGAGATGGGTCCGGGCCGCGACGGGATGGACCGTTACGTGCTGGGCTCGATGGGGCCGGGCACCAAGCTGCCCACTCTCGGTCACGCGCCCTTCGCCCGACTGCGCGACGCGTACACCGAAGCCGCCCTGGGCATGATCGACGGCGGTGCCGACGCCATCCTGGTCGAAACCTGCCAGGATCTTCTGCAGGTCAAGGCCGCGATCATCGGCAGTCAACATGCGATGGACAAGCTCGGTGTCCGTATACCGATCATCACCCACGTCACCGTCGAGACGACCGGCGCGATGCTCGTCGGCAGCGAGATCGGTGCCGCACTGACGGCACTCGAACCCCTCGGTATCGACATGATCGGGCTCAACTGTGCGACCGGCCCGGCCGAGATGAGCGAGCACCTGCGCCATCTGTCCAAGCATTCACGTCTTCCGGTGTCGGTGATGCCCAACGCCGGCCTGCCGACACTGGGCGCGAAAGGTGCCGAGTACCCACTGACCGCCCCCGAACTGGCCGCGGCCCTCAGCGGTTTCGTCAGCGAGTACGGCCTGGCCCTGGTCGGCGGTTGCTGCGGCACCACGCCCGAGCACATCCGCCAGGTTGCCGACATGGTCCACGGGGCAACGAAACTCGAACGTCGGCCTGCGCCCGAGCCGGGCGTCTCCTCGCTATACACCGCCGTTCCGTTCGAGCAGGACGCCAGCATCCTGATGATCGGCGAGCGCACCAACTCCAACGGATCCAAGGCATTTCGCGACGCCATGCTCGCCGAGGACTACGAGAAGTGCCTCGACATCGCCAAGGATCAGACACGCGACGGCGCGCACATGCTCGATCTCAACGTCGACTACGTCGGCCGCGACGGTGCCGCCGACATGGCCGCGTTGGCCAGCCGCCTGGCGACGGCGTCGACCCTGCCGATCATGCTCGACTCCACCGAACCTGCCGTTCTCGAAGCAGGTTTGGAGCACCTCGGTGGCCGCAGCGCGGTCAACTCGGTCAACTACGAGGACGGCGACGGGCCGGACTCGCGATTCCAGAAGATCATGCGTCTGGTCAAGGAGCACGGTGCCGCTGTCGTTGCTCTGACCATCGACGAAGAGGGACAGGCACGGACGGCCGAGTGGAAGGTGCGTGTCGCAGACCGGTTGATCACCGACATCACCGAGAACTGGGGCCTGCGCCACGAGGACATCATCGTCGACACACTCACCTTCCCGATCTCGACGGGCCAGGAAGAGGTGCGACGCGACGGCATCGAGACCATCGAGGCCATCCGGCAGCTCAAGGAGAAGTACCCGAAGGTGCACACCACCCTCGGGCTGTCGAACATCTCGTTCGGTCTCAATCCCGCTGCGCGCCAGGTGCTGAACTCGGTGTTCCTGCACGAATGCACGCAGGCCGGCCTCGACACCGCCATCGTGCACGCGTCGAAAATCCTGCCGATGAACAAGATTCCCGACGAGCAGCGAGAGACTGCCCTCGATCTGGTGTACGACCGTCGCGCCGAGGGCTACGACCCGCTGCAGAAGCTCATGCAGCTCTTCGAAGGTGTCTCCGCGGCGTCGGCGCGAGAATCCCGCGCCGAGGAGCTCGGCCGACTGCCGCTGTTCGAGCGACTCGAACGACGCATCGTCGACGGTGAACGCAACGGCCTCGACGCCGATCTCGACACCGCGATGACCGAGAAGCCACCGCTGGAGATCATCAACGAGACCTTGCTCTCGGGGATGAAGACCGTGGGTGAACTGTTCGGCTCCGGCCAGATGCAGCTGCCGTTCGTGCTCGCCTCGGCCGAGGTGATGAAAGCTGCTGTTGCGTATCTCGAGCCACACATGGAGGCGACCGACGACGACGGCAAGGGCCGCATCGTGCTCGGTACCGTCAAGGGCGATGTGCACGACATCGGCAAGAACCTCGTCGACATCATCCTGAGCAACAACGGCTACGAGGTGGTCAATCTCGGTATCAAGCAACCGATTTCGACCATTCTGGAGGCCGCGATCGACAAGCGCGCCGACGTGATCGGCATGTCCGGGCTGCTGGTGAAATCCACCGTGGTCATGAAGGACAACCTGATCGAACTCAACTCGAAGGGTGTCGCCGAGCAATTCCCCGTTCTGCTGGGCGGAGCGGCGCTGACGCGGTCGTATGTCGAGAACGATCTGCAGGACGTCTACGAGGGCGACGTGCACTATGCACGTGATGCGTTCGAGGGCCTTCGGTTGATGGACACCATCATGACCACCAAGCGCGGCGGCGGACCGGCCCCGGACAGCCCCGAGGCACTCGCCGCGAAGGCCAAGACGGCCGAGCGCAAGGAACGCCACGAGCGCTCCAAGCGCATCGCCGAGAAGCGCAAGGCCGCCGAAGCACCGGTGGTCGTGCCCGAGCGATCCGATGTCGCTGCCGACATCGACATCCCAGTGCCGCCGTTCTGGGGCACGCGCATCGTCAAGGGCGTGTCACTGTCGGAGTACTCGGGGCTGCTCGACGAGCGGGCCCTGTTCCTGGGGCAGTGGGGTCTGCGCGGTGCCCGCAAGGGCGAAGGTGCCACGTACGAGGATCTGGTGGAATCGGAAGGCAAACCGCGCCTGCGGTATTGGCTGGATCGACTGAGCACCGACGGCATCCTCGCGCACGCGGCGCTGGTGTACGGGTACTTCCCGGCGGTCTCGGAGGGTGACGACGTCGTCGTACTCACCGAACCCGAACCCGATGCGCCCGAACGCTTTCGGTTCACGTTCCCGCGGCAGCACCGCGACCGCTTCCTCTGCATCGCGGACTTCGTTCGATCGCGTTCGGCTGCACGGGAATCGGGCAAGGTCGATGTTCTGCCGATGAACCTGGTGACGATGGGCCAGCCCATCGCGGACTTCGCCAACGAGCTGTTCGCCGCCGACTCGTACCGTGACTACCTCGAGGTCCACGGAATCGGCGTCCAGCTCACCGAAGCCTTGGCCGAGTACTGGCATCGCCGGGTACGCGAGGAGCTGAAGCTGTCCGACGGCAATTCCGTTGCCTCGGAGGATCCCACCGAGGCCGAGGGCTTCTTCAAACTCGAATATCGGGGTGCTCGTTACTCGTTCGGCTACGGCGCGTGCCCGGATCTCGAGGACCGCATCAAGCTCGCCGCTCTTCTCGAACCCGAGCGAATCGGCGTGAAGCTGTCCGAGGAACTGCAGCTACATCCCGAACAGTCGACCGATGCGTTCGTACTTCATCACCCGGAGGCCAAGTACTTCAATGTCTAGCGCAACTCACCTGCACGGTGTCCTGTGGGACATGGACGGCACACTGCTCGACTCGGAGAAGATCTGGGACGTCGCCATCGGTGAGTACTCCCGCACACTGGGAACGGAACTCAGCGCGGAGGTGCGCGAAAGTACCCTCGGCAACTCGATGTGGGATGCCCTGCGCAAGGTATTGGCGAATGCCGCGGTCGAGGTCACCGACGAGCACCTGATCCAGGGCCGCGAGTGGCTGACCACGCGAGTCGGGGATCTCTTCGCCGAGGGGATTCCCTGGCGCCCCGGTGCCAAGGACGCTCTCGCTCTCGTGCGCGAGATGGGTCTGTCCACGGGGCTGGTCACCAACACCGAGCGGGGTCTGGTCGAGCGGGCTCTGGACACCTTGGGTCGCGAGTACTTCGACATCACGGTGACCGGCGACGAGGTCGAGGCAGGCAAGCCGCATCCGGCGCCCTACCTGCGCGGAGCTGCACTGCTGGGACTGGATGCCGCCTCGTGTCTTGCGGTCGAGGATTCACCCACCGGGTCGTTGTCGGCGCACAGTGCCGGCTGCCCGGTGCTGGTGGTTCCGTCCGAAATCGCAGTGCAGGCCGCACCGGGATACACGATTCGCGACGGTCTCGTCGGACTGACCGCGGACGACGTCAGACGGGCATGGTCGTCCTGATCTCGACCGATTCGCACCCCTGATCGACGACGTGAAAGAATATGCAGCCGTGAAGACTTTCGATTCCCTGTTCGCCGAGCTCACCGACCGCGCGAAGACCCGTCCCGAGGGCTCGGGCACTGTCGCAGCGTTGGACGCCGGAGTTCATTTCCAGGGCAAGAAGGTCCTCGAAGAAGCTGGTGAAGTGTGGATCGCGGCCGAGCACGAGAGCGACGAGGCGCTCGCCGAGGAGATCTCGCAGCTTCTGTACTGGGTTCAGGTGATGATGGTGGGCAGAGGCATCGAGCTCGAGGACGTCTACCGACATCTGTGAGGCAAGGTCCGCACCTCTCCTACGAATTCACCGATGAAGGAAAACTCCATGCTGCGCGTAGCCGTACCCAACAAGGGCGCACTGTCCGAGTCCGCCGCCGAGATTCTCAGCGAAGCCGGCTACCGACGCCGAAGCGACTCGAAGGACCTGACGGTTCTCGATCCGGCCAACGGCGTCGAGTTCTTCTTTCTCCGTCCCAAGGACATCGCAATCTACGTCGGATCCGGCCAGCTGGATCTGGGCATCACCGGGCGTGACCTGGCGCTGGATTCCGGTGCCGCGGTCGAGGAGCGGCTGGCACTCGGATTCGGTCGTTCGACCTTCCGCTACGCCGCGCCGGCGGGCAAGGAGTGGGCACCCGAGGACCTGGGCGGACTGCGCATCGCGACGTCCTATCCCAACCTGGTTCGTAAGGATCTGGCCGCCCGAGGACTCGAGGCAACCGTCATTCGCCTCGACGGCGCAGTCGAGATCTCCATCCAGCTCGGGGTCGCCGACGCGATCGCCGACGTCGTGGAGTCGGGACGATCGCTGCGTCAGAACAACCTCGTCGCCTTCGGTGAATCTCTCTGCGATTCGGAGGGCGTGCTGATCGAACGAGCAGGCACCCCGGGCACCGACTCCGCACGCAAGCAACTGATCGCCCGCGTACAGGGTGTGGTCTTCGCGCAGCAGTATCTGATGCTCGATTACGACTGCCCCAAGTCGATCCTCGACGAAGCAGTCAAGATCACTCCTGGAATCGAGTCGCCGACTTTGGCACCGATGGTCGACGACAACTGGGTTGCCGTGCGCGCCATGGTGTCTCGTAAGGTGCACAACAACGTCATGGATCAGCTCGCCGAGCTCGGTGCCAAGGCCATCCTCGCCTCCGACATCAGGTCCTGCCGCGCCTTCTAGATCCGACACGGCTACCGGTGGACGTATGACATCCGATACCTCCGAGGACGACCTCGCTCGACGGGCGAGGGCGATATTCGACGCTCAACCGTTCACCACTCTGCTCGGTGCCGAGCTGGTCTCCACCGACAGTGGCAACGTCGAGGTCCGCCTTCGAAACCGACCGGAGCTCCGGCAGCAACACGGCTTCGTGCATGGCGGCGTCATCAGCTATCTTGCAGACAACGCCGTGACCTTCGCCGGCGGAATCGCGCTCGGTGGCGACGCGGTGACCGCGCACTGCACGGTCGACTTCGCGAGGCCGGCAACGGGCGAATATCTGATCGCCCGCGCGCACGCGATCTCGACGACCCGAAACCAGGCCATCTGCCACTGCACCGTGTATTCGGTCGACGGGGACAGCGAGCGGATCGTCGCGGTGGCTCAGGGCACCGTCGTCACAGCGCGAACGTCGTGACCGGACTGGACAGTCAGCTCCGACGCCGAACCAACACCGTCTGAGCGATGCGACCGACCGGACCCAGTTCGTCGCTGAGTGTGCCCGCACACATGGCGATGCCGTCGGACCCGGTGGAGGTCTCCGCCGACACCCCGATCCATTCGCCCTGCGGCAGGCGGAACACGTGCACGGTCAGGTCGGTGTTCAAGAACGTCCACTCGTCGATCGGGAGCTTCGCTCCGATTCCGTTGGCGATGTCCGCGATCGAGAAGAGCCTTTCGAGGGGCGTCATCGATTCACCCTGCACGAGAACAGGTGTGGGCCTGGCCCAGATCTCGCCCGGCCCATCCGCACCGAGCCCGGTGAGCATCTTGAACTCGACGGCGTCGAGATAGCCCGACGACCAGGTGCCACCGAAGGCGTAGTCGACACCGTCGCTCACCGGTCGCATCACCGGATCGCCCGAGTGTGCAACGTCGTCGGTCGGTACGGTGCGCATGCGCCATGCGCTGCCGCGGGCCACCGCGCGCGCAGTTCCCGAGGCGCCTTCCGCCCAGAGCTCCGCGACGACGAGTTCGATATTGGCACCGGGTCGCTCCGTCCATGCCCGGATCTCGATGTCCCCGACAGGAATCGGCCCGAGAATGTCGACGGCCACGCGACTGATACGGGTGTCCTCCCTGGCGTCCACTCGCTCGAGCGCACGGACCAACAGGGCCGACGGTGGAGCGCCGTGCTGCATCGTCGGTGCCCACAGGCTGACGGTGTGCTCGGTGGCGGTGACCCTCTCGTGGCCTTCTCTGCCGACCCCGGCGGGAACGAAGAAGGCATTCGGAACCGTCACAGCTCGGCGCCCGTCGGTTCGGCAGCGGCCGTGGGCCAACCCGGATAAGCCGGGGGAGTACCGCCGAACTCCGGACACAGCGCCTGGTGGTCGCACCACTTGCACAGTGCGCCTTTCTTGGCGCGGAAGTCACCGGTCTCACCCGCCGCCAGAATCGCCTTCCAGATCGCGGACAGCATGCGCTCGAACCTTCGCAGTTCACCCTCGTCGGGGGTGTAGGTCAGCTCCTGCTTGTCGGAGAGATACATCAACTTCAGTTGCGCTGGAACGACTCCACGCATCCGCATGATCATCAGGGCATAGAACTTCATCTGGAACAGCGCCTTGGACTCGGTGAACTCCCGTGGAGCCCGGCCCGTCTTGTAGTCGACGACGCGGATCATCCCGTTCGGTGCCACGTCGATCCGATCGATGAATCCGCGCAGCGGCGTACCGTCGTCGAGCACGACCTCCACTCGTTGTTCACAGGACTCGGGCTCGAACCGAGTGGGGTCTTCGAGTTCGTAATAGCCGGCGACCAGCGCACGAGCCCGGTCGAGAAACGCCGGTCGTTCGTCCACCGGGACCAGAGTCTCTATGTCGGGTGACCGAGCGACCACTCGCTCCCAGGCCGGATCGACGAGCTCGCGCGCAGTGGTCGGCACACGATCCTGTGCGGGCAACGCGTACAGGGCCTCCAATGCGGCATGCACCACAGTTCCCTTCACCTGAGCTTCGGTGGAGACCTCGGGAATCCGGTCGACGGCACGGAGGCGATAGAGGAGTGGGCACTGCTTGAAATCACCTGCGCGCGAAGGCGACAACGCCGGCGTACTACGAGAACCGGTCGTCGACGGCGACGGGTGCGCAGTGTCGCCGAGATCGAGTAGAGGCAAGTCGATGGGCGTCGACACGGAAATACTCACGACTGCGAGACTATGCCGTTGGTCCGACATCTTCGGTCAAGGCCGTAGTCTGGCACGTCGAGTCGTCCCAGGTGTCGGACCGAACAGGTCGGGCGTCCAACAGAGCAACGAAAGCAGGTTCCGCTGTGCCGTCCGGTGATGCTGTGTCCTTCGGTGATTCCGCGTCCGCGTCTACCGACGGGTCCGAGGTCGACGCGATCGTCGATGCCCCGGTCATCGGTGCGGACGAAGTGGTCACCGCGAGTGTCGACGAAATCGAACTCGACGAAGCTTCGACGGCCGACGACGGCATCCCGGTCGAGCCGGTTCCGACCGGACCAGCCCGCAGCGGGCCGTTCCGCGTCGGAGATCGAGTCCAGCTGACCGACGGGAAGGGCCGCCATTACACGGTGGTGCTCGAGGCGGGCAAGGAGTTCCACACCCATCGGGGCGGAATCACCCACGACAAACTTCTCGGTGCCCACGAGGGCAGCGTCGTCACGTCCGTCAACGGCACCCCTTACCTCGCGCTGCGGCCCCTGCTGACCGACTACGTGCTGTCGATGCCGCGAGGCGCGCAGGTCATCTACCCCAAGGACGCAGCCCAGATCGTGCACGAGGGTGACATGTTTCCCGGGGCGCGCGTGCTCGAGGCCGGTGCCGGATCGGGCGCTCTGACGTGCTCGCTGCTGCGTGCGGTCGGCACGGCAGGAACGGTCATCTCCTACGAGATCCGCCAGGACCATGCCGACTACGCGATCAAGAACGTCGAGACCTTCTTCGGCGAGCGGCCGTCCAACTGGCACCTGACGGTGGCCGACGTGGATCAGTTCGGTGTCGACCGTCCCGGTGAGCAGGTCGATCGGGTCGTCCTCGACATGCTCGCGCCCTGGGACGCACTGCCCGCCGTGTCGAAAGCTCTCGTTCCGGGCGGCGTGCTGCTCGTCTACGTCGCCACGGTGACGCAGTTGTCCAAGGTCGTCGAAGCCCTTCGGGCGCAGGAGTGCTGGACCGAACCCCGTTCGTGGGAGTCGATGGTGCGGGGTTGGCACGTCGTCGGACTGGCGGTTCGTCCCGAGCATCGGATGCAGGGGCACACGGCATTCCTCGTCAGTGTCCGACGCCTCGCCGAAGGCACTGTCACGCCGAAGCCGCAGCGTCGATCCGGCAAGGGCTGACGACAAGAGCCGCCACCGGCGATTCCCGACCTCGGTCTAGGCGCAGGGAGCCTGCCCCATCGCGAGGATCTGGCAGGTGCTGGCATCGGATAGCTTCCAGTCGCCGTCGATCAGCACCCAGGTCTGCGGGGATGGAGCTGCCGTTCCCCGAGGAGTGGCAATAGCGACGTCGGCGGTGGATGTCTCGCCCTCGACCGTCGGTTCGGCCACCTCGAAGGTGATCGCGCCGTAGTTCGCCAGGGCCGCGGTCATCGTTTCGAGGTTGGTCAAGCGTGCCTGTCCGTTCTCGACCGCGGCCGCCTTCGTCGCCGCGTCGACGTCCGGGGCCACCAGCTGCACCAGAGATGCTTCGAGTTCGCCGGAGGTCGGCGGCGCGACGGCGGGTGCATCGGTTGCCGTGGCGCTGCTCTCGGCGGCCGACGTCGAATTGTGATCGGTCCGATCGGATTCGTCGGCCGAGCTGCACCCGGCTACCGACGTCACTGCTGCCGCGAGCGCGACACCTGCCGAGAAAATGCGCATCTTCACTGGTGAAGCCCCTGATTCCGTGGTCGGTCCGCTGTTTGGTCAGGTGAGGCTAACATGAACTCGACCGACGCTCGGGTGCGGTCGAACACACTGCTTCTCCGTCCCGATCGTGGTGTCGGTCCGCACATTCGGGCCGGTGCCGGTAGCGTTGATAGATCGTCACTGGGAGGAGTCGCTCATGAGCTCAACAGACAATCCGGATGTGGCCGCGGCCAGAGCCGAACTGGACGCCGTGCGAGCCGAAGCTGCTTCACTGCGCCGTCAACTGGGGGAGTCCCCCGAGCAGGTACGCGAACTCGAAGGTCGCGTCGATTCGCTCTCGCTCCGCAACGCGAAGCTGATGGACACCCTGAAAGAGGCCAGGCAACAGCTCATCGCGCTCCGCGAGGAAGTGGACCGCCTCGGCCAACCACCGAGCGGCTACGGCGTTCTGCTGAGCGTCTTCGACGACGGAACGGTCGACGTGTTCACCTCCGGACGCAAGATGCGGCTGACGTGCTCACCCAACATCGAGGCCGACTCGCTGGCACCGGGACAGACGGTGCGCCTGAACGAAGCGTTGACCATCGTCGAGGCCTG
Organism: Rhodococcus sp. 14-2483-1-2; assembly: GCF_002259405.1. Taxonomy (GTDB): domain Bacteria; phylum Actinomycetota; class Actinomycetes; order Mycobacteriales; family Mycobacteriaceae; genus Rhodococcoides. The sequence goes on along the minus strand of NZ_NPFW01000022.1, from coordinate 236,669 downwards.
CACCTTCGACCAGGTCGGCGAGATCAGCACTCTGCGTGAGCTTCTGGGTGACGGATCGAGGGCGCTCGTCGTCGGTCATGCCGACGAGGAGCGAGTCGTGTGGCTGGCCAAGCCGTTGATCGACATGGTCAACGACGAGGGTCCCGTCGACCCGGACGAACCGTCCCGCAAACTGCGCCCGGGCGATTCCCTGCTCGTCGACACCAAGGCCGGCTACGCCTTCGAGCGAGTCCCCAAGGCCGAGGTGGAGGACTTGGTCCTCGAAGAGGTGCCGGACGTCGGGTACGAGGACATCGGTGGTCTCGGTCGACAGATCGAGCAGATTCGCGACGCCGTGGAACTCCCGTTCCTGCACAAGGATCTGTTTCGCGAATACTCGCTGCGTCCGCCCAAGGGTGTTCTGCTCTACGGTCCTCCCGGCTGCGGAAAGACGTTGATCGCCAAGGCTGTTGCCAATTCGTTGGCCAAGAAGATCGCCGAGGCACGCGGGCAGGACGCCAAGGAAGCGAAGTCGTTCTTCCTCAACATCAAGGGCCCCGAACTGCTCAACAAGTTCGTCGGCGAGACCGAACGTCACATCCGCATGATCTTCCAGCGAGCACGGGAGAAGGCGTCCGAGGGCACCCCGGTCATCGTGTTCTTCGACGAGATGGACTCGATCTTCCGCACCCGTGGTTCGGGAGTCTCGTCCGACGTCGAGACGACGGTCGTTCCGCAGCTGCTCGCCGAGATCGACGGCGTGGAGGGGCTCGAGAACGTCATCGTGATCGGTGCCTCCAACCGTGAGGACATGATCGACCCCGCGATCCTGCGGCCCGGTCGTCTGGACGTCAAGATCAAGATCGAGCGGCCCGACGCCGAATCGGCACAGGACATCTTCTCCAAGTACCTGACCGATTCGCTGCCGGTCAACGCCGACGATGTTGCAGAGTTCGGTGGAGACCGCGCTGCGTGCATCCGAGGGATGATCGACCGCGTCGTCGAGCGCATGTACGCCGAAAGCGACGACAACCGCTTCCTCGAGGTCACGTATGCCAACGGAGACAAGGAAGTTCTGTACTTCAAGGACTTCAACTCCGGTGCCATGATCCAGAACATCGTCGACCGCGCGAAGAAGTACGCCATCAAATCGGTACTGGAAACCGGCAACGGCGGTCTACGAATTCAGCACCTGTTCGACTCCATCGTCGACGAGTTCGCCGAGAACGAAGACCTGCCGAACACCACGAACCCGGACGACTGGGCTCGAATCTCCGGCAAGAAGGGCGAGCGGATCGTCTACATCCGCACGCTGGTCACCGGCAAGAACGCCAGCGCGAGCCGGGCGATCGACACCGAGGCCAACACCGGCCAGTACCTGTAGATCCTGCACAGAGCAGTATCGGGGCGCGTCCGCACAGGGCGCGCCCCGATCTGCGTCCAGGTGCCGTCTAGGCTCGACTCATGCAGCGCATCATCGGTATCGAGGTCGAGTACGGCATTTCTTCGCCCACCGAGCCCACCGCCAATCCGATCCTGACGTCGACCCAGGCAGTGTTGGCCTACGCGGCCGCTGCAGGGGTACCGCGGGCCAAGCGCACGCGCTGGGATTACGAGGTCGAGTCGCCTCTGCGTGACGCTCGCGGCTTCGACCTCGGACGCTTCAGCGGCCCCGCCCCGGTGATCGACGCCGACGAGATCGGCGCAGCCAACATGATTCTCACCAACGGTGCTCGCCTGTACGTCGATCACGCTCACCCCGAGTACTCGGCTCCGGAGGTACGCGACCCGCTGGATGCAGTGATCTGGGACAAAGCCGGCGAGCGCGTGATGGAAGCTGCCGCCCGCCATGCGTCGAGCGTCCCGGGAGCACCGCGCCTTCAGCTGTACAAGAACAACGTCGACGGTAAGGGTGCGTCGTACGGCACCCACGAGAACTACCTGATGTCGCGCGAGACACCGTTCTCGGCCGTCGTCGCCGGTCTGTCGCCGTTCTTCGCCTCGCGGCAGGTCATCACCGGGTCGGGACGTGTCGGAATCGGCCAGTCCGGTGACGAAGCGGGCTTCCAGCTCTCGCAGCGGGCGGACTACATCGAGGTGGAGGTGGGCCTGGAGACCACCCTCAAGCGCGGCATCATCAACACGCGCGACGAACCGCACGCGGATGCGGACAAGTACCGCCGCCTGCACTGCATCATCGGCGACGCGAATCTCGCCGAGATGTCGACCTACCTCAAGGTCGGCACCACAGCGCTCGTGCTCGACCTCATCGAAGCGGGGGTCGACCTGTCCGATCTGCAGCTGGCCAGGCCGGTGACCGCAGTCCATCAGATCAGCCACGATCCGACGCTGCGCAAGGCCGTCGCTCTCGCCGACGGTCGCGAACTGACGGGTCTTGCGCTGCAGCGGATCTACCACCAGCGCGTTGCGAAATTCGTGGCTGCCGAGGGCAGCGACGATGCGCGCGCACTGGACGTGCTCGACAAGTGGGCCATGGTTCTCGACCTTCTCGAACGAGATCCGATGGAGTGCGCACATCTGCTGGACTGGCCGGCGAAACTGCGCCTGCTCGAAGGGTTCCGCCAGCGGGAGGGGCTCGGGTGGTCGGCTCCGCGGCTGCATCTGGTCGACCTGCAGTACTCCGATGTGCGGCTGGACAAAGGACTCTACAACCGGCTGGTTGCTCGTGGGTCGATGGATCGACTGGTCACCGAGCAGCAGGTGCTCGATGCCGTCGGCACCCCGCCGGACGATACGAGGGCGTACTTCCGCGGCGAGTGCCTACGCAAGTTCGGGGCCGATATCGCTGCAGCGAGCTGGGACTCGGTCATCTTCGATCTCGGCGGCGACTCCCTCGTTCGCATCCCGACCCTCGAGCCGCTCAGAGGCACCAAAGCGCACGTCGGGGCACTGCTCGAGTCGGTCGACAGCGCCGCAGAACTCGTCGATCAGCTCACCAACTGACGCACCCGAGAACCGGTGCCGACTATTCGCGGTGTCTTGCCAACCGGCGGAGTCGGTCTGTCGGTAGGGTAAAGGTCCGTGCACTTTCGGCGGAACGTTCGGTTGCACTTGCACATCCACGACGGTGCACCTGGAATCGACCGGTGAGAGTGCAGTAGATCTGTTTTCTCGATATACGGAGGAGGTCGGCGACTATGGCACAGGAGCAGACACGGCGCTCGGGCGGCGGCGACGACGATGAGGTTCCCGGCGACACCGGAGCCGGTGGTCAGGAACGACGCGAGAAGCTGGCCGAGGAGACCGACGACCTTCTCGACGAGATCGACGACGTGCTCGAGGAAAACGCCGAGGACTTCGTCCGCGCCTACGTTCAGAAGGGCGGCCAGTGACGGTGGATCGTTCGGACCCGCGGTCGGTCGGCGACGGCACGGCGATCCCCTTCGGGTCCAGCAGCTCGTCGTTCTCCGATTACCTGCGTCAGCACGCCCCTCATCTGTTGCCCGAGAGCGGTATCGCAGCGGATCTGGCGTCTCACACCGCGAACGGCGGCTCGGACAAGTCCGGCATCGCTCCGCACGGGACGACGATCGTCGCACTGACCTACGCGGGCGGAGTTCTGATCGCCGGTGATCGGCGTGCCACGCAAGGCAATCTGATCGCCAATCGCGACATGCAGAAGGTCTACGTCACCGACGACTACTCCGCTGCGGGCATCGCCGGGACGGCAGGCATCGCGATCGAACTGGTACGGCTCTTCGCTGTCGAACTCGAGCACTACGAGAAGATCGAAGGCGTGCCGCTCACGTTCAACGGCAAGGCCAACAAGCTGTCGTCGATGGTGCGAAGCAACCTCGGTGCCGCGATGCAGGGGCTCGCCGCCGTCCCGTTGCTGGTCGGATTCGACATCGACATCTCGGATCCGGATCGAGCCGGACGGATCGTGTCCTACGACGTGGTCGGTGGGCGATACGAGGAGCGTTCGGGCTACCACGCGGTGGGATCGGGATCGCTGTTCGCCAAGTCCGCGCTCAAGAAGCTCTATCGCCCCGGAATGACCGAGGAGGAGGCGATACGTGCGGCGGTGGAATCGCTGTACGACGCCGCCGACGACGATTCGGCCACCGGTGGTCCCGACGTCACCCGCGGGATCTACCCGACGGCCGTCGCCATCACCAGCGTCGGGGCGGACGATGTTGCGCACGAGCGAATTTCGGCTGCAGCTCGGTCCGTCCTCGCGGAGCGAACCGAGAGTGCAGCGCATTCCGGCGGCGCCGAGCATCACACCCGGGCCGGCCAACAAGTGAGCGAAGGGGGTAGCGCACCATGACGATGCCGTACTACGCATCTGCCGAACAGATCATGCGCGATCGTTCGGAGTTGGCGCGCAAGGGAATCGGCCGCGGCCGCAGCGTCATCGTGCTGACGTACGCGGACGGGGTGCTGTTCGTGGCCGAGAACCGTTCGACAGCGTTGCACAAGGTGAGCGAACTCTACGACCGGATCGGCTTCGCGGCCGTGGGCAAGTACAACGAGTTCGAGAACCTGCGCAAGGCCGGTATTCAGCACGCCGACATCAAGGGATACACCTACGATCGGCGTGACGTGACCGGCCGTTCGCTCGCCAAGACGTATGCGCAGGCACTCGGCACGATCTTCACCGAGCAGCTCAAACCGTACGAGGTCGAGATCTGTGTCGCGGAGGTGTCGCATCAGGACGAGCCGATCGCGACGCAGCTCTACCGCATCACCTACGACGGATCCATCGTCGACGAGCAGGATTTCGTCGTCATGGGCGGGACGACCGAGCCGATCGTGGCTGCACTGAAGGACACGTACCGCTCCGGGCTCGATCTCGCCGACGCGGTTCGTGTCGCCGTCGACGCACTCACGGCAGGTCCGGCGACACCGCCTGCGGCGGGCGGCGAGCCGGAGAAGAAGGTTCTCGAGGTGTCGGCGCTCGAGGTTGCGGTGCTGGACCAGGGGCGGCCGCGACGAGCGTTCAGACGCATCGCCGGAGCTGCGTTGGAGGACATGTTGCCGACGCCGACTGCGGCGGTCGAGACGGTACCCGACACCGAGGGTGCACCGCCTTCCTGACGGTCGGTCCCCACACTCGTACGGCCTCGTGCGCTACCGCTTCCGGTAGAGCGCGAGGCCGTTCTTGTCACTGGTGAACTCGAACGACGTTCCGTCGCCCACCACTTCGCCGTCGGCCGCGAGCGCGACGGCGGCACCCTCCACCTCGACGGTCAGCTTCTTCACCGCTCGACGGACGTAGGCGGGCGACGAGCCGAGGGTACCGGTCAACGTTGCACACAGCAGTCTGGTCCTGGATGCCTTCGGCTCCGACGGCAGAAACCGAACATCGAGCGTTCCGGTGTGAATGCTGCTGCGAGACATGGGGACTTGGTCTGTCGGTACGTAGTTGCCGTTACCGACGAACAGCATCCAGACCGAGTGCCTGGTGCCGTCGAGCCGGATGTTCAGCGGTTCGGCAGCAGCCAGCACCCTCGTCATCGCGATCGCGGCGGCCGGCCATTTGCCGATTCGGCGCTGCAGCTTCTGACGCAGCCGCACCGAGTCGGGGTAGCCACCGAATGTGGCGGTGTTGACGAACGACACGCTGCGGCCGTCGACGGACACCTCGGCGATGTCCACCAGTTCGGCGGTGCCCGCTTCGACGGCAGCAGCAGTGTCCTCCACGACGGTCAGCCCGGTGTCGCGAGCGAAGTGGTTGAGGGTGCCACCCGGAAATGCTGCGAGCGGCAAGCCGTTCCGTACCGCCGATGCGGCAACACTGACCACCGTGCCGTCGCCACCGCAGACACCGAGGGCGCGCGGAGACGTGCTTCGAATCCGCTGCTCCAGTTGCTCGTTGAAGTCCTGATCGGGATCGGGCACGAACAGATCGGCGTCGGGAAGTGCTCGACGGATCGCATCGGGCACCGCTTCCGAATCGTCGCCCGAACCCGGATTGACCAGCACCAGCAGCCCCCGGCCGCCATGCAGTGGCTCGACCTCGGCCGGGGAGCCCAGATCGGCGGGCTTTTCCGACCGCACGGCCCACCAGCGACGGGTGGACAATGCGATGGCCGAGCCGAGAGCGGCACCGGCGATGACGTCCGTCGGCCAATGCACCCCGACGTGGACCCGGGAATAACACACCGCGGCCGCGACTGGTGCCAGCAGCGCGCCCGCCACCGGGGATTCGATCGCCACCGCCGTGACGAACGCAGCCGCCGACGCCGAATGCCCGGAGGGAAACGACGACGACACCGGCGGAGCCAGGACCTGGCGCAGGACGGGAACCGATTCGGAATCGGGACGAGTCCGCGGGAACAGCGGTTTGAGCAGCCCGTTCGCCACCGAGCTCGCACCCGCCAGCGCCACGAGACCCCGAACGCCGCCGCGTCGGGCCGGGCCACCTGCAGCCACGAGAAGTGCGGCCGCGCCGAGCCACAGACGACCGTGGTCGGCGGCGTTACTCAGTGCGCGCAGGCCGCCGTCAGCTCTGCTCTGCCGCAGGGCGGCACTTCGAGCGACCAGGGACAGATCCCACGCATGAACGGTCGTCGAGATCGAGGTGCGCGTGGAAGTCATGACGCCCAGCCTAGGCACGTGCGACGGCATCCTCACGGACGGACGACATCGGGGCGCTCCGACACATCGTTTCGAGGGTTGCGTTGTAGTGTCGAAGTGTGCAGCGACGAATTATGGGCATCGAGACAGAGTTCGGTGTCACATGTACTTTCCACGGACATCGACGGCTGAGTCCGGACGAAGTGGCTCGCTATCTGTTTCGCCGAGTCGTCTCGTGGGGTCGCAGCTCGAATGTGTTCCTTCGCAACGGTGCCCGCCTGTACCTCGACGTGGGCTCGCACCCCGAGTACGCCACCGCCGAGTGCGACAGTCTGTTGCAGTTGGTCACCCATGACCGCGCCGGCGAGCGGGTCTTGGAAGACCTGCTCATAGACGCCGAGCAGCGCCTGGCAGAAGAGGGCATCGGGGGCGATATCTATCTGTTCAAGAACAACACCGACTCGGCGGGAAACTCCTACGGCTGCCACGAGAACTTCCTCGTCCAGCGTGCCGGTGAGTTCTCCCGAATCTCGGACGTGCTGCTGCCGTTCCTGGTCACGCGCCAGTTGATCTGTGGCGCAGGCAAGGTACTCCAGACGCCGAAGGCTGCGACGTTCTGCCTGTCGCAGCGCGCCGAGCACATCTGGGAAGGCGTCTCCTCGGCAACCACTCGTTCCCGGCCGATCATCAACACTCGCGACGAACCGCACGCCGACGCCGAGAAGTACCGCCGCCTGCACGTCATCGTGGGCGACTCGAACATGGCCGAGACGTCGACGATGCTCAAGGTCGGAACGGCAGCCCTCGTTCTCGAAATGATTGAGGCGGGTGTGTCCTTCCGAGATTTCGCATTGGACAATCCGATTCGCGCCATCCGCGAGGTCAGTCACGATCTCACCGGACGGCGTCCCGTTCGACTGGCCGGGGGACGACAGGCCAGCGCCCTCGACATTCAGCGCGAGTACTACGCACGAGCCGTCGAGCACCTCAAGACGCGCGAGCCGAACACTCAGGTGGAACAGGTCGTCGACCTGTGGGGACGAACGCTCGACGCCATCGAGACCCAGGATTTCGCGAAGGTGGACACCGAGATCGACTGGGTCATCAAGCGCAAACTGTTCCAGCGTTACCAAGACCGGTACTCGATGGAGCTGTCCGATCCCAAGATCGCTCAGTTGGACCTGGCTTACCACGACATCAAGCGCGGCCGGGGAGTGTTCGACCTGTTGCAGCGCAAAGGGTTGGCCAAGCGCGTCACCGAGGACGAACAGATCGACGAGGCCGTGGACCTGCCGCCCCAGACCACCCGAGCCAAGCTGCGCGGAGAATTCATCACGGCCGCCCAGGAGGCAGGTCGCGACTTCACGGTCGACTGGGTGCACCTCAAGCTCAACGATCAGGCTCAGCGAACCGTGCTCTGCAAGGATCCGTTCCGCTCGGTCGACGAGCGAGTGGAGAGGCTGATCGCGTCGATGTAGTGCCCGACGCAGTCGGGTCGTTACCGCTGCGGCCACCCACGAGCAACTAGGCTCGACTGTCGTGGCCACCACCAAAGTCGAACGCCTGATGAATCTGGTCATCTGTCTGCTGTCGACACGTCAGTTCCTCACCGCGGAGTGGATCCGCGAGAGCGTTGCCGGATACGACGACTCCACCAGCCACGAAGCGTTCAGCAGGATGTTCGAGCGGGACAAGAACGAACTGCGTGACCTCGGTGTCCCGTTGGAGACCGGTACCGCCACCAGATTCGGTGGCGTCGAGGGCTATCGCATCAACCGCGATGCCTACGAACTGCCCGACATCGACCTCACCAGCGAGGAATCGGCCGCCGTCGCGGTCGCCGTCAAGCTGTGGGAGTCGCCCGAACTCACCTCCGCGGCACAGAGTGCGTTGCTCAAACTCCGAGCCGCGGGAATTCAGGTCGACCAGAACGAGTCCGCCGCGTCGGTGACCGCGGTTCCCGCACGCACTCGCGGCTCCGAACCTGCGCTGGGTGCCTTGCTGGCCGCGATCGACGACGGCAAGTCGGTGCGGTTCCAACACCGCCCGTCGTTGACCGAGCCGTTCACCACCAGAACCGTCCAGCCCTGGGGTGTCGTGACGTTTCGCGGTCGCTGGTATCTGGTGGGACACGACGTGGACCGCAACGACACCCGCACGTTTCGCCTCTCCCGAATCGGCGACGAGGTCAAGTCGTTCGGCACCCCGCAGAGCGTCCGCAGGCCCGACGGCGTCGATCTGCAGGACATCGTCCGTCGAGTCGCGGGTACGTCCTCGGTATCGGGCACGGCCCTGGTATGGCTGCACGACGGAAGGGCGCTGGAATTGCGCAGGATGGGAACGGTGGTCGGCGTGCAGAGCCTCGGTACCCGCAGCGGCACTGTCGTCGAGGTGCCCGTGCGGTCCTGGGATTGGATCTCGCGGTTGATCGCAGGTCACGGAGCGGATGCGGTGGTACTCGAACCCGCCGAGCTGCGCGCAGACGTGATCTCGACCCTGCAGACAGCGGCCGACGTGGAGAACGAGCGATGAGCGCGCGACTGTCGGTTCGGCTGGCCAGGTTGCTCAACATGGTGCCGTTCTTCATGGCGAATCCCGGGTTGAGCGCCGAGGAGGCCGCGCGGGAGCTGGGGGTGTCGACGGCGACGCTGATGGCCGATCTCAATCAGCTCTGGATGTGCGGTCTACCCGGCTACGGCCCGGGTGATCTGATCGATCTGTCGTTCTCCGAGGAGAGCATCGACGTGACGTTCTCGGCCGGGATCGATCGACCGCTACGCCTGACGTCGACCGAGGCGACGGCTCTGTTGGTTGCGCTTCGATCTCTGACGTCGATGCCCGGCATGGTCGACCCGTCCGCCGCTCAGCGAGCGATCGCGAAGATCGAGACCGCAGCAGGCTCGGCGGCGGCCAACGTGCCACTTTCGTCCGATCACGACGGAGCAGGTGCAGAGGAGGGGCCGGTCTCGAGTACCGTCCGATCTGCCCTGCGTCACCGGCACGCGTTGGAACTGACCTACTACTCCGCGTCGCGGGATGTCGTCACCGAGCGAACCGTCGACCCGATCAGGACGGTGGTCGTCGACGACCACAGCTACGTGCAGGCGTGGTGCCGAAGCGCCGAGGGAGTTCGACTGTTCCGGTTCGACCGCATCGACTCGGCCACCGAGCTCGACGAACCGGCCGCGCCGCCGGAATCGGTGCAGGACGAGGACGCCTTCGAGATCTTCAACGACGATCCCTCGCTGTCGCAGGCGCGGCTGAAGGTGTCGCCTACCTTCACCTGGATCCTGGACTACTACCCGATGACACAGGTCGCTGCGGATGCGGACGGGTCGATAGTGGTCACGATGCGGTTCGCGACGCTGCAGTGGATGACTCGGTTGACGTTGGGCTTCGGCGGCGGCGTCACGGTACTGGCACCTGAATCCTTGGTGAACTCCGTCCGCGACCGAGCGCGTTCGGCCCTGGATGCGTACGCCGAGCTCGACGCCACCGGCGCGGACGGCACCGTCGCCACATGAACGCGGGGCAAACCCGCGGCCGCCGCTGCCGGAGGCGGTACCCGCGGTCGGGTACGCTCGATTCATCTGATCTGTAGGAGGTTCGCATGGGATTCACCAGTCCCTGGCACTGGGCCATCGTTGCGGTGGTCGTCATCATTCTGTTCGGTTCCAAGAAGCTGCCCGAGGCTGCTCGCGGACTCGGCCGGTCGTTGCGCATCTTCAAGAGCGAGGTGAAGGAGATGCAGAACGACGGCAAGTCGGACGCCGACACTGCGACGGCACAGCAGCCGACCGCTCCCGCACAGCTGCCCTCGCCTGCGCCCGTCGTGCAGCCGAACAGCGAGACCCAGCACGACGCCAAGTCTGCCTGAGCGCACGGCCGCTCAGCACACCTTCGGTGCCAAGTGGCACCGAAGGTTCACTGCTGTCGGTGACGGCCCTCCGCCGCCGTCCGACCGAAGAAGGCTGACCGTAGAACACCATGCGCATTCCGTTCGATCCGCGGCGTAGCAAGCGCCGAGTCAATCCCGACGGCACCATGTCGTTGGTCGATCACCTGTACGAGCTGCGAACCCGGCTCCTGTGGTCGTTGGTAGCAGTTGCAGTGACGACTGCTTTCGGGTTCTTCTGGTACTCGCACACCATCTTCGGCGTCGAGAGCCTCGGCGACCTCCTACGGGGTCCCTACTGCACGCTCGATCCCAGCCTTCGCGCGAATCTGAGCAACGACGACCAATGTCGTCTGTTGGCGACCGGACCGTTCGATCAGTTCCTGTTGCGATTCAAGGTCGCGTTCACCGCCGGTGTCGTGCTGGCCTGCCCCATCTGGCTGTATCAGATCTGGGCCTTCATCACTCCCGGCCTGTACGCCAACGAACGTCGACACGCGGTGTCGTTCGTCTCCGCAGCGGCAGCGCTGTTCGTCGCCGGAGCCGTCCTGGCCTACTTCGTGGTCGCCAAAGGCCTGCACTTCCTGCTCTCCATCGGTGACAACGTGCAGATCACTGCCCTGAGCGGCGATCAGTACTTCGGATTCCTGATCAACCTCCTCATCATCTTCGGCGTCAGTTTCGAGATTCCGTTGCTGGTCGTCGCCCTGAATTTTGTCGGCGTACTCACCTACGAGCGACTCAAGGCATGGCGTCGAGGTCTCATCTTCGGGCTGTTCGTCTTCGCGGCCATCGCAACTCCGGGGCAGGACCCGTTCTCGATGCTGGCCTTGGCCTTGGCGTTGACGGTTCTCTTCGAGATGGCAGTGCAGATTGCGCGGATTCACGACAAGCGTAAGTTGCGCAAGAGAAGAGACGAATGGGGTGATGTGTCAGATGACGAAGCAACACGTATCGAAGGCGCAAGTACGATCGAGTCCCCACACGCTGTCGCTCCGACACCGCCGCCCAGCGGATTCGGTGCTGCGACCCGCACCCAGTCACAGTACGACGACACCATCTGATTCCGGCCGCTTCGTTGGGACCAGCGCATGACGGAGACTACGGCGGACGTCCAGCTGAGTCCGAAACCTACTCAGCTGCAACGCTTCTCGGCCGAACTCGGTTTCCCGCTCGATCGGTTCCAGGTCGATGCATGTACTGCTCTGGAGAACGGCCACGGCGTTCTGGTCTGTGCCCCCACCGGTGCCGGCAAGACCGTCATCGGCGAGTTCGCGGTGCACCTGGCGCTCGCCGCGGGACGTAAGTGCTTCTACACCACCCCGATCAAGGCGCTGAGCAACCAGAAGTTCGCCGAGCTGACCGCGCGGTACGGGCGCGACACGGTCGGGCTGCTGACCGGAGACTCGTCGATCAACCCCGATGCCCCCATCGTCATCATGACGACCGAAGTGCTGCGCAACATGCTCTACGCATCATCGGACGCGTTGCGGGGCCTCTCGCACGTCGTCATGGACGAGGTGCACTACCTGGCCGACCGTTTCCGAGGCGCGGTGTGGGAAGAGGTCATCCTGCACCTGTCCGACGACGTTCGACTGGTCAGCCTGTCGGCAACGGTGAGCAACGCCGAGGAGTTCGGTGCCTGGATGAGCACGGTTCGCGGTGACACCTCCGTCGTGGTGGACGAGAACCGCCCGGTGCCCCTCTCGCAGCACATCATGGTGGGCCGCCGATTGTTCGATCTGTTCGACACGCGAGCCCAGTCTGCCGACGGCAGCCAGAAGATCGTCGTCGATCGGGAACTCGTCCGGCACGTCAAACAGCGTCAGTCCCTCGACTCGATGGACCGCTGGCACGCTCCACACAGCAGAGGCCGCGGCGGTCGGTCAGGCGGCGGCGGTCGAGGTGGCGGCCATGGCAGTGGCGCGAACAACCGCCCGCTGGCCCGTCCCGATGTGATAGCCAAGCTCGACGAAGAGGGTCTGCTCCCTGCGATCACCTTCATCTTCAGCCGCGCCGGGTGCGACGGCGCTCTGACCCAGTGCATGCGTTCGCGGCTGGTGCTGACCACGCCCGAGCAGGCGGAGGAGATTCGGTACATCGTCGAGAAGCACACCTCGGAGCTGCCGCGCGAGGACCTGGAGGTTCTGGGTTTCTGGGAGTGGCGCGACGCACTCGAGCGCGGATTCGCCGCCCATCACGCCGGGATGTTGCCGGTCTTCCGGCACACCGTCGAGGAGTTGTTCGTCAAGGGCCTGGTCCGGGCGGTGTTCGCCACCGAGACGTTGGCTCTCGGGATCAACATGCCTGCCCGAACCGTCGTGCTCGAGAAGCTGGTCAAGTTCAACGGTGAGACACACGCCGAGTTGACGCCGGGGGAGTACACCCAGCTGACCGGCCGGGCCGGACGCCGCGGCATCGATGTCGAAGGACATGCCGTCGTGCTGTGGCAGCCGGGCACGGAGCCGACCGAGGTCGCGGGTCTGGCGTCGACCCGTACGTTCCCGCTGCGCAGTTCGTTCGCGCCGGCGTACAACATGTCGATCAACCTGATCGAGCAGTTCGGTGCAGCCGATTCACGTCTGTTGCTCGAAAGGTCGTTCGCACAGTTCCAGGCCGACCGCTCCGTCGTCGGGATGGTTCGCGGTATCGAGAAGAACATGCAGACGCTGGAGGCGCTCGGTGCACGCCTCGGCGGCCCCGACGGGGAGTACTTCGAGTATGCGCGGCTGCGCGAACGACTGAAGGACCGCGAGAAGACCCTCGAACGCCAGAACAGATCCGATCGGCGAGACAAGGCAGTCGATTCGCTGCGCGCACTGCGCCGCGGCGATGTGATCTCGGTGCCGACCGGTCGCCGCAGCGGCCTTGCCGTGGTTCTCGAGCCCGATGACGACCGAGCCGATCCGCGTCCGCTCGTACTGACCGAGGACAAGTGGGCCGGCCGACTCTCGGCAGCGGACTTCCCTTCTCCTGCCACACCTCTGGGCACCATGCGGCTGCCCCGTTTTGTCGACCATCGCACGGCGAAGACCAGGCGAGACCTCGCAACCGCCCTGGTGACGCGCGGAATCTCGCAGCCGTCGGACCGCATCCGACGCAAATCGACCGCAGCGGACGACAAGGAACTGGCCACCCTTCGACGAGCCATCCGATCGCATCCGGTGCACGCGCGCCCCGACCGCGACGAGCTCGGCCGCACCGGTGAGCGATACAACCGGTTGGCGCGAGAGACCGAAACGATGCGGCAGAAGGTATCGGCGACGACGAACTCCCTCGCCCGGACCTTCGACCGCATCCTGGCCTTGCTCGCCGACCGCGGCTACGTGACGGCAGGCAAGGATCCGAAGGTGACCGACGACGGCGCGCGGCTGAGTCGGATCTATTCCGAGTCCGATCTGCTGGTCGCCGAGTGCTTGCGCGGCGGCCTGTGGCAGGGCCTTTCTCCGGCGGAGCTGGCGGCCGTGGTCTCGGCTGTGGTCTACGAGTCCAGGTCGGAGGGTGACATCACTCCGCACGGTCCGACGGGTCCGATTCGACACGCGCTGACCGAGACCGTGCGGGTGTGGCACGAGCTGCGGTCCGACGAAGTTCGGCACAAGCTTCCCCCGACGAGAGAACCCGACATGGGCTTCGTGAAGGCGATCTACAAGTGGGCGTCGAACCATTCGTTGGTCGATGCTCTCGTCACAGCGGGTGACAACGGCAAAGCACTCTCGGGTGGAGACTTCGTGCGTTGGTGTCGGCAGGTGATCGACCTGTTGGATCAGGTTCGGCTCGCTGCCCCGGAGCCGGAACTGTCGCGAACTGCGGCGCGGGCGATCGCAGCTCTCCGCCGCGGCGTGGTCGCGGTCGATGCCGCATGACGGGACCGAATCCGACTGCCGGGTCGGTACAGCGGCGAGTCGTACGGGCGGGTTACTGTACCCCCGACGAATCCGAATTTTCAGTGGAGGCGAGATGAGCGGCCCATACGGTCCGAACGATCCGGACAACAGCTGGTCGCGCAAGCCCGATCAGCAGGACGGCGCCGCGAAAGACACGCCGGAGACGCAGCCTGGTGGTTCTTCGGCCGAGTCACAGACTCCGACGCCTTCGGCGTGGGGTCAGTACGGACAGCCGCCGGCCGCGCCCTACGGCGAACCCGGCCAGACGGCGTACGGGCAGAGCCCACAGCAGCCCGGCGGCCAGTACCCTCAGGGCCAATACCCTCAGGGGCAGTACCCCCAAGGGCAATACCCTCAGGGCCAATACCCCCAAGGCCAATACCCACCCGCCGGCTATCCGCAGGGGCAGTACCCCCAGGCCCCGAACGCGCAGGGCGGCTATCCCCAGGGACAGAACCCCACCGCGCAGTACCCCGCCGGTCAGCAGTACGGCGCACCCTATCCCGGTGCCGGCGCGCCTGCATCGGGCAATGCGGCATACCAGAACCCCTACGCACCACAGCAATTCGGTAGTGGGCAATACGGGCCAGGGCAATACGGTCAGCAACCACAGCAGCCTTGGAATCCCAACCCGCAATATCCGAATCAGCAGGGGCCCGGGCAGCCCGGGGCCAAGTCGAAGACGCCCCTGATCATCGCTGGTGCCGTGGTCGCGGTGATCGCGGTGATCGCTGTGGTGTCGTTCTTCGCGTTCGGACGCACGACCACCCTCGATACTGCGGCGGCAGAGGAGGGCATTCGCACGGTCGTCACCGAGTCCTACGGTGCGTCCGACGTCTCCGGTGTGTCCTGTCCCCAGGACATCGAGGTCAAGGCCCGGACCAGTGTCGATTGCACCCTGACGGTCGACGGTGCTTTCAAGACGGTGACGTTGACCTTCCTCGACGACGACGCCAACTACGAGGTCTCTCTACCCAAGTAGACCCGTTTCGGTCACTCGGTCAGGTCGTCGACGCCGTGGCCGCCATCGCAGCGACGAGGCGGGCCACGGCGTTCTCGATACCGAGGGTCTCTGCGAGCGTGTTCAGCGCGTCGAGATCGGCGGGCTCGGCCGGAATCTCGTCGGACTTCGACAGGACCACATCGGCGTCGGTGACAACCCGGACGACGGGCAGCGCCGCGTCCAGGTAGTCGCCGGCATTGGCCAGCTTCGCTCGGATGCCCTTGGCCATGTCCGACGACGGGTCGAGTGCCGCAGCGCGCAACGCAGCGACGGATTCGTAGGTCATCATCAGGCTCGATGCCGTCTTCTCCCCGATACCTTTGACGCCGGGCAGGCCGTCGGAGGCATCGCCGCGCAGCAAGGCGAGTTCCGCGTACGCCGCACCCGCTCGATGAAGCGGCACCCCGTAGCGCTCGGAAACCAGTGCGGGATCGAACAATTCGGCTTTGGCCAGCCCACGTCCCACGTACAGAACGCGCACCTCGTTCGGCTCGTCGGCGGCAACCTGAAGCAGGTCTCTGTCTCCACTGACCACGACCACGGGGTCCTGACGCTCGCGCGCGGCCAGGGTCCCCAGCACGTCGTCGGCTTCGAGACCGTCTGCGCCCGCGGTCGCGATCCCCAATGCGGCGAGCACATCCATGATCATGTCCACCTGCGGTGTCAGCGTTTCCGGAACTTCTTCGCTCTCGGCGACCTCCGGGGCAGCCTCGGCCACACGGTGCGCCTTGTAGGACGGCACGAGATCGACGCGGAACTGTGGCCGCCAGTCCAGATCGAGACACACGGCCAGTCGGCTGGGTTCGGTGCGCGCGATCAACGCCGAGATCATGTCGAGGAAGCCGCGAACGGCATTGACGGGTCGCCCGTCTGGGGCCGTAATCGACTCGGGCAGTGCGTAGTAAGCCCTGAACCACAGGCTCGCACCGTCGAGGAGCAGCAACGGAGACTTTCCGGGGGCGGTCATGGCGCTCATCTTGCCGTACGGCATTAGCCTGAAGGTATGAGTGTCGATTCTTCGGTCAGTTCCTCACGTTTCTCCAGCGATGTCTATGCGTCCAGGCTCGCCCGCGCGGCTCGCCTGACGTCGGAAGCGGGCTTGGATGCCCTGTTGATCACGCCGGGTCCGGATCTGCGGTACCTGATCGGCTCGAAGGCCAGCTCGTTCGAGCGTCTCATCGCTCTGGTGGTTCCGGCGGACGGCAGCACCCCCACGGTCGTCGTTCCGCGGCTCGAGCTCGCCGCGCTGGGTGATTCCGCGGCTCAAGAGCTGTCTCTGACGCTCGTCGACTGGGTCGACGGTGTGGATCCGTACGCACTGGTGTCGGCCGCTGTTCCCGGCGGAACGAGAACAGCCGTCGCCGACGCAATGCCCGCCCTGCATTTCGTGCCGCTGGCCGGTGTCTTCGGCACGGTCCCTGTACTGGCCACGGACGTGCTGCGCGAACTTCGTATGGTCAAGGATGCAGCCGAGATCGACGCGTTGCGGCGCGCCGGTCACGCCATCGACCGCGTGCACGCCCGGATGGGTGAATGGCTTCGAGTAGGCCGCACGGAAGCTCAGATCGCGTCGGACATCGCGGCCGCGATCGTCGAAGAAGGCCACACAGCACCGGAATTCATCATCGTCGGATCCGGGCCTCACGGTGCCGATCCGCATCACGAGGTATCCGATCGAGTCGTCGAGGCGGGCGACATCGTGGTGATCGACATCGGGGGACCCGTCGCACCGGGATACAACTCCGACTCGACCCGGACCTACAGTCTCGGCGAGCCGCAGGCGGAGATCGCCGAGCAGTACGCGGTACTGGAGCGGGCCCAGCAGGCAGCTGTCGATGCGGTGGTGCCCGGTGTCACGGCGCAGTCCATCGATGCGGCCGCCCGCGACGTCCTGGTCGACGCCGGTCTGGGGGAGGCGTTCCTCCACCGCACCGGTCACGGAATCGGCCTGTCGGTACACGAGGAGCCGTACATCGTTGCGGGTAACGACATCACGCTGACCGAAGGGATGGCGTTCAGCATCGAGCCGGGAATCTACTTCCGCGGACGGTGGGGTGCACGCATCGAGGACATCGTCGTGGTCACCGCAGACGGGTGCGAGTCGGTCAACCTCAGGCCGCACGGTCTGGCCGTCCTGCCGGTGTGACGCCACCGGACGAGACCGACTTCGTCTCGATCGTTCGATCCAATCCCGCTGTCGGCGAGATTCTTCGACGCGCACCGCAGCTCGGGCTGCCCGGGTGGTATCTGACGGCGGGTGGCCTCTTCCAGACGGTGTGGAATCACCTGGCCGGTCGGGATCTTCGTGCGGGTATCCGGGACTACGACTTTTTCTACTTCGACGACTCCGATCTGTCCTACGAAGCGGAGAACGAGGTGATCGAGTCCGCGGCCTCGGTGTTCGCCGACCTCGGTGTGGACGTCGAAGTACGCAACGAGGCGCGCGTACACCTGTGGTACGAGCAGCATTTCGGCTCTGCGATCGCGCCGTACCGAAGTACCGAGGATGCGATCGATCATTTCGTCTCCACCACGTGCTGCTTCGGCATCACCACCGACGAGGGCGGAACGGACGTCGTGTACGCACCGCACGGATTCGACGATCTCTTCGCGGGAATCGTGCGGCCGAACCCGCGGTTACCGATGCAGCACGTGTACGAGGCGAAGGCTGCTCGGTGGATCACCGAATGGCCGAACCTGACCGTCCTACCCTGGGCGTGAGGGTCGAGGAGGTGGCTCTCGTCAGCGATTCAGCAGCGAACGGCTACCCAGCACGCGCTGCACCTGTATCTCGATGACGACCCGGGTGGGGTTCTCCCTGGGTACGCGGTAGCGCTGCGCATAGCGGTTCTCCGCATCGACGACCGATTCACGGTCGTTTCGCACCGACGCGGGCCCCTCCAACGTCAGCCAGCGGGCGCCGTCGATCTGAGTGACCGCGGCGTAGGCGCCGCGACCGGCGTTGATCGCCTTCTGCGACACGTCGTTGGTGATGACCCGAGCACATCGGGATTCGGCATCGTAGGTGAAGCCGACGGCGACGACGTGCGGAGTTCCGTCGGGTCGCAGTGTCGTCAGAGTGGCCAGGTGCCGCTCGGCAAGGAATTCGAATGCGTCGTCGGCGAGGGCAGTCGCGTCTGCGGGGATTGCGGCCATGCCCCGACTGTAGTGAATACGATTTCATCGGCAAGACTGGTCGGCGTGAGCAGACGAGGAGAACCCGCGGCCGGAACGCTGTTGCTGTTGGGCGGTCGCAGCGAGATCGGACTCGAGGTCGCTACCCGACTCGCGTCGGGGCGCACCGTCGTACTGG
This sequence comes from Rhodococcus sp. 14-2483-1-2, assembly GCF_002259405.1. Taxonomy (GTDB): domain Bacteria; phylum Actinomycetota; class Actinomycetes; order Mycobacteriales; family Mycobacteriaceae; genus Rhodococcoides. Next base: position 218,049 of record NZ_NPFW01000022.1, on the reverse strand, counting down.
CCGCTCGGCGCAGCACCGACCTCGATGCCCAGCAACGACGAGTGCAGCAGGCGGGCGCGGACGCCGTCCACACCGTCGAGTTCGACGCGAACGCGATGGACACTCACGCCGAGCTTCTCGGCCGGGTTGCCGAGCGACACGGTCCTATCGGGATCGTGGTGCTGGCGTTCGGGATCCTCGGGGATCAAGCGCGTGCCGAGGACGACGCGCAGCACGCTCTCGACGTCATCACCACCGACTTCCTGGCTCAGGTTTCGGTGCTGACACACGCCTCGAAACTGCTGCGAGCACAGGGGAGTGGCGACCTGGTCGTGTTCTCGTCGGTCGCGGGCGTTCGAGTGCGACGCGCCAACTACGTGTACGGATCCGCGAAGGCCGGTCTCGACGGGTTCGCCAGCGGACTGAGTGACTCACTGCACGGCAGCGGGGTGCATCTCCTGCTCGCACGTCCCGGATTCGTCATCGGTTCCATGACCGAGGGGATGACACCGGCACCCATGTCGAGTACGCCGGATCAGGTCGCCGAAAGCGTCGTCGCGGCGCTGCGCAAGCGTCGGGCCAGCGTGTGGATACCTGGGACTCTGCGACCGGTGTTCTTCGCCATGCGTCTACTGCCGCAATGGCTCTGGCGCAGAATGCCGCGCTGATGGTGGCACCCGAGCCCGCTCCGATCGTGGTCGTGGGAATCGGAGCGGACGGTTGGGACGGACTGTCTCTCGGTTCCCGCACGGCCGTCGAGCAAGCAGATGTGGTGTTCGGCTCCGCTCGCCAGGTCGCGGGGGTACGGGAGCACTGCACCGAGACCAGGACATGGCCCAGTCCGTTGGTGCCGAATCTGCGGCCGATGATCGACGCCTGCGCAGGTTCTCGCGTGTGCGTGCTGGCCAGCGGGGATCCGATGTTCCATGGCATCGGAGTGACGCTGGCGCGGGAGTTCGGTGCCGAGCGCTTGAGGGTGCATCCGGCCCCGTCCTCGGTGTCGTTGGCGTGTGCCCGGTTGGGCTGGGCGCTCCACCACACCACGACGGTGTCACTGGTGAACAGTCCGGCCGAGACGGTGTTGCCCGAATTGGCCGACGGTCGTCGGATACTGGTGTTGAGCCGGGGCAGCAGCACGCCGGGTGAGATCGCGGTGGTGCTGTCCGCCAACGGTTTCGGAGCGAGCGAGATGACGGTCCTCGAACAGCTCGGCGGACCGGCCGAGCGCATCGTCGGCGGGATTGCGCGAGAGTCGACGTTCGAGAGCGTCGACCCACTCAATGTCGTTGCACTGCTGTGCGTCCGAGATCCCGACGCTGCCCGCCACACCCGCATTCCCGGCCTGGCCGATTCCGCGTACACCGGGGACGGTCAGATGACCAAGCGGGAAGTTCGAGCACTGACACTCAGCGCGTTGGCGCCAGGGCCCGGAGAGCTGTTGTGGGACATCGGGGGCGGATCGGGAACAATTGCCATCGAATGGATGCGGACCGACGAATCCTGTCGTGCAGTGACGTTCGAGAGTTCGCAGGCGCGCCGTGAGCAGATCGAGACCAATGCACTGCATCTGGGAGTTCCGAGCCTCGTGGTGCACGGCGGTGCCCCGGAGAGTTTCGCGGTGGTCGCGGACGCAGACCCGGCACCGGATGCGGTGTTCATCGGTGGTGGGTTGACCGGCGCCGACATGCTCGAAGCGTGTTGGGCCGCGGTGCGCACCGGCGGACGAGTGGTAGCCAATTCGGTGACCGCCGAATCGGATTCGTTGTTGCTGACCGCTGCCGCGAAGTACGGCGGAGAGCTCCGCAGGTTCCAGATCTATCGTGGTGAACCGCTGGGCGCGTTCACGACGTGGAGACCGCAGCTGCCGGTCACACAATGGAGTGCGACCAAACGGTGAAAGTCCTGATTCTCGGTGGTACGACGGAGTCGCGGGCACTCGCGGCCGCTCTGGGCACGGTGCAGGGGATCGAGACGATCACCTCGCTGGCCGGCCGGGTCGCCGAGCCGATACTGCCCGTCGGGCCGACGCGAATCGGCGGCTTCGGGGGTCCGGATGCCCTTGCAGTGTGGCTGCGAGACAACACGATCGACGTGGTGGTGGACGCGACACACCCGTTCGCCTCCACCATCGCAGCGCACGCCGAACAGGCCACTCGGGCAGCGTCGGTCGCGCTCCTGGTGCTGACGCGGCCACCGTGGACCGCGGGGGAGGGTGATCGATGGACCTCGGTTGCCTCGTTGCCCGACGCGGCGTCGGCGATCACCCCCGGCAGCCGGGTGTTCCTCACGACAGGAAGGCAGGGTGTTCACCATTTCGCGAGTGTCGATCACTCGTGGTTTCTGGTCAGGGCGATCGACCCTCCGACCGGTCCGGTGCCGCCGCACATGTCACTGCAACTGAGCCGTGGGCCCTTCGACGTCCACCACGAGTCGATGATGCTCGCAGACAACCGAATCGACCTGTTGATCACCAAGAACAGCGGCGGCGACATGACGCGAGCCAAACTCGATGCGGCACGTGCAGCCTCGATCCCGGTGCTGATGGTCGACCGTCCAGCATCACCTACTGCGGCACCGACCGTGCACGCGGTCGCCGCGGCCGTGGACTGGTTGACGAATCGCTATGCGCTGCCTGCTGATGGGTAGCGCCTGGAGGTGAACACCTTCGGCCCGCTTCCCGTCTCCACCACCGTCGTCATCGACGATCCGATGATGAGCAGGCACCGCATGTCGATCGACTCCGGGTCGAGTTCGCCGAGCGTCACGGTACGAACGGATTCCTGCGGGCTGCCCACTGCGCGTCCGATGACCACGGGGGTGTGCGGCGAACGGTGCTCGAGCAGAAGCTCTTTCATTGCCGCAACCTGCCAGGTCCGTGACTTGGACGCCGGGTTGTAGATCGCGATCGCCATGTCGGCTCCGGCGACAGCCGAGAGCCGCGCTGCGACGACGTCCCAGGGCTTGAGGCGGTCGGAGAGGGAGACGACCGCGTAGTCGTGACCCAGTGGTGCACCCACTCGACTGGCGACGGCGTTGGCGGCCGTCATTCCGGGCACCACCCGCACCGGTACCGAGTTCCACTGCTGCTCGGCTGCCACTTCGATCACGGCGGTGGCCATCGCGAACACACCCGGATCGCCCGAGGAGACCACCGCTACGCGTCGGCCCTGCTTGGCGAGATCGAGTGCGAACGCCGCTCGTTCGGACTCGACCTTGTTGTCACTGGCGTGCCGAATCTGCCCGGGCCTCCGCGGTACCCGATCGATGTAGGTGACATAGCCGACCAGATCGGTGGCGGCGGCGAGTTCGGCGCGCACCTCGTCGGTCGTCCATGCGTAGTCGCCGGGGCCGAGGCCGACGACGACCACTTCTCCGGTGCCGATGGGTGTTTCGGCTCGGTTGGACGGGCTCGGCACGACGATCATCGAGAAGTACGGCACGTTGTCGGCATCGGCGGCGTCGAGTATTCGCTGCTGGGGCGTGCTGGCGCGTTCCACGTAGCGCGCCTCGTCGAGGCGGCCGGAACGCTCGAGTGCCTCGAGCACCGTCGGGTAGGTCCGGCCCAGTTTCATGATGACGGCCGCGTCGGTGCCGCGCAGTCGACGCGTGAGTTCGTCTGCGGGCAGTGTGCCGGGAAGCACGGTGAACACTTCGTCTCGCTCCACGAGCGGAGTTGCCAGCGCGGCCGAGGCCGCGCTGACAGACGTCACGCCGGGCACGACCTCGACCTCGAAGCGGTCGGCCAACCGTTTGTGCATGTGCATGTAGGAGCTGTAGAACAGCGGATCGCCCTCGGCGAGAAGTACTACGGAGCGTCCGGCGTCCAGATGGGTTGCCAGCCGTGCGGCAGCGGATTCGTAGAACTCGTCGATCGCACCCTGATATCCGCCGGGATGCGCCGTGGCCTCTGTGGTCACCGGATAGACGAGATGTTCCTCGATCTGCCCGTCCCGCATGTACCCGGCCGCCAGTCCGCGGGAGATGCTGCGACCGTGCTGTGCACTGTGGAAAGCAACCACATCGGCCTCGGCGATCACGCGAGCGGCCTTGACGGTCAACAATTCCGGATCGCCGGGACCGACGCCGACTCCCCACAGTTTTCCGGTGCCGGTCATTCTTGTTCGCTCGCAATGGCATTGACCGCGGCGACGGTGATGGGGCTGCCACCACGTCTGCCTCGAACGACCAGGTACTCCACGCCGAGGTCGGCAGCGATCAGATCTTCCTTGGACTCCGCTGCTCCGATGAAACCGACCGGGCCGCCGACGATGGCCGCAGGCTTCGGCGCTCCGGCAGCCAGCATTTCCATGAGGTGAAAGAGCGCCGTCGGTGCGTTTCCGATAGCGACGACGGCACCGTCGAGCTTGTCGCCCCACAACTCCAGCGCCGCAGCGGTTCTCGTGGTGCCCATCCTTTTCGCCAAATCCGGTACCCGAGGATCGGACAGCGTGCACAGCACCTCGTTGTCGGCGGGCAGTCGGCGACGAGTGATGCCTGCGGCGACCATGTTGGCGTCGCACAGAATCGGCGCGCCCGCGTTCAGTGCCGCGCGAGCGGAGGTCACGACTGCTGGGGTGTACCCGATGGTCTCGGTCAGATCGATCTCTCCGACCGCGTGAATCATGCGCACGACGACCTGTGCAACGTCCGGTGCGAATCGAGACAGATCTGCTTCGGCTCGGATGGTCGCGAACGATTGTCGGTAGATCTCCGCGCCGTCGCGGACGTAGTCGTGCATGCGTTTCACGATAGGGGAGAGGGACCCCTCAGCAGAAAGCCGGTCTTACCTGCGGCCGAGGCACCCACTCAGGACACGCGGTAGCCGATTCCTGTCGCGATGACGTCGGTCACTTCGCCCTTGGGTCGTCCGCACCGCCGTTCGCACCCGGACCAGTGTTGCCGCTCGTCGGGCGGAGTCATCCGGGCATCGACGGCCGCGGAGAGGTCGGCTCGTACGTCGGCCAACGACTTCTCGCACCCCGGCGATCCGGTGCACGAGCTGACGCGAATCCACGGTGATCCCGCGTCGAAGATCAGTCCCATCGGGGCGAGTACGCGGACGACCTGTTCGGCCGGTTCCTCGTCCAGATCACACACGATCAGCGATCGCCACGGAGTCATGATCAGCGGGCGGTCGATGGCCGCGAGGAACTCGGCGAGCCGCGCTCCGAGCACGCCGTTCGCCAATCCCGCAGCCAGCGCCACCAGGCCGTCGTCCTGGTCGAGCCATCCGATCGGTGGCACCTCCACGGGCGCGGGCATCGACACCACGGGGCCGGCCGAGAGCCCGAGGCGGTCGACGATCCGGGCCGGTCCGTCGTCCAATTCGGCCACCCGCCACTGGGACTGCCGCAGCTCCACGAAGGCACCTGCGCAGTCCAGCAGCGTCGACACGACGCGGTCGCGGTCCACGCGAACGCCGCTGTCCCGGCCCGCCAACAGCACCGCGTAGGCCCCGTCGGACTGGGCGTAGGCACCGAAATCCGGTTCCAGTCCGCACAGGTCGCCTCGGCCGTCGTCGAGAGCGAACAGCGTCCTACCCGGCAGGTTTGCCAGATCGGGTCGCGCACGCAGGCCCTCGTCCAGCCCACCGACCAGGGCACGCACATCGGTGAGACCGCCCACCCGGCCCGACAGTGGGGAGGCGAGGATGTTGCGCACTCGCTCGTGAGTCGACGACGGAAGCAGCCCTGCATCGGCCAACCTGGTCGCGAAGTCGTCCGGGTCCGACACCGCGCGGACCTGGATGTTGCCCCGCGAGGTCAGCTCCAACGTGCCGTCACCCAACTCCGCGGCGGCCTGTGCCAACACCTGCATCTGCCCCGGCAGCAAAACCCCGCCCGGCAGGCGGACCCGCGCCAGCGGACCGTCCGCGGCCAGATGCGTCGTCAGCGCTCCGGGGCAGCCGTCGGGCACCGACCTCTCTGGCGAACTCATGGTCACCAGGCTACAAGCGCAACGGGTGGCCCGATTCCACGCTCGCCCCGGTAGCATTCGATGTCCACGGCTCCGGCCGAGAGGAAACCGGCGAGAATCCGGTACGGTCGCGCCACTGTGACGGCCTTCGATCCTTCGGGTCGGGGCTGGAGTCAGACCCTCTCGCCGACGAGTCGAAGAGCAGTTTTCACCGATTTTCAGGGGCGCGAAACCCCCGAGGAGGGCGTTACCCGTGTTCTTGTTGCTGTCCACGTCGGACACCGATCTGCTCAGCGCCCGTGCCAGCGGAGCAGACTTCACCTGGGGCAACCCTTCCCGGCTGCTCGCCGAGGACATCCCGGCGATGGCCGAGTCGGCCGAGTTGATCATCGTGCGCATCCTGGGCTCGCGACGGTCGTGGGAGTCGGGCATCGAAGCGGTTCTGGCGACCGGGCTGCCGGTCGTCGTGCTCGGCGGTGAACAGACACCCGACGCGGACCTGATGGAGATCTCGACGGTGCCCGCCAACGTTGCCGCGCAGGCGCACAACTACTTGGCCGAGGGCGGATCCGACAATCTCGAGCAGCTCTACAACTTCCTCTCCGACACCGTGTTGCTGACCGGCCACGGTTTCGACGCTCCGCGGCACATGCCGACATGGGGCCACCTCGAACGATCGTCCGCTCCGCACTCCGCGGGTCCGACGGTGGCGATCCTGTACTACCGCGCCCAGCATCTGGCCGGAAACACCAGGTACATCGATGCCCTCGCCACTGCAGTGGAGAACGCCGGAGCCACCGCGCTCCCGATCTACTGCGCCTCACTGCGCACGGCCGAACCCGACCTGCTCGACACTCTGAAGTCGGCGGACGCCCTGATCGTGACCGTGCTGGCCGCAGGTGGCACCAAACCGGCCGGAGCGTCGGCCGGAGGCGACGACGAGGCCTGGGACGTCGCCGAGCTGGCCGCACTCGACGTACCGATCCTGCAGGGTCTGTGTCTGACGAGTTCTCGCGCGACGTGGGCCGAGAACGACGACGGACTCTCCCCATTGGACGTGGCAACGCAGGTCGCCGTCCCGGAGTTCGACGGCCGACTCATCACGGTCCCGTTCTCGTTCAAGGAGATCGACGACGACGGCTTGACCACGTACGTCCCGGACCACGAGCGTGCCGCTCGGGTGGCAGGCATCGCAGTACGGCACGCGCGGCTGCGGCACATTCCGGCTGCCGATCGCCGTATCGCCCTGATGTTCTCGGCCTACCCCACCAAGCATGCGCGGATCGGAAACGCCGTCGGCCTCGATACTCCGGCGAGCGCGATCGCGTTGATGTCGGACATGCGCACCGCCGGCTACGACCTCGGACCGCTCGACGGCCCGGATTCGGTGCCGGGTCTGGCTGCTCGCGACGGTGACGCCCTCATCCATGCGCTCATTGCCCGTGGCGGCCAGGATCCCAACTGGCTCACCGATGCCCAGCTCGAGGGCAATCCCATTCGCATCTCGGCCGCGCAGTACGGCCGATGGTTCGAGCAGCTGCCCGCGGATCTGCGCGACGGCGTGATCGAGCATTGGGGCCCGGCACCGGGTGATCTCTACGTGGATCGGTCTGCCGATCCGGACGGTGAGATCGTCATCGCTGCAATGCAATTCGGCAACGTGGTGATCATGGTGCAACCACCGCGCGGATTCGGCGAGAAGCCGGTTGCGATCTATCACGACCCGGACCTGCCGCCGAGCCATCACTATCTGGCGGCCTACCGGTGGATCTCGGCCACGCAGGCCGACGGCGGCTTCGGCGCGGACGCCATGGTGCACCTGGGCAAGCACGGCAACCTGGAATGGCTGCCGGGCAAGACACTCGGTATGTCCGCTTCCTGCGGAACCGATGCGGCACTGGGAGACCTGCCGTTGATCTACCCGTTCCTCGTCAACGATCCAGGTGAGGGCACGCAGGCCAAGCGGAGAGCGCACGCCACTCTCGTGGATCACCTGATTCCGCCGATGGCGCGCGCGGAGAGCTACGGCGACATCTCCCGGCTCGAGCAACTACTCGACGAGCACGCCAACATCTCGGCACTGGACCCGGCAAAGCTGCCCGCGATCCGACAGCAGATCTGGACGCTGATGACGGCAGCGCAGATGCACAAGGACCTCGGGCTCGAGGAGCGCCCCGACGAAGAAGTGTTCGACGACATGCTGCTGAACGTCGACGGGTGGCTGTGCGAGATCAAGGACGTACAGATCCGCGACGGACTGCACATCCTGGGCCAGGAACCCGTCGGAGACGCCGAGGTCGAGCTGGTGCTCGCGATGCTCCGAGCCCGGCAGATGTGGGGCGGAGAGCAGACTGTCCCCGGCCTGCGAGAAGCACTGGGACTCAGCGAGGACGGCGACGAGGACCGTACCCGCGTCGACGCTGTGGAGGCCGTGGCCCACGGGTTGGTCGCTGCGATGCAGGCAGCGCAGTGGGATCCCGCCGCGGCCGCGCAAGTGGCGGGTGAGCACGGCGGCGTGGTCACACAGATTCTCGAGTTCGCCGCAGCCGAGGTCGTTCCGCGTCTGCGCGGGACCTCACGCGAGATCGCCCAGGTGCTGCACGCGCTCGACGGCGGTTTCATCGCGGCGGGTCCGAGCGGTTCACCGTTGCGCGGACTCATCAACGTGCTGCCCACCGGCCGCAACTTCTACTCCGTCGATCCGAAGGCCGTGCCCTCGAAGTTGGCGTGGGAGACCGGGCAGGCGATGGCGGAGTCGCTGCTCGCTCGCTACCGCCAGGATCACGGCGAGTGGCCGAAATCCGTCGGGCTGTCGGTGTGGGGTACGTCGGCCATGCGGACCTCCGGCGACGACATCGCCGAAGTGTTCGCGCTGCTCGGAGTCTCTCCGGTGTGGGACGAGGCGTCGCGAAGGGTGACGCGACTCGAGGTGATCGACCTCGTCGAGCTCGGCCGTCCCCGCATCGACGTGACGGTCCGCATCAGCGGCTTCTTTCGCGACGCGTTTCCCCATGTACTGGCCCTGCTCGACGATGCGGTCCGGATGGTCGCCGCGTTGGACGAGCTGGACGAGCAGAACTACGTGCGAGCGCATGCGCAGGCCGATCTTGCCGAGCACGGCGACGAACGACGTTCCACGACGCGGATTTTCGGATCGAAGCCGGGTACCTACGGCGCCGGGTTGCTTCAGCTGATCGACAGCAAGACCTGGCGCAGCGACGACGACCTGGCGCAGGTCTACACCACCTGGGGCGGATTCGCGTACGGACGTGGTCTCGACGGCGTTCCGGCCTCGGACGACATGCGCACCGCCTACAAGCGCATTGCCGTCGCCGCCAAGAACACCGACACGCGTGAGCACGACATCGCCGATTCGGACGACTACTTCCAGTACCACGGCGGCATGGTCGCAACCGTGCGTGCGTTGACCGGAAAATCGCCCGAGGCCTACATCGGTGACAGCACACGGCCGGAATCGGTTCGCACGCGCACACTGTCGGAAGAGACCGCGCGGGTGTTCCGCGCCCGGGTGGTGAACCCGCGGTGGCTCGAGGCCATGCGCAGGCACGGCTACAAAGGCGCGTTCGAGATGGCGGCGACCGTGGACTACCTGTTCGGTTACGACGCGACGACCGACGTGGTGCAGGACTGGATGTACGAGAAGCTGGCCGAGACGTACGTGCTCGATGAGCAGAACAAGAAGTTCATGCAACAGTCCAATCCGTGGGCCCTGCACGGTATCGCGGAGCGGCTGCTCGAAGCGGCCGAGCGAAAGATGTGGGCCGAGCCGAACAAGCAGGTTCTCGACGGCTTGCGCCAGGTGTATCTGGAAACCGAGGGCGAGCTCGAAGGGGAGTAGCGACGTACTCTGAGCGGTATGGCTGCCACCTTCGAAGACATTGCCAAGGGCAAGTACGTACTGCTGACGACGTTCAAGAAGGACGGCACCGGGGTGCCGACCCCGCTGTGGGGTGCTCTCGACGGGGATCGGCTGCTGGTGTGGACGGTGGCCGATTCGTGGAAGGTCAAGCGGATTCGCCGCAACCCGGCAGTCACCCTGGCACCGTGCGACATGCGCGGTAACCCCCAGGGCGATGCGGTCGACGCACGGGCCGAGATACTCGACGCGGCCCAGACGGAGAAGGCACGTGCAGCCATCGCGTCGAAGTACGGCATTCTCGGATGGCTCACCGTCAAGGGCAGCGTGCTCCGCCGGGGCAAGAGTGGTTCCGTCGGGCTGGCGATCACCGCCGCCTGAGAAGAACTCGGCACCATCGCTCGTATGCGCAGTTCCGAATGCTTCGTGAGGCAGCTTCCCCTGCTGCCGGAATGGAGCACCACGTGCCTATCGCAGTGACCGATTACAACCATGTTCGCCTCACCGTCAGCGACATCGACCGGTCCCGGTCGTTCTACGACTCGGTGTTCGGTTTCGACGTCGCCTACGCCTGGGATCCCGACGCGGACGAAGAGACCAAGAAGGCCCTCTGGTTCCTCTTCGGTGGAGTCATCTACAAATTCGGCGGCGGCCTGCTCGGTCTGCGCCCGGTCGCACCGAACGACGACACGTTCGCCGAAGACCGTTGCGGGCTCGATCACCTCAGCTTCACCGTCGACACCCGTGCAGCGCTGGAAGACGCCGTGAAGACGCTCGACGAGTTGGGCATCGCACACGAGGGCATCAAGGACGCAGGGCCCGGCATGTCCATCGTCGAGTTCAGGGATCCGGACAATATCGCTCTCGAGCTCACCGGACCCGACAAGTAGTTCGGACCGGCCTTACTGGGCGGCGCTGACCGACGACATGTGAAAGTCGGGAATGCGCAGCGGCGGCATAGCCGTGCGAGTGAACCAGTCCTTCCACTCGCGCGGCAGTGTCGCCTCCGTTGCGCCCGCCTCGGTGACGCGGCGTAGCAAATCCAGCGGGCTCTCGTTGAAGCGAAAATTGTTCACCGCACCGGTGATTCGACCGTTCTCGATGGCATAGACGCCGTCCCTGGTCAGCCCGGTGAGCAGCAGCGATGTCGGATCGACCTCACGGATGTACCAGAGCGTCGTCAGGAGCAGCCCGCGTTCTGTGTCGGCAACCATCTGATCGAGGCCGACGTCCGTGCCGCCCGTCAGAACGAGGTTCTCGCCCGGGACCGCGACGGGAGCTCCGAACTTCTGCGCCGATGCACGTGGGTACGAGAGGGCGGATACCGATCCGTCGCGGATCCAGTCGACGCGCTCGATGTCCATACCGTTGTCGAACACCGACACCGAATCACTCGACGACCCGGCCACCACGAACGGCGCGTACTCGAGTCCGGATGCGTGTGGATCGGAGAACAGGGTGAGCGGCAGGTCGGTGAGTTTCTCGCCCACTCGCGTTCCACCTGCCCGCGAGAGTGCGGTGCGGCCTTCCTGCGCTCCGCGGCCTTCCATGGTCCACATCAGGTAGATCATCAGGTCGGCCACCGCCGACGGGGGCAGCAGAGTCTGATAGCGACCGGCGGGAAGTTCGACGGTGTTCCGGGCCCAGCCGAGTCGGGTGGACAGCTCCGCCAACATCGCCTCGGCCGACACGTCCTGGAAGTCGGTGGTTCCGGTGCCCACCCAGGCGCTCGCCCCGGAGCGCTTGCCGTTGATCTCGACCGATCCGGTGGGCTGCGTGAAGGTACGACGCACACCGGTCGAGGTTCCGAGCCAGACGTTGTCGACGGTGTGCTGCGCGAATCCGTACAACGTGTCCTCGCCGTCGAAACCGACGTTCAATTCCCTTGCCAGCGAGCCGAACACGTCGATCGACGTGTGTTGTGCTCGGCGGTCCCAGTCTCGCGGGTCCGAGGCCGACTCTCGAGGCAGCAAGGGCATCGCGTCGTCGGCGGGTTCAGCCGATCGCGCGGCCGCTTCGCTCGCACGTACCACGGCCTCGATGTCGTCCGGATCGACGCTCGTCGAAGACACGGTGCCGACTCGAACGGTGTCGGCCTCTCGCACGATCGAGATCACCTCCCAGCGCCGGGAGGTGGCAATTCCGTTGGTGGTCATGGAGTTTCCGGCCCACCGCAGTGTTGCGTCGCTGGAGTCGGTGACGATCACGATGGTGTCGTCGACACTCGCGCAGGCGAGTGCACGTTCGATCACGAGCTGCGGCGCGATCATCGACCTGCCTCCGATCGGGTGTTGAGGACGTTGACGCCGCGGAACAACGCGACGGGGCAGCCGTGACTGACGGCGGCCACCTGGCCGGGTTGGGCCTTGCCGCAGTTGAATGCGCCGCCGAGTCGCCACGTGGACGGCCCGCCGAGCAGTTCCATCGAGCCCCAGAATTCGGTGGTCGTCGCCTGGTACGCCACGTCACGCACCTGGCCGTCGAGCACGCCGTTGCGGATTCTGTAGAAGCGTTGACCGGTGAACTGGAAGTTGTAGCGTTGCATGTCGATCGACCAGGATTTGTCGCCGACGACGTAGATGCCGTCCTCCACCTCCCCGATGACGTCGGCGGTCGATCGATCGGTCTCGGGGTCGGCCTGCAGCGACACGTTCGCCATCCGCTGGATCGGTACGTGATGCGGAGAATCGGCGTACGAGCACCCGTTGGACCGCTCGAGACCGAGTTTCGGGGCGAACACTCGATCGAGTTGGTACCCGACGAGTGTCCCGTCGCGTACCAGGTCCCATCTCTGCGACGCGACTCCGTCGTCGTCCCAGCCGATGCTGGCCAGGCCGTTGATCTCGGTCCGGTCGGCGGTGACGTGCATGATGGGCGATCCGTAGCGCAACGTCCCCAACTGGTCCGGGGTCGCGAACGAAGTGCCGGCGTAGGCGGCCTCGTAGCCGATGGCACGGTCGTATTCCGTTGCGTGCCCGATCGACTCGTGAATGGTGAGCCACAGGTTGGTCGGATCGATGACGAGATCGGTAGGTCCTGCCACGACGGACGGTGCCTTCACCTTCTCGGCCAGCCACTCGGGGATCCGGGCCAGCTCGTCGGCCCAGTCCCACGTGCTGTGCTCACCCAGGTACTCCCAACCTCGTCCGACGGGTGGCGCGAGGGTGCGCATGGTCTCGAATGCACCAGCGGATCGATCAACCGTGGTGGCCTCGAACTGGGGATGCAGTCGCACCCGCTGCTGCGTGATGCTGCTACCGGCCAGATCCGCGTAGAACGACTGCTCCTTGACCTGCAGAACCGAGGCGGTGACGTGATCGACGCCGTCCGACGCCGCCAGCCGGGACGAATACTCCGCCAGCAGTGCCACCTTCTCGGCGGTGGGTACCTCGAACGGGTCGATGTCGTACTCCGACACCCACGTCGCATTCGAGTACACCGGCTCGGAGGCGAGTTCGACGCGTTCGCGATTGAGCGTGCGCAGCGCTGTGGCCACCTCGACCGCACTGCGGGCCGTGGCTGCGGCTGCGTCGGTGCCGAGTTCGGCGTGCGATGCGAAACCCCAGGTGCCGTCGACCACGACCCGCACGGCGAGGCCGATCTCACCGGCGTCGATTGCGGATTGAACGGAGCCGTCGCGCAGCGATATGGACTGAGTCGTCAAGCGCTGCACGCGAACATCGGCGTGCGTTGCCCCGGCCGAGCGGGCGGCGCTCAGGGCGGCGTCCGCGAGGGCCTGCAGGGGCAGAGCAAGGAAGTCGGCGTCGACCGATCGATCCGATTGTCTCGTCACGCCTGAAGACGCTAGCCGAATTGTTGCCATCCGAGTCGGATCACCATGCCCACGACCACGACGAGCAGGACGATTCTCACGAATCCGGCACCGCGCGCGACCGCTGTCCTCGACCCGAGGACGGCACCGAACACGTTGCACACCGCCATGGCTGCTCCGAGCTGCCAGTAGACACTGCCGGTGACGGCGAAGAAGGTGAGGGCACCGACGTTGGACCCGACGTTGATCACCTTGGCCATCGCGGCGCTGCGAACGAACTCGGTTCCGAGCATCGTGGCGAAGACGATGATCAGGAACGTTCCGGTACCGGGCCCGAGAATGCCGTCGTAGAAGCCGATTCCGGCGGCTGCGCACCCGATGACGATCAGAACTTTGCGATGGGTGGGCGGCGACGATGCCGCGCTCAGACCGATGGTCGGACGGCAGGTGACCAGTACGGCCACACCCACGAGAACGACCATGATGATCGGGATGAACAGCTCGCGGTCGATCAACGACACCGCAGCTGCGCCTGCCGCCGAAGCCACGGCGGCGAGGACGCCGGCCGGAATCAGCACCGCCCAGTCGAGCGAGACCTTCCGCGCGAAGGTGACGACGGCGGCGACGGTACCGAATACGGCCGTCGCCTTGTTCGTCGCCAGTGCTGCCTGCTGCGTGAGCTGAGGTGCCACGAGAAGAATCGCCGGCAGCAAGATGAGGCCACCTCCGCCCACCACTGCGTCGACCCAACCGGCGGTCGTGGCAGCGACCATCAGCAATCCCCAGTCGGCAGCAGTCATACGGCAAACTCAATCACATGCGTCGATTCAGTCTGTGGCTCCGTGGGCAGCCGTTCGTGGCCGATGCCCTGCTGGCGGTCGGGCTGTTCGTCGTCGACATTCTGGTGTTCGTCAGCTCGGTCGACGGTCTGAACGGACCGTTGTTCCTGGTCTTCTCGGTCGTGCTGACGATTCCCGTCGCGTGGCGGCGGCGTCTGCCTCGCTCGATCGCAGCACTCACTCTCGTCACCACACTCGGCTCCGACATAGCGGGCAGCCTCGTGGGCGATGCCTACAACGGTCACCCGGCCGCCCTGGCGCTACCGATCATGCTCTACACGCTGGTTGCGTACGTCGGTCGAGTTCAGGGCGGCATCTATGCCGCCGCCCTCGCTGCGTACACCGCCGCGAACCTGTACCTGTTCACCCAACCGGTGATCACGACGCTGTTGTTCAGCGCGCTGATGTATGCGCTGTAGTGGGTTGCGGCGGAATTTCTCGGTGCCCGCAGGGCATACGACGAAGCGACGCAGGCCCGTCTCGTCGTGGCCGAGTACGACAGGGATCGCCGTGCCGAAGAGGCCGTGATCACCGAGCGCACGCGTATCGCGCGCGAACTGCACGACGTCATCGCCCACAGCGTCAGTGTCATGGTGGTCCAGGCCGACGGCGCCTCGTACGCCATCAGGCGCAACCCCGATCGCGCGGAGCAGGCCGTTGCCAACATCTCCGCCACGGGCCGATCGGCGCTGGCGGAGTTACGTCGAACGGTCGCATTGTTGCGGACGTCTCCCGATTCGGACGACATGCCCCAGTACGGGACCGCAGGCCTGGCCCGTGTCGTCGAGATGATGGGTCGCGCCGGCTTGAACGTCGAGCTCGAACAGACGGGAAACCTGGACGACATCAGCCCGGCGATCAGCCTCGGAGTGCACCGGTTGGTCCAGGAATCGCTGACCAATGTCCTACGGCACGCCGGACATGCGCCGCGCGCGGTCGTGAAAGTGGTTCGCGCAGAAGAGGAGGTGAGCGTCGAGATTTCCGACAACGGCACCGGCTCCGGCACCCCGACGTCGGCGGACGGCGGTGGACACGGATTGCTCGGGATGCGCGAGCGAGTAGCGGTGCTTCGAGGCACCCTGCACGCGGGTCGGACGCCACACGGCAATTGGCTCGTGCGGGCAACGCTGCCGATCGAGTGAGGGTTAGGTTGGGTCGGTGCCGATCACCGTTGTCGTCGTGGACGACCAGGAACTCATGCGCATGGGATTGAACATGGTGCTCGAGGCGCAGGACGACATCGAGGTGGTGGGGGAGGCCTCCGACGGGGCCGGTGCCGTCGAGGCCGTGGCCAGACTGGAACCGGCAGTGGTGCTGATGGACGTCCGCATGCCCGGCGTCGACGGCGTGGCCGCCACCCGCACCATCACCGAATCGGGTTCGGACGCCAAGGTTCTGGTGATGACGACCTTCGATCTCGACGAGCACGTCCTCGGTGCGCTCAGGGCGGGGGCCAGTGGATTCCTGCTCAAGGACACTCCACCGGAGGACCTGGTCTCCGCGATTCGCAGCGTGGCTGCAGGCGATGCCGTCGTCTCACCGAAGGTCACCAAGCGTTTGCTCTCGAGGTTCGTCGCACAGACTCCGTCGACCACCGATGCCTCTGTTCTCGACTCACTCACCGGCCGTGAACGCGAGGTGCTGGTGCACTTGGCGACCGGCTTGTCCAATGCCGAGATAGCGGCCGTTCTGCATCTGTCCGAGGCGACGGTCAAGACCCATATCGGTCGAATCCTGACGAAGTTGGACATCCGCGATCGAGTCCAGGCGGTCGTGCTGGCGTACGAAACCGGCCTCGTCCGACCGGGTTCCTGAGAATTTCCCGGCAAACCGGTCACCCGGGAGCGATTTCGATGCCCCGCGCGTTGTACCGGTGAAGCGAAGAAAGGAACGTCATGCTCGCTCTGTTCGTACTCTATGTCGTGGTCGAGGTCGCAGCGCTGGTCGCCGTGGGAAGCGCACTCGGTGTGCTCTGGACCGTCGTACTGCTGATCGGCGGATCGCTGGTCGGGTCGTTGCTGGTGCGATCGCAGGGCAGACGTGTGCTGGACGGTCTGCAGCGGGCATCCCGAGGCGAGCGATCGGCCGGTGGTGCCGTGGCCGATGGCGCCCTCTTCGCCGCGGGGTCGGTCGCAATGTTCGTGCCGGGACTGGTGACCACGGTGATCGGGTTGCTGTTGTTGATCCCGCCGACCAGGTGGCTGCTGCGCCCGGCAGTGATGTGGGCCGCCGCACGCTGGTTGCCGCAGGTTGCGACCGCGACCCGGCGCATGCGCCCCACCGTCATCGACGGTGAGATCCTCGACGATCATGTCGACGACGCCAGCCGAGCACCGAATGCATCCGGTTCTGCATTGATCCTCGAGGGACAGGTGATCGAGGCCGATCGATTCGATCCCGCCGCCGGGGATTTCCGGAAGCCACACCGGTAGGGGCAGACTGGTCGTTCGTGACCACCGAATTGTTCTGCGGCGGACGGATCTACAGTCCGATGGCGTCGGACGCCACCGCCATGGCCGTGACCGATGGAATCGTCAGTTGGATCGGTGAGGATCGCACCGGGCGAGCGCTCCATCCAGGAGTCCGCGTCACCGACCTGGCGGGGGCCTTCGTGGCACCGGCGTTCGTCGACACTCACGTGCACGTCACCGATCTGGGTCTGTCGTCGATCGGACTCGATCTGTCCGGCTGTACCTCGCTCGAACACTGCATGCGGGTGCTCGCCGAGCACGCATCGTCGTCCTCGGACGCACTGATCTGGGGACACGGCTGGGACGAGAGCTCGTGGCCCGAACATCGCGCACCGTCGACGGTCGACCTCGACGCGGCAGCGCCGGGACGCCCGGTGTACCTCACACGCATCGATTCGCATTCGGCTGCCGTCTCGACGCCGTTGCGCGTCGCCGCGACCGGAATGGAATCCGCCACCGGCTTCTCCGGGCAGTCCCCTCTCACAGCTGCCGCGCACCACCTCGCGCGGCTGACGGCGCGGTCGATGATCACGCCCGGTACCCGGGATCGGGCTCGAACGGCTGCGCTCGACAGCGCTGCGGCGCAGGGAATCGTCGCAGTCCACGAATGTGCCGGTCCGATCGTGTCGGGTATCGACGACTTCCGTGAACTGATGGCCACCGAACACGGTGTGGAGGTTCGCGGATACTGGGGCGAGCTGGTCGAGACGGCCGAGCAGGCGCGGCAGCTGCTCGGCGAGACCGGCGCTCATGGGCTGGCCGGTGACATCTTCGTCGACGGCTCGCTGGGATCGCGGACCGCGTGGTTGTCGTCGCCGTATGCGGACGACTCCGGATCGGGCGTGCCGTACGAGGACGTCGATGCGATCGCTGCACACATCTCGGCGTGCACGTCCGCCGGAGTTCAGGCGGGGTTCCACGTCATCGGTGACGCTGCGATCTCGGCTGCCGTCACCGCATTCGAGCGGGTGGTGACCGAGCTGGGAACTCCAGCCGTCGCCGCGTGCGGGCATCGGCTCGAACATCTGGCAATGGTCACGCCCGAGCAGGCCGACAAACTGGCCTCGTGGGGGGTGATAGCCAGCATGCAACCGATGTTCGACGCCCTGTGGGGCGGTTCGGGAGGGTTGTATTCGGCACGGCTCGGCGCAGACCGTGCATCGGCGCTCCATCCGTTCGCGCGCTTGGCATCGGCGGGGGTGGCGCTGGCATTCGGTTCGGATGCGCCGGTCACCCGACTCGATCCCTGGGCGACGGTCAGAGCCGCGGTCAATCACCACACGCCGGGCAGTGCCATCTCGCCTCGGGCCGCTTTCTCGGCCGGTACCCGCGGAGCCTGGCGAGCGGGCGGAGTTCGCGACGGATTGGCGGGGACGTTGGTGCCGGGAGCGCCCGCGTCCTTCGCGGTGTGGGAGGTCGACGAACTCGTCGTCCGAGCACCCAAGGACAGCGTGCAACGATGGTCGACGGACCCACGCGCAGGAGTATCTCCCTTGCCCGGTCTGGACCCGTCGTCCACGAGCCCACAGTGCTCGATGACCGTGCACCGCGGACAGGTCATCCATGAGAACTGAGTCCGCTTCGGGTGTCGGGACGGTGGCCTCGTCAGCGGAGCGGCTGCGCCGGACCGCGATGTCGACGGCGCTATCCGTCGCCGGTGGCGCACTGATATTCGCGAGCTTCCCTCCGCGAACCCTGTGGTTTCTGGCCCCGCTGGGTATCGCGCTGCTGGTCCTCGTCCTGACCGGCTTCGGCGGCCGGAGGTCGGTATCGCTGAAAGGGGGATTCGGCTACGGCTGTGCCGCCGGACTCGGATTCTTCGTTCCGCTCCTCCCGTGGATCGGTGTGTACGTAGGACCGATGCCGTGGCTGGCGCTCGCCGCCGCCGAGTCCGTCTTCGTCGGCTTGTTCGGAGTGCTCGGTGTGTTGTCGGCACGGAGCGCATGGTGGCCGCTGTCGATGGCATTGGCCTGGAGCCTGACCGAATGGCTCAGATCCAGTGTTCCCTTCGGTGGCTTTCCGTGGGGCAGATTGGCATTCGGACAACCCGAGGGCTGGTTGCTTCCCTTGGCGAGCGTCGGCGGTGCACCGTTGCTCAGTTTCGGTGTGGCACTGACCGGAACCGGAACGGCGGCGCTGCTGGTCGCGGGCAGTCGACGAGACGGAGCGCGTTCGTTCCTCGGACCGGTCGCCGCAACGACGATCGCGTCCATCGTGGCGCTGGGGTTGCTACCGACGCTGCACGGCAACGACGCGCCGGAGGGCGACGAACGGACAGTGACGATCGCGGCCGTCCAGGGAAGCGTTCCGCGGCTGGGTCTGGATTTCAACGCACAGCGCCGCGCGGTGTTGGACAATCACGTCCGAGAGACCATGACATTGGCCGCCGACGTCGAGGCCGGCAGGCAACCTGCCCCGGATCTCGTCGTGTGGCCCGAGAACGCGTCCGATATCGATCCGTTGAGAAATACCGACGCTGCGACTCTCATCACACAGGCGTCGGTGGCTGTGGGGGCCCCGATTCTCGTCGGCACCGTACTCGTCAATGCCGATGGTACGAACACGAATTCGGTGATTGCGTGGAACGGTACGGACGGGCCCGGTGAGCGGCACGACAAGAAGATAATTCAACCGTTCGGCGAATACTTGCCATTCCGAAGTTTTTTTCGATTGTTTTCGGAATATGCCGACCGAGCGGGTTATTTCGTCCCCGGTAGCGGAAACGGAGTGGTGCACGCTGGGGGAATAGCGGCCGGAATAGCAACGTGCTACGAAGTCGCATTCGATCGCGCACTCGAGGAATCGGTCCGGTCGGGCGCGGAGTTCATCGCCATACCCACCAACAACGCGACCTTCGGCGACACCGAAATGACCTACCAACAACTGGCGATGTCCAGAGTGCGAGCCGTCGAGCACGGACGAACGGTTGTGGTGGCCGCTACGAGTGGCGTCAGCGCAATCGTGTCGCCCGACGGTGACGTCCTTCAGCAGACGCCGCTCTTCAGCCCGGACGTGCTGGTGTCCAGTGTTGTACTGCGACAATCCCTGACCGTCGCGACTCGAATCGGCTTCGGATCGGAACTGATGCTGTGTCTGGCAGCTGTCGGAGCGCTCGGCGCGACGCTTCTGACCGGACGTCGCCGCTCCGACTCCTGAAACAAACGCCGAGTCGGTAAACAGTGGGTTTATCGCATCGCCGAGTCGGATACGAACGAAATAATGCCGAGCGATGTGTCGTGCGGAGTCATTCGTTCGACCGAATAGCATCCGCTCGGGTAGCACTCTCGGTCACTTCTGTAACAGGCTGGAGGCAGTGATCGATGGTTCTTATGATTACTGCACAAAAGAACCGTGCCGATGTTGTATCTTTGTAAGCCGTTGGGGTGCTCGACACGGAATTTTCAGGTCGGCTTTCAGCGGATGACCGACGGTTTCGCGTTGGTATGTGAGCGCAGTATCGACGCCGACATTGTCGAACGTGTCGTACGCCTGGCGGGGAGGGGAGTTCATGTCGTACAGGACGATGAATTCGAGAGTCACCACACACTCGTTCACTGAACTCACGGTTTGTTCCATTCGGTAGAACCGGGTTCTCTCCCTGTTTCAATCCGGTCGCCCGATCGCGCCGAATTGATACAGAGCCATATCACCACCGAACGTGTGTGAATCGACACGAACGCAGACCAGAACGGAAGCCAGAATTGCTCAATCGCGCGCACAGGCCGCCGCGGCTCGACAGTCCGAACCGAACCGAGGGCTCCGGGTCGATCCACCCGACGTCGGCCTTCGCCGCCGTGACCGTGCCGCCGAAGGGCAAGTGAATGCGCGCAGCAATTACCGGTGGGTCTCAGACGCCCCCGACCGGCCCCGGCTTCGAAAACGGATTCCCGCTGTCGTCCGCTCAGCGTGGCATGTGGTTCGCTCAGCAACTGGCCCCTGACGTCCCGGTCTGTATCGCACAGTATGTAGACCTCCGCGGCAACCTCGACATCGCCGTTCTCCAGGATGCGACGGCTCTCGCGGCGCACGAATTCCAATCTGCGTACCTGAGACTGGCCGAGGTGGACGGCGAGCCCGTCCAGATGGTCGATCACTCCATCGACCAGTCGGTGCACTACCTGGATCTGCGCGGCGAAGACGATCCCATGAGCTCGGCGCTGCAGTGGATCGACGAGAACTACGTCCAGCCCGTCGACATGGAACACGATCCCCTCGTCGAGAGCTGGATCATTCAGGTCGAGGACGATCGCAACCTCTGGTACAGCAAGATCCACCACGTCGCGCTCGACGGCTACGGTGCCATGACGCTCGTCAACCGAACCGCTGCGCTGTACACCGCGGCCGTCGAACACGTCGAGCCTGCCCCGAACAAGGCGGCCGAGCTACGCCGACTCTACGAGCTCGATCAGGAATACCGGACGTCGTCCCGCTTCGAGTCCGACAAGGAGTACTGGACGGCTCGCGCCGCGGACATCCACGACGGAGCGTCTCTGTCCAACACTGCCGGTCGCACGATCGCCGCCAGCAAGCTGCGCAGCGTCGCTCTACCCGAGGATGTCGTCACCGAGCTCGAGGCATCCGACGCGACCAAGGGCGGAACCGCTGCTGCGGTGTTCATCGCCGCCTTCGGCTGCTACCTCTCGCGGATGACCGGGCGAGAAGACGTCTCGGTCAACATCCCGGTGTCCGCGCGCACCACCGCACTGCTTCGCCGGTCCGGTGGAATGCTCGTCAACGTCGCACCCATTCCGATCCACGTCCCCCAGGACGCTACCGTCGGCGAGCTGGTACAGCAGGTACAGCTCGAACTGATGGGAGCCCTGCGACATCAGCGCTTCAGCATCGAGGACATTCGGCGCGAGTTGGCGGCCTCGGGAAGCGACAAACAGCTGTCCGGCCCGATGGTCAACATGATGCTGTTCCATCAGCAGATCAACCTCGGGTCCATCGTCGGCGAGTTCAACATCGTCACCTCGGGCCCGGTCGAGGATCTTCTGG
Source organism: Rhodococcus sp. 14-2483-1-2 (assembly GCF_002259405.1). GTDB lineage: Bacteria > Actinomycetota > Actinomycetes > Mycobacteriales > Mycobacteriaceae > Rhodococcoides. The sequence goes on along the minus strand of NZ_NPFW01000022.1, from coordinate 196,197 downwards.
TCAACGTGTACCAGAGCGGTTCTCCGGCCAGGACATTCGTCGATTTCAGGGCCAACCCCAACCGGTACGACGACGACGACCTCACTGCACACCATTCGAGCTTCGTCGACATGGTGGAATCCTTCATCGCGGCCGGGCCCGATGTCGCAGTCCTCGACGTACATCCGGCCAGCGCACGCGAAGGCCAACGCCGGCGACGCGCCGCAGCCGATCTCGCCTACTGGACCGACCGGCTCTCCGACGCCCCGGATCTTCTCGATCTTCCGATCGACCGCTCGCGGCCCTCGAGCATCGGCCATGTTCGCGCATCCCACGAGGTGACGATCGGATCCGAATCGTGGTCCGCGGTGGCTCGACTGGCGGCCGACCGTTCCACCACTCCGTTCGTGGTATTCGAATCCGCTCTCGCCGTACTGCTTTCGCGGCTGGCTAACACCGACGACGTGTCGATCGCCGTGCCTGCGGGTGACGGCAACACCGTGGTGCTGCGGACGCGACCCGACGTTCGGCACTCGTTCGCCGAGTTCGTCGATGCGTCCGAAACCGACTTCGATGCGGCGATGGCGCACGGCGATACTTCCTTCGACGCCGTCGCCGCGGCCCTCGGTCTGCCCCGATCGGAAGCACACAGCCCCCTTGCTCAGGTTGCGCTCCGGTTCGGTCCTTCCGCACTGCCGCGTGACGGCGTCGGTATGGATCTGGTCGTTACCGTCGACGAATCCGACACTCACGCTGTCGTTTTCGACTACGCCACAGAACTGTTCGGTGACGCGAGCGTGGCTCAACTCGCCCGCCGCCTCGTACGGATTCTCGACGCTCTGACCACCGAACCGGACCTGCGAATCGGTGACGCGGACATGTTGTCCGCTGCCGAACGCGCTCGCCTGGCTCCGGTTCGTGGTCCGCGGTCTGTGGTGGGTGTGGTGTTGCCGGAGTTGTTGGCTGGTGCGGTGGGTGTTGCTGGTGTCGGTGGTGTTGCGGTGGTGTCGGGGTCGCGGTCTGTTTCGTATGGTGAGTTGGATGCGGCGTCGTCGCGGTTGGCGCGGATGTTGATGTCGTGTGGGGTGGGTCCGGGCTCGTTCGTGGCGTTGGCGTTGTCGCGGTCGGTGGAGTCTGTGGTGGCGGTGTGGGCGGTGGCGAAGGCCGGTGGTGCGTTCTTGCCGGTGGATCCGAATTATCCGGTGGATCGGATCGAGCACATGTTGGTCGATTCGGGTGCTGTGGTGGGTGTGACGTTGGGTGCCGATGTGGGTGCGCTGTCGGGTGTGGGTGGGGTGTCGTGGGTGGTGCTCGATGATGCGGATGTGGTGGCGGATCTGGCGTTTCGGTCGTCTGCTCCGGTGTTGGATGCGGAGCGCTCGGGTGTGTTGCGGCTCGATGATGCGGCGTATCTGATTTATACGTCGGGTTCGACGGGTGTGCCCAAGGGTGTGGTGGTCACTCATCGTGGTGTGGGGAACTTGGCTGCCGAGGAGCGGGTGCGGTTCGGTGTGGGGCCGTCGTCTCGGGTGTTGGCGTTTGCGTCGCCGAGTTTCGATGCGTCGATTCTCGAGTTCGTGTTGGCGTTCTCGGGTGGGGCGACGATGGTGATTGCGCCGCCGTTGGTGTTCGGTGGGGTGGAGTTGGCGTCGTTGTTGGCGCAGGAGCGGGTCTCGCATGCGTTCGTCACGCCTGCGGCGTTGGCGTCGGTGGATCCGGTGGGGTTGGAGTCGGTCGAGGTCGTGGTGACCGGCGGTGATGTGTGTGCGCCGGAGTTGGTGGCGCGGTGGGCGCCGGGTCGGCGGATGTTCAATGCGTACGGTCCGACGGAGGCGACGATTTTCTCGTCGATTTCGTCGGCGTTGGTGGTGGGGGAGTCGGTCGATATCGGTTCTCCGACGATCGGTTTCGCGGAGGTGGTGTTGGATTCGCGGTTGAATCCGGTGCCGGTGGGTGTGGTGGGTGAGTTGTATCTGGCGGGTCCGGCGTTGGCTCGTGGGTATCACGCGCGGTTGGGTTTGACGGCGGATCGGTTCGTGGCCAATCCGTTCGGTGGTGCGGGTTCGCGGATGTATCGCACCGGTGATGTGGTGCGGTGGAATGCCTCGGGTGCGTTGGAGTATGTGGGGCGTAGCGATTTTCAGGTGAAGGTGCGTGGTTTCCGGATCGAGTTGGGTGAGATCGATTCGGTGTTGGCTGCGGTGTCGGGTGTCGATTTCGTGGTGACCATCGGGCGTGAGAGTGCTGCCGGCAGTACGGTGTTGGTCTCGTATGTGTTGCCGGTGGCGGGTACGGTCGTCGAGGTCGATGCGTTGCGTGAGCATGCCGGTTCGATGCTGCCTGCGCACATGGTGCCGTCGGCGTTCGTGATGTTGGAGTCGATTCCTCTCACTCCGGCAGGCAAACTCGACCGCACCGCACTCCCCGAACCCGAACTCGGTTCACAGGGTGCATTCGAGGCCCCGGAAACGGAATACGAGGCCGTGGTGGCGACCGTGTTCTGCGACGTTCTCGAGGTCGATCGAGTCGGCGTGACCGACAGCTTCTTCGATCTCGGTGGAAACTCCCTCGTGGCAACGCGTTTGATCGCGCGGGTCAACTCGGCTCTCGGAACCGACCTGAAGGTGCTGGATCTGTTCGAGGCGTCGACGGTTCGAGCTCTGTCGGAACGTGCCGAAGCCAAGGGCGCGTCGCTGCATCGCCGTCCCGCGCTCGTCCCTGTCGACCGGCCCGATTCGATTCCGCTGTCTCTCGCACAGCAGCGGATGTGGTTCATCAACCAGTTCGATGTGTCCTCGCCCGCGTACAACATCCCGCTCACCGTGCGCCTGACGGGTCGCCTGGACGTCGATGCGATGGCAGCAGCCGTCGGCGACGTCCTGTCGCGGCACGAGTCGCTGCGCACGGTGTTCCCGACGGTGGGTGACCTACCGAATCAGGTGATCGCGCCGATCGAGGACGTCACCGGATCGAAGCTCCCCCTCGACGTGGTCGACGTCGACTCCGCATCGGTCGACGCGCTCGTCCACCGTGCTGCGACAACAGGTTTCGACGTCACGGTCGATCTTCCCTTCCGCGCGGTGCTGTACCGGACCGGCCAGGAGAGCTTCGTACTCTCCATCGTCGTCCACCACATTGCGGCAGACGGTGCGTCGATGGCACCGCTGGCCCGAGACGTGATGGTCGCCTACGGCGCCCGATCCGCGGGTTCGGCTCCGGTGTGGGAGCCACTCGCCGTCCAGTACGCGGACTTCGCGCTGTGGCAGCACGCCGTTCTGGGCGACGAGAGCGACTCCACCTCGGTGGCGTCGCGGCAGATCGAATTCTGGCAGTCGGCTCTGGCAGATCTGCCGGATGTGCTGCCGATGCCTCTCGATCGCCCGCGCCCCACCCGGCAGTCGATGCGCGGCAGTGTCACCCCGTTCACGATTCCCGGCGACGTTGCCGCTCGGTTGAGTTCGGTTGCCGCCGAACAGGACTCGACGCTGTTCATGGTCGTCCACTCCGCGCTCGCGTTGCTGCTCGCGCGCCTGAGCGGCACTCAGGACATCGCTATCGGTACTCCGATCGCCGGTCGCGGCGACGCGGCCCTCGACGACCTCGTGGGCATGTTCGTCGGGACTCTCGTACTGCGAACACAGGTCGAGCCTCGAGCAACATTCGCCGAACTGCTCGCCGACACCCGTAGCTCCGACCTCGCCGCCTTCGACAACAACGACATCCCGTTCGAGCGTCTGGTCGATGTACTCGATCCGGTGAGGTCGACCGACCATTCACCGCTGTTCCAGGTTCTCCTCGAGTTCCAGAACAATGCAGCGGTCACGTTGGAGCTACCCGATCTCACCGTTCGGTTCGAGGAGGTCGGCACCGACACAGCAAAATTCGATCTACAGCTGCGCGTGGACCAGGAGCCGGTGGACGGGTCCGGTGCACTGTCGGCTTCGTTCACCTACGCCACAGATCTGTTCGACCCCGAGACCATCGACCGGTTCGTGGATCGGTTCCTGCGGATCGTGTCGACCATCGGCACCTCGACGGACGTACGCACAGGCGACATCGACATCCTGTCCGCCGCGGAGCGGGAGCTCGTCCTGTTCGAGTGGAACGACACTGCACGTCTGATCGAACCTCCGGTCCACCAGCAGGTTCCGGCCGGGGACGTCGACATGACGCTCAGCAGCCTCTTCGATCGACAGGTGCAGCGCAGTCCGTACTCGACCGCACTCGTGTTCGAGGACGAGCACATCACCTATCTCGAATTGGACGAACGAGCGAATCAGCTCGCGCGACACCTCATCTCGCTCGGCGTCACACCCGAATCCCATGTCGGCCTCGCGATCCGACGGTCGATCGACCTGCTCGTCGGCATGTACGCGATCGTCAAGGCCGGTGGTGCGTACGTGCCGATCGACCCGGACCATCCGGTCGAGCGCTCGTCCTACGTCCTCTCCAGCGCTCAGCCGGTGTGCATCCTGACCACCAGCCGCGACTGGATCAACATCCCGGTCGCAACTCCGGTCCTCGCCGTCGACCTGCTCGACGTGTCCGATCGCGACCACTCCGCGGTCACCGATTCGGACCGTTCGGGAAGACTGCACGGCTCGAACACCGCATACGTCATCTACACCTCCGGTTCGACCGGTCGGCCCAAGGGTGTCGCCGTCACGCACGCAGCCATCGTCAACCGGTTGCTGTGGATGCAGCACGAGTATCACCTCGAGCCTGCGGACACCGTTCTGCAGAAGACACCGGCCACGTTCGACGTCTCGGTGTGGGAGTTCTTCTGGCCCTTGCAGGTCGGTGCCAAGCTCGTCGTGGCCGAACCCGACGGACACCGCGATCCCGTGTACCTGTCCCGCATCATCGCAGACGAGCACATCACCACGGCGCACTTCGTACCGTCGATGCTCGCGGTGTTCGCGGCAGGGGCGCGGGCTGCGGAATGTGTCTCGCTTCGACTGGTGTTCTGCAGCGGCGAGGCGCTTCCGCCTGCCACCGCCGCGCAGTTCGCACAGTTCTCCCTCGCGGAACTGCACAACCTCTACGGTCCGACCGAAGCGGCAGTCGACGTCAGCTACTACCACGTCACCGGGCGCGACGCCGTCTCGATCCCCATCGGCGCACCGGTGTGGAACACCCGCTTGTACGTGCTCGACGCCTCGTTGCGACCGGCTCCGATCGGTGCTCCCGGCGAGCTGTATCTCGCCGGCGTGCAACTCGCTCGTGGGTACGTCGGTCGCGGCGATCTCACAGCGGATCGCTTCGTCGCGGATCCGTTCGGCGAGCCGGGCGAGAGGCTCTATCGCACGGGCGATCTGGTGCGCTGGCGTGCCGACGGCGAACTCGAGTACATCGGCCGAACGGACTTCCAGGTCAAGCTGCGCGGACTCCGCATCGAACTCCCCGAGATCGAGTCGGTTCTCCTTCGATCCGAGTCGGTCGCCCAGGCGATCGCGTTGGTGCACAAGGACCCGAACACCGGTGAGACCCTCGTGGCCTACGTGGTCGGAGCGCACGGCTACGCCGTCGACCCCACCTCTCTGACCGCCGAGGCCGCGCGCCGCCTCCCGGGGTACATGGTGCCCTCACACGTGGTGGTACTCGACTCGCTCCCGGTCAACGCCAGCGGCAAACTCGACCGCAAGGCATTGCCTGCGCCCGAATTCACCGTCGCCGCGTCGGAGTTCTTCGGCCCCGAGAACCCGGTCGAAGAGATCGTCGCCGGTATCTTCGGCGATCTGCTCGGTATCGCTCAGGTCAGCGTCACGTCGAGCTTCTTCGAGATCGGTGGCAACTCGTTGATCGCGATGCGGTTGGTCGCGCGAATCAACGCCGCACTCGGAACCGATATCAGCATCAGGGATCTGTTCGACGCGCCCACCGTGCGCGCGTTGTCGGCAGGCATCGACATCGGCGAGCACGACGCTGCAGCCGCGCCAGGGCTGGTCCCGCAGGAGCGACCGGATGTGGTGCCGCTGTCGCTGGCACAGCAGCGGATGTGGTTCATCAATCAGTACGACACCGAGTCGGCTGCCTACAACGTCGCGTTCGCCATGCGCTTGAACGGTGTGCTCGATGTCGACGCGATGCACTCGGCCATCGGTGACGTGTTGAGCCGGCACGAGTCGCTACGCACGATGTTCCCGCTGACCGACGACGTTCCCGTGCAGTCGATCCTCGACGTGGCAACGGCACAGCCGGATCTGACTCCGATTCTCGCGGACGACGAGCGTCACGTCTCGGAGCTGATCGCCGACGTCGCTGGCTCGGGCTTCGACGTGGTGGCGGATGTTCCGCTGCGAGTCCGCCTGGTTCGGGTGCGCGAGAACGAGCACGTGCTCGTGATGGTGGTGCACCACATCTCCTCTGACGGTTTCTCGAGCGCCCCGCTCGCCCGCGACCTGATGGTGTCCTACAGTGCCCGCGCCGCAGGGCACGCACCGAGCCAGGAACCGTTGCCGGTGCAGTATGCCGATTACGCGCTGTGGCAGCGCCGGTTCCTCGGCGCGGAGTCCGATCCCGAGTCGTTGATGGCCAAGCAGCTCACCTACTGGGTCGACACACTGTCGGGCAGCCCCGAGGTCCTGACGTTGCCGACCGATCGCCCGCGTCCCGCAGTGGCATCCCTGCGCGGCGAGAGCGTCACGTTCGAGATCGACGCGTCGGTTCACGCTCGCCTTGCTGCTGTTGCCGCCGAGCACAATTCGAGCTCGTTCATGATCGTGCACGCAGCTCTGGCCGTCCTTCTGGCGCGACTGTCCGGTACCGAGGACATCTCTGTCGGAACGCCGATCTCGGGCCGAGGAGACGCGGCACTCGACGAACTCGTCGGCATGTTCGTCAACACGCTCGTACTGCGTACCCAGGTGCCCGGTTCGACACGGTTCGAGGACCTGCTCTCGGACGTTCGCTCCGTCGACCTGGCCGCGTTCACTCATTCGGATGTCCCGTTCGAGCGAGTGGTCGATGCGGTCGATCCCGCGAGATCGACTGCCCATGCACCGTTGTTCCAGGTGATGCTCGAGTTCCAGCAGACCGACCGACCGACGGTGACGTTGCCCGGACTGTCGATCGAGAGCATCGAGCTACCCAACGACATTTCCAACTTCGACCTGCAGTTGACGATCTCGGAACAATTCGACAGGTCCGGAGCACCGGCCGGCATCGAAGCCGGATTCCGTTACGCCACAGAACTGTTCGACGCAGATACCGTCCGCGTTCTCTCCGATCGCCTCGTCCGAATCCTCGACGCGGTGACGGCCACGCCGTCCATCCGAGTCGGTGACATCGAAATTCTGTCTGCCAACGAGTACGACTCGCTGGCTCCGGTTCGTGGTCCGCGGTCTGTGGTGGGTGTGGTGTTGCCGGAGTTGTTGGCTGGTGCGGTGGGTGTTGCTGGTGTCGGTGGTGTTGCGGTGGTGTCGGGGTCGCGGTCTGTTTCGTATGGTGAGTTGGATGCGGCGTCGTCGCGGTTGGCGCGGATGTTGATGTCGTGTGGGGTGGGTCCGGGCTCGTTCGTGGCGTTGGCGTTGTCGCGGTCGGTGGAGTCTGTGGTGGCGGTGTGGGCGGTGGCGAAGGCCGGTGGTGCGTTCTTGCCGGTGGATCCGAATTATCCGGTGGATCGGATCGAGCACATGTTGGTCGATTCGGGTGCTGTGGTGGGTGTGACGTTGGGTGCCGATGTGGGTGCGCTGTCGGGTGTGGGTGGGGTGTCGTGGGTGGTGCTCGATGATGCGGATGTGGTGGCGGATCTGGCGTTTCGGTCGTCTGCTCCGGTGTTGGATGCGGAGCGCTCGGGTGTGTTGCGGCTCGATGATGCGGCGTATCTGATTTATACGTCGGGTTCGACGGGTGTGCCCAAGGGTGTGGTGGTCACTCATCGTGGTGTGGGGAACTTGGCTGCCGAGGAGCGGGTGCGGTTCGGTGTGGGGCCGTCGTCTCGGGTGTTGGCGTTTGCGTCGCCGAGTTTCGATGCGTCGATTCTCGAGTTCGTGTTGGCGTTCTCGGGTGGGGCGACGATGGTGATTGCGCCGCCGTTGGTGTTCGGTGGGGTGGAGTTGGCGTCGTTGTTGGCGCAGGAGCGGGTCTCGCATGCGTTCGTCACGCCTGCGGCGTTGGCGTCGGTGGATCCGGTGGGGTTGGAGTCGGTCGAGGTCGTGGTGACCGGCGGTGATGTGTGTGCGCCGGAGTTGGTGGCGCGGTGGGCGCCGGGTCGGCGGATGTTCAATGCGTACGGTCCGACGGAGGCGACGATTTTCTCGTCGATTTCGTCGGCGTTGGTGGTGGGGGAGTCGGTCGATATCGGTTCTCCGACGATCGGTTTCGCGGAGGTGGTGTTGGATTCGCGGTTGAATCCGGTGCCGGTGGGTGTGGTGGGTGAGTTGTATCTGGCGGGTCCGGCGTTGGCTCGTGGGTATCACGCGCGGTTGGGTTTGACGGCGGATCGGTTCGTGGCCAATCCGTTCGGTGGTGCGGGTTCGCGGATGTATCGCACCGGTGATGTGGTGCGGTGGAATGCCTCGGGTGCGTTGGAGTATGTGGGGCGTAGCGATTTTCAGGTGAAGGTGCGTGGTTTCCGGATCGAGTTGGGTGAGATCGATTCGGTGTTGGCTGCGGTGTCGGGTGTCGATTTCGTGGTGACCATCGGGCGTGAGAGTGCTGCCGGCAGTACGGTGTTGGTCTCGTATGTGTTGCCGGTGGCGGGTACGGTCGTCGAGGTCGATGCGTTGCGTGAGCATGCCGGTTCGATGCTGCCTGCGCACATGGTGCCGTCGGCGTTCGTGATGTTGGAGTCGATTCCTCTCACTCCGGCAGGCAAACTCGACCGCACCGCACTCCCCGAACCGGATTGGTCCGCTCAGGTCACGGCCGGTCGCGATGCGGACAATGCGGTCGAGAAGACGTTGGCCGGATTGTTCGCCGAGGTTCTTCGCCTGGACCGCGTCGGCGTCGACGATTCGTTCTTCGCCCTCGGCGGCGACAGCATCATGTCGATTCAGCTGGTCTCGCGCGCCAAGGCGGCCGGACTGTCCCTGTCGCCACGAGATGTGTTCGAGCACAAGACCGTTGCGGCTCTGGCCGAGGTGGTCGCGTCCGCGGACGGCACCGCACCTCTCGTGCTGGAGGAGTTGCCCGGTGGCGGTGTCGGCGACGTACCGCTGACTCCGATCGTGGCATGGATGCTCGATCGGACGGCAGTCCTCGACAAGCACACGCAGACGGCGGTTCTCACTCTTCCGGTCGACATCGAGCTGGAGGTGCTCGAGGCCACCGTCCAGACGGTCCTCGATCATCACGACATGCTCCGCGGCGTATTGCACCGCGGCGAGCACCCCACGATGGAGGTCCTGCCCGTCGGATCGGTCTCGGCGAACTCGGTGGTGCACCGCGTGACGTCGACAACCGTTCGCGGAGAGGGATTCTCGCAGCAGGCCACGGTCGAGGCAGAAGCAGCAGTCGGCCGGCTGGCTCCCGATTCCGGTGTGATGATCCAGATGGTGTGGTTCGACGCCGGCTCCGAGGGGAGCCGTCTGCTCGTCGTCGCCCACCACCTGGTCATCGACGGCGTGTCCTGGCGAATCCTGGTTCCGGACCTGGCGTCGGCATGGGCCCAGATCATCGGCGGAAACACGCCCGAGCTGGCTCCGGTCGGCACCTCCATGCGTCGTTGGTCGCACGGTTTGCGTGAGGTCACCGCCACCCGCGGCGACGAGCTGGCGATCTGGCGCGATGTTCTGGCACAACCGGATCCGCTCATCGGATCGCGAGCACTCGATCGCGAGATCGACGTGTACGGCACAGTGGACAAGGTCGAGTTGTCGCTGTCCACCGACGTCACCGAGGGTCTGCTGACGGCACTGCCAGACGCGTTCCACGGCAGCGTCAACGACGGCCTGCTCGCCGCTCTCGCGCTCGCCACGGCGGTGTGGCGACGTGGTCGGGGAGTGGCCGTGGACGACGCGTTGATCTCGCTGGAGGGTCACGGCCGCGAGGACCACGTGGTACCCGGTGCCGATCTCGGCCGGACCATCGGTTGGTTCACCACGATCTACCCGCTTCGGTTGACCCTTGCCGGTCTGGACCTGGACGATGCCCTCGCCGGCGGTGTCGACGCAGCGCGTCTGATCAAGTCGGTCAAGGAACAGTTGCTGGCAGTTCCCGACCACGGCATCGGGTACGGCATGCTTCGCTACCTGGACGAGGACGGTGCCGCTGCTCTGCGCGACTTCCCCGCTCCCCAGATCAGTTTCAACTACCTCGGGCGCTACAGCACCGATGTTCCGGACGAGCTTCGCGGACACGGCTGGCTGCCGGTCGACGACTCCGGTGTCGGCGATTCGCAGGACCACGATCTACCGGTCGCAGCAGTGCTCGACATCAATGCCGTCACCACCGCGACGCCGACCGGCCCGCGGTTGGAGGCGACGTTCGCTTTCCCCACCGGTGTGCTCGACGCCGACGAGGTCGGCGAACTGGCCGAGTTGTGGCGTCAGGCTCTGACCGCGCTGACACAGCTCGCCCAGCGACCGGGGGCAGGTGGCTTCACGCCGTCCGATCTCGATCTGGTGCGGCTCGATCAGAGTTCCATCGACGACCTCGAACGGGTCTATCCCACGCTGGACGACATCTGGTCCATGACGCCCCTGCAGGCCGGATTGTTGTTCCACGCCGAGCTGTCGGATCAGTCCGTGGACGCCTACATCGTCCAACTCGTGTTGGAGTTGCGCGGTAGCGTCGACGAGGCGCGATTCCGGCGTGCTGCTCGGGCGCTCCTGCGTAGACACGCGAACCTGCGAACAGCTTTCGTGCACAACAACGACGGCGAGTCCATCCAGATCGTTCACCACGACGTGGACGCTCCGTGGTCGTCGATCGACCTGACCGAACTGGACGTCGAAGATCGAGCCGTCGAGCTCGATCGCATCGAACACGACGACCGTGCCACCCGATTCAACATGGCGCAAGCACCTCTGTTGCGTTTCATGCTCATCACCGTGGCACCGGGCGAATGGCGTCTGGTGATGACCAACCACCACATCTTGCTCGACGGTTGGTCCACGCCGCTGCTGCTCAAGGACCTGCTGACGCTCTACGTCGTCGACGGCGACGACACCGTGCTCCCGCGGGTTCCCGCCTACCGCGACTACCTGTCGTGGCTGGCCAAGCGCGACCGCTCGTCGGCACTGGAAGCGTGGACGAACGCGCTCGCAGGGTTGTCCGAGCCGACGCTCCTGACGCCGGTGGAGAGCCGACGCCAGGAGTCGACGTTGGCCGGGCGTTCGTTGGTCTCGCTCGACGTGGAGCAGACGAACCGCCTGCGCAGCGTCGCTCGTGCCCGTGGCGTCACGATGAACTCCATGGTCCAGGCGTCGTGGGCCCTGGTCCTCGGCACTCTGACCGGACGCTCCGACGTCGTGTTCGGTGCCACGGTGTCCGGACGCCCGCCTGAGGTCTCCGACATCGAGTCGATGGTCGGTCTGTTCATCAACACTCTGCCGGTGCGGATCGTGCTCGATCCTTCGGAGACACTCGGTGAGTACCTCGAGCGGGTGCAGGCCGAACAGGCCGCTCTGCTCGATCACCACTACCTCGGCCTCACCGACATTCAGCGAGCGGTGGGACCTTCCGTCGCCTTCGACACCCTGACGGTGTTCGAGTCGTACCCGATGGACCGCGCGGGATTGTCGGCGGAGACCGACCTCGCCGGAATGCAGGTGCACGACGTGCACGACGGCAGCGATACAGCGCAGTATCCGCTGACGCTGGTCGCCATGGTCGACGATCGGCTGCACATCGAGGCCAAGTACCTACCGGAGTTGTTCGAGCACAGCGTCGTCGCGGCGACGGTCGACAGAATCGTGCGGGTTCTGGAAGCCATTGCCACCGACACCGGTCGACGTGTCGGATCGCTGTCGCTGCTGTCCGAGGAAGAACTTCGCCGGGTGGCACCGGTTCGGGGACCGGCATCGTCCGATGCTCGGATGCTTCCCGATATCTTCACCGACGCCGCAGCCGCGAACCCGCACGGCACCGCTCTGTGGAGCGCCGGCCGCACCGTCGACTATGCCGAACTCGACGCGCAATCATCAGCTCTCGCAAGAACATTGATCGCTCGCGGTGCCGGCCCGGAAACTGTCGTTGCGCTGGCTCTGCCACGGTCCGTCGAATCCGTACTCGCCATCTGGGCAGTCGCCAAGACCGGGGCGGCATTCCTGCCGATCGATCCGAGCTACCCGCGCGATCGCGTCGAACACATGCTCGTCGACTCGAACGCGTCGATCGGTCTGACCCTGTCCGAGCACGTGGCCGCGGTCTCGGATCTCGGCTCTGCTCAGTGGACCGTGCTCGACCACGAGGACACGCGTGCCGAACTCGCCTGTCACACGACCGCGCCGGTTCGCGACGGCGACCGTATTCGCCCGATGCACATCGATCAGGTCGCGTACCTGATCTACACCTCGGGTTCGACGGGTGTTCCCAAGGGCGTCACCGTCACCCATCGTGGGTTGGCAAATCTGGCCGAGGAGGAGCGGACTCGTTTCGAGGTGACCCCGGACGCTCGGGTTCTCGCGTTCGCGTCCCCGAGCTTCGATGCCTCGATACTCGAACTGCTCATGGTGTTCTCCGGTGCCGCGACCATGGTCATCGCGCCGACGTCGGTCTACGGTGGCACCGAGTTGGCCGAACTGCTCGCAGCACAGCGCGTCACGCATGCGTTCGTCACGCCCGCCGCGCTGGCATCGGTGGATCCGGCCGGGCTGACCGAGTTGGCCGTGGTCGCAACCGGTGGCGACGTGTGTCCGCCCGAGCTCGTGGCCCGCTGGGCACCGGGCCGTCGTATGTTCAACGCGTACGGTCCCACCGAGGCGACGATCTTCTCGTCCATCAGTGATCGACTGCACGTCGATTCCGCCATCGACATCGGTTCGCCGACAATCGGTTTCAGTGAGGTCGTTCTCGACGCACGATTGCATCCCGTCCCGGTCGGAGTTGCGGGCGAGCTCTATCTCGCCGGGCCGGCACTGGCACGTGGTTACCATTACCGCTTCGGGCTGACCGCAGACCGTTTCGTCGCGAATCCCTTCGACGAGAACGGTGCCAGGATGTACCGCACCGGCGACGTGGTGCGGTGGACCGAGTCGGGAACGCTCGAGTACGTCGGTCGCAGCGACTTCCAGGTCAAGGTGCGCGGTTTCCGCATCGAACTGGGCGAGATCGACGCCGTACTGACCGACGATCCGACCGTCGAGTTCGCGACCACGGTGGGTGTCGACGGCCCGACGGGCAACACCATTCTGGTCGCCTACGTTCTTCCGAGATCCGGCGAGCAGGTCGACGCGGCAGCTCTGCGCACGCACGTGTCGAGTTCACTACCGACTCATATGATTCCGACGGCCTTCGTCGCACTGGAGTCGATTCCGTTGACACCGGCCGGCAAGCTGGATCGCAACGCACTGCCTGCACCGGATCTTCATCTCGGGGGCGACTCGCGCGCACCGCGCAACGACACCGAGCAGATCATTGCCGACATCTTCGGCGAGGTACTGGGGATCGACGGCGTCGGAATCGATTCGAGCTTCTTCGATCTGGGTGGCGACTCGCTCAGTGCCACCAGACTCACCGCCCGCGTCAACTCTGCCCTCGACACCACGATCACCGTCCGCGCATTGTTCGAGGCGCCCACCGTCGAGTCACTTGCGGTGCGGGTGCACAGCAACCCGGTCGGCACCCTGCGCCGTCCCGCACTCGTGGCGAAGCCGCGACCGGATTCGATTCCGTTGTCGCTCGCGCAGCAACGAATGTGGTTCATCAATCAGTTCGACGTGACCTCGGCGGCGTACAACATCCCGCTCGCGGTGAGACTGACGGGTCGACTCGACATCGCTGCGATGAGCGCGGCCGTCGGGGACGTCCTGGAACGTCACGAGTCGCTGCGCACGGTGTTCCCCACCCACGGGGAGCGCCCCGAGCAGAAGATCCTCGACGTTCGGACGGCGAGGACCGAACTCGCCGTCGTCGATCTGGACGCCACCGAGTTCGTTGCGGCCATCTCGGCCGCTGCCGCAACAGGATTCGACGTGTCGACCGACCTACCGTTCCGCGCGGCCCTGTACCGGGTGGCACCGGACGAGTTCGTACTCTCGATCGTCGTGCACCATATCGCCGCCGACGGCGCGTCCATGGCACCCTTGGCACGAGACGTCATGGTCGCCTACGGTTCCCGCGCAGCGGCCGGCGCTCCGATGTGGGCACCGCTCGACGTCCAGTACGCGGACTTCGCGATCTGGCAACGCACCGTCCTCGGCGACGAGTCCGACCCCTCGTCCATTGCCGCGCAACAGTTGGACTTCTGGAAGACAGCCCTGGCGGATCTTCCCGACGTGCTGCCGTTGCCGCTCGATCACCCGCGGCCCGCTCGGCAGTCCATGCGCGGCAACAGTGTTCGGTTCGAGATCGGCCGCACCACTCATGCCGAACTTGTCGACCTCGCACGCGCCAACGAGGCGACCGTCTTCATGGCCGTCCACGCGGCATGGTCGATCCTGATGGCACGCATCAGCGGCACCGAGGACATCGCGGTCGGTACTCCGATCGCCGGACGAGGTGACGCCGCACTCGACGATCTGGTCGGCATGTTCGTCGGCACCCTGGTTCTGCGCACGGAGGTGGCACCGCAGCTCTCGTTCACCGATCTGCTTCGAGCCACTCGCACGGCCGATCTGGCGGCGTTCGAGAACACCGATGTTCCGTTCGAGCGGTTGGTCGACGTTCTCGACCCGACCCGTTCGACCGACCGTTCGCCGTTGTTCCAGGTGCTACTCGAATTCCAGAACAACACGTCCGCGACGCTCGAACTGCCGGAGCTCACGGTCGAGGCAGTCGACATCGACGCGCACGTTGCGAAGTTCGATCTGCAACTGACCGTCGCCGAGGAGTTCGACGAGTCCGGTGCACCGGCCGGAATGACCGCCGCGATCACCTACGCGGTCGACCTGTTCGAGGAATCGTCCGTCGACGAGTTCTCGGCGCGGTTCGGCGCGGTGCTCACCGCCGTGACGGCCGATCCGGAGCGCGCCGTCGGCGACATCGATCTCCTGCTCCCGGGCGAGCTCGACGCCATGACGGGCGAGTGGAATCACGCGGGCCTCGTGGCATCCGATGCAACGTTGTTCGATCGATTCGCCACTACTGCAGCGCGATTCCCCGATTCGCGCGCAGTCGTCTTCGGAGATCGCACGCTGACCTACGCCGAGTTGGACGACCGGTCGAATCGACTCGCACGACTCCTCGTCCAGCGCGGTGTGACCTCGGAATCGCTCGTGGCGGTCGCGATGCCGCGCAACGAGGAGCTCATCGTCGCGCTGCTCGCGGTGATCAAGTCCGGTGGCGGCTACCTTCCGATCGACGTGTCCTACCCAGCGGATCGGCAGGCGTTCATGCTCGAGGATGCCTCGCCGGTCTGTGTGATCTCCACGGTCGCCGACAGTGCGGCAGTACCTGCCTCGGATCTCGATGTCCTCGAGATCGATTCGCCCGAACTGATCGCCGAACTGGACGGCATGTCGGGTGCGCCGCTGACCGATGCGGACCGCTCGGGTGGCACCAGTGCCGACTCGATCGCGTACGTCATCTACACCTCGGGCAGCACCGGTCGACCCAAGGGTGTGCAGATCGCGCACCGCAACGTGGCGACGCTGTTCGCCAACACCGCTGATCTCTTCGATTTCGACGATCGCGACGTCTGGACGATGTTCCACTCGTATGCGTTCGACTTCTCGGTGTGGGAGCTGTGGGGACCGCTGCTGCACGGTGGAACGCTCGTCGTCGTCGACTACTACACGGCGCGCTCCCCGGAGCTGTTCCGCGAGTTGCTGGCACGCGAGAAGGTCACGGTGCTCAACCAGACACCGACGGCGTTCTACCAGTTCGCGGAAGCGGATCGAGTGGCCACCGAAAGCCTCGCCGGCACCGCGGACTCCGACCTGTCGTTGCGCTACGTGATCTTCGGCGGCGAGGCACTCGATCTCGGTCAGTTGGCTCGCTGGTACGCCCGACACGACGAGTCCGCGCCGACTCTGGTCAACATGTACGGCATCACCGAGACGACGGTCCACGTGAGCCACCTGGCCCTGACCGAGCAGTTCGCGGCGTCGGCCTCGGCCAGCGTCATCGGTCAGGCGATCCCCGCACTGCGCGTCGCCGTGCTCGACACGCGTCTGAATCCGGTTCCGCCGGGTGTGACCGGTGAAATGTACGTCTCCGGGGCACAGCTCTCTCGCGGCTACCTGGGCCGGGCCGGCCTGTCGGCCACCCGTTTCGTCGCCGATCCGGCCGGAGAAGCCGGTGCCCGCATGTACCGCACCGGCGACACTGCGCGGTGGAATCGCGACGGGGCACTCGAGTACCTGGGCCGCAGTGACATGCAGGTACAGCTGCACGGCTTCCGCATCGAACTCGGCGAGATCGAGAGTGCGCTGCTCGCATTCGACGGTGTCGCCGCTTCCGTGGTCTCGGTTCGAGACGACGGATTCGGTGATCGACTGATCGGATACGTCGTCGCCGAAGCGGGTCGAACACTCGATCACTCCGCCGTTCTCGAATTCGTCGGACACTCACTGACGTCGTACATGGTTCCGGCTGCGTTGGTCGTGCTGGACGAGCTGCCGCTGACCGCCAACGGAAAGCTCGATCGCCGAGCACTGCCGGCTCCGGACTTCTCCGCCAACGTGACCGAAAGCCGTTTGCCGGCAACCGAAGTCGAGTCGATCCTCGCCGGGTTGTTCGCCGATGTCCTAGGCCTCGACACCGTCGGCGTCGACGACTCGTTCTTCGCTCTCGGCGGCGACAGCATCATGTCCATCCAGCTGGTCTCACGCGCCAAGGCGGCCGGTCTGGTCCTGGCTCCGCGCGACATCTTCGAGCGCAAGACCGTCGCGGCGTTGGCCGAGGTCGTTGTTCTCGGGGGCGACGTCGTCGTACTGGAAGAACTCGACGGTGGGGGAGTCGGCTCGCTGCCTCTCACACCCGTCGTTCGCTGGATGTTGGACCGCAGCACCGACTTCGGTCGCTACACCCAGACTGCCCTGCTTCAGCTTCCGGTCGGTATCGAGAGCGAGACTCTCGAGCGCACCGTCCAGGCCGTGCTCGATCGTCACGACATGCTCCGGTCGAGGCTGTTCGAGGATGCGGACGGCATCTGGCACGAGGACGTATCTCCGATCGGGACCGTGTCCGCCGCGTCGGTCATCCATGCCGTCTCGGTCGATTCCGTGGACGGTGCCGAGTTCTCCTCCCGCGCCGCAACCGAACTCGACGCCGCAGCGGATCGACTGGTCCCCGCCGACGGGGTCATGGTCCAGATGGTGTGGTTCCAGGGCCCGAACGGGTCCGGCCGACTGCTCGTCGTCGCGCACCACCTCGTCATCGACGGCGTGTCCTGGCGCATCCTCGTTCCCGATCTGGCCACGGCTTGGAGCCAGATCGTCGCGGGCGACGAGCCTGTGCTGGCACCGATCGGCACGTCGATGCGACGGTGGTCCACCGGATTGACCGAGGTCACCGCGAGCCGCGCCGACGAGCTCGGGTTGTGGCAGCGGATTCTCAGCGGCGACGATCCGACGATCGGTTCGCGACCACTGGACAAGAGCGTCGATGTCGACGCCACCGTTCAGCGCATTCGCACATCGCTTCCGGTCGAGGTCACCGAGCGTCTGCTGACCACGGTGCCGAATGTCTTCCGGGGCAGCGTCAACGACGGCCTCCTGGCCGGGTTGGCTCTCGCGCTCACGGCATGGCGTCGTGAACGGGGAGCCGCTGTCCGCAGTGCGCTGATCACGCTCGAAGGCCATGGCCGTGAAGACGCCGTGGTTCCCGGAGCCGATCTCGGCAGAACCGTCGGCTGGTTCACCACGATCTTCCCGGTGCGACTCGACCTCGGTTCGGTGGACATCGCCGACGCGTTGTCGGGTGGAGACTCTGCCGGTGCACTGATCAAGGCCGTCAAGGAACAGCTGTTGGAGATTCCCGATCACGGAATCGGTTACGGCATGTTGCGGTACCTCGATTCCGCTGGGACCGAGGCGCTGTCCGACTTCGCCGCTCCACAGGTCAGCTTCAACTACCTCGGGCGATTCTCGACCGGATCGTCCGAGGGTATGGAAGACGTGGGCTGGATTCCGGTCGCCGACGCCGAACTGGGCGATGCGCAGAACCCGGACATGCCCGTACCTGCCGCGCTGGACATCAACGCCGTGACCACCTCGACACCCGACGGTCCGCAGCTCGACGCCACCTTCGCGTTCCCGGCCGGGATCCTGGGTGCGGACGAGGTCGATCGGTTGATCGAACTGTGGACGCAAGCACTGACCGCGATCACCGAGCACGCCTCGGCCGAGGGTGCGGGCGGCTTCACCCCGTCCGACCTCGAGCTGGTGGACATCGATCAGCGCTCCATCGAGGTGCTCGAGAAGCGGTTCCCCGACCTCGACGACGTGTGGTCGATGTCGCCACTGCAGGCCGGTCTGCTCTTCCATGCGCGCCTCGCAGGCGAGGTCGGCAGCGACAGCGCAGGCGTCGATGCCTACATGGTGCAGCTCGGTCTCGAGCTGCGTGGCGTCGTCGATGCCGAGCGGATGCAAGCAGCTGTGAACAAGCTCGTCTCTCGTCATCCGAACTTGCGGGCAGCCTTCGTACACAACAGCACCGGCGAATCGCTGCAGGTCGTGCAGAGTTCGGTCACAGTGCCGTGGTCCCAGGTCGATCTGCGCGGTGAGGCCGACGTCGAGGCTGCGCTCGAGGCCGTCCTCGCAGCCGATCGCGGTGTGCGGTTCGAGATGGACTCTGCGCCGCTCCTTCGATTCACGCTGATCACCCTCGCCGACGATCACTGGCGACTGCTGCTGACCAATCACCACATCCTGTTCGACGGATGGTCGACACCGCTGGTCGTCAAGGAACTGATCACCCTCTACGTCACCGAGTCCGACGACTCGATGCTCCCGCGTGTGCCCGCCTACCGGGACTACCTCGCGTGGATGCGGCAACGCGACGTCGCGATCTCCACTGCGCAGTGGGTCAGTGCGATGGCCGGTGTCGAGGAGCCGACGCTACTGGTCACCGGTGATCGAGGTCGCCAGTTGTCCACCGTCTCGAGCGAGACCGAGCGGTCGTTGTCGATAGAGACCACAGCGGCTCTGCGCGATTTCGCGGCGCGACGCGGGTCCACTCTGAACACCCTCGTTCAGACCGCGTGGGGCATCGTGCTCGCCACTCTGACCGGACGCGAGGACGTCGTCTTCGGCGCCACGGTGTCGGGTCGGCCGCCTGAGGTCTCCGGTATCGAGGGCATGATCGGGCTCTTCATCAACACGCTGCCCGTTCGAGTCACTCTCGATCGAAGCGAAACACTCGGAGCCTTGGTCGATCGCGTCCAGGCCGAGCAGGCGTCACTGCTGGACCACCATTACCTCGGTCTGACCGACATCCAGCGCGCGGCCGGTGCCGGCGTCGCATTCGACACCTTGACGGTGTTCGAGTCGTACCCGGTCGATCGCGCCGGAGCTTCTGCGGCAACAGATTTCGCAGGCATGCAGGTGACGGACATCCTCGGCACCGACGCCGCGCACTACCCGCTGACTCTGGTGTCGTCGGTCGACGAGCGCCTCAACCTCAAGGCCAAGTACCTGCCCGAGCTGTTCGAGCTCGAGGACGTGCACGCGATCGTCGATCGAGTCGAGCGGGTACTCGACGCGGTCCTTGCCGACGAACAGCAGCCACTGGCTCGACTCCGGCTGCTGGCCGATGCCGAGTTCGCCTCTCTGGCTCCGGTGTTCGGACTCGAGGGCCGGTCGGCGCGGTTGTTGCCGGAGATCTTCTCCGACGCAGCTGCCGTCGATCCTGACGCCATCGCAGTCCGCAGCGTCGACGGCGAGTTGACGTACCGAGAGCTGGACCGACAGTCGAACCGGCTCGCGCGCATTCTGCTCGGCCACGGTGTGCGCCCCGAGACGTTCGTAGCGCTCGGGATCGCTCGCTCCATCGAGTCGGTGCTGACGGTCTGGGCCGTCGCGAAGTCCGGAGCCGCCTTCGTACCGGTCGATCCGAACTACCCCGCCGATCGCATCGAACACATGCTGGCCGACTCCGGCGCAACGTTCGGTGTCACCACCCGCGCTCATCTCGACGGTCTGCCGTCGACCGTCCCGTGGATCGTTCTCGACGACCTCGGCACGGACGGTCCGAACGCGGTGAGCGACGAGCCCATCGCGGAGGACGAACGCCATGGTCGCGTCACCCTCTCGAGTGCCGCGTACACGATCTACACGTCGGGTTCGACCGGAGTTCCCAAGGGGGTCGTGGTCACCCACACCGGCCTCGACAACTTCGCGACCGAGCAGCGCGAGCGCTACCGGGTCACGAAGGACTCACGCACACTGCATGTTTCGTCGCCCAGTTTCGACGCGTCCGTGCTCGAGTACCTGCTCGCGTTCGGCGTCGGAGCCACGATGGTGATCGTTCCGCCCACGGTGTACGGCGGAGCCGAGCTGGCATCGTTGCTGGCCGAGGAATCGGTCACTCACGGCTTCATCACCCCGTCCGCCCTCGCCTCGGTCGATCCGGCCGGTCTCGACACGTTCGCCGATGTCGTCGTCGGCGGCGAGGCCGTCCCGGCCGAGTTGGTCACCAAGTGGGCTCCCGGTCGCAACCTGTTCAACGGCTACGGACCGACCGAGGCCACCATCATGTCCAACATCAGCGCACCGATGGTCGCCGGCGAGCCGGTCTCGATCGGCGGGCCGGTGCGGGGTGTGTACGAGGTGGTCCTCGACTCGCGGCTGCAGCCGGTTCCCATCGGGGTTGCAGGTGAGCTGTATCTCGCGGGCGTCGGACTGGCCCGCGGTTACCACGATCGGATGGGGCTGACGGCCGAGCGATTCGTCGCCGACCCGTTCGGCGCTCCCGGCGCCCGGATGTACCGCACCGGAGATGTGGTGCGCTGGTCGGCCGATCTGACCATCGAGTACGTCGGTCGAAGCGACTCGCAGGTCAAGGTCCGCGGCTTCCGCATCGAACTCGGGGAGATCGACGCCGCACTCTCCGCGCATCCGGCGGTGGATTTTGCAGCCACCTTCGGAACTCCGGGGCCGAACGGTGCCACTGTGCTCGTGGCGTACGTACGCCTGACGGGAGACAGCCCAGCAGAGACGGTCGATGCTTTCGACACGGCGGTTCTGCGCGATCATCTCGCCGCCGCACTGCCGTCGCACATGGTGCCCAGCGCCATCGTCGTGCTCGAGTCGATTCCGCTCACTCCGGTGGGCAAGCTCGATCGCGCCGCACTGCCCGTACCCGAGTTCGGCTCGGCCACCTCGTACCGAGAGCCGAGCACGCCTGCCGAGCTGACGGTCGCTGCGGTCTTCGCCGAGATTCTCGAGGTGAATCGAGTCGGTGCAGACGATGGCTTCTTCGAGCTCGGTGGCGACTCGCTCAGTGCAACGCGGGTGATCGCTCGCGTCAACGCCGAGTTCGGCACCTCGATCGGTGTGCGCACGATCTTCGAGACCCCGACGGTGTCGGGATTGGCAAGCGCGGTCGGCACGTCCGACACTCGCGCGCAGCGCCCGGCTCTCGTTGCGGCGGCGCGTCCGGAGCACATTCCGCTCTCGCTCGCCCAGCAGCGTATGTGGTTCATCAACCAGTTCGACACCTCGTCGGCCGCGTACAACGTGCCGCTGGTCGTCAAACTGACCGGGCGGCTCGACACTGCTGCGCTGGCCGACGCGGTGGTCGATGTTCTGGGACGCCACGAGTCTCTGCGCACGACCTTCCCCGACGGCCCGGAGTTCCCGGTGCAGCTCGTGCACCCGGCCGCCGATGTCGCGCCTGTGGTCGAATCCGAACGGATCGATGCCGCTGTTCTGACCGACCGCGTCGCTCTGTTGGCAGGTCGAGGATTCGACGTGACCACCGAAATTCCGGTACACGTCGCGCTGTTCGAGGTGCTCGATACCCACGTCGACGCATCCCAGGATCCCGTCTTCGTGCTCGCCATGGTGGTGCATCACATCGCTGCCGACGGTGCCTCGATGGCACCTCTCGCTCGCGACGTCGTGCTCGCGTACTCGGCGCGCAGCGCAGGTATGGCACCGAACTGGCAGCCGCTGCCCGTCCAGTACGCCGACTACACGATCTGGCAACGGTCGCTGCTCGGAGACGAGCAGGACGCGTCGAGCGTGGCAGCGGCTCAGCTCGAGCACTGGTCCACTGCGCTCGCGGGTCTTCCCGATCTGTTGCCGTTGCCGACGGACCGGCCGAGGCCTACCACTCAGGACTTCCGCGGTGGCCGAGTTCGCTTCACCGTCGATGCCGACATCCATCGGGCCCTCGTCGACATCACTCGCGAACAGAACGTCAGCATGTTCATGGTTCTGCACGCCGCGTTCGCCGTCGTTCTGGCTCGTTTGAGCGGTACCGACGACATCGCGATCACCACCCCGGTGGCCGGGCGCGGTGACGCTGCACTCGACGACCTCGTGGGCATGTTCGTCAACACGCTCGTGCTGCGCAGTCGGGTCGACGAGTCCGCTTCGTTCGACGACCTGCTGAACCAGGTCAAGGCACACGATCTCGACGCATTCGATCACACCGAAATGCCCTTCGAGAGAATCGTCGAGGTTCTCAATCCCACTCGTTCGACGGCATACGCTCCGCTCTCGCAGGTTGCGCTGTCGTTCCAGAACAACGAGAAGGCCTCGGTCGAGCTTCCGGACCTACGCGTGGAGGGCTTCGACTTCGACGTTCCCGTGGCCAAGCAGGATCTGCAGTTGCTGCTGTCCGAGACCTTCGACGAGGACGGGCGTCCGTCCGGCTTCGAGGCCGCGTTCGACTACGCCACATCGCTGTTCGACGCGGCCAGCGTCGAGGCCATCGCGGCGCGACTGATTCGAGTTCTCGATGCCGTCGGACGCGACCGACACACGGTGGTCGGAGACATCGAAATTCTGGGCGCCGACGAGCTGCGCGAGTTGGTGCCGGCGCGAGGAAACGCGGACGCGGCAGTCCGGACGTGGCCGGAGTTGCTCGCGGCGGCCGTCGCGCTCGACCCGTACGCAGTCGCCGTCACCTACCGAGGCATCAGCCTGTCGTACGCCGATCTCGACAGCTGGTCCAACCGAATCGCTCGAATGCTGATCGACTACGGCGTCGGTCCCGAGACGTTCGTCGCGTTGGCGCTGCCTCGATCGATCGAGTCGGTGCTGTCGGTGTGGGCTGTGGCCAAGACCGGTGCCGCCTTCCTGCCCGTCGATCCGAACTACCCGGCGGACCGAATCGCGCACATGCTCGAAGATTCCCGTGCCGCAATGGGTCTGACCGACATCGACAGCAGAGAATCGCTGCCCGACACCGTTCCGTGGCTGGTGCTGGACGATCCGGAAATTTCCGCGGAGTTGTCTCGCTATCCGGCAGACGCGGTGACCGACGTCGAGCGCACGGCGACCCTGCACATCGACCACCCCGCCTACCTGATCTACACCTCGGGTTCGACCGGTCGCCCGAAGGGCGTTGCAGTGCGGCACCGTGGCTTGGCCAACCTCCAGGCCGAGGTGCTCGAGCGATTCCGCCCCACTCGGGATTCGCGTGTGTCACACATCGCGTCGCCGAGTTTCGACGCATCGATCTACGAGCTGACGATGGCGTTCGGCGTCGGTGCCACCGTCGTGATCGTGCCGCCGGGAGTCTTCGGCGGCGGCGACTTGGCCGACCTGCTCGAATCCGAACACGTCACCCATGCGTTCCTGACTCCCGCGGCGCTGTCGTCGATCGACGAGTCACGTCTGGGCAGCGTTCGGGTCCTTGCCGTCGGAGGTGAGGCATGCACTCCGGAGTTGGTGGCGAAATGGGCACCGGGCCGCAAGATGTTCAACGGCTACGGTCCGACCGAGACCACCATCCAGGCAAGTGTCGGTGGACCGCTGGTGCCCGGTGGCGCAGTGGACGTCGGCAGGCCTGGAACCGGTTTCCGGTTCCAGGTGCTCGACGCACGACTGCGGCCGGTTCCGGCCGGAGTGTCGGGCGAGCTCTACATCGCCGGCCCCGGTACCGCCCGCGGATACCTCGGTCGTTTCGGGCTGACCTCCGAGCGCTTCGTCGCCGATCCGTTCGGCACTCCGGGCGATCGGATGTATCGAACCGGTGACGTCGTGCGCTGGGGAAGTGCAGGGGCCGTCGAGTTCGTCGGCCGCAGTGACTTCCAGGTCAAGGTGCGCGGTTTCCGTATCGAACTCGGTGAGATCGACTCCGCCCTCACCGAGCACGACCAGGTCGGGTTCGCCGCCACGATCGGGCACACGGCGGCGTCCGGTGACACAGTTCTCGTGTCCTACGTCCTCGCGGCCGACGGCGAATCGGTCGACACCGAAGCACTTCGCGATCGCGTCGCCAAAATGCTTCCACGGCATATGGTTCCGTCGGCGATCATCGAGCTCGACGACATTCCGCTCACTCCTGTGGGCAAGCTCGATCGGCGGGCACTGCCGGTTCCGGAACTGACGACGTCGACAACGCCGTACCGGGCACCGACGACCGATGTGGAAGCTGCTATCGCCGATGCGTTCGCTCAGGTTCTCGGGGTCGATCGGGTCGGCATGGACGACAACTTCTTCGAGCTGGGCGGAACGTCGCTGGTGGCCACGAAGATCGTGCCCGCCATCGAGAACGCCATCGGAGTCCGGGTCCCACTGCAAGCGCTGTTCGTCGATCCGACACCGGCAGGGCTGGCCGCACGCGTCGCCGCAGATGCCGACGCCGGGGGCGCGGATCTCGACTCGGTGTTCGGAGTCGTGATTCCGCTGCGCGGTACCGGGTCCAAGGCCCCGTTGTTCTGCGTCCACCCGGGAATCGGGTTGTCGTGGGGATACGCCGGTCTCGTCTCACAGCTGAGCGACGAGCGTCCCGTGTACGGCCTGCAGCTGCCGAGCATCGTGGAAGGGTCGACCTTCGGATCCATTCGCGATCTCGCACACCGCTACGCCGACGAGATTCGTGCCGTCCAGCCGGTGGGGCCCTACCACCTTCTCGGGTGGTCGCTCGGCGGCTCGCTCGCTCATGCGATAGCCGTGGAACTGCGCAGCACCGGCAGCGATGTTCGGACGCTCGCTCTGCTGGACAGCTACGTCGACGGCCACGACGGCGAACCGGACGGGGGAGCGTTGAGCGTCGAGAATCTGCTTGCGGGATTGGGGCTCGACCTGACGGCACAACCGTCGTCCGAGCCGTTGACCTACGAACGGGGCGTCGAACTACTCGACGAGTCGTTGGGGCAGACGACCGGTATTTCTGCCGACCATCTCCGACGTATCAATGCGGGATTCGAGAACTCGACTCGAATAATGGCCGAATTCGTCCCGGACGTCTTCGACGGAGATGTTTTGTTCTTCTCCGCAACTAAGGGTGCGAGCGATGGAATTGTTCGATCCCCGCAAGAATGGCGGCCGTATGTGACAGGAGATATCGTCATCCACGATGTCGACGTTTTCCACAACGAGATGACCAATGCGGACGCTGCCACGGTGATCGGGCCGGTCGTCGATTCGCATCTCGGTAATACACCCGAATAACGATTGGTGTGTTCTTCACATCGAAGGGCAGATCTACGAATACCATCGGCATTCGACACGAATGCCGTCGAATACGAATCACAACCACCAGGGGACAGAAGTGAAACTGATCAGAACAGCAACGGTAGCGGTGGCGTTGACCGCTGCGGTGGCCACCGGTGCAGGCCATGCTGTGGCAGACCCGTCGTCGGACCCGGTGAACTACGAGACGTCGGTCAACCCCGACGGAACGGTCACCACCGTCCTCGATGCCGGACTGTTCCGGGTCGATGCCACGAGCGAGACCGTGTCCATCATCGACCAGGCCGGCGCCACGGTTGCATCTGTTCCGCTGGAGTACACCATCAACGGCACCGTCTATTCGATCGCACCGCTGATCGGTGCCGAGGGCCGCGAACTGACGTTGACTCCGCAGACGGTTCCCGTCGCCGAGGTCGCAGGTCCGCGGACCAAGCAGCAGGCATTCGACAACATGGTCAATCAGCTCGCCATCGGCTGGAACAACGGCGGCGGTGTCGGCACGGCGATCGGCGCAGGCCTCGGTTTCGCCATCGGCTGTGTGTCGATCTTCCCGAACTTCATCTCCGGGTGCATCATCGGAACCGTCATCGGTACGGTGGCCGGCGCAGTCATCGGCACCAGCAACGGAAACCCGCAGGCCCAGCCTGCTGTGTTCGAATACTTCACCACTCCGTAAGGCAGGACGGCCTCGAGCCGAAGGATCTACGAACAGCGGGTGGAGCGCGTGTGCTCTACCCGCTGTTCGCGGTTCGCCCGGTCAGCGCTCGGCGCATCGATACAGCCTTGACCATCGTCTCCTCGAATTCCTCGTCGGGATCCGACAGTGCCACGATTGCGCCACCCACCCCGTAGGTCACTTCGTGCTCGGTGGCCACGATCGTGCGAATGACGATCGAGAAGTCCGCGGTGCCGGTGATCGAGAAGTAACCGATGGCACCCGAGTACACCCCCCGCGGTCCGTCTTCGAGCTTGTCGATGATCGCCATCGTGCGGATCTTCGGTGCTCCCGTCATCGATCCACCCGGAAACGCAGCACGGATACAGTCCGCCGCGGACGCGTCGTCGCGCAGGCGACCACGAACGGTCGAGACCAATTGGTGTACCGGAGCGTAGGTTTCGACATCGAACAGCTTGGGAACGTGTACCGACCCCGGCACGCACACCTGGGCGAGGTCGTTGCGCACCAGGTCCACGATCATCAGGTTCTCGGCCTTGTCCTTCTCGTTCGCGACGAGGTCCGCCTTGAGTGCGTTGTCGTCCTCCGCTGTGGCCCCGCGGGGACGCGTTCCCTTGATCGGTTTGGACTCGACGATGCGGTCGGCGTCGATGCGCAAGAAGCGTTCCGGAGACGCACTCAACACGGACAGCTCGGGGAACTTCAGCAGCGCACTGTACGGAGTGGGGTTGATCTCGCGCATGTACGAGTAAGTGGCGGTTGCGTCGATGGAACCGGCTACGGTCGCCGTGTTGGTCAAGCAGACCTCGTACGTCTCACCGGAGCGAATCTCGGCAAGGCACTGGGAAATCAGATCCAGATAGTGGGCACGGTCGTGGCGCAGTCGGGGCTCGAGCGACCGATCGGCTCCGAGTAGGGGAGTGCCGGTCGCAGGCGCACCCGCACGGTCGACCGAGGTGGCCTTTCGGGACAGGCCACGCAGGGTGTCGGTGACCGAGTCGAACCACTGCGCCAACACAGGATCCCCGGGGGTGGTGGCCAACCCCATCAGATAGAGGGTGCCTGCCTCGTGGTCGAACACCAGCGCGCGATCTGCGAAGACCATCGATGCGTCGGGAGTCGCAGCTGTGTGAACCAGCTGCCCACCGGTGTCCGCCTTGAGTTCGTAACCCAGGTACCCCACGTAGCCGAGCCCGAAAGCAAACGGTAAGTCGTGCCGAGGGGGAGTGGCCCGCTCTCGCAATCGGTCGTCGATGTAGTCGAAGAATGTCGAGTGGATGAGCTCGGTCGTACCGTCGGCACCCTGCACGGTCACCGTCGTCTCAGCAACCGAATAGGTCACGTACTCAGCGTGGGGACCCGAGCAGTCGCCCATGACGGTGAACCTGCAGTCGGGTTCGAGAGCCGCGCTGCCGTCCAGCCAGAAACTCTTCGAGCCGTCCGCGAAGAGGGCTTCGAATACCTGCTCGGAATCGAAAGCCTCGTCGAGCGAACGTGTCTCGATGGTGAACATCGAATCCTGAGTACGCGCAGCACTCGATGCACTCGATTGTGCCAGTGTCAGATCGCGGAAGTTGGCGAGAAGTTCACGGCCGTATTCGGTACTGATCGACTCGGGATGGAACTGAACTCCCCACATGGGCTTGCTGCGGTGCCGAACTGCCATGACCAGTCCGTCGGGCGTCCATGCGACTTCCTCGAAGTCGGCAGGGGTACGGGTCACGACGAGCGAGTGGTACCGCACAACCGAGTACGGCGACGGAATCCCGGCGAACAGATCCACACCGGTATGAGTGATGTCGGTGATCCTGCCGTGCATCGGCGCCGGCGCGAGATCCACGGTGCCACCGAACAGATGACACAGACCCTGATGCCCGAGGCACACGCCGAGTATCGGTAGACCGGACTCGTTGATCACTCGGGCACTGATCCCGAAGTCCTGCTCCAGATCCGGGCGCCCGGGACCGGGCGAGATCACGACATTGTCGTAGGCATCGAAATCCAGTGACGTCCATTCGACGTCGTTCTTGACCACCGTCGGCGGCCGACCGTTCACCTCGGCCAGAAGGCTGTACAGGTTGTAGGTGAACGAATCGTAATTGTCCACCAGGAGCGTATGGATCGTCATCGGGGTGCTTCTACCGTTCACTGTCGAGGCCGGGCGGCGGAGAATCGATGATCGAATCCTCGACGCGACATGCCTCTGCAATCATCGATCGGTACAGATCTTCGAGAAAGTCGGGAGACAAACCGTTGGCCGATGCGAAGTCTCTCGCTCGCTCGGTCACCAGCCCGACGCGGCCCGGTTGCATCATCGGAATCGCGTGTTCACGTTTTACGTGTGCAACACGTACACACACATCGATGCGATCTCGAATTGCAGCGCGAAGAACTTCGTCGATTCCGTCCAACTCGCGCCTCAACTCCGCAAGCTTTTGCTCGCCGACCGCACGATGACCTTCCGATTCCGCTTCGGAGGCCGCCGTACGCAAAGCGTCGGTCGAGCGCTGATCAGAATCCTGGCTCACGAGTTGTTGCCCCCTGATTTATCGACTCCGGTGCTGCTGTTTATCGGTATTCTCCGACAACCGTTACGGCGACCGTTCACGAATCGTCCACCTATGTGACAACCGATACTCGATGATGTCACCTCGGACTGTCACGCCGCCACTCGATCGTAATTGGAATCCCTGCTCAGGCGACAATGAATGCAACAAAGCGTGCGAAAACATCTAATGGGTTCGAAATACATAAAAAAACTGCACCGCCGGATTGTTTCCAATCAGGCGGTGCAGTGAGCAACGACAATCATGCGCCGCGGCGCTTCACCTTCAGCAGGTCCAAGCGCTCCTTGAGAAGTTCCTCGAGCTCGTCGACCGAACGACGCTCGAGCAGCATGTCCCAGTGGGTACGGGGAGGCTTGACCTTCTTGGCCTCCGGCGCGGTGCCCTCGATCAGCGACCCTTCCAACCCGTTGCGGCATGCCCACGTTCCGGGGATCTCGGCATCGTCGGCGAACGGTACGTCGAACTCCTCGCCGTTGTCGCACCGGTAGCGCGCAACGCGGCGGGGAGCCAGGTCGTGATCACGGTCGGTCTCGTAGCTGACCGCTCCCAGTCGGCTACCTCGAAGTACACGATCTGCCATGGTGAAGTCCTCTCCATCGATAGTAGGTACGTGCGTCGAAGCCATCCGTCGACATCGAACTACACCGTCTACCCACTGATCTACAACGTCGCCGCGCGCCGGTTCGTTCCCGGGCCGATGAGCCCCGGTGCGGTCCCATCGGCGCAGCTTATCGAGCGATCTTACCTCGCGACCGCAGTAGGCTGAACGACCATGTCCGCCAGAACCCGCCGCGACCAGACCTGCGCCTGGTGTGGGCGCCCGGTCGCCGACACCGGAACCGGCCGCAAGCGGCGGTACTGCCGTCAATCGTGCCGTCAACGCGCCTACGAGCAGCGCAGCGCAATCAAGGGAACGTCGATTCCCGACGACGCCGTCGTGCTGACCGCCGAGGAGGTGTCGGCGGCGGCCGACCGAGCGTTCGAGGTTCGGTGTGCCGCCGAGGATGTCGGCACGGCGGTGGCGGAAGGGGCCGACGCCGCGGAACTGCACCGACTGTGTGCCGAACTGTTGGCCAAGGCGCACGACGCAGAGCGGCTGCGCTGAACTGCGGTTCCCGTCTCGTTCACCGACTCCATGGACAATGGTCGTACCGTCCGTGCGACTGCGCGGACGGTACGACCTAGTGAGGAGCTCCATGGCGTTCTGGGATCAACTCAAGTCCAAGGCACAGGAATTGAACGGCCAGCTGCAGACCAAGACCAGCCAGTTCAAGAACAAGGAATTCGCCAACGGCAGCATGGCCATGTGTGCCCTGATCGCGGCGGCGGACGGCACCATCGATCCTGCCGAGCGCCAGAAAACGGCATCCCTGATCGCCGGCAACGAGGCCCTGCGGGTGTTCGAGCCCGACGAGCTTCGGCAGAAGTTCGACTGGTACTGCGACAAGCTGCAAGGAGACTTCGACTTCGGGAAGGTCGAGGCGACAGCGACGATCGGCAAGTTGAAGTCGAAGCCCGACCAGGCACGAGCCGTCATCCAGATCGGCATCATCATCGGCGGCGCGGACGGGCATTTCGACGATCACGAGAAGGCTGCCGTACGCAATGCGTGCTTCGCAGTCGGAATCGATCCGGCCGAGTTCGAGCTCTGAGACCTTCCGCACGGAGGGACCGGTAGCTCGATCGTGCTCACGGCGATCGACGAAGTCATCTGACGACTTCGTCGATCGCCGTTCTCGTCGGTACTCGTGCGCTGTGAAATACCCGCAATGCCGGGATACTGGGGGCACTCCGACGGCATGTGCCGATGTCGTCGATCCGTTGGAGATCCGGTTGCAGCCCACCAGCAAAGGGACCGTGCATGACAATTGCCGCGATCTACCTCGTCATCGCCTTCGGTTTGGGCGGACTTGCCATGGTGGTACGGCTACCTCCCCTGGTCGGGTTTCTCGCTGCCGGTTTCGTCATCAATGCGCTCGATGTCGGTGAGGTGCCCCAGCTCGAGCTCATCGCCGATCTGGGCGTGACGCTGCTGTTGTTCGCTATCGGCCTCAAGCTCGACGTTCGTATTCTTCTGCGCCGGGAGGTGTGGCTGACGACCTCGGTGCATCTGGTGGCGAGCATCGTGGTCGGTACCACCGTGCTGTGGCTCGCCGCCGTCGCCGGATTGGCCATGTTGTCCGGCCAGAGCCTGACGACGATAGCGTTGCTCGCCTTTGCGATGTCGTTCTCGAGCACAGTGTTCGTGGTCAAAGTTCTCGAAGAGCGAGGGGAGTCGCACGCCCTCTACGGGCGCGTGGCGATCGGTGTCCTGGTCATGCAGGACATCGTTGCCGTGGTTTTCCTCACGATCACCAGCGGTTCACTACCGAGCCCATGGGCGGTGACGCTGGTACTGCTGTGGCCGGTGACGCGGATCCTTCGGAGAATATGGAGCGGACTGGGCCACGGCGAGATGCAATCGCTGTTCGGCATCGTGATGGCGCTGGTCCCGGGTTACGCATTGTTCTCCGCCCTCGGACTCAAAGGGGACCTGGGCGCGCTGGTCATCGGTGTGTTGCTGGCATCGCATCCGGCCTCGTCCGAACTGTCACGATCGCTGTTCCACATCAAGGAACTGCTCCTGGTCGGCTTCTTCGTCTCGATCGGTCTGTCCGGGTTGCCGGACCTACCCAGTCTTGGCGTCGCCCTGCTCATGGTGCTCCTGCTGCCACTCAAATCCGTCCTGTACCTGGGCTTGTTCGCCATGATGAAGTTGCGATATCGGACCGCGCTCCTCGCCGGACTGAGCCTGATGAACTACTCCGAGTTCGGTCTGATCGTCGTTTCGGTAGGTGTGACGACCGGCCTCCTCGCACCGGCATGGCTGGTCGAAATGTCGATCGCCGTAGCTCTGAGTTTTGTCGCGTCGGCTCTGGTGAACGGCCGTGGACACCTGATGGTCGAGAAGATCGCGACACGTCTGCCCGAGCAGGACGAGCAGAGCCTGCATCCCGAGGAGCGATCCGGCGACGCCGGCGACGCCGAGGTCGTCGTGATCGGCATGGGTCGTGTCGGATTCGCGGCCTATCAGCGACTCACCGATCACTACCGTCTCGATGTGGTGGGAGTCGACTACGACGGGCCTCGTATTCGCCGCCTCGCCGATCAAGGACTGCGAGTCATCGAGGGGGACGCAACCGATCTCGATTTCTGGAATCAACTGCGGCATTCCGAGTCGGTCCGCATTGCCGTGCTCGCGATGCCACGTCACGGTGCCAACGTCACAGCACTCGCCTGTCTGCGCGAATCCGGATTCAGTGGAACGGTCGCAGCCGTGGCTCGCTACGACGACGAAGTGCAGTGGGCCAAGGAGCACGGCGTGGACATCGCGTTCAACGTCTACGCAGGTGCGGGATTGGAGTTGGCGGATCAGGTGGGTGCTACGCCCCCCGATCCCGTCGGCGACGAATTCGACCCCGCTCTCGGAACGCCCGAAACCGAGAAGTTTCCCAGATCTACAACGGAACCGGTACCTCTCGAGGAGCGTCCGTGACCGACGCGCGTGACCACCCAACGCCGAGTGGAAGGCGCAGGCCAGGGGAGAGACACCTGCTCACGCCGGCCAGCGACTGCGTTTCGCGCGATACATCTCCGAGTCCGCGATGCGCAGTACGTCGTGCGCAGACTGCCGAACATTGCTGTCCGCGTCGATGTGTACGGCCGCCGACCCGACGCTGACGGTGAGTCCGGACAACATCCGGGCCTGTGTCAGGCTCGCTACGAGGTCATCGGTTCGAGCAGCGAGGTCGGCACGCCGACCGACGGCGATGCATGCGAACTCGTCACCGCCCAATCGTGCAACGATCCAGCGGTTTGCGGCCAACGCTCGCAGATGCTGGGCAACGTCGACGAGGACGGCGTCGCCGGTGTGGTGTCCGTAGTTGTCGTTGACACGCTTCATCCCGTCGACGTCGGCGGCAACGGCGCATATCACCCTGGGTTCGACATCCGACGTCGCCATGGCGGTGGCAGCAACCGCGGCGAACAGTCCGCGACGGTTGTGCAGACCGGTCAGCGGATCGACCAGCGATTCTCTTGCACGAGAACGGAGTTCGCTCACGTACACCACCAAGACCAGTGGAGAGGCGAATATCAACAACATGGTCAAGCTGTGTGCGGCGACGACCCAGCCGCTGGCGATGTCGGCCTGGACCGTGCGTACGGCCACGACGGACAGAATGGCCGTAGCGAAAAGCATATGTATGGCGCAGGGGAGTGGCGGCACCGCTATTACGGCCAGCATCGTGACTACAGCGAACAAGACCGTTCCGCCCATTGCCGTCAACGCCGTGTCTTTCATCACCAGACTGACCGCGATGGATATATCCGAATACACGATGAACGCGCTCAGCAGACGCCGGCCGGGCCATCTGCCGAACACCCAACGCAGCGCGACCGGAAACGCGGTCAGACTGATGGCGACCACCGCATACACTCGCCAACCGCTGTACTCCTCGGACGGTGCGCTGAGCAATCCGATGAGCCCGATCGAGAACGTACCCAAGCCGACGATCAATCGAATGAGGCGAGTTCGAGTCGCGTCCAGATCCAACAACTCCGACACCGACGTGTCCTCGCGTGGGCGTGACGCATTTCGACCCGAGGCCGAGCTGAACGGACGAACGGCAAACATCGAGTGACCTTCGGCTGGTTTTTGCCCCGAGCAACAATTCCTCGGAGCGTAACAGGAACGGGTGATTCGACCAGTCGATCGGCCAGTACTGACCACAACGACTGTTTGTGCCTCGAGCGATTATCGCCGATGTCAGGTGGCAACAAATGGCAGTTCCGCTCCATCACATCGAATCGTCACAGTGACGATTCGATGTGATGGAGCTGGACCTGAAGTCGACCCCAGGAGGCGACCAGAAAAGGGCCGCCCGGGTTACGTCGATACCGAGCATTCCATCGATTCGCGGCGAGCAGCCGCCTGCTGGGCAACTCCACGGATGACGGCCGGAGGCCACTCGAGAAAGCGGATTGCCGATGGACAGGCGACAAGGACCTACCCGGAATGTATCAGCGCACGCGAGATGACCTGCCGACCATCGACACGGCCTCCGAGCTGCGGCCATATTTTGCCGATAATCAACATTATGTCAACTGGCTGAAACGCGCCCCCTGTCCGGATACCGGTATGCACCCCGATAAACTTGCGGGATCGAAGCGACTAGAGATCGGAGCGACTCCGAACTCGACTCGAAACTCGAAGTTGCTCGCTTGCAACGACTCCCACGTATCCGACGACCGCATCGATGCATGCTGGTCATGGAGTACTGCCGCTGCACCGCATCGCCTCCGAAGTCCGAGGCTTGCCCGTAACTGCTCATCAGGATCGGCCACAATGACTTAATTCGCCGAGAAGCACTGAGAAACAGGCACTTCGGTGCGTCACTCCGTCGTTGCACACCAGCCCGTGAGCGGATACGTGCCGTTCGGCGATAAGCATGTGACACTCGGACCGAGGGCCATGGGCAGCGCCTTCCGTCTGCAATACCCGCAACGCGCTGAGCCGACCTTACGGTCGGACAATCGTATGTGCGTGATATTCACGGACGAACTCTGCACGGTTACGTACACCTACCCTCGAGAAGATTCGGCTGACGTGTTTTTTCGCGGTGTCGAGGGTGAAGCCGAGTTCGAGTGCCAGTTCGTCGTTCGTGCGACCTTCGGCGACGAGCGCTGCTATCTGTTGCTGACGCGTCGTCAGCCTGTCCAGCCACACGCGCTGCTCATCCGAAGGCATGGTTCGTGCAATGCAGGTCAACTGACGTGCTACGAGCCGGAGAACGTGAAGATCGGTTTCGTCCGGTTCCATGTCAGCGGAGTCGAAGATGCCGACGAGCGCGTGGCCGTTGTTCGGTAAATTCAGATGCATTGCAGAAACGCTGTGCAGCTTGTGCCTGTACAGGAATTCGCTGAGATAACTTTTCGTGGAGTCCGGTATGCGACCGATCTGGGTGTGGCTGAGTACCGATCCGCCCACGAGCGCTTTGGCCGAGGCAGGCAGACGAAAGATATCCTTGTCCCTCCACCGTTCGTGATACTCCTCCAAAATCGCAGTCGTTCTGCCCTGCGTCACCGCCTTCGCATCGTCGAATATGTCCGCGTATGTCGCACCCTGCAAGAATGTGGTGTTGGCATATCCGAACATCTCGCCCAAGGACTCGACGAGCCTCACCTTGAATTCCGACAAACTGCGAGCGTCCTGGCACACCTCGAGCAGCTCGAATACGGCTTTGTACTGCCACGCGGACACCTCTGGAGGTGTCGACGCGGTCGGTGATCGACCAGAATCGCTCACAGATCTGTACATGTCGTTCGCCGCTCACGATCTCGTTACCGATAGTCCGTTTTCAGATTACGTCGCAGCACTATCGGTAGGCGGGAATTCGCCACTTTCATCGGGTCGACAGCGCTGCGACCGCGTCGCCATTGCGCAGCTGACGCTTGAGTAACTTTCCTGAACTGTTGCGCGGGAGTTCGTCGACGAAGACGACCATCTTGGGCAGTTTGAACGACGCGAGCTCGGTTCGCCCGTGCGTGATCAGTTCTGTTTCATCGACCGTCATTCCAGGCTTACGGACCACGAATGCAGTCACGGCCTCGATCCAACGCGGGTGCGGCATGCCGATCACTGCAACCTCGGCGACAGCAGGATGTCCGTAAAGCACGTCCTCGACCTCGCGCGAGGCGACCAGCACACCGCCGGTGTTGATGACGTCCTTGATCCGGTCGACGATGGTCACGTAACCCTCTTCGTCGCGGCGCGCCAGATCGCCCGAACGGAACCACCCATCGTGAAACGCCTCGGCCGTCGCTTCGGGTTTGTTCCAGTAGCCGTCGCACAGCTGAGGTGAGCGATAGAGGATCTCTCCCATCTCCCCCGCTGCCACGTCCTCGAACTGCGCGTCGACCACGCGAAGCTCGACGAACATGACCGACCGACCACACGAGAGCGGGCGCTCCGCGTGCTCGTCGGGCCGCAGAACAGTCGCCATCGGCCCGATCTCGGACTGACCGAAGCAGTTGTACAGACCTGCCTTCGGGCAATGAGAACGTAGTCGTTCGAGGGCGACGGCAGGCATGATCGACGCTCCGTAGAACGCCTTCCTCAGCGTCGGCAGGCCGCACGCCTCGAAGGTGGGGTGATTGACCAGGGGTACCCACACAGTGGGCGCGAGGAACACTGCGGTGAGCTCGTGCGTCGTCATCTGTTCGATGATCGCCGGAATGCTGGGCACCGTGATGATGTGGTTGGTGGCACCGACCGCCAGATACGGAAGAAGAAAGACGTGCATCCCAGCCGAATGGTACAGCGGCATCGCGTGCAAGGGGCGGTCGAATTCGTTGCAGTCCAGTGCCAGGATGCTCGACATGTACTCGTGTGTCAGCGCGCGATGAGACATGATCGCGCCCTTGGGCTTCGACGTTGTGCCCGAGGTGTAGAGAAGCTGCACCGTGTCGGTGTCGGCGGCATCACCTACGAAAGCCGATTCGGCCGAATCGATGGTCTCGAGACCGGTCAGAAAGGAAGCACCTTCGCCGTGAAGTGTGCGTACCGTCGCCTTCGGATCCATCTCGGAGAGTCTGTCCATCAGGTCCATGTCCACCAGGACGAGTGAGGCCTCGCAGTCGTCGAAGAGGTATAACAATTCTGCTCCCGCAAGGCCTGAGTTGATCGGAACGTGAACCAGACCGGCCCTGGAACATCCGAGAAATGCGATGAGGTACGCATCCGAGTTGTGTCCCAGAGTGGCCACACGATCACCGCGCGAGAGGCCTCGAGCCAACAACCACGTTGCGGCTCGGGACACCGCTTCGTCCAACTCGCCGTATGTCCATTGTCGGTCACCGAAGACAACCGCAATTCTCGACTCGAACCTCACCGCGCTCCGATGAAGGACGGAATCGACGGTGTTGGCACGGGGTGAGATGGTAATCAACTGTCCACCTTCGACTTTCGTGTTGTTCTAGGGGGAGAAGGAAACTGGGAGAACCGGCGGCAACAGGTGCCCCATCCGGTCCGCCTTGGAACGCAAGTAGCGGACGTTGCTGTCGGTCACCGACACGATCACCGGCGTTCGGTGGACCACGTCGACACCGGCTTGTCGCAGCGCGGCGAGCTTGTCGGGGTTGTTGGTCAACAGATCCACGGACCCAACACCGAGATCTTCGAGAATCTCGGCCGCCGCATCGTAGCGCCGGGCATCGGCAGGCAGACCCTGTGCGAGATTCGCCTCGACGGTGTCCAACCCATCGGAGTCCTGCAGCTCGTACGCCCTGAGCTTTGCGGCCAACCCGATTCCGCGGCCCTCGTGCCCACGCAGGTAGACGATCACCCCGCGGCCACGCTCGATGATCTCGGCTAGCGAAAGATCGAGCTGGGCACCGCAGTCGCATCGCTCCGAGCCGAAGATGTCACCCGTTGCACATTCGCTGTGAACCCGTACCGCCACAGCAGCCTCACCACCGGTCACCTCACCCAGCACGAGAGCGATGTGTTCGGCGCCGTATCGGTGGCGCGATCGGTAGCTGAGAATATCGAACACACTGCCGCGCAATGGGATCCGCGCACGACCGCACAGGCTCGCAGGATTGTTCCTGCGATACGAAGCGAGATCGTCGATCGACACGACGGGCAATCCGTGGGCGCGGGCGAATTCCTCCGCACCCTCTCCTGCGAGCATCCTCCGCTTGTCCTCGGTGACCAGTTCGCAGATCACCGCGACGGGCCGAAGCCCAGCAGCCAGACACAGGTCGACTGCCGCCTCGGTGTGACCTCGCCTTTCCAGAACTCCACCCGGTTTCGCCAGGAGTGGCAGGACATGCCCCGGTCGATTCAAGTCGCTTCCGACGGTATCCGGATGAGCCAATGCACGAAGAGTGGCGGCGCGATCCCCCGCGCTGATGCCCGTGGTGGTGGACCTGGCTGCATCGACGCTGACCAGGAACGCCGTGCCGAGTAGTTCGGTATTGATCTGCGTCATCCGAGGCAGACCCAACCTCGACTGCGTCTCCGAATCGATTGGCGCACAGATGAAACCGGACGTGTGCTGCAGGAAGAACGCAATGGCGTCCTCGCTGGCGAACTCCGCCGCCATCACCAGGTCGGCTTCGTTCTCGCGATCGGCATCGTCGAGTACGACGACAATGCCGCCGGACCGGATGGTCGAGACCGCCAGAGAGATCGAGTCGAGTGTCATGACACCCTCTTCACGTGGGCCAGAATCGACCGCCCGTCGTCACCGGTCCAGCCGTGTTCTCGGGCATATCGCCACATAACCTCGAATCCTTTCCTCCAGTCGGGATCTTCGCTCGGGCAAACCCGCTCGAGCTCGCGGGCATCTATGAATGCCTGTCCCTCACGTATGAATCCCAGGCCCGACGCAACCAGAGCATCGGAGAGTTCTGCGTCGCTCCAGTTCTCCAACAGGCGGACATCGAACTCGTCGAAAACGTACGCGTCTTGCACCACGACGCCGGTGCGTGCGACCTCAACGAACATCGGCGTCGCCGACGATGGCAAGAGCTGCATGCGTTCCGAACTCGCGGCGGTGGTACGTCAGAGGGCGAACGCTGTCCTGGTCAACACCGTTCACGAGGCCCATAACGATCGCGTGATCTCCACCCTGCGTGAAGGAGGTGACCGTACACGCGACCCATGTCGAGATACCTGCGATACGCGGCAGCCCGTCGACCAGCGTCCAATCGATGCTGTCGAACTTTCCGTGGCCTCGTCCCGCGCAGGCCAGTGCGACCGCATGCTGTTCGGCGGCAAGGAAATTGATGCCGAACGTTCCCGACCTGCGAATGATGCGCAACAGTTCCGACTCGCTGTCGAGAGAGACAGCCATCATCGGGGGATCGAGTGACAACGACATCACCGCGCTCACGGTTGTCCCGTGTGGGCGAGAACCTTCCATCGCAGATACCACTGTCACCGGAGTACAGACCGAGGCCATCGCGCTCCTGAAAGCGACAGGATCGAGGTCCGGGTCGGCAGCACGGCTCATGACGACTTCGCCGCCAGCTCGTCCTGATACTTCTGAGTCATGTGGGCGACCGCGTCGAGCTGGGACTGCGTGTGCACCGCACGGCCCTTCTTCGCCAGTTCCGCCGCCTGCAAGGTCGCGTTCGCCTGTCCTTGGAAGTGCGGGAACACACGCTGAGCGAAGAGCTCGGCCGAACGTCGGCTGTCCTGCGGGTTGGCCCAATCGTGACTCATCATCAGCATCGAGCCGAATCCCCCGGACTGATCCCACAACCTCTGGACCTGAGCTCTAGCCTGTTCGGGAGTACCGATGACACCGATGCCGGCCTCGTTGATGAAGTCGATCATCTCCTTGATGTTTCCGCCCTGTACGGCCATCTGGGGGAATGCAGCGACGTGCTGAAAGTACTCGAACCATCCCTGAATTCCGTACTCCACTTGTCGGTACGCCTCTTCCTGTGTCTCGGCGATGTGGAATGGGCCGGCCAGGCTCCACTTCGAGCGGTCGACGGTATTGCCGGTGGCGGCGGCCCGCTCTTCGAGAACGTTCCAGTGATGCGCCAGAGCATTGAAACCATCGGCGGTCAAGGTCGCACCGATCGACAGCAAGCCCAGCCCGTGCATACCCGCAAGACGAGGCCCGGTCGGCGACGCCAGCGCCGCCACTGCGATGTCGACTCCCCCGTCGGAAAAGGGTGCCAGTTGAAGCCGGGCGTCGAACAGTTCGTGTGTCCTCGTCTTGGCGCTGACCGTCTCGCCGCGAAGCAGTCGGACGACGATGTCGAGGTTCTCCTGTAGGAGTTCTCTCGTGTCGGTCGGATCGAGTCCGATCATGGCCGAGTCGGTGGGCAACGAGCCGGGTCCGACACCGAAGATCACTCGGCCGCGGGTGATGTGGTCGAGCATCATGATCCGATCGGCTGCCCACAGTGGATTGTGGTAGGACAACGACAGGACGCCGGTGCCGAGGCGGATCCGACTGGTCCGCTGGGAGGCAGCAGCAATCATGATCTCGGGTGAGGAAATGATCTCGCTGCCGGCCGAGTGGTGTTCTCCGAACCAGGCCTCGTCGTATCCGAGTTCCTCGAGATGCTCGACGAACTTGAGGTCGCGCTCGAGTGCAGCCGTCGGATTCTCTCCCGGCGTGTGAAAGGGGGCGATGAAATAGCCGAACCGCAACTTGCTCATGTGGACTCCTTGTCGATAGCCGAACATTCGTGACTGGAGTCACAAAGCTAGACCAGGCATCGAGATCTCCACAGTCCACGAAAGTGGACAGCGTTCGCGGGTTCCGGAGTCCACTTTGGTGCACTATGTGACGCACGCCATGCCGCCTACGGTAACTGCACCCGACGGAAAGGAAAATCGATGCGGGCATGGGTTTACAACGGCAACAAAGACATTCGCTTGGAGGAGCTTCCGGAGCCGATACCGGGACCGGGCGAAGTGAGTGTACGAATCGCGTACAACGGTATTTGCGGCACAGACCTACACGAGTATTTCCACGGCCCGCACTTCGTGCCCATGGATTCCGCGCACCCAGTGACCGGGCATCGAGGCCCGGTCACGATGGGGCATGAAGCATCCGGAACCATCCAGGCGGTCGGAGTAGGCATCGTTGACCTCGAAGTCGGCCAGCGTATCGTCCTCGAGCCGGTGGTCCGCCAGCCGAACGACGAGTCCAGATACAACCTCGGGGGAGCCTTCTACGGAATCATGGCCCCTGGCTTCCTGGCGGACTCGGCTGTGGTGCCACGGTCGGCGATTCACGTCCTTCCGGACAGCGTGGGTCTCGCGGAAGGAGCGCTGACCGAGCCGCTCGCAGTCGCGTGGCACGCGGCAGCAAAAACTGGGCTCGAGGCCGGTTCGAGCTCGGTAGTTTTCGGCGGCGGACCGATCGGAATCGGATCGATCCTGAGCCTGCGAGCGCGCGGCGTCACTCGTGTGGCCGCGGTCGAACCGTCTCCCACACGACGTGCACTGTTGGAAAGCCTCGGCGCGCAGACGTTCGACCCCACCGCCGCCGACTACAGGGACTCTCTCGCCGAGTTCGTCGGCGACGGCGTGGACGCGTGCATCGATGCCGCAGGCGTGGGAGGGGCTGTGCACGACGGACTTCGCGTCCTCGGACCCGAGGGACGCCTCGTCGTCGTCGCCGTACACGCTGAGCCGGTCAGTTTCGACATGAACGAGCTGCTGTTGTCGGAGAAGTCCATCGTCACCTCGATGGGCTATCGAAACGACTTCCCACACGTGCTCGAACACCTCGCGGCCGGCAAACTGCCCACCGACGCTTGGGTGGAGAAAGTCCCTTTCGAGGATTTGATCGAAAGAGGAATAGATCGCCTCGCGACCGGTGACGCAGTCAAAATTCTTGTCGAGGTCTCCGGGGGCTGAAGTACGGGTGCGATCACCGCGCGCTGTGTTCGCCTCACCGACTCGACTCCACATCGTCTTCGCATTTGTAGTCACCACACCGTCCGCTCGGAACGAGCGGACGCCGCCGAAAGGAAGTCTCGATCATGCAACGCTTCGCAAACAAAGTCGCCCTCGTCACCGGAGCAGCCTCCGGCATCGGTGCTGTTGTCGCTGAATCCTTTGTCGCAGAGGGTGGCTCGGTTGTGCTGTTCGACCTCGACGCAGCCGGCCTCGACGCCATGAGGGACAAGCTCGGGCCTGCGAGCATCTCCGTTGTCGGCGACGTCACGTCCGACGACGAGGTCGCAGATGCTGTTCACACTGCAGTGAAGACCTTCGGCGCAGTGCACACCGCCTTCAACGTCGCGGGAGCGGTGCGGCTCGGAAAGATCGTCGACATCGATCCAGCAGACTGGCAGTTCACCGTTGACGTGGTCCTCAAGGGGACATTCTTGACCACGCGACACGCCGCACGTGCGATGGAGCAGACCGGTGGCGGATCGATCGTCAACGTGTCTTCCCTCAATGCCCACGTTCCACTCATCGGCGGAAGTGCCTACGCCGCAGCCAAGGCAGCGGTGGAGAGCTTCACCAAGGGATCAGCGCTCGAGCTGGCTTCCGCAGGAATCAGGGTCAACGCCGTTCTTCCCGGCTTGGTCGCCACACCGATGACCGAGGACATACTCGCGGTGGAGGCCGTGGCGCAGGACTACTACCGGCGTATTCCGGTCCGCCGAGCTGCTGAGCCGTCGGAGATCGCCGACAGCTGCCTCTACCTGGCAAGTGATCAGGCCAGCTACGTCAACGGGACGAGTCTGGTCGTCGACGGCGGGTGGGAAATCACCAATTACCCAGACCTCAGCGCACTCCTGTGACCGGACCCTCCCACCGAAGGACATACCGATGAGCCCGAATCCACCGACACTCGAGGCCCGACGCATTGCGGTCGGCGAGGTCGATCTGAGCGTTGTCGACGTAGGCGAAGGTCCGGCCGTCCTGCTGCTGCATGGGTTTCCGGACCGTGCGTCGATGTGGGAACACCAAATACGAGGCCTGGCAGCAGCCGGATACAGGGTCATCGCACC
This sequence comes from Rhodococcus sp. 14-2483-1-2, assembly GCF_002259405.1. GTDB lineage: Bacteria > Actinomycetota > Actinomycetes > Mycobacteriales > Mycobacteriaceae > Rhodococcoides. Next base: position 153,799 of record NZ_NPFW01000022.1, on the reverse strand, counting down.
GGATCTACGAGGGTTCGGCGACAGTGACCGCCCCGTCGGCATCGATTCGTACACCGCGCCGAAGATCCTCGGCGATATTCTCGGTCTGCTGGACGCCCTCGGGATCGAGGACGTACACGTCGGTGCTCATGACTGGGGTGCCCTGGTCGGGTGGGTTCTCGCGGGAAGCGTGCCGTCTCGGGTCCGTTCGCTGACGGCCTTCTCTGTGGGGCATCCCCGGGCAATCGCAGGTGCGGGATTCGGCCAGAAGCAACTGTCGTGGTACATCCTCTGGTGGCAGACTGTGGGCGTCGCGGAAAATCAACTCCCCGAGGAAGATTGGAAGTGGTACCGCAACTGGGCATACGACGGGGCAGCGCGAGGCTCGGACAAGGACCTGGACCGGCAACTCCGCGATCTCGAACGACCAGGCGCCTTGACCGCCGGTTTGAACTGGTACCGCGCCAATCTCACCCCTGCCGAGTTCGCCCAGACCGACTGGGTGACACTGAGGGATCTCCCTCCGATCGTCTGCCCGGTGCTCGGCATCTGGAGTGATCGTGAGATGGCATTGACCGAGCGACAGATGACCGATTCGGCGCGATATGTCGCCGGACCATGGCAATACGAGAGAATTTCCGACGTCGGACACTGGATTCCAGCGCACGCACCCGAATCGGCCACTCGACTGCTGATCGAGCACATCGACAGCGTCCACAAGGGAGCCACACTCTGAAGCTCGGCCGGTATCACGCTTCGGGGTGAGCGGATGCGCGATCGACTGCCAATCATGCTCTGACGCTGGATGATTCGACGCTGTTTCCCGCGGCATCGATCGCGCATCCCACCTCCGATTTCGCGGAGGAATACCGGACAGGCTCAGCCATATTCGCGCTGCTCGACAGATTCTCCATCGGCGGCAGCGACCCACCCACCAATGGTGACCGGCGCGGCCCCTGCACGCACGCGCGGCGGCACGGCTGAGGTCACTGTCATCGACCGATTCCGACCGAAGGAACAGCTATGAACGACAGACGATTCCACGGAATCACCGCCGTGATGTCCGGAGGTAGCCGCGGCATAGGTCTCGCGATCGCCACCGAACTCGCCCGAGGAGGAGCGAATCTGGTTCTGCTGGCAAAAACCGACAGCCCTGACCCCCGCCTACCCGGAACCATCCATACCGCCGTCGAGCAGATCCGAGCCGCGGGCGGCAACGCCGTCGGCGTCGTCGGGGACGTCCGCAACGACGAGGACGTCACACGCGCCGCACGAACCGCAGCCGAGACTTTCGGAGGCATCGACATCTGCATCAACAACGCGAGCGTGCTCAACCTCTTGGGGACCGAAGACCTATCCCTGAAACGGTTCGACCTGATTCAACAAGTCAACGTGCGTGGCACGTTCGCCCTCACTCGAGCCTGCCTACCGCACCTGAAGAAATCCTCCTCAGCGCACGTACTCACTCTTTCTCCACCGCTCAACATCTCGGACCACTGGCTCGGAAAACATCCCGCGTACACCCTCGGCAAGTATGGAATGACACTTCTTGCATTGGGTTTCGCGGCCGAATTCGCCGACGACGGTATTGCGAGCAACTGCTTGTGGCCCGAAACCACCATCGCCACCGCAGCGGTGAAAAATCTCCTCGGCGGCGAAGAACGAACCGCGCACGCGCGCAACCCCCAGGTAATGGCAGATGCCGCTGCCGCCGTGCTCTCCCACACCCCGGGACACCGAACAGGACGCACGCTGATCGACGTCGATGTACTCGCGGAAGCCGGGATCACCGATCTCACTCCCTACGGCGGAATCGAACCGCTGGACTACGACATCTTCGTCGACCCGCGCTGATTCACGTACTCGTTGCCTGCAACGGCATCCTCGACAGAAAGCAGGAGCATGAAGATCGACAACACTGTTTCTCTGGTGACCGGCGGGGCATCCGGCCTGGGCTTGGCAACAGCCGGGTAACGCGGCCTCGAAGGGCGGCATCGTCTCCATGGCCCTGCCCATCGCGCGCGAGTTCGCCCGCCACCAGATTCAGGGTCACCACCATTGCTCCAGATTTTGCCCGAGGATGCACGAGCGTCACTCGGGGCGCAGGTTCCCCACCCATCCCGCCTCGGCGATCCCGACGAATTCGGAATCGACAAAGCAGGAATCGCACACATACGCTTCACGTCACCCGGTGCCTCGAACGCACTCCATCCGGAGCTCGCAGCGGCGTTCGAGTCTCGTCGACGCCGTCACCGTGGACCGAACTTCTGTGCCGGCGGGGACGTCATGAGTATGGCGATCGCTCATGACAAGAGAGTGTTCCTGTCCGAGCTTGCAGGGAAGGTCCACCGCGCCCTGGTCACGCTGGAATCGCTCCCCCTCCCTGCCGTTGCCGCAGTGCAGGGCGCAGCAGCCGGAGCCGGACTGGGACTGGTTCTTGCTGCGGACTTTGTCGTCGCCGGCAGATCCAGAAGTTTCGCAGCGGCGTACGCCGCGGTCGGTCTGTCACCGGATTGTGGTGTTTCGGCATTGCTTCCGCGAATCGTAGGCACTCGGCGTGCTGCGCAGATGCTGCTGACGGGCAGAGCGCTATCCGGTGTGGAGGCACTCGATTGAGGCCTGATCACCGATCTCGTGGACGACGAGCACATCGAGACGCGTACAACCGAACTCGCCCTCATCCTCGCGACGGGTGCCTTTCCCGCGATCGGACAGACTCGAAGACTTATCCGCGCATCGTTGCTCGGTCCCACGTCGACCAACTGGAGGACGAGGCAAGGACGATCGCATCCGTTGGCACCTCGGACTGTGCCATCGAACGGATATCGAAGTTCGGCGAACGTCGTCGGCCCGCCGGCTCCTGAGAGACCTGATCCGAGTCGACATGTCGCAGCAGTCGTTCGACACCGGGATCATGATTCAATCGCTCTCGGAAGCACTCCCCGGACCTGCCGGTACGGATCGCAGGAAACACCGCGCAGCCTCGAGCCGATCGGCGTCGTAGTCTTCCCACTTCGCTGCAGGCACATCCTGACGCCCGACCTCGACGAAACTGCGTTTGGCGAAGAACTCCGCGGCCTCACTGCTGACGGTGACCGCGAAGAGATTCGCGATACCCCTCGTGCGGCAGACCTCCAACAATCCGTCCATCAGCAGGCCACCTGCTCCCAGTCCGGAGAATTCGGCGACTGTGATCAAACCCGACACTTCGCCGAATCCCGTTCCGGCGTAGCGGTCCACCTCGAGTCCGACGATACCGGCGAGGTGCCCGGTGCGCAGCACTCGCGCACCGAGCCCTCCGACAGCCATCCTGGCAATCTCGATCCGACTGCGTTGCTTGAGAACCCCTTCTCGCACTCCCTGTGCGACCAATGCCTCGATTGCCGGGAAATCGTCCACCTGCAGCGAGGCCAGATGAAGGTAGCGCCCTTGGGTCAGGACGGTCCCCCGACCGTCGAATGTGAACAGCTCGAATTCGAGATCCTCGGCACGGCAGAGGTTTACGCTGTATGCACCGCCTGCAAGTGCTGCCTCGGCCGCGGGCGGGAAATCGTCGAGCCCACGCTCGGACAGGTGTGCGACCAGACGCTCGCGGTGCAGGTCGATGTCGGCGAAGCTTCGACGAGGATTGCCCCAACCCCCGCCCGGATCGGTCAGGACCATCTTCGACGCGCGCACGCTCGCAGACACGGTGCCGGCAGTGCGCGCGACAGCGGCCGCCTCCGCCCCGATCACGACATACTCCGAGTCCGCGATGGCCAGCCACAGACGGGCGACGGACTCGTCGTCCCAGACAGTCGCACCGGCCAAGGCCACACCACCGACTGCAGCGGTGACTTCCGAAACGTAGTCGACCGAAACCACGAAAATGAACCGCGTATCGCCAGTGCCGAACTCCCCGACGGTTCGTTCCACTGCGTCCAGCGCTGCGCTGCTCAGCACGGGAAGGGCGATCACGATCGTGACCCCGCGGAACTCCTCGATGAAGAAATCGCGCTCGGAAACAGGCACCCCGCTGGACGTCGTTTCGATCGTCGCCTCGCGCGGGACCGCTGCCCGCGGCCGCAATTTACGTGGGTTGGCGCGCAGATCGTAGTTCGTCATGATGGGTCCCAGTGTGGACTGTCGGCCCACACCCCGCAACGTCCGAATCAGTAGGTGTAGTTGATATCTCGGGAGAACGTGAATCCGCCCACAGGTGCGGTGCAGGCAACGATGTCGTCGGCCCCGGATCGGCATACCACGCCCTCGACCGACAGCACCTGGCCGAACTCGAGCACCGGTGCGTTCGCATCCACATAGATGCCCTGCGTAGTGCACATGCTTTCCGAACCTGCGGCGGTCACGCGAACAGCGACCTTGTCGTTCTCGGCATTCGAGCATTGCGGTCCCTCGAAGGGATTCCTGCCGTCCGCGGCCTGACATCCCACTCGCCCCTCGGGACCGTCGGCATCCCAGATGCCGCAGGAGATGTTGCCCGTCGGCGAAATGAAGTTGTATTTATCACTCCCCGTCCGGAACATCACGGGATCGACGTTGCCTGGTTCGTCTCCCGACGGCTGCACGATCGCACCGCCACCACCCGGCACCAGGTCCGCTGCTTCCTCCGGGGTTCGCATCGGCGGAACGACTACCGATTCCTGTGGGGATTCGGCCTCGAGCTGAGTCGGCGGCTCGGCCACAACCGACGACTCGGTGGTCGTCCCAGCGGACATACGCGTCGTGTCCGGCGTGGCACTGGTGTCCGAATCGCCACTTGCACAACCACCTAGGGCCAACCCGCACACAGTCGCGACCAGAACAACGGACTTCCGAGCAATTCCCACGTTTCCTCTTTCCTCTTTCGAGTCGATACCAAGACGTCGTGGTGTCGGCGCACGCGTGGTCAGTGAACCGACACCAGAGTTCCCCGCCTGCCGGAAGCCGGTTCGATCGACATCATTCAGCGGGCCGGCACTTCGAAGGTGGGACTCGGTGCATGCGCGGCACTCGTTCTGAAGGTAACCGTGAGCGGCCCCTCCCCTGTCTCGATGTCCAGGTAAGGGTTTGCCACATTGGGGCCCATGAACCGCCAGCTCGCCACCCGCTGCTCGGCGGTTCCGCTGAGTCCGGTGTCGTGGTTACGCCAATCCGCATAGATGCTCAGATAGCACTCGTAGTCGGCTGATCCAGCCCATGCCGGGCTGTACAGGTGGGTGGTGAAATTCGCACGAATCTCGTTGGGCGCGTAGCCGCTCTGGACATTCACATCGACGGTGCCGCCGAAACATTGGGGAACCTCGGCGAGCGTATGGATCCGTTGTTGCGGCGAGAAGTACCTCTCCTGGGCACCGGCCTGTGCGGCGCTGGTTCCGATCACGGCTGCGAGCGCGCTGGCGAGGACGAGTGAACGAGTGACGACCGGGTGCTTCTTCATGACCCTCCATGGATGTGCGCTGTGTACTTTCAGGATTCAACGTAACACTTGCCTATGCGGAAAGTGTTAGAGTTGCCAATATGGAAAGCCATCAGTCACCGGACAACGCACGCGATCTGCTGGGTGCACTTCACGCCGATCGCGTCTCTCTCGCAGATCGTCTCGCCGCACCGTTCTGGTTCTACCCGGCCTTCGCCGCATTGACCGCCTTGTACGTAGGCACACCGGCGTTGCCGGACGGCAACGTGAGTGCGGCATTCGCCGCCGTCCCGGTTGCGGCAGCAGCAACGTTGGCTCTGCTCTACCCCCGCATATCCGGGGTGCGGCCGGCGGCAGTGGGCCTGATGGGATGGTCTGTTCTCGTGGGACTCCTGGTCGGCGTGCTCGGTTTGTTGAGCATGTCCTATGGCGTGGTGGCGTCTCTGTCTGCGTGGTGGGTGCTTCTGCCGCAGGCCGTGTGCTTCGCCATCGTGCTGTTCGGGGGCCGTCTGTTCGACAGCGTGTACCGAACCCATCTACACGCCGGAGGCATCCGGCAACTCACAGGTCGCCGGACCAGGAGTAGCTGGTCGTGACCGAATCTCCCGGCGCTGGCCCGAGATTCGACGCCGTCATCCATGCTCCGATCCGTTTGCGCGTCTGCGGAATTCTGCGCCGAACCGACGAGATCGACTTCGCGGTCATACGCGACACACTCGAGATCAGCGACGCGTCGCTGTCGAAACACCTCAAAGCACTCTCCGACGCGGGCTATGTCTCGATGAAGAAAACTGCGTCGCTGTCACGTTCGGACTCACGGAGATTGACCTGGGTGAAGCTGACAAGCGCCGGACGGGAAGCGTTCGACTCCCATATCGCCGAACTCCATGTCATCGCCCACGGCCACCCGGAACCAACGCCGTCGCGACCACCCCTCGTGACGTGGAGTCCGACCTTCGGTGCCACACCCGAATTGGGCTGAACTGCATGTCACCGGGCGATATTTTCGCCACCCAGCATCCCGAACCAGCCGCCGCTCCACTCGCCCTGATGCGCTGTCCACCTGTGTGACATCGGTTCCGATCCACCCTGCACTCTCGTACACGCGAATTGCGCGGTCGTTGTCATCGATCACCCATAGTTCCAGAGTCGCGCAATCGACAGTGCGCGCATGAGTCTCGACGCTGCGCAACAACTGCGTGGCAATTCCTTCGCCCCACATCGCCGGATCCACAGCCAGGTAGAAGATCTCCAAGATACGACCGCGCGGGGCAAAGAGGACGAAACCGACTGTCCGAAAATCCGTTTCGGCGACCAGAATTGCCGCACCGGCGACGTCGAGTCTGCGTCTGATCCCCGCGACTGCCGATGACAGGTTGCACGGTGTCCGGCGCCTATCGCGAACGGCCGTCGAGCTCGTCCAGATCGATGCCACCGCGTGCAAGTCGTCGAGATCTCCGGCAACGATGACGGGCCTACCGGAACGATTCATGCGGCCGGCACGATCGTGTCGATTCTCGAGCGCTCGCACACCGCCATCAGCTCACCGTAGCTGCCCGAGGATGGAGTCGACGCGATGTCCTGCCCCCCCGAGCCCATCGATCCCACCGTCCGAGCGTCCCGGCTGCGGGCTTGGTCGTTCACCCTCACGCACGGGCAGTTCCTACCCAAATGTGTTGTAGTGCTCGCTGAATCGACCTTTCCGTTCGACGCTTTCGCCTACCCACATCAGTCGACAGCCATGTTCCGACCACGCCCGACTGGGCCGACATGCGGGCCTCGGAGACGTCACCGACATGATTCGCCGCGTGGGGTCGGCAGCACGACGACGGAATCGACCTCCACGCCCCCGCGCTGTGCGCTCTCATCGAGAAACTCGCCGAATCATGAACAGCTACAACCACTCCGGGTCCGACATCACACATCGATTCCTCGGTCGCGTTCGCGTCGAGGATCGGCCGGCGGTGTGGTGACCGTTCCGACGTCCAACAGCTCCGAGGAAACGACTCGACGACCGCGCCGTCCACCAGGTTCGCAGCGCTGACGAACCCGGCCGATGCGCCGACACCGAAGGGTGCGGTGGTCCCATCGAGCATGATCGCCCGGCCTACGGCAGCTCCTGACCGCTACATTCGGCCGGTCGAGGTGACGATGGCGGGCGATGTGGCACACTTCGTCGCTCGACATCCCCTCCACGCACGACAACAGGCAGACCAGGGCTGTTACCCGGCGGGTACTATTCGGGCACAAGGACCGCGAACGCCGAATAACATGGGCCCGGTGCCGCTCGTATCCCGAGTGAAACGGATCGGAGGGCCGATGTTCGATCTCCCGGACGATCCGGTGAGTCTTCGATCCTTCCTGGAACGTTCTCCGGACTTCGTTGCACTGTCCGACGTCACGGGAAAGATCCTGTACATCAATCCGGCAGGTTCGGAACTGATCGGCGTCGACGACGTGGCAGATATCGGCCAAGTCTCCGCCTTGGATCTGCTGACTTCCGACGGACTCGATCTGACCGACGACATCGCCGCCGGTCTGCTCTCCGAGGGCAAGTGGGAGGGCTACTGCGAGCTGCGTCATCAGGTGACCGGTACCGGCATGCCGGTCGTGGTCTCTTCCTATGTGATCAGTCGCGCCGATGGTGGCCCCGACGTGGTCGCATCCACCATTCGGCACCGACACACGGTGGAGCAGCGCAGTGCCAGGATGGCGGCCGACGCAGTCATTGCCGGTCGTCACGCGCTCGAGCAGAAGGCTCTCGCCGATCTGAGTCGATTCGCCGTCGTCGCCGAGCTACCCAGATTGCTCACTGCAGCAACCGACACCGCCGCCACCCTGATCGGCGTGGGAAACTCCGCCATCGCCCATCTCGAGCACCCGACCGACCCGTACCTGACCATGGACGCCGCCAGCGGTGCACTCGGCATGCGTCAGGACATTCCGTCCGGGGACGGTTCTCTGGTGGGATTCGTCCTGACTCTCTCGGAGCCTGTCGTCTGCAGCGACAGCCACGCCGAGAAGCGTTTTCGCACCGACACGATGATCTCACTCGGCCTCCGCAGCGGCGTCGGAGTTCCCATCCTCACCGCCGCCGGAAGAGCATGGGGAGTTCTCTCCATCCACAGCGTCGAGGCCCGTCTCTACCGCGACGAAGAAGTATCGTTTCTCAGCTCGGTGGCCGGCATCGTATCCGCGGCGATTCGACGCATCGATCTCGAGCTCCAGCTGCGACGACGTAGTACACACGACGCCCTGACCGGTCTGCCCAACCGTACCCTCGCATACGAGGTCATCGAATCGGCGTTGGACCGCGCGAGACAACAGTCCGGCACCGTAGCACTGCTTCTGCTCGACATCGACGACTTCAAGATCATCAACGACAGCCTCGGACACGACGCCGGAGACAGGGCGTTGGTCAAATTCGTCGAACGGCTCGCTTCGGCGATCCGAGACGCCGACACCATCGCACGCCTGGGCGGGGACGAATTCTTGATCGTCTGCGAAGGTGTGGACAGCGTTGCTCATGCGGAGGAGCTCGCACGTCACATCTCGAGTTCCATCGCCGTTCCCTTCTCCGCCGAGGACGTGCCCATCCCTCTGAGCGCCAGCATCGGTATTGCGGTGTCCGAACCGAATTCGACTCGGCACGAGCTGATCCACCGCGCCGACTTGGCCATGTACCGCGCGAAGGACAGTGGGACCGGCGGGCATGCGGTGTTCGATCCCACCGATCTCTACGACGCCGATCGCATCAGGTCACTGTCGATCGATCTGCGAACGGCGCTGCGCGCCGACGAACTCACTCTCGCCTATCAACCGTTGGTGGACATCGCCACACGGAAAATCGTTGCCGTCGAGGCACTCGCCCGCTGGAATCACCGAGAACTCGGACCCATCGAACCGAGCGAATTCGTCGGCGTCGCTGAAAGAACAGGTCTTGCAACACCATTGGGCGCATGGGCGCTGCGTACCGCATGCACGGCCGCAGCGCGGTGGAGAACGTTCTCCGACATCGTGGTTCGCGTCAACGTCAGCGCGCTTCAACTCCGCGATCCCGACTTTCCCACCCAGGTCGCTTCCGTGCTGGCAGAAACGGGACTGCCGGCCTTCGCGCTCGGACTCGAGGTCACCGAAACCGTGTGGGTCGCGGACACCGAGCGGGTCGCCGATACCGTCTCTGCCCTGCACGCCATGGGTGTGGCACTCCTGCTCGACGATATGGGTAAAGGCCACAGCTCCATGTCGTATCTCGACCGCTACCCGATGTTCGAGTGCTTCAAGATCGACAAGTCGTACATTGCCCGGCTGCCGTCCCCTCGGGCTCGCGCGATCGTCTCGGCCATCGTATCGCTCGCCCGCGCATTCGACGTCACCGTGGTCGGCGAGGGCGTCGAAACCGAGGAGCAACTCGAAGCACTGGCCGCCACCGGCTGCGATTTCGCGCAGGGGTACCTCTTGGGTCGGCCGGTCGGTGCCGGTGCCATCGCTGATCTACTTCTCGGCGATCGATGAATTTCGATAAAAAGGACACACTCGCCGGTCGAGTAACCGGACTCCCCCACAATCGAGCTCTCGCATCGGTGCGCGCCGACCGAGCTGCTCGAATGTCGTTGTTGCCCTTTGCGCAGCGCCTCTTGATCGAGGCTGTCGAGGGATGCGGAATTCGGCATTGGGCACGTGTCGAGGAATGGGACGGCGTGGGTCGCACGACGATCACCGACCTCGGCGGCGAACGATACGTCATAGGTGTCGACACCGTTCTACAGACTCTTCGGGAACACCTCGACGACCATCCGGGACTGAAGCCGAACGATATCGACAGTTACTTCGCCGACGAGGCAGTGCAACTGCTCCTGTTCGGCGACGTGATCTATCGACTCGAACTTCACCGCGGCAGGGGGCTGACGGCCTGATCCGATGTCGGCTCAGTGATTGCGTCGCTTTGTTTTCACCGGTGCGGGATGGGTTCCGAAAGGAACTGTCCCCTCTTTCCCCTTTCAATGTATAGCGCACCCCGGGGCTTGCGGCAAGACCCCGTGCAGGGCTCAGAATGGCTCGCTGCAGCCACGTAGCAATCGATCGGAGTCCTGTGAAACAAGTACACCCGAGTGTTTTCGACCTACCCGACAATCTCGCACACAAGGGCGACCCAGCATCGATCGGCCCTGATGAGCAACACTTTTCAGCAGTCCAGTCGAGTATCGAGAAGTCTCGTCTCGATACGGCGGAGCGGCTGGAGACCGCGCAGAAGTCGTCGGGCCGAATGGGCCGGGAGGTGATGGAACGGGACTTCGAGATACATCGCTTGGGCGGCCGTCTCCGTTCACTCCGTCGATACGGTGTCGATCTGTGCCTGGGTCGCATCGTGACCATCGACACGGACGAGCCGGTGTACATCGGACGACTCGGACTGCTGGGAACCGCGGGCGATCAACTCCTCGTCGACTGGCGCTCCCCCGCAGCCGAACCCTTCTTCGGTGCTACTCACGCCAATCCCATGGGGCTGCGAAGCCGTCGTCGATATCGGTGGACGAACGGCACCATCTCCGACTACTGGGACGAGGTGTTCGACCTGACCGGACCGATCACCGAAACTGCACTGGACGATCAGTCCGCCTTCATCGCCAGTCTGGGTTCGGCACGTTCACCGCGAATGCGTGACGTGCTCGGCACCGTTCAAGCAGATCAGGACGCGATCATTCGTGCGGACTCCCACGGCGCGCTGGTCGTGGACGGTGGTCCTGGAACCGGGAAAACCGTTGTCGCTCTGCATCGCACCGCGTATCTGCTGTACACGCAGTCGCGTCTAGGACACAGTCGCGGCGGCGTGCTCGTCGTCGGCCCACACGAGCCGTACCTCGCCTACGTCTCCGACGTCCTACCGAGTCTGGGCGAGGACGGTGTGCAGACCTGCACCCTCCGGGATCTCGTCGCCGAGGGATCGAACGCGGCCGAGGAGACGGATCCTGTTGTGGCGCAACTGAAGGCGACCGCCAACATGGCGGTGGCGATCGAGGCGGCCGTTGCGTTCTACGAGCAGCCGCCGACTCGGACCATGATCGTGGAGACCGAATGGGCCGATCTGACATTGACTGCGGCCGATTGGGCCGAGGCGTTCGAGGCACCTGAGCCCGGCACTCCGCACAACGAGGCTCGTGAACAGGTCTGGGACCTGCTGCTCACGATTCTGACCGACCGCCACGACGGCGACGAGACCCCGAACGACATACGAAAGTCTCTGCAGAACAACAATTATCTACGTGCAGAGCTGGAACGATCCTGGACGATCATCGACGCTGCCGACCTCGTCGCAGACCTGTGGAGCGTGCCGGCGTACCTTCGCTCGTGCGCACCCTGGCTCGGCACCGAGGACGTCCGCGCGCTCCAACGCCCAGATCCGACCCGATGGACGGAGTCCGATCTGCCGCTGCTCGACGCCGCCCGGATGCGGCTGGGAGATCCCGAGCATGCGCGCCGCACTCGGCGTCGGGAGATAGCCGCAACTGCGGAGCGCGTGCGGATGGACCGCGTCGTCGACGAACTCATGGCCGCCGACGACGACGAGATGATGGCCGCGCAGTTGCGGCAGGACGGGATTCGCGATGCGCTCGTCGATTCGGCGGGTTTCGAGGAGATCCCGTCGGATCCCTTGGTGGGGCCGTTCGCACACGTCGTCGTCGACGAGGCGCAGGAGTTGACCGACGCGCAGTGGCAGATGGTCCTGCGCCGGTGCCCGTCGGGCAGCATCACCATCGTCGGCGATCGCGCGCAAGCGCGGCTGGGATTCGCCGAGTCCTGGCGCGAACGGCTTGCACGTGTGGGACTCGACCGGGTGGAGATCTCCACTCTCGGCGTCAATTACCGCACCCCGCTGGAAGTGATGACCGAGGCCGAGCCGGCGATCCGCGCGGCGCTGCCGGACGCCAATGTTCCGGTCTCCATCCGCAGCACCGGTGTGCCCGTCGAGTACGGTGACGCGGCAGATCTGTCGTCGATCCTCGATCGCTGGCTGGAGTCGAACGTCGACGGAATCGCCTGCGTCATCGGTGATCCCACGTTTGCTCCGTCGGGTCGCATCCGCTCGCTGACACCGCAGTCGACGAAGGGACTCGAATTCGATCTGGTCGTCCTGATCGACCCGGATTCGTTCGGATCAGGAATCGCCGGTGCCGTCGACAAGTATGTGGCGATGACGCGAGCGACCGGTCATCTGGTCGTCCTGACCACTCATCGCGAGGCCGCACCGAGGACGTCGAGCACGGCATGAATTGCCGGGCTGGCGTCGGCGCTGCGCCGCCACGCGGCCTCCACCTCACGAACGGGAGCTCGCTCGAGCGGTACCGCGACGAGATCGGCACCGAGCAACGGACGCGCGAGGCGAGGCACGAGAGCGAGGACATCGTCCGCTTCGACCAACGCGAGTTGCGTGGAGAAGTCGTCCACGAGATGGCGAACGTCGACCTCGGCGGACGTCTCGGCGAACAGCCGCCGAAACCACTGGTGGCACACCGTTCCGGCCGGGCTCGTCACCCACGGGTACCGAGCGAGTTCGGCAGGGGTCAACGCGATGTCGGGTCGGGCGAGGGGGTGGGTTCGCTTCATGATCACGTCGCCGAAATCCGTGTGAATCCGTTGCCGAACGACCGAGGGCGGAGCGGGCGCGGATACTCCGTCTGCGTCGTGCACGAGCGCCAGGTCTGCAGTCCCGGCAGACACGCTGTGCAGCGCGCGGTCGGGATCCTCCTCGCTGATGTGCACTGTCAGGTCGGGATACCGTCGATTCAGCTCGATCAGTGCGGGTGCCAGCAAACCACGAACCGCGGTCGAGAAGCCGACCAACCGAACGACACCACGTGCCACGCCCTCGTCTGCGGATCGAGCCGCCTCGACACACCGCTCGAGAGCGTCGAACACCTCCCCCGCCGACTCGACCACCGCCCGACCTGCGGGGGTGAGCACGACTCCCCGACCGGCCTGGGCCAGTACCGGGGTGCCGATCTGCCGTTCGAGTCGTTTGATCTGCTGGGAGATCGCCGAGGAGGTGTAGCCGAGCTCGTCGGCGGCGCGCGCGAGGGTGCCCAGAGCTGCCACAGCGCGCAGGGCGTGCAGGGCACTCAGGTCGATCATGAAGCAACAGTACGCAGTATTGCGGAAAATACCTCGCTGGACCTTATATATCGAGCGGTCCACACTCGAACCATGACCACCACTCCGTCGCCGGCCTCGACGATCTTCGGCACGAACCTCGTCGCTGTGGCGACCCCCATGCACCCCGATGGATCGGTCGACAGGTCCGGCGTCGATGCCCTTCTCGCGCACCTGTCGGCGACACGATGCGACGGCGTCGTCATCGCCGGGACAACCGGTGAAGCACCGACCCTGGCAGTCCACGAGATCTCTCGGCTGATCGCCCGCGCCCGCAGGCATCGCGATCACGCTCTTCGCGTGATCGCGGGAATAGGCACCAACGACACCTCCGCGGGGATCGAGATGGCGCGGTCCGCGGCCGCAGCCGGCGCCGACGCACTGTTGATCACCGCTCCCTACTATTCGCGCCCCACTCAGGCCGGCATCGTGGAGCACATCGTCGCCATCGCCGAGGCAGGTGGGCTGCCCGTCATGGTGTACGACGTCCCGGCGCGCACAGGTGTGGCCGTCGAGGCACCGACGCTCGTCGAGCTCTCCCGCCACCCCCTCATCGGTGCGGTCAAGGACGCGAAGGGTGATCTGTACGAGGCCATGACCGTCATGTCCTCGACGGACCTCGCCTACTACTGCGGAATCGACGAACTCGCGCTCCCCTACCTCGCCTCCGGTGCAACAGGATTGGTCAGCGTCACCGGCAACGTGGTGGCCGACCGCTACGCCGAGCTGATCGCGGCAGTCCGAACCGGCAACCTCGACAGGGCGAACGCAATACAGCGATCGCTCCTGCCGTTGACCGACGCCGTCATGCGCACGACGCAGGGAGCCATCATGGCCAAGGCCGCGCTCGTCAGGATCGGCGTCATCTCCGACGCGACCGTGCGACGCCCACTCCTCGAGTCCTCGGCGGCCGACCTGAGACGACTCGACGCCGCGCTGAACGCCACCGGAATCGATCAGGAATCGAGAAGCGTGCACGTTCCGGTACGACTAGCCTGACTGCTCATGGCGACGAAGAAGGTCACGCAGGGCTCGGCACCGCATGCTGCCGACAGCCACGATTTGATTCGTGTACAGGGGGCTCGGCAGAACAATCTTCAGGACATCGATGTGGAGCTGCCCAAGCGGCGACTGACCGTGTTCACCGGCGTCTCCGGCTCGGGAAAGAGCTCGCTGGTCTTCAGTACCATTGCTGCCGAATCACAGCGCATGATCAACGAGACCTACAGTGCCTTCGTTCAAGGATTCATGCCCACGCTCGGCCGCCCGGATGTCGACGTCATGGACGGACTCACCACCGCCATCATCGTCGATCAGCAGCGCATGGGCGCCAATCCGAATTCCACCGTCGGCACCGCAACCGATGCCAACGCCATGCTGCGGATTCTGTTCAGCCGAATCGGAAAGCCGTACATCGGCTCCGCACAGGCCTTTTCGTTCAACGTCGCGTCGGTGTCCGGTGCAGGCGCGTACAAGGTGGACAAGGGCGGCAGGCAGACCACCGAGAAGAAGTCGTTCTCCGTGACCGGTGGCATGTGTCCGCGCTGTGAGGGCAGAGGCTCCGTCAGCGACTTCGATCTCACCGCTCTCTACGACGCGAGCAAGTCGCTCAACGAGAGCGCGATCACCATCCCCGGCTACAGCATGGAAGGCTGGTACGGCCGAATATTTCGCGGCTGTGGGTACTTCGACCCGGACAAGCCCATCTCGAAGTACACCAAGAAGGAACTCGACGACCTGCTCTATCGCGAGCCGACGAAGATCAAGGTCGAGGGCATCAATCTGACCTATTCGGGGCTCGTGCCTCAGATTCAGAAGTCGTTCCTGTCCAAGGACGTCGACGCCATGCAGCCCCACATCCGCGCGTTCGTCGAACGCGCGATCACCTTCACCACCTGCCCGGACTGCCTCGGAACCAGGCTCAACGAAGGTGCTCGGTCGTCGAAGATCAAGGGTGTCAACATCGCCGACGCATGTGCGATGCAGATCAGCGACCTGGCGAAGTGGGTGGGCGGCCTGAAGGAGCCGTCGGTGGCGCCGCTGCTGACCACACTCGGCGAGACCCTCGACTCGTTCGTGGAGATCGGGCTCGGCTACCTGAGCCTGGATCGTCCGTCGGGAACGTTGTCCGGTGGAGAGGCTCAGCGCACCAAGATGATTCGCCATCTCGGATCGTCGTTGACCGATGTGACGTACGTGTTCGACGAGCCGACCACCGGTCTGCACCCCCACGACATCGAGCGGATGAACAATCTGCTGCTTCAGTTGCGGGACAAGGGAAACACCGTTCTGGTGGTGGAGCACAAGCCCGAGACGATCTCCATCGCAGACCACGTCGTCGATCTGGGTCCCGGTGCAGGAAGTGCAGGCGGGCACGTCTGTTTCGAGGGCACCGTCGACGGATTGCGGCAGAGCGACACCGTTACCGGGCGGCACTTCGACGATCGGGCATCACTGAAGAAATCGGTGCGCGAGTTCTCCGAAGTGCTCGAAATTCGCGGCGCGGACTCCCACAATCTGCGCGACGTCGACGTCGACGTTCCACTCGGTGTTCTGGTTGTCGTCACCGGCGTCGCCGGCTCGGGCAAGAGTTCGCTCATTCACGGATCGCTCTCGGGGACAGACGATGTGGTGTCGGTCGATCAGGGAGCCATACGTGGATCGCGGCGAAGCAATCCCGCGACGTACACCGGGTTGCTCGAACCGATCCGGAAGGCGTTCGCCAAGGAGAATGCCGTCAAACCTGCGCTGTTCAGCTCCAATTCGGAGGGTGCGTGCCCGACGTGCAACGGCGCGGGCGTCATCTACAGCGACCTCGCGATGATGGCCGGGGTGGCCACGACGTGCGAGGAGTGCGAGGGCAAGCGATTCCAAGCATCGGTACTCGAGTACCACTACGGCGGCCGCAACATCGACGAGGTGTTGTCGATGTCGGTCGCCGAGGCCGAGGAGTTCTTCTCCGACGGTGCGGCCAAACTGCTGCCGGCGCACAAGATTCTGCAGCGATTGAACGACGTCGGGCTGGGCTACCTGAAGATCGGGCAACCGTTGACCACACTGTCGGGTGGAGAACGCCAACGCCTCAAGCTGGCGACGCACATGGCCGACAAAGGCGGGATCTACGTGCTCGACGAACCCACCACAGGACTGCATCTCGCCGATGTGGACAAGCTCCTCGGGCTGCTGGACCGGCTGGTCGACTCGGGCAAGTCGGTGATCGTCATCGAGCATCATCAAGCCGTCATGGCCCACGCCGACTGGATCATCGATCTCGGTCCCGGTGCCGGGCACGACGGCGGCCTGGTCGTGTTCGAAGGAACGCCGTCCGATCTGGTGGCGGACGGTTCGACCCTGACCGGACGACACCTGGCTGCGTACGTCGGGAGCTGACGTGCAACCGAACACGAGAACAAGGGAGATGCCGTGACCACCCTGCCTCACCGGACCGCAACCGCACTCGTGATCGTCGACGTGCAGAACGACGTGATGGTCGGGGTCCACGAGAGGCAGCGCGTCGTCGACAACATCGTGGCCCTGGTGTCGCGCGCACGGGAGACGAGCACGCCGGTGATCTGGGTGCAGCACTCCGCAGAGAAGGAGCTGCGCTTCGGGACGGACGGATGGAAGATTCTCGACGCTCTGCCCGTGGTTCCGGGCGATCCGATCGTCCACAAGAAACACGGAGACGCCTTCGAGGACACGACTCTGGCGGAGGAACTGGCCGCCGCCGAAGCCGGGCACGTCGTGGTCGCCGGCGCACAGACAGATTTCTGTGTGCGATCCACTCTGCACGGAGCACTGGTACGCGGGTACGATGTGACGCTGGTGAGCGACGCACACACGACGGAGAATCTGACCGAGTGGGGCGCGCCGCCACCTGCACAGGTCATCGCGCACACGAACATGTACTGGAACAACCAGACCGCGCCCGGCCGCACCGCCGTGGCCGTCGTCACCGAGAAGGTCACCTTCGGCCGACCGATACCCTGAACCCTCCATGGTGACCTTGCTGCTCGCGCTCGTCGGATTCGCGATACTCGATTCTCTGGACGTCTTGCTGATCGGCATCACCGCTGCCATCGCAGTGCACTCGAGAACCAACCGCAGGTCTCCTTTCCGAGCCGGGCTTGCGTTCGTCGGCGGAGTCTTCACGGCGACGACCACGTTCGGCATCCTCACCGTTCTCGGCATCGACTTCTTCACCGATCTGTTCGACATCACCATCACTCCCACGCTCCGGTATCGCACCGAGCTCGTGGTCGGGCTGGTCCTGATCACGCTCGGTGCACTGCGCACCACCGAGCGCCGCCCACCGGCATGGGCAGCCCGAGCCGGTTCGAGCATTCCCGTCGTCGCCCTGACCGGACTCACCATCGGTCTGGTGCAGGGCCCGACGGCAGTGCCGTATCTCGCCGGGCTGACGATGCTCTCGACCTACGATCCCCGTCCGACGTGGTGGCCGGTCATCGTCGTCGCCTACTGCCTGATCGGGCTGCTCCCGCCCATCCTCGTTCTGATTCTGGCGTCGAGGAAGAGTCGTCGTTCCCGGCGGGCGTTCACCGCGACCGTGCGGGCGCTGACGCGGTACGGCCCGCCGACGGTGCGCGTCATCTTCGTTGTGCTCGGTGTCGCACTCGTCGCCGACGCGCTCGTTCATGCCCGAGACCTCCTGTAGGTCGTCGCCGTAAGCTTCTGCGCATGGCACTCGATCACGGCGATCCCGGTGACGCCCCGTCCGTTCCCCCTCCCCTGGCCCCGGTCGTCGACGACCGTCGTCCCTCCGCGGCCGAGGAAGCGCGCACGATCGCTGCGTCCACCAACACCGCAACTCTCGCGAGCCTGACCGCGGACGGTGATCCCTGGGCTTCCTTCGTCACGTACGGATTGCTCGACGGCGCTCCGGTTCTGTGTGTCTCGCGGATGGCCGAGCACGGACGCAACCTCGCGGGCGATCAACGGATGAGCCTGTCGATCGTGGCACCGCAGTCGCAGACCGATCCACTGGCATCGGGCCGTATCACGCTGGCGGGCGTGGTCGAGCGGCCGGCGGCGGACGAGTTGGCCGCAGCACGCGCCGCGCATCTCGACGGCGTCCCGGCGGCGAAGTACTACCTGGACTACAGCGACTTCACGCTCTGGGTCATGCGCGTGCATCGGGTCCGGTGGGTCGGCGGATACGGCCGGATGGATTCTGCAACCGCCGAAGCGTATTCCCAGGCCACGCCCGATCCGGTGTCGCCGACCTCCGCGTACGCGATCGAGCACCTCAACGCCGACCACTCGGCGTCGCTGACCGCGATGGCCCGCGAACTGGGCGGCTTTCCCGACGCCACGTCGGCCGAGTGCACGGCCGCGGACCGCTACGGACTGGATCTGAAGGTGCTCACTCCGCGCGGAATCGCGTACACCAGGGTCGGTTATGCGACTCCGATCGACTCGGCTGCCGAACTGCGGGCCGCGACCGTGGAACTGGCGAAGCGCGCAGCAGCCGGCCGATAGGTGTGCACTGCCACCACAGACACGACGACCTTGTCGAGACGTCGCGATGGATGGCGACTACCGTTGACCACACACCGCAATCGTTAGGGAGCAGGCAATGAGCATCCAACCGCTCGAATCGAAGCGTCACCGCGTCGTCGTCATCGGTTCCGGGTTCGGAGGTCTGTTCGGCGTCAAGGCGCTCAAGAAAGCCGACGTCGACATCACCCTCGTCGCCAAGACGACACACCACCTTTTCCAGCCGCTCCTCTATCAGGTCGCGACGGGCATCCTGTCCGTCGGCGAGATCGCGCCCACCACCCGCGTCATCCTGCGCAAGCAGAAGAACGCCGAGGTGCTGCTCGGAGACGTGCTGAACATCGATCTCGAGGCCAAGACGGTGACGTCCAAGCTCCTCGAGCGCATCACCGTCACTCCGTTCGACAGCCTGATCGTCGCGGCAGGCGCACAGCAGTCCTACTTCGGCAACGATCACTTCGCCGAGTTCGCGCCCGGCATGAAGACCATCGACGATGCACTCGAACTGCGCGGACGCATCCTCGGCGCGTTCGAGCAGGCCGAACTCTCCGACGATCAAGAGGAGAAGGACCGCCTCATGACCTTCGTGGTCGTCGGCGCGGGACCCACCGGTGTCGAGCTCGCCGGGCAGATCGCCGAGCTCGCCGATCGCACGCTCGACGGAGCCTTCCGCAACATCGATCCGCGCGACGCTCGCGTCATCCTGCTCGACGCCGCGCCCGCCGTACTGCCGCCGATGGGCGAGAAGCTCGGCCGCAAGGCCGCCGAACGGCTCGAGAAGCTCGGCGTGGAAATCCAACTCAACGCGATGGTCACCGACGTCGACAACGACGGATTGACCGTCAAGGAGAAGGACGGCACGACCCGGCGCATCGAGGCGCAGTGCAAGGTCTGGTCCGCAGGCGTGCAGGGCAGCCCCCTCGGCAAGCAGCTCGCAGATCAGTCCGGATCGGAAACCGATCGCGCCGGACGCGTGCTGGTCGAACCGGACCTCACCGTCAAGGGCCACCCGAACGTGTTCGTTGTCGGCGACCTGATGTCGGTCAAGGACGTTCCGGGCATGGCGCAGGGCGCCATTCAGGGAGCGACCTACGCTGCCAAGCTGATCAAGGCGTCGGTCAAGGGCCAGGACGATCCCGCCCAGCGAGCCCCGTTCAAGTACTTCGACAAGGGTTCGATGGCAACGGTGTCGCGATTCAACGCGGTCGCCAAGGTCGGCAAACTCGAATTCGGCGGATTCATCGCCTGGCTCATGTGGCTCGCTCTGCACCTGTACTACCTCGTGGGCTACCGCAGCCGCATCACGACCGTCATCTCGTGGTTCGTGACGTTCCTCGGCAAGGGCCGTGCACAGATGGCGTCGACCGAGCAGCAGGTGTTCGCGCGCCTCGCCATCGAGCAACTCAACTCCCTCGAACGCTCGGGTGCCGTAGACGCGGCCGCCGCGGATTCGGAGCAGGAACGCGAGAAGGCCGCGGGCTGATCGGCCCCGCGCCGGGGCTTCACCACCGAAACCGACTCCGACACAACGCATCGGCCGACGGGACTCCGTCGGCCGACGCGTTCGTTGTTCGATCTACCGGTGTCACACCCCTGATCAGCTGGGCTGAAGGCGCCGCCCCACCGAGGTACTCAGCGAGCCGCCACCGGCCAGCGCCAGCCGGACGGTCCCGTCGGCGAGATCGACCTCGGACGCCCGGGTATCGGGATAGCTCAGCGTGCTGGACATCGACAGCGGTGCCGACAACGCGTCGTGCGCAACCGATCCCGCGCCCAGTTCCACTCGATGGCGAAGCAACGGACTGCCCCCGACATCACATCGCATAGCACTGCTCCAGTGCCCCGACGCTTCCTCGAAGCGGCCGATCTGCGTACGCTCGCGCAGCCACAGGGTCGAATCCTGCTCCAGCGCAACGGTGTTGACCACCGAATGCGAGGCGTCGGAGACGACGACCATCGGTTCGGGATCGAAGACCAGCGACGCACCTGCACCGACCTCGAAGTGCCACTGCGCGGAGGAGTGACGATGCAGCCCACCGGGCATCGCCAACGAGGCTGCGACGCTACGCACCTCCAGGCGCGCGCCGGCCGCCACCGAGATTCTGACCACGATGGTGTCACCGCCGAGAGGAGTTGCCGCCGTTCCGATCAGGTGAACCGTGTCCGGTCCCGTCTGGCGGCCGGCGAGTCCGCCCACCGAGGTGATGCGTGGGCTGCGGCTGCGGCTCGCGTCGATGCAGAGCTCGGTGTGCATCGACGCTCAGTGCGTGTGGGCATGCGCGTCGGCGTCGGCGATCACCTTCAGCTGCTCCCGCACCCACTCGAGCACCATGGTCGCCGCCGGATCGTCGGTGAGGGAGATCAGTGCAGTCGGTCGTCCCTCGCGCACCTGTGCCGCGTCCCGCTCCATGACACCGAGGTCGGCACCGACGTACGGGGCGAGGTCCGTCTTGTTGACGACCAACAGGTCGGAGAACGTCACACCGGGACCGCCTTTGCGCGGCACCTTGTCTCCCCCGGCCACGTCGACGACGAAGATCTGTACGTCGATCAGACCGGACGAGAACGTCGCCGTCAGATTGTCGCCACCGGATTCCACCAGAATCAGATCGAGGGGCGGGTTGTTCTCGATCAGATCGTCGATGGCGTCGAGATTGGCCGTGATGTCGTCTCGAATCGCGGTGTGCGGGCAGCCACCGGTCTGCACCGCCGTGATGCGCTCGTCGGGCAACACCGCGTGCCGACGCAGGAAGTCCGCATCCTCGGTGGTGTAGATGTCGTTGGTGAGTACCGCCAGTGAGAGTTCGTCGCGCAGCTCGCGGCACAGCGCAGCCACCAACGCCGTCTTTCCGGAACCGACGGGTCCACCGATCCCGACGCGCAGCGCATCGCCTGCCACCCGTGCGCGCTTGGGCCGATCCAAACCGTGGTCGTGGGGCTCACCGTCGATCAGGTGCGGGGGCATGTCGAACTCCTTGTCACTAGAGAAAAATGGAACCGTATTCAGGATACGAACAACGGCCGATCGCGGACGGCGTGGGCTTCGGCGAACATGTCCAGCAACGGATCCGACAACTCCATCAGCTCGGGCAGGCACCGGCACACCGCGGCGGTCACGTCGTCGCAGAACTCGCCCAACCGGATGGTGCACGCCGCGACCTCTGCCGGATCGAGCGCGAGCAGACGCTGCGCGGCGATCGCCGACCCGGTCATGGTGATGTACACCTGTACCGCGGCCGTGTCGGCAACCGACAGGCCCGCCGCGAGTCCGACGTGCCCAGCGGCAACGGCCAGGTGCGGCCTCCGCCCGATCGACGCCCAATCATGATGCGGCCAGGCAGATTTGGCCAACCGAAGCAATCCACGGCCCTGGGCACGAGAGGCAGACCTGGCAGCCGGGGACGGGGTTCGGGCGTCGGATTCGGCATCGGCCTCGTCCGTGCTCGACGACCCGTGCACCAGTGATGCGGCAATGGACGCCGTCGTTGCCCCGGAGGTTCGGATACGGCGTCGCAGAAACGCCTCGAGCGTCGTGATGTCTCGAACGAAGCCCGACGCGATGGCTTCTTCGACTCCCCCGGAGTGCACGTGGCCACCGGTGGGCAGGCGTGAATCGGCAAGCGAGAGAAGCGTCGTCACCTGTAGTCGGGCATCGGGCATCAGAAGAGGAAGTATCGCTGGGCCATCGGCAGTTCGGTTGCCGGCTGCTCCGTCCACACGTCACCGTCGATACGGACCGTGAAGGTATCGGGATCGACTCGGATGTCGGGCAGAGCGTCGTTGAGTGCCATGTCCGACTTCCTGACACCGCGCACGTTCTTGACCGGAACCAACCGACGATCGCAGTTCAGACGCCCGGCGAGGCCATCCTCGATCGCCTGCGGGGCAACGAAATGCAGCGACGTCGCGGCCGCTGCCTTCGGCGACGCCCCGAACATCGGACGTGGCAGTTCGGGTTGTGGGGTCGGGATGGACGCGTTGGCATCGCCCATGGCAGCCCAGGCGATCATGCCGCCCTTGACGACCATGTGGGGACGCACCCCGAAGAATGCCGGATCCCACAGCACCAGGTCGGCGAGTTTGCCCGGCTCGATCGAACCGATCTCGTCGTCGAGGCCGTGTGCGACGGCCGGGCAGATGGTGTACTTGGCGACGTAGCGCATCACTCGGTTGTTGTCGGCTCCGTTGTCACCTGCCAGGAAGCCGCGACGAGACTTCATCACGTGTGCCGTCTGCCAGGTGCGCAGAACCACCTCGCCTATCCGGCCCATCGCCTGAGCGTCGCTGCCGATCATCGAGATCGCACCCATGTCGTGCAGCAGATCCTCGGCCGCGATGGTCGACGGCCGAATTCGACTCTCGGCGAAGGCCAGATCCTCCGGAATCGATGGACTGAGGTGGTGGCACACCATGAGCATGTCGAGATGCTCGTCCAGGGTGTTGACGGTGTGCGGACGCGTCGGGTTGGTCGAGCTGGGGAGGACGTGCGGCTGTGCCGCCACGGTGATGATGTCGGGTGCGTGCCCGCCGCCAGCACCCTCGGTGTGATAAGCGTGGATTCCGCGTCCCTTGATCGCACCGAGGGTGGTCTCGACGAATCCGGCCTCGTTGAGGGTGTCCGAGTGCAGTGCCGCCTGAACGCCTGCGTCCTCGCACACTCGCAGGCACGCGTCGATCGCGGCCGGGGTGGATCCCCAGTCCTCGTGCAGTTTGAATCCCGATGCGCCGGCGCGCAATTGCTCCCACATCGAGTCGGGATTGACAGTGTTGCCCTTGCCGAGGAGCACGATGTTCATCGGCCAGTCGTCCAGCGACTCGAGCATCCGGGACAGGTGCCATGCGCCCGGGGTGACGGTGGTGGCCTTGCTCCCTTCGGCGGGGCCGGTACCGCCGGCGATCACGGTGGTGATGCCGCCGCCGAGAGCCTCCTCCTTGATCTGCGGGCAGATCAGGTGGACGTGACAGTCGATGCCGCCTGCCGTGACGATCTTCCCGTTGCCCGCGATGATCTCGGTGGACGGGCCGATGACGAGATCGGGATGCACCCCGGTCATGGTGTCGGGATTGCCTGCCTTGCCCAGTGCCACGATGCGTCCGTCGCGAATACCGAGATCGGCCTTGATGATTCCCCAGTAGTCGACCACGACGACCCCGGTGATCACGGTGTCGGGCGCACCGTCGGCGCGGGTTGCCCTGGACTGACCCATCGACTCTCGAATGACCTTGCCGCCGCCGAAGACGGCCTCCTCACCGGCGTTGCCGGGTCCGCCACTGCGGTCCTCGGTGACCTCGATCAGAAGATCGGTGTCTGCCAAGCGGATTCGATCACCCGTGGTGGGGCCGAACAACTGGGCGTATCGACTGCGACTCATGCGCGCCATCAGCTGTCCAACTTTCCGGGAGGTGTCATGCTCAATCCGTGTACCTCGCGCGTGCCACCGAGGGGCACGAGCCGAATCGTCTGTTCGATGCCGGGCTCGAAACGCACCGCCGTGCCCGCAGGGATGTCGAGGCGACAACCGTGCGCCCGTTCGCGGTCGAACTGCAGAGCTGCATTCGACTGCGGGAAATGCACGTGGCTGCCCACCTGCACCGGCCGATCTCCCGCGTTGACGACGGTCATGGAGATCACCTCGGCGCCTTCGTTGATCTCGATGTCGCCTGCGACGGTGATGATCTCGCCCGGAATCAGGTGACCGTCACCGCGCTTGGGCGAGATCGGCTCGTGCACCGTGATCAGCTTCGTACCGTCGGGGAAGGTCGCCTCGACCATGACCTCGGGAAGCAACTCGGGCACACCGTCGAGCACGTCGTCGGCATCGAGAACCTCGCGACCCGAGGACATCAGGTCTGCGACCGATCGGCCGTCGCGGGCCCCCTCGAGGAGGTGATCGGTGATGACCGCGATCGCCTCAGGGTGATTGAGTCTGAGGCCGCGTGCCTGGCGACGCCGAGCGAGTTCGGCCGCGTAGCTGACGAGCAGTCGGTCCTGCTCGTGCGGAGACAACCGCATTGGAGTTCTCCGTCCCGATCGGTGATGGTGCCCGGCAATTCTGACACGCTTGCGACCTACTGGCAGCGGAGCGCGCCGACGCACCTCATCCGAGAGGCACTGTCACCGATCGATCGAGCAGCCCCCGCAGCACGTCTCGGTCGATGCCGGCAGACACGTTCTGCAGCTCGGCGATGCCGAACGCGCCCGAATCCAGGCCCCGCACCAGAACACCTGCCAACGCCTGAGCCGTCGCCGGCTCGTCCATCACCTCACCACCCTGGCGATCGAGGTAGCTGCCCAGCCGAGCAGCAGCGACCGGCATGGCCTGACGGAAGAAGCCGAATGTCGCCGACCATCGCGTCACCAGGTGGCCGGGATGCATGTCCCAACCCTGATAGAAGCCGCGCTCGAGGGATCTGGTGACCAGCTCGAAGTGTCGACGAGCGGATGCCGCCACCTGCGTCGGATCGCCCGTCGGCACCACCTGGGTCGAACCGTCGCACACCCACACCCCGGTCTGTGCCGCTGCCACCAACATGACGTTCTTCGCATGGTCTGCCACCGGATGCGCGAGTGATTGCTGCGCAGAGGTGATTCCGCAGGCGGCGCTGTAGTCGTAGGTCCCGTAGTGCAGGGAGGTGCAGCGGCCGTCCGCCCTGGTGATCGCCCGCGCGAGAGTCGCCGTGCCGTCGGCCCCGATCACCGCCTGTGGGCTCTCGATCTGCAGCTCGAAGCGAAGGGCTCGATCGGGCAGGCCGTGCGCACGCTCGAGTTCCTCGCACAAGGCGACCACAGCGGCTACCTGCTCGACGGCACGGAGCTTGGGTACGGTGAACACGAAGCCGTCGGGCACTCCCCCGGCTCCGTCCAGGACCAGCTCGAGGGTGCGGATTCCACGCCGACGCTCATGTGCGGCAAGCCCTTTGGCGCGAATTCCGAGCCACGTCGGACCGGCCGGGTCGTCGGCAAGGGTGGCCAGGGCAGCCCCGACCGTGGTCGCGTGGCGGTCCTCGACGGCATCGGATCGCCATCCGTAACCGTCCTCGAAATCGAATCTGAGGTCCTGGATGGGCGCACGGCCGAGCCGGTCGCGCACGAGGGGCAGTGCGTTCTGGGTGTCGAGTCCGGCGAACGCCTCGGGGTGGGCGTCCAGGATTGCCAGGGCGGCGGCACCCCATTCGGCCGGCACAGCCGCCGACGCATCCGCGGCCGACACATAGACGGTGTGAGAGGGCTGGCCACCGACTCGGTCACCTGGATAGTGCTGCGCGAGTTCGTCGTCGATGGGACCGAAGAGTGATTCGAGGCGATCGAACGCGTCGGCAGTCAGTCCCGTTGCGCCCGACCGGAAGGAAGAGTCGGCGCTGTCGCTGTGTCCCGTCATGGGCATCACTGTCCCAGATGCGCGGTGTTTTCGATATTCGCCAGCCGGACCTTGCCCTGAGCAACCAGGCGTCCACTCTCGTCCGTCATGTCGACCTGCCAGAGCTGCTGGGTGCGGCCCCGATGAATCGGATGTCCGTGCGCGGTCAGGGTTCCCGACCGAGACGCGCGCAGGAAGTCGGTGTTGTTGTTGGTGCCGACCACGTGTCCCCGGGAGCCGAACCAGGCCGATCCACCGATACTCGCCACCGACTCGACCACCGAGCACAGCACGCCCCCGTGCATGATTCCCGCCGGTTGATGAAGCTGCGGGGTGACGGTCCATTCCGCGCGTACCTTGTCGCCGGAGACCTCGAGGTATCGGAGGCCGACGGCCCCGTCGAACCCTCCTGCACACAATTCGGTGAGCTGTTCCGGCGTCATCGTGTCGAAGGAGGTCTCCCCCGTGGTGCCGTTCGAGTCCGTCATTGCTGTGCCTTCCGGTTGCGTCGAGAGTGTGGCCGACTCGGCTGTCGACTCCCGTTCAGAGATACACGACGATCGACCCACAAAAATCGGTGGGCCTCTCGTTCTTCGAAGAACGAGAGACCCACCGTGGCAAGGACCGGGAGTCACTGCAGCCCTCAGGACTCCGGCGCGGTCCGTTGGTACGAAGTCAGCATAGGCAAACCTTAGTTGTGGCGCAAGGCCTTCACGATGCCCGCAGTCTCGCTCGCCCCGGAACCCCGACGCGTGATCGCACGGGAGCACCGGCGGCGACCATGGCGTCGAGCAGCATCTGACCCCGGCGCGCACCTGCCGATGCGCTCGCCCCCGCCAGAATCGGCACATACGTCGAGGCCCCGAGGATGGCGTCACCCACCAGAGCCCAGAAGACACGCGCATCCAGCGGTGCGCGGTCGGCGATCGCCCGGAACACCGCGCCGAGCGACGTCGTGCATCGATGCGCAGTCCAGACCAACAGAGCCTGTTCACACGGAAGTGTGACCGTGCCGGGCTCACCCGCAGCGGAATCCTCGGGCAGCACTCGCAGGATCGGCGATGCCACTCCAGCCCAATCGATCCCGCCGTCACTGTCCATGTGGATCCACAGATTGTCGATGCCCGGATCCCAGGCGCGTGCCTCCAGAACCAGCAACGCGGCCACTCGTCCGACGACGGCGTGAATGAGGGCCGTTGCGACCTGCACTGCCGCAGCCTCGGGAACATCGAGATCCTCGAGCGATCGTCGATACATCTGCTCGACGCGACCGTCGTCGAGACCCACCGCCAACTGCCACCAACGGCGTTTGCCCTCGTTCGCCATCGCTGCCACCGCGTACATCCGCGGGTAATCGGGGTTGAGTGCACGCAGGGTCGCGCACGAGTCGGCCAACAGCGCCGCCCCGCCGGATCGACTCGAGAATCGATGCACATCGGCCCAGCCCATGTATGACGCTGTTGCAACTGACACCTGATCGCTCCTTAGGTTCTCGGCGGGTGCACGCGTCGCACCCCTACCCACTGAATGTAGGTTAGCCTAACCAGATCGTAAAGCGGGTCAGGCACCGCTACCCTTACCTCACCTCACATGTCGAGGAAGGGTTCCGTAACCTAAACCGAGTCCCTTCGAAAACAGCGAGGAGTCACGAGCACTGTGACAACAGCTCCGCTACTCGGCCCCCACGGCGCACGCCGGTCTTCCGACGAGCCGTACGGGACCGAAGACGTGCCCACCGGGCCGCCGCCGCGTAGCTCCCGCATCGCTGCAGCCGCGATCGACGCACTGATCGTGCTGGTCCCTCTGTTCGTCGGCTGGTCGATCGTCGACGCTCTTCGTGACGACAACGGCGGCGGCCAGGCGGACCGAATCGTGTTCGGCACCATCGCGGTGGGCGTCGCCGTAGCCCTGTTCGTCTGGAATCGCGGCTACCGCGACGGCAACGAAGGCCAGAGCACCGGCCGCCGCTGGATGGGTCTGACACTGCGTGACAGCGCCACGCACGGTCCCATCGGTGTTCGCCGTGCCCTCCGGCGCCAGTTCGGGATCGACGCTTCGTCGTCCGAGATCGTTCGAGACAAGACCGCGGCAGCGGAGGGATTCGAGCCGATTCCCAAGGACGGTTCGGTCGCCGCGATTCGGCGCCGAAGATTGCTCGGCTTGGCCGTCCTGGTCGCAGCTCTCGTAGCCGGAATACTGGCCAGCATCGCCATCGGCGCGCGACCACTGACCTTCGCCGAAATCGCCCACGCCCTGCTGAATTCGACGGGCACCGACACCGACATCATCGTGCGCACGCTGCGAGTTCCCCGCACGGTGCTCGCGTTGGTCGTAGGAATTGCGCTCGGCATCGCAGGCGCTCTCATCCAGGGGCACACCCGCAATCCGTTGGCCGACGCCAGCCTGCTCGGCCTCAATTCCGGGGCGGCGTTCTTCGTCGTCATGGCCATCTACCTGTTCCGGTTCACCTCACCGAGTCAGTACCTGTGGTTCGCGTTCGCCGGTTCGGCGGTGGCGAGCATCGTGGTGTTCGGCCTGTCGTCGATCGGGTCCGGCAGATCGAGTCCGGTCAATCTCGCCCTGGCCGGAGCCGGCGTCGCATTCTTTCTCTCGGCCATGACCAACGCCGTCGTACTGCTCGATCAGACCAGCTTGGACGGCTACCGCTTCTGGGTGGTCGGATCCGTTGCAGGACGCGGTCTCGACGTACTGTGGCAGGTTCTGCCGTTCCTGGTGATCGGTGTCCTCATAGCGTTGGCGAGCACACCCGGCCTCAACGTCATGAGCCTCGGCGAGGACGTCGCACGATCGCTCGGGACCAACATCGCGGTCACCCGCACCGTCGGCATCCTCGCCATCACCCTGCTCACCGGCGCAGCGACCGCAGCATGCGGGCCCATTGCGTTCGTCGGCCTCGTCGTGCCGCACATCGCCCGCGCGGTGACCGGTCCCGACTACCGCTGGCTCGTGCCCTATGCCGGTCTCATGGGCGGCGTGATGCTCATGATCGCCGACGTCATCGGACGAGTCGTGGTGCGCCCGGGCGAGCTTCAGGTCGGCATCGTTCTGGCACTGATCGGAGCGCCGTTCTTCATCGCTCTCGTCCGACGCCGGAAGTTGGTCGGCCTGTGACCGCCGACCTGAAGTCCCCCACACCGACGCCCGGCCGGGGTGGCGTTCGCACCCGGCCGGCGTTCCGCTTCGGTCCGATCTCGATGGTCCGACGCCCACTGATGGTCCTGACGACCGTCCTCCTGGCTGCGGCACTGGTGCTGGTCATGTGCGTGAACATCGGCCGAGGCGACTTCCCGCTGTCGATCGCGCAGGTACTCGACGTACTGCTCGGCGGCGGTTCGAGGATCGAACGATTCATCGTGATGGACCTGCGATTGCCCCGATCACTGACCGGGCTCCTCGTCGGGGCCGCCCTCGGCATATCCGGCGCGATCACGCAGTCGATATCCCGCAACGCCCTCGCCAGCCCCGACATCCTGGGCATCACCGCCGGTTCCAGTGCCGCGGCAGTCGCACTGATCGTGCTCGGCGGTGGCGGCAGTTTCAGCGGGCTGCTCGCCACCCTCGGCCTTCCTCTCGCGGCACTGATCGGCGGGCTGCTCACCGCGATCGCGATCTATACCCTCGCCTGGCGCAAGGGCGTCGACGGGTTCCGCCTCATTCTGGTCGGAATCGCCGTCAACGCGATGCTCACCGCGGTGATCGGCTGGCTGCTGATCAGCGCCGACATCAACGATGTTTCCCGTGCCCAGGTCTGGCTCAACGGGTCGCTCAACGGAGCCGATTGGGGCGCGGTCTGGCCGGTGGCCATCGCAGTCGTCCTCGTCGGCGGCGGAACCGTCGTCGCGACGTTCACACTGGGTGCCCTGCGGCTCGGCGACGACAACGCACGATCGCTCGGTGTTCGCCTGCAACACAGTCAGGCCATGATGCTGCTCGCTGCAGTCGCACTCGCCGCGATCGCGACCGCCGCCGCGGGGCCCATCGGATTCGTCGCGCTCGCCGCTCCTCAGATCGCGCTGAGGGTGCTGCGAACGCCCGGCCCGCCGATCATCGCGTCGGCACTGCTCGGTGGATTGCTCGTCGTGGCAAGCGATCTGATCGCGCGCACGATTCTGCCGGTGGAGCTTCCGGTCGGCATCGTCACCTCGGCCCTCGGCGGACCGTTCCTGCTCTACCTACTCGTTCGCAGTAATCGAAAGGCCTCCGTATGACAACCAGCCACACCTCGCGTCTGATCGCGAACGATCTGAGCCTCGGTTACGGCGACCGCGTCATCGTCGAGCACCTCGATCTCGAGATCCACACCGGGGTCATCACCACGGTCATCGGACCCAACGGCTGTGGAAAGTCGACGCTGCTGCGTTCGCTCGGCCGTCTGCTCAAGCCCAAGGCCGGCAGCGTGATGCTCGACGGTCGGGCCATCTCTTCGATGAAGACCAAAGAAGTGGCACGCACCCTCGGGATGCTGCCTCAGGCACCGACCGCTCCCGAAGGACTGACCGTCGCAGATCTCGTGTCACGAGGTCGTCACCCGCACCAGTCGTGGATCAGGCAGTGGAGCTCCGACGACGAGGCCGAGGTGGCGAACGCACTCGAACTGACCGGGGTCGGTGACCTCGCCGACCGACCCGTCGACGAACTGTCCGGTGGCCAACGGCAACGCGCGTGGATCTCGATGGCGCTGGCCCAGGGCACCGACATCCTTCTGCTCGACGAGCCGACCACCTACCTCGATCTGGCGCACTCCATCGAGGTCCTGGATCTCGTCGACCGCCTGCACGACGAACTGGGCCGCACCATCGTCATGGTCCTGCACGATCTGAATCTGGCGATTCGCTACAGCGACCGGTTGATCGTGATGAAGCAGGGCCGGATCGTCACGTCCGGCAGGCCACAGGACGTCATCTCCGAGGAACTACTCCTCGACGTGTTCGGCCTCGAAGCCGCCGTGATCGACGATCCGATGTCCGATCGTCCCCTCATCGTTCCGATCGGCACCCGGCACGTGTACGGGTCGGTCGGTGGACCCGTACGGTCCGAGAGCCACACCACCGCAGGTGCTTCCACCGAGCGGTAGCGCGCAGTCTCACCGCTCGATCATCGTGCGCACCAGCTTGACACCCTGACCGATCGACACGTCCGGCAGATATGCCCGGCCGATCGCATTGCCGATGCTGGGCAGTGCGGCCGGATCCGCAAAGGTCATGTGCATCGGCTCGTAGCGAGGCTGGAACTTCGACTTGAACGCCAGTAGGGAACGGAATCCGTAGACGGGTTCGAGCGTGCGTCCGAGAACGTCCAGCAGCCGCTCGAGCAGCCCCGACAGCGTCGACTGCTCGACACTGGAGACGTGTTCGGGTTGCTTCTCGTCGACCTTGGCCAGGGGTGCGCCCGAGAGACTGAGGAATCGGGCCCCCTCCTGCTCGAGCAGCAGAGCGGCCGATGCGATGAGGAACTCCATCGTGGGCCGGAAGCCCTCGGATCTGCGTCTCATGAAGTCGAGCGTCCATCCGACGATGACGCCGTCCTCGTACACCGGCATCCACGAGGTCACGCCGTGCACGGTCCGGTGCTCGTCGACGGCGATCAGGCACCGCACGTTCTCGTCGTCGACCTCCTCGAGACCGCCGAGGGTGAAGCCCATCTCGGGCATGCCCTTGTCCGCGACCCATTCCTCCGAGATCGCAGTGATCTGGTCCGTGATCGCCAGCGGAGCAGAAGGAAAACGAATCCACTCGGCGACGACGCCGGCCTTCTTCGCTCTGTTCAGTGCAGTCCGCACGTCCTGGAATCGCTTGCCGGTGAACGCAATTCCGTCCAGGTCGAGAACCGTTTCCTCACCGACCTGGATTCCACCCCAACCGAGGGAGTCGGTGATGCGGCGGACCTCGGGAGTGACCGAGTAGAAGCACGGGATCCAGCCGTTCTCGGACGCGAACTCGGCGAAGTCGACGACGTTGTCCCGCAGGGACTCCCGCGGACCGACGGGATCGCCGGTGGTCAGTGCCACGCCGGAGATGACCCGGTAGGCGACGTAGCTGCGACCGTCCGGACCGAACCAGTACTTGTTGCCGCGCCAGGTCGTCATCCACGACAGAGCAGACCCACTGCTCGACATGAGCAATCCACGAGCGCGTTCGGTGGCGTCGGTCTCGGTGCCGTACACCGGGGTGAGGAACGTGCTGGCGGCGAGCACGCAGACCACCACCCAGAACACCACGCCGGTCCACTCGAAGAGCAGGGTCGTCGGCGTGCTCTGCGGTAACAGGGCGGGCTCGAGCCACTGCAGGTAGACCGGGGGAACCAGTCGTTGCGGGAAGTCCACCAGCAATCCGCCGAAGGACGGTGAATCGGCGAAGCCGTCGCGGGCCAGATATCCACCGATCGAGTAGATCAGGGCGAGTCCGACCGCCACTCCGACCACCGAGGCCGCCCATCGACGGTAGGTACCCGAAGGTGCCGAGACGTCGAAGAACTTGCGCGTGACGATCAGGACCAGCAACACGATCAGTGGCAGCAGGAACGGCACCGCAGTGCGGTACGCCGTCGGCGATTCCAATCCGTAGAACAGGGACTGGTCGTCACCGGACTCGAGGAACCGGATTGCGAAGTTGGCCACCGACAGTGCGAGCAGAATTCCCTGCGAGACCACCGCCATCGCCCACGCGAAACGCCTGCCTCGACGCAGGCCGTCACTGACCACGAGCAGGAACAGGGACGGCATGATGCTCAGGATCGTCGGTCCGACTCCGCCGAGTCTGAGATCGAGCAGACCACGACGGCATTCGACCGGATCGGTGGTCGCGTCGGCGCAGATTTCGCGCACCTCGGCCGCCGTGTACGGAACCCCCCGCACCACATCACGAAGTACAGCGAACGGCCCGACGGCATTGGGACTCAGGGCGGCCAGCACCGGGCCGAGGGCGCTCGCGGCGACGATCAGCGCAACCAGCACCCGGCCTTCGCGTTGGGTACCCGCCAATCGAGGGCCCCGTGCCGATCGGCCGACGATCCACGGGCCCACGATCAGACCGATCACCGCCGCAGCGAGCCGAACGACATCCTGCAGGTGTCCACCGAACAGTGCCAACGTCACCAGCAGGGCCAGTACACCGACGCGGATTCGCCTGCGCCACAACGTATCCATTCGCGAGGTCGCGACCAGGACCACACCGAAGATCCAGGTCGTCGGGCCCACAGCGGTTCCGACGTGCAACCGGAATCCCCAGTCCGCGTCGAAGGTCTTGGCCAGGACCGCGAGACCGAGGCCGAACAGCGAACCGGCCACCTGCGTCACGAACGCGGCGACGGCGAAGCGACGCGATCCGATACGCCGCTCGATCGGTGCGGCGGCGAGCAGCACCCCGACCGTGGCCACCACACAACCGGCGATGTCGGGTGCCGCCAGACCCGAGGTGAGCGGGGTCCACAGGTGCCAGTGCTCGAACGGCATGATGCCCACAGCGAAGTACTTGTCCATCTCGCCCCGGTTGTCCACGACCGCAGCAACGATCCCCATCACCCAGACCACGGCGAGCAAAGCGAAACTGACCGGTGCTCCCACGGCACCGAACACGATGAGCGCCCACACCCGCCGCAGCTGGCGCATCACGGCAGACGCAGCCGATCTCAGTGACTCGGCGCGCTGGGACATCCACGACGGTTCGGCGGGTGTGGGTGGTTCGGCGTCCGCCGCGGACGGTCGTTCCGGATCGGTCACGTTCACGAAATCAACCCTGTTCTCGTTGCCAGCCACGGCAGCTCGCGTCGGAGCCCCTCCGACCACACCGCGAAGCTGTGTCCGCCCGGAACCTCCACGTACTGCACATCCATTCCGGCAGCCTTCGCCGCGTTGTACATCTCTTGCTGACCGGGTTTGTAGTCGTTGTCGTCCGACCCCACGACGAAAATTCCGGCCGAATCGGGGTACTGACGCGATTTCAGCAGGTCGAGTGGGTTCACGGCAGCAAACGCTGCCGGATTTCCGCCGAAGGCCTCCCGGACGGTGCGATCCCTGTCTCCGAGACTGGGCTCGGTCTGACCCGACAGGTCGAGGAAGGTGGGATAGACGTCAGGATGGTTTGTCGCCATCTGGATGGAACACGTTCCGCCGTAGGACAGTCCACCGATCGCCCAGTGTCGTCGATCCGGATCGACCTGAAGAGAACTGTCGATCCAGTCGGGTACGTCGCGCGAGAGGTACGTGTCGACGTTGCCCAGCGGTGAGTCGACGCACAGCGGGTTGTCGATCGGCGAACCGGTGCCGTCGGCCACGACCACAACGGGCGCGAGGCCGGCGTGGTCGCGGGCGAAGTCGTCCATCGTCTCGGCGAGCTTGCCGCCGTTGAGCCAGTCCTCCGGGTCGCCCGGCTGCCCAGCGAGGAGTACGAGTACCGGCAGCAGCGGACGTGGATCGGAGAAATAGGCAGGGGGAAGGTATATCTGCGCGTCGCGGGCAGAGAAGTTCGACGCCGTGGCCGGGATGGCAGCCGAGGTGATCCGTCCTGCAGACGGCATTCCTGCCGGTGAGGTCCATACGGAATCGAGCGGCGTTCCGGTGACGGTCCGAGAAACCGCCGCAGGCACGTCGGAGAACTGAATGCGGCTCGCGGATTCGACCCCCAGTGCAGTACCCACGGTCGGATACGCCTCGAACTTCAGGTTGATGTTCAGCGCCGAGACTGCGACAACGAGCACGGCCGCGACGACCGACGCTAACGTACCCACAACTCCGTGCGCCGCGACCGAACGTGGGGTCACCGCGAACAGGGACGCGAGGCCGACCCCGATCCAGACGTAGATGGACGTCTCGATCGGATCCGGGAGTGGTCGCCACACCTTTTCGACGATCAGGTAACCGATCACGGTGACCACGACGGCCGCCGTTGCCGCAATCGGGAGCCCACGCGTCATGTACCGACGCGAGCGGGAGACGAGCAGCCACACACCGCCGAGTACTCCGGCGACGACAACGATGACAGGCAACGGTCCGTCGATCAAAGAAAGGGAATCGAACCAATCCACGTGAGAGCTCCGCTCGTCTGACGGATTCGGACCGAGATGCGGCACGAACTACCGTCAGAATATTCGTCCGCGACACCGCGTCGATGGTGACCCGCCGAAATCCGGCAGCGGCGACTATGACCGAACGCACACCGCCTCGGCGGTCGGTACTACCACGAGTAGTACGCATCCGCGTCGGAGTAGCCGTAGACTCGGACGAATGGCTGGTCTTGGTGAACTAGAGCGCGCAGTGATGGACCATCTGTGGGAGTCGTCGGATCCCCAGACCGTTCGACAGGTCCACGAGGCACTTGCGACGCATCGCGAACTCGCGTACACGACGGTGATGACGGTGCTGCAGCGACTCGCGAAGAAGAAGCTGGTCGTGCAGCAACGCGACGACAGAGCGCACCGCTACGCACCGTTGCACGGCCGCGACGAGCTGGTCGCGAGCCTCATGGTCGACGCACTGTCGCAGGCACCGGCATCGGGTGGACGCGCAGCGGCACTCGTGCACTTCGTCGGTCAGGTGGGGGCCGACGAAGCCGCCGCCCTCCGTGAGGCGCTGGCCGCGTTGGAAGTGGCACAATCGACATCGAAGTCCCCTTCGGCTGGAGATGGCCGTCCGACGGACTGACGCTCGCGGCAGTAAGTGAGGACATGAACTCGACGACTGCGCTGGTATTCGCAGTACTCGCGCTGATCCTGGCTGGGCCGGTTCCGGCAGTGCTCGCGCGCGCGAGCTGGCCGTACCGGTCACCACGCGCGGCGCTCGTGCTGTGGCAGGCGATCGCTCTCGCAGCGGTGCTCTCGGCTTTCAGCTCCGGTCTCGCGATCGGCGGTCTGCTGCTGGTCCCAGGACCGGATGGTCGCCCCACCACGGCACCCACCGACGAGATCGACGCGCTCGGTCTCCCCCTGTGGATCCTCTACGTCGTCGTCCTCGCCATCACGCTGGGTATCGGTGCCAAGCTCATGTTCTCGGTCGTTCGGGTAGCGGTCAGAACCCGTCGTCGACGATCCAGGCATCGCGTGCTCGTCGATCTTCTCGATCGAAGCGACTTGGGCGAGAACCCTTTTCGTGGTCTTCGCGATGCAGATATTCGCGTACTCGACGCGGCCGAACCGATCGCGTACTGCCTACCCGGTCTGCGTCAGCGGGTGGTTCTCAGCCGGGGAACGTTGGCCAGCCTTTCCGAGGCGGAGATCACCGCCATCCTCAGTCACGAGCGGTCACACCTGCGCGCCCGCCACGACCTGGTCCTCGAAGCGTTCACCGCCGTCAACGAAGCGTTCCCACGGATCGTCCGCAGCAAGTCGGCACTCGGCAGTGTGCAGCTGCTGGTCGAGCTGCTCGCAGACGACTCGGCAGTCAAGGTCACCGGGCCCACTCCGTTGGCCAGGGCACTCGTCACGTGCGCCGGGTCCACCGCACCGCGTGGCGCGATGGCGGCCGGAGGTCCGCACACCCTCATCCGTGTTCAGCGCTTGAGCGGCCCAGGCAGCGATGTGCGCATCGCCGCGGCCGCCTACGCGGCGGCCGTCGTGATCCTCGTTCTTCCGACGATCTACGTGGCCATGCCGTGGCTGGAGGAACTGAGCAAGCTCGTCGGGTGAGTCCGTACGCGATCGGGGTCGCACAGGTCACATCGACTCGACTCGAACAATTCGCGCTGCGTCCCGTACAGTAGAGACCGGTCGCCATCGCGACCTAGCAATCGAAATGGCACAAACAGCCCCACTTTATGCAGTTCTCATCTGCATTCTGATGGCCAGGTGACAGTGCCCTGGCTCGTATCAATGTGTTCTGGCTGTTTTTCGTGTTTCCCGGTTCTTCGGGTGCTCTCAGCTTCGGGCTTATTGGCGTGCCCGTAATCCGGAGAGGCTTTACTGCGTGACCCACGCTGTTTCCAACACACCCGTTTCCACCACTTCCGACACCACGGCAGTCCCGACGCCCGCAGCGGCACCGGCCTTCACCTTCGCCGATCTCGGACTGCCCGAGGCAGTCGTCGCCGCATTGGCGCGCAACTCGATCACCGTGCCCTCCCCCATTCAGGAGAAGGCACTTCCCGACGCTATCGCCGGTAAGAACGTCCTCGGTCGTGCGCAGACCGGCTCGGGCAAGACCCTTGCCTTCGGCCTGCCGATCCTGCAGCGCCTGTCGCTGCACACCGACCGCCCGGCTGCCAAGCGCCCGCGTTCGCTCGTGCTGGTCCCCACCCGCGAGCTCGCGTTCCAGGTCGTCGAATCCCTCGCTCCCTATGCCAATGCCCAGGGTCTGCGAGTCATGCCCGCCGTCGGCGGCACCCCGTTCAACAAGCAGGTCGAGCAGCTCCGCCGCGGAGTCGATGTCCTCGTCGCCACCCCGGGTCGCCTCGCCGATCACCTCCGTCAGGGCACCTGCATCCTGGACTCCATCGAGATCACCGCGCTCGACGAGGCCGATCAGATGGCCGACATGGGCTTCCTGCCCGAGGTACGTGCCGTCCTCGCCGACACTCCGGCAGACGGACAGCGCATGCTGTTCTCGGCCACCCTCGACCGTGAGGTTCAGTCGCTGGTACGCCAGTTCCTGCCCGATCACGTCGAGCACTCCACCCAGGACGGCAAGGCCAGCGTCCGGACCATGGATCACTACGTGCTCATGGTCGACCGGGGTCAGAAGGATCTGGTTCTCTCCGAGATCGGTGCCCGCGAAGGCGGCCGCACCATCATGTTCGCGCGTACCAAGCTGGGCTGCGACGGAATCACCGATCGCCTGCGCGCGCTCGGTATCGCCGCGGAGTCACTGCACGGCGGCAAGGCACAGAATCAGCGCACCCGCGTTCTCGAGCGCTTCAAGAACGGCCGCACCCCCGTCCTCGTCGCCACCGACGTTGCCGCTCGCGGCATCCACGTCGACGGCATCGACCTGGTCGTCCACGTCGATCCGCCCGCAGACCACAAGGATTACCTGCACCGCGCAGGACGCACGGCGCGTGCAGGCGAGAAGGGCACCGTCGTCGCGATCGTGCTCCCCAACCAGCGTCGTCAGGTTCTGCGTCTGACCGGGATGGCCGGTGTCAAGGCCACCGCCGTCAACGTCTCGCCCGGTTCGGCCGAGCTGAACAGCATCACCGGGGCGAAGAAGCCGACCGGTGAGCCCCTGCGCGCCGAGTCCGCTCCCCGCGACCGGAACAGCCGTCCCGGATACCAGGGATCGAATCCCCGTAGCGGCGGTGGATACCAGGGCTCCAACCCGCGCAGCAGCGGCGGATACCAGGGCTCCAACCCGCGCAGCAGCGGCGGATACCAGGGCTCCAACCCGCGCAGCAGCGAGGGCTACCAGGGTGACCGTCCCCGCACCGGATACCAGGGTTCGAGCCCGCGTAGCGAGGGCTACCAGGGCTCCAACCCCCGCAGCAGCGGCGGATACCAGGGCTCCAACCCGCGCAGCAGCGAGGGCTACCAGGGCGATCGCCCGCGTCGCTCCGACTCGAGCTCGTACCGTGGCTCCGACAACCGTCGTCCCGCGTCCGGCCCCCGCCAGGACGAGCACCGCTCCGGAGGCTTCCGCAGCCGCACGGAACGCCGTTCGTACGACGGTTTCGACGGTCCGGCTCGCAGCCACTGATCGGTTCGTCACCGTGAGGTCGTGATCCGACCTGAACTGCACCAACGGGTGCCGCATTCTTCGCGAATGCGGCACCCGTTGTCGTTGCCGGGGGGTTGGCGCGCGCGAAATCTCTCGGCAGGGAAAGCTGTCGGTATGACCTCAGCAGCAGAACCGACAGAACTGGCTCAGATCGGAGTCACCGGACTCGCCGTCATGGGCTCCAATATCGCCCGCAACTTCGCCCATCACGGCCACACCGTCGCATTGCACAACCGCAGCGTCGCCAAGACCGATGCCCTGATCGCCGATCACGGCACCGAGGGCACCTTCATTCGCACCGAAACCATCCAGGAGTTCGTCGCCGCTCTCGCAAAGCCGCGCCGAGTGCTCATCATGGTCAAGGCAGGCGACCCCACCGATGCGGTGATCGAGGAGCTTGCAGGCGCGATGGAGGAGGGCGACATCATCATCGACGGTGGTAACGCCCTGTACACCGACACCATCCGTCGCGAGGCGGCCATGAAGGAGCGCGGATTGCTCTTCGTCGGTGCCGGTATCTCCGGCGGCGAAGAAGGCGCTCTCAACGGACCGTCGATCATGCCCGGTGGTCCGGCAGAGTCCTACAAAGCTCTCGGGCCGCTGCTGGAATCCATCGCAGCACAGGTCGACGGCACGCCGTGCTGCACCCACATCGGACCCGACGGCTCCGGCCACTTCGTCAAGATGGTCCACAACGGCATCGAATACGCCGATATGCAGCTCATCGGTGAGGCGTACAACCTGTTCCGCGATGCCCTCGGCTACACGCCGGCTCAGGTAGCGGACGTGTTCACCGAGTGGAACAACGGTGATCTGGAGAGCTACCTCGTCGAGATCACCGCCGAGGTTCTTCGCCAGGTCGATGCGAAGACCGGTCAGCCTCTCGTCGACGTGATCGTCGACGCCGCGGAGCAGAAGGGCACCGGTCGCTGGACCGTCAAGGCGGCCCTCGACCTAGGCGTTCCCGTCACCGGTATCGCCGAGGCGGTGTTCGCTCGAGCTCTGTCGGGGTCACGCGCTCAGCGCAAGGCAGCCGTCGGGCTCGCCTCTGGAGCACTCGCCGACAAGCCCACCGACGCCGAGCAGTTCACGCACGACATCAGTCGGGCTCTGTATGCGTCGAAGATCGTCGCCTACGCACAGGGCTTCGACCAGATCGCCGCGGGCAGTACCGAATACGACTGGAATCTGCATCCCGGTGACCTCGCCACGATCTGGCGCGGTGGCTGCATCATTCGCGCTCGGTTCCTCGATCGCATCAAGGACGCGTACGACGACAACGCCGAACTGCCGAGCTTGATCCTGGCCCCGTACTTCCGTGATGCCATCGAGAACGCCATCGACAGCTGGCGTCGGGTCGTCATCACCGCGGCCTCGTTGGGCATTCCGGTCCCCGCGTTCGCGTCCTCGCTCTCCTACTACGACGCGTTGCGGGCAGAGCGTCTACCTGCCGCTCTGACCCAGGGACAACGGGACTTCTTCGGGGCGCACACCTACGAGCGAACCGACTCGGAAGGAAAGTTCCACACTCTGTGGAGCGGCGATCGTTCCGAGATCGAAGCCTGACCGACGATCGTGCGCCGGTGGCGCTGCGTGCATCACGCAGCGCCACCGGTGAGACGTACCGGCAACCCGGTCAGACGGGCACCGGCCCGAGGACCGGCTGGACCACCGTCGACGGGATGCCCTCCCACGGGAGTGCACCTTCCAGGTCCTTCCACACCGCCTGTACGGCACTGAAGCAACCTGTGCCGTACACGTCGGATGCCGTGTACAGAATGTCCGCACAGTCCGGAACATCGATGGTGAATATCTCGAATCCCGCGGCAGAGCAACCGATTCCGGCTTCGAGTTCCAGCATCCCCGAGGCCACCGACGCGCCGAGTGCGTTGAGTATCCGAGAGGATTCGGTCGGCCCACGCCCCGTCAGGACTATTTCCGGACTCCCGAAATCGGTGAGGCCGACGGTGTAACAGAACGCCGGGTGGATTCCGTCACGGTCGACCTCGGATTCGACGTATTGCAATGCCCACCCGAATTGCTCCATGGTGCGCCTGACGTCTCCGATGTACTCGTCGACGCCGAAGCCCTGACACATCTTGCACATAGCTCCCCCACACTCTGCGTGCGATCGCCCCCTCGGCAACCACTGTGTCGAACGCCGATCGAACATGCGTTCTACCCCGAGTATTGCGCGGGGCACCGACAAGAAGATTCCGACGCCTGGTCGACGCAGCGGTAGGGTCACATCCATGCCGGGTCAATCCGTTCGATCGTTCGCAGAACTGGGACTGCCCGTGGTTCTCGTGCACTCGCTGAGGAAAGCGGGTGTCTCCGAGCCGTTTCCGATCCAGTCCGCCGCCCTGCCCGATGCGCTTGCGGGCCGCGATGTGCTCGGCCGTGCTCCGACCGGATCGGGGAAGACTCTCGCATTCGGGCTACCACTGCTCGTGCGGCTCGCCGGCCGTCGCAGTGAGCCCGGTGCACCGCGTGGACTCGTCCTGGCTCCCACTCGCGAACTTGCGCTCCAGATCCAGGAAGTGCTCGACGTCCACGGTGCGACATTCGGCCTGCGCAGCGTCGGTGTGGTCGGCGGCGTTCCGCTCGAGCGCAACGTTCGAGAGATCCAGCGCGGAATCGA
This sequence comes from Rhodococcus sp. 14-2483-1-2, assembly GCF_002259405.1. Classification (GTDB taxonomy): domain Bacteria; phylum Actinomycetota; class Actinomycetes; order Mycobacteriales; family Mycobacteriaceae; genus Rhodococcoides. The sequence goes on along the minus strand of NZ_NPFW01000022.1, from coordinate 112,103 downwards.
CATCGTGGTTGCCACCCCTGGTCGCCTCAACGACCTGCTCGCGCGACGCTCGATCACGTTGAATCGCGTGGAGGTGACCGTGATCGACGAGGCGGATCGCATGGTGGACATGGGATTTCTGCCTCAGATCGAGTCGCTTCTCGCCGCGACACCGGCCGTCGGCCAGCGGCTGCTGTTCTCGGCGACCCTGGACGAGGACGTCGACCGCCTGGTCGCGAAGTTCCTGAACGATCCGGCCGAACATTCCACGGCGGAGTCCGTGAGCGAGCCCGACATTGCTCACTACGTGTTCAGGGTCGATGCTGCCCGCAAGACCGAAGTGGCTGCCGCACTTGCCAACAGAGACGGTCGCACGTTGCTGTTCGTCCGCACCACTCACGCGGTCGACCGACTCACCGACGACTGTCGCCGGCTGGGCGTATCGGTATCGTCGTTGCACGGCAACAAGACTCAGGCACACCGCACACGTTCGCTTGCCGCTTTCGGCGACGGCGTATCGACTGCGCTGATCGCGACCGACGTCGCGGCACGCGGGGTTCACGTCGACGACGTCACCCTCGTGGTCCACGTCGACCCACCGTTGGATTCCAAGGACTACGTGCATCGCGCAGGCCGCACTGCACGCGCCGGAGCCAGCGGAACCGTCGTGACGTTGGCCACCGCCGAACAGCTGGATCACGTGTGTGCGATGGCAGGCGACGCCGGCGTCTCGGCAACGGTGGTCGACACCGAGACCGATCCCACCTCGTGGCGTCGTCTGACCGGGGCGCGTACACCCATCGGCAGACCGCTGCCGGCCGAGGCTGCGGAATCACCCGCACCTCGTGGTTCACGACGCGGTGCCGCACCCGTCCGACACGAGCGAAGCGGGCGGGCCGGAGGCAAGCGGGGCGGCAGCAGAGGACGACGCGGGTGACGGCCTCCTGGTTGTCGATCGCGCTCGCCCTGGTTTCGGCATTCCTGTTCGCCTGTGCGTCGGTGGCACAGCAGAGCGCCGCAGCATCGGTTCCCGAGGGAACGTCACTGCTCTCGGCCCTGATCCGAAGCCCGAGATGGTGGGTGGGCGTACTCGGCGACGGGGGCGGCTACGCGGTTCAGATCGCTGCGTTGTGGGTCGGTTCTGTCCTGGTCGTACAGCCCTTGCTGGTCACCGCCTTGCTGTTCGCCCTCCCGATGTCGGCGAAATTGGCGGGCCGGGTACTCCCCGCCTCGACGTGGGCGCTCGCATTTCTCCTGGCTGCGGCCCTCACGGTGTTCATCGTGGTCGGCGATCCCAGCGAAGGTGATACCGACGCCCCTCTGTCCGACTGGATCGTGCCGCTGATCATCGCCGCGGTCGTGATCGGTGGCGCTGCGGTGGGTGGTCTCCTGCTCAGAACTCCCGGCGCGCGGGCTCTGTTGCTCGGAGCCGCGGGAGGCTTGCTGTTCGGGTTGGCCGCGGCTCTGACGAAGTTCGTCACCGATCTGGTGGAGAGCGACCTGCTCGGTGCACTGGCCGCCTGGCAGACCTACGCCCTGGTGGGATCAGGTGCTCTCGGGTTCTATCTGCAGCAGCGCGCATTTCAGGTCGGCCCCCTGTCCGCGTCGCTACCGGCCGTCACGATCGGCGAGCCTCTCGGCGCGGCGTTCATCGGCATCGCGGTTCTGGACGAGCGAATCAGAACCGACGGGGCTTCCCTCGCCATCATCGCCGTGGCGGTGTTCGTCATGGTCGTCACGACGATTCGACTGTCGCGGACTCAGGCGTCGACCCGCATCGAAACGGAGACGATGGACGGGGCGTCGGCCCCACCGATTGCGACCGACCGGTAGTCTCGATCAACGTGCAGTTCCTCGATGGTCACCGACCGCCCTACGATCTCACCTACGACGATGTCTTCCTCGTCCCCAACCGAACCGACGTCACGTCGCGGTTCGATGTCGACCTGAGTACGGTCGACGGTTCGGGAACCACCATTCCGATCGTCGTGTCGAACATGACCGCGGTGTCCGGACGGCGCATGGCCGAAACCGTCGCACGCCGCGGAGCGATCGCAGTGATCCCACAGGATCTCCCCACCGAGGCCGTCGCCGAGACCGTCGCATTCGTCAAGAGTCGTGACCTGATCGCGGACACACCTGTCGTCCTCGGCCCCAACGAGTCCGTGTCCGACGCCCTGGCCCTGATGCACAAGCGTGCACACGGGTCGGTCGTGATCGTCGAACACGGCAAGCCGATCGGAGTGGTGTCCGAGAGCGCCTGCGCCGACGTCGACCGATTCGCGCGGCTCAGTTCCGTGGCGTCGGCCGATTTCGTGCGCGCCCCTCGCCATGCGTCGCCCAAGGAAGTCTTCGAGCTGATGGAGGCGGCACACGCCCACCTTGCCGTCGTCGTCGAGAACGATGGCTCCCTCGCAGGTGTCGTGACCAGGACCGGCGCCGTTCGGACCGGCATCTACGCGCCTGCAGTCGACGCGTCGGGACGCCTCCGTATCGCTGCCGCGGTCGGCATCAACGGCAACGTGGCCGAGAAGGCGACCGCACTGGTCGAGGCCGGAGCCGATGTGCTCGTGATGGACACCGCTCACGGGCATCAGCAGAAGATGCTCGAAGCCCTCGCTGCCGTGCGCTCCCTCGATCTCGGCGTTCCGCTTGCGGCAGGCAACGTGGTGTCCGCCCAGGGCACGCGTGATCTGGTGCAGGCGGGGGCGGACATCGTCAAGGTCGGCGTCGGGCCAGGAGCGATGTGCACGACACGCATGATGACCGGCGTCGGACGCCCCCAGTTCTCGGCTGTTGCCGATTGCTCCGCTGCGGCGGCCGAACTCGGGGCGTCGGTGTGGGCCGACGGCGGTGTGCGCCATCCTCGTGACGTTGCACTCGCACTGGCTGCCGGTGCCGCGAACGTCATGATCGGCTCGTGGTTCGCCGGCACCTACGAGTCGCCCGGCGACCTGCGAGTGGACGCATCGGGCAATCGGTACAAGGAGAGCTTCGGCATGGCGTCCAAGCGGGCCGTTGCCGCCCGTACCGCCACCGACGGAGCATTCGACCGGGCTCGCAAGGCCTTGTTCGAGGAGGGCATCTCCAGTTCGCGGATGCGCCTCGATCCCGATCGGCCGGGTGTCGAGGATCTGATCGATCACATCTGTGCCGGAGTTCGCAGTACCTGTACGTATGCCGGAGCCCGATCGCTTCCGGAGTTGGCCGAACGAGCGGTTCTGGGAGTCCAGTCCGCCGCCGGATTCGCCGAGGGACGGCCCCTGCCCTCCGGGTGGTGACCGTCGGGCACGGTTAGACTCACCAACAGCACACACAGTTGTTCGCGCTCGCCACGCGTCGGAAATTCGAGCATTCGATTCCCGACGCGTGGCCGAACGGTCGGTTCCGCACGGAGTGGGACCACAGCGCGAACCGGACAGAAGGGAATCAGGTGCCCGAGGCACCCACTATCTCGGTTGCCGTCGCGGCAACTGCGGAACAACACGACGACGGTTCCACTTCGGAGGGATCCTCTATCGAGCCGGGAGAGAAACCCGGCGACACAGATTTCGGCAGCCACGTGCACTCCGGCGGCGCGATGCTCCTTTCCCAGCTTCGACGGTCCCGGCTCAGGCGGAGTTGACGCGTGGCACTTCTTCTCACCATCGTCAGCCTGCTCGGTTTCGTCGCCTTGACGGCAGGCACCGCGCTGTTCGTCGCGGCCGAGTTCTCCCTCACTGCTCTCGAACGCAGTGCAGTCGAGTCACAGGCAGCGAACGGCGACCTGCGCTCCCGCCAAGTTCTGCACGCCCACAAGACACTGTCCTTTCAGCTGTCCGGCGCCCAACTCGGCATCACCATCACGACACTGATCACCGGCTACCTCGCCGAACCGGTACTGGCCGGCTTCATTCGACCCGTGGCCGACGCGTTGGGCGCATCCGAGACCCTCTCCGCAGGCATCTCGCTCGCGGTGGCTCTGATCCTGGCCACCTCGTTCTCCATGATCTTCGGTGAGCTGGTTCCCAAGAACATCGCCATCGCGAAACCGATGTCGACCGCTCGTGTCACCGCCGGTGCGATGGCCGGGTTCTCGCTGGTCTTCAAATGGGCCATCAACGGGCTCAACGGGTCGGCGAACTGGCTGGTACGCCGGCTCGGGATCGAGCCGGCCGAGGAACTGAGATCCGCGCGGTCGCCGCAGGAACTGGGTTCACTGGTCCGCACGTCGGCACGGCAGGGATCGATCGACGAGAACACTGCCCGACTGGTGGATCGGTCGTTGCAGTTCGGTGATCGCACGGCCGAGGAACTGATGACGCCACGAGTGAAGATCGAAACGCTCGCCACCGACGCGACCGTGGCCGATCTGATCGAAACGGCTGCGCGGACCGGCTTCTCGCGGTTTCCGGTGGTCGACGGCGATCTGGACGACACCATCGGGGTCGTTCACATCAAGCATGCGTTCACCGTCGCCGGATCGCACCGTCGCTCGACGACGGTCGAGTCCCTGGCACGCGACGTACCGGTCGTACCGTCCAGCCTCGACGGCGATGCTGTGATGGAACGGGTGCGCGCCGACGGCATGCAGGTCGCGCTCGTCGTCGACGAATACGGCGGTACCGCGGGCATGGTCACGATGGAGGACCTGATCGAGGAGATCGTCGGTGACGTGCGCGACGAACACGACGAGCCGGAGCTCGACGTCTCCAGGTCGGGCGACGGATGGGATTGCGCAGGCCTGCTGCGTATCGACGAGGTCGCGTCGGCCACGGGGTACTCCGCGCCGGAGGGCGAGTACGAAACCATCGGCGGTCTGGTACTGACCGAGTTGGGTCGCATTCCGACCGAGGGGGACGCAGTTCTGCTGCCTTCCCCGGCCAACGAGGATCCGCTCGAGCGAGACGGCGGTTGGGTGGCACGAGTGATCCGTATGGACGGCCGCCGCATCGACCGGGTGGTGCTCCTGCCCGTCGACGCGGCAGCGGTGGCTCGGATGAGATCGGACGGTGAGATCGATGGGTGATTTCCTCGGAGTCGGTCTCGCCGTTCTGTTGCTCGCAGGCAACGCATTCTTCGTCGGTGCCGAGTTCGCACTGATCTCGGCCCGGCGGGATCGCCTCGAAGCTCTGCTCGCGCAAGGCAAGAAGCGCGCGCAGAGTGTCATCGAGGCCGGTCAGAACCTGTCGCAGATGCTCGCTGCTGCCCAGCTCGGTATCACGATCTGTTCGATCCTTCTCGGTCGTGTGGCGGAGCCCGCGGTGGCACACCTGATCGAGGTTCCGCTCGAGGCAGTCGGCATTCCCGAGTCCTTCCTGCACCCGATCGCCTTCGCCATCGCGTTGACGCTTGTGGTCGTGCTGCACATTCTCATCGGCGAGATGGTGCCCAAGAACATCGCCATCGCGGGCCCGGAGAGCACTGCGATGGTTCTGGTGCCCATCCATCTGCTGTTCATCAAGGTGGCGCTGCCGCTGATCTCGTTCTACAACATGTGCGCCAACCTGACCCTTCGACTGCTCCGGATCGAACCCAAGGACGAGCTGAGTTCCTCGGTGTCGGCGGTCGAGTTGTCGCAGATGATCGGCGAATCACGATCGGAAGGATTGATCGACGCCGAGGAGCATCGACGATTGCGGCAGGCGCTCGAGACATCCGGCCGGACGGTGGGTGAAGTTCTGATTCCCTCGCACCAGGTTCGCAGTATCGAGTTGTCCGGGCCCGACCACACTCTCGGACCCACGCTCGGCTCCGTCGAACGTGCTGTCATCGAAACGGGATTCTCTCGCTATCCGGTTCGCGACGCCTCGGGGGCACTGGTGGGCTACCTGCACCTGAAAGACGTCCTCGACGACATGGCCGACGAGTCGGCAGGACCGGACACGGTCATTCCCCGCAGCGATGTGCGGGCGCTTCCGGTGGTCTCCATCGACACGGTGCTCGACGACGCATTGACCAAGTTGCGTCGGGCCAGCAGCCATCTCGGTGCCGTGCACGACGCAACCGGTGCCACGGTCGGCATCGTCGCCCTCGAGGACCTGGTCGAGGAGTTCGTCGGTACGGTTCGAGACGGCACCCACCGAGTGGCCGGCCCTCGTCCTGGTCAATCGTCGTCCAGCGTCGAGTCCACGCCCGCTCCCCCACGGAACGTGTGAATGTCGGACTCGACGTTGCTGCGCGAGGAGCAGTGGATCACTCGTCGCGCTGCGCATGCAGCGCGGGTGGAGAACCTGGTCGGTGACTATCTGACCGACCGGGGTCACGGCGGCGTTCATCCGGTGCTCGACTTCCTGTTCACCTATTACAGTCATCGCCCGGGTCAGCTGCGCCGGTGGAATCCAGGCCACGGCGTTGTGCTCACCGGTGATAGTGCGCACGATTTCGCGGCGTTCGCGTCCTACGAGCAGGTGGACACCGACGACGGCCCGGGTTTTCGGGTGCGGTCGGATCTGGTGGAGCGACGACGATCGAGTATCGAATTCACCCTCGGCCTGCTCGCCGCCACCCGGGAAAAGCCCCCGGTGCTCGGCTGTTTCGGACTGCACGAGTGGGCGATGGTCTATCGCGGGGGTACCTCGGCACAGCGTCACGAGCAGGTGCCGTTGCGTCTCGGACACGACGGAACCGATGCCGTGGTCGATTCGATGACGTTGCGCTGCACCCACTACGACGCCTTCCGGTTCTTCACCCCCGATGCTGCGCCGCGCAACGCTCTTGCGCTGTCTCCGGATTCGCGGCTGACATCCGAGCAACCCGGTTGTATCCATGCCTCGATGGATCTGTACAAGTGGTGCTACAAGCTGGGGCCACTGATCGATTCCGAGTTTCTCACCGACTGCTTCGAGCTGGCTCTGCACGCGCGAACGATCGACATGCGCGCGAGTCCGTACGACCTGAGCGACTACGATCTCGAACCCATTCGGATCGAGACCGCGGCCGGTCGCGCGGAATACGTGCGTGCGCAGGGAGAATTGTCGAGCGAAGCGGCACCTCTGCGTTCGGCGTTGATCGCTCGATGCCAGAATTTACTGATCGGCGGCGAGTTCGGCGTCGGACCTACCGCCGAGTAACATCGACAGCGTTGTCGTGGGGACACCGGTCAGCCGGTGTCCGTGACCGGAAAGAGTGAGGAATTCATGACCGATCGTGTGCAGGCTGGTGGACTTCAGGTCGCCAAGGTCCTATTCGATTTCGTCGAGAAGGAGGCGCTGCCGGGTACGAACGTAGATTCGGATGCCTTCTGGGCCGGTGCTGCGTCGGTGATCGCCGATCTCGCTCCCAAGAACAAGTCGTTGCTGGCTGTCCGCGACGAGATCCAGGGCAAGGTCGACGCCTGGCACGGCGAGCACGCAGGCCCGAATTACGACCGAGCCGCGTACAAGGCATTCCTGAAGGAGATCGGCTACCTGCTCAACGAGCCGGCCGACTTCCAGATCAGCACCTCCGGTGTCGACACCGAGATCACGACCACTGCAGGACCGCAGCTCGTGGTGCCGGTGCTCAATGCCCGGTTCGCGATCAACGCGTCCAACGCACGGTGGGGCTCGCTGTACGACGCCCTCTACGGAACCGATGCCATTCCCGAGACTGACGGAGCCGAGAAGGGCACCAGCTACAACCGGGTCCGCGGCGACAAGGTCATCGCCTTCGCGCGGGACTTCCTGGACGAGGCGCTGCCCCTGAGCTCCGGCTCGCACGTCGGCACCACCGGATACGTCGTCGACGCGGCATCGCTGACGGTGACTCTGTCCGACGGCAGCACGGTCGGGCTGAAGGATCCGTCACAGCTGCTCGGATACCAGGGCACCCCGGATGCGCCGTCGGCAATCCTGTTCGTGCACAACGGCTTGCACTTCGAGATCCAGATCGACCCCGAGAGCCCGATCGGCAAGACCGACGGCGCAGGCGTCAAGGACGTCCTGCTCGAGTCGGCTGTCACCACCATCATGGACTTCGAGGATTCCGTCGCTGCAGTCGATGCGGACGACAAGGTCCTCGGCTACCGCAACTGGCTCGGTCTGATGAAGGGCGATCTGACCGAGGAAGTCTCCAAGGGTGGCAAGAGCTTCACTCGTGCCATGAACAAGGACCGCACCTACACCTCGGTCGACGGTTCCGAACTGACACTGCACGGTCGCTCGCTGCTGTTCGTCCGCAACGTCGGTCATCTGATGACGTCGGATGCGATCCTCGATGCCGACGGCAACGAGGTGCCCGAGGGAATTCTCGACGCACTGTTCACCTCGCTGGCCGGTATGCACTCGCTGACCTCGGACAACGTGCTGTCCAACTCACGCACCGGTTCGCTGTACATCGTCAAGCCCAAGATGCACGGACCGGACGAGGTCGCGTTCACCGCGGAGCTGTTCGGCCGTGTCGAGCAGGTTCTCTCGCTGCCGACCAACACGCTCAAGGTCGGCATCATGGACGAGGAACGCCGCACGACGGTCAACCTCAAGGCGTGCATCCAGGCCGCCTCCGAGCGGGTCGTGTTCATCAACACCGGCTTCCTCGACCGCACCGGCGACGAGATCCACACCTCGATGGAGGCAGGTCCCGTCGTTCGCAAGGGCGCGATGAAGGGCGAGAAGTGGATCGCCGCCTACGAGGATTTCAACGTCGACACCGGCCTGGCTGCAGGCCTCGAAGGCAAGGCCCAGATCGGCAAGGGCATGTGGGCCATGCCCGATCTGATGCACGACATGCTCGAGCAGAAGATCGGCCACCCCAAGGCCGGGGCCAACACGGCGTGGGTTCCCTCGCCCACCGCGGCGACCTTGCACGCCCTGCACTATCACAAGGTCGATGTGTTCGCCCGTCAGCACGAGATCGCACAGGCCAAGCGCGCCACTGTCGACGACATTCTCGAAATCCCTCTCGCGCCGTCCACGGACTGGACCGACGAGGAGAAGCAGAACGAACTCGACAACAACTCGCAGTCGATCCTGGGCTACGTGGTGCGATGGATCGACCACGGCGTCGGGTGCTCGAAGGTTCCCGACATCAACGACATCGCACTCATGGAAGACCGTGCGACGCTGCGCATTTCGAGTCAGTTCATCGCGAACTGGCTGCGCCACGGCATCGTCACCGAAGACCAGGTGCGCGAGTCGCTGAAGCGGATGGCCCCGGTGGTGGACCGTCAGAACGAATCCGATCCGACGTACAAGCCGTTGGCTCCCGAGTTCGACACCAACATCGCCTTCCAGGCTGCCAGTGACCTGATCTTCCAGGGCACGAGCCAGCCCAACGGCTACACCGAGCCGATCCTGCATCGTCGCCGACGGGAGTACAAGGCCGTCAACGCCTGACGGACTTGTCGATCACGTGGGTGAACATCGGAACACAGGGCGCGGGCGTTCGATAGCCGCCGGACCCGTGATCGTCGTGATAACGATCGCGGTGCTGGTTGCGGCCGTGTTCGGATGGTTTCAGCTGCGGGATCGCATCTTCGATCAAGGGGTCGAAGCTGCCGACACCTGTGTGGAGGGATCGGCGGTGCTCACTGTCGCCGCCGATCCCGACATCTCCGGGCCTGTCGAACAACTGGCTGCTCGATTCAACGACACTGCACCGGTGGTGCGGGATCACTGTGTGACGGTGCAGGTTCGAGCGACGTCTTCGGACGCCGTGCGGACGGCGTTGAACGCCGGTATCGACAACTGGGACGTCGAAGCACTCGGTGCTCGGCCGGGCCTGTGGATACCTCAATCCTCGGGCGACGTCGAAGCCGTCACCGACAGGGGTGCCGTCGACGGCACCCCGCGGCCACTCGCGACGAGTCCGGTCGTACTCGCGGTGCCGTCTGCTGTGGCCGATGCTCTGACCACTGTGAGCTGGGCCGACCTGGTCCGACTGCAACGCGACCCACAGGCACTCGGTCTCGGCGAGTGGGGTGCGCTCCGTCTCGCCCTTCCGACCGGATCCGATTCCGGCGCAACCACACTCGCGGTCGCCGCGATCGCTGCCGGGGTACGCGGCGATCCGACCACTGCACTGACCCTCGAACAGGTCTCGTCGAGAGAACTGATCTCGGCAGTGTCGGAGCTGGCTCTCACCGACACCGGTGCCTCCGCGACGTCCGCGTCCACCACCTACGACGCGCTCGCGGCCCTCGAGAACGCGCCCGGCCCCGACGGCCCCGTCCACGCGGTTCCGGTCACCGAACAACAGCTGGCATCGACCGATTCCTCGACGTTGACCGCCGTCGAGCCTCAGGGCCCCGCTCCCGTTGCCGATCATCCCGCGGCCGTGCTCTCCGGTGATGAGACATCGACCCGGGCTGCGGCCGCGTTCGTCGATTTCGTCCGGCAGCCGGACGGTGCGCAGTTGCTCACGGATGCGGGCTTCGGCGTCGACGAGACAGTGAACGCGGAAGCGGTCACTGCTCCTTCCGGACCGGTCGCCGACGCACTGCTGACCGTGTTGCGAAATCCGGTCCTGCCGCGCCGCGCCACGGTACTGCTCGACGTATCCGAGTCGATGGGCACCGCCGAAGGCAGTGCAACTCGGCTGCAGAACACGGTTCGCGCCCTCGACGAGCAGTTCCAGCGAGTACCCGACTCCACCGAGCTGGGCCTGTGGAGCTTCAGCGAGGATCTGAACAACTCGCTGCCTTTCCGAGTGGATGTTCCGACCGGTCCGATGACGGCTGCGATCGGGCCGACTCCCAGACGCGCAGCACTCTCCACCACCGCGGCGGCGTTGACGCCGGCAACCGGGTCGTTCACCTATGCGTCGGTCCTGGTCGCGTATCTCGACGCCGTGGCCGGATACGTTCCCGGCCGCGTCAATTCCGTCGTGCTGATCACCGACGGCCCGGACGACTCGTCCTTGTCCGCGCAGGATTTGCTCACCGACCTGACCGCAGCGGCCGATCCGGCGCGTCCGGTCGCGGTGAACATCGTGCGGATCGGGGACAACTCCGATGCCTCCGCGTTCGACGACATCGCCGCCCAAACCGGCGGCACCGCGGAAGCAGTATCGACATCGGATTCGCCAGACCTCATCGATCGACTCGGAAAGTTGCTGTACTAGAACATGTCTCGTGTACTTTTTGTCGGCGTCTTCTTACTCCTCGTCACCCTGTTTCTGCACTGGCGATTCCTCTCCGTGACCAGGATGCCGACTCGTCCCAAACGGGCTGTCGATGCCGTGCTGGCGCTCCTGTGGCTGTGTGCGGTGATCGGCTTCGGCAGCGGCGTCGCATTCGATCCGTCCTGGGCACGGGGCCCCGCGTTCGTCGGCCTCAGCTGGCTCGCCGTCGTGCTGTACTTGTTCCTGGGAACGCTTCTGGTGGCCGTGGTATGCACCGTCACGAGAGTGGTTTTCGCTGCGAGGCATCGTGATTCGTCCGCTGCTCGACTGCGTGTGTCGAGGATCGGCTCGGCGGCGGTGGCACTGGTCAGCGTGGTCGCAGTGGGGTACGGACTCGTCGAGGCGGCAACTCCGCGTGCGACGAACACCGACGTCGCACTCGACCGGCTACCGACCGAATTCGACGGAGTCCGAGTGGCGTTGGTGTCGGATCTGCATGCCGGTCCCTCCCGCGGCGCGGACTTCGTTCAAGAGGTCGTCGATTCGATCAACGCCCAGAATCCAGATGTCGTGCTGCTCGACGGCGATCTCATCGACGGCACGGTTGCTCTGGTGGGAGCAGATCTCGAGCCGCTCCGCGACCTCGACGCCCCGCTCGGTGTGTTCGCCGTCAGCGGCAATCACGAGTTCTACGCGGGCGACGGCGGCGAATGGCTCGACTTCTGGTCGACGCTCGGAATCGACGTTCTGCGCAACGAACGCGCGACGATCACTCGTGGCGACGCTGCAATCGATATCGCCGGCATCAACGACGCCACCGCACCGGCCCCGTACGAACCCGATCTCGCCGCGGCATTGGACGGGATCGATCCCGATCGATTCGTACTACTGATGGCACACCAGCCGTTGCAGGCAGTGGAGGCATCGGACTTCGGAGTCGACATGCAGGTGTCCGGGCACACGCACGGGGGTCAGATCTGGCCGATCCGTTATCTGGTGCCGCTACAGCAGCCCAGTGTCGAAGGGCTGGACACGATCGGCAACACCACGCTGTACACCACCCGCGGCGCGGGTGCGTGGGGTCCACCGGTCCGCGTCGCCGCTCCGCCCGAGATCGCAATGCTCGAGCTCACCCGGGGCTGAAGCCTCCGACGCGAATACGACAGAGCCCGCCACGTCGACGTGGCGGGCTCTGTTCTCGGCTCAGGCGAACGCCTCGATCGGTGGGCACGAGCACACCAGATTGCGATCACCGTGGGCACCGTCGATGCGACGCACCGCGGGCCACACCTTGGGACGGTCGTAGCCCGCCGGGTAGGCAGCGAGTTCCCGTGAGTACGGGTGATCCCACTCGGCAACCAGACTCCGAGCGGTGTGCGGTGCACCTCGAAGTGGGTTGTCCTCGACCGTCCATTCGCCCGATCCGACGCGATCGATCTCTCCCCTGATGGCGATCATCGCATCGCAGAACGCGTCGATCTCCTCGAGATTCTCGCTCTCGGTCGGCTCGACCATCAGCGTTCCCGGCACCGGGAAGCTCATCGTGGGCGCGTGGAAGCCGTAGTCCGCCAACCTTTTCGCAACGTCGTCGACGGTGACTCCGGTGTCCTTGGTCAGGCCTCGCAGATCGAGGATGCACTCGTGGGCAACCATGCCGTTGTCGCCGGTGTACAGCACCGGGAAGTACTCGTCGAGGCGACGGGCGATGTAGTTGGCAGACGCGATCGCCGTCAACGTCGCCTGCCGCAGCCCCGTCGCACCCATCATCGCGATGTAGGCCCACGTGATCGTCAGGATCGAGGCACTGCCGTAGGGGGCACCGGACACCGTCGGTCCCGAACCGAGCTGCGGGGCCAGTGGGTGACCCGGCAGGTACGGCTGCAGGTGCGACCGCACACCGATGGGTCCGACCCCGGGCCCGCCGCCTCCGTGCGGGATGCAGAATGTCTTGTGCAGGTTCAGGTGGCTGACGTCGCCGCCGAATCGGCCGGGGCGTGCCAGCCCGACGAGAGCGTTGAGGTTGGCACCGTCGACGTACACCTGACCGCCCGCGTCGTGGACCGCTGCACAGATCTCGGAGATCTCGTGCTCGTACACGCCGTGGGTGGACGGATAGGTGATCATGATCGCGGCCAGGGTGTCGGAGTGCTCGGCGATCTTGGCGCGCAGGTCGTCGACATCGACGTCGCCGTTGGGCCGGCAGGCCACGACCACCACGCGCATGCCCACCATCACGGCCGAGGCTGCGTTGGTTCCGTGGGCGCTCGACGGGATCAGGCACACGGTGCGCTCGGCATCACCGTTGCCGAGGTGGTAGCGACGAATGGCGAGCAGACCCGCGTACTCGCCTTGGCTTCCCGCGTTGGGCTGCAGGCTGACCGCGTCGTAGCCGGTGATGTCCACGAGCCACCGTTCCAGGTCGGCGATCACCCGCAGCAGTCCGGGCACGTCCGAGGACGGGGCGAAGGGGTGCTGACGGGCGAATTGCGGCCAGGTGATGGACTCCATCTCCGCGGTCGCGTTCAGCTTCATCGTGCACGAGCCCAGCGGAATCATGCTGCGATCGAGCGCAATGTCCTTGTCGGACAACGCACGCAGATAGCGCAGCATGGCGGTCTCGGTGCGGTACCGGGTGAAGGCCGGGTGCGTGAGGTACTCCGAGGTGCGAGTCGTGTTCGCGGGCAACGACAGGGCCCCGGAACCGGCGGGTTCTGCACCGAACGCGGCGAGCGCGTTCGCGATGTGCTCGGGCGTCGTCGCCTCGTCGCACGCGACGGCCACGTGGTCGGCGTCGACCAGCCGCAGATTGATGCCACGCTGCTTGGCACCGTCGACGACGGCCTGAGCGCCACCCGGGATGGCAGCGAGGACGGTATCGAAGAATTCCGTGTGCACCACGTCGATACCCGCTGCCCGCAGACCTGCCGCCACGGTTCGAGCATGCGTATTCACCCGAGTTGCTATGGCCCGCAGTCCGTCTGCGCCGTGGTAGCTGGCGTACATCGCAGCGACGATGGCCAGCAGGACCTGAGCGGTACAGATGTTGGAAGTGGCCTTCTCGCGGCGGATGTGCTGCTCGCGGGTCTGCAGCGCCAGTCGGTAGGCGCTGTGACCGTCCGCATCGAGCGAGACCCCGACCAGACGGCCGGGTAGCTGACGGGAATGACCGGATCGCACTGCGAGGTAGCCGGCGTGCGGTCCGCCGTATCCCATCGGAACGCCGAATCGCTGGGTGGTTCCGAAGCAGACGTCCGCACCGATCTCACCGGGCGGAGTCACCACGGTGGCAGCGAGCAGGTCCACTCCCACTGCCACCAGCGCGCCGCGCTCGTGCGCGGCCTCGATGATCGCCGTGTGATCGACCAGACGGCCCGACGCTCCGGGCAGCTGCGCGAGGACACCGAAGAATTCTCCATCGGGGAGGCCGTCGGTCAGATCGGCGTAGACCAGTTCGATCCCCAACGGCTCGGCGCGAGTGGCCAATACGGCCACGGTCTGCGGGAAGATGTCGGAATCGACCAGTAGCCGAGGCGACTTCGATGCCCTGTTCGCGCGACGCATCAAGGTCATGGATTCGGCGGCCGCCGTCGACTCGTCGAGCATCGATGCATTCGCCACGTCCATGCCGGTGAGGTCGGCAACCATGGTCTGGAAGTTCAGCAGCGCTTCGAGTCGCCCCTGGCTGATTTCGGGCTGATACGGCGTGTACGCGGTGTACCAGGCCGGGTTCTCCAGAATGCCCCGGGTCAGCACCGGCGGGGTCAGCGTGTCGTAGTAGCCGAGGCCGATCATCGACGTCGCCACGGTGTTCTGCCCGGCGAGGTCGGCCAGTGCGGCAAGCACCTCGTGCTCGCTCAGCGCAGGCGGAAGCGTCGCCAAGCCGTCGGGAACGCCGTCGACCACGGTGTCGAGGATCGAGGACGGAACGGCCTTGCGGGCCAGCTCGTCGAGCGAGGCGACGCCGATCGTGTCGAGGATGCGAACCAACTCGGTCGGGTCCGGGCCGATGTGACGGTCCACGAAAGTGTGTGCGGGCGAAGCGGTTCGGTCGGTCACGATGTGCTCCCAGGTGCCGGAAAGACGAGGCGTCGGACGACCGAGGCATACGCTCCGGCCGCTCCTCCCCCTCTGTCGTGTGCCCGCTGACGCGTGCGCCTGAGAGATTCGGTCGGACACGGCGCGCCACTTCGGCGCGCCGGCACCTTTCCCCTTGGGCGGGTGGGTGCTCCCACCACTTTCCAGAGTTGTCGAAGCCCACACGGTCCGTGTGCCTGAGAGATTGACGGGGAGGTATTGCTCCTTCGGCGTCCGAGACTGGATGCCTCGGAACTCTCCCGCGCGGGCGCGACGGGGAAAGTCTAGCCGGTCTTGCGGCTCGCGCGATTCTTGCGTCGCGAGGCCAACTCGTCCTCGGGGCTCGGCTGGCTTTCACCGCCGTCGGCACGTTCGGCCGGGAAGTCGGCGATGGTGCCGGTGAGCTCGCGCATCGCGCCGTTCACGGCGATGCCGAACACGCCCTGCCCGCCTTGGAGCAGATCGACAACTTCTTCTGCCGAGGTGCACTCGTAGACAGTGGTGCCGTCGGAGAACAGCGTGATGTTGGCGAGATCGCCCACGCCACGCTGGCGCAGGTGATCGACTGCGACTCGGATGTTCTGCAGCGAGATACCGGTATCGAGCAGCCGCTTGACGATCTTGAGGACCAGCATGTCCTTGAACGAGTACAGCCGCTGGCTTCCCGAACCCGCTGCGCCGCGGATCGACGGGACGACGAGCCCGGTGCGGGCCCAGTAATCGAGCTGACGGTAGGTGATGCCGGCGATCTGGCAGGCACTCGGCACGCGGTAGCCCACGAGTTCGTCGGGCACGGAGTCGTCCGGGAACAATCCCGGCTGAATGTCCTGGGGCGCTTCGATTCGGGCGCTCGACGCCTGTTCGGGGGTGTCGACCCGAGCATCGGCACCGACGGGCGTGTCCTCGGTCCGGCCTGCGGCTTCGGAACCTCGACTGCCGTGATGCTGCTGCGGCTGATCTCCCACTGACTGCTCCCTCTCGGATGTCTCACTGCGTTCGGATCGAGTCAGTACTGCGATCCGTCCGAGACACTGGAAAATGTCTCGGTGTACTCGCGTGAAGTCATACCGTGTACCAGGCCAGAGTACGCCTCGACAGGTGTCGAAGAGGCGTGAACTGCACCGGATAGGTCCAGCGGCGGCGATGAACTTCACTGGCACGAACGTTATGGGGACGATCGTGCAGATTCAACGCAACGCGCCGTAAACCTGAACCTAAAGTTGAGGTTGAGACTCTTCTGTTACCCGTCGGTGGCTTTGAAGTCGTCCGGAGAGACCGATTCGAGGAACTCCTTGAACTTCTCGACCTCGTCCTCGCGCTCGTCGGGCATGATCAACCCGGCTTCGGCGAGCACAGGCTCCTCGGCGAAGATCGGCACCCCGGCCCGAAGAGCGATGGCAACGGAATCCGACGGCCGAGCCGAGACTCTGATGTCCTTGTCGAACACGAGATCGGCGTAGAAGGTGCCCTCCTGCAGATCGACGATGCGCACCTCCTTGAGCTGGTGCCCCAGTGCCGAGATCAGATTCTTGACGAGATCGTGGGTGAGTGGCCGAGCGGGTTGCACACCCTGCTGCTCCAAAGCAATTGCAGCAGCCTCGGTTTGACCGATCCAGATCGGGAGGTACCGGTCGCCGTCGGCCTCGCGCAACAGCAACACGGGCTGGTTCTGCGGCTGTTCGACACGAATACCGACCACACGCATCTCACTCATCGTGTCTGCCTCTCACCTCGAGAAATCCGGGCTGCACTGAAACTGGCTCAGCTCGTCGCTGCCGAGTCTATTGGAATTCGAAACGACGCGAGCGAGCGTCACCGATCGAGTGCACCGCGCACCGCCGCTTTGACCAGGCAGGTGTGCAAGGTCAAGGACAGTGCGGCCAACTCACGAATCATTTCTTCTGCACGATCGCGCGCACCGGCGTCTCGTCCCTTGGCAACGGGTCCGGCGATCTGCGCGACCAGGCCGGCTTCGCGGTCCGCCGCCAGCTTGAAGGCGCGGAGGTGGCGCACTTCGAGACCGAACTGCAACATCGCGTGCGCCGTTCGGGCGAGCGTCACGGCTCCGTCGTCGTAGAAACCGGCCTGCCCGGGGGTGATCAGACCGGCTCGCAGCAGCTCGGTGAGAAACGCATCGTCGATCCCCGCCTGAGCGAGTAGATCCGCTTTGGCGATACGAACCTCACGATCGGGCAGGAACTCCTCGGGAGACACCTCACCCGCGGCAACCGTGAGCGACCGCGGACGCTTGACCGACGCATCGGCCCGCTCCACGGTGGCGACCCCGTGGTCGATGGCTTCGAGTTGTTCCTTGATCACCTTGAGCGGCAGGTACTGATCGCGCTGCGCGGTCAGCACGAAACGCAGACGCTCGCAATCCGCGATGGAGAACCGCCGGTACCCCGACGGTGTGCGCTCCGGTGAGATCAGCCCCTCGGCTTCGAGGAATCTGATCTTCGAGATGGTGACATCAGGAAAGTCGGGCCGAAGTCGATCGAGGACGGAGCCAATCGACATCCCCCCGTTGGACTGCTGCCCGACGGCGGTCACTGGCTTCCTGCACCCGCAGACGCGTCGCCGACCTGAGATCCGTTGCCGCCCCGCGGTCCGGTGAGGAACACCAGGCGGAACTTGCCGATCTGGACCTCGTCGCCATTGGCCAGCACAGCGGAGTCGACCGGCTCGCGGTTGACGTACGTGCCGTTCAGGCTGCCGACGTCGACGACCTGGAAGTCGTCCTCGTCCTGCCGGAACTCTGCGTGCCGACGGCTGACGGTGACATCGTCGAGGAAGATGTCACTGTCGGGATGCCGACCGGCCGAGGTGGTCGGCTGGTCGAGCAGGAACCGCGATCCGGCGTTCGGTCCTCGCTTGACGACGAGCAGTGCGGCACCGACAGGCAACCCCTCGACACCCGATACCGGAGCTTCGGTGCTCTGGGCGGCCGCGGAGTTGTCCAGCTCCTGCAGGAAATCTGCACGGAAGACCGAGGTGGTCTCTGCCGGTGACTCCCCGTAGTTGCTGTCGTTGTCGTTCTGGCTCACCGTTACTCCTTCTCAGTCCGTTCACCCGGGGCAGAGAACGCCGCGGGTAACGCAGTACATGGTCTTCACATCAGGTGTTGCTTGGCGTTCGGTGTTGCGTAGCGTCGTACAGCTTGCTGGACCTTCGCCCCGACAGGGTATTCGCTCGGTGTCGACCGTACCCTGCGCAGCGGGGGCCGTGTGGCCTGTTGGCTGGTGTCGACAGCCGGCCGATCACTCGGCCGTGATGTCAGCATATCCGGCGGCATCGAGCATCTGCGCCAGTGCCGCGTCCAACTCCTCCGGTGTCGAAACCTCGAGGTCGATCAGCCAGCCTCCGGTGTAGGGTCCCGAGTTCACCTTCTCCGGTTCACCGTCCAGATCCTGGTTCACGGCAACCACTTTCGCGGTCAGAGGGCTGAACACGTCGGACACGCTCTTGGTGGATTCGACCTCGCCGAGAGACTCGCCCGCAGTGACGGTGTCGCCGATCGAGGGAAGCTGAACGAACACCACGTCGCCCAACTGCGCCTGCGCGAAATCGGTGATACCGATGCGCACCGTTGCAGGCCCCGTGCGCTGCACCCACTCGTGCTCGGGGGTGTAGTACAGATCAGCTGGTGTGTCGATGTCGCTCAACGCGGCATTCCCTTCGATCGTGGCCCGGGGCGAGCGGGCGGTCAGTTACCGGGCTGAGCGTATTGACGCGGGCGCGGGTCCCGCAAGGCGGACACCGTGACCTGGTCCGACTGCGCGATGTTCGACGTCGCACCGTTGCGAGTCACCGTGTCCACGACCCCGCCGGGAATGTTCAGGGCCGACGCGAGCGTCGGCGGGTCTCCGATTGCAGTGAAGGTATACGGAGCTCGCAGTTCTCGACCGTCGACCACCACCCGACCAGCGGAACCGGCGATCCACGAATCGACGCCGATGCGGACGGCATCTGCGCCGCCCTCGAGCTGGAGTGCTTCGGCACCGGCGGCGCGCAGTTCCTGCATGGCGTCCAGCAGCACCTCGGATCCCACACCCGAGCTCGGGTCCTCGATCACCAGCGTCACGCCTGGCCCCTGGGCTGCGACGGTGCCTACTTGAATCGACAACGCGGACAACCGTTCCTGGGCTTCCGCCACTGCGGCCTCCGATCCCGAACCGGACTCGCGCAGCGTTGCCAGAGTGGCCTGCAAGGTGCTGATCTCGTCCCGGATGGACGCCTCGCGACGGGTCAGGGTGTCCAGCACGACCAGTAGGTCCTCGGGCCTCGAGTTCTCCAGGCCATCGGTGGTGCTCGCCTCTCGTACCTGCGTGGCAAGGCCGATTCCCAGGACGCACAGCAGTGCGAGCGCGAGAACACCGAATGCCGCTCCGCGCCTTCGCCCCTCTGCATCGGGACGTCGCGCGCGCCATCCGTGCCTACCGCCGCCTGCCGTCATGATCTAGGCACCGAACAGACGTCTGCGCAGAGCGGCCGCGTTGCCGAAGATACGAATTCCGAGGACGACGACAATGGCCGTCGACAGCTGAGTTCCCACCCCGAGCTGGTCGCCGAGCCACACGATCAGGGCCGCGACCAGGACGTTGAAGACGAACGAGATCACGAACACCTTCGCGTCGAAGATTCCGTCGAGGAAAGCCCGAACACCGCCGAACACCGCGTCGATCGCCGCGACGACGGCGATCGGCAGGTAGGGCGCAACCACGGCCGGAACCTGAGGACCCGCGACCGTGCCGATGACGACCCCGACGATCAGTGCGGCAATTGCGGCGAGGGCGTAGACGCCGTGGGTGGGGGTGATCGGAGCGTCCGCCGACACCGGCACGTCGGACTCGGCCGGTAGGGCATTCGGTGGATCGTGCTCCGTCATCGTGGGCCTGCCTCCTCTGCCTGGAACGACTCTCTCACAGCGGCGGGACCGAACTCGAGATCGGTTGCCGGGCGCACCGTGAATCCGACGCCGTACAACTGCGCCACCGTGCTCATCCGCAGATAGGCGTCACTGACGACGAACTGGACCTGAATGCGCTGCGGCGGCCCGATCGCGTCGATCTCGTAAGGCGAGTCGATAGGACGATTGTCCAACAGCATTGCCCCGCCTGCCTGCCGGATGGTCACGTTCGGTCCGACGCGAATACCGTCCACCGACACCGCCTCGGCACCGCTCACCCACAACGAATTGACGATCGCTGCGATGTCTCGATCGAGCACGGCCGCGCCCGAACCCCGGCGAACCGACCGATCCGACGCGCCGTCCTCGGCCACCGGTTCGGTGACGACTACCGAGAGCCCGGGACCGGACACCGAATCGATGCCCGCGGCGGATTCGACAGCGCTCAACCGGTCCAGCAACGCACTGCCCGAGACATCGGACTGCAGGGCTCTGTCACGCTCCGAGGACACCTGCTCGGCCAGAGCCTGTTGCGTCGCTTCCAATTCGGCACTGCGATCCTGCGCGGCGCGGACAGCAGCCGACGCATCGGAACCTGCACGGTCCACGTCGGCGCCGGAAGCCAATTGCGAGAACGCGATACCGAAGATCACCCCGACCACGACGGCACCGCCCAACAACCAGAGCGCCGCAGGTACCCGCGGCTTGCGGGTGTGCTGCGCCGTACGTTCGGCGGCCGCTGCGCCGTATCCCGGGTCCAGATGGTCGGTCAACAAGGACGTCAGCAGCGACGGGACGGGATTCCTCCTGACCTGTTTTTCCGGTCGTTCCGCAGGCTCCACCGTCAGGTGCCGGCCGCAGTCGGCTCGACTGCCCTCGCGACAGCGATCGCTTTACCGAGGTACAGCAGACCGGTCCAGACGTACAGAGCCGTGCCCCAGATCAGCAACGCGTATCCGAGTGGTCCTGCAGCGTCGGCCACCGAATTGCTGCCGGCGGAGACCAGCAGGACCGGCAGCGCGATCATCACCACGAAGGTGGCGGCCTTACCGAGGTAGATGACGTCCGGAGGCGGGAGGGATCTGCGGCGATAGACGAACATCGTCAATCCGAGTACGGCATCGCGCCCGATGAGTATCGCTGCAACCCACCAGGGAATGATGCCGCGCACAACGAACGCCACCAGGGTGCTGACGACGTAGAGCCGATCGACCAGCGGATCGAGGATGGCACCCAGCTTCGATGCCTGGCCGAGCATGCGAGCCAGTTTGCCGTCGAGCCAATCGGTTCCACCGCTGACGAGCAGGATCACCAGCGCCCACCCGTCGGCCTGGGGGCCCAGCATGAGGTAGAGGAACAGAGGAACGCCCAACAGCCGGACTGCGCTGAGCAGGTTGGGGATGGTCGCGATGCGATCCGACACTTCGAGCTCTCGATCGTTCGTCATCGGCGATCACCTCCTTCTCGTCCTGCTCGTCGCGGTCTGCCCACCCTGGCCTGCGGCCACGTTAGCGCCATGCGAACACCGGCTGTTCGAAGTCCGCGACTCGGGTGTGTCGACCGTGCAGTGCCACTTCACGAAACTGGTGGACGATCGCGCCGGTCGGAGCGTGGATGGCCCCGGATCGGTAAGGCCATCGAATGACCGGACGCGTCGATTCGGGAATCGACACGAATTGGGCGTCGACGTCGAGTTCGTGGACCGTCACCTCGAACACTTCGGCCACCTCGTCCTCGCTGGGCTGCAACGAGGACGAGTAGTTGCCGACCCACACCACGAACGGCGTGATGACATACCCGGATCTAGTGACGTAGTCGTCCAACCTGCCGAGCACGTCGGTCTCATCGGCTCGAATCCCCAACTCCTCGGCCAATTCCCGCAGACAGGCCTGCATCCTGGATTCGCCCGGGTCCACACCGCCGCCGGGCAACGCGTACTGGCCCGGATGCGCGCGCAGCCGATCCGGCCTCCTCGTCAGAAGCATCCGCCTGTCCCCCGGCGGCCCACCGATCGCAACGGCGACGGCAGCGGCGCGCAATCCGTCGGCTTCGGCGGTGCGATGGGCGAAACGGGCGAGTTCGCGCGCGACGGAAGCCCGGTCGAGCAGGTCCTCTTTCGGCCTACCGGAATCGTCGACAGTCACAGCACGACCCTAGAGGCCCGGGGAGCTCAGTGAGTACCGGCAAGACGGGCGGCGGGGGGAAGCAGATCGTCCGGCGACGCCGGCCAACCGAGTGGCTCGTCGGCCAGAGCGGTCAGCTGCTCCACCTGCGTTCGGCACCAGGGTGATACGTCGATGGTGCCGTCCAGCACTCCCGCGGAGAACTCGGGCCACGACACCCATCGAGTCTCCTCCACCTCGGCCGGATCGGGATCGAGTGTCGCGTGCTCGTCGACTCTCACGCGGTACACGGGACATATCTCGTTCTCCACGATTCCGTTGTCCATGACGGCGCGGTACCGAAAGTGCGGCAGTACCAACTCGGCGGATTGCGCACGCAGGCCCAGTTCTTCACCGATTCGGCGCAGTACGGCGTCGTCGAGCTTCTCACCGGGAGCCGGGTGGCCACAGCACGTATTGGTCAGCACTCCTGGCCAGGTCGTCTTGCTCGACGCTCTGCGCGTGAGAAGAACAGCGCCGTCCGCTCTCACCACGTAGCTGGAAAACGCGAGGTGAAGGGGCGTGTCCTGCGTGTGGACGGTGGTCTTGTCATGCGTACCGACGGCACGGCCTTCGTCGTCCAGCAGCACCACGTGCTGCGCTCGGGATCGATCCATCGTTCCATGGTCCCACGGCCTCCGCGGCGGTCTACTGTCGAACCATGGGACGTGACGAGAACACCGACAACGAGAACCCGACAGAGACCGAAAAGACATCGGACACGCCGAAAGGCGGCCGACCAGGACCTGTGGACGGCGGCGGCGGAGGCGGGATGGCGACGCGGGAGAACGCCCCCGAGATCGCCGATGACTCTGCCTGAAATTCGCCACGCCACCGCTGTTTGAGAAACAGAGTTTGCGTCAATACCTCCGATGTTCTCGCGCTGCGCGGGCACACGAACCTCCACGACCGGAAGGACCTCGATGAGCATCAACGACGACGACATCACCACCACGGGCGGAGCCGCAGGCGAAGGACCCGCCGACGGCGGATCGAACCCCGGTGGCCATGACGGCGGAGCAGACGGCCCGGCCGGAGCCGGTGAAGGACCCGCCGACGGCGGATCCAACCCCGACGGTCACGACGGCGGAGCAGACGGCCCCGCCGGAGCGGGCGAGGGCCCGGCCGACGGCGGATCCAACCCCAACGGACACGACGGCGGTGCGGACGGTACCGCTTGAGCACTGACTCGAGCGGCGAGCGCGGATCGGATCATCGGTCCGCGCTCCGTCGTCTCACCGGTACCGACTTCGGGACGTTCGCAGACCAGCACTGGGGAATCGCACCCAAGCTCACCCGATCCGCCGAGCTGTCGGGATCGTTCGACGATCTGATGACACTCGACTCGGTGGACGAGCTGATAGCCGAACGCGGTGTACGTACCCCGTTTGTGCGCATGGCCAAGGACGGGCGTCTGCTGGACAGAACGCAGTTCACGGCGTCCGGCGGGTTCGGAGCCGAGGTGACCGATCAGGTGGATTCGGGCGCTGTGTTGGCGGCGTTCGCGGCCGGGAACACGCTGGTTCTGCAGGGCCTGCACCGGCTGTGGCCGCCGCTCATTCATTTCGTCGGCGATCTCGTCCGCGAGCTGGGCCATCCTGTGCAGGTCAACTCGTATGTGACACCGGCTGCGTCGCAGGGCTTTTCGCCGCACTACGACGTGCACGACGTGTTCGTCGTGCAGATCGCGGGCACCAAGCGGTGGAGCATTCACTCGCCGGTGCACGTGCATCCGCTCAACAACCAACCGTGGTCGGACCGACGGTCGGCCGTCGAAGCACACGCGCTCGGCACCCCCGAACTGGACATCGTCCTCGAACCCGGCGATGTGCTCTACCTACCGCGCGGGTGGATCCACTCGGCGCAGGCACTCGGCGACACCACCGTGCACCTGACCATCGGAGTGGCCTCGTACAACGACTACGACCTCGCCCACCACGTGCTGAAGTCGCTGGGCGACGTCGAGAGTCTGCGTGCTCCCCTCCCCGCCGGCCTCGACCACTCCGACCCGGAGTCCATCGTTCCGCATGTCCACCGAGTCGTGGACGCCATGCGCGCGGCGCTCGACGAGATCGGCCGAGACCCCGACGCAGTACGTCGACTGGCCGAACGCGTCGCAGATCGTCACGACGATCTCGTCCGACCGGAACCGGTGCGCCCACTGGCAAGCGTCGCCGCGATGGGAGCGTTGCGGGGCGAGGACTCGATCCGACTTCGGCCCGGTGTGTTCGCGCGCGTCGTGCGAGCGGCCGATGCCGTGTCCGTGATCGTGCGCGCCAAGACCGTGACGATGCCGCTCCAGTGCGCGGACGCTCTCGACCTGCTGACCCGGGGAGCACCGTGCCGCCTGGATGCACTGCCCGGACTCGACACCGACGACGCGTTGGTGGTCGCGCGCAGACTCATCCGCGAGGGGATTGCTGTCCCGGCAGTGCCGTGACAGCCGTCAGGTGATCGTGATCCCACCGTCGACGGCGATGGTCTGACCCGTCACGTATCCCCCGGCGTCCGAGGCGAGCCAGATCGCGGTTGCGGCCAGTTCTTCCGGATCGCCCTTGCGGCCGAGAATCATTCGAGGAGCCATCGAGTCGAGGTATCCGGGCTGGTACGAGTCCGTCATCTCGCTCTTGAAGAAACCTGGCGCAATGGCGTTGACCCTGATGCCTTTTCGCGCGCCCCACTGCTGCGCGAGATCGCGGGTGAGGCCGATGATGGCTGCCTTGCTGGCGCTGTAGGCCGCCTGCGGAAGGCCTGCGGTGGTCAGCCCCAGAATGCTCGAGATGTTCACGATCGAACTGCCGGGTGCCATCACCCGTCCACAGGCCTGCGCTGCCCAGTACGACCCGTTCAAGTTGATGTCGATCACCGAGCGGAACTGCTCGGGTGTCTCACGGGTTGCGGGGTAGGCCGTGCCTACCCCGGCGTTGTTGATCAGAACGTCGACCTTTCCGAACTCCGTCATCGCGGCCTCGACCATCGCGGTGCACTGATCGGGGTCGACCACGTCGGTGGCGACCGTGATCGACCGACCTCCGACGCTGTCGATCAACTCGGCGGTCTGCGCCAACTTGTCTACTCGTCGTGCGGCGAGCACCACATCCGCTCCTGCCTCGGCGGCTGCCTTGGCGAATGCCACGCCCAGTCCGGAGGATGCACCGGTGACGATGACGACGCGACCGTCCAGGCGAAATTTGTCCAAGATCGACATGTTCGATGAATCTCCTTGTTTTCGACTCAGAACCAAGCGGGTGACATATCGAGGGTGGTGCGGTCCAGCCTCGCCAACAGATCGAGCTGAACATCCACCTTCGGCAATTCGTAGACGTAGAAGTATCTTGCTGCAGAACGCTTTCCGTCGTAGAAGTCTCCGGATTTCGTGCCGACCGCCAGCAACTGCTCCAGCCACATCCAGGCGATGACCGTGTGCCCCATCGCCTCGAGGTAGGCCGTGGAGTTCGCCAGCGCCACAGCGGCGTCGCCGGTACCCCACACTGCCGCGGTCACCTCGACAATTTTGCCGAAGCGTGCGTGCAGTTCGGCGGCGTACCGAGCAGCGTCACCGCCCGCAGCGTGCGCCCGCTCGACTGTTTCTCCGATGTGTTCGGACAGCAGAGCCAATCCCGCGCCGCCCTGCATGATCACCTTGCGCCCGAGCAGGTCCAGACCTTGAATACCGTGTGTGCCCTCGTGAATGGGATTGAGGCGATTGTCGCGGTAGTGCTGCTCGACGTCGTAGTCGCGGGTGTATCCGTAGCCGCCGTGCACCTGAATGGCGAGACTGTTGGCTTCGAGGCACCACTGTGACGGCCAGCTCTTGGCGATGGGCGTCAGTACGTCGAGCAACAGTGTCGATCGCGCCGCTTCGGCATCGTCGGACGCCGAGTCCTGATGATCGACCAGACGCGAGCAGTAGAGTCCGAGCGCCAGCGCACCTTCGACGTAGGACTTCTGCGCCAACAACATTCGACGAACGTCGGCGTGTTCGATCAGCGCGACCGCAGGTGCGGCCGGATCCTTGGCACCGAGTGGTCGGCCCTGAGTGCGGGTCTTCGCGTACTCGACCGACTTCAAGTAGCCGACGTACCCGAGGGCGATCGCGAGGAATCCGACGCCGATCCGGGCTTCGTTCATCATGTGGAACATGTACGACAATCCGCGGTTCTCCTCTGCGACGAGGAAGCCGACTGCTCCGGGTTGCCCACCGGGAGAGTGGGTTCCGTCGCCGAACGCCAGCAGGGTGTTCGTGGTGCCGCGGTTGCCCATCTTGTGATTGAGGCCGGTCAACACGATGTCGTTGCGCTCGCCTGTACCTCCGTCGCCGTTCGGGAGGAATTTGGGGACGATGAACAGCGAGATTCCCTTGACACCGGGAGGGCCTCCCGGTGTCTTGGCGAGCACCAGGTGGACGATGTTCTCGGTGAGTTCGTGATCTCCACCCGAAATCCACATCTTGGTACCGGTGATGCGGAAGCTACCGTCGTCCTGCGGTACCGCCTTGGTCGTGATGTCCGCCAGTGACGATCCGGCCTGCGGCTCCGACAGACACATGGTTCCGAACCAGCGCCCGTCCAGCATGGGCCGGACATAATCACGCACCTGATCCGGCGTGCCGTACGTCGCGATCAGGTTGGCGTTGGCCATGGTCAGAAACGGGTACGAGGACGTCCCGGCGTTGGCGGCCTGGAAGAACGCCATCGCTGCCCGGGAGACGGTCGCGGGCAGTTGCATGCCGCCGATCGATTCGTCGAACTGCCCGGCGATCAGACCCGCCGACGCATAGACATCGAGCGCTTCCTTGACTTCCGGTATCAGCTCGACCGAACCGTCCGCATTCATCGTCGGCTCCTGCGCGTCCGCCTTCTTGTTGTGCGGCGCGAAGTGTTTGCGGGCGATGTCCGCACTGAGGTCGAGGACCGCGTCGAAGGTCTCCTTCGAGTGCTCCGCGAAGCGAGGTCGAGCAGTCAGTGCCGCCACGTCCAGCCATTCGTACAGCAGAAAATCCAGGTCGCGTCGCGAGAGGACGTCCGACATTCACTTCTCCGATCGAGAGGGGGCACCGCCGCCGCATGGGTCGTTCCGTAGAGGTTCCACTCCTGCGTGAGCGCTGTGACGCACGTGACTACTTTCCTCACCATACAAGTCATGTTTCGCCGGCCACGCCGAGCATCGCGACAGACCGTCCGGCCTGCGGGCTGTTGATCGATTGGACGTCCAAAGCCGCAGCAGGGCAGACATTTACGGCGAACCGGACTATGAGCAGCATCACGATTGAAAGAAGCTTCATCGGCATATGCTTACCTTTGATAACGATATTTGATCGAACAATCGACAGCGCCCGGCAGTTCCGGTGCGCATCGTCGGAGGGGAGTCGAGCATGACGCACACACTGGCCGTCGACAGCGAACGTGAGCGGGAGATCAGACAGCGTGACCGCTTCACCGAGCTCCACCGGTCCGATCGGGAGTTCCGAGCGGCAGAGCCGGACAGCGCAGTGGCCGACGCCGCCCAGGAGTTGTCGCCGAACCTGGCCCGCGTGGTCGCCGAGATCATAACGCGTTACTCCGATCGGCCTGCCCTCGGCCGCCGAGCTCGAGAGATCGCACGAATCGATGACAAGAACACTCTTCGCCTGCTCCCCCGCTTCGACACTGTCACCTACGGCCAGGCGTGGAGCGACGCCGGTGCACTCGCCTCGGCGCTGACCCACGACGCAATCGGTATCGCTTCGGGAGACTTCTTCGCAACGCTGGGATTCGCGAGTGCCGACTATGTCGTAGCGGAACTGGCCACTATCCGACTCGGCGCGATTGCCGTTCCGTTGCAGGCCGGAGCCACCGCGGGCCAGCTCTCGGCCATCGCCGACGAGGTCGAACCTGTCGTCCTCGCAGCCGATGTCGACAACCTGTCCGTCGCGGTCCAGGTCGCCACGCAGTGCAGGTCCATTCGGCGAATCGTCGTCCTCGACCACGACGGGGCGATCGACGCACATGCACGGATCATGGAGTCCGCGCGCAGCGATGCCGACCGGGTGGGAGTCTCCGTTCGGCCGCTCACCGAGTTGGTCGGCGACGGCGCGCAACTCCCGGAGGTTCCGCTTCCGGACGACGAGGATCCCGACCGACTCGCGACGCTGATCTACACCTCCGGCAGCACCGGAACCCCCAAGGGGGCGATGCACACCGAACGAATCGTGTGCGGAGCATGGACCGGTGCCTGGCATCACACCGGAGCATCCTCCGAAGCCAGCGACCGGCCGGCCTTCCCGGTCATCACCCTCGACTACCTTCCGATGAGCCATCTGGCCGGCCGCGGCCTGGTCTTTTCGACGCTGGCGGCCGGCGGCACCGTCCACTTCGCAGGAGCAAGCGACCTGTCGACCCTGTTCGAGGATTTCGCGCTCGCTCGGCCCACGATGGCCCTGCTGATCCCGCGGGTGTGCGAGATGATTCGGCACAACGTCCTCGCCGAGATCGACCGAGAGGTCGAACGCTCTGCCGGTGGCGATGCCGACAGCACGCGTCGAGAGGTACTCGAACGCAACAGGATCGAACAATTCGGTGGACGTATCCTGGCAGCGATGGTCGGCACCGCACCGATCGCTCCCGAGGTCAAGGACTTCGTCTCGGAACTGCTCGATATTCGGGTGCGCGACAACTACGGCTCCACCGAGGCCGGAATGGTGTTGCACGACGGCGTCGTTCAACGCCCACCGGTGATCGAATACAAGCTCGACGATGTGCCCGAACTCGGTTACTTCTCCACCGACACACCGCATCCGCGCGGTGAGCTCCTGCTCAAGACGGCGTCCATCATTCCCGGTTACTACAAGCGACCGGACGTCACGGCCGACGTCTTCGACTCCGAAGGCTTCTATCGCACCGGTGACGTCGTCGCCGAGCTCGAGCCGGACCGACTCGCCTACGTCGACCGACGCAAGAACGTGCTGAAGCTGGCCCAGGGTGAGTTCGTGGCCCTCGCCCGCCTCGAAGCGCTGTTCGGTACCAGTGAGCTGGTCGACCAGATATTCCTCTACGGCAACAGTCAACGGGCGTATCTCCTGGCAGTCGTCGTTCCGGCTCGACCGGACACAACCGCGGGTTCGGTCATCGAATCGCTGCAAGAAATCGCTCGCCAGGAATCGCTGAACTCGTACGAAATTCCGCGTGACGTGACCGTCGAGCACCAGCCGTTCACACAGGAGAACGGGCTCTTGTCCGGTGCAGGCAAACAACTGCGACCCAAGTTGGTCGAGCGCTACGGAGACGAACTCGAGCGTCGTTACGCAGAACTCGAATCCGGTCAGAACGAGCGCCTGCGTGAGCTCAGGCGCAGTGGTGCCGATGCCCCTGTCCTGACCACGGTCGGCGATGCCGCACAGGCTCTGCTGGGATGCGCCGGGTCCGATGTTCGCCCCGATGCTCACTTCAGCGACTTGGGCGGAGATTCTTTGTCGGCGTTGACGTTCTCGACGCTCCTCCGTGAGATCTACGATGTCGATGTTCCGGTCGGTGTGATCACCGGGCCCGCCATGGACCTGGCAGCACTGGCCGAGTACATCTCCTCCGCCCGCGACAACGATTCCGACACGGCCACATTCGCATCGATCCACGGTCGCGGCGCAACCGTCGCCGAGGCGTCCGACCTGAGGCTGTCGGCATTCCTCGACGACGCCCTCCTCGACGCCGCGCACCACCTTCCGGGCCCGCGAGAACAGACCAGCACGGTCCTGCTGACCGGTGCCAACGGATACCTCGGTCGCTTCCTGTGCCTGGAATGGCTCGAGCGCATGGCCGAGATCGGAGGAAAGGTGGTCTGCCTGGTGCGCGGACGCTCCGATTCCGACGCGCGAGCCCGACTCGACGCAGCCTTCGACAGTGGAGACGCCGAGCTGTCGGAGCGGTATCGAACCTTGGCCGACGCTGCACTCGAGGTCGTGGCGGGCGATCTGGGCACGCCCCGGTTCGGACTGGGTGACGAGGACTTCCGGACGCTGTCCGAGCGGGTCGATCGCATCGTCCATCCCGCCGCGCTGGTCAACCACGCCCTGCCCTACGAGCACCTGTTCGGCCCCAACGTCGTCGGCACGGCCGAGGTGATCCGGCTGGCGCTCACTGACCACGTCAAGCCGGTGACCTACCTGTCGACGGTGGCCGTCGCAGCGGGCGTCGAGGATTTCCGAGAGAACGGCGACATTCGCGCGGACAGCCCGTCGCGGGCTGTCGACGATTCCTACGCCAACGGGTACGGCAACTCCAAGTGGGCCGGTGAAGTGCTGTTGCGCAACGCATTCGACGAGTTCGGCCTACCGGTGTCGGTCTTTCGCTCGGACATGATTCTTGCGCACAGCACGTGGACGGGGCAGCTCAACGTGCCGGATGTGTTCACGCGTCTGATCTTGTCGGTCGTCGAAACCGGTCTGGCTCCGCACACGTTCTACGCCACCGACACCGGGGCACCGACCGACGAGAAGGGACGACCGCTGGCCCACTACGACGGACTGCCTGCCGATTTCAGTGCGTCGGCCATCACGTCGATCGCGGGTGGGGATACCTCGGGCTACCGAACCTTCGACATCCTCAACCCACACGACGACGACATCTCGCTGGACACGTTCGTCGATTGGATCCGTGCCGCAGGTCGCGACATCGAGATAGTCGACAACTACGACGAGTGGTTCGAGCGTTTCAACGCAGCAGTCGAGGCTCTTCCGGAGAAGCAGCGTTCGCACTCGCTGCTCCCCCTGATCGATTCGTACGCACACCCGCAACACCCGTCGTCCGGGGCGATGCTGCCCGCCGACGAGTTCGCCTCGGCCGTCGGGGATATTCCGCACCTCGGGCGCGAGTTGATCGAGAAGTATCTCTCCGATCTCGTGGCGCTCGAGCTCGTGAGCACGCGGTAGAGCACTTCCCGATGCGGGCCACGCGGCCCGCATCGGGAAGTCCTACTCCCCCACCGGTTGTGGTTCGCTCGTCGGATTCGTGGCAGGAACGAGCCGGGAGTACGCCAGACACACGAGTCCGAAGAACAGATAGCCAAGGGCAACTTGGGGATTGGCAGCCCAACCCACTTCGTGTGAATGGATCAGGCCGACCCACGACAGTGCCGCGGCCACTCCACCCGCTGCTGCGGCGGCGAGAAACCGTTTGTCGAGAACGAACGTGACGATGGTGCCCAACATCAGTCCGGCGAGTACCGCTCCCGACCCGAACGTCTTCAGCCCGTCGTACACGACACCCGCCTGACCCAATGCCTCGCTTCCCACTTCCGTCGCAGATGTGCCTGCCGCGCTGAGTGCGTTGTCGATCAGACCCACCGCCCACTCTGCGAGATTGGGGAGCAGTGCCACCACCACCGCGATAGCGTGCAGCTTCGGCACCGACTGGAATGCCTGGGCACCGATCAGCAGTCCGATGTACAGCAGAATCGGGACGATCGCGGGAATCGGCAGCAACGTTGCCAGCAATCCGAACAATCCGAGAAAACACATCAACCCGATCGCGACGCCCGACGCGACCGAGTAGCCGGTCCGGCCACCTGCGTCCTTCCAGCCTGGATGGCCGATGTAGACCGCGGGCGGGAACGGCGATCCGAACGCCGAGCCGACGATCGCACCGAAGCCGTCGGCGAGCAGCACACTGCGCAGGTTGTAGTTGTCTCCCGCTGCGGATGCGCTTTCGACGTTGCTCATCGCCTCCGTGAAGTTGTAGACACCCAACGGAATTGCGGTCGCGAGCAGCGGTGCCAGGTTGCCGAGACCGTCGAGGAGCAGGTCGAGGCGTAGGTCGGGAAGGCCGAGCGCGATATTGCCTGCTGCCTCTGTCACGTCCGGCACCGACATGTATCCGCCGATCCAGCCGATCGCTGTACCCACCAGGAGCGCGGCGAGCCCGACCGGAATGTTGCCGGGCAGCTTCACGTCTGTGAAGAAGCCGATCAGAATGATGGCCAGAACGGGCAATCCGATCCACGCTGCCTCCCACATCTGAGCGGCCGGGCGCATCGCGATGAACGTGATCGAGATACCGGCGAGAGTGCCGAGCATTGCCGCACGCGGGGTGATCCTGCGAATGTAGGGCCCGACGAACGCTCCGATCATGACGATGATGCCGATCATGAAGGCCCAGGCGAGCCCCGCCGCCCACGCCTGAAGCGCGTCGCCCGACGCCAGGTAGACCGGGAGCATGACCACGAACACGACGATGAACATGTGCGGAACGCTCGGACCGTACGGTAGCGCGGTCACGTCGGTTCGATTCTCGCGCTTGGCAAGTCGACGAGCGAGAACCATGTAGTACAGGTTCCCCAGGATCAGGGCGATCCCGAGAGCAGGCAGCAGCGTCCCGAGGACGTCACTGCCTGGAATTCCGACCACCGCGATGCTCAATGTCGTCAGAGTGAGCACATTGACGAGAATGTTGAAACCGAGTCCGAAGAATGCGTTGGTGTCGCCCTTCGTCCACCACGACAGGGTGAACGAGGACGGGGAGCCTGCAGCGGGTGTGTCTTTGACATCCATGGTCATGTTCTCGGTCCTATCGACTCGCAGTGGAGGGGACGAACGCAACCAACGCGGCCACGACGTCCTCCGACGACGCGGTCCAACCGAAAATCCCGCCTTGAGCCGAAATCATCTCGAGGCCCACTCGCTGGAACTCAGGAAAGTACGAACCGACACAGTCCGTCACCACGAGGCACTCGTATCCTCGATCGTTGGCCTCCCGAACCGTGGTGTGCACGCACACCTCGGTGGTCACACCGGTGACGAGCAGAGTCGTGATCCCGGCGCTCGTGAGAACCTCGGAGAGCTCGGTGGCGTAGAACGCCCCTTTGCCGGGCTTGTCGATGACAGTCTCGCCCTCGAGCGGTGCCAGCTCGTCGACGATGTCGTGACCGTACTCACCGCGAACGAGGATGCGGCCGAACGCTCCTCGATCACCGATGCGCTGCGAGGGCGTCCCGCGGCGCAACTTCGCAGGCGGGCAGTCCGACAGGTCCGGGAGGTGCCCCTCCCTGGTGTGGATCACCGGTATCCCGGCTTCTCTTGAGACAGCGATGAGACCTGCGAGTGGTTCGATCACGGTCCGGAGCAGACCGACATCGTTGCCGAGGCTCTCACCGAACCCCCCGGGCAGCAGAAAGTCCCTCTGCATGTCGATGACGATCAGTGCCGTCGTTGCGGCATCGATGGTGAACTCGGATGGTGACGCCGACGGTATCGACGTTACCGGTGTGGGTGCTGAGGTCATGAGATCTCCTGTGCTGCAATGGAATTTTCGTGAGCAGAACTGATCGCCCGGGAATATGCCCGCCAGCCACCGAACTCGCTGATGTCGTCGACGGTGTGCCTGTCCGCGCCGGTCTGCACAGTGGCGTCGCAGACGTAGCCGAGAACGTCGGAACCGTCGGCCAGCAGTACCCGTCCCAGAGCGAGTACCGCCGGCATTCTGCCCGCGAGTACCGCAAGAGAAGTGGCGGGCAGACGCCACCTCTCCACGTCGATTGCGCTGCCGCCGAATGGAACTCGCAGCAGTCCGGGTGTCGGATCGGCGGTTCCGATCCGAAGCAGGGTGTACGTCGCCGCGGTGGACGTGGCTTCGACCAGGGAGCCACCCAGCTCGAGCAGCTGCGGGTTGGCCCGCTCCCCCGACAGGTGGTGCCCGGCAACGACGATGTCGATGGTCTCGACTGTCGACCCTTCGGCCGCGGGAGGCGGTGAGTCGGCGCGCCCTTCCCCGAGCAACCGGGCCGCAACCGCGAGAATCGTATCGTCGGACAGCGCGGGCCCGATCACCATGAGACTGACCGGTCGACCGTCCTCGGTGAGCCCTACGGGAACCGCTACGGCCGTCAGGTCGAGAAGGTTCCCGAAGTGGGTGTAGTGACCGAGCTTCGTATTGCACGCGATGGGGTCTGCCAGCACCTCCGGCACGGTGAAGGTGGTGCCGATGGTCGGCACGATCATCACGTCCATCGACGTCCAGAGCTGCGCGACCCGGGCGCGGAGGTCTTGCAGCGTCTGCAGTGCACGGAAGGCATCGACGGCGCTGTACCGGCGCCCTCCCAGGAATATCTCGCGTACGACCGGAACGATGGAATCGGGTCGTTCGCTGAGGAATTCGTCGAACTCGACCAGCCGCTCGGCGACCCACGGCCCCTGGTACAACAGCGATCCGGCATCGAGAAACGGAGTGAGATCGACTGCTGTGGTCGGTAATCCACGCTCCGGAAGCGACCGGCGCGCGACCGAATGCGCATCGAACATGGCTGCGTCGCCGAAGAAGTCCAGCTGCTGCAGGTCCGGTAGTCCGACGGTGATCTCTCGCCCGTCGTACCGCCCTCCGCGCGGACGTGACCAACCGTCACCCGGATCCTCGGTGCACATGACGTCGAACACGAGGTCGAGATCCTCGATCGTGGTCGCCATCAGGGTGATGCAGTCCAGTGACTTGCACGCGGGGACGAGTCCGACGGTGCTGATCAGGCCGCGTGACGGCTTGTATCCGACGATGCCGTTGAGCGCGGCAGGCACTCGACCCGATCCTGCGGTGTCGGTGGCCACACAGAACGGCACCTGCCCGAGGGCAACTGCCAGTGCCGAACCGGAACTGGAGCCACCCGAGATCATGTCGCTGCCGTAGACGCTCCGCGGAATCGGGTGCGGCGTTCGGGTTCCGTTCAGTCCGGTCGCG
Source organism: Rhodococcus sp. 14-2483-1-2 (assembly GCF_002259405.1). GTDB lineage: Bacteria > Actinomycetota > Actinomycetes > Mycobacteriales > Mycobacteriaceae > Rhodococcoides. The sequence continues at coordinate 77,271 of NZ_NPFW01000022.1, read as the reverse complement.
AACTGGTCGAGGCTGGTCTTGCCGACGAAGATGGCTCCCGCGTTCACAAGCGCCTGGACGGCAGGCGCTGTCGAATCCGGTGTGTAGGCGTAGTCGGGACAGGCGAGGGTGGTCGGGTATCCGGCCACGTCGATGCTGTCCTTGACTCCGAAGGGAATTCCGTACAGGGGTAGCGACACCGCGTCGGGTCGCGCTTCGAGAGCCGCGGCGGCCGCGAGCAATTCCGCACGGCCCACAACGGTGATCCACGTACCGTCGTCGCCGCGTGCAGCCACGGCGGTCGAGAACGCCTCCACTGTTGCAGTGGGAGTCGACGCGCCGGTTCGGTACGCCGCGAGCATCTCGGTAACGGTCGGGCCGAGCGCCGGTCCAGGGTCTGAATTCATACCGTCGATTGTCGACAGTTTTCTGTTACTGCAGGTTGTTGCCGTGTTTCGAGTCTGTTAGGAAATACTCTCGAGATGGAGGTAGGTCAGCTCGCCATGCTGCTTCAACGCGGCGAGCGCCACCGACACGTCGTTCGATTCGATGGCGTCGAGCAACCACTCGTGACGCCGGATCCCGTCGACCGGATTGGCGACTCGGGCTTCTTCCCTGAGATTGCGGGCCATCGGTAGCTGCAACTTCAGCAGGATCGGTGCGTACGCAACATCGAGTTGCCGACTGCCAGCCAACGCCACGATGGCTTCGTGGAAACGTCGGTGGGCGTCGTCCTTCTCGAGGGTGTCGCCCCGCGCATCCGCGTCACGCATCTCGTCGAGCGCCGTTCGTACCGGAGCGAACGCATCGCCGCGAGACGACGCGAGCGGGAGCGCACGTTCGAGCGCATGTCGTTCGAGAACCTGACGCAGCTCGAAGAGTTCGAGAATGTCCTCTGCCGACCACACCGTCACTCGGAACCCGCGACGTGGGAGATGCTCGACCAGACCCTGCTGAGCCAACAGGCGCAGCGCCTCACGTACCGGTGCTCGGCTGATCCCGAGGCGCGCGCACAGGGTTTCCTCGACCACTCGGGATCCGGGCTCGAGCGCACCGCTGAGAACCTCGGATCGGACCTGGCGAGTCGCCATTTCGACAAGGCTCGGCGGCAAGGAGCCGTGTTCCGCCGGTGCAGCCATGACGCCAGTGTACGAACATGTTCGGCGAATGGTGCGCATCGGAAAACATCGCCGAGTCGAATCCAGAGCGCTCGGGTATCCCCCCAGCGTTAGAATGGTCGGCATATGTGGATTGGATGGATTGAATTCGACTTCCTTCTCGGAGATGTTCACTCACTCAAAGAGAAGCGCTCCGTGATCCGGCCGGCGATCTCCGAAATGCAACGCAAGTTCGCGGTGTCGGTCGCGGAGACCGATCATCGCGAGTTGCACAGACGAGCGGGTATCGGCGCGTCCGTCGTGGCAGGCGATCGCGACCACGTCACCGATGTTCTCGACCGCATCGAGCGCGTGGCGGCCTCACGTCCCGAGCTGCAACTCGTCTCCGTTCGGCGGCGCACCATCCGAAGCGACGACGTCTGAGGCCTGCCCCGCCGGCTCATCGACGTACGTCGAACACCTGCTTCTGAATTCCGTTGCCGTAGACCTCGTGTTCGACCAGTTCGAGATGCGTGGTGTCCTTGTCGGCCTCACTGAACAGTCGTTTTCCCGCCCCGAGCAGGAGCGGAAAGACGAGCAGGTGGTAACGATCGACGAGCCCGGCGTCGGCGAGACTTCTTCCCAGGGTGGCGCTGCCGTGTATGGAGATCGGCCCACCGTCGGAGTTCCTGAGCTCGGCAACGTCGTCGACACCGCGCAGAATGGTTGCCGGCCACCGTGAGTCGTCCTGTTCGAGCGTCGACGACACCACGTACCTCGGCATCGCGTTGTACCCGGCGAAATCGTCCATGGTGGGCCAGATCGGCGCAAATGCCTCGTACGAGGTGCGGCCCAACAGCAGCGCAGTGGCTTCTTCCTGCTCACGGCCCTTGATCTCGTACGCTGCCGGGTCGAATTCGATGCCCTGGAACGTCCACCCGGAGTTGCGATAGCCCACCTCGCCGCCAGGTCCTTCCATCACACCGTCGAGTGAAACGAACGCGGTCACGATCACAGTGCGCATGGACGGTCCTTACCGGTGCTGGGATGCGGGTGCCGGAATCGTAAACCATCCGCCCGCCGAATCCGCCGATACCATCGACCGATGATTGCCAGTGACAGCTCCCGCCCGGCGTGGGACGACGACCCGGTCGTGTCCGGCTGGTCGGGGTTACCCGCACTGGAGCGTGAGAGCACCGCGGACGTCTGCGTCGTCGGCCTCGGAGGGTCGGGTCTGGCCGCTGTCGCCGACCTCGTCGACCGTGGTCTCGATGTGGTCGGAATCGACGCAGGGCGGATCGCTGCCGGAGCCGCGGGTCGGAACGGTGGCTTCCTGCTCGGCGGTCCTGCGACCTTTCTGCACACTGCGCTCGCAGCATGGGGTCCGTGCGCCGTGGATCTGTATCGAGCGACTCTGGCCGAGATCGACTCTCTGGAAGGTCTTCTCGGATCCGAGGTCGTCCGCCGCACCGGATCCATCAGGCTCGCGGGAGTTCCCGGTGCGCCGATCGAGCACGCCGATTCGGAGGATTGCGACGCGCTGGCACAGTGCTTGCGCGAGAACGAGATTGCCGTCGAGCACTATTCGGGCGAGTTGGGGCGCGGCATCTTCCTGCCGGACGACGCGGCGATGAATCCTGCACGTCGCGCAATCGGGCTGGCGTCGATCCTCGCGGGCCGCGCCAGGCTGTACGAGCACACGCCCGCAACCACCATCGGGCCAGGAACGGTCACGACGCCGAGTGGGGTGGTTCGGTGCGGCCTGGTTCTCGTTGCCGTCGACGGTCGCCTCGAACAGGTACTCCCCCAGCTCGACGGCCGGGTTCGGACCGCACGTCTGCAGATGCTCGCCACCTCGCCCGTCCCGCCGGGACGACTGCCGTGCCCCGTGTACGGACGATGGGGCTACGACTACGCGCAGCAGGATGCGTCCGGACGGCTGTACGTCGGGGGCGGTCGTGACCTCTTCGCCGAGGACGAGTGGACACCGTCCGGTGAACCGACAGCTCAGGTGCAGAACTACATCGAATCTGTTGCGACATCGTTTGCAGGAGAACCTGTCTCGGTTCGTGCGCGATGGGCAGCATCCGTCGGGTTCACCGCGGATGGGCGCCCGCTGTGCACATTCGTCGACGACACCGTGATCGCATTCGGCGGCTACAACGGGACAGGCAATCTGGTCGGACCGGTCGCCGCTCGTGCCGCGGTGGCGCTCGGACTCGACGGAATTGCAGTGCCGCAGTATCTGAGCAGCTGACACATGGCAGTGTGGACCCATGGCCGAAGAACCGGAACGCACCGAGGACGGTCACTACATCGTCATCAAGGGTCGGCGTTGGCGCGCAACGGATCCTGACATCCCGGAGGATCGCAATGCCGAATTGCGGTCGATTCTGATGGCGTGGCGCAGGGAGGTCAAACGCACGTCGGGCGCTCCGGAATCTCGCGCTGGCGTGCAGGCCACCAAAGTCGCCCTCGGCGAGCGAGGAACACCGTGGTGGGAGCAGTCCGACGACGAACGACGGGCCCGATGGGAATCGGAAGTATCGCGGCCTGCCGACACCTGACCCTCGCCGGATTGTTGCCATGGTGGAAACTATCCAATACAGTTTCCATCATGGAAAGCATCGGAAGACTCACACCTGCCGAAGCACGAACAGCTCTCGACGACATCGACCGCGTCCAGCGCGCGGTACGAGACACTCCGTGGCCGGTGTGGCTGTATCCGATCAACGCCGCGCTGCTCGCACTGTTCGCACTGACCGCCCTGCTCGACAGCCGGGCCGCGTTCCTGGGCATTGCCGCGGTGATCGTCGCGGTCAACGTCATCACCGGATATCGAATGGGGACGCCGTGGGCCCTACCCACCAACCGAGGCTTCCTCACCTGCGTGGCGCTCTCGGCGCTCTGCGTCGCACTGGCACAGGCTGTCGGCAATCCAAGCGGACCTGCCTGGCCGGTGGTTCTGCTCGCGGCCGCGACCGCGGCGATCTTCTCGACCGGATCGGTCCTGCACTACCGCAGCACACGCCGATGACTGACGACCTCGACCCGATCATTCATCCGGCACATCGGCTACGGATCTGCGCTCTACTGGTTGCGGCGACCACTCTCGAACTCTCGATCGTCAAGGAACACAGCGGGTTGAGCGCGTCCGCGCTCAGCAAACAGGTCGCCGCTCTGGTCGATGCGGGATACATCGAGCAGCAGCGATCACGCACGGACTCGCGTCGACTGTGGTTGTCGTTGACCAAGGACGGTAGATCGGCGTATCGACGTCATGTGGCTGCACTGCGCACCATCCTGGCCGACACCGACGCCTCCATCTGATCGTCCGCGGTGACTTTCTCTCGCAGTGCGTGTCTACTGTTTCGACGGATGACGTCGACGTAGTTCAGCCCGCTCGTTCAGCGAAGAAGGAGACTTCGATCATGTCCATTCTCAATCCATACCTGTCGTTCCGAGACAATGCCCGCGAGGCGATGGAGTTCTATCGGTCGGTCTTCGGTGGCGAGCTCACCGTCACCACGCTCGGCGAGGCCAATGCCAGCGAGGATCCCGCCGATCAGGACAAGATCATGCACGGCCAGCTGACCACCCCGAACGGCTTCACTCTGATGGGAGCCGACACGCCGTCGTCGATGGAGCACACCCCCGGCAACACCATGAGCGTCTCGCTCAGCGGCGACGAGGAGGACGAACTGACTGGCTACTGGAACAAGTTGGCCGTCGACGCGCAGTTCACGATGGGCCTGGAGAAGGCTCCGTGGGGTGACGCGTTCGGTATGTTGACCGACAAGTTCGGTGTGCAGTGGATGGTCAACATCGCAGGCTCGAGCACTGGGAGCTGACCGCCTCTACACGACGACGTTCTTCGGCGGGATCACCTGCCGGAGACCTTCGGGCCCCCAGCCCCGGTCGAGTGCCACCAGCAACAACGCGCAGCCAAGACCGGACAGGACGAGTGCTGAACCGAACATCGCAGTGTATCCGAACAGGTCTCCGACCACACCGGCGGCAATTCCGGCCACTCCCTGCGCGAAGACGATCGCGCACGCCATCAGTGTGTAATCGCTTCCTGCGAAACGCTTCTCGGACGCGTCCATCATCAGCGCGAACACCGCAACGGTGGCCGCACCACCGAGCACGTGTTCGGTGATGTTGGCGGTGACGAGAAGAGGAAAGCCGCCGACGCCCAGGGACGCAACGACATACAGCGCGAGGCTCAGCGTTTGGCTCACTCCGCCCACCAGCAGCGCCCGACGGCGTCCGTGCCGAAACGCCAACCATGCCCCGAGGGCTGCTCCCCCGACCGCAGCCACCGACGACAGTCCGCCCTCGACCAGCGCAATCTGGGGCAGCGACAGTCCGCTGTCCGACAGAAACGGACCCACGAGTGCCGATCCCATCGAGTTGCCGAACTTGAACCCGATGATCAGCAGAATGAATGCCACCATTCCGGGTCTGCGAAGCCGCGACCACCACGCGCCGGCGAGCCGCCCCGGCGTCGGACGCTCGGCGTGTGGATCGGAGTCCCCGTCGGCCGCGTCGAGTTGTCTGCGCATCCACCACACGGGGATCGTCGTCAGCACGATCAGCAGTGCCATCGCAACGAACAGCACCCGCCATCCGGCGAAGGTGAACAGCCACAACAGTAGTCCGCCACTGCACACCATCCCGATGCGGTAAGCACCGACCTGCAGACCGTTGCCCAACCCGCGCTGCGCCACCGTGAGCGTACGCACTGCGATGCCGTCGGTCGCGATGTCCTGCGTCGCCGAGAGAGCATTCATGACGAAGATGCCGACGAACAGCCAGCGCAATGTCGAGGACAGATCGAGGAACGACAACGCCAGTGCCACCGCCGCGGCCGAGCACTGCAGCGACAGCAGCCACCGCCGCCGGGATCCGTACCGATCGACATACGGCGCCCAGAGAAACTTGAGCGCCCACGGCAGGAACAGCACACCGGTCGCGCTGATCTTCACCAAGGAGAACCCCGACTCCCGCAGTACCACCGGAAGGGCCTGGGTGAAGAATCCGAACGGCAGTCCCTGTGCGAAGTAGAGCGCACCCAGGAGAGTGAGGGTCCCGGCGGTGAACGACGCCGGGCGCACCGCGTTGGTCATGCCGGTCATCGTGTCAGAGCGAGGCCGATTCCGCCGAATGCGCTACCGGCTGGCGAAGAATGGTGCGCAGCTTCGCGGGTTCGACCCGGCGCGCATCGCTCAGGTAGATCTCGTGATGTTTGCCCGTCATCGTCAATCCAGATTCGGGGATGTATCGACGATGGAGCTCCTCGAGTACCGGCGTCTCGTCGTCGTAGGACCCGATGTGCAGCGTCTGCACGCACAGTCCCTCGTCGAGAGTTTCCAACCGAACCCTGCTCGACGCATCCGAGTTGCTCTTCGAGGCGGCGGTCGCCACCGCCGCCTCGAACATCGGACGGTCGATCCAGTCGGGCACCATGATCATGGTGGTCCAGTTCCACTCGCTCTTGTCCCTCTCGGTGGTGAACGAGTTCATGTCCTCGGCCCACCACAGAGCCTCGAGCGGCGGGACGACGTAATCGCGGTCGAGGGTGTTCTTGCTGGCGAACTTCAGCGCGTAGGCGACGGGGTAGATCGCGGCCATCGCTTCCGCATACTGCGGGGCGGTGTTCGGGTCGCCGTGCCCGTCGATCATCAGGTAGGTCAGCGGCGGAACGACAAGGGTGCGAAAGGTGTTGTGCCGCGCCGAATATGCGTCGAGCGTCTTCTTGAAATCGATCTTCATGACACCCGTTCCCATTCGATCGTGGATTTCAACGTACCGAACGTTGCGCGCCCTCCGGCACGGTCCCTGAGACGACCGTTCAGACGAGCCACGTGCGTTCGTCGTCGCTGAATTGGTTGACGGTGCCGCGGGTCGCAATCGCCCTGTCGTACATGGTCGCCAGCGCGTCCAGCAGGGGCTTGTTCAGCGAATCGAGTGCATTCTGGCGTGCCACGATCTCGTCGAGGCGCTCGGAGAGTTCGGCCAGCACCGCCGAACGGTCGACCGTGGTGACGCGTCCGCCCTCTACGACGATCCGGCCTGCCACGATCACGATATCGATCGAGGAGCCGTTCTCGGAGTACACCAGTTGCCGGTCGAGCTTCTGCCGAGGCGTGAAAGCCATGGTGTCGAGATCGAAGATCACCAGGTCGGCCTGCATCCCCACCTCCACCGTGCCCACAGTGTCTTGAAGGAGCGCACTGCGGGCCCCGCCGACGGTGCCTGCGTGCAGTACCTCGTCCACCGTCGGCCAGGTGGTGAAGTCCGGGTTGGTCACCTTGTGCAGCAGCGCAGCAGCTTTCACGACGTCGAGCATCCGGGGGGAATCACTGCTCGAGCATCCGTCGGTTCCCAATCCGAGGTTCACGCCTGCGGTACGCAGGGCGTGCCACGGAGCGATTCCCGATCCGAGCTTGAGATTCGAGATCGGATTGTGCGAAATAGACGTGCCCGCCGAGGCGATCATCGACATATCGTCTTCGGTCAGCCAAATGCCATGCGCCAGGGTGGTATTGGGTGACAGCGCGCCGATCCGATCCATGAATTCCACCAGCGACCCGCCGTACATCTCCGCTCCCGTGACCAACTGGGTCTTGGTCTCGAGGACGTGAATGTGGCATTCGGCGTCGAATTCGGTCGCCAACTGCGTGGCACCGACCAGGAGCTCCGCACCGCACCGTTGTGGTGCCGAGGGCGCGACCATGTACCGCAGACGACCGTTGCCTCGACCGTGATACTGCTCGAATGCCTGCCTGCTGAAGGCGAGATACTCCCCCGTCGTAGGAACGGGGTGGGACAGGATCTCGGCTGCGATCTCCTGCGGTAGGTAGTCCACGACGAACGGCACGGTGTCGACGAACGGCTTGCTGATCACGTGTCCGGAAATGTTGGCTCTGATGCCGATCTCTTCGTACGCGTCGAACACCGCCGACAGTTGCGCCCAATCCTGAGTCGGGTTCTCCAGCACGTCGTCGACGATCGTGGTCACGCCCGCTTCGAGAGATTCGATTGCGAACAACGTGCTGCGCAGACGAACCAGATCGGGTTCGACGCGACTGTCGCCGAGAATCGGATACGACATGGCCATCCACATCTCGAGGGGCATGTTGTCGTATCGGCCCTTGTAGAACGTCTCCCAGGAATGGGTATGTGCGTTGACGAAACCCGGCGTGACCAGCCTGTCGGTGCCGTCGATGATCGTATCGCCGTCGGTGGGTTCGAGATCACCGGCGACTGCAGTGACGACGTCGTTCTCGATTCGGATGCTACGGACGATCGGCTCGGAACCGGTGGACGCGTCCATGGTGATGACGTGCGCGTTCCTGATGAAGATTCCCATGTTTCCTTCCTTGACTGCGCGGTGCGATGACGGCGAGGAGCTATTCGACCGGCTGTGGTGTCGGAGCCTGCTCTTCGGGCTGTTGCTGACGAATCATCCACTGCCGATGCGACTTTCGTGCGAGAAGGTAGTAGGTAGCCGCTGCCGCACTACCACCGACGAGCCACGAGATGTCGAGACCGCCGAGTGCCTGCGAACCGAACCCCTGCAATGCCGGGACCATACCGTTGAGGAACATCCAGGTGCCGAAAATTCCCACTGCGAACGCCGCGAGTGCACGCCAGTTGACGTCCTGCATCCTCGTCGAGCCCACGTCGTCGAACAGATGGCCGTATCGGGTGCTGGCGCGCTCGAAGACGTAGTAGTGCACCAGCATGATCGCGCCCCACGTCGCCACCCAGCCCACCACACCCACGAGCCAGGCGTCGAGGGTCTGTGCCGCATCTTCCTGGAAGACGAAGAACACGCTCGCGGCCAGTGCGAGAACGCCGACCACGAGGTTCAGCGTCCGCCGACTCAACTTGATGTCGAGGGCCTGCGCCGTCACACCGAAGCTGTAGACGTTGAGAACGTTCGTGGCGATGGGGCCGTGCAGAACCAACAGCAGTACCGGGATGGCGAGCGCACCGAAGTTCTCGACGATGAGCTTGCCCGGATCGATGGAGCCGTTGGTGGTCGCCAACGTCGCGCCGAGCACACCGAGCCACACGACGGGGATCAACTGTCCCAGCGCACTGACCAGGTACAGCTTGCGGCGCGGAACACGTGTACTGACGAAGCGGGAGTAGTCGGCGGCGTAGGTCAGCCACGTCAGGCCCCAGCCGATTCCGATGGCCGTCATCACGGCCGACATGGCGACAATGCGCTCGGTGCCGGCCAAGGCGACGCCGTCCGGACCGGAGTAACTCCAGTCGATGTCCAGGTGGAACCAGGCCACGATCGACATCAAGACCAGCACCACGACGGTCGGCGGCACCGTCCAGCGCTCGAACGCCGCGATCGCCCGGTATCCGGCCATGGAGATACCGACCTGGACCGCCATGATGGCTGTGGCCACCGCCACCTTCCATCCGACGTTCGCGGCATCGGGGTCGACCCAGCCGAGTTCGCCGAACAGCGCCATCACCAGGTCGAGGACGATCCATGTGTTCACCGCGCACCAGCCGACGACCACCACGGCCTGGACGGCGGAGGGGACATAGTTGCCTCGACGGCCGAAGACCGACCGGCCCAACAGCATTCCGGTCGTTCCCGTTCGTTGCCCGAGCAGAACGAAGAATCCGAAGATCGCCATTCCGATGACGTTTCCGAGGACGAGCACTGTCAGCGTATCGGCCAGGCCGAGGCCCATACTGATGCCGAGCGCGCCGAGCACCCAGTTGATCGGTGCGATGTTCGCACCCGCCCATATCCAGAACTGACCGGACAGCACGGTGGTTCTCTGGCTCTCGGGAATCGGTTGCAGCGAATCCTCGACGTCGTGGGAATGTGTGGTCACCGTGAGCTCCTCGGGATGCGGTCGACCGGCGGTTCGGTCGGCCTGGTGAGAAGCCTCGTGCCCGTGTGTTTCCCGAACCCTTACGTAATGTAAGCCACTGGTAACAGCGGGTGGACAAAATGTCACGTATGAATGTGCTCGACGCCTTCGACGACGTCTATCTGTCCGCGGCGCGACCCGAACTCGTCGCGGGAAGGCGTTCGTCGACGCGATCTCTGCGGTGGGTTCACGCCAGCGAGCAACTCGACATCGCACCGCTCTTGCGCGGCGGGGAGCTGATTCTGATGGAGGGTGTGTGATTCGGTGCCTGTTCCGACGCCGATCTGGTGACGTACCTCGACTCGATCGATGCCGCGGGAGTCGTCGGAATCGCGGTGGAGACGGGGGGAACGCTCGACGTCATTCCGCCGCTACTGGTCGAGCATGCCGAGCGGATCGGCTTTCCCGTGGTGCATCTCCGACGGCGGGTGCCGTTCGTACAGGTATGCGAGAGCATCAACAGCCAGCTTGCCGACTCGGCTCTGCGTCGGCTGCAGATGGCAAACCGGATGTCTCGGTTGCTGTCGGCGTCGATCGAAACGGACGGAGCGGTGGACGCCGTTCTCGATGTGCTCGGCGTCGAGACGCGGTCGTCGGTGGCGCTGCGTTCTGCGTCGGGAGATCTGATCGGGCAATCCGGACTCGTCACCGAGCCATCGGACTTCACCACGTTCGAGGTACCTGTCACCAGTGGCGGTCGGGACGTCGCGGTGTTGACCGTGACTCCGGGCCCCGATGCGGACATCTACTCGATCAACGCAGGTTTGGAGAGAGCTCCGGAAATCCTGTCGATCGCGTTGCTCAGCGCGCGCCCGGCCAGGGTGGAGGACCGACTGCGTACCCGCTTCTTCTCACTGTTGTCGGCGATGAATTACCCTGCCTCCGATGTCACCGACCATCTCGACGGCGTCGCCGAGCGTATGGGTATGCTCGAACACGACGCCTACTTGACCGTGTCGGTCGAATTCGACGACAACCCGGAAGCGGGCACGCTGCAGCGCTTGTTGAGATCGGTTTCACCGAACATCTGGTGTCAGAAGATCGGCGACCGACACGTCGCGGTTCTCGGTTTCGCCGGCCAGGAGATGCTCGACGCCCAACGGCCGGTTGTGCTGTCGATCTTGCAGGCGACGCAGGTGCGTATCAGGCGAGCAGGTGTCGGTCCTGGAACCTCCGACCGCCACGGTCTGCGTCGGTGTTTCGGCACGGCCACAGCAGTGCTCGCGCTGGACCTCGGCCCTGACGACCGCATCCGCGATGCGCGCAATTTCGCGCTTGCCCTTCTGGTGGAGTCGATGTCGGGGGAATCCACTGTCGAGAAGTTCGTCCACGAGCAGATAGGACCACTGCTCGCTCACGATCGAGAGCGGCACGGAGAGTTGTTCGCGACCCTGCTGGCGTACATCACCCATTGGGGTAGCAAGACCGAAACCGCGAAGAGCCTTCGGATACAGAGGCAGACGCTCTACCAACGGCTCGACAGGCTCTTCGACGTTCTCGGTCCACTGCCGGCAGGCTCCCCTCGATTCCCGGGGATCGCCACTGCGGTGTTTCTCGAACAGGCCCGCCGCCAAGGCAGTACCGGCCCTGGCGGCTGACCCGTCGACCGATCCTTCTCACACCTCGGCGTCGACCTTGTCCGTCTCGCCTCGGCGCATGGCCAGGTACTCGGAGAGTTCGCGCTTGACCACAGGCAACAGCAGGTACAGGCCCGTGATGTTGACCAACGCCAGCAGGAACAGGGTCGCGTCGGCGAAATCGAGCACTGAGCCGAGCGAGAGCACGGTTCCGATGACGGTGAACATGCAGAACATCACGTTGAAGAAGGTGCGCGAGAAGCGGCTGCGTCCGAACAACGACGTCCACGCCTGCAGTCCGTAGTAGGCCCAGGTTATGGCAGTGGACAGTGCGAACAGAGCCACCGCAAGCGTCAGCACGTACGGGAACCACGGCAGCACGGTCTCGAAGGCGTCGGAGGTGAGGGTGACACCTCCGGCGGGTAGCTCGCCGGTCTCGGCGACGATCGCGCGCTGGTCCTGCCAGGTGACGGTATTGGCGATCACGATGGTCAGCGCGGTCGCGGTGCAGATGACGACCGTGTCGATGAAGGGCTCGAGCATGGCCACGAAGCCCTCGGTGACCGGATGCCTGGTCTTGACGGCCGAGTGCGCGATGGCCGCCGAACCCAATCCGGCCTCGTTCGAGAATGCGGCGCGCTGGAATCCGATGATCATGACGCCGAGGACGCCGCCGGCCACGCCCTCGGGCGAGAACGCACCCTCGAAGATCGCGGTGAACGCCGTGGGGACCGAACGGAAGTTGACGGCGATGACGACGCCGCACGCGACGATGTAGATCAGCGCCATGGTCGGTACGAGCTTGGCGGTCACCGCCGAGATCGACTTCATGCCGCCGATGATGACCAGTCCGATGATCAGCGCGACGACGATACCGAACACTGCCTTGGCTCCGTCGGAAGCGAGGAACCCATCGTCACCGCCGGTGACCGAACGGACCTGTGCGTACGTCTGATTGGCCTGGAACATGTTGCCGCCGCTGATGGCGAAGAACGTGATGACGATGGCGTAGAAGACGGCCATGACCTTGCCGACCTTGGCGAGTCCCCGCTCTGCGAGACCCTTGGTCAGGTATTTCATGGGTCCGCCGGAGACGGTGCCGTCCTCGTTGATGTCTCGGTACTTCACGCCGAGCGTGCACTCGACGAACTTCGATGCCATGCCCAGCAAGCCGGCGAGGATCATCCAGAGTGTGGCACCGGGTCCACCGAGTGTCACGGCGACGGCGACACCGGCGATGTTGCCGAGCCCGACGGTTCCGGACACCGCGGCAGTGAGAGCTCTGAAGTGGCTGACTTCACCGGGCGCGTCCGCCTCGTCCTCCTTGCCGCTGACGAGAATCAACGCTCTCTTGATTCCGCGGACCTGGATGAACTTGAACGCCACCGTGAAGACGACGGCACCGACGATGAGCCAGAGGACGATCAGTGGAACGGCGGCTCCACCGATATTCACGGTGAAGAAGACGACATTCGACACGGCAGCGGAGATCGGATCGAAGGCATTGTTGATCGCCGTCTCGATGGAGCTGATCGTGCCTCCGTCCGCGGCCAGTACATCGGTTGCGAGGGGGTGAGAGCTCATGGCTTCGAGTGAACAGCACGTGGACGGCAGAGGACGTGATTTACCGAATTTCTAGCAATAATTTACGTGATCTTGACCGAGAGCCCGCGGGCTCACACCGCAGATCGGGCGGGTATTCGCCTCAAAAGCACTGTTGCAGCATCCAGTACGACATGTCGGTCGTAGGTGAGGCGGTAGTCGTACATCGGGGTACCGTCCTCGGCCGTTCCACGCTCCACGGCGATGAGCGCCACGCTCGACATCGGAGCCACGATCACGATCGAACGTTCCAGCGCCAACGGCTCGTCCGCGCCCACGGCCACGGTCCGGAAGCCGGAGGCAGGCGGCGCGGCGTGCGAATCGAAGACAGCCGTGAGCGCAGTACGTGCGGCAAGGTCGTCGAAGATCGCACGCCGCGCAGGCGTCAGGCCGGTGGACGCGCTCACTGTCGCCAGTACGACAGTCGAGGAGCCGGTGCCGTACGCACTGTGCAACAAGCTGTTCTCGATGGCGTCGAGCAACGTCGAATCCGCTTGTCTGCGGGCACCGAGTGAGTGGGTGAGCCCGTACGGAGTGACTGCAACGGGGGCACGCACGGTCACCGTTCCATCCAGATCGAGCGAACGGACCGGCCCCTGCACCTCACCGAAATCCGGGAGAGCGTCCGGTGCGCCGTAGAGGTATCCCTGCCCCAGAACCGCGCCCATGGCTCGTGCAGAACTCTCGTGGTGCTCGGTTTCGATCCCTTCGGCCAGAACCAGGGCACCGGTCCGTTCGGCCTCGGCGGCAACGGCAGCAACGATGGCGGCGGTCTCGCGGCTCGAACGCCCCTGTACGAGAGCCATGTCCAGCTTGATCACGTCGGGACGCAGCAGTGGAATCAGCGCCAGGCTGGACGAATCTGCCCCCACATCGTCGACGGCGACTCGCCACCCCAGGTTTCGAGCGTGCTCGGCCGCTCGCAGCAGACCTGCCGGATCACCCATCAGGTCTCGTTCGGTGATCTCGATGATGATGGACAGCCGCGACGCGTCCGCGAGCATCGGTAGGCAGTCCCGAGGAGGCGGTGCATCGAGGGCGACGGGTTCGGCATTGACGAAAAGCGCGAGCCGGTCGGGATAGCCGGACTCGACGGCACCGCGCAGCGCGCTGAGTCGGCACCGCCAATCGAAATCTGCAGCGACGCCTTGTGCACGTGCCACGCCCAACAGTTCCGGCGGCGGAATCGGCGGACCGTCTCCGCAGGTCCGCACCAACGCTTCGAACCCCACGACGGCGCGTCCGTCCAGTGTGACGATCGGCTGGTAGACCGACGTGATATCGATCGACATCGGCGATTTCTCGGCCCTCGTCGTACGTCGACGCATGGGTGGAACCTCCCTCGATATCGATCGATCGGTCCCCACCCGCGGCATCATCATGCCCGACCGCACCGTGATGTCGTTACTCGACTGCGGTCTGTGCGTCGATCGACTGGCTATAAGGTGCTCGAAGGACTCGACGAACGGCGGTGACCGATGGTGGGAGCGGACTCTCGCGCTCGTGCCCCTCTCGACAACGTCTTTGCGGGTCGATACAGACTGGGCACCGTATTGGGGCGCGGCGCGATGGCCGACGTCGTGCACGCCGACGACCACGTTCTCGGCCGATCCGTAGCGGTGAAGATATTCCGCCACGACGAGCCGCCGGACACTGCCCAGCGCATCGATGCAGAAATTCGGACTCTCGCGTCGCTGTCGCACCCGGGTCTGGTGACGCTGTACGACGCGGGCACTGCACTCGATGCCAGCGGGGTGCCGGTGCCGTACCTGGTGATGGAGCTGATCGACGGTCCCACCCTTAGTGCGTATCGCCAGGGCCGAGCGATGGACGGCTCCCACGTCGCGCGGATCGGGTTCGAGCTGGCGGAGGCTCTCGCCTACATCCACGGTCAGGGTGTGGTGCATCGCGACATCAAACCGGCCAACATCCTCGTTGCGCAGTCTCCGGACGTCGGCGTGGGACAGTGCGCCAAACTTGCCGATTTCGGCATCGCCCGCATCCTCGATTCCGAACGACTCACCGAGCACGGCACCACAGTCGGTACTGCGCACTACCTCAGCCCGGAGCAGGCGACGGGTACGTCCGTCGGTCCACCGACGGACGTCTACACGCTGGGGCTCGTTCTCATCGAGTGCCTCACCGGCACAATGGCATTCGAGGGAAGCGCCGTGGCAGCAGCGGTGGCGCGCCTACACCGCGATCCTGACGTCCCCGAGAGGCTCGGATCGGACTGGCACGCACTGTTGACGGACATGACGTCCAGACGCCCGGAGGATCGGCCGGCCGCAGCCGCCGTCGCCCACCGACTGCGCGGGCTCTCGCGTAGCACGACACCCCGCTTCGACACCAACCTGCCCCGCACTGCCGTGATACCCGCCGAACCCGCAAACATGGTTGCGACAACAGCAGTTCCAGCGTCGGCTGCAGCGAAATCTCCACACCGACGATGGATGATCCCGGCGGCAGCGGCGCTGTTCACTTCGCTGGGAGCGGCGATAGTCTGGGTCGCAGTCGGCACGAGTGATGAGCCGGAACCCAGCACGCCGTCGACACCGACTCCGACTCTCGTGGAGTCGACGACAGTGGTGCCCACGACCCTTGCACCCGATCCTGCACCTGCGACGTCGATTCCGGTCTTCTCGAATACGCCCGAGCCAGCTCCCGTCCCCACGGCGAATCCGGCTCCGGTCGAGCCGGCTGTGCCGGCCCCGATACCTCTGGATGACGGCAACGGCAGCTCGGGCAACGGGAACTCCGGCAACGGGAACAGTGGCAACGGGAACGGGAACGGGAACAGTGGGAACGGCAATGGCAACTCCGGCCGGGGGAACTGACCCCACGGCCGTCGACAGACAGGAGCGACGGTGACACACGTCGATACCCTCGTGGTGGGAGCAGGCATTTCCGGCTTGGTCGTTGCGACACTTCTGCATCGTGCCGGTCAGCGCGTTGCCGTTCTCGAGGCCAGAGACCGCGTGGGCGGTCGGGTCTGGACGATGCGCACAGACGAAGGCACCCTCGACGTGGGCGCTTCCTGGATTCACGGAACAGACGACAACCCTCTCGCCGACGCCGTGCACGCTTTCGGAATGCGGACCGTCGAATTCACCGTCGGCAGCTACCAGCCGGACGGCAGACCCATCGCTTACTACTCCCCCACCGGGACCAGGTTGAGCGATGAGGCTGCCGCACGATTCGGCACCGACGTTCACCACTTCGACGAACTGTTCGCCAGGACGATCGCGGAGTCGTCCCCGGGGACCTCGTTCGGTGACGCCGTGGAAGCAACTCTGACGCAACTGAATTGGAACGACGACCGACTCGAACGAGTTCGTGAGTTTCTCGGACATCGAGCCGAGGAGCAGTTGGGCGTAGGAAAGGACCTCCTCGATGCGCACGGCTTGGACGACGACGCCATCGAGGGCGACGAGGTCGTGTTCCCCGACGGATACGATCGACTGGCCGTTCACCTGGCCGAGGGACTCGACGTCCGGCTCGAACACGTGGTGACGCAGGTCCGTTGGGGTCGAGACGGAGTTCTGGTCGATACCGGTTCCGGGACTTTCTCGGCCGAGCGCGCTGTGGTGACGGTACCGATCGGAGTACTGAAATCGCCAGATTTCACTGTGGAACCCCCTCTGCCGGAACCTGTTTCGGGTGCGCTGGAACGACTGGAGATGAATGCCTTCGAGAAAGTGTTCCTCCAGTTTCCCAGCAAGTTCTGGGACGAGAACGTCTATGCCGTACGGCAGCAGGGCGAAGCCGGGCGCTGGTGGCACTCCTGGTACGACGTGACCATGCCGCAGGGCCGTCCGACGCTTCTGACGTTCGCAGCGGGCGCCTGCGGGCAGCAGACTCGGCACTGGTCGGACGCGCGCATCGCGGACTCCGTTCTCGAGGCACTGCGCGGCCTGTACGGCGACCGCGTCGTCACACCAGACCGCGTGTATGTCACTCGCTGGCAGGACGATCCGTTCGCGTACGGCTCGTACTCGTACATGACGGTGGGCTCACGCACGCGCGATCACGACGACCTTGCCACTCCGATCGGAGATGTACTTCACCTCGCCGGTGAGGCGACCTGGACCGATGATCCGGCAACGGTTACGGCGGCGTTGAAGTCGGGACATCGTGCAGCAGAACGCATTCTGGGGCATTCGGTACCGTTCGGCGACATCTGGGGCCCTGCGGAGCACTGACATCATGCGCCGAACCCCATCCGGTGCGTCTGAGTTCGGTGCAAACTTTCGACCATCCGCGAGTAAAGTGCTGTCGACGCACCCACAC
The DNA here is from genome assembly GCF_002259405.1 of Rhodococcus sp. 14-2483-1-2. GTDB lineage: Bacteria > Actinomycetota > Actinomycetes > Mycobacteriales > Mycobacteriaceae > Rhodococcoides. Next base: position 59,814 of record NZ_NPFW01000022.1, on the reverse strand, counting down.
ACCGAGCGCTTCAGGATGGCACCGTGGATACCGTCAGTTCAGTGATCGACTTCTTGGCAGATCGTCTCTACAGCGTCTTCCTCATCTACTTGTTGATCGGCGTCGGACTGTACTTCACCGTTCGCACCAAATTCGTTCAGATTCGACTTCTTCCGTCGATGTTCAAGGCAATCGGTGGATCTCGGTCCGACGCCGAGGGCGGCATCTCGGCATTCCAGGCCTTCTGCGTCGGTCTGGCGTCCCGGGTGGGTACGGGAAACATCGCCGGCGTCGCCATCGCGATCACTCTCGGCGGACCGGGCGCAATCTTCTGGATGTGGCTGGTAGCGGTGGTCGGCATGGCTACGGCGTTCATCGAGGCGACGCTGGCGCAGATGTACAAGGTGCGCAATCCCGACGGCAGCTTCCGGGGCGGTCCCGCCTACTACATCCAATTGGGTCTGGGTTCGCGCCGATGGGGAATCGTCTTCGCGTGCCTGTTGATCTTCGCCTTCGGCTTCGCGTTCAACATGGTTCAGGCGAACACCATCACCGAATCGTTCTCGTCCACGATGAACATCGATGCGGGCTGGATCGCGGTGTTCCTGGTGGTGCTGTCCGCTCCGATCCTCTTCGGTGGCGTCCGGCGAATCGCTCGGGTGGCCGAATACCTCCTTCCCATCATGGCGCTGGTGTACGTCTTGCTCGCTTTGGTGATCGTGGCAATGAACATCGGCGAGATCCCGACGGTCTTCGGTCAGATCGTCTCCAGCGCATTCGGCCTGAACGAGGCGATCGGCGGGACGACGGGCGGAATCCTGGCCGCCATGCTCAACGGCGTCAAGCGCGGCCTGTTCTCCAACGAGGCAGGCATGGGCAGCGCCCCCAACGCCGCAGCGACCGCGACGGTGTCCCATCCGGTGAAGCAGGGTCTGATCCAGTCGCTCGGAGTCTTCTTCGACACCATCGTCATCTGCAGTGCGACAGCCTTCATCATCCTGGTCTCCGGTGTGTACGACATCAGCAACCCGAGCGGGGTGGCGGGCGCAGTTCTGACTCAGGACTCGATCTCGGCTCAGTTGGGAACGTGGACGACGATTCCGATGACACTGCTGATCTTCACGTTCGCGTTCTCGTCGATCCTCGGCAACTATTCGTACGCCGAGATCAACCTCAACTTCCTCGGAGTCGAGGGCAAACTGCTGAATTTGTTGCGCACCATCGTCCTTGCAGCCATCGGCTTCGGCTCCTTGTCCGCGCTCACGACGGTGTGGGCGCTGGCGGACGTCGCCATGGCCGCGATGGCAACCGTGAACCTGGTAGCCATTGCGCTGCTGGGCAAATGGGCCTTCGGTGCGCTGGCGGACTTCGAGGCCATGCGGCGCGAAGGTCGCGACGACAAATTCGTCGGACGCGGCAACAGCTATCTGCCGGGCGACCTGCCCGGCGACGTGTGGGATCCGGTGCTCGACAACGATCCGGCCGCGGACAAGCCCGACATCGCCCGCTAGCCGAGGCCTTCGCTTCCCCGCGTCGATTCGGACTTAATGGACAAATCACGCGTTAGGGTGATGGGACGTCCACTCCTGAGGAAGGTCCCCATGACGCAGATCGGCGATGACGAGAAGGCCGGGCGCGCACCCGACGGCCACGAGTTCGACGAAGTCGATCAGAGGTCGGCCGGAGAACGAGAAGACGAAGTGCAACCCGGTCGCCGCAAGCGCCAATGGGTCGGGCTGGGCGCAGGCGTTCTGTTGGCCCTTCTCGTCTATCTGGTTCTCCCCGAGGACGTGGCACACCCGGCTCGGTTGACCGCAGCCACCGCGGTATTGATGGGCATCTGGTGGATGACGGAGGCAGTGCCCATTCCGGCGACGGCACTGCTGCCCCTCGTCATCTTTCCGGTGTTCGATTCCGGCGTCGCGGTCAACGACGTCGGTGCGTCGTACGGCAACAACATCATCTTTCTGTTCATGGGCGGATTCCTGTTGGCGCTGGCCATGCAGCGGTGGAATCTGCATCGCCGCATCGCGCTGCTGACGGTCAACGCCATGGGCACGAAGCCCACGATGGTGATCGCCGGGTTCATGATCGCAACAGGCTTTCTGTCGATGTGGGTTTCGAATACGGCCACCGCCGTGATGATGATTCCGATCGGCGTCTCGGTCCTGGTCCTGGTACTCGACATCGGCAAGAAGGCCGGAGCTGTTCCCGGCTCCGACAGTGAAGCGACCCCGGACGCCGAGACCATCACCCAGGCCGTCATCAAGAGCAACTTCGGCACCGCCCTGATGCTCGGCATCGCCTACGCGGCATCGATCGGTTCGCTCGGCACCATCATCGGCACCCCGCCCAATACCTTGCTGGTCGGCTACCTGGAGGGTCAGGGAATCACCATCGGATTCCTCCAGTGGATGATCGCCGGCGTTCCGCTCGCCGTGATCCTGCTGGCGATCGCATGGTTCCTGCTGACCCACGTGATGTTCAAGCCGGAGATCGACGACATACCCGGTGGCAAACAGCTGATCAGAGGTGAACTCGACGCCCTCGGCAGAATGTCGCAGGGTGAGATCCGGGTCGCAACGGTGTTCTTCGCAGCAGCCGCTTCCTGGGTTGCAGTTCCACTGCTCTTCGACAGCCCTCCGATATCCGACACCGGAATCGCCATGACAGCAGCTCTCCTGCTGTTCCTACTTCCCAGCGGCAGCAAGAAAGGCGTACGCCTGATCGATTGGGAGACCGCCGTCAAACTCCCGTGGGGCGTGTTGCTGCTCTTCGGCGGCGGACTCGCGCTCTCGGCACAGTTCGAGTCCAGCGGCCTGACGGAGTGGATCGGTAGCGTCGCAGGCGGTCTCGACACGATTCCAGTGGTCATGTTGGTCGTCATCGCCACGGCCGCCATCATCTTCCTGACCGAGATCACCAGCAATACCGCGACGGCGGCAACTTTCCTTCCGGTCGCGGGTGGCGTCGCAATGGGTATGAACATCGACATCCTGGTGCTGACCGTCCCCGTGGCACTGGCAGCGACCTGTGCGTTCATGCTGCCGGTCGCGACTCCGCCGAATGCGGTGTCCTACGCCAGCGGCTACATCACGATCGGTCAGATGATGCGAGGCGGTTTCTGGCTCAATCTGATCGCCATCTCACTGATCACCATCGCCGCGTACACGGTGTTCGCGTGGTCTCTGGGCATTCAGTTCTGACGCAGAGGGCAGAAGAAATCGGTAATCACGCACCCACTTCGGCCGATTTCGCCCAGACAACCGTGCTTCGGGTTTACGATGACGACTTCATCCAGGCGGATGACCCGTTCCAGGTGCTCGCCGCCATCCCCTGGTCGGTGCTGAGTCGGCATTGCTGTCGGCTCGGCAAGGCACGGGGGTTGGGGCATGGTCTCGGACGTCATCGACTGCAGCACGGTCTTCGCACACGATATCGAGCAGGTGTGCGGGGTGTTGAGCGCGGTCGAGCTGTACCCGCGCTACTTTCCCGGGCTCGACTACTGCACGCTTCGTGAAGCCACGGCCGGCTACCGATGCGGAGTCGGCGGTGTCGAGCATGCCCTCGACCTGGTGGTGAACAGACGAAACCGGCCGATCATCACCATCGAGCACGTCGAGTCCGGCGGGTTCATCAGATTCACCCTCACTGCCCGCTCGGCAGGCGAGACGAAGATCGATGTCACCGTGTTCAGAGCGGGACTCGGCGGGTCCTACTCACCCCAACCCGAACACAACCGGGCCGTGGTCGAATGGGTGATGGGTGGTCTGCGTCGACTGGACAACTCCCTGTCCGGAACCTCGACGTCGATCGTGTCCAACACCGGGGATTCGCGGTCGCTACCGCTGGCTATCATGAAGACGATGGTGGGAACCGGCGTCATTCGTGCTGCACGTCCCGACCGCGCGTACCGGCAGTTGAACTCGCTGGCGAAGTGGGGCTTCACCCTTGGCGGCGGTTTCGCTGCCGCAGCAGCGAAGTCCCCGAACGAGATCGCGTTGATCGACGACAGAGGGACCAGGACCTTCGCAGAGATCCACCACCGTTCGCACCGCATCGCGGCAGGTCTCCACGCGTCCGGAATCAGCCCTGGAAGCACCGTCGGAATTCTGGCCCGCAACCACTCGGCGATGATCGAGTGCACCGTCGCGTGCGGCATGCTCGGAGTCGAGGTGGTTCTTCTCAACACCGGTCTCGCTGCCCGCCAGATCGAGACGATCGCTGCCCGCCACCAGCTCCGAGTACTGTTCGTCGACGACGAGTTCGACTCGATGGTGCGCTACCTGCCCGACGATGTCACCCGTGTGAGCCTGTCGTCTCATACCGCCGTTCCGCGTCGGCGCACGCTCGAACACTTCGTCGCACCACCGTCCGCCACATTCACCAGGCCGGATCGGCCAGGATCGGTGGTCGTGTTGACCTCCGGAACCAGCGGGTCGCCGAAGGGTGCGGTACGTCCCACACCGAAGGGCTTCGGAACAGTGGCGGCCATGCTGTCTCGCATGCCCCTTCGGATGAACGAGAGGATGCTGATCGCGGCACCGATGTTCCACAGCTGGGGACTGGCGGCACTGCAGATCAGTACTCCGCTGCGCGCCACGGTGGTTCTCCAGGATCGGTTCGATCCGGAAGATTGCTTGCGGGCGATCGAGGCGCACCGTTGCACCTCGTTGATTGCAGTTCCGATCATGCTGCAGCGGATACTCGACCTGCCCGACGAGGTCCGATCACGCTACGACACCTCGAGCCTGCGAGTCGTCGCGTGCAGTGGGTCGGCATTGACCGGATCGACCGTGAGCCGCTTCATGGACGTCTTCGGTGACGTCCTCTACAACTTCTACGGTTCCACCGAGGTCTCGTGGGCCACGATCGCTACTCCGGAAGACCTGCGCGCAGCCCCCGCCACCGCCGGACGGCCCCCGCTGGGGACGACGGTCGCGGTTCTCGACGCGAACGGTACTGCCGTTCCGGTGGGAACCCTGGGCCGAATTTTCGTCGGCAACGACATGTTGTTCGACGGGTACACCAACGCCGAACCGCCGTCGACCGCGTCCGCCCGTGGAGCTGCCCTGATGGATACCGGCGATCTCGGCTACATCGACTGCAACGGTCGGCTGTTCGTCTGTGGCAGGGACGACGAGATGATCATTTCCGGAGGCGAGAACGTCTTTCCCGGCCCCGTCGAGGATGCGATCGCCAATCTTCCTCAGGTCGGCGAGGTCGCGGTCGTCGGTGTGCCCGACCCGGAATACGGGCAGCGTTTGGCCGCATTCGTCGTCGGCCGCGGATCGGCAGGCCTCGATGCAGACATGGTGCGCGCCTACATCCGAAATCGGTTGAGCCGCTTCTGCGTTCCCCGCGACATCACGTTCCTCGACGAGCTGCCCCGAACGGCGACCGGCAAGGTGATCAAGAGGATGCTGATCGAGCCGCCCACCGCCGCTGGGATGTAGCCCGTCAACCGAAGGCGCGGGCAGCGATGGCCGGCCCCTCTGCGATGCGTTGCAGCTTGGGCACCCTCGACGCCCACACACACCGTTAGGATTTACTCGATCGCCACCTCCTTCCGATCGTTCACTTAGTGCCGCGCTTTGTACCTACTGTCTCAGTTGCTTAACTATTCAGAATCTGAGACTGTTGTTCGCGACACGGGAGGAACGCGAATCGCTATGTCGAAGGCATCGGAAGACCCCCGAGAGGGAAGACCCGCGCAGGACCGAAGCGCGCATTCTTCCTTCCTTCAACTGTTCCTCGAAGCAACTCGCGCAGAACAAGTCTCCGACGACACACAGGCTTCACGCGACAACCGTGACGGTGGGCCAGTTTCTCTGCGCTGAACAGATCGACAGATACCTCCGTCCTGGTTCCATCACCCGAGCCGGTCCCATGCCTGATAATTGTCAGTGACCGGTGGGTTGACCGAAGGTGAGGATCGGAGGCCGTCATGAACACATCGTTGGCGCTGGTTGCCGTAGTCGCCGGCTTCGCCGTCGTTCTGGGAGCCTTCGTCGTCGTTGCACGCATACTTCGCTCGCGCATGCGGCGAGGTCGCTTCCACGGAATCGACAGTGCTGTCGGAGGATCGGCCTTCATGGGCTCACCACGCGAGCGTGGGATCACTCCCCCCGATCACGGTGATCCACGTACGAACACCGAACAGATCGAACCGTAGCCGAGTTCGCCTCCGCCTGCGGTTCCGCTGGAAACCCCTGCCATGATCTGTCGACACCGCAGACAAGGGAGAGGGACGCCATGATCGACGAAGAATCCACGAATCGGAACAGGGGACCACGCTTCGAGGACGGACTCGAGGTCCGCCAGAACGTGATGGGCGAAGACTACGTCGACAAAGCGTTTGCCGATGCCGCCGACACCGACTCCGCTGCACTGCAAGACTTCGTCACCGACACCGTGTGGGGCGGCGTGTGGACGCGCCCCGGACTCGATCACCGCAGCCGCAGTCTGCTCAATCTCGGAATCCTCATCGCGTTGCGCGCCCACGAGGAACTTGCAGGCCACGTGCGCGGAGCGCTTCGTAACGGCCTCACCAGAACGGAAATCACCGAGACCGTCATTCACACAGCGGGCTACTGCGGAGCACCGGCCGCGCTGGCGGCGATGCGCGTCGTACAGAAAGTGCTCGACGCCGAACTAGGACCACTCGGTCCCGCACGTGGGTCGAACGACCGATGACGGCACATACTTTCGCTTAAGATGTTGCGATTCGACGCGGTCCAGGGAGCAAGATGTCCGACATTCGAGGGTGATCGCAGACGACGACGTACTGCTGCGTGAGGGCATGTCCAGCCTGCTCACCGAGGCGGGTCTGAGCGTCGTCGGCCGAGCAGGCGATGCCGAAGAACTGCTGGCGCTGCTCGCTCGAGACCAACCCGACCTGGCGATCATCGACATCAGGATGCCACCGTCCTACACCGCCGAGGGGCTCGATGCGGCACTGCGTATTCGGTCCGAATTCCCGGACGTGGCGCTGTTGCTGCTGTCCGCACACGTTGAGGTCGACCACGCACTCGAGCTTCTCGACAGTGGACACAACGGCGCGAAGGGCGTCGGATATCTACTCAAGAGCAGGGTGACCGATGTGGCCGATTTCGTCTCGACGATCGATCGCGTCGCCGCCGGCGCATCGGTGATCGATCCGGCGCTGGTCTACGAGTTGGTGGCGGCGAAGCGTCGCGGAGACCCTTTGGGCGCATTGAGTACTCGCGAACGCGACGTTCTGACGTTGATGGCCGAGGGACTGTCGAATTCCGGCATCGGTAAGCGTCTGTGGATCACCGAGGGAACCGTCGAGAAACATGTGCGCAGCATCCTCACCAAACTGGACCTGGCGGAGACGGCCGACGACCATCGTCGGGTACGGGCAGTGATCCTCTACCTCGACACCGTCGGATGACACCCGGTCATGGGCGCAGCATGGTGTCGATGGCGGCGGCCGAGAGTTCGAACTTGGGAAGGAACCCGACAGCCGAGCTGGCTTCCACCAGGTCCACGAAGTCGTCCGCGTCGTGTGTGGAGACCAGAATGATGGCCGGTTTCGGTGTGAGGACCACCGAATCGAGCGCTTCGACGACGTCGAAGCCGCTGTCGGTGCCGAGATCTATATCCACCAGTACGAGACTGGGGTGTGTCGACTGTGCGGCGCGAACGGCGTCGAGCAACGTCGATGCCGTGCCGACCACAACGATGCCCGCCGATTCGAGCAGCCGACTCGCAGCGACGCAGAACGCGTCGCTGTCGTCGACTATCAAACACCGCAGGCTGGAAGACGTCACTCCATCGAGGGTGTCAGAGATAGCGGGATCCGGCATTCCAGCTAACGGTACTATCGTCCTCCGGATTCGGCGATGACCGCCGACATCGCTCTTCGCGATCGGCTCACGACGCTCGTTCTGCGACCGAGCTCGCCCCCGGTTGCGTGGGGAGCGGTGCTGGCAGCTGCGTTGATCGCGGCCGAAGTATTCATCGTGCTGCTCCTCAAACGCATCGCCCCCGAGAATGCCTTCGGAGCCGTCTTTCTGTTCGGCGTTCTGGTGGTGTCGGCGGGTTGGGGCTTCCGATTGTCGATAGCGACGTCAGTTGCAAGCGCTGCCGCTTACGCATACATCCACGTCATCGAGAGCAGTGAAAGCCTCGTCCCCGCGGTCATCGTTTTTCTTGCGTTGGCCCTCCTCACCAATATGCTCGTCGGTCAATCACGTTTGCGTGCAGCCGAATCCGATCAACGACGCTGCGAAGCAGACCTGCTCGCGTTGTTCGCACGGACGATGTTGCGCTCGGATTACACACCCCAGATGCTCGATGCCGCCAGCAGCAGACTCGCTGCCGTACTCGACCTGCCCTATGCAGTGTTGGGGTCCGAAGACGCTCCCGTGTCCCCTGATCAGGAGAAGATCCTGTTGCACGACGGGCCCGTCGTGACGGCGTCCCTCGTCGTACCCGAGAATCTGGATCCGACCGCGTCTCGCCGCATCCGACGGGTCGTGCCATCACTCGAGGCTCTACTGGCCGCCGCGCGCGAGCGACAGGACATGCACGGCCGTACCGTTGCACTTGCGCGACAACAAACTTCACTGCGCCGAGTCGCCACCCTGGTCGCGCTGCGTGCCAAACCCGAGGATGTCTTCGCGGCCGTCGCACACGAACTGGCCGACGGTCTCGACAACGAACATGTCTGCGTGGTGCGGTACGCACAGGGTCACTACACGATCGTGGCCCACCGCGACGATGTCGAACACTCACTGACCGTCGGCGATCAGCTGCCGCTCGGTGGACGAAATGTCGCCACCATCGTTGCGGAGACGGGCAGGCCCGCGGCCATCGACTTCACCACCGCGACAGGAGACATCGCGGTTCGGCTGGAAGGTCGAGGAATTCTGCAGTCCGAAGGCGTACCGATCTCCGTGGACGGCGCCACGTGGGGAGCTGTCGTGGTCGGCACCACCACCGTTCGGAACTTCGTGGGCGACGGTATGCGAGATCGATTGACCGACTTCGCCGACCTCATTGCCACCGCCGTCTACAACCACGACACCCGGCTCCAGCTGACCCGGTCTCGATCCCGCGTCGTCGCTGCGGCAGACCAGGCACGACGCGGCATCGAACGTGACCTGCACGACGGTGCACAGCAACGAATCGTCTCGTTGGGAATGGAGCTGCGGGTTGCTCAGGCTGCGGTGCCCGGCCACCTCGGCGAATTGCGGGACAGTTTGGACCGCAGTGTCGAAACGCTTGCTCAGGTGCACACGGATTTGCGAGAGCTCTCGCGCGGCATCCACCCCGCGATACTCTCCCGAGGCGGATTGGCCCCCGCGTTGAAGACCTTGGCGCGGCGCAGCCCTGTGCCCGTCTCACTCACCACCGACATCCCCTCTCGCCTGGACGATTCGGTGGAGGTTGCGGCGTATTACGTTGTCGCCGAGGCGTTGACGAACACAGCCAAGTACGCCGACGCAACGGATGTCGAGATCACGGCGCGCGTGATCGACGAGAACCTCGAACTCACGGTGGTCGACGACGGTCGGGGTGGCGCGGATCCGAACACAGGGTCCGGTCTGATCGGTCTACAGGATCGGGTGGCCGCGGTCGGTGGATCTCTGACCATCTCCTCTCCGCCCGGTGTCGGCACCGTGCTGTCGGTGCGGATCGACCTCACTACCGGGTAGCCGGTAGTGAGAACGCCGATATCCCCTCCCCCGAGTTGGACGCCAGCAGCGACGAATTCGCGGCGATCCTGGACGAATGTTGTCGGTACCCCGAAGGAACACCGACACGCAGGAGCACACCATGCCGTACATCACCACCACCGACGGAACCGAGATCTACTACACCGAGCAGGGCACCGGAAAGCCGGTGCTGCTCAGCCATGGCTGGCCGTTGTCCTCGGACGCATGGCAGCTCGAACTCAAACTGCTCGCCGACGCGGGCTACCGCGCCATCGCCCATGATCGCCGCGGACACGGGCGGTCGTCCAAGACGTCCGTCGGCAACGACATGGACACGTACGCACAGGATCTCGCCGAACTGGTCGAGGCGCTCGATCTGCAGGAGCTCACCCTCATCGGTCATTCGACGGGTGGCGGCGAGGTGGTGCGCTACGCCGCACAGCACGGTGGCAGTCGCGTTGCTCGCATCATCACCGCAGGCGCAGTTCCTCCCATCATGGTGCAGTCGGAATCGAACCCGGAGGGCACCCCGATCGAGGCGCTGGACGATATTCGCAACGGCGTTCTCACCGACCGCTCTCAGTTCTACCGGGATCTGGCCCAGCCGTTCTTCGGAGCAAACCGTGAGGGCTCGAACGTCTCGCAGGGAGCCAAGGACGACTTCTGGCGTCAGGGCATGCTGGTGAACCTGTCCGCAGCCTACGACTGTGTGAAGGCCTTCTCGGAGACCGACTTCACCGAAGATCTCAAGGCGCTCACCGTTCCGATATTCATCGCGCAGGGTGACGACGACCAGATCGTTCCCATCGCCGCGGCTGCGCTCAAGACCGCTGAGCTGGTCAAGGACGGCACCCTCAAGGTCTACCCCGGAGCGCCTCACGGAATCTACGGTGATTACCAGAAGGCCCTGGACGCAGACATTCTCGAGTTCATCGCAAAGTAGACAAAGCTTGGCCCGGTTCGCGTCTGATGTGGCCAACCGGGTCGTTCCTCGAAAGCGAGTCAAATCTCATGACTTCCAAACACGTTCGGTCTTTACTCGACTCCGATCCCCAACACGCGAGTGAGCTCGGTTCGATCACCAGGCTCACCGCAGACACATTTGCGCTATTGAACCGGATGTCGATCAAGCGTCTCGTCCTCGAACCTGGGAGTATTCGCGAGCCGCACTGGCACGCCAATGCGGACGAGCTCGGCTACTGCATCTCCGGGAGCGCTCTTGTCTCCATTCTCGACAACGGAAGTGTGTTCTCCTCCTTCACCATCGATGCCGGTCAGATGTTCACCATCGAATCGGGTTCGCTGCACCACATCGAGAACATCGGCGACACCACAGCGGAATTCATCATCGCGTTCTCGCACGAACAACCGGAGGATTTTCCGTTGCGTTCGGCATTCGGGACGATGACGGACGCGGTGCTGGGAAACACGTTCGGACTCGATGCCGCCGCCTTCGCTCCCATGGCTCTGAACACCACCTCCGCCGATATTGTGTCGCGCAGCGGACCCGCGGTGATCCCCGATACGGCCGGCTTCGGCAATCCACACAAGTTCGACATAGAGTCGATGGCCGCGCCCATCAGGCACTCCTACGCATCGGTGAAAACGTCCCGGTCACAGTTCTGGCCGGCGCTGAAACACCTGTCGATGTATTCGTTGACCATCGCGGAAGACGGCATGCGAGAACCTCATTGGCATCCCATCACCGCCGAGATGGGGTACGTCCACACCGGGCATGCCCGAATGTCGATTCTCGATCCCGACGGATCCGTCGACACGTATCTATTGAAGCCGGGCGATGTCTATTTCATCCCTCGCGCGTATCCGCACCAGATCGAAGTCATCGGTGACGAAGACATCCACTTTCTGATCTTCTTCGATCAGCCCACCCCGGGCGACATCGGCTACCGCGCATCGATCTCGGCGTTCTCTCGGCCGGTGATCGCCGCGATGCTCGGAGTCGAACTCGACTCACTGCCCGAGTTCCCCTTCACACCATCGGATCCACTGCTGGTACCGCGAACCAATCCGGTCGATCCCGTTGAATACGACGTTCCGTGACCTCGGTCGACTCCTCAGGAGGTAAAGCCATTTCCGCGGATGCGAACACATCGGCATGGGCTCCGTTACGAAACACCATGTACCGCAGCCTTTTCATCGCGCAGTTGGTCTCCAACATCGGTGGGTGGATGCAGACCGTGGGCGCGCAGTGGTTTCTGGTCCAGCGAGAAGCGTCGACCACCGTCATCGCAGCTGTGCAAACGGCCAGCCTGCTCCCCACCCTGCTGCTGGCCCTGTTGGCGGGGGCATTGGCGGACGCGCTCGATCGCCGGGTCCTCCTGATCGTCGTCGGATTCGCCTCGATTCTCACCGCAGGCATTCTCACCGCACTCGCATGGACCGACACGTTGTCACCGTGGGGCCTGCTCGCGTGCACGTTCGTTCTGGGTTGCTGGTCGGCTATGTCCGCTCCGGCGTGGCAAGCGATTCAGCCGGAACTGGTTCCGCGTGAGCAGATTCCGGCGGCGTCCGCGCTGGGCGGCGTCACCGTGAACGGTGCGAGAGCAATTGGGCCGGCACTCGCCGGAGTCCTGGTGGCCGTCGCCGGTCCGACGTTCGTGTTCGCCATCAACGCGGCGTCCTTCCTCGCTACGTTGGCTGTCTTGATCGCGTGGAAGCGCCCTCGTAACGTCGTCGTGGATCGGGAGGGTTTGACAGAGTCGATCGTCTCCGGGGTGCGCTATATCCGATCCGGTCCGGTGATTCGGCGAATCATCCTGCGCTCGGCGCTGTTCGCATTTCCGGCGTCCGCTTTGTGGGCTCTTCTACCGTCGGCATCGTCGGCGGTCCTCGGGCTCGGAGCCGTCGGGTACGGCGTGCTGTTGGGTGTCCTGGGTGTCGGAGCCATCGCTGGCGTCGCGCTGACGCCCGCGTTGAGGAGGACCTTCGGTGCGAACACACTTCTCACCGGTTCGGCCGTCGGATACGCCGTCGGGATGGCGGCAGTTGCGTGGCTACCGTTGTGGTCGGTGGTGCCGGCGCTGTTGCTCTCGGGCATCGCGTGGATCACTACCTTGACCGCACTGAACGCATCGATCCAACTGTCGCTTGCGTCATGGGTGCGTGCTCGCGGTATGTCGATGTACCTGCCGGTGTTCATGGGCGCGCAGGCTGTCGGCTCACTGGCGTGGGGTTGGCTGGCGTCCAGAATCGGCATAGTCGATGCACTGGCGGTGGCGGTCGGTGTACTCGTTGTGGTGGCGGCCAGTGTTGCGGTGCTCCCCTTGCGCCCCGAGACGGGGACTCTCGACCGAGCTGTCTCCGTTGCATGGCCCACCCCGACGGTCCTGCTCGAACCCGTGCCCGAGGACGGTCCGGTGCGCGTCACCATCACCTATCGAGTCACGGAAGACGCTGTCAGCGAGTTCATCTCGTCGATGGCACCGGTGGGCGCTGCACGGAAACGAACGGGCGCGTATTCCTGGAACCTGTACCGCAGCCTGGACGTGGCCGACTCGATGGTCGAGCAATTCACCATCCCGTCCTGGAACCAGTACCGGCGACAACGGGACGAACGATGGACCGGATCCGACCACAACGTGATGCAGAATGCGTTGACTCATGTGGTCGGGGGCGCCACCCAGAGCGAAACACACGACATCGCGATTCCGGTACACACCGAGGCCTCGGGGTGGCGCCGGCGGTAGCCGCACGGTGAGCCGATCACATGGTGCATCAGTTGGACTACCCGTTGATTTCGGATGTCCGGTGCGTGAAATTTCGTAACCCATTAGTAACGCCTGCGCTATTGCTGCAGGTCATAGCGTGGCATACGTTTTCCAATGTTAAGTACGGACAGTGTCCGATCTAATTGGGAGCGACATGACAGAAGCTACATCTCACCAATCTCTGAACACCAACTCGATCGGCCTCGTCCAAGGAGTGTTTCAAGCACTCACGCACATGGGACCGGCATCGGGAGTGGCGTCGTCGCTGCTGATTGCAGTGTCGTTCGCCGGACCTGCGACACCTCTGGCGGTTCTACTCGCCCTGGTCGTCGTACTCCTCGTCGGCGTAGCCGTCGGCTCGTTGGCCCGCGTGTTCAGTTCTGCAGGCGGCTTGGCGGACTACGTCGAACAGTGTCTCGGACGGCGCGCAGGCACCTTCGTCGGGTGGCTCTACGCACCGCTCGAGCTGATGATCTCCCCTATCGTCTTCGTGTTCTTCGGCCAATTCGCGTCGGGAACGATCAATTCGTCGCTGGGTGTGAACATCCCCTGGTGGGCCTTCGTCATCCCTGCCGCGCTGCTGGTGTGCTTCCTGAACGTGCGCGGGGTCAAGCAGTCGACTGCCACCGGTGTCGTGTTCGGAATCGCGGAGATCGGCATCATCGCCGTGCTGGCGGTATGGATGATCGTCGACGGAGGAGACCAGAACACCCTCGCCGTCTTCGATCCGTCCAATGCCCTCGAACCCGGCTGGTCCGGCATCTTCAAGGCCGTGGTGTTCTCGATCCTGGCATTCCAGGGATTCGAGACCGCCGCACCACTCGCCGAGGAAACGAAGGACGCTCGCCGAACCATTCCCCGCACGATCATGTACTCCGCGTTGGCATGCGGGTTGTTCTACTTCCTGTGCTCCTACAGTGCAGTGATCGGTTGGGGTCCGAACAACATGGCCGACTTCGCGTCCGCAGACAGCCCGTGGATCGATCTGGCGCACAAGTTCTGGGGTCCACTCTGGGTGCTCGTACTGTTCGCCCTGGTCAATAGTTTCATCGGAAATGCAAATGCCGGGACCATCGCCGCCTCCCGAATCGTGTTTGCGTTCGGTCGAATGGGTCGACTACCCGCTCGATTCGGTCGAACTCATTCCACCCATGCGACACCGACTTTCGCCATCTACTTCCAAACCGGCCTGACCATCGTCGTTGCGCTGGTGCTCGGACTGGCTCTCGGTCCGGTGGCCGCCTTCAGCGTGCTCGGGGCCATGATCACGGTCTTTGCTATCATCATCTACATCATGACCTGCATTGCATGCATCGCGTACCACACCCGCGATCGTGCATCGCGAGGCACCAATCTCGTTGTCCACGTGGTTCTGCCGTCCCTCGCGGTTCTCATCCTGCTCGCACCGCTCTATTACCAGTTCTTCCCATGGCCGTCGTACCCCGGCAATCTGGGGAACATCGCGGCCATCTGCGTGGTCACCGCCGCTGCAGTAGCTGCGTTCCTCTCCACCGGGCCGACTGCGGTCGAGGGGACAGTCGTCGAACCTCTCGCGGTCGATTCGAGGGACCGCGGGTGAGCACAGCTCCGTTGTTCGACAGTCCGCAGCGTGCGAGAGTGCGCAACCGCCGTTCGATTCTCGATGTGGTGCACAGTAATCGCGGCATCACCAGAACGCAGCTGGGCTCGATCATCAAGCTGTCCAAGACTTCCATCAAGGAGATCTGCGACGACCTGATCGCCGAGGGTCTGCTCGAGGAATTTCAGCCCAAATCCGCGGAGCGTCAACAGGGCCGTCCTGCACTGTCTCTGAGAGTCACCACGCATCACGGCGTGCTACTGGGGATCGATATCGGTGCCGACAAGGTGAGCGCGCGCTCGTCCACCTTCGCCGGTGATGTACTCGACTCTTCCGAGGTACGGACTCGCCGCGAAAAGCCCGATAGGGCTTACCTTCTCGGACTTGTCGAGCAGGCCGTATCGGCAATCCGCCCCACCGGTGGCGGTACTGCCGAACAGTTCCACACCGTCGTCGTCAGCACCCCCGGCGTGGTGGATCCGCAGACGAATGTCGTCAGCCTGGCTCCGCAGATCGCCGGGTGGGACGGACTCGACCTTCGTGCTGCAGTGGCCGAATGCATCGGCTGCGATCCGACAAGGGTGTTCGTCGAACGTCAGACGGACCTGTCGGTGCTCGCGGAATCCATTGCGGGAGCGGCGAAAGGGATCGATACCGTCCTGTACGTCCATCTCGGGATCGGCATCGGCGGTGGAATCATCGTGCGAGGCGAGTTGAGTCGAGGTGCCTCCGGTGCAGCAGGCGAGCTCGGCTATCTACCGCTCAGCTTCGGCGACGAACCACCCGCAGGCAGCCGGATAGGTGCCTGGGAATGGGCCGCGGGTGGTCGTGCGTGGGCAAGACACGGCCGTGCCGCAGCACTGGAGCCCGGTGGCGCTCGGTTGTTGGAATTGGCAGACGGTGACGCCGACAGTGTCGACGCCGAAGTGATCTTCCGCGGCGTTCGCGAAGGTGATACCGCCTCTGTGGATGTCTTCGACCGGATGGCCTATCGAATCGCGGCCGGTATCGCTGCTGCCGTATGCGTCATCAATCCCGAACGCGTTCTCGTTGCCGGTGGATTGTCCAAAGGCGGAGAGCTGCTTCTGGATTCGCTGCGAGACGATCTGAGCACACTCGTTCCGATCATGCCGGACATCCAGCTGGCGACGTTCGGCGGCGACGGCGGCGTTGTCGGCGCGCTACACAAGGCAACTGCGCGCGCGTTCGACGCGCTCAATCCCCTGCCCTGATCCAAGGCTTTCGTTCACAGGGCGGGCTCTCTGCCTGCTCACATCATCCGTATTCATCGAAGGAGAACTGCTGTGCAAAAAATCTCGAAGTCGTCCCTGCTCGAATGGTGCTCTGTACCTGCGTCCGAGTTGGAGAATCACCCCGCCCGTCGGGTTCCCTTCCGCATGGTCGAGGACTCGAATGCCATGGGTCGCATCATGGCTCAGGAATTCGTCGATTCCGTCGTGGCCGCACAACAGGACGGCCGCTCGTATCGGGTGATCCTCCCGTGTGGACCGACCGCGTGGATGGCACCGTTCGCTCAGATGGTCAACAGCGGCAGGGTGAATCTCCACAACCTGGAGGTGTTCCACATGGACGAATGCCTGGACTGGCAGGGCCAGGAGGTGCCTTCGAATCACCCCTACAACTTCCGCGGAACAATGGAACGCGACTTCTACGGCGCGATCGACAGTGACCTCCGCCCACCGATCGAGCAGCGTCACTGGCTCAACCCGGATACTCTGCTGCACATCTCAGCGGCACTCATCGCCGAGCCTGCGGACCTGGCGTACGGCGGCTGGGGACAGGACGGCCATGTGGCCTACAACCAAGCTCGACGCAATGCATTCAGCGAAATCAGCGTCGACGATCTGAAGAACTCCGTGGCACGTATCCAGGACAACAACGTGGACACCATCATCGCGCTCTCACAGCGCACACTCGGTGGTGCCTATCAGTTCGTGCCGCCCATGTCCGTCACGTTGGGTATGCGGGAGATACTGGCAGCACGCAAGATTCGACTGTTCAGCGACACAGGTGCGTGGAAGCAGACCGCATTGCGGGTTGCGCTGTTCTCCGATCAAACCCCCGAATACCCGGTCACCCTGCTCCAGGACCACCCTGATGCCCTCCTGACTGCCACCGTCGCAACCGCGGAGCACGTCATCTCGCTCAACCCGGCGTGGGACCTCTCTCAGTGACCGGCGAACAGCTACATCCGTACGACATCGTCATCGGCACGGGTGGTTTGGGAACCGGCACGTCGTTGGCGCTCGAGGGCAATCACACCCTCGGGCGCGAGGAGAGCAGAACCGTCCGAATGCTCGATGTGCAGGACCGTTGCAAGCTGCACATCATCACCCATTACATCGCTCGGCTGGCACCCGCGTCTCTTCGCGTCGTGCCGGTCGGGCGGGTCGGCAACGACGTGATGGGCCACTCCGTTGTCGCAGAACTCGCCGCCGAGGGAATGGACGTCACTCACGTCGGTGTCGACGAGAGCCGTCCGACGTTGCATTCCGTCTGCTTCGGCTACCCGGACGGCGACGGTGGGAACCTCACTGTCGGCGACTCTGCCAGTTCCGCCGTCACCTCGGCGGATATCGAGTCCGCGGAAGCGCTCTTCGCGGAGCACGCAGGGCGCGGCATCGCCCTGTCCGCACCCGAGGTCACCCTCGACGCACGTGTTGCACTGTTACGTAGCGCCACTCGACACGGATTCCTTCGATTCGCGTCCTTCCTGTCCGGAGAGATCCGACAGGCGGCAGCGGACGGAGTACTCGATCTCGTCGATGTGCTGTCGATCAACATCGACGAGGCCGCAGCACTGTCCGATCACAGTGCACCGGCCGATCCGCAGCGCGCCGTCGATCGAGCCTGCACCGATCTTCGGCACGCTAATCCGAATCTGAGGTTCTGCATCACCGCAGGTCGGGCCGGAAGCTGGGTGTGGGATGGCGACACTCTTCATCACCAGGAGCCCGTCACCGTGGAGGCATCCAACACCGCGGGTGCGGGAGACGCCCACCTCGGTGGACTCATTCTGGGGTCCGCCGCAGGCCTAGATCTCGTCACCGCCAACGAGGTTGCCACGGCGCTGTCTGCACTGAGCGTGACGAGTGCGGACACCATCAACACCGAGATCGACCACGACCTGCTCGCAAGGTTCGCACGGCGACGAGGACTGTCCGGGACCGATTACCTGGGCACGGTTGTCGACGGAGGGGCGGTGGCCCGATGAGCACTGTCGAGCTCCGACCGTTCGGGACCACTCATGACGGACACACAGTGCAGCGCGCCGTCCTGTGCAACGACCGTGGAATGACGGCCTCGATCCTGTCCTTCGGTGGAATCCTGCATACTCTCGACGTTCCGGATCGGCACGGTGAGACCACCAATGTCGTCCTCGGTTTCGCAGATCTCGAGAGCTACGAGGCGTCGAACACGTACTTCGGTGCCCTGATCGGCCGCTACGCCAACCGAATTCTCGATGCGACGTTCGCGTTGGGCGATGCGACCTACACACTGGATCGAAACGACGAGTTCGGTACGGTGCACGGCGGCAGCAGCGGTTTCGACCGTCGGGTCTGGGACATGCAGGCCATCGGCAGTTCCGAAGCGGTCGGCGTTCGATTGTCGACCGTCAGCCCGGATGGGGACAACGGTTTTCCCGGAAACCTCACCGTCGAGGTGGCGTACGAGCTCATCCGTGACCGCAATTCTCTGCGAGTGACCTATACGGCCACCACCGACGCAGCGACGGTGGTCAACATGACCGGTCACAGCTATTTCAACCTCGCCGGCGAGGGCTCGGGAAGTGTGCTGGACCATCTGCTCAAGGTGGAGGCCGACGCGTTCCTTCCCGTGACCTCGCAGCTGGTGCCGACCGGCGAACTCGCCGCCGTCGAGAACACTCCGTTCGACTTCCGTGAATCACGGCTCATCGGAGATCGGATCCGGGACAACCACGAGCAGCTAATTCTCGGTCGAGGGTATGACCACAATTTTGCGCTGAGGAAGGAATACTCTGCAAACGCTTTCGAGTGTGCTGCAGAACTTGTCGAGCCGATCTCGGGTCGAGTTCTTGCGGTGTGGACCACCGAGCCGGGGCTCGACGTCTACACGGGCAACTTCCTCGATGCATCTCTGGTGGGCACCAGCGGTCGCATCTATCGCCAAGGAGATGCCATCGCGTTGGAGCCGGAGCATTTCACCGACTCACCCAACCGCCCCGAATTTCCCTCCGTCGAGCTGTATCCCGGTGAAACCTACCGAAGTGCGACCGAGTATCAGTTCGGCATCGTGGAATCGGAGGACGTGGAATCGGAGGACGTGGAATCGGAGGACGACGAAACAGGAGGCGAGGCATGACGATCGACGCGAACATTGCATCCGCGCGGCTGCGTGTGGCGGAGCTGCACGCCGAGCTGGTTCGAAACGAGCTCGTCGTGTGGACCGGCGGCAATGTGTCCGAACGGGTTGTCGGCGGCGACCTGATGGTGATCAAGCCCAGCGGCGTCGCGTACGACGACCTGGGCCCCGAGGACATGATTCTGTGCACCCTGGACGGGCAGGTGGTCCCGAATTCGATCGGCTCACACAGGAACCCGTCGAGTGATACCGCGGCGCACGCCTACGTGTATCGGAACATGCCCGATGTCGGCGGAGTGGTGCACACGCACTCCACCTATGCAGTCGCGTGGTCGGCATTGGGCATTCCGATACCGTGCTGTATCACCGCAATGGCCGACGAGTTCGGTGGGCCGATTCCGATCGGCCCGTTCGCCGTCATCGGCGACGATTCGATCGGTCGCGGCATCGTCGACACTCTTCGTGGCCACCGCAGCCGCGCCGTGCTGATGGCCAACCACGGACCGTTCACGATCGGAACCGATGCGCGTGACGCGGTGAAGGCGGCGGTGATGGTCGAGGACGTCGCCAAGGCGATGTACGTGGCTCGCCAACTCGGAGATCCCGACCCGATTCCGCAGGAGTCCATCGATCGACTTTTCGCCAGATACCAAGGTGTGTACGGACAGCCCGATGCGCACACCGATCGAAGTGTGCCGACATCGTGAGAGGTCGGCCATCGAGTCGAATCGGCTGAGCACTGGGGTCCACCATCCACACCGTGAGTCACAATGACTACGTGAGCTTCGAGTTGTGTGAAGACGCGTCGGCCGGCCAGTGGCTGATCGATCAGAATTTGCCGTGGTACCGCTTGGCCGGTCGCGGTCCGGTCGGGTTCGAGAAGTACTTGCGGGTGTTGTTCATTCCCGATCCTGACTTTCCGGGGCAGCGCACCAGCGACGTCGACTTCGAGCAGAAGATCAGCGAATTGGCACAGGTCGGCGTGGCACTCGACCTCCTGTCTCACTACACGACCACGCCGGACGAGTGTTACTTCG
The DNA here is from genome assembly GCF_002259405.1 of Rhodococcus sp. 14-2483-1-2. Taxonomy (GTDB): domain Bacteria; phylum Actinomycetota; class Actinomycetes; order Mycobacteriales; family Mycobacteriaceae; genus Rhodococcoides. The sequence goes on along the minus strand of NZ_NPFW01000022.1, from coordinate 39,440 downwards.
CTCTGTGGGACGGATGGAGTTCGATCGACATCGCCTCACAGCCGAAGTTCGAGGTCCCCAACCGTGACTATTTTCTCTTTCGAGGTTCACTCGCGGACTACGTGAATTGGAGCAGCGACGATCCACTCCTCTGGCCGTACGGCGACTCACCCGATCCCGCGTTCATCTGGCCTGCCGATCGTGCGTGGTGCATCACCAATGATGTCGACCCTCATTTCGCCACGGTCGCAGGCAGCGCCGAGGCCGTCGACCGCGTTCTGGCCGAGACGGCCATCGATACCGTCACCGATCATCCCGACATCGAGCCGCCCTACTGGGACTGACCCACTCGGATCGACCGACCGCGCATAGTGCCCACGAATTGGGTACACCGGATGCATGCCGGAACTACCCGAAGTCGAAAACGCCCGACAGGTCGTCGAGAAAGCTCTCGGTCGCGTCATCGTGGACATCGATGACACCGACACGTTCGAGTGCCGACCACACATGCCGGGCGATATCGCCCGCGCACTGACGGGCGGGAAGCTCACCGAAGCGCGTCGACGAGGCAAGGCGATGTGGTGCGAAACCGTCACGGCAGACGGCTCGAGCGGCCCGACTCTGGGCATTCACCTGGGCATGGGCGGACGCGTCATCGTCACCGCTCCCGACGGTGAGCGGACCTCGCAGTACGGAGGCGGCGATCCACATGTCGGTGAGCGTCCGACCGACAAGCCGGAGTGGACGCGGTTCTCCATGACGTTCGACGACGGTGGGCACCTCCGACTCTTCGACAAGCGCCGCCTCGGCCGGGTTCGACTCGAACCCGATATCGACGCTCTCGGTCCGGACGCTGCGGAGATCACGCGAGACGACTTCCGTCACCGAATCGGTTCCAGCGGTGCACCTCTCAAAGCGAGGCTGCTCGACCAAGCGGCGATAGCGGGGGTCGGCAATCTATTGGCCGACGAGGTGCTGTGGCAGAGCGAGCAATCCCCGTCCAGGCGAGCCAAGACACTCACGACAGAGGAGCTCGACGACCTTCGCGTCGTTCTGCGTCGTGCGATCAGATCAGCGACGAAGAAAGGCGGCGTGCACACCGGCGAGATCATCCCCTTCCGAAAAACGGATGCGGCGTGCCCTCGATGTGGTGCCCCGATGACACGCGGAACGGTGGGCGGACGCACGACCTGGTGGTGTTCTCGCGAGCAATCCTGATCTCGTCCAGTGCGTGGGACGGTGCTCGATCGCGCTGTAGGACAGCATTTTTCGATAAAGTCAAGCGAATCCTGGATGCGGCACAACTACACCGGACGGCGTACGGTGTTGGCAGCTTCGGACGTCACCGAGGCTGCCGACTTCGCCGGAGGGTGCATGCTTTCGACCGCCGACACAGACCCAGCTCCTCACGTCACCTATCTGCCTCACCGTCATTGTTTCGCCGTCTGGCACAGCACCCCGGAGGCGACACTCGAAGGAGAGTCCACCCCCATCGAGCTCGCGCTTCCCGGCGCGGACGGAACCGTTGCCGTTCGTACCGTAGGCGCGCAACTCGTGGCAGCGAACGCCGGCGAGCTCCGAACCGCAGCCCGCTCTGCGACAGGTCCATCTGCTCGCGGATGGTTGGCGATCCTGAACCACGTCGAGGACAACCCCGACGTGAGTGGGATTCCCCGAGCTCTCGTCGATGCACTCCCGCCTGCGGCGCACGCAGTTCCCAACACCGGCGGGTCGAGCATGTTCACAGCACACGGTGCCGCTGAGGCACTCCGCGCCAGCCTGCACCTGCAGAACCATCTGATCGAGCATGCGTCGGCCTTCACGCCCAGGCCCTATCAAGTGCACGGTGCGGCCTGGATGCCGACCGTTCACGAGGTGGGAGGCGGCGGAATCCTCGCCGACGAGATGGGGCTGGGCAAAACGCTCCAGGCCATTTCGCACATGATCGTCGGCGCGCGTCGAGGCGAAGGAAACTACCTGGTTGTGTGCCCGACGTCGTTGATCAGCAACTGGCGGCGAGAAATCGAGAATTTTTCCGACGGCGAATTGGTCGTCAACGTATACCGCGGGCCGTCCCGCACCCTCGAGGAATGCGCCGACGCAGGCTCGGTGACAGTCACCGGGTACCCCACTCTGCGCATCGATACCGAACGATTGTGTGAAATATCCTGGAACACAGTGTTCTTCGATGAGGCGCACGTCATGAAGAACTCCCGGACCAAAATAGCGCGGGCGGCGCGTCGGCTCGATGCCACCACACGCATCGCCCTGACCGGTACACCCGTCGAGAACCGCATGGACGAACTCTGGGCCTTGATCGATCTCACCAACCCCGGTTTGCTCGGAACCCGGGCTCGGTTCACCCGACGATTCTCGGCACCGATCGAGCAGGAAGGCTCGGCGGCCGCACTCGCACAATTGTCGAGCGCCATCGCGCCGGTCGTCCTTCGCCGGACGAAGGCCGAAGTTGCCACGGATCTACCGCCGAAGCAGCACATCGATGTCTTGTGTCCGATTTCGAGTGAGCAAGTAGCACTCTACAATTCGGCCGTCGAAGAAGCATTCGATACCGGGTTCGGCACCAACCGCGGCCGTGGAACAGCAGTGTTGGCCCTATTGACCTCACTCAAACTGATCTGCAACCATCCTGGGCTCGTCAACGGCGACTTGTCTCGGTTGGCCGATCGCTCGGGCAAACTCGACAGGCTTACCGAGATCATCGAAGAACTTGCCGAATCGTCGCAGGCTGCGCTCGTCTTCACCCAGTACCGCCGGACCGGAGAAATCCTGGCGCAGCATCTCGCAGACATCACCGGAGCCCCGATTCCGTTCTTTCACGGCGGGCTCGACGTGGGCGAGCGCGACAGGATGGTCGACGAATTTCAGAACAGCGACCGATCCCCCGTCATGGTCCTCAGCCTGAGGGCGGCGGGGTACGGCCTCAATCTCACCCGTGCCAGCACGGTGATTCACTACGACAGGTGGTGGAACCCCGCCGTCGAGGCGCAGGCCACAGACCGAGTTCACCGTATCGGGCAGAAGTCCGGGGTGACGGTCATGGCACTGACGACGGAGGGGACACTGGAGGAGCATATCGCTTCACTCCATACCCGGAAGAAGGCGATCGCCGGATTGACCGAGAGCAACAACGAGTCGGCTCTGGCGGCGCTCGACGACTCGACATTGCGAGAAACGCTGTCGCTGCGGGCGGTGACGCGCTGATGGCCACAACACCGCAGCCTGCCGCCTTCGGGTCGACGCCCTGGGGGAAAGACTGGATCAGGCGAGTCGAACCCATCGCCGTCACCCGGCCGAACCCGATGCTCCCGCGAGCACGAAGCCTGGTGCGCAACGACGCAGTTGCAGTGGACCCCAGCAAGATCGGAGAGTTTCGCTGCGTCGTGTCAACGGGCAAGAAGGTCGAGACCGCCGTGATCTCCCTCCCCCGGTATGGAGCGGGCGAACGGAAGTTGGTGCTGCGCATCCTCGCCCGCCACACGCGCGGGGCCGTAGCCAGCGGAGACCTCCCCGACGAGGTCCACGCCGAACTCGTAGCGAGCGCACTGTCGCCGGTCCCGAACGTAACCGAAACGTCCTGCACGTGCTCCAGAAGAATCGATCCGTGTCTCCACGTGACGGCCGCTACCTACGCCGTCAGTCTGATCGTCGATCAGATGCCGACGTCGGCATTGGCCGTCCGTGGAGTCGATCTGTCGGCTACAACCGTGTCGACGGACTTTCCACGGCGTTGGATGCCGATAGAAAGTGTCGATGCCACATCGTTTTTCGGCTGAGCCGAGACTGTGCGACTCAGACCAGTCCGCTGGTCAGGAAGTCGCTTCGACTGCCAGCCGAGCGAGTGTGTCGTTCAGCTGGTCCTCGGTGACCAGCGGGAACTTGATCTGCTGCAGAAGCTTTTTGTCCGTCACCTTCGACCAGTCGTAGGTGTGGCGCACCAACGTCTCGTTGGGACCCTGAGACTCCAACTCCCACAGCCACTCCCAGCCGGGAGGCTCGTTGCCTGCGGGTGCCGTCTTCCATGCGAGCAGCTTGTCCTTGATGTAACCGCTGACATGGTTGTCGGTTTGGTACTCGCCTCCCATGTGATCGCCCTGCATGTTCATCGTGAACTTCTCGCCGACCTTCTGAATGCGGTCGGCGTGGTCCACGCTCCGGACGAACCCGGATCCGTCGAGAGCCTGATGACGCTCGGGGTTGGACAGCACATCGAAAACTGCGTCGACGGGCGCTTCGATGGTGCGTTCGACTGTGACCTTGGTGTTCTCTGTCATGCCTACCGCTTGCCCAGAACTCGCCACCTTCAATCGCCGAGCCACGGAAGACGCGACGCCGATGTTGCAGTCCCCCTGCATTCGAGCGTTTTCTGAAACTTTTTGCAACCTATTGCAACAACCTGAACGTCGTGTGAAAGTGGTTACACACAGCTCGGGTTGAGATGTACGCAACAGGACCGAAATGAGGAACCGTGGTCGCAAAGTTGAAGGACGTTGCCATCGAGGCCGGAGTCTCCATGGCGACTGCCTCGCGAGCGTTCACTTCGGTCGACCTGCTGGCCCCGCACACTCGACAGCGGGTATTGGAAGCCGCTCGCCGGATCGGCTACGACGCACCGGCACCGACGAGGGCGCGCACCATCCTCGTCCTGGTTCCCGACGTGTCGAACGCCGTGTACGCGAGAATGTTGCGGGCAATCCAGGAAAAGCTGTGGCCGGGTCGTCACCGCATGCTTCTTGCCGACACCGCCGAGGATCCGGCACGCGAGATCGAGTTGCTCGACACGGTCGGCCGAGAAGCCGACGCGGTGATTCTGTGCTCTCCCCGATCGAACCCAGCGGACGTGGCCCGGGCGATCGGTTCGACCCCACTCGTCGTCGTCAACGGCGAGTCGAACGGCTCTCCCGTTATCTTGATGGATGTCGAGCAGGGTCTGCGTCAAGCTGCAGAACATCTACAGTCTCTCGGGCACCAGTCTTTCGTCTACGTTCCTGGCCCGGCGGCCTCGTGGGCCAACCGCACGCGCGCGCAAATCCTGTCCGACCTGTCGTCCGAGCGAGGGTTCGACCTTGCGGTCGTCGGCAACCAATCGGCGGACGTGCACGGTGGGTTGGCCGCGGCCGCGGCTGTGGCGGCAAGTGGCGCAACGGCGGTAGTCGCGTACAACGACATGGTCGCCATGGGAGTTCAAGCCGGAATCCGTTCCCTCGGCTATCGGTGCCCGACCGACATCAGCATCGTCGGTATCGACAACGTCGATGTCGCAGCAGCATCGGATCCCGGTCTGACCACGGTGATGGTCGACATCGAGAGCAGCGGGTCCCTGAGCATCGGGCTCATCATGGACCAAATCGACGGAAAGCCATGGCGTGAGGGCTCGGTTCGATTGCGATCCCAGCTCATCGTCCGTGGGTCGACGGCCCGACCGCCGGAATCCGCACCCCGATCTGCTCGCAGCGCGCGCGAAATCGAACGCAGCGCGTCAACCTCTCGTTGAAGAAAGAGACGAACAATCATGTTTCATCGATCGAAGTGTGCCGTTTTCACGGCTGCCGTGGTCACGATTCTCGGGATGACCGCGTGCGGTAGCTCGACCGTGGACCGTCCCAATGATTTTCCCGAGGGCTCGACCATGGCCGAGTTGGCGGCGGCACCGAAAATCAAGGTGGGCGCGTCACCGAACCAACCTGGTTTGGCCGAGCTGAACCTTCAGCACGACTGGGAAGGGTTCAACATCGATCTGGCGGTGTTGCTCGTCGAATCCTTGGGCGTGTCCAGCGATGACATCGAATGGGTTCACACCACCGCCGCCAACCGAATTCCCTTTCTGAAGCAGGGGAAGGTGGACCTGTTCGCCACAGCCCTAGCCATCACTCCAGCGCGCGAAGAGGCCATCTCGATCTCCGGACCTTACCTCGACACGGCCCCTCAGTTGATGGTCAGAAAGGACGACGCCGAACGCATCAAGTCGCTCCAGGATGTTCCTGCAGGCACCAAAGTGTGTGTGCTACAGGGCAGCCAGGGACAACCACGCGTGGCGGAGTTCATCCCGCAGGCGGAGATCTCCGAGTTCAACACTCTGACGAACTGCGTCCGGGCACTCGAACAAGGCACCGTCGATGCCATCGACTCGACCGCACCGCTGCTTGCGGGATTCGTGGTCGACAAACCGGACGAGTTCGCTCTTGCGCCCATGACGTACGGCGACGGTGAGAAGTGGGGTATCGGTTTGGCCGACGATCGCAGCGACCTGTGCGAGTACTTCAACGAACAGCTGACGCAGGCTTTCGACGACGGCACCATCGAGGAACTCTGGGACCGCCATATGGGTGCCTCCGGCCTGAAGGCCCCAGTCGCCCCCGAATCCATGACCAGCTGCTGATGCCCGGACCGATTCGGGAAAGGACCTACTCGACATGAACGCAATCATCGACAATATCGACGTCTTCTGGGAAGGGTTCGTCAATACCGTTCTCCTGGTGGTGATCTCGGGACTGATGTCCATGGCGGCCGGATTGGTGCTCGCGTCTTTCGCGATCTCGCCCATCCCGCTACTACAGAGAATCAGCGGCATCTATGTCGGACTCATGCGGAACATTCCCGCCGCAGCGCATCTGTTCTTCACCATCTTCATACTCCCCCTGCTCGGCGTACGTCTGTCGTTCTTCGCACTTGCCACCATCGGCATCACGTTGTACTTCTCGGCCTACTACTGCGACGCAGTCCGTTCCGGTATCAATGCCATCGGCCAGGGCCAACTCGAAGCATCACGCGCCATCGGGCTACGCAAGGCGCAGACGCTTCGGTTGATCGTGTTGCCTCAAGGACTACGTAACTCCGTTCCACCACTGATCAATACGACGATCGCACTCGTCAAGGTGACCGCAATTGCCGGCGTCTTCGGCGTGACCGAATTGTTCGGCGCAATGCTGCAACTCATCAATACCAACGATTCGGCCGTGATCGCACTGATGCTGTTCACCGCACTGCTGTACTCGGCAATAACTGTTCCGGCCGGACTTCTCGCGGCCGCCGTGGAACGAAAGGTTGCGTTCACTTCCTGATGACTACAACACTTTTCGAGCAACCAGGACCAAGGGAACTGCGCCGGATCCGGGCGTGGACCGCAGGCGGGGCCATCCCCATCGTCGCGGTGGTCGCCCTGGCGGCAATAGTCCTGAACAACGCGGACCTGTTCGACCCCGAGATATGGTCGGTACTCGGTCGCGCCGACCTCGCCGCGGCGCTGCTCCGCGGTGTACTCGCCACCCTGCAGGTCGCCCTGTTCACGGTGGTGCTGTCACTGTTCTTCGGTCTGCTGCTCGCGCTTGCGCAGATGTCGTCGAATCCGATGGTCAATGTCCCTGCCCGGATCTGGGTTCAGACACTGCGCGGACTGCCGGAACTGCTCCTGGTCTTCTTCATCTACCTGGGTGTGCCGGCGGCCACCGGTTTCAACATCAGCACCTTCTGGGCGTTGGTCATCGGACTCGTACTCTGGGAGAGCACGTCCATGGCCGAGGTGTTCCGCGGTGGATTCCACGCCCTCCCTCGCGGCCAGAGCGAAGCTGCGATGGCAGTGGGGCTGCGCACCGTCAAGACGCTCCGATTTGTCCTACTCCCCCAGGTCGTACGGCAGATTCTGCCCAGTCTCGTCAGCGAGATGGTGCGCGTCACCAAAGCGTCGTCGCTCGGTTTCGTGATCGGCTACACCGATCTGCTGCTCACTGGAGAACTCGCGATCGAATATCTCGGCGGAGAGTACGCAGCACCGGTCTTCGTCGCCGTGGCTGCTCTGTACGTGCTGCTGTGCCTCATTCTGGGTCGACTGTCGAACATATTGAGTGAAAGGCTTCACTGACAATGACTTTCGTAGAACACAAGGGTTCCGATCATGAGCAAGGTGCATCCTTGCGGGAGGCCGGAACGATGATTTCGGTCAAAGGAGTTCAGAAGTGGTTCGGCAGCCATCAGGCGTTGGCCGATATAGATCTCGAGGTCTCGACCGGTGAGGTCGTCGTCATTCTGGGGCCCTCCGGTTCCGGCAAGTCGACCCTGTGTCGAACCATGAATCGATTGGAGCCGATCGACGGTGGCGTCATCGAGATCGACGGTGTGCCGCTGCCCGAGGAGAGCGCCGAACTCGCCCGGCTGCGCTCGGAAGTCGGAATGGTGTTTCAACAGTTCAACCTGTTCGCACACATGACGGTACTCGAGAACGTCATGCTCGGTCCGGTTCAAGCTCGAGGCGTCGACGCCGGTGAAGCCCGTACGCACGCAATGGATCTCCTCACCCGTGTCGGAGTCGAATCTCAAGCAGACAAACGCCCCGCTCAGCTCTCGGGTGGCCAGCAACAACGTGTCGCCATAGCGCGGGCTCTCGCGATGAACCCCAAGGTGATGCTGTTCGACGAACCGACGTCGGCTCTCGATCCCGAGATGATCAAGGAGGTCCTCGACGTCATCGTCGAACTGACCAAGGGAGGCATGACGATGGTGGTGGTCACGCACGAGATGAAATTCGCGCAGACCGCTGCCGATCGGATCATCTTCATGGCAGACGGGAGAATCGTCGAAGAGAGCACGCCCGACGTGTTCTTCACGGACTGCAAGACCGATCGAGCACGCGAGTTTCTCGCCAAAGTGCTCTGACATCTCACCCGCATCACTGAAATGAGCCTTCTCACAATATGACTCGAAAAATAGTCGACGCCCGCGTCATCGTCACCAGTCCTGGACGAAACTACGTCACTCTGAAGTTGACGACCGACGACGGTCTGATCGGGTGGGGCGATGCCACGGTCAACGGCCGGGAGCTCGCTGTTGCCAGTTACCTTCGCGATCATCTCGCGCCGTTCTTGATCGGTCGCGACGCCGAGCGCATCGAGGACACCTGGCAGTACCTCTACCGTGGTGCCTACTGGCGTCGCGGACCGGTCACGATGGCCGCCATCGGGGCGGTGGATCTGGCCCTGTGGGACATCAAGGGCAAAGCCGCCGACATGCCGGTCTATCAGCTCCTCGGTGGTGCTGCGCGCGACCGTGTTCTGACCTACACGCACGCCACCGGTTGGGACCTGCCCGAGCTTCTCGAATCGGTGAACAAGCGCCGAGACGAGGGGTTCCGTGCTGTCCGTGTGCAATTCGGCGTCCCCGGTCTGGACAAGGTGTACGGCGTCACTCGTGGTTCGGCAAGTTACGAACCCGCGGGGCGCGGCGTCGGCCCTGTCGAGGAGCAGTGGGACACCGCCGCGTACCTCCGACACGCACCGGACATGTTGGCGGCCGTACGCGAGGCGGTCGGACCCGAGTTGCACCTGCTGCACGACGTCCACCATCGGCTCAATCCCACCGAGGCAGCGCGACTCGGCAAAGCCCTCGAAGCGGTGAACCTGTTCTGGCTCGAAGACGTGATGCCCGCCGAGAATCAACAGCTGCTCCGCACGGTCCGGGCGCACACGACGGTTCCACTGGCGATCGGCGAGGTGTTCAACACCGTCTGGGACTGCCAGCAATTGATCACCGAGCGTCTCATCGACTACATCAGGACTGCGATCGTGCACGCGGGTGGCATTTCGCACGTCCGCAAGATATTCGCTCTCGCAGAGATCTTTCAGGTCATGGGTGCGCCGCACGGTCCGTCGGATGTGTCTCCGATCAACCTGTCCGCGTCGTTGCACCTGGGTCTGGCCACCACCAATTTCGCGATACAGGAATTCATGGGTTATCCCGAACAGGTCTCCGAGGTGTTCCGCCCGAGCTACACCTACGACGACGGCTACCTACATCCAGGCGATGCACCCGGCCTCGGCGTCGAGGTGGACGAGGCTGCCGCCGAACGCTTTCCGTACGAACGCGCGTATCTGCCGGTCGCACGTAATCTCGACGGTTCGGTGAAGGACTGGTGACGATCATTCGTACTCCGTTGCCCCGTTTGTCGGCTGCCACGGCCCCACCGTCGTCAACGGGTAGAAACCGTCCACCGGAACGAGGCATCGTCCACCTCGGTCTCGGTAACTTCCACCGGGCGCATCAAGCCGTGTACACCGAGGCAGCACTCGCGCATCAGGACGGTGCCTGGGGCATCCTGGGCGTCGCAAGTAGATCCGGAACGGTAGCCGATGCCTTGCGCGCGCAGGACCTGAGGTACTCGGTGGCGGAAATCTCGCCCGCGGGCGCGACCTACAGCGTTCCTTCGGTTCATACCGGCGCGCTTGTGGCCGCTCGGGAACCGGACGACGTCGTCGCTGCGATCTCGGATCGGACCACGAAGATCGTGTCCTTGACTGTGACCGAGAACGGGTACACGTACAGCCCTGCCATCAAGGGTCTGCAACTCGACCACCCTGATATCGCTCATGATCTTGCCGGCGGTGCACCGAGATCCACCATCGGCTTGATCGTCCGCGGATTGCAGGGGCGCGTCGCGCACAACACGCCTGTGACGGTCCTGAGCTGCGACAACCTGAACGACAACGGTGAGCACACTCGAAGACTGGTGCTGGAGTTCGCAGCCCAGCTGCCGGGCTCCGAATCAGGTGAGCTCTCGACGTGGATCGAGCAGAACGTGGCGTTTCCCTCCACGATGGTCGACCGAATAGTCCCCGCCACCACCGACGCTCATCGGTCGAACCTCTCGCGCGACATGGGTTTCGAGGACTCGATACCCGTGGCTGCCGAACCGTTCAGCATGTGGATTCTGGAGGACAACTTCGCCGCCGGTCGGCCGGCGTGGGAAGCCGGCGGTGCAGTGTTCTCGGACCAAGTCGGCCGGTACGAACAGCTGAAAGTACGACTGTTGAACGGAACTCATTCGCTCATAGCGTATTTGGGTGCCCTGTCGGGCGCGGCGACGATACCGGAGTCGGTTGCACAGAGCTTCGTCGAACGGGCCGCGCACACGATACTGCGGGACGAGTATCTACCGAGCGTGGACGTTCCCGATGGCATAGATCCTGACCTGTACGAGGAACAACTGTTCGTCAGATGGAGCAACACGGCGTTGGGGCACCGTACACAGCAGGTGGGGTCCGACGGTTCGGTCAAACTGCGAGAACGTATTCCGGAACCAGCGATGATGTTCCGTGAGGCCGGGCGGACTCCCCACTTGATGGCTTTGACCACAGCGGCGTACTTGAGCTGCCTGGCCCCGATCGACGGCTTCGATCCAGGACCTCATGCGACCGCCATGCAGGATCCGGCGCGAGGATGGCTTTCCCAGCTTGCATCGCGAAGCACATCAGGTGCGCAGATGGCGAGGGGCGTTCTCACCGACCGGCGGTTGCTCGGTGACGACATCGCCGACTGGGTCCCGTTCGTCGAACGAACCGGCGAGTTGATCGATGTCATCGTCGGACACGGAATCGACGCAGCGACGTCCGAAGCATTGAAAGGTGATCGATGAACCGCAGGAGCGAGCCGTCGGCGCTACTTCGCCAGACCCGCGTCGTAGCTGTCCTACGTGCAAAATCTGCCACCGAGTACGCGCCGGTCGTGGAGGCACTGATCGCCGGTGGGGTTGTGAGCATCGAACTGACCCTGAGCACCCACGGCGTCATCGACGAGTTGCCGAAGCTACTGCAGCGATTCGGTTCAGACGCCGAACTCGGTGTGGGCACCGTGACAACACCCGACCAGGCGAGCGAGGCCATCGATGCAGGTGCCGCGTACCTGGTCACACCGATCACCGAGACACCGATCATCGACATCGCGATCGATCGAGGGGTGCCGGTGTTTCCTGGCGGGTTGACTCCGACCGAACTACATCGCGGCTGGACGGCAGGTGCCACCGCAGTGAAGGTCTTCCCTGCTTCGAAGGTCGGTGCGAACTATGTTGCCGACCTACGTGGACCATTTCCCGATATCGAAGTCATTCCCTCGGGAGGAGTGGGCATCGCCGAGGCGGCCGCGTGGATTCGAGCAGGCGCGGTGGCGGTGAGCATGGGCGGGCCTCTGCTCGGCGACGCGTTCTCCGGTGGAGACATCCGTGAATTGACAAGGCGTGCCGAAGAAATACGCCGTGTCGTGGATGAGGCGGCGGCACTGTGAGGTCGCGACTGTCCGCTCCCTACGTCGTGACCTTCGGCGAAACCATGGCGCTGTTCCGCAGCGAACATCCAGGACCGTTCGCCCATGCCGGAAACGTGGCAGTGGGAATCGGCGGGGCCGAGTCCAACGTCGCGATCGGACTGCAACGGCTGGGTACTTCGGCAGTCTGGTGCAGCAGGCTCGGCTCCGATGCACCGGGTGAGTTGGTACGCAGAGAGATCAGAGCCGAGGGCGTCCACGTCGTCGCGCCCGAGGACTGCACTGCTCCTACCGGCGTCATGGTCAAAGAACTCAGAACGCCCTCCATGCAGCGGGTGACCTACTATCGCGCACACAGCGCGGCATCACGGATCACCCCCGACGACGTCGACTCCGACATCGTGTCGGGCGCAGCCCTGTTGCACGTCACCGGGATAACTCCTGCCCTGTCGGCGCAAGCCTCCGAGACCTGGCGTCAGGTGATCGCTCGGACTCGCGACAGCGGTGTGCGCGTGTCATTCGACGTGAACTATCGCAGCGCTCTCTGGTCGAGCGACGTTGCTGCCCAGGTCTATCGAGACATACTCCCCTTCGTCGACGTCGTGTTCGCGGGCGAGGACGAAGCTGCACTCGTGCTCGGGCCCGCTCACGCCGACGACCCGGAATCACTGGCCCGAGGGCTCGCCGAGTTCGGCCCCTCGCAGGTGGTCATCAAGCGCGGCGCCGACGGTGCCCACGCGATCATCGATGGCGAGACCTACCGACAGGATGCGATCTCGATCGATCCCGTCGACACCGTAGGAGCGGGCGATGCATTCGTCGCGGGCTACCTCGCCGAGTTGATCGACGGCCACGATGCCGCACAGCGGCTGCGCACCGCCGTGCGGACCGGAGCCTTCGCATGTCTGGCCCGTGGGGACTGGGAGGGGTTACCGCGACGAAGTGAGCTCGATCTGCTCGAGGGGTGCGAACCCGTCATCCGATGAACGGGTGATCGACGGTCGAGCAGTTCCTCGTTGTCGGCTTCCACGCGACTGCACAACCGTCAGAGAATGCGACTCAAGAATTGTTGTGTACGAGCGCTTTTGGGACTGTCGAAGAACTCGCCGGGAGGTGCCTCTTCCACGATCTTCCCGTCGCTCATGAAGACGACCCTGTCTGCGGCCGCTTTCGCGAAGCCCATTTCGTGGCTGACCACCACCATCGTCATGCCCTCGTCGCGTAATCGAAGCATGACGTCGAGCACTTCGTTGACCATCTCGGGATCGAGGGCAGACGTGGGCTCGTCGAACAGCATCACTTCGGGCTTCATCGCCAACGCTCGGGCGATCGCCACGCGTTGCTGCTGTCCACCGGACAGTTGCGATGGGTAGTTCTCCCCCTTGTCCGCAAGGCCGACGAGGTCGAGCAGTTCCTGAGCTTGCCTGCGCGCCTTGTCCTTCTGCGTGCCTAGGACATGACGTGGACCCGATGCGACGTTGTCCAGCGCCGTCATCATGGGAAACAGGTTGAAGCTCTGGAACACCATTCCTGTGTGGTGCCGCTGCTTGGCGATCTGTGCCTCCGACAGCGGCGTTCGCTTGGCCCCTTCCGAGAAGCCCATCATCTCGCCGCATACTCGGACGGTCCCGGATTCGATCGTTTCGAGGCAGTTGAGCGTGCGTAGCAAGGTGCTCTTTCCACTTCCCGACGGCCCGAGGAGCAGGACCACTTCCCCCTTGTCCACCGTGAAATCGATGTCGTCGAGAACGACGAGATCGTTGTAGGCCTTCGTCATATTCCTGACCTCGACCATCGTCGTGGTCTTCGTGGTCGCAGATGTCGCACTCGTCATCGGTTCACGGCCTCGGCTTTCATCGCGCTGTCGTCGATCTTCGGACTCGACGGGCCGCCCTTACGGCGGTAATTGCGGTCGTATCCACGCCCTACTCGTACTTCGATCATCTTCTGAATCAACCCCCACAGAGTCGTCAGCACCAGGAAGTACAACGCTGCCGCGCAGAGCCCTTCCAGCACTCGGAAATTCACCTGCACCAAGAACTGTGTGCGTCGCAGCAGTTCCTGTACGGAAATGACCGACACCAGAGTTGTGGTCTTGAGCAACCCGTTGAAGCTGTTGCCGAGTGGAGGAATCATCACCCGCAGCGCCTGTGGAAGAACCACCACGCGGAAGACCTTCGTGGGTGACATGCCCAGGGCCCGTGCCGCTTCCGTCTGTCCGGTGGGAACCGACAGCAACCCGGAACGGACTATTTCCGACAGGTATGCGGCTTCGTTGAGAACCAGGCCCACGAGTGCCGCCTCGATCACACCCAGTTTGATGCCGACCTGAGGCAGTCCGGTGTAGATGATCACCAGCTGCACCAGTAGAGGCGTGCCGCGCATCAGCCACACGTAGAACCCGGCGACTATCCGCAGGGGCACGAGCTTGGATGATCGCGCGGAGGCCACCACCACTGCGAGAGCGAGTCCGAGGATCATGCTGACCACGGTGAGCCAGATCGTGACCCACGCGCCTTCGAGCAGCTGAGTGCTCGTCAGGATGGAGAAGAATGCGTCCCAGGACCACATGGGGGTGCCTTTCGACTTGCGTTGGTCGGATCAGCTGTCGAGAGGACCGGTGCTGACGGCAATATCGCCGTCGTATCCAGTGACGTCGTACTGCTCGAACAGCTCGGGCAGATATCCATCGCTCCTCATCTCCGACAGCACTCGCGCCACCTCAGCGGAGGATTTGCTGCCCTTGGCGAATCCCATTGCCAGGGGTGCCTCGTTGATTCCACCGACGGCTGTCTCGAAGCGTCCGTCTTCCTGGTAGAACGACGTGACCGACTCGACGATGGAGGTGCCGTCGAGCTGTCCCGCCGAAAGCGCCTGATAGGCATCGGCATTGGTTTTGAACGTCTGCACCGTCAGCGCCGGCTTTCCCTCGGCCGCGAATTGCTCGGCCATGGCGGTCAGCGTGTCGAATTCGTATCCGGGCGCTTCGACCCCGATGGTCTTGCCCGCCAGGTCGTCCACGCTGGAGATCGATTCGGGGTTGCCCGACGGCACCGAGATCGAGACTGCCTGCACCTCGTACGGAACGAGATCGATGGTCTCGGCACGTGCAGGCGTGTAGAACATGCCGGTGTCGATCATGTCCCAGCGGCCGGCCTGCACACCGGGAATCTGTGCCTCGAACTCGATGTTGACGAACTTCGGCGTCAGACACAGGCGCTTGGCGATCTCCTTACCGAGGTCGACGCGCATGCCGATCACGTCGCCGTTCGGATCGACGTACTGCATCGGCGGAAGAGTCGCGTTGGTGGCCATCGTCAGTACGCCTTCTTCGGCGAGGTCCGAAGCACCGAGCGTGGGTGTGCAATCCGTCGGCGCGGCTGCGGAATCGTCCGAGGAACTACAGGCAGTGAGGCCGGCCACCACAACAGCGATAGCGGCGAGTCCTGTTAACTTGCGCATTGAGCGAGCCTTTCGATATCGACTGCAGCACTACACGTTCGAGGACGGGGCGGCAGCGATGATGACGGAGTGATTCGAGAAGGGTCGATCCTTTGGGATCGATTGCATCAAGCGTCGCAGACGAATTCGGAGGCGTCAACGCGGTTAACACTGCCGACACGCGGTACATCAACTGTTAACCGTTCGCACGTGATCGCGCTCCCCGTTCCTGCGATCCGAGAACGTCGATCACAGTGCGGCACACGACGCCCGCTCCACCAGACGAGCACCGATTCGATACGTACGCCCGTCGGGTTCGAGTGAGTCCTTGATCTGCTGGAACAACAAGTCCATGGCCACGTTGGCCAATTGGGCCGCGCCGTTGTCGACGACTGTGATTGCCGGCTGCCACATCGCGAGCCACGGCATGTCCTCGTGGCAGATCATCGACAACTCGTCCGGTACCGACACACCTCTGCCGACGAGCGTGGGCAGGATGCCGAAGACAGCCTCGTGGTTGGCCGCGTACAGAGCAGTCATTGCCTGGGGTGCATCCAGTAACGAGTTGATCGCTTCGGCACCGAATTCCGTGGTGAACGGACCTTTCCGGACGATCGTCTCGTCGACCGGAACACCTGCGTCGGCCAGCGCCAGTCGATAACCCTCGTAGCGCTCACGTCCGGACGTCGCATCCTCGTTTCCACCGATATAGCCGATACGACTGTGCCCGAGCTCGATCAGATGCGCTGTCGCATCGCGAGCACCCGTGACGTCGTCTGCCAGCACCGTCGACGCCGAACTCCCCTTTACCGAACGGATCAGGTTGACCACCGCGCGGCCCTGCTCCAGAAGCGCATTCGACGCCGCCGCACTTCGACCGCTGCCGATCACGATGGTTCCGTCGACGCCGTGCTCGCCCAGCATGGCCAGTACGTCGTCCTCGCGCGCCGGATCGGCATCGGTGATGCAGAGCAGGACCTGAAATCCGCTGGCTGCCGCCCTCTTCTGGACGACCTCGGCGACAGTGTGAAAGGTCGCGTTGAGCAGGTTGTTCATGACCAGACCGATCAAGTGCGACCTGTTCGAGCGCAGCGCGCTCGCAGCCCTGTTCGGCCGATACCCGAGAACGCGGGCCGCATCCTCGACCGCTGCCCGTGTCTCCGCGGAGATCAGTGACGATCCACTCAATGCGCGTGATGCCGTGCTGCGCGAAACCCCAGCAGCGCTCGCAACGTCGATCAAGGTGACCGCCATCGGTTCTCCGTTCTCTTGCTTCACGCCTCGGACAAACACATTCGACCGTGGTCGCGTTACAAGTACGTTTCCGGCTTGACGACTCGACCACCCCGAAGGCAGTCTATGCAATCGATCCCACAAATGCGGGTACGACGCGTCGTCGATCGTCCCGAGCCCGAAAGGCACTCCCATGAATCGCGATGATGTCGCGTGGTCCGGTTACTGGCCCGCTGCCCCCACACCGTTCACGCAGTCGGGTGACGTCGACACCGAGGCAATTTTCGACCTGATGAATCTCTACGCGCAGACGGGTGTTCACGGTGTGCTCGTGAACGGCAGCACAGGCGAATGGTGCAGCCAGAGCGACCACGAACGAAAGACCGTCGCGGAAGCGTCGATCGATGCAGTCGCGGGCCGCTTCCCTGTAGTGATCGGTGTCAGTGCGTACACAGCTGCGCAGTCCTCCGCGCTCGCGAAGCACGCTGCTTCCGTCGGCGCAGACGGCATACTGGCAACGCCTCCGCCCTACGTACACACCTCGGCGGAAGAGACCTATCAGTACTACCGAAGCGTCAGCACCGCAACATCGTTGCCGTTCATGGCCTACAACTGGCCACGAGGCGTTGCGGTCGACATGGGGACCTCACCCGACCTGTTCTCTCGACTGGCCGACCTGGAGAACGTCGTCGCGATCAAAGACAGCACCGGTGATTGGCTCGCCATGCTCGACACCGTCGAGGCCGTGTCCGATCGCGTCCGTGTATTCGGGAGTTTCCTGCATCGACGTGGCCTTGCCACGCTGCTCGAACTGGGCGGGGACGGCAACATCGACGGCGGCGGGGTGGGCGCGCCCTTTGCGGTGCCGTTCTACGAGGCCGTCGCTGCACGTGACGCCGACACCGCACGCATGTGGGTCGATCGCTATCGCGCGTTCTCGGGCCGGCTCATCGCCTCGGACTACAGCGGCGTGTACGCCTCCCCCATCCCCCAACTGAAGGCCGTGATGAACCTTCTCGGCCAGCCGGGAGGTACCGTGCGCGAACCGTTACTGCCGGTCACCGACGCCGACACGCTTGCCGCGCTGCAATCGGTCATCGTCGAATCGGGTATCGACGATGCCTACGCGACCGTAGGAGCCGTTCATGCGGTCTGAGGTCGACGTCGTTGTCATCGGAGCCGGAATCGTCGGTGCAGCAACGGCTCTCGCCCTCACCCGCGCGGGATCCCGCGTTGCTGTGCTCGATCGCACCCTACCCAACACCGCCGGCTCCGGTACGACTGCAGGCAACCTGCACATCCAGACCATTCACACGCGCAGGCCTGGGCAGGGCACAGCCGTCGACGTCGAACAACTGCTTCCACTGCAGAAGTCGACGAGCACGCTGTGGAACACACTGGACGAGACGGTGCCCGGTCTCGGGCTGAACCGGTGCGGCGGGTTCATGGTGGCCGAAACCGAGGAGCAGGTCCACGCCCTCATCGCGAAGCACCGATGGGAACGAGCTGCGGGGATCCCGACGGAGGTACTGAGCGGCGACGAGGCTCGGCAGGCGCTACCGTTGCTCGGCCCGAGCATTCAGGCCGCAACCTGGTGTCCGTGGGACGGATTCGCCGAACCCGACCTCGCCGGTCCTGCCCTGTTGCGGCAGGCCGCGGCCGAAGGAGCGTCTGTACATCCGTCGACACCGGTCACTGGATTGACCCGCGACGGTGATGTCTGGACAGTAACTACCAACGGTGGAACGTGGATTGCACCCGTGGTGATAGACGTTGCAGGGCCGTGGATGGCTCCGATCGCGGCTCTGGCAGGGGTATCGCTCGATCTCGTCCCGACCTCGTTGCAGATGCACTCGCTCGATGCCGCACCTCGGACACTCGAAGTGCTGGTACAGCACGTCGGGGAGGGAATGTCGATCAAGCAGAATCGAACGGGACGCCTCGTCCTCGGCGGCGGTTGGCCTGCAGGTGCGTTCCACGACAGCGAGACGGCCCCGAGCAGATCCGACAGCACCACAGGAAACCTGGAGCAGGTCCGACGGCTTCTGCCTGCGCTGGGCCACAATGCGCTTCTCGATACCTGGACCGGGCCCGTGGTCACCACACCCGACGAAATGCCGGTCATCGGCGAACTCGCCGGAACCCCGGGACTTTTCGTGGCAGGCGGCACCTACTCCTTCACGTTCGCCCCGTTGTGGGGGCACATTCTCTCGGACCTGGTACACGGCACCGAACCCGACGTCGACGTATCAGCGTTCTCCCCGAACCGTCTCGTCCGGCTCCGGACTCACTGAAAGAAGGCTTCGCATGGCACTGGTCACGATGTTCGTCAACGGACAGGCGATGTCCGGCGGCACCCTGAACGACGCGTTGCACAAGGCGCGATTCGTGGGGAAAGTCGATACCGCACCGAAATACCGATTCTTTTCCGTGCGCGACGAATTCCCCGGTTTGCACCCGGTCGCAACCGATGGATTCGTGGTACCGGGCGAGCTGTACGAGGTCGAGTACGACGTATTGCGCGACGAGCTCCTTCCCAGAGAGCCGAGTGAACTCGAACTCGGGGTCATCGAGTTGGCGGATGGCTCGGGCTCCCTGTCGATGCGAATGCGCGAGAGCTACCTTTCGGCCGCGGGCGTCACCGACATCAGTGACCGCGGCGGATGGCTGACCTACCTCGCGAGCACACGATGAAGGTCGTGCGCGGCGGAACGGTCGTCGAATCCCATTGGGCCGCTCCGGCAGACCTGCTCATCGACGACGGCAGAGTCGTCGCGGTGCTCACCCCAGGGAGCGAGGTCGACGCGGCAGCGGAGGTCATCGACGCAACCGGGAAACTGGTCATGCCGGGTGGAGTCGATCCGCACTGCCACGTCGGGTTCACCTCCGGTGAATTCACCTCTCTCGACTCGTACCTCGAGTGCACGACGGCGGCCGTGTTCGGCGGCACCACCACGATCATCGACTTCGCTATCCCACGTCCCGGTCAACAGCCGTTGGACGCCGCCGAGGTGCAACGAGCGAAAGCGTCGAGCGGACTGTGCGATTCGGCTCTGCACGCCTGCGTCGTCGAGTGGACCGCCACCACCGCCGACCAGTTGAAGACTCTGGCGGACGCCGGCATTCGGACGGTCAAGATGTTCACCACCTATGCCGGTGAGACGATGGCGAACGAACACACCATCCTCAACACGATGCAGGCCACTCGCGATCTCGGCGGAATGGTCATCATCCACTGCGAGTCGGACGCTATCGTCACCGATGCGCAGAACCTCGCAGCCGTGTCGGGCGGAGTCGATGCAGCACACATGTCGCAGACGCGGCCGGAGCTCGCCGAGACTGCCTCGGTGGCCGCCATTCTCGCGATCGCCGAATCACAGAATGCGCCGGTCTATTTCGTGCACCAGTCGACTCCGGCTGCAGTCGAATTGGTCGCGGACGCCCGCAAACGAGGGCTCGTCGCCTTCACCGAATCGGTCGCCCACCATCTGATCCTCGACGACTCGGCCTACGCGGGTGAACAACCCGAACGTTTCGTCTGCTGCCCACCGCTGCGCTCGGCCGAGGTGGTCGAGGAACTGGGGCGTCACCTGTTCACCGGGCACATCACCACCATCGGTTCCGACCATTGCTGCTACGACACCGCACAGAAGCAGGTGCACAGCCACGACGTGCGTCATATGCCCAACGGACTCCCCGGAGTCGAGACGCGCCTTCCGGTGATCTACTCGCACTACGTCGACGGATTGGGTCTGACGGCAAGCAGATTCGTGGAGTTGACCTCGGCTAATCCAGCACGCACCAATGGCCTCTATCCACGCAAGGGATCACTGATGCCGGGGTCCGACGCCGACATCGCGATCTGGGATCCCGAACTGGAATGGACGGTGACCACCGAAACGCTGCACATGGCGACCGACTACACCCCCTACGAGGGGCATCGACTTCGGGGAAAGCCGGTCACCATGATCGTGGGGGGCGAGATTGTTGTCCACGACGGCGAACTCGTCGACGTCACTCCCCGCGGACGCCACCTCGAGGCGGCGCCACTCGACTTCAGCGGAGCATTCAGCATGTGAGGCCCGGACTTCTACCGTCGGCTGCCTCGACGTGGTGCTACTTCGGACTACTTGTCGGCGAGAGCTACTGCCGCCGCCAGGTATTCACGTGCGTCTCGAAACGTCTGCGCGACCCCACGTCCCGCGATGGCGTGATATCGACTGATCTGATCGTCATCGAGCGCGTCGAGGACGGTGCTGGAGTCCGCGTGCATCCATCCACCGTCTCGGACCAGTTCGTGGGCACGTTTGCCGTGCAGGGCAGAAATGCCCTCGACCCTGATCCCCTTCGGATCGGTCGACGCCGCGAGGTAGTAGGCCTTCTTGCCGGAGTAGCCGGCCTTGACCTTCTCGCGCAACCGGAAGACGGCATCGGCCGCGTCGTCGATAGCCGATGCCTGTTCGTCGGAGCCCGATTCGGCGGCAGAGATTCGCGCGATCTCCGCATCGATCGCAGAAAGCAAAGTGGCGAGGTATTCGGGATCGCTCATAGGCCCATGATGCCCTAGAGCAGTGACCTCTCGAACCAGCACCCGACTGGAGAGTATTGACACCCGTACCGCTCGGGGGTCAACCTGACCGACCGCACGGTCCAAATGCCTGCCGGCGATGTCATGGGCCGCTGACGAGGCGGAGTTCCCCGAACGGTTGCCCGCACCACCTGCAACTTCCACCGATGTAGTCGTGGCCGTCTTCACGCTCGCATTCGTCGACTGCGCATCCGCTGCCGCACGAGAGCATCTGGCCACATCGGCACCGCTCACCGTCACAGCCCGGGTGGTGACAGTCACGCGGCATACAGACGAAAAAGACGGCCCCGGATTTCTCCGAAACCGTCTTCGACCTGCAATGTGTCGGGCTGACAGGATTTGAACCTGCGACCACTTGACCCCCAGTCAAGTGCGCTACCAAGCTGCGCCACAGCCCGCCGCGCCTCGAAAGGCGCTTGCTGAGATTACCCCAGCCCTACCCCTGAGAGGAAATCGCCTGCTCAGGGGCGGGGTCGGGCCACATCAGCGGTTGTTGCCCTTGCCCGGCCGTTCCCGCTTCTCGCGGATACGCACCGAGACACGCACGGGGCTGCCGTCGAAGTTGAACTCCTCACGCAGACGCCGCTCGATGAATCGGCGGTAGCCGGCCTCGAGGAAGCCGGTGGTGAACAGCACGAACGTCGGCGGCCGTGTGCTGGCCTGCGTCGCGAACATGATGCGCGGCAGACGTCCACCTCGCATCGGCGGCGGAGTGGCCGCCACGACCTCCTTGAGCCACGTGTTCAACCTGCCGGTGGGTACGCGCTTGTCCCACGACTCCAGAGCCGTCTCCAGAGCGGGCACGAGCTTCTGGACCGCACGGCCCGTCTGAGCCGAGATGTTCACTCGCTGCGCCCACGGCACCCGAGCGAGATCGCGATCGATCTCCTTCTCTAGCTGCTGACGACGATCGTCGTCCACCAGATCCCACTTGTTGAACGCCAGCACCAACGCGCGGCCGGCATCGGCGACCATGCTGAGCACGCGCATGTCCTGCTCCGAGATCACCTCGGAGGCATCGAGAAGCAGAATCGCGACCTCGGCGGCCTCGATCGCGGACTTGGTGCGCAGCGACGCGTAGAACTCGGCACCACTGGCATGACTGACGCGCTTGCGCAGCCCGGCGGTGTCGACGAATCGCCATGTCTTGCCGCCCAATTCGACCAACGAGTCGACGGGATCGACGGTGGTTCCGGCAACATCGTGCACCACCGAGCGCTCGTCACCCGAGAGCTTGTTGATCAGCGAGGACTTGCCCACGTTCGGCTTACCGACCAGAGCGACACGCCTGGGTCCCCCACCGGGGATCCCTTCGCGCGGAGTCTCGGGCAACGCCTCGAGCACACGGTCCAGCAGATCACCCGTTCCGCGGCCGTGAGTGGCCGAGACCGACAGCGGCTCCCCCAGACCCAGCGACCACAGTGCGGCGACCTCGGACTCGGTGCGGCCGTCGTCGACCTTGTTGGCCACCAACAGAACCGGAGTCTTCGACCGACGCAGCACTCGTGCGACAGCCTCGTCCGTCGTCGTCGAGCCGACTCGCGCGTCGACGACCAACAGGATCGCGTCGGCGGTGTGCATGGCCAACTCGGCTTGGCGCGCAACGGATGCCTGCAGACCCTTGGCGTCGGGTTCCCAACCGCCGGTGTCCTGCACCAGGAAGCGTCGACCACTCCAGTTGGCCTCGTACGACACCCGGTCGCGGGTGACGCCGGGGACGTCCTCGACCACTGCTTCACGTCGTCCGATGATGCGGTTGACGAGCGTCGACTTACCGACGTTCGGACGACCCACCACGGCGAGAGTCGGTACGGCAACGGCATCTTCGCCGTCTTCGCCCTCGTTGAGGTCGACGTACTCCCACTCGCCCTCGTCACTCCATATTCCGTCGCCCGCGGTTTCCGCTGCGCCGGAGAAGAATTCTTCACTCACTGCACTGCTCCACTTCTGTCGTTCACCACGAGCAGCAAACGCTCGATCACGCCGTCGAGATCCAGCTCGCTGGTATCGACGATCACCGAATCCTCGGCGGGACGAAGCGGTGACACTGCTCTCGTCGAATCTGCGTGATCGCGGCGTTGCACATCCGCGAGCACGGATTCGTAGTCGTCGTCGCGACCCTGTTCGATGTTCTGTTTGTTGCGACGCTCTGCCCGCGCCTCCGGTGAGGCAGTCAGGAACACCTTCACGTCGGCGTCGGGAAGAACGACGGTGCCGATGTCGCGGCCCTCCACCACGATTCGCGTCGACGAGCTCGCGAGGTCGCGCTGCATCTGCACCAACAGCTCGCGCACCGCAGGCACTGCGGACACGGCCGAGACGGCCTTGGTGACTGCATCGCCGCGGATTTCGCCGCTGACGTCCTCACCGTCGAGCAACACGGTCTCGGACAGCGGGTCCTTGCCGATCTCGAGGGGAAGCGCAGCAACAGCTTTCGCGACTGCATCCGCATCGGTGGGCTCGACGCCCGAACGGAGAACCCATACCGTCGCGACGCGGTACATCGCACCGGTGTCGAGGTAGCTCGCTTCCAGCGCCGACGCGAGTCTGCGCGAAACCGACGACTTACCGGTGCCCGAAGGACCGTCCATCGCCACGACGAGCGCACTCATCACAGGCCTACGGATTCGTAGAGCTTGCCGATCTCGCCGCGACCGAGAACACGCAGTGTTCCCGGACGCTGATCGCCGAGCACGATGTTGCCGACATCGGTACGCACGAGGCGTCCGACCGGGAATCCGACCTTGTCGAACAACCGACGCACGATGTGCTTGCGGCCCTCGTGCAGGGTCACCTTGACGAGCGACTTGCCGTCCGAGATGTCGAGCAGCTGGAAGCCGTCGACCTTCACCGGTCCGTCGTCGAGAGTGACGCCCTCACGCAGCTGCTTGCCGAGCGTGCGGGGAATGGTGCCCGACAACGTCGCGAGGTAGGTCTTCGAAACCTCGAACGACGGGTGCATCAGGCGGTGAGCAAGATCACCGTCGTTGGTGAAGAGCAACAGCCCTTCGGTATCGGCATCGAGGCGGCCGACGTGGAACAGTCGCTGACCCGCCTGGACCCGCTCGGAGACGATGTCGCCGACGCACGGGCGTCCCAGATCGTCGGACATGGTGCACTGCCATCCACGCGGCTTGTTCATCGCGAGATGAACCAGCTCTTCCTTCACCACCACGCGAGTGCCGTCGACACGGACCACGGCGATGTTGGGATCGATGCGGATGCCCTGTTCGGTCACGATGCGTCCGTCGACCTCGACGCGGCCGTCGGCGATCAGTTCCTCGGCGGCGCGACGCGATGCGACGCCTGCCTGTGCGAGCACCTTCTGCAACCGAACACCTTCACCGGCGGGCACATGCTTGCGCGGTGAGGAATCGGTGTGCTGATGCTTCGCCGGCTTGGCGTTGCTGATCGTGGTCGACGGAACCTGCTTCTTCTGCGGCTTCGGCGGCTTGGGACGCGAGGGCTTCTTGCGCGGAACAGCGTCGTTGCTGCGGTCGTTGACGCCGGTCTCGACGGGCGTGTAATCGATCGATTCGTCCTGCTCGACGCCACGGCGAGGGGCAGGTCGGGCTCCTGTGCGAGGAGCTCCGGTACGTGGCGCACCTGCGCGAGGTCCCCCGGTGCGGGGAGCTCCGGTGCGCGGGGCTCCGGTACGGGGAGCGCCGTCGCGGGGCGCTGCGTCGCGGGTGCGATCTCCGCGGCGCGCGTCACGCGGAGTGTCCGACCTACCTGCGGTCGGCTTCCTGCGTGGGTCTTGTCTCTTGTTACGGTCCGGTGTGCCATCACGGCGAGCGGGCTTGTTCACTTGTCTTACCTATCAGTCGTCCGAGTCGAGCTCGGCTGCCGGATCGGGTTTCGATCCGCGGTTCTTGGTGGAGCGGGTCATTCTCGGGTCGGTGTCCATGCTGTCACTGATCTCGTCGATCAGGTCCACACCCGGCAACAGCGGTGCCAGTTCGGGTAGATCACCGAGCGATGCGAGCCCGAGCCGTTCGAGGAACAACTCGGTGGTGCAGTACATCGTGCCGGTCGTCTCCGGGTCGGTTCCTGCTTCGGAGATCAGTCCACGGGCGAGCAACGTACGCATCACTCCATCGACATTGACTCCTCGCACGGCGCTGACTCGTGCGCGGGTCAACGGTTGACGATATGCGATCACGGCCAGGGTTTCCAATGCCGCGCGTGTGAGCTTGGACCGAGCGCCGTCCAGAAGCAGCCGTTCGACGTACGGCGCATAGGCGGTTCGGGTGTAGAAACGCCATCCGTCACCGGCGTAGCGAAGGTCGATTCCGCTGGTTCGTTCGGTCAGTTCGGCGGCCATCGCCGTCAAGGCCGCGCGCACGCGGGCCACCGAGGCACCCACGGCCGAGGCAAGCTGCTCGTCCGACGCGGGAGTGTCGACGATCAGCAACACAGCTTCCAGAGCCGACGCGAGAGTGGTGTCGTCCAGCTCCTCGGAATCCTCGACGTCCTCAAGCTCGAGTTCTGGATCGGCACTCATGCGTAGTCCTCTTCCGTGACCACGATGGGTCCTTCGTCCTTACCGGTCCAACTCACTCGAAGATCGCCGAGCGGCTCGGGCTGCTCGAACGCGATCACCTGTTGCCGGAACAGCTCCAGCAACGCCAGGAATCGAGCGATTATTTCCACCTGCACCTCGCAGTCCTGCACCAACTCCGAGAACGACGCCCACTCGTTCAGGCCTCGCCCCTGCAGATTCTTGAGCAACCACGCTGCCTGCTCGGGAATCGAGACCGCGTGCTGATGGATGTGATCGAGTCCCACCTGGGGAATCGGCTTGGGCCTGAAGGCCGCTGCGGCGATGTCTGCGAATGTGGCCGGGTCGACGCCGAGCAGCACCTCGGGAATCAAATCGGCGTATCTGTCCTCCACCGACACCGACCGCGGATAACGCCGCAGCGCAGCAGCTTCCAGCTCACCGAACAGCAGAGCGACCTGCTTGTAGGCGCGGTACTGCAGCAACCGCGCGAACAGCAGATCTCGCACTTCGAGCAGCGCCAGATCCTCGGCGTCCTCCACATCACCAGAGGGCAGCAATCGTGCCGCCTTGAGATCGAGCAATGTGGCGGCAACGACGAGGAATTCCGTCGTCTGGTCGAGGCCGACATCGGCACCGAGTGATTTGGTGAACGAGATGAAATCGTCGGTGACGGTGTGCAACGCCACTTCGGTGACGTCCATGCGGTGCTGACTGATCAGCGACAGCAGCAGATCGAACGGACCCTCGAAGTTGAGCAGACGCACCCGAAATTTCGACGGATCCGCGTCGGCGGGAACCTCGATCGGGGCCTCGTCGGCAGCGTCGACGGTCACGGACCCGACCGGTAGATCACCTCGCGCGCAAGGGCGCGGTACGCCTGCGCGCCGCCGGATTTCGGAGCCCAGGTAGTGATCGGCTCGCCGGCGACACTGGTCTCGGGGAAGCGGACCGTTCTGGTGATCACCGTGTCGTAGACGACGTCGCCGAACACCTCGACCACTCGCGTCATCACCTCACGCGAGTGCAGAGTGCGGGCGTCGAACATCGTCACCACGATGCCGGCCAACTTCAGCCGTGGGTTGAGACGATCGCGCACCTTCTCGACGGTGTCGTTGAGCAATGCCAGCCCGCGAAGGCTGAAGTACTCGCACTCCATCGGGATCAACACTTCGTCGGCACACGTGAGCGCATTGACCGTCAACAGACCGAGGGACGGCTGGCAATCGATGAGGACGTAGTCGTAACGATCGAGAATCGGATGCAGCACCCGCCCGAGTGTCTGCTCCCGGCCGACCTCGGTGACCAACTGAATTTCGGCGGCCGAGAGGTCGATGTTGCTGGGCATCAGATCGAGGTTCTCGACGCGAGTCCGCATGATGATGTCGTCGGCAGAGACCTTAGCTTCGACGAGGAGGTTGTAGACCGTCAGATCGAGCTCGTGATGTGCGACACCCAATCCCGCGGACAGTGCGCCCTGCGGGTCGAGGTCCACGAGGAGCACGCGACGGCCGTAGCCGGCCAACGAGGCGCCGAGATTGATGGTCGACGTCGTCTTACCGACGCCACCCTTCTGGTTGCACATCGCAATGATCTTGGCCGGGCCGTGGCTGGACAACGGCTGCGGATCCGGGACCGGCCGAGTCATACGACCCGTGGGCCCGAGCTCGTTAGGAGCAGGAGTGATGTCGCGTGTCTCCCGACTGGATTCCGGTTGACGCGTCTGGAACAGGGCGCCGTCGAGATGTGGATGTTCCAAAGCTGACTCCGCCGCTGGCGGCTGCGGTGTCGACACGTTCCAGCGCTCCCCTGTCCCGTTCGTCTTCGAGTAGATCTGGCAAACGCTACCGCTTGGTGCGCCGGCAACGTCATCGGACACGCTGACACACGGCCGCGGGGCTCGTGCTACCTCGCCCGCGGATGCGCGCCGGCCCACACTTCGCGCAGCGTGTTGACGGTGACGAGGGTGTAGATCTGCGTCGTCGTCACCGAAGCGTGCCCCAACAGCTCCTGCACGACGCGGACATCGGCACCGCCGTCGAGCAGATGAGTAGCGAACGAATGCCGCAGGACGTGCGGTGAGACCCCCGCGGTGATCCCGGCCCGCACGGCCGAATCCTGCAACACCTGCCACGCGCTCTGCCGAGACAACCTGCCGCCCCGGACGTTGAGGAACAGCGCAGGATCGGAGCGCGAGACCAGCCCCGGCCGGCCGCGCACCAGGTAGGCGTCGACGGCCTCGATCGCGGGCCGCCCCACCGGGACGATGCGGTGCTTGCCACCTTTGCCGCGTAACAGCACCGAGCGGGCCTCGGTGTCGATGTCGTCGACGTCGAGCCCCACTGCCTCGGAAATACGAGCCCCGGTCGAATACAGCAGTTCCAACAGGGCCCGATCCCGCAGACCGCGCGGGGCATCGGGACCGGCAACGGACGCCGATTCGAGCAACGCCACCACCTGGTCGACGGGGAGCGACTTCGGTAGTCGCTTCGCCGGTTGGGGCGGCTTGACCTCGCTCGCCACGTTGCGCTCGACCATGCCCTCCGCGAGCGCGAATCGGTGCAGACCCCGCACCGCGATCAACGTCCGGGCAGCCGAACTCGCTGCGAGAGCCGGGAAATCGTCGTCACCGCGCCGCAGATAGAGCACGAACTCGGTGATGTCGTTGTCGGCGACCTTCGCCAGATCGGTGATGCCGTAGCCGCTGAGGAACCGCTCGTAGCGCACCAGATCGCGACGGTAGGACGACACCGTGTTCGGTGCCGACCCGCGCTCGACCACCAGATGGTCGAGGTACGTCTGAATCTGCTGGCCGATCACGGTGGCTACTTTCGTGAACTCTTCCGCTTCTCGAATGCTGTCGGCAGATCGGGCCACGGGGAGTCGGCGGTGCGCAGTTCGGTACCGGTAGCACGTGCCGCGGCGAATGCGAGAACGCCCGCCACCGCGGATGCGTTGACGATCTCGCCCGACAGAGCCCGACGGACGGCCTCGTCCACCGGCACGTACGAAAGCTCGATATCGGCTTCCTCGTCGTGAGCCTCGGGCCGATCGACCTCGGTCAGGCCCTGAGCCAGGAAGATCCGCACGGCCTCGTCGGTGAACCCGGGCGAGGCCAGTACGTCGACCAGAACCGACCACGTCCGAGCGGCGAGCCCGGTTTCCTCGGCGAGCTCACGCTGAGCCGCCAGCACGGGCCGCTCCCCCGGCTCGTCCAGCAGACCGGCAGGCAACTCCCACAGTCGACGACCGACGGGATGACGGTACTGCTCGATCATCACCACACGATCCTGATCGTCGACGGCCAGAATTCCGACCGCGCCGTGATGCTCGATCACCTCACGCTCGGCCTGACGACCGTTCGGCATCGCGACCTGATCGAGCCGAAGCGCAAGGATCGCGCCGGAATACGGCACCGACGAGTCGAGGGTGGTGAACTCGTGCCGGGGCTCGCTCATCCGACGGTCTCGGCCGCGTCCGATTCCTCTGCCGCCACGGTGTCACCGTGAATGTCGACCGGCAGCCGCTCTGCAGCCTTGTACTTCAATGCCGCATTGATCAACGATGCGAACAACGGATGCGGACGAGTCGGCCGGCTCTTGAGCTCCGGATGCGCCTGCGTGGCGACGAAGAACGGGTGCACCGAAGCGGGCAGTTCGACGAACTCGACAAGGTGGCCGTCCGGGGAGGTACCGCTGAACACCAAGCCGCTCTTGGCAATTCGGTCCCGGTAGTCGTTGTTGACCTCGTAGCGATGACGGTGGCGCTCCGAGACGTTCTCGGTGCCGTACGACGCCGCGACAACCGAGCCCTTCTGCAGAGTGGCCGGGTAGGCACCGAGGCGCATCGTGCCGCCGAGATCGGCGTCACCGGCGACGGCGTCTTCCTGATCGGCCATCGTGGAGATCACCGGATCCTTGGTGTCCGGATCGAACTCGGCGGAATTGGCATCGGTCAGACCGACCGAACGAGCCGCCTCGATGACCACACACTGCAATCCGAGGCACAACCCCAGCAACGGAATCTTGCGGGTACGTGCGAACTCGATGGCCCCGAGCTTGCCCTCGATGCCGCGGATACCGAAACCACCGGGAATGAGCACGGCATCGACATCACCCAACGCGGCCTGCGCCCCCGCAGGCGTCGAGCACTCGTCGGATGGAACCCACTTGATCTCGACCTTCGCGCGATGGGCGAATCCACCGGCACGCAGCGCCTCGGTGACCGAGAGGTACGCGTCGGGCAGGTCCACGTACTTGCCGACCAAGCCGACGCGCACGGTTTCGCGCGGCTGGTGGACGCGCTCGAGCAGTCCACCCCAGATGGTCCAGTCCACATCGCGGAACGGGAGACCGAGCTGACGGACGACGTACGCGTCCAGGCCTTCCTTGTGCAGCACCTTGGGAATGTCGTAGATCGACGGCGCGTCGGGCGTGGAGATGCAGCCGTCGACGTCGACGTCGCACATGAGCGCGATCTTGTTCTTGAGCCCCGGCGGCACGTCGCGATCGCAACGCAGGATCAACGCGTCGGGCTGGATACCGATGCTGCGCAGTGCTGCGACGGAGTGCTGAGTGGGCTTGGTCTTGAGTTCACCGGACGGAGCCAGGAACGGAACCAACGACACGTGCAGGAAGAACACGTTGTTGCGGCCGACGTCGTGGCGCACCTGACGCGCTGCTTCGAGGAACGGCTGCGACTCGATATCGCCGACGGTGCCGCCGATTTCGGTGATCACGACATCTGGCTGGTGACCCTGCAGGTCCGGGCCGTTCATGGCGAGAATGCGACGCTTGATCTCGTCGGTGATGTGCGGGATGACCTGAACGGTGTCGCCCAGGTATTCACCGCGGCGTTCCTTGGCGATGACCGTCGAGTACACCTGGCCGGTGGTGACATTGGCGAAACCGGACAGATCACGGTCGAGGAATCGCTCGTAGTGGCCGACGTCGAGATCGGTCTCGGAGCCGTCCTCGGTGACGAAGACCTCACCGTGCTGGAACGGGTTCATCGTGCCGGGATCGACATTGAGGTATGGATCGAGCTTCTGCATGGTCACGCGCAGTCCGCGTGCGGTCAGTAGCTGGCCGAGGCTGGATGCCGTCAGGCCTTTTCCGAGTGAGGACGCGACGCCCCCACTGACGAAAATGTGCTTGGTGTCGGAACGCGACTGAAGGCGTGACAATGAGGCTCCCGTGACGAGTCTGCAGGGCTTGCTCCTATCAGGGGGCTGATAAGAGAGGTGAAGCGTGAAAATTGGGCCTGCTACCCACGGGACTTCACGGTAACACCAGTACCTACCTCACCGCCAACGACACGCGCGTTCCGACGACGATCAGCTCGCCGGCGCTCCGACGGTCACGGCGTTCGCGTTGGCTCCGGTGCCGTAGCGGCCCGACGCCCCGTCCAGCTGCTCCGCCAAGGCGAGAACAGTGGTGATCCGTCCTGCTTCACGGTCGACGTTGTCGACCGTGCTGAGAGCGGACGACAGCGCCGAATCGGCGCGCACCACAGCGATGGAACCGTTGCCCTCTGCAGCGCCGGACCGGCCGGCCAGTACCGCGCCAGCACCACGCGAGTCGAGAGCGCCCGCGAACCGCGCGACGATGGCACCGCGATTGCCGTCCTCCACGTCCGAGGTACCGGAACCGGTGACGACCACAGCCAATTGAGCGGGCGCGACGGCACCGTTGTCGTAGGCGATGAACCCGCCGCTACGCAGCGTCTCCAGCGCCAGTGACAGCTCCTCGGGAGTCGACTGTGGCTGAGCCGTCTCGGCGTTGAGTAGCAGCACCGAACCCAGCAGGTCTCCGGCGAGGCTGCCCTGGTCCACGGCGCCGGTGCGCAACTGCACGCCGGCCGGAATGACGTTGGTCAGGCGCGTACGGAGATCGTCCCCGTTCGCAGCGGAGACGAACGAATCGGTCAGCGACACCCGGCCGGTGACGGTGGCACCCGAGGCTCCGATCGACCGTGTGACTCCGTCCACGTCGCCGGGGTCGGCATCCGGGGTGGTGATGACCACGACGCTGCGATCGACCAACGTGTCCCGTAGAACCCGGCCCGATACCGCAGCGTCGAAGCCGTCGGCCGAGTTGAGCTGCTCACCGAGCTGATTGTTGGTCGCCTGCAGATCGTCCACCTGAGTTTCGAGACCGGTCTTGTCGTCTCGAAGGCCCGATACCAGTCCGCTCGAGAGCAGACCCGAACCGAGCACGATGCCGATGGCCAGTGCCACGAAGACCGCTGCCAGCGAAATGGCATGTTGGCGAAGCGAAATCACGAAAGCAACCCCTGGAACCACAGGGCGAACCGGTTCCACAGATCGATTGCCCAATCCAACGATTCGCCGCCGATGTTGGACACGGCCAACGCCACGATGACGGCGACGAGCGCCGCCAGAATCAACAGAGCGATCGCACCGCCGGACACACGGCTGCGATACAGCGTCGCCACAGCTTTGGCGTCGACCAGCTTGGCCCCGACCTTCAGACGTGTCATGAATGCGGCCGGGTTCGTGTTGCGTCGACCGCGATCGAAGAACTCGTCCAGGCTGGCCGGGCTACCGACCGACACGATGAGCGAGGCCCCGTGATGATCGGCCAACAGCAGCGCGAGATCGGCAGCGGCACCGGTGGCCGGGAACGTCATGGCACCGATACCCAGATCCTGAATGCGTTCGAGGCCCTGCGCGTGTCCGTCGGAATCTGCCGGAAGTACCACCTCGGCACCGCATTTGAGCGTCTGCGCAGTGACGTCCTCGGGATCCCCGACGATGAGATCAGGGCGATGCCCCGCCTTCATCGCGGTGTCGGCACCCGCGCCGACTCCGATGATGACGGGCGAGTACTCCTTGATGAACGGCTTGAGGTTCTTCAGATCCTCGGCGTGCCCGGGACCGTCGGCCACGATCACCACATGACGACCCTTGAGATCGATGTCGATGTCCGGCACTCCGACGCCGTCGATGAGCAACGGGCTCTCGGTTCGGATGAACTCGATCGTGTTGCCCGAGAACGCTTCCAGATGGTCGACCAGACCCGTCTTGGCCTCGATCATCTTGTCCGAGATCTCGGCTTCGCTCTGCTCGTCACCCTTCGCGAGGCGCCGATCGCCGGTGTAGACACCGCCGTCGTTGAGGCGAATCTTGGTGCCATCCTTGATCTTCTTGAAGATCTCGGTGCCGGCCGAGTCGATCAAGGTGATCCCGTTGGCCACGATGGCCTCGGGGCCCAGGTTCGGGTAGCGCCCGGAGATCGAGGGGGACGCGTTGACGACCGCGAGCACCCCTGCCTCGACGAGCGCATCGGCGGTCAGGCGGTCCAGGTCGAGCTCGTCGAGCACGACGATG
This sequence comes from Rhodococcus sp. 14-2483-1-2, assembly GCF_002259405.1. Classification (GTDB taxonomy): domain Bacteria; phylum Actinomycetota; class Actinomycetes; order Mycobacteriales; family Mycobacteriaceae; genus Rhodococcoides. The sequence goes on along the minus strand of NZ_NPFW01000022.1, from coordinate 6,305 downwards.
TCACCGGGGCCGACCCGTTTGAGGAGCTTGGCCGTGTTGCGATCGACTCGCGCGATACCGGTGATTCCGGGCAGCGAATCCTGACTACGTGACAGCAGAGCCGGCATCTTCATGGGAACCATGATGACCCGATCGACACGCCCGACGACGGAGGCGCGCCGAAACAACTACCACACTGATCACATCAGCACCAAAAGTTACAAGGCGGCTCTATCCGCATTTGCGGTGGCCAGCAGCTCCTCGGCATGCGCGCGACCGGTCTCCGTGTCGTCCAGACCCGCGAGCATTCTCGCGAGCTCGACGACGCGTTCCGACGAAGACAGCGTCCGAACCCCACTGTTCGCCGCGCCCTTCTTCGCATCGGTCTTGTCGACCACCAGGTGTGTATCGGCGAATGCTGCAACCTGCGGCAAGTGGGTGACCACGATGACCTGGTGCGTGCGCGCCAACCGGCCGAGTCGACGCCCGACCTCGACGGCCGCGCGACCACCCACTCCGGCGTCGACCTCGTCGAAGACCATCGTCGCGCCCTTGTCCGAGCCCGCCAGCACCACTTCGAGCGCCAACATCACCCGCGACAGCTCACCGCCCGACGCACTCTTGCTGATCGGAAGAGCCTGGGCACCGTCGTGCGCGGACAGACGAAACTCGACCTCGTCGACGCCGCTGCTGCCCGCATGCAGTTCGGTGCCGTCGACGACGATCGGGGCAGTGTCGGACGGTCCGGCGGGAAGTGCGCGAACATCGATCTGCAGCTTGGCTTTTCCCATCGCCAGGCCCGCCAGCTCGACGCTGACCGCTTTCGAGAGCTTCACGGCTGCCTTCGCTCGAGCCGCACTGAGCTTCGACGCAGCCGCCGCGACGTCGATCGCAGCCGCGTCGACCTTGGCGCTCAACTCGGCGAGCGCATCGGCCGAGGTGTCGATGTGCGAGAGTCGCTCGCGGGCGTCTTCCGCCCAGGCGATGACGCCGTCGACATCGGCGGCGTACTTGCGCGTCAACGACTTCAACTCGGCCTGCCGGTTCAGGATCGTGTCGAGGGCACCCGGATCGGACGGCAGATCCGTCAAGTACGAGGTGAGGTCTGCCCCGATGTCGCCCACGATCGCCATCGCGTCGTTCAGTCGCGGCAACAGCTCGGTCAGTGCTGCGTCCTCGGCATGTTCGAGGCGAGAGCGAGCCTCACCCAGCAGATACAGCGCGGACGCCGTGTCCGACGCCTCCTCGGTACTCCCGACGAGTGCTGCCGAAGCACCTTCCGCGGTCTCACGCAGCGAATCGAGATCGCCCAGCCGACGCACATCCTCGGCCACGGAGCGATCCTCACCCGGCTCCGGTGCCAGAGAGTCGATCTCCTGCAGGCCGAACTGCAGCCGATCGGCTTCCTGCGCCAACTCGCGGCTGCGTTCGGTGCGGTCGATCAGCTCGTTGCGCGCGTCGAGCCACGTCTTGCGCGCGGTGCGGTACTTCGAAACCAGGGACGCCACCGCATCCCCCGCGAATCTGTCCAGCGCGCCGAGTTGCTGATCGGGACGCAGCAGACGCAGCTGATCGTTCTGACCGTGGACCGTCAGCAACGAGTCGGTGAAGTTCGACAGCACCGATGCGGGGACACTGCGCCCACCGAGGTGCGCACGAGAACGACCGTCCGAGTTGACGGTTCGCACGGCGATGATCGAATTGTCCTCGTCCCGTTGACCTCCCGAGGACTCGAGCACCTTGTCGACGTCGTCGATCACCTGCTCCGACGCGGTGTCGGTGCTGAATCGCCCCTCGACCACGGCACGCTGCGCGCCGAGCCGAACCCGGCCTGCGTCGGCGCGGGCACCCGACAACAGGTGCAGACTGGTGACCACCATGGTCTTACCGGCACCCGTTTCGCCGGTGAGTACGGTCAGCCCCTCGTGAAATTGTGCGCTGGCACCGGAAATGACTCCGAGGCTGTCGATCCGAATCTCTTCGAGCATCCCTACCTCGCTCTCCCCCGCCACCCGGTCACGGGCAGTTCGAATTTCTTGACCATGCGATCGGCGAACGGTGCCGAATCGAGTCGAACCCACTTGATCGGTGACGCTCCCCGCACCACCTCGACGCGAGCACCTGCCGGCAGGCTCAATGTGCGCCTGCCGTCGCAGAATACGAATCCTGCGTGTCCGCCGGCATCGATTTCGACCGCGATGATCGACTCGGGGCTGGTGACGAGCGGCCGCGCGAACAACGCGTGTGCGTTGCTCGGAATGACCAATATCGCTTCGAGTTCCGGCCAGACCACAGGCCCACCGGCCGAGAACGCGTAGGCCGTCGAGCCCGTCGGTGTGGAGATGAGGACGCCGTCGCACCCGAATGCGGACACCGGTCGTCCGTCGACTTCGAGTACGACCTCGAGCACTCCGAGCCTCGACCCGTTCTCGATGCTGGCTTCGTTCAATGCCCAGCCACGATCGACCACCTGGTCGCCGACGCGAATCGCAATGTCCAACGTCATGCGTTGCTCGATGCGGTAGTCCCCGGCGATGACGCGGGCCAGGGCACCTTCGAGATGGTCGGCTTCGGCCTCGGCCAGGAATCCGACGTGGCCGAGGTTGATGCCGAGCACCGGAATCGAGGCCGCTTGCGCGAGTTCGGCTGCGCGCAGGAAGGTCCCGTCACCGCCGAGCACGAGGACCATCTCGCAGCCGGCGGCTGCGTCCGGTCCGAACTCGACGACGTTGAGCTTCATGTCCGCGACGAATACGTGGTCGTGTTCCTCGGTGTCGGAGGCTTCGATCTTCGACGGCTCGACCTCGTCCACGAGCACGCGAAGGCAGATGCCCGCTTCGTCGAACACCTTGCCCACGCGACGCGCGGTTTCGGCGATGTCCGGTCGACCAGGATGGGCGACGAGAAGAATTTCTCGAGTCGACTCCCGTTCCGGTGCTGCGTGGGACGGAGTCACTGTGGTCCTTCCTCGATCGCGAGCCGGACGAGTTCCGTGATGTCGGCGCGTGGCGAATCCTCGCCTGCACCTGCCCTCAGCCACAAAAAGTACTCGACATTGCCCGACGGCCCCGGCAGTGGGCTTGCCGCTACCGCCTGCACCGTGAGATTCGACGCGACGGCCGCATTGGCCACATCCTCGACGGCCTCGGCTCTCAGCGCGGGATCTCGCACCACACCACCGGAACCCACGCGATCCTTGCCGACCTCGAACTGCGGCTTGACCATCAACACCATGTCGGTACCCGGCTTCGCGCATGCAACGAAAGCGGGAAGAACGAGCTTCAACGAGATGAACGACAGATCTGCGACGATCACGTCCACCGGTCCGCCGATCGTCTCGGCGTCGATCGACCGAACGTTGGTGCGATCGATGACATGAACGCGGTCGTCGGATTGCAGGCGCCACACCAGCTGCCCGTAACCCACGTCGACGGCAACCACTTCACGCACGCCTCGACTGAGTAGAACGTCGGTGAACCCTCCGGTGGATGCACCGGCGTCCAGACAACGAGCCTGCTCGACGGTCAGACCCAGCGGCTCGAATGCGTCGAGGGCACCGAGCAACTTGTGGGCACCGCGGGAGGCCCACGAGACCTCGTTGTCTTCTTCGGCCACCAGCAACGGTGTGCCCGGCTCCACCGCGGTCGCGGGCTTCGAGGCCACGGTCCCTGCGATCTTCACCCGGCCTGCTTCGATCAACTCGGAAGCGTGCTCGCGAGATCGGGCGAGTCCACGACGAACCAGCTCGGCGTCGACACGTGCGCGACGAGCCACGTCAGGTCTTGTCGACGGTGGTCAGGGCGCGCACGAGTACCTCGTGCGCGCGGTCGAGCAGACTCGCGTCGCGCGCAAGGGCGTCGGAGTCCACAGCCTCGGATTCCCCATCGTCCGTCGACTCGATGGTGAGCTGATTCAGCAGCGAGGACACTTCGGTGCGAACAGTGTCCGGATCAGCCGACGACTCATCGCCGGCACCGCTCGGCCGGTGCTGTCCTGGTAGTGGAATAGACGCGCTCATCGCCTCTCACGCTATCGGATGGGTCCGACGAACGCCCGATCGCCGCTCTCCGAACGGTGCTGTCGAATGCTGTGTCAGCACCCGAGCAGGGAACGCAGATCGCCGAGCCGATCACCCTCGAAGCGAACGTCCGAGAAGGCCGAGCCGGACCAGGCGACGTGCAGTGTGGCGAGCGCACCCTCGAACGCATCCGGCGCACCGTCTCCGCTGTACTGCACCGAAAGCACCTCGTTCTCGATGCCGACCGTCCAACCGGTCTTGCTACCGACCCTCGACGCCGTCTCGTCCTCGTTCAGGACTCCGAGATCGGCGCCGATATGAGTGGGCTGCAGACGCCGAGGAGCACGCAACAACTCGGCAGCGGTACTGACGCCGGTCAGAACCAGCAGCGACGGAAGGTCGATTTCGTTCGCTCCAGCGATGTCGGTGTCTAGTCTGTCTCCTACGACCAGTGCCGAGCGTGCTCCGCTGCGCTCGATGGCGTCGTGCATGATCGGGGCGGCCGGCTTGCCCGCCACGATCGGCTCGATCTCGGTGGCGTTGCGCACCGCTGCGACCATCGAGCCGTTGCCCAGAACGAGTCCTCGCTCGGTCGGCAGGGTGGCATCGATGTTCGTGGCCACCCACAGCGCACCCGCACGAATGGCGAGGACTGCCTCGGCCAGCATCTTCCAGCCTGTATCGACCGAGTGACCCTGCACCACTGCGACCGGATCGTCGTCGGCAGAGCGGACCGGCACCAGTCCTACCTTGGTGATCTCGTTCGCCAATGCGTCGGTGCCGACGACGAGCACGCGGGAACCTTGGTCCAACTTGCCCGCCAACACGCGGGCGCCGGCCTCGGAACTGGTGACGACGAACTCTGCTGTGGTGTCGAACCCGAGACCACGCAGATGTTCGGCAACGTCCTCGGGGGCTCGACTGGCGTTGTTGGTGACGAAGTACTGCTTCTCCGAACCACCCGACAGTGCTTCCACTGCACCGGGAATGGGATCCTTGCCGGCATAGACGGTGCCGTCGAGATCGAGCAGCAGAACATCGTGGAGATCACGCAGCACCGTCACTGACCGCCTCCGGACAGCTCCTCGACCCGCTCTTCTGCGTCGGTCTCACCATCGACGTCGGCTGCAGCGGCATTGAGGAACCACTTCACACCTTCGTCGACGCGACCCGCCGCAACCAGCGCATCGGCGTAGACGTAGAAGAGCCGAGCAGCAGCAGTGCCGGAGCGCGACGCGTCGAGATCAGGGGTCTGCAGCGTGACCACGGCCTGGTCGTACTGGTTCAGATCCATTCGGGCACCTGCCACGACGATCCGAAGCTCCGACGCTTCCTCGCCGGTCAACTCGCGAGCCTCGTCGCTGCGACCGAGCTCGATAGCGCGCTCTGGACGTCCGAGTCCGCGCTCGCAGTCGGCCATCACAGCGATGAGGCCCGGTCCGCCTGCCATCCGTCGGGCGGCGCGAAGCTCGGACAGTGCTTCGGCCCACTCACCGGCGTGGTACGCCGCGATACCCGCGGTCTCACGGACCACGGCGATGCGGCCGGCGCGCTGACGAGCCGCGCGCGCGTGCAGCAGCGCCAACTGCGGATCGTCGTCGAGCAGCCTGCTGGTCATCACGAGGTGACGTGCGACGGCAGTTGCGTTGTTCTTGTCCAAGCTCAACAGATCTCGACGCACTGCTGGTTCGAGCTGGCCTGCTTCGACCTCGTCGGGCAGATCCGGCTCATCGGGACGCGGCGGTCGACGGTCGGACGGTGCGCTGTTTCCGCGCCGGTCTCCGGAGAACCCGCCCTCACCGCCACGCCTGCGGGGCGGACCGTCCGAACGACGCGGGTCGCCGCGGCGGTCCTGAGCGCGGGGGTTGCGGTCTCGGGACTCGCTCGGGCGGTTGCCGCCGTCCCCTCGGGAGGGGCGACGATCGTTGTTGTCTTCCGACACGGGCGTCCTTTCGGATTTCGGTACAAACGCAAAAAGGGGACCCACCAAGTGGGTCCCCTTCTTACAACGGGTGTTCGGCGGTGTCCTACTCTCCCACACCCTGTCGAGTGCAGTACCATCGGCGCTGGAGGGCTTAGCTTCCGGGTTCGGAATGGGACCGGGCGTTTCCCCTCCGCTATGGCCGCCGTAACTCTGCGAAACAGTGTCACGAGCGAACCTGTCACCCACACATATATGGGTGGCGGATTCGTGTATTCGATTGTGTAACTGAACAACTCGTGTGTTGTTTCAGATATTGCACAGTGGACGCGTAGCTTCTTTGTGGTAAGTCCTCGGCCTATTAGTACCAGTCACCTGCATCGGTTA